>NZ_CP030073.1 GCF_003261055.1 Streptomyces cadmiisoli
CGAGGTGGCCGTGTTGGGTGTGGAAGGTTTCGAGGGTGGCCATGTTGGCTTGCCAGGCTGCTTCGTTGTCGTCCCAGATCATGTCGAGGTCTTCGAGTTCGGTGATCCAGTCGGGGTCGAGGGTGCCTTGGTGGTGGGCGGTGCGCTGGCCGGTGATGAAGGTGCCGAGGTGGTAGCCGTAGGCGTCTTCGTAGTTGGTGGGTACGCGCAGGTGGCCGTGTTCGGTGTGGTATCGGATGGCGGCTGCCAGGCCGGCGCGGCGGGGTTCGGAGAGGGTGGCTCCGGTGGCGGGCCAGGCGATGAGGTCCATTGCGCGGGCGATGTGGTGTGGGTCGAGGGTGAAGTCGAAGCGGAAGCGGCGTGTGATCAGTCGGTGGGTGTCGCGGTCGAGGCGGTGTTTGGCGTTTTTGCGGGGGGCGCGGGCGGCGATGGACTGGTCGTGACGGCGTAGGGCTGCGGTGATGAGCCAGAGGGCCTCGTAGGGGGTGCCCAGGAGGTCGGTGGGTTCGGCGTCGGGTGGGATGTAGGCGGGGATGACCAGGCTGGCTGTTTTGTGGTCGAGGGTGGGGGGCTTGCGCAGGGCGCGGCCGAGGGCTTGGACGATGCGGCGCACGCTCGCGGTGCGGTCCGCGAAAACGATGCCGTCCACGGCCGGCAGATCTACGCCTTCGCCCAGGACTTGGGCGTTGGTCAGGATGCCGCGGTGGGCGGTGATGAAGCGGTCCTGGATCTTGTGGCGTTGGTCGGGGGTGTGGGTGCCGTTGATCGACTGCACGCTGAGGTCTGCGGCCCAGGTGGGGCGTTGGTTGTCGGGGAGGGTGCGCAGGGTGTGGGGGAACTGGCGGGCGAAGTCGGCGGCGTCCGCGATCTGCTGGAAGTAGACGATCACGTGGTGGAGGTCGTGCTCGCGCATGGCTTTGAGGACGGCCAGGTGTAGTGCGCTTGTCCGCCGGGTCGTGGGGTTGAAGGCGGTGTGGAGGTCGGTGTCGGTGAGGGCGCTGCGCAGGTCGGTGTCGGTGATCGTGGGAATCAGGAGCTGGTAGTCGGCCAGGACGCCGTCGTCGATTGCATCCGCGTGGGAGTAGGTGTGCAGGCGCTTGCCGAAGACCTTGACGTCGTCCATGGAGGCGATCAGGGACGGGGCCTCCCACGCGGGGGCGGTGGCTGCGGTGCGCTTGGGCTGCGGGCGCGTGTCGGGGGCTTCGGTCAGTCGGGGGGCTTCCCATTCGTAGGGGGTCGCGGTCAGGTACAGGCGGCGGTCGGCCAGGATCCGGGTCTGGTCGTGGATCACCGTCCACTGTTTGTCCCAGCTGCCCGCGGTGCGGTGGGCCTCGTCCACGACCAGGAGGTCGAAGAGGGGGACCGGGAAGATCGTGTGCTGAGTCTCCTCGATCCTGGGGAGGGAATCGAGCGTGACGAACACGGTCGCCCGCTCACGCCGCTTGGTGCGCTGAGCAAGCCAGTACGCCAGGTACTCCGGCGAACCCGTGGACACCGCTCCCGCAGCGGCGAGCAGCGGGTGCTTGCCGGCGTCGACGGAGGAGACCGCCATCAACGGCTCGCGGCGGCCGTCGGCGCGGGCCGCAGCTGCCCACTGTCCGAGTAGGTCCAAAGACGGCACGGCGATGAGGAGATGTGTGGCGTTCAGGGCCTCGGCGGTGCGTAGCGCGGTCAGGGTCTTGCCGGTCCCGCACGCGGAGACGATGTGCCCCCGCGAGCCTGGATTCTTCAGGTGCCGGACGGCGTTGTTGATCGCGTGTTGTTGATCGGGGCGCAGCGTGCGGCGAGGGACAGCGGGAGCGGAGACCGGGGGTGTGGCTGCGGGCTCGGAGGCAGGGGGCATCATGGACAACCTCGGCTCATGACAGCAACGGGCATCTCTCATGCTCCCGCATGGCATGGGGCGGTACCGACTGGTGGCATCGCGTGGTTCGGGCTTTCTTGAGAATCGCCTCTTTGAAGGGGGCGGGGTGTGTTCGCACGTTGTGCATGGCCAGTCCGTCCGGTGTGAAGGACACTCCCTCACGCAGTGGTTGGGGTGGCCCTGTTGGGATGGGATAGCTCGATTTGAGGCTGCTATCGCACCAGGGATTGTAGTCCGCTGGTCAGGTCGGCCTGTGCTATTTCGTCACGTTCGGCTGGTGTGAGCCAGCGGGCGGATGATCCGGTGTTGGTCCGCTCCACCCAGAGCACATCGTCAACAGCCTCGGCGACGGCGTGAAGGTGGCTGATCACCATTACAAGGCGGTCGCCGCTGGCCTGGGTGCGCAGTACCTCGAGGGCCAAGTCCAGTGCGGTGGTGTCAAGGGCTGCAAAGCCCTCATCGAGGAATAGGGAGCCGACTGCTGATCCACTGCGGGAGTGCAGTTCGGCAAGTGCCAGAGCCAGGGCGAGGGATGCCATGAATTTCTCTCCGCCTGACAGGCGATTCGGGTGGTGGGCGACTCCGGAGCTGCGACTGATGATGTCAAAGTCGTCTGCGAAACCGAATCGGCCGTCGGACATTTGTCCGAGCAGGTCGCTGGCAACGCCGAGCAGTGCACGGGTTCGCAGCGTGGTGAGGTGGCCCAGGAATTTGGCGTCGACCAGTTCGCGGCGTAGTACCTCAAGGGCTTCATAGCGGGCTTCGCCTGCTGCGATGGCGAAGTCCAGGTCAGCGGCCAGCTTGATCTGGTTCTGTGCTTCTCGCTGTTTGCAACGCTGGTCTTCGGCTTCTTTGGTTGCCTGCGCTGCTGCGGCAACGAGGGGGTGAAGTGATTTGGGTGTGGTCAGGTCGGCTGAGGCGTCGAAGCCATCGGTGTCGGCGAGTGCGGCGGCACGTTCGTCGAGGCTCCGCTTGGCGGCGGCTGCCCGTTCTGTCGCCGTGATGGCTCGCTCGGTGAGCTTGTCGCCGAGTACCGAGGTCGTTGTCGAAAGGGCAGCGGCGTAGTGGCGGACTTCGGTGATCGTCGGCTGGGTGGGCGCTACTGGCAGTGGTGGTTGGTTGGCCTCATCGAGTTGGGTGCTCGCCTGGTCTGCAGCTTGGGCCCACGAGTCTAGGTTGTCACGCAGTTTGTCGAGGGGGCGTTCCAGGCAGGTGCGGGTGTCGTGGTCAAGGATGCGCTGGTCGGTGAGTACCGTGGTCTTCGCTGCTCGGGCTGCTTCCCTTTGGCCGATCAGTTCTTGGAGTTCGGTCTGTAGGGCGATGACGGCTGTGGTGGCGGCGTCCGTCTGTTCGGTGATGGTGTCGATCGGGTCGTGCGGCAGCATCGCTTGGATGCGCGGGGGAAGTGTACGGACGTTGGTGGCGGTCCTTTCTGTGGCCCGGGCGTGCCGCTCATGAGCTGCAGATGCATCGGCTTTATCGCGTTGGTGTGCTTTCTTGCGGTCTACGTGTGTTTTGCGGTCTGCTTCAATCCCAGCGGTGTGGCGGTGTTCTTCGGCCTGCAGATGTTCGGCGTGTGCGGTGGCCGCGTGTTCGCATGCGGCGATGGCGTCGGTGATCGCCGCTGTGTCTTGCTCGGGATGGTGCTGGTTTGGTGGTGCGGTGCCGTCGGTGGTGGGGTCGGCCAGGGTCGCGGTGGCTGTGGTCAGACTTGCTGAGGCTGATGCGGCGTCGAAGTCTGTGCATGCTCTGGTGGTCAGGGCCGCAAGGCTTCGGAAGGCTCGTACCGCTTGCTCGGTGGTCTCCTGCGCTGTCTGCTGTGCGCTTTTGTGCTGGTGGTCGCGTTCGAGCACTGCTTCATCGGCGGCTGTCACGGCGGCGCGGGCTGCGGCACGCAGGTCAACGGCTTTGTCGTGTGTGCTCTTGGCCTGCTCTCGTTGCGTGTTCGCCTCGGTCAGTTTGTCTGCGTCGGCCGGTGCGGGGTGGAAGTCGGCCGGGAGCTGCTGGCGGCATACGGGGCAGTCGTCACCGGTATGCAGTTCGGCGGCGATCGCTGCGGCCTTCTTCTGCAGCCGCAGCGCCTCGAGGTGGGCTTCGGCCGCGGTGAGATCTTTGTGGGCCGCAGCTGCCTTCGCCTCGACCGGGCCGAGATCATTATGGGCGGATTCTCTACGGCCGACCGCGGTGGCGTGGGCGCGTGCGGTGTCAGCGACGCGTCGGGCCGCCGAGAGGGCTGTGTCCAGCGCGGTGCGAACTGCGGTGGCGTAGGTGCGGATCTGCTTGCTGGTCTCGGTGGCGGCGCGGGCTGCTTCTGCCATCTTTTCGGTGTGTGCGGCTTGTTCGGCCAGCTCCGCCTCGGCCGTGGTGATGGCGTCGCGTTCGTCGTCGAGTTGTGTGGTGAGGGAGGCCAGCCGGTCGCGTTCGCCGCGGTGTTCCTCGGCGGTTTCCGCGAGGGTCTTCAAGAGCATCGCGGCTTGGGCGAGGGCGTCTCGGCCTTCTCCTTGCGTCTCTGCCGCGGTGATGGCTGTGGTCAGTACCTCTTCCCTGGCCGCAGCCTGCTCGGCCCGCTGGTTGAGGGCGTCGCGCCGTGCGGCAAGGTCGGTGGCGACGCACTCGAGTGCGTCGAGGACGGTGCCGGCGTCGGTCACCTTGTGCGTTGCCAGGTTCTGGGAGGCGCTGGTGGCCGCCGCCGATGCGTCCCGGGCTTGCGAGATCTCTTCCTGCAGTGTGGTGATGTCGGCAACGGCGGTGTTCAGGTGTTCGGCCTGGGCTGTGGCCGCGTCGGCGGCCGCACCGGCTGCTGCGGCAGTCTCTTCGGGGTTGTCCGGCATGGGGGCCCTTTTGGTTCTTGCGTCGCCGAGCAGTTGCTGGAGCGTGCGGCCGTGGCGGGCGGCCAGGTTGCGGACTGTCTCCAGTGATTCGGCGCCGAACAGCTCGCGGAGCCGTTCGCTGCGTTCCTTGGGAGCTGCGGTGAGAAGCTGGTCGAACTTGCCCTGTGGGAGCAGCCCGACGCGCAGGAAGGTGTCGTAGCTCATCTGCAGCACCGTTTTGATGCGGTTGTCGACGGCGGTGGCGCCGTCGGTCTCCTCGCCGGTGTCCAGGTTTTTCAGGTGGTGCCGGCCCGCGTTCGGGTTGGTGGCGTGCATCGTGCGGTGGACACGCCAGTTCTGCCCGTCGTGTACGAAGGTGAATTCGACGCTCATGGCCTGTATGCCGTCGGAAATGAGCTGTCGGGGCTCCTTGGCGTCCCAGGAGCTTTTGCGGAACAGGGCGAACGCAATGGCGTCAAGCAGGCTGCTCTTGCCGGCGCCCGTGTCGCCGAGGACCGCGACCAGGCTCTTTCCGGTGAAATCGACGGTGACCTGGGCGGGGTAGCTGCGGAATCCGGTGAGGGTGAGTGTCATCGGTTTCATCGCGTGGTCTCCGCGTCGGTGGTGTCGATGCCGGTCAGCAGGCTGGAGCGGTCAAGGGTGTCGAGGGGCTGGCCTGCGATGGCCGCGGTCAGCAGCGTCTCCTCGCAGCACGGTGTGGGGTCCTCGGGGTCGGGCTCGGCTCGCAGGTGGGCGAAGGCGGCCATGGCACGGTCCAGGGCCGGGCCGCCTGTGCCACGGTCGGCGAGGTAGTCGTGCAGCAGGTCGTCGATGTCGGGCAGTTCGGTGGTGGAGGTCTGCCGGTCCAGCACGCGGTGTGCTGTGCCGGTACGGCGCTCGTCGATGTCGACGAGCGTCGCTTGCGGCAGCATCTTGGCGAGGGTGGCTGGCAGGGACGGGTCGAAGGCGTCGACGTTCACCACCGCTTTCACCCAGGCGTCCCCCACGCGGGCGGCGCGGTGGGCGATCTGTTCCAGGGTTCCCTCGAGGCGGACCAGACGGCGGCCTGTGGTAAGCGGTTCGAGTTCGATGCGGGGATTGGTGTCCGGGCCGATCTCGGCGAGCACGACGCTCTTGGTATCGCCGGTCTCGCCGAAATCCATCTGCAGGGGGCTGCCGGCGTAGTAGGCGGGGAATCCGGCACGGCCGACGGGCTGGGGTTTGTGGATGTGGCCGAGGGCACCGTAGGCGACGTCGGGCAGGTCCGCGGATGCGGCCGCATACTCGGCGCTCAGGGAGATCCGCCGCTCCGAGTAGGACGGGAGGGCTCCTTCGATGAACAGGTGGGCAGCGAAGATGAGGATGTCCCGAGGGCCTCGGTCGGCGGTCAGACGTCGGTAGACGTCGGCTTGTACGGTTCGCATCCGCTCGGCGTAGGTCGCGGTGGTCAGGGCGGGGTCGGCGAAGTCGTAGGTGAAGCGGTTGGGGTGCAGGTAGGGCAGTGCGCCGATGCGCAGTGTGAACTCCCCGGTCTTGGTGGGGTATTCGGCGGTGAGCAGCCTGTCGGGATGGGCGTCGGTGGCGAAGCGGACCCGGGCCTGGTCTCCTTCGCGGACGCCCATGTCGTTGAGCATGTACTCCACGAACGTCAGGACCTGAGTGGTGTCGTGGTTGCCGGCAACGACGACCACAGGTGCGATCGTGCCGAGGCGGCGCAGTGTCTGGGCCGCGCGGCGCATGTCGTCCAGGCTCGGCCGGGGGCCGTCGAAGAGGTCGCCGCTGTGCACGATCAGGTCGGGGGCGAAGTCCTCGGCGATGTCGATGATCTCATCGAGGACGGCGTCGACCTCGCTGTCACGTCGGTGGCGGCCGATCTGGCGGCCCAGGTGCCAGTCGGAGGTGTGGAATACGCGTCCCGTCACGGGTGCCTCCAGAGCAACGGCCAGTAAGGCGGCGCGGGCTGCGCCGCCGCGGCCGGAGGTTCAGTGACTGCGACTGTACCTCGAATCACAGGAAGAAGTCTGGAAAACTCTGGAACTCTGGTAGCGTCTGGTACATGAGTGATCCCCTGGACGCCCTGGAAAAGAGCATTGGCACCCTGCGCCGCGCGATCCGCGATGCCACCGCAGCAGGTGACGCCGAGCGGGCCGGCGAGCTGCGGATGCAGCTGCGCCGCGCCGAACGGGCCTGGGACGCCCTCCTCGATGCCAATGAACCGGCGGCCGCCGCGCCCCACTCCGTGCCGGAAGCGACTCCGGCCGCCCGGGGGTCGCAGCTCCCGGCGCGCGAGCATGTCCACCGCGCCCTGATGCTCCTGAGGGCGCCGGCCGCGCCCAAACTGATCGTCGGGGTGCACGAGGCGTTTTTCCCGGGTGAGTTGTCCGCGTCCAAGCTGTCCAGCCTGCGCCGGGACGAGGAGCGCTCCTATCGCTCCAGTCCGGGAGCCCGGCCGTACTATCTGTGTCCAGCACTGGCACACGACTTGCTGACACCGGTGCGGGCACTGATCAGCATCAGCACCTGGACGCTGGAACAGCGCGTCATCGGCCCGCTGTCACCGCGCGTGGACTTCCTCACCAGCGCGATCGGCATCGCCGAGGCAGTGCATGCCTCGGCCGGGTCCACTGCGAACGGGCCCAGCCCGGAGGCCATGCGGCTGCTGTGGCGCTTCGCCGTCAGCATCCCCGATGCCATGCCGAAGAATGTCTCCGGTCACGAGGGTGCGCTGGATGCGCAGCAGGTGATCGATGCAGCCCTGGCCGAGCTGGAAGTGCATACGGACGCCGACCGTGCCACCCGGACGGCAGCCGCGCGGCGGGCCCGTAAGTCCCTCGGAGACGACGAGCAGTTGTTTGGCGCGCCCCTGCGGGGCGTGACGCATCTGCGGTCGGCCCGTGCCTGATTCCGCTCCCGCATCCTTATTCTCCCCCTCAAGGATCTACGAGACCGTGAAAGAACCAGTCGACGACCGCCTCGCCGCGCTTCGCGGATCCGCGAAGCGCCTGGACTACAACGCCCGGTCGCTGGCGGCCCTGGAGAACAACCCGCGCTGCACGCTGCGGGCCCTGCTGGACGCCTCCGGCTCCGACAAGGCCGCGATCGCCGCACACGTCGGCCATCCCCCGTCTTTCGGCCAGTCCTCCTTCGCCATCACCCGCGGCAACGCCTTTGAGGCGATGGTGAAGGACAACGGCTGCGCGGAGCTCCTGCGCGTCCTGCGCGAGACCTTGAAGCTGACACTGCCGGAGGTGGGCTACGAGGACCTCAACGATGTCGGCGGCGACGGCCGTTCCAAGGAACGCCACGAGCGCACCGAGGAGGTCCTGCTGCGGGCTGCCCGGGGCGAGGGCGACGGTACCTTGTTCGACCACCCGATGCTGTGCCTGCTGATCGGCGGGCACAAGGCGTACCTGGAGCCGGACCTGGTCGCCCTTCGCATCGACGGACGCTTCTACGTCGTGGAGATCAAGAGCTTCCCGATCATCGACGAGCAGGCACCCCCCGCACAGGTGCGGGCGGCGACCACGCAGGCGTGCGCGTACATCATCGCGCTGCGCGACCTGCTCGGGCGGGCCGGCATCGGCGAGGAGGTCGTCTCCGACACGATCGTGCTCGTCGCGCCGAAAGACTTCACCAACCGGCCGACCGGTGCCTTCGTCGACGCCCGCAAGCAGGTGGCCGCTCTAACCCGTCAGCTGTCCCGCATCGAGCGCATCGGGGACCTGGTGGATCTGCTGCCCGAGAACCTCACCTTCGACCTGGCCCCGGACCCGGAGAATCGGCCCCGGCGCCCGGCCGAGGAGCTGACCGAGGCGCTGGACCAGGTCCTTGTGACGTACCGCCCGGACTGCCTGAACCACTGCGAAATGGCTTTCTACTGCCGCTCCCGCGCCCGCGCGGAAGCCTCGCTGGATGTCCTCGGGCCTGTGGTGCGCGAGCAGTTCGGCGGCATCGACACCACGACCATGGTCATGGGACTGGCGCGTGGAGAACTGACGCCGAGCAAGGACCAGGTGGAGATGGCCGCGGCCCTGCGGCACGCCGCACGGCTGCGCGCAGAACTGGAAGACCTCGGGGGTGCGGCATGAGCGTGCTGTCGGCGCTGGCACACGTGCAGGCGATGGAATCGATGCAGGCGGTGCCTCTGACGAAGTTCCGGCACCGACACCTGTCCGGCCGGCCACTGGTGATCGTCCCGCTGGCCATGGCCGGAGAGGCCGGGGCTCCGCTGGCCGCGATGGTCGGCTCCGCCAAAAGGAACGGAACCCTGCTCGTAGTGGCCCAGCCCCGCAACCGCGACCAGCGGTTCGCGTTCGCCGCCGACCTCGGCCAGATCGTGATGGACTACATCGACTCCTTCCGCCAGGACCGCCGCGGGCAAGGCGAGCGTTCCCGGTACACCGACGCGCCTCAGATCCTGGTTCCCAACCCCAGCGGCGTCAAAGCCCTGGCCGACCTGGGCCGCATGTGCCGCTTCCGCGCGACGTCCGGTCCCTACGCGGTACCGGACGTCGTACCGGAGTTCGGCATGTGGCTGACGTTCCTGATCGAGCGGGCCGAACAGGCCGGCACCTCCCTGCTGCTGTCCGTCACCGAAATGCTCACCGAGCACTGGGCGACAGGCCAGAGCACGCTCGAGGACCAGAATCTCGCCTCTCTGATGGCTTGGATCTCTCCCCCGTCGGGCTTGAGCGTCGAGCAGGCCATGGCCGATGCGGAGAATCCGGACGTGTGCCCGCCAGCAGGCCCGTCGACCTCCCCCGAGTTCGACAACCGCGACCTGGCCCCGGCGATCAGAAGGTTCGACACGGCCCGCACGCTCGGCGATCCGCATGCGCTGGCCGCCGCCGAGGCCGAACTGCGGGAACTGATCGCGGGACAGATCCAGCCCACCTGGCGCACGGTGTGGCAGGCCATATCACTGCTGCGCTCCGTACCCGAAGCACCGCGCACCGCCAAGCGCTTCGAGGGCGACTGCAGGGATTTCACGAAGTACTCCGACTACCGGGACTCCGACGGCCTCCCGCAGCGCAAGCGGGACACCGCGATCGGTGCAGCCCGGCGGCTGAGCCGGCTGGAGCGCGCGTTGGCTGAATTCGAGTCCGACATGGCGTTCGACGACCGTTTTGTGCTGGCCGACCGGCGCAGCGCCGGTGAGGCGTTCGCCGGGACAGTCGTGGAGACCGAACCAGGCCGGACAGCCACCACGGACAACAACAGGCGGGTGCCGCGGCCACTGGTCACCGTCCGCACCGAGGATCCCGTGCGGCTTGCCGCCGACACCAAGCTGATCAGCCCGTCCATGCCGGCCGGCCACAAAGCCATGATCGTCTCTGTCCTGCCCGACGGCGATGCCACACGTATCACGGTGGAGGTCAACGCCGGCATGGGACACGGCCGCGTCCCGAAGCCGGGCACCGTCCCGGAGCCCGGTCAGTACGTCGCCTACCTGCCCGATCCGGGGTGGCGCCCGACACCGCAGTTCCCGGCCTCCGACGCCACCCCATGGACACACAGCGCCTCCGACACGAGCAACACCGAGGTACCCGAGAACGCCGCCGCAGAGGAGTGGGGCAATGAGGACTGACACCACCGCGACGCCCGAACCGGCCGCCTCCGACCCGGCGACGGCCGCCACCGCTGCAACCCAGGCGATTCTCGCGAACATGGCCAACGGGCGTCACAGGGCCGTCGTCGTCGACTCTCCTCCCGGCGCTGGCAAGAGCACCCTGGTCGTCCGCGCCGCCCACGAACTGACCGAGGGCGGCGAGCGCCCGATCATCGTCGCCCAGACCAACAACCAGGTCGACGACCTGGTCGTGCGCCTGGCCAGAGAGCATCCCAGCATCATTGTCGGACGGCTGAGCTCCAGCACGTACAACCCGCCTCCCACTCTCAGTGCCCTGACGAACACAACCGTCGCCCGTACCCTGGCCGACCTGACCGGCTGCCGCATCATCGTCGCCACCGCCGCCAAGTGGGCCACCGTCCGCGACGCCACGTTCGGCTGGGCAATCCTGGACGAGGCCTACCAGATGCGTTCGGACATGCTGCTGCAGATCGTCGAACGCTTCGAGCGGGGCCTGTTCGTCGGCGACCCCGGCCAGCTGGACCCTTTCACCATCGTCGGCACCGAACGCTGGATCGGACTGCCACACGACCCCACGCAAAACGGCGTCAGCGTGATGCTGGCGCACAACCAAAACATCCCCATGCACCGGCTGCCGGTGTCCTGGCGCCTGCCGTCCTCGGCCACGCCCACCATCTCCCGGGCGTTCTACCCGTTCACCCACTTCACCGCCGGAACCGGTGAAAGCGCGCGCGCCCTGGAGTTCTGCACCACCGGGTTCGGCCGCACCGATCTGGACGAGACACTCGCGCAGGCGTTCACCACCGGCTGGGCCCTGCACGAACTGCGTCGCCGGCACGTCCCGCGCACCGACACCGAAACCCTCCAGACCGCCGCCGACCTCGCCGGCCGGCTGCTGGACCGCGGAGCGGCCGCCACCTGCGAGCGGCACCCTGGCGGCCGGCCCCTGCAAGCCAGCGACATCGCCATCGGCGTCACCCACCGCGACCAGGCCGACCTCGTCCGGACCGCGCTCGCCCGGACAGGCAGCCCCAGCGCGCCAAGCGTGGCGGTGGACACCGCGAACCGGCTGCAGGGCCGGGAGTTCGAAGTCGTCATCGTCGTACACCCCTTGTCCGGCCGCCGGGACGCCACGGCCTTCCACCTCGAGGCCGGGCGGCTGTGCGTGCTTGCCTCCCGCCACCGGCAGGCGTGCATCGTCGTCGCCCGCGAGGGCATCGCCGACCTCCTGGACAGCCACCCCTCGACCGACCCGGTGCACCTGTCCGTGCGCGCCAAATTCCCCGACGGCTGGGAAGCCAACCAGATCATGCTGGACAAGCTCGCCCAACACCGCATCGCCGCATGACGCCCGGGCGGACGCCTGTGCGCGAGGTGAAATTCCGTCAGGATTCGCAAGTTCATTCGCTTTTCGGGTTTTGTCAGTGCCGGTTTCTACA
This sequence comes from Streptomyces cadmiisoli, assembly GCF_003261055.1. Classification (NCBI taxonomy): domain Bacteria; kingdom Bacillati; phylum Actinomycetota; class Actinomycetes; order Kitasatosporales; family Streptomycetaceae; genus Streptomyces; species Streptomyces cadmiisoli. The sequence goes on from NZ_CP030073.1 coordinate 11,704, forward strand.
GTGAATTCATCTGCAGTGCCCAGAGCGGGACAGATGTTGCATGCGATCAGGGGGTTGCGTGGATTTCGATCAGGTCACGGAGCTTGTTCGCCATCCGGCATGGGTGCTGCTGCGCGCGGACAACGCCGCCTTGGTGTTGTCCTTCTGCGGCACGGTGTTCGTGGACGAGAACGCGCGCGGTGTGCCGGAGACCGTGCTGGAGTCCCGGCTGGACGACCGGCTCTACCTCCTCAACGAGGAAAAGCCCGGCTCCTTTCCCCGGTCCGCCGACGTGTATCTGGCGGAGTGGACGAAGAACGGCTGGCTGCGTAAGTACTACCCGCCTGGGGAGGATGAGGCGCATTTTGACGCGACTGCGGCCCTCGAGAAGGCCGTGGCCTGGGTGCGGGATCTGCCCGCACGTTCGTTCATCGGAACCGAGTCCCGTCTGAACACCGTCGTCGCGCTCCTGCGGCAGATGGCGTTCGGAACGGAAACCGATCCGCAGACACGCATTGACGAACTGCGCCGGGAGCGTGACGCGATCGACGCCCAGATCGCCCGGCTGCGCGCGGGTGAGGTCGACATGCTGTCCCCGCTCGCACTGCTGGACCGCTACCAGCAGGTGGAGAGCACCGCGGTCGAACTCCTGCGGGACTTCCGCGAAGTGGAGGCCAATCTTCGGGAACTGGACGTACGTCTGCGCCACCAGGTCGCCACCGCCGAGGGCGGGAAGGGAGAGCAACTGGCCGCGTTCCTGCTGGACCGCGACGAGATCGCCCGGTCCGATCAGGGACAGAGCTTCCAAGCGTTCTTCGATTATCTACTCTCCCCCCGCCGCCAGCAGGAATTGCGGGAGCTGCTGCAACAGGTCAACCAGCTGCCACAGCTGGAAGGCAGGGCCAACCAGAACCTGCTGAAGATCCCCTTCGCCTGGCTGGAGGCAGCCGAGAACACCCAGGACACGGTCCGGCAGCTGACCGAGCAGTTGCGCCGCTTCCTGGTCGACCGCAGCCGAGCAGAAGACCGCCGCGTACTGGCGCTGGTGCGCTCCATCCAGCGTCACGTCACCGCCCTGGAAGGCCGGGCCAACCTGCCCGGCATGGCGCTGGACGTCTCTCAGGCACATCTGACGCTGCCGATGGAGCGGCGCCTGTACATGCCGGTCGAACGCATCGAGCTGGACACCGCCGCTGTGGAGGAATCCGACGACGCGGAGGTGGACATCTCCGAGCTCTTCTCCGGCGTCCGCGTCGACACCGAGGCGCTGGCTGGTCATGTCCTGGAGGCGGTCGCTGCAAGCCCGAGCGGCCAAACAAACCTGGCCGCCATCGTGGACGACCACCCGCTGACCCTGGGGCTCGCGGAACTGCTCGCCTACTTCCAGGTGGAGCATCCGGACCTGGACATGATCGTGGACCCGGACCGCACCGATCTCCTGGTCTACCCGCGCGTCCACGTGCCCGGGCGCACGCAGGCGAGGGTGCCGCACGTGACGTTCGTACGCGACGAAGGCGGCACCGCCGCCGGAAAGGCGGAGCATCAGTGAGCGACGCCCTGACCGTCCCCGTGGTCCACCTGCTGAAAGCGGGTGTGCTTTATCAGAGCGATGCACCTGCCGTCTGGGAGCAGATCGTCAGCCAGCAGGCGGCGATAGGCGACTACCTCAGCGTGATCGGCCTCGACGTCGTCATCGACCGCGCCGAGGGCTACGCCTACGTCCGACAGCAGGATCTCGACTCTCGTGACGACGGCGCCACGGTGCCGCGGCTGGTCACCCGCCACCGGCTCTCGTTCCCCGTCAGCCTGATGCTCGTCCTGCTGCGCGGACGACTCGCAGACAGCGACACCGACTCCGCCGACCCGCGCCTGGTACTCACCCGCGACGACCTGGTCGAGATGATCCGCGGCTTCCTCCCACCACGCAGCAACGAAGCCCAGCTCGTCGACCAGATCGACGCCCACATCAAGAAGCTCGTCGACCTCAAGGCACTGCGCCAGACGAAACAGACCGGCACCTACGAGGTCCGCCGCCACATCAAGGCCCTGGTCGACGCCCAGGCCCTCAACGACTTCAACGACCTCCTCGCCACCTACCGCGACGCTGCCTCCACCACGGCCAAGGACGACACATGACCCTCACCACCAACCCGGCAGCGCTCATCCCACGACAGGCAACCACCGCAGAGCCTGTCGGCACGTCCGGCGTCGGCCCCGGTTACCGGCTCACGCGCCTGGAAGTGCTCAACTGGGGCACCTTCCACCGCACCACCTGCACCTTCACCATCGACGGGCACTGCGCCCTGCTCACCGGGGGCGTGGGATCGGGCAAGTCCACCCTCGTGGACGCGCTCACCACGCTGCTTCTGCCCGCCCACAAGATCGCCTACAACAAAGCGGCAGGCGCCGACGCCAAGGAGCGCGACCTACGGTCCTACGTTCTGGGCCATCACAAGAACGAGCGCGTCGAAGCCTCCGACACCACACGCCCCGTGGGACTGCGCGACCACACCTCCTACAGCGTGATCCTGGGCGTCTTCACCAACTACACCCTCGGCACCCACCTCACGCTCGCCCAGGTCTTCTACTGGACATCCCCGAACAGCACCGGGCAGCCCGAGCGGTTCTACCTCACCGCCGAGGCACCGCTGTCCATCGACACCGACTTCACCGGCTTCGGCACCGACATCACCGACCTGCGCCGGCAGCTGAAACAGCGCGGGGCCACCATCCACGGCAGCACATACACCCAGTACGGCAAGGCACTGCTCAGAGGCCTGGGCATCCCCAGCCTGCAGGCCCTGGACCTGTTCCACCAAACAGTGTCAATGAAGGCCGTGGGCAGCCTGGACGAGTTCGTCCGCGAGCGAATGCTGGAGCCGTTCGACGCGAAGACGGCCGTCGACAAGATCGTCGCCCACTTCGACGCGCTCACCGCCAGCCACAACGAAGTCGTCCGGGCCCGTCGGATGATCGAGGATCTGACGCCGATCGTGGTGGCATGCAACCGGTACGACACCGTCCGGGGGGAGATCACCGCCCTGGACAAGCGCCGCAGTGCCGTCCCCGCGTTCTTCGCCCAGCACCGCCACCGGCTTCTCACGGCACGTCACACCGCGCTTATGTCCGGTGCGGCGGAACTGGAGGAACTGCAGTCCACTCGCGAGCGGCAGCTGGAGCAGCTGCGCGGTACTGCGGACGGCCTGCGGCGCCGTATCGACGGCGTCGGCGGGGAGAAGCTCATCTCCCTGACCGGCCGGATCAAAGAGCTCGGCCGCGAACGTGAACGGCGCCGCAAGCGCGCCACCGAGTACGACACCTGGCTCGCGCAGGCCGGCATGGATCCCGTCACCGACGCCGCCTCCTTCCGCGAACGGACCGACCAGATCTCCACCGCCCGCTCCCGGGCCGAGGAACAAGAGCAGCAGGCCCGCGGGAAACTCGACAATCTCGCCATCGCGCGCCACGGCAACACCACCGCGACCGACGCGCTGCGGCGCGAGATCACCAGCCTGCAACAGCAGCGCTCCAGCATCCCCGCCCAGTTGCTGGCCCTGCGCCGCGAACTCGCCACCGCCACGGGCGTCTCCGACGAGGTCCTGCCGTTCGCCGGCGAGCTGATCCAGGTCCGCGACGACGAAGCCGAATGGGCCGGCGCCGCCGAGCGCGTACTGCACGGGTTCGCCTTGTCCCTGCTGGTCCCACACGCCCACTACGACACAGTCTCGGCCTGGGTCAACGGCCGTCACCTGGGCCTCAGACTGGTCTACTACCAAGTCCCCGCCCACACACCCCTCACCACGCTGCCAGACGACCCCACCCTGCTGACCGCCAAACTCCAGCTCAAGTCCGACAGCTGGGCCCGCGACTGGCTCGCCGCGCGGCTGCGCTCGCGTGCCGACTACCTGTGTGCCGAAAACCTGGACGCGTTCACCCGCACCACCCGGCCCGCCGTCACCCGGCAGGGCCTTATCAAAGGCGGCGGAGGCCGCCACGAGAAGAACGACACCCACCGCATCGACGACCGGCGCAACTGGGTGCTGGGCTGGAGCAACCAGGCCAAGCTCGACGCCCTCCTCGCCGAGGCCACCCGCCTCACCCGCGAAAGCGCCGACATCACCACGGCCACCCGGGAACTCGAGAAGCAGCAGCGGGCCCGCGCCGGAACCAGTGCCGCCCTCACCCTGCTGGCCAGCGTCGACGCCTACGCGGAACTCGACTGGCCAAGCACCGTCGCGGACATCGAGCAGTTCGAGCAGCAGAAGAGCGCCCTGGAAGCAGAAGCCGGTCTGGACAAGCTCACCGCACAGCTCCGGCGGACCGAGGACGAGATCGTACAGATCAGCAAGACGTTCACCACGGGGCAGGAGGAGCTGGGCGGCCTGCGCCGCGACGTCCAGCACATCGCCGACCTGCTGGACAGGACCACCACGTTCCTCGCGACGTGCGACCTCGACGGCATGGCGGAGCACGAGGACGCCCTGAGGAAGTTCCTGCCCGCGGCCGACGGCGACGGCCTCCTGGAGATGCTGGACGACGCCGAGCGTCATGCCGAAGAACGGCTGCTGCGCAGCAGCAGCAGCCGCCACGACGCCCTGCGCCACGCCAGCAGCCAGGCAGCGGGGCTGATGACCGCCTTCCGCGGCAGATACCCGGTCCACACCGCCGAGCTGGACAACACCATCGAATCCGCCGACGGCTACCGCACGTTGCACAGCCGGCTCACCGACGAGGACCTGCCCCGGTTCGAGGAACAGTTCCTCCTGTACCTGCGCACCAACGTCATCCGCGACATCGCTTCCTTCCAGGCCCATCTCGGTGCTCAGGAACAGCAGATCCGCGAGCGCATCGACGTGATCAACACCTCGTTGGCCGGCATCGACTACAACCCGGGGCGCTACATCCGGCTCAACGCCGCCCCCACGCCGAACAGGGAGGTCCGCGAGTTCCAGCACGACCTGCGCGCCTGCACCAGCGAAGCGCTCTCGAACGACGCCGGCGACGCGTACACCGAAGAGAAGTTCCTCCAGGTCAAGGCGCTCCTCGACCGCTTCAAGGGCCGCCCGGAGCACACCCGTCTCGACAAGGAGTGGACCGCCCGGGTCACCGACGTGCGGCGCTGGTTCGTCTTCTCCGCCAGCGAACTCAACCGTGAGGACGACGCCGAGTACGAAGTCCACTCCGACTCCGGCGGCAAGTCCGGCGGCCAGAAGGAAAAACTCGCCTACACCATCCTCGCTGCTTCCCTCGCCTACCAGTTCCGCATCGACCCCACCGCCGCCAAACCCAAGACCTTCCACTTCGTCACCATCGACGAAGCCTTCGGACGCGGTGACGACCCCTCCGCCCACTTCGCCCTCGACCTGTTCCAGCGCCTGGGTCTGCAACTCCTCGTCGTCACCCCGCTCCAGAAACTCCACGTCATCGAGCCCCACGTCACCCGCGTCGGCTACGTTGACCGCCCCGACAAGACCCGCTCCCGCCTGAACAACCTCACCATCGAGGAGTTCCGCGCCCGCAAGCAGGCAGCAGCCCAGCAGGCGAACCAGCCCCCGAAGGAGCAGTCGTGACCCCGGCAGCATGGACCCGCCCCGAGCATGTGGTGGAAACCCTGCGCCGCAAGTGGACCAGCGGCCGCTACCTCACCGCCGCCGCGGGCGGTCACCCCTTCGAACCCATCGGAGTGCCGCTGAAGGGCCCGACCGCGGCCGACGCCCTGCAGCACTACGAGCAGGCGCTCGCCTGGGCCCAGTGCTGGGCCCCCGACCGGAACCCCCATCTGCGCATCCAAACCAAATCCATCGGCGGCCGCAACGGCACCCCGTCGAATACCGTTCCGGCCCGAGCCTGGGTCGACACCCGCGACCGCCTCTGGATGCTGCTCCGCGTCACCACCCAGGTCGACAGCTTTCACACCCTGCACGAGCAGACCGCACGCCAGGACCCCGGCATCGCACGGTGGATGGCCGACCATCCCATGAAGGTCCTCGCCCACGCTGCAGACTGGCACCAGCTCGTGCGCACCACGTGCTGGATCCGCGACCACGACACCGAGGCGGTCTACCTGCGCGAGATCGACACCCCGGGCGTTGACACCAAGTTCATCGAGACCAACAAAGGAATCCTCGCCGAACTCCTCGACTGTGTGCTCCCTGAAAGCCGCGTCAACGCCATCGCACCGAAGAGCGATCTCGTCGCACGGTACGGCTTTCGCACCAAGCCCATCTACATCCGCCTTCGCTACCTCGGCGACTCCCCCCTGCCATTCAGCGAACTCACCGTCCGCGCCGAGGAACTGGCCCACTGGTCCCCAGGGGTACGCACCGTCTTCGTCCTCGAGAACGAGATCACCTACCTCTCACTGCCAGCAGTCCCCGACGCCATCGCCATCCTCGGCTCCGGATACGCCGCCGCCCTGCTGCGTCATCTGCCCTGGCTCGACGATGTCGACCTCTGCTACTGGGGCGACATCGACACCCATGGCTTCGCCATCCTCGACCAGGTCCGAGGACGCTTCCCGCACACCACGTCACTGCTCATGGACCGCGCCACCCTCCTCGCCCACGAGTCCCACTGGGGCCAGGAGAAGACCCAAGCACGCGGCGGCCTGACACACCTCACCCCCGAGGAGGCCCACCTCGACCGGGACCTGCGGACCGGCGCCTACCGGCCGCACCTGCGCCTGGAGCAGGAGCGCATCGCCATCACCGCCGTGCGAGAGGCACTGACACAGCACCGGGAATGACACCCAGGGCTGCAGACACCGGACAGCCGCGGACCAGGGCCGTGGTTGTCGAGGAAAAGGCCGCTTCCGCGTCCGCCAGGCAAGCGGTCTGGAGCTCCCCATGCTCCAGCCTCTGCCCCTACGAGGCCCACAGCCTACGGGCGCGGCCGAGCACGACAGACACGCCCGAATCTTGATCACCCGCCGCGCTGGGGTGGGTCCGTGAGTCGTTTTGCGGTTCTGGAGATGCAGCAGCGGCCCGCCAGTGTGGCGGGCCGCTGCCTCAACGAGTCGTTGTGCCTCAGCGTGAGGCACTCATGATGAGTCTGCCTATAGGACGGATCTCGTTTCAACTTGGTGGGACGGCAGAAGAATGGTTCGCATCAGCGGCGCCTTCCATCTGTCATGCGGTCAGGGTGCTGCAAGTACTCTTCGATTTCCCTCACCAGCTGCTTTGCGTCTTCACTTAGCCCTGGGTTGGCTGCAGCACTCAGCGCCATTTGAACTGCCGCAAAAGTGCGGGATCCAGCAGTTGCGCCGCTGGCTTTCCACACGAACAGTGCTGCACTTTCTTCCAACTCAGGTGGCGGAGAAGAGTCGACTGACGTATTCTCTTGCTCCTGCTTTTCCGCATGAAGCATTTCCAGATAGTCCGCCGCGTCCGCGTCGCCTCGTTCTGCCGCCCATTGCCACCAGGCCAGGGACTCTTCATCCCTGTCCAGATATTCCAGGAGTTCCGCGATCCGGCGTGTTTCCTGTGCAGTGGCTTTCCGCGCGCACTCGCGTGCCAGCAGTAGGACGAGTTCACCCTTGGCTTCGATACGGTCTGGGTCGTCCGGACATTCGGCGGGGGCCGGGGGCCAGCCGGCAAGCTGGCCCCCCTCCGCCTGTGCCGAGTCCTCGGGTGTCCGCGGACTCTCCGAAAGGGCCTGCTCGGAGCGTTCGAGCAGGGCCCATACGGCGAGGAGCCGGATGGCGCCCTGCTCGTTTTCCCTGTCCCAGGTGGTCATGCGGTTTCCTCCTCGCCGGTCTCGTTGACGAACTTCTTCAGGTTCATGATGGCCATGCGGATGTACTTCTTCACCGACTCCTCCTTAAGGCCCAGGCGCCTCCCCGCTTCTTCAGGACTGAAATCCTGAAGAACGCACAGGGTGATGGCCTGCCGCTGCCGGTCGGGAAGTTTGGCGACTAGTTCATCGATACCCTCTTTGATCATTTCGTAGGCGGCATCGGGAATACCGGTCTGGGATTCCTGTTCGGGCAGTTCCTGCAACGGGGCAGGAACCATGCGCTGGTTACGCCGGAACTGGTCGATGACCGCGTTCCTCACCGCGGTACGGCCGTAGGCGGCCCGGTTACCGGGCCGCGCCACGATCTTTTCCCACGACGTGAACATGCGCATGTACGCGACCTGCACGGCGTCTTCGGCGCTGTGCAGGTCGCCGCCTGCTTCGGCCCGGGCTACGCGGGAGAACGCCGCGCTGGTCTCGAGGACGAACGCCTCGAAGTCCGTGCCCCGGTCGGGCTCGGTCACGCAGCCTCCTGGGAGGTGATCGCCCGCTGGTCCGGCTCCGAGTGCTTGTAGAACAGCCACGCCGGCTGCCCTTCCTCGAAGCGGGCCGCGGCCCCGCCCTCCGGCAGCGCCGCCGCCATCGCAATCATCGTTGCGCGCTGCTCGCGCTCCGTGCGAACGTGCAGATACACCGTCAGGCACATCTCCATCGCGCTCTTCGTACGGCGCAGCGCGTGGTACGCCAGGAACAACAGCGGGATCGAGATCCCACCCGCGCCCGTCCACTCCAGCCAGGTCACCGACCGGCCTCCCGTCATCGACTCGTTGATGAGGGCCTATCGCCCTCACCACCTACACGCGCCGAGAGGCCCGAATCCGGACGCCGTGACCCAACTTTTTTCCCACGCAGCCCTATTGCCACGCCAGACCCTTACTGACCTGCAGAAACACCGACCCGTAGGGGCCGGGTCAGAGAACTCGTCGTGCAACCGGCCAGAAACAGCGGGCGACTTCGAGGTGCCCGCGCCGGCAGGGCAGGCCCGAGTCGGCACCTGCTGCTGGTTTCAAGCCGGAGACCGACGCGTGACCGGTGACACCACACAAGTCGTACAGATGTGCCGGTCGGCAATCCAGTGCGGGCGGTTCGGCCAGATCTCCCGCTGCCGCCGGTCCCCGGCGCCATCGCCGTCCTCGGCTCCGGATACGCCGCTGCCCTGCTGCGTCATCTGCCCTGGCTCAACGACGTCGACCTCTGTCACTGGGGCGCCAACAACACCCATGGCTTCGCCATCCGCGACCAGATCCAAGGACGCGTCCCGCACACCACGTCACTGCTCATGGACCGCGCCACCCCTCCTCGCCCACGAGTGCCACCGGCAGCAGAAGACACAGACACGCCTCACCCCGAGGAGGCCCGCCTCGACCAGGACCGGGGCTACCGGCCGCACCTGCGCCTGGAACAGGAGCGCACGCCATCACCGCGGTGCGAGAGGCACTTGCGCGGCACCGGGCCTGACACCCAGGGCAGCAGACACCGGACAGCCGACGCCAGGACCGTGGCCGGGGCCACTCCCGCGTCCGACCGGCCAAACAGTCCGCGGTCCCCTGCACTCCAGCCTCCACCCCTGCCGGTCTCACAGCCACGGGTCGCGGCCAAGCTCGACGAACACGCCCGAATCTTCGTCACCCGCCAGCACCGACCGGCAGCCCGCCGGTCAACAGCGACCGACACCTGGAAGGCTGAACCAATTCGGTCCTTCGAGTTCCTGTCCAGCCACGCGATGCAGCGTCTACGGGAACATCAGCCCAGGCCGGAGCTCGCCGACGCCTGCGTGGCCTGCACGATCGGGCACGACCCTGGTCACCGGTAGAGGAAGTCCGTCCAGCACCTCTGGAGTCCGGCGACCAGGGTGACGGCGGTGTCCGCCGCCTCGCGGCGCTGCGCAGGTTCACGGGCGGTGTACATGCCGCTGCTGGTCCGTCCCCGAGCGCGGTACTCCGCGGCGAGCCGGCAAAAGGTGAGCGAGGGGCGAAAGAGGGTGTCCGCCGTCGCGGCTTCGTCGACAAGCTCGGCCGGCAGGCCACCGTACACCTCGGTCGCAATCCAGCAGGCCCAGTCCACCAGCTTGTGCGTCGCCCCCGCGTCCTGAGCGAAACGGTCGAGCAGCATCGAACGGCAGTCCTGGCATCCGTCCGCGGTTGCGTACAACAACTGGTCCAGCAGGGCGTCCTCTGCCCGGTCCGGAACGTCGGGCAGGTGCAACCTGGACGGCGGGACGAACTTCCGGCGCTGTTCCGCCCTTTCCCTGTGCGGATGGTCAGTGGTGATCACGATCCGTTTTCACGCCTCCCCGGCACGCTCGTCGTGCAGCACAGCTCATCATCGCGCGTCCCCGCGTGCGGATGCCGGTCTATTCACGCTTGAAGGCTGCCTTCGAGAGTGCGGACGCAGCAGGCGGGCCTGGTGGTGCCAGACCGGGCCGGGGTACGGGTAGTCGAGCGCCGGGATGGGGTGGCCGGCGTCCCTGACGAGGGCTGTGCGGCGGTAGCCGAAGGATTTACTGAACAGATGGAAGTGGCCCGGTGCACCTTCGAGCTGACGGAAGAACCGGGCGGCTTGCAGATAAGGCCGGGCGTGGGGCGGGATCGCGTACCGGACGCGGGGCGGCAGATGCTCCTGGTCGTACGCGCCGCTGAAGGGCTCGGGCAGGGCGAGCCGGGAGCCGTCGTGATGCACGTCGTCGACGGTGGCGTGGACGAGGCGGTCCACAGCGAGGGCTTGAGCTTGCGGTCCATCGTCTTGTTGCCCGGCGAGGCGGCCTCGACACCTTCGGCATGCGCTGGTGACAGGGTGCTGTGCCGCAAGCTGTCATTGGGTGGCGGCTCTGCGAACGCGGTACTTCCAATGTGAAAGGGACCGCACAACAGTCTCGGCCCCGATGGGGTTAGCGCTGTGCACGTAGACGGTGCCGATCTGGAACGGGTGTCCATAAAAGGCGGCCTCTTCCAGGAGGGTCACCACCGGCATGATGCTGTCATCCCCGCCGAGGTCGTGGTCGAGCCAGAGCTCGTCGATGAAGATGTGCTGGTGCTCCTGGAGGAGTTGGACTCCTTCACGGCTCGTACGGGCGAGCCGTGTCGCTCGGGGCAGCGCCCTGAGGTCGTCAATGGCGAGGATGACCGGTGTCGGTTCAGGAGAGGGCTGCTGCACCCGACCATCATCCCCGCAGGGCGGCGGGCAGGTGTCGGCAGCGGGCGGCGGTGTGCCAGTCCTGTGCGGGGTGCGGGTGTGTGACGGCCGGGAAGTCGAGGCCGGCGTCGCGGATGAGGTTGTCGAAGCGGACGGGGGTACCGAAGCAGCCGGCGAACAGTCCGAGGTGGTCGGTGGTGCGCGGGGTGCGGCGGCGGAAGGCGAGGGCGGCGGTGAGCAGGGGGCGGGCGCGGGGCGGGATGGCGTACATGTGCCGCGGGCCGGGTGGCGTGCCGATGTAGATCCGCGAGTCGCGGTCGATGGCCAGGCGGGTGGCGTGCTCGTCGACGCTGGCGATCTGGGTCATGGCCAGCAGGGACTGATCGGTGCCGGTGAACAGCAGGGCGGCCGCTGCGGCAGCGCGCAGCGGATTGGGCAGGTGTGTGGCCAGGGCGTGGGCCCGGCGGGGGGTGATCGGCACGGTGGTGATTCCGGGGCCGCCCCGCTCGATGAGGTCGTCAGGGACGTCGAGTTGGAGGTGCCGGCTGAGGAATCCTCTCTGGGCTCCGCGTACGCGGGCGAGGGTGTGCTGGGGGCTGGGGCTTGAGACGGTGAGGCGGGCCAGGAACAGGCGCAGACCTTCCAAGTCCGGCCAGTGACCGCTGCTTTCGGGGACGGCGTCCTTGTCCTGGGGGACAGCGCCCTTGGCATCCTTGGTCCGGGGCGCGGCCGATGGTGCGGGTCGGCGGGTGAGCCAGGTGCGGGCGGCGGCGTAGCCCGCCTGGTACTGGCCGTCGGTATGGGCGAAGTCGGCCTCGTTCAGGCGGCGCTTGCACTCCTCGCGGAAGGCGGCCACGTCTGTTCGGGGCAGGTTGGGCAGCCGGTGCACATGATCGGACGGCGGCGGTCCCGGGCACCGGCCCGGGGCGGGCGGGCCGATGGCGTCCAGGATGGACGCAGTGTCCGATATCGTCCGCAGATCGGTGAGGCGGGCCGCGGCCAGCCGTGTGCGCAGGCGCAATTCGGCGGCTTCGGTGGGTGTATGGGCCACGAGGACGAGGCGGATGCCGGTCTCGGCACGCCAGGTGGCCAGGCGCTCCAGGCGTTCGGGTGTGAGGCGGTGGGCGCGCAGCACGGTGGCTTCCCTGATTCGGGTGGTCAGGGTCCAGCAGGTCACCGCGCGCCAGGCCGCGTCGGTGGCCATCCGCTCGGCGTCAGGGCGGGCGAAGCTGTCGCGGCCCATGGCGCGCAGCAGGTCCAGGGCGAGGTAGGCGAGGCTGTTGGTGTGCGGGGTGGGGTCCGTGGTGATGCGGCCGTCCTCGGGGTGGGCACGCTGGTGAGCGGCATGGTGGATGGCGTGGTCGTCGCCCGCATCCAGGAGCAGCCAGACGGGCGGCACTGTGGTCGGCGCACAGGCGGCAAAAGCGGGTGGGGTCATGGGCGGCATGAGGTGTCGATGCGGTTCAGGGTGTGCTGCAGCAGGCCGGGGTCGGGCTGGTGGCGGCCGGTGGCCTTCAGGGTGCGCTGCACGTGGTGGGTGAGCAGGGCCCAGCGGCGCAGGCTGCCGGAGGCGAAGACGCCGTCCAGGAAGAGGAGTTGATCCGGCGTAGTGGTCTGCCACATCGGGTGCAGGGCCTGGGCCGCGTACGGGATCTGGTCGCGGGTGAGCGGATAGAGGGTCAGCCACCGTGCGGTGCGGGTGGCCAGCATCTGCTGGGCGCGCAGCGCCTTGGCACCGCGCTGGCCGGCGATCAGGACCACGCACAGGCCCGAAGGGGTGGCGTCGTACAGGAACCGCAGGTACTCGAAGCAGGCCTCGGGCATCCGGTCGGCCTCGTCGACCACCACGATGTAGGGCTGGGTGGCGAGCGTGCGGCGGATGAGTGTGTCGGCGAGGGCGGGTGCGGCAGGCGCGGTGCCTGGCAGGCCGAGGGTGTGGTGCAGGTGGGTACGCAGATCGGCCGGTGTGGGCCTGGCCCCCAGCCGCAGCAGGAGGCGGGTCGTGGGGAAGCGGGTATGGGCACAGTGGTGGACGGCGAAGGTCTTGCCGACTCCGGCGTCGCCCAGCACGCACAGAAAGCGCCTCTGCCCGTGGGCGTCGGCCAGGGCGTCCTCGACGGCCGCAAGTGAGGGGGTTGCGACGGTGCGGGCTCCAGCCAGGCCCAGGAAGTGCAGGCGCCGGGGCGCGGCTGCGGTGGCCGGGGACAGCGGCTGCGTGCCGGTGTCGGGCAAGGCGGCTGGGTGATCGGTCAGCATCGGGCCAGGGCCCAGTCGACGACCTCGTCGTCGACCTGTTCGGCGCCGAGATAGTCCATGCCCTTGAGCACATGCTTGGTCACCTTGACCCACTCGCGGAACGAGCCGAGCGCGTACTGGGTGTCGATCCGCTTGAGCAGCGCTTCGTCCACGCCCCGCCACACGGGGTGGGAGTCGGGAACCGTTTTGAGGATCTCGTCTTCGGTCATCGCCAGGATCTCCAGACGGATGTAGATCCTGGAGGCCAGTGCCGGGTCGCTCTGCAGCGTCTCGTAGGCCTCGCGGCCGCCGACGAACATGATGGCGGGCTGGGGATCGCAGTTGTCCCACAGTTTGCGCAGGAACTCGAAATTCTCTCTGCGGTACTGCTGTGCCTCGTCGCACACGATGACGTACGGGCGGCGCGGCAGGCTCTCACGCAGCAGTTTGTCGAACGCGGTCGGTGTGCCGGGCATCTTGCTGTTGAGCCGCATCTGGTGGAACAGCTCCTCGCGCAGGTCCTTCGGCCCGGGGCGGGAGCGGGCGAAGTCGAGCGGGAGGATCAGGTCCGGGTTCATCTCCTGGACCGTGGCCCGGGTGGAAAAGCTCTTGCCGAGCCCCGGGCCGCCGTAGATCACCGACATGGCCCTGGACTCGACGGTGTCGATGACGGTGTCTTTGATCTGCAGCAGGGTGTCCGTGGCGACCAGGGTGGAGTCCTTGAGGCCGAGAAAGTGCTGCGGGCGCAGGTCGGGGCGGCGCCTGGATGTCTGGCTCGCCAGGGCGGCGGCCGGCTGGCGGCGCTGGCCGGGGTGTTTGCGCTTGGGGGCGGTCGTCACGAGGCGTCGTCCTTGGATGCGGTGTGGTTGAGGTCTTGGCCGGGTCGTTTCCACGTCGCCGGAACGGGGGTCAGGGGCCGGTACGGCTGGGCGCGGCGCCGCGGCGTGGCGGGCGCCTTCGTGCCGTCGAGTTCGGCGCGGGCCTCCTGCTCGGTCATGCGCAGGGCACGGATGGGCACCTCGGGCCGGGTGGACGGCAGGTGGCGTTCCCGCCGGCGCTCGCCGGAGCGTTGCAGGGCACGTCGCAGGCTTTTGCTGTGCTCGTCCCGCTCGCGGAGCACCTTGGCGCGCAGTTCCTCGCCGGCCTCGTTGCTGAGGAAGGCCCGGCCCAGGTAGCGGTTGCCGCGAAAGGTGTACAGGTCGATCTCGTGGGTGTGATGCGGCATCCACCGCACCCGCACCTCGAGCCCGATCCGGCCCACCCCGTTCTCCGGCATATAGGCGCGGCCCCCGAACTCCACCCCATGGCTGGTGATCTTGCGGACCCTGTGGTCGCTCTCCAGCATGAAGGCACGCAGCTCGCAGGCGCGCGGCTCGGGCCGGATCTCAGTGGGATCCGCCTGCCAGGCCTCAAGCGGCGTCATCCCCGTGCGCTCGATGACATGCACGGTGTTGTGCTTGTGAACCCACTCCCCCAACAGGCCCACGAACGCCTCGAACGTCAGCGGCGGATCCGAATCACCCAGACGGCGGCGGTGATCGAGCCGGGGCGCCTTCGTGTAACGGGGCAGATCAGCGAAGAAACGCGTCATGCTCGTACGGTTCAGCCGCTCGACACCGCCCTTGTGCCGGGCACTGCGCACACGGTGCACAGGGACACCGAGCAGACCGAAGGCCCGTCGGACCGTTTTGGACAGGAAGTCGGCACCGCCATCCACGCGCACCAGATAGGGCAGACCGCCGGCCGGACCATAGGGCTCCTCGCGCAGCACCGCCATACGCACCGCCGCCAGGACCGAACCCCGGTGCGCGGAGCCGGCGGTGACCGCCCAGCCCATCACATGGCCAGTACCGCGGTCCTCGAACCACGTCACCCACACCCTCGACGTCTTCCCGTCCGGCATCAACACCACGGTCTCGGCCTGTTTGTGATCCCCCTCCCACACCTCGTTCCGCGCCACCGCCGGCCGCTGAAAGCAGGGATCGAAACCGCGGGCCGCCGGGATCCCCTCGCGCAGGCCCGCCATGAAACCCGGATCAAGATCCCGCGCGATCGCATCGTGCAGCGTCGTCAGCCCCGGCGGCTTGCGGCCCGCAGCCACCGCCATCTCGACCAAACGCTCGTGAGCGCGCTTCACGTTGCCCTGATAGTCGGCAAGGACATCGATGACCTCCTCGGTGACCCGGAAACGGCGGCGTTCCG
Source organism: Streptomyces cadmiisoli (assembly GCF_003261055.1). NCBI lineage: Bacteria > Bacillati > Actinomycetota > Actinomycetes > Kitasatosporales > Streptomycetaceae > Streptomyces > Streptomyces cadmiisoli. The sequence continues at coordinate 27,046 of NZ_CP030073.1, forward strand.
GCTTCTCCGCGGATCCGGTCTCCTCCGCTTGGGCCAGCCAGCTCCACACCGTCCTCTTGTGCACGCCCACCGCGTCGGCGACCAGCCGCACATGCGCCGTCGTCAACTCCCCCGCGGCCCGCAGCCGCAGCAGCTGAGCCACCGCCGCAACCCTCAGCTCATCCCGATGCCGCCCCAAACCGTCATCCCCGGTCCCCAAAGCGGCCACGGTCTCAGAAGCGTCGCCGCCCACCATCACCAGAGCCGATACCCGCACACAGAGCGAACCGGTAACCAAGCAGTGATCACAGCACCAGCCTCCGGACAGTCAACTACCGCCCCCACACGAGGCAGTTCACGTCACACCCGTGACAGGCGCGACGAATGAGACGCTAAAGCCGACACCCCCGACAAGAGCCCCGCCGATCACCTGGACGGATGACAGAGACCCCCCTTTCACCTCCGACTCACAACCTCATGCGCTATAGAGCCCGCCTCGAAGGAGATCCGACGAACACCCCACCAACCGATCCGAGAACACACCACCACCAAATCCGGAACACCACCACCAAGATCAACCAGCCGAAACACCCACCGGCCAGCACAAAAACAAGCCAGCACCACTGACGAGAAAACCCGAACACCCCAGTGACACCCTCCCCGAACCTCACACTGGTCCCCCGAGGTGCGTCCGCTCAGCCCGCCCGCCCTTGTCCTTCTTTCTTCCTGTCTGGGGCGGGGTGCCGGGGGTGTGCAGAGGGGGATGTCGGTGCCCCGACCATGCGCGGAGACTTTGGTTGATCTGGGGATATGCGGGTGGTTGGGGAGATGCTTGTGTCGGAGATGTTGTCGGAGATGTTGTCGGAGAAGGTGTAGGAGTCGGTGTCGGAGTTTGTGTAGGAGTTGGTGTAGCAGACTTATGCGGCCTAATGGACATGTTGAAGGTGATTCCTGGCCGGAATCGCCGAACGCGTCCACAGGTGGAGCATCACGGCGCTGACTCAGCGTTGGGAGCGGGCGTCGGCGTGAGTGACGGTCATGTGTTCGGCGGCGGGCGCATGTTGTGCGTCCGCGGGCGGGATCCCTTGTGCGTCGAGGAGTTCTCGCGTCTGCCTGGCTGCGGCTGCCTGGCCGAGAGTGGGGTCTGGGTGATGTGCGAGGCTTACAGGGAGCCTGAAGTGCTGGGCGGTGGCTGGCAGTTCTTCACTTGGGGTGGGGTGGGTCGGAGGCTTCGGGGGGGTTGCTCCACTCCCACCAATAGGTATTATGGAACTAGTTTGGAAGGGTTGGCCCCCTGCCGGACCGCCGAAAGTTCGTCACCCGAAAGGAAGCCCAAAGTGGCTCACGAGATCGAGCAGTTCACGGACGGCACCGCCGCTTTCGCATCCGCCAACACGAGTGCCTGGCACCAGCTCGGCACCGTCACCGACGGCGCCATGACCGCCGAGGAGGCCATGCGCATCGCGTCTCTGTCCGGATGGAACGTGCGTCTGCTGCCCCTGACCGCGACCGACATCACGGCCGGCGGCACCACGCCGGTGGAGGTCGCGCAGCACTTCGCGACCGCGCGCACGCATCCGAGGACCGGCCGTACGCAGACTCTGGGCGTGGTCGGCAGCGACTACCACCCCGTGCAGAACGAGGAGCACGCGGAGTTCCTCAATCTGCTGGCCGACGAGTCCGGTGCGCACTTCGAGACCGCTGGATCGCTCAAGGGCGGCCGTCAGGTGTTCCTGACCATGAAGATGCCGCAGGGTCTCACGATCGGCGGGAACGACGACGTGGACCTGTACATCGCAGCGTTCAACAGCCACGACGGCGGCTCGGCGTTCCGCGTCGTGGTGACACCGGTCCGGGTGGTGTGCGCGAACACCATGCGCGCGGCCATCCAGGGGGCCCGGTCCTCGTTCATGGTGCGGCACACTGCCGGCGCCAAGGCCCGTATCGCGCAGGCTCGTTCCGCCCTCGGTTTAACGTTCCGGTACGCCGAGGAGTTCGAGCGGGCGGCACAGCGCATGGTCGAGGCCGAGATGACGCTCAGTGAGCTGAAGTCGGTGGTGGACGAGCTATGGCCGGTCAAGGACAGCGGCCACGCACGCGCCAGGACCAATCAGCGCCAGCGGTGGGGGGCGATCTCGAACCTGTTCGAGCACGCCGACACGCAAGCCGGCATCCGGGGCACGCGTTGGGCCGGTTACAACGCGCTCACCGAGTACGCCAACCACGTCGCCCCGACCCGCGGCAAGACCGCCGCCGAGAAAGCGGAAGCCCGCGCCGAGCGGGTCATCAGCGGAACGGCGAACGACCTGATGGAGAAAGCATTCGCCCTCACCACGGTCTGACCTGATCAACACCAGGCGGGCACCCGTACTCCCCCACCCCCGCGGGTGCCCGCCCGGACGCCCCGCAGCCCCGCAGCCCCGCAGCCCCGCCCAGGGCACACCGCCCGGGCGCGAGGCGCGCACCCCGCCATAAGGAGCGCGGAGCGCCCCCGGACTGCCCTTGCCGCGTGGTGGCAGCGCGTCGCGGCTGCGGAGCGGGCCGCGCGCGGCAACGCGTCTGAGGCTTCCTGCGCTCATGCCGCGCCGGCTGACACCGAGCGAGTCGGCGCCACCGCCCACCGCCCCCACGGATGGCCTTTCATGTCCATCCCGAAGTGGAAGATCAAAGGCATCGTCGACGATCTGACCGTGTGCGGCTGTTGCGGCCGCCGCGGACTCGGGAGCGCCATCGCGATGGTGCCGCTGGGCGCCGACGGGAACGAGGACGGCGCAGCCGAAGACGGTCGCGCACTGCGGCACGGCGTGGGCCGCTACCACGCTGAGCTGGACGCAGAACGAGGTCACTGGCGCCGCGCGTGCCGCCCAGGCCGAGTCGGATCAGCGTGACGCCCAAGCCCGCCGGATCGTCAGCATCTGCGCCCCGGTGGTGCTCGCGCGCGTCCGCGACAGGGCCCGCGTCTCCTGCGGCCGCAACCAGCACCGGCGTGACACCGGTGTGATGGCAGCCGAGGAAGTGGCCGAGCTGCTGGCCCATGCCCGCGTCACGCTGGCCGGCACCACAGCCGGCCCGGCCCGCCCGTCGCGGGCCGAGGACTTCTGCCGCTACCTCTTGATCTTCTCCTTCTCCAGCGACGCGCGGATCCACCTCGTACGGCAAGCCGCCGGATGAGGCGGAGCGCCAGGAGCAGGTCTGCACAGCCCGGCGACGCGCGGACCGGATGTGGGGCAGTGTCCGGGTCGTGGCCGCCCTGGACGCCGAAGCCGCGCGCGATGTCGCGTACTGCGACGAACTGACCCGCCAGCAGAACGCGAAGGCCTGGCAGGCCGCTCATGCCTGAGACCTCACCCGCGCCCCGGCTGCTCATCAGGAGTCGCGTCACCTACCACGGCAGCATCACCGAGATGCACGGCCGCCCCCTGTACCTCCTGCCGTGCAGGTGGTTCGCCCGATGCCAGGCCTGCCGGGAGCACGACGACGAGTCCGGCAAGCGGCACCCGATGGAACGCGACCGCTTCACAGCGGTCGACCTTCCACTTCGAGTCGATCTGCGAGTCGTGCATGTTAGTCACCACGATCGAGTTCCGTCCCGCTCTCGAACGCCTGCGAGACGATGCAGCAGCCAAGGGGCAGGTCGCACGCGAGCAGATCTTCGATGGACTGCTCAGCCGATTGGACGGAGAAGCGTCCTGAACTCCTCCCCGATGCGGCTCGGTCAGTGTGACGACCAAGGCAGAAGGTGGATCACCCCAACCGAGGTCTCCTCGATCGGCGAGGCATAGACGGCGCGGACTGCCCAGCGGCCGGGCCGAATCGGGACGGGCGCTTGTTCAGGCAGGCCACCGCCGGCCGGGTACGCGACACCCAGCTCGGCCCCGGCTGTCACGGAGTCCATGAGCACCGCCGGGCCATCCGTCTCCCAGACACCGCGCTCCTCCCACGCGGTGTTGGGGTCAGCAAGCACCGTATTGGCCGCGGCGATGAGATCGACCTCGCAGTTGGCGCCCAGCCAGCGAACGAACGCTTGGTGTTCCGGCAGATAGCAGCTGCTGGCGGGCTCGTCCGCCAAGACAAGTCCTTGGGCGCCCTCCTCGCCGACGGCAATCACCCCGGCGAGGCTCTCTACCTCGCAGGCGCGGTCATAGTCGTCCCGAACGTCCCCGTCGCCGACGACCATCCCCGACTGTGTGCAACCACGCCACCAAGCCAATGCGGAAACCGGCACTGCTATCAGCGGGCCACCCATCGACTCAACCCAGACGGGGGAAGTCTCGGCTGAGCTGGCTGTGGTGGAGGAAGACGTCTTCACGACGCCAGTATCCCCGCGGCCACTGACTACGAGCCTTCGAGCTGAACAGCACGACCCGTGACATTACGTCGAGACCCGCGTATCAGGTTCTGTCCGGCCGGTCATGTCCGGAGCCAGATTATGGTAGCTGCGACGGTGAAAGAACTCGGGTAGACGTATGCGCGCTTGTCGTATCTCGTGAACACGGCTCGGTAGTTCTTGAGCTTGTTGATCGCCTGTTCCACGGTGTTGCGATTCTTGTATCGCTCCTTGTCGAAGCCGGGCGGGCGACCCCCTGACCGGCCCCGGCGTATGCGGTTCACAGCCTGGCCGCTCTTCTCGGGGATGACGTGGCGGATGCCTCGTCGCCGCAGGTAGCGGCAGGTCCGGCGGTTGCTGTAGGCCTTATCGACGCTGACGCCCTCTGGTGTGGTACGCGGGCGTCCCGGCCCGAGGCGAGGCACCCGAATGCGCTCCATGACCGGCCCGAACTGCGTGCAGTCCGCCCGCTGGCCTGCCGTCAGCCACAGTGCCAGTACGTGGCAACGACCGTCGGCACTCAGGTGGATCTTGGTGGTCAAGCCTCCTCTGGAGCGACCGAGTGCCTCACCTCCCGCACCACCTCCACCAGGCGAGCGGACAGTCCCACCCACGGTCTTCCGCTCTGATGTGCCATAGCCGCCGCCCCTTTTGTCGCGACGGGTGGCGGGGCCTTCCGGGCGCTGGCCGCATGCTGGTGGGCGCGGATCGAGGTGGGATCGGCCTGGGAGCGCCTGCTGGAGCAGCCGCTCCCAGGTTCCGTCGGCCGACCAGCGCCGGTGACGCTCATAGACGGTCTTCCACGGCCCGTAGCGTTAAGGCAGGTCACGCCACTGCACCCCCGTCCGCACCCGGTGCAGGATTCCGTTGACCACCTGACGATGATCGCGCCAGCCCGCAGCGATTGTTGCCGATAGGCAGGAGCGGCTCCCAGACGCCGCCACTCCGCCTCTGTCAGATCCCCCCGACCAGTCATACAACGGCCAACAAATCAGTGGACGGCATGGGCAAGGTCAGCACCTGCGATGCCACCACGCCAACTTTGGATCCGCCATGGGCTCCTGATGCGTTCGCCCGAGGAGCACCACGTCCAGGCGCTCGACCTGCACCCGGAGTTCAGCGGCTGCCCTTGGAGGCAGCATGAACAGAGCCTCTTGCAGCTTGTCCCGGGCCCAGCCCTCTCCGCAGCACGGGCAGGTGAACTCAGCCTCCCATCGCCTCCACCGGCGCTGGGTGCCGTGGACGTGCACGGACCACACGCTCAGCGCCACTGACACAATGCCCGGAGACAATCGCTCCCGTTCGAGCACACGGACGGCGGCATTCGCCGCTCCCGACAGACCTGGGACATCGCGATACCGCACCCAGGGTCTTCCCCGGCCACGTTCCTGCGGCCGAAGTGAAGATGGTGTTTTACGCGGCACGGCCCCTTCGGATGCAAGTCACGGACGGCATCCTCCCACAGTCCAAGATCGGCCGGACAGGACCTAGACAGACGGTTTCCCGTGAGAGGCTGAGCGGATGGGCGGGGCGTCGGACGATGAGCTTTCCCGGAAGTTTCTGGCTGCGATCCAGGTCGGTGATGTCTGCAGCGGGATCGTGGCAGCGGTAACCCCACGAGGTGTGTCGGTGATCCTGGACGGTTTCGCCGTACGTCCGCTGGGGTTCGTGGGGTCGCTGGATCTGTCCTGGGTCCGGTTCTCGGCAGCGGCGGTGGAGGTCGGCGACCGGATCACCGCCGAGGTGACTGCCATCGACCTGGAGCAAGGTCGAGCCTGGATGTCCACGGCCGCCACGGAGAACCCCGAGCTCTGGGCATTCCTGAAGACCCTCCGCACCGGAGAAATACTGTCGGGCCAGATCGGGTCGATCGAACGGTTCGGAGTGTTCGTAGCGCTGGACGACGGCCCAGACCATCCGGTCTTCCCCGGCGTCGGGTTCATCACGATCCCCGAGCTGTCCTGGCGACACTTCGAGACAGCTTCGGACGTCGTTCAGGTGGGCCGGCGCGTTAGGTGCGAGTTCCTCCAGTTCGACACAACGAACGGAGAGGCCAGGCTGTCCCTGCGAGCGACGCAGCCCGACCCATTCCAGACCTTCGCCGAGACCACCACGGTGGGGCAGGCGCTGCAGGGACGAGTTACCAAGCTGGTCCCGTTCGGAGTGTTTGTGCAGGTCACCAACGACATCGAGGGACTGGTCCATCGTCAAGAGCTCGCGTGGACGCCTGTCGAGGCTCCAGAAGCGGGCGGTCGTTCAAGTCGGCGACGAGATCACGGTCGTCGTCACAGAGATCGACCGAGAGCGACGCAGGCTGTCCCTCTCCCGACGGCAGGCTTCCACGGCTCTCGACTGACCTCTTTGGGTCTCGCCGCAACCTGCAAGCTCTGAACCACCGTCTTCGTTCCGGCAAACTGCGCTCCTGACCCCGTGGGTTCGTCGCGGCCACCCTTCAGAATTCGCGAACCCACGGAAGATCGGCCTGGAAGCGCTCTACTGCCAGCCCGCAATCTGTGGCGCCCACAAGAAGGGCGGGACGAGGGGCAGATCGGCTGGTTTCCGCCGCAACCACCTTGTCCCGGTGCCCGAGGTCGCGACCCTCGCCGAGCTCAACGCGATGATCGACCGATGGGACCAGCCCGCGCCAGGGTCGCCACTCGGACAGGCACTCCGCTCGCGGAACTGCTCGGGCAGGCCGACCCGCTGGAGACTCGCTGATCCCGACAGCGCTCGGCGCCGTTCACTTGGTCCAGCTCCTCGAGAAGGACCTGGTGCGGGCGGGCCAGACACCAGCGAGCTATGCGCTCCCACAAATCGTCGGGAACAAAGTCGGCAGATACGCCGGAGATTCTACCCAACGCGTTGTCAGACATCGGCCGAGGTGTCGGCGTCGATCCGGCCGGCGGCAGCGGCTGGCCGGGTTCAGCCCCAACCACCGTGGCGAGGCTCCAGGTGCTCGCCGAACAGTGGGTCGAACACCTGCCCGTCCTCGTCGGTCACGATGTAGTCCGGTTCGGTCTTCGCGGCGGCTGCTTGCAACCGGATGACGAGGTCACTGACAGGCACGATACGCAGCGACAGGGCTGCAGCAACCTGGGCAGCTTCGCTGCCGATGTTCGGGCTGTACTTGTCACGGGACCGTTCAAGGTGTTGAGCGGAGATCTGCATGACCTCCACATCGCCACCACCTGAGAATGAGAGGCAGTCGTGCCACTCCAGCCCGATGATGATCTCCAGTGCGTCCGCCAGGTCATCGGCGAGCAGCCCGCCCTCCCCTTCAGAGCCGGCGAACACCACCGGGCGACGGCCGTTGTGCTCGGCACACAGGAAGTACGCCCCACCGGCGAACTCCCCGGCGATCACCTCCATCGGCGCACCCGAGGCAAGCTGCAAGCCCTGGCCATGGTGCTTGCGATGGATGTCGAAGCCGAAGGATGACCGCAGCAGAAGATCGATCTCTGGGGTGTTCCGGATCAGGCCAAGCAGATGATCACTTGAGGTCATGGCTCGGACGATAGCGAGTACCGCTGACACATGAGCGACCGGACGAACAGCGTGCCCGTGTCCGGGGTGACGCGACCTTGTGGATGACGGACTCCGCATCCCTACGGATGTCAGACCACGCCCGCACTCGAGCCGTCGCCGTGGCCCTCAGGACGGTCTCGCGTCCTCACGCCGCGAAAGGCTTTACGGACCTGCCCCATCGTCGGAAAGTTGAGCGCGCCCTCGGCTGGATCATGAGACCCCGCCCGGACGTCCGCGACTACGAACGCCTCCCGCAACACCCGGAATTCTCCGACCTACTCAAGTCGGCGGGGTTCTGGACAGGCTGGGTCAATCTCAAGAGATGACCTCCACGGAATCCGGCCTGGGGAACGGCATCATTTCCCAGCCCGGCGGCCAGCCTTCTCCACGTTGCTCGGACGCCTCGACCTCCAGACGCCGGGGAACCCGCCAGATCCACCATTCGGCGTCGTCCTCAGCATGCCCGGGCCACGGAATCGTGGCGCGGCGATACCGCTCGTCGATGCCGTCGAGCTCCGGCCGTCTGATCTCCTGGACGCGTGCTGGGAGCATCGGCCAGATCTTCGCCAGGACGCCGCGGCACCAGATGTCGTTGCTGAGCTCGGGAGCGCACCACGAGTAGCCCTCCTCCACCTCGCCGGTGATGCCCTTCCAACGGTCGAACAGCGCGTTGAGGGTGACCCGTTGTCCGCCTGCCCACGTGGGTGCGACCGCGGTGACGGCAGCCTGCACTGCGTCGTACTCCTCTGTGTTCAGCGCGGGGCTGTCCATGGGCTCGTCCGCTCGATGCATGCAGCGACTATCGCCTGGTGGTCACGCTGTCTGCCACTGGCTTTCCCCTGTGCCGCCCGGCGGCGACCGGTCAGGCCAGACGGGCCTGACCGGTCGGTCACCCCGCCGCTTGGCTGATGCCGGTGTCCCGATCGTGGTAGTCGTTCGGCCGGCGAACCGGCTGAGTGCCGAGGTGGACGGTGCGGTCGTCTATCTGGGCGAGGTTGGCTTCGGCGCCGGCGAGGCTGACGTTGATGCCTTCAACGTCGCCGGGCCAGCCGTCGCGTTCCGCTTCGGCGATGCGGGCGGCAAGGTTGTCGAAGAGTTCGGTGAGGCGGGGCCTGGCGGATTCGCTCGGTCAGGCACTGCCGGTGGGAGATGACGGTGTGGCTTCCTGGGCCGTCGTTGCTCCGCGAGTCCAGGAGGAGGGCGTCTCCATCTCAACGGGCAGGAGGCGGTCGAGGATGGCGGTGGCGAGAACCCCGTCGCCGAAGACCTGGCCCCACTCGCTGAAGGTCTTGTTCGCCGGTGGAGCAGCGGGCGTAGCCGAACAGGGTCCCGGGCATCGCCGGAGGGTACGTTCAGCCCCCGGCAATCGGGATTTTCACCGTACGGGTCCACTGCAACTCCGCAGGTCAAGGTCACGCCGGTCGACCGGTCTCACCGATAGGTGTACGTAGGGGGTTCCGTTTTGTACGCAGCATCCGCTTGGCGTGGTGGTCAACCGGCCCTCGGTGTGGCCTGGCCGATGATTCTTCCGTGCCGTCCTGGTCTGTACGCCGAATACCGACGCACGGGAGGCTGACGCATGCGGAAACTGGTCTTCGCCATGAACCTGAGCCTGGACGGCTACATCGCCGCGCCCGGCGACGACCTCGGCTGGAGCGTGCCGAGCGACGAGCTGTTCCAGTGGTGGTCCGACCGGGTCGACGCGACGGGCCTGGCGCTGTACGGGCGCAAGCTGTGGAAGACCATGAGCTCCCACTGGCCGACCGCCGACCAGCAGCCGGGTGCCACACCGGCGGCGATCGAGTACGCCGGCCGCTGGCGGGACATGCCGAAGGTGGTGTTCTCCACCACGACCAGCACAGTCAACTGGAACACCCGTCTGGTCACCGGCGACGCGGTCACCGAGATCACCAGGCTCAAGGCCGACGACGGCGGCCCCATGGACATCGGCGGCGCCACACTCGCCGCAGCCGCCATGCGAGCCGGGCTGATCGACGAGTACACGCTCGTCACCCACCCCGTCCTGGTCGGCGGCGGCACGCCGTTCTTCACAGCCCTGGACAACCGGGTGAACCTCACCCTGGTCGAGACCCGGACGTTTCCCCACGGCGTGATCCTGACCAGGTACGAGACCAAGCACTGAACCCTCGACGGCGGATCGGCGCGGGCACCGGGCACCGGGCACCGGGCACCGGGCACCGGGCACCGGGCACCGGGCACCGGGCACCCAAGGATCTCTCGGCGCCGTGTTCCGAGGCGATCGGGATACCCCTGCCCGGTCACAGGCGCAGGTAAGAGATCCCCAGCCGGACACCGGTCAGGTCGTGCTGAGCGGGAGTCTGCTGGTCATGTCGAGTGTTCACCTCGCCGTTGGGCCGGACGTGGGACCACAACAACGGGGCCAGGCCGGACCTGGCCTTGTTGACGAGAACGGGCTCTGGCTCAGCTTCTGTGAGCGGCCACGCTGAGTAGAAGGTTGGGGGTGACAGTCCCGGCTGGTTAGGCTCCGGGCCGTGAGCGGACCGGTGTTGGTGATCGAGTTGGCGGAGGCCGTTCCCCGCGTGGCGATCCAGCGGCTGCGCGGGTTCCTGCTTGGCGCCTCGGCACGGTTTGAGGAGAAGCGGGTCGGCGAGTACGACCTGAACATTCACGCGGAGAGCCTCGGGATCACGGATGCCGGGGACGTAGACGGACGTCGGCCTGTTCTGGTCTCTCTCATGGGGCCTGGGATCGGTGACGAGGCCGTCTTCGAGGCCGAGCACGCCGACGAAGTCGACCAGGAATCCCTCATCGGCTTCACCCCCACCCACCCGGTCGACGTCGTCGCGTTCTGCAACCGTCCTGTCGACCACCTCGTCACGGTCCTGCTGACCGCCGCTGTCATGGATGTCATCGGTGGTGTCGCCAACGCCGAACTGCGAGAAGATCAGGTTTCAGTCGTGGCCGGCCTTCCCGGCATCGTCGCAACGATGACCGATCCGTGGCCCGCCGCGTACGGCTCGGCGGAATTCCTCCGAGCGTGGGCCCGACAGCCCGGTTTCCGGCTCCTGAAGTAGCCAGAACTCAGCCAGCCGGCGCACGCGTGGAGTACCCGCTTGCGCAGCAACTTGACGCCGGCCCGGCCGAACATCTGGCGCTTGAGCATCTTGATCCGGTTGGCGTGCCCTTCGACGGCACCCGAGTTCCAGGCCAGGGTCAGTCCGGCGATGACGGCGTCGAGGTCCCGGGTGATGCCGATGGCGAGGGCGTGGAGGCTGGGCAGGTCGTCCTGCCCGGCGGCGTCGAGCCAGTCGGGCAGGCGCTCGCCCTGGCGCTCGGTGAGCATGGTCGCGAAGGAGTGGAGCGGACGTGCCCGGTGAGGGCGTCGATTTCGGGGCAGTGGGCGCGGACAGTCTTGAGCTGGAGCTGTTCGGGCTCAGTGAGGGTTTCCGGGCGGCGGAGGATCCATCCGGCGACCGTCCGGGGTGGCTGTGACGGTTTGCGTCGGCCCCACCCGGACGGTCGGAAGGGGCCCCACCCGGCGGCGCGTTTGGGGTGTTGACCGCCTCACCTTCAACGGGGCGATCATCGAGAACGGCACCCAGTCCTGCCGCCTCGCTCACACCAAGGCCCGGCAACAGCTCAAGGCCGTCACCTGACCCCGCGGCCCACGCTGGGGCTCACGCCTCCCGCTCGGCCCATTCCCGCACCGCGGGAGCCCGCTTCATGCGCGCCGCGATGTCCGCCTCTGTCGTCGCGTCCAGTGAGCCTTTGCCAACCTCACTCCCGTTGACGATGGGGCGGTGATGGACTCTATGTGTTTTCGGCAGAGCCGGCGGGAGATTTTCGTGGGTGAACGGTGCCCGAGCCTGGTGTTCCTTGGAACGAGATCTGACGGTCTCAGCCAAGCATGTGGGATCTCATGTCCGACTGCCGGGGGGGTGCACCATCCATTCCCCGGCGACGAGGGGCACTTCGAAGTTGGGACTGATCACGCTCCCGGAGAGGACATGTGCAACCTCGCCTTGGAGCTGCGCGGCTTCCTGGAGGCGGATCCGCTGGGATGATCCAAGGTGACCGACCGCTCGCTCCACCACGTACAGCTCATGCCCACCAACACCCGGATGACCCAGCCGGGTTGGTAAGGGTTTATCTTCTCGGGCATGGATCATCAGGGAGAGTTTCGTCGGGCAGCGCTTGACTTGGGCATCCCGGGCGACGAGATCAGCAGATTCAGCCAGCACCTTCGTTTGTCGATCGGATTGTCCGTGGGCGGTGGTTCTCCGGTCGGGCAGTTCGGTGGGTTGCCCCGGCTGCCGGTGGGCATGAAGTGGCCGTCCGCCGGGGACATTCCGTTGCCGTTGCTCCTTTCCGTCGATTGTGGGGCGCTGCCGAGAGTCGACGGCTTCGACCTGCTGGCGGACGGGACGCTGCTCTTCTTCGTGAACCAGGAGATGGACCATGAGGATGGTTCCGGGAGGTACGCGCGAGTCGTGTATGTACCGGACGGCACCGAAACCGCGGTCGCGGAAGCCCCCGGCTCCGAGTGTGTCCGCGAGCAGTTCGACGTCAGCGCCGAGCTCAGAGCCGAACTGCCCCTTTGGCTCCAGGAGGGTGACGAGGACGGGGACTGGCACGAGTTCTGGGAGGATCTCGACTGGGAGGACATGTCGCCCTTCCAGCAGCAGTTGGTTCGGCACATGGAGCGTGACCTGCCGCACCTGGACGAACTTCGTGCTCTGGCCCACGACCTCTGGCCGTCTGGCGCCGGCGTTGCCATCGGCGGGTATGCCGATGAAGAGGTGATCAACAGCATTGCGGAGCAGACCCTCGCGGGACGCGAGAAGGAAGGCAAGATCCCAGCCATCCCGATCGCGAAATGGTATTCCCACCTGGAGAAGGAAAAGCACCGGCTGACGAGCGAATGGATATCGCTCGTCAGTGAAGCCCGGGTCTACGAGGAGTACTGCACGAGTTTTGTGATCCGCCACGATGACTTGGCCGCCGCTCGGGTGGACAAGGCGCTGGCCGTGACCAATTACGAGGCCCCGTGACCAGGTTCGACGCACCTCTACCACTGGGAGGGGGCTGGCGAAGGCTATTCACAATGGGTGTCCAGGCGTCCGCACCGATGTCCACGGCCGGGTCGGTGGGGTTCTTGCTGTCGCGGACAGGAACGGTGGGGCAGGCGTCGCTCCGGGCCACCTCGACACACTGAGCTTTTTCTCACCTCACTTTGAACTGGCCAGATGTAGGGCGGGGATGGCTTGGACGAGTGCGGTGATGCGGGTGGTCGAGCACCGGAGTTTACGCAGGAGCCTCCAGGCTTTGAGGGTGGCCATGGCCTGCTCGACGAGTGCGCGGATCTTCGCGTGGGACCGGTTGACGGCCTTCTGACCGGTGGACAGGGTCCCCCAGCGGCCCCAGTAGGGAGTGCGGACAGTTCCGTCGGCACCCCGGTACGCCTTGTCCGCCCAGCACTTGATGCCGGTTGTGGCGAGGGCGTCGACGACGCCGTGTTCGCGAGCCGCGCGGACGTCGTGGATGGTGCCGGGGAGGGCCGGTGAGGCCCACAGCAGTCGGCCGATGGGATCGGTGAGTATCTGCACGTTCATCCCGTGCTTCTTGTGTTTCCCGGAGTAGAAGGGCCGGTCCGCGGCGATGCGGTCGATGGGCAGGAGGGTGCCGTCGGGGATCACGAATGCCCTTCGTCGCGGCAGTCCGTGTCGCGTCGGCCAGGGTGGGTGCGAAGCCGGCCAAGAGCTCGACGGCTTCGGTCGCATATCGGTAGGCGGTCGTGGTGCCGAAACCGAATCCGGCTGCGCGCTGGGCATATGTGTGTCCCATGCGGAGGTGGGCGAGGGTTAGCAGGGCCTGGCGACCGGCGCTCAGCAGTCGCCAGCGGGAGCCGATCACACGTCGGTGCTGCCGAGGGCGGGCGGACAGGGAGCGCAAGGCGGAGCTGGACACGTCGACGCCGGACGGGTAGACAAGCATGCGGAGCCTCGGGTGGAGACGGTTCTCTTGGTCGAAAACCCATCTACCAGGGCTTCACCTCGTGGTCAGCCCAACAGCCGATCTGGCCCCGCAAGTTGCAGCTCAGTGTCTCCGGCAGCCCCTGGAAGACGGCGGGCGGGACATCGAGCAGGCTCAACACCTCCTCGCCGGTCCGGACCGTGAGCAACAGCTCGCACCGCCACTGCGGTGACACTTCCGGCCGATGACTGAGCCGATGCTCCATCGCCGGGAACAGATAGTGCACCGCCGCGGCCTGGGCGTGCTCCCGCAGCCAGTCGACCGGGAGCCGCTGGCTGAAGCCCAGCCGTGCCGCTTCCTCCTCCAGCAGCAGGAGCCGGTCGGTGTAGACGGCCCGGATCGTCCGCGGCAGCACTGCAGTCATGCCGCGGTCATGCCACCAGGCGCGGACGGTGGGGCGACCTCGCGCCGACAGTTGGAGCCGCTTCAAGCCGTCACACAGCCCCGAATGATCTCCGGGTGGGGCCACTTCAGACCGTCCGAGTGGGGGCCGACTCAAACCGTCACGGCCACCGGGGCGAGGGCGGTCGGGCCGTCACCGGCCGCGGTGAGGCGCGCTTGCCGTACAGATAGACACCAGCGCGCGTGCTGGTAGCTGCCCTTGTAGCCGAGTGGCACGATCTCCTTGCACAGCTTCCAGGCGTTGGTGCAGCCCTCGTTCCAGCGGTCGTCGAGGCAGGGCCTGTACTCATCCAGGACGGAAGGGGCGGCACCGTCTTGCAGCGCCGGCGCCGGGCTGGACGCCACGTCACCCGCTTTGGCATTATCGAACCTGTCACACTTGCCGGGGTGCCGGCGCTGTCCTGCCGATCCTTGCAACAAAGAGGGGCCCAGATGTCTGCCGCCGAGCGGCTCGTTGACACCGCGCAGATCGTGTCCGAGTTCAGCACCAGCAAGCCCCGGATCAGCGAGTGGAGCAACAACCCGGACAGCGGTTTCCCACCGGTCGCACACACCGAGGGCCGCAAACGCTTCTGGCGGCACGACCAGGTCGCACAGTTCTTCGCGCAGCGCGCCCCGAAGAAGCGCGCGCTGCCGGCCGCGGTACTCGACGCCGACCCGAACGAGCTGCTGACCAAGCGGGAGGTGGCCCAGCTTCTGGGCTACACCCGCACGTCCACCATCGACGCCTACGTCCGCGACCGGCCCGGATACTTCCCCGAACCGAACGAGAACACCGACGGCCCGATGTGGCGGCGCGGCACCGTCGTCGCCTGGGCCGGCAACCGGCCCGGCAAAGGCCGGCGCAGCTCCGCTCCGGGCCCGGCGCTGCCCCCGGTGTCCGCGGACGGTGACCCCGACGAGCTGCTCGGTACCGCCGAAGTCGCGAGCCTGTTCGGCTACAGCAGCACCGCATCCTTCTCCAGCGCCCTCTACCAGGGACGCATCCCCGAACTTCCCGAGCCCGACCTCCTCGAAAAACAAGAGGGCAGCCGGGGCGGACCCCGCAAGAAGTGGCGCCGGGCCACCGCCGTCGCCGCCGCCCGCCGACGCGGAGTCCTGCCCGCCACCGGACACGACGACAACGAGGACCTGGTCGGCGCCGCCGAAGCAGCCCGCATCCTCGGATACAAGGACGCCGACAGCCTCCTCAGCGCCCTCGGACACGGACTTCTGCCCGACCTCCGGCAACCCGACGCATTCCACCACCGCCGCGGCAGCGCCGGACGACCCCGCCAACAGCACTGGAAACGCTCCCGCATCGAAGAACTCGCCGCCCGCCGCAACCCGACACCCTGACCACACCACCCCACCCACCACCACACCACCGCGATACCGTAAGACCGCGGCACACGGCCAGAGGGAACGACGAACACCCGGCGGGCCGGACACCGCACGATGGCCGGCACGGAGAGGCCGGCCACCACTCCGCCGCAAAGCCCCACAGCCCCGCGGCACCGGCCATCACCACCCCCCGCCAACCCCGCCAGCACCAACCCCGCCACCCGCCGCAACCCCGACCGGCCACACATCCCGGCAGACCGCCCCGAAGCCGGACACACATCGGTGCGATGCTCCACTCCGCGACCGCCGCCATCACCCCGCCCACCCGGTCAAGCACAAAACAGCACCGTCATTGGGGTCAAGGGCGAGTCGCAGAAGAGCCGGCGGTGTCCGGCACCCAGGGCGGGCGCTGACCGGCACATACGCCGCTACCCCGCTCGCCGGTGGGAAACAGCCGCTGTCCCTGCCGGGCTTCCGGGCCGCCTGCCTGACGCGGCCGCGCAAGACCCAAGAAGGACGAGCCGGAGCCGACATGAGCCGGCGTGGACGCGGCTGACGCCGACGCACCCTACGAGACACCGACCCACCAGGAGCGACGGCCCGACTTCCAAATCCCCTTCCGTGAAAGCCACAGCGCCCACGTGCCGGCACACTCCCCCTCTCCGAACCCAAAGTTCGCGCATACTCCGGCCGAAGGCGCACCTCGTCCCGTTCACCGGGCGTCGGCGCCTCCGCCCGGGGGTGACGCGATCAGGTGTCCGCGCGCTGGGGTATTCAGGTGCTCGCTGAGATCCTGAGGAGGACGCGTACTGCGCAAGCAGTGCCGGATGTGCAAGGCCGCCGGGCCGGACGGGGTCTGCGCGGGCTGCCCCGCCCGAAAGTCGGTGCCGCACGAGAAGCAGCCTCGGCCGGTCCTACCTGGACAGCCACACCGATCTCGTGCCGGGGTCGCCCCGCCGGCACTCCCGGAACGTCGAACCGGCAGGTGGGCGCTGGTCCTGTGGGCCGGGGGCGTGTGCGCGGCACTCGCGGCGTGCGTGGTGCCGCACACGGTGACGTCCCTCCTCGTCGCGTTCGGCCCGCCGGACGTGGTGATCGACGATCCGCCGGATGCCGTGGTGAACACGTTGCTCGGCGGCCCGATGCAGCTCCTCCTCTCCGCACTCACGGTCGCCGTCGGGGCCCTGGTCGCGCTGGGAGTCCTCGTCGCAGCGCATGCCGTCTGCGCCGCCCTGTTCCTGGCCCGGTTCTACCGCGCGGGCGTCAACGCCGCGCTCCTCGATCCCGCGGGCCGGCGTTTCCGCCAACGCTGGGCGCTGGTCGGATGGCTGCTGCCCGTCGTGCATCTGTGGCTGCCGAAGGCCGTCGCCAACGACATCTGGCGTGCGAGCACACCCAGCAGTACCGGACCGGGGGCCCGACGGCTGTGGCCGGGCATCCTCCACGCCTGGTGGGCACTGTGGGTGCTCTGCCAGTTCTGCGCTGCCGGCGCCTGGCTGACCGGCGGAACGGGGTGGTTCCTGTCCGCCGAGGTCTCGTTCATCTGCTCCGCGCTGCTCGCGGTCCTCGTCGTCCTCCGGCTCACCTCGCTTCAATCGCGCCGGCTGCGCTACCCAGACTGACTCCGCGGCATCGCAGCCGCCGGCCGCAGGATGCTGCACCCGGCCCGCCGGTCTCCCCTGGTCGAGCAGCGCAACAAGCCGCCCCCCTGTGGCCGGCGTGGCCGGCGCCGTCCAGCACGAAATGGCGCAGGACGGTGAACCGGGCCTCGATGCAGTTGAGCCAGGAACTGCTGGTCGGGGTGCAGGCCAGTTCCACATTGCTTACCGCAGCCCACTCGCCGGCCCGGTGCCCTACTTCGCGGTCAGGTACGCACAGACATTGCCGAGCACGATCGCGTGGCTTTGTCCACGAGAACGGGAGTCGTTTGTCGATGAGCGCAGGAGGCACCCCCGAAGGCGGCCAAGTCGATGTTCACGAGTTCGGGAGGCACCCGCCGCTGTCCTGATGGGTGTGGGTACATGTACCCCGGACTCCAGGCGCCGAGTGTTGTTGACCGTGCTGCCGAGATCGTCACCAGCTGCAACCAGGCTGGCGACTGCGCCCGTAGGCAGGACCCTGCCTACACAGCCGCATCGGTGGGGGTTCCGTCCCGCTCCGGGAGCAGCTCGGGCATCCCCTCCACCAGCACCACGACGCCGATGACCTCACCGGCCTCGGAACGGCCGACCCACACCGGGTAGGTACCGTCCCCAGTCGTCGCGAAGGACATGAGCTCGCCGCCGGAAGCCTCGTCCCAGGTGCGCTGCAGGAACATGGAACCGTCGTCGATGTCCTCGTACCCGTCCAGGTCCGACTCCCCCCGGATCAGCCCCCGCTCGAAGAGCGCGATGAGCGGATCCCAGGACCCGGCGTCGGCGAAGCAGCCAGTGGCACCGTCGGTGTCGAAGCCGGCTGTCTGCTGCTCGATGAACAGCCGGGGATCGTCGTCCGGACCGAGGGCCATCTCCCAGGTCGCTGCGGGGGTCTCGCTGACGAGCAGGCGGACGGCCGTGGGTTCCGTGGTCGTGACCTCGGCGTCCCGCCATTCGCACTGGTAGCTGTAGCGGACCCGCGCTTCGTCGAGTACGTACTCCCCGGGCGGGACAGCGACCGTAATGCGCGGCCCGTCGCCGTGGTCGATGTCCGGGCCGGAGACGGCCAGCAGTCCGCTGGGTACGCGCAGTGTGCCGACCCGGCGCGGCTCCACGACGGTCATCTCGGGGTGGTACCCGTCGGTCACACGCACCCCGGGCCGGAACAACTCGTTGATCGGCCCGGGCTGCGCGGGGCGCGGCGGACGCCAGCAGGTAGCGGGGGCGCCTCCGTCACCAGGCTCGGCTGCCTCGGCCACCTCGGCCGGCTCGAAGGCCAGCGGCTCAATGAGCCCGTGTACCTGGGCCGAGAGCAGCGGCCACTCCCCGAAGGCGGGGCGGTCCAGCCAGCGCTCGTCGTCCCGGAGTCCGGGCGAGGTGACGTAGGAGCCCCCGCCCTGCCCCTGCCGCTCCACCGTCCGTTGCCCCCTCCCGTCGGGGAAGAGGTCCACGATGATGCGTGGGCACGCCTTGTCGAACTCCGCCATCTCTGGGCCTGTGTAGTACCAGCTGACGGAGTATCGGCGCAGCAGCCGCGACGGGTCGTCCAGCAGCCGCATGTCCAGATCGTAGGTGCGGCGACCTTGGGCGTCGTAGACCCACAGCCCGACGTAGTGGTCCCGCCAGGACACCAGCCGGACTTCCAGCGGGGCCTTCCGACCCGACTCCCGGTACACCACCACGTACGGAAACCCGGTGGCATCCCGCTCCCGGGCCTCCTCGGCGGACATCGGCTGCCAGGGCGCACAAGACTCCAGGTCCCACGCCTGCGCGTACCCCACCTCGACGACCATTGCCGCTCCCCTTCCTGCAACCTGCCTTGGTTCTGTGCTGAGCTGCAAGGTAACCGCTGCCCGTGACAACGGCCCTCCTGAGCGGGCGACAGGCCAGCTCCGGCGCCGAGACGGTCGTGCCGGTGATCCGGTCCATGGCCCGCTCAACGAG
Source organism: Streptomyces cadmiisoli (assembly GCF_003261055.1). Classification (NCBI taxonomy): domain Bacteria; kingdom Bacillati; phylum Actinomycetota; class Actinomycetes; order Kitasatosporales; family Streptomycetaceae; genus Streptomyces; species Streptomyces cadmiisoli. Next base: position 46,195 of record NZ_CP030073.1, read on the forward strand.
TGGCTTGCAGCATGATCCGTTGAGCCGCCGACGCCACTCTGTCATGTACCGCCCAAAAACAGCTCACTCAATGACTCCCGAACTCATCGATATTGATCAAGCGACAGGGTGACGCGGCGACTCCCGTAGCCGTCGACAAACGACTCCCGTTCTCGTGTACAGAGCCACCCGCTCGACCAACTCGACCACGACACCAGCCAGATGAGGGAACAACACCTCGAAACTCCGCGAAAAACACGCCAGCCATGATCACAGCCACCGCTGACACCGACAGCGTCACAAGATCAGCGCCAGAGCCGAATTACGTGACCGTCCACACGGCTCCTACCTGCGGTTTCCCGCTGATGTGTCGAGCGCCGGACGAAGCGTTGTTCTCCGGTTGCCAGTCCGCCGGTTCGCCTGCAGGAACTCGGACTGCACACGCCGCACCTTCGTCGAGCAGATGCCCGGCCCGACCCGCCGGCACGGTCAGCGGACCGACGCGGCTGCGGTCGGCTCTGGTCGCGGTCGGTCTCGCGCTGGCAGGCCGGGCCAGCGCTCGCCTGGTCTCTGCCCTCGGGGTGTCCGTCAGCCGCAGCACTGTCCTGCGCCTGGTCGAAGCTCTTCCCGAGCCTGAGGTGCCCGCTCCGCGGGTGGTCGGCGTGGACGAGTACACCACCCGCACGAACCGCCACCACGGCACGGTCCTGTCGACATCGCAACCCACCGTCCCATTGATCTGCTGCCCGGCTCGGAGGCATCGAGCCTGGCGGCCTGGCTCGCCCAACGGCCCGGCGTCGAGGTCGTATGCCCAGACCGGGCGCCGTTCTTCGCCGAGGGCGCCGTCCTTGGTGCGCCACAAGCCATCCAGGTCCCGGACCGGTGGCACCTCTGGCACAACCTGAGCGAAGCCGCCGAGCGGAGCGCCGCTCAGCACCGCCGCCGCCTTCGATCTTTGGTTCTCACAGCCCCGAAGCCGAGCCAGAGCCCGCCCTGCCGAGGGAGCGAACGGGTCACCCCGGCCGCGAGTACACCGGTTCGCCGACCGCACCCGGGCCCGGCACGCCGCCGTCCACACACTGTTGGAGGCCGGGCACAGCCGCCGCTCGACCCACCGCCAGCTCGGCATGACCTACCGCACCGGTTCGGCTGCAACCAGACCCAGGTCCACAACTGCCCGGGCAACGGCGCGGGAAGCTGGGCCTGGATCTGAAGCCCTTACCAGGCGGGCAAGGAACCGGCCCGCGTCGACCTGAGCTTCACCCGGGGTTCAGGCGACTCGCTGTACTCCACCGTCGAAAAGCTCCTCGTCCCGGACCTTCAACCACGACATCACCAGCGTCGTGATCTGCGCAAGGTGGGGACCGAACGAGTACTGCTCGAATCGCCTCAACGTGCACTGACACAGCCCTCGGCTGACGTGACGGCCCGCCGGTTCCCCGGCGGGCCGTCACCCGTGCCGCGGCGAGCCCCCGAACCTGCCGTCTCCCTCCAACCTGCCGAACGGGCCGCGCCCCCGCAGACGTTCGGCCTGTCAAGCCCGCGACAAGGGGCTCGTACACCCTCCCTCCCCCCGCACAACGACCAGGCCCGCCGGCCGAAGCGCGGTTGCCGGTGGATCCTGGGAACGACCGCACGCCGAAAGTCCAGAAAATGTCGGCGAGAAGCAGGAACAGGCTGGCGCGTTGTCTCGCCGTCCCGGTGCCGGATTCCTGGACCGCCGGGATCGTCCATGCGGGATGATCACCTCATGGACAGGATTGTCGATCTTGATGAGGTGGCTGCGGTTCTGGCAGGCCAGATGGTGGGCTGGACGTCGGCCGGCCTCGAAGTGGGCCAGGTGACCTGGAGGGATGCCGACGCGTCGTGGCCGCAGCCTCTGGAGACCGACAGAACCCGGGTCCATGACCCCGACTCAGTTGGCGTGATCATCTCTGGGCCGGGCGAGGCCGAGCTGTCCGTCGTGCTGTTCCGCGGTGGCTGGGCCGACGTGGACTTCATCGCCGGCCTCGACGACGCGGGTTGCCTCCCGGCCTCGGGCATCGCCTCAGCCTCGGACTTCGAGGCCCGGATGGATCAGTGGATCACCCGTGTCTTCGGGATCTGCGACGCCGCTCAGTAAGTGCGCGCCGGCCCGCCTCAGTTCAGCTGGCAGGCTGCTGTTCGGCCCAGGTCCGGGTGGTGGCAAGTCGGTATGAGCCGGTTCCGGTTTCGATGATGTCGCCGCCGAAGGTGGGGCGGTCGACGATGGCCTCGTATGCGGCGAGCCACGTCCCGGACGTTGCTGTCGCGGCCGGTCGCCAACCACGAACCGAAGCTACTGAAGCTCGAACCGGGGACGCTTCTCGCGCGGGTACCAGCCCGCGAAGTCCTCGTCGGCCCACAGCCCATCACAGCAGGCTCTCACCCACATCGCCGCCGTACCGCCCGGATTGCTCACCTGCGCGATCTGCGCGGTCAAAGACGGGACTCGCTCACCGGGACGCAGACGGAGTGACAACAGACGCCTCAACAGCTGGATCGATCTTCGAAACGGCCCCGAGCATGCCCGCTGATCACGGTTGCGCACCGGGAAACTCCAAGACCCCCGGCAGAGTCACGATTTGTGACCATGGCGTGCGGTCGCCTGTCGTACCGTCGATCCCTGGGAGGTTACGGATGCCTCCGCCGGCCGCGGGCGCATGCCCAGCCGTGGGCCTGCTACGACATCACAATCCGCTGCCCGACGTCAGGGCCGGCGATGCACGGATAAATCACGTGAATACGTGATCATCCGGAGTCTGAGCTGTTATCGCCGGTGACTGCGTCACACGTCTTTCCTGCCTCTAGAATCCCCAGCCATGTCATGGCAACAGCAGGCCGGCGATGGGGCGCAAAGTCCACCGATGGTGTACCGCCCGTCCGCAAAGACGGAGCCCCAGTACGACGGTTTTGCCGATCCGGCGGCCGCCCATGGCTGGGAGAACGCGTACGACGAAACGCGCGAACTGCCGGCGATACCCGGCGGTCCTGACGTCAAGACACCCGGCCACGGGCGCGGGCCGCGGCGGCGGGCGCGCCCTGCACAGGGCCCGCGCGTGCCCCGACAGGCGGTCGTGGCCGGTGGTGTTCTCGTCTGCGCGGGTCTGGCCATCGCGTTCACCGTGGGCCTCACGTCCAATTCCTCCGGGGGTCCGGGAGGCGCCGAGGAGCCGGTGCGGCCGAAGACGGAACGGTCCATGCCGCCGGCGGACGGGGACGCTGCCTCATCCGCCGCTGCCGAGCCGTCCCAGGCCACCGATCCAGCAGCCGGAACCGACGAGTCCCCCGTGGCACGCGCATCCGCAAGCGGCTCCCCCGCGGACAGCGGGAACCCGGCACCCTCCTCGCCCACCGCCCCGGACCCCTCCGCCACCGCGACCACGGCCGGGCCGGGCAACACCGACGGCAGGCCCGGCCGCGGACACGGGCCGACCAAGGGCCCCAAGTGAGTCATGAAGGAATCCACTGGTGACAGCGCTTCCGGAGATCACAGCCCTGCTGGGCGAACCACGGTTCAACTGGACGGATCCGGCCCCCTGGATCGAACTGGAGCGGGAACTCGGCATCGAATTCCCTGCGGATTTCCGTGAGATCGTGGACGCTTACGGTTCGATCGAGGTCAACGGGCAACTGTATCTGACGCACCCCGCCGGCCATCTTCTGCACAGCCTCGGAGAAAACATCACAGGGGATCTCGAGCTCTGGCGGGATGAGGACATGGCGCAATTCCTGCCAGCTCCGGTGGGGGCCGACCCCGGAGAACTCATACCGGTGGCGTCAGCCACAACGGGCGAGGCAGTCTTTCTTCGCATCCCGGACAACCCCTCGTCGTCCTGGCGTGTCGTGGTACAGGAATTCGACAGTCCGGCTTGGACTCTCTACGAGATGACATTCAGCGAGTGGCTGCTGGCCTACCTCCAGGGCACAGACGTCACGCTGCACTCCCGCAACTTCGCACCCAACGGCCCGTTCCACGAACCCCTGCCCTGAAAATGAGCGCGGCAGTTCCACCCCTCATTCCCTTCGCTGCCGGATCGGCCCCGGTCTCCTATCCCTGACCCAAGGTGCAAGGTAGCGGCGGCCATGGAAACTCGCCTTCGCTGCCCGGCCGTCGTCGGGAGGCTCGGCCCGAGACGAAACGTACGATTGGATATCGGGCCCAACAGAAAGCTGCGAGGACTCAAGTGGCTGGCGAAATTAGCAAAGAGCTGATCATCAGCCCCCGCAGCGAGCACGTGCGAGAGCGGCTGGCGGAAGCCGCCGCCTGGAGCGCGTACGCGGCGGAGCTTCGCGAGGTGCTCGGAGCCGCGATTGAGAAGAGCGGAGCAGACCTCCTGGAGGTGGGCGGGCTGCTGGTGAGCGAGCCCCTTCCCGAAGAGCACCGCGGCCTGCGCAACGGTGCGGAGGTCCGGCCGCCGCAAGCGATAGGTCTCGCCGAGGGGATGGCAGCCGGGCGCGGGCCGTATTGTCAGCTCACCGCACCCGGGAGATTGCAGATCGAGTCGGGATGGGACGGAGCGGTACTCCTCTTCACCACACCAGCGGTGGCCGCCGATCTGGCGGGATTCCATGGCGAGGGCGTGACGTTCCTGTGGCGAGACTCGGCTCCTGAACCCATAGAGGTCTCGGACCCCGTCGACGCCGTCGCGGACGCGGGTTTCTGGGCAAGGGTGGCGGAGGCGTCCGAGCGCCTGACCCTGGTCTGCGAGCGCTGGGCGTACGGCACTCACGGGTGCAGATGGTTCCGCGTGACGCCGGAGAGCACAGCCGAAGTGGCCCGACTACTGCGGCCGCGCTCGCTGGTTTGCGTGGCCGCCGAGCCGGAGCTGAAGCCCAGAGCGAAACTGCTGCAAGACGACTTCACCGCCTTCGTGGCCCCGCTGCCGCACGGCGAACTGGCCCACCGGAACTACCCCGGTGGGGCCGACACACTCTCCGAGGTCACAGATGACGGTTTCTCCCTCATGCTGGCCGATGCGGCGCTGGGCGACTGGTGCGCCGTTGTACCGGACACGGACGGGGTGGCCAGGGGGCAGTGGGAGACTCCGGGTGAGTAGTTGAGGTACAGGAAATCCTGGCGGGAACGACCTTGCTGGGATTCGCTTACCTCGTGCGAGCTTCAAGCTGACGAGGAACGGTGTCGGCGCGCAGTTCGCGCAGGTCAGGGATGTGGTTGTAGAGGGTGCCCGGGGAGACGCCGAGGAGCTTGGCGATCGAGGTGATGGAGCGGCCGGGGTCGGGCAACAGGTCGCGGGCGGCCTTAATGACTTGCTCGGTGGCGACGCTAGGAAGCCCGCCGACGCGGCCGCGGGCGCGGGCGGCGGCCAAGCCCTCGTTGGTGCCGATGACGATGAGTTCGCGGATGAACTCCGCGAGGGCGGCGAACACGTGGAAGACGAGCCTGCCGCCGGGGGTGGTGGTGTCTAGGTTCTCGTGGAGCGAGGTGAAGCCGATCCCTCGGTCACGCAGCTCGGCGACCATGTTGATGAGGTCCTGGAGGCTGCGGCCGTAGCGGTCGACCGAAGGGACCACGAGGGTGTCGCCCGGGTCGAGGAAGGCGTGGCATGCCTTCAGCTCCGGGCGGAGCGCGTTCTTGCCGGACTTCTTGTCCGCGAAGATCTTCCGGCACCCGGCGGCGGTGAGCGCATCGAGCTGCGCGCCCTCCGATGTCGAGCAGCAGCCGGACACCCGGATGCATCGCATCCGCCCGCGGGCCGGGGGCGGTGACGCGGTCGGTACGGATGACGGTGCCGTCCAGGTTGAGATGGGTGTAGTCGGCGGCCGCCGCCCGTTCAAGCGCGGTGGACAGATCCGGGGCGTGGTCGGCGAGCACGGTCAGCCCTTCGCGCAAGCAGCGGTACGCGGTGGGCACCGAAACCCTGTTGTCCCGGACGAGTTGGGCCAGCCGGGTCCCGTCGACGAACCACCGCAGCACCAGGACACCCTGTTTGAAGACGCCCAGAGAGCAGCTCCCCTTGCGGGTGCCGAGCCGTTCGCGGTGCTCGCGCAAGAGTCGGGCGAGAGATTCGGCGGTCTGCCTGCCGACGTCGAGTGTTGCGGTATAGGTGATGCTGGTCAACGCGTGAAGCCTCTGGGTTCCGGAACGTGATCTTCGCAGGCCTGTTCCTGCCAGGGGATTCTCGCGTACCTGATGCCGGGTCAGCCCGTCTGGACCAGTCGGGAAGATCGCGGATCTGTCGGACGGGCGACCTGGCGATTACTCTGAGCCCCGTCCGCGCTATCTGGGAGAGTCATGACAAGTAGGTGCACCGAGTTGGCCGTTGACTGCCATGATCCGGAGAGGCTCGCAGCCTTCTGGTGCGAGGTCCTGGACTTCAAGGTGATCGACCGGAGCGAGGGCAAGGTCGAGATCGGCTCCTGGGTGCCGACCGTCGAGGATGTTCGGGCCCGTCAGATGCCGCCCACCGTGCTGTTCATCCAGGTACCCGAGGGCAAGACCGTGAAGAACCGGCTTCACCTCGACGTCAGCCCGATCGACGGCAGCACCGAGGACGAGGTGACCAGATTGATCGGCCTCGGCGCCACCAAGGCGGATGTGGGCCAGGGCTCAGACCGAAACTGGGTGGTCATGGCAGACCCCGAGGGCAACGAGTTCGACGTCCTACGCACCCTGGCACCGCAGAACTAGGCTGCGAGCGGGCACCCGCACCCCGTCACACACCGCAACCGTCACGTTGCCGAGAAGACCTCAGTGGCATGTGGTGGGATGGCCGCGCTCTATCAGCCGCCTGGTGGAGATCGTTTCGATGCCTGTGTACCCGTCGCTGACCCGCGCTCTGGCTGAGGCTTTGGTCGATGTGCTCTGGTTCGTTGAGGGGTGCGAGGACGAGCAGATGGATCCGGATGACGCGGTCAAGGTCTTGGAAGGGTGTCGCTCATCTGGTGACTCAGCTGTCGAGTGATCAGCGCAGCGAGTTCACCGACCTACTCGGTTCGATGGCTGCAGAGGAGGCCGATCCTTCGCGCCGCGAGTTCTTGGAGGGCTTCCCTGATGGTCTTGGACTCGTTGAGGACGACTCCTGACCTGGGATCTATGCGCAGAGCAGGACGCACTTGCTAAGGAGTTCGAAGCCCGCGCGACCGGACATCTGACGCTTGAGCATCTTGATCCGGTCGACGTGACCTTCGACGACGCCGGAGTTCCCGGGTTGTGAGAGGCCGGCGATGACGGCGTCGAGGCGGGCCTGCTGCTCCTGCACGGCACCTCGGACCTCGCGCCGAACGCCGAGGCCGACGACCTCCGCGTTCGAGATGCTGGGCAAATCGGCGGAGACTGGGCAGTTCGGTGGTCGCGGTCACCGCCGCGATCCAGTCGGGTAGTTGGTGGCCTGGCAGGTGGGCGAAGGAGCGCACGTGCTCGGCGAGTACTGCGAGTTCGGGGCAGTGGGCCAGGGCGGCTGCGAGGTGAAGTCGGTCGTTCTCGTTCAGTGCCTCGGGGCGGGTGAGGATCCAGCGTGTGACAGCTCGGGCAGACGGCGGCCGGGGCCCGACCGCTGGGGCTTGCCGCGAAGTGTCCTGCTGACGTAGTCGCGGACGCTGCCGTAGCCGCGTGGATAGCCCTGTTCCTTGATCTCCTCCCATAGTTTCCAGGCGTTGGTGCAGCCTTCCTGCCAGCGCTGGTCGAGGTTGGACTTGTAGGCGTCGAGCTTGGTGGGGCGGCTTTGCCGCTGTCCGATGAACAGTTGCTCCGGCTCGGTGGCACGGGAGTAGCGAAGGACGGTGTTGAGGCCCGTTCGATCTTGGTCGGAACGCCCGGCCGCCGAAACGCGGCCGGGTGTTCCGGATGGACGGCTGCTGCTCCGCGGTCAGAGCTCGCCTCGGCGTGTGAGCTGCTTCACCGCGTTCTCGCGGATGATCTCGTTCTCGTTGTCGCGCAAGCCCTCGAGGGCTTCTTGGGCCTCCGGGCCGGGAATGGCGCCGAGAGCCCAGATCGCCTTCACCGCGAGGGCCCGGTTCTCGTCCCAGTCCAGGTACTCGGGAACCCAGTGGGTCGCCAGGGCCAGCGTCGGCACCGTACGGGGCGAGCGGAGGCGGCCCAGCATCCAGACGATGTCCTCGTACTCCCTGTGCCAGTCGGCAGGGAACAGCTCGATCAACGGCTCCAGGAACTCCTCGGCCGAGGCGTCGGCGGCGGCATGGAGGATCAGCGCCATCTCGACGTCGTCGGCATCCTGGCGCTCCATGGCGTCCCGGAGCAGCCGGAGCGCCAGGGCCTCGCCGTCGGACTCGCCGAAGTGGGCGAGCACCTCGTCGAGCGTGCGCGTCGGACCCTCACCCAGTCCGACCGCCAGATCCATGACCAGATCCCGCTCCTCAGGAATCATCGCCTGACCACCTCCCATGCGTTGAACGCCCCAGGTCCTGGGTCGACCCCAGCAAGATCATTCTCAGCGGGTGCCTCCCGAACGCGTGAACATCGGCCTGGCCGCCCACAGGGCGCCTTCTGAGCTCATCGACACACGGCTCCCGTTCTCGCGAACAGGGCCACCCGTCGTCGTACTCGCCGGCCCGACAGCTGTGCCGCAGCGCTTGGGTGAGTCTCCGCAGGAGCTGCTCCGTCACCGGCCGGTGTCGCGCAGCACTCACGGCCGTGTCGACGGTGACTGTCGGCGGCCGGCGGCAAGCGCACTGAGGCGGTCGCCGATGACGGAGACACCAGGGCGGGGCTCGTTCGCGTAGTACCAGGGCTTGCGTCGGCGCAGCAGCGCCTCGCCGTGCTCGCTCCAGGTGAATCCGGGCTTGCGCAGCAGCTTCCGGAACACGATGTCGGCCCTGTGAGGGTGCGCGGCAGCCAGCCGGCGGATCGGCAGTGGCCCGATCGGCTCCTCGCGCAGGTACGTGCGCAGCAGGTCCTGGTACTGCCTGCGGCTCGCGAGCGCCGGGTCCGTGAAGAGGTCTCGCAGCATTCCGTAGTCGCCGTAGAAGTTGAGCCCGTCGACCTGGTCGTAGATGACACCGACGGTGTCCGCGCCCGCCAGTTGCGGCGGCAACTCGAAGAAGGGCCAGTCCAGGCCGGGCAGCCGGCTGCTGCGGGCCCGGCCGGGCCGGCCGGCCGCGGCGGCCTCTTGGCGGTGGCGGTAGTAGGCGTTGAGGAGGTCCTCGGCTTCGGCAGGCGGAAGAACCAGTTCGTCGCCGCCGCAGAACTCGACGAACGCTGCCCGGTCCTCCCGCATCGCCTGCCACCCCTGCTCGACCTTCTGGGGGTTGCGGAAGACCAGTTCGGGCCGGCTGGTCGCCAGCTGGACAGCGGCCTGGGCGATCTCGGCCGCGCTGGATCCGGGGTAGCTCGACATCGCCCCGGACACCAGCCACGCCCCGCCGGCCGCGCCCGCATGGACGGGCACCACACAGGTGTGCAGGAAGCTCCCCTTGGACACCCCACGAAATGCCGCCCGCCCGACATTCGAATAGGTGCGGTACTCCAGGTCGTCGACCAGGTTCAGCAGAACGACGGCATCCTTCTCCTTGCGCTGGACCTCGAAGATGCCCTCGACCGGGTCACGCCAGCCGAGCAGCATGTCCCGGTCGGCCGCGGTCAAGTCCTTCCGTCCCGCCACGAACCGGTCCACCACGGTCGAACCGTCCGGCAACCGGTACCGAAGGACGAAGTGGTCGACGATCCGGATCGCCTCCCCCTCGTCCAGCAGCCCCTCCGGCCCCGCGGCCTCCACCAGCAGATGCGTCAACCACCGCTCGAAGCGGGAACTCTGCCCGAACGCGACCAGTTCCCCCTTCAGCTCGGCACCGCGCTCGATGAGGCCGGTCAGCGACCGTCCCCCGACACCCCGATGCCTGCCCCGCTCGGCGTCACCCATGTTCAGCCCTTCTACACCACCGCACCCGCTTGACTGCAGGTTCCCGGCCTCAACCGGCCCAGTGACGGTAAGCCTCGATCCACCGCGTGCCCCCGGGCACCGGACCGGGCAACGGCAGATCCAGAATGCCGACCGACTGCCGCACACCACCGTAAGAGCACACGGCGACGATCCTCCCGTCCAGCGAAAGATCGATGCCGTCCACGGTCACCCCGACCCCGACAACCACGGTGGTGAAGGGCAGGCCGAGATGCTCCTCGACCATGCTGAACAAACCGGTCAGCTGCTCGTCCTCGGTGCAGGCATCAACAGCCGCCACTTCGCCCACGGCCGCGAACCCGGCCGAGTCCAACCCGCTCACGGGGCAACACTAACGACCCCCGACAGCACCCCCGTTGCCGCAGGAGGAAACGCCGTGAGCTTCCGCCAACCTGAAGCTGCAGGTCAAAGGGCTGGTGTGACCGGCTCTCGCGGTGCTCACGGTGCTCGGGGGCGGGAGACCATCGAGAAGATCGTCTGCCGGAGGCCGGGATTGTCTTTGAAACGGAGTCCGGGACGGTGCACTGGGCCGGGAAGGGCAGTCCGTCCTGCCGGCCAGCGCATGGCATCCTGGCCCAGTGCTCCTGAACGACCTCACCAGCAGTGTCGACCTCCGCCCCGTGCGTTATCAGTTCGCCACCGTCCGGGGCGACTCGTACGACGACAACTGGCTGGTCATTGACGGCACGGTGACGACTCCCGAGGGAAGCTGGTCCTTCGCAGATCCGTGTCTGCTCACCGATGAGGCCCGCGAGGTGTCCGCGTGGCTGCGCGCGGTGGCCGCGGGGACGGTGGCCGTCACCGAACCCGATGACGAAGGTGAGCTGTCGCCGGACGCGGAGTTCATCGAGCCGGTCATGGCTTTCAGCCTCGCCAACCGAAGCGAAAGCGGGACCGCGGTGATTCGCGTTCATCTGTCCCTGGAGGCGGCACCGCCATGGCAACAGGGCGATGACGGGGCTGACATCTACCAGTACGTCGTGGAGGTCAGCTTGGACGCCCCAGCGCTGCTTCACGCGGCTGACCAGTGGAACCTCTCTCTGGCTTCCCTCCCGCCCCGCTGATCCAGCCACCTGGCACTCCCCATACAACCGATTCCTCCCTACTGGGGCCGGATGACCCTCTATGATCCGGTTCATGCTGGATCCCGAGCTGCTGGAACGGATCACCACACGGCGCGCGGAGCTGGACGAACTCCAAGAACAACTGGCCCAGCAACCGGCGGAAGCGCGGGCCGAGCGAGACGAACTCGCCGGCGCCGGGCGCGTGCTTGAACGGATAACCGGGCAGCGCGCCGAGGAACGCGCCTCCGCCGGTCCGGTGCCTGGACAGGCGGGCGGCCGGGCGGTGACGCTGATCCCGCACCGCGAGCCGGACGTGGAGGAAGACTCGCTGCCGTGGGACTACCAGCGCATCATCGCCGCCGTGCGCCAGGCCGCCTGGCCGATCACGGCCCGGGAGGTCGGCCGTGTCCAACGCGCTCATGGGGCAGCACTAACAACCCACGACGGCACCCCCGTTGCCGTAGGAGGAAACGCCGCACCCGCTAAGCAGGGATCCACAGGATATGCCAGCGCTGAGAAGGACCTCCGGTACACGTAGTCGTGATGACCAGGTCGTTCGCCATCCGGGCCAGGCACTTGCTGCCGGCCGCATTCCTGATCGTGGCACCGGCTTCACCGGGTGAGTCGTCGAACAGCCACAGCCTGCGTCGTCGCCGGCGGCACAGGGCTTCATGGCGGCCCGGCCGTTGCGCGACACGAGGCACAGACCGGTTGCCTTCTGCCGGAGCGCGTTGTACCCGTACTCGTCGTTCCAGTACCACTCCTGGCAGGTCGAGTAGTTGCATTCGACGACATACGGGCCGAGGTCGGCACGGAAGTCCAAACAGCGCCAAAGCGGCGCGGCGGCGTTCGAAAACAGCGTCTTCTGCGGCACCGCGCTCGCCGACGTGCCGGTCAGGCCCATGACGAGCCCGACGACCGCCCCCATGACGGCCAGCCTTTTCAGAACCACGATTCCCCCACCTCTACCCGACAGGTCAGGAGCGGATGCAACATCCGCAGTGACCGGAGAGAAGCAGCCGGCTACCACCCCAGTCCCCAGAACCCGCACGGGCGCACAGGGCCAGGGCGCCCATCACACAGTCGCCGTGGTCGCACGAGCATGGAGCCCGGCGAGAGGCCGAACCCCCTTGCTGCTGTTCGCCTCCTGCGGGATCTCCCCGTCGCCGCCGATGAGGTCGAAGACCCCCTCGTTCCACAGAAATCCCGTCCAACCGCAAAGCACCGGCGGTCATGATCGGCTTCCCGCCAGGAGGACGGCTTGCGCGGTGACGCAGGCGTTGCAGCGGCCGTTGTTGTCGGGGTGTGCGCGCCGTGGTGTGGGTCCGGGGCAGGTGCGGCACAGCGGCCAGCCCAAGCAGGACGGGCACAGACTCTCCCCCGGTGCCGTTGCGGGCGCGCCGCAGCCGGAGCACTCCACCAGCGCCCGGTACGCCAGGGCCGCGACCACCGTGCGGGAAGGGGGCGCCGGGGAGGACCGCTCGGACACTGGTCCGGCGGTCGCCTCGTCTCCCGGGGCGTCGCCGTCGTGGTGCCGGCTGTCCGCAAGGGGCGGCGGCGGATAGGCGTGGGCAGCGCGCAGCCGGGCGGCGATGATCGCGCCTACCGTGGTGCGGACCCGGTCCGGCAACGGCCGGTGGGTGATGACGTGGCGTAACTGCTCGGTGTTCCAGCCGGCCTCCATCATCGCGGTGATCACACGGCCCTGATCCGTCAGCACCTGCCCGGTCAGCAGGAGATCCGGACAGCGGGCTCCGATGTCGAGGAGCAGCCGGATACCCGGATGCATCGCGTCCGCCCGCGGCCCGGGCGGCGCAGACGCTGCGGGGACGGGCTTGCCGGTCGCCGCGTGCGTTGCGGCGTGGCCGCGGGCGCAGGGACGGAGGGGTGTGGTCTTCTGCTTCGTGGTGTTCTTTCCGATGGTGTTCTTAGTGAGGTGGTCAGCCGACGTCGGGTCACCCACCGGTGGAAAACCCGACATCGGCTGCGACCTGCCACGTTGCTGACCGGGCAGATCGGTGAGGACGTAAGTGGCCGCACCGAGCGTGCCGTCCGGACGGCGCTCACGTCCCCGGCGCAGGAAGCCGTGCTTCTCCAGTTCCTTGAGGCCGCTCCTGACGGCTGCCTCACCGTCACGGCCGCGGCGCGCCAGGTCCGCCACGCTGATCCGCCAGCCGTCCCGGTGCGTACTGATCAACCCGAACAGACCCTGCGCCTTGAACGAAAGCCGGGGGTCGCGGAACAGGCCGTTCGCGATCTGCGTGAACCGGTCCGCCGCCATCACCCCACGCCGTATCCCCGCCTCGGAACCGGCCCCCGCCCGACTCGACGACCCGGACACCGACACGGACGGCCAGCTGGTCGCCTGCGTGAGCCCGGCATTACGGAGGGCCGGCCGGTCCGTGATCGAGTAGACGATCCCGCCGAGCGTCCCGTCATCGCACCGCACCTGCTCACGGACCAGATAGCCGAACCTCTCCAGCTCACTCACACCAGCACGCACCGCATCCCGCCCATCAGGCCCCACACCCACCAGGTCAGCAACCGTGACCCGCCAACCGACCACATGGGTACTGAGGAAACCGAAAATCCCCTTCGCCCGAAACGAAAGCCCACAGTCACGGAACAGGGCATTGGCGACCTGAGTGAACCGGGCAGACGGCGCGGACCGGGCGGACCGGGTGGACCGGTCCGCCGCCATCACCCCACGACGAACCCCCACCCCGAAACCAGTCACCGCACTCCCCCACCAGCCACGAACACCCGGCCGCCACAGGTCTGCAGCAAAGGGGCAGACACGAAGTTGCGGCGACCACTGAACAAAGAAGCGTGGGAGAGATTCATCCCTTCAGCGCACCCGACGACCCCGACCACACCGACGACCACCAGCCCCGACCACCGGACACAATCCAGCAACAACCACACAAGACCGCCATGGTCGGGCCATGGTCGGCCCGACCACAGCCCCGGTGCGCAACCACGATTGCGCAACCACGCCGGCACTCCACTGCGCAAGCCTTCCACTGCGCAAGCACCCGGGGATTCCCCGCAGCCCAACACCGGCAGGCAGCTGCGCAACGAGCCCCGACCCTGCACACCCGACCTGCGCAGCCGACCTGCGCAGCCAGCTGCGCACCGCCGGGAGCCACCACCACCAAAAGGGCTGCGCAGTTAGCGGAGTTGGGCACAAGCGGGCTTCCACGACCACGGCCTGAGGCCGGTGCGCAGCCGAACCGTCCCCTCCCCGTGATCGCCCGAGCCTCGCTCCGACCGGATCCCCACCCCCGCCGCCTACGCGACGGCCGTCCACTCACTCCCACCCCGTGCCACGGACACCGCTGGTCGGCCCGACCACAGGCCCACCCGCCGTTTTGTGTCCCCATCGATACCTTGGTCGGGGGCCCACGGTCGATGGTCAGGTCGGACCACACTGGTACTGCCAGGCGGCAGGTCAGAAGCGCAAGTTCTGCCCCAGGAGTGTGACCGTGTCGCTTGGCAAGCACGCCCGGCAACCCGTACTTCCGCTCCGAGGCCGCAGATGCCGAGCTAAGCACGACGAGGCGCAGGCTACGCCCGTCGCGCCTGGCCCTCCTCACCGCGACCGCAGCCGGTACCGTCACCCTCGGCAGGGTGCCACCGGCACGCACAACGGATACCGCCGATCCTCCGAACAAGCCGGCCACTGTGTCCACCCCAGCCGACACAGCCGACTCGGCAGCCAATGCGCAGTCCTGTGTTGACGTATGGCCGCGCAACAGACTCCGACAACGCCCACCGTGCGCAAACGAGACCTGCGCAGTTCCTCAATCCCCGACACCGATTCGCCCAACGCGTGCCGCTGCGCAATCGGAGCCGAGTTCGACGTGTCAGCGACCGCGCAATTCCCCAGGTGCTCCGCCACTTTCCCCTGGCATGCGTTCGAGTGCGTGGGGAAGCTGAGGGCGGCCCGCCCGCCCGGTCAGTGTCCCGGGCCCTGGCAGCCGGCCAAGGACGCCTGCGGCGCCGCTACCGCGGTGAGCTGCGCTCATCCCTGACAGTCCGCCACGCCCCGCAGGATCCGGCAGTAGTCGGGCGGGCCGGGGAAGATTGACGTCCCCCTGGTCGCGCAGACGCAGCGCCGCGATCCCCATGGGGAAGTCTCCGACACCGCTGTTGGGGAATATCGCCGTCGTTCACACGACGACCACCGTAGACACAGCGCGACGACCAGCGGGTCACCGCAGGCAGCGAGGCCTTGCCGGAGGCCGTCCCCCGGCCTTCGGCAAGGCCCAGTTCCACTGCCGAAGCGCGGTCGAGCGGTGCGTCAGCAAAACGTCGGACGCCGCTGCGCTGCCACAAGGCGTGCACCGCCAGTAGCCACTCAAAGCACCCAACCGACACCCCGGCTTGCCACAGGTCGACACGCGGGCTGTCCACGGCCGTACCGAACGCGCCTCACCTCGAAGCCAGCTATCACAACTATCATAGTTGAGGTAGGCTGGGGCCATGGAGCCGAAGACATACTCGACCATCGATCTCCGCAAGCAGATGGGCGAGATCCTCGATCGCACCCGGATCGCCGGCGAGCCCGCCGCGATCACCCGCCGGGGCAAGACTCTCGCGTACCTCGTACCCGCCGAATGGTTCGAGCAGTACATCGCGCAGCACCCGCAGGCTTCCGACGCCGACCGGAACGCGGCCTGAGACGCCGGACCCGCAGACCAGGAGCCATTCCGCCATGACAGCGCAGCCCCTCCACTCCGACGGCCCCCGCCGGGTACCGCCGATGCCCGAACGCACGCCCCAAGCCCTGAGGCTGGCCATCCAGGAGCACGCCCCACACCTGCTGCCGGACTTCGAGGCCCACTGGCGCCGCGCGATCGCAGACGCCTTCAACCTCACCCCGGTGCCCGCCTTCATGCACCTGTGGTGGACCCAGTACGCCATCGCCCGCGACCCCCGCCTCGAAGCGCACCTGGCCGACCTCGAGACCCGGGCGGCAAGGTGCGACGACCCCGAGGAATCCGCCGCGCTCCTGGCCCAGTACAGCAGGCTCAGGCGCCAGGCCGCCACGGCGGAGCCCGGCCGGTGAACGACGAGTTCCCACAACCACCCTGGCAGATGGACTGGACAGTCGAAGCTCGCAACGAGTTCGAGCACATGCCCGCGGACGCCAAGCAACTGGTCCTGGCAGCACGTGCCGAACTGATCACGGCCACCGACCCCTACCACCGAGGTATCGACGCCGACGCCTCCCTCCCGCACTGGATCACCATCCGCCCCCTGGCCTCGACCAACCCCGGCGGACCACACATCGCCGACCTTGCCGGCGGCCGCGGCTGGCTCATCTTCACCTTCATCCGCCGCCACGCCGAACCCCAGATCACCGTCACCGACGCCTTCTGGGCCTGAACCTGACGCCTCAGAGGGCTTCTCGAAACCGAGTGTGGGGCTGGGTTTGTGCTGGTCAGGCGTAGTGCCGGGGTGGGTGAGGTAGGTCCGGTGCGTCCGTGGAGGTGGCGTGCTGGAGGTGTGTGATGGTGTCGGTGCTGGGGCTTCTGGAGGAGCGGGAGCGTGCGGCCCGGAAGCGGGTGGAGGAGTTGCTGGCCGAGTTGGAGGCGGCGCAGTCGCAGTGGGACGGGTGGCTGGTTGCCCGCAGGCGGGTCGGCGAGGTGTGGGACGCTCGTGAAACGGCAGATCAGCAGGCTGCGGCGGGGATGACGCCGGAGGGGAACAGGGCCAGGACGCCGGCGGTGGTGAAGCCCGGGTCGCTGGTTCCGGTCTGGCGGGAGGGGCTGTCGGCCGAGGTGCTGGCGCCGGAGTATCAACAGGTCATGGGCCTGCTGGCCGAGCGCCGGACCACCGGTGGTGAGCCACTGAACTGCCGGGAGATCACAGTCTTGTCGGGGCTGGAGGTGGTTCCGGCGAAAGTTGAGGGTGTGCGGTGCAAGCTCAAGCGGCTCGTTGCGCGGGGATGGGCGCACGAGCCGGTGCCGGGCCGATTCACCTTGGGTGATGGGCGAGGCGGCGGGTCATGACCGTGGTCATCGACCACAGGATCATCGCTTCCGACGACGCGGCCAGCCGTTCGTAGTCGCAAGTCAGGCGCCGGGAGCGGGTCAGCCAGGCGAAGGTCCGCTCAACGATCCACCTTTTGGGCAGCACGACGAAGCCTTTCTGGTCGTCGCTGCGGCGGATGACTGTGAGCATCAGGTTCAGGACGGTTGCGCACCAGCCCACCAGCATGCCGGTGTATCCGCTGTCCGCCCACCCGCGCATGAGCCGGTGATGCCGCCTCGTGGCCTGAGCCAGAAGATCCTGGGCGGCGTCCCGGTCCCCCGTCGAGGCGGGGGTGACCATGACCGCGAGGATGCCCACATCGGTGTCACCGCCACGGTGTACTCCCACGTTCGCCTCCGCCTCCAGCGTCAAGCGATCGATGCCCTCAGCGCAGCCCTGAGCGACCCGTCAGAAGGCTTCGCGCAGACGGATGATGGCGGCGATCCACCACTCTGTGCAGCACCTCTCCGCTGACGTTGCCGTCAACCGTTGCCGTCAAGAGACCAAAGAGCCCCGCCGGATACCTTCCGGCGGGGCTCTCCGCTACGTTCTAAGAATCAGCACAGAATCCCGGTGCGGCACTCCCAGAGCGTCGTTATCCGAGCCCCTGGGATGTGACCAGATGCTATAGCTGAGGCACGCCACAAGGCCGTCGCCACTGTCCGACTTCAGCGCCAAGCAACGAACGCGCGAGGCATGGGATTCTCGCACGCCGGAGAATTTCAACATCTCTTCGACCTGCACTGGCTCCGCAATGGCGATAGTGAGCGGCTGGTACACCGTTTTCAGCTTCATTCCAATGACGCCGTAGAACGTCACTTCAATGAACTCATGCACGGAAGCTGGATCGACGCTTCGCAGCTTGAGCTCAGAATGGCTGACACTGTATCGCCATGGCCGGAACTTCCGATCGAAGGAGATGGGAAGGCTCGCAGTCGGCTGTGGTGACTCCTCGTCAGGGAGCGAATGGGTTGGCAACGGGACTTCCGTTTCTGTAGAAGGTCACGCGAGACCACGCGCTCGGGTCCTGGATGTAGCTTAGCTCCCACCCAGTCGCATGCCCATCGAAGATCGGATCCAGACCCCTGCCGGTGCGGGCGACTGCCGCCGGGTCGTCAATGCCATTCAGGTTGAAGTGGATCGGCGTCTTCCCGTCATTGACATAGCCCTTGAACTCGCTGACCCATTTATCACCAGCAGAGGGCCAATCATGGTACGACTTAGCGCCAACCGAATCCGAAAATTCATGAAGGTCCATAGAGTCGCCATCGACGTCGCTAAGTCCGAGTGCAATCCCCCCGCAACCATTGGAATTGTGAACCAAGATCGGCGTGCTGCCGGCGAGTACATAGTACCTGTGCTCCGCGGCACCCCTCTACCTGCTTCTTCGCTGGTCAGCGCTGGTTTTGCGTTCCGCTGTTGTCCGTGGGTGAGCGGGGAGATCCGTGGTTGTTGCCGTCGCTACTGCCGTCAGGACGTACGGGCGGCGGAGGGGCCGCTACTGCCAGGCGCCGGGTTCAGCCCGGAGGGTAGCGCGGGTGGTGCGGTGGTAGAAGTCGTGGCCGGTCTCGGCGCAGTGCTCGGCGATCCAGCGGGTCAGGTCGTCCTCGGCGTGGAGTTCGCCGGAGGTGGTGCCGCAGTCGTGGTCTTCGCCGGTGACGCAGACGGCCTCGAAGGTGGGCAGGGCCATAGGGTCCACGGCGGCGGTCACGTGGTACTCGCGGAAGCGGTAGCGCTTGCGGCCCGGCGTGCCGGTGGTTGCCGGGTCAGGCATGCTCGGCCGTCTCTTCCTGCGGGTCCGGGATGCGCTGTCCGCGTGATTCGGCCACCCAGAGCGCGTCGGTGAGGGCCTCGACGAGTCGGGAGGCGAGCCAGCGGTACTCGGTGGCCGACTGCGCTCGTGCGCCGGGGGCCACGACTTCGCGGGCGTGTTCCAGCAGTTCTTCGCCCATGCCGAGTTGGATGGCTTCGATGCTGTCGGCGAGTGTGGACAGGTAGCCCCTGCCGTCGGTGCTGAGGTAGCAGGGGCGCCCGTCCGGGGTGGTCCACGGCAGTAAGACGTCGTTTCTTATGGCGTGATCGGTCGTTGAACCGTGCATGACGGATCTGGTTGAGCGGCTGGTGCCGGACGAGTTGTGGGTGCTGTTCCGGCGGGTGGTGCCGCCGACGGAGGTGATACGTCCGCAAGGCGGGGGCCGGCGTCGGGCGGGTGACCGCGAGGCCCTGGCCGCGATCATCTTCGTGGCGACCTCAGGCTGCACCTGGCGACAGCTCCCGCCGGTTTTCGGACCGAGCTGGCAAACGGTCTACCGGCGGTTCGCCCGGTGGAGCCGAGCCCGTGTCTGGGCCCCTCCACCGGGTCATTCTCGACGAACTCGGGGCTTGTGGTGAGCTGGACTGGTCGCGATGCGCGATCGACTCGGTCAGCGTCCGGGCGGCAAAAGGGGGCCACTGACGGGACCGAATCCGACCGACCGCGGCAAGAGTGGATCGAAGATTCACCTGATCACCGACCGGAACGGACTGCCTCTGTCGGTGGGCATCTCCGGTGCCAACATGCACGACAGCCTCGGCCTGCAGCCGCTTGTGCGCGGCATCCCACCCATTCGTTCTCCCCGCGGACCCCGACGTCGTCGTCCGGCGAAGCTGCACGCCGACAAGGGCTACGACTACGACCACCTGCGCCGATGGCTCCGCAAGCGCGGGATCCGCCATCGCATCGCCCGTAAGGGCATCGAGTCCTCACAGCGACTCGGCCGTCACCGATGGGTTGTTGAAAGGACGGTCTCCTGGCTCGCTGGCTGCCGCCGCCTGCACCGCCGCTACGAACGCAAGGCAGAACACTTCCTCGCCTTCGTCGGCATCGCTGCCGCCCTCATCTGCCACCGCCGACTCGTCCGTGTGAACGGGCAGGACCAGTCAGTGTGAGGCTCCGACGCTGCTGACCCAGACATCCAAGGGCGCGATCTCCAGTTCGGTCTCGGCCTGCTCCGAGAGGCCCTGCGCGTCGTCCAGATCCGACCAGGGGATGAAGCCCGGCTCGTCGTCGGCCAGAAATCCCTCGACGACCGGACGGAGGTCCTCTGATGCCACATAGGCACCGGTGAACGGCAACGCATCCGGGGGCACAGAACCGGTCGAGCACCGGAGCTGCCCTGCCTGTTCGTCGTGCCACACGTAGAACGTCGCCACCCCGGGAAACCCCAGATCGCGAATGCGCTCCCGGACGGCAGCAGCAGTCCACTCGAAGGCATCCACCACCTCGGTGACGGACAACGAACTCCTGTCCTCGTCCGCCGCACCCAGCGACCAGGTGTTGGTCTCCCACTCCACTCGCCGATCAGCCGGCTCCAGCACCAGGGGCTCGGCCGCCACCTCAGCGATCCACGTCAACAGCACCACAGCAGTATCCCTGCACAGCTCGGCCCGAGAACCACCAAAAGAAACGACTTCTAAGTGGGGACCGGCCAAGCCTGCTGCCGCGTCGTACAGTTCCCGGCGCCGCATGCGGTCCGCGTCGCTCCTGGGTTTGGTCACCGTGCACCCCCGGCTGGGTCGCTGATAGGGACACGGTGACCGTAGGAGCTGACTGGCCGTCACTCGATGTATGGGCCAGGGCAGTTTGCTACACGGAGTGCGCGAATTGCTGCGCTGCGTGGTAGCTATCCGACGACGCCCAGGTAGGAGGCCATGTCGCGCATCTCGGCGGTGAGGGTGCGCTTGCGCTTCTTCAGGATCTCCTGCATGGTCTCGGCGGCCACGTGCTGATGTTGGAGCCACTGGGGGGATGCTCGGCGGACCCCGATCAGCTCGTCCATGGCTGCGGTCAGGTCGCCGGTGCGGGTGTGGGCGCGTGCTACGTCCATGCAGTGGCGGTTCCAGTTGTCGTCACTCGGCCGCCCGGTGCTCTTCCACGCCTTGGGCGACAGTGCGTCCTCGCCGGCCTTGCGGACGACGGTACGCGCGTCGCCCACGACCATGGCGTCCTCCACGCCCTTCATGCCGACGGTCAGCGGGCCGAAGGTCGTCCAGTGTCGGAAGAACGAGCCGGTGTGCTCGCGTCCTACCGCTGATGCCGCTGTGGTAGCCATGCGGTGGTAGTGGCGGGCCTCCTGGGGGCGGTTGTTTCGGCCTGCGGCCGCCGCAGCCCGTAGTGCCAGCCAGCCCCATGCCGCGCATTCGTCGGGGGTGGCTCTGGACAGCCTCGGCTCGATCGTGTCGGCGGTCTGGGCGGCGAGGGTTTCTGCCTCGTCCAGTCGGCCCTGGCGCAGGAGCAGCCAGCACATGCCGATCACGCCGGATGCTGCGGTGAGGGTGTCTGCGGCTCGGCGGGCGTCGGTGATCGCCCCGGCCAGGGCGGTGTAGCCGAGGTCGTACTGCCGGACCTGGGTCAGGTACCGCCCTGCCAGTTGCCGGGCTTCGGCTCGGGCCAGAAGCGCCTGGCGGTGTTCCTCGCCGTTGTCGTAGTAGGCGACCGCGCTGTTGGCGTCCCGTAGGAGTCCGGGGAGTTGGGAGGCGACGCTCTTGTAGCTGTCGGAGTGGTACAGCACTGCGCCGTCATGCACCGCCCGGCGGAAGCGACGTACGTTCGGCTCTTCCTCGCCGGCCTCGCCGCCCGCATCGGCCAGCCCGACCGGCGGAGTCAGGGCGGCCCGCAGCTCGATGAGGTTGACGCGGTTCCTGTCCTCGGTTCGGCGCACCGGTTGCGGAGCGTCCGGAGCCAGCAGCGTTGCCGTGGTCACCTCCAGTGCGCGGGCGAGGGTGTGCAGCGTCTCCATGCGGACCGTTCCGCCCTGCTCGACCTTGCGCACTGTTCCCGGGGACACGCCTGCGGCGTGGGCCAGTTCCTCCTGGCTCATCCCGGCCCGCCGCCGGTACTTGCGGACGTTGTCCGCCAGCTCCGTGAGTTCCGTAGCCATCCGCTCACCACCTCCAGCGCCACGGTACGCCGGACGGGCGCGTCAACCGGTGGCTATCCGGCAGATACCCGCCACGGAGCGATCGCCCACCCCGGGCGGGGCCGGACCTCCGGCAGAACCGCCGCCTGAGCGGGTTGGGTCCCTCGTCGGTCGGGCAGCTTCGCCGGACCAGGGTTCTCCGGGGGCCGCCAAGGCTCACCCCGTGACGCTTGCGCTCGGCCTTGGCGGACCCCGGGGGTTCCTGGTACGCCTCCGGTGACCGGGCGACGAGGGACCCCACCCGCGCCCCGCGACCACTCACCACGACGAAGCCGCACCCGGCACTCGGCCCCCTGCCCCTCGGAGGGAGGGCCGGGGTCTGGGGCAGCGCCCCAGGTGGTTTGCGGTGCTGGCTGTTGCGCGCCCGGACCGGCGGGGCCGTCGCCTGCGGGGCGGAGAGCGGCGGCGGCCCCGCAGGGCCGGAGCGCGCGCGGCCCGCGACAGCGGGCCGCCTTGACGCGGGCACCGCCGCAATCCGCCGAACCTTGCAGCGAACCGCCGCAGGCGGGCTCACCACGCTGCCCACCAAGACGCGGGCGTCCGAGCGCCGCATCGCTCTCCCCACCCGCTGCGTCCAGTCGCTGAAGCTCCACCACGAGCAGCAGCGCGAACAGGAAGCCGTAGGCACCACGTCGCGGCACGACGGGCACGTCTTCACCACGGTGCAGGGCCGACCGATCGACCCAACCAACCTCACCCGCACTTTCATCGCGCTCCTCCGCAAGGCCGGCCTCCGCCGCATCCGCTTCCACGACCTCCGGCACTCCAGCGCCACCCTGCTCCCGGAACAGGGCGTCGAACTCATCGTGATCAAGGAACTCCTCGGCCACGCCCACATCGGCGTCACCGCCACCGTCTACACGTACGCCTCCGCCTCCAACGCCAAGCCATCGACACCCTCAATGACGTGCTCAACGTCGAGGATGACGGCCCTGACGACCCACCCGCCGCAGCCGACGTCCGCTGACGTTGCCGTCAGCGTTGCCGTCAAACACGTGGGAGCCTCCACCGATTACCGATTCGGCGGGGGCTCCCAATTCGTGTCCGAGAGAACTCGGAAATCCTCGAACATTTCCCCATCGGGGGCACCAGCAGCGCTGGCACCTACGACAGGTTGTGCCAGGCGTGGCTACAAGTTCCTCGGCACTCCGCTTCTCTTCGTCGCGTGTCAGCCACAGCGAATGTCGCCAAGAGGACGCGCCAGGACTTCACGTACTCACCGGGGGGAAGATTTATGATCTTCCCCATTTGTTCGAGAATTGGCTCTCGAACAATCAACACTGCCGGGGTCATGGTCGGCTTAACGCCTGATCGCAGGAGTCCTTCACGCGCGTCATTCACCGTTGCATGGGCTTGTATGACGTAGCGAACAACCTCATGCAGCACCGCTTTCTGATCAACCTGCTCCAGCGAAGAGAACCAAGCCACAGCGTCTTCCAGGCTTCGGAGCCCCTGGGCAAACTCGTTGATGATCCGCTCTGATGCTCGCAAAGTGCTCACCTGGGCTCGAAGACAACGTACGGCCTGCTTCTGTCCACCTCTGCATAGTCCGGGCGGTTCGGATTGTAGCTCTGCCAGAAGTCTCTACCACGCCCGCTCCCTTCACCATCGCCTGTTCCCCGCGGAAGTGAATTCTTGACACCGTGACGAGTTCTGGACGGACCGGACAGGATGTAATCCCAGTCGGACGCCGCGTTGGGTGTTCCGTTCGCGCGACTCCCAACCACGATGATTGGCTGCCCGGACTTATTGGCGGCATTCTGGATTCGCTTTGCATCATTCGGGCTGATCCCCGCTTCCGATGCCGTCCGAAGGCCAGGGCCACACCAGCCGTTGGAATTATGAACCAAGACCGGAGTCTGTCCAGCCAGCACATAATACGTGTGCAATCCGTCGATCGTGAGGTTGTATGTTACGGCATGCTGAGTGAAGGGCCTGTTGGCTGTGACGACTACCGTTCGGGCATCGTCCGTGAGGAGCGTCATGCCAGGCTTGAGTTGCTGAGCCTCAACCCACCGTCTCTCGGAGGGTGACCAGAAGGGGTGCTCGTAGGTTGCGGTAAGCTCCTCGATCCCTTGCTCGGTTGTGATGGACAGTTCGTTGAATTTCTTGTCCTCGTCGGTGCGAATGAGCCGAGAGACCTTACGTGGGGCAACCTCACCCGTTTCCGGGTCCGCAGCCAGGACCTTGTCACCGATTCGGACGTTTTCGATGTCCTTCGTTGTGCCGTCGGCCATGAGGACTTCTGTGCCCGCAAGGAAGCATTGTGTGCAGTTTCCCTTGCGACTCTTTGGCAGCTTTCCGAGGCCGGGCCGACCCTTTACACCCCCTTCAAAGATTCCCGCAACCACGTTCTGGGCGAAGAAGTTGAAGAAGAATTTCTTCTCGTCAGGGCATCCAGTGGCATGGCATGCGCTGGTCAGTGCTGCGCTCACTGATACCTGCAGAGACGGCTCTTCAGGATGGTCGGCGTAGATCCAGATCCCGTAGTGACTTTCGCTCAGCTTGCCGTAGAAAAGCTGAGTGAACTGGGCCGTTCCATGCCACTCCGCGGGAATGTGGACACCCGGGAGCAGGGTGATGTAACCGTCCCCGTTCGCGTCCTCATTCTGAAGGCCTTCGTCCTGCCAGGTGATGTTCGTATCTTTGACGTTGGTGTTTGGATATCCGGGGTTTGTGACGCCGTCACCGTTGGTGTCGTTATCGGGGCAGGGCGTGTCGAAGCCGTTGCCCTCTCCGCAGGCGAGACCCATTCCGCTGGGGTCGGGGTATGTTGCCGGGTTTTGCGCTCCGTAGCTGTATCCGTTCAGCGTCTGGTGCAGGTTGAGCTGGAGGAGTGGGTCGACGCTGATGAATTGGCCAGTGCTGGGGTCGTATTCCCGCGCGCCAATGTGGGTGAGGCCTGTTTGGTGGTCGGCTGTCATGCCGAGGAAGGCCTTGTCGTCCGGCCAGACGCCGGTCGTCTGGCCGCGGTTCTTGCCGAAGGGTGTGCTGTAGCGCTTGCTGAGGGCTTGGCTGGCGTCGCCGGTGATGGCAACGGTGCTGGTGCCGTGGTGGTCACCGGCGAGGAAGGTCAGTTTCTCGCTGCCGGTTTCGTTGGTGCGGAGGGCGATGGTGGCGCCGGCTGCGGTGTAGTACCGGTTCGCCCACTTCTTGCCGGTCTTGAGGTGCACCTCTGTGGCGCCGAGGTAGAGGACCGTTTCACCGTCGGTGGCGTTGTCTCGGCGGATGAGGAGTTCGCCGTCGGCGTCGTATAGGTAGTTGGTGGAGGTGGCTGAGGTGCTGTCGGTGAGGCGGGCGAGTTTGCCTTCCTTGTTCCAGTTGAGGGTCTGGGTGGTGGTGGAGCCGTTCTCCTGGACGCGTGTTTCGGTGTTGCCCGTGTCGTCGTAGGTGTACTGCGGGGTGATGCCGGTGCAGTTGCCCGTGGTCGTGGTGGCGGTCAGGGCGTGTGGGCGGGCGGTGTCATAGCAGTGGGTCGTGGTGGCGGAGGTACCGAAGTGCTGTTGTTCGGTCTTTCGCTGGCCTGAAGCGGTGTAGGTGTAGCTGGTCCAGTACGGGGCGGGGCCGCCTAGGTTTGCGGTGGTGCGGCCAGAAGTCGCGCAGTCTGCGGTCTTGGGGGTCCAGGTTTGGCTCAGGCGGCGGTATGCGTCGTAGGTGAAGCACTGGTTGTCGGTGCCGGTGCCGATGTTGGCGGCATCGGTGATGGCCGTGACGTTGCCGGCGGGGTCGTAGGCGTAGGTGAGGTCTTGGACGGGGCCGCGGGTCTGGTCGTCGGTCGCGGCGGCCAGCAGGCGTCCGGTGCCACGTTCGTAGGTGTTGGTGAGGAAGACTCGTTTGGTTCCTTCGGCGGTGGACGTGCCGAGTTGGAGCTGTCCGACCTGTCCGAGTTCGGTGTAGTCGGCAGCGAGCAGGTAGCCGGTGGTGCCGGACAGTTCGGTTTGGAGTCCGGCGCTGTTGTAGCGGTGGGTCAGCAGCTCGGAGGCAAGGCCTGCGGCGGCGGGTTCGCGGGTGGTGGCGACTGAGCCGTCCAGCCGGTAGTCGGTCTGGAAGGTGGTGGTGGGTTCTACCGCTTTTGAGGTCACCAGCGGGTCGTCGGCGGGGAGTGTGAGTGTGGTGGCGGTAGGCCGGTAGCGGTTGTCGTAGGAGGTGACTTGCTTGGTGTAGGCCTTGCCGGTGGTGGTGTTGCCGTTCTCATAGCGGATGGAGGCAGTGGGCTGCCCCTTGAGGACGGTGTCGTATGTCCACGCGGCGAGCTGGTTGGTGTCGGTGCGGCTGGTGTGCCACAGACCGGTCTTGCGGCCGTGTTCGTCGTAGGAGTAGAGGAGTGTGCGGTCCTCGTCGTCCGTGGTGCTGTCGATCTGATCGAGGTCGGTGTAGCTGGTCGTCGTGGTGCCCTTGTCGGGGTCCACGGTCTTCACTGTGCGGCCGAACAGGTCGTAGGTGTAGGACCAGGTGGTGCTGTCCGGGCCGGTGATGGTGTCCGGTTTGCCGTCGCGTGTGTGGGTGTAGCGGACATTGGTGTAGGACGTGCCGGACGCGGCGCCGTAGGCGGTGTCGTTGGGCTGGGTGCCGGCGTAGGTGCGGGTTTCTGTGGTGCGGCCGAGGGGGTCGGTGATGGTGCGGGTTGCGTTGCCGCCGGTGGGGGCGCTGGTGGCGGTCGAGTCGCCGGTGTGGGTGGTGGTCGTTTCCCACTTCTTTGCGCCGTCGACGAGGAATTCCGTAGTGGTGGGTCGTCCGGCGCCGTCGTGCTGGATCTGGGTCTGTGCGCCGCCGCCGTAGGCGGCTTGCGCGTAGGCCCCGCTGGGGCCGCTGGTGGTGTCGTAGATGTCGGCGTAGGTCTCGTACGCGAGTCCGCGGCTGTCGTAGCGGGTGTCGGTCAGGATGCGCCCGCCGAGCGGGGACGGTGCCTGGACCTGGATGGGACGCAGCTGGGCGTCGTAGAGGCTGTAGGTGGTGTCGTAGCTGGTGCCATCCGGTTTGAGGGTTGCT
This sequence comes from Streptomyces cadmiisoli, assembly GCF_003261055.1. Classification (NCBI taxonomy): domain Bacteria; kingdom Bacillati; phylum Actinomycetota; class Actinomycetes; order Kitasatosporales; family Streptomycetaceae; genus Streptomyces; species Streptomyces cadmiisoli. The sequence continues at coordinate 73,120 of NZ_CP030073.1, forward strand.
ACCGACGTCCAGGGAGCCTCGTTGCGTGTGAGGCCGTAGGCGAACTTGGCGTGGGGGGTATCAGCGGTCTTTGAGCGGCCGGGCAGCCAGGTTGCGGTGATGCGGCCGAGGGCGTCGTAGGTGTGGTCGGTGCGCTTGAGGTTGGCGTCGAGGGTGTAGTTGACGGTGCCCCGGGCCGGGTTGTAGTTGGTGCTGGTCTGGTGGGCCTGTCCGTTGGAGGCGAGCTTCGGGGTGGTGACGACCTGTGTGGCCAGCGGGCCGTCGGCGGCTGGGTAGTAAGTGGTGGTGGTGCGGCCCTTGGCATCTGTGGTGGTCAGCGGTCGGCCGAGCTTGGCGGTGGCGGTGTCGTAGGTGGTGGTGGTGACGGTCTGCCAGCCGGTGGTGGGCAGGGGATTGCGGTCGGCGGTGCCGGAGGCGGCCGGATAGGCCTTGGCTCGGCCGGTCCAGGTTGGCAGGCCCAACGTGGGGATCTGGTCAGGGGACCATCCGGTCGCGGCGGGGTTGTCGTAGACGACGGCGGTGTCGGACAGCACGTCACCGCGGGTGTCCGAGTTGGCGGGGAGGCTGAGCGTGTTGTCGGTGTTCGCGCAGGGTTTTGCGACGGTGCGGGTGCGTGAGACCAGGTTGGTCGGGCCCTTGTCGGGGTCGCGGGCGTACCAGGTGCGGGTGCAGGTTTCGTCACCGCTCGTGGACCAGGCACCGTGGTCCTCGACCGTGTTGGTCGTGCCGTAGGTCGTGTCGTAGGTGTAGGAGGTGGCGGTGGTCCGCCATTTTTGGGCCGTGGTCAGGTAGGTGTGGCTGTAGGTGCGGGCCTTGTTGACGAAGTAGGACTTGATGTGGGCGTACGACTTCTTCTGGCTGGCTGTCTGGTGGGCCCAGGGGTTGTGGACGGCGGTGGAGATGGCGGTGGCGGCACCGTTGTAGGTGATCTCCTGGCGCAGTTGTCCCGCCAGCCAGTCGTGGTCCGTCCAGTCGGCGACGTCGAGGTCGTCGTAGGTGGTCGCGGGGTCATTGTCGGCGACGTTGTCGAGGTCGATGCCCTTGATGACGGCGCTCCGGGTGGTGCCGTCCTTGCGCTTGTCGGCGTTCATGCCCTGCATGAACAGCTTGACGTTCTTGGACCGGGTGGTTCCGGCATCGCCGGCGTAGGTGGTGACTTTCTGGTAGCCGCGCCAGATCGACCAGGTGCGTTCCTTCTCTTTGGTGAAGGGGTCGTCGTTGTAGTGCCAGCCCGGGGTGTCGTAGTCGTAGGACAGCTGGGTGCCGGGGTTGCCCGCGGCAGGGTCGTTGGTGGTGATGGAGGTGACGCGGTACTTGTGGAACCAGTCCAGCTGGGTTTCGCCGCCGTTGATGGCCCAGTAGACCGGGTAGCAGGAGAGGCTGTTGTTGTCTTCGGCCGCTGGCATGTTGCTGCTGCGGACGCACTCCGGTTCGGAGAGAGTCACCGAGGTGATCGCGCCAGTTTCCGAGGTGACCGACACGATGCGCGGACGGGTCAGGGGAACGATGTTGCCGCCGCCGGGCTGGGTACCGCCGGCCACCCGGTTGGGGCGCTGCTGGTACAGGAACTCGATGGCCGGTACGGACAGGGCGGTGCCGTCCTTGCCGGTGCGGGTCAGCGAGGTGAGGGTGAGGACCTGGTCGGAGCTGTTGCCGATGTCCTGCCCGTCGAAGAACTCCTGCTCCAGGGTGTAGCTGTCGACCGGCTTGAAGGCGTCGGGTTCGGCGGCACGTGACCAGAAGTAGGTGTCGATGCCGGTCAGTCGCTTGCGTGTGAAGAAGGTAGGGCCGGTGGACTGGCAGTCCGTGGCGCTGGCTGAGCAGATGGTGTCGAACGGGACGTCAGGCCAGTTGTCCGCGGTGTCGGCGGTCAGTGAGGAGCAGTTGGTGGCGGTGCATCGCTCCTTGTAGGTGAAGGTGATCTTGTCGGAGGCCGGTGCGGTGAACAGGGTGTCGGAGCGCTGGCCGTAGCGGATTTCCTCCAGGCGGCCGCCGCGGGTGTAGGGGGCCAGTGCGGTGGTGTCGCCGTTCTTGGCGTAGTGGTTGTCCTCCGCTGCGTACGAGTAGGTGGAGGCGTTGCCGTGCACGTCGGTGACCTGGTCAAGATTCCAGCGCCATGCCTGGACCTCGGAGCGGTCTTTGAATTCGGTGCCTTTGGAGTAGCCCGGCTCGCCACTGTCGTCGCCGAAGACCGGCACGGTCCACACGGAGTTCGTCCGCTCGCTGCCGGCGCCGGAGAGCTTGTTGAGGCCGAATGTGTAGGTGGTGCCGTCCGAGGTGGTGAGCTGCCAGTACTCGCCGTTTTCGTCGTTGCTGTCACCCCCGGTGAGCCTGACCACCTTGGAGGCGTTGTCGTCCTTGAGGTGCCACGCACCGCTGGTGTCGTCCTGGACGAGTTCGGTGGCGTTGCCGTTCAGCACGAGGGAGGCGTTGTCGTACTTCCAGCACAGGTCGAACTTGTCGGTCTGGCCGTCGTCGTCGCAGGACGTGTACTTGCGTTCGATGTAGGAAGAGGTGATCTCGAAGCCCTCGCCTACCATCGAGCCCTGGTTGTTGGTGTTGGCGGTGCGCCCGTCGATGCTGCCCGAGTCGTACGACAGGGCCAGTGACGGGGCGGGGCCCGCTGCGGCAGGGGGCGTGGTGATGGGGTACGACCAGGTGAACGCCCCGGAGGAGCTGCCCGCCTGCCATGTGGCGGACGCGGACAACGGTGTTGCCTTGAAATCACCGGCGCCTGCAGCGGTCGAGGCGGCCGTGAGTGCCATGACCGTCGGTGTCTTGTCTGCGCTCCCCGCGATGGAGGTGCGGGCGGTGACGGTTTCAGCGTTGATGTTGTTGGTGGCAGCCGTCTCCGCTGCCAGGGTGCGGCACTGCTTCTTGTGCGGGGTGGTCAGTGCGCAGGCGGGCAGGGTGGCCAGGCCTAGTCTGGAGGACCAGTTGCCCCCGACCGCAGAGGCGAAGGTGCTGTAGTCGACTGTGACTTCGGCGGCCCCGGTCTGCTCGGCCTGGAGGGTGAAGAGCACGCCGGTCACGCCGGCTCGTCGTGCTGCTTTCTGGTCCAGGACAGTGACCTTCACCTCGCCTGCGGCGCGCGCACGTGCCTGGCGCGAAGATGCAGCGCCTCCAACGCTGTTCACCGTGACGACGGCGTCACTTTTCGCAGTTCTCGTCAGTCTGTGCTCGGTCGCCGACGGCTTCGGCCACGCGGTGCGGCGCTCAGCACGGGCTGAATCGATCAGCCGCTGGTTGCCTTTGCGATGCTGGGCCGCCCTGTCCCGGGCCGCTTTGGCTCTGGGAGAGGTCACCTCCACCACGCGGGTCGGCTTGACCTCGGGCACATCCGGGCGGCCCGGCATCTCAGCGGCCGCGGCAAGCGGCGTGAGCGGCACGGGAACCGACATGATCGCGGCGAGCAACACGGTCAGCGCCGTACGCCGGCCACGAAGGCGAGGGCGGATCAGGCGAGAAGACACAGCAAGCGCTCCGTAGGAAAGGGCAGCCGGTGCGTGACCGGGCGCCATGGGGTGAGCAGGCAAACTGCAGGCCGTCTGCCGTCCGCTCGGCTGCTGAAGCACGGACAGCACACGGCGGGCGGATCAGTAGCCGACGGTGCTTTCCACCTGGCTTGCGTCCTTCACCGCGCCCGCCCACAGGCGGATGTCGGTGAGCCGGCCGGGCAGGTGATGACTCCAGGCACCGTTCGTCCAGCCCTTGCCTGCGGCGAACTCCCCGCTGCCGACAACAGCTGTGTAGGCCACAGGTTCGCCCTGAGGGCCACTGCCGACATAGAGGGTGATCGTGCGGGTGAGCGCGTCGTAGGCACCGACAAGGCTGACATCGGAGTCCAGGACGGCATCTTCCTCACTGACCACCGATGTGCCACTGCCATCGGCTGTCAGGCGCCCGAAGTACCAGCGGGCCAGCGGTTCAGTCCGCATCACCGGATTGCCTTCGTCGTCGTAGACCGGGTTGCCCTCGTCGTCGAGCGCTGGCTCATCCTTCGTCCCCGTCTTCTCCGTCCAAAGGCTCCACGAAGAGCCGCTCGCGGTGCGCTGGCCCAGTACCTGAGCTTTGTAGCCGTCGGGCTTGTCGAGAAGGCTTCGGGCGGAGACCTCGGCCTTCGTAGCTACGGTGAACGAGCCGGTGTCGGCCACGACGGGGCGGGAGGCGGTTGCCGCTCCCGTCGTGCCGTCGAGGATCAGCGCGTCGCCGTCCAGGGAAGCGCCGGAGGACAGGCTGAGTGTGTTGCCATATCCGCTCAGGTCGGGCAGGGACGTGCCGGTGGCGCCCTCAGGTTTGTACTCGGCTACCAGTTCCATGAACGCCTTTCCGCTGGCGTCCTTCAGGCTGGCCTCGTTCGCGACCTGCAGTTCGTTCTTGACCTCTTGCCATACCTTGATCTCGTCTACGTCACCGGAGAAATGGTCAACGTAGGAGCCTTTGTACTTCACCCGGCCCATCTGCAGTGCACCGTCGGCCGACCAGGCGTTGGTGGTGAGGGTGTCACTGCCCTGCTTGGCACCGTTGACATACAGCGTGAGCGTTTTGGCACCGGTGTCGATGACTGCGGCCAGATGGGTCCACACCTTCGTCTGCGGGGTCTCCAGCGAGTCGACCCGCTGGTTATCCAGCGCGGTGGTGGCGGCGTCGGAGTCGGCCAGACGCAGGCACCACCGGTTACTGCCGGCGCAGTAGCCGAGGAAGAAGGGGCTGTAGTAGGTGCCATCCTGGCCCAGGACCGTCTGAGTGGTGCCGGTAGCGCCCAGTCGCACCCACGCTGCCACCGAGTACGACGCCTGTGTCTCCAGCACCTTCCTGGCCGTCGCGGCATAGGCCTGACCGCCAAGGTTCAGAGCCTTGTCCTGACCGGTCACATTGTTCTCCGTGACAACGCCGCGGCGGCCGGTGTCCACTCGAGAGCCACCGCTGATCGTCGCATCATCGCGGTAGGCCGACTCGGAAGCGGACACGTCCACCGCAGCGCCCCCCGCCTCATTGAACGTCCACCAGCCGACCGGGCCGTCACTCTCACCGACCAGGAAGCGAACGGCATTCCACGCACCCTCATGTCCGACTGCGTCTTTGGCCTGGACGGTCAGAGTGATCGTGCCGGAATCTATCGGTGTAATCGTCTCTGTGACTGTCGCCCCGGTCCTCCAGGGCCGCCACGTACTGTCCGTGGACAGCTTGTACCGGTAGGCGGCATTCACGTCACCGGAAGCCGGCCCGAACCTCACGGTTCCCGGTTCATTGGGCTTACCTGCGAAAGTGCAAGAGCCCGGGATGCAGGCGCTGTACACGGAGGTAAAGGTGATCGTCGGCGGATTGGGCACCGAACTGTCCACTGTGAAGTAGCAGAACGGAGTCCAGCCGCTGGTCAGTTTGTCCTGTCCCCCGTTGTAGTAGGAGCGGGTAACTGCCCGGTACCGGTACTGCCTGCTGTCTGCCAGCTCCGCGTCCCACAGCTTGCTCTGAGCCACCCCGTCACCGACATAGCCGGAAGTCGGCGCCTCTGAGCCTGAACTGGGCTCCTTGGCATCTGACCAGGTGCCGTCGGCAGAGTTCTGCACGTCCAGGTCGAAGTACACCCGCAGCGACGCACCGCTCTGCCCGCCCGAGGCCGTCTGCGGGGTGGCTGCGAGACTTGGCGTGGGGTCCGTCCATATCGTCGGCGCGGATGCGCTCTTGGAGCAGATCTCAGTCGTGCCGCTGTCCAGCCCGTAATCGGTGGGGACTGAGGGCTCGCCCACGTACGTGACCACGATGACCGCGTCGTCGTCGAACCGTTTCCAGGCGATCGGGTCTGACTCGTCCTTCGCCTTCAGCATCAAGGTGAGCGTGGCGAATTTCCCGTCCGCGAACGCCTTGACGGTCGGTGTCAGGTTCTCATCCGCTTCTTCGGGGTTGTCCTGGAACGTGATCGGGGCGCGAGGCTGCGCCGGTTCGCACGCGCCTCCCCGGCCGGCGGACACGTTACGGTCCCCCATCTGGTCCCAGGAGTTGTCGGACTTCGGCCCTCCTGGCCCGGGCCACCGGGAGGACGAGGAGATGCCGTCCGTACGCTCAAGATCGACCCAGCGCGCGTCACACGAGAACGACCACGTCTCCGTGACCTCAAACCGTGCGCCCAGGACGTGCTTGCCCTTCAGACTGCCCGGTGTGAACTCGAAGTACATCCGGTTGGTGTAGGCAGCGCCGGTGGTGCAGTAGTAGATGTAGCCGCCGATCACCGCGGAGCTGCAGCGGCCCACGCTCATGCCATTCGCGCCACCTGAGAAGTTGTAGAAGCTGTCGCCATCGGAGGACAGCACGGTGCGCTCTGACTCGTTCAGCTCAACCGACGGATCGATATACAGTGGGAGTTCCGCGCTCGTCGTAGCCTCGATCAGGTCGCTGTCCGGGGTGACAGTGACAGCGCCTTCACTCAGGTCAACGTCCATCACGGCAGCCTCATCACCCGCACCTGGCCCGGCGAGCGGATCGCCTTCCTCCGCCGGCCCCGCCGGGTGCCCCCCTGTCTCGCTCGGCGTCTCCTCCTGCCCGCCTTGCGCCAGAGGCAGCACGGCAAGGGTCTGTGTCCCCGGGCCGTCGCCTGCGGCAGCGGTTGCAGCATCGCCGGCGGAGTTCCACATACGGGCGGAAGGGGAGCGGAAGACGACCTGGCCGTTGCCGTCCAGCACCTCCAGGCTGCCGACTGCGCCCTCCCGCACACGCAACCCGTCGACGTCCAAGCTGTACTCCAGCGAGCTGAGCTCAGGGTCCTTGGCTGCCGCAAGGGTCTTGACTTCCAGGACCTGCCGGAAGCCCTCCACAGTTGCGGTGAGAATCAGGTTCACATCCGGGCGCACATTCTCGTAGACGGCCCGCTGCCCCTCGATACGCGGCTCCGGCAGATCGCCCGGCCACCCCAAGGTGACCGACTGGCCATCCTCACCGATGGTCACCAAGTCCTCGCCGTCACCGCCAGGCGAGAACGACAAATCCACCGCAGCAGCCTTCGGACCAACCGATCCGTCTGCGCGCCTCACCAACGTCGCATCCGGCTCAGTCCACCCGCCGCCGGGCTTCTCCACACGCACCGGAACGATCGACTTGTTCAGCGTGAACGTTTCACCATCGGGGTTGGCGAAGACCGTCTCCCGTTCGGTGCGCTCGCCCACAACCTCGACCGGCTCACCCGACACCTGAGCCTGCTGCTGCGCCCGCTCCGACGCGGAAAGTGGACCGCTTCCGCTTCCAGCTGCCACTGCCGGCGCAGCGCCCAGCACCGGAACAACGGCGGGTGTCGCCACCAGAACCGCAAGCGCCGTCAGCCACACAAGTCCCGCCCGCCGCCCGCGGATTTCCCGCAACCGCAGCCCCCCATCCCCCACTGCCCCACCCCTTGCCCACAAGATCGCCACAGGTGAGCAAATGACAAAGCATGAACGGGTAACTGTCAAGCAAAATCCGATGCTCCAGCAGTCATTACCGGACCCGCCACTGAAATAGCATCAAACTTCACAAGACAGACTTGAGGAACACCATTCCACTGACGCGTCATCGATCCCGACATCGGGTGCTGAGGGAAGGCCGACCGTCTCTACCGTGGCGCGTGGAGAGCATATCGTGCAGGCTGTCCCGCTTTGGGAAGCGATGCAGGAGGCGTTTCAACTTAAAGGCTGATCCTGGTGGTTGAGGGTGCCCTTCGCACTCCGAACCTCACGTGTCGTTACCGGTGGTCCGGCTCGAGTCGGCGGATGGCGCGAAAGCCTCGGTCCGTAGCTGGACGGGACCGTCGTCGCCGTACTTGAGCCAGTCGTCCACAACCGGCCATCTGGGGTGGTCAAAGACGGACTCATCCAAGTCCTCGTCGTACCCGCGACCACTGGAGGTCAGGGCCCGGGCGAGGGGCCGGAAGCAGACCTCGGGGAGTGCGTCGTAGTGCGACCGACAGGCAGCTGCCGCCCGGGAGCGGGAGGGGAGAGCGGGAGTCTGAACGGCGTGCTCGTGGCAACAGCGCATGGCCCCTCGGGCCGACTCCGGCATCAGACTTTCACGCGGGCTACCGGCCCAAGGCTCGGTCGACGTCGACGGACGACCACCGCTCTCAATTTTCACGCCTTCAAGGATCCTTCTGGCTAAATGTCGTGTCCTGGGGTGTGAGGAGGGTGTTGGCACTATGGTGGACGCTGCCCGTCGGTGCGGACCTTCACTACGAGCCGAAGATGGACGGCCATCGGCTGGTCATGTGGCGTACGGCGCAGACGGTCCGGTTGCAGACCCGGTCCGGGCGGGACGTCACGCCCCAGTGGCTCGACCTGGCGCTCGCAGGGATGCAACTCCCCCGGGCGTGATCCTCGACGGCGAGGGGATCGTGTACGTCTCCGGGCGCATCGACTTCGGCGCCGCGCAGTCCAGGGCGGCCTCGACGCCGGCGCGGGCCCGTGCCCTCGCGGAGCACCACCCGGCGCACTACGCGGTGTTCGACATCCTCAGCCACCCCGACCTGGGAGACACCCGCGGATGGTCCTACGTTAGTCAACGCGCCAGCCAGCAGATCGCCCCGCCCGCCGACAACAGAGAGCAGCACTCTCAATGACCGCCTCGAACCTCTCCGCCGACTGGCTCACCACCTGGCAGCAGGAGATCACCGCCACGCTCGGGACGACGCTTCGCAGCTTCGAGGACACCTTCGGCTATCCGCCAGGCGACAACGAAGTGTTCCTGGCCGATGAGGAGAGCCGAGCTGCGGCAGCACAGCTCAAGGAGGTCGTGGACATGCCCCAAGAGCTGATCAGCCTCTACGCCACGATCGCCGAGCTGTCGCTACCTGATATCGATCACGGATACTTCGTGCACACACCTGCTCAGGTGCTCAACGACATCGACCAGTACGGCCCCGTCCGCGTCACCGCGCACGCCACTGGCGTCGTGTTCGGCAGCGATGGCGGAGGCATCCTGTTCGCCCTCGATAGCCACGGAAGAGTGCACCGGTCCACCACGGCATCCTGGTTCGACGACTTCAAGGTGTCCGCACCAACCCTGATCCACTTCCTCGAACAGCTCCGCCAAGCTGTCACGGCCTTCGCACGCCGCTGAGATCCCTCAACCCATGCCCACAGGTTCCCGCATCGGCAGGGTATTCGGACAGTTCCAATACCCGACTCCACCGTTAGCGATCTACCCGGAGGACGTGATCTCCCATCATCGGGCCTTCATCGCTCGTCGCAGAACCGAGCGACCCAGCGAGGAGTACCGCGAGCTCACCGCCACCGAGTGGGACGAGTTCCTGGCCCATTTCGAACTCCGCAAGGTAGCCCTGGGAACCAGCAGCCGCGACTACGCGACCTCGTGCCAGCATGAAAACGCCTGTGTCAGATGCCCCCTACTTCTCGTGGACCCGGCCCAGATGCCACGTCTGCAGGGGATCCACGCCAACCTCGTCGACCGCCTCCAGGAGGCCCGCGACCAGGGCTGGCTCGGTGAGGTCGCCGCCATCGAGACCACCATGGCCGCCGCCGCGCAGAAGCTGGAGGCCATGCGCGAGCGTGCAACTCAGCCGTCCACGGTCCACCTCGGCATGCCCGACATCCGACGCGACACCGGACGAAGCAGCGTCGCAGACGTTGAGAGATCCTTCCCATCGGATCCTAAGCTTCGCGGATGAGCTACGAAGAGTTGTGCTGGGAACCGATAGCGGCGCTTCCAGAAGGCGAGCCCGAGGCGTCGTTCGGCGGGCGTTGGGAGGACCGGCTCTGGTTGAACGTTCCTGGCCCCTTCTATACCGGAATCGCCGATAACTGTTGGACGGGCCGGCTGCACGCACCGCGTCATGTGCTCTGCGGCGGCGAGTACTTCGGCGAGTACGTGTATCGCCAGCCGGCGACCACGGCCGAGGTCCTGAACCTGGTGACAGCAGCCCAGGAAGATCCGTACCGCGGCTATGCCTGCGACGGCGACAGCCGATGGACACCCGAGGCCGTTCGGGACTGGTGGCGCGACCGTCGGCGGGTCACCGAGTACCTGGAGCCCCTCCTGCCCACATGGTCGTCCAGCGACAGGTCTGACGAGAGGGAAGCCGCAGAGGGGCTGAGGGACTTTGCCGCCTACATCACCGAAGGGCTCGGCGTGGACCTCCGGAAGTACCTCTTCCGGCTTGAAGAGGGCTGCTACCCGAAGACCCCCGGACCATTGCCTGAGCTCCCTTAAGCAATGACGGCCGTGGGGTTCCCGCCCTCATACCTGGACACTCGTGAAGTGGGCGCAGGTGCAAGGCGGCGCGACCTCGATGACTGCGGCCGTGCCACGGCGCGACACGCTCGGATGCTGCCGAGTACCAATGTTTCTGCCCACTACTTTCAGTGACTCGACTGCGATCCGACCTCGCCAGGCCGTCTGGACTAGTTCGGATAAGCTTGCGTTCGTTGCTCGCTCCTCCGGCCGGACCCGGCCCAGCGTGGCCGGTTGGAGGAGATCCGCGACAACCTCGTCGCCCGCATCGCCGAGGCCGAGCGCGAGGGCTGGCTCGGGGAGGTCGAGGGGTTCCGGGTCAGCCTGGCTGAAGCCGAAGACAAACTTGCTCAGATGGGCCGACGAGCTTCCGGCGGCACGGCGATCGACCTCGGCATGCCGCGCATAGCCGCAGCTCAACCCACTCAGGCGGAGGGAACAGCTTCGCTGGCACAATCACTGGATGACCAGCAATGACATCCGGTTCGACTGCCAGCACCGTGGCGACGGCGGCCCGCTCGTGATCGTCCCCCGCATCGACGGAACACCACTCACCGAGCTCGTCGACGGGTTCGAGATCGCCGCCGGGATGCAGCCCGCAGGCGACGCCTACGGCGGTCTGATCCCGGAGTTCTTCCGGTTCGGCCCGATGCAGGATCACTTCCTCGGACTGTCCACCAAGGCGATGGGGCCGAAGACACCCGTTCTCGGTTGCGAATGCGGCGAGTGGGGATGCTGGCCCCTCATGGCCCGCATCACCGCGACGGCCGACTTCGTGATCTGGGACGGCTTTGAGCAACCGCACCGCAAGGCCCGCGACTATGTGGCATTCGGTCCGTTCCAGTTCGACCGTCACCAATACGATGACGCTTTGCAAGCCCTGAGCGCGACGATCGGCTCCGACGTCGACGACACGCGCGCGTGAGCGAGCGCCACCAGTCGCGGCCTGCTGGGCTAAGGGTTGGGGAAGCGGTTCTTGGAAAGATTCGAGACGGAGAGTCTGGCGCTCATGCCTGGCCAGAAGGTGCAGGCCAGGGTCCTCAGCCATCACCCATGGGGTGTGCTCGTTGAGATCGTTGGTTACGAGAACGCTGGTCTGTCGGCCTCTATCGACATGATCCAGCAGTTCTCCCAGACCACGAGCAGCCACGACGAACTACTCGCGCTCTTTCCACCCATCGGTTCACAGATCGATGCAGTGATCCAGCAAATCCACCGCTGGCATCCGCCGGTATCAGTGCGGCTCACCATCCGACCTGCTGACCTGGAGTCGCTGGTCTGGAGCTGCGACTTCTGTGGTGAACCGATCACGTTGGGCCCAGGTGGAGACGCCCTCGTCCTGGACTCGCGCAGCAGCGACGGTCCAGGAAGCCACACCATCATCTCCCACCGGCAGTGCCTGGCCGAGCGCATCCGCCCGGAGAACCGTGGAGAGCGGGCGAGAGCATTGAAGATCGGGAAGATGTGCTGAAGTCGTGAGGCCCGCGCCTACCGGCAGGGATGAGCTCGACAGCTCATTCGGCGGGGCCCGAGCGATAGTTCAGATAAGCCTGCATCCGCTGCCCGGTCCTGCGGGTCAATCCGCAGATGGCCTTCCGTCTGGAGGAGGTCGAGACTGATCTGATCGCACGCCGGGCCCGTGCCGAGGCTGAAAGGCTGGCTCGGCAAGATCGAGGGCATCGATCTGACCTTGACGCTGCTGCGGCAGAAGCATGTCGAAGCGAGGCGGCTGGCCAGCATGCCCCGAACCGTTGACCTGGCCATTCCCCCGGTAGCACGTCGCGCTAGCCAGTAGGGGGATCAGGCACTCAAGCACCCTCCCGCGCAGGGGGCGGAGAGGCTGACGACTGCTGGCCGCGGCTGCTGACGGCTTCGAACAGGCGGACCTGAAGGTGGCATGATCGGCTCCGGTTGGACTTGGCGGTGGGGTGTGACGTGGGCGAATGGCGGACCGATCCGACGTTTGCGATGTGCCGGGCGTTGGTGGACGGGGCAGAACTGTCCTCGTTCGTGGGCGGACGGTTCGACGTTCGGACAGTGGTGGCCACCATCCGGCCCGAAGCCAAGGACGGATTCCTCCTCGACCAAGTCCCGTGGGAGCATTTCCCGCAGGGGGATCGTGTCAGGGAAGCCGTTCACCTGCTGCACACGAACGACTCGCCTGTTCGCACCGGAGCAGGCGTTGTGGATGGAATGTGTGCCAATGACATGCGGGCCGCGACCGTTCTCGCTGTGCCGTTCCTGATCCGCATCGCCGCCGATACCCGCCACCCTTATCGTGCCGGCGCGCTCGCAGAGGCCTCCGCCCCGGCGCGCGCCCGCTACTTCTGCGTGGCCTCCCGCGACGAACTGCTACTCCATCGCGCCGACCTCCAGGACGGCGATCCGTACGACGCCTACGGCGTTGAGGTGACCGGTTACCCTGCGGGCTGGTCGGTCGCCGCCGCCCGAGCAGCGATCACCGCCGACATTGCTCTCTTGCAGCCCCTTCTCGGCGACCCCGACCCGTCGATACGCATCCACGCCGCCTACACACTGGCCGCTGCCGCAGATCCCGACCGAGCGGTCCGTACCTCCTTCCGCGCCCGGTTCGACGCCGAGCAGGACCCGATCGTCTGTGCCGCCTTGGTCCTCGCCACCGCCGAAGCCACCCGAACCCACCCTTACTCGCCGATCACCGCATGGCTGCACGAACAGTGGCGGGACCCGTCACAGGCGCCGGAATCCCGGCTGGCCGCCACGGTCGCCTGGCTCTGCCTCACCGACGAACCCGTCCCCGACGACTTGCGCGCCGCCGTCGATGCCCTCGCCACCGACGAGCGCGCCCACGCCATGGAGGCCCTGCCCTGGATGGCTGCTGCCAGCGGATCCGGCGAAACGGGACTGCACCGCTGCGTACGAAAGATGCTCCACCCCGACCAGCCCGACCCTGAGTATTACGACGACCCATGGGCCCCGCGCCCCTGACGGTGAAAAACCAGCCAGCAGTGCTCGATCCCTAGTGTCGGTGGCCGCGCACGCCGGCTGCGCGGAAAACAGCCCAAGCTCACCGCCAGATTGAACGAGATGCCCTGGTGCAGTTAAGGCAGAAGGTCCGCCACGCGGAAACCGTCGACGCGGCCGTCGTCGGCTACAACGGCACCGCGGTCCGGCCCCGGCACCTGGCCGTGCGACTCCCGGACGGGCGTACGGCCCTCTCGCAGACCCTGACGGCGCCCCTGGCCGCGCACGTCGCCCAGGTCCTCACCGGGGCGGGACCGGCCCGCAGGGCGCGCACCAGCGGCGGAGACGCGTACAACGCGGTCGACGTCGACGCCGTGGTCGAGGTCCTGGCGGGCACGACGCGGCACGCCGTGGTGTTCCCTGTCAAGTTCTTGGGTTCAGCAACGCCGGAGTAGGCCAGTGACAGCAAGTTTCGTCCGAGTGTCCAGATCTGTACACGCATCGGTGCGGCTGCAAGCGGCATTGTCAGAGGCAGTTGGCAAGATCGCGGCTATGACCAGTACTCCGACCACGCCACCACGGCCCTTCGACGTCGCCGGGCTCTTCCCCCAACTGGTACCCCTGGCACGCACCGCTACCCGGTTGCACCCCCGACCTGGGGCGCCGTCGCATCAGGACAGTTCCATCGGTGGACCGCTGTTGTGGCCCGTTGACGAACCGTGGCCGCACTGCGAAGGACCGCATGTGGTGCGCGGGTCCGGTCCGGGCCAGTCTCCGGCAGACGTGAGACTGGAACGGCAGATATGTGCCGTCGCGCGCGGCAGGGCCCTGACCGTACGGGAACGGGAGACTCTGGAACGAATCCGCCCCTCACGGGAGTATCCGCTGAAGCCCACGGTGACCCGCTATGAGGGGCCCATAGCGATGTTGCCCGTCGCGCAGCTGTACGCACGAGACGTACCCGATCTGCACGCGCCGGAAGGTGCAGACCTGCTCCAAGTCCTGTGGTGTCCCTTTGACCACCAGGCGATGCCGCGAACTGCGGTGTTCTGGCGCTCGGCAGCCACTGTCACCGACATCCTCACCACGCCCCCTGAGCCGGCCGTGATGCAGTCCGACGGCTACCTGCCCGAGCCGTGTTTGCTCTACCCGGAGCAGGTCACGGAGTATCCCGACCATCTGGAGCTGAGCAAGGAGCATCGGGAGCGGATCGGGACTTGGACCACATGGCAGACGGTCGTGGCGGATGTGGAGGAGTACGCGTCGTCCGCGGGGGTCTACTACGACCAAGAGCTGGCCAGCGCACCCGGCTGGAAGGTCGGCGGATGGCCCCGCTGGAGCGCCACCGACCCCGTCCCCCGGCTCTGCCCTGCCTGCGGTAGCGACATGGACGCCCTGCTGACCATCGCCTCGTACGAGAGCCTGGCCAACAGCAGCAGCTGGATCCCCGACGAAGCGTGTGAAGACCGCGAACGCACGAGTCCGACCTCCAACGGCATAGGCCCGGAGGGGCAGGAATTGATCGACTTCTTCCGCGCCCAAGGAAGGGAAGTCCAGCTTCGCGGTCACATCCCCGCCAAGGCCCACGCCACCCCCGTCAACGTCAACCCTGCTCCCAGGCAACCAACCGCCATCCAGCTCGCCGACGGCTCCGACCAGCAGCTCTACATCTGCCCGGCAGACCCCGAACACCCCCATGCGGAGATGATGCACTAAGGCGATAATGCGGGGTCTAACGTGCAGTCAGGTGACGGGCGGGCGGAGTGGGACGACGTTGTCGGCGACCGGGATGGCCTGGGGCGAGGTGCTTGTCAACCGCGATCGCTCCTGACGCTTGAACCCACCCAAGCATCAGGGAAGTGGTGACGGTGACGCGGGTCAGGTGACGGCCTGCCGGCCAGCCTCGCGCGCCTGGTCCATCGCCGTGGCGAAGCCCTTGTCACGGCGCCGCCGTTGGTAGATGGCGGGCGTGGTCACGCCGACCGCGGCCGCGAGGACCGTCGTGCCCGGCTTGCTCAGCTCCTCCAAAAACAGCGCCACCCGCGTCGGGGTGAGGCGCGTCTGTCCAGTGTTGCGCGTACGGGGCGGATGCCGCGGCCACGGCGTCGCAGGCCTTCGCGAACGGGTCGTCGCTGCGCCACCCGCTCGTGTGCGCGAAGCCGAGGATGAGCTCGGCCCGGCCGGGCGGTACGCCGAGGGCGAGCAGACGCAGGAAGTCGGCCCGCGCGGTCCGAACGCGTTCCTCGACAGCGTCGGGGTCGCGGCCGGCGAGAGCGATCGTGAGCCGGGTGTCCGTACGCGCTCGGGTCCACACCGCAGGCAGGTCGAGGCCGAGACTCGTCGCCGCAGCGTCGACCGCCTAGCCCTGCCGGAGAGCGGTGATGAGCCGGTCGGCTTGGCGGGCAAAACGGCGCGGGGTCGGTCATACCCGCACCCTACGAGCGGCGTGGCAGTGCGCTGGGCGGAACCGCTGCGCCCCGGCCGGAGAGTCGTCCGGCCCGGGCGTGGCCGGGGCCTCACCGCAGTGGACGCCTGCGGCCTCTGAACGGACCGCTGCGACGTCGCCCTGTCCGGGGGCCCGGGCGGTCTGCACGGCCCGGCGCTTCAGCGGCCGGGCCGGCGCGAAGGCTCCCGACGACGCGCACCCTGGCCTGCGCGCTCATCTGTTGGCGTGGCGTCGGCTCACAGCAGCTCAGCGCCGCCACTCGTAGGCTCCTGGGGAGGTCTGCACAACTTCCTGAGGCCAGGTCGCCCTGACGCGCTGCAGCCGTTCGTTATGGTCATCGGCCCATCCATCAGCCAGACGTACCGGAACCCGGACCGACGTCCCCGTTCTGGCAAAGTCTTCCACCACGACCGCGGCGATCCCGTTCTGGCTGGACGGTTCGAATCGGATCTCGGGGTTGCGTCCGTCGTCCATCCATGCGGCGTCCCGCCCGGCGGCGAGCGTGCGCAGGACCTTTGACCAGCTGTCCAAGTCGTCCGGGGCCAGGCAAACATCCAGGCGTCCCTGGGCGAACCCGCTCGTGACGACGATCTCGGCGTCGAGGAAGTCGTGCCACGGCAGCACCCCGGGCATGTGGCGGCTCAGTACCCGAACCATGAGACTGCTCTCTTCGTCGGCCAGGCAAATGAGATCCACGGTGCTGTCCTCG
Organism: Streptomyces cadmiisoli; assembly: GCF_003261055.1. Taxonomy (NCBI): domain Bacteria; kingdom Bacillati; phylum Actinomycetota; class Actinomycetes; order Kitasatosporales; family Streptomycetaceae; genus Streptomyces; species Streptomyces cadmiisoli. The sequence continues at coordinate 89,430 of NZ_CP030073.1, forward strand.
GCCATCTCCGCTCCCCACGTTCACATCGACTGCCGTCATGATGCACGCGTACCAGCACCCAGGCTCAGACCGCGTTTGAGATCTGGCCAGCCCAAGTTGTGCCGACGCGGTCGCTGTGCTCACTGTCGGCAGATGCCTCGGCAGGTCACCAGTCAGCTGAAGCCAAGTTCGGTGAAGCCACAACCCCCGCGTTCGGCATAGGGCAATGCCTGCCGGGATACGAGACTCGGGGCCTGCCGGAAGTACTGACGGAAGCCCGAGGCCCGGAACTTCAAGTCAAACGCGTGGCCTTCAATGTGCCAAAGCGGACAGGGCGCAAAGTTCGGACGGGCATCATCCGGCACCAGCCGGTGCACCCTGTCGACCTCCAAGTCCACAGCAAAACCCTTGAAGTCGAGGTCGCCCTCAAGGTCGAAGACATCTTCGAAGACGAGTGTCACCGGAGAGACCCAGAACGAAAAATGGGTTGCGGGCGGGACCGGGTGGACCCAGCGGACGATGTAGTCGAGGTCGAAAAGAAGACGCGGCAGGAGGTCGTCGGTCGGCTGGACGGACAAGCCGTGGATGGTGGCGTCATGCCACCCCATCTCTTCGAAATCTGCGTCGCTCCAGGTGCTCTTGGAGAGACCTGACTCCTTGTGGCTGCCGTTGCCCATGCGCGAATCCAACCAGACACCTCGACGGAACCACTCACAGGCCAGGCTTGAACGAGAGTGGACGGGGTCCTGGGCGTGAGGCTGGCCGGCCTCGAGTGAGCCGACGGACCATGATGCCGATCATCGCCCAGCGGATCATGGTCTCTGACCTGGCCGGACTGGTTTCGTAGTCGCGGGCCAGGCGCCGGTGAGAGGTGATCCACGAGAGTGTGCGCTCGACCGCCCACCGCTTCGGCTGGACCTGGAAACCGCGCTGGCCCGGGGCCTTGCGCACAATCTCCAGCTCGCGGCCGAGGACAGCACTGGTCCACTCCACAAGGCGTCCGGCGAAGCCTTGGTCGGCCCAGATCTTCTGCACGCCCGGGTGGTCCAGGCGGGTCCACAGCAACGAACGCTTCGCGCCGTCACGGTCCTGGATGTTCGCTGCGACCACCTGGACCGCCAGAAGCAGGCCGAGGGTGTCGGTGACGATGAACCGTTTGCGGCCCTTCACTTTCTTCCCCGCATCGAACCCTCTGGTTCCCACGGGCACTGTGTCGGCCGACCGAACCGACTGTGAATCGATCAGGCCCGCGCTCGGCTCCGCGTCGCGGCCGTCGGCTTCACGGACCCTGCTGCGCAGGGCGTCATGGATGCGCTCGACAGCGCCGTCGTCGTGCCACCACGTGAAGTACCAGTACACCGTCGGCCACGGTGCGAAATCCTTCGGCAGCTGCCGCCAGGAACACCCGGTCCGCACCACGTAGAAGATCGCGTCGAGGATCCGCCGCCGCGGGTGCTTCTCCCGCCGACCACCCTTCGGGCCCACCCGCGCTGGCGGGAGCAACGGCTCCACCAGTGCCCACTGCTCATCCGTCAGGTCCGACGGATACCCGCCCCCACCACCGCTCACAGTGAGCTCAACGAGCGCCCCAGCAACGAGACACCGCAGATCTCAAACGCCGTCTCACACGGGGCACTGCGTTAGGAGTTCTACAGTAACCCGCCAGGACACACCTGACGGAGCTTACTATTTGCTGTCGATATTAGGGCATGTGTCCTTCGCGTTGAACTTCCCGGGCCTCTTCCAAAGCCTCACTGGAGATGCGCAGCAATTCGCCTTCAAATCGCGAAACCGAAAGGCTGAGGAACTCAATCACTTCCTGTGACGAGTCGGCCAACTGAGGAATCAGGAAGCAAACCTCTCGGAAGAGTTCTATATCCTCGCCATCGGCTTTTCGGAGAATCTCTGGAAGAATATCAAGGATTCTCTTTCTGCAGTATTCAGCCACATCCACCGCGACTCCACCAATAGCTACGTTGAGGCCCGGATGTCTGGCGTTAAGGATCGATTCAAGCACGTCGACAGAGTTTGAACTAAGGCCCCCTCCGGACTCTACGTGCTCCGCTATGATGTCGACACACGGAGCAGCGGCATCATACAGATACCCCTGATTGGCAACCTCACAGTAGAGTACCCCGCGTGCACGGTTTCGCTCCTCTGCATCCATTCCGAGCAGTCGTCCGAGGTGCTTTCGAAGTTGACTCGAGGGAATGCTCAGGGTCGTAAGGGATTCCCAATCCCACTCTTCGGACATTTTCACTGTTCATCACTCTCCCATTTAGTTCCAGGCGCGAACTGATCGCGAGTGGTTCGAATCTCGCAGCGCACGCGGATCAAGCAGGCGCGGTGGCGGTGGGTCAGCGTTTGATGCGTCCGCGGATGGCGAGGACGGCGAGGGCCAGGAGGGCGGGTTCCAGGAGGCGGGAGGTCATCTCGATGTAGGCGCCGGCGGTAGTCAGGTCCTGGCCGCTGGAGCGGAAGACCACGGAGTTGAGCGTGATGTTCAGGGCCTTCTCGAACCGCTTGCCGGTGAACCTGTCCCCAGTCGGGTTCTGCGGGTCGTCTTTGTCGATCGTGAACGTGACTGACCTTGCCCCGCCGGGCGGGACGGTACCGGTCGCTTCCTGTTTCGGGGAGGAACCCGGCAGGCCGTAGCCCATCAGCAGCATGATCGTGAGCAGCATGGCGGCGGCGAGCCAGCCCAGGGCGCGCGCGGCGCGCAGGCCGTAGCCGGACAGCAGCCAGTAGGCCCACAGCAGGCCGCGTTCGACTCTGGGGGTGCCGGCGCGGTCGTGGCGGCGCATCTCGCATTCGCAGTAGTAGAACTCGGCGGCACCGGGTTCGTTCTTGCCGTCCTCGAAGGCTTTGCGGAGCTGCCGGTACAGGGCGGCGACATCTTCGGGGTCAGGGGTGTGGCACAAGCCACCTCACGCGCCGCGATCTCCAGCGTCACCGGCGCCCCGAACACCGCACCCGACAGATCCAGCGATCCCACACAGACAGCCGGCCCCCACCGTGAAGCCACCAAGAACTGCGCCCCGACGAACCCGGCGGTGCCTGAGAACTGCACCCCGCTGAACCAGGCGTCGCCCGAGAACTCCGCCCCGCCGAACATGGCGGAGCCGGAAAACTCCGCCCTGATAAACGCGACGCCGCCGGTGAACTGCGCCCTAATAAAAGCGGTTTCGCCGGAAAGCTGCGCCCCGCCGAACCCGGCGTCACCGAAAAACTGCGCGTCGTCGAACCCAGCGTCGCCGGAGAACTGCGCTCCTTCGAACTTGGTGGCACCGAAGTGGGGGTGGGGGGTGATGGGGTCGTGAGGGGCGTTCAGGAGTCGGTTCAGGAGGTCTTCGGTGAAGGGGGTGCCGCGGTGGTCGATGTCGGAGCCGGGTGTCAGACCCGCCAGGTAGGTGTCGCGGTCGGTGCCGTTCAGGTGGGCGAGGCAGGCGGTATGGCCTGGGACATGAATACCGCGGCAGCCAATGGGATCGGTGGCCGGATCCGCGCCGTGAGCGCAGTGCAGCCAGGACGGGGCCGGGGGTGCGGCCGGGGACATTGCCATAGCCAGCACCGTAACCCTCTGCAAGTGGGTTCAGGCGGGCTGCTGTTGTGATTCGGGCTGGGTGGGGCAGGTCTCCTCGTTGGGCGGCAGGCCCTGCGCAGCGTGCCGTTCAACGACTGTCCAGGATCGGGCTCTGCCAGACCGCGTATCGGCGCCCTTGGAGGAAGCAGCCAACCGCGCTCAGTCAAAGTACTCGCCGCAAGTCACCACGGCCGTGGCGCGCTGAACGGAGCGCCCACGACCGGGCCGACGCTCCCGCCCCGGAACTGCAGGTCGTGAGCGAGAGGCGGCGCTGGTGGTCCCGACCCGACAAGCATGCGCTGGTGAGGACGAACCGATCTCGACACGGAAGCGCTGGCATCGTTGAAAGAGCGCAACTCCACACGTCACGGAGCCCCTGGAAATGCTGCCCTCCGGAGGCTCCGTGACTTAGCCTCGCTGTTTCGCTTCGGGTGGCTGAGCTGGTCTGGTGGCGGTCGACCGATGATTTCGGTCGCTGGTCGGCCGGTGAGTATGGCGAAGGCCCGACGCTCGGGCCGGGTTCTCCAAGGTCTTTCGGGTCGTGGGCGGTCTGGGGTTTGCTGGTCAGCCGGCGGGACGGGGCAGTGAGGCGAGGCGGTGGAAAGCCGTGGCGAGTTCGTGTCTCCACGGCCAGGTCGCCGATATCCGCAGGCGTAGTCGCCGGCCGCCGCGGGTGAGGCGGGCGGCGACGTGCAGGAGTCGGTGGCGGAGCTTCTTCGGCTCGGCGGTGGCCATCTCCCCGTCCAGCAGCAGGAGGCACGTCCAGGCCAGCAAGTCGATCGCGGTGAGACTGAGTTCGAGCCAGACGGCGTTGACACCGAAGTCGCGGGAGGGGAAACGGCCGAACCCGGTGGTCTTGCCGCACCGGATGCGGTCCTCGACGGTGGCATGCCCGCGGTGGCGGACCTCGAGGAACTGGGCCGAACCACCACCGGGATAGGGAGTGTCGGTGAGGAAGACCTGGTGGCGCAGTCCCTCGTCCAGGTCGAACAGCGACAGCTGTGCTCCTGGGTGTGGCCGCTCGCGGCGCACGATGATGCGGGTGCCGGCCGGGTAGCCGCCCAGATCGACCATGCCGGTCAGCTCGGCGACTTCGGTGCCATCACGCAGTGTCCCGTCCTGGTCCAGGGCGGGATGCCAGAGGCGGTCGGGCATGGCCCGGATGGCGCGGCGGATCGGCTCGGTGATGGCGTATCCGACCGAGAAGAAGGTACGGATTCCTCGTTTGCGCAGGTCACGGACGTGAGCGAGGAAGGCTTTCGCGGATCCGGCGCTATCGGTGCGGACCAGGATGTCGGTGCCGTGCCGGTGGGCATCGGGGATCTGCGCGAGTGCCTGGTCGAGGACCGCAATGTGATCGGCGGCAGTGTTGGCTCCGGAGTTCCCGGGCCGCAGCTGCCCGGACAGCGCCTCGCCGGTGTTGGCCAGGAAGCACACCAGCGGGTGGAACCCGAAACCGCCCTTGTAGGTGGGCGCGGCCGCCTCCTTTTCCGAGTGGCAGGCCACCAGCGTGGCGTCGAGGTCCAGGACCAGGCCGGGCAGCACACGACCCGCGGCCCGGGCAGCGGGTATGCCCTCACCGTTCTCGGCGGCCTGCAGCCAAGCGACCTCCCGAGCCGAAGCGCGGGCCGAACGCAGCGAAGCAAGTGCCTGCTCGTCCATGTCGGCGAGCAGCCGCCAGGCCGTCGGTGTCGAGGCAACCGAGCCGAACACTTCGGCCTGGTCCCGCAGTACGGCCAGGTCCGCAAACGCCTCGCCGCCGTCGGCGAGCATCACCGCCAGGTCGGTGGTGATTCGTCCTGGATCGTGTCCGGTCCCGCGTGGCCGCAACGGCCTGAGCGCGGTGGAGTACGCGGCGGTCAGCCCCGTGGCATCGGCAAGATCCGCCAGCAACCGTGTCCCGGCACGACCGACCACCCCCGAACCATCGGCACTGACATAGATCTTGGGACGCAACCCGATACCCTGCACGTAGAAAGTGCCCTCCGCCTGGACCGACAGAACCCCTCAGCAAGGTTCATCGTTCCAGGTCAGGAAGGCACTTTCGCGTTTTCGCCTCGGCAGCCACCAACCCCAAGCGAAACAGTGAGGTTAGAGCGCCCGGCGGTAGGCGTGTCTCGTTGATGAAGGCGACCCCGGAAGTCGAGCAGGCACGAGCCATGGTGATCATGGAGTTCTCTACGCTCAGTGATCACCGGAGGGCCCGTGCCTGTCCTGCCATCATGCCTGCTCGAACCCCTGTGGGACCAGTTCGCGACGCTGTTACCGGAGCACGTGGACAGCCACCCGCTGGGCTGCCACAACCCGCGCATCGCGGACCGCGTGGTGTTCGACCACGTAATCGCCGCCCTGGTGCACGGCTCCGGCTACGAGCGTGTCGCAACTCCTGGATGCTCGGACCGCACCATCCGACGACGAGTCGCCTACTGGGCCCAACTCGGAATAGCCGGGCAGTTGCACGCCCTGGTGCTTGAGGCGTACGACCGGATGATCGGCCTTGAGTTGAGCGAGTTGTCCGTGGACGGCTGCATCACCAAGGCTCCCTGCGGTGGCGAGGCCGCCGGGCGCTCCCCAGTGGACCGGGGCAAGCAGGGCCTCAAGCGCTCGGTGGCCACCGAGGCCCGCGGCATCCCGCTCGGCATCGTCTCAGCCGGGGCCAGCCGGCACGACTCACCGCTGCTCGTGCCCACCTTGGAGGCCGCGAAGGAGCAGGTCGGATGCCTGCCAGATCAGGTCAATGTCAACTTGGACCGTGGCTACGACAGCCACAAGACCCGGGCCGCATTGTCGGAACTCGGCTTCACCGGCGAGATCGCCCGCAAGGGCGTGCCCGCTCCCATACAGGCCGGCAAGAGATGGGTGGTCGAGCGCAGTCACGCGTGGATGAACGGCTTCGGCAAACTGCGACGCTGCACCGAGAAACGCAGCCGGGTCGTCGACTTCTACCTCTACCTGTCCGCCGCCATCGTCACGCTCCGTATGCTCATCCGCCGCGCCACCCCGCTCTACCGATGGGACGGTCGCCCCACTACCAAACGCCTGAAGTAACGCCTACTGCCGGGTGCTCTAAATCGCGAGCCGTGCAGATGCTTGGTCGGGTCGGGCGGGATCAGCGTGGCCCCGTCGCCGGACGCGAAGGTCTTGTTGACCCAGGCCAGCAGCCTCTCCATATCTCGGTTGATCTGCGCTGTGCCGATCGCGAAGCGGCCGGCGCGGGAGTTGGTCTTGATCAGGCCGGTGGGGAAGAGGAGGTCGGCGTCGTGGAGCGATTCGAGCATCGCGATGGCGTCGTGTACGGGCTGGACGGTGACCCATGGCCGGGTCGGGTCGACCGGATCGAGCGGCGTGCGGTCGTAGCCCTTGCCCCGGCGACCGCGGATGAGCAGCTCGCCAGTGTCCGAGTCGGTGTCCCGGCAGCCGCGGCGCAGAGCGACGACCTCTCCGGGACGAGCCCCTGTGAGGTAGCAGATCACCACGAAGCACGCGGCGACCAGGATGCGGACCAACAGCGGAAGCTCCGCAGCGGTGATGGGCCGGTCGCGCCATGGGCGGTCGTCGACCCGGCCGGTGATCGAGCCCAGGTAGCAGTCGTCCGCGATCCGTACGCCGAGCTCGGCCGCGCACGTCGCGGCCAGGACGCTGAGATAGGTCCGCCGACGCGAGGGCTTGATCCCCAGTAGACGTCCGAGATGGTAGGCGCTGACCGCGCCTGCGGTCCGCGGATCCCCGGGGAGTACAGACCCGGTGCGGGCCGCCTCCTGGACGAACAGCCGCACCCGCTGCGAGGGCGACAAGCCGTCGTAGACGCGCTGGCTGGGGTGGTCTCCGGCGGACAGGGTCCGGAATTCCCTCCAGGCATCGCAGATGTCCGGACCGAGGTCCTCGACGATCCGCAGCGACCAGTCAGCAGCGCCTCCATGGTCACCGCTGCGATCCGAGGGGTGGCGTTGAAACGGCCCCGGCCCGGCATGTCGGCCAGCTCGCGAAGGGACTGGCCCTGCCATGGCTCGACGGTCGCGAGCCGGCACACGTCAGGCAGGTGCTCGCCGTAGGCCCACAGGGCACGGACCGCGTTCAGCAGCTGGTATTTGACGTTCGGGGTCACGGACAGGGCCTGCACGTGGCCCAGGTACTCGTCCAGAAGGCGGTCGCCGACCTCGCTCAAGTACTCGATGCCGTCGTCCTCCAGCCAGACGGCGAAGGGCCGTAGGCGGATGAACCACATCTTCACGTTGCCGCAGCCGGCCTGGTCGCCGATCGGCGCCGGTCCTCTCCTTGCAGGCCGGTGAGGGCTGGTGAAGCGTCCCGTCAGGCGTCGTCCTGAACGTGGAGGAGCAGCAGGTCGAACTCCGGGCCGTCAGGGGTGTTGCGGTACGGCCCCGCGTACTTGTAGCCGAGCCGGGCGTAGAGGTCTTGCCCGCGCTGGTTCGAGGGCAGGGCAAGCAATGAGGACCACTTGGGGGCAATGGCCTGAAGGAGGGCACCGTGCAGCTGGGTGCCGATGCCCTTGGACTGCCAGGTCGGCCGGACGGCCAGTTCACACAGGCCCATCAGCCGCTCCTGGCGGGCGCCTTCGGGGACCTGATCGACCAGGGGGCCGAACCAGTAGTCGGGCGAGCAGGGGAACGCATAGCCGAAGCCGACGGCGCTGCCGCCAGCGTACGCGACGACCAGGACGAAGCCGGGGTGCTTGAGGTGGCCGGTGATCTGGCGGTGGAGTGCAGGCACGGACAGGCCCATTGCCTCCGCACCCGGGTTGTCGACCAATTCCGGGTGGCTGTCGGCCCAGATGTCGGCGAGGGTGTCGATCAGCGGTGGGACCTGGCCAGGACCGTAGGTGCGGATCACCACGTCGGTGCGGGTGCTCGGGGTGGTCACCGTCTCCTCCTCAGCTGACGCCGGCGATGGTGCGGTACTCCTCCAGCCAGTCCGCGACCGCCGGGACGGACGCGTGCCGCTGTAGCGCGCTCGAGACGTTGTGCAGCTGCTGCAGCAGCCGGTCCGAGCGCACTTCCGGAAGGTACGCGAGGACGCGTCCGGCGGCTTCGGCCGCGGCCTCCGGCTCCGGACGTTCCCTGACGGCATGCTGAATGGCGACGTCGGCTGTGTACAGGGCGCGATTGCGGGCGAACTGGTCGCCGTGCAGCAGCACTGCCTGTTCCGCCCCGGCTGCGGCCCGCTCGTGCTGGGCGAGGTCGGCCCGGGCCAGCGCCTCTAACCCGGCCAGCTCGCCCGGATGGTAGAACTCCAGCCAGTCCGGATCGGCCTCACGTGGCCCGTTGGCGTACAGCTTGTGGGCGCGGATGATCGCCCGGTCCGTGGCGCTGGTGTCTCCCAGCAGGGCCCAGCCGCCGGCCTCACGCATCGCGAACATCGACAGCATCCTCGGTGAGCCGTAGGAGTTGGCTACGCTCTGCGCGCCCTGCGCTGCCGAGATTGCCTCGCGCGGCCGACCGGATGCCTTGGCGAGCAGGGACAGGCAGCCGAAGGCGTGCGCCTCCAGGCCTGGGTCCTCGGCGATCCGCGCGGCGGCGAGGGCCTCGTTGTACAGGCTGCGCGCGTCGGCGGGACGGCCGGAGTCGTAGCTGAGCCACCCGGCGGCGATCGAAAGATGACCGGTCGCCGACCTCAGCCGCTTGCCGGTCTTCTCCGTGTAGGTGCCTTCCTGCAGCCACGAGTAGGCGGTGTGCAGGGCGTCGGAGGCGCCGCGGCGCATGGCGGCTGACCCGTGGTCGTGATCGTGGGCGTAGATCTTCGTCACGGCCGTGTCCAGGGCACGCAAGTTGACGGCGCCGATCCGGCCCGGCGGGGCCCCATTCCGTGGGGAGGGGAGGGGGATGAGCGACAGGACCGCGCCTGCGCTGTCGGCCATGAACCCGCGGCGATTCACCTGCTCCTCCTCTGGGTTCGCCGTGGCGGCCGGCGCAGCGGTGTGGGGCGGGGTGCTGAGCCGGAAGCCCAGATCCTGCATGGTGCGTCCAGTCAGCCGCGTGAGGATCCGCCGGTAGACCGGTCTGGGGAGCTGGACGTCGCCGTCTTCCCATGCCGCCACCAAGCGCGCGGTGCAGGCGACTGTTTCACCCATCTCCTCGCCTGTCTCCACGATGAGCTTCGCGAACTCCTGACGGGACCTCTGCAGTTCGTCCTCGCGCACGGCGCGCACCCGGACGTTGGGGGTCTTGGGGCGGTCAACCATACCGACTCCGGCGGTATCCGACATGACGGGTGCGGCGACCGTACCGCCCCCACCCCTGTGGTGCCCCGGGCTTGGTCGCAGTTCACCCCAACTGGGCGAAGTTTCATCGTTCTTGCATTGCGCTGGCGTCGCGCTCGCTCGTCCTGCGCTGGTTGCGTAGACGGTGACGTGACGACCAATCAGGGAGGCCGCTGTGGCAGACGCTGCAAGCAGCGCAACGGCGACAGTCCCGGCGCCCCGCCCAGCGGGCGCCGGCAACAACGTCCCGGTCGATTCCGAGACCATCCGGCAGTCGTACGAGGCGGTCCTGTCGGCCTCGCGGCGCCTGGCGAGTGAGGACTGGGAGAGGCTCGGTGGCCTGCTGCGCGGGCACGTCCAGCTCCTGGTGCCGGAACTCGCCGGGGTGGAGCCGCGCATGCGTGGTGAGCAGCGGCGCACCGCCCGGCACGTCCTCGCCGGAACCCGCCACAGGCTGGCGGAGGGGATCGGCACCTCATCCAAGGGCGTCTGGGATCTCGCCATCCAGTGCCGTGCCCTGCTCACCCTCCATGAGCATCCCGGCCCTCTGCAGGCGGCGCGGCCCGTCGCTGGTGTGCGGTCATGACGACCATGACGGCGCCCCGGCCCCGGATGAAGGGGTATCCCGGCTACCGGCTGACCGCCGACCGCGCCCCGAAGACGGCAAAGGAGGCCCGGCTGCTCGCGCGCGTAGCGATGGCGGTGTGGGGCCTGGAGGACGACGCGGAGACGGCTGCCCTGGTGATGTCCGAATTCGTCGCCAACACCGTGCGGCACGCACACGGCCCAAGGATCATTTTGACCGTGAGCCGCCCGGCATGCGACCGGGTGTACCTCGCCGTCACCGACCGCTCCCCCGACCGGCACCCGCAGCTGCGCACGCCCGACGAGGACGCCGGCCACGGCCGCGGCCTCCTCCTTGTCGACGACCTCGCCAACCGCTGGGGCTTCGACCTGCTCCGCTCTCGCCGCAGCGGCGAACTGTCGGCCAAACGCGTATGGGCCGAGCTGAAGCTCGTACGGCGGTCCCCACTGTGACCGGCCGTCGCTCGAGGCCCGTGACGAAGGTACGGTCTGGGGCTCGCGGCAGGGGTGGCACCGGCATCGCGTGCCTGATCAGCGCTGCCAATGTAGGGCACTCAACAGGAGGTTTCGTTGCCCAACCAACCGCAGGCTCCCGCAGTTGAGCTTTCCGGTGTCTGCCGCCTGCTCCTTGCGGAGACTGATCCGCCCCGGCTGACCGATGAGCAGACGGCGGCGATGGAGCGCAGGTGGGAAGAGGCCGTCACGGCGAACCCGGCGCTGTTCGACGGGCCGACCGTGGTGTGCGCAGGACTGGAGTGGAAGGACTCCGAGACCCTGCTCCTGACCTGGTACCGGGCGACCTACCGCCTGTACGTACTGCGGCTGGACCCGGTCCACGCCGTGTCCGCCCCGTCGGTGTTCGTGTCCGTTGCGCAGCCCACGGACGACGGGCGGCTGCTGGTGGGACGTATGGCGTCGTCCACTGCGGCCCCCGGGCGCTGGCAGCTGCCCGGCGGGACGATCGAGCCCCCCAAGGTGGGCGCCGCCCTGGACGTGGAGTGCCTGCGCCGGCACGCCGCGCTGGAACTCGCGGAGGAGGCCGGGCGGGAAGTCGCCTCCGAAGACCTGGAGCTGTGGGCGGTGACCCGAGGCGACAAGGGCAACGTGGGCGTGCACTTCCGCGCTCCCGCCTGCCCGGCCGAGGCGCTCACCGAGCAGTACACGCAGCTTGTCGCCGCCGAGAGCGCCCAGGGCCGCACCTCGGAGCTGGACTGCATCGCGTTCATCGGGTCGGACGCCGATGTGGCGGGGCTCGGCGGCCGCTACGCCGACTTCCTGCCGGTGCTCGCCGCACGCCATGCCGCGAATGGCACGACCGACCAGGCCTACAAGCGGAGGTAGCCGATGGCCAGTCCCGCAAGCGCCGACAACCATCCGGCCGTACAGATGGCCGGGCCCGAGGCGGAGGAGGAGGTCTTAGCGGGGCTGGCACGGGAGCTGGCCGACGCTGCCCGAACCGGCGTTCCTGTCCGATCGCTGTCGAAGCGTTTCCCGGGCCTGAGCCTTCAGGACGCCTACCGCATCCAGCGAATCAACCTGGAGGAGCGGGTTTCGGCAGGGGCCCGGGTCGCCGGTCACAAGATCGGACTGACCTCGGCCGCGATGCAGGAACAGATGGGCATTGACGAGCCCGACGCCGGAGTCGTTCTGACCAGCATGGTCGCTGCCAGCGGAGCCCGGCTGCGGTCGGCCGACTTCATGAACCCCAGGATCGAGACCGAGATCGCCTTCCGGCTCGGTCGCGACCTGGCCGAGGCCTCGGACCTGGCCACCGTCTGTTCGGCTGTGGGCGAGGTGCTCCTCGCGTTTGAGGTCCTCGACACCGTCTTCGCCGACTGGAACATCACCTTGGTCGACAGCATCGCCGACAACGCCGCCTGTGCCGGCGTCATCACCGGCAGTCCGGTCCCGTTCGATCCGGCATGGGACCTGGCCGCCGAGCAGATCCGGGCGGAGGCCGACGGCGAGATGGTCGCGGCCGGGCAGGGGCGCGACATCCTCGGCGACCCGCTCAAGGCGCTGGTCTGGCTGACGCACCGCCTGCCCGTCCTGGGCACCACCTTGCGCGCCGGAGACATCGTCCTGGCCGGATCGGTACACGCGAGCCTCCCGCTCACCCCTGGCACAAACTTCCGGGCCACCTCCACCCGGCTCCCCGCCATCCATCTGCGGGTCGTCTGACCTGCCGTCCACACCGGGAGCACACATGTCATCGAACACCGTTAACGCGGCCGTCCTCGGCTCCGGCTTACTCGGGCTCGACTTGGTCGAGCGCATGCAGAACTCCCCGCACCTGAGCTGCGGGCTCGTCGTCGGCCGCACCAGCCACAGCCGCGGACTGGCGCAGGCCGCCAAGCTGGGCTGCGCCACCGCAGCGGGCGGCGTCGCCGCCCTGCTCGACTCCGGCCAGACCTTCGACATCGTCTTCGACGCCACCAACGCCTTCGAGCACCCCGAGCACTGGGCCCGGCTCGCTGGCACCGGCACGGTACTCATCGACCTGACACCCACCCGTGCCGGTGCGCTGATCGTGCCGACCGTGAACGGCGACCAGGCCGCCCAACACCAGCACATCGGCCTCGTCTCCTGCGGCGGGCAGGCATCGATCCCCGTCCTGTACGCCCTCGCCCAGCACTTCCGGCCGCAGTACGTGGAGATGGTCGCCACAGCTGCCAGCGTCAGCGTAGGTCGGGCCAGCCGCCTCAACCTCGACGAATACGTGGAGACGACCCAGGACGCGATCCGCCGGTTCACCGGCACCGGCGCGGCCAAGGCGATGCTGAACGTCTCCGCGGCCGCGCCACCGCCGCCATTCCGCATCGCCATGACGATGGTGGCCCCCGGGCTGAAGCCGGGCCCGGTCAGTGACGTCGTGGAATCCGCTGCGGCGGCCATGCGGACCGTCGTGCCCGGCTACCGGATCACCTCGTGCACCGTCACCGGCGACACGGTCCGTGTGATCTCGGAGGTGACCGCCACCCGCAACCGGATGCCGGTGCACGCCGGGAACCTCGAAGTGATCAGCGCCGCCGCCATCTATGGGGCCGAGCAGCACGCCCTCGCCAAGGTCCCCGCGCTGAAGGAGCTCGCCCGATGACCGCCCAGACCACGGTGATCATGCACGACCCCACCTTGCGCGACGGCCAGCACGCCGTAAGGCACCAGCTGGATGCCGAGCAGATCCGCACCTACGCCGCGGCGGTCGACGCGGCCGGTGTCCCGGTGGTCGAGGTCGGCCACGGCAACGGGATCGGCGCCTCCTCCCTGCAGGTCGGCCGCAGCAAGCTCAGCGACGATGAGATGCTCGCCACCGCCCGCGAAGCCCTCACCCGCAGCAGGCTGGCCACCCTCATGCTGCCCGGCTGGGCCACCACCGCCGATTTGCGCAACGCCGTCCGCCACGGCGTGGATGTGGTGCGCGTGGCCGCCCACTGCACCGAGGCCAGCGTCACCGAACGCCACCTGGGCGTCCTCCGCGAGCTCGGCGCCGAGGCGCAGGGCGTGCTGCTGATGAGCCACATGGCCAGTCCCGGCGAACTCGCCGAGCAGTGCATGCTGATGGTCGGCTATGGGGCGCAGGCGGTGTGCATCTTCGACAGCGCCGGTTACTACCTGCCTGACGATGTCACCGCCCGGATCACCGCCATCACCGCGGCGGTGGAGGTGCCGGTGGCGTTCCACGGGCACAACAACCTCGGGATGGCCGTGGCGAACTCGGTTGCGGCCGTCGCGGCCGGCGCCCGCACGATCGACGCGTGCGCGCGGGGATTCGGCGCGGGCGCGGGCAACACCCAGCTGGAAGTTCTCGTGGCCGTGCTGGAGCGCTACGGCCACCGGACCGGGATCGATCTGCGGCGCCTGGCCGACGCCGCCGATCTCGCCGAGAAGACGCTGATGCCCGCCCCGCCGACGATCGACTCCACCAGCCTCGTCTCGGGGCTGTCCGGGGTGTTCTCCGGGTTCAAAAAGCCCGTTCTGGCCGCCGCCGAGAGCCAGGGAGTGCACCCCTGGGACATCTTCGTGGAGCTCGGCCAGCGCCGGGTCATCGCCGGGCAGGAGGACCTGATCCTGGACGCGGCGCGCACCCTGGCGGCACAGGGGGCGATTCGATGATGCAGACGCTGGCCCCCGCCGGGGTGTGGTTCGTCACGCCCGGCCACGCCTCCGGCCGTTTCCCTGCCGCGCACGGCTGCGGCGCCGACGTCGCCCTCGTCGACCTGGAGGACTCCGTGCCCGCCGCGGTGAAACCGCAGGCCCGCCAGAACGCCGCCGCGTTCTTCACTGCCCCCACGGCGGCCGGCTGCGTCCTCGGCGTCCGGATCAGCTCTCCCACCACCCGGGACGGCATCCTCGACCTGACGGCTATCGCCGACTTCCCGGTCCGGCCGGACGTCGTGCTGATCCCCAAGGTCGAGTCGGCCCGGGACTTCGAGATCGCCGCCGGGGCCCTCGACGCGCCCGGCTACACGCCGCACCTGTATGCGCTGATCGAGACGCCGCGTGCGCTTGAAGAGCTGCCGTCGATCGTGCGGGCCGAGCGCATCGCCGGGGTGGTGTTCGGGACCGCTGACTACGCGACGGCCCTCGGCTGCTCCAAGAGCTGGGAAGCGATGCTGCACGCCCGGTCCGCGCTGGTCACCAGCGCCGCCGCCGCAGGAATCTGCGCCATCGACTCCCCGTTCTTCGACCTGGACGACCTGGACGGGCTGCGAGGCGAAGCCGAACGCGCCAGGAACCTGGGCTTCGCCGGGAAGTGCTGTGTGCACCCCCGCCAGCTCCCCGTCGTCACCAGCGTGTTCACCCCGACGGACGAGGAAGTCGCCGCCGCCCGCGCCATCGTGGCCGCCTCCGAGGAAGCGGGCGGCCGCATCGTGCGCGTCAACGGGCAGATGATCGGCCCGCCCATGGTCAAAGCCGCCCGGGCACTGTTGGCTCGCGTGGACGGCCGCACGCCGCGTGGGGTGAGCGTGTGACCACCAGCATCCCCACACCAGCGGGGTATCGGCGGATCGCCGAGGGCCGCTACCGAGAAGTCGTCGGCCTGGGCTACCACGAGCTGCGTGAGGGCCTGGTCATCGAACACCGGCCCGGGCGAACCATCACCGAGGCCGACAACGTCGTGATGACCACGCTCGGCGGCAACGACGCCCCGATCCACACGGACGCCCGCTACAGCACTCTCACCCAGTGGGGCAGGCCCCTGGTGTGCAGCAGCATCACCCTCCACATCGTCGGCGGGATGACCGTACGCAGCACCAGCGGCCTGACTATCGCCAACCTCGGCTTCGAAGAGATCCGCTTCACCCATCCCGTGTTCGTGGGCGACACCCTCTACGCGGAGACGGAGATCACCGGCCGCCGCCTGTCCCGCAGCCGCCCGGACACCGGGATCGTCACGAGCCGCACGACCGGCAAGAACCAGGAGGGTGCGGCCGTGGTGACCTTCACGCGCAGCTTCTTCGTCCCCATCGATGCCGATGCCGTCCGCGACCGGACCAACTACTAGAAGGGGTGGCGACATGCCTGATGCGATCCGGATCGTGCAGGCCGACGACGAGTTGTGGCAGCAGTACGACGCCCTCGCCACCCGCAGCTACGGCCATCCCGTGGGCGACATCACCCGCCTGCGCCCGCACGCGGACATCCGCGTCGCCGTCCGGGACGGGCGGGTCATCGCGGGCGGCCTCGGCCTCCTCGTCCCGCAGTTCTTCGGCGGGGCCCCCGTGCCCTCCGCCCTGCTCAGTGCCGGGTGCGTCGCCCCCGAAGAACGCGGCGCCCGCCTCTCCGTCGACATGCTCGCCGAACGGCTTCGTCACCTGCGCGAGCAGGCAGCGGTGATCTCCACGCTGTGGACGACATCGGGCGGGTACGTCCGCCGTTTCGGCTGGGAGGCCCCCGTTCCCGTGTTCGCGTGGTCCATCGCCACCGACGACCTCAAGCGGGCCTTCACCCGCTCTGGGCTGCCGGTCGAGCACGGCCGTACGACGGAAGCCGACGAGCTGCAACGCCGCCTGGCCCGGCAGTGGAACGGGCCCGTGCTGCGACCGGACTGGTGGCCCGCTTGGATCGACAACAAGCAACAGCTGACCACGTACCGGTTCGGCCCGGCACAGTCCCCCACGGGGTCGCTATCGCTCGCCATGAAGCGCAGCGAGCGGCACGGGATGCAGCTGACCGTGCACGACTTCTGGGCCGCCGACGCGGACACCGTCGGCGAGATGATGGCGTTCCTCGCCAGCCATCACACCCGCGCCCCAGCCATCCACTTCCGGCGCTCCGCCCTTCCCCCGTACCCGGCTCTGCTGCACAACCTCCACCGGTACCGGCTGACGGCGGAAGCGTGGCACCCGTGGATGCTCCGCATCCTCGACCTGGAGGAAGCGGTGCGGCTGCGGGGCTGGCCGGATGACCTCGACATCGACGTTCCCGTGGACATCGAAGGCGAGGACGGTGAGACCTGGGGCCAGTACCTGCTCGAAGTGAAAGGCGGCGCCGGACAGATCACCAAGACGCACACCGCTGGTGAAGTCCGGCTCACCCGACGGCAACTGGCCGTCTGGTACGCCGGCGGCTACCGGACAGCGACCGCAGCACGCCTGGCCGGAGTGGACGCAGGCTCCGAGGAGGTGCTCAACAGACTGATCCGCACCACAGAGCACGAACCTTGGTTGCCCGACCACTTCTAGATTCTGTCCGCTGGGACGCTCCGTCGTACGACCCGCCGCCGACGTGGTGCTCCTGGATGTCGCAGGCCGATCTCACTGCCGACACCGGCCGGTGCCTCGCCGACCTCGGGCAACTGCGGCGGGCGCACCAGCTCATGGATGAGGGCATGGATCTGCTGCCTGCCACCCGTTCGAAGACGCGGTCGGTGTTCCTTGCGTACCAGGCCGAGACGCATCTTCGTGCTGGCGACGCGGATATCGCGGCAGAGACGGCGACGCGCGCCTTCGACCTGGCAAGCCGGATCAGCGCCCGCCGCTGTGTGACGATGGTCCGCGCTCAGAATCGCAGGAGTTGACCTTCCCTTCTGCGGGACATCGCCTCCCGGCTCGTCATCACCACCGGCGCCAAGAAGGGCCAGCACCCCAGCCCGGCGACTGTCATGCGAATGCTCCGGGACCACGACGAGCAGATGGCCGCTGCCGAGCTGGAGAGCGCAGCCGTAACGGCGCCGTAGGGCCTCCAGAGCAGCAGTCAGCCCCTGCTGAATCCAACGGGTCCAACAGGGGCTGACCGTGCGCTTGCGGCCTCAGCTGGACGGCGGGTCGAGCCGCCGTTTCGGCTGGGAGTGCCGGGGCGCCCGCGCCCGCATGTGCTCGCACCGCTGGGCCTGCCGGGGGAAGGCCACGCCCGTCGACGCGGTGAGAGCCGGGAAGAACGCCCGGGCATCCTCCGACTGCGGCGTCGTGGTCCAGGCGTACCCGTCACGGCCGTGCAGGGCGAAGCGCACCATGCGGCTGCCGTACCCGTGGCGCTGCCAAGGCCCGGTGACCCTGATCTTTACGATCAGCCCGAGGCGGCACACCTCGCAGGCTTGCCAGACCAGGCGGGCGAATTCGTACCCGTCCGGTGCGCTCGCTCGGATCTCCTGCATGCCGGCCGGGCCGCCGGGCGGCACGTGCCACCAGGTCTCCGTGTCGGGGTCGACCCTCCACTCCAGGCTGTTCGGGGCGACCGAGGGCGCCGGCGCCGCGGTGTCCCGTCCGTGGAAGGCGTCGACCATGCGGGTCCACAGGGACACGCGCGGCCGCGCCGGGTTCGGCGAGCCCATCGTCAGGTCTGGCTCTGGAGCGGCGGGAGCTCCCGCAGGGCGGCGGGCAGCTCGTCGATCCCGCGCTGCAGGTACCAGGCACGCGCCCAGCGCAGGACTACACCACGGCGAAGGCGCCACTGGTCGCAGAGCTGGGACAGGACGTCGTCGCAGAAGTCCTCCCGCAGCTGCACCAGCACCTCGTCCTCGAGGTAGGCCGCGTAGCCGATGCCGCACTTGTCCGGGTCGCCAAGGTCGAGCGCGTCGGCGAGGATCACCCCGGCCGCCGCACTCGTGCCGCCGCCGTTGTAGCCCCAGCCGAAGCCCCCATGCTCCGGCTCGGGCAGCTCCCGGAGCCCGGTCACGTCCTGCCGCTCGGTGGGGCCGAACTCGGGCTTTTCGACAAGGATCCGGGCGGGCTTCCACTCCTCCTCGTCGCTCCTATTGCTCTCCGGGCCGTCCTGGATGCCGTGGTACGTGCAGTCCTCGTACGCCATGCCCGTCCCTCCCGTTGATCGTCTGGGCCGTCTCAGCCTGCCGCACCTCACGGACCGGCGACAGATCGCGATCGGCCAGCGTGGTCCGGAGTCTGGGACGACAACGACTCCGCCGGACTCACCTGACCGCAGATCAGCCCCGGTCGGGCCCGTTTGATCCAACGGGCCCGACCGGGGCGTCCGGTTGGTCCCATTGCCCCCAACGGGACCAACCAGCCGTGAACTGTGGCTCTGTCAGGAACGCCGGGTGCCGGTCGGACCGCTGGCCAGGCTGTCCCCGAAGCCGGCCCCGGCATTCACCACCAGACGCGAAGGTGCCCTTCTTGCTCTCGCGGCACCTGTCCCGGTGGCGGCGGTCCCCACGATCACCGACCCCCGTCGCACGGATTGCCGGGATCGGGTCGGCGGCTGCATGCGGAGCAGGCTCCGAGCAGCCTCCAGTTCAGCCTGCGGCAATACGGAGTCGGGTGACCGCGTGTTGGTCGTGCAGACAGGGCAGGACTTGGAGGACATCGCACCGATCGCCCGGGAAAGCGCGATGACGGTGTGGCCGTCCGAGTGAGGCCCAGTGGGGGTGAGACGCCGGATCTCCTGTCCGTCGGGGGTGCGCTCGGGATCCGAGTGGAAGTACACCGGGCGGCCGTCCGGAAGGACGACTTCGGAGGCCCGGCGCCGTGCTACGACCGTGGGCGTTCCGCCCAGCCGCTGTTCCTCGGCCCGGTCCCATGCCTGTTCCCACTCGCGGAGGGCCATCCCCTTGGCCCCGCAGGCTATGGCGAACTCCCGGACGAACTGGCGGGTGGGGCGTCCGCCCTCCTGGCGGAGGAACCGCCCGACAGTGGCGTGGGCCAGGACGCCGTCGCTGGCGGCCTCCAGTTCGCGGTACGGCCGGGCGCCGTCCTTCTGGTAGAGGTCGGCCAGCGCCGCGTGCAGCTCTGCGAAGTTCCGTACGTACCGTGCGTGCGGAACGGGCTCCTGGCAGCCGCGGGCGGCCCGGTAGCGGGCCCGTTTCCACAGCCGCTCGGCCTCATCGGGGTCGGCGCCGCAACCCAGGGCGTAGGCCCGGACTGTCTTCAGCTTCGGCATGTGCTCGCCGGACGCGGCCCGGATCAGCGTCGAGGCGCTGCATCCGGACCGCACGGCGAGTTCCTTGTAGTTCAGCCCGGCCCAATTGCGGTGGTCCCGCAGGTAGAGGACCAGTTTCTCCAGCTCCCGGTCGCAGGGGGCGATCGGGTTCTCCCGCCGTCCCATCGTCAGCCCTCCGCTTCGGCCTGCTTGCGGGAGCGTGCCCGGCGGACCAGGCGCAAGCCCGTGTCCGTCGTCTCGGCGAGCAGGACCAGGACGGACAAGGCAGGCATCCCCGCGAGGGCGAGCAGCACGGCCAGGACCAGGACGACCACGACGATGGTCGCCTCCGGAGCGGTCAGCGGCAGGTCGCCGGGCACCACGCAGGCGGCGCGGGCAGTGTGAGACACGGTGTTCTCCCGTTCGGTGTCTGTTCGGGCTCCCCAACTGGCGTCACTGCGCGGGCGGTTGCCGTCGCCCATGCGAGTGACAGTCCAACGATGCTGGCGCACCGCACAGAGTGCTCATGACCAACTCCAGGACTACGCCCGGGTATAAACCCGTCCCTGTCTCAGACTGGGCGCGGCGGATCGAGACCTTCACACGCGCGGAATCAGCAGGTCAGGGCTGGGACTCTCCGGCCTTTACACCGTTTCCGTCTCAATCGTGGTTGTGTCCCCCTTGGGGTACTGCCGATTCTGGTTGACGCCTCATGTGCCACGCACTGAGGATCCCGTTCCGTCTGTGGGCTCCCCCTGTGACCTCGGGACATCGTCGTGGGCGGCCGCGTTGCCGCGAGGGCCTCCGCGACCGTCGGTCCGTTCATGCGCCGACAACACCGTGCGAGGGGTCGGCGGTCACCGCCGACCCCTCGCCGCGCCTCCGCCCAACTCGCCTGCCGCGACGGCAACAGTGCAGCTCAGCGCCGGTCGACCCGTTAGAGCCAACAGGTCGGACCGGGGCTGACCTTGTGCCGGGCCCGGGCCGGTCACGCCACCTGGGTCTGCGCCTGTTCGTCGCTCTGCCCGATCGGCCGCCAGGTCCACTCGGTGGACGGCTGGCGCTGCAGCCGGGGCAGTGCGGCGACGTCGACCCGGGGCCGGATGCCGCGGATGCGCTGCTGCAGGGCCCGGGCCCGCTGGTCGAGCGCGTCGCAATCATCGGTGCCGGCGAGGACCAGGCGCACGACGGGGAAGAGGGCGCTGTGCGGGTACCGCTCGCGCCACAGCCACTTCGTCCGGCCGATCGTGCCGCGCTCCCCCTCGTGGAACGTGGCCTGGCTGTACGTCTCGTACGCTCGCAGCTTCAGGGCGAGCCGGGGCAGCGACAACGTGTACCGGTCCACCTCCAGGAACTCCGCCTCCGCTCCCCGGCCGGGCCGGTACAGCACGGCGTCGGAGACCACCCGGCGGACCTTGTCGATTGTGTGGTCCACCTCGACCTCCCAGTCCAGGATCGGGCCGCCCCACAGGGTGATGACCTCGGTGACGGCCATGCCGTGCGGGGCGAGACCGGCAGCTACCGCCCGCTCGCCCGTCGCGGCGTGCGGCCGTACGACGACGTCGCCGCCTTCAGCCACGGCCCGCTGCCCGGCCACGGTCAGGTGCCACACCTTCTCCCGGCCGTGCCGCCCGTAGTCCGCGATATGTGGGTCCCGCCCCGCTTGGCTGGCCGAGCACACACTTGCGCGGTCTTCTGGGGTGAGATTCAGCGGTCGACGACGTCCTTGTCGAGGTCGCGGTGGACGAGGTGCACCGTCAGGCCACGGCCGGAGTAGAGCTGGGCCAGGTCCTTCACACCCAGCTCGGTGGCTCCGGTGACGTCGCCGCTGAGGACGGCTTGGAGTGCGAGGGCGAAGGTGGCGGCGCGGTGGCGGCCGCCGGTTCTCTCGCCTATTGCGAGCTGTTGCTTCGGTGGTAACCAGTCGCGGTTCACCTGGCCTCGCCCCATGTGTCCTGCCTCAGCTGAACGCCCTGATAGAACCCCGTCATGACATACCGGTTCACTGCTCGTGTCGCCACAACAGAGATCGACCCTGACGGCTACTTCACCGAGGCTGCTCTCGCCGAAGGGGAGGACGGAAGCGGATTCATTTTGATGTTCATGGCGGGCGAGGATGACCCAGATGATCAGGAGGTCGCCTTGGGCATGGACACACACTGCCTGGTCACAGCCGGACAGGGGACCGCGTACGGCTGTGTGCGCGAAGCCGTTCTAGCGGGCAACATCCTCCGCGTCTCGCTTGACCCTGAAGCGCTGGATGACCTGCGGTTGAGCGACAGCGAGATCGAAGCTGTCATTGAAGCCCCGGCCGAGGACGTCGTCCTGTTCCGAGAAGTCCTCGCCCAGGTACTCGCCTATGGACGTGCGGACGCTATGCCGATTCGTGTAGCCGTCTGAGCGGTCACCGGGGTCCGGTGGGGCGGGGGATTACGCGGAGAAAATTGCAGCCCCGCAATCGCCGATCACGAAATCGCGACGGCAGCCGCGACCGGGCCCCAGCGTCCCTTTCCGTGCTCCTCCATGGCCGGGCGTGCGCCCTTGCTGGGCGGGCCTGGTGGCGCTGGCCAGCGGCGAACCCACGGCGTCGGGGCAGCGAGAATGGCGGGATGGACGGACTGGGTGGGGCGCTGGAGCGGGCAACTGCGGATGGCGATGTGGTGGACGGCTGGCTCCAGGGGCTGGCGGGCAATCAGGTGCTGCCGGTGGAGATCCTGGCCCGGCTGCTGGAGTTCGACGAGCTGCCGATGCCGAGCTTCTGGCTCAAGCACAGGACCTTGGATGCCGCAGCGACGGAGCTGCTGGTGGCTTCGCCGCAGATCCAGCACCGGCTGGACGTGACGGAGAACGCGACGGCGGACGTCGACGTGCTGGCCCGGCTTGCGCGGGATCCGGAACCACGGGTCCGGTTCGTGTACGCGGTGATGCTCTTCGAGTACAAGCGCCGTATCCCTGCCGGGGTGCTGGAGATCCTGGCGCAGGACCTGGAACCGAAGATCCGTCGGATCGTCGGCGAGAGTGAGAAACCGCCCGTCGCGGTGCAGGAGCCGCCGCCCGTGCTGATGGCGGAGCAGCGGGTGACGCACCCGGATCCGGCGGTGCGGATGAAGGCCGCTGCTGATCCCGAGGTACCGACCGTCCTGGCCCTGCGACTGGCGGAGGATCCCGAGAACGACGTCCGGCTCGCGGTATCGATGCGGGAGGAGCTGACGGAGGAACAGCGCACGGCCATCCCTTGCACGGTGTGGCAGCACTTCTGGTCGCCGCCGCCCTGGATCGCACGGCAGGCGACCGACCCGGAGGCGGCCCGCCGGATCGCGCGGTCGGCGCACGTCGGGCTGCGGCGGGTGCTCGCGGCTCAGCCGCACCTGACGCCGGGCGTGGTAGCCCTGCTGGCCGCGGACGAGGACGAGTGGGTGCGGCGCACATTGGCCGAATCGTGCGAGGACGCGCCGCACGAGCTGCTGGTGGAGCTGTACGCCACGGTGCAGGACCGGTACTGGTCGGGGTACCGCAACCACCGCAACTTCGCCCGGCCCGGGTTGGCGCGGTTCGCCGACGACCCCAACCCGCGGCTGCGGCACGCCGCGTTGGACGACCCGGAGGCCGGGCCGGAGCTGGTGCTGCGGCTGGCCGACGACCCTGAGGTGGGTGGCTGGGCGGTGCGCGACCCCAGGCTGCCCGCCGATGAACTGCTCCGGCGGCTCACCCTGCCGGCACATGCCGCCGCTGCCGCAGGCAATCCGGCACTGCCGGTGGCGGTCATGCACCACCTGCTGGACCTCGCCCGGGCACGCTGACCTAGAAGGCTGCTGAAAATCTCGGGTTCTGGCCCCGGCTCGGTGGAGTTGGGGCCAGTCTTGTGAGCATGCAGGGGGAATGGGCTGGGGAGTTGGTCGGGCCGGATGTGTGGGAGACCTGCCGGGAGTTGATCCCGGCCGGGAGTGTGTTCGCGTTCCTGGCCGAACATCGCGAGGCGCTGTTCCCGCCGTCGATGTTCGCGGACATGTATCCCTCGTCCAACGGGCGGCCGAGTCTGCCGCCGCAGGTGCTGGCCGCGACGGTGGTGTTGCAGAGCCTGCAGGGGCTGTCGGATTTCGAGACGGTCCAGGAACTGCGGTGTGACCTGCGGTGGAAGGCCGCTTGCGGGCTCGGGCTGTACGACATGGCGTTCGATCCGTCGCTGCTGACGTACTTCCGGCGTCGGCTGCGTCATTCGGCCGATCCGATGCGGATCTTCACCAAGGTCAAAGAGGTCGTGGCCGCGACCGGTGTGCTCAAGGGCAGGCAGCGGCGGGCGCTGGACTCCACCGTGCTCGATGACGCGGTGGCCACCCAGGACACCGTCACCCAGATCATCTCCGCGATCCGCCGGGTGATCCGCGAGGTTCCCGGCGCGGAGGAGGTGGCCGCGGGGCACTGCCGGGCGCACGACTACACCGACCCGGGCAAGCCGAGGATCGCCTGGGACGACGAGTCGGCCCGCGCCGCGCTGGCCGACGCGCTGGTCACCGACGCCCTCAACCTGCTCGGGCGCCTGCCCGAGCAGAACCTGGGCGAGAAGGCGGCGAACGCGGTCGGCCTGCTGGCCCTGGTCGCCGGCCAGGACGTGGAACCCGCCGAGGACTCCGACGGGCGCGATGGCCGCTGGCGTATCGCGAAGCGCACGGTGACGGACCGGGCGGTGTCCACCGTCGACCCCGACACACGGCACATCCACAAGAACCGCACCCGTCACCAGGACGGCTTTAAAGGGCATGCGTCCCCCATGGTGGAACACACAACCGTCGTGCATACCCTCGTCCGCGACAGGACTCACCGAGGTGGATGGGTCGAACACGACCCGACGGGATGCGCGGTGGTGCGGTGCTCATGCGGGCTGGACAGCGGCAGACCGGAAGCCCTGGCTGCGCAGATCGCGGACGATCACCGCAGGACGCCCGCGGAGGCACGCATGTGAGAAAACCGTGCTCGGCCGCCGGGCCGCTCGACAGTGATCAACAAATGTACGAGAGGCCCTCGCACAGGAACCAGCGTTTCACGTGGGAGAGATGAAACGTCCGGCCGGTCGGAGGGTGAAGTCGCGGAGACAGGTCCGCTTCGGCCGCTGAGCCAGGGGACTACATCGACCGCGGCGGGTGTAGCACCAGCAGCATCCTCACGTCGTCCCGGCGTTTCCCAGGAATAGCCTCGTGCTTCGCGTGCCGGGACAGACAGGCCGCCGGTTTGCCGCGGCCATCAATCGGTGGAGAGCGCCTCGAGGAGGTCGACGACCGTCGCATCGGACAGAGCGCGCGCCACGTCGGCCTGCGCGACCATGCTGACAAGGTCGTGACCGTCGATGACCGGCAGCCGGCGCACACGCTCGGCGAGCGTCGATCACACCCGGCGGACCCTGAGCAAGCGCACCGACCCACACCGGCACCACCGCCACGACCAGCTCATCTCGCACGCCACGGTGACCGCGGGCCGCTCCCACTGCTCCGACTGCGGCCGGAGTCGACTCCGCCGACCCGTTCCGCGATCGGCGGGCCGCTACGCCCCGGATGGTCGTACGCATGACTGTCGCCGGAGCTGGAAACCCGGCCCTCTGGCGAGAGCCGTCATGGTTCGCAGAGAGGACAGGCCATGTCCCAGGTTGAGGAATCCATCGAGGTCCACGTCCCCGTCCGCGCGGCGTACAACCAATGGACGCAATTCGAGGACTTTCCGCAGTTCATGGACGGTGTCGAGCGGATCGAGCAGCGCACGGACACCCTCACGCACTGGAAGACGAAGATCGGCGGGGTGGAGCGGGAGTTCGACGCGGAGATCACCGAGCAGATCCCGGATGAGCGGGTGGCCTGGAGCTCGGTCGGCGGACAGGCCCACCAGGCCGGTGTCGTCACCTTCCACTACATCGACGACCACACGACCAAGATCATGCTGCAGCTCGACTACGAGCCCGAGGGCCTGGCCGAGACCGTCGGGGACAAGCTCGGCTTCGTCAAGCGCCAGGCCACCGGTGACCTCGAGCGGTTCAAGGGGTTCATCGAGTCCCGCGGCGGCACCGAGACCGGCGCGTGGCGCGGCGAAGTCTGACTCCGATCAGCGATCAGCGATCAGCGATCAGCACGAGAAGGGGCGGGGCCATGCTCCAACGTTCCGCGCGGGTCGCCCTTCGCACTGGGCTCCGCAGGGGCGAACTCCTCGGCCTGCACTGGGAAGACCTCGACCTCGACGGCGGCACGGCCAGCATTCACCGCTCCCTCCAGCGCACCCGCACCGACGGGCTGACCGTCCTGCACACCAAGACCCGAGCCTCCGAACGCCGTATCGCCCTCCCCACTGAGTGCATCCACTCGCTGAAGAGCCACAGGAAGCGACAGCAGGAAGAGCGCCAGGCCGCCGGAGTGGGCTGGACGGACAGCGGGCTCGTCTTCACCACCCGAACCGGCAGCCCGACCCCGCCAACCTCACACGCCGCTTCGGCCGCCTCCTCAATCGGGCAGGGCTCCGGCACATCCGCTTCCACGACCTTCGCCACTCCACCGCCACCCTGCTCCTGGAGCAGGGCATTGACCTCGTCGTGATCAAGGAACTCCTCGGCCACGCCCACATCGGCGTCACCGCCACTGTCTACGCCCACGTCCGACTCCGCCTCCAGCGAGATGCCATCGACCTCCTCGGCCGCGCCCTTGACCGCCCCTGACATACGTACGGCAACGGCGGCGGACGCATGGTGTCCGCCGCCGTTGCCGTCAACTACTGCCGTCAGGGGCGCTCAGGAACGCCGGGCCACACAAGGGAAACCAAGCCAAATTCGCAATGGCAACCCTTCGTCGCGCGCTTCCGCTTTGCGCCGTCAGAAGCTCCCTGATGCGTACGCAGAGATCCGCAAGATCGTCGCTTCGTCCGCGACACCTCGAAGCCTTACGGAATCGGATTCGGCGGAGAACTGAAGCAAGCCGCTCTTTTGCACCTTCAGGTCACACAAAGAGTTGGTCGCCAGTCTGTCAATCGAGATCTCATGCAGACCGCCAAAGGAGACTTCGAGCTGAACCACGTTCATGCCATCGCGCCGCCATTTCGCAGGGGGCTGCCCTGGGAAAGTGGGAAGATCGAATCGCAGGCGAAGCGTAGGACCATTCGGACTCAAGCAGATCTCTTCGATGCGTACACCCTCGAGCGCAGGTACGTCTTCTCCGTAGATAGCCAGCACCGGCTTCGGGTTGCTGATGGCGTCAATCCACTGCAACTCAAATATCCTCTCTAGTACTCGTAATGCTGAGCCGTACCCGGGACTTTCCCAGTCCTTGGATTGCTGTACGGGCGGACATTGAAATGCGCCCCTTGATCGCCCACGCCCCCTTCGCCGTAGTAGTGGCCGTATGAATGATCCTGAATGATCACGCGATCGCCGCCGCCACGCGTGAATACGTATTCGCGGGTCATCACTCGAGTTCCGTCGGGATTCAAGATGTTTTCCCCCTTACGGTTCGTCATCGGCACCATGTTCAACTCGTCAGGCTGCTGGCCGTTCGGAATCCCAAGATCCCTCTTCGCCGCCCTGAAGGCCGAACTACGACTCGGAAGGGTCCGAACCTCGGGTACACAGTTGCTGTTGTGAACAAGTACCGGCGTGGTCCCAGCGAGCACATAGTACGTGTGCTACGCGGCCCCTCTCTACCTGCGTTTTCGCAGGTCAAGTGGTATTCGGTGGTCCGCTGAGGTACGGGTTCGGCCGGGGTTGTTCGTGGTTGTTGCCGTCACTACTGCCGTCAAGGGTCTTGGCGACCAGGCACGCCCGGTCGCCTCTCGGCGGTCGTTTGTCGGGGCGGCCCTCGGTATGCGGGCGGCGGGGCTTGTGCGTCGGTCAGCCTCGCCGCGTGGGAGCCGGGGCGGGAATGGTCGCCGGGGGTGGCCGGGGGCTTTGCTCCCCGCCGGAGGCGACGTCGGCCACCGCCCTCGGTGAGCCGGCGACGGGTGTTGAGGGTCGGCCCCCTGGTCGGCCCTGTGCCTGCGATCCGGCCGTAGGACGGTCGTAGGCGATAGCTTGCTGCGCAACGCGCCCGGACGCCATGCCTGCAACTTGTCTCCTATGGAGCCGTGTTGATCCAGGCTCATGCCCGAGACCGGCACCTCGATGCGGCTTGGCACGGGCGTCAGTACCTCGTCCTACTGCGGGTCGGTCGGCGACGGCGGCCAGCCTCGGCGGGCGGGGCCCGCCTTGAACCTCGAAGAGAAAATCTGAACGCACGCCCCGGGCCACGCGCCACGGCGGGTCAGTGGCCCCGGTCGCTGACGTCCGACTCCAAGGCCTCGACGCGGCCACGAAGGTCGGCGATCTGCTGAGCAGCCTCGGCCAGCGCTCGTTCCAGCGCCTCGACGCGGGCCGTCGTCCCGCCGGCGGGTGCGGTCGCCTCCGGACCGTCGGGGCCATCGGGGTAGTCGCGGTGGGCGACGAAGGCGCCCTTGCCGGGGCGGGAGACCGCCCACCCGTCCTGCTTCAGCAGGGCCATGGCCTTCTGCACGGTCAGGCTCGACGCCCCGAACTCCCGCATCAACACGGCCTGCGTCGGCAGCGCGTCACCCGGCCGCAGCCCACCGGAGCGGATCCGCTCGCGCACGGTCTCGGCGATGACCTCGAACGTCAGCGATACCCCGCCACCGGCCAGCCTGCGCCCGCGCCGCCCCACCACCACGCCGCTCACCCCGCTTTCCACGCCCTCTACCAGCACAATCCGGCCCGTCCAAACCGGGAAACCGGCCCCACACTACCCGCGTCCCACCGCCAGCAGAAAGGAATGAGGAGGGATGCACTTGAATGCGCCTGTCAGACGATGTTAACGTCACGCACCCGTCGGTGATCACCACCGCGCCCCGCCGACCATCCCCTGGTCCGGCCCCCGCGCCCAACTCCGAGGCGCCCCGTTCCCCTGTGAGCCGATCACTTCGGCCTGCCCACGTGCCCCGCGCCGTACCGCTTCCGCGTACTCGCCGAAAGGCCTCTTCTCGCATGTCCGCACAGCTCCAACTTCCGTACTCCACGACCGTTCCAGCCGCCTCGCGTCCGACGTCGCCGTTCACGGCACCGACCTGCCCGGCAGACGTCACCGCCTCTGCCGCTGCAGGGCGGGCGCTGGAGCGTCGCGCCAGGCTCACCGCCAAGCTGGCCAAGCTCGCCGCCACCGGCCAACTCCCACCCCTCGCACGGCAGATAGCCGGACTCGGCGGATGCGCGCACCCGATCCGCCTCACCGGGCACCGCACCCGCCTGGACACCGCGACCGGTGAGATCCTCGACCACTTCGACTCCAGTCGGCTCCCGGCAGGCGAACTGCTGGTCCGCTGCGGCAACCGTCGCGCGACCCGCTGTCCGGCCTGCTCCACCGTCTACCGCTACGACACCTACCAACTCATCGCCGCAGGCCTGCGCGGCGGCAAGACCGTCCCCGCCAGCGTTGCCGCCCACCCGCGCGTGTTCGCCACCCTCACCGCACCCGGCTTCGGGCCCGTCCACAACCAGCCCGACACCGGCCGCTGCCACTGCGGCCACTCCCACCCGGACGACGACCCGCTCCTGGGTACGCCGCTCGATCCCGAGCGGTACGACTACGCGGGCGCGGTGCTGTGGAACGCGCACGCCCCGGCCCTGTGGGCCCGCTTCACTACCCACCTGCGCCGCGAGATCGCCAAGGCCGCCGGGCTCACGCAACGGACCCTGCGGGACCACGCCACGCTCTCGTACGCGAAGGTGGCCGAGTACCAGAAACGGGGCCAGGTCCACTTTCACGCCGTCATCCGCCTCGACGGACCCACCGGCCCCACCAGCACCCCGCCCGCCTGGGCCAGCGTCCAGCTCCTCGACCACGCCGTCCGCGCTGCCGCCGCACGCACCCGCGTCCATCACGAGGGCGAACCGCCGAAGCAACCACAGCCCGCCAGGGACATCTCCGCGTCCCAGCCCGAAAACTCAGATCGGGCAGGACGGTTGGTATTCCGGTTCGGGCGACAGATCGACGTCCGCGCGATCCGCGGCACCGACTTCACCGGTAGCGGCCCGGTCACCGAGCGGCACGTCGCCGGCTACATCGCCAAGTACGCCACCAAGGGCGCCGAGACCACCACCGGCACCCTCGACCACCGACTCCGCCTCCTCGCCGAGCTGCACAAGTACGACATCACTGACCACGCCCGCCGCATGATCCACACAGCCTGGCACCTCGCCACCAACCGCCGGCACGCCCACCTCCGCCTGCGTCAATGGGCCCACATGCTCGGCTTCCGCGGCCACTTCTCCACCCGCACCCGCCGCTACTCCACCACCCTCGCCCACCTCCGAGCCGAACGCACCGCCTGGCGAACCGGCCGACCCGAAACCCAGACCCCAACCCCGGCGTCGGCTGAGAAGCCGTATCTCAACCGATCATGGAACGTGCGGGTCGAACAGGTTTCCCGCCGGGGTGATCTTCCCGTTGTGCGCGCATGAAGACAGGGCCTCTCGGTAGCTCGGGGATGCGAATCTAACCAAGCAATGCCGGGAGGCCCTGGTGTCGTTGTTGTACGCGTCCGAGCCCGTGCAGTTCAACTCGGCTGCTCTATCGTGTGATTGCCTCGCGCACGTGTACGGCAACGCGGCCGATCATCCCGATCGGGAACGCCGGTATCCGTCGGACATGACGGACTCGGAGTGGGCGGCCATCCGGCCGTTGCTGCCGGTGCCGGCCTGGCTCCAGGGCCGGGGCGGGCAGCCGGAAGCCTACTGCCACCGCCAACTGCTGGACGCGATCCGCTACCTGGTCGCGGGCGGTATCTCGTGGCGGGCGATGCCCGCGGACTTCCCCGCCTGGGGCCGGGTCTACGCCTTCTTCCGCCGCTGGCGCGAGCACGGGCTGATCACCGAGTTCCACGACCGGCTGCGCGGGAAGGTCCGTGAGCGCGAGGGCCGTGAGGCCGAGCCCACGGCGGGGATCATCGACGCGCAGTCGGTGCGGGCCGCCGCGACGGTGCCGGCCTCCTCACGCGGCTACGACGGCGGGAAGAAGGTGCCCGGGCGAAAGCGGCACATCGTGACCGACACGCTCGGCCTGCTCCTGGTCGTCGCGGTCACCGCCGCGAACATCGGCGACCGGGACGCCGCCACGGGCCTGCTGAGGCGGCTGCGCCGTCTGCACCGCGACATCACCCTCGTCTGGGCCGACGGCGGCTACACCGGCTCCCTCGTCGACTGGTGCCGTCAGAAACTCGCGCTGACCTTGGAGATCGTCAAGCGCACCGATGACATGGAGGGTTTCGTGGTGCTGCCCAGGCGCTGGGTGGCAGAGCGCACGTTCGCGTGGTTGATGCATTCGCGTCGGCTGGCCCGGGACTACGAGACGTTGCCGGCCAGCAGCGAGGCACTGATCCGGTGGTCGATGGTCACGCGGATGAGCCGGCGTCTGGCACGGCCACGGGCCGCCGGCCGACGCTGAACGCCCCCGACGTCTCCTGCACGAGCCACCCGCGCTCCGCCAGGCGCCGGGCCTTCGAGCGCACCCCCTCGACCTTCGCCGACGTTGTCTCCAAGCCCAGCAAAGCCGTGATCTCCCTGGCCTTCAGCGACCCCTGGTCCGCCGGCTGCCGCTCCTCCAGCACACCAAGAATCCGCTGGTAGTCCGGCGCCAGCACCCTCACCGGCAGTCCTTCGCGCCAAGGCGGCACGATCGAACCCGGCACCGGCGAGAGCGCGGTTTCCTGCTCTGCCTCGGTCTCGGTCACGGCGGTGGTCTCGGCAGCCGAAGCTGCCAGGGCCTCGACCAGTTCCTCCCGCGCGATCACCCGCCGGTCCAGGTCGATCTCTGCGGCCTCCAACACCCCAGCCAGCCGCGCGACTTCCTCCCGCAGCCCTTCCACCCGCACCCGGGCTGCTGTCTCCCGCTCCTCCAGAATTCCCAGCACCGACGCCATCGCGCACCCCTCGATCACGGAGCCGAAACAAGACGCCGCATGCCTCCCTCATTCTGAGCTAGACCATGCCTGACCAGCGAAAATCAAGCGATCATGTTCGGTTGAGATACGGCTTCTGAGACGCAGACCGGCCAGACGGACGGCAGTCAGGTCAGCAACGACGCCGGACACCCCACTGACCTGGCCGCCGGTCGCCGTCCCGGTGGCCGCAATATCGACGGTCAAGGCGTGGATTCGGACACGACGCTGGTCATCTCCCACTGGCAGTTCGCCGGAACCGGCCTCCTGCCCGAACTCGAACACCTCGCCGACCTCCTGGCCGCAAAACGGCAGACCCAACCCGAGCAACCGACCCGAACCCGACGCTCGAAGCGCTCCGGTGACCGCGACGGTCAGTCCGGTCACCCGGTCGGTCACTCCACTGATCGGCTGACCAGCACTGTCCGGACGGGGGCCCTCGCGTGACCGCCGGCACCGAACTCCTCACCGTCCCCCAGGTCATGGAACGCCTCCAACTCGGCCGCACCGCCGTCTACGACCTCATCCGCACCCGGCAACTCCCCTCCCTCACCCTCGGCCGCGCCCGCCGCATCCCCACCCACGCCCTCACCGACTTCATCCACACCCGCCTCGACCAGGAAGCCGCCGCCTGATGGCCACACCCCGCGACACCCCCGCCTGTCGCCGCACCCGCGCCAACGGCGACGGAACCGTCTACCAACGCAAGGACAGCCGCTGGGAAGCCGCCGGATACGTCCTCGCCCCCGGCAACACCCGCAAGCGCGTCCGCGTCTACGGCACCACCCGCAAGGAAGCCCTGGCCAAGCTCACCGAGAAGATCGCAGCCAGCAACCGCGGCCTCCCCGTCTCTTCCGCTCAGGGCAGCGTGGCCGCGTACCTGACGTACTGGCTGGAGAACGTCGCCGTCCACCACCTTCGCGAGAACACCCACACGCGATACGCCGCCTGCGTCGACCAGTACCTGATCCCCGGCCTGGGCAAGAAGAGGCTCACCAAGATCACCGCCAAGGACGTCCGCACCTGGCTCAACCAGCTCCGCACCACCTGCCAGTGCTGCACCCGCGGCCTCGACACCGCCCGCGACCAGCCCCGCTGCTGCGCCGCCGGAGCATGCTGCTCCAAGCGGCTCTCCCCACTGACGCTCACGTACATCCACTCCGTACTCAAGTCCGCCTTGGAGCACGCCGTCCGCGAGGAAGAGATCCCGCGCAACGTCGCCCGCAACGTCCGCACCGGCACACCCCGGCCCCGACGCTTCGAACCCCTCTCCGCCGACGAAGCCCGCCAGCTCCTCACCACCACGCAAGATCACCGGTTGCACGCGCTGTTCGAACTCGCCCTCCACACCGGACTGCGCAAGGGCGAACTCCTCGGCCTTCGCTGGGAAGACCTCGACCTCGGCTCGGGCACCGCCGCCATCCGTCGCACCCTTCAGCGCACCAGCGCAGGCGGGCTCACCACACTGCCCACCAAGACCCGGGCCTCCGAGCGCCGCATCGCCCTCCCCACCCGCTGCATCCAGTCGCTGAAGCACCACCACGAACAGCAGCAGCACGAGCGTGAGGCCGCAGGCACCACGTGGCAGCACAACGGGCACGTCTTCACCACTCCCCAGGGCAGGCCGATCGACCCGACCAACCTCACCCGCACCTTCACCACGCTCCTCCGCCGCGCCGGCCTCCGCCGCATCCGCTTCCACGACCTCCGGCACTCGACCGCGACCCTGCTCCTGGAACAGGGCGTCGAACTCGTCGTCATCAAGGAACTTCTCGGCCACGCCCACATCGGCGTCACCGCCACCGTCTACGCCCACGTCCGACTCCGCCTCCAGCGAGACGCCATCAACACCCTCAGCACCGCGCTCGACAGCCCGAAGACCACCGAGACGGCACGCTCCGATGGCGACGAACCGCCGCCCCGGAACGCCTTCGTCCGCTGACGTTGCCGTCAACTACTGCCGTCACCCCACGCAAAAGCCCCACCAGGACACGCCTGGCGGGGCTTCAGATTTGCATGAGCGATCACATCACGGCAGTTAACTCCCACCACCGAGTGGCAGATCCGGCAGGCCATCCAAGAGAGCCCTCACCTCATCCTTGGTCGCCCCTACGCGCGTCTGAAAGTCGCGGTCATCTCCGGTCTCAAGCGCTTCCATCATCAGCGCTTGAACCAGGAAGAATTCCGCTCTAGGCATCGTGATCACGATCTGCTCCCCGCGATCTTCTACGTGCATCAAAATCGCCCTCTCACTCCGATCTGAAGTTCCTGGTGAAGTACCTATACCCCTCTTGAGGTGCGAAGACAGTACCACCGTCCCTCGACCTGGGGTTGCGGATCACAATTACTCCGTTCCGCCAATAAGCAGACGCACCATCGGATCGCACGCGACGCTCGCCGTTCAGGATTACACCTTCAATCATGTCGGCGAATTGTGCGCGGGTCCGAATTCCGGGGAACTCCCCCTGCTCTACAACATGCTTCTGGAAAGCATGGCCGTCCGCTCCAGCGAGCTCCTCCGCTGCGAGCCGAGCTTGAAGTCGGGGGCCATCCGCAACGTTGCAGCCGCCGGAATTGTGAACGAGTACTGGCGTAGCCCCCGCCAGCACATAGTACGTGTGCAGGTCGTCAACCGTCAGGTTGTAGGTAGTCGCCGCCCTGGTGAAGGCCTTGTTGTCCGTGATGATAACGGTCGTGCCATCATCGGTTAGGAGCGTCATCCCTGGCGTGAGGTTCGCTGCGTCAACCCAAGCGTCTTGCGATGGAGACCAGAAGGGGTGCTCGTGGGTCGCCGTGAGCTTTTCGATACCATCTTCTGTGGCAATCGACAAATCGTTGAAATGCTTGTCGTGCCTGGTGACAATCAGATGGGTGACTTTGCGGGGTCCGCTTTCGCCGGTTTCGGGATCCGCGGCTTGAACGGTGTCGCCGACTATGACGTCTTCGATGGCTTTGCTTGAACCATCCGCCATGAGTACGCCCGTTCCGGCCAAGAAGCAATTGTTACAATTCGCTCCAACTCTTGCGCGACCGCCCTTATACCAACGAATCCCCGGCCTCGCCGCAAAGAATCCCAGAGAACCACCAGTCATGCCCGTCTCTACGCCGAATTTATAGAGATGGTTTCTTGTGTCGCACAAGGAGTCACCTTCAAGGCACGGCAAGTCAGGAATCGGCACCTCGTCGGCTGACGACGCTACCGAAGAACAACTACTTGCCGTCGCCCAAACGCATACACCGTTCGTTGACTGGTACTGATAAGTCGGCGGCGTAGTGTTATAGACCGTTGACTTCGTTCGGTTGCCAGGCCTTCCACTGTTAGCTGTTCCACCGGGACTGCTGTAGCTCTCACCGTTCTCCGCGTAGAGCGTGTTAGCAGACTTTGTGGGTTTGCCAGGTTCGTGCCCCGGGGTGGTGTTCTGATAGTCGGGACTCGGGCGAGTCGGGCAATCGAGATCTGAACACAGGCCTGTGGGGTCTGAGTTGGTGATGGGGCTGTTGCTGCTGTAGGCGTACCCGTTCATCTGCAGGGGGTTTGCGATGTCGATGATGGGGTCGGCGGAGAGGAAGCGGCCCGAGTTCTGGTCGTATTCGCGCGCTCCGATGTGGGTCAGGCCCGTGGCCTGGTCGTCGATGCCGACGCCGAGGTAGGTGCGCTTGTTCGGCCAGGTAGTCGGTTTGGTGCCGCGGAGTTCGCCGTACGGTTTGAACTCACGGCGGGTCATGGGCTGAGTGGTGGAGAGTTCGACTGCTGTGTTGGCTGTGCCGAGGTGGTCGGCTATGAGGACGTTGAGTTTGTGGCCTGTTGTGGCGCCGTTGTTTGTTGTGCGGACGACCGTGGGGGCGCCTGGCTGTGTGTAGGAGCGGGAGGCGCGGGTGATGGTGCCGCTGGCGTTGGTGGTGAGTTCGGTTTCGCCCAGGTACAGGGTGGAGCCGGACGGAGAGTTCTCGAGGAGGCGGTTGCCGCCGGCGTCGTAGACGTATGTGGTCTTCGTGCCGTCGTCCGTGATGGAGTCGAGCTTGTTCTCCTGTGTCCAGACCAGGCTCTGCGATGTGTCGTGCAGGTTCCGGATTTCGGTGTTGCCGGTGGCGTCGTACCGGTAGGTGCTGTTCTTCCCGGCTGGCGTGGAGGCGATCGACGTCATCGTGTGCGGCTGGGCCGTGGCCGCGGCCGTGGTGCCGTTGTTGGTGACGGTCTTGCCGTATCCGTAGGTGTATTTGGTGTTCTTCGACGGGTCGGCTGTGTCGTGTTCGGTCATGGTGGCCCGGTTGCCGATCCAGTCGAAGGTGAAGGACTGGCGGTAGGCGGTCGTGCCGGTGGACAGCGTGGTCGCGTCAGGAGCTGCAGCGGCCAGAGATGCTGCTAGGGAGGTGTCGGGCGTCTCCGCGTCCGTCTGTGCGTCAGGTGCGTCCGCGACGGGGCCGGAGGAGTTCTGGTAGTTGGTGCGGTGGCCCCATGTGGTGCCGTTGGCTGCTTTGCAGCCGGTGGCGTTGCCGGTGGGCGTCATGTTGGACGTCCAGGCGTGGGCGAGTTCGCCCATGACGTCGTAGGTGAAGCACTGGGTGTCCCAGACGCCTTGGGCTGCGTCGCCGTGGTTGCGGCTGTTGGAAGTGATCAGGCCGGATGCGTCGTAGGAGTAGTAGCTGTCGGTGATGCGGTGGGGGCCTGAGGTTTCGCGGTCGGTGACGGTGCGCTGCAGGCGGCCGGTGTGGGGGTCGGTGAAGTTGGTCGTCCACACGCGGTGGGGCTGGGGTCCGGAGACGGTGCGCAGTACTTCGCCGTACGGGGAGTGGGTGGCGTCGGCTGTGTACCAGGTCAGGCCGGAGGTGGACTCCGGTAGCCCGTCGCTGGTGTAGCGGTTGACGACTTTCTCCTTTGCCAGGCCGCCTGCGGCCGGCAGCGTGACGGACTGGAGTTTGCCCGTCGGGGTGTAGGTGTAGGTGTTGGCGTAGGTACCGGCCAGGCCCGTGGTCATCGAGTTGGCCGGGATGACCGTCTCGGTGCCGGTGGGGCGGTATTCCGTGTCGTAACCGGTGATGCGGTTGGTGTAGTCGCCGGTGTCGGTGTGCCGCTTGGAGGTGTAGGGCTGGCCGATGCCGCCGGGCGCGTCGTCGTAGGTGTATTCCTTGACCGGGGTGGAGGTTGCGGAACCTTCCCTGACCTTGGTGACGCGGCCGAGGAGGTCGTATTCGGTGAACGTCTCCTGCTGGCGGGCGTTCTTGATGTGGTTGGGGCGGTCAGCCGTGTCGTACCCGGTGTCCGTGGTGCCGGTGTCGGGGTCGGTGGCGGAGGTGAGGCGGCCCCGGGCGTCGTACTCGTACGTCCAGGTGTTGCCTGCCGGGTCGACGACACCGGTGCGGTGGCCACGGGCGTCGTACTCGTAGGCTGTCACGCGCCCGTTGTTGCTGGTGTCGTCGGAGTAGTGGCGGATCGAGGTGACTCTGCCGAGAGTGTCGGTGTAGGTGCGGGTCCGCGGGGCGGTTGAGCCGGCCGGATTGACGTATGTGCTGGTGTCGTAGTACGTCGTGTGGGCGGCGTGCACATAGGTGCCGCTGTGGTAGGTCGCCACACGGACGGGCCGCTCCAGGCCGTCGTAGCGGTGGTGAAGCCAGCTTGGTATCAGTGACAGTGACTTGGGTGCAAACAGTTCGGTGACGGGTTCCCCCTTGGCGAGGTAGCCGGCTGTCTGCTCGTGGACCAGACCGTGGTCGTTGTACGTCGTGCCGGTGATGATCCGGCCGGGACCGTGGGCCTCGGACTGTGTCTGCACTGGGCGCAGCAGGCCGTCGTAGATCGTCACCTGCGTGCTGTAGGTGCCGTCGTCCTTGAGTGTCCGGGTCGTGACGGCAGGGGGCAGGGCCTTGCTCGGAGTGGCGGCTGCCGTCTGGTAGGCGATCTCGACGTTCGGTGACTGGTTACCGGAGGAGCGGGACGGCGACCAGCCCTTGATCAGACGGCCGAGAGCGTCGTACTCGTTGCGGCTCACCCGGCCGTTGGCGTCGGTGACCGTCAGCGCGAGGCTGCGGCCCGGGTCCAAGGTCGTGGTGACCGTGTGCCCCTTGGCGTTGATCACCTTCATGGAGGTGACCGGGCCGCCCTCGTCGGCGGGGGTGTACTGGGTCTCGGTCACACCGGCACCCGGCTTGGTGATCTTCCGGATACGGCCGAGGGGGTCGTATGTGCTCGTGGTGACAACGGAGTTGGATATTCCGTCTCCGTTGGCCTCGGCGGACGATGTGACAAGGCCCTTGGTCGGCGTCTGTCCGTGGCCCAGGCCGTCGTAGCTGAGCTGCACGTCCTTGATGAGCCGGGTCTTGGGGTCCGCGGTGTCGTGGGCAGCGCAGGTCGTTCCCGTACTCCGCTGCTTCTTCGGCAAGCCGATCAGCCACGTGGTCGTGTTGTGTACATACGACGTGACCGTGCATGTCTGCTCGGACAGCGTCTCGCCGGTGCCGTTCGGCTTGACCACGGCCGTCTCGACCTGGGTCGGCAGGCCATAGGTGTCGTCGACCTCGGTCAGTGTCCTGACAGCGCGCCAGCTCGAATCGGCTTTCTGGATCTCATCCGTGCGCTTGATGCCGGTGCGGTGGGCCAGCAGCGGCTCCAGTTCGGTGCCGTTCTCCGCCTCCCGAGGACGGGACGCGGTCTGCTTCGACCAGGGAAAGTTCAGCGTGCGCTTGGCAATCGGCCTGATTCCGTCCGGGTCCTTGCTCGAGTCCTTGTAGGTGATGCTTTCTGCTGTCATGCCCGCGTACTGCGGAGCATCGTCGGCGAGCAGGGTGTAGGCCTGTGTGGAGTCCTTGACCGCTCCGCCCACGCCCTGGAAGTAACGGGTCTCCGAGTAGGACTGGGACTGCGTGATGCCCGCCGTCGTCGAGCTGGACTTGCTGCCCTTGGTGGCGGCTACCTGGCGGTAGCCGCGCCAGTCGCTGTAGGTGTGCAGTGCCGTGCGGGTGAACTCGTCGTCGCTCTTGGCCCAGGCGGGACCGGTGTAGGCGTACTGCGTGGTGACGGGTCTGCCGTGCGAGGTGACCTTGTCCGTCTCGGTCACCGAGTCGACGACGTATTTGTTGAACCACGCTTTGGCCGGCGTCTTCTCGTCTCCGTCCGGCGACCAGCGCACGGGATAGCAGGTGCCGTTGTCTTCGCCCTTGTCCTCGGCAGGTTCGCTCGCACAGCCGCCCGTGTACTCGATCTCGATGTCGGCGCCGTTCGAGGTGGAGATGGTCCCGATGCGCGGGCGGGTGTAGCCGGGACGCTGATCCGCCTTGCCGTTCGTCACCAGGTTGGGCAGCTGACGGTCCAGGAGGCGGGCTTGCATCTCCTTGGGTGCCTGGGTGCCGACGGTGTACTGGGTGAAGCTGATGCCGTCTTTGGACTGGAGGGTGCCGGTGTTGTCGCCGGGGGCGTAGCCGGTGCGGGTGATGGAGTTGAGCCACAGGCCGGGTGAGGTGTCGTACCAGTCCTCAGGGAACGACTGCCGGAGTGTGTACTGGTCGACTTTGCCGAGACCGGTCTGCCCGGCACGGGCGGCCTTCGTCGTCACCGTGTCCAGGCGCAGCTGCGTCCAGAAGGAGGGGAAGGCGGGGCACAGGTCGGAGGTTGACTTGCAGTTGAGGTTGCCGGGCGTGTCCCACCAGGGGCGGTAGGCGCCAGGGTCGTCGGTCTTGGCGAAGTTGTCCGGATCGCAGGCGGTGTCGGATCTCAGGCAGCGCTGCTTGGCCCCGAAGTCCACGGTGGCCGACGGCTTGGTCAGGCTGTCGGGGCGCATGCCGTATTCGATAGAGGCGGGGTAGGCGTAGCGGTCGTAGCGCTCCGGGGACGTGAACTTCTTGCGGACGGCGTAGTAGTTCGTCTCCTGCTTCCAGTTGACGATCATTGTGTTGCCGTGGACGTCGACGACCTTGTCCAGGCCCCAGCGCCAGGCCTGCTGCTTGCCCGTGCCGCATCGCGAGTCCGCGAAGGAGTTCGTGTGGCAGGGCTCGTTGGGGTGGTTGCCGAAGACGGGGACCGTGGAGACGGAACCGGTGTCGGCGTGGCCCCCGCCGACCTGGTTGAGTCCGTAGTAGTAGCGGGTGCCGTCGGTGGTGGTGACGACCCAGTACTCGCCGTTGTTGTCGCCGTTGGTGCCGCCGACACGGCGCTCGACCCGGGTGCCGTCGTCCTGCTGCGGACGGTATACCTCGGTGTCCTGTTCGGGGTTACTGCCGGAGGCGGCGTCCCGCACCAGTTCAGTGGTCTTGCCACGCAGGGACATCACGGCGTTGTACGAGACCCAGCACAGGTCAGTCGTCTTGTCCTTCGTGGCCGTGTTGTTCGGAGTGCCGGCGGTGAGCGTCTTACGGTCGTCCTGGCAGGTGCGGTAGCGGCGTTCGATGTGGCCGGGATCGTAGGACCAGCCCTCCCCGATCCATGAGCTCTGGGGTGAGGAAACGGCCGTACGACCATCCACCGTCTGCGAGTTGTAGTCGAAGGAGACCGACGGCGTAGGACCTGCGGGCGGACTCGGCACGGTCAGGGGATAGGACCAGGTGAACGCACCCGATGATCCTCCCGCCTGCCACTTCCCGTCAGCCGCCAGTGGGGTTGCCGTGAAGGAGCCGCCGGCGCCCTTGCCGGAGTCGATCGCGCCGACGACCGCCGTACTGGCAGCGGCCGCTGCGGAAGTTGCGGTGTCCTTCCGGTAGCCGGCTTGGACCACACCAGAGTTCTTCTCCGGAGTCCCATCAGCCGACGCTGGCGTCGCTCCTGTGTCCGCCGCCGGGTCGATCGTGGCGGTGAGGGACTTGGACGCCGTGTCGTTGAGTGTCTCAAGTTCTTCGTACGTCTGGCACGCCTCGTCGTTCGGCGTCGTCAGATAGCAGTCGGGGAACTGGACGAAGCGCAGCCGGGAAGCCCAGTCGGCGCCGTAGAGCAGTTCGAACTTGGCGTAGTCCAGCCTGGCCGAGACCGGGACAGCGCCGGCATCGGGTGCCTGCACCACCAGCACGGCACCATCCACGCCTTGGCTGATCTCCTCGGCGCGGTCGGGAATGCTGACGTGCCAGGTGCCCGTCGGAGCTGGATGGCCGCTCGCCTGGCCGAGACTGACAGGGAGGGAGCCAACGGGGGTCAGCCCGGCGGCCTGGGCTGCCGAGTTTGTCTTTTGAGCCGAAGCGGAGCCCGCGCTTGAGCCGAACGGGACCGAGCCATTCAGGTTGGACGGGGGATTCACGGTGTTGGTGGGCGCCGCGAGCATCTCCGCGGGAACCCGGGCCCTGAGAGCCGCCAAGTTCCGCTTGGCCACCGTGCCGGGCACGGGCTCTTCATCCTCGAGTTTCTCGAGCGTCAGCGATTCCCGGCCAGTTTCCGCCTTCGCCGGATCCGGAGGCAGCGCGAACGATTGCGCGGGCAGCAATCCCACAAACAACGCGGCCGCAACGACAGGCACCACGGTGCGTGCCAGACGACGATGGCGAGCAGAAGGCAGTCGATCGAACACGGCGAGGTCTCCCGGACCACTTGGAGCGGGACCGGTAACGGACCACGCACGATGACGTATCAGACACGGAGATTCTGTGATCGTTTCGCGAGTAAACGCCAGAGTCGACAGGTCGATGTGATGATCACCACGGGATGTAACGGAGCCGCAGAGCCGGAATAGGGTAAAGGCGAGACGAAGCTCCACATCACAGCAGATCACCCTTTTGGCCACAACCGGGCATTTCGCCACATTGCGTGGCGAAGGGTATGACCTTTTGTGACAAAAAAACCGGGTTTTCTAGGATTCCCCCGCTGCTCTGCCTCTGATTTACCCGGCCACACGGGATGTCTGTTGCCATCAGCCGGGAACCGCGCGACTACTCCTTCACCACACTCACAACTTCGCCACAGGGTGACGACGCGTTCCCCATAGGTCATCATCGGCTGGCCCGACCGCACCACGTGCACGTGTGGGCTCCGAGGGGACACAAGGCAGAAGGGGATCTCGCCCGATGACGCGCATATCGCGCCGCGCACTGGGACGTGGGGTCGGTGTGGCGGTTCTCGCGACTGTGGTCGCTGCAACCGGCATCGTCTACGCCGGACTGGAACTGGACGGCGACGCCACGCCTGGCGGCGGTCATGACCGGCCCGCAAAATCCGTGAGCGAAGCCACAGCTGTGCGGGAAGCTGCACGAAGCGGCAAGAACGTCGAGGTGACCGCAGCGCGGACCTCTCACTCCACCACATGGGCCCGTCCCGACGGGCTGATGGCGAAGCAACTGCACTCTTCGCCGATCCGCGCCAAGGTGGGCGGGGAGTGGAAGCCGATCGACACGAGTCTGCGCCGGACCAAGAACGGGTGGGAGCCGCGAGCCACCAACACCCGGATGGTTTTCTCGGCCGGTTCTGACGAGCACGCCGAGCAGCGTGCCTCCCGTGCGTCCGTGCAGCGAGTCTCTCTGGTGAAGCAGGCGTCCGTGGAGGACACCGGAACCCCGCTGGTCACGTTGTATGTGGACAATGGCACAGATGCGATACAGCTGACGTGGCCCGGCCCCGTCCCCGCACCGATCATCGACGGGAACCGGGTGCTGTACCCGGAGATCTTCCCGGGTGGTGACCTGGTGCTGACCGCCGACGATGACGGATTCGGTCAACTGGTCGTGCTGAAGAACCGTGCTGCTGCCGCCGATCCGCATGCCCGGCAGCTCCTGTACGGCCTGCACTCCGCAACCCTGACCTTCCGCCTGAGCCCGCGCTCCGGCATCATCAGCGCCGAAGATGCTTACGGCACCGAAGTAGCCGTGTCCTCCACGCCACTGATGTGGGACAGCAGCGGCAAGCCGGCCGTGACCGACGGCAACGTAGGGGCAACGGCCCAGCCGACGGCTCCGGAATCCCCCAACGCCAGCGACCCCGGCAGCCCCTCGCCGACCGACAACCCGAGCCCGAGCCCCACAGACGACGAACCCGTGGAGTCCGACGAGCAAAGTGACACCGACGTGGAGGACCTGCCCTCGGCGACCGACGGGCCACCCCCCACGGTCTCGGAGTCTCCTCTGCCGTCCGCGCCGGCAGAGCCGACGCCGGCACCTTCCCAGACTGGTTTGGCATCGACACTGAGCCTGCCACTGCTCGACGGCCCGTCACCGGATTCCCGCGGCGCGCTGGTGGAGGTCGACCTGTCCGACGGGGCCTGGGCTCTTACTCCTGACCAGGACCTCCTGAATGATCCGGAGACCACCTATCCGGTCTTCATCGACCCGTCGGTCAAGAAGCACACCCAGAACTGGACCACTGCGTACGACCGCCATCCCAACGCCACCTTCTACAACGGCGCGGGCTTCAACAAGGGCGGCACCCACGAGGCCCGCGTCGGATTTGAATCCGACACATGGGGCACCTCGCGCTCCTTCTTCAACATCTCCTTCGACAAGGACCTGAAGGGCACAAAAATCACCAGCGCCAGACTGCGGGTGCTGGAGACCTACTCGTGGTCCTGCAGCGCCCGCTCGGTCAGCGTTCACCTCACCGGACCGATCAACTCCCGTACCAACTGGAAGAACGCGCCCGAACTCCACGACGGCAACAAGCTGGCGACCAAGAGCTTCGCTCACGGCTACAAGTCCGGCTGCCCCGACGCACACGAAACCTTCGACGTGAGAAGCGGCGCCCAGAATGCCGCCGATGACGGCGAGGACACCATCACCTTCGGGCTGCGCGCCCGTGACGAAGACTCCCAGTACGCCTGGAAGAAGTTCCGGGCCAACGGTGACGACGCGCCCTCCATGGTCCTGGTCTACAACCGCAAGCCGTCGATCGTCTCCAATTCCCTGGACCTTGGTCCGGACGGGAGGTGCACGACCACCAAGCCGTACGTGCGCATGGGCTCGGGCGACCTCACTTTTACCGCCAAGGCCACGGACAAGGACAAGAACCTCGACTATTTCGACTTCGACCTCTGGGAGCTGGGCAAGTGGGACACCACGGGTGACCGGCTCGGCTCGACGGGCAAGGTGTCCGTTGGAGGCGACACCGGTACCGCTCTCGGCATCACTGACAGGTTCCCCACCGGCGGGCTCAAGAACGGTGCCACGTACTCGTGGCGCGTCCGCGCGGTGGACGACGCAAAGTCCACCTCGGGGTTCTACCCGACGAAGGCACCGTGCCGGTTCGTTCTCGACACGGCCGCACCGCGACCACCGGTGGCGTCCTCCAGCGACTACCCGAACGCCGATGGCAGCAATAACGGCTTTGGCAGCGGCGCCGAAGACTCCAACTGGAGCACCAAGAAGTTCGGCACACCAGGGTCCTTCACCTTCCGCGCCCTCAACACCGACGTCGTACGCTACGAGTACGGGTTCAACTCACCCAGCTACACCGGCTCCGCGTCAAGACAGGCCGGATTGCCCACTTCGCATCAGTCCACTGTCACCGATGCCAAGCCACCGGCCGCCGGACCGAACGTACTGTACGTACGGGCCGTCGACAGTGCCGGAAACCCCTCGGAACCGACGAAGTACTTCTTCTACGTCACCCCACGCGACCAGGCTGACGCGCCCGGGGACTTCACCGGTGACAAACTCGCCGACCTCATGGCTGTGACCAAGGACGGAAACCTCTACCTCTACCCCACGCAGTTCGACAAGGACCTCGTCAAGGGCACCGGCGACCTCGACTACTCCATGCCAGGCGCCTACCGCGCCAATCCTGACAAGGACCCCAACGGCGGCGACGAAGAGCCTCCCTACGTGCAGGCACCTGCCGGTCATTTCAAGGGCGCCCTGATCACCCACAACGGTGACATCACGGGAGGCGACGGCCTCCAGGACCTCGTCGTCCGCCTCGACGGCAGGCTCTGGGTCTATCCCGGAGACGGCTACGGCGCCGTCAACATCGACAAACGCCAGGAAATCCTCCTTCCCAACAACGCGCCCGATCCAGACGACCTCACCCAGATCGCGGCCGCAGGCGACATCACCGGCGACGGACGTACCGACTTCTTCGCCACCGTCCACACCGACACATCCGACGAACTGTGGGCCTTCACCGGATACCACGGCGCCACCGTGGAACAGGCAGTACTTCTGACCACCTCCTCCACATGGAATGAACGCGACATCGTCACCGTCCAGGATGTCTCCGGCGACGGCATCGCCGACCTGCTCTTCCGTACCGACGCCTCCGGAAGACTGCTCCTGCGCAAGGGAATCCCTGCATCCGGCGGCGGCGTCGACCTCACCTCGCTCGCCCTCTCCGGCAACTCCGCCGGCGGAGCCGACACCGAGT
Source organism: Streptomyces cadmiisoli (assembly GCF_003261055.1). Taxonomy (NCBI): domain Bacteria; kingdom Bacillati; phylum Actinomycetota; class Actinomycetes; order Kitasatosporales; family Streptomycetaceae; genus Streptomyces; species Streptomyces cadmiisoli. Next base: position 134,307 of record NZ_CP030073.1, read on the forward strand.
ACGCCGCCTCCGGCTGGTCCAAGACCAGCGTGCCCATGCTCATGGGCACTCCCGATGTCAACGCGGACACCATCCCCGACATCTGGGCCATCCAAGCCGACGGCACCGTCAAGTACCACGCAGGCAGCAAGACCGCCCTCTCCGGTTCAGGAATCCAGGTCATAGGCGCCAATCCACACTGGCCCACTCGCATCGCGATCGGCTGAGAACGCCCTTGAGAGGTCCGCCACACGGCGGACCTCTCCCTTTTTGCAACTACTGCTTCGAGCTCCTGCACCCGGTGAGAAGTGAGCGAGCCACGCCACTGCCTCAGCCGCGAGGAGGCCGCCGCACGCGGCGGCACGAGCGCCACAAAGCCGGGTCACGACGCGTCCCGTCACGCCCGGCCTTACCGGCCGGCGTGGGAAGCCGACAGACCGGAGACGTACCGCTGGCCAGGGCGGGCGCGGACGCAGTGCCCGGCGTGTCCGGACGCCGGCTCAGATCCCCCGGCAGCCGTGGTGATGATCCATTCGGCGGCTTCGGCATCGGTCATCAGAAGCGCCTGCGTCGGGTGGACGTCGCCGTCCAGGAGCCGCGGACGGCCCGGTATCCAGCGCGTTGCCGAATACCGGGCCGTGGCTTCGTCGGCGTCTACGGCGCGGCCAGGAGCCTGCCCCAAGCGGACAGGTCGTCCGCCGAATCGCCCTCCGTGCTTGCCGAGTAGGCCGTCGAGCCGGCCTGGACCTGAAGGACGAGGCGCTGGGCCAGGAAGGCACGCTTCGCCGTCACCCGGGCGTCACCGGTGAACACTCTCCTCACCAGCTCGCCCACGTGTTCGGTGTGTACCTCGTCAAAGGTGAAGTCGTCCAGCATGACCCGCACGCCTCCGGGATGGTTGCGCGCCCCCATAATGAGGATCCAGACGTCGTGTCCGCGGATGTCACCGTCCCACTCCGCGACCCAGGCGCCGCCCTCCTCCCGTTCGCTGGGCGTGGCGTCGGCCACGCCCAGCGAACGCAGCGCTGCTGCGAGTTCCGCCAACGCGAGCGGTCTGTTGCCACTGCGTGTCATGGCTACAGTCACCCTCCAACTGTTTAGGCGGGGAGACGACATTCTCATTGATCTGACGCCTCGCGGGTCGGTCCGGGGGGCTCTACGACGTCATGATGCGGTCCGACAAGGTGGCTGCCATAGTGCCGGTCCGCGCGGTCTGGTCCGGGATCTACGCGACGCGCGGGCCGTCAGGCCGGATCGCGGAGCTCGGAGTGGCACTCAACTCCCCGTCGGTGTTGACGCTGTGGGGAGCACTGTTCCGTCGGACACGCGCTCCCGGTACGCGAACGGTCAGTGTGCCAGGATGCGTGGATGGTGCAGTCTTACGCAGCGTGGGAGAAACGTGTACAGGATCTGGTTGAGTCCCTAACGGGTCCCGACTCGGAGCGCATGCGCGGGCACGTTCTTGACTTCCTCAGGGCCGGTGAGCACGGGCTCGCTGTCGAAACGCTTGCCGACTGGATCGGGGATCTGGAGGAACCCGCGGTCGTTGCGCCAGCCGACCGTGCAAGGGTGCTCGAGCTGGCGTCGGACTTTCCCGAGGAGACACGGATTCGTGTGAGGCATGCTCTGACTGATAGCTGCCGACGGATGAGGCACAAGGTCGGTGGAGTCCTCATGACCGGGCAGCGGGTGCACAGGGCACTCGATTCATTCTTCTGGCAGTGACGCGGCAATTCCCTCACGTGGGCGCCCGCCTCGCTGGAGGCTTCTGACCAGCGTGAACGGTGGCGATGGCTGTCCATGCCCCTCTACGAGGAGGGGTGTTGTTGCATCCACGTCTGCAACTGGGTCACAGCACCCAGAATGTCGGTCCGAGCAGCGTCCAGGTCATCTGGGCCGGCCCTCTGAGCGCTGTCCTGCGCACCGTCGATGATCTTGTAGGCGCCGGAAAAGTGCTCATCCCCGGCAGGATCGCTCTCCATCGCGGCCCGTAGATCACTCAAGGTGGTCAGCACCCAAGTCAGGTGGTCTGTGCAATCTGCCTCACCGCAACCCGAGTACTGCGTCGCCTGGACCTGGGCCCACACGTCTTCCACCTTCTTGGCCTGCGCCGCGCCCGTGCTTCGCGAGCTGGGGCTTGCCTCCCCCGCATCGCACCCGGACGTTCCCCACGTCACCGCGATCCCCAGCACGACACTTGCCGCCAGCCCCACCGCGCGCGTCTTCGTCATGCGCACGATCAAACAGGGAGCGGGTGCCCAAGTCCAGAAGAAGACGGGAGCTGCCGGTACGAGGTCGGCGTAGCGGCTTTGGGCAAGACCTGCCATGGGGCGACTCATCATGGCCCCTAAGCTCAGGCGCCTACCGTCCCATGGCGGGAAACTCGATGACGCCGACCGCCGCGCGAAGAAGCTCAGGTCAAAGGCGCCGTAGGGAATCGCCGTGCGGCGAACGGTCACGGCTGGCGGCAGGGTGCTGGGGACGACAGGGCGGGGTCGAGGCTGCGGGCCCGTTCGTCGGCGGTGCGGCCACCCAGCAGGCGCTGGACCGTCACGGGCGGGACGGCTGTGAGCAGGCCGACTTGGTGGACCACGCTGCACGCTGGCACAGCCGGCCGTGCCTGGGGGCATTGATACGCGGCACGCCGGCAGGGGGTCGTAAGCGTCGTGCGTTGCGGCTCTTGGACCTGAACGCCTCTGGCGCCAGGCCCGGATGTAACGCTTTTCGCGTCCTGGCCCAAGAACAAGTGACGTGCGGTTGAAGCACACCGGTGAACCTCCGCAGCGGAGGACCGGGAGCCTTGGACGAGCAGGAGCTGTTTGTGGATGACCCGGAACGGTTACGGGGTGAGCCCGCTGCGTTGGTACGTGACCCGCAGCTCTTCGAGGAGTTCTACCGGCGCCACGTGGACGCGATGATGCGTTTCGTGGCCCGGCGCGTCGACGACCCGCATACCGCGGCCGACCTGACGGCCGAGATCTTCCTCGCCGTCCTTGACTCGGCCCATTCCTACCGGCCGTGCCGCGGCAGCGAGACCGCCTGGCTGTACGGCATCGCCCGCAACGTCGTCTCGTCGGAACGCCGCCGCATAGCCCGGGAGAGGGAACGCGATCTGCGCATCTGCGGGCGGCGACTGCTGGAGGCCGACGACATCGCCCGCATCGAGGACAAGCTCGATGCGGCCAGCCCCGGGCGGCACGTCCTGGCCGCGCTCGAAAGGCTCCCCGAGGGTGAACGGGCCGTCATGGAGCTGATCGCGGTGGACCAGCTCACGGTCACGGAGGCTGCGGCCGCGCTGGGCATCCGCCAGGTCACGGCCAGGGTCCGACTTCACCGTGCGCGCAAGACACTGCGGCAAGAGGCGGACTCCAAGACCACGGGCACGCATCACGCAGCTGTCCGGGCACGTTCCACGGGAGCGGGCACGGGGCCGGCGGACACATCGCTGCCGTACGTCGCGAGGGGAGAAGCATGAGCACGAAGAGGACGTTCGAGGACCGGCTCCTGGACGAACTGCACAGGGAGATCGAGGTACGCCAGGCCGGCGTGTGCCGGACCGGGCCCACTGAGACGGCAACGGGCGAAGGCACGCTGAAGGCTTCCGGGCGGCGTCTGTCCGCCCCGCGCCGCATCGCCGTCACAGCGGCAGCCTGCGCGGCAGCCTGGCTCACCACAGTGATCGTGCCCGGCTCACCGACCGACTCGAGGGCATACGCGGTGGAACGCCACAGCGACGGCACTGTCACCCTCACCATCGAGGACCAAAGCATCGACATCGAGGCCCAGCGCGAACTCGCAAGGCAACTGCGCCCGAACGGTATCGGTGTGACCGTGTCCGAAGTCGCGCCCGGCTACATGTGCCAGCGCAGCAAACCGCGAGAGCTCTACATGACCGACGAACAGGGCGAACCCGTCGGAAAACCCGTCGCTGTTTGGACCTGGGAGATCAAGCGCGAGATCAAACTGTTCCCCGGCCACGTGCTGGCCTTCGAGAACACCACAGGCAGCAACAAGCCGTACGCAGTCATCACCTACTTCGCCAAGAGCCAGGTCGAACCCTGCGTTCCGGTCAAGCGCGCCAACCCAGAAGGCTAGCCTCGATCCTTCTTGACGGGCCGCCGACGAAGTCGGCGGCCCGCTTCGTTGTTGATATCCGGGGTGCAGCGGGCCGTTCCGGTGCGGCAGGAGCCCTCGCGGTCCGCTCACTTCCCCACCAGCCGTCGTCGAGATATCGCGTCTCGGCAGCCGCGCTGAGGTGAGAGTTGACGGCAGCGTGACCGCCGTGGGTTCTGCGCGTTGAGCGAGGTGACAGGCGTGCATCGAGTATTGGGCGGTTCCGGTTCGCCGGCGTGGGTTGGGAACCGCTGGTTTCGATGACCGTCCTGTCATGGCAGGTCGCCCCTGGCCTTCCCCTCGAAGACCAAGGGCTGCGAACTTCCTTACCCGTCCCTCCGCCCAGCACAACCACCCGGCCCGTATCTCAGGGGCGCCGCTGCGTCGGCGGTGAGGCCGCCCGCCAGCAGTGGTCGCAGAAGCAGCCGCTATGCCATTTCCTCAAGAACCGGCTTCCGCGGCCGTCCTACGGATGACGCCGACGAGGTCCCGGTAGCACGGCTGTGAGTGCTGGTCATACCGAGTCAGGTGCGCAGCCGGGCGAGTTCGTCTGCGCGGCGCTGGTCCTTCGGACGGCCGAGGGCCCGCCGCATGCGGATCAGGTCGTCGAGTGCGGCGTAGCGGATGGTGAATCCTGCGGGGTCACGGGTGGTCTGCGCCAAGGTCAGGCAGGGGGTGACATCCATGGCGCCCCAGGGCAGGGCGGGGGTGCACAGGTCTCCGCTGGCACCGGTGACCCGGTACCCCACCTGTGAGCGGTCGAGATCAGGCAGTCCGGTGCAGCCGCACAGGGCCAGGGCGTCGCGCAAAGCGTGCGCCTCGTCAGGAGTGCCGTCCCAGAGCAGGTCGAGGTCCCCGGTCAGTTCGGTCGAGCCGTGCATGATGCCGGCGACCTGGCCGATGACTACCGCGCGCAATCCGGCATCGTGAATTGCTTGGAGGAAGGGGAAGGGATCGAAGCCAAATGCCCCGTCGGTGGCGAAAGTGCCCAGAAGATCGTCGGCTTCCTCTGGGCGGCGCCCGCTGGGGCTACGTTCTCGCGTGGCGTCTTCGGTCCGGGCGATGGCCTGCCGCAGGCGAGGCCGAGCCACCAGTCGGGGGCGACGTCTTTGGGGCTGACAAGCGACAGCGCCGCAGCCGGAGCACTCCACCAGCGCCCGGTAGGCCAGGGCCGCGACCACCGTGCGGAAAGCGGGCACCGTGGACGACCACTGGGATACGGGTACCACAGGCGCCACGCCTCCCGGGACGTCGCTGTCGTGGCGCCAGCTGTCCGGAAGGGCCGGCGGCTGGTAAGCGTGGACAGCACGCAGCCGGGCGGCGATGATCGCGCCGACGGTGGTGCGGACCCGGTCCGGTAAAGGCCGGTGGGTGATGACGTGGCGTAACTGCGCGCTGTTCCAGCCGGCCTCCATCATCGCGGTGATCACGCGGCCCTGATCGGTCAGCAGGAGGTCCGGACGGCGGGCACCGATGTCGAGCAGCAGCCGGATACCCGGATGCATCTCGTCCACCCGCGGCCCGCGCGGCGGCGATGCTGCCGGCTCAGGCTGCAGCTTCGCTGCGAGCCTCGTTGTCGCCGCGGTGGCCGGGACGGAGGGGTGTGGTCTTCTGCTTCGTGGTGTTCTTTCCGATGGTGTTCTTAGTCAGGTGGTCAGCCGACGTCGGGTCATCCACCGGTGGGAAACCCGACATCGGCTGCGACCTGCAGCGTTGCTGACTGGGTGAATCGGTGATGACGTACGCTGCCGCACCGAGCGTGCCGTCCGGACGGCGCTCGCGTCCCCGGCGCAGGAAGCCATGCTTCTCCAGCTCCTTGAGCCCGCTCCTGACGGCTGCCTCGCCGTCGCGGCCGCGGCGCGCCAGATCCGCCACGCTGATCCGCCAGCCGTCCCGGTGCGTACTGATCAACCCGAACAGACCCTGCGCCTTGAACGAAAGCCGAGGATCGCGGAACAGGCCGTTCGCGATCTGCGTGAAACGGTCCGCCGCCATCACCCCACGGCGGATCCCCGCCTCGAAACCGGCCCCCGCCCGACTCGACGACCCGGACACGGCCGGGGGCTGCCGGCCGCAGGCCCCCGGCCGGCGTCACCGAGGGCCGGCCGGTCCGTGATCGAGTAGACGATACCGCCGAGCGTCCCGTCATCGCACCGCACCTGCTCACGGACCAGATAGCCGAACCTCTCCAGCTCGCTCACACCGGCACGCACCGCATCCCGCCCATCAGGCCCGGCACCCACCAGGTCAGCGACCGTGACCCGCCAGCCGGTCACATGGGTACTGAGGAAACCGAAAATCCCCTTCGCCCGAAACGTAAGCCCGCTGTCGCGGAACAGGGCATTGGCGACCTGAGTGAACCAGGCGGACGGGGCGGACCCGTCCGCGGCCATCACCCCACGACGAACCCCCACCCCGAGACGAGTCACCGCCCTCCCCCGCAGGCCACGAACACCCGGCCGCCACAGGTCTGCAGCGAGGGGGTAGACGCGAAGTTGCGGTGACCACTGAGCGAAGAAGCGTGGGAGAGGTTCATCCCTTCAGCGCACCCGACGACCCCGACCACACCGACGACCACCAGCCCCGACCACCGGACACGATCCAGCAACAACCACACAAGACCGCCATGGTCAGCCGCGTCCCGCGGGCTTGGCGATCGGCGTTGCTACTGCCAGTTGTGCGCGGCGAGGGGGCCTGTGCCGTTGAAGTGCCCAGCAGGCCTTCACGTGGGTATTCGATGATGTCATGGGGCAGTTCGTGCACGGTAAATCAGGCCAGAGCCATGTACCTGTCCGGTCCTTGGTTGACGGGCTCGCCTTCCCATTCCTCAGCCTCGAAGAAGAAGTCGATCCGCTCGACTTCGTCGCCCTGGCGGTGGTGCACCACCTGGACAAGGCGGAGGTCGGTCGGGTCGACGGTGATCCCGGTCTCCTCGTGCAGCTCGCGGACAGCGCCGGCGGGCAGAGTCTCGCCCCGGTCGAGTCTTCCTGAGGGCATGCGCCACCGACCGTAGCCAATCGCCGCGGGGGTGCCGCTCCGGGAGCGCAACCGGCAGGCCGTTGGTCAGCGGAGTCGCAGACCGCGGACACGGTGTACGACAGGCCGGTCACGGCCACGGCGGAGGACCCGCTGTCCAAGGTGCCGTGGGGAGGCCACGCTCCGGTGGGGGTCATTCCGGAGACAGGCTGACGCAGCGGAACCCGGTGTCGTTGTCCTGCATCGTGGCGTTGGCGGCGTTGAAGAGCGACGGGGTGGCATGGATGAAGGGGGACGTGAACGCGCTCCCCTTCAACTCGTGCCGACCGGGCTCCGATTCGGATGCGCACCATTCCCACGTGTTCCCGCACATGTCGAACACGCCGTACGGGCTCACCCCCGACTGGTAGCGGGAGACGGGAGTGGTTCGCCCAATCTCGGAGTCGAGCACGTTGCATTTGGCGGCCGTGGGCGCGTCGCCCCACGGGTAGGCGCGGCCCTTGGTGCCGCGGGCTGCCTTCTCCCATTGCTCGCTCGTGGGCAGCGCCTTGCCGGCCCACTCGGCATAGGCGTCAGCGTCGTGCCACGTCACCCACACCACTGGGTGGTCAAAGATGCTGTCTGGGCACTTTCCGCCCGGCCAGTGCTGCGGGGCCCGGTGGCCAGTCGCCCTGACGAAGCGTGCGTAGTCCGCGTTCGTCGTCGGGTACACGTCGATGGAGAAGGCCTCCAGCCAAGTGGGCCTGTTGCCCCGCCCGGCCCGGAAGATGCCCGCGTCAACGGAGACCATCAGCTTCCCGTCGATCGGGCTCTTGGCGTAGTGGGGTTCTCGGCGTAAGAGGGCCTCGGCTCGCGCATCGTGTTCCGCTGCGGCCTGCTCGGTGATCAAAGTAGCGAACCGCTCTTGCACCGCAGGGAGTGCTGTCGAGAGCATCGTGTCCAGCGCGGTCTGATTCGCAGCTCGCGGCACAATGTTCGCGCCCTGTTTTTCCCACTTGACCAGCATGCGGTGACTGACTCCGACCGATGCGGCGAAGTCACGCCCGTTCTGCCGTAGGGCGGTACGGAAGGCCAAGACCTCCCGCCCCGTCCACCGCGCAACCCCCGTCATGGCGTATCCCCTTTACAGTCGCTCGCCGGGGACGGCGAGATAGGCGTCCCGGAGCTGGGTGAGCGTGGGGTGCTCTGTGGCCATCGGTACGTCATCGATGGTGGACAGCGCCCGCACTCCGATCGTGGTGTTGGTGGCGAAAGCGGCGTGCATGCCCTGCGCTTCCGCGAGGGTCACCGGCGCGGTGTGGTGCTGCCCGGTCTGCTGGAGAAGTGCCATCGTCACACCCGGCAACACGTCGGCCTTGGGCCACACGACTCCGTCCTCACCGATGAAGCCAACGTTCCACGTTCCGCCTTCGGACACGTGGTCGTCCGGGCCGACGAACAGTGCATCGTCGTAGCCGTCCAGGAGCGCCGAGCGTCGGGCGTGCAGGGCTCCGAACAGACCTGCGTGTTTGACCGCGGGCACGTCCCGCTCGTAGCGGACGGACTTTACGCGCAGTGGGGGCATCGGCAGGTCGCCGGCCGGGCGCACAGTGACCAGGACGCTGGGGTTGTTCGCCTTGTCGGGGTGTGCCATCTCGACGGCCGGATCGAAGATGGTGACGCGCACGACGAAGGAACCCGCCAGATCGCCTGCGGCCTGGCGGACGTAGCTGCGGACCCTCTCCGGGTCCAGTTCCGCGCCCATCACCGTCCGGCAGTCCCTGACCAGGCGCGCAAGATGCAGATCAAGGCCGCGTACGCGATGGTCGTCCACGCGCATGGATGTGAAGTGGCCGAAGTTCGTCAGCGCCAGAGTCAGCAGGGCATCGGGGGTAACGGGTCGTCCGTTCAGGGTCGCCATGTTCACCAGGATGGCAGCAAGCCGGGCAATTGCCGAGTGTCAGCCCCAAGTTGACGGCCTATAAGTTCGCCAAAAGTTCCTTCCATTGCCATGACTCAAGGGTGTTGTCTAGTGACCTCCCAAACACTCACTGTGACCAGGTGGTATCCGATGGGCGACTCGCCATTACTGGCGTTCATCTATGACCGGTGCGCAACAGCGAAGCATGCGTTCTTCGCCGCGGCTGAACCACGTACAAAAGGCGCGGTCCGGTGACGCCCGACAGCTACGTCCTGCCCAGGCCCGAGAGAGAGCGCCGGGCCGCAGCCTACGAGTGGCTGCTGACAGCAGCCCCGGACCGGCAAACGGCCATCAGTGAGTGGCGCAGCCCCGGTGTGGCACTGCTGACGGCCGGTGTGGAGTGGGACGCCGTACGCGTGCCGTACGACGTCCTGCACCCGGGCTTCGACCGCGCCACCACGCTCCAGGAACTGGTTCAGCGGCTCGGGGAACTGAAGGTGGGCGGATCGGCCTTCTGTGACCCGTACAGGCCCTTCATGTACCTCCTGGTCCCGCCGCGTACGGACAAGGACTGGCCCCGCGATCTCGCCTCGGCCCGGGTGGAATGCCTGGGAGGCACCCAGCCCTACGTCCATCACGTGGGCGTGCCTCGTCTGGAGAGCGTGGCGCCGCCCGGCCCGTTCTGGCTGACGCCGCCCGACGTCATCCCCCAGCGGCATGCCGACCCCGAGCACCTGTACACGCTGCTGCACGCGCTCCTACACGCGGCGCCGCAGCAGCAGGCAGACACGCCCCAGGTGATCGCATGAGCGACCGAGACCCGCCAGGGGCCACGCCGACCGCGCCGTGGACGGTCGGCAACCTCGCCGCCATCACGCCTTTTCGCATCGCGGTCCACGAGCAGACCGTCAACCCGGCCGCGGCCGCGGCCGGCGCCTCCCACCCACCCCTCGCCCGTGAGGCCAACATGATCGCTCTCCTGCAAGCCCGCTCCGGATCGGCGCCCATCGACGCCGACCACATCCGCCGCACCTGCGCACTGGCACTGTGGGAACCGGCGCTGCCCAACGGTGAGGAACGGGCGCATCTCGTGGGCTGCCTGCGCGGACAGACCCAGCTCCTCATGCCCGAGATTCAGCAACTGCTCCCGCGCATGCAGGGCGAGCACCAGCGGACCGCCCAGCACGTCATCGCCTCGGCCAACCGCGCCCTAGCAATCGACATCGTCACTGCACGGCAGGCGGACGCCCTGCACAACCTGGCAACCGCCTGCCGGGCACTGCTGGTCCTGCACGAGTTCCCGGACCCACTGAGAGCCCCCCAGACTCCCGCACCGGCCCGGCCGGATTGACTCCCCCGAGCCGGTACGGGCAACCCGGACAACCCCCGGGCTTCACCACAGAACACCGGAGGAGACATGTCCACAGCACGCATCCCGTCCGGTGCCAGCGCAGCCGGACCGACAGCGATTACAGACGGCGGCGCAGGAACGTCGTGCGCACCGGACTGGGCGAAGGGAGCGCGTCGTAGGTGCGGTACCAGTCCGCTTGCAGCAGCACCAGGTCGTGCGGGAGGCGAACGTCGCCACCGCACGCAGTCCGCTCCAACGACAGCTCACGATGTGAGGGCTCGAAGCGACGGCATTCGTCGCCGAGCTGGTGGTCAGCAAGCTGGTCACCAATGCGATCCGTCATGCAGAAGGCCCTGTCCACCTGCGTGTCATTCGAGATCACCACGTCTTGATATGCGGCGGAGATGGAGCAGGACGTGGACTACGAATCGGATCACTGATGCCGCTCGCGAATCCGGTGCGGCTTCCGGTCCGAGGGACGCGGGTCAAGCAGTGAGGTGGCGGCGGGTCGCCACCTACATGGCTCCGGCGGCGACCACGACAGTGAACGCCGTGGTGGCGGCGGGCAGGCCGATGACGTCGCTGAGGTAACCGGTGACGACCGGCAGCAGACCAACGGGGACGTACCCGCCGACGCTCAGGGCAGCGTTCGCCTCGGCAAGGCGTCCCGCCGGGACGCTCGCGCATCGGACTGCAGATCATCGACGGCACCCGGCCCTCCGTCAGGCTCAGTCGGCGCATCGACGGCGCGGGGCGGGAGACCGCCACCTTACTCGACCACGTCTGCTCCAAGGCGAGCGAACGGCTCACGGAGACCTTCCGGCTGGTCCCTCCAGGGGAGTTCGAGCAGGCCGTGGAAGTCCTGGCGCGGGCGCGCGAGGTACTCGCGTTCGGTGTCGGCCTCTCCGAGATCCCCGCTCGGTTCCTCGCCATGAAGATGAACCGCCTGGGTCATCCCACGCGGTTCGTCGGTGCTACCGGGTTCCTGCTCGCGGACGGCCTGCTCGGGCTCCGCGAGAACGATGCCGTTGTCATCTATGCACCAGCCCGCCTGACAAGGGAACTGGGCGTGGTCATCGACCACGCCCAGTCTGTGGGAGCGAAGACCGTCCACGTGACGGACTCGCTCGGCCCGGCCCCGGCAGGACGCGTCGACGTGACACTGCCTGCCGTCCACTCGGCCACCGGCTACACGGCGGAGGCCTTCAGCTCGCTGCTGATCACGGATTGCCTGCTCCTCGGAGTGGCCGCCCGGTACCGGGACCGCTCCACCTCCCACTCCGAGCTCCTGCACACACTTCGGGCAGCCCTCACTCCGGAGTCCCACCCGACCGGCCGGCAGCCCACGAGGCGCCGGGCCTCCCAGGAGGACGGCTCGTGACGGTCGTGCGTCACGGCACCGAGTAGCCGCCGTCGATCGGCAGCGCCACGCCCGTGACGAAACCCGCCTTGTCCGAGCAGAGCCAGACGACAGCGTCGGCGATCTCGTTCGCGTCGGCTATCCGCCCCAGGGGGTGGGCGGCAATGATCGACTTCATGGGTTCCTCGTTCGGATCCATCGTCGCGATCATCGGTGTGTCCACCAGACCGGGGCACAGGGCATTGACGCGGATCCCGTACGGCGCCACCTCAAGGGCCGAACTCTTGGTCATGCCGATCTCCGCCGCCTTGGTGGCCGTGTAACCGGAGAACCCGGACACACCCACCAGCCCCGCGCCCGAGGACATGTTCACCACTGAGCCGTGGCCCTGCGCGACCATCTGCCGGAGTTCGTACTTCATCGACAGGAACACGCCACGGACATTGACGGCGATCATCCGGTCCAGCATCTCGGTGGAGTAGTCCGTGGTGAGCTGGAACTCGCCGTCGTAGCCCGCGTTGTTCACGGCGAAGTCGAGTCGGCCCGTGTCCCCGACTGCCGCTCGGACCGTGGCTTCCACCATGGACTCGTCAGACACATCGGCCACGAAGTGGCGGGCCGAGCCGCCGGCATCCTCGACCAGGCGCACCGTCTCCTTCAGCGTCTCCTCCGTCCGACCCGAGACGGTGACCAGCGCGCCCTCGGCCGCGAGCGCCAGTGCCGTGGCTCGCCCGATACCGGATCCGCCCCCGGTGACCAGGGCGGTCTTGCCGGCGAACTGCAATGACATGTCTGTCCCTTCCGTTCTTCTTGTCGTCGCTCTCACTGTGGTGCTGTGGCTTTCAGTAGCGGGCGCTGGCGGCCCTCAGGAGCGGGGACACCATCGAAGGGCGCCCGTCCACGGTGGCCCCGCCGAACTGGATCATCGGGGCCAGCGTCCTGTTGTTCTCGGCGGGGAAGTTCAGCGCGGGAGCGGACACCTCGTCGAGGGCGTCCCGCTGGGCTTCGGTCAGGGTCACATCGAGCGCCCGCAGGTTGGCCTCGAACTGGTCCATGCGGCGTGCGCCGATCAAGGTGGAGGTGATCCCAGGTCGGCCCCGCACCCAGGCCAGCGCCACCGCGGCGGGACTGGCGCCCACCTCACGGGCGACGGCGTCGAGCGCGTCGATCACGACGTAGTCGGCCTCGCTCGGGGTGCCGACCAGTTGCGTCCGCGTGGTGTCGACCGGTCCCGTGACGGTGCTGGAGTACTTGCCGGACAGGAAGCCGCTCTTCAGCGGCCCCCAGGGCATCACTCCCATGCCCAGGGCCTGAGCCATGGGGATCAGCTCCCCCTCCGAGGTGCGTTCGAGCAGGGAGTACTCCAACTGCACCGCGATGATCGGGGCCCACCCGCGGAATCGCGCGATGGTGGCCGCCTGCGCCGTCGCCCAGGCCGGCACGTCGGAGAAGCCGACGTAGCGGACCTTGCCGCCGGCGACCAGGTCGTCCAGCGCGCGGAGTGTCTCCTCGGCCGGAGTGGACGGGTCGAAGTTGTGCAACCAGTAGATGTCGACGTAGTCGGTCCGCAGCCGCCGCAGGGAGTTCTCCAGCTGTTGCACGACCGCCTTGCGGCCCGGTCCGCCGCCGTTGGGGTCGTTCTCGTAGAGATTGCCGAAGAACTTCGTGCCGATCACCACCCGGTCGCGCAGTCCGGACCGGGCGGCGAAGTAGTCACCGATGATCTTTTCGGAATGGCCGTTGGTGTAGATGTTGGCCGTGTCGATCGAGTTTCCGCCTCGATCGAGATAGGCCGTGAGAATGTCCTGGGAATCCCCGGGGCTGCTGCCCCAACCGTGATCCTCCCCGAAAGTCATCGTGCCCAGCGTGAACTGACTGATACGCAGTCCGGAACGTCCGAGCGTCACGTAGGAATCGAGCGACATGGTGCAACCTCATAAGCGGGGAAAGGCGAGGACGGACGCTGTGACGGTCCGTCCGGGTACCTCTCCATTCGACCCCGCCGCGGGGCGGCTCCCTAGACCGATGCACGCGGACCATTGCACGATCCGCGCAACCTCGCCCGCATCAGGCTGGCCCCGCGTACGCTCACGTGCTTTCCTGGCATGGTGGATCACCTCAAGGAAATCCGGCGCCGGATCGCGAGACTGGCAGCGGGCAGCTCCCGTCCTGTATGGACTCACCAGATAGCGGTCTTCTCGACCCAACACGTGACCGAACCACTGGGCACCGTGACCGAGCCCATGATCGCCCTCACGGCTCAGGGAGCGAAGCGCTCCGTCCTCGGGGACCACATCTTCGAGTACCACTCCGGCCAGTACCTCATCGCGACCGTCGACCTGCCCCTGACCTCGCAGATCACCCGCGCCACACCCGCCGAGCCGTACCTCGCGTTCGGGCTTCCCCTGCAGCCCTCGATCATCGCGCAGCTGCTGCTCGAAACCGGCCCGACGACCCCCCGCCCACACGCGGGGCCAGGCCTGGCGACCAGTGACGCCGACGACAGGCTGCTCGACGCCGTCGTCCGGCTGCTGCGCCTGCTCGACGAACCACGGGACATCCCGGTACTCGCCCCCAGCCTCCAACGCGAGATCCACTGGCGACTACTAAACGGCCCCCAGGGCGCCCTGATCAGGCAGATCGGCCTCGCCGACAGCCGGACCACTCTCGTCGCCCGCGCCATCGCATGGATCAAGACGCATTACGACCAGGTGATACGCATCGACGACCTCGCCGACGAAGTCGGAATGAGCGTCTCCTCTCTCAATCGGAACTTCCGGGCCGTGACGGCCATGAGTCCGCTGCAATACCAAAAACGGCTCCGTTTGCAGAAAGCCCGCATTCAGCTCATGGCATCGCCACACGACGTGGCCGCGATCAGCTACGCCGTGGGATACGAAAGCCCCTCACAGTTCAGCCGTGAATACCGGCGCATGTTCGGTGCACCTCCGGGTCAGGACGCAGCGCGCCTGCGAACCGTTGAAGTTCTCCAGGAATAAATGCCGGGCGTTCAAACAGACAAATTACCCGGCACAAATATCGGCAAAACGCGCGGACACATCGCCCCGCGACACTCGGCGGGACCTGCGGTGGAGTCGTTGTGATCAGCTCACCGCTGTCCGGCCGGTGCGTGATGAGAATGTGCGCCCCGGCGCTATTTGAGGGGCGAGTCATGGAACAGAGCAGCAGCACTCGGAGATTGGTGACTGCGGACTCAGGCGCCCACGGTCCCGTCGACACCCTCGCGCAAAAAGTCTGCGTGCCCGTTGTGGCGGCCGTACTCCAGGAGCACGTGCACCATCACCATCCGCAGCGATACTTCCTCACCCCATCTCGGCTGATACCCGGCCCGGTCCAGGGATTCAGCCTCCCGCTCGATACGACGCGAGTTCTCCACCTCGGCCTCCCAGGCCTCGAACGCCTCGTCCCTGGTCGACGCGCTCGCGTCGTACGCCGCCTGGAAGTCAATCTTGTCGGACCAGACCATGGGCACGTCGTTCTCCTCAAACACCCGACGGAACCAAGCACGCTCCACCTCCGCCATATGCCGAACCAGACCGAGCAGCGAGAGCGTGGACGGCGGCATCGACTGCTGCCGCAGTTCCTCGTCGGTAAGTCCTTCGCACTTCATAGCAAGAGTCGCGCGGTGGTAGTCGAGGAAAGCCCGCAACATGTCACGTTCGCTTCCGAACCCCGCGGCACGGCGGCTTCATACTGCCCCTCCTGCTGTGATGGTTCGGGTTTTCGGGGTGTGGTGCCCGGATTCGGCGATGCGCCGTCGGCAGGCGGCCTCGGTCTCGTCGTCCCAGAGGACACACCAGCGTCCGCTGGGAGTCTTGCAGGCGGCCAGCTGGCCGTGGTTGATCCAGTAGTAGACCGCGTCGGCCGCGATCCCCAGGCGGCGGGCCACCTCCTTGACCGAGATCTCGCCGTCCCGGAACGGGACCGTGAACGGGGAGGGGATCTTGTGGACGTGGCGGACCCAGCGGACCGCCGCCGCATCGAACGGCCAGCCCGACGCGGTCGTGATGCCCTCCGCGGCGAGCTCGTCGACAAGCTCGGCGTCCCGCAGCCGGGGGCCACGCCGGCTGATCAGCTCCAAGGCGGCCGACGGGGTCCGCCGGGCCTCCGGCGCCGGCTTGGGCCGCTCCAGGCCGATCACCTCGCTCGCGCCGGTGTGCCAGCGCAAGCCCACCCGGGCCCGCCACCGGTCGGCCTCCGGCATCAGCGTCACGTCCGCCACCAGTGTCCTGAGCAGGCGTTTCCTGTCCTTGTCCCGGGTCCCGGATGCGTGCCAGAGGCGGGGAAGGTCGCCAGCGAGGGCCAGCAGGTCAGCCCGATCGGGCAGCGGTGGACGGCTCTCGTGTGCTTCTGCGAGGGCGGCTTCGGCCTCGGCCAGGGCGGTGAGCCGGGCCTCCCACCGGCTCTCCAGTGTCTGGGCGACGAGCCGGTTGCCGGGATCGACCGCTGTGAACGCCCGCTCGGCGCGATCCGCCTCGTAGCGGGCGCGTTCCACTGCCAGCTCGGCCGCCCGCTGTGAGCGGGTATGCCGGGCGGTGACCTCGTCCGCCGCCGCGAGGGCGACCGTGATCCGGCCCGGGGTGAGCTGGGCCAGCAAGCGTGTGGCAACCGCGTCATCGACAACATCCGCCCTGATCGACCGGCAGGTCGGTGTGCCCTGGTGGTCGGCCTTTGACCCGGAGCACTCGTAGGCCGCCTGCCCGCTGCGGTGGTAGCGGGTGGCCATCGGGCGCCCGCACGAGCCGCAGCCGATGATCCCCTGACATAGGGCCAGGCCCTCGCGGGCCGGACGGGCGCCGTCATGGGTGCAGTTGGCCTTCAGCTTCGCCTCGATGTCCAGGAGGGTCTGCCAGGTGATGTCGCCCTCGTGGTGATCGTGCAGCACCACCGGCCACTGATCCCTCGCAAGCAGCCGCACCCCGGTGCGCACGGTGCCGTCCGGCTCCACCGTGCGCCGGGTCGTGTACCGGCCGTAGACGTAGGTGCCCGCGTAACACGGGTTGCCCAGCACCCCCAGCACCCTGGCATGGGTGAGCTTCCCCCAGCGCAACTGGCTTGCCCACACGCCTCCATAGGCCCGCAGCGGGAAACGCCGGCCGACGAAGGCGGCCACTACGGCGTAGGCCGACCCGCCGGCTGCGAACGCGGCGAACACGTCCCGGATCGCGGTCTGCGCCTCCACGTCCGGATCGATCACGCATGCGCCCTCGTCGTCGTAGACGTAGCCGACCGGCAGCGGGAAGTGCAGCTCGCCCCGCTCGGCGGCGGCCCGCTTCGCACCCTGTAACCGACCGGCCAGGATATGCAGTTCGGCCTCGCTCATGCTGCCCTTGAGCCCCAGCAGCAGCCGGTCGTTGATGTCCGACAGGTCGTAGACCCCGTCGCCGTCCACCAGCAGCGCGTCCGTCAGCCGGGCCAGCTCCAGCAGCCGGGCGAAGTCCGCCGAGGACCGGGCCAGGCGGGACACCTCCAGCCCGAAGACCGCCCCGACCTCGCCCAGGCAGACCTTCGCCACCAGTTGGCGGAAGCCCTCGCGCTCGGCCCCGAACTTCCCCGACACCCCCAGGTCGGCGTCGATCACCACGACGTCCTCGCGGTCCCAGCCCAGCCGCACCGCCTCGTCGGCCGGCGCGTACTGCCTCGCCGTGGACTCGGTGTTGTCCCTCACCTGCACATACGTCGACTGCCGCAGTTAGACCACCGCCTGCCGGGACCGATGCGACGAGGTGATCTTCGACTGCCCGTTCACGGCCGCCTCCCAGCACGGACTCGACCATGTTGGCCAGCACCATCACCGTCTCGCCAAACACCCCGGTCCGCGGCACGGCTCCTCGCTCCCGCCCACGCCAGGGCACTCGCGCGACACATCTCACATGCCATCAGGATCCGCCCCCGTCCTGGTCGGCACCACGGCTCACTAGCCTGCGCGTTTCATCTGGGGTTGCGTCCGGATCATGATCGGAAAAGCGAAAGTGCCTTCTGAGCTGCAACGATGAGGCTTGTCTAGGGTCTCGATCGTTCCAGCGGGAAGGCACTTTCTGCGTGCACACTACCCGGTCACGCCCCAAGCTCGTCGTCAGCGCCGACGGGCACGGGGTGGTCAGCCATGCCGGCTCGCGTCTACTCGCGGATCTGGCCGACGCCACCGCACTGACCAGCGCTTTCTCCGACGCTCTGTGCCGACTGCGGCCTCGTGGCACCGGGCACGACCCCGGCCGCGTCGCGGTGGACCTCGCGGTGATGCTCGCCGACGGCGGCGAGGCGATCGCCGACCTGGCCGTGCTGCGCGACCAGCGCGACGTGTTCGGCCCCGTCGCCTCCACTCCGACCGCCTGGCGGGTACTGGCAGGCATCGACACCGCGACTCTGAACGCCCTGCGGGCAGCTCGGGCCAGGGCCCGCGAGGTCGCCTGGCTGCAAGCAGACGAGACTGGACACGCCATACCCGCCTCGCAGGCCGGAGGCCGTGAACTGCCCGGCCTGGTCCTGGACATCGACGCCACCCTGGTCACCTGCCACTCCGAGAAGGAACAGGCCGCCGCCACCTACAAACGCGGCTTCGGCTACCACCCACTGCTCTGCTTCCTGGACAACACCGGCGAGGGCCTGGCAGGTCTCCTGCGACCGGGCAACGCCGGAGCGAACACCGCAGCCGACCACGTCGCCCTCCTCGACCAGGCCCTCGCGCAGATCCCCGACGCTCACCGCCACGGCACCCCAGTCCTCATCCGCGCCGACAGCGCGGGCAGCGCCAAAGCCTTCCTCGCTCACATCCGGGCCCTGCGGGAACGCGGGATCCACACCTTCTTCTCCGTCGGGTATCCCGTCACCGAGCCAGTCCGTCGCGCGATCCGGGCCCTGCCCGAGCACGTCTGGCACCCCGCGCTGGAACAAGACGGTGCCTTGCGCGCCAGTGCCGAGGTCGCCGAGCTGACCGGCCTGGTCGACCTCACCGGATACCCGGACGGCACCCGCATCATCGTCCGCCGCGAGCGTCCCCACCCCGGCGCCCAGCTGTCCCTCTTCGACCAGGACGAAGGCATGCGCCACCAGGTCTTCCTCACCGACTCGCCCGTCGCAGGCAGCGGCTCGATCCAGCACCTGGAGGTCCGCCACCGTGCCCACGCCCGGGTCGAGGACCACATCCGCTGCGGCAAGACCACCGGCTTCGGTCGCTTCCCCTCCCGCCACTTCGCGATCAACCAGGTCTGGCTGGAGCTGTCCCTGACCGCGGTCGACCTGCTGGCCTGGACGCGAACCCTGCTACTGGACGGCGAGTTGGCCACCGCCGAGCCCAAGAAGCTCCGCTACCGGCTCCTGCACGCCGCAGCCCGGATCACGCGCGGAGCCCGTCGCCTACGGCTACGGATCGCCACTACCTGGCCCTGGCGCCACGAGCTGACCGCCGCGTTCAGCCGCCTCGTCGCACTGCCCCGACCGGCCACGTGACAGACAAGACCGCCACTGACCACCCACGACCCGAGGACCCAGGAGCACCCGGCCATCGCGCCGGGCCTGCGGCATGCCCACCATCCAACAGCAGCCCCACGACCTCCGGCACGGGCGTTCACCCAGCTCAGCCGACCCGAACCGAAACACGGAGGCTAGGGCATTCACCAGGGCACGGGCAGCACACGGGCCCTCGACCGCGAGCGGGTGCTCCTCGGCCGCAACCCCTCGGTCGGTCCACGCCTGCGGCAGCGTCACGCTCCGGCCCGCACCGCTCGCGCAGACGAAGACCAGCGCATCGCTCCGGCGCTTGACGTACAGAATCTCCAACTCGCAGCCGGACAACGGATGGAACGGGTGGGTGACCACCAGCGAACCCAACGACTGCCTGGACGATGCGGCCCTATGCGAGGACCGTCGGCACCCCCAGCATCCGCTCACCGCCGCCAGGCTTCGGGATGATCACCTGACGGACCGGCGCCGGCCGGTAAGTGCCCGCGTCGAGTTCGGCCCTCACCTCGGGCCAGTGCACCGCGATCCACGGCCACAACTCAGCCGTGGTCATGCCGTCCACCCCGGGAACACCCCGGTTCGCCTCGACGCGGTCGAGCGCCGCGAGCAGGTTCTCCTTCGAGAGCAACAGCTCCCACAGCGAGGACGCCTGTTCGCGGTGAACGTCCTCCGTGAGACGCGCCGACCGGCCACTACGCTCCGCCGGGGCACTTCCGGAATGCACCGGTCCCTCTCCGGACGGCACCGCCGAAGCGGTATTGCTGCGATCACCGTGACCGGCACGAGCAGTCACCACATCATCCGTTCCACTCGATGTTCGGCCCTTCCCAGCCGCCGTACTCATCCCGGCTGGTACTACGACCTCTGCTGGCTTCTGCCCGGTCAGCCCGCACCTCCCGGCACGGACCGTCGGCGCGGCGACACCTCAGCACAACCGACACCCGGACAGATCTCCCCAGGTAAGAACGATCACTGTCCCTGGATCCCCGCCGCGTTTACGCACTGGCCTTCTTGGTGGAGACGGGCATCACCTTCGCTTGCAGGCTCACCCGACCAGCACGCCTCATACACGGTTCGTGTTCCTCGGTACCCAGGTCTCGCCTCGGGCTTCCTCCAGACCCCACCTCACGATGACGCCCTTGCCTCCGGCTCGGGGTTAGCACCACCTCTTCCCCCAGGGGACTTCCACCCCCAAGCAATCGCCCATGCTGGGCGCACAAGCGTGAGGGTCCACCGACTCCGTCGGTGGACCCTCACGCAAGATCGAGGCTAGTGTCTCGTGATCCTGATTGCGTTACTTCGCGTTGTTATTGACGAGTTTCTTCACGCTGGTCTGGACGAGTCGGACCTTGGCGAGGATCTCGTCGGTGGTGGCGGTCCAGGTGAAGGGTTTCGCGTTCTCGTTCCAGGAGTTGACGTAGTCGCGGATCTGTTTGACCAGGACATTGACGCTTGCGAACGTGCCGCGGCGGATGGACTGCCGGGTGATGATCCCGAACCAGATCTCGATCTGGTTCAACCACGAGGAGCCGACGGGGGTGAAATGAAAGTGGACGTGCGGGTTCTTCGCCAGCCACGCCTTCACGTCCGGGGTGGTGTGCGTGGAGAGGTTGTCCAGGACGACATGGATTTCCTTCTCCGCATGCGGCTTGACGGCCTTCTTCAGGAACGCCAGGAAGGTCGCGCCGCTCCGGTTCGGCCTGCACTCGCCCAGCACTTCACCGGTCGCGACGTTCAGCGCGGCGAACAGGTTCGTGGTGCCGTGCCGCACATAGTCGTGAGTGCGCTTCTCGGTGGCCGCGAAAGTCACCGGCAGCACCGGCTGGGTCCGGTCCAGGGCCTGCACCTGCGTCTTCTCGTCGACCGACAGCACCACGGCGCCACCGGGCGGGGCCAGGTACAGACCGACGACATCGGCGACCTTCTCCGCGAACGCCGGGTCTTTCGAGATCTTGAAGGTGCCCGAGCGGTGCGGCTTCAGATTCTCCTCACGCCAGACGCGGGCGACGTAATGCCACGACACCGAGATGCCCTCCCGCCGCTTCAGATGGTCGGCCAGCGTCCGCGTCGACCAGTGCGACAGACCGGATTCCGCCGGCGGCGACATCCTCGTCAAAGCGATCAACCGGGCCCGCACCTGCGGCGGCACCTGGGTACGCGGCCCGCCGCGGCGCTTCTCCTCCAGACCGGCAAGGCCCCGCTCGGCATAACGGGTCTTGCAGCGGTCCACCGTCAGCGGCGCCACACCGGCGAGCTCGGCAATGTCCTTGCGTCGGCGTCCTTCGCCGGACCACAGCACGATCCTTGCGCGAAGCGCCACATCGGCCGGAACATCCCGCGACCCGGCCAACTCCCGCAGTTCCGCCATCTGTTCAGAGGTGAGATGCACACCAGACTCAACGATCACAGAAGCCTCAGGTTCCATGAACAGGATCACGAGACACTAGGTATGAACGCGATTCAGGTCCTGTATCAGTCGGCCGAAAACCGCAGGTGGGCGCGTTCGGCGATCTCTTCGTCTGTCAGCATAGTGATCTTGGGTACGTCAGGCGCACACAGCATTACGACAACGAACTTGCTCGAGGCGTCCGACAACAGGTTCGCGACACGATAGTGCACGACCTCACCGCCTGGCTCCCAGAACGCCTGACCCGCCTCGATCGAGTAAGGAGCCTCTCCTTCAATCTCGAAGAGGATCTTCCCTTCGATGACGTACCCGAATACCGGGCCCGAGTGACGATGCGGACCCGCCCCCTGATCACCAGGCGGCAGTTCCAGGAACTCGGTCACGACATCGGAGCCTTCAGGAATGAAGGGCGCCTTCACGCACGCGAGTTCGCTTATCTTCACTCCACTGTTTCCTAGTTCAAGCATTTCGCCAATATAGGGGCCAGCGCTCGATTGGTCCAGTTGAGGCGGACTTGCGCACATTTGACGAACGGCGGCAACAGATGAGCCTGGATCCGCCGCGTGATGCTCGGTCTGTGGGTGACGGAAAGAGAAGAGATGCCTGCTGAGACCTTGGATGATAGGAGTTCCTACGCCCACACCAGTCCCACGAAGCAAGGCACCTCGTAAGTGAAGTTTCCCCGTGATCCCGGACACGTGATTGTTATGCCGCGAGGGTGTGCTGATGCCGCAGCCGGGTTTCGGACGGCCTGAGGTAGCCGAAGACCTTGTGTTTGCGAAGGCGGCGGCGGTTGTAGAAGGTCTCGATGAAGGAGAAGACCTCGGCCCGGACGGTGGCCCGGTCGGACCAGGTACGGGCGCCGATCTCCTCCTTGAGCAGGGCCCAGAAACTCTCCGCGGCAGCGTTGTCGAAGCATGATCCGGTGCGTCCGCAGCTCTGCCGCAGCCCCAACTCCCGTATCCGGTGCCGGAACTGGGCAGACGTGTATTCGCTGCCTCGGACGCTCTCCTGTATGTCAACCTCTCTGGACGGTCCTGTTGGGGGTGCTGTCCTGCTTGATCGCGTAGTACGCCTCCCGGGCGACGTACCGTTTGAGGCAGCGGATGATCTCCATCTTGGACTTGCCCTCGTTGGTGCGGCGTTCGACGTACTTCTTTGTGTTCTCGTCGTAGTGCAGGCGGCAGACGACAGCCATGTGGATGGCGGAGTTGGCCTGGCGGTCACCACCGCGGTTGAGCCGGTGCCGTTGCACCTTTCCGGACGAGGCAGGCAGTGGGGCGACGCCGCAGAGTTTCGCGAAACGGGCCTCGTCCGTGACGCGTTCGGGGTTGTCGCCGCAGGTAACCAGCAGTTGGGCGGTGTTCTCGATGCCGAAGCCGGTCCGCTCCAGCAGCGTCGGGGCCAGCTCGTGGACCAGGGGCTCGATCATCGAGTCGAGGTCGGCGACCTCGTCGTTGAGCTCGAGGTAGCGGCGGGCCAGCGACTTGATCGCGATGCGGGTGGCGGAGGTGGGGTCACGGAAGGCGGTCTCGTCCGGCCGCCAGGCCGCACAGGTGCGGATCAGCTGCATCCGGGTCAGGTTGCGTACCTGGTCACGCAGTTCTTCGGGTGCGGAGATGATCTGGCAGCGGAGCATCTGCAGCGCGACGCGGCGGGCCTTGACCGCGGTCGAGCGGGCGACCCGCAGAACGCGCAGGGACTCGACCATGCCGTCGCGGGTCTTGGGCGTGATGGTGCGGTGGCCGGCCAGGGCGGCATGGGCGGCGTTCTCGGCGTCGAGGGTGTCGTCCTTGCCTCGCCGACGACGGTCGGAGCGATCTGGGCGGTTGACCTCGAGGATCTCGATGCCGGCCAGCTGCAGGTGACGCAGGAGTCCGGCGCCGTAGGAGCCAGTGCCCTCGATACCGATGCGGCGCACGTCGCCGAAGGTCCGCATCCATCGGAGCATCGCGCGGTAACCGGCGCGGGTGGTGGAGAACGCTTCCGTGCCCAGCACGTGGTCGTCGGTGTCGATCACGGCGGCGACGTGCAGGTCCTTGTGGGTGTCCACGCCGCCGATGACGGTGCGGGAGACGGGTGGGATGCTGGCCATGTCGGCCTCCTCGCGGATGAAAGAGCGCGGTGGGTCGGCGCGCGTTCACCGAGGCGGCGGACAAGACAGTGATGGGACCTTGGCCAGGCTCTCCTTAAGTCACTCCCGTCGGCGAGGCGAGCGCCTCGCCGGGATGCTCCCGGGCCACCGACAAGTCCGAGGAAGGACAGCGCCGTCGGTCGGAGTGCGGGTCAGGAGGCCGCGAGAGCATCCCGGCACCGTCATCCTGGCGCGTCCATCGCTGTGCGGGTCAAGAGGCCCGGGACACCCGGTACTTCACATACTCACTATCGCTGTGGATTATGCAGCCGGGCTCCAGTCCGCCCCGGCCGTGGGCCATGTCGAGTGCGTCGACGACGAGCTCGGCGCGGTGGTGGTCGGCCATGGCGTAGCCGACGACCTCGCGGCTGGCCAGGTCCAGCCAGCAGGCGAGGTAGAGCCAGCCTTCTGCGATGGGCAGGTAAGTGATGTCACCGACCAATCTGGTCCCGGGCCGATCGGCGTGGAAGTCGCGGCCGATCAGGTCCGGGGCCGGTTTCGCCTTCGTATCCGGCCGGGTCAGCGAACGTCTCTTGCGCCGGGTGACGCCGCGGATGCCGCGCTCACGATGGTCTCCTCGGACCTGAACACCAATCCCATCACCGACACGGACCTCGCTGCCATCCGAGCGGTGCCGGGTGTGGCGGAGGCGGCCCCCCGTACCCTGGAAGGGGTGGAAGCCTCACTCGCCGGCACACAGCGTCATCTGCAGCTTCAAGGAGACCCGGGTTCCGGGCGGCTGTCGCGGGTACAGGTCGTGGCGGGCAGCTATCCGGACGGCCCCGGCAAGATGGCCGTGAACCAGCAGGCTTCGCAGCGCCTGGCCATCGAGCCCGGCGACCGGATCGGCCTGCTCTTCCCACGCGAAGAGGACTCACAGGAGACAAGAACGGCCCCTGTGATCGTCACAGGGGTGGTGAAGGCCAACTCCGACCGGGTGGCCATCGGTTACGCCCCCGCCGCGATCCTCAACGAGCTGAACCGCACCAAGGGGTATCCGCGGGTCGACATCCGCGCGGAAGCCGGAGTCTCCGCGGCGGCTCTGTCCCAACGGCTGCGTCCGGTGCTCACCCGCCCTTCCGGAGGTCGCCGCCTTCGTCCCCGGCGACACCGTGCGGGCCGAGGAAGCCCGGGCGGCGGCGTCGCAGTACGAGGCCCTCTTCGAGCTCATCGCGGCATTCCTGGCCGCCGCCGTGGTCGCCGCAGCCCTCGTGGCGACGTCCACGTTCCGGATCGTCTTCGCGCAGCGGCTGCGCCAACTGGCACTTCTGCGCACCATCGGCGCGCACCGCGGCCAGCTCGTGCGGGCCCTCGCCGTCGAGGGAGCGCTGGTGGGCCTGGTAGCCGGGACGGCCGGGGTGCTACTGGCACTCGGCGCCGGACATGCCGTCCCGGCGATCGCGAACACCACCGGACAGAGTCTCTCGATACCGGGAGTTCCCGTTCCGGCGGCCCTGGCGGTGGTGCTCGGGGCCGTGCTGGTGACGGTCGGCGCAGTCCTCGCTCCCGCGCTGTCGGCGTCCGGGGTGTCCCCTCTGCTGGCTCTGCGCCGCGCCGGAACGGTGGCGGGCGAACGCGGTATCGGTCGCGCGCGCCTGGGTACCGGCCTGTTCCTCGCCGCCGGCGCCCTCGGACTGATCGGCGTGGTCTTCAGCAATCTGCCGGAACCGGGCGACACGAACTACGCACGGGCCGCGGGCATGACCATCGCCGTCCTCTCAGGCGCCATGGCCTTCCTCGCGCTGGTCGCCCTCGGCCCGCTGCTTGTCCGCCCGGTGCTGGCCACCGTCGGATGGCCGCTGCGCCAGCGGGGGCCCACGGGCACACTCGCCGTCGGCGGCGTCGGAGGCACCCCCCGCCGCGCCGCCGCCGTATCGACCATCGTGGCGCTCGGCGTCGCCCTGGTCTCCGGGACCCTCGTCGGCATCGCGAGCCTGCAGGGCCACACGGACCGGCACCTCGCCGTCAACGCACCAGCGGACTTCGACCTGCGCGGCGACGACAGGGGCCTCAGCGCTGAGTTCGTACAACGGATCAAAGCCCTGCCCGAGCTGACACACGCGACCGCCTACCGCAAGACCGAGATCTCCATCGACGGAACCGACGCCGTCGCCACCGACCTGGAGCCGGCCGCTCTGCCCTCCTCACGACATCTGTATCCGGCCGACGGCACCCTGAGCAATCTCGGTCCGGGCCGGGTGATCGCAAATGCCCGAGTCGCCCAGGAGCTGGACGTGACGGAGGGCGACAGCCTCACCCTCACCTCGGTGAGCAAGCGCACTGTCCGTGTGACCGTCGCCGCCACGCTGCCCAGCGACGCACCGCTCACCGCCGATGTGATCGTCGCGCCCGCCGACCTGGACCGTATGGGCGCCTCACGGCTGCGGAACGGGGTCCTGGCGAACGCCGCCCAAGGCGGGCAGGCGGCGCGCACCGCGGCGGAGAAGGCGATCCTGCGCACCACGGGCCCGAACGGTGGTACCGACCTGAGCATCCTCGCCGAGGAGCGCGACAACAGCTCCGCCACCTAAAGCTGTGGGCCACGACGTCACTGGGTCTGCTCGGGCTCACGGTGCTCATGGCCGTCATCGGCGTCGGCACCACGACCGGACTCACCGTGCTGGAACGCACCCGAGAATCCGGACTGCTGCGCGCCCTGGGACTCGGCCGGCGCGGACTCCGCCTCGCGATCGGCATGGAAGCCGGCCTGTACGGTGCCATGGGCGGCACCCTCGGCCTGGCCCTCGGCGTGCCCTACGCCTGGCTTACGATCCGCGCAGGCAACTTCGGGGCACCGCTGCTCCTGCCCTACGGCAACTGCTGACGGTCTTCCTGAGCCTGCTCGCCGTCACCGCGCTCGCCGGACTGCTGCCCGCTCGCCGCGCGGCCCGCGTCAGCCCGGTCACGGCGATGGGCACCGCCGAATAGCAAGGGCGGGGTGGAGGCAGAAGATCAGGCAGGTGGGGCCTGCCGAGCCGTGACAGGCCGACAAGAAGGGGACGGTCGGGGAGAGAATTCAGTCTCGCCCCGGCCTGCGATCTGACGGACAGCGGCTCCGCCAAGCTCGGCTGTGCGCCGTCTCCGGCGTTTGACTGCTTGCACTCGCAGGCTCGGCGACGCGTGGACGAGCAGAGCCGCGCCGGTGTTGCCTCCGATCTGACAAAAGCGGAGTGGCCGGACATCCCAGAGGCGCCGAGGTCCGGCCCGTGCCAGGCAGATGGTCAGGCCGCGCCTTCAACTCGCCCACGTGTACTGGCCGAACGGGCAGAGTCTTGGACCGCGACAGGTCCGCTGCCCGCTCAAGGTGCAGTGATCAGGCGTTGAGGGCGCGCAGGGCAGCCCCGTGCCTCCCGATCCACGCCTCGTAACTTTCCAGCTCGGGGTTGAGGTTGTGGGTCAGTTCGATGTCCCGGATCTCCGTGTCTTCCGACCTCTCGGCGAGGAACTGAAGTCCGTTGGAGACAGCGATCGCATGTGGGACGTCCAAGCCTCGGAACTCGGGCCAACTGAAGGGCTGGTAGGTGACCTTCTCGCCGATGGCGGCCGAGAGCATCGCGGCGAGTTCTGCGCCGGTTACGTGTTCTGCCGCGATGGACACCGTTTCACCGATCCAGTGATCGGCAGCCTTGAAGATGCGGTGCACCGTTCGGCCTATGTCCTGTGCTCCGATCACCGTCATCTTGCGATCAGCGATGGGAATGGAGAGGATCAGCTCGCCACGCTCATTGCGGACGGGGCCCATACCGAGGAAAACCGTCTCGTAGAAGAATGGCAAGCGCAAGAAGGTTGTGGGCACCTGCAGTTCGGCGAAGACCGCGTCCGCACTGGCCTTCACATCGAAGTGCGGCGCCGTGTATCCGCCCATGACCCGCGGAACCGCGTCACCTGTTCTCTCGAAATGGGGTCGAGTGTCCTCCAGGGTGGACCACACCACATGGCTGACACCGGCGGCCTTCGCCGCTCGCGCCGCATTGGTCGCCTGCTCGAACTCTCTGATCGTGCGGGGCCTGACCGCTTCCTGCTCGGGGGTCAGCGGGGACCAGAAATCTGTCACGACGAAGACGCCATGTGCTCCCGCGAAAGCCTGAACCAGGCTGATTTCGCTGTCCAGATCGGCTTCGCCGACTTCCACGCCGCGTGCCGCCATCTCCTTCGCAGCACGCGAACTCGCGTCTCTCGTCAGGGCTCGCACCACGAATGGGCTGTCCGGATCAGTGAGGACTGCGTCCACCAATCCCCCGCCCTGCTTGCCCGTCGCCCCGACTACAGCGATGACCTTCTTGCTCTCCACACAAACCCCGATAGTTGATGCGACAATTAGTTTGGAGTCTACAGGTCGTCGCCCAACAGGCAAGGAGGCTTGTTCACCATCGGCCCGAGTCGGTCGGACAGCGTTCACGTGGTGAAGCCGCACCAGCAACCCCGCTCTCACCCGACTTGCGACACCTCGGCACAGCCCGCACACCCCGAGCCTCAACTCCCACCGGCACGGGGAGCAATTGCGAGGTGCACAACGGATGCGACCTTCTACGGCGAGTGAAGGGTTACGAAGTCGGTGGGTGCAACATGTTGAAAACCCGTCAATACCGGTGTGCACGAGCTTCGACAAGGCGCTGTGATGTTGCGTTTCGGCTCTGGCGAGTGTCGTGGCCCGCACACGAAGATCAGTCATGAAGGGGCTTGAGGTGCGCAAGTCGGGATGCTCAGGCATCAAACGCGTACTCCAGCACGTACGCCGCGCTGTCCGTGGTCATCTCGTTCACTTCGACCGCTCGAAGTTCCGCGTCGAAGGCCGTGCGGCACAACTTCATGACCGGGCGCTCCGAGGGCATGGCAAGACCTTCGGCCTCTTCGGCTACAGGCAGTCGGCACCGGATCTCCTCTCGGAAGTGCGTGGGTGCGTGACCGATCTCAGCGAGCCGGGCGTACGTGCCGCCGTCCCCGGTGTCGTAACGCATGATCGCCGTTCCTTCAACCAGCCCAAGGGGCAGGTAGGAGGTCGCGAGCATGACGGGCCTGTCGCCCAGCAGGAAACGTCGGGAGCGAGCGCAGACCAGTGCGCTCTCGTCCACGTCCAGCAACCGGGCGATGTGTACGGGGACCGCCACCGTGTCGACGCGGACGTCAATGGTGACCGGCCGATCCTCGTCGGCGGACCAGATGGATTTGCCGGCACCCCACTGCTCAGATGCCAGCCGCTGAATGCCGTGACGCCGGATCGGGCGGAACTCGATGACTCGGGGACCAGCCGCCTTCTCCGTTTCCACCAGTCCCTCGATCCTCAACATCTTGAGTGCTTGGTGGGCGGTGACCTCAGCGACGTCGTACCGGACGGCGAGCACGCTCTCAGCCGGCAGTCGATCGCCGGGGCCGTAGAGGCCGGACTCGATCGCCGTCTTCAGGTCGTCGGCAATCCGCTGGTACTTCGGCCTCTGCGGGCTCGTCTCACTTGCCATGCCTCTCCCTACGTCGCCAGCGATCCTAGGCCCGCTGCCTGTCGAGCCGCCGGAGCGGCGCTGCCAGGCCTCGCAGACAGGCTTCGCGGCGACGGTGATGGGCTCCTGTGCGACGAATGCGGCCATGACTGCGACGCGCACCGTTCGACCTGGCGTCCGGTCACAGCGCGGCAATGAGGGAACCGCCTGCGAGGGCTGCGGCGAGGGTCTCGACATCGACGGCCGGCACCGGCATGCGCGCAGCGTCCGGACGCTGTCCGGGCAGGCCACGGCGCTCGACTGCCTCACTCGCGGGCCCGGCGACGAACAGACGTGCCGAGCCGCGCCCGGTCTGACGGAACAGTCTGTCGAGCGTGCCGGGCGGGACGGCGAGGCGAAGCAGAAGGCGAGGGCGACGACGGGGGCCAGCGCCGCGCACAGCCAGTAGCAGCTGACTCAGGACCCTGCCAAGGAGATGGTCAGGAAAGCAGTGATCGGTGTGCCGGGGCGAGGAAGCCGGTGGCTTCTTCCCAGTAGCGGAGGGTCAGAGCCGACCGGAGCGCCTCCCTCAACCACCACCATCACGATGACCTCCCCGGCCACTCCCCGCACGTCCCCCTGACCACGCCGTACCGTCCATCCGGCCCACCGGCAGCGGCACTCCCCTGATCCCCGGGCGACGCCGACGTGTCTCTCCTCCTGCGGGACGGCAAGGACTATCGTGCCGACTCACCAGGTAAGGAGCAAGGACCGCTTCGTCGCAGGCAACGCTCGCCCCGTCGCGACGCCGGGCACGCTCCCCCACTCTCGGCTTCGCTCGAGCCTGAGGGGGCTCCTACGACGCCGCTCCTTGACGGGCATACGTTGCCTGCCACGGCACCAGGAGGCTATGCGCGACGGGCTGCTCACTGCGTAGGCCGCGGGCGGACCCTCGTACGGAACCCAGGTCGGACACTCCCGCTGAGGTACGTGGCCGTCTTCTCGTTGCGCTTGAGGTCAGGATCCGTCGACGGTCTGCCAGGCGGGATCAATCGCGATGCGTCGCAGCTGTTCCAAACTGAGGGCGGGGTTGGCCCGGTTGGCCGGGAGTTGGTAGGCACGTGCGTTGACCGCGGAGACGACGACGCGCACGCCGTTCTTGCTGAGGGTGTCGACTTCCCACCTTACGGTGCCCTTGCCGCCCCTGGCAGCGGGGCCCTTGCGGCTGATCATGCGGGTACCGTCGGGCAGGATGTCAGCCTTCTTGAACACCTCGTCCAGGCTGGACTCGTGGTGTGGCCATTGCTGGACCGTAGCGGCCACGAGGCTCTTGCCGTGGCCGTCGTCGACGATGACGTGGCCAAAGTCCTGCGATCCGCGCGATCTTTCCGCTTCGAGTCCCCTGGGCAGCAGCCGCATGATGAGGCTGCTGATCTGCTGCGCGGCCATCTTGCTGACCGGCGGGGACGTGGGTATGTCGGCGGCAGGTTCGGGCAGCGCCCGTGTGTGGGGGTCCCATACCTGAGAGGTGGCAACAACGGTGAGCTGCTTCGGGGTGAGCGGGAGCGGCGTATCCTCGGCCGGGTTCTTACCGCGCGGGTCACCAGCCTGGGTCACGATGACCCGCCGGCCGTCTTTCTGGGTCAGCAACGCACTGGCGTGTCGGGCACCGGACGGGTACTTCTCGTCCTTCGGGGACTGATCCAGCACGAGACTGGCTCCACCCGGCAACAGCGTCTGCGTGCAGCGACTGAGGGGGCGGTAGGCCGTTTCAGGGCATTCCGAGATCGCTGGGGGAAGCGGAACCGGATACCGGCTCAGGGTCACCTGCACCTTGGCTGCACGTCCATTCCGCTCCAGGACCAGTTCCGCGGAGGGCGGCGGGCCGGGCTTCTCCCCCCGGGTCTGACCCCTCCCGTGCTGCGCGGACAGCTTCCCCTCGGGGACCAGGCCCTCCAGGAGTTGCACCATCTCGTCGGCCGATACCGGCGAGGGGGTGGCCTGCGGGGAGGTGCACGTGGACAGCGCCACCGCGATCAGGGCAGTTGGCACCATCGAGCCGACGGCTACAGATTTCCTGGCATGGCGGTCGGCGTTCCACCACAATCTGCGGGCGGATCCGGGGAAAGCAGTGAGGGGGTGTGACTGCGTTCCGACCCACGTTTTGGGTGAGCGGCGCGGCCGGGAAACTGTGCGGGGACGCATCGGGTCGTTTGACATCGCCATCGTTATCCATCGGAGCAGTGCATCGGAGCAGACCGCGACGCGCCCACCTCGGTGCACGGAAGCCGCGTACGTCGTGATTCGACTCTAGCCGATACTTGATGCTTCAACCAATCGGGCTTCCATGTCGACCTGAAATTTCACCTTCACCCCAATCCGGGCATGACTTCAGTGACGCGCCGACGATGCGCTCGATGGCGAGTCGACCTCGGCTCCAGGCTTGCGCGACGGCCCGAAATGATGATTTCGGCCGGCATCCCGACTTTCCGGCGGGCGCGAAAGCCGGCACACACGAACCGCGGCACCAGGTGAGCGCCCTTGCGCTCATATACCTATTCCGCGACCGAAGGGCCGGGGGCGACTCGGCGCCCCCCGATACCCACAAGTAAGTTGACGCATCAATGATCTCAGGTAATTCTTATGCATCGAGATCTCTTTCGCTGCTCCCGAGCATCCTGGAATCAGGGAGCCGGCTCCGAAGCGGTCTGGTCGGCCACGGACTCCGCTGTCACCGCGGTCTTCGCCGGCTGAATCCCTTTCTGGCCGCCGCAGTCACCGGGCTGCTGACCGGAATCGGCCTGGTCGTCGGCTCCCATGGCAACGCCGACCTCGGGTCTGCCCTTCACAGGCGCTGGACCACTGGACCCAGGCCACAGCCCTGTCCTTGTGCTGATACTCAACCCCGAGGTCCATGCAAGCCTTGCGACCCAGGGCTTCCACGAACAGTGGAAGCCCTTCGTCAAGATCAAGGCGTGGAACCGTGAGGACGGCCTCCCGTCGAGGCATCGTCCGGCATCGAGGCGGCCCTGGAGTTGATCAAGGGTGACTGGGTCGGGTCACACCCGGACCGCGCGGCGAGCCGCAGAAGCAGCGTGCACGGTGGCGCTCCGACCGGAACGCGCGGGTCGCATCGGCGATGCGCCGACAGCGATACTGCCGAGTCGCACGCCGGGGTGCGGAGCAGATCAGACTTTACGCTCTGTCGACCAGCTAGGGTCATGAGGCGGTGCCGACACGGTTCGGACCGTGCCGGCACCCTATGGGTCTTTCCAGCAGATTTTGTCCAGACTGAAGCTACCGGCCCGGGACGGGTGTCAGTGCGTCAGGTAGGCGTCGTTGATGGTCTGCTCGACGGAGTTGCCCTGCTTGTCGACGGCCACGGCCTTGAAGGAGACACTGCCTCCGGCGCGGGGGTTGGTGACCTGGACGGCACCGTCGCGCACCGTCAGCTTGTGCCAGTGGGCACCCTGGTCATAGGAGACCCGCACACTCAGGGACTTGAGATTGCGTCCCTCCGCGGCACCCTTCACGCTCACCGGCACCTTCATCTTCGCTCCGGCCCGCGCGGTGTTGTCGAGGGACAGTTCGGGCGTGAAACGGACGACGGACAGCGGGATGAGGGTCGGTTCGGCGGTGTACTCCGAGGAGAACGTCCAGCTCGCCGTGACCCTCGTGGAGACGTCGGACACCCCCGCGCGAGCGATCGAGGCCGTCAGCCGGTAGTCGGCTCGCTCGTCGTCCAGTACGAAATGGAAGGCCGCGGGCGTGGCAGTGTTCTCGTAGACGAGTTCGCCGTTGCGGTGGAGTGTCGTGGAGGTTTCACTGTGCACACTGTTGTTGTCGTTGTGGTTGCCGGCGTTGTCCGAGAACATCGGCAGGGCTCCGTTGACCATCGCGCCTTCACGGATGATCCCGAAACCCGGTCGCAGGTCGGGGCCGAAAACACCCATGTTGAACGTCTTGCGGTAGGTGCGGCCCGGTTTGAACACGTCCGCGGACGTGTTGGTATAGCTGGCTTCCGGGCGGACGTCGGAGTTGGCCTGGCTGAACCCGAAACGCCAGGTGTTGCTCGGCCCGAGCAGGTGAACGGTGCCGGTGTACGGCAAGGGGTGGGCGGTTGCGTAGCCACCACCTACCTCTGATATGCCCGGGGTGTAGAGACCGAATTTGTTCTTGGCCGTTGCCCCCATCGTGACGTCGACGTTCGCGAAGTCGTGTCGCTTGGTGTGGCGGGTGAACCCGGTCGTCACGGTGTCGCTCTTGTGCAGGTACAGCAGGTGGTACTCGTCACGGCCCTTGGCGCCGGTGGAGAACGAGAACCCGAGGTTCTGCCGCAGGTGCTGCTCCTGGAGGTTCACCTTGGGGCCCAGGTGCGCGGTGCGTATCGCCTTGTGCGGGTCGATGTCCGGCGTGGTCCCGGTCGTGATTCCGATGCCGAACCCGGCGCCCTTCCCGTTGGTCATCCCGCTGAAGACACTCGTGTCGGCGGCCACTGGGTATGCGGAGCGGTTCGGGACGGTGATGTCGAACGGCTTGGTGGTGCGCCCGTCCAGCGTCACCGTGGTGTCGCGTGTGAGGTCCAGCCGGGGCTGGTTGATGAAGTCGACGCCCTGGGAGAACGACCCCGCCGGGTCCGCCGGGAGCGTCGCGCTGAGGAAGTACCGGCCCTTGGGCAACCGCATGGAGGACGAGCCGTCGTGGAGGTAGGAGGAGTCTCCTTCGGCGGTGCCGGACAGGCCCGCCACCGCGGCCCACCAGGACGGAGCGGCAGGCTTGCCGGCGCGGTCGAGAGCCTTGACCGTGAGGGTGTACATCTCCGCCTCGAGTTCTACGACCAGCGGGGTACGGACGGTCTGCCCGCCGCCGGTCGCCTTGACCCGACCGCTGAAGAGTCCCGTTCGGTCCCCGATCCGGGTGTCGGCGGTGACCTTCACCGTCTTCTCGCCGCCGGGCGCGATGGTGACCTGCTCGTCGACGGTGAACATACCGTCGGGCGCGGGCACGCCGTCAGGCCCGGTGACCTCCGTGGTCAGCTTCAGGGTGAGCGGTGTGCTGCCCAGGTTGCGGTAGGTCAGGTCCTTGGTGATCGGCTCGTCGTCTGCGTGCGGCCATTGTGCGGTGCCGAAGGGCAGCGACGTCTGCCGGGTGACCGCCGACTGCTGGATCGCCGCGCCCAGGTCGGCCCGCCCGGCCCCCTGCTGGAAGACGGTGTAGGCACTCGGCGTCGCGGAAGCGGTCAGCGCGTGCTTGATGTCCTCGCCGCTCCAGTCGGGGTGCTGCTGCGCGAGAATGGCGGCGGCACCGGCGACGTGCGGGGTGGCCATGGAGGTGCCGCTCAGGGCGAAGTAGCCGTCGGCGACGGGAGCGCCGGACAGTCCGCCGTCCTTCGACCTCGCCGCGCCGATGTCCACACCGGGCGCCGTGAGGTCGGGCTTGATCGCGCCGTCGCCGACCCGCGGGCCGATGCTGGAGAAGGAGGCGAGGCGGTCCTGCTTGTCCACCGCGCCGACGGTCAGGGCGGCGTCCGCGCTGCCCGGCGAACCGATGCTGCCGGCACCCTGACTGCCGAGGTTGCCGGCGGCGATGACGAACAGTGTTCCGGTCTCGGCCGACAGGTTGTTGACGGCCTCCTCCACCGGATCGACACCGGGCGTATCCGTGCCGCCGAGGCTGAGGTTGACCACGTCGGCCTTCTCGGCCACCGCCCACTCCATGCCGGCGATGATGCCGGAGTGGGCACCGAAGCCCCGGTCGCCCAGGACCTTGGCGTTGAGGATCCTTGCGCCCGGCGCCACACCCTTGTACAGGCCGCCGGACTTCGCGCCGGTGCCGGCCGCGGTGGACGCGACATGGGTGCCATGGCCCAAGCGGTCGAGCGTGTCCGGCGAGTCGGTGAAGTTGCGCTCGGCAACCACCTGCCCGGCCAGGTCGGGATGGGTGGCGTCGATACCGGTGTCGAGGACGGCGATACGCGATCCGGTCCCGTCCAGCCCCGCCTTCCAGGCCTGGGGGCCGCCGATCTGCGGCACGCTCTTGTCCAGGCTCACCTCGACGACGGCGTCGAGCCATACGGAGGCGATGCCCGGCGCGGTGCCGCGGTTGGCGGCGCCGGCCGGCCCGGTGGTGAGCGTGGACCACAGCTGCGCGTCACCGGCGGGAGCGGTGAGGGCGTCCGCGTTGATGCTGTTCAAAGGGCGCTGCGTCCGGGCGCCGGCGCGCAGGGCCGTCCTGGCGGCCGGGCGGGCCGTGTCGTACCGCACGATGAGCCGCAGGTCCTGGCGCTGCGCGTAGGCGGGGGAGCTGAGGGTGGTGATGTCGAACAGCCGCCGGTCCAGCCGCCCGCTCTGGATGAGGCGCCGAGCGTCGGCCGGTACCACATACGTGTGTCCGTTGAGGGTTTCCCGCAGGACGGGGATGCCCTCCCGGCCCTTGGCGGGCCGTGTGGAGACGATCTCTCCCTGCGCGTTCACCGCGACCTGGTCGCCGGTCAGCAGCGGAATCCAACGCTGTGCGGCGCCGGTCGGAGCAGCGGAGTCCACCGGAGCGGCCGGGACCGACGTCGGCGATACCGACGTGCCGATGGGCCCGGAAAGAGCCACGGATGTCGACGCGGTGGCGGCGACCAGCAGCATGCTGATGGCCACAACCGCACTGTCACGCGCGGTTCTGTGGAACTGGAAATTCACGATTTCCTCTCGTTCGTCTGTCAGCCTCCGCCCCCGGGCTCGTTATCGAACACAGGTCGAGGCGCGCACAGGGAAACACCAGCGTGAAGAAGGTGTCAATAGCCGGTCTGACGTGCGAGATTGCCAGCGCCGCCGCGTGGACGCTTACCGATCCGGCAGCTGACGAAAAAATTGCATCACTTGCCGCGGAGGACGAAAAAACACGAGCGACGAATGAATTCCGGAGTGCTGATCGAACCGACGACCGGGGCTGATCGCACCCCCGGTGCGTCCGCTCGCTGACTGCCGCATCCCCCAGGGGAACGGGTCACACGTAAGTACCAGCCAGCGTCACGCCCAGACGGTCAGTCGGCCTGGACGACGTCACGCATCAGCGGAGCCCACCCGCGCGCCGCATCACCGAATCGGACATCCTCGGCGACTCCGGGGATCCGCCGAATAAATTCGGACGGGCGTCGGCCCAGGGACGAAGAAATTCGAGTGGGCGGGTGACCGGCTCGGACAGCAAGCCGGTGCTCCAGCAGAGACAGCAAGGCACCGGCTTGTCGCCATCGTGGACATCACCTCTGTCGACGCACGGCTGTCCTTCCCCATGGGCGTGGAGATCGCCGCGGCCAAGGCCGCACCACATGGCGTACGCATCAATGTTCTCCCCGGTCCGGGTCGCGCTCCCCACCGGCCCGTCGCAGCCGACTCGTGGGGATCCGCGGCCACTTCCGCGACCGTATGAAAGCCGAGCGGGAAGGCTGGCTCGACGAAACCCATGGGCACCGCGTCCACCTCGACGCCGGATCAGAATTCCGCCAGATCGACTCGATGCCCCCGGGGCAAGCCGGACCATCCCGGATTGCCGACGTCGCGGCCGGCTTGGCGATAGCACGCTTGGGGCGTGCAGATCTTGAACTCGTGCCTTCTCACCGGTGGTTCGTCGGTCTCGCATGAGCAGGCAGGAGATGCGACGGGGCAGTCCCGGGCGCGAAGTTCGTGGCGATTCTGCCACATCTCGATGAGCGGCAGCGCAGTCTGTTGATCGAGGCAGAGGCCCAGTCCCTCGATCACGGCGGGATCAGAGCGGTCGCCCGTACGGCTGGTGTCCGTGAAGCCACGGTGTCTGCCGGGATGCGGGAACTTTCCCCCGTAGACACCTCGTTGGGACGCATCCGCCAGCAGCGGCTGCGGCCGGACGCCGCCGGCACCCTGCGCTACTTCGCCGACATTCTTGCCACCGACGGGTTGGTCCGCGCAAGCCGCGGCGTCGGAGCTGGATTCCGCCTAACTCACGGCGGAGTTCGCGGTCGAGGTCACTACTCCTTCCGACGCGTGGAATGCGATTGTGGCTCGACCCGTGCCGATGGCCGCCCGCGATTCGTTGGGGTCCGGCTCCGGCACACGCCGGGAGGCTGGTCTTGACACCGCCTGTCAGGCGGGGCCACGCGATGCCATCGGCCTGCAGCATGTGGCGCGTAATACTGGTCCGGACATCACCGGGTCGCCGTTGGGTTCCGCACTGGTGGAGGAGCCGCGGACCGGTGGTGTGGTCACGGTCGAGCCCTCCGCCCTGACGGTGCCGGGCGTGAGCAGCAACGTGGCCGGGAGAAGACCGCAGTCCAGGGCATGGGGCGTTTCGAACTGCCGGCCGCTGAGACACGGCGGACAACGCCGAGCCGACGGACGAAGCCTTGACCGCCGCCTGCCCCCGTAGCCGGGCAGAGACTGTACGGCGCCGGGTGGGAGGCCCTCAAGTGGTGAACTACCGCGGGGTCGGCACAGCCGAGACCGGCGCGAGAACGACGGCTGGCGCAACGGGCGCTGACGTGCGAGCCGCGGGTTCGGTGCCCCTGCCGCAGCGTCGGCGATATGAGTGGACGGCCCTGCGTCAGCTGTGCGCACACAGGAAAGCCTCCAACTAGCGTCACCGGCTTGACAGGTGACGGACCCCGTGTGAGTGTTACCACCACCTCCGGAGCGTTCCACCGAGTCGGCGTCGCCACTGAACATGGCGTGCCCCGCCCTCAATCAAGGATGAATCGTGATCACTCGCCGTTCGTTGATGCGTAGCAGCAGTGCAGCCACAGTCGGATCGCTCGGTCTGATCGCCCTCGGATCCTCCTCCGCCGAAGCACATCGAAACTCCAGCGAGGCACCCGCCGTCACCCCTGTCTCGGCGGACGGCATCACGCGCACCGAACTGCAGCGACACCTCTCGCCGGCCCCGGGCTGGGAGCTTGTGCAGACGCTCGTTCAGATCCCCAGGGGTGTTGAGTCCGGGCGCCACAGCCACCCTGGGGTGGAGGTCGGCTACATCATCCAAGGCGACATCTTGATGGAGTTCGACGACCGCCCCTGGCAACGGTTGCGTACCGGTGACCCCTTCTTCATCCCGCACGGTGTCATTCACAATGCCCGCAACATCGGGAAGGTCCAGACGAAGATGCTGTCCACCTACCAGATCGAGCATGGAAAGCCTCTGGTGACGCCCCATCAGTGAATCGCCGCCTACCGCCGAGAACAGCGCGCGGAAGTCGTGGGTTGTCGTGCCACTGCGCGGCCGGGCCCGGATGTCGCACGGGAGCCCTGGGACGCACTTCAGGAGTACTGACGCGGGCAACGGCGTGACCGGGCCCCGGGACGTCACCCTTCACCTCGCCCGGGACGCCGCGGCCGACGGGCTTCTCGGCCGCGGCCCGCTCGCCGGGCCGCGGCCGAGCTGCAGGCCGAAGCGTGGACCCGAGGGCCTTCAACCGGCCGCCGGATCGGCGGGAGCGGGACGCGCACGCTCCAGGTGATCAGCAGGGCGCTGGCGGCGGTGACCGCGCGGTCGAACCGGCAGAAGGACGACCTGGACTCCGCAGAGTGGCTGCCCGTCGACACGGTGGTGTGCCGGTATGTGGCCGACCGGACCGACCGCCATCGGTTACCGGTGGGCGCCGGCCGTCGACCAGGTCGAGCAGCGGACACCGCCCGACTCGGCCGCCGCCGGCCCGACGTCCCGGTCACACGTGCTGGTGCTGTGACCGGATCGGTTACCTCGGAGTGATGCAGCCCTATCAGCCCGACACGGACATCGGGATGTCCGGCGTAGATGACGTCGTTCACCTTGTCGGTCGTGGACTTTGGGCGGAGAAGAAGGGCGAGTACCGGGTCGAGCCGCCGGGCGGGTTTCACGGACCGACATCCGGGGCCGGCCGTCCGTCGGCGACACATGGCCATGGCGCCGGAGTGGTGCTTGCGCGTACCGGGCTGCCGCATCGTCCGGCGCGGCAGCCGACTCGCAAGAGGCCCACAGCGTGATGCCGAAACCGTCCTGGTCGTAGGCGGCGGCTCAAGCGCGCCCTCCGGAGTATCGGCCCCGCAGGGGTGGTGGCCCAGCTCTCACTGGAGCGGAGCGCCGTCGGCATGCACCGACGGAGAGACGTGAGCGATGACATCGCATCGAATCAGCCGGACCACGGTGCGGTCGGTGTCGTTGACGGCCACCACGTCGTCGACCCGAAGGCCCAGCGCAGGTCACACCGGCGTCGGCGGCCATGACAGTGTCGGAACGCGCAGGAAGCGCCGAGGGGTCTCCTTGTATTGTCATGTGTCACTAGCGCGTGCGTCACGGTTGGGGAGTGATGTTGGTTTCTGGTGTCGGTAGCAGGCCGGCCACTCCTGTCACGGTTCTTCTCGTCGAGGACGATGCAGTGATCCGCAAGGCGGTGGCGATGGCACTGGATCGCTACGGCTACCGTGTGAGCACGGCGAATGACGGTCTGACCGGTCTCGAACTGTTCCGGGAGCGGGGACACGATCTGCTGCTGCTCGACGTGATGCTGCCGGGGCTGGACGGGATCGGGCTGTGCCGGAGGGTCCGTGAGTGGAGCCTGGCCCCGATCCTGATGATGTCCGCGCGTGGTGACGCCCTGGACGTGGTCGCGGGCCTGGAGGCAGGGGCTGATGACTACGTCGTCAAACCTGTCGATACCTCCGTGCTGGTCGCCAGGATCCGTTCGCTGCTGCGTCGGGCTTCCTTCTCCCCCGGCACGAATCACGCTCCGGAGCCCGCTCGCGGTACCAGCACCCGTTTGGTGTTCGGTGATGTGTCCGTCGACACCCGAGGGCTGGAGGTGCGTCGCGCCGGTGAGCTGGTGGCGCTGGCTCCCACCGAGTTGCGTCTGCTGCTGGAGTTCGCGGCGAATCCGGGGATCGTGTTGAGCCGGCAGACGTTGCTGCGCGGTGTCTGGGACTACGGCTGGGAGGGTGACAGCCGTGTGGTCGACCTGTGTGTGCAGCGGTTGCGTAAGAAGATCGGCCACGACCGGATCGAGACGGTCCGCGGCTTCGGCTACAAGTTCCGGCACTGAGATGGGGCGGGCCGTGGCCCGGCGGAATCGCGGGTTGTCGAACTGGAGGTCGCTGCGCTGGAAGATCGCCGCGCTGGTGGCCTTGGCGTCCTGTGCCGTTGCCACGACCGTCGGTGTACTGGTCCACCGGAGCACTTCGGAGCGGCTCATGGGCCTGGGGAGGGACCGGGCCTTCTCCGCCCTGGTGTCCGCGCTGGACGATTACAGCCGCACGGGCGCAACGCCGACCGATGCGGACCCCGCACAGATTCCGCCCGCGCTGCTCCAGCAGGCGGTCAGCACCGGGCAGCACAGAACCTGGTACGACGACCGCCGGTCCGAGATTCCCTGGATGTGGGCGGTGCAGCCGGTCGACGGCCGCATCCTCGCCGTGCGGGTCGACATGGGGTCCGAGATGCGGAGCTTGCAGGCCCTGGACCGCAACATCGTCGCGGCCTCGCTGGCCGTGCTCGCGGTAGTCGTGCCCCTGGCGGTGCTGGCCGCAGAGCTGCCCCACCGACGACTGCGGAAGGTGGCTCGGACCGCGCGACGTATTGCTGACGGCGACCTGGAAGCCCGCACGATGGTGGATGGCCGCGGCGGCGACGAGATCACCGAGATCTCCGTCACCCTCGACTCGATGGCCGACGCTCTGCGGGACCGGCTGCTGAGTGAGCAGCGCTTCACTGCGGATGTTGCCCATGAGTTGCGCACCCCGCTGATGGGCCTTGTCGTCTCCACCGACCTGCTCCCGGACGGCGAGGCCACCGCACTGGTCAGGGACCGGGTCCAAGTGCTGCGCGAACTGGTGGAGGACCTGCTGGAGATCTCCCGGCTCGACTCGGGCGCGGAGCGGGCCGACCGCGCCTCGGTGCCGTTGGGCCGGCTCGTCGAGGAATCCGTGGCCCGTACGGGGGTCCAGGCCCGCCTGACGGTGATCGGCGATCCGGTCGCCGACACCGATCCGCGCCGCCTCGACCGGATCATCTCCAACCTCGTCTCCAACGCCCATCGCCACGGACGCGCTCCGGTCGATGTCACGGTGAACGGTGCATCGATCGTCGTACGCGACCACGGCCCCGGCTTCCCGGACGAGTTGCTGGCAGAGGGACCGCAGCGGTTCCGCACCGGTGCGGCCGAACGCGGCCAGGGGCACGGTCTGGGCCTGACCATCGCCACCGGCCAGGCACGCGTGATCGGCGCCGCTCTTGCGTTCACCAACGCCCCGGAAGGCGGGGCGATCGCCACACTCCGGCTGCGCAGCGAGATCGGCCCACAGGGCTGACGTCTGCCCGAGGCTCCCCGAGCGCACCCGCGCATCGCTCACCTCGGCCACGAACAGGGACCCGGGCTGCTGCGACCGAGGGCTGACACACAACCGATACACAGCAGAGCGGTC
Source organism: Streptomyces cadmiisoli (assembly GCF_003261055.1). Lineage (NCBI taxonomy): Bacteria > Bacillati > Actinomycetota > Actinomycetes > Kitasatosporales > Streptomycetaceae > Streptomyces > Streptomyces cadmiisoli. The sequence continues at coordinate 175,833 of NZ_CP030073.1, forward strand.
ATGGATGCACGACCGCGGCGGTACGGACGCCCGCACCAGGCACGGTGGCTGACATGCACCCCGGAGGCGTACCGGCCTCGGGGGCGGAGCGTTGTCCGTTGCTCCGCCCGTCATCCCGCCCGATCGCCTGGCGGCCCCAGCCACCGAAAGTGAAACTGCCATGATCAGCGCGCTCCATCTCCCTCGAACCGGTCTCGCACTGGCGACGTTCGCACTCGCTGGCTTGCTGGCCGGTTGCGAGAATGCTGATGAGGCGGGCTCGTCGGCATCTGGTTCAAAATCCGGCACGTTCGACCAGCGGTACGACGAGTGGGAGAACAAGTTCCGGTCCTGTTTGAGTGACAAGGGGTTCGACCTTCCGAAGGAAGCCGGAAAGGTCGACTTCGGTGACCGGCAGGACGCGTACCGGGTGGCGTCTGACGCCTGCAGGAAGAAGATCGGAAAGGCACCACAGGTCACTGGTGAGCGCTCCAAGAAGTCCGCCGAGGAACTGAAAGAGGAGCATCTCAAGACGCTCCAGTGCTTCCGCGACAACGGCGCCGAGGTCACCGACCCCGGAGCCAATCAGGCTCCCCAGATCGAGTTTCCTGAGGGCGTTTCCCAGGACGCGTTCGAGGAGTGCTACAAAAAGTGACGGTCGAGCACTCCTCAGGTGAGCCGGGGCACGAGTCCGAGCCGCGAAGACTTGGCCGCAAGCGGGTACTGGCGATCGCAGCCGTGACCGGCATCGCCCTCGGTGCGGCCGCGACCTCGATGACGATCCTGTCCGAGGACGGCTCTGCCGAGCAGACCGGGCAGAAACAAGTGGCGAACACCGCGCTCGTGGAACGAAAGACACTGCAGGAGACCATCACGTCGCCCGGGTCGCTCAGCTACAGCGAGGCGAGCCCGCTCACCGCCGGCCGCTCCGGCACCATCACGCGCCTGCCGGACGCGGGAAGCAAGGTGAGACTGGGCGGCGTGCTGCACTCGATCGACAACGAGCCATTGGTGCTGCTGCACGGTCGGCTCCCGGTGTGGCGGGCGTTCGAGAGCGGGATGAGCGACGGGCCGGACGTACGCCAACTGGAGCGGGGTCTCCAGACTCTGGGCCACTTCACCGGGACTCCCGACGCACACTTCGACTGGCACACGACGGTCGCGATCCTGCACTGGCAGGACGCCATCAACGTCAAGGAGACCGGCTCGATCCAGCGTGGGCGGATCGTCTTCGCCCCCGGCGACGTGCGCGTCGCGGAGACCGTCGCACACCTCGGCGACGAAGTCGCGGCCGGTACGCCCGTCCTGAAACTGTCGGGGCTCGAAAAGATCGTCACCGTCGACCTCAAGGCAGCGGACCAGACGGTCGCCGAAGTGGGTGGCAAGGTGACCGTGAACCTGCCCGGCGGCAAAACAACGACCGGCACCATCTCCGGAGTCGGCGTGCCCCGGCAACGGAAGGACAGTGAGGAGAAGGCGGTCACCGTCCCGGTGAGCATCACCCTCGACCGGCCCGCCGACGCCGGCACGCTCCAGGAGGTGTCGATGCTGGTCGACTTCCCCACGGCGAGTCGCGAGGACGTGTTGGCCGTACCGGTCGCCGCACTCATCGCCCTCCCGGACGGTGGGTACGGCGTCGAAGTGGCCGGCGACGCCGGTACGACGCGGACGGTCATGGTGAAGACCGGACTGTTCGCCGGCGGTTCCGTCGAAGTGACCGGCGACGGACTTCACGCAGGTCAGAAAGTCGTGGTCCCGACAGTATGAGCGATTCCGTCATCGAACTCGATCAGGTGGTCCGCGACCACGGCCATCCACCGGTGCGAGCGGTCGACCACGTGTCGCTGTCGGTCGCTCGCGGTGAATTCGTCGCCATCGTCGGCCCGAGCGGCTCGGGCAAGTCGACTCTGCTCAACATCATCGGCACTCTCGACCGGCCCACGAGCGGACGTATGGCCATCGACGGCCACGACGTCGACGCGATGAGCGACGAGGAACTCTCGGCGCTGCGCGCGTACCGGATCGGGTTCGTCTTCCAGCAGTTCCATCTCAAGGACGGGGTCAGCGCGCTCGACAACGTCGCGGACGGCCTCATCTACACCGGAACACGCCGCGCCCAAAGGCGGCGCAGGGCGGTGGCAAGCCTTACCCGCGTCGGACTGGGACACCGCCTCGACCACAAGCCTCACCAGATGTCTGGAGGGGAACGGCAGCGCGTCGCCATCGCTCGGGCGACGGTGTCCGATCCGACGCTGCTGCTGGCGGACGAGCCCACCGGCAATCTCGACCAGCGCTCCGGCGCGAGCGTGATGAAGCTGCTGCACGAGCTCAACGCCACGGGCACCACTGTCGTCGTGATCACCCATGACGTGCAGCTCGCGGACCGGATACCCAGGCGGATCACCCTTCGCGACGGTCACCTCGTCGACGACGAGCAGGCGGCGTCGGCATGAGTCGTGACAACCAGACCGAGACAGGCCGGTCTCGCCTGCTCCCCTCCGACATCTGTCACTTGGGCATATCGGGACTGAGATCCCGGCCCACCCGGGTTCTCCTGTCCGCGCTCGGCATCGCGATCGGTATCGCGGCCATGATCGCCGTTGTGGGCATCACCACCTCGAGCAGGGCAAAGCTCGACAACGAGCTGGCGTCGCTGGGCACCAACCTGCTGAGCGTCCAGCCAGGCATGTCACTCACGGGCCAGGACACGACGTTGCCGGCCGGATCCACCGGCAAGGTGCGCCTGATCCCGGGGGTGACGAGCGCCGGAGCGGTCGCCACGCTGCCCGACGTCAAGGTGTACCGGAGCCGGCTCATCGACCCGGACAAGTCAGGTGGCATCGATGTGCAGGTCGCCGACCTCCACCTCCTCGGCCTCCTCGACGGCACACTGCGCCAGGGAACATGGCTCAACAGAGCGACCGCGAACTACCCCACCGTCGCACTCGGCAGCATCGCCGCAGACCGGCTCGGTATCGTGACTCCAGGAAGCCGCGTCTGGCTCGGCAGCACCGAGTTCACGGTCGTCGGGATACTCGATGCCCTGCCTCTCGCCCCGGAACTGGACACCTCCGCGTTCATCGGTGAGGCGATCGCGCTCGAGCGGTTCGGCTGGGACGGCAAACCGACCACCATCTTCGAACGTTCGGCCGACGAGGAGGTGGAAGCAGTACGCGACCTCCTGCCCCGCACAGTGAACCCGGAACATCCCGAGAATGTGAGTGTTTCGCGGCCCTCGGATGCGCTGGCGGCAAAGAACGCTGCAGACGTCGCGTTCACCGGGCTTCTGGTAGGGCTCGGCTTTGTCGCGCTGCTCGTCGGAGGCATCGGTGTCGCCAACACCATGGTCATCTCCGTACTGGAACGGCGAAAGGAGATCGGTCTGTCGCGTGCCCTCGGCGCCACCCGAGGGCACATCCGCACACAGTTCCTCGTTGAGGCCCTCCTGCTGTCCACGCTGGGCGGACTTGTCGGGACGGCCCTGGGGTTCGCAGTCATCGCCACGTTCGCCGTGACGAACGGCTGGCCCGTCTCGGTACCTCCCACCGTGTTCGTCGGTGGTATCGGCGTGACCATGCTGATCGGAGCAGTCGCCGGCCTCTACCCGGCTGTCCGGGCCTCGAAGACGCCGCCGACAGCCGCCCTGAACGGTTGATGAACCCAGCGCAGTACCGCGCTCACACCTGAGGGAGCGACCGGTGTATCGCGCAGTCGCCGGTGTCTCACGGGCCGACCAGTTCCGTCGCGACATCGGCTGCGCATCCCCAGCGACTGAGGAACCAGCGGTCTACGACCGGGACGGCGCCGCACAGTGCACGTCGACGGAGCTGGCGGACGGCGAGTGCGCGCTGACCGGCCCGGCTCCCAACCGGGCGCTGGTGCACACCCATGACGTCGGCGACGACGCAACGGGCCCCTACACCATCGCCTTCCACCGCACCGACGCCGCGAACGACTACCCGGTCCTGCCGGCCGGGAGCTTCACCGCCGACGACGGAAAGGCCACGCCGCGCACCGGGGACGGAGTCTTCTCGCGGTGCCTGAACATTCCGGCTGACGCGCACACGAAGGCGGAGGTCCTCCAGCTGGTCAACACCTCCGGCGGCGTGGCGGCGAAGTTCTCCGTGCTCGAGGAGGCGCTCGCGGTCCGTCGCGTCGGGTGAGCGTGTACGTCGCGGTCAGGTCCCGGCCGGTGAGCAGCACGGTGTGGGCCTGCCCCGGGTCAGCGCGCACAGCGTCCAGCCGTTGGTCGTGGCGAGGCGGTCGCAGACCTTCTTGCCGGCGGGCTGCGTGAAGTCCGCCGCGTCGAAGGTCGGCGGCCCGTCCCTGGCCGGTGTGTGCGGCGAACCCGGCACGCTGACCTGTCACCAGGTCACCGCCGCCGCCACCGACGTCCTGCACGAAGATCACCGTGAAGGTGATCGCGCTCCGCACCGGCCACAAGGACGGCTCGGCGGTGAGCAAGCCGACCGGCACGGTCAGAGCTGACATGTCGCGGTCGACCGAGAAGTGAGCGGAGGGGGCGGCCGGGTGGCTGCCGCCTCCGTCATGACTCGACCCGCCGGGCGTGCGGTCGATGCGCTTTCCCGGCCGGGCGGGCGGGCGGATCAGCGCAGTCCGGCGAAGAGATCGTTCTCGGGCAGGGCGGCGCCGGTGGCGTCCTGGACACGGACGAAGGTCTCCGTGCCCATCAACTCTTCGAAGTTCTCCTTGCCCATCCTGAGGAAGTGGATGTTCTCGCCCTGACTGGCGTGCGCGGCCAACGCGTCGAACTTCTGACCACTGAACGCGGTGGTGTCCACCCATGTGGTGATCTCGGAGTCGGGGAGGCCGATCTCGGCCATGGCGGCGGCCTCGGCAGGATCCAGCTCCGGCATGTCCTCAGGAGAATCGCCCATGATCTCGCCGAACCGCCGCACGATCGAGCGAGGCATCGTGGTCCAGTACACCTTCGGCGCCAGCGCGGTCATCTCCAGCGCCGCCATCGTGATGCGGTGGGCCTGGATGTGGTCGGGGTGCCCGTAGAAGCCGTTCTCGTCGTAGGTGACGACGACATCAGGTCGGTAGTGCCGCATGAGTTCCGCGAGTCGGGCCGCGCCTTCCCGCACGGGGGTCTGCCAGAAGGATCCGGGGGCGTCGTTGCTCGGCCAGCCCGTCATTCCGGAGTCGGCATAGTCCAGCATCTCCAGATCGCTGACCTTCAGGACGTCGCAGCTCGCCTTGAGTTCGTGCCGGCGCATCAAGGCGACCGCCGCCGGATCGTGTCCGGGATCGCCCGGTTTCACACCCCCTGGTCCGTCACCGCACCGGCCGTCGGTACACGTCACGAGAACCGTACGGATACCCTCCGCCGCGTACCGCGCGAGAACCCCTCCGGTTCCGGTGGCCTCGTCATCGGGGTGCGCGTGTACCGCCATGAGCGTCAAGGGCCGGCCAGTCATTGAAACAGTCCTCCTGCAGAAATACGTCTTGGTCCGGGTGCGCGGTGCGCGTACCCCGATCTTGGGGCGGCCGGTGTCGGCGGGGCGTGGGGCGAGGACCGCCGACCCGTGGCGAGGGGCAGGCGGACACCGCCATCGCGATCAGGCATCCGGCACCAGCGAGGCCGAGCGGCGCCGTCCGAGAACCGTGCGGAGACGCTTCGGGTCGAGCGCCATCGCAGACCGCCGTTATCCGTTCGAGCCGAGCATCAGAGCCGACCGCGGCACGCCCACATCAGTGCACGGAGGCCGCCTTCGTCGTGAATCCCACCGTACCGGAACCTTGACGAGTCAACCATCTCTGGGTGCTGTCGGCTCGACGGCGAAGGCGAGCCCCGCACAGGCGGCCCCGCACCGCTGACTACGACTGCGCCACCACCAAGGTGCAGCGCGCCTCGAACCTCACGGATCTCAGGTGCGCCCCCGGGTCCCGGGTGCCCACGGCATGGGGCTCAGGCGCAAGACTTCCCTGCCAAAGTATGAGCGGGGCCACCCTCGTCGCCGGAGCCGGACTGTTCGCGCTGCTCGAATGGGTCCGTCCGTCTCTGTGGCCTGTCACCACCACGAACGCCCGGAACACCACGCATCCGAACGCGCCGGACAGCGCGTGGCTGCTCGCGGACGGTCGGCTGTCCACGCACGGCCGACGCGTGCTCGACGTCACCGACTGCTAGGCCCGGACCGACTACGGAAAGTGCCTGGAGTCGCGCGGGATCACCGGCCACTGGGCCGAGTTCCACCCGGTCTCGCACCTGTGGCCGTTGCAGTGGACGGTGACGGGTCTGTGTCTGACGCTCGCTGCCGCGCTCGTCGCCGTGTCCGTGTGGCGGATGCGACGGCACTCCTACTGATCGGCGCGGCCGTGCCAGTCGGCAGCCCGTCCGGCCGCCGACGCCGCGGGATCCGGTGTCGAGGCGTGAGTGCGGTAGCCGTCGGACCCGCCCGCGTCCGCGATGCGGAACCGGGCGCCACGGTGTTGCCAGCCCGTGACGGTCCTGGCGGTCCTGGCGCCGGATCGCGGGCCGCGCCCACCTGACGCAGCAGTTCCCCGCCGGTCGATGACGAAAATATTTGCCGCGAACCGCTCTGGGAAAGAAGGGATTTAATTCCCTCATCTGGTCAATCGATCAGGGCCCGGCCTTGCTTGGACACTCGTCACCGTGATGTCCGCGGATACCCCTATGGCCGAGCAGTCATGTGACCCTGCCGTGCCCGTAGATCCAGTGAGGGAGGGCCCCGTACCAGTGGGTCCGCTCCCCCGGCCGGGCAGATGCACGGACCGCTGCGGGCGGCTTCTCTTGGCGCCCACGCCTCCAGCCGTTCCCGGACATTTCCGACGGAAGATTTCCCAACAGGAGATGATGGATGAGGCATAGACCGACTTTGCGGCGTCTCGGGAGACGCCTGGGCGCATTGACCATCGGTCTGACCGTCTTCGGGACCGTGGTGTCGCCCATGGCGACACACGCCGCGGAGCCTGACGGCAAGGCGCCGATCACCGACACCGCGCGCACGAAGAACGTGGTGGTGACCGCCGACGGCGACCTGAAGCGGATCGTCGCCGCGGCCGGCGGGAGCGTCACGGTGACGCTGATCACCGGTGACAAGGTGCAGGTCGGCATTGACGCCGACGGAAAGGTGGTCGCCCGCGACTTCACGAGTGCGGTGCGACCCGATGGATCCCCGGTCGAGTTCCAGACCCTCACCCGCAACGGCAAGGTGCACGTCGTTCCGGACGACGCTCTCGGGCTGGTCCACGAGGGGTTGCTCGACTGGGGGCTGTTCGACCTGGCCCAGTTGGTGTCGCTGGTCGCGGCGGGGCGGGTCGGCGAGGTGCCGGTGCTCGTCACGTACTCCGGGAAGGACACGGCGCGCAGGGCGCCGAAGGCTGCCGGGGCGAGCGCCGAGAGGCACCTGTCGAGCATCAACGGCCGCGCGTGGGAGATAGCCGGCAACGGCAGGTGGTGGCAGGGAGCGCGAGGCACATCTGCCGACAAGGGCGCCGGTGCCGCCGCCCGGTCCGCCGGTTCCCTGGCCGGGGTCAAGAAGGTATGGCTCGACTCCGTGGTCAAGGTCGACCTCGAAACGTCCGTCCCGCAGATCGGGGCGAAGTCCGCCTGGGATCGCGGGTACGACGGTACGGGTGTGTCCGTGGCGGTGCTGGACACCGGCATCGACCCGGACCACCCGGACGTGTCCGGGAACCTCATCGAACAGGTCGACTTCACCGGCGCCGCCCCCGGTGCCCGTGACGGGCATGGACACGGCACTCACGTGGCGGCCACGGTCCTGGGCAGCGGAGCAGCGTCCAAGGGGCTGCGCAAGGGTGTCGCGCCCGGCGCCAAGCTGCGGGTCGGCAAGGTGCTCGACGACGAAGGTTCCGGATACACATCGGACATCATCGCGGGCATGGAGTGGGCCGGCCGCTCGGGGGCCAAGGTCGTCAACATGAGCCTCGGTGGTGGTCCCACCGACGGGACCGATGTGTCGAGCCAGGCGCTCAACCAGATCAGCCGCTCCACCGGGACCCTGTTCGTGGTCGCGGCAGGCAACAGGGGTCCGTTCAGCGAGACGGTCGGATCCCCGGGTGCCGCCGACGAGGCGCTGACCGTGGCGGCGGTCGACAGGGAGGACGAGATGGCCTCCTTCTCCAGCCGCGGGCCGCGGTTCGGGGACGGGGCCTTCAAGCCGGACATCGCGGCTCCTGGTGTCGGCATCGTCGCCGCCCGAGCCGCCGGCACGGCCATGGGCACGGTGGTGGACGAGCACTACACCCGTGCCAGCGGGACCTCGATGGCCGCACCGCACGTGGCCGGCGCCGCCGCCCTCATCGCCCAACAGCGCCCGAACCTGACCGGCGACGAGATAAAGGCCGTGCTGATGAGCACCGCCACCGACGTGGGGCACGACGTCTTCGCCCAGGGCGCCGGCCGGGTGAACAGCGCCGCCGCACTCGACCCGATGATCACCGCGAAGCGGAACCTCGAGTACGGCCGCCATGTCTTCCCGCACTCGCCGCTGACGCAGAAGGTCAGCTACCGGAACCACACCGACGCCCCGGTCACGTTGAAGCTCACGGCGTCGATGTCCGTCGGCACCACGCCCGCTCCGGACGGCCTGGTCAGCCACGCGGGCGAAGTGGTCGTTCCCGCCAACGGGGCTGCCGACGTTCCGGTGACCATCGACGGCCGGGTACTGGGCACCGAGGGGCCCTTCGGCGCCTACCGGGGCCGGCTGGACGCCCACGACTCCTCGGGGGCGCTGCGGGGCAGCACACGCCTGGGCGCCTACCTGGAGCGCGAGAAGTTCCCGCTGACCGTGAACGTCATCCGGCCGCCGGGCGCCCTGCACCTCAACTTCGGTCCCACGACCTTCCTGCCGCTCGACGAGAACACTACGCAGGAAGGCCCGGAACGCGTCGACGAGCTGACTGCCCCAGTGAGCACCCGCTTGGTTCCCGGCACCTATTCGGTCAGCGCCAAAGTCGATTGGCATGACGAGGACGGCAACCGGCACGCCGCACTGCCCATCGCGGCGGAGGTGAGTCTCACCAAGGCGACCACGATCACGTTCGACCTGCGCAAGCTCAAGCCGCTCACCGTCCAGACTCCGGAGTCGACCGAGAACTACGAGAGCCGGCATCTCGTCAAACGAACCTCCGCGACTGGCAAATGGGCCATCGAGACCTATGTCGGACGAAGCAACGCCTCCGGGAAGCTGTGGGCACTGCCGACCGCCAAGGTCCGCACCGGCACCCTCACTCACGAACTGCACAGCGTGCGCACGGCTCCCGTCGTCACCATGCGGGCCGTCGGGGGCGGATCCCCGTTCGGCCTGTCCCCGCGCTACCAGACCTCGGACGTCTCCGTCGGCGGCGGAACGCGTACCTGGCAGGAGAACGGGAAGGAGGTGACGGGCGAGGCCAGAGTCCTGATACCGCGACTGCCGGTCAAGGGCCATCTGCCGGTGGTGCACGCCGGCACCGGCACCGCCACCGAGATCGCCAAGGTCAACGCCCGCGGCAGGCTGGTACTGATGACACCGACCGACATCTGCGGCGCAGGCCAATGCACGTTCGAGAAGCTCAGGGACGAGCGGGTTGCAGCCGCCCACGCCGCCGGCGCCGTGGGGGTCCTGGTGGCCGCACCGGGCCTCCGCGACCTGGCCTATGGGAGCGCGGGGTACTTCGCGTGCACCGACGGGCTCAAGAGCTGTCCGGAGGTCAAGCCCTACGCGGCACTGCCGATCGTGCACCTGCCGTACAGTGAGGCCGAACGCCTGATCAAGCGCCTCGAGGCAGCCCCGTCGAAGGTTCAGATCATCCTCGGCGGCAGCGCTGAGCCGACCGTCTACGGCGCCCGATACTCCACCGACGGCCAGATCCCGTCGAACCTGACGTACCGGCTCAGGGAAGAAGACGTCGACCGGGTCGACCACTCCTTCCTCGCCGACCGACCCCAGCAGGTCACGCACCTCACCTGGGAGCAGCATGCCAAGTCCGGTGCGAGCGTGGTGCCGCTGCCGCTGCCGCGCACGGCCATGCAGCAGACCCTCACCACCTACTTCAAGCGGCAGGACGACGCCGTCCACCGGTTCGACTCCGTCTGGGCCGACCAGGTCCAGGACTCTCTCCTGGTATGGGCCGGCCGCGAGCGACAGGACACCGTCCTCGGCAGCAGGAACGAGCTGCGCTGGAACGAGGGCCCGACCGTGCCGGGGGCCGTGGCACCCGTGCGGACCAGGTCCGGCTTCGAGCTGCCGACCGGAACGCCGTGCGTGGGCTGCCGCCAGGGCAACACCTTCTACCCGGCCTTCGCCCTGACCAGCGGCGCGGGCGCACCCCAGACCATGTTCGGCGCCATCGCCCCGGTCAACCTCACCGATCCCTTCGTGACCCCGTCCTGCCCGCCGCCCGCCTGCGGTTTCAAGTTGTTCGACGAGCAGGGCGACGAACTCAGCTACAACGTCGAGTTCAGGCACCGCGGCGACCTTGGCGTCACGCCGGAACACGAGCCCTGGAGCCGGCGATGACGCACCGCACACCCAAGGAGATCAACGCGATGAACACACCCGTGCCGACGCCGCGGCACCGGAAGGGGGCCCTTGCGGCGTTCGCGACCGCGGCGGTGTTCGCTCTCTCCGGATGCGCCGCGTACCAGCTGCCGCCCGAACCGGCCCGGTACACGCTCGAGACGCAGACCAACGGGGTCAAGACCGTCTGGCAGTACACCTCCGCCCAGGTGACCAAGGATGTCGCCCCCGAGCAGCAGCCCTGCACCGGCGAGGTGATCGGCACCAACCACGAGCCCTGCCGCCCCGAGCCGCTGATCTTCCTGCGGTACGACCTCGACCTGGCTTTGGACAAGACCGCGAAGGCCGGGGACACGCACGAAATCACGATCACCGGCTACTACCAGCAAAGCCTCACCGCCCTGCCCAAGGTGACCACGCTGAAGGCCGAGGCCAGCTTCGACGGCGGCAAGACATGGCACTCCGCCGCCACCAGGGCCCAGGGCAGGAACACTTTCAGCACGAAGATCGAACACCCCAGGCGCGACCGGGCCGCCGACGGCGTCGCACTTCGTATCACCGCGAGCGACAGCGAAGGCAACACCGTGAAGCAGACCCTGCCCACGGCGTACAAACTGCGCTGAACCACGGCCGGATGCTGATCGCCCGGTAGTGCGAGGGCGGCGTACACCGACATCGCGTCGGCCTACGCCGCCCTCGTCCGTCTCATCGGCCCCGGGCCGGCGTCTGACGAGCACGGGCCGCTCGATGACGTGCCATCAGCGGCCGGGAAACCGCTCCGTGATCTCCTGGAGGACCCAGCCGTTTCCGTCCGGGTCCGCGAAGGTGGCAAAGGACGAGTAACTGGTGCCCTGCGGGTGTCGGCCCGCCAAGCGCTCCTGGCCCGGCAGGCGGTGGGTCACGTCTCCGTCCTCATGGCCGTGGAACAGTACCCCTCCCGCGTCGTGGAACACGTCGCTCACGTCGATACCCCGCTCCCTCAGCTCCCTCTGGGCCGCCTCGATATCGGAGACGATGAGGTACAGGCCCTGCACCGAGCCCGGGGCGGCAGCGGTCATTCCCTCACCGAACATGATCGAGCACCCGGAGCCCGGGGGCGTGAAGTGCACACCTCGGAAGTCGTCACTGGGGCCCGTGTCCAGGTCCAAGCGCCAGCCCAGGTCTTCGTAGAAGGCTTTGGCCCGGTCGGTGTCGGAGACGGGCAGCACAATGACTTCGAGCTTCAGGTCCATGGCGTTGAGTCCTCGCAGTGAGTGGTGGAACTGTCCGTACCGTGCGCGTCCCGGGCTCAAACCGACGGGGGTATCCGACGGTGGAACGGAGTGCGGGCGGGACACAGGGCGGATCTGCGACGGGCACGGGTGGCTGACTCGTGCTCGAAGCGAGCGCGCCTTCACTGCCTGGCGCTTCACCGGCCGAGCCGGCGCAGAGACGCCGCCCGCGCCCGCGACGACCCACCGCCCCATATATTTGATCCGTCAAGTAATGTAGGCGTGGTGGCGGCATGAACGCTCGGAGGCACACACCGCCCCCTGTCTTCCGGCCGCAAGGGAAGATCCGAACCGGAGAATGAGGATGCCGTGGGTAGCGTGATCGTTGTCGGAGGTGGCCCTTCCGGACTGTGGACGGCTGCTGAACTGCGACTGCGGGGAGTGGACGTCACCGTCATCGAACAGCTCCCCGAACGCTCTCCGCACAGCAAGGGATTCACCATCCACCCCCGCACCATGGAGGTCTGGGCGTCGCGTGGCATAGCGGACCGCTTCGTCCGGCAGGGCAAGCGGATCCCCAGCGGCCACTTCGGTCTCCTCGATCAGCGCATGGACTTCAGCAGGCTGGACACCCCCTTCCCGTACACCCTGATGCTGCCGCAGCCCAAGGTCGAGGAGTTGCTGGAGGAGTACGCGCTCCAGCTGGGTGCGGACATCCGCCGCGGGCACACCTTCACCGGGCTCACGGACAAGCCGCACTCGGTCCTCGCCCAGGTCCAGGGACCCGACGGCGGATACGCGCTCGAAGCCGACTACCTGGTCGGCTGCGACGGCACCCGCAGCGCGGTCCGTGAGAGCGCGGGTATCGGGCTCTCCGGAACCGACTCCACCTGGTACGGATGGCTGGCCGACGTCGCTCTCGACGAACCCCCGAACACGATCCCCTTCTCCCATGTCAACGCCAGAGGCACCTTGATGATCGTGCCGATGTCACCCGGCGTGTACCGCGTGGGCGGTCTCGACCTCGAGGACCGTAGCGCCGAATGGGCCGGCTACACGGTCGAGGAACTCCGCGCCAAGACGGCTGCCGTGGCCGGCACCGACTTCGGCCTGCGCGATCCGCAGTGGGTGTCGCGCACCGGCAACGGCGCGAAACTGGCGGACCACTACCGCTCGGGCCGTGTCCTGCTCGTCGGGGACGCCGCCCACCGGCACCTCCCGGCCGGCGGCGTGGGCCTGAACCTCGGACTGCAGGACGCGTGGAACCTAGGCTGGAAACTGGCCGCCACGCTGCGGGGCTGGGCGCCGGCAGGACTTCTGGACAGCTACGAACAGGAGCGCCGTCCCGTGGGCGCGGAACTCCTGGAGGCGACCGACGCCCAGAGCGTCCTGATGACGGCCTGGACACCCCAGGGCAGGAGCCTGCGTTCCTTCCTGGGCAACGCCATCGAGCGGCAGCCCGAATTCTCGAGGTACCTGGCCGAAGCTGTCTCGGCGCTGTCGGTGGCCTACCCGCCGGACTCCCCCGACGCCCATCCGCTCGTGGGCCGCAGGACACCTGACCTCCGACTCCGTGGGGGCACCAGCCTATTGACACAGCTGCGACCGGGCCGTCACGTCCTGCTCGATCTCACGGACGGGCTCGTGGTGAAGGCCACGGATGGTGCGGTGCCTGGCGAGCGGATGGTCACGCCGTACACCGGCGCGCTCACCGAGGACCGGGCGGACTGGAGCGGCGTACGCGCCGCGCTGGTGCGACCCGACGGCCATGTGGCCTGGGCCTGCGAGGAGACGGACGACCAGCGTCTGACGGCCGCGGCGAGCACGGCGCTCACCGTGGCGGGGGTGACCGGGCCGGAGCACACCGCGTAGTGCCGACCGCACCTTCACGGACGGGTGGCACGGCTGGAGGCGCGCCCCGACCGGCGGCCGCCCGCCGTCGGCCCGTCGGCCCGCGCCGCGGGGAACCCGTTGCGGTTGATTAGCGAACGACACGGGATCTAGAATGTTGACTGGTCAAGTAAATGGCTGAGGGCGAGAAATCGGGGGACGCCCCGGCCACCTGGCCGCATCACGCCGCCCGGACGGGCCGCCGCCCTCGTGCGAACCGTGGACCTCTGATGCCGCTTGCCGCGCCGCAGCGCCGTGGGTCCGGACAACCAAGGACGACAACAACATGAGCGAACACCGAACCGCCACCGAAACCGTGCCGGACAAGGAGAGTGGGGACCAGCCGAGCCACCTCCACATCGACGAGGCCCGGGTCACGAGCTACCTCGAGCGCATCGGTGCCGCGCGTCCCGGCCGGCCGGACGCGGCGCATCTGCGTGACCTGCAGTTCAGGCACGTGCGTACCGTGCCGTTCGAGAACCTGGGCATCCATGCCGGGGAGCAGATCGCACTCGATGCCCGATCGCTCGTCGACAAGATCGCGCGGGAGCGGCGCGGCGGCATCTGCTACGAGTCGAACGGTGCCTTCGCCGCGCTGCTGACCACTCTGGGCTACCGGGTCAGCCTGCTGTCCGCGCGGGTCTTCCTGGGCGACGGGTTCGGCCCGCCCTTCGACCACCTCGCCCTACGCGTGGATGCGGAGGGCGAGCCCTATCTCGTGGACGTGGGGTTCGGGCGGCAGATCGAGTTCCCGCTCCGCCTGGACGACCGGGCGGAGCAGCGAGGACCCGGCGGTGTCTATCGCATCGAGGACGGACCCGACGGTGACCTGGACGTCTATCGAGACGGCGTGTTGCAGTACCGCGTCGAACTCCGCCCGCGGGCGCTCTCCGACTTCACGACAGCCTGCTGGTGGCACAGCAACGCTCCGCAGGCGCACTTCACCCAGAACCTGGTCTGCTCACTGCCCACCGAGAACGGCCGGGTCACGATCAGCGGACAGCGCCTGGTGATCACCGACGGCGGGCACAGCAGCGAGGTCGAACTGCCGCAGGAAACCGTCCTGGAAGCCTACCGGGACCACTTCGGCATCGTCCTGGACCGCATGCCGGAACTGCTGACGGCACGGCTGGCCGGAGTGTAAGAGCACCCGGCAGTAGGCGTTACTTCAGGCGTTTGGTAGTGGGGCGACCGTCCCATCGGTAGAGCGGGGTGGCGCGGCGGATGAGCATACGGAGCGTGACGATGGCGGCGGACAGGTAGAGGTAGAAGTCGACGACCCGGCTGCGTTTCTCGGTGCAGCGTCGCAGTTTGCCGAAGCCGTTCATCCACGCGTGACTGCGCTCGACCACCCATCTCTTGCCGGCCTGTATGGGAGCGGGCACGCCCTTGCGGGCGATCTCGCCGGTGAAGCCGAGTTCCGACAATGCGGCCCGGGTCTTGTGGCTGTCGTAGCCACGGTCCAAGTTGACATTGACCTGATCTGGCAGGCATCCGACCTGCTCCTTCGCGGCCTCCAAGGTGGGCACGAGCAGCGGTGAGTCGTGCCGGCTGGCCCCGGCTGAGACGATGCCGAGCGGGATGCCGCGGGCCTCGGTGGCCACCGAGCGCTTGAGGCCCTGCTTGCCCCGGTCCACTGGGGAGCGCCCGGCGGCCTCGCCACCGCAGGGAGCCTTCGTGATGCAGCCGTCCACGGACAACTCGCTCAACTCAAGGCCGATCATCCGGTCGTACGCCTCAAGCACCAGGGCGTGCAACTGCCCGGCTATTCCGAGTTGGGCCCAGTAGGCGACTCGTCGTCGGATGGTGCGGTCCGAGCATCCAGGAGTTGCGACACGCTCGTAGCCGGAGCCGTGCACCAGGGCGGCGATTACGTGGTCGAACACCACGCGGTCCGCGATGCGCGGGTTGTGGCAGCCCAGCGGGTGGCTGTCCACGTGCTCCGGTAACAGCGTCGCGAACTGGTCCCACAGGGGTTCGAGCAGGCATGATGGCAGGACAGGCACGGGCCCTCCGGTGATCACTGAGCGTAGAGAACTCCATGATCACCATGGCTCGTGCCTGCTCGACTTCCGGGGTCGCCTTCATCAACGAGACACGCCTACCGCCGGGCGCTCTAAGTGATCAGCTGGCCATCGAAGGTGCTCACCGACGGCAGCACGACGGTGTCGAGCGGGTCCACCAGCCAGGAGCGCGCGCGTTCGGCCAGAACGTCCACGAAGGCGCGTTGCGCGACGTCCAGGTCGCCCTCGTCGTACTCGAACCAGGGGATCTCGTCCATGAACGCACTGTACGAGCGACACAGAGGTTGTCCAGCAACTGCCGGTCACACGCGAGATGATCTTGGTGTGGCTGGTGAGAACACGAAGCGGGTCGCGCTCTCGAACAACGGTGGGCTCGCAGAGAGCCTTGCCGCATGACTGACATGGCCACTGCCCAGCGCTCTTTGCCGACGTGGGACCAGGTGGTCGCCTTGCGAGACTTCGTCCACAGCCGGATTGCGCTCAGACGCCGGCTCGTTGGTTTGGTGGTGGTCACCCGGCGCCGCGTATGAATGAGGGCTCCGTGTGTCGCGCGCCGAGCGACCCGACCCCGGAGCGAGCGTGAACCGCCGGGGTCGCCTCGCACGGTTGTGCGCTCCTTCGTAAGATCTCGGCGCGAAGCAGTGCCGCAGTGGCCGAGTGCTCGCCCAAGACCCCTCGGAGAACTCCATGCGCCGTCCTCTCGTGATCGCCGTTGCCGCCGCGCTGTTGTGCGCCGGCTGCTCCACGGCCGACCCCGGTAACCGTGACAAGCCCGCGACTGCGTCACCGTCTTCCACATCGTCGTCCGACCCGCGCTCCGCCGTGCAAGCGGCCGTCGCGGCTCTCCGCGAGAAGAGCGCCGGCTTCCGCCAAGAGGTCGAACTGGAGGGTGGGGGCCAGGAGTACGGCCTCACCGTCACCGGAGGCTTCGACTTCGCCGCGGACAAGGGCCATGTGGCGGTCGACCTCCCCGGTGGCGCCATCGACCACAGCGACCAGGTCTTCGCGGACGGCAAGATCTACATCAGCGGCGCCGAGGGTATCGACGAGGGTGCCTGGGGCGTCATGCCCCGGGACAAGGCGGAGGCCCACTACCTGCTGCGGGCCCCGCTCAACGATCCCGAGCACGTCCTTGTGCAGATCGCCGCCATGCGCGAGATCTCCCAGGAGGGCGAGGAAAACGTCCAAGGGGTGCGCGCCGTGCACTACCGCGGCATCCTCGAACACCAAACCGTCACCCTGCGCATGGCCAAGGACGTGCGCACGAAGATGGACCAGGCCCGCGACATGCTGGGCAGCAACCTCCCGGTCTTCGCCGACGCGTGGGTCGACGGCCGGGGACGGCTGGTACAGACCCGCACGAGCGTCAACATGTCGGGTACGCGGGCGACGCTGACCATGGCGCTGTCGGACATTGGTAAGCCGGTCCGCGCGACAGTACCGCGGGCCTCGGACACGGTCCCCGTCACGGAGGTCGGCGGCATCCTGAACGGCTGAGGCGGAGCCGCCGCGCGGGCGGGCGGCCGCCATCGGCCCATGGATGTCTGCTCCTGGATTTTGCGGGTGCGCCGGCCGAGGCGGTGGGGTCCCGGCCCGGCACGGGGGGCGGGTCAGATGAGGGCGCGGCCGATGAACTCGAAGTGGGTGCCGTTCGGGAGCGGCGAAGGCGGCATCGGCGGGGTCATGCGCTTGCGGTCGCTGATGTGGCCGCGGACGCCAGCCACGCTCGCGCCCCTCCCCGCTGCGCAGGCCGCTCAGGCCAGGCCGACATCAACGCCTCCTGCACGGTCACGACACCGCGAGGAACTACAGCTGGCGTTGAAACTCGTCTCTGAGGAGGCGTGGAGCAGGAGCATCGCTGGTCACGGAGCCGCTGCATGAAGCAGGGCGCGCGACCTGCACCCCGGCTTGCGGCTGGATGTCGGCAGTGGTGGATGCCGCGCGGGTCAAGTGGGTTCGTGCCATGGTCTGTCGGTTGCCTGGTCTAGGGTCACCCGCATGCTCGAGCCCTCCTATCTGACCGCCGTCCGCGACTCTTACGACACGGTCGCCGCCGACTACCTCGAACGCGTCCCGCCTCCAGCCGCGATGGACCCGCTCTCCCGCGCGATGCTGGCAGGGTTCGCCGAACTCGTACGGACGGCCGGTCTGGGGCCGGTCGCGGACCTGGGCTGCGGACCCGGACGCATTACCGCGCACCTGGCCGGGCTGGGAGTGTCCGCCTTCGGCGTCGATCTGTCACCGAAGATGATCGGACTGGCCCGGCACTCCTACCCGACCCTGCGGTTCACCGAGGGCACGATGACCGCGCTGGACATGAGCAACGACGAGCTCGGCGGCATCCTCGCCTGGTACTCCACCCACCACACGCCTCCGCAATGGCTGCCCGATGTGTTCGCAGAGTTCCACCGCACACTCGCGCCCGGCGGCTACCTGCTCTGGGGAGACTACGCCGGCAACGAACGGCTGCAGCCGACCCACGGCTACGGCCGCCCGGTGTCCTACGAGTCCTACCTCCTGCCACTGAACCGCATGATCGACCTGCTCGAGCAGGCCGGCCTCGTCGTCATCGCCAGACTCGAACAAGAGCCCGGCGGACGCGTCAACAGACCGCACGCCTGCATCCTCGCCCGCAAGCCCGAAACACCCTGACACGGCACGATCCCGGCGTCAGACCACTCGCCTGGACCACCGACAATCACGAGCGGGGCAGTCAGACCACTGTGCTGTCCCCTACTTGATGACCAGGCGTGATGGGGTAGTCCGCGGACTTATAAGCAAGTCGGGGTTCACCTGCCGCCCGACTTGATCCATGGCCATTTGACCGCGCAGACCACGACGGGTGCGACGAGCATGGCCAGCAGCCACAGGCCCACGCTCACCGGAGAGTAGATGTAGTAGCGCCAATGCTCTGGCAGGGGCGACGGCGCAAGCAGGAGCACGATCAGCGCGGCCCATGTGACCAGCACGGCTGCTGCCATACGTGCTGCGATCATCTCCATCGGCCCCCTCGACGGCGCTCGTCTCTTTGGATCGGACAATAGGGCGGGCGAGATGCTCTCGCTGGGGCTGGTGTGATCATGACGTCCGAGCCGTCCTGATCCGGTGGTAGCGACAGCCCGGAGAGACGTCCGCCCGGGCTGTTCGAGCAGCAGAGGTTGGTCTCGATTCCGGTCACGTGAGTGTCCGGCTGACGCCTTGAGTCGTCCGGGACTTGATCCCTATCTCCAGAGCGGTGATGCCCGACGCTCTCGTGACCGCCAGCAACGTCAAGGCTGCCCGCTTGATCGCTCGTCGTACTCAGAGACGAGGCACGCGCCGCGATCAAGGCGTGGGAGGCGTACGTCGAGCAGGAGGTCATTCTGCACAAGGCCGCGCAGAAGGCACTCGCCAAAGAACTCGAGGCGAATCCGGATCTCCCCGTTGCCGTTCTCGCGAAGGTGCCGGAAGTCCCCTGGGAATCGGCACGCTCTGGAACATCGTAGCGAGTACGACGTCCCGGCACGTCAGCCGAACAGGGCGAAGAGGCCAGAGGAGAGCTGACCGGCTCCACGCGTGACGAAAGGGCCACGACGGTGGAGGCTCGGCCCGTTCGCGTTTCCCTGGGGAGACCGGTCAGCCCGCTTTGAAAATCAGGCCGAGCAAGATCAGCGCGCCGACAAAGATGAAGATCCGCCACTCGCTGGCCTGCGGCATTCGGCCGCCGCCGGTACGACAACGGCTTCTGAAAACGTTCCGTGCCCCTCCATATGCTCCTCGCATCCACGAGGGAAGGCCCCGCGACCCAGACTTTCGGGCGATGCGGTGCGCGGCGGCAATGGCCGGGCAGGACCTCAGGCGGGCGCGGTCCTCCTGGTCTTGCAAGTGGAAGCACACGATCATGATGTGCCGCGCCCGTCCGGGTTCACCCGGCCACGCCCGCCTACTGACCAGGCGGCACGACTGTGCCAAGGGGTGTGGTGGGGAGGGTCACACCGCGAGAGCCGAGCATGCAGTCCTGTCGACCCAACGGTGCGAACCTATGGCGTTGTTGACGGAGCCGAAGTCTCTTTCTTCGAGCCAGTAGTCGTCGGTGAGATCCCGGACGAATCCCTCGGCACGGGTGAGACAGATGTGGAAATTGCTGTTGCCTCCCGTCCCCAGGAAGAACTTGACCTCCGAGTAGTTGCCCTTGTTGACGACGGAGCTGGCGCTGTAGGCGTCGTTGTCCCGAAAAGAGCCGGAGCTGTCGCCCCAGTTCAGGTCGTTTCCCTCAGCCATGCCGAGATAGCCGTCACAGTTGACCTGCGAGTAGGCGGACATGTAACCGCTGACAGCGTTCTCGTAGTTGTCCCAGCAGGTCCCGGGGGTTTCGGCTGAAGCTGTGGGGCCGAAGCCGAGGACCGCGACCCCCGTCAGGGCTGCCACGGCGGCAGCCGAACCAAATGTGGACATGCGCATGCTGATCTCCTCTGTCGCAGGTGTCTGCTTCCCGGCAGTCGAACGTCTGCCGGAGTCATGGTCAGGACAGGACGCCCTGGGCCTGCCGCAGGGCGTGCAGGCGCATCTTCCGGAAGGTGGACCACTGTTCGCTGTACGGCTTCAGCGTCCTGGCCCGGTACTCGCTCTCCAGGTCGCGGAGCACCTTGCCCAGGGAGGACTCCACAGTGCAGGTCGCCTCGGTGACGGCGAGCTTCCTGTCGAAGGCGTCGGCTTCGGCATCCGGCATCTCCTCGACGGCCGCCGCCCTCTTCTGCCGGAGATCGTCGGGGCTGTCGAAGGACCGTCCGGCTCTCGTCATGCAGTCGGCCCACCGACGGAGCGCTTTCGTGAAGCGTTCGTCCTGCTTGAGGGCCTGGACGTAGAGGGGGAGGGCGCTCTCCACGGTCCGGCGTGCGGTGTACCAGATCGCGGCATCGCCGTAGAGTTCGGCGCGTGCTTCGTTGGTACATCCCCCGCGTGGGGTTTCCACCTTGCCAAGGTTTCCGGGGAGTTTGACTGTCATCCTGTCCCGGTAGTCGCCGTCGAGAGCCCGGGTGTAGCCGACACGCCCTTCCTTGGGAAGTTCGTTTTGGTATATGACGGTCCGGTGGGAGGTTCTAATCTTTTCGCCACGTTCTTCGAACTCTCGACCATATCCGTACATCTTGGCCCACCGCACGGACTCGATGACGTAATTGCCCGATTTTCGCTCGTCAATGCTGGGCACTGGGAATTCCCAGTAGGGGAACCCCTTATCCCTCATGCATGTCTTGATGAGCTTCTGTTCGGCCCGCTCGATCTCGACAACTTCCTCGTTGGTCAAATCCCGCACCCTGGAGCCGGAGATGTCCTCCCACGGTCGCGGTTCATCAGCGCAACCTGCGAGCAGGAAGAGAATCGCCAGTGTGAGCGTGGCCGAATACTTCCGCCTCACCGATGTGCACCTTTCCATGTTCCGGCCAGAGGTCCATCTCTCCCGTGAACTGCTCAGAACTACATGATCAACAGATGGCAACGGCACACCGAAACTGCCGTCAGCGATACCACTGATTCCGCGCCTGCCGCCTGCCGCTGGGCCGGCGTGGAAGCCGCCATGGCCGTGCCCGCGGTGGCCAGGGTGCCGACGGCATCCCGACTGCGGCGAAGAGCACTGACGAGTGCCTCTGTGAGAGCGCGCCTGCTGTCCCCTCCGATGACGTGCGATGAACGGAACCGACCACACCGGCCGACCCGCAACGAGACTGCGGCTCCGGCGCGATGCCCGGCCACAGTTGACCCAGAAGTGGCATCATCCCGGGACGTCCCAGGCGCTGACCTGCTGAAACACTGTCGGCCGAGTCACTACGGCGGGACGACCGCGAGTCTGCGCTGGCCGATCCTGCACGAAGGCGGGACCCCCATTCGCCATGGCGGCTGATGCAGAACGAGGCCGGGACACGGGGATCCGGGCAGAACCTGCGGCCTGAGCAAAATGACGCGCATGCGATCCCCCTTCTCTCGGCCTCCCCCATGGACCTTAAGGTCATCGTGGGCTTCGGACTTTGTCATCCGTGCGGGGAACCTGGTCAGTTGTGCACCACCGCAAGGTGACGCTAGGTCAGGTAGGTCTCTGCGTATGCCCGTCGAGCGGATGTCGGGAACCGTTCGACGTGAGACTCCTTCATTGAGTTCAGTTTCGCCGCCCCCCAGGCGGCCACGCCTTCGCATTCGGCGATGATGTCCTGCACCACTGGTTCGCTCCGGAGCGGACAGGCCGGTGCAGGTCGGCGCTCCGTTTCGCGTCGCCGTCGGTGGCCTGAGCCTCGTGCAGCAGGCGGTCGTTGCGCAGCGCGCGGCAGGTCAGCTCACCGACGTGGCGATTGACCCAGCGGTGTCCGACGTGGGCGGTTCCGACCGCGATGCGGAAGTGGATGAACAGGTGGGAATTGGCGGTCGCGGGCCAGCGCCGGCTGCGGTGGTCGAGGAAGCGGCCAGGCGCTCGCGGACGGAACCGGCGAGCAGGACCGGGCGGCCCTTAAGGCCAAGGCGCCCGGGCCTTGACCAGCCAACTACCCACTGAGCACTCCAGTTGTCAGTGGCACTGGAGTACTCAGTGGGTAGTTGGCGACATTCAGTCGAGCCAGCGGGCCTTGTCCCCGATACGGACATGTCCGGGTTTCTCGATCGCCGCGTACACCCCGAGGGCGTTGTCGAGCTCACGGGCGACCCAGCGCAGCACGGCGCGGTCATGCGGGACAGTCGGAGTTTCCCTGGTGATCATCACGCAGCGGTCGCACGCCTCTGTGATGCGCAACCGCAGCGTGCCGATGACCATCCGGCGGCCGATCCAATCGTGCTCGGGGTACCCGGTCGAGTGGTCGCCGGGCTCGTCGTCGAGCACCAGGTTGGGGCGGAACCGGCTGGCGTCCATCGCACTGTCCGGCAGCGCCGAACCGAGGCTGCGCAGCGCCGTTGTTGTCAATACATGGAGCGCGGCGTCAGGCCGGTGCGGCTGGTGCTCGACCAGCGTGACCTCGGCCTGTACCGCCGCACTGAGCCGACTGGCAGCGTCAGGCGCATCGGAACGGAACCGCTGGCCGTCCGGCAGGACCAGCTCGGCCACGCCCGGCCCAAGGGTGACCGCCCGCAAGCCCATGAGCGCCGGAACAGCACCGGCCCAGGTGACCTCTTCCCGCTCATCGCGAACGGCGATGCCCCGGTCACCCTCGATCCCGAACACACCGACCGAGGCAGCGGTCAGTTGCTCACCGCCCACCGACTTCACCGGATACCGCCACAGTTGGTCGACCCGCATCCATCGCCCCCTTCATCCCAGCGGTCCGGCGACCGCAGTCGACGGCTGCCCAGGCAAGCACAGCGACGATCGCCGTACTGGGGGTCACGCCGTCGTTCCATGGCCGCCTGGCGGTGGCCTCTACCGCGTGGAGTACCAAAGCAGCGTGGGCAAGTGCCAGCCGCCGCCTCTGACTACGGCACGCCACTCACTCCGTGTTCAAACTCCCGGTGCGCTGTGGCGCGCCCCGAAGTAGTGAACATCGAACATCAGCTGCCCGTTCTCGCGAACGAAGCCAGATTCACGGAAGCCGAAGTCCCTTCAGTGTGAACTCACCGGTCCCCCAATTTGCTTCAGGTCAGTGGATCCGTGGGTTCGGGTGCAACACGAGGATCCTGAGTGAGCCGAAGAGCTTCGGCCAGAACTTCGGCGTCGACCTGTGCCGGTGTCCTGTCCCCGTATTCAAGGATGTCGTACTCGTCGTCCAGGTTGGCAAGTCGTTCGACCAAGGGCAGTTCGTGCCCGAAGCGCTGATGGATCCGGAAGGCCAGCTCGCGTGGTTTCAGCTCGCCGGCCAGCGTCCGGGCGGCAAGCGCTCGTGCGGCGGCTTCCTGTCCGGCGACGCTGCCCACTGGATGGAAGGTGAGGCCCAATTCGTCAAGTGCTGGGGGAAGGAGATCGGGGACGTCGTAATCCGCCTCCGCGCGCGTGCACGCGGCCAGCATCCGCAAGGCGGGACTGTCGAGGCCGGCGACGAGCGCATCACAAGCGCCAGCGACTACATCGGCTGCACGGATCTCGCCCATGCTCCAGAGAATGGCACGGTCCTCAAGCTCGCGAGCTACTGATTCGGACGTCATCTGTCCATGATCTCGTCACCGGGTTGAGCAAAGCGAGCCGGTTTCACTGCGATACTCGCTCGGCAGCCTCTCCCAGCAACGCGCGTGCTGAGTCCGCGTAGCGGATCGCGGTCTTCACATCGATGCCGAAGGCGAGGACGAGGGGGAGTGGGTCGGCCCGTGCGTGAGGGCTTCTTCGAGTTGGCGGTCGACGCGGAGCCGTTGGGGAGTGGCGGCGGGGTTGCGGGTGGCTCGGGTGGTCCAGAGCTTGGCAGCCGGGCCGAGTTCGACGGCGGTCTTCTGGGTGATCAGCAGGCGTAGATTGGCTGTGTTCGGCCAGCGGTTGCAGGGTAGTCGAGCCAGCCCTGCACGGCACGGCGTGTGAGATCGTCGAGAGGGCGGACGTCGCCGCCGACAGTGATGCGCCGGTTGCCCCAGGTCCAGGTCGTCCAGCCGCATCGTCCGGATCACCTTCGGTGGTGCTGTGTGGACGGCGGCCAGGGCGATGATGAGCCGGATGTCCGGAGTACTCGCTGTGACGATTGCCTCGTCGGTGGCGTCTGGGTCGCGCAGGGGCGCAGGCCGTCGGGCGGGTTGGGGAGCTGGCGGGCGTACCGGCCGAGTATCGCTCCGTCAGCCGCTCACCCGGTCCGACGTCGACTTGATTCACGAGTTGGCGCGCCTGTGTTCCTCGACTCCGGGTCGCGGGGGATCGCTTGGCCATCGCCTGTTCAGGCATCGAATCGCAGGACGGAATCCGGGTATGCCACGATCTGCTGCCGTGACAGATGAAGACCCTCTCACCGGCCTGGACGATGTGCCCTGGGCCCAGCTGCAACATTCCTACGGCATGGCCGACGACGTCCCCGGACACCTCCGGGCGATGCAGGCGGGGGTTTGGGAGGGCCGGTTCCCGCCGAGCGCGCAGCTCGCGAACCATATCGTGCACCAGGGCACGCGATCGCAGGCTGCGGTGTATACCGTTCCGTTCCTCGTGCGGATGGCACTCGACCCGAGATTGGTCAACAGGCATCGGTTCGTCCGTCTGCTCGTCGACATCGGGATCGGGCTGGACAACAACTACCTGCCGAACGGCTACGACCCTCGGGATGACCGGGCTTCCCTGGCGAATCTACGCGGCGAAGCCGACGACTGGGCTCAGTGGATCGGCGAAGCGCCGGACGATGAACAGCGCAAAGAGCGCGAGGGGAGCTGGGCGCAAGCGCTCATCAACGCTGAAGCGGTGGTGCGTTGCTATGACGCCGTCCGGGAAGCAGTCCCCGCACTCGCCGTCCTGCTGACCTCGGACAGCCCTGAACTGCGGTCCCAGACAGCGAACTTGCTGGCATGGTTCCCCGAGTCTGCGGCAACGTCGATTCCGCTCTTGAAGGCGTTCATAGCCGATGAAAGCTCGCCCGGCGCGGCAGCGACGGGAGTGGTCGCCCTCGGTCTGCTCGGCGAGCCCGCGACCGTCCCGTTTATCCGGCGCTACCTGGAAAGCCCGATCGTCGAGCTGCGCTGGGCCTCCGCCTTCGCGTTGACGCGGTTCGGCACCGCCAGCCCGGCCGTCGTCGACGTGCTGACGCAGGTCATCGCCCAGCCACCCGAGAAGACCGAGACCATGCCGTTCCTGAGCGGCTCCTACAGCGGCCTCGCGGCGATGGCCCTGGCCGAAACATCCGAAGCCACGACGCTCCGGGCGGTCGATGCCATGCTGGTCAGCGTGGCTGACGGTACAGGCGTCGGAGGGTTCTACGACAGGTACTACACCGCGCATACGCTGTTCACGCTGGTTTTCCCGGGTAACCCCGGCGAACCGCAGTCCTTCGGCGACCTGAGCAACGTGCAGCAGCATGTAGTGCGCTTCCTCGCCGACCAGGACGAGGCCGCCTGGCCATCGGGTGCAGTGGACGCTCTCCGTCGCTGGAAGGTGCCGACCAGGCACTCCCATCTTCGCGTGTACGCCGGGTTTGTCCAGGCTGGCCAATAGGCCGGCACCCGACGCCTCGCCATGCTCGCGCCGGCCTGCCTCGCCGCCGCCAGACGCAGTCACCACAAGCTACGAGTCACCATCGAGGCCATCGCCTGATGGCGAAGTGCGGCTGTAGTACCAGGGTCTGTCCCTCCGATCATGAACGGATCCAGATGACGACGGCCGTGGAAGTCACGGTGCCCAGAACACACATCCTCGCTTGTCATAACGGGTCGCCCAGCTCGGAAGCCCCTGAGCTTGTTACTTCCCCGCTCGATGACGTTACGCCTCTTGTACCGCTCCTTGTCGAAGCCGGGAGGCCGGCCGCCGTGCGAGCCACGCATGACGCGGTTGGCCGCATGGTCGACCTTCTCTGGAATCACGTACTGGATACCTCGTTTGCGCAGGTAGGCCGGCGTAAAGCGGTTGCTGTAGGCCTTATCGGCACTGCCGCCGTCCGGGCAGGTACGAGGCCTGCCGGCACCGGTACGCGGGAGACCGATCTTCTCCATGACCAGCTCGAGCTGGGTACAGTCCGCCCGCTGCCCGGTCGTAGCCACCAGGGACAGCGGGCGGCACCGGCCCTCGGCGCTCAGGTGGAACCTGGTGGTGAACCCGCCGCGCGCGAGCGACCCAATCCTTCGTGTGCAGCACCACATCCTCCAGGTGGTCGAGCAGGCCTGTCCACGCCGGATCGATCTGGTGTCCCGTCGCCATCGCCCCTTTCGAGGCGGCCAGCGACGGAGCCTTGTGGGGCGCCGGAGGCGTGCTGATGGGCGCGCATCACCGTGGAGTCGACCGAGACGTCCCAGTCGATGGATCCCTCCACGTCTGAGACGGCCTGGACTTGCTGCAGGATTCGCTCAGACGTACCGTCCGCCGACCACTGCACATGCTTCTTGCGCACGGCCTTCCACGAGCCGAACCTCTCGGGCAGGTCAACGCCACTGCACCCCGGTCCGCACCCGATACGGAACGCCGTAGATGACCTGCCGATGATCCCGCCACCTGCCACAACGCCCGTTGCTCACCGGCAGAAGCGGCTTCACACAGGCCCACTGCTCATCCGTCAGATCAGCGCGACCAGTCATACCAAGCTAACGAGGCGCATGATCGGACAGGCATGGCGGCTCTGTTGCGTCAAGGGCTACGGCAGCTCGCGGCGCACCAATGCACGCGTGAACGGTTCACCGGTCCTTCGCGCGTATGCCATCCGCTCGCGCACCTCCCTCAGTGTGCGCGGACGATAGCCAGAGCCGCCACAGCAGCTCTTGTGGAAGCGGACACCGGCATTCAAAAGTACCGACAGGGTCCGCCAGGCAGCAGCGTCGCGCCGCCGTGGCGTTGCGAAGGCGGAGCCCACATGGATCAGCGGCTCGGTGCAGCGTGGACAGAGCCGGTCGTGGTCACCGAGGTAGGGCTGCTTGTAGGAGGCCCGACAGGGCAGGCAGACATACGAGGTTTTCGCGTGGCCCATGCTGGCCAGAGTACGGCCCGTCCGGGATGAACTCGACCAGGTTTCTGTGGCATTCAGCAAGATCGAAGGGACAGACCCTGGCGCGAGCACTCGCGTTCAGGTTCCCATCATCAGCGGAGTAGGGAACCTTCGTGGCTCCCGTTTCGAGGACGCCTGCCAGGTCATCGGTGACCAGAGCATCGAGCGTCATGCGGAGATCCTCCGGGACCGGGTCGTCCACCGTCGCCCGAACCAATTTTCCCCGTCCCGGCGTCCATCGTGACGGTGATCCGCTCTCTCGTCCATGCCAGGTGCCCATGGTCGCGGCTGCGGCCGGCCCCACCACGAACGCGCCCAGGGGCCTTGTGCCCCTATCGTGACTACGGTCGGCAGTCCGTGGTCGGCGGTCCGGTCAGGGCACAGGGATACCTTCGAGCCAGGTCGGAAGCACAAGTTCTCACCCGGGAGTTCGACCACCTCTCCTGTCAACTGGGACCCAGGACAGCGGAACTACCGAGCCAGCGAAGCCAACGGCGCCGGTACCGCACGACTGACTCGGGAAGGCGAAGCGCCGGCCACGCCTTGCGCGTCCTCCCCCAGTCCACCGCGATCGCAACCGGCCCCGATCGCGCTCGGCGCGGTGCCACCTGCCGGCTGGCCACCGTCGCCGCGCCTTCGAACGATCGGTGCCTGCCCGTACCGCCCTGCGCGACAGCCGTGGTTGGCGCCCTCTCGGGCGGCTACGTCCCCGCCGGCCGACCGCTGGCGTCGGCCGCGGACGATGCCCGAGTCGGCCGCGGACGATGCCCGAAGTCAGCGTTCGACGGCGCTACTCCAGCAGTCCTGCAGCATCCCGGTGGGCCACACCGGCCGGGGGGACAGTGCCGCGCGGGAAAGCCTCCTTGCAGACCGCCACCAGGTCCACCACCAGCGTGCCGTCGTCCGCGTCAAGGCCGGCGACGTGCAGATCCGGCCCATCGGCGCGGAGCACCCGCGAAGACGAGGCCGCGAGGCGGGCCGGGCGCCGGTGGTTGTGGTGCACAAAGGTTCCCGTCGCCACCCCACCCGAAGAATCCAGACAGGCTCTCCACCAGGAATCCGCGCAGGAGCCTGGTCGCAGGTTCGACAGGCGGAAAGTGCAGGGTCGCAGACGCCGATCACCTCTCACTCGTAGCCGAGATCCTCCTCGGAGTGCAGGCGCCACCCGTCGTACTGCTTGACCAGGACGAAGGCAGTGCGCTTAAAAACGTCGTAGTACCCGGAATACGGGTCGTGGCCACATGTAAACCAGAGCGCCTCGACCCGCGCCGTGTCCGAGGCCTCGCGGACGACGGTCACCTCTTCCAGCCTGGAGACAGCCCCGAATCCATCGGCTTTGTCACGGTCGTGCGCTCTGGCGTACTCGGCGCAAAAGTCAGCAGGGCTCTCGTAGAGCATCTGAACCTCTTGGATGCAGGTTGCGGCCGGTCCGTATGAACATGATGACACCGCCGTCTCTCACAACAGCCGTACCCGCCCGGCTCGAATCACGCCTCCCACCCGGGTTCCAGGGCGCTTCCCGCGCGGGTGCAAGGGCGTTGGGAACCACAGCCTGCAAGGCCCTGTCCCTCATGACCCACCTTTTTGGGGTCTTCTGTGAACACCCGGCGGCCCACTGGCCGATCGCACACCCCGACGAGCTGTCGACCAGCACCGTGTCAAGCGGCTGGCGACAGATTCGGTAACCGCACCGCCGCCTTCACCTCACAAGGTCACCTGCAGGACCTTCGGCCACCCCGACACGCACACCCAGGCGGAACAGCCCCGCCTCAAGACCGTCCCGGCCCACCGGCCCGAACCCGACGCACTCACCGGACACCACCGACCCTTCACCAAGATCCCCACCGAGCGGCAAAGCCAGCGGCAGCCCGAGAGGCTCGACGCTGTCTGCAAGGACAATCTGCCCAGCCCCCCACAACCCTCACCACCGTTACCGACCGCTACGCTGTCATCGCCAGCCTCACCCCGCCCTGGAGCCGGGTGCCGCAGAAGGGCACGACAACTGGATCAAGATGCTCAAGCGCGCGAAGGGCGAGCCGGGTGTCGCGACGGGGCCCTCGTTCCACGCGGACGTGCGCACAGCCACCTCCGGACGGCCGTCCAATTCGCGGTGCACGGCGCCGCAGCGGCAGTGGCCGTGGTGTGCGCGGAGTAGCGGTGAGGGCGGCGGCAAGGTGAGCGACGGCGGCACGGTCGCGGCGAGCAGACGCCGATCCACGTGTCACTGACCCTCGTGATCACCGTGCCGGTCGCGGCGGCTGCCGAAGACTACCCGCCGGCGACGACCCCGCAGTTCGTCTGCCCGACCACGCGAGCGGAGCGACGGCATGTGAACCTTTTCACCCGGGGAAGGGACCCGAGGGATACCGCCCGACACATAGAGCTCTGGTAAAATATTAAACTTCCCTATTCGGCGATTCGGCTCCCAGCCTCCACGGCGGGCAAGTCCACGAGAACGAGCAATGTTGCGGTTCCCGGTATAAGTCAGCCGATCTAATCCCTGCCCGAAAACACGAGGCCCGCACCCGCGAGAAGCCTCGACCACGCAGACCAAAAATTACAGTCCGCCACTCGCCGTCTTGGAACAGCGTTACAACTCTGAAGGATCATGTCATGGCCTACGATATCGAAAAGTCAGATGCCGAATGGCGTGCCGAACTCACTCCCGCCGAGTTCAGGGTGCTGCGCGGCGCTACCGATGAAGCTCCGTTCACGGGAGAATACACCGACACCAAAGAAGAGGGTGTGTACTGCTGCCGGGCCTGCGGTGCCGAGCTCTTCACTTCCGAGGAGAAATTCGACTCCCGCTGCGGCTGGCCTTCTTTCTACGACCCCAAGGACCTCGATTCCGTCGAAGTAAAGCAACAGCGATCACTGTTCGGCCAGGAAGCCCCAGTAGTTCAGTGCGCCCGATGCGGATCGTATCTCGGAGAATTGTTCACTGGTGAAGGATTCAACACCCCCACAGACAAGCGATACTGCATCAACAGCCTGTCCCTGCGACTGAACCCTGCCGACGGCGAATGATGTGAACCAGATCGCAGTCATCGCAGCCGTACGACTCGACCTTTAGTGGTCGGATCACACAGTCGCTGCCGCAGTGATGCTGCTCCAATGCCACGGCAGACGGTGGCGCAGCGCCGGTGCCAGCGCCGCCCCGCGAGTTCGCCATGGAACGGCCGACCTTTAGAGGTACTGACCCCTCCGCCGATGTAGGACATGTACCAGCGTGTAGCCCGGCGACAGGCAGACCTCCTTGCTGCTGTTCGCCTCGTGCGGAGTCACCCCGTCGGCGGCGATGAAGTCGAAGACCCACTCGTTCCAGGGGCAGGTTCGGCACAGCGGGCAGCCCAGGCAAGCCCGGCACAGGCTCTGCCCGGGTGCGGTTGCGGGCGCACCACAGCCGTAGCATTCCACCAGCGCCCGGTAGGCCAGGGCAGCGACCAGAGCGCGGGATGCGGCCTCCGTGGACGACCGCGCGGACGCTGGTCCCACGGGCGCCTCGTCTTCTGGGACATCGCCGCCGTGGTGCCGGCTGTCCGACGCGGCGTGTGGCGGATAGGCGTGTGCAGTACACAGCCGGGCGGCGATGATCGCGCCGACGGTGGTGCGGACCCGGTCCGGCAAGGGCCGGTGGGTGACGACATGGCGTAGGTGCTCGGTGTTCCAGCCGGCCCCCATCATCGCGGTGATCACACGGCCCTGATCGGTCAGCACCGGCCCGGTCAGCAGGAGGTCCGGACCGCGGGCACCGATGTCGAGCAGCAGCCGGATACCCGGATGCATCGCATCCGCCCGCAGCCCGGGCGGCGGCGATGCTGCGGACTCAGGCTGCTGCTTCGCTGCGGACGTTTCGGCATCGCTGCGGGCGCAGGGACGGAGGGGTCTGGTCTTCTACTTGGTGGTGTTCTTTCTGATGGTGTTCTTAGTGAGGTGGTCAGCCGACGTCGGGTCATCCACCGGTGGAAAACCCGACATCGGCTGCGACCTGCAGCGTCGCTGACTCGGCAGATCGGTGAGGACGTACGCTGCCGCACCGAGCGTGCCGTCCGCATGGCGCTCGAGTTCCCGGCACAGCAGGCCATGCTTCTCCAGTTCCTTGAGCCCGCTCCTGACGGCTGCCTCGCCGTCGCGGCCGCGGCGCGCCAGATCCGCGACGCTGATCCGCCAACCGTCCCAGTGCGTGCTGATCAGCCCGAACAGACCCTGCGCTTTGAACGAAAGCCGGGGGTCGCGGAACAGGCCGTTGGCGATCTGCGTGAAACGGTCCGCCGCCACCACGCCACGCCGGATCCCCGCCTCGAAACCGGCTCCCGCCCGACTCGACGACACGAACACGGACGGGCCGCCGACCGCGTGCCCTCGCCCGGCATCACGGAGGGCCGGCTGGTCCGTGATCGAGTAGGCGATCCCGTCGAGCGTCCTGGACACGGCCACGACCTGAACGCTACGCGTCCGGTCTGGTCTGCGCGGCAATCCAAGCCAGGCGGTTCGCAGACCCGGCGACGATCGGCACGGCCGCGATCTCCGGACTGTCTCACGGGTGATGCGCCATCAAGTGCGCTTCCAGTTCGGTGTACCGGCTTCGTGTGGCCTTCAGCAACAACTGTCATTCCTCCCCGGTACCGAACGCACCGTCTTGCCAGAACGCCGAAGTCACCGGGCCAATGATCCGAGCCCCCGCCGCCAGCCTGCTCTGAACGACCGAACGGGCCAGATCAACCGCCTGCTCACACGACTGCGTCGCCGTGGACCCGGCGCTTCATCTGTGGGGCGGCGGACTGTCCGCGTCGGACGTTCGCCGAGCCGTTCTCCCGGTTGGCCGCCCCGCACACACGGTTCACTACGCGGCTCAACCACGCCCTGGAACGAGTGGGGCTCGCGCTGGCCGGGCGGGCCGGCGCTCGGCTGGCAGCCCAGCTGGGCTTCGGCGCGGGAAAAATGACCTTGTTACGTAGGGTCATGGCCCTGCCCGATCCAGGCTTCAGCACTCCGCGAGTTCTGGGCGTGGACGACTTCGCGATCCGCCGCGGCCAGACCTACTCCACCGTCCTGACCAGCGTCGAAGACCACCGCGTGGTCGATGTGCTCCCGACGCGTGAAGCCGGTCCGCTGGCCGCCTGGCTGATCCGTCATCCCGGAGTGGAGATCATCTGCGGGGACCGGGCAGGCGCCTACGCCGAGGGCGCACCGCGCGGTGCACCCGACGCTCTGAAGGTCGCTGACCGGTTCCATCTATGGCAGGGCCTCGGCCGGGCCGTGGAGACCTGCGTCGCCGCCCACAGGCAATGCCTGCGCAACCCGCCGCCCAGCGGCATGCTGCCAGAGGCCCCCGGCCAGCTTCCGGCCAGCCGCAGAACGACGCGGCGCCCGTCGGCCGGCGGGCCGAGCGCAAGAAGGCCGCACCACCCTGGTCCACGAGATGCTTGCCCAGGGTCACTCACGCCGGGCGATCGCCCGGCACCTGGGCTGGGGCCTCAACACCGTGCTCCGATACGCGAACGCCGCACGCTGGCAGGACACCATCCGCGACAACCGGCCCCGGCCCAGCAGACCCGACCCCTACAAGCCCTACCTGGAACGACGATTCGCCGAGGGATGCACCAGCGTCACCCGCCTCCACGGTGAACTCCACGCCGACAACGCGCCCGTCACCTACCAGATGGTGCGCGCCCACATCGCCACCCTGCGCACGGCTCCGGCCGGGGCGCCGCCCCGGCCGCCGACAGTGCGGCAAGTGACCGGCTGGCTCACCCGGCACCCCACCGCGCTGAGCGAGGACGACCGCACCAGCCTGAAGGAGGTCCTGGCCCGCTGCCCCGAGCTGGACACGGCCGCCGGACATGTCCGGGACTTCGGGGAGATACTCACCGACCGCCTCGGCTCCACACTCCCCACCTGGATCGACGCAGTCGACGCCGGCCAGCTACCCGGCCTCACTGGCTTCGCACTTCACATCCTCCGGGACCTCGACGCCGTAACAGCCGGCCGCACCCTCGACTGGAGCTCCGGCAGCATCGAGGGCGCCGTTAACCGCATCAAAAGGATCAAGAGGCAGCTCTACGGCCGAGCCGGCTTCGAACTACTCCGCAAAATGATCTTGCTCCAGTAGTTCCTCGCGCCAATGCGGCTCTGCTGCTGGTCGGCACCTTCGAGGTCAGAGCTCGGTCGTCCAGACCCGACAGGGTGCTCACTCGGTGCCAGCCACAGCTCAGGCTGCGACTCTCAGCTCTTCGGGCAAAAGTACGCTGCCCTCATGACGCTCTACTTCGACGCGGCGGCGGTGCTGTTCCAGGTGTACCCGAGCTGTAACGGTCGCTGGGAGGACCGCCTGTGGCTCAACGTCCCGGGGCCGGTGTACGGCGCCGAGACCGATAACTGCGCGACAGGTCGACTCGAAGCCCCGCGTCACATCCACTACGGCGGTGAGTACTTCACTGAGTACGTATACCGCCAGCCGCGCACACCGGACGAGGTGAGGGAGGTCCTCGGTGCCATCGAGGCGGACCCCATGGACGGCTATGCCTGGGACGGAGACCAGCGGTGGACACCGGAGTTGGTCCGGGAGTGGTGGCGGGACCGGGAGCGGATCCTGCAGTACCTGAGAGACCAGGTGCACGAGTGGGAGCGGTACGACCGGTGGATCCCGAACCAGCGAGCAGCGGAAGGTGCCCTGGACTTCGCGGCCTACATCGCTGGCGGCACCGACTCCGGAAGCCTGGAGACGGACCTGCAGATCTACCTCTACTGGCTACAGGAACGCCGCTCTCCCACCCCGGTCGACCGACTGCCCGAGCTCTAGACCGATATACACCGACTTACCTGAGACAGGACAGCAGCACGGCAGCCTCACATGACTCTGTAGCCACCACAGGTCGGACGACGGGAGCCGAGACCACGGCAACGAGAGGTGCGGCAGAACCAGGGCCATCCTCCCAATCGAACGCAAACATCACGCTCCGCGACTGTCCCCAAGATCTGTGCCAGAACCTTCAATCGAGAACACCTGTCGGTGGGTTTCGGCATCACGCCGTGACCGACAAGCTCGTGAATGTTGGTGAGAAGTAGGAGCACCCCGGGTGGCGGGGGCTCGATCGTGCCAGCGGAGCCGGCTGCGTTCGTGGCAGGATGACGACATGTTGATCGGCGATGCCGCGTAGGCGCCCGAAGGCCGTCCGTGATGAGCAGTGGCGGCCTCACAGACACGTTGCAGTTCGGCGAATCCGGGGCGTCTCCGCGAGGACTCGTGTAGCTGTCCGCCGCGTCGAGGATGAGCGGATGTGGCCTGGTGCAGTTGCTGACGCGCTCGCCCGTTTCGAGTGGGCGTTCAGGCGACCCGGCCGATATCTGAACGCATCCCGGGTCTGGCAGCCCGGACTGGAGGTGGAGTATGCCCGCGATGATCTGGAAGAGGTCGTGCTTCACCTCCCTCGCGGTGCCCAGCGCGATCTCGGCCGGCTGGTTGCTCGTATCGACGATGAGTTCGAGCGTCGCACTCTGCCGAATCCTGGGCCGGTGAACGCCTTCACGGTGGGCGGCTGGTGGTGGTCAAGGATCCGTGAGCACTGACGATGCTCACGAAGCCTCGTGCGCCCAGGTCAGTTCGTGGCCACCTGTTGTTCGGCGCGGGCGCGGGTGGTGGCGAGGCTGTAGAAGTTGGTGCGGGGTTTCGATGATGTTGCCGCCGAAGGTGAGGCGGTCGACGATGGCCCCGCAGAGCCTGGGATCGGTGAAGGTCTTGGTCCAGCCATCTGGGGCTGGCACTTGTTCCCTCACAAGGGTTGCCGCTGCCACCTGGCCGTATCCCCCTTCTGGGGGCCTCGTTGATTCTCGCGGTGGCACTCCTGTTTTCAAGGTGCTGCCTTGACCGTTCAGGTGCGAGGAAGGTGTGCCGGTGGCGGAGGCGAGACTGCAGGTCATCGCGGGCGGGGCTATTCCGTAGGAACCGCTGACGACGGATCCATGGCAGTTCCAGACCGCGTGCGTCGACGCGTTCGTCGCCTCATGGCGGGCCCGAGGGTTCAGTCCAGTGACCATCGACAACGACATCGGGCAGCTGGAGCGGACCCTGAAAGCTCTGGGCCGGCCTGCATGGGAGGTGACGCCCGAGGACGTCGACCGCGTGGTCGGCGACCTGGCGGTTCAGGGCCGCAAGACGTCCACCCGGCGCGAGTATGTGCAGATCTTCAAGGGCTTCCACCGGTTCCTTCAGGCCCGCAAGGCGCCCGAGATCGAGGCCGCGTTCGGCGTCCGCCTGGTCTGCCCGATCGACGAGTTCAACGCCTCCCGTCACGTCGGCGACGATTCACCGGCCCTGCTGCCGCCGCCGACACCGGAGCGGGTGAACGAGTTCTTCGACTTCATGAAGCAGCGGATCGCGACCGCGAGGAAGTACGGACCCGCCGCCCGGGACTATGCGATGTTCCGGACTCTGTATCACGCCGGACTCCGCTCCGAGGAGGCATCACTGCTGGAGAAGCCGGACCTGCACTTCACCCGTGGGCCGTTCGGCAAGCTCCATGTGCGGTTCGGCAAGGGCGCCCATACTTCCGGGCCGCGGCCGCGGTGGGTGCCCATGCTGGATGGACTCGATCTGGTGCTGCGATTGTTCTTGGAGGACGTGCGGCCCAAGTTCCCCGACTCGCCGGTGCTGTTCGCCGACGAGTCCGGGGGCAGTCTCCATCGCGGGACCATCCGCAACCGCCTGCGCTGTCTGATGGAGCTCGAGGGCCGTCCGCCAGCCGACCGGTTCAGCCCGCATGCCCTGCGACGAGCTTGCGCGACCCACAACTACGAACGCGGCGTCGACCTCGCGGCGATCCAGCAGATGCTCGGTCACTGGACGGTCAGCTCGACCATGCGATATGTCCGGCCCTCGGCGACCTTCATCGAAGACGCCTATCAACGTGCCGTCGCGAGCACTCTGGCCGAACTGACCGGGAAGGACATCAAAGGGTGAAGATCCAATGGCGGCTGCGGATGGCCGCCGCCCAGCGAGAGGTCTGGACCGGCACCGAACTGCGGCGGTTGCTCGCCGAGAAGGCCGGTCTGGAGCTGTCCTCAGCGTCGGTGTCCGCACTGTTCACGAAGGAACCCTCGCAGGTGAAGATGACCACGCTGGCCGCGTTGTGCACCGCTCTGGAGTGCACCCCCAACGACCTGATCGAAGTCGACACCACCCCCGTCGAGCGGCCGATCGCACCCCCTCGCCCGGTCGCCGACCTGCCGCAGGCCGCCTCGGCCCGGGGCCGGTCGATGCCGCCCCTGTGACGGCGGGCCGCGATGGGCAAGAAGCAACGGGACTGCGTCGCCTGCGGCGGACCGGTCGGATATCTCGACCGCCAGCACTGCTGCCGGTGCTGGCGCCGCATGAAGGGGGAAGCCGCCAAGGCCCCATGCCCCTCCTGCGGCCTCGACCGCGTGCTGCAGAACGACACCGGCAGGTGCATCACCTGTTCTCGCGTTTGCAGGGAATGCGGCCACCCGGTCCGGTCACCGAAGAACCAGCTGTGCCGGGAATGCCGACGCAAGGCCGGCCAGCTGGCTGGCCAGCGGATATGCCCGCGCTGTGGAAAGCTGGGCTATCTGCGCGAGACGACCGGCTGGTGCGGTCACTGTTCACGGCCCCGGCCGGAGAAGAAGCCGCCGAGGATCTGCCGCGAATGCGGGCAACTTCGGCGCCATGCCGGCCTTGGGCTCTGCTCGGCCTGCTGGCAAAAGCACCCCGGTCGTCCCTTCATCCGCGGTGAACACCTCCGCGAACGGCTCACCGACCCGCCCAGATGGCTCGGCGATTTCGTGGCCGAGGTCGCGGCTGGCCACTGCGTTGCCAGAGCCTGCGGCTTCATCACGGACCTGGGGCGGCTCCTGGAGGACGAGCACTCCAACTCGCCCCAGGCCCTGCTGGAACGGTCCCGCAGGCCCGGACGGTCGATGGGCTCCTTCGCCCGTGCACTCGAGGACTTCTTCACCCTCCGCGGCCTGGCACTTCCCACCGACCAGGCCGAGCGGCTTGCCGCGGGCCGACGTCACCGCCGGGTCGAGGCCGTGCCCGAACCCTTGCGGCAGGCCGTTGCGGCGTTCGACGTCTTCCGGATGCGAGCCCAGGATCGGGCGCGGCGAGCCGGCACCCGCCCTCGCACCAACCACACCCTGGAAACCGCCCTGGCCACTCTGCGGGACCTGGCCGTCTTCCTGATCAACGAGCGCGTCAAGGACGGCTGGTCTCTCGTCGACGTGCACGACATCGAAGCCTTCCTTGCCGTCCTGCCCCGGGCCCGCAAGCGGCGACTGACAGTGCTGCGGCAGTTCTTCCGCTTCGCGCGGGCCCAGAAGCTGCTGCTGGTCGATCCGACCCGCGGCCTGGCCGCGAAGGAAGCGAGCGGCTTCCGTGGCCAGACCCTCACTCTCGATCAGCAGCGCGAGCTGTTCCGGCGCTGGACGGCCGAAGACCTCGTTCACCCCCACGAGGCTCTCGTGGGCATGCTCGCCCTGCTGCATGGTGCCTCCAGCTCGGAGGTCCGGCTGTTGCAGATCACCGACGTGGACCGCCTCGCCCAGAGCATCCGGCTCGGCAAGCGGCCCCACCCCGTGCCCCTGGACCCCGCCTCCTGGACGGTGCTGCAGAGATGCCTGGACCACCGCAATGGCTGGCCGACCGAGAACCCGCACGTCATGGTCACCAAAGGAACAAAGGCTGGGCGAAGCCCGGCCTCAACCGCCTATCTCTCCCATGTCCTTGACGACTGCGGATTCCCTCCCCGGATGATCCGCAGCACCCGCCTGCTCGACCTGGTGAACACCATGGACCCCAAGCTCGTCGCCGCCGCCTTCGGCATGGACCCACAAGCCACCTTGATCTATCTGTCCGATCGCATCGACGAGACCCGCTTGTCGCAGTGGGAGACGGAAAGAGGCTGATTAGAGCACGTAAGGGTAGAGACTGACCTTCTCGCGGTCGACAAGGAGCTCGACCCACGTATCGGCGACATCTTCGGGCAGCGGATCAGCAAGGTCTAGCAGGATGTTCGTACCGTCGAGGTCCAGCAGGGCGGCGCCGTCCTCAGTCGGGCTCAGCTGTCCCCGCAAAACCACGCAGTGCCCGCCAGTTCGGAGCCCAGGACCGACCCCAACAGCTGGCTTGACGTTCTGCCGCCAGGCGATGTCCTCGTCGATCGTCCACTCGACGTGGTACTCGCCGGGCTTCGCGGCCCCGTCCCCGCACCAACGGACCGCAGTGTGACCGAACGAGGTCCGGACATCGGCCAGCCATAGGCCTCCGGGAGACTTTGCGACCTTCACCAGTTCGATCAACACCCCTCGATGATGAAGCATCCACGTCGCCGCCGGAACCCGTGAAGTTTCGGCGCTGCCTGGCACGGGTTCGCCGGAACATGTGCGCTTTTCCGAACGACTCGTTGGAGGCGATGGCGACGCTGTTCTTCTCCTCGCGCTCGGTCAGGACCTGGAAGAGGAGCTCGGCGCCGCGGCGGTCGAGTTCCATGTAGCCGAGTTCGTCGATGCAGAGCAGGTCGACGCGGCCGTAGCGGGCGATGGTCTTGGTCAGCTGCTTCTCGTCGGCGGCTACGACCAGCTCGTTGACCAGCTTCGTCGCCAGGACGTACTGGACCCGGTGGCCGGCCATCGAGGCCTCGGTGCCGAGCGCGGTCAGCAGGTGGGACTTGCCCGTGCTGGAGTCGCCGGTGAGACAGAGCGGCAAGCCCTTCTTGATTCATTCACACTTGGTGAGGGTGTGGACCATGTCCGCGTCGTTGCACAGTTGGCGTCGAAGTCGAACTTGCGCAGCGACTTGTCGCGTGGGAACCCGGCGACCTTGACGCGCCGCTCAGGGCCGGCGCCGGGCCCGGTCATCGCGCTCTGCCAGCAGGAGCTCGGAGAGGAATCCGAGGTCGGACATCTGCTCGCGGCCGGCCGTTACGGGACTCGGGAACTGGGAGCTGGTGGGCAGCCTCAGCATCCGGCATGCCTGGTCGATCGCCGCCGTGGCGGCCTGTTCGGTGAGTCCTCGCTGGCGGGGGATGGACACGCTGTTCTCCTTCAAGGGGTGTGGCGGTCGCGGCGGAGCCGCAGGAGCTGGTCGTAGTGAGCGACCGACGGCAAAGGCCGTTTGTCGGGTGGCAGGCGGGCGCGGACAGCAGCCGCGAGCGGAGCAATGCTGGTCCGGCTGACTGTCGCCGGTTCCGGGGCCTCCACAGGGATAGCGTCGGCGCCCGCCGCCTTGCGGGCTTCCAGGGCGACGGCGTCCGCCGTCAGCGCCCCGGTCTTGAGGGCGTCGGCAAGTCCGTTGACCAGGTGCTCGTGCGGCGAGTGCCGTCCGAGGAGGAGCACCTCGATGAGCGTACGGGTGCCGTCCCGCTCGCCTTGGGTCTTGACCGCGGCTTCCCACCAGGCGTCGTGGACGGGAGTGAACCGGCCTGCGGAGCGGCCCTGGTCGAGCGCGGCCGCTCCCGGCAGAGCGCCAGGTTTGCGCACGAGAGCTTCCAGGTAGTGGTCCAGTTCGAGGCGGGTGCCGCCCTTGGCAATCAGCCGAGGCATGCAGCATCGCGCGGACGTTCCGGCCGATCAGCCGGATCGACACCGAGTAGCTCCGGCGGAGACCGACCCCGACGACCCGCCGCAGCCGTCGTCCGCTGACGTTGCCGTCAAACGCCGTATGGGCGGTGGACAGGGTGCCGGGTGCCCTACATGGCGGGACAGGCCCTAGCCGCGGCCCAACTCAGACCCGCAGTGACACCGGCGGCACACAGCAGCTTGGCGTATGTGCGGCGCAGTTCCCCATCGTCGATGCGACCGCCGAGCCTGCGATGCAGGCAGGCCCGGCCAGTCAGGA
Organism: Streptomyces cadmiisoli; assembly: GCF_003261055.1. NCBI lineage: Bacteria > Bacillati > Actinomycetota > Actinomycetes > Kitasatosporales > Streptomycetaceae > Streptomyces > Streptomyces cadmiisoli. The sequence continues at coordinate 215,838 of NZ_CP030073.1, forward strand.
CAGGGTGTGGGCGGCGGCCCGCCGGTCACCGCCCAATGTGCGGGCAGCAGCAGGTTTCGGGGCGGGGCCGGAAATTTTCGGGAGTGAGGACCTGAAGAGGCGCTCACGACTGCCGTTGGACCAGATTCAGTGCCCCTCCGTCGACGCCTACCTTGATCTCCAGTGCGCCCACCATGTGTACGCGAGCGTTGCAGCTGCTGCTTTGCAGGAGCGGGATCGAGCCTTTGGGTTCGGACGTGACAAACTTGTCTCCGGCTCTGACTTTTCCGGTCACTGGCACAGCGACGGCTATCTTCGTGGCGTCGCCAGTCCACTGGCGAGCCCCCCCTTTGGTTCGCGCATAGAGGTAAACCGGGCTTCCGATGCGCATGACGGGCACCGGATAGACTTCTGTGGCATACGCGTCCACACGCAACCACCCCACCGTAAGCCATGTTTCACGGGTTCTCTCGGGGGTGAAGCAGAGAGCCAAGTAGAGGTTCTTGCCCGTTCTGTTTCCGATCGTCACAGGCTTGTTTCCAGTGCCCGTCGCGTATCGGTACAGCGCTTTGCCACCGCTGAGAAGAATTGCACTGAAGGGCTCGACCATAAATTCCCCCGGGTCGGTCTAAAAAGCGAGGTAATTCTCGCTCCATGCCCCTGGGGACGCCAGCGTGTTGGCGAAAATGACCACATTCTTTCCCGTGCAACCACTTCCTTTCGGTTTGGGTCTCTTGGTTCGGCATCAGCAACCACGCCCCCACAAACACAGCCTCTCCCAGCGCCTTCGATACTCCCCGCCGCCGGACCTGACGCGAATTCGGCTAACACCGCAGAACGGATACCCGGCCCCGGAGCGGGCGCACAGGCATCGCGGCATCAGGCCCGTCACGGACTGGCTGCGGGAGACCTGGAAGAGCGAACTGCCGGCGCCGTTCGCGTACATCACGCCGGCCGGGTGGCCGTCGGCTTCGGGTCGCATCCGCCGGGGGGCAAATCGCGGATCAGTGCCCGCCTGCCGCGTTCCCGGAGGACGTCCAGCACCGTCGCAGCGCAGGAGGTGTCAGCACCAGATGGCAGGATGCCATGCCATGACCGCACCGATCAGTGAGTCGTGGACGCGCATAGAGAACTGGCTGGCCGAGCACGCCCCGGCGACCTACGCCGCGCTGGCGCCGCCCGCGGATCCGGCGGACATCGCCGCAGTCGAACGCGTCATCGGCCGACCACTGCTTAAGCCCTTGGTGATGTCGCTGCTGCGGCACGACGGTCTCCTCAACCAGCGGGACGCGCTGCTGCCAGGGTTCTACAAACCGATGAGTGCGCACGAAATAGCGACTGCGTGGCAGCTTCTCACCCGCTTCTACGACAAGCGCGAGGCGGATGAGATAGGAGAGGAGGCGGACTACGACTTCATGAAGCGCGGGTTCAGCAGCGTCCTGTACGGACATCCCCAGTTGATCCCCATCGCGCGGGACCTCGGCGGGGGTCACCTGGTGCTGGACCACCGTCCCGAGATCGACCGAGGGCGCGTCCACGAAGCCGAGGCCGTGGAAGGCATTAGGCGCGTATCACACGAGCTGTGGACGACCCTGCCGGTGCTCATGGAGGCGATCGCCACGTCTCTCGAGACTTCCCAGTCCCTCAACGGCTACACACCGGTAGTGGATCAGGAGCAGAGGCTGTGCTGGGACATCGCACCACTGCGCAGCGACCAGCCCTTGCATCGGTCATGACGGTCTGATGCACGATCGGGTGACGTCTTGACCAAACCTGCAGCAGACCCGTGCTCCTGAAATGCCGACCTTCACCGCGGGGCAAGAAGCAGGCCGAGGAGGCTGTCAACCTGCTCATCAACGGGTGGCCACGGAAAGGTCCCCAGCTTGCGCAGCGCAACGATCCCGTGTAGGGCAGTCCACAGGTGCAGAGCTACGTCATCATCCTCGCTCGTGGCAACGGCGTCCGCAACGGCTTCGCGAAGCAGATCGAATGCCTCGTCAGCTTGCTGTGTCACTTGCTCGCCCTGCGCCATCGAAGCGGGAAGAGGACTGAACATCACGTAGTAGTCCGCTGGGTGAGTAAGTCCGAAGTCTACGTATACCAAGCTCATGGCACGCACTCGCGCGTGCGGGTCATCGCCAGCCGCGACAGCGGCGCTAGTGAGCATCTCGATGAACTGCTGGAACAGTCGCTCCTTCACCACGGACATCAGTTCGCCAATGTCGTGGAAGTGAAGGTAGATCGAGGTCGTTGCCACACCAACCGCGCGGGCCACGGAACGCAAGGACAGGGAACTTGCGTCACCCGTCTCAGTCACATGCCGTCTCGCCGCCTCGATGATCTCCGATCGAAGCTGACTTCCCTCGCCCCGACGGGCAGGGCGTCGCCGTTTCTGAACTGCTTCGATCTCTGCGGGCATGGGTTCGTCCATGGGTGACATGAGGCGTCCTACCTTTCAGTGGTGGTTGCTCTGGAAACTCCTATAGATCGTCAAGCGGTCTGTCGGAGTTGACTCTGTGGGATGTTCGTGCTGGTCAGGTGCCTGTTCCTTCCACTCAAGAAGCGGTCGCGCTCCGAGTGAGTCTACAGACATAGCTTGACACCTGTAGCGCTACATGCGTATACCTATTAATGGGCTACAGCCGTTGCGTAACTGTTAGTGCGCACCATCCCGCCCGCTCGCCCCGTTCAGGGCCGACACAGGTACGGCGCAGCGCCCCCTGGCGCTGCTCGCCAAATCGCGCAGCGTGGATGCCCAAGTAGATCATTCCCGTATGTGGCTTTCGCCATATTCGCTTGAAAGGCGAACAAAAAATGAGGCTTCAAAACAAGGTCGTACTCGTCACCGGTGCCGCGAGTGGCATCGGTCTGGCCGTCACCAATCTCTTCGCCGAGCAGGGTGCGACGGTCTTCGCGAGCGACATTCAGCCGCCGGAAACTCCCTACGCGAGCGGTGTCAAGGAGATCACTCTTGACGTCACGAGCGAGGAGGAGTGGCAGTCGACGGTCGACAGCGTGGTCGCCGAGGCCGGTCGACTCGACGTGCTGATCAACAATGCCGGCATCATCGCCTACGAGCCCCTGCACGAGCTGGGTATGGAGGCGTGGCTCCGCATGATCGCTGTAGACCAGACCGGGGTGTTCCTCGGCATGCGTGAGGCCGTGCGCGTCATGCGCCCGCAGCAGTCGGGCTCGATTGTGAACATCTCGTCGATCTGGGGCAGCGCCGCAGTGGCCGGCGCACACAGCTACCACGCCGCAAAGGGCGCGGTGCGCAACATGTCGAAGAACGCGGCACTGACCTACGTCGGCGACGGTATCCGGGTCAACTCGGTCCACCCGGGCTTTATCCACACCCCTCTGACCGACTCACAGGCGGCCGACCTCAACGACGCCGTGATCGACGCGACCCCCATGAAGCGCGGCGGCCAGCCCATCGAGGTCGCCAACGGCATCCTCTTCCTTGCGTCGGACGAATCCAGCTACGTCACCGGGGCCGAACTCGTGATCGACGGTGGGTATCTGGCGCAGTAGCCAGTCCACGTGACAACCCCGGTCCGCACCCTTACGTCTCCCAGTCGGACCTGGGCCCTACGCAGTTCACCCGTCCCCCCCAAAGCCTCACCGGCGGGTGAACTGCGCAGAGCACGCTCTTGTAGCCCCGAGTCATCAGGGACCGTCGCAGCCTGGTTCGGCAAGCAGTGCAGCCGCTCCGGCCGCAGGCGCCAATGCACTACTCACGGATTACCGTGACGCCACTCGTGTGCCGGCCGTCCTGGGCGTGACTGTCGAGAGAGTGCGAGGGGTCGACCGCCTTGCCGACTCTGAAAACTTGCTACGGCTCACGGCTCACGGCTCACGGCTCACGGCTCACGGCTCACGGCTCACGGCTCACGAAATGCCGCCACATCGGCTGGTTGGGTTGCTACATGCCCCCCGACAGGAAAAGGCATCGGGATTCCTTTGCCATCGGTGCACACCGATGGCGGATTTCAAAGATTTGTCCGACCTTCCCGTATGCCGGCGATATTGTTGCCAACTTACTCAGGTCAGCCCATACAAATGTGAGAGGGCCACGCAAGAATGACCAGCAAAAACACCGCTCGTGAATCTGGCCAGTTCCACCTTGCTGGAACAACTGCAGTGACGCGACTTGGATACGGGACCTTGCAGCTGACTGGTCCGGGCGGGTGGGGCTACCCTAAGGATCCAGATAAATCCATGCGCGTGCTTCGTCGAGCGGTGGATCTCGGCGTCAACCTCATCGACACAGCCGACTCATACGGTCCTGAAGTGGCTGAGAATCTCATTCGAGAAGCCCTCTATCCCTATGCCGAAAACCTTGTCATTGCAACAAAGGCAGGTTTCACCCGACCTGGGCCTAAAAGGTGGGTTCCTGTAGGTCTCCCGGAGTATCTGAGGCAACAGGCGGAAATGAGTCTGCGCAGGCTAAACGTTGACTGCATAAGCCTGTTTCAGCTTCACCGAGTTGACCCTAGAGTGCCACTCGAGGTTCAAGTGGGTACACTTAAAGAGCTGCAGGATGAAGGAAAAATTCGGCACATCGGCTTGTCGGAAGTTGACATTCAGCAGCTCAAACGAGCGCAGCGGATCGCCCGAATTGACTCGGTGCAGAATCTGTACAATCTAGGGAATCGGGTAGCTGATCCGCTGGTTGATTACACCGAGAGAGCGGGAATTGGCTTCATCCCTTGGCATCCCCTTGCCACGGGCGCGCTCGCGGGCCATGACAGCCCCCTTTCTGCGATGGCTAAGAAGCGAAATGTAGCACCGTCTCAGATCGCTCTCGCTTGGCTGCTGCAGCGCTCATCCACGATGCTGCCCATCCCCGGAACTTCAAGTATTTCCCACTTGGACGAGAATGTTGCCGCGTCAGAAATCAGCTTGACTAATTCGGAACTGCAAATTCTGAATGGGGTCAGGGTGTATTGATAGTGGGCCTCAAGCGCCGAGTTCGAGTCATCTCACGCTCGCAGATCGTCCTTGGGTGAACCATAGGGTGATCGATCACAGAGGTATCGCGGCGTCAGAGGGTCGCAGCGCATAAGACCAGCCGGATCTCGATGCCCGGCATTGAGATCCGGCTCGCTTCCTGCACTCTCATCTGGCGTTGGCACCGCCGGCGATGTCGCCAGTGCGAGCTTGTCACCCGTGACCAGAGCCATTCACCTCGCCTATCTGAGACAACACCCCTCCAGACGCGGCAAGCAACTCGAATATTCCGACCGCAGTCGCCCAGACACGCAGATGTGCAACATTCGAGCTGTAGCCGACTGAAAGGACTCCACAATCGAGACCTAGTACGAATCGCCCCGAAGGCATCGGAGAGACCACGCGTGTGCAGGCCTCCTGCCGGTGTCAACGTAGCACTACTGAAATTGGAGACAGAACACAGCGCGTCTCCAGCCAAGCGAATTTGCGAGAGAATTGAATCATGACGCATCCTGTCAAGACCGACCGAATTTCGACTGTCGACCATCTGGTCGCACCATGGGCTGCCCGACTGGACGCCGCACTAGCCGCCCTGGAAGAAGGGCGCCTCGACGACCTGTCTGATATTCGCACCGAATATGCTGACTGGTTTTCCTCGCGATTTCCGTCTCCATCAGACGTCCTTTTCGAGGACACCGAGGCCAGCGGTGTTCCGATCACATGGGCACGCCCCGCAGATACCGTTGACGGACGCGTTCTGCTCTACCTGCACGGCGGCGGCTATCTGGTCGGTGCACCTCGCGGATACCGCGGGCTAGTAGGTCGATTTGCACGCAAGCTCAAGGCCCGAGCGGTCATCCCCGACTACCGACTAGCGCCTGACGCCGTATATCCGGCAGCCATAGATGACAATCTCGCCGTCTACAAGGCTCTGCTGGATGAGGGGTACGACGCACGGTCCATCGCCGTCTCCGGGGACTCGGCAGGAGGGGCTATGTGTATCTCGCTGATGGTAGCGGCTCAGGAAGCGGGTTTGCCGCTGCCCGCAGCAGCGGTGGCCATCTCTCCATGGGCCAACCTGGAACATACAGGAGAATCGATCAGCTCAAAATCCGATACTGATCCGGTATGCGCTCCTGAAGGGCTGCGAAAGCTGGCGCTGAACTACTTGGGCGGCCTCCCCCTCAGTAGCCCACTCGCCTCGCCCGTGTTTGCTGACGTCACTGGTCTGCATCCGGTGCAGATACAAATCGGAGAGCGCGAAATCATGCTCAGCGACGCTGTGCGCCTGGCCGAACACCTAGCCTCTTCCCGCGTGCGCGTGAATCTTGAAGTATGGCCGGACATGCCGCACGTTTGGCACCTGTTCTCGGATGATCTAGAGGACGCTGATGCCGCAATAGGGTCAGCTACGGACTTCCTCCTTTCCCACTTGTCCAGCCCTCAGGATCCGTCTTCAAAGTGATCTTGCCCAGAGCAAGAACGAGGCGAGTGTGACCGCTGCTTCGTAGGAGGTGGCGGTCTTCTAAGGGTGACCCGGCCCCACGCCTGTCGCACATCCTGCACCTCATGTGTCGGCACTTCGCTGTGATCGAAGGTCTGTTCCCAGAGGCGAAGTTGGGCGGTTGCTGGGAGTGGACCCGGGAAGTAGATGGGACGCGCCTGGGGCGTCAGCCTCCGAGGAGGCCGAGGACGGCCCGATGGTAGACGGCGTACACCGCGGGGAGTTCGGCAAGGTGTGCGCGCTCGTCGATACCGTGCAGCCCTTCGTACGGCACACCGAAGCCGGCGGTGGCCGCGATGCCCTCCCCGGCAAGCAGGTTGCCTATGTTCGACGGGCCCGCGGTCTTCGGCCGCACCGTAAGGCCAGCTTCGGCGGCGGCGCCGAGGAGGGCGGCGGCGGGCTGCTCGTCCTCGGCAAGGCGGAACGGCGGCCACGTGGCGACCGAGGTGACGTCGGTGGGCACCGCGACGGGCAGCTCCGCGTCGAGCTCGGCGACGGCTTTTCTGATGAGGGTCTCGGCGTCGTGCGCGTCAAACACCAGGGTTGTGCGGACATCCACGTTGATGTCGACACGGTCGCAGATGGCCGAGAAGCCCTGTCCGCCGTGGAAGGCGGTGACCGACAGCTTCGGCGGCAGCGGGAACCCCGAGCCGACGTCCACGTCGGGCAGCGCCGCCGTATCCAGGAGATGCACGAGGCGGGCGGCGCGGGAGATGGCGCTGACCACGGTCTGGCCGGAGCCGGAGTGCCCGGAGGGGGCGTGCACGGTGATCGCGGCCCGCCACAGGCCCCGGCCGCCGACCACGATCTCGTCCAGGCCCGGGTAGCCGATCATTACCCCGGCCGGGCGAGCCGCGACCCGGTCGGTGAGGTAGGCGCGTGCGCCGCCGAAACCGCCGGTGTGCTCGTCGACGTCCAAAAGCACGGCAAGCCCGCCTGCCAGGTCAGCGGCGCAGGGCGCGAGGTCGGCGGCGATGTGGCAGAACATCGCGGCAGCGAGCTTGGAATCCGCCGCACCTCGGCCGCACAGCCAGCCGTCCATGATGTCGCCGCAGGCCGGGGAGAACGACCAGGCGGCCTCGTCGCCGTACGGGGCGGTGTCCACACACGCGTCCAGCGTCCACCACGGGCCGGGCCGCCCACCGGGAATCTCCACCAGCAGCCCCACCAGGGCGCCCGCCGCGTCGTGCAGGCGGCGGTGCGGCAGGTCCCGAGCGGCAAGCCAGTTCTCCAGCACGCCAAGTACGGGCCCGTAGGCGTCGATCCCCGCCCGGCTCGGACGGCGGATCAGCTCGCTCGCCAGCTCGACCACAGACGCGGTTCGAACCTGGGCCGCCTGCGACAAGTCCTCGATCACGCTTCCCCGTCGCCCCCTGGTTGTGCCGTACCTGCAGCATGCGGACGGCTTCGATCCACCTTGATCATGCGAGGCCGTGCCTCGTTTCGCCAACGCCGTGAAACCGACGATACGCCTACCTGATGAGAACCATGACGTCTCATCACCTGAAAACGCACGGGCCCTGGCCGACTGATCATCCTGCGCCTGATTGCGTCAGTCGTTGTCTTAAGCTGAGACTGTTGATCACTTGGACATCTCATCTGCCTTGGAGTACCGAACTATGCTTAGCTGGCTGACGGCTGCCCTCGGTGAACTGGCCGGAGCCGTCTTCGGAATCATCTTGTTCGCCTGGTGGCTCGGCGGTCCGGCGGTGACCGCTATCGTCTGGAGCGAGGGTGACAAGCTCCTCGCGGTCCAGTTTCTAGCGGCCTGGGCTGTTGTCACCGCCCTGTATTTCACCGCGGCTTGGTTGATCCGCCGCGCTCGACGCGCTTGAGCCCTCGCTCGGACTGAGCCCAAGAAGCCTCCCCCCGAGTGGCGGACACGGTGACACTGGATCTGCTCGATCCGGAGAACCCTGCCCGGGAGGATGGGTTGTACGGCATCGACGGCGTGGGCGTCTTCCTCGACCTGGACGGCGGCCGGGGTGCCATCACGGTCACCGACTGACCCCGGCCGATGAAAGACGGTCTTCGACAGGCAGCTATCGGCACACGCGTTGTCACAGGCTGCTGGCAGCATCGCCGCTATGACCGCCATCCGTATACAACCCCGCCGGGGCCGCTCGACGTCACCGCGCTCTTCCCCCAACTGGCCCCGCTCGCGCGCACGGCGACCCGGCTGCATCCCCGCCCCGGATCGCCCACCCCGCACGACAGCTCCGTCGGCGGGCCACTGCTGTGGCCCGCCGACCAGCCGTGGCCGCACTACGAGGGAACGCACGTGTGGGACCAGATGCAAGCACCCATGTCACCGGACGACATACGTCAGTGGCGGCGAACCCGGGCAGCAGCACAGAGCCGGCGGCACCGTGATCCGCAAGGACCCTGGGCAACGCCCACACCACCCGAGCCGCCCGCGATCCAGTTCCACACCTACCTACCGGAGCCATGCCTGCTCGCACCGGAACAGGTCACCGAATACCCCCAACCCCATGGAGCTGAGCAAGAACCTGCAAGAGCAGCTCGCAGACCTCAACAGGTGGGAAGCCGCCGGAATAGCGTGGGACAACACGCACACCATCGCGCCGGAGGAGTTCTACGAGGACCACCTGTCCATCGCACCCGGCTGGAAAGGCGGGAGGCTGGACCCGCTGGGGCCTGACCGATCCCATCCCCGGACCTGCTCCACATGCGACACCCACACGGTGCCGCTGCTCACCATCGCAAGCACCGAATGGTGCGCCGACAACCACAGCTGGATCCCCCACGAGGAACGGGGCCGACCCCACGCCCCTCCTCCCGGGCACCCCACCGGCAAACATCACCATGATCGTCATCGCAAGCGGCTACGACCTGCAACTCCACCTCTGCCCTCAGTCCCCGGACCACCCGCACATCGAACTGATCCAATGAGCAATCCCTGGAATCCTCCCCGACGCCATCTACACCACGGAAGTGGTGAGTGAGACTCGTCGAACTACTCGCCACCGGGAAACCTGTGAAGCCCGGGGCCCAGGTATCGACACCGGATGGTGTCCCATCACGTGGTGCAGCCGATCAAGGCTTGGGCGTCCACCTGGGGGCAGCTCTCCCCCGCCGAGCAGCCCGAGAGCACTCCCGCACTGCCCGACACCACTCGTCGGCCATTCCGAGAGGCAGGCCCTTCCACGGCCCAGGGGTTCTCGAATGACCTGGCTTTCGCGAAAGTCGCGACCTCGACGGAGGCAGAACTCCAACCGGAACGCACTAGAGAGGCACTGACCCGCGGAAACGTGATCGATGTAGCGGCACCCGGGGAGTCGCTCGGGCCAATCCTCGGCATGACCGGGCGAGGGAGCACAGCGGCTACCGCAAACCAGGCTAATCTCACAAATCGGGCTGCCGCCCGGTCCTGAGGACGACTGGACGGTGTGACCCATGGCGTCCTCGATGTCGTCGGCCAACGCGCTTCCGAAGGAGAACAGCATGAGCCACACCGACTTCGCACACTCCCATGCACCGGGGCATGACGAGCTGGTTCCATCGCGCTACGCGCTGAAGGTGGGCGACATCGATGTCATGGTGATCAGCGACGGCGTGATGCCGATCCCCGCCACGACGCTGGCCACCAACGCCGCCCAGGACGATCTGGCGACCTGGCTCGATGACATGTTCCTGCCTCCGGAGGTGTGCAACTGGCCGTTGAACGTCGCCGTGGTGCGCAACGGTGACCGGACCATCCTCGTCGATTCCGGTCTGGGAACGCAGTTCCCGGGCTTCCCGCGAGCCGGCCAGCTGGCCATGCGACTGGACGCCGCAGGGATCGATCCCGGGTCCGTGACCGACGTGGTGCTCACCCACCTGCACATGGACCACATCGGCGGTCTGCTCGTCGAAGGGCTGAGGGGCCGGCTGCGCCAAGACCTGCAAGTCCACCTGGCGGCGGCCGAGGCCGAGTTCTGGAACGCACCAGACTTCTCCCACACCGTCATGCCGGCACCGGTGCCGGACGTGCTGCGAAAGACCGCCTCGCGGTTCCTGGACGTGTACCGCAGCCAGTTGCGGCCGTTCGAGACGGAGTACGAGGTGGCACCAGGAGTGGTGATGCAGCGCACTGGCGGGCATACCCCAGGCCACAGCATCATCCGCCTGGAGTCCGGCGGCGACCAGCTGACATTCGCCGGCGACGCCGTGTTCCAGCCCGGGTTCGACAAGCCCGACTGGCACAACGGCTTCGACCACGACCCAGAGGAAACGGCCCGCGTCCGGATCCGTCTCCTGACAGAACTGGCGGCAAACGGCGGGCAGCTGCTGGCCACCCACCTGCCGTTCCCGTCCGCCTGCCACGTGGCGGTCGCCGGCAACGCCTTTCGCTTCGTACCGGCCGTCTGGGAATACTGACCGCAGTTCGGCTGAGGCCGACGCCCGAGCACCGGGGGCGAACGGCACCCGAGCCGGACGCCGCCCTGGGGTGACCAAGCTGCTGCACTGGCTGTCGAGCCAGCCAGGGAACATCTGGCAGCAGCGCTGGGTGGCCAAGGGGGCATAGAACTTGTGCTGAGCCGTCCGAGTGGAGCTCCCAGAGCGGTGGCTGGGCAAGCGGGGGCCCTCATCGTCGTACGAGCGGGAAGACCTGGCCTCCGGTCTGCTCATGTCGATCTGACACACCCGTCGACACTGCGGTCCGTAGTACGGAAAAGAAGAGGCGGCCGTCCGGGATCGGCCGGCCGCCTTTCAGAACGCGCTCATCGGGTGGACGAGGGCTCCAGCCTGTCGTCGTGGCAGTTGCGCGGCGCGGTCACCGGGTTGCAGCGAACCGGCTCGTTACCGGGCAGCTCGGCAACGAAGTCGCTGTTGTAGCGAGCGGTCATGCCGACGCTCGGGAAGTCCGTCGTGACCATCTGCGCGCCGCTGGCCAGAGCAGTCTGGACACGGCTGAACTCGTTGTTGATGACCGTCTTCAGCGGCTCGTCCGAGCGGGTGCGGACGATGTAGCCCCGCTTGACCAGGTCGCGGATGGTCGCCTCGTTGGCACCGCGCGGGTCGTTCACCATAGTGATCGCCGCATCCGCGTCGCCGGGGTTGCCGCGAGTGAAGACCGCGCGGCCCTGCAGGCTGGGGTGCCCGTCCAGGTACATGTCACGGATGGCGCCGGGGCCGCCGTTGTCGAAGAAGAACATCACCTTGCCGCGCGCCCAGTCCAGGGTCGGCCAGCCGTTCTCCAGGATCGACTGCTCGAGCGTCAGGCCAGGGCTGCGCAGGTCGTCAGCGGTGATCAGCTGCGACTCGGAGAAGACCGAACGGATCTCCTTGTCGATGTCGTCGAGCAGCTTGCCGCTCCAGGCCGGGCTGACCGCGCCTCCGAGCTGCTCCCAGCGGTCGTCCGTCTGCTTGAGCTCCAGCTGCAGGATGATCGGCGCGTGCTGCGGGTTGGCCTTCGACCAGGTCTTCACCTGCTGCATGCAGACCACGAGGGTGCGGCAGGTCGAGTTGTAGTCCTGGTCGGCGACATGGATGACCTTCATGCCGGGTGCGGCCATGGCCGGGTCGTCGATCGGGCCGAGACCGGCCCGCTTGCGGGCCAGCGGATGCTGATACAGGCCGCCGTCGGGGTCGGGCAGCAGGTCGAACTCGAGCGCGCGCACGTTCTGCCGGCCCAGCAGATCGGAGACGGACGCGTGCGAGTAGAAGCCCCACGACGGGTATCCAGGGTCGATCTTGATCGACTCGGCCAGCTCGATGCCCTGCATCTCCCGGTGGAAGGCGTTGTGGGCGCCCATGAACTGGATCTCGTTCATCCGGACCTTGCCGGAGTGCGCAGTGGCGCTCGCGGCGGCCGGGTTCGGCTGCTGAGCCGAGACGGCACTCGGCACGACGGCGCTCGTGAAGACCGTCGTCAGCACGGCGGCAAGTATGACGCCCAGGCGGGCACGGGTGATCATCAGTCCTCCATCAGTGACAACCCCCGCAACCTAGAGATCAGTTATGTCCCGACGGTGCCGTCCACCCGCCGGAAGATCACCGGCCAAATGAATCCTGCCTGAACTGGCCACGCGTCTCCGCACCGCTCGAGAGCCGACGGGTGCGGGCCAGGAGTCCTGCGCCGGCATGAGTTCTTCGAGGGCGTGGGACGGCTTCTTGCGGCGCCGCGGAGAAGCCGGTGCCGCCGCCAGGCGCCATAACGGCCTGGTGCACGATCGTGTGTTGAGCGTGTAGGCGCTGACGGGCCGCTCGATCGTCAGGACCGCCGACGCCAGGATCATCCTGGTGAAGGGGCTGTGGCGGCCGTTGGTGCGGTGGCGCACGACGCGGATGTATCCGCCGATGAGGATACGGGTGGCGAAGGAATAGCGGTGGTCGTGCGGGAAAAGCTGGTTGTCCGGCTGGGGGTCCAGGTCGAGGCGGATATCCAAGCTGCCGTCCGGTGCCTCGTACAGCGACAGCCGGTTGGACAAGAGGGTGACGCGGGTGGGGGCGAGTTCAAGGTCGGCCAGGACCCCGAACACGAGTCGAGTCAGGACAGTGCGGTCATCGGCGAGCCGGTTCAGCAGGTTGCGGTTGACGGAGTGCACGCCACGCAGACAGGGTCTGTCGAGCGAAGGCACCTGGGCGACACAAGGATCCTGGTGCGGCACGACGACGAGCAATACACCGACGTACCGTCAGCCGTGGCAGACCTGGCACTGGATCTTCAGCCGGTGGTACCGGCGTGGCTCCCGTGTAGCGGCGGCGAAGTCGATGTTGCTCCGACACCATTCTTCGCGCCCTGCGCCACCGCCATGCCTTTGTGCGGCACGCTGCTGAAAAGTACCGCTGGGAGCGACGGTTCCCCTCGGGAAGCGGGCCCCCGCACTGGCTGCACCTCGTCACGCTGTTGCGTGCCACGGTTTAGAGATCCTCCGCGGCGGTCCGTCACAGCCAGAAGGCACCCGCGTGGCCGATCGCAGGCGCAGGCGGCAGCCAGCCCGTTGCTGGGCAGCTTCGGCCGCGGCCTGCGTGATCTTTGTCGCTGCCGGAGACGACATCGTCCTCGAGGGAGACGACGTGCCGGCGTGCCGCGCACCACCACTTGGCCGCCTCCAGCCGGGCGCCGTTGATCTTCCCGTTCCTGCTGCACGCGCTCGCGTTCGGCATCTGCCGCCTGACAGCGGGCTTCACGGCGCACGCTCGACAGTCTCTGCTGCAGGCTTACGGCCGCGCCCGCTGCCGCGCAGGTTCGGCGCCGGCCCGCTTCTGGTTGCTTCGGCGGAGCCAGCACTCGCTGGAAACATGGACGCCATGCATACGACCACGAAAACTGCGGCAACAGGGCCTCCTGCGGTCGGTTTGGTTCGCACCACGAGCCACCAAGAGGCCCCGCTCTCAAGCCCTGGCCCATCACTCGATCAGGACCCGTGGTCGAACAGGCCAACCCGTGAGCGACAAGCTGATGGCAACGCCGTACGGCTCCGCTCTGGCCTCGCCGCTGGGCAGGTGCCCGAGTAGGTGACCAGTTCGCAAACTCGTCCGCTCACCCCGGCTCAGAAGTCCCAGGCATACCACCGCAGCCATTCCCAGGACTCAGGGCCCGGCACGCCGTCAACGGCGAGGCCAGCTCTCCAGGGTGAGCCGTTGACCTTCCTCTGGAATTCCTTCATAACAGCCTGCGAGTTCGGCCCGAACACACCGTCAACCGTGATGCTGTACCCGATCTCCTTCAGGAGGCACTGTGCTTCCGCCCCCGAACTGGTCACCACGGTCTTCGACGGGACCGCAGTCCACCCGCTGTAGTGACCCGCGAAGGCATAACCGGTGGTGTTGTTGTAGGTGTACGAGCATGTGGCGGCTTGGGCGCTCGCTGTCGGTCCCGCGACCGCAAGACCGACGCCCAAGGCGATGGCCGCAGCCATGGTGGTGATCTTCCTTCCAGCCAGCATGAGCTGGTCCCCTCCCTGTACGAAGCACTCGTGTGCGAGAGGAGTCTGCATAAACGATCGACTACAGGAAGCCTAGTTGGAAAAACTGAAGCGCATGACTCTGCCAGGCACGGCCCGTCTCGCCGCGCGAGGACCATCAGACCCCTCGAGGACCTCGACGGCCATTGGAAGGCCGCAGCAGGCACTAGCTGGCGCAGTTGTTGACGCCGATGCACCCGACGGCGGGAGCACTGGATGCTGGAGAACCTCAGCCCAGAGTGCCGCTCTGATTGACCAGGGGCAGCTGGGGCTCCTCCATTGAAGCCCCGCACCGTCCACCGCTGCACCCTGGCGCAGCAGCGCCGTTCGTCGCCGCCCGATGTCTTCTGCTCCACCGACCCGACGCTCCAACGGCCAGGCAGCGCGGAGGCCGTGCCGACGCACAACACCACCTCCCATGCGTAGGATCCCCCCGGCGTGCCAGCCTCTGCCCCAGGCCCGCTCCACTCTCCTGAGAAACAGTCGGCTGCGGTCCAGCTCGGAATGCCGGGTTTCAGCCGCTCCGAAGCAACCACAGGGACGCCGAGATCATCCTCATGATTGAAGCCGGAGGCGAGCGAAGACTGAGATCAAAACGGAACCGACAACCCGTCCTCGCGCAGACATTGTTGCTGCACAGTTCTCCCGTCAGCGTGGAAGGCGGCGGCAGCGCAGAGTGGCTGTTCGACATCTTGGTGGATGGCCGTCCCAAAACCTATCTGCAGTTCGCGGAGGAGTACTGCGAGGTCACAACGGACATCGAGGCCATCTGCCACGTCTACGTGCTGCGGCCACTCACTCAGAGTGTCGTAGCAGCGTTGAATCCGCACGTCGAGCTCGTTGAGCTCGCTGAAGTTCTCGCACAGATCGAATATCCCGTTCCAGGGGCTGAAGTTGACCCCGAACCCGCCTGCTCACGGGACAGGCCCGTTTCTCACCACGACAATTAGCTGCAGCAACGCGGTAGTCAGGGTGTCGAGGACCCGTCGCTTCTCAATCGACGCAGAGACGCCGCCAACTTCTGGCTATGGCAGTGCACTTGGGCTCAGGCACAGATCGTGGAGAGCGGTCGCAGAGTGGCACCAGGCAGGTCGCTTCGCGGCTCTGATCACAGCTGTTCGTGGTAGAACCTGATTTTCTGGGGCTGGAAGTTGCGGACGATCGTCCAGAATTCCTGACGGCCAAGATCGTCGGCCCAACGGTCGAGTTCGTGGTCCGCGTCGCGGAAGAACCAGGACTCGAAGTGCCCCAGTGCCCGAAGTAGAAGAAGGGGCTCTTATCGAAGTTCGCCGTGTCGCCGAATGTAATGATCGGGATCGACGGAAGCGTCGTTGATCTCGAACTGTCGTGCAAGGTCCAGGGTGAAGACGGGCGGTGAAGCTGTCACAGCAGGAGCCCCCGCCCCAGACTGGGGCGAGGACCTCGGTGGAGCGCCGGCCCGAACTTGCACCTGGACCTCTCAACCGAAAGTCAAGTGTGCGTTAGAGGTCATCTCATTGGACGTCGGGGGGCACTCGAAATGAGCAGGGCATGATGGTGCAAGCGCTGGTAGTACCGATGGCCTGTTGGATCGCTGATCTGCGTCCCGCCTCCGTCCAGAGGACGGACGGTAACGTGTCCTTCAGTTGCTGTGGTCTTTGTCATTGCCTTCTGCGCTACTCAGCACTGGATGATGTGGGAGCGAATTGCCGCCTCCGGCCTCATTGGGCCAAGTCCCAATGAGGCCAACCGGAAACAAGCAATACGAACCTGGACCTCAACTGATGGGCATTAGGGTCGAATCCACACTGTCGCACGGCTCCCTGCGACCTTGTGGCCGAGTAGGTGCTCTCCGCGCAGTTGGGCGGAGGTGCCTTGCTGCGTACGCAAACACTTCAAAGTACTCTAAGGACATTCAGTGACGGCAAAGAAGAAGCTTGCAATGGTCCTGGCCCCGACTGTTTCAGCTCTGGGGCTTGTAGTCGGCGGGGTCGGGTCCGCTTCTGCCTCCGACGTCGACGTCATGGCCTACAGTTGCCAAGACAATGAGGTCTGCTTCTACCAGCATTCCAACTACACCGGTTCGGTATTCGTGCCGTCCGAGCTGAAGTATCGTTCCGCTGTTGTAGACTTCGGTATTCGTAATTTCGTCAACGGAGTCAACACCGACAACGCGGTGTCTTCCGTCAAGAACACAACGGGCTGGATGTTCTGCGCATATGATCGCCCGTACCAGAAAAACCTTATGCACTACTTGCGCATCGATACGGACGACAACTTCGTTGGCGATAAGGCGCATCTCAATGACCGCATCAGCTCTGTAGGACCCTGCTAGGTGCATTAAGCGCGGCCCACTGATCGGGTGACGTGAACCTTGCGCGCCACGCACCGTGCTCCCGTGCCGTTGAGGAAGATATGGGATGTCTCAACCCACCGGCGCGGGAGCTTCGTTGATTTCCCGCTTCACGACGTCGCGTCCGGCCCACACTATGTTGGCCCCCGTTGCTGTCGGCTGTGGGTTCGCGGTCGGCAGGGCGCACGCGTACGGCTTGGATCGATCTTCTCGGTGATGCCGCCGAGGCTGTGTGCTGTGTGCCGCCGACCTTGGGTCTGCTGCTGGGACGGCACCTTCGCTGGGTGCGACCGGAGGGGCGCCAACCGTGCCGCGGTGAGTGCGGACCGGCCCGGACTCACAGCGCATTCGGACGTAGAAGGGAAGGGTTCGGCCACCTCGTGGTCGATGACGGCCACGGCAAGAAGCACAAGCCCGTAGAGCGGGGCGGTCGCGTGAGGTGAGGGGCGATGCATGCCCGGTCGGCCGGAACCGCAGTCTTGCCAACCCCGGTCGGAGCGGGCCGGGCGACGGGGCAGCCACCCGGCCATGAGGTCAGTCGGCAGCGCACGACTGTGCCGCGGGGTGGCGATAACGCGTTGTCCCACTGTGAGGACGACCGCCCCGCCATTCGACCCATCCCGGATCGTCACGGACGTTCTCCGGATCGGCAACTCCAGCGGCCTCGAGGAGCACGACCAGGTCGTGATCCGAGTAGGCAGTCCCGAGGATCTCCGAGCACACCGTGAGCCGGCGGCTGCCGAAGACCTCAGGACCTCAATCACCGGGCAGCGCACCGGGTAGGACAAGGTGACGCCCGCACAGCAGTGCCTGCCGGAGATACTCGGAGCAGAACCCGCTGACACCGGCAACGTGCCAGTCGTAAGGCGACCGGTAGAAGACCACCCTCATCGTCACGCGCCAGTTCCACGCTTGTGAGAGGCATGTGCGGGTGGTGCCCCACCAGTACGTCGATACCGTAGACGGAGCGCCCGTGCGTGTCGGCCTCTTCCTCGACAACACCCGCTGGCGCGCCGCGAAGCTCAACGAAGAGCACCGTGCCGACCACTTTGCACTCGGCGTGCGCTCGTAGAACACCGCTGCCGTTCACGGCAGGCTGACCAGGGTGTAGCCGGGGGCGACTGGACGCTGGTTGAAGCTGCTTCGTACGCACCTGTGGATCGGTGCGGCGGGTTTCGCGGAGGACTGGTGGTGCTGGTTTGTCACTTGCGAGTGACTCGTTGCCATGCTGGGTCGAGGGCGATCGCCTTCAGTTGGGCGGTGTCGAGGGCGGGGTCAGGCCGGGTGGGGGCAAAGGGGTAGGCAGAGGTGTTGAGGGCGGAGACGACGATGCGTATGCCGTCTTCGCGGAAGGTATCGGCGGTCCATTCGATCGTGGTTGTGTGGCCTTGGTTGACGGGCTTCTTGTGAATGTTGAGGCGGGTGCCGTCGGGGAGGGTCTCGGCCTTCTCGAACAGCTTGGTCATGCTGCCGTCATCGGGCTTCCATCGCTGGACGTTGACGGCGACGAGACTTTTGCCGTGACCGTCATCGACCACAAGGTGGCCGAAGCCATCCGTGCCGCCAGGCTGCGCGTGGCGGAGTCCGGCCGGAAGGAGTTGTCCGAGCACTCGACTGATGTCCATGCCGGTCGGCTGCCAGCCCCCATTTGGCCCGGCGGGTGGCTTGGGCACTGCGTTGAGGACGGGTTTCCAAGTCGCAGAGGTGGCGACGGCTGTCAACTGCTTGAGTGCCAGTGGCAGGGGCGTTGACGCGGAGCCGGTCTGGGCTTGCGGGTCGGCGACCTGGGTAACGAGAACCTGCCCGCCGTCCTGGAAGATCAGGCGTGAGGTGAGGACTTTGCCGCCGGACGGATTCTTCGCGTTCTGGGGTGACTGATCCTGCACCAGGGTGCCACCGTCGGGCAGCTTGGAGACGCTGCAGCGACTGTAGGGGTAAAAGGCTGTGTCCGGGCACTGCGACACTGCGGACGGAACAGGAAGCGGAAGCCGACCGAGGACTACTTGCACATGAGCAGACTTGCCGTCCCGCTCGAAGACCAGTTCGGCCGACGGCAGCGTTTCGGGTTTCGCGCTCACGCCCTTCCCTCGTTTCCCGGAGGTCTTGCCTTGTGGAAGCGACGCCTCGAGCAGACGCACCATGTCCTGCGACGACGCTGACTCCGAAGCCGAAGATTGGCCCGAGTCCTGCGAAGCGGCACAGCCAGTGACAACCACGGCGCTCAGCCCAGTCATCACGATCACCGCGGTTGCTCTGCGCCAACCGGAGAAGGCGTTGCCGCGGGCCGGCTGGCTTCTTTCTGACGTGCTCTCGGATGCCGGCGAGACGTGTGTAGGTGAGGGCGGGGCGATCTCACGTGGTGGGGTGAGGCGCGGTCGGCCAGGCGGGCGCAGACCGGTGCGGTCGACGAGCATGGAAAAATCACCGTGTCTTTGGATGTTCGAGGCTGGGGAGACCGGCCCATAGAGGATTCGGGCCACGGTTTCGTGGGCGTCATACGCGCGATCCGCAAGTTGGCGCCGGTCACTCAACTGCGGGCTGAGGCAAGCCCAGCGGCAAATACTTCGGAGTGGATGTTTCTGCTTGCGGGGCCGGCTCGGGGTTCGATGAAGCCCGCCAAGTCGGTGACTTGCACGGGCCGCTCATCTGCCCCTCACAGCGAGAGAGCGCAAACACCCGACGGCACCACGCCAGTCAACGCTGTTCCGTGGGACCGCGCCGGCACGGGGGCGCGAACCGGGTCGGACTCGGTGATGACCATCGATGGAGCACGTCGGGATCGGTGCCAGGCCACGCACCCCCCGAAGCAGCCCAGGTGAGCCCTCAGGGCGAGGGTCCGATGTCTGCTGTCCCGCACCTGTATGCCGGGCTACGGCGCCGAATCCGGCGCTGAGGCGCACGAGCATATCTGTGGCGATCGCTATGGCGCCCCGCTCCACCAGGGCATACGAGCCCTGGTGCAGCAGACTTTGGGAGCCAACGAAGCTCCTGCGCCCACGAGTGAGTCCTCGAAGACCCACCTCCACAGCACGCGAGCCTCGCACGGCGTATACCGCTGACGTCGCCCAATCAGTGGGTTCGGTCAAGAACAGGGCTGGACAGAGCTGATGCGGTCGTTGAGATACGCCCACTGCTGGCCCACGAAGTTTGCGCCGTCATCAGCCCCCAGTGTCCCCTGGTAGTGCTGCATGAACGGGCGATCGTAGAAACAGAAGCGCCAGCCGGTCGTGTTGATGACCGAAGACACCGCATTGTCGGCATTGGCCCCGTTGACAAATTTCTTAACACCGAAATCGGAGACAACGGAATGATACTTCAGCTCGTCCGGCACAAACACCGAACCGGTGTAGTTACTGTGCTGGTAGAAGCAAACCTCATTGTCCTTGCAGGTGTACGCCATAGCTTCTGCATCCGAGGCGGAAGCGGGTCCGGTTCCGGCGACTGCGATTGCGATTGCAGACAGAGCCGGAGCCACGATCTTGGCAAGCTTGCTCTTCAAAGTAATCTCCTTTGAGATCCTCATGGTGAGGACGGCAACTACAGCAACTGAGTTTAGGCGATGCGCACGGCACTCCAGGCACTTTGATGTCTCATCCTGGTGGCCTCAATGGGACCTGACCCATTGAGGCCACCAGGCCAATGATCGAATTCGTGAACCTAGGAGAGGGCTCAAAATAGCTCGGGGGAACACTCGGCAAGGACGAATGGCCAGCGGGTGACTCGCGTCGCGGTAGCACTGGCGGCAACATAGCGGCCCACAGCGGAGAACCCGGGTGCAACGGTAAGGACCAGATGCGACGACGCACGATCTTCGTACCTCGCGGCATTCGACGTGGTGGCCCCATCAGAACGGAGAGGCATGACCTGACTGCTACATCGGCTCCAGGTAGCGCACCGCAGCTTCCCGAAACCTTTGTCATGGTTTCCAGAGCACAAAGTATTGGTAAATGAGTTATATGTCACATGCTGTTACTGTCACGTCTGACCGTGTTCAATGTGTACACCGATAACCTTGTCGAATGGGTGGTCAGGCACGAATTTCAGTCGGCCGGCCAGCGTGAGCTGAGCGACACGCGCGATATCCAGGTATGACCGTCCCAGATTCTCGATGGTGTTCACCTCGTTGCGGTCTGGAGCAGAGACGGCTAGTAAAGGCCGCCGGCCAGGTTTCGGCGGGTGCGGATGCGGACAGCCCACACCAAAGGCTTTCTGTCGCCAGGCGCGCGTACGGCACCGCGGAGAACAGAACACCGCCGATCGCCGGTGTTCAACTCCCGCCGTCCACCCAGGGCCGCGGACCGGACAGGCCACCTAGTCCCCACGCTGCACCGCCGCGACCCGCCGACGGGCCTGCTCCAGGGCACGTCACCAGCGTGACCTGCACCGACCGGAAGAAGATAGCGCTGCCGCCGACTTCGTCGGCGGCAGCGCTATCCCACACTCCGGCAATACCTTCGAACTGCCCCGCCAGAGGCCATACACCCCAGCATCCCGATCCTCAGCCCCTCGACCAGGGGTGTCAGACAGACACTCATAGTGTTGAGGCGCGCTGACACGAACCCGACATCGCGACATCCGCCTTCACTTGAAGGACAAGACAGGGAGCCCTCGTGTGACAGGTGTCGTGAAATTCAGGCGAGTCGGCCATCCGAAACCAGTCCGACCGACGGCATTTCGGGCGGAGATTCTCGTCCCCGCGCAACTGGCGCTGTCCGCGCTGCCCCATGACGTCGTGACCCGACAGCACGGCCGCACTCAAAATCGTGCCGGGGGCCTCGACCGCTACCTGCTGTCAGCAGTAGGAAGCCGAGCTGATGGCGTCGTTGGCGTACCTGTTGCCGAAGTCCAGCTGGTCGTCGAGGGGAACGGAGCCGTAGTAGTTCTGCATCCGCGGGGCCTCGTAGAAGCACACCTTCCAACCGGTCATGTTCCTGATCGAGGACACTGCGTTGTTAGCGCTGGCCCCGTTGGTGAAGGTCCGACCCGCAAAGTCGAGTACGGGCTTTCCGGCCTTCATCTCGTTCGGCACAAACACCGAACCGGTGTAGTTGGCGTGCTGGTAGAAGCAGACCTCGTTGTCCTGGCAGTTATAGGCCATGACGTCGGCGTCGGAAGCGGAGGACGGCCCGGCTCCGGCGACGGCTATGGCGACAGCCGACAGAGCGGGAGCCATGATCATGGCAAGCTTCTTCTTCAAAACGATCTCCCTCGTGATACCCGGATAAGGCGGAAACTTCAGCAACTGAGCTTAGGGGGGAAGCGCTGCACTCCAGTCAATTTGGCATTGCATCCTGGTGGCCACAATGGGACCTGACCCAATGAGGCCACCACACTGCCACTGAACCCTTACAGAGAGCTCGAAATAGCCCAGATGCATCAGAGCCGTGAGCCACGTCATATCCGCGGCTCGTCACAGACGGCATGTGATCGGTGTCTTCATGTGGAGCAAATCACGAAGCGGGAGATGCCCGGTAGATGAAAAAATGCTCGCAGCCGATATGGGCGCGTTTAGCGCTCTTTCGGTCTCGCCGGCCCTGGCTGATGACGCCAGTACAACTGGCTGCCATAGGCACTACTACCTCAAGGGACCTCAGGTCCAGGTTGACAACTACCCCAGCAACGGCGCCAAGGATTGGACGAAGGCTCAGGCCACGCGTGTCTATTTCGCGCACCACGGGATCACATACGTACCAGAGATCATGCTGGACAAGCACCAAGTTCATGAGCAGAACTGAGGTCAAGTGAAGTCAGCAGATCTGCAACTACGCCAAGGTCAGCCGGTACCCGCTTCTCTGGGTTCATGAATGCTCGCCCCCGTTGGCGCTCCTATGTGAGACATGGTTCCGTGCGGCCTGGCAACTCACGACGTGCCCCGGGCTACTCGTGAGCTATGTACTGGTACCACCAGCTAGCTATGATGGTGGTATGGCAAAGCAGACGAACATCCGACTGGACGACGCAGTCAAGGCTGCCGCCGAGGAACGGGCCAAGCGCCGCGGGCTGAGCTTGCAGGGATACGTGGCCGACTTGATCGAGGCCGATCTGAACCAGTCACGCGCAGCCTTCATGGCCGGCGCCGCGGCGTTCCTGGCTGCGTACACAGAGGAGTTCGAGGCGGAAGTCGGTGAGGACCGGTATCCCGGTCTCCCGGTCAGGCCGGCGGAGACCGCACCGAAGGACGCCGCGTGAACCTGCGCATCGACCTCGCCTGGATCCTGGCAGTGGCGCAGCAGATGCCGGGGGATCCTCAGGTCATCGACTACGGCGTGCCGGTCGCAGCGGAAGCGCGCCATCGGGCAGAGATTCTTGACCACGAGGTCTACCCCGAGTCCCATCACAAAGCTGCGGCACTGCTGTGCGAGCTGGCGAGAAACCCGAGCCTGGAGGCGAGGAACCTTCTGTTCGCAGCCACAGTGACCGCGGCGTACCTGTCGGCATGCGGCCTGCCGGTGAGCCCTGGCCTGGACACCGTCCTCCCGCTGGCCCGCGCCGCCCGGGACGGGATGCCGGTGCGGGAGGTCGCTGCTCAGATCAAGACCTGGACAAGCTGATTCCTCCGTCACAAGTACCGCCAGCAGCGGCCCGGCCGTACTCCAGCCGTAGTTGTGGATCTTGGTGAGCTCCCATCGACAAGCAGCCGAGTACGGGAAAAGCGAGCGAAGTGAGGACTCGCTCGGCGAGGGCACGATCTTCCGGGTCTTCTCCGAAAAGGACGAGCTGCTGCAGGCCTGCATGACCGAGGCGTCCCCGAGCACGCGGTCCGCGAGCTCGACGCGATGGGCGTATCCCAGCCGCTGCCCAACCGGCTTGCGGAGGCGGCCGAGGCGCTGCTGGCCGCGCCGCGCACCGTGCCGGGGTGCGTCCCGCCGCGATGCCCCAGCGAAGGGGGTTCCGGCCGCGGCGCAGGCAAGCGACGAGTGCGGCTTCCGTCCCAGGTGCGCGTGCTGCACATGATCGTCCGCTTCGGTGCGGCCGTCGCCCGTGAACATCCGCACCCGAGGGTGGCCCTCATCTGCCTGCCGAACCACTGTCGAAACGCCGCTGGAGGCGACTCCGACCCGTGTGTACAGCAGGTTGTCGCCCCTCTTAGCGGGCGGGCTCGAACAGTTCGATGAGGTTGCCGGTGGGGTCGGCGAGCAGGATCTGGCGCCCTCCGGGGCCCGAGACGACAGCGCTGCTGAAGGCGAGTCCGGCGCTGCTCAGCCGGTGGGTCTCGGTGTCGAGGTCGTCGACGATCAAGTGGATGCGGTTACCGCCGACGCCCAGATCGCTGGGGGTGGCGCGGGCGCCTGAAGTGGCCGGGCCGGACAGCAGCAGCCGCAGCGGCCCGCGTGTCACGTCCGCGAAGGCGGGGGCGGGGTGGCTGCGGAGAGTGAAGCCCAGGTGGGTGGTGTAGAAGTCGATGGCTGCCTGGACGTCGTCGACGAGGTAGCGGACGCTGGCGAACTGATCGGGGGTGGTCACGGCTGAACCTCCTGTGGCGTGGGGACGAGCAGCGGCAGCAGGTAGCGGATGCGGCTGTCGATCTCTGCTGCTGTGCGGGCGAATGCGGGGTAGCCGACCGGATCGGGATCACGGGCTGTGGCGGGGTCGGGGATGCTCCAGTGGATCAGCTGTGCCTGGTCGCCAAAGTCAGGGCAGACTTCGCGCACCTTGTCGCACAAACTGATCACGTAGTCGAACCGACGCCCGATCAGGGTGTCCAGGTGTCGTGGACGCTGCCTCGAGATGTCGATGCCGTGCTGCTCACGCAGGAGTTGTACGGCGTCGGCATGGAGGCGGGGTTTGGGGTGGCTGCCGGCGCTGGTCACCTCGACCCGACCGTCCGTGCGGTGGCGCAAGAGTGCCTCGGCGATCGGTGAGCGGGCGCTGTTGCCGGTGCAAGCGAACAGGACGGCGGGTCGTCTCGCTGCCGGTAGCGAAGGCGGCGGTGGCGTGAGGGCGACACCCAGCGCTGGGTGCAGGGCGGTGCCGGCGTTGCCGAGCGCGCGGGCGCACTGTTCCAGGTCCAGGTGGTAGTAGCTGTCGCGGGCGTCGAAGCTGCTGCGGCGGGCGGTGACCAGTCCGCCGTCGCGCAGTAGCCGCAGATGGTAGGAGACCAGGTTCTGCGGCTGGCCAGCCCGCTCCACCAATTCACGAACCCGGTAGTCACTCGCGGCCAGCTCGGTCAGCAGCCTCCACCGCAGCGGGTGGGCGGCCAACTGCACGAACGCCGGGGCGGCAGGATCCGAAGACCTCATGAAGCCAAAATACATCAAACAGAATTGATGTACCTTACGTTCGAGCCCCGCCGCTCACTGCCGAAAGCCGGAGGCCCGTCATGAATCAGCCCGCCCAGACCGCGTCACCTCAGCTTCAGCGGCGGCTCGGCGTCGGTGACGCCGTCCTCATCGGACTGGGCTCGATGATCGGCGCGGGCATCTTCGCGGCGCTCGCTCCGGCCGCCCGCACGGCCGGCTCCGGGCTGCTGGTCGCTCTGGTGGTGGCCGCAATAGTGGCCTACTGCAACGCCACCTCCTCCGCCCGGCTGGCCGCCCGCTATCCGGCCTCCGGCGGCACCTACGTCTACGGCCGCGAACGCCTCGGCGACTTCTGGGGATATCTGGCCGGCTGGGCCTTCGTGATCGGCAAGACCGCCTCCTGCGCGGCGATGGCGCTGACCGTCGGCTCGTACGCGTGGCCCGGTCACGCCCACGCGGTGGCGGTCGCCGCGGTGGTGGCGCTGACCGCCGTGAACTACGCCGGGGTCCAGAAGTCCGCCTGGCTGACCCGGGCTGTGGTCGCCGTCGTACTGGCGGTGCTGGCGGCCGTCGTGGTCGCCGGCCTCACCTCGTCCACAGCGGACGCAAGTCGGCTGACCATCGACTCCGATGCCACCGTCACCGGCGTGCTGCAGGCGGCGGGACTGCTGTTCTTCGCCTTCGCCGGGTACGCCCGCATCGCCACCCTCGGCGAGGAAGTCCGCGACCCCGCGCGCACCATCCCCCGCGCCATTCCACTGGCCCTCGGCCTCACCCTGGTCGTGTACGCGGCTGTGGCGATCGCCGTCCTGACGGTGCTCGGACCCCGCGGGCTGGGCGAGTCGGCCGCGCCGCTGTCGGACGCGATGCGGGCGGCGGGGGCGGACTGGTTGGCGCCCGTCGTACGGGCCGGGGCAGCCGTCGCCGCGCTCGGCTCACTGCTCGCCCTGATCCTTGGCGTCTCCCGCACCACCCTGGCGATGGCCCGCGACCGGCACCTGCCCCACGCTCTGGCCGCCGTTCATCCGCGCTTCAAGGTGCCGCACCGTGCCGAACTGCTGGTGGGCGCCGTCGTCGTGATGCTCGCCGCCACCACCGACGTACGCGGCGCGATCGGCTTCTCCTCCTTCGGCGTCCTGCTCTACTACGCCGTTGCCAACGCCTCCGCCTGGACGCTCACGCCGGACGAGAACCGTCCGCCCCGCATCGTCCCCGCACTCGGCCTGGCCGGCTGCCTGGTGCTGGCCTTCACTCTGCCCGCCGCTTCCGTCATATGGGGATCCACGGTCCTGGCCGTCGGCATCGCCGCTTACGGAATACGCCGGGCCATCACCGCCCGCCGGGCGTCCTGAGCCGCTCACCTGCACGGGCGGCGTCGGGTTCACGGGCCGCAGCCGGGTACGCGGTGCCGCGCCCCGCTGGGACTCCCGCACCCCTCCACCTCTGGCGGGGACGAGACCGACATCGGCAACCGACCGTACAAGGCAACACGGAGGCCCAGCGGTGCACACCGACGGCACGGCGACTCCCGGGACACGTGCCGTCAGCGGCGCGGACCCTGCCTCGCCAGCCGCCCGGCGATCCGCCGGGCCGCGAACTCCGTGCCGGCCACGAAGCGCAGCATCGGCCCGAACATGGGCGCCGCCAGCGAGCCGGTGAAATACAGCCCCGTCACACTGGACTCGAACGCACCGGACAGGCGCGGAGCCTGCGAGCCGGGCACGCGCCCTACCGCCCGACGCACCGGCGCCGCCAGGAAGGGCAGGGCATCCACATCGAGCCGGTATCCGGTCGCCGCGAGCACATGGTCGACAACGTGATCGGCCGGTCCGCCGCCTGCGCCGCCGACACGCAGGTGCACCTCGGCCCCGGACCGATGCGCCCGCTCCACACGGCACGACGTGCGAACGGGAACCACGCCTTCCACTCGCTCACGCAACCACCACCCGCCCGAAGGTCCCAGCGCGCGGCGAAAGAGCTGCATCCGGGCGGCGGCAGGCAGCCGTCGTACGGCGCCCGGAGCACCGCAGATCGCGGCGAGCGCCCAGCCCGTCCCCAGCGGAGACGCCGGGGCGGCCAGTCGCTGTCCCCACGGCCGCTGCAACTTCGGGCGCACTCCCCAGCGCACCCGGGCATCGCGCACCAGCACCTCGGCGTCAGCGCCGGCTTCGTGCAGCAGCGCGGCACTCTCCAGCGCCGACTGACCACCCCCGACCACCGCCACCCGCTGCCCCGCATACTCGGACAGGTCGGTGTGCTGGCTCGTGTGGGACAACACCGCCCGTGGCCCGGGCCCGCCGGGCGCCAGCGGCAACAACGCGCCGGGGATGTACGCGAACGTGGCTAGCCCGGTGGCCACCACCACTGCCGCCGCCTCGATCTCCCCGCCGCCTTCCAACCGGACAGCGAAACCGACCCCGCAGCGCTCCACCGCCGTCACCCGGGACGTCTCCACTGTGCCGACGTACCGCTGGGTGAACCACATCCCGTAGCGCACGAACGTCTCGCACGGGATCGGCGTCAACTCGGTCAACTCCGGCTCGCCGGCCGCACGGCAGAAGTCCGCCAACCGGCCTCCCGGCACCGGAGCCGACAGATCGGTCGCCGCGGGCGTCGACTTCAGGAACATCCCGGTCGCCATCGAATGGCGCCAACTGCCCATGACTTCGCCGAAAACCCGCACCTCCACCCCGGCCGCCCTCAGATGAGCGGCCACCGACAGACCGTACGGACCAGCGCCGACCACCACGACCGGACCGCCGCGCGTGCCCGCATCCAGCCTCGTTTCGGCACGGCGCTGCCCGGATAGCGACTGCGTCATCCATCCCCCACTGCCACTGCGGCGCCCACCCCAGACGCACGCGGCCAACGGCGGTGTACGCGCACCCCTGCACGCACACCGCCCCCCTTGGGCGCCAGTGTGCCTGCTTGCGAGCAATCGGCACACGATCTCGGCACACGTTGCCCAAATAATTACCAATCGGGCCGAGAGGGACGACGCCGCCAGGCCGCATCCTGTGATGGACCCGGTGGGTGTTGGTTTTGGACTTTCCCAGAAACCACGGCCTCGTGCGGGGCTCAGCGACCGGGCCAGAGAAGCCTCGCCCTCAACTCACTTGTCCGAGCCGCCCGTCAGCGTAGGTCCGACGTTGCTTATGGCGTGGACCCGAACTCCGGCTGGTACTCGAAGAGGTGCGCGGTCTGCGTCGGGAGCGGGCGAGAACGCGCCAGCCGATGGCCACGGCAGTCAGCCCCAACGGGATGGCCCCGATGGCTCCCACGGTTCCGTTGCCGGTGCCGGGGCCACCACTGGAGGTGGCCAGGTGCAACGCCGCGAGGGCCGTGCCGGCCAGGCCCACAGCCATGGCCGACATGGCGCCGGTACGCGCCTTGCCGGTGCTGATACGACCGGCGACACGGGCCAGGGACAGCCAGCCGATGGCCACACCGATCAGCCCCACCCCGAGAGCCAGATTGGCCCCCGTCCGCCCGTCGCCGATGACTCCGCCCTCGGCGACCACGGCCAGGACACCTATTGCGCTCATGCCACTCTCCTTCTTTCCGCGGTTTCGCTGTGCCTTGAGCGTGCCTGCCGACCGCACTGCCAGTCGTCCGGCGGTTGCAGACTTTTCGGACTGCCCTCTACATGGAAGCTGACTACTGCCCATGCGGCAGACAGCGGGCAAGTACCGCAGGTGCGGTACCCGGCCGCTCGTCCGCCGGCGGGACTCGCCCGCCGGGCCGTCCGGCTAAGGTGCGCGCATGGACACTGGGCGTTTTCGTGTCCCGGCCGGTGCCATGGACTGGGCGATTGCCATCAGCGTGGCAGCGCTGCTGCTGGGAACCGGGTTGTCAGGGCAGCGCCCGGACGGCGAACGTGAGCTGTTGGGCGCCGTGCTGCTCGCGGCAGGCGGTATTGCGCTGCTCGCGCGTCGTCGGGCTCCGACTGCGGTGCTGGGTGTCACCGGCGCGTGCGCGGTGGGGTATGCGGCGATGGGTTTCGAGGTGCTCGCTGTCTCGTACCTGGTCGCGGTGTACGGCGCCGTGCGTGCCGGGCGCCGTGCCTCGACGGTGGCGACGTCCGTGGCTTTGCTCGCCGTTCTCCCTCTCACCGCACTGGCCGTCCGCGACGGCCCGCCGCGCGAGGCGTTCGCGCAGGCCCGCAACGTCCTGGAAATCGCCTGGCTGATTGCCGCTTTCGCTGCCGGGGAGGCACTGCGGCAGGCCGAGCGCCGCGCGGACGACGCCGAACGCACGCAGGAGGAAACCGCGCAGCGCCGCGCCGATGAGGAGCGGCTGCACATCGCGCGGGAGCTGCACGATTCGCTCACCCACCAGATTTCGATCATCAAGGTGCAGTCCGAGGTCGCCGTCCACCTGGCGCGCAGGCGCGGCGAGGAGGTACCCGAGGCGCTGCTGGCGATCCAGACAGCCGGACGGGAGGCAACCCGGGAGCTGCGCGCGACTCTGGAAGCCCTGCGCAACGACGACACGAGCCCGCCGCATAGCCTCGAGCACGTACCGGACCTGGTGGAGCGGGCCCGTTCGATGGGGCTGGACGCCACGCTGACGATCGGAGGGCAACGGCATGACGTGCCGGACGCGGTGGGCCGCACGGCCTACCGCATCGTCCAGGAGGCACTGACCAACACCGCCCGGCACGCCCATGCCACCACCGCGGCGGTCCGGATCGAATACTTGCCCGAAGCGCTGACCATCCAGGTGGACGATGACGGCAAGGCCACCCCCGAGAACGCCCCGGCCCCGGGCCTCGGGCTGCTCGGCATGCGCGAGCGCGTCACCGCCCTCGGAGGCCGGCTGCGCGCCCAGCCGCGCACCGACCACGGTTTCACCGTCCAGGCCGAACTACCTGTGGAACGAACATCATGATCCGTGTCCTGCTGGTCGACGACCAGCCCCTCATCCGCAGCGGCTTCCGCGCGCTGCTCGACCTCGAAGACGACATCGAGGTGGTGGCCGAAGCCGCCGATGGCGAGGAATGTTTGGTGCTCGTCAAGGAGCAACTGCCCGACGTCGCACTCATCGACATCCAGATGCCGGTCATGGACGGTATCCAGGCGACCCGGCGTATCGCCGCGGACCCGGCTCTGGCCGACGTACACGTCGTCATGCTGACCAACTACGGCATGGACGAGTACGTCTTCGACGCGCTGCGCGCCGGCGCCGCCGGGTTCCTGGTCAAGGACATCGTGCCGGAGGACTTCCTGCATGCCGTACGGGTCGCCGCCCGCGGCGACGCTCTCCTCGCCCCGTCCATCACCCGCAAGCTGATCCAGCGGTACGTCACCCAGCCGCTCAACGCCACCGGCGCGGCACTGAAAGGGCTGACCAGCCGCGAAAACGAAGCGGTCGCCCTGGCCGCGCGGGGCCTGTCCAACGACGAGATCGCCGACCACATGGTGATCAGCCCGACGACCGCGAAGACCCATATCAACCGAGCCATGACCAAACTCCGCGCCCGCGACCGGGCCCAGCTCGTGGTCCTCGCCTACGAATCCGGCATCGTCACCCCGAGAAGCCGCTGACAGCCGGCAGTGGTTGCCGACTTCACGGTGGCACGACCGAACATGCCGCCGGCCACATTGCCGCCACCGTGCTCGCCGCATCACGCCCCTGGCCGAGCCGGAACCCGAAACCTCTAACGGGGCGCACCCATTACTCACACCGAAGCAGCCGCCACCATCCTCGAGGAGCCACTGTTCAGCTCGCCCGAACCGTGATCTCCCCGGGGTACGGCGGTCGGGCGGTGAAGGGCAGCGTCTCCTGCGGTGTGAGGTCGCGCGCAGACATAACCACGCGGACGGGGCGGCGTAGCGGCCGGCACCGATGGCGGTGTCGGCGACGAACTCCGCCACCAGATCCGCCCGGACGGTGCTGTACTCCAACTCGCCGCCAGTTCCCCGAGCGGCACTGAAGTGCCCGCCGTGCCAGGGGAGTTCGGATCCTGCGAGTGCCAGCCGCCGCCTAAGATCTCCCGACGCAATGCCCCCGTGTGAGCCGGGTGCTCGTGCGCGTGCATCATGAAAGCAGCCGATGTGAGCGTGGGAGCGGAGACGGCCGCGCCGGACCGCAGTATTCAGTCCCGCCGCGCATACGAATGTCCCTCACGTGTGCTGAGCGTGAAACCTGACCTTGTTCAGAACCGGCGCGGACCTTCGTGATCCCAGTGCTCGATCAGGGAAGGGACTTGCGTCCAGACAATGACGAGCACCACCAGAAACGTCAGGGAGACCACCCAGGCGGCCTTCCATCTGCGGGACACCACGGCGGCGCCCAGCAGGAAGAAGGCGGAGAACAAGAGGATGAAGTTGGCCCCGAACACGTCGTCGGGGTCACTCGTGGGCCCGATCTCCTCACCCACGAACGGAAGGCTCAAGGCCAGCCAGAACAATGCGGCAAGGTACAGGACTGCGGTGACAACAGCCCTCGTCCACAGGCCCCCTCGACTTTCCGGGAAAACCATTTGCCGGTCCTTTCGTTCGTTCGAGATCCGGCGTGGTGCGCCCAGGACGAACCCGGGCGCACCACGCCGGTGGCGGATGTTACCCGAGGAGGTCGCGGAGCATCGGCTGCCAGCCGACTATGCGGCCACCGTAGCTCCGTGAACTGGGGTTGGTGGTGTAGTAGTCGGGTCCACCTTGATAAAATGCGCCGACGTTCTGGATGTCCGCGCCGCTGAATTCGGACGCTCCCTTGCCCGGAATTATCTGATCCCGGGCCGTGGACAGATACCTCGCTGCCAGGAAGACGTTCTGGACGTTGTCCTGAAGCGATGCCTTGATTTCGCTCCGCTGATAACCCGTGAGATTGGCTGGGTCATAGCCGAGCAGATCAGCGGCGACATCGATCTGCATGCTGACGTTTCCGTAGGAGGCGTCGTCTCCGCTTCTCACCTCGCCCATCAGGTCGGTGATCGGCGGCTTGCCCGAGACCTCGTTGTAGGCGACTCCGGCCAGTAGGGTCCCAGGGATGTTGTTCTCCGCTGCGGCCGCGTTGATGGTGTCCGCGTACGCGGCGACGAAGTCCCTCTTGTACTGGGCCCGGTCCTCGTCGACTCCGCCGAAGATGAAGTCCGGGACCTGGGCCGCGCCGTCCCAGTTGCTCCAGACGTCGAGGTTCTGCTGCGAACCGTACTTGTTGGACAGGCCCATCAGCAGCAGGTGCTCCACGGTGAGCTGCTTGGTGGGCGTGCTGCACGCCGGCGGGCATCCGGCGCCGATGGTGACCAGCGAGGAGTCGGGTTCGGCCGTCATGGGACCCTTGTAGTCGATGTCCCAT
Source organism: Streptomyces cadmiisoli (assembly GCF_003261055.1). Lineage (NCBI taxonomy): Bacteria > Bacillati > Actinomycetota > Actinomycetes > Kitasatosporales > Streptomycetaceae > Streptomyces > Streptomyces cadmiisoli. Next base: position 248,058 of record NZ_CP030073.1, read on the forward strand.
CCACCCCCGTCGTTCATGCTGCAGGTGTAACCGGACTCGTTGCACTCGATGGGACGGTGACCGTCGTACTCGATGAACGAGGACGGGTTGCCGCCGGCGAAGGCGTAGCGGTTGCCGGTGTAAGGGTCGGTGCCGAGGCCCATGTCGGCCAGGGCGCCGGTGTACATGTCCCGGGTGGTGAAGCGATTCAGGCCCGGGTCGTAGTTGCGGAAGCCCATGTCGTACGTACCCGACTGGGCGTCCCAGCGCTTGGCGTTGAAGCGGTAGGCGTTGTAGGCCTCCTTCGTCGGGTCGGCGGCGTCGGGCTTGTCGATGCCGGTGAACTCGGAGTCGTCGTCCTTGCCGTAGGCGGTGTAGCCGTAGGTCGTCTCGGTGTCGCCGTTGCCGTCGGTGACGGTCTCGACGTCGGTGTGGCTGTTGTAGCCGTAGTAGCCGTCCTCGGTTGTACCGTCCGTGTTGTGCTTGACCTGGGACAGGCGCTCTCCCCACGGGCTGTACTGGTACGACTTGGTCAGGGCACCGGAGACCTCTTCGTTCAGGACCTCGCCGGACAGGCCGAGGTAGGTGAAGTGGGTGGTCTTGCCGTCCGCGGTCTTCGACATGGTGCGGTCGAGCGGGTCGAAGGTGTACTTCGTCGACTTCATCGCTCCGGTGTCGTCCATCTTCTGGGACTCCACGACGTGGTCGAAGCCGTCGTACACGCTCCGTTCGATGACCTGGCTGCCTGAGGTCACCGACTCCTGGCGGCCGAAGGGGTCGTAGGTGTACTTCGCCGTGGAGGTGCCGCTGGTGGCGGTCAGCAGGCGGTTGCGGTCGTAGTTGAAGTTGGTCGTGGTGTTGTCGACGGTCTGGGTGATGACGTTGGCGTTGTCGTCGTGGACGTACGTCTCCGTCCCCGCGCCGTTACCGGTCTTGACCGACTCCTTGAGCCGGTCGGCCGGGTCGTAGCTGTAGTTGGTCGTCGACTCCAGGTATGCCGTGCGGTTGTCGGCGTTCATCTTCTTCGTCACGTCCTGCGCCTTGTTGCCGTTGGCGTCGTAGGCGTAGGTGTGGGAGGTGACGAGGGTGCCGTTGGGCTTCTTCTCGGCCGACGTCCTCAGGGCCGCATTCAGGTAGTAGGTGTAGTCGACGGTGTTGCCGTTGCCCTTGGTCTCCTTCAGCATCTGGCCGCGGTCGGTGTAGGTGTACGACGTGACCTTCGGCGAGGCGTCGGTCGCCGTCTTGCCGACCGAGACCGTCTTGACCAGTTCACGCAGGTCGTAGGTGTACTTGGAGAACTGGTCGGGGTGGGTGACCGTCTCCGGCTGGCTGTTGGCGTCGTAGGTGTACGACGTCGACTTCTTCTCGTCGCCGGCGAGCGTCTCGGTGACCTTCTGGACTTGATTGAGGCCGGTGTAGGCGATCGTGTAGGCATCGATCTTCGCCGTCGACGACGTGTCGTCGATCTTGGTCATGTTGCCGTTGAGGTCGTAGGTGTAGGCGAAGTCGCTCTTCTCCGTGTCAGCGGGCTCCCCGGCGGTGTCTCGCACCAGCTTGACGCCGTCGGCGACCACCGTGCCACCGCCGTTCTGGAACAGCTGCAGCTTGGCCGCGTTGCCCTGCTTGAAGGCGTACGAGCCCAGGGACACCCAAGTTCCCTGGTTCGTGGACGCGTTCTGGTCGACCGTCTTGTCGGCCGTGCCCGTGGAGTGCGTCACGGTGTATTTCGCCGTGGTCGCAGCGCCGGTGACCTTCGGGAACTTGACGTACGCGGTGTACGTGCCGTCCTTGGGGATGTTGAGCGTCCAGGTGAAGGCGTCCGTGCCGGCGCCCGCCGCGTGGGTGGCGTGGTCGTAGCCGTGCTGGCCGGTGGCGGTTGCCTTCGTCCAGGTACCGGTGGAGGAAGTGTGCTGGGTATCGGAGTTGTCCACCAGGACCACATCCAGACCCACCGGTACACCGTCGTCCGAGCGGGCCTTGAGGGAGCCGTCCGGGTGGTACGACCACGTCATCGTGCGGTTGGAGGAACCGCCCGCCGAGGTCAACGTGCGCTTGGTCTGCAGCCCGAGCTCGTTGTAGTCGTAGGTGGTGGCGATGTCCCACGGGTCCGTGGACGACTCCACCCACCCGTTGTCGAAATAGGAGTAGTCCGTGTCATTGCGGACCGTCTCACCCTCCGACGGCGGCAGCGACGTCTTCGCCACCCGGCCCAGCTTGTCGTACACGGTCTGCGTGTAGACGTTCGGGTCGTTGTAGCGGCCGTCCGTCGGGTCGTAGGGCTGGTACTGCTTGACTGGACGGTTCAGCTCGTCGTACTCGGTCCGCGCGGTGAACGCCGTGGTGGTGCCGGCCGCGACGGCGCGCGGAGTGATCACCTTGGTGACGTTGCCGATCTGGTCGTACTCGTACTTCGTCGACCGGGTCGTCGTGCCCTCGTACGGGACCTTGACCTCGCTCTGCTTGCCGCGCTCGTCGTAGGTGACGGTCGTGGTGTTGTTCTCCGCGTCCGTGGTGGAGAGCACCAGCGAGTCCTTGTCGTAGGTACGCGAGGTGGTCTTTCCGGCCGCGTCCGTGACGGTGGTGACCCGATGGTCCAGATCGTAGGTCGTCTTGGTGGTGTAGTCGGTGGTGTCGGCGGTCGCGTTCTTCTTCGGGTCGATGACTCTGACGACGTTGCCGGCGTTGTCGTACTCGTAACTGACCCTGTCACCCGCCGCGTTGACCACCGAGGTGAGCTGGTAGATCTCGTTGTAATTGTTGGTGGTGACGTAGTCGGCGTCATCCGCCGTCGTGGTCGTGCCCTTGGGCTCGGTCGTCGTCCTGAGGTGGCCGACCTTGTCGTAGGTGTACGTCGTGGTGCGTGGGTCGGTGAGGTTGTTCGCCGGCGCGCTCGCCGAGGTGACCTGGTCCGCCTTGTCGTACATCGCCGTGGAGACGGCCCCGTTGGGCGCCTTGGACTTGGTGATGTTGTCGTTGGCGTCGTACTCCGGAGCCGGAGTGGTGATCAGAACGCCGGTGTCCTGCTTCTTCGGCACCGTGCCGACCAGCGGACGTCCGTAGACGTCGTAGCTCTGCGTGGTCACCTTCTCGTCCGCGTCGGTGACCTTCGTGACCTGGCCCCGATGGTCGTGGACGAAGTCCGTCGAGAAGGTCTTCGCGTCCGTGATCCGGCTCGGGTTGCCGGTGGGCCCGAAGTCGGAGTACCGCGTCGGGTGACCGTTGGCGTCCGTTGCCTTGGTCAACTGGCCGTAGACGTCGTACTCGTACTTCGTGGTGTAGTCGTCCGCCGTGGCGGTCGCCACGCCCTTCGGGTCGGTGACCGTCTTGAGATTGCCGAAGGTGTCATAACCGAACTGCCAGATCCGCCCCTCGGGAGAGGTCTTGCGAACCAGGTCCGCGGCGTAGCCGTCGGCGCGGGTCTGGTACTCGAACCTGGACGCGTTGGCCGGGAAGGTACCGGGCACACACTCCGAGGCGGCCGGGACGCCGTTCTTGTTGTTCTCCGCGTCACGCTGCCAGATCGGGTAGCCCGTCTTCTGGTCGTAGCAGTACGCAGTCTTGGCGCCGTTGCCCTCTTCCAGATACGTGACGTTGTTGTCCGCGTCCCAGCTCATTTTCGTGACCTGGGACTTGGCGTTGGTGGTCTGCACCGGTCGGCCGTAGTCGTCGGCGACGTACTTCGCCGCGTTGTTCTCGGCGTCGGTGACGGTGGCGTCGGTGAACTTCGTGTTCGTGGTGTTCGCCGCGTACGCGAACAGGGTGTCGCCGTCGAGACGGTCGGTGATCTTCTTGGTCCACCAGTGGTACTTCGGGTCGTCACCGGCCTGCGGGGCGTGGTAATCGAGCCCGGTGTCGTGACCGCGCGGATCCGTGATCGTGACCAGCTTGACGTTCTTGTTGCCCTGGGTCGAGTCGTAGGTGAAGCCGAACACCTTCGGCTGAGCCGAGCCCGCACCGTCGGTCAGCTTCGTCAGAAGACCCTGGTCGGAGTACTCGAAGGTCACCTTGCGCACGGGCAGCCCGGTGACCGACCCCGAGATGTCCGTGATCGACTTGACGTGGTCGGCGGTCTTCGGGCTGGTCGCCTCGGCCTTGGAGTAGTACTCAACCGTCAGCGACTGCCGCCCGGCCGGGTCGGTGATGTAGGAGAGGAACTTGGTCGGCTTGGCGTTGGACTTGCGCTCCTCGTATGTGTACGTCTGTGTGTTGCCGTTCTTGTCGATCACCGAGGTCAGGTAGCCGTCGCAGCCGAAGAGGAAGCGCGTGCCGTCCGGGCGCAGCATGGTCCAGGCGTCCGGAACCGGGTCCTTTTCCGGCGTGCAGTCCAGGCCCGGCTTCATCGTGATCCGGAAGTGGACACCCGCCGGAGCCTTCCAGGTGCCGTCGGCCTGCTTGGTGAACACGTGCGTGGTGCCGTCACCGTCGGGCAGGCGGATCTCGGTGGCGTTAGCGCTGGGGTTGGGATGGAAGTCCAGCGGCGCGCCGAGACGGATGGGGCCGGCGAGCTGCGCGGACCACCCCGCGCCCAGGACGGTGTCGCTGGTGTCCAGGGAGTTGTAAGCGAAGCGGGCGAAGGTGGTCAGACCGCGGCCCGGGTTGGTGAACGCGTTGTAGGACCACACGGTATTGCCGGCGGCCAGGTTGTTCATCACCGTCGAATTGGCACCGGTGTTCTTGCCCGTGTAGGAGTAGAATTTCTCCAGCCCCAGGCTGTTGGAGGTCGGGTCCTCCACCGCCACGGTCTGCTTCAGGCCGGGGATGCCGCCAGTACCCGCCGACAGCCAAGTCCCGGCCGTCTTGTTGAACAGGTCCCAGGTCAGGACATAGTCCGTGCGCTTGTTCCCGTTGTCGCTGTTGATCGGCGTGTTGACCTGCGCCTGGAGCGTGACCGTCTCGCCGGGAGCCACGTCCTCGGGCAGCGCGGTCCGCACCTGGTTGCCGCCGGTGGTCTTGTCCGTGCCATCGGGCAGGGCCCAGGTGTACGACAGCACCTGGTCGGCCATCGTCCAGATCTCGTCGGTGGTGTTGGTGAGGGTGAACTCGACCGAATAGGCGGAGTTCGGGGTCATCCGCGCCGGGGTCTTGGGCGCGTAGTACGTCGAATCGGTCGTCGAGTCGACGTAGGTGACGACCATGCGCGGGCGCAGCTTCTTCTCGGACGCCTCGGAGGACAGGAATACGGTGCGTTCCTGCTTGACCGACTCGTCGGCCATCTTCACCAGCACGCCCTGCTGGGAGCCGGGCGTGGTCACCCAGTCCTGCACGAGAGAAGCGGCGCTCCAGTCGTGGCGGGCGGGGTCGTTGCTCATCGCGGGGACGGTGTCGGCGACCGTGGCGCCGAAGTCACCACCGGAAGTGGTCCAGTTGGTGGAGGAGTCGGCCTTCACCCAGGTCGCCGACGCCTCGTCGAAGTCGCGGGTCAGCGGCCGCATCTCGTAGAGCGCGCCGGTGTTCTCCGTGCTGGTCTGGGTGCCCCACATGCGCAGGGTGGCGTCCAGCACGCGGGCACTGGTCGGGATGCTGGACAGGGCCGGGAACTTCAGCAGGGCCCGGGTGGTGCCGTAGGTGGGCGAGTTGTTGCCCACCGTCAGCCACTTCTGCGCCACCCCGTCGGTCAGCGTGTCGTGCGGGGTCGTCGACTCCGTCTGCGACAGGGTCGTGTCCTGTCCCGCCTCGACGATCTTCGTGGTGCGGCCGGCCTTGGGCAGGCGCACCAGCTGCGTCGGCGCGCCGACCACCTGACCGTCCGCGGTCTTGACCGCAACCGTGTAGTAGTAGGCCCGCCCGAACGGATCCGCGCTGTCCGCCGCGGTCGGCGTGGCCGAGGTGTCGGTGTAGGAGGTCACCGTCTTCGCGACCGGCGAGACCAGAGTAGCCGCCGACGGGGTGAAGGTCTGGTAGATGGAGCGGTGGACCTGGTACTCGACGATGTCGTCACCGGTCGCGGTGGAGGGGTCGGTGTAGGCCGACCACTTCAGCTCCGCGCCGGTGTCATGGATCGTCGTCGGCGCCTCCAGCTCGACACCCGCACGGCCGTAGGTCAGCACCAGACGCGGGTAGTTGGCGGTCTCGCCCTCGTAGGCGTATTCGCTGCCCTCGTAGCGCGGACCGCCCTTGGGGGCGTTCGCGGACTCGTCCCCTGCCTTGACGACGAAGCCGTGGTTGGCGTTGGTCCCGTCGATCCAGGACTGCACCGTCTTCGTCACCGGGAATGAGTGCCACACGTTCAGTTCGGAGGGCTGCTTGGTGACCGCTCCGCCCTTGGTGAACCGCACCGCGTCCGCGATCACCGCCGTGCTCGTCGAGGCCGGGCCGTCCCCGAGGACTATCTTGCCGGCCGTGCCCGCCTTGAACGGGTGCGTGCCCAGCGTCTTCCACACCCCGGCCGAACCGGCCTGCTGGTTGACGGTGTAGGTCTGGCTGCCGCCGTTGTAGGTGACGGTGTACGGGGCGTTCGTCGCCCGGTCCGAGGCCGCCACGTAGTGCGCCTGAACCTGGTAGTCACCGTCCTCCGGCAAGTTGGGCTGCCAGGTGTAGGTGTTCCCGGCCACCGAGTCCTTGTTGAACAGGTAGTCCTGGTTCACTGCGTATTGCGTGAACGCCGTGTTCCCCGACGCCGGCCAGGAGCCGTTCGCGGCCGTGGTGCCGGCGTCCCCGTCGTCGACCAGGACCGAGGTCCCCGACAGCTCACCGGTGATCCCGTTGGCGCTGTTCCAGGTTGCCCTGTCCTCGCTCCAGTCGGCGGTCGCCCGGTGCGCCTCCAGATGCACCTCGGTGTCGCCCGTGGTGTGCGTCTGGTCGTAGTACAGATTCAGATCGGCCGAGTCCAGTTTCGTCCCGGCGGGCACGCCCGTGAGCGGGAACTTCAGCAGGGCTCGCGAGCTACCGGTGCTCGTGTTGCCCACCGACAGACGCCAGTTGGTGTCGTAGTTCGACGTAGGGCCGTCCGAGGAGATCATCACGTCCTGCGCCGTGGACGGCGTCGGAGCGATCTGGATCGTCGGGTCGATCGTGACCGGATACCGACGCTCCGGCGAGGCCAGCCACTTCGCGTTCGGGACGACAGTCAGCTTCCAGCCTTTGCCTTCCCTCGAAAGCTTCTGCTGCACGGCCGTGCTGTACGCGGTGCCGTACGGCGACTCGGCATCCTTCTCGGTGTCCGCCATGAACGGCGCCGGGATCACCAGCACCGGGTCGGCACCCTCGCCGTAGAAGGCGATCGAGCCGTCCTTCGCGGCCTTCGGCGTCAGCCCGTCGGTGTCCAGCGTGAAGACGAACTTCACCGGACCGTCAGGTCGTTCGGCCAGAGTGATGTTTTCCTTCACCCGGCCCGGACCCACCTCGTACGACAGGTCCGCACCCGGCACGGCGTCCCGGTAGGTGACGGTGTCACCCTTCGCCACGGGCTTCAGCGACGCCCCCGCGCCCTCCAGGCCCAGGACCACCGCGTGGCCGTCGGCGGACTCCACCCGCATCAGCCGGTCCGGCTCACTGCCGAACCAACTTCTGGCCGCGTTGGTCGTGTTGGCGTACCGGTAACCGTCCCGGTCGCTCTCCCCCACCCGGGCGTCGACGTCGCGCCACGACTTGCCCGCCCGGTAGGCGGTCGGTACGGCCGACACCTCGGCCTGCACCCGCCCGTCCGACAACTTGAAGAACCGGGCATTCGCCGTACGCCTGCCGGTCAGTTCCGCGACCCGCTTCGCCTTCGGCGCCACCTTGCCCTTCCGCAGCTTCTGCCGGTCGGCAACTCCCGCCTCATCGTGCGAGGACGGCTCGTCCAACTCCTTGCTGTCGTCCGCGAACCAGTCCTTGATGCTGTCGACGAGACCCTTGCCGTCGTCACCACCAGAGGCGTTCGCGGCATAAGCGGCCTGCGGCAGCAGTGAACTTGTCACCGCGGTCACCACAAGGCACGCCAGCACCCTGCCCAATCTGGGACTCACGCCAAACCTTTCCATCAACGGTCGGTGAATCCACCCGCAATTCCCCAGCTGGCCCGAAGGGCCGACCAGGGCATACACGCAGTGGCGGCCAGAGGTGTAGTGATTGAACTGACGCCACGTCAAGTGATCGGACAAAGCGTCAACTTGACGTATGATCATTCGCAAATCCGGCCATGCGGGAGCGGCTTGATGTCCGATATTTCCGCTCACTGGAAAAGGGGCGACGTCGTGGGTTATAACCCCGCCTGGGCTCAGTCCGCGCGAGCTGAGCACACCGGAAATTGACCTGCCGAGGAGCGGACATCGATGGACGACAACTGCGCGAGACCCGAAGATCGGGCCGATAGCGAAGAACGGGCGCGAGCCGAAGATCGGGCGCAAGACGCGGAATCCGGTGCCAGCACCGGCCGCCCGGACCGCGCGGGGGTGATCACAGCCGCCGTGGCGCTCGCCGCCTGCGGCGCCCTCGTGCTGTACGGGGTGCTCTCCCCGGGCGGCGAGCAGCAGAAGAAGAAGCCCCAGGTGCCAACCGCCTCCGTCACCTACGAGGTGACCGGCACCGGCACTGCCGACATCACCTACCAGGCGCGCAGCAAGTCCGGGAAAGCCACCGTCGTGAAGGCGGCAGCCCTGCCCTGGAGCAGGACCGTGCCGGTCCCGCTCGGCCGCAGCCCCATCGTGAGCATCGTGCTCGGCGAGCAGGGCGGCCAGGCCCGCTGCGCCGTCGCCGTACGCGGCCAGCACCTGCAGAGCGCCACCGCGAGCGGCGGGTTCGGGCGCGCCACATGCACCGGGACGCTACCGAACGCCAGTCCGAGCCCGGACCCGGCCGACGCATCCGCGGGCTGACCACGCCCTCGTGCGCCCCACAGCAGGCGCCAGCGCACGAAGGAGAAGGAGGGCAAACCACACCAAGCGCACGAGCCGCAGTATCTGCGGTCCCAGCGCCGCCAGGATCCGGCAGTCGGCACGGACAGGTGTGGCGGCGTTGTCGAGGGCACTTGCCCGCCACCGTCCTGCCCCGCACCTCGTGTCACCACAGCCGGCCCCAGTCGGGAGGGGCGGCGTTCGCCACACACCGACCACCACCGTCGCGCAGTTGGTCACTGCCCAGGTTCCCGAGCCCCACAGCACGCTCCCCCTCGCCGCCGTTCTGCACCTGAACAGCGCGCGGCAACAGTCGACGCGTCGTGGCGTTCGTCCTCCGCTTTCTGCTCCTCGGCCGGCTCCATAACTTCGTAGCCCCTAAGGGCTGGCCCGACCGACGAGACAGCAAAAGCCGGGCCACGATCCGGACCATTCCCGGACGCAGCTCAACGGCGCGCAATGCACATCCCACCAGCAGACACGGAACCCGCCGGTCGCTTTGAGGGCTTCGTGTGACCGCGGTCTTCTTTAGCTGACGAGGCACAATCCTGGTCCTGGCGAGGTGCCCGTACACCGTCGACCGCGGGACCCCGTACATATCGGCGATCTGCTGGACCGTCTTCCCGCTCGGCGAGCCGACGACCTCGCACGGCCATTCGCTTCCACCAAGTGCCGGTATCACCGTTGATCCGTAATGCCACGGAGTGCCACGGAATGCCATTCGAATGGAAGTGCACTGATTGGCCGTGTTAACTTCGCGCGCCTTCGACGGACGGCTCCGCGAAGAGCAGGTCTCCTCGCTCCACCTGCCGTTCTCCGCCGACTACTTGGAGGTCCCTGTGCCCCAAAGTCACCCGCTCCTGACCACTGCGCTCGCCGCGCTCACCCTCGCCACCGGCACCGTGGTGACGCTCGCGCCCACGGCACACGCCGCTCCCGGCGCCCTCGGCGCCCAGCACCTCTCCTCCTCGCAAACCCCCGCCCCCGCCCCGGTCCAGTACGTACAGGACTTGCTCTACGCCGCCGGAGACTCCGGCTATCTACACCGCCGCGCGAACGCCGACGGTTCGGCAGGCCCGTACACCTGGCGCGGCTACGAAGGTGGCGAACGAACCCTCGGCAGCTACGGCGGCGCACTTCCGGGCGAGTACGGCTACTACGGCACGGGCAGCGACACCGTCCTCACCTCGCAGCAGTACGCCGGCGGCCAGGCTCAGCTGCAGAACCTCGCGACCGGAGAGACGACCGCCGTCACCGTGCCAGAAGGACAGTACGTGGCCGCCGCCTTCGGTTCCACGCTGATCACTCAGGAGTACAACGAGGTATGGCAGGCGGCCCGTCTACACATCCTGCGGCTGTCGGACGCCGGGGCGATCGTCAGCGACATCCCGGTGGACCCGCCCTCGGACCAGTTCTTCGAGAAGCAGCAGACGGTGCTGGCGGGTGACGGCACCTCGGCGCTGATCCGGCTGCGCCACGCGACCGACATCGGACTGCTCGACCTCGCCACCGGCTCGCTCACGACCATCAGCACCCATGCGACCGACGACGACCCGCTCTACCTCCAGGCGGCACTCTCCCCGACTCATATCGCCGTCTACCACGAGGGCGCGAACCAGGCCCGCGTCGTACGACGGGACGACCCGACCGGCGCGCAGACCGCGGTGACGGTCTCACAATCCCCGACCGGCACAGCCTTCGTCGGCCTCGTCGGCAACTGGCTCCTCACGTCCTACCGCCCGCCGTACGGCACCACACCCGGCCCCGGCGGCCCTCTGCTGGCCACTCCCCTGACGGGCGGCGACCCGCGCACGCTGCTGCCTGCCGCCGAGCCGCAGATCGGCCAGGTTCCGGGCGGCGGCGCGATCGCCGTCGGCCAGTCGGCCGCCGGCACGTGGAGCGTGCACCGCATCACGGTGGCCCCGAGCGGCAAACTCGCGCTCCAGGTCCTGTGACCTGAGGCGGTGAGGAGCGCGCCCCCTTGGACTCCGTGGGGTATGCCCCCTCCACACCCTGGGGGCGCGTCCCGGCCCTCCGACTGCCTCCAGCAGGCCCTGGGACGGTCACTGCACCTGAGGGCTGTCAACCCACGTCCGCCGGAAAGCGCATGCCCCCGTCGAACACCGCACGGATCTCCTCGCGCGTCTCCTGGCTCCACGCGAAGGTCCGCCCCTGGTGAGCGATCAGGTCGACGCACTAGAAGCGATGGGACCAGCAACGGAACACCACGCCAACACCACACGAAGCAGTACATCGACCAGCCACGGAGTCCGGGGTGGTACTCATGTGCGGACAACCGTCTCCCGGTTGAGTGGGAGTTGAAGTACTTCGGCTCGGAGCGCGACAGCGGCGCTTGCGGGCTGCTGTCCCACCTCAGGCCGCCGTTCCGTGCGCCCGGCCGTGCAGCGTCAGATAGAAGGTCTGCAGGGACTCCTCCGGACCGCCCAGCTCGAACCGGTTGTGCACCTTCCCCACGGGGTTCCAGATCCGGCCGTCCGGCATCCGCACACCGACTGGCTGACCGAAGTACGTCCGCTGGTCGGCGTCGAAATCCACCCACACCGCGCCCGCGCGGCGCACGAGCACCTCACCGACGTACGCGCCGAGCCCGAAGAGCGTCGCACGCGCGCCCTCCTGGTCGGCCCCGCCCTTGCGCAACCCGTCGACCAGGAAGTCGACGACGCGCAGACTGGCCACGGAGTAGTCCAGCGGCAGCCGGTTGCGTGCCGTGATGCGCGCCACGAAGCCCGTCGCACACGCCCTCATCTCACCCGCGCCAGGAACACGCTCGCTCCCTGTGCTCATGCAACCACCCCTTCACTCGCCCAGCGAGGACCAGATCGCCCTCCCGCTGACCAAGCGGATTCCAGCTCACGAACATCACAGGTCACGGACGTGTCGATCACCACACATCAAATGCACAGCGGACGTACAACCTTTTCGCGCTCCGCGTGAGCCTCATCAGGGACGAGTGACGAACCGAGCCTCGGACAGGGAAGGGCCCAGGAGCACGACCCCTTCCTCCGCGTCGAGCACGTACTCGGATGGGTACGGCTCCCCGCGCTCGGCTTCGTGCTGTCGACCGCCCCAAGGGTCCGGCAGTACCTTCGCCCGCCGGTGAGAACGCACCCCTACGGCTGCCGGGATCGAACATGCCCTCCACCCCCACCGGCAGCCCCTACTCGCCCACCACCCGCAGGGCTGGCCGTACACCAGCCGCCCGCCTCCGACGCGTCCGCCGCCGGCCCGAGCCGGCCCGCCCGATTCCACGCCCACACGGCCACCCAGCGATACTCCGACCTCGCTGGCGTTCCCACCTGCTGGGAGCGGTGACCCCACCCGGAGCGCAGCTCATCTCACGCCGCCTGTGCCCATGGTCCTCTTGTGCGGGATGGAGACCGGCGCCCCAACGTCGCGTTCTCTCACGCCAGTTGACGAAGGACGGCTCTTCCGGGAGAACGACGCTGATCGTCTCCTCCTGAAACGCGGCATCGGTGAGCAGTCGGCGCAGGAAGTCCGCCTCCCGAAGGGATGGACCTGGAAGGCCGGTTCCGTGTGCCTCCCGCAGATGAGCACCGGCCATCGGTCGGGGTCGTCGTCCGTGGTCAGCCAGCAGTAGATGTCCGCGCCGGTGGTCACGCCCCAGGCCAGACACGTCACCCCGGCTCGCCCGCTCCGGGCCAGGTGATCAGCCGTAGCTCTCCAGCTTGATGAACTCCAGCGGATCGTCGTCCGCGTCGAACCCGGGAAAGCCCTCCCACCGGAAACGCCCCCGAAGCCAGGCCAGCAACGTGTCCGTGAGACCCATCGGCAGCGGCCCGCCCTGCTCCGCGTGCCGGGGTACCACGATCAGCGGCCAGCCGTCGGGATCGTCGCCCTCCGTCAGCCAGCAGATCTGGTCACCGTCGATGGTCGACGCGAACGGCAGGAAGCCGCCCTTCTCCGGCCAGACCGGCAGGGGATGGTACTGGGGGTGATTCGCGCGCAGTCTGCGGTAGCCGTCGCGGTACCACTGCTCGGCCACCAGCCCGGAGCGACCGGTGTCCAAGGGCGCGGGCAGGCTCAGCCAGCCCAGCCAGCCGCTGCCGCCATAGGTCTCCGTCAGCGTGACGTACTCGGCGGGCAGCCGCGTGCCCAACTGCCCGTACACCCAGTCCCAGTCGGCTTCACCGAGGTACGGCTCGGCCGGTGGCGGCAGCAGGACCCGCAGCGCCTGAAGCCCGGTGCCCTCGGTGAGCGCTGCCCGGCGCCGAGCCTGCGCGGCGGCCTCCGCGTCCCGGCTCGGCGGCGTCCAGGGCTGCGCTTCCTCAAGGAACGCCGTGCGGCGCGCCGTGGCGGGCAGCGGCCCGAGCGTCCCGGCGCCGGGCAGCGACAGCCCGTCCCGCAGGACCGCGGCGAGGGTCTCCGACAGGGGCGTCCCGTAGTTGAGCCAAGGATTCACACCCTGGTACACCGCGTCCCTGTGGAAGATGACGACCGGCCAGGCGTCGGGATCGTCGGACGCCGACGTGTCCCAGAGCAGACAACTGGCCGCCCGGGTCTCCCCCAGGGCGAGCAGCCCGCCCGCCTCCGGCCAGAACACGGGTGGCTCGTACGGCGGAGCGCCTCGGGAGCCGATGCGGCAGTTGCGGTGGGTCGACGTCAGCCAGGAGCCGTAGTCGAAAAGACCGTCGCGCACACACGGACTGTGCAGCCAGACGAAGTCACCGATGTCGAGTGGGCCGTACGACGCCAGCGTCTTGTAGTCGGTCGGCAGCGTCGTCCCGAGCCAGGTCTCGACGGCGCCCCAGTCGACCGGCGACGACCGGTCGGAGGGCAGCAGCGCCACGAGCGCGGAGAGAGTGTCCGACGAGCGTGAGAGCTCCGACACGCGTCAGCCGATCACAAGGGAAGCGGCAGACTGCTCCTGGCCGCTGCGGGCCGACACGAGAGCCGTCGCCGCGATGACGGCCGGCACGGATGAATACCTACGGGAAGAACGCAGCACGAAGTGATTCCTCGGTTCGTCGGAACAGCACGGCGCAGCACCACCACGCCTCAAGGCGACCCGGTTTATACAGGGCCCGCGACGACCGTTGCCAGGCGACGGACATTACGGACCCGGCGGACGGCACCGCCGCGCGGCACGTCGGGCATCTCCGGACGTACGGCAGGTCCCGCAGGCAGAACATCGACGCCTTCCTGGACGTCAAGAACATCCCGGCCGGTCAGCAGGTCATCGTCACCTGCGGCCTCAACGTCGACTCGCAAACGCCCGAGTACGCCTCGCTGCCGGCCGACGGCGGCCCGGTCGCAGCCGACAGCCGCAAACGGCCACCAATACTCCATCGCCCTCGACCACCACGCGAGCTCTCCGCGCGAGGACCTCGACCACGTCCTGCACCGCGCGAGCCACACCCGCCCGGCGTCCTGGAACAACAATGTGGTCAAGGAGCAGACCGCCCTGTGGACCATCGCCGGCGGGGGCCAGAACTACACGTACACGAACCGCTCCGACCGCTACCCGGTGGCTGGGAGCGGCGACCGACGATGCCCCGGGCGGGACCGGGAGTGACGTCGTCCGCGAGGAGCGTCACTTCGCGTCCGACGGCAAGGTCACGCTCCCGCTGAACACTCCGCGGTTGTCGGCCCGAACCTCCTGGCTCACCGTGATGTCTCCGCCCTGGAAGGGGACGAGGAGCGTCAACGTATAACGGTGCGATGTGAGCCGGTACCCCTGCGCCGCGTCCAGGTCCCACGTCTCGGTGAAGCTCTTGAGCGTGATCTGACCGTCGGTCGCCGTCACCCCGACCTCGCGCAGCTGAGTCAGCGTGGGCTCCACTTCCCGCACCGCCCGTTTCAGAGCGGGGCGCTCCCGAGCGGCCGACAACGTCCCGCCGTCATGGGTGACTTGAAGCCGCACGCCCTCGCCGGTCGCCCCCGTGCGCCGCACAATCGCGCTCTTGGCGTACGCCACGAACGCGTCCAGCTCGGACACGGGATCCTCGACGCTGTTGGCCACTCCGGGATCTGCGAGGGGCCCCTTGATCCACGCCTCGGCGCCCTTCTTGACGTAGCCCGTGCCGTCGACGACGTACACCACCTCGGACTTGCGCTCCCCCTTGCTGGTGGTGATCGTGCCGGTCTGCTGGAGCGCCTCGGGGGCGGTGGTGCGGTGCACGGTCGCGGCGTACGTGGCGGACGAGGGCGCCTGTCCCTGCACGGCGGCGGACTCGCTGCCGCGCAGATCGAACATCCATCCCTCCTCGGCGCCCATGGCCTGCCGGGCTCGGGAGACGAACTGTGCGGCGGTCCTCGGCTTCGGCGCGAGCTTGGTTCCGGCCCCGGCTTGCGACGTGCCCCTCGGATCGGGTTGGGCCTGCGTCGTCTTCGAGGAATCGTGGCGCCCCGCCGGCTTCCGATTGCCATCCTGCGGAGAACATCCGGACACTGCCACCACGACCGCGGCCAACACAACCACGACAGCGCGACGATCACTCGAACACAGACGTATTCCGGTACCGGACAGCACGCATTGCCCCTTCGACATGGACAGGCAGTTTGATGGCGGCCCGGTTATACAGCAGCAGCCGACGCGATGGCGACCGCCCGGAAGAAGTGGGTCAAACGGGCCCTTCGATCCAACGGTCAGCCGCCCCGAACAGCGCGATCGAGCCGAACTTGCGGGCCTGCGGCACGAGCCCGTCGATGTCCAGAGCGAAGGCACACCGGGCCGTCCGGGGGTGGGGTTCGGCCAGGGCGATGTTCTCCTTCGCCCGGCCCGCACGGACCACGTACTGCAGATCCTCACCGCCCAGCGCGTTCTTGTACGAGATGGTGGAACCTTCGCCATCCCGATGTCCGAGAGGGCCTGGAAGTCGTGGAAGGTGTTACCCCGCGGCTGAGGCTGCGTGGGCGCGGAGGCGACGGCGGCGAGGGAGTGGGCGCGACGACAGTTCCGCCTCGACCCGGCCGTCCGACAGCTGCCAAGGACTACTCCCACCACGCCGTTGCGAGGCTGCTGAACGAGGCCAGGCTCACCGCCGCCCAGACATGGGCCACACACCAAGAGAAAGGGCGCCAGACTAACGCACACACCCCCTGCGAAGAATCGACCGATGGCAACTGCATGCGGACCACACGGAACCACCCGTCCCAACGACCGTCACAGGCCTCAAGACCCATTCCTGAGCCGGATCCGCAGCCGTGCGCCGTCCTCGCCGCCCGGCCAGGTGACCAGTCGGCAGCCATTCTCCTCCTCTGTCACCTCGGCGCCGCTGCCGTCGTCGACGAGGACCTCCCGGCCGGTCTCGAGCAGCGCACTGCCGGGGCCGTTGTCACGGCGCAGCAGGAGGGTGGAACCGTCGCCCGCGCCGTCCAGTTCGGCGGTGGCCCACCGCAGCACGCCGCCGTCCAGGCGGATGCCTACCGGCAGCATCCGCCCACTGCGCACCGGCAGTTCCAGCGCGGCACCGTCGGCCAGCGGCATGCCGTTCACGTCCAGGGTGAACTTCTGTGGGACCTGGGCGACGTTGACCAGGTGGAGGAGACGCTGGCCGGTCGCGTCCGCCGTGCTGGTGACGACGAGGCCGGGCGCCTCGCCGTGGGCGACCAGGCGCCGGTGCACTCCGAGCCGGGCGACCAGGGCGCGCCAGAAGTCGAGGTGGCAGGGGTAGTCGCAGGCCATGACGATCGCGAGGCCGCCGCCCTCCGTCCGTACCTCGAAGGCGACCGGGGAGCCATCGGCGACGTCGAGGGCGAGCGGCTGCGCGTCGGTCTCCCCTGTGGCGCGCAGGCGTTGCAGGACGCCGACCCGGACCTCGGGCTGCGGGCCGGCCCAGTCGGTGGCCCGCACGGACGGGAAGTGGTGGACCGTGCCGTCGACGGTCTCGGTGACGGCGACGCCGAGGGTGTCGGCGAGCACCGTGCACGGTGTCCCGTCGTCGTCCAGGACGGGCAGCACGCCGTGCAGCAGCAGGCGTCCGCCGCCCTGGACGAACGCGGCGAGGCGTTCCTGCACCGCCCGGCCGAGGACGGGCGGCGTGGCCAGGGCCACGGCCGGTCCGGCCGGGTCGAGTGCGCTGTCGGCCGAGGTGGGGGCGGCCGAGAGGTCGACCGCCCCGAAGGAGTGACCGCCGAGCAGCAGGGCGCGGGCCAGGATGTCGCGGGGGCCCATGCCCCGGTACCGCTCGACCTCGTGGACGAGCTCGCGCCGCCGGGCGGCTTCCGGGTGGGTGTACTCGGTGAGGTAGTGGTCCTGGACGTAGCCGAGAACGATGTCGTCGTGCTCCTCGTCCATGTCGGCCAGCAGGTGTTCGGCACCGTGGACGGCCCGGACCACGCTCCGGAGGGCCGGATAGGTGGGGCTGAGGCGGCCCTCGGGGTCTACGGGGGCGGCGAATCCGTGGCGCTCCCCGGTGAAGGCGATCCGGTCGTTGCCGTCTCCGACGGGCTCGTCGAGGGGCGGGTTGTGGCCTCCGGCGAAGAGGTAGTAGCTGATCAGCCGGTTGCCCTGGGCGACGCACAGCCGGGTCTTCAGATCGGTGGCCTCCGGGCTCGCCTCACGGCTGAGGTCCTCGACGTAGTTGCCGGTGCCGGACTCGAACTCCAGGGAGGTCAGGGGCTGGTCTGCGTCATGGACGGCGGCCATGAACGCGTTCATGACGTAGAGGTCCGGGACGTTCTCGACGGTCAGTTCGCCGAGGTAGTGGTCGGAGCCCGAAGTGGTCTGCGGCATGCCCGCGTACGCCTTGGAAAGCTGGCTGATACCGATCGGGAACGTCCGGCCGCGTCCCTCGGACGTTCCGTGCAGGTTGACGAGGAACGGCACACCGTGGATGCCGTGCTGCACGGCCATCTCGCGCAGTCGCAGCAAGTACCGGGCGTAGCGGTCGCGGTGGTGGGCTCCGAGGTCGTGATGGAGTGCGAGCTGCTGCGCCTCGCTGCCGCCCCGGGTTCCTCCCGCGCGCCACTGGGCGACCCAGGCTTCGGGTTCGCGCGGGTCGGCGCCGTAGCGCTGTCGCGCGTCGTCGGCTCCCCAGTGCTCGATCGCCCAGGACGCCAGGTCATGGAGGGTGCGGTCGGTCAGCTCAGGGGTGTTGGTGACCCAGGAGAGCATGCCGACCTCGTTGTCGAGCTGCACCGCTGCGACCGGTCCGCCGCGGGTGACCAGTCGGTCGGCAAGGACGGGCATGATCTCGGCGAACCAGCGCTCGGCCTGGGCGAGGTAGCCGGGTTCGAGATAGTCGAGGGTCTGTGTCGGGCCGCGCTCGCCGTCCCAGCCGAGGGGTATGGCGGCAGGGTGTTCGCGGTAGATGCGGAACGGTATGCCCTCGTTCTTGAGCTCGGCCATGATGAACGGGCCGGGGCGGGCGATGACCAGGAGGTCGCGTTCGGCGGCGAGCTCGAGGAAGCCGACGAGGTCGCGGTATTCGCTGGTGGCGCCCGTCAGGTCGACCGTGCCGGAGGCGGTCTCGTGGACGAGCCACGGCATGTAGCTGGCGACTGCGGTGCATCCCGCGGCGACCAGCTTGTCGAGACGGTCGGCCCAATCGCGGCGGTGGAGGCGGAAGTAGTGCACCTCGCCGGCCATCAGGATCCGCGGAACTCCGTCGACGAGGAGTCGGCGCCGCTCCAGCCGCACTCCTTCCACGGATTGATCAAGTGTCTCGGGGTGGCCGGAAGTCGTCGCTGACGTGGGGTTGTCTGCAGGAGATGTCTTCACGGAGGAGTCCTCGGGTGATCGTCAGGGGCATCGGACGGGCGGTGGTTCGCATGGCCGGCCGCACTCGACGACGCGGTCGCGCCGCGGCCACGCCGAGGGGAGGGTGCCGACGATTGCACCGCCCGGGCCGATGTCAGCGGGCGTGAATCCTGGTGAATCCCGTGGCGGGCCTACCCGCGCGCCGGGACGGCGGGCAGGTCGAAGCCGAGGTCGGCGACGTCGTGCTGCCGGCGTTCCAGGACCCTGCCAGGGCCGCCGGCTCCGGGTCGATGCGACGAGCCCATGAGCGACAACACAGCTGCAACCTCGTCCCGCTGGTGCCGGCCGCTCCACTCAGAGCTCTCGCCCCTCTCGGGTCTCCGGTCCCCGCACCACTCTGAACCCGATGTTCCCGCTGGAGCTGTCCGGGGTGTTGCCCATGCGGGCCGATGTGCGGTAGCGCAGGCAGTACGACTCGTGGCACAGGTGCGAACCGCCCTTGAGGACGCGGGCGCCCGGGGCGAACCGGTCCGCGCACCATTCCCACACGTTGCCCGTCATGTTGAAAAGGCCGTAGGCGTTGGCCGGGAAGGCATCCACCGGGCAGGTCCCGCGGTAGCCGTCGGCGGCGGTGTTACCTCCCGGGAACGTGCCGCGGAAGATGTTCATGCGGTACTCGCCGCCCGGGTCGCGTTCGTCCCCCCAGGGGTACGGCTCGCCCTCCAAGCCGCCGCGGGCGGCGTACTCCCACTCGGCCTCGGACGGGAGCCGCACCCCCGCCCAGCGGCAGTACGCGAGGGCGTCGTCGTACGACACGTGGACCACCGGGTGATCGTCGCGGCCGTCGAGGACGGATGCGGGGCCCTCCGGGTGGCGCCAGTCGGCGCCGTGGACCTGCCGCCACCAGGGGGTGGCGGCCGCCGCGCGGGTCGGCGGGAAGTCGTCGGGGAGGAAGCCCCCGAAAACGAAGGACCAGCCGAGGCGTTCGGCGTCCGTACGGTAGCCGGTGGCGTCGGCGAAGACGGCGAACTCCGCGTGGGTGACGGCTGTCGCGCCCATGGTGAAGGCGTCGACCGTCTCCTCGCGGACCGGGCCCTCGCGGTCCGCCGGGTACGGGGAGTCTTCGCTGCCCATGAGGAAGGGACCACCGGGCAGCTCCCGCCAGCCACCCCGCGGGGCGGCGGCAGCGGGGGCGTGCTCGACGCGGATCGCGGTCGCCGCTGCCGTGCGTGCCTGCGGGGGCCGCTGCGGGGCGCAGCAGGCCGAGCGACCCGGGTCGTCGCTCACCGGGCAACCCTCACGCCGGCGCTGCCGAGATCGAAGACGCCGTACGCGAAGCCCGCGGCGGTCAGCAGGTCGTCGTTCACGTCGACTCCGGCGGCCTCGACGGCCTGGGCCCGGGTCAGGCCGCTGGTGATGCCCTCGGGCAGAGTGAATTCCGACCGCTCACGGCGGGGGTTGACGACGATCAGGTAGCGCCCGCCGCGCAGGTACACGAAGGGGTATCCCTCGTGCAGCACCTGCACCCCTGCCTGGCTGCCCAGCTCGGGCGTCGACTTGCGCAGGGCGATCAAGCGGCGCACCAGGTTGAGGAGGGAGCCGGGATCCTCGCGCTGGGCGGCGACCGTGGGGCGGGCGGGGTCCGGGTCCAGGGGGAGGTAGAGGCGTTCGGCAGCGGCGGTGGAGAAGCCGGCATTGTCGGTGGCGTCCCACTGCATCGGGGTGCGCGAACCGGCCCGGTTGTAGCGGGCGCCGAGGACGCTGCCCTCGCGCTCCGGCAAGTCGGGAATGTAGCGCATGCCGATCTCGTCGCCGTAGTACACGGCGGGGAGAGTCGGCCAGGTGAGCTGGAAGGCGAAGGCCGCGGGAAGCTGCTCGGTGGTGCGCGGTCCGCAGGCGAGGCGGGAGAAGTCGTGGTTGGCGGTGGGCAGCGCGACGAAGCCACCGCGCCCGGCGGCGGAGATCGCGTCGGTGGCGGTCCGCCAGCCGTCGAGGAAGGTCCCCAGGGACCCGGTGCCGTCGGCCCCGAAGTAGGGCTCCAGCGGCGCCCAGCCCTCGCTGACGGTACCGGTGTTGTTGTTCCACAGGGAGCGCAGCTTGAGGCCGTCGTCCTCGGCACCGAACTGCAGGAAGAAGTCGGCGTGGAAGCCCGCCGGTACGGAGACCGCCGGGTCGCCCCACTCGGACAGGAGCGCGGCCTGCGGATGGCTCTTGTCCATCCAGTCGCGCATGTCGCGCCACAGGCGGGCCGACTCGGCGTGGCCGGGGTCGTCCTTGACGAGCGAGGCGGCCATGTCGACGCGGAATCCGGACAGGCCCAGGTCGAGCCAGTGCTCCATGATGTCGCGCAGGGCCTGGCGGTTGGCTCGTGGTCCGTCGGCGTCGACGGGCTGCCGCCAGGGCTCGTCCGGGTGTGTGCGCGCGTAGCCGAAGTTGAGGGCGGGCTGGCTGGGGAAGAAGTTCGGCTTGTACCAGCCGGGGCGGGTGCCGGGCGAGGGCTGGAAGCCGTCGCCCGGGTGGGTGTCGCCCTCGGCCCAGATGTAGCGGTGATCGGAGGGGTCGTCGGCGGACGCCGTGAACCACGGGTGCCGGTCGGAGGTGTGGCCCGCCACCAGGTCGAGCAGGAGGCGTATGCCGTGGCGCCGGGCGCTGTCGGCGAGCCTGGCCAGGCTGTCGTTGGTGCCGTAGCGGGGGGCGACGGTGAGGTAGTCGGACACGTCGTAGCCGGCGTCCTGGAAGGGCGAGGCGAAGCACGGGTTGAGCCAGACGGTGTTCACGCCGAGCCAGGCAAGATGCTCCAGCCGCTGCTCGATGCCGGCGAAGTCGCCGATGCCGTCGCCGTCCGCGTCGGCGAAGCTCTGCGGATAGATCTGGTAGAGGACTGCGTCGGCCAGCCATTCGGTGGCCGGGCGGTTGTCGGGGCCGGAGCCGGTTGTCGTCATGGGATCGTCCCTTCAGGAAGCGGTCGGCGCGGGCAGCATGCCCTCCGGCGTGTCACCGAAGTGGCGCTGGAGTTCGGCAAGTTGTGCCGTCAGGTCCTTGACCATGTCCGCGTACAGCGGGTCGTCGTAGCGGTTGTGCAGCTCGTGCGGGTCCTGTGTCAGGTCGAACAGTTCCCAGGCGGGCGGGCGCGGCGCGTCCTTGGCTCCGTCCGCGCCCGAGCCGTGGCCCGGGTAGTGGATGAGCTTGTGCGTGCGGGTGCGGATGCCGTAGCAGGCCTGGACGTTGTGGCAGACGTCCAGGTGCATGTAGTAGCGGTAGTAGACGGCGTCCCGCCACTCCTGCCCGTCCTCCCCCTTCAGGAGGGGTAGCAGCGACCGGCCCTGCATACGGGAATGGGGCGCCAGGCCCGCCATGTCCAGCAGAGTGGGGGCGTAGTCGATGTTGGCCACCAGTTCACCGTGGCGGGAACCGGCCTGGGTGACTCCGGGCCAGCGGAGCACCAGCGGGATGCGCATGCCCTCCTCGTACATGAACCGCTTGTCGAACCAGCCGTGCTCGCCGAGGAAGAAACCGTGGTCCGAGGTGTACGCGACGGCGGTCGAGGCCTCCAGGCCGGTGACGTCGAGGTAGTGCAGCACACGGCCGACGTTCTCGTCGAGGGCGGCGATCACCCGGAGGTAGTCCTTGATGTAGCGCTGGTAGCGCCACTCGCGCTCGTCGCGTGGTGACAGTCCGGGCGGCACCGGTACGCCCTTGAGGTCCTCGTCCGTGAGGTCCTCCATGCTCATCTTCGCCTCGTGCGCGGCAGGGGCGCGGCTGCCGAGGTCGTCGTGGAGGGTGGGCGGGGCGGGGATCTCCTCGTGCTCGTACAGGTGCCGGTGGCGTTCGGCGGGCTCGAACGGGCGGTGCGGCGCCTTGTGCTGGATCAGCAGGCAGAAGGGCTTGTCGGGGTCGCGCTGGTCGAGCCAGTTCAGCGCGAGGTCGGTGATGATGTCGGTGACGTAGCCCGGGTACGTCTTCCTGCCGTGGGCGGTGACGAAGTCGGGGTCGTGGTAGACGCCGTGCTCCGGCAGGATCTCCCAGTGGTCGAAGCCCTCGGGGTCGTGGCCCTCGCCGTGGCCGAGGTGCCACTTGCCGACGATCGCGGTCTGGTAGCCCGACTCCTGGAGCAGCTTCGGGAACGACGGCTGGCTCGCGTCGAACGTGTGGTCCGGGCCCTCCAGCGACGTCATGCCGTTGACATGGCTGTAGGTGCCGGTCAGCAGGGTGGCGCGGGCGGGCGAGCAGATCGCGTTGGTGCAGAAGGTGTTCTCGAAGACCGCGCCCTCGGCTGCCAGGCGGTCGACCGACGGGGTCTTGTTGATCACGCTGCCGTAGGCACCGACGGCTGCGGGGGCGTGATCGTCGGTCATGAACAGGATGATGTTCGGACGCTGGTCGATGGTCATGGGCGGCGGGCTCCGGTAGGGGTGAGGACGTACGTTCCGGTGCGAGACCTGTGGTGGCACCGCGGCGAGAGGCGACGCGAACGCCCCCGGTCACGTCCGCCGTTGCGCACGGCGGACGTGACCGGGCTCGGGCGTGTCAGCCGACCGTCAGGGTGCAGCGGGCCTCGGCCAGGGAGCTCGTACCGGCGTAGAGGTCGATCCTGCCCGGCTCGACGGTGAAGTGACCGGCCTGGTCGTTCGTCCAGAACCCGAGGTCCTCGGCGCCGAGCGTGAAGCGTACCTGCGTGGTCTGCCCCGGCTCGAGCGTGACGCGACGGAAGCCGCGCAGCCGGCGTACCGGCTGGGCGATACTCGCCACCGGGTCGTGGACGTAGAGCTGGACGACCTCGTCGCCGGTGAGTTCGCCGGTGTTCGTCACGTCCACGCGGACCTCGACGCACTCGCCGTGCTCGAGTTCGTCGACGGTGACCGACTGCCGGTCGAGCTGCGGCTCTCCGGTGGCGAACGTGGTGTAGCTCAGGCCGTGCCCGAAGGCGAACTGTGGTCCGTCGGCGAGGTCCAGGTACTTGGAGACGTACTTCTCGTCGTCGTGCGCCGGGTCGTAAGGGCGTCCCGTGCTCTCCCGGTTGTAGTAGACCGGGATCTGGCCGACCGCGCGGGGGAAGGTGACCGGCAGCTTGCCGCCGGGGTTGACGGCCCCGAAGAGCACATCGGCGACGGCGTTTCCGGCCTCGATGCCCGGGTGCCATGCCTCGAGCAACGCCGGGACGCTGTCCAGCCAGTTGCCGATCGTCAGGGGCCGGCCGTTGACCAGCACGACCGCGAACGGCTTGCCGGTGGCGGCGACGGCGGCGATGAGTTCCTCCTGCCCGTCGGGCAGGGAGATGTCGCTGCGCACCGCGGCCTCACCGCTGAGCTCGGGCTCCTCGCCGATGACGACGACCGTGACCTCGGCGGACTCGGCGGCGGCGACGGCCTGGGCCACGTCGGCCCCGGCGTGAACGACCTTCGCGGCAGGGGCGGCGGCGCGTACCGCATCGAGGATGCTCACCGTCGGGAACCGGCGGCAGCCGGGACCGGCCCATGTGCCGTGCAGATCCGTGTGGTCGGCGAACGGGCCCACCACCGCGATGGACCCAGCACCGGCGTCCAGCGGCAGCACGCCGCCGTCGTTCTTCATGAGCACCATGGAGCGGGCGGCGGTCTGCCGCGCCGCCTCCCTGGCCTGCGGTGTCGGCACGTCGACGGCCGCGGACTCGTCGGTGTACGGGTCGTCGAAGAGACCGAGCGCGAACTTCAGCCGCAGGATGCGGGCGACCGCGTCGTCCAGTCGGTCCTCGGTGATCCGCCCGTCGGCGAGCAGCCGCTTGCCGTGGGCGGCGATGTTCGTGCTGACCATCTCCATGTCGAGGCCGGCCATCAGGGCCAGCCGCGCGGCGTCGGCGCCGTCCTCGGCGTAGCCGTGGGCGATGAGCTCTTCGACGCCCGTGTAGTCGCTGACGACCACCCCGTCGAAGCCCCACTCCTCCTTGAGGATGCCGGTCATCGTGTGCGGGTTGCCGTGCGCCGGGACGCCGCTGACGGTGTTGAACGCCGCCATGACGGTGGCCACTCCGGCATCGACGGCGGCTCGGAACGGCGGCAGGTACAGATTGCGCAGCCGCTGCTCGGAGACGTCGACCGTGTTGTAGTCCCGCCCGCCCTCGGCGCCGCCGTAGGCGACGAAGTGCTTCGCGCAGGCGGCGACCTTGTCGTCGGCGGTGAGGTCGTCGCCCTGGTAGCCGCGGACCTTGGCCACCGCGAGGACGGCGTTGAGGTACGGGTCCTCGCCGCAGCTCTCCGCGATGCGGCCCCAGCGGGGCTCGTGGGTGACGTCCATCATCGGCGAGAACGTCCAGCGCACGCCGTTGGACCTGGTCTCCCTCGCCGAAACCTCGGCGTCGCGCTCGACCACCGCCGGGTCGAAGCTGGAGGCCTGTGCAAGCGGGATCGGGAAGGTGGTCCAGAAGCCGTGGATCACGTCGAAGCCGAAGAGCAGCGGGATGCCGAGTCGGGACTCCTCGACCGCCATGCGCTGCAGGGTGTTGGTGTGGGCCGCGCCGTGCAGGTTCAGGACCGAGCCGAGCAGGCCGGCACGGGCCGCACGCTCGACCTCCTCGGTCTGGCCACCGCCGGGGCCGGTGTCGCCGGTCCAGGTCAACTGCTGGAGCTGGCCCAGCTTCTCCTCGATCGTCATCCTGTCGAGCAGGTCCTTGACCTTGTCTTCGTACGGTCCGCCGAGCATCTCAGTCCTTTTACTCGTTCGCGCCGCCATCTCAGGGCTGACGACCCCTGGCTGTAAGCGCATACATTCTACCTTGCAAGATATCCCCCGCACCTGCACGTGGGGCAATACCGGTGGGTACGACATGCGGCGGGCCCCTTGCCGGGTGCCGCAGCCAGCCGGCGTGGGGAAGTTCAGCCCCGGTACACGGTGAACTCCGGCCGACGCTCCCGCAGTGCCGTGCGGCGGCCCTCGAAGAAGACCCTCGCGTCGGTGCGGCGCGCCCGACCGACGACGGCCACGTCCCCCGACGGACGAAACGTCACCCGCTCCTCCTCCACGGCGCCGATCTCGTCCGTGGCGTACGCGATGCACATCCCCGCGGCCGTGAGGCCCCTCAGCCGCATCGCGGCGCCGCGATGCGGCGGATGCGGCCGTTCGCCGCCGAACAACGGCCTGCCGCGTCCCGCGGCGGTGACGTCCTCGGCGTTACCGGAGCCGATGCGAAGGCGTGCAGCAACCGCCCGCCCGTCCGGGTCCGTCGCGGTGAGGAAGGTGCGGCGGTGCATGCGGCGTTCCAACTCCCAGGGCTGCAGTTGTGTGCGGGGGGTGGCGCGTGGCCCGGCAGGGCAGGGAGGCGCGGTGCCGGGCAACGCGGTGGTCCGGAAGAGGGCTGGTTCGCACGGCGGCGGATGGTACGGGGCCGGCAGCCGTCAGGGTGCTGCCGGCCCCGTACAAATGAGGGGCGCGCCCGCTACTTGATGCCCGCCGTGGCGATGCTCTGCGTGAAGTAGCGCTGCAGCACGATGAAAACTGCGAGCACCGGCAGAACGACGAGGAACGCGCCGGCCATCAGCACACCGTTGGAGCCGTTGGCCTTGGTCGGGTCGGTGGCGAAGGTGGCCAGCGCCACCGGGAGCGTGTACTTCTCGACGTCGTTGGTCGCGATCAGCGGCCACAGGAAGTTGTTCCACGAGCCGAGGAAAACAAAGATCGACAGGGTCGCCAGAGCGGGTTTGACCTGGGGAATCACGATCCGCCAGAAGATGTACCACTCGCGTGCCCCATCCACCCGAGCGGCCTCCAGCAGCTCGTCGGGGACAGCTGACATGAACTGCCGCATCAAGAAGACCCCGAAGGCACCGGCCGCGGACGGCAGGACGAGCGCCGCGTAGGTGTCGAGGAGGTTCATCTTGCTCACCATCACGAACTGCGGCATCAGCATCAGGTTGCCGGGCACCATCAAGGCCCCCATGACGACGCCGAAGATCACCTTTTTGCCCGCAAAGTTCAGCTTGGCCAGGGCGTAGCCCAGCATGGAGCAGAACAGCAGGTTGCACAGGGTGACGATGAGCGCGACGAGTGTCGAGTTGAAGAAGTAGCGCGGCACGTCCAGGAGGTCGAACAGCTTGCTGAAGTTGGCCAGCGTCCAGTCAGTGGGGATCCACACCGGCGGACTCGCCGAGAGGTCCTGGGGCGTCTTGAACGCGGACAGGCCCATCCACAGGAAAGGCGCGGTCGTGATCAGCAGACCAAGGCCGAGCAGTACGTAGGTGACGCCCCTGGTCCGGCGGGTACGGCGGTCCCGCGCCGCGTACCCGTCGCGGCGGGCGGTGGCGGTGGCACTCGTGTCGGTCGTGGCGCTCATTTGGTCTTGTCCTTCAGCAGCCGCATCTGGAGCAGCGTGACGGCCAGGATGATCACGAACAGGGTGTAGGCCATCGAGCTGGCGTAGCCCATGTTGAAGAAGTTGAAGCCCTCGCGGTACATGAGGAGCGAGACCGTGAGCGTGCTGTCCGAGGGACCGCCGTTGGTCATCACGAACGGCTCCTCGAAGACGTTCAGGAAGCCGATCGTCGTCATCACCGTGACGTAGAGCATGGTGGGCCGCAGCAGCGGAACGGTGATCCTGCGGAACTCCTGGAAGGCGCCCGCACCGTCGAGCTTCGCCGCCTCCCGTACCTCGGTGGGGATCGCCTGCAGTCCTGCGAGGAACAGCACCATCGACGTGCCCAGGTTGCGCCAGACCGCCATCGCGATCAGCGACGGCATGGCGAGGGACTCGGAGGCGAGGAAGTCGGGGGCGGTGAGTCCCACCTGGGCGGCCAGCCCGGCGATCAGGCCCTCACTGGGGTCGAGGACGAAGCGCCACACCACGGCGACAGCGACGATGGCCGTGACCACCGGGGCGTAGAAACCGACCCGGAAGAAGGTACGGAACCGTTCGATGCCGGAGTTCAGCAGCACCGCCGCCAGCAGGCCGCAGCCGATGGTGAGCGGTACGCCCAGCACCACGAAGTAGCCGGTGTTGAACAGCGCCCGCAGGAACTGCTCGTCCCCGAGCAGCTCGGAGTAGTTCTCCAGGCCGACGAACTCCGCGTCGAACGGGTTCGTGACGTTGCGCAGACCGAAGTCCGTGAAGCTCATCACCAGCGTCGCCAGGATGGGGACCGCCATGAAGGTGACGAAGAACGCCAGGAACGGCGTCGAGTAGAGCCAGCCGGAGAGGTTGTGCCGGGAGAGCCGGTCGGGCCGCAGCGGTGTGCCGCCCGACGTCGTCCGGGTGCCGGCTCCGGCCGCTTTGCGCAGCGGTCGGGCGGCGGCCTTGCCGGTCACGGCCGACTCGGCGGGGGTGTCGGTGGTGCCGGCGGCGGCCCGCCCGCTGGAAGCGGGCCGCTCGGCAGAGTTCGTACCGCTCATGCCTCAGGACACCAGGCCCTCGGTCTTCTTCTGCAGCTCCTCGGCGAGCGCAGCCGGGTCGCCACCCTTGGCGAGCTTCTCCAGGGTGACGTCGATCTCGTGGGCGACCTGCTCCCACTGCGCCAGCGGCGGGATCTCCCCGGCGCTGTTCAGCGCCTCCTCGAAGACAGCCACATCGGCGTTCTTGAGCGCCGGCTCGTCCCAGGCCTTCTTGTTGGCGGGCAGCGACTTGGACATCTCGTACCAGTCCGCCTGCGTCGCCGGGCTCGTGAGGAACTTGGTGAACTCCTTGGCCGCCGCCTTGTGCTCACTGCTCTCGAAGGTGACGAGGTTGGAGCCGCCGATGATGGAGGCGGGCTGCTTGCCGGCCGGGAGCGGGACCGCCGCCCACTTGCCCTCGATCTGCGGGGCCTGGTCGGCTATGTTCTGCACCATCCAGGGGCCGGAAGGGAACATCGGCACGCTGCCCGCGCCGAAGTCCTTGATCACGTCATAGCCGGGGGCGGCAGGCGTGTCCTTCGCCAGACCCTTGTCGAAGTACTTGGCGTACTCGGTGAACGCCGTGACCGCCTCCGGCGAGTCCAGCGCCGGCTTGCCGTCCTTGTCCAGAATGGTGCCGCCCGCCGAGAACAGGTACGGCGCCCAGTTCTGCCAGGAGCCCTGGCCGCCCGCGGGGTGGGAGAAGGCCCACTTCGTGGAGTCGAGCTTCTTGAACGCCTCGGCGAGGGCGAGCTGGTCGGTCCAGGTTTCCGGGGCCTTGGCCACCCCGGCCTTCTCGGCCAGGTCGGTGCGGTAGTAGAGGACGCGGGTGTCGACGTACCACGGCACGCCGTAGACCTGCCCGTCCCTCTCGCTGCCCTTCCAGGCGGCGGGGAAGAAGTCGTCCGCCTTGAACGCCTTCGTGTCCACCGGCTCCAGCACACCCAGGTCCATGAACTCGCCCATCCAGGTGGAGCCGAGCTGAGCCAGGTCGGGCAGCTGGTCGGCGGCCGCGGCGGAAACGAGCTTCTGATGCGCGACGTCCCAGCCCACCGGGGTCACCTTGACGGTGATGTCCGGGTGCGTTTCGTTGAACTTCTTGGCGATCTCCGCGACCCGCTTGCCCTCCTCACCCATGGCCCACACGGTGAGAGTCTGCTTGGCGTCCGCGCCCAACTGGTCGCCGTCTCCGCTGCTGCAGGCCGTCAATCCGAGCGACAATGCCACAGCGGTCGTGGCGATGGCGGCACGCGACAAAGCAATACGGGACATGCGAGCTCCTCCTTGAGTACGCGCGTCGTTCTGTAAGCGCATACATGATCCTTCAGGAGGCGTTCGAACTGACGCAAGCGACGATCGGTAACGCTTCTGTAAACATGCCGAAACCTTGCCCGCAGCGGGCTGCCTACGCGCGTACGACGGCAGCAGGCGGCCCGCCGTGCGCTGGACGCGGTGCACCAGGACGTACGGACCGCTTCACTCCGGCGATGCACGGCTGGACAATGACCGCCGGTAGGGCATCACTGGGACAAGTTCGCTGTATGCGCATACCGGGTCGGGCCGACCCGAAGTGCGGAGCATGCCGGGTGCCGGGAACCGACCGGGTGCGAGGCTCCCTAGACCCCGCACCCGCAACTGGCGCGCAGGGCCAAAGTGGTCGGCAGGGTGCGCGAGAGCGCCGGGCGGCCACGGTCGGCGATCCGCGCGACGAGCAACTCCACGGCCTCCTCCCCGAGTCGGCTCATGGGCTGCCGGACGGTGGTGAGCGCCGGGGTGACCAGACGGCCCAGCGGAATACCGTCGAACCCGGTGACGGCCAGGTCGGTGGGAACGCGGATCCCCCGCTCGGCGAGCACCTGGAGTGCCCCCACGGCCATCTGGTCGTTCGCGAAGACCATGCCCTGCGGGCGCGGCCCCTCCCCGTCCAACAGCTCCATCGCGGCCTTGCGTCCGGAGAGCAGCGTCAGGTCGCCACGCACCGAGGGCCGCTCGGGCAGCGGCAGCCCCGCCGCGAGATGGGCCGCCTGGAAGCCGCGGAATCGGGCCTCCGCGTCCGGCGAGTCCTCGGCGCCGCCGACGAACGCGAGGTTCTTCAGCCTGTGGCCGTCGATCAGGTGCCGGGTGAGTTCCAGCAGGCCGTCGAAGTTGGCCACCTCGACGGCGTCGAGACCGGACGACAGCGGTCCGGCAAGCACGACCAAGGGCAGCCGCCGCGAAACGACGTCCAGCACCGCTGGCGGAACGTGCTGAGCGAGAATCGCCAGGCCGTCGACCCGCCCGGCCACGTCGGACAGCACCTCCCCCGCCCGGTCGGCATGGGCGGCCGAGATGAGCAGCGCATAACCGTGCCGCCGCGCGGCGCGCTCCATCCCCCGGATGACCTCGTCGCCGTAGAAACTCAGCTCGGCCTCGTCGGCGTCCGGCGCCGTCCCCTCGGCCTCCGGATCTGCGAAGTCGGGAAAGCACAGCCCGAGCACCCCGGTCGCCCGGCTGGCCAGCCCCCGCGCGCTCGCGCTGGGCAAGTAGCCCAGATCGTACGCCGCGGAAAGCACCCTCTCGCGCGTTGCGACCCGCACCGAGTCGGGCATGCGGTAGACACGGGAAACCGTCGCGATGGACACACCGGCGCGCTCGGCGACGTCGTAAACGGTGGGATCACCCATGATTGAGCCGCTGCTTTCGATACCCGCTGAGATTTTCACAGCTGCGCCGTCTGACTGTGGAAGCGCATTCAGCCTAGTTCTCCGGCTCCGGGCTGACAACCGGGCCGGCGGCGCGCGGACACCGTCGTTCCCCGCCCCGCTGCGACCGGAACCACGTCCCGCGCCGGTTCGCATGGCGCCGGCGCCCACCAACATCAAGCCGCGGAAGCGAATCGCCCCTGGCACAAGGTCACCGCCGCCGGCAAGCTGCAGGTGCCGATCAATCACCCGGCCAGGTCACGCCGAGATCGGCGACCCCCGGTAGGACCGCCGAAGGTCCCGCTGTCATCACGTGGACAGGGACGGGCGGCATCACTACTGCTTGACCTTGACTCACCGGGGCCTTCTACAGGAGTCCCGGTGAAGAGTGCCCCGGCAAGCGCCGCCCGGCAGCCCTCTGACACCCCAACAGAAGCCTGTAGTCACCTATTCATCGGAGTGAGATCGCCTCACTGGGCCGCTGCAGAGCCGGCCTGTGGAATGTCCGCCAGCATCGTCTGCAAGTCGTTGAGAGCCACACGGCTGCCGAACTTCGCTGCGACGCCGGTGACGTTCAGAACGATTTCGTCGGCTCCAGCCTGGCGGAACTGATCAAGCTGATGGGCTAGTTCCTCCCCGGTTCCGAAGAGGAACCCGCCGCCCTCGATCAGCGCTTCCGCGCCAGCTTCGGGATTGGTCATGTCGATGTCGATCCCGGACAGCCTCAGCATGCCGGCGTAGTTTGGCTGGCGCAGGTGACCGGCGTTGCTGGCCAGTACCAATTGCGTGGCGACCCGGTCCGGTCCGCTGAGGGCGACGGGAACGATCGCGGTGAGGCGAGGCCGGGGCCGCCCCGCTGCCGTGGCACCGGCGTCGAGAGCAGGCACGATGACGTCCGCCAGATAGCTCGCCGGTGTCATCCAGGTGATCGCTACGTCGGCGATCTCGCCTGCCAGCCGTGCCATACCGGGGCGCAATACGCCGAGACCGAGTTCGATCGGCGGTCCGGGAACACGCTTCAGCGTCGCGTCACATGTAAAGTGCTTGCCCTTGTACGCGATGCCACCATCGTTGAGCAGTCCGCGGACGATCGTGAGGTAATCCCGTGTGGCGCCCAGTTGGCTGGTGTACTCCTCGCCGAGCAGACGGCGCTGTACATCGGCAGTACCGGGTCCGTAGCCCACGACGAGGGGGTGCCCCAGGGTCAGGGAGAGAGTACGGGCTTGAAGGGCGGCGTCGAAGGGGTGACGGAACGGCATCAGGGTCACCCCGATGCCGGCGGGAACCCGAAATCCGCTGACCGCAGCCGCAGTGAACGTTTGGTGGGGGTCACTCGTCGGTGCCTGGCCCTGCCAGAGCCGGACAGCGTGGCTCATCTGCGTCAGAGCCGCGAAAGGCAGGATCTGCTCGCTGCGCGGCGGCGCGATCGGTGCGTAGATCGAGAAGGTGGTCACTCAGTGCTCCTTGCGTGCATCGCTTCGTGTGGTGCGGTTGATTCCCGTCACTGAAAGGTTCCAGCGAGGAAGCACGCTGGACGGGTGCAGCGTGGCCGCAGCCTGATGCTTGCCCTCCGTCACGGAGTCACCGGTCGGCCCGGCCGTTCCCAGTAGCGGAACAGCTCGGCGTATGGCGGTGAGAGGCTGAGCAGTTCGTCGTGGCGGGCGTGAGTTGCCCGGCCGTTTTCCATGAAGAGGACTTCGTCGGCCCTGGTCGCGGAGTCGAGCCGGTGTGCGATCACGATGAGCGCGCCGGGACGGCTCCGGAAAGCGGCTTCGACCGCCGACTCGGTTGCCGCATCGAGGTTACTGGTCGCCTCATCCATGATCACGGTGTGGGCGTTGCTCACGTATCCCCGTACTAGGGCGACCAGTTGGCGCTCTCCGGCCGTGGAAGTCGTACGGCTCATCGGCCGGTCGAGTCCCTGGCTTCCGGTGAGGAGAAGGTCGGCGCTGAGTGTCCGGACTGCATGGACGAGTTCGTCGTCGGAGACGTCGTCTCTCAAATAGCGGAGGTTCTCTCGCAGCGTGCCGCTGAACACGTACGCTTCCTGAGGGAGCAGCAGGACGCGGTGAGTGATGTCCTCCTGGTCGGCTGCGGTGAGAGGAACTCCGGCCCACGCGACGTGGCCGGAAGTAGGGGTGAGTAGACCAGCGAGTAGGAACGCCAGGGTGGACTTGCCAGCACCGCTTGGTCCCACGACCGCCAGGTGCGCACCGGGGGCGACAGTCAGGTTCACTCCGCTCACCAGCGGCGCCGCGTCGTCGTCATGGCGGAAAGTCACATCGACGGCGCGTAGGGTACCCGTCTTGGGCAGGGCAGTACCGGGGGCGTAGGTGCGCGGGTGCGTAGTCCTGTGCTCCGCGAGTCGACGCAGAGCCGCCGACAGTGGTGCCGCTATGCCGGCCGCCGTGCGGGAGAGGGTCAACAGCGCAGGGATGCATCCGTTGGCTGTGTAAATCGCCGCGCCTACGAGTGCGCCGGGACTGAGCAGGGAGCTTTCCAGCAGACGCGGTGCTGTGCCAATGAGCAAAACCAAGGGGAGGTATCCGCCGATTGCAGTGGTTAGACCCCGGGCGATGCCACTGCGTGCGACTTGAGTGGCGAGGATACTGTGTCGGTCTATCGCCTCCCTCACGTCCGCGACGGCACGCTGGGTGGCGTCCTCGGCAACAATGTCACGGATGGCGTGTAGCACCTGTCCTGTACGGTGACTGATCCTTTCGTTCGCCACCACCATGTTGTGGTGCACCGCCGCTAGGGGTGCGCTCTGCCAGCGCAGCAGGAGCAGTCCGGCCGCAATGGCGGGGAGCACCAGCGGCAGGGTTGGGGGCGCGGTGCAGGCGACGCCAACGATGGAAGCCGCCAGAGTGACCGACGCGGTCAAACCGGCGCTCAGAAGCGCGCCGGTCATCCGGCGCACGGACTCCACTTGTGAGGTGAGCGCTGCCGCGGCCTCGTACCGCGGAGGGCTCCAGCCATTTTCCGTGCTCGTGGCAATCACTGAGACCACGACGTCGCGGGTCAGCCGTTCGCGCAGGGCTTCGGCGAGACGCGACTGCGCGCGAACCACGTGCTGTTCAGCGCCCGCCTGGATCAGCAAGGTGACGACCAGCCCGCTCAGCCAGGCGGCTCCTGTCCAGGGAGCGTGCGCGAGGAAACCGTCGTCCACAGCCCGGGAGATCAGATAGCCAGAGGCAAGCGCGGGCATGGACGTCACCGCCGTCCACAGCAGGAGCGAAATGACGATCCGCCGGTCTGTGGCGAGGACGCGCATCAGCGGTGACAGGAATCCATGGTCCTGTTGGGAAGAGGCAACCACGGTTGTCCTTAGGTTCGGCTCGTTCGCGGAAGCGAGGAACTGAAGAGTTCGCGATACGCAGAGTGATTCCACAGCTCAGCGTGAGGTCCGACCGCGCGTACGCGGCCGTTCTCAAGCCAGACAGTCAGGTCCGCTTGGGCCGCGAGCGGTTCACGATAGGTGATCCATACTCGGACTCGGCCTTCAAGCGCCGATTCCACGCTGGCCACCACCTGTGATTCGGTCACCGCGTCGAGACTGGAGACCGCGTCATCCAGCACGGCGACAGGACAATTGTGTATGAGCATGCGTGCCACCCCGAGCCTCTGCAGCTCGCCAGCGGAAAGCTGCACATCAGCAAGTGGTGTGCGCAGACCCAAAGGAAGGCCGCGCACCAGGGAGGCTGCCCGCGCGTTCTCCAGAGCGCTGTTGATGATTTCCCGTGATGGTACGGTCTCGCGCCCGTAAGTGAGAGCGTCCCAGAGGGTCTCGCCGACCAGCCGGGGGCGTTCAAAGGCAAAGGCCACGTCGCCGGGGCGGACGGCTCGTCCCCTGCAGGTCACAATGCCACGTTCGGGGGACAGTACGCCGCCCAGAACGAGCCCCAGCGTGGTCTTGCCCGAGCCGGGACGGCCCACCACCGCCACCGACGAACCGGCAGGAAAGCTGAGGTCGATCGCTTCGAGGGCGCTACGACTGTCACGCGTCACCCACACGTTGCGCAGGCGCAGTTCGTGCGTCGTGGATGTGGGCTGTGGTTCTACTGTGCCGATCGTGTCACTGGCTTCGTTCATCTTTAGCAGGTCGGACACGCGGTTTGCGCTACTGAGCGTCTCCGGGATGAAGCCGATACCACCTAGCTGGGAGAGGTAGGGTACGCCGACAGCCATGAAAGCAACCGCTTCCACGAGCTGTCCTGGCTGGAGTCGGCCTTGCACGACGCCGACGCCCGCGACGATCAGTACGGCTACTTCTCCCAGCCCAGTGAGCAGCGTTCTTTGCAGGTTCACGCGGCCGGCGACCTGCCAGGTGGCCTGGCCGGCCGTAGCCAGCGTCGGGAGTGAGGACAGCACCCGGGCTGTCTCCACCCTCTGCGTACGGCTGACCCAGATGGTTGAGATTCCGGCCGTCGCGTCGGTCAGCGCCGCTGACAGTGCCGACTGAGCGCGCTGGTAGATGCCGAACTCTGGGTAGGACTTCGTGCTCCCCCGGTGCGACAGCAGCAGCGCCAAAGCCGCTGTGCCACACAGGATCAGCGCCAGCGGGTAGTACAGAAGCCAGAGCGCCACAATGACGTAAGCTCCGCCCAACGCGGCGATCGCGTAACTGATGAACTCGTATCCCGAGTGGGCGACAACCTCAGTGCTTCCGAGCAACCGGGACATTACGTCGCCGGCGGGGTGCTTCTGGTCAACAGCATTCTGTGAGGTGAGCACCCGGCTGATGAGTTTCGTGCGCAGCCAGACGATGGACTGGGCGGCTGACCGAGCGCGGCAGAAACTGGTCAAGGCTGTCGCGAACGATCTGATGAGAACCAGTACCACGAGCCATGGGAGCACCCGCGCGCTATGGTCCGTGAATTCGGCATCGAGGGCAGCGCCGAGGACCGAAGGGAAAAGCAGAGACGAAGCGACGCTCGTCAGCGTTCCCACGACAGTAAGCACGTTCCATCGCCACGCGTGGGCCAGCACTGACCACGTGAGACTGACGGCGTCATCTCGTTCACCGTGCACGGCTATCCAGCGCAGCAGACGCGCGCTTCGCCGTCGCGAAAGGGCCGCGGACGCGGAGCCATTCCTCGGCATCGGAAACCTCTACTGTCAAGTGCGCTGTGATAGGTGGAAAATCGCCCTGGGGCCAGGGCCGTCCAGCCCTGGCCCCAGAGGTTGTTCGATCAGAGAGTCCAGGACCGCGAGCAGCCCATGGACGAGCCGTGCATTTCCAGGTCGCCCGGGGTCTCCTCGGCAACCAGCTGGTTCAGGGACTCAAAAATCTCATCGGCACTCATGTGTATCTCCTTGCTCTCATGTGGTTTCTCATCTATCCGGGCTCACGGACGAGCCCGGAAGTTCAAGGGACCTGCGGGGCAAGGCCCGGCTCCGGTGTCATCCACGGAGCAGCAGCGCCATGGTGCGCTCGCAGCAGGAAGGACAGGACTCCCGGTACACCAGTGGCGAAGTCCCACTCGACCGCGCGCTTGTCATACAGAGTCAAGCCCTGGCGTCCGGATGTGGCATGGGACGTCAGCAGCGCGGTCACCAAGCCGGCCCACCGGCCGGCGGCGGAGGTAGGGCCTTCGTCGCCTGCGATGTCCAGCAGGAAATGTCCGTCGCCGGCCAGCCCCCACCAGGCACCCAGCGGCGCGCGGGGAGCCGAGTAGCGCACGGCCGCCGCTGCGGCGGCTGCAGTGTCCCGGTACGCAAGCCGGTTGGAATCTGCGCCCAGACTCCACAGGAATGCCCCGATTCCCGCCGGGCCACCCCACCATCCGTGCGGCGTTCGTCCGTCGTCCGTCTGATCGCTCCACCACGCGGCCCGGTAGGTCCGTGCTCGACCGTTTTCCAGGACGTCTACATCCCGCAGCCGTGCCTGAGCGACGAGTTCGTCACCGGCCAACTGGGCCACTTCAGCGAACCGGGGTTCCTGAAGGATCTGGGCTGCGCTGAGAAGGAACCGGCCTATGCCGGCTGTGCCTGTGGCGATTCCATTGTGGGCTGTGGGAGTGTTCTGCTCGGCCATCCACCGCACCCCGACGGAGCCTTTTCGGACGGCTGTGTCCACCAGGTGTTCCGCGCACTCCAGTGCCTTCTGCCGGAACTCCCACCGGCCTGTGGTACGCCAGAGGTGCAGCATTGTGGCGCCTGTCCCGGCGATCCCGTGCGCCACTGTGGGTATATGCCAACGAGTCGGCAGCTGCTCGGCGATCTCCAGAGCATGGTCGAGGGTGACCGAGTCGCCGACGGCCTGTGCCACGTCGGCTGCGGCCCAGATCATACCGGCGTGGCCGTTGTACAAGCCTGGCAGCAGCGTGACGGTGGGCCGGCCGAGATTCCTGTCCCACCAGCGGCTCAAGGTGACCAACGCATCCTGGAGCACGTCGTCCAAGTCACGGTCGCCACCATTGATCACCGCCGGACAGCGCGCCGCCTGAAGCAGCACACCTGTCACACCAGCAGCGCCAGCCTGAACGAATCGAGGGTCTAGCCTACGCATCGTTCCCAGTGTTGGTACCAGCGCAGCGGCTTGTGGTCGCAGGGCAGAGATCATGTTCAGCAACGACTCACGGATGAGCTGATCGGGGTCAGGCTCCGCAGGGGTGCCGGCTGTACTCATGGAAGGGTGCACGCGAGCGGCTGCGTGTAGTTCCCGTTCGGCGCGCGACCAGGTCCAGCGGTCTTCGGGCGCGAACGCCATCAAGCCGTGTACCAGAGGATTCAGGGCGTGTATCAACGGGTTGTCCGCAGCCATGACATCCATGGGCGAAGACGTCTTGGAGCCAGTGTCCAACCCGCTTGGGCGAGTAACCGGACGCCGCTGCAGGCACAGAGCGGCGATCAGGGCCCCCGCGCCGTAGCGGTCCATCTCGGGCGTTGCGAGCAGGACGTCGTCCCGCTCAGACTCAAGCTTTTCCGGGGCGGCATACCCGGGAGTTCTCAGCTTGGGGATGGGCGCGCCAACCTCTGCGGCGCTCTCCAGGTCCAGCAGTTGAAGTCGGCCGTCGGGGCCCATCAGGAAGTTGCCCGGCGACAAGTCGCCCACAACGATGCCGGCATCGTGCACAGCTTGGAGGGTCTTCACGATCTGGCGTGCCAGGTTCAGGACGATTGCGTCCGACGGTGGCGGCGCGTCGTCCTCATCGGGTGTGACCAGGTCCTGCAGAGGCCGTCCAGCGAGTTCCTCCTCGACGAGGAATGTCTGGTCCGCGAGGTCGAACAGGTCCACCAGTTCGGGGACAACTGCCACATCCGCCAACCTGCGGAGCATCGCCGCTTCCCCGCGTAGAAGGTCCCGTGCGTCCGCACCATCACTCGATGGATCAATCCCTGCGCGACTCTGCTTGATAACGACCCTGCGGTCGGTCTTGGTATCCAGCGCCCGGAACACGCCTCCGCGATTGGTGTGCCGAATTGCGCCTGTGACCTGGTAACGGTCGGCTAGTAGCAGCGACTTGCTCTTCTTCGTGGACCCTGCGTCCGCCGCCGGCTGCTCGACCGGGTCGCTGAGCCATGAGGGCGGGCTGAACCAGGCAACGCGCCGGTCCTCCACCAGGGAGCCGTCCGGGGAGACGATCATCTCCTCAACCGCACCCTTGTCGTCCAGTCGGGTCATCTGCGAGATGCCGCCATAGCGATAATGGACGATCCCGCCTTGGTACTGGCGGTCGGACATGATCCGTGGCCCCCAGTGGTCCGTCAGTGGTGTGTGCAGCTTGTCTAGAAGATCGCGGAACTGACCGTCGTCATTCGGGTAGACAGTGATGAACTTCCCGCTCGCTGCCGGATCGCTCCCACGTGATAGCGAGTCGTGCAGAAGATCCGGCGTACCAACAAACTTGAAAGCGACGCCCAGGGGCACAAGCACGGAGCTGACCTTGCCCAGGATGTCCGCCGCGGTGTCGGGCGTAGCGGACACGTGAATCTTCCAGCCTTGCAGGCGGTGGCGGTGTCGAGATGGCTCTACGAAATGCCAGTAATCGGTCTCTCGGATGCGCCAATAGGAATCTGGATGGGTGTTCAGAACGTCAAGCACAACTTTCTTGAACATCACTTGACGAACACCCTTCATGATTTTGCGCGTTGCTCTCGTGAAGTCCACGGCAACAAATCTTCGTGAAGTCGGAGAGCAGCTACCGACATCAACGAGCAAGGAAATCGCATTGCCTCCGAACGGATTCGGAATGTAGCAGCGGATCGCAACCGATGCGAGTTGACATTGACCCGCGAAGCGAGCGCCCTACACCAATTCTTCACCTTTTGTTTACAAGGCAGCAAACCCTTGTCCCGCCGGCTCGGCTAAAGAAAATATGCGACATATTTCCAGGGATGGAAGAAGTGTCGCATCCCGCTATTCTGCCGTATGGCAATTGAATGCCACTATTGAATTTAAGCGCCAAAAATCAGTGTGATGCACGTCACCGATCTTCGCGCCCCTCCGGCCTGTGCGGGCGTGGCCTGGGAGGTCCGTCGACGGCTCGAGGTCGCGCTGGAGGAGCAATTCGTCGCAGGGTCCGCAGATGAGCAGCTTGATCGCATGCCGCAGCACAGAGGTCGGACGCCAGGCGCGCTACAGCGTCGCGCAGCTGCAGAAACCTCATCGACGAACGGCTCGTGCGCTTCCACCACCGCCCCCACGAAGGGCTGCGCCACCCGGTACCGCCGAAGATCACGCCATCCCCGAACCGGATGTGGGCGGCCCTGGTCGCCGTCACCGGATACGTATCGGTCTCGCTGAGCGGCAGTGACTACCTGGAGTTGCCGCCGGTGCGGTGACAAGCCATCACCAAACGCCGCATCCGCCAGCGCCACCACACCTACGGCCAAGACCTGTTCGGCCCCTGACGGGGCCAGACATCAGGCGTCGCACCCCTCGGCGGGAAGTGGGGAGTCCACACCAACCCACCGAGCAGGTCCCAACCTCAGAAGAACACCGCGGCAGCGACGAGGAGTGCAGCGGTGAAGATGCGGTCAAACACGGTGCCGACCGGCTACCGGCGCAGGCCACGCCGTTCAATCCGGCACCGCGATGTAGGGACTCCAATACACGGCCAGGGCTGCATCGGCGAGTGACCGATTGCGGCGTGCTTCGGTTGAAGCATCGGCACGAGCGCGGCAACGCGTCGAGGTGGCTGTTGTTCGTGTGGGAGCGACGGCGGCGGACGTGCCGGTGCTGTTCCCCTGGGTTCCAGATCCTGTCTGCACGCTGGCATCTGCCCGGTGCTAGAGCGCGGCGGCCCGGCCAGCGCTCGACAGCAAACACCGCCGCCCGATCCCGCGAAGCGCGCCCACCCCGCCCCTTTCCCTTGCCTCTTCCTGCCTGAGGCGGGGTTGCGGGGGCGTGCAGAGAGACATGTCCGGCTGCTTACCCCGCCCGAAGGACGTGATCACCTGCGAGTAGGCCGTCAGGAGCCCCGCAGGCGCGGACAGTTGTCGGCGGGGATACCGGTGGGGTCTTCAGCGGGGATACCGGCGTGGTCCCATCGTGATGCTGGTCGGCCCTTCATGGTCGACGGTCTGGTCGGGGCCAGCTGATGACGTGGCCAGTACACGCGGGGCCGGGCAGAGCAACGCCGCACCGTACGGCGAGAGCGTCGACAGATGCAGAGCGTGGATGCGGGTGGTGGGGACCGGCTGGCGCTGGCGGTGCTGGCGCAGTACCCGATGGCGACCACCCAGCAGATGCACCACGCTCTGCGCGTCGATCAAGGAGGCTGACGGCTTCACGCTTCGGCCCTCCCTTTGCCGCACCTGTTCCCGCAGCAGACCCGTTGGGCTCGGCGAAGGCGACCTCCTTCTGCCACTTCGCGAAGTAGTCATAGACGGCTTCCCACAGCGGGAAGTCGTGCGGCAGGTAACGCCGCAGCACACAGGTGCGGTCCGCGTACAAGATCGCGTTCATGATCTAACGCAACTCGTGCTCGCGCGGCCGGCCAAAGCCCAGAGCCCGCCCGCGGCATTGGAAGTGCCACGTCGTCGGAGCTTGCTCGTTCAAATCCAGCGAACATCGGACAGATCCGTCGGATACGCACGACGAGTGTCACGCTGCTCGTGAACGGCCCGTCCGTGACTCGCGATGCCTCACCTGCACTGTGGTGTCCCGGCCGCAGACCACTGCCCGCAGGCCCCACCAGCCGTCACGACTGCCTGACCGACGACGGACCACACCGGATCGCCTTGTCTCCGGGTGGCGCAGCGCCCGTGCCGGCTGAGGACTTCTGGCGACGCCATGTCCCGGGCGGTTGACCCCACTTGTGCCGCGCGCCCCCGGCGCCGCACCTCAACGTGCGGCCGTCCGCGTGTGGACGGTCTCCGTCTCCCTTTGCGTCACGCCTCGTTCACTTCCCGCGCTGACGATCCGACTGGCGAAACCGGCGTTACGGCAGTGACTCATTAGTGCTTCAGGGTCACGCCGTGACTGTCGTCGAGCTCAAGTGGACCAAGTCGGTTGGTGGACCAGGTGGTCCGCTTGGTCCGAGTGGACCAAGCGGACCGAGTGATGGGCGGAAGATGTACGCAGGCTGTCCGTGTCCGGGGCGGCGGAAGGACGCGCGCGGCGGCATGTGCCCCGCTCTGTCCAGGATTTCTCTGCCCTTCTTGCTTCCTCCGCGCCAATCCTGCTCCGGGGTGAGCGAGAAATGACCGATGTCGAAGAGACCGACGAGGACATGCAGAGCGCCGTGGCTGTCATCGGCATGGCTGCCCGGGTGCCCGGCGTCGCGGACCTCGACGAGTTCTGGGGCGCGCTCGTGTCTGGCCGCGATCTGACGACTCGTCTCGAAGGCGGTGCCGCGTACGGAGTGGTCGCCGGCACGGAGCGGTTCGACGCGGCGTTCTTCGGCTTCGGGCCGCAGGATGCACAACTGCTCGACCCGCAGGACCGGGTGTTCCTCGAATGCGCCCGGGAGGCGCTCGAGGACGCGGGTCAAAATCCCCGGACGTACCCGGGAGCCGTCGGTGTGTACGCGGGGAGTGGCGAGTCGGAACACCTCGCCGTGCTGCGCGCACAACGCCACCGGTTTCCGGAGGCGACCGACGAGCAGCTCCGCCTCGCAGGCAGCCGGGACTTCCTCACCGGCCGGGTGGCGTACGCGCTGAACCTGCAGGGCCCGGCGGTCACCGTGCACACCGGCTGCTCGACCTCCCTGGTGGCGGTTCACCTGGCCTGTCAGGCGCTGCTCGCCGGCGACTGCGACCTGGCCCTGGCCGGTGGAGTCACGGTCCGCGGCGCCGCGGGTGCCGGTGAGGGCGACGACCTGCTTTCGGCGGACGGCCGCTGCCGACCCTTCGACGCGGACGCCGACGGCATGGTCGCCGCCGACGGCGCGGGGATCGTGGTGCTGAAGCGGTTCTCCGACGCGCTCGCCGACGGGGACCAGGTCGAGGCCGTGATCCGGGGTTCGGCGCTCAGCAACGACGGGTCGGGCAAGGTGAGTTTCACCGCGCCGAGCGTGACCGGACAAGTGGCCGCGATCCGTTCGGCGCACGTCGTCGCCGACGTGTGCCCGGATTCGATCGGGTATGTCGAGGCGCACGGCACCGGCACCCTGATCGGCGACGCCATGGAGGTCCGTGCTCTGTCGGAGGCGTTCGGGCAGCCGGGGCCGTCGCGGCGGTGCGTGCTCAGCTCCGTCAAGTCGAACATCGGCCACACCGACACGGCGGCGGGAGTGATCGGCCTCATCAAGGTGGTCCTCGCCCTGCGGCACGGCCTGATACCGGGCACGGCGCATTTCCGCAGTCCGAGTCCGCACCTCGACCTCGAGGCCAGCGGATTCGTGGTGACGCGTGATGCGACACCCTGGCCGCCGGGTCACGGTCCTCGCCGTGCCGGGGTCAACGCGACGGGCATCGGGGGGACCAACGCCCACCTCCTGGTCGAGGAGGCGCCGACTCCGGACGGGGCCGCGGACGAGGATCGCGATCACCTTCCGGCGCGGGCGGCGCGTACCGCTCCCGCAGGCGTGGACGCCGCGGTGTGGCACGGCGACCGGACCGGTGAGGAGCGCGACAGCGCGGCGCCTGCGGCAGAGCAGGATGCGGGCGGGGGCGAATCCGGCCCGGCTACATCGGTGCGGGACGCAGATGAGTCCGAATCCCAGGCGCCTGCGGCCGTGCGGGATGCGAGCGCGGCGGCGGCCGAGGCGCGTACCCCGGCGGAAAAGGTGATCGCCGGGGTGTGGAGTGACGTACTCGGCGTGGCCGACGTCGGCATGGACGACGACTTCTTCGAGCTCGGCGGCCACTCCCTGCACGCGACGCGGGTCCTGGCCCGGCTGGGTCCGGCGCTCGGCAGCCAGGCACGGCGGCTCACCGTCCTGGACATCTTCGACCACCCCACCGTCCGCGAGCTCGCCGCGCTGGTGAGTGCGTCCGGCCCGCGGTGAAGTCGCGGGCCCATGAATGGCGCCGCGGTCGCATGGGCCACGTGGATCCTACCGACCGCATCGCCCGTTCCGGCAAATCGCCTGTACCGGTGACATCCCCCGTACTGGCGGCATCGCCGGTACCGGCCGCGCACCCCGACCGTCAGCCGCGCGGCCCGTGGAACGCGTGGCCTGTTGCACCGTCACACGATTTCTGGAGGACGACCTGTGAGTGACCTGACCGAGCTGCCCGGGACACCGACGACGATCCCCGTCCGGCCCGACGGGGAACCCGTGATGTCGTTCGCGCAGGAACGTCTCTGGTTCATGGACGCGTACGCCCCCGGGACGACGGCGTACACCATCCCGGAAGCCTGGCGGCTGCGCGGTGCGGCGGTCGATCCGGACGCGCTGACAGCGGCGTTGAACCGGGTCGCGGAACGGCACGAGCCGCTGCGGACCCGCTTCCCCGCCACGGTGGACGGGCGGGCCGTCATGGTCGTCGACGACGCCGGCGCGATCCCGTTGACCACCGCGGAGGCCGTCGACGACGACGCCGTGGGTGTCCTCGTCGACGCCTTCATGGCCGAACCCTTCGACCTGGCGACCGGCCCCGTGGCCCGCGCGCTGCTCATCACCGTCGGCCCCGAGGAGCAGGTGTTCGCGCTCGCGGTGCACCACATCGCGGCCGACGGCTGGTCCACCGAACTCCTTCTCGGTGAGGTGCTGACCTGCCTGGCCGGCCTCCCGCTGCCCGAACTGCCGGTTCGTTACGGCGACTTCGCGGCGTGGCAGCGTGCCCAGTCCGACTCCGGTCAGGATGTGGCGTACTGGGGGGAGCAGCTGGCCGGCGTGGCGCCGCTCGAGCTGCCCACCGACCGGCAGCGGCCACCGCTGCCGACGTACGCCGGTGCCGCGCACGAGTTCTCGGTGGCGCCGGACGTGCTCGACGCGTTGCTCCGGCTCGGGCGCCGGTACCGGGCCACGCCGTACATGGTTCTGCTCGCGGCCTTCGCGGTCCTGCTGGGCCGCCGGGCCGGGCAGGACGACATCACGATCGGGTCGCCGACGGCCGGCCGGCCCGTTCCTGAGCTCGACGACCTCGTGGGCTGCTTCGTCAACATGGTCACCATGCGGGTCGACGCGTCGGGCGACCCGACGTTCGTCGAACTGCTGCAGCGGGTCCGCAGCACGGCCGCGCACGCCTTCGCCCACCAGGAACTGCCCTTCGAGCGCCTGGTCACGGAACTGAACGTGCCGCGGGAGGTGTCGCGTTCGCCGCTGTTCCAGGTCGTCTTCTCCCTGCAGAGCTACGAATCGGACCTGCCGAGCCATCCGTCGTTCACCGTCACCGCCGACGTCCCGATGTCCTACCGGGTGACCCGCTTCGATCTCGAACTGCACACCGCGGGTGACGGCACCTTCCTGTTCGTCTACAACACGGCGCTGTTCACCGCGGACTCGGTCGCGGCGATGAGCGCCCACCTGCGGGTGCTGCTGGAGGGCATCGCCGCCGACCCGGACGCCGCGATCTCGAGCTACGAGCTGCTCACGGCCGAAGAGCGTGAGCAGCGCGCCCGCTGGAACGACACCGGTGCCGATCTCGGCCCCGACCTGTGCCTGCACGAGCCGGTGGAGGCACAGGCGGGCAGGACGCCGGACCACCCGGCCGTGATCTATCCCGGCGGTCAGCTGTCGCACGCCGAGGTCGATCGGAGGGCCGGTCATCTCGCGGCGCGCCTGACGGCCGCCGGCGTGAGGCGGGGCGACCTGGTGGCCGTCG
This sequence comes from Streptomyces cadmiisoli, assembly GCF_003261055.1. Classification (NCBI taxonomy): domain Bacteria; kingdom Bacillati; phylum Actinomycetota; class Actinomycetes; order Kitasatosporales; family Streptomycetaceae; genus Streptomyces; species Streptomyces cadmiisoli. The sequence goes on from NZ_CP030073.1 coordinate 292,706, forward strand.
CGATGCGGCGGGGGTGGGAGCAGGTCGTCGCGGTCCTGGCTGTCAACAAGGCCGGCGCCGCCTACCTGCCCGTCGACGCCGACCTGCCCGACAGCCGTCGCGGCGAGCTCATCGCACGCGGTGACTGCACCGTGGTTCTCACCCAGCCGGCCCTGGCTGCGCGGCTGACCTGGCCGGACGGGCTGACGGTACTGCCGGTCACCGGGGAAGCGGCCTCGCTGTCCGGGGTGAGCGAGGAGCCCGGCGGCGGGTCGGTGGCGCTGTCCGGGGTGAGGGAGGAAGCGAGTGCTGCGGTGCTGCTCGGTTCCGCGGAGCCCGACGACCTCGCGTACGTCATCTTCACCTCGGGGTCGACCGGCACGCCGAAGGGCGTGATGATCGAGCACCGGGCCGCCCTCAACACCGTCCGCGACATCAACGAGCGCTTCGCCGTGGGCCCCGACGACCGGGTGCTCGCGCTGTCCGCGCTGAGCTTCGACCTGTCGGTCTACGACGTCTACGGCACGCTGGCCGCCGGTGCCGCTCTGGTCATGGGGCAGCCCGCAGAGGACAAGGACCCGGCCGCCTGGGCGCGGATCGTCACCGAGCAGCGGATCACCGTGTGGAACTCGGTGCCCGCGCTCATGGAGCTCCTGGTCGAGCACGCGGAGCAGGAAGGGACGGACATCAGCTCGTTGCGGCTGGTGATGATGTCCGGCGACTGGATCCCGCCGACGCTCCCCGACCGGATCCGCGCGCTCGCACCGCATGCGGAGATCATCAGCCTGGGCGGAGCCACCGAGGGGTCGATCTGGTCCATCTCGTATCCGATCGAGCGCGTCAGCCCGGAGTGGTCCTCGATCCCGTACGGCCGCCCGCTGACCAACCAGCGGTTCCATGTTCTCGATCGCGGACTGTGTGACGTCCCGGTCGGTGTGCCCGGCGAGCTGTGCATCGGGGGCACCGGGGTGGCTACCGGGTACTGGAAGGACCCGGAGCGGACCGCGGCGGCGTTCGTCACGCACCCGCGCACCGGCGAGCGTCTCTACCGGACCGGCGACCTGGGGCGCTATCGGTCGGACGGTGTCATCGAGTTCCTCGGGCGGGCCGACGCCCAGGTCAAGGTCCGCGGCTACCGGATCGAACTCGGCGAGATCGAGGCACACCTGGCCCGCCATCCCGCGGTGGCCGAATGCGTGGTGACCGTGCACGGGTCCGGCAACGCCGCGCAGCTCGTCGCGTACGTCATCGCCGAATCCATGACCGGGACCGAAACCGCGACCGGAACCGGGACAGAAGCGAGGACCAGCACCGCTGCCCCACTCGACCCCCGCCCGGGACCCGGTCCCGACCCCGCCCTGCTGCGGTCGCACCTCGCGGCGGCGCTGCCGGCCTACATGGTGCCCAGCTCGTTCGTCACGTTGGCCCGGCTGCCGCTGACCGCGAACGGCAAGGTGGACCGCGGGCGGCTGCCGGCGCCCGAGCCGACCGGCGAGGCAGTGGCCCACCGGACACCGCCACGTAGCGATCGCGAGCGGTCGATCCATGCGGTGTGGGCGGACGTCCTCGACCGGGAAGACTTCGGGGTCAACGACGACTTCTTCGCCGTGGGCGGCCACTCATTGCTCGCCATCAAGCTGGTGGAGCGGCTACGGCGCGTGTCCGGCGGTACCGCGATCGCCGTGATGGACCTGTTCACCCACCCGACGGTCCGCCAGCTCGCCGCCCTGCTCGACGGGAACAGCACGACGGCACCGCGCGGACTCCTCCACCAGCTGACGCCCGAGCCGCAGGACCAGCCTCAACTCACCTACGTGGCCGTTCCGTTCGGTGGCGGAAGCGCGATGGTCTACAAGCCGCTCGCGGACTCCCTGTCGGAGACGCACGCCCTGTGGTCGGTCGCCATCCCCGGTCACGACGCCGGCGGCGACGAGCAGCGCGCACCGCTTGAGGACATCGCAGCGCGATGCGTGCGGGAGATCCAGGAGAAGGTCACCGGGCCGGTCGCGCTGTACGGGCACTGCGGTGTCGGCTCGGCGCTCGTCGTGGAGATCGCCCGGAAACTGGAGGCGGCCGGTCGTGTCCCGGAGGCCGTGTACATCGGGGCGATCTTCCCGTTCGCCCGGCCGGACCGCGGGGTACTCGGCGCGCTGGGCCGGTTCACCAACCCGGACGCTTTGCGCAGCGACCGCTCGTTCGGGAACGGCCTGACCGCGGTCGGGCTGGAACTCGGCGACGTCGACGCCACGCAGGCACGGCGTGTCGTACGCAACACGCGCCGCGACACCGAAGCGGCGGAGGAGTACTTCACCCGGCTCTTCGCCAGCCCCGTCGAGCGGCTGCGGGCGCCCGTCATCAGCGTGGCCGGAGAGCGGGACCCGGCGTCCGACTACTACCAGGAACGCTTCCGCGAGTGGCACTTCCTCAGCGAGACCACGGCCGTGGTGTCGCTGGACGAAGCGGGTCACTTCTTCCAGAAGCACCGCGCCGCCGAACTGGCCGAGATCGTCACGACCACGCACCCGGCGATCGCCTCCGGTGCGCCGGCCGGCGGCGAGGGGTGGCGGCTGCTCGATGTGTCGCACGCCGGTTCGCCGGACGTGCCCGGCGAACCGCAACGCGCGGTGCGCCGGTTCCTCTCGGTGGCTGCGGGACATCTGTTCTCGGCCGGCGCCTCGGCGCTGACCGCGTTCGCGATGCTGGTCTGGATCTACGTCACCACCGGTTCGCTCGGCCAGCTCGCGCTCTCCGCGGCCGCCGTGGTGACGCCGGGGCTGCTCGCCGCGCCGCTGGCCGGCCCGGTGGCGGACCGCTGGGGCCGGCGCACGCTCCTGATCGCGAGCGATGTCGGCGCGACAGCCGCCCAGTTGGCGTTGGGAGCGCTGGTGTGGTCCGGGAACGTACAGGCATGGCACCTGTATCCGCTGTTCGCGGCGCTGTCGGTCACCTTCACCTTCCGGCGGTCCGCGTTCGGGGCGTCGGTGCCGCATCTCGTGCCGAAGCGGTACCTGGGGCACGTCAGCGGACTCGTCCAGATCTCCGGCGCGGCGGGCGTGCTGCTCGTGCCCGTCGCGTCCGTTGCCCTGAGCGCCGCCGTGGGGCTTGAGGGCGTCCTGGTGCTCGGTGTGGCGAGCTGTGCGGCCGCGTTCGCGGTCACTCTCCCGGTGCGGTTCCCGGGGGCCGAGGCGGGGCCGGCCGAGCCGGTGGTCGCCGAGGTCGCTGCGGGGCTGCGCTACGCGTGGGGCCAGCCGTGGTTCCGCCGGCTGCTGGTCTTCTCCGCGGTGTCCCAGGTGCTGCTGACACCGCTGTTCCTCCTGGTCGCGCCGCTGGTGCTGGAGGACGGCGGGCTCGGTGACGCCGGCTGGGTCCTGCTCGTCGCGGCACTGGGGGGTGTGCTCGGCGGCGCCGTCATCACGGTGTGGGGCGGCCCGGCGCGGCGTCGGATGCGAGGGGTGCTGCTGGGCACGCTGTGCCTGGCCGGGTTCAGCCTGCTGACCGGCTCGACGGCGAACCTGGTGACGGTCGGCCTCGGGCTGTTCGGCCTCGCGCTGACACTGACCGTGCTCCACGGAATCCATGCCGCGATCGTCGAGGTCAAGGTGCCGCAGCGGTTCCATGGCAGGGTCGCCGCGCTCCACACGGTGATCGCGTGGGCCGCGCCGCCGGCCGGCCTCGCGCTGGCCGCGGTCTCGGCATGGGCGCTGTCCGGGCCCCTGCTGTCCCCCGGCGGGACGTTCACACCGGCCGTCGAGGCGGTGACCGCCGCCGGACCGGGGCGCACCGTCGCGCTGCTCTACGCCCTGTCCGCGGCAGCCCTCGCGTTCCTGGCACTGGGCGCGCTGTGCGCCGGGCTGCCCCGGCTCGTCGACGACGGTCCCGACGCGACCCCCGACGACGTGATCGGGCTGCACGCGCTGGGCCGGGCGCCGCTGAACCTTGCGGTGGACGCCCGTCCGGCCGGTCGTGGTTCGTCGGCGCTCTCCGGCCACAACGAGTCCTGATGCGCCGGGAATTCCGGGCACGCGCTTCGAAAGGGCTCGAATCAAATGTGCCGCCTCCGCAATTGTGGCCGCCGTTCACCTTGCGGGCCTCCCTGGTTCAGGCCGAGTTGCCTTCCGAACCGTGGGGTGAGGTTACACATGTGCGTCACTGAGTTTCCGTGCGCCAAGCACAGGGACGGCGAGTGACGCGACGCCTACATGTGAATTCTGTGGCGGTTCCTTCCGGCGACGCATCGTGTCGCCCACCTTCCGCGAGCTCCTTTTCGTCATGCCTATCGGGTATTTCGTGAAGTGAATCGGGCAGTCGTGTGCTTTCAGTCGGGTGTGTTCCCTTCACACGACGTGCCCGCGACAAGTGTCAAACGTCAAGAGAGGAAATGTACGTTGCAAGAGCGGGATTCTTACGTCGATGCGGGCGCGGTGCGCGGCGGCCTGGGAGACGAGGTGCACGCCAACGGGGTCCGGATCGTCATGGATCGCGACAAGGGGCGCTGCGTGGTCTCGGCCAGGCGATTCGCACCGGGAGAGACCGTGGTCGCGGGCGATGTCGAGAGGGCCGTACCGATCCGGACGAACCATTCGTTCCAGGTCGGATGGGACACGCATGTCGATCTGACGACGCCGGCCCGGGACATCAACCACTCCTGCGAGCCGAACACCGGAATCCGGGACAACGACCGGGGCGGGTTCGACTTCGTCGCGCTTCGCGAGATCTTCCCGTCGGAAGAGATCACCTGGGACTACGAGACGAGCGAGTACGTGAGCATCGCCGTGTCCCGGTGCCTGTGCGGCGAGAACCGGTGCCGGTCGGCGATACGTGGGTTCAAGTACCGCCAGGAAGACGAGACGTGGCAGCCCACGCACCTGGCCGGCTACCTCCGTGAGGAGTACGACGCCGTGAGCACGGCCCGCGAGGCGTCGGGCGCCGGGCGCCATCCAGTCGCCCGGGAGGTCTGATGCCCGAGGACCAAGTGTTCCGGGGCGAAGCCACCGCAATCCCCGAGGCGCTCACCGGGCTTCCGGGAGCCGGGCCCGCATGGGAGCCGAGCGGCCACAACGCCGCGAACGCGATCGGGCCCGCACTGGTGACCCCGCTACCGGCACCGGTCCCCGGACCGGACGCCGGTGCCGGGAACCCGTTGTCGCTCCAGCAGGAACAGGTCTGGTTTGCGCGGCAGCTGGCTCCGGAGGGCCACGCCCACCACGCACAAACGATGATCCACGTGGCCGGACCCTTCGACGTCGACCTGCTCGACCGGGTCCTCACGGAGATGACCCGGCGCCACGAGATACTGCGCACGACCTACGCCGAGACAGACGGCACGCCGTGTCAGGTGGTGCACGCGCCGCAGCCGGTACGGGCGAAGCGGGTGGACCTCCGTGCCCACCGCGAAGGACAGCACAAGCTGCTGGACGAGATCGCCGGCGCGGAACTGCGTACACCCTTCGACGCGGAACACCTGCCGCTGATCCGCTGGACCGTGGTGCAACTGGCGGACGAACAGCACGAACTCATCGTGGTGGCCCACCACCTGCTTCACGACGGGTGGACCTTCTCGCTGCTCCTTCGCGAATTCAGGACGCTGTACAACGCGTTCGGCCAAGGCGCCGAGTCGTCACTGCCGGAACCAGGCCTGCAGTACCGGGACTTCGCTCACTGGCAACGCGCGACGCTGCAGACCCGCCTCATGCAGGAGCAGCTCGCCTACTGGCAGAACCAGCTCAGGGACCTCCCGCCGCTGCTGGAACTGCCGTTGGACCGCCCCAGGCCGGCCACCCAGAGCTTCCGGGGACAGACCATACGGGTGGATCTTCCGGACGGGCTGTCGGCCGGGCTGCACGGGTTCTGCCAGGACCATGAAGTGACCGTTTTCAGCACCATGCTGGCGGCGTTCCACACCCTCCTGTACCGCTACACCGGGCAGGCGGACGTCTGCGTCGGATCCTGGTTCGCCGGCAGACGGGTACCGCGGACCGAGGACGTCGTCGGCAGGTTGGTCAACACCGTGCTGCTGCGATGCGAGGTGGACGCCACCCTGGGCTTCGCGGACCTGGTGGAGAAGGTGCACCGCGTCGTGCTGGACGCGACGGCCAACGACCTGCTGCCCTTCCCGGAGTTGGTCAGGGTCCTCAACCCCGACCGGGAGCCGGGCCGCAACCCGCTGACCGATGTCCTGTTCAGCGTGGACGACTCCCCGAGCGAGGGTCTTGTCCTCGACCTCGCCGGAGCGACCGGAACGGTTTCCGGGCACGGGAACGCAGGCGGAGACGGTTCGGCCAAGACGGACCTGCACGTCACGGTGACCCGCCTGGACGGGCGGGGTCCGGACCGCAAAGAGGCGGACGGCCGGATCACCTTGCTCTGGGAGTACGCCGCCGACCTGTTCGACGCCGCGACCGTGCAGCGGATGGCCGACGGCTACCTGAGGCTACTGGCGGATGCGATCCACCGGCCGACCGCACCGTTGTTCAAGCTGGCCGTACTCAGCCCGCAGGAACGCAAGACGATACTGGACGACTGGAATCCCGAACCCCGGCCCACCGCCCACGCCGACGCGGGCCCGCTCGTCCGCGCCGGCTCAGGCGTCCACAGCCGTCCTGGTGGCCACGACGGCCTGCTCGTCCACGACGCGGTGCGGGCGCAGGCCCGGAGGACACCGGACGCTCCGGCGGTCCGTGACGGTGCCCGCGAGGTGAGTTACGCCGAACTCATACACCGGGCGGACTCGCTTGCCGGCATCCTCCACGCGCGGGGTGTCGTCCCCCGGGCGGTGGTGGGGGTGTGCCTGCCGCGCGGCGCGGACCTGGTCATCGCCCAACTGGCCGTCCTCTTCGCCGGAGCCGCCTACTTGCCCCTGGACCCGGAGAACCCGCCGGTCCGCCTGGCCGACCAGTACACCGCGGCCGGGGCTGTCCTCGTCCTCACGGACCGGGTGACCGCGGAGCGCCTCCCCGGTGACCTCCCGCAATTGCCGATGGACCGGCTGCCGGAGCCCGCCGAAGCGGTCCCCGCAGACCGGCCGCCGACCAGGCCCGACGACCTCGCGTACCTCATCGCGACCTCCGGCTCGACCGGCCGGCCGAAGCTCGTGATGGTCGAGCACCGGTCGCTGGCCAACGCGGTCGCCTGGCGCTGCCGCCGCTGCGCCCTCGGACCGACGGACCGCATCGGCCAGGTCGCCTCCCCGGGGTTCGACACGTCCGTGATGGACATCTGGCCGACGCTGGTCTCCGGCGCCGCCCTGTACGTACCCGACCTGGACACCCGGCTCGACCCGGAGCGCCTGCGCACCTGGCTGGTCGAGGAGGGGATCACGGTCACCGAGCTGCCGACCGCGCTCGGCGAGCGCGTGTTGGCGTTGAGCTGGCCGCCCGCCCCGGCCCTCCGGGAGCTGATCACCGGCGGTGACCGCCTCCGGGTCCGGCCTGCCGCCGACCTGCCGTTCCGGGTGCTGAACGAGTACGGCCCGACGGAGATCACGGCGACCGCGACGGCCGGGCACGTCGACCCCGCAGGATCCGACGGGCCACCCGACATCGGGCGCCCCATCACCGGTGCCCGCGCCTACGTCCTGGACGCCGGGCGGCAGCTGGTACCGCCCGGGGCGACCGGGGAGTTGTGGATCGGGGGCATCGGCGTCGCCCGCGGCTACCACGGTGCGCCCGGGCTCACCGCGGACCGTTTCGTCGCCGACCCGTACGCCGGCGTTCCGGGGCGGCGCATGTACCGCACCGGCGACCTCGCCCGGCATCTCCCCGACGGGCGCATCGCCTTCATCGGCCGCCGGGACCGCCAGATCAAACTGCGGGGCTACCGGATCGAACCCGCTGAGATCGTCGAGGTGCTGCGCGCCCACCCCGCGGTCACCGACGCGGTGGTGCTGGCCAGATCTGCCGAGGACGGACTGGGCGAGAAGCGTCTGGTCGCCTACCTGGAGGCGAAGGACCGCCCGGACCTGCGGCAGCAGGTGCGGGAGCACCTCGCCAACCGCCTGCCGCGTTACATGATCCCCAGCGATGTCATGGTCCTGGACGCGTTGCCGCTCAACCGGAACGGAAAGGTCGACGAGCGGGCGCTGCCGGCTCCAGGCCCGGCCGAGCCGGAAGCCGGATTCCGGCCTCCCCGCACCGAGACCGAGCGTCGGCTCGCGGACACCTGGTGCGCGGTACTGCGCCTGGAACGCGTCGGCGTCGACGACAACTTCTTCGACGTCGGCGGGCACTCGCTGCTCCTGGCCGCGGTGCAGCGGGAACTCGCCCGGCAGGGTCACGACCTGCCGATCGTGACGTTCTTCGAGCACACCACCGTCCACCAGTTGGCGGCGTACCTGGATGACCGCGCCGTGGCCGAGGGCAAGGACGTCGACGAGTCCGGTGGGGCGGCCCGGGGCGCCGGGCGCGCTCGCCTGGACCGGCGGCGGGCTGCGGCGCGTTCGGCCGGCGTGGTCGGGGGCGGTGACTCCACCCGGCAGCAGACGTGACGCTCCCGGGTGGATGAGGCGGAGAGCCCTCTGAGGAAGGTCCACGCCCGCCGCACGCACGAGACGTGGCGGGCGCGGACCGAGCTGACGGGGGTCTGCGCCGCCACCCCGCTGCCCCCGACGCCTCCGCCAGGGACGCCCCCGCCAGGTGGACGTCACCGTCCGTCCGTCACCGGGTCTTCCGAACGCTCGCGTGTCTCACCGGCCATGGCTTTCGGGGCCGGCTGATCCGCACCGTGGTGGACGACCTCGCCGAGCCGGGGGATCGCGGAGAACAGCACCGGCAGGACGGCCACGGCGTTCAGTCCGGCGGCGATCCAGAAGACGCCCTGCAGCCCGATGTGGTCGACCAGCAGTCCGCCACCGGCTGCGCCCAGGGGGATGACGCCCCAGGTGGCGAAGCGGAACACGGAGTTCATCCGCCCCAGCAGGTGCGGCGGGGTGACGGCCTGGCACAGACTGACCTGCAGCACGTTGAAGACCAGTGCGCCGAGGTACGCCACGAACATCCCGGCCGCGAACGTCACCGGACCGGACGCCATCGGCAGTACCGCTGTTCCCGCGGTGAACAGCACGATCGACACCACGAAGGCCCTGCCGGTGCCGAAACGGCGCGCGAAGGGCTCCGCCACGAGCGCCCCGACCACACCGCCGCCGTTGCCGACGGCCAGCGCGACGCCAATCACGGCCGGGCTCATGGACAGCCCGTCGGAGGCGTAGACCACCTGCAGGGCGAGGATGATCGCGGACGCCAGTTCGGCGAGCGTGGCGCACAGCAGCAGCGGCCGCATCAGCGGGTGGCCGAAGACGAACCGCACCCCCTCGCCGATGTTCCGGCGCAGGCTGCTGTGCTCGGCCGGCGGGCTCACCGGTGCCGGCGTACGGATGCGCAGGACGAAGTACGCCGACGCCAGGTACGAGACGGCGTCGGCCAGCACCGCGAGTGGCGCGGTGAGCAGCTGCACGAGCACACCGCCGACGGCCGGGCTGCCGATCTGCGATACCGAACGGGACAGTTCCAGCTTGCCGTTGGCATCGACCAGGCGGTCCTCGGCGACCAGTGCCGGCATCACCGACAACTGCGCCACGTCATAGAACAGCGTGCCCAGGCCGATGAGGAACGTCACCGCGTACAGCAACGGCATGCTGAGCGCGTCCAGCGCCAGCGCGGTCGGCACGGCCAGCAGGGCCGCCGCTCGGACCGCGTCGGCCGCCACCATCACCGCACGCAACGGCAGCCGTTCCACCCAGACGCCCACCGGCAGCCCGAAGAGCAGGATCGGCAAGTACTCCACGGCCCAGAGCACCCCGATCTCGAACGCCGACGCGTCGAGGCCGTGCAGCGCCACCAGCGGCAGGGCCAGCAAGGTGATGCCGGTGCCGCACAGGCTGGCGGTCTGGGACATCCACAGATTGCGGTAGTCGGCGACGCCCCACAGGCTCCGACTCAGGCGCGATCGCCACGTGCCCGTCATGCCGGGTGCCGCTCGACGATGGTCTGGGGCATGGGTGTCCTTAGGGAGAGATTGTCAACAGTGGCCGCCTCGATGCCGAAAGCGACGCATGTCACCGAATTGCCGTTTAGGTTCGGTGTACGACGCGGAATCGGATTCTCATTCAGCTCATAGTGCCCTGCGAATGGATGCTTCGGGCGAGTCGGCTGTCTCAATGAACCCAGGAGCTGAATATTTGTCAAGCGGGAGCTGCTGACAGCGGGTTGGAAGGCCGAATCAACGGCCCGAGATTGCACTTAGGTGGCCGAGGCCGTCAACTGCGGTGACACGGCCCTGAGTTCCTGGCGGTCGCCATCAGTTGGCCTGCTATTCATCACCCGGTGACGGGGTGGACGTGTGTGCGGATTTCAGTAGGCACCGTCCTGAACAGCCCGCGGGCCATTGCCCGTCGGACGCCCCTGCCGTCGTGCCGGCGTCCCGATCGATTCCGACCGGAGACCGAGTTATGCCTACCGAAGACGTGGACGACAGCGGATTCGTCGCAGTCACGGCCATGGCGGGGCGTTTTCCCGGAGCCCCGGATATCGAGACCTTCTGGGACAACCTCCGTGCCGGCCGCGAGTCGGTGTCGGTGCTGACCGAGCAGATGCCGGCGGCACAGGACGGACACGTACCGTCCTACGGGCTGCTGAGCGACACGGACCGCTTCGACGCCGAGCACTTCGGCTACTCGTCCGAGGACGCCCTGATCATGGATCCGCAGCAGCGACTGCTGCTGGAGTGCGCCCACGAGGTCCTCGAACGCGCCGGCCACAGCGGTCCGGAACGGCTGCCGACCGGGGTGTTCGTCGGGGGCTCGGCAAGCGACCACGGAGCGTTCGTGCGCGCGTGGGCGCACGGCCGGGGTGCCCCGCTGACGGAATCCCGGGTCCAGCAGGGCAACGACCTCGACTTCCTCGCCCCCAGGATCTCCTACAAACTCGGCCTCACCGGGCCTGCCATGGCGGTGCAGTCGGCCTGCTCCTCATCGCTGGTGGCGGTGCACGTCGCCATCGGTGCGCTGCTCGCGGGTGACTGCTCAATGGCGATCGCCGGAGGCGTCGCGGTGCCCGCCGCGATCCCGACGCTGTGGCACGACCCGGACGACATCTTCGCCGACGACGGGCGGTGCCGCCCCTTCGACGCCCACGGCCGCGGCACCGTACGGGCCGGTGCGGTCGGGCTGGTGGTACTGCGCCCCCTCGACGAGGCACTGTCCGACGGCGACCATGTGCACGCGGTCATCCGCGGTACCGCCGTGAACAACGACGGCCGTCGCAAGATGGGTTTCCACGCGCCGAGCGTGGCCGGGCTGGCCGGAGCGGTCCGCACCGCCCACGTGGTGGCTGGTGTCGAGGCCGATGAGATCGGCTACGTCGAGGCGCACGGCACCGGCACCGTGCTCGGCGACTCGGTCGAGATGGCCGGTCTGACCAAGGCGTTCCGCCAGAGCACCGACCGGACGGGATACTGCCGGATCGGCTCCGTCAAGGCCAACATCGGCCACGCGGACGCGGCCGCGGGCATCGTCGGCCTGATCAAGACCGTGCTCTGCGTGGAACACGGGGTCCTGCCCGCGAGCCTGAACTTCACCGAGCCGAACCCGGCGATCGACTTCGCGTCCTCCCCGTTCGTCGTCAACGACCGCACGATCGACTGGGAGTCCGGGGGGCGGCCAAGGATCGGCGCGACCAACGTGATCGCCTACGGCGGCACCAACGCGCACGCCGTGGTCGCCGAGGCGCCGTCCGCGCCCCCCACCACCCCGGGGCGGCCCGACCACCTGCTGGTCCTGTCGGCACGGACCCGGCCCGCGCTGCGGAAAGCCGCCCGCAATCTGGCTGACCACCTCGAACGCTTCCCCGACACCGACCTCGCCGACGTCGCCTGGACCCTGCAGACCGGCCGGACCATGCACCCCGAACGCCACTTCGTGGTCGCCGCGGACGTGGCCGAGGCCGTCGCCGCCCTGCGCGCCGCGATACCGGACGAGCCAGGGCCGGGCCATCTGACACTGCGACGCCTCGCGTTCCTCTTCGCCGAACCCGACGACAACCGCGCCGGCTCCGCCGCCGCGGTCCACGGCGCCGAAGAGGTGTTCCGCACCCACCTGGACGACGTCGCCGCCGCGGCGCACCCCCACCTCGGCCACGACCTGCGCCGGACACTGGCGACATCGTTTCCCAGCGGGCCAACGCTCAGCTCCGCGGCCCTGGCCGAGCAGTACGCGACGGCACGACTGCTGATGTCCTGGGGACTGCGTCCCGACGCCGTCGCCGGGCAGGGGCGTGGCGCCCGCTGCGCGGCGGCCGTCGCCGCGGATGCCGGCCCCGACGACACGGCCCGCCTGCTCCTGGGGCTGACCGAAGCCGACAACTCCGCGCTGCCGAGCGCAGCCGACGTCGGCGGAGCGCCTGTGGGGCTCAGCGGTCGCGCGGAGAAGCCGGCGGAAACCGGCCGCCCCCTGCTCTGCGACGCCTCGGCGCTCCCGGACAGCGGACCAGGACAGATCGTCGTACACATCGGGGCACGGCCACCGGCAACGCCGGCCGCCGACGACTCCGTGTCGCTGTACGTCGACGTCCTGGACGAGCCCGGCCACCCGGCCACCGGTCTGCGCACGCTGCTCACCGCGGCCGGCCGACTCTGGGTTGCCGGGGCCGCCCTCGACTTCGCGGCACTGCACACCGGCGAACGCCGTCGCCGGCTGCCCCTGCCCACCTACCCCTTCGAACGACGCACCTACCTGGTGCCTCACCCGACCTCCTACCCCCCGGCTTCCCTTACCCACGGAAAGTGATATTCGTGAACGACATCGAGCGCGCCATCGGAAACATGCTGGTCTCCGAACTCTTCGTCGAGGTCCCGCAGGACCGGATGACCTCTGAGGACCAGCTCCGCACCGACTTCGGGCTGGACTCCCTCGGCTTCCTCGAGCTGCGGGTCATCTGCGAGAACACGTTCGGCATCACCATCACCGACACCGACTTCACCCCGGAGAACTTCACCAGCATCGGGACCGTCGCCGACCTCGTCCGCAGGCTGACGGAGGGTTCCCCGGTCGCCGCCGAGTGAGCGCCGGTACGACCACGGCTCACCACCCTGCTCCGCCGAGTGAACCCCCGCACGTCCACGGTTCACCGCCCTGCTCCGCCGAGAGGACACACCCCACCCCATGTCAGCCGCCGACGCGACCGGAATTCCCGGACGCGAACCGTCCCCGCCCTGGTCCAGCCGGGATGTCCAGTTCGACCACTACGGAGGGCAGCGACTGCCGTTCGGCTGCACCGGTGCGAGCGGAATCATTCAGCACTTCGTCGAGCTGTCCGGCAGCGACGCGGGACGCGCCTTCGACGTCCTCGACGCCAGCGGCGGGTACGGCTCCGCCTGTCTGGGGGCGGGTTCGGAGGTTATCGCCGCGGCCCTTTCGGACGGCGTCCGCAATGCCGGGTACGTGACCGACGAGATCGCCTCCTCGGAGCGTTCCCTGCTCCTGGAGCGGCTGTTCGCCCCCGGCGGGCTGTTCGCCGACCGGTTTCCTGCGGCCGACTACCGGGTCAGCGGGCGCAACTCCGGCTCGGAGGGCATGGAACTCGCGCTGCGGCTCGTCCTGGAGTCACGCTTCGACCACCGCAGGCTGCGGGCCGCGCCGGGGACCGGGGAACGTGACGTCGTCCTCGCCTTCGAGGGCGCCTGGCACGGCTGGACGGGCGGACTGCTGCCGTTGATGAACCGCCGCCACTACCGGATCGGTCTGCCGGCCATCGCCCCGGAACCGTTCGGCTTCCGCACCGACCACATCCCCTTCGGTGACCTCGACGCGGCCCGCGAGTGGTTCGACCGCAACGGCGAGCGGGTCCTTGCGGTCGTCGTCGAACCCGTCCAGGGCGATGCCGGCATCCTGGTACCCGAACCCGGATACCTGCGGGAGTTGGCCGCGCTGGCGAAGGACAGCGGCGCGCTGCTGGTCGCCGACGAGGTTCTGACCTTCGCGAAAACCGGCCAGTTCTTCGGCATGACCGACGAGTCGGGCCCGATCCCCACCGACATCACCGTCATCGGCAAGAGCCTCGGCATGGGGGCACTGTCCACCTCAATGGTGATCGCGCGCCGGGAGCTGGGTGCGCGGCCCACCGGCACCGTGTCCACGTCCGACCTGCGCCCCCTCACATGCGCGGTGATCAGGGCCGGGCTGGACCACATCGTCAGCGAGGGGCTGGTGGAGCGCTCCGGCAAGCTGGGAGCCGAACTCGGCCGGCTGCTGCACGAGCAGGTGGTCGCGAAGTTCCCCGACCTGTACGTGGAGGCCCGCGGGGTCGGTGTGATGCACGGCGTCGAGCTGACCGACCTCGCCGCCGCCCGCATCGGCAAGCTGCGGACCAGCATGATCCGCAACGGCGTGTACGTGGAGTTCATGTCCGGGGCCGGCCGCCGTTCGCGCGGCCTGCGGTACGTGAACGCGACGATGCGGGTGGCGCCGCCGCTCGTCGCGACCGCGGACGACATCGAGACGATCGTCGCGCGGCTTGCGGCCGGGTCGCACGCCCTGCTCCAGGAAACGCCGTGACGACGCCCGCACGGCACCCGCAGGCCGGGGCGGCGGCCGGCGTGTCGGCCGCGCCGGCCGGTGCGCGGCTGCTGCCGGTCCGCCGGCGTGTCGAGCACTCCGACACCGACGCCTACGGCGTCGTGCACTTCGCCCGGTACCCCGCCATGCAGGAAACCGCCCTGCTGGACAACCTGGAACGCCTCGGTGTCGGACTCGCGGTACTCGCCGAGGAAGGCCTCGGCCTGATCGTCGTCGAGGCGAGGACCAGGTACCACGCCCCGGCGCGCTACCCCGACGAGCTGACCCTGGAACCCGTCGTCGGCCACCTCGGCATCGCGCGCGCCCGGATCGACACGCTCATCCGGCGGACCACAGACGGCGCCGAACTCGCCTCCGGTTCCCTCGTCGTGGCGCTGACCGACCGCCTGACCGGCGCGCCCCGCACGCTGTCCCCCGCCCTGTACACCGTCCTTGAGGAGAACCGCTCCGATGTCCGCCCCTGACCCCGCCGCCGTGACCGACCCCAGCCGGACCATGGGGTTCACCGAGATCAAGAACTGGCTGCGGCACCGGCACCCGATGCTCTACCTCGACCGCGTGCTGGACTACGAGCCCGGTGTGCGGCTGGTCAGCAGGCTCTCGGTGTCCGGGCAGATCGACGCGATCGCGGGACACTTCCCCGAGCGCGCGGTCTTCCCGGCCAGCCACCTGAGTCAGGCGTTCGCCCAGTCCGGGATCATCCTGTTCCAGCTCAGCACCTCGCCGCTCGCCGACGACGAGCTCACCCTCGTCGGCTCGATGAACTCGCGGTTCTTCCATGTGGTGGCGCCCGGCGACACCGTCACGTTCACCGTGACGGCCGACCGTCTGGTCGACGGCACGACGTTCTTCTTCTCCGGCCGTGCGTTCGTGGACGGCAAGACGGTGGGCGCGTTCCGGTCCAGCCTGGTGCGGCGCAAGGCCGACGCCCTGGGGCACCAGTGGTGGTGAACGAGCCCGGCCGCAACGGCGCGGCTCTGGTCACCGGGATGGCCTGGTGGACGGCACTCGGCTCGGACTTGGACGAGGTGTGGCGGGCGTTGCTGGCGGGCGCGACCGGTGTGGCACCGGTCGCGAGCGCTCACCCGCTGCGCAACGACCGGGCGGCGGCCGTCGGGGACCTGCCGGCGGAACTCGGCCCGGAGCAGCGCCAGTACGAACTCGCCGCGCGCGCCGTGCGGACCGCGGTGTCGGACGCCGGGCTCGACGTCACCGACCCGCGGCTGCGGCTGGTGGCCGGCACCAGCCACGGCTCCCACCTGGACGTCCCGCCCGACCGCCTGGACCGCTGGGGCGAGACGCTCGCCGCAGGGCTTGGCATGGCCCGCCGCCCGCTGCTGGTGAGCACCGCCTGCTCGGCGGCATCGGACGCCCTGCTGGTGGCCGCTGCGCTGATCGCCGAGGGAGAGGAGGAGGTCTGCGTCGTCGGCGGCGTGGACGTGCTGACCCCCGCCAAGCGGCTCGGGCACTCCGCGCTCGGCACCATGTCCCCCACCGAGCTGCGGGCCTTCGACGAGCGGCACGACGGCACGCTTCTCGGCGAGGGCGCGGCGTTCCTCGTGCTGGAGCGCGCCGACCGCGCTCGGGAGCGCGGCGCCCGGATACGGGGCCGGCTGTCCGGCACGGGCTCGGCGAACGACGCGGCCGGCCCGACAGCCCCGGACCTGAGCGGCGACACCGTCGTACGAGCGGTGACCGCCGCACTGGCCGCGGCCGGCCGCGGCCCCGGCGAGGTGGGTGTGCTGAACGCGCACGGCTCCGGCACTCCCGTCAACGACGACGTCGAAAGCCGCGGTTTCGCCCGGGTGTTCACCGACGGGAAGGCACCCGTCGTGTTCGCGACCAAGGGCGCTTTCGGTCACACGCTGGGCGCCACCGGGGCGTTGGAGGCGGTCGCCGTGCTGCTGGCCCTGCGGGACCAAGCGGTTCCGCCGGTGCCCGGGCTGAAAACGGCGCTTCCGGGCTTCCCGTTGCCCCTGCCGGGCGGAGCCGCACCTCTGCCGTTCACCGGGAACGTCGGGCTCAGCATCACGATCGGGTTCGGCGGGTTCACCACCTGCCTCGCTCTGGAGGTCCCTGCGTGACGGCCGACCATCTGCCCACACCCGTCCAGGACATCGCGGTGCCGGAAAACTCCGGGCTTGCCGTCCTCGGCACCGCACGCGTCAGCCGCTCCGCGGACGCCCCGCCGACCCGGCGGATCCCGTCCTTCTACGCCGATCCGGCGTCCTGGGCGGTCCTCGAAGCCGTCGACGCACTGCGGGCGGGCTGCCCGGAGGTGACCGCCGCCCCCGAGACCACGGCCACGGTCATGGTCACCACCCACAGCACCCTGGACACCATGAGGGTGATCGCCGGAGGGCTGCCGGGCGGGCGTGTGTCGCCGTTGCGCTTCGCCGGTGCGAACGCCGGTGGGCCGGTCAGTCTCGTCTGCATGACGCACGGCCTCCGCGGACCGACCCTCACCCTGACCAGCGATGGGACGGAGGGCGCGCCGACAGCCCTGACGATGGCCCGGCACTGGCTGCGCACGGGTGCGGCCGACCGCGTCGTGATCGTCGCGCACCACCACGACGCCGCGCTGGGCCGGCACGAGGTCCGCTGCGCCGCCGTCGGGGCCGCACCGGACCTGCGCCCGCAGGGAGCACGACGATGAGCGCCCACGTCCGGGGGCACTCGGACAACTCATCAGCCCCAGGCCTTTCAGGCGCGCCGGCCAGCACCGCTGCCTCTGGCGCAGCAAGCACCCCGGGCATCCCGGAGCGTGCCGCGGTGCTGGACTTCCTGTCCGCGGCCGTGGACGTCGCCGCGGGACCCGGCGCCGGCCCGGACGAGCCCGAGGCCGTCATCGACGCGGTGGCCGGCCTCGGTCTGCCGCCGGGCTCCCCGGTACTGATCGCGATGCCGAACAGCCGGGCCGCGCTCGCCGCGTTCTTCGGGACGCTGCTCGCCGGCACCGTCCCGGTGCTGCTCCCTCCGGCGGCAACGGCCGCGCGGATCGCCGACATCGGCCGGCAACTGGGCGGCGCCGCGCTGATCGCCCCCCGGATCGACCCGGCACGCTTCGGCGCGCCGGAGCTGCACTCGCTGGGCGGCCGGTGCGAGGCGGCGCTGCTGGACGCCGGGGCGCACCAGCGGTACAGCCCCGGCGAGGTCGTCCTCATGACGTCGGGCACCTCCGGGATCGCCAGCGGCTGCCTGCACGGTGTCGGCGCCCTGCTGCGCAACGCCGACCGCCACGCCACCGCGATCGGCCAGCGCGCCGACGACACGGTCCTGGTGTCCCTGCCCCTCTTCTACTCCTACGGCCTCGTCGCGCAGGCGCTGGCCGCCTTCGTACGGGGCTCCCGGCTGGTCGTCTCCGGACCACCGTTCACCCCGAAGTCCTTCACCGAGACCCTGCGCGCTCACGACGTGACGGTCTCCGCGCTGACCCCCAGCTCGGCCGTCCGGCTCGCCGAGGAGCTGGCCGAAGGACGCACCGCCAGAGCAACTACCCTGCGTACACTGACAGTTGGCGGCGACACACTCGACCCGGTGCACGTCCGCTCCCTGCTGAAGAGCGGTTTCCCCGAGCTCTACCTCACCTACGGCCTCACCGAGGCCGGTCCGCGCGTGACCACGCTCGCCGCGCACCGCGAGCCCGAGCACCGCTGGGCCTCGGTCGGCGTCCCGCTACCCGGCGTGCGGACGCACCTGCGCGAGAGGACGGGCGACGGGCCGGGCGCTGAACTGGTCGTCGAATCCGACACGGTGCTGCGACGCAAGCTCCCGGGGGGCGCCCCGACCGCCGACAGCTCCGTCAGCACCGGTGATCGCTTCGACATCGACACCGACGGTTACCACTACTTCCTCGGCCGGTCCGGCGACTGCGTCGTCATCGGCGGGGAGAAGATCTGGCTGCCCTCGGTGCGGCGCATCGCCGCCGGCGTCCCCGGCGTCCGCCGCGTCGCCACGACCACCTACCACGACGACGACAACGAGCTGCGCTACGGACTGGACGTCACCGTGGACGACCCCGGCCCCCGTCTGGAGACCGAGATCAGGAACGCGCTCAACCGCGTCCTGCTGCGCGCCGAGCGCCCCCACCGCATCACCGTGCGCCCGGCGACGCCCGAAGAGTGGCGCAAGTGAGGACGCAGGGGTCGCGCTCGCGACGACCGACGAGCAGCGCCGACGAAGTGGCACACATGAAGACCGAGGAGTGGCGCACATGAGCCCCGAGACCCGTACCGCACAGACCCCCGTCCTGGCGCCGGGCACCGCACGCCCCACCGCCCCGGCGTTGCACGCCGTCGCCGACCGGGTCCGGTGGACTCCGGAAGCCGAGGCTGTCCGCGCGGGCCACGAAGCCGTCGACTACCGCACCCTGTGGGAGCGCTCCGCACAGGTCGCGGCACGCGTCGGCCAGCTCGGCGCCACACCCGGCACGGCCGTCGGCATCCACCTGACGCGCTCGGTCGACCTCATCGTGACCCTCGTCGGGCTGCTGCGGTCCGGCTGCGTCGCCGTGCCGCTGGACGTCGGCTACCCGGCCGAGCGACTGCGCTTCATGTGCGAGGACGCCGGCGTGCAGCTGATCATCGGCCACCGGAAGCCCCTCGACCGCCTGAGCGGCTTCACCCCCGTCATCACCGACGGGAAGGTCGGCTACGCCCTCGCCGACCCGGCACAGCCCGCCCCGGGCGCCGACACGGACGCTGGTCCCGGCCCCGCCCCGGCATTCCAGGCCCCGCGGATCGACGGCGACGACATCGCCTACGTCGTCTACACCTCCGGGTCGACCGGCCGCCCCAAGGGCGTGCGCTACGCGCACCGCAACCTCGCCAACCTCGTGGCCTGGCAGGCCGACGCCAGTGTGTGCGGGCCGGGTGACCGGACGCTGCAGTTCTCCCCCGCCTCGTTCGACGTGATCTACCAGGAGGTGCTCACCACGCTCGGCGAGGGCGGCACCGTGGTCTGCTGCGACGAGGACGAGCGGCTGGACCCGCAACTCCTGTGGGATCTCGTGGAACGCGAACGGGTCAACCGCCTGTTCGTACCCTTCGTGATGATCCAGTCCCTCGCCCTGTTCGCCGACGACGCCACCCCGCTCCGCCACCCGCTGCGGGAGATCCTCACCTCAGGGGAGCAGGTCCAGTCCACGGCCCCGATCAGGGCGATGTTCACCCGGCTGCCCGACTGCCGGCTGGTGAACCAGTGGGGCACCACCGAAACCCACGTCGCCACCTGGTACGAACTGCCCGCGGACGTCACCACCTGGCCCGACCTGCCCTCCATCGGCAGACCCATCACCGGCACCGCCGTACGGGTCTACGCCGAGGACGGCCGGCCGGTGCCGGACGGTGAGATCGGCGAGCTGTGGATCACCGGTGCCGCCGTTGGGCCCGGCTTCCTCAACCTGCCCGAACGCACGGCCCGCAGCTACCGCCCCGACCCCCTCGACCCGGACGTACCGGCGTACCGCAGCGGCGATCTCGGCCGGGTCACCCCGGACGGCCTCCTGGAGTTCCTCGGCCGTCAGGACACCCAGGTCAAGGTGCGCGGCTTCCGGATCGAACTCGGCGAGATCGAGACTGTGCTGTGTGCCGACCCGTCCGTCGCCCAGGCTGCGGTGGTCGTCGCCGGCTCCGCGGCCGAGGACCGGACTCTGCGGGCGTTCCTCGTACCGAAGTCGGCCCCTGAGGACCCCGCTGCCTGGGCGACGGGCCTGATTGCGGACCTGCGCGACCGGCTGCCCGCCCACATGGTGCCGGTACGCACCGACGTCGTCCCGTCGTTGCCGCGCACACCCAGCGGCAAGGTCGACCGGCTGGCGCTCGCCGCCGCCAACCCGGCGCCGACGGCCGACAGGAGGACGGCGTGATCGAGAAAATCACCCGCGCGGCCCCCGACCACATCCCAGCCGTGGACCGGACGGCGGGACCCCTGCCGCTGTCCGGTGCCCAGCGGGCGCTGTACCTGGTCGAACTGCTCCACCCGGGCACCCCGATGTACAACATCACGGTCGCGATCCGCCTGGAAGGCCCGCTGAACGTGCCCCGCCTCCGCGACGCCGTTGCGCGCGTCGTTGCACGGCACGAAGCACTGCGTACGACCTTCACGCGCGGCACCACCGCGCCCTTCGAACCTGCCCAGCGGATCAACACCCCCTACACCGACCTGCCCCTCGTCGAACTGAACGCCGCCGACGGGGCCGTCCAGGCCACCGCCGACGCCGCCCACGCCCAGAACGTGACGTCCGCCGCCGAGGACCTCGACGCCGCCGCGCTGCGCCTGGCCCAGACGTGGGCCGACGAGCCGTTCGACCTGGAACGCGGACCGCTGCTGCGCACGCGGTTGCTCAAGGTGGAGCCCGACAGGCACCTCCTCGTAGTCACCATGCACCAGCTGATCTCGGACGGCCGCTCCCTCCAGGTCTTCTTCGACACCCTGGCCGAGGAATACGCCCGTACCCCCCAAGCCACCGACCCGATCCCGTCGCCGGCGGACACCGACCCCCAACCGGGCGCGCACATACTCCAGTTCGTCGACTACGCGGCCTGGCAACGTCGCCGCCCCATCGACGCCGATCAGCTCGACTGGTGGCGCGACCGCCTAGCCGGAGTCCCGACGGTCCTGCGGCTGCCGACCGACCGGCACCGCCCGGCGGTCGCCGGCCCCCACGGGGGCAGCCACTGCCACGCCCTGCGCAGCGGCGTGATGGAACCGGCGCTGCGGCTGGCACAGGACCTGCGCGTGACCCCGTTCGTCCTGGTGCTGACCGCCTACGCCACGTTCCTCTCCCGCCTCGCCGACACCTCGGACGTACTGGTCGGTGTGCCGGTGAGTGCCCGTGACCGCGCCGAACTCGACGACATGATCGGCTTCTTCGCCACGACACTGCCCGTGCTCGTGCAGGCCGGACCCGACCGCAGCTTCGCCGACCTGTGCCGGTCGGTGCAGTCGGAACTGCTGGACGTCCTGACCCACCAGGACGTCACCATGGAACAACTCGCGGCAGAACTGGCGCCCGAGCGCGACCCTGGGCACGCCCCCCTGGTGCAGGCGTTCTTCTCCCTCGAACAGGAACCGGTCGTCAGCCCCCGCCTCCCAGGCCTTCGCGCCACCGCGTTCGACCTCCCGCCCAGCGGGGCGAAGGCCGACCTCGACATGATGATTTTCCGCGCGGCCGACACACACGACGACTTCGACATGACGATCACCTACCGGACCGACCTGTTCGAGGCCACCACCATCGCCCTACTGGTCGCCCAGTTCGAACGCCTCCTCGCCGCGGCGGTCGCCGACCCGACGGCCCCCCTCGCCTCCCTGCCCGGCCCGATCAAGGGCGTCCCACCCCTGCCCTATCCGGCACGACCCGACGTCCCGTCCCCGCCGCCTGTCCCGGCCGAGGACGTCACCGGGCCTCCGCGCCTCACACCACGACCCGCGCAAGCCGTGCCGCACGGTGCCCCCGCAGCCTCCGCCGGCCCTGCCATGGAGCAGCACCTCGTCGAGATCTGGCGGGAGGTCCTGGGCCGCGAAGACGTGGGTCTCGACGACAACTTCTTCGACCTCGGCGGCACATCCTTCGCGCTCGCCACCGTGCACACCCTGATCGGTACTCGCACCGGAGCGACGACGCCCCTGGTGTCGCTGCTGGAGTTCCCGACGATCACTACGCTCGCCCGGCACCTCACCGGCGACACCCGAACAGAACACCCGGTGGCCCAGCCGACCGGCCAGGCACGCACCGCCCGCCTGCGCGACCGCCGCACCCGGCTGCAGCAACGACGACCAGGACAGGGAACCAGCGCATGAGCCCACACCCGGACAACGCAGACACCACCCACACCGAGAACAACTCCACCGAACCGACAACTGGCACGGCAGCCGTGGTCGCCGCGATCTGGTGCGAATTGTTCGGCGTGCCCCGGGTCGGGCCCCACGACGACTTCTTCGCCCTGGGCGGCCATTCAATGCTCGGAGTGCGGATGGCGTCCCGATTGCGCGCCGAGTTGGGACTCCGCGTCCCGGTCCGCACGATCCTGGAGAACCCGACGCTGCAGGACCTCTCCCAGTTGCTCGACGAGGCCCTGCAGCCCACACCCGACCCCGTCGGCGACTGAACCTCCCTTTCATCCACGGGCTCAGTTGTACTCAGCCACCACGTTGGTGACACGCAGCCGTCGGTAGTTGATCAAGGCAGGACCTCCGGGCGTAGTGGAGATTGGCGTCTTTCACTCACCTCGGAGGTCCTGGTGGCCCACGCTGATGCCCGGCTGACCTTCCACGGCAGATGCCTGGTGGTGCGTAGTGTCGTAGCGGACCGGCGTCCGGTCGCTCACGTTGTTCAAAGGAAGTCGGCGTCTCCCGCCAGTGCGCCCATCGGTGAGTGAACCGGTATCGCGCCGAGGGCTGGAGCGGGCTGCAGGACCGCAGCAGCAGTCCGCGCCGCTGGCCCACCCGCACTCCCGCGGCTGTCGAACGCCGTGTCCTCAAAGCCCGCCTCACCTTGCGGACCGGACCGGGCACCCTGGCGGAGCACACCGGCGTTCCCGCCCGCACCATCAGCCGGATCCTCAGCGGCCACCAAGTACCGCCGCTGTCCGCCTGCGACCCCCTGACCGGCCAGGTCATCCGCGCCACCAGAGCCGGCAGCCGCCGCTACGAACACCGCCGGCCCGGCGACATGATCCATGTCGACGTCAAGAAGCTCGGCAAGATCCCCGCTGGTGGCGGCCATCGCGCCCACCGCCGCGGTGAACGATCCGGAGCCCTCCGAGGCCTGGGTCACGACTACATCCACGCGGCCGCCGACGACCACTCCCACCTCGCCTGTGCCGAGATCCTCCGCGACGAGAAGGATGCCACCCGCGCGCTTCCTCACCCGCGGAGCCGCCTTCTTCCAGGCCCACGGCATCACCCGCATCGAGCGGATCATGACGGACAACGCCAAGATCCGGATTTCACCGGTCGGGTTGGCGTCTTCGACCTGTGCAGAAATTGCTGGTAGGGGACGCTGCCGCGGGAGGAAGCGGTCATGGTGATCTCCGGGCCGTCCCGGACGCGCAAGGCCCCGCATCCCCAGGTCTTCTCGGGTCCGCGGCTGTAGTCGAACTCTGCTTTGCTCCGGTGTCCGTCAGATGACCAGGCGGGTACGGGCGGGACTCGTGGGGCCCACGCGCGATCTCGCGCGTGGGCCCCGACGTCACTGCGAACGCCTCGCCAAGACGGCAGCCAGTGCTGCCCCCACCTGACGCAGGGGCTCGGGCTGCGTCATGTCGTTATGTGCGGAGGCAACGGGATGGACGTGCAGGCGCCCGGTGAAGTAGGGCGCCCACCGCCGGCGGACCTCCTCCGGAGAAAACCCGGTATCGGTTGCGGGGAAGTGGAGGATGTCGCCGGCGAAGTGTCCCGGCGGGGTGCGCCGGACCATCCCCCAGTTGTCGCGAGTGTTCTGGATCACCCCTCGGATGTGGTCCTCGGTCAGCTCCTTCAGGGCCGGGATCTCCTCCTGGATGATCTTCAATGTCTCGGGCACGGTGAGGGGATGGTCCGGGGTGTCCACCGGGTGCCCGAGGGCGTGCAGGAGCTGAACCATGATGGTGTGGTCGTCGGCCTCCTCGTGCGGGGCGTCGGTGTCCGGCGGGTAGGCGTCCATGACGGCCAGCAGAGCCACCTCGTGCCCCGCCTGCTGGAGCCGTACCGCGACGGCGTGCCCGAGGTTGCCTCCCATGGACCAGCCGAGCAGGTGGTAGGGGCCGCTCGGCTGAACGCTCGTGATGTGGTCGACGTACCAGGTGACCAGCGCGTTGAGGTCGGACGGGGCCGCCTGCGCGAGCGTGACGCCCGGAGCCTGCAGTCCGTACACCGGTTGGTCGGCGTCGAGATGCCGCACCAGACCGATGTAGGACAGGCCGATACCGCTGGCGGGGGGCAGGCAGAACAGCGGCGGCCGGTCTCCGTGCCTGCGTAGCGCCACCACCGGCTGGAAGAGGTCCTCCTCGGTGCCGGTGCCCAGCAGCGAGGCCAGGCCCGCCACGGTGGGGTTCTGGAACACGCTCACGAGTGACAGTTGTGTGCCGGTGGCGTTGCGGATCTCACCCAACAGCCGCACGGCAAGCAGCGAGTGCCCACCCAGTTCGAAGAAGTTGTCGTCCACCCCGACCACAGGAAGGCCGAGAACATCGGCGAACACCTCGCGGAGCAGGTATTCGTGGGAGGTTCCCGGTTGCCTGCTCGTGGGTGCGGTGGAGTGATCCGGGGCCGGCAGCGCCGTGCGGTCGAGCTTGCCGTTCACCGTCAACGGCAGCCCGTCCACCATCTGGACGATCGCGGACGGCACCATGTACTCCGGCAACACGGCTGACAGGCCGGCACGGACTTCCGCCATGTCCACAGCGCCGTCCGAACCGCCCACCGGGACGATGTATCCGGTGAGGCGTCTGTCGCCTGGCTGGTCTTCCCGGACCACCACCGCGGCCTGGCCCACCGACGGGTGGGTGAGCAGCGCGGCCTCGATCTCGCCGAGCTCGATGCGGAAGCCACGGACCTTGACCTGGTCATCGGTACGCCCCAGATACTCCAGAGCACCCTCGGTGTTCCACCGGGCCAGATCCCCGGTGCGATACATCCGCTCACCCGGCCCGCCATGGGGGCTGGCAACGAAGCGTTCAGCGGTCAGTCCGGGCCGGTTGACATATCCCCGGGCCAGCTGCACACCGCCCAGATACAGCTCCCCAGCCACCCCGGCCGGCACCGGGCGCAACGCCGCGTCCAGCACGAACACCTGCGTGTTCCAGACCGGGCGACCGATCGGCACCACACCACCGGCCTCAACACCCGGTTCACAGGTGAAAGCGGTCACGTCGATGGACGCTTCCGTCGGCCCGTACAGGTTGTGCAGTGGAATGTCCAAGGAGGCCGCGAACCGGTCCCACAGCTCGGCAGGCAGGGCCTCACCGCTGGCCATGACCGCGCGCAGTGACGGCAGCGTCCACCGCGACGTCTCGGCCGCCGTCACGAACACCTGAAGCATCGACGGCACGAAGTGAGCGATCGTCACATGCTCGCGCCGGATCAGCTCGGCCAGATACGCCGGGTCACGGTGACCGCCAGGACGGGCCACCACAAGGGTGGCCCCCTCCAGCAGCGGCCAGAAGAACTCCCACACCGACACGTCGAACCCGAACGGCGTCTTCTGCACCACCCGGTCCTCCGGGGTCAGGCGGTAAGCGTCCTGCATCCACGCCAACCGGTTCACGACACCCGCATGCGGAACCGCCACACCCTTCGGACGCCCGGTCGATCCCGAGGTGTAAATGACGTAGGCGGGATGGGCCGGTAGGAGCACCCCGCCGCGGTCGGCGTCCGACAAGTCCCCGTCAGCCGGTCCGGCCAGCTCGGCCACGGTCGCGGGGTCGTCCAGCACCACACGTGCCACGTTCTCCGGCAGCACACCCTCGACCTCACGGGTGGTCACCACCAGCGCCGGCTGCGCATCCCGCAGCACGTAAGCCACACGCTCCGCCGGATACTCCGGATCGATCGGCACATACGCCCCACCGGCCTTGACCACGGCAAGCAGGGCAACGACCAGATCCGGCGAGCGATCCATCATCACCGCCACCCGGCGCTCCGGGCCCGCACCACGCGCCACCAGCAACCGCGCCAACCGGTTGGCCCGCGCGTTCAGCTCCGCATACGTGAGATGGAACCCCTCGAACAGCACCGCAGTCCCGTCCGGAGTACGGGCAGCCTGGGCCTGGAACAACTCGGGAAGAGTCCCGGGGCCAACATCGCGCGCCGTGTCGTTCCAGTCGACGAGCAGCCGCTCCCGCTCGACGGCTTGGAGCACCTCGACCTGGCTGAGTGCGCTCGACGGTGACGTTTCCAGCGCCGACACGATGGCGTCGGCCGCCGTGGTCACCATCGAGGCGAGGGCGCGCGGATCGATCGGGGAGACCGTCTGAGCCTTCACGACCAAGCCCTCACCGGTGTCGTCGATACTGACCGTGACCGGGTAGTTGGTGCGCTCGTGCGCCTGGAGCAGATCCACACCGTCAAGCCCGGCGCCGGCAGCGGCGGCCTCGCTGTGGCGGTAGTTGAACAGCGAGGTGAACAGCGGGGTCTGAGCGGAAACTCCGCTGGCCTGCTGCGCCACCGCCAACGGAGCGTGCTCGTGCACCAGCAACTCCGCGAGCTGTTGCTGCATCCCCCGCACCGCTTCCAGCACGCCCCCGGCACTCGCGCTCACCCGGACGGGAAGGGTGTTCATGAACAGTCCCGGCACCCGGTCCGCGCCGGTTCCGGCGTTCATCCGGCCGAACAGCACAGTTCCGAACACCACGTCGTCACGGCCCGAGGTGGCTGACACGACACGCGCCCAGGCGAGGTGGAACAGCGTCGCCGGGCTGACACCCAGGCTCCGGGCCTGCTCCCGCAGCCGCACCGCGAGGCCCTCGTCCAGCGGCGTCCGCGCCTCAGCCACGTCACGGCCGTCTCCGAGTACGTCCAGTAGGCCGTACGGCGCCGTCGGCTCGCTGACATCGCCGAGCAGGTCCGTGAAGAACGTCTCGTGTTCCTGGGAGGAGACTCCCGACCTGGCCTGCCCGACGAACTCCCGGAACGGCAGCGGCTCGGGCAGAGTGCCCTGCCGCCCGTCGAGGAAGGCGGCCACCTCACTCATGACCACGTCCAACGCGGTGTGGTCCTGGATCAGGTGATGAACCTGCAGGACCGCCATCCAGCGGTCCCCGCCCGGCTGCCGGGCCAGATGAACGTGCAGCAACGGGCCTCGGGAGAGGTCCATGCGCGGCGGGCATTCCGCGAGGAGCCGGTCCGCCGCGTCCGAGCCGTCATGGTCCGTCTCTACGGGGAGGTTCACTTCCCGCACGGCAAGTGTTGCCTGGCGCGCCACCACCTGGACCGGTTCGCGCAGCCCCTCCCAGGCGAAGGAAGTCCGCAGAATGTCATGCCGGTCGACGACCCGCTGCACTGCGGCGAGGAACGCCTCCACCCGCGCCCGGGAATCGAATCCCAGCACGATCGGCAGGACGTAGGGGTCGCCGGCGTTCCCACTCTCCATCAGGGAGTGAAAGAGGATCCCCTCCTGCAGCGGAGCCAGTGGGTAGATGTCGGCGATGTTGGCAGCCCCTCCCGGAACGGCGGCGGCGATCCGATCGATCTCCTCGCCGGTGAGGTCGACCAGCGTCACCATCTCCGGCGTGATCACCGTGGCGTCGGCGGGGATGCCGTTCTGCGGAACGGTCACCTGCCCGGCCGCCTGTTCGACGGCCGCGGCCAGCTCCGCCACTGTCGGGCTGACGAACAGCGAGCGGACATCCACGGCGATGCCCCGCTCTCGCGCCCGCTCCACGAGCGTCACTGCGAGCAGGGAGTGTCCGCCAAGTTCGAAGAAGTTGTCGTCGACCCCGACCTGGGGCAGGTCGAGCACCTCGGCGAAGACCGCACACAGGATCTCCTCCTGCGGACTCGACGGACCCCGGCCGGTGACTCCGGCGCCGTAATCGGGGGCGGGCAACGCTTTGCGGTCCAGCTTGCGGTTCACCGTGAGCGGGAGCGCGTCCAGTTCGACGATCGCCGCCGGCACCATGTAGTCCGGCAGCAGTTTGGCGACGTGGGCGCGCAGTGCGGAACTGTCAGTCTGCAGTGCCAGATCCCCGGTGGGAACGACATAGCCGACCAAGCGCTTGTCGCCGGGCTGGTCCTCGCGGACGATGACGGCGGCCTGGCCCACGGCCGCGTGCGAGGCCAGAGCCGCCTCGACCTCACCGAGTTCGATGCGGAAGCCGCGAATCTTGACCTGGTGGTCGGTTCGGCCGAGATACTCGAGCTGGCCGTCGGGGTTCCAGCGGGCCAGGTCTCCGGTGCGGTACATGCGCTCGCCGGGCGTGCCGTAGGCATTGGCGACGAAGCGTTCCGCGGTCAGCGCGGGCCGATTGACGTATCCCCGGGCCAGCTGCACACCGGCCAGATACAACTCGCCGGCGACGCCGGGGGGTACCGGTCGCAGTGCGGAGTCCAGCACGTAAGCGCGCATGTTCCACAGGGGTGCGCCGATGGGCGGAACGCCGGACCCGGACAAGGGAGCGCTGGCCAGCGAGGCGACGGTCGCTTCTGTCGGCCCGTAGATGTTCAGCATGAGCCGGCCGCGAGACCACCGCTCAGCGGTCTCCGGCGGGCACACGTCACCGGCGACCACCAGGGTCATCTCCTCCGGGAGACCGCCCGCGGAGGCGAGCAGCGGCAGGGTCGCGGGGGGCAGGGTCGCGTGTGTGACGCGCTGCCTGGCGGCCAGCTGCGCCAACGGCGCACCGGGAGACATCTGGTCCGCGGAAGCCAGGACCACGGCCGCACCCGCCAGCCATGCCGGCCACATGTCGGCCACCGACGCGTCGAAGCTGGGCGAGGCGAACTGAAGCAGCCGGCTTTCGGGTCCGACCTGGAGCCGCTCGATGTGGTCGGCGGCAAGGTTCGGCACGCCCCGGTGGGTGACCAGGACGCCCTTGGGGCTGCCGGTGGAGCCGGAGGTGTAGATGACGTAGGCGGGGTGGCCGATCAACAGCGGGCCATGGCGTTCGGCGTCGGTCACGTCGTGGCCGGGGTAGCCAGCCAGGTCTTCCCGCAGCTGCGCCTCCTCCAGCGACAGTCGCAGCACGTCGGCCGGCGGCACTTCGTCCTGCGCTGCTTCGCCGGTGATGAGGACGGCCGGTCCGGCGTCGGTGAGCATGTAGGCGATCCGATCCGCCGGATAGCGCGGATCGATCGGCAGGTAGGCGCCCCCGGCTTTCAGCACCGCCAGGATGGCCACGATGAGGTCGATCGACCGCGGCAGTGCCAGAGCGACGATGTCCTCAGGCTGTACGCCGTGGTCGATGAACAGTCGGGCAAGCTGGTTGGCGCGGGTGTTGAGTTCCGCGTAGGACAGCTCGGTGTCGTCGAACACGACCGCGGTCGCGTCCGGGGTACGCGCGGCTTGGGCCTGGAACAGCTCGGGAAGGGTCGCGAGGGGAACATCGCGGGCGGTGTCGTTCCATTCGACCAGGATGCGATCCCGTTCGACGGCGTCGAGCACCTCTACGCGGCTCACCGGCATGGACGGATCGGCGGTCACTGTCTCCAGGACCCGAACAAAACGTTCGGCGATACCGGCGGCGGTGTGATGGTCGAACAGGTCAGCGGCGTAGGTGAGGACGCCGTGCAGGCCCGCGGGGGTTCCGTCGTCGGTGAGGTGTTCGTTGAGCTGGACGTCCAGGTCGAACTTGGCAGGACCGTTGCCGGTGGGCAGCACCTCGACGTTCAGGCCGGGCAGGTCCAGTCTGGCCTGTGCGTTGTTCTGCAGGGTGAGCATGACCTGGAACAGGGGATGGCGGGCCATCGACCGGGCCGGGGTGAGCTCCTCCACCAGCCGTTCGAACGGCACGTCCTGGTGCGCGTAGGCGTTCAGTGCGCGCTCACGGATGCGCTCGAGGAGCTGTGTGAAGTCGGGGTTCCCCGACACGTCGGAGCGCAGGACGAGGGTGTTGACGAAGAATCCGACCAGGTCGTCAAGTGCCTCATCGGTCCGTCCGGCGACGGGAGTACCGATAGGGATGTCCTCCCCGGCACCGTGGCGGTTGAGCAGGACGGCCAGTGCCGCCTGCATCACCATGAACACGGTCACACCCTGCACCCGGGCCAGATCCACGACCGCCCGGTGCACCTCGGCGTCGATGTGCAGGTCGACCGTACCGCCCCGGTGGGAGGCCACGGGGGGACGCGGCCGGTCGGCCGGCAACGCCAGTTCCTGCGGCACCCCGTCCAGCGCGCCGCGCCAATACGTCAACTGCTCCGACAGCAGACTGCCGGCATCGGACGCGTCGCCCAGCAACTCCCGCTGCCACAGGCTGTAGTCGGCGTACTGAACGGGCAGGGACGCCCATGTGGGGACCTCACCGGCGGAGCGGGCGGCGTAGGCCGTCGACAGATCGTGGGCCAGCGGGCCCAGGGACCACCCGTCACCGGCGATGTGATGCATCACCATGATGAGTACGTGCTCGTCGGGGCGGATGCGCAGCAGGCTGGCGCGCAGTGGGGTCTCGCCCGCCAGGTCGAACCGGTGGCCCGCCGCCTCGGCGACCAACCGGGTCAGCCCGGACTGGGCGACCTGTTCGGTGTCGACGGTGGTGAGCAGGTCACCGATCGTGTCGGTGTCCACGATCCGCTGGTAGGGCCGGCCGTCCACGGTGGTGATCAGCGTGCGCAGGACCTCGTGCCGGCCCACCACATCGCGCAACGCTGCGCGCAGAGCATCGGTGTCCAGCGTGCCGGTCAGCCGCAGCGCCATCGGGATGTTGTAGGTCGCCGACGGGCCTTCCAGCTCGCTCAGGAACCACAGCCGCTGCTGCGCGAACGACAACGGCACCAACTCCGGCCGCTGCGCAGGCGCCAAGGGAAGCCGGGACACACTGGAAGTGGTCAGTCGGCCGGCGAGAGCGGCCGGGGTGGGAGTCTCGAACAACGTCCTGATCGGTACTTCTACTCCGAACACGGACCGGATGCGGCTGACCAGGCGGGTCGCGAGCAGGGAGTGCCCGCCGAGGTCGAAGAAGTTGTCGTCGACCCCGACCTGGGGCAGATCGAGCACCTCGGCGAAGACCGCGCACAGGATTTCCTCCTGCACGTTTGCCGGACCCCGGCCGCCGGCATCGGTGCCGTAGTCGGGGGCGGGCAGCGCCTTGCGGTCCAGCTTGCGGTTCGCCGTGAGCGGGAGTATTTCCAGTTCGACGATCGCCGCCGGCACCATGTAGTCCGGCAGCAGGCTGGCGACGTGGGCGCGCAGGGCGGAACTGCCAGTCTGCAGTGCCAGGTCCCCGGTGGGAACGACGTAGCCGACCAAGCGCTTGTCGCCGGGCTGGTCCTCACGCACGATGACGGCGGCCTGAGCGGCGGCCGGGTGCGAGGCCAGAGCCGCCTCGACCTCACCGAGTTCGATACGGAAGCCACGAATCTTGACCTGGTCGTCGGTACGGCCCAAATACTCCAGCTGCCCGTCAGTGTTCCACCGGGCCAGGTCACCAGTCCGGTACATCCGCTCGCCCGGCCCGCCGTAAGGGTTGGCGACGAACCGCTCCGCGGTCAACCCCGGCCGGTCGAGGTATCCCCGGGCCAGGCCCGTCCCGGACACATACAACTCCCCCGCCACCCCGACCGGCACCGGCCGCAACGCAGCGTCCAGCACAAACACCCGGGTGTTGGTGATCGGCTCCCCGATGTACGGGATCGCGCTGTCGGCGCCCAGCACCCCCATCGTCGTGCAGACCGTCGACTCGGTCGGGCCGTAGGCGTTGACCAGGCGACGCCCCGCCGCCCACCGGCTGACGAGATCCGGCCGCAGCGACTCACCGGCCGTCACCAACGATGTCACCGTGGGCAGGCTGTCCGCAGCGAGCTCGGCCAGCATGACAGGCGGCAGCGTCACATGAGTCACCTTGCCGGCGGTGATGAAGCGAGCCAGCGCCGACCCGCCCACCAGGTCCTCCTGAGCCGCCAGGACAAGGCCGGCCCCGCTGCACAACGTCACCGCGATCTCTGCCGTCGCGGCGTCGAAACTGGGTGAGGCGAACTGCAGGACGCGGCTCTCAGCCGTGATCGCGAACTTCTCGGCCTGTGCGTCGACCAGGCTCGACAGGCCGTGGTGCGTGACGGTGACGCCCTTGGGGCGGCCGGTGGAGCCGGAGGTGTAGATGACGTAGGCGGGGTGGGCCGTCAGCAGGGAACCGTGGCGCTCGGTGTCCGACAGGTCGTCGTCGGGCAGGACCGACAGGGCCTGTCGCAGCTGGGGATCATCGAGGGAAAGCTGTGTGACGTCGGTCGCGGTCAGTTTCTCCTGCGCCGCTTCGCTGGTGATGACGAGTGCGGGCCGGCCGTCGGTGAGCAGGTAGGCGATCCGGTCGGCCGGGTAGGCGGGGTCGACCGGGAGGTAGGCGCCGCCGGCCTTGGTCACGGCCAGGATGGCGACGACGAGGTCGATCGACCGCGGCAGCGCCAGGGCGACCAGTCGTTCCGGTCCGACGCCGTGCTCGACCAGGAGGCGGGCGAGCCGGTTGGCGCGGCCGTTGAGCTCGGCGTAGGAGAGTTCGGTGTCGCCGAACACGACGGCGGTGGCGTCCGGGGTGCGGGCGGCCTGAGCCTGGAACAGCTCGGGCAGCGTCACCGCCGGCACGTCGCGTGCGGTGTCGTTCCAGTCCACCACGACACGGCGGCGCTCATCGGCACCCAGCACA
This sequence comes from Streptomyces cadmiisoli, assembly GCF_003261055.1. NCBI lineage: Bacteria > Bacillati > Actinomycetota > Actinomycetes > Kitasatosporales > Streptomycetaceae > Streptomyces > Streptomyces cadmiisoli. The sequence continues at coordinate 325,520 of NZ_CP030073.1, forward strand.
TCGAGGCGGCCCACCGGAAGGTCGGGGTCGGCCGTCACCGCGTTCAGCACCTCTACAAGCCGGTCGACGAGCATGTCGACGGTCGCGCGGTCGAACAGATCGACGGCGAACGTGACTATTCCGTTCACACCGGCGGCATCGCCCTCGGCGTCGAATGCCTCCGCCAGAACGAAGGACAAGTCGAAGACCGGATTGTCGCCGACCTCGAGTCTCTCTATGTCCAGTCCGGGCAGATCGAGCGTGGCAGGCGCGACGTTCTGCAACACGAGCATGGTCTGGAAGAGGGGGTGGCGCGCCGTGGATCGGGCGGGGGCGAGGTCTTCCACCAGTCGCTCGAACGGCAGGTCCTGGTGGGCGAGGGCGTTGAGGCTTTCGTCCCGGACGCGGTGGAGCGTGTCTCGGAAGGTGGGGTCGCCGGACAGGTCGTTGCGGATGACGAGGGTGTTGATGAAGAAGCCGACGAGCTGGTCGAGATTTTCGTCGGTGCGTCCGGCGATGGGGGTGCCGATGGGGATGTCGGTGCCCGCGCCGAGGCGGGAGAACAGTGTCGCCAGTGCGGCGTTGAGCACCATGAACATGGTGACGCCTTCGGCGCGTGCCAGGTCGGTCAGCCGCTGGTGCAGGCCGGCGTCGATGTGCAGGCCGGAGGTGTCGCCTCGATGGGTGGCCGTCCGGGGTCGGGACCGGTCGGTGGGCAGGGCGAGCTCTTCCGGGAGCCCGGCCAGCCTGTCCCGCCAGTAGGCAAGTTGCGTGTTGTGCAGGCTTGCGGGGTCGTCCGGGTCGCCGAGGAGGTCACGCTGCCAGAGGGTGTAGTCGGCGTACTGGACCGGCAGGGGCTCCCGGACGGGAGGCCGGCCGCCGGTCCGGGCCGTGTAGGCGGCCGACACGTCACTCGCCAGGGGGCCCAACGACCATGCGTCGGCGGCGATGTGGTGCACCACGATCACCAGCACGTGCTCCTGCGGGCTCAGCCTGAAGAGCCAGGCTCGCAGCGGGATGTCGGTGCGGAGCTCGAACGCGGAGCGCGATACCCGCTCAACCTCCTCTCGCAGGTCTGCCTCGGCGACGTCGATGAGCGGCACGTCGAAGGGCACGGACTCCGAGGGGAGAACCACCTGCTGCGGCGTGCCGTCGGGGGCCGGGAAAACGGTCCGCAGCACTTCGTGCCGGACGAGGACGTCGCGCAGGGCGGCACGTGTCGCCTCGATGTCCAGGTCGCCCGTCAGACGCAGGGCCACCGGGATGTTGTAGTTGGCGTTTCCGCCTTCGAGTTCACGCACCAACCACAGCCGTGTCTGGGCGAAGGACGGCGGCAGGACGTCGGGCCGCGGCCTGCGCGTGACCCGGGACCGCGTCTCGTCCATGCCCTCCAGCCGGGCTGCGAGACCGGCGACCGTGGGGCTTTCGAACAGGGCACGGATCGGCACCTCCACCCCGAGCACCGTGCGGATGCGGCTGACCAGCCGTACGGCGAGCAGCGAGTGGCCGCCGAGGTCGAAGAAGTTGTCGTCCGCTCCGACGTACGGCAGGCCGAGGATGCCGGCGAACACCTGGCACAGGAGTTCTTCCTGGAGCGTCCGCGGCTCCCGGCTCCCCTCGGTCGTCTCGTACGCCGGTGCGGGGAGGGCTTGGCGGTCGAGCTTCCCGTTGGCGGTGAGTGGGAGTGCGTCCAGGACCACCACTGCCGACGGGACCATGTAGTCGGGCAGCAGACCGGAGACGTGGGTGCGGACGGCGGCGCCGTCCACGTCCGCTCCCGCGACGACGTAGCCGATGATGCGCTTGTCGCCGGGACGGTCCTCGCGGACGAGCAGGGCGGCCTGCGTGACCGCGGGGTGGGAGGTGAGGGCGGCTTCGATCTCGCCGAGCTCGATGCGGAAACCGCGGATCTTGACCTGGTCGTCGGTGCGGCCCAGATGCTCCAGTTGCCCGTCGGTGTTCCACCGGGCCAGGTCGCCGGTCCGGTACATCCGCTCGCCGGGCGAGCCGTAGGGGTTGGCGACGAAGCGCTCGGCGGTGAGCGCGGGGCGGTGGAGGTATCCGCGGGCGAGTTGGGCGCCGGCGACGTACAGCTCGCCGGGGGTGCCGGGGGCAACCGGCCGCAAGGCGGAGTCGAGAACGTAGGTTCGGGTGTTCCACATCGGGCGGCCGATGGGCGTGATCCCCTGGCTGATGTCGCCGGCGGCGTTCACGGGGTGGTCGGTGCAGCCGACGGTGGTCTCGGTCGGTCCGTAGTGGTTGACGACGTGCACGTCCGGGTGGTCGCGGTGCCACTGCTGGACTTGCGCCGTGCGCAGGGGTTCTCCGCCGAGCATGAGCTGGCCGGTGGGCGCCCAGTTGCCGGGGAGGGTCTGGAGGAACGCCAGGTGGCTGGGTGTGGCCTTGAGGAAGGTGATCTCGTGGTCGGCGAGGGCGGCGGGGAGGGTTTCGTCCCAGGTGGCGATGTGGAGGCGTCCGCCGCTGGTGAGCGCGCCGTACAGGGCGGTGACGCCGAGGTCGAAGGCTATGGACGCGTGGAGCAGGGTGCTTCCGCTGAGGTGGGGATAGGCGTGCCGGGTGCGGGCGATGTAGTTGACCACGCCCTGGTGGGTGATGGCCACGCCCTTCGGCCGTCCGGTGGAGCCGGAGGTGTAGATGACGTACGCCGGGTGCGCGGGCAGCAACAGGCCGTGCCGCTCGGCGTCCTCGAGGTCGCCGGCGGGCAAGCCGTCGAGGACGTCCGTCGTGTGCGGGTCGTCGAGAACGAGCCGACGGACGTTCCCCTCCGGGTGGACGGCTTCCGTGGTGACCAGGAGCGCCGGCCGTGCGTCGGTGAGCAGGTAGGCGATCCGGTCGGCGGGGTGGTCGGGGTCGATGGGGAGGTAGGCGCCGCCTGTCTTCAGTACGGCGAGGACGGCGACGATGAGGTCGGTCGAGCGGGGCAGCGCCAGGGCGACGAGTTGTTCGGGGCCGGCGCCGCGTGTGACGAGGAGGCGGGCGAGCTGGTTGGCGCGTGCGTTGAGGTCGGCGTAGGACACCTCGCTGTCCTCGAACACGATGGCGGTGGCGTCCGGCGTGCGGGCCGCCTGCGCCTGGAACAGCTCCGGAAGCGTTGACGCCGGCACCTCGTGTGCCGTGTCGTTCCATTCCGTGAGGACCTGGCGGCGTTCGGCCGGGCTGAGCAGGTCGATGCCGGTGACGGGCTGGGCGGTGTCGGTGGCCACGGCGTCGAGGAGCCGCACGAGCCGTTCGACGAGGGTGACGACCGTGGTGTGGTCGAACAGATCGGTCGCGTAGGTGATGACGCCGGTCAGGCCGCTCGGCCGGCCGTGGGGAGCGAAGTTCTCCTGGAGTTGGATGTCGAGGTCGAACTTGGCCGGCTGGTCGCCGCTGGGCAGCGGGGCAGCGTCGAGCCTCGGCAGGTCGAGGCTGGGCGATGTGGTGTTCTGCAGGCCCAGCATGATCTGGAACAGCGGGTGGCGGGCCAGGGACCGGGCGGGTGCCAGGTCCTCCACCAACCGTTCGAACGGCACGTCCTGGCGGGCGAGGGCGCCCAGGCTCTGCTCGCGGACGCGGCGCAGCATCTCCCGGAAGGACGGGTTGCCCGACACATCGGTACGGATCACCAAGGTATTCACGAAGAACCCGACGAGCTCGTCCAGACTCTCGTCGGTGCGGCCGGCCACTGACGTGCCGATGGGGATGTCGGTGCCAGCGCCGAGGCGGGACAGCAGTGTCGCCACTGCGGCGTTGAGCACCATGAACATGGTGACGCCTTCGGCGCGGGCCAGGGCGCTGAGCTGCTCGTGCAGGTCGGCGTCGATGTGCAGGCGCGCGGTGCCGCCGCGGTGGGTGGCCACGGGGGGCCGGGGGCGGTCGCTGGGCAGGGCGAGCTCCTCCGGCAGACCGGCCAGTTCCTGCCGCCAGTAGCCGAGCTGCGCGTTGTGCAGGCTTCCGGGGTCGTCGGGGTCTCCCAGGAGGTGGCGCTGCCAGAGGGCGTAGTCGGCGTACTGGACCGGGAGCGGTTGCCACGCGGGGGCGTGGCCGCCCGACCGGGCGGCGTACGCGGTGGAGATGTCCCGCGCCAGGGGGGCGAGCGACCAGCCGTCGCCGGCGATGTGATGGAGGACCAGGACCAGGACGTGGTCCTGCGGCGCCACCGTGAACAGACGTGCCCTCAGCGGGACATCGCGGGCGAGGTCGAAGGGGCGGTGCGACTCGTTGGCCACCGCCTGCTCGAGCTCGCTCTCCGGCACCTCGGCCGTGGGCAGCTGGAGGTCGATCGCGTCCGGGCTGAGGATGTGCTGCTCCGGTGTGCCGTCGACGCTCGGGAAGACGGTGCGGAGGGCTTCGTGCCGGGCGATGACGTCGGTCAGGGCGGTCCGCAGAGCGTCGTGGTCGAGGTCTCCGGTGAGACGGAGGGCGATGGGGATGTTGTAGAGCCCGGAGGGTCCTTCGAGTTCGCCGAGGAACCACAGGCGTTGCTGGGCGAAGGACAGCGGCACCGAGGCGGGGCGCGGCATGGTGGTCAGCCTCTGGCGTGCCGTCTCGGAGTCCGTCACGCGCTGGGCGAGTCCTGCCACAGTGGGGGTTTCGAACAGGGCCCGGATCGGGATCTCCGCCCCGAGGGTGGTGCGGATGCGGCTGACCAGGCGGGTGGCCAGCAGGGAGTGCCCGCCGAGGTCGAAGAAGTTGTCGTCCACCCCGACGTGCGGCAGGCCGAGGACGTCGGCGAACGCCTGGCCGAGGAGTTCTTCCTGCAGGGTCCGTGACGCGCGGCCCGGGCTGGTGGCGGTGTAGTCGGGGGCGGGCAGGGCCTTGCGGTCCAGCTTGCCGTTCACCGTGAGCGGGAGCGCGTCCAGGACCACCACGGCGGAGGGCACCATGTAGTCGGGCAGCAGCCCCGACACGTACTCCCGGACCGCCGCGCCGTCGAGGGCGGCGTCGTTCGTGTTGTCGCCCGGGACGACGTAGCCGACGAGGCGCTTGTCTCCGGGCCTGTCCTCGCGGACGACCACGTTGGCCTGGGCGATGTCGGGATGGGAGGCCAGTGCGGTTTCGATCTCGGAGGGTTCGATGCGGAAACCGCGGATCTTGACCTGGTCGTCGGTGCGGGCGAGGAATTCGAGCTGTCCGTCAGCGGTCCAGCGGACCAGGTCTCCGGTGCGGTACATCCGCTCGCCCGGCCCGTCGTACGGGTTCGCGACGAACCGCTCGCCGGTCAGCCCCGGCCGATCGAGATATCCCCGGGCCAGCCCGGCCCCGGACACATACAACTCCCCCGCCACCCCGATCGGCACCGGCCGCAACGCGGCGTCCAGTACGTACAGCCGATTGCCGGAGACCGGTCTGCCGATCGGTACGGCACCGCCCTCGACCCGCTCCACCAGGTACCAGGTCGCGAACGTCGTCGTCTCCGTCGGCCCGTACACGTGCAGCAGGTGCTTCGGCCCGGCGAGCTCCATGACCCGCCGAACGCTCAGAGGGTCCACCGCCTCGCCGCCGAACAGCAGGTACCGCAGGCGTCCGAGCCCCTCGTGCGACTCCGCCGCCAGGCGGTTGAACAGCGCGGTGGTGACGAACATGGCGGTGATCCCGCTGCGCTCGATCTGCGCGGTGAGCCGTTCGGGCGACAGCAGCACATCCCGGTCGACGCCCACCAGCTTCGCACCGTTGGTCAGCGCACCCCAGATCTCGAACGTGGCCGCGTCGAACGACACCGACGACGCCTGAGCAACGACATCGTCAGTGCCCAGCGCAACGTAGTTCGCCTGCCGAACGAGGCGGACGACGGCCTGCTGCGGTACGACCACGCCCTTGGGACGCCCCGTCGATCCGGAGGTGTAGATCACGTACGCCGCGTGGACGGCCGGCTGCCTGCCACCCCGGTCCGCGTCCGACAGGTCCTCCCCACCGAGATCCGCCAGCTCCGCGGACGTGGCGGGATCGTCCACCACCACGCGCTCCTCAGGGATGTCCGCACGGACATGGGCCTGTTGCGTGACCAGCAGAGCCGGCCGGGCGTCCGCCAGCATGAAAGCGATCCGGTCAGCCGGATAAGTCGGGTCGATCGGCACGTACGCCGCCCCCGCCTTGACCGTCGCCAGCAGCGCGACCACCAGATCGGCCGAGCGGTCCATCATCACCGCCACCCGGTCCTCCGGCCTGACGCCGTGGGAGACCAGGATTCGCGCAAGACGGTTCGCCCGCGCGTTCAGCTCCGCGTAGGACAACTCGGCGTCGTCGAACTCGACCGCTGTGGCGCCCTGCATGCGGGCCACCTGGGCCTCGAACAACTCCGCCAGTGTGGCCTGCGGCACCTCCCGGCCGGTGTCGTTCCACTCGACGAGCACCTGCCTGCGTTCGATGTCGCTGAGGAGATCGATGCCAGTGACCGGAAGCGCGGGGTCCGTGGTGACGGCGTCGAGCACGCGGATGAGCCGCTGGACGAGCGAGTCCACGGTCGTGCGGTCGTACAGGTCCGCCGCGTAGGTGATGGTGCCGGTCAGACCTGCGGGGTGGCCGTCGGTGTGGGTTTCGCGGAGTTGGAGGTCGAGGTCGAACTTGGCGGGCTGGTCCCCGTTGGTCAGCAGGTGGCTGTCCAGGCCAGGCAGGTCGAGTGCAGGGTCGGTGGTGTTCTGCAGGGCGAGCATGACCTGGAACAGGGGGTGGCGGGCCATGGACCGGGCGGGTGCCAGATCCTCCACCAGCCTTTCGAACGGCACGTCCTGGTGGGCGAGGGCGCCCAGGCTCTGCTCGCGAACACGCTGCAGCACCTCCCGGAACGAAGGTGCGCGCGATACATCGGTACGGATCACCAGGGTGTTGACGAAGAACCCGACGAGGTCGTTCAGGCTCTCGTCGGTACGTCCGGCGACGGGGGTGCCGATGGGGATGTCGGTGCCCGCCCCCGAGCGGGAGAGCAGTGTCGCCAGTGCGGCGTTGAGCACCATGAACATGGTGGCGCCTTCGGCGCGGGCCAGCACGGTCAGCCGTGCGTGCAGGTCCGCGTCGACGCGGACGGCGGCTGTGGCGCCGCGGTGGGATGCCACCTGCGGCCGGGGGCGGTCGCTGGGCAGGGTGAGTTCTTCCGGCAGGCCGGCGAGGGTCTCACGCCAGTAGGTCAGCTGGGTGCTGTGCAGGCTTCGGGGGGCGTCCTCGTCCCCGAGGAGCTCACGCTGCCAGAGCGTGTAGTCGGCGTACTGGACCGGGAGTGGTTCCCAGGCGGGGGCGTGCCCGCCCGACCGGGCGGCGTACGCGGTGGAGATGTCCCTTGCCAGCGGTGCGAGTGACCACCCGTCACCGGCGATGTGGTGGAGGACAACCACGAGGACGTGGTCCTGCGGCGCCACCGTGAACAGCCGTGCCCGCAGCGGGATCTCGCGGCTGAGGTCGAAGCCGCGTGCGGCTTCCTCCCTGACGGCCTGGGCGATTCCGGCTTCGGCGACGTCGGTAGCGGGCATCTGGAGCTGGACGTCGATCGCGTCCGGGCCGAGGATGCGCTGGCTGGGCGAGCCGTCGACGCTCGGGAAGACGGTGCGCAGGACTTCGTGCCGGGTGATGACGTCGTGGATGGCGGTGCGAAGGGCCTCGTGGTCGATGTCTCCGGTGAGACGGAGGGCGATGGGGATGTTGTAGAGCCCGGAAGCGCCTTCGAGTTCACCGAGGAACCACAGCCGTTGCTGGGCGAATGACAGGGGTACGACCTCGGGGCGCGACCCGGTGGTCAGCCTCCGGCGCGCTGTCCCGGCGTCGGTCAGGCGGTCGGCGAGTCCGGCGACGGTGGGAGTTTCGAAGAGTGCCCGGATCGGGAGTTCCATTCCGAGGGTGGTGCGGACGCGGCTGACCAGACGCGTGGCCAGCAGCGAGTGGCCGCCGAGGTCGAAGAAGTTGTCGTCCATTCCGACCTTCGGCAGGCCGAGGACGTCGGCGAACATCTCGCACAGGAGCTGTTCCTGCGGGGTTCGAGGTTCCCGGCTCTCCTCGGTTGTCCCGTACGTGGGCGCGGGAAGGGCGTTGCGGTCCAGCTTGCCGTTCACGCTCAGCGGGAGCGCGTCAAGGACGACCACGGCCGAGGGCACCATGTGGTCGGGCAGCAGGCCGGTGAGGTGGCTGCGGACCGCGGCGCTGTCGACGTCCGGGGTGGTGGGAACGACGTAGCCGACCAGGCGCTTGTCGCCGGGCTGGTCCTCGCGGACGATGACGGCTGCCTGGGCGACGGCCGGGTGCGAAGCCAGGGCGGCTTCGACCTCACCGGGCTCGATGCGGAAGCCGCGAATCTTGACCTGGTGGTCGGTTCGGCCGAGGTATTCCAGCTGTCCGTCGGTGGTCCAGCTGGCCAGGTCGCCGGTGCGGTACATGCGCTCGCCGCGCGGACCGTGGGGGTTGGCGACGAAGCGCTCGGCGGTGAGGCCGGGACGCTTGAGGTAGCCGCGGGCGAGGCCGGGGCCGGTGATGTAGAGCTCGCCGGGGACGCCGGGGGCGACGGGTTGCAGGGCGGTGTTCAGCACGTAGAGGCGGGTGTTGGTGATGGGAGCGCCGATGCGGACGTCAGTGGGAGGCGTGAGCTGGGCGGTGGTGGCGCAGACGGTGGATTCGGTGGGTCCGTAGGCATTGATGAGGGTGCGGTCGGCCGCCCAGCGGGTGACCTGGTGCGCAGGGAGGGCTTCGCCTGCGGTGATGAGGGTGGTGAGGTCGGGAAGGTCGTGAGGGTCGAGGTCGGGAAGGACGGCGGGGGGAAGGGTGGCGTGGGTGACGTTCTGGTGGGTGACGAGGCGGGTCAGCGCCGGGCCGGGAAGCAGGTCTTCGCGAGTGGCGGTGATGAGGGTGGCGCCGGTGCACAGGGTGACGGCGATCTCGGCGACGGCGGCGTCGAAACTGGGTGAGGCGAACTGCAGGACGCGGCTCTCAGCCGTGATCGCGAACTTCTCGGCCTGTGCGTCGACCAGGCTCGACAGGCCGTGGTGGGTGACGGTGACGCCCTTGGGGCGGCCGGTGGAGCCGGAGGTGTAGATGACGTAGGCGGGGTGGGCCGTCAGCAGGGAACCGTGGCGTTCCGTGTCCGACAGGTCGTCGTCGGGCAGGACCGACAGGGCCTGTCGCAGCTTGGGTTCGTCCAGGGACAACTGCGCAACGTCTGCGAGCGGCAGTTCGTCTTGCGCTGCTCCGCCGGTGATGACGAGTGCGGGCCGGCCGTCGGTGAGCAGGTAGGCGATCCGGTCGGCCGGGTAGGCGGGGTCGACCGGGAGGTAGGCGCCGCCGGCCTTGGTCACGGCCAGGATGGCGACGACGAGGTCGATCGACCGCGGCAGCGCCAGGGCGACCAGTCGTTCCGGTCCGACGCCGTGCTCGACCAGGAGGCGGGCGAGCCGGTTGGCGCGGCCGTTGAGCTCGGCGTAGGAGAGTTCGGTGTCGCCGAACACGACGGCGGTGGCGTCCGGGGTGCGGGCGGCCTGAGCCTGGAACAGCTCGGGCAGCGTCGCCGCCGGCACGTCGCGTGCGGTGTCGTTCCAGTCCACCAGGACACGGCGGCGCTCATCGGCACCCAGGACATCGATGTCGCCGAGAGGCGCATCCGGTGCGGATTCCAGCGCGGCGACCACTCCTTCGCCGACTGTCTCCATCATGGCGCACAGGACGTCGGGCGACCCGGGTGCGACGACGTGAGCGGTGAGGACGAACCCGTCGCCGGTGTCGTCGACGATCATTCCGACGGGGTAATTCGTCCGTTCCTGCATGAACAGCACATCCACGCCCGGAAGCCCGGCACGTGTCTGCTCGGAATCCGTCCTGCTGTGGCGGTAGTTCAGGAGCGAGGTGAACAGTGGGGCGTCCCCGCGTATCCCGCTCGTCTGCTGTGCCAGCGCGAGTGGCGCGTGTTCGTGCAGCAGCAACTCGGCCAACTGGGCCTGTACGGCGCGTACGACGTCCCGCGTGCCGGCGCCGCCGGTGCTGACACGGACCGGGAGGGTGTTGATGAACAGGCCCACGACCCGTTCGGCCCCCACGCCCATCCGGCCGAACAAGATCGTGCCGAAGACCACGTCATCGCGGCCCGAGGTCGCGGCCAGCACGCGGGCCCATATGACGTGGAACAACGTCGCCGGGCTCACACCGAGGCGCCGTGCCTGCTCACGGAGCCTGCCTGAGAGTCGCGGATCCATGAGGGCGGTGGACTCGGTGGCGCCCGAGCCGTCTCCATGGACATTCACCAGCCCGAACGGGGCGGTCGACTCGGTGACGTCGCCCAGCAGGCGACTGAAATACGTTTCGTGTTCCTGCCGTGACACCTGGCCTCGAGCCTGGGCGACGACGTCGCGGTACGGCGAGGGCGCGGGCAGCTCGTCGTCGCGTCCGTCGATGAACGCCTGCACCTCGCCCAGGATGACGTCCAGCGCGGTGTGGTCCTGGATCAGGTGGTGGACCTGCACCAGTGCGAGCCATGGCTCGCCGCCGGGCTGCGCGGCCACGTGCATACGGATCAGAGGAGCACTGCTGACGGTCATGGACGGGGGGCACTCCGCCAGCAGCCGCGCTACCAGTTCGTGGTCGGGCACCGCAGCATCGGCGTCACCGGGCAGCACGACCTCCTTCACCGGCAGCGCGGCGTGACGGAGCACCACCTGCACCGGCTCGGGCAGCCCTTCCCAGAGCACCGCGGTTCTCAAGTTGTCGTGCCGGTCCACCACTTTCTGCAGGGCGGTCACGAACTCGTCTAGAAGGCTGCTGAAAATCTCGGGTTCTGGCCCCGGCTCGGTGGAGTTGGGGCCAGTCTTGTGAGCATGCAGGGGGAATGGGCTGGGGAGTTGGTCGGGCCGGATGTGTGGGAGACCTGCCGGGAGTTGATCCCGGCCGGGAGTGTGTTCGCGTTCCTGGCCGAACATCGCGAGGCGCTGTTCCCGCCGTCGATGTTCGCGGACATGTATCCCTCGTCCAACGGGCGGCCGAGTCTGCCGCCGCAGGTGCTGGCCGCGACGGTGGTGTTGCAGAGCCTGCAGGGGCTGTCGGATTTCGAGACGGTCCAGGAACTGCGGTGTGACCTGCGGTGGAAGGCCGCTTGCGGGCTCGGGCTGTACGACATGGCGTTCGATCCGTCGCTGCTGACGTACTTCCGGCGTCGGCTGCGTCATTCGGCCGATCCGATGCGGATCTTCACCAAGGTCAAAGAGGTCGTGGCCGCGACCGGTGTGCTCAAGGGCAGGCAGCGGCGGGCGCTGGACTCCACCGTGCTCGATGACGCGGTGGCCACCCAGGACACCGTCACCCAGATCATCTCCGCGATCCGCCGGGTGATCCGCGAGGTTCCCGGCGCGGAGGAGGTGGCCGCGGGGCACTGCCGGGCGCACGACTACACCGACCCGGGCAAGCCGAGGATCGCCTGGGACGACGAGTCGGCCCGCGCCGCGCTGGCCGACGCGCTGGTCACCGACGCCCTCAACCTGCTCGGGCGCCTGCCCGAGCAGAACCTGGGCGAGAAGGCGGCGAACGCGGTCGGCCTGCTGGCCCTGGTCGCCGGCCAGGACGTGGAACCCGCCGAGGACTCCGACGGGCGCGATGGCCGCTGGCGTATCGCGAAGCGCACGGTGGCGGACCGGGCGGTGTCCACCGTCGACCCCGACACACGGCACATCCACAAGAACCGCACCCGTCACCAGGACGGCTTTAAAGGGCATGCGTCTTTCGAGCCGGAGACCGGCCTGTTCACGGCCGTCGCCCTGACCAGCGGCTACGGTCCCGACAATCACGAGGCCGCCGTCGCCTGCGAACTTCTGGAGGGGGAGGACGGCGAGTTAACCGTGCTCGGCGACTCTGCCTACGGCACCGGGGACCTGCGCGCACAACTGCAGGCCGACGGCCACACCCTGGTGATCAAGCCGCCACCGCTGCGGCAGGCCGTCCCCGGTGGCTACACCATCGATGATTTCCGTATCGACCAGGCCGCCGGCACCGCAACCTGCCCGGCCGGACACACCGCCAACCTCGGCCAGATCAAGGCAGGCAGCGCCCGCACCGCCCAGTTCAAGCGCGCATGCACCGGCTGTCCCCTGCGAGAGCGCTGCACCACCTCCAAGACCGGACGCACCCTCAACGTCCACCCCCACTACGAGCTGCTGGCCGCCGCCCGGTCACAGGCCGCCACCGACGTCGGCTGGCAGGACGAATACCGCCGATGGCGGCCACCTGTCGAACGCGCCATCGCCTGGCTCGTCGCCAAGGGCAACCGCCGGGTTCCCTACCGAGGCGTCATCGCCAACAACATCTGGCTCCACCACCGCGCCGCCGCTCTCAACCTCCGCCGACTGATCACCCTCGGACTCACCCGCACCAACACCACCTGGCACCTCGCCCCTGCCACCGCATAGCGAAAAGGGCCGCCCGGCCTACGGCCGGACAGCCCCACAACAAGATTTTCAGCAGCCTTCTAGTCCGTCGCGGGAATCGAAGCGGAGAACGGTGGGGAGGACATACACGCCCTCATCCGCGCTCTCGCCGCCCATGAGGTGGTGGAAGAGGATGCCCTCCTGCAGCGGAGCAAGCGGGTACACGTCCGCCACATTCGCGGCGCCGCCGGGGATACGGGCGGTGATCTCCGCGATGTGCCCGGCGTCCAATTCGACCAGGGGAAGCATGTCCGGCGTGATCACCTGCGAACCGGCCGGGATCCGGTTCGCGGGAACCTGTACCTCGGCTCGACCGCTGGTCGCCGCGAGACCGGCCACGGTGGGCGTGGTGAACAGGGACCGTACATCGACCGACAGGCCACGCGCGCGCAGCCGTTCCACCAGCGTCACCGCCAGCAGCGAGTGCCCGCCGAGGTCGAAGAAGTTGTCGTCGACCCCGACGTGCGGCCGGCCGAGGATCTCGGCGAAGGCGTCGCACAGGATCTCCTCGCGGGCGGTGCGCGGCCCTCGGCTCGCGTGCCCTGAGGTGTACTCGGGCGCGGGCAGGGCGGCCCGGTCGAGCTTGCCGTTCACCGTGAGCGGGAGGGCGTCCAGGACCACCGCGGCCGAGGGCACCATGTAGTCGGGCAGCAGGCCGGCGACGTGGGTGCGGACGACGGTGCCGTCGATGTCGGCCTTCGGAACGATGTAGCCGACCAGGCGCTTGTCGCCGGGCTGGTCCTCGCGGACGACAACGGCGGCCTGGGCGACGGCCGGGTGCGAGGCCAGGGCGGCTTCGACCTCGCCGAGTTCGATGCGGAAGCCGCGGATCTTGACCTGGTCGTCGGTGCGGCCGAGGTATTCCAGCTGTCCGTCAGTGGTCCAGCGCACGAGGTCGCCGGTGCGGTACATGCGTTCGCCGAGCTGACCGTGGGGGTTGGCGACGAAGCGCTCGGCGGTGAGGCCGGGGCGCTCGAGGTAGCCGCGGGCGAGTTGGGCGCCTGCAAGGTAGAGCTCACCGGGGACAGCGGGGGGAACGGGTCGCAAGGAGGCGTCGAGGACGTAGGTGTGGGTGTTCCACACGGGTCGGCCTATGGGGACGACCGGGTCGTCACCTGTCAGATGCGAGGCGTGGGTGACATCGATGGAGGCTTCGGTGGGGCCGTAGAGGTTGTGCAGGGGGGCGTTCAGCGTGCGCAGGAAGTGGTCGCGGAGTTCGGGGGTGAGGGCTTCGCCGCTGCACAGGACGGCGCGCAGGGTGGTGCAGCGGGAGGCCGAAGGGTCGGTGAGGAAGACCTTCAGCATGGAGGGGACGAAATGGCTGACGGTGACGTGCCGGGTCTGGATGAGGTCGGCCAGGTAGGCGGGGTCGCGGTGTCCGCCGGGGCGGGCCACGACCAGGACTGCGCCCTGGAGGAGAGGCCAGAAGAATTCCCAGACCGATACGTCGAATCCGAACGGGGTCTTCTGCAGTACCCGATCCGAGGCTCCGATCGGGTACTGGTGCTGCATCCATTCCAGGCGGTTGGCCACCCCCTGATGCGGAACGGCGACCCCCTTGGGCCGTCCGGTCGACCCGGACGTGTAGATGACGTACGCCGGGTGCGCGGGCAGCAACAGACCGTGGCGGTCGCTGTCGTCGAGGTCGGTCGCGGACAGGCCCTCGAGTGTGAGCTTCGTGTCCGGGGCGTCGAGGACGAGGTGCCGCACCTTCTCACCGGCGGGAAGATGCGGGTGGAGAGCGCCTGTGGTGACGACGACGGCGGGCCGGGCGTCGGAGAGCAGGTGGGCGATCCGGTCGGCGGGGTGGTCGGGGTCGATGGGGAGGTAGGCGCCGCCGGCTTTCACCACCGCCAGGAGGGTGACGATCAGATCGGCGGAGCGTTCGAGATGCACCCCGACGAGGGTTTCCGGGCCGACGCCGTGGTCGGCCAGGTGGCGGGCGAGCCGGTTGGCGCGGGCGTTGAGGTCGGTGTAGGACACGTCGACGTCCTCGAACATCACCGCCGTCGCGTCGGGGGTGCGAAGCACCTGCGCCTCGAACAGTTCGGACAGCGTCGCCGCCGGGACGTCGTGCGCGGTGTCGTTCCATCCGATCACGACCTGCCGGCGTTCGGCCGGGCTGAGCAGGTCGATGTCGTCGACGGGCTGTGCCGGGTCGGCGGTCACCGCGTCGAGCACCCGGACAAATCGCTCGGCCAGCGTCTGCACCGTGGCGTGATCGAACAGATCGGCCACGTAGCCGATCCCGCCCATGAGACCGGTCGGGACGCCGCCGGGGCCGAAGGTCTCCCTGACGGAGACGGCAAGGTCGGCTCTGGCCGGCGCTTCCCTGCTCGCCAGCACGGTCACGTCGAGGCCGGGCAGCGCGAGGGCCGGTTCGCCGTTGTCCTGCAATGCCAGCATGACCTGGAACAACGGCTGACGGGCTATCGACCGGGCGGGCGCGAGGTCCTCCACCAGCCGCTCGAAGGGCAGTTCCTGATGGGTGAGCGCGTCCAGGTTCCGTTCGTGTACCCGGGCCAGCACGTCGCGGAAGGATGGGCGTCCCGACAGGTCGCCTCGGATCACCAGGGTGTTCACGAAGAAGCCGACAAGATCGTTCAGAGCGACTTCGGTACGCCCGGCCACCGGAGTGCCGATGGGGATGTCGGTGCCGGCGCCGAGACGGGAGAGGGTGGTGGCGAGCGCGGCATGGAGCACCGCGAACATGGTGACGCCCTCAGCCCGGGCGAGGGCGCTGATCCGCCGGTGCAGATCGGCGGTGATGTCGAGGTCCGCGCTGCCGTTGCGGTGGCTCGGCATGGAGGGCCGTGGACGGTCGAACGGCAGGGGCAGTTCCTCCGGCAGGTCGGCCAGAGCCTTCCGCCAGTACGACAGCTCCTGGTTCAGGAAGCTCGCCGGGTCGTCCTCACCTCCGAGGAGTTCACGCTGCCAGAGGGCGTAGTCGGCGTACTGGATCGGGAGCGGTTCCCAGGTGGGGGCGTGACCGCCCGACCGAGCGGTGTACGCGGTGGAGACGTCCCGTGCCAAAGGCGCCAGGGACCATCCGTCGCTGGCGATGTGATGGGCCACCAGGACCAGCACATGGTCCTGCGGGGCCACTGCGAGAAGACATGCCCGCAAGGGGATCTCGCGGGAGAGGTCGAACGGGCGGACGGATTCCTCGGCCACCACCCGCGCTATCTCGTCTTCCGAAACCTTGATCACCGGCAGCGGCAGGCCGGCGTCGTCCGGGGTGAGGATCTGCTGCTGGGGGACGCCGTCGTCTGTCGCGATCAGCGTCCGCAGCGCCTCGTGCCGCTCGATCAGGTCCACCAGTGCCGTGTGCAGGGCCTTGCGGTTCAGGTCACCGGTCAGCCGCAGAGTGATCGGGATGTTGTACGTGCCGTTGGGTCCCTGCAGTTCACCAAGGAACCACAACCGCTGCTGGGCAAAGGACAGAGGAATCATCGAGGTGCTCTCTACGACAGGTGACGGACTGAACAGAAAAAAGGTGGGCGGGAACGAGAGGGCTGGCGCCCCTAGCGTCGCCGGGGACTCAGAACGGGCCGGCTGTGCTTCTCCGGTCCCAGCCGCTTCGCCAGGCCTGCGGGAGTGGGCGTTTCGAAGATCGCGCGGATCGGGACTTCCCTGCCGAGGGTGGCGCGAATATGACCAGCGAGCTGGGTCGCGAGGAGAGAGTGCCCGCCGAGGTCGAAGAAGTTGTCGTCCACTCCGATGTCGGGGACACCCAGCACCTTCTCAAAGATGCGGCAGAGAGCCGCCTCTTCAGGTGACGCGGGTTCCCTGCTCTCGCCCTGGACGGCGTATTCGGGCACCGGAAGGGCGGATCGGTTCAGCTTGCCGTTCACCGTCAGCGGCAGCACGTCCAGGACCACGATCGCCGACGGCACCATGTAGTCCGGCAGCACGGCCGCGGCATGGGTCCGCAGAGCGCCACCCGCCGCCCTGAAGGCACTGACATCCTCGGCGGACAACTCGCGGGCGGGAACGATGTATCCGGTGAGGCGTTTGTCGCCCGGCTGGTCTTCCCGGACCACCACCGCGGCCTGGCCCACCGACGGGTGGGTGAGCAGCGCGGCCTCGATCTCGCCGAGCTCGATGCGGAAGCCACGGACCTTGACCTGGTCATCGGTACGGCCCAGATACTCCAGAGCACCCTCGGTGTTCCACCGGGCCAGATCCCCGGTGCGATACATCCGCTCACCCGGCCCGCCATGGGGGCTGGCAACGAAGCGTTCAGCGGTCAGACCGGGCCGGTTGACATATCCCCGGGCCAGCTGCACACCGCCCAGATACAGCTCCCCAGCCACCCCGGCCGGCACCGGGCGCAACGCCGCGTCCAGCACGAACACCTGCGTGTTCCAGACCGGGCGACCGATCGGCACCACACCACCAGCCTCAACACCCGGTTCACAGGTGAAAGCGGTCACGTCGATGGACGCTTCCGTCGGCCCGTACAGGTTGTGCAGCGGGACACCCAACGAGGCCGCGAACCGGTCCCACAGCTCGGCAGGCAGAGCCTCACCGCTGGCCATGACCGCGCGCAGTGACGGCAGCGTCCACCGCGACGTCTCGGCCGCCGTCACGAACACCTGAAGCATCGACGGCACGAAGTGAGCGATCGTCACATGCTCGCGCCGGATCAGCTCGGCCAGATACCCCGGGTCACGGTGACCGCCAGGACGGGCCACCACAAGGGTGGCCCCCTCCAGCAGCGGCCAGAAGAACTCCCACACCGACACGTCGAACCCGAACGGCGTCTTCTGCACCACCCGGTCCTCCGGGGTCAGGCGGTAGGCGCCCTGCATCCACGCCAGCCGGTTCACGACACCCGCATGCGGAACCGCCACACCCTTCGGACGCCCGGTCGATCCCGAGGTGTAGATCACATACGCCGCGTGGGCCGATAGCAGCACCCCACCGCGGTCGGCGTCCGACAAGTCCCCGTCAGCCCGGCTCCCCAGTTCGCTGATCGTCGCGGCGTCGTCCAGCACCACACGTGCCACGTTCTCCGCCAGCACACCCTCGACCTCACGGGTGGTCACCACCAGCGCCGGCTGCGCATCCCGCAGCACGTAAGCCACACGCTCCGCCGGATACTCCGGATCGATCGGCACATACGCCCCACCGGCCTTGACCACAGCAAGCAGTGCGACAACAAGGTCCGCCGAGCGATCCATCATCACCGCCACCCGGCGCTCCGGGCCCGCACCACGCGCCACCAGCAACCGCGCCAACCGATTGGCCCGCGCGTTCAGCTCCCCGTAGGTGAGATGGAGCCCCTCGAACCGCACCGCAGTCGCATCGGGGGTCCGAGCCACCTGCCTCTGGAACAGCTCGGGAAGTGTGGCGGGAGCAACATCACGCGCCGTGTCGTTCCAGTCGACCAGCAGCCGGCGCTGTTTGTCGTCCAGAACGTGGATCGCACGCAGCGGTCGCCCGGGATCCTCCTCGAGTGCCGTGACGAGATCCTCGACCGTGGTCTGCATGAAGGCGACCACCGACCGCGGATCGACCGGGGCCACCGACTGGACAGTGAGGGTGAAGTGGGGGTTCGTGTCGTTGACGGAGAATTCCAGCGGGAAGTTGGTGCGCTCGTGCCCGTGCAGCAGTTCCATCCCGGCGGGGATCGGAGCGGCGGCGTCTTCGCTGTGACGGTAGTTGAACAGCGAGGTGAACAGCGGTGTCCGAGCGGGAAGGGCGCTGGCCCGCTGAGCCAGGATGAGAGGTGCGTGCTCGTGCACCAGCAGGTCCGCGAGCTGCCGCCGCATGGCGTACACGGCGTCGCGCACGCTCACGGAGCCGATGTCGAGGCGGGCGGGCAGCGTGTTGACGAACAGACCGGGTACCCGGTCGGCTCCGGCGCCCGCGTTCATCCGGCCGAACAGCACCGTGCCGAACACCACGTCGTCACGGCCCGAGGTGGCTGACACGACACGCGCCCAGGCGACGTGGAACAGCGTCGCCGGGCTGACACCCAGGCGTCGCGCCTGCTCCCTCAGTCGCTGGGCCACATCCGCATCGAGTGGCATGCGTACCTCGGACACGCCGCTGCCGTCGCCGTGCACGTCCAGCAGCCCGTACGGCGCGGTCGGCTCGCTCACGTCGCCCAGGAGTTCCGCGAAGAAGCGCTCGTGCTCCTGCGCCGGGATCGTGAGCCGTGCCTGCGCGACGAACTCGCGGAACGGCAGCGGCGCCGGCAGCGTGTCTCCGCTTCCGGACAGGATCGCGCGGATCTCGTCGAAGACCAGGGCGAGGGACGTACGGTCCTGCACGAGGTGATGCACTTCGAGCAGGACGTACCACCGCTGGTCGTCAAGGTCCTGCGCGACGCCGAGTTGCAGCAGGGGGGCGCTCCGCACGTCCATCGGCGCGGTGCGTGTGGCCAGCAGGCGGCCCACGACATCCGCGCCCTCCAACTGGAGGGTCTTGACCGAGATGGGGGCGGTGCGCAGGACGACCTGGACGGGCTCCCGGAGCCCTTCCCACAGGAAGGCCGTACGCAGGATGTCGTGCCGGTCGACCACCTGCTGCACAGCGGCGAGAAAAGCGTCCACCCGCGGCCGGGAGTCGAGGCGCAGGACATACGGCAGCGTGTACAGGTCGG
The DNA here is from genome assembly GCF_003261055.1 of Streptomyces cadmiisoli. NCBI lineage: Bacteria > Bacillati > Actinomycetota > Actinomycetes > Kitasatosporales > Streptomycetaceae > Streptomyces > Streptomyces cadmiisoli. The sequence goes on from NZ_CP030073.1 coordinate 344,492, forward strand.
TGCCGTTCTCGCCCTCCAGCAGGTGGTGGAAGAGGATGCCTTCCTGGAGCGGGGCCAGCGGGTAGATGTCTGCGATGTTGGCCGCGCCGCCGGGCACCTCCGCGATGATTCCGTTGATCTCCTCCGCCGTGAGGTCGGCCAGCGTCACCATCTCCGGAGTGATCGTGGTGGCATCGGCGGGGATGCCGTTGGCCGGCAGCACCACCTTCGGAGCGCCCTGCAGCGCCGCCAGACCAGCCACGGTCGGGCTGGTGAACAGCGTCCGTACATCCACCACGACACCCGCCGCCCGGGCCCGCTCCACCAGCGTCACCGCCAGCAGCGAGTGGCCGCCCAGCTCGAAGAAGTCGTCATCGACACCGACGGAGGGCAGGCCGAGCACCTCGGCGAACAGCGCGCACAGGATCTCCTCCTGCACCGTCGAAGGCCCGCGCCCGGTGGCCCCGGCACCGTATTCCGGAACCGGCAACGCCCTTCGGTCGAGCTTGCCGTTGACCGTCAACGGCAGTTCGTCGAGCACCACGATCACGGCCGGGACCATGTACTCGGGCAGCACCCGGGCCAGGTGAGCGCGGAGCTCCGCGATGTCCGTATCACCGGCTGCCACCACGTACCCGACCAGGCGCTTGTCGCCCAGCCGGTCCTCTCGCACCACCACGGCCGCCTGTGTGACGGACAGGTGGGTGAGCAGGGCCGCTTCGATCTCGCCGAGTTCGATACGGAACCCGCGGATCTTCACTTGGTCGTCGGTACGGCCCAGATACTCCAGTTGCCCGTCGGTGTTCCACCGGGCCAGGTCACCCGTGCGGTACATCCGCTCGCCCGGACCGCCGTAGGGGTTGGCGACGAACCGCTCGGCGGTCAGGCCGGGCCGGTCCAGATAGCCCCGGGCCAACTGCACACCGGCCAGGTACAGCTCACCGGCCACCCCGGCCGGTACCGGCCGCAACGCCGCGTCCAGCACGAACACCTGCGTGTTCCAGACCGGACGACCGATCGGCACCACACCACCGGCGCCGGCACCCGGCTCACAGGTGAAGGCGGTGACATCGACGGCAGCCTCGGTCGGGCCGTACAGGTTGTGCAGCGAGATCGGCAGCACCGCATGGAACTGGTCGCGCAACGAGACTGACAACGCCTCGCCGCTGCAGACCACGGCCCGCAGAGACGTGCACTCCTGAGCGGTGGGTTCGGCGACGAACACCTGCAACATCGACGGGACGAAGTGGGCGATGGTGGCCTGCTCGCGCTGGATCAGCTCGGCCAGGTACCCCGGGTCACGGTGACCGCCAGGGCGGGCCATCACGAGGGTGGCACCTTCGATCAGCGGCCAGAAGAACTCCCACACCGACACGTCGAACCCGAACGGCGTCTTCTGCACCACCCGGTCGTCCGACGTGAGCCGATAGGCATCCTGCATCCACGTCAATCGATTGATCAGGCCCCGGTGGGTGATCGTGACGCCCTTGGGACGTCCGGTGGACCCAGAGGTGTAGATGACGTACGCCGGGTGATCGACGAGAAGGTCCCGGGTGCGGTCGCCGTCCTCGACGTCGGCGGCCGACAGCCGGCTGAGGCGAGTGGTCACTTGCGGGTCGTCGAGGACGAGGCAGGGGACCTGTCGGCGGTCTGCCGGGTGCAGTGCCTCGGCGGTGAGCAGAAGTACGGGTCCGGCGTCGGCGAGGAGACGGGTGATGCGGTCGGCAGGATGGTCGGGGTCGACGGGGAGGTAGGCGGCGCCTGTCTTGAGAACGGCCAGCAGGGCCACGACGAGATCGGCGGAGCGTTCCAGGTGGACCGCGACGAGGGATTCGGGCCCCGCGCCGCGTCCGGCCATGAGACGGGCGAGCCGGTTGGCACGCGCGTTGAGATCGGCGTAGGACAGCCGTACGTCTTCGAAGATGACGGCGGTGGCGTCGGGAGTGCGCGCGACCTGTGCCTGGAAGCGGTCCGCAAGCGTCGCCGCCGGCACCTCGTGCGCGGTGTCGTTCCACTCCACCAGCACGCTGTGACGCTCGTCCTCGCTGAGCAGGTCGATGTCCGTGACGGGCTGGGCGGGGTCGGCCGTGACGGAATCGAGGATTCGCAGGAACCGCTCGGCCAGCGACTCCGCCGTGCCGTGATCGAACAGGTCGGTGGCGTAGACGACGGAGCCGGTCAGGCCGCCGGTGTGGGTCTCGCGGAGCTGGAAGTCGAGGTCGAACTTGGCGGGCCGATCCCCCGTGTTGAGGAGGCGGGTTTCGACTCCGGGCAGAGTGAGGCTCGCGGGCGCGGCGTTCTGCAGAGCGAGCATGACCTGGAAAAGGGGGTGGCGGGCCATGGAACGGGTGGGGGCCACGTCTTCCACCAGCCGTTCGAACGGCACGTCCTGGTGAGCGAAGGCGTCCAGACCTCGTTCGCGTACCCGGTGCATCAGTTCACGGAATGACGGCTCGCCCGAGATGTCGGTGCGGAGGACCAAGGTGTTCACGAAGAAGCCGACCAGCTCGTCCAGGCTTTCGTCGGTGCGGCCCGCCAGGGAGGTCCCGATAGGAATGTCGGCACCCGCGCCCAGGCGGAAGAGCAGGGTGGCGAGGGCGGCCTGGAGCACCATGAACTCGGTGACGCCTTCGGCGCGGGCCAGGCCGGTGATCCGCTCGTGGAGTTCGCCGTCGATGCGCAGGTCGACGGTGCCGCCGCGGTGGGTGGCCACCGGTGGCCGGGGCCGGTCGGTGGGCAGGGTGAGTTCCTCCGGCAGGCCGGCGAGGGTCTCGCGCCAGTAGTCCAGCTGGTGGTTGAGGATGCTTGCCGCGTCGTGGTCCTCGCCCAGGAGGTCGCGCTGCCAGAGGGTGTGGTCCGCGTACTGGACCGGGAGCGGTTCCCAGGCCGGCGTCCGGCCGTTGGCGCGGGCGGTGTAGGCGGTGGAGATGTCGCGGGCGAGCGGTGTGAGGGACCAGCCGTCGCCGGCGATGTGGTGCAGCACCAGGACCAGAACGTGTTCCTGTGGCGTCACAGCGAACAGCCTTGCCCGAAGCGGGAGTTCACCGGTGAGGTCGAAGGGGCGCAGTGCTTCTTCGGCCACTGCCCGCGCCAACTCGCCCTCCGGCATTTCCTCCGGGACGAGCGGCAGGTCCATCGCCTGTTGAGCGAGGATGCGCTGCTCAGGTACGCCGTCGACATGTCCGAAGACGGTGCGGAGGATTTCGTGGCGGGTGACGACGTCGTTGAGAGCGGTTCGGAGGACGTCGGGGTCGAGGTCTCCGGTGAGGCGGAGGGCGATGGGGATGTTGTAGAGCGCGGAAGGCCCTTCCAGCTGCTCCAGGAACCACAGGCGTTGCTGGGCGTACGACAGCGGCACCGTGTCGGGCCTCGGCCGGACAGTCAGCGGCAGACGTGTGCCGTCGGCGCCGGCCTTGGCGAGACGGAGGGCGAGCCCGGCGACGGTTGAGGTTTCGAACAGGGCTCGAACCGGGATCTCGGCCCCGAGGGTGGTGCGGATGCGACTGACCAGGCGGGTGGCCAGCAGGGAGTGCCCGCCGAGGTCGAAGAAGTTGTCGTCCACCCCGACGTGCGCGAGGCCAAGAATGTCGGCGAACGCCTGACTGAGAAGGTGTTCCTGAAGGGTCCGCGGCTCCCGGCTCGGGCTCGTGGCGCTGTAGTCGGGAGCGGGCAGGGCTTTGCGGTCCAGCTTGCGGTTGACCGTCAGCGGGAGCGCGTCCAGTGCGACGATCGCCGCCGGCATCATGTAGTCCGGCAACACCTCTGACAGGCCGGCACGGACGTCGGTGATGTCCACACCGTCCGGACCGCTCGCCGGGACGGCGTAGCCGACCAGGCGCTTGTCGCCGGGCTGGTCCTCACGCACCACCACTGCCGCCTGGCCCACGGACGGATGCGCCATCAGCGCGGCCTCGATCTCGCCGAGTTCGATGCGGAAGCCTCGGATCTTGACCTGGTCGTCGGTACGGCCCAGGTACTCGAGCTGCCCGTCGGTGTTCCAGCGGGCCAGGTCACCGGTGCGGTACATCCGCTCGCCCGGACCACCGTAGGGGTTGGCGACGAAGCGCTGCGCGGTCAGCGCGGGCCGGTCGAGGTATCCCCGCGCCAGCTGAACACCTGCCAGATACAACTCCCCGGCCACCCCCGGAGGCACCGGCCGCAACGACCGATCCAGCACGAAGGCCCGGGTGTTCACTATCGGACGGCCGATCGGCGGAGTACGGCCCCACGACGGCGCAGCACACCGCATCAGCGTGGCCCCGACGGTCGTCTCCGTCGGCCCGTAACTGTTGTAGAACTCCCGATCGGCAGTAGCCCACCGGTCGATCAGACCCGCGTCCGGCGCTTCACCCCCTACCACGAGCAACCGCAGCTCCGGCAACCGCGCAGGGTCCAGCGACCGCGCCACTCCCGGTGTCATGTGCGCCACCGACACGCTCCGCGCACGCATCAATCCCTGCAGGCGCTCGAGGTCGACCCGATCCTCATCGGCAGCCAGCACGAACACCGCACCGGAGAGCAAGGTCATGAAGAGGTCCTGCACCGACACGTCGAAGCTGAAGGCCGTCGCCCCCAGCACCCGCGACCGCTCATCGATCCCGTACTCCGGCATGACGGCGGCGATGTTGTTGACGAGCGAACGATGCGTGACCACCACGCCCTTCGGACGCCCCGTGGACCCAGAGGTGTAGATGACGTACGCACGGTGGTCGAGCAGCAGCGGGCTGCGCCGCTCCACGTCGGACAGATCATGCGCAGCACGGCCCGACAGGTCCTGCCGCAACCGGGGGTCGTCAAGTGACAACCGAGCCACGTCGACGACGCCCCGCAGACTCTCCCACGTCGCATCGTCGGCGATGAGGACCGAGGGCCTTGCCTCAGAGAGCAGATGGGCGATCCGATCGACCGGATGACCGGGATCGATCGGGACGTACGCTGCCCCTGTCTTGAGTACGGCCAGGATGGCGACGATGAGGTCGACGGACCGAGGAAGCGCCAGAGCGACCAACTGCTCGGGCTCCGCGCCATGCTCCACCAGCAGTCGGGCGAGCCGATTGACACGGGCGTTGAGCTCCGCGTAGGACACTTCGACACCCTCGAACACAACGGCCGGCGCCGAAGGAGTACGCGTCACCTGCGCCTCGAACAACTCCGTCACCGTGGCCGGCAGCACCTCTCCGGCGGTGTCGTTCCACTCCACCAGGACGCGGTGGTGTTCGACCGCGCTGAGAGTGTCGATCCGGCTCACGAGCACAGACGGATTCGCGGTCACCGTTTCCAGGACTCGAACGAAACGTTCACCGATGCCGACGGCGGTGTGGTGGTCGAACAGGTCGGTGGCGTAGGTGAGGACGCCGTGCAGGCCCGCGGGGGTTCCGTCGTCGGTGAGGTGTTCGCCGAGTTGGACGTCCAGGTCGAACTTGGCCGGCGCCTCGCCGGTGGGCAGCACCTCGACGTTCAGGCCGGGCAACTCAAGGTCCGGCGTGGTGTTGTTCTGCAGGGTGAGCATGACCTGGAACAGGGGGTGGCGGGCCATCGACCGGGCCGGGGTGAGCTCCTCCACCAGCCGTTCGAACGGTACGTCCTGGTGGGCGTAGGCGTTCAGTGCGTGCTCGCGGATGCGCTCGAGGAGTTGGATGAAGTCGGGGTCGCCGGACAGGTCGGAGCGCAGGACGAGGGTGTTGACGAAGAATCCGACCAGGTCGTCGAGTGCCTCGTCGGTCCGTCCGGCGATGGGGGTGCCGATGGGGATGTCCTCCCCGGCGCCGAGGCGGTTGAGCAGGACGGTCAGCGCCGCCTGCACGACCATGAACACGGTCACGCCCTGCGCCCGGGCCAGTTCGACGACCGCCCGGTGCATTTCGGCGTCGATGTGCAGGTCGACGGTGCCGCCCCGGTGGGAGGCCACGGAGGGACGCGGCCGGTCGGCCGGCAGTGCCAGTTCCTCGGGCACCCCGTCCAGCGCGTGGCGCCAGTAGCTGAGTTGCCCGGCCAGGAGGCTGTCGGCATCGGACGCGTCGCCCAGCAGCTCCCGTTGCCACAGGCTGTAGTCGGCGTACTGCACCGGCAGCTGGCCCCATGCCGGCGTCCGTCCGTCGGCACGGGCGGTGTAGGCGGTCGACAGGTCGTGGGCCAGCGGGCCCAGCGACCAGCCGTCACCGGCAATGTGGTGCAGCACCACGACGAGCACGTGCTCGTCGGGGCGGATGCGCAGCAGACTGGCGCGCAGGGGGATCTCGCCCGCCAGGTCGAACCGGTGGCCCGCCGCCTCGGCGACCAACCGGCTCAGCCCGGACTGGGCGACGCCTTCGCTGTCGACGGTGGTGAGCAGGTCACCGATCGTGTCGGTGTCCACGATCCGCTGACAGGGCCGGCCGTCCTCAGTGGTGATCAGCGTGCGCAGGACCTCGTGCCGGCCCACCACATCACGCAACGCTGCGCGCAGAGCATCGGTGTCCAGCGTGCCGGTCAGCCGCAGCGCCATCGGGATGTTGTAGGTCGCCGACGGGCCTTCCAGCTCGCTCAGGAACCACAGCCGCTGCTGCGCGAACGACAACGGCACCAACTCCGGCCGCAGCACAGGCGCCAAGGAAAGCCGGGACACACTGGAAGTGGTCAGTCGGCCGGCAAGAGCGGCCGGGGTGGGAGTCTCGAACAACGTCCTGATCGGTACTTCCACCCCGAACACCGACCGGATCCGGCTCACCAGACGGGTCGCCAGCAGAGAGTGCCCGCCGAGGTCGAAGAAGTTGTCGTCCACCCCGACCTGAGGCAGATCGAGCACCTCGGCGAAGACCGCGCACAGGATTTCCTCCTGCACGTTTGCCGGGCCCCGGCCGCCGGCATCGGTGCCGTAGTCGGGGGCGGGCAGCGCCTTGCGGTCCAGCTTGCGGTTCACCGTCAGCGGGAGCGTCTCCAGTTCGACGATCGCCGCCGGCACCATGTAGTCCGGCAACACGGCTGACAGGCCGGCACGGACGTCCGAGATGTTCAGACCATCCGGACCGCTCGCCGGGATGACGTATCCGACGAGGCGTCTGTCGCCCGGCTGGTCCTCACGCACCACTACCGCCGCCAGGCCCACGGACGGATGCGCCATCAGCGCCGCCTCGATCTCACCGAGTTCGATGCGGAAGCCACGGATCTTCACCTGGTCGTCGGTACGGCCGAGGTATTCCAGCTGGTCATCGGTGTTCCAGCGGGCGAGGTCTCCGGTGCGGTACATCCGCTCGCCCGGCCCGCCGTAGGGGTTGGCGACGAACCGCTCCGCGGTCAACCCCGGCCGGTCGAGGTATCCCCGGGCCAGGCCGGCCCCGGACACATACAACTCCCCCGCCACCCCGACCGGCACCGGCCGCAACGCAGCGTCCAGCACAAACACCCGGGTGTTCCAGATCGGCCGTCCGATCGGCACACGCCCGTCATGTCCGCCATGCACAGCCGCCAACGTCGACCACACAGTCGTCTCCGTCGGGCCGTACAAGTTGGTCACCGACACGGCCGCCGCCGCCAACCGCTCGGCCAACGCCGCAGGCAGCACCTCACCACCGACCAGTACCCGCAGCCCGCCCAGCGCGTCCGGAACCTCCACGGCCAGCGCCTGCCACACCGCCGGCGTCGCCTGGAGCACCGTGGCCCCCGACCGGTCAATCAACCCAGCCAGCGCCCGCGGATCCCGCACCGTGTCCCGGCCGGCAAGCACCACGCAAGCCCCCGACACCAACGGCACATACATCTCCAACGTATGAATGTCGAAAGCCACCGTCGTCACCGCAACAAGGACATCATCGGCACCCAGCGCCAGATGCCCGCGCAAAGCAGCCACGAAGTTACCGATCGCCTGATGGGAGACCACCACCCCCTTCGGCCGACCCGTCGAACCCGACGTATAAATCACATACGCAGGATGAGCAGCCACCAGCGCCACACCACGGTCAGCGTCAGACAGATCCCCACCCTCACAACGCGAAAGCGCATCGACGGTCTCCGGAGCATCCACGACCAACCGCGCCACACCCTCCGGCAACACCGGCAACACCGGCGCCACACCACCGGCAGTCACCACCAGAGCAGGCCGCGCATCGGCCACCACAAAAGCAATCCGATCGACCGGATGACCCGGATCCAACGGAAGGTAAGCAGCTCCTGTCTTGAGTACGGCCAGGATGGCGACGATGAGGTCCACGGACCGAGGAAGCGCCAGAGCGACCAACTGCTCGGGCTCCGCGCCATGCTCCACCAGCAGTCGGGCGAGGCGGTTGGCACGGGCGTTGAGTTCCGCGTAGGACACTTCGACACCCTCGAACACAACGGCCGGCGCCGAAGGAGTACGCGTCACCTGCGCCTCGAACAACTCCGTCACCGTGGCCGGCGGCACCTCCCGGGAAGTGTCGTTCCACTCCACCACAATGCGGTCGTGTTCGACCGGACTGAGGATGTCGATCCGGCTCACGGGGACAGACGGATCAGCGGTCACCGTCTCCAGGACCCGAACAAGACGTTCGGCGATACCGGCGGCGGTGTGATGGTCGAACAGGTCGGCAGCATAGGTGATCGCACCCTGCAGCCCAGCAGGCTCGCCTCCGTCGGAGAGGTACTCGTTGAGCTGGACGTCCAGGTCGAACTTGGCCGGCACCTCGCCGGTGGGCAGTATCTCGACGTTCAGGCCGGGCAACTCAAGGTCCGGCGTGGTGTTGTTCTGCAGGGTGAGCATCACCTGGAACAAGGGGTGGCGGGCCATCGACCGGGCCGGGGTGAGCTCCTCCACCAGCCGCTCGAACGGTACATCCTGGTGCGCGTAGGCGTTCAGCGCGCGCTCACGGATGCGCTCGAGGAGCTGTGTGAAGTCGGGGTTCCCCGACACGTCGGACCGCAGGACGAGGGTATTGACGAAGAACCCGACGAGCTGGTCAAGGTTATCGTCGGTCCGTCCGGCGATGGGGGTGCCGATGGGGATGTCCTCCCCGGCACCGTGGCGGTTGAGCAGGACGGCCAGTGCCGCCTGCATCACCATGAACACGGTCACACCCTGCACCCGGGCCAGATCCACGACCGCCCGGTGCACCTCCGCGTCGATGTGCAGATCGACCGTACCGCCCCGGTGGGAGGTCACCGGGGGACGCGGCCGGTCGGCCGGCAACGCCAGTTCCTCCGGCACCCCGTCCAGCGCGCCGCGCCAGTACGTCAACTGCTCCGACAGCAGACTGCCGGCATCGGACGCGTCGCCCAGCAACTCCCGCTGCCACAGGCTGTAGTCGGCGTACTGAACGGGCAGGGACGCCCATGTGGGGACCTCACCGGCGGAGCGGGCGGCGTAGGCCGTCGACAGATCGTGGGCCAGCGGGCCCAGGGACCACCCGTCACCGGCGATGTGATGCATCACCATGATGAGTACGTGCTCTTCGGGGCCGGTCCGAAGCAGGCTGGCGCGCAGTGGGGTCTCGCCCGCCAGGTCGAACCGGTGGCCCGCCGCCTCGGCGACCAACCGGGTCAGCCCGGACTGCACGACCTGTTCGGTATCGACGGAGGTGAGCAGGTCACCGATCGTGTCGGTGTCCACGATCCGCTGGTAGGGCCGGCCGTCCACGGTGGTGATCAGCGTGCGCAGCACCTCGTGCCGACCCACCACATCGCGCAACGCTGCGCGCAGAGCGCCGGTGTCCAGTGCGCCGGTAAGGCGTATCGCCATCGGGATGTTGTAGGTCGCCGACGGGCCTTCCAACTCGCTCAGGAACCACAGCCGCTGCTGCGCGAACGACAACGGCACCAACTCCGGCCGCAGCACAGGCAGCAACGGGGGCCGGGACACGCTGGAGGTGGTCAACCGGCTTGCCAGCTCACGTAGCGTGGGTGCCTCGAACAGCGTCCGGATCGGTACTTCCACCCCGAACACCGACCGGATCCGGCTCACCAGCCGGGTCGCCAGCAGAGAGTGCCCGCCCACCTCGAAGAAGTTGTCGTCGAGCCCGACCGAGGGCAGGTTGAGCACCTCGGCGACCAGCGCGCACAGGATTTCCTCTTGCATGCTCGACGGACCCCGGTCGGTGACACCGGCGCCGTAGTCGGGAGCGGGGAGGGCTTTGCGGTCCAGCTTGCGGTTTGCCGTGAGCGGGAGTGCGTCCAGTTCGACGATCGCCGCCGGCACCATGTAGTCCGGCAGCAGCCCGGCGACGTGGGCGCGGAGCGCGGAACCGTCCGTCTGCGGCACAAAGTCCCCCGTGGGAACGATGTAGCCGACCAAGCGCTTGTCGCCGGGCTGGTCCTCACGCACGATGACGGCAGCCTGAGCGACGGACGGGTGCGAGGCCAGAGCCGCCTCGACCTCACCGAGTTCGATACGGAAGCCGCGAATCTTGACCTGGTCGTCGGTACGGCCGAGGTATTCCAGCTGGTCATCGGTGTTCCAGCGGGCGAGGTCTCCGGTGCGGTACATCCGCTCGCCCGGCCCGCCGTAGGGGTTGGCGACGAACCGCTCCGCGGTCAACCCCGGCCGGTCGAGGTATCCCCGGGCCAGGCCGGCCCCGGACACATACAACTCCCCCGCCACCCCGACCGGCACCGGCCGCAACGCAGCGTCCAGCACAAACACCCGGGTGTTCCAGATCGGCCGTCCGATCGGCACACGCCCGTCATGTCCGCCATGCACAGCCGCCAACGTCGACCACACAGTCGTCTCCGTCGGGCCGTACAAGTTGGTCACCGACACGGCCGCCGCCGCCAACCGCTCGGCCAACGCCGCAGGCAGCACCTCACCACCGACCAGTACCCGCAGCCCGCCCAGCGCGTCCGGAACCTCCACGGCCAGCGCCTGCCACACCGCCGGCGTCGCCTGGAGCACCGTGGCCCCCGACCGGTCAATCAACCCAGCCAGCGCCCGCGGATCCCGCACCGTGTCCCGGCCGGCAAGCACCACGCAAGCCCCCGACACCAACGGCACATACATCTCCAACGTATGAATGTCGAAAGCCACCGTCGTCACCGCAACAAGGACATCATCGGCACCCAGCGCCAGATGCCCGCGCAAAGCAGCCACGAAGTTACCGATCGCCTGATGGGAGACCACCACCCCCTTCGGCCGACCCGTCGAACCCGACGTATAGATCACATACGCAGGATGAGCAGCTACCAGCGCCACACCACGGTCAGCGTCAGACAGATCCCCACCCTCACAACGCGAAAGCGCATCGACGGTCTCCGGAGCATCCACGACCAACCGCGCCACACCCTCCGGCAACACCGGCAACACCGGCGCCACACCACCGGCAGTCACCACCAGAGCAGGCCGCGCATCGGCCACCACAAAAGCAATCCGATCGACCGGATGACCCGGATCGAGCGGGACGTACGCCGCCCCCGCCTTGACCACCGCCAGCAGAGCGACCACCAAGTCGACCGAGCGGTCCATCAACACGGCCACCCGGCCCTCCGGCCCCACACCTCTGGTGACCAACAGCCGCGCCAGACGGTTCGCCCGAGCGTTCAGCTCCGCATACGTCAACCGGATGTCCCCGAACACCACCGCGGTCGCATCCGGCGTGCGCGCAACCTGCGCCTCGACCAGCTCAGGAAGGGTCGCGAGTGGAATGTCCCGGGAAGTGTCGTTCCACTCCACCAGAATACGGTCGTGTTCGACCGGGGTGGCCAGACCCAGCTGGGCGATCGGCGAAGCGGGCTCCAGGCGGGCCAGGGCCGCGAGCAGATGAAGAAAGCGAGTCTGGTGGGCGGCGTTATCCTCTTCCGTGTAGAGCGCGGGGTTGGCCAGGAAGTCCACCCTCAGACCTGCGTCCCGCTCGTAGACGAGGATCGTCAGGTCGTCCACCGCACCGTTCGCCAGGTACGTGCGCGCGGTGGTCTCGCATCGTCCGAACCGGGGCATTGTCCGGTCATCGGGAAGAAAGTTGATGACGGGGCCGAACATGCGACCGCCCGTACGGGCGAGTTTCAGGTCGCGATGCAGGTGCTCGTATCGGTAACGCTGGTGCTGTAGCACGCCCCGGCTCCGCGCAGACGCCCCCCGAGCCAGGTCACGCACGCTCATGCCCGGCGCGATGGGCAGACGCAGCGGCAGCGCTTGGGCCATGCTCGCCAACGACCCGCGCACACGCGACCCCTTGCGCGCCGTGACAGTCAGTCCCAGCACGACCTCCTGCACCTGCGCCATCCGATGCACGTACAGCCCGGCGGCCCCGATCAGCAGGGCAGGCAAAGCGACGCCCGACGCGCGGGCCACCTGTCGAAGCGACTGCGCGACCTCAGCCGAAACCACGGCGGTCCGGCGGTGAGAATGCCGGGACGCAAACGCCGTCCGTGAGGCCAGGGTCACGGCCTCGGACGCGTCCCCCATCTGCTCTGCCCAGTACGCCCGGTCCTGTGCGAACTGCTCGCTACCGCGGTACGACTCATCGTCGGCCACGATCTCATCGAGGGTCGCGAATGGCGTGAACGGGCAGTCCTCTCCGTCCTCCAGGGCGGTGTAGATCTCCGCCACCCGGTTGAGCCACACCGAGTACCCGATGCCGTCCAGCGCGATGTGATGGGCCCCCAGATACACCACGGTCCTGTCCTCGCCCACGAGAAGGGCGGCGAGGGTGAAGACCGGACCGTCTTCGAGATCGGCGGGACGGGCCGCCTCGGCACGCATCCACGCCTCCGCGGCCGCCACCGGCTCAGGCTCCTGCCGCAGGTCGATCACGGGCAACCGGTAGTCAAGCGGGAGGTCGACCACCTGCCACGGCCCATGGCCGCTCTGCCCGAACCGCACACGCAACAGCTCGGCCTCGGCCAGCGCCTGGCCGAACGCCTTCTCCAGCAATGCGAGCTGCAGGGTGCCGGCGATGTCCAGGTAGTCCGCCATGTTCTGGGCCGGGCTCTCCGGATCCAGTGCCTGGGCGTACCAGATGCCTTCTTGAGCTGCGGTCAGGGCCTTTTTGGCGTGGTTCGACATATTGAATGTCCCGTGTGCTTGGTATCCAGCGAGAAATCAGCAAAAAATCCTGTGCCGCGCAGACTCGGCATCCGTCAGCAAGAGAAGTGGTTGACACACCCTCTTGGCCTCTCGGAAGCCTGGCTGTGAGCGCGGTTTAATGCTGGACCACCCGGGTGGCGACCAGCGAAGCCTTATAACCGTCCCCGATTATGCGGCAAGTTCGCCAATATCGGACGAAATAATTCTCCACTGCCTGGAATACGACCTGAGTGAACAGGTCGGTGCCCGACAGGTCACCCGGGGGCGCACATCGGCGCACGTCCGGCGCCCCGGCGGCGGATCGGGGATCCGCCTCAGGGCTCACGTCCGGGTGGTGAAGAAGCTATTCGGCGAAGATATGAAGCGCGTACGACGGCCCCGTCCCGGGGCTGATCGGCCGCGAGTGTGGTCCGCTGAGATCTAGCGGACCACAAAAGCCGATGCGCTCAATTGCCGCCCATGGCATCGACCAGGCTCTTGGGTCGCATATCGGTCCATGTGCGCTCAACGTACTCCAGGCAGTCCTGTCGCGGAGCCTCGCCGAACGCGATCTCCCAGCCCCCGGGGAGATCAACAAAGGTCGGCCAGAGCGAGTACTGCTTCTCCGAGTTGACCAGCACCAGGTAAGTGGCTGCCTGGTCCTCGAACGGGTTCGTCACGTTAGGGCTTTCTGATACTCATCGCTTGTGTTCTTGGTGAACTTGGCTCAGAAGGGAGTACAACTACCTTAAGTGAACGTGGAGGTACTCCTGATCGGCTCTGGGATGATCTTGCCGTGGCCAGCGGCCCAGGTCTTCGAACTCAAGTGGTGCATCTCGGTTGATGTGTTGACTACTCGGCACAACGTGCGTGACGCGCATGACGGGGCTGGCTCCCGGACGCACGACGCCCGCCGACCTGATTGATCATTTCTGCTCCCTGCACAGAAGCATCGCTGGGGAGCCACGGGCTGGATACGACGATATTGCTCGGCCTCGACGGGGTGTCCGTCGTGCGGGTCGAGTCACTGGCCGACGGACGGGACGAGGCGGCGGAGCCTGCCCGTCCTGCGGGTCATCGCCTCCCAGATCAAGAGGACGTGAGGTGATCCGGTCGGCACGATTTGCCCTACGAAGAGAGAGTTGGAGTTCTCCTGGTACAAGCGACACTGGTGGTGTCGGGAGCCGAAGTGCCCGAGGGAGTCGTTCACCGAGAGCCCTGCCCAGACGCCGGCCGGGGCGCGGATCACCACACGGCTGCACCAGGGGGCCGGGAGCCGGGTGCGCGATGCCGGCTTCACCGTCATCCAGGCTGCCCGCGACCTGCATCTGTCCTGGCCGACGGTGATGGGCGCCTTCCGCACAACGCCGCACGAGGCCGTCGCCGCTCCGCTGCCCGAGGTGGAGGTGATGGGCATCGACCAGGCCCGGCGGGGCAAGACGAAGTGGGAGCGGGACCGCGACAGCGGCAAGTGGCGTTTGACGCGGGATCGGTGGCACACCGTATCCGTCGACGCACTGGGCCAGGACGGGCTGCTCGGCCAGGTCGAGGGCGGTGTCGCACCCGGCGGGCTTCCCCCACGAGAGCTCCGCGACCTGCAACATCGCATCCGCGCCGAGCAGCACACACCCGACTGGAAAGTCGGCCATACCTTCCGCTCGGGAGTCGAGGGCACCTCAACACGGCCCCCCACCGCACAACATGGGCCACTGCCTCTACCGAGGACAGCCGAGAACCCATTTACAACACGTACTCACGGCCATCGCCGTGAACATCCAACACATCAGCACCGGCCGCCCGAGGAAAGTCCCCGACCATGGCCACCATCGCCTTCCAGACCTTTCCGGACCAGCACGGCATCCTCCGGTCGAAGTCGTGGCGCAGTTCGGGCAGTTGACCCCGCCCGCTGACAAGATCCCCGACCGAGTCAAGCTCAGCCCACGAGCACGTGACAGCGCCCATTTCACAGGTTGTTAGCCCGCTGTCACCCTGGCTCTCTCCATCCGTTAGGTACCCCAACGAATCATCGCAGGCGATACGGAGGTGTTGCCGCGGAAGGCCGCCGACTGGCGTGCCCGTCCCTCACAGGCCTCGGCTGCCACACCCGACCGAAGTCAGCGACGTTCGGATGACCGGACATGCACGCGCTGGCCCCGGACTGTCCGCCCGTCTCGTGAGTGAGGCGACACCCACGCGGATCCGAACCACGGTCTGACTCAACGCCACAGCAAGGACGCACACATGACGAACCCGTTCGAGGATCAGGACGCCCAGTACCTCGTGCTGGTCAACGCGGAGCAGCAGTACTCGCTGTGGCCGGCCTACATCGAGGTCCCCCAGGGTTGGGAGATCGCACATGACGAGGCCTCCCGGCAGGACTGCCTGGGCTACATCGAAGAGACGTGGACCGACATGCGGCCCAAGAGCCTGGTCGACGCCATGGAAGGCAACTGAGCCGGAGCCCAGACGACGGTCCGCCGGAAATCTGGCGGACCGTATAGGGGGCTCGATCGGAGCCACCGCTGCCGGGCACACTCCGGCGCTCAGTGAGGGCCTGCGCGCCCCACCGCCTCCAGGTCCGAGGAACTACTGATCCCTCCATGCGTTCTCCAAGGCAAAGCGCTCCCCACCGGCTGCCACGACAGTTCCATGCTGTCTGGGCCGCGGTGACTGTCTCGAGTATCGGCGACGGTATGCGGGCGGTCACCCTTCCCCTGCTCACCGCCCACCTCACAGACGACGCCCGGTTGGTCGGGCTGGTGGCCTTCGCCGGACAAATTCCCTGGCTCCTTGTCAGCCTTCCCTCCGGCGTCCTCGCGGACAGGTTCGAGCGCCGCCGTCTCCTGTGCTTCGTCGACACTGCACGAGCGGTCATCATGACCGGCCTCATGCTTCTCGCGATGCTCGACGGCCTGTCCATACCGCTACTGGCCGGTGCTGCCTTCCTCCTGGGCTGCGGCCAGACTCTCTTCAACGGAGCCTGGTCCGGCATGGTGCCCTCCCTGGTACCACCCGAAGGACTGACCAAGGCGAACACATACCTGCAGATCACTGTGCTGTTCGCCAGTCCCCTGCTGGGCACCCCGCTGGGAGCCGTGCTCTTCGGGGTCACGCCGGCGCTCCCGCTCGCCGTCGACGCGCTGTCTTTCGTGTGCGCCGCAGGACTGATCCTGCTGTTGACAGGGGGAACACAGGCCGGTTCCCAGAAGAGCGTTCCCACTCGGCAGTCACTGCGCCAAGACGCTCTGCAAGGACTCGTCTGGCTGTGGCGG
The DNA here is from genome assembly GCF_003261055.1 of Streptomyces cadmiisoli. Taxonomy (NCBI): domain Bacteria; kingdom Bacillati; phylum Actinomycetota; class Actinomycetes; order Kitasatosporales; family Streptomycetaceae; genus Streptomyces; species Streptomyces cadmiisoli. Next base: position 360,686 of record NZ_CP030073.1, read on the forward strand.
CACAGTCAGATGCGTCGACTGTGCGCAGTTTCCGCTGTGAACAATCTCGTGGTGGTCGGACTCATGTCCGTCCTGGTCCTCTACGCTCAGCAGACGCTGGAACTGGAAAGCTCAGGCTACGCGGTACTGGTGGCTGCCTTCGCAGTCGGAGGCCTCATCGGAGTACCGCTCGCACCTCGCCTGGAGAAGCGGATCGGGGCGGTCCGATTGCTACGGCTCGGCATACTGGCCACCGGCGTCCTCTGCGCCAGCATGGGCATGGCCCGGTCCGTCCTGGCGGGAGTACTGGTCATCGCCGGGTACGGCGCAGTAAGTCTGGTTTGGGGCGTCACCGCGGTGTCACTTCGTCAGTCACAGGTTCCGGCCGAGCTACTAGGCCGGGTCACCATGGCCTTCCAGATGGCTTCCGTGAGCGCAGGAGCCCTGGGAGCCCTACTGGCAGGACTGGTCTACCACAGCATCGGCCCCCAAGCTCCCTTCTTCACCGGCGCCGCACTGCTCTGCCTGGCCGGTGCCCTTCTCTACCACGCTCCCACCCCGCACCCCGCTAGCAGCAACGGCCACGCACACGCCCGGCCCATGAGTCAGACTCCACCGGACTGAACAAGCGTGTCGTCCCCGCAGAGCCGCACGGTACGGGATTCAGGTACCGGCCAAATTCCAAGTGGACTCGCGGTGAGGCGTCGGCTTATGGCATCGATCGTCGCAACGCGGATCACGGCTACGGAGCGGTGGGGATGATGGCGCCCCAGGCAAGTGCGGGAGTGCACAGGGTCTCCGCCGGCACCAGTGACTCGGGACCCCACCTGTTAACGGTCGAGATCGGGCAGCGCGGGGCAGCCGCACAGAACGAGGGCGTCGCGCAAGGCGCGTGCCTTGTCAGGGCTGCTTTCCAGAGCAAACCAAGGCCCCCGGTCAATTCGGTGGAGCCGAACCGCACGAGCTGGCCGGTGACGGTCTGGCACCGGGGCTGCGCGACTGTACGTCAGTAGCCGCAGGCCACGCCGGGGGCGACGTGACCTGGGGGCAGAACCCCTCAGCGGCTGCTACTTCAGACTCACAGCGTCCCCGCCGGAAACGACCCGTGCGGTCGTCGTGGTGCCAGGGAAGTACCACCGCCAGTTTCCTGCCGAGGCGGCGGTGACCTTGGTGCTGAGCTTCCCGGCTTGGCCGGTCTTCACGGTCTTGACCGTGCTGTAGTGGGCGGCACCGGCCTTCTTGAACTGCAGCTTCACGTCCTGCCCGGCGAGACCGTGGTACGCCAGGTCCTCCCAGTTGGCGCGTGACAGCTTGCCGGTGACGGTGAGCTGGGCCCCCTTGGCCACGGGCTCGGGCGTGGCATCGGTCGTGAGCTTGGAGGCCCGCTTCATCTTGAACTCGGCGATGTGGTCGGAGATCCAGTAGTCACCGTCGTTCGCTTTCACGGTGGCGTTCACCTGCCAGGTGCCTGCGGTGTGATTCACGTCATCCGGCAGACTGTCCGGGAGCCAGGCCGGGGCGATCGTCATCGTGGCCGTGCACACCGACGTGGTGGAGCTCTTCTTCTCGCACCGGGTGTCCACCCAGTCGCTGAAGCCCCAGCCGTTCGTCTTGTTGAACACACTGACGTGCGACAGGCCCTTCACACCGGAGTTGTCCCGAATCGTGATGGCGATCGGGTACGTGACGCGCTTCGTCGTGCCGACGATGACGTTGTTCCCACCGTTCACGACCGTCTTGGTGACCCGGATGTCACCCCTGCCCTCCGCCTGGGCCCCCGTGGCTGACAGCAGCGTCAGGGCCGCCACCCCACTCGCCAGGACGCTCACCGTTCTGGCCGTTCTACCTCGCATGATCCCTCCCCTGTGATGTGGAGGGAGACTACACAGCCAACCGGGCCCGGTTCACACAAGGGTTCGCCAGTCACATGGTGCTTGCGGGCACACCCCGCGAGCCACATGGCGCCCGCGCAGCCTGTCCGAACCGCCCGACGGGCAGGCCGTCCTGGGCAGCCGCGGGCGGCCAGCCAAATGACGAGATCGTCGGCATACAGCCGCGGACCGTGACCATCGCACCTGCACCGGTGTGCACCGCAGGTCAACGAGCCCAACGATCCTCGGGCAGATCGTCGTCTTGGCCGACCATATGCAATACTGAGCATCGATTCATCAACGGATCCTTCTGCCCTTGGCGGTACCGGCGCTCCGTGCCCACACCGCCGCAGGAAGAGACGACCCCTAAGGACATGAGTACAGATATGCGCATGAAGACCTTCGTGCGAGCGGCTTCAACTGCCGCCCTGCTGGCCGCGGTGAGCGCCACCCTCACGCCTTCCGCCTCCGCCTCCGAGGTCGGGACGGCTGCCACCACGATCAACTACCCGCAGGCGCAGGCGTCGTACGACAACAACCCGGGCAACGGACGCGAGAGCTGGCTCTGGGCGTCGAACTGGGGCTCCAGCAAGATCCGCATTGACGCCCAGCACTACGACAACAGCATCAGCTATGACCTGGTGGTCGAGCCGAACCAGGCGAGGTCGGTCAACTTCAACAAGGACATCTGGCGCATCAGGTACTGCTGGTTCGACTCGCGGGTCAACTACTGGGGCTGCCACGGCTGGAGCTGACTCCATCACCCGTTCATCCGCCACGCCTTCCGTGTCGTGGATCGAGCAGGCCTACCGCCGGGGTGATCTCCAGGCGGTACACACATGAAGACAGGGCTTCTCGGCAGCTGAGGGATGCGATTCGCATCTCGCAGTGCCGGGAGGCCCTGGTGTCGCGGCCGTGCGCGTCCAAGCCCGTCCAGATCAACTCGACGGGGCATCGTGTGATGGATCCTCGCTCAACACCGGGTACTCAGCGTGGTTCCGCTCTGACATCTACCCCGCCCTGCGACATCATGGCCAGCAGCAATTCCATGGCCGGACGTGCCAGCCCGCGACAGTCGAGAACGAGAGTCCACCAGTACCCGGGCTGTGATCCCGGCGGGTTCTCTTCGTCGACCGCTTACAGGACAGGTGCCCGGGCTCACGGGCCGGTTCAGTCGGCGGACGGAGCGTCCGCGATCGACGCTGGCGGATCCCACCGCCGACCTGCCCAGCCTCCAACGGTTCGCCCAGCACCCGGAACGCGACTTCGACGCCGAAACCGCCGGGCTCTCGCCATGGAACTCCAGAGTCGTCGAAGGCCATGTCGACCGGATCAAGATGCTGAAGCGCCAGATGTTCGGCCGCACCAGCTTCGAACCCCTGCGTAAACGGTCCTGCCGTGCTCCTGAAAGGCGGTTCAGGACGCATCGTGGATGAGCCCGATACCACCGGGAACACTTCCAGGAGCTCGCGGCGAGCCCACCAACTGGGACCTGACCGCCGCCTCCCAAGACGTGACCGTCTCCCTCCACCACACCACCGACCTGAGCCAGGCGATCAAGCAGCCCGACCGCAAGGGCTGACTTCCCCGCCGCCGGGCCCAACCGACCGTGATCCCCTGAGTCCGCTGGGCCCCGAAGGGTGCCGCAGCGATGTTCAATCCCTCCCGAACCGGGCCGGCCCGTAGAGCGCTGCGGTGAGTGCCGCGTACGCCGCGGCGTCGGGGGTCACCAGACGGACCAGCTCCACCGAGGTCGGCGTCGCCGCAAGGGTGCGCACCGCGATCCGGGCGGCCTCGCCGACGGGGAGGGAGCTTCCCAGCATCGGGAACGCCACGCTGTGCACCCCGATCCCGTCCGCCGCCGCCAGGGCATCGCGGTGACATGACGCCAGGCCCCACGGCCCGTCGTCCTTCCCGGCCATTGCTGCCGGAACGGCGATCACGTGCATGATCCGAGGGCTCAGGCCGACGGCGGGCGTGATCACGGCACGCCCCGGCGCGTCCGTCCCGGCACCCGGCGCCGGGTCCACTGCGGTCACGACGGCCTCGGTGTCCTGCGCCGTGAGCTCCCCGAGCACGGCCCGCAGTTCCGGGCCCCCACCGGTCGGGCGGGCGGGGCGGGCGGCCAGTCGCCGTTCGACCAGCGCCCGGTGCTCGGGGAACCGGTCCGCCAGCCCCGGCAACCGCAGGAGCATCTCGCCCCGCGTGGGGAACGGGTACGCCTCGTGGTGCAGCGCCAGATGCACCCGCACCGGGTCGTCGCCCGCACGGAGCCACGTCGTCAGGGTGCGCCCGAGGGCGGTGCCGTTGTCGGTGCCGGACCACGCCGCGATGTTGAGCAGGTCCGCGCCCCGTGCGCGGTCGGCGCGCCCCGCGGCCACGGCCTCGGCGACGGGCTCTCCCACGTCGTCCGACCCGTGCGCGGCGATCAGTTCCTCGACGGCCTCGTGCAGCTCCCACGGGTGTCCGCCGTCAGGCTCCCACAGCGGCAGCGTGCAGACCCGGCCCAGCGCGGCGTCCAGCCGCGCGCCCCGCGCTCCGCCCACAAATCCCCCTCAACCTCGGCGTCAGAGGTCGAGATTACGCCGCGCACGGGCGCGCCCGTGCGCAGCGAGGGCCCCTTCCGCCCGCGCATGCCCGCCCGCGTCCGCTCCGGACCGGGCTGTCAGCACCCCCGTCTACCGTGTGGGCCATGAGCATGAACGGGCAGTACCTCCGCCTCACCCCGGCCGAACTCGAACGCGCCCTGCACGATCCGGACTGGGCCGCCGAGCTCGCGCACCCCCGGCACGACACCGGCGCCCTGGCGGCCGCCGAACGCGTCCACGAGACCGACAAGGCCTGGCACGGCCTCAACTTCCTGCTGACCCGGCGCGGATTCCCCGTGGACGTGGTCTTCGGCGAGGCAGACATGCCCTGGCCCGCGGGCCACGACTGGGGCTACGGCCCGCCCCGGCTCCTGACCGCCGACCGGGTGCGGGCCGCCGTCGACGCCCTCGACGCCCATGCCCCCGACACACTGACCGACGGCGTCACACCGGGCGACCTGGCAGCCGCGGACATCTACCCGCAGATCGTGTGGGAGCGCGGCGAGGAACCGGACTGGATCGCGGCACACTGGGCCGCGCTGATCCCCTACCTTCGCGCAGCCGCCCGCGACGGGGACGCACTGCTGCTCTGGATCTCGTGACCCGGCATCCGGCCTCACCGGGCTGGGGCTTCGGGGTCGATCCGACCTTGCAGGGCATCGATCACGTCGGGTGACGGTCCTCCCTGCCCACGCGGGGGTGATCCGTTGCACTCGTGATGCTGGCTGAGCTTCTCGCAGTCCTTCCCGCCGACGCGCCCAAGCGTGGTCGGTGTGGTTCAGGTCGTACAGCGGCGCGAGCGTGCCTCGCCGGGCCGTGACCCGGATCGCGATGAAGCCGGCAAGCGCGTGGCGGGCGATGACCTCGCGAGGTTCAACTTGGGTGGTTGGCGTGGCCAGGACCGGCCCGATGAGGCGCACGACTTGGTGGTCGCCGGCGTAGGCAGGAATGTGCTCAGTCGGATCCGAGTGAACGTGCTCAGCTCAGGCCGCTTCCACCGGACTCCACCGCTGCACTCCTTGGACGGCATGCTCCTGCCGTCCGCGGTGTCACTACACGGGCTCACCCTGGCGAGATCCGGAGGCTAGGGCCTGGTCGCGGCGCTGCAGGATGTAGAGGCTCCAGCTGTCGGGGTCGCCGATGGAGACCAACAGCATCGGGCGCTCGAGAGTGCCGAACACGTCCCAGGTGTCCAAGCGGCAGTCGTCGATGAGCACAACCACTGTCTGGGATTACGGTCCTGCACCCGGGTCGTACTTCCAGGTCCCGGTGCCGGTGCACTTGTGCATCACGGTTTCGAAGGAGTCGTCGTCGAGCTCGAACGATTCGACGCGGGTCGCCGTGGCTCTGCCATTCGCTGCGAGGACGAGTATGCCGCCCTTGCCGTCTGACCACGTGCCGGCGCTGCCTTCCGCGCCCGGTCGCGGAGGCTCGTATCGATTCCGGCGTACAGGCCGATCCCGGCGAGCACGCCGGCAGTGGCGACAGCGAGCGTTCCGTACTGCGCCACCCGCCCGAACATCACGCCACCGGAGAGCGGCGGGCGGTCCGGGAGCAGCAGCCTGCGGGCGACCAGCGCCGGGGCGGCGAGCGCCGCCGTCACCACGAGCCACCCACCGCAGCCCATGAGGGCGTCAGCGTCCACGATTACCGCCGTGGCCACGGCCGACGGGGCGGAGCCGGCGGCCGCCAGCGCCGGAACCCACCACCACGCCTCGCGCCTCGAGAAGCGGCGGCCGAGTCATCCGGCAACGACCAGAAGCGGCATCACCACGCCGATCGACAACATAGCGGCGAGAACAGCCCCGGCCACTGCCATGAACGGCGAGATCAGGATCAGGAGGATGACCCCCAACGGGTCGTAGAGGAAGCCCGGGCTCTCGAGGGTCTGCCTCCACACGAAGTACACGATCGCCCCGATCGCCGTCTCGACGGCCAGCACCGACATCGAGGCCGTCAGCACCGCGCCGAACCTGTCCCTCACACGTCCCTGCGGCACCGGCCGAGCATTTTTGAACGCATTCAAATCCTCTCCCGGTCCGTATCCTCCTCCATGCGAGACGAGCCCCGGCACGGCGTCCCCATCGGGTACGCCTTGCACCGGCCCGGGGCAGAGTGCCGGTCAGCGGGGAGCCTGTATTTCCACCCGCGTTGCCAGTGGGAGGATCTGGATCAATGGGTAGGTCGAGCCGCTGGAGATGCCCATGTGGGACACCCTCGTCGTCATAGTCGGCTTCGCGGTCGTGGTCGACCCGCTCCTGCGGCGTATCCGCCGCCTGTCGCAAGAGCGCCGCATTTCCCGAACAGTCGCCGCACTGGGCACTGGGGGAACCGTCCGCATCCGCTGTGATGCACGATTCCGCAACGCCGGCGGGAAGCGACACCGCGCTCGGCTCGTGGTGCAAGCCGAAGGCGCATTCCTCTCCACCGTCGACGGCAAGGTCCCAAACCTGGAGCTCAGCACCCCTGCTGCCACCGTCGAGGTCGTCAATGACCTCTCGATGGTGCTGTGCAACGTGGATGGACGACAGCTTGAGGTCCTCTTGCCAGCCGGCGAAGACCGCCTGCTCAAGGCCGTAGGGGACGTCCTCGCACGCTGAGGGGCGAGCTCTGCCCATCCCGACGTCACCGTCGACGCTGATTTGCCGTTGACAGGAGAGCCATCAGGGCAAGGTTCTGCAACACGTCACCTACAGCACGACCGGTGTGCGTGGGCGAGAGTCGCGAACTGCGGCGTCGGCAGGAGCGAGCCAACCCTGCGGTCGGCTCGCTCCTGCCGCCCAAAGGGCGGGACGGTCCTGGGCGGTTCCCCGTCACGGCTCCTTCCTCAGCCGATGGTGACGACTCGCGCCCAGGGCGGCGGGGTGTCCGGGACGTAGTCCGGGTCGTTCTCGTTCATGGCGCGGGCGGGACGGGGGAAGAGACCGACGACGGTGCGGCAGGGCGGCTGCGCGGAGGGCCACGGCGTCTGGCCGTCCGTCAGGGCGACGATCACGTCCGGGCGCGGCCGGGAGCGGAGCGCCTGGGCGAACCCCGAGCGCAGGTCGGTGCCTCCACCGCCGACCAACTCGATCTTCTCGGCGCGGCAGAGCGGTATGGCGATCCCGGCCGCCGCATCGCAGGAGATCACCGTGACCAGGTCACGCCGCCCGCCCACCGCCCGCGAGATCGCCGCCACCTCGAGCAGCGCACTGCCCAGCTCGGAGTCGCTCACCGATCCTGAGGTGTCGATCACGATGCAGACCCGGGGCGGCGTACGGCGCAGGCTCGGCAGCACCACCCCGGGGACGCTTGCCGAGCGCCGGGACGGACGCCGGTAGCTGTGGTTCTCGCCCACTCCCGGTGCGCCGGCCGCCGAGCGGACCGCGGCCCCGAGCAGCTGCCGCCACGGCTGCGGCGGATGGAACGCCTCGTCGGCCCACCGGCGCCAGCCCTCCGGGGCGTCGCCCGGTTTGCCCTTGATCCCCTCCGCCACCCGGAAGCGGACCGCGTCGCGCTGCTGCCTGGTCAGCCCGTGGGCTCCGTCGGGCCCCAGCTCCCGCGTCCGCTCCTCGCCGTCGGCACCGCTGCCGCAGTCCAGCCAGGCCAGGTTCGCGGCGAGGGAGGACATCGACGCCGTCCGCAGGTACTCCTCCATCAGCAGCCCGTCGGGCAGTCGGAGCAGCGATGGCAGTACCGCTGCGCCGGGCAGGGGCAGACCGTCGCCGTAGATGTCGTCGTTGATCTCGAAGTCTGCGGCGATGTTCCTCCGCAGCCGTTCGCCCGGCCCGTACTCCTCGTGCTCCCGTGCATACCGCTCGCCCCGCCCGTGGTGGTCGCGCAGCAGATGAGAGACCTCGTGCACCCAGACGCCCGCCAGCTCCTCCAGCGGGGTGCGTGCCACGAAGCCGGGCGAGACGTAGCAGCGCCAGTACGCGTCCACCGCCATCGTGGGGACCGACGGGTCCGCCACGATGTGCAGCGCGAAGAGGGCGTCGGCCAGATAGGGACGGACCTTCACCGCGTGCAGCCTGGCGGCCAGCAATTTCTCCATGTCCAGCGGGAGTCCGGGCCGGCCGGCCGGCCTGCCGGAGCTGTCCGGTCCGCCGGGTCCGGTGGGCGGCTCCGGCAGGGTGGCCCGCACCGGGCGCGGGGCCGGGGGCGGGGACATGGGGCGCGGCACCGGGCGCGGCACCGGGGACGCGGACACGGGTCCCTGCACCGGGCGCGGCAGCACAGGCACGGACGCGGAGCCCTGCGCGGCCCCCGTCATCGGCGTACCCCCCTCGCATGCCCGGCCTCGGCCGCCGTGGCCCTTTCCACCGAGCGGTCCGCGCGCTGGGCGAGACCGACCACTGCGGCCAGCCGCTCCACCGCCTCCGGCACCTCCCAGTCGTCGCGCCGCAGCGAGGCCAGCGTCGTGGCGGGGGCGACCAGCAGGTCCGCAGTGCCGGTCTCCATGGCCCGGACGAGCACCGCCCAGGCCGCTTCCCACCGCTCCCGCTCCGGGCGTGCCCCGACGGCGGCGACCACCGCCTCCAGCGCGGCCTGGCGCAGATCGCCTCGCTCGGGCAGTTCGGCGGAGGCCGGTTCGGCGAGCAGTGTCTCCGGGTCCGGCAGGTCCATGCGGTCCAGGTGGGCGAGGAGTTCAAGCCCGGGGCCGTCTCCCACCGCGCCCCGCACCAGCAGCGCGAGTACCTCGCGGGAAACGGAGGCCGCCGTGCCGAAGGCCAGCAAGGTCAGCGCGGCCTCCCAGCTGCGGGGCGAGGGCCAGGCACCGCCGCGCCGCGTCTCGGTGCTCGGCAGCCGGTGGATCAGCGTCGGCCGGACTTTCAGGAAGCCGCAGACCGCACGCCGGGCGAAGGCCACCGCCTCGGGCAGCCGCTCGGGCACCAGCCGGGGCAGCTCCGCCCGGGGCCAGACTCCGCCCAGCCCGCGCACCACGACATCCCGGTCGTGCACCCAGTGCAGATGGACGAACCGGTTGGCCAGCGGCGGACTCAGTTCCCATCCGTCCGCCGCCGACGCCCGCGGGTTGGCGGCCGCCACGATCCGCACGCCGGGCGGCAGTTGCAGCGCACCGACCCTCCGCTCCAGGACCACCCGCAGCAAAGCGGCCTGGACGGCCGGGGTGGCGGTGGACAACTCGTCCAGGAAGAGCAGCCCCCGCCCGGCCCGCACCAGTTCCACGGCCCACTGCGGCGGCGCCATCGGCACCCCCTGCACCGCCGGATCGTCACCCACGACCGGCAACCCTGAGAAGTCGGACGGCTCGTGGACGCTGGCGATCACGGTCGTCAGCGGCAGGTCGAGGGAGGCGGCAAGCTGGGTCAGGGCGGCGGTCTTGCCGATGCCCGGCTCGCCCCAGAGCAGCACGGGCAGGTCGGCCGCGACAGCCAGGGTGAGCGCGTCGAGTTGCTCGTCTGGGCGCGGCTCGGTGGTGGTCGTCCGCAGGAGGGTGAGGAGGTCGTCGGCGACGGCGAGCTGGGCGCCGGTTCGGGCCACGTCGGCGGCAGTGGAGGCGGGCGCGGACAGAAGGGTGCTGAGAGTCATGGGCATCACCTGGGGTGGGAGAAGGAAACGGAAACGGGACGACCCGTTCAAGAGGTCATGGGGGCGTACGGCGCCGAACACGCAGTACGTATGAAGGACTTTTGCGGTGGTCAGCAGGTCAGGCCGGTGCGAGGCCGACCCCGGCCGGCACGCTTGCGGCGCATCACAAGAGGCGTACGGCGGTCGAGCCGGGGACGGTGGTCCGCCTCCGCGTGCTCCCCGCCCGCGGCGGTCCCGCCGTCCGCCGTGCCAGCGGCGGGGTGCACGGCGACCAGCCCCGAGCGGAAGAGCCCGTGGCCGACGCGGCGCTCCGCGGCCGACTCCAGTTCCTCGCGCAGCGGCCCGTCGCGCATCACCGCAGCGGGACCGAGCAGACCCTCGACCACGGCCAGCGCCCCGACGACGTCACCGTGGCGGAGCCGCTCCCGGACCGCGGGCAGTGCCTCCGGGGTGCGGTGCACCGCGTCGATCGCTCGCAGGCAGGGCAGCGCCGGCCCCCCGAGCGCCACCAGCAGCTCCTCCCGGCGCAGTTCGGTCGGGTCGTGATCGACCGCCGTCAACGCTCCGCCCCGCAGCGCGATCCGGTGGACCTCACCCCGGCAGTCCACCCGGTGCGGGTCACCGAGCTCAGCGGCCGGGCCGGCCACCGGTGCGTAATCGGACCCCGGCAGCGCCGCGGCGACAAGCGGATGCAGCCGCTCGGACGCAACCAGCCCGGCCCGCAGCAGCTCCAGATCCGGCAGGACCCGGGCCGCCGCCTCCGGCAGCACCGGAAGCGCCGCAAGCTCCTGCGGTGGCAGTGCCTCCCGCAGCGGCCGGAGCGCCGGGGCGTGGCTGTCGTCAGGGGCGACGAGTTCAAACACGGCGCGGCTGCGGGCATCGAGCCGCACGGTGAACGCCCCGCGCGGACGCCCCTCGGCCCGCAACAGCAGCTCCGCCTCGGCGGCCCAACGCCCCACCGCCCACCAGGCGTCGGGTACAGCGGGCGAGGCGGACCGACCGTACCCGCCGGACAAGCCGGGGAGGTCCAGCGGCACCGCGAAGGGTGCTCCGTATGCCCCACACCGCCGCGCCAGTTCGCCGCTCCGCCCCGCATCCCACAGATGCCGGTGAAGGTCGAGCCGGAAACGCCGGTCGGGATGCGGATGCGGGTGGTGCCGCGGTGCGCCGCTCGTAGACCCCTCCCACAGGGCCAGGGACATCCGCTGTCCGGCATCTGCCCAGGCCGGCGGTGTCCGCACCACCAGTTCCAGCGGCAGGGCACCGTAACTCCGGTAACGGGCCAGCGAGAGGGTGAGGCCGGGCCTGAGCCGCCCGTCGGGGGCGATCCGCGGCATGTGCCAGCGCAGCAGATCCGGCGACAACCGCCGCAGATCCGCACGGAGGCGGCGGACGAGGTCAATACCGTGGCGGTCGCGCACGGCACGCAGATCGAGATCGACGTCGATCCGGGCGGCGGCACAGGCCCCCGCCCAGTCGCCGACCGCACGCCGTGCGGTCGCAGTCTCGATCATGGACGGTGGCACGGCGTACTCACGTACGCGCTGCCACATCAGCAGACGGGACGGAAACTCGTTCGCGAAGTGATGTGCCATCAGCAATCACCTTGCGCGGACGAGTCCCCCAATCCATATGAGGTGAAGTTCATCATCGCCGACATCGTAACCGTCCCGCTCACGATCTGTCTCTCCCTTCTCCGCCCTCCCCACGCCCGGCCCAGGAGCAGCCGGCCGCGAACGGAGCGCTCCGGGTACAGGGAAATACGATGACGGTGGCGGTCACGGTGAAGGAACCGCGGGGCTCGGCAGCCGCCGGCCGGCTGCTGGGAGGAGCCGACCGAGCGCGGCAGGACGTTCCTGGAACCTCCTCACCTACTTCCTCACCGCCCGCCACAGCGTGACCGTGCATGTCGACACCTCGGGCCTGACCCCGGCATGCACGGCCTGAGAGCCCACACCCTGCGCGCACTGTGGGGCGAGATGGAGAGCACCTACAGCGTCGTACGGCAGCACCCCTCGGTCCGACATTCGCTGCTGATGTGGCTTCGGCCCGCCACTCGCCCACCCCGCGCCCTGTGGCGGCAGTTCCTCCACAAGTACAGCGGTCTGCGGGTCGTCTCCCTTGGGGGGCAGCCGCCTCGCCACCACGGCTGAGGAGCTTGACCGGGCCATGGCGCGCGACGCGGGCCAGTGCCGCTCCCGGATAGCTGACCTGCCACGCTGTGCCTCGGAAAGGGAGCCGATCTCCGGCTGGGCGGAGACGGCATGGACGCCGCGATGCACGAGGAGTTCCCCCGCCCAGCCCCAAGTCAACCGGCGCGCAGATGCGGTACCTGATGCAGCAGTTCCAGGGGGGCCTAAGCGGTCGCCCAGACCTTGCAGGTCGCCCAGCACACGGCCGAGAGGTATGTGAAGGACCACGAGACGGTCGCCGTGGAACTTCGTACCCCTCGCGAGAACTGCCACCGCCGCAGGTTCCCGCCGCGCCCGGCCGCGAAGGAGCGAGAGTCATCCTTGCGCACGCAGTCGTTTACCGCACGAGCAGTTCGTCGAGCTCGCACGGCGGCCGCCGAACCGCGAAACACCGACTCCCTCTCCGGCACCAGCGGCCGCGTGGTCGTGAAGGCCCGCGAAGCCCTCCACCGCGCCCCACACCGTCCGCCGCCGGAATCCTCACGCACCCACAGGAGCCCGGACTGCCCCTATCGCGGATGCGTCATAGCGGTACTGACCATCGACATGCTCCGCACGGCAGGTCCGCGTCAGCCGATCTGTTCGGCCAGGGCCACAATGATGCCTGCGGGACCGCGGAGGTTGCAGAGCCTAAAGGTGTTCTCGTACTGCGCCACCTCGCCGAGGAGTTCGGCGCCGAGGGCGCGCAGGCGCGCGATGGTGTCGTCGATGTCGTCGACGGCGAACATGACGCGATGAAGGCCCAGCGTGTTGGGCGGAGAATTCCGCGGCTCGGCATCGGATGCCGCGGGGGTGTGGTACTTGGTCAGCTCCACCTTGCTGTGGCCGTCCGGGGTCCGCATCATCGCAATGTCGCTCCGGACGCAGTCCAGTCCGACGGTCTGGTCCGCATAAAGCCCTTCGATCTGCGCCTTGCCTTCCAGCTCCATGCCGAGCTCGGTGAAGAACGCGACCGCCGCGTCCAGATCGTCGACGACGATAGCGACGTTGTCCATCCGCTGAATAGCCATGCCCCTGACCCTAACCACTCGATACGCGGAAGCGCGCGGGCGGCACAGGGCGAGTCTGCGCTCCGGGAACGGCGCGGCCACGACCGTCAGCGGCCAGCCGGTACCGGGCCCAATCACCGGCTGGGCTCCGTCGACCGGGTGCTGATCACCTTGGTCTACCGGCGGCCGCAGCGGCCCGGCGCGCGGCTGCACACCCCGGCCCGAGGTGCTGGCCCGCTCCGGCTGCCGAGCAGAGCGCCGACAGCCATCGCCGCGACGTAGATCGGGACCTGGCGGTCTTCCATCCGTTCGCCCAGGCCTTACGGACCCTGCTGCGACACACCGACTGCCCCCTGCACATGTACCGAACCCCCGACTGTGGCGTACTGCCCATCCCACCAGGTCACCGGCAGTACCCGGCATCTCAGCTCAGCGACGCGTTGTCCTTCGGCACCGGCGCGACGGTTGGCATGCCGAGATCAGCACGAGCCGGGGTGGCGCGGCAGACCCCTGTCCCGCGGCACCGGCGCACGATCAGAAGACCCCGCTGCGGCGGCCACGGCCGGCACGGCGAGGACGGGCATCCACAAAACGCCGACTGCTGGCGCCACTCCCGCGCGCTGGCACCGCATCCACCTCGGCCTCACCCCTGACGAGGCTCCGAGGTTATGCGGCTGAGCCCCCGCACCCGGCGCGACGCCTCTTTCCCTCGAACTATGCACGGGTGAAGAAGCGCCGTCGGCTGGGCTGGCTTGCCCCACCGAGGCTGACCAGCAGGAACAAGCGGCGGGCGGCGGGCAAGACCTCCAGCTTCGGTGCGGCCCTCGGTTCCCCGCTGTGCCCCGAAAGACTCGGATCCTCGGGTGGATCCGCGACCCAACGGGGCTTGGGCGACATGACGGCTACAAGCCCGCCCGGGTCATCAGCCACTCCATGCGCTCGACAGGAAGGAACGGCGAGGCACCGGCCGCCTCCGCGACGCGCTCCGAGGAGTCGGCAAGGAGTCGGTACAGGGAGGGGAGCGGGAGATTGCGGTGGGGCGCGACCGCGCAGCGGACGCGGACTTCAGGATCGGAGGCCAGTCTTGCGGCGAGTTCCGACGGTAGATTCGGATCGCGGGGGGCGAAGGAGCGGAGCCGGGGTTCAGGGTCGGTGGCGAAGCGGCGCAGGGCCTGTGAGGAGAACGTCAGGATCTCCTGCTTGTCCCACCAGAACGTGAACTTGTCCCGTCGGCGGTAGCGGCGTTCGATGTTCTCGGCGGTCGCGGGATCGACCAGGTGCGGGGCGGTGTGCGCCATGGTGAGGCGGACGATCTCTTCCTCGTCGTCAAGCAGTCGGGCCACCGCGTTGACGGGAAGATTCCTGCTGGCGGCCGCTGAGGCTCTGAAGCTGACATAGGGCGAGTCGATGTGCGGCAGCGGATCGGCGGTGACCCATTGCAGGCGCAGGATCCTCAGTTCCGTGGGTGCGGCAATGTCCTGATACCACTGCAGGACTGTGTCGTCGTCGACGTCGGGGCTCGGGTCGGCCATCGAACGCGAAAGCTCGTGGACAGAGGTGTGAATCTGTGCCCGCACATCCTCCGGCGTGTCCGGTCGGGCGAAGACCTTCACCCGGACGCTCAGAGCCGGATCGACGGCAAGGACCTCACGGAGTGACGGCGGCAAGTCGGGATGCCGGGCGAGCTCGGCGCGCACCTCACTGTCCGGATCACCGGCGAGCCGCTGGAGTGTGTCCGCGTCGAGAACGGCGTGAATCACCGCGCCCGCCCGGGTCACAGGGTCCGCCAGCAGCGCCGGCAGCAGGTCCGAGGGTGGTATCGGATGTGGCCGATGCGCGAAGTAGGTCGAACAGGCCGCGGCGCGCACCTTGGTCTCAGGATCGGTCAGCAGGATCCGACGGATCGCTTCCGGCGCCTGTGTCCAGTGCCTCGCCAACGCGGCGCGGATCATGGGGTCGGAGTCAGCGGCAAGGCGGGCCCGGAGGTCGGGCGGCGTGTGTTGACCCCGGGCCAGGTACTCGCGGACCTGTGCGTCCGGATCGTCGATGAGCTGCTCCAGCATCTGCCTCGGTGCGGTAGCGGCACGGACAACGAGCGCCGACCGCACCGCCTTGTCATGATGGACGGCCAGACGGATACGAAACCGGTCCGGCAGTCGGTCGTTGAGCGCCAGGCTGTGCAGGAGCCAGTGGTCGTCGATCGCGATGATCTCCGCGACCATGTCCTCGGTAAGGTCCGGACGCCCCGCCACCTTCCCCCCACCCCGCCGCCAGGCGAACAGTCGCCTCACCATGAGAGCCGGCAAGGCAGAATTCATCGCCAACCCGTCCATCACCTTGTCAAGGTGAACCGGAGTCAGAGCGTCTGCGTCCATGCGGCCAGGATGCCAGGCGGGATTCGATGCGAACCTGCCGGGCTGCGGCTGGCGCCGATCAAGGTGGAGCTCAACGTCCGGGACGCGGTGACACACCCCACGGCTCCCCTGCCAGCACTGCCGTCAGTCCCCCTGACTTCACCGAACCGGTGGACGACACGCACAGCAGTCATCTCGGCGTTGTCGTCTAAGACCCACAGCAAGGGCCGGTCCCCGCACAGCGGGGAGCCGGCCTCTTTGCTGTACGCCCGCGCTCCCTCGGACCAGCTTCTCCCTCATGCCCCCTCCGGCCTCGGGACTGCGGAACAGCCATTGGCGCCGAGAACGATCATGTGCGATCGGCGTGAGCGTGTTGACCGGGTTCTCGTCTTCGTGGCGGGCTTGCGCTGGGCCGGACCACAGGACCGCCGTGACCGCCGTCGAGGGGGCTGGCAGCGGGCGAGGAGTCCGAGGTGCACGGCTCACTCGCCGTCGGCCACAGCCCGCCAGAGCCGACTCATCCGGCTGACTCGTTGAGGTAACTGGCCCGTTCCTCCTGGGTCAGTTCACGGGTGATGCCGTCCCGGGCACGCCGCAGGACCTCGTCAATCGGTGCGCAGGGCAGGCATGTCCAGACGCGTACGGTGCCGTCGTCGTGCGAGCTGACGAACCGATTGCCGGGCAGGACGTTCGTGTTCTCTACAGAGGCACCGAATCCGTGCAGGACGACGGGCGGGCTGTTGTCGGTGGTGCTCCAGATCCGGGTGGTCGCGTCGTTGCCGCTGGTCACCACCCGACGGCCGTCGGAACCGAACGACACGCTCCAGACAACTCCCTGATGTCCGTTCAGTACCCGCGGTCTGCCGGGCTTGGTCAGATCCCACAGCCTGGCCGATCCATCGTTGCCGCCGCTGACGAGATGCCGTCCGTCGGGGCTGAACGCCACCGTCCACACCAGGCCTTTGTGACCACGGAGGACGTGCAGATCCTTGCCGGTGGCGGGGTCCAGGACGTGGATGGTGCCGTCCAGGCCGGCCGCGGCCACGTGTCGCCCGTCGGGGCTGTAGGCGACGTACCGCACTTTGTCCTGGCCGGTGTCGACCACCAAGGGTTCCGCGCCCGGAGTGGTGCGCCAGATCCGTACGGTGCCGTCGCTGCCGCCGGTGACCAGACGGCGTCCGTCGGGGCTGAACTCCGCGGTCCACACCGGCCCGTCGTGGCCGCGCAGTACGACGGGTTTCGCCGCGTTGTCCACCGGCCAGATCCGTGTGGTCCCGTCGTCGCCGGTTCCGGCCACCCGGCGGGCGTCCGGGCTGAATGCCACGCCGAGGACCTCGCCGTCGTGCTCGCGCAGCACGGTCGGCGGGGCGGTGCTCTCGGTTCGCCAGACGCGCACGGTCCCGTCGGCGCCGGCGCTGGCGAGCCGGCGGCCGTCCCGGCTGGGCACCGTCGCCCACACCGGCCCGTCGTGACCGGTCAGGACGCTGTCGCTGCCCGTCGGGGCCGCCTCCCAGATCCGTACGGTGCCGTCCTCGCTGGTGCTCACCAGGCGCCGTCCGTCGGCGGCGAACGCGACTGCGGTCACGGTGCCGCGATGCCCGCGCAGGATCAGCGGTGCGGCGCGGTGATGCACGTTCCAGATCCGTACGGTGCCGTCGTTGCCCGTGCTGGCGACCCGGGCGCCGTCTCGGCTGAAGCCGATGCCCTCTGCCGTGCCGTCGTGGCTGCCGAGCACGACCGACTCGGCGGGGGCGTCGGGGTCCCACAGGCGCGCGGTCCCGTCGGTGCTCGCGGTGGCTATGCGCTGTCCGTCAGGGCTGAAGGCGACCGCCTCCACGGAATTGCTGTGCCCGCGCAGCACCACGGTCGTCCGCCGGCTCCTGACGTCCCAAACGCGTACCGTTCCGTCTCCGCCGCTGCTGGCGAGGCGGCTTCCGTCGGGGCTGAACGAGACGCCGAGCGTCCACCCCTCGTGGCCGCGCAGCACGACCGGTTCGCCTCTCCCTGTGGCGTTCCAGATCCGTACGGTGCCGTCGTCACTGGCGCTGGCGACGCTGCTGCCGTCCGGGCTGAACGTGGCGCTCCACACCTGTCCCGTGTGGCCTCGCAGGATCACCGGCTCGGCGCCGCTCGCCCACTTCCATACCGAGACTGTGCCGTCCTCGCCAGCTGCCGCGATCCGGGTGCCGTCCGGGCTGAACACCGGCGTCCACACCTCGCCGTCGCGGCCGCGCAGCACCACTGGGTCTCGCAGCGTCGTGCCGTACCGCCACACCCGTATCGCGCCGTCGCCGCCGCTGGTGGCGAGGTACCGGCCGTCCGGACTGAACGAGACCCCGAGCACCTGCCCGTCGTGACTGGCGAGCACAGCCCTCACTCGTGACTCGAACACGGCTTGGCGCAGTGCCGCCTCGGTCTCGTCGGTCGCACTGGTCCCGTAGGCACTGGTAGCCAGCAACAGGCCCAGCTCAGGGTCGAGCTCGGCCTGGCCACGCGCGCTCGCCACGAGTTGCCGCGAGAACGCGAGCGCCTGCCCGGCCTCCGCCCGCCGGGCCTGTACGAACGCGACGCCCGCGAGAACGGCCAGTGCGACCACCGCCGCCAAGAGCCCACTCACGGTCAGCCGCACACGGCGCCTCACCGCCGCCCGCTCGGCCTGTGCGCGGTCGCGGCTCGCCGCCAGGAACTCGCGTTCGAGATCATTGAGCCGGCCGGTGTCCCGGTCGTCCCACTCGGCCAGCCGTACGCCGCGGTAGAGCACCCCGTCGTCCCTGCCGTGCTCCGCCCACTCCCCGGCCGTATTGGTCAGACGCCGGTGTGCGCGCAATTGTTCGCGGCCGGTCTCGATCCACATACGCAGTCGCGGCCATGCAGTGATCAGGGCTTCGTGGGCGAGGTCAACGGTGTCGTCAGCGAGGGTGACCAGACGAGCGCGGGCCAGTCGTTCCAGTACCAGCGCAGCATCCCCGCGGGTGCCTGCGGCCAGTTCGGTGCGGAGAGCCGGGCGACGGGTGTCCTGGGCTCCTTCACCGGGGGTGATGAGCCGCAGCAGCAGATCGCGGGCGACAGCGGCCTGTGCAGGAGAAAGTTGAGTGTAGAGACGCTCTGCGGTTCGGGCGATGGCACCGCTCACCCCGCCGACGGCATCGTACGCGGCCTCAGTGAGTGCTCTTCCTCTGCGTCTTCGCCAGGTCTCCAGCAGCGCGTGCGACATCAGAGGCAGGGCGCCGGACTCATCGGCGACGTCCTCGATGATGCGGGCGGTCAGGGCGCGTTCCAGGGTCAGTCCGATGGCTGCGGCCGGTTTGACGATGGCGTCGCGCAGTTCGTCCCGGTTCATCGCAGTGACCAGCAGGTTGGCGTCGCGCAGTGCGCCGGCCAGGGCGTGGTGTTCGGCGCAGCGGCCGTAGAAGTCGGCGCGGACCGCGATCAGCACCTTGAATCGGCTTGCCGGTAGGAGGGCGGCGAGCAGGAGGTCGATGAAGCGGGTACGTTCCGCTGGATCCTGGCAGAGGGTGTAAACCTCCTCGAACTGGTCGACGATCACCAACGTATCCGTGCCGCCGTCGCCGGGTCTGCTCGCGTCGAGGAGCGAGACGAGGGCGCGTGCGGGGTGGTCGCCGGGCGTCAGGATCTGGATCACGGCCGGCCGCAAGCCGGGCTCCCGGGAGTGCTGGAGGGCGGGGATCAGGCCCGCACGCAGCAGGGAGGACTTGCCGCTGCCGGACGGGCCGAACACCGCGGCGAACCGCCGGCGCCGCAGCAGATCCAGCAGGTCGGTAGTGAGCCGGTCCCGGCCGAAGAAGAGTCCGCTGTCGCCCGGCTCGAACCGGGCCAGCCCCCGATAGGGCGCATCCGCACCCTCACCGCTCTCCTCCTCCGCGCCGACCGCGGCGGCGTCGTCCACGGCCTGTCTCCACCGGGCTTCCCACTCGACCGCATCGCCCCCGCATGCCGACACGTAGGCCAAGGTCACCGCCAGCGTGGGCAGCTGTCCGCCCGCCGCCGCCTGCGACAGGGTCGTGCCCGAGTAGCCGGCCCGCTCGGCCATCGCCCGATACGTCATCCCGCCCACCTCCGTCCGCAGCTTGCGCAACTCGAACGCGAACCGCTGCACCGGACCCGCCCCCGGATCCACCGGCACCTCACGACGTCCCGCCATACCCGCCCCCCTCGCCACCCATCCACACCGGACACCTCAACCTCTGCACCCCCCGACCCGGCCCGAAACGTCACCCCCGGGCATTGATTGGCCGCCGGAACAGCCCTGCCAACCAATAGGCCAGCCGCTGAGATCGGTTGGCGAGCGGTACCGAGGGATGGGGCTGCTGCTGGGGAGGCGGTCATGCCTACGGCTCCCCAGCGGAACAACAGATCCGGTCGTGACTGCATGCACCTGGCCGCGCCCCACGCGGCCTGGCGAACCCTGCTGTCTCGCCGGACGGCCCAGGGGAGTCAGGCCCGGCCGCATCAGTCGCCGGAGGGTTCTGCCCGCGCCCAGAGCCGCTCATGAAGCGAAACCAACCGACGGAGGAAACCCATGAAGTTCCGATCCCGGATCACGAAGCCCGTCTCAGCCGTGCTGTGTGTCATGGCGCTGGCAGTCGGAGCCGGCACCGCGGCCGCGGCCGCCACGGACCGGACCGCGCAGTCGGCCGAGTCGAAGTACGCGGCGCAGGCGAAAGCGGTGGGCCTTTCGAGCCGGCAGGCAGCCCAGCTGCAGGACCGGGTGGACGCCCAGCTGGCGGACATCAAGGTTCCGGCGGAACAGGTGGCGTACAACGAGATCCGGGCGAAGGACGGCAGCGCGATCATCACGGTGTCCGTGCCCGGTGTGGCCAACACCAGCTGCACCTACGAGTACCTGTGCCTGTGGACCGGTCCCAACTGGACCGACAGCAAGGTGTCGTTCTACCAGTGTCGGGACTACGACCTGAACGACTACAGCTTCAACAACGACACCCTCACCTCGTACAAGAACAATCAGACCACCGGCACGGTGGCTCGGTTCTACAACTGGGAGGGCCGGAAGGTTTACAAGTTCGGCAGCACGGCGTACCACACGGAGGACAGCCTCTCGAACACCCCCTGGGACAACATGATCGACATAGTCGACGTCTGCTGAGCCCTTGCCGGTAGCCCGATCATCAGAGTAGCCGCTGCTGTATCGCCCGTGGTGGGCGTGAGTTCGAGGGTGTCGGCTCGGTCGGGTGATCTTCGGGTCGGCCGCGCATGGGAGGGGGCCTCCTGCACAGCTCGTGGGTGTCGAATCCATATAGAGCAACAGGAGGCCCCTGGTGCTGCAGTTGTCCGTGCCGGTGCCGATGGAGTCCAACTCGGGGCCTCTGGAGTGTGACTGTCTCGCTCACCGGTTCGGGAACGCCGCGGACCGTCCGTACAGGCGCCCGGGTTACCCCTCGGACATGTCGGACGCCGAGTGGGGTGTGGTCCGGGATGCGATGCCGGTCCCGCCCTGGCTGGAGGGCCACGGCGGGCGGCCGGAGGGGTTCTGCCACCGGGAGATGCTCGACCAATGCCACGAAGTTCAGGCTCGGTTGACAATGTCAAGGCCTCAGGATGAGGGAGCTTGTACGTACTCGGTGCCGTACGGATGCGTCGGCCGTTACGCGCCCAGTAGCAGAGCTGCGCGTTGAAGCCGCTCAGCACACGCTCGGTGGCGATGAGGCCGAGATGCCCTGCGATGTCACGGGCGTGCATGGCCTGGTTGGAGTTCTCCGCCAAGATCCGGCAGACCTGCCCCCAGCGGCCGGAAGCGGCCCGGTCTGGGGCATGTGTGGCGGGGAGAACCGGTGGATGCACGGTGATGACAATGGCGGTGATCGGCGTACTGTCGCGAGGCCGCCCGTCGCGGTTCCAGATGTTGTAGCGGGATGTACCGCACTTGACGATGCGAGCGGACAGCCGCATTCGGCGCTTGGGAAGCAACGCCTTCAGGACGTGGGTGCCAATGTGTCCTACCAGGTCGGGGCGTCCGCTCGGAGTTTGCGGCCGCAGCCGTCCCCGCAACGCCAACGACAGTGTCGCGCGCGGCCTCCAGGGCCACGGTGAAGCCGGCTCGGTCGGGATCACAGCCAGGCACTGTCTCCACTGCGGTCACCATCATCGAGCGCAGAGCCTGGTAGACGGTCAGAAGTGCCCACATCTCCTGTGTGAGGCCCACCGGGTCCTTCGACCGTAGAACGCGCCCTTTGAGCAGGGTGTGACGCAGTGCCAGACAGGCGGTCTCGATCTCCCAGCGCTCGTGATAGAGACCGACCAGGTCGTCTGCCAGGTCGGTGCGGTGGTCGCTCAGCGTGGTGAGCAGGCGGTAGGTGTCGGCGTACTCCTTAATCGTTCACGTGTACGCCGACAAATGTGGGCAGTTCGGTCCGCAGGAGTCGGGGACGGGTCAGCAATAGTCGTGGAGCCAGTCGCCGGGGATCAGGTCACGAATGCGATCGAGGTCTCCTGCCGTCCGGCCGCGAGCCAGGATGGCCGCGCCGTCGTCATCGCGCAGAAGGACGTCCTGACCCAGGAACCACCGGGTCTCCTCGCCGATGGGGTAGGACGGGAACGGGAGCCGGACGGAATGCGTCTCCAGCAGTTCGAGGCTGTTGCCATCCGGGTCGAGGTAGTCGCAGACCTCTTCATCGGCCTGCAGGGACTCCGACAAGGTGATCTCGATGAAGTAAAGGGAGAGACGTTCCAGCCAGTCCTCCCACCGCTCGGCGCTCTTGTCGGCAAGGTCAAGCCTGATGAACACCGCAGGATCTTCCTCATGGACGCTGTCGAGGAAGATGCCCCAGGAAGCGGCTCCCTGGTTCTCGTGACGGAAGACCAGGACCTCTTTGGCGTCATCGACGTACAGCTTGGCAGGACTGAGCAGCACATCGTGGTTGCTGGTGAGATCCTGCCGGCGTCCGAACAGCAGATATGCCTCGCGCAGCGCCGTCGGCAGCCGCAGCCCCAGTCGCTCCTCGGCAGCGTCGAGATCGGCTTCCGTCCACCCGTCATCGCTTCCCAGAGCGGCGCCGACCCAGTGGGCGGCGAAGCCCCGGATGAAGGCCCATGCACCACGGCGGCCTTCGACGCCTCTGGCGAGCGACGCGGCAAGATCGAACTCTTGTGTCATGCCAGGACGATATCCGTCCCAGTCATCAGCCCCTATCGCATCCTGCCGACCGGGTGTTCCAGGAGTCCGGAAATGTTCCGGACCCGCTCAATCAACATCCGTTTCCCCGAACTCGGCATCAGATCCTTCTCATCTGACACCAGCGAGGCTGGTCATAGCGACGGCTCACCCGCCAAACCCGACCTGTCACACAACCACCGGACGCGATCCGGCAACACGGCCACCCACACCGCGGTCAGGCCCCTGGGCCGTCCCGGCCACCAGTCCCCAGTCCCCAGTCCCCCACGCCGACACACCATGCCGGCTGTGCGACGAACCCCGAATTGCTGCACAGACAGCGATGCAGCGAGGGCGAGTCCAGGACCCGACACTCACCGATGTTCATGGGCTCGTGGCTGCGCAGCCGCGCCGACAGCTCCATGAATGTACATGCGCGGCTTGCACAGCCGACGCCGACGGCACCAGCCCTCGGGCGGCTCAGTTCCAGCAGCCAAGGCGCGCTATCACGGCTGACGTCCGTACCGGCCGTGCGCAGTACGCATCCCCATGGCAAAGGCGATCGACGGCGGCCACAACTGCGCATGGGGATCGACGAACGCCTCCGCGCCCCGACCGTCCCGCCGCCGCACACCAGACGCGGGTCAGGTCTGCGCCACGCCCGGGGCGATGGAGTCGTGTCGGCCGCACCGCGGCGGCGGTGCCGTATCAAGTCACGTGGCGAGCTGCTGGCTGATCTTCTCGGCCTGCAGACGGGCCTGCTCGTGGGCATTGGCCAGGGAGGTCTCGTGGGCAGGGATGAGGTGGGCGAGCGCCGGGACGACGGGGGCCTTGGTCAGCTCGGCGGTGAGGGTGGTGACGTCGAGGCTCAGGTAGGCGGGGTCGCCCAGGACGGACTCCAGGGTCGGTACAAGGAAGTCCTTGCCGTGGTTGGGCGTGCCAGGGCCGTAGCCGCCGCCACGGGCGAGATCAGCACGGCCGGGCGCCCGGCAGCGGGTGCACCCGTGGGGTTGATGGTCCGGCCGGGGAAGATGACCTGGTCGAGCCAGGCCTTGAACACCGAGGGCATCGTGCGGTTGTACATCGGCACGGTGAACAGGTAGGCACTGGCCCCGAGGAACTCCGCGATGAGCTCCTCCTGGACGGCGGCAGCCGCAGCCTGCTCCGCGGTGTGCTGGGCGGGGTCCGTGGACCGAGCGGAGAGGCCGGCCGCACTCAGGTGCGGCACAGGTGAGGCGGCCAGGTCCCGGTGGACGACCTCGCCCGTCCAGGCGTCCCGGAAAGAGTCGGCGACCTGGCGGGAGACCGAAGCGGTACCAAGGGAGGAGGAGTCGACGTGCAGCAAGTAGGACATGACAAACGATTCCTGTCGTATGGGAGATGGAAAAAGGAGTGGTGTCGCGCATTGTGCGACCCCATCGGGCTGTGAAGGCCGCGGAGCGAAGCCGCTTCAGCCACCGGCAGCGTCATCGCCGGGCAGTGCGCATCCGTCCGGGCAGCAGATCCCATCGGCGTCCTCCACCGAGGTGTGGGCGAGCGGCGGGTGGGTGGCGTCCCACACCTGCTGAAAAGCGCCGAGGAGTGTGTCGGTGTCCTGGGCGCCAGGGATGGCGTACTGGCCGTCGATGACGAGGAAGGGGGCCCCACGGGCGCCGAGTTCCCTGGCGCGGCGGGCCTCGTCCTGGACCTGCTGTCGAAAGCGGCGGTCCGTCAGGGCCTGTCGGGTCTCGTCGCGGTCCAACCCGAGCTCGTCGCTCAGTTCAAGCAGCGCGTCAACGTCGAACAGCGAGCGGACCTCGCCGAAATACGCGCGAAAGCTCAGCTGCCACGCCTGCCTGTGCATGCCCCGTGCAGTGGCATGGGCAAGGAATTCATGGGCCAGTTGGGTGTTGGCCTTCTTGTTGTCCAGCACGACGTACGGCTGCAGCCCTTCGCGCTCCGCCAGTACCTCGACCCGGCGGGTCGCCGCTTCGGCCTGAGCGTCGTCCATCCCGTACTTCTGCTTCAGCATCTGTCGGGTGGACACCGCGGGGCTGCTCGAAAGGCCGGGGTCCAGCGGGAAAGAACGGTGAAAAACCTCGATGTCGCCGCCATGGGCGAACCTTTGGACGGCCTTGTCGAGACGATGGCTGCCCAGACCGCACCACGGACAGGTGAGGTCGGACCAGAATTCCACCTTCAACGCCGCCACCTCCACTACCTACGCTTTGGGCGCAGCGCCATGATGAGCCAGTATGGGAGGCCGTACAAAAGGCACATGGGTGTGTGCAACCGGAAGGGAGTGTGCGCCATGGACGCCACCGCAGGGGACACCGCGGTCAAGACGGACACCGTCGCAAGCTCTGGGCCCTGCGCCCGCTGGCCGGCGGAGAACAGGGCAATCATCCGGCAGATCATGGACCGGGCCGGCGACAAATGGAGCGCACTTGTGATCGCCACCCTCAACGACGGACCGCTGCGCTACACCGACCTGCTGCGCCGCATCCCCGGCATCTCCCAGCGCATGCTGACCCTCACCCTGCGCCAGTTGCACCGCGACGGACTGATCACTCGCACCCCCTACGCCGAGGTCCCGCCGCGAGTCGAGTACAACCTCACCCCCTCGGCCTCACCCTCCACGACATCGTGGTGTCTCTGATCGACTGGGCCGGCCTCCACCACGACGAAATCAGCCAGAACCGTGCCCGGTACGACACAGCCACGAAGTGAGGCCCGCAGGACCGGGTGTTTCAGGAATTTGGTGCAATTGGACTGTTTGGCTTGCAGGTTCCTCGGTGGGCTGATCGAGCTACGCCTGTGCGGGGTAGGGCGACCGTCAAAGAGCAGGCCGCACTCATTACGTGCGACGTCGCGCGTGATGTTGCCTGTGGCAGCCGCCTGAGCTGCAATGACAGCCGACCCCAGTACGACATCGCCCGAAGATCACCAGCAGCACCCCTGCCGAAGAGGTCGGCGTCGCAGAGGTCGGTCGCCGTTCGGGGGAGCAGGGCAGCTGGCTCAGCAGGTCGTGCACACCAAATGCCGTAAGCACCAATGCGTGCGACATGCCGAACGTAGCCGACAGGCGGCAAGCCCCCGTCACTACCTGCCTTCGCGAACGCCGCCAGCTGACCTCTCCCAGCCGTTCGGTGGATTCCCTCAGTTCTGTCGACGGTCGGCCTCCAGACCGTGGTCCAGCGCTGTCGCGTCCGACAGGTTCCGGGCGCGACGGACCTGGAAGCGCAGATGCGTGACGAGCGGCGAGGAGAGGATTCTGGTCCGTTCCAGCTCGAGGTGTTCCGTTCCCAGATGCTCGAACAGCCGACGTCCGTCGCCCATCAGCACAGGCGCGAGCTGGAGATTGATCTCATCGAGGAGTCCTGCGCCGAGCGCCTGCTGAGCGATGTCCGCCCCCATCAGTGCGACGTTTTTCCCGTCCGCCACTGCTTCCGCCTGCTGAAGCGCGCTTTTCAGACCATTGGTGATGAAGGTGAAGGTCCCACTCTTCATGGCGCGCTGACTTCGAGCGTTGTGCGTGAGCACGAAGCACGGCACCGGGAAGGGAGTGTCCTGCCACACCTGGACACCCACGTCGAATGTCCTTCTGCCCAATACGACGGCACCTGTCGACGCCGAAATCTCCTGCGTCACTGAAGTGTCGACGTCATTGGTCGGTGTGTTCAGAATCCAGTCATGCAGGCGCAGACCACCCCGGCCCATGGGGTGTTCGACACTGATGTCCGGACCCGCCATGAAGCCGTCGAGTGACATGGTTACGTGCAAGACCACCTTGCTCATATGACGGGTACCTTCCGCGCGGCTGGGGTCGAGAGCTCAAGAAGTCAGACCGTGCGGCAAGGACGAACTCATCGGCTCACCGGGCGTGGGTCTTAGCTGCCCGCCTGCAGGCCGGCGACCTCGACCACCAACTCAACTCGGGCAAAAGGTTCCTGGCTGGTACGGAACAGCTGCCAGACCCTGTCGATGGGCAGGAGGGCAGACTGATCACGTGACCGCATCTCGCAAAAGCTCTCGACACAGGTCAGGAGGTGTTTGAGCCTGACTTCGATGACCTACGTCGTAGACCACCAAGTCTGAGAGATCCTGGCTGCACGGAGATTGGACAGGCGGAGACCGCGTAGCCCAGAGCGCTCGAGGAGCACCACGCCACCCCGCCCGGCGCCGGGCGACACGCGCCGCGAGTTCTCTGACCAGATCTCCACCGATCTGAACCTCGAGAACCAAGCAGTCCCATAAGGGATCGTTGGTGCCCCCTCGATCAGCCTGTGCGCTCTTGGCTCGGGACGTAGGACGGGATCGTCCAGCGCATCATTGTCCCGCCCTTTGGGCCACATTGAAGCGTCACGGGATACACCTGCCCGAAGCGGCGCTCGCCACGGTGTCTCATCGCGTGGTCACCGCTGTCCCAGTTGATTCCCACTACCGGGCAGCCAACGACCTCGATGGCGCCGACCCGAAGCGGGTGAGTCCAACTCGCCCGGTTGAAGCGGTGGAAATCGGTGTGCTCATCGACCGCGACCATGATGCCCCGGCCCTGTTCGTCGCCCTCCCAGGCGTTGAGGGCGTCGGCAAGCTCCGCAGCATGGTCAAGAGGCACGTCGAGCCACCCTCGCACCTGGCTGCCGCGCCGAGTGATCAACTCTCCCCCGAATTGAAGGTGGGCGGCCTTCGCGTAGCCGCCCCAGTAGATGACGTCGGCAAGACCGTCGGTGGACGGGTGGCCGTCTCCGGTCCAGGAGTCCAGTGCCACCGCGTCACCGAGCACCATGCCGCCCCGGTCGACCGGCAGGTCACCGATAACGATCGGTTCGTCCCCTGCGGTGCCGGCCCACGGCAGGCCGAGATCCATCTCGAGGACCGCGATCGTCTGTCCGCCGTCGAACGGAGACGCCGTCGCGCTGGCCCTGACCGGCAACGGCCTGTCAGTCGCTGCGGACACCGCGACCATCTCACACATCCAGTCGTGGACATGCCCACCGCCGATGGAAGCTGCTGCCATTGCGCGCGCGGACAGCGGTTGGCCCAGCTGCGGCCAGTAGTCGATCCACGATGCCATCCCAAGCACGATGACTCCCGACGGCGCCGTCACGACTCCCAGGTCAATGTCAGTCTCAGCCACCCGGCGATTGAACCTTCCGCCAGCTCTCAGGATCAAGGTCCGGCCGGTTCAGGGGCTGTGGTCGCCCGGGGCTACCCGCTCCAGGTTCCACCAACTTCGACGACCGAGTCGGTCCGCCACCCCGGGCAGTTACCTGTGGTTCGCGGGCGAATGAGACCCGTGCCCCAAGCGTGCCTGATCCACCGGAGAGCCACGGGGAATCCTGCAGCCTGACGGGTGCTTAGTTCGCCGGTCGCCATGGCCAGGTCCCAAAAGTCAGCCACGAATCGGCCCCACCTCGTCCCCCAAAAATGAGGCTGGCCCTCCGCATCTGGCGGATGAGACGATCCGTGGATGGCAGACGCACAGCTACCCCCGAGTTGGTCCCTTCAGCAGATCCGTGACGTATCCGGGGACCAAGAAGCTGTCGCCCTGGATCCAAACCGGGCGGTGCATTGGGTAGCCCGCCCCGAAGCCCACGACGAGGTGCTGCACCCGGAGATCGTACTTGGATTCCACAGCTTGTGCCTTGTAAAGCCTTTCAATGACGACGACTGGTATATGGGCAGCCTGTACGACGACGGCAGCATCCTCTGTTGGGCGGCCTATGGCGATCTGTACGAGGCACTGCGCGGTCTGTAGCGGCATGCGGACTGGGCTGCACTCCAAGAACTCACGTTCCGACCATCCCATTCCGCCTCCTGTCACCACCAGTCGCCGCGGCTCAACACTGGCCCGGGCCGTCTCCGGGCGTCGTTCGACGGCTTCATCCCACGGGAGAGCTGCCGACTGTCCGCGATGGGCCCTCGATAGCCGCCAGGGGCTCCCCGCCGCTTCACTCCGGCGTATCGCGGCAAGCAGGAGCATGATTTGTTCGTGCACATCATCAGATGGGCTGCACGGACTTCTGCCACATCGCCTTGACAGACCCAGTCGCCGACCGCGTTCTGACCTGGTGACTCGGATGGGCCGCACGTGTCGTCCGCCAAAGACTTCCCGACTGCTACGAACGCTGGCTCGCGCGCGTCACCGCATCAGGAAAGTTCCCTGGCCCGGGAGACTTCCTCGCTGCCAAAGATCTTGTCAGACACGAGACCTTCGACAAATGACCGGAAGTCCTTGGCAAGCTGCAGTTCTACATCGAACTCGATGTCGAACCAGGTGACCATGGGTTCGCCGTCGCTTCCGCATTCCCGATAGTCGAGCGCGATCCAATAGTGCCCGTGGCCGGAAACGAGGACGATCGACGAAGGCAGACCCCACTCCTCAACCAGGTAGGGCGTGTCCAGCAAGGACACCATGGTCTCGCTGTGGCCGATCCCCATCAACTCTCCGAAAGGGACATGATCCTGACTCCATGAGGTCGGCTCGGCGGCAGGGGCGGCGTTCCAAGCGTCGGCCACCGCACCACCGTTCTGCTCACTCAGCAGATCGAGCAAGGAAGGCGGCAGTGTCACGCCGAGCTCGTGCTCAGCATCCCTGACCGCTCGATCCGTCAGCGCCGGCTGGACTCCATATGCTCCCTCGCCCCAGAACGTTTCCTTGACCTCTTCGAACCTCGGCACGGCTGCATCCTACGAGCCGTCTCCGGATGGGGACAGGCTCAGGAAGAGGAGGCAGCGTACGCCTGCGCCCTGATCAACACCGAGGCACACTGATCATGGACGCCATGCTGGAGAGCTACGAAGCCGCCGATTTCACGCCGTGGCCTGTCGCAAATCCGCGCCCAGGTCTCAAAGGGAGGCAGCCACCATCCATCCGCGCGGAAAGACGGATGGGCAGCAAAGCTTCGAAATCGCACCGTGAGCAGAGCGTCGGAGCCGTGTCCCCACTCAGTAGCACTCTGGTGGAGTCCTGAACGCCGCTGACCCTGCCCTGTCACCGGGCTCAACGATGACGAGGTCGTGTCCGTCCCCCTCCCGATCAGCGCCGAACCCATCTCGTACCGGCACGGCTTCAAAGAGCGCAGTCACAGCGGCAGCCAAGGCTTCAACCTCACTCCTACCCAGGACCATGCCCCGCAGGGGATCACCCGCCACCCGATACATCACCACGACGGGCTCATCGGCGGCGAGATCCACCGCCCACGGCTCGGGCGCCAGCCCCAGAACGTGAGCAGACAGCAGTGTCAGTCCCCGCCACTCACGTTCAGCGCGACCGTCGTCCCTCGACGCGAACCGCTTGATCACGCGCTCCGCGGTCATCTCGACACCATGGGTGCCCCACTGGGCAGAACTCATGAGAAGCGATCCTGCCAGCCCATTCCGTCAACACACTTGCGTGTTCTCTGTTCACGGGCCACAACTCGACCACGTGATGCGGAGCATCAATCTCCGGCCGGACTCGTGAAGCCTCATCACTGGCCCCAGGCTGTGCTGTTCTACTGGCACGGCAGGTGTGCAAGGCAGCCGGTCGCGCCTCCGCCAGGGCGACGCGGACCACGAAGTGACAATACGTGCACGACGGACCGGCAGAGAGTCTCGGCGTGGGCCATAGGACCTATTCACCGCCCCACGTCCGTATGAGAATCCTTATGGCACATACCGGCGGTGCCCGTCACGCCGGGTCGGCTGCCGCGGCCAGAATCCGGGCGAGCTCATCGGACTTGGTGATCACGGGCCAGTGCCCCGAGTCGATGTCAGCGAAATCGACGTGCTTGGCCCGAGCGAGCTCCGGGACATCGCCGGAGTCGATCCACTCCCGAGCCTGCCCGGGCGTGAACTCGGTGCACACGACCACCACCGGGACATCAAAGCGCCGTTCGTCTTCCAGCCGGACCACGCCCTTGGCCACCCCTTCCGGCACGGGGATCGCGCCGGTCTCCAGCTCCCGCCTGGCCGCTTCATCGAGGTCGGCGGCATCCGGCCCCTCGAAAGGACCCCAGCCGGGGAATGGCATCACGCCGTCCTTCACCTCGAAGAAGTCGGCGTAGGGCAGACCATCGGTGGTCGGAAAGCCGCCGATGAGGGCGACCTTCGCCACCTGCTCCGGCCTCCGGTCGGCGGCCATCCAGGCCAGCGAGCAGGCAGCAGAATGCCCCACCACCATGGGCTTGCCCGGCGTGGCATCCACGGCTGCGAGCACCGCAGCCAGCTGGTCACCGAGCGTGGCGGACGCGGAGCCGTCTCCCTGGCCCGGCAGGGTGAGCGGCACCGGTCGATGGCCGAGGTCTTCCAGCGCGGACGCGACGTTCCCCCACACAGATCCACTCAGCCACAGGCCGCCGATCAGCAGGATGTCCATGGTCAATCTCCCCTCTTCCGGTTCAGGAGTGCCACCGTAGAAGGAGATCCGGACAATCCACTACCGGTACGCGCTGCAACCTCCCGCCGCCCCACCCGACACCCGGCCGCCACCCCCAGACGCAACCAGACCGGGCGCCCCCAAGCGTTTGAAGCGAAGTCATGGGAATGCGACCGTAGGACGGCTCGGCGGAGCGGACTAGCCTGCTCCCGTGCCGAACGATCTCAGCCCCACCGCGCGAGCACTCCGCGTGCTCGAGATCCTCCAGACCCGCCCCGGAACGACAGCCGGCGAGCTCGCCGGTCGCTTGGGAGTCACGGAGCGGGCCGCACGCCGGTACGTCGGCATCCTCAAAGAAGCCGGCATACCCGTCGAGTCGGCCCGGGGGCCGCACGGCGGATATCGCCTCGGGCGCGGAACCCGGCTGCCCCCTGTGCACTTCACGCAGGCCGAAGCGCTCGGCATCGTGATGGCGGTCCTCAGTGTCGAGCCGGCTGCGAGCGACACCGGGAACTTGATCGGTACGGCCTTGGGCAAAGTCGTGAAGGCACTTCCGGAGAGCGTCGGCCAGCAAGCGGCACTGCTGCGCCAGTACGCGTCAGCTGTGCCCGACCCTTATACGGTCCGCCCGGATCCAGCCGTGACCAGTTCTCTTGTCGATGCCGTCGCCGACCGACGCCGCGTGCGAGTCACATACCGCAGCGACAACGGTAACGAATGGGAGGCCGAGGTGGACCCCTGGTCCATCGTCATCCGCTACGGCCGCTGGTACTTGCTGTGCCACTCCCACCGCGCCGACGCGATCCGCACGTACCGCATCGACCGGGTCCACTCCGTCCGCCCGACTGAGCACGGGTTCAAGCCCCCCGAAGACCTCGACCCGGTGGCCGTGCTCGAGGAGAACCTGGGTAAGGGGTGGGAGTTCTCCACCCGAGTCATATTCGACGCGCCCCTGCGTGAGGTGGCCCCCTGGATCCGGCCCCCTATGGGACGGCTGGAGCCCTTGGGAGACGGATGCGTGCTGGTCGGCAGCACACGCAATCCAGACATGTATGCACAAGAATGGCTGGCCAGGATACCCTTCTCGTTCCGCGTCGATGGCGGGAAGGAACTACGCACAGCAGTCTCCACGCTCGCTACGCGTCTCACTGCCGCAGTGAATGACCAGCCCTGACGGGAGTTGCAGAGCCGGTCGACAACAGACGTCTTTCCCGCGGAGGTGTTCACGCCTTGCAAGGCACCGGGCGATCCAGAGGGCAGTTGCCGAAGCGCCGTACACAGACGCTGTAGTAGGCCCGCGCGGAGCAGTTCACGGCGCCACGACCCGGCACCCCGTTCACCGTCGGTGCAGGTCGAGACGGCCGCCTTCTGTCACTTCCGGCTCCCTCAGTACGCCGACGTCCCCCGCGCCAAGGTCCAAGTCATGCAGACCACAGTCGCCATCGGGCCCTCACCCACTTCCCTCCGGTCGCGCCGGCCTTCGCCAATGCCCGGCGGGACGCGACCGGCGCCCGCTTCATCCGGCTCCCCTGACCCGCGCCCGCGTCTGGCCCGCCCTCCACACGGCCGGTGGACGGTCAGCCGAGGGAGAGCAGCTCCTCGTAGAAGCCGCCGAACTCCCTCTCCCGGTCGACCAGATGGACCTCCAGTATCCAGTGGCAGGTCTGGCCGGCCTTGTCGGTGCGGCGCAGCGGGGTGTCGTTGTCGGGGGTGATGTACGACTCCGTTTCCGCGCCGTCGATCCGCTCGTGCGGGAACTCGCCCACCAGGTGCCCGGCGTGCCAGCCGCCCAGTGCCCAACCGGCCTCCGCCGCGTAGCGCTCCACCTCGGCGTACAACTGCTTTCCGGTGATGTCGTCGTGCTTGGTGAAGTACCGCTTGCCGGCAGCGAAGATCTCCGACAGGTCGTCGCGCAAGCGGTGCTTGACGGGGTCGTCGCCGAGTACGAACGTCCGGCCGAAGTCGGCCTCGTAGTCCTCGAAGATGGGGCCGAAGTCGGCGAACACGATGTCATCCTCGCCGATCACCCGGTCCGGCGGGTTCTCCCGGTACGGCCGCAGAGTGTTCGGCCCGGAGCGCACGATCCGCTTGTGCCAGTGTCGGGTGGTCCCGAACAGCTCGTCCGCGAGGTCCCGGACCCGGTCGCTGACCGCCCGCTCTCCCGCGCCCGGCGCGACCAGCCCACGCTTCTCGATCACCGCGAAGAGTCGTTCGGCCTTGGCCTGGGCGTCCAGCAGTCGCGCCGCGCGCGTGGATTCGTCCTTCGCCATGGCTCATAACCTAGCCAGCGTGATCGTCTCGGGCAACGACTTGTGCACGGGCGAGCAGTTAGGGCCAGAGCATGTGGCGCACCCACGGGCTGTGGCGATCGCGGCGTTCGTAGCGCAGCCGATTGTGGAGGCGGCCCTTGTCCGCCTGCCAGAACTCGATCTCGGACGGAACGAGAGTGTGGAGCGTCCACTCCGGGCTGATCAGATCGGGTTCGGCCTCGATGCGGGCCAGGGCCGCACGGAACGCGCGGTCACGCTCTTCGGCATCGGTCAGATGCTCGCTCTGGCGCCCGAGCAGAACCTCAGCGCGAGCCGAGGGAGCGCGCGCCAGCAGATCCGCAGCGCTCTGCTCGGCGGAGGCCGGTTCGTCCGTGCCTCGCAGCCGGACCTGCCGGCCTTGGAGAGGCCAGTAGAAGGTGAGTGCCGCGCGGGGCCGGCCGCCCAACTGGCGGCCCTTGGGACTGCCGGAGTGGACGGCGAACTGCCAGCCGTCGGTGTCCACGTTCTTCAGGATGAGTACGCGGGCGTCCGGGCCGCCGTCCTCACCGATGGTCGACAGGGTCATGGCGTGCGGGTCGGGCACGCCCGCGGCGACGGCCTCCCGCAGCCATTCGAGGAACAACTCGACCGGATCGGCCGGGGCAGCGGCGGGATCGAAATCCGGTAGCGGGCCGGCGAACACCTCCAGACTCCGCAGCCACTGCCTCACGTCCAGGTGCTGCGCGGTGTCCTTGCGCTCCAGATAGGCCCACGCATTCGTTCCCGACCGCAGCGTCACCCTGACGCGAACGTAGTCGTCGACCTCGTAGTCGTCGGCCATGGCGAGTTCGGTGTCGCTGATGACGAACACCTGGCCCTCGACGGTGTCCTGTGGGTCCGGAGAGACGACGACCATGGGGTGCCGGTCGGTACCGCTGGTCTCGATCACGGCAGGGTCGGTGATCAGGACGGTCGTCATGCGGTGACCGGGCAGGGCATCCGGTCTGCCGTCGAGCAGGCGGCCGAATCGGGAGAGCTGGACCCCAGGCAATTGCAGGGTGCCGTAGGAGAAGAGGTGATGGACGGCCTCGGCAGGTACGGTCGGATCAGTCACGGCGTGCAAGCTCCTTCAACGGGCGTGGGTTTCGTCAGGCGAGGCGAAATGGAGGGCGGTGCATATGCCGTCCGGACGCGGTTCACGGCCGGGTGCGGGATCTCGCCAAGGGCGTGGGGTATGTCGACGACCGAGAACAACAACGCGTGCCGTTCGGTCCGGTCGGCATCGACGATCAGCGTGAAGCGCTTGTGCCGCAATCGGCCCGCGCCGTGGAGAGTCGGCAGCCGCGGCGCCACGGCCATCTGGTGGGCGGCGTCGGTGTGGAGGGGTCCGGAATCTCCTCCGTGCAGGCGAACTCGGTTCGTTCGCAGTCCAGTTCGCTGCTCACCCCGCGCATTTCCGCACCAGCACGGCGGGGGAATTCGGGCCGCGCGCCGGGAGAGAGTCGGTTCTCCGGCGTGCCGCGCGCGGCTCCGGGGACCTGTCCACAGTCGATTCCGGTTCCGGGACAGGCGAACAGCGCGGTGTCGGGGGCATCCGCGGCGACGACGGGGAGGTCGGTTCACCGCGTGGGGTGCAGGTCGGTGCTCTGCGTGGAGGGCAGTTCCAGGCCGTCGGTCACGCAGGAGGGGACCAGGGCGTGCACCGGGGCGCGCTCCGCGCCGTCCGCTTGCGCGGTCGCGGTGACGCTGCTGTCGCCGAAGACCTACCGGTCGCCCCAGTCCAGCCTGGCGACCAGCAGAGGCAGGAGCGCAGTGCCGACCTCGGTGAGCGCATACTTGTAGCGCGCCGGACGCCGCTGGTTGAGGCTGCGGCCGAGGACTGCTTGGGCGGCGAGTCGACCCGGCCGCTTGCTGAGGACCTTGCGGGCCAGGCCGATCTCCGCGGCGAGCGCCTCGAGGCGGATGTGCCCGCGGGCGATCTCGCGCAGCGCAGGCACGTTCCACCAGTCCCCCAGGACCAGAGCCGCTTGGGCGATGCCGCAGGTCTCTTCGGTGTTGTGGATCCCCGGCCATAGTAGGTTCCTTTTCGGCACTCATTTTGTTCCCGAATGGAACTTACTACCTCGCCGACACAGGAGCACAGTCTGAGGAGGTGCACCATGACAGCCGCTCGCCAGGTCATCGCGCGGGAGATCATCGAGAGGCGAGGCACCCCGTGCTCGGCGTCCCCCGGCCAGCGCCAAGGCCCGCCGCGGCCTGCCCATCGCCAACCGCTCTTCCGCTACATCGTCGGAGTTGACGCCCACCTGCTGCCGGTCCCGATGATGTACATCCTCAACGGCGCCCAGGCGCCGCCGAACACGAGACCCTGGACAGGATCGTCGGCACAGTCACGGAACGATTTGACCGCACCCGCAGCACGCCGCTCTCCCCTTCGCGAAGCCGTAGACACCCCCACAGGGCCTGGCCGGTTGATCCCTGAGGACCAGACCCTGCGGACAGCCGTCCAGCGAGGCGCGAACCGGGTGGAGACGCCGTCGCTTTGAAGTCATTCGAAGTCAACGACCAGGCGGCCGACGACGTCGCCGCGGCCGAGAGCCTCCAGGTTCTCGTTGACGTCCTCCAGCTTGATCTTGGTGACGTTGTGCTTGACGAGGCCGGCATCCGCCAGGGCGAG
Organism: Streptomyces cadmiisoli; assembly: GCF_003261055.1. Taxonomy (NCBI): domain Bacteria; kingdom Bacillati; phylum Actinomycetota; class Actinomycetes; order Kitasatosporales; family Streptomycetaceae; genus Streptomyces; species Streptomyces cadmiisoli. The sequence continues at coordinate 396,587 of NZ_CP030073.1, forward strand.
TACCTCCGCGAGGTCCTCGTAGTTGCCCCAGAACGAGCCGAAGTAGGACCGCTCCGTCCCCACGAACGGGAACTGCGGAAGCTCGACGTGGTGGTCCATCAGACCGACGGACGCCACGATCCCTTCAGAGCCGAGCACGTCGAAGGCCATCGCGATGGCGTCCTTGCTGCCCACGCAGTCCAGCACGGCATCAAGCGTCCTGCTGCCGGTCAGCGACTCCAGCGTGTCCTGGATGGCCTCGGTCGACTTGCCCCTGACGTTGACCCCGTGGTCCGCCCCGTTCTCCTTCGCCACTTCCAGCTTGTTGTCCGAGCGGGTCAGGGCCACCACCGTCGCACCGCCGCCCAGCAGCTTCGCGTACTGGACCCCGTAGCTGCCCAGACCGCCGATACCTGTCACGCCGATGACACGTCCGGGCACCACCTTGCCCGTGTCACGCAGCTTCTTCATCGCACGGTACGGAGTGAGCCCCGCGTCCGTCATCGGGGCCAGGAACTCGGGATGCCGGGCGGCCTCCTCCGAGACCGGAATGGCATGGGCGTACTGCACCCCTATGTACTCGGCGTAACCTCCGGGCGGCCCGAACCCGACCCACCGGCCCGTGCCACTGCAGATCTGCTCGTTGCCCTCACGGCACTGACGGCACGTACCGTCGCCCCAACTCGTGAGGACCACGACCATGTCACCCTCGGAATAGCCCGGCGACTCCGGCACCGCGCTGCCCTTCCCCACCACACGACCGGCCACCTCATGGCCGGGTATGTAGGGGAAGTCCACAGGAAACGGACCCTTGAAGTAGCCCTCGATGAGCTGGAAGTCACTGCGGCACATGCCTACCGCGGCAACCTTCACCAGAACTTGGTCCGGGGCGGGTTCGGGAACGGGTACCTCCTCCAGCCGAAGAGGTTCGTTGTACCCGTGCATCCGCGCTGCTCGCATCTGCATGGGGCGCCTCGCTTTCCCTGGCCAGTAGTGGCACGCGCGACGACGGACAGACGAGGGTGGTCCGCCCGTGCCGACTCGCGGCAGGCCACTTGGACACGACCAGAGTCCCCCACCCATCCCGACTTCACACCCTGAATAAGCACACATATTCCATAAGAGGCACACGTATGGGACTTTCTCGGGCGCAACCTAATATGCAGCGAGTAATCGTTGACTTACAGATGGTACGCACGTCGATATCGTGGCCGCCCAGGGACCGTCCGCGTGATCTCGACATGCGGAGGCCGGGACGTCAACTGAAGAGATCGAACCAAACGCGCGATCGATGCCCTTAGGGTGATCTTGTGAATACCTGGGACGTTCTACCGGACAACGAGCGCCGCCAGTGGGTGTTGGATCCGTTCGTGAGCGTAGGGCCCCTGCGATTTGGGATGAGTCGTAGTGAGGTATCTGCGGAGCTGGGCGGTATCCAGGTGAACTGGGGTGTGCGCAGCGCACATGACGGAGCAGGTCACGACAGCTACTCCGAAGTGGGGCTGACGCTGCACTACGCGGCGGGTGATCAGTTGCGTGCTGTTCGGGTTGACGCCCTTGGCGGGCCGCAAGTCTTCGCGGGCGACACCGCGTTGGTCGGCCGGGTTCCCTCCGAGTTGGAGCGCTGGGTGGAAGTACGCGCCGAACGCCGAGAACCCGATCCCGAGCTCTTCTACCTACCCGGCGGGGAGATCGGGTCGGTGAGTCTCGGATTGGCGCTGTGCCTGCAGCGGGCCGGAGATCGGCTGCTCACCCGGCCGGTCTTCCTCTCCTCCGACACGATGGAAGACAGCTATGACAAGCTGGGCAGGGACGCGTGGGTCATCTCCTGAACCTGACGAGCAGGCTCACGTACGCAGCCAGATCAAAGCGATGCAAGCCAGGCCTCCGTGTCATCGGGATGACCGAAGTGGATCGTGTCGAGAGGGGCGAAGCGGGGATCGCGGACACGGTGACCGACTTCGCGGCGGCGCGTCCCGTGCTGCGACCAGGCCCACCAGACCGGGTGTTCCCGGCTCAGCCAGCCCGTCCAGGTTTCGCGGTTGCCGCCGAAGAGGGCTTCGCGTGTGACGGTGCGCCTGAAGGACCGACGCAGAACGCGGGGGATGATCACGCGTTTGGGATAGTCCAGCCAGATCACGGTGTCGGCCCTATCCCACAGCAGGTCACGGACTTCCGGATAGCCGAGGGAATCGATGATCCAGCGGGGCTCGGCCGTCAGACTGGATACGTCTTCGGTCAAATTGTTGTTGATGGCCCAGTTGGGGCCGTTGAAGTACAGCGCGTCCATCTCGTGGTAGGGCACGCCCAGACGACTGCTCAGGGCTTGAGCGAGCGTGGTTTTGCCCGCACCGGTGACACCCACCACCAAGATCCGTTCCACGGATGCACCCTATCCCGGCACCCTGGGAGGAACGCTCCCGCGCCCCTCCCCTGCCACCACCGGCTCACCAGATGACACGATGTATCGGGTGGCTCGGGGACCGAACGTACCCGCCCGGCCCGTCGACCACGACCGGCAGAGAAGAGCCGGGACACAAGAGGTGGTTCGGTGTTCCAGGCCGACGCCACTGCTCTCTTGAAAATGACCTGAGCTTGCGTGTATCGGTGCAGCTCAACCGGCCTCTTCGCGTGGGGTGACGGTGACATCGAGGCCGAGGGCGGCGAGTTGGGCGATGAGGCGGCGGGTGTGGCGTTCCTTGCCGAGCCGGTTGGTGAAGTGATCAGGACCGAGGTCTTGGTAGGGGACCATGTCGCGCAGGATGTGCCAGGCGGCGACCAGGATGGAGTGGCCGACCGCGACGGTGGCGCGCTTGCTGCCGCGGTGGGGAACGAGTCTTCGGTACTGGGCCCCGAGGTAGGTGCCCTTGCTTCGGGCGGCGGTGGCGCCGGCCAGGAACAGGGCGGTCTTGAGCCAGGTGTCGCCGTGACGGGTGCGCCCGGACAGTCGCTTGCCGGCCGACTCCTTGTTACCCGGGCACATCCCGGCCCAGGACGCGAGGTGCCCGGCGGTGGCGAAGCGGCCCATGTCCACGCCGACCTCGGCGATCAGGATCTGGGCCAGAGTCAGGCTGATCCCGGGGATCGTGATCAGCAGCTCGGTCTGCGCACGCAGGGGCAGCAGCTGCCGGTTGATTTCCTCACTCAGGCGGGCGATCCGTGCGTCGGCCTCGTCGATCGCGCGGAGCATCGAGGCGACCATGAACGCGTGGTGCTCGCTGAAGGCTCCGGTCAGTGCCCGGGTCAGCAGGGGCACTTTGCCCTGCAGGCTGCCCAACGCCAGCTCCGCCAGGACCTGGGGATCACGCTCGCCCGCGACCAGGGCGTCGAGCATGGCGCGCGCGGAGCGGCCGGTGATGTCGCTGACCACCGAGCTGAGCTTGATCCCGGCGTCTTCCAGGAACATCGCGAGCCGGTTGACGTCGCGGACCCGGTCGCGGGTGGTCTCGGTGCGGTACCGGGTCAGGTCCCGTAGCTGCCGGATGTCACGCGGCGGTACGAAGCTGGGCCGGACCAGGCCGTACTCGACCAGGCGGCAGATCCACTCGCAGTCCTTCACGTCGGTCTTGCGGCCCGGCACGGTCTTGATGTGCTGGGCGTTCAGCAGCCACGGCTCGACCCCCTCGGTGGCCTCCAGCAGGTAGAACAGGGGCTTCCAATAGGACGCGGTCGCCTCCATGCCCACCCGGGTGATCTGGTTGTCCACCAGCCAGTCCCGCAGTTCCAGCAGGCCGTCGCTCATCGTGGAAAACGTCCGCACCTCACGACGGGCCCGCTTCCCCGAACCCGGCAGCCGGATGCACACCTTGGCGTCCGTCTTGCTCAAGTCGATGCCCGCGCATCGCTCTTCCACCACGTCCACGAACCCTGCCCCTCCCAGTCGAACCGCGACGGGTACCCGCCCTTCCGAGGCCACAGGATTCAAAGACGCTCTCTTGCGTGCTCATGGCAACAACATTGGATTCCTGCACACGGCCCCCGCGTCCGACTGGCTATCGGGCTCACTCGCACCAAGCAGCAACGACGTCCTCCGGACGGGCACCCCGCCCCATTTTCCCGGCCCCGGGGTGCGGCCGACAGGCCGCGGGATGACTGGCTACTGTCGGGCCTCTGGGCAGTACCGGGCCTGCCGCCTAGAGCTTCTGCTGCCGGATGATGTCCTCCAGCGAGCCGCTGGGCAGAGAGCCGGTCGGGGACAGCTTGTCGACGGCCGCGGGAAGTGACTGGGCGATCTCGTCGGCGGCCTGCTGGGAGCTGACACCCGTCTGCTGAGCGACGTGTTCGAGGGTGGCGTTCGGCAGCGCCTCCGCGATCTGCGCCCCGCTGACGGGCTTGTTGTCGCCGGTGCCCAGCCAGGACTGCGCCTGATCAGCCAGGCCGGACTTCGTCAGCATGTCGAGGAGCCCGCCGAGCGGGTTGTTGCCGACCGCTGCCTGGCTGCCGGCCGCCTGACCGCCACCGGCCTGACCGCCCGCGCCCATCAGCGCACCGAGCAGCGCCCCGAGAATCTTTCCGCCGTTCCCGCCGCCACTACCGCTCTGACCGCCGCCGAGGAGTCCGCCGATGAGGGAGCCGAGGTCGTTACCCGCCATGGTGTTGCCTTTCACTGGAGGACCGGGCCGCGCAAGCAGCAGCGTGCCCGGCTCCGGGAGACATGAACAATGTCACCCGAATCGCCACATGTCGCTACTTAGCGCACGCACGCCGGAGGGCACTCGCTTCGCCACCCGGCAGCATTTGCCCCTTTCTCCCCGCAGAAGGCGGAGAGACGATGCCGACCCAGGTCGGCGCCGACAAACGTGGGCGACCCTCACCGTTCGGCACCTGAGCCCGGCGAGAACGACGTCGAACAGGAAGGGCCCGCGGCTCCTGGTGCTGAGCGCCAGCCTGGGCGGCGGACGCAGACCCGGGCGTGGCCGCGCAGTGGGCAGCGGTGTGAGAGGCCATGGCGCCTGCCACGGTGCCTGGCCCGGTCGCGACGGCGAAGACAGTCGACTGGCACCCCGCCGCCCGGTTCGGTTGTTCGGTCACTGCCGATCTTCGAAGCTCTCGCCCTCGCGCCACGCCGTGGGCCCGGGCACCGCAAGGCGACTCACCCGGGCCCAGCAACGCGAAAGCCAAAAAAGGTTCGGACACCGATGTCGAGAACACGCGTCCGGCTCCGTCCCAGGGGTGAACGTGCCGACAATGGGTCGCACGAGTAACTAGGAGAGCCACGATGGCCAAGTACCTGCTGCTCAAGCACTACCGCGGCGCCCCCGCTTCGGTCAACGACGTGCCGATGGACCAGTGGAGCCCGGAGGAGATCTCGGCGCATGTGCAGTACATGAACGACTTCGCAGCCCGGCTGGAGAAGACGGGCGAGTTCGTCGGCGGCCAGGCGCTCGCCGCCGAGGGAGCATGGGTCCGCTACGACGGTGCGGGGCGCCCGCCGGTCACGGACGGTCCGTTCGCAGAGACCAAGGACCTCATCGCCGGCTGGATGATCATCGACGTCGACAGCTACGAGCGCGCCGTCGAACTGGCCGGGGAGCTGTCGGCCGCCCCTGGGGCGGGCGGCAAGCCGATCCACGAGTGGCTGGAGGTGCGCCCGTTCCTGGCCGCGCCGCCCACCATCACGGAGTGATGTCACCGATGGACGAGGTCCTGCTCAGGAGCCTCACCCCGAGCGTGCTCACTGTCCTCGTCCGCCGCGGAGCAGACTTCGCGGCGGCCGAGGACGCCGTGCAGGACGCTCTGGTCGAGGCCGTCCGGGTGTGGGCGGCCGACCCGCCGCGGGATGCCAAGGGTTGGCTGATCACCGTGGCCTGGCGCAAGTTCCTCGACGCGACGCGCGCCGACGCCGCCCGCCGTCGGCGTGAGGACCGCGTCGAGGAGGAGCCGGCGCCCGGGCCGACGCCCGCGATGGACGACACGCTCCAGCTCTACTTCCTGTGCGCGCACCCGTCGCTGACCCCGGCATCGGCGGTCGCGCTCACGCTGCGCGCCGTCGGCGGGCTGACCACGCGCCAGATCGCCGAGGCCTACCTGGTGCCCGAGGCGACCATGGCGCAGCGCATCAGCCGGGCCAAGCGCACCGTGTCCGGTGTGCGCTTCGACCGGCCCGGCGACGTCGCCACCGTGCTGCGCGTTCTCTACCTCGTCTTCAACGAGGGCTACTCCGGGGACGTCGACCTGGCCGCCGAGGCCATCCGGCTCACCCGGCAGCTCGCGGCCCGTATCGACCACCCGGAGGTCGCCGGGCTGCTCGCCCTCATGCTGCTCCACCACGCCCGGCGTACCGCCCGGACCTCGTCCGACGGCAGCCTGGTGCCGCTCGCCGAGCAGGACCGCGGCCGGTGGGACACCGCATTGATCGCGGAGGGCGTCGGGATCCTCCAGGCGGCCCTCGCCCGCGACCGGCTGGGCGAGTACCAGGCCCAGGCCGCCGTCGCGGCACTCCACGCTGACGCGTCCGCCGCCGAGGAGACCGACTGGGTGCAGATCGTCGAGTGGTACGACGAGCTCGCGCGCCTGACCGACAGCCCCGTCGTCCGACTCAACCGCGCGGTCGCCGTCGGGGAGGCCGACGGAGCACGGGCCGGCCTGGCGGCGCTCGCGGTCCTGGACGCCTCGCTGCCCCGCCACGCTGCGGTGGCGGCGTACCTCCACGAGCGCGACGGTGACCTGGCGACAGCGGCACGGCTGTACGCCGAAGCGGCCCACAAGGCACCCAACCTCGCCGAGCGCGACCACCTGACGCGCCAGGCCGCCCGGCTCAACGCCCGCCGAGGTCAGTGAAGGGCACCACTGGGACTTTCCCTCAGCGCGGGGCGCACCCCATGGCGAGGGCGGTCACTTCACAATGAGTGGGCGGTTCGAGACCAGCCGCACAACGCGTTGGTGGCGGCGCGGCCCGGCTGGTGGCCGGGACGCGGGATGAGCGTCCCGGGCTGCGGTGAAATGAACAATGCGCGGCTGATGTGATCACGGCGTCGCAGCATCGACGCCGTTGCACGGCTGGACGTCGCCGCCGGCCGACCGCTGTGCTCTACCGCAACGACGGCGGCGTAGGGGAACTGTCCGGCGCGAGGGCCACCGTCGGCCCAGCCACGCCGATCGCCGACGGTGGTGACTGTGGCGCCGGGCTCGTGATCCCGCATCGCCGCGCACGCGGCCAGAGCGAGCTCCCGGCCTGGAAGAAGGAGCACGACCGCTCACACCGCGAAGCAACAGCGGGCAAACGCCCCAGCACCCAGACGCCGGCGATGCCTGCCGACTGATCCCGAAGAGCCGGCAGGACATCGCGGCGTCTCTGTAGACCGACGTGGCGTATCACGGCCACGCGCCACCTGGCCTCACGGTCGAACGGCGGAGTGCAACTGGACTTCGACATGTGGGTCTCCGTGGTGATCGGAGGCCGCCGGGGTTCGACCCGCGCGAACCGGCCCACCATCCGGCCGGTCAGGACCTCGAAACCCTGCCACCCCGCAGCATCCACGCCCGCCTCACCCTGGATGGGACCTTGGCAGCCGCGGACGGGTGATCGACCAGAGTCTTACGACCGCAGAACTCCTCAACTGCCGGTCAGCGCAGCCGGCGCCGGCGGCCGCTCGGGCTGTCCCGTCCAAGAGGAGAGGCCGCCGTCAACGAGCACGGTTGCGCCAACCATGCCCGAGGCATCGTCCGACGCGAGGAACAGCACGACGGCCGCCACCTCACCCGGCTCAAGGGCGCGACGTGTGGGGTACTGCTCGATGATGGCATCCCAATAGCCGTCGATGCGCCGGAGTTTCTCCGACTGAGGTGTCTCCACGATGCCCGGGCACACGCAGTTGACCCGAATGCCGTCCCTGATGTGATCGATCGCCATGCTGCGCGAGAGATTCACGACTGCGCCCTTGGCGGCATTGTACGCAGGAAGGCCGTAGTCGCCCCGAAGTCCGGCCGTCGAACCGATGTTGACGATCGCACCGCCGCCGCGCCTCACCATCTCCGGCACGAACGCTCTGGAACAGTGGAATACACCGTTCAGAGTCACATCGAGCGTTCTCTTCCAGTCGTCGAACGCGACCTCGGCAACGGTCCCGAAGGCACCGATGCCAGCGCAATTGACCAGGACATCCAAGCGGTCATGGCGTGTCGAAATATCACTCGCTGCCGCCTGGACGGCGGGCCAGTCGGTGATGTCGAGCTCGACAGCCTCGGCAGTCCCGGGCACCTTGCCATCATTGACCGCGTCAGCAACCCGGTTACCGGCAGGCGCGTTCGAGTCGACGATGACGACGTGTGCGCCCTCTGCGGCGAGCCTGCGAACGGTTGCCTCTCCGATGCCGGAGCCTCCACCCGTCACCACGGCGACGCGGCCTTCGAATCGGGCGGCGGTTCCTGTGTCGACGAAGTTCATTGCCCTCTGCGCTCTCCTTCTGCCGGCGGCCCGGCTCCGCGACCGCTGATGGATATGTCTTCACTTGAGGTGAGATCGCTCGCCCACTCCGACAGCGGCGCAAGCCACTCGACCGTCTTCTCGACGATGAGCTCCGGCATACGCGCCATGTACTCAACTCGATAGGGCTTTGCCAGTTCGACCCGAAGAAACTCCTCGACGGTGCCCTTCCAGATCTCGTAGAGGATGATTTCCTGCGCGTCCTCCGGATTGTCGTGAACGACGACACAGGCGCACGCCGGATCGTTCGTGACTCCCTCAAGAACCGGCTGAAGGAGTCGGAGGAACTCCTCCTTGCATCCCGATTTCATCTTGAAGCGCGCCAGGATCACCAGGTGGTCGTTGATCCGCGGTGACCCATTCCCCGGCCTCTCGGCCCGGGGCGCCGGCGCGGTCAGCTGAAGCTCCCGCGCATCGCTGGATCGGACCCGCCGATGACGTGCTCGGTGCCGTAGAGCATCAGGAAGGGAGCGTCAGAATCGGCGATCTTCAGTTCGTCCGGCCTGAGAAGGTTGAGGTAGTCGTCGCTTGTCCATGCCTTCATGGCGCTGTCCGTACTGTCGAACCAGAATTCCGCGACGACGTCGAAATCTGTCGCGTCGGTGGTCACCAACTGGCCGTCGGCCAAGCCGAATCCGCCGATGACATGGTTCTGCACGTAGCGATGGCAGTGCTGCCAGAAGCCGGGCGCAGACTTCACGAGGTCAGCGTGCACGGAGAGCGCGTGGTGCTGCATTTGGTGACGGCTCAAGCCTGGTTTGCGCTTGCCGGCGACGAGAACCTTGATCATCTGTCACCACCCCTTTCATGGTCGGAGCGGGTGCGGGTGGGAGGCAGACCCGCTGCACAGAGCACGGCCTTCTCCGCCCCGCTCATTGAGCGCCCGCCGTTCTACTGACACAGCGCACCGTAGTGTGATGCTGACCAGCAGTCAATGACCTGAAGTAAACGACTGTCAGTCAGAGACAGCCGGCGGCTGGATTCCGAACACCTTGAGATGCGTGGCCACCAGGTCGAAGTACGTCACGAGACTCACGACGTCCATGACGACCTGGAGCCCCAGCGAGTCGACTGCCTTCCGGTAGTCGCCGTCCGGCACGGTGCCGTGTGCCAACAGGCTTGTGACGAGCTCGAAGACTGCCGCCTCGTCATCGTCTTGGAAGGCGGGAGCGCGGCCCGCCTCCATCGCACTCAGGTCGGCCTCGCTCAGGCCGGCACGGCGACCCGCGAGCTTGTGCGCATACAGTTCGAATGCACTGTTCCGACGATGTGCCACCAGCAGGATGAGGATCTCGCGGCTTCGACGCGAGACCTGGGCATGCTGTTCGAGCACGTCTCCCAGGGCTTCGAGCGCGAGTCCGATCGCAGGACTGTGCACCCAGGCTTCAGGCGGCCCAAGGAGACAGCCTTCGCCGTCGATGAGACGGAAAGGACTCGACGGATCAGCCCTCCTCCCGGTGGAGAACTTCTCGTGGAGTTTTCGCTGTTCGGGGGTCATCTGGTGCGGCAAGACCTTGGGAAGGCGCCGACCAGGCAGGGGATGGCTCACATGTAACCTCTCTCCTCAGCGCACCAGGACGTGGCTGGGCACGCTGCTCAGCCGTCGGCACGATGTGCAAGAAATTCTTCTCAGCGCCGTCGCGGCATGGTGGGCGGGACGGACGAGGACCGCACGGTCGTGAGCGATGCCCGACAGGTCCTGCCGGACTCCTGCGGGAGTGGCCGCACGTGTCGGCGCGCACGCAGGCTGTCTCGATGGGCCTCAGAGGCGATCGCTCGCGTCTGCTCCGCCGCTGCGCGCCGTCCGCCCCCAGTAGGCCGGCGACGAGCCCACACCGATCGCGTCGCCCCGTCAGGTCGTGCGTCGACATGTGTCGGCCGGGGCCCCGCTGCTCCCGACATCACGGCATGCCATTTGACGGGCAGGCAGGCGCGAGCATCACAACACGGTCGGCGCAGGTCTTGGAGATCCACGGGAGCGGCAGTCGCCGCCGGCTCCTTCTCCGGCGGACGGATCAGCCGCGGCTCAGTGGGGTCCGAAGGTCGGGTGGTCCGGCCCCCACGAGCTGTGGTCCCAGACGTAGGGACCGTCGACGTGGACGTGCATCCGCTGACGCTGATCGGGTCGCGGAGCGAATTCGCCCTGGACGTAGATGCGCCGGTGCAGCTCCTCGAGGCCGGCGCCCCGGTTGCGTGCGTCGATGACGCGATCGGGGTCGAAGAGGATTCCCGCGGGATTTGTCGCGAATTCATCGGCGGACCGTATCCACTCCCGGGAGAGCTGCCAGTCGCCAAGTGCGTCGGTCTGGATCTCGACGCCGTGCCCGACGGGGTCCCGGTAGTAGAGGGAGATGGTCAGGCCGTGGTCGATGCTCAGGTACGGGTGGATGCCGTGATCGCGCAGGTAGGCGTACTTCGTCAGGAGGCCGTCGACGGTGGGGAACTCGAATGCGGAGTGGTCGAGCCTCGCGCGCCCCCCGTACTCGGCATCACGGGTGAAGGCTGGGTTCGTCACGAACACGAGCCGGTGGTTGGCTTCGTCGTTGGAAAGGAAACACACCTCGGACTCGCGCTGGTACCCCCGGAAGTTGACCTCCATGTCGAGGACGTCCTGGTACCAGGCGATCATGGCGTCGAACTCGTCGGTGGTCACCTTGAACGCAAGGTGGTGCACCACGGCCCTCTCCTGCACCGCGTTTACCGGCACCGTGCGAGCCATGTCGGCGCTGATGGTCATCCGACAACTCCCTAGCTAGGTTGGCTTTCACTTCGTAGGACGGGTGAAGGTGTTTCGCATCGATCCGATCCGGTCGCCCGAAGTCACCAGGACGTCATCCGGCCGCAGTACGACGCGGGGATCCCGGACCCACCCGATGCCCGACGGAGTTCCGGTGAAGACGAGGTCGCCGGGCAGCAGCGTGACGATCGACGACAGGTACTCGACCAGGTGGGGCACATCGAAAATGAGGTCGCTCGTCCGGGCCCGCTGCATCTCGACACCGTTGAGGTGACAACTGATCTCCACGTCGTCGGGATTCGCGAACTCGTCAGGCGTCGCGAGTACGGGCCCCACCGGGGCGAAGCCCCGGTAGGACTTCGCAAGCGAGTACTGCTGCGGTTTCGGCGGAGCGGTCTGAACCGCGCGCTCCGACAGATCCTGGCCCAGCGTGAGGCCGGCGACGTAGTGCCACGCTTCGTGCGCCCCAACGCCTTCGGCGGGTTTGCCGATCACGACGACGAGCTCGGCCTCGAAATCGACGTACTGGCTGGGGAGCACGACGCTGTCAGTCGGTCCGGTGATCGCGCTCGGAAACTTCGTGAAGACCATGGGGGTCGACGGGATCTCGGCGCCGCCCTCGCGCGCGTGCTCCCGGTAATTCAGGCCGATCGCGAAGACCTGCCTGGGAAAGGGAACTGGCGCGGCCAGCCGCACGTCGCTGATCTGCGGTCCGTTCACGGCTCGAGCGCGAAGCTGCGCGTCGTTCCGCCGAACCCACTGACTGAACGTATCCCAGCTCTCGTACAGTTCGTGCACTCGGGCCGACCATCGGCCGGCGCTCGCGGAGACGACGTCGACCAGTCGACCGTCGAACACGAGGGCCGCCCGCCCCGCGGCGTTCACCAGGCGCATGTCCACCCCTCCAAGGCGATCCCCGATAGATGTGCGTCGCAAGTGTCCAGGTGCAACACCAATGGGCGGCGTCTCGCTCGACTCCACCTCGATCGCTTCAGCTGCAAGCCCTCGCACCTCACACGGCGCCCGACTCCACGGCTCGCGGCGTCTGCCGGAGACGCTACATTTTCACTGACCACCAGTCAATGAATTCGGGTCGCGGATTCTGCAATTCCCCCGCGCCGACCCGTATGATCAGCCGCACATCAGCGTTTAAAGCGGACAAGCAAGGGAGCGGCGTGGCCAGATCCGACGAGAACCGGCCGACCACCAGGCGGGCGGAGATGGCGGAGCAGACTCGGAAGCGCATCCTTTCCGTCGCGCTGGACGAGTTCACGCGCAGCGCCTACGCCAACGTCACCGTCGCCGACATCGCGGCCGCCACCGGAGTCGCCAAGGGCCTGGTGTTCCACCATTTCGGCAGCAAAGAGGGTCTGTTCCTCGAGGCGTTGCGTGTCGCGACGGCGGAACTCGACGCCTCACATCACTCCGATCCCCAGCTCCCGAGCGGCGTTCGGATCGCTCAGCGGTTCCGAGGACATCTGTCGTATCTTGCTGAGCACCGGGACCTGGCACTCAATCTGATCCTCCGGGGAGATGACGCCGGTCCGGCTGTCGCGCAGGCTTTCCAGAGCATGCGCTGGTCGGGAATCGACTGGATCTCCCGCCTGCTCGGCCTCGACCCCGACCAGCCCTCGGTGCAGCTGACGATGAACACCTACGTCAACACAGCGGACGACATCGCGACCCGCTGGCTGCAGCAGACCGAGCCGTTCGGGCTGGATGAAGTGACCCAAGCCTTGCTGGAAGTGCTCGTCGGCTCCCTCAAAGCCGCCACGCGCCTCGACCCGGAACTCGACGTCGCAGACGCCGTCGCGAGCCTGGACGCAGCACTCCAGCAAGAGCCGACACTTCACCGGCAAGACACGGCCAAGGCGACGCACGCGCGGGCCACACGCTAGGGTCCGGCCTCGATCGAATCTTGGCCAGCGCAAGAACGATGCGAGGGGGACTGCCTCCTCGCAGCGGATGGCGGTCGTCTTCGCCGGCCCCGCTCCCGGGGCCGGCCGATGGCGGCCGGCCGGAGTCCGCGCAGCTTCAGTAACTCCCCTGCCTGATGGGTGAGTTCACGGTGCCCCGTATCACCTCCACCACGGTCCACCATCCCGTGTCCTTTGAAGACGGACCCCGGATCTCGCCGGCCGGCTCGGGCTCGATGCTCAGGCGGCTATTCCTCAGGGTCCAGCGGAACAAAGCGCGGAATGCAGACATCCGTCGAAATGTGGTCCCAGTGCACTTCGACGGGCATGCCGATACGAAGGTCATCGACGGCTACGTTCCAGAGGTTCGCGATCAGGCGGAGCCCTGGCGCACCGGCGAGGTCGATCACCGCGATCACGTACGGCAACTGGCCGCGGACCTGCGGAATGACCGCATGCCGCACAACGGTGTAGCTGAAGACAGTGCCCTGCCCTGAAAGGGGCCGCCAGATCACGTCCGTGGAGCCGCATACGGGACAGATTGGTCCGGGCATTCGGAACGTTCCGCACCGTCCGCACGCGCAGCCGACCAGGCGCTCCTCACGCGTCGCCCGCCAGAAGGGGGCAGTCCAGCTGTCGACGTGCAACTCGGCAAGGTCCGCGACACTGAACGGGGCCACGTGGTCTATCGGCTCGCTCACCGCTCCACCCCCAGAAGGAGGTTGCTGCTCGGAAGGGGCGCCGGCCCTCCGGTCACCAAGGCGACCTCGGCTCCGTCGACCTGGTTCACAGCATTCCCCCGCAATTGCTCCACGGCTTCGCGAACATGCGTCATGCCGAGGATGTAGGCCTCCGACAGATTGCCGCCATGGGGATTCACCGGGGTTCCGTTGCCGTCGATCGCTCCCCCACCATCTGCCATGTACGGTCCGCCCTCTCCTGGGCCGCAGAACCCGTAGTCCTCGAGTTGCATCAACACCATCGGGGTGAAGTGGTCGTACAACAACGCGACGTCGACGTCCGACGCAGACAGACCGCTCTCTCGCCAGAGCCTCTGCGCCAACGACTGGTGCCCGCTGGTGACGAACGAATCCGCGGGCATGTTCATCCATGTGAGCGCCTTGCCCCAGCTGCCTGTGCCGCCGTGGGCGGACGCAAGGATCCGAACGGGCCGATGGGCAAGTTCTCGGGCGCGCCGGTCCGTTGTGGTGACAACCGCGACTGCCCCTTCCGACTCGAGGCAGAAGTCGTAGAGGCACAGCGGATCGGCGATCATTCTGGAAGCCAGGTAGCTCTCCAAGGTCAGCTCGTCCCTCATCAGCGCCGACTGCCGCGTCTGGGCGTGACGACGGGTGGTGATCGCCACCGATGCGAAATGCTCCCGGGTCGTCCCGTAGACGTGCATGTGCCGCTGGGCAAGCATCGCGAAGGATTGGCCGGGCGACAGCAGCCCCGACGGCACCGAGAAGTCACTTTCGGCAGTGGGTGTGCCCGCGTAGGGGCCGGAGCCCCCCGACGGGGAGAACGCCGCGCCCATTCGACGCCGCTGCTGTACGGCGATCGCCGTCACCACCACTTCGGCCGCACCCGAGTCCACCGCCATCCCGGCAAGCCCGACGGCGCCCGCGGAACCGCCTCCGGTACCGGTGATGGCTGCCGAGAACCGCAGCTCGCGAAGCCCGAGTGTCTGGGCGAGCAGTGCGGTGTCGTAGCCGCCGGAATACAGGGCGAACCCGTCAATGTCGGCCAACTGCAGTCCTGCATCGTCGACCGCGTTGCGGATCGCCTCGATGAGCAGATCCATCGTCGTCCGCGCGACAGTGGCGCCCCGCTGGTAATAGGGAGTGGCGCCCACGCCGACGATTGAACTCGAACGCGTCATGGCGTTCTCCTAACCGAACCGCTGGTTCTACCGATCAGTCACTACATGTGCCGAGAGGCGGGCTCCGAATGCCCGGAAGAGGTCGATGACGAGAGCCTCGGCTCGCGGCGACACGACGCCCATGCCTGCGAAGCCGTGGACAGCTCCAGGAACCACGAGCGTCTGGCTCGTCGCGTTCGATTCACCGATGCTGCGGCCGAGTTGCAGGCATTCGTCAACAAGCGGATCCCTGCTTCCGACCACCAGATCGACTCGGGGCAGGTTCGACGTCACCCTCAGCGGTTCCCACGTCGGCCCGCAGCCTCCTTCGAAGAACTGCGTCCAGAACCACCGCATCGTCGATCTGGCGAGGAAATGGCGGGACGCCATGGCTTCCCATGAGGCCGTCGAACACTCGGGAAACACCGGCGGATAGAACAGGAGCGCCCCGTCGATCACGCGCTCGTGCACCCAGGACAAGCTCGAGATCGAGTGCCAGGCCAAAGTGGCTCCGGCGCTGTCACCGACAACGCCGAGCGACCCCGACCAGTCGGGCTGCCGTTCCGCCCACTCTCTCAACGACAGGACGATGTCGCGGCATTGTGCGAGCATCGCCTCGGCAGACGCTTCGGGGGCTCGCGTGTAGTCCACGCTGACGACCGTCGCGCCAGCATGGTGTGCGAGGCGGCTTGCGACGGCGTCGTGCGTGTCGAGGTCACCGAGGACGAATCCACCGCCGTGGAAGAAGACGACCGTCGGCCGCCGGGTGGTGCCACGCGGTCGGTACACGCGCACACCCACCAGGTCGCCGGCCGCCGGCATCCGCATCTCCTCGACGACGACCTGGCTGTTGCGGGCGCCGCCCCATCGAACCAACGCGCTCGCCATGATGCGGCGAGCGGACTCGACCGGCAGGTCCTCGAGGCCAGGGTGCCCGCTGGCGCCATCCTTGTCGATGATCGCCTGGAACTCCGGCCAGATGCCGTTCGCGGCGTTCTCAGCCGGCGACATACCGTCCCCGTTCGACGTCGTACGTCTTGCCGGTCATCCCGGCGATTCCGAACTCCTTGAGCTTGTACTTGGCGAGCTTCTGGTTGGCGGTCTTGGGGATCTCCTCCACGATCTCCACGTACCGGGGAACCATCGCTCGCGGCAACGCGCCGCGGCAGTAGTCGATGAACGCCGGGATGCCGAACCCGCCGTCGACGACGACGCACACCTTGATCTCCTCGTCCTCGTGCTCGGACGGCACCGCGATGGCCGCCACCTCGATCACCAGGGGGTACTTGTTGATCACGAGTTCGATGTCGTAGGCGGAGATGTTCTGGCTACGACGCCGAATCATGTCCTTGGCACGGTCGACGAAGAAGTACCAGCCGTCGTCGTCCACGTACATCTGGTCGCCCGTGTGGTGCCAGAGATTCGCGAACGCTTCGACCGTCTTCTCGGGCTTCCCGAGGTAACCGAGCATCGTCGTGTGGGGCTCGCGAGGGCGCACCAGCAGCTCACCGGACGTGTTCGGACCGACCGGTGACTCCGTGCTGTCGACGATGCGAAGCTCGAAGCGGTCGTGGTTCGGCTGGCCGCAGGATCCGGCCGGCACCTTGTCCCAGTCGACGGGAAAGGTCGCCACGCCGATCTCGGACTGTCCGTAGACCTCGTAGATCCTGACACCGAAGCGGTCGCGGAACTCCTTCGCGTAGCCGCTGGGACCGGTCCAGATCCCACGCATGCCATGCGCGCGGTCCAGATCGCTCGGCGGCTGCTTGAGCAGGAACGGGATCATACTGAACACCGCGTGTCCCAGCGTCGCGCCGCACTCGATCGCGCGTGCCCAGTACTGGCTGGCGCTGAATCTGCGGTCGAGCTGCATGGCGCCGCCCTTGAGGAGGGTCGAGATGACACCGAGGATGAATCCCAGCGTGTGGAAGAGCGGCATCGGCGAGTAGAGGACGTCGTCCGAGGTCGAGCCCATGCACTTGGTCCAGTCATGGGCGAAGGTGAGTACGTGTCCGTTGGAGAACAGGACACCCTTCGAGGGGCCGGTCGTGCCGCTCGTGTAGTTCACCATGAACAGGGACGACGGGTCTGTGGGGACGAGGTCGTGCAGCGGCCGCGCCGTGCTGATGGTGTGGAACGGGACCAGGTCGGCACCGCCGTTGACGGCGCCCCGAATCACCACCTTGCCGCCGGCCTCCGCGGACAGTGCGTCGAACAGCGGGCGGGTCTGCTGGAAGACCTCGCAGAGTTCCTCGTCCACCACAGCGACTCGCGCGCCGGTGTCGTTTACCACGTAGCCCAGCAGTTCGCCCTTGTATTCGGTGTTGATGGGGGCTCCGGCGGCGCCGATCCGACCGAGCGCCAGCATGCACATGACCATGTCGGTGGAGTTGCCCATGTAGAGGACGACGACGTCGCCCTTCGTCACACCGAGGTCGGAGAAGCCCTGCGCGAGTCGCTTGGTGCGCTCGCACGCCTCCGCGTACGTCGCGGAATCGCCGAGTTGATCCGCGATGAACCGCTTCTGCGGATGGCGATCCGCCATGAGATCGAGCAGCTCGGGCACCGAACCGACCGTCTCGGGCAGGCCGACCCTTCGTGTCCACCCCTGGACCGAGTTCTTGTTCACTTCATTTCTCCTTCCGTGGTGGCCGGCCGCCCCGCCGACCCACCTTCGAAGCGCAGCGTTGATCGGCGTCCAACCGCTGCCGTCGACCACCGACACCCTGAGGTGTCACGGTCCCCAGCAGTTGCTGCCGCACGATCGATCTCCGTGCCGTCCTCGTCGACCTGGACGCGCACATCCATGTCGCACAGCGATGCGACCTCGTCGGGCTCCTCCGGGGCTTCCCGGAGCATCGCCCAGGTGTACTCACTGATCAGTACAGAAAAGACATCACATACGGTCGGTCAGGCCGTTGACGAAGTTGACGACGGGATGGAGGTAGAGACTGCCGTCATCGCCGGTGATCATGTGATCCGCGGCCGTGACGACCTGGACGTCGGCGTGCGGCACCAGTTGTCCGAAGGCCTCGACCCTGCTTGCCGGCACCAGGTCGGATCGTTCGCCCGCAAGCAGGGTGACCGGCACTTTCAGGCGACGCGCGGCATCCTCCACCTGAGCGGCCTGGGCGGTGCCAGGACGATAGGCGTGTGTCAGGAACCTCGGATCCCAGTGCCAGTGCCAGCGGCCGTCGAGTCCCATCCGAAGGTTCTTCCGGAGACCCGGTCGCGGCGTCCGCGTCCTGCCCCGGCCGTCACCCTTGAACCGAGCGATGGCCGCCTCGGCCTCCACCAGGGATTCGAAGCCCTGCGGGTGGGAGGCCATGAACGCAAGGACACGCTCCACCCCCTTCGGCTCCATCTGCGGAACGATGTCGACCAAGGCGAGGCCGACTGCGAGGCCCGGGTTCGCGTCCTGCCCGAGGATCGCGGTGTGGCCTCCGAGGGAAGCTCCGACGAGCACGAAGGGTGGCTTCATGGCGCCCGCGACCAGCATCAGGTCTTCGACCAGCGCGGGCAGAGAGTAGTTCCCGTCCGCCGCCCATGAGGACGTGCCGTGCCCCCTGGCGTCGTAGGCGAAGGCGGACCAGCCGTGCTCAGCGATCCGGGCTCCGGTGTCGCGCCACGGATGGCGGGTCTGACCGCCGCCGTGCAGCAGGATCACCGTCCCCAGGGGGCGCGCGAGTTCCCAGAGGTCACCGCTGAGAGTGCCCGCGGCGCCCCTCAGTGTGACTTCCCGCCGGCTAGTCACGCCGCGCCTCCCAGATGTAGTCATCAGGGTTCACAAGCCGGGTGACCTGGAAGAAGTCGACATTCCTGTAGGGGTAGTTGACCGCCACGCGTCCTGCGGAGTTGCGGTAGTAGGTCTCCATGCCCGGATGCGTCCAGACGAGATTCGCGTGGGTCGCGTCGACGCGCTCGTTGTACGCTTCGGCGACATCCGGCCGGCACTCGACTGCTCCGGCTTCGCTCTCCGCCATCCGTTCGAGAATCTGCAGCACGTAGTTGACCTGGCATTCGATGGTGAAGACGATGCTTCCGCCGTGCCCGGGCTGAGTGTTGGGGCCGTACAGCACGAAGAAGTTGGGGTATCCCGGCACGGTGGTTCCCAGGTAGGCCCGCGCGTTGTCGTCCCACTCCTCGGCGAGCCGGCGTCCCTCGCGTCCGACGACCTCGTAGGTCGACAGGAAGTGCAGGACGTCAAAGCCGGTGGCGTAGACGACGACATCCAGGTCGTACGCCGTGCCGGCCGCCTCGACGCCGGTCGCCAGGACCTTGTTGATCCGATCGGTCACGAGCGTGACGTCGGGTCGGGTGAGGGTGCGGTACCAGCCGTTGTCCAGGAGGAGCCGCTTGCCGAACGGGGGGTAGGGAGGCACCACGACAGGAAGCAGGTCCGTCCGATCGCCGAGCTCGTCGGTGATGTACCTGATGAAGGACCGCCGGTATCCCTCATTGATCTCGTTCAACGACCGCCCCGGGTACGGCCAACTGGGATCCTTGATCAGAGCCGGGTACGTCTTGTCGTTGAACACCCACCCGAGGCGCGCCCGATACCACGCGTGGTACAGCGGCACCTCGCGCAGAAGGAGCCGCACCGCGTCCGGCACGCGCTGGTGAAGCTTCTCGAAGGGAACGATCCAGTGCTGCGAGCGCTGGAAGATCGTGAGGTGCTCCACGCGGTCGGCGATCGCGGGAACGATCTGCATCGCGGTGGCACCGTTGCCGACGATCCCCACCCGCTTCCCCGTCACGTCCAGCCCGTCAGGCCACAACTCACTGTGGAACGAGGGTCCCTCGAAGTCGTCCTTCCCCGGCAGGTCCGGCAGCTTCGGCGGGTTGAAGATCCCGACGGCGCTGATGACCGCGTCGGCCACCATCGCGTCCCGTGATCCGTCCGGCCGCACGAAAGAGACCGTCCACGACTGGTCGTCATCCGAGTACTCGGCCGACAGCACTTCGGTGTTGAAGGCGAAGCGATGACGGATGCCGAACGTGTCGACGACGTGGTCCAGGTACTCCCTGATGTCCGCACCTGGGGAGAAGTAGGACTTCCAGTCGTAGTCGACGAAGGAGTAGGAGTACAGGTGACTCGGAGTGTCGACACCGACGCCGGGGTAGTTGTTGTCGTTCCACACACCACCGACTCGGTCGGACTTCTCGATGACCACGTACTCGTAGCCCTTGGCCTCCAGCGCGACCGCCGCGCACACCCCCGAGACGCCTCCGCCGATGACGATGACACGCGATCGCGGTGAGGCCTCCTCGGACGTCGGACGGAGGTCCATCACCGGTTCCAGCCCGAGGGAGGACGCGATCATCTCCGCGTACTCGTCCGGAACCGGCTCGCCCATCGCCGCACTCAGCATGCGGACCAGCAGCGCGCTGTCCGGACGGGGGATCGCCACCGGCTTGCCGGCGCGCCACTCCTCTATGACACGGAGCGCCAGCTCCCGCAGTTCGCGCTGTTGGTGAGGCTCCAGGCCGCCGGTGTCATGGTCACTCAGTCCGCGCGGGCGGGTCAGACGATAGCGATCGAGAAGTGTCAGGTCGCCGCCCAATTGGACGGCGACCATGAGGAGCGTGGGAATGTTCGCGTGGGTGACGGCTTCTGATAGCGCTGAGCCTTGGACGTTCGTCATGGAACCCCTCGTTTCGCAACGACCGTCCGGCCCAGACTATGGGTCATTGACCGACGGTCACAAGAGTTGTGCACATCTGGATGGCGGGATCGGCAGCGCTGCTTCTCGCGGGCTCAGGCGCGGTGACCCGAGGCCCGCCGCGCGCGGATGGCCCGCGAACTCGACGACGACCGCCGCCCGGCACCCTGGGGCCGGGCCCCGGCACGGGCGACGGGCTCTCGGGCCGAATCACAGCCGGCGTCTCGGAAGCCGACGCACGGTGTGCGATTGCCGGCCGCCGTCACAGCCGCCTTGGACCGTCCCAGGGCTGGGGCGTGTTTCGAGAGCGGCGTCGTCCGCTCGGAGTGCGGACCACCACGGCGCCTGGTGCGTGTGTTCGCGATGCGGAGGGCCGCCTTTGCGCCAGGCTGTGCGGCAGGCTCAACGGGGGGCCATGCGGATGGCGCCGTCGAGGCGGATGGTCTCGCCGTTGAGCATGGGGTTCTCGGCAATGTGCTGGACGAGCGCGGCGTACTCCTCCGGGTGGCCGAGGCGGCTGGGGTGCGGCACCTGGGCGCCCAGGGACTGCTTGGCCTCCTCAGGGAGCGAAGCCAGCATGGGGGTCGCGAACAGGCCGGGGGCAATGGTCACCACCCGGATCTGTCGGCCGGCGAGGTCCCGGGCGAGCGGCAGGGTGAGACCGACGACGCCGCCCTTGGACGCGGAGTAGGCGGCCTGCCCGATCTGGCCGTCGAACGCGGCGACCGACGCGGTGTTGACGATGACTCCTCGATCGCCGTCGATGGGCTCGTTGGCGCTCATCCGCTGGGCCGCCAGTCGGAGGACGTTGAAGGTTCCGATCAGGTTGACCTGGATCACGCCGGCGAAGAGGTCCAGGGGGACCGGGCCGTTCTTACCCAGCACCCGGGCCGGGGTGCCGATGCCGGCGCAGTTCACGGCGATGCGTAGGTGCCCCAGCCGCTCGGCGGTATCCAGGGCCGCGGTGACCTCCTGCTCGTTGGTGACGTCCGCGGGGGCGAAGGCGGCCCGGTCTCCGAGTTCGGCGGCCACGGCGGCACCCTCGGAGGTCGGAAGGTCCACCAGGACCACGAAGGCTCCGGCGTCCAGCAGTCGCCGGGCCGTGGCCAGGCCCAGACCGGAGGCCCCGCCGGTGACGAGTGCGACGTTTCCTGCGATGTTCACTCTGCTTGTCTCCCGTATGGATACGGATGGTGCGATCAGATGCGTTCGACGACGGTGGCGTTGGCCATGCCGCCGCCCTCGCACATGGTTTGCAGGCCGTAGCGGCCGCCGGTCGCTTCCAGGTGGTTGACCAGGGTGGTGAGCAGCCGGGTGCCGGAGGCACCGAGCGGGTGGCCGAGCGCGATCGCGCCACCCCGCGGGTTGAGCTTTTGTGGGTCGGCGCCCACGTCCCGCTGCCACAGCAGCGGCACGGAAGCGAAAGCCTCGTTGACCTCGTACGCGTCGATGTCGTCGATCGTCAGGCCCGATCGGGCCAGGACCTTCTGCGTGGCCGGGACGACACCCGTGAGCATCAGCAGGGGGTCCGAGCCGGTGACGGCGAAGGAGTGGAACCGGGCCCGGGGCCGCAGCCCCAGTCGCTCGGCCGTGGCCGCGTTCATGATGAGAGCGGCCGAGGCACCGTCGGTCAGCGGTGAGGAGTTCCCGGGTGTGATCCGCCAGCCGATCTCCGGGAAGCGCTCGGCCGCGGGCACCTCGGTGAAGGCGGGTTTGAGGGCCGCCAGCCCCTCGGGTGTGGTGGCGGGTCGTACGGTCTCGTCGACCACGTGCTCGCCGACCGGCACGATCTCCCGGTCGAAGCCACCGGACTCGGCGGTGGCCGCCGCCCGCTGGTGGGAGCGGGCCGCGAAGGCGTCGAGTTCCTCGCGGTCCAGCTTCCAGCGGGCCGCGATCAGCTCGGCCGACAGGCCCTGCGGGATCAGGCCTTCTGGGTAGCGGCGGCTCAGCAGCTTGCCGGAGGTGTCCGCGCGCCGGGCATTGGAGAACATCGGCACCCGGCTCATCGACTCCACGCCGCAGGCGATCGCGATGTCGTACGCGCCCGCGAGCACGCCCTGTGCGGCGAAGTGTGCGGCTTGCTGACCGGAACCGCACTGGCGATCGATAGTCGTCGCCGGAACCGATTCCGGGTAGCCGGCCGCGAGCAGGGCGGTGCGCGTGATGTTGAGGGCTTGCTCGTCGGTCTGCGATACGCAGCCGCCGATCACGTCGTCGACGAGCACGGGGTCGAGACCGTTTCTCTCGACGAGGGCCTGGAGCACGGTGGCGAGCAGGTCGACCGGATGCACGGCGGACAGGGCGCCTCCCGGCTTGCCCTTCCCGGACGCGGTACGCACCACGTCGACGAGGACGGCGTCCTTCATCTGAGGTCCTTTCGCAGACTGCCTGGAATAGGAGGTGAGCAGCGCGGCGTCGCCTGCACCGGGCCGGGCTGGGTGGTGGCCGGCGCTCTCATCGGCCCTGCCACACCGGAGCGCGCTTCTCAGCGAAGGCGCGGGCCCCTTCCAGGGCGTCGTCGCTGTCGCGGACGACCTGCCACTCGCGGCTGTTCTCCTCCCAGATCGCACGCTCCCGGTCCGGTCCGAAGGCCTCACTGTGATGGATGAGGCGCTTGCTGGCCCGAAGGGCCAGTGGGGCACCCGCAGCGACGACCTCGGCCAGATCCAGCGCCACCTCGACGGACTTGCCGGCCGCCGCGACCCGGTTGACCAGGCCCCATCGTTCGGCTTCAGCGGCGTCGAGGGGCTTACCGGTGAGCGCCATCTCCAGTGCGATCTTCTTGGGCACCTGGCGGGGCAGGCGCAGCACGCCGCCGGCCGCGGCGAACAGCCCGCGGCGCACCTCGGGGAGGCCGAACTGCGCGTTCTCGTCGGCGACGACGAGGTCGCACGCCAGGGCGATCTCGGTCCCGCCCCCGAGGGCAAAGCCGTTGACGGCTGCGATGACCGGCTTGTCGACGAAGTGGTTGACGAGACCGGCGAAGCCCCAGTCCTCGTGCCCGGGGGCCATGACGGAGCGACCGGCGGCCGCCTCCTTCAGATCCATACCGGCACAGAAGGCCCGCCCGGCTCCGGTGACCACTGCCACCCGCAGTTCAGGATCGGCGGCGAACTCCTCCAGCGCCTCGCCGACAGCCGTCGACAGCGCCGCGGTCACCGCGTTGAGGGCCCGGGGCCTGTTGAAGGTGATCAGTGCGACCCCGCCGAGGCGCTCCATGGTGGCCGCCGGCTCGACGGCCTCCGTGCTCACGTCCGTCATCGCCATCCTCTCCGGATACTTACCTATCGATCGCTAAGTACGGTAGATCGCGCCTTTCTCGAGGTCAAGAGAACGCATCGATTGACCAATCGCCAGCCATTCCCTACCGTCTTAGCGATCGATAAGTAAGTCCCTTCATCCTGAGGACAGCAATGGCGATCGACTTCACTCCCGAGCCCCGGATCGCGGACCTGCGCGACCGCACGGCCGCCTTTGTCCGCGACACCGTGCTCCCGGCCGAGCTCGCCATGCTCCGTGGCCCCGGATCCCCCGATGACACCCTCCGCCGCAAGCTCCAGCGGGCCGCCCGCGAAGCCGGGGTGTTCGCCCCGACCGTGCCCACCGGCCACGGCGGCCTGGGACTGGACGTGCGAGGCCAGTCCGTCATCCTGGAGGAGGCCGGATACAGCCTGCTCGGCCCGCTGGCGCTGAACTGCGCCGCTCCGGACGAGGGCAATATGCACCTGTTGGAGAAGGTGGCCACCGACGCGCAGCGCGAACGGTTCCTGAGGCCGCTGGCCCTGGGTGAAATCCGGTCCTGCTTCGCGATGACCGAGCCCGCGCCCGGCGCCGGATCGGACCCCTCCCAGTTGCTCACCACAGCACGCCGCACCGACGGCGGCTGGGTCATCGACGGCCGCAAGTGGTTCATCACCGGCGCCGATGGGGCTGCGTTCGCCATCGTCATGGCCCGCACCGGAGGCCCCGACGGCGCCCCCGAAGCGACCATGTTCCTGGTTCCCTCCGACACGCCCGGCTTCCGGCTGGTCCGGCACGTGCCGACGCTGGACGCCGGATTCACCGGCGGCCACTGCGAGATCGACCTGTCCGGCTGCACGGTCGGTGACGATGCCGTGCTGGGCGAGGCCGGCAAGGGGTTCTCCTATGCCCAGGTGCGACTCGCCCCGGCCCGACTGACGCACTGCATGCGATGGTTGGGGCTGGCCCGTCGCGCCCATGACATCGCGCTGGACCACGCGAGCGGGCGCACCGCCTTCGGCAGCCGCCTCGGCGACCTCGGCATGGTCCAGCAACTCATCGCTGACAACGAGATCGACATCGCCGCCAGCCGGGCCCTGATCCGCGAGGCGGCCTGGGCGCTCGACACGGGCCGCTCGGGCAAGCACGAGACCTCGGTCACCAAGACGTTCGTCGCCGAAGCGGTCGGCCGCGTGGTCGATCGCGCGATCCAGATCTGCGGGGCTCTCGGTGTCTCCGACGACCTGCCGTTGGCCGCGTACCTGCGGGAAGTCCGGGCTTTCCGGATCTACGACGGCCCCTCCGAGGTGCACCGCTGGTCGATCGCCCGAAGAGCCCTTCGCAACCGCTGCACCGGGTAGCGCGCCCGGCGATGAAGAGCCCGATGCGCGATCGAGGGCCGCAGCGTCCCACATCCGGCACGCCAGTTCGCAGGCACACACCCGCAGCCGCTGCCGGACGGACGTGAGCGCCGCGCGATCCCCCGCCCCGCGGCGACCGCGCGGATGTCCCCGCCTACCTCTGCCTCCCAGCGCAACGGCGTGACAGCCCCGGACGCCGTCCGCCGAGCATCTGAACGGCCCCGGCCGAGCCACCCGCTCCAACCGAGGAGACATACCGTGCAGCGCACGCTTTATGACCAGGACCACGAGGACTTCCGGGCCATCGTCCGGGAGTTCATCACCCGCGAGGTCGCCCCGCAGCAGCAACACTGGGAGCAGAGGCACCTCATCGATCGGGCGGTATGGACCGCTGCCGGGAAGCAGGGGCTGCTCGGCCTCGCGGCCCCCGAGGAGTACGGGGGCGCCGGCCAGCACGACTTCCGCTTCCGCGCTGTCATGATGGAGGAGTTCGCCCGGGTCGGCGCTGCCTCCCTGCAGTCCGGTTTCGCGGTCCAGGACGACATCGTCCTGCCGTACCTCCTAGACCTCGGCACCGAGGAGCAGAAG
The DNA here is from genome assembly GCF_003261055.1 of Streptomyces cadmiisoli. NCBI lineage: Bacteria > Bacillati > Actinomycetota > Actinomycetes > Kitasatosporales > Streptomycetaceae > Streptomyces > Streptomyces cadmiisoli. Next base: position 422,357 of record NZ_CP030073.1, read on the forward strand.
CGCCGCTGGGTCCCCGGAATGTGCACCGGCGAGACCGTCGGCGCGATCGCCATGACCGAACCTGGCGCCGGCAGCGACCTCCAGGGCATCCGCACCACCGCCGTCCGCGACGGCGACGACTGGATCATCGACGGCACCAAGACCTTCATCACCAACGGCATCCACGCCGACCTGGTCATCGTCGCCGCCCGCACGGACCCGGCCGCCGGCGCCAAGGGCATCAGCCTGTTCGTCGTGGAGCGTGACGCCCCCGGTTTCACCCGCGGTCGCAAGCTCGAGAAGGTCGGTCTGCACGCCCAGGACACCGCCGAGCTGTTCTTCGACGCGGTACGGGTCCCCGCCGGCAACCTCCTCGGCAGCGAGGGCGAGGGCTTCGTCCACCTCATGGAGCGACTCCCCCGCGAGCGGATGTCCATCGCCGTCTTCGCGCAGTGCGTCGCCGAGGCCGCGCTGGACTGGACCCTCGACTACGCCGCCGACCGGCAGGCCTTCGGGCAGGCGATCGGCGACTTCCAGCACAGCCGCTTCCTGCTCGCCGAACTCGTCACTCATACCGAGGTCACCCGCGCCTACATCGACAAGGCCATCACGGAACTCATCGCAGGCACCCTCACCGCGGTGGACGCCGCCAAGGCCAAGTGGTGGGCCACCGAACTGCAGACCCGCGTCACCGACCGCTGTCTCCAACTGCACGGCGGTTACGGCTACATGCTCGAGTACCCCATCGCCCGCGCCTTCATCGACGCCCGCATCCAGACCATCTACGGCGGCACGACCGAGATCATGAAGGAGATCATCGGCCGCGACCTCGCCCGGCGGAAAGCGGATCGTTGAGCGGCGTCCGGCAGCTCAACCGGCCCATACCAGCAGAGGATTCCCTCGCATGACCACCACGAGCCCGCCCGGTCTCGACCTGACCGCGCTGTACGGCTACTTCGACACCAACGTGCCCGGCTGCCGAGGCCGACTGAGCGCAACGCTCCTCCACGGCGGCCGCTCCAACCTCACCTACCGCGTCACCGACGGGCACACCGACTGGGTCGTGCGCCGCCCGCCCCTCGGTGGTCTCACCCCCTCCGCTCACGACGTCGGCCGCGAGTACCGTGTGATGTCCGCCCTCCAGGGCAGCGGCGTCGCGGTACCCGGGACCATCGCCCACTGCGCGGACGAGACGGTGCTCGGCGCCCCTTTCACCGTGGTCTCCTGGGTGGAGGGGCGCGTACTGCGCACCCGCGAGGACACCCTCGGTCTGACCTCGCACGAACTGCGGCGCTGCGCTGACGGGCTGGTCACGCAGCTGGCGCGGCTGCACTCCGTCTCCCACCGCGACGCCGGACTCGGCGGACTCGGCCGGCCTGAGGGCTATCTCCAGCGGCAGATCAGCCGCTGGCGCGCCCAGTGGGACCTGGTCGCCACCCGCCCACTTCCTGCCCTGCTCAGGCTGCACCAGGGCCTGGAAGACGCCGTCCCCGTCGAGAGCGACGCGACCGTGGTGCACGGCGACTACCGCGTCGACAACACCATCCTGGACCCGGCGGACCTCGGCCGGGTGCGCGCGATCGTGGACTGGGAGCTGGCCACCGTCGGCGATCCCCTCGCCGACCTGGGTACCTTCCTCGCCTACCGTGACCCCGCCGTCGACGCGTTGCTCGACGGGCCCGCCGCGACCGAGCCCAGGTTCCCCGCACCTGCCGAACTGGCCGAGCGGTACGCGATGGTCAGTGGCCGGGACGTGGCACTGCTGCCGTTCTACCTCGCGCTCGCGTATTTCAAGATCGCTGTGATCGCGGAGGGTGTGTACGCCCGCCATCTTCAAGGCGTCACCATCGGCGAGGGCTTCGCCGGGGCGGGCGAATCGGTGCCCGCGCTCGTCGGGGCGGGCTTGGCGTCCCTCGGCCGGCGCGGAGCGGTCCTGTGACCGGCACCCGGCGGACGGCGCTGGTCACCGGTGCGTCCCGCGGCATCGGCCGCGCCATCGCACGGCGTCTGGCGGAGGACGGGTACGACCTCACCCTCTCCTCCCGCGACACCGACGCGCTGCGGGCGGTGGCCAAGGAGCTCGGTCAGTTGGGAGTGCGCACCGAGGTGGCGCCCGCCGACATGGCCGCCGAGGACGACGTACGGCGAGTGGCGGACGTCCATCGTGCGGCGTACGGCCGGCTGGACGCGCTGGTGCTCAGCGCGGGCGTCGGCTCGTCGGCGCCGCTGGGCGGTTATCCGCTGCGTCGCTTCGACAAGCAGTTCGCCGTCAACGTACGCGCGCCGTTCATCCTCATCGACGCCTGTCTGGACCTGTTGCGGGAAACGGCCGAGCTGGCCCCGGAGACCGGCACGAAGATCGCCGCGATCTCGTCCGTCACCGCCTCTGCGCCCGAGCCCGGACTGTCGGCGTACGGAGCGAGCAAGGCAGCGCTGGTCGCGCTCTGCGAGGCGGTCAACACCGAAGCCTCCGCGGACGGGGTGGCCGCGACGGCGATCTGTCCCGGCTATGTCGACACCGACATGAGCGCCTGGATGCACGACCGCATCGCCCCGACCGAGATGATCACCAGCGAGGACATCGCGGAACTCGTGCTCGCCCTCACCCGTACCTCCCGGCGCGCCGTCGTACCGCACCTCCCGGTCGTTCGCGCCGGAAGCGAACTCTGGCGGGCGTGAACCGATGTTCCGCCCAAGTGGTAGCGGCGGCCGAGTGACCGGACATGATTGCCAGTGGTCCGGGGCCTGCTCGATCCGGGAGTCGGCCACCGCCCAAAGGAGGCGACTACGACTGCTGCGCCGAGGGCGAAGGCGGCCCTCCCGCAGCCGGCGGTGCCCCCGCCCCGGGCGGCTCACTCGCCGTCACATCGGCGGCAGACAGGTGTCCTCCCGCCGCATCTCGGGCACCACACCCCTCTCCCGACCGCTCGGCCAGAACGGCGGCCCGGACGGGCAACCACAGGCCATACCAACGTGGTCCTCGTTCATGGCAACCGTGGCACCCAGCCGTCCCGGCCGCACGGCAGCGGCGGCTCCCGCTGCGGGCTGCTGGACGCGGTGACCAGCTAGGGTGAGATCGTTCGGAAAGCGTCGTTCAGAGAGAGTCGTGAGGTGCGAGCGTGGTAAGCAAGGCTGCATCCGCCGACGGCGGGCAGGCCTGGCGTCTCTCCAGGCCACTGGAGCTGTCGCCGATGCTCTCCGGCGCCCTGGAGGTGTTCTACGAGCGGGGCTACCACGGGGCATCGGTCCGCGACATCGCGCGTCGGGTGGGCGTCACGGTGCCGGCGCTGTACTACCACTACGAGAACAAGCAGGCCATGCTGGTCACCCTCCTCGAGACGGGAATGGGTGAGGTACTCGACCGCGCCTGGCAGGCGGCCAAGGACGCCATCGACGACCCCGAGCAGCGGCTGGCCAACCTCGTCGAGGCCATCGTGCTGTACATGACGGACTGGGTGAGCGTCGCCTACCTCGACACGGAGCTGCGCTACCTCGACCCGGAGAACCGCAAGCGCTACGCCGCCCTGCGCAAGCAGCTCGAGCAGCTCCTGACGAACACCATCGAGGAAGGCACAGAGAATGGGGTGTTCGCCGTTTCGCACCCTGACGACACCACCCGTGCCCTCCTCGGCATGTGCCAGGCGATCGCCACGTGGTACCACCCCGAAGGCCCGCACGCGCCGGCCGAGATCGCCGAGCGCTACGTCGAGATCGCTCTGAACGCCGTCGGCGCCCGCGTGCAGCGGAAGCCCACGTCCGGCAAGCGGAGCACGCGCTCCCGTCGGACTGACCCGGTGGAGTAGCTCCCTCACGAGCGGTCGACGATCTGGCTCACGCTGATCCCGTGCATCGTCGCGTCGGTGCCGCCGCCGATGCCGAGGATGTGCGCGTCGCCGTACCGCTCGCTGAGAGCCAGTGCGGTGCGAGCCTGCGGACCGGCGCGGCTCCGGGTTGTGACAGACGGTCAGGTGTCGGTAACGACCAAGTTCACATCGGCCAGTTGCTCCAGCCGACCCGGGATCGCCTCCGGCACAGCCCAGGGATGCTCGCGGAGTTGGGCAGGCGGACTCAGTGATGATGCGTCAGCAGGCCCGCTGTTCCATTCCGATCACGGGGCGCCGAGAACTCCACGATCTGGGAAGCCGCGCCTGTCGCATTTCCAGAACTCCACCGAGTCGGCAGATCATGACGGACCGGACGTCAGGCGTCCACGGCGAAATTTTGTAGCCGTGCGGTCAGGCAGGACCTCGGTCCGGGGCTGGAGAGTGAGGCTGTTCGCCATTGGTGTTCCTCAAGAGAGGGCACTTACTTAGCGGTCGCTAAGACAAAGAGAAGTGCTGCCGGCTCGCAGCCAATTCGTGCGCGATTCCTTGACCCTTGGATCGGTGCACCCTAGTCTCCTTAGCGATCGATAGGTAAGCACCCGGGGAGGGTGGCGATGACGGACGTGAGCACGGAGGTCGTCGAGCCGGCGGCCACCATGGAGCGCCGCGGCGGCGTCCCACTGATCACCTTCAACAGGCCCCGAGCCCTCCACGCGGTCGCCCCGGAACCGCGCAACTCGCCCAACCGGAGGATGCCGGGCCTCGCCTGAAAACGCCGGACACCCGGATTGCGGTCGAGCGATCCGGCCTGGTGCCGGCGAGCCGTGTCGAGTCCTTTGACAACCAGTGCAGCACGCCGACGTACACGTCGACGCGGCTGCCGAACACATGGTCGCCGGCGATGGCGGCGGTCCCTCCCCCACTCATCGTCAACTTCATCAACGGCCTCGCCGTCCGTGTGAATCCCTGTTCTGCACTGATCAATCAGTACACCTGGCGCATGCACTCAGGAAACGGCCCGCAGAGGTTGTTGTCGCAGGTGGCTCGGAATGAGACGAAAGGAAGTCCGGATGCGAAGGTGCAAGCGAGTCCTTGCGGCCACGATCATCACCTCGCTCGCGGTGGGAGCAGTTGGATGCGGGAGCACCGGCGCCGCGGACGGTGACGGCAGCGCGGTGACGATCGCACACATCGCCCAATTGACCGGTGCCGCCGAGCAGAACGGCATCCAGTTCCAGGGCGGCGTGGAAGCGGCCCTGGATGAGCTCGACGCGGTCGAGTTGCCGGGCGGCATAGATGTGCGCGTCGAGGTCCATGACGACGGCACGGAGATCGACCGAGCGGCGCAACTGCTGTCGACCGTGACGTCCGAGGATGTCGATGCGGTGTTCAGCAGCGGCTGGACCCCGATCGCCACTGCGCTCTGGCCCCTTGCGAACGGAGCCGAAACGCCTCTGATCGCCGGCGCGACGCTGGGTGGTGCCGAGCACTCGGCCGACTACTTCTTCTCGCTGCTCGACCTGCCCGGTCCGCACGCCGCGGTGGGTGAGCACCTGGCAAAGCCGAGCGGCGCACGTCGGGTCGGACTCGTCATCGATGGCGACAACCCGGGATTCGAGCTGCTCGCCGATCCGCTGGAGGACGGCCTGAAGGCAAAGGGTCTCGAGGGTTACGTGACGACGCAGACCATCTCGACCGGCGACGCCGACTATTCGGCGGTCCTGTCGAACCTTGCCGCTGCGGATGTCGACGCGATCGCGGCGATGATCTCCCCCGGTGACGTGGGAAACCTCATCGTTCAGGCACGCCGAGCGCCTGGCCTCGAGGACGTCGTCTTCGCCACCCACCACTCCGTGTCCGGGCAGGTGGCAGAAGTCGCAGGAGACGACGCGGTGGGCACGACCTTCCCCCAGTCGTGGGTGATGACGGACGAAGCGGCCGCTGCGGCGTATCAGGCCGAGCACGGAGTGCAGCCGACGTCGTACTTCGCATACGGCCACGACGCCATGTGGATCGTCGCCGTCGCTGCCTCGATCGCAGCCGAGGACGGTGTCGAGATCAACGGCGAGGCGATCAGGGACCGCATTCCGGCGGCGACCGAGTCCGACCTCTTCGCTGAGCAGCGCCTGGTCGACGGGCTCACCCTCACGGCTGACGGTCAACCGTCCATCACCGGTGTTCTTGCGACCTTCGACAACGACGGTCGCGTCGTACCTGTCGGATGAGGTGACCTGGATGTCGATCTTCGCTGAGCAGCTCGTGAACGGTCTGGTTCTCGGCTGCGTCTACGCCACATTCGCGTTCGGCTTCGGTCTGGTCATAGCCAGCCTGGGCGTGTTCAACGTCGCCCACGAGGCAGTCTTCACGACCGGCGCCGTGGCAGCCTACCTGGTTGTTCTGTACATCGGTCCCATGCCGCTGTGGCTGCTGGTCCTCGTGGCCGCCGCAGCCGCCGCGGTCGTGAACTCGATCGTGTACCTGCTCCTGGTCCGGCCCCTGGAGGGCCGCCGAAACCACGAGATGGCCACGTTCCTCAGTTGCATCGGCGGCATGTTCGTACTGACCGAGATCGTCCGTCTCATTCTCGACAACCACGAGGTCCGTTTCCCTGCCGCGATCGAAGGCGGCATAAAGGTCTTCGGCCTCCACATCAACAACCGGCAGGTCGTCATGGTGCTGACCAGCCTGGCGGCCTTCGCCGTCGTCTACCTCGTGATCGAGCGCACTCAACTCGGCCGTGCGATCCGGGCGACGTCCTATGACGCCGAGGCCGCGACACTTCAGGGCATCAATCCGTCGCTGACGGCGCTCATCGTCTTCGCTCTCTCCGGCGCCCTCGCAGGAGTCGCGGCGGCGGTCATCGGTGCGGCATACAACGTGGTTGACGCGGAGATGGGGTCGAGCTACTTCCTGATCGCCATGGCCGTGATGGTCCTGGGCGGCTTCGGCAACACGCTCGGCACGCTCATCGCCGGCCTGGTGATCGGCTGCGTCTCAACCATCTCGACCGGGTTTCTCACCACTGGATATCGGGACGTCATCGTCTTCGGAGCGCTTCTCCTGGTCCTGTCCGTGAGGTCGGAAGGCCTCTTCCCGACTCGCTCGGCACGCGTGCGGGCCTGAGGGGAAATCATGTTGACTTGGCTCGGCTCGTACCACTACCTCGGCTCGACGGCCATCATCATGTGCCTGCTCGGGTACAGCACCTACGTATTGCTGCGCGCCGGAATCTTCGCGGTGCCGCAGATCGCATACTTCTGCATCGGCGCCTATCTCTCGACCATCCTCACGGTCGATCACGAGGTGAACTTCTACGTCGCGATCGCCACCGGTGGTCTTGCGGCAGCAGCGTGCGGTGCCACTCTCGGCTGGCTTCTGCGCAGCGTCAGCGGCATCTACCTCGCGATCGCGACGATCGCGTTCGGCGAGGTCACCAGGGTCATCGTCCGGAACCTCGACGTCACAGGAGGACCTTCCGGAATCCTGGGGATTCCACGGGCGGCCCAGGACTGGCACCTTGTTCTCACGCTGGCTGTGGTGATCATCGCCTGTGCAGTCCTCGCCAAGAGTCGGTACGGCGTGGCGATGGATGCCCTGCGTCAGGATCAACTGGTCGCCGAGCACCTCGGCATCGCGGCGCGACTCATGCGCATCCAACTGTTCGCGCTGTCCGGTCTCATCGCCGGCATCGCCGGCGGCCTCTTCGCCCACTTCCGGGGATTCATCATCCCCAACGACTTCGCACTACCCGTGCTGCTGAGCGTCCTTGCTCTGGTGGTCGTAGGCGGTTTGTACGGCTTCACGGGGCCGCTCGTGGGTGCGGTCGTCGTCCACACACTGCCCGAGCTGTTCGCGGACTTGGAGGAATACCGGGAGATCATGCTCGGAGCGATGCTCGCGATCATCATCCTGTTCGCCCCCCGCGGTGTTTCCGGACTGGTGGAGTCCCTGGTGGCCGAAGTCCGTGGGAGACAGCGAAGGGCGCGATCAGCAGCCGTCGCAAGCGCGATCCATGAGCCAGCGGCCGCGGAGACTCCATCCGGGGACCCGCGGCGTGCCCGCGATGACGTGCGGGTGCCTTCTCAGCAGGTCGAGCCGGGGCCCGCGCTGGCTGTTCGAGACGTCACGAAGCGATTCGGCGGCCTCGCCGCACTGTCGAACGTCAGCTTCGACATCCGGAAAGGAGAGTTTCTGGGCCTCATCGGTCCGAACGGATCGGGGAAGTCAACCCTCATCAATGTGGTCTCCGGAGCACTCGAGCCGACCTCCGGAACTCTGGAGGCCCACGGGCGGCGACTCTCCCTCGGTCGTCCAGAAAAGACTGCCGACGAGCGGATCGGCCGTACGTTCCAGGGCATCCGGCTCTTCACCGACTTCACGGCCATCGAGAACGTCGCGCTCGGGGCGTACTGCCGCCACCAGCGGTGGACGGGCAGCGGCGGTGCGGGATACTTCGCCATCTGGCGGCGTGAAGCCGCCGAGGTGCTCGAACTCGTGCGCGTTCCCGCTTCGATGTGGTCCCGAGACGTGACGACGCTGCCCTATGGAATCCAGCGGCGTATCGAGATCGCGCGCGCCTTGATGGGCCATCCGCACCTTCTGATGCTCGACGAGCCGACCGCCGGCATGGCCGAGGACGAGACTCAGGAGATCTTCGCGCTCGTCTCGGAGGTCGCCCGCGAACGGGACATCAGTGTCCTGGCGGTGGAACATGACGTCCCCGTCATGCGCACCTACTGCGACCGCGTCGTCGTGCTCAACTTCGGACAACTCATTGCGGACGGAAGTCCGGAGGTCGTGCTGCGCGACCGTACCGTGGTGGAGGCATACCTTGGCCAGTCTTGAGATCACCGGGATCGAGGTCGCCTACGGAGCCGTCGAGGCAGTCCGTGGAGTGGACCTGTCGATCCGCACGGGTGAGTGCGTGACGGTGCTCGGATCCAACGGGGCGGGCAAATCGTCGCTGCTGCGAGCGATCGGCGGCCTCCAAAAGCCGCGATCTGGCTCCATCCGGATCGACGACACGGACGTCACCGGCAAGTCAGCGACCCGAATGTGCCGTCTCGGTGTGGCCCTGGTGCCGGAGGGTCGGAGGATCATCGGTTCCCTCACCGTCGTCGAGAACCTGCTGCTCGCAGGACGTGGCTCGAAGCGCACCTCGCGCAAGGAATGTGCGGCCAACCTCCAGCGGATGTACGAACACTTCCCGCGACTTGCCGAGCGGCGGACACAACTCGGCGGTTCGCTCAGCGGCGGTGAGCAGCAGATGCTCGCCATCGCACGCGCCCTCATGACCCGGCCGGACTTCCTGTTGCTGGACGAACCCAGCATGGGTCTCGCGCCTGTCATGGTCGACCGCGTCTACGAAATGTTCGACTCGGCCCAGGGCGTGTTCGACGGAATCGGCGTCCTGCTGGTGGAGCAGTCGGCAACACACGCGCTGAAGTTCGCCGACACCGCACACGTCATGGCCCAGGGGTCTTTTGCCTACAGCGGGACATGTCACGCCCTCAAGGCGTCCCCCGACACTCTCACCAGGGCATATCTCGGGGACCAGGACATCACGACGAACAGGTCGGTCAGTGCGGCCGTCGGCCGCACTGAAGGAGAATGACGTGAAGACGAGCGCGGGTTCGAGGTCGAGCCCGTGCATCACCTGCTCCGGGCCAGATGGGGTGCCGACGCCGGCGCGCGACGGCGTGCTTAGTACGCGCTGGAGCGGCTGCGCGTCGAGGGTGCGGTGCTGACGATCGACGAGGCCGGGGACGTGCGGAAGAGCACGCACACCGTCGAGGCCCAGCCCCGGTACACCCGGCACGGTCCGCAGGGTCAGAAGGCTCGCAGGCCACCCCCTGCCTGGTAGATGCAGGCCGCCACGGACACGAGGTCCACGGCGCCAACGCGAAACCACGCCCCGCGCTGGAAGAGCGCGAGGTCGTTCACACGCTCGCCGTCGCCTGCTCCCACGAGCGCCGACGAGCGCGCACATCACACATGAAGAGCACGATCTACGGCTGGGGTATCAGGCGATGCACGAATTCTCTGTCGATGTGGCACTGCTCGCACTGCGCGTGGGTGCAGGGCTCGTACTCCTGGCACACGGGTGCCGCAAACTCTTCGGGTGGTTCGGCGGGAAGGGGATCGCCGGCTCGGGTGCGGACTTCGCGGCGATCGGATTCCGCCGCGGACGGCTGAACGCCCTCATGGCTGGACTGTCGGAGGCGGTAGGGGGCGCATCGCTGGCACTCGGGTTCCTGACTCCCCTCGCCGCGGCCGCTGTTCTGGGCACGATGCTGGTCGCTTGCTCGGTACACGCCCCGGCGTTCTTCGCTCTCGACGGCGGCTATGAACTCCCGGCCGTATACGCCTTGGTCGCGACCGTGGTCGCTGTGGCAGGTCCCGGTGAACTGTCCGTCGATGAGGCGCTGGGCCATCCGCTCGCAGACGCGGCGATTCGGGTCACGGCCGTCGCGCTCGCGGCCGCGACCGGCTGCGCAATTGCCATTCAGCGACGAATTGCGGTTCGAGCCCAAGCGTGAAGACAAAATGCCGAGCTTCGGCAGATTGAATTGATCAAGGAGGAACCATGGCGAAGTACTTGGTGCTGGCTATGACCAATCCGCTCCCGGGGCGGGACAGTGAATTCAACGAGTGGTACGACCGTGTGGCGATCCCGGCCTACGCGTCGCTCCCTCACGTGCGGCCACTCGGCCGGTATCGATCGGTCCCGCATGACGGCTACGAGTTCGAAATGAAAGACATCGGCTTCGAGTATCTCTCCGTCTATGAGATCGAAACCGACGACCTGGAAGCGGCGTTCTCAGAGGTTCGCGTCGCCCTGGCGAAGGCGACCGAGGAAGGCCGTTACCACTTCTCTCAAGCGATCGACAAGGGTCGGTTCTTCGAACCTGTCTTCGTCCAGATCTAGGCTTCGTCCGCTCGGCATGCCGCCGGCCAGGGGCGCACTCCCCTCCCGCCGCGCATCCTGACCCAGTCGATCGACGATCGATTTCGCACGGATGACAGATGGTCAATGAGAGACGGTCAGGAATAGCCCGGCACCTGGTGTCGCACGTCATAACTCGCGCGCACGCCGCCGGAAGCGGCGAGCAGAATAGGAGCGACCATGTCGGTTCCCAGGAAACTTCGCACTACCGTGGCTTTCACGGCCCTCGCCGCGCTGCTTGCCGCATGCGGTAGCGCATCGAGTTCGGGGGGCGGCGGGGACGAGACCCTGTCGATTGGCCACATTGCTCAGCTCACCGGGGCACAGGGTCCGAACGGAACGCACTACGACGCGGGCATCGAAGCCGCCGTCAGGGAAGTCAACGAAAGTGGTGTGCTCCCGGACGGCTGGAAAACGAACGTCGTCAAGCAGGACGACGGCACGGACGTCGCGAAGTCAGCGCAGATCCTGAGCGAGATGGTGGGCCGCGACAGAGTCGACGCAGTCCTCTCGAGCGGCTGGACCCCGATTTCGGTGGCGCTCTGGCCACTCGTGAACGACTACGAGGTGCCGCTCATCACCGCCTCGTCGCTCGGCGGCGAGGCCTTCAAGGAGGACTACTTCTTCTCCCTCGCCGACCTCGACCTTCCCCGAGCCGCAGGTGAATACCTCGTATCGCGTGACGTCCGCCGTGTCGGTCTGGTGATCGACGGCGACAATCCCGGCTTCGAGCTGGTGTCGGGGCCGATCGAGGAGGTCTTGAAGGAGGGCGGACTTCCGGGCTTCGCAACGAAACAAGCTGTGGCAACCAGTGACACCGACTTCTCCGCCGTCATCAGCAACCTCGCCGACGCGGACGTTGACGCCGTCGTTCTGGCCGTCGGCACGGACGCGGTTGGCAACTTCCTTCTCCAGACCGAGGATGTTGCTGCGCTGAAGGACGTCACCTATGTGACCCACCACGCCATCTCCGCGACCGCGGCGACCGTGGCGAAGGAGAAGGCCGCAGGTCTGACCTTCCCGCAGGCATGGATCGTGACGAATGAGCCAGGCGCTCTGGCGTTCGAGAAGGAATCAGGGAAACAGACCAACTCCTACTTCGCGTACGGCCACGACGCAGTCTGGCTGCTCGCTGTTGCCGCGTCGCTCGTCATCGAGGAAGGGGACGAGGTCAACGGCAGCCTCCTGCGTGAAAAGATCTCGGAGGCCAGCCGCTCCAAGACCTTCGCCGAGTACGCCTACCTCGACGGACTCTCGGTCGATCCGGAAGGTCGCTCCTCGGTGAACGAGGTGCTCGGAACATTCGACACCGAAGGTCGCATCGTCCCCGTGGACTAGGTGATACCTGCAAACCCTGCCGTAGGTGAGAGCTGGTGCGGGCCACACGGCCTGAACCAGCTCTCAGCCCATTATCCAACCTGAGCCCAGGTCCTACGACGGGACGGCTGGTTGCCGTTCCATGCGGACGTCTCGGTCATGTCGTACAGGTAGCGACATACGCCTTGGCACCAAGGTTCTATGCGTCCCTCGCCCAGTACAGGGAATCTTTCCGAGGGCCCCTATGGGCCGACTGCTCCACAAACGATCGAGGACACGTGAACCCGACCACCGACGAACCCATGGCCGATGTGCGAGACATGTACATGGCTCACCGCATGATCCGGCGTGAATTCGGCTTGCTACCGCAGCGAGTGCGGGAGGTCGAACCGAACGACACCCGGCGTTCCGAGGTTGTCGGCGCGCACACCGAACTCGTCTGTGGCTTCCTGCATTTTCACCATGAGGGCGAGGACCTGATCCTCTGGCCGCTGCTCCAGGGGCGGGGTGGGGAAGAGGCTGAAGCCGTCTTGCCCCGCATGGAAGAACAGCACCACGCCATTGAGGCCGCCGGCAATGAGGTGCTTCGCCTGCTACCCGAGTGGCGGTCCACCGGGCGTAGCGGCCACGAGCTCGCGGAGGCACTCGACCGGCTGCTGGCTGTGCTGCTGGAGCACATGGCCATGGAAGAGGAGCAGATCCTCCCCCTGGCCGAGAAGTACGTCACCGCGGCCGAGTGGAAGCAACTGGGCGAGCACAGCATGAAGGAAGTTCCGAAGAAGGTCCTCCCGCTTGCTTTCGGCATGGCGATGTACGAGGGAAACCCCGAGGTGATCAAGGCGGTTCTCGCTGAGGCCCCACTGCCCGCACGACTGATCCTGCCGTTCCTCGCGCCCCGCCTGTACGCCAAGCATGCCAAGCGGGTGCACGGCACCGCCACTCCGCCTCGCGGCACCGCCGCTCTTGGCGAGCCTGGTCAGCCCAGTCGAGCCGAAATGTAGTGAGGCCCGCTCGTTGCCGGAATCCGGGACGTTGTCGTGGGGTGTATGTCCGCCCACCCGATACCGGGCTACTTCGGAAACGTAGATGGCGCGGTACGTCGTCCAGGTAGCCGACGGCACGGGGCTGCGCGGTAACGGCCCGAGCGGGTCGCCTTCTTGCATGGCGGAGTCGCCGCGGAAGTGACCAAGACGATGGCGGTGCTGCAGTTCCCTTCATGGATGCTCAGTACGGTGCCATCACCAAGTCACCGATCACCCGCAGCCCGACTCGGGCCGCAAGCCACGGTGCGCGTTCGGCCTCAATTTGCTTGACGTGGACGAACACCGTGTAGTCGGCCGCGGGCTCCTCGAGGTCGAGGTCCCGGGCATGCGCGCACAGGGTGACGAACGCGCCGCGGGTACCTCCCACCCCCAGACCTACCTCCGGAGCCTCGGGCCAGGCGTTGAAGTCCCACCGCACCGTCGCCGGACTGTCGCCCACCGCCTTGAGAAACGGCTCCACGGTCTCGGGTGCCTGAGCCCAGCGTCGCAGCCAGATGGGCAGGTAGGCCGACGGATCATCCCCGGGGCCCGAGGTGCCGTCCCTCTCCCCCTCAGCCCACCAATCGGCGTCCGGCAGCAGGGCCAGCACCTCCGACAGAGAGTGAGTCGAGGAGATCCGCGCTTCGAAATCGACTTCCAGATTCCTCAGGTCGGCGATCCCCAGCAGCCTCTCAACGATGCGCAACCCTTCCGAAAGGTCCGCCGTTCTCAGGATGGGCTGCGCGTAGGAGTTGGACACGACGGCCATTGTGCCACCGCATGAATGATGTCCACCCCGCCGAGCGGGCTGCGCAGTTGAGCTGACCTCCAAGGTCATCGCGCCCGGTCCGGAAGAACCGAGCGCGATGACCACCTGGTCTCATTCCCGCGGCTGCACAGCTACAACGCCGTCCGAGGCCACTCCCGCCGCAGGCAGCGCAGCTCGATCACCTAAGAGCGAGCGCTCCGAACAACATCAACTACGCCGCCCACTCGCCGGCCGAGATCCACGGGTCACGGCACCACCAGGAGGCGCGCCCATGGGTCGCCAGTCCCGCACAGGACTGGTCTCGCCCTTCGCTGCGAACGGGCTCAGCGGGCAAGAATGCCGGAGAGCGCCTTCCTGAGCTCATGGACCGGGTCCTGGACCGAATCGTGGATCCGCCATGCCACGTGATTGTCGGGACGTACGAGGACCGCACCGTCGTCGGCGATGTCCGACACCTGTCCCCACTCGCCTGTGGGATCGAGGTAGCCGTCGGCCGCACCGACACACGCCGTGGTGATGGCGACACCCAACTCCTCGGTCACGGTGGCGGCTGCCTTGCGCCAGGTGTCCCCGTCGCGTCCGGTGATCAGCGCGAAGCTGTCGCCGACACCCGTGAGGTCGTGCGTCGACATCCGCTCCGTTCCATGCTGCAGCCAAGCGTGGGGCAGGCGATGCCCGGGCCGCGTCGTCGCGCGGTAGTGCAGCCCCAGCGGGTCGCTCGGCGGCCGTGGCGTGCCGTCCGGGACGATTGCGGCGCTCTCGTACGAGAAGCCGAGCTCGATGTCGAGGGCCTGGTACTCGGTGCGCTGCGTCGCGATGATCTCTGCGCCTCGCGCACGCAGGGTGGCGCCCGCCTGCGTGTCCGAGAGATAGGCGGCAAGGGCGGCGATGTTCTGCTCCTGTGACGCACTTGCCGAGAGTCCCAGCCCGACATCGATGTTCGCGTTGTTCATGAAGGTGAACAAGGCCCAGTCGGCGTTGCGCACGTCAGCCGGCCGGCGTTCGGCTTCGTAGGTGTCCAACAGGTCGGGTCCGGCCTGGCCGCGCACCACCGCGGCGATCTTCCACGCCAGGTTGTGCACGTCCTGGACGGCCGAATTGAGGCCCAGACCGCTGGTCGGGACATGACGGTGTGCGGCGTCACCCACAAGGAAGACCCGGCCGTACCGGAAGCGGTCGGCCACCACACGTTCGACGCCCCAGGTGCTGGTGCGGTGAACCGTCAGGTCGAGACCGGGAAGGCGCAGGGCCTGCCGGATGATCGGGGCGACGGTGTCCTCGGTCAGCGTGGTGCTGTCTTCCGGACGCAGGGCGAACGACACCCCCCATTCCTCGCTTTCACGCGCCCAGTCGGTGCCCTTTCCGTAGCTCGGCCCCATCGGAACGAGGCCGACGAATTTGAAGGGGTTCTCCGGGTGCATCAGCAAGGTGATGAGCGCGTCGCCCTGGACGTGGTCGGACAGGTCGGCGCTGATGTGGTTGCTCACCAGGCGGGCGATCGAGCGGGGCCCTTCGAGCGTCACACCGAGCTGGTGAGCCAGCGTCTTGCCGCCGTCGGCGCCGATGACGTACTGGGCACGTACTGTGAAGTTCTCTCCGGTACGGCAATCGCGGACGAGGGCGGTGACGCCGTCGGCGTCCTCGTCGTAGCGGACGAACTCGTGGCCGAACAACACGGTCGCGTGACCGTGCTGCTCGGCGTGGCGGCGCAGCACGGGCTCAAGGCGCAGCTGGGGCAGGTTCGTGTGCGGGCAGGGGGTGGCCCGCTCCGTGGATGCGCGCAGGGAGCCGCCGCCGAAGCCGTCGATGGCGAAGAGCTCCCTGCCGTCCAGCGGGCCGTCACCGCCCAGGGACGTCTGGAACCGGACTCTGTACTCCCCCGGCGGGCCGCCGATCTCGTACACGTCGTCGGCGACGCCCGCCTGGCGGAGTATCTCCAATGTGCGCGGATTGATCAGATGGGCCTTCGGATACGGCGACGTGCTCGGATGCCGTTCGACCAGCACGTGGTCGATACCGAGGCGGGACAGCAGAATTGACCCGGCCAGACCGGCGGGACCGCCGCCGATGACGAGTACGGGAACGTCCATGGTGGTCACGGTGATCTCTTCGTCTCGTGGTCCGCGTTCACCGGTCGCCGAGCCGGCGGTCGAACGTCGGGTGATCCGGTCCCCAGCTGCTGTGGTCCCACAGGTAGGGCTCCTTCTCCGGGGGCATCTGCAACCGGGCGCGCTGCTCGGGCCGGGGCGGGAACTCACCGTCGTCGTAGATCCGCCGGTGCAGCTCGTCCAGGCTCGCGCCGGCGTTGCGGGCCTCGATCACCCGGTCGGGGTCGAAGAGGATTCCTGCCGGGTTCGCCGCGAACTCCGAGGCAACGTGCATCCACTGCTTGGAGGAGCTCCAGTCACCGTGGGCATCGGTCTGGAGCTCGACTCCATGACCGGTCGGGTCCCGGTAGTACAGGGACAAGGTGAGCCCGTGGTCGATGCTCATGTAGGGGTGGATTCCCTGGTCCCGCAGCGCGGCGTACTTCTCCAGCAGACCGTCGATCGTGGCGAACTCGAAGGCCGAGTGGTCGAGTCGGGCCCGTCCGCGGTAGGCGGGGTCGCGCTCGATGCCGGGGCGCGTGACGAAGACGAGCCGATGGTTGGCCCGGTCGTTGGCGAGGAAGCAGACTTCGAGGTCGATCTGCTTGCCACGGAAGTTGACGTCCATGTCCAGAACGTTGCGATACCAATCGATGAGCTCGTCGAACTCCTCGAACGCGACCTTGAAGGCGATGTGATGGATGGCTGC
Organism: Streptomyces cadmiisoli; assembly: GCF_003261055.1. Lineage (NCBI taxonomy): Bacteria > Bacillati > Actinomycetota > Actinomycetes > Kitasatosporales > Streptomycetaceae > Streptomyces > Streptomyces cadmiisoli. Next base: position 439,010 of record NZ_CP030073.1, read on the forward strand.
CTTCTCGTTCGCGTTGCTGAGGGGGAGAACACCGCTGCCGGCGCTGTCTGTTGTCATCGGAAATCCTTCTGCTCGGATGAAATCGGTGGTGCGGCTGAGGGAGATTCACTTCTGGCGTCCGACCATGACGTTTCTCCTCGTCCCGATGCCTTCGGCGGCGGTGGCGAGCACATCTCCGGAGTGGAGGAGGACCCGGAGATTTCTCGTCCAGCCGATTCCGGCACCCGGTCAGCACGGCGGCCCATCACGACCTTGAGCTCCGCCTGCCAGTCGAGCGAACAGGTTGGCGATTCGCACGGTGTTGCACGGGCCGGTCACCGGCGTGGGGGACATCGAGAACACCGCGGGACGGTCCGGGAGTTGTGCTCCGCCTTCGTCTGCGCGCTCGCGATCTTTGGGACCGATCCCGAAGACCTGGTGTGGCGGGGCCAGGAACGGGGCGACCCGGGCGACGTCCTCCAGTACCGCTCCGTCCGGCGGTCGTGGAGCTCTTGGACGTGGGAGGAGTAGCGCCCCCTGCTGCTGGGCTCGACGTCGATCGGACGCCCACCGACGACCGGCGCCGCACGCCCACCGCCGTTCACGACGCGCACACCGAACACCTCCAAGCCGGTGGATCTCCACGGAAAGAGCGGGGGTGGGAATCACGAGCCATGATCACCTCACTTCGTTGTAAGGAGCATGCGTCGGGGCCTGCGGACGGCGGACGTTCGAAAGCCGGCTCGCGGATTGCGGATCCTGGACGCCGGGCTGGCCCGACGGTAAGACAGTCATCGATCAAAGGTCAATGACCGTGAGTCAATTAGTTTGGGTCGGTGCTCGCGGGAGCTGTCCCCCGAGCACCGCTGCACCGCTGCACCGAAAGCGATGCCGACTTCCGGATGACGGGGGACGTGACGACGGCCGAGCTGAGCAGGCCGATCACCTGGCGGGCGGCAACGGCCCGGAAGACGCCCCAGAAGAAGTCCGGCGGCCGTATCGAACCATCGCGCACGCCGTCCGTACTCCTCCGTCACGATCGCTGACATCGCCCGCATCGCCGAAGCCCACCAGGGGGCGTCTTCACCCCGGCGAGCGCCTCGTCCAGCTCCGGGTGCCCGGCGATCCACCGCTCCAGGGCGTGAACGGGCTGCACCTCGCGGCGCTGTGCGTGGAGAACACCACGTTCGATTCCGCGCGCCGGACGGATCCGACGCGCGGTGCGGGCAGCACGCGTCGCCGACAGGCTCCATGCGCACCTTCCGCCAGGTGACCAAGCCGAAGGACTCGCGCTGAGTCGCTCGGACTCGCTCGGCTGCCGAACACGAACGCGTTGCGTGGCGTCCGCCTGCCCGGCCGGGCGAGTCCGGCCCGAGCGGTCAGAACTTCATCGTCGCCAGGTCGAAGGCGGCGCGGACGATGCTGTCGGCGTCCAGACCGTGGTAGCGGTAGACGTCCTCCAGGGACCCGGACTGTCCGAACCGTGTCACCCCGAGCGCGGTGTGCCGGACACGGTTGATGGTGGCCAGGAACGCCAGGGTGTGGGGGTGGCCGTCCACCACCGTGACCAGCGGCGTTGCTCGTTCTGCCGGGAATACCTGGTCGAGGACCCACGACTCGGCCTCCGCTTGCCCCTGACGGGACCGCACCGCGCGGTACAGCAGATCAGGGCTGGTCACACACACCACGTCGGCCCGGATGCCGTTCTGGGCGAGCCGATCGGCCGCGGCCAGCGCCTCGGGTACGACGGCTCCCATCGCGGCGAGCGTGATATCGGGAGCATCCGTACACCGAAGTGTGTAGGCGCCTGCGACGACCTGGCGACGCCGTCGCTCCCGGGCGACGGGATCACCCGGCACCGCAGCGAGTGTCTGATCCACCGGGCGCGTGGACAACCGCAGGTAGGCGGAGCTTCCGTCCGGTCTGCCCAGTTGGGCGAGGGCGGCCAGCATGGTCCACTCGGTGTCGATCGCGAACGCGGGCTCGTAGCTGACGCAACCTGGCTGCTCGAGCCCGATCGACGGCGTCTTGACGGACTGGTGCGCACCGCCCTCAGGGGCCAGGCTGACTCCGGACGGGGTACCGACCAGGATCGACTGGCCACCGGAGTAGATGCCGTACGACCAGGGCTCCAGCGCCCGCTCCACGAATGGGTCGTACAGCACGCCGATCGGCAGCAGCGGCTGGCCCCAACGGCTCCACGCCGCACCCAGCTCACCGAGCAGTCCGACGAGATTGACCTCGGCGATTCCCAACTCGATGTGTTGGCCCGACGGCTTCTCCGACCAGTGCAGGATCGTCTCGGCGTCATCGGCGAACCAGTCCTGCCGCTCTGTCACGGACCACACGCCGACTTTGTTGACCCATCCTCCCAGGTTGGTCGTGGAACTGACGTCCGGGCTCACCGTCACCACCCGGCCGGCGGCCTCCGGGGCTTCACGGGTCAGATCCATCAGCAACCTGCCCAGCGCCGCCTGCGTCGTGGTGGTGCCCGTCGGTGTACGACCGATGTCCTGCGGCATCTTGGGAGGGGCCGCCATGCGCCGCGGCGCTCTGCGCAGCCGCTCGGCTGCCGCCTGGCACACCGCGGCCGCCGGGGTGCCCTGCTCGAACGCCTGCCATGGATCGTCGGCGTCCGTGCCGCACCTGACGGCCAGTTCCCTCATCTGCCCGGCCGTCAGCAGCGACGAGTGGTTCTGCGGATGCCCCTGCGAAGGCAGGCCGTACCCCTTGACCGTGTAGCAGAGGACGACTGTGGGCCTGGTGTCGTCGATCGCGTCGAACGCCCGGTCGAGCGCGGCAAGGTCGTGGCCGCCGAGGTTGCGGATCGCTGCAAGCAGGGCGGCGTCGTCAAGACCTGCTGCCAGGGCGGCGATCCGGTCCCGCCCCGGCCCGTCGCCCGGGAGCCGCCGGCGCAGCTGTTCGGCGTCACAACGCAGCAGCCGCTGGTACTCCGGATTGGACATCCGGTCGAGGCGGTCGCGAAGCTCGGCACCGCCGGGGCGGTCGAACAGCTGGGTGAGCAGTTCTCCGTACTTCAGCGTGATGACCTGCCACCCAGCGGCGGTGAACATGCCGTGCAGCCTGTCACCGGCCATGTGGGGCACGACGCGGTCCAGCGACTGGCGGTTCAGGTCGACCATCCACACGAGCTCGCCCAGTTCACCGACCATGGGATCGAGCAGCGCCTCCCACACAGCGCCCTCGTCCAGCTCGGCGTCGCCCAGCAGCGAGTACTGTCTGCCTGTTCCGCAGTCGCCGGACATGTCGTTCACATACCGCCGTGCGATGGCCCCCCAGACCGGGGCGGTCGCGCCGATGCCGACCGATCCGGTCGAGTAGTCCACCGGATCCGGGTCCTTGGTCCGGCTCGGATAGCTCTGCAGGCCGCCGAACTCTCGCAACCGCGTCAGATAAGACTCGTCGAGCTCGCCCAGCAGGTAGTTGATCGCATGCAGCACCGGCGACGCGTGCGGCTTGACCGACACTCGATCTTCCGGCCGCAGATGCCTGAACCACAGCGTGGTCATCAGTGACGCCATCGACGCACACGACGCCTGATGGCCGCCCACCTTCAAGCCGGACGGGTTCGGCCGCACTCGGTTCGCATGGTGGACGATCGACGTAGCCAACCACAGCACACGGTTCTCCACCTCACGCAATGTGTCGTAATCGGGCGCGGGTTGCATGAGAGGGATCGCAGGACTGCTCACGGTGCTCTTCCCTTCGCAGTTGATTGACCCCCAGTCAATCACCGCTCCGGACCGGTGCACAATGATCCAGGCGATCACTGAACTGGTTGGCGTGTCGCCATTGAGGCCTGACGGCGTGTGAGCGTCCCGGTACCGCTGCTTGTATGAGGCGTACGCAGAGTGGTGCGTGAACGACTGATCGGCAGGCGCTTGGTGAACGGGTTCGGATCCAGGCTGCCGAACGCTTCTGCGCCGGCACTTCCACCGGGAGCGCTTGTCAAGCAAGGTCACGCCCCTGGCCCAGTTGGTCGCCCCGCATCGCGGCCGTCGTACTCCCGGCAACATCGCCGGCTTGCACGACACAGACCGCGTCGCACTGGCCCCGCCCAAGGCGCGGGACGGCCACTGTGCGTTGGGACGCAGGTGTGCCATACGTGTTGGTTGGGTGTGCGTGTGCACTCGGGAGCGTTCGCCTGCATTCACGGGCGCATCGCCACCGGATCGGAATGCGCTTCCGGTCCCCGCCGAACGTCTGTGAGCCCCGTGGAACGGAACCGTACGCGAGACGTGCGGGGCGCGCATTCCCCGTACAGCCTCGCATCGGGCCGCACTCGGCTGATTGGCCGACGAAGCGAGTTGTCGTGCCGGGCGTCGCAAGCGTCAAAGGTCTTCGACCTGTGATCATCGAGCGTTCACAGAAGTGATCAACGAGGAGTTCCAGGTCGCGGGACCGATGTACCGCCGCATGGGCTCCTCACGGAACGCGCTGGAGGTGATGTGGTGAACTGGTTGACCTCCCTGCCGCCGGCGGTACTGGTCGTCGGTGGTCTCCTGCTCGCCCTACTGGTCGCGGCGGTGGCGCGAGTCGGCGTCCGGGCGCTCGTGCCGGTCCGCGAACAGGACCGGGTGCCGCAGATCGCCACGCCTCTGATGCCGACACTCGGCGCCGCCTTCGCGATCTTCGCGGCACTCTCCCTGGCCAGCGAGGCCGGCTACTTGCGCGCGGCAGAGGGGCTGGTGAGTGACGAGGCGGCTGCGGCCTCCCGGCTGGCATGGGCGGCAACAAGTCCGCGAGTCGAGTCGGAGCCGATCCATACGGCGCTGCTGGACTACTTGCAGACCACGCGCGCCAGGGAATGGGAAAGCGCAGCGGCTGCGTCCGGAGACGACCCGGCCACCGCGCGAGCGATCGCACGGCTGGAGCGCACCGTGCGCGCCGAAGCAGCCCGGCCCGAGGTGGGAACCCCGACAGGCACGGAGCTGGTGGTCGCCCTGGACGGTGTCACCAGTAGTCGTCGCGCCCGCATCGCGGCGGCCTCGCGCGACGTTCCCGCCCTCTATGTCATCACGCTGGTGGTCAGCGGACTGGCCTTGATCGTGAACTCCGGCGCACTGGTCTTCCGCAGCAGCCTGCGAACGTCGCTGCTCATCGTAGGTGTGGCGAGCGTGGTAGGGCTGAGCCTGGCGTTGCTCTTTGCACTCAGCGCACCCTGGAGTGGACCGTTGATCGTCAGTGGGCATCCACTCGACACCATCATCGGGGACCTGAAGTCCGACTTCTTCACCGGCGGTCCGTGAGCTGCGCACGCCATCAGAACGCCGACTTCTCGCCCTGGGCAGCGTCGGGGATCCTTGTTGCCCACCGGCTACAAGATCCAAGGCGACGAGTACGGCGCCGCCCTTGGCCCCTCGGGCACCTCAGCGGCTTCACTCTTCGAAGCACACCGGGTAGCGCGGCAACGTCCACACCCTTGCGAGGAGTCCGCGAAGTACGCCGATCTCCTCCGCTGCGAGGTCGCCGATGCGTCCCTCCTCGACTGCATCGACGGCCTGCTGGGCCTGAGCCAAGAGACGACGTCCCTCCATCCTGATCGCGGCGAATATGGCGCCGACGGACCGACGGGGCTCGGCGGCGCTCGAGGAGTTGAGCAGACACCAGGCCTTGGAGAATCGCGACCATGATGCTGGGATCAACCGCCCTGGCCGCGCGTATGCCAGTTTAGCCCGCTGGCCGGACGCGGGTCTGGTGGCCGAGTCCCATTACTGGACGAACGAGACCATCCGGCGGACCCAAGGCCGTGAGGCGGACCGGGGGGCGGCGGTCACGGACCCGGCCAGGTCCCGGGCGCGCGGCCGGCCGGCCGGACCTGGTCGGCACAGATCAAGACGCTGATCGGTCGCGGGTTCCACGAGAGCCTGACGCTGTCAGCCATCGCCTGGCCAGACGCACCCCGGCCAAGCAGCCAGGTCCAGAACGCTGTGCCTGGCTGCGCCCGGCCGCCCGGACAGCTGACGACCCATGTCAGACAATCTCGTGGAGACAATCCTCACGGTGCACAAATCGTTGCGAGGTGCCTACTATTTTCTAGCTTCAATGAATAGCGACCTTCGCGGCGGCATGCGCCCCCGCGCACGAACTGGAGAACCAGATGTCCCTTGCCGCAGCCCTGCTGTCCTGCGCTCTCGCGGCGTTCATGACCTTCGCCGGGGCGCCGAAGGTTGCGGGCCACCCGAAGACGGCCCTCATGGCCCAACACCTACGGGTACCGACAGAGCTGCTCCGATTCGTCGGCCTGACGGAAACGGTTGCGGCGATCGGACTGCTGGTCGGCATCTTCGTGACGTGGTCGGGCGTGGCTGCCGCCCTCGTCGTCGTGGCGCTGATGCTCGGTGGGGCAGCCTGTCACCTGCGCGTCAAGGATGGATTCACAGCGGCCGCGCCCGCCCTGGTCTCCGCCGCCACCGCGGCGGGCGTGATGATTCTGCACATTGCGGGCAACTGACACCCCTCGCAGCATGCACTTCGGCGCCACCGGTTGGCACTCGACCGGAAACCACGCCGACCGGGGCCTGCCCCCTCATCGAGCATCCTGCGCATGCGAGAGAGGTACCTCATACGCGATAACCGTTGAACCGCCTCAATCATCTGTTACTGTCAATGTAGATGGAAAGGGCCACAGAGTCCGCCGGCCACACGAGACACACAGCAGTTCCGGAGTGGCCGCCGAGCCGGCGACGGTGACGCGACGGCTTCACGGCCCTCGACGCCCGCACGTCGTCTGTTGGTGACGAGGTGCGGGATCGGCCTCCGCGGAGCGGAGCGGACGGCCATGGCGGGCGAACTATCGCCCACGCCCGCGGGGCGGTACCCACGCGCGACTTTGGGGAGTACGCAGCGGGTACCGCCCCTTCAGGTCTTCGGTGCCGTTCTCTCGCGAGTGCTGCGCAGCGCAGTTGCTGCTCAACGCACCGGTCTGCTTTTCGGCACGTCATCGTGTCGGGCAGGATTGAGATGGGCGTCGCGGCTCGTGAGGCAGGACAGGGACACGGGTATCGCCGCGTTGATGCCCGGGGTCATCGCCCACTCAGATGGAAGGTGATGACGGCCGGACCGCACCCTGCCGTCTCCGTTCTGCTCGGGCCATCCGTGCGCGACCGGCCCCTCGGCCAGTTCCTCTTCCCACGCGGCGAACATCGCCGCGCTCAGTTTCAGCCGTGATGCCTCTATGACTGCAGGCCCTGCCGGCCGTGCGTTGTCCCACGCGCGCAGCCACCGCCGGACCGCTCGTACGTTGACCCGTTGTCGGCGTCGGCTGAACTCGTTCGGCCGTCGTCGAGAACCCGAAACTACTTGGAGATCGCCTTCCCTAGTGCCCTCGCCGGCAGCGAACAACTCAGCCGCCCGCATACGTATCGGGCGGCCGCTTCGAAGGCCACACACGTGGCGAATGGCCGGTCCGGGCTGGCCGATTCGCTCGCCCAGCCCGGACCTGCGGCAGGTCGGAGGGTGCGCCTGCCGCGCGACGCTGGGGCAGAAACCTGCCCCAGCAGGTCACTTCAACACATCGGACACGACGAATGGCGCGTCAGTCGACGTGCGTACGGCATCAATGGAAACGCCTTGCCCGAGTTCCATCAGATGTAGCCCCTCGGGGGTTACGTCGAAAACTGCCAGCTCGGTGATTATTCGGTCCACAACTCGTCGGCCAGTGACCGGGAGGGTGCATTCACTCACGATCTTCGGAGAGCCGTCGCGGGCAGTGTGCTCCATCACCACCACTACTCTGCGCGCACCGTGCACCAGGTCCATGGCCCCACCCATCCCCTTGACCAGCTTTCCGGGAATGGTCCAGTTCGCCAGGTCCCCCGCCGCGGATACTTGCATGGCGCCGAGCACGGTGGTGTCGATCCGGCCGGAACGCACCATGCCGAAGGACGTCGCCGAGTCGAAGTACGCCGCGCCAGGGAGGACCGTCACCGTCTCCTTGCCGGCATTGATGAGATCCGGGTCGACTTGATCGTCGTACGGATAGGGTCCGACCCCCAGGATCCCGTTCTCGGACTGAAGGATCACATGTACGCCGTCCGGCAGGTAATTGGGTATCAGCGTGGGCAGACCGATGCCCAGATTCACGTACTGACCGTCAGTCAGTTCCTGAGCCGCACGCGCAGCCAAAGAACTGCGGATGGTTCCATCATGGGTTGCTGTCATGGTGTTCTCCAGCGGATTGAACCGAAGCAGGCAAGTGTGCTGACGGGCTTCGTCAAGTCCCAGCGGGCTGGCGTACTGTGCGGCGCTCAATGCGCTTGTCCCGGGGATCGGCGGCGACGATCCGGTCGACGAAGACTCCTGGCAGATGAACCGCGTCGGGAGCTATCTGACCAGGCTCGACAATGCGGTCGGCTTCCACCAGGGTCGTTCGGCCCGCCATCGCACACAACGGGTTGAAATTGCGAGCGGCAGCGTGAAACACGAGGTTGCCGTGCCGGTCGGCGACCTCTGCCCGAACCAGCGCGAAGTCGGCGGTGATGGCCTCCTCGAGCAGATACCGGCGGCTGCCGAACTCCCGTACTTCCTTGGGCGGGGACGCGACGGCTGTGGTGCCATCGATCCCGTAGCGCCAGGGCAGGCCACCCTCTTCCAGCAGGGTGCCCACACCAGCGGGAGTGTAGAAGGCAGGAATCCCCATGCCTCCGGCACGAAGACGCTCGGCAAGAGTGCCCTGAGGCACGAGTTCCACCTCGAGCTCGCCCTGGAGGTACTGCCGTGCGAATTCCTTGTTCTCTCCAACATAGGAAGAGGTCATCCGAGCGATCTGGCCGGCGCGCAGGAGGAGTCCCAGACCGGCATCGTCGACACCACAGTTGTTGGACACCACCATCAGCCCTGTCGTCCCCGTCTCGACCAGAGCGGCGATGAGCGTGGAGGGGATGCCGGATAGTCCGAAGCCTCCGACCGCGAGAACGGCGCGGTCCGGGATGTCTGCGACGGCCTCGCTGGCTGAGGCGACCACCTTGTCCATTGACTGTCCTTCATATCGCTCTGTGGGTGTGGGGCATGCCGTTGCACTGCCCTTGTGATGCGGTTCGAGCTCGACTACCTGGAGTGTGTGTGCCGGCGCCGAGCCGGTGCGGCGCCCGCCTGCCGCCTGAGTGCCCCCGCTCTTGGGCGCGCACCGCCCCGGGCAACTTCCTCTGACGTCCTTGTCACCGGCCGCGACGAGCACCCCTCATCCGGCCCCGAGGTGTCGGGCGTGCGTTCATCGCTCCGCCTGGCTCGATGGGGTCCCACCGAGGTCAGCGGCATGCCATCTCCACATCGGACGCTCAAAGAACAACGTTCTTCCTTCCGTCTGCGCGGAAGAGCGAGCGGCGATGGAAGTGGCTGGTGCGGCAGTTCCCATCCTGCACGTGCCGCACCAGCCAGGGCCTGCCAGGAGATACAGGCCCGCCTGCCATTCCCGACTCCTACGCGCGGAAAGGCAGGTGCTTGGGGGGTTACCAGGTCGGCTTGTCCGGATCAGCCATGTGCCAAGGACATCCGGAGGTACTCGTTGGTATGAACGACGAATACCGAAGCTGTGGCTTCGTGCATGATCTTGGCATCGCGCAGAGTCATACCAGTTACGCATCTCCGCGTGGTGCCATGTCCGCGGAACCACGCGAGAAGACTGGGAGGGGACGTCATCGTCACTCCTTGGTGCGCTGGGGAAACTTGATACGCGGCTGCACGGGAGGCGGTTGCACATCACCCGTGCATGCCGGATCACCGCAACTCACCCGCAGCTCGCAGCGGCAGAACGGCGAGCGGGGGCAGTGAGACTTTCACCGCCGCCCTGGGCTCAGCGGCCGGTTATGGCTTAACGGTGCACCGAAGAGGCAAGCCGAGCAAGCGGCGAGTTAGCTGCTAATCAATAGTAAGTACGAATCCTCGGTCGACACGCAGGCCGCGCCCCCCGGCCCAACCGCATGGGCGCACGGCCCCGTCTTGCCGTGAGGCAGCCGATCATCCACCGCCGACTCCGGACCCAGCCCCCCGCCAAGCCAACGGCGCCACCACTGCGTGACCCAGGAGTGACCACTGGCGGTACCGGCGGCACGCGCGAGGGAGGGAGGGGCACCTGGCGGTAATCGGCGGGAGAGACGACCATCACAGCTCGACAATCATTGACTTCATTCAACGATCGGGTAGCTTCAATGTGTCAGTGCTCCTCACGTCGCATACGCGTAGCGAGGCGTCGTCTACGGGCGACGCGCCGGTGCGATGACTGAGGCAAAAGGCACTCAAGATCAGCAACCGCTCGTCGGGAGTCGTTCCCGACACAGGACGGAAGAGCTTCCCCACCATGGTTCACCTGCTACACATCGATTCCTCTGCCGCGCCCCTCGGCTCCGTGTCCCGCGAGGTCGGCGCCACGTTCCGCCAGGCCTGGGACAAGGAACACCCGGCCGGCACCGTGACATACGTCGACCTGGTCAAGGAGCCGGTGCCACACCTCACGCCTGCCGGCATCGCTTCCCGCACGAACGCAGCCAGCGATCGGTCCACGGAGGAGTCGGACGCTGCGGCGCTGCAGGACCGCCTCGTCGCCCAGCTGCGCGCCGCGGACGCGTACCTGTTCACCGTGCCGATGTACAACTGGAACATCCCGTCCAGCTTCAAGGCATGGCTGGACCAGATTGTGATCTCCGGACGCACCACGGTGTTCGGCGACGAGCCCGAGAACGTCAAGGGCCGCCCGGCCACGGTGATTGTCAGCGCGGGCGGCGGTTACGGCCCCGGAACTCCCCGCGAGGGATGGGACTTCGCCACGCCGTACCTGGAGAAGGTGCTCACCGAGGCGCTCGGACTGAACGTCCACACGATTCAGGTCGAGCTGACCATGGCCCACCACGTCCCCAGCATGGAAACGCTGCGCGATGTCGCGGACATGAACCGGGCGAATGCTCACACCGACGCCGAGAAGCGAGCCCAGCTGCTGGCGCAGGAGTTCAGGCGCTGATACCCGGGTTTGTCGACCACCGTTGACACAACAGCGAGATCACGCTGCAGATTGAGCAGCGGGCGGTGACATCAAAGACTGGGGGCCGCGCACAATGGCGTGCAGCGGTCACCAGGTTGAGCCGGCCCAGGGCTGCTGAAGACTGGGCCGGCCGGCGGGGACGTTGCGGCCGCAGCGCAGGCAGCACTGCGACGTGCAGGCCGGGTTCACATTGATCCCGGCCTCTCCGGCATGTTGTGCCTGATAGGCGATGAACGAGCCGAGTTGCCTGCAGGGCCGGAACATCCGCACCATCCGCGACGACATTCTGATGCCGGCAGTCCATACGCACCTGTCGTGTTCACCGCCTACCTACTCGACGCCGGCATCGACACTGCGGCCGGCACCGCTGGTGGCGCTCTGGACAACGCGCCCAACGAGCACTCAACCTGACGGTTGCGGTCAACGTTCCGGCCGTTGGTCGGCCAAAGGGCTGGCGAACGGCCGGACATTGCTGTGAGTCGCGCCCTCATCCACGGCTGGCACTTCTGCCTGCGTCCTGACCGATGGGAACGGGGAACACCCGTACCGTCGTCAGGGGGTGGTACGCGTACTGCGCGCCGCTCGATGCTCTTGTCCAGGGGGTCGGCCCCGACGAGCCGGTCGACGTGGATCCCCGGCAGCTGAACCGCGTCGGGCGGGATCTGTCCGGGCTCGACGATCCGGTCGGCCTCCACCCGAGTGGTTCGGCCCGCCATCGCACACAACGGTTTGAAATTGCGGGCGGTGGCATGGAACACGAGGTTGCCGTGCCGGTGTGCTACCGCAGCCCGTACCAGGGCGAAGTCAGCGGTAATGGATTCTTCCAACAGCTACCGCCGGCCTCCGAACTCCCGCGAAACTTTGGGTGGTAAGGCGACCGCGTTGCTGCCGTCAGCTGCGTACCGCCAAGGCAGGCCGCCTTCTTCCACGAACATCCCGACGCTTACCGGAGTGCAGAAGGCCGGGATACCCACACCTCCGGCACGCAAGCGCTCGGCGAGGGTTCCTTGGGGGTACGAGCTCGACTTCGAGTTCGCCCTGAAGGTACTGCCGTGCAAATTCCTGGTTCTCTCCGACGTGGGAGGAAGTCATCCGGTCGATCCGACCAGCCGCCAGGAGGAGTCCCAGGCCGGCGTTGTCGCCGCAGTTGTTGGAGACCACTCCGAGCCTCGTCGGTCCCGCCTCGACCAGAGCGGCGATGAGGGTGGAGAGCGCACGCCTGCCGCCTGACAGGGCACCACATTGGCGGCGGCAGGCGTGCTGCCTAAAGGGGAGGCGCAGGGGCGGCACGCACCAAGTTGCGGAGCCGCCCCAGCCCCTCGATTTCCACGGTCACCAGGTCTCCGGGCCGCAAATAGCCGCCTCTGGCCAGTGCGACACCGCCCGGGGTTCCGGTCAGTACCACGTCGCCGACCATCAACGGCACCGTGGCGGAGACATGGGCGATGATCTCAGCCACTGAGAAGATCATCTGATTGGTCCGTGACTCTTGACGTGTCTCGCCGTTGACGAGGGTGCGAATCGACAGGTCCAGCTCGGTGCCGGTCTCTTCCACCGTCACAAGCGCTGGCCCCAGTGGCTTGAAGTGCGGGAACGACTTGCCTCGTCGTACGCCTTCGATATCGGTGACGACGCCGTTGGTCATGGCCGCCAGCTGTACGTCCCGTGCTGAGACGTCGTTGGCGACCATGAGCCCGGCGACGTGGTCCCAGGCGTCGGCCACGGAGATGCCCCTGCCGGCCCTACCGATCACTACCGCGAGTTCCCCCTCGTAGTCGACTTCCAAGGGTGCTTCGGCGGGCAGCCATATGGTGTCGTGAGGGCCGGTCACACTGGCGCCGGACGTGGTGATGAAGACTGGAGCCTCGGGGATCGGCAACCCTGCTTCCACCACGTGGTCGTGGTAATTGGCGCCCGCGATCACCACCGTCTGCGGCACACCCACCGGCGGGAGGAGTACAGCGTCCTCGATGGCGATCCTGCCTCGCACGCGTGCGTGGCGTGCCTGTTCGATACCGTCCGCCAGGAGGTCGGTGACGTTGTGGTGAGGCAGGTCGAGCAGCGCGAGTTCATCGGCCTCGGCGCGGGCAAGCCCTTCGCTGGTGCGATATAGACGCATGTCACTCGCCTCCTGCCACGACGTTCACGACGCGGCGCGCGATACGCCAGCGGCCGTCTTCCCCTCGTACGAACCGGTCTTTGATCTGTGTCACCGCGCGCGCAACGGGCGGATGGCCATCCTGCTGGTCCGCATCTCGGTACAAGTGCAGGTATGTATGCGTCTCCGCTTCGCCGGGGGCCAGCAGGCGGAAGGAGGAGGCGGCCGGGACATGCACGCCGCTCTTGCTCGTGGCGTCCTGTCGAGCCCTCATGGCCGCCGTCAGGGCAGTGCCGGTGAAGTGTGCTTGGTCCATCACCAGTTCGCCGTTCGGGGTGAACAGTTCAACGGTGCGTTCCGCTTCGCCGTCATCGACCCACCGGAAGAATGCGTCGATCACGTCCATGCAAGCCGCCCGGGCTCGAAGTTCCGCGAGGTCAGGTTCAGTACCCGGCTTCGGGTCCGTGGTTTCGAGAAGTGCGCTCATCACTGTGCCTCGTGTTGGGATAGGGCCCTCTCGGTGTTCAGTGGCCGATGGTCCAGGCGCCATCGGTCAATCCAAGCCTGTCCGTGTACATCGCGATGAGCAGATGGTCGCCCTTGAGCTGCTTGACCGTCGCCGTGTCCAGCAGCTCGTCCTGGTTCACCATCCAGCCGGTGCCCTTGTCGGTGCCGAAGGGCACGACCAGGTGCGGGAAGGGGTCCTGGAACTCGGCGCTCTCGCCCTCGCCGGTAATCTGCACCCGGATATTGCGGGCTGCGATGTCCGCCTGTACGTCGGCGATGAATGCTGTCGGCAGGCCCAGGTCGGCGATGTCGCCCACGGCGTACACCGTGTCGTGGCCCTGGACCCGCAGGTCATCGTGGACCCGAAGCCGTCCGGACTCCGTCCTGGCCTGCGCCAGGCTTCCCACGACGTAGTCCGAAGTCACTCCGCCGCCGAAGCACTGGAGCCAGAGGTCGGCATCGATCCTTGCGCCCGAGGTGGTCTCCGCGACGAACGGCGTGACTTCGCCGGCCACCGCCTGCGGCAGGTCCCTCAGCCCTTCCCCGAGCCGGAGGTCCACGCCCTCGCTGCTGAGCATCTCGCGGAGCGCAGCCCGCAGCGGCTCCGGGTACTGGCCCTTGAGAACATCGGCGGAAGGATCAAGGAGGGTGATCTGCTTCTCCGGCCACCGTGCCAGGATTTCTCCCACCAGTTCGACACCCACGACACCGGCGCCGAGAAGCAGGACGTGCTTCGCGCTCTCCAAGTTCTCGTTGATCCGCAGGTACTTCTTCTTCGAGAGCTCGCTACTCGTCTCGTCGTCCTTGGCCGGGAAGGGGTACTGAGATCCCGTGGCAAGCACGATGAAGTCGGCGTCCAGGACCTGCCCAGAAGCCAGTTCGACGCGTCCGGGCTGCACCTGCGCGGCCCTGTCGTGCACGACCTTGCCATTGGCCAGCAGCTTCTCGTAGGACATGAAGATGTTGGGCATCCAGTCCGGGCGAACCATTGCCCGCAGTGCGCCGACGTTGTGGCGGAAGCTGTCACGCGGTTCGACCAGCACGACATTGGCAATATCGTCAAGGTCGCGAGCGGCGCGGATGCCGGCGTAGCCGCCACCGATCACCGCAACACAGGGCTGGCCATCTATTTTCTGAGGCATGCTCGTTCTCCACATGAGGCACTGAAAGCGCGGGATTGATCGCTCCATGTCGGAGCGTGAGGAGGAGCTGGTGCGGCGGACGGCTGTCCCATTGACGTCCGCCGCACCAGCCAGGGGCCTGCCAGGAGTCACGCAGGCCCCTGCCTGCCGAATCCGCAAGGCGCATACGGCAGGGGGCTTTCGGGTGGGTCACCAGGTCGGCTTGACCAGTTCCTCGAAGGCTTCACCAGCTCGGAAGCGCTTGACGAGGTCGTCAAGGTCGATGGGAACACCACCGGGGCGGCGAAGCCAAAGCTCGCCCTGCATGAAGTCCTCGGCCTCCTCAGCCGTCGCGAAGTTGTCGATCTGCAACTCCACGAGGTTGTCTTCCGGGTCCCTGTAGTACATCGACGTGGTCACACCGTGGTTCATCGCCAGGACAGGCCAGATCTCGACCTCGGCCAGCCGCTCATAGTTGCCCAGCAGCTCATCGAGGGTGTCGTAGGTGAAGGCGATGTGGAACAAGCCCGTCGACGGACCGGCAAGCGCCTCGAATATGTCGGTGTCGGCAGTGGCCGCAGCCGGCTTCTCCCGCTTCTCGACCGGCTGTTCCGAGCCCCCGTGCTCGGGGTTCTCGAGATCGGCCATGTTGGCGAGCGCGATTCGGTGGTGCTCGTCGTCGTAGGTGATGAAGACGGAAGCCGCGTCCTCGTGCATCACCTTGGCGTCGAGCACGGTCACGTACCAGTCACGCATCTCCGAGAGGTGCTGCGTCCGCAGTACGACGTGAGCGAGCTTGGCAGGGGACGACATTGTCTCTCCTTCGTGTGATGGGCGGCCACCGTTGGCTCGAACCCGGCAGTCACCGTAGACCAACTGGTTGATCGCTGTAAATGATTACCTTGGATCGATCCTTGATAGCGAGCGTTTACTTTATTCGAGCACAGCAACCCCGCAGGGCTACGGCACCCCCAGAGCCAGCAGGATCGAGCAGCCGCGGCGCCCTGCTCGTGCCACCGTTCAATCGACTTCGACATAGGTGGCGCCGGCCAGGGACTCCACGAGTCCCACGCCCGCATCGGCGCACAGGCAGGCCACTGACGCACACAAGCGGCCGCCCGTCAGCCTGACGGACATCAGTTCGCCGATCCGGGGCCCCGAGTCGGACTGGGTGTCACGTGACGGCAACGAGAGCCCTGTTGCGGCGGTGTGCCAACCGTGCATCGGAAGTCTTTGGCTTGCAACAAGCCGGTTAGTCACTAATCATTAGTAAGCGCCTCGCTCTCGACTGCCGAACGATGGCACGCATATTTCGCCCCGACATGGCAGATCGATGCCTGAAAGCTGCGACCGCGCGAGGCCGCCACCAACCCGCCCGGGCCAGTCGTCACACCTTCGCCGACCGGCGCCCCGACGGCTAATCCTGCCGAGAGGACCGCTGAGCGCCCCACTGCGCCAACGGCTCAAGCGCAGCGATGAGCGCCTGGCCGTCCGAGGTGAGACCGTAGCGGATCTGAACCGGCATGCTGGGCATCACAGCACGATCGATGAGCCCTTGAGCCTCGAGTTCCTTCAGGCGTTGCGCCAGCAGTCGGTCGGAGATGCCCTCGATCGCACTCCGGTACTCGCCGAACCGCCGGGCACCCAGGGATGCGGCCAACAAGATCGACCCGGTCCAGCGGCTCCCCACGAGTTCCAGTACACCTTGAAAACTGGGGCACGTGTCGTCGCGTACAGCACCAGGCTCGCGACGTTGAAATTGGGCGTTCTGCTCCACCGCCACCCTCACTTACTATTAGTTAGCACCTTACTGTGCTGTTGCTGGTCGGTCCGCCCTGGTGAACCGTGGACGCATGACCGATTACGGACAAAGCCTCACCTTCGGGCCGAGTGGCGTTCCAGGAGACAGGTCCCGACGACCAACCCCCTGCCCTGGTCGCCGAGGCACATTGACTGCCTCGGCATGTCTCCGCGTCATGCACCACCCCTACGGGCTGGGGCACTTCGAGAAGTGGTCCTTGAACGGCCGACCGGGCGAGGGTGAGAGCGCACACATCCCGATTCCCACGGGTGCCACCGGTCTGCAGCCGCGGCGATCGGCCATGTCTGACAGAGCCGAGTCGCCAACGAAGAGCGGGCCGAATCACCAGATCCACGATTCTGCCGCCGCAGTCACCCGTGTGGCAGTTGACCGTGCCATGGTTCGTTGGGGCGGTCAATGACCGTGGTCCTCGGGGCAGCGCCGAGCGGACTCGTCGGCAAGGTCGTCACCCCTGACGACCGGCGCTACGGCATGCTGTGTTCCACCTATACCACCGTTGGTGCGCCCGCTGCCGTTGTCCTGCCCGAAAGCGCTTCTGACGTTGCCGCGGCGCTGCGGCTGGCTCGCGAGCGGGGTCTGTCGGTCGCCATCCGCAGCGGTGGGCACGGCTTGTCCGGAAGCGCCACGAACACCGACGGGCTGGTCATCGATTTGAGCGCGATGAGCAGGGTCGACGTGCTCGACCGCGCTGCCCGCCTGGTGCGTGTCGAGGCCGGCGCTCGCTGGGGGCAGGTTACCCAGGCGCTCTCCTCGTCCGGGCTGGCCATCAGTTCGGGTGACCATGGAAACGTCGGCGTCGGAGGGCTCGCCACGGCTGGCGGCATCGGGTGGCTCGTTCGACATTTCGGTCTCACGATCGACCGCGTCCGTGCAGTTGAGGTTGTCCTGGCCGACGGCACCATGGTTCGGGCCGATCACCTCACCGAGCCAGATCTGCTGTGGGTGATGCGTGGGGCAGGCGCCGGCGCCGGCGTCGCAATTGCCTTTGAGATAGAGGCCATCGAGCTCGGAGACGTCGGATTCGTTCAGCTCGTTGCCGGGGTCGACCGGGCCGGCGACACTCTGCGGCGCTGGGAGGTCGCCATGGCAAAGGCGCCACGCGAGCTGTCGACGTCAGTGATGCTCTCCTCTCATTCGGTGACTCCGGTCGCGTTCATCACGGCGGTCGTTGCCTCGGATGAGCAGGCGCGCATCATGCGAGCCATTCAGCCGCTCCTCGGTATCGGCAAGGTCACCATCCAGCAGGCACACGTCGTTCCGTACACGAACCTGATTGCATCCGCGCAGATGCAATCGAACACGGGACAGATGCCTTCCCACACGACCAACGGACTCTTCACCGAACTCACCCCCGATGCTGCCCGCGCACTGGTCGCCGCAGCCAGCGGCCCCGACCCAGTCCTCCTTCAAATGCGCTCACTTGGCGGTGCTGTCAACGACATGGATCCGTCAGCCACCGCGTACGCACACCGCCACCAACAGACGATGGTCATTGCCTCGACGTTCCCACCAGATGCGCAGCAGGAACTGGTAGCCGCATGGGACACCATCGCCCCATACTCGGATGGGACGTATGCGAGTCTTCAGAGCAATCCCAGCAAAAGCATGATGGCCAGCGCCTATCCCGGACCGACCGGCGCGCGGGTCGTCGACCTGTGGAAGCGCTACGATCCCGACGGCGTACTGCGTCAGCCACTTGGAAAGTGACCGAAGGCTCTGCCGGGCCTGCTGGGCACCCGTGCGCCCCCGCGTCGAGGTACGCAGACGACGCGCACGGTCAAAGCATCCTCGGCCCCGCTTGCGCGCCGCTGCGTCGGATCCACCGCACAGTCTTCTCGGTCCTACGCATTCATTGCCGCTGGTGTCGCTCAGCTGCAATCCGACCCGCTGAACCACCGCAGGGCCTGCCCTCGCGCGGTCTCGTCGACAGAGCCACATGCATCAGCAAGCGGGCTGTCCTGCGTTCTCTCTTGGAGAGTCATGTCCTTCCTGCCCCGCCTACTCCCCTCGGCCAGGGCCGCACTCTTGCTGGTGCTGTCCGTTGCAGTGTCTGCGTATGCGCTGGTGCTGTCCCTGATCATCCCCGTCCTACCGGAGATCCAGCGCGATCTCGGCGTCTCTCAGGACGTAGTCGGGTGGGTGATGACCGCCTGTCTGATGTCGGCAGCCATCTTCACCCCGCTGCTGGGCCGTCTCGGCGACCGCTTCGGAAAGCAGCAGGTGATACTGCTGTCGCTCCTGGCGCTTTCAGCCGGCTCGTTTCTCGCGGCGTTCTCCTCCGGGATAGGCCTGATGATCGCGGGTCGCGTACTCCAGGGCGTCGGCGGCGGAGTGGTACCGCTGGCCTTCAGCGTCATCCGCGACGAGCTGCCCGACAAACGCATTCCCGGCGCGGTGGGAGTACTCGCCGCTCTGTTCGCCGTGAGCGGCGGCCTCGGGTCCGTGCTGTCAGGCCCCATCACCACTGCCTTGGACTATCGAGCCCTGTTCTGGATACCAGGCATTGTCACTGTCGGGGCCGCTCTCGGGGTCCGGGTCCTGGTCCCTCGGTCCTCCCACCGCGAAACCGGACGCATCAGTTGGACCGGCGCCGTGCTGCTCGCAGGGTGGTTGATCGCCCTCCTGGTCCCCTTGGCACAGGCCTCCACCTGGGGCTGGCGATCCACCCGAGTGATCGTCTTGCTGGTCGCTGCCGGCCTACTCCTCGTCGCTTGGGTCGCGGTGGAAATGCGTGCTCGCAACCCCCTCATCGACGTACGGATGTTGCGTCTCCCGGCGGTGTGGCCAACCAACCTGGTCGCCCTCCTGTCCGGCATGAGCATGTATGCACTGATGGCAGTTCTGCCCTACTACGTACAGACCCCTTCCTCTGCCGGCTACGGCTTCGGCGTCAGTCCGACTGAGGCCGGGCTCATCAATCTGCCGCTCACCGCGGCAATGTTCTGCGCCGGATTGGCCACCTCACGGCTCTCTCTGCGCCTGTCTGCCCGACACATCTTGTTGCTGGGAACACTGCTCAGCGTCGTGGGATTCGGCATCCTGGCCTTCGCCCACGCGCAGTACTGGTCGGTCATGCTGGCCATGGCCGTCGTCGGCCTTGGTTTCGGACTGGCGTTCGCCACAATGACCAATATCATCATGACGACCGTGCCTCGACATCAGACCGGCGCTGCCAACGGTATGAACACCAACATCCGTACTCTTGGCGGCGCCATCGGCACGGCACTCGTCAGCACCATCGTAGGCAGCCAGACACTCCCGAGCGGCCTCCCCGCCGAAGGCGGCTACACCTTGGCGTTCGCAGCCCTCGGTATCACTGCTGTCGGTGCGGTGATCGCCGCCATACTTCTTCCTCGCAGTGACCGGATGACATCAGGAAGCGGTGCGGCGGAAGGACCCAGGCGCCCCCAACACACCAACGCGGCACCTACGCAGGCAGCCAAGAGTATGGAGTAGGCACGCCGCGGCAGGTTGAACTTCGCCTACCTGGTGTCGGGTAGCCGGGTCACGTCGCCGTGACCCGGCCCCCTCAGAACCGGACGTGCCTGTTTCCAAGCATCACGGCTCAAGCAAGCCCGAAGGCTTCACAGGTTCTGCTCATTTCCGGTCGCTGTCGCCTGCGTGATGCTGGCGATGGCATTCCGAGTGGACGAGCCGAAGATTCTTGCTCTCATCAGAGCCGCCATGCCGCCGGTAGGTGAAGTGGTGTTTATGCAACCGCTTCTTCACCGCGTCGAACCAGTCAATCCACTCGCGTGGGCTGTCAGGCTCATATTCCGCGCCGGCGATGAGCGCTTGACCGCACAGTGGGCAGACGCCCTTCTGGCGGGCTGCCAGAGTAAGGCTGATCTTGTCCATCGGTGGTGGTGTGCGCGTCTGACGGCGTTGGCTCCAGTAGTCGAGGAGTGCGGGATCGTCAGGTGACGACTTACCCCTGACCAACTGATGCCGCCTGATGTTGGTCCAGGCGAACTTGGGAAGGTGTGCGCCCGTGGCACGGTCACCGAATACCCAGTTGTTCATCTTGGATCGGTTGAGCCTGCCGAAGTACTTGTTCACAATCCAACGCTTCGACTTCTTCGGGTGGGTGCGCTTGGCCCACTTGTAGGTGAGCGTCCACACATAGCTGTCCAGCGCCGAGAACGTCCGGCTGGACACCACTGTCCGGTAATACGCGGACCAGCCCCTGACGATAGGGGACAGACGGCGTAGTACGACTGTGATGCTCTGCCCTAAGAGGGCTTGCATCTCGGATCTCAGTCGCTTCCGGACTCTCTTGACCGCGTCCCTGCTGGGCGTGATGATCAGGCTGTCGCCATGGCGGCGGATGTTGAACCCGAGGAAATCGAACCCGTCCGACAGGTGGAGGATTCGCGTCTTCTCTTCATTGAAGCGAAGTCCTCGGGGTTGCAGCCATTCCGCCAGGCGTGACCTGACGGTCTCCGCCTCCTCCTTGCTCGTGCAGAACACGGCGAAGTCATCGGCGTATCGCACCAGGATCGGAGTTCCTTTCGCAGCCCACATGACCTTTCCTTTGCGGGTGGCGAAGCGGACTCCTGCGGCCTCCTCCATCCCGTGCAGAGCGATGTTGAGCAACAAAGGGCTGATCACGCCGCCTTGAGGGGTTCCCTCCTCGGTCCGGGTGAAGCGTCCGTCATCGACCACACCAGCCTTCAGCCACTGCCGGACTAATTCCCTGGCTGGGAATTGCCCAACGGCTTCGAGCAGGTGGTAATGGTCGATGCGGTCGAACGCGGCAGCCAGGTCGGCGTCCAGTACCCACTGGCGCTTGGCCGCCTTGCCCTTCGCGGTGCTGAAGATCGCCTGGATGGCGTCGTGGCAGCCGCGGCCCGGCCGGAATCCGTAAGAGCGTGATTCAAACCGAGCTTCCCACTCAGGCTCCAACGCGTTCTTCACACGTGCTTGGATGGCCCTGTCACGCATGACGGGGATTCCGAGTGGTCGTTGCTTTCCGTTGCTCTTTGGGATGTAGACCCGCTTGACGGGCTTGGCCCGCCAGGGTTGTGTTTGGCCGTCAATTTCAACTGCCATCCGTGCTCTCGCCTTGGGAGTGAGAGCGCGTTCCCTGTCGATCCCTGCCGTCTTGCGGCCTCTGCTCTGCTGTGTCACCCGCTTCACGCTCACGAGCGTGTTGCTGCGGCTTCTCAGCATGAGCTTTTGCAGATTGCGGACCTTCTTGAGGTCCCCTTCCTGTGTCGCTTTGAAGATCCTCTGTCTCAGACGCCGTACGTTCTCCTCGGCTTCGGCCCAGTTGATGCTGTGCCAGTCGAGATTTCCGCCCTGGGGTCCGTTCGCTATGGAAGTCCGAACAGGATTGGGTAACTCCAACTGTAAGTTCCTCCTTCGCGTCTAACTTGTCCGCCAGGTTCCGGCTGCTTTACTCGGGATACTGCAAAGGCTCACCTGGTCCACGTGGGCACCCTTTCGGGTCGGGTCACTGGGACCCGTATCCGGCGGGTTATGACCGGAGGCGTGAAGGTTGCCTCCAACTTTCCCCTGATCTTTCGATCTACCGGCATTCGCTTCTTGGACCATCCTGTTCCCGCTGGAGAGTTGGGCCTTCCTTGCGGTTGGCTTACCGGGCTGTGGCCCGGACTCCATCGGGGTTTCCACGTTCCACACACGTAAGTTGCGACTGGGGTGGGTGCCCCCTCTATCCCGAAACCGGCGGTGTCCTCCTTCCGGTCTCAAATCTCCGGAAGTCGCCTGACGCCTCTCAGCATCGGGTTCTGTAGCTGCCGACTGCAAACCACCAGGCAGCTTCAACCTTACGAGACATCAACAGGGGTTCACGCGGTTCACCCGTCCAGTCTTTCCCTCGCCTGTTATTTCCCGGCGGCCGGGAAATTCTTGGGCTTGAACGCTCAGCTTCACACCCCGCTGTTACCGGCGACGCATGTGAGCGCGGGAACGGATACGGACACTAATCCGGGGTCAGCACATCTCTCCTTCCTTCGTGGCTTTCCCACTTAACGTGTGCGACTTCGTGTCGCACTTTGAGGCTGTTAATCACGCGGCAAGGTCAGTCATGGCCCGAACACGGGTGGCAGATGCCGTCAAGTCCTACTTGACGCACGCCAGGAACTTACCCTTTCCCCGCACCCGCACCCGCACCCGCACCCGAACCCGCACCCGCACCCGCACCCGCACCGGGCGACGTCCGGTCCGCGAGGTAGTTGGCCGACCCCGCTTGCCCGCCCCTGCTGAAGCAGGAGCGAACCGCATGTCACAGACGCGGCAGGCGACGTGTCTTATAGGTATGGGAAAAGTTGCAACACGACGCGTACTTCTCGGCACTCTGGTGTTCGCCTGTCTGGGGCATGTATGGGCCTACTTCGCGCCTGAACTCTGGTACGAGACGTTTCCTCACATCGGCGCGCCATGGCAGACTCGCCTCGGTCCGTACAACGAGCATCTGGTCACGGACATGGCCGCGTTGTACATGGCCCTAGCGGTCGTGACAACCGCGGCCATGCGTTTTGCTGACAGCGACCGGTTCGTCACCACGGTTGGCTCGGGCTGGCTCACCTTCTGTGTCTTCCACTTGATCTACCACCTCCAGCACCTCAGCATGTTTACCACGGGTGAACGCGTCGCCCTCTTGACCTTGCTCTCTACACAGACACTGGTATCCGCCGCGCTGCTGGCTCCGTCACCCAGGAAGTAGGCCGGTTCGCGTGCTGGCACCGATGCTTCTTCGATGCAGTGACCGTGCCGACGGGAATCTGATCTCTCGACCGCCTCGAACTCTGGAGATCTCCCATATAGCCCGCCCCAGAGCGAAGTTGGCTCGGTGGTCGTGTTCGTAACCGACCAGGCTCCGGTATCCAATCACGCTGTGTGGGCGGTACGTGTTGCAGAGGCCGGAGCTTCGGGTCGTGATCCGCAGGCCGACTTCGGTGCGGGTGACGAAGGTGTGCCGGTGGACGCACTCTCCCTTCAGCGCACTGTTGAACGTCTCGCTGACGGCGTCACCGGTGACAACGACGAGCCCTGACACGCCGACACCTTCGTCACGCCGACCCGGTCTGTCACGACGGTTCGTCCATCAGGCGGCGGACGACGCCGTCCAAGTCCAGGTGCTGCTCTTCTTCTCCCGGGGGCACTACCTGGTGGGTCCGCTCGACGAATGTGTCGATCGCTCTCGCGGAAGCCGCCAGGACCTCCATCTCCGCCCCCGACCGCAACGAAATGAACACCACCCCGTCGAGTATCTCGGAAGGCCAGACGCGAACATCGCCCGCACCGCTGAGCTCGTGTCGGCCGGCCGACATCAGGTCGCGCCCGAGTACCCACTCGACGGGCGCATCGGTGTTGACGTTGAACAGCACGGACACCGCGTACGGGGCTGTGCTGTCGTAATGGAGCTGCGTCAGGACACGCGAACGCCTGCTTGCCCTGATCAGGCGCATGAGCGTCCGGCACGTCACCGATCTACGCCGGGCGATTACGGGTCGCATGTCGTCGACCTTTCGGCTTCTGTCACCCGCACGATGGGACCAGTGCTCGTCATGGGTATCGAAGGCCTCCCTGCCCGTCAATTTGTTCCTCCCATATTCCTGCCGTCCAATGGCAATCTTCAGGTCTGCATTGATCTGCGCGTCCGCCTGGAACGGCTGCGTGGCAAATGGTTTTCAACCAGTCAGGTCCTTGCGCATCGACCGACAACCGCGAAGCGCACCTGCCTGTCACTCAATTGACCGCGACGGCACGGTCAGATGTGACAAAAGCCAGCGTGTGACACATGTCTCCTTTACCAATTCTTTGCCAGGTCCAGAAAAGCGTGACCAGGGCCTCAGGAACACTGCGGCGCGCCGCCTGGCGCAAACGCAACGGCCAGGTCATGGCACCGCGCCCCACCGGGCTCAGCAGATCGACAGCCACGAGATGCGACCACCGAGCACCTCACGTCGCCCGCATCTGGCCCCATTGGGACAAGGCCCGATTGGGCCAGCCGAAAATACGCATTCCGACCCCTGGCCTGAACCTATAATTGTCTGGCCGACAAGCCGCCCTCTCCGCACAGTTGTGCGGAAATGACGTACGGCATATGCAGAAGGTTCGAAGGTCCTTTCCACTCGGATCACAACCTGATGATTTTCTCGAACCTGCAGGAGTTGCCCGTCCGGGCGCTTGTGATTGGCGACCCTAAATCGGTCGAATGGAGCGGGCGGTCGCCCACCTAAGTGGGGTGCCGCTCGATTGGCATTTCCCCAACGGTGGGTACGGTGCGCATGCCCGGCCACCCGATACAGAATGGATCAATGTTGCCTTCCGACACTGCCGCCA
This sequence comes from Streptomyces cadmiisoli, assembly GCF_003261055.1. NCBI lineage: Bacteria > Bacillati > Actinomycetota > Actinomycetes > Kitasatosporales > Streptomycetaceae > Streptomyces > Streptomyces cadmiisoli. Next base: position 463,843 of record NZ_CP030073.1, read on the forward strand.
CACCATCGCCCTGGCATGCTTTGCCTGCAAGTGACGCGACGGGCCGACTCGTTGTCGATCCCGATGCGGGGCTTTCTTCGGACGAGGCGGCCAGGCGGCTGGCGGAGCATGGGCCGAACCAACTCAAAGAGGCTCCGCGTGAGCCCCGGTGGCGGGCTTTCCTCCGACAGTTCCAGGACCTCCTGATCATCATTCTGCTGGTGGCCGCGCTGGTCAGCCTTGTGGTGTCCCGGGAGTGGGAGACACCGATCGCGATCGCTGTGGTGGTGCTGCTCAACGCGACGATCGGGTTCGTACAGGAGTCCCGCGCCGAAGCGGCTTTGGACGCCCTGCGTGAGATGACGGTCACTCACGCCACGGTCCGCCGCGACGGCCGCCTGATGCAGCTGGCTTCCAGTGAACTCGTCCCCGGGGACGTGGTCACCCTCGCGCCGGGCGACCGGGTACCTGCGGACGGACGGCTACTGACGTCGTTCTCCCTGGAGGTGCAGGAGTCCGTCCTGACCGGCGAGGCGCAGGCTGTGTCCAAGGACGCGGATGCCGAGGTCGCGCAGGACGCCCCGCTGGCCGACCGGCTGACGATGGTGTTCATGAACACCGCTGTGACGCGCGGGCGCGGCGAGGTCACGATCACCGCCACCGGTATGGCCACCGAGACCGGCCGTATCGCCGACATGCTGCACTCGGCCAAACCCGGTCCGACACCCCTGCAGCGTCAGATAGACGCACTCAGCCGCACCCTCGCTCTGATCGCCGGGCTGGTCATCGCCCTGGTGTTCACCCTCGGCTTGGTGCGTGGGCAGGACTTCGGGGAACTGTTCATCAGTGCCGTGTCGCTGGCGGTCGCGGCCATCCCCGAGGGGCTGCCCGCAGTGGTCGCGTTCACCCTGGCGATGGGCACGGGCCGGATGGCCAAGAAGGGGGCGATCGTCAAGAAGCTCGCGTCGGTCGAAACCCTCGGCAGCACAACCCAGATCTGCACGGACAAGACCGGCACGCTGACACTGAACCAGATGACGGCGCGGGAAATGCTGCTGGCCGGCCGTCGGCTCACCGTCTCCGGCGAGGGGTACTCCTCCCAGGGTCGTATCTCCCCCACCGACGAACAACCCCTGCCGCAGGCCCTGGATCACGCACTGGCGGCGATGGCCTTGTGCACCGACGCCGTGATCCGCGACGGCGAGGTCGTGGGTGACCCGACCGAGGGCGCCCTGGTGGTCCTGGCCGAGAAGGGCGGCATCGACGTGACCGGACTGCGGCAGGAACGGCCGCGGCGCCTTGAGGTGCCCTTCGACTCCGACTACAAGTTCATGGCAACCTTCCACGACTGGACGGACGACTCCGGGCGCGCAGTGGTCCGGTGCTTCGTCAAGGGTGCCCCGGACGTCCTCGCAGACCGCGCGGACCGTCTTGTCGGCGAGGAGGGCATCCTGCCGTTCGACGACGCGGCCCGCCGTCGGTTCGAGGGGGACAACGCCGCGCTCGCCGAACAGGGCATGCGGGTCATGGCGCTGGGCATGAAGGATTTCCCCGCCGAGGGCTTCGAGGCTCCCGACGAGCCGAAGGATCTGCTCGACCGAATCGTGCTGACTGCCATGGTGGGCATCGTCGACCCGCCCCGGCCCGAGGCACGCACGGCGATCGCCGAGTGCATCGACGCCGGAATCAAGGTCCGCATGATCACCGGTGACCACGCGGTGACCGCCGGCGCCATTGCCCACGAACTCGGCATCCCCGGAGACGCAGTGACCGGCGCCGACCTGGACCGTATCGGCGACGAAACCGCCCTCGCGGAGCGGCTGGACGAGGTGGGCGTCGTCGCCCGGGTGTCCCCCGAGCACAAGATGCGCATCGTCAAGGCGCTGCAAGCCCGCGGTGACGTGGTCGCCATGACCGGCGACGGTGTCAACGACGCCCCCGCGCTGCGCAAGGCCGACATCGGGGTGGCGATGGGTGTCACGGGAACGGAGGTGACCAAGGAGGCCGGCACGATGGTGCTGACCGACGACAACTTCGCCACCATCGTGTCCGCGGTCCGCGAAGGCCGCGGCATCTACGACAACATCGTGAAGTTCACCCGGTTCCAGGTCTCCACCGCTCTGGGCTTCGTGGCCACCTTCCTGATCGCCTCACTGACCGGTTTGGCCGGCGGGGCACCCTTCACCGCCCTGCAGATCCTGTTCGTCAATCTGGTCATGGACGGCCCGCCCGCCATGTCTCTGGGCGTCGACCCGGTCAGCCCGGACTCGATGAAGCGCGCTCCCCGCGCGGCCGACGAACGGATCCTCAGCCGGCAGCGCCTTGCCCGCGTCCTGCTGGGGAGCACGGTCATGGCGGCCGGCACGCTGGCGGTGCTGGTCTGGGCACCCGGTCCCGAACCGGAACTGGGCGAAGCGACCGTTGCGGGCACGATGGCCTTCGTCACCTTCGTGTTCTTCCAGGTCTTCAACCTGCTCAACGTGCGGCACGACACCCGTAGCGTCTTCAGCCGTGCATCGCTGCACAACACCTCCGCGTTCGTCGCCACGGGCGCGGTGATCGCCCTGCTCATCGTCATCGTCGAGACCGACGCGCTGCACGGCTTCTTCACCACCACCGACCTCACCCCTGGTCAGTGGCTGACGTCCATTTCCGTCGGCTCGGCGATCCTGTGGACCGGCGAGATGACCAAGGCTGTGCTGCGTGCACGCACACGCCGTACGCACGGCACCGTCTCGCAGCAGCCGACGTCCCGGCAGGCGGCGTGACCGCCATGCCCACGGCGGTCCGGTCGGACTGAACGTGACCCCGTCGGGAGACCAGGTGTTCCCCGACGGGGTGTGCCATCCGCCTGCATACTGGGGCTGTTCCGCAGACGTCCGGTTGAGACGGTGAGAGGGCCGTCCGACTGCCGGCCAGTTGAGGCGGTGAGGGGCCGTCCGACTGCCGGTCAGGTCCATGGGCAGGGCGGGCTGTCCAAGGCGCCGGAAGCCCGGAGTGCGCCGCACCGCCGGAAGCGGCCCCTGGGTACGGGCCAACGTGACGCGTGCAGGCAGCGGTAGCGTGCACAGACTTCGTGCCGATGATGCCATCGGCGGCCGCGCGCGCCCGGCAGGGTGCCGCGCGGCCGCACCGCTTGGGCGCAACCGCTCAGGGAGCAAGTTCAGGCGAACTTGACCGGCAGAGCCAGTACCTCGCGCGCGGCATCTCGTACCACCGCGTCCTCATCTGCCGTGAGGCGTTCCAGCGCGGCTCGGGCCTCGGGGGCCGGCCTTCGAGCCAGTGCCCAGGCAGCCCAGTACCGGACCCACCGATCCTGATCGCCTGCGCGGACCACCAGGATGTCGGTGACCATCTCATCGCGCACCGAGCTGAGGGCTCCCACAGCAGCTCTCCTGACCTCCGGCGCGGCATCGGAGGTGCCCGCGATCAGGATGGCCCGGGCCCGCTGGGGATCGCCCGAGCCGAAGATGGAGCCGAGGGTGCTCATCACGTCTGCACGAACCTGAGGGTCCGGGTCGTAGGCCGCGCCGGCGATCAGCTCGAAGTGCCTGGTCCCACCGAAGTCGAGGATGCTCAGGCCCCAGAGACCGACCCGACGCGTCCTGGGCTCGTCCGAGTCGGTGCAGCCCAGAACCAGCCGCAGCGAGGTCTCGGGCCACGCCTCGAACAAGCCAAGAACGTCCAGTTCCATTGTGTCGCCGTCGTCGTTGCGATCTGTCTCTCTCGCCCGCAGCAGGGCGGGCAGAGCGGCTTCGCCACAGGCACCCGCCAGGACGTGGGCTATTCGGTCTCGCGCGAAGGAATCATCGGCGTCGACGTGACGGGCGAGGCGGTGCTCCAACTCGGGTTGCAGGAATGCGGCTGCGGTTGTCCGCAACTGTTCCACCAGAAGCCCGCACCGACGACGTCGTCCGGACCCGCGCTCGGCGTCCCTGGCGAGACACGCATCCAACTCGCTCAATACATCACGCAGCGCCGCGCGCTCCGCCTCATTCTCTGCCCGATCAGTCCCTGCCATGTTCTTCACCCTATGGGCGATGGCGTCACCACCATCCTGCATCAGGAGCGGCCGGGCCACTCGGCGGTCAAGGCAGTTGCGGGGACACCCGACTGTGTTCGTCTCCTGATCACGCTGCCTCGGGCAAAGGGAGTCCCGGTCCGCGGCTCCCCTGACGGTCCGCGATGCCGCCAAGACCAGCTGCCCCAGCAGGCGACCAGTCCTTTGACCAAGAGAAAAAGTGGGAGACGTCGCTCCAGCCGTCGACTAGCCTCGCAAGGTTCTGCTTCGACCTGTCAGGAGGAAGCGTCATGACCCAGCCCTTCCCGTCCGTCGAACCGTATGCCCACGGCCTGCTCGATGTCGGCGACGGCAACCAGATCTACTGGGAGACCAGCGGGAACCCCGATGGGAAGGCAGCGCTGTGCGTCCACGGCGGTCCCGGCAGCGGAGGGCGCCGCGGCAGTCGCGAGATGTTCGATCCCGAGGTCTTCCGGATCGTCCTGTTCGACCAACGTGGCTGCGGCGAAAGTCGGCCTCACGCCTCCGACCGGTCGGTCAGCCTCGATCACAACACCACCGACCACCTCATCGCCGATATGGAGCGGCTTCGGGAGCACTTGGGTATCGAGCGATGGCTCCTCTACGGCGGCTCCTGGGGCTCGACATTGATCCTCGCCTACGCTGAGCGCCATCCCGAGCGGGTGTCGGAGATCGTCATCGCCGGCGTCACCATGACGCGTCCAGAGGAGATCGACTGGCTCTACCACGGTGTCGGACGTCTGCTGCCCGGCCCCTGGGCGGCGTTCCGCGACGCCCTGCCGGGGGAGGAACGAGGCGGCGATCTTGTCGCAGCCTACGACCGGTTGTTGAACAGTCCGGACGAGGCGGTCAGGATGAAGGCGGCGCAGGACTGGTGCGCCTGGGAGGATGCCGTCATCGCCCACGAGGTACTTGGTCGCCCGGGCACCTACAGCGACAAGCCTGACGACGCGCTGTTGGCCTTCGTCCGGATCTGCGCGCACTACTTCGCCAATCATGCGTGGCTCGAGGACGGACAACTGCTCCGTGACGCGCACCGGCTGGCTGGTATCCCGGCCGTGCTGATACACGGGCGACTCGACCTGGGCAGTCCGCTGAAGACCGCATGGGAGTTGTCAGAAGCCTGGCCGGACGCAGAGCTGATGGTGATCGACGACTCGGGGCACACGGGCAGTCCCACGATGCAGGTCGCGATCCTGGAGGCGATCGCACGGTTCGGCAAGAGCAACCGGTGACCGGCTCCACCGTGCCCTGGCGCGTGAACGCGGGGAAGAAGGCGCCATCTGCGACGGACCCAGGAACGTAGGTCGTCGTGCCGGCCCCGCGACCCGCGCCGGAACGTCGTGGCACGGCTCGCCCAGAACCACCGGGGTGCTGCCGTCCCGGCGCGCGGTGCCTCGCTGGACCCGCCCGAAACGGTCGCCTGCGCTCGCAGAGCCTGGGTGGCCGATCGGTGCGGCCGGATGCAGCGACGCTGCCCCGGCCGTACCGACAGCCCTGAGGTTCGACGTGGGTCCTGGTTCGAGCCGGTCAGCGGCGGACCGGCTCGAACTGGAGGTAGTCGAGGTTCCAGTTCTGGTAGGCGTCCGCGGGAAGGTTCACCCGGACGGTGTGGCGTCCTGCGGTGAGGTGCCGGGTCACGCCGCTCGGCTGCAGCACCTGCTTGTTGTGGCTGGTGGTGTTGCGCACGGCGACGCGGTCGCTTTCCGCGCCACCGTCGAACGAGAGCGTGTACGTGCCGGCGGGCGAGTACGGGGACGAGACCCGGGCGGAGACGGCATACGTTCCGGTGCGCGGAACCGTCACCTCGTAGCTGAGCCACTCACCACCTCGCATCCACGAGACCCGCACGTTGCCGTCGGCGTCGCTGAGGTCGACGCCCTCGCCGGGACGCATCCGCAGTCCGCCGGCGTTGGCCGTGTCGTTGTCGTGGTAGCCGATGCCCTCGCCGGGCAGGAAGTCCTCGGCCTGCACCCGTACGCTGCCGTGCGGGACCGGGTCGCCCTCGCCCGTGCGCAGCCAAGCCTCCAGCTTCTCCACGTCGTCGGTCTGGAAGATGCTGGTGTGGAAGCCGCGCACCAGGCCTTCCCAGCCGCGCAGCGGGTCGATCAGCGAGGCTTCGTCGGTCATCCGGTCAGCCAGGCCGTTCCACATCGTGTTGCTCCACACGCGGCTGTGCCGGGCGAGGGAGTCGAGGAACGGCTTGCGGGCCACGGCATCGGCGATGCTGCCGAAGTTGACCTCGTAGGCGACCGGCTGGTCGTCGCCGAACTCGGTGACGTGGGCCAGGTTGTCGTCGTTGATCATGTGCATGTAGACGGCGCCACGGTGGGTGGCGAGAAAGCCCTTGACCTCGGCGACCGGTGCAGAGCTCTTGTATATGCCGTTGCGGACCGTGTCGGTTTCGGCCAGCACGTGCCAGATCTCCTCGCGGAACGGCCAGCCCTTGTCGAGGTTGACCAGCCCGCGGTCCTTCACGAGCGTCATGGCTTCTTCGAGGGTCGGGACCTGCTCGTCCGTGACCGCCGCCTGCGAGCCGCCCAGGCCCTCCTTGAGCCGGAGGCCCTTGACCTGAGCGAGCGTCAGGTCTGCGACCCTGCCGGAACCGTTGGTGGTGCGGTCCACCGTGGTGTCGTGCATCAGAACGGGCACGCCGTCCTTGGTCAGCTGGATGTCGATCTCGGCGATCTCGGCGCCGTGCTGGAAGGCGGCCCGGATCGCCGGCAGCGAGTTCTCGGGGGCGTCGCGCCACTGTCCCCGGTGGGCCGCGGTGAGGATCTTGGCATCACGGCTGTGGTCGAGCAGGTCGCGGTAGGCGCGCTCAGCCGACGTGTGCCCGCCCTTGCCGCCTCCGCCGTAGATGTGTGACACGTCGGGGCCGCCCTGGGCCAGGGCACCGTCCTTGTCCGCGGCCAGTCCGATCCCGGACGAGGGGCCGTCGTCAGACAGGCCCGCGCCGACCACCGCCCCGGTCAGGGTGAGACTCAGTGCGGTCGCCACGAGCGCGCTCCGACGGAGAATTGATCTAGTCATGTCGCGAAATCTAGAGGGATGGCATTGGTCACTACGACGTATGAGTGACCGAAGGACATCCGCCGGCTGAACAATCACCGGAACGAAACGGCGTCTTAGGGACTGGACGGCACGCGGGGCGGAACTGGAACGCATGGAGGAGGTGGCGGAGGGTTTCCCGGTCGGGTGTCCGCGTTGGTCGACTCCGGACCGCTCGGTATCGGATGGCGCCCCTGTCTACGAGACCCTGGACAACTCGTCGGCCCGCGAGGGCAACGAGATCCGGCGCTGGGCGAGGAAAAACCGGGGCGAGCTGCACTTCACCCCGCCCTACGCGTCCTGGGCCAACCAGATCGAGGGTCCCTCCGGGCTCCTACGGCAGTGCACTGTCGCGAGACGGACGAAGGGGGCCGCGTTCCCACCGAAGTGCGTATGGACGCGAGTTGGAGCCAACCATGGGGGTGAGACTCCGGTCCCGAGATGAGTGCCCGGGCCGTGTCGCGCGCCTCGGCCGATGATCATCGAGACCTATTTGTGACCAACCTCATGTCCTCCAACTGAGCGTAAGCACAAGTTATGTAGAGATGACTGATCACAATGTCCCTGGGGCTGGCCTGGGGACGACCCGACGGCGATAGACGGCCATGGCGCGCCAGGGCACAGACGGAGGACCGTGGACACGCAAGGCGGCAGGAACATCGACCCCGCGGACCAGTGGGTCCTCGACCCGCAGACCGGTGAGTACCGGCTGCGGCTGGACGCAGGGGACGTCCCGCCCCCCTCGGTTCCGCAGCAGGGCGGACGTCGGGCGCGCCGCGAGGAGCAGCAGCAAACCGACCCGGATCGTCGTGGCGCCCGCCGCGGGAGAGCGGCGACGCCCCGCAAGGCAAAGCGGTCCACGAAGCGGAAGGCGCTGCTGTGGACGGCCGGCACGCTCGGCTTCGTGCTTGTCGCCGGCGGCAGCGGCGCGTACCTGCTGTACCGGCACCTCGACGGCAACATCACCACGGTGGACATCGGGACGGCCGGCGACAAAGGCGGGGGCAGCGGCGGCGCGCTGAACATCCTGGTCATCGGCACCGACAGCCGGGCCGGCCTCGACGGCAAGTACGGGGACTCCGACAATGTCGGCCACGCCGACACCACGATCCTCTTCCATGTGGCGAAGGACCGATCGCACGCGACCGCGATGAGCATCCCGCGTGACATGGTCACCGGCATCCCGGACTGCCCGACCAAGCAGAAGGACGGTTCGACCAAAGTCATCCCCGGCACGCCACAAGAAAAGTTCGCTCCACGCTTCAATGAGAGCCTCGGTCAGATCGGCCGGGACCCCGGCTGCACGATGCGGACCGTCACCGAGCTCACCGGCCTGCCGGTCGACCACTTCATCCTCGTCGACTTCGAGGCGGTGAAGACCTTGTCCACGGCGGTCGGCGGGGTGCCGATATGTCTCACGCACGCCATCCACGACACCGACTCCAAGGGTGAGGGGTCGCATCTGAACCTGCCGCCCGGCCCGCACACGGTACAAGGCGAACAGGCCCTGGCCTTCGTCAGAACGCGGCACTCGCTGAAGAACGGCAGCGACCTGGACCGCATCGATCTGCAGAAGCAGTTCCTGGGGTCGATGATCCGCCAGATGAAGTCCGGGGACACCCTCACCGACCCGCAGAAGCTGTACAAACTGGCCAACGCGGCGACCAAATCACTCACCGTGGACACCGGCATAGGCGGCGTCGGCAAACTCACCGATCTCGCCAAGGACCTGAGCCGTGTCGACGCCGAGCACATCGCCTTCACGACGCTCCCCGTCAAGGACAACCCGGCAGAGGTCGGCTACCACGCGACCGTCGTCATGGACGAGACCAAGGCACCGCAGCTCTTCACGGCGATCAAGAACGACGTCTCGCTGACCGAGGTCAAGAAGAAGCCCAAGACCGGCGACTCCAAGCTCCGGGGCGTCAAGGCGGACCCCTCCGAGGTGAGTGTCCTCATCTACAACGGAGGCGGCCCCCAGGGTGCGGCCCAGCTCACCTTGAAATGGCTGCAGAACACCAAGGGCGTCATCCACTCGACCAATGGCGGCAACGCATCCAGCGGCAAGCAGGACCGGACGACGTTGGACTACGCTCCCGACCAGGCCGATCAGGCCCGGGCCCTCGCGGCGATAATGGGTCTGCCCGCCTCGGCGCTCCGTCCCGGCAAGAGCGACGCGGGGAACGGAGCGGACATGATCCTCACCTTGGGCCGTGACTTCCAGGCCCCGGGAACCCCGATCACCGCCGCGGACGAGGCCCCGATAGACATACCGAAGGCGACAGCCGACAAGAAGGAATGCGTCGGCTGAGGCCGACGACGAGACGTGCCCTCGATCACCGCTGACGGCCGGCGCCTGGCGGCTCGCTTCTGAAGGGGCCTGGGTGCCTCGCGCAGCGCAGGGTCGGCGAGATGGTCGTCAACAGCCGAGCAATGCGGCGCGGCCCGGGCTCGGATGCATGTGATGGGGGGCCAGAACCCTTCGCAGCGATGACGTGCGCCGGCGCGTCCTGAAGGCGAGCTGCGGGGCGGCCGCGCGGAAGTGAGCCAGGAGGACCTGGGCCGGCCGGCTGTCCGCGTGGAAGAACTGCATGGTCAACGCGGGTGGCACTGCGATGCCGTGCATACGGACCTCATGGCACTTGAAACAGAACGCCGCCTCGAACGGGGCCAGGTCAAGAAAGTCCTGGTAGCCCCGGATGGTCCAGCCCGGCGAGAAGCCGCACCGGTGCTGTTCGCGGAGAGCGGGTTCGGCCCCGCTTCGAAGCGGCAGGTGCACGCTTTCAGCGAGCGTTGTCAGGGCCGGGTTGGCAGGGTGCGGATGGGGCCGAGGTGGATGGTCTCGGCGCAAAGCGCCGGCCGGGGTGGGCCCCGGATGCATGCGGCACTTGGCGGCGGGTGTCCGGCGTGGGGTAGAACGGTTGCGGGCCCTGTTGGGAAGGGGCCGGAGCATGCCCGGATGAAGGGCTGTTCCTGGGCATGAACGAAGGGTTTGTTTGATGGCCAGCGGCACTGTGAAGTGGTTCAACGCCGAAAAGGGCTACGGCTTCATCGCGCAGGACGACGGAGGTCCCGACGTCTTCGCGCACTACTCCGAGATCACGGGCAACGGGTACCGCGAGCTGAAGGAAGGCGAACACGTCACCTTCGAGATCGGACAGGGCCAGAAGGGGCCGCAGGCACAGAACATCGTCCGGGGCTGACCCGACGACACAACCACCGATGAGGCGGCTGCCGGGTCCGGCAGCCGCCTCGCCGTTTCATACGCTGCTGACCGTCCGTGGAGTGTGCGGAGACCGTCGGGGCTTTGCTCCCGGCTGCTGCGGACTTGCGCGGCGCAGGGCGATGCCGCCGTCTCGGCGTTCCTCGGCGAGTGGGCGGCGCTGTGGGCGGCCGGCGTCAGTCGGCCGGCCAGGAGGCGAGGGCTTGGTCGGCGACACGGTACAGGTCCCCACGGCTTGCACCGTCGGCGGCCTGCACCGAGATGCCCTGCCCCACCGCTGTCAGGTAGCGGGCCAGGGCGTCCGCGTCGGCCGAGGACGACGGATCGCCCTCGGCTTGGGCGCGCTCTAAGCGGGCGCGCAGGGCGCCGATCCCGGACTCCCGTCGGGAGGCTGGTGCCGCGGCAGGCAACGTTTGCCCGTCAAGGAGCGGCGTTCGGTGCGTGCTCTCGGTGTGCCGGCCGGAAGTCCTCGTACTGGACGTACTCGGGCTTTCGGCCGGTGCGGCGAGTGGGGGCACCTCCCACGCCTTTCAGGCAGTGGGGGAGCGTGCCGGGCGTCGCGACGGGGCGAACGTTGCCTGCCGCGGCACTAAGTCGCGGCGGGCCGGCTCGCCCTCCGGGCCGCAGGCCAGCGCCGACTGAACCAGCAGGCAGCCGCGTGTGGTGTAGGCGTCGGCGCAGCCGTGCAGCATCGTCTCGGCAACCGCTCGGGCCGTCGGCTGCTCCAGTTCTTCGGCGACGAACGCGCCAGGGCCTTCGAGGTAGCGGTCGACGGCTTTGCGGAACAGCTGTTCCTTGTTGCCGTACGCGGCTTAGATGCTGCGCCGGTTGATGCCCATGGCCTCGGTCAGCTCATTCAGCGAAGCGCCCTCGCAGCCCTCGGTCCAGAACAGCCGCATCGCCTTGTCGAGGGCCTCGTCCGTGTCGAAGGACCGGGGCCGTCCAGTCCTGGCCATCGAAGCCTCCCCTGGCCGGCACCTTCTGGCCTCTCGGCGGCGCCGTCGACGTGAAACTCCCCGGTCACCGGCGCCGCCGTGCTGCCCGCGGCCCTGCGCCCTGCACACCCCAGTGACCACCACCGGCGAGTACGGCCAGAAGGCCGGTGGAGGCGGGCCGCCCCGGCCCGCCTCCACCGGGCCGGCAGCGCTCGGGAAGCCTGCGCACGCCCAGGTGAACTGCGCCGTTCAGGTCGAGTCGCCCGCGCTCGTTCGACGCGGCCCGCACGATCACGGACGAAGAGCGGGTGTCACTGCTGGAGGCTGCCCGGTAGGCCCCCTCCGCCCGCAACTCGCAGCCGTGGCGCTTCCTGGTCGGGCGGCGCCACGACACGACGTACCGGCGGATCTTCGCCACTCTTGTGCCCGGCAACCAACGGTGGGCGGGAAACATTTCGTTGCTGGTCGCGACAGTGGCGGTGGAGCGCCTTGAAGACGGCACGCCGCACCATCGCGCCGCACACGACACCGGGCCGGCAGTCTCCCAACTGTCCCTCCAGGCACACGCCCTGGGGCTGCATGCCGCATGCGGAACTGACGGTGCATCTGGTCCATGACAGCGACTGACCAGCCCTGGACCTCTCGTGCAGCCGTATCGTCCGAGTGCGTGCGTGGACGTGTCCTGGGCGGCGAGGGCACGGTCATCCAGACACCGGGCGGAACCCAGCGGCCTCGGCTCCGGCCCTACAGCCCCGGTCTGGTCGACCGCACCTGGTACGGAGCCGGCAGCCGGCGCTCGGCTCACTGGGCGGGCAAGCAGGGGCTGAGCCTGCTCTGCGGGAACATCGTCGCAGGCGAGGGCACCGATGACTTCTCCACCGCGCAGCGGACACTGATCCGCGAGTACCGTCGCCTGGTGGGACCGGACCGGCCGGGACGGGTGGCGATCGGCCGGGTGATCGTGCCCTTCGACACCGCGGACGCGGCGACCCGGCGGCGTTACGGCGCGTACGCGGCGGGCCGTCACAAGCGGACTCTCAAACCGCAGAGCGAAGGACGACCATGTTCGTCCCCGACCTGGTGGGGACATGGGAGGAGATCGTGGGGCTGTTGAGCGCCGACGCCGCGCTCGCGGAGGTGTCGGAGCTGCTCCTGGGACTGCCGTACGAGTTCGAACGGCGACTACGAGCAGACCCTGCACGTCAGCGCCACCACATCGCGCCCCGGCTGGGCTGGCAGCCCAGGGTGACGAACTCCCTGAGCAGGTGGTGGCGGCCGCCTGGGCCGGACTGGTGTTTGGTCCCCGCCGGGCGCGGTCCCGTCAGGGCCTGTCCGGCGGAGCTTGCCGGACAGGCCCTTGGTCCCGGGGAGGGCTCAGCGCTTGAGCGTGAAGGTGAAGTCCCCGGAGGTCTTGCCGCTCAGGCGGACTGCCGAAACGAGTTTCCCGTCAGTGATCAGTCTCTCGACCTCGGCCCGTGAAAGACCGCAGCCTTCGGCGATCAGCCGTACCGGACGGACAGGGATCCGCGCCGCAAAGCGGACCGAGACATCGATCACCTCGCGGTCCAGGTGAGCCGATCCGCCGGTGTCGAGGCGCCAGGCGTCGTCCCAGTCGAGGGCGATGCGATTGCGGCGCTGCAGGAGCGGATCCTGGAACAGTTCGGCTGTCAGTCCAAGGTCGTTGTCATGCAGCCGGTCCAGCAGCTCGGGTCGGACGGTGCGCACGTGCACCCGCTCCAGGACCGTGAGCTTCGCGGTTTCCCCGCACGCGGTACAGAGCACGAGGAGCCAGGCGTCGATGAGCTTGTGGTTGGCGTTGACGCGGAATTTGCCGCCGGCCCGGAAGCGCTCGCAGGCGCATGCGTGGCAACGGCGGAGAACGAGCGGCAGGCAGGTGGGCACGACCAGCCAGTTGTTGTGCACAGAAGTACACCGGTTTCAGTGAGAAGTCCGCAGCAAAAAGCAGCGCGGCGCGCATGCGCGACGCGCGACAGATCAGCGCTCGGGGGGTCTCACACGGTGTACAACGGCACGTCCTTGCCCAGACGACTTGGTTCGGCAGCACGGTAGTGGCTTACGGCGGCGCCGCTCCACTGGTTTTCGAGCGCCTTGTCGCCAGGGCCGTCCGGCCGATCCTGGGTGGAGCCGGAGCCGGAGCCGTGACGGCGACGTGGTCCGGCGCGTCGTGGTCCGGGAGATGGTCCCCCGTCAGGTCGGCGTGACGGGAACGGGGATGTGCCGCTCGGGCAAGACCCCTGATGGCGACCGCCGCACTGGCCCCCCTCGCCGGTGTTCAGCCAAGAAGCTGTGTCGTCAGTCGGATGAGAGAAACGGCGTGGGGTAGAACGGTTGCGGGCCCTGTTGGGAAGGGGCCGGAGCATGCCCGGATGAAGGGCTGTTCCTGGGCATGAACGAAGGGTTTGTTTGATGGCCAGCGGCACTGTGAAGTGGTTCAACGCCGAAAAGGGCTACGGCTTCATCGCGCAGGACGACGGAGGTCCCGACGTCTTCGCGCACTACTCCGAGATCACGGGCAACGGGTACCGCGAGCTGAAGGAAGGCGAACACGTCACCTTCGAGATCGGACAGGGCCAGAAGGGGCCGCAGGCACAGAACATCGTCCGGGGCTGACCGGACCACATGACCACCAGTGAGGCGGCTGCCGGGTCCGGCAGCCGCCTCACTGTTTCGACAGGGAAGTCGGCGGCAGCCACTGCCTCCCGAAGCAGCGGCGCGCGGGAACCGCAACGGCGGTACCGAGGCCATGGACGAAGGCGCACGCCGGGTGTGCGCCCCGGCTCGGCGCCCCCTTCTCAGGTGTGGTGTCCATCACGGGGCTCGCCGACAGGCGCGCGCCGCCGCAGCCGCCGAGGGCTTGGCCGGGCCGGACCTGACGCCGAGGGCGGCCCCGGCCACCCCATCTCGTGCGTCCATCCCTCGTCTCACCTGTCGAGATCCGCTTGCCATTAGGCGATCTTATGGAAAATAAAAGAGATACTTGGCCACGGATTCACGATCCGTGGCGATCCAGCCCTGCTAGCCGAATGAGTACCGCCGTGTCCGACTCCGCCCCCCTTCCGCCTCGCGACGACCCGAGGGAGAAGTGGGACCTCTGGTGTGCCGAGCGCCGCCGCGCGCTCACCTCACCGACCGGCAACCTGGCCCTCGTCGAGACGCGCTGGCTGCCTGCGGGCGCGGAAGCCGACCCCGACGCAGCCCGCGCCGGGCATCCCGGCTCCGTGACGGTCACCACGTTGAGGCGCACGGACCTGGTCACCGGCGGTATCGAGCACGGCCTGCGCTTGTGGGACGCGGACGCTCCCGCCATCCGTCACTTCGAGGGCGTGGACGTCTTCCCGTACAACCCGGCCTGGGTCCTGGAAGCCACCTACACGCCGGTCCCGGGCGCCCGCCGCATCCCCTTCGAGCACGTCCGGGACAACGGCGGTACCCGTGATCTCGTCGTCCCCGGCGACATCGCGCTCACCGTCGACGATCACGACTACACCCTCAGCGCCTTCGACGACGAGGGCACCCTGCTGCTCGTCTTCGGCGACCCCACCAACGGGACGACCACCTACGGTGCCGGCCGCTTCCTGTTCGTCCAGCGCACCGACGACGACAACCGGGTCGTCCTCGACTTCAACCGGGCCTTCGTACCGCCCTGCGGCTTCTCCGATCAGTACAACTGTCCGATGCCGCCGCGGCAGAACCGCTTCCACGTGCCTGTCCAGGCCGGCGAGAAGCGCCCCGTCTTCCGCGACGGCTTCCTCGCACAGCACTGACCGCGGCACCGACCGCAGCCTTCCTCCCGACGCTCGAAAGTTTCCTCGCGCCATGAGACTGAACAAGCCTGCCCTGTACACCGCCGCGACCACCGCCACCCTCGCGCTGGTCCTCACCGCCTGCGGCGGCTCCACGACCGGCGCCACCGGCGGCAGCTGGGACAAGAACGCCACCGTCGACATCGGCTCCCTGTACGAACCGCAGAACCTCGACAACACCGCGGGCGGCGGCCAGGGCGTCACCGAGGCCCTCAACGGCAACGTCTACGAAGGCCTTTTCCGTCTGACGGACGACGGCAAGGTCGAAAAGCTTCTCGCCCAGGACTACGAGACCAGCGCCGACGGCCTCACCTACACCTTCACCCTGCGCGACGGCGTCAAGTTCCACAGCGGCGAAGAGCTGACCAGCGCCGACGTCAAGTACAGCCTGGAGAAGGTCCTCGCCGACGATTCGCAGTCCGCCCGCAGGAGCAACCTGGAGGTCGTCAAGGACATCGCGACCCCCGACGCGCGCACCGTCGAGGTCACGCTGTCCAAGCGGTCGATCTCCTTCGTCTACAACCTCTCCTACGTCTGGATCATCAACTCCCAGGCGAAGGACCTGAAGACGACCGAGGACGGCACCGGCCCGTACACCCTCGGCAAGTGGACGCGCGGCTCCGCGCTGAGCCTGAACCGGTTCGCCGGCTACTGGGGCGAGGCAGCGGCGAACAAGGAGGTCGTCTTCCACTACTTCAAGGATGCCTCCGCCCTCAACAACGCCCTGCTCACCAACGCCGTCGACGTGGTCACCAGCGAGCAGTCGCCGGACGCCCTCGACCAGTTCAAGAGCAACCAGAACTACAAGGTCAACAGCGGCAACTCGACCACCAAACTGCTGCTCGCCTTCAACGACAAGGCCAAGCCCTTCACGGACGTCAAGGTGCGTCAGGCCGTGTCCGCCGCCATCGACGACAAGAAGCTGCTGGAATCCGTCTGGGGCGGCTACGGCAAGCTCATCGGCTCCATGGTTCCGCCCACCGACCCGTGGTACGAGGACCTCACCTCCGTGGACATCCACGACGTCACCAAGGCCAAGAAGCTGCTCGCCGAGGCCGGTTACGCCAAGGGCTTCTCCTTCACCCTCGACACCCCCAACTACGACCCGCACCCCACCGCCGCCGCCTTCATCAAGTCGCAGCTCGCCAAGGTCGGCATCACCGTCGAGATCAACACCATCACGCCCAACGAGTGGTACACGAAGGTCTACAAGAACCGCGACTTCACGGCCACGCTCCAGGAGCACGTCAACGACCGCGACCTGGTCTGGTACGGCAACCCCGACTTCTACTGGGGCTACGACAACAAGCAGGTCACACAGTGGGTCGAGCAGGCCGAGGAGGCCACCACGACCGCACGGCAGAACGAACTGCTGAAGAAGGTCAACCGCAAGACCGCCGAGGACGCGGCCAGCGACTGGCTGTACCTCTACCCGCAGATCGTGGTCGCCAGCACCAAGCTGTCCGGCTACCCGCTCAACGGCCTCAACTCCCAGTTCTACGCCTACGACATCAAGAAGACGGGCTGATGGGGCGCTACCTCCTGCGCCGTCTCACCTTTCTCGTGGTGTCGCTGGCCCTGGCCAGTGTGGTGCTGTTCGTCCTGCTGCGCCTCCTGCCCGGCGACCCGGCCAACGCGCTGACCTCGGTGGGCGCGAGCCCGGACCAGATCGCCGCGGCCCGCCACTCGATCGGATCCGACCGGCCGCTGCCCGAACAGTTCACCCGCTGGCTCGGGCAGCTGGTGCGGGGTGACCTCGGCACGTCCTTCGTCAGCTCCCTGCCGGTCGGTCCCGAAGTGACCGCCCGCCTGGACCTCACCCTCCCGCTGACGCTCGCCGCCTTCGTGCTGGCCGTCGTCATCGCGGTACCCGTCGGCTTCGTCGCTGCCCACAAGCGGCACACGTGGTACGGCGCTCTGCTCAGCGGCATCTCACAACTCGGCATGGCCGTACCGGTGTTCTGGCTCGGCATGATCCTCATCGCCCTGTTCGCGCTGAACGCCGGCTGGCTGCCCTCCGGCGGCTTCCCCCAGGACGGCTGGGACGCACCCGCCGAGGCCGTGCGCTCCCTCGTCCTGCCCGTGGTCACCATCGCCCTGGTGATGAGCGCCTCACTGACCCGGTACGTCCGCTCCGCCACCCTCGACGTCGTCAACAGCGACTACCTGCGAACCGCCCGCGCCCTCGGCGCCTCCCTCCCGGCCGCCATGTGGCGCCACGGTCTGCGCAACGCCTCCGTGCCGGTCGTCTCCGTCCTGGGCATCGAACTCGCCTCGACCCTGCTCGGCGCGGTCGTCGTGGAGTCCGTGTTCGCGCTGCCCGGCCTCGGCTCCATGCTCGCCACCGGCATCGCCCAGCACGACTACCCCGTGATCCAGGGAGTGCTGTTCGCCTCCACCCTCGCCGTTCTGCTGATCGGCTTCGTCGCCGACCTCGTCCAGCGGATCATCGACCCGCGGCTGCGCGACCGGCTCTCGGGAGTCGCCCGATGACCGCGACCGACGTCCTGCGCCAAGCGCAGACGCCCGCCAAGCGCAGACGCCGCTCGGTGGCCCTGCTCGCCGGCTGCACCCTCACCGGCCTGATCCTGCTGCTCGCCCTGGTCTCGCTGGTATGGCTGCCGTACGCCACCGACGACACCTCCGGCGGCCGGCTCACCGGGCCCGGCGACGGGCACCTGCTCGGCACCGACAAACTCGGACGGGATCTGTTCACGCAGTTGATGACGGGCTCGCGCATCGCTGTCGAGGCAGGACTCGGCTCGGTACTCATCGCCGCGCTGATCGGCGTCACCCTCGGAGTGCTCACCGCTTTCGCCCACGGCTGGCTCGACGACACCCTCGCGGCATTCCTCGACATCCTCATCGCCTTCCCGACCCTGCTGCTCGCGATGCTCGTCGTCGCCGCCCGTTCCGCCACACTCGGCTCGGCGGTCCTCGCGATCGGCCTGGCGCAGAGCACAGTGGTCGCACGGCTGATGCGGATCCTGGTCAAACGCGTCCTCGCACAGGACTACGTCACCGCCGCGCGCACCTCCGGCACCTCCTGGCCACGCATCGTCGCCGGGCACGTCCTGCCGAACATCTGGCCCACCCTCGTGGTCAACCTGGCCCTCCAGTTCGGCCTGGCCGTGCTGGCCGAGGCGGGCCTGTCCTACCTCGGACTCGGCGCGCCACCCCCGAACGCCTCGTGGGGCCGCATGCTGCAGGAAGCGCAGGCCACCTTCATGACCGCACCGGCCGGCGCCCTGGCCCCCGGCGTCCTGCTGGTCCTGCTCGTCGTCGGCGTCAACCTCATCGCCGACGGACTGCGCGACACCCTCGACCCGACGGCCCGGGGAAGGCGGACATGACCCTCCTCGACGTACGCGGCCTGACCGTGCGCACCGCCGGCGGACGCCCCCTGGTCGACGACCTGTCCTTCAGCGTCGAGGCGGGCGAACGCCTCGGCCTGATCGGCGAGTCCGGTTCGGGCAAATCCCTGACCACCCTCGCCCTGCTGGGCCTGCTACCGGACGGGATGACCGCCGAAGGGGGCGTGGAACTGGCCGGCACACAGATCATCGGCGCCACCGAGAAGCAGCTCAGAACAGTTCGCGGACACCGTGCCGCCGTCGTCTTCCAGGACCCGCTGACCGCCCTCGACCCACTGATGCGGGTGGGCCGCCAGATCGCCGAGCCCCTGGCCCGGCGTACCGGTCTCCGGGGCAAGCGACTGCGCACCGCGGTCGGTGAAGCCCTCGACCGGGTGCGGCTGCCCGAACCCGAACGGATCGCCCGCGCCTTCCCGCACGAGATCTCCGGCGGCCAGCGCCAGCGCGTCGCCCTCGCGATGGCCCTCGCCTGCCAACCCGACCTGCTCATAGCCGACGAGCCCACCACCGCACTCGACGTGTCGGTCCAGGCCGAGATGCTCGACCTGCTCGACACCCTCGTGCGCGAGCGGGGCATGGCCGTGCTGTTCGTCAGCCACGACCTCGCCGTCGTCGCGCGGGTGACCGACCACGCCCTCGTACTCAAGGACGGGCGGGCCGTCGAACAGGGCCCCGTCCTGGACGTCGTCGGCGCACCGAAGGCCGAATACACCAGGACGCTCGTCGCCGGCGCCCGCAGGCTGGAGGCCGCCCTGGACCTGAGGAGCACACGATGACCCCCGTACTGCAACTCACGGACGTGACCGTCCGCTACCGGGGCGCGGCCACCGACGTCGTACAGGGCGTGTCCCTGGCCGTCGAACCCGGACAGTCGCTGGCCCTCGTCGGCGAGTCCGGCGCCGGCAAGACCACCCTGCTGCGCCTCCTGCTCGGCCTCACCCGCCCCACCAGCGGCACAGTCCGCTTCGACGGCGAGCCGCTCACCCCGCGCGACCGGCGGCAGATGCGCACCTTCCGACGCAGTGTGCAGTGTGTGTTCCAGGACCCCTACTCCTCCCTGGACCCGCGGCGGCGCGTGGCCGCGATCGTCGCGGAGCCGCTGCGCTCCCTCGGCCTCGACAGCCGTAAGACCGCCGCGCCGAAGGTCGCCACCGCGTTGGAGCGCGTCGGCCTGCCCGCCGACACGGCTTCCCGCTACCCGCACGAGTTCTCGGGCGGCCAGCGGCAGCGCATCGCCATCGCCCGGGCGATCGTGTGCGACCCGCGCGTCCTGCTCGCCGACGAACCCGTCAGCGCGCTCGACCTCACAACCCGGGTCAAGGTCGTCGACCTGCTCGCCGAGCTGAAGCAGGAGCGTGACCTGACTTTGGTGATGGTCTCGCACGACCTGTCCGTCGTCGCCTCGCTGTGCGAGCGCACGGCGGTGCTGGAGCGCGGTCGCCTCGTCGAACAAGGCGCCACCGAGCAGGTGCTCGGCGCGCCGGAACACCCGTACACCCGACGGCTGATCGGCAGCGTGCCCCGCCTGCCCGTCTGACCTGAGCCTCGACGAGGCTCGTCCGAGCGAGAGCACCGCCCGCAGCGAAGCTTGTCGACGTCCTAACCCTGCGAGGGAAACGCCGCCGCACGCCGCTCACTGCGTGACACCTGAAGGACCGCCTTTCCGGACACCCGGCGCCCGTGGAGAGCTTCGGCGGCCTCGGCAAAGCGGTCCCAGGAGCCCTGCCAGCCGATCTCGACCGAGAGGGCACCCTCAGCGGCCAGCGCGGCGAGAACAGCCAGGTCCGGGCCGGCATCGCCCTCGATGACGAAGGACGTCAGCGACTTGGCCGGACCGATGGTCGCGTACGGCGGGAAGACCGCCGGCTCTCCGGAAGTCCAGCCGACGCTCTGCACACTGCCCCCGGGGACGAGCAGACTCCATGCCGCGACCAGTCGAGGGCCGCCGACGCTGTCGATGACGACATCGACGGGTTGCTCAAGTCCGTCCAGGCCGATCAGCACCTCGTCGGCGCCGATGTCGACCAGCCCTGCCCCGCGGGACGTCGAGCCCACGGACGCGATCACGTGGGCACCCGCCCGTGCCGCCAACTGGACGGCGAACCGGCCTACCCCGCCGGAGGCACCGGTGATCAACACTCGCTTGTCCGCCCCGAGCCCGGCGGCGCGCAGCGAGCGCAGCGCGGCCACTCCGGCAACCGGCAGCGCGACCGCCTTCGCCAGGTCCAAACCCTCGGGCACCTCGGCAAGCCCACCCACACCGATCGCGACGCGCTCAGCGAACGCCCCCGAGGCCAGGGCCACAACTCGGGTGCCCACCGCCGGGCCGGTTCCATCCGGGGCAGCCTGCACCACCACCCCGGCGGCATCCGATCCAAGCACCGCTCCCACGGGCACCCGACCGGAGCGAGCGTCGTTGAGGTCTCCGTGGTTCAGGGAGTTATGGGACACGTCCACCAGGACCTGGCCCGGTCCGGGCACGGGGTCGGGAACCTCGGCGAGGCGGACAGCGGCGGGTGCGGACGGATCGACGACGAGAGCACGAACGGACATGCTGTCCCCCTTGGTGCACGACCTGCAACAGCACCCATCATCGGTAACCTTGCTGCCACGCGGAAGGAGGCACATCCATGTCACGCAGTCACACTCATGTTGCGGATGCAGTGAGGGACGAAGCCTGCCCGGTCACCGAGGTACTCGACCGCGTGGCCGGGAAGTGGAGCATCGGGATCCTGATCGCCGCCGCCCACGGCCCGGTCCGCTTCACCGAACTCGAACGCGCCATCAACGGCATCAGCCGGCGCATGCTCACCCTCAACCTGCGTCGGCTGGAGCGGGACGGTCTGCTCATCCGCACCGTCCATCCGGCCGTGCCGCCCAAGGTCGAGTACAGCCTCACGCCCATGGCCCGAGAACTCCACACCTCGCTGACCGGACTGGTGGGCTGGGCCGAGCGCCACCGGTCCGCCGTCGCCGAGGCCCGCGCCGCCTACGACACCGCGGCGAAGCAGAAACCTGACACCGACTGAACCAGCCCGGACCGGATCCCGAGCCCCCAGCCATCAGCCTCTGCCCAGCAGGACACACACGACACCAAGTTCCAGAAGGACCTGACGGAGCACCAGAGGGAAGCGGGGGAAGTAGTGGCGGAATGCAGCAGGTCTCCGGGGGCGGCAAGCGCACTCCTGCTGGTGGCAGTCGTGGTCACCGGCTGTGCCGTCAGTCCCGTCGCCGACGTGAAGGCCGAGGCTTCAAAAGCCCTCGAGATACACACCGACACCGAACCGCTGGCCGAGCGCCTGCCGAAGCTCGGCCGGATCGTCTCGGCACACTGGCAGCAGGAGACTCCCGGCGGGGACAGCCGAGTTCCCGGGCCTACGGACTATCGCGTCAGCGCCCTCATGCGGCTCGCCCCCGGTTCGGTGGCCGACCTGACGGCGTCCACGCAGATGCAGCCGGCGACCGTCGGAACCGCGCCCCAAGGCATCTCCATACCGGCCGCACTCTCCGAGTTCGCACCGCCGGGCGCGCAGTGGGTCCACAGCGGAGTCCTCGACAAGAGCTTGGTGCGCGCCGACTCCGCACAGCTCTGCTTCGACCCGGCCTCGGACACCGTCTACCTCTCTGCCACCAATGTGGACCGGCCGATGGACGTCACGGTCCCGGCCGGTCCGGACGGCAATTAGGACTTGTCGCCGAGGCCGTTCGTCAGGCGACGTGCATCCCCGACCACGACTCGGGTGTGGCCCGGCTGCCGGGTCCCGTTGCCGGGACCCGGCCCGTGCCTCTACGGCTTGGTAGCCCGTAGATGCCGTCGCTCGGCCAGTTCGTCCGCGCTGACCAAGGTCAGAATCGGGGTACCCGGAGGCGCGAACATGGTCAACACCAGCTGGGACTGCGCGTCCGGAAGATTGTTGGCGCCCTGATAGTGGATCACATCGCCTCCGGGCTCGAAGAGAACGTCGCCGGCCTTGAGGACCCGGGGCAGTTGTCCCTCGAGCTCGAAGAGGATCTCGCCCTCGCTGACATAGCCGAAGATCGGCCCAGGGTGGCGGTGCGGCGGCGCGCCGGGATCACCGGGGGAAAGGGTGACGCGGATGCTCCTGGCCTCGGCATCAGCTGGAATCATCGCCGTTGCTTCCGGCCGGGTCGCGATCAGCTCAACACCAGGAGGTAGTTTTGCGTGCTCTGCGCTCATGTGTTCCTCCTCATAAGGACTACTCGCAGTAGAGACCGGACGGCCTCCCCGTCTGTGACAGGTCCACACCGACAACACGCGCCGCGCTGTGCCGCACTGGTGACGGGCAACCCCCTTGTATTCGGGTGGTGCCCGTGTCACAAAGCGCTGCCGGACCCTGTCTAGCTCTATGACGCGGACACGACTCGCCTTGAGCGCGGTTTGACGGAGCGTCAGCAGAATCGGGGATCGCCCGAACGCTCGGCCCGTGCCGGGTGCACACACCAACAGGAGCCCAGGTGCGCAGAGAGCTCATCTTCGCCACCCTCGCCGCCGCTGCGGTGAGTGGTGCGGCAGCGGCGCTGTACGCGGTGGCGTCGGACAGCACCGACCGGGACACCGGCACACCGCCCGGTGGGGACCTGCGGGTCGGCGGCGTTTGCTCGGCCGACTTCACGTTCTCCACCGAGGTCTCCTGCGGCCTGGTGGGCTTCGGTGACGTCCGCTTCCACTGCCGCGACGACGCAGACGCCGCACCCTGCCCCAGAACCCGGTCTGTCACGCTCGAGAACACGGGCAGCACCCGTGTCCGACTGGTCACGATCAGCGGTTCACGACCGGGCGAGCGGCACGAAGCGGTGTCGCAATCCCTGTTCCCTGGCGCCCGCACGATCGTCGACCCCCACGCAGGCGACACCTACCTCTACGACATCGTCCTGCGCACCCCCGGCGGCAGCGCGCGCGTGGAGATCACCGCCGTCTCATGACTGGGCGCCTTCCCCGTGCGGACGCCCGACCGGCATGAACACGAAGATCGCCGCCCACCCGCGCAACCTCACTCTCGCGACGTGACGAGAAGCCCCCGAACCAGGCCCTGACCAGCGAGAACACGCCCTGTGTGCGCGATGATCGCGCCGCCGGGGCCTCGGGCGTGGGCTGCGCGGCGTACCGGGAAGGGGCCGCGGCCCACGTTTCCTGCCGGGCAGCCGCCAGGGCGGCGCGCATCTCCACATCCAGTGGTCCAAGGTCCTTGTTGCGAGACCCGTGGTGTGAATGTGAGCCTGGAATCGGGATCACAGTCACCCTCGAGACAACTCGGTCCGTCCACCCAGAGAGCGACGAGGGACGCAAGATCGTTCGTACCGGGCGGATTTTGCGGAGGTGTGGTGCATGTCGGAGAGGAAATCAGCACACGGGGCCGGCGAGCACTCGTTGCCGCCCGAGGTCAAGGTGCTGCAGGACGTCAAGCCGCCCTTCCTGCCCGAGGGCGCCTCGGGCATGACCATTCTCGTCGAGTGGCCTCCCGGTCACCCTGGGGCCGCTCCGCACCGCCACTCGGGACCGGCGTTCGGCTACGTGATGGAGGGCGTCATCCGGTTCGAGCTGGAGGGTGAGCCGGAACGCGTGATCAAGGCGGGTGAGACGTTCTGGGAGCCGGGCGGGGACGTGATCCACTACCAGGACGGCAACGCCCTGTCGGACGCGCCGAGCACGTTCATCGTGACGATGCTGTGCGCGCCGGGCCAGCCGATGCTCATCTTCGTCGACGACGATGAGCTTGCGCAGCGAGCGCACTTGCGCGCCCCGCGTCCCACCACCTCGTCATAGCCGTTGCTACCAGGGTGGGCAGCATGAGCACGGCGGGTACGCAGCGAGGCCGGGCTTCACCTGACGCGCGACTCCCCGTCCGCGGACGGCACTGCCCCCCGGGTAGGGCGGCATGTGGATCTCAGGAGTTGATCGATCAGATCGGTGGTCTGCGCTGTCGCGGGATCCGTGCCGGCAACAAGCAAAGGAATCCACCATGAAGGTCGTAGTGATCGGCGGAACCGGGCTGATCGGCTCGAAGCTGGTCGGCCGACTGGCCGACCAGGGGCACGAGGCGATCGCGGCGTCGCCCAGCACCGGTGTGAACGCTTCGACAGGTGAGGGCCTGGCCGAGGTCCTTCAAGGAGCCTCGGTCGTCGTCGACGTGTCCAACGCGCCCTCCTGGGAGGAGGAGGCCGTCATGAGCTTCTTCCGCACCGGCACCACCAACCTGTTGAAGGCGGAGGCCGAGGCCGGTGTGCAGCATCATGTGGTCCTGTCCATCGTGGGCACTGAGCGGCTCCAGGAGAAGAACTCCTACATCCGGGCCAAGCACGTCCAGGAGAATCTGATCAAGACGTCCGGGATTCCGTATTCCATCGTCCGCGCCACGCAGTTCTTCGAGCTTCTGGGCATGCTGGCGGAAGCAGAGGCAAGGGACGACGGCGTGCACGTGGCCCCGGTGAAGATCCGGCCCATCCACGCCGACGACGTCGCCGCCGCCATCGCCTGCGTCGCGGTCGGCACGCCTGTCAACGGAACGATCGAGGTCGCCGGCCCCGAGGAGTTCCGGTTCGACGAACTCATCCGCGAGACCCTCTCCGCCAAGAATGACTCCCGCACGGTCGTTCCGGACCCCGGCGCAGGGTACTTCGGCGCCCCGCTGGAGGAGACCACGCTTCTGCCGGCCGCCGGCGCGGGCTTCGGGGAGAACCGGTACGCCGACTGGCTCGCGCAGCAGAAGTAGCTTCGTACGTGGCGATCATGACGCGTCCAGGGCAAGTTCGGCGTGCCGGAACGCGGGAGGCCCCGCCGACTTGGTGATCCTTTGTCGCGACAGTCCCCCATTCGCGTCATAGGAGCGTCATTCGCGGTCCCCAGCGCCGTCCCATGCCGGATGATGCTGCCTCGATCGCATCCATCTTGGGGGACACCATGCGCATCCGTGTCGCCGCAGCCACTCTCGTTGCCGTAGCCCTGCTCACGCTCACGGCCTGCCAACCTGCGGACGAGAACAGCTCCAGCAAGCCGGATTCAGCGAGCCAGGACACCAACGACCAGGCGCAGACGGACACCGAGACGTCCGACACCACCGACGCCGACGACACCGATCCCCGCGCCTCGGTCACCGGAACACTGCCCGATCTGAGGGGCAAGGACCTTCAGGCGGCCCAGGACGCCGCACAGGCCGCCGGCTTCTTCCTGCTCACCTCGTCCGACGCCACCGGCCAGGACCGCATGCAGATCCTCGACCGCAACTGGGTGGTCTGTTCCCAGACGCCGGGACCGGGCAAGCACCCGACGTCCACAACCGTCAACTTCGACTCGGTCAAGGACGGGGAGCCCTGCTGACCCAGCCTCGCCGACCGCCGAGACGGTCCGCAACGGCGGATCTCGCGCTGGTTCCGGCCGACCGGGATGTTCAGCCTGCCTCGGACGATCCCTCGTTCAACTCCCCCGGGTCCGTGGCCTGTCGGCCGTGCTCGGCGCGCGCGGTCTCCAACAGACGCCGCCAGGAGGTCACCGTCGGGCGGCGTCGCAGGAGCGCTCGCCGTTCCCGTTCGGTCATGCCGCCCCACACGCCGTGCTCGATACGCTGATCGAGGGCGTGGGCGAGGCATTCGGTGCGCACCGGGCAGCCGGTGCAGATGGCTTTGGCCCTGTTCTGGGCCGCGCCCACGGCGAACAGTTCGTCCGAATCAGCGGTTCTGCAGACCGCTTGCGTACCCCAGGTCTCCTGATCGTTGTTGACCACCCCGACGCCGTCCTCTCCCCGGTCCGGCCCGCCGCACTCCCCTGGGCGGGCGCAGTCCGCAAACGGTACGGCAACTACGCGGGGCAGGGGGCACCGTCATCCTGCGGCAAGCTCTTTCGGGTGAAAGGGCCTTGACGAGTGCGTCGGATCGCGGACGGGCTCGCTCGGCACGCTGACCGCCCCGTTCGTCCGCGCTCACGCGGGGGTTTCACCCCACGCCGACTGCGCAGGGCCGGGGCGAGTGGCGGCGTCGTGGAAGGCTCGGCGGACTCCGGCAATACCGTCGCCGACGCGCGTCGGATGGACTCGGTTGGTGAGCAGCACGGCGTAGCGCCCGGTGGGGGGATCCATCCACAGGCTCGTACCGGTGAAGCCGGTGTGCCCGTAGGAGTCGGGACCGAAGGCGTCGCCGACGGGAGATCCAGTCGGGTCCTGCCCTTGCCAGGCGAGGCAGCGCCGCAGTGCGAGACCGTCCGTGTGAGCGGCCGTCATCTGCGTGCAGGTGTCCGCGCTCAGCAGTCCACGACCGCCTGCGGCGAGCGCGGCGCCGAGCAATTCCATGTCCCTGAGCGTGGAGAACAGTCCCGCGTGCCCGCCCACACCGCCGAGTACGGCCGCGTTCTCGTCGTGGACCTCACCGACGATGAGCCGGTCGCGCCAGGGACAGTCCTCGGTGGCCACGGCCCGTGCGCGCCACCGTGCACCCGGGCGGAAGAAGGTGTGCTTCATTCCGAGCGGTTCGCAGACCAGGCGGTTCACCAGCGAGTCGAGGGGCTGTCCGCTGGCGGCCTCGGCGATCAGGCCGAGGACGATGAAGCCCTGCGAGGAGTACTCGACACGGGTGCCGGGCCGCGTGGTCACGGGAAGCAGGCGTACCGCGTCGAGCAGTGCCGAACGGGTGGGGTGGTCGCGGTACAGCGGCACCTGACCGGGGATGCCCGAGGTGTGGGTGAGGAGATGGCGTATCGTCAGGTCCTCTTTGTCGCCGCGGCGGTAGGTGGGCAGGTGCGTGCCGACGGTGTGGTCCAGGGTGATCACGCCGCGGTCCACCAGGGCCATGACGGCGAGTCCGACGATCGGTTTCGTCACCGACGCGAGGTCCCACAGGTCCGTGCCGTCCAGGTCCGGGCCGTTCCACGAGCGGGTTCCCGTCCAGCCGCGTTCCAGGGAGCCGTCCGCGTCGCCGACCGACCAGGCGGCGCCGGAGTAGATCCGGGCCTCGCGTCCGCGGGTGAGCACTCGGCGGGCGCCGCTCATTCCTGTTCACCCTTCGGCGCCGTGTGCATCAGGCTCAGCGAGGATGTCGGCGCGCCGAGGCCCGCGGAGACCGTGCGGGCGGCGGCGCGCACCATGGGCCCGAACACCTCCAGGCTGTCTGAGTCCATGGTGAATACCAGCCCGGAGACACCGATGGCGCCGACGACTTCGCCGTGGGCGTTCAGCACGGGTGCGGCCACCGACCGGACATCGGGCTCTTCGTACTCGTCCTCCACGGCGTATCCGCACAGCGCGGCCCGGGCCAGTTCGGCTCGCAGCGCGGCGGGCTCGGTGAGGGTGTGGGGTGTGCGGGCCACCAGGTCGGACGCGTGCAGCGCCGCGGAGGCTTCTTCCGGTGGCAGCGCGGAGAGCATGGCGAGCCCCACTCCGCTGGCGTACAGGGGCGAACGGCGGCCGGGCCGTGCGGCCATCCGGTACTCGCGGGCCGGTTCGGACTGCTCCAGGTACACCGCGTCGGCGTCGTGCCGGACGGCGTAGAACGCGATGTGGCCGGTGCGCCGTCGCAGGTCGTCGAGGACGGGGCGGGCGAGCGCGAGGGCGGTGCTGTCGCTCAGGGCCGCGGCCGCCAGGCCCAGCAGGCGCGGTCCGGCGCGGTAACTGCCACCTTCCGTGGGTTCGGCGAAGCCGTGTTCCGCCATGGTGCGCAGATGGCGGTGGACGGTGGGCTTGGTCAGTCCTGTCCGTCGGGCGATCTCGCCCAGGCGATGGGGGCCGCCGGGCTGGACGAGTGCTTCGAGCACCTCGATCGCCTTCTCGACGGGCCCCTTGGCGGGCTCTTGGTCGACCGATCGGGTGTTGACCGCTTTCACCATGTCGCTTAGCTTAACCCAACCGCATTCCATCTGACGGAACGGAGGTGTTGTTCAATGGAACAAATTCGTCTGGAGCGCACGGCGGACCGGAGTCTTCCGTCTCGGCGCGGCGTCCTGCGGACCGGTGGTCTGCTGCTCGGTGCGCTCACCGCTCCCGCACTGCTGAGCGGGTGCGGCCCCGCTGCGGCCGACGGCGCCGGAAACGTCCTGCGGGTCTCCCAGCCGGGGGACCCCACGACACTGGACCCGCACAAACAGGGCGACATGGTGTCGATGAACGTCCTGATCAACATGTTCGACACGCTCACCACACGAGGGCGGGACAACCAGCTGCACCCCCGTCTCGCCCTGTCGTGGAAGGCCATCGACGCGCGCACCTGGCGGTTCGCCATACGCCCGGGCGTCACCTTCCACAACGGCGAAGTGTGCGACGCACAAGCGGTGGCCTTCAGCATCAAGCGCCTGCTCGACCCCGCGACACAGTCACCGATCGTCGAACTGCGCTTCGTCGAGGACGTCACCGTCGCCGGCCGCCTCACCGTCGACGTGCACACGACCGTGCACGACCCGATCCTGCCGGCCAAGCTCTCGCTGTTCGGCGGTGTGATCGTCCCGCCCCGCCATCTCTCCGAGGTCGGCGACGACGGGTTCGCCGAACGCCCGGTCGGCACGGGCCCGTTCACCTTCGTCAGCTGGCAGCGCGACCACGAGCTGCGTATGCAGGCCTACCCCGACCACTGGAACGGCCGTCCCGGCGTCGACGGCCTCGTCTTCAGCCCAGCCCCCAACGCCTCGTCGTCCCTGGCCGCCCTCCAGAGCGGCGGCGTCGACCTCGTCGCCGGGCTCACTCCGGACGCCGCCCAGCAGTTGGAGGGCTACTCCGGTGTGACACTCGACGGCTACACGGGCATCCGCACGGCCTATCTCTCGCTGAACACGCTGGAGCGGGGCCCGCTACAGGACCGGCGGGTGCGGCAGGCACTCAACCACGCGGTCGACGTGCCACTGCTGATCAAAGCGGTGCTCGGCGGCAAGGCCACCGAGACACCCGCGCTCGTCCCCCGCGGTGCCTTCGGATTCGACCCCTCCGTCAAGCCGTTCACCCGCTCGGTGAAGACCGCCCGCAGACTGCTGGCCGAGGCCGGCCATCCGAACGGCTTCTCCACCACGCTCACCGCCTCCAACGCCGACTCCAACGTCGCGGAGGCACTCTCGGGACTCCTGGCCCGGGCGGGCGTGCGCGCCCGCGTCGATCTGCTCGACCCCGGCACCTACTCGGCCCGTCTCACCTCCGACAACCGGGGCGCGCTCGGCCCCATGTACCTGGCGGCCAGCACCGTATGGACACTGGACGGGCAGAGCATCGTCCAGTCGAACGTACGCAGCGACCGGCGCCAGAGCCGCTGGCACTCCGCGGAGGCCGACCGCCTCATCGACGCCGAGGAACTCTCCGAGGACCCCGAGAAGCGCAAGCAGGCGTTCTCCGACCTGCAGCGGCTGATGCGCGAGGAAGCGCCCTTCGTCTTCCTCTACCAGATCGACAACATCTACGCCCGCAACGAACGGCCCCGCTGGAAACCGGGATCCGCCGGTGTGCTGGCCATGGAGAGCGCGGAGGTCTCCCGATGAGCCTCACCCTCGACAAGCCGCCCGCCCCGGCGGTCTCCCGCCCCTCGCGGAGCGGCGGCGGTCCACGGCTGCTGCGCATGGTTCTCCACCGCCTCGGCACCGCCCTGCTCGTGCTCTTCTGCACGGCGACGGTGGCCTTCTTCCTCGTCCGTCTCTCCGGCGATCCGGTCAAGATCATTCTGCCGCCCGACGCCACGGCCGAGCAGGAGAGCACGCTGCGGGCCTCCCTCGGTCTCGACCGGCCGCTGCTCAACCAGTACCTCGACTTCCTGTGGGGGATCTGCCGCTTCGACTTCGGCGACTCGCTCATCTACAACCAGCCCGTCAGCGAGATCCTCCTCGACCGGCTGCCCGCCACCATCGAACTGGCCGCCGCGGCACTGGTGGTGACCCTGGTCATCGCGATCCCCGCCGGAATCTTCGCCGCCATGCGGCGCGGCCGCGGCTCGGACCACACGGTGATGACCGGCGTCCTGATCGGCCAGTCCACCCCGCCCTTCTGGGTGGGCATCCTGCTCATCCTGGTCTTCGCGGTCTGGCTGCACGCCCTGCCCGCGTCCGGGTACGGAACCTTCGCCCACCTGGTCCTCCCGGCGGTCACCCTCGCCGTCTACTCCGTCGCCGTCGTCGCGCGACTGCTGCGATCCTCACTGATCGACGTCCTGTCCTCCGACCACATCCGCACCGCCCGCGCCAAGGGCTTCGGCCCGCTGAAGGTGGTCCTCACCCACGGCATGCGCAACGCCTCGCTGCCCGTGGTGACCGTGATCGGCCTGGAGGTCGGGAACCTGCTGGGCGGCGCGATCCTCACCGAACGCGTCTTCTCCTGGCCGGGCGTCGGACAGCTCACCGTCGAGGCGATCTCCAACCGCGACTTCCCCCTCGTCCAGGCCACCGTCCTGTTCTTCGCCGCCACCTTCGTCGTGGTGAACCTGCTCGTCGACCTCTCCTACAGCTTCCTCGACCCGAGGGTGAGGACGTCTCGATGACCGTCATGTCACCTGTAGCGACCGACAAGGCCCCCGCACAGGCACCAGCAGGCGACTCCCGGTCCGCCATGCTGCGCGCCCTGCTGCGCAACAAGCTCGCCGTCGCCTCACTCACCGTGCTCGCGCTCCTGCTGGCGGCAGCCGTGCTCGCGCCCCTCGTCGCGCCCTACGACCCCAACACGCAGAACCTACTGCTGCGCCTGCGCCCGCCCGCCTGGCACGACGGCGGCAGCACCGCCCACCTCCTGGGCACCGACCAGCTCGGCCGCGACCTGCTCTCGCGGGTCGTCCACGGCGCACGCGTCTCCCTCCTGGTCGGCGCCGGAGCAGCCCTCCTGGCCGGCGTGATCGGCACGATCGTCGGCCTGTCCTCCGGATACTTCGGCGGCTGGGCCGACCGCACCCTGATGCGGCTCGCCGACGTCCAGCTCGCATTTCCCTCGCTGCTCCTCGCCCTGGCCATCGTCGGCTTCGTCGGCTCCGGTCTGTGGATGGTGATCCTCGTCCTCGGCTTCACCGGCTGGGTCTCCTACGCCCGCGTCGTACGCTCCGAGGTGATGTCGCTGCGTTCACGCGACTTCGTCACCGAGGCCCGCGCCATTGGCGTCACCGACGTCACGATCATGCGCCGGCACCTGCTGCCCAACGTGATGGCGCCCCTGGCCACCATCGGCACTCTGCACGTCGCCGCCGCGATCGTCGCCGAGGCGTCCCTCAGCTACCTCGGCCTGGGCGTGCCCAAGGAGACGGTCACCTGGGGCGGCATGCTCTCCGACGGCCAGCTCTACCTCGGCACTTCCTGGTGGGTCGCCGTCTTCCCCGGCATCGCGCTCATGCTCACCTCCCTCGCCATCAACATCACCGGCGACGCCCTGCGCGACGTCGCGGACCCGAAGGCCTACCGCCGATGACCACGAACCGACCGACCGCCGAACAGAGCCGGCCACCGGCTGCCGGCACACCGCTGCTCGAGATCAAGAACCTCAGTGTCGACTTCCGGCTCGAGACCTCCGTCGTGCACGCCGTCCGGGGCGTCTCCTTCGACGTCCGCGCCGGTGAGACCCTCGCCGTGGTCGGGGAGTCGGGCAGCGGGAAGTCCGCGACCGCGCTGTCCGTTCTGCGGCTGAACCCCAGCCCTCCGTGCATGTACACCGGCGGTGAGATCCGCTTCGAGGGACGCGATCTGCTCAAGCTGTCCGAGAAGGAGCTGGGGCGGATCCGGGGCCGCGACATCGCCATGGTCTTCCAGGACCCGATGACCTGTCTCGACCCTCTGCAGCGGGTCGGAGCCCAGGTCGCCGAGGTGCTCAGGCACCACACCGGCATGTCCCGGGCCGCGGCGAAGGAGGCCGCGCTGGCCGCCCTGGACGAGGTCGGCATCCCCGACCCGGCCCTGCGCTACCGGCAGTACCCCCACGAACTCTCCGGCGGACTGCGCCAGCGCGTGATGATCGCCACCGCGCTGGTCGCGCGGCCCCGGGTGCTCATCGCCGACGAGCCGACCACCGCCCTCGACGTCACCGTCCAGCGGCAGATCCTCGACCTGCTGGTCACCCTCCAGCGCAAGCACGACATGGCCGTCGTCCTCATCACCCACGATCTCGCGGTGGTGGCGGAGACCGCCGACCGTGTCGTCGTAATGAACCAGGGCAGGGTCGTCGAAACGGGCGACGTCCTCGACGTCTTCGACCGTCCGGCCGACGACTACACCCGCAAACTGCTCGCCGCGACACCGCGATTGGAGGCGGCATGACCACCGGCACCGTTACCCGGACGCAGGCGACCACCCCGGTCCTGCTCGAACTGGTCCGCCTGCGCAAGGAGTTCGGCACCGGCGAGGTCAACGTCGCCGTAGACGACGTGTCGCTGGAGGTCCACGAAGGCGAGACCCTGGCCCTGGTCGGCGAGTCCGGCTGCGGCAAGACCACGCTGACCCGCCTGCTCCTGAAGCTCATCGATCCGACGGCGGGCAGCGTGCGCTTCGACGGACGGGACCTCGCCACGCTCTCCACGGCCGAGATGCGCGGCGTCCGCCGTCAGATGCAGGTCGTCCTTCAGGACCCGTACTCCAGCATGAACCCGCGCATGCGCATCAGCGACATCGTTGCCGAACCCCTGGTCACACACGACCCGGCGGCGCGCGGACGGCGTGCCAGGGCCCGCAACCGGGAGCGGGTCGGGGAACTGCTGGAAGCCGTCGGCCTGAGCGCCGGCATCCAGGACCGCTACCCGCACGAGTTCTCCGGCGGCCAGCGGCAGCGCGTGTCCATCGCGCGGGCCCTCGCCCTCGAACCACGCCTGCTGGTACTGGACGAGCCGACGAGCGCCCTCGACGTCTCCGTGCAGGCCACCGTCCTGGACCTGCTCGCGGACCTTCAGCAGCGCCTGGGGCTCACCTACGTCTTCGTCTCCCACAACCTCGCCGTCGTACGCCAGGTCGCCGACCGGGTCGCGGTCATGCGCCGCGGACGCCTCGTCGAAGTCGGCAACGCCGCGACGGTGTTCCGCACCCCCGAACACCCCTACACACGACAGCTGCTGGACGCGGTGCCGGTGCTCGACCCGCGCCGGGGCCGCCGCGCCACGGAACGCGTGCCCGCGACGGGCGAAGAGAGCCGATGACCGCGCCCGTGCTACCCGTGCGACAGCACCAGCCCGGCACAACCGAGCAGCGCGACATCGTCGACGGCCGCGGTACTGACCAGCACCCGCGGCTGCTCGGCACCCGAGAACGCGACAGCGGCCCGCAACCGCTCCTCGACGACCGTACGGAAGCCCTCCCCGCCCTCACGCGCCTCGCCGTGCAGGATGAACAGCCCCGGAGCGAACAGCTGCTGGACGTTCACCAGCCCCAACGCGAGGTTCTGCGCGTACTCCTCGACCACCCGGTCGGCCGCCCCGTCCCCTCGGCCCACCAGCGAGGCCAGCGAGACGTCGTCCCCCAGACCCTCGGCACGTGCCCGGGCACCCAGCCAGCCGGTGGTGGCGACCGTCTTCCAGCAGCCCCGGTTCCCGCAGGTGCAGCGCTCACCGCCCGCCGACACGGTCATATGAGCGCCGCTGCGGCCACCGGGCGGCGCCATCACGTCGCCGTCGTACAGGACACCCACACCGAGGACCTCGCCGGTGGAGACCGAGGCGAAGGTCCGCCGGCCCCGGCCCGCCCCGAACCAGCGGTCGCCCAGCACCTGCAGGCGCGCCCGGTGCTCGACCCGTACGCTCGCGCCGGTGAGCGCGCCCAGGCGCTCCGTCACGGGATAGCCGTGCAGGGCGGGAACGTCGTTGACCTCGCGGATCAGACCCGTCAGCGGGTCGACCAGTCCGGCGGCGGCCACCCCCACGCCCCTGAGGTCCCGCCCGGCGAAGACCGTGGCCGCCTCGGCGAGGGCGGTGTCGATGTCCGCCGGGGTCGCGCCGGACGCGTCGTACGCGGTCTCGACACGTTCCAGGATCCGGCCCGCCCCGGACAGCACCGCCGCCCTGACACGACCCGGCACCAGTTCGACGGCTCCCAGCGTCTGCGGCACACGGGGAGCTGCCGGTTGCGTCTCTGCCTCGGTGACCAGTCGCAACGGAGAACGTTTGTGGACCATGCGCCGACTCTGCCATGGGCCCGATTCGGAGAGGTAGCACCGTGAGCCAATCGAGACTCAGCGAACTGACCTGGCACGAGGTACGCCGGGCCGGCGAGGACGCCGTCGCCCTGCTGCCGATCGGATCGCAGGAGCAGCACGCCGCGCACCTCCCGATGGGCACCGACACACTCCTCGTCGAGGAAGTCGTCGACCGGGCGCTGCGCATACTCGCCCAAGAGGCGTCCGGGCCCGACGTGGTGCGGCTGCCGGTACTGCCTTACGGGCACAGTCCCCACCATCTGTTCGCCGCCGCCGTCTCGCTGTCCGCCGCCACCCTGGGCGCGGTCCTGGAGGAGGTCCTGGACTCGCTCGTGACCAGCGGCTACCGCCGCGTCATGGTCGTCAACGGGCACGGTGGCAACGACGAGATCATGCGGCTCGCGGTGAAGCGGTTCGCGCTGCGTTCCGAGGTCACCGTCGCGGCCTGCTCCTACTGGAACCTCACCACGGGCGATGACGACGCAGGCCGCCCCGACGTCACCCCGGGCCACGCCGGATGGTTCGAGACATCCCTCATGCTGGCGGCCCACCCCGGCCTGGTGCGCACACCGGTACCGGCGCGCACCACCGTGGAACCGCCGCCGCTGTTCGACCGCCCGCCGTATCCGGGCCTGACCGTGGAGCGACACGGGGAGTGGGCCCGGGTCGGCGGTGCCACGGACGACCCCTCCGGCGCCGACGGCGTCCCCGGAGAGCAATTGCTTCAGGACAGAGCCCGCGGTCTGGCCCACGCCATCGCGGCCTTCGACGCGGCCACGCGCTGACGACGACGGCGGCCCCCGCACTGCCGGACGCCGCGCAGACCACCACCCCGCACCTTGCAAGGAGAGAAGATGAAGATCACCGATGTCGACGTGTGGGTGGTCAACCTCCCACTGGTCAATCCCTTCACGAGTTCCTTCGAGACCAAGACGGGTGAGACCCGCACCGTGGTACGCATCCGCACCGACGAGGGCGTCGAGGGCTGGGGCGAGACGATGTGGGGCAGGCCGGTGGCCGCGATCGTGCGGACGATGGCCTCGGACCTGATCGGATCGAGCCCGTTCGCGCTGGAGAGCTTCCACCGCAAGCAGCACATGGTGCCGTTCTTCTACGGCTATCTCGGCTACGCCGCCATCGCGGCCCTCGACGTCGCGTGCTGGGACGCCATGGGCAAGGCCACCGCGCAGTCCGTCACCGACCTGCTGGGCGGGCCCGTCCGCGACGAGGTGCCGATCACCGCCCTGATCACACGGGCCGACGCGTCCGGCGCCGAGCGGGCGGACCTGCCGGACGCCATGGCGGAGCACGCCGTGCGCGTGGTGGGCGAGGGCGGCTTCCAGGCCGTCAAGCTCAAGGGAACCCGGGACGCCGAGGGCGACGTCGCCATCCTGCGCGCGGTACGCGAGGCACTGCCCGAGGTGAACCTGCGCGTCGACCCCAACGCCGCCTGGTCCGTGCCGGACTCGGTACGCGCCGGGATCGCGCTGGAGGAGCTCGACCTGGAGTATCTGGAGGACCCCTGCGTCGGCATCGAGGGTATGAGCCAGGTGAAGGCCAAGGTGCGGATCCCGCTGTGCACCAACATGTGTGTCGTCCGCTTCGAGGACTTCGCGCCCGCCATGCGGCTGAATGCCGTGGACGTCATCCACGGCGACATCTACAAGTGGGGCGGCATTGCCGCGACAAAGGCCCTCGCAGCACACTGCGAGACCTTCGGGCTGGGCATGAACCTGCACAGCGGCGGCGAACTCGGCATCGCCACGGCCGCACACCTCGCCGTCGTCTCGAGCACCCCGGTGCTCTCCAGGGCGATCGACAGCATGTACTACCTGCACGCCGACGACATCATCGAGCCGCTGCACCTGGACAACGGCAGACTGCGCGTACCCGCCGGCCCCGGTCTCGGAGTGACCGTGGACGAGGACAAGCTGCGGCACTACGCCGCGGTCAACGAGCGGGAAGGCGACCTGACCGGATGAGCGAGCCGACGGTCAAGCAGGCAGTTCACACACCCACCGCACCGCGTCCCGCGGGGGCCTACTCCCAAGGTGTGGTGGCGGGCGGATTCCTCTACACGGCGGGCTTCGGCCCCCAGGACCCGGCCACGGGCGAGACACCGAACGGTGTCGCCGCGCAGACCGCCCAGGTACTGCGCAACATCGGCGCGGTGCTCGCCGAACACGGACTGACGATGCGGGACGTCGTCAAGGTCACCGCGCACCTCCAGCACCTGCAGCGGGACTTCCCCGAGTACGACGCCGCCTACCGCGCCTTCTTCGCGGAGCCGTACCCGGTCCGCACCACCGTCGGCTCGGACCTGATGAACATCCTCGTCGAAATCGACGTGGTGGCCGTCCTGCCCGGTCGCTGACGATGCGCCCGACACAACCCGTGTGCGCGTCGTACGCTGAGCAATGATCGAGACCGTGTGGCGGCACTGTCACCGGGTGGCAGTGCCCCACCGGTCCACCGAGGAGACCGAACACCATGCCGCTACTGGAGCCCGAGCCGGCAAGCCTGCGACCCGAGGCGGTCCGCTCCGCAGCCCACGACCGCGTCCCCGACGCCCAGGCCGGAGGCACGCCCCGACAACTCCGCGCGGAACTGACCGACCTGCTGGGAGCGGAAAAAGTCCGATGGAAGGTGTCCGACCTCGTCAAGTACGCCTCCGACGCCAGCCCATACCGGTTCCTCCCCCAGGTCGTCTTGCTCCCCGAGAACGTCGACGACATCGCGGCGATCATGGCGTACGCGCGTGCCAACGGCCGCCAGGTCGTCTTCCGGGCCGCCGGCACCAGCCTGAACGGCCAGGCGCAGGGCGAGGACATCCTCGTCGACGTCCGCCGCCACTTCACCGGCATCACGGTCCTGGACGACGGGGCGCGGGCACGGATCCGCCCGGGCACCACCGTCATGCGGGCCAACGCGACACTCGCCCGCTACGGCAGGCTGCTGGGTCCGGATCCCGCCAGCGCCATCGCCTGCACCGTCGGCGGTGTCGTCGCCAACAACGCCTCCGGCATGACCGCCGGAATCACCCGCAACTCCTATCGCACTCTCTCCTCGCTGACCTTCGTCCTGCCGAGCGGCACCATCGTCGACACCGCGGATCCCGGGGCGGACGAGATGCTCGCACGCGCCGAGCCGGACCTGTCCGCCGGGCTCATGGCACTTAAGGCCGAGATCGAGGCGGACACCGAACTCACCGCCCGTATCCGCGCCAAGTACGAGATCAAAAACACCAACGGGTACCGGCTCGACGCCTTCCTGGACGGTGCCACGCCGGTGCAGATCCTGCGCGGGCTGATGGTCGGCTCCGAGGGCACCTTCGGTTTCATCGCCGACGTCGTCTTCGACACGCTGCCGCTGGACCGCAAGGTCTCCACGGGTCTGCTGTTCTTCCCCACACTCACCGCGGCCGCGGCCGCCGTGCCCCACTTCAACACGGCGGGAGCGCTCGCCGTGGAGCTGATGGACGGCAACACGCTGCGGGCCTCGGTGAGCGTCAAGGGAGTGCCCGCGGACTGGGCCGACCTGCCTCAGGAGACCGCGGCACTGCTCGTGGAGTTCCGTGCTCCGGACGACGCGGGGCGGCAGGCGTACGAGCGGGCCGCGGCCGAGGTCGTCACGGGACTGGACCTCGTCGCGCCGGTCGCCTCCGTGACGAACGAGTTCACCCGTGACGCCCGGACCATCTCCGGCTACTGGAAGGCCCGTAAAGCCTTTGTCGCCGCCGTCGGCGGCTCACGTCCGGCGGGCACGACACTGATCACGGAGGACTTCGCGGTTCCCCCGTCCCGGCTGGCCGACGCCTGCGCGGACCTGCTGCGGCTCCAGGCCGAGCATGGGTTCGACGCGGCCGTCGCGGGGCACGCGGCCCACGGCAACCTGCATTTCCTGCTGGCCTTCGACGCGTCGAAGGCCTCCGACGTCGACCGGTACGCCGCGTTCATGGACGACTTCTGCCGGATGACCGTCGAACGCTTCGACGGCTCACTCAAGGCCGAGCACGCCACGGGGCGCAACATCGCCCCGTTCCTGGAGATGGAGTGGGGACCCAAGGCCACCGAACTGATGTGGCGGACCAAACAGATCATCGATCCCGACGGCGTGCTGGCACCGCGCATCGTCCTCGACCGCGATCCACGGGCCCATCTGCGGGGACTCAAGACCATCCCGCAGATCGAGCGGATCGCCGACCCCTGCATCGAGTGCGGCTTCTGCGAGCCCACCTGCCCCAGCCAGGACCTGACCACCACCCCACGCCAGCGCATCGTGCTGCGCCGGGAAATGCTGCGCCAGCCCGGCGGCTCGCCGGTCGAGGACGAACTGCTGAACTCCTACGGCTACGACGCCGTCGACACCTGCGCCGGCGACTCCACCTGCAAGATCGCCTGCCCGGTGGGCATCGACACCGGCACCATGATGAAGGACTTCCGGCACCAGCGGCACTCCGAACGTGAGGAGCGAATCGCGGCGGCCACGGCGAACCGGTTCAAGACCGTGGAGTCCTCGGCCCGCCTGGCGGTCGCCGCGGCCGACAAGGTGGGCAACCGGCTGCTGAAGTCCGCCACCGGCCTCGCCCGCAGGGCCGTACGGCCCGACCTGGTGCCCGAGTGGCTTCCCGAGATTCCCGGCGCGGCGGCCCGCACCATGCCCCTCACCACCCGTGACGGTGCGAGCGCCGTCTACTACCCCGCCTGCGTCAACCGGATCTTCGGCGGTTCAGGAGGCGACGGAACCCGCTCTCTGCCGGAGGCCGTGGTCGACGTGTCGGCCCGGGCCGGGAAACCGGTATGGATCCCGAACGACGTGAACGGAACCTGCTGCTCCACGATCTGGCACACCAAGGGATACGACGACGGCAACACGGTGATGGCCAACCGCATCGTCGAGGCCGCCTGGCGCTGGACCGACGGCGGGCGCCTGCCGCTGGTCGTCGACGCCTCGTCCTGCACGCTCGGCATCGAGCACGAGGTCGTCCCGTATCTCACCGACGCCAACCGGGAACGGCACGGCCGGCTCACGGTCGTCGACTCCGTCGTCTGGGCCGCCGAACAACTCCTGCCGCACCTGACCATCCGGCACAGGACCGGCTCTGCGGTCCTGCACCCGACCTGTTCGATGCAGCACCTGGGCGACGTCGAGCAGCTGCGCGCCGTCGCCGAGGCCGTGGCGGAGGAGGTCGTGATCCCCGACGACACCGGGTGCTGCGCCTTCGCCGGCGACCGCGGGATGCTGCACAAGGAGCTGACGGCGTCGGCGACGGAGAAAGAAGCCGCGGAGGTCACCTCCCGTGAGTACGACGTCCACCTGTCTGCCAACCGCATGTGTGAGATCGGCATGGACCGGGCCACGGGCCGCACGTACTACTCGGCCCTGATCGAGCTGGAACGCGCGACCCGTCCGTGAAGTCACCGAGGCAGGCGGCCCCGCCTTGCGGGCACGTCGTGCACCGGGCGCCACCGGAACGAACCGAATGGCCTCGCCACGGACAGGGGGATGCCGGGCCGACAACGCCTTGGCCCGGCTCAACGCCGGACCAAGCATGGCAAATGCTTCGATTAACCGTCATATGGGCTAATCGAGCGTACTTCGCGCGTGCGACTCCGACGGACAGGGCATCCATGGCCCGTCCAGCCGAACAGGTACCTGATCCACAGGTCAGACTCACTACCTGGAGTTTTGCATGGAACCAGAGTCCACCGCACGGTACTGCGCATTCGACTTTGCCGAAGCCCTTGAATTCGATCCGACGCTCAAGCAACTCCTGGACGCGGAGACCATCAGCCGTATCCGGCTGCCCTACGGAGAGGGTGAGGCCTGGCTCGTCACCCGCTTCGAGGACGTACGCACGGTGACGACGGACCGTCGTTTCAGCCGTAAGGCCATCATCGGCCACAACTTCCCGCGCATGACTCCTGAGCCGATCGTCCAGGACGAGGCGATCAATGTCATGGACCCGCCCGGCAGCAGCCGACTTCGCAGTCTGGTCTCCAAGGGCTTCGCTCCCCGCCACATGGAGAGCATGGAGAGGCGGGTCCAGCATGTCGTGGACGATTTGCTGGACCGGATGGCGGAACACGGTTCACCGGCCGACCTGATGGAGCACCTGGCGGGGCCACTGCCGCTGACCACCATCTGCGAAGTCCTCGACATCCCCGAAGCCGATCAGTCACAACTGCGCGCTCATGCGCGGACCATGATGGATGTGGGCCTCGACAACAAGGACAACGCGGTGAAGGCGAAGGCGGAACTCCGCTCCTACTTCGCCACGCTGACGGCCCAGCGACGAAAGAACCCCGGCGACGACCTGATCAGCACGCTGGCCACCGCCCGTGACGGGGACGAGATCCTCAACGACCAGGAACTGACCGTCATGGCCATGGTCCTGCTCATCACCGGGCAGGACACCACCACCTACGAGATCGGGAACATCGTCTACACGCTGCTCTCCCGGCCAGAAGAACTCGCCAAACTGCGCTCCCGCCCTGAACTGTTTCCGCAGGCCATCGAGGAGATGCTGCGGTTCATCCCCTTCCGGAAGGGGGTGGGCATTCCCCGGGTGGCCCTCGAGGACGTGGAACTGGGCGGCGTGACGATCAGGCGAGGAGACATCGTCCACGTCTCCTACCTGACGGCCAACCGGGACGACCGGAAGTTCGACCGGCCCGATGAGCTGGATCTGGAACGCGCCACCACCCCGCACATGACGTTCGGCTGGGGTGGGCACCACTGTCTCGGTGCCCCTCTCGCCTCCGCTGAGATCCGGATGGCCGTCGGGTCGCTTCTGGAGCGCTTTCCGGACCTGAAGCTGGCCAAGCCCGCCGACGAGGTGCGCTGGAACACGACTTCGATCTGGCGGTATCCGCTGGCACTGCCCGTCGCCTGGTGACGACAACTCGTGCCGGGGCCGACGGCTCCTGCCAGTCGATGCCTGGCAGGAGCCGTTGCGGTCGCCTGCCCCGGACGAGGTCGCAACGGGGCGGCAGGTCGAGCCGCGGCGAGGGAAGGACTTCAGCCCTCCGCTAGGGAAGGACTTCAGCCCTCGGATTCGGATTCCGAAACCCAGGTTCCCAGCGACATCTCTGCGGTGATGCCCGGACCAAAACCGGCCATCAGACCTCGGTGTCCGTCGAGAGCCGATCCCTCGTCGAACATGCGCGACAGGGCGTCGAGGACCACCGCGCTCGCGATGTTGCCGTACTCCGTGAGCGTGGCCCGGCTGAAGCGAAAAGCCTCGGCCGGCACGTCGAGGAAGTGACTCAGGTCATCCAGGATGCGCGGACCTCCGGCGTGGATGACGTAGAAGTCCATCTTGCTCGCGTTCCAGTCGTGCTCGTCCGCGAGAGCACACAGCACCGGAGCCAGTGGCTCCATGGTCCCGGGCACGCGCTTGTCGAGCTGGAAGTGGAACCCCGTGGAACGCACCGCGTAGGAGATCCAGTCCTCCGTGTTCGGGATGAGGTACGAGCCGTTGCGTTCCAGTCGCACCCCGGTACCGCCGCTCCCCCGGACCACGACGGCGGCGATGCCGTCACCGAAGAGGCCGTTGGACAGCAGCGATCCCACGTCCAGGTCGGTGGGCTGGTAGCACAGCGAGCAGAACTCGCAGGCGATGATGAGGACGTTGGCCTCGGGGTAGGCCTGGCAGAAGTCGTGGGCGCGGTTGACGGCGGCGCCTCCCGCGGCACACCCGAGCTGGGCGATCGGCAGCTGCCGCGTCTCCTGACGGAAACCCATCTTGTTGATGAGCCACGACGTCATCGGCGGCATCATGAAGCCGGTGCAGGAGACATAGACGATCAAGTCGATCTGCTCGGCTTCCAGTTCGGCCTGCTCGAGCGCCTGGCGTACCACCGCGGGTACGCGCTCCTTGGACTGCGCGTCGTAGACGGCGCTGCGGGCATCGAACCCCGGATGTCGCAGCACTTGTTCGATCGGCTGTATCAGATGTCGTTTCTGCACCCCTGTGTTCTCGATCAGGCGGAGCGCCAGGTTGATCTGCGGATGGTCGCCGTGCAACCTCCGCGCCAACTCGAGGGTTTCCTCATTGGTGATGACGTACTCGGGGACCGCGATCGCTGGTTTGCACAAAACCGCCATTGACTTCCTCCTAGCGGAGAACGGTCACACCATGCGGGCCTGGCCGGAGCCGAGGGACAGACCTCTGCCAAATGGCAACCGCACACCGCCACAACACGTCGTCCCGCGTGCAACAACCACAAGCGGGATCCATCAATCCGACGTCAATTTCCTGGGTACGGGCGCGGGTAGACCTGTCATACGCTGCAGTTTCTTCGTTTAGTCGGAATTCTCCTTCGCAGCGCCGGATTCACATTACGGCGGCCGCGAGTGAGCCGCATGTCGAACAGATCGCCATGCAGATGCGCACCACGGGTCGCGCACAATTGCCCGACCCTCCTGCCGCAACCCGTCAATTCCTGCAACTTCACCGCCGATATATCCGGCCGAACCACCCCAATGGGCCAACATATGTTTCCATGCGGCAGCCATTTAGCTATTGAGGCATTTCCGATCCGGTTGAGCAGCCGAGGGCCGACATCGCCACATCGCCCATCCGCGGACGCGTCCCCGTTCACGCGGCTGTTCGAGTGATATCCGAACATAAGTTCCGAACTGGTGATCTTCTACTGTGACTGCGCATCAACTGGGCGCCGACCCTCTGAGCAGCAGGAAATCCCCGTCGCTTTGCTTCACGGCTTGCGCGCTGACACACCTACGCCCAGATCGCCGTACGGCCACCGCCGCACATAGCGGTGGCCGTAGTGCGACTGGCCGCGGTCCAGATGAACCGAACCGCGATCGCATTCCAGGGAGGGCGGCGCGGCAGCGTCAGGCCGTTGCCGGAGTGGCTGCCTTCACCCCGAGGCGGGCGAGCACGTCCGCGACCAGAGGCGCCGTTCGGTCGTCCAGATAGAAGTGCCCACCGGGAAAGGAGCGTGCGACGAAGGTCGACCGGGTCACCGCGGACCAGGCGTTCACCGAGTCCTCATCGATCTCGTCGTCCTGGTCCCCGTAGTAGGCATAGACGGGTAGGTCCAGAGTGGGCGTCGGGACGGACGCCGCATACCGCTCGATCAGGCGGTAGTC
The DNA here is from genome assembly GCF_003261055.1 of Streptomyces cadmiisoli. Taxonomy (NCBI): domain Bacteria; kingdom Bacillati; phylum Actinomycetota; class Actinomycetes; order Kitasatosporales; family Streptomycetaceae; genus Streptomyces; species Streptomyces cadmiisoli. The sequence goes on from NZ_CP030073.1 coordinate 507,449, forward strand.
GGCTCTCACCGCCGGAAGGAACAGTTCCCGGAGCTCCTCATTGGCGAGGGCCTCCGCGGTCGCGCCGCTCATTGCGATCAGATCCTCGACCAGCTTCTCGTCTGTCGCATCGGCGAGATCCCGGTGACGGTTCCTGCCCGGCCCTGCCCGGCCGGAGACGAACAGCGCCTCGGCCCCGGCGGCACCGGGCGTCCTCGCCAGGCGAACGGTGACCTCGAACGCCACTGAGGCGCCCATGCTGTGACCGAACAGCGCCAGTGGGCTGCCGGTCAGGGTCGCGCAGGCATCCGCAAGCGGCTCCGCCAACTCCTCCATACGTTCAGCGGGCGGTTCGAAGAGTCGGTCTTCCCGCCCCGGATACCGCACTGCCAGAAGTTCCACGTCATCAGGCACAAGATGAGCCCAGGAACGGAAGGAACTGGCCGCACCCCCGGCATGCGGGAAGCAGACGAGACGTAGCCGCGGGTTTCGGCTACCGCGTATCGAACGGAACCATTGGGAAGCGCGCGCCCCGCCGACCGACTTTTCCACCATCGCTCTTCTCAGTTGTGACCGCGAACCAGCATTCTCACCCCAAGCGTTCGGGTAGGCATCCTCAGGGGAGACTCTGCCCAAGGCCCCAAGGCCCCCAAAACGGCCGTAGCGGCCGGACGACCGGCTCGGCACGGCCAACTCGGTGTCCTCGCTGGGCTCTCACTCACCGGCACGAAGGCTGCTCACCCTCCCGTCGTCACCAGGAGGATCCGGACGTGCTGGGGCGACGGAAGCGACCGTACAGGTGGACTCCGCCAATGGCCAGTTGTGCAGTCCCCCGCCCCCGGACTCATGTAATTCCGCCGCCCTGGATTCACAGGTAATCAATCAATGGTTTCCCGGGTCGCCTCCGACTGTTATGAACACCACCGGATCATGACGCACGATCCTGACGCGTTGCCGGGCAGCCCTTCGAACGACTCAGCCATCCGTCCATCGGCCGCCCGCGTCGCACCTGGCCGGTGGTCAACAACGTGCGAAGAAATCACTCGCCGCCCGGGGCGGTCAGCGTGTCTGTTGACTGACCGCGGATGACCGGCCGACGCCGCCGCGGCGTGGCGGCCCGCGTTCGGGTGCGGCACCTGGCCGACGCCGGCCCGCTCACTCCCTCGTTCAAGGTGCTCAAGAGTCAGATGTTCACACGTGCTGGCTTCACGTGACTCGGCACGCGACACCTCCACGCCCCAAGAACGTCAGTTGCGCCCGGGATGCTGCCCGCGTCGGAGACAGTGATATCAAGAGGCAGTCGCTGCCCGAGCTTCCCGACATCGCTGCGCACGTCGGCCAGGCTCGCACTGATCCGAGTGCTTGAGGAGGGATCAGAATTCGCGACCGGCTGGGTGCACAGTGCCGACGCCGACCAATGGCGCCAGGAGGTGCGGCAGATTCTCCAGGCGCTCGAAGCATCCACGCGTCACTGACCGTGCCGCGGAAAGCGACGCCGAACCGGCCAAGGTGAACGACGTCGGCTGACCCGGACGAACCGGGGTCAGAAGTGACGGTGACACCCTCGTCGGCAGTCGTCGCGTCTCGGCCGACCGGACCAACCGCACCGTCAGGCACCGTCCCTCCGACCGCTACCTGATGGTGCGGCTCGGAGCCGCGCCCTACCGGCCGACGTGGATGTGCGCAGCCCACAAGCGTGGTTGGTCGGGAAACGTGGCCCGCATGTGACACACGGCATCGTGCAACGCATACGGAGCTCGCCGTAGATCCTGCGGCAGGGCCGAATAGAAGGCCGCGGTGAGCTGCGCCGCACCGAAGTCGATGATCGGCCACAACGTACCGATGACTTGGCGGTAGCCGGCCAACACGAATGCCGACGTGATGTGCAGGGACTCGTCCAGCAGCGGCATTCCGGACTCCATCGTGCTGCATGCCGACAGGAACGCCAGCTCCGCATCGGCCAGGTGCAGCCGGGAACCTCGATCCGCCAGTGCACGGGCACAGCCGCGTCGCGGGCGGATTCTTCGAACAGGGTGGCTGCCTCAGCGAGGATGGCGGTGTCGCCGGTACGCCGGCCGATCTTGGTGAGAATCCGGCCCAGGTTGGAGCGGTACATCGGCGCCTCGTAGAAGCTTGCTGGGACGGACGCCATCGCGGTGCGATTGGCCTCGAGGGCCTCCTCGAGCAGGCTCACATTGTCTTCGGTCTGTTCACTCAGCAGCTGCAGAGCACCGGAGAGATTGGACAGCGCCCGCGCCCGGTCGATGGCGCCTGCCGACTCTGACGCCGCTTCCCTGCCCACCTCCACAGCCTCTTGGAGGCGCGCCAGGTCGCGCGTGACCTCGAAGAGGCTCATCAGCATCCCGGAGAGGTTGGCCAGCCGCAGGCTCCGGGCGTCGCCCTCGGAGACGGCGAGTCTGCCGTTCTCCACCGCCTCAACCAGCAGTGCTGCGTCCTGGGTCCGCTCGCCCAGCAAACGCAAGCCGTTCGCCAGGTCGGCGGCGATCCTGCCGCGTCGGCGGTCGTTCTCCGTACAGGCGGCCAGCGCTTCCCGGCCCAGCTCGACCCCTTCGGCGAGCCGACGCAGGTCGCCGGTGCGCTCGTACTCCATGCGACGCAGGACACCGGCCGCTGCCAGGGCTCGCGCTCGCCCGTAATGTCCTGACGGAAGCACGGTTGCGATCGTGCGAACGAGGGTGATCGCCTCCTCGATCAGGCGTACGTCGTTGGTCTCCTCGAAGGCAACTCGCAGCTCTTCGGCCAGGTTGAAGGCATGCAGGGCATAATCAGGATGGTTCACTGGGAGGGTTGCCAGCAAGGCGCGGAGCCGGTCGAGGGCCGCCATCCGCTGTGCGTGGTCGCCCGTGAGCGTGGCCAGTTCGAACAGATTGTTGGTGTAGGCGCTGACCAGATTGGGATACATCGGGTCGTCGGCCGGGACCGTCTCCAGCAGCTGCCGAGTGCGATCAACGGACTCGATCAGCAGGTCCGCGTCGTGTGTGGCCGCGCCCAGCATGCGTAGGCCGATGGTCAGGTTCGTCTCGTGCGCGGTGTGCTCTTCGGTACCGCGCTGGAACGCGGCCTTCCGGCCGGCCTCCACGGCCTCGGCCAGAACAGTGAGGTCGGCGTCTCGTTCGTACGTGCGCAGCAGCATGACGGTCAGCAGGGACCAGGCCTTGGACAGTTGTGGAGCGTGGCCGGTCGCCTCGCGGGCGGCTGCTATTGCGCCGTCGAGGCTGCCCGTGTCGTTCGTGCGGGTGTATTGGCGCAGCAGGGCGCGCGCCAAGGTCAGTTGGGCGTGGGTGGCAGCCTCGGCCGTTCCCCCGGCTACCGCGACAGCGCGTTGAGCCCAGGCGACCGCCTCGCCGTGCAGCGCGACATCTGCGTCGGTTTCGCCTGCCAGGCTGGTTGTCTCTGCGAGGTTGGCCAGGTGTGTCGACAGGTCGGGGGACTCTGCGCCTGCCGCCCTGACGGCTGCCTGCGCCGTGTGCACGGCTTCGGTCAGGTAGCGGCGGTCCCCAGTGATGTCGTGCAGGCGGATGAGTTCGGCCACTCGGGCTGAGTGCTGTTCCGCTGAGCCGTCCGGAGGTCCAGGGGACCTGTCCGCTTCGGTCCGCAGCTTTTCCGCGGCCAGCAGCACCTTGGTGCGGCTTGCGTGCTCGCTGTGTCCTGGCGGGGTGCCGGCGACGGCGGCCCGGGCTGCCTGGACCGCCTCGGCTGCCTCGGACGGATCTCCGCTGCGCTGGTACGACAGCTGCAGAAGCTCGCTGAGGATCACGCAGAACCGAGGTCGGTTCGGATCCTGCTCGTCCGCCGAGCGGACTGCTGCCCGCGCGGCCCGGACCGCTTCGGCCAGTACCTCGCCGTCCTGCGAGGCGAGGTAGAGGGTCCGGAGGGCGAGACTGTAGTTCGACACATATCCCGGGTACTCCGGGTGCGTATGCTCGGTGAGTCGGACAGCATCCCCGCCCGCCCGCGCTGCCTCCACGATCAATTCGATCGAGGCGGTGACGGTGCCCAGTTGCAGCAGGGCCAGCTCAAGGTTGGAGAGCAGTCGGCCTCTGCCCGGGCTGTCGTCGGTCAGTGCCGCGACGGCCTCGCGTCCGACGTCGACGGCTTCCCGCAGCACCTCGACGTCACCGTCTGCCTGGTACATCGCGCGCAGTGTGATGCCAAGGTTCGAGAGTGTGTTGGGGTCGGCCGTGACGTCCCGGGCCTTCCTCCCTGCATCCACCGCTTCGAGCAAGGCGTCTCTGTCGCTGGTGCGTTCATAGAGCTCGCGCAGCGTCATGCACAGGTTGGACAGCGCCGGACCGCGTAGCCTGTGGTTTTCGGGAACGGCGGTCGTCGCTTGGCGGCACACGTCGGCGGCCTCGCGCAACGTGTGGACGTTGTCGTTGTAGCGGGAGAGTTCCCACAGGGCGATACCCCGGTCGGACTCCCAGGCAGCCGCCTCGACCGAGCCTCGCTGAGCTGAGCCTGCCGCCCTGTTGAGAACCTCGACGACCTCCTCCAACCAGGAATAGTCGGCCGTGCCGCGGTGCAGGGCCCTCAGCACCGCACAGGTCACCACAGGGTCCAGAGGCTCGTGCCCCGGCATCACCTCGGTCAGTACACGTTGTACCTCCGGAAGCAGCTCATGAGTGGACCGTGGAGTCACCGGATCAGGCACGGAACCGATCAGCATGTCCGATGTGAGCATGCCGCTCGGGGCAAGCAGCTCCGCCGCGAGCTGCGCATCCTCGGCGGTGGCCCCGGCGCTCGATACAGCCGCGGTCCGGAGGCAGAACAGGCAGCCAAGTACATGACTGGCGAACGCCACATCGGCAGCGAGGAACGCGTCGGCCGAGGAAGCCAGTTCCTGGCCGTGCAGCGGCTGAGCCGACTGGGCCCGCACCGCTTCGTGGAGTCGAGCCAGGACAAACGACAGCGCATCGCCGCTCATGGAACCCCCTGACGCAGCAAACTGAGCGTCACAGTCTAAACTCGTAGCGTCACCTCACGCCGGTGAACCGGGTAATGGCAACGGCCGTAACGGCGGCGCACATTGCCGCGACGGCAACCGCTGCCACCGCAGACCAGTTCGGGGGCGCCGCACCACCCGCAGCCCACCACCACCCCGTGCTGGCTGCGAACCAGCCGAGCGGAGCGCCCAGCAGGACGGCACCAACGGCATACCGCCACCGGATCCTGCGCGCGGGCCGCTCCCCGCGTGGCCAGTTCAGCACCCCTGCGGGCAACACCAGAGCCACCGCGGCCAGTAGACACACGAGAGGCGCGAGCAGCGGCTTGGCCAGCGGCACCTGGTACGCCAGGCCCTGAATCGCGGCTAGCGCCGTTACCATCGCCCCCAGCAGCGATGCCTGGATAAGGGTCAGTGCCTCCTGCCTGCTGCGCCGCCGCTCGTCCAGCACGGTGGCGGCAAGTCGGGCCAGGTCGTCGGCTCTGCGCCGTGAGGATTCCAGATAGGCAAGCTCGATGCCGAGTTGTTCCTCGAGCCAACTGCCCGCAGCCCGATCCATGTCCACCGGACCGCCGGACGTGCAGTCGTCAACATCCGCCAGCGCAGCATCCATGTTCCGGCGCGCTGCGCGCACCGTCTCCACCATGTCCGCTGCGTCCGCCGCAGCAGCTATCAGACCACCTTGCTCAGCCTGCACGGTGGCCAACGCGCGTCCTGCCTCCAGCAGTTGCCCGAGTGGCGGATCCCCGGAACGCAGCAGATCGACGAGCGTGTCGCAGGCCTGCTCTGTCTCCTCGATGGCGGCGCGGAGCCTCGGCATCGCTGAGACCAGCACATGCTCCTGACAGCGCAGTTTGGTCGAGTGCAACAGATAGCGGGTCAGCGGCGGCAGCGCCCGCCCATCGGTCAACCATGTCCACCTGTCCATGGCTGCCTCGTCCCGCATCTGCCCCATGAGTACCAGACGCCGTGTCTCCCCCGGCGGCAACTCCCCCAGATGAAGTCCATTGCCGGCTCGGCACCAGCCATCGACGTCCGGATGCCCCGGCAGGTACCTGGACACCTCGCTGTGATCCCATCGGGCCGTGTCCCGCCACCGGCGCCAACTACGATCGCCCCGCAACCCGAGGAAGACCATGGCGCCGCCGAGCGCTTGAGCCGGCAGCGGTACGGCCCACTGCTCAGCGAGATCGCCCCAGCCGACCTCGTCATCATTGGGCGCGAGAAGCAGGCTGATACCCACGACATCGTGGGACCGGTAGGCGAGCGCCTCATAGACCGCACCCGGCACCACCCGCCGACGCGCAGCAAGCAGGTCGAGATGATGTCCGCCCACCCCGTCGACCGACCGCAGCTCAACAGGCCGACGCCCGATCGGCTCATCCAATCCGAGCCGCCCAACGGCTTCCCACAGGCTCCCCCAAGCGGCCGCCGCCTGCCGATCAGCCCGAAAGAACGTGTGGGCGACCAACGCGGGCCTAACCGGCGCCGCCGCCACGCGGCTCCCCACCGCCCCCACTGCCTGAATGGCCGCCCGCCGTACCATCAGCCGACCGACCCAGCCGACGCAGCAAACGGTTCACCAGCTCACGAGTGGGCTCAGGAACCTGACGAGGCCGCTGCGCATCAAGCACGTCAGCAAGCCCTTTCCGGACCCGACGTGGCCCGGCCATCAGAAGCTCCCCCTCGGCGCGTGGCAGCAACTCCCCCCGACCACTGAGCGCCAGATCCAACAGCCCCAGCGCCGTGTCCACTCGGCGCCAGCCACGCTCCGGCAGCTCCCAGAGCACGACGCTCTCAAGTAATCCGACGAGTCGTTCCTCACCCATCCTGCTCCTCCCCCGAGGCGAATCGAGACTACGCCATCCACACACAGAATGCCGCCGGCTGCCCAGAGCGGGTTGCCCGAAGGGGAGTGCACCGGACCGCAGTCCCTCGGGCCCGCGCACCGGCCAGTCACGCGTCACACAGGGGTGGGCACAGCCCTCAGGGAATGACGACCACATACGACCGGCGCGGCCGCCGATCCCGCTTCTGGGAACGGCGAAGGCGGCGTGGTCGGGTTCGAACCCCCGGACTTCCCGAGAGCTGGTTGTGCCGCGCTCAGCCCCAGGGGGCTGAACTGACCGGTCGCCATCCGAGCTGGTCGCGGTCTGTTCAGCCCCCTGGGGTGATGAGTGCGGTGTCAGCGGCCGGGGAACCGCTCGGTGATCTCCTGGAGCACCCAGCCGTTGCCGTCGGGGTCGCGGAAGGTGGCGTAGGAGCAGTAGGTGGCGCGGTCGGGGTGGGGGCCGGCGAGGCGCTCCTGGCCCGGGAGCTCGTGGGTGACGTCTCCGGCGTCGTGGCCGTGGTAGAGCACTCCGTTGGCGTCGTGGAACACCTCGCTGACGTCGATGCCGCGGCCGGTCAGCTCCGCGCGGGCCTCCTCGATGTCGGAGACGATGAGGTACAGGCCCTGGGTGGAGCCGGGCGTGGCGGTGGTGAGCCCGGTGCCGAAGATGATCGAGCACTCGGAGCCGGGCGGTGTGAGGTGCACCGCGCGCCAGTCCTCGTTGGCGTTGACGTCCAGGTCGAGGCGGAATCCCGCCTTCTCGTAGAAGGCCTTGGCCCGGTCGACGTCGGAGACGGGCAGCACGATCAGTTCGAGCTTCAGTTCCATGTCAGTTTCTCTCTTTCGTGAGGTCGGTGAGTCGCGGCAGTCGCGAGGCACCGGTTCCATAGGTGTCCAAGTCGGTGAAGTGACAGGTGTCGCCCACCGGCTGGGTCATGTGATCGGGAGGGTGTCCGCCGTCCCGAGTGAGGGAAAACCGTGGCCGGGACCGGCGCTTCGTACCGCGCGTGGGGTTGTTCCGGTCAATCCCTTTGGGGAGTCACGGTGATGGGGGTATGCACTGTCGGCCGGGTCGGGGGACGCTGACCGAGTTGTGCTTGTTCAGTGGTCCGTCGCGAGCGGGCTGCTCAGTCGTGGAATGCCTTCGGCCCTGCTTGCAAGGCTGGTTGCGGCGTTTGCATTCCCGACGACCTCGGGCGACGGCAGCGCATCGACTTGCGCTGGAAGAGGGGCTGTAGGCAGTGGTGGGTGTCCACGACGCTGTGACACGACCGGCCTATGGTCTGCGGGCCCCGTCCTTGCCGAGCCAGCCGACGGCCGACTACGCGTTGGGCTCCGGGTAGTCGAGCTCGAAGGCCGAGCGGTGTTCAGTGATGAACTCCTCGACCGTCGTGAGCGGCTGCCCGTTGATGCGCGGGGCCGTGTCGGTGATGCCCGCCAGGCGGCCCTCCCGCTGGTCGAGGGTCACCGCCTCGAAGTGCTTGAGCTTGGTGATGTCATCTCCGATACCGAGCATCTCGAGGAACGTGACTGCGGTGACCTGCTCGAACGGAAGGCTCTTGTCCAGTACTCGGCTGACCTCGGCCGCGAGCTCTTCGTGGCTGTACTCCACAGGGCCCGTCAGCGCGTAGATCTGCCCGCCGTGCTCTGCGGGCGAGGCGAAGACGTTGGCTGCGGTCAACGCGATGTCGCGGCCGGCGATCGGGGCGAAGCGGCTCTCCTTGTCGAACGGCATCACATAGCGGCCGTAGCGGATCAGTCCGGATATGTAGAGCAGCCACTGCATGAAGAACGTGACCCTCAGGTGAGTGGTGGGGACTCCCGACCAGTCGAAGATCTGCTCGGAGAGCCAGTGGTTCTGCGTGGTCTTGCTGTGTGCGTGGGGTCGGGACTGGTAATGCGACATGTTCACGATGAGCTCGAGGTCCCGCTCCTTGGCGGCCTGAGCGAACATGACCGCGGCCTCGACGAGTCCTTCACCGATCGGATAGTTGAAGTAGGCGCGCTGGACGCCCTCCATGGCCTTACGAACGTCGCGGAAGTTGAGCAGGTCGCCGAATACGACTTCGGCGCCCTTGTCACGCAGTCGCTGTGCCCGCTCGTCGTCCGTGCGGACCATGGCGCGCACGTGGAAGCCTTCGGTGAGCAGGTAGTCGACCATGGGCCGGCCGGTCTCGCCGTTGGCTGTCGTGATCAGAATCGTGGTCATTGCTTCCTTCTTCTTCGCTTTTCTGGTGCTGCCGGTGCAGGGGCCTGGTCTCCTGGCGCTGTGCCTTCCGGGAGGGCCGCAGAAAGCGGGAGCGCAGGAATGGACTGGGTGCGGTGCGTCCTTCCGGTGGGGATGAGATGTCCCTCTCCAGAGCCGGCCGATGCGTCACCCGGTGGGTATCACTGCCGGCGCCGAGCCGGCGCCTGCATTTAGATTACGAGTGACATCTAAAAAGGGCAAGGGCCCCCGCCCCCCTTTTTTTTGCGGCGGCACACGATCAGCCGGTCGCCGACAGCGCCTCGTGTGCGGCTTGGAGGATCTCGTCGGACAGCGGGGAGTCGTGCGTGGCCCGAGCGAGGAGCAGGGCGCCCACCATGGTGGCCAGGCGGACCAGACCATCGCCTTCACCCTCGGCGCCGAGCCACTCGGCGAAGTCACGCACCCCGTCCGAGTACACCCGATGCGCTGCCGGGTTCCCCGGATCACGGGCCATGTCGACCGCGAGCCCGGCCGAGGCGCAGCCGTCGGCCGCGTCGTCGCGATGCTCGGCCGACAGGTACCAGTCGATCAGTGCCCGGCGGGCCGCGTCACGCTCCCCACCGTGCTCATCGTCCGCCTGCGTGCGACGCCCCTCCAGCTCGACGAAGGCTCGGGCGGTGGCCTCACCGACCAGCGCTTCTTTGGAGGCGAACTGCTTGTAGAACCCGCCGTGAGTCAATCCGGCCGCCTGCATCACGTCAGCAACGCTGATGCCGGTGCCCTTGTCCCGAAACAGCCGGGCAGCGGTGGCCACCACACGCTGCCGATTCTCCTGCGCCTGAGCTTGCGATACACGTCCCATCGGATCCCCACATTCAAATAGATTTCGAGTGTCACCTATCCTAGACGCCTTCTGGTCGGCACGGACCCGGCACCGCACTGCCCGGTGGACGGCATGCCACTGCGCGAACGAGCCTCAACGAGGGGTGTCGTCCATGTCCCGTCGAGGACGGGGCGGTCCCCGGGGGCGTAGACACGTGAACCCTGGCGTGCGAGTGGGACCAGCGGTCTACGCGGCGGGACCTCTTCCCTGTCGGCGTGACGCTGCAGATGGAGGGCAATGGGGCAATGGCTGCCACTGTGCGCCATCGCTTGCTCGCTCTGCTCGATCCGGGGTCGGCAGGTCCCGGTCGGCTTCGGCTCCACCGAGACCCCGCCGGGCCACCGCCGCCGCTGTGTACAGGTCCTCCGGCGGTCCGTGGTCCTCGTAGCAGGACGGTTGCTCGCCTACGGCGCGATCTCCTCGATAAGCTGCGGGCCATTGTTGCGGACGCTGTTGACCGCGGTGGAAACGGGCCGGGCGTCCAGAACGCCACCCGCGGGCTGGGTCAGCAGCCCTCGCAGGTCGCCCGGATCCTGGCGCTCGGGGTCCAGCCAGTCGTCGTAATGGTCGGGGCTGAGTGCGAGCGGCATGCGGGGGTGGACGCGGCCGGCGGCGTCAGTGGCGTCCATGGTGATGATGGTGCACGTCGTCAGCCAGGCGGCGGGGTCGTCGTCCTTGATCTCCGGGTTGCGCCAGTACTCGTAGAGGCCGGCGAGCGCCATGACCTGATCGTCGGTGGGGTGGATGAAGTAGGGCTGCTTACGGACTTTGCCGGTGGCGGGGTCCGTGGCCTGCTGCCATTCGTAGAAGCCGTCGGCCGGCAACAGGCAGCGGCGCTTGGCGAACGCGCTGCGGTAGGCGGGCTTCTCATGCACGGTCTCCACCCGAGCGTTGATCATCCGCGCGCCGATCTTCTCGTCCTTCGCCCAGGACGGCACGAGGCCCCAGCGCAGCGGCCGCAGCTCTCGCCCGACCGTCGCAGCATCGTCCCCATCGCGCGGGGTGCGTTCGAGGACGGCCCACACCTGGTCCGTCGGGGCCACGTTCCAGCTCGGCGCGAGAGTCTCCTCGGCTTGCCAGTCGGTGACCTGGAAATGCTGGACCAGGTCTTGAGGACTGCGGGTGGATGCATAGCGGCCGCACATGCAGCCACTCTCCCACCGCCGCGGTGCCCGCCGCCGCGCCGACGCGCGTGCCGGCCGCGCTCGGTGGGCGAGTGCGCACAGGTCAATACTCTGCGCAGCCGGCTCCATCCGGCGCCGGCTGCGAAGGCCGGAACGGTCCCCCACGAGGTGCTGGGCCCTAGCGGTCGGGACGCCATCGCGGCTACGTCAGCGGCCTACCCTCGGGCCCACCAGGCTGCCGCCAACTTCCCCTGGACACAGGGGAGTTGGCTGGGCAACATAGAGGCGCCACTGCTGTCTGCGTCGGCTGAAAGGTCACGGGAACCCGGATGGACGTCGGCCCTGAGAACGTTCCCCGTGAGTACCGGATCAGCCGGACCCAGGTACGCGCCCTGGTCACCGCGTCCGTCGGTGGTGCGATACCGGTCCTGATTCCTCTCTGGGTCCTTGACGATCTTCCGCTCCTCGCAAGGACCGTCTGCAGCATCCTGCTGGTCACGCTCCTCACATGGCTCATATGGAGTGCGCGGCGTTGCGCGACGATGGCGGACATCAAGGCGTTGAGGGTTCGCGGCGTTCTCCTGCGTCGCAACCTGGCCTGGGAGGACGTGCAGGAGCTGCGTATCGAACCCAACCCGGGCGCGCTTACTCAAAGTAACGCGCCGAGCGTGGTCGTCTGCGCCTACGGACGAGACGGACGCAGGCTTCTCCTGCCTTACATCGACGATCACCATGTGAACGTCGAGCGCGAGTTCGCGACGCTTCAAGCGATCTGGTTTCGGCTGCGCGGCTCCGACTGGGCACCCGACCCGGCTGCGGCCGTTCTCATCGACCGCTCCGACGCACGGCAGTCCGCTCTCGGGTGCGGAATCGGCGCGATGTTCCTGTCGATCATCCCGGTCACTCTCATAGCGCTCCTTCCCCTGTTCGTCGACATGCCGGAGATCCTGAGCACCCTGGCATGGCCCTGGGCCTTCCTGATCGGTCCTCCCGCTGTCTTCTTGCTGACCATGTTCACCGTCTACCGCCGGAGCCTGCGGCGAGTCCCACCCCGGTGAGGACAGGTCATCGTTGCTGCCGGTGGGGACGGCACATGAGGGCCCAAGTCAGTCAGCGTCTGATCCGTCGGGGGCCCGGACTCCCGCCGACGGCGGGCAGCCGGGCTGTGCCGGCGGCTGCGGCCTTTGCGGGACGCTCAGGTGGTATCACTGGTATCGTCAATACCATGTCGGATCCTAAAGCGATGAGTCTGCGCTTCCCGGACCCCGCGCAGCGGGCGGCTATCGCGGCAGCCGCCAAGCAGGCGGGCGTCAGCATGCAGGAGTACATCCTCTCGGCCGCCTACGATCGCGCGACCGCCGTGGAGCAGCGGTTCATCAAGGGATTCCGGGCATCCATGGCCCGTAGCGGCGCGGCTTTCGCGGCCGAACCCGGCGGTGCGGATCCCAGCGCTGAGCAGCGGGCGGCCGAACAGGAAGCGCAGCGGGAGCTTGAGCACCAGAAGCGAGGCCACGCCGCGTGACCGAGCAGGAGCCGCTTCACCCTCTCGACGTCACGTTCCTGCTGCATGCCGCTGAGCTGCTGGACGGCGATCCGCAGGTCGACGACTACGGGCCGCTCTACGCGGCTGTCGCCCGTGTCAATGCCAGGGCGCTGGAACACGACATCTACGGATCCGTGTACCTCAAGGCCGCCGCGTTGCTGCAGACCTTGGCCAAGCTGCCGTGTCTGGAGCACTCCAACGAAGCCTTCGCCTGGCACGCGACCGAGGCCTATTTGATCCTCAACGCCCGCGACCTCGACTATCCGCCGAAGGCGGCCGTCGCGCTTGTACGCGATGCGGCCTCCGGAGCACTCGGCGTCGCCCGGATCGGCCGGCAACTGCGCGACTGGGCCGTCGCCTGATCCGAATCCACCGGGCGACGTGCACCAGCGCCAGGGCATCGTGGTTGCCAACTCCGCTTTGAGCCCGCATCAGCCAGGACGGCAACCGATCACCGCTGCGTCGAGTCCGCTGCGCCGGAGGCGTTCACATTCGCGTGCTGCTCATCGATGGTTCTCTGTCGGTGTGGGCCGCAGAGCATGGCGAACCGGCCCTCAGCCGAGCTCAACAACGATCTTGCCGGGGATGCCGCCGGCCGCCATCGCCCGCTGCGCTTCGGCCGCGCGGTCCAGCGGGTAGGTGGCGCCGACACGGACAGTGAGCCGGCCGGACTCGGCGAGGTGGACGAGCGCGACGAGGTCGGAGCGGTCGAGGCGGCAGAACACCGAGTCGACGCCGGGCACGCCGGTCTCGGCGACGGATGCCGCCCGAGCCCCGGTGCGAGCAGCGGTCGCGTTCCTGGCGAGCGTGCCACCACCCACGGTGTCGAGGACGGCGTCCACTCCCTCGGGAACAAGGTCCCGAACGCTCTCCGCGGCACCTGTCCCGTAGGAGACCGGTTCGACTCCGAGGGTGCGCAGATGGTCGTGGTCGCGGGGGGAGGCGGTGCCGATGACGCGGGTCCCACGTGCTTTCGCAATCTGTACGGCGAGGGAACCCACACCGCCGGCCGCTCCGTGCACGAGCAATGTCTCGTCCGGCTGGACGTCCAGGATGTGCACCACGGCCTGATAGGCGGTCAGTCCCGCCAGGGGAAGTCCGGCCGCCTCGGCACATCTCATGTTGCGGGGTTTGCGGACGAGGGTACGCACGTCGGCGGAGACCAGTTCGGCAAGCCCGCCGTGGGCGCGCTGCACATCGCTGCGGACGTAGCCGATGACTTCTTCCCCCACAGCGAACTCCGGGGCCGCGAGGCCGGGACGTTCCACGACCCCTGCGATGTCCCAGCCGGGTATCACCGGGAAGTACGTCTCGACGGCGCCGTCGAGTGCCCCTGCCTGCAGCGCCAGATCGGCGGGGTTGAGGGCTGCCGCCCGTACCCGCACCAGGACGGAGTCGACGTGCGTCTTGGGTTCGGGCAGCTCGGCCGGTTCCAATACCTCCGGTCCGCCGTAGCGGCGGTAGACCATGGCCTTCATCGTCAGTTCCCCGGGACCGCTATCGGCATGTCCATGAGGACGCGATGGTTGACGATCTTCCACTCGCTGCCGATGCGCCGGAGGTCGGTTTCGTAGTAGCCGGACTCGACGGGCCGCACCGTCCCTTGGGCCCCGAATGCCCCCGCAGGCCAGCCGTGAACCGGACGCGGAGAGGCTTGAACCGCGAACACGACGAACTGGGCGCTGAGACGGGCGCTGTCGCCGTTGACCTCGATGATGTGATCAGAGGTGGTGTGATGGCTGGATCCGCCCTCCGGGTGCGAGGCCATCAGATGCGTGACCGCGTACTCCACGCCCGCCCCGCCGATCAACGGCTCTCCGAAGGGCTCGTAGTCGGATCCGGTCCTGACGAAGATCTGGACGACCGCGTCGTCGGTGAACAGAGCACCTTGCGCCTTGCCGTCGCGCCGGTCGGTCGCCCGAACATACCGGGCCAGGACCTCTTGAACCCTTCGCTCGTCGCTCATCGAACACGCTCCATTCCTTATCGGTTCCGGGCCCCTCGGTGGCGGGGTCCGGGCGGAGGCGGCTGCGAGGAGGGAAGTGCCCCTGCCGGCCGCCACACACAGTGGATCAGGAACGCGACTCGGGAACCATGACGATTCCGATCTGGGACGATACCCTGAAGGTATGGATCGGCTGGAGACCCGGGAACTCGTGTACTTCGTCACCGTGGCTGAGGAGCTTCATTTCAGCCGGGCCGCGCAGAAACTGGGTATCGCGCAGCCGCCCCTTTCCCGGGCCATCACCCGGTTGGAGCGCCGCATGGGAGTCCGTCTCTTGGAGCGCACCAGCCGCCGGGTCGAGCTCACCGAGGCGGGCCGTGTCTTCCTCGACGAGTGCCGCGGCCTGCTTCAGTCCTTGGACGCAGCGGTGCGTCGCACGCAGCAGGCGGCCCTACCTCCCCGGCTTGTCCTCGCGGTCCGCCCCGGGACCGGGTCCGGCGTGCTCGCGCAGCTACTGCGCGCCCATGAGGGTGCCGATCCCGACCTCGTCTTCACCCACGACCGGGTTGCCGCGCTGCTCGAGGGCACCGCAGACGTCGCCTTGTTGTGCGCCGGCACCGACGACCTGGCTGGCTTGGAGACCTGTGAAGTGGCCCACGAAGGCCCCATCGCTCTGCTGCCTCGCGGCCACCACCTGGCCCACCGCGCCACCGTGACCACGGCCGAACTCCGGCAGGCCCCCGCCTTTCGCGAGCAGTGCCCGCCACTGGGCCTGGACGAGATCCTCGATCGGGTCGCACTCGGCCAACTCGTCACCGTGGTCGGTTCGTCGGTCGCCGATCGGCTCGCACGCGAAGTGACAGCTGTCCCGGTGACGGATCTGCCCACCATCACGCTGGTCCTGGGCTGGCGACGACAGGCACTGCGACCGGAGGCCATTTCTTTCATCCGCACCGCCCAACGGGTCACGACCCGACAGGCCCGCATCCCAGACACCGCGTAGGTTCCGCGGGCGACCGGAGGAGAACCACCCCCAGCCGTTCCGCCCGCCGGCACCTCTGCGCGGGTCCTGCGGTCCGCCTCCCTCACCCCCACCTGCCTCGGTGGGTGGACTACGAGGCGCGGCGGAAAATAGCGGCCGGGCCGATGATGCGGGAGCCGAACTTGTCCCGGACCCGGTCGACGGCCGCTTCCGCCACCAGTTGTGCTTCGCGGGCGTCGTCGAGGCTGATCTGCTGCGCGACCTGCCCTGCGTCGACGAGGTCCTCGCCCTTGAGGGCGAGTCCGGTCAGACGGCCCCGTTGCAGGCCGGCGGCATCCATCAGCTGGTAGGCGAGGGCGCGCAGGTCGTCGTCGTGCGCGGACGGCTCCCGCAGACGGCGGGTCTTCTCCCATCGGGTGCCGCCGGCGAAGCGCAGGGTGAGGGTCAGGGCGCGAGGCGCCTGACCTCGGCGGCGCAGCAGCAGTCCGAGCTGGACGACGAGGTCGAGCAGGGTGGCGCGGACTGCGGCGCCGTCCAGGATGTGGTGGTCGAAAGTGTGGCGGACGGTCGCGGCCGGCGGCAGGGTGCGGGGGACGACGGGGCGGGGGTCGATGCCGCGGGCCCGGTCCGCGGCGGTACGGCCGGCGCGGCCGCCCAGAAGCCGCTGGACCGTCGCGGGCGGGACGGCGGCGAGCAGGCCGACGCGGTGGATGCCGTAATCGCGCAGTATCTCGGCCTGGCGCGGCCCGATGCCGTGCAGGGCTTCGACGGGCAGCGAGGCGAGCCATTCGACGGCCTCGCCGGGCTGGACGGCGAGGATGCCGCCGGGGTGGTCGATCCGGGCGGAGGCGGTGGCCGCGACGGTGATCGAGGGCCCGATCCCGACGCGCACGTCGACTCCCAGGCGAGAGAGCGTGCGTACCCGCAGGACCTCCGCCAGGCGGCGACCGTCGGCGCCGTGGTAGCGCAGGGCGCCCTTCAGCTCGACGAGCGCCGCGGTCGGTGGCAGCGCCTGCACGACCGGCGACAGCTCCGCCAGCAGCTCCAGGACCTGCCGGTAGGACTCCTCCGGCAGCCGGTCCGGACACCGCACATGCATCACCGTCGGCTCCTGGCCTGCCGGAACGTCCGCAGTCACGGCGCTCACCTCCCACACCCACGATATCGAACATAAAATCGAACACGCGAGGGTGCGGCGAGTAGATCATGAGCGCGGGCTGAAATCGGGCGGTCGCGGTCAGCCGGGCATCCGGCTGCGCAGCCTCGACCGGTCGCCGCGCGAGGTCCCGGGATCCCGGTCAGTTCTCCGACGGGATGCCGGCAGCGATCTCACGGGCCAGCCGGTCCGCCTCCGCTGACACCTGGCCGTCCTGCAGCACCATCGTCTGCAGAAGCCACAGCAGGTCGTGTGCCTCTTCCACGGTGAGCCTGGCCAGGCACTCCACGGTGTGTTCGGCGGGCGCGAAGTCCATGTCGTCCAAATCAGGGGGCTCGTAGTCGTCGTTCATGGTCTGGGCAACGTACCCGTGCGACGGCCGGTCACGCGCCCCGAACACGCCGCCTCCCAGGGACGGCGAAGGCACCGGCCGGAGCTTGCGGACGAACGTCCGTGGGTCGTGAAGGGCGGTCGCCTACGCGGCGAAAGGCACTGCGGGGCTTCAGCCGAACGATCTTCCCCGCAGGCAATAGGTGAGGCCCGGGGACACTGTCCCCTCCACGACCACGTAGGCCACAACACCCCCGGGGCGCCGGTTGTTCCCCCGCCCGTCGCGACCGTTCGCCCGGCCCGTTCGAGGTACGCCACGGGGTGTGCACCGGACGCGGCCCACAAGTGGCACGGTGTGATGCGCGGGCGTGGAATAGAGGTGGCGGGGGCGGAAACGTGGAGGCGCCGTGGGTGTGACACCGCTGACCCAGATTCTCTCCGGGCCATTCACCGAGCGCTACGCCGTACCGGCTATCAACGTCTTCAACGACCTCACGCTGGAGGCCGTGCTGGCGGCCGCGGTGGAGAATCAGTCACCGCTGATCGTTCAGACCTCGGTCAAGACGGTCAAATCCATCGGCAGCGACGTGCTCTACGCCATGTGGACCGCGATGACCGCCGGCATCGAGGTGCCCGTCACCCTGCACCTGGACCACTGCCCCGAACGCGAGGTCATCACCGAGTGTCTGCGACGCGGGTGGAACTCGGTGCTCTTCGACGCCTCCAAGCTGCCGGTCGAGGAGAACATGCGACAGACCGTAGAGGTCGTCGCGGAGGCTCGTGCCCACGGGGCCGCCGTCGAGGGCGAGATCGAATCGATCACCGGTGTGGAGGACGGCATCGGCAGCGACATCGCCGCCGAGCAGCAGGACCTCGCGGTCGCGCTGGAGTTTCTGCGGACCACACAGGTCGACGTCTTCGCACCGGCGATCGGCAACGCCCATGGGTCGTACAAGCAGGCGCCCGTGCTCGATGCGCAGCGCGTCTCCGACCTCGTGGCGGCCTATCCGATCCCGATCGCACTGCACGGCGGTAGCGGATTGTCCGACGAGCAGTTCCGCGACCTGATCTCCCGAGGGTGCGCGAAGGTCAACATCTCGACCGCCCTCAAGGAGACGTTCATGAAGTCGAATCTGGCCTTCCTCGAAACCGCGGCGGAGCGGCAGAAATGGGATCCGCCCTCGCAGTTCAGGGCGGTCCGTCAGGATGTCGTCGAGTTGGCCGGTTCCCTGATGAGGCTGTTCGGCAGCGCCGGGCGGGCGGGCTGAGACCATGCCCGCGCTCATCTTCGACTGCGACGGCGTCCTCGCCGACACCGAGCGCGACGGCCATCTGCCCGCGTTCAACAAGATGTTCGAGGAATTCGGGCTGCCCGTGCGGTGGAGCGAGGCGGAGTACGCCGAGAAGCTGAAGGTCGGTGGCGGCAAGGAGCGGATGCGGACACTGCTGACCCCTGACTTCATCGCTGCGGCCGGGCTGCCCTCCGAACCGGACGCACTCGAGGAGCAGGTACTCGGCTGGCACCGGCGCAAGACCGAGATCTACACCCATATCATCCGCAGCGGAGACATTCCGCCGAGACCCGGCGTGCGGCGGGTCGCCGCGGAAGCGTACGAGGCGGGGTGGACGCTCGCGGTCGCCTCCACCTCGGCGGAGGCCTCCGTCCGCAGCGTGCTCGAACTCGCCATGGGTTCCGAACTGGCCGGCCACTTCGGCGTGTTCGCCGGAGACATCGTCCAGCGGAAGAAGCCGGCCCCGGACATCTACGCCTTGGCCGTGGACCGGCTCGGCCTCGACCCGAAGAACGTCGTCGCCATCGAGGACAGCCGCAACGGGATGCTGTCCGCGCTCAGCGCCGGGCTGACCTGCGCGGTCACGACGAGTTCCTACACCGAGGAGGAGGACTTCACCGGGGCTTCCCTGGTGGTCAGCTCGCTCGGCGACCCGCCACCGGACGAGACCGTCACCCGGGTGCTGAACGACCCGACCGGTGCCCACCCGGGGTCATGGGTGGTGCTCGCGGATCTGGCTGCCCTGCTAGCCGCCGGCGGCGCAGGCACCACCTCATCAAACCCGCCCGCGGCCGCGCCGCCCGGTCCGGATCCCCGTTCCCACTGACGTCGCGGCAGTCAGGAGAGCCATGTCATCGCCATCGACACCCGTGGGCGACCTCGCCTTCGTCGTCCGGACCGTCGCGCGGACCGCGGTCGACAACGAAAAGGCATTCGGCGACCTGGACGCCGTCGCCGGTGACGGGGACTTCGGGTACTCGCTCGCTCGCGGATTCGAGATCGTGCTCAGCGACTGGGACACCCTCGTATCGGACTCGCCGGCCGAATTCCTGAAGAGGGTCGCTCTGGTGATCTCCAAGCGGGTCGGCGGCACGTCGGGCCCACTGTGGGGCACAGCCTTTCTGCGGGCGTCCACCGCCGTCAAGGACCGGCAGGAGTTGAAGGCCGAGGATGCGGTGGCCATGCTGCGGGCCGCGGCCGAGGGGATCAAGGCACGGGGCAAGTCAGACCTCGGCGACAAGACGCTGCTCGACGCGCTGATACCGATGACCGACGCCCTGGAGCAACGGCTGACCGAGGACGGTGCGGGGGCCGGCCCGGCGGAACTCGCCCGGCTGGCCGCTACGACGGCACGGACCGCGGCCGACGCGACGACACCCATGCAGGCCCGACGCGGCCGCCAGAGCTACACCGGTGAGCGCAGTATCGGCTCGCCGGACCCGGGCGCGGTGGCGATCGCGGTCATGGCGGAACGCGTCGCCGCCGAGTGGGACGCACGCGACTGACGGCGCAACCGGACCTGGCACTCGCACCGCCTCCCGGCACCGAACCGGCACCACGAAGGAGTGAAGGGATGAAGAAGTTCGTCAACGACCCGAAGGACTACGTCGCGGAGATGCTGGAAGGGCTGGCCCTGGCCAACCCAGGCACCCTGAAGTACGTCCCCGAGTACAACCTGATCATGCGCGCCGACGCCCCGCAGGAGAACAAGGTCTCCATCGTTCAGGGCTCCGGGTCCGGTCACGAACCAGCACACGTGATGACCGTCGGCAAAGGGATGCTCGACGCGGCCTGTCCCGGCGACGTGTTCGCCGCGCCCCCGGCCGACTACGTCTACGAGACGGTCAAGCTGGTCGCCTCCCCGAAGGGCGTTCTGCTCCTCGTCAACAACTACACCGGGGACCGGATGGCCTTCGAGATGGCCGAGGAACTGTCCCAGGCCGAAGGGGTGACCGTACGGACTCTCTTCATCGATGACGACGTGGCCGTCCAGGACTCGACGTACACCGTCGGCCGACGTGGTGTGGCCGGAAACTTCTTCGTGATGAAGGCCGTCGGCGCCGCCGCCGAGCGAGGTGCGGACCTCGACGAGGTCCACCGGATCGGCGAAAAGGTCAACTCCGTCACCCGCACCATGGGTATGGCGCTCACCGCCTGTACACCGCCGGCGAAAGGTTCACCGCTGTTCGACCTGCCGGACGACTCGGTCGAGATGGGCGTGGGTATCCACGGCGAGCCGGGCCGCAAGCGGGAGAAGCTCCAGTCGGCGGACGTCATGGTGAGCGAGCTCGTCACCGCCGTGGTGGACGACCTGCCGTACTCCTCCGGTGACCGCGTCGCGCTCATGGTCAACGGTCTGGGCGGCACACCGATCGGCGAGCTGTACCTCGTGTACGGACGGGCCCACAAGCAACTGACCGAGCGAGGGATCGAGATCGCGCGCAGCTACGTGGGCGAGTACTGCACCTCGCTCGACATGGCGGGCGCCTCCGTCACCCTGGTCCGGCTGGACGACGAGATCTCGGATCTGCTCGCCGACCCCGCCGAGATCCCGATCCGGGTGTTCTGACCGTGTTCTGCTGGGCCAGGACCCGGGAGCGGGAGCGTGCCACGGCCGCCTGACACGTCCGCGGACTCAGGTCGTCGGAGCGAAGCGTCAGCCGGCCCGTACGGCATCGGTGGGTCGCGGGCCCAGCGGTCAGTGGTGCCGCATTCCGAGCTGGTTCGCGGCTGCGTCCACGGTCTGCGCGAGCAGGACGGCGATGGTCATCGGCCCGACCCCGCCGGGCACCGGAGTGATCAGACGAGCCCGAGTGACGGCGGTGTCGAAGTCCACGTCACCGACGTTGCCCGGGTTGTATCCGGCGTCGATCACCACCGCGCCGGGTTTGACGTCCTCACCCCGGATCAACCGGGGCCTGCCCACGGCCGCCACGACGACATCCGCTTCTTGGACGATGCCCGACAGGTCCGCCGTGCGGGAGTGGCAGTACGTCACCGTTGCATCCCGGGCGAGCAGGAGCATCCCCACCGGTTTGCCGAGAATCGCGCTGCGGCCGACCACGACGGCGCGCTTGCCGGCGAGGTCGACGTCGTACGCTTCGAGCAGTCGCATGATCCCGCCCGGAGTGCAGGACACAAAGCCCTGCAGCCCGAAGCTCATCGCGGCGAACGAACGCATCGTGACCCCGTCGACATCCTTCTCGGGAGCGATGGCCTCGAACGCCGCCCGCTCGTCGATGTGCGGGCCGCAAGGATGCTGAAGCAGGATCCCATGCACTTCCGGATCCCCGGACAGGCCCGCGAGGGTGTCGATCAGCTCGGCGGTCGTGGTGGTGGCGGGCAGACCGATGTGCCGGGACCGGATTCCCGCTTTCGCGCACCGCGCGCGCTTCATGCGGACATACGTGACCGAAGCGGGGTCCTCTCCCACCAGCACCGTTGCCAGACACGGACTGGTCCCCGCTCGTCGTGAGATCTCCGCTGCCTTGGCTGCAGCCTCTCCGACGATGCGTTCGGCAAGGCCGGTACCGTCCATGAATTGAGCTGTCTGAGTCATGGACACGGTTGCCCTCCAGGCGTTGCTGACCTTTCGCCCAGGCGCACGGCAACGACGTCTCGTCAGACCGCTCCCCGGTGGTACTCCACCTCAGCGCCAGTCACGGCCCGCACCGACTGTAGTAGACGCAGCGAACTCCCAGCAGTCCATGTCCGCAGCCGAGGGGCAACTCGTCGCTGCCCGCCCCCGGTGCTCACCTCCGGCCGGCCTTCAGACGCTGGGCCGCCGTGTCGCCGCGGCGGCCGACCGGTACGACACCTGTTGCGGCACCGAGGCCGTATGCCGGCATGTCGACGTACACCGTTTCGTAGGAGCCTGCCGGAACGATGAATGTCTCGTGCCAGATGCCCACATGGCCCTTGCCGGCGCGTGCCCGTCGGTTGAAGGCTGTCCACGCGGGGCGGTGCTCCATGTCCTGCTGATAGGCATAGGCCAGGAGCTGTTCCTTGCCGGCCCAGTACTGGACGATATAAAAGTCCCGAAGGCTACCGAAGAGCACTTTGTAGCCGAGCAGCCCGCTGCTCCTTTCCTTGGAAAGCTCGCGCAGCATTCGCGGCATCGCCATAAAGGCCGGCAGCCAGTCGGACACTGCGCGCAGACGATTGACCCGCAGCCCGATATGGAAAACGACGACATCACCTTCGGCCGCTGCAGTATTGCGACCCGGGATTACTTTCCTGGACATGTTTCTCCTCTGCCGACCATACGGAGATACCTGGAAGCTGTGATGGTGACATCATCCGCGCTCGATACTGCCACTACCCTGCGTAAGGCGCCTGCGCTACTCCGCCGGAGCACACTTCAAGGGCTCACGCTCCCGGTGCGGCGCCGGCCGGAGGCTGGATCCGTTGCAGCATCTGCTCCATGACGGGGATGGGCAGCGCCGGACCACTACAAGACCTCAGCACCCCTACGGCATCGGCCGTACCCGGGATACGGCACCCTCAAATGTACCTCTGAAGGCCGCCCGGCAGGCTTCAACCACCGTTGCCGACGGGCACACTCCTGGCACATGGGGCCCGCCGGCACGGGGGCGGCGGGCACCAGCTGAGGGGGTGTCACTCCATGACCGCAGCCGGGAGCGTCCGGGGGACGCCGCACGAGATCGCGCTGCTGGCCGGCGGTCCGCGGGCCGCGGTCACGGTGGCCGTCGTCGCCCTGCACCTGCGGGGCGCCGTGGAGGCGGGTGCCCCGGGCACGATACTGATAGCCGACGAAGGCGCGGGGCAGGACCTGCCCCCGCTCCCGCAGGCGGGCTTGCCTCTGGATACGCCGGCGGACTCCGTCGAGGGCCAGGCACCGACCATCACGGGTGCTGTGCGGGCGTCGTACCTGGAGAGCGCGGTGTACCACTGCCTGGACGAGCCGTCCGACATCAGGGAGTTGGTCCGGCACCCGGATGTCCGCTGGGCGCTGGCCGAGGTGCGGGTCGGTCTCGCGGACGCGGGGATGCTGCGGTACCCGCTGCTCCGTCCGAACAGGGCCGCCCGACGGCGGCTGAAGATGCTGCGGAAGGCACACCCGTTGCCGCCGAGCCGACGCGGCCTGCCGGACCACGACAAGCTGATCGCCATAGCCCTGCACGGTGTGCCCGCCCTGCGCGTCCTGGTGCCGCGTTTCGCCCTCCGGGCCGGCCTGACCGACCGGGTCAAGATCACCGAGAAGAACTGGCCTCGGCACTCGCCGCGCGGCGACACCTACGGCGGCAACGGAGGCTACTTCTACTGCGGAAGCGGTGGAGGCGGAGGTGGTGGAGGCGGCTCGGACTGAGCACACACACGGCCGCCGTAGCAGCAGGCGCAGCACGTGCAGATTGCTGTGCTGTTCGGGATCTCCTCGGCGGCCGCGTCCAGCCCTCAAGGCGTGAGACCTGCGGCGGGTACCGGAACATCGCGCGTGTGGCGAAGCGGGGAGCAGAACACGAACCAGCCGGCCGCCCAAGAACCGACGAACGCCATCCCGAGTGCGGGCCGCACGCCGATCAGCGTGCCGAGTGCCCCGCCGAGGATGCCGCCGAGCGGCAGCGTGCCCCATACGACCCAGCGGACGGCCGCGTTCATGCGGCCCATCAACTCCGGTGGTGTCACCGATTGCCGGTAGCTGACCTGCGCGACGTTGTACACCATCCCGGCGAAGTAGGCGATCCCCCGGCCCAGCGGGAACAGCAACACACCCCAGCCTTGCCAAGCGGCCGGGGCGATGACCTGCGGTGCACTGAACACCGGCATCGAGACCCAGATGATCCGCGCCGAGCCGATCTTCTTGGCGAGCCGGCCGGCGAACGTTGCCCCGGCGATGCCGCCGACGGCCGCGCCCGCCATGATCAGCCCGGTCAGCGCGGGACGTACGTGCAGCACCCGGATAAGGAAGACCATTGCAAGTGCCGAACTCATCCCGAAGGAGGTTCGCGGTGCCCGTGCACGCCACGACCATCCGCAATATCTCTGCAACAGCGACGATGTAGAGCTGAAGCCTCGTCAATGTGCCGACGGCAGCGGCCACCGGGAGTGAGCCGGTGATCAGCAGGCGGAGAATGTCGCACACGATCATGATGGACCGCTTGCGACCGCGGTCCACGAGCGCGCCTGCGGGCAGTGCGATCACCGCGAACGCCGCTGTGGTGGCGGCGGTCAGCAGCCCGACCTCGAACGTGCTCGCGTCGAGCACGACCACCGCGAGCAGTTGTGGCCTGTCCTTCTGAACCGGAACTGAACCGGGTCGAGACCGCCTATCGGGCCTGAATCAGCTGATTCGTGGGCTGAGATCCGTCCAACAATCCGTGCTGCGCGGTGATGATCGGCAGTCGGCTCACCAGCGAGGAATCCAGGAGATCGACCTGGGCAAGCACAGCGGCCTGGTCCCAGTAGATGTGCTCGTACGAAATCGCGGTCCCTTCGAATCCCACAATACCGATCACTGGGATGATCACGTGCTTCCCGGTGGCTGGCACACCCGGCAGAATCCAAGGCACTTCGATGTCATGCGTGAACGAGACGAGCATTTCGTCCACGATCGTCACTTCGCCGACCGTTCGGCTGATCGACTGAATCTCCAGATCAGCGGGATTGTGACCCACGAACCAGGTGGTGTAGAAACTGCGGACGCCGCCCAGTCCTACCCCGCCCATACCCGTCGGCAGATGCAGGACCGTCGGATCATCAGTCATGGTCCGCATCGTGGCGTCCACGTCCTGCGTCACGAACTCGGCGGTTGTATGGGCTTCCCACTGGCGCACCATGGCATTCCGATCCGCCATCTTTGCCTCCACCGTTATCCGCAGCGTTTTCCCACTCGGGCCTGAATTGCTGTGAACGGTAACACGTGGGAGTGGTTATCAACGGCCAGGCCGACCTGTTGTCATACGCGTCCTGCGGGTGGTGGCGTGGGGCGAAGAGGCTGTCGAATGTCGTGCTGGATGCGACCGACACCCGGAAGTTCGAGTTCCAGGTGATCGCCGGGGCGCAGCCAGATGCCTTGTTCCATTCCGCTGCCTCCGGTCAGGGTACCGGTGCCGAACAACTCGCCGGGCAGTAGTTGTTCGCTGGCGGAGGCGTGCGCGATGGCTTCGCCGAGGGTGTATTTCGCTCCTTCGGCGCTCGGGCCGGCGACCCGCTCGCCGTTGATCCGGACGCTGCCGGCGAGTTTCTGCCAGACAGGGAGGACCTCTTCAGGTGTGACCGCCGTGTCGGACAGGGAACTGACGAAGTGTTTCGACTTCTGGGGTCCGAAGCCGCTCCTCATCTCCGGGATCTGGACGTCACGGGCTGAGAAGTCGCAGAGCAGGACCAAGGCTCCGATGGCTGCTTCGGCCTCATGCGGGTCTGCGTCGCGCACAGGCCGGTTCAACACAAAACCGATTTCGAGTTCGTAGTCCAGAGCCTGAGAGTAGGAAGGAAAGGAGACCGGGGTACCACTTGGTACGAAGGTGACAGCGTTACTCATGTAGTAGATCGGCTCTTTGTACCAGAGAGGCTTGGGGAGGTAGGGCTTGAAGGTCCGGCCCGTGACCCTTTCTACAGCCTTTGCGAAGCTGGACAGGCGGGGCTGAAACCGTCGAGTGTAACCGCGTGCCGCGTCGATGTTGTGCTGCTCGTAGAACATGAAGTCGCGAAAGGACAGCGGCTGAAAGGGCAGTGCCGCGCCGCCGTCCTGGACCTTTGCGCGCGCGGCGCATTCTGCTTCGTACTCGGCAGTGAATGGGGAGCGGTACCCGAGGGGAGCGGGGTCTTCTGTCACACGCCACGGCCTTGCTGCGTCCTCACGGATCTCCGTGCGCAGGCCGGCCCGTCCGGCGTTGATACGGCGAATTTCCACTGCTCCCTCTTTCCGGTGACGATGGACTGCACTCTTGTGGTGGCCCGTTCGGTGTGGTCAGACGTGGGTGGCCATGGGGCCTCCGTTGAGGGTGATCACATCGCTCCAGGCCTGCTGGATATCGATCGCCTGTCCTGTCCGGTCCGCGTAGGCGCGGTGCAGGTTGAGCACGATCCGCTCCGCGTCGGGCAGGCCCGCGAACTCGTCGAGTGAGACACGGCGGGCAACGGCCAGGGGTGGGAGTCCCTCACTCCTGCCGTTGTCCGCGCTGTTCCGTACGAACTCGTAGTACCGCCGGTGGCTTTCCAGCACGCCGGGCAGGGCGTCCGCGTCAATGACAGGCCCATGGCCAGGTACGACGTGGGCGGGGTCGAATTGCGCGATCCAGTCCAGCGCTCGCAGCGCGCCTTCGAGTTCACCCGAGAGAATCAGGGGCGTGACCTGGTGGAACAGGAGGTCTCCTGTGAACAGGACGCGCTGGTCGGGCAGCCATACGACGAGGTCGCCCGCGGTGTGGGCCGGGTACCCGGGATGCAGTACCTCGATCCGCAGGCCTCCGTGGTGGAGCGTGAGCCTGTCGTCGGTGGTCAGGAGCGGCGGACGGAGCGTGACCTTCCCCCAGCTCGGCATCGGTGACCAAATGGGTGGGCAGGCCTCGAGGAGCGTGTCCTCGCACATCCCGGTGCGCGTGTGCTCATGCCCGATGATCATCGTTTGCTGCGGCAGTAGGCTGTTGCCGTAGGTGTGGTCCCCGTGTGCATGCGTGTTGATCGCCGCCACGATCGGCCCGCTCCGGGTCACCGAGTCGACCGCGTCGAGCAGGGAACGGGTGCGCGTCTCGGTGGCGCAGGTGTCGACCAGGATGACCCCGTCGGCGGTCTCGATCACGCCTGCGTTGTTCATCCACCAGGATCCATCCGGTTGTACCCAGGCGTGGACGCCATCGGCGACCGCGCTGAGAGAGGCCTCGTAGCCGTTCATCAAGTGCCCTTCCATACGTGTGCGTTGAGTGACGACCGCTCCCTGGACGTCATTGGTCCGGCAGGGCGATGACGACGACCGCCCGAGGGCTCCGGCACGGTACGTGCCACGCCTGACTTGAGGAGACGTGGCCGACCATGCAAGCGCCGGGAACTTCGGACGCTACGCGGGTGAAATGATGTGGGAAGCAAGCAACTGCCACCCCTGCGGTGGAGTTCCCGGCAGCCTGCGCCCCTCCTTGGCGACGCGTTCCAGGATGCTGGTGGCGCTGGCATCGGCGGCACCGAGCAGCTGCGGGAGGTCCACGCCGACGAGTGCGCCGTCACGCTTGACGAAGCGGCCTGCGATGAGGACGTGCCGGACGTCCTGGGGGCTGGTCTGGAAGACGACGGTCCCGGCCGGGTTGAGTTGCGGGTGCTGGGAGGTCCCCGGTCCACCGATGACGATGATGTCGGCGTCCAGACCGGCGCTGATCCTGCCGACCCGGTCAGCGAGCCCCACAGCATCGGCCGCGTTCACCGTCGTCCACTCCAGCGCTGCGTCGGCGCTGAGCGTGACCTGTTCGGGACTGACGCCGCGGAGATTCATGTCCTCGGTTTCGGCCCAGCGGTGAAAGCCCAGCCCGAGACGCATCTGTGTGAAGAGGTCCCCGCTGTTGAACGAAGTGATGTCGCACGACAGGGTCGGCTTGATCCCGAACCGCTCCACGGCTCCGAAGACGGGTCGGCCCATTCCCATGTTGAGCTCGGTCTCCGGCGAAATGGACACCTTGGCGCCGTGGTGCGCAAGGAGTCGCCAATCGTCGTCACTGAGCGTGTTGCAGTGCACATGCACCTGGTCCGGGCCCAGGAGGCCTGCCGCGGCGAGATCGGCGATCCCGGTGGGCGCTCCCCACACGCATCCGGTGTGGGTGACGATCAGAGCGTCGTGCTCGCGGGCGGCGAGGATTTCGGCGCTCACGCTCTCGAACGGGACTATCTCCGGTTCGGTGAGTGCTACCCCGAGGGTCAGCAGACAGTCCCTGCTGGGGAACCACTCGCCGGCAACTCTCGACAGATCGGCCAGCCGCTCGTCATGCGTCGAGAAGTGAGGCGGGGCCGCGGGGTTCGACTCGTAGAAGCCGTACCCGAACACGGCCCTGATTCCGGCGTCGCGCAGGCCCGTGACCGCCGCGTCCGCGTGCTCGGGACTGTTGTTGCAGTGGGAGAAGTCCAGGAGCGTGGTCACCCCGGCGTTGATGGCGTCCAGGGAGCCGAGCCGGTTGCCGAGGTACACGTCTTCCGCGGAGTAGGCAGGGGACACACCGAGCCGCACGCCGAAGATGTAGTCGATGAGCGTCCAGTCCGCACAGAGACTGCGCAGCTGCGTCTGCCAGGTGTGGCGATGGGTGTCGATCATTCCCGGCATCACGATGTGGCCGCTCACATCGACGATCTCAGCGTCGGCCTCTATGTGAGGAGCGACCTGCAGGATCCGGCCGTCCTCGATCAGGATGTCCGCGGACGGCAGTGTGCCGTGCCCGGGATCCATCGTGATCACGGTGCCTCCGCGGAGGAGTGTTCGCTGCAATGGCATGAGGGAACCCGCCTTGTGACGTGGTAGTGCGATTCCCTCAAGGCAACCACTCCGCGGCCGTCGCATCATCAGCGAAAAGTGTTGCGATCACCGACCGGGCACCGGCCCGCCGCCGCAACCTGCCTGCAGCCGCCACCAGGAACTCCACGCGCCGATCGCGCTCGTCCCGGACAACCTGAACGTGCGCAGGACGCCCGCCTCCAGGTGTTCATCGACGGCCAGGGAGGGGTCACCTGCCACGTCGTGTCATACCTTCAACGGCACCCGCAAAGCCCCTGCTTCGAATGCCTTGCGGTACCGCAGAAACCTCGTCGAGGGTGCATTCCCGAAATGAGCCTGCCCCCGGCGGCATCACGACAACAAGGCACTACCGGCCGTCACGCAAGGCATGCGAAGTGCCGAGAGCAGGCGCGCGGACTGTCGCACGGTCTCCGTCACGGGTCGCCGATCCGCTGCGCGGGTGGCGACCGCGATCTCGCACGGCGCCCCGTCCATGGGTATGAAACGCACGTCCGGGTGCGGATAGAAGCGGGCCGCGGCAGCGGCATGCAGAGCGAACCGCCCTGTTGCCGCGACGGCATCCGGCAGCGCGGCGGGAGTGCGGACCGGCGGGGTCTCCGACGGAGCCGAACCCCAGCGGCCCGCCCACGGGGAAGGGCCCGCGTGAGGACAGGCCACGGACACCCACCGCTGGTGATCAAGGTCCTCGACAGACAGGTGTTCAGCGTCAGCAAACTCCGACTGTGCGGGGACGACGGCTACACGAGGGCTGATGAGCACCCGCTCGAAGGCCAGGCCTTCAACAGGCCCCGTGTAGTGCACTACGCCGGCGTCCACCCGGTTCTCACGCACGGCGTCGTACTGGTCGACGAAGTCGAGGTCCTCGTAGACAAAGGCACATGAGGGCAGCCGGTCACGAACAAGGTGCACGAAGCGGGGCCAGAGTTCGGCCAGACCGAAGCCGAGGACGCCAATGGTCAGGGCGGGTTCCCGCACATCCTGCGGACGTCCCGCCTCGGGCAGCGCGTCGATGGTGGCCAGGATCGATCGCGCCTGACTGATGAACCGCTCACCGGCCGCGGTGACAGTGACCCGCCTGCTGGTCCGTTTGAACAACAGGACGCCGACTTCGCGTTCAAGGCGTTGGATGCGACGGCCGAAGGGCTGCGCGCTGATGTAGTGACGTCGCGCCGCGCGGCCGAAGTGGAGTTCCTCGGCGAGCGTGACCGCGAACCGAAGCTCTCGGATGTCCATCCCTCACCTCCCTCGATCTGGGGAGTATGACTCAGACGCTCGGCACCCGCCATTTCACGATCACAACCGATTCGGCTCATGATCTGCTGAAGTGGCTGTGCTGAGAGGACGCCCTCCGGCCCTGTCACGTCACTGCGGAACAACGTTTTCCTGAGGCGAGCAGCGCATCCTCCATCCGAGCGGATGCCGACTACGCGCCAGAAGTCGGACGACACCGCGAGCGGCACATTGCTCATGGGTGATGACCAATGCCTGACGGCGGCCGCCGGTTCTTACACCGGGCACGCTCGGCCCGTGAACACCGTCAACTTGTAAAGCCCGCCCTGAGGACTGGACTCGGTACGAACCACGCGGACCTGTCCACTGGCTTCGCAGTACCTTCCGGTCCCCCCGGTGATTGCCAGGAAGTACGGAGGCTGCGCCGACCGGGTGGAGTGCTGCCAGGTGATTTCGCCCCTGCCCGTCAGCACGAAGGACCCGTGGCACGCGGTCGTGCTGGGGTTCCTGATGATGACAGTGCAGTCACTCGTGGCGAAGCCGACCCGCTTGCCGCGCTGGTCGAACAGGTTTGCGGTGAGATCGGGGAACGAGCCGCCGGCCCTCTTTGAAGCCAGTGTGATCTGCTCGGTCCCGCCATTTCCATGGCCCTGCGTCGACGTGTTCCCGTATGCGGACGGAGTGCTGAAGACGAGTGCGAGCGCAGTCAGTGCGACGAGCGGCGAGGCCTTGGATGCCTTCATTGCAGTTCCCTTTCCCACTCAGACGAGGGAGATGACCAGGCCCAGACAGGCAGCATCAGCCGGCGCCGAACAAAGTGTCCGCCAACCGATTCCCCGCTACCTGATGGCGGCTGGCCGGTGAGTTGGTACGTATCATGATTCCTATCATCGCTTCGGACTGACGCCGCAAACATTGCACGGTGTTGCGAGCGCGTACGCCTTTCGGCCGAGCAGCCCGTCTTGAAAGTCGGTGTCAGGCCAAGGCACCGACAGGCCGTTGAGCCGTCACCGCCGCTGGACACATTCGCTGATCCAGCCCGTGCATTGACTCATTCGGAGGCGATCCTCAGAAAAGTACCCCTCCCATGGCTCATCCAGCCTCAGCCATGCGGCAGGCTGGCCGTCCTCCGGTGCCAATGGTGTTCTGCGATCGATGACGGCGACGAATGAAACCCCCATAGTGGGCGACCAATCGGAATGATACGAACGAACGGTGACAGCTGCGGGTGTTGCGAGAATTTCTGCCCTGACCCCGGTTTCCTCGAACAGCTCCCGCCTGGCCGCCTCGCGCGGCGTTTCTCCCGGATCTACTTTCCCACCGGGCGGTACCCATCCCCGCCAACGATGGCGCACGAGCAGAACATGAGTCAGGGCGTTGTCAAACACCCACACCTCACTGGCCAGGGGGCCACTCCGTGGCGCTTCGGGTCTGAGGAGCCACTCCAAGGCATTGTCGTGTTCGATCCGAGCTTGACGGGCATCGCGGATCGCAGCTTCGAGGGTGCGTGGCTCCACCGGTTGGCTTGTCATCGCTCGAACCGTACGGCGAGCCACTGACAGTCGCACCGCGGGAAGGACCGTCCTCACGCCCGACAGGGCTGGTGGTGAGCACCGCTATTCGGCGAGCCTAGCGGCCAACGGTGCTCCAGTCGGCGGGGGCCGGCGGCACTGAGCGGCCCGCGGCGTGTTCGTGGAGGCGCCGGGTCAGTTCCGGCAGGTCGTAGCCCGGGAAGCTCACCTGGAGCAATCGCAGACCGAACCGCGACGGGAGCTCCTCCTGGAACATCGCCGCGTCCATCGGCTTGAGCTTCACGTCCCACGCGTCTGGAGCCGCCCAGTGCGTCATCCGCACATAGAACGCGTCCCGCGGACCGGCGTTCGCCACGGCTGAGAGGAAGGCGAGTCCGCTGTCGACCGGGAAGTCGATGAGCATCCAGCCACGTCGGGACTCCACCCACTCGGCCATGTGCGGCAACTTCTCCGGCCAGTCCGCGTTGCTCTCGGCGAGGTCCTGACAGCAAGTGAATGTGTCGAAGCCGCACTCCCAGATCGCCTGGATCGCGGGTGCGAGCTGCTCGTCGATCTGGGCGTGGCGGCTACCCACCCGGACGGGAGCGGTGGGATGTGTTCCTTCGAAAGACGTCATCCCGGGAGCATAGAAGCGGGATACGACATCGGGTCAGGCAGTAGTTCCTCCTGGGGATCGCTGGGCATGCTCGCTGAGGACGGCTGGAACGGGCATCGGCCGACCGAAGGGTGATGTCAGAAGGGCGGATCGTCGGCGAACCCCTCAGCACTGGGGCGGGCGTCGGTGGGGGTGTTCGCTTCCCGCTGGAAGGGTGTGGTGTCCTCGCCCCAGGCGGCGAGTGCGCGGACCGCGTGGCGCCGATATGGGGTGTCCTCCGTCGCAAGAGCCAGGACGGTGTCACGCAGCTCTGCTCTGTGGTGGGCCAGTTCTGGTGCCGCGAGCAGCGGGAGCAGAGCGGCCAGGGCAGCCTCGCGGATCTCTCGATCGCGGTCTGTGAGGAGGGGCCGTATGGCGTCGTGAAGGGCGGGCCGAAGAGCGCGGAACGCCTCGATGTCGGCTTGGAGGCCGCCGGGTGATTCATCGTTGGCGTCCGCAGCTGTGCTTCTGAGCCAGTTGAGTAGACCTACGCGAAGGAGGAATCGAGGCTTCTCACCGCGGTGAGCGACTTCCCACGGAGTCTGGTCGGTGACTTCGGCGAGAGTCCGGGGGTGCGCGAGAATCGCCGCGACGAACGTCGCCGCCGGGGCCGTGGCACTGTAGAAGGTGTGCTGATGCGTGACGGCTTGATACAGGTTGCGGAGGGCGGCGCCCTGCTTGCCGGTGTCGTCGTCCAGAAGGTGCCGCAGTATCACCGGCGTCGCCGGCGCATCGTTCGGGCAGCAGTGCTCCACCGAGTGCCAGTCCGTGCGCAGCAACGGCTCCTGCGGATCGACGAAGCCCTCTTGTCGGTTCTCCATGCTCATCGAGGGAGTGTGTCAGCTCGCCGGGACAGCAAAGATACGCCGCGCGCGAATCGATCACTGCCCCCGGCAACTTGGGGAGCCGGCGTATGAAGATGGCGCACCACGCCCCGGGAGGCGGGACTCCTGGCGTCACCTGAGCGAGGACGGGTTCGGTTGTGGGTGCGCGAGAATGTCGCGGTGATCTTGCTGCGGTGCTGTGGAGGTGGCTGGTGAACGTGGGCCCTGAGCCGAGGTTGATCCTGCTGTGCGGGCTTCCCGGCTCCGGGAAGACGACGCTCGCCAAACGCCTGGCGAGGGATATCCCGGCAGCGCGGCTGTGCCCGGACGAATGGCTGTCGGACCTCGGCATCGACCCGTTCGACGAGCGGACGCGCGACCGCCTCGAGAGGCGGTTCTGGACTCATGCGCAAGATCTGCTGAGACTCGGACAGACTGTGGTCTTGGAGTTCGGCTTCTGGGAGCGCTCGTCCCGGGACGAGAAGCGATTGGCGGCGCGCGCGCTCGGGATCCCCGTGGAACTGCGCTATCTCGCCGTGTCGATCGATGAATTGTGCCGCCGCCTCGAAGTCCGCGGTCGGGATGGTGAGCCGGGGACTGTTCCCGTCAACCGCGAGTTGCTCGAGGAGTACGTGCAGCTCTTCCAGGCTCCGGACGATGACGAGCTCGGCCTCTTCGACGAGCCGCCTCCGCGTCCGAGTGAATGACCGGTCGTTCCCGACGCGGGCGCGCCCGGACTGTTTGCCGATCTGCCGTTTCTCCCCGAAGTGACGCCAGTGAGACAGCGACCTGCCCCGGGCACAGCCAGGCCCGGACGGGCGCTGCCGCTGTCGCATTGAACGGCTCCGCGCGAGGCGCTCGGCTGGACGTCCTCAGCCGAGCGCCTCGCAGGACTCCTGATCGGAGCCGGTTGATCATCATGTTGCAACCGCCCCCGGAAGTCGCGCGGCTTCGGGGGCAGCGGTGTCCACTATTCGACCGTGTGGTACGCCCGGTCGATCGTCTGGGTCAGTGTGTTCCCGTCGCTGTCGGTGAGCTTGGCCCGGAGGGAGACACTTCCGGGTCGCTCGGGGTGCACCAGCGACAGGTGGGTGCCGTTGGCCGCTTCGGCGGGGGCCCAAGTGCTGCCGTCGTCGTAAGAGACCTCGAAGGCGAGCTTTCGGATGGTCTGGGCCGTGGCGGCGCCCTCCACCGTGAAGGGCACCTGGAACCGCTCGCCCGCCTTCGCGGTGGCGGAGGCCGACAGCTCAGGGGTGAAGCGCACTACAGAGAGCGGCAGTCGGGTCCACTCGTTGTCGGGCGTGTGCTGGGAGCGGAAGGTCCAGTGCGCTCGTACATGCGTACTCACGGGGTGCTGCTGGGGATCTCTGGTGTCTTCCATCACGAGGTCGTAGCGACCGTCGTGTGCCGGGACTTCGTAGCTGACGCCGCCGTAGAAGCTTGTCGGGCTTCCGGTGAGTTCCTGCCCGTCGACGTGGAGCGTGGTCTCAGGGCCTCCCCACCTGTAGGCGAGGTGTCCCTGGCCGTCGCTGAACAGCGGGAGTTCCACCTTTATCTCGTTGCCGCGACGGGCGGCTCCGGCGTTGTTCCAGCCCGGTTCGACATCGGTGGGACGCGCAGGAAGCGCTGGGCCGAAGACGCCCACGTTGTAGCGCTCGGTGTACGTCCGGCCCGGGCGGTAGACCGCGTAGTCCCCGAGGAGGGACACCCCGTCGGTGTGCACCGACGTGAGCCACCTGACGCCGTTGGCGAGGACGTACTCGGTCGTCCGGCGAGGGAGTGGGTGCTCTCGGGGCGTGCTGAAGTCCGCCGCCGGCCCGTCGAGGGGTGGTTCGGGTGCCATCGCTATCTGCGCGGTCGCACCGGCTGTCGGGCTGCCGGCCGTCCAGTCGATCTTGGCGAGCTGCTTCGTCTGGACGGAGGTGGTGAAGGCGCCCAGCGTGCCGGTACGGTTCCACGCCAGACGGTAGTTGACGTCCGTTCCACCGGCGGGAGCGCTGCCTGCCGGCCGGGTCCAGAAGCCGCTGTACTGGGCGTACGCCTCATTTTCCGGCGCTACCGGCCCGAGGTGACCGGTCTTGAAGCCGCTGAAGTCCGTGAAGTTGTACAGCGACACGGAGGGCCGGCTTCTGCCGGAGACGGTGTATCCCACGACCAGTTGCGCGTGGTGGTTCACCGCTTCCGTGTCCGGAACGGTGATCCTCGTGTGCTGCGCCTTGCGCGCGTCCACGACGACGGTGGTGTCCTCGGTCAGCTCGAAGGCCGGCGCCATCACTATCGACAGCGGGTCCGGGGAGACGTCCTCTCCGCCGACGAACCCGGTCAGCGCATAGCCGCCCTTGGGCAGCCGGACCGTGACTTCACCGTCCTCGGCGTCCGACACCGTCGCGAAGAGGTCCGAGTCGCGGCCTTCGATCATGGTGGCCCCGTTGCCGGCCGGCTTGCCGTCGTCGCCGATGTGCCTGACGGTCAGGTCGTACGACTCCTGCTCGTGCTCCACACCTATCGCCGTGCGCACGGAGACCGCGCTGTCGGCTTGTACGGCCGTGACCGCGCCGCCGTAGGAACCTGTCGCGTCGGTGACGCGGGTGTCCGCGGTGACGTCGGCCTTCGCCTCACCTCCTGCGGGGACGGTCAGGCGGCTGGGTGACACCGTGAACAGGCCCTCGGGTGCCGGAGTGCCGTCCGAGCGAACGGCCTCGGTGGCCAGGTCGAGCACCACGGGTCGGGTGCCCACGTTGCGGTAGACGACCTCCTTGGTCACCGGCTCGTCGTCGTGGTGCGGCCACCGCTGCACACCGAAGCTGAGCGGTCCGCCCTCGGTGACGACGGTCTGCTCGATCGCCCGGGAAAGGTCCGTGCGGCCGGTGCCCTGCTGGTAGGCGCTGTACGGTCCCGGCTCGGCCGATCCGGTCAGCGCGGCCTTGATCCGGCGCCCGCTCCAGTCGGGATGCTGCTGCGCGAGCAGCGCCGCCGCGCCTGCTACGTGCGGGGTGGCCATGGACGTGCCGTCCAGCGACTCGTAGCCGGGTTCGGCGGACGGGTCGTCGGTGTCCAGCACGCTGCCCGGGGGAACAGCGGCCGTGATGCCCACACCCGGGGCTGTCAGGTCCGGTTTGACGCCGCTGTCGCCGACGCGGGGGCCACGGCTGGAGAAGTCGGCGAGCACATCCTGCTTGTCCACCGCGCCGACCGTCAGGGCGCTCTCGGCGCTGCCCGGTGAGCCGATGGTGCTCTCGCCGGCCCCGCCGTCGTTGCCGGCCGCGATGACGAACAGCGTGTTTGTGTCGGTGGAGAGCCGGTTGACCGCCTGTTCCAGGGGATCGACGCCGGGGGTGTCCGTGCCGCCCAGGCTCAGGTTGACGATCCGCGCGCCCTCGGCGACCGCCCATTCCATACCGGCGATGACACCGGAGTCCGATCCGCTGCCCTCGTCGCTGAGCACCTTGGCGTCCAGGATCCGCGCTCCCGGCGCGACTCCCTTGAAGCCGCGTCCGGACGCTGCCCCGGTGCCGGCCACCGTCGAGGCGACATGGGTGCCGTGACCGTAACGGTCCGCGTTGTCGGCCGACTCGGTGAAGTTCCGCTCGGCGATCTCCTGTCCGACCAGATCCGGGCGGGTCTGGTCCACACCCGTGTCCAGCACGGCCACCGTGACGCCCTCGCCGTCGAATCCGGCTTCCCAGGCGGTCGGCGCGCCGATCTGCGGGACACTGCGGTCGAGGGAGGCGCGGCGCTTGCCGTCCAGCCAGATCCTCGTCACACCGGTGGCTTCCGTGAGACGAGCCGTCCCCTGTCCGCCGTCAGCACCCTCGGTGACCTTGTCCCAGAAGGTGGCGCCGTCTTCCTTGTCCGCCTCGACCGCGACGCCGGCCACGGAGTGCAGTTCCCGGCTGACCCGCGCTCCCGCGCCGCGCAGGGCCCCCGTGTCAGGCAGCGACCCGCGTGGGCCGGTGACGATGAGCGGGAGGTCGGCTCGGGAGGCGTCGTCGTACCCGTCGGCGAGGAGTTGGGTGATGTCGAACAGCCGGCGGTCGAGTGTCCCGCGGGCGACCGCGGGTAGTGCGTCGACCGGGATGACGTGGTGGTGGCCGTCGATCTCGCGAACCGAGAAGGCTGCCTTCTCGCGGCCCTTTGCCCGTTCGATCCCGGTGACCGAGCCGTCCACCGCCGCGGTCACCTTGTCACCGGTGATCAGCGTCACGGTTTTCACCTGGTCCCGGACGGTTGCCGAGAACCGTGCCGGCACCGCGTCCGACGCTTCGACAGGGACGGTCGCCCAGGCCGTGCCCGGTAGTTGAGTCGAAGCAAGTAAAACTGTCATGGCGAGGGCGCCCAGCGGGGCTCCTGCTCGCGTTCGTCTGCTGCCCATGTCTTCCGATTCCAGTGGGAGAGTTTTACGGGTCATCGGTGTCCGGCGAATTCATCCGAACGCCGTGATGATCAACAGCAGTGAACTAAGCAGCTGTCAGGTTCCGATGAGGTTTCCGTGAAGGCTCCAACTGGCGATGCGGACGGAGACGGTGGCCGTCGCAGTGGGCCGGCATCCCTGTCGCGGCCACCGTCCACCGGTGCTGCATCCCTGCCGGCCGTGCCCGCGGCAGGGTGGTGTCCGGCTCTTCTCGGATCGGCACTCCCCGGGCCGCACTTGGCGGTTGGTCCAGCTCGCGAGGTGGGTGCCGCTTCAAGTCGCCCGTCTTGTAGGTTGATTCACCGTGTCGCGGGTCAGCGTGCCGGGAGTCGGAGCAGTCGGTATTCGGCGACCGCGGTGAAGCCCATGCGGTCATATACGGAGGCGCCCGGACTGCTGGCTTGGAGCGTGCCGATGCGCGCTCCGCGGGCTCTGCCCATGGACAGGGCAGCCGCTGTGAGGGCGGCACCGATGCCCTTCCGGCGGTGGGATTCGAGTGTGGTCACGACATAGACGCCCGCCACTGCGTGGGCGTCGTACAGGAGGGCGGTGCCCACGGCCCGGCCGTCGAGCCGGCCGATGAGCCGCACGATGCGCGAAGCGTCCGGCCTCCCCGACTCGACGCGCAGGATGTCGTCGACGAGGTCGGGTGCGAAGCTGAACGAGGGTGTGTACACGCGCACCCACTCGGCGAGTGCGTCGGCGTCGTCGACCGTTTGCACCTTCAGCCCCGTGGGCCCGTCGGGATCGGCGAGCCGATCGATGTCGACAGCCATGATCGGTACTGAGGCCACCTGGACAGCACCGTGCCCGATGAGACGCTCGGCGGCATCAGGGGCGCTGTCGGGTCCGACCCACCACATCCACGGCACTCCCGCCAGACTCTCGCCGGCTTGGTGCATCGCTCCTTCGACATCATGAGTGCTGCGCAGGCGCAGCACTCCGTTGAGTTGTGGATCGGCCAGCCCGCTGCGGAAGTGGCTGAGGCTGTCGTCCAGCCTGGCGTCGGCTCCCCAACCGAGCCAGTAGTCCCTGCAGTTGGCCACCTGCGGCATCAGATCCGTCATGGAGTTCACGGTCATCGGTCTCACCTGCCTCCCGCACACTCGGGGAACCTGTCGAGCGCCTTCTTGCGTGTCCCGCACATCGCCACGTCGGCGACCTGCGATCGGCTGGCTGCCGCGGCCGGCAGCTCCGCCTCGTGGGTGACGGGCTGGGTCGGAACCGGTCCGCGGATGCCGTCCGGGGTGGGATCGGCTGCCGGCTCCGACCGCTGCGGCTTCTCGTCCGGCCCGGAGGCAAGGGCGGCGGCGAGGGTGGCGTGGACCGGGATCATCGTGTCGAGCGCGGTCAGCTCCAGAAGGAACCTGATCCTCCCGGCCGGGCACACCAGGCGCACCCTGCCGCGTCGTCGGTGGGCGACGTGATGGGCGCGTACCAGCGCACGCAGTCCGCCGGCGTCACAGAAGCGGAGCCCCGAGAGGTCCAGAACGATCGTGAGGGGTCGGTGGTCCGCCGTGATGGCGTCGAGGTGTTCGTCCAGGAGACAGGCGCTCGCGAAGTCGAGTTCGCCCTTGACCTGGACGACAGACCAGCCGTGCCGGTGCTGGGAGGAGACCGTCAACATGTCCATGGGGTCAGCTCTCTCGGCCGTCTGCGGTGCTCGCCGCTTTGGTCTTGTCGTGGGTGGGTGAGCCGTGGGCTACGGCGTTGCGGTGCACGTCGGGGTTCGCTTCCGGTCCGAATTCCGTGGCAGGAGAGGGAGGGAGCGGCGTGGCCGTGAAGTTGCCGTCGGGGTCGAAGCGGGCCTTGGCGGCCAGGAGACGTGCGGTGTGGGGACCGTAGGCGTCCGCGATCTCGGCGTGTTGACGGACGCCGAGCATGTTGGGGTAGCCGCCGGGCAGTGCGTTCGCGGCCAGCATGTCGGCGACCGAGTCGGCCCAGGCCTGGTGCAGGTGGGCGTCCGAGGGTTCCCACGCGGCGACGATCTCCGCCATCAGGTGCTGTCGGCGCGTGCCGAACGCGGTGCTCTCGACGGCCACCCGGGCTGCGGCGCCGTGGAAGTGGTGCAGCAGGATGCCCGACAGGGGGCTGGTGGCGGAACCGATGCCTTCGAGGAGGGCCCCGATGACGTCGGGGGTGAGGGCGGCGACCGACCGTGTGCGGGCGGTGTAGTGCCGTTCGGTGACCTCTCCCTGAGCGGCGTTGAGGTTCAGTAGTTCTTCCGCGCTGGTGAGTCCCATCTGGGTGAGAATCGGGGTTCCGAGCCGTTGGAGGCGGTCGATGTGCGCTTCGCCGGCAGCCGGGTCGCCGTTCCACGCCACCGTCAGGACCAGAACCGGTGCCCCGTCGGTGCCGGTGAGCAGGCCGGTGTGCACGGAGAGGGAGTCCGGCGCCGCCGCCAAGATCGGAGCGAGGCGGGCAAGGACTGTCCCGGCGTGCGGCCAGGGATAGACAATCCGGCCGGCGAGCAGTCCCCGCAGGGTGTGCAGGCGCACCCGCATGGATGTCACGACGCCGAAGTTGCCGCCTCCGCCGCGCAGAGCCCAGAACAGCTCGGGCTCGTGTTCATTGTCGACCGTGACCACCCGGCCGTCCGCGAGGACGAGGTCGGCGCCGAGCAGGTTGTCCAGTGCCAGGCCGTACCGGCCGGTCAACGGGCCATATCCGCCCCCGAGAGTCAGGCCGGTCATCCCGACGCTGCCGACGGTGCCGGTGACGGCGGCAAGACCGTGCGGTGCCAGCGCGCGAACGAGGTCGGCTGCCGTGGCGCCTCCGCCGACAGTGGCCACGCGCGCAGTCGGGTCGACGGCGACCTGTCGCATGTGCGTCAGATCAGTCACCAGCCCGTCCTGGCGCAGGCTGCGGCCGGGAATGTCGTGTCCGCCGGCGCGTACCGAGAACGGCAGGCCGTGTCGGCGGGCCGCGACCACGGTGGCTCGGACATCCTCACGGGAGTGGGCGTGGACGACGAGGGCCGGCCGGGTCCGTGCAGCTGCGTTCCAGATGCGCCGCGTGGCCTCGTAAGCCGGGCCGGATACCGCCACCGTGCCTGGTGCGAGCTGCGCGTTCAGTTCCTGAGCTGCGGCGATGGTCTCGGGTGCTGTGGTCATGATGCGACCCCTTGAAGGTGAATCCCCGAATATCAGAGTGTCACTCCAACAAACAGGCTACTGCTCTAATTCCCAGAGGCAAACAACTTTGAGTAGAGCTGGGCTGTACACTGGGCCACATGAGCCCGCGCAGCAAACCCACCCCCGGCCGGACGCAGGCGAGCGGCCGGCCTTCACGCAGAGCGGAGTACGCGGAGGCGACCCGGCGTGCCGTCATCGACGAAGCGCGGCGGCTTTTCAGCGAACGCGGCTACTTCGCGACGAAGGTCGACGACATCGCGGCGGCCGCACGCGTCTCACCGGCGACCGTGTACGTCGTCGGTGGCAAACAGGGTCTGCTGCGGATTCTGGTCGACCTCTGGTCCGCCGCCCCCGAGGTCGACACCGCCCGCCGGAGCCTCGAGGAGGCGGAGGACGCGGCGGAGATCCTGCGCATCGTCGCCGACCTGACCCGGCGGATGCGCGAGGACTACGGCGACGTCATGCGGGTCGTGCTGAACACGGCCCCCCACGACACCGCGGCCGCGGAAGGCCTCGCCATCGCGACCCAGCGCTACCGGGACGGCACAGCGGCGGCCGCCCGACGCCTGGCGGACCTCGGGGCGCTGCGGGACGGCATCGACGCCGAACGGGCCCTGGACATCCTCTGGTTCTACTTCGGCTACCAGGGCTTCTTCACCCTGATCGACGACAACGGATGGTCACACGCTCAGGCTGAGGAATGGCTCCTCACCGCAGCACGCCAGGCCTTGCTGCGGTCCTGATGTCGCGCGGCGGCGGCGCGAGCGCAGTATCGCCGCCACGCTGAGTGCTTGATGCAAGCATCACCGGCTGCGGACGGAGTGGCGCCTTCCGCGCACGGCTCGCCGCGCGCGGAAGGCGGTCCGTCAGATCCGGGTCAGCACGTGGACCAGGTCGGCAGCCACCTGCCGGTCGATGGGTGCGGGGACTGCCTGGGTGCCGTTGACGAGAGACAGGGCCTCACCGGTGGCGATCGCGGCGAGGCTGCGGGCCTGAAGGGTCAGGCCCAGGTCCATGGCCTGGATCGGGTTTCCCTTCGCGGCGGTCAGGTTGATCATCTTGGTGTCCGCAAGAACGGTGATCTCCCTGCCGTCGTGCAACTGATGCACGCTGCGCTCCTGCCCGCTGGCTCCGGAGCGGCGGACAGAGGTGGTCTGCTCACCGAGGGCGCGGCTGTCCAGCTCCCAGGGCATGTGGCCGACACCGGCGATGAGGGTGCCGTCGCGCAGCGCTTCGATCTCAGTGGAACCGATGACGTCGGGATGGCCGGTCGCCAGGAAAAGGAGCTGGGTCTGAGGAAGGAGGTCGCGCAGGTCTCCTACACGGTGGCCCGCCATGACGGCTTCCAGCGCCCGGTACGGGTCGGTGTCGGCGACACTGACGCGGGCACCGAGCCGGGCGAGGGTGTCGGCGACACCACGGCCGCAGGGGCCGTAGCCGACAACCGTGGCGTGGGCGCCGGGGAGCATGAGGTTGGTGGCGTTCATGAACCCTTGGACGACGCTCTGCCCGACGCCGAACTCGTTCTCGACGAGCAGCTTGAGACGGCTGTCGTTGATGACGATGACCGGAAAAGCCGGCGGGGAGTCCCAGGAGCGGATACGCAGACCGCCGGTGGTGGTCTCTTCCGTGGCTCCGATGAGACCGGGCAGTCCGCCGCGGGCGATGACGGCCTCGATCAGGTCGGCACCGTTGTCGAGGATGAGGTCCGGCTGGGACTCGACGACCTGCTCGATGTTCTTGCGATGCTGGTCGAGGGTGTCGGAGCGGTGGCCGACGACTGTGACGCCGAAGTCGCGCAGAGCGTCGGCGGTGTCCTCCTGCGTGGTGCCGGGAGACCCGGTGATCACGACATCGGCGCCTGCCTGCGCCAGATAGGAGACCAGCACCGCGGTCTTGGGCTCGATGTGCAGACAGATCCCTATCCGGCGACCGGCGAACGCCGCTCCGAACGTCTGCATGGTCGACGCGAGCAACGGCATGTGGCGCGCGGCCCACTGAGTGCCGTCGTGGGGAATGACGCTGCGGGCAGGAGAAGGCTGTGGCATGGCGAAGTTCCTTGGCTGAAGTGAGAGAGAACGCAGTCGTCAGGGCACACCTGTGCCCTCGAGGAGCCGGGGGCGGAGCACACGTGTCCCCTCGCCCAGGCGTCTCGTCAGCCGTAGAACTCGCTGCGGTACGAATGGTCACCGAAGAGGTAGCGGCTCCCCTGGTTGGTGTTCATTCCGGAAGCCTCCTCTCCTGACTCGGCGACGTATCGCAGCTGGCCCGGTGAGGTTATACGCATAACCCAAGGCAGGCAAGGGCGCGGGGCCGCTCGCACGGTGTCGAAGGCAGCGCCTCTCGGGCACCGGGCCCCCAACCGCGGCAGGCATGGGCCGTCGACAGCATGCGGCACCACTGGAAGCGGCCCACCGATCACGCAGAGCGCGGCCGGCCCGAGTGGGGCCAGGTCGGACCGTTGAAGGTCGTCTCGGCACTGGCCCCCGACTCGAACAGGTCAGCGGCCACGAGTCGGACGCAGAGCCTCGCCCTCTGCGCAAAAATTTCTGCCCGCGTCGAGAAAAGAGACGTGGTTCATGGTCACAGGTGACGTCTGCCGCGGATTACGCGTGGCACATTTACGAGTCACAGCTACTCTTAGTGAATATGTGGCCCGCACTTACCGCACCGTCGATGCCTGGCAAGCCGCACGACGATTACGCAGTGAGCGCCGAGTTCTACGACATTCTGCAGGCCCCGAAGGATGCGCTGACGGTTCATCGTCTCTACAG
Source organism: Streptomyces cadmiisoli (assembly GCF_003261055.1). Taxonomy (NCBI): domain Bacteria; kingdom Bacillati; phylum Actinomycetota; class Actinomycetes; order Kitasatosporales; family Streptomycetaceae; genus Streptomyces; species Streptomyces cadmiisoli. The sequence continues at coordinate 550,654 of NZ_CP030073.1, forward strand.
CCATGATGTCGCCCGCGCCCATGTCGGAGTGCTGGACGTCGGAGCCGGAACCGGATGCGTGACGGTGATGAGCGTCGTGGAGTCCCGAGTCGACGTGCACGCTGTCGAGCCTGCTCGTGCCATGCGCGCACCGCTGATGACGCGCCTGGCCTCCCTGCCCGTGGCGCTGCGCGAACGCGTCACGGTGCACCCCCAGATGCTCGCCGAGGCACGGCTGACGGCAGTCGCGGACATCGCGGTCTGCCACAACACGATCGCCTGTATGACGCCGCAATCGCGACGTACTCTGTGGCCGGCGCTCGCCCAGGCACTCGTTCCGGGCGGTTCCCTGCTGCTGCAGCTTCCGCCTGCACGTCTTCCCGACAAAGAAACGGCGCGGGCCTTTCCCGAGCAGAGAGTGGGCCGGCACGAGTACGGCGGCCGAATGGTGATGTCGGCCGACCACGGGCGAATACGCACACGCTTCGAGTACTGGGTGAAAGGGAGAGAAGGTGTGTTGAGAAGGCACACCGAGACCTTTTGGATGTGGCCGGCCCTTCGTGCCGAAATAATTGCCGACCTGACGACATGCGGATTCGTGCCGCGGCCTGGGCAGGTTGATTCGTCGGTGCTCTCGATGCACCTCGGGTAAGCACGGAACGACGGGTAGCGGACAGACAGTTCACCGCTCCAGCCCCGGTAGACATGGAGCGCCCGTTCGCCGGCCTGGCCGCTGTCGCCCGGGGTGAGCAATGCGTACGACATCACTCTTCGGCGCGGCGAGGTGAGCGCGGTGCCGTCTACCAGCGGTACCAGACCGCTTCGGGTGCGTTGTCGCGCGTGTTGGAGTGGTCGTCTCCCGAGACGAAGAACAGGGCCCAGGACACGACGCGGTCCCCGACGCGCTGGGCGCCGAGTTCGAGTTGGAAGCCGTCGCAGGAGATGTCTCCTGTGGGGCTGAACCGCAGGTCGGTGTCGTGTTTGGTCGCGTGGGCTTCCATCTCCTGGGCGAGTTGCGAAGGGGGGCGGCCGATGAGCCGGATTCCTTCGCAGGTCACCTGGGGGCCGAGACGTCCGTCGACCTGGACGTAGGCCAGCTCTCCGTCCGCGTAGAAGTAGCACTCCAGCGCCGCCTGGCTCAGGGGGGAGCCTTCCTTGGCGAAGCGCACGGGGTCCCACCCTGGGCTGTATCCGTCGGTTTTGGCGGTGAAGCCGTGCGTGGCCAGAGCCGCGATGACCTCTTCCTGGTGCATGTCCATGCGCAGGGGCCCCAGGATCCGCCCGGGAAGGTAGTTCCACTGATCCCGTTCCGTGTCCGGGAGCACCGGCCACATACCCGTATCCATCTCCATCGCACGATGATCGCCCACCAGGTGAGCGACACGCATCCAGCGCTGCACCGAACGCGCACTGACCCGCAGGTCGTTCGCGACGACCACGTTCTCATGCCCTTGAGCAAACCGGTCGGCTGCCTCGAGCGGGCGATCGCTCCCGGAACGCTGGGCGTTCGGCGGGGGGCCCGCCGTCCTGCGCGTACCTCATGCATGCCGCATGCCGCATGCCGCACGCCGCACGCCGCACGGATCATGAGCCGTAAGCCCTCTACAACGCCACGCATTCAACCTCAGTAGCTGGCTTGTGTGGCGAAGGGGCCGCCGGAGCCGAACGCGTACCGCGCGAAGTTCTCGCCGATGCGGCGGTGTCCTTCGGGATCGGGGTGCAGCCCGTCAGGCAGCGGGGCTTCGGCGTAGTCCCTCTCGCCGTACAGGTCACGGCCGTCGAGGTAGTGCAGGTTGGGGTCGTCAACTGCCCGCTGTTGGACGACGCGGGCGAGTGCGTCGCGGATGATGTTGAGCGTGAGGCGTCCGGCTGCGCGTTCGGCCGGATCGCCCATGGCCTTGAACCGCAGGCTGTCCCCGTCGGGGTCCGGCGCGAGGGGACCTGGGGTGTCCTCTTGGACCGGGCACAGGATCGGGGACACGACCAGCAGCGGTGTGACCGGATGCCCGTCGCGGATCGTGTCGAGGAAGCCGTGGACCGCGGGGGTGAAGGCGCGCAGGCGCATCACGTCGGCGTTGACGATGTTGATGCCGATCTTGACGCTGATCAAGTCCGCGGGGGTGTCCCGCATGGCACGGGCAGTGAACGGGTCGAGCAGCGCGCTGCCGCTGAAGCCGAGGTTGACCAGTTCCACGCTGCCCTCCGCGGCTGCCAGGGCGGGCCAGATGGCGGTCGGGTGGTCGGCGTTGGAGCCGTGGCTGATGGAGCTGCCGTGGTGCAGCCACACCCGGCGCCCGATGTCGGTTGCCGGCTCGACCGGGGCATCGGTGCGCAGGGCGATCAGCTCGGTGATCTCCGTGTGCGGGAGCCAGATCTCGACTTCTTTGTCGTGCGCCGGCAGACCGGTGAAGCGGGCGGTGCCGGCCGTCCCTTCGCGCAGTTCGGAGGCCTGGGTGATCATGTCGGTGATCGTGCGGACGTTGCCGCCGGCCACGGTGGCCTGGGCCGCGAGACGGCCGTCGACCAGAAGGTCGTAGACGCCGTCCGCCGGGGCCGGGAAGCCTTGGTAGACGCGCTTGGTGGGCAGCGTGTCCAGTTCGACGGCCGTGGCGCGGGTGCGGAAGGCCAGCCGCACGCCGGACGGCTGAGCCTGCGCGACGGCCAGTTGCTCGTCGGGGATCTGCCGGCGCGCCGCAGCGGGCAGCCGGTGCGGGAGCAGGCCATGTGCGGTCTGCTCCAGGTCGAGGAAGCCGCGCAGGATGTCCGCGGTGACGGGTGTGGTGGTCCAGTCGTGCTCGGTGTGCATGGTCCCTGCCTGTTGATCAGGATGTACGGGTTGTTCGGATGCGCGGGTGGGCGGCGTTGCGGAGCGCGTCCGGTGGTGCGGCCCGTTGCCGGTCACGGCGTGCTCCGGTTCCGCGCAGGGCGTCTAGGCCGTCCAGGATCCATAGCCAGGACGCCTGCGAGTCGACGCCGGTGTGGCTGAATCCTCCGGCCGTCTCCAGGCTGACGGAGCCGTGGAAGACGCTGCCCAGCATCCGGACCGCGTGCGTCCGGTCCGGCTCCGACAGGTCGTAGCCGCGCAGGATGGCACGCGTCATCCGTGCGTGGCGGACGCCGGCACTGGCGGCCGCGGTCTCGGGATCGAGTCCGCGCTGGGCGGCGTCGTAGCGACCGGGGTGCTCGCGGGCGTAGTCGCATCGGGCGTCCGCGAAGGCGACCAGGGCGTCCGCGCCCGCACGTCCGGCAAGGGCTGCTGCGACCCGGCCGGCGAGTTCCTCCAGCGCGACCAGGGCGATCCTGGTCCTGAGGTTTTGTGAGCTCGTCACGTGCGAGTACAGACTCGCGACCTTGATGTCGAACCGCCCGGCGAGGGCCGACACGGTCACCTGGACGGAACCGGCCTCGTCGGCCAGTTCCGCGCCGGCCCGGGTCGGCCGCTCCGGAGTCAGCACCGCTCGTGCCATAACCTACCTCCCATCCGGCGATGGTCATTATTCACTTGCCTAAGGGCTTTAGGCAAATTAGCCTGCCGTTTATGAAGCCACTGACCGAGCAAGAGATCCGCAGCGCGTTCGTGAACTGCACCAAGGGCGAGGCGAAACGCCTGTCCGTCCCGCGTGACCTCGCCGAGCGGCCGTGGGACGACCTGGACTTCCTCGGCTGGCGGGACCCGCAGGCCCCGGACCGGGCCTACCTCGCCACCGAGATCGGCGGCCGCCCGACGGCACTCGCCCTGCGCTGCGCCAATGCCGCCTCCTGGCAGACGCGGCGCAGCATGTGCTCGATGTGCATCACCACCCACACCGGCGGCGTCACCCTCATGGTCGCCCCCAAAGCCGGCAAGGCGGGCCAGCAGGGCAACACCGTGGGCGCGTACATATGCAGCGACCTCGCCTGCCCGCTGTACGTGCGGGGCAAGAAGGACGCGGGCATGGGCGCCCGGCTCCACGAGACGCTCACCATGGAGGAGAAGATCCAGCGGACCGTCGCGAACCTCACCGCGTTCATCGCCCAAGTCACCGCGTGACGCAACCCGGCGGGCACGTCACACCCGCCTGTACCGGATGCGACGCCGCGGGAGGGACGCCTTCGCCTGACGCGATCACCCGTCCGACGGCCGGCCACGTCGTAGCACGAGGTCGCCCCAAGGTCGCTGAAGGTCAGTCGGGAAGCAGGCCCGTGCGGAGCTTGGTGAGGGTGCGGTTGAGAAGGCGGGATATGTGCATCTGGGAAAGGTTGAGTTCGCGGCCGATCTCCGCCTGGGTCATCTCCTGTCCGAAGCGCATCTCGATGATGGCCCGTTCCCGGTCGTCGAGTTGCTGCAGCAGAGGGCCGAGCGTGTGCAGGTCCTCGAAGAGGTCCAGGGTCGGGTCGACATCGCCCATGGTGTCCGCGTACTTCAGGCCGCCGTCGCCGGATTCGTCACCGGCCGGGGTGTCGATCGAGCCGGCGACATAGCCGTTGGAGGCTACGAGGCCTTCGATGACCTCGTCCTCGGTCAGGTCCAAGTGGTCGGCGAGCTCCTTCACCGTGGGCGTGCGGCCCAACTCTGCGATCAGGGCGTCCCTGCTCTTGGCGAGGCCGACTCGGAGTTCCTGCAGGCGCCTGGGCACATGGACGGCCCAGGTGGTGTCGCGGAAGAAGCGTTTGATCTCGCCGACGATGTACGGGATCGCGAAGGAGGTGAACTCGACCTCGCGGGACAGGTCGAAGCGGTCGATGGCCTTGATCAGGCCGATCGTGCCGACCTGGATGATGTCCTCCATGTCGCCGCCGCTCCGATTGCGGAAGCGGCGTGCCGCGAAGACCACGAGTGAAAGATTCATCTCGATCAGCGTGTTGCGAGCGTGCTGGTACTCGGGGGTCCCCTCCTCCAGCACCTGCAGCCGGTCGAGGAACAGCTTGGACAGCACGCGTGCGTCCTTGGGGGCGATCTTCCCGCCGTCTTCGATCCACGGCAGGTCGTCCAAGACCTCCGGCGTTCCTGTGTTGCAGGCATCTACTTCGGGGGCGTTCGTGGAGGACGTCACGGTGCCGCCTTAAGTGGAAAGCAAGGTGAGCGTCTCATTCCCGCTCTGAGCCCATGCATGTCCACGCTGGCCCTGCCAATCCGTCCGGGTCCGCAAACGGCCGGCTCGGTTCCGGTACGACCGCCCGCGCGTCTCGAGATGTGATGCCGGGATGCAGTCCGCTCGCTGCATCCCGGGCCCGGACCGGGTATCGCGACTCCCCCGTCTCCCGGGGGCGCCGGCCGGGTGACGTCACCTCCCGTACGCAGTAGGAGAGAACCGGGACTGCAGTACCACCGGCAACAGCCGCTGCGGCGAGGACGTGAAGGCCGCCACGCTGATCTGGGAGGGACGCTGGAGGCCGCGCGCTGGGCTGCAGCAGCCGCGAGAGGCCGCCGTCTGGTCCGTCCGTCGCCTTCGTGTCCGTCCGTCACTGTCGCGCTCTGCAAATCCGGCACCCGTTGTCTGCCACGCCGCCGTCACACAACCCGTTCCACGCAACGCATCCGAATTCCCGGGAATCACGGAAACACGCATCTACGTCTTGAGGGCGTGAAGGAGATTTCGCGGGGCACCTGAGTGTGCGGAGGTTGATAATCATGGTTCCCATACTTCTCGTTCTGCTTCTTGCACTGATCCTTTTCGGTGCGGGGTTCGCCCTCAAGGCGCTCTGGTGGATCGCTGTCATCGTCCTGGTGGTCTGGCTGCTGGGGTTCGTGGTCCGGCCCGCCGGCCACGGCGGCCGCAAGGGCCGCTGGTACCGCTGGTAGACAACTCCCTTGCGAAGGGCCCCGTCGGTCACGGCCGACGGGGCCCTCAGCGCACGGCCTCGGTGCACGTGTCCATGGAATTCCTGATCCGATTCCGTTGGCGGAGCATTCGCGGGGCAGAAGTGACTGTGCGGCCGGAGCGGGCGGTGTTCCGCAGGGAACCTTGCGCCTCCAGCACCATCCGTTCCGGCCGCCTTTCTCGACCGGTCCGTACGGCGTCGTTCCGGTGCTGGACAAGGAGTCTCTCCAGTTCGGGGAACGCCGCGATGGGAGTGTCCAAGACCTGCTCCTCGCCGCGGGTGCGCGGATAGCCGCCTGCAATGGGGCATCTGCATTCAGACGTGGAGGTCGGGCGGAAATCCGGTCCAGCGAAGTTCGGCAGGAAGGTGGCCGGTGTCGTTGAAGAAGAGCACAGCCGGGGTTCGGCCGGGCGCATAACGGATGACGGTCAGCGCGGCGTTGGCGTGGTTTATGCCCGTCCAACGCCACTTCGGGGCGTCGAGGGCGGCCCGGATGAGCCAGCCGATGAGGAAGTTGTGAGTGACGACGAGCTCGTGGCGTGGCTCGACGCCGGCGACGGGTCCCGTGAACTGTGAGAGGGCCTCCTGTGCCAGCCCTGGGCCCTGTTCGCGGTCCGCGGCCGGGAACTGGGCCAGGTGGCCGAGCAAGGAGCCGGCCGATTCCGGCGGCAGCTCCTCACGCCGAGGAATGTAGGGGATGTAGTCGCCGGCCGGAGCGGACCGGTGCAAGGCGACATCGTTGAGCTGCCGGCCGATCAGCTGCGCGGTCTGCTCTGCTCTGGGGAGCGGGCCGTGGAAAATCGCCGTGAGAGGGGCCGTGCGGAGCCGCTTCCCGAGCAGAACGGCCTGACGGCGACCGCTTTCCGTCAGTGCGCTTTCGTCCGATGAGGCCTCACCGTGGCGGGTGAGGTACAGGTAGCGGGCAGCTGTTCCCGTCATGGGCGGGTCCTCCGTCAGCATTCATGATCTTGCAGACGTCTGGACGGACGTCGACATGAGCCATGTGGTTCCGCAGTGAGGAAGCCGGTGGCCAGGACAGCACGGCCGTCGGGGGCCAGAGTGCTACCGCAGTGGCGAGGGAGACCTGGCCCAGCTCACTCAAGCCCAGGATCAAGTCTGCTCTCCCACGGCACGGACGGCTGCCGATACGGCGGAGCAGCGACGTGCACTGCTCTACAGTTCCGTAGAAGTCTCTTCTGGCACCGAATCGCGCAACAGGCACGCTATCCGGTCTCGTCGGCCGGGAGAGCGGCACCGTGCGAGGGAGCAACACAGCAGGATGCTGGACCACCTTGAGCCAAGTGACGCACCGGCGGACACTTCCCTTCGGCGGCAACTGGCGAGTCGCTGCCGCGCCATCACGGAAGCCCCTTGGTTCGCCATTGCCGTCTTCGCGTTGATCCTGTTCAACGCTGCCCTGTTGGGCGCCGAGACCTACCAGGGGCTGGTCGCCGAATGGCACCGCTGGTTACGGCTCGCCGAACACGTATGCCTCGCCGCCTTCACCGTCGAGATCCTGCTGCGCCTCGCCGCTCATGCCGATCGGCCCGGGCAATTCTGGAAGGACCCCTGGAACGTCTTCGACCTGGCCGTGGTGCTGTGCGCGTTTCTGCCTCTCGTTCGCGAGAACACCACGGTGCTGCGGCTGCTGCGCCTCGCTCGCGTGCTGCGAACCGCACGCTTCCTGCCCCAACTCCGCGTCGTACTGACGGCGGTCGCGCGCAGTCTGCCCGGCACGCTCAGTTTCCTGCTCGTCGGCACCCTGCTGCTGTATCTGTACGCCATGGTCGGCTGGGTCTTCTTCAGCAGCCACGACCCGGTGCACTACGGCTCCATCGGTCGCGCCGTGCTCACTCTGTTCCTTCTGATGACGCTGGACGGCATCGGCGACGCGGTCCGTGCCGGCTTGGAAGTCTCCCGCTGGAGCCTGCTCTACTACGGCTCCTACGTTCTGCTCGCCTCCTTCGTGCTCGTCAACGTCCTCATCGGCGTTGTCCTCACCTCCCTGGACGAGGCGCGGCAGACGGAGCAGGACGAGCCTGAACATGCGGCGAGCGCGCCGGACTCCCGACAGCTGAGGGAACGGATCACCGCAGCGCGCCGTGCCCTGGATGCCCTGCAAGCCGAACTCGAGCGCTCCGACCAGCCGTACGCCGAGCCGGCACAACGAGCCGCCATCGATGCGAACGGGCACTCCCATGCCACCAGCGATCAGCGGTGACCAGCGCTCACGGTGAGCCCAGGCGCGAGCAGCACGGAGCATCGCGGCGCGGTGATCGGTGCCCTCGGCCGACTCGTGCCGGGCCGCCGCCCCGCAGCGGCCGATGTGGGCTCCGGCCGCGGACCGCGGCGCCTCCCGGCCCATGACGTCGCGGAACGCGTCACAACCCCGGTGTCCGAAGCAGCATCGGCAGTGACCGGCGGAACTCCCGTGCCCAGTACGGTGGGGAGTGGGTACCGGCGTAGAAATGCGTGGTCACCGGGGTCCCCAGCGAGGCCAGTCGGGTGGCCAGGGCGCTCGACTCTCGCGGCATCAGCGTTTCCGTCGGAGAGATCGCGTTGTCGGGGAACGGCTCGGACGGGTCCTCCAGCCCGGGGACGTGCGGGTCCGGTTCGGTGCCCGGTGGGTCGAGTGGGCCGGCGGTGCCGTCTCCGCTGGAGAGGTACACCGGCAGGGTGCCTAGGCGGGCGGTGAGGTAATAGGGCTCGTGGGCCTGCCAGGTGGCGCGCTGGGCGACCGGGTCGCCCCACAGGGCTTTCCAGACCAGGCCGAGGAAGCACCTCCTTCAGATGGAAGCTCTCCACAGCGGGCGGGCCACCCCGGCCGGCGTTGTGCCAGTCGGTGCAGAAGCCGAACAGCGGCATCTCCGGCATGACGACCAGTACGTTCCGCAGCTCGTGCAACTCCGTCAGGCCGACCGGGTAGTCCTCGGGCCAGGCCTTGTGGTTGCCGTCGCCACCGACCAGCAGATACAGCGTCGGCCAGCTCTGGCCGGGCCTTCGCTGCTCCCAGCCGTCAGGGGTGAGCAACCGGACCGTGGCCGTGCGTCCCAGCGCGGGCGAGTCGATGGTGAGGTCGACGAGCCGGTCACCCGCGTCCTGCGCCAGGAGGACGCACGCACCGTGCGGTGGTGAGGGTGTCGTTCGGGCGTCCGTGGCGGACGCGGTCGCGAGCAGCAGGAGGTCCGCGATCACCAGGGCGAGCAGCAGCCGTGAGCGAGCAGGACTCCATGGCATGACATGACCCCTTTCCTGGTGGCTCAACTGCGGTTCGTCCTGTGTCGACTGCGTTCACAGGTCCCATGCGCGCAGTGCGCCGGCCGCCAGCAGGAGCAGGACCGTGGTTCCGGCCGCCACGAGCATCAGGGAGGGCCACGCGCCGAGACTGCCGACCGTCTCCGAAGTCGCGTCCGAGGTCTGGGTGAGCTTTTGGAGTGCGGCTGTCGGGGAGACTCCCGCGACCCAGGGCTGGGCGTCGCCGAACAACGGGCCGATGAGGGAGGGAAAGAGCATCACGCCGATCACGGCGGTGACGGCGCCGGCAGAGTGCCGTACGAGGGTGCCCACCGCCAGTCCGAGCAGTGCGGCGACGGTGAAGGACGCGGCGATGCCGAACAGGGCGGGCAGCGGCTCTCCTTGGGCGTACCGGCCTTTGTCGAGCAGCGCGCCGCCGACGGCGTAGGCGAGGGTGCAGGACAGCAGCGCCGAGGCGTAGGTCAGTCCAATGAGCAGCGCGGCTTTCGCCGACAGCACGGTGGTGCGGCGCGGGGTGGCGGCGAACGTTGTGCGGATGGTGCCGCTGCCGTACTCGCCGGTGATGACGAGTGCGCCGGTGACGGCCGCCAGCAGTTGGGCGACGACGGAGAGGGTGAGGCTGCCGCCCAGTATCGTGTCGTCCGGTCGCAGGCTCCCGGTGGCCGCGACGAACACGGCGCCCAGGACGGGCACGACGGCGGTCGCGGCGGTCGTCCACACCAGCGAGCGCAGACTTCGGAACTTGATCCACTCGTGGGCCAGGGACTGCTGGAAGCCGATCGTCCGTGTGGTCATCGGGTGGCCTCCTGGCGTTCCTGGGTGCGGAATTCGGACGCTCCCCCTGCCAGGGCCGTGTAGACGTCCTCCAATGAGGAGCGCGCCGGGGTGAGTTCGTGGAGGGCCAGTCCGTGGTCGCGTGCCAGGTCGCCGATGGTGGCGGCGTCCGGGCCGTCGACTCGCCAACCTCCGCGTGCCTCGGGCCGTACAGTCGCGCCCCTGGCCTCCAGCAGGCCGCGGAGCCTTTCCGGCTCGGGGGAACGGACGAGTGTGTGTGCCTGGGAGTTGGCCTCGATGAAGTCGCGCACGGTGGTGTCGGCCAGCAGCCTGCCGCGGCCGATCACGATCACGTGGTCGGCGGTCAGTTCCATCTCGCTCATCAGGTGGCTGGAGAGGAAGACCGTGCGGCCTTGCGTGGCAAGGGTCCTGAGCAGCGTGCGGATCCAGCGGACGCCCTCCGTGTCCAGGCCGTTGACGGGCTCGTCGAGGAGCAGGATCTCCGGGTCGCCGAGAAGCGCGGCGGCGATGCCGAGCCGCTGGTTCATGCCGAGCGAGAAGCCTTTCACCCGGTGGTCGGCCACGTCGGTGAGGCCGGTGAGGTCCAGGACGTCGTCGACTCGGCCGCGCGGGATGCTGTTGCTCGCCGCGAGCCCGGCCAGGTGGTGGCGGGCGGTGCGGCCGCTGTGGGTGCCCCCCGCGTCCAGCAGGGAACCGACCGTGCGCAGGGGGGCGGGAAGTTCGGCGTACGGCCGTCCCGCGACCGTCACCGTGCCGGAGGTCGGGGTGTCCAGGCCGAGAACGACTCGCAGTGTGGTGGACTTGCCGGCGCCGTTCGGGCCGAGGAACCCGGTCACGCGGCCGGGCCGGACGGTGAAGGTCAGCCGGTCGACAGCGGTTCTGCCGCCGTACCGCTTGGTGAGAGCGTGTGCCTCGATCATGCAGGCGACGGTAGGCCACCGGGGCGAAGTGGACATCTGCTGCTGGGAGTCGGCTGCTACTCCCGCGGGAGTAGCGGGGCCTGCTCGCCGGGCCTGACCAGTCCGGTCTCGAAGGCCAGTACCACCAGTTGCGCCCGGTCACGGGCCCTCAGCTTGGTCATCGCGCGGCTGACATGGGTCTTCGCGGTGAGCGGGCTCATCAGCAGCTCGCGGCCGATCTCCTCGTTGCTGAGCCCCGCCGCGACCAGCCCCATCACCTCGCGCTCCCGCTCGGTGAGCGCGGCCAGCCGCTCGGCACCGGCCGCCTCGGGACGCCTGAGCCGGGCGAACTCCTGCACCACAGCGCGTGTGACGGCGGGCGCGAGCAGACTCTGTCCGGCCGCGACCGTGCGGATCGCTTCCCGCAGCGCATCCGGCTCGACGTCCTTGAGCAGGAACCCGGCCGCTCCGTGCCGCAGCGCCTCGAAGACGTACTCGTCGATCTGATAGGTGGTGAGCATGAGGACGCGTACGCCGTCGAGGTCGCTGTCGGCGGCGATACGGCGGGTGGCCTCGATGCCGTCGACGCTGGGCATGCGGATGTCCATCAGGACCACGTCGGGACGGGTCAGCCGCACCGCCTCGACGGCCTGCGTGCCGTCGGCCGCCTCGGCGACGACGACCAGGTCCTCCGTGAGGTCCAGCAGGGCGCGGAAGCCGGCGCGGACTACGGTCTGGTCGTCGGCCAGGACGACACGTACGGTCACGATCGCTCCTCTTCCAAGCTGCCGTCTGCCGGGAGCACCGCCCGCACCCGGTATCCCCCGCCGTCCATCACCCCGTGCTCGAGTGTGCCGCCGGCGGCCATCGCACGCTCGCGCATCCCGAGCAGTCCGAAGCCGCCGGGCATGCCGGGGGCCTGAGGCGGGCTCCCGTCGTCGCGGATCTCGACCGAGAGCCCGCTGCCCTGCCTGTTCACCGATACGACCGCGTGCCGGGCGCCGGAGTGCCGGACGACGTTGGTCAGCGCTTCCTGCACGATCCGGTAGGCGGCCAGCTCGACCACGGGTGGCAGTCCGTCCGCGTCGGCCCCCTGCCGGAGGGTGATCTCGACGCCGCTGCCCGCGAACCGGCCGACCAGCCCGGGGAGACGCGCAAGACCCGGCGTCGGCTCGATCGTGTCGTCCTCCCGCTCCCGCAGCACGGTGACGGTGGCCCTCAGTTCGCGTACCGCCTCCTTGCCGGAGTCCCGCACCTGCCGCATGGCCTGCCGGGCCACTGCGGGTTTCACCTCGAAAGCCTCCAGGGCCACGCCTGCCTGGACGGTCATCGCCGTCACGGTGTGCGCGACGACGTCGTGCAGCTCCCGGGCGATGCGCACCCGCTCCTCACGCACCCGGCGCACGGCCTCCCGTTCCCGGTCCTCCTCGGCGCGGGCGGCTTGGGCGGCGTACTCGGCCAACAGCTGCCGCCGGGTGCGCACCGCTTCTCCGAGCAGCAGCGGAACCAGCGGCCAGAGCATCTCCAGGACCGGCAGTCCCTGCGGATCGACCACGTCGTGGCCGATCCGCAGAGCTACGGCTCCCGACGCCAGGGAGGCGACGAGGCCGGTCCACAGGGTGCGCCGCCGGTCGCCCTGGACCGCCACGGTGTACAGCGCCACGATCGTCGGCAGGTTCAGCAGCTCGCCGATGTGTCCGTACAGGGCCCAGGCCGCGCAGGCCGCTCCTGTGACCGCCGCGACCTGCACGGGCCACCGCCGCCGCCACACCAGCGCCGGCAGCGAGACGGCGAGCAGCAGCCAGGTGAACCAGTCCGCCTGCCGGTACGGCGGTTCGTTCACGGCCACGTCCGGCCCGGTGAACAGCGCGACCGCGGCAACGACGAGGAGGTCCGTGGCCATCGGTGGCAGGGTCCGCAGCCGGGCTGTCTGCCGGTCGTAGAACGTCACGCACTCACGGTAGGAGCGTGGGGCTACGGCTGCATACGACAGCGGGAGTAGTCGGCTCCGGCGGACGATGCAGGGCCCGGCCCCGTACGTGACCCTGAGATGTCCCCCATCCCTCCCTGATATGTGTCAGGAATCTTTGACAGGTACCGGCGAGGCCTGTCAGCCTTTTCTTACAGGTACGACGAAAGGGGCCGCGATGCCCGAGGTCCCGCCTCCGGCACCGACGGGCGACGAGTTGCTGAGAGTGCTCTCCGCACTCGGCAACCCGCACCGCATGCGCATCGTCGCGGCGCTGCTGGAGCGCCGGAACTACGTCAGTGCACTGGCTCGTGAGATCGGGATGAGCCGGCCGCTGCTGCACATGCACCTCCAGCGGCTGGAGGCGGCAGGACTGGTCGTCGGCACGCTGGAGCTCGCTGAGGACGGCAAGACCATGAAGTACTTCGATGTCGCGCCGTTCTTCTACGAGTTGACACCCGAAGTCGTCGCGCGCGCGGCCGCGACACTCACCGAGGCCGAGAAGACCCAGGCCGGGAGAACCGAGGCCGAGAGGACCGAGGCCGAGAGGACCGAGGCCGAGAAAGAGGAAGCGAAGTGAATGCGGAACAGGTGACGCTCGCCGACAGCGCCGAAACCGTGGGCGCGCTGGTCGGGGCCGTGGGCGCGGCCGGGCTCTTCACCCTGCTGATCGTGATCGTCTGGCAGTTCGCCGCCACCTGGCGGGCCCGGATGCTGGCCGCGCGCGAGCAGCAGTACAAGGATCTCGCGGCGAAGTACGCCGAGCTCCTGGAGGACACCGTGGAGCTCCAGCGCCGAACGGCCGAGGAGCAGCGGCAGACCCTGGACGAGCTGACGCGGACCCGGCTCGCGGTGACCTCGATGGAGAAGATGATGCGCGAGATCGAATAGCACCCCGACAGCATCACCGCACGCGCTCGAGACGCGAAGAAGCTCGTACGGCCGGGAGCGGCAACTCCCGGCCGTACGAGGGAAGAACACACCCCTCGGACACACCCACCCGACACCACGGCAGGTCGTCACACCTGCAAGCGCCGTGGTGCGGGCCCGTGCGCCCTGATGCCGGTCGGTAAACGGCCGGCGGCGCGCTCCCTACACAAGGAGACTACTCATGCGTGCGCTGCTCAAGCGCGTCGCCCGTGCCCCCGGCGGGCAGCGCGGCAAATGGCTGGTCCTGGCGCTCTGGCTGATCCTGGCCGTCGCCCTCGGCCCACTGGCCGGCAAGCTCGGCGACGTCGAGGAATCCGGCCCCAACGCCTTCCTGCCGCGCGGCTCCGAGTCCGCGCGGGTCAACACGGAGCTGGAGAGGTTCCGCACGGACACGGTGATGCCGGCCGTCGTCGTGTACGCCGGCGACGGCGCGCAGGCCGCGGCGGCGGCCGACCGTGACGCCTTCGCACGGTACGTCCCTGCCGGTCGGGAAGTGTCGCGGCCCATCCCGTCCGAGGACGGCAAGGCTCTGATGACGATCGTTCCGCTGGACAGCGAGGACGACATCACCGACAAGGTCGACGAGCTGCGCGACCTGGCCGGCGCCAACGCCCCGCCCGGCCTCGACGTCGAGGTCGGCGGCCCCGCCGGATCGCTCACCGACTCCGTGGCGGTCTTCGACGGCCTCGACACCACGCTGCTCCTGGCCACCGGCCTGGTGGTGGCCGTCCTGCTGCTGCTCACCTACCGCAGTCCCGTCCTGTGGCTGCTGCCGCTGCTCTCCGTGGGCTTCGCGGCCGTCCTCACGCAGGTCACCACGTACTTGCTGGCGAAGCACGCCGGACTCCCGGTGGACCCGCAGAGCGCGGGCGTGCTCATGGTCCTGGTCTTCGGTGTCGGCACGGACTACGCCCTGCTCCTCATCGCCCGCTACCGCGAGGAACTGCACCGCCACGAGGACCGCCACGACGCGATGCGGATCGCGCTGCGCCGCTCCGGCCCGGCGATCCTGGCCTCCGCCGCCACCATCGCCGTCGGCCTGTCCTGCCTCGCCCTCGCCGACATCAACTCCTCCCGCTCGCTCGGGCTGGTCGGAGCGGTCGGCGTCATCTGCGGCTTCGTCGCCATGGTCACCGTGCTTCCGGCGCTGCTCGTCATCACGGGCCGCTGGGTGTTCTGGCCCTTCGTCCCACGCCACGGCACGCCCGTCCGCGCACCGCGCACCATCTGGTCCCGTGTCGGTGCCGCCGTGGCCCGGCGCCCCCGCTGGTCGTGGCTCATGTCGGTCGCCGTCACCGGCGTGCTCGCGCTGAGCGCGGTGAGCATCAACATGGGTCTGACCCAAGCGGAAATGTTCCAGGACAAGCCCGAGTCGGTCGTGGCACAGGAGCGCATCTCGCTGCACTACCCGTCGGGCTCGACCGACCCGGCGGACATCGTCACCCGCACCGACCAGGCAACCGCGGTCAGGTCGGCCGCCGCCGGGGTGGACGGCGTGGCCCGCGTCGAGGACGCCACCGACCGCACCCCGGACGGCGAACTCACCACCGTCTCCGTGGTGCTGAAGGACGCGCCGGACAGCCAGGCCGCCAAGGAGACGATCGACGAGCTGCGCACGGCAGTGAACCCCCTGGGCGCCCTGGTCGGCGGCACCACCGCCGAGATGCTCGACACCCGGCGCGCCGCCGACCGCGACCTGACGACGGTCGTCCCGATCGTGCTCCTGGTCGTCCTGGGCGTACTGATCCTGCTCCTGCGGGCCCTGATCGCCCCGCTTCTGCTCCTGGCGACGGTCGTGCTGTCGTACTTCGCGGCCCTCGGCGCTTCGAACCTGCTCTTCGAGCACGTCCTGGGCTTCGCGGGCGTCGATTGGTCGATCCCGCTGATGGGCTTCGTCTTCCTCGTCGCCCTCGGCATCGACTACAACATCTTCCTCATGCACCGCGTGAAGGAGGAGACCGGCAGGCTGGGTTACGAGCGTGGCGTCCTGGAAGGACTGACCAGTACCGGCGGCGTCATCACCTCGGCCGGTATCGTCCTGGCGGCCACCTTCGCGATCTTCGCGGGACTGCCGCTGGTGACGATGGCCCAGATGGGCGTCCTCGTGGGCATCGGCGTCCTCCTGGACACCTTCCTCGTCCGCACGGTCCTGGTGCCCGCCCTCGCGCTGGACTTCGGCCGCTGGTTCTGGTGGCCCGGCCGCCTCTTCCGCGACCAGCCCCCGGGCGCCGCAGCGGGAACCGCTTCCAGCGCAGCACCCGAACGGACCCACGAGGTGGCGTAGACCGCATCCGACCCGGCGCTCTGCGCCGGGTCACACTTTCCCGTCGGGGTCGGGGTCCGTCCAGGTCGGCTCTCCATGCGTGGGCTCGCGTCGTATGACGAACGAGCCGCCGGGCTGCAACCCATGGCCGTGGTGGACGGTGCCGGCACACCAGGCAACCATCTGTGGTCTCTGCGCCAGGGCCGGCAAAGTGTGTCTCACCTGGTATCCAGGAGTACGGGAAGAGCCGTCTGACTGCCACCTTCGTCGGCTCACGGAGGCGTTCGGTCAACGGCGTTGCCTTCAGGTCTGCTGCGGTCAGCCATCCTTCCTTCCGTTCAGGGTTCCGCTCGCCCTCTTGGCGCGTGACCTCCCGGAAGCAGATCCGGCTGCCACGCCGTACGCGGAGCCTGCTCCGTTCCCCGGCTGATCCTGCAGGCGCGAGGGCCGGCAGGCCGTCAGCGCAGCGCACCAGGGACACCGGGGCGGAAGGGGTGAGATGGTCGAGCTGTGTCCCGTCCTCGAGTGAGAGTCGGACGACGGCCTGTGGACGCTTCCTCCACTCGGACCGGACCAGACCGACCCGGGCCGATCGCTCATCCGCGGCGATGACAAGATCCCGACCGCCTTCGCTGTCCTGACGACAGCCAGCACTCAAGCTGGACCTCGTCGAGCGTCGCCAGGATGCTGCCGTCGGACAGTTGCTCGACCGCGCGGACATGGCCCCGCGGATTCCAGTCCGTACTCAGCGAGGAGACCGTCCGGCAATCAAAGCGGTACAGCGCCGCCTACTCCGCATACCTGCCGGCACCGTGAAGTCCCGCCACCACTACGCCCTCAACAGCGTGCGAGCCACCGCCGCGAGGCCCGCCTACCGGGCTTCCCAGTGGCAGGCGACGGCACCTTGGGGAGAAGGTGAGCGGAAACGCGGGACACCGGGTGTCAGCACCAGGCGGCTCCGTCATGGCTGGCCGTGACGTCCAGACCGTAATCGCCGGGGCTGTCGCCGAGATCGCTGGGGAACCACACGGTGAGGTGTGCGGTCGTGCCCGCGACAGGCTTCTCGAAGCAGAGCGCTGACGTGTCGATCGCGAGGCTGCCGGGCGCCGGGGACGGCGAGGAGTCGGCACTCTCGAGTCGCCAGCCGTCCTCCTCGGCAGCCTGGCGATAGAAGGCCAGCAC
Organism: Streptomyces cadmiisoli; assembly: GCF_003261055.1. Classification (NCBI taxonomy): domain Bacteria; kingdom Bacillati; phylum Actinomycetota; class Actinomycetes; order Kitasatosporales; family Streptomycetaceae; genus Streptomyces; species Streptomyces cadmiisoli. The sequence continues at coordinate 567,728 of NZ_CP030073.1, forward strand.
GTCGGCTCGGGATGTTGTGTACCGGTAGTACTGCCCGGCGTAGGCGAACCCGTCATCGTCGTCGCATCCGGAGTACCGCTCGTCCTCGGGCCGCGTCCGGCTCGGGTGCGCGTCGAGGATGGGCAGGGACGCCAGCGTGGGAGCGAGTTCCCGGTCAGCCTTCGTGCAGCCGTAGAGCCCACCCGACAGCGCCCACACGCCTGTTGCCGCGACGACGGCCAGGCCGCCTGCTCCGACGAGCAGCGGCGTGACCGCTCTCCTCGGCTTCATGGCGCGCAGCCGAACGCGTTGGATCTCGGGCGGGGCGTGCGCACTGCGAGGACAGGTGCCGCCGTGTCGGAGTTCACAGCAGCGCCGCCGCGATGTCCTCGACCGTCGACACCGGTACGAGCGCCGACTCCTCGGGGGTCCGCACGTCGTCGTCGGCGTACCAGCCGGAACCGTGGACCACCACGTCGCGGCCCGCTTCGACCAGCCCGCGGTCGATGGCGTTGCACACACCGGTCAGTGCCATGACCAGCGACCACTCGCGCAGGGCCCGCGGATCGTCCGGCAGCGGCCGCGCGTGGTCAGCGACCAGCTCCCGCAGCGCGGGGTAGCGTTCGAGGCACTCGTGGCGCGAGACCACGATGCCGTCGCCGCCGTGCCGGGCGATGATCGCGTTCATCGCCGGAGAGGTGGCGGGGCGGTGGGTGTAGAAGGTCGGGTCGAGGATCTCGTCCACCTCGTCGGCGACGCCCGGGAAGTTGGGGTCGGTCCGCTGCCTCCACAGTCCGTCGTCGCCGCGCTCGTAGCGCGGCAGTCCGGCCCGGTCGAAGCTGCCCCGGCGCAGGCTGAGCACCATGTCCGGGGTGCCCAGGTGCTGGACGAGCAGGCTCGCCGGGCGGCTGGCCGGACGAGCCTCGCCCGCGGCTTCCAGCACGTCCCGGCCGGCGTGGTAGCCGAGCAGTCCGAACGCGCTCGACACGGCGTGTGCGTGCAGCCGCGGCCCGGCGGCGCCGGTCGGATCCGCGTCCTGCTCGAAGAAGGCCCGTGCGGTGTCGGCCACGAGGTAGTTGCGCAGGTCCAGCGAGAACCACAGGTTCAGTCCGTGGCGTCGTTTGAGGTCGGCCGCGTGGGCGTCGGTGAACTGCCGGGCCAGCGTCTTGACGTCCTCGGCGCGCTCGCCGTCGTACACCATCAGCGGGTTGCGGGCGCGCAGTTCCGCGTCGTCGGTGAGGCTTCCGGCGCGCAGCTTGGACCGGCCGGAGGCCGGGGCCAGCGTGGCGATCCGCAGTTGGTCGGGGGTGGCCAGCCCCGCGGCCAGTGCCCGCGCCACGGCGTCGCGGAGAGCGGTCCCCTTGTTCGCCGAGGTGGGTGTGAAGATCATGACCGGTTCGCCCGTGCGGCGGATGTACTCCACGGCGCGGGCGACGATCAGCAGGGAGGGGAAGGTCTTGGTGGTGTGCGTGCCGGGGTTGCCGGCCAGGTCCAGCATGACCAGCCGGTGGCTGCCGTACTTGCCGAGTTCCCGCCACTGGGCCCGGGCCGGCTCGAAGAAGTCGCGGACGCCGGCGTCCGGTTCCGGCAGCGTGAAGCCGGGTGAGAACGCGCCGGGTTCGGTGACCGGCGCCGGGTCGTCCACCAGGGCCGCGACGACCTGCGGCAACCGCTCGTAGTAGTCGAGGATCAGGTTGCGCTCGGCGACGAGTGCGGTGGTCATGCGGGTCCTCCCCGGTCAGCTGCCCGATGGGCCGGCGGATCGATCCAGTGGCGCCGACGCCGGAACGGGTAGGCGGGCAACGTGCAGACCCGTCCCGGGCGGTTCTTGAGGTAACTCGTCCAGTCGGTGTCCTCACCGCGCAGCCAGGATTCGGCGGCCGCATGCAGCTCCGGTCCTGCCGCGGCCGGCAGCGGTGGCCTCTGCGGTCCCGCCGCGGCCCGTCGCAGCGCCGCAGCCGCCTCGGCGGGTTCGTGGGCGGCGATCGCCGCACGGTACGGCAGGACCCGGCGGCCCGTGGCAAGGGTGTAGGCGAGATCGGCCAGGTGCGTGCCGGGGCCGGCGGTCTCCAGATGTTCGGCCAGCCGCCGGCAGGCCTCGGCGAGGGCGGCCGGGGAGTGCGCGGAGAGCGGCAGCAGGTGCCAGCCGGCCGTCGATGCCGGAGCGGGCCGGGCCGCCTGTTCCAGCACCACGTGTGCGTTGCTGCCGCCCAGTCCGAACGAGCTGACGCCGGCCAGTCGGCTGCCGTCGTGCGGCCAGGGCCGCAGCGTCCGCGGCACAGCGAACGGCCCGGTCTCGATCCCGAGTTCCGGGTGGGGCTCGTGGAACTGCACATGGGCGGGCACGGTGCCCTCGGCGACGGCGCGGACGGCGGCCACGAGTCCGGCGATGCCCGACGCCGCGTCCAGGTTGCCGATGTTGGCCTTGACGGTGCCGAGCGCGCAGGACCCGGCAGGTGCCGCGCCGGCCGTCCGCCAGACCTGGTGCAGAGCGGAGAGTTCGATGGCGTCGCCGACGACGGTGGCGCTGCCGTGCGCCTCCAGATAGCCGACCTCGTGCGGGCTCACGGCGGCACGGGCGAGTGCCTCGGCGATCACTGCGGCCTGCCCGTCCGCTCCCGGTGCCTCGAAACCGGCGCGGTGGGCGCCGTCGTTGTTCACCGCCCAGCCGCGCAGCACGGCGTGGACGCGGTCGCGGTCCGGGTCGACGTCGGCGTAGCGCTTGAGGACCACCGCGGCGGCTCCGGTGCTGTATCCGGTCCCGGCGGCCGCCGCGTCGAAGGCCCGGCACCGCCCGTCGGGTGAGACCAGTCCCTCGGGCGTGTGCCGGTGGCGAGGCAGCGAGACGCTCGCGCCGCCGGCGACGGCGAGGTCGCAGGCGTAGTCGAGGAGGCTCTGCGCCGCCACGCAAACGGCGGTGAGCGAGCTGGAGCACGCGGTCTGGACGGCCATCGCGGGCCCGCGCAGTCCGAGCCGGTACGCCACCTGGGCGGGCAGGTAGTCGGCGCCGGGCCGGGTGGCGAGCTGCGCCTCCCAGTCGTCCGGGCGGCCGTCCGAGGCCGCGGGGTTGCCGAGCAGGTGAAAGAGGAAGTAGCGGTTGGTGGAGATGCCGGTGAACACGCCGACGTCGCCGTCGTACCGGCGCGGGTCGCAGCCGGCGTCCTCCAGCGCCTCCCAGGCCGACTCGAGGAACAGCCGGTGCTGCGGGTCGAGCAGGGCGGCGTCGGGGGCGTCGAAGCCGAACAGGTCCGCGTCGAACCCGGCGATGCCGTCGAGCGCTCCGCCGGGCAGTACGCCGCCGGAGCGCACCAGCGCCGGGTCGTCCAGCAGCCCCGGGGCGATGCCGAGTTGGCGCAGTTCCGCCTCGGTGTAGTCGTGGACGGCGTCGACGCCGTCGCGCAGCAGCCGCCAGAGTTCCGGCACGCTGTCCGCGCCGGGGAACCGGCCGGCGAGGCCGACGACGGCGACGCGGTCGTCGTACTCGCTCACCATCGCCCCTTCCCTTCGCGGCGGGCCCGGCGGGCGGCCCGTTCGGTGACCCGGCGCAGATCGGGCGCGGCGGTGGGGGTGGCGTGGCCGTCGAGATGGCGGGCCAGCGCGGCGACGGTCGGATGCCGGTACAGGTCCACCATCTGCACGGGTACAGCGAGGCTGTCCTGCAGCAGCTGTTGTACATCGGCGAGCAGGAGCGAATTGCCGCCGAGGTCGAAGAAGTTGGCGTCGGTGACGACGGCCGGTGTCTTGAGGACCGTGCACCACGCCCGGGCTATCGCCTCTTCGGTCGCGGTGCGCGGCCTTGGGCCCTGTCCCGCGGGCCGGGGTGCCTGCGGAGCGGGCAGTGCCCGGGTGTCCACCTTTCCGGTGCTGGTCAGCGGTAGGGCGTCGAGGACGGTCAGCAGGCGCGGCACCAGATGCTCCGGTACCCGGGCCGCCACTCCGCGGCGCAGCTGGGCGGGATCGAGGAGGGTGCCCGCGACGGGCTGCACGTAGCCGAGCAGTTCCGTGCGGCCGGTGTCGTCGGGACGGGCGACCGCCACTGCCCGCAGCACGCCGGGCTGTGCCGCGAGGTGGTACTCGACCTCGCCGAGTTCGACGCGGATGCCGCGGATCTTCACCTGGCGGTCCAGCCTGCCCAGATACGCCAGCCTGCCGTCCGGGAGCCGGCGTCCCAGATCGCCGGTGCGGTAGCTCGACATGCCGTGTCCGGTGCCGTCGCCGCCGCCGAACCGCTCGGCGGTCAGTTCGGGTGCCCGCCAGTAGCCCGGCGCGACGTACGGGCTGTGGATGACAATCTCCCCCTCGTCGGCCGACGGCTCGTCCCCGGGGCCGAGGAGCGAGATGGTGTATCCGGCCAGCGGGTAGCCGATGGGCAGGACGTCGTGTTCCAGCGCGGCGTCCGGCGGCAGATGGTCCTGCACGGCGAAGCTGGCCTCGGTGGCCCCGTACCCGTTGACGAACACACAGTCCGGCGCGAAGTGCGTGCGGCAGCGCAACGCGTCGTGCCGGGTGACGGTTTCGCCGCCGAGCACGACCGCGCGGATCGTGTCCAGGCGCCGCTCGCCGAGCGCGTCGACCAGATAGCGGTACACGGTCGGTGTGGAGTGGAAGACCGTCGTTCCCCGGTCGGCCAGGGCCTGTGCGAGGTGGGCCGGGCCGTGCCGGCGCACGTCCACGACGACGGTGGCCGCGCCGGCGAGCAGTGCCGCGAAGGTGTCGGTCACCGCCATGTCGAAACTGAAGGAGGACGCCACACTGAGCCGGTCGGCAGGTGTGATGCGGAAGTTCTCGATGTGGTTGGCGACACCGTGCAGCACGTTGCGGTGCGTCTGCGGCACGCCCTTGGGCCGGCCCGTGGAACCGGAGGTGCAGAGCAGATAGGCCACGTCGTCGGGACGGGCCGGCTGTTCGTCGAAGTGGACGTCCGGGTCTCCGGGGGCGGTCGGCTCCGGCGGCGGCACGACGCGCAGGGGTTCGGCCCGCAGCCGGTCCACCGGTCTCGCCGCGTCGGCGATCACGACGTCGATACCGGCCAGCGCGACGAGTTGGGCCAGGCGCGGTTCGGGATGGGCGGGGTCGAGCGGCACGTAGCAGCCGCCGGCGAACAGGACGCCCAGGATCGCGGCGACGGTCTGCGGTGAGTGGTCCAGCAGGATGCCGACACGGTCACCGTGCCGGACGCCGGCGGACCGGAGTGCGGCCGCGGTCCGGTCCGCCGCGTCCGCCAGCATGCGGTACGTCCACGGCTCGCCCTCGCCGAGCACCGCAACGGCGTCGGGTTGCCGGGCGGCCTGTGCCGCGAACGCGGCCGGGATCGTCCCGTGGCGGGCGGGCGGGCTGTAGCCGGTCTGCTGCCGGTGGTGGTCGGCGAAGGGCACGGGCGGTGCGTCGTCCGGTTGCCGAGGGAACCGCCGGTCGCGCGGAGTCGTTGCGGTCATCTGGCCCCACCGTTCCCCTCGGGTACGGCGGGCTGCCCCACCGGTGTGCGGCGCAGGCGCCCGCGCAGCTCGAGCAGCCGACCGCAGACCTCCGGGATCCGCTCGGCCGGGAACTCCTCGTCCTCCCAGCCCGGTTCGGCCTCCGCCAGCGCCGCCGTCGCGGCCGGGGCGAACCTGACCCGCCCGCTCTCGACGACGATGCCGTCGGCCTGCGACCACCGCTGGTTGGCCGCGACCGCCTCGGCCCGGCTCAGTCCGGCCGGCAGCCGCAGGGTGAGGCGGCCGTGGCTGATCCGCACCGGGTAGCCGCCGGGCAGTCCGGCCACGCCCGGCAGGCTGGTGTCCAGCTCCGAGCCGCTCGCGAGCGCGTCGATGAGCATCGCGCCTGCCTGTCCGGTCACCTGGTTGAGGGCCGGACGGTCGCAGGCACGCTGACCGGCCAGCGCCGCGGTGACTCCGTCCAGCGGCTCGTCGTCCAGCCAGCCGAGGGCCTCGCCCGCCGGGCCGGGCGGGTTCAGGTGCACATGGTGGCCGACCACCCGCAGTCGGCGCTGGTCGGGCAGGCCGAGCCGGGCCTGCAGACTCGCGGCGAGCAGCGCCACGTTGCCGATGCCGCACAGCACCGGCACTCTCAGCGCGGCAAGCACCGGGTTGACCGCGTCCGGGAAGCAGGCGTTGACGAACCAGGAGCCGCATTCGGCCGCGGCCCGGCCTGCCACCAGGGCGAGATCCGCCTGCAGCGGGAGCGTCAGCCCGAAGCCACCGCGCCCGAGCAGGGCGGTCCAGGCCGAAGGTGCCCCGCGGCGCTCCCACGGCGACTGGTGGGAAGCGCACAGCAGCACACCGTCCGGGGCCTCCTCGCGGATCACCTCGGGCAGCGCGGCCCGCAGGTCCGGGCCGGTCGTCCGGGGCCGGAACTGCGCGGCGCGACCGGCCAGCGCGGCACGTGTGCCGGCCAGCTCGCACAGGTGGCCGACGCTCTCCCCGCGGGCTGCCACGATCACCCGCAGTGGCGGTCCGGCCGCCGTCGCCAAGCCTGCGCAGACGGAGGCGGCGAGGGAGCCGCTGCCGATGACCACGACGGTGGGCACCGCCGTCATCGCACCGACGCCCGTCCGTGCGGTCTCGCGGTCACGAAAGTGATCTTCGGTATCGGCACGGCTGGATAGTAACCCCTCACCGGCCGCGCGGGAGGGCTCCGCGGCAAGGTATTCGAACACTTCCCAAGCACCGACGGCGTGGTTAGCATGCCCACTCAGTGCTAGATCAACTAAGCCCTGTCCAGCCGGTGTTCCTGGCGGCGGTGCGGTGCCGGCGGCGAACCACCGGACACCTGTGGGCGTTTTCCGGGGGGAGCTTGGCTTGAGGATGTCGCTGACGTCCACACCGGCCGTGCACGAAACCGGCCAGGAGCCGGTCGCACTGGCCGACCTGCCCGGAACCCGCTGGCAGGTGTGGCGCGACGCCGTCCTGCGCTCCACCGGATTCCCCGCCCAGGGCCTGCGCGTCTTCGCCTCCCCCGCCGCCGCCTCGGCCGCCGAGGCCCGTCTTGCCGGAGACATCGACGACGTCGGCTACCGCGCGGCCTTCGCAAAGGCCGCCGCGGTCATCGGCACCCAGCTGTACGAGATAGCGGGCGACCCCCTGTTCCGCGAGGCGATCACCTGGCAGAACCCCGATGTGCTGGCGTTCCTGGACGGTCTGCGCGCGGCCGGCCCCGACGCCGCGCCGGACCGCAAGACCCGCCGCCGGCAGGCGGTGGTGGCCCGCTACTGGCAGCGCTACTGCGCCAAGAACGACACCATCGGCTTCTTCGGCCCGGTGTGCTGGGTCCGGCTGACCGACGACGACGCCGTGGTGACGGCCCGTCCGGGACCCGGCCTGGTGACCGGGCGGCAGGTGTACTTCGAGTGGTGGGCCCTGGCGGCGTTCGCGGACCGGCTGGCCTCCGACCCGCGCTTCCGGCCGCACCTGCCCGTGGCACTGCAACCCCAGCTCTCCGTCCGGGCGGGGATGTTGCACCGCCCCGTGGAGCCGCCCGTGGAGCTCACTCCCGCCGAGGTGTCGCTGCTCGGCCTGCTGACCGGCCCGCGCCCGGCCGCCGGGGTGGTGGCCGAACTCGTCGCGGACAGCGGCAATCCCGTCCGGCGCAGCGCGGACGGTTTCATGCTGCTGGAGCGCCTCACCGAACGCGGGGTGCTGCGCTGGGGCATCGACCTGCCGCTGAACCTGTCCGCCGAAGCGGCCCTGCACGCGGCGATCGACGCGATCGGCGACCCTGCCGCCCGCGAGGCCGCTCGCGAGGAGTTCGGCCGGCTGGACGCCGCCCGCTCCGCGGTGGCCGCCGCGGCCGGCGATCCGGCCGCCCTGCGCGCCGCGACGGTCCGGCTGGACGAGGTGTTCACCGAGCTGACCGGGCTCGACAGCCGACGCAGGGCGGGGCAGACGTACGCCGGACGCACGCTGTGCCACGAGGACGCCGTACGCGACCTGGAGCTGTCGTTCGGCCGGCCGCTGCTCGAGGAGTTGGCACCGGCACTCGGCGTGCTGCTCACGGCCGCGCGCTGGCTGAGCCACACGCTGGCCTCGGCGTACCGGCAGGCACTGCGGGAGGTCTACGCCGATCTGTGCACCGATCTCGGTACCCGGGAGGTGCCGATGGGCGATCTGCGTTATCTCGCGCACGGCTTGTTCTTCGGCGCTGGCCGGCGGCCGGTCGACGACGTCGTGGCCGCCTTCGCCGACCGGTGGGCCCAGCTGACGGGCGGGACGGAACGCGCGCCGGACACGCGCCGGGTGCGGCTGCGCTCCGCGGAACTCGCCGACCGTGCCGCCGAGCTGTTCGACGCGCCGGGCCCCGGCTGGTCCACCGCCCGTATCCACAGCCCTGATCTGCAGATCGCCGCGCCCAGTCTGGAGAAACTGGCCGCCGGCGACTACACGGTGGTGCTCGGCGAGCTGCACGCGGCGTATCTGACGCTGTGCACCGGCGTGTTCAGCTGGGCGCACCCCCGGCCGGGCGCTCTGCGGTCCGCGATCGACCGGGATCTCGGCACGGACCGGGTGCAGCTGCTGCTGCCGGAGGACTTCCCCCGGATGACCGCCCGGGTCGCCGACCTGCTCTGGTCGCCGGACAACTGGCAGCTCGGCTTCGCACCGGCGCCGGGCGCCGAGCACTCCCGGCTGCTCCCGGTCACCGCGTTGACGGTGACCGAGCGGGACGGCGACCTCGTGGCGCGGCACGCCGACGGGCAGGAGTGGCCGCTGCTGGAGCTGTTCGCCGACTTCCTGTCCATGCACACGGCGGACGCGTTCAAACTGGTCTCGGCCGGTCCGCACACCCCCCGGGTGGCGATCGACCGGCTCGTCGTGGAGCGCGAGACCTGGCGCAGCACGGTCGGGGCGACCGGCCTGGCCACGGCCAAGGGCTATGCCGAGCGGTATCTCGCGGCCCGGCGCTGGGCAACGGAACTCGGCCTTCCGGACCGGGTGTTCATCCGCCTCGGCACCGAACTCAAGCCCACCTACGCGGATCTGACCAGCCCGCCGCTGGTGTACTCGCTCGCATCCATGGTGCGCCGCGCCGGTCTGGACGGGGGGCCCGACGTCGAGGTGGTGGTCACGGAGGTGCTGCCGCTCCCCGAGGACACCTGGGTCCCGGATGCCGACGGCCGCACCTACTACTCGGAGTTGCGCGTGCAGGTCCGCGATCCGCTCGTTCCGCCGCACGCCTCCGGGAGCGCCGATGACTGAGGCCGTGCCCGAGGACTGGGGCAGAGGAGAGTCACTGGCCGCGGCAGCGCCGACCGTGCCGCACGCCGTTCTGGCGGCGGCGCGACGGTATCCCGACGCGATCGCCGTACGGCAGGGCCGCCGTGCGGTGACCTACGCCGAACTGGTCGCCTCGGCCGGTGAACTCGCCCGGACGCTGCGTGAACTCGGCGTCGGCCCCGAGGTCACGGTCGGTGTGTCCGGCCGACGCCGACCGGACACGATCGCAGCAATGCTGGGCATCATGCTCGCGGGCGGCGCCTATGTACCGCTGGACCCGACACACCCCCGTGACCGGCTGCTGGCCGTTCTCGACGACGCCGGTGCGGAACTCGTGGTCGTCGACGCCGAGGGCCGCGCGCTGCTCGCCGACGCGGCGCCGGACCGGCTGTTCGTCACCGCGCCGGCCGGCAGCCCGTCCTCCTCGGGCAACCCGGTCCACCCGGTCCCGGAGGCCCTGTCCCCGGACAACCCGGCGTACGTGATGTACACCTCCGGCTCGACCGGCGCCCCGAAGGGCGTGGTCGTCACCCATCGCAGCGTGTCCGCGTTCCTGACGGCCTCCGCGCACCGATTCGGGATCGGTGCCGACACCGTCGCCCTGGCCACCGCGTCGTTCGGCTTCGACGTGAGCGTGTTGGAGGTCTTCACCACGCTGGCCGCCGGCGGCACCGTCGCCCTGGTGCCGGAGGCCGACCGCCGTTCACCGGAGCGGCTCGGCAGCTTCGCCGCCGCACACCACGTCACCTGGGCCACCCCGCCGGTGTCGATGCTGCCCTTGCTGGACCCGGCCCAGTTCGCCGCGCTGCGGGTGCTCGTGGCCACCGCCGAACCGGTGGCACCCGATCAGGTGGGGCGCTGGGCGGGCACCGCCGAGGCGCCGAGGCTCCGCTTCATCAACGCGTACGGCCCGACGGAGACCACGGTCGAGGCCACCGCCCATGACGCCGTCGGCGAGTGGACCCGGCCGGTGCCGATGGGCCGCCCACTGCCGAACCAGCGCGTGTACGTGGTGGACGCGGCGCTGCGCCCGGTGCCCGTCGGCGTGCCGGGCGAGCTGTTGGTCGGAGGCACGGGACCGGCCCGCGGCTACCTCGGACAACCGGGCCTGACCGCGCAGCGGTTCGTCGCCGACCCCTTCGACGGGTCGGGCGGGCGGCTGTACCGCACCGGCGACCTCGCGGCCTGGGAACCCGACGGAGCCCTGCGCTACCTCGGCCGTGTCGACCGGCAGCTCAAGGTCCGCGGTCACCGCATGGAGCCCGGGGAGGTGGAGGCCGCTCTGGCCGGCCACCCCGACGTCCGCCAGGCGGTCGTCGACCTGGTACCGACCACCGCAGGACCCCTGCTGACGGCGTTCCTGACACCCGCGCGGGCGCCGTCGGACACGGCCCTGCGCGAGCACTGCGCCCGGCTGCTCCCGGCCGCCATGGTGCCCTCGCGTTTCGTCCGGCTCGACGCGCTGCCGCGCAACGCGTCCGGCAAGACCGACCGGACGGCACTGCACGCGCTCGCGTCGCCGCCCACCGCGGAACCCGGCTACGGCTGGCAGCCGGACAGCGAGGAGGCGGCCGTGGTCGCCCGGGCCTGGGCCGACGTGCTGGGTGTACCGGCGCGCTCCGGCGACGACACCTTCTTCGACGCCGGCGGCCACTCCCTCGGCGCGATGCGGCTGGTCGCCCGGCTGCGCGCCGACATGGACCGGGACGTACGGATCGAGGACGTCCTGCGCGGCCGTACGGTCGACGGCATCGCCGCCGCGCTGGCCGTCGCCGCGCCGGCCGGACCGGAGCTGACGCGCGGCAACCCGCCCGCGCTGTCGGCGGCGCAACGGCGGCTGTGGTTCCTCGACCAGCTCACGACGGACAGCGGTGCCTACAACATCGCGCTGGCGCAACGGCTGCGCGGCCCGCTTGACCCGGCGGCGCTCCGGTCCGCCCTGACCGAGGTCGCCCGGCGGCACGAGGTGCTGCGCTGGCGGATACCGACCGTCGACGGCGCCCCGACCGTGGTGCTCGACCCACCCGCCGACATCCCCCTGCCGGTCACCGATCTGACGACGCTGCCGCCGGCGGAGCGGGCCGGCGCCCTGGCCGCGCAGCTCGCGCAGGCCGCCGAGGCCCGCTTCGACCTGGCCGCCGACCGGCTCTGGCGGGCCCGCCTGCTCCGGGTCGGCGAGGACGAGCACGTGCTGGCGGTCACCGCCCATCACGCGGTCTTCGACGGCTGGTCGCAGGGACTGTTCCTGCACGACCTGGGCACGGCCTACGGGCGCCGCGCCGCGCCCCTGCCACCCGCGGCGGCCTCGTTCGCCGACTACGTCGCCTGGCGGGCGGACCGGGCGAACCGCCGCGCCGACACCGATCTGCGCTGGTGGCTGGAGCACCTCGACGGCGTGCCGCCCGTGCTGGAACTGCCCGGCGACCACCCCCGCCCGGCCGAGCAGACCTTCCGGGGCGGGCGGGTGGAGACGCTCCTCGATGCGGCGACCACGGCGGCGGTGCACGCGCTGGCCCGTGACTGCGGGGCGACGCCGTCGGCGGTGCTGCTGGCCGTGCTCGGCCAGCTCGCCGGCCGGCTCACAGGCCGGGACGACCTGGTCATCGGCACCCCCGCGGTGGACCGCCGGCACCCCGCGTTCCTGGATCTCGTGGGCTTCTTCATCGAGGTGGTGCCGCTGCGGCTGCGCCCGGCCGCCGGCCGGAGCTTCCGGACGCAGGTGCGGGACACTCGCGACGAGTTGCTCGACGCCCTGGCCCACCCCGAGGCACCCGTCGAGCGCCTGGTGGAGGCGCTGCGACTGCCCCGCGACGCGTCCCGTCAGCCGCTGGTCCAGGTGCTGTTCAACGCCTACAACTTCCCGCAGCCGCGGCTCGAGATGCCCGGACTGGACGTCACGGCTGAGCCGGTACCGGTACCCGGGGCCCCGTTCGACCTGACGCTGTACGCCGCCGAGGCCGACGGGCACTACCGGATCGAACTCGTCCACAACACCGATCGCTTCACGACCGCCCGCGCGGAGCGGCTCCTGGCCGCCTACGTACATCTGCTGAATGGTTTCCTCGGAGCGCCGGACCGCCCGGCCGGGGAGATCGGCCTCGATCCGTACGCCGATCTGTTCGAGGGCACGACAGCCGGGCCCGCACCGGCCGCGCCGCCGGCCCTCCCTGCGCTCCCCAACCCCGGCGGCGGCACCGAGGCGGCCGTCCTGGCCGTCTGGCGGCAGGTCCTGGAGCGCGACGACATCAAGGTCACCGACAACTTCTTCGATGCCGGCGGAACGTCACTGCTGCTCGTCACCGTGCGGCAGCGACTCGAGAAGGCGCTCGGCCGGGAGCTGCGGGTCGTGGACCTGTTCCACCACCCCAACATCCGCGCGCTCGCCGCCCATCTCGACGGTGCCGCACCGGCAGCCGGTGCGGACCGCGGCACCGACCGAGGCCTCGCACGCCGCCGCCGCGCCCCCGCCCGCGCGGTCCGGCGGCGCGGGCCGAACTGAACAACACCGCCCCGCTTCCGGACTCGGAGAGGCAACAATGACGACCCCGCAGGACATCCCCGGCGGCGATGGCGACGTCGAACCGATCGCGATCGTGGGAATGGCGTGCCGCCTACCCGGTGCGGCCGACGTCGACACGCTGTGGCGCAACCTGGTCGACGGTGTGGTGTCGACCCGCACCCTGCCGCGCACCGAGCTGCTCGCCGCGGGAGTGTCCGCCGCGGAGATCGACGACCCGTCGTACGTGCCGGTGGTGTCCTCCCTGGACCACCCCGAGTCCTTCGACTACGGCTACTTCGGAATGACCCGCCGTGAGGCGGAGCTGGCCGATCCGCAGATCCGTCTCTTCCTCGAGCTGGCGAACACCGCTCTGCAGCACGGCGGTTACGACCCGACGCGCTTCGACGGGGACATCGGCGTCTACGGCGGGGTCGGGCCCACCCGCTACTACTGGCGGCACCTCGGTGCCAACCGCGCCGTGACCGACGCCCTGGACGGCTCGATGGCCCTGTCCAACGCCAACCTGGCGGACTACGTCACGACCACCACCTCGTACCACCTCGACCTGCGCGGACCGAGCATCAGTGTGCACACGGCCTGCTCCACCTCGCTGGTCGCCGTGCACACCGCCTGCGAGTCACTGCGCGGCGGCGAATGCGATCTGGCCCTGGCCGGCGGCGCGTCCATCGAGCTGCCACTCAACCACGGCTACCTGCAGACGGACGGCGGGGTGGAGTCCGCCGACGGCCGCTGCCGCCCGTTCGACGCCGGCGCGACCGGCACGGTGTGGGCCTCCGGCGGCGCCATGGTGCTGCTGAAGCGGCTGTCCGACGCCCTGGCCGACGGCGATCACGTGCACGCGGTGATCCGCGGCAGCGCCGTCAACAACGACGGCGCCGGCAAGGTGGGCTTCACCGCGCCCAGCGTGGAAGGACAGGCCGCCGTGGTGTCGACGGCCCTGTCCGTGGCCGGCATCGACCCCCGGACGGTGGGCTACGTCGAGGCGCACGGCACAGCGACGAACCTCGGCGACCCGATCGAGGTGCGGGCGCTGTCGCAGGCGTACGGCCGGCAGCCCGGCGACCGGGGCTGGTGCGGCCTGAGCTCGCTCAAGTCCAACATGGGCCACCTGAGCCAGGCCGCCGGGGCCGCCGGACTGATCAAGGCGGCGCTGGCGCTGCGCCACGGGATGATCCCGCCCAGCGTCGGCTACGAATCGCCCAACCCCGCCATCGACTTCGACACCAGCCCGTTCTACGTCAACGCCACGCTGGCCAAATGGGACACCGACGGCACGCCGCGCCGTGCCGGGGTCAGCTCGTTCGGTATCGGCGGCACCAACGCGCACGTCATCCTCGAGGAGACGCCGACCCCGGCGAGCACCCCGTCGGAGCGGTCCGCGCACCTGCTGCAACTGTCCGCGCGCACCCCCGAGGCCCTGGCCACCGCCGTGGACGAACTCGCCGCGCACCTGGCCGAGCGGCCCGAACTGGCCGTCGCCGACGTGGCGCACACGCTGCGGGTCGGCCGGCGCGAGCACCGGCACCGTACGGCCGTCGTCGCCGCCGACAGCGCGGCGGCGGTGGCCGCGCTCAGGGCGGGCAAGCGCCGGCCGGCCGGTGAGGCCGCACCGGAACGTCCCCGGCTGGCGTGGCTCTTCTCCGGCCAGGGCGCCCAGTACGCCGGTATGGGCGCGACGCTCTACCGCGCCGAGCCCGTCTTCCGCGACGCCGTCGACACCTGTGCCGAACTGCTCGCCCCGGAGCTGGGTCTGGACCTGAGATCGTTGCTCTTCGCCGACGGCAGCGGCCCGGACACCGAAGCGGCGCAGGCCGAACGGGACGCCGCCGACGAGCAGTTGCGCCGCACCGTCCACACCCAGCCGGCACTGTTCACGGTGGAATACGCGCTGGCCGTGCTCTGGCGTTCGTGGGGCCACTCCCCCGACGCGATGGTCGGCCATTCCATCGGCGAGTACGTCGCCGCCACCCTCGCCGGGGTGTTCGAACTCCCGGACGCGCTGCGCCTGGTCGCGCTGCGCGGACGGCTGATGGACGCGCTGCCGGCCGGCGCGATGCTCGCCGTGCAGCAGGCGGCGGAACAGGTGGCCCCGCGGCTGCCGGACGGACTGTCGGTGGCGACCGTGAACGGGCCGGGCGTGTGCGTGGTGGCGGGCCCGGCGGACGCGGTCGCGGACTTCGCCGCGCAGTTGGAGGCCGACGGCGTCCGCAGCCGCGAGCTGCGTACCTCGCACGCCTTCCACTCGGCGATGATGGACCCGATCCTCACCGAGTTCACCGCCGCTGTGGCCGCGGTGCCCCGGCAGGCGCCGCGGTTGCCCTTCCTGTCCAACGTGACCGGCACATGGTTCACCGCGGAAGACGCCGCGGACCCGGCGTACTGGGCACGGCACCTGCGCGGCACCGTCCGCTTCGGGGACTGTGTCGGCACGCTGCTGGCCGACGGCGAGTGGGCGTTCGTGGAGTGCGGTCCGGGCCGGCAGCTCGCCGGACTGGTGCGGATGCAGACCGGCCGTGACGCGCTGGTGCTGCCCAGCCTGCCCGGACCGACCGAGTCCGCCGACGACCCGACCGTCTGCTACACCGCCGCCGGCACGCTGTGGACCCGTGGGTTCCCGGTGGAGGCGGAGTCGTTCGGGCAGCAGGCGGCCCGGGTGCCGCTGCCGGCCTACCCGTACGAGC
This sequence comes from Streptomyces cadmiisoli, assembly GCF_003261055.1. NCBI lineage: Bacteria > Bacillati > Actinomycetota > Actinomycetes > Kitasatosporales > Streptomycetaceae > Streptomyces > Streptomyces cadmiisoli. The sequence continues at coordinate 583,114 of NZ_CP030073.1, forward strand.
GGGTCCGCTGCTGGATCGAGCCGGATCCCCCGGCGACCGTGGCCGCGCGGACCGAGGACCCCGCAGGCGCGGGCGCCGACGACCTGGTCCCGGCCGATCCGGCCGACTGGTTCCAGGTACCGGTGTGGCGGCAGCTGGCCCCCACCCCTGCGGACCGGCCCGCCCCCGTCTGCGTGCTCTTCGACACCGAGGACGGCACGGACGGCCTGTTCGCCGCGCTGACCCGGGCCGGAACGGCGGTGACCCGGGTGCGCCCCGGCAGCGGCTACGCCCGCGACGGCGCCGACGTCCACACCGTGCGCCCCGCCGAACCGGACGACTACCTCGCCCTGGTACGGGCCCTGCTGGCCGACGGGGTCCTCACCGAGGGCGTACGGGTCGTCCACGCCTGGTCGGCGGCCCCCGGGAACGGCGAGGGACGTGTCGCGGCCGCCTGGTCGGCCCAGGAGCACGGCTATCTCAGCCTCGTCTGCCTGGCCCGGGCCCTGGCCGCCGAGGCCGCCGACGTCCCCCTGCACCTCGATGTGGTCACCGCCGGGGTGCACGACGTCGTCGGGGGCGACGGGCGGCGCCCGGAGCACGCGACCGTGGCCGGAGCCGTGCTCGCCGTCAACCGGGAGCTGCCCGCCGTCACCGCCCGCCACCTCGACCTCGACGCGGGGCGGACCGGTGCCGACCGGTCCGCCGACCGGTCGGTCGCCGCGCTGTGGCGCGACCCCGGCCACGACCGGGACCGGCCGCTGGCGTTGCGCGGCGGACGGCTGTGGGTACGCGGCTTCGACCGGGTGCCGCTGCCGGACGCCGGGGACGGCCCGTGGCGTACCGGCGGCGTCTATCTGATCACCGGCGGCTACGACGGCCTGGGACTGGCCGTGGCGGAGGACCTGGCCCGCCGCTTCCGGGCACGGCTGGTCCTGCTGGGCCGCTCCGGACTGCCGCCGCGGGACCGGTGGTCCGCGCTGCGCGGCACCTCCGGCCGGGCCGGCACCGCGGTCGCCGCCGTGGAGCGGATGGAGGCCGCGGGCGGGGAAGTGCTGCCGGTGGCCGCCGACGTGTGCGATCCGGCCGCCCTTCGGCGGGTCCGCGAGGAGCTGCTGGCACGGTTCGGGCGGCTGGACGGCATCGTTCACTCGGCGGGCCTGCCGGGCGACGGCATGCTCGAGGTCAAGACTCTCGACGCCGCTCGCTCGGTGCTCGCCCCGAAGCTGGCCGGAACACTGGCGCTGCAGGACGCGTTCGGGGACCTGTCCCTGGACACGGTGGTCCTGTTCTCCTCGGTGTCGTCGGTGGTCGGCGGCATCGGCGACACGGACTACACCGGCGCCAACGCCTTCCTGGACGCCTACGCCACCTCGGAGCACGGCTGGTCGGCCCAGGTGCTGTCCCTGGGCTGGGGCGCCTGGGGGCGGATCGGGATGGCCGCCCGCTCCACCGCCCGCGATCTCCTGGGACGGTCCGACGCCTCCGGCGCCGCGACGGCATCCGCGGCGGCCGGCCGGAGCGGTGCCGTACCGATCACCCACCCGGTGCTGACCGAGCTGGTGCCGGCGTCCGGCGGCGACCCGGCGTACTGCCGCGGCACCGTCTCGGCCGCACAGCACTGGCTGCTGGACGAGCACCGCATCGGCGGGGTGCCGGTGGTGCCCGGCACCGGTCAGCTCGAACTCGTCCGCGCGGCGGTGGCGGCCTGGCGGCCCGCTCCGGACGGGGAGAGCGAACTGGAGCTGTCCGACGTCGCGTTCACGGAGCCGATCACGGTCGCCGACGGCACGCGGACGGAGGTCCGCGTAGCGCTGCGCCCGGACGCCGACGGGGTGGAGTTCACCGTGTCCAGCGTGCACGGCGAGACCGTGCGCACCCACACCCGCGGCCACGCCGCATGGGTTCGGCCGGACAGCACCGCGCCGCTCGACCTCGCGGCGGTCCGCGGGCGGTGCGCCGAGTCCGCCGCGGAGGCCGAGCGCTTCCAAGAGCAGCTCGACAGCAATCCGTTCCTGACGTTCGGGCCGCGCTGGCGCTGCCTTCGCGAGGCGTGGATCGGCGCCGACGAGGAACTCGTCCGCCTGGTCCCGGCCGAGGCGGACGGCACCGACTGGCCGCTGCATCCCGCGCTGCTGGACGTGGCGACCATGCCGGTCGGGCCGGGCGGCGGCGGTACCCGGCTGCCGATCGGCTACGGCCGCGTGCGCATCCACGCGCCGCTCGACTCCGCGGTGTGGGTGCACCGGTGGCGCGACGGCGCGCACGACGACACCGCGGCGGTCGTCTCCTGGGACTTCGTGGTCACCGATGACGGTGGACGGCCGCTCGTGACGGTCGCCGACTTCATGCTGCGCGCCGTCGATCCGGACGCGATTCGCGCGGCGGTCGCCACGACGCCGGAGCCCGCCGCGCCGGACGCCGGTCCCGCGGACCCCTGGGCGATCCAGCCCGCCGACGGCCTGGACGCCCTGCACCGGGTGGTCGCCGCGGCGCCGGCGGCACACGTGCTGATCACCCCGGGCCGGTACGACGCCATGCTGCGCGGCAGCGCCGAGCGGGCCCGGCGGGCCCTGGCCGTGCTGCGCGGTGAGACCCCCGAACCGGTCGCCGCCGGACCGTCCGAGCGGGGCACGTCCGGCGGCGACGACCTGACGGCCACGGTCAGCCGGGTCTGGTCGGCGGTCCTCGGCGAGGAAGACATCGCCGACGACGACAACTTCTTCGAGCTGGGCGGGAACTCGCTCGTGGCCGTGCAACTCGTCGCGCAGATCCGCAAGGCCACCGGGGTACGGCTGCCGATGCGGACGCTGTTCGACGCCCCCACGGTCGCGGGCATGGCCGCACGCATCGCCGAACTGCGGACGGCACAGCCGGAGTCGGCGACCGTGCCGGCCGCGCCGCAGGCGACGACGATTCCGGTCCTGCCGCGCCCGCGCCCGAGCTGAACGGGGGCGGGCCTGCGGTCAGGGCCGGCCGGGCGGCTCCGGATCGATGATCTGGAGCCGCAGCTCGGAGGAGTACCGCCGGCCCTGCCCGTCGGCCAGCCAGGCGTGCTCGGCCGTGGGCAGCGCCTCGGTGACGATCACCTCCACGTCGTCGCCGCCCTTGGCGCGGGCCCCGCGCAGCATGGTGCAGAGCAGGCGCACGTACACCGGGCTGGTGAAGTCGACGAACTGGGGCTTGATGTCGGTGGCGACCCGGACGTAGACCTGCTCGGGCATGTCCTCGGCCCGCCGCCAGCGGCGGGCCGCCACGAACCGCTGCTGCTCGCCGGTGACGTCGGCCAGCCCGCCTGCGCCGATCGTGGACCGCCAGGTGCGGCGGACGAGCACGAGGTCGTCCACCGTGATCCGCGGCGTGTGCCCGTCGGCGCCGGCCAGCTTCCAGGTGTCGAACGCCTGGAGGCCCAGCATGTTCGCGAAGACCTCGAGGATGGGCCACTGCCGGCCGTCCTCCGCCCGGGCGACGAGCCCGTCCGGGGTGTCGGTGACGGTCAGGGCGGTGACCGGCACGAGCCGGTCGGGGTCCGCCCCCGGGGCCGGGACGAAGCCCAGTTCCACATCGTGCGGCCCGTTCATCCAGTACGCGTTGCGGGAGCAGTGCCGCGGCCAGTCGTGCGGCAGCAGCAGCCGGACCCGGCTGTCCGGCAGGTCGGCGGCGAGGGCCTCGCGCAGCACCTGGGGTGCGGGGTGCCCGAGGGCGAAGAACTGCGTGTCGAACGCCGCGGAGGCGATGTGCAGCTCGCCGAGCACAAGGGTGTAGTCGCCGCGGGCGAGCGCCTCGGCGTCGGTGGCGCACAGGTGGACGTCCGGGCTGTGCACCCGTGCCTCGGACCAGCCCGGCCGGTCGGCGGGGAACGCCTCGGCGGCCCGGGCGCCGAGTTCCTCGGCAGTGAACCGCAGTTCGGCGGTGCCGGGGCCGACGTCCTCCAGGCCGAGCACGGCAGTCCACCGGCGCAGGAAGTCGGCGACCACCGGGTCCGCGGGCCGCTCGTCGCCGAAGACCAGCGCCTGGGCCATGAACCACAGCTCCCGCAGCGGCACCTCCGCTCCCCCGGCGTCGGCGGCCAGTTCGCGGTACAGCTCGGTAAGCGCGGCAGTGTAGGCCGCCGCGATCCCGGCCGACAGCCAGCGCGCCGACTGGAGCAGCGGCGCCAGGCCGGCCAGCCGGGCCAGCACGTCGCCGCCGACGGTGACGTCCAGGTCTCGGACGCTGTCCAGGTGGCAGAGCGTGCGGCCGGCGTACGTCTCGCCGGGCCGCCGCCGGGCGTCCTGGCCGGTGATCCGGGTGAAGGTGTCCTCCAACACGGCCATGGAGTTGGCGAGTTCGTCCGGGCCGTCGGCGGCGGCCACCGCGTCACGGGCGTCGCACAGCCGGTCCATCGTCGCCAGCGCCCGCTCCCGGGCTTCCGCGTCTCCGATGCCGTCCAGTTGCTCGCGCAGCAGCCGTTCGGCGCCGAGGTCCATCGGCAGGTCGAAGCCGAGCCGCAGGATTCCCGCGGCGGCGAGCTCGTCGAGCTGGGCGTACACGTCGGCCGGGCGGCGGAAGGTGCCGGCCGCGGTCAGACCGGCGGCGAGTTCACCGGCCCGCCGGCGCCCGTCGCAGCGGGCCACCAGCTCGGCGGCGCCGGCCGGCAGGTCCTGCGGGGGCCGGTTCGGCCATACCAGCCTGCGGCCGTCGAGCCGCAGCTGCGGCTGCCTGGCCACGGGCAGCCAGGGGCGCAGCCGTTCGTCGGTCGCCAGGTGCGCGGCGAGCGCGTCGAGCGCCCACCACTCGAAGTGCACCGCGGTGTCCCGGACGAGCGCCGGCCCGTGCCGGACCTCCAGTCGCGGGCCGCCGTTGTCCACGGTCGACCAGCACATCGGACCGAAGAAGCCGATGGTGTCGTTCTTGGTGCAGTACCGCTGCCAGTACTTGGCGACGATCTCCTCCCGGCGCCGGCGGCGTTCGTTGCGCCGCGCCGCGGGCCCGTCTCGCAGCACGCCGGCCACGGAGCTGAGCGCTCCGGGGTTCTGCCAGGTGACCGCCTGGCGGAACAGCGGATCGGCGCAGACGTCGTGGACGGCGCGGCCCAGCCGGGTCATCGCGTCGGCGAACGCGGTGTCGACCCGGGCGGCTTCGTCGGCGTCTTCCAGGTACCGGTCCACGGTCCGGGCCAGCTCCGGCGCGCAGAACGCGGCGACGCCGTCGGCGGGGAAACCGGCGGAGCGCACCAGGGTGTGCCGCCAGACATTCCAGGTGGTGCCGGGCAGGGGGACGAGATGGTCGGACACGTTGGTCACCGGCTCCTGATCAGTGAATGCTGCGGGTGAAACGACGTACGGCCCAGGCGGCCGACAGACTCCCCACGACGACCACGATCACCAGGGCCCGGATCACCGAGGGGTCGCTGTAGGTGCCTGCGAACACCGCCCGGGAGGCGACCACCGCGTGCTGCACCGGGTTGAACTCGGAGACCAGACGCAGCCAGTCGGGGGCGTAGGCGACCGGGATGAGGATGCCGGACGTCAGCATCAGGGGCAGGTTGATGATGTTGGCCAGGGCCGCGAGGGACATCTCGGAGCGCACGACGGTCGCCAGCGCGTAGGACAGCGAGGTCGCCGCCAGGGCCACGAACGCCATCAGCACGAACGTCAGCAGCAGCGGTCCGGCCCGCAGCGGGAAGCCGAACGGCACGGCGAGGGCCACCAGGACCGAGGCCTGGACGAGCAGCATGAAGATGTCCCGCGCGCACCGGCCCAGCAGCAGCGCCGTCCGGCTGACCGGCGTGACCCGCATCCGCTCCAGCAGTCCCGCGTGGATCTCGCTGACCAGGCCCACGCCGGCGAAGATCGTGCCGAACACGGCGATCTCCACCAGGAGTCCGGGCAGGAACACCGAATAGGACTCGTCGCGCGACATGCCCAGCGAACGCTCCCACAGCGGCCCGAACAGCACCACGAAGTACACGGGCGGAGCCAGCGCGACCAGCACCATGAGCGGTTCGCGCAGGCTCAGCCGCAGGGACCGGGTGAAGACGATCCAGATCTCCCGCGCCAAGGTGATCACGCCGGGCCTTCCTCGTCGGCCAGTGAGCGCCCGGTGTGCGCCATGAAGACGTCGTCGAGGCTGGGCTGGTGCAGTTCGATGGCGACCGGTCTGGTGCCGGCCTCGTGCAGCGCGCCGAGCAGCCCGGGAATCGCCGTGGTGCCGTCGGGTACATGCAGCCGGAGCCGCTGCCGCCCGGCGTCGACCGGCTGCAGTCCCGGTTCCTTCGCCAGCACCGCGGCGGCGGTTGCCGCGTCGGTCCCGTCGGCGAACCGCAGGGTCACCACGTCGCCGCCGACGGCCCGCTTCAGTTCGGCGGGCGAGCCGACCGCGACGACGGTCCCGTGGTCCATGACGGCCACCCGGTCGCACAGTGCGTCGGCCTCGTCCAGGTAGTGCGTGGTGATGAAGATCGTGGTGCCAGCGGCGCGCTGCCGGCGCACCTCCTGCCACACGTCGCTGCGGCTCGCCGGATCGAGTCCCGTGGTCGGCTCGTCGAGGAACAGCAGCACCGGTTCGTGCACGATGCCCAGGGCGATGTCCACCCGCCGCCGCTGGCCGCCGGAGTAGGTGCCGCACTGCCGGTCCGCGAAGTCCGCCATGCCGAGCGCGTCGACGACCTCGGCGGCGCGGCGTGTGGCGGCCGCTTTCGACATGCCGTGCAGTCGCCCTTGCATGACCAGTTCCTCGCAGGCGGTGACGAGCCGCCAGGTGGCCGGGCCCTGGGCCACGTAGCCGATCCGCCGGCGCACCTTGCGCGGGTGCCGGCGCAGGTCGGCGCCGGCCACCGTGGCCTCGCCGCCGTCCGGTGGCAGCAGCGTGGTCAGCATCCGCATCAGGGTCGACTTGCCGGCGCCGTTCGGGCCCAGGAAGCCGAATATCTCCCCTTCGGCGACGTCCAGGTCGAGATCGCGCACCGCCGGAACGCTGACCTTGCGGCCGCGGTAGGTCTTGCGCAGTCCACGGGCCTCGATCACGACGTCGGCCCGGCATCCTCCATCGACCGCACCAGGCTCAGGGGCCGCATGTCCGTCCAGTGCGTCTCGACGTAGTCCAGGCAGGCCTGGCGGCTGTCCTCCGGGTGCGCCACCGTCCAGCCCGCGGGCACCTCGGCGAACGAGGGCCACAGCGAGTGCTGGCCCTCGTCGTTGACCAGGACCAGGAAGCGGCCCTCGGCGTCGTCGAACGGATTGGTCATGGTGTTCTGCTCCTTCAGGGCTGTGTGCTCAGCCGGCTGTCGAGTTCGGCGCCGATCAGGCGCAGGTGCTCGGGCCGGGTCATGTCGTCGTGGGCGCAGGCGATCCGGTGCACGCGGAGGTCGCCGCTGGTGTGCCCGGCCCATGCCTCGGGCCGGGCCGCTCCGGGTTCTCCGGTCGCGTGGAACAGGTCGATGTCCCCGTCGAAGCTCCCGGGGCGGTGCGCCCCGGCGAGCCGGGCGTTGTTGGCCACCACATCGGCCAGTTCGGAGGGCAGGTCGGCGACCGTGTCCGGACCCAGCAGGCGGTGCAGCGCGGCTACCGGGTCGACGGGGGCGTCCAGTTCTCCGTCGGCCACCGGATAGGCGTCGAGCAGGGCCAGCAGTCCGACCGGCGCCCCCTGGTGCCGCAGCCGCACGGCCAGCTCGTGCGCCACCAGCCCGCCGTACGACCAGCCGAGCAGGTGGTACGGGCCGGTGGGCTGTACGGAGCGGATCTGCTCCAGGTGGTCGGCGGCCACCTCCGTGAGCGAGCCGGGCAGTGGGCGGCCGGGAGCCGGGAGCCGGGACTGCAGGCCGTAGATCGGCCGCTCGGGGTCCAAGTGCCGCAGCAGGCCGGTGTAGCACCAGGCGAGGCCGGCGATCGGCGCCACGCAGAACAGCGGCGCCAGGCTTCCCTTGGTGCGGATCGGCAGCAGCACACCCAGCCCGCGTTCGCCGCCGCCGTCCAGCCGCGCGGCGAGACCGCTCACCGTCGGGTGCTCGAACAGCAGGCCGAGGCCCAGTTCGACGTCCAGCTCGGCCCGGATCCGGCCGGCCAGCGTCGCGGCCAGCAGGGAATGGCCGCCGAGGTCGAAGAAGTTGTCGTCGGCGCCGACCCGCGGTACGCCGAGCACCTCGGCGAAGAGCTGGCACAGCAGTTCCTCGCGGTGGCTGCGGGCGGCGAGGCCCGCGCGAGCGGCCGGCGGAGGGGGCAGCGCCCGGCGGTCGAGCTTGCCGTTCGGCGTCCGCGGCAGGGCCGCGAGCGCGACGATCGCGTTCGGCAGCATGTACGGCGGCAGGGTGCGGCCCGCGTGCGCGCGCAGCGCCGCCGGGTCGACGTCCCGGTCCGCGTGCGGTACGACGTAGGCCACCAGCCGCCGGTCGCCGGGCCGGTCCTCGCGCGCGACAACCGCCGCCCGGGCCACCTCCGGATGGGAGACCAGGGCCGCTTCGACCTCGCCCGGCTCGATCCGGAACCCGCGGAGCTTGATCTGCTGGTCGGCACGGCCGCGGTACTCCAGCTGCCCAGCGGACGTCCAGCGGGCCAGGTCGCCGGTGCGGTACATGCGCTCGCCGGGCGGTCCCCACGGGCAGGCCGTGAACCGTTCCGCGGTCAGCGCGGGCCGGCGGAGATAGCCGTTGGCGAGGCCGGCGCCGGCGAGGTACAGCTCCCCGGTCACCCCGGGCGGGACCGGCTGCAGCCGGTCGTCGAGCACGTAGGCACGGGTGTTGGCCAACGGGGTGCCGATCGGCTGCCCGCCCACCGGGCCGGAGAGGCGGGCGGCGGTGGACCACACGGTGGTCTCGGTCGGACCGTACAGGTTGGTGAGCTCCCCGCCGGAGCCGGACAGCCGACCGGCCAGTCCGGCGGGCAGCGCCTCGGCGCCGGTGAACTTCCGCAGCCCGGGCAGCAGTTCCGGAACGGATTCGGCCAGGGACTGCCACAGCGAAGGGGTGGCGTGCACGACGGTGACCGAGGTCTGCGCGCACCGCCGGGCCAGCTCCATCGGGTCGCGGACCGTCCCCGGACCGGCCAGCACCACGGCGGCGCCGCTCAGCAGCGGACCGTAGAGCTCCGGCACCGACATGTCGAAGGCCGCGGTGGTCACCGACAGCATCCGGTCGTCAGGCGTCAGCCGCAGGACGCCGCGCAGTGCGGCCAGCAGGTTGGCGAGGGCTCCCCGGCCGATGACGACGCCTTTGGGCGGTCCGGTGGTCGCCGAGGTGTAGATGACGTACGCGGGGTCGGACGCGGATGTCGGCCGGGCAGGGCGGTGCGCGTCGCCGGGGGCGGTGTCCGGGCAGCCGGCCGCGGCCAGGTCGCCGTCGTCCGGTACCGACTCCAGCACCAGTTCGGGTGCGGCGTCGTCGAGGACGTGACGCAGGCGGTCGGCCGGGTGGTCGGGGTCCAGCGGCAGGTACGCCGCTCCGGCCTTGAGCACCGCGAGCACGGCGACCAGGAACTCCTCGGTCCGCGGGAGCGGCAGGGCGACCAGCGCGCCCGGGCCGGCGCCCCGGCCGATCAGATGGTGCGCGAGCCGGTTGGCCCGCCGGTCGAGACCAGAGTAGCTGAGCGTGCGGGTCGTACCGATGACGGCGTCGGCCTCCGGGGTGCTCAGGACCTGCCGCTCGAACGCGGTCACGACGTCCGGGGCCGCCGGAGCCGCGGTGGCGTTCCACTCGTGGAGCAGGCGCCCGCGCTCGGCGCGGGTCAGCAGCCGCGGGTGGCTGATGGGCTGGTCGATGTCGGCGGCCATGGCGCGCAGCAGCATCCCGAACCACTGGTGGAACGCCTGCGCGGTACCGCGGTCGTACAGGTCGCCGCGGTAGCCGAGGTGGCAGTCCAGGCCCTGCGGTGCGCCGTCGGTTCCGCGCCGCTCGGTGACCTCGAAGAACAGGTCGAACTGGGCGGTGGCCGGTTCGACCGGCAGTTCTTCGAAGCCGCCGTCCGCCGCGGTGGCCGTCTGCAGCGACAGCACCACCTGGAACAGTGGATGCCGGGCCGGTGTCCGGGCCGGGTTGAGCGCCTCGACCAGGGACTCGAACGGCAGGTCCGCGTGCGCGTATGCGGCCAGGTCCGTCTCCCGCACCAGCTCCAGCAGCCGGCGGAACGTCGGATCGCCGCCGGTGTCGGCCCTCAGCACCAGGAAATTGACGAAGCAGCCGACGAGCCGGTCCAGGGACGCGAAGCCGCGGCCGGACAGCGGTGTGCCGATCGGGATGTCGGTGCCCGCGCCCAGCCGGGTCAGCAGGGCGCTCAGCGCCGTCTGGAGCACCATGAACAGCGTGGTCCCGGTGCGCCTGGCGACACCCAGCAGGCGCGCGTGCAGGTCGGCGTCGATTCCGAGGGTGACGGTTCCGCCGTGGTCGCCGGTGGCGGCGGTACGCGGCCGGTCCGTCGGGAGCGGGGTGCAGTCGGGCAGGTCGGCGAGTGTGCGGCGCCAGTGCTCCAGTTGGCGGGAGTGCCGGCTGTCGGGCCGGTCCGGCGCGCCGAGCAGGCCGCGTTGCCACAGGGTGACGTCGGCGTACTGGACCGGCAGCGGCTGCCACGCGGGGGCGCGGCCCGCCAGCCGGGACGCGTACGCGGTGTGCAGGTCGTCGGCGAGGACACCCAGCGACCAGCCGTCACCCGCGATGTGGTGCAGGACGAGCAGCACCACGGATTCGCCGGGGGCGGCGGTGAACAGGTGGGCGCGCAGCGGGGTTTCGGTGGCGAGGTCGAAGCCGCGGCCGAGCGCGGCGGCCAGCGCCGCGGGCAGGTCCTCGGGGGCGCACGGGCGGGTGCTCAGCGGTGCCCGGCCGTCGGCGAGCACATGCTGGTAGGGGACGCCGTCGGGCCCGGTGGGGAACACCGTGCGCAGGCTTTCGTGCCGGGCCACGACGTCGTCGAGGGCCTGTCGCAACGCCGTGGCGTCCGCGTCGCCGGGCAGCCTCAGCGCCAGCGGCATGCTGTTGTTGACGGCGCCGCCGGCGAGCTCGTTGAGGAACCAGAACCGCCGCTGCCCGTGCGAGAGCGGCAGCCGGGCCGGGCGGGCGGCCGGCTCCGGCCGCGGGCGCACCGGGCCGTCCTCGCGGTCGGCCAGCTCCGCCGCCAGGGCGGCCGGGGTGGGGTGCTCGAACAGCGTCCGGATGTCCACGTCCGTCCCGAGGGCCTCCCGCACGCGGCCGGTCAGCCGGGTGGCGAGCAGGGAGTGGCCGCCCAGGTCGAAGAAGTCGTCGTCGGCGCCGACCAGGGGCGCGCCCAGTACGTCCGCGAACAGGTCGCACAGCACCTGTTCGGCCGGGGTACGGGCCGCCCGGGTGCCGGCCGCGGCGGGCGGCGGCGCGGGCAGCGCCTTGCGGTCGAGTTTGCCGTTGGGGGTGACGGGCAGCTCGTTCAGCGCCACCACGGCCGCCGGCACGAGGGCGCGCGGCAGCACGCGGGCCAGGCTTCGCCGCGCTGCGGCCCCGTCCAGCCGGGCGCCGGGCGCCGGTACGGCGTAGGCCACCAGGCGGGCGTCACCAGGCCGGTCCTCGCGGACGACCACGGCCGCCCGCGCCACCGCGGGGAGCGCGGTGACGGCAGCCTCGATCTCGGTGAGCTCGACGCGCACCCCGCGGATCTTCACCTGCTGGTCGGCGCGTCCCAGGAACTCCAGTTGGCCGTCCGCCCGCCGGCGGACCAGGTCGCCCGTGCGGTACATCCGCTCGCCGGGCTCCCCGAACGGGCAGGCCACGAACCGCTCCGCCGTGCGATCGGGCCGGCCCAGATAACCGCGGGCCAGCCCGGCGCCGGTGACGTACAGCTCACCGGCGGCGCCGTCGGCGACCGGCTGCAGGGTGGCGTCGAGCACGTACGCCCCGACGCGCGGCACCGGGCGGCCGATGGGGGCGACGGCGGCGCCCGCCGCGGGGCCGCAGTCGGCGAGGGTGACCGTGTCGGCCGCCTCGGTCGGCCCGTACGTGTTGATCATCCGGCGCCCGGCGGACCAGCGTTCCGCCAGCTCTCCGGGGCACGCCTCGCCCCCGACCACGAGTGTGCCGACGCCGGCCAGCGCGTCGTCGGGCAGCGTGCCGAGGACGGCGGGCGTCAGCTGGACGTGGCTGACCTTGCTCTGCTCGATCCAGCGCGCGAGGGGTTCACCGGCGAGCACGGTTCCGGGCGGGGGCAGGATCAGGGTCGCTCCGGAGAGCAGGGCAGTGCACAGCTCGGACATGGCCGCGTCGAAGCTCCAGGACGCGAGCTGCGACACCCGGCAGTCGGCGTCCACGCCGAACCGGTCGATCTGTACGGCGGCCATGTTGGCCACCCCGGCGTGGGTGACGGCGACCGCCTTGGGCGTGCCGGTCGAGCCCGAGGTGAACAGCACGTAGGCCGGGTTCTCCGGCCGCAGCGGAGCGAGGCGCTCGGTGTCGGTGAGGTCGGTTTCGGTGAGGTGCGTGTCAGTGAGGTCGGTGTCCGCCGGGGCTGCGGTACCGGGTTCGGCGAGTACCTCGTCGAGCAGCAGCGGCACGACCCCCGCGGGGAGTGCCCCGGCCGTCGCGGTGGTGGCCACGGCCAGACACGGCCGCGCGTCGGCGAACATGAGCGCCACCCGCTGTGCCGGATAGTCCAGGTCGACGGGGAGGAACGCGGCGCCGGTCTTCGCCACCGCCAGGACCGCGACGACCGCGTCCACGGAACGCGGCATCGCCACGGCCACCACCTGCTCGGGCCCGGCCCCGCGGGCGACCAGGAGGCGGGCCAAGCGGTTGGCCCGGGCGTTGAGTTCGGCATAGCTGTGGTGCCGGTCGCCGTCTGCGACGGCGGTGCGCTCGGCGCAGGCGGCGGCCCGGGCTTCGAACAGGTCCGGCAGGAGGCCGTCGGCCGGCAACGGGGGCGTGCCTGCCCACGGCCGGGCCGCGCCCTTGGCGAGCCGGCGGGACCGCTCGGCACCGGCCGGTGCCCGCAACCGCCCGACGAGGGCGTCCGGTTCGGACACGACGGTGCGCAGCAGCTCCAGCACCTGGTCGAGGACCGCCTCCGCCGCGGACTGCCCGAAGGTGTCCGGCCTGTGGCGCAGCACGATCCGCAGCCGCTCGTGCGGCACCACGGTCAGGTCCAGTGTGTAGTGCGTGGCGTCGTAGCCGCCCGCCCCGGTGATCTGGAGGGTGTCCGTCGGCGCGGCGTCGTCCTCCGTGTCGACCGGGAAGTTCTCCACGACGACGGCGGTGTCGAACAGCGCGTCGTGCCCGGTCGTGCGCTGGATCTCGCTGAGCGGCACGTGGTGGTGGGCCAGCAGCTCCGCCTGGCCGGCGGCGATCTCCTGGAACAGCCGGGCGACGGTGTCGCCCGGGCGCAGCCGGATCCGCACAGGCACCGTGTTGATGAACAGCCCGAGCATCTCGGCGGATCCGTCGAGTTCGCCCGGCCGGCCCGACACGGTGGCCCCGAACACCACGTCGTCACGGCCGGTCAGCCGGGCCAGCACCGTCGCCCATACGCCGAGCACGACGGTGTGCAGGGTCAGCCCGTGCTCGCGGAGCGTCGCGGTGAGGGCGGCGGTGGCGGCCGCGTCCAGCTCGGCGCTCAGCTCGCGCGGGCGGACCGGCAGGTGCCGCGTGCCGCGGTCGCCGGCCACCAGGGTGGGGCCGTCCAGCTCCGCCAGCGCCCGGACCCAGGCCGCGACGGAGGCCTTCGTGTCCTGGCCGTCGAGCCAGGCGAGGAAGTCGCGGTACGGGCGTACCGGCGGCAGTGCGCCCGTGTCGCCCCCGTCGGCGGTCAGCCTGAGGAGTTCCCGCACGAACAGCGGTGTGGACCAGCCGTCGATCAGCGTGTGATGGTGCGTCACCAGCAGCCGGTGCCGGTCCGGTGCGAGCCGGACGAGGGCCATCCGCATCAGGGGTGCCCGGGTGAGGTCGAACCGGTGGTCGCGGTCGGCGGCCTCCAGCCGCTCCAGCGCCTTCCCGCGCTCCGTCTCGTCCAGGGCGCTCAGATCGGTCTCGTGCCATGCGAAGTCGTCGTGGTCCGTGATCACCTGCACCGGGCGGCGCAGTCCCTGCCAGCGGAACGAGGCCCGCAGGTTCGGGTGCCGGCGCAGCATCAGCCGGCCGGCCCGCCGGACGGCGGCGGCGTCCACCGGGCCGACCAGGTCGACGTAGAGCTGCATCGTGTACAGGTCGGGGCCGTCGTCGTAGCCGCTGTGGAAGAGCAGGCCCTCCTGCAGCGGTGTGAGCGGCAGGATGTCCCGGACGTCCGGCTGCGCACGCGTCACCAGGTCGACCTCGTCCTGGTCGAGCCGGGCGAGCGGGAAGTCCGACGGGGTGCGGCCGCCGCCGTGTGCGCGCACGTGCGCGACGAGGGCGTGCAGCGCCCGCTGCCAGCCGTCGGCGAGTTCGGCGGCGGTCGCGTCGTCGAGCGCGCCGGGGGCCCACGACCAGGTCGCCGCCAGGGCGGGTCCGGAAGGGCCGCCGACCACCATGGCGTTGAGTTCCATCACGTGCGGCATGGCCATGTCCGGGTCGAGCCCGCCGGCCATCTCCGCCGACTCCACCGTCGGACTCCACGCACCGGTACCGGACGGCCCGTCGAACCGGCCCAGGTAGTTGAAGAGGATCTCGGCAGCGGCACGCTCCGCGAGGGCGGTGGCCGTGTCGTGGTCGAGGTAGCGCAGCATGCCGTAGCCGAGACCGCCGTCGGGCGCCGAGCGCAGTTGCTCCTTGACCCGTTTCACGGCGCGGCCGGTCGCGGGACCGCCGTCGAACAGCTCGGCCGGATCCTGCTCACCGAGCCGCAGCCGCACCGGGTACATGCTGGTGAACCAGCCGACGGTGCGGGTGAGATCGACGCCTTCGGCGATCTCCTCGCGGCCGTGGCCCTCGACATCGACCAGCAGGGTGCCGTCGTCGTGTTCCCCGCGGCCTCGGCGGTGCTCGGCGACGGCCATGCCCAGCGCGGTCAGCAGCAGGTCCTGGACGGTGCCGCCGAAAGCGGCCGGGACCGTCGTCAGCAGTTCGGCCGTCAGCTCCGCCGGGACGACGCAGGTGCTGAACCGGGCGCGGCCGTAGGTGTCCAGGGCCGGATCCAGTGGCCGCCGTGCGAGCGCCGGGGCCCCGGTCGGTGCGGTGACCTGGAGCCAGTACGGAAGTTCTGACCGGCGCCGCGGTCCGCCGGCCTGCTCGCGCAGGAGCCGCGCCCACCGGCGCAGCGAGGTGCCCACCGCGGGCAGCCGCACCGGTTCCCCGGCCGCCGCCGAGCCGACGGCCGCCACCAGGTCGGGCACCAGCACCCGCCAGGAGTAGCCGTCGACGGCCAGATGATGGACGGACAGCAGCAGATGGCCTGGCTCCCGCGGGCCTGCGTCGAACCACACCGCCCGCAGCACCACACCCGCGGCGAGGTCGAAGCCGCCCCCGTCGATGGTGCGTTCGGTGTCGATGGCGGTACGCAGAGCCTCCCGGTCCAGCTCTCGCACGTCGACGCGCCGCCAGCAGTCGGCCGCGGACACCGCGCCGCGCGGGGCGATCTCCAGTGTCCACTGCGGCCGCAGCAGCCGGAGCCGCAGTGCGTCGTGCCGGTCGAGCAGCGCGCCGATCGCCGTCAGCAACTGCTCCTCGGTGGTGCCGGCGGGGGTGCCGAGCACGGTCGACTGGGTGAAGCCGTCCAGGGGTGCCGCGCGTTCACGCAGCCAGGCGGCGATGGGCCATGCCTCCAGCGGGCCGACCGGCACGTCCGTGTCGTCCTCGGACCGCAGAGCGGAGGCGACCGCCGCCAGTGCTGCCGCGGTCCGGTGCTCGAAGATCTGCCGGGCGGTCAGCCGCAGACCGGCCGCCCGTGCCCGGGCCACCAGCTGGATCGAGGTGATGCTGTCGCCGCCGATCCCGAAGAAGTCGTCGTCGGGGCCGACGGAGTCCAGGCGCAGGGTGTCGGCGACGGCGGCGCAGAGCACCCGTTCGCGTTCGGTGCCCGGCTCCCGGCGCGCAGTACGGCGCGGCGCCCCCGGGTCCGGCAGGGCGTTCCGGTCGACCTTGCCGTGGCGGTTGAGCGGCAGCGCGGCCAGCGGGACCACGGCCGAGGGCACCAGGTTGCGGGGCAGCACCCCGGCGAGCCAGTCGATCATTTCGGTGGGCGACGGCAGCTCTCGACCCGCGACCGGCGCGGCGTACGCCACCAGCCGCGGCGGTTCGCCCACCGCGAGCACGGCGGCCTGGCCGACTCCGGGGCAGTCGGCCAGCGCGGCCTCGACCTCGGCGGGTTCGATCCGGACGCCGTTGACCTGCACCTGCCGGTCGACCCGGCCGAGGAACTCCAGCTCACCTTCGGCGGTCCAGCGCGCCAGGTCGCCGGTGCGGTACATGCGGGCGCCCGGCGGCCCGAACGGACAGGCCACGAAGCGCTCCGCGGTGTCCGCCGGTCTGCCGAGGTAGCCCCGTGTCACGCCGGGGCCGGCGGCATACAACTCGCCGGGGGTACCGGGCGGGACAGGCCGCAGCGCGGCGTCGAGCACGTGGACCGACGTGTTCGCCACCGGGGTGCCGATCGGCACCCTCGTGGCGGAGCCGTCCGGCCGGCAGTCGGCCAGCGTCACCGTGTCGCTCGCCTCGGTGGGCCCGTACGCGTTGATCATCAGCCGGCCGGGCGACCAGCGGGCCACGAGCTCCGGCGGGCAGGACTCGCCGCCCACGACCAGGGTGCGCACCCCGGTCAGGGAGCCTTCAGGCAACGTGGCCAGGACGGCGGGTGTGAGCTGTACGTGCGTCACCCGGGCCGTGTCGATCCACTGCGCCAGTGCCTCGCCGACCAGGGGTTCTCCGGCGGGCGGCAGGACGAGGGCGGCACCGGCCGCCATGGCCGTGAGCCATTCGGACATCGCGGCGTCGAAGGTCCAGGGGGCGAGCTGCGCCATCCGGCTGTCGGTGTCGAGTCCGAAGCGGCCGAGCTGGGCACGGACCATCGTGTGCGTGCCGCGCCGGGTGACGGCCACCGGCTTGGGGGTGCCGGTGGACCCCGAGGTGTGGAGCACGTAGGCGAGGTGGTCGGGGTGCGGCGGGGCCGGGGGCGTCGTGTCGCCCCGGTGGTCGGGGGTGTCCAGGTTCAGGACCGGCAGGCCGGGCGGCAGTGCCTGGCCGTGGCCCTCCGCCGTCACGGCGAGCGCCGCCTTCGCGCCGGACACCAGCCGGGCCTGCCGGAGCGGCGGGAGGCCGGGGTCGGTCCACAGGAACGCGGCGCCCGCCTTGGCCACCGCCAGCGCGGCCACGATCAGCCCGGCGGACCGGGGCAGCGCCAACGCGACGACCGTGTCCGGTCCGGCGCCGCGTGCGACGAGGAGGCGGGCGAGGCGGTCGGCCCGCCGGTCGAGTTCGGCGTAGCCGAGCACCGTGTCGCCGTCGGTGACCGCGGTGCGGTCGCCCGCGGCCGCGGCCCATCGGGCGACCAGTTCGGCGGGTCCTTCGACGGGGCCGCCGGGCAGGACCGGACCGGCCGCCCGGGCCAGCAGCGCCGTACGTTCGGCCGCGTCGGCCAGCGCCAGTCGGCCGACCGGCGCGTCCGGGGTGCCGGTCATGCCGGCGACGACGCTGCGGAGCCGGGCGGCGATCGATCCGGCCTCGGCGGCGGAACAGAGGTCGGGCCGGTACTCCAGGCGCAGCAGCAGCCGCGTGCCGGGCACCACGGTGAGGCTGAGCGCGTAGTGGGTGGCGTCGTCGACGGTCGCCCCGGTCAGCCGCAGGGCCTCCGCGTGGCCGGCCGACGCCGCGGCGCCCGCGTTCAGGAGCTGTCCGGCGTCGGGGTAGTTCTCGACCGTCGTCATCGTGTCGAACAGGTCGCCGCCGGCGTCGCGCTGGATGTCGGCGAGGGCCGTGTGCTGGTGGGCCAGCAGCTCTGACTGCTCGTCCTGGACGCGCCTGAGCAGATCGGTCAGGGCTTCTTGCGGTCGCACCCGGACCCGTACCGGCACGGTGTTGGTGAACAGGCCGATCATGCGGTCGACACCGGGGATCTCGGGCGGACGCCCCGCCACCGAGCCGCCGAAGACGACGTCGTCACGGCCGGTGAGCTGGCCGAGCACCACCGCCCAGGCGGTCTGCGCCAGGGTGTTGAGGGTGACGCCGGTGGCGCGCAGCGCGGCCGAGAGCGCGGTGGTCTCCTCCGCGGAGAGCGGCACGTCCACTCTTTCCGGCGTGACGGGGCGCCGGGTCGCGGCCTCGCCCGGTGCCACGGCGCACGGGCGCGCTCCGTCCAGGGCCCGCCGCCAGGCCGCTCGGGACCGCTCCGGGTCCTGCGCGGCGAGCCAGGCGAGGTAGTCGCGGAAGGCAGGCGGCGGTGGAAGCTCCGGACCCCCCGCGTAGCCGGTGAGCAGTTCGTCGAGGAGCATCGGCATGGACCAGCCGTCCATCAGGATGTGATGGCTGGTGAGGACGAGGCGGTGCTGGTCGTCGGCCAGCCGCAGCAGGCACATCCGGATCAGCGGAGGTGCGGACAGGTCGAACCGGCGTGCCTTGTCCGCGGCCAGGAAGGAACGTATCTGCTCATCCTGCCGACCGGCGTCGAAGGAGCGCAGGTCCAGCTCCTGCCAGGGCATGGGGCCCGGCGCGGGAATCACCTGCACCGGTTCGGCGCCGTCGCCCCGGAACCCCGCGCGCAGGTTGGGGTACCGGCGCAGCAGTGCGGACCCGGCGGCGCGCAGCCGACCGGCGTCCGGCCGGCCGGAGAGGTCGAGGACCAGCTGAACGGTGTAGACGTCGGGCGCCTGCTCGTCGTACTGGGCGTGGAACAGGAGTCCCTGCTGCAGCGGTGAGAGCGGCAGTACGTCGTGGTGGCCGGGATGTCGGGCGGCCAGCCGGTCACGGTCGGCGGCGTCCAGGCGGACGAGCGGGGCCGGTTCGCCACCGGCCGGGGCGCCGTCGGCCACCGCGCCGGCGACCTGGGCCAGGGCCGCGGGCGTGCGGTGCCGGAACACCTCACGTGCGGTGATCCGCAGTCCGGCGGCGCGCGCCCCGGCCACCAGGGTGATCGCCGAGATGCTGTCGCCGCCCAACTGGAAGAAGTCGTCGTCGGCACCGGCCTCGTCCAGATGCAGGGCGTGCGCGACGGCCGCGCAGAGCACCCTCTCCCGTTCCGTCGCGGGCCGGCGGCCCGCCCCTGGCCGGACCGGGGGCGGGGTGGGCAGCGCGGCACGGTCGAGTTTGCCGTTGGGGAGCAGCGGCAGCGCCTCCAGCACGGTGATCTGCGCCGGCACCATGTGCCGGGGCAGCACCGCGGCCAACTCCGCGCGCAACGCCTCCGGGTCGGGCTCGGCCTCCGGTTCGGCCACGACATGGGCGATCAGCCGCGGCGGGTCGTCGGCCGCCACCACGGCCACGGCCTGCCGGACACCGGCGCATTCGGTCAGCGCCGTCTCGATCTCGCCCGGTTCGATCCGGTAGCCGCGGACCTTGACCTGCCGGTCGGTCCGGCCCAGGAACTCGAGGTCCCCGTCGTGGTTGCGGCGCACCAGGTCACCGGTCCGGTACATGCGCGTGCCCGGCGCGCCGAAGGGGTCCGCCACGAACCGCTCGGCGGTCAGTCCGAACCGCCCGGTGTAACCGCGAGCGACATGAGGGCCGGCGACGTACAGCTCTCCCGGGACCCCGGGCGGCACCGGACGCAGCCGGTCGTCCAGCACGTAGCAGGCGGTGTTCGGCAGCGGTCGTCCGATCGGCGCGACCGCGGTCGGCGGCTGCTGCCGGCCCGGCCATGTGGTGGCGACGACGGTGGTCTCGGTCGGGCCGTACCCGTTGACGAACGACACGTCGGCGCCCAGCCGCGCGACCAGTTCGGCCGGGCAGGCCTCACCGCCGACGAAGATCACCCGGAGGGCGGGCGGCGCACCGGCCGGCAGGGTGGCCGCGACCGGTGTCGGTGCGAGGAGGTGCGTCACCGCGTACCGGCGCAGCCAGTCCGCCAGCTCCGCACCGAGGAGGGCCGGTTCGCGCGGGGTGACGACCAGCGCGGCACCGGCCAGCAGCGTCGACACCAGTTCCAGTACCGAGATGTCGAAGGACCAGACCGACCGGTTGGCCACGCGGTCGTCCGGCCCGATGCCGAGCAGGTCGATGTGCGCGTGGGCGAGGTTGCTCAGCCCGGCGTGCGGGACCGCCACGCCCTTCGGCCGGCCGGTCGATCCGGAGGTGTACAGCACATACGCGAGGCCGGCCGCCCGCAGCGGGGCCGTCCGGTCGGCGTCGGTGAGGTCCGTGTCGTCGGTCTCGGCCAGCTCGGCCAGCACGGCCGGGTCGTCCAGTGCCAGCACCGGCGCCTCGGACAGGTCCTGGTCCGCCGTCGCGGCGAGGGTCAGGACGAGCGCGGGCGCGGAGTCCGTCAGCATGAACTCCCGGCGGAGCCCGGGGAGGTCGGGATCGACCGGTACGTAGGCGGCGCCGGCCTTGAACACCGCGAGCACCGCGACGATCATCTGCGCGGACCTCGGCAGGACCAGGGCGATCCGCCGCTCGGGGCCCGCACCGCGCCGGACGAGCAGCCGGGCGAGCCGGTTGGCGCGGCTGTTCAGCTCGGCGTAGCTCAGGCAGACGTCCGCGTCGATCAGCGCCGGGGCCCCGGGCCTCGCGGCCGCCCGGGCCTGGAACAGATCCGGAAGCAGCCCGGCGGGCAGCTCCCGGTCCGGACCGAGGTCCTGCGCCGAACCCGTTCGCTCCTCCTCGGGACCGGCCAGCGGCAGGTCCGCGAGCCGGGTCTCCGGTGCCGCAGCGGCCAGAAGTCTGACGTAGCGCTCCGCGAGGGCCTGGGCCGTGCGGCGGTCGAACAGGTCGGTGCGGAAGCTCAGCCGCCCTTCCCGCGAGCCCAGCTCCAGAACGAGCTCGTCCTTGGCGGTGCCGGTGTCGACCAGCTCGTTCCCGGAGTCGGGCAGGTAGTTGAACGCGATCTGGTAGAGCGGGGAGACGCTGGGGTCGCGTTCGGGCGACAGCTCCTCGACCAGCTTCTGGAACGGCAGCTCCGAGTGCTCCAGCGCGTCGGCCACCGCATCGCGGGTACGGGCGATCAGCTCGCCGAAGGTCGGGTTCCCGGACGCGTCGGTCCGCAGCACGACCGTGTTGACGAACATGCCGATCAGTGGCGCCACCTCGGGCAGGACGCGTCCGGACACGGGAACGCCCACCACCACGTCCGCGCTGCCCGAGGTACGTGACAGCAGGGCCGTGAACGCCGCGAGCAGCACCGTGAACGGTGTGGTGCCGGCGCGCCGCGCGAGCGCGGCCACCGCGTGACCGACATCCTCCGGCACGGCGAACCGGACGGTGTCACCGGTGTTGCTGCGGACCGGGGGGCGCCGCCGGTCCAGCGGCAGGGCGTGCACGGGCGGCAGCCCGGCAAGCCGCTGTCGCCAGTAGGCCAGGTCCGGCTCGAACTCGCCGTTGTCGTACCTGGAGCGCTGCCAGGTGGAATAGTCGGCGTACTGCACGGGCAGCGACGGGAGTTCAACGGCGCGGCCCTCCGCGGCCGCCCGGCACAGCTCGATGACCTCATGGTCCAGCAGG
Source organism: Streptomyces cadmiisoli (assembly GCF_003261055.1). Taxonomy (NCBI): domain Bacteria; kingdom Bacillati; phylum Actinomycetota; class Actinomycetes; order Kitasatosporales; family Streptomycetaceae; genus Streptomyces; species Streptomyces cadmiisoli. The sequence continues at coordinate 604,571 of NZ_CP030073.1, forward strand.
GCCACCGAGGCGGCGTCGAACGCGCTGTGGTGGACCGACACCAGCAGCAGCCGGTCCGCTTCGGAGAGGCGCACCAGCCGGGCGCGGAACAGCGGTGCCCGCGCCAGGTCGAAGGGCGCCGAGGCCAGCTCGGCGAGGAGTTCCTCGGCCCGGCCGACGGCCGCCGCCCGCTCCAGGGACCGCAGGTCCACCTCGTCCACGGTCAGTTCCACGCGCTCGTGGACGGTCTGCACGAGCGAGCCGTCCGGTGCCTGCGCCAAGGACGTCCGCAGGGCCTCGTGGCGCTGCACGAGGGCGTGCAGGGCCGCGGCCACGTCTCCGGCGTCGAGCGTGATTCCGGACAGCGGCACGACGGTGGGGATGTTGAACGCCGGGGAGTCCGGATCCAGCCGGCTCGCGAACCACACCCGCTCCTGGTCGAAGGAGGCCGGAGTACTCCAACCCGTCATGGCCGCCAACCCCCGGTCCCCGCTCGCCCTCCCGCCGCAGGCCGAATCCCCTCGGCCGTACGCCGGCCTGTCCATTCCCGACCCCGCGTGCGGAGGCACATGGTTCCACCTCCGGAAGCGCTCCCACAAGATCTTGACGACCATGGAAAGCGGCGCGCGGGCCGCGGGGTTGACTGAATCTCGCTTCAGTAACGAGCAAGATCAAGGCAGTTGGCCCGGCGCAGCGCGTGGGCTACGCTCCGACCCCGGGGTATGTGCCTCCGTCTCAGCCCTTCTAGCCGACGCGGAGCACCTCGTGAACATCACGATCGTCTTTCCCCCCGCCGCCGATCCTTCGCTGCCGTACGGCGCTCTGCCGCTGCTCGGCGCGGTCCTGAAGCGGGCCGGCTACGAGGATGTGTCGCTGCGCGACGTGAACCTCGAGGCGTTCGACGACCTCTGGAGACCGGACGCACTGGCCGAGGCGCTGCACCGCGAGGACGTCCCCGGCCGGACCAGCGCCACGGCGGCCGAAGTGATCGCCGACATCGACGCGGCGCGCGCCATCCTGCGCGACCCGGTCGACTTCTACGACCCGATGAAGCTCCTGTTCGCCAAGCGCCTGTTCCACCTCGCCGGCGACCTGCTCTCGGCATCGCACCCGACGGTCCGGTTCGGCAAGTACTCGTATTCGCCGAGCTCATACGACTCCTACGAGGAGATCGAAGCAGCCGTCCGAACCGACGCGGGCCCGCTCGCGCGGTACTTCGAGACGACCACCGTTCCCTCGCTGCTTGCCGCGGCCCCGAAGGTGATCGGCATCTCCGTCCCGTACTTCTCCCAGCTGATCCCCGCGTTCATCCTGGCCGACCGCATCCGCGCGGCGGATCCGGACATCCACCTCACCTTCGGCGGCCCGGTGATCACCTGGGGCAAGGAGGTGCTGATGGCGGACGGACGGTTCGGGCGCTGGCTGGACTCCTTCTTCGTCGGCGAGGCTGACGAGACGTTTCTGCACTTCGTCGACGCGCTGCACGGCAAGCGCGACCTCGGCGCCGTCGCCAACATGGTCCGGTACGTGGACGGCGGGGTCGTCAGCCAGCTCGACGACCACTACCAGCTCGATCTGGACTGGTCGCCCACACCGGACTTCACGATGATGCCGATGGACCGCTACTTCGCGCCCAAGCGCATCATCTGCCTGATGCCCACACGCGGCTGTTACTTCAACAAATGCGCCTTCTGCAACTACGCGTTCATCAAGATGACGCCGTACCGGATGCGTTCGCCGCAGCTCCTCGCCGAGGACGTCGCCACCATCCGGCAGGCCACCGGCGAGGACGTGTTCTCGTTCGAGTCCGACGTCATGCTGCCCCTGCACCTGAAGCAGATATCCGAAGCCCTGATCTCCCGCGGCACCGACATCAAATGGCATGGTGTGGCCCGCTTCGAGAAGGGCATGACGGACGAACTCTTCGCCACCATGCGCCAGGCAGGCTGCGTGCGCCTGTACATGGGGATGGAGAGCGCCAACGAACGCGTACTGAAGGCGATGGTCAAGGGGACCGACCGGCAGCGTATGTCGGACATCCTGCGTATGTGCAGCTCGGCGGGCATCTCCGTGGAGGCCGGGGTGTTCAGCGGCTTCCCGTCCGAGACGGCGGAGGAGGCGGACGACACCTACCGTTTCGTCCGCGACCACCGCCACGTCATCGCCCGGGCGGACGTGGGCACGTTCAGGCTGCTCAAGGGGGCTCCCATCGCCGACACCCCCGAGAAGTACGGGATCGTCGTCCTCGGCGACCCCAAGAAGCGCTGGTACCACCTGGACTTCCGGCACACGGCACCGGAGAAGGTGTCGGTCGGCGCGGCGGCCATGGAACGGATCCAGCGCCTCTACCCGGAGGTCGCCCTGATCGACGTGCCGGAGGACATCCTCTACAACGCCGATGTGGCCCCGGACGCGTTCCGCCGGTTCTTCGCCGCCGCAGGCGAACCCGCGACCCCGTCGGCGGCGGTGCCCGACGAGGCGACGGTCGCCCTGTCCACCGACTGCGAGCTGCAGCGGGTCCATGTGGCCAACTCCGGGGCCGTGCACTTCGACGACCCCGCCACGCAGGACGCGCGCCCCGTCTTCGAGGTGTCGCGTATGACGCTGACCATCGCCGTCGACAGGGCGGCCTCGGCCCTGTACCCCCTCAGCCGTGCGGAGGAGTTCGTCCTGCGCCGTCTCGGGGAGGGCCCGATGACCGCCGCCGGTCTGCGCGCCGAGATCCAGGAGTACGCGGAGTCGGCCCCGGACGGCGATGACAAGGTCGACGTGAGCCTCCTGGACCACTTGGTGGCCCTGGGGGTCGTGGTCGTACGCGTCGCGGGCGTCGTCGCTGTGGCTGCCCCTTGACACCGAGGAACGACAAGACCGCTGCCTCCCACGCAGGCGAAGCAGCGGTCTGTCCGGCCTCGTTCCACCTCTAGGCAGGATCCGTGCGAAGTCGGACCTCGAATCGCCCGATCACCGGGATCATCCGAGACCGAAGGCGCGGATGACGGTCTGGGTGACGCCACCGCCGTTGCGCTGCTTGGCGGTGACGCGTATGGAGGCATGGACCGCGTGTCGCGGGGCGTCGAGTGACGCGTGCCAGGTGCTCTTCTTCTCCTTGAGGTTCTGACGCTGCCAGGTCGCGCCGTCGTCGTAGGAGATGTCCAGCCGGAGTGAGGTGGGCGCGTCCTGTGCGGCGTCGCTGCCGACCACGACGGGCGTGATGGCGAGGTCCGTTCTCCGCTGCGCCCGTCCCTCGGCGTCCAGCTCCGTGGCGTAGTCGAGCTGGACCAGCGGGATGGCCTGCACGCCTTCCGCGGCGCCGGAGGTGAAGCTCCACTCCGTGCGGGTGGTGGTGGAGTAGGGCGTCAGGTCGCTGTCACCCTTGGTGTCGACCACCAGACGGTAGGGAAGCCGTTCGGGTGCCAGTTCACCCGCGCCGATCGTGGGCCAGCCCTCGGCCTTGGCCAGTTGCCGGTCACCTTGGTAGAGCGAGATCGCCTGGTACATGCCCGCGCCGCCGCTGTGGGCGGATCCCGCGTCGCCGAACCCCTGGACGTAGGCGCTCATGGCGCTCTCTCCGCGGTACGGAATGTCGCTGCTGATCAGGCGTGGGCGGGTGATGGGCCCGAACCAGCGGTCCTTGTGCACACTGCCCGGCCGGTAGGTCAGCTGGTCCGTGTTCGAGGAACCCCAGCCCTCCAGTGCGGCACTCTGCTGCCAGGTGACGCCGTCTCCCGCCGTCACCCAGTCGGTGCGGTGTCCGGGGGCGGCGACGTCGGCGGGGAGCGAGTTGGGCGACCCACCCTTGTACGGCGGGTAGTCGTACGACGGCAGGTCGAGCCGCGTTTCGGTGACCTGTCTGCCGCCGGGCGGCGTGAACTCCTGGTCGATCCTGGCCAGGTCGCGCGGATCGGTTGTCGCCGAGGGGTCCTGGGGCACTCCCCCGACGTGGTAGTCGGCCAGGTCGTACAGGTACCGCGGGGCCGGGTGCGACTCGACCTCGAGGCGGATCCGGTTCCCGGCGGCGGCGGTGATCTCCTCGATCAGGTCATCACCCTGGTCCCTGGTCGTCGAGGCGACGGGGATCCGCCCGGCCGACACGCCGTCGGGGTCGCCGTACCAGTCGCTGCCGCGGCCGGCCCCGTCGTTGACCACCAGGAGCATCGCCGCTCCGGCGGCATGTGCCGCCTTCGCCCGGTCGGTGGGTGCGACGGCGTCACTGCGACGGACCACCACGGCCTTGCCGCGGGCGGACAGCCCGCGGTACTCGGCCGGTGAACCGGTACCGGCGAAGACGGCCTCCGGGCGGGAGGTCCCTTCGGGCATCGGCCGGGAGCCGGGCTGCACGAGGGCGTCGTCGAGGCGCAGGTCGCGGTGGGCGATCCGCAGCGGTGGCTGTTCGGCGCGGATCCTGGTGGCGAAGACGAAACTGCCCTTCTTCACCTTCTCCTCGGTCGGCAGTGCCCACAGGCTGTCGTAGGCCGAGGAGGGCCGGATCCGCTCCCGCAGGGCGTTCCCGTCGCTGGGCGTGGGAGTGCTCGACGTGAAGGAGCGGTAGAGGTCGATCCGGGCGTGCGCGACGGTGCTCGGCCGATGCGTCGCCACCTTCACCTGCCGTGCGCGCGAGGCGTCGAACTCGACCGTCCGGTCGGTGGTGAGGTCGACCTCGGGCGCGGTGAGCACCGCGAGCCCGAGGGAGTGGGGGCCGTGGACGCCTCGCACGTCCAGCAGCGAGACGAGTGTGTACGACCCGGGTGCCCAACGGCTGGTCAGCTTGCCGTCCGGGATCCACAGGTAGGTGGAGCGTCCGTCGGCGCTCCTGATCTCGACCTCACCGCTCACGGGCCGGCCGGAGCGGTCCTTGAGGTGGATGGTGAGGGCGTACTTCTCGGATTCGACGGAGACTCCCACGGCCGTGTGCACGGCCCCGGTCGCGTGGCGGGCCGTGACCTGGGCGGCGTACTGGCCCGCCGCGAGGTCTTGCGGGTTCACCACGACCTCCGCGGCCGAAGTGCCGTGCGCGGGCACCGTGATCTGTCGTGCGGCTGTCGTGAACGTCTGCGCCGGCGAGTCGCCGTGGTCGACGGTGAGGTCCAGCACGACGGGCTGGTCGGTGGTGTTGGTGTAGGTGATCTTCCGCTTGATCGGCTGCGGTCGGGTTCCGGGCGACCACGGTACGAGCCCGGCGTCCACCGAGCCGGTCGCGATGATCCTGTCGTGGCGGTAGGCGGCGCCCACGTCCAGCCGGCCGGCGCCCGCCTGGTAAGGGCTGTGATCGGGGGTGGGCGCGCTCGTGCTCATCAGCGCGTCCTTGATCTGCCGCGCGCTCCACTGCGGGTGCTTCTGGGCCAGCAGGGCGGCCGCACCGGCGACGTGCGGCGTCGCCATGGAGGTGCCGCTGTCCGGGCGGTAGTAGCCCTCGCCCCAGGGCATGTGCTGCGAGCGCGCCGCCAGGACGTCCACGCCCGGCGCGGTCAAGTCGGGCTTGAGTCCGTCGTCGTTCAGGCGCGGGCCGGCACTGGAGAACTCGGCGAGGCGGTCGGATCCGTCCACGGCCCCGACGGTGAGCGCCGCATCCGCGGTACCCGGCGCCGCGAGGGTGGTGGGACCGGGGCCGTCGTTGCCCGCGGCGACGACGAAGAGGGCGCCCGTCTCCGCGGTCAGTCGGTTCACGGCCTGACTGATCGGGTCGTCCTGGGTGTGCCAGCCGCTCACGCCCAGGCTCATGCTGATGACTTTGGCGTGTTCGGTGCGCGCGGCCCACTCCATGCCGGCGATGATGCCCGACACCGTCCCGCTCCCGGAGTCGCCGAGGACCTTGCCGACGACCAGGTCGGCGTCCGGGGCGACTCCTCGTTCCTTGCCGTCGGAGGCCGCTCCCGTTCCGGCGACGGTGGAAGCGGTGTGGGTGCCGTGCCCGTTGCGGTCGACAACGTCATCGCCGGGGACGAAACTGCGGGACGCGACGATGCGGTTCACCAGGTCGGGGTGGGTGGTGTCCGCCCCGGTGTCCAGGACGGCCACGCGGACCCCCGTGCCCGTGCCTCCGGCGGCCCAGGCGGTGGGGGCGCCGACCTGGGCGGTGGTGTGGGCCAGGGTCGCCTCGGCCTTGCTGTCGAGCCAGACCTTGTCGACGCCGGCGGCGAATCGCGGCGCGGGGCGTGCGTCCGATGTGCCTGCGGTCCGGCCGCCTGCCGATGCGGCGTTGCCGTCGGCGGCGGTGCCGATGAGGGCGGACCAGAACGCCGCGGCCTTCGGCCGGCTGGCCCGGACGGCCTCGCCGTCGACGGAGGGAAGCCTGAGGGTGGTCCGGGCCCCGGGCAGTACGGCGGAGAGCTCCGTTGCACCACCTCGGGCGGAGGCCCCTTCGGCACGTGTGACGATCAGCGGGAGGGCGCGGGTGTGCGCGTCGTCGTACCCCTGCGCCAGCAGTTGTGTGACGTTGAACAGCTGCTTGTCGAGTCGGCCGGTGGCGATGTAGGGCACCGCCTCGTCGGGGTACACATATGTGTCTCCGCCCTCGGTCGTGATACGCACCGAGCCTTTGGCTCCCGGTGGACGTTCCACATCCACCATGGGAGCTGTTCGCGCGGGTCCCTGATCGACCGTCACCTTGTCACCGGTGACCAGCGTGACCGTGACGGGATCACGTGGGACGCCGCCGGACTCGACCGGGATGGCCGTGGCCGGCTGGGAAGAGGCAGCAGCGGGCGCCGTCGCGGGGGTGACCAGGGCGGCGACAAGGGCTGCGGCGACCGACACTGCAGATCTTCGAGTGGAAGATATTCGCACATCGTCTCCAGAGTTGATGATCGGCCAGATCCGATCACCCTGGAGAAGCGCTGTAAAGTACTTGATTGCGCAAGTCATTGAATGTAGGGTCCGCCTGATCGGCCCGCGCCCGGGACAGGCGATGCGGCGACGGCAACTGCTCGGTGGATCTCGATCACCTTGCGCCGTGGGGTGACGATGTCCGGCCGATGCTCGTCGGCGGCGGTCAAGAAGCCGCGGACCTGGACCAGGCCACTTGCACGCGATACGCGGCAGCCCCGGTCGGTCACCCGGGTCGTGTGAACCTTTCTGCCTCGAATGCCGACTGTCTCGGTGATACATGGCGCGAGGCAGGGAGGTGCGGTGAGCGGCGACGGGCGATGCGAAGGGCTGCTGGTGGTGCGCTGCCAGTTGGGGGAACGCGCAGCGTTCCAGGAGCTGGTGCAGATCTGGCACGCCCCGCTGTGGCGCTACGTGCGGGGCATGGTCGGCTCGCCGCACCTCGCGGACGATCTCGCTCAGGACGCATGGGTCGCCGTGGTACGCGGACTGACGCGCCTGCGACAGCCGGAGCGGTTCGCCCCGTGGCTGTTCACCATCGCTCGGCGCACGGTCGCCGACCATCTGCGGCAGGCGTACCAGGCTTCAGTGACCTCCGTGCAGGAGGCGGACGCCGTCGTGGACGACCCTCTCAGCGGCGTGCTGACCACGATGCAGGTGGAAGCCGGCCTCAACGGGCTGCCACCTCTCGAACGTGAAGTGCTGATCCTGTTCCACCTGGAGGATCTGTCTCTGGCCACCTGCGCGGAAGTGCTCGGCGTACCGCCCGGCACGGTCAAGAGCCGGCTGCACCGCGCGCGCCACATGTTGCGAAGCGTTCTCGCGGAGAGGGGATACGGGCATGAGTGAGCAGAACCCCGCGGCACATCGGGATGTGCCCGACGAACTCGAGCGGGCACTGGCGGCGGAGGTCTCGCTGGGCGCCCGGCTGCGCCATGTGGCCGTGGGACTGGCGGGAGGGTGTACGGCGGCACTGATCGCGGTGCTGTGGGCCACCGAGCCGCATCCCCTTCCCACGCGCACCCAGGCCGCCTTCGCCGGACTGATCGCCATCGGGCTGGCCTGGGCCGCCGTCGCCGGCTGGGTGCTGACCAGACGCCGACCGCTGTTCGCCCGGGACCGGGTCCTGGGGGCCCGGCTCGCGCTCGTGGCCGCGGTGGTGACCGGCGTGGCCGGGACCGCACTGACCGCGGCACGCGCTTCCACGGCCGAGGCACTGGCCACCGCCCTGGCCGGGCTCACGCTCGTCGCGGCAGCAGGACTCCTCCTCGTCCGGGCGAACTCCCGCCGTCGCGAGCTGCTGCGGCTGCGGGACGCTCTGCGGCGGGAAGCCTCCTGAGTCCCCGAATGCATCCGTCCGGAATTGCCGGCTCAGCAAGGAGAGGCCACGAGCAACGAAGTCACCCCGGTCGACCCACGGACCCTTGCCCTACGCATCCGCGGCGCAGGCAAAGGCCGCGATGCTACGGCGTGGCGGTACCGCCGGACACGGTCTGTGCGCGGCCCGCGGCCAGCTCCCGCCGCAACTCCCCCATACCCAGGACGCGGAAGACGCTGAGTCGGCGGATGAGCTGGGAAGCGAGCACGGTCGCCAAGTCGGGGTGGTGAAAGGGCAGTACGTGGTCCGGCCGCTCGACGACGTGCACTTCCTTCCGCGCGTCGAGGCCGTAGATCGCCCCGTGAACGCCGTACAAGGGGGCACTCCGGGCAAGGAAGACCATCGGGTCCTGCTGCAGGTGCGGGCAGAGCGCGGCGGCAGCGCGGGCGTGCTTGACGCATACAGGGGGCTGATTGGTGTAGATCGTGGTCTGTGTGGGGTCCTGGTCCTGCGGACCGGCCAGGAAGACGCACCCCGCAGGGGTTCGGGCCGGTTCCGCACAGACCTGGCAGCGCAGGCCCAGCATCGTGAGCATCTGCCGATACGGGTGCATGAGCTTCCACTGCGGGACACCCGTCGGCATATGGCGGTCGTCCACCGGGTTGAACGCACACCGTGCCCACAGCACACCACGCAGCGGCCGGTCCCTGGGGTCCTCGTCCAGGTAGTACAACCGCGGACCCGCGGAGTGCGGCACGATCGTGAGGTTGTCCGGGGCGGCTTCCTCTCCTTGCCGCTGGGTGACGAAGGGGACCATGCCGGGTTCGGTGGAGGCGCGTGACAAACCGTTGTTCTCTTTCGAATCTCCGGGCGGGCTGTAGGGCAGCGGAGGGACGATCACGCCGCCTCCCTGAGGCACTTGACTGCCACGAGCCGTTCATGCAGCTCGCTGAGCGTCCAGCCCATCCGCCGCAGGTGGCCGACGGCCTTCCAGCGGTCGCCCGGCACCTCGGCAGTACGCAGCACGCGGGCCTGCCGGATGAGCTGTGCCGCCGTGATGTCCTCCTCGGCCCCGGCAGCGACGGCGATGTTCACGAGCTGCATGAGGTGACCGCGAAGCCGTCGGGCGAACTCCTCGATGTGTTCCTCGTTCGGTACGACGTCATCCAGCACAGCCCCGATGTCGTCGAGCAGCGCGTCTCCGTCGAACGGGGTCCAGCGCCGAATCTTCGTCAGGACGCGGTCCAGCTCGGCACCTTGGAGGGGCGGCGACCACTGCGGGGTATGACGCGTAGACCCCGCCAGGGTTGCCGGGGACATCACGAGTCCTCCCGGGACGGTAAGCGAAGGCTGCACCAAACCTCAGTGCCGTCCTCGTTGGTGCCCCAGGTGCCGCGGTTCGCGGCTGCGAGACAGTCGACGATCAGAAGGCCGCGACCACGCTCGGCGTCACCAGCGGCGTCCTGGACGATCGGCTGGCCGGGCATGCAATCAAGCACGGCAAGGCGCAGGAAACCGTCGCGGACCGTCATGGTGAAGGTGACACGTACGCCCCCACTGTGCTGAATCGCGTTGGTGACCAGCTCCGAGACAATGAGCGTGGCGTCGTCGACAAGGCGATCCAGACCGCGGAAGCACAGCAGCGCGGCCGTCGCCCGTCGGGCCATCCGCACACGGCGCGCGCCCCTTTCAGCGACGCCATCACGCGCCCGAGGCCCGGAGATCTCGAAGGACATGCTCGCCAGGACTTCAGCCGAGTGCGCGCACTCGGTCGGTTGATGGATGTCCGATGTACGTTCCGCCAAATCGAAGGTTGACGAAGCGGATTCGCCGGCACCTAAGGCACTTCGACGAGTGCACCCCGATGCTGAGAGATGGGCAGTTGTCATAGTCGTTTACCTCGCGCTCGCGGTCGGTTCGGCGCTCCGTCCGACCCTCCGCTGCAGACGGGGAGTGGACAGAGCCGACGACGGCCTCCCGTACGAGAAGCGGTTGGCCGCTGTATAGACAACTCCCCCGTACAACTTGCTGGTTAGGGCGATGCGGCCCGCATCCGACGCGACGACCTAGGGCGATTTGACGTTTGCTTTACCTCACGCTTGGACGGCAGGAGGCTACGGTGCGTATATGAACACCACGCGCAACGAAGCTCTTGAAGCGTGGATGGACGAGCACGGATACAGCTCCAACAGTCTGGCTGAAGCCGTGAACGGGGCAGTTGAGCGACTGACCGGAAGGCTTGGCGGGCTGGACGGCTCGTCGGTCCGGGACTGGAAGGCGGGCCGAGTCCGATGGCCCAAATCGGCGACCCGCAGGGCTCTTGAAGAAGTCACCGGCTTACACGCAACCGCCTTGGGGTTCAAACCACGGGACCGGGCTCCATCCAACCCAGCCGCACCGCAGGAGGACCCCGACATGAAGCGCCGCACCCTCGTCGGCGGCATCGCTGTCGCAGTCGCAGCAGCAGCTCCCGGCCCAGCAGCACCCCGCCGAATCGGTATGAGCGACGTCGACCGCCTGCAGCGGCGCTTCGCTGAGATCGTTGCAAGCGACCACCGTTACGGTGGTCAGCTCGGTATCGAGCAGCGAGCTGCCGCGCTGGCCGACGAAGCGCTGAACCTTCAGAACGCCGGCAGCGCGACCCAACGTGTGCGCAGCAACCTCTACGCCTGCGCTGCTTCCTTTCGTTCGTCCGCGATGTGGGCGGCGATCGACGGCCGCCGCTACGGCGACGCGCAGGCACACATGCGCGAGGCGCAAGCGCTCGCCGAAATGTCGGGCGAGCAGGCAATCAAATTCCGCATCTGGAGCCACGCTGGGTCCATGTTCAGGCACATCGGCCGCCCGGCCGATGCCCTCGCCGCAAACGACGTCGCGCGCACACTGCACATCACGCGGCGTGACCCAATGTTCGCGTCCCTCGGCCTGGCCCGGCAGGCAGCCATTCACGGTGCGGCGCATGACCGCACCGGCACCCGCCGCGCATACGATCAAGCGCAGGACGCCATGCAACGTGCGAACCCGGACGACTACCGGCCAGTGTGGCTACTCGCCTTCTACGATCAGGCCGAGCTGGATCAACTCGCGCTCTCCGCCTATCTCGCCCTCGGTGACTACCCGACTGCCGAGTTCCACGCCCACCGCTGTTTGTCCGCCCTGCGGCCCCACATGCGCCGGTCCCAAGCCATCACCACCACTCGCCTCGCGCACGCCCAGCTGGCCCAGGGCGACATCGAAGCGGCCACGGCCACTGCGATGAAGGTCCCCTCCGACGCCGCCACCCAGCACCCCCGTGTATCCCGCCTCTTGCAAGAATTCGGGGCTGCGCTGCGCGCGAAGGCGTCGGACAGCTCCGCTGTGGAGACCTGGACCGCGCACACCCACGACGCCTGGAGGGCGGCCACATGACCACGGCACCCACGACCGACCTGCGTACCTTCACCGATCTGGAACCAATCCGCGGCGACGTGATCAATGTGTACGCCGACGTGCGTACTCCGCTGCTGCACCTGCCGAACTATGCGATCACCGCTTTCGGTGAACGTCTGGACCGGCACGGCGCCGAACCCGGTTTCGTCGTCGTCCTTGCCTACGCCGACGGTCATCCGGTCGGCTACGCCTACGGCAACCGCATCGAGCACGGCGACCGGTACTGGCAGCGCACCGCCCCAGAACCAGCGGAGCAGTACACCAACCGTCCGGCCGCAGCTCTGAAGGAGATCGGCGTACGGCCTGCTTGGCGGAAAACGGGAACCGCCCGGCGCATGCACGACGCTTTCCTGGCCACGCGCGACGAGTCGTACGCAACGCTCATGGTCAACCCAGCAGCCGGTGACGGGAAAGTGCACGCCCTCTATCGAACGTGGGGATACGAAGACATCGGGCACAGCCAGCCGTCACCGGCCTCACCCGTGCTCGCCGTGATGATCCGCGCCATATCTCGCCCGGCATGAGCCGGTCCCGGCGCTGAATCCGTTGAGCGGGCGTAATACGGATCAGACAGCCCCGGCCAGCGTTTCGAAGGCCTCGTCGTCCAGCTGGATGGCTGCCGCGCCGACGTTGTCCTCCAGATGCGCCACGCTCGACGTACCCGGGATCGGAAGCATGACCGGCGAGCGCTTGAGAAGCCAGGCGAGGGCGAGCTGGGACGGGGAGGCGCCGTACTGCTGGGACAACGCTACGAGCGGGCCCTCCGGACCGGCGAGCTCACCCGTGGCCAACGGGAACCAGGGGATGAAGCCGATGCCCTGCTCGGTGGAGTAGTCCAGCAGGTCCTCGGCCGTGCGGTTGGCTACGTTGTACAGGTTCTGCACCGTGACGATGTCGGCGATGCGCGCCGCGGCCTTCACTTGGTCGACAACGACCTCGCTGAGACCGATGTAGCGGATCTTGCCCTCTTCCTGAAGCTTCTTCAGCTCGCCGATCTGATCCTCCAGCGGCACGGTGGGGTCGATACGGTGCAACTGGAAGAGATCGATACGGTCGACGCCGAGGTGGCGCAGGCTGAGCTCGGCCTGCTGTCGCAGATACTCCGGCCTTCCCAGGGGGATCCACTGGTCCGGCCCCTGCCGGGTGAACCCGGCCTTGGTCGCAATGACCAGGTGGTCGGGGTAGGGGTGCAGAGCCCGTTTGATCAGGAGCTCGGCGACGAATGGACCGTAGGAGTCGGCAGTGTCGATGAAGTTCACACCCAAGTCGACCGCACGGCGCAGGACCCGGACCGCCTCTTCGGGATCCTTCGGTTCGCCCCACACACCAGGGCCGGTCAGTTGCATCGAGCCGAAACCGAGACGGGTGAGCGTCAGATTACCCAGCGGGAAGGTGCCGCTCGCGCCGGCCGGAGTGTTGTTCATGTTTCCTCCCGAACCGAACAGTAGGCCCAGTCTATTTCTCCTTCTCCGGATAGGCGCGGCAACCCATATCAGGCGCCCTTGAGCCATGGCTGGACCGGCGATCACAAGCTCGGTGCAGCCCGCACGGATCCTGCCGGTGAGCGTGGTGGTCTACGCCCTTGATAGGGAGAAGCCATCAATAGTCTTCAGCAACAAGACGCAGTCCCTGCTGTTCGGTATTCTATGTCGCCGCAACTTCCGTCGGCCCTGTCCAGGTCGCTCTGGCAACCAGTTCCTGCCCCGGATCACGATCGGAAGAGGCAAAGCTGCTGACAAAGCGCAGCCTCCTCAGTTCTTGCGGGCGGTGACCAGAGCGAAGGAGAGAAGCTCCCCGCCATCGGCGGTGAGCATGTCGATGACCGGCCCGTTCATGCGCCCGCCGTCGGGCTGATGCGCGGCCCCCGCCCGGGCCCACAGCAGCCAATCCCGCCAGGCGTCTTTCTGCAGCCTCGCGGACGTGACGTCCACCAGCTCCGTTATCTCCCATTGAAAGCGCCACCACTCCGCTGTGTGCCAGGCGATCGCCTCCCAGCCGACCACCTCTTTGATATGGGGCGGAATGACCCCGAGCTCGCGGATCTCACGCTTCATGGCAGGCGTGGCCATGCCCAACTGCCCGCCAGGACGGAGAAAGCGCACCAGGTACGGCAGATAGCTGTCCGCCGTTCCGAAGTACTCGAACGCGTCGACGCTCACGATGGCGTCGAAGCTCTCCTCCTCGAACGGCAAGGCGTGCGCCTCCGCTCGCACGGCCTCCACCTCATGGCTCACACCCGCGTCGGCGAAGACGGCTGCCGCCTCCTCGGGTGCGGTCCACAAATCGGCCGCGACGACCCGGACGCCGAATTCGCGGGCCAGGAACACCGACGTGGCGCCCTTGCCGGAACCGAGGTCGAGAATGCGCATTCCTGGTCGTAGGTCAAGGTCTTGCGCGAGGTCCTCCAGCAGCCACAACGGATTCGGCCCCATGTCGAGGTCGAGCAACCAGGCGGGGTCGTAGCGGGAAGAACGCGGATAGCGGTCCGGACGTACGAGATCGCTCAAGGCAGTCATGAGCACGAACCCAAGCCGATCGCCCACGTCGGCACAACCCGATTACGGGTCACCGCCCTCGTCCGCGGCCCTTCGGCCCCGGGGACGGTCGAGTCTCCGGGGCCTGTCGGCGCGTCAGCTGAAGATGACCGACCGCACCTTCAGCCGCTCAGACCCGCCGCCCGTCTGCGGGCGCAGGGTGAAGGAGTCGCCCTCACAGTTCGGCTCGGTGAAGACCAATGCCCAGGCGTCCGTGCGGTTCTTCGGTGAATGGCCGGGCTGGGGGTTCTCCTGGCCGACGCCGGGAAGATTCAGGCACTGGCCGCTGGGCGGGTTGTTGAGAAAGCCGCTGGCCTCGCTGCCCTCCACGGTCACGTAGTCGTAGCGGAACTGGCCTGACGCGGCTGATGCGGACGTAGGGACGGCGGCGAGGAGCAAGGCGGCACCGAGAACGGCGGTGAAGGCGGAGCAACGACGCATCGATCGGTCTTTCTGCTGGTGGGAAGGTTGCCGCGGCCATTTCTGCCCGCTGAGCGGGTCCGCATCCGCGCATCACACGAACGGATGGCGCGGAAACGACCCTGCACCCCCCGAACGGCGTCATGACCCGCCCGTACGCCTCGCCGCACCATCGCGTCAGGTCCGACGTGACCTCAGCGCCCTCACCTGCAAGAGGCAGGCAATCGCATATCCCCGGGAAACCGAGACCTGACGCAATCAGAAGCGGCCCTCGACCGATGCATACAGCCTGTCCACACTGCGCCGGGTGCCGTCACCCCCGCCCATGAAGTTCGTACGGGGATTCAGACGGAACGTGCTGCCGTCCGCACGGCGAACGCGAACGTACGTATTGCCGGTGTACATGCCCTGCATGTGCAACTCTCTGGGCCTGTCTCCGAGCGCCACCTCGTCGAGCGGATCGGCCCACAGGAGCCCTTTGTCCCGAACCGACCAATAGGCGCTCTTGACCAGGAGTACCCGGCGTTCGGTCACCCCGAGGACCGCGCGGCGCCACCCGGCGCCGAGGTACACGGAGAGCGCCACCTTGACTGTCTCTTTGCGCAGGTACGGGTGCAGGACCCGCTTCAGCTCGGACTCGCTCATGACGACCCTCCGTCGGTGGTGCGCACGTACCTGGCACAGTGCCGCGCCTGAGTGCACACCCTCACCGTCGTGCGTACTACGACGGGCAACGGTCGCGAGACACCTCCAGCAAATTACCGGACTCACCCGTGGCCCGCACCACCTTCGCATCATCCCTCAAGGGCAACTCGGGTCCACAGTAGGTGAGTTGGAGACCGGGTGTATCGGGGTCAGGGTGCGTGCGCGCGCACAAACACGACAGCAGGGCCTCCCGGAACTGCTCGGTTCGGTTCGCACCTCCGAGCTGCCAAGGGGCCCTGCCGTCATGCCGCGAACCGTGGAACATCATCCGACCTGGATCCCTGCTCGATCCCCCCGGTCCAAGGTCGGTTCAACAGGGCTTCTCAGTAGCTGGCGGTCTGCCCGCTGTACTGATAGCCGGGGCTCGTGTCGCAGTGGGCCTTGACGTACGCCGTCACGCCCGCGTCATACACGGTGTTCGACCACACGGTGGCGTTCGTGGCCCCGAACGCGGGCTTGCGCGAGTACTCCTGGCCGTCCGAGTTGCGGTGCACGGTGACGGTGCAGCCGCCCTGGTCGGCGTCGGTACCCCAAGCGCCGGTCAGGCGTCCCCACACGGTCCGGCAGCTCGAGCTGTAGCGGAGCTCGAGCAACGGACCGTTCAAGGCGCCGTCGTAGCTGCGCTTCAGGCGCGTGGAGTAGATCGTCTGCCCGTCGTTGCCGCACGACGCGGCGAGGACATCGGGGTCCTTGTTGTCGCAGTTGGACGAAGTCCCGGTCTGCCCGGAGTACCAGGAGCAGGTGGCGGCCGCCTGGGCGGGTGTCGCCAGACCGACCCATGCGACACCTGTCACCGCCGTCATGGTCAGCGCGCTCAGCAACGCCTTGACACGCAGTCGCTCCACGGAAATCCCCCTTCTGTCATCGTCCGCGAATGCGGAACGCGGCTATCTTGTCAGCCGGCCCCGGCGGGCCCCAGACTCTGCGAGCAGGCTCGAAGTGTGCAGGCCACGAGGGGGAATTCATTGCTCCGGATCCACTTCACCGAGGTCGATCTGGCCCGGACGCGCCTGGCGTCCCGCCCCGACCCGCTGTGGGAGATCGCATCGAGCCTGCATCGCTTCCAGACCCGCCGCGGCAAGTGGGCGTACTCCGCCTGGTACCGGTCCGCGGCGCACCGGCTGACCGAGTCCGGCCTCGCGCCCACGGTGAAGTCCCTGCTCCTCCCCGCCTTCCCGCGCGCGGCGTACTACCCCGATTTCCTGACACCCCCGGAGTCCCAGGAAGGACTGTCGGCCGGCCTCGAGGCGATCCTGGCGACACCCCGGGACCGCGTGCTCCGCGAGGTGGCCATGGTCGCCGACGCCGCGCACCACCCCTGGCTGCCGCGCCTCGCCGAGCCGGAGCAGCGCAGGATGCTGGCCGACGCCCTGCGGGCGTACCACGAGACGGCCATAAAGCCGTACGAGGAGAAGATGCAGGCCCGCATCGACGCCGACCGGGCCGTACGGGCCCGCGCCTTCCTCGACGGCGGCGCCGAGGGCCTGCTGTCCAGCTTCGCGCCGCGCATGAACTGGCGGCCCCCGGTGCTGGAGGTGGAGCACCACATGGTGGGCGGGGACCTGCATCTGAACGGCCGGGGCCTTGTCCTCCTGCCGTGCTACTTCATCTGGCACAGCCCGGTGACCTTTGCGGACCCCGGCCTCCCCCCGGTGCTCGTTTACCCTCTGCTCCACAAGGCTCCGCCCGACGCGGCGGACGGCGGCGGGCAACCCGCGCTCGACACGCTGCTCGGACGCACACGGACGGCGGTCCTGCTCGCGTCCGCGCACGGCGCGACCTCGACCGAGGCCGCCAGAGCGGCGGGGGTGTCGCCGACCACCGCCAGCTTCCACACCCGCGCCCTGCGCGACGCGGGGCTCATCGCGAGCGAGCGCGTGGCCGCCCACGTGCTGCACACGCTCACCCCGCTGGGGGCGGCGCTGCTGCGCGAGGCGGGACGGGGCCCCCGGCCTGATCCGGTCGCCACTGCGCTCGCCCCCGCGGACGCCGGCGGCGGCACCGCTCGGATGGCGCCCCACCCCTAAGGGCTACCGCCGCGCCCCTCGACCCGCGCCGGGGCGTCTGCCACGTCACCGGATCGACAACGCCCACAGCTTCGAGGATGCGGGCGCAGCGGTGGTCGATGAGCAATCCGCGCTGGTCCACGGCCTGGTCGGAGGTGCTCCGGCCCTCCTCACCCGCGCCGCGCTGCCCGATCGCCAGGGCAGGATCCAGGCCGACATCGACACGACCCGTCGATGACTAATTGCGCAACTAAAGGACATACCAGTAGATTTCTTGCCGCAGCTTCGAGATGTCACTGGCAGACGGGGCAAAGGATGAGGGCGAACGACCGAGTCGCGGTGACAACCGGGATCGCACCACTGCGTTCCTCGCCCGGACTCGCCGGACCCGCCCGGCCCGGCCGAACCACCCCGGTGACCAACCGCACCGGAGCTCTGCCAGACCTGTGCCCGTCCGCACTCGCGCTGCTCGACGCTGTGGGGGTCCGTTCCTTCGCGGCGTGCCGTCGACGCGGACGACGATCCGCTGGGGATGCCGACCGGCCGCCGACTCGGCGTCGGCGTGCCGCCATACCCCTGAAGCCTGCTGTCGCACCACGTGACCTGCTGCTGTTCCCCTGACGGAAGCGGCTGCTGAGGCAGACCGACCGCCGCCACGGACACCCTGGGCCGAGCCCCGAGGCTCCCCGCCGAGCAGCCGGGAGCGGACCGCCGCAACGCCCGCGCGCCCTCATGAACCCGAGCCTGGTCGCCGTGGCGCAGCGCGTCCCACACCAGTTCGCGGCAGCTCCGCAGGTCAGGCTCGACACCGTCCCTGACCGGTGCATGGAAGGACAACCCCGCCGATGACCGATCGCACAACGACATCACGGACCGACATCCGTGGCTTTCGCGCCGGCGACGGACCGCAGGTGGTGGAGGTGTGGCGGCGCAGTGCGCCGGCCGACTCCGTCTCCGCGGACCGCTTCCGCTCCCTGGTGCTGCTCGACACCAACTTCGATCCGGAGGGTCTTCGGGTCGCCGTCGACGGAGACCGTGTCGTCGGCGCGGCCTACGCGGTGCGCCGTCTGACGCCGATGACCGGCACCGACCTGGAGCCCGAGCAGGGCTGGATCCCGTTCTTCTTCGTGGACCCGGACGCCCGCGGGCGCGGCCTCGGCCGCCGACTGCTGGCCGATGCCCTCGCCTGGCTGCACGGCCACGGCCGCACCCAGGTGGACTTCTCCTCGTACACCCCGAACTACGTCCTGCCCGGCCTGGACGCCGAGACCTACCCGGAAGCGGCCCGGCTCCTGGAATCCCTGGGTTTTCGCACGCTGTACGAGGCGGAGGCGATGGACCGCGGTCTGGTGGGCTATCGCTTCCCGGAGGAGGTCGCACGCCGCGTGGAGGAACTGACGGCGCGGGGCTACCGGTTCGGCACCCCGTCCGACGACGACCTGGTGGATCTGTTCGCCCTCGCCGGGAGCCACTTCGGTCCGGACTGGGCGTGCACCATCCGGGCGTGTCTGGCCGCGGGCACACCGCTCGACCGGATCGTCGTGGTCCGGGACCCGGCGGGCCGCATGATCGGCTGGGCGATGCACGGCGCGTTCGACGCGGTGGACGAGCGGTTCGGCCCGATCGGCGTACTGGAGGAGATGCGCGGCACCGGACTCGGCGAGGTCCTCCTGCACCTGGTCCTGGAGAGGATGCGGGCCCGCCGGGCGCACTCCGCGTGGTTCCTGTGGACCGGCGCGCAGTCCCCGGCAGGCCACATGTACCGCAAGACCGGCTTCACCACGACCCGCGTCTTCCGCGTGATGCGCCGGACGGCCGCTCGATGACGCCGGCCCGCCGCACCAGCGGACTGAGCCGGCGTCACTTCGCGCTTGCGCTTCCCTCGGCACTGCTCGCTTCCGGGTGCGCCTCGCACCAGGGCACCGGGCGGCCCGGGGACCCGATCGTCCTCACTCTGCTCTCCCACTACGCGAGCGGAGTGCTCAAGGAGGCCCTGCAAGGCCCGGTCGACGAGTGGAACGCCGACCACGACCGGGTCAAAGTGCAGACCAAGGCCGTGGAGTTCACGGACCTGCTGACCACGTTCATGGTGCGACAGGCCGCGGGCCAGGGCGCCGACATCCTCCACCCGTACTGCCTGTGGAACGGCCAACTGGTCCAGGCCGGCGTCCTGCGGCCCGCTCCGCGCGAGCACGCCGAGGAGATCACACGCGGCTACAGCAAGGCCTCGGTCGACGCCGCCTCGGTGGGCGGCCAGGTCTACGGCTACCCGACCGAGGTGCAGACGTACGCCCTCTACTACAACAAGCGGCTGCTGCGCGAAGCCGGCATCGGCGGCCCGCCACGCACCTGGCGGGAGCTGGAGGAGACCGCCTACCGCACCGCCAAACGTGACCGGTACGGCAACACCCTGGTCCAGGGGTTCGGGCTGTCGACCGCTGACGACTCCACCACCGTCGGCCAGACACTCGCCCTGCTCAACGCCGCCGGCGGCAGGTTCGTCGCCGAGAACGGCAGGAGCACCGCCATCGACTCGCCGGCCGGACGGGCTGTGTTCGATCTGGAGCACCGCCTCGTCGTCAGAGGTGCGAGCGCTCCCGGTGTCAATGTCTACAAGGCGTTCCGGTCCGGACAGGTGGCCATGGTGGTCAGCGCCGGCTGGTGGACCGGGAGCCTGAAGGCCCTGATGGGCAAGGACTACCGCGACGTCGGTGTCGCCCCGCTGCCCCTCCCGGAGGCGGACGGCGAACGCGCGACGCTGTCCACGGGTTTCATGCTGGGAGTCAACACGGCGAGCAAGCACCCACGCGCGGCCTGGGAGTTCCTGCGCTGGCTCAACACCGAGAAAGTGAAGGTCAAGAGCGCCGGGGAGGGTGGGAAAGCGACCCGGATGAGCTCTCTGCAGGTGTCGGTCGGCTCCCTGACCGGCCGCGCCGACGACATGCGCGGGCTCCTGGGCACGCACAGTGATGCGAACCTGCGCCCCTTCCTGGACGCGCTCGCGTATTCGGTGCCGGAACCGAATGTGCCCGGCGCGCAGCAGGCCAAATCGCTGCTGCGCAAGAACATCGAGGCGCTGTGGACCGGTCAGCAGTCGGTCGACCAGGCATTGCGCACCACCCGCCGTCAGGTCGATCGAGAGGTGTCGCGCTCATGGTGAACACACTGACGCCGGCGACGACCGAGCGGGCGGCGCCCAGCACGCGCTCTGCCGGGCCCGTCGTCGACGGCCGCGCCCGGGTCCGGCGCCGCCAAGCCGTCGTCGCCTATCTCTTCCTCGCGCCGACGCTGCTGTTCTTCGCCGTCTTCCTGATCCTGCCGCTCGGTTTCGCGCTGCTGCTGTCGATGTCCCGCTGGGCCGGGTTCGACCTCGGTGGCATCCAACCGGTCGGAACGGACAACTTCGCGAGCCTCTTCGCGGACGGCTCGACGTTCCTGGCGCCGATCCTCACCAATACGCTGCTGTTCGCCCTGGGCACCGTGGTCCTCGCGCTCGCCGGCTCCGTGGTTGTCGCCACCTGCATCGACAACCTGCGGTTCCAGGGTCTGTGGCGCACCCTGTACTTCCTGCCGATCGTGACGACCGTGGTCGCCGTCGGCAATGTGTGGAAGTTCATGTACGAGCCGGGCGGCCTCGTCAACGGTGTGCTCAACACCCTCGGGCTCGGCTCGGTGGCCTTTCTCCAGGACCCGGACACCGCGCTGCCCTCGGTCGTGGTCGTCCACGCCTGGGGCTCGGTCGGCTCGGCCGTCCTCGTACTGACCGCCGGGCTGAAGTCCATCCCCGAGTCGTACTACGAGGCGGCAGCACTCGACGGCGCCGGGCCGGTCGCGGTCTTCTGGAAGATCACGCTGCCGTTGCTGCGGCCGTCCCTGCTGCTGGTGTGCATCACCCAGTTCATCAGCGGCCTGCAGTCGTTCGCGCTGATCACCGTGATGACCAAGGGCGGGCCGGGTGACGCGACCAACGTGGCGGCCCTGGAGATGTACCGGCAGGCCTTCCTGTACGGCCAATGGGGCCCGGCGAGCGCCGCCGCCTTCGTACTCTTCGTGGTGGTCCTCGTGGTCACGCTGGCGCAGTTGTGGATCTTCCGGCGCAAGGAGGAGGACGTATGATCCGCCGCCGTTTCCCGTGGGTGTCGTATCTGGTGGTCGTGACCGGCGCCGTGCTCACCGTGGTGCCGTTCCTCGACATGGTGATGACATCGTTCAAGGGGGCCGGTGAGGCCGGCACGCTGCCGTACCGGTTCCTGCCCGACGCGTTCGACCTGTCGAACTACCGGGCGGCGATCGACCAGCTCGATCTGCCTGTGCTCTTCCGCAACAGCGTCATCGCGACCGCCGTGATCACCGCGTCGGTGCTGGTCACGTCGTCACTCGCCGGCTACGCACTCGCCAAACTCCGGTTCCCCGGGCGGGACTTCATTTTCCGGCTCGTGCTGTCGACGATGATGTTCCCCCCGTTCCTCTTCTTCATCCCGCACTTCCTGATCCTGGTGCACTGGCCTCTTGCGGGCGGCAACGACCTGTTCGGGCGCGGAGGCGCGGGCCTGACCGTCAGCATCGCGGCGCTCGCCATGCCGTTTCTCGTCAACGGCTTCGGCATCTTCCTGATGCGCCAGTTCATGGTCTCGATCCCGGACGAGGTCCTGGAGGCCGCGCGCATCGACGGTGCCGGCGAGTTCGGCGTGTGGTGGCGGATCGTCCTGCCGCAGACCAGGCCGGTCGTGCTGACACTCGGTCTGCTGACCTTCGTCCACGCGTGGAACGAGTACATCTGGGCGCTGCTCATCTCGACCGCCAACCCGGATGTGATGACCCTGCCCGTCGGCATCCAGTTCCTGCAGGACTTCGTGGACCCGACCCGCACGATGCCGATCGTCATGGCCGGTCTCGTCCTGAGCATCCTGCCGGTCCTGATCCTCTTCCTGCTGCTGCAGAAGTACTACATCCGCGGCGTGATGCTCAGCGGCCTCAAGTAGGGAGCGTCGGCACGCACTCCCCGAGGTGCGGATCGGCGGCGCATCGTGTCGTCACGCACGGGCCCACCGGCACGGAAGCTCGTCGCTCCCTGGCGTGCCGGTGGGCGGCGTCGTCAGCTGGACGGGACGGTGACGGCCCGGGCGTTCCATCCGGAGACCCGTACGCGCGGGGCGCGGTCCGAATCGACCGTCCGGTACGAGGCCACCAGAGTTGCCGATTCGCCCGGCCACAGGCTGATCTGATTGTCGCTCCACTGGACGGGGAGCTTCGGGGTCTTCCCGTCCGCGGAGACCAGGTCCACGTCGGTGAGCAGCACGGGCGCGTTCGTGGTGCCCGGGTGGCGGAGGGTCACGGTCGTCGTCGATGTGCCGGCCCTGGTTGCCGCCGTCGCAGCCGTCACGTCCAGGGTGACCTGCGGCATCGCGTTCAGGCCCGTCAGGTCGGCGTAGGAGGTGGTGGGGGTGTAGTACCAGTCCGTCTTGGCGTGGTCGAGGACGTCGTTGCGGGTGGAGAGCCAGTAGACGTTGCGGCTCACCTCCCGGCCCGTGGTGTCGGTGAGCAACAGCCGGGCCAGGTACGTCTTTGCCAGACCGGGGACCGTGGCCGGGACGGCCAGCGAGGTGGTGGTCACGCCGCGGGCCTCGACGTCGACACCGGTCACCGTGCGGTCGTACTTCTTGGTCCCGTCGGTGTTGAACAGCGTGACCTGCGCCTTCAACCCCGACGCGGCGGTGGCGCGGTTGTTGACGATGCTCACCGTGCGGTTGTCGTAGCCGTACTGGATGTGGAGGGGTTCGTTGGCCTTCTTCGCTCCGAAGTAGGACCCGTTCTGGTCGAGATAGCGGTCGATCAGCTGCCAGTGGAGGGAGGTCCAGCCACTGTTGAGCATCCAGTAGATGACACCGGTCGCGGGGGCGGTGGTGTCCTTGGCATTGCGGGAGTACGCCTCGAACTGCGCCCGGACGGTCTCGTACTGCGCGAGCTGAGCCTTGCGCACGTAGTCGCCGAGGTCGGTCGGTCGTCCGTAGCGGCCGGCGAGCGCGGCGTTGTACAGCTTGAGTGTCGAGAACGTGGCCGAGGGAGAGCGGTGGTACTGGGGAGCGGAGGGTTGCTTCCAGAGGGTCTCCAGCTCGGCCGGGGTCATCATCCGGCGCAGCGTGTCGAGGGTGGGGATGTTCGGGCCGGCGCTGGTCTCGGAGTTGAAGCCGGTGGCTCCTCCCTCGCGCTTGTCGTACCAGTAGCCGGGAGGCACCCAGTCGTAGGGGCCGGTCATCCGCATCCCGGAGCGGCCGATGACGGGTGTCGACTTCCCGGAGGCGGAGGGGATCACGGGCACCTTCCAGTCGGCTGCCCGCAGCGCTTGGAGGTATCCCGACTCGATCTTGGCATTGGGCGCCGCGTCGCTGCCGATCAGGAACGAGATCACGCTGGGGTGGTGGCGCAGCCGCGCCGCCTCGGCGGCCATCGACGCCCGGGCGACCACGTGGTCGGCGGCGTCCCACTTCTCCCCGGACTCGGCGGGGTTGACCTCACCTTCCCACTTGTTGCAGCACTCCCAGCCGGCAATCGTGAGAATCCCGTACCGGTCGGCGAGGTCGAAGAACTCGTCGGGCTCGAGGTGGCCCTCCAGACGCAGCGTGTTCAGGCCCAGGTCGCGGACGTACTGCATGCGGTGCTCGGCGTAGGCGGGGTCCCAGCGCAGGAACTCGTCGGGTGACCAGCCCGCGCCCTTGATCAGCAGCGGGCGGCCGTTGATCCGGTACTGGCGCGCGCCGTCGGTGTTGATCGGTGCTTCCACGTCGCGGATACCGAAGGTGGAGTGTGCGGTGTCGGAGGTGGCTCCGTCGACCGTCACGGCCAGATCGAGGTCGTACAGGGGCTGCTCGCCCATCCCGGCGGGCCACCATACGCGTGGTGAAGGCACATGGAGTCCGGGGTGGTCGGCCGGGGAGTAGACCACGGTCCGGCTCTCCCCCGGCTTCAGCGTCACCTGCCGGCTGAGCGCCGCGGGCCCGGCTGTGCCGGACAGGCGCGCCGTGACGGTGTCGGACGAGTCGTTGCGCAGGAGGGCCTTGACGGTCAGGTTGGCGGAGGCCAGCGACGGCACGGCCAGGTCGGTCACGACGTGGGCGTCACGGAGAACCACCGGGCCGCTGCGGCGCACGAGGACATCGCGGACGATGCCCATGTTCCGGTCCGGTGGCGGCTGCAGCCAGTCGAGCCAGCCCACGGTGAGGTGCTTGCGCGGATCATTGGGCTGGATCCGGAACGCCACCGTGTTGGTGCCCGGCCTGACCAGAGCGGTGATGTCCAGTTCGTGCCGGGTGTAGGTCCCGGCGACCGTGCTCGCGGTGGAGACCTGACGGCCGTTGACGAAGACATCAGCGGCCGAGGTCACCCCGCTGAAGTCGAGATACGTACGAGCTCCCCCTCCGTCGACCGAGAAGTCGGACCGGTACCACCACGGAACCGCGAAGTCGGCGGCAGGGATCAGCTTCTGATTGGTCGAGTGGAACGGGTCGGGGTATTTGCCGGCCGCCAGCAGAGCGGCGAGGACGGTGGAGCGAGGGCCGGCCTGGTACCAGCCCTTCGTCGGATAGCCGGGGCTGGACACCTTGGCCGCCGGGTCCGTCACCTCGGCGGTCGACTGGATCATGTACCCGGCCAGAGCCTGGCCGGAGTCATGGCCGTCGCTCACCGCGGCGGCGGCCGGCGTACCGATCGCCGCCCCGCCGGTGAAGCCGACCGGGGTCAGGGCGGGGCCCACGAAGACGAGCAGGCCGAGGAGGGCGAGGACGGCGGACCGGCCGGGTACCCGAGCCCGGCGGTGCGACGGACCACCGGCCTGGATGGACGAGATCAGGTAACCAGGGCGGCACGGTGACACCCGGCTCAGCTGTCGAGGCATATAGTCAGCATGCTGCCGAATCCTTGGCATCCGACGCCTCACATGCCGCGCGTCGCCCGATCGCAGCAACCGGGCAGCGCGGGGAGGAGTGTTCCGCGCAGGCCCGCGAAGACCGCGCGTGCGCGTGCGCGTGCGACGGCGTCGCAGCAGGATGCGGTCGCTGTCCCCCGGAACGAGACATCGGCTCTCGGCGACAGCGGTGCCGTCTGCATCGGCCGTCCGGTCGTGGCCGCCGGCCGGCCACCGCGAGTTCGCTGACGATCACGCTCTACTGCGCAGCCGCCGCCTGAATCTCCCAGGCGTCCGCGGCGTCATGAGCCGACACGGTCAACAACGCACCCGGATGAGCGTGCGTGGGGGCCGGGGTTGCGCAATCTTGGTCCCATCGAGGCACCTTTTATGCTGCTTGTCCTAGATTAGGGAATTCGATGGCCGTAGAGGCGGAGCCGACCACGTTGGTGCCGGTCGAAGGGCGGCGCGGCCCGGGTCGCGTGATCGTCTCGTGGGTGACCACGACGGACCACAAGAGGATCGGGCATCTGTACCTGATCACATCTTTCGGGTTCTTCCTGGTCGGCGGTGTGCTGGCGCTCGCACTCAGGGCCGAGCTGGCCCGCCCGGGCCTGCAGATCCTCTCGAACGAGCAGTACAACCAGGCGTTCACCATCCACGGCACGATCATGCTGCTGCTGTTCGCCACCCCGACGTTCGCCGGATTCGCCAACGCGGTCATGCCGCTGCAGATCGGTTCCCCGGACGTGGCGTTCCCCCGGCTGAACATGCTGTCCTACTGGCTGTTCCTCTTCGGAGGCCTGATCGCGTTCGGCGGCTTCATCACACCTGAGGGTGCCGCCGATTTCGGCTGGACGGCCTACACGCCGCTCAGCGGCCCCACGCGCGCGCCCCAGCTGGGCGGTGACCTGTGGATCATGGGACTGGCCCTGGCCGGATTCGGCACCATTCTCGGCTCGGTCAACTTCATCACCACCGTCATCTGCATGCGAGCACCGGGCATGACCATGTTCCGCATGCCGATCTTCACCTGGAACGTACTGCTCACCTCGGTACTCGTGCTGCTCGCCTTCCCGGTACTCGCCGCGGCACTGCTCGTACTGGAGGCCGACCGGCGCTTCGGGGCACAGGTCTTCGAGGCGGCGAACGGCGGCGCGCTGCTGTGGCAGCACCTGTTCTGGTTCTTCGGCCATCCCGAGGTGTACATCATCGCCCTGCCGTTCTTCGGCATCGTCACGGAAATCTTTCCCGTCTTCTCCCGTAAGCCGATTTTCGGTTACACCGGGCTGATCGCCGCCACCATCGCCATCACCGGACTCTCCGTGACGGTATGGGCGCACCACATGTTCGCCACAGGTGCGGTACTCCTGCCGTTCTTCTCCTTCATGAGCTTCCTGATCGCCGTACCCACGGGCGTGAAGTTCTTCAACTGGATCGGCACCATGTGGAACGGCTCGGTGTCGTTCGAAACACCCATGCTGTGGTCGACCGGATTCCTCGCCACATTCCTCTTCGGCGGTCTGTCCGGCGTGATCCTCGCCTCGCCACCGATGGATTTCCATGTGACGGACTCGTACTTCGTCGTGGCGCACTTCCATTACGTGGTGTTCGGCACCGTCGCCTTCGCCACATTCGCCGGGTTCTATTTCTGGTGGCCCAAGATGACCGGCACGATGCTCGACGAACGGCTGGGGAAGATTCACTTCTGGACCCTCTTCATCGGCTTCCACACCACGTTCCTCGTACAGCACTGGCTCGGCGCCGAAGGCATGCCCCGGCGCTACGCCGACTACCTCGCAGCCGACGGCTTCACCGCGCTCAACACCATCTCCACCATCGGCGCCTTCCTCCTGGGCCTGTCCACACTGCCGTTCCTTTACAACGTCTGGAAGACCGCCCACTACGGCAAGAAGGTCGAGCTCAACGACCCGTGGGGATACGGACGCTCTCTGGAATGGGCCACCTCCTGTCCCCCGCCCCGCCACAACTTCACGACCCTGCCCCGCATCCGCTCCGAATCCCCCGCCTTCGACCTCCACCACCCGGACATCGCTCAACTCGAGCAGCAGCAGTTCACCGGGAAGCGCGACGCCGTGGAGCCGAGCCGATTCGAGGAGGGCGGAGAGTGACGGGAGAGTTCACCTCCGACCGTCCGCAGGCCCGAGCCGCGGCACTGGCAAGCGAGGTGGAGGGCTACCTCATCGCCCGTGCGGAGCGGGACGACGCGCGCCGCGAGGCCGATGCGCTCTGCGCCCGCCTGCCGTGGCTGACCACCGGACAGGCCGAGGACCTCAGACGCCACTACATCGACCAGCGCCTCAACGTGACATGCCGGATTCTGCGCAACGCGATCCGCCGCACCGACCACCTGCACCAGACGTACGAAGCTCGGTATGCATCCCTGCGACGCACCCTGCTGCGCCGTCATGCGGCCGCGGCCTGCGCCGTGCTGGCCTGTACCAGCGCCATCGGCGCAGCGCTGACCGCGCTGAGGCCCTGACGTTCCCGGCTCGACGCCACGGGCGACGCACGGTAGGCGGCAGCAGGGCCTGGATCGCCTCCATGCCCTCTCATGCCGGGCGGCCGGCCCTCACCACCTCAGCTTGACCGGCAACGAGCCGTGACCGTCAGACTCGCGCACTTCGCGCGAGGCGGAACAGCACGTTCGGACGCAGCGGTCCTTCGGGTGCGGCCGGGTCGTCGAAGTCCTCGGCGGGGTCCCGGGTCATGCCGATCCTGCGCATCACCGCCTGAGAACGGAGGTTGGTGGCCGTTGTCACGGCGAGGATCTCAGGGAGTTCGAGCGTGTCGAAGCCGTGGGCCAGGACTGTCAGCGCGGCCTCGGTGGCGTAGCCCTGGCCCCAAGCCGATCGCGCGAGCCTCCAGCCGATCTCCACTCCGGTGAACGGCATACCGTCATCCACCGGGTCGAGGCCCGCGAAGCCGATGAACTCGCTCGTGGCCCGCACCTCAACGGCCCACCACCCGTAGCCCTGCCGGTCGAACTCGGCCTGGAACCGCGCAACAGAGGCATCGCTCTGTTCACGGGTGAGCGGCTCGCCCAAGTGCTCCCGAACCTCCGGATCGGCGTTCATCGCCGCCCAGGGTTCAAGGTCGGAGTCACGCCATCGACGCAGGACGAGTCGGTCGGTACGCAGTTCAGTCATGCGCCCAGCCAACGTGAGTCCTCCCGCCGAGGCAATCCCATTTCCTCGGGTCGACACTGTCACGCAGCGGGACAGGAGCGGATCGCTCGCAACCGAACGAAGCCGCCATCGCCGGTTGCGGCTTAGCCCGCGCCGGCCGACGAGCAGTCCACTCCGAGCCTCTGGCCCACGGACATGCAGTCCGGCCCGAAGCCTCGAGCACTCCAACGCCTGGCTCTGCGCGACCGAGCCCCGATAGCCTCTGGTGAATGCGGATTGTGCACCTGTCGGACACCCACCTCGATCGCACTGACGCACCGAACAAGCACGGCGTCAACGCCACCCGGTCCCTGCGCCGGATGCTTGCCGATCTGCGGCACGTGCACGGCGTCGACGCCATCGTCGTCAGCGGTGACATCGCTGACGACGGCTCCTTGGAGGCTTACGCCGCAGCCCGCGACATCGTGGGTGAGTTCGCGGCGGGGCGGAACATCCCGGTGATCTACAGCACCGGCAACCACGATGAGCGCCGGGCGTTCGCCGAAGTGCTGGGCAGCGGCCATCTCGATCCGGACGGCAGCGACCGGGCCGACACGCTGATCCAGTCCGATGAGACAGAGCGGGCCGCCGTGAGCCTGGTCGGCGGCCACCGGTTCATCACACTCGACTCACTGGTGCCCGGCAAGGGGTACGGCCACGTGAGCCGAACCCAGCTCGACTGGCTGCGCGGCGTACTGGGTGCACCGGCGCCCCATGGCACCGTTCTGGTCTTCCACCACCCGCCGATCAACCTGGACGTGGAAGTCCAGCAGGCTCTGGGACTGCGGAACCCGTCAGAACTGCTCGACACGATTCGTGACGGCGACGTCCGCATCATCCTGTGCGGCCACTTCCACCTGCAGATCTTCGGGTTTCTGGAGACCGTACCGGTGTGGGTCACGCCCGGCGTCGTCAGCCGCGTCGACCTCACCGCCGCCCCAGGCACCGAGCGGGCCGTACGCGGAGCCTCCGCCACCCTGGTGCAACTCGGCACGGCACAGGGCCCGCTGTTCCATACCCTCCATGCCCGTGATCCGCAGGCGGGCGAGACCGTCTACGAACTCGACGAACAGCAGCTCAGCTCCGTCATCGACAAGCTCGGCCACGGAGGCTGACCCCCGGTCGCCAGGCAACTCGGGCACCTCTGGCTGCCGCGCCGCAGAGCCCAGGCAGGCGGCCCGTGTCAGGGCCGCCCCCGTGGCTCCCGGGTACAGCAGTCGCCTGACCACCCCATTCGACGTCATGGAATGCACCACTGCGCTCGAAGCCGCCGGAAGAACGCGACAGCCCCGACGACGACGGGGCCGGAGATCTCGGCGCCGACAGCGTCGGGGCGCAGGGCTGCGCAATGACGGCATGAGCATCGCCTTCCGCGGGCGGCGACGTACCCGAGGCGCCAGGCCGGGAGCGCTCTCAGCGACCGAACGACCTCGGGCAGGCCACCTCCTCGTGGAGGCGCGCCGTCAAGCCGTGGAACAGGCGAGTTCTTCCTCGGTCGGCTTGTCGAGCATCACGATCGTGGCCAGGCCCCTGTCATTGGACCAATCGGGATGGCGCACGAGTTCCGGGTCGGCGCCGACGATGACGGTCAGAGGGATCATGTCGGGAAGCCGGGCCAGCAGGCCGACGAGCTCTCGGGCCGCCTTGTCGGCGCGGTGCAGGTTGTCGATGATCAGGACCAGCGGGCCGTCCTGCGCGGCAGCTTCAAGGAAGTACCGCCAGACGTCCATCCATTCCTGGGCACCCAGCCACTCCGATGGGCGATTGACGCTCTCGAAGAGGGAAGTACACCGGGCGACGAGCCAGTTGGAGCAGCTCTTGGCGGCGTCCAGTCGATCGACGACGGTGCTGATCTTCTGGCGCACCGCCCAGGGCGGATCGGACTCCAGCACCCCGCAGTATCCGGAGATGATCGTACGGTGCAGGTCGAAGGAGCCGGATTCGCCGGCTTCCTCACAGCTCCAGGTCAGCACCTGTGCTCGGTCCAGCACTTCGGTGGCGAAGAGCTGCAACTCGTCGAGCATCCGGCCGCGGCGCGCGTCGGCCGTGCCGAGCACGGTGATCAGGTGCGGTTGCGACCAGCGGCTGCTGTGGGTCATCGCGCCCTGAAGCAGGTCGAGTTCGCGGTGGTGGGAGTCGTCCTGGTCCGTGCCCTCCTCCCTGGGAGGCTCGATCTCCCCCAGCAGCTTCCAGCGGGTGGGGGTGCCGGGAATCTCCTCGTACGAGAAGTGTTCGCGTGTCTCCTGGCGGGTGCGGTCGCAGACATGGGCGTGGCTGGAGGAGGCCAGGTCGAGCAGGGCACCGGACTCGCTCATCACCCGCGCGCCGAACACCTTGGGCGGCGCGCTGCCACTGAGCGACTGGCTCACGAGCACCTCACCGCTCGCGACGGACACACGCAGCCTCACCTGTACGGCCGCGGGCGCGCCGTCCGGCGTCTCGAACGGCACCGCCAGCACTCCGCGCAGCGCCTCGGCGGCCTGGACCGCACGGACGGAACACCCCGTGTCGTCCGGTTCGGCCACGAAAAGGGCGACGGTGAAGTCGCACAGTGAAGAGATGACCACACCGCCCTGGTTCTCGACCTCGCGTTGGACGAGGTGGCTCATGTGGTCGGTCCAGGCGTCGAGTTCGGCGCAGTCGCCCGGCACGGGATCGGGTTCGGCGCGTACCGCGATGATGCTGGCCTGTCTGCGCACGGCGGACGAGACGGTGGACCCGGCGGCGGGCACAGCCGTCGGCAGCGCACGAGCCGTCGCCTGCCGAACCGTTGCTGTGCTCGGTCCGGTCTCGGTCGAGAAGGTCAGGGGCTCGGAGGCCGGGGCGGCAAGGGCGGTGAGAACCTTGGGAGCCGTGTCGAGGACGGGTGCGGAGAGCACCGCCCGCAGAGGCGCCGCAGCCGAGGTCTTCGGGCCGGGTCCCGAGCCCTGGACCGAGAACTGGGGCGGTTTCGGGAATCTGCCCTCGCGGATGTTCTCCGGCACGTGCGGCTGCGGCTCGGTCGCGGCCGCGGTGAGCCCGGCAGGTGCCGGAGGCTCGGCCGCCGCGAGCGAGGCCACGCCTCGCGGCCCGGAAAGCGCTCCGCCCTGAACCAGCGCGAGGTCGGGATCGTGGTTGAGGATCGCCTGTTGGAGCTGCTGGAGTTCACGGCTCGGCTCGAGACCGAGGTCCTCGACCAGCAGGGTGCGCAGCCGGCTGAACACTCCGAGCGCGTCCGATTGGCGCCCGCAGCGGTACAACGCACGCATGAGCTGACCGCACGCGCGCTCGCGCAGCGGCTCTGCCTCCACCACGGACTCGAGCTCCCCGAGCACGGTCTGATGGCGCCCGCAGGCGAGGTGGGCCTCGAAGAAGTCTTCGAGGACGTCCAGCCGCGTGCTCTCCAGGCTGGACAACTCCGGCCACATCAGGCCGGCTTCGGTGATGTCCAGGAGGGCCGGGCCGCGCCACAGGTCGAGGGCGTCACTCAGGAGCTGCACCGCCGTGTCGGGCTCGCCGGCTTCCAGTCGTGAACGCCCGTCCTTCACCCAACGGTGGAAGAGATGCAGATCGATCCGGTCGAGCGGGACGTCCAGGCAGTAGCCGGGTGGCTGCGTCCGCAACGCCACCGGAGCCGTTGCGGCTCCGGTGGGCAGGAGTGCGCGTCGCAGGCCCCAGATGGCGTTCTGAAGGATCTTGCGGGCGGTCATGGGAGCCTCTTCGACGCTCCACAACGCCTCTAACAGTTTGCTGGTGGGAATCGTTCGGTTTGGATGAAGGAGTAGGTATCCGAGTGTCGCTCGCTGCTTGATTCCGCCGAGAGCGATCACATGCTCGTCCGCGATGACCTGGAGTGGACCCAACACCCTGAACCACACAGTTCCCCGCAAGTGGTCGTTGTGAGGCGTAGAGCACATCCCCCCCTACGCCAATTGCACAACCAATGCTACTAACGGATGGCGTCGATCCCGCAACGATTCGTGACCGAATTAACACATTGTTGTCGGAAACTTATTTTGCCCGGGCGGGCCCGGGGTGCGAGCGGCGCCGGACACCGGCGGGTCGACGGCGCGGACACCCCCGGCGACCGCCGATCCGACGCCGAGGAGGCTCGGTTGACAGTTCTACCAGTTCATCCCCCACAAGCAGCGTCGTTACTCGGCCCGCGTGTCGCCGATCAGAAAACAGACATTGTTGAGTCAAGCATGATGAACACACAAAACTGGATGCTTATGTGACGCAAGGCTGGCACACATCTTCTATTCCGACACCTGGGCCGCTGGTATGCTGTTCAAAATCTCGACGGTCGATCTTCCGCCGATATGCAGCGCCATATCGCAGTGTCGATACGGGGGAATTGAGTACCCGTCGAAATAATTCGATGAGAGCGCCGGGATTACGGCCGCAGGTGAAGTCCTCGGCTCGGAGCGGCTCTTCGGCAGAGATGCCCGCCGCCGTCCCCACCCGGTCCCGGGGTCCAGCGAGGCCCCGCCCAAAACCATGTGCCCGCCGTCGAGGACAAGGCCGAGGCCTTCCGACGGCGGGCAGTGCACGGTCTGTCCCACGTCGACCGGACCGAGCGCGGGAGCGATCACGGATTCGCAATGTCCCGCACTTGCGGGGACGGACTACCTGTCAGGCAGCGGCGCACGGCCTGTGCGGGAAGGCTGCGCCGCCTCGTGGTCGCCGGCCGCAGCACACGGCGGCACACCGCTGCCGCAACCGCGTCCGGCCGGCGTCGTCCGGGAACGTCGCGTCGTGGGAACGAGGGCTGGTAATTCCGCTTGTCGATCTCGCGATGGACACCGAACCCACTGACCCTCGTCCGGAATCAAGGACGGCCGGAGCAACAGGCCGTCACCGACGTCCCCGAACAGCACGTGTGACCCTCTCGGGGTGACCGACCGGCGGGTCACGCTCCTACGGTCGGCTCCTTCGACTTCTACGCGGGAGCTCCGGGCCCGCTCAGTCCGGCAGCGATGGCGCCGGCCTGGATGCCCGACTCGATGGCGCCGTCCACGTAACCGGCCCAACCCGTGGCGATGTCGCTGCCCGCGAAGATGAGGCGGCCGTAGGGCTGGCGAACGGTGCGCAGCGAACCGAGGAGCTGTCCCGGGCGCCGGAACGTCCAGCCGCCCTTGGCGTAGGCGTCCTTGCCCCAGTCATGGCCCTTGACGGACAGGACCTCGGTGCCGGGGAGCACCTCGCTGACGGCGCTCTGGATCTGCGACAGGTTGTTGGCGTCCAGATTCGGGTTGACGCTGAAGCCGATCAGCACGCTGCCCTGGCTCGACTTCTCGGCGTTCGCGATGACCAGGTCGAGCAGCGCACCGCTCTTCCCGTTCACCAGCGGGCGGCCGATGTCGCCCTGGACCTGGATGAGGATCTTCTTGGCCGTCGGAACGCCGACGGTCTGCGTACTCATCCGCCCGAACTCGGCGGGCAGGCCCGCGGAGAAGTTGATGGAGTTCCAGACGTTGACCGGCACGGCGACGACCACGGCGCCGGCGTCGTACACGAGGCCGTTGGCCGTCACCTGTACACGGGAGCCGTTGTCGGCGACCTTGGAGACGGGCGCGTTGTATACGATCGTGGCGCCCGTCTCGGCGAGCATCTTGCCGATGACACCGCTCAGCCCGCCGACAGGGCGGGTGACGTTGATGCCGTGGAACGTCTCGGTGTCGTAGCCGCACAGCGCCCACCAGTGGGCGAGCTGGGTCAGAGAGCCGCGCTCGAAGCCCCCGCCGTAGGCGCCGGTGGTGGCACTCACCCAGTTCTGTTCCAGGGTCGACAGGCGCAGCTGGCGGGCCCGGTCACCGAGGGTGAGCTTGTCGAGGTCGACCAGCAGGTCCGCACGCTGGAACGGGTCGTAGGGCTGCGGCAGGTACTGCTCCGCGCCCTCGACGAACCGGCGCAGCAGCGCGTCCTGGTGCTCCAGGAAGGCCAGATCCTGCTTGGCGTAGCCCCCGGACTCCGTGGCGAACACGGTGAAATCGGGGAACGGGTCGTCGACCTTGGCGATGCCCAGACGCTGGACCTCGTTCCAGATCAGGGTCTGGCTGGGGTGGATCCAGGTGGCGCCGAACTCGATCGGCACGCCCGAGAAGGTGCTGGTCCAGGCCCGGCCGCCGACTCGGTCACGAGCCTCGAGGATCAGCGTGCGCTTGCCCTTGGCCTTCAGCTCGCGCGCGGCCGTCACGCCGGCGAATCCACCGCCGATGACGATCACGTCGTAGCTGCGTGAGCCCGCCGGCGGAACCGCGTCGGCGAACGCGGTTCCGGCGGAGGCGACACCGGCGGCGCCGAACGCGCCCGCGGCGGCACCGGCCTTGAGTATCGCCCGGCGCGAGGGATGC
This sequence comes from Streptomyces cadmiisoli, assembly GCF_003261055.1. Classification (NCBI taxonomy): domain Bacteria; kingdom Bacillati; phylum Actinomycetota; class Actinomycetes; order Kitasatosporales; family Streptomycetaceae; genus Streptomyces; species Streptomyces cadmiisoli. The sequence goes on from NZ_CP030073.1 coordinate 639,207, forward strand.
GTCCGTCTGAACAACGTCTCTTTCATTCCACTCCCCTTGTGCACGAAGTTGCCCATCGTCCAGGCATCACGAGCTGCCGTGGACGCCTGAATGCGGGACGACCATAACTGCGGTTTGACTGAAAACGATTCGAGTCCTCCCACTGGCCGATAATCGCCCGTTTCCCGGCCGGCGGAGCATGACCGAGAGGACCCGATTACCTGCCGGTGTGTCGGCGATGAGCGGCCGAAGACCACGGGCCCGTTAATCTGTTGGGGAACTCGGTGACCTGTTCTTGGGCAGGCGTCGGGAAGATGACAGGGCGATTACTCGCCGGTGGCATGCGGCTGACCCGCCTCGGTTAGCTTGTCTGGGTCGCGAAATGACAATGGGTGACGAAATCGGACCGGATTCTGCGTCCTTGATTCGACGTGTATTCACATGACAGTTCATTGGCCTGCGCCCGTTGCGTTTCACTCATGCCGAATTGACCGAGGAGCTGGGATGGCCGTCAGGTCGACCGAAGCCGAGAACATTCTCAAAGCAGTCCGCGAAATCGTTCCGACGCTGCGCGCGAACGGTCCCGAGTCCGAGGACCGACGCTGGATCGTCGAGGAGAACATCGACCTCCTGGACAAGGCCGGAGTCTTCCGTGTCGCCGTGCCGAAGCGCTTCGGAGGACTCGACCTCTCCCTGAAGGAGCAGGTCGAGATCCTGACCGAGATCTCCCGAGGCTGCGGCTCCACCGGCTGGGTGGCCGTGGCATGGATCTCCAGCGCCTGGATGGCCACCCTGTACCCGCTCCAGGCGCAGGAGGAGATCTTCAAGGACGGCTCGGTCCGTATCTCCGGCGGCTTCACGCCGACCGCCAAGATGGTCCCCGCCGAAGGCGGTTATGTCCTCAACGGCGCCTGGCGCTTCAACTCCGGTGTCCGCGGCGCTCACTGGGACCTGCTCGCCGCCGAGCTGGAGCACCCCGACGGCACCGTCGAAGAGGTCTACGCCATGGTGCCGGTGGACCAGCTCACGATCGCCGACGACTGGCACGTGTCCGCCGCCATCGCCACCGGCAGCTCGACCTCCAGCGCCGTGGACCTCTTCGTCCCCGCCCACCGCGTCGTCACCCTCGAGCAGGCCGTGCTCGGCACGTCCGGCGGTGGCGCCGTCACCGGCTCCAAGGGACGCGACTACAGCCTGATCAGCTTTGTCGTCGCCGAGTCCGTCGCCGCCTACATCGGCATGGCCCGGGCCGCGTACGAGGAGATCGTCGCCACGGTCAAGGGCAAGCCGCTCGCGTACAGCAACGTGGCCGACCAGGCGCAGCACCCCCTGACCCAGATTCAGATCGCCCTGGCCCACGGCAAGATCGAGGCCGCCGAAGCGCTCGCCGACACCTACCTGACCATGCTCCAGGAGCGCGCGGACGCCGGCGAGCAGCCGACCTGGGCGGAGAAGGCGGAGGTACGCGGCAAGGCCGGCGTCGCGATCATGCTCACGCAGGAGGCCGTCCAGGCCCTCCACTCCATCAGCGGTGCCGGTGCCCTCTCCCGCAAGGCGCACTTCCAGCGCTTCTACCGGGACCTTCAGGGCCTGGCCCGTCACGGCCTCATGGCTCCGAACATGGGTCTCGAGGTGCACGGCCGCACGCTGCTCGGTCTCGACCCCGACAGCCTTTTCCTGTAGGACGCCGCCCCCTCGGGGGCGCTCGTATCAACGAAGAACAACAAGGAGCAAGTCGATGTCGAACACGAACCAGGGTCCGGTGACCGTCCTCGGTCTGGGCATGATGGGCGCCGCCCTGGCCGCCGCCTACGTGCAGAACGGCAACCCGACCACGGTGTGGAACCGTTCCGCCGGCAAGGCGGACGCGCTCGTCGAGCAGGGCGCCGTCTTCGCGCCCGACCTCAAGGAGGCGATCGCGGCCAGCCCGGTCGTCGTGGCCTGTGTCTCCACCTACGAGGTGCTCAACGAGCTCGTCGCGGGCGCCGCCACCGAGCTGAAGGGCAAGGTCGTCGTCAACCTGACCTCGGGTACGCCCGAGGACGCCCGCGCCTTCGCCGCCTGGGCGGAGCAGAACGGTGTGCGCTACCTGGACGGTGCCATCATGGCCGTCCCGCAGATGATCGGTCTGCCCCAGGCTCTGATCTTCTACGCGGGCTCGCAGGACCTGTTCGGCGAGCACGAGGAGCTGCTGAAGGTGCTCGCCGGTACGAACGTGTACCTGGGTGAGGACACCGGCGTGCCGCTGGTCTACGACCTCGGCCTGCTGTCGCTGCTGTGGTCGAGCCTCGCGGGCTACTTCCACGCCGTGGCGCTCGTCAACTCGGCCGGCGTCTCGGCGGAGGCGTTCACCCCGTTCGCCCTGACGTGGATCGAGCACGTCATCACTCCGGCGATCCCGCAGAGCGCCCAGGAGATCGACTCGGCGAGCTTCGAGACCGAGATCTCCAGCCTCAACGTCAACAAGGCCGCGATCGAGCACCTGGTCGCCACGAGCAAGCAGCTGGGCATCAACAGCGACTTCTCGGCCACCATCCAGACGCTGATCGAGCGTCGCGTCGCCCAGGGACACGGCACCCACAGCCTGGCCAGCCTGGTCGAGGCGTTCAAGCAGGGCTGACCGCCCGCGTCACAGCCGTGCCGCCTCGGTGTCACCGCACACACCGAGGCGGCAGCGCGCTGGGCGTGGCCCGGCACGGTTGCCGGGCCACGCCCAGTGGCATGGTGCACGGGCAGGGACCGAGGGGTGCCCTGCCCGTGCGACGCTGTTTTCCGGGAGCGCGGGAATGAGCTCTGCCCGGGTGCGACGTGTGTGAAGGCCGGTGGCCGGGGCGTGGATACCGCCCCGGCCACCGGCCTGTGACCGCCGTCCGCCGCTATGCGCCGGGCAGCGCCAGGGGCCGCTGGTACCCGCCCCGGATGATGTCGCAGGTGTCCCGCAGTGCCGTCTCCAGCCAGCTGATCTCGTCGTCCGACAGCAGGAGGGACGGCTCGAAGCGCAGCGTGTCGGGGGCACTCGCGGTCGGGAACGTACGGAGCCGATGGCCCCGCAGCAGATGCCCCGCGACCAGGTAGCCGAAGAGGCCGGCGCGGGCGGCCTCGGCGACCGGGGCGGCCGGGGCGCCGGACTGGTCGTGGAACTCCAGCCCCAGCAGCAGGCCGCGGCCGCGGACGTCCTTGACCACGTCGGGGTAGTCATCGCGCACGGAGCCCAGCATGGCCAGCAGCCGGTCGCCCAGCTCGGCGGCCCTGCGGTAGGCCGCGCCGTCGTCGGCCTCCAGGAGTTCGAGGACCTTGAGGGCGATGCGGTTGGAGAAGCCGTCCTTGGCGAAGGTCGAGCTGTGGATCAGCTCGAACTGGCCCTGGTAGCGCGAGGAGCGGACCATCAGCACCGAGATCTTGGCCAGGCCGCCGCCCAGGCTCTTGGCGAGGGTGTAGTAGTCGCCACGCAGCCCGAGGCGGGTGCCGGCCAGGAAGTCACCGGTGCGGCCCATGCCGCTCTGGATCTCGTCCACGATGACCGGGGCACCCAGCTCCGCACAGACCTCGTGGATCTCCTCGACGAACTCCCGAGGCATCTCACGGATGCCGCCCTCACCCTGGATCGGCTCCAGGACGAAAGCGCAGACGACGGGCGCTTCGTGCTCGGTCAGCCGGACGAGGCCGTCCACCACCTCCAGGCCGAGCAGCTGGGCCCGCTCCTCGTCGGCGATCTTGCGCAGCGCACCGGGCTGACCGAGCGGGACGAACCGGGCCTGGGCGGCCAGAGCCTTGAACGGGTTGCGATAGCCCTCGTTGTGAGTCAGCTGAACCGTGCTGACCAACTTGCCGTGGAAGGAGCCCTCGGGGGTCAGGAAGACGGGGGGACGCCCGGCCTGGGCCGCGTTGTGCGTGGTGATGTGATGGACCAGCTCGTTCAGCGCTGCGGTGTCCGAGACGCGCGATCCCATGCCGACGCGCGCGAAGACCTCGTCGGGAATGATCGCCGAGCCGTCCCGTACCGCCTCGCGCGCCTCGGTCAGGCCGTCGTCGACGGCGGCCAGGAGCGCCCCGAGGCGGATGACCCGGTCCATTTCCGCGTGCTTGACCGCGGCCTCGTTGGCCTCGGCGCCGGTGTTGGCGAAGACGGCGAAGTACGGCTCGTCGTAGCCGCTCTCGCGCCGCACGATCCGGCTCAGGGCGAGCGCGAGCTCGGCGGCCTCGGGGTGCAGCGAGAACTGCGAGTGCACCGGAACACCGGCGTCCAGCAGCTCCTTCGCGTACGCGACGATCGTCGGGTGGTTGTGGCCCCACATGAGCGACCCGTAACCGCCCGCGTAGTCCAGCACGGGGATCTCACGGCCGTCCTCGGCCCGCTGATAAAGCGTGTTTCCCTCGGCCCTCACATATTCGGCGTCAAGGCCGGCCGAGGCCAGTACGGCCCCCAGATGGGGCTCCGCCAACTGTGTTTCATCAGCCTGGGAATGCGATGCATCGGTCATGAGGCCAACATCCCTGAACCCGCTCCATCATGCGGTCATGGCGTGGTCATCGGGCCGCCCAGCACGCCCCAAGGCCTCTGAATTACCTGACGATTGGGTGCACTAAAGCGGTGAACGGATAACTTCTCTGCCCAGCCCTTGATTGTGTAGGGGCCGCGAACCCGAATCCAAAGAGGGGAAATGACTCCTGCATCCGCAGAGCTTGGGCCCACTGTCTCGCGGACGGGGCTGCGCCCGACTGTCCAGGCCGCATCGCTGCGGGATGTGATGTCCCAGTTCGCCACCGGCGTCACCGTGCTGTCGGTGGGCGGCGAACACATCCACGCCATGACCGCCAACGCCTTCAGCTCCGTCTCGCTGACCCCGCCGACCGTCCTGGTATGCATCGCTCACAGCGCCGTGATGTTCGACGAGCTGACCGCGGACGGGCACTTCGGGGTGAACATCCTGGGCGCCGGACAAGAACCCCTGGCCCGCCACTTCGCCGACAAGAAGCGCACGCTCGGCCTCGCACAGTTCGACGACGTCGAGTGGGTGCCGGGCACCCACACGGGCGCCCCGCTCCTGTCCGACGCCCTGGCCTGGCTGGAGTGTGACGTGATCGACGCTCATGTCTCCGGCGATCACACGATCTTCGTCGGCAGGGTGCTGGACTGCCGGCGAGGCAGCGGGGACCCCGCGCTGACGTTCTTCGACGGGAAGTTCGGAAGTGCTCCCCGCGCCGCATGAGAACGCCGCGCGCCGCTCCGGTGCGCGGATGCACAAGACCAGCCGCATACGACGATCCCTGAATGAAGGAGCAGTCCATGACCGCAGCGACGCCCGACGTCGATCTGTTCAGCCTCGAACTCACCGATGATCCGGAGGTGCAGAACGATGTCTTCCTGAAGATATTCAACTCGGGCAACGGCGCCGCCTTCGACAATCTCTACCGTGCGGACGCCATCTCCAACCTGACGGGCGGCCCGCTCACCGGCGAGGCACGCACCAAGGGCATCATCGAGCTGCTCGCCAAGGGCCCGACTCTGAAGTCCGTCGTCAAGCACTCCTACACCGCCGACGACGTCACGCTGATCGTCGTCGACTTCGAGCTGGGGCTGCCCGGCGAGGACGGCGAACTGGTGCAGATCAAGGGCTCCTGCACCGACGTCATCCGCCGGGTCGAGGACGGCAAGTGGCTGATGGCCGTCGACCGGCCGGTCGCTGACATCACCGTCTGAGTCCCTGAGGCGTCACACGGCGCAGCACACCGGCGCCATCGGGCCGGGCTGCTCCCCGAACACGGGGGCGGTCCGGCCCTCCGCACGATCTGCGGGGAACGCCGAGCACTGCGCGGGTGGCAGGGACGACGAGAGAGCCGCATGACCCGGGGGGCGCCGGGTCATGCGGCTCTCTGCCCATCCGCGCCGGTGAGCCGGCGCCTGGCGGTCGCCCGTGACGTCAGTCGCGGGGCTCCTCGCCGAACGGGTCGTCGACGGCGTACAGCCACGAGCCGTTCGCCTGCTTGCGCAGCACGTCCAGACCGACACCGCGGAGGCTCTCACGGCCCTCGCCGCTCTCCGCGTTGATCTCCATGGTCCAGTCCACGACGAGCAGAGCCGTGTCCCCGGTGACGTAGGCCTCACGGACATCGGTCTCGATGTGCGGCTCCGTGAGGCTCAGGAACTCCTTGATCGCGGCATGACGCTGCTCGCCGCTCACCGGGTTGCCCTTTTCCCACACGATGATGCCGGCGTCCGTGTAGTGGGAGTCGACGCTTTCCGCGTCGCCCGAGTTGAAGGCGGCGACATAGCTTTCGAGGTGCTCCTCGAGCTCCTTGGGAAGTTCAACGGCCTTGGCGTCGTTCGGCATTCTTGTGTCCTCCGGTACGTGTGGATGAAAAGCGCGGCGAAGGCGTGCGAGTGACGGCCCGGGAGGCCGGGGGAAGGCCCCCCGGGCGTGCGTCGTGTACTCCCCTTCACGACTACGCAAGAAAGCTATCCGCACGCTGGAACCGGTGACTCATCGAGAGGTAACGGCCCGCCGGGCAAAGCACCACGGCCGCTCTGATTACCGCGCCGTGATCACTCGTTGGATGTTCAAAAGCCTGCCGTCCTTACCGTCGACCGGGGCTCTCACCGAGCTGTCCGAGATCCCCGTACGCAGACCAAAGTCTTTGACCAGTGCGCCCCGCAGCAGGGAAAGGGCATCTGAAGGTGACACAGAGCAAGCACGACATCCACGGAGAGACCGCCGGGCAGCACGGAACGGCCGGGAACCGCGCTGAGCCGATCGCTGTCGTCGGCATGTCGTGCCGGCTGCCCGGAGCCGGCCATCCGGCCGCGTTCTGGGACCTGCTCTCCCGCGGCGACAGCGCGATCACCCCGGTGCCGGACGGGCGTTGGGGCCCCGACGGAGCCTCCCTCGGCGCCGGAAAGGGAGGATTCCTGGAGTCCGTCGCCGATTTCGACGCGCCGTTCTTCGGTGTCTCCCCGCGCGAGGCGGCGGCGATGGACCCGCAGCAGCGGCTCGTGCTGGAGCTGACGTGGGAGGCACTGGAGGACGCCGGTGTCGTCGCCGCCACCCTGCGCGGCAGCAGGACCGCCGTCTTCGTCGGCACCCTGCGCGACGACTACACCAGCCTGCTGTACCTGCACGGCACCGAAGCCGTCACGCAGCACACCATGACAGGCGTCAACCGGGGCGTCATCGCGAACCGCGTCTCGTACCACCTGGGGCTGCACGGTCCGAGCATGACCGTGGACTCCGCCCAGTCCTCGTCGCTCGTCGCCGTCCACCTGGCCTGCGAGAGCCTGCGGGCCGGAGAGGCCGACAGCGCGCTCGTCGCCGGTGTGAACCTCAACCTGCTCGCCGAGAACGTCGTCACGGAGTCCCGCTTCGGAGCCCTGTCGCCCGACGGGACCACCTACACCTTCGACGCCCGGGCCAACGGCTTCGTGCCCGGCGAGGGCGGCGGCGCCGTCTTCCTCAAGCCCCTGAGCCGGGCCCGCGCCGACGGCGACCGCGTCTACGGCCTCATCCTCTCCAGCGCCGTCAACAACGACGGCGCCACGGACGGCCTCACCGTGCCGAGCGCGGCAGCGCAGGAGGCGGTGCTGCGAGAAGCGTACGACCGCGCCGGCGTCGCCCCCGAAGAGGTCCACTACGTCGAACTCCACGGAACCGGCACGCCGGTCGGCGACCCGTTGGAAGCCGCCGCGCTCGGCGCCGTCCTCGGCACCGGTCGCACGGGGCGGAACGCACTGCGCGTCGGCTCGGTGAAGACCAACATCGGCCACCTCGAAGGCGCCGCGGGCATCGCCGGACTGATCAAGACCCTGCTGAGCCTCCACCACCGCCGGCTTCCGGCCAGCCTGAACTTCGAGACTCCCAACCCGAGGATCGACCTGGACACGCTGGGACTCTCCGTACAGCGTGAGCTGACGGAATGGCCCGACGCGAGCCGCCCGCCGGTCGCCGGTGTCAGCTCCTTCGGCATGGGCGGCACCAACGCCCATGTCGTCGCCTGCCAGGCCCCCGCCCCGCTCGCCGAGGACAACTCCCCGGTCGCTCCCGCCCTCACGCCCTGGGTCGTCACGGGCCATGACGAGGACGCGCTGCGCGCCCAGGCCGCCAAGCTGCGCGCCTTCGTCGCCGAACGGCCCGGGCAGTCGCCGCAGGACATCGGGCGCGCACTGGCCACCACCCGGACCTTCCTGCGCCACCGGGCCGTCGTCGTCGCGGACGGCCGCGACTCCCTGCTCGCCGGCCTGGACGCGCTCGCCACCGCGGCCCCCGCCTCCTCGGTCGTCTCCGGCGCCGTCCGACCGGCCGGGACGGCGTTCCTCTTCACCGGGCAGGGCGCCCAGCGCACCGGTATGGGCCAGGAGTTGTACGACACGTTCCCGGTGTACGCCGCCGCCTTCGACGAGGTCGCCGCCCACCTCGACCCCCTGCTTCCGCGCCCGCTCATCGAGCTCATCGCGGACGACGAGGCGCTGCACGAGACGGGCGCCACCCAGCCGGCCCTGTTCACCGTCGAGGTCGCGCTGTTCCGTCTCCTGGAGAGCTGGGGCCTGCGCCCCGGCCACCTGGCCGGCCACTCCGTCGGCGAGCTGGCCGCCGCCCATGTCGCGGGTGTGCTCTCCCTCGGCGACGCCGCGAAGCTGGTCGCCGCCCGCGCCCGGCTGATGCAGGCACTGCCCGCAGGTGGCGCGATGATCGCCGTACAGGCCACCGAGGCGGAGGTGCTGCCGCTGCTCGTCGGCCGCGAGGACCGGCTCGCCGTCGCCGCCGTCAACGCCCCGGACGCCGTTGTCCTGTCGGGTGACGCGGACGCGGCCACCGAGGTCGCCGACGTCCTGCGGGCCCAGGGGCACAGAACGAAACGCCTGACCGTCTCGCACGCCTTCCACTCCCCGCACATGGACGCGATGCTGGCGGAGTTCCGCACCGTCGCGGCGTCCCTCGACTACGCGGAGCCGGTGCTTCCGGTGGTTTCCACCGTCACCGGTGAACCGGTCACCGCCGGACAGTTCGCCTCGCCCGACTACTGGGTGGAGCAGGTGCGCCGCCCCGTGCGCTTCCTCGACGCCGTCCGCACCCTGGAGAGCGCCGGCGTCAGCACCTTCCTGGAGCTGGGCCCCGAGGGTGTCCTGTCGTCCCTGACCGAGGACTGCGTCGCGGATGCCGAGGCGGTCGCCGCCGTACCGCTGCTGCGCGCCGGACGCTCCGAGGCGCTGACCGCGCTCAGCGCCCTGACGACCGCGTTCACACGCGGCGCCGAGGTCGACTGGACGGCGCTGTTCGGCGACCGGACCGCACGCGGTGTCGAGCTGCCCACCTACGCGTTCCAGCGTCGCCCCCACTGGCTGGACGGCGTGCGCAGGGCGGCTGAACCGCTCCCGGGCAGCGCCGCCGAGACCGGCCCCGACGTCGCCGTGACCCCTCGTGGTGAGCTGGGCCGGCGACTTGCCTCGCTCGGCGAGGAGGAACGCTGGCGCGCCGTCGAAGACCTGCTGCACACCCATATCGCGGCGGTCCTGGAATACGAGCCGGGCCGACGCGTGCCCGACCACACCCCGTTCAGGGAGCTGGGCTTCAGCTCCCTGATGGCGACCGAACTGCGCGGCACCCTCGCCCGGGCCACCGGCCTGAAGCTGCCCGGGGGCCTGCTCTTCGACCACCCCACACCACGGGACCTCACCGAGTTCATCACGGCCGAACTCCTCGGCGTGGCCGCAACAGCGCAGGACACGGCCGTGGTGCCCACCGAGGGCGAGGCCATCGCCATCGTCGGCATGGCCTGCCGGTACCCGGGCGGGGTGGCCTCGGCGGAGGACCTGTGGCGCCTGGTCGCGGACGGCTCGGACGCCATCACCGAGTTCCCGGCCGACCGAGGCTGGCCCGAGGACCTGTACGACCCGGATCCGGACCGGCCGGGCCGCAGTGCCGTGCGCCACGGCGGATTCCTGCACGACGCGGGCGAGTTCGACGCCGCGTTCTTCGGAATCTCCCCGCGCGAGGCCCTGGCCATGGACCCGCAGCAGCGCCTCCTCCTGGAGACCGCCTGGGAAAGCGTCGAGGGTGCGGGGATCGACCCCACACGGTTGCGCGGCACCCGCGCCGGCGTCTTCATCGGCGCGACCGCCCTGGAGTACGGGCCGCGCATGGACGACGCTCCCGAGTCCGTCCAGGGCGGCGTGCTGACCGGCACCACCGCCAGCGTCATGTCCGGCCGGATCGCCTATCAGCTCGGCCTGGTCGGCCCGGCCGTCACGGTCGACACGGCCTGCTCCTCGTCGCTGGTCGCCCTGCACCTGGCCATCCGCTCCCTGCGTTCCGGCGAGACCAACCTCGCTCTCGCGGGCGGTGCCACCGTGATGTCCTCGCCTGGCATGTTCGTGGAGTTCTCCCGCCAGCGCGGTCTGGCACCCGACGGGCGCTGCAAGCCCTTCGCCGACGCCGCCGACGGCACCGGCTGGTCCGAAGGTGTCGGTCTGCTCCTGGTCGAGCGGCTGTCCGACGCGCAGCGGAACGGCCACCGCGTCCTCGGTGTGATCCGGGGTTCAGCCATCAACCAGGACGGCGCCAGCAACGGCCTGACCGCTCCCAACGGGCCCTCGCAGCAGCGTGTCATCCGGCAGGCGCTGGCCGACTCCGGTCTGGCCGCCGCGGACGTGGACGCCGTCGAGGCCCACGGCACCGGCACCCGCCTCGGTGACCCCATCGAGGCGGACGCGCTCAGGGCGACGTACGGCGCCGGACGCGACACCGACCACCCCCTGCACCTGGGCTCGCTGAAGTCCAACATCGGCCACACGCAGGCCGCGGCCGGTGTCGGCGGTGTCATCAAGATGGTGCAGGCGCTGCGGCACGGCGTGCTGCCCAGGACGCTCCATCTGGACCGGCCGAGCAGCCACGTCGACTGGTCCGAGGGCACCGTCACCCTGCTCACCGAAGCCCGGGAGTGGCCCGCGACCGAGGGGCGGCCGCGGCGCGCGGGTGTCTCCTCCTTCGGGATAAGCGGCACCAACGCCCACGTCATCGTCGAAGAGGCCCCGCCGGCCGTGGCCCCGGCCGTGCCCGAGCCCGCCGGGACCGGAACGGCCGGGACCGTTCTCCTCCCGGCCGTGCCGGCGCCGTTCGTTCTCTCGGCGCGCGACCCGAACGCCCTCCGGGAGCAGGCCGCGCGCCTGGCCCGGTACGCGTCGCACACCGAAGCCGGCCCGGCCGACCTCGGACTCTCGCTGGCCACGACCCGTACGGCCTTCGAGCACCGCGCCGTCGTTCTCGCCTCCGAGGCCGAGGACCTGCTCCGCGGGCTGGACGCGCTCGCCGAGGGGACCGAGGCGCCGCACGTCGTGACCGGCCACGCGGCCGCGACCCGCCGTACCGCGTTCCTGTTCACCGGTCAGGGCGCCCAGCGCACCGGAATGGGCCGTGAACTGTACGCGGCCCACCCGGTGTTCGCCGACGCCCTGGACGAGGTCCTCGCGGCCTTCGACGGGCTTCTCGACGTGCCGCTGCGCGAGGTGCTGTTCGGCGAGAACGCGAAGGACGCCGACGAGCAACTCATCGACCTGACCGCCTACACGCAACCGTCACTGTTCGCCATCGAGGTGGCACTGTTCCGCCTGCTGTCACACCACGGCATGTCCCCCGACCTGCTCGCGGGTCACTCCATCGGTGAGCTGGCGGCCGCTCATGTCGCCGGCGTCTTCTCCCTGGAGGACGCCGCGAAACTGGTCGCAGCCCGCGGACGGCTCATGCAAGCCGCACCGGCCGGCGGCACCATGATCGCGATCCAGGGCACCGAGGAGGAGATCGCCGCCTCCCTCACCGGACACGAAACCCACCTGTCCATAGCAGCCGTCAACTCCCCCTCATCCGTCGTCATCTCCGGCGACACCGACCTCGCCGAAAAGATCGCCGAACACTGGCAAGCAGCCGGCCGCCGCACCCACCGACTCACCGTCTCCCACGCCTTCCACTCCCCCCACATGGACGGCATCCTCAACGAATTCCGCGACATCGCCACCACCATCACCTACCACCCACCCCACACCCCCCTCATCTCCACCGTCACCGGCCAACTCGCCACCACCCAACAACTCACCTCACCCCACTACTGGGTCCGGCAGATCCGCGAACCCGTCCGGTTCGCAGCCGCCGCGCGTCGTCTCGCGGCCCAGGGCGCCACCGTCCTCGTCGAGGTCGGCCCGGACGCCGTGCTGACGGCGCTGGCCCGGCGCACCCTGGAGCACGAGCCGTCGATCACCACCCTGGCGCTGCTGCGCGCCGGCCGGCCCGAGACGCAGACCTTCGGCCTCGCGACAGCGGAGGCCTACGCGCAGGGTGCGCCACTCGACGCCGCCTCCTTCTTCCCCGGCGCCCACCGCACGGACCTGCCGCTCTACCCCTTCCAGCGCACGCATTTCTGGCTCAACGCCACCACACGCACCGACGCCCGCAGCCTCGGTCTCGACCCGGCCGGACATCCCCTGCTGACCACAGCGGTGGAATTCGCCGAGCGTGAGGACGCACTGTTCACCAGCCGCATCTCACGCGCCGACCAGCCGTGGCTGGCCGACCACACCATCGTCGGCACCGTCATCGCACCGGGCACCCTGTTCCTCGAACTCGCCCGGGCGGCGGGCGAGCACCTCGGCAGCCCCCACGTCGCGGAGCTGACGCTGGAGGCGCCGCTGCCGCTGCCCGAACGCGGAGCCGTCCGCGTCCAGGTGGCGGTCAGCGCTCCGGACGGCGACGAGCACCGGCAATTCACCGTCCACGCCCGCCCGGACAGCGACGACCGCACCCTGCCGTGGACCCGGCACGCCGCCGGAGTCCTCTCCCCCACGGCCGAGCCGCCCGCCGACGAGGACCTCGCCGTGTGGCCCCCGGCAGGCGCCGAGGCCGACGATCTCGACGGCCTCCACGACCGACTGGCCGCCCTCGGCTACGACTACGGGCCCGCCTTCCAGGGCCTTCGCGCCGTCTGGCGACGCGACGACGACGTCTTCGCCGAGGTGCGCCTGCCCGAGGCGCAGGCCGAGAGCGCGGACCGCTTCCGGCTGCATCCGGCCCTGCTCGACGCCGTACTGCATCCGCTGGTGCTGGACGCGGGTGCCGACAACGACCCGGCGGACATCCTTCTGCCGTTCAGCTGGAATGACGTCGCCCTGCACGCCGTGGGCGCCTCGGAACTGCGCGCACGCATCTCTCCCGCCGGTCCCGGCCGGGCCGCCATCACACTCGCCGACCCGGCCGGCGCCCCTGTGGCCTCTCTGGAGCTCAGCCTGCGCTCCGTGCCCAAGGAGCGTCTCGCGGCAGCACCGGGCGCCGGTGCCGGCGCCCTGTTCACCGTGGAGTGGCCGCAACTGCCGCCGCCTTCGCCGGAAGCCTCCCTCACCTGGTCCGAGGCGTACGACTCCTTCGACTCCGTCGCAGCGGACGACGTCGTGGTCGTGCGCGTACCTGTCTCGGACGGTGAGGACGACCCGGCGCCCGCTGCCCGTCGGGTGCTGCGTCTGGTCCAGGAGTGGCTGGCCGAGGAGCGGTTCACCGGCTCCCGGCTCGCCGTGGTGACACGGCACGCCGTCGCGGCGCGCGCCGATGACGTCGTGGACATCGCAGGCGCGTCGGTATGGGGACTGGTCCGCTCCGCCCAGTCCGAGCACCCCGACCGGATGGTGCTGATCGACGTCGACGACGACGCGGCGGCCGACTCCCTGCTGCCCGCCGCCATCGCAGCCGACGAACCGCAGCTCGCCCTGCGCGACGGCCGCCTGCACGCCCCCCGGCTCACCCGACGCGCCGCGACGCGCGGGGCGTCCGCCCGCCGCCTCGACACCGACGGCACGGTCCTCGTCACCGGCGGCACCGGCGGCCTCGGCGCGCTGTTCGCCCGCCATCTGGTGACCGAGCACGGAATACGGCACCTGCTGCTGGTCAGCCGCCGGGGACCCGACGCGCCAGGCGCCGCCGAGCTGAGCGAGGAACTCGCCGCGCTCGGCGCGGAGGTGACCGTGGCGGCGGCCGATGTCGGCGAACGGGCGGCCGTCGCGGCCCTCATCGCCTCGATCCCGGCCTCGCGTCCGCTGACCGCCGTCGTGCACGCCGCCGGCGTACTGAACGACGCGACCGTTCAGTCGCTGACCGAGACGCAGTTGGACGCCGTCCTGCTGCCCAAGGCGTCCGCCGCCGGGCACCTCCACGAGCTGACCCGTGACCTGGACCTCGCCGCCTTCCTGCTGTTCTCCTCGGTGTCCGGTCTCACCGGCACCGCGGGCCAGGCCAACTACGCCGCGGCCAACGCCTACCTGGACGCGCTCGCCCAGCACCGCGCCGCGCAGGGACTGGCCGCCACCTCACTCGCGTGGGGTCTGTGGGACGGCTCCGCCGGCATGGGCGCCACCCTCACAGAGGCCGACATCGTCCGCTGGGCGCGGCTCGGCATGACGCCGCTCACCCCGCAACAGGGTCTCGCCCTGTTCGACGAAGCACTGACGGCCGACGAACCCCTGCTGGCGCCCGTTGCTCTGGACCCGGGCCGGCTGGCGGCCGGAAACGGGCCGGTCCCCGCGCTCTACCGCGGCCTGGTCCGCACCCGTCCGCGTCGTGCCGCGCAGACCGGCTCGGCCGGCCGCGGATCCGGCTGGGTGCAGCAGACCGCCGGTCTGCCCGAGGCCAAGCGCGGCGACGCGGTCCTGGCCCTGGTGCGCGCCACGGTCGCCTCGGTGCTCGGTCACTCCGGCGCCACCTCCGTGGATCCGGCCCGTGCCTTCAAGGACATCGGATTCGACTCGATGGCCGGCGTGGACCTGCGCAACCGGCTCTCGGCCGCCACCGGCCTGCGGCTGCCCAGCACAGCCGTCTTCGACCACCCGACACCGACAGCGCTCGCCGCCTACCTGCTGACCCAGGTGGTCCCGGCCGAGGCGCCCGGCACCAAGCCCGACCGCCGCCCTCGGACCCGCGCCGACGAGCCGATCGCGATCGTCGGCATGGCATGCCGCTATCCGGGCGGGGTGTCCTCGCCCCAGGACCTGTGGGACCTGGTGGCGAACGGTGTCGACGGGGTCAGCGAGTTCCCGTCCAACCGAGGGTGGGACCTGGACAACCTCTACGACCCGGACCCGGATCACGCGGGGACCTCCTACGTCCGCGAGGGCGGCTTCCTGCACGACGCCGACCTGTTCGACCGGGAGTTCTTCGGCATGTCGCCGCGCGAGGCCACCGCGACCGACCCGCAGCAGCGCCTGCTGCTCGAGACCGCGTGGGAGACCTTCGAGAGCGCGGGCATCGACCCGGCCACCCTGCGCGGCAGCAACACGGGCGTGTTCACCGGCGCCATGTACGACGACTACGCGTCGCGTCTGGACAGCACACCCGAGGAGTTCGAGGGCTTCCTGCTCGCGGGCAACCTCTCCAGCGTCCTGTCCGGCCGCCTCTCCTACACCTACGGGCTGGAAGGCCCCGCGATCACCGTCGACACGGCTTGCTCGTCGTCGCTGGTCGCGATGCACATGGCCGCGAGTGCACTGCGCAACGGCGAGTGCGACCTGGCGCTCGCGGGCGGCGTCACGGTCATGAACAGTCCCCACACCTTCGTCGAGTTCTCCCGTCAGCGCGGCCTGTCGGTGGACGGCCGGTGCCGGTCCTTCTCCGACGACGCGGACGGCACCGGCTGGTCCGAGGGCGTCGGCCTCCTCCTGGTCGAACGACTCTCCGACGCGCGCAAGCACGGCCACCGCATCCTCGCGGTCATCCGCGGCACAGCCGTCAACCAGGACGGCGCCAGCAACGGACTGACCGCCCCGAACGGACCCTCGCAGGAACGGGTGATCCGACAAGCCCTCGCCAACGCCGGCCTCACCACCAACGACGTGGACGCCGTCGAAGCACACGGCACCGGCACACGCCTCGGCGACCCCATCGAAGCACAGGCACTCCTGGCCACCTACGGCCAGAAGCGGCCCGAGGAACGTCCCTTGTACCTCGGCTCGCTCAAGTCGAACATCGGCCACAGCCAGGCCGCGGCCGGCGTCGGCGGCGTCATCAAGATGATCGAAGCCATGCGCCACGGCCTCCTGCCCAAGACACTCCACGCCGAGACCCCCTCCACCCACATCGACTGGGAAACGGGAACGTTGTCCCTGCTCACCGAGGCACGCGACTGGCCCGCCACCGACGGCCGCCCACGCCGAGCGGGAATCTCCTCCTTCGGCATCTCCGGTACCAACGCCCATGTCGTCATCGAGGAACCCCCGGCCGGGCCACGCGCCGACCGGCGGCCGGGGGCGTCCTCCGGCGTCCTGCCCTGGATCATCACGGGCAAGGACCAGAAGGCGGTACGAGAACAGGCCGAGCGGCTGCGCGGGTTCGTCGAGGCGAGACCGGAACTGAACACGGCCGACATCGCGTACTCGCTCGCCGCCGGTCGCACGCTGCTCGACCAGGGCGCCGCCGTCCTGGGCGACAGCCGTACGGCCCTGCTCAAGGGCCTGGCCGCACTCGCCGCTTCGGCCGACGGCGAGCAGGTCGCGGCGGCGGTCGGCACCCGAACCGCCCGCGCCGGCAAGGTGGCCTTCCTCTTCACCGGCCAGGGCGCGCAGCGTCTCGGCATGGGGCGCGAGCTGTACGAGAGCAGCCCCGTGTTCGCCAAGGCACTGGACGAAGTGTGCAGGATCCTGGACCCGTTGCTGGTCCGTCCCATCAAGTGGGTCCTGTTCGCCTCGGAGACGACCGCCGATGCCGCGCTGATCGACGAGACGGCGTTCACCCAAGCCGCGCTGTTCGCGGTCGAAGTCGCCCTGTTCCGTCTCTTCGAGCACTACGGCGTACGTCCGGACTACCTGCTCGGCCACTCCCTCGGCGAGGTCACCGCGGCTCATCTGGCCGGGGTCCTCAACCTCGCCGACGCTTGCGTCCTGGTCGCCGAACGCGGACGGCTCATGCAGGCGGCCCGCGAAGACGGTGCGATGGCCGCGATCCAGGCCACCGAGGACGACGTACGAGCGTCCATGCTGCCGTACGGCGAGCACCGCGTCGCCGTCGCCGGGGTCAACGGTCCGCGCGCCACAGTGATATCCGGCGACGAGGACGCCGTCGAGGAGATCATGGCGGGCTGGCGGGCCCAGGGCACTCCGGTCAAGCGGCTGGCCGTCTCCCACGCCTTCCACTCCCCGCACATGGACGAGATCCTCGACGAATTCCGCGACATCGCCTCGGAGTTGGACTTCCGGGCTCCCGAGATCCCCGTCGTCTCGAACGTCACCGGGGTCCTCGCCACCGACGAGGAACTCACCTCACCCGATTACTGGGTCCGCCATATACGCGGTGCCGTCCGATTCCACGACGGCGTGCGGTTCCTGGAGTCCGAGGGCGTGTCCGAGTACCTGGAACTGGGACCCGACGGGGTGCTGACGGCGCTCGCCGCGGCCTGCCTGTCAGAGGAGGCCGGGGTCCTCGTTCCGGCGCTGCGACGCGACCGGTCCGAGACGGAGACCGTCGCGGCGTCGCTGGCCCTGCTGCGGATGCGGGGTGCCACCCCCGACTGGAACAAGGTCTTCCCCGGTGCCCGGAACATCGAGCTGCCGACGTACGCCTTCCAGCGCGACCGGTACTGGCTGGACGGCCCGGACGCTCGGCCCCACGTGACGGGCCTGGGCCTCGACCCCGCCCTTCACCCGCTGCTCGGCGCCGCGGTGGGTCTGGCCGACCGTGACACCCACGTCTTCACCGGATCGGTGTCGCTGCGCACACATGGCTGGCTGGCCGAGCACGCCGTCGACGGCAACGTCCTGATGCCGGGTACTGCCCTGGTCGAGCTGGCGGTGCGCGCCGGTGAGCAGGTCGGTGCCGACAGACTCGACCAACTGCTCCTGTCGGCTCCGTTGGTGTTTCCGGCGCGGGGTGGTGTGCAGCTTCAGGTGGTGGTCGGTGAAGCCGACGGGGCAGGACGTCGCGCCGTGGAGGTCTACTCCCGGCGCGAGCGGGAGGCGGGATCAGGGGAAGGAGCGTGGACACTCAACGCCCAGGGCTCGCTCGCCCCGGCCGGGACCGTCGAAGGTGAGGGCGAGGGCGAGGTTCTGGCGGTGTGGCCGCCGGCCGGTGCTCAGGAAGTCCCGCTGGAGGGTGCCTACGAGCGTCTCGCGGAGATCGGCTACCAGTACGGGCCGGCCTTCCAGGGACTGAAGCGGGCCTGGCGCGGTGAGGGAGAAGTGTTCGCCGAGGTCGTCCTGCCCGACGGCCCGAATGCCGAAGCCGGTCGCTTCCTGCTGCACCCGGCCCTGCTGGACGCCGCCCTCCACACCCTGCTGCCCGGCGTCGTCGACCCTGACCGGCAGGCCCTCGTCCCCTTCGGCTGGGAAGGCGTCACCATCCACGCGGTCGGGGCCGGAGCGCTACGCGTTCGCCTCACGGTCACCGACCAGGGGGCTGAGTCGCTGGACGTTTCGCTGACGGTGGCGGATGCGGCGGGTGCCCCGGTCGCGACGGTCGAGACGCTGTCACTGCGTCCGCTGTCGAAGGAGGCGCTGCGCTCGGCGGCTGCCACCGGCGCGGGCGACGCCCTGTACGCGGTGCGCTGGAACGCCCTGCCCGACTCCACACCGAAAACTGCCGTCCCCGCGAGCGAGATACTCGAAGTCGTCTCCGGCGACCGCACACCACGCGACGTCACCCACGACACCCTGCTCCAGGTCCAGGACTTCCTGAACGATCAGTCCAAACAGGACACCACACTCATCGTCGTCACCCGCGGCGCCACAGCCGTCGACGACGAAGACATCACCGACCTGCCCGCCGCCGGCGTGACCGGACTCATCCGCGTGGCCCAGACCGAAAACCCCGGACGGATCGTCCTCGCCGACATCCCGACCGGCACCCACATCAACACCACAGCCATCCTCGCCACCGGCGAACCCCAACTCGCCCTCCGCCACGGCACATTCCACACACCACGCCTCACCCCCGTGCGATCCGATGACGATGGCACGCAGGTGCGGTGGGACGAGGGCACCATTCTGATCACCGGCGCCACCGGCACCCTCGGAGCCGTCCTCGCCCGCCACCTCGTCACCGAACACCACGCCAGACACCTCCTCCTCCTCTCACGCCGAGGCGCCCAAGCACCCGGCGCCACCGAACTCGGCACCGAACTCACCGCCCTCGGAGCCGACGTCACCATCACCGCCTGCGACGTCACAGACAAAACCGCCCTCGCAGCCGTCCTCGACTCCCTCCCCACCGACACCCCGCTCAAAGCCGTCATCCACACCGCCGGCGTCCTCGACGACACCATCCTCACCGACCTCACCCCCGAACGCCTCGACACCGTCCTCCGCCCCAAAATCGACGCCGCCCACCACCTCCACGAACTCACACAACACCTCAACCTCAACGCCTTCGTCCTCTACTCCTCCATCGCCGGCCTCATCGGCAACGCCGGACAAGCCAACTACGCCGCAGCCAACACCTACCTCGACGCACTCGCCCACCACCGCACCACCCAAGGACTACCCGCCACCTCCCTCGCCTGGGGCCTGTGGGAACAGACCAGCACCATCAGCGGCGAACTCAACGACGCCGACCTCCGACGCATCAAACGCCTCGGCCTCCTCCCACTCCCCACCCACCAAGCCATGACCCTCTTCGACACCGCCACCACAACAACCCACCCACTCCTCGCCATCAGCCCCCTCGACCACACCACACTGCGGAAGGCGGGCGACGCGCTGCCGCCGCCGCTGCGCGGGCTGGCCCCGGTCGGGCGCCGCCGCACAGCGGCTGCGGCGGAGGGCCGGAGTTCCGGTCCCTCGCTGGCCCAGCGGCTGGGTGCTCTGTCGGACGAGGAACGCACGCAGGCACTCATCGATCTCGTCCGCGCCCAGGTGGCCGCGGTCCTCGGACACGCCGACCCCTCAACCATCGCGGCGGACCGCGCCTTCCAGGACCTCGGATTCGACTCACTCACCGCAGTCGAACTCCGCAACCAACTCAACAAGACGACCGGCCTGCGCCTGCCGAGCACCCTGGTCTTCGACCATCCCAACACCACGGCGCTGGCGACGTACCTGCGTGACCAGATCAAGGTGGAGAAGGTGTCGCCCGCCGACGCGGTCGTCGAACAGCTCGGCAGGCTCAAGACCGTCATCAGGTCGGCGGCCGCCGACCCGGCCGCGTACGAAAGCCTCGCGGGGCAACTGCGAGAGCTGCTGGGTGTCGCGGACGAGGTGAACGGCAGGACGCGGGCCGACGCCACGCCGGACGACAACGATCTGGACGCCGCGAGCGACGCGGAACTGTTCGCGCTCATCGACGACCTGGACTGACCGGCGATGACCGCCTCTCCGAGCCGACAAGGGGGTCGGCTCGAAGAGGCCACGAACACGTGGCATACCGCCCACCACCCACTTATCACTGTACGGGCCACATCATTTCGGGGAGCTGAGAGCAGTGGCGAACGAGCAGGAACTCCGTGACTACCTCAAGAAGGCGATTGCCGACGCGCGCGATGCGCGCAGGCGGTTGCGCGAGGTGGAGGACAAGGCACAAGAGCCGATCGCGATCGTCGGCATGGCGTGCCGCTATCCGGGCGGGGTGTCCTCTCCCCAGGAGCTGTGGAACCTGGTCGCGGACGAGGTGGACGCGGTCAGCGAGTTCCCGTCCAACCGAGGCTGGGACCTGGACAACCTCTACGACCCGGACCCGGATCACGCGGGGACCTCCTACGTCCGCGAGGGCGGCTTCCTGCACGACGCCGACCTGTTCGACCCGGAGTTCTTCGGCATGTCGCCGCGCGAGGCCACCGCGATCGACCCGCAGCAGCGCCTGCTCCTGGAGACCGCCTGGGAGGCGCTGGAGGGCGCGGGCATCGACGCGGCCACACTGCGCGGCAGCCGCACCGGTGTCTTCACGGGCGTGATGTACAACGACTACGGCTCCCGCCCCGACCTGCCCCCCGAGGGCAACGAGGGTTACCTCTTCAGCGGAAGCGCGGGCTCGATCGCTTCGGGCCGGCTGTCGTACACCTTCGGCTTCGAGGGACCGGCCGTCACGGTCGACACGGCTTGCTCGTCGTCACTGGTCGCGATGCACATGGCCGCCAGCGCGCTACGCAACGGCGAGTGCGACCTGGCGCTCGCGGGCGGCGCGGCCGTGATGTCGACACCGACCGCGTTCATCGAATTCTCCCGGTTGCGTGGCCTGGCGTCGGACGGCCGGTGCCGGTCCTTCTCCGACGACGCGGACGGCACCGGCTGGTCCGAGGGCGTCGGCCTCCTCCTGGTCGAACGACTCTCCGACGCGCGCAAGCACGGCCACCGCATCCTCGCGGTCATCCGCGGCACAGCCGTCAACCAGGACGGCGCCAGCAACGGACTGACCGCCCCGAACGGACCCTCGCAGGAACGGGTGATCCGACAAGCCCTCGCCAACGCCGGCCTCACCACCAACGACGTGGACGCCGTCGAAGCACACGGCACCGGCACACGCCTCGGCGACCCCATCGAAGCACAGGCACTCCTGGCCACCTACGGCCAGAAGCGGCCCGAGGAACGTCCCTTGTACCTCGGCTCGCTCAAGTCGAACATCGGCCACAGCCAGGCCGCGGCCGGCGTCGGCGGCGTCATCAAGATGATCGAAGCCATGCGCCACGGCCTCCTGCCCAAGACACTCCACGCCGAGACCCCCTCCACCCACATCGACTGGGAAACGGGTGCGGTCGAGCTGCTGACCGAGGCACGCGACTGGCCCGTCACCGACGGACGTCCTCGCCGGGCAGGAGTCTCCTCCTTCGGGTTCGGTGGCACGAACGCTCACGTGGTGATCGAGGAGCCCCCAGCCGCGGAAGAGGGGGCCGAGCAGGAGTTCTCCGGGGCGGCTGCTCCGGGTTCCGTTGTGCCGTGGGTGCTGTCCGGCAAGACCGAACAGGCGGTGCGTGACCAGGCAGCCAGACTCCTCACCTTCGTGGAGCAGCACCCCGACGTGCCCGTAGCCGACATCGGTCGCGCCCTGGCCACCGAACGGGTCGCCTTCGACCACCGCACAGCCATCACCGGCACCAACCACACCGAACTCACCCACGCCCTGCGCGACATCGCCCACGCCACCACACACACCGCCACCACCGCGCACCCCCACGGCAAAACGGCATTCCTGTTCACCGGCCAAGGCGCCCAACGCATCGGCATGGGCCAGCAGCTCTACACCACCTACCCCGCCTACGCCGCAGCCTTCGACGAAATCACCGCAGCCCTCGACACCCACCTCCCCCACAGCATCCGCGACACCATCCAGCACGGCACAAACCTCAACGACACCCAATACACCCAACCCGCACTCTTCGCCGTCGAAGTCGCCCTCCACCGACTCCTCCAAACCTGGGGCATCACCCCCGACTACGTCACCGGCCACTCCATCGGCGAACTCGCCGCCGCACACGTCGCCGGCGTCTTCTCCCTCCAAGACGCCGCAAAACTCGTCGCAGCCCGCGGACGACTCATGCAAGCCGCACCGGCCGGCGGCACCATGGCCGCCATCCAAGCCAGCGAACAAGAAATCACCCCCACCCTCGCGGCCGACAACGGCACCATCGCCATCGCCGCCCTCAACTCACCCACCTCCACCGTCATCTCCGGCGACACCGACACCGTCGAACGCCACATCACCCACTGGCACAAACGCGGACGCAAAGCCACACGACTCACCGTCTCCCACGCCTTCCACTCCCCCCACATGGACGGCATCCTCAACGAATTCCGCGACATCGCCACCACCATCACCTACCACCCACCCCACACCCCCCTCATCTCCACCGTCACCGGCCAACTCGCCACCACCCAACAACTCACCTCACCCCACTACTGGACCCAGCAGATCCGCCAACCCGTCCGCTTCACCGACGCCCTCACCACCCTCCACACAGCCGGCACCACCACCCACCTCGAAATCGGCCCCGACACCGTCCTCACCACCCTCACCGCACAAACCCTCGACGACGTGGACTCGGCCCCGCCGGTGGCCGCCCTGCGCCGGGACCGCGATGAGGCGGCGACTCTCGTTCAGGCCGTCAGCACCCTGCACTGCCAGGGAGTGGCGGTGAACTGGACGGCGTTCTTCGCCGGAACCGGCGCCCGCCATGTCACGCTGCCTCTGCCCACCTACGCCTTCCAGCACCAGCGCTACTGGATCAAGTCCGGCACCGGTACCTCCGATGCCGCCGGCCTGGGCCTCCAGCCCGGCGGTCACCCTCTCTTCGGCGCGAAGGTGGAGCGCGCGGACGGCGAGGGCGCGCTGTTCACCGGTCGTGTCTCGGCGCGCAGCCATCCGTGGCTGGCCCGGCACACGCTGCACGGCTCCACCGCGTTGCCGCCGGAGGCCCTGGCCGATGCGATCGTGCGAGCTGGGGACGAACTGGGCACGAGTGCCCTGGATTCGCTGGTCCTGCTCACTCCACCGGCACTGCCCGAGGAGGGGCGGCTCGAACTCCAGTTGTCCGTCGAGGAGCCGGGAGCGAGTCCGGCGCGGCCTTTCACGCTGCGTGCCCGGCCCGAGGGCGCCGACCTGCCGTGGACCGTCTGGGCGACAGGACGGCTCACCCCCGGCACCTTCAAGGCGCATTTCGGCCCGGTCGCATGGCCTCCCGCCGGGGCCACCGCCCTCCCCCTCATCGAGTCGGACGCGGACACCGATGCGGACCACGGTGTCATCGCGGCCTGGCGTCTCGGCGACGAGGTGTTCGCGGACATCGTCCTCGACGAGGCGCTGCACGGCGAGGCCGCCGACTTCGGCCTGCACCCGGTCCTGCTTCGTTCGGCCCTGCACGCCGCCGCCCTGACCGGGCCGGACGCGGAGCGGGACGACGAGGTGGTCGCTGTCGAATGGAGCGGCTTCCAGTTGTACGCGACGGGCGCCACCGCTCTGCGCGCCCATCTGGTCCCCGCGGACAATCACACCGTCGCCCTTCGACTCACCGACCGGGCCGGCCAGGCCGTGGCCGCCGCACGGGGCGTCACGTGCCGACCGGTGGGCGCGGACCAGGTGCGCGACGCCCTGGTCCGGGATGCCGACACCGTGTTCGTCGTGGACTGGCAGACAACCTCACTGCCCGCTCCGGATACGGCGCCGGTCTTCGCCTTCGTCGGTGAGAGCGGGAGCGGGACCACCATCACCGAGGCCGCCGCGCTCGCGGAGCTCGGCGAGATCGACGCTGTCGTGGTGCACGGCCCTGCCGTCGACGTACGGGGAACCGACGTCGTGGCCGCCGTTCACTCGCGGACCCACTCCGCCCTCGCCCTGGTCCAGCGGTGGCTGACCGACGAACGCCCCGGCACCGTCCCGCTCGTCGTGGTGACGAGCGGTGCTGTGGCCACCGGCGGGGAGGCGGCGGTGGATCCGGCCGGCGCCGCCGTCTGGGGTCTGCTGCGCTCCGCGCAGTCGGAGTCCCCGGACCGCATCATTCTCGTGGACGCCGACACGGAGGACCTGGAGGCCCTCGCGGACACCCTGTCCGCCGTGGTCGCCGGCGGTGCGGCCCAGGCCGCGATCCGCGACGGCCGCATCCTGCTGCCACGCGTGGTGCGTGTGCCGCGTCGTGAGGAAGGCCGCTCCCGATCCGGCTCCTGGAATCCGGAGGGCACCGTGCTCATCACCGGTGGCACCGGAAGCCTCGGTGCGCTGTTCGCCCGTCATCTGGCGCGCGAGCACGGTGTACGGCACCTGCTGCTGGTCAGCCGTCGGGGCCCCGGCGCGCCGGGCGCCGACATGCTCCGCGACGAACTGGCCGAACTGGGTGCCACCAGCACGATCGTCGCCGCCGACACCGCGGACCCCGCCGCGCTCGACGGCGTCCTCGCCGCCGTACCGGCGGCACATCCGCTGACCGGTGTGGTCCACATGGCAGGCGCCATCGACGACGGCCTGGTCAGCGATCTGACCCCGCAGCGCCTCGACACTGTCCTGGCGCCCAAGGCCGACACCGCCTGGTACCTGCACGAGCGAACCAAGCACATGGACCTGTCGGCGTTCGTCCTGTTCTCCTCCATCGCGGGGGTGATCGGCGGAGCGGGCCAGGGCAACTACGCCGCCGCCAACGCCTTCCTGGACGGGCTCGCCGCGCTGCGCGCGGCACATGGGCTCCCCGCCACTTCCGTCGCGTGGGGCCTGTGGGCTCAGCAGTCCGCCATCACCGGCGACCTCGACGAGGCCGACATCGCCCGGATCACCCGGGCCGGCTTCGGGGCGATCACCGTGGAACAGGGGCCCCGGCTGCTGGACCTCGCCCTGGCCCTGCCTCATCCGGCCTCCGTGGTCACCCCGCTGGACGTCACCGCGATGCGTGAGCGTCCGGCGCAGGTCCCGACGCTGCTCAGCTCCTTGGTGCGCAGGCCGGTGCGTCGCGTGGCCAACAACACCGGCCGCACCGCGGGTGACCTGGCGCTGCGTCTGGCCGGGGTCGACGAACGCGAGCAGATCGGACTCGTACTGGACGTGGTGCTCGCGGGGGCAGCGGCGGTCCTTGGCCATGGCGACCCGTCGTCGTTCGGCAGCGACCAGCCTTTCACCGGGCTCGGTTTCGACTCGCTCACGTCAGTGGAGCTGCGGAACCGCCTCGCCGCCGAGTTGGGCCTGCTGCTGCCCGCCACCCTGGTCTTCGACCATCCCACCCCGCGGGTCCTGGCCGAGTTCCTGCGGACTCGGCTGGTGAGCGGACCGGACGCCGCCGCGGGCGAAACCTCGGGAAGCAGCGCGGCGGAGGACTACGCGGCGGAGATCCACCTGGACGAGGAGATCCGGCCCGCCGCCGAGGTCGTGCACCAGGTGGACGACCCGGCGGAGATCTTCCTCACCGGTGCGACCGGCTTCCTCGGCGCGTTCCTGCTGCGTGATCTGTCGCGCGCGACGCGAGGAAGGCTGCACTGCCTGGTGCGCGCGCGGGACGAGGCGGACGGACTGCGGCGGCTGCGGGAGAACTTGGAGTACTACCGCCTGTGGGACGACGTGGACCCGGCCCGGCTGAACATCGTCGTCGGTGACCTCGCCGAGCCGCGGCTCGGCCTGGGCGAGGAGGAGTTCGACAACCTCGCCCGTACCGTCGACGTTGTCTACCACGGCGGTGCCAAGGTTCACTGGCTGCACCCGTTCAGCTCGTTGAAGGCGGCCAACGTCCGTGGCACGGCGGAGGTACTGCGGCTCGCCGCTCGTCACCGCACGGTTCCGGTCCACTACCTGTCCACCACCGGGGTCTTCGCCGGTGAGCGTGCGGGGGGCAACCCGCTGAAGGTGGACGACCCCACCGGTCCCGCCGAGGCGCTGCCCAGCGGCTATCTGCGCAGTAAGTGGGTGGCCGAGCAGATCATCGGGATCGCCCGCGACCGGGGCCTGCCGGTCTCCGTCTACCGCGTGGACGTCGTCTCCGGCGACCAGGTCAACGGCGCCTGCCAGACGCGCGACTTCGTCTGGCTGAGCCTGCGCGGACTGATCCAGGCCGGCGCGGTCCCGACCGGCCTGATCGCCGAGGTGCCTCTCACCCCTGTCGACTACGTCAGCTCCGCGGTGGTCGCCCTGTCCAGGTCGGCGGAGACCGCCTCGGGCACCTTCCATCTCTACAACCAGAGCCACATGTCCTTCGCCGACTTCATTACCGAACTGAGGATGACGGGTTACCCGCTGAAGGAGATGGACTGGGACTCGTGGCGCACACTCGTGAGGTCGGACCCCGACAACGTGATGCTTCCGCTGCTGGAGGCATTCGAAATGATGGCGCAGAGCGATGGCACCTTCTATCCACCGGTGGACACGAGCGTGGCGGAACTAGCCTTGGAGGGAACGGGAGTCGAGTGCCCCAAGATGGAGCCCGACCTGTTCCGACGGTATGTGACCTTCTTCCGGGAGGCCGGATTCCTGCCGCGGGTGACCGAGGACGCGCTGACCACCTCCTGATCTCCCACAGCCGCACGTGACGACAAGCGGCCGCGCCCGCCTCACTCGGAGGCGGGCGCTCGGCCGCTGGATTGGACCCCCACATGTCCGCAATGGAGAGCCGTTGGTTCAGGCGGTTCGAGAGCACCGAGCGCGGTGAGATCGCCCTGATCTGCTTCCCCCACGCAGGCGGGGCGGCCAGCGCCTATCTGGGCCTGTCACGCGCCTTGGCGCCCGACATCGACGTCCTGGCCGTCCAGTACCCGGGACGCCAGGACCGCCGTCTGGAGCCTGCGCTGACGTCCTTGACCCATATGGCCCGCGCGGTCGCCGAGGAACTGGTCCTCGTCCCGCAGCGTCCGTACGCCTTCTTCGGTCACAGCATGGGTGCGATCGTCGCCTACGAGACGGCGCGCATCCTCTCGGAGTTCGACCTGCCCACCGCACATCGTCTGATCCTCTCGGGCCGTGGTGCCCCGAGTACCTCGCCGAAGGCCACCGACCGTATCGACGGCGACGCGGCTCTGATCGCCGAGATCCGCCGCCTGGGTGGCACGACCGGCCGTGTCCTGGACGACCCCGAACTGCTGGAGATGGTGCTGCCCACCCTCCGCGCGGACTACGGCGCCCTCGGTTCCTACCGCTGGCTGCCCGGGCCGCCGCTCGACATACCGTTGACCGTCATGGTCGGCGCCTCGGACCCGATCGTCCCGGTGGACGAGGCCCGGGGCTGGCTCGCCCATTCCACGAGGCCGGGCGACGTCGTCACCTTCGACGGTGGTCACTTCTACCTCGACGCCCAACTGCCGTCGGTGGCCGACGCGGTGCGGTCGGTCCTGGGTCAGCCCGCGGCAGTTTAGTGTCGTGGCAGGCGCCTCCCGTCAGCTGAGGGACAACAGCATGTTCGTCTGTCCGATGGCCAGCGCTGTCCCTGTCACGAAGAACAATCCCTGGACGACGCTGGTGATCGGCATGCGCATGCGTGCGTGGCTGTAGCAGGACAGGGCGAGCGCCGCGGGAATGATCCAGACGAGCGCGAGGAGAACACCTGGGACGTCCTGGCTTTGCGTGGGGTTCAGCGACCGATCGGACTGCGACATGCCGACCAGGAACATCAACAGGGCGATTCCGGCCAGCGCGCCCACGTCGGCCACGGCAAGCAGCAGAGCGACCGCTGCATCGGTGAGCCGGGAGGGCCGACGCCTTCCGGCTTCGCCTTCCTGGTTCGCCGTGTGGCGCCGATCGGATCGCCGACGCCTACGGGTGCCGTTCCGGATTTCCTCCCACCAGAGCACTGCTCAACTGCACCACGAAGACGCGGATCCGGTACCGGCTCAGGACATAACAACTTGGATGCCATCGACACGGGTCGCGATGAAGGAGCCGAACTCGTGACGAGTCATCACTCACCACGGCGCCGGCACGCCGCCGGAAAGCCCCATGGAGCGTTCAACGAGGTGGCCGTCATGTGGTGCTGTCCGCCTTCAGCTGGGCGACGGCATACGGTCGGGAGCCGAGGGTGAGGAGCCGGAAGAGGGCTGCGGCAGCACGGTGGGCAGGGCTGATGCGCTCCATCACCGCGTGGTCAGCGACGAGGCGCCGGCCAGGCGCGGCCCCGGCGAGGCGTCGGCCGTCCGGCGCGCCGGACCGGAAGTGGGCTCCGGTGGCCTTGACGATGGGGTGGCGGCCGCTCAGCGCGAGTCGGGGATGGAAGTGTCGCCGGCGATTTCGGAACCGGGCCCGAAGGCCGTTCGGCAGGAGCCGAGGAAGAAGCGGAGCTCTTCCTGTTCGAAGTACATGAGCAGCCCTTCGGCGAGGACCAGGACGGGCCGGCCCGCGTCAGTGCGGTGAGGGCATCGTGCCGGCCGGGTCGGGTGACGGACGCGGCGAACAGGACGACTGGATCGTCCGGCGTCAAGTCGCGCCGCAGCCGGATCACTTCGGGCGGTAAGTTCTACGGGTGGGTCAAGAGGCGTGCCGAGCGCCGAGCGCTTCCCCGGCGGCCGAAATCCCGTCGCGGCCGCCGGACTGATCGGCTGTCAGTTACCGGAGGGCCGTTCCGCGGACGTCGGCTCGGCCTTCGTTTCCAGTGCCTTGGCGACGGCGTCGGAGATGGCCCGCGCGACACGCCGGTTGCGTCGCCTGCGCAGCAACAAATAGCCGGACGCGCTCACGGCGACCACCGCGAGGACGATCAGCTGTCCCCACGGCCAGGCCCACACCGACCGGGTCGCGGTGGCCTGGCCGACCTGGACGGGGGGTTGGTCGTCGGAGGCTACCGGCTGCAGGACCACGTCGGTGTTCAAGCGGGCGGTGGGCCAGATTCCGGTGACGGTGACGCTGCGAGTCAACGAGTTCCCGGGCAGGATCTCGGGCAGGTCGGCGAGGCGTGCGTCCTGGTTGACCAGACCGAACAGGCCGCTGGTCCTGATGAGCTGGCGGGCCTTGAGGCGGACATTGCCGGTGTTGGCGACGGTGTAGGTGACCTGCATGCTGCCGCTGCCGGCGGGGTTGAGGGTGCCGCGGTATTCGGCGTGCATGTCGGTGACCTGGAGGGCGGGCTCGAGCGGTCCGCTGACGCGCAGATGGAGACGGGAGCCCAGTCTGCGGTCCAAGCGGACGGTCTTGCCCTCGGTCTCGGTGATCAGTGAGGTGACCACACCGCCCGAGTGGTCACCCGGCGTGGCGTCCGCGGGGACGGTGAGGGTGAAGGGCACCACCGCGGACTTCTGGCTCTTCAGCGTGACGGTGGTCGACTTCATGGTGATCCAGGAGCCCACGTCGCTGGGCTTCTTGTCGGCGGCCAGGAGGTCGATGCCGCCGCTGGGGGTGGTGAAGGCGTCGCTGGCGTAGACCCGGAGCTTGATCGTGCGCTCGCTGCGGTTGACCACGGCCAAGGCGTCGGTGACGCGGGCACCAGGGGGGAGGTTGTAGGTGAAACGGCTGCGGCCCTTGCCGACCCGGGTGTCGGCGGGCGCGGCTCCCCAGGAGATCTGGTCCTTCTCCGCCGCTCGCGCGGAGGTCACCGCGGTGGGTGCGGCGGTGGCGGTCGCCGGTGTCCACAGCAGCGTCACGAGCGCCGTCAGCACGGCGGCGAGCAGATGGCGTGTCGAGACCGGTGGGGCCGCTCTCCTGGTCATGGTTCTCTCCGTCGTCGTCGTGTGGCCGGCCGCGCTGCCTTCCACAGCGCGGCCGGCCGCACGAGTTGTTCTGGGCCCGGCACGGCCCGATCGAAAGGCGCCGTGCCGGGGTGGTTGTTGTGATCGACCTCAGCTGAGTGCGGTGAGGGTGAGGGTGGTGGTGTAGGTGCCGGGTTCGGTGGTGCTGGGTACGCGCAGGTCGAGTGCGGCGCCGAGGGTGCCGGTGCCCTTGGTGTGTCCGGCGGTGGCGGAGGCGGTCAGGCCGTCTCCGGTGTCGATGCCGGGTGCCACCGGTGCTCCGGCCTGGGCTCCGGCGCCGTCGGTGAGGACGGCGGGGGTCCAGCCGAGGTACTTGCCGGACAGGCCGCCGGTGAAGTCGCCGGCCTGTCCGGAGACCGACCAGGCGGGGGCTGCGGCCCGGGTGTCGGTCACCTTGACGGGCTTGAGGTCACCGGTGGACTGGAGGTAGGCGCCCTTGTTGACCGCGTCGGTCAGTGTGACGGCACGGTCCGAGGCGTCGATGGTCCAGGTGAACTCACCGGCCTGCTCCGGAACCGTCGCCGTGATCGTCTGCTCGTTCTCCGACGGCACCGGGTCCGTGCTGTCGATGGTGTAGGCGACGGTGAGGGGGGTGGCGGGCTTGGCCCTGTCACGGGCACCACCCGAGGTGAACCAGTACGACGACTGACCCGTCAACTGCTGGAAGTCCACGAAGCTCTGCGGGAACGCACCCCAGTACGCCTCGTTCGAACCCGACTTCGCCGCCTGACCCGTCGTCCCCGCCGGAACCGTCACCGACTCCCCGAGATAATCCGGCGTGACCGTGAACCCCTGCGGACCCACCTCCACACCCGAAAGACTGGCCAACGTCACCGTGGTCTCCTCAAGCGGAACCCACTTGCCCGGATTATTCATATCCGCGCCATAACCCGAAGCCGTCGCCGTCAACGTCCCCGTGCCATCAGCCTTCACCGTCAACTTCGGATCCGACGCCGACCAATACGTCAGACCACCGTAGAACACCGACGTGAACGACCCCGACCACTCGATCGACGCCGTACCCGCAGCCGGATCCACCGAACCGGTGCCCTCACTGAACACCACCCGGTTGTGCGTCAGCGAACTCGTCGAACCCGCCGACACCGCAACACCGTTCGCATCCTGACACTTCGACGCCCACGACGGCTCCACGAACGAACCACCCGCATCGGGCTTCTCCACCCGCACATTGCCCGAACTCGCCGAATAGAAGCCGTCCGCCTGCGTCCACAAACGACTCGACCCCGTGTTCCCGGCCTTCCCCGCCGACAGGAAGTTGCACCCACCGAAGAAGGCACCACCCCCCTGCTCACCACTGAGCCCCCACGCGAACGACACACCCGACACCGACACCGAAGCCGCCGACGCCGACCCCGCCCCCACACACACCACACCCGCCACCGACAACGCACCCACCACCACACCAGCAACGGAGGTGATGACGCGCCGCACCGGGCCGACGCGGCAGCCGGAGTGGGCGGGGACGGCGCCCTCGGCTCTCACGGTCGTGTTCATGCCGTCTCCTCCTTGATACGCGTCGTGGCGCCGCGGCGCTTGCGGCGTCGGAGCAGCAGCCACAGCACGACCGTCCCGAAGGCCACCGCGGCGCCGATGGCCGGCGCACGGCCCGGTACGGAGGCCGATGAAGCGCTCACGACCGGGTCCGCTGCGACAGGTGCCGAAGGATCGCTGGTTGCCTTCGGCGGGGCGGCCGCCGACTCCGATGCCGCGGACGACGTGTTCGGCGCGGACGATCCGGCACTCGTGGGGGCCTTCGTCTCGTCGGACTGCTTCACGGCGGGTGCCGAGGTCGCGGGTGCGGCCTTCGTGGCCGGGGCAGACCCGTCCGGGACTGCGAAGTCGACCGGGGTGAAGCTCTCGTTGCCGGCGTTGCTCACACCGTGCGCGCCGATGGTGATCACTCCGCATTGCACCTTGCGGCAGTCGATCTGGCGGATGCTGCCGTCGCGGCCCTTGGCCGGGAAGACCGCGCCCGGTATCACCAGGGTCGCGTCCCAGGTCCCGTCCGCTTTGAGAGTGCCTCCGTTGGCGGCGTAGGCCGTCGGGTCGCCGGGGAAGGCCACGAACCGCTGGTAGCCGCGGTTGTCCTTGGTCTCGGAGTCCTGGACATAGACGTAGTCCTCACCGCTCTTGCCGCCCTGGCTGGGGCGCCAGTCACCGCTGACGGTGCCGAAGAGCACATAGACCCCGCCGAAACCGTTCTTGACCGACTGGAAGCCCGAGCCGTGCAGGCGAATCTTCGTGGCGTACTGGGGATCGGCGGTCCCCGGTGTCATGGTGACGCGGCCCGCGGCCGAAGCCGCCGGCGCGGTCACCACAGCGAGCGCCAGCGTGAGGAAAGCGGTCAGCGCGACGGCCGGCACCAGGCGCGGGCCGACTCGTGGCCGTGCCCCGGGGGATGCGACCGGAGAATCCGGAAAGGGCGTAGATGTCATGGGGTTCCTTTGCCAAGCCGTCTCGGTCCGACCATCACCGCGCCCGTGGCGGGATGCCGGAACACCTCGATGGGAAGCTGATAGACCTCTTCGAGCAGCCGCTCGGTCAGCACCTGCTCCGGCTCACCGCGCGCCACGAGCAGACCTGCGCTCAGCACCGCGATCTCGTCGGCGTAGGCAGCGGCCAGTTGCAGGTCGTGCAGGACGGCGAGGACCGCGTGCCCGCTGTCGGCGCAGGCGCGGGCGGTGACCATCAACTGCTCCTGGTGGCGCAGGTCGAGAGCGGCGGTGGGCTCGTCGAGCAGCAGGACGGGCGTCCGCTGGGCCAGGACTCGGGCGAAGGAGGCCCGGGCCTGTTCGCCTCCGGACAGCGTGGGGTACCGGCGGTGCGCGAACGCCGTCATGCCGGTCGCGTCCAGGGCTTCGGCGATCGCCTCCTCGTCCTCCTCCTCGGCGCCGGTGTCCGCCCAGGGCGCCCGGCCCATGGCGACGATGTCGGCCACGGTGAAGGGGAAGGACAGCACGGCCCGCTGCGGCAGGACGGCGCGGCGCCGGGCCGCTTCGGCCGGCCGGGCTTCCCCGGCGGCCAGGTCGCCGATCCGCACGCTGCCGCTGGTGGGTGGCTGGTCTCCGGCCAGCAGGGACAACAGGGTCGACTTTCCGGCGCCGTTGGGCCCCACCACGGCCAGGAACCGGCCGGCGGTCAGGTCGAGGTCCACGTCCCGCACGAGCCAGGTGCCGCCCATCCGCAGACCGAGTCCGCGTGCGGTCAGGGCGACGGTGCCGGGTGCGGGTGGTACGGGCAGGGGCCGGCCGCGGCCGGTGATCCGTTCCAGGACGGTCCGTCTGCTCATATCCATCCTCCCGCCCGGGCGCGGGTGTTGCGCAGCAGCCAGAAGAAGAAGGGGCCGCCCACCGCGGCGGTGAGCATGCCGATCGGGAGGTCGGCGTAGGCGATGGCGGTCCTGGCGACGACATCGGCCGCGGCGAGCAGCACGGCTCCGCCGAGCATGCTGGCCGGGATCAGGACACGGTGGCCGGGTCCGACCACCATCCGCACCAGGTGGGGTACGACCAGTCCGACGAAGCCGATGATGCCGCTGAAGGCGACGGCTGCCGCGGCCATGACGGCGATCAGCACGATCGAGGTCACACGGAGCCGTTCGACGTCGACCCCGAGATGCCGGGCCGCCCGGTCGCCCAGTGCGAGCAGGTCCAGCCGGCGTGCCAGCAGGCAGGCGCCGACGAGCCCGATGAGGGCGAACGGCGCGATGCTGAACACATACGTCCAGCGGCTTCCGTTGAGACTGCCCAACTGCCAGAAGACGATCTGGTCGCGGGCGGTCTGGGAGCCGAAGAACATGCAGAATGCCAGTCCGGCGCCGGCGACGGCGTTGATCGCGACGCCCGTCAGTACGAGGGTGACGACTTCGGTACGTCCGTTGGCGCGGGAGAACGCGTACACGAGGAGCACCGCGGTGAGTCCGGCGAGGAAGGCCGCGGTCGGCACGGTGAACTGGCCGAGGACGTCGAGGCCCGTGACGATGACGACCGCGGCACCGAGCGCCGCGCCGGCGGACACTCCCACGACTCCGGGTTCGGCCAGCGGGTTGCCGAAGACGCCCTGCATCAGGGCGCCGGCTGTCGCCAGTACGGCGCCGACGATCAGTGACATGGTGACGCGGGGCAGGCGGATCTGCCAGAGCGCGGATTCCGCGAAGGGGTCGTCGACGGGGTGGCCCAGACCGAGCGGTCCGGTGAGCCGTCGCAGGATGGAGGCGGCCACGTCGCCGAACCCGATGCCGTACTGGCCCAGTGCGGCTGAGCCGAGGCAGATCAGGATCAGGGCGATGCCGAGTCCGGCGAACAGAGCGACATGAGCCGCCCTGCCCCCGGGTGAGCCTGCGGCGCGGTCGTCCACGGGAGTCTTTCGCGCGGTGGTGCCGCTCTCATCGGTGGTTCGAGGTGCGGTGGTGGTCACGACACTGCTCCCTTGCCGCCGGCCGCCAGCGAGTCGGGCGCGTAGACGGCGCGTGCCAGCGCGTCCAGGACGTGTGCGGTCAAGGGGCCGAAGGACAGCATCTGGTAGTCGCTCATGTCCACGATGCGCCGGTGCTTTCCGGCCGGGGTCTGGGCGACACCGGGCAGGCCGAGTGCGCCGTCGACACCTCCGACGGAGCGGAGCCCTTCGCTCATCATGAAGATGATGTCCGGCTTGGCCTTCGCCATGGCCTCGGCGTTCAGCGGGGTGAAGCCCTTGATGCCGGCTTCGCTCGCCACGTCGACCGCGCGGAGCGCGGAGATGAGGGAGTCCGCACCCGTCCCCTTGCCGAAGAGGTAGTAGACGCCGGCTTGTCCGCGTGCGTAGAGGAACAGGACGCGCGGTCGGCGGGCGGGGTCGGCGGGGACGATCTCGCCGATCCGGGCCTTCTCGGCGGCGATGTCCGAACTCAGCCTGGAGCGCAGCTTCTTGCCTTCGGCCCGCACCCCCAGTGCGGCGGACACCTCGTCGACCAGGCTGCCTACGGTGCCCAGCGAACGCTGGGCGCTCACCACCACCACCGGGATACCGGAATCGCGGAGCTGGAGGACAGCGTTCCACGGCCCGAGCGTGGTGTCGGTGATGAGCACCGTCGGGCGCAGGGCCAGGATCGCCTCGGCGTTCAACTGGTGCCCGCCAGAGGTGACGAGCGGCAGCTTGTCGGCGGCCGGGAATCCCGTGGACTGGTCGCGTCCGACCAGCCGGTCGCCCATACCGAGGCCGTACACGGTGGCGGCGAGGCTGCCGTACAGGTCGAGTGCCAGGATTCTCTCGGCGCTGCGGACGGTGACCTTGGTGCCCTGCGTGTCGGTCACCGTGGCCGGCAGCACCGGACTCGCCTTCCGGGCGACCGGATCGATGTCCGCGTCGTCGATCGTCGCCGTCGACGGCCCGTTGTAGGTGCGGGGGTCGTCCAGCGGTCGCACCTGGTCCCAGGGAACGTTCTGGCCTTCGGCAACCGACCGGGGAGAGGCGCCGTCGTCCATTGCCCGGCAGCCGCTCAGCAGCAGCGGAATCGCCAACAGCACTCCGACGAGGGCACGTTGGCCTGCTGACGTGACCCTGCCCGGCATCAGGCCTCGGGCGGCACTGGACGCCGGTCCGGGGTCCGGGGGCTGGGGCTGGGGCTGTCTGTTGCCCGTCACAGGGCTGCCTCCAAAGTGGCGACGGGGCCGAATCAGGCCTCCGTCCGGTGTTCTTCGCGGCCTGGCCGCGGACGAGGTGGTACGGATTTCGGGCGTGCGGAGCCCACCCCAGGAGTGCCCTGAGCCGGGCATCCCCGCGTAAGTTAGGTAACCCTAACCTAAGTGATGTGGTCGCGATACGACAGGGATTGGAGCAGAACCGCGGTCGACGGCCGGCGGAGTGAGTGATGCGCGATCCCCGCCCTGCGGCCGATGTCAGGCGCTGAGCGGGAACAGCGCGTGCAGTTCGGCGAAGAGCAAACCGTTCAGAGCGAAGGCGGTGCGGCACTCCTCCACCACGCGCTGCTTTTCGAGGTCGTCCACCGGCAGAGCGTCCAGCAGGGCTCGGTACTCACGCCTGAACGCCGCGGGGTTGCCGATGCCCTCGAAGACATAGAGGCGGTCGCCGTCACCCTTGCGATCCAGGCTCCACGTCTTCTCCGCCACGCTCCGGACCACCTGACCCCCGGCGAGGTCTCCGAGGTACCGGGTGTAGTGATGCGCCACATAGCCGGCCGGCCACGTGGCGGCGACCTCGGCGATCCGGGCCGCGTAACGGCGGGTCGCGGGCAGCGGCTCGACGCGGTCGCGCCAGTCCTCCCCGAGGAAGTGCCTCAGGTCTCTTTCCAGTTCGGCGAACCTCATCAGTTCCGGCTTGACGAACGGGCCGGCGACCGGATCCCCGCTCAGCAGGTCGGCGGCGTCCTCCAGCGCACGGTAGACGAAGAGCAGCTGTTCCGAATAGCGGACGTAGGCGCCCACTCCGGACCGGCCGCTCAGCAGGTTGCTGATGAACGGCGCGTCGTTGACTTCGGCGTGCCGATCCTGGGTGGCGGTGCGAATGACCGATGAGAACACCGGTGTTGACAACGTTGCCTCCTTGGCAGTGCCCGCCCGCCAGCTTGCAACTTAGGTCTACCTAAGTCAACGCCTTGCCGACGTTCTGTCGGCATGATAGTTAGATTAGGCTTACCTAAGCGAGCCAGGTTCTGGCGTCGATGTTATCCGGTACGAACATCGTCCAGAAGGGGAGCAAAGGGGGGCTTTCCGGGACGCCATCATGACGCCTGGAGGCTCCCCGGCTCCCGGGGTCGGACAACGCTGTCGACCCTCTCGGCGAAGCCGCGGTGCCGCCTCCGGTCCAGGGCCGACAGGCGCACCGCACCACGGGGCCGGGGCGGAACCCACGACCCCGGCATCAGCCGATTCCCCTGCTACGAGCGGACTTCACTGTGCGTTCCAGACCTCTCCCGGCCCGAATAGCCGTCGGGCTCGTGGCCGCCGCCGCGGCACTCGCGGTCGCGGCCCCCTCCCCCGTCCCACTCCAGTCGGTCGCGGCACAAGCGACGGCGGCCGGGTCCACCGGCGCCGACAGCTCCTCCCTCGCGGTCCTCGCCGCGGCCTCCGACCCGGCGTTCGTGACACAGCCGCAACCGCAGACAGTGCCGGACGGCGGATCGGTGACCTTCTCCGTCGACTTCCCCGGCGCCCTGCACTACACCTGGTTCCGCACGGACGCCGAAGGCAGCGTCCCGATTCCCAACAGCAACGCCCCCAGCTACACCTTCACGGCCGACCACTCGGACAACGGAGCGACCTACTCGGTCCGGGTCTTCGACCGAAACGCCGCCCAGCACCGGTCCGACGAAGCACGGCTCACCGTCACACCGGTAGCCGCCTCCATCGCCGAACCCCCGCACGACACCTCGGTCCTGGCCCACCACCGAGCGCGGTTCACCGTCACCGCCGCCGGTACCGGACCGTTCTCGTACCAGTGGCAGCGCCAGGCCGACGGGCAGGGGACCTGGTCGGACATCGCCGGCGCGACGAGCGACACGCACTCCTTCAAGAGCGCCCCCGGCGACAACGGCGCCCGCTACCGAGCCGTCGTCGACAACGACCACGGCCCCTCCACCACCTCCGCGCCGGCCACGCTCAGCGTGATCTCCGGTGGCGGCAGCCTGGAGCCCGTCGAGCGCGCCAGCCTGGAATGGGGCGTCAACAACATCTACCAGGGCGGCAACCCGGCCAACGCGGACTGCAACTTCTTCTCGGCCGGCACGCAGCAGGAGTTCCGGGCGCAAAAGGGTGACGTACGCATCATCCACCGCGCCACCGACGGCTCCGCACACGGCATCTCCAACGCCACGAAGTGCATTCCGAGTTCGCAGGCGCAGCTGAATCAGCGGGCCCTGTTCACCAACGGCACCGGGACGGCCAACTCCGCCACCGGCGAGGCGACCATCGAGTGGAAGGGCGCCTTCACCGCGAACGCCTACGCCGGCATGGTCACCTGGTACCTGGAGGACCCGACCCTCACCATCGCCGAGGACGGCACCGGCAGGCTCACGGCCACCAGCGGCGGCACCGGCTCCAGCAGGGACAACCCCGGCGAGACCGAACCGGTCCCCCCGCGAGGCGTCACTGTCGCAACGTTCTCCGAGGTACGCCTGAACACCACGGCCGGACCGGACGGCGGGGTACAGATCTCCCCGGAGTTCTCCGGAGTCGACTACTTCCCCCTGACCGACGGCGTCCGCTCCACCACCTCCGCGATCCCCACCGAGGTGAAGGAGGCGGTGCCGGACTGGGGTTCCTGGCCGGAGTCGTTCGTCGACTTCCAGTACGAGACAGGTCTGTCCAGCTACTGGCACACCAGCGGCCTGGGCGCCGACCCGGACAAGCCGCCCTTCGACCTGACCGTGCTGTTCAACTCGGCCCCCGACGTCAAGAACGTCCCCGTCATCCTCGCCAACCCCTCCACCACGGGCACCGCCCCCTACGTCGAGGGCCGCGACCTCAGCATCACCGCGGACATCGACGGTGAAGCGGACCTGCAGTGGCAGCGGTCGGGCTCCGCCGCAGGCGCGTGGACGGATGTCGAAGGAGCCCGCGAGGAAACCCTGACCATCCCGAACCTTGGCTCCTCCTGGAACAACAACCGGGTGCGCATCGTGGCGACCAACAGCGAGGGCGAGGCCGTCTCCGGGGCACTGA
This sequence comes from Streptomyces cadmiisoli, assembly GCF_003261055.1. Lineage (NCBI taxonomy): Bacteria > Bacillati > Actinomycetota > Actinomycetes > Kitasatosporales > Streptomycetaceae > Streptomyces > Streptomyces cadmiisoli. The sequence goes on from NZ_CP030073.1 coordinate 677,931, forward strand.
CCGTCACCACGGCCCCGTACTCCGTCCCCACCTTCTCCCAGCCGCCACGCGATCTTCTGGCCGTCCAGGGAACCAAGGCCGTCGTGCCCTTCCGAGTCACCGGCAACCCGCCCGTGGACAGCAAGAAGATCGTCCTGGAACGCAGCGACGACCAGGGAGCCTCATGGCAACGCTGGGCCGGCGCCGAGTACTCCGAGCCCCTCGCGGGCCAGAAGCAGCAGTTCGCGATCGCGTCGATCCCGCGCAGCGCCGACGGAACCCTGGCCCGTGTCGTCGCGGTCAACGTCGAAGGCACCGAGACGGTATCCGATCCCTTCTCCGTCCGGGTCTTCCGCAGCACCGGCAAGCCGCAGCTGGTGGTCGTACCCGACGCCCCCGTGGATCCGGACGCCACGACGAAGCTCACCGTCCTCGGCGCGGGCTTCGACGTGCCCGACTGGGCGAGCCCCACACTCACCTACTCACTCGACGTCGGCCTGTTCGACGCCGAGGTGTGGCAGCCCGGCCGAACCGGCACGCGCAACTGGATCGCGACCTCACCGGACAGCGTGAGCGGGCAGATCCACCACGGAGTGATGCAGCAAAGCGGAGGCGCCTTCACGATCGGTCTGACCGTTCCGGCCGGCCGGCTCGTCCCCGGACACCGCTACGGAGTCGGCGCCTTCCTACGCCTCACCGACATCACCAACTGGCAGGACACCTTCGACAACCGGTCCCTCGACGCCTGGAGCGCGGTACCGCTGACCACTGATCCGGACTCGTCGGAGAACGAGCAGACGATCACGGCGACGGTTCCGGAGCAGGCCGGTGAGTTCACCTGGACCATCGACGCCTCGGACCGTGCCGTCACAATGACCGACGCGGTCAACAAGGGCGCCTACCTCCAGTCCACCGGTGACCTCAAGCCCGTCAAGGTGACCGACACCCGGGCCGCAGCCCCCGCCTGGTCGATCTCCGGCCAGGCCGGCGACTTCACCGGCGGCCTGTCCGGCAAGTACCTCGGCTGGACCCCCGCCGTCCTCACCGACGGCGCCGGAGCCCATGCCGGAACACCGGTGGCACCCGGCATCGACACCGGAGACGGCCTGACCGCCTCCGCCACCCTCGGCTCCGCCACCGCCGGACACACCAAGGGCACCGGCACCCTCGGCGCCGCACTCGACCTGCGCGTGCCCACCACCACCGAACCCGGCACCTACACCACCACCCTCACCCTCACCGCACTCAGCTGACCGAGCGCGCCCCGGATCGCCGGGGCGCACGAAACAAGGGTCTCGCCGGTCCACACCAGGACCGGCGGGACCCTGAGTGCGTTCCGGATCAGGTCCCGCACTTCCGTGCCGTCACGAGTGTCGCCGGCACGCCTGTCTGTCAGCGCGGCCTCGCTCGCCGATGTGGCGCTGCAACAGCTGGACCGCCAGGTCATGGCCGTACGCAAGGGCAATGCCCAGGGGCGTCTGCCCGTCAGGCCCCGGAAGTCGAGGGTCAGCACCGAAGGCCAAGAGCACCGCGGTGGTGTGCACAGTCAGCGGGCCGCCCCTCTGCAAGGCGCCATCGCCCTCCGCGTCGATGGCATGAATCAGGAGCGTCAAGTTGTCGCACACCTCATCAGGGTCGACCCCCTCGGCCAGCAACTGCGCCAGGATCTCTGCGTCCTCGTTCTCCACCGCCTGATGGGCCGGCGTCCAGGTGTTCTCCACGGCGGCAGTCAACCAACACGGCACCGCACCGGCCAGCGAGTTTCCCCGCCCCTGATTGCCTGCACTTCGACTTGGATGACGAGACACTGTGGAACCCGTCGAACGGTGCCGACCGTCGCTTGCTTCAGCAAGTCGAAGTCTTCGAGCAACGCGCATCCGGTGGACACCACGACGGTTACTCCGCTACCAGTGCCCGCACGATGGTGCTCCGCCCGAGCGAGATCGCGGCTCTCACCTGGATACCTCCTCCCGGAACCTCGGCTCCGGATCAGTAGATGCTGCGGTGGCCGAGGACATCACCCTCGTCGAGCCGCCGACGCCCTTCGGCCCGAACATGTGTCCTGCCTCATGAATACCGACGGAGCGGACATCGAATACGTTCGAGCAGTTGCTGGCCGCCTGGTTGGTGAAGTCGTCGTGGCAAGGCCTCAGAGCAGGTGAGAGCGACAACGCCGTTCTTGAGACGGACGCAGCCGAGGCATCCCTGCGGAGCTTCGAGCCCCGTCGACGAAACGTAGTCATACGACTTCACCCCGCACCTACCGCACATCCCCACGCGCCGGCGTGGGCCGTTCCCGGAGCCAAGCGGATGCGGCACGGCTCTCCGCGTGTGCATGGTGGAGTCGTCCGGGGCCCTGATCCTGGCGCCATGCCGATCCCCCACGACGTCCTGCGGACCCGTATCGGGGTCGAAGTGGTCGGAGTGCAGGACGCTGTCGGCAACGGCGCGAGAATTCCGGAGCCGCCATGTCGTACGACAACTTGGTCATCGTTCTCGCAGTGGCGGCAGGCGTTCCCTTCCTCCTCGCCCTGATCCCCCGCGTTCCCCTCCCAGGTCCAGTACTCGAAATCGTGGCCGGGATCGTGCTGGGCCCATCGGTGCTGAATGTGGTGCAGGTGGACGCCACCGTTCAGGCCCTGTCGATCATCGGGCTGAGCTTCCTGCTGTTCCTCGCCGGGCTCGAGATCGACACCCGGCACCTACGCGGACCCGCGGCCCGCCTCGTGGGCATCGGCCTGGTGGCGTCGCTGGCGCTGGCCGGAGCCGCCGGCTGGCTGCTTCACGCTGCCGGGCTGGTCGAGAGCCCCCTGCTGATCGGCACCGCGCTGGTGGCCACCTCGTTGGGGCTCCTGGTACCGATCCTCAAGGACGCCGGAGCGGTCGAACGGCCTGTCGGCAGACTGACCATCGGCGGCGCCTCGGCAGGCGACATCAGCGCGGTCGTGCTGCTGTCGCTCTTCTTCTCCGAACACGCCTCGGGTACGGCGTCCAGGCTGCTCCTCCTGCTCGGTCTCGCCTGCCTGGCGGTACTCGTCGTGGTCGTCTCCGTCCGTGCGGGCCGTTCCATGGCGGTGTCCCGGACGGTGGTGGAGATGGCGGACACGAGTGCTCAGGTACGGATCCGCCTGACGATGGTCCTCGTCGTCGGCCTGTCCGCGATCGCCCTTCACCTCGGATTCGAGGCCATCCTCGGTGCTTTCGTCGCGGGCGTCGTGCTACGGCTGGTCGACCCCGATGCGAATCGGACCCATCCCCAGTTCCACGTCAAACTCGAAGGCCTCGGATACGGGTTCCTCGTGCCGATCTTCTTCGTGACGAGCGGGATCCAGTTCGACCTCACAGCGCTGTTCGCCGACACCGAGACGGTACTCAGGGTGCCCATGTTCCTCGCCGCGCTCCTTGTCGTGCGCGGACTGCCCGCGCTCGTCTACCGCGCAGCCGGCCTCTCACGTGCCGAGGTCGCGGCCAGCGGTCTCCTGCAGGCGACGTCGCTCCCCTTCATCGTGGCCACGACGATGATCGGCCTGAGGCTGGACGTGATCCAGCCTGCCGACGCAGCTGCGCTGGTCGCCGCGGGTTTGCTGTCCGTGGTCCTGTTCCCTCCGATGGCACTGCTCTTGCTGAACCGAGCACGGAAAGCTCCGGCAGCCGGCCGTGGACGAGGGTGAGGAGGGGCGGGCTGCGCCAACGCCGCCGGCGTCGCCAAGAACGCATCACTCGGACGGGGTCCGTGACCTGCTTGGGTGAACGCCTCGCGTTACCGGCCTGCGGGAAGTACGGCGTGGCTACCAGCCGTGGGACACGTAGGGCCGCGTCCACAGGGCGACCTGCAACGTGACGGCCTTGAACCACGCCTGATGCATCGCCTCCACCTCGTCTTCGGAGTGACCGCCGGCGGTCAAGAAGGGCCGAACCGTGGCGGTGATGGGATAGATGAAGGCGACCAAGTAGCGCATCGCCACGTTCGGCACCGACTCCACGTGGTCCGTCTGGTTCTTCTTCGCAGGGGTGTGACGCAGCGCGATCTCGTCCTGGTAGGTGAGCCAGGTGGTGTCGTACGGGCGTGTGCAGGTGTCCTCGATCCACTTGCCGAAGCGGGGGCGCACGGCGTCCAGGTAAGCACCGATGGGCTGCCCCTCGGGTGTGGAGAAGTAGGCGACGAGATGTTCGTGCGAGCCCACGAACCCGTACCATACGTCGAGAATGCTTTCGACCTGATCCTTCAGGACAGACCACGCCTGGCGCAGAGCCGCTTCATCGGCCTCGGTGAACAGGACCGAGGCCTTCAGCTTTTCGAGGTCGTCAACGGTCACCGGTGACAGTGGGAGTGCAGAGTCGCCGTACTGGTATCCCGGAGGGACCGAGGTGCTCATTTCTTCCTCCAAGGTCACAGAAGATCTCTGGTGAGCCTAGGAGCGCCTGCCTGATCGCTGCCATCGCTGGCAGCCATTCGTGGTCCCGGGAGCGTCTGGCCGATCCGTCACCCCCCGGCCACCGGCAGGGGGGTCGGACACACGGCAAGGGCCGATCAGGTCAGCCGCACCAGTCGATCGCGCACCGGGGTACAGCACATGGATCGGGGCGGCCACCCACACCATGCCAGCCGGCCCCGTCCTCGAAGTGGCGATCCGAACCCGAGTGACGAGCATCGAACTCACGCTCTCAGCTTGGGAAGATCGGGTTCTCTGACCCGATGGAGCCTTGCTGCTGACCGCGCTTTAGAGGTGTCCATTTCTCCGTCGTACGCCGCCCGAGTGCCGGCTGTTCCACGTGGCTTCCCCAACTTGTGCGCCCCGTTCACGCCCTTGCAGCCGTGCCGCACAGCGCTGATCGTGTTCTGCAGGGGGCGTCGCAACAACAGCAGGGGGCTCAGTGGAACGCAGGCTGGACGGCACGATCGGCTGGTTATTGCTGACTCTGGCGGTAGTGCTGCATCGGACAATGGCAGGTGCTGCAGCCCGAGAGCGATTGCAGCAGCGACGTAACACAGCACTGCGTGCGGCACGCCGCCGGGGCGTGGCGGTGCCGGAAATCGCAACGCGGCTGGGCCTCTCGGAAGGGTGGGTAAGGCAGGTGCTGAACGGGAAGAGGCCACCGCCGGTGGAAGAAGTGGCGTAGGCGGGCACGCCCACAGGCCCTCGCCTGCGAAAGGGCTCGCCGTCTCCGGCCGACACCACTAGGGCGACGGGCACTGCAGGGCCACATCAACCCGAGCAGCGGGACGACCCCGCGCCCCTGGCAAACGCGCCGCCGCCGCACGGGGACGCCGTGCAGCACCGTCCGCAGACGATGCGTGGACGCAGCGGATCAGGCCGATTCTGTAGGCGCAGGGAGGGCGGGACAGCGGTCAAACGTCTCGTGGGCGTCAGGCACGAACGCTTGGTGGACCTGACCCGCTGGTGTTGGCGCGGCTGGGCGAAGGATGTGGACGGATGCGATCATGAGCGTGTCCTGTTCATTCGCCCGCGAGGTGATTTCTTGAGGAAGGTGGCACTGCGTACCCACGCTCTGTTGCCTCGGCAGTACGACCACCAGAGGGTCCTGGCGACCACAGTGGACGCCTGGGGCCGAGCCCTTTGGCTGATCTGCCCCGATGCGGAACTCCGTCCGAGTTCGTACGGCAGGCCCCACCCTCAGCCCCGCACCAGTCCTTACGATGCACTTCTGGTCATCGACAGCGGCGGCGCAATCCGGGAACACTCCTTGCACGACGTGAGCTTGAGGGTGACCGACCTGGACGCACTGCCGAATGGCCGGTTCATCCTGCAAGGCTACGGTGCCACAGAGGATCAGAACGCACAGATCTACTGTACGGATGGGCGACGCCGCCACAGTTTCGCGATCGGGTCGGCGGTCGAGTTTCTGATGGCAGACCGGCGGCACCAAATATGGACGGCCTACTTCGATGAAGGCGTCCACGTCGACCCGATCAGCGCCGCGGGACTGGTGCGCTGGGACAGCGGCGGGAACCAGCGATGGAGGTACACGCCTCCGGAGGGCATCGAGTACATCGATACGGTCTATGCCTTCAACGTCGACGACGACGTCGCATGGGCCTGCTACTACCCGACATTTCCCTTGCTCGAAGCCCGGACCAACGGTGAGATTCGGCTCCGGAAGACCCCTGTGGTCGCTCCCGCGGGTATGGCCGTGCACCGAGAGCAGATCATGATGCTCGGTGGCGGCCGGCAACCAGATCGCCTGCATCATTGCCGTATGACAGAGCACGAGGCCTTGCTGGTCGAGGAAGCCTGCCTCACCCTCCCCAACGGCGCTCCCCTCAAGCGGTGCGCATCCCCTGTCGGACGAGGCCGGCACTTGTACTTGCGTGGTACATCGCCCAGACAGTGGTACGTGACGGGTATATGAGCGGCTGCAATCCTTCCGGGGCTTCGAGATGTCGGCACAATGTGGCACAGCGCATTGGTGTTCCGCGAGTGGCACGCCGCTGCTCAGCGGCTTGCCTCAGGGTTCGTCACGACGAGCAGGACACGCAGAGAGTCGTTGGCGCAGGCGGGGTCGCTAGCAAGCAGGGCGAGGATCCGCGATGACTCACCAGTCGCTTTCGCCCGCCTGGCTGGCCTCGTGGGTGAGCCGCGTCTCCGAACCTCTTACTGCCATGACAGACGAGTTCGAGCGCCGGCACGGCTTTCCCCCAGGCACCAATGCGGTCCGGCCGACCGATCACGACGATCGGGCCGCAGCCCGCACGCTTGCCCGAATGACTCTCGTTCCTGCCGATCTGGTCACCTTCTACGACAGCATCGGCGAACTCACTTGGGAGGACGTCGGTAACGGCTACTTCATCGATCCCCCAGGCGCTGTCCTTCTGCTGCTCAAGGACTGCGGCGCAGTCGATGTCGACACGGACCATAGGGCCAGTGGCCTGGCCATCGGCTCGAACGGTGGGGGCCTGTCCTATGTCGTCGGCCCAGGTGGGGTCGTCTACCGGACCCGGACGGCGTCGCTGGACACACCCGAGGTCGACAGAGTGGCTGATGACCTGCGCCATTTTCTGGAACTGTTGGAGCAGTCCCTGACACAGTTCATTGCCAACGGCGAGCCTGGACATCTGTAGGGCGGTTCTCCTCGGTTCTGCATTGCGCGAGCAGTTATGGCCGTTTCGGGTTGGACACCCCTGTCCAGTACGGCTCCGCCCTACTGCGCGGCTTGTCGAGACGTTGTTCAGGCTGGGCTGACTCCGTTCTCAGATCTCAGCCGGCCCTTCCGGGTTCGTGTATTCGAGTAGTGCTCGTCGGGGTGACCATGAGAGATTCCAGCGTATGACGACTTGAAGACCACACGCCGGACGGCAGCGCTGGGTCAAGGACGGAAGCTGGGACACCGTCGTGGAGGGGGACCGGCGAATCTGCGCCGCGTGCGGGACGGCCGTCCGCTCCTACCGATTCCGGTTCCATCCACCTGAGTCCTCGTTGTTCGAGCGAGCTGTGGCTCTGGCCTGGTGTCCCGGGTGTCGGATCTACTCCGGTGCGATGGTGCACGTTCCCCGGACAGTCGTCCTCGCCGACGCTCTGACATCCCTCTCCCCGGTCCAGCGTGAACGACTGCTCCGCAAAGAAGCGGCGTTGATCGATTTCCTGAACAGACAAACCAGCGCGTGAGCCCCTCACTCAGAGGGCATCGAGCCCGCACACTCGGAGCCTCTGCCGCTGCGCGAGCCGGAGGCGGCCGTGTGGGCGGCGGCCTCCGGAGTGCGGTGGATCCGCGCCGCCCCGGCTGTGGCACCGGCCAGGCGGCAGGGTCCCCGGCGCGGGATCACGGCGAGACACACGGACGGATGTGCGCTGGGCCCGTAACGCGTCAGGCGCGGGCCACCGCGATGGAGACGGCCATGCGGTCGCCCGCCTCGTAGATCATGTAGGTGACGCCCCGGTCGGTGCCGAAGGACGGGGACGCCGCGCGGCCGGTGTCGGGGGCTGTGGGACTCGGCGGCGACCGGCCGGTGCTCGGTGAGGACGGTCAGCCGGCCGGCCGCCTGATGTGGGACGAGCATGCTCTCGAGCACTGCCAGGGCGACGCGTGGCTCGTGGCACAGCTTGCTGACCCGGCCCGCACCCGGGTTCAGGTCCGCCAGCGCCAGCGCCTCGGACCGCAGCGGATACCACTGGCGGTAGTACGCCCGGAGGCCCTCTCTTGATCAACTATCGACGGCTGCGTGTCACCAACGTGGTGGCTGAGCACAGCTAGCGCAACCCCATCCTGTCCACGACGTGGGTCGCGAGCGTCCAAGCCGCCTCGTCCTCAATGCCGTCCGTGGCGGATACGTCGTCGGCTCTCAACCGGTCGGCTATCTCCTGGCCGAGGGTTTCCGCTTCTGCGAAAGAGATACGGCTGGCCAGCCCTCGCAACCACTCCGTCACCAGACCAATGCAATACCGGTTGGGCCAGGGTTTGTCGTCGGCCGGCAATGCCAGAAGTTTGATCGCCGCTGCCAGGCGGGCCAGCGGTGAGTCGTGACCATCCAAGATCAGCCCAAGTTCGTTCGGCCGGAGCAATTGGCCGTCTGGGGCCACGCGGACGGCTGGTAGCGGGTGACGCGCGACCGCGGTCAACGCAAGGCTCCGGTCGCCCAGGCCGAAGCCAACATGCACACGCGACGCATGGTCGGGATCGTCGACGCACACCACGACACGTTGCGAGCCGGATACCACCGTCCGGTTGACCCACCGGGTGAGGTTCTCCAGGTCGGCCACGCACACCCGTGACCCCTCCACGTTCAGCACCCCGTCAAAGACGACGTCGCCGATGACAGGCATGGCGCCGTGCCAGATCGATACCCGGGTGAGCGCGCTCTGCCCGCGCGTCCGGACGACGATGTGCTTGCCGTTGCTACAAGCCGGAGCGTCGTCCCAGTCCAGCTCTGGAGGATCGGTGGATCCGATGAAGACCACTGGATGATTCGCGTAGATGTCCACCGCTCCAACCAGCACGATGCCCCTCCTGATCTGCTGAGATGCGCAGAGAGTACCGCCACGCGTCGCTGAGGTCGGGGGACCGGCTTTGCACGGGAGCTGCCATGGGGCGGGAGATCGTGGCCCGTACGCCGGCCGCGAATCGGGCTGGCTCCTGGCCTGCCTGCAGTAGCCCGATGTGGGCCCCGATCTTCGAGGCTCGCCCCATGGTGGCTGTGCAGAACCATGGAGCCGACCGCCCCAGCCACCCCCGCTCTCACCTCATGCCCTCGCCTACCCTTGCTGGCGCACGGCGGCGGACGACGCGCCGAGCGGGACGAGGACTGGAGCCCAGGACCACACCCGGTCGGGCGGGGTGAGTGGCGTTGCGGCCGACGTGGTCCGGCTCGACGGCCGGCTGTGAAGTGTGGCGGGCCACCGTGCAGTTCCGCCTGCTCGACGACCCGTACTGGGGCACCGCCGGAGACAAGTGATGGACTGTCCGGCTCCGCCGGCGGTGAGGCCGACCCGGTGACCGCGAAAAGTTATTCCGGCCGCGTGGCTACCGAACCCGGGATCGGATCCAAGTACCGCCACCTGCGATTTTGCCGCGATTAACAGCCGCCGTGGACAGTGGCGGCGTGGCACTGGACTCAGCAGGAAGGCGACCATGAAGCAGTCAACAGAGGTCTCGCGTGCTCCGCGAACCTTGAGCATTCACCGCGGCGACTCTGTTAAGTTCGAGGACTCTCATCCCAGCGAACCGGGACAGGGCGTCCGTGTCGGGCAGATCCTCGGGCCGGACGATGGTGCCAGTCATCTCTCGATCGCGATCGTCGAGCTTGAACCCGGTGGTCACGTCATCGGACACCGGCACCCCTTCGAGGAATCGTTCTTCGTGCTGGAGGGCAACCCGCTGCTTGCGGTCGCCGACCACAATTTCTCGCTGTGCCCCCAGGACTTCGGCCTCGTGCCCCACGCCGTCGGCCACGCCTGGAGCAACCCCACTGATCAGCTTGTGCGCATGCTGCGCGTACATGCGCCGCAACCGCGACCCATCGACGGCCGCGGGAAGTGGGGGGTGTTCGAGGCGCCGGAAACTCAAGTGCCGACACAGGGCGTCCCCGTGGATGAGCTCGACCCGGCCAAGCCGTATGTCGGTCACTTCGATCAGACGGACATGGCGCCGCCCGGGTCGATCTCGATGCCCGGTTACCACGGCGCGAACGTGCAGAACGTTCAGATCCGCATGATGGTGGACGATCTCATCGGTGCGCGTCATCACGCGATGTTCATCGTGCAGTTCACGCCCGGAGTCGTGGACAACGCCCCGCTGAAGACCGCGAAGGAGCACTTCCACCCGTTCGAGGAGATCTACTACTTGATCTCCGGCCAGACGCGGGCCTTCTGTGACGGCGAAGAGGACCTGGCCGGTGTCGGCGATCTCGTCTTCGCGCCCGTCGGCGCCTCGCACGGCTTCGCGGCCCTGGGCACGGAACCGCTGTGCTGGATCGAGGTGCAGTCACCGATGCCTCCGGCCAGCGGTGGATTCACGTTCCACACCGACTGGACGCGTCACACCAACATCGGTTGACGATCGGCGTCGCGGACGCGACCGGCTGGACGCGGGACCGCCGGCGCCGGGGCAGCACTGCCGGCCCCGGCGCCGCGGCGTGCCTGGCGACCGGCCCGACCACGCCCGTCCGTTCATGAACATCTTGTTGCGGGCTGCCGTTTGCGCGCTCCAATGCACTGATACTGGCCGTTGATCGACAGCCGGGTGAGGATGCGGAGCGGACAGTGGACTGGACGGTACCGGCCGCGCTGGCCGTCGGCCTGCTGATCGCGGCGGTGACCGCTCCGGTCGGCGTCTCCGGCGCCGTGTTCCTCCTCCCGGTCCAGCTGAGCGTCTTCGGCGTGCCCAACCCCGCGGTCACTCCGACCAACCTGTTGTTCAACGTCGTTGCCGGACCCGGTGCCCTGTGGCGGTACCGGTACGACGGCGCCCTGCGCGGAGACCTTGCCGGACGACTCGTGCTGGGCACACTGCCGGGCGTCGTCATCGGTGCGGTCATCCGCGTCTTCGCCCTGCCCGGCCCTGACGTGTTCCGTGTCCTGATCGCCGTCCTGCTCCTGCCGCTCGGCCTGTGGCTGTGCCTGCGTGCCCTCACTCCGGCGCGTCACCGGCCGCCCCACGCGGACAGGCTGCGTCCTCGCACGATCACAGGTCTCGCCCTGGTGGTGGGAGTGGTCGGCGGTATCTACGGCATCGGCGGCGGCTCGCTGCTCGGCCCGATCCTCGTCGGACGAGGTCTGCCGGTCGCACGTGTCGCCCCGGCCGCGCTCGCCGCCACGTTCGCCACCTCCCTCGTCGGCGCCGCTACCTACGCACTGCTGTCGCTCGCCAGTTCCGGCGACGTCGCCCCCGATTGGTGGCTGGGCCTCGCCTGCGGCCTGGGAGGGCTGATCGGCGGCTACCTCGGCGCGCGCCTCCAGCCCCGTCTGCCCGAGCGGTCCCTACGGCTCCTGCTCGGCACCCTCGCCACAGCCCTCGGTGCCCTGTACGCCGTTCAGACCCTGAGGTGATCCCCCCACCCCCGACGAACACCGTCGTGACGACCGGTGCGCCCACCCGACGGGCCCGCTCGAACAGTGGAAGCCGGACTCCTGGGCCGGAAGTCCGGCCGCGGGTTCCATACGCACATCCGGGCCTGTGCACCCGGTCGGACGCGGGAGACGACTGCTGACGACAAGGCTGCTGCCGCCACCCGCAAACGCCGTACAGGCAAGTTGATATTCCCTGCTGTTGGGACCGGACACAACCATTCCGCACCGGCGCACTGTCCCGGTACCTTGTGCCGGTGCGCGAACCGGAAAGCTGGGTCAGGCGGACCGGAAAAGGTCTGCTCTGTGCCTCTGCCTCCCTTTTGCTGGGCGTGGTGGGACACGCGACGGCCGGTGGCCGGCTCCCGGGAACGGGCGCGCTGCTGGTGGTCCTTTGCGTGCTTACGATTCTGGCGACCGCCCTTTTCGGATCTCGCCGACGCAGGTTCGACGTCACCGTGCTGGTGTTCGGCGGTCTGCAATTCACCTTGCACATAGCCCTCCACCTGCTGTCGGCCGGGCACGCGCCCGACACCCACACAGCCCGACACCCCGTCGTACCGCTCGGCCCGACCGGCGACGCGGCCATGACCAGTGATCGCGCACACTCCGCCGCGGGCGAGACTCTCACCGCCGCGGAAACCACAGCTCAGTCCATCACCATGGCGATGACCGCCGGACACGCGCTGGCGACTCTCGGAAGCGCCTTCTGCCTGGTCTTCGGAGAGCGTCTGCTCCGCCGGCTCGCAGCATTGGTGTGCACCGGCTTGCGCCGTCCCGCCCGCCCGGCACTACCCCCTCTGCCGGACAGCCGCCCCCCTGCATTCACGTCGGTCACGTACCACTGCGTCGCTCCCATGCTCACCCGCTGCCGCCCCCGGCGCGGTCCTCCCCTGCTGCGTCCGGCCTGACCACCGTCCTTTCTGTCGGTCACCGCATGACGCACAGAGGGCGATTTCCGCCTGCTCCGACTATCGCCGGACGCGCCGTGCCACGGCGCACAGCACCTGGGGACCTCACATATGACGTCGACCATCAGCAGACAGCCACATGGCGACAAGCCGCCAACGGCCACACAAGAACCGGCCGCCACCACGGGGCGCTCCTGGCAGGGCGTACGCGCCCTCCTCGTCCGTCTGCACTTCTACGCCGGGGTGTTCGTCGCCCCCTTCCTTCTCGTGGCCGCGCTGACCGGCCTGCTGTACACCTTCACCCCTCAGCTCGATCAGCTCGTCTACGGCGAGGAGCTGAGCGTCGAGCAGGTGGGCGAAACTCCGCGACCGCTCGTAGAACAGATCGCGGCGGCCCGGAACGCGCACCCCGAGGGCACGCTCGCGTCGGTGATCACCCCGCCCGGACCGGAGGACACCACGCGAGTGGTGCTGTCGTTGCCCGAACTCGGTGACAAGCAGCGCACGGTGTTCGTCGACCCCTACACCGCGAAGGTGCAGGGCGAGCTGACCACCTGGTTCGGCTCGACCCCGCTCACGACCTGGCTCGACGACCTGCACCGCAACCTGCATCTCGGGGAGACCGGGCGCCTGTACTCCGAGACCGCGGCGAGTTGGCTGTGGGTGGTCGTCACCGGCGGACTCATCCTGTGGATAGGCCGCAGCCGCGGTCAACGCGCCAGGTCCGCCCGCGGCGTGCTGATGCCTGACCGATCCGCGCAAGGCGTCCGACGCACCCGCAGTCTGCACGCGGCGACCGGGGTCTGGCTTGCCCTCGCGTTGTTCTTCCTGAGCGCCACGGGCCTGACCTGGTCGCACTACGCGGGCGAGCGATTCGGCCAACTCCTCAGCGCGGCGAACGGCAGCGCCCCCGAGCTCGACACCAGCCTGCCGGGCGCCACCCCGCCGGCAGAGGATGAACATGCCGGTCACGCCGAGCACGGTGGCGCAGCGGGCGGTGAACAGACCGACGTCGATCCCGCCGCCTTCGACTCCGCCCTGGAAGTCGCCCGCGACACCGGGCTCGGCGGGACTGTCGAGATCACGCCACCGGCGGACCCGTCCAGCACCTGGGTCGTCGCGCAGAACGACAACACCTGGCCCGTGCACTACGACCGAGTCGCCGTCGACGTCCAGAACAGCGAGGTCACCGCGCACACCAGGTGGGCCGACTACCCCGTCCTTGCCAAGCTCAGCAAGCTCGGCGTCCAAGGGCACATGGGCATTCTCTTCGGCATCGTCAACCAGATCCTGCTCGCCGCCGTCGCGATCGGGCTGATGTCGGTGATCTTCTGGGGTTACCGCATGTGGTGGCAGCGCCGTCCCACCCGAGCCGATCGCAGAGCGTCCTTCGGCAAGGCACCCGCCCGCGGAGCCTGGCGCCAACTTCCCCTACCGGTACTGATCCTCGGGATACCGGCAGTGATCGCCCTCGGGTGGGCATTGCCCGTACTCGGCGTGACACTGCTCGGGTTCGTCCTGGCGGACGTCGCCGTCGGCCTCATCCTCAGGCGCCGCACCGCTGACGTGGTTCGATCGCCCGGGTCGTAGCCGCCCCGTCTCGACAGCCGAAGGGCTCCCGCAAGCGCCCTGCTCGCGGGGGCCCTTCGTCGTGCCGGCTGCCGTGAGGCACGCCCTTCGTCGTCGGCGGGGTCGCCGCCCGTTGTCGGGTGCGGACGCCGGACGAGCGGCGATGCCGGGCGGCCGGCATCGACCTGTGCCCCGAGCTGGTGCGAAAGGCTCCAAGGACACGTGGACCCGACGTGGACCAGGCATGCGTGGCGAAGAACGGGGTAGCCGCCGCATCGTCGGCTCGGGTCGGCGACCACAAGGGTTGTTCGACCGGGAGGGAAGATCATGACTACGACCGTGCAGGCAGCAGAGCGCACCACCGCGATGCCGGAGATCGTGGATCCGTCCAAGGTGGCGCCCAAGGACGCGCGGGAGTTGTCGAAGCCGTTCTTCGACCAGTTGGCGGTGCTTGAGGAAGGTACGCCCGAGCACCAGTACGTACGCAACACCCTCATTGAGATGAACATGTCCCTTGTCCGCTTCGCAGCCGGCCGCTTCCGCAGCCGCGGGCCGGAGGAGATGGAGGACATCGTCCAGGTCGGCATGATCGGCCTGATCAAGGCCATCGACCGCTTCGAGTTGTCCCGCGAGGTGGAGTTCACCTCCTTCGCCGTGCCGTACATCGTCGGCGAGATCAAGCGGTTCTTCCGCGACACCTCTTGGGCCGTGCACGTGCCGCGCCGACTGCAGGAAGCCCGCGTACAACTGGCCCGCGCCACCGAGGAACTGCGCAGCCGCCTGGGCCGCACGCCGACGACCAAGGAACTGTCTGAGCTGATGAGCCTGCCGGAGGACGAGGTCGTGGAGGCCCGCCTGGCATCCAACGGCTACAACTCCTCCTCGCTGGACGCGGCGATCAACAACAGCGAGGACGGCGAAGCCGCCCTGGCCGACTTCATCGGCACCGAGGACTCGGCCCTCGCACTGGTCGACGACTTCCATGCTCTGGCCCCGATGATCGCCGAACTCGACGAGCGCGACCGCCAGATCATCCACTGGCGGTTCGTCGAGGAACTCACCCAGAAGCAGATCGGCGAACGCCTCGGTGTCTCGCAGATGCATGTGTCCCGCTTGATCAGCCGTCTGCTGGCCCGCCTGCGCAAGGGCATGCTCGACGCGCGCTGAGAGCGGCGTCGACTGTCGCATTTCGCTCTCGTCAGCGTGCTGCGCGGAACCCGGGTCGTTTCATCGGCGCCCGCGCGGTACGCGACAACACGCGCAGCTCAGCGCACGAGCATGCCGGACGGTGAGCGAGACCTCTGCGGTCAGGTCAGGGTCCGCCCCGTGAACAGCATCGGATCCGCGGCAACGGCAACGGATTCATGACCACGATCGCGGCACGGCGGGACGGGCAGTCCCCGCTCCACCTTCAGGGGTGCCGTGCGGAAGGGGCCGAATTGAGCACAACGAACGACGTATCCACACCCGCCCGGCACACGGTGGACGACGACGCCACCACCGAGCGGGCCGAGAAGCTGCGTCGGCGCCTCGAGCGGCTGATCGGCATCGCGGCGACCGAGGGCAACTCCTTGACCGTCCTGCGCAACGGAGACGAGATCTTTCCGGCCATGCTGGAGAGCATCCACTCCTCCGAGCACACGGTGGACATGATGACGTTCGTGTACTGGAAGGGTGACGTCGCCCGTGACTTCGCCCGGGCATTGGCGGATCGTGCCCGTGCCGGAGTTCGGGTGCGGCTGCTGCTGGACGGCTTCGGCAGTCGGCTGATCGAGAAGGACCTGCTGACGGAGATGAGCCGAGCGGGCGTGCAGGTGGCCTGGTTCCGCAAGCCGCTGTACCTGTCTCCGTTCAAACAGAATCACCGCTGCCACCGCAAGGTCCTGGTGGTGGACGAGCAGGTGGCGTTCACCGGCGGAGTGGGCATCGCGGAGGAGTGGTGCGGGAACGCCCGCAACGCTCAGGAATGGCGCGACACACACGTCCAGGTGCGTGGCCCGGCGGTCGACGGCATCGCCGCGGCGTTCGCGCAGAACTGGGCCGAGTGCCACGACGAACTGTTCGACGACCGCGACCGGTTCACCGGACATCAGCGGCAGGGCGACGCCGTGGTGCAGGTGGTGCGCGGATCTGCCAGTTTCGGCTGGCAGGACATGCAGACCCTGATCCGGGTCGTGATCGAGTCCGCCGAGCAGCAGTTCAGGCTGGCCACGGCCTACTTCTCCCCGGACGCCTACTTCATCGAGCTGCTGTGCGCCGCCGCACGGCGCGGGGTGGAGGTGGAAATCCTGCTGCCCGGACCGCACACCGACAAGCGGGTCTGTCAACTGGCCGGACAGCACCACTACGAGAAGCTGCTCGCCTGCGGTGTACGGATCTACCAGTACCAGCCGACCATGATGCACGCCAAGGTCATCACCGTGGACCGGACGGCAGCGCTCATCGGCTCGACGAACTTCAACCGGCGGTCCCTCGACCACGACGAGGAGATCATGCTCGCCGTCCTCGACGAGGAGTTCACCGCCACCCTGGACAGACACTTCGACGCCGACACGGCGGCAGCCCGACTCATCCAGGCCGGCCGGTGGAAGCGGCGTTCCATACTTCAGCGGACCCGCGAAGCCACGGTGCAGTCCGTCCGCCGCTTCTTGTGAACGGGTGCGGGGCGGCATCACATCCGCGACGCCCGGGCTGGAGGTCCCTTCTGCAGTCGGGCGAGTGGACCGGCCCTGGCCGGCGGAGCCACCGGGACGGTCAGGTCAGCGGATGCTGATCACCATGCCGAGCGTGAACATAGCGAAGAACGGCGCTGCCTGACTCCCCTCGCTATCTCACCCACTCATGCCCCATTGCGAGTCTGAATTTCGCGGCCGCTGCAGAGAGAACGAAGCCGACGCAAGGAGACACGCGTCACACAAGGCTGTCCGGGAGTCACACATGACCAGGCCATCACGGTCAATGCTGTGTTGCCGCGACCCGCGAGTCTGCTTCGCGCTCATTTGAACGATGCGCCAGAACTCGAATGGTCCGGGACGTGGGACGTACTTGTCGGAACTGCAAAAGCGGAGCGGATAAATTGACGGGCAGGGAGACCTTCGACCTCGATGACGACCTCGAGGCCGATCGCACGGCCGCATCGGGCCGAAAGGCCATCGACGTACGTCGGGTGACCGCCAGCCGTGAGATCGTCACCTGCCGGACGCTGGTCCGTGTGGCCATGGCTGGCGAGTATCTGCCCGTTGTGACGGAACTGAGGTACGACAGCGCCGACCCGTACATGGTTTCTTTTCTTTTTCACGCGGACACCGAAACACCGGTCGAGTGGGAATTCGGGCGCGAGCTCCTGGCGGCCGGCCTACAGCAGATCAGCGGTATGGGCGACGTCCGAATATGGCCTGCCGAATTCCGGGGCTCCGGCACAGTTTTCCTGTCGCTGCGCTCCGGGTCGCAAATCGAAGTGATAGCGGCTTCTGCGAAAGACATCGACACCTTCCTCGGCTGTACCCACCAGGTCGTGCCTCATGGGGAAGAGGAACACCACTCGGACATCGACGGTGTGGTCCAGCGACTGCTGGACCAGACACCGTGACCCACCGGACTCTGACCGTGCGTACACGCATCGCACCCTGATCGCCGCCGCCGGTAACCAGCACGGTCGAATCGGCAGGAACGGCACGACTACCGCGACGCGAACGCGGAAGCCGGCCACCGGCCGCGGAGTCAGAGCGATTCGAATGTCACCGGTGACGACTGCCGCAGGACTACCCCGAGGCTGTCAGAGGCCGCGGGCGCTCCGATGCATGGGCACAAACGGGGCGGCTCATGACCTTCCCCGCGCTCAGCCGGGGACTGCCGTGTCGCTGAGGATCTGCTCGCGAAGGATGTCGGCGTGGCCGCAGTGCTGCGCCAGTTCGCGCAGCGTATGGAGGTAGACCCAACGCAGCGGCAGCGGGCCTCGGCGGTTGCCCCGTATGACGTCGTCCAGATCCAGCTTGGCCGTGGATTGGCGGGATGCCTCACATGCCTGCTGATAGGCCTGCTGCACTGTGGCGATCGTGTCTCCGTCCTGGAGGTCGAAGGACTCATCGGGTGTATCGGGAATACCGATCTCGCTGCGGGATCGACAGGTGATCGCCTCGTCGAACCAGACCTTCTCGACGACGGTGGCGTGCTTGACCAGGCCGAGCAGCGTTGTCTTGGACGTGACCAGCGACCGACGTGCCTGCTCTTCGGTCAGCCCGTTCAGGCTGTCGTGCAGCATGGATCGATGCTCATCGAGGAACGCCTCGAACTGGTCGCGAATCGCTGCGTGGAGGACGGCGGGTTCCGCCGACGGGTGGAAGACCATGACGGCAACCATAGGCCGCTCCGCTCTCTTCTTGGTCTCCACTTTCGGAGAGCGCACCCGACCGACATGCTTCCCTGGTGTCGGCCACCGCCTCGGAGCGCATGTAGTGGAAGACGTCGAATGCCCGCTGTGGTCCCGCGAGTTGCACGCACACGGCGTCCTGCCGAAGTGTCCGCCACCTACATCCCGTTGGATGCGGCAGCCACGTCAGTTGCTGCCCGGCACCCGCTCCCACAGGTCCGTCACCACGCTGGATTCGAAGAAGGCCACCGCGCTCGTCACGCGGCCGTCCTTCATGTGCAGAATCCATGAGTACGTGTTGTCGTAGGGCTGCCCGTCCTTGGCGACACCGTGCCCGTCCCACTGCGCGAAGACTGTGTCCCCGTCGACCCACAGTCCCCGAACCGTCGGTTTCACGAAGACCGACAGCCGCTCACTCAGCGGTTCGATCGCCTCGTCCAGGAACTGCTGTCGGCTTGTGTACGTGCCTGCTATCGGGCTCGACCCAGTGATGGTCCACACAGCGTCGTCGGTCAGTATGTCGTAGAAGCTGCCTCCGCCCTCCCAGCGCTGGAAGGCTTCCCGGACGGCGGCCGAGTTGCGCTGTTCCTCGGGCGTTTGAGCAGCGCCTTCGGTGTCGGGCGAAGGGCTCGGGGCCGAAGGCGCACCCGTTGCCGCGGGAACGACACCGACACCGGCCGTCTTCGATTCGGACGGGAAGCCCAGGGCGGTTCCACTGAGCAGCATGACCAGTACTGCCGTCGACCCCAGCGGGACCGCACGGCGCCAGAGGCTCCTCGACTTCGGATCACGAAGGCCCACGTCGACCATGGATCTCACCTCTGCTCGTTTCTCCATGGCAGTACCTCGCTTCCCCTGCCGGACGAGCGGTGCGCACCGTGCAGCGTGCCGGAACCCGGATGTCGTCGCAGGTCCCCCGCCGCCGCTCGGCTCCGCTCCGGATGTGACCAGGTTCCGTCGTCAGCCTTGTGCGCGCATCCGGAGCCTGGCACGCACATTCCATCCGTCGGAGGGCCTGTCGGCCGTCATCGCCGACTTCCGCTCCCGCCGCGGCATCCCGGTGCAACAGGGCCGCCGAGCACCCACACAACGCACCTGTCGCGCGCGGTGGTCCGGGCGACGGTCGGGGCCTACGGTTGATCAGTGGAAGCAGTGCCGCACTGGATCGGGCGGGCTTGGCCCTCGTGCCCAGGACCGGCGTCCGGTGGCGGTGCGTTCGGTTCGAGTCACGGTGGGTGTGCGCTTCGTTCCGGACTGCGGTTGCGTCCGCGCAGATCTCGGCCGCACTTGCCCACATGCCGATCACTGGCCCCGGATGCGAGGGACAGCCATGATCAAACCCTATGGCCCGTACGATTTCATGCCGCCGATCAGGACCTTCTCACTCACCTCGGAGTCCTTCGCCAACGGCGAGCCGCTGGCCCGCGAGCAGGTGAGCGGGATCCTGGGAGCCGGCGGATCGGACGTCTCACCACAGCTGAGCTGGTCCGGCTTTCCCGCGGAGACGCGCAGTTTCACGGTCGCGATGTTCGATCCCGACGTGCCCACCGCCTCGGGCTTCTGGCATTGGGCGGTGGCCAACCTCCCCGTCTCCACGACGGACCTTCCGGAGGGAGCGGGAGGCGGTGGCGATCTGCCCGGCAGCGCGGTGACCCTGCGCAATGACGCGGGCTACAGCCGGTACCTGGGCCCGGCGACACCCCCGGGCAACGGCCCTGACCGCTACTTCCTCGTCGTGCATGCCGTCGGGGTGGACGAACTGGAGGTCTCCGAGAAGACGACCCCGGCCCTCATGGACTTCCTCCTGTTCACCCACGCGGTCGCGCGGGCCACCATGTACGGCACCTACGAGCGGTGAGCCACCAGGCCCTGGCAGGAAGGGCTCGGAGGCTCACCGCCCCTACGCGGGCACCGCGCACGTCGGTGTTCGGATTCCCTACGATGGCCCGCCGCCGCTCGTACTGGGCAGGTCCTGTTCGGCCCAGACGACTTTGCCGCCGGACACCGATCGGGAGCCCCACCGGCGCGACAACTGGCCGACGAGAAGGAGGCCACGGCCGTTCTCGTCCGATGAGCCTGCACGTCGCGGACGTGGGGCACACGTGTCGGTGTCGAACACTTCGCAGGTCAGGACCCGGTGCCGTTTCAGGCGCACAGTGACCGGGCCGGAGCTGTGGCGGACGGCGTTGGTGACCAGCTCACTGACGATCAGCTTCGTGGAGTCGCCCAGATCGTCCAGGCCCCAGTCCGTCAGCTGACGGTCTGCGAGGTTGCGGGCGCGGCCGGCGGCGGACCGGTCGCAGGACAATGTCCAGGAGGCGACCTTCGCCGGGTTCAGCACTCGGGTCCTGACGAGGAGCAGGGTGGCGTCGTCGTGCGACGTCTGCCGGGGAATACCGGCCGTCGCGCGCGTGCAGAGTTCTTCCAAGGACTGGCGTGGTTCTGCCAGGGCCGTGGCCAGGCGGTGCATTCCGTCCTCGATGTCGCCGCTGCGGGTTTCGATCAGGCCGTCGGTGTACAGGGCAAGCAGGCTTCCCTCGGGCAGTTCCAGTTCCACGGCCTCGAAAGGGTCGCCCAGTCCCGTACCCAAGGGGGGTCCGGAAGGAAGGTCCGGAAACGTGGCCTGTCCCTGCGGATCAATGATCGCGGGCGGGAGGTGGCCGGCACGGGCCATGGTGCACACGCGGGTGGCGGGGTCGTAGATGGCGTACAAGCAAGTGGCGCCAGCGGCCCCGGGGGCCCAGTCCGGGTCGTCGCAGTCCTCCTCGTCGGCCAGGCGCTGAACCGTGTCGTCGAGGTGAGCCAGCACTTCTTCGGGGGGCAGTTCCATGTCCGCGAGCGTGCGCACCGCGGTGCGCAGCGTGCCCATGGTCGCGGCAGCGTGGAGACCGTGCCCGACCACGTCGCCGACGACGAGTGCCACCCGGGCGCCGGAGAGCGGAATGACGTCGAACCAGTCTCCCCCGACCCCGTGGTCCATGTCTGCCGGCAGGTAGCGCGACGCCGCCTCGACCGCCGTGCCGCCCGTCAACCGGCGCGGAAGCAGGTTGCGTTGCAGCGCGAGTGCGGCGGTGTGCTCGCGGACGTACTGCCGGGCGTTGTCCAGCGCCTGCGCGGCGCGACCGACCAACTCTTCCGCCAGAAGAAGGTCGACCTCATCGAACGGCACCGGATTCTCGGTACGGACGAAGATCACCACGCCCAGCAGAGCGTGCCGCACGCGTACGGGCACGATCATCAGGGAGTGCATGCCGTTCTCCTGGAACCGCCGGGCCAGCGCCGGCCGCCGGTCGATCCACGGAGAGGAAGCAACGTCCAGGTTCCGCTCCAGCTGCGGCCTTCCGGTGCGCAGGACGGCGGCGAACGGTGAGTCGGGGGGCACAGGGACCGGTTCGCCGCGTGTCCACGCGGATTCCGGGACTCCTGGGTGGATCGAGGCCTGACCCGCCCGTCGGAAGACGGGGAGGCGCCCGGCCGTCGTACCGGGGTGGACCGGGGGGCCTTCGCCGATCTGGACCGACTGCTCCAGGTCCACGGAGACGTAGTCGGCGAACAGCGGCACAGCGAGGTCGGCCAGGGCTTGGCTGGCCCGCATCACGTCCAGGCTCCCACCGAGTCGTGTACGGGCCTCGGAGACGGCGGTGAGGCACTCGCGCGTCCGCCGGCCCTCGGTGACGTCGGCGCTGATGACGCACACACCCAGCGGTTCCCCGTCGGCACCCTGGATGCAGTGGAACGATGCCGCGAAAGGATGCTGTCGACCCTGGCGCGTCGGCAGCCACGCACGGTACTCGTGCACCTTCGTGGAGCCACCGTGGAGGACCTGACGCATCACCGACTCGAGCGCCTCGGCCTTGGCGCTCGGCAGTACGTCGGCCAGCCGTCGGCCCAGCCGTCGGTCACGGGGAATGCCGTCATGCTCCCCGATCACGTCGTTTACGAGGACACACCTCAGTTGCGGGTCACGGACGACGACTCCGATGGGTGCGTGGGCAAGGAGCGATCCCCGCACCGTTTCACTCACCGCATCCCCGGAGAGCGACCCGGTGTCCGTCAAGGAAGCAAGCCACCGAGCCGTTCCGTCCCGGCCGTGCAGCATCGTGATTCTCAGGCTGACGTCGACCATGCGGCCGTCCCGATGGCGCAGCGCCGTCGCACCCGGCCAGCCGTTCTCGACGCGGCACTGCTCGATGAAGGCCGACGTGGTCCGTGCATCGTGGAAAGACGGCAGTACGAGTCCGGCAGACCGGCCGACGACGTCCCCGGCGGAATACCCGACCAGCCGCTCAGCGGCCTGCGTCCAGCCGGTCACCGTCCCCTGTTCGTCGAGCAGCGCAAAGGCCGTGTCGCATATATCGAGCCTGTTCAGTTGTTCGCTAAATGTCACTTCACGGATGCTGACTGTCGTCATCGAGAGAATGTCCTTACGTCACCTGGGGCGCGACAGGTCCACTTTCACCCCATTTAGTTGAACGACAAACTAGATCTCCCGTCTGTGACAGCGAAGCGAAGGTGACTGAGAGCAACTGCTCGGCCTCGGAACGCGGTCAGGCCATGGGCGGTGCCGCAGGCGCTCGTACGCCGGCCGCTCCGCCTCCACCCGTCTCGCTTCTCCTCATCCCTCCGGATGACCTTCCCTGAAGCATCCGGGGCGGTGCTCATCGATTCGGCGGAGGACGCATATCGGACCGTCTGCTGAGGAAACGCAGCGCTCGTCCGGACACGCTGAAGTCGGTTCGCTTCAGCCGAAAGGAAGTTTCCCATGCGCTTTTCCTCCCTGGTCACGGTCGTCGTGGCCTCCGCCGCTCTGGCCGCGCCCCTGACCGCACCGGCCACCGCATCTCCCGCTGGTCCGCCGGTCGCTGTTACGGAGAAGGCCGGGCTCGGTGATCCTGATCACGGCCGGGAACGTGCCAGGTACGGCGGCCGGGGCCGCGAACTAGCCGACGCTCGGCTGCAAAGCGTGCTGGACGAAGTGGTGGCGTCGGGTGCCGTCGGTGTCGTCGCCGAGGTCCGGGACGCGGATGGTGTGTGGAAGGGCCGTAGCGGCCTGGGTGACATCGGCCGGGCGCAGCCGCCGCGGACCGACGGTCGATTCCGCGCCGGGAGCGTGACCAAGTCCTTCGTGGCCACGACGGTGCTCCAACTCGTCGCGGAGGGCAGGCTGCGCTTGGACGAACCGGTCGAGCGGCACCTTCCAGGTCGGGTGCCGGACGGTGAGCGGATCACCGTACGGCACCTGCTTGGCCACCGGAGCGGGCTGTTCGACTACACGGACGGCATGTGGCCCGGTGGCCTTGTGGAGATGCACGACACGCGGTTCAGGCGCCTCGCTCCGCACGAACTGGTGGCGGAGGCCAACCGGCACGAGCCGGGCTTCGCAGCGGGCACCGCCGGGCGCTACTCGAACACCAATTACGTACTTCTCGGCATGCTGATCCAGAAGATAACGGGCAATCCGGCCGAGCAGGAGATGATGCAGCGCATCGTCAGGCCGCTCGGCCTGCGCGGAACGTCCTTCCCGGGTGCCTCGACCGGGATACCCGGCCCGAACGCCCGCGCCTATGTCCGGCTCCAGGGACCTGACTCCGGGTACACCGACATGACGAAGTCCGACATGTCATGGGCGTGGACAGCCGGTGCGCTGATCTCGACGACGCGCGACCTGAACACCTTCTACAAGGCACTGATCGACGGAAAGCTGCTGTCCGCCGAGATGCTGGCGCAGATGAAGGACGCGCGGAAACTGGAGGACGGAGGGCTGTACGGGCTCGGCATGACGCGACTCGACAGCCCAGCGTTCGGCACTGCCTACGGTCATACGGGCAACACACCAGGCTTCACGACGCAGAGCTACACGCTCGGCGACGGGAGTCGGCAGGTCACACTGTCCATCAACTCCATGCCGGCCACCAAGGAAGAGATGCAGAAGACCACCGAGGCCGCGACGGCTCTGCTCGGCATAGGCACGAAGGCACGATAGGACGCCGTCGCCGCGCCCTGCGCGTACTGTGACCCGCAAACAGTTTGCTTGACTCGGCTGTGGGGTCACGAGCCGGACCTGCCGGGACGTGCACGTGCGGGTAGTGCGGATGCCGTCGTCCCGACCACGACTGCGGCGACCAGTGGGCCGACGACATAAGGCCACAGCCTGCCGTCTCCCCCATCCATCAACCAGGGCCCGAACTGGCGGGCAGGGTTGAGACTTCCGCCCGAGACGTCCGCGGTCAGGACGATCAGCGCGGCCAGCAGCGCGCCCACGATCGGGCCTGTGAGATGAGAGGGCTCGTCGCTGCGGGCCAGCACAACGACCACGGCCAACAGCACGCCGGTGCCGATCGCTTCCACCAGCGTGGGCACGAAGCCGGGCGTACCAGGGGGTGCGCTGAGCAGTGCATGGTTCACATCGGGATGGGCGAGGGAGTCTCCGGTGACGAGCCGGCCGACCGCGGTACCGAGGAAGGATCCCGCGAGTTGGGCGGCGATGTAGGCGGGCACGTCCCTGCCCGAAAGCCGGCGCGCTGACCAGAGGGCGAGGGTGACGGCCGGGTTCATGTGCGCGCCGCTCAACCGGCCGAGGGGCGAGGCGATGAGCGCCGCCACGACGGCTCCACTGACGACGGCGCCGACGAGAAGGCGGGTGTCGTCGGAAGGCAGGCGATCGTGCAGTGGCGAGCCGGGGTGGAAGACATGGCAGAAGAGCACGGTCACCGCCAGGAGCATCAGGGCCGTCGCGGCAAGTTCCGCTCCCCATCGGGCCGTCGGACGTACTGCTGTGGCGTGTCCGGGAGGGGTGGCGGGCCCCGAAGGTGGAAACGGGACCGGCCGGTGCGTCGAAGACAGGGTGTTCACGGCCGGGCTTCCCCTCTGTGGCAGTCCGTGGAGGTGCGATACATCGAGGAGAACCACGCGTGGTGCGCCGTACGTGGCCGGTGACCGGGACATCAGGCCCTCGATCCCGGACACGTTCGCGCGCAAGTGGCCGATCGGGCGTCCGAGGCGGGGCCCGCCACCCGCTCTCGTGCCTGCGCATTCCGGCGAACCGGCAGGCGGGGCGCATGTCCGGATCGGAGGGCCACATGTCCCGGACGACAGCCATGAAGGGGGCGTCGCACCCGGTTGAGTCGGGAGTCCGGCCCACCCGGGTCTGAGCAGGGGCTGCAACCGCGGCCCCGGGCATCGTTCGAGTTCACCGAGGAAGAAGCGATGAACACGTTGGGAGCGGGCACGGTCCGCCCGCGTTCGGAGTACATGACCGCGCTGGGGCTGGCCGCGGGGCCGGTCGTCGCGCTGGGCTTCACACGGTTCGCGTATGCGCTGCTGCTGCCGTCCATGCGGTCCGAACTGGACTGGTCCTACGCGGCCGCCGGCGGTCTGAACACCGCGAACGCGCTGGGATACATCATCGGCGCGGGCAGCGCGGCCTGGTGGTCCCGACGCCTGGGTGCCGGCCGCAGCTTCGTCTGGGGCATGATCATCAGTGCCGTGGCACTGCTCGCCTCCGGGCTGACCGATGACTTCACCGCTCTGTCCGTACTGCGCTTCGTCGGCGGACTGTCCACGGCCGTCACGTTCGTCGTGGGCTCCGCGCTGGCCTCACGCGTGCGCACCGGTGGCCGCCAGCAGCGTTCGGCAGCTCTGGTCGGTGTGTACATGGCCGGTGTCGGCATCGGTGTCGTTCTCTCCGGCCTTGTCGTCCCGGCTGCACTGACCGCATGGGGTGCGTCCGGCTGGCAGGCCGGCTGGCTGCTGCTGGGTCTGCTGGCACTGCTCGCCGTCGGCCCTGCCACATGGGCGGCCAAGGGTGTGCCGTCGGCTCCGCCGGCCGCTGCCGCTCAGGGCTCTGCCGGTCTGAGCCGGATGGCACCGTCGTTCGCCTGGTACGTCTTGTTCGGCGCCGGCTACGTCTCGTACATGACGTTCGTGATCGCGTTGCTGCGGGAGCAGGGTCTGGGCACGTGGAGCACCGCCGGCTTCTTCATCGTGCTCGGCGCCGCCAGTGCGCTGGCCACCCTGCTGGTGTGGGGCAGAGTCATCGGGCGGCTGCACGGCGGCCGTGCTCCGGCACTCGTCTCGGCCATCGTCCTGGTGGGCGTGCTGCCGGTCCTGCTGTCCGACGGGCCTGCCGCAGCCATCGTGTCCGCCGTGATCTTCGGCACGGGCTTCATGGCCGGACCCACCGCGGTCACCGTGCTGGCGCGGCGCATGCTGCCCCAGCACGCCTGGACTTCCGGCATCGCCTGGCTGACCGTCGCGTTCAGCGTCGGCCAGGCCATCGGCCCGCTGCTGTCGGGTGCCCTGTCCGACTCCGAGGGCGGCATCGCCAAGGGACTGTGGCTGTCGGTGGCCCTCCTGGCCGTCTCGGCCGCTGTCGCGCTCTTCCAGCGCGAGCGCCCGGCCGTGGCGCCGGCCGTGCCGGCCTCTGCACCGGCCGCGGAACCGGCCCCCGTCGACCAGAAGTAGCCGAGGAGGTACGTCATGTCCGGGCGGACCGTCGCTGTCCGCGAGAGTGGGCGCATCGCCCGGTCGACCGGCATCGGCCCTCATCGGCTGACCGCCGACGAGCCCGACGCGATCGGCTCGGACAGCGGCCCCACACCAGTGGAACTGCTCCTGGCCGCCGAGCAGATCTGCCGGCTCGCCACCATCGCCGCGCGGTGCCCTGTGCAGCGCATGCGCAGCGACTAGGTGCCGGTGCACACCCGTACCACTGCTCGCCGAGCCGCGCCTTCCGCGGCCGCGGCGTGCAGAACTACCGGGGGTACGGCGGCGCAGCACGCCGCCAGGCGGCCCGGCCCGCACCGGGGCGGGTCTGCCTCATCACGGTGCGCCGGGAGACAGGGCGGTGAGGCCACGCTCTCTCATTCCTGTGGCCGATACCGGAAACCGCTCCCACGGCTGAGGGCCGGGCGGCAGCACGGCACAACTATGGAAGCAGGACCGGGACGGCCACAAGGGCCGTCCCGCACGTTGAAAGGGCGCAGCATGCCTCACAGTTCATGGACCGGCAGCGGCCGGACCGCGACCCGGCGTCGCACGGCCGGTGCGATCGGAACCGTCCTGGCCATCGGCGGAATTCTGGCGGCCGGCCCCGGGGCGCACGCCGTCTCCGGCGACCACAAGGAGGCAGGAAAGCCCGGACAGTCCGAACCGGTCATGCGGAACCTGACCCCGAAGGTACGCGCCCAGCTCGACAGGGCCGTCACAGATGTCCTCAGGACCACGAACACACCTGGTGTGACGGTGGGCCTGTGGGCGCCGGGGAAGGGCAGCTATGTGCGGGCCTTCGGCACTGCCGACAAGGCGACGAACGCACCGATGTCCCCCAGGTTCAACATGCGCATCGGCAGTGTCACCAAGACCTTCACGGTCACCGCGCTGTTGCGTCTGGTCGACCAGAAGCGGCTGCGCCTCGACGACCCTGTCTCGCAGTACGTTCCGGGCGTGCCGCAGGGCAACCGCATCACCCTGCGGCATCTCGCCGAAATGCGCAGCGGCCTGGCCGAGTTCATGCACGACCCGGACTTCGGCAAGGCCTTCCTGGCGGACCCGCACCGGCAGTTCAGCAGGGCAGAACTGCTTGCATACTCCTTCAAGCACCCGGTCGGCTTCACTCCGGGCAGTAAGTTCCAGTACAGCAACACCAACACGCATCTGCTGGCCATGGTGGTGGAGAAAGTGACCGGTCAGCGGTTCGATGACCACGTGGCACGGCACGTGGTGAGAGCAGCTCGTCTGAAGGACACGTTCATGCCGGAGGGAGCCGAGTTCCCGGCGCCGCGTGCCCACGGGTACACCGACCAGACAGCGGACGGCTCCGTGGCGGACGCCACGGACTGGAGTCCCTCGGCGGGCGGCCCGTCCGGGGCGATGATTTCGGACCTGGACGACCTGCGGTCCTGGGCGTCCACGCTCGCGAAGGGAACACTGCTCTCCGCCGCGACGCAGGCCGAGCGGATGAAAACCAAGCCGGCGGGCCCGGAGGGCGTCGGCTACGGCCTCGGGTTGTTCGACAACCACGGTTGGATTGGACACAACGGCTCGCTGCCCGGCTACCAGACAGTGATGGTCCACCTCCCTCGGGCGAAGGCCACCCTGGTGGTGCACACCACCAGCGACATCGCCTACAAGGGCGAGTCACTGAGCACGAAGTTCGCCGAAGCTGTCACCCGCACGGTGACCCCGAAGAACGTCTACGACATCAAGGCACCGTAGCCACCCCACGCAGCGGATGTGCCCGGCCCACACGGTGGGCCGGGCACATCACTTCGTCCAGGCTCCGACCGACGTCACTTCAGGCCATCGGCCCACTCAGCGGACTGGTCGACGTAGTTGGCCGCCTCGTCCCGGTCCCGAACCCGTGGGGTCGCGAACGGCCGGTGGAGGAGTGGCGGTGGACCGTGGCCTTCGATCCGTCAACGGGCCCTGGCAAGGCCGGGTCACTGGCCGGCGGCGGGGCGGACCAGCCCGGTGTCGTACGCGAGGATCACTGCCTGGACTCGGTCCCTGAGCGCGTACTTCTCGAGGATGTGGGCGACATGCGTCTTCACGGTCGCCTCGCTGACGTGCAGGTCCTGCGCGATCTCGGCGTTGGACAGGCCGCGGGTCAGCGCGCGCAGGACGTCCAGTTCACGGGCGGTGAGTGCGTCCAGGCTCCGCGGGACGGCGGGCGGGGTCTGGTCGGCGAGGCGGCTGAAGCGGTCCAGCAGTCTGCGGGTGACCCGCGGGGAGATCACCGCGTCGCCTTCGGCAACCGTGCGAATCGCCGCCACCAGGGAGTCGGCGGGGCCGTCCTTGACGAGGAACCCGCTGGCGCCGGCCCGGAGGGCGTCGTGGACGTGCTCGTCGAGGTCGAAGGTGGTGAGGATGATGACGCGGCTGGCTGAGCCCGATTCGGCGATGTGCCGCGTCGCATCGACACCGTCCATGTGGGGCATGCGGATGTCCATGAGCACGACATCGGGCTGGAGAGTGCGGGTGCCCTCGACCCCCGCCTGACCGTCCCCCGCCTCTCCGACGACGGTGATGTCGGGTTCCGCTTCGAGGATGAGCCGGAAACCGGTCCGGATCATGGGCTGGTCGTCGACCAGCAGTACACGGATCGCCGTCATGCGGCTTCTCCTCCTTCGGCAGTGCCCGGTCCCGGACCCCGGTCGGGAAGGGACGCGGGGACGGGCACCGTGGCGTGCACGCAGAATCCGCCGCCGGGCCTCTCGCCGGTGTACAGGGTGCCGCCGACCGCCGAGATGCGCTCCCTCATGCCCACAAGCCCATGTCCGGTCCCCTTGACCTGCGCTTTCACCGGCAGCAGGTCAGCTCCCGGCCGTCGTCCCTCGTCACAGACGCGGACCGTCAGCCGCTGGTCGGGCCCCCAGTCGAGCGTAAGCCGAGTGCGCGTGTGCCCGGCATGTTTCAGGGTGTTCGTCAGAGCCTCCTGGACCACTCGGTACACGGCGAGCTCGGAGCCGGCCGGAAGCGCCGCCGGCTCGCCGTCGCTGTGGAAGTCGACGTCCAGTCCGGCCGTGCTCACGGACTCGACCAGCCTGGGAATCTCCTTCAGCGTCGGCTGCGGCGGTTGCCGGCTCGGTTCGCCCTCCTCCGTCTCGTCCGTCCGCAGCACCTGGAGCAGGCGCCGCAGTTCGCCCACGGCCGCCCGGCCGGTGTGCTCGATGGTGCGGTGCAGTTCGTGGGCCTTGGCCCCGTCACGGTCCTGCACCCTGTCCGCGGCGATGGTCTGCACGACCATGAGACTCACATTGTGAGCGACGATGTCGTGAAGTTCGCGTGCGATCCGGGCCCGTTCTTGCGCCACGGCCGCCCGGGCGTTGGCGGTCTGTTCCCGCTCGACGGCGGCCGCCCGCTCCAGCGCGTCGCGGGCCATCGACTTCCGTGCCCTGAACAGCCTGCCCAGGGCCCAGGCCGCCACCAGCAGCGTCGTCATGATGACGGCGTTGGCCGTGCGGAAGCCGGGCTCCATCAGGGCCTCCGCCACGGCCACGGTGGGGATCATGACGGCGACCACGAGCGTGGCTGTGCGAGGTGAGGACCTGACGGCGGTCAGGAACACGGCAACGGCCAGGCCCAGGTACGGGGCGCCGAGCAGCGTGCCGGTCGGACCGACAGGCGGCGGAATGTAGTGGCAGGCCTGGAGCGCACCGACGGAGGCCGCGGTGATGACCAGCACCGGCCAGGGCCACTTGTGGTGAACGGCGAGCGGCAGTCCCGACAGCAGGACGAGCAGCACACGCCACACGTCCGGATCGCGCAGTGCCGGACCGGCCGGCGGCTGCGCGGGGACGGCCAGACCGGCGACGACCATGAGCAGCGCCAGGACCACATCGACGACGGCCTGCGGCAGGCGGCGCCGCGCAATCGAGTCGAGGTAGGTCATGAATTCACAGTAGACGCGCACCGACCGGGTGCTGTCTGCCGTGAGAGGGAGCGCGGCACGGTCCTCTCGTCCTCGTGGCCCTCAGCCCGAAGGATGAGGACCACGGGCCTTTCCGCACCGGAACGCCCCTCAGCTTTCCTCCGACCGGCTGATACGGCGTGCCGAATCGGTCGGGCAGCGGAGGTGCGTCCTCACCGCCACGGCCGAGGAAACAGACGTCTGTCCGGCATGCAATGGAAACCGGTCCGGACCCCTTGGCCGGACAGCCCTCGACCGGATGAGGAGAGATGACAGACGTGAGGTGCTGGACTCAGCAGCCGCACAGCCCTGCGGGTGGCATTGCCCCCGCGGTCCGGCTGCGCGAGGTGACCAAACGTTACGGGAAGGGTGCGCAGGCAGTGACGGCCCTGGACCGGGTCAGCGTCGAAATCCCCCAAGGCACCTTCACCGCGGTCATGGGGCCCTCCGGGTCGGGCAAGAGCACCTTCCTGCACTGCGCGGCAGGACTGGACCGCCCCACCTCCGGCTCGGTGCGCCTGGGCTCCACGGAGCTGTCCCACCTGAAGGAGGCGCCACTGACACGACTGCGCCGCGGCCGCATGGGGTTCGTCTTCCAGGCGTTCAACCTCGTCCCCTCGCTCACAGTCGAGCAGAACATCACGCTGCCCCTGCGTCTGCAGGGCCGCAGAGCCGATCGGCAGTGGCTCACGGAGACAGTCGCCAGAGTGGGGCTGAGCGAGCGGCTGAGGCACGTCCCCGCCCAGCTGTCCGGCGGCCAACAGCAACGGGTCGCCATCGCCCGTGCCCTCATCACCCGTCCCGAAGTGATCTTCGCTGACGAGCCGACCGGCGCCCTGGATCCCCAGACCGCTCAGGACGTCCTCGCGCTGCTGCGCCAGGCCGTCACCGACCTGCACCAGACGGTGGTGATGGTGACCCACGATCCTGTCGCCGCCGCACATGCCGACAGCGCTGTGTTTCTGGCCGGCGGACGCATCGTGACCGGCCTTGCCGCTCCGACCGCCGACCGCGTCGCGGCCACCATGGCTCAGCTGCGAAGGGCCGCCTGATGCTCGGCCTCGCCCTGACGACGCTACGGGCACGCAAAGGCGGCTTCGTCGGCACCTTCGTGGCTCTGCTGCTGGGATCCGCCGTGCTCAGCGTGTGCGGCATCCTCGTGGAATCGGGGTTGCGATCCTCCCAGCCGCCCGAGAGGTACGCGGCCGCCGATGTCGTCGTCGCAGGCCACCAGGAAGCACGGACCAGCTCCCGGGCCGAGCGAGGCAAGACACCCGTCCCTCAGCCCCTGGTCGAGCGGGTACCCGTGCCGACGGACGTCGTCGAACATCTCGCCGCCGTCGAGGGAGTCGACACCGTCGTCACCGACACCGGCATCCCCGCCCGCGTCATCGGCGCGGACGGCGCCGTCCTGTCCGGCGCGAACGGCGAGCCGCCCACGGGCCACAACTGGTCCAGCACCCGCATGGGCCCGTACCGGCTGGTCGCCGGACGCGCACCGGCAGGCGACCACCAAGTGGTCCTCGATGCCGGCCTGGCCGCGCGGGCCGGGGTGACGGCCGGGGACACCGTGGCGCTGATGACCGGCTCCAGACCGGAACGCTTCCGCGTCGCCGGTGTCATCACCCTGGCAGGAAACGAGACGCCACGCCGGTCCGTCGTCTTCTTCACCGACAAGCTGGTCGAGCGTCTGGCGGAGCGTGCCGGTTCGGCCGACGCCCTCGGGGTGCTGGCCGCCCCTGGGACCGACACCGAACGGTTGGCCGACGCCGTGGTGGACGCGCTCGGTGAGCGGGACCTGGCGGTGCGCACCGGCGACAGCCGCGGAGAAGCGGAGTTCCTGGACGTGGCGTCCACCGGCTCAACGCTGGTCCTCCTGGCGTCGGCGGTCGCCGGGAACGTCCTGCTGGTCATGGTCCTCGTGGTGGCCGGAACTGTGTCGCTGTCCGTCGCGCACCGCCGGCGTGAGACGGCACTGCTGCGCGCGGTGGGCGCCACCCCCCGCCAGGTCCGGCGCATGGTGGCGGCCGAAACGCTGCTGGTGGCCCTCCTGGGAGGAGCCCTGGGCTGGCCGCTCGGCATCGCCATGATCCGCTGGATACGGGACCGGCTCGCCGGGCACGGCTTCGTCCCGCCCGACTTCGAACCGGTGATCGGGCCGCTGCCCGCTCTGGGAGCGGTGGCTACGGCCGTCCTGACCGCTCATACGGCCGCCCTGGTCGCTGCCCGTCGCGCGAACCGGATCCGGCCCACCGAGGCGCTGGGCGACGCCGCCATGGAGCGGACCGGACTGGGCAGAGGACGGCTGATCACCGGAAGTGTGCTGGTCGTGGGGGCCGCCGGCATCTTCGTCGCAGGTCTCGCCAACGGCGGCGACTTCACCGTGCTCGTCGGGCTGGCCAACTCCCTGGTCCTCGTCGTAGTGATCGCCGCGGCCGTACTGGGCCCCCTGCTGTCACGCCTGTCGATGGGCCTGCTGGGGCCGCTCCTGAGCGCGTTCGGGGTCACCGGCCAGCTGGCCGCGGCGAACAGCGCCGCCCGGCCCCGGCTCCTGGCCGCGGCGGCCACCCCGTTGGTCCTGGCCGTGTCCTTCGCCGCGACCGTCGTCTTCGCGCAGACCACCGCTCAGCACGCCGCCCAGAAGCAGTTGCGCGACGGCATGAGCGCCGACCACGTCCTGACGGCGGCAGGCGGGCTCGCCCCGGACGTCGTCCGGGACGTGCGACGCCTGCACCACGTGAGCGCCGCGACCGCCGTCGTGAAGTCCACCGTCGTCGCCTCCCCCGGCGCCGGTGACGGTCACGAGCTGGTGTCACTGAGCGTTCAGGGCGTCGACCCGAAGCACCTCACCGGCACGATGGACCTCAAGCCGTACAAGGGCGACATGAAGCGTCTTGACCGCACCACGGTCGCCCTCAGCACGGTCGCCTCGTCCTGGCTGGGGCGTGGCCCCGGAGACACCGTGCGTCTGCGCCTGGGCGACGGGACCCCGATCAGCCCCACGGTGGTGGCGGTCTACGAGCGCGGCACGGGTTTCGCGGACGTCACCGTCGACCACGACCTGCTGCTCGCGCACACGACATCTCGGTGGGACACCTCGGTGCTCGTGCGGGCCGCGCCGGGTACGAACGGTGTGGCGGCGGCCCTGTCCGAGGTGGCCCGGCATTACCCCGGCACCGTGGTCCAGGACCGGCTCGACGTCGGTGATCAGATGCGCCGGCAGCAGGCCAATGCCTGGGTCAACTACCTTCTGGCCGGATTGATTCTGCTGTACGCGGGGGTGACTGTCGCGAACACCCAGGCGATGAACACGTCGACGCGCCGCCGGGAGTTCGGTCTGCTGCGACTGGGCGGCACGACCCGAACCCAGGTCATGCGGATGATGCGCTGGGAAAGCCTCGCGGTGGTCCTGACCGGGGTGGGGCTCGGCACGCTGGCGTCGGTCCCCGCCCTCGTGCTGGTCTCTCTCGCCCTCACCGGCAGTGTCTGGCCGACCGTTCCGCCACTGGCCTATCTGGCCATCGCGGGAGGAGTGGCGGCGCTCGCGGTGGTGGCGGCTCTGGTTCCCGCGCGGCTGCTGCTGCGCACGTCACCGGTCGAGGCGGTCGGCGCGAGGGAGTAGAACGCGGACGGGGCGCAGCTGGGCGGGTCGGGGCCCGGAGGGCGGGAGGACTTCATCGGCTGTCGCCCTCAGGCCCGGTGTCTGGGTAGCGGGTGGTGCGGAACCTGTCCCGGTAAGCGCCCGGGGTGACGCCCAGGACCCGGTGGAAGCTCCGCCGCAGGGTTTCCACCGACCCGAACCCGCTCCTGCGTGCCACATTGTCCAGCGGATCACTGCCGCTCTCAAGCAGGACCTGGGCGGCCTCCAGCCGGATCCGCTCGACGTACTGAGCCGCCGTCATTCCGGTCTCCGCCCGGAACAGGCGGGTCAGGTGACGTTCGCTCACGCCGGCTCTGGCCGCCATGGCCGCGAGGGAGTGGTCGCCGCGAGGGTCGGCCGTCACACTGTCCAGGATCTGCCGCAGGACGGAGTCCGTGCCGTATTTCGCGCTCTGCCGTACGGAGAACTGCGACTGCCCGCCGGGGCGGGCCATGAACACCACCAGCTGCTTGGCCGCGGCCCGAGCCGTGTCCGCGCCCAGATCGGACTCGACCAGGGACAGCGCCAGGTCGATGCCGGCGGTGATGCCCGCGGACGTGATGAACCGGCCGTCGCGCACGAAGATGGCGTCACTGTCGACGTCCACCCCGGGGTAGCGCGCCGCCAGGTCGGCGGCGAGGCGCCAGTGGGTGGCGGCCCGACAGCCGTCCAGCAGCCCGGTGGCGGCCAGTGGGAACGTACCGGCGCAGACCGCGGCCACCGTGCGTGACCTCCCGGCCAGGTGCCTGATGCAGTCGATCAGCGGGGTGTCGGAGACCGCCGTCCACCAGTCCGGCTTCCCGGGAATCATGAGAGTGTCGACGGGGAAGTCGACGTCCGCCAGCGTCAGGTCGGGGACGACGCAGACTCCCGCGGTGGCCGTCACAGGTTTGCCGTCGACGGATGCCGTGGTGATCCGGTAGTTGCCGCCGAACTCGTTGGCGGCGGCATAGACCTCCAGCGGGCCGGTCACATCGAGTATCTGAACACCGTCGAAGAGCACCATGAGCACCTGGTGCGCCGGACGGGGCGAGCCGTTCATACGAAAAGACTTCTCCTTGCAGGGGCGCGCCGCAAGCACCGAAGAGATGTACGTCGGGTCGCCGGTGGCCTGCCGTGGTCGTGCGCGCTCCGGTGGAACGGGTGCCTCGGTACGGGGGGACCTGCGCTTACGTGGTTCTCGAGGCGGAAGCTGTCTTCTCGACGCGCAGGACGGCTTCGACACGCCAGCTGTTGCGGCTGCGCCGCACCCGAAGCCGCTGGCTCAGGGTCCGGACGATGTGCAGGCCACGGCCGAAGCTCCCGGCGGACCGGGCGCGCCTGCCTCGGCCGGACCGGGGTCCGCCGAAGTCGGCGACGCGAATGCGCAGCGTACGCTCCGCCAGTTCCAGGCCGATCGACATCCGGGAGCGGCCGTGTTCGGTGGCGTTGGCGACCAGTTCCCCCATGATCAGCACTGCCGAGTCACGTAGGTCCGGTACGAGGCCCCACCGGTCGAGCAGGTCGGCGCCGAAATGGCGGGCGACACCGGCGTAGGCCGATTCGGCGGGCAGAGCGAGCCTGACCTGATGCCCGGGCCTGTCGGCGAAGGCGTTGCCGTACATGAGCGGGCTCCTTTCCTCGGGCTGGAGGACGCACGGTGGGGGATCCGCCGTGGCCCTCGGTTCAACCGCGGGATCAGGGGAGCCGATCGCCACTGATGCGGACATGCGGCCCGCGTTTCCGGCCGCTGCCGCACACACGCGGGCCCGGCCCCGGGTGGAGGGCCGGGCCGGGCACGTCGAGCCGGAGGATCAAAGGCGCGTCATCTCACCCTGGGTGTCCAATGCCGTTGTTTGTACTAGCCACCCACCGTGGGGTGCAGGGTGATGAGCTGGGCCGTGACGCGGCGGGTGGGGCCGTGCTGCCGCTTCTTAACCGAGGGTGAGTATTTCGAGTCCGGGCGTTTGAGGACCCGTGGCGCAGTCCGGTGGCGGCGGGGGCCGCTGTCGAGTTTGCGGCGCACCTTGGCCTCCAACATCGACAAGAACGAGCCGACGGCCGAGACAGCGTCCTTGGCCTGGGTCACCACGCTACGCCGCACATGCTTAAGGACCTTCACGAAGGAGATCCGGTCCGGATCGATCCGCTCGCCGCCCGCGACCTGCGTGATGATCAGAGTCAGGCAGTGGTGCACCACCAGATGCGCCCACACCTCCTGGCGAGCCAGGGCTGGAGCCGCCGAGCGTAGTACTTGTTGTGGGCCGCGTTGAAACGTCTTGACCTGGCGGTATGCCGACTCGACCTCCCACCGCTCGTGATAGAGGGCCGCGAGTTCCGCGGCAGGGTAGGTGTCGATGTCCATCAGGTCGGTGAGTAACCTGATCACCTCGCCGCCGTCGACGCGGTACTCGATCACGCGCACGGTCACCCCGCCGGGATGCGAAGCCCGCTGGCCGGCCAGGCTCATCCGTCCCAGGTAGGTCCCGTCAGGCAGCACTTCGAGTGGCCGGGACGCGACCGTCGAGCGGGCCCGAAGCAGCAGGTGCGCTCCGGCACCGGTATATGCCTTCCACAGTTCCACTCCGGGCAAGCCCCGGTCCATGAGGACCAGCATCCCGGCTGCCGAGTCGGCCATCTGTACCGCCAACTCCCGCTCACCACCGTTGAATCCGCCGATCCGCGCGTCGATCGAGGCGTGCGTGCCGGTCTCCGTCAGCGTCACCACGCGCACTTGCGGGAACCCCGCCTCGGCCTTGCGGGCGTCGGTCGGGCCGCCGAAGTACGCCCGGTTCGCCTCGCTGTCCGGCACGTCGAGCACGAACCCGTCCACCGCGGCCAGCCGCATACCCCGCCAGAACGACCCGACCAAGCCCTCCGGGGCCACAGCCCCACCGACACGGCGGAACAACACCTCCAGGACCTCGGGTCCCAGCCGCTGCCGGGCCCTCGTGAAGGAGGCCCGGTTCGGGACAGTCTCATGCATCCCCTCCAGCGCCCCGACCAGGTTCTCCGCGACGTCGTCGTAGGAGTCCTGGGCGAACAGGGCCAGGGCAAGTGTGAAGTAGACCATGAACCTCGGCGACAAGGCGCCGGGCTTCACCCCGCCCCGGCCGCACTCGGCCAACACCTCATCTACCAACTCCGGTGTCACCCACTCGGTGAGCACCCCCAGCCGCACATCATCGGACAACCCCACCCACGGATGCATGACCAGCCCAACGACGTGCATCACCGCTCGTCACGGACGCTACTTGGCTAGTACAAACAACGGCATTGCCTGGGTGTCCGGTAGCGGCACGTTCGTGGCCGCGACGATGCCCCGAGTGCTGTTCAGCTTCGCTCCCTCGACGTCGAGGTCGGGGAGGCTTCTGTGCAGCCATGTCGGCAGCCACCAGGCCGCGTTCCCGAACAGGGCCAGAAGCGCGGGCACGATGGCCATCCTGACGACGAATGCGTCAAGGAGGACAGCGACGGCCAGCCCGAAGCCGATCATCTTGACCGACTGCTCGCCTGAGGCGATGAAGCTGCCGAAGACCGCGGTCATGATGACCGCGGCCGCGGTCACGACGCGGCCGCCGTGGCGGAAGCCGGTGATGATCGCCTGGTGCGGCGTCTCCCCCGCCGCGTACGCCTCGCGCATCCGCGTGACGAGGAAGACCTCGTAGTCCATGGCGAGCCCGAAGACGATGCCGACCATGAAGATCGGCATCGTGCTGACGATCGGCCCGGTCTGATCGATACCGAGGACATCGGCCAGCCATCCCCATTGGAAGACAGCGACGACCGCTCCGAGGGCGGCCCCGATGGACAACAGGAAACCAGCGGCAGCCTTGATCGGGACGAACAGGGACCGAAACACCAGCATGAGCAGCAGAAACGCCAGGCCGACCGTGATGCCGAGATAGGGCAGCAGGGCACCGTTGATCTTCTCGGAGAAGTCGACCTTCATGCCCGTCTGCCCCGTCACCAGGGCCCGGGCACCCGTGATCTCCTTCAGATCCGTACCGGAATCACGGATCGTGCGGACCAGGTGCTCGGTCGCGGCGCTGCCGGGCTCGGTGCTCGGCACCACCGTGATCACGGCGGTGTCGTCCGCCTCGTTGAAGGTGGCGGGGCCGACCGACGCCACGCCGTCCAGTCCGCGCACCGTCGTGGCGACCCGCCGTGCCGCCCTCCGGGGATCGTCGCTGTTCCCGGCGTCGACGACGACGGTCAGCGGGCCGTTGACGCCGGGGCCGAACTCGGCGGCGATCAGGTCGTAGGCCTTGCGCTGAGTCGTGTCCGTGGCCATGGCCCCCTCGTCGGGCAGGCCCAGTTTCAAGGAGGCGGCCGGTACGGCGAGGGCGCCGAGGCCGATGACCGAGGCGACGAGCACCAGCACGGGCCGTCGCAGCACGAAGTGGGCCCAGCGAGCTCCGCCGCTCGGTTTCATTGAGGCCCTTCGTACGGGCTTCCTGCGGGCCCGTCGACCCACGATCCGCTTGCCTGCCATGGCCAGCAGCGCCGGCAACAGGGTGAGGGCGACGAGCACGGCGAGAGCAACCGTCGCGGCTGCGGCAAGACCCATTTTCGTCAGCACGGGGACACCGACGACGGACAGGCCCGCGAGGGCTATCACGACGGTGAGCCCGGCGAAGACGACCGCCGAGCCCGCCGTTCCGGTGGCACGGCCGGCTGCCTCCTCCCGGTCCCGTCCTTCGGCCAGTTCGGACCGATAGCGGGTGACGATGAACAGGGCGTAGTCGATACCGACCGCCAGGCCGAGCATCAGGGCCAGACTGGACGTCGTGTCGCCGAGGTCGAAGGCATGGGCGAGAACGCCGATCATGGAAACGCCGATACCGACGCCCAGCAGTGCGGTGAGCAGCGGCAGGCCCGCGGCGACCAGCGAGCCGAAGGTGAGAACGAGAACCACCGCGGCGATGGCGATGCCCAGGACCTCCGCGCCGGAGCCTTCTTCCGCCGGCTGTACGGGGCTGCCTCCCACTTCCACGCTCAGGCCGCCGGTGCGTGCCCTTTCCACCGTGGCCAGCAGGGCGTCCTTGGTCTGCTCACTCAACTCGGTGGCCGAGGCCTTGTAGGCGACCGACGCATAGGCGGTCGAGCCGTCCTTGCTGACGGTGCCTTCGGTCAACGGGGCGGTCACCGAGGCGACTTGATCTGAACTCTGCTCGAGCGCTGCGAGGGTCTTGTTCATCAACGCTCGGCTCGCGGGCTCGGCAAGCTTGTGGCCGTCCGGAGCTTTGAACACCACGCGGGCGGTCGCGCCGTCCGCGTCCGCACCGGGAAAACGTTCTTCCAGCAGATCGACGGCCTGCTGGGCTTCCGTCCCCGGCACGGAGAAGGAACTGGGGGCGGCAGGGGTCGCCGTAGAGGCCCCGACCCCTGCCAGGATGAGAAGCGCGACCCACGCGACGGCCACGCCGAACCGGTGCCGGAAGGCGAATCTGCCCAGTCTGTAGAGGAATGTAGCCACGCGGCTGTGCTCCGCTCGAAATCGAAGGTGATCAAGTCGGGAAATGCCCTGGTCAGGGCACACATCCAGTCTTGGGCCATCTGCGGCCGGTACTTTCCGCAGTTGCGACGAACTTCAGGGTCAGCCGCAGGGATGAGACGCGGCAGAGGTCATCCGCGGAGCCGACCTACGAGCCGAGCACAAAAGCCGGACTGTGGCGATGGGCAATGGCATCCGCTTTCGGTGACGGGAGTTGCGTCTGTGGTCCCGGCCGGCGGTATCTCTCGGGCTCGGCCGCACCCTCAACGAGGTTCGGAAGTTGCCCTGATGCGCGCGATGAGGACGGTCACGTCGTCGGTGACCGGTCCCGCGGAACCCACCATGGTGCGCAGTATCAGGTCGCAGAGCCGATCAGGTGATGCCTGGGCGTTGTGGAGGCTGCTCCGGAGGAAATCCACACCCGACTCGATGTCCCGGTCCCGTCTTTCGATCAGCCCGTCGGAGAACAGCACGAGGGATGTACCGGGCTGCAGTTCCATGTCCGCGGCCGGTGATGACAGCCCGAGCAGATTCATTCCCACCGGTGGGCTCGCGGACAGTTGGGGAATTTCGCATGCCTCTGCCTGCGCCCCCACGACGAAATCGGCGAAGGACCGACCCGCCAACTGCTCACCCGAAATCTGAGGCCAACGCTGAAGTTCTGGATTCGCGAAGACAACCCCGCAGATCCGAGTCATAGGCGATCAGACCGGTCCTGGCATTTCCGAACATCGCTTCCAGCAGCGCCGAACCCATATCGGCGTACCTCGCACTGTCGAGGCCGGTCATGGTGACCAACCAGAAGGTCGCCTCCCCGGCCGAATGACGTATCTGATCGAATCGCACCCAGGCGTCCACAGCGGATCCGTCCTGGCCGTGCAAGGTGGCCCTGCCCACCCGGCCGGCTTCCTCCTGGAATCGTGAGGCGGAAGCGGCGCCGCCACCCTCCTCAGCAAGCAAAGAGGCGACCGGCATGCCAATGGCATCGACCGCGGCAAAACCGAGCCACTCTGCCGCCTCCGGGGTCCATGTGACCACCCGGCCGTCCGCATCCAGCGTGATGGCTGCGGTGCGGGTTCGTACCAGGAATCAGGGGGCTGAACGCAACCCGGAGTCTGTTGCATACTCATAGCCACCGCACCCCTTTCCTGCCTCGTCTCAGCTTCCTGCACAGGCAGGTTCTTCTCTCCACGCGCCGAGAGACTGGTACTCCGGGCCGGGGGGAACGTAAACAAGGCCCGGCGACCGCTGACGAAGCTGCTTGTGACCAGAACTCAGCGTCGAGTCGGTGATTGAGAATGCAACAAACCCGGTGACCGATGGCCGGCGCGCGCACCCGGAAGCCGTTGCCATCACCCGAGAAGTTGATCAGTTCCGCCTTTCTTCCAGCTCAAGCCCATAACTCCGATACAGTGAGCATTTGCGTATTCCGTCACATCCCGACCTTTTATGTGGGCGCGAGCCGCTCGCGGACCGGAGGCTTCCGTGACCAGCACACCGTATGAGCCGGGACGGGTGGGTCTGCTCCTCATCGACACGACCAACGAGGTCTTCCACGAGAACGGCAAGGGATACCCGTTCTACAAGGCCGAGTTCGACCGGATCGGTACGTTCGAAAACCTCAAACGCCTTCTCGCGGGTGCCCGTGAACTGGGGATACCGGTGTTCTTCGCCCCCATGTCGTACACGGAGGAGGACTACACCACCTGGAAGCACCCGGCCGGCATCCACCAGGTCATGTTCGAGAACCGGATGTTCCAGGAGGGGAGTTGGGGCGCTGAGTTCCACGCCGACCTCTCCCCCGTCGAGGGCGAGATCGTCATCGCTCCGCACAAGAACATCGATGTCCTGGCGACCACCGACCTGGACGTCCAGTTGCGACAGCACGATGTCGAGTACATCGCCATCGCGGGCATGATCGGCACCATGTGTGTGGAATCCACGGCGCGCAGTTGCATGGAACGCGGCTACCACGTCACGATCTTCACCGACGCCACGGCGTCGGACGCAGGGCCCGAGGCGTACGACGCGATGATCAAGCGCTACCCGGCGATCTCCCACGCGACGTTCGACGTCGACGAGTTCCTGGGTGCGGTCCGTGCCGCTGGGGCCTGAAGCAGGCGACGCAAGGGCGTGTCGTCCCGGGCCGGATCCGTGCGCGGGAGAACCGCACACGGATCCGGAAGCGGCCAGGCTCCGATACCGCGGCGATCGACTGCCCCGGTCCGCGAAGCGTCTGCGCTCAGGGGCGGCGCTCGAAGACGTTGTCGTGGACCCGCTTGGGATCGGTGGTGGTCACCGGCGCCAGGACCTCTTCGATGCGGTTCAGGAGATCATCCTCCAGCACCACACCCGCCGCCCTGGCGTTCTCCGTGACCTGGTCCGGACGTGAGGCGCCGATGATGGCGGCAGAGACGTTGGGGTTCTGGAGCACCCAGGCCACGGCCAGCTGCGCGAGGGACAGTCCCGCGTCGGCGGCCAGCGGCTTGAGCTCTTGGACGGCATGGAGCACCTCGTCGCGCATCCACCGCGCGATCATGTCGGACCCGCCCTTGTCGTCGGTGGCCCGCGAGCCCTGCGGGGGCTGCTGCCCCGGCTGGTACTTGCCCGTCAGCACACCCTGCGCGATCGGCGAGAACACCACCTGGCCCATGCCCAGCTCCTCGCAGGTGGGCACCACTTCCCCCTCGATGATCCGCCACAGGGCGTTGTACTGGGGCTGGTTGGACACCAGAGGGATGCGCAGCTCTCGCGCCAGGTGATGAGCGCGGCGAATGTGCTCCGCGGGCCACTCGGAGACACCGATGTAGTGCGCCTTGCCGGAGTGGACGACGTCGGCGAACGCCTCCATCGTCTCCTCCAGCGGCGTCTCCATGTCGTAGCGGTGGGCCTGGTACAGGTCGACGTAGTCGGTCTGCAGACGTCGCAGCGACCCGTCGATCGACTCCATGATGTGCTTGCGGGACAGCCCTCGGTCGTTGCGGCCGGGTCCGGTCGGCCAGTAGACCTTGGTGAAGATCTCCAGCCCCTCGCGGCGCTCGCCCTTCAGCGCTTCACCCAGGACCGTCTCGGCCCTCGTACCGGCGTAGACGTCGGCCGTGTCGAAAGTCGTGATGCCTGTGTCCAGGGCCGCGCGCACGCACGCGGTGGCCGCTTCCGCCTCCACCTGAGAACCGTGGGTGAGCCAATTGCCGTAGGCGATCTCGCTGATAACCAGTCCGCTGCGACCGAGATGACGATAATGCATAGACGCAATCCTTCATCAGTTTCGTGCAGAACCGGCTGCGCGGCCTGGCACGGGAGACCCGGTTGGGCATTGATGCGATCATTTTAGGCGCCACCGAACCTCGGTCAGCAGGGTGACACGCGTCCGTCCGCGGACCGACGGCTCGCAGCCCGCAACCGCGTCTCCCGCCCCGGGCGAAGACGTCCGGGCCGGGCGTGGGTGAACGAGGTGGCGTAGACCTCCGCGGCGAAGTGCGGTCGGCGGCCCGGTCGATGGGCGGATACGTAACTATGCTGGGGAGCGGGCGGGTTGATGGACGGGGGTACAGGTAATGCGACCCGATCTGAGCGGAACGGACCGAGCGACCAGGGCCGCCGGCCGTGCGCCCGGCCGGAAACCGACTGCCGACACCCCGGCGACAGGATCCGTACTGCCCGTCTCCGGTGCCACCGTCATGGCCGCGACCTCCCCGATCGCGCCCAGGCGGCGTCGGGCCCGCTTCCGGTGGATCCTGCTGGTCGGCTTGATCGCGGCGGGTTTCGGCTTCGCAGGGTCGGAGGCCGCCGACGGTGATCCCATGGTCGAGCTCACGGTGATCGACGGCACAACCGCCCCAGGCCCGTGCAAGGTGCGTTACGAGGACGCCTTCACCGGGCAGCGCACGACGGGAACATTCCCATGTCTGGGCCACCGCGACCCGCTCATCCCCACCTATGAAGTGGGGTGGGCGGTCTCCTACGGGCCTTGGAAGGGGGACTTGTACAACGCGGACTGGAAGGGATCAGCGGCCAACACGGTCAACGACACCCTCTTGGCGGCAGGACTGCTCCTCACACTCACCGGCGGCATCGGCGGCGCGATCTCCCTCCACCACCGCAAGCGGACTGCCGTCGCCCCGGCGCATGATGTCCCGCCCTTCTCTCCCTGGCCCCGCCGGGCGGCCCGTGCCTCGCTGGTCTGGGCGGGGCGCGCCCGCCGCACCCTGCGCCGTTGATCGTCCCCAGGCCCCGGGTGAACCGGCAGGACATCGTCACGTTCCCGGTGGCCGCCGTCGAAGGCTCGGGGTCAGCCGAAGGCCCGGCTCTCCAGACGCAGGGCCTTGACCAGCCGGTCGAGCTCG
Source organism: Streptomyces cadmiisoli (assembly GCF_003261055.1). NCBI lineage: Bacteria > Bacillati > Actinomycetota > Actinomycetes > Kitasatosporales > Streptomycetaceae > Streptomyces > Streptomyces cadmiisoli. Next base: position 722,149 of record NZ_CP030073.1, read on the forward strand.
GAACGCGTGTTGTACAGCGTCGGGGTCACGCGTACGACGCTGCCTCGCTCGATTCCCCTTCGGGCGACCGTGAGGATCTTGTGCTTCTCCAGCAGCAGCTTCGACATCTTCTGGGCCTGCACGTAGTCCTTCATCGCCGGCAGCCGGAAACTGGTCACCGCGCCGTGCCGCGCCGGATCGTCGGGAGTGAGAATCTCCATGCCTGGGATGTCACGCACTCGCTCCACCCAGTAGTCGCGCAGGGACTGCAGATGCCGCTGCTTGCGCTGCCCTCCGATCCACCGGTGGAACTCGATGGCCTTGGGCACCGTCAGCGCGGCGGCGAAGTTGACGGTTCCCACGCTGGACCGTGACCGCGTGTCCTCGGCGGGGAGCATCGTGTTTCCCATGCAGGGTTCGATCCGGTGCAGTTTCGTACCGCGGATCCAGATGGCACCGGTGCCGATGGGTGCGCACAGCCATTTGTGGAGGGAGAAGCCCACGTAGTCGGCGTCGAGGTCCTGGAGCGTGTAGTCGAGGTGACCGATCGTCTGGGTCGCATCGACGAGTGTGTCGACGCCCCGCGACCGGGCCATGTTCACGATCTCCCGCACCGGCATGACGATTCCGGTGCGATTGGACAGGTGGGTGACCAGCAGAAGCTTCAATCCGGCCGGCGCCGCGTTCAGTTGTGCCTGGTAGGCCTCCAGGATGTTGGCGGTGGTGGCCGGCTCCGGGATCGCGAACTTGATGACGTCGACGCCACGGTACTGGCGGAGCGACTCCATCGCCTGCTGCATCTCGTCGTAGTCGAGATCCGCGTACATGACCGAATCACCGGGCTTCAGCGCGCCGTACTGCATGATCAGGTTCTGCATGGCCTCGGTGCCGTTCCGGGTGAGCGTGAACTCCTCCTTCGCCACACCCATGAGCGCCGCGACCTCGGCCCGCACGTTGTCCATGGCCACGGTCCGCTCATGTCCCGGTATGCCGTCCCGTACGAAGGTGACGTTGTGACGGTTGAGGAAACGCGTCTGCCGGTCGTACTCGCGCTCCACCGAGCGCGGCATGACTCCCCAGTAGGCATTCTCCAGATTCGCGACCGAACGGTCGACGTCCCAGAGCGAGGCGAGATCGTTCAGGTCGGCCTGGGCTGCCGCGGCGGACGGCAGGGACGATGCGTAGGCCGCCGCGGAGGTACCCGCGGTGGACGCCATGAACCTACGTCGATTCATTGTTCTCCCTTTCCGACTTCCGTGCGTGCGGTGCCGGCCATGACCTGCTTCGCGACGACGAAGACTCGGCCAGGACGCTCCCGCCCGACGCAGTCGCCCGGAGGGCACGTCAGGTGAGGCCCGGCAAGGCGGGCAACGATCAGACGACAGCATGCCCACCGTGACGAGCACGGCAAACTGCACGGTGGGAGGAAGATCCACGAACGGAGCAGGCGGCGGAACAAGCTCGGCAGACGGGTCGCCGCAGCAGGCAGGCGGCTGCCGCACGCCGATCGCCATCGAGTGACGCTTCCTGACGGCAGCGAACACCTGGCGGAGACAGACCTCCTTCCACGGTCCGCCGACCGGGATCCGTCGGCATCCCGCAGATACGAGTCCGGCGCCGGGCCCTGCAGCGAGCTGACCGACGAACCGTACACCGTGGTACGACGCACCTTCGTCCTCGAACCGATCACCGCGGACTGATCGTCACGGGCCGCCACACGGGGGCGGTCGTCCAGGACGCGCGGCGATATCCGACGACGTACCGCGCGATGCCGGTGATACCAAGGCCGGCGATCTGCTCGATCTGTACCGAGCTGTCCGCGTGTCATGCAGGAGTTCGGTGTACCACCGTCCGCGGCCGGCCGACCCACGGTCGACCGACCGCGTCGACGAGCCCGCAGACCGTGTGAACACCCGGTGGCGTCGGGGGCGGGCACGTTTCTCCGACATTAACGGCCGGTGTTGCACGTTGCACAACGGCACCAGGACCCAGACTCACCTTCAGGGAGGTCCTCCATGGTTGAAACCCTCGGCACCACAGTCGATTTCCGAGCCACGATGAGCCGGCTCGCCACTGCTGTCAGCGTGATCACCACCCGTTCCGGAAGCACCCCGATCGGCATGACGGCCAGCGCCGTGTCCGCCCTGTCCCTGGACCCGCTCCAACTCCTCGTGTGCATCAACAACCACCTGTACACGCGAACTGCGATAGCGGAGCACGGCCGTTTCGCCGTCAACGTCCTCGGCGAGGGCAGCGAGGCCCTCGCCCGGAACTTCGCCGCTTCCAAACCGGACAAGTTCGCGGGAGTCGACACCATCGACGACCACGGCGTGCCGGTGTTGAAGGACGCCATCGCGGCCGTCGTGTGCGATGTCGCGGCGGCGCTCCCCGGCGGCGACCACACCATCTTCGTGGGCGACGTCAGCCATTGCGCACACAGGACGGACGGACGGCCGCTGCTCTACTTCGCGGGATCCTTCGGCACGCTCGGGACCTAGGCGTGCTTCTGAACGGGGCCGCTGCGGGGCGGTGACCGGTCACCGACCACCCCGGCGTCCGGCTCTCGCAAGGCGAGCCAGGGCCGCCGGGGGCTCCGGTCGTCCCGCCGACTCGACGGAAGGTGTCATGACCGGTTCCGCGCCGAGCTTCGATCTCCGGCCTCCGGCCCAGCCCCGCCATCTCGTGCCACGTCCACGTCTGCTGCGGCGGCTGGACGCGGCGTCCGAGCCCGTGGTGGTTGTTTCTGCGCCGGCGGCGCCGGCAAGACCGTGCTTCTCGCCGAGTGGTCGCGTGGCGCGGCCGCTCGCGGCGAATGCGCCTGGTTCAGCCTGGACGCCCACCACGCCGCTCCGGGCCGGCATCCTGCGGGCGTTGCGTCACGCACGGCCGGCACTGCGCACCCGCCTCGACCGTGCCGCATGGACGCCCGAGTCATGGCTCGAGGAGATCCTGCCGGGCCTGTTGACCGAGTTGGGCGCGGAGGGACCGCTCACACTGATCCTGGACGGACTGGAATGCGTCACCGATGCCGCCGCCGTCCGTAGCCTGGAGGACTTCCTGACCCGGCTTCCGCAGGGTTTTCGCATCATTCTGTCGACCCGGCACCTTCTCGGCAGGCCTCTGCCGACCCTGCGCGCCAGAGGTCTGATCGCTGAACTCGACCAGCGCGACCTGGCCTTCACCCGGGAGGAGACTCAGGCCCTGCTCACAGAGCTGATCGGGCCCGCTGCCACCGTCGACGCCTGGAAGGCGCTGCACGAGGCCACCGAAGTCTGGGCGGCCGGACTGTTCCTCATGGGGCACGCGCTCGCGCGCGTCGCTGACGAGGCCGAACAGGGAAGCAAGACTGGCCCGCGTCGGGCAGGCGGTCGCGGAGTATCTGGCCACCGAGGTGCTGCAGCGGCTCACCACCGAACAGCGCGAGTTCCTGCTGCGGACCAGTGTGCTCGACGAGTTGAGCGTCGGTCCCTGCCAGGCCCTCGCCGTCCGTCCTCGCCGCGGACAACGAGTTCCACGATGAACTGCCCAGCCAGTTCCCGCACTTCCCGCAGGCCAGGGATCTCTTCGGTGATCGTACGGTGCGTGAGCGGTCCGCCAGGTTCAACGCGGCACTGCAGGTGGGCTACTTCATCATCGGCATCCGCGCCGCCGGCCTGGCCGCGGGCCCGATGACCGGCTTCGACGCAGCCGGCATCGACAAGGAGTTCTTCAGCGACGGGGACCACTTGGTACTCACCGTCGTCAACATCGGCAGGCCGGGCGAGAACGCGTGGTTCCCCCGCTCTCCTCGCCTGACCTACGAGCAGGTCGTCACCACTGTCTGACCGTGCCGTCCCGGTCGAGCCAGGGGCCAGCGAGGTCCCCGACCGAGTGATCGACATCCGGTCGCAGGACTGTGGAGAACCTCGGACAGCCCTGGCGTCACACTCTGCGGCCCTCCCCGGTCAATAGTTCGTATCAGCAACCATCCAGGGAGATTCCATGGAATCGCGTCTCAACTACTACGGCAATCCCTTCGCCGGCAAGGTGCTCAAGCACCTCGTTTCCGCCAGCAAGGTTCTGATGGACTCGACGCTGCCCCATAACATTCGGCATCTGGTGGAGGTTCGAGCCAGTCAGGTCAACGGTTGTGGTTTCTGCACCGACATGCACACCAAGGAGGCGATCCACTCCGGTGAGACGTCGGTGCGGCTCAACCTGATCGCCGCGTGGCGGGAGGCGACGGTCTTCACCGAGGCGGAGCGCGCCGCCCTGGAGCTGACCGAGCAGGGCACGCGGATCGCCGACGGGGCCGGTGGGGTCACCGACGAGGCCTGGGCGAACGCTGCCAAGCACTTCGACGAGGAGCAGCTCGTCGCGCTGATGTCTCTGATCGCCGTGATCAACGCCTACAACCGCATCAACATCATCAACCAGCAGCCGGCCGGCGGCTACGTGGTCGGCCAGTTCAGCTGAGCTGCGTCTGCGCAGCGCGGACCTACCGGGCCGGTGAGGACATCGACGACGATGTCCTCACCGGCCCGTACGCGTAGGCGCGGCGTCGGCATCAGAGACGCGAGTCCTGCGGACCGAGCCTGCCCAGGGACTCCCGCGGGCCTCGGAGCAGGAAGGTCCACGGAACCTATGACGCGCGGGTGAGAGCGGGCTTCGCAACGAGGTCCGGCACGTGCACATCCTGTGTCAGCCGTTGCCTCAGGAGGCGTCCGAGCCGACCCTCCACCCACTTCCAGATGACCCAGGCCAGACCGAGCATGCCGAGGACGGACACCGTCATCGCAGGCAGCGGACCCACCTCCGGAAATGCCCGGATCAAGCCCTTGGCCAGGGGAACTCCGATGCTCTGGTGAATGAGGTAGAAGGGGTATGTGAGCCCCCCGGCCGTGACCAGCCAACGCCACTGCAGGCCTGACAGCGGTCCGACACCGGCCAGTGCCAGCAGTCCGAGACAGACGGTGAGTATGGCGGCGCACACCGCCCAGGACGGCTGGCTCTCACCGGGAATCGTGGTGACATGGCCGTCCACCCGGATCTGGAGCACGGTGAGTTCGTAGCACCAGGCGAAGCCGAGCAGCAGCCACAGAAGGAGGTTCTGTCCGAACCTGCGCATGAGGTAGAGCACGATCCCGGCGACGAAGAGGCCGGTGTATCGGGTGAGTACGAACTCGTTGAGCAAGGGCGAGTGCACCTCCAGGGCGATGACACCGGCCAGCAGCCAGGCACCGCAGAAGGCCACCACCCGCCGATAGGACAGCCCGAAGATCAGCAGCACGGCCATGAGCAGGTAGAAGCGCGCCTCCACCCAGAGCGTCCAGCTGACTCCGCTGATCAGGTCGAGCCCCAGTGGCCCCGGTGCCATCGTCAGGTTCCCCAGGACCGTACGAGGGTCGATGCGTGTGGCGGCAGGCCAGTCGCCCAGCCGTGCGACCAGGACGAGCAGCACGACCAGCAGCACCGCGCACCAGTAGGCCGGGAAGAGCCGTGATATCCGGGACACGGTGAACTGTGCGGTGGTCCTCCCCCAGCAGCTCATACAGATGACGAATCCGCTGATGATGAAGAAGAACTCGACGCCGAGCCAGCCGTAGCGGCTGACCTCGTGCAGGAAGGGGGCGAAGTCCCGGATCTCCGTCTCTCCCCAGAAGTGCGGGGTGGGCGTCCCCAGAAAGTGATACGCGGCCACCATCACCGCTGCGACGAGGCGGAGCCCGTCTATGGCGGCCAGGCGCACCTGCCCGCTGTGCGGTCCAATCACATCGTTGGACCCACTCTTCTCACTGTGTTCCTTGACCTGCATTCCCGTTCCATGGCGCAGACTCATGCGACCCACCCCGTGCCCATGCGCGGGATCGGACGTCGCGTACGACAAGGGATTACCCACGGTGCGCGGGCCCCCTCCGAAGGGTGTTTGCGCAGGTGAGCGCACGCCTCGTGGCGGGCCGCGTGATGCGCACCCGCACGGGCGGCCACAGCCCTGCCCCTAAGTACCCTTCCACTAATTAATTAGCACAAGCATGGTGGAGGCTCGGCGACGATGTCAAACAGGAGCAGTTCACGCGGCCTTCGTCGCCGCTGTGCCTGGGAACAGTGGTATTGGGTGGCACCGTGGTGTTGTGCTCTGCGGTGCACCACGGCGCGGCCGTCCGGTCGCGAACCCGCCGAAGGACGGCCCCGGTCCGGGACGCCGCCCGGATACCCGACTCCAGAGAAGGGCACCGAGGCGTCGGACTCGTCCGTGGCGCGCCGACCCGTGGGGTTGAGGAAGATCCAGCCGCCCGCGGTCAGCGCGGTGGCCGACCGGGCCGGCCGCTCCGGGTTTTTGGCCGCCAGCCGGGCGAGCACCGCGTTGGGCATCCCCGCGCACGTCAGAGAGCCGTTGCGGCGGTAGGTACGGTCCAGGGTGCCGTCCCGCTGCCAGTCGCTGAGCAGTTCGGCGGCCCGGTCGTCGGACCACAGAGCCGCCGGGCCGGTGGGACGACCGCAGTCGTCCACCAGCCAGAGCCGTCCCCCTGGACGGTCACGCTGATCGCTGTGATCGGGGTGCCGGCCGCGCCGGACCGGTCCAGGACGTCGCGCGCGGTGGCGAGCACGGCCTCGCTTCCCGGTGCCACCGCGATGCCGCGCGGCTTGCGGCGGACGTGCGGCAGCGGCGGGTCAGACCTGGCGGTAGTCGACACCGAGCAGACTCGCCGGCCCGGAAGTCGCCCGCGCGATGACCGACGGCCAGCGCCCAGTGGTGACCGACTCCGGTCGCAGTCCACTCATCTACCCACTCCCCCCCGGGGCACGCCCGAAGTCGACACGGCTGCAGGTGTGGCCGATCTCGAGGAGCGGACCGTCGACGACGGTGCCCTGGGAGGCGGTCAGGCCGAACTTCCTGAGGGCTGACGTGTCCGGCCCGGTACCTGTGAACGTGCGAAGCTCGCCCCGCCGATCCACAGCCGGGGTGGCTGTGGCGGTCCCCCGGGTCCTGGTTCCAAGGTCGCCGGCGAGGTAGGCCCATGGACGGATGAACACGTGGGCCGCCTGCGTCAGCATGAGAGCTGTTCGCGCCGACCGGGGAGGAAGCATGCAGGTCCATGAGGTGGATTGGGTCGAGGTTCCGGCCGGCTTGCTGCGTCGGGGGACGCCGCTCGACGAGGTGGAGGAGGTCGCCCACCGCTACGCCGACACCGGGGTGCCGGTGGAGTGGTACAGGAAGGAAGCGCCGCGTACGGAAATCCACCTTCCGGCGTTCCGGATCGCCCGTACCCAGGTCACCATCGGCCAATGGACGCTCTTCGCAAGGGCCACCTGCCGACCGGCCCCACGCGGAGCAGCGGACCACCCGGTCATCGGCGTCACTTGGGACGCGGCGACGGCCTACTGCCGGTGGCTCGGTGAACAACTCGGCATTGAGGTGCGGCTGCCCACCGAGGACGAGTGGGAGCGCGCCGCCCGCGGCGACGACGGACGGGAGTTCCCGTGGGGCGGGAAGTACCGTACCGGCCTGGCCAACCTGGTGGACCTCGGCGTCGGCACCACGATGCCGGTCGGCTCGTTCCCCGAGGGAGCCAGCCCCTTCGGCGTACTGGACATGGCCGGCAATGCCGATGAGTGGACATCCACCCTCTACGCCCCCTATCCGGGTGCCCCCGCCGACGTACCGGGCACGGAGGACTGGGCCTTCGATCCGCACATCACCCGCGGCGGCGCGTTCCGCCATGACCGGGATCTGGCCCGCTGCGCTCGTCGGCATGGCGCTTACGAGCGGGATCTGACCGCGATCGGCGTGGGCTTCCGACCGGCGGCGTCGGCCGGGTAGGGGACAGCGACAACGGTGGCCGTCGGGCCGAACCCTGTCAGGACTGCGCCTGCTCCTGCTCCTGCTCCTGCTCCTGCTCCTGCTCCTGCTGCACGACCTTGGCGATCAGGTCGTGAATCAGGAAGTCCCCTGGTGAGCGGTTCTCCTTGAGCCGGTGAAGGTCGGCGGGGCCGAACCAGTCGTAGGCGGAGTGCTTTGTCCATTCCAGTACGGGGCGGTCGAGATCGCCGTCGACTTCCACCAGGTAGTCGGCTTCGTGCCGCAGTCCACCGCCGTCGTCTCCGGTCCAGGACGTGGTCCCGAGCAATCTGCGCACGCTGCGCAAGCGCCAGCCGGTCTCTTCCTCGACTTCCCGGGTGAGCGCCTGAATCGGCGACTCGCCCGGCTCGACGTGTCCGCCCACGATGTCCCAGGTGTCGGGGAACAGGCGCCGGTCAGGGCTGCGCCTTTGCGCGAAAGCTTCTCCCCGGTGGTTCAGGATCACCGCGCCGACGGTCCAGAGCTCCCCCTGCGCGGGCACGGGAAACTCGACGCCCGGCTCCACCACGACGTGCGACTCAACCTCTGGCATGGGAGGGAGCATACGGGGACGGCCTCCGAAGCCAGGGGGCGTCTTTGCACTGCGGGCCCCTAGGATCGTCGGCATGGCACTGCGACCTGTCCAGGTGAACATCAAGGCTCTTGATCACTCGGCTGTCGGCCGGTTCTGGGGGCAGGCGCTCGGCTGGAGCGTCTTCCAACCCGGCGTCACCAGCTATGTCGGACCCGTCGGCGACTTCGTTTGGCCCGACCCGGTCGGCCTCGGGATCAACGTAGTTCCCGTCCCGGGACCCAGAACAACGACGAAGAACCGTGTGCACCTCGATCTCGCCACCACCTCCACGGCTCGTCAGGCGGAGTTGGTCGCACGCCTCCAGGCTCTGGGTGCGACGCCCGCCCATGTGGGCCAGGGCACGGTGCCGTGGATGGTCCTCGCCGACCCGGAGGGCAACGAGTTCTGCGTGCTGGAACCTCGGGAGATCTACCGGGACACCGGGCCGATCGCAGCGGTGGTGGTCGACTGCGCGGATCCGCGGGCCATGGCCCGGTTCTGGGGTGAGGCGATGGACTGGACCGTGCACGAGGTGACGGACGAAGTTGCGGTGTTGCGCTCCGCCAAGGGTGGCGGTCCGTATCTCGAGTTCCTCCGCACGCCCGGCGCGAAGGCCGTGCCGGACCGCGTCCACCTTGACCTGCTGCCGTACCCCGGTGACGACAAGGCAGCGGAGGTGGCCCGGCTGCGGGCCCTCGGCGCCACCGACCTCGACCTCGGCCAGGGCGACGTTCCCTGGACGTGCCTGACCGACCCGGAGGGCCACGAGTTCTGCGTCCTCGCCCCGTCCTGACGCGAAGCCTCGCCGACACCGATCACGTCTCCGTAGCGGGAATCTGAGCTTCACCAGTTCCCGGAATCCCACTCTGCGCATCGGTCCCGGACATCGCAGCCCCCGGCACACCACCCCCTGACACATCACATCAACTCCGTTGGCTGAGCCGGCGCAAGCGTGGATCATGAAGCCGTGATCAAGTGGATGAAGAAGGCGGCTGAGGTCGAGCACTCGGAAGGTGAACCGCGGCTCTCGGCCTATCAGCAGGCCATGCGGAAGCGGCTCATCGCGGCCCCCGTCGTGCCTGCACCCGAGCCTTGGCGGCCCGTTGCCCTGGTCCCCGTCGGCGGCCTTCTCGGGATCGGTTTCGCCTCGCATCCTGACAGCGGGCACGATCTGGTGATGGTGGTCTCGCACGACGGTCACGGTCTCTTCGACGCCGTCACCGGAGAGAAGATCGCCAGGGAGCGGGATCCTGCTCCCGAGGACAGCACCCCCGATGCTGTTGCCGACTTGTCCTGCCCCGGGCTCGGGCCCGTCACTGGAAGTCGCGTGCACATCGCGGGGCTTTTCGGCGGAGGTCTTCACACCACCACCGAGGACGGCTGGAGTCTGGAAGTCGTCACCCCGGCCTGGCCGAACGAACGTGTCCTGTTGTCCCGCGACGGCGGGCTGCCCCACGCCGGCCGGCACGGAGAGCGGTGGTGGCACGTCTTTCACTCGTACCACTCCGAACTTCGGGCAGTCGGCTTCTCGCCCTCCGGCCGCACGATCGCCGTGGCGACGAGCAGCGACGTGTCCCTGTGGGCACGCGAGTGAGGTCACCCGTCGAATCGGCTCCACTCGACCCCGGTGTCGGCCAATGGGGCCAGACCGCTGCGGTGGGTGGCACCGGCCCAGACGCTGAAGCCGCCGTCACGTACTGACACCGAAACAGGGAGGACAAGTCCCGGAGCCACATAGAACCGGGCACGCAGCGCGGGATGGAGATCCCGCAGCGGCACACGGTGCAGGCCTTCGGTGAGCCGCTCGACCTGCTCCGCGGTCAGCTCGCGCAGGAGCGCCAGGTAGTCGGCGCCCATTGCGGCTTCGTACAGCGCGAACTGGATGAGGAACCCGCCGAGCGGCTCTTGCTCGGCTGTCGGGGGTTCGTCGTGCCGACGGAACCAGACGGTCGGATCGGGTTCGGGGCCATGATCACCGTCCCGGCCGGGCCGATGACGGCCGTGGTACCGCCGAAGGTGAAGGTCTCTGCGACGGCCACGTCACCTGAGAGCGCAGCGGCCTGTCTGTCGTCCACGATCGACAGCGGAGGGATCGCGGGAGAGTGATCAACCATGCGCACATTCTCCTGACCGACCGGATCGTGGGCGGCGGCGGAGTGGTTGTCGTCCGCCGGCATCCCCGCGAGAGCTTGTGAGCGACGCCAGACCTGGGCGAAAGCGTCCTGTCCACGTCCCGCGAGGGGTACAGACCGCCGCAGCGCACTACATGCCTGGGTCGTTATATAGCCGATGGGGTATATTAAAAATGTGTCCCTGTCGTTCGATGCACTGGCCGATCCCACGCGGCGGCGGATACTCGGGCTGCTGCTCGGGCGCCCCCGACTGGTGGGGGAGATCGCCCACGAGCTGGAGATGAGCCAGCCGCGGGTGTCCAAGCACCTCCGGGTACTGCGTGACGCGGGGCTCGTCACGGTGCGGCCGGAAGCACAGCGCCGCTGGTACGAGCTGCGCGCGGAGCCGTTGGCCGATCTCGACGCCTGGCTCGCGCCGTATCGCCGCCTGTGGGCCGAGCGCCTGGACCTGCTGGAACAACGACTGGAAACGATGCCCGACGTCCTCGAGGAAGAGCCGCGTCAGGCGAAGGAGCAGTGAATCTCATGAGCGCCGGCAACACCATCACCCTTGACGGCCGTCCCGCCCTGCAGTTCGAACGTCACCTGAAGCACAGCCGCGAGAAGGTCTGGCTGGCCGTCACCGATCCGGAGCACTTGAGCCACTGGTATCCGTTGCGGGTCACGGAGTTGGAGCCCAGGGCCGGCGGCCGGATCATGTTCGACGACGGCGAGGGCACGATCTACACGGCGACCATCACCCGCTTCGATCCCCCGCGGCTGTTCGCCTTCGACGAGCACGACCCGGAGGGCAGGGAGCGGGAGTACGACGATCACTTGAGGATCGAACTGCACGACGAGGGCGCCGGTTGCCGCCTGGTGTTCACGCACGTCATGACCGATCCCTCGATCGCGGACGGTGTCTTCAAGGGCTGGACGGCGTGCCTGGACGCGCTTGTGACACAGCTCGACACCACTGAATGACCTGACCGCCCGATCCCGCGAACCGTCTCATGCGTTCGCCGGCCGGCCACGAGCGAAGCCGACACATCGTCCGCCGTCTCGATCTGCCCCAGCAACTGATGCCCTCGGCCTGCGGTCGGCGTTCTCAGAAGTTCTCTTCGGTGAGGGCTCCCCGCTGCACCCGGTCGCGCAGTTCTCGGCGGTTGCCGAGGCCGAACTTCTCGTAGATGTGGCTCAGGTGGTATTCGACGGTCTTGGGGCTGACGAACAGTTCGCTCGCGATCTCCTTGTTCGTCAGGCCGCGGCCGATGAGGTGCGCGATGTCCCGCTCCCTGTCGGTGAGACGGAACGGTCGGCCACTCACGGTGCTTCTCGTGCCGGACGGCACACGCGACGGTGCGGGAATGTCGTCGGCGCAGCGTTCCAGGAAGGGCCGGGCACGCATTCTCCTCAGGCGCTGTCGTGCCTCGTCGAACCATCGCGCGGCCTCGGTCGCCAGCCCCATGCGGTGCAGCACTCGGCCGTGGGCGTGCTCCAGCAGGGCTCTGTGCAGGAGCACCACGTCGGGTTCCGGCAGTTCTGCCAGCCCTTGCTCGTACGCCGTGCGGGCCTGGGCGAGATCCCCGCGGCACTCGGCAGTTCCATCGGCGGAGCACTGATGGAGAACGCCGACTACATGATGTTCACCGGCTCCACCGCCAGCGGACGGAAGATCGCGCGCGACGCCGGTGAACGCCTCATCGGCGCGTCCCTCCGCAAGAACGCCATGCTCGTCCTCGACGACGCCGACATCGAGAAGGCCGCCGACGGCGCCATCGCCGCGTGCTTCCCCTCAGCCGGTCAGCTCTGCGTCTCCATCGAGCGCCTGTACGTGGCCGAGGCCGTGCACGACCGGTTCGTGGCCGCGTTCGTCGCCCGCACCGAGAAGCTCAAGCTCGGTGGTGCCTACGACTACAGCTGCGACATCGGCAGCCTCACCACTCCGTCTCAGTTGGAGACTGTCACCGCACATGTCGACGCGACGCCCTCGCCAAGGGCGCGACCCTGCTCGCCGACGGGACAGCGCGACCGGACCTCGGGCCGCTGTTCCACGAACCGACCATCCTCACCGGCGTCACTGCAGACATGTACAGGCGTGCGGCCGGCACGCAACCAAAGGCGAAGCCTGTGCCCGCGAGAACATGCGGCACGACGGCGACGCACCCACCACCCATCAAAGGAAAGGACGGAGGACCGGCGTGATCGTGCCCTGCCTCGTCGGCGTCACCGTACTGCTGACGATCGCCGCCGCAGCCGTCCGGATCGGCGTCGAGTTCTGCAAGGCCTACCGTGAGAGGGCAGAACACAGACACGGCCGCGGCGCCGGCTGACATCGTTGGGCCCGCATCCCCTCCAGCTCCCCCGCCGGGTGCTGATGGTCGCATCCGACCACACCGCAAACCCGGCGCGGGGCGCTGTACCGAACCGTACCGCTCACCTCGCGAGGCACGCATCCGCAGTCGCCAGAAGCCCTGGAGTACCGGCAACTCGATGCCGGAAGTCGCCCGGCCCTGGCTTCATGGGTGACCATCGCGTGCGAGTCGGGCAACCGTCACGCGCGGCTTCATCCGGTCACAGGAACCGCCACAGGTGGTCGTCCGTACCGTTGTCGTCGAACTGAACCACTTGCGCGCTGTTGTGGGTGGCCATCTTGTCCACACCGAGCACCTTGCCGCTGTTCTGGTTGAGAATGCGGTACCAGCCGTCGCCGTTGTCGACGAGCCTCCACAGGTGGTCGGCCGTGCCGTTGTCCTCGAACTGCACGACGATCGCGCTGTTGTCCATCGACATGCGGTCGACGCCGAGCACCTTGCCGCTGTGGCCATTGCGGATCAGATGCCAGCCGTCTCCCTTGTCGATGAGCTGCCAGGCGTGATCGCCGGTCCCGGTGTTGTCGAACTGCACCACCCGTGCGCTGTTCTCGGTGGACATCCCGTCCACGGCGAGAACCTTGCCGCTGTGCCTGTTCGCGATCCTGCGGAAAGGCGGCTCGGGCGTCCACGGCCGGCCATCAGGTGACACCGTGGGGAACGAGGTGATGCGAAGACGTGCCGCGCCCATCGGGACGAGGGTCACCGTCTCCACGGGGGCATCACTGCGAGCGGGGCTGTCCTGGATCGGTGCGACCACGTGCTCGTCGTCCGCGACCCATTCCGGAATCCGCCGGGCCTGCGCCGAGATGCGAAGGGGCGTCGTACCGGCGGTGAAAGGCTGGTCCGGTACGGAGGGTGGGGCGCCGGGCGTCACGGTCAGCGGTGCATCCGGGACGAGCCCGTAGTTCCACGGAGTGGTCGCATGGACCTCGTAGGCCGGGAACGTGTCATCCCCCGCGTAGCGTTCGTAGCGTTCTCCGATTTCCAGGGAGTACGTCAGCGGGCCTCGCTCCACGCTCACCGCTCCGTGCTGACCGGGCCACTGACGCAGCCGGGCCTGCTGGGGGAACCGGATGCGTACGACGTCGCCGTTGCGCCAGGTGCGTTCCACCCGCGCCCAGGCCGGCCCGTCCGGCGCCGCGACGGCCGTGCCGTTGACGTGCAGCTGGGCGCCTCGGCACCATCCGGGAACCCGCAGGTGCAGGGGGAAGCGCACAGGGCGGGGCACGGAGAGGGTGAGAGTGACCGTGTCGGTGAAGGGATATCCGGTCGTCTCGGTGACGGTGACGGCGGTCCCGTCCGCCACTCGGGCGCGGACCGAGTTCGGAGCGTAGAGTGCGGCGGCCAGGCCGCCGTCGGGAGTCGCGAGCCAGAGTTCCTCGGTGAAGTACGGCCAGCCCATTCCGTAGTTGTGCGGACAGCACCTGTACTGGTCGACACCGGCGTGGAACGCCTGCATGGCGAAGCCGTTCTGGAACTGGCCCTGGGTTTTGGTCCTGTTGTCGAGATCGATGCTGTTGGCGCTGGTGATGTAGTGAATGGATTTCCCGGCGGGGTCGAGGGAGGCCGGGAGCATGTTGAAGGCCAAGTCCTCACAGCGGTCGGCCCATACCGGGTCTCCCGTGATCCGGGTCAGCAACTCGTGGCTGGCCATGAACTCGACGATGCCGCACGTCTCGAAGCCCTGGCGGGGGTCTCCGAAGCCGGGCCGGAAATTCTCGTCCCCCGCCATACCTCCGCCGGGAAATTGCCCGTACGCGCCCATCACGGCGTCGTAGGCCCGATAGGCGGCCCTGGTGAGATCGGCATCCCCGGTCAACTGCGCGTACTGGGCGGGTTCCCGGAATCCCTGAGCGATGTTGACGTTGTGGCGGCTCGGCGTGACGCCGGTCCAGTCGGCGCCGTGGGTGTGCATCTTGGCGGCGAGATCGAGCAGGAACGCCTCGCCGGTGCGGCGGTAGAGCCAGACGGCCACGTCGAGCCCGTCGCCCCAGCGATAGGACACCCAGCTGGTGTTGAAGGCTCCCGGTCCCTGAGCGTTCATGAAGCGCAGGAAGCGGATCATGAACGGCACCACGCGCGAGTCGCGCGTGTACTCCTCGTGGCTGCGCAGGGCCTGAAGCAGCGGGAGGAAGGGCCAGAAGTCGGGACCGCCGTTGAGCGAGGTGCGCAAGGCCCGCGGCCCGAAGAAGCCGTCACTCTGCTGCGTGGCGAGGATCGCGTCCACCCACGCTCGCGACCTGGCCAGCGCGTGGGTGTCACCGGTGGCGATCGCCAGCGGAATGTAGCCGCGCAGCCAGTACGGAAGCTCCTCCCAGGCATTGCGCTCGGGATGTATCCAACCGCTCGCGGAGAAGTCGAGGAAGTGCGAGAAGCCCTCGTATCGCCCGCACAGACCGTCGAGCTGCAATCGGAGTTGCCCGGCGAGCCAGCCGCGGGCGGTGACACTGCCGGGCGGAAGTTTCTGGAACTTGTCGGGCACCTGCGTATCGGCACGAGGAGCAGGCGCCGCGGCCGCTGCCCTCGCGAACGGGGCTCCGAGAGCTGTGGCTCCCAGGGCGAGGGAGCCGGCGCCGAGGACTGTCCGTCTGCTCATGGGCATGGGTGTGACCTGCCTTCCGGACGGGGGCACGGAGATGACAACGTTTCCTCCTCCTGGCGAGGGAGAAGGACGGTTCATGCACCCAGGCGCTGTCCCGCAGCGTCTGGCCGGAGCACGTGAAGGAGACTGGGCGGTGATCTTCTACAACGTTGAAAACGGAGTCGTGTGACATAACAGCATGGTCGGATCGACCTGTCCAGTGGTGCGAGCGGCCAACGGGGCGTGTGGGACGAGGAGTTGAGCACCCCGGAGGCGAATGCCCGACGGTCCGTCACGGCTCCGCAGCGGGTCCTCGGCGGTGCCTGGAACGCTCAACCGCTCCTCGTGGAGGTGGCGATGCGCTGCGGCTGACTTCTCGACCGGCTCGGTGTCCGGAGCCCCGTGAGGTGTCTCACCAGAACGTGATCGTCAGCTTGAACCAGTCGGCGTCGTCCCGGGTGACGTTCTCCGCACGGACCGTCTCGGTCGCCAGTGGGGCGAAGGCCTGCTCCTCCACTCCGAGGTACGCCCGTACGATCCCGTACTCCGGAGCGTCGTCCCTGAGTACACGATCGGCGGTGGCCTCGTCGAGCCCGCCCAGACTCCAGAGCAGCTCGACGATCGGGGCCGCCGGCTCGCGACTGCGCTCGGTGACCAGCCCGGCCAGGAAGCTCTTGGCGATGTCCCGCGCGAACGGGTTGAGGTTCGCCATCCACTCCCTGCTCAGCCACAGTTCCGCGCAGGACACCCGGTCACGTGAGTCCAGGTCGAACGCGAGGTCCACGTACTCCTGGAAGCCGCCGGTCTTGAGACGCAGACTGGTTCTGCCCGCCTCGGTCGTACGACCGCCTTCCGCCTCCCGGACGTGGAAGAACCCGAAGAAGTCGCCGCCTTGCAGATCCTCGTACGGCACGCGCGTGGGCTCCCCGCAGAGGTCACCCCAGTCCGAGGGCCACAGGAAAGCCGCGAAGATCACCTCGGCGAGATCGGCTCTGGTGATGATCCAGCCATTCTCGTGCTCCACCGCATCCACGCCCGCGACGTTGTTCTCGCGGCACAGCAAGGAGCGGCCCGGCCAGGGATCGTGGAAGAGGATCAAATCCTCGTCGGCGGCGAGCAGATTGATGCAGTGCCCGGAGCGGCCGTCGTACACATTCACAGCCGTCGCCTTGGTCTCCAGCGTACTGAGAGCATGGGCGAGAAGATCGACCAACGCGGTCGGCGAAAAGAGGATCACGCGCTCGATCGCGGAGGTCGGCACTTCGGGCCGCCCGGACGCGAGCAGACACACCGGACGGACGCCGGTCAGCAGACCGAAAGTACGCCATGACTGTTCCAGCGTGGCTCCCCTTTGCGGGTCGCCGTAGAGTTCCCGCCCTTCTGGGGTGCTGGTCAGTTGCGCGAAGGCCGCTTCCAGGATCTCGATACCCAGCGACCGGGGGACGGCACGGGCCACCGTCTCGCCCTGCGGGTCCGATGAATCCGACACCTGCTGGATCAAGTCCGGCTGATTCAAGCCCTGTTGTACTGGGCCGGCGCCGGAGAACAGTATCTCTCCCATCGGAATACGTTACCCAGCCGATAGCATGAAAGTGTGGCAGATCCGACGATTCCAGTCGCTCGCATTCAGCAGTACGTGGTGGGGCGGTGCCCGCACTGTGCCGAGCGGCATCGGTTCACCCTGGGCTTCGGCCGACGCGCCGTACTCACCTTCGGAGGCGCCCCGTCCAGTGCCGGCCTGACCTGCCCGACCACGGGTGCGCCCATCGTCGTGGAGCTGGAACTCCGCGAGAACGAGACCTACTTGGGTCTCGTCGATCCATCGGCCGGCGCCGCCGTGACCGTCGCGCTTCCCGAGGCCGAGGCCGCCGGAACCGTGGCGACACAGGACGGCGACGGCGAACGTGCCGAGTGGCGAAAAGGGTCACGTACGACGGCGCTCGACTTCTGCCGGACCATGCTGACCACCAGCGGCGGCGCGATACCCGTCTATACGGCCGTGCTCAACTACGTCGGGATCAAGGAGATCTCGGGAACGCTCAACGGCCGGCTGAGCGTGCTCCCCATGGTCCTGTTCCTGCTCGCCTCCGTGGCGTTCATCCTCGCGCTGGTACCCACCCTCGCCACCGTGACGGACGAGAGCGGCTTCCGCGAGTTCCGCGACCGGCGCCTACGTCTCCTCGACCGGTACATCAGAACGGGCGTCGCGCTGTTCGTCGCGGCGATGGCGCTCTCCGTCTACTTCCTGTTCTCCGCCCTGGGCACGGCCTGACGAAGATCCGGGCCAGTACTGCCGCTCTCCATCAAGCGCGTGCCGTTGCTCGGCTCCAGTACGCACTCTCATCTCCCATGAGGGCGTGGGATCATCGACGGATGAATGCTCCTGATCCTGCATGGCGCCGTCGCCTGTTGATGGAAGCCCTCACCATGGTGGCGGCGTCTGCGCCGGCTCAGACGGCATGGCTGAAGAAGTACGACGTCCTCACGGACGAGATCGCTCTCGACTTCGACCACGGATTCAGCATGGCTGAGCACCTCGTGGAGGAGGGACTCCTCAGTCTTGATTCCCTGCCCGACCTGCAGCTGATCGATTCGATCTTCGACGAGATGACTCGCGACGAGTCCTCGGATCGGTGGACGATCGCGGCTCTGATCGACGATGCGGGGTGGGGCCAGGCCCGCGAGCTGGCTCAGCAGGTTCTCGCGCGGGAGAGGGCAGATGGCATGCCACCGCCGGACATCTGCGTCATCCGCTGACACACCGAGGCTCGCGCCACCATCGCCGCGACGCCTCGGCCGGACGGCGCATCGATCGCCGCTATCTGAAGCAAGCCGGGACGCATTCGAACACCTCCCACTGTCCTTCGGCCCCAGCAGTGCCCTTCGGGGCGGCGGTTGCCAGGCGCCTGCGGGCTCTCACCAGAATCGGTGCCCCCGCAGTCCACGAACGGGCCGTAGTGGGCGCGGGCCGACTCGGCGTACGCCTCCCGCAAAGAGCGTGCGCAACCCGAGGCGTCCTGGCTCCATTTGTCGTCCGCGGCCTTCGAGCCGGCGTGCGGCACCGCTCTCATTCGGCAGGCTGCACGTTCCATGCTTCAGGCAGATCGCCGCCGCAGAAGACGCAGACGAAGTCGCTCTCGCGGACGATGTTGTGCTCCTGGCAGTCGGGGCAGCGGCGGAACATCACTTCGTGTGTGAAGCCGGACGGATAGCCCAGCCCTGTGTGATCCAGAGCTTGGGCGACCGCCTGCCACGAGGTGACGTCCGGGCAGTACCCGGTCGAGTGGTTGCTGATGTCGTTCACGGCCCATCGGCCCGCTTCCTGAGTGAAGCTGATCTCGCCGGCGCTCAGGACCGCCCCTCCGCCGGCGCAGGCCACATGCTCACTTCGTCGGGGCGCCAGC
The DNA here is from genome assembly GCF_003261055.1 of Streptomyces cadmiisoli. Lineage (NCBI taxonomy): Bacteria > Bacillati > Actinomycetota > Actinomycetes > Kitasatosporales > Streptomycetaceae > Streptomyces > Streptomyces cadmiisoli. Next base: position 740,992 of record NZ_CP030073.1, read on the forward strand.
CGAAGCCCGCCGTCCAGGCCGACCACGAAGGCGAACGGTTCGACCAGCTCCGCGGCCGATCGCTCAGCCACCCAGCGGTCGAAGTCGGACGGTGACCCGATCCGACAGCCGCCGCTGCCAGGCCGTACGGCGGCTTTCAGGTCGACTGGTCCCACATAGCGATAACTCCGGCCCCACATGCTCACCTGAGCCAATCTAGTGCCGTGGCAGTCTCCGGCACGGCATCGTGTTCAAGCGTCGATCGTCCCTGGTCGGAGCGCGCTGCCGAGCAGCACGGCGCGCATGGGCCCGCGGCCGTCCGGCATCGCGAGGATCGCGAAGCGCCGCCTCGATGGGACATCAGTCCTCGGGCCACCGCCGCGCCGCCAGATCGTCCGCCGCCGGAGGCGGGATCGCCCCGTCGCGGGAGCGGACCACTTCGATCACGGTGTCGGTGGTGCGGTCCAAGTGGCTGCGGCCGTCCGGCAGTCGCGCCTTCGGGTTGATGTAGCTGAGCGGTCCGACATGGGTGGCCGGGTCGAGCCGGTGGACGGTGATCTTCCCGGCGTGGACGGCCCGGTTCCATCTGCTGTAGCGGCACAGCCGCCAGCGCTGCGGGAAGATCCAGGTACCGACCCGCTCGATCCGGTCGTTCACACTGGTGAGCCGATGCAGTTGTTCGGCGTGGCCGAGGTCGTTGGCACCGTTGTGGAATCCGCCGAGCGTGAGCAGCAGGAGCGGGGCGCGCAACTCGGCGTGCAGTTCGTCGACGGCTCCGGTGGCGACCTGGGCACCGCCGCTGTAGCTGAGCAGCACCACGGGGATGCCGCTGTCGGGCTGGTAGCCGGCGAGCCGGAGTTGTGTGGCGATCTGGCTGCCGACGGCGCGGTTGTACAGGGGGCGGTAGCGGCGGTCCGCGGCGACGAAGATCTGCATCACGTTGTGCAGGAACAGCAGCAGTCCTGCGTGGCGGCGCAGCCATGCCCACACCGGCCGGTCGGCGAGCGGGTCGGCCAGCGGTGAGTACGGCTGCACCTGACCGAGGATCCGCAGTTCCGGTGCCTTGGCGAGCAGGGCCTTGACCAGTTCGCCGCCGTCCCGGCTGTCGCGGAAGCGGCGTTTGCCGATGCCGTCGAGGTAGACCAGGTAGGCACCCGGAGGGGCGCCGGGGGCCGCGCCCCGGGCGTAGGGCACGCCCTGCGGCAGTTCGGCGGTCGGCGCGCGCCAGCCGGCACCGTAGACCAGTACCTCGTAGCGGGCGAGCAGCGCCTCGGCGATCAGGACGGCGCCGAGTCCGCAGGCGACCCAGAACAGTACGGCGTTCATGTGACCGGCTCCGGCGTTCGGGGCACGCTGACCCATACGACCAGCCTGCGGACGGCCTCCACGGCGAGACCGAGTCCGATTCCGGCGACGGCCAGGCACCCGGCGGCGGTCCACCAGTCAAGACGGGTCGCGGTGGCGAAGGGGCCGGCCAGCTTCACCGCGACCCCCACGAGAAGGAGCAGGTGGAGGAACGGTCCGAGCAGGGGAAACGCGAGGACGGCGGTGAACACCAGCGGCGCGACCAGGCCAGGCGTCCACAGCAAACCGTCCGGGGCCGGCGCGGACAGCAGTACGTCGGCCAGAGTCCACGCGGTCAGCGGCCACAGCCCGAACACGACTGCCTCGACGACGCCGCCCACCACCAGCAGGCTGATCAGATGGGTCCGCGACGCGCCTGGGCGGCGTACCGCCAGCGGCACGATCCGACCCGCTGCCTCCGAGACACCGGCGAGCAGCAGCAGGATGACGACGACGGCAGACATGGCTCAGCCTCGCTGGGACGGATCGAGGGGAGCCGGTGCCCGACGGCCGAGCGGGCCGGACTCGCGCAGGTACCGCTCGAGTTCGTCGGCGGCGCGCCCGTAGCCGCCCGCCTCGTGCTGGGCGGCCTTCAGGGTGGTCGCGGCGGCCCGGAAGCGGGGGTCGTCCAGAAGACGCCGGGCGAGAGCGCCTACGGAGTCCTCGGTGACGTCGTGGTTGCGGATCGACAGACCGGCACCGAGTTCGACGACACGGCGGGCCACCAGCGGCTGGTCGGCGCCCTGCGGGACCACCAGCATCGGCACCCCGGCGTACAGCGCCTCGTTGACGCTGTTCATCCCGCCGTGCGTGACGAACAGGGCCGCGCGTTCCAGCACCTGGGGCTGCGGCACGGAGCGACGGGCGATCACGTTGGCCGGCAGCGGGCCGAGCGTGGCGGGATCGGTGTGCCCGGTGGAGATGATCACGGTGCCGCCGAGCGGGGCGAGCGCGGTGGCGAAACTGCGCAGTACGGCCGGGTCGGCGCCGAACAGCGTGCCCAGGGACGCGTAGAGCACCGGGTCCTGCAGTTGCTCGATGGGAAAGGACGGGTCGGCCGGACGGGAGCCGATGCTGGGGCCGACGAACCGGTAGGAGGCGTCGATGTCCTCGGTGCCGGGCTGGAACGCCCGCGAGGTGTAGACGAGGTTGAGGGCCTGGCAGATGTTGCCCAGGTCGAACGGGGGCACACCCCGGATGTCGTAGTGGCGGCGCATCTCCCGGCGTGCCCGCAGGTAGCCCCGTACGTTGCCGGGGTGGACCGCCGCCGAGGCCAGCAGCGTCCAGGAGCCGCTGGTGGGGCTGGGCACGCTCCGGTTGTACGCGAACGTCGTGAACGACGACGCCACGGGCACCCCCAGTTCGCGGGCGGCGATCGCGCCCCACGGGCAGGCGCTGTCATGGACGATCAGGTCGGGCCGTGTGTCGTGCAGGTCGGACAGAACGGCGGGCAGCAGGCACACCGTGGTGCGGGCGAGCCCTTCGATCAGCGTGACCGGCATCGGCGGGTCGGGCATCGGCGGGTCGCCCCCGGGATACGGAAGAACCGTCGCGCCGGTGGCCTTGATCGCCTCGTGGTACGCGGGCGAGGTGTGATACGTGACGTGATGGCCGCGCCGGACGAGTTCGGCCGCGATCGGCAGCGTCGGGTTGATGTGGCCCTGCATGGCGATGTTGAGGAATGCGATGGTGCTCACTGACCGCCTCCCCGCACGAAGAAGCCCGGCGCCCTGCCGGGACCGAACGGCGCCGCGCCCGCATCGGTCGACGCCGTCCTGGACTCGTCGGCCCGGTACAGGCCGGGCCCGTCGATGCGCAGATTGTCCAAGAAGCTCCCCGCCGAGCGGGCGGCCGTACTGATCAGCCGCTGGGAATGGCCGAAGTCCCAGGGAGAGGGCCAGGCCTCGATGCCGGTCGGCAGCATCACGGTCGGGATGTGCCGGGACACCTCGTGCAGGTCGCGCTGGATCTGGTGGTGCAGCAGCAGCAGTCCGGCCCTGGCAGCGATGGCGCCGGCACGTCGGCGCGGGATGTCCGGGCTCAAGGGCGAGCTCTCCGGCCCGGCGGACAGCACCACCACGCTGGCAGCGCCGGCTTGCAGGGCCGCCAGTACCGGGAGATAGGCGACCACCCCGCCGTCGACCAGGGTCCGGCCCTCACGGTCCACCGGGGGCAGCATCCCGGGGATGGCCGCGCTGGCCAGGAGCGCCGACGGGAGGTCCCCGTGGTCGAGCAGCACCGGAGCGCCGGTGACCAGGTCCATGGCCACCGCGGTGAAGGGGACGACCAGCTCCTCGATCCGGGACGGCAGCCCGGACCCCGCGATCAGTCGGCGCAGGCCCCGGTCGGTGAAGACACTCGCCCGCGACGACGGGTAGCCGAGCGTGTACACATCGCGGCGGCGCAACTGGCTCCATACGTTGTCGAGCCATGGAGCGGCCTTTTCGGGGTGCGCGGCGGCAATCGCCCCGTTGAGGGCGCCCACCGAGGTTCCCACGATCATGTCCGGGGCGAATCCGCGCTGCTCCAGTGCGTACCCGACCCCCACGTGCGCCGCTCCGAGGACACCACCGGCCCCCACCACTGCGGCCACCGGTCGCGGCAGAGAGGCCAGGCCCGTCGCCGCCGACTCCCCAGGGGCGGGGCCCTCGGCACCCGGACGCGTCCCCTCGGCGCGCGCCATGTCACCCGGTACCGCCGGACGCTGCTCGGGGCCGCGGTCACGACCGCTCTCTGCACCGCCGACTCCGGCACCGAAGGCACGGCGTACCCATGGGGCTGGACTCCGGTTACTCGGAACCCTCATGTCCACTCCACGCACCGACGGGGTTCGTGTGCCAACCAGGACCGGACGGCACCCCGATCGCGGGATGTGAACCACCATCTCGGCGGGTGGGCCTCTCCAGGGCGGGATTGAGCACCCGATATCACCCCAAGGGTATTCCTCGAAGCCGGGCGCACGCTCGCCCGAATCAATGTGTCCCGGTGATTGATCATGGTCACCGTCACAGCGGAATGCGCTGGTGGGAAGCCGGGAGAAGATCGCCCCGACGGCGTCCGCGGCCACGGGCCCGTCCCGGGTTTACGCGGAACGCTTGCGGGCGTGAGCGCGGGAGCGGGCAGAATACCGTCAATGGAGAGCGGGCCGGGAGAGCGTGACGTACCTGCCGCCGACGTGGACGCCGCGCTGCTGACGGCATTGTTCGCCGCGGTGGACGTCGGTGTGTACGCCGTCGACGACGAAGGCACGGTGATCGCCTGCAATCCGGCCGCCGAGCAGTTGCTGGGCTACCCACCGGGCACCCTGATCGGGGTCAACGCCCACCGCACGTTGCACCCGCCGGCCCTGGAGCGAGCCACCAGCCCTCTGCATCGTCCGTACCCCCGACGACACGGCGTCGGCAGAGCGGACCAGCGGCGACCGCGCCGCACTGCTGCGGGCCGACGGCACACCCTACAGGTGTCGTGGACCGCGGCCCCGCTGCCCACGGCGACGGAACACGGCGAAGGTGCGGTGGTCGTGTTCCATGACGCGACCGCCCAGCGGGTGCGGGAAGGACGCCGCGCCGAGCGGTACGCGCACAGCGAGACGATGCGTGAACAGGCCGAATACGATCTGGCGGAGACGACCTGGCTGGGTGAGCTGACGCCGGCCATGACCAGCACCCTGAACGCGGACGAAGCGCTGCACCGTCTGGTGCGCCAGCCGGTGCCCCGTCTCGCGGACACCGCCCTGATCGACCTGGCCGGCGGGGGCACTCAGCGCCGTGTGGCCGCGGCCCATCACGCCGCCGGCCTCCTGCCGACCGGTCTGTCCGGGGAACCGCTGTCGGAGCACCCCGCGCATCAGGCAGCCGTCGCCCGGGTCGTGCGGGGCGGCGGCACCCGGTACCTGGAGAACCTCGCGGCCACGGCGGGGGACGAGGCGACCTGCCCGAGGTCCCGGGTATCGAACTGGCCGCCCACTACCGGCCGGCCCAGCACGCGGCATAAGTCGGCGGTGACCGGTACGACGCCTTCCTCCTCGACGAGGGTGACCTGGTCGTCGTCATCGGCGACGACACTCAGGCGGCCCCGCTCGACGAACTCTGCGCGAAGCTCGCCGAGCACCTCGGTGACACCCGGGACGACATCACCCTCATCGCCGGGCGCACGCCGACTGGCTGACACTCCGTTACAGGGCCCCCACCTGGCCGAGGGCCGTCCGCAGGGCGAGCGGGGTCGCCGCCGCCCAGGCCTGCGGTGAGCAGGAGTGCGGGTACGGGACGGGCGACGCGGTCGCCGAGCGGTCGTAGCCGGCGAGTACCTCCGGCAGTCGGTATCCGTAGCGTGCCGCGGCGGCTGTCAGCCCCTCGCTGAGCCGGCGGACCTCCTCCAGGAGGCCGTGACGGGCGAGGCCGAGCGCGATGAGTCCGTTGTCGTGCGGCCATGCGCTGCCGCGGTGATACGACAGCGGGTGATAGGGCTTCTGCCCGGCAGCCAGGGTTCTGATCGCCCAGCCGGAGAAGAAGTCCGGTTCCAGAAGCCTGCGGCCCACCCTGCGGCCTCGGTCCTCGTCGAGGATCCCCGACCAGAGCAGGTGACCGGCGTCGGATGCGAGGACATCGACCTGACGTCCTGCGCCGTCCAGCGCAAGAGCGGGAAAGTCCACACCGGGCATCCAGAAGTCCCGCAGGAAGCGGTCTCTCAACCGCCCCGCCAGATCCCGCAGTCGGGCCGCGTAGGTCTCGTCCGCCCATACGTCGTGGGCCAGTCGAGCCGTGCGGATCAGGGCGTCGTACGCGTATCCCTGTACCTCCGACACAGCGATGGGGCCCTCGGCGGGGGTGCCGTCGCTGAAGCAGATGGCGTCCGCGGAGTCCTTCCAGTTCTGATTGATCAAGCCGTTCGGATCGGGGGTGTAGACGAGGTAGCCATGACTGTCGAGCCCGCCGTCGGTGAGCATCCAGTCGACGGCCTGCCGGGCGTGCTGCTCCAGCCGAACGGCGAGCGACCGGTCGCCGGTCGCCTCGTAGTGGGCGTGCAGCAGGACGAGGAACAGCGGGGTGGCGTCGACGGTGCCGTAGTAGCGGCCGTACGGGACCTGGCGGAAGTGCGCGAGTTCACCGCGCCTGGTTTCGTGGACGATGCGTCCGGGCTGCTCCCCGCTGAACGCGTCGTGGCGCTGCCCCTGGGTGGCGGCGAGAGCGCTCAGGGTGGCGGCTGCCGTCTCGGGCCGGTGGGGAAGCAGGAAGTAGGACGTGATCAGCGAATCCCGGCCGAACAGCGTGAGAAACCACGGGATGCCCGCGGCCGGGACGAAGACGTCCTGCCCGTCCACGCCGGTCGCCGCGATCGTCAGCAGATCCAGGTCGGCGAGTCCCTGATCGGCCGCCCGCATCAAATCGTCTGCGGAGTCGGCGAGTTGAGGTCGCTCGATGCGCTCGGCCTGCGGGATGTGCCGTGAGCCGTGCGGCTGGGCGCGTACGGTCAGGTGGAGTTCCGCCTCGGCGTGAGGCTCCAGCCGAAGTCGCCAGCGCAGGGTCCGCGATGACTGCTCCCCGGGGGCCTCTACCACGACCTCGGGAGCGGGCCGGCAGCTGACCGTCGTTCGTGCTTGCCATTCGCCTCTGCGGTATTCCAGCCGAATGCCGTCGTCGGTGGTGTGCCCGGAGCGTACGACGTCGGGCTTGGCGAAGTGCCGGTCGTCGGCGCGGAGTTCGAACAGGTCGGCGAAGTCCGCGTCGACGCTCAGGGCCAGCTCGGCGGTGACCGGCTCCGGGCGGTTGCTGACGAAGCGCAGGTGCTCGGTGAAGGTGCCCGCGGTCAAGGTCTGCTCGCGGAACACCGCGTAGGCGGGTGGTTCGTCGCGGGTCCCCGCGGGGGTGAGGACGCAGGTGCTGGTGTCACCGTTCTCCGCCGTTCGGGACGGCGTCAGTGTGGTGGGTGCGTTCCCGTCGACGGTGAGCCGCCAGCGGCTGAGGTGTCGCGCGTCGTTCAGGAAGAGTCCGTCGGGCGCCCTGCCGCTCACGCCCTGGATGTCGCCGTTTCGGCCGAGCCGGACGAAGGTGGCGTCGCGCACGAGTTGTATCTGCTCGCCGGCCTCAGTCATGGCTCGTGTCCTTGTCGGTGTGCAGCAGGTCGAGCGCGAGAGCGGCCGTCCAGGAGAAGTTGCGGGCGCCGCGGGCCTCGCCGGTTGCCGGGTCGATGTATTCGGCGAACCCGGAGCGTCCGGCCTCCGTGACGACGGCTCGGCTCAGGCGCCGGGCGTCTTCGTGCCGGCCGTGCGTACGCAGTCCGCGTTCGATCAGCCAGGCTGTGTTGAACCAGGCCGGGCCGCGCCAGTATCGCTTGGGGTCGAAGCTGGGTCCGGTCAGGTCGTAGCTGGGGACCAGGTCGGTGGCCGGTGCCCGGAAGCCGGGTCCGTTCAGAGTCTCCACCAGAGCGTTCACCAGGTCGGTGGGCAGGCCGGGGATGATGAGCGGGACGAGGCCGGCGACGCTGCGTTCGTCGATGAGGGTGTCGTCGACGAGGTCGCGGGCGCGGAAGAGGCCGGACTTGTCGTCCCACAGGCGGTCGACGACGGTCCGGGTCAGCTGGGCGGCTCGCTCCGTGTGCGGTTCGGGGGAACGACCGAGGTGTGCGGCGATGCGCGCCAGGGCGAGCTCGCTCGTTACCAGCAGGGCGTTGAAGGCCGGGTCCTCGACGGCGAAGCGGTGAGTCGCCGTCCGGTCGTCGTAGTTGGCGGCGCGATAGCTTTCGGCCAGGCGGACGTAGCGGCCGTAGTCGAGGTCGGTGGGGCGGTCGGCGGGGTTGCCGTTGGCGAGGTCGGCGCGGCGGAAGGCGTCGGCGGGCTCGACACGGGCGAGCGGCCGGTCCCAGCAGGGGCTGTTGTCCATGCCGGGCTCCCACGGGTGGATCACGGCGGCCAGTCCCCCGTCGGCCAGTCGGCGCCGGGTGAGGAGGTAGTCGTGCCAGGCAGTCAGCCCGGGGTACATCCTGCTCAGGAAGCCGCGGCGGTCCGACTCGGCGGGGTCGGAGCAGTGCACCAGCCATGCGGCGAGGGCGTGCACCGGGGGCTGGACGATGCCGGAGGTCTCGGGGGAGGCCGGGGCGCCCCCGGCCCGACCGGCCTGGGAGGACTGCCAGAAGTCGGGGCTCGGGAAATAGGCGCCGTACGGCACACGCGGGTTGAACACGATGTGCGGGAGGCGGCCGTCCGCCCATTGTCCGGCCAGCAGGGACTCGAGTTCCTGCTGGGCGCGGCGTACCGAGAAATGGCGCAGCCCTATGGCGATGAACGCGGAGTCCCAGCTCCACTGGTGGGGGTAGAGGGTGCGCGAGGGCACCGTGGAGCTACCCGTCCAGTTGTCGATGAGGACCCGCGCCGCACCGCGCCGCAGTGTCAGGTGGTCTGCGGGCGCGGTGGGCGCGGGCTGTTCCAGGAGGGACTTCACGCGCCGGACCTCTTGAGGAAGGCGGGAACGGAACGGACGGCGTCGACGGGGTCGCCGGTCAATCGGCACTCGGCGGCGAGGTATCCGTCGTAGGCGATGGTGTGCAGGGCGCCGAGCCAGGCGGGCCAGTCGAGGTGTCCGGCGCCGGGCTGGAAGCGGTTGGAGTCGGAGACCTGGGCGTGGCCGATGACGTCCGCGTGGGCGAGTATCGCGGCGGCGGGGTCGGACTCCTCGATGTTCATGTGGTAGCTGTCGATGCCGATCCTGACCGAGTCGAGGCCGGTGGCCCGGATCAGGTCGGCGGCCTGGTCGAGCCGGTTGACCATGTGGTCCTCGTAGCGGTTCAGCGGTTCCAGGAAGAGCGTTACGCCTTCGCTGCGCGCGTGTTCGCCGAGTTCGGTGAGACCCGCCAGCAGGATGTCGCGGTCTTCCTCCTCGGTACGAGGGGGCTCGAAGGGGGGCAGGCGGCGGGAGAACATGCCGTAGGACGCGGGGGTCTGGGCGCCCAGGCCGCCGATCTCGCCCATCACGGTGAGCTGCGACTTCATCTGACGGATGGCGTCGCGGCGCAGCTCCGGGTCGAAGGCACCGAAGAAGTGCAGCATCTCGACGCAGACGGTGGGCATGACCACACCGTCCTTGCGTGCCTGCTTGAGTTCGTCGAGCCGGGAAGCGAAGTGCTGGTCGCCCTTGCCGCGCAACTCGATGGCGTCGTAGCCGGCGTTCTGCGCGAACTCCCATTTGGCCTGCAGGGTGTCTCCGGGCAGGAGTTGCTCCTGTGCGGCGGTCTTGAGCATGTGGGGGCCTTTCAGGGCTCTCAGAATTCCAGGACGACCTGAAGCGCCTCGGCGGGGCGCTCGTCCAGCAGTACGTAGGCGTCGGCGGCGTCGGCGACCGGGATCACATGGCTGACCAGGGAGGTCACGTCCACGGATCCGTCGGCGATCAGCCGCAGGAAGGTCTGCTGAAGGCGCTCGACGCTCCAGCGGTTCGACAGCTGAGGGGGGACGCCGCCGATCTGGGAGCAGATGAGCTGCACGCGGTTGTGGTGGAACTCGTCGCCCAGGCGAAGGCCGATGCCGTCGCCCTGGTAGAAGCCGGAGGCCACCACGCGGCCTCCGACGGCGACGGAGCGGAGGGCGTCGTGCAGGGCGGGGTAGGCGCCGCTGATTTCGATGGCGAGGTCGGCACCGGCGCCGGCGGTGGCCTCGCGGATCCGTTCGGCGACCTGGTCGGTGCGGGCGTTGAGGGTGTGCTGCGCGCCGTAGCGCCGGGCGGTCTCCAGCCGGCTGTCGAGTGCGTCGACGGCGGTGACGCGGGCGCCGCTGAGCTGGGCGAGGCGGGTGGTGAGCAGGCCGATCACACCTTGTCCGAAGACGGCGACGTCCTCGCCCAGGTGGATGTCACCGGCCAGGACGGCGTTGTAGGCGATGGCACCGACGCGGGCGAAGGCGCCGCCCAGCGGCTCCAGTCCGGCCGGGAGGGTGTGGCCCACCATGCGCTCGGCGGGGACGATGCCTTCGCTGCGGTGGCCCCAGATGCCCCACACCAGGTCGCCGGGGACCGGCATACCCGCGGTGCCGGCCAGCTCCGGCGACACCTCGACCACCTCGCCGACCTCGGAGTAGCCCCACCCGGCCACCGGGTACTCGATGCCGGCCGCGCCTTCGCGGAAGAGGCGGGCTTCGGGGTCCCAGGTCCGCGTCAGGTACGGGTTGGTGCCCCGGTAAGCGGTGAGCTCGGTGCCGGCCGAGATGCCCGAGTAGAGGGTGCGAACCCGCAGATGCCCGAGGGGCAGTTCGGCTCTGACCTGCTCGGTTACCTCCACCTGGCGAGGGCCGGTGAACTGGACGACGCGTTCCACGAAGGGCTCCGGATGGTGCGATGGGCTGTGCGATCAACTGGTTGCGTCGACGATATCTCGAACTTATGTCTTGTCAACCAGCAAAAGTGATGCTGAGATGCGTGACCAGTAGACGTAAGTGGGAACGAGGACACGCATGCGCATCAGGACCCTGCGGTCAAGGATGACCGTGGCCGGCGTCACAGCCGCCCTGGGCACCGGGCTACTGGCCGGCTGCTCCACCGGCGGCACCGGGCCTGGCACGCCGGACCGGCAGATCACGGTCTGGTCACAGGAAAACCTTCCGGACCGCATCGCGGCGACGCAGAAGATCATCGACGGGTTCGAGAACGAGACCGGGATCAAGGTCAAGCTCGTCGGTGTCGACGAGGGCCAGATGCCGCAGCTGATCATGTCGGCCGCCGCCGCGGGCAAACTGCCGGACGTCATCGGCGCCGCGCCGATGGGCCAGGTCTGGCAGATGTACAGCAACGGCCTGCTCAACACCGACATACCGAAGAAGATCATCTCCGGTCTCGGGCGGGACACCTTCAACGCCAACGCCGTCGACCTGACGTCCGACGGGGCCACCAGTCTGAGTGTCCCTTCCGACGCCTGGCTCCAACTGCTGGTCTACCGCAAGGACCAGTTCGGGCAGAAGAACCTGGCGACCCCGGACACGTACGCACACGCCGTATCCGCGGCCAAGGCCCTCACCGGCAAGGGCAACGACGGCATCTCGGCGGCCACCGACCCGAGCGACGTCTTCACCTCGCAGAGCTTCGAGAGCATCGCCCTGGCCAACGACTGCCAACTGGTCGACGACCGGCACGAGGTCGCCCTCGACTCCCCGCGGTGCGCGACCGCGTTCCGCACCTACGACCAGCTCACCCGTGCCTACGGTGCACCGGGCACCCAGACGGTGGACTCCACCCGAGCCACCTACTTCTCCGGCCGGTCCTCGATGATCATCTGGTCGTCGTTCCTGCTGGACGAGCTCGCAGGACTGCGCAAGGACGCCCTGCCCAGTTGTCCCGAGTGCCGCGACGACTCGCGATACCTGTCGGACAACAGCGGCATCGTCACCGCCATGAAGGGCCCTGACGCCCGCGAGGCGGCGCAGTTCGGCGAGATCACCTCCTGGGTGACCACCAAGACAGCGGAGACCGACGCCTCCCGCGAGTTCATCGAGTACATGATGGGCAGCGGCTACGAGTCCTGGTTCGGCATGTCCCCCGAGGGCAAGATCCCGGTCCGCAAAGGCACCGCCGCCGAGCCCGACCGCTATATCGACGCATGGCGGCACAGCGAGATCGGCGTCGACACGAAGAAGCCCTTCGACCAGGTCTTCCCCACGAGTCTGCTCAACCAGCTCGCCGACGGCGTCAGCAACATGCGCCGCTGGGGCATCACCCAGGGCGAGGGAGCACTCGTCGGCGCGACCAACGGCGAACTGCCCGTTCCCAAGGCCATCGGCGCCATGAGCGGCGGCCAGACCTCCCCCTCCGAAGCGGCACGCGAAGCCGACGACGAGATCTCCGCCCTGCAGAAGTCTCTCCAGTAGCCGCCCGCATGCACGTCACGAAGGTCCCCTCATGACAACTGTCCCCACCGGCACGCCGAAGCGCCGGGACATCAGCCCCCCGTCCACCGGCGGGCCGGCCCCCACCGGGCGACGCCCCATGACCGCCAGCCGACGCGCCAACCGCGCGGGCCTGGCATTCGTATCGCCCACCTTCCTCGTCGTCCTGGTGGTCGTCGTCCTGCCCATCCTGTGGACCGTCCTGCTGGCGTTCCAGGACGCCAAACTGGTCGACATCCAGGGCATGAGCCTGCTCGGCAACTGGTCCCTGGACAACTTCACCCAGGTCTTCGACTCCGCCGGATTCTGGTCCAGCCTCAACACGACCCTGATCTACACCGCGGGCAGCACAGCCGGGTCGGTCCTGCTCGGTCTGATCGCCGCGCTCGCCCTGCGCACACCGTTCCGGGGCCGCGGACTGCTGCGCGCCGCCATGCTGCTGCCCTACGTCGCACCGGTCGTGGCGGTGGCGTTCGTCTGGGAGGTCGCCCTCAGCCCGCAGTACGGCATCATCAACAACTGGGGCCAGCGCTTCTTCGGCTGGGACGACCCCCTGGCCTTCCTCTCCACCCGCTCGTACGAAGTCGACTTCCTCGGGCTGCACTTCGGCATTCCGCTGGCCCTGCTGACCGTCATCGCCTTCGAGATATGGCGCTACTTCCCCTTCGCGTTCCTGTTCATCCTGGCCCGGCTGCAAGCCGTCCCCGACGGCCTGGAGGAGGCCGCCCTGGTGGACGGCGCCACGCCGACCCAGCGCTTCCGGCACATCCTGCTCCCGCAGCTGATGCCCGTCATCGCCCTGCTCTGTGTGCTCCGGTTCATCCTGACCTTCAACAAGTTCGACGACGTCTACCTGCTGACCGGAGGCGGCGCCGGCACCGACCTGGCAGCCATCCGCGTCTACGACTTCCTCACCTCCCGCTACGACGTGGGAGCCGCGGCAGCCCAGGCACTCGTCCTCGCCATCTCGCTGATGATCCTGCTGGGCCTCTACTTCAAGTTCTTCGGCAACAAGGTCCAGGAGGAATCGTGACCCGCAAGGCCGCCCTGACAAGGGCCCAGTTCGAGGACAGGTTCTTCGGCGTCCTGCGCTGGGTGGTCATCGCGTTCCTCGCCGTGATCACCGTCCTGCCCTTCTACTACATGGTGCTGCTGTCCCTGAAGCCCATCGACGCCCTCCTGCTCGACCCGGGATCGCTGTGGGTCTCGGCGAAGGACTTCACACTCGCCACCTACCGCGACGTGCTCAAGTCCACCGACTCCGGCGGCCAGGGCTTCATGAAGTTCCTGATCAACTCCGCACTGGTGTCACTGGGAACGGTCCTGCTGACCCTGCTGGCGGCCGTGCCGGGCGCCTACGCGGTCAGCCGGCTGAAGTTCTTCGGACGGCGACAGGTCAGCGCCCTCTTCCTGGCCGTCTACATGTTCCCAGCGACCCTGCTGGCCGTCCCGCTGTTCGTCATCTTCGCCAAGCTGGGCCTCTCCTCCAGCCTGTTCGGACTCGCCGTCGTCTACGTCGCGCAGACCGTCCCGGTGTCCATCTACATGCTGAAGAACTACCTCACCACCATCCCCTACTCCATCGAGGAGGCGGCGGCGCTCGACGGTTGCAGCAGGCTCCAGACGGTCCGCAAGGTGATCCTGCCGCTCGCCCTGCCCTCCCTGATGGCGACCGGACTCTACGTCTTCATGATCGCCTGGAACGAGTTCCTCTTCGCGCTGCTCTTCCTGGCCGCCGAACCCGACAGCTGGACGGTCTCCCTGGGCCTGGCGCAGCTGTCCAACGGCATCGAAGTCTCCAAGACCGTGCTCATGGCGGGTTCCGTGGTGCTGACGATCCCGGTGGTCCTGCTGTTCTTCGCCGCCGAACGCCTGCTGACCGAGGGCCTGACCAGCGGCGCCGACAAGAGCTGAAACGTAGGGGACATTGTGACAACGCCGAGCCAGGTCAGCGCGGGAGAACTGCTGCAGCTCATCCGCAGCGGCCACGCCAACACCCGCGCCGACCTGCTTCGGGCGACCGGTCTGTCGCGCTCCACCATCGGGCAGCGACTCGACCTGCTCAACCGGGCAGGTTGGCTGCGGTCCACCACGGGCGCCTCCACCGGGGGCCGCCCGTCGGAGCAGATCGTCTTCGACACCAGCCACGCCTACGTCATCGCCGTGGACCTGGAGACCCGGCACGCCCGCGCCGCCGTACTCGACCTCGCGGGTCACATCATGGCCGAGCACACCGGCCCGATGGACATCACCGACGGGCCCGAGCAGGTCCTGGACCAGATCACCACCTGGTTCCCGGACCTGATCACGGCGGCGGGTGTCGACGCCACCCGGATCGGCGGGATCGGCCTGTCCGTGCCCGGGCCCGTCGACTGGGAGGCCGGTCATGTCGCGGAACCGCCCATCATGCCCGGCTGGGACCGGTATCCCATCCGCGAGCGCCTGCAGAAGGCCTACACCCACACTGTAGGCGCACGGCGCGAAGAGGGACCGGTCCCCGTCTTCATCGACAACGACGCCAACTTGATGGCACTGGCCGAGCAGCAGGCCAACCACCGCGACTGCTCCGCCTTCGTCCTCGTCAAAGTCTCCACCGGCATCGGCGCCGGTGTCGTGATCAACAACGAGGTGTACCGCGGCATCGACGGAGGCGCCGGCGACATCGGCCACATCCGCCTTCACGACGAACCCGATGCCTTGTGCATGTGCGGGTCCTACGGCTGCCTGGCGGCGGTCGCCAGCGGCCGCGCCCTCGCCAAGAAGCTCTCCGCCCTGCACACCGACACCGTGTCCGGCTCCGACGTGAGGCGTCTGCTCAGCGAAGGACACCCGGCTGCGGTCCGACTGGCCAGGGAAGCGGGCCGACGCGTCGGAGAAGTCCTCGGCACCGTCATCACCCTTCTCAACCCCGGCGTACTGATGCTCGCCGGCGACCTTTCCGGGGTGCCGTTCATGACCGGGGTACGCGAACTGCTGTACCAGCGCGCCATGCCCCGCACCACGGCCAACCTGCAGATCGTCATCTCACAGCTCGGCGAGCACGCCGCGCTGACCGGGGCGGCGACCATGGTGGTCGAATCCCTCTACTCCCCCGCCCGGGCCGACGCCCGGCTGGGCGCTTTGGCCCCCTCCCCGCAGACAGGAACAACGTGACCACCTCTCCCGCCCCCTGGGCGCATCGCCCTGTCGAGGTCGGCCTCGTCGGCGCCGGCCCCTGGGCCCGAGCCATGCACGCCCGCATGCTGGCGACGGGCCCGGAGACCCGCCTCGCCGCCGTCTGGGCCCGGCGCACCGAAGCCGCCGAGCAGACCGCCGCACCCTACGCGGCACCGGTCGCGCACAGCTTCGAGGAGCTGCTCGACCGGTGTGAAGCGGTGGCCTTCGCCGTCCCGCCCGCGGTCCAGGCCGAACTGGCGCCGCTCGCGGCGAAGAAGGGCAAGGCACTGCTGCTGGAAAAGCCTCTCGGGCCGGATCTGGCCGCCGCCCGACGTGTGGCGGACGCCGTCGCCGAGACCGGCGTCGTCTCCCAACTGGTGCTGACCAAGCGCTACCACCCGGCCACCCGGGCCTTCCTCACCGCCGCCCGGCGCCTCGACATCACCGGCGCCCGTTCCTGCTACCTCCACGGTGCCTTCCTGGGCGGCGACTTCGCCACCGGCTGGCGCCTGGAGCAGGGTGCGCTGCTGGACCTGGGACCGCACCTTCTCGACCTCCTGGACGCGGCGATCGGCCCCATCACAGCGATCCGCAGCTCGGGTGACTCACGACGCTGGACAGAGCTGACACTCGATCACGAGAACGGTGCGGTCAGCCAGGCATCCCTGTCGGGGGCGGTGAATGTCTCCCGCCCCATCACCCGCGTCGAACTCTTCGGTTCCGAACCCGACCTGAGCTACGACACCGCAGGCATCGATCACGAAGAGTGCTGGCCGGTCCTGCGACAGGAGTTCGCCGCAGCCGTACGCACGAACACCGCGCCCGAACTGGACGCGGCCCGCGGCCTTTATCTCCAAGAGCTGATCGAGCAGGCTCTGAACAACTGAACTCGTCAACGGATCAAGCGCAGGGATCCGGCACGCCCGAAAGCCCTGGCGGGGCAGCATTCTCCTTGCTTCGCGGCCGACTGCCCGGTCCCTGAATTCCTTTTCCCTGAAAAGGAAAACGTGATGTCTCCTGTCTCGGTGACAGGAGACACCACGTCTGAAAACGATCTCATGGATGGGTCTGAGTGACAGTCCCCGTCAAAATCCACAAGCCATGAATGCCGGTCCCGGCATCAGCGGTCGGTGGAGGCGAGTTGCTGCGGCGTGTATCGTGCGCCACTGACCGTGTCCGGCCGAATGACACTCTCCAACGACGAGAGTTCCTCCGCCGTCAATTCGATGTCGGCCGCCGCAGCGTTCTCCGCGAGGAATCCACGTCGCTTGGTTCCCGGGATGGGAACCGCACCCTGCGCCGCCACCCACGCCAGTGCCACCTGAGCAGGCGTTGCTCCCCGCTGTTCCGCGATCCCCCGCACATGGTCGACCAGGACCAGGTTGGCCTCGATGTTCTCGGGCGAGAACCGGGGCAGCCCTCGTCGGGAATCGTCGGGATCCAGGTCGTCCACGCTGCGGATGGAGCCCGAGAGGAAGCCTCGCCCCATCGGCGAGTAGGCCACGAGACCGATCCCCAGTTCATCCATGGTCGCCTTCGTCCCGTTGTCCAGCAGATCACGGCTGAACAGCGACATCTCCGACTGCACCGCGGTCAGCGGATGTACCGCGTGGGCGCGCCGGATCGTTGCCGCGGAGACCTCCGACAGGCCGATGTACCGTACCTTCCCCGCCTCGACCAGCTCCGCCATGCCCCCGATCGTCTCCTCGATGGGGGTGTTCGGGTCCACCCGATGCATGTAGTAGAGGTCGATCACGTCGGTGTTCAACCGTCGCAGCGATCGTTCCACGGCCCGGCGTATGTGAGCCGGTCTGCCGTCCAGCGGGCCGGGCTGCCCGTCGTCCGAGAAGTCGAGGCCGAACTTCGTCGCCAGATGAATTTCGTCCCGGCGATGACCGAGTGCGCGGCCGAGGAGCCGTTCGTTCTCGAACGGGCCGTAGGATTCCGCCGTGTCGAAGAAGTTGATGCCGAGGTCCACCGCATGATTGAGCGTGGCAATGGACTCACTGTCATCGCGGCGCGACCCGTACTCCCCGCTCATCCCCATCGCGCCGAATCCCTGCGCGGAAACTCCCAGTCCCTGACTTCCCAGTTCGACTGTCTTCACCGCTGTCGTCGTCTCCCGCCTGCGCGATATCGCACGGTGCTACTGATCTCTCGGCCCGGACGCGGGGTCGCGGCTTTCCCCACCACGCGTCTTCAGCCTGAATCTGTGCGCTGTTGGCAGGGGGTCCACGACCGGCCCGCCCATGCACATGAAACTCTACACAACGTTTCGAACCAAAACACTTAATGGTGGATCCGAACAGTGTGACTCGGCTGCGAGTACGGCATCCGAGCGGTGCGCAACAAGGGGAAGGATCGCCCGGCAGCGACCAGCGGGCTCGATACCCGCCCGGTCGGCAGGGGCGGCAGCCGTGGCGGACAGCTCACGTCGCCACGGCCGGCCCAGCGGTCAACTGTGTTCTGGGAGCGGCATCTTTCACCACTCGCACAGGCACTTCACCGTCTCTCGAGTTCGTGTGAGGTCCTCAGGCTGACAGCAGGCGGTTGAAGAACGACCGGTACTTCCGCAGGGCCCTGCGCAGGTCTTCGGTGTTCGCCTCCTCACCGCGGTTCCACTGCCCCTCCAGGTCCTTCTTGTGCTCGGCGAACGTTGCCGCCATCGTCTGCATCACGTCCGCGACCAGTGTGTCCGCAGCTCGGACGGCTTCACGAGGGTCGTCGACGAACTCGTTCTGGATCTCATGCCAGCGGGCGTGGAAGTTCTCCTCGTCCTCCGACGGCAGGAGTTACACCTCTTCCTCCGCCATCGGCATGGCCTCGTCCCGAGCGGGAGGTGCCGTGGATTCACCGGCCGGTTCGGTGGCTTCGCCGGGAAAGGCGGGGGACCCCGTCCGGCCTTCGTCTTCGATGCTGCCGCGGGGGGTGGCGAGGTCCTCGGTGGACAGGCCGCTCCCGCCGGATCCTGAAGTGTGCTCGCGTCGCATCTCTCCTCCGCTCATCGTGTGTGTCCGGTCGGAAGTTCCGATGTCCGTCCGACGTGGTCACGCTCGGGCGTGCCGGGCCTGGCCACCATCTGAAAGCAGTTCCTCGAACAGCACGCGGTAGTGCACCATGGCACCCCTCAGCTGCTCCGTGGTCGCCTTGTGCGTCCTGCTGAGCTGGTTGACCTCATGAGCCGCGCGATAGTGCTCGAGCGTACGGCCGTGCTCGACGGAGAGGTCCTTGAGGCGCTGTGACACACCCTCGGTGGGGTAGCCGCGCTCACGCATCAGTGAGGTCACCAGGATGTCGGCGTCCTGCACGGCGTCCTCGGGGCGGTCCACGAACTCTCCCTGGACGCTCCGCCAGTCCTCGGCATACCGCTCCCGGACGCCGGTGGACAGCGGCCGGATGTCCAGCTCGTCGTGGCGCTTCTGGCGGGCCTCGAGGTCACGCTCCGCCGCGCGCCGACTGCCGGTGTCCTCGACCGCACGCTCGTACTCAGGGCCGAACCGTTCACGCAGGCGCTGCCGCCGCATGACGAAGAGGCCTGCCACGGCAAGCACCGCAACCACGATGACGATGGGAAGGATGATCGCTAGGAGGGTCTCTGTTGACATCGGACCGACCTCCTCACAGGCGCCGAATCTGCTTCAAGCTGTGTCCGCACGATGCGGAGATGCCGTCCCGAGCAGGCCTGTCACCGCACCGGCGACGACTTCCGGCAGTGGTTCGTTCCGTCTCCGGATCCGGAATGGCTACACACACCGGACTCCCCACCACTCAAAAGAACAAACATCGCATTTCAGGCTGCGGCTCACCATGGCCGGCTGCGCCGTGCGCATGACACGCAGGTTCTCCGAACGCTGTCACAACCGCGGCCAGGGGCGGGGGTTGACCGTCACAGCAACGGTCGTGACCCACGGCCGCCACTCGGCGAGTTGCTCCCCGGTGGGTGGCGTCTCGCGAACGAACGCATTCGCCGCGCACCGCAGAAGGCTCAAGGGCCCTGCGCCTGTTACGCCTTCAGCTTGGCGGCGACCGGCCGGTGGTCGCTGCCGGTGGCGGGGAGGGTCCAGGCGTCGGTGGGGGTGACGCCCCGGGTGAGGATGTGGTCGATACGGGCGACCGGGAACGCGGCGGGCCAGCTGAACCCGAAGCCCCTGCCGGCTTCGTCCTGGACGGACGTGAGCCGGGAGTTGAGCGGGGCCAGGGCCCGGTCGGTGGTGGCACCGTTGAGATCGCCCATCAGCAGGACCTTCTGCTGCCGTTCCTGGCCAACCGCGTGATCGAGTGCGGTCAGGACGTGGTCGCGCCGTGCGGTGGCGAAACCGGAGACGCCGACGCGAACGGAGGGCAGGTGCACCACATAGACCGCGAGCGGGCCCTTCGGGCCCTGGACGCGGGCGCGCAGGGAACGGCTCCAGCCGGGGTCGATGGTGACGCGCTCCGAAGCGGTGACGGGGTAGCGGCTCCACAGGGCAACGGTGCCGACGCGGACCGAGTACGTGAGCCGATGGTCCAGCACCTTCCGGTAGACGGGCAGCGTGTCGTCGGTGATCTCTTCCAGGGCCACCAGATCGGGGTCGGCGGCGAGCAGCGTGCGGGCGGTTCCCACAGGGTCGGCGTTGGCAGCGCCTACGTTGTGGGTGACGACCGTCAGATTCGCCCCGGCGTCCGACTGCCGGCCGAGAAGCAGTGGCCCGAACATCGCAGCCCATGTGGCACCGAGAAGGAGGACGGCGACTCCGGCCGGCACCGACCTGCGGAGGAAAGCGGCCGACAGCAGCACAGGTACGGCCAAGCCCGTCCAGGGCAGCAGGGTTTCGAGCAGGCTGCCGAGACGGCCGACCGAATTGGGCACCAGCGAGTGACAGGTCAGCACGATCCAAGCCACAAGCGCGAGGACGGTCGGCACCCGGTCTCTGTGCCGTCCCCGACCACGCCAAGCGGATGTACGGCCCGGCTGGTCGGGTGCCGGCTCAGGGTGAGGTGATCGCTGCCCGGCCCCGTGCGGGTCAGCCGGCGGCATTGTTCCGGGGCGTGGGACAGGTGCCGCCGGGGCTGGTCAGCAACTCGAAGTGCCACAACTCGTTGGCGTATGCCTGGCACAGGCCGTACGCGGAGCCGAAGCGGATGAGCCAGTCGTCGGCGTCGGTGGGGCCGATGTCCACCGCTTCCCCGGACACATGAGTCGACTTCTCCGGGGTGTTCACGAATTCCCGCGCCTTCTCCAGACTCCCGTACTTCTCGATGCCTTCCTCCAGCAGCCGCTGCTGATGTTCCTTGCTGCGCCATCCCGACGTGACCACGAACGCGACGCCGTCTTCGCGGGCATCACGGGCCGCTTCCTGCACCGCCTTCAGCAGACGCCTTTCCAGACGGCTGACGGCCGGGTGCCAGGTGTCGAAAGGGGTGATGTCACGGTCGGCCGGCAGGGCACCGTCGTCGTCCGCCTCGGGAGGGACGGCCGTGGGCGCCACGCCACCGTCCGGCGAATGCGCTGTTGGCGCGGTTGCCCGCGCGGCAGGTTCGCTCCAGGTCGTCACGACCCATGTGGCCGACAGCACCAGCACGGCGAACGCGCAGATTCCCGCCACCAGTGAGCCGCGGGATCGGCGCGCAGCCGTGACTGAGGGGCTCGCCCCGTGGTCGTTGTACATCGTGGCCTCCAGGCGTCTGCGACGGAGCGGCGGGTTCCGCTCGGTGCTGCCTGGAGTCAAGGACCGGCCGCGTTTCCGGGCCGTCTCGATTTCCCGATACGTTTTCGATACGCCCGAACCGCTCGAATGGACAGGGCCGGACACGGCGCCGGCCGCCGGTCCGGCGCACGGCGGGAAGGTCGGCGGGGGCGTTCCGCAGCACGGAGATCACTCTTCGTGATCGCCGCTCGTCGAGCCGTACGCTGGACCGTCAGCCGAATATCGGCTGGTTTGCGACAAGAGCGGGAGAGGCCGTATGCGCGTGCTGATTGTCGAGGACGAGCTGTATCTCGCCGAGGCGGTGCAGGCCGGTCTGAGGCTCGAAGCCATCGCTTCCGACATCGCCGGGGACGGCGACACCGCCTTGGAGCGCCTCGACGTGAACGAGTACGACGTCGTCGTCCTCGACCGCGACATCCCCGGCACGCACGGCGACGACGTGTGCCGGACCATCGTGGAGCGCCGCCTCGGCTGCCGCGTGCTGATGCTGACGGCGGCGGGCCTGCTCAACGAGAAGGTCACCGGGTTCGAGATCGGCGCCGACGACTACCTGACCAAGCCTTTCGACCTCAAGGAGCTGGTCGTACGGCTCCGGTCGCTGGCCCGCCGGCCCAAGGACAGCACTCCCCCTGTCATCGAGTACGCCGGAATCCGGCTGGACCCGTTCCGTCGTGAAGTCTTCCGCGACGGGAAATACGTGGCGCTCACCAGGAAGCAGTTCGCCGTCCTGGAAGTCCTCATGACGGCCCGGGGCGGGGTCGTCAGCGCGGAGACGCTGCTGGAGCGTGCCTGGGACGAGAACGTCGACCCGTTCACCAACGCGGTCCGCATCACCATGTCCACGCTCCGCAAACGGCTGGGCGAGCCGTGGTCGATCCACACCGTGCCCGGCGTCGGATACCGGCTCGCCGAACCGGCGGAGCACAGCCGGTGAACCCGCGATCAGGACGCCACCCGGCCGCCGTCTCGGCACCGGCGGCGGACGACCCGGCACGCCCCCTTCGGCCCCGGCGGCTGACCGCCCGCATGAAGCTCACCCTCACGTACGCCCTGTTCGTCGTCGTCGCGGGCGCCTTCACCCTGGCTGTCATCTACCTGGCCATGCGCTTCGTACCCAACTACCCCCTGACCGCCGCGAACCCACGGGACGAAGGCGGCGCCCCCTCCCGGCAGGAGATCCTGGAGACCCTGCTCGAAGCCTCCGGCATCACCCTGCTCCTGCTGGCGCTCGTCGGGGTGGGCGGCGGATGGTTCATCGCGGGCCGCGTCCTGCGCCCCTTGCAGGACATCACCCGAGCGGCCAGGCGGGCTGCCGACGGCTCCCTGGACCACCGTGTCGGACTCACCGGTCCGCGCGACGAGTTCACGGACCTCTCCGACACCTTCGACACCATGCTCGCCCGACTGCAGCGGTCCTTCGACGCGCAGCAACGCTTCGCCGCGAACGCCTCGCACGAGCTGCGCACCCCGCTCGCCATCAACCGCACCATGCTCGACGTCGCCACCGCCGACCCCGACGGCCAGGACTACCCCCGACTCGTGGCCCGGCTGCGTGAGACGAACCAGCGCGGTATCGAGGTCACAGACGCCCTGCTGCAACTCTCGGTCCTCGAGAACACGCCGCCCACCACCCAGCCGCTCGATCTGGCGGACACCGGAAGCGAAGCCCTCGACCTCGTCCGCGAGGAGGCCGGGACCCGGGATGTCACCCTGTTCACCGACATCCGCCCCGCCCCGGCGACCGGCGACGTCGTACTGCTCCGGCAGCTCACCCTGAACCTGCTCCACAACGCCCTGAGGCACAACCTGCCCACCGGCGGATCGCTCACCCTGACCACCGGCGTCGATCCGGCACACCCCGGGCGCGCCGTCCTGACCGTCAGCAACACCGGACCCCTCCTGCCCGATACGGTCGACCACCTGACCGAACCGTTCCTGCGTGGCAGCGGGCGCCTGGCCGAGAAGGATCCCGTACGCCGCGGGCACGGCCTCGGTCTGGCCATCGTCGCCGGCATCGTCCGGGCCCACCACGGCGATCTGCTGCTGACACCCGACCCCGGCGGCGGACTCACCGTCCGTGTGTCACTCCCGGCGGGTGTGCCGGCTTAGCGGCTGATCTCGGAGGAGACCGGCTCCGCCTTCGGATCGTCCGGCGACGAACGGGTTCATCGGGCAGGCGGGAGACGAACGGCCAGGAGGGCGATGTCGTCGTTGCTGCCGCCCGCGAGCCCGGCGAGCAGTTCGTCGCAGAAGGTGGACAGCGGTTCTCGGGCCAGGGCGGCGGCGTGTTCACGCAGCCGGGCCAGGCCGCGGTCGATGTCTTCGCCGGGGCGCTCGATCAGACCGTCGGTGTAGAGGAGCAACGTGGAGGCCGGCGGCAAGGTGTGGATCCTGCTGGGACGGGGGGTGTGCGGGTCGATGCCGAGCAGAACGCCGTTGTGCGTGTCCAGATAGCAGGTGTCGCCGTCGTGCGCCACGAGCAGTGGGGGCGGATGCCCGGCGTTGGCGATGTCGAGTTGCCAGCGGCCCTGCGGGGCGGGCTGGGGAACGGGTTGCAGGTGCGCGTAGATACAGGTCGCGGTGTGTCCGCCGTAGAGGGTGTGGGCGATGGCGTCCAGGCGGCGCAGGATGTCGCCGGGCGGTTCGAGCCGGTCGCAGACGAGAGCGCGGAGCATGTTGCGCAGTTGCCCCATGGTGACCGCGGCCGACAGGTCGTGACCGGTCACATCTCCGATGATCAGCGCTGTCGCGCCGTCCGGGAGCGGGAAACAGTCGTACCAGTCCCCGCCCACCTCCACCGCGGCACGAGCGGGCACATACCGAGCGGCGACGCTCAACGGAGTCACATCGGGCAACACCGGCAGCAGGGAGCGCTGGAGGTGTTCGGCGGTGCTCTGCACCGAGGTGTACAGACGGCTGTTGTCGACGGCCAGGGCGGTGCGGTGGGCCAGGTCTTCCACCAGCGCGAGGTCGTTCTCGGTGAGGGCCAGGGCCTCGCCGGTGCGCGCCAGCGTCAGGGCCCCGAGGACCTGCCGCCGGGCCCGCAGCGGCGCGATCACCGCTGAGCGGGCACCCAGACGGGAGAACAGCGCGACCTGCTCCGTATGGAGGGCGCTGTCGTCGACCATCGAGGTCATCGCGGACGGATCGACCAGCAGCGGGCCCGCACCGCGGAGTACCCGCGCCAGCGGATCGGCCGACGTCTCCGGTACGGGTGGGAGCTGCCCCTCCAGATGAGAGGTGGGCAGCCGCTCCCAGTGCGCCACCACCACCCGGCGGGGACGCCGGTGCTCATCGAGCAGATCCGCCGCGCACCAGTCGCCCAGCTGCGGCAGGAGGACCTGGCACAGCCGCCGCAGAGCCAGCGTGCCGTCCAGGGTGCTCGACAGGGCATCGGTGGCCTCGGCCAGCAGGGCGAGGCGCTGCAAGGCCGCCTGCAACACGCCGTCGACGTCGCTCCCGCCGTCGACATGCTCCTCATCCACCATCCGCTCATCGTCACACGCGACACGTGACGGATCGCGGCGACACAGGCTGCCTCAGGCAGCCCGGCACGATGATCGCGGCGCCTCGCATCGGGGGCCGGCCGTCCAGCTCACCGAGCTCGGCACGGGCCGCGGCCGAGGACGACAAGAGCATCAGAGGCGGGCTTCCGCAGCCATCCTGCGGTGATCATCCGCGATCTGTACGGCCAGCGACTCGGGCACCCTGCCGCTGTCCAGCCCGCATGTGCACCGCACCACCGCGCACCCGGTCGGGTCGTGCTCGACCCACCCACCCCGGTGAGTCCTGTCCCGGACAACGGCATGCACGACGGTCGTGTGTTCCACCATTCGCCCAGGCTGAGGGCCGAAACCCGGCCCTGCCAACCCCACGGCCGCCAATCGAGTCGGCACACGTCGTTCCCCGCGGGCTGTCACGCGGTGCGCCGGACGTGGAGCCCGTCGGGCGGACGCCCTCGCAGCCGTCACGACGCCGATGCGTCATCAGGTCGGCATGTCGGGGGTCAGCTCGCCTGTGACCAGGTAGACCACGCGCTGCGCCATCGACACCGCGTGATCGGCGAACCGCTCGTAGTACCGGCCGACGAGCGTGACGTCCACGGCCGTCTCCACCCCGTGCTGCCACCGGTCGTCCATCAGATGCTGGAAGATCACCCGGTGCAGTTCGTCCATCCGGTCGTCGTCCTTCTCCAACTGCAGCGCCGCGTCGACGTCCTCCGTCACGACCACTTCGGCGGCCTGCGCCATCAGGCGCTGCGCCAGTTGGCCCATCTCCAGCACGGTGCGGCGCAGGTCACGCGGCACGGGGCGTGCGGGGTAGCGCATCCGGGCCAGCTTGGCCACGTGCTGAGCCAGCACCCCGCAGCGTTCCAGGTCCGCGCTCATCCGCAGGGACGTGACCACGACCCGTAGATCCCTGGCGACAGGCTGCTGCCGCGCCAGCACCGCGACCGCCCGGTTCTCGAGGTCGCGCTGGAGGTCGTCCAGCTTCTCACCGGTGGCGATGACACTCTCGGCCAGCCCCAGATCCGCATCCAGCAGAGCCGTCGTCGCCAGGCCCATGGACGAACCGACGAGATTCGCCAGCTCCACCAGGCCGTCCCTGATCTCGTCCAGCTCCCCGTGATAGGCCTCCCGCATAGCGTCCTCACCGCCCGTTCGTGCACTTGTCGGCCGTCCCCCGAATGCCAGGCTCGCACAGAACCCCGCGGGGCAGGCGTCGAGGCGATACGGCTGGCTGATCCGAGGCGGGGACCCGGCCACAAGCGTCCGAAAGCGCTCCGGGCATGCGCACTGGGCAGAGGGCCGTCCGTACACCGGCCGGGCCCTCCGGCCGGCCGCGGTCGCCGGCGTCGGCATCAAGCACACGGATGTCACGTCTCGCTTCCCGATGCACTCACCGTCGGCGATCGCGTTCCCGGCCGCCCGCCGTGCGGGATGTGCCGGCTGCCGTCCCGGCCGGGTCGATGGCGATGACGCGCCGCTGCTACCCCGCTGGGGGGCTGACCGGCGGCTCGGTCGTGGGCAGCCACACGCGCATCGTCGAGGGCCCGCGGTTCGCCCAGGAGTGGTAGGGGACCAAGGTGATGCCGGTGCGCTCCGCCGTGGTGGGGGTGGCGGGCTCGTCCGGGCCGTCCGTGGGCGGCTCGGTCGGCCCGTCGAGCGGACGGTAGGGCCATGGAGTGTCCCGCGCCTGGTCAGATGTGATGAGCTCGCCCTGTACGACGACGGTGCCCTGCGGTCCGTCCACCGGCTCTGCGGACCGGTCCACTCGCACCGCGTCCACCTCGTGCCCTGTCGGCAGGTCCACCGACTCCGCGCAGTGGACGAGGGGGCCCCGCTGGACGGCCAGGGTGCCGCGGATCGCGTCGACGCGCGGATCGGGTGCGATCCAGCGGGGGGTCACAGGCAGTTCGAGACGGATCTCGTCCCCGGGCCGGAAACGTCGCGTGACCTCGGCGGTGCCCGGGGCGACGGCCCGGCGTGTGCCGTCCGGCTCGGTCAGCCATGCCGTGGTGCCCTCGGTCCACGCGGGGACCCGCAGTGACAGGGTCCAAGAGTGACCGGGTGAGCTGCTGATGCCTACGGTCACACGTCCGCCCGAGGGGTAGTCCGTACGGACCTGGAGCGCGACGCCCTGGGTGGCGATGTCCATGTCGGTGTACTGGTGCAGTTGGATGCCGTGGTCGTCCGTCGTCGCCAGGTACGCGGGGAGCACGGCCAGGGTTCGGGCCACGTTCGTCGGGCAGCAGGACACCGCGAACCACGGTGCGCGCAGGCTCGATTCGGCGCGTGGGCTGTCGGTGCCGGCGGGCGGTACGGTGCCCCGACGGCGCCGGTGGAGGGTGTTGGCGTAGAAGAAGGAGCGGCCGTCCTCGGACGGTGAGGCGGCGACCACGTTGAACAGGGTCCGTTCGGCGAGGTCGGCGAAGCGCGGCTCGCCGGTGGCCAGCAGGAGGCGCCAGCAGAGCATGACGGAGGCGACACCGGCGCAGGTCTCGGAGTAGGCGCGGTCGGGCGGCAGGACGAAGTCGTCGCCGAAGGCCTCGTCGCGGTGGTGGGAGCCCATGCCGCCGGTGAGGTAGGTGCGGCGGGCGACGGTCGCCTCCCACTGCCGGACGACGGCGGCCAGCAGGTCGTCGTCGCCGGTCTCCACCGCCACGTCGACGGCGCCGGCCGCGAGGTAGAGGGCGCGGACGGCGTGGCCGCGCAGGATCGTGGCCTCCCGCACGGGCATGTCGTCCTGGTAGTAGGCGCGACCGAACTCGGGGTCGGCGAGAGTGCCGCGGCCCCGGCGGTCCACGAAGAGGGCGGCCTGGCCGAGGTAGCGCTGCTCCCCCGTCGCCCGGGCCAGCTCCACCAGGGCGGTCTCGATCTGCGGGTGTCCGCAGACGCCCTCGATGCCGCCCGGCCCGAAGGTGGCGCAGACGTGGTCGGCGGCCCGGCGGGCGATCTTGGCGAGCGCGCCTTCGCCCCGCGCCCGTGTCTGGGCGACGCCGGCCTGGATCATGTGGCCGTAGCAGTACAGTTCGTGGCCCCATTCGAGGTCGCCGTAGCGGGGGCCCTGACCGGGCCGGCCGAAGGCGGTGTTGAGGTAGCCGTCCGGTTCCTGCACGGGGGCGATCGCGTCGGTGATGGTGTCGAGTGCTGCACCGGCGTCGGGGCCGCGCTCCCAGGCCATGGCTTCGAGGAGCTTGTAGACGTCGGAGTCGGCGAACTCGCGGCCACGCCGGTCCTTTGGGAGGCGGCCCTCGGCGGCGGCCCGGAAGTTGCCGATCCAGCCGACGCGTTCCATCCAGTCGTGGCAGTGGCCGAGGGTGGCGGTCGTGTTGATGTGGCGGCGCCGGGCCCAGAAGCCGGAGGTGATCGTGACCTCGTCCAGGCCCAGGGGGCGCAGCCGTCCCCGGGTCGGCGCCACGGGCAGGACGGTCGACGGCTGTGTGTTGTCCTTCACGCGTTCATGCCTTCGGTAGGTCCTTCCGGTTGTCCGTCAGGTGGTGGGGGTGCCGCGGAATTCAGCCTTGATCGGTATTCAGCCCTTGAGCGCGCCCGACATGAAGCCGCGTACGTAGTGCCGTTGCAGCAGCAGGAAGACCAGCAGGCAGGGGACGGCGAGGACGACCACACCGGCTTCGGTCGCCCCGTAGTCGACGGCTCCCATGCTCTGCTGCCGCAGGTTGGCGACGGCCAGCGGCAACGGCGCCTTCTCGCTGTCGGAGATGAGGATCAGGGGTGCGATGAAGTCGTTCCAGGCGGCGAGGAAGGCGAACAGTCCCACGGTGATCAGCCCGGGGCGTACCGCTGGGAGGAGGACGCGGCGCAGCGCGCCGGCCGTGCCGCAGCCGTCGACGAGCGCGGACTCCTCCAGTTCGCGTGGTACCGCCTCGAAGGAGATCCGCATCATGAAGGTGGCGAACGGCAGTTGGAACACGGCCAGGACGAGGCTCAGTCCCACCAGCGAGTTCTGGAGGTGGATCCTGTCGAGCAGCACATAGAGCGGGATGAGGAGCGTGGCGTAGGGGACCATCAGGATGGCCAGGGTGAGCAGGAACAGCGCGTTCCTGCCGGGGAAGTCGAAGCGGGCGAAGGCGTAGCCGCCGAGCAGCGACACGCCGAGGGTGACCGCGACGGTGAGCGCCGAGACGGCGGTGCTGTTGAGGAGGTAGCGCCACAGTCCGGCGTCGTAGTCGAGCAGGGTGCGATAGTTGCCGAGTCCGTAGCCGGACTGCTGGGCGGTGCCGGGCTGGGGGCTGACCGAGGCCCAGGTGTTCCACAGCAGCGGGAAGAGGAAGAGGACGGCCAGTCCTCCGGCGACGATGTAGTGGGGTGTGCGGCCGAGGGCACGGTTGAGCACGGCCGGGTCCCTCCTCATGACTCGTCGGCGCGGCGCAGGCCACGGAACTGCAGGACGTTGAGCAGGAGCAGCGCGCCGAGCACGATGATCGACAGGGCCGCCGCGGTGCCGAGGTCCAGCCGCTGGAACGCCTCGCGGTAGATCAACTGCACGATCGTGACCGTGCTGTTGTCGGGTCCCCCCTTGGTGAGGATGAAGAACTGGTCGAAGGCCAGCAGCGAGCCCGTGACGCAGAGCAGCAGGGACAGGGCGAGGGAGGGGCGCAGCAGCGGAAGGGTGATGGAGCGGAAGATCTGCCCTCGGCTCGCGCCGTCCGTCCGGGCCGCCTCGTACACCTCGTGGGGGATGCGCTGGAGACCCACGAGGAGGATGAGCATGTAGAAGCCGGCGAACTTCCAGACGACCAGGAACACGGTCGACAGCAGGGCGGAGGTCGGCGAGCCCAGGAACGAGACGGGGTCGTCGACGAGTCCCAGGCTTTCCAGGATCCGGCTGAGGGGGCCGGTCGTGGGGCTGTAGAGGCCCCAGAACAGCAGGGAGGCGGAGGCCAGTCCGACGGCCCCGGGCAGGAAGTAGACCGTGCGGAAGAAGCCCGCGGCGGGGCGGGATTCCTGGACGAGCAGGGCGAGCAGGAGCGCCAGGCCGAGGAGTACGACCGTGACGAGCACGGTGTAGAGGAGCGTGAAGCGGATCGCGGGCCAGAACAGAGGGCTGTCGGTGACGTCGGTGTAGTTCTCAGGGGCGTTGCCGCCCCGGTCGCCCGCGAGCAGGGGCCAGTCGCTGAGCGACATCTGTCCGACGAGCAGGAGCGGCAACAGGAAGAAGACGGCCACGAACACGGCCGTGGGGGCGGCGTACGCGAGGCCCTGGGCGGTGCGGGACCTCCACAGGGGCGTGGTCGGTCGGGGGCGGACGGGGTGCTCCGGCCGGGCAGGTGACGCATGGGTCGCCCGGCCGGGCGCCTTGACCTGCATGGCTCTCCTCTGCCGATGGACGTGGGAGGTGGCGTGCCGGGTTGAGCTTCTGCCGGCGGGCCGGGTGCAGCGGTACCGGTCAGTCGCCCAGGGAGGCCGTGACCGCATCGTTGTCCTTCGCCACGGACGATCCGTCGCCGAACACCGCGTCGCGCATCAGGGCCAGCCAGGGCCCGTTGGGATCGTTGAAGGTCTGGCCGAACTTCAACGCGTAGGGGGTCCGGCCGTGCGCGACGAGTTCGTTGATCGTCACCAGCCGCGGGTCCGCCTCGGAGTGCTTGTTGGAGGCCAGATCGGTGCGTGCCACGACATCTTTGTTGGCGGCGACCACGTCCACCTGCGCCTCGTCGTCGAGGGACCAGGCGAGGAAGTTCCAGGCCTGGTCGGCGGACTTGCTGGTGGCGGAGATACCGACGGCGTCGCCGCCGACGAACGTGGACTTGCCGCCGTCGGGTCCCGGGATGGGGGCGACCCCGAGGTCGAGGTCCTCGGGCATCAGGCCGAGGGTGGTCGACGGCATGGGCATCACGCCGACCTTGCCCTTGGGGAACACGCCGGTCCAGGTCGCGCCCGTCTCGTCGCGGGCACCGGGCGCCACGATGTCGTCCTGGACCCATCCGCGGTAGGTGTCGTAGACCTTCCGCGCGGTGTCGGAGGCGAGGTCGGCCTCGGTGCCCTCCTCGTTCAGCACGTCCTCGTCGGCGGCCCAGATGGACGGCCACCAGGTGAAGACACCGCAGCCGCCGCAGTTGCCGCCGAAGAACGTGCCGCTGACGTCGCCGCCCAGCGCGTCCACGGCGCGTGCCTGCTCGTCCCACTCGGCGAGCGTGGTCGGCGGCTTCTCCGGGTCGAGCTTCGCCTCGCGGTACAGGTCCTTGTTGTAGAAGAGGACCGAGAGGTCGAGGGTGTGCGGCACGACGTACTTCTTGCCCTCGTACGTACCGGCCTTGATGTGCGACTGGGCGAGGGAGTCGGCGAACGGCAGGGCGTCGACACGGTCGGTGAGGTCGGAGAAGAGGCCGCTGGAGGTGTAGTTCGGCACGAACACCACGTCCGAGGCGAACAGGTCGGGCAGATCGCCGGAGCCGGCCGCTGCGCCCACCTTGGCCTGGTAGTCGTCGGTGGGGATGACGGTCAGTTCGATCTCGTTGTCGTGGTTCGCGTTGTACGCCTTGACCAGCGCCTCGCTCTGCGGGCGGGTCGCGGCCCGGGTCCACATCGTCAGCTTCGTGCCGTCGTCGACGCCCTTCGCGTTCGCCGCGCCGCCTCCTCCGTTCCCGCCGCCCGAGCCACCGTCCCCCGATCCGCAGGCAGTGATCAGGCCCACGGCGGCCAGGAGCGCGACGGCGCCGGTGGCGATCCGGTGTACGGGCCTGCGTGGTCCGGTCGTGCTCCCCATGGCGACTCCCCCTCTGTGATCGGCTTCCACAACGATGTGCGCCGAGGCAGAAACAGCCCGAAAAGGCTTTCAGAAAGCTAGGACGGGCCTGATGCCCCGTCAATCCCTGCGGAGCACACTGGTACAGCCCTCCGCCGAAACCTGCGGAAACTGCCAGGACACCTCGTCGCCGAAAGTTCTCGCGTACGGTTTACGCACGCGGCGTGAGACAGGAGAACACCCCATGGCACAGGCCACCGGCCCCTCTCGTTCGTATCCCGCCACGCTCAGCGACGTCGCCCGGCTCGCGGGAGTCTCCGTCGCCACCGCGTCCAAGGCCCTCAACGGCCGCAGCCAGGTGCGCGCGGAGACCAGGCAGCGAGTGATCGACGCAGCCGAGCGGCTGTCGTTCCGGCCCAACCAGTTGGCCCGCGGTCTGCTCGCCGGGCGTACGGGCACCGTCGGCCTGCTCACCAGTGATCTGGAGGGCCGGTTCAGCATTCCGATCCTCATGGGCGCCGAGGACGCGTTCGGCGCCGGCGAGGTCGCCGTGTTCCTCTGCGACGCCCGCGGAGACGCGATCCGCGAGCAGCACCATGTGCGCGCGCTGCTCGGAAGGCGCGTCGACGGACTCATCGTGGTGGGCAGCCGGACCGACCCGCGTCCGTCCCTCGGCCGTGAACTGCCCGTCCCCGTCGTCTACGCGTACGCCCCGTCGCAGGACCCGGCCGATGTGTCGATCGTTCCGGACAACGTCGGCGCCGGACGGATCGCCGTGGAGCATCTGCTCGCCTGCGGCCGCACCCGGATCGCGCACATCACCGGAGACCCCGGATACCTCGCGGCACGCGACCGGGCCGAAGGCGCGCTGGCCGCGCTTGCCGATGCCGGCCTGTCGCCGGTCGGCGAGCCGCGCTTCGGGGCGTGGTCGGAGGGGTGGGGGCGAGCGGCCACCGCGCTCCTGCTCGACCGGCATCCGGATGTGGACGCGGTGCTGTGCGGCAGCGATCAGATCGCGCGCGGCGTCATGGAGGTCCTGCGTGAGCGCGGACATCGCGTCCCGGAGGACGTGGCGGTCATGGGCTTCGACAACTGGCAGGTCCTGACGTCCGGTGCACGGCCGCCGCTGACCAGCGTCGACATGAACTTCGAACAGGTCGGGCGCGCCGCCGCGCACGCCCTGTTCGGCGCGATCGACGGCGGCCGCCGAGCGGGGGTCGAGGCCCTGCCCTGCCGGGTGGTGATCAGGGGGTCGACGGCGGCGCTGTCCTGAGCCGCCGTCGGGCGGCTCGACGTCAGTGTGCAGGTCCGGTCGTTCCCCTGAGGGACCAACCGCCGTCTCGGAGGACGCTCAGTCGAGACAGAACTCGTTGCCCTCGATGTCCTGCATCACGATGCACGACTCGTTGTCCTCATCGGCAGTCAGCAGTCGCACGCGTACCGCACCGAGCGCGACCAGTCGAGTGCATTCGGCTTCGAGCGTGGCCAGGCGCTCCTCACCCACGAGTCCGGTGCCGACGCGCACATCGAGATGCACCCGATTCTTGACGACCTTGCCCTCCGGAACGCGCTGAAAGTACAGCCGCGGGCCCACACCTGAGGGATCACTGCACGCGAACCATGAACCCCGCTCCTCAGCCGGCAGTGAGCGATTGAAATCGTCCCAAGTGGCGAACCCTTCCGGTGGCTGCGGTACGACATAACCCAACACCTCGCACCAAAAACGAGCGACGCGCTCAGGCTCTGCGCAGTCGAAAGTGACTTGGAACTGCTTCACCGATGACATCGGCCCACCGTAGCAGGGAAGCTCTGTTACGCACTTTCCGGTTGCCGCACAAGAACCGCCGCCGACGACCCCTCACCGTCGCCACGCCCGCGTCCCCGCCGGGCCGTCGACCACCCTGGACAACAGCCAATCAAACCGGACAGTCCGCCAGAATTCATGGGTTTGGGAAGCGGACAGCAATCACCGATCAGGGAATCAATCCCACTTCTCACACCGCATCGAAGCGGAGTATGGCACCTCACCTGAACCAGGCAAATCAACCAACGGTCGCCGCCACCAACGGACCTGACGAACCCGCCCTTCACCTCAGATTCACTGCGCAGTCGTGAGCGGTTCATGCTAGCTTTGCAACCCCTCCGGCACCCTTCCGCAGGTATGTGAATTTCTCCCAACGGCCTTGTCGCCACTACAAGAGATG
Organism: Streptomyces cadmiisoli; assembly: GCF_003261055.1. NCBI lineage: Bacteria > Bacillati > Actinomycetota > Actinomycetes > Kitasatosporales > Streptomycetaceae > Streptomyces > Streptomyces cadmiisoli. The sequence continues at coordinate 774,432 of NZ_CP030073.1, forward strand.
CTCCGGCAGGGAGGGGCCCCGCATTTCCGGGAGAGCATGACGATGACCGGCCCGACCGTTTCGGTAATCATCGCCGCGTACAATGCGATGCCTTATCTGACGCGCTGCGTTTCATCAGCCGCCGAGCAAAGCATCGGCCGGGACGCGTTGGAAATCATCGTGGTGAACGACGGCTCGACCGACGGCACCGCCGCCGAACTCAAGCGTCTGGCCGATGAGTACCCGGGGCTGCTGCGCCTCTTCGACCAGCCGAACTCGGGTGGACCGTCGGTACCGCGCAACGTCGGGCTCGATCACGCCCGTGGCCGCTTCGTCTTCTTCCTGGACGCCGACGACCACCTCGGGCCCGAAGCCCTGGAACGCATGGTCGCCATGGCAGAGGAGAACGACACCGACATCGTTGTCGGCAAGATGGTGGGCGTCGGCGGCCGTAAGGCACCCACCTCGATGTTCCGCCACAACCAGCCGAAGACCGACGTCTTCTCGTCCCGCGTGTACTGGACGCTCAACCCGATGAAACTGTTCCGTCGGGACTTGCTGGAGCGGCACGAACTGCGCTTCCCCACCGACCTTTCCATCGGCGAGGACCAGCTGTTCGTGGGCGCCGCCTACCTCCACGCCGCCGGTGTCTCCGTACTGGCCGACTACGACTGCCTGTTCTGGATGCTGCGCGAGGACGAGAGCAACATCACCGTGCAGTCCGGAGGCTCCGAACCCCGCCTGCGATACCTGCCACGCGTGGTCGACATGATTCTCGAGAACGTCCCACCCGGCCCTGGACGCGACCACCTGGCCCACCGGCACCTGACCGTCCCGGTGCAGAAGTTCCTCCACAATCAACTGGTCCGCGAGGACCCCGCCACCCAGCAGAAGACGCTGCGGCGACTCGCCGAGATCATCGAACCGCTGTGGCACGACGGGATGAACGAGCGCCTCTCCGCGCTGGCCCGGCTGCGCCTCCACCTGGTGCGCCACCGCAGGCTCGACGAACTCCTCGAATTCATCACCTTCGAGGAGACGCTCGCGGACAGCAGTGTGGCCACGCCGGTCCTCGTCGAGGACGGTCGGGCACTGGCCCGCTACCCGTTCCTCCGCGACCCCGCACTCGCCGTCCCCGACATCTGCTACGACGTCACCGCCCAGCTCGGCACCCGCCACCAGGTGACCCGAGCGGAGCTGTACGGCACAACCCTGCACCTGGCCGGCCATGCCTACATCCACCGGGTGGAGACCGACGACGTCACCACCGAACTCGTGCTGCGCGAACGCGACCGGGGGACGGAGTACCGGCTTCCCGTGGACCACACGGCGACGCCCGGGCTCGGCGCCGAAGAGGACGAGGGCCACTACACGTACGAGCATGCCGGTTTCGAGGCAAGCGTCGACATCACCACGGCCGCCGACGGCGAGCCACTGGACGACGGGCTGTGGGACATCTCCCTCGCGATCGGCGCACAAGGCCTGTCCCGAGAGGTCCGCATCGGCAGCAAGCGGGCCACCACCGTCTCGGGAAAGCCCACGACACATGTCGTCGACGTGACCGGAGACCTGCGGGCCATCACGCTCTACACGACCAAGCCGCACGGCAACCTCACCCTCGACCTCGGCGAGAACAAGCACACGGTGCCGGCACACCTGAGCCTGACCGGGGCCCGTTGGGCCAAGGACGCACCGAGCGAACTGGAATTCACCGGACGGTGCACACTGTCCGCGTTCCCGGACTCCACCCTGACCATCGCCCTCGACCACGGCCAGGGCGGCACCGGGCCCACCTTCCCCGTCAGTCACCTCTCGGCAGACGGGACCTTCTCGATACGGATCCCGGTCACCAGCCTCCCCGCCGGCGTGTGGCAGGGCGAGCTTCGTCTCGGTCGGTGGGCGCTGCCCCTCCCGGCCCGGCCCAGGCAAGCGGCTCCCGCCAAGTGGCGCCGCCACGGCCTGCCCTGGTACGCGAAGCCCACGACCACCGGCAACGACCACTTCGCACTGCACGTCGCACGGACCGATGTCGTACGAGCCCTGATCCGACGTTTCAAGCGTTGAGGGTCAGATATTCGCCGTCAGCTCACGAGCGGCTGCGTTCCTGCATGTCACGCAGCGCTCGCCTTCGCCTCACGAGTGTCCTGCATCGTGTTGGCATGCCTGACGGGGAGGGTTGGGCGTCAAAGGACTGATGACGTCGACTTCTTCACAAAGGGTGCTATTTTGCACAGAACTTGGCGAACTGTCGGACAGGACGGCAGCTCGGGCCGGTGGCCGAAGCACTCAGGAAAGGCGTCGATGGTTCATGTCAGGTGGATTCGGTGACACGGCACAGGATCGCCGGGTGCGTGTGCAGGGTGAGCCCGTCAACTCCTTTCCTCGGCTCGCACCGGAGGCGGAACGAGGCGAGGTGCGCCGGATCACCGTGGTGGGCGAAGAGATCCTGCATCGCCGATGCCGAGAGGTGACCGAATTCGGAAGCCCGGAGCTGGCGAAGCTCATCGACGACATGTTCGCCACCAATCAGGTGGCGGAGGGGGCGGGTCTCGCCGCCAACCAGGTCGATGTGGATCTGCAACTGTTCGTGTGGGACATCACCGACGACTGGGGTGTCCGTCATGTCGGGCACATCGCCAACCCGGTCCTGGACGAGGTGCCCGCCGAGCATCGCCGTCTGGTGGAGGAGCCCGAAGGGTGCCTGTCCGTGCCCGGCCCCTACCGCGTCGTCCCCCGCCTCGATCGTGCCGTCGTCCGGGGCCGCGACAAGGACGGCGATCCCCTGGTGATCGAAGGCCGGGGCTACTTCGCCCGGTGCCTGCAGCACGAGACCGACCACCTGCGCGGCCACTTGTACGTAGACCGTCTCGCGCAACGGGAACGCAAAGCAGCCCTCAGGGAGATGAGGGACACCCAGGACGAGGTGTTCGCCCGGCGCGCTGCTGTGGCCAGACAACTCGGCAAGTGACACCGCCGTCCCGCTGACCGCGCCGGTCCCAGGCGATCCCCACGGCTCCGCTCACAGCTGTGTCCGGCGCCAGGTCGTCGCACACCCCACTCCCGCTCACGGCGATGTGATGCGCATCGCCCATGCCGTCAGCGCGGCGAAATCGTCGGGCTCAAGGCCGCGCCTGGGGTCGACCCGGTGCAGTAGAGCAGGACCGTGGTGATGTTCCTGCACCCAGGCGTGATCTGCCTCCGAGATCTCGTCGTCGACCCAAGCGAATGGACGGCACTTCGCCCATGCCACGATCTCCGGTGTCTTCCAGAACACACCACCCGCGGGCTCGGGACGTGGTGAGGGCCAGGGTATGTAGGGCAGCGTAGGCAGCCCCAGAACCGGCGCGATGAATTCGTCGGCTTCCTCCTCCCACGTCGTCGCCCAGACGAGGTCGAAGGGAAGGGCCGTCAGCGCCGGACCGTGGTTCGGGTTCAGCCACACCCGAAGAGGCTTCACCGGCCTGTTCGGTAGTCCCCACTCGGCCAGTCTGCGTCGTTCCGCGGCCTCCCAGCGGGGCGTCATCATGCGATGCGTCTCATACCCCTCGGGCCGACGGTACGGCTTGGCCGCATACGGATTCAGCGGTCCGTCCACATCGACAAGCAGCACCGGACGCACCACCTCACCCCCTTTTCATCCTCCGTCCGCAGATTAACGGCCGACGACCGGATCACCCAGTGAGATTCCCGGGAGAACCGCTCCCGTGATCGTGTCCCCAGACGGCGTGGGCTGCCGACCGGCACGCCCGAACCTCGCACCACCCCACTCGTACTGTGATCCAAGGAGGGATCGGCCGCAGCGGGCGCGCTGTCATCAGCACGTTCAAGGTTTGTTCCAGGTTTCCGCAAGCGCCGTCGTGCAGGGTCGTGACACCACCCAAGAGGGGGTCACACGGCGGCTCCAGCCACTCTGCCGTTCGACCCGCCTCCCCGTGCAGGGGGATGACGAGGAGGAGTCGCATGCGCAGCAAGACCGCACCGACCACCACGGCTAAGGGGCGTACGGTCCCCTATCTGCTCACCACGCTCGCGTCGGCCGCGGCACTCGCGCTGGTTCCGTCTGCCGCGGGGGCGCAGACGGCCGGCACGGTCTACGGGGCCACCTACGGGGACTGCTACGAGGCCTTCGGCTGGTACGAGTGGACAGCCGACGGGTCGGCCGGGGGGTACCCGAAGTACGACACCGACGGCAGCATCGAAGTCATTCAGCTGGAGAACTGCAACAGCTGGATCGACAAGGGGATTCTCCAGTACTCCGGCAAGAAGTGGCAGAACGGCGGCTGGACGACGCTCGGTTGGCGGCAGCCGCCCGGCTTCGTCGGAGGCGACGGAAGCGGCCCCGGAGAGATCGACTACTTCGTCGACTTCAAGGACGTACGTGACATTCGCTTCCGCGTCTGCAACGTCCACGACGGCATCGTGGACGGATGCAGCTCCGTCTCCTGATCGAGCGCAGCGCAGGGACAGGGGCCGGGTCCGCGTGACCCGGGGGGCCCTTGCGATACGAGCCGCAGTGCGGGGGAGAAGGCCCGTTCGTTCAAACGCCGGCGGGGTGTTTGGGCGAACGGGCCCTTCGAGCGTGCTCCTTTGCCCTACTCGAAGAACTTCAGGCCCCACCCGGTGTCCGTGTTGGGGCCGGGGACGTTGGCGCGGCTGTAGGCGGTGTTGCCCCACCAGCAGAAGGTTCCGGTGTACCAGTACCGGTTCTGCCAGGAGTACGGCGTCCCCTTCGGTACCGCGTGGAACATCATCGGGAACGTCGGCCCGGCGGGAGGGCTGGTGGCGATGTCGCCGTCGAGCAGGACGAACGTGTGGTGGCCGGGGCCGTTGACGTGCAGGGTCGGGTCCCAACCCGCCATCATCGTGGCGCGATTGGAACCGAACAGGCAGCCGTTGGACTTGTACCAGTCCCACACGTACGTCGGGTCGCCGCCGGCCCGCAGCCGCAGATCGGCCAGACAGTACTGGTCGCTCCAGCTGCCGTTGGCGGAGTACACGATGTGCAGCTGCCCGTTGGGGTCCTTGATGGCCTCGGGTGACTCGTTGATGTACGGGTTGCCGACCACCCGCTCCCAGCTCTCCCGCGGCTGGGAGATGATGTGGCGCGCGCCGGTCGGTGTGGTCGGGCTGCTCATCCGGGCGATGTAGAGGTTCTGCTCGATGTCGGTGTCGCCGGCCCAGCCGGACCAGACGAACCAGCGCTGTCCGTTGAAGGTGAACAGGGTTCCGTCGATGGCCCATTTGTCGTCAGGCAGGGCCAGTTTCGTCTCGGCGGTGTAGCCGCTGTCCGGGGTGGCCGAGCTGATCACGTACATGCGGTGGGCGGGTCCGCGGCCGGCCGTGAAGTAGATGTAGTAGCGGCCGGTGTCGCGCACGATCTCGGGGGCCCAGACGTCGCCCAGGTTCCGGGTGTCCGACCAGACCTGCCGGGCGGGTGCCGAGGCCAGGCCGGCCGTCGAGGGGGCCTGCCGCACCGTGATGCCGGCACCGGTGGACTGCACCGCGATGTATGTGCCGCCGACTCTGATGACGCTCGGGTCCGCGGCCCGCAGCCCGGTCTGCTCCGCCCGGGCGGGTTCGGCGGATGTCAGCGCCAGTACGGCGGCGAGGACGCCGGACAGCACAAAGGCGGCTGCGCCGGAGAGACGGCGTGAAAGCTGCATGGTCCCGCCCATCGTTGGCCTCCGCTGCGACGCCCCGGCCGCCGGAGATCTTTTACATCGATGAAAGAACGCTCCCACAGCATCGTGAGCGGCGTCGGCATTGTCAACGGCCCGGAGACTGCCGAGGTCACCCGTGCAAGTGGGGCGCGGGGATCAACTGCCGTCGGTGCGGCCGTCCGTGACGGCGCGGCAGTCCAGTGATGCGAGAGGTCTGGACAGCCACCCGAGGGCGTGTTGTCATTCCGCTGTCACAGGATTTCCAACGTTGAAAGAGCCGCCTGACCGCACCCGTACCGGCGTTCTCCTGTGACCGGTTCCGGTCGAAGGCCTTCGTGCGAGGAAAGGTTCGATGACAAGACGACACATCCGCCCACGCGCCAGAGTGTGGGCGCTGCTGACCGCGGCGGCCCTGGTACTGCCTCCGAGCGGGCTGATGGCCACCGCCTCCGCCGCGGAGCCGGCCGGCCAGGCGTCCGCGCCCGGCGCCGAGCAGTCCGGCGTCGAGGTGCACGGCCTGAAGGGCGAGTACTTCAGCATGTCGGCGCCCGGCGCCCGGGACTTCGCCGAGCTCGGTGGCACCCTGCTCGATCCGCAGATCAACTTCTCCGGCCTCACCAGCACCTTCCAGGAACTGAACGGCAGGACGGAGCACACGACGGCCCGCTGGACGGGGCAGATCGAGGCACCGACCACCGGTGACTACACCTTCTACGCCATCGGCGACAACGGCTTCCGCCTCTTCATCGACGGAAAGCCGGTCATCGACCACTGGGAGCCGGACTGGGACCGGGAACAGACCAGCGCCCCGGTGAAGTTGACCGCCGGCCAGAAGTACGACTTCCGCCTGGAGATGTTCCAGGACTTCGGCGGCTCCAACATGTTCCTGCGCTGGTCCACCCCGGACCAGCCCAAGCAGCTCGTGCCCATGTCGGCGTTCACTCCGCCGGAGGGCTTCGAGGTCTACCCGGTAGAACTGTCCGTGGCAGCGGACGGCCGGCGACTGCGGGCCCGGTTCGAGGGCAGGGTCGGTGACCTCCGGACGGTCAAGGACCACCTGAAGGTCGAAGCCGACACCACGGCCATGCCCCTGAAGTCGGTCACCACCGCCCCCGGCGACCGCAACTCCCTGCTCGTGACGCTGGCCGAGCCCATCCAGAAGAACCAGCAGGTGCGGGTCACCTACGACGGTGAGGGCGGTCTGACATCGGGCGGCGAGACCGTGCCCAAGGTCATCCGCTACGCCGAGAACGCCTCCACCCACCGGCTCACCACCACCTGGGGCGACCGGCTCGACGAGAAGAACCCGCTGCCGGAGTACCCGCGCCCGCAGCAGGTGCGCTCCAAGTGGAAGAACCTCAACGGCTCCTGGCAGTTCAGCGGCGCCGAGGCGGGCGAGCAGCCGGTGTTCGGCACGGACCTCGACGAGAAGATCGTCGTACCCTTCCCGGTCGAGTCCCAGCTCTCCGGGCTGGAGCGGCACGAAGACCACATGTTCTACCGCAAGCTGGTGAACGTGCCGAAGGACTGGAAGGTCGGCAAGGACGGCAAGAGCAACCGGCTGAAGCTCAACTTCGGCGCCGTCGACTACCAGGCGCGGGTATGGGTCAACGGCACGCAGGTCGCCCAGCACACCGGCGGTTACGACGCCTTCAGCGCCGACATCACCGACGCGCTCGAGGGCAGCGGGCCGCAGGAGGTGGTGGTCGCCGTCACCGACACCGGCGGCGCCGACCAGCCGATGGGCAAGCAGTCCGTCAACCCCGGCGGCATCTTCTACACCCAGTCGTCGGGCATCTGGCAGACCGTCTGGATGGAACCGGTGGCCACTACAGCCATCGATAACGTTGTCACCACTCCGGACATCGACACGAGCAGCCTCGCCGTGACGGTGGAGTCGGACAAGGCCTCCGCCGGGGCCCGTGTCGAGGCTGTCGCCCGCGACAAGCGCGGCAAGGTCGTCGGCAAGGTGAGCGGGCCGGCCAACAAGCAGCTACGGCTGCCGGTGGCCGACCAGCACCTGTGGAGCCCGGACAACCCCTACCTCTACGACCTCGACGTCCAGCTCACCGACGGCAGGTCGACCGACAAGGTCGGCAGCTACTTCGGTATGCGGAAGATAGGCATCGAGAAGGTCGGCGGTTTCCAGAAGCTGGTCCTCAACGACAAGCCGATCTTCTCCCTCGCCACGCTCGACCAGGGCTTCTGGCCGGACGGCCTGTACACCGCGCCCAGCGACGAGGCCCTCGCGTTCGACCTCGAGGCGCACAAGGAACTGGGCTTCAACGCCGTCCGCAAGCACATCAAGGTGGAGTCGCCGCGCTGGTTCTACCACGCGGACCGGCTCGGTCTGCTGGTCTGGCAGGACTTCGTCTCCGGGAACATCACCAACGAGACCGGGCGGCGCGCCTTCGTCGACCAGGGCAGGGAAGTGATGCGGGAGCACCACAACTCGCCCTCCGTGATCAGCTGGATCGTCTTCAACGAGGGCTGGGGCGAGTGGGACCGCACAGAGACCGGCCGCATCGCCGAGTCCGTCAAGGCCGCCGACCCGTCCCGTGTCGTCAACGCCCACAGCGGTGTCAACTGCTGCAACTCGAAGGGTGACTCGGGCAAGGGCGACATCATCGACCACCACGACTACAACAACGAGGACCCGCCGTTCCCCGACCACCGGGCCGCGATGGACGGCGAGCACGGCGGCTTCGTCCTGCGTACGCCGGGCCACATGTGGCCGGGTGCCCCGACGGTGATCTACAGCGGTGTCGCCGACAAGGAAGCGCTGACCCGCAGGTACGTGGAGAACACCGAGGAGTTCTACCTCGACCAGGCCGGGGCCGAGCTGTCCGGTTCGGTCTACACCCAGATCACCGACCTGGAGAACGAGCTCAACGGCCTGTACACGTACGACCGCCGGGAGATCAAGGTCGACCCGGTCAGGGTCCGTGAGATCAACCGCAAGGTCGTCGCGGCCGGTGCCGCCGCGGGCGAGCGGCAGCCGCTGAAGGGCGGCGGCCACTGGTCCCTCGACGAGGGCAGTGGCACCACCGCGAAGGACGGCGGCCCCAAGGCCAAGTCCCTGACCCTCACCGAGGGCACCACGTGGACGCCCGGCGTCAGCGGTAGCGCCCTGACGTTCGACGGCCAGGGCCAGCACGCCGAGACCGACGGCCCCGTGCTGGACACCACCGGAAGCTACTCGGTGTCCGCCTGGGTGCGGCTGGACGAACTGCCCGGCAACTACGCCACCGCGGTCAGCCAGGACACCCGGCGCCAGGCCAGCCCCTTCTACCTCCAGTACGGCCAGGGCGCCTTCGCCTTCAGCACCCCGGGCGGGAACCGCGCCCGGCTGGTGACCGCAGCGGAGAAGGGCCGCTGGTACCACCTCGTCGGCGTCCGCGACAGCACGGACAACACGATCACGCTGTACGTCGACGGAAAGCCGGCCGCGACCGTGACCGGTGGCGCGGCCTACCCCAGCACCGGTGCCCTCACCGTCGGCCGCGCCCAGTGGGACGGCAACGACACCGACTTCTGGAACGGCTCGGTCGACGAGGTGCACGCCTATGACAAGGCGCTCACCGCCGAGGAGGTGAGCGCGCTCCACACGGACGAGATGCCGTAGCGGAGCAGTGTTGAAAGGGCCCCGGCGGGAAGCACCTTCTGTTCTAGCGGTCGTTGCAACACTGCCTGGCTCAGGTGGTGAGTAGATCACGTAGACGCTCGGCTGGTGTATCCCAGCCGAGCGTCTTGCGTGGACGGCCGTTGAGCTCCTGGGCGACGTGTTCGAGGTCTTCGGGACTGTGCAGGCTCAGGTCGGTGCCCTTGGGGAAGTACTGCCGCAACAGGCCGTTGGTGTTCTCGTTCGAGCCGCGCTGCCAGGGCGAGGCAGGATCGCAGAAGTAGACCGGCATCCCCGTGGCCATGGTGAAGTGCTTGTGACGTGCCATCTCGGTTCCCTGGTCCCAGGTGAGCGAGCCCCGTAGGTGCGGGGGCAGGTTCTGGACGGTGCGGACCAGGCCGTCACGGACTGCTGCGGCGTCGTGAGAGCTGCCGGGCAGGTGGACCAGCATGGTGTAGCGAGTGGTCCGCTCGACCAGCGTCCCGATGGCGGACCGGCCGTAGGCGCCGACGATGAGGTCGCCTTCCCAGTGACCCGGCACCGCCCGGTCTTCGACCTCGGGGGGACGGCTGCTGATCATCACCATCGGGTCGTTGAACCGGGGGGTGCGACGACCCGGGTCGCGTCGCGGCCTGCGGCGCGTGCGACCCGTGCGGACGGCTGCCTGGACTTCCCGCTTCAGACCGCCCCTGGCCTGCAAATACAGTGCCTGATAGATCGTCTCCACGCTCACCCGCATGTCCTGGTCGTCGGGATGGCTCTTGGTCAGAGCGTGGCAGATCTGTTCCGGAGACCACCGTCTGCGCAGACCGTCCTGGACGAAGTTGCGCAACGGGCTCTCGCCCACGAGTTTGCGTTGCTTCGGCCGGGGCCTGCGTGCGGCGGCGACCCTGTGTGCCGCGTAGGGGAGGTAGCCGGCGGTCCCCGAGTTGTTCCGCAGCTCGCGTGAGATGGTGCTGGCCGGGCGTCCCAGGGCGCGTCCGATGGCCCGCAGGGACTGGCCGGCGGCGCGGAGGTCGCGTATCCGCTCCCGCTCCGAGAGGGACAGGAAGCGGGGGTGCAGCTTCTTCTCAAGAGACTTGAGGCTCACTACTGGCCTGACCGGCGTCTTCATGATCACACCGGACATCGTGACGGTTCCCGTCGTGTAGTTCACACGTCGGCCGTCGGGGTAGACCCGACCATTGCCGGACTTCCGGACGCCGTAGTCCCAGTCCTTGGCCGTGCGCACGTGCACTCCGACCCGTTCGGCAGCCTCCCGTCGCGAGACGCCCCGGGCTCGCAGCTCGACGTACTCCTCGCGCCGCGGATGCCCCAGATGCCCAGTGGTCATGCCCGCCTGACGGGCCAGCGTGAACGCTGTATTCAGGTTCAGCCCCAGCTCACGGGCCACGGGAGACACGCTCCCCACAACATCCAGCCGATCGAGGAAACGCCTCTTCAACGCCGGATCGAGCCTCTTACCGCCCACGGTCCTCGCAACTCCCATCGATCATGAGTGTTGCGAGGACCGCTAGAACCTAAGCACTCCCGCCGGGGCCCTTTTCGTGTGTCCTCGCACCGGCGAGACCGCGCCGCATCGTCGAGGTGACGCGCGGCCGATGGGGCGGTCCCGGGGCAATGACCATCCGGTGGGCCCCAAAGGGTCCGTCCGCCGCCGGCACGTACAGCGGTCGACGGCCGGCAACTGGCAGTGGCCACAGCCACAGCCACAGCCACAGCGCACGATGCCGTCGAACTGGGGCACGCCGAAGCGGCGGCGCGTCATCCGACACGCCGCCGCCCGCTCGGCTCTGTGCCTTACGCCCGGGTCACGGGGCCCACGGAGCCTCCACCGTCCATGTGGTGTCTTCCGTGAAGAGGGCGGGGTTGTCCCAGGTGTGCGTGCCGCCCGGCGTGGCGAGCCACAACTGGGCGTCGTAGTGGCGCAGATACTGCTCCGGGAAGTTGTACGCCGACAGCCGCACTCCCCCGTTCGCGCCGCGGACCGGGCAGAAGGTGGCGTCGGCCCGGAACAGATCGCCGCTGCCGGCCTCCTTGTAGACGCGGTACTCGCGGTGTCGCAGGTACTCACCGGGGTAGTTGCGCGACTCGAAGCTGTAGCAGGAGCTGTTGGCGAGGCCGGCCACGATCCTCCACGTGGCGTCGTTCTTCAGCAGGGCGTCGCTGGCGCTGCCGACGACCTCCGTGAAGGCTGCGCCGTCCTTGTGGCGGATGTACCGGTCGGTGAGGCCGGGGGTGGTCACGCGCAGCGACCTGTATTGGCCGGTGGGCAGTGTGAGGGGCGCCGTCGAGCCGCGGGAGGCGTCGACGAGGGCGCGGTTGGCGGCCCTGATGCGGGCCTCGTCGACCTTGACGACCTGACGGTCGTAGGTGAGCAGGCCGTTGGCCTCGTTCTCGACGTCGGTGATCTCGGTGTACACGGACGCGGACAGGCCGCGCGGCATGCGTACCTCGCGGATCGCGTCCAGCAGGCCGGTCAGGCGGTTGTTCAGGTGGGCCGCGCTGGGCTGGTCCTCGTAGCTGAAGCCGCCCCCGGGGTACCACTCGTGGCCGGCGACCTTGAGACCCAGGCCGCCGAACTCACCCAGGACGGCGGCCCGGGTGGCGCTGGGCACGGTGGTGCCCGGACCGACGTAGACATGGTGGTCGACGATGTCGCCGTTGCCGCCGTCGACGGCACCGCAGCAGTTGACGCCGCTCATGTTGTTGACCAGCCGGGAGGGGTCGTAGGCCTTCACCTCGGTGGCGATACGGGCCTGGTCGTACTGGCCCCAGCCCTCGTTCTGGTTGACCCACATGATCAGTGAGGGTGAGCTGCGGTGCTGGTCGATGACACGGTCGTACTCGGCCTCCCACTGGGTGCGGGCGGCGGCGTCGGGGGTGCGCAGGTCCATGGAGGGCATGTCCTGCCAGACCAGCAGCCCGAGCCGGTCGGCCCAGTAGAACCAGCGCTGCGGCTCGACCTTGATGTGCTTGCGGACCATGTTGAAGCCCAGGTCCTTGTGCTTCTGGAGGTCGTGGCGGAGGGCCGCGTCGGTGGGCGCGGTGTAGATGCCGTCCGGCCAGTAGCCCTGGTCGAGCGTGCCGGTCTGGAAGACGAACTGCCCGTTGAGGACCGGGCGCAGGAGTCCGTCGACGCGGGCCAGTCCGACGGAACGCATACCGGTGTAGCTGCCGACGGAATCGACGGTCGTACCGCCGGAAAGCAGGTCGGCCCGCACGTCGTAGAGGAACGGGTCTTCGGGGGTCCACAGGCGCGGGTTCGGGACCGGGACGGTGAACTCGGCGCCGACCGGGCCGGTGGCCGTGCCGACCGTGCTGCCGCCGGTGGAGACGGTGACGCGGGCCTGGTGGCCGTTGGTGCCGGCGCCCCGGACGGTGACCTTGAGGCGGTTGTTCGCCAGGTCGGGGACCATGTCCAGACGCGTGATGTGCGCGGGGGCCGTGGGTTCGAGCCACACCGTCTGCCAGATGCCGGACGCGGCCGTGTAGAAGATGCCGCCGCCGGGGTGCGGGGCGACGTCGCGGATCCGCTGCTTGCCGACCGCCTGGCCACCGGTCTCGGTCGGGTCCCACACGGAGACGACGATCGTGTTGGTGCCGCCGTTGAGGAGGTCCGTGATGTCGTGGGAGAAGGCGTCGAAGCCTCCGCTGTGCGCGGCACCCGCCTGGCGGCCGTTGACCCACACGGTGGTACGCCAGTCGCTGGCGCCGAAGTGCAGTTGGACTCGGCGGCCGTTCCAGCCGGCAGGGACGGTGAAGGTGCGCTTGTACCAGAGCTTGTCGTTCTGGGTGATCCGGCGCTGGATGCCGGAGAGCGCGGACTCGGCGACGAACGGGACGCGGATCTGCTCCGTGAATGTCGCGGGCTGGCCGGCGTCGGCCGAGGTGACGGCGAAGTCCCAGATGCCGTTGAGATTCGCCCAGTCGGGGCGGGTGAGCTGAGGGCGCGGATATTCCGGGAGCGGGGTGGTGGTGGGGACCTCGTTGGTCCAGGGAGTGGTCATCGGGGACGGTTTGGGTGTCCACGCCTGGGGCGCGGCCGTCGCCGTGCCGGTGGCGGTGAGGGCCGTACCGCCGACCAGGGTCAGGGCGGCGAGAGCGGTGGTGGCCCACCGCGCCCGCCGTCTGAGCCAGGTACCCGGCCGGCGTAGTGCGGGTGACATGGGACGCATCGTGACTCCTTCACTAGTGGGGGTGCGGAGACGTGCGTGTGCGGAAGGCGGCCGGGACCTGAGGTTCCGGCCGCCTGGATCCGGACGCGGCAGACGCGATCGCGAGTTGCACGCCTGCCGTGTCCGGGGCTCTCACATCAGCTGCCGTCTGCGGCCCAGCCAGGTCTGGGCGACGACGACGACAGCCAGGAAGGCACCGCTGACGACCTGCTGGTACGAGGAGTCGAGGGAGCCGATCTGGTTGATGACGTTCTGGATCACCTTCAGCAGCAGGACGCCGACCAGCGAGCCGCTGACGTAGCCGAGGCCGCCGGTCAGCAGGGTGCCGCCGATGACGACGGCGGAGATGGCCTCCAGTTCCATGCCGTTGCCGAGGATGGTGACGCCGGAGGCGAGCCAGGCGGCGTTGAGCGCGCCGGCCAGCCCGGCCAGCAGCCCGGACAGCGTGTAGACCAGGATCTTGGTGCGGGCGACGGGGGCGCCCATCAGGGCCGCCGCGTCCTCGTTGCCGCCGACGGCGTAGACGTGCTGTCCGAAGCGGGTGCGGCGCAGCACCAGGGCTCCGGCGGCGAACAGCGCCAGCGTGATCCACACGGGGTTGCCGAGGCCGAGGGTGGTGCCCTGGCCCAGTTCGGCAAGGAGGGAGCCCTTGCCGATCAGGAAGGTGTCCGCGCCCTCGTCCGTGATGGCCAGCATCAGACCGCGTGCGCCGAGCATGGCGGCCAGCGTGACGATGAAGGGGGCCAGGCGGGACCGGGCCACGAGCAGCCCGTTGACGACGCCGATCAGCCCGCACACCGCCAGCGGCAGGAGCAGCGCCACCAGGGTGCCGTGGCGCGATCCCCAGGCGGCCAGGACACCGCCGAGCGCGAAGAGGGAACCGACCGACAGGTCGATGCCACCGGTGATGATCACGAAGGTCATGCCGAGGGCGACGATGGCCAGGAACGCCGAACTGGTCCCCATGTTGCCGATGTTGTCGCCGGTGGCGAAGGAGTCGAAGCTGAACGAGGCCACCAGGCAGACGATCATCAGCACGGCCAGCGCGCCGTGCTGCTGGACGAGGGCGCTGATCCGCTCGGAGCGGGCGGAGCCGACCGGTTCGGTCTCCTCCGACGGCTGCTTGCTCGCGGTGGTCACGGGTGCGTCCGTTCTCGTGGCGGTCATCGCTTCCCCCGTCCCCGTGCCGCGTACACGGCGGCGACGATCACTATGGCCTGGGCGATCTGGGTCCACGAGGGCGGCAGATCGTGCTTGATGAGCGTGGCCGTCAGCAGCTGGATCAGGACGGCTCCCGCCACGGTGCCGGCGATGTTGACCCGGCCGCCGGTCAGCGGGGTGCCGCCGACCACGACCGCGGTGATGGCGGACAGTTCCATCAAGTTGCCCAGGGAGGTCGGGTCGCTCGCCTGGAGGCGGGCGGTGGCGAGCACGCCCGCCACGGCGGCGAGCAGCGCGCAGACGACGTACACGATGATCAGTACGCGGCGTACGGGCAGTCCGGCGAGCTGGGCCGCGGGGCGGCTGTCGCCGATGGCGAGCAGTTGGCGCCCGAAGGTGGTGCGGCGGACCACGAAGGCGAGCAGCAGCGCCAGGGCGGTGGCGATCAGGATCAGATACGGGATGCCGAGGACGTCGCCGGAGCCGAGGGAGGCGAGCGACGGGTTGCGCAGGTCCTCCAGTTGCGGGAGCAGGACCAGCGCGAGGCCCCGGCCGCCGACCATGAGCGCCAGGGTCGCCACGATCGGCTGTACCCCGACGAACGCGACCAGTGCCCCGTTGGCCAGGCCGACTCCGGCCGCGAACACCGCCACCACCAGCAGGGCCGGCAGCAGCCCGTAGCCGAGGTAGAGGGCGGTGACGGAGGCGGCCAGTGCCATCACGGCGCCGACCGAGAGGTCGACGCCCTCGGTGCCGATGACCAGGGCCATGCCGAGGGCGACGATGATGACCGGGGCGACCTGGACGGCCTGGGTGCGGAAGTTCTCCGCGGACATGAAGTGCGGGGTGATGACGATGTTGACGACGAGCAGGACCGCGACTCCGGCGTAGACGCCGTACGTCTGGAGCCATTGCAGGACGCGGGCCTTGTCCAGTGGGGCGGTGCGCAGGGTGGCTTCAGCCATCGGTCGCCGCCTCCTTGGCCACGGCGGGCGCGGGGGCGTCCCCGGCGATGGTCCGCATCAGCTTGTCCTCGGTGACGTCGTCGCCGGTCAGCTCGCCGACCACGGCACCGTCCTTCAGTACGACCACGCGGTCGGACCCTTCGATCAGTTCCTCCAGGTCGGAGGAGATGAGCAGGACGCCCAGGCCGTCGGCGGCCAGTTCGTCGACGAGCTTTTGCACCTCGGCCTTGGCGCCGACGTCGATGCCGCGGGTGGGCTCGTCCAGCAGCAGCACCTTGGGGTTCATCGCGAGCCAGCGGGCGAGCAGCACCTTCTGCTGGTTGCCGCCGGAGAGTTCGCCGACCTTCTGATGCGGGGAGGACGCCTTGATCCGCAGTCGCTCGACGAAGGTGTCCACGATGCTGTCGACGCGGGCCTCGGAGACGAGGCCGAAGCGGGACAGCCGGGGCAGGACGGCGAGCGCGATGTTCTCGCGGACCGACAGGCCGGGGACGATGCCCTCGCTCTTGCGGTCCTCGGGCAGCAGGCTGACGCCCGCCCGGATGGCGGCCGGTGTCGAGCCGCCGCGCAGAGGGACGCCGGCCACGGTCACACGGCCCGAACGCACCGGCAGGGCACCGGAGATGGCCTTCGCCGTCTCGGTGCGTCCGGAGCCGAGCAGACCGCCCAGCCCGACGACCTCACCGGGCCGGATGCTCAGGCTGACCCCGTGCAGCTGGTGCGGGACCGTCAGTTCCTCGGCCTCCAGCACCGGTCGGGTGCCTGCCGCTGCGTGGTCGCCGGTGAACTTCGTCAGGCCCTCCTTGCGGACCTCGCCGAGGTCCCGGCCGAGCATGGTCGACACCAGGGTGAGCCGGTCGAGGTCGGCCAGCCGGCCGTGGTGGACGCGACGGCCGTCGCGCAGCACGGTGACGGTGCTGCACACGGCGTACAGCTCGTCCAGGCGGTGGCTGACGTAGACGACCGCGATGCCCTCGTCACGCAGGCGCCGGATCACCGAGAACAGCGTCTCCACCTCGCGTGGTTCGAGGGAGGAGGTCGGTTCGTCCATGACGACGATCCGCGCGTCGGTGGCCACGGCGCGGGCGAGGGCCACCATCTGCTGGGCGCCGACGCCGAGGCTGCGCAGCGGGCGGCGGACGTCCACCCGGACGCCGTAGGTGCGCAGGATCTCCTCGGCCTGGCGGTTCATGCGGGCGACGTCGAGGACTCCGATGCGGTTGCGGGGCTCGCGGCCCAGGAAGAGGTTGCGGGCGACGCTGAGCAGCGGGATCAGGTTGACCTCTTGGTAGATGGTCGAGATCCCCGCCTTCTGCGCGTCCAGGGGGGTGGCGAAGGAGACCTTGCGGCCCTGGAAGGTGATCTCGCCGGCGTCGGGCCGGTACACGCCGGTCAGGAGCTTGATGAGGGTCGACTTGCCGGCGCCGTTCTCGCCGATGAGTGCGTGGACCTCACCCGCGTGCAGGGTGAGGTCCACGTCGTCCAGGGCCCGGACGCCGGGGAAGGTCTTGCTCAGGCCGCGGACGGCGAGGACTTCGGCGGGTGGTGCCGCCACCTGTGCCTCCAGAAGGAATGGGTCGAGGGAGGACGGTGGGGGCCCGGAGCGGACGTCCGGGCCCCTGGGGTGATCAGTAGGCCTTGCCGATGTCCGTCTTCGCGTTGTCCGCGGTGTAGGCGCCGTCCTCGATGATGACGTCCTGCGCGACTTCCTCGCCCTTGGTGAAGGTGTCGAGGGTCTGGAACGCCAGCGGCCCGAAGCGCGGGTTGGACTCGATGACGCCGCTGATCCAGCCGTCGACGATGCCCTGGACGGCGTTGCGGGTGCCGTCGACCGTGACGATCTTGACGTCGCCCGGCTTCTTGCCGGCGCCCTTGAGCGCGGCCACCGCGCCCAGGCCCATCTCGTCGTTCTCCGCGTAGATGCCCTTGATGCCGGGCTTCGACTGGATGAGCTGCTCGGTGACCTGCTGGCCCTTCTCGCGGGCGAAGTCGCCGGTCTGCTCGAACACCACCTTCAGATCGGGCGCCTTCTCGGCGATCCGGTCCTTGAAGCCCTTGGTGCGTTCGGTGGTGACGTTGTTGCCGGCCGAGCCGAGCAGGATCGCGACCTCGCCCTTGCCGCCCGTGGCCTCGATCATCTGGTCGGCGGCGCGCCGCCCCTGCTCGACGAAGTCCGAGGCGATGAAAGAGACGTAGTCCTTGCAGGCGGTGGCGTTGATCTTGCGGTCGATCGTGACGATCGGGACCTTCTTGGCGGCGGCGGCCTGCAGCACCGGGTCCCAGCCGTCGGAGTTGAGCGGGGCGATGACCAGCAGGTCGGCGCCCTTCGCGAGCAGGTCCTGGACGTCGCTGATCTGCTTGGAGAACTGCGACTGGGCGTTGGCCGTCAGCAGCTTGACACCCCGCTTCTCGGCCTCGTCCTTGATGGACTGGGTCTCCGCGATGCGGAACGGGTTGGCCTCCTTCTCCGACTGGGAGAAGCCGACGGTCGCGTTCTCGAGGTCCAGCTTCTGGCCGCCGTAGGCGTCGACGGTGCAGGTCTTGCTGCCCGGCTTGGGCGTGGCGACCTTCTGCTCGGCGCCGGCGGCGGCCGGGGACTTGCTGCCGGTCGCCGCGTCGTCCTCCGACTTGGCGCAGGCGGTGGCGGTCAGGGCCACCGCGGCGGCCAGGGCCACGACCGTGGGACGGCTGAGGAGGCGAGGACGGTGAGTTGTGCGCTGCATGGTGACCCCGATCCGGGCGACGCTGAAAGGGAACTGGGGGCGAGCTGGTCAAGCAGGAACAGTGCTCTCCCCCCGGCGGAAATCGTTGTCAGGTCCGCCGCAATGAGGTTTTTACATCGTTGGAAGGATGCTGTAAACCCCCTCTGCACTCGCGCACTTGGACTACGCCGACGCCCAATTCCCCGCAACGGGCGCCGAATTCCGCCGTACGGACGCGCTCTTCCGCCGTACGGACGCCGGGTCCCGCCGTACGGACGCCGAGCCCTCCCTCTGCAGGAACGTCCGCCCTACCGTCGCCCCACCGTGCTCTCGCGCTCCACCAGCGTGTAGTCCGCCCGGATCCGCCGGGGTTCGGGTACCGCACCACCGAGCCGGGCCAGCACGGACTCGACCGCGAGCCTGCCGATGGCTTCCTTGTCGGGCGACACGGATGTGAGGGTCACCGCGCCGAAACGCCCCTCGACGACGTCGTCGAAACCGACGACCGCGATGTCCTCGGGAATCCGCAGGCCCCGCTCGTGCAGCACCCGCATCGCGCCGATCGCCATGGGGTCGTTGTAGGCGAACACCGCGTCGGGACGCCGCCCGCTGTCCAGGATGCGGCTCATGGCCGCCGCGCCGTCCGCGTGCCCCCAGCCGTCCGTCTCCGCCACGAGCCCGTCGTCGGCCGGGAGTCCCGCGGCGCCCAACTCCTCACGCCAGCCGCGCACACGCAGTTGCGCCGGCTCACTGCGGGCGCGCCGGGCGCCGATGAAGGCCACCTCGCGGCGCCCCAGCCCGACCAGGTGCCGTACCGCGGCGCGGGCCGCGTCGACGTTGTCGATGGCGATGTGGTCGTACGGCAGGTCGTACTCCCGCTCGCCCAGCAGCACCAGCGGCACCTGCTCCGAGCGGTGGCGCAGATCCTCGGTCTCCAACTCGATCGGGCTGAGGATGAGCCCGTCGATGACGCGTGCCCGGAAACCCTGACTGACCAGCACCTCCTGTTCACGGCGGCCGCCGGTGTGGTCCAGCAGCACGATGTAGTCGTGCGCGGCGGCGGCGTTGATGACGGCCGCGGTCAGTTCGGCGAAGTAGGGGTTGCCGAGTTCCGGCAGGGCCAGCGCGATGATGCCGGTGCGGCCCTTGCGGAGGTGTCGGGCGGTCAGATTGGGCTGGTAGCCGAGCGCGTCGATGGACCGCTGGACGCGATCGCGCATGGCCGGTGTGACGTGCTGGTAGTTGTTCACCACGTTGGAGACGGTCTTGATGGAGACCCCAGCGTGCGCGGCGACGTCCTTGAGGCTGACCCGCAAGGCATTCCCTTCGAAGTGGCCCCGACTCGGGTGGTCGGTGTGGGTGTGGTGTCGTCACCGTGAGCCGTTCGCCGAGTCCCTGAGGGTAAGTTTTACAACGTTATATCGCCGGGGTCGTCGCACTGACAAGGCGCCGGAGGGTACGTTCCGGCTGGGCCCCGGCACCGTCCGGCCGGCGGGGCGAAGGCCAGGTGGGGCGAGGGCGGGGGGCCTGGGGCGCCTTGCCTCAGGGGGCCGCTGGTCCCCGGTTGGGGGGGCGGTGGCGGTCGCGGGTGGCGGTGACGGTGGCGGCCGGGGAGGCCCGACCGGCTGCGGAGCCCGCGCGTGGTGGCCGAGCTGTGGGTCAAGAGGGCAGCGCCGGCGCCCGTCGCCCTCCGGCACCGCGACGACTGCTTCGCCGCGCCGGCGCCGAGTTGATCGTGCCTACTTCGCGTCGAGCTGGTGGTCGGCCCACACGTAGCTGTCGGGGAGCAAGTCGGTGATGGCGACGGTGCGGACTCGGTCGTTTTCGCCGACGATGACGTTGAGGGTCGGGAAGTAGTCCAGAAGGACCTGCCGGCACCGGCCGCACGGAGGGACGACCCCCCGCTCGCGGTCGCCCACGGCGACGACCGTGTCCAGGTCATAGACGCCCTGAGCGGCTGCCGCGCCGATGAGGACCAGTTCGGCGCAGGGGCCTCCGGTGAAGTGGTAGGCGTTCACCGCAGTGACGATCCGGCCGTCCCGGGCGCGGCCGGCGGCCGCCATGGTGTGGTTGTCGCCCCGGCAGCGACTGCGAGCGACGTTCGCCGCCGCCTGGATGAGGTCGTGGTCGACGTGGTGGGTCTGCATGATCGTCTTCTCTGCCTTCGTCGGGTTTCACGTGACGTTGACCCGACTGACGCGGGCGCGCAAGTCAATATGAAGGCGCACTTGCACCGCGGGGCGATTTGCGGCGGTTCGCGCAGCCGCGTTCCTTGGCCCTCGGCCTGGTACCGGCACCATCACCATCCCGTCGAGCCACCCCCGGCATACGTGTTCGTCTCGCGTGAGCGGCCCGATTCACCGCGCCGCCTTCGGCGTCCACCGAAGAGTCATGTCGGGCAGGTTCTCCATGTTGCGAGCGCCGACGTCGGTGTCGAGGACGGTGAAGCCGTGGCGCGCGTAGAACGCGCGGGCATCGGTGTTCTGCTGAAACACGTGCAGGGACAGCCCGTCCGGGCTGTGCCGCCTGACCTCGTCGAGCAGCAGCGTACCGATGCCCTGACGGCGGATGTCCGGACGCAGATAGAGGTGTTCGAGCATGTCACCGTCCAAAGACGCGTAACCGCTGATCTCCCCATCGCGCACCGCGACCCAGGTGCGGCCCTGCTTGAGCACAACGTCCCGGACCCAGCGGGTCACCTGCTCGGGACTACGCGTCTGCGGAGGCAGATACGGCATGGTGGCCGACCGAGAGGCCAGGTGGACGCGCGCGATCACGGCTGCATCCGCCTCTTCCGCGCACCTGATCAGAGTCTTGGCGTCATCACTCACGCCGGGAACCTACAAGGTGGGTTGCGCCTTGATCCAGGGGTCGACCGGGTGGTTGCAGCCGACGACAGCTCCGGCTGCGATCGAGGCAGCCGGACGATCACCAAGCCGAGTACCGAGACGGAACCCGTGTACAACTCGGGTGACGGCGGACAACGGTCGGCGCTACGTTGCAGCAGTGGTCAACGATGGGGCAGGCCGCTTGGGCGCCGAGGCCGCACGGCGCTTGGCGCAAACCGGGCTCTACGAGTTCGAGCCAGGGCTGACCGACGCGGAGTTCGCGCGCGTCGAGCGGGAGTACGGCTTCGAGTTCGCGGACGACCATCGAGCGTTCCTTGCCACCGGCCTTCCGGTCAACGTTCCTCCTTCCGAGGGTCAGACGTGGTCCAAGCCATGGCCCGAGTGGCGCAGCGGCGATCCAGACACGTTGCGGAATCAAATCGGCCGGCCGGTTGAGGGCGTTCTTTTCGATGTCGAGAGCAACATGTTCTGGCACGAGGCATGGGGCGAGCGTCCGGCCGGTGCTGCGGCTGCCCTGGCCGCAGCACGACGCCGGCTCGCGGAGGTACCGGTGCTCGTGCCGGTCTACGCCCACCGATATCTTCCCGCCGGCCGGGGAAACTTCGGTCACCCTGTGCTCTCGATCTGGCAGACCGACATCATCTACTACGGGCTGGACCTGGCCGACTACATGCGCCAGGAGTT
Organism: Streptomyces cadmiisoli; assembly: GCF_003261055.1. Classification (NCBI taxonomy): domain Bacteria; kingdom Bacillati; phylum Actinomycetota; class Actinomycetes; order Kitasatosporales; family Streptomycetaceae; genus Streptomyces; species Streptomyces cadmiisoli. The sequence continues at coordinate 796,232 of NZ_CP030073.1, forward strand.
CAACGAGGCACGAGGCGACGTCGACGAGACATGGGATCCGAGGGCAACGGTCCCCTTCTGGCGTGATCTTGTGTGACTCCTGAGGAGCGTGCCGACATCTGCGTGGGCTTTCGAGCACGCGGGTGAAGAAATTCGACACGCAAGCGGTGGCCGGGGAGCTGCCGGTGAGTAGCGTGCCTCGTATGGGATGGGGCGAACTGATCACCCGGGCGTTCCAGATTCCCGCCGCAGTCGACGGAGGTCAGGACGTCGTGCCAAGTGACGTCGATTTCGACGTCAGTGCCATCAGGAAGGCCGGGAGCCAGATCCGCGGCGAGCGCGGCAGCCCGCTCGGCCGCCGCCCGGTCGGGGTGCCACTGAGGATCGGTCGGAAGGATCGACAAGACATCGTCGCTCAATGGGCTCACTCGATTCTTCGCGCTCACTGCGTTCGGCCGGTCCGGCGATCGTCGAGCCACATGGGAATTCGGGCCGTTCCGGCGCTGATACCAGGGCCCACGGCAGCCCAGGCCCGACGGCCGGCTCACCCTGTGGCGGCTCTCCCGGCGGAACGGGAGCGTCACGCCGCACGGCACGCAGCATCGGGAACCCAGCGTGATGGTGGTCGAACAGCGTGGGGCTCGTGGAGCAGAAAGCCGCAGCGGGTCACTTCGATGATGCGGGCCATGATGGGGGGCGGGTAGTGCAGTTGCAGCGTCATTCCGGCATCGACGGCGAGCCGGGATGACGTGATGAAGGCGCTGAGTCCGCTGGCGTCGCAGAAGGTGACCGCCGTGAGGTCGACGTCGGTGGTGCGGATGCCGTCGTGCACGCATGCGGCGAGGGCGGTGCGCACGAGCGGGGCGGTGGCCAGGTCGATCTCTCCAGCAAGGGTGATGAGTGCGCGTGAGGTGTGGTCATGGCGGTAGACGTTCAGCAGTGGGAGAGGCATGGTTCCTCGGCTCGGAGTGTCTGCCGGAGGGTGCCGCGTGGCCGGGCTCCGGGCCGGGCCCCTTTCGGCGTGGCGCCCGTACGGGTGTGTGGGGCAGGGCCTGAACGGCCGGTGCGGCGACCCAGGTCGGCGAGCGAGTCCTGGCCCGTCGGCAGGCCTTCCGTCGAGTCGACGGAGCCGGTCTCGCAACATGCATCCCGGATGGCCGTGATGGAAGCCGGTGACGCAATGGCTGTGCCGTGAGTTGAGCAAGTGGAGGTGGCGCACCTTGAGAACTCATTCCCCGGATCACGGCCACGGTCGCCTGTGTCTCCACGGTCCGCACCTTCCCATCGGCTGCAGCGACGTCTTGGCGGTCGTGGTCCGGATCCGTGGACGTGCCCTCTGATCGCGGGACCGTTGCTCACCTTGGGCGTTCATGACCGTTTCAACAGCCCCGCCGCTCCTGCGCAGCGTCCGCAGACGCGCCGCCTCTTCCATCAAGCGGCTTGCGGTCGACGTGCCGAGTGGGTCACTCGCGGCGGCCATCAGCCAAGCGGCAGACTCAGGAGTCGTCTCCGGCGGGACCACCAGAAGGTTCCAACGGCCCATGCGGTACGAGAACAACAGCAGCTCGTGCGGGTCCTGCTCGGCCAGGAACCACCCAACGGTCACGACGTGCCCGGCGACGGGCACCTTGCGCGGAACGACCGGCCAATGGGTCGGATTCACCGTGACCCGGGTGATCCGCCCGCGCAGGGGATCCAGTGCCGCGGTCAGGGAGGGGAGTTCCGCCCCGAGATCACGGGAGCGCGGCCACCACGCGCCGTCCAACACAGGCGGTACGGAACTTGCCGGAGCCAGCAGCAGACGCACCGAGAACGAGAAGAACCAGTAATCGGCGTCGGCCTTCGACGGGTGGGAGATGGGCCCAGTCATGACCCGAACCTTGCCCCGGGCCAGCCGCGACCGGCCCGTCGTATTCGATCGCCGAAAACGACACAAGCCCGGAAGCCGGTGCGCGAAGTATCCTCGGTGATTTCAGGGTACTCCTCGGACAGTCTCGACGTGGCCCGTCGGCCGCCGCCGTTCGACCCGGCCCAGCCGAGGACCTCCAGCACGGCAAAATCCGCATGTCCTGGCCGGAGACCAGTTCCTCGAAGGTCACCTGCAGGGGATGGGACCGGAGTCCCCGGAACCGTCCGCTCGGCTCTTTCGGGGAGTAGCGTGAGCATATCGGGAGCATTTCGCGCACCGACTCCGACGCCGGTGTCGTTCCCGGTTTGGGACGACACCGGCCGGCTACGCTCGCGCAGTGGGCCGGAGACAGGTTTGCACGATGCTCGCGACCACTTCTCAGCCCGCAGTGCGGGCTGTCCCCTTCAGGGCCCCTACCGCGCGCCTCGCGCTCAAATCCGAGAGCCCTTCCGCAGGCCGCGCCGGGCTGGACGGCGCCTGGTGGCCTCGTTCACGTGACCTGCAGAGCGAGCTCTGCGACCTGGCGGACGTGCTGGATCCGCTGTGGGGGCGGATCACCCGTATCGCCGTCAACCCCCGCTTCTGGCCGCTGCTCCTGCCGAGGATCTTCGTCAACGGCCATGTGGTGAACGTCGGTTCATTTACCTCGAAGCTGGATCCGCACAAGATTCTCTTGCTCTCCTACACCGCGGGCCGCTGGGACCTTTTGGTGATCCCCCCGGAGACCGGCGCCACCACGGCCGCCCGGCTGATGGCCGCGGCAAGTGCGGACACCGGCCCGGCGATGACCGCGACCGCGCTCCTGCGGGCGGAGAAGGCCCGCCAGGCGCGCCTGGTGCACCGCTTCGACGCACTTCACCGGCAACGGATCGCCGCCGCGGCGGGGCAGAGCGTGGCGGGTCCCGTCGCGTCCCCTCACGCGTGATCGCCCGCGGCGGCCGCCATGAGCGGTTCCGCGACCTCCTCGGTCGTGTCCGGAGGCACGACCACCAGGTCCCAGCGTCCGCGGCCGGCGGCGAGCAGCACAACTGTGTGCGGAGCGGACGCCGTGAGGGTCCTGTGCAGTCGTACGACCTGATTGAAGAGGAGCATCCGGCCGGGCAACGCGGACCACGCCGCGCCGTTGACGGTGACACTGGTGATGTGGCCCCACGTACGCGGCAACCCGGCAAGGAGCGACGGGAGTTCCTCGAGCAGGTCGTACGACCGAGGCCACCACGCCCCGTCGATGGGCCGGGGCAGGCCGCCGTGGGGCGCCAGGCGCAGGCGGAGGAGGGGGTGGGACGGCAGTGGGGGCTGCGTTGCGGTTGTCATGAAAGCTCCTGTCGACTGCTGTGCAGCGGAGGAAGTGAGTGTTCGGTGTCAGGGCTGACGGCGCCACCGGTTGGTGGCCTGGTCGTGACGCCGGGTTCGGAACGGGCGCTCACCGGGCATGCGGCAGCGAGGCTTCACGCTCCGGCCGACGTGGTGAAGCAGCGCGATGCGTACAAGTCCCGCGACGAACAGGACGGTTACGCCGTACACCCACATACCGCCGATGCCCCGGACCGTTGCGAACGGCAGGGCGGGCATGAGGACGCACAGCGGAGGGACGGCGCGCACCCTGGCACGGACGTCGCCGTCGACGCTCCGGAGAGGAGCCTGACGATCTGATTGCCGTGGGAGTGTTCGGGCTGAATGACACAGAGGTCTCCGTGGCCTGGATGCGGATGACGCGACCGAGGTCACGGGCTGACCGTGCGAGGGCGGATGGCGTGCTGTGGCAGGTGCGTGGTCCGGTGGACTCCGGAGCACGAGACGACCATCCGGTGTCGGGCCGATTCCGGCATAGGAAAGATCCTCGTTTTCTCCACCTTACTCCCGTCCGGATGCCTGGCGCCGCTGTTCGTAAGCGGCGCCGCGTTCATGCAGGACGGCATCGGACGTTGCTCACGGCACTGACAGGGGCCCTGAGGAGACCCCTGGTAGCGGGCACCTGCTCGGGGCCGTGGCCGGAGTAGAGTGAACACCGAGAGTCAGTCCTTCGCACCCCGGCGTCCAACGCTGTCTGCGGGGTCCGCACGAGTGGCGGCGACCATGGCAACACTGCACCAGCGGAAGAACTACCGCGAAGCAATCATGAAATCCCTGTACAAGGGCATGGAAGGCAGTGGTGTCCCTGACACCCCCGGGGCCAGGCTGCGTGACGATCTGGCGATTCCCGAGCAGGACCTCGCCGCGGCCTGCACCTATCTCGTGGAAGAAGGGCTCGTCACGGTGCGCTGGGCTCACGGAGACACACCCGCCACGGTCACGCTGACTCATCAGGGGATCCGTGTCATGGAAGCCGAAGAGGAGGATCACGGCTGACCGGGCGGTGCCCTGCAATGAGTGGAGGGCGGCGTGGTGAAGGATGTGCCCGGCGCGCGGGATGCGGGATGGTCGTGGACGGCCGAGCCGGGCTTTTGGCAGCAGGTCGTCGAGCAGCTGACCACGGCCCTGATGGTCGTGGATCCGGCCGGACGCATCCTCGCCGTCAACCCGACCGCCGAACGGCTGCTGCGCCGTGACGCGGCCGCGATGCGCGGAAAGGACGCACACGATCTGCTGCACCGGGATGCGGGCGGTGGCACGCTCCGCCAGGAGCAGTGCCCGCTGCTCCGGGCCTTGGCCGAGGGGGTCGCCGCGCAGGGGGAAGGCGACAGTTTTCTACGCGGTGACCATCGCCTGGTCATGATCTCCTGGTCCGCTTCACCGCTGGCGGACGAGGGCTCCTTCAAGGGCATGGCCGTGCTGTTCACCGACATCACGGGCGACCACGGCGCGCATCGGGAACGTGCGGCCCGTACGAGGGCTCTGGAGGACCTCACCGAGCGGCTCACGCTGGTCGCGGAGATCACCGACGTGCTCGGCCAGACCCTGGAAACCGACGAGGCCCTGGCACGGCTGGGGCGCCTGCTCGTTCCGCGCCTCGCCGACTGGGCGGCGGTGGACCTCCGAACCAGTTCCGAGCAGGTCAACCGGGTCGCGGTCACCAGTATCGCGGGCCGGGACCCCGCGCTGGAGGGCCGCTGCGAACGCCTTCCCGGGGCTGAGGCGGCAGATCGGTCGCCTCTTGTCCAGGTGCTACACGGCGGCGATCCTGTGCTGCAAACCGAGGTACGGACGGCCGGACCAGCCGACTCTCCCCTGGCAGCCGTCCACAGCGACTTCCTGCGGACGGTGGGCGCGACGTCGGCCATGACGGTGCCGCTGGGTTCCAGACGGCAGATCACCGGCGCCCTGTCCGTGGTGCGTACCGACCCGGCGCACCCCTTCGACACCGACGACCTGGAGGTGGTGAGCGACATCGGCCGACGAGTCGGCCTGGTCATCGACAACGCACGCCGCTTCGGCCGCCAGCGCGCCGTCGCCGAGGCCATGCAGCGGAATCTGCTCGCCCCACTCCCCCAGCCCGGCCGCCTGCGGCTGGCCGCCCGCTACCAGCCCGCCCCGGCCGGCTCCCAGGTCGGCGGCGACTGGTACGACGCGTTCGTGTTGAAGGACGGTACGCTCGCGCTGGTGATCGGCGACGTGGTCGGCCACGACCTGACCGCGGCGGCCGGCATGGCCCAACTGCACGGCATCCTGCGCTCACTGGCCTGGGACCACACGGGACCGCCCGGCTCCGTCATCGACCGGCTCGACGACGCCATGCCCGCCATCACCACCGTCCCCATGGCCACCCTCGTCCTCGCCCGGGTCGAAGGTCACCCGAACATCGGCCCGTGGACTGTGCGATGGACCAGCGCCGGACATCCGCCGCCTCTCCTGCTGACACCCGGCGGGCACGCGCAGTATCTCGAAGCCGGCCAGGGACTCGTCCTCGGCGCTCCCGTGGACAGCAGCACCAGCCGACCGAACGGCATACGGTCCCTGCGGCCGGGTTCCACCCTGCTGCTCTACACCGACGGCCTGATCGAGATCCCCGGGAGCGACCTGGACACCGGCTTGGGCCGCCTGCGCCGCCACGCCCTCGCGCTCGCCCAGGCACCGCTGGACACACTGTGCGACCAACTGCTCGCCCGTATGCCGCCCGGCAGTGCCGACGACGTGGCCCTCCTCGCTCTGCGCCTTCCTTCCGACACCATGACAGAGGACGGGATGGTGCGCTGAACCTCCAGGACGCCGGGGGGGTGATGCCGTGGTCGGCGAGGACAGTCCACGAGCGCCGGGCGTCCTGGGCACGCCCGAACTGCTCAGCACTGGCGCGGCCCATGCGTGCACGCATCTCCGACAGGCCGATGTCGAACCGCCGTTGACATACCTGTGGCCGTCGATGGCCGCCACGCACCGCCGATCGGCGCGACCGGCCGGAGCAGTGTGTACACACCCGGTCCGTGCGAATGGCTGCTCCGATGACGGCACGTCATTTCACGGCCTCAGCACCCGCCCCCTACCAGTAGTGCCGTCGCCCGGCGACGGCGTGACCCATCGCGCCGAGGGCCCACAGGACCACTCCCACGGCTACGAGGATGATTCCTATGGTCCACAGGATGGACAGCCCGGCGACGAGGCCGATGACGAGCAGAATGACACCCAAGACGATCATGATGTCTCCTTATGAGGAGTGGAATCTGTGCCCCTTCGAGGTACGAGAGACCGCGAGGGACCGGCACGGGAACGGTCGTCCTCCTCACTCCGCCCGGTGCGGTTTGTGGCGAGCGACTTCCAGACGGACCTCCGTGGGTATGGGCCCGGACCCGGTCGACCGACCGGCGGTGCGGAGCGGACCTTCACGGAGGGCTTCGAGGGCGGCGTCGGGTTCCGTCTGCGGGCTGAGGACGAGCCGGACGCGGGTCAGGGGACGGGCTGGCCGGCCCGTGATGCGTACGGCCGCGTCCTCGATCCCCGGCAGGGCACCCGCTTCTGCGGCGATCGCGTCGCTGAGCACGCGGTCGCGCAGCTCGACACCGTCCTGCGGGGGTGTATTGCCGACCGGCAGGGCGCCGGGACGGCGTTGGCGCAGTTGGGCGAGCAGCCACCACAGGGCCAGCAGGGCGACGAGAACGAGGGCGGCGATGACCGCGGGCCACCACCACCAGCCCTGACTGCTCCAGCGGGCCCGGTCGGCGGAGCCGAGCAGGACGTCGTCCGGAGTGGTCAGGGGCCAGCCGACCGGTGGGACCACACCGTGCCGCCGGTAGATGTCGAGCCCGGCGAAGAGGATCAGCAGACCGCCGCCGAGCAGAACCAGCCCGGCGAGGGCCAGCAGACTGCGGTTGAGTACGGGGCGCGGCGTCATGGTGCGGACTCCGGTCTGGATGCGGTCGGTCAGTCGGTGCGTCGCCGCACCCGTACGCCGATGCGGGGAGGGTGGGCGAGGGCGAGTCGGTCGGACTCGTCGTCCAGGACGGCGGTGAGGTCGTCCCTCACTTGCTGAAGGTCACGGAAGCGGACGTCCGCGCGGGCTTTCACTCTATGGCGGCGCACCCGGATCCGAGCCCTGCTGACCCCGGGTACCCGCATAGCGGCGTCACGCAACAAATCAGCGGCGCCGTCACGATTCAGGAAGGCCCGCAGCCGGGGGCCGTCGGCGCGGGACCGCAGGGGCAGCCAGTGGCGCAGGCCGGGGGTGAGAGCCAGGACGACCAACCAGACGCCGACGACGGCGGCCACGCCGGCTCCCACGAGCATCCATACGTCGTCCACGGGACGGGTGGCCAGGGCGTCGGCCAGGTGCCGTCGCCATGCCGCCGCGGGGCGTCCGGCCCGTACGGCGATGACGTCGACCAGTGCCCCGACGGCCAGCACGAGGATCACCGCGGCGACCAGTGCGGCCGGGATGCGGCGCACGGACCACGGGCGGTGGGCCCGGTGCCGTCCGTCGTGCTCCTCGGCCGTCAGGTTCGGCGGAGGCGCGTCGTGTTCGGGCGGACCCTGCTCCGCCGGGTCTCTGGGCTCCTTCGTCAGCGGCACGGTGGCACCGTTCGCGGACGGCGCGGGGCTGCGGTCGGGAGAGTCCGGGTCGGAGTTCATGTCCGGTCCTCCTTGCGGCGTCGTGTGGCCGGCGGCATGGGCAGGGTCGCGGCTCACAGGACCCGCCCGCGGCGGGCTGCGGTGGCCACCAGCCGCCGGATGGTGAGGGTCACCTCTCCCACGTCCAGCCCGGTCAGTTGACCCACCCGCTCGGCCACGTCGCGCCGGATCCGCTCGCAGACCTGAGGGATGTCGGTGGGGTAGGGCATGTCCATGGTCAGGTGCAGGCGCACCGATCCGGTGCGAACGGCCGCGGAGGCGCCGGGTGCCTTCGGTCCTCCCCCACCGGGAGGCAGGGCGGCACACCGCGACTGGGCCGTGCGTGCGGCCTGGGCAGCGATGCGGGCGACCACCTTTTCCGGGATGACGGTGGCGCCTCGCTCTGCCGGGGGCGGCAGGCCGACCGGCCGCGACAGTGGGCTGGACTCCTCATCGCGGGTCGGTGAAGCGGGCCGGGTCGTCACCGCTGCCTCCGTGCGTGGAGGTCGAGGTCGCCCTGTACTGCGAGGCCGACGATCAGCCCCACCGCTCCCAGGACCAGGACCAGCAGAAATGCCCAGAAGCCGCCGAAGTAGCCGGCGAAGCCGAGTGCCATACCGGCCGCGAGGCCCGTCGTTGCTGCGTTCATCTTGCACTCACCCGTCTTACGAACGTACGTCGCCGTCCGTGTGAGGTGTTCACCCGTGCTCGCTCAGGGCGCGCCGGCTGATCACCTCACGCGGCCCTCGTCCGGCTCGGCCTCTTCCTCCTCCTCGTCGGGCAGGTGCACGTCGTCGACGACGATGTTCACCTCGACGACCTCCAGCCCGGTCATCCGTTCCACCGCGCTGATCACGTTGGTGCGTACGTCGCCGGCGACGTCGACGATGGAGACGCCGTACTCGACGACGACATCGAGGTCCAACGCGGCCTGGCGTTCGCCCACCTCGACCTTCACTCCACGTGTGACGCCGCTGCCTCCGCCCGGGACGCGTTCGCGCATGGCGCCGAGGGCGCGGGCCATGCCGGCCCCAAGGTTGTGGATGCCCGGTACCTCGCGGGTGGCCGTGCCCGCGATCTTGGCCACCACACCGTCCGCGATGGTCGTCCTGCCCCGTGTCTCGGCCGGAGCCCCGGCCCCCGTACGGCCCTTGAGCGCGCTCACGCCCGAATCGGACCGGTTGCCCCCGCCGACGCTGGTGATGTTGTTCGTCATGGCGGTCGCCTCGATCGCTAGGACACCTGCGTGGTGCCGTCGAAACGTTTGACATCGGGGACGCCGCACCTCTCACACCGAAATCATGTGACATGCATCACATTCCCGTGCGGGGGTACACGCTCGTTCCGAGCCCGCGCGGGAGCGTCATGATCGAACAAACTGCTTCCCCACGGCTGGGATGCGATGCGCCGGACGCGCTGCTGGCCGTACGAGCGGCCGAGGGAGACGAGGACTCCTTCGCCGTTCTCGTCCAGCGGCACAGCCGGTCCCTCCTGGCCCTGGCCCGCTGCATGCTCGGCAACGCCCAGGACGCCGAGGACGCCGTGCAGGACGCCTTCGTCAGCGCTTGGCGGCGTCTACCGGAATACCGTCACGGCGCCGAGTTCCGCACGTGGATGTACCGCATCACCGTCAACCGCTGCCTGACCATGCGCCGGCGCCGACCGCCGTCGCTCTCCCTGGACTCGGTCCTCGAACCCGCGACGGGCGACGCCTGGAGCCAGCCCGCCCGGGCCGCCGAGCGGGACGCGGCCACGGCCGCGCTGTCCGACGCGCTCGCCGAACTGGATGCCGGGCAGCGGGTCTGCTGGATCCTGAGGGAGGTCCAGGGCATGCCGTACAAGGAGATCGCCCATGTGACGCGGAGCAGTGAGCAGACGGTGCGCGGCAGACTGTACAGGGCACGCCGGTCCCTTCAGGAGGCGATGGGCCCATGGCGCTAGACGACCCGCACGGGCGACCTCCCGAACCGCCCGGAGCCGACGGGACCCACGCCGGACGAGTCGCCGCCGGCGTGTCCGCGTTCGCGGGTGACGAGGTACTGGCCTGCGGCCGACTGCTCAGCCGGGTGTGGGAACAGGCGCAGGACACCGGGCCGACCCCGGACCCCCACCCCACGTCGTGTCCCCACTGCCGCGACGCCGTCGAAGGACTGGCCCCGGTGAACGCGGCCACCCGGGCGCTGCGCACCGAGACCTCCCCCAGCCTGTACGCACTCGTCGATCGCATCATGAACGTCGTCAGGGCCGAAGTGCGGCTGGGCCGGTTGCTGCCCCTGGCCGACCCGGTCCGGGACCTGCGCATCGCCGAGAGCGCCGCCGCGAGGGTACTGCGGCAGGCGGCCGACGCGATCCCCGGTGCCCGGGCCGCGAACTGCCGGCTCGTCCGCGCGGAACAAGACACCGAGGTGCGGGTGACCATGACTCTGGCCGCCGCCCTCGACCGGCCGCTGACCGAGCGGGTCCACCAGGTGCGCCGATCGGTCCTCGACGCGGCCGGGCGGGAACTGGGGCTCGTCGTCGTCGCCGTCGACATCACCGTGGTCGACGTACTGGAGACGGGGCCGACACCCGGCCCCGCCCTCTCCGTCCGCGGTGGTGCCTCATGACCGCCGCGGACGCGACCACGCTCCTCGGTGTCACGGCCGAGGCTGCCCTCGCGGTTCACGGTGTGGCAGGCCTGCAGCCCCGCCTCGCCCATCGCCTCGCGGCAGCCGCGGCACGCACCCGTTCGGAGAGCACGCCTCAGCACACGTCGCCCGAGGCGGGCATACGCGCCGAACGCGCCCCGGACGGATCGGGATGGCACATCGAGGTGCGCTGCGTCCTGGCCGAGGGCCGGCGGGCGCTGGACATCGCCCGGAGCGTTCACGACCGTGTGAGGGCCGCCGCCGTCTCCCACCTCGCCGCTCTCGGTACCGCGGAACAGGTCACCGTGGCGGTCACGGTGACACGGATCGCCGCCCGGCACGACACGCCCTGAACCTTCCGCCTGCGACGGCGTTGTCACACCTTGCACGTGTCGCCGGTCTTCTGTGACGACAGTGATCGCCACCTGCGGTGCAAGCCTTCAGTGGCCGGCAACTCATCCTGACAGGGAAACACCATGACCACCGTGGCCCCGGAGCACCGCGGAAGTCACCGCCGCACATGATCGAGGCGCGCGACGACCACCGTAGTTCCGACCGGGGCCCCGCTGATCGGTGGCCGGCCGGGCAGCACGGTCGCAGCCGATGAAGCAGGGGACCAACGCCGAGGAGGCGGAGGGACCTTGCGACATTGCCGCCGAGCCACCGCGGGGATCGCAGACCGCCCGTGTGGGTGACCTTGCATCAACCGCGCTGTCGCCGTGAACAATCCCGAACGACAAGGAAACCTCAGCAGTGACCACTCCCGTCAAGCTCGCCGTCATCTACTACTCCTCCACAGGCACCGTCGCCACCATCGCCCAGGAGATCGCCCGGGCCGCGGAGAAGGCCGGCGCCGAGGTCCGTCTGCTCAAGGCCGCCGAGCTGGCCCCCCAGGCGGCGATCGACTCCAACCCCGCCTGGGCCGCGAACGCCGCCGCGACGGCCGACATCCCCGTCGCGACGCCGGACGACATGGTGTGGGCCGACGCCGTGATCTTCGGTTCGCCCACCCGCTTCGGCAACATCACCTCGCAGCTCAAGCAGTTCATCGACACCCTCGGTGGCCTCTGGGCACAGGGCATGCTGGCCGACAAGGTCTACAGCGGCTTCACCTCCACCGCCACCACCCACGGCGGCCAGGAGTCCACCCTCCTCGCGCTCTACAACTCCGTCCACCACTTCGGCGGCATCCTCGTGACCCCCGGTTACACCGACCCGGCCAAGTTCACCGACGGCAACCCCTACGGCACCTCCCACGTGGACGCCCAGGGCAACAACCCGGTCGGCGACACCACCCGCACCGCCGCGCGGGTCCAGGCCGAGCGCGTGGTCAAGGTCGCGGCCGGCCTCAAGGCCGGTGCCTCTGCCGTCTGAGCGTCATCGCCCGGGTCGCGTGAACCGTGCGCGCCGCGCTCGCGCGACCCGGCAGATGTGAGCGGCATCGACTCCGCGTCAGTGACCCGTGAAGCAACGTCATGGACCAACGGTGGGTCAGGTCCTGGGATTGTTGTGTGCCCGCGCCCTGACGGTGCACCGAAGGTGGCACTGGACGGTCGGTGCCGGCCGTGAGTTGACGGTGTGCCCCTGCCGGCAGCGCCTGGCGGGGGCGTCCTCGGCGAAGCGCGACACGGAGGTGTCGCGGGCCGTCAGCCCTGCCGCCCCAAGCATCCAGAACCTCCGGAGCTTTCCAGCCAATCCGTGACCGCGGCCATGCCCACTTTCGACCGTTGACTGACGCCGATGGCATGCCACTCAGTGTGTCACACACGACAACGTCATCGGTCCGGCTCAAAGAGGCCCGTAAATCCGTCATAGTTTGGGGTAGTTCGCACCTCCCGGGCCGAGTCGCAATAGTGACATGGCACTTGCAGGACACGATCAAACGTTGTGTCTTGTTCATCGTGGCGTCACGCTGTCACTCCATGACCCCTACGAACAACCCACGGCGCCCGAGGGTCCACAGACCCCGGTCGCGGTATGTAGCGGCTGCTACGCTCGCGGCGTTGCTGGCCGGCCTGTCCACCACACCAGGTTCCGCTCAGAACGCCGATCAGGCCGGCTCGCCACAGCAGAGCAATCAGGCCACCGGTGCACCCGGCGTCACCCGGCACCACGTCACTCTGATCACGGGTGACCGCGTCACAGTGGAGAAGGACCCGGCGGGCCGAGCGGCCGTCTCGGTGAAGCCCGCCGAGGGCCGCGAGCACATCCAGTTCGTCAAGGAGCAGGTCGGCGACAACTGGACGGTCATACCTGCCGACGCGCTGCCCCTCCTGGCGGCCGACCGCCTCGACAGGGCCCTGTTCGACGTATCGGCCCTGGTCAAGGAGAAGTACGCGGATCGGGCGAGCCTGCCGCTGATCGTCGAGTACGCGGGTGACGCGGGCACGGTCGAGCGTCGGCTCGCCGCAGCGGGGGCTGACAAGGTCGACGCCATCCCTGGTACGTCCTTCGCGACGCTGGGCGAAGGACGCAAGAACGCCGCGGAGTTCTGGGACAGCATCGCCCCCGCGAAGGCGGGCGCCTCGTCCTTCGGCGCCGGCATTCGCCGGGTCTGGCTCGACGGCCGCGCCGAGGTCTCCCTCGACCGGACGGTGCCGCACATCGGTGCACCCCAGGCCTGGGCGAAGGGCTACAAGGGCGAGGGAGTCAAGGTCGCGGTGCTCGACACCGGCTACGACCCGAACCACCCCGACCTCAAGGGCCTCATCGCGGACGCCGAGAACTTCACCGAAGAGGCGAACACCGACGACCTGCACGGCCACGGCACTCACGTGACGTCGACCGTCGCCGGATCCGGCGCGGCCTCCGACGGCCGGCTCAAGGGTGTCGCACCCGGCGTGCAGATCCTGTCCGGCAAGGTCTGCACGGCCAACGGCTCGTGCGACAACTCCGACATCATGGAGGGCATGGCCTGGGCGGCGCAGAACGGCGCCAAGGTGATCAACCTCAGCCTCGGCGACATCGACACCCCGGGCACCGACGCCATGGAGGCCCTGGTCGAGACCGTGACGCGTGACTACGGCGTCCTGGTCGTGGTCGCCGCCGGCAACGACGGCACGCAGGTCTCCACCCCCGCCTCCGCCGACAGCGCGCTCGCTGTGGGCGCCATCCAGGTGGAGGACGAGGATCTCGCCATCTTCACCTCGCCCGGCCCCCGTGTGGGCGACTTCGGTCTCAAGCCGGACATCGCCGCCCCCGGTGTCGGCGTCGTCGCCGCCCGGGCGGGCGGGACGACCGCCGAGGACGGCTACTGGGAGATGAGCGGCACCTCGATGGCGACACCGCACGTCGCCGGGGCCGCCGCCATCCTGTTCCAGCAGCACCCCGACTGGACGGCGGAGCAGGTCAAGCGCCAGCTGATGCAGAGCACGACGGGCGGTCGCGAACGAGGCGCCTACTTCCAGGGCGCGGGACGGGTCGACATCGCCCGAGCGATCAGCCAGCAGGTCACCGCCGAGCCCACCGGTCTGGACTACGGGCAGATCCGCTGGTCCGACAACGGGCGTCCGCCCGTGAAGAAGACGGTCACCTACCGCAACCCGGGCAGCGAGCCGGTCACGCTCGACCTTTCGCTCAATGTGACCTACAAGAAGCACAAGCCCGCACCGGACGGCATGTTCCGCCTGAGCGCGGACAAGGTCACCGTGCCCGCGCACGGCACCGCGGACGTCACCGTCACCGCGACGCCGGAGATCGCCACGGAATACGCGGCGTACAGCGGCGTGGTCATCGCCTCCACACCGGACCAGAAGGTCTCGGTACGCGTCCCGCTCGGCATGGACGTCGAGCAGCCGTCCCGCAGCCTCCGCATCACCATGAAGGACCGCTCGGGCAAGGCTCCCGACTACTCCTTCCTGCGTCTCCACACGGACAGCCGCGACACCTACTGGGAGGAGATGCTCGGCCAGGGCAGCACCGAACTGAGGCTCCCGGTCGGTCAGACCTTCTCGCTGAGCGGCATCTTCTTCGACGAGGAGTTCACCGAAGGCACCATGGTGGGTGCGCCGGAGTTCGTGATGGACACCGACCGGGACATCACCATCGACGCGAGGCAGGCCAAGCCCGTCAAGGTGTCCGCTCCCAGCCGCTCGGCCCGCATCGCCCTCGCCGAATTCGGCACCATCGGCCACAGCGGGCACATGTTCTCCGTGTTCGCGAACGGCTCGATCGGCAGCGACCACGTCGAGGGGCTCTACGCCACCCCCACGGCCCAGGTCAAGGGCGCCAAGTACACCTACCTGGTCAACACGATCTGGCAGGAGCCCGCCGGTGACGGCCCGAACTCCCCGACCTACTACTACCTCGCCCGGCCGGTGACCGGCGGCATCCCCGCGGATCCCTCCTACCAACCCCGCAAGTCCGACCTGGCAGAGGTGAACACCACCTTCGCCGCCACCGCATCAGGAACGACCGCCTATCGCGCCGTCTGGATGTGGGTCGGCACCCTTCGCTTCTACCACGGCCTGAACGGACTGCCGGTCCCCCACCGGCGGGTCGACTACTTCTCGACGGCCGAGAGTCTCCGCTGGGTGACCGTCTTCGACCAGAACCTCTTGGAAACTCCGGACGTACACGGGCAGTTCTTCATGAGCACCATGCACGGCTACAAGGCCGGGACCAAGGTGAACGAGCACTGGAACAACGGCGTGCAGGCCGTCGGGTTCTCCCCCTTGATGTCGAATGCCTACCGTCAGGGCGACTACCTCCGCCTCTCCGTGCAGACCGCTGCGAACAAGGATGTCCACGAGTACGCCGAGACGCAGATGAGCGGTCAGTCGACGTGGGAGGTCCGACGCAACGGTGAAGCGGTTCCGGTGGAGGGGAACTACGCCCAACTGCCGGCCGATCGCACTCCCGCGGACTACCACCTGACGTTCCGGCAGGAACGCGACCTCGGTCCGCAGTCCACCATCTCCACCAAGGTCCGTTCCGACTGGCAGTTCCGGTCGCAGACCACGGACAGCCAGCGGGCGCTGCCGCTCTACGCGGTGCGCATGTCGCCGGAGCTGGACGAGTGGAACCGGGCCGAGGACGGCCGCAAGTTCGA
The DNA here is from genome assembly GCF_003261055.1 of Streptomyces cadmiisoli. Taxonomy (NCBI): domain Bacteria; kingdom Bacillati; phylum Actinomycetota; class Actinomycetes; order Kitasatosporales; family Streptomycetaceae; genus Streptomyces; species Streptomyces cadmiisoli. Next base: position 811,773 of record NZ_CP030073.1, read on the forward strand.
CATCCCGGTCCTGCTCCAGCGCCAGGTGGGCGCAACGGAGTCGCCGATCCGCACCTTCACCACCGAGGTCTCCTACGACGAGGGCAAGACCTGGCACTCCGCCAAGGTCAAGGGTTCCGGTGAGAAGCGCACCGTGACCGTGCACCACCCGCACCGCTCCTCGGACGGCTCGGTCTCGCTGCGCACCTACGTCAAGGACGCCGCGGGCAACACGTTCAAGCAGACCGTCATCAAGGCCTACCTCCTCAAGTAGTCACCTGACGGCAACACGGGCCCGGCGGAACCCTTCCGCCGGGCCCTCTCCGCTCCGCCCGACCGACATCACCGCGGTGGAGAACTGCCCTGCGCTACCCATGAAGGGACCCCGTTGAAGCCACACCTCGGACGCTGGAGCGTGCCGGTCGTCGCCGGCGCGTCGATCCTCGCGCTGACCAGTCCACTCACCGCGACGGCCGCGCCGCCCGCCGCGCCGCCTCCCTCCTCGGCCGCCGCGGACGGTGTGCCGGCCGGCGAACACACGGTCACACTGATCACCGGTGACGTGGTGACCACTCGTCAGGCCCCCGGTGCCCGGGCCGGGTCCGGGGGTGTCGTCACCGTCCGGGACCCGGACGGGCGTCCGGCGCGCACCCGGATCTCGGAGTCGAACGGCGACCTCTACGTGTATCCGGAGTCCGCGCTGCCGTTCGTGGCGCGGGGCATCCTGGACCGGCAGTTGTTCAACGTCACCGACCTGATCGCGGACGGGTACGACGACGCCCACCGCGACCGGCTGCCGCTGATCGTCTCCTACACCGAAGCCGATGCCGCACGTCGCGCGTCAGCCGTTCCCGAGGGAGCGACCCGGGTGCGCGAGCTGGAGAGCATCCAGGGCGCCGCGCTGTCCGCGGAGCGCTCGCACGCGGACGACTTCTGGAAGTCCGTGGTGGGTTCCGCGGCAGCCGACGGGACACGGGCGAAGGACGTCCGGCCGTCCTTCGGCCGCGGCATAGCGCGCATCTGGCTCGACGGCCTGGTCCGCGCCGACCTGGCCGAGAGCACGACGCAGATCGGTGCGCCGAAGGTCTGGGCGGACGGGAACACCGGTGAGGGCGTGGACGTCGCGGTCCTCGACACCGGCATCGACGCCGGCCACCCCGATCTCGCGGACCGTGTCGCGTCGCGGCAGAGCTTCGTGCCGGACGAGAACACGGACGACCGCTCCGGGCACGGCACACACGTGGCATCGATCATCGCCGGCACCGGTGCGGCCTCCGACGGGCAGGAGAAGGGCGTCGCCCCCGGCGCGCGGCTCCGTGTCGGCAAGGTGCTCGGCGACGACGGATCCGGGCAGATCTCGTGGGCGCTGGCGGGCATGGAATGGGCGGCGGTCGACCAGCAGGCCAAGATCGTCAACATGAGCCTCGGCACCTCGCAGCCGTCCGACGGGACGGACCCGCTCAGCCAGGCCGTCGACCGGCTGAGCGCCCGGACCGGCGCGCTGTTCGTCATCGCCGCGGGCAACGAGGGGACGCCGGGCAGCATCGGCGGGCCTGGAGCGGCGACCTCCGCGCTGACCGTGGGCGCGGTCGGTGCCGACGACACGGTCGCCGAGTTCTCCAGCCAGGGCCCTCGTGTCGACGGCGCTCTCAAGCCGGAGATCACCGCGCCGGGAGTCGACATCCTCGCGGCCAACTCCCGGTTCAGTGAGAACGGCCTGGGCGCCTATCGGGCCCTGAGCGGCACCTCCATGGCCACGCCCCACGTCGCGGGCGCCGCCGCTCTGCTCGCCGCGTCCCGTCCGGAGCTCGCCGCCGCCCAGTTGAAGGACCTGCTGGCCAGCAGTTCCCGGCAGATCACGCGATACGACGCCTTCCAGGCGGGCAGCGGCCGGCTGGACGTCGCCGCGGCGGCCCGGGCCGATGTCTTCGCCACGGCGACCGCCTACGCGGCGCACAGCACGGGCGGACCCGTCCAGCGCCCGGTGACCTACACCAACACCACCGACGCGCCGATCACCCTGGACCTGACCGTCGAGGCGCCCCGCGCCCCGCAGGGCATGTTCCGTCTGTCGGACTCCCGTGTGGTCGTCCCCGCCCACGGCACCGCCGCGGTCACGGTGACGATCGACGGCTCCGAGAACACCGTCGGCGGCCGTCACACCGGCCAGGTGCTGGCGACGGACACGGCCGGTGAGGTCGCGGCGCACACCGCCGTCTCCTTCGGCACCGCGCTGCGCAAGCTGACCCTGACCTTCAAGGACGCCGCGGGCAAACCCATGGACGGCGAGGTCGAGCTGATCAGATCGGGCGAGGGCATGGGCATGCCGGTCTACGTCGACCCGTCCGGCACCCTCGACCTCTTCCTGCCCGAGGGCGTGTACTCGGCGCTCTCCTTCCGGCAGATCCAGGGTCTGGGCGGGCCCGGTTCACGGGGCTTGGCCCTGCTCGGCGACCCGGAGATCGTCCTGGACCGCGACACCACCGTCACGTTCGACGCCTCCGAGGTCAAGCGCATCGACATGACGACCCCGCAGCGCAGCGAGGCGACCTTCCAGCGGGTGGTCTATCACCGCACCTTGGAGGGCGTGCCGTCGTCCAGCTCCGTCGACACGCTGTACTACGACAGTCTCTGGGCCCAGCCGACCACCCGGAAGGTCGAACACGGCGACTTCCGTCTGACCGCCCGCTGGCGCAAGGAGAAGCCCGCGCTGCGGGTCTCCACCCGTACCGGCGAGCTCTCGGGCGTCCTGCGCCAGACCGGCGTCACTCCGTTGCCCGAGGGCAGTCACAAGCTGCCGCTGGTCTTCGCCGGCCAGGGTGCGAGCGCGGACTACTCCCACCTCGACGTACGCGGCAAGGCCGTGGTGGTCCGGCGCAACGACGACGTCAGCGACATGGACCAAGCGGCCCACGCCGTGGCCGCGGGCGCCGGACTCCTGCTGGTCGTCGAGAACGAGGCCGGGCGTCATGTGCGCGACTACCGCGGGTGGGACGAGCCCCCCGTCAAGATCGATGTGGGACTGCTCAGCCGAGCGGAGGGCGAGAAGCTGATCGAGCGGGCCGAGGACCGCAAGGCCCACATCACCGTCGACTCCACGCGCGAGAGCCCGTACGTCTACGACGTCGCCCAGAGTTGGCACAACGAGATCCCCTCGCAGCTGACGGCGCGGGGCGGTACGAAGAACCTGGCCCGCGTCGACGTCGCGTTCGAGAACCCGGTGCCGAACAGGACGGGCGGTGAGTTCCGCTACGACTGGGCAGGCGACGACAACTGGACTTCCGGCACTCCCATGCCGGAGCCGATGAACGGGAAGCGGACCGACTGGGTGTCCACCACCGGCGGCGTCCGCTGGCACCAGGTGGCGTACGTCGGCGGCGTGCTCTTCGAGACCGGTCCGAAGACCGCCTACCGGCCGGGCAGCAGGCAGTCCGAGGAGTGGTTCAAGCCGATCCAGCGGCCTTTCCTGAACGATGCCTTCCGCCGGCCGACCCGCAGCGGCGACCACCTGTACATCGACATCCCGGGCTGGGGCAGCCGGAACCACGTCGGCATGGACCAGTACGGCTCCGGAGTCACCCAGCAGCAGACCCTGTATCAGGGCAGCACCGAACTGGGTCAGGGCAACTTCACCTCCGTGTCGGGCGACGCCCCCGGCGCGGGCAAGCTGCCGTACCGGCTGGTCGTCACGGGTGAGCGCGATGTGCCCTTCACCCCGTACTCGTCCAGCACGCGCACCGAGTGGGGCTTCACGTCGAAGGCCGCGGCGGACGGCGCCGAGGCGGTGCTGCCGCTGCTGCAGCTCGATCACCGGATCGGCACCGACGGCGCGGGACGCGCCGGGCGGCACGACACCCTGTCCGTCACGGCCGCTCATCTGCCGGGCGCGGCCGGGGCCGGGAAGGTCGGCCGGGTCGGTGTGGAACTGTCCTACGACGACGGACGGACCTGGCACAGAGCCGACAGCGCCGGCGACGGGCGATTCCGTCTGGACGCTCCGCGGAAGGCGTCGTTCGTCTCCCTGAGGGCCTACGCCGAGGACTCGGCGGGCAACTCGGTGCGCCAGACGGTGATCAGAGCGTTCGGCCTGCGCTGACACACGAAGGGGCCCGGGACCGCGCAACCGGTCCCGGGCCCCTGCCTGCGCGCTGTCCGACACAGGGGTCCGGCCGCGGCGAGATGCTCTCGCCGCGGCCGGACCTTGCCGTACGGCCGCGCCGGCCGCTGCCGGATACCGCGGCCCTGCGGTGTCGACCGATCAGTCGAGGCCGGTCGCCCGGATGACGGTCTGCGTCACGGTGTTGCCCTTCGTGTCCGAGGCACGGACCCGCAGGGACAGGAAGCCGGCACGGCGCGGCGCGTCCAGCTCGACGCGTACGGCACCGTCCTCAGCGTCACGCAACTCGGCACGGTGCCAGGTCCGGCCGTCGTCGTAGGACAACTCCACCGTGTCGGTGCCGACCCGGGCTGACGACACACCCTTGATGTGCGACGGTGTCACGACGAGTTCGGCGTCACGCCGCGCCGACCCGTCGGCCGAGGTGGGGAGGGCGTAGTCCAACTGCACCAGCGGGAGCGCCTGCTTCGTCCCGGCCTGCGGGGCGCTCGAGGAGAAGCCCCACTCGGTGCGGGTGGCGATGGAGTACGGGTGCCCCTCGGTGCGCTCCGTGGTGGTCACCAGCCTGTAGTGGCCGGTGGAGGCGGGGAGTTCGGCGTCCAGCCAGTTTCCCTCGGCACGGTTGAGCAGCGTCCCGTCCCGACGGACCTCGATGGCCTGCGTCGTGGTGCCCGGGCCCAGGGTTCCGGCGTGGTTGCGACCGCCGTCACCGAAGGCGGATATGAGTCCCGACACGGTGTTGCCCGAACGCCGCGGCAGGTCCTGGCTCTCGTTCAGCCGGGGATGCTCGATCGGACCGAACCACTGCACGTCCGTGGTACGTCCCGCCGGGTAGCCGACGTGACCGGAGTGCTGGAACGAGGTGCCGGCCTCGTAGGCCTCTTCCCGCCAGGTGGCGTCGGGGGCCGCGGTGACCCAGTCGGTGCGGTGCGTGCCCGCGGTCGACACCCGCTGGCTGTCCAGCCGGAAGACCTGATAGGGCTGGATGTCGAAGCGGTTCTCCATCACGCCGTGGCCGGGCGCGTTGCGGAACTCGACGTCGACCCGGGCGAGTTCACGCTGCTCGGGTGCGTAGCGCCGGGTCTGGGGGATGCCACCTCGCCAGGTGCGGACCAGGTCGTAGAGGTACTCGGTCTCGGAGTGACCGACGATCCGCAGCGGCACCGAACCCGAACCGCTGTTCCGGATCCGGCTGATCAGGGTCTCGCCCTCGGTCCGGGAGAGACCGGCGACGACCAGAGGAGTGCGGTCCCCGATCTCGAACAGTCGCCCGTCCTGCTTGTTGACCTGGACCAGCATGGCCACGCCCGCCTTCTCCGCGGCCACCACCTGAGCCTCGCCCGCGTGGCGGACGACGGCCACCTTGCCGCGCGCGCCGGCCGCCTGGTACTCCTCCGGCTTGCCGTCACCGGCGAAGACCGCCGGCAGGGTGCGGGTGCGCTCCTCGGGCCGCGCCGACCACGGCTGCAACCACAGGTCGTCGAACACCTGGGAGCCCGAGGACAGGCTCAGCAGCGGCTGTTCCTGCCGCGCGCGGACGGTGTACAGCAGATCACCGCCGGCGGGCTTGCCGGCGGGCAGCGCCCACAGGCTGTCGTACTGGGTACCGGTGATCGTGGTGTCGCTGACGGCCGGTGAGCCGTCCTTGAAGGACTGGCTGAAGTCGGTACGGATGTGCGCGGCCTCGGTGGTCCGGGGAGTGACGATCTCGGTCTGTCGGAGCCCGGTGCCGTCGAGGGTGACCTCGGTGTCCGAGCCGCCGACCTCGACACCGGTCCTGACCAGCAGTGCCTGGCCGAGTGAGGAGGCACCGTGCGTGCCCCGGACGGTGCCCCACATCCACACCGTGTAGGTGCCGTTCGGCACCACCATGTCGATGTCGCCCTGCGCGTCGGTCGCACCTGCCATGGGGTACGGGTCGCCCTTGCGCTGGAGGTACAGGAGGTCGGACAGCGGTTCGCCGTCGCGGCCCTGGACGTGCACGCGCAGGTGGTGCATCTCCTCGCGGGTGCTGACGGCGAGCAGGGTCCGTGTGACGGTCTTGCCGTCCACCAGTCCCGTGAGCTGCCCGGTGAAGCGGGAGCCGGCCGGGGCGTGGTCGAGGACGGTGGTGACCGTGGTGGCCGCGGTGCCCTTCGCGGGCACGGTGATCACACGGTCGGCGACGGTGAACAGGCCCTGCGGCGCGTCGGGTGCGTCGACCCGCAGGGAGACGGTGACGTCCCGGTCGGCGTTGTTGGCCCACTCGACCCGGCGCGTCACGGTCTCCCCCGGCGCTCCGCCCAGGGAGTGGATGCCGGCGTCCGAGGTCCCGGTGGCCACCAGGTCCGTACCGGCCGCCGCGGCGGCGTCCACCCGTCCGTTGCCACCCTCGTCCGCCGCGTTGGCGGGCGTCGCCGTGGCCGTGCTGACAAGGGCGTCCTTGATCCGGGCACCGTTCCAGTCCGGATGGCGGGCGGCCACGAGCGCGGCGGCACCGGCGACGTGCGGGGTGGCCATCGAGGTGCCGTTCAGCGAGGCGTAGGAGCCGCTGCCGAAGGTGGCGTACTGCGAACGGGCCGCGAGGATGCCGACGCCGGGCGCGGTGATCTCGGGCTTGATCGCGTCGTCCCGGAAGCGGGGGCCGCGGCTGGAGAACGCGGCCATCGCGTCCTGCGCGTCGACGGCGCCGACGGTCAGCGCCGAGTCCGCCGCGCCCGGTGCCGCGACGGTGGACGCGCCGGGCCCGTCGTTGCCCGCGGCAACGGTGAACAGTGCACCTGTCTCGGCGCTGAGCGCGTCCACGGCCTGGCTCATCGGGTCGGTTCCGTCCGACGGGAACGACCCGCCGAGGCTCATGCTGATCACCCGCGCCCCGGTCTCGCGGGCCGCCCATTCCATTCCGGCGATGGCCATGGAGAAGTCGCCGGAACCGCTGTTGCCCAGCACCTTGCCCACGTGCAGTCGGACACCGGGCGCGACGCCCTTCTCCTTGCCGTCGGAGGCGGCGCCGCTGCCGGCGATGGTGGAGGCGACATGGGTGCCGTGGCCGTTGCGGTCCACGACGTCCTCGTCGGGGACAAAACTGCGCGAGGAGGCGACGACGCCCGCGAGATCCGGGTGTCCGGTGTCGTAGCCGGTGTCGAGGACGGCCACGTCCACGCCCTGGCCGGTGTTTCCGCGCTGCCACACGTCGGGGGCGCCGATCTGCGCGACACTCGACTCCAGGTCGGCGGTGATCTTGGCATCCAGCCAGACCTTCTCGACCCCGCCGTTCAGGGCCGGTGCCTGCTCGGCGGCCCTTGCCGCACCGGACTTCGCGTCGGCCGCGCCGGTGAGGTCGGCCCAGAACCGGGCGGCATCGTCGTGGCTCTCCTTCACCGCGGTGCTGTTGATACTGGTCAATGACCGCGCACCGGTGGCGCCCTCCGGCAGGGACGCCAGGTCCTTCTTGCGCAGGGAGTCCGAGGAGTAGCTCAGGATGACGGGCAGTCCCCGCGAGCGGGAGTCGTCGTAGCCGTCGGCGACGAGCCGTGTGACGTTGAACAGTGCCTCGTCGAGGAGGTCGGCGGCCACATGCCGTTCGGCCACCGCGGGAAAGACGTAGACGTCGCCGTCCCGGGTGGTGACGCGTGCGTCCGCCCGGCCCCCGTTCGCGCCCGCCACCGTCACGGTCGCCGGGCCGGAGCCGCCGGGGGTGACCGTGACGCGGTCACCGGTGATCAGGGTGACGGTCCGCGGGCTGGAGCCGAAGGAACCGGCGTCGGCCATGACCGTGCCGCCCGGCGGGGAGTTGTCTCGGTCGCCGGCCGCTGCCGGGGGAACAACTGTCAGCAACGCCGTCACAGCCACAAGAAGGGGCAGGCGCTGCCGCGCTGGTGTATGGGGTCTCACACGCATCCTCGGTCAGGTCGACAAACCATTGGTCACAACGTGTTGGCGATGACACCAACGGTGCATTTACGCATGCGTGTTGTGGTCTTGACCAGGCCTACAGATCGGACGCCGCCCACCCAAAAGGGACTACCCAGCGGTTGCCTTCCTCGCCTTGGCTGCCGGCCGGTCGGTCATGTTCGACCGGCCGACCGACAGCACCCCCGCGAGGCTGCCGCAGTGCCCTACGACCCTGCGTTCGGCACTTCGAGGAACGGCGCGAACACCGGCTTGGCGATACGGCCCTTGCCCACCTCCACCACGGTCACCGGAGCACCGATCACACCCTCCGGCAGTTTCAGGGTGAGGAGGTACACGCCCGGTTCCACATGGGCGAAGCCGAACCAGCCCGAACCGTCGCTGAGCCGCGTGGTCTCCTCGCCACGGGGGGTGAGCGGGTCGAGCGTCACCGGCACCTGGTCCAGTGGGCCGCCGCCCCGGAGCGTGAGGGTGCCCGTCACGTGCCCGTCCCGGGGAGCCGACTTCCACGGCATTCCGGGCACCACCGCTTCGTCCCTGAACGGCGCGTCCTCGCCCTGCGTCAGCGCCTGCACCAGCTTGGCCCGCTCGGCCGCCAGGCCGTTGGCCGCCACATCCTGGCTGGGACCGGCGTACGAGTAACCGCTCCAGCCGGCCGCCGTGTTGCCCGCCGCGCTGGGCCGCAGAGCCTCCCTGACCTGGCTGAGCGAGTCGGCGACGCTGTTCAGGTACAGCGCGGGTCCGTTGACGGCCTGCCGTTCGCCCTGGTGGTCGGCCAGGAACTCGGACCATTCGGAGAACATCAGCGCCTGGTCCGGATTCCAGTTGCGCTTGTAGTTCATGGTCACGGCGGTGTCCATGATTCCCTCGTCCAGCCACCCCGCCCAGTCCTGGAGGACCTCGGCGTAGGTGCGTGTGGCCTGCCAGCCGCCGACCGCCTGCGGCCCGTGTCCGTAGGTGATGGCGTCCATGGACAGCCGGGCCCGCGGGTCGACCTGCCAGATACCCAGGTAGATCTTGCGGACCAGACCGGTGACCTGGCTGCGTCGCCAGTCGCTCCAGGCCGCGTCGGACGGGAGGGGTACGTCCGTGCGGCCTGTCGCTCGCTGGAAGCGGGCCACGGACACGTCGTTGTAGCCCCAGTCGCTGTGCGTGGTGGTGGAACTGCCGTCGGGGTAGCGGACGTAGTCGAGGTTGATACCGTCCACGTCGTAGTTGCGGACGATGCTCTGGACGCCGCGGACGATGTAGTCGACGGCTGCCGGGTGGCCCGGGTCGACATAGGCGTTGGCGCCCACCAGTTCCTGGCCGTTGGCCTTCTTGTTGAGCCAGCGGTCGGAGCCGGTCGCGCCCGGGCCGTGCTGGTTGAAGACGTGGTCCGGGGAACGGGGCGGAGTGGCGCTGTTCCACATGGTGTTGACGTTGACCCAGGCGTGCACCTGGAGTCCGGCGGCGTGTCCCTGCCGGACGATCTCCGCCAGCGGATCGTAGGGCGCCGGGGCGATCGCGGCGTCGGTGCGCGGGTACAGGGCGTTGTTGCAGAAGCAGTCGTAGCGCCGGGCCGTCTGCACGATCAGAGCATTGGCGTTGACGTCCAACGCGTCGTCGACCAGCGTCGCGACCTGTGCGGGTGTGTAGATGCCCGCGTTGAACGCGTCCACCCAGTAGCTGCGCCACTGGGCCGGAGCGGCCGCTCCGTCGTCGGCGCGGGCGGGCGGCGCCGTGAGCGCGCCGAGGAGCAGGCCGAGGCCCGCCGCCAGGGTGGTGAGTACGCGAGACAAGCGCATGTGGTGTGTCCCCTGTGTAGTTCGTCGGCTACGGGCGTACGTACGGGGGATGGAGAAGGTGGCGGGCCCCGGCTGTTCCTAGGCGAACGTGGCGCCCCAGGTGGCCGGCCCCACGATGCCGTCCACGCTCAGGCCCCTGGCCGCCTGGAAGTTGCGGCAGGCGGAGTCGGAGCCCGGTCCGTACTGGCCGTCCACGGAGAGGGAATAGCCGTGCGCGCTGTTCATCCGGTACTGCCAGGTCGCGACGCTGGCGTGTTCGAAGGTGGGAGGCTGACGGAAGCTGACTCCGGGGTACGGCAGAGGTCCGCCGCCCGGATTGACCTCACCGCTGAGCACCCGGGAGTACAGGTTGCCCGGGCAGGCGGTCGCGTGATGGTCCCGGTGGCCGGTGATGGCCTGCGCGGCGCCGCCCGACACCCGCAGGCGGTTGATCCCGTAGCGGACGGCGTCGATGAGTCCGGCGGTGATGGTGTCGTAGTTGCTGCTGGTGCCGCCGGTCAGCGCGCATACCGCGTACCAGTCGTCGTTGCCCTGCGTGGTGCCCTGGGCGGCGGTGCGGACATGCTCGCCGCGGCCCTGGAAGAGGTAGCCGTGGACGCAGGCGAGGTGGCTGTAGGCGATGTCCGACCAGCCGTTGGAGTCCATGTGGTAGTTCTGGATGCCGCGCACCTGGGCGGCGCAGTCGGCATGGTTGGCCTTGGCCACCTTGACCGCGTCGACGTGATGGACGACCACGCCGCCCTGCGCGGGGGTGATGTTGTTGCCGACGCTGATGGGCGCCCGGGCGCCCCACTGGGAGCGGGTGACGAACGTGGCCATCAGCTCCGCCCTCCTCGGCCCAGGGCGCAACCGACGGTGGCGTTGAGCGGTTCGGCATGGGCGCTGCGCGCCGCCGCGGCTCCGTAGACGGCGCCGGGGTGGCGGGGGTGCGTGACGATGGGGAGTTCACGGCGGTCCGACGGGAGGGCGGTGGCGGCCCGCGCGGGTCCGGAACATATGACGGGCAGAGCGAGCGCACCGGCGGCTGCCGCCATCAGCGTCGCGCGGCGAGAGGGGCGTTGAGTCAACGGTCCTCCAAACAGGAGTGAAGTGGAGTGATTGTCAAGCGTTGACAGGTGCTCGTCAAGGTTGTGTTGTGTCCGAATGCGTTCGGCGGCAAGGCAGTTGTGGCGGAGCGATGGGGAGTGATGTGCGTTCGGGCGACCGGAAGGTGCGGCCCCCCTGCCGCGGCGCGTGGCTGCGCGGTCCGCCACCGTGCCTGGTGCCGCGGCACAGGCACCGAGGCGACATGGTGCATGCATCCTGCGCAGCCCGGCTGCGCCGTGGGGTCACGAATGTCGGCGGCTGTACGGAACGGTGGCGTCCGCGCCGGTCGTCTGCTGAGAGCGCTGTCGGGGTGGGCGCTTGCGGACGCCTCGCCCAGGACGGCCGCCCATGTCGCGCCATTCTCGCCTCAGCCCCGCCAGGGTCGTGGTGAGGAAGTAGGTGGCTCCGCCGGCCAGCAGAACCGGAACGAGTCCTACGGACGCCACCGCAGCCCCGGCGATCAACCCGCCGAGAGGGATGCCGGCCCAGGCCAGCGAGTCCCCGAGCGCGTTGACCCGGCCGAGCATCCGGCGCGGCACCCGCTCGAACAGGACGGCCCCGAGCACCGGGTTGATGAAGCCCGCACCGAATCCACTGAGCGCGAAGACGAGCAGAACCGGCGCCATCGGCGCGTCGAGGGCGAGGACCAGGAATCTCGGTGCCCCGGCCAGCAGGAACCCGGTGAAGAACACGGCCCGGCGCGGCAGACGGTGCGCGGCCACGGCGGCGATCAGGCTGCCGACGACCGCCGCCGCTCCCATGGCGCTGCCCATCAGACCGATCGCGGTGGGCCCGTTGCCGGACTCTTCCGCCCAGACGGGCATGAGCACGCTGGCGATCCCCGCGTCCAGCAGGTTGGTGATCCCGACCATGACGATGACGGTCAGCAGCAACGGCTCGCCCCGCAGGAAGGTGAAGCCCTCCCGGAACCGTCGCCAGTAGCCGGGACCCGGCTCGCCCTGTGACGGAGCTTCCTCGACAGCGCGCCCCAGGCCTCGCGGCAGCGCCAGCCCGATGATCACCGATCCGAGGGCGAAGCAGCTCGCGTTGACGAGGAGTCCGGTCAGGGGGCCGGCCAGCGCCACCAGCGAACCGCCGGCCGCAGGACCGATGGTGGAGGCCAGCCGCTCGGTCACACCGGTCAGACCGGTGGCGCGCTCCAGCGGCACCCCGCCGCGCTCGGCGGCCTCCGGGACCATGACCTCCTTGGCGAGATCACCAGGTCCTCGGGACGCTCCGATCAGTGCGACGAGGGCCAGCAGTACAGGCAGGGACAGCATGTTCAGCGCGTGCAACAACGGAACCGCGGCGGCGGCACTCGCGCTGGCCAGGTCGGTGGTCCAGGAAACGGAACGCGGGCCGATGCGGTCCACCAGTGGCCCGGTGAGCGCCTTGAGCACGACATAGGGAGTCATCTCGCAGAAGGCCACGAGTCCGGTCCGGGTGGCGCTGCCGGTCGTGACGAGCACGAACCAGGGCAGGGCGACGGCCGAGACGCGGGTGCCGCTCAGGGACACGGCCATGGCCGCCAGTACGCCGACGAGCGGCCGTAAGGACCGGTTTCCGGCACCGTGATCGGCGTCCGGGACACCCTTCGTCACGGCGCGTCCGCACCTGTCGGCGCCTCAGGACCGGGGGAGGTCTCCGACGCCGCGGTGGGGGCGTCCAGTTCGGGCAGGAGCTGCGTGATCACGGCGATGCGCTCGGCTCCCTCGGGGGCACGCGCCGCCTCCTCCGGGGTGTCTCTCCGGTAGCGGGTGACGACCGCCCTCAGCTCCTGGCGCAGCGCGACGGCTTCTTCGGGCGTGAGCCGCAGGGCGCAGTCGCTCATGTCGAAGGTGTCCCGCCACGCGCGGGGCATCGTCCCCAGCTCATTGAGGGTGCGCTGCGTGCGAAGGGTGTAGATCGCGGCGACGGACTGGAGGTAGGCGAGTGTGGCCTCGGGCTCTCGATCGGCCAGGTCCCGGTCGCTCAGCTCCGTCGTCCGGTGAACCGCGCGCCACCAGCGCTCTCTCGCGTTGCCGCGTTCCACGTCCTCCTCGACGAAGCCGGCAGCGCCGAGCTGACGCAGGTGATAGCTGGCCGTACCGGAGTTCACGCCGAGCCGCTCCGCGAGGCGGGTGGCCGTCGACGGGCCGTGCTTCCGGAGCAGTCCGACCAACTGCACGCGTACGGGGTGCGCCAGGGCACGCAGCCCCTTGGCATCGAGAACAACCGTGTCTGCTTCGACCTGCGGGTCATCGCGTCCCGCCTTTGAGTCAGCCATGGCGCGACTGTAGACCCCCAACAGTTCTTCGCAAAGACTTCTTCGCGAAGAAGTCTTTGCGAAGAACTGTTGGGGGTCCGAAACCGTTCGGGGGCCGGTTCTGCCCGACACCGCCGACGCGGTGCCGGGCCCGCTGGAACCGTGGTGGCCGTCAGCCCTGACGGGCCTTGAAGCGCGGGTCCTTCTTGTTGATCACGAACGTCACGCCGCGACGACGCACCACCTGCGCACCGGGCTTGTCCTTCAAAGAGCGCAGCGAATTACGCACCTTCATGGTGGTCTCCTTCTTCGGAATCGAAATCGGTCCGCCGTCGGCGTGGCGGACGGGAGCGACGAGAGCGCCGCTCCGAGGGCTCCACGGGTCCCACGACGCCCTCGGCGAGCGAGGCAGCTGTCGGGACGGGCGTCGAGCGTCGACGCGACAGCGGTGTCGAGATCGGATCCCTGGAGCCGGGCGAGAGCCGGTCACCCGACCCTGCGGGCGCGGACGTCTCCAGGCGGGACACGGCGTGTCGGCCGTGGCTCATACGGTGTCGCACTTCGTGACCTTCACCGCCGGGCGGCGAAGGCGAGGGGTCATCGCTCTTCGCGGAAGAGGACGTGCTCGCCGGCGACCGGGTCGTACTTGCGCAGGACCAGCCGGTCGGGATCGTTCAGACGGCTCTTGCGGGTCACGTAGGTGACACCCGTACCGGCCGTGGACTTCAGGCGGACGACAGGACGCGTCGTACTGCGTGCCATGAGGTGCTGCTCCTTCCACCACCGAGTCGATTGACTCTTGCATGTCAGACATCTCCCACAACATCGCCCGCCCCCACCGCATTCCCGCCGCTCGCCGCTCTCGGTGAGTGACGACCGCAGTACGTTCCGGCATCGGGCCGGTCTCCGCTCGCGCCGGTGGCGGCGCCCGGTTCTCGATCCCCGGCCGCGGCCCGGTGTCACCCGAGCGGGGCCCGCACTCCCCGGCCTCAGCAATCCGCCGCGTGCACGGCCACGAGTGCCACGTCGTCGTTCAGGCGGCCCTGCGTATGACGGAGCAGGTCGTCCTGAACCTGCTGGAGCAAGACCTGCGGATCAGCGGCCGTACGCCAGGCGATGTCGCGTTCGGTGACCGAGTAGAACGCTCCGGCGCCGTCCCTGGCCTCGGCGAGACCGTCGGTGTACAGCAAGAACGCGTCACCCGGCGCGTACCGGAACGTGTCCTGCCGATACGCCTCGGGGTCGACACCCGCCAGGCCGAGCGGCGGCGCGGGCCTGCTCCCCCTCAGCGCGGTGACGCGGTTGCCGCGCACGAACAGCGGCAGGGGATGTCCGCAGCTGACGGACCTCATGACGCAGCCACCGGCCGGGAACTCGACGAGCAGGGCCGTGATGAAGCGCTCCGCCGCGTCCGCGTCGGACTGCGCGGCCTCCGCCACATGACGCCGGACGCTCACCTCCAGCGCCGCGGCCAACTCGGGCAGGCTGGCGTGCTGGTGCGCCGCCTCACGGAACGCTCCCAGCACCGCCGCTGTGCCGTCCAACGCCGCGATCCCCTTGCCTTTCACATCACCGATGAGGAACCGGGTGCCGTTCGGGGTCCTCGCGACCGCGTACAGATCGCCGCCGACCTCGGCCAGAGGGTCGGCGGCCCGGTAGACGGAGCCGATCCTCAGATCCGCGATACGGCGGGGAAGCGGCCGGAGCACGACGCGCTGCGCCGCCTGGGAGATCGCTCGCAGCCGGCTCGTCTCCCGGTGACTGCGCTCGTGCGACCGGCAGAAGACGAGGGTGAGCAGTGAAGCCCCCATGAGTGAGGCCAGGTGACCGATCCAGTGCACCGTCGTGTGCGGAGCGGAGGCGGTCGCGGAACGGTGCGCATACATGTCGAGTCACCTTCTTCCCTCGCACCGGGAGCGGTGCTCGGGTACTGCTGAGATCGGACGGGGTACGTGAGTCCATCGAGACGTGTCGTGTTCGATGTGCCTTCACCCTCCCCCGGGTCCGGCAACCGCGTCCGCTACCGCATGGCCGACAAGTCCTCGAAATCGGTCATGCCCCGCTTCCGTCCCGCGCGCGGAACGGTGGTGATCCACCCGCACGAGGCGGCTGAGGCAGCACCGGCCGACGACGGAAACCGGCATCCGTCGTAGGATCTCGCAGGTGACGGACGGGAGGCCGAGGTGGCGGAAACGACGCTGACAGCGACGACGGTGTCCGAAGTGATGGCCGAGCTGGCCGCACTCGAGGACCCGAAGATGCGCCAGGTGAACGAGAAGCACGGTGACGATCACGGTGTGAACCTCACCAAGCTGCGCGCGCTCGCGAAGCGGCTCAAGACGCAGCAGGAACTCGCGCGGGGTCTCTGGGCGACGGACGACACCGCGGCGAGGCTGCTGGCCCTCCTGATCTGCCGCCCCAAGGCGTTCGAGCGTGACGAGCTGGACACCATGCTGCGCGAGGCGCGCACACCCAAGGTGCACGACTGGCTCGTGAACTACGTGGTCAAGAAGAACCCGCACTCCGAGGAACTGCGCTCGGCCTGGTTCGCCGATCCGGATCCGGTGGTCGCGAGTGCCGGCTGGGCGCTGACCACGGAACGCGTGGCGAAGAAGCCCGAGGGCCTGGACCTCGCGGGACTGCTCGACATCATCGAGTCGGAGATGAAGGACGCCCCGGAGCGCCTGCAATGGGCGATGAACCACTGCCTGGCTCAGATCGGGATCGAGCAGGCCGGGTACCGCACGCGTGCGATCGGCATCGGTGAGCGACTGGAAGTCCTAAGGGACTACCCGACGTCGCCGGGCTGCACGTCTCCCTTCGCGCCCGTCTGGATCACCGAGATGGTGCGCAGGCAGCAGGACAAGTAGCGGGACCTGCCCGCGCCGGTCCCTTGTCGGTCCCGCGTCGGTGAAGGGTCTCGGCCGACGGCGCCGTGCCCCCATGAACGCCGCACCACGACGGCGCCCGCAGCCACCCCTGAGTACGCCTACTCATGCCGGCCGGCACCTGGCCGGGGACGATGGGCCGGGACAGCGTACGCGACAGGAGGCGGGGGCATGGGCAGGTTTCTCGTGGGGGTGGTGGCCGTCATGGCGGCGGGCGCGGCATTGGTCTTCGCCTACATGGCCGGGGCGCCGCCGACGGTCGTCTTCGCCGTCGGGGCAGGTGTACTGAGCCTTCTGTGGCTGTTGCTCCTGCTCACCGTGCCCTGGAACCTCTACTTCCGGGCGCATGCGGTGCTCAGCGAGATCGCGACGAGCCGCGAGAAGGGGATGAAAGTCTCCCCCGCCCGGGACGCCGAAGCGGCGCGTATCGCCCGCATGATGCTCCGGGCGGCGATCGCCGGCCACGTCCTGACAGCGGCCGTCGTCGTCGCGGTCACCTGGGCGACCGGTGATTTCACCGGTTACTGGTTCGCCGCGTTCTTCCTGTTGAGCACCCTCTTCCGGCCGGCCGGCGCCTATTTCGGCCAGCTCCGGCGTCGCCTGGGAACCCTTCTCAAGGATGTCACCTATCCACGGGACGATGTTGTCGAGCTGCACGCCCGGTTGAAGCGCGCCGAGGCCGGAACGCGCGTCCTGGAGGAGAAGGCGGAGGAACAGTACCGAGCCCTCGCCGAACTGCGCCGTGCCGTGGACGCCCTGGGCATGAGCACGTACGAGCGGGCCGAAGAGGCGGACCGCAGAATCACCGCGCTGGGGCGGGAGTTCGAGTCCACCGTCAACCGCCTCACCGACAACCAGGAGATCATCACGGGCGTGAAGGCGTTCCTGCGGCTGCTGCGCTCCACCGACGCGGTCGACGGAGCACCGGCCTCGGGGTGAGCGGGGCAGCAGCCGCGGCACGGTATCCCTGGGCCTGGGGCGTGCCCCTCGTTCACTCCCAGACGTATCCGTCCGGGTCGGTGAAGGGGCCCGCGGTGCTGCCGACGACGATGCGGCGCGAGCCGGTGCCGTCGGCGGGGACGCCGAGGTCCTTGGCCAGGCCGCGGCGCTTGTACAGAGCCAGCTTGACCGGGCTGGACTCGTCGGAGGCGAATTCGGCGTACTTTCCGCCGAAGCTCCTGGCGACGGCCAGGCCCCGGTCGACGTAGAACTGCTTGCCGGCCTTCACGTCCTCGACGCCGAGCAGGAGGACGATCTCGTCGATCTCCCCGGTCGCCGGGCCGGTGTCCTTCTTCTCCGGGGTCGCGGCCTTCCAGATCGTCCCGTCCGGTGCCTGGACGACACCGCCGTAGCCCCACAGCGACTTCGCGGCGGGCTTCAGCACGGTGGCGCCGGCGTCCACGGCCGCGCCGAGGAAGCTGTCGACGGTGGCCGGCCGGGACACCGTGAGCGCCAGGGTGAAGCCCCGGAATCCGGTGGAGGGTGCTTCGGAGGCCCGCAGGCGAATGTACGTGTTCACTCCGAAGGCGGTGTAGAAGCGAGCGGCGGCCTCGGGGTCGGGCACCTCGAGGGTGACGGACGTGATGGACACAGCGGCTGCGGTCGATGCGGTGGTTGCCATGACCATCACGTTAGGAGTCGCTCGGTGGCCGGGGCTTCTCGATTCCTGACCGATCGCCCCGGACGGCATGCCGACCGGATCGCCGCAGCGGGTCCTGAACGTCTCCGGCGACGCACAGCCGACCGCGCGGCACACCTCGGGGACACCGGGTGTGCCGCGTGTCTCAGCGAAGCTCCTGGATGCGGACCATATTGCCCGCCGGGTCGCGCAAGGCACAGTCGCGGATGCCGTACGGCTGCTCGGTCGGCTCCTGGACGACCTCGGTGTCACCGGCCTGCACCTTCTCGAAGGTGGCGTCGAGGTCGCGGGTGGCCAGCAGGATCCAGCCGTAGGTGCCCTTGGCCATCATCTCGGTGATGGTGCGGCGCTCGTCCTCGGTGACCCCCGGGTCCGCGGCCGGCGGCGCCAGCAGGATGGACGTGCCGGGCTGACCGGCCGGCCCGACGGTGATCCAGCGCATCTTGCCCTGGCCGACGTCGCTGCGGACTTCGAAGCCGAGGACGTCGCGGTAGAAGGCGAGCGACGCGTCCGGGTCGTCGTGGGGCAGGGCACACGTATGAATGGTGATGTCCATGGCGATCAGGCTAGAACCGACTCGTGCCGCGCGCTTCCCCATTCCTCGACCGGGACACACCAGGACGTTTCTCGTGCACGGTCACCGCCGGGTGTCAGGTCGACCAGACGACCCTGCCGTTGTGCACGATGACCACCTCGGCATCGGATCTGAGGACGAGCTGGGCGCCCTCGTTGCCATGACTCCTCGACGCCCAGATGGGACGGTCGGCGGCGTTGTGGATGACGAGGTTGCCGTCGGTCTGGAAGATCGCCCGGTGGTTCTCCCCGAAGGTCATGGACGCCCAGACGGGTTTGCCCTGCTCGTTGTAGACGACGAGGTTGCCGTCGGTCTGCATGACCATGCGGATGCGGTTGGTGGTCCAGGCCTGGTTGACCTCCAGGACGCTGGTCGCGAAGACCGTCTCGGTGCTCCAGTCCGGCTTCGGGGTCGCCTTCGGCGTGGGCTCGGGTCCGGCCTTGGGCTTCTTCGGGGCCGGGCTGCTCGTACTGGGCCGAGGCGCGGCGGGAGCAGCGGGTACGGACGCGGGCGGGGCCTCGGTCTTCTTCGCCTTGTCGTCGCTCGGGGAGGCGCTGGGCTTCGCGGCCACGTAGTCGTCGGGGGCGGCGGGCGCGGACTCCGCGTTCAGCACGGTGTCGGATCCAGTCGTCAGGCCCTTGCCCGAGCCTCGGGGCTCCTCGTCCTTCGCGCCGCCGGCCATCAGCAGCGGTACGGCGACCAGGACGACGCCGGCGATCGCGGCCGCCGCCAGGACCGGCTTGCGTGGCCGTCCGCGGTCGACGCCGGTGCCGGTCCCGGTCTCGGGTGGCGCCGTCCCGACGGCCGCCGCCACACCGAGTCCTGCCTCGGGCGCCTCGGTGGTACGGGCGGCAGCCGGGGGTCCGGCAGCACCGGACTCCCCCTCCGCGGCAGCGGGTTCCCCGGACGCCGGTGCACCCTCCTGCCCTTCCTCGACCGGTGCCTCGCCGGACGAGGCCGTAACCGCCTCCGGAGCAACGGCCTCCCCGGACGCCGCGCCTCCCGGTTCCGAATCGGACTCCGCCTCCGCGACCACCTCCGACGCGGCCGGAGCGGCACCCGGCCGCGCCCCCGCAGCAACACGCCGCCCGGACGCCGTGCCACCCGGCTCCGTCTCGGCGGTCGCGACCGGGCTCGGCGGCTCCTCGGTCGAGGTGGGGGACGCGGGCGCGGGCCCGGCCCTCTCTCCGCTGGGGGCGGCGGCCGGTTCCGCGTTTTCGCCAGGGGTGTGGTGCTCGGGCGACATTCGGTGACTCCTCCTCGGTGGCGGAGCTGTCGGTGACGGGTGGGGGCTCCGCGCGGCAGCCGGGCCCAACGACCGTCACAAACATTGGTGTTGGGAGCGTCTTGCGTGGAGCCGGTGTCGACTCGGTCCGGACATCGAGCTCCGCGTGCCCCGGCGCGGTGACGGCCCAGGGCTGGTGCGACGTCGTTCCGAGCTGGGGGTCTTGCCGTACGGCTGTGCCCGGGACGTCCGGCCATGTGACAGGTGTGACCGAGGAGCCGATGGTGCACCCAACCTAGCCGGTCGTGCGGGTGTCAGCCGCTCACCCCGGGTGAACCACCCCATCGCTTTGTCCGGCCGCGTCCTCACTGCTCCCGGAAAGTTCTCCGCCCGCGCAGCGAACTGGCCTGCAATCGGCCGAAACAGACCTCTGGCGAAGGCCCACGCCTGGGGCCGGTGTGGCATCCTGTTGGCTCCCCGGCTTGATCAATGTCGGTGTGTGCGCGTGCCGTTGGGCACCCCAGGATTCGTACGGAACCGAAGAGTTCAGGTGGAGATGCGGCCCGGAGAACGGCAAGAGGACCGGCATGGCGCCCTGTCCGCGGCGTCCGGTACCTCCCTCCCGACCGTCGGTCATGAGGCACCTGCCTCCGACACCACCGAGGCCGCCGACGCCCCCGAGACACCCGACATACCCGAGGCCGTACGAGCCGCGGCCCGCCGGGCGCCGGGGCACTGGATCGGGATGGTGGACCCGGAGTGGACCGACGAGGGGACGCCGCCGGAGTGGGCGGTGCTGGGCGAATGGCAGTCGGACGACAGCGGGGATGTCGGCGAGTTCCGCGGCAATCCGGCCTACCGGCCCTCGGCCCGTGTCCTCGGCTGGCCCGAGCCCTCCGACCCGGTGGACGCCGCGGCGCAGCGGGCGGCCACCGGCTACGGCTCGGTGGACGAGGCCCTGGCGGCGCTCGCGGAGGCGGAGATCACCGTGGTACGTGGTCCGCACGGCGGGCCCCTCACTGCCGCCGGGCGGGACGGTGCGCCGGTGGTGCTGTTGTTCACCTCCCCGGCACACGAGTTCATGTCCTCGACGCTTCACCATGACACCCTGCCGGCGCAGGAGTTGGCGCGATCACTGAGCGGTCCCGGCAGCATGCTGCTGGTCAACGCCGCGGCGGCGGCGCCCCTGCTCGTTCCCGCGGACCGTCTGCTCGGTGGAGCGGGCGGGGTGAGCGACGACGCGGCGCTCGCGGCGGACACTACGGCGACGGGCACCAGCACCCCCACCGAAACGACAGGCACCAGCATCCTTACCGCAGCAACGGCCGACACCCCCACCGGCGCGACGGACACCGGTGCCCCGGCTCCGGCCTCCTCCGCGGACCGAACAGACAGCTCTGCTCAACCCTGGACCCACAGCACAGGGAGGACCTCGTGACGCGCTCGGCCCAGCAAACCCCCGCTCCCTCGGAGGACGGCGCGGAGTCCGGTTCCGACGGCGAGAAGACGGCGGCAACCGCCGTGGCCACCACTCGCGCCGAGTCCGGGCCCGGCCTCAACTCCGAGCCGGCAGAGACGAAGGCGGCGGCCACGTCCGGTGGTCCGGTGGCCGCCCGGCCCCGTACGCCGGTTTCCGGGGCGGGCCAGGAGGCCGGGGAAGACGAAGCGACGGAGCCCGAGACCGGCCCCGAGTCCGGAACCGCGTCCGCTCCCCGGCCCGAATCCGGTACCGCCCCTGACACGCGGTCCGAGGCCGGAAACACCCCGGTCACGCGACCGGAGACCGAGTCCGCCCCCGCCAACCGGTCCGAGACCGAGGCCGACCCCGGTGCGGCAGCGGCGGCCAAGAGCCGGCTGCCCTCGCTCGTACGGACCATGACCGCGACCGCGATCGACCGGCCGCAGCAGCAGAGCGGACCGGTGGGGCGGCCGGGCAAGGCGATGCTGGCCGGGGCTGCGGTCGCGGGAGCGCTGCTCGTGTCGGTGCCGTTCCTGGTGCTCGCCGGGAACGACGACAAGGACGCCAAGGCGACCCCTGCCGGCGGAACCGTGCTCGGCGGCGGATCGCAGGACGCGCCGGGCGAGTTCGTGGTGACCGAGCCCGAGGCCGGCTCCTCGGGCTCGGCCGAGAAGGAGTCCGCCAAGCCCGGCAAGCCCGCCCGGAAGGCCCCCGCGGGCATCCCGGCACGGGACACGGGCGGGACCTCCACGAAGCAGGACGCCGGTCAGGGCAGCCGCACCGACGGCGGCGCCGACCAGCAGGAACAGCCGAAGAAGCAGACCGACAAGGAGCCCTCCGGCGGCCAGAAGACGTCGTCCGGCGGTGACGACGCCGAGCCCGCGAAGACCGGTTCGGGCGTGACCTTCAGTGCCCCCGTCTCCTTCCGCAGTCATCTCTCCGGTCGCTGCGTCGACGTACCGGCGGGCGACTTCAGCGACGGCCAGAAGCTGTTCGTGTGGGACTGCAACAACGGCGCGGCGCAGAAGTGGCGGTTCGCCTCCGACGGCACCATCCGCATCAAGGACAAGTGCCTGGACGTCGCCAACGCGAACTTCAACAACGGCTCCCCCATCCAGATCGCCTGGTGCAACGGCAACGCCGCCCAGCAGTTCACCCTCAACGACCGCCACGACCTGGTGAACACCGTCGTCGGCAAGTGCGTCGACATCAAGGACAACAACCGCGGCAACGGCGCCTGGCTGCAACTGTGGAGCTGCGCGGGCACCGACAACCAGAAGTGGAGCGTCTGACCGGACGCCCCTGACGGGAGCACCGCCCTCGGCAGCCGCGTGTCCGCAGGGCGAGGCATGATGGCTCCGTCGGCTCGCCGACATGCGCCCCGGCTCAGGGGGGCGCCCGCTGAAGACGCCACCGAGGCAAGGAGGTTGGTGCGTGTCGCGCCAGGTACTGACGGTCGGTTCCGGGGACCGGGACCGCTACCGGACGATCGGTGAGGCACTCGCGGCTGCCCGTACCGGTGCGCTGATCAGCGTCCGGCCCGGGACGTACGCGGAGAACCTGGTGATCAACACCAGGGTCACCCTCACCGCCGCCGAGGGGCGGGGCACGGTCGAGGTCCGGCCGCGCACGGGCAGCGTGGTCACGCTGCGCGCCGACGCCGTGATGCTCGCCGAACTGACCTTGCGGGGCGGCGACGCCGAGCTGCCGGCCGTGGACGTGCGCCGCGGGCAGGCCGCCCTCGACGGCTGCGAGGTCGTCGGTGCCGCCTGGACCGCGATGCTCGCCGGGGGAACGGGTTCCCTCGCGCTGCGGGACTGCCGGGTGAGCAACCCGCAGGGCGCGGGCATCGTGGTGACCTCGACCACGCCGACCACCGTGGAGTCCTGCACGCTGGAGCACCTGGGCACCAGCGGCCTGGTCCTCGCCGAGCAGGGCGAGGCACGTATCCGGGACTGCACGGTGCGCGACGCCCGCGGCAACGGCCTGCTCGCCAACGGCGAGGCCCGCGGCCTCGTCGAGGACTGCGACATCTCCTCCACGGACAAGCCCTCCCTCGCCCTGGAGGAGAACTGCGCCCTGTCCGTGGTCCGCACCGTGGTGCACGACACCAGCACCGGTGTGCACCTGAGCAGCGCGGGCCGTACGACGCTGGAGGACGTCCGGGTCACCGGGGCGTCCGGCAACGGGATCGCGCTGGCCGGCGGCACCGACCCGGTGCTGCGCCGCTGCCGCGTCTCGCGGGCCCGCGGCCACGGTGTGCTGGTCACGGACCGGGCGCGGGGCACCTTCGAGGACTGCTGGGTGGACGGCGCGCAGGGCGCGGCGCTACGGGTCGCCGGGGCGGCGTCCCCGGCGCTGACCGGTCTGACGGTCCGTGACTGCGAGCGGACGGCGCTGCTCCTGGAGGAGGACTCCGCGCCGGAGCTGGACCGCCTGGAGGTGATCGGCGGCTCGCCCGCGATCGCGGTCCGCGGCGGCGCGAACCCGCTGCTGCGCCGGGCCCGGCTGGTGGAGCCCGCCGGCGACGGCATCGCGGCCGTCAAGGACGCCCGCGGTCGCGTGGAGGACTGCGAGATCGTCCGGCCGAAGGGCGCTGGCGTGCGCGTGGGCTCGGGAAGCACGCTGTACCTGGCCGGCGGCGGTGTCTCCGACACCGCGACCAGCGGTCTGGTCGTGGAGGACGGCGGCAACGTCACCGTCCGGGACTTCCGCGTGGAGATGTCCGGTGAGGACGGTGTGGTGGTCGCCGCGGGGGGCGAGCTGACCGCGAACCGCACGGCGGTGCACGCCGCGCAGGGCCACGGCTTCCTGCTGCACGAGGGTGCGCTCGCCTCGCTCAGCGGCTGCGAGGTCACCGGCGGCGCGCAGGACGGCTTCCGGATCGAGTCGACCGCGCCGGTCTCGCTCGTGAACTGCCTCGCCCGGGAGAACGAGGGCGGCGGACTCGTGCAGACCGCGCCCGGAGAACGGCTCGCCGTGGAGGGCCTGAACAGCGTCGGCAACGGCAAGCGGGACGCCTGGGGCACCGGCAGCGCCGAGAACACCGACCCGGCCGGATCCGGCGCCGCGGACGCGCCCCCGCCGGACCGCGCGGACGGCCCGCTCGGCGCCCTCAACGCGCTGATCGGCCTGGAGAACGTCAAGCAGCAGGTACGCACCCTGGTCAACCTGACCCAGCTGGCCCAGCGCCGTGAACAGCTCGGAATGGCAGCCCCGCCGATGAGCCGGCACCTGATCTTCGCGGGACCCCCCGGCACCGGCAAGACCACCGTCGCCCGCCTCTACGGGGCGATCCTGGCCGAACTGGGGTCGCTGCGCAGCGGACACCTGGTGGAGGTCTCACGCGCCGACCTGGTCGCGCAGGTCGTCGGCGGTACCGCGATCAAGACCACGGAGACCTTCCAGCGGGCGCTCGGCGGCGTCCTGTTCGTCGACGAGGCGTACACGCTGGCCGCCGACAGCGGCAACGGCGGTGCCGACTTCGGCCGCGAGGCCGTGGACACCCTGCTGAAACTGATGGAGGACCACCGCGACGACGTGGTGGTGGTCGCGGCCGGCTACTCCCGGGAGATGGATTCGTTCCTCGGCTCCAACCCCGGTCTCGCCTCCCGATTCTCACGGACCGTCGAGTTCGAGAACTACTCCGTGCCCGAACTGGTCGCGATCATGGAGAACATGTGCAACCAGCACCAGTACGAGCTGGCTGAGGGCACCGCGGCGGCGCTGGCCGCGCACTTCGAGGCGATGCCGCGGGACGCCGGCTTCGGCAACGGCCGTGCCGCCCGCGGGGTGTTCGAGGAGATGGTGGACAGACAGGCGGTACGGCTTGCCGCCCAGGCGCAGGTGGGAGAGCACGATCTGCGGCTGCTGCTGCCGGAGGACGTCTCCGTGACCGCCGCAGCGAAGGCCGCCGAGACCTCCGTCCCCGAGGACGACCCGCTGACCCGCCTGGGCGACATGATCGGCCTCACCGAGGTGAAGCGCGACGTCACGGGTCTGGTCAACCTCATCACCACGGCCCGCCACCGGGCCGCCGCCGGACTGCCGGTGCCCTCGCTCAGCCACCACCTGGTGTTCACGGGCCCGCCCGGCACCGGCAAGACCACCGTCGCCCGTCTCTACGGGCAGATCCTGGCCCAGCTGGGCATCCTCGGGCGGGGCCAGTTGGTCGAGGCGGCCCGGGCCGACCTGGTCGGCCGCTACATCGGCCACACCGCCCAGCTCACCCGCGAGGTCTTCGAACGGGCCCGCGGCGGCGTCCTGTTCATCGACGAGGCCTACACCCTCACCCCGCAGGGCGGCGGCGCCGACTTCGGCCAGGAGGCGGTGGACACCCTGCTGAAGCTGATGGAGGACCACCGCGACGAGGTGGTCGTGATCGTCGCCGGCTACACCGACGAGATGGAGCGCTTCCTCGCCTCCAACCCGGGCCTCTCCTCCCGTTTCCCGCGGCGGATCGCCTTCGCCGACTACTCCTCCGAGGAACTGGTCACGATCGTGCGCGCCCAGTCCGCGAGCATGGGCTACGAGTGCGGGCCCGGCACCGGCCCGCTGCTCAAGGAGTACTTCGACTCGCTGCCCCGGGACCGGTCGTTCGGCAACGCCCGACTGGCCCGTCAGGTGGTCGAGTCGATGGTCACCCGCCAGGCCGGACGGCTCAGTTCGCTGGCCGCGCCCACCTTGGACGACCTGCGCATCCTCCTACCTGAGGACGTGGCCACGGCCCCGAAGGCGGCTCCCCGATGAAGGCGCGTGCCCGCGGGGTCGCCCGCCTGCTGTCCGGCGCAGGCCTCGCCGCCTCCCTGCTGCTGCCCGCGTCCGCCGCGGCCCAGGCTGCGCCCCTGTCGCGTACCCCTGCGGCAGACGGGCAGCAGGGCCAGGAACTGCCCGGGATGCCCTCGGCGCTCGATCCGCGCGCCGAGCAGGCGGTCTGCACCCCCGCCTCCCGTGCGACGGCGAAGAAGCAGGACTGGTCCCGCCACCGCCTCGATCTGGACCGGCTGCGCCGGCACGGCACCGGTGCCGGTGTGACGGTCGCCCTGATCGGCAGCGGCGTGGCGCCCGACGCCGTGGGGCTCAGCGGCCGGGTCACCGCCCGGGGCGCGGCCGGTGACGACTGCGTGGGGCACGGCACGTTCCTGGCCGGGCTGATCGCCGGTACCGGCGGGGGCAGCCCTCGTCTCGCCGGAGTCGCACCGGGTGCGAGGATCCTGGCCCTGCGCGGCACCGACACACGTGGTGCGGCCGGCGCCGCCCTGGTCACGGAGGCACTGCGCGAGGCGACCGAGGCCGGGGCCGACGTGATCGCGGTCGCGGTGGCCGTGCCACGTCGTGACGCGGCACTGAGCCGTGCGGTCGCCGAGGCCCAGCGCTCGGGCGCCGTCGTGATCGCCGCGGCCACTCCCGACCCGCCCCGGGGCGGCACCGACAAGATCCCCTCCCGGACCTACTGGCCCGCCGGTGAACCCGGCGTCCTCTCGGTCGCCGACATGGTCCCCGGCGGCACCCGCCCGAAGGGTTCCCTGCCCACCGACGGCATCGACCTGGTCGCTCCCGGCGCCGCGGTGGTCTCCGGCGGTCCGCGCGGGGCCGGCCACTACCTCGGCGGTGGCGCCTCGGCGGCCACCGCCTACGCCGCCGGGGCCGCCGCCGTCGTCCGCGCCGCCCACCCGGACGAACCCGCCACCGCCGTACTGCGACGTCTGACCGGCAGCGCCTACCCCGCCTACATCCCCCAACTGGACCCCTACGCGGCCGTCACCACCGTCCTCGACGACTCCACCGGTTCTACCGGGGTCGATCGCGCCGCCGGTCCCGTCACCGTGCGGGACACCTCCGCCGGCGACCGTGCCACGAACCGCGCCCTGCTCTTCGTCCTGCTCGGCACCTCCGCCGTCCTCGCCGTCCTCTGGGCCGCCTTCGCCCTCCCCCGGGCCCGTGCCCGCGGCTGGCGTCCGGCGGAGGCCGAAGCAGAAACGGGAGCGGCGGGCAGGCAGTGAGCTGAGATCCGGGGGACCGAGGCGACCGGCCACCCGTGGCTACGGGAGTCGGGCCGGTCACCCGCTCCGACCGGAACCGCTTCTGACCCGAACGGGGGCCACTTCAGGTGGCCCCCGCTGGTCGTCGGCGCGCGTTCTTCGTTGTCGTGTTCCCTCAGTCCGGCCGGCCGTCCTCCACCAGTGCCGTCTGCATCAACCGCGCCCGGCGGCGGGCGATGTGCAGGGCTCGGCCGGGAGGGAGGTTGAGGGGTTTCGTGTTGCCGAACAGACGGCCCTCGGTGGGCGGGCAGGACAGCAGGACGGCGGGGTTGTTGGCCTCGTCGAGGCGGCGGATCAGGCCGTCGCTGAGGCCGCGCCCGGCACCCATGGCGCTGCGGGCGACGATCAGGTGCAGGCCCGTCTCGAAGCCGAGGGTCAGATGCTCGAACAGCGGCTCGAAGGGGCTCTGGAAGGAGTTGCCGGACACCATGTCGTAGTCGTCGACCAGGATGAACAGCCGCGGGCCGGTCCACCAGTCGCACCGGCGCATGCGGGCGGGGGCGATGTCCGCGCCGGGGACCCGGGTCTTCATCGCGCGGGCGGCGCCGTCGATGGTCTCCTTGAGGTTGTCCAGCGAGATCACATGCCCGATGCGGTAGTCCTCGGGAATGGCGTCGACCAGGGTACGGCGGTAGTCCACCACGATGATCTTCGCCTCGTTCGGGGCGTAGCGCGCGGTGATGCCCTCGGTGACCCGGCGCAGCAGGTTGGTCTTGCCGCTCTCGGTGTCGCCGACCACGATCAGGTGCGGGGTGCGGCTGAAGTCGTGCCAGACCGGTTCCAGGGCGTCCTGGTCGATGCCGAGCGCAAGACGCATGCCGCCGCCCTCGGTGGTCTCGGGTGCGGGGAGTTCGGCCAGCGCAAGCCGGTGCGGCAGCATCCGGACCTGCGGGGCCACCGGGCCGGACCAGTGCCGGGAGACTTCGGCGACCAGGTGGGCGACGCCGTCGCCGAGGTCGTCGAGGGAACCGCTGCCGTCCAGGCGCGGCAGGCCGGCGAGGAAGTGCATCTTGCTGTCGGCGGTGATGCCGCGGCCGCCGCTGCGCGGCACCGAGCGGGCCTTTCGGGTGTCCACCTCGGAGTCCATCGGGTCGCCCATCCGCAACTCGAGACGAGTGGCGGACTGGTCGCGGACCTGCGCCGACAACTCCACCCAGCGGGTGGTGGTGATGAGCAGATGGATGCCGTAGTTCAGGCCGCGGGCGGCGAGTTCATTGAACTTCGGGACCAGGTCGTCGTAGTCCTGGCGGACCGTGGACCAGCCGTCCACCACCATGAACACGTCGCCGAAGGGCTCGTCGGGGAACTCCCCGGCGGCGCGGCGACGGCGGTAGGACTGCATGGAGTCGATGGTGTGGTCCACGAAGAACTGCTCGCGGCGGGCGAGCAGCGTCATCACCTCGGCCACGGCCCGGTGCACCCGTTCCGGGTTGAGGCGGGCCGCGACGCCGCCGACGTGCGGGAGCGCGGCGAACTGAGAGAGGCCGCCGCCGCCGAAGTCGAGGCAGTAGAACTGGATCTCGGCGGGTGTGTGGGTGAGGGCGAGGGCGGCGATCAGTGTGCGGGCCAGAGTGGATTTGCCGCTCTGCGAACCGCCCGCGATGGCGACGTGTCCACCGGCCCCGGACAGGTCCACGATCAGCGGGTCGCGGCGCTGCTCGAACGGCTTGTCCACCAGGCCGACCGGCACCCGCAGCCTGCCGGTCCCGGACCAGCCGGCCGCGCTCAGTCCGCGCTCGGCGTCGGGGGCGATGCCCGGCAGCAGCGCGTCCAGCGGGGAAGGCTCGTCCAGCGGCGGCAACCACACCTGGTGGGCGGCGGGGCCGGAGTCGCGCAGCCGGTCCAGGGCCACGTCGAGCAGGGTCTCCTGGTCGCCGGTCTCCTCGGTCTCCGGCTCCGGATCGGGCGAGGTCTCCAAAGTGCGCGGCACCACCCATCCGCTGGTCCACGGCACGACCTGGCTGGCCACCCGGGCCTGCACCACCGCGCCGGTGCGGCGCCGGTACGTCCCGGAGGAATAGCCGGCGCGGAACCGGGTCAGGGCCTCCACGCCGGACTTCAGGTAGCCGCTGCCGGGCTGGGCCGGCAGCTCGTAGGCGTCCGGCACGCCGAGTACGCCGCGGCTCTCCATGGCGGAGAAGGTGCGCAGGCCGATGCGGTACGACAGATGGCTCTCCAGCTGGTGCATCCGGCCCTCGTCCAGGCGCTGCGAGGCGAGCAGCAGATGCACCCCGAGAGACCGGCCGAGGCGGCCGATCATCACGAACAGGTCCATGAACTCCCGGTGGGAGGACAGCAGTTCACTGAACTCGTCGACCACCACGAACAGGCTGGGCAGCGGGGCGAGGTCCGCTCCGGCGGCGCGCGCCCGCTCGTACTCCAGGGCGGAGGTGTAGTTGCCGGCGGCGCGCAGCAGTTCCTGGCGGCGGATCAGCTCGCCGTGCAGGGCGTCCTGCATACGTTCCACCAGGGCGACCTCGTCGGCCAGGTTGGTGATGACCGCGGAGGTGTGCGGGAGTTCCTCCAGGCCCAGGAAGGTGGCGCCGCCCTTGAAGTCGACCAGGACGAAGTTGAGGGTCTCGGAGGAGTTGGTGAGGGCGAGGCCGAGGACGAGGGTGCGCAGGAGTTCGCTCTTGCCGGAGCCGGTGGCTCCGATGAGCATGCCGTGCGGGCCCATGCCTCCCTGCGCGGACTCCTTGATGTCGAGGTCCACGGGGCGGCCGTCCACACCGACCGCGATCGGCACCCGGAGCCGGGCGGAGCCGGTGTTCCGTTCGAAGAGGACCTTCGGGTCGTGCCGGTGCAGGTCGGGGATGCCGAGCAGCGTGGTCAGCTCGACGTCGCTGTCCAGCGGCTGCGCGATGTCGGTGCCCAGACTCATCCGGCGGGGGGTGAGCAGCCGGGCCAGTGACTCCGCGCCGAGCGGGCCGAGCCGGTCCGGGCGGCCGAGCGGCACCGAGCGCTCCTTGCGGCTGCGGTCGGTCCGCACCAGGCTCACCTGATCCGGTCCGACGGTCAGCCGCAGCGTGTTGCGGCCGGGCCGCCAGCGCAACGCCCCCGAGACGTCGAGGACCACGGCGTTCCGGTAGCCGTGGCCCTCCCAGCGGTGGCCCTCGGGGACGGTGATGCCGTCCAGGACGATGACCGTGTAGGGCTCGTCACGGCCGGGGCGGGCGTCCGGGTCGAAGCCGGGACGCTCGGCGAACTCCACGCCGAGCAGGTCGTCGAGCTCGGTGAGGTCGGCGGTGATCCGGCGGACCTGGCCGGCGCCGTCCTCCTCGTGCGGGTGCAGCGCGTGCGGCAGCCACTTGACCCACTCCCAGTCGGACCGCCGCTCGTCACTGACGCAGACCGCCAGCCACAGCTCCTCGGGCGCGTGGAACACCGCGAGCTGGCCGAGCACGGCGCGCACCAGGGCGCGTACCGCGTCGGCGCCGGGGTCGGCGGCCGGTTCGCCGCCCGCCCGGGTGCCGCCGCTCTGCCCGGACGGCGGTGCGCCGGGCTCGGCGGCGTCACCGCCGGGCATCTCCTCGGGGCGCAGCAAAACCCGGGCCGAGGAGCGCAGGTACAGGCCCAGAGGCTGTTCGGGGATGGTGGAGTAGGCGCGGATGAAGCGGCGCAGGGCGTGCGCGCAGAGCGGTTCGAGGTCCTCCACCGGGCGGGTGGAGACCGGATTCAGGGTGAGCGCGAGCTGCTGTTCGCCGACCGCGAGCCGGACCTCGCCGAAGTCCTCGTCGGCCGGGCGGCGTTCCCACAGACGCGAGGTGCGGGCCAGTGAGCGCAGGGAGGCGGGCTCCGGATGGCGCCAGGCGAGCGCACGCTGCTGTTCCACGATGGTGGCGCGGACCCGCCGGCGCGTCTGGGCCAGGTAGCGCAGGTAGTCGCGGCGTTCGCCCTTCAGTCGCTGCTTGCGCTCACTGGAGCGGCGCATCAGCTGCCCCAGCAGCATGGCCGCGGCGGACAGCACCATGACCCCCAGGGCCAGATACATGAAGACGCCGTTCCCGCCGCCGGGGCGCAGGAACATCAGCATCATCGACACCGACATCAGGGCCATCGGCAAATAGGTCCATATCGCCGAGGTGTCGGGCACCGTCTCGGCGAGGACCGGCGGTTCCTGGAGGGTCAATTGCCCCTCGGGCATCTCGGGTCCGCGCCGGCGGGCCGGCCGGCGAAACAGCACGACACTCAAGGAACAGAACCTCCGGGTTCACTGGCTTTCCGGCCCGCACCGAATACCGGCGCACCGGTGGCGGGAATGACCGAACCGCGCTCATTCTCCGCACCCCGGGCAAGGGGGTGAACGGCGGGTGAATGTTCCGAGCGGAAAGCGGGGGACGGTCAACTCCCGAGACGTTCAACTCAATACAGGACATCGAGTCCGGCCCACAGCACGATCCGGCGGACGCAGGCAGTAGTCTGCATTCACCGAGCGCGGCCTGTCCACGCGGGAGCGGTGCCAATCGGACGGGTGGACGCAATTCCCCTGTCCGGACCCCCGGTTCGGGGCGGCGAGGACCTTCCGTATTCTTCGCACGTCCCCTCTTCCGAGGGGTCCTCCTGTCAAAGCCCCAACGGAAGACGAGAGTTCAGCTGATGACCGACAGCGCGGTGTCCGAGCTGTGCCGCCTGACCGTACGTGCGCCGAGCGTCTCCGTCGATCTGGCCGTGCCCGCCGACGTGCCGGTCGCCGATCTGCTGCCCACGCTGCTGCGTTATGTCGGCGAGGAGGCCGAGGAGGCGGGACTCGACCACGCCGGCTGGGTCCTCCAGCGACTCGGCGACGCCCCGCTCGACGAGGAGACCACCCTCGCCCGCGCCGGGCTCGCCGACGGCGCCGTGCTCCATCTGCGGCCGCACACCGAGGCACTGCCGGAGGCGCGCCTCGACGACCTGGTGGACGGGATAGCCGACACCGCGGGCCGGCGGCTGCACACCTGGCATCCCGGCGCGGCGCGCGGGCTGCTGGTGGGCAGCGTGGTGGCGACGGTGGTGGCCGCTCTGGTGCTGGTGTTCCGGCCCGGTGTGACCGGCTCCGCGTCCCGGGCCGTCTGCGCGGCCGTGGCCGGGCTGCTGCTGCTGGCGGGTGCGGGCTCCGCGAGCCGCGCGGTCGGCGACCGTCTCTCCGCGACCGCGCTCGGTCTGCTGGTCGCGCCCTGTCTGGCGCTGGCCGGCTGGGTACTGCCCGGCGGTGACCTGACGGGCCCGGACGCGGCGCGCGTCGCGGGCGCACGGCTGCTCGCGGCAGGTGCGGCCGGCGCGGGGGGCGCGGTCCTCGCGCTCGCCGCCACCGCGGTCGGCGCCCCGGCCCTGCTGGCCACCGCGGTCGTCGCGGTGGCCACCGCGGTCTCCGGGGCCCTGATCGGCTACACGGGCCTGGACGTGCCGGCCTCGGTGGCGCTGGTGGCGACGGTGGTCGTGCTGGCGGCCGGGGCGGTGGCACCGTTCGCCTTCAAACTGGCCGGAATGCGCATGCCGTCGCTGCCGTCCTCCGCCGGCCAGTTGCAGGAGGGCATCGAGCCGTACGCGGGCAACGAGGTCGCCGAGCGCACCGAGCTGGCCGGACGCTGGGTCGCCGCCCTCTTCGCCGCCACCGGCACCGTGGCCGCGGCAGCGCTGGTCGTCCTCGCCGAGAATCCTGACCTGCCCGAGGTGCTCACGGCCCTGGCGCTGAGCCTGCTGCTGCTCCTGCACTCCCGCGGTCTGGTGCACATCGGGCAGCGACTGACCCTGGCGGTTCCCGGCATCTGGGGACTGCTGCTGCTGGCCCGCGCCTGGGCGGTGAGCAGCGACGGCGACGGGCGCCTCGTCGTCTTCGCGGTACTGCTCGCCGCCGCGGCCGCACTCGTGATCGCCGCCTGGACGGTGCCCGGCCGCCGGGTCCTGCCGTACTGGGGCCGCGCTGCGGAAATGGCGCACACCGGCCTCGCCGTCGCGCTGCTGCCGCTGACCCTGTGGGTGGCGGGTCTCTTCGGCTGGCTGCGCGGCCTGTTCGGCTGAGCACACCGGCACGCCGGGAGTGGACGACGACTTGAGGAGAGGCTGTGCAGTCCAAACGCGACCAGGTGCACGCCCACAGTTTCATGATGGGCAGGCTCAGCTCGGGCCTGCTGATGGCCGACCCGGACGCACCGGAGAGCCCGCTCGGGCGCACCACCCGGGGCGTCGTCTTCGGAGTGCTGGCGACGGTCCTGATCGGCGCGGGCGCCACGGTCTACGGGCTGCTGCGCCCCGGCGGGAACGACGCCTGGCGCGAGGGTGAGCACCTCGTGGTCAACCACGACACCGGCGCGACCTACCTGTGGACCGGCATCGACGGCGTGCTGCACCCGGTCCGCAACTACGCCTCGGCGCGGCTGATCGGCGGCTCCGACCTGGCGACCGTGGACGTGGGCACCAACTCGTTGCGGGACGTACCGGTGGGCGCCCCGGTCGGCATCCCGGGCGCCCCGGACACCGTGCCTGCCCGCGACCGGCTCGACGGCGGCGCCTGGCACCTCTGCGTCACCGGGCCGGACGGGGCGCTGCCCAGTACCTCCGGTCTCGTGCCGGACACCGGGGTGGACGAGCCGGGGGCCACCACCCTGGTGGCCGGTGCGCCGCTGGACTCGCGCGGCATCGGCGGCGACCGAGCGGTGCTGGTGAGCGGCCCGGACGACACCGAGTACCTGGTGTGGCGGGGCAGCAGGTTGCCGCTGGACCGTGCCTCGGACGCCCGCACCGCGCTCGGGTACGGCTCCGAGCGGCCGATGCCGGTCTCGGCGGCCTTCCTCGACGCGCTCGCACCGGGCCCGGTCCTGGCACCGCCCGACGTGCCGGGACGCGGCGAGGAGGGCCCGGTGCTCGGTGGCGAGGCCAGCCGGATCGGCCAGTTGTTCAAGGTCAGCGTTCCGGGCGGCGACAGCACGTACCACCTGCTGCGCAAGGACGGCCTGGTGCCGCTGACCCGGCTCGGCGCCGCCCTGGTGCTCGGCGACCCGGCCACCCAGAAGGACGCCTACGAGGGGCGGTCGCCGCAGGCGCGCACGGTCGGCGCGGACGCGCTGCGCGAGCACGGGGCGAAGGGCTCCGGGCCGGTCGGCTCCGCGGAGCTGCCCGACGCGCCGCCGGCGCCCCGGTCCGCGCCGCGCGGCACCGCGCTCTGCGCGCAGGTGGACGGCGGCAACGGCGGCGCCCGGATCACGTCCGTCCTCGTGCCGCTGGCCGGGCTCGCCCCGGTCGCGGTGTCCGAGGGCACCGCTCAGCCTCTGAGGCCGGCCTGTTCCCCGACGGACGCGACCGTGGTCCGGCCGGGACGTGGGGCGCTCGTCCGGGCCCTGAACGCGAGCGGTGCCGCCCACGCGGGGACCACCTATCTCGTGGCGGAGAACGGCGTGAAGTACCGGGTTTCCGCCAAGAACTCGCTCGAAGCACTCGGTTACCAGATCGGAGACATCGGCTCCGTCCCCGCACCGCTGCTCGCGGCCCTCCCGACCGGCGCCGACCTGGACCCGGCCGCCGCCACGGGCGCCGCGCAGCCCAGGGTGACGGCGCCGGACTGCGGTGCCGGCGCCCGCCAGGAGCAGCCCGAGAGCACCGACGAGCTGGACACGTCGGACACATCCGGCACAGTTCGCGCGGCCGGCACGGTCGACGCAGCGGACACCGCCGCCGAAAAAGGTCAGGACCGCATATAGCACCTGAGGAAAAGAAAAGGACGGAACGCGGCAGGGAAAACTTCAAGCCGAACTCGGAGCCGACTGAACGGTGTCGGCGGAACCGTTACGGCCCGGGTGTCGAGTGGAACCTCAGAAAAAGCTCAGAAAAAGCGAGCCGGCCGCACCCGAGGAATCCCATGCCGCTGCCGGGAACGGCCCTTGGCGACGACCGTTCGTGTTCTTCCCGTGCCCGTTCTCCGCCCGCTTCACTGCCGGAGGACGGTTCACCGCACACTGCCCCGACCGGGCGGGCAGCGGGTGTTCATCACACCGAAACAAACCGGCAACTCCCCTGCCCGGCAACGAATTACGGCGAGCTGACCTAAGCTCAAATCTTCCCTGCACGCGTTGCGCGGAACACCGGCTTCTCCATAGCCTCAGCGGGCAACGGTGCAACAAGACTCACCTGAACGAAGGGAGCGCGGCATGGCGGACAGTGGCGCGAGGAGAGCGGACCATGCCAAGGGCCTGGCGGGCGTCACCTCACTGGAGACGGCCCGGGACCAGGTGGAGAAGGCTCAGAACAACGTCGCCGGGATCGCGGCTAGTTCAGGCGTCGGCGGCGACGAGGGCGCCGCACTGCTGAAGCTGTTCCGCAGCTGGAACACCGAGGCGCAGAAGGTCGTCGTCCAGATCAGCAAGATGATCGACGCGCTCCAGGAGAACGTGGCCTCCGCCGACCGCCTGGCGAAGGAGAACCAGGACCTGACCGAGGTCCTCAACAGCAAGACCAGCCAGGGCGTCTTCGACGCGCTGCGCTGACCCCGCGGCACCGGCCCCTTGCGGCGCGGCCGCGGACGGCCGCGCCCCGTGAGCTTCCCGGGCACCGACGCCCGGCCACCCCAGAGGAGACGTCATGGCCGACGGCATCATCGACCTGCAGTACCCCAAGGTCCAGCAGACCGTCGAGGAATTGATGGAGCAGACCCGGCAGATCATCACGACCCTCAACAACCTGGAGGACGAGCTGAAGCCGCTCGTCAGCTCCTGGGAGGGTACCGACCAGGAGATGTACCTCCAGGTCCAGGCGGAGTGGGACCAGGCCACCAAGAACATGGCCGCACTGCTGGGCGACAACGGCGAGCTGATCCGGACGATCCACGACAACCACTCCCGCGACGAGCGCAGGAGCGCAGACAACTGGGGCGGTGTGCGGGCCCGCTAGGGCCAAATCGCGGGGCAGGCGGGAATTTGACGACCGGCCCCGGTACCCGCAGTTCGACCGAGTCCGTCCCGTGGGCGGACCCCGGCGTCCGATGCCGGTGGTCGGCAGGCGTCGAACCGCCCGCACGGCGCGCACGCGCCGTGCGGCAACGCGTCGGGGGTCCCCGCTGCGGACAGCCCGCGCAGCCCGCGCCTGACACCTGCGGGCAGGCCGGTGGCCTCCGGACGTGCCGCGGGGCCCACCCGGCACCGTGGCGCGGCGCCGGACATCGCTCCGGCCCGCTTCCGTCGGCCCTCCGACTCCCTGCGGCGCGCCCACCGGGCCGTCCGACCCCCGGCGGGCTCCGCCGGGCCACGAAGTCCCCGTCCGGCACCGAGCGGCAGGAGAACGTCACATGGCCGGTGAGAAGGCCGACGTCAAGCATTTCGACCTCAAGCAGATGGAGAACTTCCGGGACAACGAGGTGCAGCCGGTGTACCTCGCCGCGAAGAAGCACCGCGAGGACGGCGACGGGGCGCACATCCGCCCGCTCGGCCACCTCGTCGACGGGCACACCACCCCGGAGAACCTCGCCCAGGACAAGCAGCTCCTGCGCATCGGCAGGATGGTCACAGAACCCCTGGTGTCGGGCCCGAAGCTGATCGAGGGCATCCGCACCGCGGCCGTGGCCATCGACAATCTGCTCGGCGACCAGATGGAACTCTTCAAGGAGCTGAAGGAAGCGCTCACCGAGACCATCGACGAGGCCAACAGGACCAGGGGCAAGAACCTGAACGCGATCGACGCGCAGACACTGCTCCAGACCTTCGACGAGGTCGACGTCCTCACCTCCGGCAGCACCGGCGAGACCGACGACTCCTGAGCCCGTACCGCACGCGGGCCGCGCGTGCCGCGCCCGCCCCGGCACGCGCGGGGAGAAGCACCCGGCCGCACACCCGCAACAGCACCCGGGTGCGCCGGTACGGCAGAACAACCGACCAGAAAGGGCCCCCGGTGGCCGATCGGTACGATCCCAACTCAGTCGCCAACATCGACAAGTTCGACAATGCCCGCGACCCGTCGACCGACACCTGGGCCACCCTGGTCACCCACATCACCGGCTATCCGGTGCCGGACCGCAACACCGTCTTCGACTCGCTCCGGTCCGACCACGGCGGCAAGCTCTTTCGGATGGACATCCCGGAGCGCAGCCTCAGCGCACTCGTCAAGGACTCCGGCTTCCTGACGAACAAGGGCGAGGACTACGACATCTGGTTCTTCGACGGCGGCAAGCGGCGGTCGATCATGCAGGCCCGGATCGTCTTCGAGGGCCGCGTGAAGGTCGACGACGAGATCATCTTCGCCGGCCCCAACTCCACCAACGTCAACGACGCGCAGGTCCGCGAGGGCAACGAGTTCACCGACTACAACAAGCAGAAGCTGAGCACGATCCCGCTCGCCCGGTACATGAACGGGCCGCGGGCGGCGCTCCTCGC
The DNA here is from genome assembly GCF_003261055.1 of Streptomyces cadmiisoli. Taxonomy (NCBI): domain Bacteria; kingdom Bacillati; phylum Actinomycetota; class Actinomycetes; order Kitasatosporales; family Streptomycetaceae; genus Streptomyces; species Streptomyces cadmiisoli. Next base: position 849,041 of record NZ_CP030073.1, read on the forward strand.
CCTGCTGGGCGGCAGCACACAGGACGCCCGGTTCAGCAACCTCGGTGTACCCGGCAACGACGTCGTGGACCTCAACTCCTTCACCACCACCGGGGAATCCTTCGACTTCGCGGCCAAGTTCTTCAGGGACCACGCGGTGGTGCTCAAGGACTGGGAGGACCGCTTCGGCCGCGACGACGCGAGCTGGCAGGGCGAGGCCGCGGAGGTCTTCCGCAGCCTGCTGAGGAAGATCCGCGAGAACTACGACAGCTACGTCGAGACCTTCGACTCCACACCCGGTTCCGGCGACGAGACCGGCACCGGCAACACGGTGTACTCACGGGCCCTGTCCCTGGGCCGCAAGTACCTGGAGGACGCGGCCAGAACCCTGTTGCAGGCATGGATCGACTGGGCGAACTCGCCGTACTACGACCCCCACCGGGTGCTCCGCTACGTCCTGGACGACCTGGCCCAGTGGGTGGACGCGAACAACGTCGCCAAGACGAACATCACGTCGACGACCACCCGCTACACCACGTCCATCAGCCACACCCCGCAGGCCGGCTTCTCCCAGGTGCATCCGGAGTACGGCGAGCTCACCGACATCGCGAACTGGGCGAAGGTCGGCGACAAGGCGGTCAGGATCTGGAGCCAGGGCGTCGACGAGTATCTGGGCAAGCCCGCCGCCCAGGTCCAGTCGGCCCTCAACAACCACTTCATCGAGCTGGGCGAGGACTTCTCCGACAACGTTCCCCGGCCGAAGTCGACCAGCACCGCTTCGGAGGAGTACGAGGAGAAGAAGATCAAGGAGGGAGAGGACGAGCTCAACCGGCAGAACGAGGAGAACCGCAGGTACCAGGACGAGCTGCGGGAGGAGCAGGAACGCCAGCGCGAGGAGGACCGCCGGTACCAGGAGGAGTTGCGCGGAGAGCAGAACAGGCAGCGGGAGGAGGACCGCAGGTATCAGGAGGAGCTGCGTGAGGAGCAGCGGCGCCAGCAGGAGGAGGCCGAACGTGAGGCCGAGGAGCAGCGCAAGGCCGTGGAGAAGAGCCTCGGCGGTCTCAACGACCCCAACGCGGTCGACGAGCAGAACCTCGGCAGCCTCGACGACCTGCTGAACGGGAACAAGCCGGTCACCGAGAGCCTCGGCGACGGCGGGCAGTCGGGTCCGGGACCGATCACCCAGAACCTCGGCAACCTCGGCGCGCTCAACAACGGACCGGGCGGGAACAAGAACTCCACCGACGCGGCCAACGAGGCGGTCACCCAGAACCTCGGCAACCTCGACGGTCTCAACAACGGCTCAGACGGCACCCTCGAAACCCCGACGGGCGGCACCACCCAGCTCACCGACGGCAAGGTCACCACCGACTTCCCGGACGGCAGCAGCACCACCTTCGACCCGGCGAGCGGGGAACTCACCACCACGCACCCCGACGGCTCCACCACCACACAGGATCTGGGCGACGGCACCAGGGTGACCAACCCGGACGGCTCGGTCACCTCCCTCGGCGACGACGGGAAGCTGACCACCACCTTCCCCGACGGCACCGTCCAGACCATCGACCCCGAGACCGGCCAGGCCACCACCACGCACCCCGACGGCACCACCACCACCCAGAACCTCGGCAGTCCGGGCAACCTCAACGGCCGGAACGACCTCGGGGACCTGGGCGACCTCGGCGACATCAACTCGGACGTCACCACCGAGTCGATCGGCGACCTGGGCAACCTCAACAGCGGGCAGTCCGGGCTGGAGACCCCCACAGGCGGCCACACCGCCGTCGTGGACGGCGACTTCACCACCACCTACCCGGACGGCAGCACAGCCACGTTCGACCCGGAGAGCGGGTTGCTCACCACGACCCACCCGGACGGCACCACCACGACCACCGACCTCACCCACGGGGCACAGGTGACCAACCCGGACGGCTCCACCACCGTCCTGGACAACGGCAAACTGACCACCACCTTCCCGGACGGCAGCACCCAGGTCATCGACCCTGAAACCGGCATCGCCACCATCACCGACCCTCAGGGCAACACCGAGACGGTCAATCTGCACGACCTCAACTCGACCGGCGGCAACGGCAGCTCCGGCGGTCTCGGCGGCGGTGCCCAGAACGGCTTCGGAGCCGGTGCGGCTCCTCTCTCGGACGGAGTCGCCGGCGGCGCGGGCAGCCCGCTCGCCGCCGCTGCCGGCGCGCCCGGCGCGCCCGGCATGCCCGGCACCCCCGGAATGCCGATGGGCGGCATGGGCGGCATGGGCGCGGGCGGTGACCGGGGCAACGGCGAGCGGGTGCGGGCCGTCCTGGTCGACGCGGCGGAGGAGAGCGAGCGCCGCAACCGCCGCAGGCGCAGCCCGTGGAACCGCCAGGAGGACAGCGACACGTTCCTGGCCCCGGCCTCCCGGGTGGCGACCACCGGAGGCGACACCCCCGAGGAAGAGGCGGAGCCGAGTCGCAGGTCCACCAGTTCCGCCGACTACCTGGAGGAGGACACGGACGTGTGGGGCACCGAGGAGGGCGGCACACCGGCCGTCATCGGACGGTGACCGCCACGAGTTCAGGCGCGACCGCGGCGGCGAGACGAACACCACCCGACCCCGGCTTCCGCATCGGGCACTTCACCCGGCAAGATCGGCACGGCAGTTGGCGTCGGAGAAGGCAGGAGCGGGCGTGACGGAACCGCTGGAGAAGCGACTGGAGAAGGCGATGGCCGAACTCCAGGCCGCCCAGGAGGCGGTCGCTCGGACCGAGCGCGAACTGCGGCAGGCCTCGTTCGCGGTGCTCTCCTCCGACCGCGCGGTACGCGCCACCGTGGGCCCGCAGGGCGAACTGGCCGGGATCGAGTTCCTGGAGAACAAGTACCGCGACATGTCACCCCAGGAGCTGGCCGCCAGCGTCCTGGAGGCGGCGAGCGCGGCGCGGCTGAAGATGAACCGGCACGTGCTGAAGGCGATGGCGCCCTTCGCCGAGCCGAGCAGCAACGTGCCGGAGCTGAAGGGCTTCGAGCTGGACTGGGAGCGGATCTTCGGCTCCGAGGTGCTGCGCGAGGACAACGAGGACACGGCACGCGACGACCGGGCCACCCCCGGCTGGCGCGACGCGCTCGGCGAGGACGGGGAGGACTGATCGTGGGACAGCGGTACTACGTCGCCCCTGGGCGGATCGAGGCCCTGGCGCGGCAGCTGGAGGAGATCGGCACCTTGTCCAGGAACATGACCGAGGAGTTCCTAGACGAGCTGGCCCTCACCGTCAGATGGCCCGGTACGGAGGGCGAGTTCGCCGAGAAGGCCAGACCGCAGGAGCAGAAGGAGCGCCAGACCACCAAGGAGACGATGATGGCCGTCCGCGACGTGCTGGTGGGCATCACCGACGCGACGGTGCTCCAGGTCCGGATGATGAAGGACACCCGCGACCGCAACCTGGAGGGGATCGAGCGGCACAACAACCGCACCAACACGGGTGGAGTGTACGGCGAGGGCAACCCGGGCGGGCATGGCCGCCGCTGATCTCCGCACCGTGGGCCGCCCGACGTCGGCTCGGGCGGGCACGGCCGCCTCGCCCGGCACCGCGGGCCGCTCCGGTACCAGGCCGGGAGCGGCCGCCCCGTCCTGCCTGCGCGGCCCCCGGAGCGGCCCCCGATGAGCATCAAGGCATCGCCCGAGGTCAACGCGATGATCTTCATCCTCACCGGGGAAAGACTCATCGACGCCGACGAGGACCTCGCCTTCGACAGCCGTCTCGCCTACTCCGGCCTGGGCCGCAAGATCGACCGGCTCTCCTCTCTGATCGACAAGTCGGTCCACGACATCGCCGATTCCATGCCCGACGATCTGTCCAAGGCGTACGCCAAGGCGATGGGCATGCTCATCGACGACGGAGGCAAGAACTTCCTCCGCGAGTTCGCCGAACAGCTCGACAAGATCGCCGAGGGCCGGCGCAAGACCTCCATGGACATCATGGAGTCCAAGTGGCAGGTCATCGCCGAGGTCATCCGGCTGCTCATCGAGATCGCCATCTATCTGGCGCTGTCGTTCTTCACCGGCGGTGCCACGGCCGGCCAGATCATGATGGCCAAGCTGCGCAGCCGGTTCCTCATCCTCACCACGCTCAGCCATCTGCTCCAGCGACTGCACCTGGCGCCCTCGCTCACCGAGGCGTTCGCCGAGGCGTTCACCACCTTCGCGGTGCGTCTGGCGATGATGAACTTCGCTCCGGAGGGCCGCCGCCCCGACGGCTTCGACTGGAACGACATCCTCAAGTCCGCGGCGTTCGGCGCCGCGGCGGGTTTCTTCACCAGCATCTTCGACGACTTCGCGAAGCGCATCGTCAAGAGCTACGACAACAACTACCTGAAGAACGGCCCGGACCTCGAGTTCAAGAACAACCCCGGCTGGCGGAACACCCCGGGCCTCGAATTCCGGAACAACACCCCGAACCCCAAGCCGAACCCCGATCCCACCCCCAACCCCCAGCGCGACAACCCGCCGAGCAACCGGCCCTCCCCCAGCCCTCACCCCGACAACACACCTCTCACGTTCCGGAACAATCCGCTCTCCTTCCGGAACAACCCCAACCTGTGGCGGAACAACCAGCTCCTGCGCAACAACGCCGACCGCCCTGGCGCGCTGGCCGGACACTACGGACTCAAGGGCACGGCGGACTTCCTCGCGGCCGGCTCCGGCGAGGCGCTCGCGGAGATCCTGATCAAGGGCGCCTTCGACGGCGACTGGTCCACCAGCTGGTCCACGTTCGTCGGGGCGGGCATCAGCAGCCAGGTCGAGGCCACCCTCACCGACACCGCCCTGAACAGCGGTGCCGAACTGCGGCACGCGATCGACAAGCTGCGCAACCAGCCGGCCACCGTCTCCGGCGACACCGGGGACTCCGACACGCGGGACTCCGGCGGCTCCTCACGCGCGGAGGGAGGCGACGACTCCGACCGCACGGACGGCACCCCGCGCACGGACAGCGCGGCCGGAGAAGGCTCCGTACTCAATTCGCCCCCGCCCTACGCCGCGGGCAACCCGCCGCCGTACTCCCCCGGCACACTTCCCATGAGTGCGGCCGAGATCGAACTGTGGCAGGAGGTCCACAACGGATCCGCCGAGGTCCGCGAGCAGGCACTGCGCGAGCTCGCCGCGCTGCGCGGCGACCAGCCGGGCAGCACCGAGATCGGCGTCCGCGACAGCCTGCACGGCAATCTCTCGCAGCAGCCCGAGATCAGAGTGGTGCCCGCCGGGAACAGCCCCGCCGCCCAGATCGACGCCGACGAGGTACGCCGCGCCCTCGACGGTTTCGGAACCCCGATCACGGTGGACACCCCGATCACCACCGGCCAGGCCGAAACGGACGACCTTACGACCACGGCGCCGGGGCAGGCGGCCGGCAGTCCTGTCACGTCCTCCGGCCCCGACCCGTCGGCCACAGGCCGTCCCAGCCCCTCCCCGGCAGCCGGTCCGAATTCCTCCGCCACGCCCGGCACGAGCACCGCCGCCCGGCCGGGCGGCATCCCCACCGCCGGCGCCACGCCGACTCCCTCCACCGCATCGCCGCAGGGCAACGCCCGCGCCGAGGCGGACACCGACACCGGGGCACGGACCGGCACCACCTCGGAGACCGCCGTGTCTCCGGAGACCATCGCGCTCTCGGAGACGGGCGCGACCCCGGAGACCATGTCGTCCCCGGAATCGGCGAACTCGGCCGGAACCACGGTCACTTCGGAGCCGGGAGGCGATGTCCCGACAACGGCCGACGACAGCACCGCCGATCCGCCGAAGGTGAGCACCATCGGCTCGTACACCGACGGCGGTGCGGCGGGCGACACCGACGGCGCGCTCGATACGGGCGACATGCGCGGCAGCGGCAGCGTGCGGGACGTGAAGGCCGGACCCAACCCCGCCGGGAACCCCCTGCCCACCCAGGCGCCACCGCTGACGATCGTCGTCTCGGCCGGCCCGCCACCGGGAGAGGGGTCACCGGAGGCGGACGAGCTGCTGGACGGGGCCGGGACCGACCGGGCCGTGGTGCTCGGGCCGGCGGTCACACCGGACGGAGCGGGGCGCCCGGTACGCGCCGCCGTCGAGCTGACCCGTGAGGGGCCGGGCGCCCCGGTCCGGGTCCGTACGCTGTCCGGCCCGGCGGCCACCGCGGCCCCGACGCCCACCACGGACACCACGGACACCGCGGACGCCACGAGCACCACGGTCGCCGCGGACCCCGCGAACGCCTCGTTCCCCGGCGCGGACGTGCTGCTGCCGCTCGCCGACGCCCTGGGCCGGGCCCCCGCCCCCGCTCCCCGCCCCGCCACCCAGAGCGCCGCGAAGGCCGACGTCGACCCCGTCGTGACCACCCGGGCGCCCCTTCCGAAGTCGCTCGAGGAAGCGCCGGCGGAGCCGAGCGCGGAGCCGGCACCTCCCGCACCCGGCAACGGAGTCGACCCCGGTCCCGCGGCCACCACCGTGCCCGCCGCGGCCAAGCTCGCCGCCCTGTCCCGCCCGTGGACCGATCCCGCCACCGACCTGTACCTGGAGTCGGGCACCGGCGGCGGAGGCGACACACGTGTGCCCGGCCCCGGCGGCCGGCGCGGAACCGGGAACGGCGGCACCCCGCCCCCGGCCACCACCGACCACGCCCCGGCCACACCCCCCGCAGCGCCCTCACCACCGGTGCGGATCGTCGTACGGCCCGCGGACACCGCCGACGGCAACGGCCCGGCGCGGCCCGTAGGCGAGCCGGTGGTCACCACCCTGGACGGACACACGGTGCCCCTCGCACAGCTACGGCGCTGGATGCCGGATGCCGCTGTGAAACCCCCACCGGGGCGTGCCGTCCGGACGCTGACCATCTCGCAGAGCCCGGCCGAGGACGGTACGGCGCACAGCGCGGGGCGCCGCGCGCTGCTCGGCCAGGACACCTTCCGCGGCGTGCGCACCACGTCCACGCCCCAGGACCCGCAGACCGCCACGGTCCCGCGCGCCCCGCGTACCGTTTTCACCGGTCCGCCGACCGCGCTTCCCGGTTCGGGCACCGAGCAAGGCGCCGACTACTTCGCGGGGCACGGCACCTCCCGCACCGTCACCCTCGGCACGGACGACGCGGCGTACCCCACCGTGAAGGTCAGCGGTGTGCAGCTCGGCGAGGTGCTCAAGTCCTGGACACGGGACAGCGACCAGGACCGGCCGCTGGTGCTGTTCTCCTGCGAGACCGGACGGCAGCCGGAGGTGGCGGGGCTGCCGGTGGCACAGCACGTCGCGAACCGGACCGGGCGCCCCGTGTACGCGCCGACCACCGAGGTGGGCACGGCCCGCGACCGGGACGGCCATGTCCGTGCGGTGCTCACCGAGGGCGCGGACGGGCCGGGACGGTGGCGGCTGTTCACCCCGGAGCCCAGCGGCACCGCACTGGACGACCTGGCGCGCGACGCCGGCCTGCACGCCGGCCCGGAGCCGGCCGACCCGTTCACCCGGGCCCGTACGCTCCAGCAGATCCGCACGCTGCGCGAGACGCTCGGCCCCGACGCCGAGCAACGGCCGGAGAACCGGGAGCTGCTCGCCGGGCTCGCCTATGTGGACGGTCTGCGCTGGCTCGGCGCGGACACCGCCGCCCGCTACGGCGACGGCCGGATGACCCCGGACCTGCTCCGGCGCATGGTGGTCGACCGGCGCGCCGCCACGGGCATCACCACGTCCGATCCGACAGCCGAACCGACGACCGACCCCACCGCCGAGCAGTACACGGAATTCCTGCGCGCCGCGGCCGGGTTGCGTACCACCGCCGGGCCCGGCACCACCCTCGACGCCCTGCTGCCGCCGCCCCCGCCCACCCTGCCGCCGACCACCCTGGTCTCACCGGAGGACGTGCACGGCCTCTCCTACGCACCGTCCGCGCAGATCACCTGGTCGCTCTCCAGCACCCCGCTGCCCCTGTCCGAGCTCGCCTTGAGCCCCGAGGACGCCGCCGAACTCGCCCGCCGCAGGCCCGACCTGGCGCCCCCGCCGAGCCGCCCGGAGAGCATCGCGGAGGAACTGACGGTGTTCAGCAAGGCCCCGAACCCGGCCGGCCCGGCTGTCATCGTGCGGGCGGACGGCCTGGCCTTCAACCAGCTGACCACCCCGGGCGGCGGGAACTGCCTCTTCCGAGCGCTGCTCGACGCAGCGGGCGGACAGAGAAGCGCCGAACAGCCCGCGTGGGTCGGCGAAGACGTCGCCGGGCTGCGCGCGCTGCTGCGCGACCGGATCACCGCTGAAGACCTGCGCACCGTGGTGAACGATCTGATCCCGGACCCGGTGTTCACCGTGGTGGACGACCTGCGGATGCAGGCCCTCGCCGGAGAGCGGGACCCGCACGAGCAGCGCCGGATCACCGACGAGTGGAACAGCGTCGCTCAGGCCGTCGTCACCGACGGGGACGCCGAGCGGTGGCGGCAGATCCTCCGGAACAGTCAGTACTCGGAGCTCGCCGTGGTGGCACCCACGCCCGCCGACGCGCGACGACTCGGCGGGGGCCTGCTGCTCGCCGCGGCCGCCGAACGCTCCGAGCTGTGGTCCTCCCCCATCGCCGACCTGCTCCCGGAGGCCCTGGCACACGCCCTCCACCTCGATCTTCGGCTCGTCCGGCCCGACCCGCACGCACCGGACGGCTTCCTCGTCACGACGCTGAACCCCGGTGGCCAGGGCGGCACCCTGCATCTGGCGTACAACGGAACCGACCACTACGACGCCCTGATCCCCGCGTCGGCCGTCCCCGCCCCTGCGGCGACCGTGTCCCAGGGCCAGGACGGATCCGACCACTCCGGGGCGTCGGTACCGCTGGAGACCCAGCTCGACCGGCACCGCCCGGCGCGGCTGCTCACCGGCGAGGAGGCCCCGCCCCCGGGCCCGGCACCGAACGGCGTCACCTTCCAGGACGGCAGCCGGCTGCCCGTCGTCCTGATCAACCCGGACGCCGATCCCGGCGACGGCACACCGGGCGGGCGCGTGGACGGGGCTCCGCACAGCACACCCACCGGGCTCCTCACCGGCCCCGGCGTCCTCACCCTGCGCTCGCCCGAGCAAGTGGCGCGGGAGATCCTCGGCCGGCTGCCGCAGAAACTCCGTGCCCAGTTCGACGAGGCGGAACTGCTGCGCCTGCTCACCGACCAGCCCGCCGCGTTCACCGCCCCGCGCGGTGCGCGCCTGGTGGGCCGGGAGAAGTCCGGGGTCGGCCACGAAATGACGGTCGAGGCCATTCCGTACCACCGCTGGGAGCGCTTCTCCGACGTGCACGGCGGCACCGTCCGGCTGGACACCATGCGGCGCGGCCAGGCGGGTACGGGCGGCGGACGCAGCGTCGGCCACGGGCGCCGGATCGCCGCCGCGCTGAGCATGGGACCTCCCCTCAGCTGGCTGCTGAAGATCGGTGTCTCACTCGGCTGGACCCGCCGGACGGACTACACCCTGGGTACCCAGGCGTTCCACCAGAGCGAGTACCGGGCGGTGGAGGGTTCGCACCTGCACCTGGACGACGTCTTCTACCGGGTGCGGGTGGAGCGGGTCACCGAGGCGCCGAAGACCACCGGCCAGGACAATGCCGACCGGGCGGACGCGGCCGACCCGGCCGGCTCGCCCACACCTGGCCCCCGCTGGCTGCGCGGCACGGTGCACACCTCGGAGTTCGCCGTGCGGGACGGGCTGAGCTGGCGGCTGCCGGACGACTTCACGGTGTCCTTCACGGGGCCCCGGCGAGCGCCGCAGACACTCACGTTCCCGGACGGAGTGGAACCGCGTGTCACCGACATCACCGGACTCCACCTGACCGACGCACCCGAGGACGTGGCGCTCGCCGTCTCTGAGGCGCGGCCCGGCAGTTCGGCGCACCGCACCCTGGTCTCCTACGTGCGCCCGGGGCGCCTGCTCGCTCTGTTCGGCCGGTTGTCCGGGCCCGTGAGCGGACCCGAGCTGACCCGGGGCAGCGGCCGGCATCCGCTGGGGCACCTGATCGTGGAGCGGTCGGTGGCGCACCGGGGCACCCTGGTCAACGAGTCGGTCAAGGCGGAACTGCGCGAACTCACCCAGACCACGTACCAGAACCAGCGCGGACACGTCCGCGACACCAACTTCGGCATCCAGGTCACCTCCGGCCCGAACCACACCCTGGTCGGCCCGGATACCGACGTTCGCCTCCAGGGCGGGCCGCTGGTGCGCGCGGACCTGAGCTCCGGGCGGGGCCACTACCTCGGCACCGACGCGGCCCGCAAGACCACCGGCCGGGTACGCAACCATCCGGTCGCGCTCTACCGGGTGGAGCGCACTCTGATGGTGCGCCGGGCGGGTGAACCGGCGTCCGCGGCCCGCCCGATCCGGGTGGTCACCCTGGACTGGATGTCCACCCAGGACGCCCGCGAGCTCGCGGGCTGGGACAGCCGCACGCCCGGCCGGACGGGTCCGAATCCGGACGCCGAACCGCCGGTTCCCTGGTACCTCACGCGTGAGGACCCGGTGCATCTGAGCGGTCAGGTCCGTGCGGAGGGCTTCCGCCCCCTGCCGCGGAACCAAGCCCAGCAGCAGCCCGCGGCCCAGGCGCAACCACCGGCACAGCAGCCCGCGGCCCAGGTCCAACCACCGGCACAGCAGGGCCAGGACGGGCAGCCCGCCCCCCAGGACCCCATGCGGGCCTTCGCCGACGCGGTACTGGAAACCCTGCACCGTTCGTACCCGTCGCTGTTCGTACCGCCGCTGATGCTGCGGCACCCGCGGCTGGCCAAGTTCTGGTACGGCGACGGGCGGATCCGGACCGCGCTGCACAACGACCGCCAGGTGCGCGAAGCGCTGAACCGGACCACGCTGGCGCAGAGCCTGGACGACCTCACCACCACCGGTGTGCCGGTCACGCTCACCGAGGACGGCAAGGTACGCCGCGGTCACCACACCCTGATCCTGCGGGCGCGCCTCACCGACCGACGGTTCGAGACCACCATGAGCGAACGCTCGCTGCGCAACGCGGTCATCGGCACCGAGCTCTCCGGCCAGGGACAGCAGGCGTCCAGCACCCTCTCCGGCGGTGTGGAGCTGGGCATTTCGCCACGTGACCACGACACTGTGCCCGGGGCCGGCGGGCCGCGCCAGACCGGCAACGTGGCCGTCGGCGCCCGCTACGCCAGGACGAACCAGAAGGCCACCCGGAACACGGTCGCGGTCGTGCACGACCACCTGACGTACCAGAACAACGCGGACCTCTACAGCTACCAGGTGGAACTGGGCGCCACGTTCGAGGGTCACCGCCGGCCACGCGGCTGGACCCGGCTCGTGTCCGTCGGTGTGCTCGGCGCGGGCCTCTTCGTCAGCAAGGTCGAGGAACGCCCGCTGTTTCGCGGGGGCAGCGAGACGGTGGGCCGGGTGGAACTGGCCGTGCCCGCGGCGCACGGCTCCGACCGCCACGCGCCGGCGGACCCCCCGCCCGGCGGCCCGACACCCGAGCCCGAGCCGGAGGTGCTCCCCGCCGAAGAAGCGGACCAGCTCCTGGACGGCACCCGCCCTTCATCGAGCACCGACTCGGCCCCGGACAGCACCTCGCCCTCGTCGAACACCGACTCGGCCCCGGACGACACCCGCCCATCGCCCACCGCGGACTCCGACGACGGACAGCTCACCAAGAGGCTGCTGAGCGCCCCGCACGCGGTGCTCAGCACCGAAGGCGGCCGACAGCGCCAGCAGCTCATGCAGGACACCGCCGACCGTGCCTCGGGCACCTCCTGGCACGTCAGCGCCCCCGGCGCACCGATTCGCACCGCGCTGCGCCGGACGATGGCGAACCTCGGTGTGGCCGGGCAACTCGGCCAGTACCTGGGTCCGTTCGGCTCCCGCATCACCGGACTCATCGGTGCCGGCCCCTTCCAGACCCACTATCTGAAGGCCGCGGTCCGTGGCGAGCTGCGCAACCTGCGTGTCATGAGCGACCCGAAGCCGGCCAGCCTGGAGGCGACGCTCGGCAACGAGCACCGCGTTCTCGGCAGCGCGAGCACCACCTCCCGCACCACCCTCGGCCTCCAGGGCGCCGACATGCCGCTTCAGCAGGCCCCGGGCCGACAGGCGGTGTCCGGCTCCTACTCGGCCGCCCTCCAGTACGCCTGGGGCACCGGCCGCAGCATCTCGCAGACCCTCACCCGGGGCCGTAACACCACCCTCACCTTCGCCGGGCGCATGTACCTCGTGGTCGCTGACGTCGCCGAGACCATCGCGGTGCGGGACCGATGGACGGCCGCGATGGGCGCCATGGGCACCCGCGCCGGTACCGGGATCAGCTCCGCCGCCGGACGGCTCTCCGAGCGTCTCGGCCGCGGCCTCGCCCCCCGCCGTGCCGCTGCCGCGCTCCACCGCATCCGTGACGCGGTGATGTTCCACCTGCCGATGCAGGACGCCATCGGAGCGGGGCTCGCCCCCGACGGCCTGGGCACCGAAACCCCGCGCAACCTCGGCGACGGCTACCAGGTCCCCGACTTCCTGCGTGACCGGCGGTTCCCCAGCCATCCCAGCGGCCAACTCGACGCGAGCGACACGGCGCAGAAGCTCCGTGCGCATCTGGAAGCCCACGGTGTCCCGTCGCACGACCGGGAGCAGATCCTTCAGCGGCTCTCACCGGACTTCCTCCGTGCCCACCTCCATGAACTGACCACGGACGGGATGTCCCTCCCGATCCGCCACCGCACCTGGTACAGCCCGCACCACGTGCCGGTCGGCGGCAGCACCGGTCAGGTCCGGTTCAGGCTGACCCCGGTCACCACCACCGTGGAACGGCTGCGCACCGGCTTCGAGCTGGAGGACTACCGCAACACGTCCCGTGACGACGCGATCGTCGCCACCCAGGACCGCGGTGGCGACGTGACACTCGGTACCGGACAGCGAATGTCGGACGGTGCCCTCGCCGCCAATCCCTCTCTCCAGGGCACCGCGGCCAAGCAACGGTCGAACGTCCGCACCGAGACCACGGGCAGGATCTCGATGCCGGTGATCGCCACCACCCAGGTGCACGCCGAGATCGTCACCAGTTACCGGCTGACCGTCACCGTGACGGACGCGACCGGCGAACCGCTCTTTCCCCAAGTCGTCTCCGACGTCGGCACCCTCAACGAGATCCTCCCGGCGAGTCTGCTCACACCGAAGGGCAAGGGGGCCGACGGCGCGCTCACCGAGCAGAAAATGCCTCAACCGGCCCCCGGTGTCGCACTGTTGACCGCCGCGCAGGCCCGGCCGGAGGGCATCGCGGCCTGGCGTACCTCCGCCGCCGACGACGGCAGCCCCGACCCGGACGTCCTGACCTTCGACGACCGGATCGGATCCGGCATCCTCGCCGTGGACATCCGCGGAGCGGCCGGCGTGCAGGACGCCCTGACCCTCGCCACCGCCCGCGCCGACGGCCTGGGCGACGGCGACCTCGGCAAGCGGCACACCGAAGAACTCGCCGCACAGGTGCGCAAGGCCCGCCGCACTCCGCTCACCGGCCTCGGCACCGCCCCCGCCCAGGCCCAGTCGGAGGCGACCTCGCAAGGCGGCCTGACCGCAGGCTTCCGCGAAGCGCTCGGCGCGAACGGCTCACCACTGCCCACCCAGTCGTCCGCTCGCCTCTTCGGCCAGTCCCACACCGCTGACTCACGCCTCTACGCGAGGATGCACCGGAGCGGCGCCCGACTGCTCGCCGTCGAGAGCAAACCGCGTATGGAGGCGATGCAGCGGGCGAAGACCTCCGACGCGCTGGACATCGGCATCACCGACAACGTCGAGGCCGCGGTGGGCACCTCGCCGCTGGCGGGGACCAGCAAAGCCGGCGTGATCAACCCCGGTGCCACGGTCCCGATCGGCGGCGCGAACGACACCACCGCCCTCAAGGCCACCGTGGACACCACGCTCGGCACCCACCTCAAGGTCGTGACCGACCGCAGCATGCTCTTCGCGCTGCCGGTGAGCTGGCTGGCGGTGGCGGAGGTGAACCACCGGATCACCGACGGCCGCCCGCTGCGCGCGCTCGGCAAGGCCAAGCGCGGACCGCGTGCCGCTCAGGCCGAGACCACCGCCCTGGTGTGGCTGCGCGAGGACATCGCCCGCGACTACGGCCTCCTGGACGACACCACGTTCCCGACCGAGGTCCGCACGGCCTGGGACGCCATGGCGAAGGCCGCGGCCGATCTCGCCACGGCCGAGAAGCGCTACTACGACGCCCGGGCGCGCGCCCGCGAGACCTGGCTCAACCTCAGCGCGGAAGAACAGGCGGCGCTCGGCGACGACCGGCCCGACCTGGCCACCGTCCTGCCGCAGGACACGGCCCGGTCTTCGGCCGTTGCCGCCTGGCAGGCCGCCCGTGAGGAGGTACGCCGCTGGGAGCGGCACACCGACGCCGCCGCAGCGGACCATCACCGGCTGCACCTGGCCGCCACCCGCCTCACCGCCCACTCCCGGGGCAGGCCCTCCGACCCGCTGGGGGACCCGCCGCAGGAGTACACCGAGCCGACCTGGCGCTCCGAGGCGCCCCAGCCCTACCGGATCACCAGCGCCACCGGCTCGACCCCGCGCACCCTCAGCTCCCCGGACGACACCACGGTGCGCGAGGTGCACGACATGCCGCACGACGGCGCGTCCTTCTTCCACGCGCTGCTCGCCGTCGCCCAGCACCGCCCCGGCCTCACCCACCTGATGGAGCCCGACCTGGCGGCCCGGTTCACCACGGCCCCCGGCAACGAGAAAGTCACCGCCGAGGCCATCGACGCGGTCCGCGGGAGCCTCGCCCGTGCGCTGCTCCACGACCGCAACGAGGACCTCCTCGACGCCCTCGCCCTGGACGCCGCGGACACCTTCACCAAGGAAGAACTGGTCCGCGCTGGGGTCGAGTTGACTCCCGAGCAGCAGGCCGAGTTCGAGGCCTTCGGCCGACTGCCGCAGACCTTCTGGCCGTCCCCGGCGCAGCGGGTGGCGCTGGCCGGCATCGCCCTGGCCCGCCCCTTCGCGAGCGAGCCGCGCCAGGACGGTACCGCGGCGGACCCGAGCAGCCCCGCCCCGCCCGAGCGCCGCGCGGGCGACCACGGCGGCGCCGACCTGCTGCCCGCACTCGCCGCTCGGGTCCTCGGTACCCCGCTCACCGTGGTGACCGGACAGGGCCACGAACAGATCTTTCTGCCGCACGGGGGCGACCCCGCCACCGTCGATCGGGCCGCCGACCCGGTCCTGTTCGCCGCCGACGGCTTCTTCCACGCCGCCCTGCCGCCGGGCACGCCGCCCCCCGTCGCCACCCCGCTGCGGCCTCCGACGACCACCTCCGACACCGGCTCGAAGGGCAGGGAGGGTTCGGACGGTACGGACGCCGGAACGTCGGGCACGGCCACCCTGCCCCTCGTCTCCCGCCAGGAGACCACGAGACACGCCGCCCGCCGCAGCCACGCCGCCCCGCCGTGGTTCCCGCCGACGGACAGCGGCGTCCCGCGCTACCGTCTCGCCGGGGACGGCGTCCTCACCGCACCCGACGGCGCCACCTACACCCAGGGCGCGCACACCGGCCGCGGCAACGGCTTCTTCGGCGCGCTCTCCACGGCCCTGCGGCACGCCGCCGAACAACCCGGACTGGAAAGCCGTACAGCATCAAGGCTCCGCCTTCGCGCCGGAACGTCACCCACACAACTGATGCGCCTCAACGGCCTTCCCGGCGCCCCGGCCCAGCGCGACTCACTCTTCACGCCCCCTCCCCTGCCGCGCCGCCCCGGCGCGCCCGCGCCGAGCCGCGAAGCCCGTGACATCCATCTGCGCCGCCACCTCTCGGCAGCCCCGTGGGGCCCTGAGGCCGACCGCGCCGTGGCCGAGTGGGCAGCCGCCGCGACCGGCGTCACCGTCACCCTGATCGAGGAGAACGGCACCGCCCACACCTACCCGGGCCCCTCCGGGGACACCGGCCCTCACCTCAGACTCCGGCGCCGCGGCAGCGACTTCGTGCCGCTGATCCTCCGCCGCCCGGCACCCGAGCCGAAGACGCCGCAGACGAAGGACACAGCGGAGCAGAAGCCGGCCCCGCCACCCCAGACCAACGAGCAGCAGGCCACGGAAAGCCTGCTCGACGCCCCCGTCGACACCGCTCTGCCGGTTCCGACCGTGGCGCAGCAGAACCCGGTGGCCGTTCCCCTGTCCCCGTCCCCGGCATCGCCGACCGGCAGCGCTCTTCCGGGCCTCCCGGGCGAGGAGGAGGCGTACGAGCTGAGCACGCTGTCCGGGGCCGGCACCACGATGGACACCGGATCGGATTCGGACGTCGAGATGGACCTGGTCTCCGACACCGAGGGTGATCACGCGGACGTACCGACCGACCCGGAGGAGGAGTTCGCGGCCGAGTTCGCCCGCCTGTTGAGCGAGCTCGAGCCGCGGGCCGACGCGCTGCTGGACGTGGTCCGACGACGCAACGCCAGGCTGGGCGGCTTCCCGGACACGGCGTTCGACGGCGCCTTCACCGAGCACGCCGGCATCGGCCTGCCCGAAGCCCTGGACCAGGCGGAGCGGGACAACCGGCTCCAGCCCGATGACTACGAGGCGTTGCGCGAGGCGCTCGGCCTGGGCACCGGAGGCCCCTTCACGCAGACACGTCCGACCGGCACCTCGCAACGGGACCGCGAGGTGACGCTGCGGATGCTGGACCGGGTGGCCCGCCTGGTGAAGGAAGCCCTGCGGAAACCGGACCGCGCCGCGGACGCCCAGGTGACCCCGCACATCGCCGTGGGCCTGCTGCCGGACGGTTCCCTCGGTATCGCCGGCAACACCGGCACGAAGGCGCTCACCCCGGCGGAGGCCGACCTGGTGCGCGAGGAACTGGCCTGGTTCGTATCGGGTCAGGAGCCGGGAGGCACACGACGGCAGCAGGAACTGGAGAAGTGGTCCCGCGACGAGGAGTCGCACCGACAGTGGTCGGCACATCTGGCGGAGCGGCAGCGCGAACTCGAACACCGGTCCGAGGAACAGGCCGAGCTGCACACCCGGCTGAATGAGCAGTACGAGTCAGGTGTCTGGAACGACCGGTTCCAGCAGCAGTGGGACGCCCTGCTGCTGGACGAAACGGCAGCCGATCAGGACTGGCACAGCTTGGCGCAGGAACAGCGGCAATGGCAGAGCGACGAGCGGTGGCTGGCGAATCGCCGCCCCGGAGTCGCGCGTGAACTGCGGGACCACACGAAACTGCGGGCCCTGGCCACCGGCTGGTACCGGCTCTACCACCCCGACTCCCCTGAACTCGAAGTCGTCCAGCGGGCGTTGGCCAACCCGCGCATCCTCAACGTCGCCGGCCAGGACGGGAACCTCACCGCCGCACCGTACGGCTCCGAGCACGGCGAGCTCACCCTGCTCGGGCACTGGGTCGCGCACTGGGAGAACCACCCCGGCGACCCGAATGCCCCCCAGACGCTCCAGCTGGGCGGGTTCAAGATGGCCTGCGCCGCCTGCGACCTCGCCTATCAAGCGGTCAACCAGCACCTCGGAAGCACACTCGGCTACCGGGTCGAGGCGTCCGGCACCCACGGAATCTTCTTCCCCGGCTGGCGCATGCCGCAGTGGATGCGCCTGCGGCCCGCGCTGAGCGACCACATCAGCGACAACGCGGAGAGCATCGGCGCGTACCTCGACGAAAACGCAGTGCTCCGAGGTGAGACGACGCCGAACGAGAACGCGCAGTATCCCGACACTTCCTCCTCGGAGTACGAATCCGGCGAGGAAGAACTCGACACGGACGACATGGCCGACTCCTCAGCGTCCGCCACGGGCGCGGTGGGGCCGCGGCTGCCACAGCCGGCTCCCGCCGAACCGTCCCCCGAGGCGGAGACGGACCCGGGGACGGCGACACCCGAGCCCCAGGACGCGGAGCCCCCCAAGCCGGTCCTGAAGGGCCCGAGGGACACCCGGCCTCGGTTCGTGGTGCGGTCGGGCTTCGACGCCCGGCGATTCATCTACGACGGAAAGCCGGTCACCGACCTCACGGTACGCATCGCGATACGGGGCCCTGAGGGAGACGCCGCCCGGGTCCGCCAACAACTCGACGCGGGTGTCCTGCAGTTCCTCAACGACCCCGGACACCGGCTGCCGAACGGCGACCGTCTGCACGTCACCGTCGAACACGTCGCCCTCTCCGACTCCCCGCACCTCACCGTGGACCTCGCCGACCGCGACCGGGCGATGGACCAGAACACCTGGTGGACCGACGCGGACCCCGTCGAACTGGTCCACGAACTCACCCACCAACTCGGCCTGCGCGACGAATACCGCGACACCACCTCCCCCCACCGCCCCCACATCCCCGGCAGCCTCCTCGGCGCCCTCCACGACAACCCCGAAGACCCCACCCTCACCCCCGCCGGCCTCCGCGAACGACACCTCGCCCTGCTCGCCACCCTCATCGGCGACCTCACCCCCACCCCACAACACAGCCAGACCTGGGACACAGCACGCACCACCACCACACCCGTCACCCGCCGATCCCTCTGGATCGACCCCATCTCCCTCCCCCAACCGACCGACAACACCACCACCGAGATCCCCGCCCGCACGCGGCAGAACCCCGACACCACACCCACCACCACACCGGAACCGACCCTCACCCCCTTCAAATCCGGCAACTTCGAATTCACCAACCTCAACCACACCAACGAGAAGTACCGCGACAAGGCCGTCCGCATCATCGATCTGCTCCGCAGGCACGACACCATCCGGGACTACATCGGCACACGCCCCTGCCGCATCACCCTGCATCTCCGCACGACCGAGACCCCGGCCGACGTCACGGACCTGCTCCAGGACGGCGTACAGATCAACCTGGCCAGCTACTACTTCGAGAAGTACGACATCGGCTACATCATGGGCATGCTGGCCCACGAAATCGGCCTGCACCCCCTCGCCACCCGGAACTCCGAGATCCTCGACGAGGAGGCCATGTTCCAGGACACGCCGCTGGCCGTTCCGGGGCTGTCCGACCTTCAGGACCCGCGCTTCATGAACACCACGGGAGCCGGTCAGGCCGACCACATCATGGCCGCCTACACCAGCAGCTCAAGGCACCGCATCTACCGCAACATCGTCCTGGACATGGCCCACACCCTCGCCGAGGACGCACAGTCCCACGAAGAAGGCGCCAAGGCCCAAGACGTCACCGACCTGATCGACTGCTACCTGATGGACCTGGCCACGATCGCCGTCAGCAACGACAGACGCAAGGACGCCGCCTGGGAGCCCAACTACACCGCCAAGGTGTACAACGCCTACAAGGAGCTGTTCGCCGCCCGGTTGGCGCAGAACAGCCCGGTGCGAAGTCTGCTGCCGTCGGACAAGAGCTGGTACAACGTCACCCGCAATTTCGTCGGACTCGGCAGCAGCCTGGTCTTCAAGAACCGGGGCGACAGCATCCAGCGACCGACGTCGCAACAACAGACCAGTGGCAGCACCGGCGAAGCCCGGCCTCGGCTGCCCCAGCCCGACACCGCCTCGGTGGCGCACACCCCGCCTCCCGGCGAGCCGCGGCCTCGGCGTCCACGCGACCGCCGCCCCAGGTTCGTGGTGCGGTCGGGCTTCGACGCCCGGCGGTTCACCTATGCCGGTGAGCCGGTCACCGACCTCACCGTCCGTGTCGCGATACGCGGCACGGACGCACAGGCCACGCAGACCTTCGACAAACTCGAAACAGGCGTCTTCGCACACCTCAACGACCCCGGACACCGGCTGCCGAACGGTGACCGTCTGCACGTCACCGTCGAACACGTCGCGCTCTCCGACTCCCCGCACCTCACCGTGGACCTCGCCGACCGCGACCGGGCGATGGACCAGAACACCTGGTGGACCGACGCGGACCCCGTCGAACTGGTCCACGAACTCACCCACCAACTCGGCCTGCGCGACGAATACCGCGACACCACCTCCCCCCACCGCCCCCACATCCCCGGCAGCCTCCTCGGCGCCCTCCACGACAACCCCGAAGACCCCACCCTCACCCCCGCCGGCCTCCGCGAACGACACCTCGCCCTGCTCGCCACCCTCATCGGCGACCTCACCCCCACCCCACAACACAGCCAGACCTGGGACACAGCACGCACCACCACCACACCCGTCACCCGCCGATCCCTCTGGATCGACCCCATCTCCCTCCCCCAACCGACCGACAACACCACCACCGAGATCCCCGCCCGCACGCGGCAGGACCCCGACACCACACCCACCACCACACCGGAACCGACCCTCACCCCCTTCAAATCCGGCAACTTCGAATTCACCAACCTCAACCACACCAACACGACCTACCGCGACAAAGCAGTCCGCATCATCGAGTTGCTGGGTGAACACCCGACGATCCGCGACTACATCGGTAGACGTCCGTGTCGCATCACACTCCATGTCCGTACCAGGGAAACCCCCGCCGACGTACGCGATCTGGACGCCGACGGTGTGCAGATCAACCTGGCCAGCTACTACTTCGAGAAGTACGACATCGGTTTCGTGATGGGCATGCTCGCGCATGAGATCGGTCTGCATCCTCTGGCCTCCCGGAACACGGACATCACCGTCGAGGAGCGAGGGCTGGAGGACATGCCGCTGCCGGTGCCGGGCCTGCTGAACCTCAGCACACCGCGCACCATGAGCACGGAAGGCGCCGGCCAGGCCGACCACATCATGGCTGCTTTCCCGAGCACCACGAGGCACCAGATCTACCGCCGGATCGTCGTGGAGATGGCCGAGGTACTCGCGCGCGAGGCGCGGAGCGGGGCGGGGAGCACGAAACTCGCAGACGTCACCGACCTGTTCGACTGCTACCTCATGGACCTCGCGTCCATCGCGGTCACCAACGACCACCGGATGAGCGCGGCGGCGGAGCCCGGCTACACGGCCAGGGTCTACAACGCCTACAAGGACCTGCTCCACGCCGAACTGTCGGCGGCCCCGGCGCTGCGGGCCCTGCTCCCCTCGAACAAGAGCATGTTCGGCGTGATCAACGATTTCCGGCGCATCGGTACCTACATCGCGATCAACAACCGCGGCGACAGCATCCAGTCGGTGCCGACGGCCTGAACACAGAGACGCGCCCCCGCCCACCGCGGGAGGAGTGCGGTGTGCGGGGGCGCGGGCACATCGGCCAGTGACCGGAGTACGATCACTCACCCATCAGGGTGGCCGATCAGGGGCGGACCACCTGAGGAGCTATGTCCTCGGTGAAGCCCTCGCCACCGGACGGCGCGAACTTGTCGGCCTTGGCCACGCCCTTGCCGCAGAACGAGGCTTCCAGCGTGCCGGCGAGGACCGTGTTCACGGTCCCGTTGTTGGAGGTGTTCGCCATGGACGTCATGCTGCGCTTGCCGTCGGCGGTGGTGAATGCGTACGTGTAGTAGCCCTGGACGGTGCCCGTGTGGCCATACACCGTCACGCCGCAGGAGAGCTTGCGTCCGCGCAGGCCGAGCCCGTACGACTGGGTGCCGTCCGAGTTGACCGGAACCATGCTCATCATCTCCTGCAACTGCGTCTGCGGCACGAGCTTGCCGGAGACGAGGGCGGAGAAGAAGCGGTTGAGGTCGACGGAGTTGGAGATGACCGCTCCGGCCGACTGCGCCCACGACACGGTCTGCTCCGTGGAGTCCACCAGCGGCAGCGTGGTGTCGTCCTGGCGCAGGTAACCACGCGCGTAGGAACCCGAGATGGTGATGTTCGGGTGCACGTACGAGGTGTTCTTCAGCTTCAGCGGCTCGAAGATGCGCTGCTGGTACTGAGTGGCCATCGGCACGCCGGTGAGGTGCTCGATCAGCTGGCCCAGCACCACGAAGTTGGTGTTGGAGTAGCTGTAGGCCGCTCCCGGCTCGTTGTTCACCTTGTGGGCTGTCGACAGGTCGATCAGCTCCTGGTAGGTGAACACCTTGTTCCGCACGGACTCGAAGCCCGGAACGGTGTAGTAGAACATGTCGTTGGTGTAGTCCCACAGACCACTGCGGTGACTGAGCAGGTGCCGCACGGTGATGCGGTCGTCCGGCAGCGCCTTCGGCAGGTAGTCGTTCGCGGAGGCGTCGAGGTCGATACGCCCCTCGGCGACCAGCTGCATGAGCACCACGGTGGTGAAGCTCTTGCTGACGCTGCCGACCCGGAACCGGCGGTCGGCGTCCATCCCGGTGCCGGCGGCGGTGTCCGCGCGTCCCGTCGAGATGCGGTAGCTGGAGTTGCCGGAGTCGATCCGGGTCAGGGCGCCGGGCGCCCCGAGTGCCAGAGCCTGCTTCTGCACGTCGAGGACTGCGGTGACAGAAGGGTTGGGAAGGGAAGAGGTGGCTGCGCCGGCCGGTGAAGCGGCCAAGGTGGCCAACGCGGCGGAGCCTGCGAGCACGATGCTCACGGTCTTGATGCGCATCCGATTCTTTCTGGTATGAGATCGGTTCAGCGCCGCCCGGCCCGATGACGTCGCGAACGACCGTCACTGCGAAGGGAACCGAGCGACCGTCGTACAGAGCCTCTGCGTTCACTCGTGCAAGGGCGCTGCGGCGGCACCGACTCCAGGCGGCGCTTGATGCATCGTAATACTGTGACACCGTGTTGCTTGTAAATGGCACCCACATCGCGTGGAGTTCCACCCGGCCGGGTCTCTGAACGATCCAGGGAACGTGACCTCTTCCGTCCCGATACAGGATGATTCGGGATGCGGAGCCGAAACGCGCCCCGGGGCACGGGGATTACCGCTCGGTGACCGAGCGATGCCGTCAGACGGACGCCTGGCCCGCCTCCCGCTGAAGCCGGATGAGGAGAGCCATGAAGTCCAGCTCGCCCAGTCCGGTCGACATGCACGCCTGAAGCAGTTGCTGGACGACACCGGTGACCGGAAGCGGGACGCCACCGGCCGACGCCGCGTCGAGGGCCATGTCCAGGTCCTTGCGCATCAGCCGCGAACTGAACGTCGAGGTGTAGTCGTCCGCGAGAAGAGGAGCGATCTTGTACTTGACCAGCGGCGACGCGACGGCCGAGGCTCCGACGACCTCCAGCAGCTTGTCCCGCCGTACGTCGTGGGCCTCGGCCAGGGCGACGCACTCGGCCAGCAGTTCGGCCGTCCCGGCGACCATGAGGTTGAGCGCCAGCTTGATGATCCTGGCTTCGTCGCCCTCACCTACGTAGAACAAATGGGGACCGATGTCGCGAAGGAGGCTCTCGTTGGACGTGAAGACGTCCTGATCCCCCGAGGCGACGATGGTGAGATTGCCGGCCCGCACCACACCCGGGTTTCCGCTCACCGGAGCGCGCAGGTAACCGACGCCGCCGGCCGCCGCGGCGGCGGCCACGTGACCGGACACCTCCGCCGAGACGGTGCTCATGTCGATGAGGGTCTTCCCCCGGCCGTCCGCCGAGTGCACAAGCCCGCCGTGCGGTGCGAGCGCGACCTCGGCCAGGGCGCGGGAGTCGGCGAGCATCGTGATACACACGTCGGACCGGGCCCACGCGTCGGACAGCGCGTCCAGCTCGAACGCGCCGGAGGCCACCAGACCGTCGGCCCTGCCCTTCGACCGATTCCACACGCTGACCTTGTGGCCCGCGCCGATGAGCCGTTCGGCAATGGCGAATCCCATCTGACCGAGACCCAGCACGGATACGTCCACGTTCTTCTCCTGGGGGGTGAGGGTGCGCGACATGCGCACGGGATTGTTGATGGCGACCGGACCGTCAGCGCGCAGTGACACGGACGACCGGCCCGGGTGCCGGGACGGGGCTCCGTTACAGCGATGCCGCCAACTGCCAGTCGTACGCGAGCTGTGCGTGGGAACTGAGATCGCAGAGGCTGCCGAACTTCCCGCCGAAGTACACGAGCGGGTCCGCGTCGACGGAATAGCCGCAGCTGACGACCTGGCCGACGAATATGGTGTGGTCGCCCCCGGCGAACTCTTCCGTCACATCGCAGGCGAAGTGGGCGACGGCGTCCTCCAGCACCGGAAGGTCGTGGTCGGTGCGCAGCCCCAGACCGGCGAACTTGTCGTCGCACCGGCTCGCGAACCGGAGCGCGTGGCCCTCCTGGCCCTGGGAAAGGACGCTGACCGCGAAGACTCCGGAGTCGGAGATCGCGTTCCGCGTCGCCAGGGTGTTACCGACGCACACCAGCAGCATCAGCGGATCCAGCGACACGGACGCGACAGCGCTGGCCGTCATCCCCGCGGGTCCGTCGGGAGTCCTGGTGGTGATGATCGTGACGCCGGTCGTGAACCGCGACATTGCTCCGCGAAAGATGGTCTGCATCTCCAACGCGCTCGATGCACTCATGATGCCCTCCGTTGCCTGTAACGAGATGGCTGAGCATTTCCTGTCACCAGGTGGTCGAGTGTGTCCGACGACGTGTTTACCGACGGGAAATCGGCCGGTGCTAACGGCGCAGCTGCATGACCAGCCGGCGGACCTCGTCCGACGGCGGCACTCCGAGGTCCCGCATCCGCGCGATGTACCGCTGGTAGAGCGCGAGCACCCCGTCATCGCTGCCGCTGGCGTGCGCCAGCCGGATGGCGAGCTGCCAGGCCTGCTCGCGATACGGATCCTCGCGCAGCACGATGTCGACCAGTCCCTTCGCCTCGCGATAGCGGTTCATGCGATACGCGAGCTTGGCTGCGTCGATACGGGCCGACAGGAAGGTCTCGGCCAGGGCCACGCGCCGTTCGGTCACCCACTCACCCGACATCGTCGCCAGATAGGGACCCCGCTCGGCACTGCTGAGGGCGCGTGACAGCGTCTGGAGACGGACCTCCCCGTCCTGTCTCCCGGCCTGCGCGATGAGGTCGACCGCCCGTTGCGCCGACCCCATGGCCACCGCGGGTCCGACCAGTTGAAAGACGTCCCCGTCCTGTGCCGGGCTCAGTCCCTCGGGCAGCACCTCCCGGAGCCGGTAGAGCGCCTGCCGCAGATAGCTGCGGCCGGCCGCGTCGTTGCGGCCCCCGAAGAGCGCCCCGAGAAGGTCCTCTCGGGTCGCTCGGCGATGGGGTGTCCAGAGCAGGTAGCTGAGGAGTTCGAGACTCTTCGTCAGCCGGGGCTGGGACACGTTTCCGTCGACGGTGAGGACCGGCTCACCGAACTCCTCCAGGACGAGCCGGGGCGTGCTGACGTTCACCCGGATCGGATGCTGGCCCGAGAGGGCCGCGAGGACTTCGTGCCAGGGCGACATGCGGCTGGACTTGGTGTCCGCGGCCCTCGCCGCGACCGAGGGTACGTCCGACAGGGCCGTCAGCAACAGGTGCTGTGTGCCGTGCGTCGTGGCGGAGACCATCGCGAGGTCGGCCGTGGCGTCGGACTCGTCCTCGAGGCCGAGACGCCACTGCGCCTCGGAGAGGTAGACGGCGGCCGTCGGCAGATCGAGATGGCGGTCTCCCGACTGCATGCTCCGAAGGCATTCCGTGAGGTGCTGGTACCCCTCGGCGTCCCGGTTCTGGAACAACAGCGACAGGCCCGTCCACAGCTGCCACGACTCCCGTGTCAGGGTGTAGTCCGAGGCTCCGTTGGCGACCGCCTCCGCCAGCACGCGGTCGGCCCGTCGGGTGTCACCTTCGAGGCGCAACCACGTCTTGGCTTCGACGAGCAGGCTCATGTTCTTGTAGACCTTCGAGCCCGTCGACGCGATGAGTTCCCGCCCCCGCTGGATGGACGCGCAGGCCTCCTCCCCGCGGCCCAGGTCCAGCATGAGGTCGACGGCGTCGACGGCGTGCAACCAGACCGGCTGCGACGAGCCGCGGCGAGGCTCGAACATCGACATCGCGGCATCCAGCCGCCCCGTGACCCGCAGCGCGGCCACGACCCAGGGACCGCCGAGTATCGTGCGCCACGGATCGAACGACCCCGGATCGTCGAGCCCTTCGAGGCGACCACGCAGGAACGCCAGCCGCATCAGCAGCCCGTCGAGCGGGCTGGACGGAGTGGTCGAATACTCGGGGAAGGGCGGCGGCTCCTCACCGGTGGCCAGCGCCACCAGCGTCTGCGCGATGTTCCTGTTCCGGCCGGGCGGCAGCTGCTGGGCGATGGAGCGCGCCTCCTGGATCCGCCCGTGGTGCCAGAGGCACCAACAGGCCAGGACGTGGGCTTCCTCGCATTCGGGGGTCTCCGGCTCGGGAAGCCAGTCGTATCCATGGCGATCGACGAGCTCCACGCCGCGGTCGCACTGCTCGAGCGCGAACGCGACGCGCAGGATGACCGATCCGATCTCCGGAGTCGGGGTCCTGGCCAGTGCTCCCAGAGCATCGAGCCAGCGTGCCGCCGGCGCGAAGTCCATCCGCGCGACAAGGCTGGGCAGGGTCGCGGCGGCCAGCCGGCCGGCGGCCTCCAGGTCGCCCAGCCGGAGCAACTCGTCCACGGCTTCCTCGTGCGCGCCGCTGGCGATCAGGACCTCGGCGTACCTTCGACGGACCGCGTCGAGCGTCCTGGCGTCCTCCCGTTCCAGGGCCTCCAGCAGGAAGTCGCGGAACACCGGGTGCGGGGTCATACGGGTGCCGTCCGCGGACCACGTCACCGGCAGATGCCGGGCACGCAGGCCTGCCATGACCTGCGCCGCGTTCTCCTGGCCCAGGGCTCGGGCGCCCTGGGCCGACACCTCCACCATCAGACTGGTGTGGAGGAGGAAGGTGCGCTCGACCAGCGAGAGCGAGTTGAAGATGTTCGCGGCGACGTACGAGCGCAGCGAGTCGGGGTCCAGCTCGTGGGACCGGGCGTGCCGCCAGCCCTCGAACAGCACACCGGTGACCCAGCCGCCCGTCGCCGCGACCGCCTGAGCCGGGTGCACGTCGTCGCGCCCCACGTTCCGCAGGGCCGCGGCGGCTTCCTGCGCGTCGAAGGAGAGATCGCCCTCGACCAGCTCGCCCACCCGGTCGCGCTCACTCGTCGAGCCCGGGTCGAGGCGGACGTCGACGCGTGAGACCAGTACCAGGTTCACTCCGGGCGGCAGGTAGCGGGCGAAGGACGACAGCACCGCGATGCAGGTCTCGTCGGGCGCGATGCGTTCCACGTTGTCGCACACGACGATGAGCCGGCTGCCCTGGAGGCTCTCGGCCAGCAGGCCGGCCGCCTCACCGATGTGGAGACTGCTGCTCAGGGCATCGGACGCCACGTCCGCCGCCCCTGGGACGGCGCCCTCGACTGCCGCCTCCAGGTACACGAGCAGGCGGCCCGCCGCCTGCTCCGTACCGTCGAGTGACAGCCAGGCCACGGGCCTGTCGAGGTCGCGGACGGCCAGTGCCACCGCCGTGGTCTTGCCGGCGCCGGCGGTCGCGAAGACATTCACCACGGTGTGACGGTCGAGCAACGCCTGCAACCGTTGGCTGAGCCTGTCGCGTACGACGATGTCCTTCGCCGGCTCCGGCATGGCCAGCTTCCGTCTGATGATCGCCCGATGCTGTCGAACCGGCGCCGTCGAGTCGCTCGGTCGATCGGGAGGGGAGTCACCCATCGATCGTCGCGCCTCCGTGATCCTCAGTGCTCCTCCGGGAGCTTACGCCAATCGTCCGGGAAGAAGAATGCGTCTGACGTGGGAGGAATCGGCGATTGGACCTCGACCCAACGCGCGGGTTCGTCCCGCTCGTTGACGAAGCCGTGCGTGCCGTCGGTGCCCACCCACACGAGGTCCCCCGTCTGGATGACCTCGTCCTTGCCGTCCAGGGTGCCCCGCATCCCACCCGAGGTGAAGTAGTAGATCTCCTCGAACGGGTGGTAGTGGACCTTGGCGGCCCGGCCCGGACCGGACTTCGGCGCGATCTCGCACACGAACACGGTGTGATGCTGGGCCCCCAGGAGCTGGTCCACCATCATCCTGACGCTGATGTTCTTGATGTTGGGGCCGTGGTAGCCGGGCATCGACAGCTGCGCGTAGGGCGCCATGTCGGAGTCGTCGAAGTGCCCGACGAAGCGGTGCCGGGGATCCGTCTCGGACGGGCGCCCCAGGTTCTCACCCGGGGAGGCTTTGGCGGAGATGCGGCTGCGGGCTCCGTCGAACGTCGGCGGCTTCGGTGCGCGCACCCCGATCCACGTCAGTCCCTCGTCGCCGGCGGACAGCGCGTGGGCGACGCCGACGGGTGCCACACCGTAGTCACCGGAGCCGAGCTCGTAGCGCACTCCGGCATAGGCGGCCTCGCCGGTTCCGCCGGTGATGACCCACGACTCCTCGAACGGGCAGCGGGTCCAGCCCGTCGTCGCTCCCGGAGCCAGCTGGTAGAGGCTCACTTCGAGGTGAGCGGCTCCGTGCTCGTGTCCGACCAGCAGCGCCTGCTGAAGACCCGGTATGCCCGGGACGTCGGAGAACTTCCGCTCCGACGCGCGTGAAATGTAGTAAGCCATGCCGGCCTCTCCGTCCTCCCGCAAAGGTGCCCCGTCGGCATCCTTTGCCCGGTGTCTGCTGATCGTCTTCGGGACTCGGCCCGAGGGAACGCTGAGGACGGGCGGTTCGTGACCGATCGCGGGCACGAACCGCCCTGCGCCGCGGAGGGCTCAGCGGACCAGTGAACCGCCCTCGGTGCGAGCGCCGTCGAGGCGCCGCGCGTACTCGGCCTGCTCGGTGTAGGCGGTGACCTCGGGGGCCTTGGCCTCTCCGAGTCCGCAGACCTTCCGGGCGAGCTGGGTGAGCGGCCCGGAGGGCGACAGCTCCGACCGCTTCATGGTGAGCATCCGGGTGCCGAGCATCGGCGTGCCGTTGAACTGCTCGAAGGTGCTGATCCGGTCGCCGAAGTCGGTGAGGAAGAGGTCACGGATGACGCGCGAGATGCGCATGCGGTCGTAGGGGTCGCCGACCGCGCCCGACTGCAGCGGCGCGAGCCAGTCGTGCAGCTCGGGGTTGTTCCACTGCTCCTCGGTGGGGAACAGCAGCGAGGCACGACCGGCGAGGTCGATCACCTCGTTCCGCATCTCCGAGTACCTCTCCAGGTAGTACGACCGGCCGAAGTCGAAGAGCAGGACGTTCGGCTTGTAGAGCCCGGCCGGCGAGATGAACCCTTCGGTCTCGGAGGCGATCACGTGGGCTCGGATCGTCTGGTAGAACTCGACGAGACGCGCCAGGCGTGCCTGGACCGGCGGAAGCTGGTAGGTGCCGAGGTGCTCGGTCATCAGCATCGCGACGCCGGCCATGAGCTCGGCCCGCACCATCGTCCGGATGAGCGCCTCGTAGTGCACCCAGTCGAAGATGCGCTGCGGGTACAGCGAGGCGTGCTCGGGGCTGCCGATGTGGAAGACGTGCTCCCACGGGAGGAAGACGTGGTCGAAGATGACGGTGCACTCGAGCTCGTCACCGGCCGACGCCAGCGGGTGGTTCTCGGGGTCGTCGCGGACCGTCGCCTCGCGGGAGACCATCGTGACGCCCGGGGCGTTGGCCGGACACGCGGCGTAGATGACCTGTTCGCTCTCGATACCCGGGCGGAAGAAGACGCCGATGTGGATGTAGTCGGCGAACGGCGTACCGGTGCTGACGGCCTTGACACCGTTGACCACGATGCCGTCGTCACGGGTCTCCACGACGCGCAGCGCGGTCTTCGCCGCCTCCTGCCTGGACCGGTCGACCTGGGGGTCGATGAAGGCGAATGCGCAGTTGAGGTCGCCCTCCTTCACGAGCTCCAGGAAGCTCTTGATGCCCACGGTCAGGTCACGCCCGCCGGTGCCCACGGACTGCTCGCTCCACGGCGTCGGGTCCTCCTCGTAGGTGACCAGGCCGTAGTTGTTCGCGCACGGGGTCCGCCCCGAGGAGCCGGCGTCGAGTTCACGGACGATCGTCTCGAGGTAGATGCGCTTGCGGCGCAGACCCTCGGCGTCCGTGTGCTTGAACCACATCATCGAGCGACGCTCTCCGTCGTCGTCGACGAACGTCATGACGTCCTGGAACTCGGGGGCGTGGTGCAGGTCGTAGAACTTCGCGATACGCTGTGCTTGCGCTCTGGTTTTCGGGTGCGTCGTCACGTCGTCGACGCGGTCACCTCCGACCCAGACAACGCGCCCATCCCTGAGAGACTCCAAGTAGTGGTCGCCAGTTCGCATTAAATTCCACCTTTTCCTGTTCACCGAAGACCGTGATGCACGGCCTGTTCTGGCCGGGCCGTCAGTCAAGTTCCATTCGACGGAATGTCTCTGGGAAGCTGCCACGAACCCGTTTGTGACTTGCCCTCAAGGCGTTGGAAGCCGGGAAATCGGAGCCACGATCGGCCGACCGATCGGAAATGGCTCAATTCGAATCGACGAAAGCGCATCGTGCCCAGAAAGTGGGGCTCGCTTCGTGGTTGATTCCTTCGAGGTTAGCCGCGCGTTGTTAGTGGGGCGTTAACCGCGGCGTAACGCCCCTGTCGGCCCGGCCTTCAGATCCGGGAGTCCACCGGTGCGGGCGGCGCCGGCATGTCGAGCTCGAAGGCCATGACACGGTGGAAGCGCGAGAGGGCGTTCCACATGCTGATGCACATGACGAGCTCGACCAGCTCCGCGTCGCTGAACACCCGCTGCGCCTCGTCGCGGACTCCCGTCGACACACCGGTCGGGCCGTCCGCCACGGGGACCTTCGGAAGCTCGATCGTCATTTCCTCGGCCAGCTGCAGAGCCAGCCGCTCCCGCTCGGTGAAGCCCTTGAACTCCCCGTCGGCGACGGCCGCGAGTTCGTCCACCTCCACTCCCTTGGCCAGGGCGGAGGTGCTGCGGTGGCTCGCCGTGTAGCGGCAGTGGTTGAGCACGGCGATGCGTACGGCGACCAGGTCCTTCACCCGGCCGTCCAGGGCGCCGGCCCCGTTGAGCCGCCCCAGGAAGGGCAGGTAGGTGGCGAGCAGTCCGGGGCTGTTCCCGATGCCCGCCCACGTGTTCAGCACTTCCCCGTACGTTTTCACGGCCTGTTCGAGAACGGGCTGGTCGGCCGCGGAGAACTGCTCGGCCGTGAGGAGGGGCACCAGTGACATGAGTTGCCTTTCGACGGGTCCTGCCTGGAAGTGGCCGGCTCGATGTGGGGTGCGGGGACGGACTACTGAGAAGTGGCGGTGTCCGCGCGTTCGGTCCGGTGCCGTGGTGGTGCGCCGGCCCTCCGCAGGCCGATCGCGAGCCCCAGCGTCGCGTTGAGCCACGGCACCAGGAACGTCAGCGCGATCCGGACGGCGAGCACCCAGGTGAACGGGCCCTCCCGGACCTGCGAGAACAGGTTGACCATGAACAGAACCGACCCGACGGTCAGGGCGGCGGCCATCGTCTGCGCCAGCGCCCTGCCGCGTACGGCACCGCGCAGCGCCACGCTCCATGCGACGGCAGGAGACTGAGGCCGAGGGTCTTGCCCCGGCCGGCTCGTCGCGTCCTTCACCGCCCCGGACGTCATGTGACGATCCGTCTCGGGGCGTCGATACTGCGGACGCGCTCCCGGATCGGCTGGTCCGCGGCCTCGCCGTGCGCGGGTCGATGACTCCGCGGTCGGGGTGGGACCGAGCGTGAACCCGGCCGCGTCCCCGCGGCCGTGATCAACTGCCCGCGTCCGCCATGGAATACTTCGAGGTCCCGGACCTCCATCACCCATCCCCCTTCGCCCTCGGAGCCGGCTGAGTGCAGGCAAGTGTGCGACGGGGACCGTTAACCGCCGGGAAGGCCCGAAGTAGCCGAACAGCCCGCTTGTGAACCCTCCGTTAACCGCGCTTGCCGTGGTCTCGCCGCGTCGGATCGACTCTCCGCAGCAACGAATGAACCGCTGACTGGAGGAGCCGAACATGGCTGGTTGGAACTTGGAGGGCCGCACGGCTTTCGTGACCGGTGGCAGTCGGGGCCTGGGCTTCGCCATCGCCCAGGCGCTGCTGGACCGTGGCGCCAAGGTGGCGATCGCGGCCCGGGACGAGGCCGCCGTGAAGGCCGCGGCCGGTCGTCTGACCGCCGGGACCCGAGCGGAGAACGTGCTCCCCGTCGTCGCGGACGTCACGGACGCGGACTCCGTCAACAGCGTGCTGGCCGAGGTGCACGCGTGGCAGGGCGCCCTCGACATCGTCGTGAACAACGCGGGGCCGCAGCTCACGCCCTCGCCGCTGGAGACGATCGACGAGAAGAACATCGCGTCGGCCTTCGACACCAAGCTGATCGGGTACGTTCGCGTCGCTCAGGCGGCTCTGCCGCTGCTGAGCCGCACCGGCAGCGGCAGCATCGTCAACGTCGTCGGCGCGACGGCGCACATGCTGATCCCCAACGCCGGTGCCACCGGCATCGTGAACGCCGGCGTGGTCGCGCTCACCAGCTACCTGGCGTCCGAGGGCGCTGCCAACAACATCCGGGTCAACGCGATCTCGCCCGGAATGACGAAGACCGAGGGCTGGCTCACCAAGACCGAGGCCATGGGCCAGCAGCAGGGCAAGAGCCCCGAAGAGGTCCGGGCCGGCATGGCCCAGGGGCTCGGCATCCGCCTCAACCGCTGGGCCGACCCGGCCGAGATCGGCGCCGTGGCCGCGTTCCTGGCGTCCGACGACGCCTCCTACGTGACCGGTCAGGTCCTGCGCGTCGACGGCGGGATGACCAAGCCCGTCGCCTGATCGCAGGCCGCCCGGCGAGCGCCATCCAGGCACGCAGTCGCCTCGGATGGCGCTCCTGGTTTGCCCACCTGGGCATCCGCCGAGTGCTCTGGAACATAGACAGCCTGGAGTGTTGGGAATGCTGATCGGAATCGTGAGCGAAGCCCGCAGTGGCGAGACGCGGGTTGCCGCGACTCCCGCCACGGTGGTCCAGCTGGTGAAGCTGGGGTACGAGGTCGTGGTCGAGCCGGGTGCTGGTGTGTTGTCGAGCTTCCCGGACGACGCGTATGCCGAGGCCGGCGCGAGGGTGGGAGACCCGCTGGCGGCGGACGTCGTGCTCGGCGTGAACGCCCTGACGACATCGCAGTTGGACGAGTTGAAGCCGGGTACGACGGTCATGGGCATCATGAGCCCGGCGTTCGACCCCGAGTTGGTCGAGGATCTGGCGACGCGGCCGATCACGGCGCTGGCGATGGACGCGGTGCCCCGTATCTCCCGCGCGCAGTCCTTGGACGTGCTGTCCTCGATGGCGAACATCGCCGGATACCGCGCGGTGGTGGAGGCGGCCCATGTCTTCGGCCGCTTCTTCACCGGCCAGGTGACCGCCGCGGGCAAGGTGCCGCCGGCCAAGGTGCTCGTCTGCGGCGCCGGGGTGGCGGGTCTGGCCGCGATCGGAGCGGCGGGGAGCCTGGGCGCCGTCGTGTACGCGACCGATCCGCGGCCGGAGGTCGCCGACCAGGTCAGGTCGCTGGGCGGCGAGTACCTCTCGGCCGAGGCCGCGGACTCCGCCGAGGTGGAGGTGTCGGCGACGGGTTACGCCAAGGAGATGTCGGACGACTACAACACCCGTGCGGCGCAGCTGTACCGCGACCGGATCACGGAGATGGACATCGTGATCACGACAGCGCAGATCCCGGGCCGGTCGGCGCCCACGCTGATCACGGCGGACATGGTGGCGTCGATGCGACCGGGCAGCGTGATCGTGGACATGGCCGCCGCGACCGGCGGCAACGTCGAGGGCACGGTCCGGGACGAGGCCGTGGTCACCGCCAACGGCGTGACGGTCATCGGGTACACCGACCTTCCCGGCCGCCTGCCCGCGCAGGCCTCCCAGCTCTACGGCACCAATCTGGTCAACCTGATCAAGCTGATGACGCCGGACAAGGACGGCCTGCTGGTGCTGGACTTCGACGACGTGGTGCAGCGGTCGATGACCGTGGTGCGCGACGGCGAGTCGACCTGGCCGCCACCGCCCGTCCAGGTGTCGGCCGCTCCGGCGGCCGCCCCCGCGACGGCATCGCCCGCCGTGAAGCCGGTGGCCGCGCAGGCGCAGCCCATGTCGACCCGGCGACGGTCCACGATGGTCGGCATCGGTGCCACCGTGCTGTTCCTGTGCGCGGCCCTGTCCCCGGCGGCGCTCCTCGGGCATCTGACGGTGTTCGCGCTGGCGATAGTGATCGGCTACTACGTGATCGGGCACGTGCACCACGCCCTGCACACGCCGCTGATGAGCGTGACCAACGCGATCTCGGGGATCATCGTCGTCGGTGCCCTGCTCCAGATCGGGCACGATGACACGCCGAACGGCACGGTGGTCATGGTGCTGTCGGCCTTCGCGATCCTGCTGGCCTCGGTCAACATCGTCGGTGGTTTCGCAGTGACCCGCCGGATGCTCTCCATGTTCTCGAGAAGCTGAGGCGACCCCTGATGACTGAACTGATGACTGTCGAGACCACCGCGGCTGCCGCGTACATCGTCGCCGCCCTGCTGTTCATCCTGGCGCTGGCCGGGCTGTCCCGGCACGAGAGCGCCAAGGCCGGCAAGACCTTCGGTATCGGCGGCATGGCGGTGGCCTTGGCCGCGACCATCGCGCTGGCAATCCACCAGGACATCTCCGGACTCGGTCTGGCGCTGATGATCGGTGCCATGGCGGTCGGTGCCGCGATCGGGCTGTGGCGGGCACGCGTCGTCGAGATGACCGGCATGCCCGAGCTGATCGCGCTGCTGCACTCCTTCGTGGGTCTGGCCGCGGTCCTGGTGGGCTGGAACGGCTACCTGCACGTGGAAGCGACGCTGAACGGCCCGGTCAGCGCCGAGGTCGAACTCCTCGAAGCCCAGCAACTGCTCGGGATCCATTCCGCCGAGGTGTTCATCGGCGTCTTCATCGGCGCCGTCACCTTCACCGGCTCGATCGTGGCGTTCCTCAAGCTCTCGGCGCGGATCAAGTCCGCCCCGCTGATGCTGCCCGGCAAGAACCACCTCAACCTCGGTGCCCTGGCCGCGTTCGCGGTGCTGACCACATGGTTCGTCGTCGACCCCGCGCTGTGGCTGCTGATCGCCGTCACGGTCGTCGCGCTGCTCCTTGGGTGGCACCTGGTCGCCTCGATCGGCGGCGGCGACATGCCGGTCGTCGTCTCCATGCTGAACTCGTACTCCGGCTGGGCGGCCGCCGCGTCGGGATTCCTGCTGGAGAACGACCTGCTGATCATCACCGGCGCCCTGGTCGGCTCCTCGGGCGCCTACCTGTCCGCCGTCATGTGCAAGGCGATGAACCGTTCCTTCATCTCCGTGATCGCCGGCGGATTCGGCATCGAGGCCGCCGCGGCCGACGACAAGGACTACGGCGAGCACCGCGAGATCACCGCCGAGGGGGTGGCCGAGCTCCTCGGGACGGCCAACTCGGTGATCATCACTCCCGGCTACGGCATGGCCGTCGCCCAGGCCCAGTACGGCATCGCCGAGCTGACCCGCAAGCTCCGGGACCGTGACGTCGACGTGCGCTTCGGCATCCACCCCGTGGCGGGCCGGCTGCCGGGCCACATGAACGTCCTGCTCGCCGAGGCCAAGGTCCCCTACGACATCGTGCTGGAGATGGACGAGATCAACGACGACTTCGACGACACCGCCGTCGTCCTCGTGATCGGCGCCAACGACACCGTCAACCCCGCCGCAGCCGAGGACCCCGGCTCACCCATCGCCGGCATGCCCGTCCTCCAGGTCTGGAACGCCGAGAACGTCATCGTCTTCAAACGCTCCATGGCCTCCGGATACGCCGGCGTCCAGAACCCTCTCTTCTACCGCGAGAACTCCGCCATGCTCTTCGGCGACGCCAAGGACCGCGTCGAAGACATCCTCCGGGTCCTCTGACACCGGCCCCGCCGGATTCGGCGATCATCCCCCCCCCAGTCCCCATTCACCCCGTACGTCCCCTTGCACCTGTCGTACATCTCATTGCACCTCTCGTACATCCCTTTGTACGTCGCTGAAAAGGAGTCCCCCCATGAGCGCGTCCACCGAACCCCGCACTCACTCCGACTTCCCCGCCGATTTCCGCGGCACGATCCTGCGGCCCGGCGACGACGAGTACGACACGGCGCGTGCCCTGTACCAGGGCCGCGCCGCGGACGAGGGCCCCGCGCTGATCGCGCGGTGCTCCGACGAGGACGACGTCGCGGCCGTGCTCCGCTACGCCTCGGCCCACAACGTCCCGGTGGCCGTGCGCGGCGGCGGGCACGGCTCGGACGGCTACGCGATGCCCGGTGGCGCGCTGGTCGTCGACCTCTCGGGAATGCGGTCGGTCACGGTCGACCCGCAGACCCGGGTGGTACGGGCCCAACCGGGCGTCAAGCTCGGCGAGATGGACGCCGCAGCGCAGGAACACGGCCTGGCCGTACCCGCCGGGACGGTCAGCAGCACCGGCGTCGCCGGGCTGACCCTGGGCGGCGGCATCGGCTACCTGATGCGGCGCTACGGCGCCACCGTCGACAATCTGCTGGCCTGCGACATGATCACCGTGGACGGGCGCAAGGTCCGCGCCGACGCGACCGAGAACCCCGAGCTGTTCTGGGCGCTGCGCGGCGGAGGCGGCAACTTCGGGGTCGTCACCTCGCTCGAGTACCGGGCCCACCCGGTCGGTCCCGAGGTCGTCGCCGGAAAGCTGATCTTCCCCATCGACCAGGCCGCCGAGGTCCTCGGCAAGCTCGCGGTGCACGGTGCCACCGCCCCGCGGGAGTTGGGCCTGCTGGTCGCGATCGCCGACGCTCCCCCGCTGCCGATGCTGCCGGAGGACGTGCACGGCAAGCCGGTGCTGATTCTCGTCGTGGTCTACACCGGGGAACCGGACACGGCCGACGAGGTCGTCCGGCCGCTCGCCGAGCTCGGCCGGCCGCTGGCCGACCTGGTGGGGAGGACCACGTGGGTCCAGGCGAACAGCATGCTCGACGCCGTCGCCCCGTACGGCATGCGGATGAACCTGCGCGGCGGCTACCTGCCGGCACTGACCGACGACGCCGTCGACGTACTGCTGGAGCACGTGGCCACCCTGCCGGCGAACCCCGGTGACATCTACTCCATCAACATCTCGTTCATGGGCGGGGCGATCTCCGAGGACGTCGACGAGGACGCCACGGCCTTCTCCCGCGCGGGAGCGGCCTGGCTGTGGGAAGCCATCTGCAAGTGGGACGCCCCCGAGTCCGACGCGTCGTACGACCAGTGGGCGACGACACTCACCGAGGCGATGCAGCCGCACGCGCTGACGAACGGCTACGCCAACCTCTCCGACGACCTGGGCGAGGAGTGGCGGCGCGGAGTGCACGGCAGCGAGGCCAAGCACCAGCGGCTGCGTGCGGTCAAGGCCGCCTTTGACCCGCAGAACCTGCTCCGCTTCAACAAGAACATCGCGCCCGCGACCTCCGACTGACCGCACACCGACCGGCCACACCCTGAAGGGGCGTCACACGAGCGGCTCGCCGTGTGGCGCCCTTCTGCACGTCGCCGTCCGGTTCCCGGGGGTTGCGGGCCCGGTGCGCACAACCGCCGCAGGAGTACCTGCCGGTGCGCCCGGGCTCCGCACACGTGGTCCGGATCTACGCGATCTGCCGGCCCCGGGTCTCGGGGAGAGCCAGCACGCCGACGATCACCAGGACGTACCCCAGGGCGCCGATTCCCATGGCCGCCTTCAGTCCGAAGACCGCGGAGAGCACACCGACGAGGTAGGGGAAGAACGCGGCGACGCCGCGGCCGAAGTTGTGGGCGACGCCGACACCGGCGCCGCGCACACGGCTGGGGAACAACTCACTGAAGAACAGCCCCGAACCGGCCAGCAGACCGCACGCCGCCATCCCCAAC
The DNA here is from genome assembly GCF_003261055.1 of Streptomyces cadmiisoli. Classification (NCBI taxonomy): domain Bacteria; kingdom Bacillati; phylum Actinomycetota; class Actinomycetes; order Kitasatosporales; family Streptomycetaceae; genus Streptomyces; species Streptomyces cadmiisoli. Next base: position 886,601 of record NZ_CP030073.1, read on the forward strand.
GGCACGCCCAGCACCAGCAGCAGGCCGTTGGCCCCCTCCGGTATCCAGGTGTACGCGACCACGCACACCACACCGCTGACCGCGCACAGGACGTACGTCTTGCGGCGGCCGATCCAGTCGTGCAGGTACCCGGCGCCGGCGTAGCCGAGGAAGCAGCCGACGATGATCACCGAGAGGTAGCCGCTCGTGCCGACGACCGTGAGGCCGCGTTCGGTGCGCAGGTAGGACGGCAGCCAGGTGAAGATGGCGAAGTAGCCGCCCTGTGCCCCGATCCCGACCAGCAGGGTCAGAAGCGTAGTGCGCCGCAGGTCGCTGCGGAACAGCGCGACCAGTCCGCTCCACGCGGAAGCGGCGGTGTCCTCCTTGGCACGTCGCCGGTTCTCCTTCGAGGCGTCGGAGTCCTTGACGTTGCGCCGGATGAAGATCAGCGCGAAGGCCGGGAGGATGCCGAGGACGAACAGGTAGCGCCAGGCGTCCGGGCCGGCATGGCTGAAGATGACGGAGTAGGCGAGGACGGCCAGGGCCCAGCCGACCGCGTAGGAACTGGCGACGAATCCCATGATCCGGCCGCGGTGCCGGGCGGGGGCGATCTCGGCGATCAGGACCGCGCCGGCCGCGAACTCACCACCGAAGCCGAGGCCCTGGAGCCCTTTGAACAGCAGCATCTGACCGTAGTTCTGGGCCAGTCCGGACAGGGCGGTGAAGACGGCGAAGGTCGCGATGGTGATCATCAGGACCCGCACGCGCCCCACCCGGTCGGCCAGCATGCCCGCCAGGGCTCCGCCCACCGCCGAGGCCAGCACGGTCACCGTCACGATCAGGCCCGACTCGGTCGCGGTGAGCGCGAACGCCGCGGCGATGGACCCGAGGGCCAACGGCAGGGTCATGAAGTCGAAGGCGTCCAGGCCCCATCCGGCGGATCCGGCCCAGAACGCGGGCCGGTGCTCACGCGGGATGGCGCGGTACCAACCGGGACGGGTCGGTTCCGGGGACGCGCTCTTCGTCGGCACGGCGGACGGCGGTGCTTCGGTCACAGGGTTCTCCTGAGGTCGTTCGCGAACGGACGGGAATCCCATGAGGGCTCTGCCGTGAACGGGCGGCGAGCCGGGGGTGTCGAGGCATCGGGCCCGTTCGCAGCCGCCCGGCGCCCTCGAACCAGATAGTCATGGGCACGACAAGCCGGGGCCTACGGCGCCCCGGTTCGGAGGATGGCGGGACGGCGGCGCGCCGGGAGCCGATCGGCGGCTCAGCCCGGCGCGCCGCGTCCGAGAAGACGGACGGTGTGCGTCAGCGCTTCCAGACCGTCTTGAGGTTGCAGAACTCCCGGATGCCTTCCGCGGCGAGCTCACGGCCGATGCCGGAGTCCTTCACACCGCCGAAGGGCAGTTCGGGGTAGGAGACGCTCATGCCGTTGACGAAGACGGCACCGGCCTCGAGACGGCCGATCAGGTGACGCTCCTCGTCGGGGTCCGCGGTCCACACCGACGAGCTGAGGCCGAAGGTGGTGTCGTTGGCGAGCTCCGCGGCCTGCTCGACGCTGTCGACCCGGTGGACCACCGCCAGCGGCCCGAAGGCCTCCTCGCCGTACACCCGCATCGCCGGGGTGACCTCCTCCAGCACCGCCGGCTCGAAGAACCACCCCTCGGTGCCCACCGCGGACCCACCGCACCGCAGGACGGCGCCCTTCGCCACGGCGTCCTCGACCAGCTCGACGAGCTCGCGCCGGCCGGACTTCGTGGCGATCGGACCGATGTCGGTCTCCTCGTCGAGCGGATCACCGACGGTCAGCGCCTTGGTGTCCGCGACAAAGGCCTCGACGAACTCGTCGTACACGTCCGTGTGGACGATGAACCGCTTGGCCGCGATGCAGGACTGACCGTTGTTGATGGTGCGCGCGGTCACGGCGGTGCGGGCCGCGGCGCGGACATCGGCCGAGGGCAGCACGATGAACGGGTCGGACCCGCCCAGCTCCAGCACCACCTTCTTCACCTCGGAGCCCGCGACCGCCGCGACCGACCGGCCGGCCGGCTCGGAGCCGGTCAGGGTGGCCGCGGCCACGCGCCGGTCACGGAGCACCGACTCGACACCGGCCGCGCCGATGAGCAGGCTCTGGAACGATCCGGCGGGGAAGCCCGCCCGTTCGAAGAGGGTGTCGAGGTACATCGCGGACTGCGGCACGTTCGAGGCGTGCTTGAGCAGGCCGACATTGCCGGCCATCAGCGCCGGTGCGGCGAAGCGGATCACCTGCCACATCGGGTAGTTCCACGGCATCACGGCGAGAACGACGCCGAGCGGCGCGTACGTGGTGTAGGCGGCCGAAGCGTTGACCTTGCCCGGGTCGGCGAGCGGCTGGTCGGCGAGCAGGCTTTCGGCGTTGTCGGCGTAGAACCTCATCGCGTGCGCGCACTTGAGGACCTCGGCGCGGGCCTGCGCGATCGGCTTTCCCATCTCGATCGTGAGCATGCGCGCCGTCCGGCCGGCGTCGGCCTCGACGAGGTCGGCGGCCGCCTGCATCCACCGGGCGCGGGTGGCGAAGTCGGTGGCCCGGAGCGTCGCGGCCGCGGCTTCCGCCCGCGAAAGCCGCTCTTCGACCTGTTCCTTCGTGAGGGCGGTGAACTCTTCGATGAGCTCACCGGTGGCGGGGTTTACGGTGGCGATGGGCACGGCGCTCTCCTCGTGGCGTGGGCACCAATGAGTCTCGATTGGATCCATCGTAGGGTTCACACTGAGTGTGCACTAGGGTCCATCGGCGCAAACACTGTTCATGGGCGCCCAGTTGGATACATTTCAGTTTCTTGTCGCTCGGAACCAGAGCGACGCGTTCAGCACTTCGGCCGTACGGAGGAAGTCCCGGACCGGTGCGGCGGAGGTGTCCGACAGGGCCCCGGACCTGGCCGCCGGGATTCCCGTCCCGGCCGACGGAGTTCCGGACGTCCGCTCAGGAGGTTGCGGACTTCCCGCCCGCTTCGTCGACTGCGACGAACAGCTCCGGGTGGGCGGTGAGTTCGACTCGGGTGCGGCGGATGTGGCCCGCGAGGTAGCGCTCACAGTCCTCGGGATCGCGCCGCCGCACGGCGTCGAGGATCAGCCGGTGCTCGGCGTTGACGATCATCGCCCGGTCAGGATCGGCCAGGATCATGAACGCCCGGCGATAGTGCTGGGTGGAGTTCCACAGACGCTCCGTCATGGCCAGCAGATGGACGCTCGGGCAACCCGAGTAGGACGTCATGTGGAAGTCGCGGTCCAGCAGCAGGAACCGATTGACGTCGCTCTGGTTCTCGATCTCGTCCTGGATGCGCTCCAGGCGGGTCAGCTGCTCCTCGGAGAGATGGGACAGGCTCTCGGTCAGAGTCAGCGGCTCCAGCCGCTCGCGCATCCGGTAATAGGTGTTGACCTCCTCGAGGCTGAGCACGGGAACCCGCGCCCCGCGATTCGGGAACGACTCGGTCAGCCCCTCGGACTCCAGGATCCGCAGCGCTTCACGGACCGGAATCCGGCTCGCACCGAGGCGCGCCGCGAGTTCGTCCTGACGCAACCAGGTGCCGGGCTTCAGATCACCGGCGAGGATCTCACCGCGGAGGATGCCGGCGATGTGCTGACTCCTGACACTGTCCGACCCGCGCGGATCGCGAGCGTGCGCAGGACTCAAGTGCGGTCACCTCTGGAACTCTGACGGAGCGCGGTCGTATGCCTTGCCGTCAGGATAGGACACCAGCTCAAACTGCATCCCCCAAGGTGAGAGGAAGTAGACCCACCGCTGTCCCTCCGACGGCCCCGCGCTCACGGTCGGCTCCCCCAGAACGGGGACACCCTTCGCCCTCAGGTACGACACGGCGTCGTCCAGGTCCTCGACGTACAGCGCGACATGGTGGCCGCCGACGTCGCTGTTGCGCGGGACGGCGGTCTGCTGCTCCTCCGCCTGGTACTCGAAGACCTCGAAGACGGCCTGCTCCCCGCACCGGTAGAACCGCAGCTGACGCATCACGGTGCGCGCGTCGACGTTCAGGTGCTCGGCCATCCAGTCGCCCGCGGAGCCGAACGGGCCCAGTGCGTACATGTACTCACACCCCAGGACGTCCACGAGCCACGCGTGCGCCTGTTCCAGGTCCGGCACGGTGAATCCGATGTGGTCGAGGCGCTTGAGACCGGGTAGAGCCATGACTTCCCTCCTTTGGATCCAAAGTGTCTTCATAGTGGCGCCATCTCCGCGGAAAGTCGAGCTGCATCTTGTTATTGGATCCAATCTTGTGGCAGGGTCGTCGCACTCCGGTTGATTGAAGGGGGCTCCCGATGCCTGCCGAACACACACTTGAACCCAAGGCCGCATGGTCGGAGTTCGTCGTCACCCGGGACGACTGGGACGCCGCGGCTCCGGACCTCCTGACAGGTATGTACAGCCAACTGGTGCTGATCCGGGCCTTCGAGGAATACGTCCTGGAGCTCGCCGCGGACGGGCTCATCCACGGCCCCGCGCACTCCAGCATCGGACAGGAGGGCGGCGCTGTCGGCGCGTGCTTCGCGCTGACGTCCGACGACACCGTGAACGGGTCTCATCGTGGCCATCACCAGTTCCTGGCCAAGGCACTGGCCCATCTGTATCCGAAGGGCCTCGACCCGACCAAGCCCTTCCCCGAGGACGTCCGGGCCCTGCTGCTGCGCACCCTGCGCGAGATCTGCGGACTGGACCAGGGCTTCAGCCACGGACGGGGCGGCAGCATGCACCTCCAGTGGCACGAGGCCGGCGCCATCGGGACCAACGCGATCGTCGGCGGCGGCGTACCGCTGGCGGCCGGGTCCGCGTGGGCCCACAAGAACGCCGGTACCGACGCGGTGTCCTTCACCTTCTTCGGCGACGGCGCGATCAACATCGGATCCACGCTGGAGACCCTGAATCTCGCGGCGGCGTGGTCGCTGCCCGTGTGCTTCTTCGTCGAGAACAACCTGTACGCCGTCTCCACCCACGTGTCCGAGGTCACCGGCGAACCCCGGCTGTCCGGCCGCGGTCCGGGCTTCGGCATCCGGAGCTGGAAGGTCGACGGCATGGATCCGCTGGCCGTGCACCTCGTGACGCAGCAGGCCCTCGCGCACATGCGCAGCGGCAAGGGTCCGACGGTGATCGAGGCCGACGTGTACCGCTACTTCCACCAGAACGGGCCCTTCCCCGGCTCGGCGTTCCGGTACCGCACCAAGGAAGAGGAAGCCCAGTGGCGGGCCCGCGACCCGATCGACACGCTGGCGGGACACCTGGTGCGGCGCAGGATCCTCACCAAGAAGGCGGTCACGGAGGCGGTCAAGCGCGCCACGACCCTGATGTCCGAACTCGGCGACGTCCTGCTGGAACCGCGGCCGGACGGCAAGCCGGGTGAGCGGCGCATCGTGCCTGCGGAGTGGCCGGACCCGGCGTTCGTCGACGAAGGCATCCGCGGGGACCTGTCGGAACTTGCCGGGATCGAGTTCACCGACACCGAGGACTTCGACGGTGCCCTGACCGACGTCAAGTTCGTCGGCGCCGTCGCCGGTGTGATGGGGCGCCGCCTGGAGACCGATCCTCGCGTGGTGGTGATGGGCGAGGACGTGCACAAGCTGAACGGCGGAACCAACGGCGCCACCCGCGGCCTCAGCGAGGCCTTCCCCGACCGGGTGATCGGGACCCCCATCTCGGAGAACGCGTTCGCCGGCCTCGGCGGCGGCATGGCGCTGGACGGCCGGTTCCGACCGATCGTCGAGTTCATGTACGCCGACTTCATGTGGGTGGCGGCGGACCAGTTGTTCAACCAGATCGGCAAGGCCCGCCACATGTTCGGCGGTGAGGGCAAGGTGCCGTTCGTGCTGCGCAGCAAGGTCGCCATGGGGACCGGGTACGGATCACAACACTCGATGGACCCGGCCGGCATCTTCGCGACCGCACCCGGCTGGCGCATCGTCGCGCCGTCCACGCCGTTCGACTACGTGGGCCTGATGAACACGGCCCTGGCCTGTGACGACCCGGTCGTCGTTCTCGAACACGTGGATCTGTACAACTCGACGGGTCCCGGACTGCCGGACGACTACGACCACCACCTCCCCGTCGGCAAGGCGGCCGTACGCCGCGAAGGCTCGGCACTGACCATCCTGTCGTACCTGGCGATGACCCCGGCCGTGCTGGAAGCCGTCGCGGAGACCGGGGTGGACGCCGAGGTCGTCGACCTGCGCTGGCTGGACCGGGCCAGCCTGGACTGGGACACCATCGCCGGATCGGTCCGGAAGACCAACAACGTGCTCATCGCGGAGCAGGGCGCCGTCGGCACCTCCTACGGCGGCTGGCTGGCGGACGAGATCCAGCGCCGGCTCTTCGACTGGCTCGACGCCCCGATCGAGCGGGTGACGGGTGGCGAGGCGTCGCCGAGCATCAGCAAGGTCCTGGAGCGCGCGGCGTTCGCCTCCACGGAGGAAGTCGTCGCCAAGCTGCGCGAGATCTCCCGGGAGCAGAACAATGGCTGAGATCCTGCGCATGCCCGAAGTGGCCGCCAACACCCCCGAGGCGGTGCTGCAAGCCTGGAACGTCGGTGTGAACACCCCTTATGCGGCGGGCGAACCGATCGTCACGGTGGAGACCGAGAAGGCCGTGGTCGAGGTGGAGGCCGAGAGCGACGGTGTGCTCCTGCGGCTCCTGGTGGACGCGGGCTCGACGGTGGCGGTGGGTGAACCGATCGCCGTCTGGGGGAAGACGGACGAGCCCGCGACCGAGGTGGACGCCGTGGTGGCCTCGCTCGGCGCCGGACCGGCGCCGGCCGCCACCGCCTCGGCACCGGTGCAGGAAGCACCGGCGACGCCGCCGGTCACGGCCGCCGCCGCGTCCGCCGAGACGGCGGCGCCCCACGCGGCCCGACCCGCCACGACGCCGGCCGACACGGCACCCGACCGGAGCGAGCGCATCTTCGCCAGCCCCCTGGCGCGCCGTCTCGCCCGCGAGTCCGGCGTCGATCTGAGCTCGGTGGTGGGCAGCGGCCCGCACGGACGCATCCGGCGCTCCGACATCGAAGCGGCCATCGTCAGGGCGCCCGAGCCGGAGGAAACCTCATCCGCCGAAGCCCCCGCCGAGATCGGGAACGTCGGGACACCGGCAGCGGCTGCGCGCTACGTGGACGTGCCCAACACACGGATGCGGGCCGCCATCGCCAGGCGGCTGACGGAGAGCAAGCAGAACACGCCGCACTTCTATCTGCGCGCCGGCGCACGTGTCGACGCCCTGCTGGAACTGCGGAAGCAGATCAACGCCGACCACGGCGTGAAGGTGTCGGTCAACGACATGCTCGTCAAGGCGATCGCGTCGGCCCACGCACTCGTCCCCGCGATGAACGTGCAGTGGAACGACACCTCCGTCCGGCACTTCTCGGACGTCGACATCTCCGTGGCCGTGGCCACCGAGGGCGGTCTGGTCACCCCGGTGATCCGCGGCGTGGACTCCCTGTCGATGGGCGGTGTCGCCACCGCGACGAAGGACGTGATCGCCCGCGCGAAGGAACGCCGGCTCCGGCAGGACGAACTCGAAGGCGGCACGATCACGATCACCAACCTCGGCATGTACGGCACCGAGGACTTCGCGGCGATCATCAACCCGCCGCAGGCCGCGATTCTCGCCGTCGGCGCCGCGCGGCAGGAGGCGGTCGTCGAGGAGGGTGCGGTCACCGTCGCGTCCGTCCTGCGTCTGACTCTCGCTGTCGACCACCGCTCGGTGGACGGCGCCACCGCGGCCGAATGGATGCGGGCGTTCGTCAACGTACTCGAACATCCCCTCCGAATCCTGGTGTGAGCGGCGACGAAACCGCAGGAGAGGTCGGGTCGGCGGACACGACCGGGCAGGGCCCTGTGCCCCCGGTCGGTGTCCGCGGGCCTGTCCGCGGTGTTCGCCTACACTGAACACGCACGAGGGCTTCTTCCGAAGCACGGACCGCAGGACCGACGGAGGTGGCGTGAGCAGCGCCGAGGACAGATCGCCATCGCAGTCCGCTCCGGCCGCCGACCTGATCGGACCGACGGTCCGTGCGGCCCGTGAGGCCCAGGGCATGTCGCTGCGGGAACTCGCCCGCAGGATCGGTGTGTCACCCAGCTTCGTCTCCCAGTTGGAGCGCAACAAGGCGAATGCGAGCGTCAGCACGCTGTACGCACTCGTCGATACGCTCGGCCTCTCCCTGGACCAGCTGATGGTGAAGGAGCCGGCTTCGACGGCCGGCTCCGGCTCCGGCGAGACGAGGACGCCGGGCACCGCTCCGCTCGACCGCATGCGGGACACCGGGCGTGTGGCGCTGTGGCCCGCGGTGGAAACGCCGATGCAACCGGCGGGCACCCGCGCCCGGATCCAGTTTCCAGGAGTGGTCTGGGAGCGCCTGACGCAGGCGTCGGATCCTCTCGTCGACTTCCTGCACGTGGAGTACGCGCCGGGCAGTTCTTCCTGCGCCCCCGACAACATGATGCGTCACGGGGGCCGGGAGTACGGCTATGTGATCGCCGGACGCATCATGGTGCAGATCGGCTTCGACCACTACGAACTCTCCTCCGGCGACGCCGTCACGTTCGACTCGATGACACCTCATCGCCTGAGCAATCCGTTCAGCGAGCCGTGCCAGGCCGTCTGGGTGGTCGTGGGGCGGCGCGGCGACGAGCGCGGCCACGACGCGCCCGCGCCGCCTCCCGACATCACCCACCTGCCGTCGATGCCGGCCTGACCCGGCCGCGGCGCGACGGACCGGGTCGACGCCCGCTGCACACCGCCACCACCCTGTCCCGCCTGGCGCTTTCCCCTTGGTTAACGGTGCGGGGCGCACACTGCCCTGCGCTCAACCTGCTCTCAGGGTGAAGGAGGAACGGGTGATGGAGGTCGTCAACCTCGAAGTGCCCCATGGGAGCGGGGGTGTCGGTGGTCGCCGCCGCGCCTCTGGGGCCCGCCCGCCCGCCAAGGTCGCGATCGGGACCTTCGACGGCGTTCACCTCGGTCACCGGCAGGTCCTCCACGAGTGCGACACGGTGCTGACGTTCGATCCCCACCCGATGTACGTGCTCGAACCACGCCGGGTGCCGAGTCTGCTGAGCGATCGACGCCACAAGCTCCACAAGCTCGGTGCCCTGGGGGTCCGGCGGGTGGCGATCGTCCCGTTCGACCGCGCCTGGTCGCGTGTCCCGGCCGAGGAGTTCGTCGAACGCGTCCTGATCGACCGGCTCGGCGCGGAGTTCGTCAGTGTCGGCGAAGGCTTTCGATTCGGTGCCCGGGGGTCGGGGACGACAGCCACCTTCGACCGGTACCCCGGGCTGACCACCCGGGTCGTCCCCCTGGTCACGCGGGGCCCGGCGGGGGAGCCGATCTCGTCGACGCGCATCCGCCGGCTGATCCTCGACGGCGAAGTCGAGCTGGCCGCCGAGTTGCTGGGGGGCTGCCTCACCCTGCCCGCGATCGTCGGCGACGAGGGCCGGTTGCTGATCTCGTCCCGATTCGCGCGCCCCGGACCCGGCTTCTATTTCGGGTACGTGGACGGCCGCTACTGCGGGATCCGAGTGCGCCAGGACCACACGGTCGCATTCCTCGGGACGACGCGGACCGGCACGCCCGTCGACGTGACGTTCGTGAAGCGGGCCCGGTAGGCGGAACCGAAGCCTCTTCCCCCCTGTTCAGCATCACTGCACGACTGTCAGGACTCCACCGGTGGCACTCCACAGGAACCCCACCCATAACGACCGAGCGGTGCCGCACAGTTGACGTGGCGCACCCTCGGGTGTTCAGTAGCACTGAACGTTCTGTTTCACGCGCGGATCGGATGAACTCGGCGCGCGTGCCCCTCCATTACCCGCGGCTGTCCGCTTGGCAAAGGACTTGTGATGGCGATTCCGACGTTTGGGCCCAACGCGGTCGACTGGGAAACCCGCATCGACATGAACAGGCTCCGCGACGAGCGGCTGGCCCGCCTCCGCGCGTCGCTGGAGCAGTCCGACGTCGGTGCCGTCCTGGCATTCGACTTCTCCAACATCCGCTACATGACGTCGACACACATCGGCACCTGGGGCATCGACAAGATGATCCGGTTCTCCCTGCTGGTCAGGGGAGGCGAGCCGATCGTCTGGGACTTCGGCTCGGCCGCCAAGCACCACCAGCTCTACAACCCCTGGCTGGACTACTCGAACGCCCACGCGGACGGCGATCCGCACGGAGCGCACCACGGAGCCGATCCCCGCAACCCGAGCGGCGCCCGCGCCGGCATCTCGACCTTGCGCGGCGCCATCAACCCGCTGGTGGGAATGGCCGACTCCGTCGCCCAGAAGATCAAGCGCGAGCTCGAACTCTACGGCCTTCTCGGTGAGCCCCTCGGCGTCGACGTGATCGAGCTGCCGGTCCTGGCGGCCCTCCAGAACGCGGGCATCACGGTGGTCGACGGCCAGCAGGTGTTCCTGGAGGCCCGGCGCATCAAGACCCGCGACGAGATCAGCCTGCTCACCCACGCCTGCTCGATGGTCGACGCCGCCTACGAGAACCTCTACGAGTTCCTGCGGCCGGGCGTGCGCGAGAACGAGTGCGTGGGTGTGGTGGCCAAGACCCTCTACGACCTCGGCTCGGAGTTCGTCGAAGGCGTCAACGCGATCTCCGGCGAACGGTGCGCGCCCCACCCCCACGTCTTCTCGGACCGGATCGTACGGCCCGGAGACCCGGCGTTCTTCGACATCCTGCACAGCTACAACGGCTACCGCACCTGCTACTACCGCACGTTCGCCGTCGGCAGCGCCTCCTCCGCCCAGCGCGACGCCTACACGCGGTGCCGTGAGTACATGGACGAGGCGATCAGCCTCGTCCGGCCCGGGGCCACGACCGCGGACATCGTGTCGGTGTGGCCGACGGCGCAGGAGTTCGGATTCGCCGACGAGGAAGCCGCCTTCGCGCTTCAGTACGGTCATGGCGTCGGCCTGTCGATCTGGGAGAAGCCGGTGTTCTCCAGGCTGGTCTCCCTCGAGCACCCCGAAGTGATCGAGGAGGGCATGGTCTTCGCGCTGGAGACGTACTGGCCGTCGAAGGACGGCTGGGGCGCGGCCCGGATCGAGGAGGAGCTCGTCGTGACCGCGGACGGCTGCGAGGTGATCACGAAGTTCCCGGCGGAGGAGCTTCTCGTCGCCGGCCGGCGCTACTTCACCGTCTCGGGGCCGTTGTCGACCGAGCGCGACTCGCAGTCGCATCTCAACACGGTCGCCGGGACCAAGTCCCTCCAGCACGACGCGTCCGCCGGCATCTGACCGGACCCCGGCCCGCGTTGTCACCCTCAGGGGCTGCCCGGTCCGGCCGTCGGCGGACGGCCGGACCGCTCCCGCGGCACGTACCGCCCGGCGTTCGGGACGGTGAGTGCCATGGACCCCAACACCCCCTGAAACAGCTGTATGTCACATCTTCATGGGCTGCCCGGTCTCTCCGTACGAGACCCATCTCCACACGGAGTTGCGCCTGCTTCCACGCGCTGCCGACAGCGCAGTGCCCGAGCAGCCGAAGAAGAGGAGTGACCGCGGTGCATTCGCCCAACGCCGGCCCCCACGACGCGCTGACCCCGGAGAACGCCGTCGTACTGCTCGTCGACCACCAGCTCGGGTTGATGCAGCTCATCGACGACATGTCTCCGGAGACTGCGAAGAACAACGTCCTCGGGCTGGCCCGCGCGACCAGGACTCTCGGCCTGCCGGTCCTCCTCACCACCAACCGCGACGAAGGTCCGAACGGGCCGCTGCTGCCCGAGCTGGCCGCCCTGTTCCATGACAGCGAGGTCATCCGCCGCCCCGGTGTCGTCAACGCCTACCGCTGGCCCGCTCTCCGCGAGGCCCTGGAGGCCACCGGCCGCAAGAAGGTCGTCGTCGCGGGCGTCACGGACGCGACGTGCCTGATCGCCTCCGTCGACCTGGTCCAGGACGGCTACGAGGTGCACGCGGTCATCGACGCGTCCGGCACCGAGGCCTCCGGCCAGACCGTCCGGGAGACGGTCGTGGCGAATCTTTCGCAGGCCGGAGTGAACATCAAGACATGGTTCGGTGTGGTGGCCGAACTGATCGCCGCCCGGCACCGCGACGAGGCCCAGGGACGGCAGGTCGCCACCGACGCCGTGCACGACCACCTGCCCGGCGGGGACCGTCTCCTGGACACCGACATGGCGCATGTGACCGGGCGGACGGCCGTGCCCGCGTGGTTCGAGGACGGCGAGTCCGAGCCCACCGGCCGTACGCAGGCCCTGGGTCCTCAGAAGTGACCGGGTGACGTGGGCCCGTCAGGCTCCTCCGACCGATGGCCCGCGCGAGGCGCTCCTCGCGCGGGCGGCACGCGTCCGGTCGCGAGGGGCGGAGCTGCGCGCGGGCCGGGCACTGCGGCGGCTTCGCGCCCGGCTGCGGGGCCGGGCCTTCGTACCGCCCCGCAGCCTTCCTCACTCCACCGGCCCGGTGTCCGGCCCCGCCGGACCTCCGGTCACGAGCGGGGGTCCCCCGGGTCACGCCGGGTCGAGGGCCTCCGGCTGCCGCGGTCCGGTCCCCTGGCCGCTCACGCGCGGATCCGTGGGACGGGCGACGAAGACCGGCGACTCCGACTGGTAGAAGATGTCGATGTCGGCCTCCTCACCGCTGACGATCAGCGTGTCCCAGGCACCGCTCTCCTGCAGGGTCCGCAGGGTGGACGGAGCGAGGGTGGACAGATGGCTGTACAGCTCCTCGTCGTCGGGCATTCCGGGCAGACGGGGAGCGAGTCGTTCGCGGATGGCGCGCATCCGGTCCATCAGGAGGTCCAAGTCGGGTCGGCCGACCTCGGCTTCGGCGGCGGCCCCGTCCTCGCCCATGCTGCGGGCGATGATGTCCTTGATGGCACGGGTCACGCCGACTTCGTCGGTGGTGACCATGGCGTTCCAGGCCCGGCTCTTGTGGCGGTACTGCAGCATGGACATCGCCGCCTCGTGGCGGATGAAGTCGGCGTCGCGCAGTGGGCGGCCCCGCCAGACCCGGCTCAGCGAGCGGGCGAGCGAAGCGGCCGAGGCGAGACCGCTGTTGAGGCCGCGTCCGGGCCAGAAGTGAATCGCGTTCGCCGCGTCGCCCAGCAGGAAGCCGTAGGTTCCCGGGGTCGTGGCGGTGGGGCGGGTCAGCTGGGCCGTGAACCGGGGCCGCTGCACCATGTCCAGCCGGAACGACGTGATGGCGGTGAGGTCGTTCTCGGGGACGCCGAACAGCCGCAGCCCCTCCAGGATCCGCTTCCACAGCGGCGAACCGCGCAGCAGGGCCGGCAGGAACAGGGTGCCGTGGGTCGGGCAGACGAACTCGTTGTCCTCGTGGCGGCTCATCAGGCAGGGCCGGGCGGCGATGCACTCCTCGAAGACCTGCCGGACGGGGTCGATGCCGATGACGTTGTGCGCTTCCTCGCGGGTCAGGCGCATGTTGAGGAAGCCCTCGCCGCGCAGCGAGTTGAGCAGGAACCGGTTCTGCGCCACGGTCAGCAGGACGCTCATCGGATCCGACAGCCGGGACTTGACCCGCAGTCCCAGCACCACGTCCTGGAGGTGCTCCCCGTCCAGGGAGTAGATCGAGGCGTCGGCCGAGCCGAACCGGTCGGCGAAGTGCTCGCGGGTTCGGGACCTGCCGCCCTCGCTGATCACCAGCACGTGATCCTGCGCGAGCCGGTGCTCGTGCTCCTTGGGGTCGAAGTGCTTGGGCACGAGGTGGATCGCGGACTTGGCGTTCGCCAGTTCCAGCAGCTTGTCCTCGATGTAGGCGATCCGGATGTTGCGAGGCGGGCGGCCGTCCACGGAGTCCGGTCCCACGGGCCACATCTCGGAGTATCCGCCCGCGGTGAACAGCGTCGACTGCATCTCCTCGGTCAGCGCGAGGTACTGCCGGCTCTGGACGGTGACGACCTGCTGACGGCGGACGTTGCCGTGCGACTCGTCCTTCCAGACGACGGTGGAGCCGTTCCTGATCCACCGGCCGTCGTAGACGGTGATGGACACCTTGCCCGGCAGCGCGCTCTCCAGCAGCAGGGCGAAGGCGAGGCCCACGGGACCGCCGCCGGTCACGGTCACCCGCAGATCGCCGGGGTTGGCCGAGTTGTCGGCGCGCAGCATTTCCAGCTGGGAGAGGTCCATGACCGTCTCCATGGCCTCCTGCGTCTCGAACAGAAAGGTCTCGTCGCCGATGCGTATCGAATCGCCGGTCGCGAGAACGTGCCGCGTGACGCGCCGTTCGTTGACGAAGGTTCCGTTCCTGCTGTTGCGGTCGTAGAGGACGAACGCGCCGTCCTCCGGAAGGATCTCGGCGTGGAGACGAGAGGCGCTGGTGCTGATGATGATGACGTCGTTGTCACTTTTGCGTCCGAATCGAATCGGAGCGCCGCCCAGAACCACACTCTGACCGGTGAAGGGACCCGTGCGTCCCACGATGACCGACGACACAGAAACTCCTCGCGAAAGTCTCGGGTACCGGAGGAATCTCCGCACCCTGCGGTTGACCCGCTGCAGAAGTGACTCATGTGCCACCCCTCAGAACACCGATGCCGCGGGTTCACTTGACCGGTGATGCCCGAGTCCGACCATGACTGGTCGGACTCGTACTGGTGGAAGTATGACGGATGCAGGGGCTTGGCACTGCCGTGCTGTACCAAGCCCCGACTTCCGGTGAATTAGTGGCCTTTCGCCGCGTCACACGTCACCGAGAACGGCACGGAGTTGGACACCGCGTCGAAGGGCGACTTGATCTCCACAGCCATGTCGCTGCTCAGCGTTCCCTCCCGTGCGTACGTCGACAGCCGCACGGTCTCCTTGTGGGTCGGAGAGCTGTCCTCCCGGAACGCCAAGGTCCGCCACTGCCGGTCGATCACGGTCCCGTTCGACGAGACCCACCGGTAGGAGAACTGGACGGGCAGTTCGGAGACCTTGAAGGTCGCGGTGAACACGGGGGCCTGCGAGTCCGCCGGAGGGCAGTCGCCGACGTAAGTGGTCGCCGAGCCCGTCACGGTGACCGAGACAGGCTCCTCGTTCTTGTCGTCCGGACCGCTGCCGGCCGCTTCCGTGGCGGTGTCCCGGGCCTGCCCCGTGGGCGTGGGTGAGGCGTCGCCCTTCTCGCCGTCGCCGCGGTCCATCAGCGCGTAGCCGATGCCTCCGGCGAGCACGACGACCGCGGCTGCTGCCGCCGCGATCACATAGCCGGTGCGCCGGCCCTTCCGGGCGGGGCCGGAACCCGGCTCTCCGGCACCGATCACCTGCTCGGGTGCCGCCGGGGAGTGGAACGCCGGGGCGGCGACCGTCGGTTCGGACATCGACGGCGGCGCCCCGAAAGCGGAGGGCGACTGCGCGGTGGCCTCCGCCGGGTGATGCGGCGCGGTGGAAGAGGAGGGCGCGCCGGGGGCGGCAGGGCCCTGCGCGGTGGGCGCGTTCGAGGTCTCCGCCGGAGCGCCCGGAGTCGGGGAGCCCGACTCCGCCGTGGCCGTCTGTGCGATGCCGGGGACTCGGGGCTGTCCCGGGGCGGTGTCGCCCGCTGTGGGCCTGGCTCCGTCGGCCGTGGGCGCCTCGGCCTTCGACGTCGTCTCGGGTTCCGGGACGGGCAGGCGCGGATCGCGGATGACCGTACCCGCGGCTGCGGCGGTGGGTGCCTCGGCCGATGCCGGGGGGACGGTCTCGTCGAGCGGCGACACAGCGGTGGGCTGCCCGACCGCGGTCTGCTGCACGGTGGGCCGTACTTCCTCGGTCGGCGAGGGCAGTCCGACGGTCGGCGAGGGCACGGTGGAACCGGAGGCAGCGATGTCGGCCGCGGCCAGGCGCAGTTCCTCCCCGGCCTGTTCGGCTGTCATCCGAACGACGGGGTCCTTGTGCATCAGACCCTTGATCACGGAGGCGAGGGGTCCGGCCCGGTGCGGCTCGGGCAACTCGTCGTCGACCACCGCGCGCAGGGTGGCCAGAGCACTGGTCCGCCGGAAGGGCGAACGGCCCTCCACGGTTGCGTAGAGGAGCGCGCCGAGGGACCACAGGTCCGATGCGGCGCCGGGGTTCTGGCCCAGGGCCCGCTCCGGTGCCAGGTACTCGGGGGAGCCGACGACCTCGCCGGTCATCGTCAGCGCGGTATCCCCCTCCACGGCGGCGATGCCGAAGTCGGTGAGCACGACCCGGCCGTCGTCGGAGAGCAGGACGTTGCCCGGTTTCACATCGCGGTGCAGCACTCCCGCGTCATGCGCCGCGCGCAGCGCGGCCAGCACCTCGGCACCTATGCGCGCGGCTTCCCGCGGTGGGAGGGCACCCTGGGAGACGATCGCGTCGGCCAGCGAGCGGCCGCGGACGAACTCCATGATGATCCAGGGCCGGCCGTCATGGGTGGCCACGTCGTGGACGGTCACCACACCGCGGGAGCTGATGCGCGCCGCCGCCCATGCCTCCCGCTCCAGGCGGGTGTACATCCGCTCGACCTGCACCTCGGCCAGCCCGACGGGAGCACGTACCTCCTTGACGGCGACCTCGCGATGCAGTGACTCGTCGCGGGCGCGCCAGACGACGCCCATTCCGCCCTCGCCGAGCCGGGACAGCAAGCGGTAACGACCGGCGACCAGTCGTTCGTCACCCGAGTCCGGCGACGCCTTGTCCTGGTGGTCCATTGGGGCCCTACTCCCTGTCTTCCATGACCGGCTGAGGAGTGGCGACTCCCGTCCAGGTGGCCTGCCGGGCCGTCCCCCGCCCCAATCTTCTTGCTGTCTGCGCCGTTCGCCGACTTCACCAGCGGCCCAACGACGTTTCCGACCGCCGGGACACAAACGAAGTCGCCGAACCTTCCTGCCGAGGTGGGCTTCCTTCGGTCCACGGACGACAGGACAACGCGCACCGGACCTCACCTGCCGCCCCTGAGTACTGTCCGGAAGGGCAGACGAAGTGTCCGTGCGGCTGTCCACGAAGGCAACACACCGCGCAACAGTATGATCAAAGGCCTGATGTTCGTAAAATCCGCGCCGGGTGCCCGTACTTGACCACACCTCTCGGAAAGCCGTCGCACGACGGCCGGCCCGGGGCGGGGCGGGACACCCGCCGGGTGCAAACGCCCGAGGGCAGCGCCGCACGACGAGAGCCTGACCGCGGCTCACGTCGCCGTGTGGATCAGGAGCATGGCGATGTCGTCGGTACGCGGGACGCTGCGCAGGCCGTGGTGCAGGAGCGTGTCGATGAGCGCTTCCAGGTCGTCGTCCCGCGCCCGGGCGAATCGGTCGGCGAGGGACACGATGGCACGGTTGATATCGGCGCCGGGTACTTCGACGAGGCCATCGGTGTACAGGGCGATCGTGGTGCCCGGGGGCAGCGGGATCTCCACGGTGGAGTACTCCGCGTCCGCGGTGACGCCGAGCAGCGGGCCCGCGGGAAGTTCGAGGATCTCGGTGCGGCGGTCGGGGTGGCGCAGCAGGGGTGGCAGGTGGCCGGCCGTGGCCAGACGGGCGCTGCCGCCGGCCAGGTCGAGATGTACGTAGAGGCAGCTCGCAAACAGTCCCGAATCGAAGTCGTACATCACCTGGTTGGTGCGGGCCAGGAGTTCGTCGGGCCGCATGCCCGCCATGGCCTGTGTGTGGACGGCGGTGCGGAGTTGGCCCATGAGGGCGGCGGCCTGGACGTTGTGGCCCTGGACGTCGCCGATGGCCGCCGCGGCACTGGCGGGGCCGCAGCGGATGAGGTCGTAGAAGTCACCGCCGACATCCATGCCGTGTCCGGCGGGGAGATAGCGGGCGGCGGTCCTCAGTCCTGGGACGTCGGGCAGCCTGTGGGGCAGAAGTCCGTTCTGAAGGGTGCGCGCCAGATTGTCCTTGGCGTCGTAGAGGCGGGCCCTGTCCAGCGCCTGGGCGATCAGTCCCGCCACGGACACGAGGAGGTTGCGCTCCGTCGGCGGGAAGTGCCGCGCCTGATCGTAGGACAGCACCAGGATCCCGACGGGACGACCGCAGATGAGCAGCGGCAGGAACGCCCACGCGTCCCTGTCGCCGTAACGGACGGCGTCCGGGTAGGCGCGCTTGAACTCGGCGAAGCTGGTGAAGAACAGGGGCCTGTGACTGGTCAGCGCTCGCGCGGGCGGACTGCCGGCCGCCAGGGACTCGCCGTCGAAGCGGGCCATGAAGGCCGCGCTGTATCCCTGGTGGCCGACGACCCGCAGCCGTCCGTCGTCCGCCGTCATCAGGGCGAGGCCCGCCGCGCCGAAGGCCGGCAGGAGCTGGTCCCCGACCTTGTCCGCGACGTCTTCGACCCGCACCGTCTCGGTGAGGCTCGCCGCCAGATGCATGAGGTGGTAGATCGTGGTGGCTTCCGGTGGCTCCGCGAGGGATCGAACGGGTTGCTCGGTCCCGGCGGACGATGCGGTCCGGAAGGGAACGATATGGACACTGACGCCGGTGTCATCGGGGTAGAGCTGGAAGGACAGTCTCAGATCCGGTGAGCGCCGGGCGGTGAAATGGGTGGGCCGGCGGCTGATGACGGTGTCGCGGAATCGGTCCTCGAAGGTGGGATCGCCGAGCCACTGCAGGCGCTCCCACGGGCAGGCGTCCAGCAGGTCGACGGCGGGCGCGCCGAGCAGGTCGGCCGCCGTGTCGTTCAGGAAGGTGATCCGGCCTTCCAGGTCCAGTGACACGGCGCCGGGCAGACGGACGGCGAAGTCGTAGGCGGCCAGGGCCTCGGCCCGGTCCGGAGTGCGCAGACGTACCGGTTCCAGAAGCACCGGCCGGATCCCGGGAAGGAGCGGGTCACCGCTCTTCGCCCCGCGCTGAAGCACGAGGCCCGCCTGCCGGCAGAAGGTGTCGAGGACTTCGCTCTCCTCCCGGCGCAGGTGCGTGGAGTGCGACGACGGCCACAGCAGGCAGACCGTACCGAGAACGGCGTCACCGACGATGATCGGAGACGCGGCCACGGTGTGGTCGGGCACCACAAGAGCGAGCCTCGGATAGTTGAGGGCCATCTCCTCGGAGCTGCCGACCCAGACCAGGCGCCTCTCCCGCGCCGCTTCGGCCGCGGGGATCGACTCCTCCATCCTGATCCGGGACCACGGGGCGGCGATGCCCCAGGGGGACCCGTAGAGCATCGCCAACTGAAGAACCGGTTCCCCCGGCGGCAGGAGGAACAGCATGCCCCCCGAGGCACCGGCGTCCTGGACCAGACCGCGGAAGAGGGTGGCCAGGTCGTCCCAGTCCCCAGCGGGACCGGAGGCAGCAGAAGACACGCCTCTTCACCGACCTCCCAGAGCCCCCGGGCGAACGACGCCGGCACCGTGCCGCGGCCGCCTTCCGCGGAAGACCGCGACGGCCGCCCCGCCGCGACCGGCCGTGGGGCCGCGACCCGCACTCATGGCACTGGATCCGCACCTGATGCCGTCCTGGCCGTCCGTTCCACCCGTTCCGGTGGCGACAGCACCGGACCCATCACATCGCGTGAGATCCATACACGGACAATAGCCAGCGAACCCGGCGCGGGCACCCGGTGCCGGGCCTGCGTCAAGGACGGCCTGCCGGGTGGATCACCGGCCCTGGCTCGCCTCGACCGGGCCGGATCCGGCCCGGTCCGCCGCTCGTCCTGCGCCGGGCTCGTCCGGATCAGGTCGCGCACCTCAGCCGCCAGGCCGCGCCATGCGGAGGCCTTCGGGTTCGACATAAAATTCTTCGAGCAGGACCTGGCGCAATGACAATGGGGAATATCCGGCGGGCAGGCAACCCGACCCTCTCATTTCGGCGAATGGGCGGTGGGCCATATGGTGAGCGACGATGGACTGACGGTAGCGACGGAGGACGACAGCATTTTCCCGAAGCTGCCCGAAGACCAAGTGGACAGCGTGCGGTCTTACGGGAAAGTGGAACGCCTGGAGCCGGGCCAGATCCTCTACAGTCGCGGTACGACGGATTTCGACTTCTATCTGGTCCTGGACGGAACAATTGATATCTACCAGGACGGCAGCCCCGGCGACTCGCCCCAGGACCGAATAATCACCGTCTACACCGGTGGGCAATTCACGGGAGAACTGTCACTGCTGAATCGGCAGAAGTCGCTCGTGGAGGCGGTGGCACGCGAAGAGTGCACGGTCATCCGTCTTCGGCCGTCGCAGCTGAGGCGGTTGATCGCCAATGAGCCGAAGCCGGCTCGCGTCATTCTGCGGGCATTCATCCTGCGGCGCCTCAGATACATCCGCATGGGTCTCGGCACCGTCCTGCTGGCCGGGCCCGCCGCTTCCAGCGACATGCTGCGGATCCGCAGCTTCCTGGAACGCAACGACTACCCCGTACGCCAGGTCAGTCCCGGAGACCCTGATTCCGACGAGGTACTGGGCGACTACGGAGTGGACAGTACGGTTCGCTGGCCGCTGGTGATCTGCAAGCCGGGCTCGTTCATGCAGAACCCGACGACTTCCGAGATCGCGGCCTGCCTCGGCCTGAGGGAGACGATCAGCGACGTCGGCACGGTGGACGTGGCGGTGGTCGGTGCGGGGCCGGCGGGCCTGGCCGCTGCCGTCTACGCGGCGTCCGAAGGACTCAGTACGGTCGTCTGCGAGTCCACGGCGCCCGGAGGCCAGGCCGGCACCTCTTCCATGATCGAGAACTATCTCGGGTTCCCCCTCGGTATCAGCGGGCACGATCTGGCCGCTCGCGCCCAGGTCCAGGCGAGGAAGTTCGGCGCGCGCATCGCGCTGCCCCGCACCGTGGAGAAGATCGATTGCAGCCGGTCTCCGTATCTGCTCCGGTTGAGCGACGGTGAGGTGCTTGCGGCTCGTACCGTCGTCGTCGCCACCGGCGCGCACTACCGGCGCCTCGACCTGCCGGAACTCCCGCGCTTCGAGGGGAACGGCGTGCACTACGCCGCCACCGCCCTGGAAGGATCCTTCTGTGTGGACGAGGACGTGTTCGTGGTCGGCGGGGCCAACTCCGCCGGACAGGCAGCGGTCTTCCTGTCGCAGAGCGCGGCCCATGTGCACATACTCGTCCGCGCCCAGGCCCTCTCCAGCTCCATGTCCCAGTACCTCCTGACCCGTATCGAGGCCTCGCCAAAGATTTCCGTGCACCCTCGCAGCGAGATCACCGAACTGCGCGGCGACGAACATCTGAAGGCGGTGCGGTGGCGGGACTCCCTCAGCGGCGACATGAAGGTGAGCCCCACGTCCAGCGCCTTCCTGATGCTGGGGGCCGTTCCGAACACGGGGTGGCTGGACGGCAGCCTGGAAACCGACGCCAAGGGCTTCATACGTGTGGGCGCCGACGTGTCCGACACATCCGGCTTCCCTCCGGGGCGCCTGCCGAGCGGAATGGAGTCGAGCGTCCCGGGAGTGTTCGCGGTGGGCGACGTCCGCTCGGGCTCGGTGAAGCGGGTCGCGTCCGCCGTCGGAGAGGGCTCCATGGTGGTGTCCGCCGTCCATCTCGCACTTGCCGACATGGGATGAAGCTGTCCTTGTCGTCCTCGGTGACCGACCACACGGTCGCGGGGCAGGTCCGCGAAGGCACGATCGGCTGACCGTCCGGGCACCTTCTCCGCGCCGCGACTTCAGGTGAAAGAGCATGTGACTGCCGGGAATTCGACGGGTGACACGTCGCTCGGGACGGTTCTTGCAGTCACTCGGCACGGTGATTCGCGCCCCGAAGGCATTGGTCCGGGACGGCTCGGCGGCGCTCCGGTGCCGAGACAACCACGCTGACCTGCGGGCGAGCGTCGGCCCGCGCGCCTCCGAGAACGACCGCCCATGGTGCCCGGCCGGTTGAACCCGGGTCCGACGGCCGATGTCCGTGCCGCCGGCCGTGCGATCACCTCCGGCGGCCGCACGGTCCTCGCACGCTCCGCTCCCCGCGTGCGTGAGCCCGCCCGACTCGGCAGGATGGCCCGCGTCGCGCACCGGCGCCGTGCCACATCAACGCCGCACCGCCGAGTCGGAGTTCGGCCCCCTCACCGAGTGGCCGGGTCGACATCGCGTGCTCGGTGCCCAGGTGATCACCTTCCACGACGCCGAAGGAGGCAGGTATGCGCGCCCAGTGGGGTGAGCGAAGGAAGCGGTCCGGCGCGGAGGTGCAGCGGTCCGTCCGTGCCTTTGGCTCCGCCGACCGGGACGAACTCCTTCTCCGACTGCAACGCGCGGCCGGCAACACCGCCGTGACGCGGGCCATCCAGGGGGCTCGGTATGCAGGCAACGGGAGTTCGCCCTCTGTGCAGCGGGTGTCACTTCAGTCGACAGCCCAGGACTTCTCCGACGTCGAAGACACCCTCGCCAGCGATTCTGATTCCGACGGCGGGTACGAGAGCATGGCCGACCTGGACCAGGCGCGACGCCAGTACCCCGGCCGCCTGACCACGGACCGGGCCCAGCCCGCGGCGGGTTTCGGGCGCAGCCGCTACGGAATCCATCCGGCCGATCTCCCCACCCTGCGTCACGACAAGCAGGGCCGACAGGCACCACGTATCGCGTACCGAGCCGACAGTGAACCGCTGTACCGATGGGACACCCGCACGCCGGACGCGATCTTCCCCGAGGGCTTCAAGTCGTGGAACGTGAAGCTTCCGAACAGCTTGAGGTCCTATCAGAAGACGCTCAAGGAGTCGCGTCGGTCCGCCCTGGTCAGCGCCACCCGTTCGAATGACGGATACATCCCCGAGTGGGCCATCCGCCAGGATGGACTCGCACTCCGCTACACGATCAGAGCACCAGGCGGCATGGACCTGGTCGAAAGCCTCGGGACCGTGGCCTTCCATCAACAACAGGAGGTCGCCTTCTGGAAGGGCATCAGGCCGGAATTCATCGAGGGCGTCGATATCTACCGTGTCACCGGGACCGGCGCGAACCGGTCCCAGACGCACCTCCAGTCCATGCCCAATCCCCGATTCGGGGTTCCGCAGCGTGATCCCGACGCCATGGACGTCGACTCGTAGCACCGTGGCCGCCGGTGGAGCCTCCGCGCTCCAGCCGCCGCACAACCGGACCGACCGGCCGGCACGCCGGTGCACACACACCGAAGGGAGCCCAGGTGCGTAGAGCGCTCATATTCGCCGCCCTCGCCGCTACTGCGGTGAGTGGTGCGGCAGCGGCGTTGTACGCGGTGGCGTCGGACAGCACCGACCGGGACACCGGCACACCGCCCGGTCGCGACGTGCGGGTCGGCGCAGTGTGCTCGGCCGACTTCACGTTCTCCACCGAGGTCTCCTGCGGCCTGGTGGGCTTCGGTGACGTCCGCTTCCACTGCCGCGACGACGCACATACCGCACCCTGCCCCAGAACCCGGTCGGTCACGCTCGAGAACACGGGCAGCACCCGCGTCCGACTGGTCACGATCAGCGGCTCGCGACCGGGCGAGCGGCACGAGGTGGTGTCGCGGGCCCTGCTCCCCGGCGCCCGCGCGGTCGTCGCACCCCGCGCAGGCGACACCCATCTCTACGACATCGTCCTGCGCACCCCCGGCGGCAGCGCACGCGTGAAGATCACGGCCGTCTCATGACCGCACGCCCGGACCGCGCACTGCATCCCCCGCTCGATGGAGCTCGGGAATGCTCTGCTCCACCCACACGGTCTTGCCGTCGTCGGTGTACCGGGTCCCCCAGCGCTCGGAGAACCTGGCGGCGAGCAGCAGCCCCCGGCCGCCCTCGTCGGTGATGCGGGCATGCCGCAGCCGCGGAGAGGTGCTGCTGCCGTCGGAGACCTCGCACGTCAGGACGTGACTGCGGATGAGGCGCAGGTTCAGGGGCGGCTTGGCGTAGCGGATGGCGTTGGTGACCAGTTCACTCGCTATGAGTTCCGTGGTGAACGCCGCCTGGCTCATGCCCCACGTCGTCAACTGCCCGGTGACGAGCGACCGGACCCTGGAGACCACCGACGGATCACTGGGCAGGTCCCACGACTTGACCCGGGCCGAACTCAGCGTGTGCGTCCGCGCGACCTGTACGGCGGCGTCTTCGCGGGGACGGTCCGGGATCAGCGCTTCGATCAGCATCCCGCACGCCTGGCGCACGGTTCCGGAGAAGCCGTCCAGCAACTCGGTCACACGCTTGCGGACCTGGGCATCGGACCGTTCCTGGCAGAAGCCCGGCGTATACATGACCAATGTCGAGTTGTCGGGGAGGTCCAGGTCGGTCCTCTCGAAAGGTCCGCCGGAACCGCGCAGGACGGCACCCGTGGGACGGTCCAGGGCGGCGACGGTCCCGTCCGGCTGCACGAGCACCGGCCAGGGGTGGCCCGCGCTGGCGACCGAGCAGCGCCCCGACACCGGGTCGTAGATCAGGTACAAGCACGTCGTGAACGCCTCGTCGGCGTCGTCGGACCGCCCGGCGTCCCGCACCTGCGAGGGATGGTCCGTTCCGTCGCCGTTTCCCCCGCTGAACCGACGTGCCAGGTCGTCGAGTCGGGCGAGCAGTTCGTCCGGCTCCAGGTCCAGGTCCGACAGCGTGTGCACGGCCGCGCGCAGGCGCCCCGCGGCCGCCGCGGTCTCCAGGCCTCGGCCGGGCACACGGCCCGCGACGAGAGCCACCCGCGCTCCGGAGAGGGCGAGGACGTCGACCCAGTCGCCGCCGCTGCCCGCCTGCGCGTACTCGTGCGCCGCGTCCAGGGTGTCCCGGGGCGGGAGGCCGTCCGAACGCATGGCGTGCTGCAGCGCCACCAGGGAGTTGCGCTCCCGCAGGTACCGGCGGGCGTTGTCGAGACAGGCCGCGGTGCGCAGGGCCAGTTCCGCGGCCAGCGTCACATCGTCTTGTTCGAAGGGCCTGCGATCGCCCCAGCGACAGAACATGGCGAGCCCGAGAGCCCGGCTCTGGACCACCAGGGGTACGAGCATCAGGGAGTGCACCAGGTGCCGGGGAGCCCGCAGGCCCGCGAGCAGACGGCGCCCGAGGGCACTGCGCGGATCGATGATGCGCGGCTCGAGTTCATGGAGGGTCTCGGCAGCGTTCGCCGGTGGGCGGACGCCGTCGCAGACGCCGGCCGCCATGAGCTCCGCGTCGTCCCGCGACCGGCAGGCCGCGCGCCGCAGCACGGTGTCGGGCCGTACGGGGCCGGGCTCGAGATCCTCTCCGGCGAGGACCGGCTCGAGCACCTCCACCGCCATGCTGTCGGCCAGCCCCGGCACGGACACCTCGGCCAGGCCCCGGGTGGTGTCCAGCACGTCGAGGCTCGAACCGATCCGCTTGCCGGCCAGCGCGAGCACATTCAGCCGCTCCCGCGCCAGGTGGTGGTCGGTGACGTCCACGGTGGCGTCAGCGAGGCCCAGCACCCGGCCCTGCTCGCTCACCAGCGGAAAAACGGAGGCCGACAGGACGTGCTCGTGCTCAGGGTCTCCTGGTGGACGCATCCGCTTCTCGACGCCGATGGCCGGCCGTCCCGTCGCGAGCACCTGCTCCATCACCCGCTCCATGTTCTCCACGTCGGCACTCGGCCACACCTCGGCGGGACGTCTGCCGACTGCTTCCGCGACCGAGGTGCGCTCCATCCCTTCGGCCGCGGGGTTGAACCGGATGATCCGCAGCTGGGGGTCGAGGAGGTACAGACCTACGGGCGAGACCGTGAAGAGAGTCTCCAGGAGAGCGTGGTCGAGTTCCGCCGTCGAGGTCGCCCGCCCCGCGGGGGTGAGCGTCACCTCCCACCGTGCCCCCTTCTCCCCCGCGCCCGCACGACGGACCCCGATGCGGCACGGTACGAAGGCGCCGTCCGTGCGTCGCAGCCCGACGAGGACGTCGTCCTCGGCAGCCTCCGGCGGTACGAAGGGGTCGGCACCGTCGAGCGGGTCCACCACCGGCCGGCCGAGCATCGCGTCCGCGGGTCGATCCAGCAGCCGTTCGGCTGCGGAGTTCCATCCGACCACCACACCGCCGGCGTCGATGAGGACGCGGGCCCGGTCTTCTGCGGCCGGATCCACCCGGTCGTGGCCACCGCGCTCAGTGGCATCGGATGCACCCATCGTCATCAGCTTTCATCGGCCTCAGAACTCGGTACATCCCAGTGTCCACCGATACGGACGCCTACGACATCGGAGCCGGCCCTGACCAGGGGCATCGCGTACGGGTACGCCGGAGCGGAAGGATCGCGCGGGTGCCGCGCCCGCCGGCGAATCCGCGTCTCGCGCGCGGACGGCGTCGAACGGGCTGTGCCGGGGCGTACATCGGGTGCCGGCGGGACGACGGGCAACGACACCCGATGGACGGGGAAGCGGCGCGACGGGCCAGGGGGTGGTCCGCCGCGCCGCGCTCAGGGTGGGCCCCGTGTGCCGCCCGATTCGACGACGTGGACGGGCGTCGTTCCAGCCGGCAGGCCCGGCAAGGTCCCTCTGACCTGCGGGCGCATCCTGCTGACACCGAGGTGCCCGAAGGGGGCGAGGGTGACGTCGTCGGCAGTACGCGTGCAGTCCCGGCACGGGTGTGTCGCCCGGTGGGGTGTCGGGCCGCCACCCCCGCGCGGGGACCGGTGCACGACAAGAGTCTGGCCGCCCGGCGCGGTGCCGCGCCACGGCCACCCGACAGGCCTTCCGGGCAGGCCACGCGGACCGCGCGGTCACGATGACCGGGGACGCCGCCCGCGCGCCGCCGCACCGGCCCGTCAGCAGTGGGCCGCGTGGCCACATGGCCTCCCGCACGGCCGCGGGAAACTGCCCGGTTGCCTCTGACGCCCCGGTGGCCGGGTTTCTACGGTGATCGAGCGCCCACCTTCACCACCTGGTACGTGCCCCCGGCGGGAACCCGTCCTGCGGCTGCGTCGGGGGTTCCGGGCCCCGTGTGACCACCGACGGCAGAAAGGCGGGCCTCGTGCGCGCTCGCACCCCGCAGCAGGATCCCTTGGAGAAGACGGCATCACCTCAGGCCGTCAGCCCGCACGCACCGTCGGCCGGCGCACAGCACGTCCTGTCCCCGCACCGGCTTGCCGCCCTGCAGCGGACCGCGGGCAACTCGGCCGTACAACGCCTGGTCGACGAGGCCCGGAACCCGCACGCGGCACCCGGCTCCGACATCCCCGTCCAGCGCAGCAGCGTCCACCAGGTGCTTCGCGCCGCGGGCCGTCCCATGGACCCTGCCACGCGCGAGGACATGGAGGCTCGTCTCGGGGCGGACTTCTCCGACGTTCGCCTGCACACCGACACGGCCGCCCAGCGGTCGGCGGCCGACGTCGGTGCCCGCGCCTACACGTCGGGCAACCACATCGTGATCGGCAGGGGCGGCGGCGACAAGCACACTCTGGCTCACGAGCTGACCCACGTGCTCCAGCAACGCCAAGGCCCCGTGGCGGGCACCGAGACCGGTGACGGCCTCAGCGTCTCCAGCCCCTCCGACCGCTTCGAACTGGAGGCGGAGGCCAACGCGGTCCGTGTGATGTCGGGCCGCACCGGCAACGAGCCGAGCGCGGTGGACACACATCACGGGGCGACCGGAGTCCGGGGTCAGAGAGCGCACTCCCCGGCGTCCCGGCTGTCACCGTCGGCGGGGACGGTGGTACAACGCACCCCCGAAGACGACCTGACGGACGATCCGAAAGCGTTCCTCAGCCACTCCGCCGTCTCCATGGACTTCCAGAAGGGCATGAATGAGCGAACCCGGGATCTCCGAAGACTGGACTACGCGGCCTTCGTGAATCAGATGATGAACTGGGAGCGGCACTGGTTCGTCCTGGTCCTCGACCCCAGACGCAACAAGGAGGGCAAACCGGCGTACTACCTCACACCTGCCGTGGAAAAGTACTGGCAGGCTTTCCCCGACGCGGCCGTCTTCGAGTCGGTGAACCCGTCCGAGCTGCCCCAGGTGCTGGACGACAGTGCCTACCTGGCCTCTTCCTACGTTCCGTACTTCAACCGCGGCAGCGGTGCCGATCACGAAGCGACTGTCGGACATACCCGGGTGCGCCGGAACGCCAGAGGCCAGGGTGCTCGCGGATCCGAGTTCGTCTTCACCGCCACGATGAACGGATGCGCCTTCGCCGTGACCGGCGACGCACAGGACGACCACTTCACGGCATGGCACTACCAGTCACCCGGCACCACCAGCAACGCCCCGCACGCCAGCGCGTTCCGGCAGGAGCGCTCGCCCACCGACTGGTTCGACGTCACGGAGTACCACAGTACGGGCCAGCAGCGCTTGTTCGAGGCGACGAACGTCCTCTGGCAGGGCCCGTCGGGCTGGGAGATCCTGAGCCAGGAGAACAGCGTGCACCCCCTCGACATGAGCGACGCGCAGATCGAGAACTTCAAGAGCCGCGCACTGCACCTCGACGGCGGCCATGAGGTCGCCTACACGAAGAACATCTACACGGGGCTGCTAAAGGATCAGTCGGACCGTTTCCACCGATCATGGGGAAGGGACACGACCGTTGAACTGGAGAAGAACGTCAGGCAGCCCGTGATGACCGCCCTGTCGCAGGAGATGATAGGCATCGGCGAGGCAGCCACCTTCGAAGCGCTCGCCAAGGTCGCACGCGATTGCCGGAACGCGCGGATCACCACCGTGGAGAACGTTCGCAGGTGGCTGGCCGAGCATCAGGTCGGCGACAAGCAGCGGAGCAACGCCGAGTACGCCCTCGGCGCCTTCGCCAACGGCTCCTGGCTCCAAGGGCTGGAGACAGAGGCGACCGCACGGGCCGGTGGCGGGGCGTGACCCTCCGGGCCCGGACGGGCCCGAAGGGTGATGCACACCGGCGGGTCACCGAGGCCAGTCAGACACCCGTCGGCGTCACCCGTCCGCTTGCCCGATCCTCGTCCGGATCTCCTCGGCCCGCCGATGCCCCAGCGTGTCGAAGACGTCCAGAGCCTCGTTCCACGCGGCTCGCGCGTCTCCTGAACGGCCCATGCTCCGATACGTGTCGCCGAGCCGGCCGAGTGTGTCGGCGCTGCCGTACAGGACGTCGATACTGCGGTAGCGGGCGATGGCCTCGCGATAGGCGTCCACGGCCTGCTCGTACTGACCGAGCTGGTGGTGGGCGTAGCCGATGCTGTCGTGGGTGTCCGCGGAGCCGCACACGTCGGAGGCCGCTCGGTGAAGGGGCAGGGCCTGCCGGCAGTGCACGAGGGCCTGCTCGTACTGTCCGAGCAGGGCGTGGTACCAGCCGACGGCGTTGAGGGAGCGTGCCGTGGTCGCGGCGTCGCCGCCTTCACGACTGAGTTCCAGTGCTCGTTCCGCGTGGCCGAGCGCACCGGGGATGTCACCGAGCCGTTCGGCGAGCCAGCCTGCCTGCCTGTGGGCCTCGCCGCTGATGGCGGGATCGCCCGTCGCGATGAACAGTTCCGCCGATCGGGCCATGTGCGCCTGGGCCTCCTCCACCCGGCCGAGGGTGGCCGTCGCCCTGGCCAGTCCACGGCGGATGCACGCCTCGCCGATGGGGTCCCCGAGGCGCAGCACCGCCGTCAGAGCGACCCGGTGGGTCCTCTCCACCTCGCTCCACCGGCTCTGGCGGTCCAAGTACTGTTTGGTGACCCAGGCCAGCCGCCAGGTGTAGGCGTCGTGGCGTGGGTCGGCGGAAGCCAGCCCGATGCACTCGACGAGGGTGGCGTGTTCGACGTCGAACCACCGCTTGGCCGCTTCCGCACCGCCCGCGCCGCCGAACTCCTCCACATGAACGCCCGGCAGCACGGGCAGCAGGTCGATGTCGTCCCGGCCCGATCGGAAGAACTGTCGCGCGTTGTCGGCGCTGTGCAGACAGTGGTTGAGCAGCCTGAGGCGCGCCGCGTCGCGTTCCTCCCGGGTTTCGGTGGCGTCCACCAGTTCCGAGGCATAGGCGCGCAGCAGGTCGTGCAGGGCGAATCGTCCGGGTGAGCGTTCCTCCACGAGGTGCGCCTGGATCAGGTCGGCGAGCAGATGTCGTGTGTGGGGGACGGGAAACCCCGCGAGGCTGGCGGCGGCGGTCAGGGCCGTGTCGGGGCCCGGGTGCAGCGCGAGGAGCCGGAACAGACGTGCGGCGCCCGGGGACAGAGCGTGGTAGGAGCAGGAGAAGGCGGCCCGCACGTCGGCCGCGGCGTCACCGCTGCGGAAGGCGTCCAGACCGCCCACGCTGTCGTGCAACTCCCTGGCCAAGGTGGTCAGCGGCA
This sequence comes from Streptomyces cadmiisoli, assembly GCF_003261055.1. NCBI lineage: Bacteria > Bacillati > Actinomycetota > Actinomycetes > Kitasatosporales > Streptomycetaceae > Streptomyces > Streptomyces cadmiisoli. The sequence continues at coordinate 916,590 of NZ_CP030073.1, forward strand.
TGGCGGTACGTGTTGCCGCGCGTGCCGCCGTGATGGCCAGGGCGAGTGGCAGCCGGGAGCACAGGGCGACGATGTCCGTGACCGCTTCGGGCTCGGCCGCCGTTCTGGACTGTCCGAGACGACGGGCGAGGAAGTGCCGCGCCTCCGGTTCGGAGAGTACGTCCAGATGCACCGGCAGCGCGCCGTCGACGGCGACCAGACCGGCCATCTGGTGGCGGCTGGTGACGATGACCAGGCATCCGGGGGCTCCCGGGAGGAGGGGCCTCACCTGGGCCGCGTCACGCGCGTTGTCCAGCAGCAGCAGCACGCGTTTGCCGGCCAGCCGGGTCCGGTGCAGGGCCGCCAGCGCGTCCACGTCCTGCGGCAGCTTTCCGGCATTGGCGCCCAGGGCTTCCAGCACCGTACGCAGGGCCCGCTCGGAAGAGACGGGAGGCCCCCCGGGGTCGAAGCCGCGCAGGTTGAGGAAGATCTGGCCGTCCGGGAAGTCGTCGGCGACCTGGCGGGCCCAGTGGACGGCGAAGGCGGTCTTCCCGACTCCGGCCATGCCCGTGACGACACTCACGCCGGTGTCACCGTTCCTCACCAGGCCTGAGGCCTGGGACAGTTCGGCATCGCGGCCCACGAAGGCAGGGAGGCGGGCGGGGAGTTGGGCCGGGGTCGCCGCGCCGGTGCCCTCTTCGCGGGCTTCCACCGGCTCGGTACGGGCGGGGGTCGCCGGGGCGAGCAGGTCGCCGTCGGCTCTCAGCACACGTTGGTGCATGGCCTGCAACCCGGGTCCGGGGTCGACACCGAGCTCGTCGGCCAGGAGCAGCTGCGCCTCCCGGTAGGTGGCCAGTGCCGCGGCCTGCCGCCCCGACCTGTACAGGGCCAGCATCAGCAGTTCCCGGAAACGCTCGTCGAGCGGATGGTCCCTGACGAGACCGACCAGGGCCCCGGCTGCCTGCACGTGCGAGCCCAGTTCGATCTCGGCCCACATCAGCATCGCCTCGGCGGACAGCCGCTGCTCGCCGAGCCTGTGCCGCTGAGCGTCCGCGTAGTCACCCTCGACACCCGACAGGGCCGACCCCTGCCACAGGTCGAGGCTCTCCCTCAGGTGCTCCGCGGCCTCCTTCACGTTCCCCGCTTCATGGGCTGACTCGGCTCGCTCGAGCAGCCTTTGGAAGCGGCCCAGATCGACATCGTCCGGGGAGACGGTGAGCTGGTAACCGCGCCCCACGGACCGGAGCACGGACGACACGGCTTCACCGAACGGGTCGAGCACCTTGCGCAGACGGTGGACGTACGTGCGCAGCGTGCCGGACGCCGAAGCCGGCGCACGTGTGCCCCACACCGCGTCGATCAGCTCGCTGAGGGACACCTGCGCGCCCTCGGCCAGCAGCAGCACCGCCAGCACGGATCGCTGCTGAGGTGATCCCAGGTCGACCTCGTCCGCTCCTCGCCATGCCCTGACCGGCCCGAGGACGGAGAATCGCAACTGCTCTGTCACTTCACTTTCCTTAGGGCATGACGGGTCCGGCTCCGTGCGCTGTCCGGACCCGCAGCGTGTGTTCCCGAAGAGGCCCCACCGCGCGGGGCCGGCGCCGCGGCACCCCATGGGCAGGCGGAGGTCTTCGGTGCGGAGGGCCCGCCGCGCGCCGACTCCGGCACGGCGAGACCGAATCGGCCGGACGAGGACGCTTCGACAGCGGTGCGGAGGCGGCGGGCGAGGGTGCGCAGGGCCGAGTGGCCACGGTGCGCCGCGATCACCGTGCTCGACCCGCCGTTGCGGGCGGAAACGGGCGCCGGCCCGCATCGCTCGTGCTGGTGGTTCACGTACAGCGGGACGTCCGGGCGGTCCCCGCGAGCACCGAAGGTTTTCCCCTCGGCCGCGGCATGCGAGGAGGCGGGCGACGGGTCGGCCGGTCGAAGAAGGTTCTGATGCAACATCTATGCGTCGGGGGTCCGCTTCCAGAGCCGGTTCGGCCGTGGACAACCGGTCTCACGGTGGTACGCCGGTGCGACGTCTGCCGTCATGCCCACGGAAACCACCTTGCTGTGCTGCTGTGCGACTGCTCGGCACCTCACGGCGGACGCGACCGCGTCGGCCGCCGAGCCGAGGCTGCTTGATTGCACTATCGCCGAAGTCACGGCCACGGCATAGAACGGAGGCGCCATATTGCCTGATTGCCTGGATCGGCGAGACATCGCCCCGCACAGGGGACTGGTTCTTGAACTCCTGCGACCCGCCCATGGAATGAGAACGCCATGCGGATCGAAGAGCGGCGCCGTCATGGGATTGATGAGCCTTTTCCCCTCGCATCAGCGATTAGGGTTGTTCTCGAGCCGCAGCGCCGCCCGATTCCGTCCGTCTGAAGTCGGACCCTCCAGCGCACATCGCCGCCCTTGAGTCCGGGCCGCGGCCGATCCACCACCTCCGACAACGGACGAGAACCGCTATTCACATGAACGCGTCCCAGCCATCGGCATTCGAGAAACTGATATCGAGCCACGAGAAGTGGCTTCACGCCTATGTCGAACGTGTCGTGAACGACCGTCACGCGGCCGAGGACATCGTGCAGGAGACCTTCCTGCGGGCGTGGCTGCACGCCGACCGGCTGCGTATGTCGGGGTCGGTGCACGGCTGGCTCCGGGTCGTGGCCCGTAATCTGCTGATCGACAGGATCCGTATGCCGGTGACGCATCATGAGTTCGCGGGCACGGACGGCTTGGAACTCACGCAGGACGATCATGCGGACACAGTGCATTACCGGATGGAAGTCACGCGTCTCCTGCGGAATGTTTCCGAGGAACACCGTGCCGTACTGTTGCACCGATATCTCTACGGCAGGTCCGTTCAGGAAACCGCACGTGCGCTGGGAGTACCGGAGGGTACGGTGAAATCCCGGCAGCACTACGCGCTGGAGAGTCTGCGCAGGACCTCCGGTGAATTCACGCTCTGAACGCCGGACGCAGGGGGCCGGAACGGCCCGGGCGCGCGTCGGCCGAAGCCGACGCGCGCCGGGCGGACGCCTCATCAACGCCGAAGGGCGGATGCGTCACGAGAACGGATCTCGCGGGTGCCTCACGAGCGACCGAACATCTCCACTTCCGCGATCGCGACCTGCTTGTCGTCGGCCGAGCCGTAGGCACTGCGAACGATCATGGCGACCTGGACGACGTCGTCCATCTCCGCCTCGACGACCTGCACACCGCCGTCGGCGAGGGTGTAGTTCCTGACGGTGCTGCGCCCTCGGGAGTCGGTGATGAGCACCTCGACCTGCTCCGGCCGGGCCTGGGAGCGGTCCTCGACCCGCTCCGAGGCACCCGGCGTGATGATCACCTTCTCCAGCGCGACCGGCTTGCCGTAGTTCGCCTGGAGGTACTGACCGGAGGAATCGCCGGAGTATCCGGTCCCCCACCAACTGTTGCTGACTCCGTCGAAGGCCGCCTGAGCGGGGTGCGCTGCATCGGCGTTCGAGGCGCTCACAGCCGTCGGCGGCAGCGGGGCCGGGTCACTGAAGTGCTCGTTGACCTCCCGGATCACGACGGGGGTGAGGAACGCGGCGCCGACCAGAACACAGAGGGCACCGGCGATGACCAGCACCCGCTTCCACGGGATGCGGGGACGCCAGCCCGCCGGACGCTGACCCGAGGACGGCGCTTCGGCGCGGAGCACCCCGGACAGCGGCGTGCCGTCGTTGCGGCAGAACAGCCGATCCGGCCGGTTGTCCACACCGCACCGCGGACAGACGATGCCGCTCTCGTCGTCGGCCCGCGCGGCCCGCACTTCGGGTCGCGCCGGTACGGGCCGACCCGGCAGTACGGCCCCCACTCCCTCCTCCGCGGACTCGGCATCGGGCACCGGCACCAGGAGCGCCCTGGCCCGCTGCCGGCCGGCGTCCGCCGCGTCGCCCGCGTCGTCCTGGTCGCGCTGCGACGAGGCGGCCCGGCCGGCAGCGGGCGAGGCGGTGCCGCCGGCTCCCCCGTCGCCCGCCTCCGGCGCCGGTGTCGGCCCCCCGGCGGGAGGCCCTTCACCCGACCGTCGCTCGGCCGCGCTCTCCTCGGATGCCGCGGCGCTCTCGGGCGCCGTCGGCGGCTTCGGGCCGGATGCGACGGGCTCCTCCTCTCCGTCGGCACGGGAGACCGTCTCCGACGCCCCGGGCCGCGGGCCGGCCGCCGCCGATGTACGCCCGCGGTCCGCAGCCTCCTCCTCGGCAGCCCGGGACGGCTCGGAAGCGGCCTCCGGGCTCGGCGCCGTGTCCCAGTCGATCAACGTGCCGCACACTTCGCAGAACGACTCCCCGCCCCCGGGGCCGCGCGTCCCGCACACCGGGCAAAGGCCGTCGGCCGTCGCCTTCTCGCTCATCGGTTGTCAGACCTTTCCTTCAATACCTCAACGGTGAACGGCACATGGACCGGACGGGCCGCGCCGACCAGGGACTCCAGGCGGCGTACGTCGAACGCCGCGGGGTCGGGAACCCGCACCACCACCCGCAGGAAGGGCACCGGCTCGCCGGGAAAAGCACCCCGGGGACGGGGCGACCACGTGGCCCCGCCGCTCTCCGTGATCTCCGGCGTGACGCCGAAGGCCAGCCGGACGGCGGCGGCGAGCCCTTGGGCCGTTCCTCGGCGACGGTGCATCACCATCGCCGCTCCGACCGCCTCGCGGCGGACCGGCTCCGAGGTCAGGCCCTGCAGTTCGGCGCCGACCCACTCACCGATCCAGTCGAGGAAGTCGACGGGTGCGAGTCCGGCCCGGAAATACGCGTCCAGGCAGTCCAGGACGGTGAGCACGGGACCCTGCATCGTGTCCAGCCCGTCGGCGAACACCCCGGCGAACGTGTCCTCCGCGTAGACACCGGGAAGCTGGTCGCGCAGCGGATGAGGAGAGGCCGGATGGAAGGTGCTCATCATGCCCCTATCACACGGATGCGATGGTCGTAGGAGAACAGCAGCGCCGAGTCCGTCAGGTCGATACGGTCCGTCCGCTCACCGCGGCGTCCTGTCAGCGGATCGGCGGGGCACAGTTCGACGTCGTCGACCAGCTCCACCCCGGGGACCCGTTGCAGCGCGGCGAAGACCTCGCCCGACCGGAGGGAGCGGCCGAACGGCCAGCCACGGCCCTCCGCCCCACCCGTCAGCGGATCCAGATAGGCGTACAGGGAGTCGAGCGCCGCCGCCCGCACCTCCTGCGCCGACACGCTCCGGTACGCGTGCAGCGTCGCCGTCACGGACACCCCCTGGTAGTACGGCGGTCCGACCGCCAGCCGCGTTCCCAGGGGCCGCCGCTCGTCCAGATGCCGGGTCACGCGCTCCAGCAGATCGTCGGTGGGTACGAGTTGCTCGAAGCGCAGCCTGCCCCCGGCGTCCGGCACCGCGTTCGGCACCACGAGTACCCGGACCGCACCCACGCCGTCCGTCTCGGGGTCGGCCGCCACGCAGAGAATCCGGGCGGTCTCGGGCGCGGCCTGCCGCGCGAGCTCCTCGTAGTCCCGCGCCGTGACGGCCCGTTCCTGTGCCCGCAGCGCGATCGGCGCCCGGACCTTGGCCTCCGCCACGCTCTCCCCGTCGACACCGCCGCCGGCGGCCTCCCGGTTCTCCACCCTGGCGATGTACGGGATCGAACTGCGCAGCACCTGCAACTGGGCGCGCGAGACATTGCCGTGCCGCCCGCCCCCCGTCCGGTAGCGCACGGCCCGGACCGCCGCGCCCTTCGCGGGCACGGCACCGTACTGCCGCATGCTCCCGTCCGGCTGCCGCACGCACGGCCCGAAAGAGATCTCGCCGGTCGTCGCGTCCACCGTCAGATGCCGGTCCGACGGCCCGGAGGCAGCGAAGTCGGACACGACCTGCCATCCGCGCCACCCGTCCCCCTCGGTCACATCGATCTCGACCAGCGGGTCGTCGGCGATGATCGGCGCCTGGCCGAGCTGCATCCGCTGGCCGGGGGCTCCCGAGGACTCACCGAGCATCTCGTCACGTACCTCGACCGCGTGCACCGCGCGGACCGTGCCGCCGATGGTGTAGGCGGAAGCCGCTCGCACGGTGGGGGTCGCGGAGTAGAAGGGCTGGTCCCGCTCGGGCTCCAGGACCCGGCACCGAAGCCAACCCGCCTCGTGCTGGCCGAGTTGGGACAGCGTGTGCCCCGCGGGCACGTGCAGGACGACCTCACCGGCCCGGTTGAGGCCGCCGGTGGTGTCCTCGTCGACTTCGCACAGCTCCCATCCGGTGGCCGTGCGCGCCTCCCAGGCGAGCGGCGGCTGACGTGGGTCCACACCCACACCGTCGACCTGGCTGTCCAAGGTGAGCACCACCGCACAGCCGGGCACGGCGGCGGACAGTCCGAACAGCAGCACGTCCCCGGGCTGCGGCTTCTTCGAGAAGGCAGGCACGTTGGTGTTGCCGAGCACCGCGCCGGTGCGGTCCTGCGGACTTCCCTTGTGCTCCTGGCGCAGCACTCGTTCCAGCGAGCACGACGGGACCCGCAGGTCGCGTTCCGTGGTGAACACGATCGCCTCCTGCGTCTCGGTGCGCATGGTGGCGACCTCGGTGCCGGCGGGCATCAGCACCGGCTCCGGCTGGGCGGCCGACAGCCAGAAGGTGACATCGGCCCGAGCCGCCGACGGCGGAAAGAGCGTCACCCCCAGCAGATCGAGGAACGCGAGGTGGTTCTTGTCCGGTACGCGGTTCAGCCGGTACATGAGCTGGTCGGTCATGTACGCCACGGCCTCGACGAGCGTGATGCCGGGATCGGAGACGTTGTGGTCGGTCCACTCCGGGGCACGCTGCTGGATGTAGCGCTTGGCGTCGTCGACGAACTGCTGGAAGTGCCGGTCGTCGAGATGCGGACTGGGCAGTGGCATCGGGCTTACACGTCGCCTTCACTGGACGGAATCACATAAAAGGGGAAGACCAGGCTGCGAGGGTTGCTGGTCCCACGGATCGCGTACCTGACATCGATGAACAGGACGGACGCGTCGGCGGCGGACGCCGTCACGGCGACCTCGGTCACCTCGATACGGGGTTCCCAGCGCTCCAGGCTGGTGCGCACCTCGTAACTGATGCGGCCCGCGGTCGCCTCGTTGACCGGTGCGAACACCAGGTCGTGCACGGCGCAGCCGAACTCGGGGCGCATCGGACGTTCACCGGGTGCGGTGGCCAGGATCAGACGTATGGCCTCCTCGATCTCCCGTTCGCGACGCACCAGGGCGATGGCGCCGGTGGCGTCGGTGTGCAGCGGGAACGCCCAGCCGGCCCCCACGAACTGTTCGGCCATCAGAACGGCACCCCGTTGCGCAGTGTCAGACCGGTCAGGGTCACCGTCGCGGCGGTGACGTTGGCGTTCGCCGCCGAGGTCAGCGAGATGGCGCCGGCCGCCTTGATGCTGGCGATGCCCACCGCGTCGAGGGAGACCGCGCCGCCGGCGGCCAGACCGACCTTGCCCGCGGCCTTGAGGTTGAGCGCCGCTCCGGCGGAGATGTTCACGGCCCGTCCGGCCGTCAGGTTGAGGTCTCCACCCGCCTTGATGTCGACCCCCCGGGCACCCTGGATGGTGACACTGCCGTCGCTGCGGACGGTGACGCTCGTCTTGTTCTGGTCCAGGTGCACGGTCAGCGAGCCGTCACCGGTCCGCAGTCGCACGCCTTTTGCCCGGCGTGCGTCGTCGAGCAGTTCGACGGCCTGCCCGCTCCGGGAGGCCAGCTTCCGCCAGTTGACGGAACCGCTCGTCGCGTCGACGGCCGGGCTGCCTTCCTGGATACGGGGAAGCTTGTCGACGCCGTTGTAGAGACCGGCCAGCACATAGGGATGTTCGAGGGAGCCCCGGTCGAACGCGGCCAGCACCTCGTCGTTGACCTCCGGCAGGATCAGACCGCCCCCGCGCACACCACCGAACTGCGCGACACGGCACCAGTCGCTCTCGTACGTGTCCGACAGCCAGGGAAAACGCAGTTTGACCCGGCCCATGCCCAGCGGATCCTTGATGTTGCTCACCACGGCGATCACGACACCCGGCATCGCCGGCGCCTCCTGCTGACCCGCGGCCAGACCGTACAGGGAGCGGAACTGACGGCCGCTCACCTGCACCCACGTCGTGTACTTCTCGCCCGACATGAAGACATGCCGCACTCCCGTGACCGTGTACTTCCCCTCGAACGGCGATCCCGCGCCGTTGAGCGCCACCGGAACCCCCGGGCGGAGTTCGGGGTTGCCGTCGATGGCCACCTCCAGCTCCGCGAAGGACCCGGTGACGTCGTCCGCCAGCGCCTGTGCGGCCTGCCGCACCTGCGCCTGGGTGGTGTACGGGACGGCGGTGCCGGTGAGCGAGGCCGACCCGAACGGACGCCCGAGTTCACCCGGTGTGGTGTCCGCGAGAATGTCCTTGCTGGTCGTCGAGGGGGCGTCGGCGGACAGCGGTCGCTTCGTCTGCACGTCCCATCCGCGCACCGAGACCGAGGACACCTGCCCCGCCGCCGTGACGGCCACCCGGCTGTTCGTGGCGTTGACACCGAACTCCAGGACGTACGGGCTCTGCAGGGCCCCAGTGGTGTCCGACGGCGCTCCCGAGGCGGTGCGCAGGGCCGTGAAGTGGAGCTTTCCCTCCTCGTCGAAGTACAGGTGGACGTTGTTCTCACGAGCCAGTCGGGTCAGGAACTCCCAGTCGGTGACGTTGGGCTGCGTCGCCAGTTCGTAGACCGCCTGCGTCGCGTCGACCGTCCCGATCTTCAGGCCGTTCTGGCCGGCGAGGCGCCGGACGATGTCGGCGGCCGTCATGTTCGGGTACCCGGCGACACGGCGGTTGCGGAGCAGACGGTGGCCGGGGTCGTAGCCGCGGACGATCAGCGACTTGCCCAGGCCGTCGGCATCAGCCTCCAGCGCGGTGACCTCCCCCGTGAGCAAGGGGCGTCCCATGGTTCCGTCCGTGTACGGGACGAGTTCCGCCTTCGCGCCGACGGCGAGGGACGGCAGCTGGCCCAGCAGATCGCGTGCGGGGTCGCTGAAGACGAGCCGGAAGGCCGCCGGTACGTTCACACTGGTGTCGATCCACGCGGAGACGAGCCGCCCGGCCACCTGGTCGGGCAGCGGAGAACCGCCGATCTTCACCTGCAGAACGGTCGTATAGGGCTTCATCCTCGGGCCTTCACATCTGAGCCTGCGCGTACGGTCGTCATGCCGGCGAACCGCCTCGCCGTATGTCGTCGGCCATCGGCAGCAGCAACTCCGTGCCCGGACGCAGCCGCATGGGGTCGTCGATGTCGTTGGCCTCGGCGATGGCGCGCCACCGGGTGGCAGCGCCGTACTCGCGCCAGGCCAGGGAGGGCAGGGAATCACCGGCGACCACGCGATGGACCCGCTGGGTCCGCAGAGTGCCGGAGGTCGGGTTCTGCCCCTTCGTCGGTGTCGGGATCTCCCTCAGGGACAGCCGGCAGGTCGCCCGCAGAGGCTCGCCGGTCGGGCTGAACAGGGAGTACGTGGTGTTGACACTCTCGACGTACGCGGTGAACTGGACCGTACTGAATCCGCCCCACGAGAAGCGGACCCACGGCGGCGACGGCCGGTTGGTCGGCAGCGACTGCGGATCCACCTCGCAGCAGGAGAGCAGCTTCTCCACCTGCCGGCGGACACGAGGGCTGCCGGGGGTGGCGGAGGCGTCGAGGAAGACCTCCACGGACAGTGAGGCGGGCTCGGCTCCGGAGAACTCCTGCTGCGCGCCGCGGTCGAAACCGACGGCGCGCTGGGCGTGCCAGGACGCCGAGCGTGAGAGTTCCATCTGGTGCGGGTTGAACTGGAACTCCACCTCGCCGATCCGCCCGCCCATGGTCCGGCTGGATCCGCTCGGCGGATGGTGGATGGCGAGCCGGGCCCGCACGAGACTCTTGTTGGCGCCTCCCATGGCGGGTGACATCAGGCCCCCTGCGCGTCGGTGAAGCCGTGGTGGGCGATTTCCAGAGTCTCGGTCGCGACCGCGGGGTTCGCCGGATCCAGGTCGGGCCCCTGCCAGCGGACCGGCAGCACCTCGACCAGCCCCCACTGGGCGACCACAGAGCCGTCCGCCCGCAGAGCGGCGATCTGACCCGTCGGCCGGGCGATGCCGGTGGCGATGGACGAGATCCAGGCCGCGGCCTTCCCGGTGTCGGGCGTGAGCGGCCGGGTCAGCCGGATGTTGGAGTGGGTGACCCGTGAGGGCAGCTGCCAGACGAACCCGTTGTTGCCGCCCTCTTCTCGCTGCTCCACCTGCACCTCGGAAGCAAGGCCCTCACAGCTGTTGAAGAGACCGAGATCCAGGCCGTCGATCGACAGCCGGAAGAAGACGGTGGAGGCCGGGTCTTGCGGGGTGGGCATGTGATGCGTCCTTGCGTCTTGGGTGGTTCGTCAGGAGGGGTACGGGACGGGTCAGGGTGCGTCGCGGAGACGGCCGAGGCGTTCGCGGTCGCCGCGCAGCTCGGAACGCAGGAGGCGGGAAAGGGGCTCCAGGAGGGAACGGGCGAGTGCGTCCAGCGACTCGGGGGAAAGCGCCGGCGGCACGACGGGACCCGAGCCTTGGGCGGGCCCCGAAGGGCCGGGCGCCGGGAGACCGCGCTGCCCCGAGGGGGCGGACACCTGACGCTGTACGGTGCGGGGCTGCTCCGGCGCGGGCGGCGAAGGCGTGCCGCCCGGCTTCCGCCCGGTGGGCGAGGCGACCGGGCGCGCGCTGGTGGCGGACCTGCTCGAGGGCGCGGCGATCGGCGTCGCGGCTGACGGGCCTGCGGGGGCCCGTTGCACGCTCGTGGAAGCGGATCGCGCCGCCGCGGCCGGTGCCACAGGCGACGCCGCGGGGCGCGTCGACGACGAGTGCCCCACCGCGGGAACGTCCCCGGGCACCGCGCCCGCAACCGGTGCCGACGCGCCGCCGGTCGGCGACAGGGACGTGGCGACGGGTCCTACTGCCCCGGCTCCGGCAGGAGCGGACGGAAGCGGACCGGCTGCCGTCCACCGGGCACTCTCCGGGGAGCGCTTCGGTGCCTCGGGGCCGCTGCCACCCCCGGCTGCCGCCGGTCGCGGTACCGAGGTGAAGAGGGGCTGTACGGCCAGCGGCGGAGGCGGGACCGCGGCGCCTCTGCGCGCCACACTTCCCGCACCGGGCCGGACGGCCGGAAGACGCACCCGCCCTCCGCCGGCCGAGCCACCGCCCTGGTCCGCACCCTGGTCCTGAGAGCGGCCCGCGGCGCGGGCGCCCCGGCCCTCCACCGTGCCCGGCACCACAGCCGGCCGCCGCCCCGGCGAGGTCCGCGGCGAAGGCGTCCCACCGGCGGAACGCTGGACCGGCGTGGTGAGCACCCGCGGCATGGCGGCGGCCGCGGCCGGACGAATGGTCCGCGGCTCGGACCGCCGGACGGAACCGAACGGCGCACGCGGCTGCGGCAGCTTGTGGGAAGCGGACCGCTGGACGGGGGCGGAAGGGGCGACGGGAACGGGTGCCGTGGGCGCGGCGGATGCCCCCCGTACAGAAGGCACGGCTGGTGCGGTGGGCACGGCGGATTCAAGACGTCCGGTGGGTCTGGTGGTTGGCACAGACTGGGCGGGTTCGGTCGGCGGGGCGGGTGCGGCGGACGCCGAGGCTACGGCTGGCTTGGTGGGCAGGGTCGGCAGGGTGGGCGCTACGGCAGGCTTGCCACCGTCGCGCTGTACCGGTGCCGGCGCTGGTGCCGGTGCCGCGGACGACGGTCCGGTGCGAGCGCCCGGGGCCGGGCGGGCCGTTCCGCTCGTGGCGGCGGGCGCGTCCGACGCGCCGGACGGTCCCTGAGCGTCCGAAGCGCCGGACATTGCCGGCCCGTTCGATGCACCGGACTGTGCCCGCCCGCCCGAAGCAATGGGTCCCGAAGCAATGGGTCCGGGCCGACCCGTGGACCCGCCGTGCCCCTGGCCTCCGGCAGCTTCTCGGGGCGCGGCGGCGACCGGTGCCCCCGCCGTGGGCCCCGGCGTCGGAATCGTCGTGGTGCTGCGCTGCACAGGTGTGTCGGCCGGATTCCCGCCGGATGATGTGACGCGGGTGTCGACAGGGTTACCGAACGTGGGCTCAACCGGGCGCGACGGCGGAGCGCCGTTCGAGCTTCCCGGCTCCGCCGCACCGGCACGCGCCCGACGCTGCACGGGCTTGCCCGGTCGGCGGAGCGCGGGCCCGGTAGCTGCCGCCGTCGGCGGACGCGTCGGTTCCGGCACCGGACGAGCGCCCCGTCCCTCGTCGGCGCCGGAAACCGGTTCACGGGCCGTGGCCGACCGGGGCAGCCCTGACGGCGGCTGCTCGGCGCTCACGGCTTGAGGGGCCGGCGCCGGAGTGGCGGCGGCCCGGCTCACTGGAATCGGGGACGTGGCACGCGGAGGAGTGGGAAGGCCGGCGGTCTGCGGGGGGCGAACCGCCGGTGGCGAACTCGGGTCCGCGGGCCGGGCCGCGGTCGCGTCTTCCGGCCGCGACGGCACGGACCCGGCTGACCGCAGGCCCGCCGAAGGGACGGAGGCCGACTCGCCGGGCCGTGCGGACACCGCGCGTTGAACGGTCGGGCCCGTGGTCGACGCCTTGGAGGTGACAGCTGAGGCGACGGTCCGACCGGCCTGCTCGGCGGTCACACCATCACTCACGGGCTCCGATCGCAGCGGGGCACCCAGCCCGAACCGGTTGCCCGGGGCGTGGCCACCCGTCCCGCCCACCCCGCCGACAACCGACGGTCCGTCAATGGCGGAGCCCTGCCCCTCACCAGCGCCCGACCGCTGCACCGCGGCAGCCTCAGGCCCCTCCCCCGACTGCCGTGGCCCCAGCGGTGCGCCGAGGCCGAGGGTGGGCCGCGGCGAACCGGACCCACGGCTCGTCACGGTCGGAGAGCTGCCGGCGTCGTATGTCACCCTCCCGCGGGGGGAGGTGGCGGGACGCCGCGGAACCGGCGCGATGTCCGCGCCCGATGACTCACCGCTGAGTGCCGAGCGCTGCACGGCGGCGTCAGGAGCGACCGCGTCCGCCGTCGCCGGTGGTCGGGATTCGGCCCCGACGGAGTCCGAGCGCACCGGCCGCCGTTCCGGTGTCGCCGGCTCCCCTGCCTCGGCGCCACCATGACCCGCACGCCGCACGCCGGTTGTGTCAGGAGTGCTGGTCGGGCTGGAAGCGGTGTCGGTCACAGGTGCTGTCGGGGGCCTGCCGTGCGAGGTGGTGCTCCGCTGTACGACGGCGGGTGCCGGGGCATGGGAGAGCCGGGTGGCATCGATGCGTCCCGGACGCGTCGCGGGGGCCGTCGGCACGGTCGCGTCGACCGCGGGTTCGGGGACTGCGGAAGCCGCGTGGGTGGTGGATGGGCCCGGCCCCGGCACCGGCGGGTGGGCGGCGTCCGTTCCGAGCCTCGGAGCGTCGGCGTCCGCGCGCTCCGTGACCGTGGGCGCCGCAGCGCCCGGCGGTGAGCTGTGATCGGCCTGACCGGTGACGGCGGTCAGCCGCCGCACCGCGGGGACGGGCGGTGCCGACAGCAAAGGGGCACGCCCGGCGCGCGCCGGTGTCGCCCGGGCCGCACGCTGGACCGGTGTGTCCCGAGGCTCGGCTCGGCCCTCGGCGGAACGCGCGTCCGCGACCGACGCACCGGCGACATGCTGCACCGCCATGTCCCGCGCCGCCGACCCGCCCTCGGGCGCAGCCGAGCGCGTGGACGGTGACGGGGCCGCGGTCACGGCGGGTGTGTGGGGCCGCGGGGCCGTCCGCCCCGGCTGACCGTGTGCCGGGGGCAGGCTCGCGGATACGCCATCGGGTGCGGAACCGGATCCCGCGTGGACTGCCCGCAGGCCCGGCCGCGAAGCCGGTGGTGCCGTCGCTCCCGTACCCCGTCGGGCGCGGCCGTCGTGGGCGGGGCCCGCGCCGAAGTCCTCCCGGCGCGCGCCCTCGTCCAGGACCGGCATTCTCCGCCCCGGGGCCGGTGTGCCTCCGGTCAACGCGGGGTTGCCGTAGGTCGCGAGGTTCCCGGCGATGTTGTGCGACACGACCGGGGACCCGCCGCCCAGCACGCGCTGGACCGGCGCGACGGACCGCCATGCGGAACCGGAGGCGCGCGACGGGGCCGACCCGCCGGCCTGCGGGCGCGCGTCCGCGGAACCGCTGTCGCGGCCCTCGGTGCCCGGCACGGTGCCGAACACCCGGCCCCACACACCTGCCAGGAAACCGCTCATGTCAACTCACCCCTCCGCGCGGCTCACCAATGCTGCGGTCCGCTCCACATAGACCCGGCGATCCGCGTGCTCCAGGTCCAGCAACTCCTCAAGCCCCCAGTGCAGATGGAAGGCGAGGTACGCGACCTCGTCGTGCAGACGGTCGGTCGCGTACGTCGCTATTCCCCCAGGCGGCTCCCGGACAGATCCACCTCGAAGGGCTCCGCGCAGTGCGGGCACGACACCGCCGCCCGGGTGTGTCCCTCCGTGTTGATCTGGCGGTAGAAGTCCTGCAGGAAGGCCAGGTCCGAGGCGAACATGTTCTCCACGATGCCGTCGTGCACGGACGGAAGCGTGCCGAGGCGCGTGACGACCCTGCCCAGCAGGACGACCGAGAGATACGCCGGGTTCTCCTGCACACGCACGTCCCTGAGCGGGACCAGTTCGTCGCGTGCCGTGGACAGGCGCATCGTTCCCGACCGGTGGACGGCGCCCGACTCGTCGACGTACCCACGGGGGAGTTCGAACGAGAACTCCGTCCGAAGGGGTGCCGGCGCCTGGGCCGGAGCGGCGGCGCCGGCCGGTTCCGGATCCGGGCCCCTGGTGCCCGCCTCGGCCACGGTGCGGGCGGCGGTGCGCCTCATCACTCGATGACCAGCTCTTCGAAGGTGATGGTGACCTGCTCGGTCAGCGCGGACGTGTCACCGGCCTTGACTCCGCTGGTCTCCACCTTGCTGCACCAGGCGTTGCGCATGTTGTACCGCTTCACCGGGTTGTTCTGGTAGTCCATCATCATGATGGTGGCGTTCTTGCGGGCGGCGCCCATGTTTCCCGCGATGGAGTCGTTGATCCAGGCGGTGAACGCGGTGGACTCGGTCATCCCTCGGGTGACCGTGCACTCACCGGCCTTCCGCACACCGGGCATCTTCTTGATGACGGGCTTTCCGTCCGCCGAGACCTGCTGGTATTCGATGACGTCCTGCTCGACGGAGAGGCCGCTGACCTCCTGGAGGTACTCGACCATCACGCCGTCGATCTGCAGGCCGAAATTGTGTGAGGCGAGCGCATCACCAGGCTGGAGAGACATGATCTTTCGTTTCTCTTTCTGGAATCAACCGAACAAGGGGAAATGATCAGTGGCAGTGCTGCTGCCGGGGCCGACCCCGCGGCCGGGGGTCGGCGCGGCAGCGACTGGGGTCACTACTCGTTGAGTTCGCCCGTGCCGTCCGAGAACTGGGCCAGCCGGAACACCACGAACTCGGCGGGCTTCACCGGGGCGATGCCGACCTCGCACACCACACGGCCGACCTCGACCGACTCCGGCGGGTTGGTCTCGGCGTCGCACTTGACGTAGAAGGCCTCCTCGGGGCGCGAGCCGAAAAGCGCTCCGGCACGCCACTCGTTGACGAGGAACGCCGACACGTTGCGCCGGATCCGGGCCCACAGGGCCTGGTCGTTGGGCTCGAAGACGACCCACTGGGTGCCGGCGAGGATCGACTCCTCCAGGTAGTTGAAGTACCTGCGCACGTTCAGGTAGCGCCAGGCCGGGTCGGAGGCGGCCGTGCGCGCTCCCCACACCCGGATGCCCCTGCCGGGGAAGGCGCGGATGCAGTTGACGCCAATGGGGTTGAGCAGGTCCTGCTCACCGCGGGTGATCTGAAGGCCCAGGTCGACGGCTCCTCGGACGATCTCGTTCGCGGGTGCCTTGTGCACGCCGCGTTCGGAGTCGTTGCGCGACCAGATGCCCGCCATGTGTCCGCTGGGCGGAACCAGGCGCTGCCGGCCGCTGGAGGGGTCGAGGACCTTGACCCAGGGGTAGTACAGGGCCGCGTGCGAGGAGTCGTACCCCGCGGTGTCCTGGCGCCAGTCCCGGATCTCCTTGGCGTTCATGCCCGGCGGCGGGTCCAGGATCGCCATGCGGTCGCCCATCAGCTCGCAGTGCGCGATCATGCCGAGCTGGACTGCCTTCACCGCGTCCATGTCGAGGGCGCCGCGTTCGTAGGCGACCATCAGGTCGGGAACGGCGACCATGGTGACCGCGTCGAGCGCTTCGAGCCCGCCGAAGCCCGTCCGGTCCGCGGCGTCGCCGAGGAAGTGGCCGCTGGTGAGGCTCTCTTTGGCGGGCACCGGCACAGTGGACTGCGTGGCCGCGAGCGCGATCGTCCCGTTGTCGGGGCGGGTGATCTGCGCGGCGGCGACCGTCTCCTCCACGGTGATCAGCTTGGAACGCTGCTTGACCTGGGTGACGACGTAGTTCCGGCTGCTCTTCTTCGAGGAGACGTCGAAGGTTTCCAGCACCTTGTCGCCGTCCCTGACGGTCAGCGTGAACCGGTCGTCCGGACCCTCACCGGAAGTGGCCGACACCTCGATCCTGGGTGCTCCGCCGAGGTTCGCCCCCTCCAGGGCCACCACGCGGAAAGCGCCGAGGGACGCCTGCCGCTCCGGAGCGGTGAGCGCGGCCCGCTCATCGGTGCCGGTGGCCCCGCCGCCGACACGTACGACGTACGCCGTCGTACCGCCGTTGTTGAAGTACCCGTACACCGCGTGGGCCAGGGCGTAGTCCTCGGTGAAGGCACCGAAGGTCGATGTGTACTGGGACCAGTTGGTCACCAGGACGGCCTCGTTCAACGGCCCGGTCGGTGCGAGGCCCACGAAGGCGGCCACCGAGGTACCGACTCCCTCGATGGGGCGCGATCCACTGGCCACCTCCTCGACGTAGACGCCAGGGGAGAGGTACGTGGGCATAGCGGCTTCTCCTTGTATGACAGCTTCACATCATCGAGCTGTCACCAGCCTGACGTGGGCGGGACCTCTTCGAAACGGCCGTACGACACGCTGTTGGGACAACGGTTGAAGGCCCGTGAGGCCGGGTGAGCGGGCCGGTCGGCGGTGCTGTCACAGTCCTACTGGCCGCCGGTCGTCCGGGCCATGGCCGTACGGCCCCCTGTGCGGCCATCGGACCCTGCCCGGATGCCTCTGGCCGGCCTCGGTGCGCTTCTCGAAGGTAATCGTGTGACCACCTTCACCACCCTCGAACCAAGCTCCGTCGCAGTCGATCCCGGGGCGAGCGAAACCACAACAGTCCGGCTCCGCAACGACGGCGACACCGTGGAGGAATACCGGCTGTCGGTGGTCGGTGATCCGGCCGAGTGGACGCAGATCGCCCCCGACACCCTGCGGCTCTACCCGGGTGACGAAGGCTCGGCCTCCGTGGTCTTCTCCCCGCCCCGCGCCCCGGAGACGGCCGCGGGGGCCGTGCCGTTCGGCATCCTGGTCCAGCCGCAGCAGAACCCGGAGCTGTCGAACGTCGCGGAGGGAGTCCTCGACGTCTCCCCCTACGGGGACATGCGCGCCGAGCTGCTGCCCGTGACCGTGCGCGGCCGGCTGTCGGCTCGGTTTCGGGTGGCGGTGGACAACGTCGGCAACGCACCGCTGTCGGTCGGGATCTCGGGGCAGGACGACGAGGAGGTGCTGGACTTCCGGCCCTCTCCCGAGACGATGGACATCGCGCAGGGCCGGACCCGGCTCACCCGGGTGCGGATCCGGCCGGGCGGGGTGAAGTTCCTCGGGCAGCCCGAGCGGTATCCCTTCGCTCTCACGGTCGAGCCGGCGCAGGACGGTCTGCCGGACCGGGCGGTGCCGGTCCCGCCCGCCCAACTGCGGGGCACGTTCATCCGGCTGCCGCTGTTCCCGAGGTGGCTGCTGGTGACACTGGGGCTGCTGACAGCGGGTGCCACCGTTTTCACGGTGCTCTGGTTCGTGCCGCGGCCCCCCTTGGTGTCGAACGCGGTGGCCCAGCAACTGCCCCCGGCACAGCCGGCGAACGCGCTGCCACCGCCCCCTCAGACGCCGCCGCCGGTTCCCGCTCCACCGCCTGCCGCCGCCTCTCCCTCGCCGGAGCAGTCCGCCGAGCAGGAACAGCAGCAGGACGGCGAGGAAGAACAGGCGGGGGCGGCCCAGGCATCCGCCCCGGCCCAGGACGGCATCGCCACCATCCGCAGCGCCCAGAACGGCCAGGTCCTGGGGCTTCAGGACGACCGGACCGACGACGGCACCGCCGTCGTCCTCGCGGACGACAAGCAGCAACAGGGGCAGGGCCCGAACCCGCTCTGGGTCAGCATTCCCTACGCGGACGGCACCGTGGTGCTCGCGCCGAACGGAACGCTCGGGAGCGTCCTCGATCAGACCGGTGGTGAGGCTCCGGTCGAGCTGCGGACCGTCGCCGGTGGTGAAGCCGCCATCCGGGCGGGCCAGGCGAGTCCTCTACAGCGCTGGCGTCTGGAGCCCGAGTCGGAGGGCATCGTGATGATCGTCAACTCCCAGACGGGTGGTTGTCTCACCAACATGGGCAACAGCCTTCAGGTGCAGGTCCGGCCGTGCGACGACGCGTTCGCCGCCATCCAGCGCTGGCAGCTCGTGGACCCCGTCGCCCCCTGAGCGACTGCACCGCCGGGGACGGCACGGATCCGGCGCCCGGATTCTCCCGGGCCCGGTGGCCCCTCGGACGGCCTCCCGCACCCACGGTGCGGGAGGCCGTCGTCATGTGCGCGGCGCCGGGCGCCCGCCGAGGAGACGGGCGCGGCGGGAACGGGCCCGGTCAGGCCGGGCGCACACGAGGAATCAGAGCCGCCTGCCCGTGGACGGTGGCGGCTTCGTCGACGAGGTTCCAGACGGTCACGTCCTCGATCCAGAACAGCCGTCCGGTCAGCGCTCTCCGTATCCCCGTGTAGCCGGTTCGGTAGCCGTGTTTCGTGACGCCGTCCATGAACTCCCGACGTGCCTCGCGATTCCCTTCGGGCGCCGACATGGCGGACGTCATCCCGACCATGTCGTCGCGTCCGCACTCGAAGAACGACTGGGCGGCTCGGTTCGCGTAGACGAAGCGGGGCTCCGGCGAGGTGTCGTGCACGAGGATGCCGAAGGGTGCCTCGTGGTAGAGCCAGTGCGCCATGTCGACGTCGGCCCTGACGCTCTTCGGGATCATCGACTCTCCCGTCAGCCGGCGATAACTGCCGACCAGCAGTGCAAGGAATTCGCTGTCGTACAAGTCGGGCGGCGATATCACAACAACTCCCGAAGCTCTCACCGAGCACTCGCGAAACGTGCGGCCCGCGCCTCATGGGGTGGGGGGTTCTCGTTCACGGGCATCTCGGCGGGTGGACAGATGTATTTTCAACTTCAACGATAACGTTGTCGCGCCCGGTGCCGTCGAAGGGCGACGGGTGACGGGCGACGGGCGACGGGCGACGGGCGACGGGCGACGGGCGACGGGCGACGGGCGACCGTACGCCCTAGAGGGCGGAGATCTCTTCGACCAGGTCGTCCAGCCCCAGGGAGCCCAGCGAGAGTGCCGCCATGTGCCATGCCTTGAGATCGAAGGCGCCGCCTCGCGCGCTGCGGGCGGCGCTTCTGCCGGCCAGCCAGGCCCGTTCGCCCAGCTTGTAGCCGATGGCTTGACCGGGCCTGCCCAGATAGCGCACCAGTTCACTGTCCACGAAGTCGGCCGTCCGGCCCGTATGGGCGCCGACGAAGGCCTTCGCGAGCTCCGGCGTCCACCGCTCCCCCGGGTGGAACGGGCTGTCCGCCGGAATTCTCAGCCGCAGATGCATGCCGATGTCCACGATGACGCGGTTGGCGCGCATCATCTGGCCGTCGAGATGACCCATCCGCCACTCCGGGTCGGCGTAGAAGCCCAGCTCGTCCATGAACCGCTCGGCATACATCGCCCAGCCCTCGGTGTTCGCGCTCACCAGGCCCGACGTCGCTTGGTAGCGGGACAGCCGCCCGGCAACGTGCGCCCACCGGGCGAGCTGGAGGTGATGACCGGGCACTCCCTCGTGGCACCAGGTGGACACCAGGTCGAAGACCGGGAACCGGGTGCGGCCCATCGTCGGCAGCCAGGTCCGCCCGGGCCGGCGGAAGTCCTCGGAGGGCGCGGTGTAGTACGGCGCCGCGGCCCTGCCGGGCGGCGCGATCCTGACCTCGATCCGTTTGATCCGCTCGGCCAGGTCGAAGTGCGTGCCGTCGAGATCGGCCGTCACCTCGTCCGTCAGCTTCTGCAACCAGCGGCGCACCTCCTCCACGCCGTGGATGGCACGTCCGTGCTCCGCGAGATGCCTGAGCACCTGCCACGGAGTTGCTCCGGGGAGGATCCGGGCGGCCTCGGCGGTCATGTCGGCCCGCAGCCGATGGAACTCCGACCAGCCGTAGGCGTAGGCCTCCGCGAGGTCGGACTCCGTTCCGTTCCAGAACCGGACCCAGCGCGCGTAGCGCTCGTCACCGACGATGTCCGGCGCACCTTCGACGGCGGGAGCGTAGGTGTCGCGGAGCCAGTCCCGCAGCGTGGCGAACGCGAACGTGGCCCGCGCCGCGGCGGCGTCGAGCTCCGCGCGCAGCTCCTGCGGGCCGCCGTCGACCAGCCCCCGGAACCAGCTCGACCGCGCACCGCCGCCGATCCACTGGCCGATCTGGGTGATCACCGCGTCGACCTGCCTGGGCCCCGCCGGCAGCCCGGCGGCGAGACCCTTGTCGAGCGACGCCCGACAGCCGTCCAGGGCGGCGGGAACCGCGCGCAGGCGGGCAGCCATGTCGGCATGATCCTCCGCGGTCTCCACCGGCATGAGCGTGAAGACCTCTCGGATGTTGTGCACGGGCGATCTGAGGTTGCTCACCGCTCTGAGGTGCTCGCCTGCGTCGTGTATCGCGAGTTCCGCGGTGAGACGCTCACGCAGCAGGCGTCCGCAGCGCCGCTCGTCGTCGGTGTTCGCGCCGGGTCGTGTCTCGGCCGCGGCCAGTTGCCGCAGGGTGGTACGGGCGAGCGCCGCCCGTGCCTCGGCTCCGTCGGGGGAAAGGTCCGGCAGGCACCGGGCACCGCCGGGCACGCCGAGATGGGTGGCGAGAATCGGATCGAGGCGCAGCAGGCCGTCGACATGGTCGTCGGCCACGTCACGGGGCAGTTCGTCGGCGGCGGAACTCAGCATGTGCGCCATCGTCGCCTACGGATTTCCGCAGGTCACGCCGGTCTGCTCGAACCGCCCGAAGTCGGCACCCGCACCTGATCGGATGGCGCAGGTGTTCTATGGGAAGCTCCGCGCGGTGTGATCGGTTGGACTCTGTCAAAGCGCACGCGTACCTCCCGGAGTCGATCCATGACACCCCTGAACGACCCCCTCAGACCTGTCGTCCTCGCGTACACGGCGGTCTGCGAGGCCCTGTCGACCGCTCTGAACAACCACTTCCGCAGAGACGCGGACGGCACCGTACTGGCTGTGTCGGGGTCACCGCTCGCCTCGCTGAACGCCGTCGTCAGCCCGAACCCGGATCCGAGTCCGGAGGTCATCGGGAAGTTGGCGGGCAGTGAGTACCTTCAGGGGCTCGCGTGGAGCATTCAGGTGCGTGGTGTGCCCGGGCCGCAGGTCATCGAGGTGGCGGCGGGTCATGGGCTGACGAGTGTCTCCACTGCGCCGCTGATGGTCAGGCGGCCCGGTGCGGGCGAGCCGGCGAGGGCCGGCGGTGACCTGCGGGTGCGTCCCGTGGACGGTGACGAACTGGGGCTGTACGCCGGGATCATGTCCGACGGCTTCGGTGTGCCCCATGAGGCGTTCGCGATGTTCGCCGAACCCGCCCTGGCCCGTACGGAGGGTTTCACCTTCTGCCTCGCGGAACTGGACGGGGTGCCGGTGGGGACCGGGATGGCCGCGGTCACGGGTGACCTGCTGGGCGTGTTCAACATCGCCGTGCTCCCCGAGTACCGCCGCCGGGGCCACGGACTGGCCGTCACGACGGAGATCGTGCGTGCGGGATACGCGGCCGGTGCCACGACCGCGTACCTCTACGCCAGCCCCCTGGGCGAACCCGTCTACACGACTGCCGGCTTCCGCACCGAGGAACTCCTGACGACGTTCACCGCCCCCGCATAGGGCCACGTCCGTCCGACGGGCCGGGTCGCCTGCCCGGTGCGTGGCGTTGCTGCGTACGCGGCTACCAGGTGACCTCGCCCGGGACGAGTCGTCCCGCCTTGCGGTACTCACGCCTCGCCCCGGCGAGCAGGTCCGTCGTGGTGACCTGCGCGCCGCGGCCGACCGCGTTGTAGGCCGCCGTGATGACGGCGCTGCGGATCGAACCGCCCGCGAGTTCGAACTCCCGGGCGCAGCGGTCGAGATCCACACCGTCCGCGCAGGGCACTCCGGCAAGGCTGTGGCGCCAGAGCGCGAGCCGCTGCGCCGGGTCGGGGAACGGGAAGTCGACCACGAGGTCGAGGCGGCGTGTGAACGCTTCGTCGATGTTGGCCCGGAGGTTGGTGGTGAGCAGGGCGATACCGTCGAAGGACTCCAGCCGCTGGAGCAGGTAGGCGCTCTCCAGGTTGGCATAGCGGTCGTGGGAGTCCTTGACCTCCGAGCGCTTGCCGAAGACGGCGTCCGCCTCGTCGAACAGCAGGACCGCGTCGGTGCGATCCGCCTCGACGAAGATCTTCTCGAGGTTCTTCTCCGTCTCGCCGACGTACTTGTCGACCACGGCCGACAGATCGACGATGTACAGATCGATCCCCAGCTCCCCGGCGACGACCTCCGCCGCCAGGGTCTTCCCCGTCCCGGACTCCCCCGCGAACAGGGCCACCACCCCGTGCCCGCGCCCGCCTCCGGTACGCAGCCCCCACTGTCCGAGCACCCGCTCGCGGTGCCGCGCCCGGGTCAGCAGTTCCTCCAACTGCTCGCGGGGTTCGTCGGGCAGTACGAGATCCGTCCATCCCACGGCGGGGCTGACCCGCCGGGCATGCCGGTCCAAGGTGGGAGCCGATTGCCGGCGGGCACCCTGCTGCACATGTGCGGCGCCCAGCGTCTCGCCCTCCAGGGCGGCCAATGAGCGTGCGGTCCGGGCCGCACGGGCGATCTGGTCGGGACTCAGCCGGTACGGCGCCACGGTCGCGGGCAGGTCGAACTCCTCGGCGTCGTCGCCGACATGGGCTTCCCACATCGCCTCGGTGTCGACGCTGTCCGGCGGCGCGTCCAGGCACAGCACCTCGCCGACGGCCGACCAGCGAGGGTCGAAAGAGTCGCTTCCGAAGATCACCACGGGTGTTCCGCGGCCGGCACCCGGGTCCGATGCCCGTGCGACCGACGGCGTCCCGTTCGCCGTGGCCGGTGCGACCGACGGCGATGCGATGTCCGACGCCCGTGCGGCCGACGGCGATGCGTCGCCCGACGCCCATCCGGCGGCAGCTCCTTCCACCATCGCCGTGACCCAGGCTTCGGGCCGCGCCGGCAACGGGCCCAGGACGATCCCGGCTCCGAGCAGTCGTGCCTCCCTGAGCAGCGCGGCGGCCACCCGGTCGGCGTGCTGGTCCTCCTGGCCCGGGGCGCAGCGCAGTACCCGCCGGCCGGCGGCGTGGACTGCGGCGGCGGCGACGGCGAAAGCGCTGCCCTGGCGTTGCTCACGCAGGTGGACCACACCGGGGCCCGCCGCCAGGAGTGCCCCGAGCCGCTTCGCGAACTGTCCCGCTCCCGGGTCGGTCCGGCCGGTGATCTCACCCGGCGCGCCCGCCGGCAGCAGGCGGACCGAGCCGGGCAGTGCGCCGTCGAGTGTGTCGTCCCCGAGCAGATGGGCGATCACCCGCTCCGGGACCCGCAACGCCCGGCTCGGCAGGGGCCGGTCCTCGTCCTCCACGGTGAGCAGGCCGCCCGCGCGCAGTGGGGCACCCGGATGGAACCGGGCCCGCGCCGCCGCCCGCCACGGCGGCAGCCCCGCGAGATCGAGGGCGAGGGCGACGGTGCAACATCGGCGCGTGACATCGTCGTTGAGGTATCCGTACAGCGACTCGAAGTCGCGGTCCACATCCGGGGCGAGGGCGGTGAGCAGGATGTGGATGTCCAGCTCCGTGAGCCCGAATCCTTCGGCCAGGCCCGCCAGCCGGCCGTCGGCGTCGCCGTACAGCCCGTAGGCGTCGTCGTGCCGGACCGCGGGCCGTGCCCGGTCGTCCTGAAGCAGCCGTCCGATGTGCTCGGAAGACAGGAACAGTCCCCGCAGCGGGTCGTCCGCCGACGGATCGTCGGCGCTGCGGGCCCGGACGAGGTCCTGGCACCTTCCTCTGAGCAGCACCAGGCCTTCCATCACGGCGTCGCTCACTGCCCGTCCTTCGGCGTCGGCGGCGCCGAGCCGCCGTCCCGTCCTCGGGAGAGGGCCTGCACCACGGCCACCAGCGGTTCGAGGACCGGCGGCGACACCGCGTAGTCCGGGGAGACCGGCATGGGTGCGACCACCACCACCTCCAGTGACGGCTTGAGTTCTCCGCCGAGGGCCGACCAGATGTCCGCGATGGAACGGGACTCGGCCGGCGGCACGCCGACGGTGAGGGGGACAGCCATGCCGAGGTCCGCCAGCGGTCCGCCGAGGTATTCGGCCGGCAGTGTTTCGTGGGGCAGCAGCCCCATCAGTACGGCGGACAGCAGCCGATGCTCGTCCTCGGCGCGTTTGGTCCACGCCGTCAGCAGGTACGACAGCCGGAACCACCGGGGCGGCTGGCGGCGCCGCGTGACCCTGCCGGACGCGTCGCGCACCGCCACCGCGCCGCGCTCGCGCCGGGCCACCTCCTCCCGTACGTCGTAGAGATACGCGTCCACGGTCGGTGCGTTGCGGCGGGCCGCCCACTCGCGGGTGGGGGCGTCGAACACCACCTCCGCCGCGTCCTTGGGCAGTGCCTGTGCCCGCAGCAGCCGGCGCAGGGCCTCGTCGATCTCGTGAATCACCTGCGCGTCCCCGGGGTGCTGCGCACCGGAGCCTTTGGCACCGCCAAGTCGATCACAGGTATCCCTCCCGCAGCGCGAACGCCACCGCGTGGGCCCGGTTGTGCAGCTGCATACGCGTCATGAGGCCGTGCAGGATGTTCTTGACCGTGCGCTCCGAATAGGAGAGCTTTCCCGCGATCTGCCGGTTCTCCAGCCCGTCGGCGACGAATCGCAGTACCTCGACCTCTCGGTCGGACAGTCCGGTGACCGTGGGCGCCTGGGATGTGCCGCTGCCGTGCCGGCCGAGCTGCATGAGCAGCCGGTTGAGCATGTCGGAGGGCACTTCGCTCTCGCCGCGCGCGGCCGACCGCACCGCCTTGGCCAGGCTCTCGGCGGTCGCCTGGTGCCGCCACACGAAGGTGCGCACCCCGCAGGCCACCGCGCTCAGCACTTCACGCTCCTGGAGCTTGCCCGCCACCAGCACCGTCTCCCGTGACTCGCCGCGCACCAGGCGGCGCAGCATCATGGCGGTGTTGTCGTCGACGCGATCGGCGAGGACCACGGCCACGGAGCGGTGGCCGACGCTCTGCACGGGCCGCTCCAGTACTTCGATCTCGGGCTGTCCCCGCAATAGGCCGGCGAGTCCGGCACGCACGATCGGGTCGTCGGCGTGCAGGGTCACCGTGATCATCTTCGTTGCCATCAATGTCATCAATGTCGTGCCTCACGAACCACGGGCGTGGGACCGGCAGCAGACCGGCCCCACGCCCGACCGAACTGTCAGTCCCTGCTGTCCTTGGCCTTGGTGCCGTCGGGCGCGACGGCGAACCAGGTGCCGCCAACCCCCTCACCCGAGATGTCGCCGGCGGCCGCGTCCTTGGAGAAGCGGTAGACGGGCCATCCCCCGATGGTCACCTGCTGCGTGCCGTCGGGCCTGGTCACCGTGTCGATCTGGTCACGGTGCAGCCCCTGGAAGCGGACCTTTTCGTTGGCCAGGACCGGCGGCCAGGTGACCGCGCAGTCGTCCACGCACGTGGCCTTCGAGGGGTTGGCGGAGTCCGGGTCGAAGCGGTAGAGCGTGAAGCCCTCACCGTCGACGACGGTGTTGCCGAGCCGCTCGTTGCGGCCGAGCTGCACCGTCGCGGGCCAGTAGCCGCCCGCCGGGTTCGTCGACTGCGCGGGCTGGGGCGCCTGGCCGGCAGCCGCTCCGTTCCCCGTGCCGTTCGATCCTGCATTCGGGTCCGCGGCCCCGCTGGGTCCGCCGTTTCCGCCCGCGGCGCCGTTGGGTGCGGCGGCCGACGGCGGGGGCGATGCGGGCGCGCTGGACGCCTGAGACGCAGCTCCGCCGTCGGAGCCGCTGCACCCAGCAAGCAGGAGGACGCTGCTGAGCGCCGCGGCCAGGCCGAGAGATGCGTAGGAACGCGTCATTGAACTTCCCTTGTTGTGTTCATACAAGCAGGTAGAGCGGACGGTGCGTAAAATCAGCGCACCTGATGAACGGCAGCGCGCATGACCAGGCGCCGAAGTGGGCAGTCATGAACCGTTGCCGTGCACCAATGAGCCAACCGCGTGCGCGTTCATGCACCATGGACAGCGTGTTGACGTTTCGTCCACGAATGGTTGACGCGCCGCCGCCCTCGTTGTCCACGCGGGCAGAGCCCGCGATCGTGCGTCCATGGCGAGAAACCCGGCGGGACTTCCCAGGGATGTCCGTCCGTGCCGTATCGGACCGGTGCCCGCGGACGCCCCCACGGCCACCGGCGCCGTCCGGGCCCGGGAAATGGGCCTACGATTCCACATTCATGGCACGAGAATTCTACGAATCCACAGAGGACAGCACTAAAATATTCAGCCGACTTCCCACGGATCCGCGAATTGCAAGAATTCAACGCACCGATGGAATACCCCGGCCCCGGCTCACAACCGCTGCCGCAGTCCACACGCACAAAAGGATCGATACCGATGACGACTCTCGCTGAAATCCTCCCGGACCGGATCGGCTTCGGCACGGCCCCCATGGGCAACATGTTCCGTGCCGTCCCGGACGAAGAGGCGACCGCGACGCTCGACGCCGCCTGGGACCAGGGCATCCGCTACTACGACACCGCGCCCCTGTACGGAGCCGGCCTCGCCGAGATCCGCCTGGGCGAGCTGCTGTCGAGCAAGCCCCGCGACGAGTACGTGCTGTCCACGAAAGTGGGCCGCGTCATCCTCGACGAGGTCGACACCGGCAGCGGGGACCTGGGCGAGAAGGGAGATCTCTTCGCGGCCGGAAGGCCCAACAAGATCCTTCATGAGTGGACCGCCGATGCCACGGAGCGGTCCATCGAGGGCAGCTTGAAGCGTCTCGGCGTGGACCGGCTGGACATCGTCTGGGTGCACGACGTGGCTCAGGACTTCCACGGCGACCAGTGGCTGAGCAAGCTCGAGGAAGCCAGGACCGGCGCGTTCCGTGTGCTGGCCAGGCTGCGCAGCGAGGGTGTGATCAAGGCCTGGGGCCTGGGCGTCAACCGCACCGAACCCATCGAGCTGACACTGGCTCTGGACGAACCGAAGCCCGACGGCTTCCTCCTGGCCGGCCGCTACACCCTCCTCGACCATGAGCACGCCCTCCAGCGGCTGCTGCCCATGGCCCAGGAACGGGGCGTCGGCATGGTCGTGGGCGGGCCCTACAGTTCCGGAATCCTCGCCGGCGGGGCCCATTTCGAGTACCAGGCCGCACCTCCCGAGATCATCGAGCGGGTCAAGCGCATCAAGGAGATCGCCGACCGCAGCGACGTCTCGCTCAAGGCGGCCGCAGTGCAGTTCTCCCTCGCGCATCCCGTGAGTGCCGCCGTCATCCCCGGGGCGACCAGGCCCGACCGCATCGCCGAGGACCTGGCGGCCCTGCACGAGCAGATCCCGGCCGGCTTCTGGCACGACCTTCGGGCGGCGGACCTGGTGAGCCCGCAGGCACCCCTGCCGGGCGGCGCCTGATCCCCGGCCGCACCCCCCTCGTTCCCCCTGCCCAGCAGTCCCCCACAGACGAGCGAGGAGATACGCCATGGCATCCACCACAGCGAGCCGGATCGTCCCGGCCTCCCCGGAACGCGCCTGGCAGCTGATCGGAGGCTTCGGTTCGCTGCCCGACTGGCTTCCGAACATCCGCTCCAGCACGCTGGACGAGGGCGGCCGCGTGAGGAAGCTCCTCACCCGGGACGGCGAGACCATCGTGGAGCGTCTGATCGCGTTCAACGACGTGGAACGCCACTACAGCTACACCATCGTCCAGGCCCCGTTCCCCGTGACCGAGTACCTCGCCACGCTGCGGGTGCACACCGTCGCGCGGGACGCCGGCATCAGCGAGGTGCAGTGGTCCGGTCGTTTCACCCCGAGGGACGTCCCGGAGAGCGACGTCGTCGCCCACTTCACCGGGCTCTACAGCAACGGCCTGGACGCTCTGCACGCGGCACTGAGCTGACACCGGGCGGACGTGGCTCTACACCGGGGCGGTGAACATCGCCAGGAGTTCCTCGGTGCGGAAGCCGGCAGTCGTGTAGACGGGTTCGCCCAGGGGGCTGGCGTAGAGGTACGCGGTCGTGGCACCGGCCGCGTATCCCGCACGCACGATCTCCGTCGTGACGGCCAGCCCGTGGCCCCGGCGGCGGTACTCGGGGAGCACGGCGATGTTGAACACGCCCAGCAGGTCACCCGTGACCGCGGCCATCCCGGTCCCCACCGGCACCCCGTCCAGTTCCGCGAGGTAGAAGGTGAAACCCTCCGTACGGGCCAGGGCGGGTTCGGCGAACATCGCGAACGCCTCATGGGGCACACCGAAGCCGTCGGACATGATCCCGGCGTACAGCCCCAGTTCGTCACCGTCCACGGGACGCACCCGCAGCCCACCGCCGGCCCTCGCCGGCTCGCCCGCACCGGGCCGCCTGACCATCAGCGGCAGACCGGAGACACTCGTCAGCCCATGACCCGCCGCCACCTCGATGACCTGCGGCCCGGGCACACCACGCACCTGAATGCTCCACGCGAGTCCCTGAAGGTACTCACTGCCCGCCAACTTCCCGATGACCTCCGGACTCGGATCCGGATTCGGGCTGATGACCGCGTTCAGCGAAGCGACCGGAGCACCGGATACGACCAGTACGGTGCCGTCCGCGTCTCTGCGGAAATGGCCGCTCGCCGCCAAAGCGTGACGGACGCCCGTGTAGGCGAGGACGACGGGTCCGAGGGGGTCGTTCAGGGATGTCATGGATCGACTCTTCGAGCAAGGAGGGCAGTTCGTGGATCGGCCACCACGGCCGCACGCGCGACGGCTCCGTCGCGGCCGACCCAACTGATCACACGACTCTGCGGCGCGTATAGAACACTGGCGCCACATGCCCGTCGCTGTTGGCACAGCCTGTCCCGCGAAATTCGTGAGCGACCGTGCATCGATATCCGCGCGTGGCACCGCAATGCCATTGAATGGCACGGCCATCCCATATTCACGAACCAGGGATGAATGCGCTCAAATATTTCGCGGTCGGCAGATAGGGCCGCCCCGTGATTCGCCTCCGCTTGACGCACGCGGGACTCGGGGATCTAATGATGTACACAAGTGGACATTTACGTCATGTGATCTCGAAATCCATTCGGTAGAGCCCGAAAAGGCAGATCTCCGTCGGGGCAGCGCCCCGACGTTCGGCGCGACGCGCCGCCCGGGTACACGGATCGCCGTCCGATGCGCTCTCACGCCCGCGCACTGCCGACGACGCCGAGGACGTCATGATTCCCAACAACCCTCACAACCTGGTCCCGCAGCTCGACCGCTCCTTCTGTGCAGTCACGTCCTGTTCAGCCACGCGGTCGGGCGTGCGAACGTGCCCGGCGTCCACCGGCGGGACGAGGCTCCGTGAACCACCCGCACACGCGCTGCGGCTGCGTGGTGCGTCCACCCTTTGGAGGCGGCTTGCATGGCCGAGATTCTGTTCGTGATGACCGGAGCCAGCTACTGGACCCTGAAGGACGGGCATCGGCATCCGACCGGTTACTGGGCCGAAGAGTTCGTTGCCCCGTACAGCGCCTTCTCCGACGCGGGCCACAACATCACCGTCGCCACGCCGGGCGCCGTCGTTCCCGTAGTGGACAGCATGAGCCTGCGGCCCAGCATGGCCGGGGGCGAGGAGAGCGCGCTCCAGCAGGAGGCCGTCATCGAGCAAGCAGACGAGCTCCGCCGTCCCATCGCCGTCAAGGAGGCCGACCTCGACCGCTACGACGCCGTCTACTACCCGGGCGGGCACGGCCCCATGGAGGATCTCTCCCACGACGCCGACTCGGGCCTCCTGCTCAGGCGGGCGCTGGCGTCCGGACGGCCGCTCGGCATCGTCTGCCATGCTCCGGCGGCCCTGCTGGCCACCCGGGACGAGAACAACGACACTCCGTTCTCCGGATACCGCCTGACCGGCTTCACCAACGACGAGGAAGCAGGAGTGGGTTTCGCTCCGGATGCGAAATGGCTCCTGGAGGACGAACTGCGGGCCCTGCGCACCGACTATTCGCGAGGCCCGGTCTGGGAGCCCTACACGGTCGTGGACCGCAACCTCCACACCGGGCAGAACCCCGCTTCCGCGGGCCCGCTCGCCAAGGAACTGCTCGAGGCTCTGTAGCGGGAACCGCACGCGCGCACGCGGAGGGGACGCACCCAGCCGGCCGTCACAGCACCTCGTGGCGGCCCCGACAGGCAACGAACCCACGCCCGTGGTTCCGCCACGTGCCCCCGCCGCGGCTCCGGCTCACGTCCCGCTGCACGACCTCGGGCCCCACCCGATGTTTCCGAGGAGACGGCCATGGCCATCGCCACAGTCAATCCCGCGACGGGAGAGACGCTCAAGACGTTCACTCCGCACAGCGACGCCCAGATCCAGCAGAAGCTGGAAGCCGCTCATCAGTACTGGCTGACCCACCGGTACGACTCGTTCGAGCAGAGAGCGGACCTGATGCGGGCGAGCGCCGACTTCCTGGAACGGGACGTCGACCGTGCGGCGGAGCTGCTGACCACCGAGATGGGCAAGACGCTCGCCTCCGCACAGGCCGAGGTGCGCAAGTGCGTCGAGGGCATGCGCTTCTACGCCGACCGCGCGGCCGAGTTCCTGGCCGACGAACCGCTGGGCGACCCGTCGGTGGTCGGCGCGCGCCGCGCCCTGGGCCGCTACCAGCCCATGGGTGTCGTCCTCGCCGTCATGCCGTGGAACTTCCCCCTGTGGCAGGTGATGCGCTTCGCCGCCCCCGCGTTGATGGCCGGCAACGCCGCCCTGCTCAAGCACGCCTCGAACGTGCCGCAGAGCGCGTTGTACCTGGAGGAGGTCTTCCGCCGCGGCGGGTTCCCCGAGGGAAGCTTTCAGACGCTGCTCATCCCGTCCCGGACAGTGGAGAGCGTGCTGCGGGACACACGGGTCGCGGCCGCCACACTGACGGGCAGCGAGCCGGCCGGCCGGTCCGTGGCAGCCATCTGCGGCGACGTGGTCAAGCACACGGTGATGGAACTGGGCGGCAGCGACGCCTTCGTGGTCATGCCCTCGGCCGACCTCGACGGGGCGGTGGCCGCGGCGGTGGAGGGCCGGACCCGCAACAACGGCCAGTCGTGCATCTGCGCCAAACGGTTCATCGTGCACACCGACGTCTACGACGCCTTCACACAGGACTTCGTCTCCCGGATGAGCGCCCTCACCGTCGGCGACCCCTTCGACCCGGCGACCGACGTCGGCCCCCTGGCGACCGAACAAGGCCGCCGGGACATCGAGGAGCTCGTCGACGACGCGCGAGAAGCGGGCGCCGACATCCTCTGCGGAGGCGAGCAGCCGGACGTGCCGGGCTGGTTCTACCCGCCGACCGTCGTCGCCGGCATCACTCCCGAGATGCGTCTCTACCTGGAGGAGGCGTTCGGTCCGGTGGCATCGCTCTACCGTGCGGCCGACATCGACGAGGCCCTGGAGATCGCCAACGCCACGCCCTTCGGCCTCGGATCGAACGCCTGGACCGAAGACGCGGCCGAGCAGGAGCGGTTCATCACGGACCTGGAAGCCGGGATGGTCTTCATCAACGGCGTGACCGTCTCCGACCCGAACATCCCCTTCGGTGGCGTGAAACGCTCCGGCTACGGTCGTGAGCTGTCCGCGCAGGGAATCCGCGAGTTCTGCAACCTCAAGACGGTGTGGGTGGCCGCGTAGCCGAAACGGGCCGCGCGGCCCGCCGCGCAATGCGCCCGACCGCACACAATCCGTCACGGGACAGGGCCGGTTGTACGCCAGGGCCACCGAATGGCACCACGACGCCAACCGGCCTTGATCATTTCGACAGAAGACCTCGTCGCCAAGTAAAGTCAAACATCTTCAGGTGCGACAACGATGTCACCGACTTCGCAGGCAATCCCATTTCCTGTCGACCGCTCTGCGCTTTCGCCATGAAAATCAATCAGAGCGTCGAAAAGAGGCGCAGATGAGTGACCAAAAGATGGAAGATGTCGCGGACCCGGCACTGAGTCGGGGCCGCACTATTGATTTCAAGACCAATATCAACCTGACGGCTCGGCAGATCCAGGAAACCGAGCACCTTTTCCAGGACTGGGAAGGTGGCCCACTCGCCCACCTGACACGGCTCTCCATCCCCAACCAGTCCGCCTACCCTGGGTTCAAGTTCTCTGCGCGCGGCCATCTCTTTGACGGTCTGCTCTCCGTGAAGGTGTACTGCGATTCCCTGGCGGGGACCTCGGGAAATTATCTGGATCAGGACCCCGTGGTGGCCGATCTGGTGACATCCGGCCGTATCGTCTTCACCGGAAAAGAAGGATCACACACCGTCACGCCCGGCCGGATCTGCATTCGGGACACCAAGGCCTCCTGGGAGTTCTCGTGCGCCCCGGCCACCCACGTGCGGGTCGTGAGGATCCCCCGCCACCTCGTGTTTTCCCGCATCGGTTCGACCAGGGTGCTCAATCAGGCATACCTTTCGGATGTCACCGCGCCTGAGGTCCGGTTCCTGGTGAACTTCCTTGAGTCGATCGAGAAGAGCAGCACCGAACTGGAGCGTTCGACCTCGGCTCAGAGCATTGCGCTGGACGCCTGCGCGACCGTTTTCTCCGGCATGCTCTCCGATAGCTCCGTGTCGGGGATACAGGACCATCCGAATGCAACGGTGCGCGCCGCGAAGAACGTCATCGAAAGGAATCTCGACCGGAACGATCTGTCCCCCGCTCTGATAGCCCAAATGGTCGGGGTGTCACTTCGGACGCTGCATCGTTCCTTCGCGGAATCGGACGACTCGATCATGGCGTTCGCTCGTCGGCGACGCCTGGAGAAAGCCCATGGCGAACTGGTGAGGATGGGCAGCACGGCCAAGGTGTCCGAAATCGCCGCACGCTGGCAGTTCTCCGACGCAAGCCACTTCATCAGGCAATTCAAGGCCTTCTACGGGGCGACACCGGCCGCCTACCTCAGAAATTACGGCAGCGCAGGCAGAACCAGCTGACCGTTCGACTCCGCCCCGCCGGCCGACGTTCACCGGCACCGACCGGTCACGGTATTACGTCGGGACTCATCGACCGGTCAGGACATGGCACCACCACGCGCGGGCACGCACCGTCACCCACGCCACCCGCGCTGGACCGCGCACCCGCGCTCCACGCACACGACACCTGGACAGAACGTTCCATATAGTGGTGGGGTGTCGAAATTGGAGACCGTTCCGAAGGCCGCGCCCAGACCCGCACCGCGACAGCGACTCCTGGATACCGCGAGCCGCCTCTTCTACATGGAGGGCATCCGCGGCGTCGGCGTCGACCGCGTGATGGCGGAGGCCGAAGTGGCGCGCGGATCCTTCTACAGGCACTTCGCGGGCAAGGAAGACCTGGTGCGCGCGTACCTCGAAACCACGGACCAGGGGATCCGCTCGCGATTCCGGCAGGCGCGGGAACACATCGACGACCCGGCGGCGCTGCTGCGCGGTATGGCCGAGGGCATCGGTGACGACCTGTGCGGGGAGGGATTCCGCGGCTGCCCGTTCATCAACGCCGCCGCCGAGTACCCGGACACGTCCAGCGCGGTGCACCAAGCGGTGCTGACCCACCGAACGTGGTTCCACGGCGTCATCCTCGACGCCTTCACCGAACTCGGCGCCGCGGATCCCGAGTGGTCGGCGGCCGCGACCGTGGCCTTGCGGGACGGAGCGATGGTCGCCGGTTACCTGGGGAACCCGCAGTCGGCGCGCACGACGCTGCTGCGTGGCGTCGAAACAGTGGTGGCCGCCCACTGATCCCCGCGGACCGACGTCCGGGACCTGACCCCTGAGGGCGGGCTCCGCAACCGCCGACCAGGCGGCTGCCGGAGCCCGCCCTCGGTCGTGCTCCCCGCGAGCACACCGCCCACCTCCCCTCCTTGTGCGCCACACGTGTGATCTTCGGCCTCGCTTGCCTCCACCCGCACGGCCGACTATCGTCCCAGTAGACAGAACGTTCTATCTATTGGAGCTCACGTTGACCGCCCACCACAACGGCGGTGCCGCCGGCACCGTCGTACTGATTCACGGCCTCTGGATGACGCCCCGGTCCTGGGAGAAGTGGACGCAGCACTACCGAGCGCAGGGCTACGACGTGATCGCCCCGGCCTGGCCCGGCCTCGACGGGGAGGTGGAGGACCTCAGACGTGATCCCTCCGGCATCGCCGGAGTGGGCCTCCAGGAAGTCGTCGACCACTACGCGCAGATCATCCGCGGCTTGGACGACGCCCCGTTCATCATGGGTCATTCCTTCGGCGGCACCGTCACGCAGATCCTGCTCGACCGCGGGCTCGGCCGTGCGGGCGTCGCCATCGACTCCGCGCCGGTCAAGGGGGTGCTCCCCCTGCCGTATTCGACGCTGAAGTCGGCCTGGCCGATCCTGGGGAATCCGGCCAACAAGAACAAGGCGATCGCGCTCACCCCGCGACAGTTCCACTACGCCTTCGCCAACACCCTCTCGGCCGACGAGTCGGCAGCCGCCTACGAGCGCTACCACGTGCCGGGCTCGGCACGCGTCATGTTCCAGGGCGCCTTCGCGAACTTCAATCCCCGCGCCATCACGAGGATCGACTTCACCAACGGACGGCGGGCACCCCTGCTGTTCATCGCCGGAGAAGCCGACCACATCACGCCGCCGAAGGTGAACGAGGCCAACTGGCGCCTGTACCGCAAGTCCACCGCGGTGACCGACTTCCACCGGTTCCCGGGCCGGTCGCATTTCATCGTGGGACAGCAAGGCTGGGAAGAGGTCGCGGACTACGCCCTCGCCTGGGCCACCGAACAAGGCCTGCGGCAGAGCTGATCGGCCCTTGCGTTCGATGAGTCCCCGGCCCGGCGAACACGGGGCGGAGCGCCGGGCCGTGGTGGCACCGCGGAGATGTCACCACGGTCGGCTGAGCGCCGCGCGCCGACGACGCCGAGTCGATGACCACGACGTCATGACGACATGAATGCCGACGATCAGGACGACGCGAGGAAGGTCCCCACATGAGCACTCACGGCCCGGATGAGCCGTCCGACACCGTGAGGAACGTCGGGCGCGCGGCGGAGTTCGACACCGCAATGGATCTGACGTCTCGACAGACCCGGACCACCGATGGCGCAATCCGGGCGTGGGAGAACGGTCCGTTACCGTCAGCACACCGAGAGAACGGGCTGAGCGGCCGTCGAGCGGCCATGGTCCGAGCCGCGAAGGACGCCATCGAAACGAATCTCGACAAGCGCGACCTCTCTCCCGCGATGGTGGCTCGACTGCTCGGCGTCTCCCTGCGCACGCTGCACCGCTCCTTCGCCGCGTCCGACGACTCCATCATGTCGTTCGCCCGTCGGCGCCGACTGGAGGAGGCCCATGACGATCTCATCAGGTCCGGCGCCACGACCGGCATTTCCGAGATCGCGGCGCGCTGGCACTTCTCGGATGCCAGTCACTTCATCCGGCACTTCAAATCCGTGTACGGGACGACTCCGGCCGCTTATCTGCGGAACCACAGCACCCGCTCGCGGAGTTGACCGTGCCGTCCCGCTCCGGGGCAAGTGCGCGCCGTACTCACTGCCCAGCCGGCGGGAGACGTCGTCGGGTCGGCCGTGACACGGCACGGATGACGGCAGACGCTGTGCGACGTAGCGTGCTCGTGTGCCCAGGCCTGTCGCCGGGGCACGAAGGAGACCGCGTCGAGGCAGAGTGACGGAATCGGAGACTCATGCACGCCAGCACCACTGTCCGGCCGTCCTCGGCAGCGCCCCGCCGTGACGGCTCCGACCAGCGCGTGGCCGTCGACGCCGCGGTCTCGACCGGCGCGGCGACCCGGCCCGAGACCGGCGGCACGGTCCACCTGTGCGGAGGCGTGCGAGCATGAGCCATCTCGGTGTCGACATCGGAACCTCCAGCAGCAAGGGCGTCCTGGTCGACGCCCGAGGCCGGGTCCTGGCCAGCGCGGTGCGCCGGCACACTGTCTCCCGCCCCGAGCCCGGCCATGTCGAGATGGACGCCGAAACATGGTGGGCGGAGTTCTGCGCCATCACCCGGGAACTGCTCTCCCACGGCGAGCCGGTGGACACGGTCGGCGTGAGCGGAATGGGTCCGTGCGTTGTGCCGGCGGACAGTGCGAACCGGCCTCTGCGCCCGGCGATCCTGTACGGCGTCGACACCCGGGCGCGTACCCAGATCGCCCGGCTGGAGGCGGACCTCGGCCGCGAAGCGGTCCTCGACCGCTGCGGCAGCGTGCTGTCGACACAGGCCGTCGGGCCGAAGGTGGCATGGTTGGCCGAGCACGAGCCGGATGTGTTCGCCGTGGCACGACGGCTGTTCATGCCGGCGTCCTTCCTCGCCCACAGGCTCACCGGTGCCTATGTCCTCGACCATCACTCGGCAAGCCAGTCCGTACCGTTCTACGACACGCGCGCTCAGCAGTGGTACCGACCCTGGGTGGACGCGGTGTGGCCGCACGCCGAACTTCCCGACCTTCGCTGGCCGGGTGACCCGGCCGGCACGGTGACCGCCGAGGCGAGTGCGGCCACCGGACTCGCGACGGGTACCCCCGTCATCACCGGCACCATCGACGCCTGGACCGAAGCGGTCAGTGTCGGAGCGACGGAGCCGGGCGACCTGATGCTCATGTACGGCACGACGATGTTCCTCGTCGCCACCGTCACCCGGCAGCTGAGGGTGCCCGAGCTGTGGAGCACCGTCGGCGCGTTCCCCGGTACCCGGTCCCTCGCCGGCGGTATGGCCACCTCGGGAGCGATCACCGAGTGGCTGCGCGAACTGTTCGGCTCACCCGACCACGCCGATCTGCTCGCCGAGGCGGCACGCAGCGGCGTCGGCGCGGGCGGCCTCGCGATGCTGCCGTACTTCGCCGGTGAGCGCACACCCATCGCCGATCCCGACGCACGCGGGGTGATCGTCGGCCTGACGGTGGAACACACGCGGGCCGATCTGTACCGGGCCGCACTGGAGGGCACCGCGCACGGAGTGCGTCACAACATCGAGGCCATGCGGGACGCGGGCGCCGGGACCCGGCGGCTCGTCGCGGTGGGCGGCGGCACGCGGGGCGGACTGTGGACGCAGATCGTCTCCGATGTCGTCGGCCTGCCGCAGGACATCCCCACGGTCACGATCGGCGCCGCCTACGGTGCCGCCCGACTGGCCGCGCAGCACAGCGGATCGGCCGACACGGCGCGCTGGAATCCGATCCGTGAGCGGTGTCTTCCCGATGAGGCCGCGGTCGCCGTCTACGACGAGCTGCACACCCTGTACCGGGAGCTGTATCCGGCAACGCGCGAGGCGGCCCACACGCTGGCTCGGTTCCGACGCGGCGGCTGACGGCGCGTCGCGATCCGCGGCTCACGTCGGTGGCCCTCGCCCGGCCGGGGCGAGGGCCACCCAGTGGGTCGGTTCACACGTAGTCGACGACGGCGCGGAACCGCAGTTGACCGGCCAGGAGCCTGTTGTACGCCTCGCCGACCTGTTCCTTCGGGAACACCTCGATCATCGGCTTCACGTCTCCGCGCGCGACGATCTCCAGCGCTTCGGCGAGATACTCCGGCCCGTTGTGAGCGGACCCGATGATCTCGTAGCCGTGGCTGGTCACCGCAAGGGCCGGAAGGGGGAAGGTGTCATCGGCCGAGATCCCCATGAGGATGATCTTCGCCCACGGCCGCAGGCCCTGCATGGCGTCGATGGCGGAGGCGTGGCTCGGTGCGGTGTGCAGCAGCACGTCGGCACCACCCGCCTCCCGCAGTCCGGCGCCGTCCGCCACGACGTCGTCGGCGCCCAGTTCCTTCGCCAGGGCGTGCTTGTCGGGAGAGTGGGTCATCGCGATGACGTGGTAGCCGGCGGCTTTCGCGAACTGGACCCCGAGATGGCCGACACCGCCGACACCGGCGACCGCGACACGCGCTCCCGGGTTCGCTCCGGCGCGCCGGAGCGCGGCCCAGACGGTGTAACCCGCGCAGACCGTGGGCGCCGCCAGCTCGTACGGCAGCCCGTCGGGCAGCAGCACCGTGCCCTCGGCGTCGACCGCGACGAACTCGGCCTGGCCGCCGTCGACGTTGACTCCCGTCAGTACCGGCGCGACGCAGTTGTTCGCGGTGACGAAACTGTATGCGTGCCGCTCCCGGCAGAACTCGCATCTGCCGCAGGCCTTCTGCATGATCGGCAGGCCGACCCGGTCACCCACCTCGCGTGTCGTGACGCCTTCACCGACCGCGACGACCTCTCCCACGCCTTCATGCCCCAGCACCATCGGGAACGGACGAAGTGACAGGACACCCTGGGCGAGCAGGGCGTCGGTGTAACACACCCCGCAGGCATGGACCTTGACCAGGACCTGGTGCGGTCCGGCTGTCGGCTTCGAGACGTCCTGAAGCACCCAAGGGGCATTGGCCTCACTGACGACCGCGGCTTTCATCGTTGCCATGCGTAACTCCTTCACCACGCGCTCAGGAAGGGTTCTGCAGCCGGACGTGATCGCCCGGGAAGCAACCGGAGTCCGGCGCGACGCTCACTGAACCGGTGGCGGGCGTCCCCGACCGGTCACCCCGGGGATCCCCCGCGTCGGGTGTGGACCGGGCCACGCGGGACCAGAACGGTCGCTCTCTCGGCTCTCGGTTCTCTCCTCAGAAGAAGAAATACGTCCGGCGCATCACATTCTCGATCTACTATTACGCGCCTATTCTCATCGCCGGTTTCCCCGATAAATGGTACCGCCAAATACATGGCCCGGCAAGTTCAATTTCAATACCCTCACCGACGACGATGACATTTCCCTTCGCTTTTTGGCGCACATATTCAATTCAGTGATCGTCCCCGTATGCTTCGCCGGCACCGCGCCGGTGGACGTGGCCGGCACCTCCTCCGCCAGTCGGCCCCGCGGATGCCGGCGATCCCACCGCACGGACAACTGCGCACAGCACCGCAGGTCCGGCCTTCGCCGCGTGGTCCGCACCGGCCGTCCCGCCGACGGCCGTCGGCGCCGGCACGCCCCGTCTCCCGCGCACCGGACCGCCGCCCATGGGTCGATATGTGCGCTTCCGCCTGTCGCGTTTATGACATGGCGTCAATACGACAGCCCCATGTGTTGGCGAAGACGCCAGTTGTCCCGATCATTCCTAGAAGCGCGCGCTCCCCCAAAGAATTTTTCCTCAGTTAGGAACTCCTTTGCCTCCATTCTCACGTGGAGGGCGGATCACGGCGCTGGGCATTGCCCTGGCGCTCCTTCCTTCCCTCGGCGCCGTCTCAGCGTCCGCGTCACCACCAGCGTCCACCGGCTCCAAGCCTTCCGCCGACGGGGCGGCGCGCGGCGCCTCCGGTACCGCTCGAACCGTCACTCTGATCACCGGCGACAAGGTGACCGTCACTCCCGGGGCGAAGGGCGCACGCGCCTCCGTGAGCGTGCAGCGTCGTGTGGGTGCCACCGGTTCCGTCGAAACCATCACCGACGCCTCGGGCACGTATGTCGTCCCCGACGAAGCAAAGAGCCATGTCGCCTCCGGCGTCCTCGACAAGCGGCTGTTCAACGTCACCGAACTCATCGCCCAGGGGTACGACGACGAGCGCGCCGCCGGACTGCCGCTGATCGTCACGCGCGACGCGGGAGCGTCGCGGCTCGCCGGCGCGGACCTGCCGGGTGTCGCCGTCGAGCGGCAGCTGACGTCGATCCGCGCCGAGGCCGTGACCGCGGACCGCGCCGAGGCCGCGCCCCTGTGGAACGCCCTGGTCTCGGCGCAGGACACGGCCGGCCGGAAGTCCTCCGACGCTCCGTCCCTGTCCGGCGGCATCGACCGGATCTGGCTGGACGGCAAGGTCAAGGCAGCCCTGGCGGACAGCACGTCCCAGATCGGCGCGCCCCGTGTCTGGGACAAGGGCGCCATCGGTACCGGCGTCAAGGTGGCCGTGCTCGACACGGGTGTCGACGAGGGTCACCCGGACCTGGAAAAGCGCATCGTCAGCAGCCAGAGCTTCGTGCCCGACCAGGACATCACCGACCGCCGCGGTCACGGTACGCACGTCGCCTCGACGATCGCCGGCACGGGCGCCGCCTCGGACGGCAAGGAGAAGGGCGTCGCCCCGGGCGCCGACCTGGCCATCGGCAAGGTCCTCGGCGACGGCGGATCCGGCAACGAGTCGTGGATCATCGCCGGCATGGAGTGGGCCGCCAGGACCGAGAAGGCCGAGATCATCAGCATGAGTCTCGGCAGCTCCGCCCTGCACACCCAGAACGACCCCATGAGCCAGAGCGTCAACCGGCTCAGCCAGGAGACAGGCACGCTCTTCGTCATCGCGGCGGGCAACTCCGGTCCTGGCGAGTACACCGTCAACGCGCCCGGAACGGCCGAGTCCGCGCTCACCGTGGGCGCTGTGGACTCCGCCGACCAGGTCGCCGGGTTCTCCAGCAGCGGCCCCCGGGCCGGGGACGACGGGCTCAAGCCCGAGGTGACCGCACCCGGCGTGAACATCCTCGCGGCCCGATCGCAGCACACCACCGGCGAGGGCTTCTACACCGTCAAGAGCGGCACGTCCATGGCCACTCCGCACGTCGCCGGCGCGGCCGCGCTGCTCGCGGAGAAGCACCCGGACTGGACGGGGCAGCAGCTCAAGGACGCTCTGATGAGCACCAGCAAGGCCACCCCGGACACCGCGGTCCACCGCGGCGGCACCGGGCGGGTCGACGTGTCCGCGGCCTACGACACGCAGATCGTCGCCTCCGGCTCGGTCGACACGGGCCTGATCAAGTGGTCGCGTGACCCGCAGCCGATCGAACGCCGCATCACCTACACGAACCACGGCGACAGCCCGGTGACGCTCCGGCTCACGCTGGACCGCGGCGCGAGCCCGAGCAGCCTGTTCACCCTGGGCGCCGACGAGATCACCGTCGCGGCGCACGACAGCACGTCGGTGAGCCTCGTCATCGACCCGCGCGGTGTGCCCATCGGCGGCCACACCGGACAGGTCGTCGCGCGGGACGGCGAGGGTGCCGTCGTGGCGCACACCGTGCTGAACACCAGAACCGAATCCGAGCGCTACGACCTGACGCTCCGGGCGAAGGACCGCGACGGCCGCCCCATGGCCGGCAACATCACGCTCAAGGGCGCGAACGATCCGTACTTCCAGTACCTCAGGGTGCCGGAGGCCGGACTGACGCTGCACCTGCCGCGCGACACCTACTCCGCGATGATGTACCAGGACGTGCGGGGAGCGCACGGTGCGCACTCCAAGGGCCTGGCTCTGCTGGGTGACCCGGAGGTCGAACTGACCGACCCCAGGACGGTCACGTTCGACGCCTCGCAGGCACAGCAGGTGCGGGCTCTGACGCCCAAGCCGAGCATGCCGACGAACACCAGGGTCGAGTACTGGCGCTCGTTCACCACCACGCAGCCGAAGCCCGGTATGTACGGTGACTGGATACACAGCAATATGATCGACACCGGGTACGACAGCGTCTGGGCGCAGCCTTCCCCGGAGAAGGTGAAGGTCGGCGGCTTCGACTTCACCACGAGGTGGCGGGCACCGCAGACCGCCCTCGAGGTCTCCCAGGGCTCGCGTGACCTGGACGTCCTCGTCCAGACGGGCGCCAAGCCGCTGCCGGACGGCACCAGGAATCTGGACGCGGTCTTCGCGGGCACGGGTACGCCCGCCGAGTACGCCCAGCTGTCCGCCCAGGGCAAGGCCGCGGTCGTACGCCGCAGTTCCGCCGTCTCCCCGAACGAGCAGACCGAGGCCGCCCGTGCCGCCGGAGTGAAGCTTCTCCTGGTGGTCAACGACGGAGTGGGCCGGCTCAGGACCTGGTACGGCGACAGCGACTGGCAGTCATTCGGACCGGTGGCGGTCGCGTCGGTGACGAAGGACGACGGCGAGGCGCTGATCGCCGAGATCGCCGCGTCCTCCCGGGACGAGGTGCGCCTGCGCACGACGGCACACCCCGTTCCCTCCTACACGTACGACCTGGTCAGCCACCACACGGGGAGCATCCCCC
The DNA here is from genome assembly GCF_003261055.1 of Streptomyces cadmiisoli. Lineage (NCBI taxonomy): Bacteria > Bacillati > Actinomycetota > Actinomycetes > Kitasatosporales > Streptomycetaceae > Streptomyces > Streptomyces cadmiisoli. Next base: position 958,942 of record NZ_CP030073.1, read on the forward strand.
AGGATCTGACCCACCGGGCCGACTCACGCAACCTGGCCCGGGTGAACGTCACGTTCGGCCATGGGGAGAAGACTCCCGCCGAGGAGACCCGGGTCGACTACCAGCGTTACGCCTTCGGCGGTGCGTGGAACTTCCCCCCCGAGCCCGTCACACGCGGATCGCGTACCGACTGGGTCTCCACGGGCGGCGGCATCGAGTGGCAGCAGAAGGTGACCGTCGCGAACTCCCTGGTCGAGGTCTCCGAGCCGGTCACCTATCCCTCCCCCGGGACCCATGAGGAGCGGTGGACCACTCCGATCATGCGGCCGCGCATGATCGGCGGCGACCTCCCGACCCGGGAGAACGGCAGTGTGCTGTACTTCGACTCGCCCGCCTTCGGGACGAGCGGCATGGCGCACTCCGGCCGGACCTGGAGCTCGGACCTGTCGCAGCGCACCTCGCTCTACCAGAGCGACACGCTGCTCACCGAGGTCGACTACGACAGCGCGTACGCCTGGGGCCTGTCCCCGGAACCGCTGCCGTACCGGCTCGTGATCGACGCCACCAACAACAGCCCCGCGATGAGCCGTTACTCCACCACCACGCACACCGAGTGGAACTTCGTCTCGGCCGAGGCCGAGAACAAGACCGTTCCGCTGGTGCAGCTCGACTACGGGGTGGACCTGGACGCCGACGGCAGGGCCCGGCGCGGCGCCGACCTCAGCGTCACACCCTCCGTGCTCGGCGCCGCGGAGACCGATGTGTCCGCTGTGCGGGTCGAGGTCTCCTACGACGACGGTGCCACCTGGCACCGTCAGAAGGCGGTACAGCGCGACGGTGTCTGGAAGGCCGACCTCTCGGCGCCTCACTCGGCCTCGTTCGTGTCGCTGCGGACCACCGCCACGGACGAGTCGGGTGGCTCGATCAGCCAGACGGTGATGCGGGCCTACGGCCTGAAGTGATCACCGTCATCCGGGTCCACGGCCCGAGGTGATGTACGGGCCGGTGCCGCGCTCGCCGCGGCACCGGCCCCGCCCGCGCCATGACGGCGCCAGGACCTGGGCCCCGCCCCGTGCGCCGTTTCCCGCGGCACGCGGGGCGTTCGGCTTGCCCCTCGCCCGCACCCGCCTCGCGGGGCATCATGTGCCGTCTCCCCTCGGCCGTGGCATCGCCGGCCGCCTGCACCGCCCGTCCGAAGGACTCACGCGCACCGATCCGCGCGCCCCGAGACGCGCCTCCCGCCGGTCTCGCGCCGACCGCGACCGTCCGATATAGCCTTGAAAATCCGTTTCGGATGCGTCAGGTACTGACAGTCCGCCCTACCGCGACGGTGAGTGCGCGCTCGACATCGCCGGGAGTCCTCCATGAGCCAGCCCCTCAACGGCAAGGTCGCCCTCGTGACGGGCGGGTCGCGCGGTATCGGTGCCGCGATCGTCCGGCACCTCGCGCGGGCCGGTGCCGCCGTCGCCTTCACCTACCGCTCCTCACCGGACCGCGCCGAAGCCCTGGTGCGGCAGATCACCGGTGACGGCGGCACCGCCCTCGCCATCCGGGCGGACGCGTCCGACCGCGCGGCCGCGCGGGCCGCGGTCGACCGGACCGTGGAGCAGCTCGGCGGCCTTCATGTCGTCGTCAACAGCGCGGGTGTCACCGGCACGGGCCCGTTCGAGGAGATCACGGACGACTCCTTCGACCACAGCGTGGCCGTCAACGTGGGCAGCGTCTTCCACACCACCCAGGCGGCCATGAAACACCTGACGACCGGGGGTCGTGTCATCACGGTCGGCAGCATCAACGCCGACCGCATCCACTTTCCCGGCGGCACCGTCTACGCCATGACCAAGGCCGCCGTCGCCGGCTTCACCCGCGCCCTCGCGCGCGAGGTGAGCAGCCGCGGCATCACCGTGAACACCGTTCAACCCGGCCCGGTGGACACCGACATGAACCCGGCCGACGGACCCTTCGCAGGGGTCACACGCCCTCTCATCGCCGCCGGCCGCTACGGCACCGCCGACGAGATCGCGAGCGTCGTCACCTTCCTCGCCGGACCCGACTCCTCGTTCGTCACCGGCGCCACCATCAACGTCGACGGCGGCTTCGCGGCCTGAGTGCCGCCGCGTCGGCACGGCCCCGCGGTGCTCGTGTTTGACATCGCCGCCACCCCTCCACCATGCTTGTACTAATTCATTAATGGAAGCATGCTGAAGCAATGGAAGGTGACGTGGTCGAGTACCGGATCGACCGTGGCAGCGGCGTGCCGGCCTATGTGCAGATCGTCGAGCAGACCGAGCGGGCACTCCGGATGGGCACCTTGAAGGTCGGGGACAAGCTGCCCACGGCCAAGGAGGTGGTGGCGGCGACCGCCATCAACCCCAACACGGTGCTCCGGGCCTACCGCGACCTGGAGCAGGCCGGACTGGTCGAGCTGCGCCGCGGGCTGGGGACCTTTGTGACACGGTCGCTCGCCCGGCCGGGCGCGGAGGACGACTCGCCCCTGCGGCGGGAGATCACCGACTGGACGGCACGAGCGCGGGCCGCCGGGCTGGAACGGGCGGACATCGTCGCCCTGGTCACCGCGGCCCTGGACGCCTACGACAACAAGCAGGACACCCGCGCCCCGGACGACCGGGGCCGCAAGAAGGAGGACGCATGACCGGGCCTGACGCGCCTGACGCACTGCGCGCCACGGGACTCGGATTCCGGTACCGGGCGCGCGGCGGCTGGACCCTGAGGGACTGCGAGTTCACCGTGCCCCGCGGCCGCATCACCGCCCTCGTCGGACGCAACGGCGCCGGCAAGAGCACCCTGCTGCACCTGGCCGGCGGCCTGCTGCGGCCCGAGACCGGGGAGCTTCAGGTCCTCGGCACGACGCCGGGCACGCCTCAGGCCCGTGCGCGGGTCGCGCTGCTGACTCAGGAGAAGCCGCTGTATCCCCGGTTCACGGTGGCGGACACCCTGCTGCTGGGACGGAAGCTGAACTCCTCCTGGCAGCAGGCGCCCGCCGAGCAGATCGTCCGCGAGGGGGACATCCCGCTGCACGCCCGCGTCGGCGAACTGTCCCCCGGGCAGCGCAGCCGTGTCGCGCTCGCCCTGGCGCTCGGCAAGCGCCCCGAACTCCTTCTGCTCGACGAGCCGATGGCCGACCTCGACCCGCTGGCCCGGGGCGAGATCATGGCGACGTTGATGTCCGAGGCCGCCGAGCACGGCACGGACATCGTGCTGTCCTCGCACGTCCTGCCCGAAATGGAGCAGACCTGTGACTGGGTGCTGCTGATGCGGGACGGCCGCATCGAGCTGAGCGAGGACGCCGACGAACTGCGCGAGAGCCACACCGTGCTGACCGGACACGCCGATCAGGACGGCGCCCTGGCAGGACAGGGCGTGGTGCACAGCAGGACGAGCGGCCGGCAGATGACCGCCCTGGTGCGGCGACACGGACCGCTGCGCGGCGACTGGCACGTCGAGCGGCCCAGACTGGAGGACATCCTGATCGGCTACCTCCAGGCCGATGCCCCGGCGCGTCCCGCCCCCGCCGAGCGGACGGAGGCGGCGTGAAGGGCTCACTCTGGCTCGCATGGCGTCAGCAGCGGCTGCTGGTCGGCATCACCGCGGTACTGCTGGCCGTCGCCGCGGCGATCGCCGCGTACTACCGCTCGGGCATGGTCGACGCGCTGCGCTCCGGCCTGTTCGACCACTGCGCTCCCGGACCACTGCAGTGCACGCGGACCGGCAGCGGTCTGCCCCTGCTGCTGGACATCGAACCGCTCAAGTACCTCGGCGCGCTGAACATCGCCCTGCCCGTCATCATCGGCGTGTTCTGGGGCGCCCCTCTGCTGGGCCGCGACCGGGAACTGGGCACGCACCGCGTGGTCCTCACCCAGGAGGTGAGCCGGCACCAGTGGTTCGCGACCCGGTTCGCCGTCGCCGCGGCGGCCACGGTGGTCGTCTCCGGGGTGCTCGCGGCGGTGTTCGCGTGGTGGTGGCGACCGGCCACCGACCGCAGTTACGGCCTGTTCTGGTACGAGAACACGGCCCTGAGCGGGTCCGGTCCGCGCGTCGTGGCAGCCGCCCTGTTCGGCCTGGCGACCGGCACACTGCTGGGTCTGCTGGCCCGCCGGGTCTGGCATGCGATGAGCCTGACCCTCCTGGTGACCGGGGCGGTGACGCTCCTGCTGGACCTCGCACACATGTCACGCCTGCTGGTTCCCCCGAACGTCTACACCAGCGCCGGCAGCGTCCCGAGATCGCTCATGGGCGACAAGTGGTCGGCCGGCGACTACGGCCTGATCACCGCCTCGGGCCGCCAGGACGACGTGCTCAACTGTCCCTTCCCCTCGGGCGACCTGCTCAGGGAGTGCATGGCGCAGAAGGGGTACGTCGGCCGCTTCTACAAGGCCAACCCGGCCGGCGACTACTGGATCTACCAGTGGATCGACGTCGCCGTGCTCGGTGGACTCGCGGCCCTGCTCACGGTCGTGACCGTGCTGCTCCTGCGCCGCCGCGTCTGACCGCGGCGCACCGCGCCACGGTCGATTCCCTCAGCTCCTCCATCCACGTCAACCCCGCCACCCCTCGCCCGGGGTGCTTCAGCACGGAGGTCGCTTCACCATGCCCGCTGACGCCAAGTCGCCCAAGAAGCTGAGCAACAACCGCGCCGCCCTCACCCACAAGATCGGCTACGCGCTCCGGCACCCGGGTCGCGTCAAGCCCTACATCCGCCGGGCCGGCCGGGACGCCTGGCTGCGGGTGAAGCACCCCGACCACGTCGGCTACTACCGGGCCGTGATGGCCTCGGACACCCGCCGCAATCCGGAGGCCGCGGTCGGCAGCAAGACCCACGACCGCTGGCTGGCGCTCGGGCAGATGCAGTTCGACTACCTCATCGAGCACGGCCTGCGGCCCGAACACCGCATGCTCGACATCGGCTGCGGCAACCTGCGCGGCGGCTGGCGCTTCATCACCCACCTCGACACCGGCAACTACTACGGCATCGACATCTCGCCCGACATCCTGATGGCCGCCAAGAAGACCCTCACCGAGCGCCGCCTCCAGGAGAAGCTGCCGCATCTGACGATCATCGGCGACCTCACGCTGGACTTCCTGCCCGGCAACCACTTCGACGTCGTGCACGCCCACAGCGTGTTCTCCCACTCGCCGCTGGAGGTCATCGACGAATGCCTCGCGCACGTCGGCCGCATACTGACCGACACCGGCTTCTTCGACTTCACCTTCGACCGCACCGAGGGCACCGAACACCAGGTGCTGGGCGAGGACTTCTACTACCGCACCGAGACCCTCCTGGAGCTGGCGCGCAAGCACGGTCTGCACGGGCAGTTCATGGAGGACTGGGAGAAGCGCCCGCACGGCCAGTCGAAGATACGTGTCAGTCGCTCGCCGCTTCCCGCCGCCTGACCGGGGCCTGGTACTGACATGAAGTCCCCCACAGTGTCCCCGGGCACCGCGCTCGCCCCGCCCACCGTTGCCACCCCCGCGTCGGACGTCGTCCCACGGCCGCCCGTGCCGCCGCCCGTCGCGGGACCCGGCCCGAGCCGGGCGTTCACGGCAGCGGTGCCCGCGGGCCTCGTGGTCGCCCTGGGCCTGTGGGGGATCACCCGCCAGAACAGCATGTGGCGCGACGAGGCAGCCACCTGGCAGGTCGCCCGCCGCGATCTGCCCGAGATATGGCACCTGGTCGGCCACGCGGACGTGGTCCACGGCCTCTACTACGCCCTCATGCATGTGGTGTTCGAGGTCTTCGGCGACAGCCTGCCGACCTTGCGGGCCCCCTCCGTGCTCGCCATGGCAGCGGCGGCCGCCCTCGTCGCCGACCTCGGCGCGCGCCTGGCGGGCCGATGGAGCGGGCTCGGCGCGGGGCTCGCCTTCGCGCTGGTGCCCGCGGTCCAGACGTACACGCAAGAGGGCCGCCCGTACGCGATGGTCACCGCCATGGTCGCGCTCGCCACCTGGCTGCTGGTGTCCGCCCTGCACAACCCCCGGGCCAGGACCTGGACCGCATACGCACTCGTCGTCCTGCTCGGCGCGCTGCTCAACTGGTTCTCGCTGCTCGCCCTGCTCGCCCACGCCGCCACGCTCGTCCTGGCCCGGCCGGACCGCACCGTCCTCACCCGCTGGCTCCTCGCCGCCGGCACCGCCGTGCTCGGTGCGCTGCCCCTCGTCCTGGCCAGCCAGAGCCAGTCCCGGCAGGTGTCCTGGATACCGCCCGCCGGCCCCGGAACGATGTGGCTGGTCGCGGGCACCGTCCTCGTGGCCGGCGGCTGCGCGCTCCTGCGCCAGGCGCGCGAGCCCGCCGGTCCGACGTCGGCCGCGGCGGGGAATCCGAGCCTGGCCGCCGTGGCCGTCCCGCTCTGCGCCGTACCCCAGATGACGCTCCTCGCCGTCTCACTCACCTGGCGGCCTCTCTACGTCTCCCGCTACGTACTGTTCGCCCACATCGGCCTCGCCCTCATGCTCGGGGTACTGATCGCCGCACTCGCCAGGAGCCTGGCCGTCCGTCCCGCTGTGCTGCTCGCCGCCGCCACCGCACTCGCGTTCCTCGCCCTGCTCCCCGCCGAACGGCAGATACGCAGCGTGGAGAGCCGGGTGGACGACGTGCTGGCCGCGGCCGCGCTGGTGGAAGCGGCGGGTGGGCGGGGCGACGCGGTCGTCTTCCTTCCCTCGGCCCGGCGCGACACCGCCCTGGTCACCCCGAGCGCCTTTGACGGCCTGCGCGACATCGCGCTCGCCGGGAGCCCCGCCGGGTCCGCCACCCTGCACGGCATCGAAACAGCGCCGGACACCACGGCACGCGCCATGCTGCGCGAACGGCGCATCATCCTGATCAGCGACGCGGAGCCCCGTCGCGCCCTGAACGCCCGCGACCGCGCCAAGACCCGCGTTCTGCGTAAGCACTTCGTCGTACGCAGCACGCTGGTCCAGCGCGGCCGGAGCGTCACGGTGTACGAACGCGCCGACGGCCGCGGTGACGGCGGGCCTGCCGCCGACAGGCCGTCGCGCGACGACCGCCTCGGCGCTCCGCCCTCGCCGCGCGTCGACCGCGCGAGGGGCGGACGGCCGTAGAACCGCGGCTCCAACTGCGATGTGTTTCCGGCAGGTTGCCGGTTGGGAAAGCCCTTTCATGACTCTTCCCGAGATCGACTTCGGCGGCATAGATTCTGGCCGACCTGTACATCGATGCAGTCGAGGAAGATCCTTTGACACACGAATCATCCCGAAGAAGGCCCCGCGGGCTGGTGCTCGCGGCCGCCCTCTTGGTCACCGCGGTCACCCCGCACGTGACCGCGTCCGCAGACACCTCGCGGACCGCCCGGCCAGCCGGCACGACCCGCGCCGGCAACGTTGCCTCCTCGGTCATCACCCTGATCACCGGCGACAAGGTCACCATCACCCCGGACGCCGGCGGCGGCCCCGGCACACTGACCGTCCAAGGTGCGGACGGCGAACCCACCGGCGCCCGTGTGCTGACCGCGGGCGGCGACACCTATGTCTACCCCGACTCCGCGAACCCGTTCCTGGCCTCGCTGGACAGCCGCCTGTTCAACGTCACGCGCCTGATGGCCGACGGGTACGACGACGCGTCACTGAAGCAACTGCCTCTCATCGTCACCTACGACGGGGCCGGGGCTTCGGCCACCGCCTTGCGCAAGCGCGGCGACGGCCTGCCCGGCACCGCCACCCGAGTGCGGCCGCTCACCAGCGTCAACGGTGTGGCCCTCGCCGCGGACCGCGCGGACTCCGATGAACTGTGGAGCGAACTCACCGGCACCGGTCCCGGATCCGCCGCGGCAGCGGCCCGGAAGACCGAGGCAGGCCTGCGCGGCGGTGTCGCCAAGGTGTGGCTCGACGGAAAGTCCGAGGCCACGCTCAGCGAGTCCGTCGCCCAGATCGGCGCCCCCGGAATCTGGGCGAACGGCAACACCGGCGAAGGCGTCGAGGTGGCCGTCCTCGACACCGGCTACGACGAGGACCATCCCGACCTCGAAGCCGCCGTCGTGGACTCCGCCAGCTTCGTCCCCGGCGAGAACGTCACCGACCGCGACGGCCATGGCACGCACGTCGCCTCCACCATCGCCGGCAGCGGCGCCGCCTCCGACGGCAAGGAGAAGGGCGTCGCGCCCGGCGTCGACCTGCACGTGGGCAAGGTCCTGTCCGATCAGGGCTTCGGGTACGACTCCTGGATCCTGGCCGGAATGGAATGGGCCGCCCGCGATGCCGGGGCCCGCGTCATCAGCATGAGCCTGGGCAGTGGCGTGAACGCCGACGGCGACACCGTCCTCGCCAGGGCGGTGAACGAACTCAGCGCGGAGACCGGCGCCCTGTTCACGATAGCGGCGGGCAACGACGGCCCCGGCCCGCAGACCGTCCGGTCGCCCGGCACCGCCGACGCGGCGCTGACCGTCGGCGCGGTCGACTCCTCCGACGCCCTGGCCGACTTCTCCAGCCGCGGCCCCCGCTACGGCGACGACGCCCTCAAGCCCGAGATCACCGCTCCCGGCGTCGGGATCCTGGCCGCCAGGTCCCAGTACAGCAGCAACGGTTCCGGTCCCTACATGAGCGCCAGCGGTACGTCCATGGCGACGCCGCACGTGGCCGGCATGGCGGCTCTCGTCGCCGCCGCGCATCCCGACTGGTCCGGCAGCCGCATCAAGGATGCGCTGGTCAGCACCGCCAAGGACACGGGCATCAGCGTGGACGACGGCGGCAACGGCCGGGTCGACGCCACCGCGGTGAACGCGACTCTCACCGCGACCGGCACGATCGACGCGGGCATCCACCCCGCGGGCACCGGCCAGGACCCGGTCCGGTCCACCGCGACCTTCAGCAACACCGGGGACCGGGCCGTCACCGTCGACCTCGCCGTCGACGCGCCGGGCGTCCCCGCGGGCGTCTTCACCGTCGCACCCGGCAAGGTCACCGTCCCCGCACACGGCACCGCCGGCGCCGAGGTCACCACGGACCCCAAGAAGGCCGGCACCGCGCAGCGTTGGACCGGACGGCTCACGGCATCCGCCGACGGCACGGTACTGACCCGCACCGCGCTCGGCGTCAGCACCCGCCAGCAGCACTTCCACGTCCGCACCAAGATCAGCGGCCGGTCCGGCGAGGCGACCGACGGCCTCCTCACCTTCTTCCGCAAGGGCGACGAGTACGCGGGCAGCTACCTCTTCGGCGGCGGCCGGTCCGACGAGATCCTGCCGCCGGGCCGCTACACCGTCTTCGCCGACTTCCGCGTCGAGGGCACCCATGGCGCCTCCTCGGCCGGGTACGCCCGTATGGTCATCCCCCAGGTGGACATCACCGGGCCCACCGACCTGGTGTTCGACGGTACGAAGCTTCGGCAGATCAAGCCGGTCACGCCGCAGCGGACGGAGACGTTCGAGCAACGCCTCGACTACCACCGGGCGTTCGACGACGGGACGTCGGTCACCGAAAGCACGCTCGTCGGTGTCGGGTACGACAGCATCTGGTCAGCACCCGTGGCGGCCGGCAAGGACGGCCGGCAGTACCTCACGGCCCGCTGGCGCAACCAGGAGCCGCTGCTCTCCGTCACCTCCGGCAAGCAGACCTTCGACGACCTGTGGACCATGCCGGGCTCGACCAAGCTGCCCGAGGACGACTACGAACTCGACCTGATCCACCCCGGCGATGGACTGGCCGAGGACTACGAGGGCGTTGACGCCGAGGGCAAGGCCGCGGTGGTGCGCTGGGACTCCGGCGACGAGGACACCGCGGACGACCAGATCAGGGCCGCACAGGCCGCCGGTGTGAAGCTGCTGCTGTTCGTCAACGACCTCGACGGGCGGCTGCGTCAGCCCATCATCCGATCGACGATCCAGGTGGTGGGCCTGTCCCGCACGAAGGGTGAGGAACTGATCTCGCGGGTGGACGCCAGCGCCACGGCGAGCGTGCCGCTGCGCGCGGTCTCCCGCCCGGACACGGACTACCTGTACGACCTCGTCCGCACCTGGCAGGGCCGCATCCCCTCCGATCTGGTCCACGCGCCCTCCGCCGGCCAACTGGCCCGGGTCGAGACGTCGTTCGAGAATCCGACCGGCCTCGAGGTGTACGAGAACCGGTACGACGTCCACCCCTGGACGACGTACCGGGTGGGCACGAACAGGCTGAGCACGGCCGGCGCACACCGCACCGACTACGTCAGCACCGACAGCGGCTTCTCCTGGACCGAGGAAGGCGAACTGCACCTGCACGCCTACAGCGCGTCGGGACCGGTGACCTACCGAGCGGGCGGGACCACGGCCGTGAGCTGGTTCGGCCCCGTGGTGCGGCCGCGCATCAACGCCGGTTCCCCGCAGCCGCTGCGTACCGGCGACACGATCGATGTCACCGTGCCGTCCTGGAGCGACTCCGGAAACGGCCACGCGAACTACAGCGCCTTCGGCAGCGAGGACGTCACCCAGGAGACCGCGCTCTACCGGGGCGAGACGCTGGTGGCCGAGGGGGCCATCGGAGTGACGGCGACCGTACCCGCGCAGAAGGGTGAGTACCGGCTCCTGCACAAGGCGACCCGCAACGCCACCGCCGCCTTCCCGTACTCCACCGCCACCCGCACCGAGTGGGCCTTCACCTCGGCCGCGCCACGCCGATCGGACGACAGCGTGAAACTCCCGCTCGTGCAGCTGGACTACGCCCTGCCGACGTCCACCGACGGCAAGGCGGCACGCAACGCCTCGCTGCTCGTCACACCCACACATCTGCAAGGAGGCTCGAACGCGGCCCTGCGCACCACCAAGGTGCAGCTGTCCTACGACGACGGCGCCACCTGGACCACGGCGCGGCTCAGCGGCAAGGGCAACGGGAAGGTGAGCCTGAAGCTGGGCGCCCCCTCCGCCGCCCGGTATGTGTCGCTGCGCGTGTACGCCGGGGACAGCGGCGGCAACACGGTCGAACAGACCGTGCTGCGTGCCGCGGGCATCGCCCCATGACCGCGATGACCTCCGTGTAGCGACGGCCCGCGTTGCCCTCGGTGAGGGCCCGGCATCCTTGTGCCGATGCCGGGCCCTCACCGGGGTTCTCACAACCAGCCGCGCTTGGCCGCCTGCACTCCGGCCTCGAAACGGCTCCGGGCCCCCAGGCGCTCCATGAGGCACGTGGCCTTGCGGCGGGCGGTGCGATGGGAGACCCCGAGCCGTTTCGCGATCGCCTCGTCGGTGTAGCCCGCCGCGAGGAGCTTCAGAACGGTGGACTCGCTGTCGGTCAGGCCGTGGGCGTCGGGCCGCGACTCGTCGCCCCACGGCCGGGCGCTGTCCCAGATGGTCTCGAAGAGGGCGTCCAGCATGGCCAGGGTCCCCTCCCCGGACAGGACCACTCCGCCGGCCGTGGTGTCATCGCTCTTCAGCGGGATGACCGCCCGCGTGCGGTCGAACATGACCATGCGGGTCGGCAGGGTCGCCACCGTACGCACCTGGCCCCCCTGCTCGACCAGCCAGGTCAGGTACTCCGTCGTGCGCGGACAGTTGCGGGCGCTGTGAAGGTAGACCGTGCGGCAGGAGACACCCCGGTCGGCGAGGTGTTCGTCGAGCCGCTTCGCCGCCTCGAGCGCCTGGACCGACTGCTGGCCCTTCACCAGGGTCATGACCTCGTTCTCCACGCCGCACGCGAGCGTGGCGAGCCGGTCACGGACGTCGTCGATCCCCACCAGGTGCTCGACACCCGCCTGTGTGGTCGTGGAGCGCACATCCGCGAAGTCGGCGATGAGCTGCGCCGCGGCTGCCCGGGAAGCCTCGACGCGCTGCTGCTGAGCGGCCAGGTCCGCCTGCTGACGCTTGAGCAACAGTTCCAGCCCGACTTCGGGTGTGACCGCTCTGAGCCGTCCGGGCTCCTCGAACGAGGGCCTCACCAGGGCCAGCTCACTCAGCTGGTCGAGTCCCCGGCGGATCGCCTCCTGCGGCCTCCCGAGGTGTTCACTCAGAGCGGAAACGCCCAAATCGGGATACATCAGCATGGTCCGGTAGAGAGCTTCGGTGTCCTCGTCCAATCCGAGCATCGACAGCATGAGGGCCCGCCACCTCTTTCCGGGTACTACTCGATCTTGCCATGGAGCTTTGGCCACCAGCACGCTGGCCGATTTGGGCCATGACCACAAACGTACAGCTTGTCCCCGTAGTGCGAACTTGGGGCCTGTCACCACCGTTGACCCATGTATCTCGTCCATGTGCAACTGTCAGGTCCCGGGGACGCGACGTTCCCGGACGTACCGGCACGAGACGTCCTCGCCCTGGCCGTGCCCGGGGACGGGATCGAGCATGTATCGATGCACCCCCTCGCGAAGCCGCACCCCACGCTCGGCATCTGGGTCCTGGCCGCCTCGATGCCCGGCGCAGAGATATGGGCCTCCGCCTTCACCCTGCGCCTGCTCCACCAGCATGCGCTGTTCGGCAAGTGGACCGTGGTACGTGTCGCGGCGCCGTCGCTGGCCCCATTGGTCCGCGGCCCATTGAGGCCACCCGGAAGCGCGCTCCGCACCCCTGAGCCCGATCGACACTGGTCGCGGTGACACGCGGGACGAAGTCCGGACGGAAAACAGGCGTGAGCCGTCACACGCCACGGCTGTGATTCCTCTCACCGCACCGGCCGACTCCGGTCATCGCCCGCAGCCTCGACGCCGGCCCGGTCCCGGCCGAGCGCCTGGTCCGCCCGCGGAGGGCTTCGCCCGAGCCCCACGAGCCGACCGCCCCGTGCCGGCCGGTCAGCTCTCGCATCGCGCCCGCGCGGCGGCTCGATGACAACGGTGGAAACAACGTGTGACGACCCGTGGCGCGCGACACCTTCCCGCGCCTCCACCCACTGATCGACACCACCGACGGCCACCACCGCGGACGGCTTCGTACACATCTGCTGGTGGCACATCCGCTCACCTGCGGCAGACACCTGCTCCCGGCAACGACGGTGCTGCTCCACGCTGCCGCCGTAGGTGGTTCAGGCTCGCTCCGAGGCCGCCGGAAGTCGGCGCTTCCAGGGCAACCCGGCGAGCGAAGTTAAGTATTGACACCCCCTCCGCAAGTGAATCATGATCGCCTCCGTGTCATGGACGCTTCACATCAACTCCACCTGACCAACGGAAAGATGTAACCGACCCGGTGTCCGTCGCCTCCCTGAACACCTCCCCGACACCCGATTCGGGGACCTCGCGTGCACCCTTCGTGACGTCTCCGTTCGCCGCGTTCCCGATCCTCCCCGTCCCACCCCGACAGGAAGGCCAGGCCTTGCCGGTGCAGCACACCCCCGACGCAGTCCGCCTCGCGTTCTCGGTCCGTCCTGCCTCTTTCGCACAGCAGCGCCTGTGGTTCCTGGCCCAGTTGCCGGGCGCGAACGCCGCCTACAACGAGACCCTGGCCTTCGAACTCACCGGCCCGCTCGATCAACACGTGCTCGCCCGGGCGCTCGACGATGTGACGGACCGGCACATGAGCCTTCGCACACGTCTGGTGGCGGAGGAGGGCGGGGTCCGTCAGCACATCGACCCGCCGGGCGCCGGCTTCCTGCTGACCTTCGAGGACCTGACCCGCCTGCCCGACGCCGACGCACATGTGGCCCGTTGCCAACGGGTCGAGGCGGAGCGCCCGTTCGACCTCGCGGCCGGGCCGCTCGGCCGAGGCCACCTGCTCGCCCTGGAACCGCAGCGCCACGTACTGCTCCTCACCTTCCACCACGCCATCTACGACGGTGCCTCGATGAGTGTGATGATGAAGGAGATCGGGCTCCTCTACGAGGCGATACTCACCGGCGCCCCCAACCCCCTGCCCGACGCTCCGGCGCAGTACGCCGACCACGCGCAGGCCCAGCTCGAGGCCGTGCGCAGCGGTGCCCTCGCGGCGCAGGAGGAGTACTGGAAACGGGCGCTGCGGAACGCGCCGCCGGTGCTGGAACTGCCCGCACGAGGGCCGCGCCCGGCGGAGCAGGACTACGCCGGCGGCCGGGTCGTCTTCGAGGTGGACGCCGACGTCACGGCGGACCTGCGCCGTCTGGCGCGCGAACACGGCGCCACCCTGTTCGTGGCCGTGCTGACCGGCTGGGCGATTCTCCTGTCGCGGCTGACCGGGCAGGAGGACATCGTTGTCGGAAGCCCGGTGGCCGGCCGGCGCGGACCGAAGTCCTCCGACCTGATCGGCTTCCTCGTCAACTCGCTGCCCCTGCGCATCGATCTGTCCGACGCCCCCACCGTGTCCGAGGCGCTGTCGCGTACCCGCGTCGTCGTCCGTGAGGCTCTCGCCCATCAGGACCTGCCCTTCGAGCGCATCGTCGAACTGGTCAACCCTCCGCGCAGCGCCTCCCACACCCCCCTGTTCCAGACCATGCTGGCGTGGGTGCCCGACCGGCAGGACGTACTGAGCCTGCCGGGTATGGAGGTCCGGCCGCTGTCGATCGCCGACGCCCCGGCCAAGTTCGATCTCGCGCTGTCCGCGACCGAGTCGCAGGGCCGGCTCACCGGACATCTGGACTACGCGACGGCACTCGTCGACCACGCCACCGCCCGTCGCTGGGCGGCACATCTGCGCCACCTGCTCACCGATCTGGCGCGGCACCCCGAGCGCGACATCCGCAATCTGGAACTGATGGATCCGGCCGAGCACGCCCGGCTGGTCCGCGAGGGCGACGCCACGGAAGCCGTCCCGTCGGACTCGCCGTCGCAGGCGCTGCGCGCGGCCGACGGGATCGCCTCCCTCTTCGAGTCGCAGGCCCGGCAGCACCCCGCCCGGCCGGCCGTGGCCGACCGGGACAGCACCGTGGACTACGCCACGCTCGACCAGCAGGCGAACCGGCTGGCGCACGCCCTGGCCGCCCGCTCCGTACGCCCCGGCGATGTCGTGGGCCTGCACATGCGCCGGACGTGCGATCTGGCCGTCGGCATCCTGGGCATCCTCAAGGCGGGCGCCGCCTATCTGCCGCTCGACCCGCACCAGCCCGTGGAACGCCTGGCCGGCATGGTCGAGGACGCCGCGTGCCCCGTCGTGCTCAGCGACCACGGCCCCGGGGACCGCCCGGAGCAGTGGCTGCACCTCGCCACCGTCGAGGCGGAGGGAACAACGGGAGACCGCCCGCCGGCCGGCGTGGACCGGGCCCAGGACCGGACGGCCTACGTGATCTTCACGTCCGGGTCCACGGGCCGGCCCAAGGGCGTCTGCGTCGAGCACCGCAGTGTTCTCAACCTCTTCGCGACCTGGCAGGACCGGATGGGCGCCGAGCCGGGCGAGGTCGGCTCCGCCTGGTCCAGCATCGGCTTCGACGCCTCGGTCCACGAACTGCTGCTGCCCCTGACCACCGGCGGCGTCGTGCACATCGTTCCCGAGGAACTGCGCGGGGACCCTTCCGCGCTCCTGGGCTGGATGCGTGAGCGCGAGGTCACCCAGTCGTTCCTGCCGCCCGCCTATGTCAAGTGGATCGACGAGGACCCGGCCGAACGGCTGCGGGACCTGCCGCTGCGCAAACTGCTGACCGGCGTCGAGTCCCTGACCGAGGCCGCACTGCACCGGATGACACAGCACCTGCCCGGTCTGCGGATCTGCTTCGGATACGGCCCCACCGAGGCGACCTTGTACAGCACCGCCTACTACGACCCCCGCCCGCTGGAGCGGCCCTGCCCCATCGGCCGGCCGCTGCCCGGCACCCGCCTGTACGTGCTGGACGGCAGAATGCAGCCCGTGCCGCCCGAAGTGGTGGGAGAGGTGTACCTCGGCGGGGCGTCGCTGGCGCGTGGTTATCTCAACCGCCCCGACCAGACCAAGGAACGCTTCCTGCCGGACCCGTTCGTGCCCGGCGCGCAGGTGTACCGCACGGGGGATCTCGCCCGCTGGGGCGACGACGGCCAGGCCCACTACGCCGGACGCGCCGACGACCAGGTCAAGCTGCGCGGCTTCCGTATCGAGCCCGCCGAGATCGAGGCGGCGCTCATGGCGCTGCCCGGCACACGTGAAGCGGCGGTCCTCGTCGACCGAGACACGGCGGGGCACCCACGGCTGGTCGCCGCGGTCGGCCGGGACGGCACGTCGAGCCACCCGGTGCAGGACTGGCGCACGGCCCTCGCCCGCCGACTGCCCGACTACATGATCCCCGCCGTCGTCGTCGAACTGAAGTCGCTCCCCCTCAACCGCAGCGGCAAGGTCGACCGCGCGGAGCTGCTGCGGCTCGCGCGGGAGCGGTCCTCCACCCAGGTCAACACGACCAGCCCCCGGGACCACGTCGAACACGCCCTGTACCGCATCTGGCACGGCATCCTGCTGCACCGCGACATCGGCGTGCGCGACAACTTCTTCGACCTGGGCGGCACCTCCCTCTCGGCCATCAAGATGGCCTATGAGGTGAGTGAGACCTTCGGCCGCCAACTGCCCGTCGCCGAGGTCATGTTGCGGCCCACCATCGAGTCGCTCGGGGCCCTTCTGCGGGAGGACGCCGTCCGACGCGCACCCGGCAGTCTCATACAGTTCCGGCGGGGCACGGGCCCTCGGGCCGTCTGCGTCCATCCCGCCGGCGGCACCGCGTTCTGTTACCTGCCCCTCGCCGCCCACCTGCCCGAACGGGCCGGGTTCCACGGGATCCAGTCACCGGGTGTGAACCCGGGCGAGGAGGTACTGCCGAGCGTCGAGGCCATGGCCGAGGCGTACCTGCGTCTCCTCGGACCGATCGACGACCAGGAACCGCTGGTCCTGACCGGGCTCTCCTACGGCGGCCTCGTCGCGCACGAGATGGGACGCCGGCTGAGCCTGGCCGGGCACCGGGACGTGAGTGTGGTCCTCCTCGACACCCAGGCCACCGACGACGACGCCGCCCGCGCGGCGATCGCCCCGGTCGACGCCGCCGAGTTCCGCGACAAACTCATCAGGTTCAACGGCATGTACCCCGGTATCGACGACGCGCAGGTCGAACGCTACTTCCGTATCTACAACCACAACCGGCTCACGGCCCGCGACCATGTCCCCGCCGCCTCCCCGGCCCGGACGATCCTGGCCCAGGCCGTGCCCGAGGGCACCGACACCGCCTTCCACGCCGAGGTCCGCGACTTCTGGCGGCGCCGTGCGCAGGGCGAGTTCCGTGTCGAGACGATGGAGTGCGACCACTGGGAGATCCTGGAGGGCGCCGGGGCAGCCCGCGTGGGCGCCCTGCTGACCGCCGAACTGCTCCGCCACGAGTCCGGCGCCACCGAGGCCTCGTCGCCCGCCACGCCCGCGCGGGAGGCGTGATGAACCACCCGGCCCCCCTCAGCCCGCTGGCCGACGCGGTCCTGGCGCAGGCCCGCCGCACCCCGCACGCCGACGCCGTCGAGGACGGCGCGCGCACCCTCGACTACACCGAACTCGACCTGCTCAGCGAACGGGTCGCCACCCGGCTGCACTCCCTCGGAGTGCGCCCCGGGCACACCGTGGCCGTCGCCCTGCCCCGCTCCTGGCGACTGGTCTGCGTCCTGCTCGGCATCCGCCGCGCCGGAGCCGGCGTCGTCCCCCTGGACCGGCTCAGCCCGCCCGACCGGCAGCGGCACATCCTGCGGGACAGCGGCGCCGTCGCCGTGATCCGCGACGACGCGCACGCGCCGGACGACGTGCCGGTCGATCTGCTGCTCGCCCCGGAGGAACAGACCGGACCCGCCGCCCCGGCCCTGAGCATGTCCGCCGCCGAAGGTGACACCGGCACGGGCTTCGTCTTCTACACCTCCGGCAGCACCGGCCGCCCCAAGGGCGTGGAAGTCACCGACGAGGGCATACTGCGCCTGGCCCGGCCCGGCTACATCGAGCCGGGCCACGGCACCCGGTTCGCCTCACTGGCCAACCCGGCCTTCGACGCCCTCAGCTTCGAGGTGTGGGCACCGCTGGTGACCGGCGGCACATGTGTCGTCCTGGACGACGCGCAGGTGCAGAGCCCGCACCGGTTCGCCGACGTGCTGCGCGAACGCCGTGTCGACACCATGTTCATCACGGTCGCGCTGTTCAACGCGGTCGTCGAGAAGGTGCCCGACTGCTTCGCCGACGTCGCCCGGGTGCTCATCGGCGGCGAGCAGCTGCACGTCCCCCTGATACGCCGCTGGTACGACGCCAACCCCACCTCCCGTACCGTCCTGCACAACGCGTACGGGCCGACTGAGGCGACCACGTTCGCCCTGTGCCACCCGATCCCCCGCGACTTCACCGGCGACACGATCCCCATCGGTACCGCGCTGCCGGGCACCGGCCTGCTGCTGCGCATCGAGGACGGACGCACCGCCGAGCCGGGCGAGGTGGCCGAACTGCTGCTGTCCGGCGACGCGCTCGCCCGCGGCTACCGCAATCTGCCCGAGCAGACCGAGCGGAGTTTCGTCGAACTGCCCGACCCGGACGGCCGGCCGTGCCGCTGGTACTGCACCGGCGATCTCGTCCGCCGGGACACCGACGGCCGTGTGATCTACGTCGGCCGGGCCGACCGTCAGGTCAAGGTGCGCGGGTTCCGCATCGAACCGGGTGAGGTAGAAGCCCAGTTGCTGGCCCACCCCGCCGTGCGCGGGGCCCATGTGTGCACGAGGCGCGATCCGGAGGGCCGCAACGAGCTGCTGGCCTTCCTCGTGCCGGGCGAGGAGCTGACCTACGACGCCTACGAACGCCACCTCACCACCGCGCTGCCGCCGTACATGCGCCCGCACCACACCCACCTGGTGACCGAGCTTCCGCTGACCGCCAACGGGAAGGCCGACCAGGCGGCGCTGCTGCGCGAGGCCCGGGAGCCGTGGCGCGGCGCCCCGGACCGCGACGTACACATCAGCGCCGAGCAGCGGTCGGTGCTGGACATCGCCGAGGGCGTCCTCGCCGTGACCGGCCTGCGCCCCCACGACCGGTGGATACCGAGTGGCGGTGACTCCCTCAAGGCGCTGCGGTTCCGCTTCGAGATCCTCGGCCGCTTCGGCGTCGACCTGCCGCAGGACGTGGTGCTGCGCGCCGACTTCGCCGCCGTGACGGACGCCGTCCACGCGCCCGACGCGGCAGCGGGCGGCTGTCCGCCCGTACCGGTCGCCACCGGCGACGCGACCGCGCCGGCGACCAGCGAGCAGGAACGCCTGTGGTTCCTCCACCAGCGCGATCCCGCGGACGGCTCCTACGACGTGCCGCTGGTCTTCCGCATCTCGGGCCCGGTCGACGTGTCTGCCCTGCGCCGTGCGGTGCACACGCTGGTCGAACGGCACCCCGCCCTGCGCACCGGCCTGGTGGCCACCCCGCACGGCCTGCTGCAGCAGACCGGTGAACCCTACGACCCCTGGCACCGGCTGGACTCCGACCCGGAGGAACAGTGGCAGGACATCGCGGACCGCTTCTTCGCCCACCGCTTCGACCTCGCCGACCCGCGGATGCTGCGGGCGGCCTGGGTTCAGCGGCCCGACGGCGGCGTGCTCCTGCTCCACCTGCATCACGTGGCCGTGGACGGCTGGTCGCTCAATCTGCTCCTGCGCGACCTCACCGACGGCTACCGCGGCGCGGACCCCGTCCCGGTGTCCGGCATCACGCCGGCCGACTTCGCCCACTGGCAGCGGACCTGGCACACCAGCCCCGCCTACCGGCACCGCCGCGGCGAACTGCTGGCCCACTACGGCGCCGACGGTGAGCCGTCGCCGGCCCTGTCCGCACCCGAGGACACGCTCCGGCCGCAGGCGGGCCTGCTGCGCACCTCCCTCGACCTGGTGCGGCGGACCGCGCTGGACCGCCGCGCCGCGGAACTCGGCCTGACCAGGTTCCAGCTCCTGGTGTCCGCCTTCACCGCGAGTGTGTACGGCGTGACCGGGCAGAGCCGCCCCCTCGTCGCCACCCCCGTGGCGAACCGGCCTCGCCCCGAATTCGCGGACACGGTCGGCATGTTCGCCAACACCGTCCTGCTCGACCTCGCCGCGCGCCCGGGCGACTCCCTCGCGGAGCACCTCGCCGCGCACTCCGGCACCGTCCGCACCGTGCTGGAGGGCCAGGACGTCGCGCTCGCCGACCTCCTGGCCGACCCGGACCTGCGCGAACGCACCCCCCTGTTCGACTACCTGTTCGTGCTGGAGAACACCGAGTTCTCCGCCCTGCGGCTCGACGGCTGCGAGACCCGACCCGAATGGCCGCGGCCCCTGGGCGCCAAGTGCGCCCTCACCCTGTCCGTGGTCGAGCACGAGGCCGGCTTCGACTGCCTGTGGGAGTACCGCGACGACCTCGGCGCCGACCGCGCCGAGGCGGCGGCCCGACTCTTCCGCCGGGCCCTCGACCACCTCAGCGCGGACGGCGGCATCACCTTGCGCGAACTGGTCGCCCCCTACCGCCACGACCTGCCGGACACCGGCCGGGGCTCCGCCCGGGAACCCGACTTCGCGACGGTCGCCGAGGGATTCGCCCGGCAGGTGGCCCGCACCCCCGACGCGACTGCCGTCACCATCGACGACCTGAGCCTCACCTACGCCGAACTCGACGCGCAGGCCGATGAGCTGGCATCCACCCTGCAAGCGCGCCTGCCGTCGGACCCCGCCGCTCCCGCGGCCGTCGCCCTCTACCTGCAGCCGTCCGTCGAACACGTCGTGGCCCTGCTCGCGGCGGCCCGCCTCAACGTGACCGTCGTTCCCCTCGACCCGGCCTACCCGCCCGCCCTGCTGCGCCATGTGCTCGGCCAGTCCGACCCGCTGTGCGTCCTGGTGGCCCCCGAGGACCTCGACGTCCTCGACACGCTGGCCCCACCGGCGCTGCCCCGGCACCCGCTCACCCTGGCCGCCGCTCCGCAGGCCGCGCCCGTGCCCCGCCGTCAGGGGCCCCGCCCGCTCTACACGTTGTTCACGTCCGGGTCCACCGGTACGCCGAAGGGCGTCCAGGTACCCGATCGCACCCTGTGCAACCTGCTGACCTGGCAACACGCCGAGGGCGGCCTGGACCGTCCCGCCGTCACCCAGCAGTTCTCCATGCTGTCCTTCGACGTCTCCTTCCAGGAGATCTTCACCACCTTGTGCTCCGGCGGTCTGCTGCGCCTCGTGAAACCGGCCTGGCGGCAGGACGTCCCCGCGCTGCTGGAGCGGTTGGAGAGCGGCGGAGCGGAGCGGATCTTCCTGCCGTACGTGGCACTGCAACTCCTCGCCGAACACGGTGCACGAACCGGCCGGTTCCCGTCCCGGCTGCGCGAGGTCGTCACGGCCGGCGAGCAGTTGGTGTGCACCGACGCGATCCGCCGCTGGTTCGCCGGTCTGCCCGGCGCGCGTCTGTTCAACCACTACGGCCCCACCGAGACCCATGTCGTCAGCGCCCTGTGCCTCGACGGGGACCCTGCCGCCTGGCCGGCGCGGCCCGCCATCGGACGTCCCGTGTCCCACGCCGTACTGCGGGTGGTCGACGACCACGGACTGCCCGTCCCGCCGGGCGTCACCGGCGACCTGCTGATCGGTGGCCCGATGGCAGGACGCTGCTACCTGGGCGACGACCCGGCCCACCACGACCGGTACGTCGAGGATCCCGCCCTCGGCACCCTCTACCGCACGGGTGACCTGGCCCGCTTCGACCGGCAGGGCCTGCTGCACTACGCCGGGCGCGCCGACGGCCAGGTCAAACTCGGCGGACACCGGCTGGAGCTCGGACAGGTCGAGGCCGCACTGCTTCGCCACCCCGTCGTGACCAACGCCGTCGCCGTCGTCCAGGACGGCCGGTTGGTGGCCGCGCTGGAGTGCCGGGGCGAGGACCCCGGCCTCGCCGACCTGACCGACCACCTCGCACGTCTGCTGCCCGCCTATGTGCGCGTCGCCCGCTTCCGCCGACTGGCACAGCTGCCCCGCACCCCCAGCGGCAAGCTCGACCGCCGCGCCGCCCTGACGGCTCCGGGACATGAGCTGGTCGCGCACGGTTCCGCGAGCGCGACCCTGACGCCGCGGGAACAACGCCTGACCGACCTGTTCGAGAACGTCACCGGCAAGCCGGTCGCCGCGGACCAGCGGTTCTTCGACGCGGGAGCCACCAGCCTGGACCTGATGCGTTTCCAGCTCAGGTGCGCCGGAGAGGGCGATCTCCCGTTCGGTGTGCCGGACCTGTTCGAGCACGTCACCCCGCGCGCTCTGGCGCGGCTCCTCGACGGCCGCACGGACGAACGGCCGGCCCGTACGACACAAGCGGAGCGGGCCGGCGAGCACATCGCCGTCATCGGCATGGCGGTACGGCTGCCAGGGGCACCCGACCTCGCCGCCTTCTGGGACCTGGTCACCTCCGGCCGTCGCGGCATCGAGCACTTCCCCGCGACCGACGGCCGCGTCGGCGCCCGCAGCCAGCTGGAGGGGCCGCTCGCCTTCGACCCCGGCCGGTTCACCATCAGCCCGCAGGAGGCGCGCCTGATGGATCCCCAGCAGCGCCAGCTGCTGATGAACTGCGTCGAGGCACTCGCCCACGCCGGTCTCGGCGACCCGGACTCCCAGCGGGTCGGGCTGGTGGCGTCCTGCGGCGAGAACACGTACTTCCAGCGCATGCTGCGCGAGGGCGACCCGGACGCGCTGCCCGACGGTTTCCGGCTGGCCCTGCACCACGAGAAGGACTTCCTCGCCACCAAGGCCGCCTACCATCTCGGACTCACCGGCCCGGCCCTGACGGTCCAGTCCGCCTGCTCCAGCTCCCTCGCCGGCGTGCACGTCGCCGCCGGAATGCTGCGACACGGCGACGCCGACGTGATGCTGGTCGGCGGTGTCCTCGTCGACACCGAGCTGACGGACGGCTACGTCTACCGGCCGCAGCACATCTTCTCCCCGGACGGGCACTGCCGGCCGTTCAGCGCGGACGCCGAGGGCACGGTCGGAGGCAGCGGCACCGGAGTGGTCGTCCTCAAACCGATGTCCGCCGCGCTCCGGGACGGCGACACCGTGTACGCGGTCGTCACCGGCTCGGCACTCAACAACGACGGCTCGGACAAGCTCGGTTACAGCGCGCCCTCCCTGCCCGGGCAGCGGGAGGCGATCCGTACGGCCCTGCACCGCAGCGGCCGTACCGGCACCGACCCGGGATACATCGAGGCGCACGGCACCGGCACCCGGCTCGGGGATCCGGTGGAGGCCGCGGCCCTGAGGCAGGCATACGGCCTGGCCGACGACGCGCGCGTGGCACTGTCCTCGGTGAAGAGCCAGATCGGGCATCTGGGCGCGGCGGCAGGCGTCGTCGGACTCGTGCGTGCGGTGCTCGCCGTGCATCACGGGACGATCCCGCCCACGGCGGACTTCGACCGGCTCAACCCCGAGATGGAGGACGGGCCGTTCCGCGTACCCGTCGCCGCCGAGCCCTGGCCGGCGGGCGTGCCGCGGATGGCCGCCGTGAGCAGTTTCGGCATCGGCGGCACCAACGCCCATCTGCTGCTGGAGCACCCGGAGCCGGTCCCGCCCGCCGCCACCGCGCCGAACGCGGTGCCCTGCCTGGTGCTGTCCAGCAGTTCCCCGTCCGCGCTGCGTGCCGACGGGCGCCGTATCGCCGCGTATCTGCGGGCACACCCGGAGGCCTATCCGCGGGTCCTGCGCCACCTCCAGGCGGGCCGGCCCGCGCTGCGTCACCGCGCGGCGGCCACCTGTCCGGACGCCACGGCCGCCGTCGCCTGGCTCGACTCGGACTTCGAGGTCACGTCACCACCGCCACAGGACACCGTCCCCGCCCGGGACCGCGGCCCGCACGCGCTCGCCACGGCCTGGACCGCCGGACACACCGTCATGTGGGCATCGGGTCCCGCGCCCGCGCCATGGGACTTCCCGCCGCCCGCCTTCGACACGGCGGACTACGACTTCCCCCGCACGTCCGCCACGGCCGGGGCCGATCTGCCCGTTCCGGAGTCCGGCAGCTCGCGCCCGCAGCGGCTGCCCGCCGACCAGTGGCTGCACCAGACCCAGTGGACACGCCTGCGCCGTGCCCGCACCAGCACCAGCACCAGCACCGGTGAAGGCCGGCGCACCGCAGTGGTGGCCGCCGCCCCCGACACCGCACTCCCGTCGTGGGGATTCCTCACGCGGCACTACGCCCGCGTGGTGACCGTCCGCGCCGGACAGACCTTCCGGAGCCTCGGCGACGACGCCTACGAGGCCGATCTCACCGACTCCGGGCACCTGACCGCCCTGCTGGACGTACTCGCCCCCGTGGCCGCGTCCGGCATCGACTGGCTGCACACGCTGCCCCTGGCCCTGCGCGGCGACATCGACGAGAGCGTCCTCGACACGGCTCACTGGGCGTGCCTCGACACCGTGGCCGCACTCGCCCGAACCCTGGCCGGTGTCCCGCAGGCACAACGGCCACGCGCCTGGCTGCTGTCCCACGGCGCGCAGCCGGTCACCGGCGCCGTCCGCACCCCCGCGGCCGGACTCCTCGGCGCCGCCCCGGAAGTCACCCGCCAGGAGCTGGACGTGACACTGCGCTGGGCGGACCTGCCCAGCCCTGACCCGGCGGACTTCGCGGCGCATCTGCCCGATCTGCTGCTCGACGACGGCCTCGCCGACAGGGCGACGGCGCTGCGCGACGGCTACTGGTGGCATCCCGCCGTGCAGCCCGTCACCGCCCCGGCGCCCCCGCCGGCCGCGGACCCGTCCGCCGCCCTCGGCACCCACCTGGTGCTCGGCGGTACCGGCGGCATCGGCAGCACGCTGGCCGCACGTCTTCTGGAGCACCCCGCCAACCGCGTCGTCCTGGTCGCCCGCGGAACCGACGTACCGGACGCGCTCCGGACGCATCGGGACCGCGTCGCGCTGGTCGCGGCCGATCTGGCCGTGGACGACCTGGCCAGTGTGGCGAAGCGCCTCGCGCCGCATCTGACCGAGGGCCTCGCCGGGATCGTGCACGCCGTCGGCACGGCTGCCGGAGGACTGCTCGCCCACCGCGACACCGCCGCCGCCCGACGCGTCACGGCGGCCAAGCTGCGCGGCGCGGTGCTCGTCGAACGGCTCGTCGCCGAGCACCGCCCCGACTACGCGGCCTACTGCTCGTCGATGGCGGCCTCGTACGGCGGAGTCGGGCAGTTCGACTACGCGGCGGGCAACGCCTTCCTGGACGCGTGCGCGCACTACGCACCGCACGGAGGCGAGCAGTCCACGGCACGTCTGAGCATCGGCTGGGACGCCTGGCGTGAGGTGGGCATGGCGCAGCACGCGCTGTCGGCCGACGCCCGCCACCAGGACCACCTGGAGGTGGCGCTGACCCCGCAGGACGGCTCGTCGGTGTTCGCGCGAGCCCTGCACCTGCGCCTGCCCCACCTGCTGGTCAGCACCACGTCCCTCGACCAGGCGCGCTACTTCTACGAACCGGCACGGCCGCACGGGCCGGCAGCCGACGTCGGCGCAGTCGCGCCCCGCGACGCCACGGCGGAGCTCACCGGTGTCCTGCTCGACCTGCTCGGCACGGATTCCCTCGACCCCGACGCCGCGCTGTACGACCTGGGCGCGGACTCACTGACCCTGCTGGAACTGCTCGACGAGGTGAAGCGCCGATACGGCAGCGACGTCGACCTCTCCCGGCTCAGCCACCGGGTGAGTCTCGCCGAGATC
Source organism: Streptomyces cadmiisoli (assembly GCF_003261055.1). Classification (NCBI taxonomy): domain Bacteria; kingdom Bacillati; phylum Actinomycetota; class Actinomycetes; order Kitasatosporales; family Streptomycetaceae; genus Streptomyces; species Streptomyces cadmiisoli. Next base: position 984,407 of record NZ_CP030073.1, read on the forward strand.
GTCGGCCACCTCGGTACCGGAGCGCCGGACTCTCCGGCCGTGGACGTCGAGGTGTGGCAGCGCGGAACGAGCCGGGACGTGCTGTGCCTGGTGCATCCGGTCGGCGGTGACATCCAGGCCTACCGGCCGCTGGTCTCCGCCCTGCCCGGCGACCCGACGGTGTGTCTGATCGCCGACCCCGGACTGCGCCACCCGGACCTGCCCGACCTGCCCATGGACGACCGTGCCGCGCACTACCTGGCGGCCGTACGGGCCGCTTTCCCCGAACCCGACCGGCGGCTGCGGCTGGCGGGCTGGTCGTTCGGGGCCTGGATGGCCGTGTCGATGGCGGCACACGCCGAGGCGGAGGGCCGGCCGGCCGAGGCGCTGTACCTGCTCGACCCGCCGCCGCCGGACGCGGGCAAACGGCTCGCCGACTACGACGAACAGCAGGTGGAGGCCGTCTTCGCGCGCGAGATGAGCGGCAACGGTGCCGGAACGCTGCCGCAGTCCGGCCGCGCCTACGCCGAACGCCTGGCGCGCCGCTGCCGCAGCAACCTCGCGGCGATGACCGAGCACCGTCCGCCCCGGCTGGAGCGCACCCCCAGCGTGCTGTGGCTGGCCGGCCGCGCCGTGGGCGAGGGCATTCTGGCGCCGGAACCGACCGCGCCCGACGCCTGGGACGCCCATCTGCCCCGGCCGTTCGCCGTCCACCACGTCGACGCCGACCACTACGAACTCGTCGCGGAGCCCCACGTCCACGCCATCGCCCCCGTCCTCGCGGCGGACCCCGCCGAGGCGAGCGCCGGCCCGATCCGCGACACCGCGTCGTCCTGAGGAGACAGCCGTGCAGCACCCGTACAGCAGCCTGCCCGCGCGATCCTTCTGGCGCACCGCGGTGGCCGAACCCGACCCTCTGGACATCACCGACCTGTGGACGCCGAAGTTCGGCATCGACCAGGACGCCCCCGTGGTGACCGCCGGATCCTGCTTCGCCGCGCACATCGGTAGCGCCCTCCTCGCGCAGGGCATGCACTGGTACGACGCCGAGCTGCCGCCCCCGGGCCTGACCCGGGCCGAGCAGACGGCACGCGGCTACCGCCGCTTCTCCTTCCGCACCGGCAACATCTACACCGCCGCGGCGCTCCGCCAGTGGATCGCCTGGGCGCTCGGGAAGGAGGAGCCGCCGCAGGAGGTCTGGGAGGAGAAGGCAGCCTTCCACGATCCCCACCGGCCGACCGTCGAACCGGACGGTTTCTCCTCCCCCGACGACGTGCTGCGCTCCCGCGAGGTCACCCTCGCCGCCGTGCGCACCGCCCTGACCGAGGCCGACGTCCTGGTCTTCACTCTCGGCCTGACCGAGGCCTGGCACGACACGCACACCGGCACGGTGCTTCCGATGTGCCCGGGCACCGTGCGCGGCACCTTCGACCCCGTCCGGCACGTCCTGCACCAGCACACGGCGGCCCGTGTGCACCGCGACCTGTCGGACGCGCTCGCCCTGGCACGCGGCGTGAACCCGGGGCTGCGCACGGTCCTGACCGTCTCCCCGGTGCCGCTCACGGCCACCGCGACCGGCCGCCACGCCCTCGTCGCCACCACCCACTCCAAGTCCGTGCTGCGCGCGGTGGCCGGCCAACTCGCCGACGAGGACGACCGGGTCGACTACTTCCCGTCGTACGAGATCATCACGGGCTTCCCCTACCGGGCCGCCTTCTACGAGCCCAACCTGCGCACCGTCAGCCCCGACGGTGTGGCCCATGTGATGCGGCACTTCTTCCACTCACTGCGCGGACGATCCGCTCCGGCGCTGCCCGCGCCGAGAACCATCACCCCCGTCACCGGCGGAGAGGACCCTTGGTGTGACGACGCCGTGCTCGACTACTACAGCCCCCGCCCGGTTCCTCCTGCTGGGTGACTCCCACGCCGGCTGCGTCGGACGCGCGGCACAGGCCGCCGGGCTGCCCTTCGTGGGCGGTCCGGTGGGATCCGGGCGCGACTTCCTGGGACCCTTCTTCGACACCGACGGCACCGATGTCACCTTCCGCGCGGCGGAAGGGCAGCGGCTGTACCGGGAGTTCCTCGACACGCTGGACGTGACCGCGCTGGCGGGGCTGGCGGTACCTCTGGTGTGCACGTTCGGGCTGAGCGCGCACACGGTGGCCACCCGGCAGAACTGGGACATCCACCGCGACCGGTCCGGCACGGTCCCCGACCGGTTCCTGCGCGGTCCCCTGTTCGCCGACCTGGTGCGGGCCACCGTCCAGGGAGCGCTGGCCTTCTACGAGCACACCGCCGCGCTGGGGCTGAGGGTGCTGGCGCCCCTGCCTCCGCAGCGTGTGCCCGGCATGTCCGACCCCCGCGTCTTCTTCGCGGCGCAGGACGTGATCGGTGCCGAGATCACCGCCCGCGGGGTCGAGATCGTGGACCTGCGGGCCCGCGTCACCGACGCCGAGGGCCTGCAACGCCCCGCGTTCTGCCTGCCGGACGACACGATCCACGGCAACCTCGCCTTCGGCCGCCTGGTGGTGGCCGAACTCCTCGACCGGGGCCTGTGACCCGCCCCCATTCCCTGCTCCCCGTCTCCGCCGTCCCTTGCCCCTTGCCCCTGATCCCCCTACCCGAGCCACGGAGGTCTTCCATGGAGGACTACGCCCTGCGGGCCCTCGAACGACTGTCCACCCGCCCCGCCGAGCCCTACGACACCCTTTCCGTCGCCCCGATCACACCTCTGCTCGGCGCGGAGGTCACGGGGCTGGACCTGTCCCAGGAGCTGACACCCCAGCAGGAGAAGGAGCTCAAGCACGCGTTCCACGCGCATCACGTGCTGGTCTTCCACGATCAGGACATCACGCCGGAGCAGCACAAGCGGTTCGCGCGGGTCTTCGGCGAGCTGCACCCGGTCGCCCTCGCCCCCGAGGGATCGGACCCGCACATCCTGGACATCAAGGCGAACAAGGAGTCGCGCAACGTCGCCGGCAACGGCTGGCACGCCGACGGCACCGCGGACCCCGAGCCCTCTCTCGGGTCGATGCTGTACATCACGACCATGCCCGAGGGCGGCAGCGGCGGCGACACCCTGTTCGCCAACATGCACCTCGCCTACGAGTTGCTCTCCCCCACCATGCGGAGCTTCCTGGACGGCCTGACCGCCCTGCACGACGGGGCTCTGCCCTGGACCGCCGCCGGACAGACCCCGCCGCCCGAGTACGACGTGCCGCGCACCGAACACCCCGTCGTCGTCCGGCACCCGGAAACCGGCGACAAGCTGCTGTTCGTCAACGCGCCCTACACCTCCCACATCACCCAGCTGTCCCGCGCGGAGAGCGACGCCCTGCTCGGCATGCTGTACGCGCACGTCGCCCGTACCCCGCTGCTGCACTGCCGGGTGCGGTGGCAGGAGCGCACCCTGGTGTTCTGGGACAACCGCAGCGTCCAGCACCACGCGATCTGGGACTACTTCCCGCACACCCGCGAGGGACGACGCGTCGCCATCGACGGCTCCGCCCTGCACGCCTGAGCCGACTCCTCGACCAAAGCAGAGGTGCCCCATGCCCACCACCGCCCACCGTGAGGTGTTCCTCGCAGCCCTGCGTGTCTCGGCCGCCGAACCGCCCTCGACGGCCGTGGCCGGGGCACCCCCGCCCGACTGGCTGTGGGACGTCGCCACCGCCCTGCACGAGAATCTGCCGGCGGACACCGGCGACGCCTGGGCGGTACGGCTGCACGGCCTGCTCGGGGCGGAACCGCGCGCGACCGGGCTGCGCGCCGTGCACCTCTGGCACGCGGACACGGTCCTGCCGCTTCTCACCGGGGCACTGCGGGAGGAGCACCGCCCAGCACTCGCCGCACTCGGCGACCTGCACCGTGCGGCGGCGCAGGGCCGGGCGGCCGGGCACGGCACCTGGGCGACGGCCCTCACCCCGGTGCTGCTGGGCCTCCACGACGCGGCCCACGATCGGCCGAGCGCATACGCCGAGGCCCACACGGGAGCTCGCGACTACGCGCTGGCCAACGGCTTCGCTCCGGCCGAGGCCGACGACTACGGCCATGACTACGCGCGACTGAGCTGCGAGGCCAACGTGCGTACGTTCGCGGACGCTCACGCGGAGGCGGTCGGCTCCGGACTGGCGCGGGCGTACGCGACGGACAGCCCCGCGGCGTACGCCGACACCTGCCCCGGCGCCCAGTCACGGGCTGTCGTACGAGCCATGGCGACACGGGACGATCGGGGCGATCAGGCCGGCCCCGGCGCGTCCCTGCGGCTGGCGGACGGCCTGCTCACGGCACTCGGGGCCCTGCCCTCGGAACAGGCCGGTGACCGGACGCGGGTGAGTGTGCCCTCGGCCTCGTCCTCGTGCTTCCCCGGCCGAGCAGGGGACGCATGTTCGTGAGGTGCCGAACAAAGGTAATCTGGTCCCCATGCCGGGTCACTCATCAGTACTCTCCGAGAGCCAGATCACCTTGCCGCGCCTGATGGCAGCGCTCAGCGACCCGACACGGCTCGGCATCGTGCGCGTCCTGTCCGACGGTGCCGAACGCGGATGGGGCCAGTTCCGCGCGCCGGTCGCCAAGTCCACGCTGAGCCATCACCTCAAGGTGCTGCGCGAGGCGGGTGTCACACAGACCCGCCAGGAAGGCACGCGCTGCTTCGTGATCCTGCGTCGTGACGATTTGGACGCCCGATTTCCCGGGCTGCTGCCGGCCCTGCTGTCGGCGGCCCTGGCCGACGGCGTCGGCGAGCACGTGACGGAGAGCTCCGAGGAGGACTGACCCGGGCGGTGCCGGACCGAGAGGGTCCCGGCAGCGACCACCTGGCGATTCCGTGTCGCCGCCCGCCCTCGGTCCGAGCCGGATCAGATCAGCTCGAGGCCGCCGTCGACGGTGATGACCTGGCCGGTGACCTGTCGCCCGGCCGGCTCGGCCATCCGCAGGATCCAGTGCGCCACGTCCTTCACATCGGCGATGCGGTGCGTGGGGATGCGGTCCCGCTCGTAGGCGTACATCTCATTGGCGGCCTCGGGCGTCAGCCCGGCGTGAATCATCACATCGGTCCTGGTGGGACCGGGTGCGACGGAGTTGACACGAACGCCCTCCCCCGCGAGTTCCAGCGCCCAGCTGCGCGTCATCTGCTCGATGGCGGCCTTGGTCGCCGAGTAGTGCGCCCCGCCCGACATGGGGCGGTGGCCGTAGGTGCTCGACAGGTTGATGATGGTGCCCGAGGTCCGCCGCAGGTGCGGCAGGGCCTCGTGGGCGAGCATGCTCGGAGCGATCACATTGAGGGCGAACAGCTCGGTGATCGCCTGCTTCTCCACCTCCGCGAGAGGCATGACCGCCGTGGCGCCGGCGTTGTTCACCAGGAGATCGAGCCGCCCCCACCGCTCCACGGCTGTCTCCACGACCTTCGCGGGAGCGTCGTCCCGGCAGATGTCGATGTCCAGGATCTCGATGCCCTCGTGAGCCGCGGCGGTTTCCTCCAGGGCGTCCCTGCGGCGGCCCACCCCGAGCACATGTGCGCCTTCCCGCGCCAGCGCGACAGCCGTCGCACGGCCGATCCCCGATCCGGCGCCGGTGACGATCGCCGCTCGGCCCGCGAAAGCCGCCTGGGTGGTGCTGTCCATCACAAATCCTTTGTTCGATGTTCGTGATACATCGAACCATACCAGGGGGACGCTCACACGAAACAAAACATGTCCCACCATTCACCGAAGCGGACCGGTCACGGAAAGTCAGACGCCGATGACCATGAGCCATGGAGCTTCTGAACACCCGCAGAGCGAAGGCGACTTGCGGCTGGACGGGGGCGATTTGCGCGTCATGACACCGACACACCATGTGTGGCTGTCGTGTGTCGATGTTACGTTTGGTTCGAAGTTCGACGAACACCGAACGACACCGAACGGGCATGCATCGGTCCGCGAGGTGACTCCCCGGGCTTCACAGCCCCCCACCGGCCACCAGAACGGTTGGAGTGAAGAGGAATGACACATCGAACGGACGGTCCCAGCCGTCGCGGCGTACTACAGGTCATGGGCGCGCTCGGGGCCGGATCCGCGGCGTCACTGATGACTCCGGGGTTCGCCGAGGCCTTCACGGGCGCGGACATCGGGACGAGGGGCCTGTCGCTGCCGCCGGCGACACCCGACGTCGTCCCCCTGAACTTGCGCGTCCCTGAGCGGGTGCTGCAGGACCTGCGCCACCGGCTGTCGCTGACCAGGTGGCCGTCGGAGGAACCCGTCGACGACTGGTCGCAGGGAGCTCCCCTGTGGCGCGTGCGGCGACTCGTGGAGCACTGGCGGACGAACTACGACTGGCGCGGGGTGGAGGCGCTGCTCAACGGCTTCGGCCAGTACCGGACCCTGATCGACGGGCTCGGCATCCACCTGCTCCATGTGAGATCGCCGCACCCCGACGCCGTACCGATCATGCTGACGCATGGCTGGCCCGGCTCGGTGCTGGAGTTCAGGGACGTGATCAGGCCGTTGACGAATCCGACCGAGTTCGGCGGCTCGGCACGGGACGCCTTCCATGTGGTGTGTCCCTCACTCCCGGGGTTCGGCTTCTCCGATCACCCGAGCGGCACGGGGTGGGGACGGGTCAGGACGGCGCAGGCCTGGGCCAAGATCATGCCGCGTCTCGGCTACCACCGGTATCTTTCCCAGGGCGGTGACTGGGGCGCCGCGGTCAATGTCCAGTTGGGCCGCATCCGGCCCAGAGGACTCATGGGAATCCATGTGAATTTTCCTCAGATCGTGCCGCCCGATCTCGATCCTGCCCGCCTCACACCCGAGGAGCGGGCCGCGATGGATCAGCTGAACGCGCAGCAGAAGAACGAGATCGGGTACCAGATCCAGATGATGACCCGGCCGCAGACTGTTTCCTACGCGCTGTCGGACTCCCCCGCCGGCCAGGCCGCGTGGATCTACGAGAAGTTCGGTATGTGGACCGACAGCGACCGGAATCCGGAGTCCGTCCTCACCCTCGACGAGATGCTGGACGACATCACGCTCTACTGGCTGACGAACTCCGCCTCCTCGTCCGCCCGCTTCTACTGGGAGAACTCAGACATCGACATGACCGCCGTGAAACTCGATCTGCCGGTCGGCGTCACGGTGTTCCCCAAGGAGTTCTACAACCCGCCTCGCCGATGGGCCGAAGCGGCGTTCTCCGACCTCGTGTACTGGAACGAGGCGAGCAGAGGCGGCCACTTCGCGGCGTTCGAGCAGCCCGAGATCTTCACTGAGGAGATACGCAGGTTCGGTCGGCTGTTCCGCTGAGGCGCACGGCCCGCGGGGCCGCCGGCCCCGTCAGCCGAGCCTTCGTCGCAGTTGCAGGGTGTACAGCAGGAACAGCGACGGCACGATGAGGGCCGCGGCGACGCACGAGACCACGAACAGCACCCACAGAGTCGCTGTCGGCGCGGCTCCTTCGCCGATGGTCAGATGGGTGCCCAGGAGGTAGGGATACTGGGCGACGCCCCAGCCCGCGACGACGGCGGCGACCGCGATCGCCGCCAGCGTACGGACGACGAGGGGGCGGCCTCGGCGCAACAGCAGCAGCGCGGCGAGGCCGCACAGCGCGGAGATGATCAGAAGCGGCGCTCCCACCCCGCTCAGGCGGCGGAACAGGCGCGGCGAGTCGGCGTGCAGCACGAACACGCCCGCCACCGCCACCACTCCGGCGAAGATCCCCGCGCCCAAGGCCCGGCGGCGGAAGGCCTCCTCCATCGCGGTGTGCGCGTCGCGCCGGGCCTGACCGGTGAGGAACACGGCGGCGAGATAGGCGCAGACGGTGATCGCGAGCCCTCCGCCGAGGAACGACGTCGGGTTCAGCCAACTGGTCAGCGGGTCTCCGTGCCCGGCCGAGGGAACACGGCCGGAGGCGATGCCACCCGCCACGGTGCCGAAGAAGAACGGAGTGAGCACCGAGGACAACGCGAAGGTCGCACCGGAGATGCGTTCCAACGGGTGGTCGGCCAGTGCGTGGCGGAAGGCGAAGCCCGCCCCCCTGGCCACGATGCCCAGCGCCGCCAGCCCCAGCGGGAGGTACAACGTGGTGGTGATAGCGGTGAAGGCCTGGGGAAAACCTGTCCAGATCGTCACCAGGCAGAAGACCAGCCAGGTGTGGTTGGCCTCCCACACCGGGCTCACGGAACTGTTGATCAGCTCGCGGGTGCGGTGCCCCCGCCTGCGGCCGCCGGCCGTCAGATCCCAGAAGCCGGCCCCGAAATCGGCGCCGCCGAACAGGGCGTAGGCGATGACACCGACGAAGAGGACCACGGCGATCAGCGTGCTCATGCGTCATCCACTCCATCCGTCCGGGGTCCGGTCGCCGGTGCCCGCTCCGGCCCGTACGGGACGGCGACCGCATCGGTACCCGCCTGCTGCCACCGGCGCCGCATACCGCGGAGCACCACCACGGCACCGGCGGCGACACAGACGTAGATCGCGAGCACTGCCGCGAACAGCGGCCACAGGTTGCCTTCCGTGGTGACCGCGTCCTCCGTCAGCAGCAGACCCACGACGGTCCAGGGTTGGCGGCCGACCTCGGTCACCACCCAGCCCGACTCCAGGGACACGAGCGCGACCAGCCCGGCGACGGACGCGCCGCGCAGGAACCAGCGGTTCGTCGGGACCTCGCGCCGCCGCCACCACAGCCACGCGAACCAGGCCGCCAGCAACAGCAGGAGCGTGGCGGTTCCGACCATGACGTCGAAGGCGAGGTGCACGATGTTGACGAGTGAGTCGTCCGGGCGCACCTCCGCGGGGATCGCGTCCAGTCCTTGGATCTCGGTGGAAGGGCTGAAACCGGCGAGGATCGAGGCGGCGTCGGGGATGTCGATCCCGTAGCGCACCTGACCGTCGATCAGGATGCCGCCGAGCGTCTCCGGGACGTGATCACCGGTGGTCGGCACGAGTTCGATGGCGGCGAACTTGGCCGGTTCCCTGTCGAACACCTGGCGCGCGATCGTGTCCCCCACGAGGAACTGCAACGGCATGGCGATCGCCGCGACGGTGAAGGGGACCAGGAAACCCATCCGGTGGTAGTAATCATGACGGCCCTTCAGCAGGCCCCAGGCGTAGATGCCCGCGACACCGAAGCCCGCGACGATGTACGCCGCGAGAAGCATGTGGACCGTCTCCCACCAGAACGCGCCGTTGAAGAAGACCTCCGACGGGACCACGTCGACCACGCGGCCGTCGCGCATGACGATCCCCGCGGGCTGGTTCATCCAGCTGTTGGCCGCGATGACGGAGGCCGTGCCGCCGATGCCCGACAGGGTGACCACCACTCCGGTGAAGAAGTGGGGCCATGCGGGAAGCCTCTTCCAGCCGTAGATGTAGATCGCCATGAAGATGGCTTCGAGAAAGAAGAAGAGTCCTTCGATCGCGAACGGGAACCCGAATGCCGCACCGTAGTTGCCCATCAGCCCGGGCCAGAGAATCCCCAACTCGAAGGTGAGCACCGTTCCGGACACGGCTCCCACGGCGAACAGCACGGCCGCCACCTGCGACCACCGCCGGGCCAGGACCAGGGCCTGTTCGTCACCGCGCCGCAGTCCCCGGTACTGGCAGATCAGCATCATGAAGGTGAACGCGACTCCGAAGGGCACCAGAATGATGTGGAAGCCCAGGGTGAACGCCATCTGCAGGCGCGCGGGAAGCAACTGCGGCGGTTCCACGGCTCCCACCAGCGCGGACAACTCCATGAAGTCTCTTTCGGGCTCGTAGGAAGCAGCAGTTCACGGTGCGATCCCGGGACGGGGCCACCACCGGTCTGCTGCGTGTCCGGATGTCCGTGTCGTTCTCGATTTGCTGGAGCATTCACTGGGCGCCGCCTGCGCCGAGTATGCAGGACGCGGGTACGGCAGCACCCTCAAGCGCTGGGCGCGTGTTGGGCCCCGATCGGCGATCACCCCCGGCGGGCGGAGTGCCGCTCCACCGGTCGCGACGCCGCAGGGAAACGGATGTGCGAATGTCGGTGCCACGTGATAGTCACTACGTCCACGAGGGGGGTGATCATCGGCCTCTCGTGTCAGGACACGGCAAGGGGTGGGGACATGGCGTTGCTCCGTGACTTGGGGCTCACGCTGGGCAAATGGGCGGGTCGGCCCGTCGCGCAGGTGCAGCAGGACTCGGGCGATCCCGAGGTGCAGCGGGTGCGCAAGGCCGCCGAGGCGGCGGACTGGGCCACCGTGCGCGCCGTGCTCGAAGCACGGCCCGAGAGCGAGGACCGTACGGAACTCCTGTCGGCCGTCAGTGACACCGCGGGCGTGGAACGGTGGATCACCGAGGTGCTGGAGGCCGAGCCGGACGCGACGCTGCCCCGGCTCGTCGCGGGGATGCGCCACATCAGCTGGGCCTGGGAGGCCCGGACGGGGGCGCGGGCCAAGCACGTCTCACGCGAGCAGTTCGAGGTGTTCCACACCCGGCTGCGCACGGCCGAGCAGTGGCTGTACGAGGTGGCGGAGCGCGAGCCGGGATGGGTCTCGCCCTGGTACGGCCTCCAGACCACCGGTCGCGGCCTGCAGGTCGGCCAGGCCGTCGCACGGCGCCGGTTCGAGGCGACGGTGCGACGCGACCCGTACCACCTGGGCGCACACACGCAACAGCTCCAGCAGGTCTGCGACAAGTGGGGCGGCTCCCACGAGGAGATGCACGCCTTCGCTCGCGAGTCCGCGTTCGGCGCGCCCGGTGGCACGCTGCTGGGCCAGCTCGTCGCGATCGCGCACATCGAGCAGTGGCTCTCCCTCGACGCCGGACCGGACACCGAGTACATCCGCCGGCCCGAGGTCACGCTGTCCCTGCGGGAAGCGGCCGACCACTCGTTCCGGCACCCGGACTTCGTCCGCGGCGGCGCCTGGATCCAGGTCCTCAACACCTTCGCCATGGCGTTCTCGCTGGCCGGGAACCGCCACATGGCGCGGGAGTGCTTCGAGGCCATCGACGGCCGGGTGACCGAGTTCCCCTGGTACTACCTCAACGGCTCCGACCCTGCCGCGGCCTATCGCAGGCACCGTTCGGCGGCCGGGCGCTGACCCGGCGCGACCAGCTCCGGGGGCAACGCCCTCCGTACCTTTCCCTCCGCGTCCGCGCCGCACGGCACGGGCGCGCCCACCGAAAGACTCCGTCAGGTGCCTCACTCCGAGACCGCTCACACCTTCCAGGTCGACCTGCGCGGCCTGGTCGACCTGCTGTCCCACCACCTCTACTCAAGTCCCCGTGTATACCTGCGCGAACTGCTGCAGAACGCCGTCGACGCCATCACGGCCCGGCAGGCGGTCGAGCCCTCGGCGCCCGGCACCATCACGGTGCGCACCGGTGACACCATCACCGTCACGGACACCGGCATCGGCCTGACCGAGGCCGATGTGCACCGGTTCCTCGCCACCATCGGGCGCAGTTCCAAGCGGACCGCGGACGGCTCGCTCGACGGTGCCGGACTCGACGCCGCCCGCGGCGAGTTCATCGGCCAGTTCGGCATCGGCCTGCTCGCCTGCTTCGTCATCGCCGACGAGATCAGCGTCGTCAGCCGGACCGCCGCCGACCCCTCGGCCCCCGCCGTCGAGTGGCGCGGCCACTCCGACGGCCGCTACACCATCCGTGCCCTGCCCGCGTCCGCCGTGCCCGAGCCGGGCACCACCGTGCGGCTGACCCCGCGCGCGGACAACGCCGAGTGGACCAGCCCCGAGCAGGTCGTCGCCCTGGCCCGGCACTACGGCGGGCTGCTCCGGCACGAGGTCACCGTCGTCGGGCCGCGCGGCGACACCCACCGGATCAACGACACACCCCCGTGGGAGCACACGCACCGCTCCCCGCTGGCCCGCCGCGAGGCGCTCACCGCGTACTGCCGCACCCTCTTCGACTTCACCCCGCTCGACACCATCGAGCTGGACCTCCCGGCGGCCGGACTGCGCGGCGTCGCCTACGTCCTGCCCACCGCCGTGAGCCCGGCGCAGCGCGCGGGACACCGCGTCCACCTCAAGGGCATGCTGCTCACCGACCAGGCCCCCGAGCTGCTGCCCGACTGGGCGTTCTTCGTACGCTGCGTCGTCGACACCACGAGCCTGCGCCCGACCGCCTCCCGGGAGGCCCTGTACGAGGACGGCACGCTGTCGGCCGTACGGGACGCCCTGGGCGAGCGGATCCGTGACTGGCTCACCGGTCTCGCAGCCAGCGATCCGTCGCTGCTGCACCGCTTCATCGACACCCACCACCTCGCCGTCAAGGCGCTCGCCCGCTACGACGACGAGCTGCTGCGCATCGTGCTGCCGTGGCTGCCCTTCGAGACCACCGACGGCAATGTCACCCTGGAGGAGTTCGCGCGGACGCACCCCACCCTCCTGGTCACACGCAGCGTCGAGGAGTTCCGCCAGGTCGCCCCCATCGCCGCGGCCGCCGGCCTCGGCGTCGTCAACGGCGGCTACACCTACGACCGCGACCTGGTGCACCGGCTGCCCGAGATCCGCCCGGGAACGGCCGTCACGGACCTCGACCCGGCCACCGTCACCGCGCACCTCGACTCCGTGGACCCGGGCGCCGAACTGAGGGCGGCGGCTTTTCTCGCGGTCGCCCGGGAGACGATCGGTGAGCACGACTGCGACGTCGTCCTGCGGGACTTCCAGCCCGTCTCCGCGCCCGCCCTGCTGCTCGACAACCGCGAGGCGCGCCACGAACGGACCAGGTCGAGCCTCGCCGCCGAGAGCGACGGCCTGTGGGCGGACATCCTCGGCTCGCTGCGCCACGACACCCCGCGCGCCCAGCTCGTCCTGAACCACCTCAACCCGCTGGTCCGTCAGGCGATCACGATCACCGAGCGCGGTCTGGCCGTCACGACCGCCGAGGCCCTGTACGGCCAGGCCCTCCTGCTCAGTCGCCGCCCGCTGCGCGCCGGCGAGAGCGCCCTGCTCAACCGGGCCTTCATCGGCCTGCTCACCCACGCCATGCACCACCCCGGCACGGCCGCACCCGGCGCTGAGCCCCGGAAGGAACTGTAGATGCTGGAAACCCCCGAGGCCGTGGTCGAGGCGCTCCGCGAGAACCACGACCGTCCCCACGGTGTGCAGCGCACCATCACCGCCGAGGAACTCGTCGAGGCGGCGGAACCCTTCGACAAGCCGGACGTCCTCGTCACCGCCCTGCTGGAGCTGATGACGGCGTACGAGTACACCGGCGAGCACCGCAAGTCGCCCGTCGTCTTCGCCCGGCTGCTCAAAGTGTGGGACACCGCTCCCGAGTCGTTCAGCCAGTGGGAGGCCCACCAGGTCTTCTGGCGCTTCAAGTGGGTGACGACGTCCCTGCTGCAGGTACCGGACGTGCCGCTCGCGACCGTCGACGGCTGGATCGGCCGGATGCGCAGCCGCTACGAGGCGGCCGAGCACGGCATGCAGCCGGTGGCGGCGATGCGCTACCACGTCGCGGCGCACACCGGCGTCGGCCTGGCCGACGCCTTCGACCTGTGGGTCACCCGGCCCCGTACCGAGCTGAGTGACTGTGAGGCCTGCGAGATCCGGTACCTCGCCGGACACCAGGTGACGACGGGCGAGGACGCGGCGGCCCTCGACACCTGGGCGCCCGTCCTGGCCGGCTCCACGGCGTGCAGCGAGGAACCGCAGATGAGCCAGGCGCGCGCGCTGCTGCCGCTGGTGCGCCTCGGCCGTACCGACGAGGCCCGCTCCCACCACCTCACCGGCTACCGGCGGGTCCGCGGGAACACCGGCATGATGCACGAGGTGGGTCTGCACGTGGAGTTCTGCGCCCTGACGCGCAACGAGGGCCGCGGCCTGGAGATCCTCGCCGAGAACCGGCCCCTGTACGAAGCGACCGGCGCGCCGCTGGACCGCGTGGGCTTCCTCACCGGCGTGGAGGTACTGCTCGCCCGGCTGGTCGAGGACGGGCACGGCGCCACGCCCGTCGCCGGCCCGCCCGGCCGGAACTGGACCGCGCAGGAACTCCTCGCCCACGTCCGGTCCGAGGGGGACCGGCTCACCGCCGCCTTCGACGCGCGCAACGCCACCACGGCCGTCGGGGAGCGCCGCCGGCTGCGCCTCGCCCAGGGTCCGCTGCTCGACGAACCGCTGCCGCTGGGACTGCGGACGTCCTCCGCCCGCCCGCACGCCCCGGCCACCGCCCCGGCCGCCGTCCCCCCGGCCGCCACCCGGACGGAGGTGCCCGACGACTTCGTCACCCTGGTGCGCGAGGCACGCCGCATGGCGTCCGTGGGACACCCGGCAGGCATCCGGCTCTGGTCCCGTGTCGCGGAACGCCTCACCGACGGCACCGCGGTACACGACGACCGGCTCGGTCCGCCGGACCTGCTGCACGCGGAACTCGCCGAGCACCGCGCGCGCCTGCACGCGCAGGAGGACCGCACCGCGGACAGCGTCAGCGAGCTGAAGCGGAGCGCCGAGCTGTTCGAACGGCTCGAGATGCCCTGGCACGCCCTGTCCACCCGCACGCACGCCCTGGCCAGGGCCACGTCCCTCGACAGTGCCCCGCAGAGCTCGGAATCCGAGGAGGGCGACGGGACGGCCCCCGGCACCGGGCGGCCGGACGAGGACACCATCCGGGCCGGCATCGACGAGGCACTGCGCGAGCTGGAGCGGCTCAAGACCGAGGCCCCCCTCACGGGCGAGGCACGCGGCGCCGGGGAGGCCGCCTACGGTGCCGACGTGCAGACGGAGCGCGAGCTGGAGTGCCTCTCCGTACTGCACTCCTGCACCTTCGCCGCCTACGAGGAAGTACTGCGGCAGCTCCCGCAGGCCCCCGACTCCGCGATGGAGCGATTCGAGGAGACCGCTCGCCGGCTCCACGCCGAGGCCGAGCAGCTGGGCTTCCCCCACCAGGTGGCCAACGCACGGCAGTTCGTCGCCGATCTGGCCGCCCGCACCGGTGACCTGGCCCGCGCGGAGACGGAGCTGCGCGCCGCTCTGGAGGACATCGACGGGTCCGAGCGGCCCTGGCGCGCCACGCGCCCGCGCGCCATGCTCGCCCAGATGATGCTGGCCCAGGACGAACCGGAAGCGGCCGTGGACCTGCTGCACCAGGTGATCGCGGATACCGTCCGCCACGACGACACGGAGTTCCCGCTCGCGCCGACGTACGCGCTGCTCGGCCATGCCGCCACGCACATGGGGGACTTCGGCGCGGCCGTACGTCATCTGTCCGAGGCCGCCACCCGCTACGACCACAAGGACGCGCCCGACGACGCCGCCGACGTACGGCTCCAGCTCGCGGACGTCCTGGCCCGCAGCGGGCAGCAGGCCGACGCCGTCGCGGTCCTCGAGTCCGTACTCGCGGACGAGGCCGCGTCCTCGCTGGACGCACGACTGCGCGCCCAGGCCCGGCTGACGCTGGCGCGCGGACTGCGGGAGCTGGAGGAGTACCTGGCCTCGGCCGAGGAGTTCCTGCTTCTGGCGGACACCGTCGCCGGCTGGGAGGACGACGCCGCGATCCACACGCTGGTGGCGGCGGAGACCGCGACGGCGCTGGCGCTGGCCGACCGCTGGGACGCGGCCGGCACCGCCTACCAGCGCGCCGTCGCGTCCCACGCCGAGGCACCCAACCCGAGCCTGATCATGCACATGATGTGCGAGTTCGCACGTCTGGTCATGCTGGCCCAGGGACCGGACGGGCTGGACACGGCGCTGGCGCACCTGGCGGAGGCCGACGCGGTCGGGGCCGCCGTACCCGAGGGCACGGAGACCTTCGTCTCCTGGTTCGAGTCCGGCACCGTGCACTACCGCCGCGCCCGCGTCCTGGCGGAGGCCGAACGCTTCCCGGAGGCCCTGACCGAGGCGGAGGCGGCCATCGCCGCCCACGAACAGGGCGGCGAGCAGGGCGAGACGCCCCGCGCGGAAGCGGTCCGCATCGCGGCCCTGATCGAGGGGAACGGCCTGGAGCGGTTCAACGACGCGGTGGTCCGCCTGACCGCGGCATCCCGACGCTGCCGCCACGCGAACCTCCCCGAGGCGGCGCAGATCCTCGACGCCCTGCGCGAGGACTACCTGACCCGCCAACAGGCCTGACAACTCCCACCGTCCCGGGACCGACGCACCCTGCTGAAGACAGGCGTGGGTCCCGGGACGCCGGTTGCCGACCGGCAGACGACCGGCCGGGCGGGCCCCGAGATGCCTCAGAACCGTACGTGGACTTGTCGAGTACGCCCCCGACGGCACCGTGGAGAACGAGACGAGCAGGACCGTCCAGAACGAGATCCGCTCAGCACCCTTCGGCAGCACACGCCCACTCCACACCTCGATGTGGGCTCTGGTCACACAAAGCTCGGGACGCATGGGCTCATCGCTCGCCCCGCTCCGTTGAGAACGGGGACGAGCCATGCGCTCGAAACGCGCTCGCGGCGGTCGGTGAGCAGGGGCTGAATGATCCGACCGGCTAGCCGCTCCGCGCCTCCCCCGTGCCTTCCGCCTGCGGCGGTGTGGTGGTTCCGCCCGGGACCAGGACGGCGAGGGTGTTGCGCGCTTCGAGTCGGAGCGTGCGGCGCCGCGCGAAGGTCGCGGTGAGCGCGAGGATCGAGACCGTGCCTCCGTAGAGCGCGGCGGCAATCGTGGAGAGGAGCCCGACCGTCATCGGGCACGCACCTTTCTTCCCCCGTTCGGCCGCCGGTACAGCACACGGCGGGCGGTGATGCGTTTCCCCTCCACCATACGCGCGTCGTCAACTCCCCGTCACCCACCGCGTCTTGTCGGTCGCGACGGCGTGATGCGGCGCACCGTGCCGCCCGGCGACGGAGCGGTTCACGCCTGACTCCTGTGCGATGTCGTCACGGTCCGACTCGGCCCGCCTCGACGTCCTCACCTGCGCCGCGCAGGTTTCGCCGGCGAAGGAGCAGCGGCGGTACCGCCGAGACGGCCGCCAGCACCGCGGCGGCGACCGCCCACGGCACCCCCGAGAAGTCGTCCGCGCCGACGGCGTGGTCCACCGACCAGTTCCCCGGTCCGGTCACCGCGACGACCAGCGCGAGAGAGCCGTAGAGAAAGGGGACTTCGCAGCCTCCGAGGTGAGCCCAGAGCCCGTTGGCGGCGCTGGGCGCCGCGGCGACGATCATGGTGCCCATGACGACGGCCGCGGCGAGCGGCGTCACCGCACCGGCCCCGAGGAGGACGGCACCGACCAGCTCGCACGTCCCGGCCAGCAGCACCATGGGCCTGCCCGGCCGGAAGCCCCAGCTCTCGAAGACGGCGGCGGTGCCGTCGGGTCCCAGGCCCCGGAACCACCCCAGGAGTTTCTGGGCGGCGTGTCCGAACAGCAGTGCGGCCAGCAGCAGCCGCAGGAGCAGCAGGCCGGCGCTCATGTCGCGATGTCCGGGTACGGCAGCGAGAAGTGGGCCAGCCGCCGGGCGTACTCCTTCTGGTAGTCCAGCCCATCGTGATCGCGTTCGAACATCGCGATGAACAGGGTCAGTGTGAGGAAGGGGTGGGCGCCCAGTTCGAACAGCTTGGGGTAGTCGTGGTCGGCGAGCGCCTCGCGTTCCGCGTCGTCCAACCGGAGCCAGGTCGACGCCTCGCCGGAGACGCAGTTGAGAAGGGTGTTGGCCCGCTCGGACTCCCACCACCCGACGGTGCCGCGCGGGTCGGCGCGGTACCGCTCCACCAGGTCGGGATCGCGGTCGATCGTGTAGAGGAACTTGTTGACCAGGTACTTGCTCATGCCGGAACCCCCTTCGGATACCAGGTGAAGTAGGCCTCCATGGTGTGGAACAGGTCGAGCGTGTCGACGTGATCGGCCTTGGCGCCCTCGCCGGCGACTCCCATCATCAGCATGAAGTCCATGAAACCGTGGGTGGCGTTGCCCGGCAGATGCAGGCTGTCCAGGGTGACCTCGGACAGGCAGCCCTCGATGTCCCCGTTGGCTATCCACTCGACCGCCCGTCGGTCGAACTCGGGATCCGGCCCGTGTGCCCCGAACTGGCGTGGCCCGCCGAGTTCGAGGGAGAGGTGTCCGGTGCCGATGACGGCGACGCGCTGGTTCGCGGGCCAGCTCTCGATGATCTCGCGGATGCTGCGCCCCAGCTGCACGAACCGCTTCGGCTGCGGCAGCGGCGGCGCGAAGATGTTGGTGTAGAGGGGCACGATCGGCAGGTCCGCCTCGGGGCGGAGGGTGATGATCGGGCAGGTGATGGAGTGGTCGATGCGAAGCTCGTTGCTGAAGGCGAGGTCGAATCCGGCGTCCAGGCCCTGGCGCAGTACGTGGGCGGAGAGCTCCTCGTGCCCCTTGAGCAGCATCCTGGGCAGGCCGAACTCGCGTTCCTCGTTGTAGAAGTTCGCGTCGTAGAACGGTGCCTTGCCCACCAGGAACTGCGGCATGTTGTCCAGCCACAGTTGGTGGAAGTGGTCGGAGCCGACCATCACCAGCACATCGGGGCGGGCCCGGGTCAGGGTCTCCCGGAACTTCTCGATCTTGGCCACCCAGGTGTCGGCGAACGGGGGCCGGTCCTCACCGGTGGCCGTGCTGGCGCGGTAGTAGAACGGATGGTGGGTCGAGGCGATGACTGCGACGAGCTCTGCCACGGGGCCTCCTTCGTGTGGCCGCCCGCTCCGGTCGGGGATCGGGGCTGCCGGGGACGGGGTCAGTCGTTGGGGGGCTGGACGTGGACGGCGTTGCGGTCCACGGAGAGGTAGACGTCCATGCCGATGGGCGAGCGCTGTTCCTCGGCGAGCTGGCCGAGGAGTCCGGCCGCACGCGCCAGCAGTGCGTAGCCGCGCAGCAGGGCGATGGGCAGCCCGAGGTCGGCCAGGGCCGCGCCGCACACCCCGGCGCCGTTGAGCGGCAGTGTACGGCCGAGGACCGTGGGGTGGACCCGGCCGATGGCCTCGAAGAGGCGCAGGTGCGGGCCCTTGACGCCGTTCTCCTCGGCGAGGGCGATCAGGACCGGCGTGCGGGGGTCCTGGACCTTGTGGACGGGATGGCCGAGGCCGGGGATCAGCCGCCGTTCCTTCCTGGCGGCCTCGACCAGTTCCAGTGCCACCTCGTCCCAGGCTCGCTCGTCGGAACCGCCGGATTCACCGGAGCCGCCGGGATCAGCGGAGTCGTCGGAGGAGTGGGGCAGTCGCTCCGCGTGGGTGGTGATCGCCTCGTGCAGGAAGCGGCCGCAGTCCTCGGTCACACCGAGGAAGCGGGAGCCTCCGCCCAGCAGTCCGGCGGCGAGCGCCCCTTGAAGGGAGTCGGGTGCGGACAGATAGGTCAGCCGGGCCGCGATCGCGGTCGGGGTGAAGCCGTGGTCGGCCAGGGCCACCAGGACGGCCTCGAAGACGCGGACCTCGGCGGGCGTGGGGCGGCGTTGGGCGGACATCCAGAAGGCCAGCTCACCGAAGCCGACCTGGCCCATCAGATCGGCGGCCAGGTCGTGGCCGAGCAGCGTGATGGTGCTGGTGTCCGAGGTGCCCAGCGAGGTCGGGTACCGGGGCGGGCGGTCGGGGTCCGGTCGTTGCACGATGGAACGCTCCTCCAGGGTCGGTCGGTCGTCGCGGGTGGCGTCCGCTCAGTCGCGCGGTTCCGCGAGCCAGGCGCGCAGTTCGGCGCCGTGCTCGTCGAGTCCGGGCGGAGGCAGTCGGTAGTGGGCCGGTGTGGCCGAGAACGTGATGGGGTGACGGACCGTCGGTACCGCGGTGTCGCCGTCGCCGACGGTGACGACCGGTGCCAGGCCGAGCTCGTCGGCGAACGCGACGCCTTCGTCGATGGTGTTGATGGGTGCGCAGGGCACGCCGGCGGCGAGCAGCTCGCGGAACAGCTCCTGCCGGGTGCGTCCGGCCAGGGCTTCGACCAGCAAGGGCCGCAGTTGCTCGCGGTTGGCGGTGCGGTCCTGGTTGCGGGTGAACCGCGGATCGTCCGGGAGGCCGGGCAGGCCGAGCACCTTGCACAGCCGCGCGAACTGGCCGTCGTTCCCGGCGATGACGATGAGTTCGCCGTCGGAGACGGGCAGCGGCTCGTACGGGAACAGGCTCGGGTGGGCGTTGCCCATCCGATACGGCACCGTGCCACCGGCCACATAGGCGCTCGAGTGGTTGACCAGCCCGGAGAGCGCGGTCGACAGGAGGTTGACCTCCACGTGCTGGCCCCGGCCGGTCTGCGCGCGATGGCGCAGGGCGGCCAGGATGCCGATCACGGCGTGCAGTCCGGTCATCACGTCGAACACGGAGATGCCGGCCCGGTACGGCTGACCCTCCGGGTCCCCGGTCAGGCTCATCAGGCCCGAGATGGCCTGCACCATCAGGTCGTAGCCGGGCAGCGACGCACCCGCACCGGTACCGAAGCCGCTGATGGACGCGTAGACGACGCCGGGGTTCTCGGCCCGGACACCGGCGTAGTCGAGTCCGAAGCGGGTGAGCCCGCCGGGCTTGAAGTTCTCGATGACGATGTCGGCGCGCGCGGCGAGTTCCCGCGCCAGTGCCGCGTCGTCGTCGTTCTTGAGGTCGAGTGCCAGGGAGCGCTTGTTGCGGTTGACCGCCAGGTAGTACGTCGAGACCTCGTCCCGCACGGGCGGGAGCCAGGTGCGGGTGTCGTCACCCTGAGGGCTCTCCACCTTGACCACCTCGGCACCCATGTCGGCGAGCAGCATGGTCGCGTACGGGCCCGCGAGTACGCGGGAGAAGTCGGCCACCAGCAGTCCGTGCAAGGGGCCCACCGGGCTGGTCCCGGGGTTGTCCGTGTCGTCGTCAGCCATGCTGTCAGCCTTCTCCGTCCGCTCTACGGACATGCGTCCGTTCACGGAGTCTCGATCGAGGAGACCACGCTGTCAAGGTTCGCGCGAGACCTATTGACAGTTCCCCGAGGGCGACCCATGGTTGCGCCAGCGCACCCGAAGCTCGCCATACGGACGAGCGTCCGAAACTTTCCCGAGGTGCACGAACGACGACGGAGGAGGCACGAGTCGTATGACAGCAGCCGAAACCGGCGGGACCGGCGGCGCCCCCGCGGTGGGCACACCCGTGGTGCTCCGCAACGCGACCGTCCTGACCATGGACGACCGGAAGACCGTGCACAAGGAGGCCGACGTCCTGGTCGTCGGCGAGCGCATCGAGGCGGTCGGACCTTCCCTCGCCGTACCCGAGGGAACCGCCACGATCGACGCCACCGGCGGCATCGTCATGCCCGGCATGATCGACACACATCGGCACATGTGGCAGACCGCGATGCGCGGCTACGGCGCGGACTGGACCCTGACCCAGTACTTCGTCTGGTACTACCTGGAGCACGGCAAGCACTTCCGCCCCGAGGACATCCACGCCGGCAACCTGCTGGCCGCGCTGGAGGCTCTCGACGCAGGTGTCACCACGACGGTCGACTGGTCGCACGGCCTGCAGACCCCGGAGCACGCCGACGCCGCCGTCGACGCCCTGGAGGAGACCGCGGGCCGTTTCGTGTTCGCCTACGGCAACATCCACAACGGGCCCTGGGAGTGGTCGGCCGCACCGGAGTTCCGCGCGTTCGTCGACCGCCGCTTCCACGGCGACGACATGCTGGGCTTCCAGATGGCCTTCGACGTGACCGGCGATCCCGCCTTCCCGGAGCGGGCCGCCTTCGAGGTCGCACGCGAACTGGGTGCCAAGGTCACGACGCACGCGGGCGTGTGGGGAGCCACCGACGACGACGGCATCCGCCTCATGCACGAGCACGGCTTCATGACACCGGGCACCGTCTATGTGCACTCGGCCACGCTCGCCGCCGACTCCTACCACCGCATCGCGGCCACCGGAGGATCGGTCTCCGTGTCGACCGAGAGCGAGCAGAGCTGCGGGCAGGGCTACCCGCCCACGTGGCGGCTCCGCTCCTACGGCGTCCCCGTCTCGCTGTCGATGGACACCAGCGTGTGGTGGAGCGCCGACATGTTCTCCGCGATGCGCGCCACGCTCGGCGCCGACCGGGCCCGCGAGCACCTCGAAGCCCACGCCGAGGCCCGCACCGTCACCCACTCCAGTCTCCGTGCCGAGCAGGTGGTGGAGTGGGCGACCCGCGGCGGGGCCGGAGCCCTCGGGCTGGACGACAGGGTGGGCAGCCTGGAGGCCGGCAAGAAGGCGGACCTCGTCCTGATCAAGAACGACCACTCACCCGTCATGTTCCCCGTCCTCAATCCCTACGGCCATGTCGCGTTCCAGGCCCAGCGCGGGGACGTGCACACCGTGATCGTCAACGGACGGGTCGTCAAGTACGAGCACCGGCTGGTCGGTTCCGGCCTGGCCAAGGCCCGCCGGGCGGTCGAGGCGACGGTGGATCACCTGCGTGGACGGCTCGGGGCCGAGGCCTGGGAGCGCGGCATGAATCCGGACGTCCCCGAGACGAAGATCCTCGACAACCCCTACGGGTACACGGAGTACCGCAACGCGGCCACCCACCGCGGCTGATCCGACGCCGGGGGGCTGCGCGCCTCCGATCACGCCCGGCCCCGTGCGCCGTTCCCCGTGCGCCGATCCCCGATCCCCGATCCCCGATCCCCGATCGCCGATCGCCGTTCGCCGATCGCCGTTCGCAGGTCTCCCCGTTCCGCCGCACCCCCGGCTTCCCACTCCCCCGTTACCGGCGTCACCTCGCGCCGTTCCACCGTCCTGTCCTTCACCGTTCCACCGTTCAGCCGTTCCACCGTTCCTTCCCTCTCCGCTCCAGCCCGCCGACCCGGCTACGGCTGACCCGACCCGAGGACCTTCAGGTGGCACAGACAACCCCCGAAAGAACAGACGCCTCTTCCCCCTCGACGGGGCACCCGACACGCGCCGCGGTCGCCATCGGCTTCGCCGTGCTGTGCGTGTCGTACATGCTCAACGCGATGGACCGGCAGGTCTTCTACCCGCTGCTGCCGGAGATCCGCGAGGACTTCGGGTTCTCCCTCGACCAGGGCGGGCTGCTGGCCACCGGCTTCACGATCGGACTCGCGCTGGCCGGACTGCCGACCGGATATCTGGTCGACCGGCTGTCGCGCAAGAGCGTGCTCCTCATCAGCGTCCTGATCTACTCCCTCGGCACCCTGGCGATCCCGCTGGCCACGGGATTCGTCGACATGAGTGCCTACCGGCTCGTCTCCGGCGTCGGAGAGGGCATGCAGGCCACCGCCCTGTACGCGGTCATCGGGGCGTTCTTCTTCCACCGCCGGGCCGTCGCCGCCGGTGTCGTCGGTGTCGCGTTCGGCGCCGGTGTGTTCCTCGGCCCTCTCGTCGGCACACGTATCGCCTCCGCGGCCGACGACTGGCGGGGGCCGTTCTATGTGTTCGGTGCGGCCGGTCTGGTGGTGTGCCTGCTCATCGCCGTGACGGTCAACAGGGTCATGACCGAGTCGGTCACGGGCACCGCGTCGACGGCGGCGAAGTTCGATCACGTGCCGGCGAGCCCGTACAACCGCAACACCCTGGGCCTCGGCATCGCATGCGCCGTCGCCGGGCTGGTGTTCTACGGCTTCCTCGGCCTGTATCCGACGTACCTGCGGGAAGAACTCGGTTTCACCGCGGGGCAGGCGGCACTCGCCGTGTCCTGCTCGGGATTCGGCGCGATGATGGCGCTGCCGGCGGGCTGGCTGGGCGACCGCTTCAACCAGCGCAATCTGCTCGGTCTCGCCTTCGTCGCCACCTCGGCCACCGCCTGGCTGACGTACCAGTACGCCACCTCGCCCGGCGCCCAGTACGTGCTCGCCTTCCTCATGGGCACCTTCGCGAGCGGCTTCCTGTTCACCAACTGCACCACGGCCATGCAGCGTGCGGTGCGTCCCGAGCACGTCGGACGGGGAGCCGGGCTGTTCATGCTGACCTACTACGTGGCGGCGGCGTTCTCGGGTCTCCTGTTCGCCCGGCTGGTGGCGGAGCTCGGCTGGGACGGCGCCGGTCTGTGGCAGCTGACCGTGCTTCCCGTGCTCGGCCTCATCGGCCTGACTCTCGTCGACCCCTCCCGGATGCTGGTACCACGCTCCCGAACCGACGCGACCTAGTGCCGCAGCAGCAGGCCACGAACCGGTGGGCCTCGCGCCGAGGTGGCGACGAGGCCCACCGTGTCCGCACCGCGATCGGAGGCGACCCCCGGAGACGACGACACGACGCCCCAGGCCTCCATATGCTGGGCGAAGCACAAGCGTCGAAGTGTCCACACAGCGGACAGCGCCGTGGCTCACTGGCTCACCACCGCCAGGGGCCACCGAGAGGAGTCCTCATGCCGCGCGAAGGTACCGGGCCCGATTTCATCGAGTCCCTGGCGCGAGGGCTGGAAGTGATCGCCGCCTTCCAGCCGCGGCAGCCGGTGATGTCGCTGGCCGAGGTCGCGAACGCCACGGGACTGGCCCGGCCCACCGTGCGCCGGATCCTGCTGACGCTGGCCGAGCTCGGATACGTACGGCAGCACGCCGGCGGTTTCGCGCTCACTCCCCGGATCCTCGATCTGGGCGTCGCCTACATCCAGTCGATGGGGTTGTGGGACGTGGCCCGGCCGCATCTGGAGCGGCTGGTGGAACGCACCGAGCAGTCCTGCTCCATCGCGCAGCTGGACGGCTCGGACGTGGTCTATGTCGCCCGCGTGGCCGTCCCGAAGATCGTCACTCTCGCGGTGCAGATCGGCACCAGGTTTCCCGCGCTGCCGACGTCGCTGGGCAAGGTCCTGCTGGCCGCGCTGCAACCCGACGAGGTCGCCCGGGTCCTGTCCGAGCCGAGCAGGTCGGGCCTGGTTCCGGTGTGGCAGCCGGATCGCGAGGAATGGGAGGCGGAGCTGCGCGAGGTCCGTGCGCGCGGCTGGGCGATGACCGACGAGCAGTTGGCGAAGGGCATCCGGTCGGTGGCGGCGCCCCTGCGCGACGGCTCGGGGCGGGTCATCGCCAGTGTCAACGTCAACGCGCATGCCGCCGAGACCCCGGTGGAGGTGCTGCTCGACGAGTACCTGCCGCTGCTTCTCCAGACCGCCGGGGAGATCAGTGTGGATTTCGCCCGTCTGGAGTCGGCACCCCACGTGCAGCGGCCGTTGGCGCCGACGGGCTCCGGCTGACACCCGGCTCGTCCACGTCCAGGGGCCGGGCACTCCGGCGAACGGCCGGCCCTCGGGACGCGGAACCTGCGACGCGGATCAGGGTCGACGCTCAGGGTGTCGGGCCGGAGGGTCCGCCACGAGGTGACGGGGGTCGGCGGCGCGGTTGATCGCCGACTCGACGGCCCCGACCCGGTCGGCGAGAAGGCCGAGGGCGGCGACGGCGCGGGTGAACTGATCGTGCTCCGGACCGCCGAGAGCCTGCGCGCGAACGTACCGGGCCTTCACCTCCGACCAGCGTGCCGCCTGCTCGGCGCTCAGGGTGCCGCGCAGTTCGGCCAGCTTGAGCAGATTGGCCTCGGCGCCGGTGGTGAGGGTCTGGGCCTGTGCCGCGTAATGGTCGTCGATCAGCGCCGACACCTCGGTGTCGTTCATGACGGGCCGTACACGCTGGGCGATCCGGTTCATGGTGCGGTACGAACCCTGGAGCCGGAACGGGGGTTCCGTGCGGCTGGCGTCGGACTGCGCGGCGGACGCGATGTAGGCGGCGTTCACCGCCAGAACCGTGGCGCGGATCGTCAGCAGGTGGCTCAGGACCGCGACGATCCGCGTCCGCTCGGCGGGACTCCAGGGGTGGACGAGCCGGTCGGCGCGGGCCGTGGGATCACCTTCGGCGAGCCGGAGGAACAGGTCGAGGTCGGCGCGGTCGCGGCCGGCGAGCGGGGCGAGGACGGGGTTCGCGGTCAGCGCGTTCTCGACGAAACTCAGCGCGAAGACCTGTTCCTTGCCGGCCAGGACGTCGCCGAGGTTCCACACGTCGGCGCGGTTGGCCAGCATGTCGGGCACGTGGAACCGGCCGCCGGACTCGGTGTGCGGATTGCCCGCCATGCAGACCGCGAAGCGTTTCCCGCGAAGGTCGTACGTATGGGGCCGGCGGTCCCGCACGCCGTCGATACGGCGGGTGGTGTCGCACAGCGGGATGAACGTCTGCATCAGCTCGGGCGAGTTGTGCTGGATGTCGTCCAGGTACAGAAGGGTGTTGTTGCCCGCGGCCAGCGCGAAGTTGATCTTCTCGACCTCCTGGCGTGCGGTGGTGTTCGGGGCCTCGGCCGGGTCGAGCGAGGTCACCGCTCGGCCGAGGGCCGGGCCGCTCACCCTCACCAGCATCAGGCCGAGTCGATCGGCGACGTACTCCATGAGGCTCGTCTTGCCGTAGCCGGGCGGGGAGATGAGCAGGAGCAGTCCCCCGGTGTCGGTGCGCCCGGTCCCACCCGTGGTGCCGAGCTGCTTGGCGAGGCTGTCGCCCACGAGCGGCAGGTACACCTCGTCGACCAGCCGGTTGCGCACGAATGTGGACATGGTCCTCGGCCGGTACTCGTCCAGGCGCAGCCTGGTTCGTTCGGCGGACGTCAAGGCAGCTCGGCGGCGCTGGTAAGCGCGGTGGGCGGGGACCTGCTCGAGGCGGAACGCGCCCGTGCGGGCGAGGAGTTCGTCGACGCGGATCGTGAGGCTGCCGCCGGTGAGACGGGGATGTGTGCCGAGCAGGCCGCCGACGGTCTCGGTCAACGGCGCGTCGGATGCGTAGCGCGGCAGGTCCGGGCAGAGTTCGGCGGCGACGGCCTCGGCGAGGTCTCCGGCGGTGACGTGCGTGCCGGTGGAGACGGCGTACGAGGACAGCCAGGCGTCGACCAGTTGGCGGCGCGCGTCCAGGTCGTCGAGGGCGGCGAGATCGTCGGCGTACGCGGGGGTATCCAGCGTGCGGCGGAACTTTTCCAGGAGGGTGCGTGTGGTGGACCCGATGACAAAACCGCCGGGTCCCGTGGTGAGTTCGTCGAAGAGGTAGGCCGCAGCGGCCTGTGCACCGGGTCCCCCGATCGCCTCCGCCAGTTCGGCCTGGAGGTCGGCGATCGCGGCCACGGGGCCGAAGGTGTCGCGTGCGCGCGCCAGTGACACGGCACGCCGCGACCACCGCGTACGGGTCTCGGGCGTCGTGCCGTGGGTCCACATCAGCACCGCCCGGGCTCGGGCGGAGGGCTCGTGGCGCAGCCGGCCGGCCGTCGCGTGCAGGCGGAGCAGCGCGCTGAGGATCAGGACGGTGTCGTGGTCGTGGACCCCGCGTACGTACCCCTCGTCGTACGCCTCCTGGGCCGCCCTGCGCACGAGTGCGGGCAGGTCGGCCTCGGCGAGGGCCGCCGGGCCGTGCTCGTCGAGCAGTCGGGCGGCGAGGTGCTCGGCGCGGTAGACCTCGGGGGACTCGGACGGCAGCGGGCGGTCCCAGTACGGGCGGGTGGATGCGAAGTCGGGGTCCGTGATCGGGGAGCGGTGGTCCGTGCCGGTGAGCGCGAAGGCGAGCGTGTCACCGTGGGGGACCAGGGCGATGTCGAGCGGTTGGGTGTTGACCGCGAAGCGGTGGGTGCCGAGGCGGAGGGTGCGTCCGTCGTCGGCGTAGAGGTCGCTCCGGTCGCGCAGGGCCCGGACGGCCTCCTGGCGGGCGGCCCGGATGCGGTCGTCCAGTTCGTCCGCCCGTACCCGGTCGCCGAGTTGCCGCAGTTCGTCGGCCAGGCGGCGGGCCTCGGCCGGCATCGCGTCGGAGCTGAAGTACGTGGCGACGGCGTCGGCGTCGGCGAGGGTGGCGGCACGGTGGGTGACGGTCGCCAGGACGCGGGCCGCCGATTCGGCCAGCCGCTCGGCCCGGCGGGCGCGGATGTCCATGAGGTTCTGCTTGCGGACGGCGAACGCCTCGTGGATCTCGTCCCGCTTGTCCGCGAGTTCGGTGAGGAAGTCGTCGAAGTGGACGAAGCGGGCTTCCAGGTTCTCCAGCCGGAGCAGCACGCGGGCCAGCTGTTCGTCGCACTTCTCGGGAGTGTCGGCCGACGCGAGCGCGCCGGTGACGGTCTGCCCCAGCAGGGAGAACTCCGCGGCGAACTCGGCCCGTCCTTCGAGGTCGAGCAGCTCGCGGCGGCGCCCGTCGAGGACGGCACGGGCGCGGTTGACGCCACCGAGGACCTCGGCGACGCGCTCCAGGACGGATGTACGGACCGTGGCGTCGCCGATGTCGAGGCTCGCGACGACCTCGGTCACCGTGTGCAGCCCCTCGGCCAGTTCGCCGATGCGGGCGGCGACGAGGGCGGCCTCGGCGACCCTGGCGATGCCCGTCGCATCGGCGAGGAGTCGTTCGACATCCGTGTGAAGGTCGGTGAACGCGTGCTCGTCCGCCAGGTGGGCGACCGCCCTCCGTCCGAACGAGGCGAGGTCGCTCTCGACGTCCGCGGCCAGTTCGTCGATACCGGCGATGTCGGCGTACCGCATGTCCTTGAGCGTGAGCAGGTGGCCCTGCGCCTGTCGGAGTTCGGTCAGACCGGACACCCAGACGGTCACACCGCGCGGCACGTCGCCACGCAGCCGGCGTACGACCGCGGAGACATGTTCGGCCGTCTCAGCTAGCGCGTCGGCGGCCTGCCGGGTCAGTGCCCGGACGGCTCGGAACTCGGCCAGCACCTGCTCGGCTGTGTGCCGCACCTGCTCCAGCGGCTCCAGCAGGTCGCCGAGTTCCGCGTCCCCCAGCCAGTGGTGGGATTCCGCCGCGCGGACACACGCCGCGGCCAGTGCCCCGTACACCTCGCTCGTCTGGGTCGTCCCGGCGACCGAACCCGCGATGGACAGGCAGTCGGAGACACCGCGCACGAGGTCGACGTTGCCGACGCGGGCGAGCGGCCCGTCACCGACGTGCCGGCCGGCGGCATGGGTGTCGGAGACGTACGGCGAGGACCACAACTGGAGCGGGTGGAGCCGCTGTTGCTCCGCGCCGCCGGAGCGCAGCAGGAACAGGGCGCCGTCGTCGAAGAGGTCCCACCCCTGGCAGGGCAGCGGAGTCGCGACCTCCTTCCGGATCGTGTCGTACGGCAGCAGCAGGCCGCGGCCGGCCGCGTGTGCGCGGAACGCGAAGAGGACCTCATCCCCTTCGGGCGGGCGGACCACCCGCTCGAACTCCAGGTCCCCGGTGTCGACGCCGTCGAAGGTCCGGTGCGTTCCGTCGGCCAGGCAGTAGCCGCCGGGGAAGACGACGCCCTGGTTCGCGGGCAGGCGGCGGCACGCCCGCCCGATGCCGTCGAGGCGGACGACCGTCCTGGTGAGCGTGTTGAACACCAGGTAGCGGTGGGCGTCCTCCTTGTAGGGAAGGACGCGCAGCAGAATCAGGGCGCCCACACGCGCGTACGCGATGTCGGCGTCGGCGAGCGACTGCAACGGCTCGGCGACGGGCTCGGAATGGACTCCCTCGCCGGAGTTCGTGTCGTCCTCGGCCTTGACGGTGAGGGCGCCCGCGACGGTCGCCACGAACACCTCGCCCTCGACGGACACGTGCGGGTGGCGGCCGAGAACGTGGTCCGCCCGGGTCGTGACGGTCCACGAGAAGTCGTGGGCGGCCGGGGTGACGTGGTCACGCTCGCCGCGCGCGTCGAGGAAGGACACCTGCCCGTCGTCGGACAGCGCCCACCGCAGGACACGTACGTCGTGCACCGTCTCACCGGTCTGGAACACGGCCAGCAGCCGGCCGTCGACGCGGTGGAGCCGGAGGAGGCGGGCCTGGCGGTAGTAGCGGTGGAGGGCGGCGAACTCCCGCACGAAGGCCGGATCGTCCAGCAGCCCGGGTACGGCGTCGGCGGGCCGCCTGTTCAGGTCGCGGTCGTACAGGGTGAGGACGTCGGCCACCACCGTCTCCGCCTTCGCCCCGGCGACGGTGTTGTGGCCGAACAGCAGGCAATCCCCGACGGCGACGATGTCCCGAGGCGCACAGAGGTGCTCGGTGCGCAGCGGCCGAGTGCCGGTGAGTTCCAGGCCGGCCGCGCCGAACGCCTCTGCGCGGCGGGCGTTGAGTGCCTCCGCCCGGCGTGCGAGCTCGGCGGCCCGCGCGGTCAGCCGGTCGCGCAGCACCTCGTACGTACCGGTGTCCAGGTCCGTGGCCCCGGTGGTCATGGGATCCCTCTCGGATGTCTCTGGGACGTGGGGCGACGGTCCGGAGCTGCCGTCCCCTGCGCGGCAGCTCCGGACCGGCGGTCGGTCAGCTCCGGGCGTTGCCGTTCAGGGCGGCGAGCGGGGTGTCGGCGACACCCAGTTCGCCCGCCCTGTCGAGCAGTTGCCGCAGAGCGCCGGAGTCCGTCCCGCCCGTCTTCATCAGCCTCATCAGCAGTGCGGAGACCGTCAGGTTCTGCACGTCGGTCGTGGAGACCGAGCCGAGGAGGCGACCGAGGTCGTCGGTGAAGCTGCCCGTGCCGTCCAGCCAGGGCCGCGCCAGAGCCTGGGCGGTCTCGGAGTTCTGCACGAAGGCGTCGACGCCCTTGCCCAGCGCTATCGAGGACACCAGCCGGTCGAGGAAGACCGATTCGCCGCCGACGATGTTGATGTCGGCGTTCTCCAGCCCGGTCGCCAGCACGGTGGCCTGCGCCTCGGCGATCTGCCGTTGCACGTCC
Organism: Streptomyces cadmiisoli; assembly: GCF_003261055.1. NCBI lineage: Bacteria > Bacillati > Actinomycetota > Actinomycetes > Kitasatosporales > Streptomycetaceae > Streptomyces > Streptomyces cadmiisoli. Next base: position 1,014,801 of record NZ_CP030073.1, read on the forward strand.
AGCCCGGCCAGCCGGATGTCCTTCTCGGCCGCCAGCCGCAGCCGGTACTCCTCGTGCGTGCGTGACGCCTCGTCGAGTGCCGCCATCGCCGCCGCCTTCTCGGTGAGGCCCGCCGCCTCCGCCTTGAGCTTCTCCCCGATGGCCGACGCCTCGGCGAGTGCCGCGGCCCTGGCTCCCTCGGCCTCCGCCCGCAGACGCGCCTCGGTGGCCCCGGCCTCCGCTCGGCCGGCCTTCTCGATGACCTCGGCCTCCTTGTCCCTGACCTGGACGGCCGCCAGGCCTTCGGCCGCCGCCTCCGCCTGCACACCTTCGGCCAGGCGCAGCTTGGCCCGCGCATCGAGATCGGCGGTCTTCAACCGCGCCTCGGCCAGCGTGACTTCCTCCGCCGCCCGGTGCGCGGCGGCCTGCTCCGCGGCCTCCGCCGCCTTGATGTCCTTGACGAGCCTCTCCTGCGCCTCGGCCTCGGCGGCGATGACGACCGCCTGCCGCTGCCGCTCCGCCTCTTCCACGGCACGCAGCTTCTTGATGGACTCCTCCTGCTCGGCGACCGTACGGTCCACCGCGACCCGCTCACGCACGACTTCGGCGATCTCCCGCTTCTCCGCCTCGACCTCCTTCGACGCGGCGATCTTCGTCAGCTCGGTCTCACGTTCGCGTGCGATGACTTCGAGGAGCCGGTCCTTCTCGATGCGCTCGCTCTCGATGGCGATGACGCGTTCGCGGTTCTTCGCCGCGACGGCGACTTCCCGCTGCTGGTTCTCGCGCTGTACGCCGAGCTGTTCCTCGGTGCGCAGGAAGGCTCCCTGTGCCCGCAGCCGCTCCTCCTCCACCACCCGCGCGGTCTCGGCCTCCTCCCGGGCCCGGCTGGTCTCGATCTCCCGCCGCTGCTTGATCTCGGCATCGGCCTGGCGGCGCTCCAGCTCCAGGATGGCCTCCCGGGCGTCGACGTTCTGCCGGGTGATCTCCTTCTCCTCGGTGCGCCGTGCCTCGTTGGTGCGCACGTGTTCCACAGCCGTCAGCTCGGTGATCTTTCGGATGCCCTGGGCGTCGAGGACGTTCGCCGGGTCGAGCTGGGTCAGCGGCGTCTGCTCCAGGTAGTCGATCGCCGCGTCCTCCAGGTGGTAGCCGTTGAGGTCCACGCCGATGACCTCGATGATCCGGTACCGCAGCTCCTCACGCTTGGTGTAGAGGTCGGTGAAGTCCATCTGCTTGCCGACGGTCTTCAGCGCCTCGGAGAACTTCGCGTGGAACAGCTGCTGCAATGTGTCCCGGTCACTCGCCCGTGCCGTGCCGACGGCCTGGGCGACCTTGACGACGTCCTCCACGGTCTTGTTGACCTTGACGAAGAACGAGATACGTATGTCGGCGCGGATGTTGTCCTTGCAGATCAGTCCGTCCTTGCCGGCCCGTGTGATCTCGATGGTCTTCACCGAGATGTCCATCACCTCGGCCTTGTGCAGCACCGGCAGCACCACCTGGCCGGTGAAGGTCACGTCGACCTTCCGTGTCCTGGAGACGATCAGTGCCTTGCCCTGCTCCACCTTGCGGAACAACCGGGAGAAGGCGAGCAGTGTGACGAGCACGAGGAGCAGACAGACACCCACGCCCACGGTGACGGCATTCATGAGAGACATCCTTGACGAGTCAGGAAACCGGAGGCCGGGACGGACCCGGGCACCTACGGGAGTCGGAAACTTCGCGACGGGGCACCGTCGCTTCGGCGCACCCTGCCGGCGGGGCCGGTGCGGCTCAGGCGGTCCGGTCGCACGGCTGCGGATGCGCGTCGCGGCGTCCGCTCCGGGCGAGGCGTTCGGCCCCGCCGCGGGCCCACGGCGACTCGACACGCGCCCCGGCGAGTACGCCGCGATCGTGCAGGCGCGGGCGGGCCGCCCCGGGTTCGTCGGGGTGGTGGGGACGCAGCCGCCGTACGAGCGCTCGCGTCACGCACCAGGACGCGGTGGAGGCGGCGGCGAGCACGCCGAGCCGGGCCGACGCGCGCGCCCACCCGGACGACGGGACGACCGGGTCGAGCAGAAAGGCGGCACCGAGGCTGGCGAACCAGGCCAGCCCCGTCCACAGGGAGAACGCGACCGCGACCGGGACCCCGCCCAGCCCCCACTTCCCGAGGTCCGCGTCCCCGTCGAAGGTGCGGGGACCGGCCGCGCCCACCGCGACCAACAGCCAGAACACCGCGGCCACCAGCGACGGAACGGTGAACAGGAAGGTCGGAAAGGCCGTGGCGGCCTCCAGAAACGTCCTCATGCCCAACCCCCCTGTCGCCGCCGTCGCGTGACGGCCTTCGCACGGCTGCCGGGTCTTGATGCCGGACACCTGCCGGTGTCCGGCATCGAGACTTCCTCGCGTGCTCCCCTGTGCCCTCATCCTGCCCACGGCGGCCCCGTTGTGCATTGCCGACTTCCGGCAGTCTTTGCCCGGTCCTTCATGCCGGTCTTCCGTCAAGGAAGCGTCAACGGCGCGGCAGAATCGGCACGGGATCGGCACGCGGCTCTCCCGGAGCGGACGCCGCGCTGCTCACAGCGGTCTGGCCGGCCAGTCGAGCAGGCGGGCGCCGATGACCGCGGTCTGCAGGGTGTAGCGCTGCCCGGGGTCGGCCGGGTTGGTGCCGGTCAGGGTGTGGACCCGTTCCAGGCGATAGGTGAGTGCCCGAACGCTCAGTGCGAGCCGCCGGGCGGTCTCGGCCGCGACGCAGCCGGTGTCGAAGTAGGCGGTCAGTGTGTCGAGGAGCGGCCGGGCTCCGCCGCGGGCTTCCTGCAGCGGGCTGAGGGTGCTCCGCACGAGGTCCACCAGGGCCTGCCGGTCGCGGGCCAGCACGGGGTAGACCAGCAGGTCGGCGGCGCGCAGCACCGGGTCGTCGAAGCCCATGCGCTGGGCGACGTCGAGGGCGTTGAGGGCTTCTTCGTAGCTGTGCCCGATCCCGACGGTGCCGGGCCGGGGCCGGCCGATGGCGACCTGGCCGCCGTCGGTGGCGGCGTGCGCCTGTTTGGCGAAGTGGGTCAGGACGTCGCCCTGGTCACCGGGGGCGACGCAGACCATCCGCCCGTCCTTGGTGGTGAACAGGATCCGGCGGTTCTCGAAGCGGCCGAAGAGGGCGTCCTCCACCTGGCGCGGGACGGGGTCCGTCTCGTCGTACTTGTCGGGGCCTTCGGCGACGGCCACGGCGTGGACGCGCGAGAGACGCAGCCCGAACTGTTCGGCACGGGCGGAGAGGTGGCCGGAGTCGCCGCGTCCGTGGAGCAGGTCGTCGATGAACTCGCGTCTGGCCGCCTCCTCCTGCCGGATGACGAGTCGCTGGGCGCGCTCATACCCGTCGGCGAAGGCGTCCATGGCCTGTTCGAGGACGAACAGGACGTCGTCGGTGCCGGCCGAGGCGGGCCGGGCGGCGCGGCCGGCGGCGAGATGTTCGCGCACCAGCACACGCCATCCGTATCCCGATGCCGCGGCCTTGGTGCCCAACTCGCGGCGCGAGGTCAGTTCGTCACGGGTGAGACGACGGCCGGTGGAGGAGGCGTCCGCCAGGATCTCGGTGAGGCCGTCGAGGAACTGGCCGGGTGTGTCGTGTGCGGTCACATGTGCCTCCCAGGGGCGGTCGAGGAGTGGGCCGGCGCCGCCGGTCGGGCGACGGCACCGGCTGTGGTGCGCCGTGCTCGTGCTCAGGCGGTGGCGGGTGCCGGGTCCGCTTCGGCGTGGCCCGCCTTCTCGGCTGCGGCGGACCGGCGGGTGAGCCGGCCGACCAGCGGCTCGGTGTAGCGAGCGGTGAGCGGTCCGACGACGACGAGGATCAGGACGTAGGCGGTGGCCAGTGGTCCGATACGGGGCTCGGTGCCGACGGCGAGTCCCGCGATGACGATGGAGAACTCGCCGCGGGCGACGAGGGTGCCGCCGGCTCGCCAGCGGCCCGCGCCCCGGATTCCGGCACGGCGGGCGGCGTACCAGCCGGTGGCGATCTTCGTGAGCGCGGTGACGACGGCCAGGAGGAGGGCCGGGACGAGGACGGGCGGGATGGCGGCCGGGTCGGTCGACAGGCCGAAGAAGACGAAGAAGACGGCGGCGAAGAGATCCCGCAGCGGGGTGAGGAGGTTGCCGGCGCCCTCGGCGACCTCGCCGGACAGCGCGATCCCGACGAGGAAGGCGCCGACGGCCGCGGACACCTGGAGTTCCTGGGCGATGCCCGCGATCAGCAGAGTCAGGCCCAGGACGACCAGCAGCAGCAGTTCGGCGCTGTCGGACGAGACGGCGCGGCTGACCAGGCCGCCGTGGCGCAGGGCGACGTAGAGCACGGCGCCGACCGTGCTCAGGGAGATCAGCAGGGTGAGGGTGCCGCCGGCCAGGCTGACGCCCGCGAGCAGGGCGGTGAGGATCGGCAGATAGAGCGCCATCGCGAGGTCCTCGATGACGAGGACGCCGAGGACGATGGGCGTTTCGCGGTTGCCGAGCCGGCGCAGGTCGCCGAGGACCTTGGCGATCACTCCCGAGGAGGAGATCCAGGTGACGCCGGCCAGCGCGACGGCGGCCACCGGGCCCCAGCCCAGCAGGAGTGCCGCGACGGCGCCGGGTACCGCGTTGAGGACGAAGTCGACCGCCCCGGAGGGGTATTGGGTCTTGAGGCTGGTGACGAGTTCGGAGGCGCTGTACTCCAGTCCGAGCAGGAGCAGCAGGAGGATGACGCCGATCTCGGCGCCGGTGGCGACGAACTCCTCGCTGGCCCGCAGGGGCAGGATGCCGCCGTGGCCGAAGGCCAGCCCGGCCAGGAGGTAGAGGGGAATGGGCGAGAAGCCCACCCGTCCGGCGAGGCGGCCGAGGAGCCCCAGGGCGAGGATGATGGCCCCGAGTTCGATGAGCATGGCTGTGGTGTTGTGCACGGGCGTCTGTCCTCCGGTTCGGTTCGGTGACGGCGTCTGTGCCTTCGTGGTCGCGGACGGTGATCGCGCGCTGCCGGTGAAGTCGGCGAGGTGGGTGGGGCAGGCGTCGGTGCCCGGCCCGGCGCGGGGCGGCGGCATCGGCCGCGCGTCGCGGGACGGGGCGCCGTGCGGATCGGCGGGGCAGGTGGACCGGGCCGGGAAACAGGCCGGGAGGCACTTGCGGAGCGCGTCCGGCCGAACGTCAGACGCCGAGTGCGGCGTGGCCCGGGTCGGGAACGCTGTCGCGCGCCGTGTTGTCGATGCGCGCGGTCCTGACCGCTGTCACGGCCGGACGGCAGTCGGCCACGGCGACGGGAAGGCCGCAGGCGTGGACAGCTCGGTCCATGTCACGTCCCCCGTCCCACCGGCGCCCGGAGTCACCGGGCAGCAATCTCACAGAATGAGCAGCCAACCGCTCAATGGAGCGCTGCGGCTTGGTAAAGCAGTTTAGCGCACGACCAATTACCCATAGTTCGCGAGGTGTTGCATAACCGCCGTAAAGGTCCGGAAAGAGGTCTGCCGGACACCCTGGGGGTGTCCGGCAGACCTGCCGCCTCGTCAGAGGAGGAACAACCGCCCGACGAGACCGGGCGCGTGGGTCAGCGCTCGGAGCGAGGACGCGGAGGAACGGCTACCCCGTCCTCGGTGACGTACTTCGTTCCGTTGTCGTACTTGGTGATCGTGAAGGCGTCGAGCACCTCGCCGACCTCCTTGTCGGTGGTCGACTTGTCGTCCCACTTCGCGGCGACGACGGCCTCGTAACGCAACTGGTTCTTCGTGACCTTGATGCCCTGGAAGGTCGAGGTGTGACCTGCGCGGACCACCTCGGTCGCGCCGTTGCGCTTCCAGACGCTCTCGCTGTCGGGGGCGAGCTCGTAGTACTTCGGACCGGAGACCGCGACGGTGTAGACCGGTCCGGTCGTCATGCCCGGGGTGCCGGTCGCGTCCGCGTCGACGTACCCGCGGGAGTACACGTGGTCATGGCCCATGAGCACCAGGTCGATGTCGTTGCGCTGGAAGACCGGCAGCCACGCGTCGCGGACCGGCTTCTCGTCACGGCCTTCGGCCGCGGAGAACACCGGCTGGTGGAAGACCGCCACCGCCCACTTGTTGGGGTTGTTCTCCAGGACGTGGTCCAGCCAGCGTCCCTGGAGCTCCAGCCACAGCTTCTCCGGGTCGGGGCAGTCCTGGCTGCACGCGGGCAGCCACGGCGGCGTCATCATCGAACGGGCGTCACCGGTGCTGGCGTTGAGGGTGATGAACCGCACGCCCTGGTAGTCGGTGTAGTACGCCGTCTCCGCGATCGCCTCGGCCATGTGGGCCTCGTAGATCGCACGCTGCCGCTCGGCGGGGGTGGCACCGGCGTTCTCGCCCGCTCGCGGCCCGTTGCCCGGGAACTCGAACGTCGACTTCCAGGTTCGCAGGAAGGTGTCGCCCGAGTACTCGTGGTTGCCGGGGGCGGCGATGACATTGGTGGACTGGCTGTAGCCGTCCATGGCGCCGAACCAGTCGCGCCACTCGCTGTCGTTGCCGCTGGAGTTGATCAGGTCACCGGCGTTGACGCTGCCGACCGCGTCGGGGTAGCGCTCGAACGCCTGCTTCACGACCGGGGCCCACTTGGACGACAGGTCGTTCTGGGCGTCGCCGAAGTACAGGAAGGTGAAGTCCTCACCGGGCCGCTCGGCCGTGGTGAAGGAGTGCGCCGAGCTGAACCAGTCGCCGGTGCCCACCTGGTACTCGTACTTCGTGCCCGGCCGCAGACCGGTCATGACCGCGGAGTGGGTACGGGTCGGGACTCCGGCGGCCACCAGCTCCTCGTTGGCACGCGCCTCGGCGGTGCGCCACTTGCGGGCTCCGGCCTCGCGGTACCGCACCTCGCCCGCGGTCACACCGGCGCCGGTGCGCCAGGTGACGGCCTGCGACGCGTGCGGCGTCCCGGTCGGGGTGAGCACGATCCGCTCCGGGGCCGTACCGGGCACCGCCAGGTCCTGCTCGGTGGTCAGCGCGACATCGAAGACGTGCATGATGCCGCGGTCCGTGCTCTGCGGCAGGACGACCGAGGCGACCCGCTTGGCCGGGTCCAGGAGCCGGGGCACGGTACCGAAGACCTTGGTCTCGACCGTGTCGTTGCCGCCCGACGCGCGGTTGCGGCCGACGGTGGTCACCAGCGGGGTGTTGCCGAACTGGTAGTTGGTGCCCGGCGTCCAGTCGGTGAGCTGGACACCCACGTCCTGGGTGGAGCCGTCGGTGTACTCGACGACCGCGGTGCCCTGCGAGGGGCCGTTGGTCGCCAGCCCCAGGAAGGAGACACCGGTCGCCCGGACGCCGCCCATGTCGACGCGCTGGCCGTGCGGGATCCAGTTGTCCGGCTGACCCGGCTCGGTCTTCGGCCAGGTGAAGGTGACACCGGTGTCGCCGTGCGCGATGCGGTCACCGGGGGCGGCGCCGACCGCGGCGAGCCGGTCACGGGACAGGGAGTTGTCGCTGACGTCCAGCGAACCCGTGTTGCCCGCGCCGTTCGGTGTGGTTCCGACGTTGTTCCGCGCGTCGCTGCCGTCGGTGTACGACGGGGGAACGTCCGACTCGCGGGCGCCCCAGGTGCCCTGACGCGTCGACATGGTCAGACGGATCTCGCCGCCGTCGCGGGCGAAGTCCTCGCCCAGCCAGGAGCGGGTGGTGGACCGGCCGTCGACCTTCATGCCGGTGACGTACGGCTTGGTGGAGCCGCCGTCGGCCTCGATCTCGATCTTGCGCCGGCTGTCGGCGCTGTCGATGACGACCCGCTCGAACCGGGGGCCGGTGACGAGCAGGTCGGCGGTGCCGTGAATGGCCGGGTAGAGGCCGACGTTGGCCCACACGTACCAGGAGCTGAGCGAACCGAGGTCGTCGTTGCCGGGCAGACCCGAAGGCGTGGTGTTGTACATCTCCGCGGAGGCGCGGCGCAGGGCGTCGCGGGCCTTGTTCGGCTGACGCAGCCAGTGGTAGACGTACGGCGCGCCGAAGCTGGGCTGGTTGCTCAGGTAGGCGCCGCGGGTGTTGTACACACCGGCGTCGAGGGCGCTGAGGTGCTCGTCCAGGGCGGCCGTGGCGACCTCCTGGCCACCGCGCTTGTCGATCAGCGTGCCGACGTTGTGCGGCACCATCCAGCCGTACTGCCAGCCGGTGGCCTGCTCGAACTGGTCCCCGCGCTCACCGAGGTTGAACCCGCGGTCGAAGCCGTTGCGGTCCCTCGGGCGGATGTGGCGGCTCTGCTCGTCGAAGACGTTCTGCCAGTTCTGCGCCCGCCCCATGTAGCGGTCGTAGGCCGTCGTGTCGCCGAGGCGCCTGGCCAGCTGGGCGATGCCGAAGTCGTTCACGGCGTACTCGAGTGTCTTCGAGGTCGCCGCGTCCTGCTTGCGGTTCTCGATGAAGCCGACGCTCATGTACTGGTAGCCGTGGCGGCGCAGGGTGCGGTCGGCCGGCAAGGTCTGCGTGTCCTTCATGGACTGCAGGGCGGCGCGCCGGTCGTAGTCGGTGCTGCCGAAGGCGTCCACGGAGGACAGCAGCGACTGCAGCGAGTCACCGCTCATCTTCTGCTGGAGCTGGTTCAGGTGCGGCCAGTTGGGCCACTTGCCGCTCTGCGTCACCATGTCGGTGATCGACTGGTTGATGTCGCTGCCGACCTTCGGGAAGAGCAGCGCGACGAGCTGGGCCTGGCTGCGGTAGGAGTCCCAGCCGGCGTAGGTGACGTAGTGGTGGCGCCCCTTGGCGACCTTGTGCACCTTGCCGTCGTAGCCCTGGTAGTCGCCGTTGACGTCGTCGAAGACGTTGGGGTGGTGCAGCGAGTGGTAGAGGGCGGTGTAGAACTTGGTCCGCTCCTCCTTGGTGCCGCCCTGGGTCCGGACGGTGTCCAGGGCGTCGCGCCAGATGCGCCGGGCGTCGCCGCGCACCTCGTCGAAGTCGTCCCGCCCCACTTCGTGCGCGGCGTTCTCGGCGGCGTTGGCGACGCTGACGTAGCTCAGGCCCACCTTGGAGGTGACCTCGGCGCCCTTGTCGAAGACGAGGTAGGCCCCAGCGCCGTGCTTGGCCTCACCGGCGCGCGCGGTGGCGGAGCCGGGGGTGACCGTGCCGCCCTCCCAGGTGCCGTGCGAGCGGATCGGCCGGTCGAAGGTGGCCGAGAAGTAGGCGCGGTAGCGCCCGCCCTCGTCGCACACCGAGGCGGCCTCGACCCAGCCCTGGACGGTGTGGTCGTCCTTGACGGTCACTTCGCTGTTGAAGACCCGGTTGTTGGACCCGGCCACGTCGAGGACGAGCGTGGAGCTGTCCGCCTCGGGAAAGTCGAAGCTGCTGACGGCGGTACGTGCGCTGGCGGTCAGTTCCGTCGTGACATCGTTGTCAGTCGTGACGGAGTAGTACCCGGGCTCAGCCTTCTCGCGGGCGTGGTCGAAGCCGAGGTAGTAGTCGGTGATGTTGTTCGCCGGGCTGGACGGCAGGGCGCCGTCCGGCAGCGCGCCGGTGTACGGCAGCACGGGGAAGTCGAAGCCGCTGAATCGGCCTTCGCAGCCGGTGCCGGACAGGCGCGTCATACCGAAGCCGCGGAGCCGGTCGGCGGTGTACTCGTACCCGCCCTTCTGGTCCCGGTCGGAGGTCCGGTAGGTGGTGGGGCTCGACTGCACCATGCCGAACGGGACGGTCGCGCCGGGCCAGGTGTTGCCGTAGGCGCTGTTGCCCTTGTTCTGCGAAGGGTCGAGGCGTGTCCCGATGAAGGGATCGACTGCCTCGAACGCGCTGATCTCCGAGGCGGCTTCGACGCCCTGCGCGGTGGGCGGAACTATGGCGAGGGAGCTGAGGGCGAGCGCGACCGCGGTGAGTCTGCGGCGGTTGCGTGCGAAAAGGGGCGGGCGCTTCGGGAGCGTCCGCCCTGGGGATGTCCACATCTGGGATGCGGCGCCTTTCGGTGAATGACCACTCGTCGTGGATACGACGTCATGACCGCCCTACGTTTACGGCACAGACAATCGGGTGTCAGGCCTGCGGGCAACGGTCCCGTGACCACGAAGTGAAGAGAAGGCACTCGCCGGTGTCCTGCGCCACACGGCGTGGGACAGTGTCGCCGCACACGCACACGCACACGCACACGCAGAACGGGGGCCGTTCGGCGAACGGCCCCCGTCTGTCGGTACGGAGCGTCAGCGGGCGGAGGCGCCTGCTGTCGCCGACTGCTTCGCGGGGGCCGCGTCGCCGCCCGCCGGGGCGCCGGTGGCGACCGCTGCGGATTCGGCCGACGCGGGTGCCGCGTTGAGCTCGGTGAGCATGGTCTTGGTGAAGCCGAAGTAGTACGTGGCGATGAAGCCGCCCACGTAGCCGACGAGCAGACCGCCGGCGTAGATCGCCACCGTCCGGCCGAGGCCGTGGTCACCGTCGAGCAGCGGGAACAGCGCCCAGCCCGAGGGGCCGATCGCGGTGGAACCGACGTCCGTGCCCAGCTGGTTGAAGAATCCGATGAACGCTCCGCCGAGGGCGCCGCCCGTGCAGGCCGTGATGAACGGGCGACCCAGCGGCAGGGACACACCGTAGATCAGCGGTTCGCCGACGCCGAGGAATCCCGGCCACAGAGCGGACTTGATGGTCGTCCTGATCGAGGTGTTGCGGTTCAGCCGCAGGTAGACGGCGATCGCCGCGCCGACCTGGCCCGCGCCGGCCATCGCGAGGATGGGCAGCAGAACGGTGTAACCCTGCTGCTCGATCAGGGTCGTGTGGATGGGGATGAGCGCCTGGTGCAGGCCCAGCATGACCAGGGGCAGGAAGAGGCCGCCGAGGATCAGTCCGGCGCCCGCGCCGCCGTTGGACAGCAGCCAGTTGGCGCCCTCGCCGATCTGCGTGGAGATCTCACCGGCGAGGAACATCAGGCCGAAGAGGGTGGCCAGTCCGGCCAGGAGCACGGTGAGGGTGGGGGTGACCAGGACGTCGACGGACACCGGCACCCAGCGGCGGCACCACTTCTCGATCTGCACGCCGAGCCATGCCGCGCCCAGGGCGCCCAGGACACCGCCCTGGCCCGGGGAGAGGCTCTGGCCGAACGCCTCGACGTTGGCCACACCCGCGTAGACGATGATGGCGGCGACGGCGCCGCCCAGGATCGGCGTACCACCGAACTCCTGCGCCGTGTTGTACCCGACGAACACGGCGATCAGCGCCATGAACCCGGAGGCCATCGCGGCGAGGGCCGGCGTAATGCCGGGCAGCCAGCCCAGGTTGACGAGCAGACCGTTCAGGCCCGCGATGATGCCGCAGCCGATGAGGGCGGGGATCAGCGGGACGAAGATGTTCGCGATGCGGCGCAGGAAGAGCTTGAACGGGGTGGAGTTCTTCGCCTTGCGCTCGGCCCGCAGCGCGGCGCCCTGAGCCGCGAGGGCGTCAGCGGTCACGGGGTCACCGGCCGGACCGTCGCCGTTGCCGGAGGCGGCCGTGGCGGGAGCCGCGTCGCGCTCCTCCTCCACGAGGGTCTCGAACTCGGGGGTGACACGTGCGACCGTGCCGGGGCCGAGCACGATCTGGTAGGTGTCGTCCTCGACGACGCCCATCACCCCGGGAAGTGCCTTGAGCTGTTCGTCCTGCACGAGGGAGCGGTCGTGCAGGCCCAGTCTCAGCCGGGTCATGCAGTGGGCCACCGAGGTCACGTTCTGCGCGCCTCCGACGAGCGGCAGGATGGCCGCCGCGGTGTCCCGGTACTTGTTCTCGTTCGCCATGAGATCGGCCTTGCTGTGAGGTGTCGGCTGGTACGTCAGGCGGCAGCGGCTTCGAGGGCCCTGCGCAGGTGCCCGTGCGCGTCCTGGAGAAGGCGCTCGGCCGTCCGCGCGTCCACGGACCCGAGCAGAGTGAGGATGGCGTTCTTGGCCTCGCCGCCGGTGGCGGCCAGTGCTGCCGCGATGGCCTCGTCGGACGCGTCGGTCGCCAGGCCGACGATCCGGTGGGCGCGGGCCCGCAGCTTCTCGTTGGAGGCGCGCACGTCGACCATCAGGTTTCCGTAGGTCTTGCCCAGCTTGATCATGGTGATGGTGGAGAACATGTTCAGCACCAGCTTCTGCGCGGTGCCGGCCTTGAGCCGCGTCGAGCCCGTCACCGTCTCCGGGCCCACCACGACCTCGATGCCGTGCTCGGCGGCGGCGGCCAGCGCGCTGTCGGCGTTGCAGGACAGGCCGATGCTGAGCGCGCCGAGGGAGCGTGCGTAGCGGACCGCCTCGACGGCGTAGGGCGTACGGCCGGAGGCCGAGATGCCGACCACCACGTCGTCGGCGGACAGGTTCAGCGCGTCCAGGTCCTGCCGCGCCCCCTCCTCGGAGTCCTCCGCGCCCTCGACGGCGGTGACCATCGCCGCGGGTCCGCCCGCGATGAGGCCGACGACCTGGGACGGGTCGGTGTTGAAGGTGGGCGGGCACTCGGAGGCGTCCAGCACCCCGAGCCGGCCGGCCGTGCCGGCCCCGGCGTAGACGAGGCGGCCGCCCCGGGCCATCCGCTCGGCGATGCCGTCGATCGCGGCGGCGATCTCGGGGAGCCGCTCCGCGACGGCCGCGCTGACGGTCGCGTCCTCGGCGTTCATGTGGCGGGCGATGTCCAGCGTGGGCAGGCGGTCGATGTCCGCCAGTTCGGGGCGGTACGCCTCCGTGGCCATCGTGGCGAGCTGGTCACGCAGTAGGCCGTTCCCGACGGCTTCTTGGGTGGACATGTAGATCACGGTTCCTGTCGTCCGGACATTCTGGAAGCTTTGGCTGGTTTCCGTCATACGCGACGGAGGAGCGGGTCGGCCGCCTCGTGTGACACGAGAGACACTTACGAAATTTTCTTTCACTTCGCTCCGGTTGCACGAAACATATTTTCGCCGCCGGGTCGCGTCAAGCGCCCGCCGGTGATCAGTGGGTCACATCGCCCGGACCCGTCCGGGCCGTGGCCTCGTCGAGGAGTTCGAGGATGTGCCGGTAGGGACGTCCCGTGGCGCGGGTCATACCCATCTCGCACGTGCGGTTGCACGACGCGTAGGCGTCGTACGAACGCGTGTTGATCTCCGCTGCCTGGAGTGCCGTCGCCGCGGCGGTGACCTCCGGGTACAGCAGGCCGCGGTCGCCCGCGAAGGCGCAGCAGCCCCAGGAGTCGGGCACGGTCACGTCCGGGCTCAGCGCGGCGGCCACGGTCCGCAGGGCGCCGTCGGCGCCGAGGTGCGTGGTCGAGCAGGTCGGATGCAGGGCCAGCGACCCCAAGGGCCGGGCGGGGGGCAGCGCGGGCAGCAGCCGCTCCGCGGTGAACGCCACGCTGTCGACGAACCGCAGGGCCGTGTAGCGGGCGCGGTCCGCTTCCGGCAGGGCGTCCGCCAGCCGCTCCAGGCCATGGGTGCACGACGAGGCGTCACACACGACGGGCAGCCTTCCGTGGTCCGTGGCGGTCCACAGTGCGTCCAGGGTGCGGGCCGCCATGGTGCTGTGCCCGCGCGTGAATCCCTTGGACTGCCAGGGAGTGCCGCAGCACAGGCCGCCGAGCCCGTCCGGCACCGTGACCCCCACCCCCGCCCGCTCGCACAGCCGCAGGAACGCGGCCGCCGATCCCGCGGACCGGCCCGCGCCCTCCTCAGGACCGAAGATGCTGCCGATGCAGGCCGCGAAGAACACGGCTTCCGTGTCGGCGGGATGCTGCGCGGCGGGGCGGACGGGGCCGCTGCGCGGCATGTCCTCGGTCCAGGCCGGCACCAGTTCCGCGGCGCCCAGTTTGCGCATCGCCCCGGTCGCGGCGCGGGTCAGGGGCGTCGGCACGGCGTGGGCGGCCCTGAGCCCGGTGCGTACACCCCGCACGGCGCCCTCCCAGTGCCGTGCCAGGCCGTCTCCCGCCTTCTGGGCCGCGCTGCCGTGCCGCTCCGCTCGCAGGCGTTTCATGACCTCCCCCGTGTCGATGTGCACGGGGCAGGCGGTGACGCAGAGGCTGTCGACCGCGCAACTGCCGACGGCCGCGTACTCGTAGTCGTCCTCCAGGGCGCGCCGCGTCTCGTCGTCCCCCGCGGCTGCGGCGAGGGCGATCTCGCGCAGCAGCGCGATCCGCTGGCGCGGGGTCGTGGTGGCGTCCGCCGTCGGGCAGACCGGTTCGCAGTAGCCGCACTCGACGCAGGCGTCCACGGCCGGGTCGACCTCGGGAACGCTCTTGAGGTTGCCGAGGTGGGCGCGGGGATCGTCGTCGAGCAGGACCCCGGGGCTGAGCACCTGGTGCGGATCGCACAACCGCTTGAGTTCACGCATGACGTCGTAGAGTTCGTCGCCGTACTGGCGCCGCACGAAGGGGGCCATGGCGCGTCCGGTGCCGTGCTCGGCCTTGAGGGTGCCGCCGGCGTCCAGGACGAGGTCGACCATGTCGTCGGTGAAACGGGCGTAGCGGTCCAGTTCCCCGGGGGAGTCGAAGTCCTGGGTCAGCATGAAGTGCAGGTTGCCGTCGCGCGCGTGGCCGAAGATCACCGCGTCCTCGTAACCGTGCCGTTCGAACAGGCCGATCAGGCCCTCGCCCGTGGCGGTGAGCCGTTCCATCGGCACGGCCACGTCCTCCAGCAGGGCGGTCGTCCCGGGCCGGCGCGCGCCGGCGACCGCGGTGTACAGCCCCTTGCGCAGCCGCCACAGCCGGTTCCTCTCCCCCGCCTCACGGGTGAGCGCCGCCGGGGTCACCGTGGGCAGCAGCCGCAACGCGGGGTGCGCGGCGCCGACCGTGTGCTCCAGCCTCTCGGCGTCGTCCTCCGCGAACTCGACCAGCAGGGCCGCGTGCCCCGTCACGGTCAGCCCGCGCAGGGCGTCCACCGGATCGGCGGACCGCTGCGCCACTCGCAGGGAGGCGGCGTCGAGCAGTTCCACCGTGCGGGCCCCGGCGGCCAGGAGTGCCGGCAGGCAGTCGGTGGCCTGGGCGAGCCCCGGCAGTACGAACAGACCGGTGGCGGTGTGCGGCAGCAGCGGGACGGTACGGAACACGGCCTCCGCGACGAACCCGAGCGTGCCCTCGCTGCCGACCATGAGACGGGCGAGGATGTCGGCCGCGGTGGCGTGGTCGAGGAAGGAGTTGAGGCCGTACCCCATGGTGTTCTTCATGGCGAACAGCCGCTCCACGGTGGCCCGTGAGGCGGCCGAGCCCCGGACGCGGTCCCGCAGCCGCAGCAGTCCGGCGTGCAGTTCGGGCTCCCGGGCGCGCAGCGCCTGGTCGGCATCGGCCGCGGCGGTGTCGACGACGGTGCCGGAGGGCAGCACGAACCGCAGGGACTCGATGGTGCGGTAGGCGTTGTCCTGGGTGCCGCAGTTCATGCCGCTGGAGTTGTTGGCCACCAGGCCGCCGATGGTGCAGGCGCTCTCGCTGGCGGGGTCGGGTCCCAGTCGGCGGCCGTACCGGGCGAGCCGGGCGTTGGCCTGGCGGACGGTCAGTCCGGGCTGGAGCCGGATGCGGTGCCCGTCGTCGAGTACCTCCGCGGCCCGCCAGTGGGTACGGACGTCGATCTGGATGCCGTCGCCGCCGGCCTGACCGGCCAGGCTGGTGCCGCCCGACCGCAATGTCAGCGGGATGCCGGCGGCGTGGGCCCCGGCCATCAGCGCGCCGACCTCGCCGGCCGACGCCGCGCGGACGACCGCGCGAGGGGTGAACAGGTAGGGCGAGGCGTCGTGGGCCGCGGCGATCCTGCGGGGCACTTCGGTCGTCACGCGCGCCGGGTCGCTGACGCAGGAGGCCAGGAGCTCGACCATGCGCTGGTCGGAGGCAGGGGCGGTGGAGGCGGTGGACTGGCTCGGGCTCATGGTTCCTCGGCTGCGCCGCCGGTTCGGCGCGGGACGACGGACGGTCGGTGGGCGCGTGTCGGATGGTCGGTGGGTGCGGCGCCCGGCCGTCCCGTACGGCCGCCTCGGCGGAGGCGGGCGTCAGGGCCGTTCGCGGCGCCTCGCGTCCGTGGGCGCCGCAGGACGGCGGCCCTCGTGCCGACGGCTCCGGCCCGGACGATCACCGATCGCCCGCTTCCCGGTCAGGGCCGCGGCTTCAGGGAGTATCAAGACCATCGACGCGGGATGTCAATAATTTACACACCAAAGTTTTCCGCGTAATTTATTTACATCGCAGGGCGGACGGCTCGCAGGGCGAGGGGAACTGCTGACGGGACAGGGCTGCGGAGCGCACGCCTGCGGCGGCGCCCAGGGGACCGCGTCCTACGGACGACGGCGCCGACGCCGCTGCACGGCGGTGTAGGTCTCCTGGAGGGCGGCTGCCGCCGTGTCGTAGGAGCGCTGTGCCACCGCGACGAAAAGGCAGTCGATCAGGGCCAGCTGCGCGATCCTGCTGACCGTCGCGCCCGAACGGAACGGTGTCTCGCGGGCGGCGGTGGTCAGGACCAGGTCGGCCGCCACCGCGAGCGAGGAGTGGGGGAAGTTGGTGAGGGCGATCGTGGTGGCCCCGCGCTCGGCGGCGGCGACCAGCGGATCGACGGTGTCCTCGGTCTCCCCCGAGTGGGAGATGCCGATGGCCACGTCGTCGGGACCCAGCAGCGCGCTCGCCGTCAGCGCGGCGTGGACGTCCGTCCACACGAACGTGATGTGGCCGATGCGGTGCAGTTTCTGGTGCAGGTCCTGGCCGACGAACGCACTGGCACCGACACCGAAGATGTCGATACGACGGGCCGCGGTGATGGCGTCGACGGCTCTGCCGAGGACCGCGGGATCCAGACTGCGGGCGGTCGCGTCGAGCGTACGGACCTCGTTGTAGATGATCTTCTTGACGATCTGTTCCAGTGTGTCGGACGGATCGATGTCGGTTCCCAGGGCCGACTGTTCCCCGCCGACCGCCCGCTCGTGCGCCACCGCCGCGGCCAGCGCGAGCCGGAGCTGCGGGTAGCTGCCGAAGCCCAGCGTCCGGCAGAAGCGGAGCACCGTGGCGGGCGACGTGGCGGCCCGCTCGGCGAGCAGGCCGATCGAGAGTCCCGAGGATCCGGCCGGGTCCGAGACGACGGTGTCGGCCACCCGCCGCTCCGAGGGCGGCAGCGAAGGCCGGGCGGCGCGGATACGGGTGAGGGCGTCGGCTCCGGATCCACTGGTGGAACCGGACTCCGGCTCCGGAGCGTGGGGCACGTCCCGGCGGCTCATCGACTTCCTCCTGCACCGGACGACGGGAGCGTCCGCACCCTGACAGGCAGTAAATCACAACACCGGGTCAGGCCGGTGACGCCGCACGCCCCGCACCGGCCTGCGGGAACGGTTCCCACGCCCCGCCGACGCGCCTCGCCCCGCCACGGCCCCCGCAGTCGCCGGCACACCCCCTGCCGTCGACACCCCGGCCCGCACCCGGGACCGCCGGCCGGTCTCCGCGGCCGGCCCCACAGGCCGCCTGGGCCCATCGAGCCCTCCTGGTCGCCGCGGACCGTGCGTGTCCGGACACCGCGACCAGACGCCCCTCACTGAACACACCTTGTACGTAAGGCAGTTGAGGCTGCGGCGACGGCGCGGACCGTCCCACCTCCGGCCACGACCCGGCCACCGCCGACAGCGCGGACCGATCCCACCGACCCTGTCCATCGACCGACTGCTGCGCGACCTGGACACCCTCCATGCGCGGACCGGCGTGACGGGCCACGCCGAGCTGCTCCCGGGGCGCGGCGGGCGACGGGGCGACGGCTGCGCGCCGACGGCCTGACCCGGTCAGCCGACCCCGTTCGCGCCCGGAACGGGGGGCGCGTCGCCGGGGGCGCCGTCACACCGGCCGTCGGCGCGGCGGTGGCCGTGGGTGCGGCGGGCGCGTCCATCGGCCTGCCGCATCCTGACGGCGACGCCGCCGCGTCGCCGGCTCCGCCGAGGCAGCCGGGGCGACCGGCGAGGCGGTCGCCCACGATCCGTCGTCTAGGGTGACGTCATGCTGCACATCCGCATGTATGTGCCAACATGGCCGTACGAGACCCGCGTTGACGAGCCGATCGTGTGCTCCTGTGTGTCGGAGGCGTCACGATGAACCGGACGATACGGGCGGTGGCGATCTTCTGTGGCCTGACGGTTCTCGCCCTGCTCCTCAGGGCGAACTGGCTGCAGTACGCGACCGCCGACGATCTGGCCACCGACCCCAAGAACCGCCGCGTCGTCATCGAGAGGTACGCCTCGGTGCGCGGCGACATCATCGTCGACGGCCGGGCCGTCACCGGCTCGAAGAAGGTCCCCGGTGCCGAATTCCTGTACAAGCGCACCTACGTGAACGGACCCATGTACGCGCCGGTGACCGGGTTCGCGTCACAGGCCAACGGGGTGTCGCTGCTGGAGAGCACCTACGACAGCGTCCTCAGCGGCCAGGACGACCGGTTCGCCTTCCAGCGCGTCGCCGACGTCGTCACGGGGAAGGGCCGGCGGGCCGGTTCGGTGGTCACCACCATCGACCCCGAGGCGCAGAAGGCGGCGTACAAGGGTCTGAGCGACCTCAAGGGAGCGCGGGGCGCCGTCGTGGCCCTGGACCCGAGCACCGGGAAGGTGCTTTCCATGGTCTCCGTGCCGTCGTACGACCCCTCCCTGTTCGCCGGCAACACGTTCAAGGAAGCGGACCAGTTCGCCGCGCTCGACAAGGACAAGCGCAAGCCCATGGCCAACCGTGCGCTGCGTGAGACCTACCCGCCCGGATCGACGTTCAAGATCGTCACGGCGGCGGCGGCCCTGGAGCACGGAATCGTGACCGACATCGACGCCCCCACGGACGCCGTGTCGCCCTACCCGCTCCCCCAGTCGACCAACAAGATCGGCAGCGAGGCGGGTGACGCCTTGTGCAACAAGGCGTCCGTGAAGACGGCGATGCAGTACTCGTGCAACAACGTCTTCCTCGACCTCGCCGCCGAACTGGGCCAGGAGAAGATGCGGGAGACGGCCGAGAAGTTCGGCTTCAACGAGGACGTGTACTCCGCCGAGCTCGGTGACCTGCGGGCGACGAAGAGCCTGTACCCCAACGACCTCGACAAGCCCGGAACCGCACTCACGGGCATGGGCCAGGGAAGTCTCACCTCCACGCCCATGCAGATGGCCATGGTCACCGCCGCGCTGGCCAATGACGGCAAGCTGATGCAGCCCTACGTCGTCGACGAGGTACGAGGACCGGACCTCAACACCCTGGAGAAGGCCAAGCCCGTCGCCCTGGACGAAGCGGTGTCCCCGGCCACGGCGCAGCAGGTCCAGGAGATGATGGAGTTCACCGCCGAGAAGGGCAGTGCGCAGCGCGCCCTGATCGACGGCATCACCGTCGGCGGCAAGACGGGCACTGCGCAGCGTGGCGTCAACGTCGCCGACGAGGTCCCGTACGGCTGGTTCGTCTCGTACGGCAAGGGCCCGGACGGCCGGTCGGTGGCGGTCGCCGTCTTCATCGATCCCACCGACATGGACATCTCCCGGCAGGACATCTCCGGCGGCCGCCTCGGCGCCCCCATAGCCCGCAGCGTCATGCAGGCCGTACTCCAGGACTGAGGCCGTGCGCGAGCCGTGGACACCCCGGCCGCCGGCCCAGTCCGGCGGCCGGGGTGCTCCCGGACCTCGCGAGGTGCTCACTTCGCCCCGTGACGGCCCCCGGTGAGGCGCGCTCACCGCAGCTCACGCAACGGACCGCTTCCCTCGATGTGTCGCGCGTTCTCAGAACGCCGGGTTGACACCCGTGTGCTCTCGGTCGGCCAGATGAGCGGCGAGCAGGCCACCCGGCCACGTGGCGCGCGGGGCCTTCTCGGGACGCAGCAGGGCCTGCGCGACCACCGCGTCGGCGAGCACGGTCTCGATGTCCAGCCGCGGATAGAGCCCGAGCGATTCCGCCAGTTCCTCGGCGTCCTCCCCCTCGGGCGGGTCGATCGCCCCGAAGTCGGCCAGCACACCCAGCCGCACGAGCCTGGACAGCGTCCCCATGCGCTCCGCGATACCGGGCGAGGTGTGCAGAGCGATGGCCTCCCACACCTGCTGGATCAGCGGCTCGGGCCAGTCGTGCCGGGCCAGGAACGCATGCGCGGCGTCCGCGCCCTCGACCTCGAAACGCTGCGGACCGTCGTACGCGTCGGACGTCCCGGCATCGTGAAACAGACACGCCACGGCCAGCGCTTCCCGTTCCCGGGCGTCGATTCCTTCCCGCCGGCCCATGAGGTCGGCCAACAGCCACACGCGCACGCTGTGGTTGACGATCGCGGGCTTCAGTACGGAACTCACGTGCTCGAGCGCGGCGTCGGCAACCACTCCCCCGAAGGAGACCTTCACTTCGCATCCTCCATGTCTCGCACGCCCCTCATGGGGCGCAGGCCACCCGGTGTCGAAAGGTCAGTCCAGAGCGTCGAGGGCGGTCTCGACGATCTCCATGAGCGACGCGCGGTCGGGGTTGAACGTGCCCATGACCCGCAGGCCGTGCATTGTCATGATCAAGTACCGCGCCAGGGTCCGCGCGTCGTGCTTGCCGGTGAGCTGCCCATGGTCCTGGGCCTCGGCGACGACCTGGTGGAGGGCGTCCTCCAGCAGCTCCGTGGTGGACTGCACATGGGCCGTGACCTGGGGATCCTGGGAGATCCGTCCCACGGCCGCGCCGACGATCAGACAGGCCCGCCGGCTGCCGTCGCGGACGATGTCGTCGACCGCCGCCACGAGCACCTCGTGCAGCAACTCACGGCCGGGGGCGCCATCGTGAAGCACCTGGACCAGCGGCAGGGCGTAGCACTCCCGATAGCGGTCCATGGCAGCCAGGTACAGGCCTTCCTTGCTGCCGAAGGCCGCGTAGAGCGAGCCACGACCGACACCGGTGGCATCGACCAGGTCCTGGATGGACGTGCCGTCGTAGCCGTTGCAGCGGAAGGCGTTCATCGCCGCCTCCACAGCCCTTTCGGTGTCGAACTCCCTGGTGCGTGCCATACCGCGACCATACGCCAAACCTGAACGAACGGTAAAGATTTTCAATAGCGAAGACAGGGGTGGTGCAAAGACTTTCCACAGCCTCCACCCACCCACACCCCCGCTCACCACCGAGACCGCTTCACACCCTGCGCCGAGTGCCGAGAGTCGCGAGCACGAAGCCTGCGAGGCCCTCACGGAGCCGGACGGAGCACCCCTGGCCGACCACCGATCGGGCACGGCGCATGCACCAAACACACCAACCCGAGGGCGCCGGACACCCCCGCCGCACTGCGCTGTTCGGGCATCAATCCGCAGGTCAAAGCGATCCGATCACCCACAGCACCCTCCTCCCGGCCGCCACAGCAATTCATTATCGACCGTTCGTTCCTGATAGCGGTAGGGTCCGGAAGCATGGGCTCGGGAAACCTGCGAATCCTGTGGATCCATGCGCCCGCACCGCGATCCCTCCCTCCCGGCAGACCCATGGCTCGGCCGTGCCGGATGTTGAACGGAGACACATGTCCAAGCGTTTGCAGTCCAAAGTCATCATCGTCACCGGAGGTACCTCCGGCATGGGTTCGACCTTCGCTCGGCGAGCCGCGTCCGAGGGCGCGACCGTGCTGATCGGAGCGCGCGACAGGGAGCGGGGCGAGGCAACCGCGGCGGAGATCACCCGGGAGGGCGGGAAGGCACTCTTCGTCCCGACGGATGTGACGGTCGAGGAGGAACTGGCCCACCTGGTCGATGTCGCGGTCAAGGAGTTCGGCGGTCTGCACGGCGCCTTCAACAACGCGGGTGGCGGCAACAGCCGGGGAGCGCTCCGGAGCATGGACGCCTCCCACTGGGACAGCGTCATCGCGCTCAATCTGACCAGCGTCTTCTACAGCCTCAAGCACGAGATCCCGGCCATCGTGGCCAGTGGTGGCGGCTCCATCGTCAACAACGCGTCCGTGGTCGGCGTGGTGGGCGACCCCTCGGCCATCGCCTATACGGCCGCCAAGCACGGTGTCCTGGGCCTGACCCGATCGGCCGCGCTCGACGCGGCCAGGGGGGCGTGCGGGTCAACGCCCTGGTGACGGGTCTGGTGAACACCCCGCTCTGGCGCAGCCACGTGGAGAGCAGCCCGGAATCCGCCGCCATCCTCCTCGACAAGCAGCCCGCCGGCCGAGCCGCCGACGAAGCCGAGATCGCCGCATTCACCGCGTTCCTGATCAGCGACGAAAGCCCGTTCATCAACGGAGCGGCTCTAGCGATCGACGGCGCGCTGACCGCAGGTTACTGAGTCGGCGTCCGCGCGCTTGGACCTTCTCGAGCCCGCACACCGTGCGGGGCACCGCGGGCCGGTCGACCGGTGACGCAGTTCCGGTCGACCGGCCGTCGGCTCGCCCGCCCGCCGGGCACAGGTGCCAGAAGGGGTCACCCGAACTCCCGCGACCCCGCCGCCCAGTTGCGCGGTCAGCACGCAGCCGCGGCCAGCACGCAGCCGGCGTTCGCAAGACAGGCGCCACCGGTCAAGGCGATCCGGGAAGGGCTCGCGCGCCCTGGCCATCCGACTGGACTGCATGCGCGGGATCCTGGAACAGCAGCTCGAGGACACTCTCCAACTGCCGGGCCAGAGCATCGCTTTCGGCCTGGACCAGCGCCGTATCGCCGATGATCTTTCGCATCAACCAGAACCCGGCGATCAGCGAAAGCGCGAGGCCCGCACGCTCCTGGGTACCGCTTCCCGTGAGCAGGTTCGCCAGATCCCGCCCCACGTGCCTCTCGATGGCCTGCCGCATGATCTCCGCGCTTCTCTCGTTGGACGCGGACCGAAGCATCAACAGGAACGGATCAAGATGGCCTGCTTCGGGGGCCGTTCGGTCCACGAGCGCCCGGGCCACGTCCCGGCTCAGTTCCCGCGGGTCACCCGTGACCACCGTGCGCGGGGCGAAGGACACCTCCACCGCCTCGGCGAACAACTGCTCCTTGGAACCGAAATAGCGGTTGACCAGCATGGCGGTCACACCCGCCGCCCTGGCGATCTCACGCACGCCCACACCGTCGTAGCCGAACCGGGAGAAGGCCTCCACCGCGGATCGCAGGATCGCCTCGCGCGTGGCCGCGGCGTTCCGGGGCCTCTTGGCGCCGGTTGCGCTGGTCGGCGGCTCGGGGAGGTCCATGTCCATGGTGCGCAGTGTAGCCAAGCACAGACGGCAATTCTACGGACGTATACATGTCGCTGACCTTGTCCGTTGGCTCACATGGTCCGTTGCCCTACAGGGTCCGTCTCCCTCAGGGTCCGTGGTCGGCACCGCGCGTCGTGCGTGGTCGACCTGCCGGCGCTGTTCCGATGGCGACGGTGCGTTGTCAGTACACCGAACGGATCGTGCCGCCGTCGACGCGGATGGTGGCGCCGCTGATGTAGTCGGCGTACGGACTGGCCAGATAGGCGACGGCGCCCGCGATCTCCACCGGTCGGCCGAAGCGGCCGATGTCGTTGGGCACGAAGTCGTGGGAGGCGTTGCGCTCGATCTCCTCCCACGATTCTCCCCAGCCGCGCTCCGGGGCGATCGCGGTGACCAGTTCCTGCACCGCGTCGACGAGGACCGCCCCCGGAGCGACCACGTTGGATGTCACGCCGGTGCCCGCCAGTTCCCGCGCGAGGGACACGGCCAGGTTGTGCCGCGCGGCGAGCGACGCGTTGTAGTGGGGCAGCGTCGCGATCGGCTGCGAGGCGAGACCGCCGCCGATCTGAATCACCCGCCCCCAGCCGCGCCCGCGCATCCCCGGAACCAACCGCTGGATCATGCGGACACCCGAGACCACGTTGACTTCGTAGGTACGGGCCCATGCCTCCGGCGTCGCCTCGGCCCAGCCGACGTGTTCGTACGATCCGGCGTTGTTGACCAGGATGTCCACCTCGCCCGCGGCGGCGGCCACGGAGTCCGCACCTTCGTCCGTGGCGAGGTCGCCGATGGCCACGGCGACGGCGCCGATCTCGTCCGCCACCTTCCGGGTCCGGGTTTCATCCCGCCCGTGCACCACGACCTCGGCGCCCTCCGCCGCCAGCAGCCGGGCGATCGCCTCGCCCAGCCCCGAGCTCGAACCGGTCACCAGGGCCCGGCGGCCCGTCAGGTTCAGATCCATCGCTCTAGCCTTTCCCTCTTGTATACGACTGTAGACATGACTTAAGTCTACACCCGGCAACATGCGGGTGCGGCGAAGCGGCGCGCGCCGCGGTCGCGGGCCGGTGTGCTGAGCGCGCCGGGAAGTCCGGCTATACCGTTGAACCGGGTGCGCGCCGCTGAACGAGGTGCGCACCGCGTACGACGAGCGCCCTTCGACCCAGTCGGTCGACTCGGGCCGCACGCTCTCACCCTCCTCGGCATGTGGTGCGGTTCCGGCCGTGGCGGAACGGAGGAGGGATGGCAGGTTCAGGCGACCGACCCGCTGATCCGGGGTTGGGAACGAAGTCACAGGTCCTGCTCACCACTGCCGCGGGGTGTGTCAACGCCATCGGCTTTCTGACCCTCGGCGGTGTCTTCACCAGCGTGATGACGGCCAATTCGGCACTGCTGGGGTTGGCACTGGGAAACGGCGACCCGGCCATGGCGAAACTGGCGGGGGTGGCGATCGTGGCCTATCTCGCGGGCGCGGTGCTGGGCGGGTCGGCTGCCGCACGAAGCGGCCGCGGGGTCCGCTCGGGCATGCGCGGGGCCCTGGCGGTGGAGTGCGTCGTGCTGTCAGCCGTGTGGGCGTTCTGGCTGGTCGTCGACGGCAGGCCTCAAGCCGTGGAGAAAGCGGTGCTGCTCGCCGCCAGTTGTCTCGCCATGGGATGTCAGAGTGGTGGTATCCGAGTGGCGAGCGGTGGCGCACTGACCACCGCCTATATGACGGGTGCCATGACCGGTGTCGTGACGGACTTCGTGACGCGCAGACGGTTCGACAGACATGTCGCGCTGATCGTGCTGCTGCTCCCCGTCGGAGCCGCCATCGGCGGCTTGACCGTCCGCTGGGCCCGCCTGGCAGCCCCCGCCGTACCCGTACTGCTGGTGGCCGCGGCCCTCGCAGTCGTGATGTACGGCGGACGAAGCGCGGCTCGCCGCCACCACGGTGCCGAGCACAGCGACTAGGTCGCTCCCGGCACTGGACGACGGCGAGCACAGCGTCAGTCCCGCCGGCCGTGGACGACGGCCGGCACAGCAAGTAGGACTCTCTGGGCCCTGACCGCTGACGAGCGCGACGAGTGGGCCGCACTCGGCCCCGAACTGCGGCCGGCAGGCCACTCGGGCGAAGGCCCGTTGATGCGGGGCTGTCCGATCAGCGGCGGACGGCGTCGGCGGCGTAGGCCCAGAGCCGTTCCGCCGCGTGACGGTCGAGGGCGTGCCGGGCGACACCGCCGGGGCCCTCGTCGTCGATCTCCACGACCCGGGCCTCCTGGTTGTCCTCGAAGTAGCGGCCGGTGACGCCCTTCACCAGCGGTGACGCGGCCAGCAGTACGGATGTCGCGGCTCCCTGGGCGGGTGTCTTGTAGTACGGCAGCGGTGTCAGGTTCCCTTCGTCGTCCATCACGCCGAAAGCGCGCATGGTGTCGTCGTCGAGATGGCGCTGCAAATTGGTCAGGATGTACCCGGGGTTCAGGGCGTTGACCGCGATGCCGTCCGCCGCCCATCGGTCGGCCCCGACGGCGAAGAGGACCATGGCGGTCTTGGACTGCCCGTACGCGACCCAGGGATCGTAGGGGCGCCCCTCGAACTGCGGGTCGTCGAAGTCGAACGGCACATTGCGGTGGGCGCCTGAGCCGACCAGCACCACGCGGGCCGATCCCGCGGCGCGCAGCGCGGTGTGCAGGGCGGTGGTCAGCGCGAAGTGACCGAGGTAGTTCGTGGCGAGCTGCAGCTCCCAGCCGCCGGGACCGACCTCGCGGGTCGGCAGGGCCATGATCCCGGCGTTCGCGACCAGGATGTCCAGCGGACCCTCCCAAGCCTGCGCGAAGGCGTCGACGGAGGTGAGGTCGCCCAGGTCGAGTGCCTCGGCTCGCACGCTCCCCGCGCCGCGAACGGCGGCGATCTCGGCGGCCAGCGACTCGGCGGCCTCGGGACGGCGGGTGGCCACGGTGACCTCGGCGCCGGCCAGGGCCAGGGCCCTGACGGTTTCGGCCCCGATACCGGAAGCGCCGCCGGTGACCACGGCGCGGCGTCCGGTGAGGTCCACGCCGTCGATCACCTCGGCGGCGCTGGTGTGGGAGTGGAAGGGGGTGGTCAGTCTGGATGCGGCGTTCACAAGTGGTCTTTCCGGAGATGCGGAGTCCGTACGCACTTCACCGTACGATGGCCGAATCGGACGATCTACAATTCAACGTCCGAGATACTTCAGCCATCGTCCAGAAGGAGTGCCATGGATCCGCTGGAGGACGTGCTGGCCCTGCTGCGGACACGCAGCCACCTGTCGTCGAGCCTCGCGGCGGGAGGCCGGTGGGCCGTGCGGTTCCAGGCACCCCCCGGTGTGAAATTCAATGCGGTACGACGGGGCAGCTGCCTCCTGGAAGTCGACGGCCTGCCCGAGTCCATCGCCCTGTCGGAAGGAGACTGCTACCTGCTCACCCGCCCGCTGCCTTTCACCCTGCGCAGCGACTCGGAGGCGACCCCGGTCGACGCGGCCTCCGTCTTCGCGGACGTCACCGGCGGCGTGGCGCGCACGGGAACGGGCGACGACGTCTTCCTGATCGGTGGTCGCTTCTCCTTCGGTGAGCGGGCCCAGGAACTGCTGCTCGACGGACTGCCCCCGGTGGTCCATGTACCTGCCGGTACCGAGCAGGCCGAGGCCCTGGAGTGGGCGCTCACCGCCATCGACCTGGAACTGCGGCGCAAGCCGCCGGCCTCGACCCTCGTGGCGGAACACCTGGCCGTCGTGATGCTCGTCCATGTCCTGCGTCTGCACCTCGACCGGCGGCCCCACGCACTGTCGGGATGGCTGTCCGGTCTGGCCGACCCGGTGGTGGCCGAGGCTTTGGCGGCGATGCACGAGAATCCCACCCACGCCTGGACGGTGGCCGAACTGGCCGGGGCCGCCAAGGTGTCACGCTCCACGCTGGCCGCGCGGTTCAAGGACACGGTCGGTCAGGCCCCCCTGGAGTACCTGACCGGATGGCGGATCGAACTCGCCTCCCGGCGGCTGCGGGAGGGCACCGAAACCCTTGCATCCGTCGCCCGCTCCGTCGGGTACGGGTCGGAGAGCGCGCTCAGCGTCGCCTTCAAACGGGTCACGGGAATCTCACCCAGCACGTACCGAAGGCAGTTGAACGCCGTCGGGCCGGCGCACGACGAGGACTCGGGCACGGTGGACCAGGGCCTGTCCCCAGCAGGGGCGCGCGGGAGACGGGCACCGACACCACCTGCACCGCGGACGCGAACCGATCGGAACGGCGTGGCACGGTGCCGGTGAGGTCCACGACCGTCAGGACCGGGCACCTGAGGATCGGTCAAGTGCCCTGTCAGCGAGTCGACGCACGGCGCGGGGACGGCGTTATGCGGACCGGCTTCTCCACCGGCGCGCTCTCGAGGTCGTCGAGCTGCGCGACGATCGTGCCGCGCAGGTCGTCGTAGTCCTCGAAGCAGTGGTCGTTGAAGAGGGTGTAGCCCGTCCACATGAGATTGGCGCACACCCGTGCCGGCACCCGGCCCGTCTGCGCGCCCATGCCGACCAGCGCCACCGAACGGATGCTGCCCGGCGTTCTCTTGTTCTGCTGGTGGATCGCCTGGAACGCGGCGGCGCAGGCCAGGGCCACGTTCAGTGTGTCGCTGACGTTCTGCGACGACGTCTCCATCGTCGGTGTGGAGATCAGGAATCTCGGCTTGACCGCGCCGGACGCCACGCACACCGCGCTGCCCACCGGCAGCGATCCGGCGAACTGGCTCTGGATCGCCTTCTGCACCCTCAGCTGGATTCCCGCGCCGAGATACCGCTTGACGACCGCGTCGACCCCGCCGTCCATCCGGCCCCGGGAGTTGGTGGGGCTGACCCAGGCGTCGACGTCCTCGTCGAGCAGGGAGCCCCGACGGATCTCGATCTCCGGGGTGTCCGCGAACGCCGCTCGCCAGGCCTCCACCACTTCGGTGTTGATGTCGGTCAGCACCACCTTGAGCGGCGACGGCACGCGGTCCACAGTCATGGCTAACTCCGATCGGGAAGCGGTCACTCGACTGATCGGGACGCTACCGCGACCCACTGACAGCGCAGCCGCTCGGACCGGTGGCCGCACGCGTCGGAAGCGACTGTCAGTGGGCTGCCCTAATCTCCTGTGCACCTTACGGATCAGTCCTTCCACCAGGACAGTTCAACCTCTCGGAGTCCGTCCACCATGAGCGATGCCCGCACCCCCGCCACGCCCGACCCCAACGACCCGCTCGCCCTCGCGGAACTGTTCAAGGGCGGCGGTGAACCATGGCTTCCGCTGCTGAAGCCGGTCATCGAGGCGCAGCCGGACGCTGCCGCGTTCATCGGCCCCGGCCGCAGCCCGGAGGTCGTCCCTGTTCGCGAACTGACCTTCCAGGCGCTGAAGCCCAACGCGCCGCACAAGTGGAAGGTCGTGGTCTTCGGCCAGAATCCGTATCCGCGGCCGGAGAGCGCCACCGGCATCGCCATGTTCGACAACACCTTCCACGACTGGAAGGACAGCCAGTTCGGCAGGGTCGTCAGCATCCGCTGCATCATCAAAGCGGCGGCGATGTGGAAGTACGGGATTCCCAAGAAGACCCCGATAGCCGACATTCGCGCGCTGCTGAAGGAGCGCGACACCGTGCAGCCGCCGGAGTGGTTCCAGGCGATGCTCACGCAGGGCGTGCTGCTGCTGAACGCGGCGCTGACGGCCAGCGGCGACGGCGCGATGGGCACCGACCGGCACACCCGGTTCTGGCGACCGGTCGCCGAGCGGGTCGTCGAGGAGATACTCAAGGCCAAGCAGAGCGCCGACGAGGAGGACCGCGGGGTCGTCTTCGCGTGGTGGGGGGCGCACGCGCGCAGCCTGAAGAAGGTCGTCCTCCAGCTCCAGAAGAAGTATCCCGAGGTCGAGGTCCGGCACATCGACCACGCCAATCCCGCGGCACAGGGCGACATCTTCTGCGACGGCGACCACTTCGAGATGGTGAACAACGCCCTCGCATCGCTGGGCGCCGACCCGATCGACTGGCTGCCGAGCACCGGCTGGAACAATCTCGCGGCGGGCAGCGGTCAGGCCGGCGGTGATGTCGCGGACCGTATGGGCGCGTTCATCGCGTCCACCATGGAACTGCATCAGCTGTACCTCGACCGTCTCTCGGGGGTCAAGGACGAAGGTCTCGTCCTCCCCGCGATCACCGGGATGTTCGACACTCCGCTGATGGAGTTCCGCGAGGCCGTCGCCCCGGTCGCCGGGCTGCTGTCCGGACTGGGCCATCACGTCGACCGTTCACACGAGTTCGGCAAGCGGCGGGCCGACGAGGCGTCCGGCGGCCTGTCCGCCGAAGCGATCGCGGCTCTCTACCTCTACACGTGCGAGTCCACGTTCTACCGGGAGATCAACTCCGTCCTGCGCACCCCGGACCGGACCAGACTCGTCCCGTACCTGCCCTACCTGCGCCTGCTGTTCTCGGCGGTGTCACAACTCCCGGCGCGGACAGCTCCGTTGTGGCGCGGTGTGGCCCTGGACATGCGTGCGCAGTACCCGCTCGGCCGGACCGTGACCTGGTGGGGTGTTTCCTCGTGCACCTCCGAGCTGGGCGTGGCCAAGGCGTTCCTCGGCGGCCGGGGCAAACGGACGCTGTTCGAGGTCGTCCCCGCCCGAGCGGTGAGCATCCGCGACTTCTCCGCGTTCACCAGCGAGGAGGAGTTCATCCTGCTGCCGGGAACGCAGTTGAAGGTCACGGACGTCAAGGCCGAGCGCGGCGGTCTGTGCACCGTGAAGCTGACGGAGGTGCAGGAGCAGACCCTGGTGTCCTGACCGGCGTCGCCGCCGGCCGCCGTCCCGAGTGGGGTGGCGGCCGGGGCGGTGTGGTCACCGATCCGGGAGCGGGCAGGCCGTAGCGATCGTTCCGCCCCCACGGACGGCACGGCACCGTACGGCACGACACGGCGTGGCGGGCGTGGTGTGGCCTGGCCACCGCACCTTCGGACGAGACGGATCACCAACCGCATGAAAGGATTCAACGGGTCAGGGCTCGGAAGCTATCCCCCAGTCCGCCGTCGCGTCAACGACTGAGGCAAAGAAAGCGCCTTCAGTCGCACGGCTGCACACCGGTCCCTTGACAGAGCATGCTCACGTCTCTAGCTTCCAGTTTGAATCGTTACAAAAAGGTCGCAGATTCGGAGCCGCTCGTGATCAGTAGAAGACGACTGCTCAGCACGACCAGCACCGCCGCTCTTGCCACCGCGCTCACCGCACCGCTCGCTCGGGCCGCCGCACCCGACTCCGCCGGCGCGCAGCACTCTTCGCGAACATCGCTGGATGTCACCGCTCCCAGCGTCGAGTACACCCGAAATCCGCTGGGCGTCGATGTCGCACGTCCTCGACTCACCTGGCCGCTCTCGGGCGACGGGACGCAGAGCGCGTACCAGGTCCGGGTCGCAACGACCGTGAACCGCCTCACCGACCCCGACGTCTGGGACAGCGGCAAGGTCGCCTCCCAAGACTCGGCCCTGGTGCCGTACGGGGGCCCGGCCCTCACGGCGCGCACCCGTTACCACTGGCAGGTCCGCGTCTGGGACGCCTCCGGAAAGGCGTCGAAGTGGAGCGCGCCGTCCTGGTGGGAGACAGGTCTGGACGACTGGTCGGCACACTGGATCGCCGCACCGGCCGCGCTGGTCGGCGCACCCGATCTCAAGGACGCCTCCTGGATCTGGTTTCCCGAGGGGGACCCGGCGAGCAGCGCTCCGGCCGCGACCCGCTGGTTCCGGCTCCGAGTGGACGTTCCGACCGGCGTCACCCGGGCGCGCCTGGTGACGAACGCCGATGACGGCTACACGGCGCACGTCAATGGCACGCAGGTGGCGCACGCGGACGCGGACGGCCCCGCCGAGAACTGGCGCCGCCCCGCTCTCACCGACGTCACGGCGGAGCTGGGCTCCGGCCCGGCGGTGGTCGCGGTGGCGGCGACCAACGCCTCGGTGAGCCCCGCCGGCCTCCTCGGCACGCTGGAACTGACGCTGGCGGACGGCACCGTGCGCAGGGTGCCCACCGGCTCCGAGTGGAAGGTCACCGACAAGGAACCGTCCGGGAGTTGGACCACGACGGAGTTCGACGACACGTCCTGGTCCGCGGCCAAGGTCCTCGCCGCCTGGGGTGCCGGGCCATGGGGCAAGGTGACCCCGGCCCACTCCCCCGCCGCTCAACTGCGCCACGAGTTCCGGCTCAAGGGCGGACGGATCACACGGGCACGTCTGTACGCGACGGCGCTCGGTTTGTACGAGGCCCAGCTCAACGGCCACCGCGTCGGACAGGACAGGCTCGCGCCGGGCTGGACGGATTACCGCAAGCGGGTGCAGTACCAGACCTACGACGTGACGAAGCTGCTCTCCCCCGGCAGGAACGCGCTCGGCGTGACCCTGGCCGCCGGCTGGTACGCAGGCAGCATCGCCTGGTTCGGCGCCCACCAGTACGGCGAACGTCCGGCGGTGCTGGCCCAGTTGGAGGTCACCTACGCGGACGGGACGACGCAGACGGTCGTCTCGGACCCGGAGTGGCGCGCCGCCACGGGACCCGTCACGAAGGCCGACCTGATGGCGGGCCAGGACTACGACGCCCGGCTGGAGACGGCAGGCTGGACCGGCGCCGGCTTCGACGACCGCGGGTGGACGAAGGCAGAGGTCCTCGACAAGGTCACGGCGACCCTCGTCGCCCAGGTCGACGGCGCGACGAGGGTCGAGGACACGTTGCCCGCGCGGACGCTGACCGAGCCCGAGCCCGGCGTGTTCGTCTACGACCTGGGGCAGAACATGGTCGGCACGGTTCGCCTCACCGTGTCCGGGAGGGCCGGTACGAAGGTGCGGCTGCGCCACGCCGAGGTCCTGAACCCGGACGGCACGCTGTACACGGCGAACCTGCGCACGGCGCGCGCGACCGACACCTACACCCTCAAGGGCAAGGGCCGGGAGACCTACGAACCGAGCTTCACCTTCCACGGCTTCCGCTACGTCGAGGTGACCGGATACCCCGGGAAGCCTCCGCTGAGCGCGGTCGTGGGGCGGGTGGTGCACACGTCGGCGCCGTTCACGATGGATTTCCAGACGAATCTGCCGATGCTCAACCAACTGCACAGCAACATCACCTGGGGGCAGCGCGGCAACTTCGTCTCGGTTCCGACGGACACCCCCGCGCGCGACGAGCGGCTGGGCTGGACCGGCGACATCAACGTCTTCGCCCCGACGGCCGCGTACACGATGGAGTCGGCACGGTTCCTGACCAAGTGGCTCACCGATCTGCGCGACGCGCAGACCGACGACGGGGCGTTCACCGACGTGGCACCCAACGTCGGAGGGCTCGGCCACGGGGTCGCGGGCTGGGGCGACGCGGGGGTGACGGTCCCGTGGGCGCTGTACGAGGCCTACGGCGACACCCGTGTCCTGGAGGAGTCCTGGGAGTCGATGCTGAAATGGCTCGCCTACCTGGAGGCGCACAGCAAGGGGTACCTGCGGCCGGCCGAGGGCTACGGGGACTGGCTCAACGTGCAGGACGAGACCCCCAAGGACGTCATCGGCACCGCGTACTTCGCGCACGCGGCCGATCTGGTGGGGCGTACGGCCGCGGCGCTCGGCAAGGACCCCAAGCCCTACCAGGAGTTGTTCCACGCCGTGCGCGACGCGTTCCGTGCCGCCTACGTGACCGGTGGCGGCCGCGTGAAGGGCGACACACAGACCGCCTATGTGCTGGCCCTGTCCATGGATCTGCTGGCCGACGGGGACAGGGGTCCGGCGGCGGACCGCCTCGTCGACCTGATCCGCTCGAAGGACTGGCACCTGTCGACCGGCTTCCTGGGGACGCCGCGGCTGCTGCCCGTACTGACGGACACCGGCCACACGGACGTCGCGTACCGGCTGCTGACGCAGCGCTCGTTCCCGAGCTGGGGCTACCAGATCGACCGGGGCGCGACGACGATGTGGGAGCGCTGGGACTCCATCCGTCCGGACGGCTCCTTCCAGGACGCCGGCATGAACTCCTTCAACCACTACGCGTACGGGTCCGTCGGTGCCTGGATGTACGCGAACATCGCGGGCATCGCCCCGGCCGCTCCCGGCTTCCGCTCGATCCGCGTCCGGCCGCGCCCCGGTGGGGGTGTGACCCGGGCCCAGGGGCGGTTCGAGTCGGTGCACGGCCCGATCACCACACGCTGGACCGCGGGCGACGACGGCTTCCGGCTGTCACTGTCCGTGCCGGCGAACACGACGGCCGAGGTCTGGGTCCCCGTCGGCGACGGTGCCGCGGATCAAGTCAGCCATGGTGCGGCGAAGTTCCTGCGCACGGAGGACGGCTGCGCCGTGTACTCCGCGGCTCCGGGGCGCCACGAGTTCGCGACCTGAGCCCACCGGCCGCCGAGCGGTGAGCACCGCTCGGTGGCCGCAGCTCGACGAGGAGTGCCGCACCCGCGGCGCTCCTCGTGCCTCGACCCGTCCGCGGGCAGGCCGGGCAGAGGTCCGCGAATGAGCGGAGGCCCGCGGCGGGCCTCGCGTGCCCAGGGGCACCGAGTCCGGCAGACTGTGCGCATGCATGACGATGCCATAGCCCAACTTCAGGAAATCCGGACGCTGTTGGCTTCCTTCGAGGGAACCTCCAGCATTCACCGCGCCGCGGAACTGGACGGTGCCGCGGAGAAGGTCGCGTCCTGCGCGGCCGACCTGGTCGACGTCAAGGTGCCCTACGATCTTCAGCACCGGCTGGCCTTCGCCGTCAAGGCGATCCAGGCCGCGGAGAAGGCGGGACGCGCACACCGAAGCAACCCCCTGGCTCGGCCGCTGTCCCAGGTGCGCTTCGCCCTGAAGACGGGATCGGCCCAGGGCTGGCTCCAGGGAGCCCTGGAGATCATGGATCCGGCGAACACGCCCTCGTCGCAGCGCGCCGAATAGGGCCTGGCGCACGCCCGGCATCGCCGCCCCGCACCCGGAGCATCACATCGACTGCGCGGCCCTCACCGCCGAGCACCCTCGGAACCAGATTAGATCGCACGTTCGATTTCTCGGGAAATCGGACGTACGCTCTGACATGTGACCCAAGATCCGCCGTCCCGCCTCGAGCTGCTGCGATTCGCCCGGCGCGTGTTCGTCCAGCAGGCCAGGGCGGGCCTGACACAGATCGACCGGTGGATCGCCGACGAGGAACGCCGGGAGACGGAACGCCGGCGCCGCCTTCTCGCCCGGCCTCCCGCGCCGGAGTGGCTCGTCGAACAGGGCCTCGGCGAGAGCACCGCGGTGTACGTCCATGTCGGCGACTGCCACATGGCAGGCAAGCGGTCCAAGGGCGTGCAACGCGATCAGGCGGTCCGGGCGCTGGCCGACGGAGTCGACGCCTGCCCGCACTGCCGACCCGACACACGGCTGGGAATCCTCGACTAGTGCCGTGGGTTCGCCGCGTTCAGGCCGCCGCGGCGGCGGCCGTCGCCGGATGCGGGGCGGGGCGTGCGGGTCGGCCGGTGCGGCTCCCTCAGGCGTATCCGAGCAGCAGTTCCCGGTAGCGCTTGGCGTGCAGGGCGAGTTCCTCGTCGCTGGTTCCGCGGGCGTCGTGCAGTACCAACGGGTCGGCGTACGCAAGACCCATCCGGTGCGCCGTCTGCTCCAGCGGCCTCAGCAGTTCCGCCATGGTGAAGCGATGGAAGCCATCGGGTCCGTACGCGTCCTCGACCCCGCCCGTCGACGTGACGAGCTGAAGCGTCTTGCCCTCCAGCAGCGGACCGGTGTCGTAGGCGAAGTCCCGCAGCATGACCTCGTCCAGCCACTGCTTGAGGAAGCCGGGAACGGAGTACCAGTGGAACGGGAACTGGAAGACGATCACGTCGTGCTCACGCACCAGCCGCTGTTCGGCGGCGACGTCGATGACCCGGTCCGGGTACGCCTCATGGATGTCGTGCAGTGTGACGTGGTCCAGTCCGCGGACTTCGCCGGCCAGCGCCGCATTGATCCGTGAGCGGTGCAGGGCGGGATGGGCGAGCAGCACCAGAGTGCGTGTCGGCATACGCGCTTCTTCTCTCTCCAGACAGACCTGTCTGTCTTTTTCGGGCGGTCCGACCGGCTCGCCCGGAGCAGGGCGATACGCCGGTGGGCCGTCGAACAACTAGTGCGGTGCGGGGATCGCCCGGTCGACCAGGACACGCGCGGCGGCCTTGGCGGCGGCCGGCATGGCCTCGTTCTGCTCCAGCCTGCCAGCGGCCAGGGTTCCGTCGATCAGGAGTGTGAGCTGGAGTGCCAGGGCCTGCGGCTGAGGAGCGCCGGCCGCCTCGGCCAGCCCGTGCACCCACTCCCGGACCAGCTGCTTGTGCTCGACGGTCACGGTGTGCGCGGCCGTCCCCGGCTCGCTCTCCGCCGCGGCGTTGATGAACGGGCAGCCGTGGAATCCGTGACGGCGATAGGAGGCGGCGACGGCGTCGAACATGCCGACGAGCTGCTCACGGGGATCGTCCCCCGCGGCGAGCGCGGCCGCCCGCAGCTTCCCGCGCCAGGAGTCGTCGGTCCGGCGCAGATACTCCGCGGCCAGTTCGTCCTTGGACGGGAAGTGCGCATACAGCGTCGCCTTGGCGACACCGGACTGATCGATGATGCGGTCCACGCCCACACCCCTCAGCCCGTGCTCCCTGAACAGCTCACTCGCCGTGTCCAGGATCCGCTGACGGGCGGGCGGGCGCTTCACCGTACCTGCCATGGCAACCACCTCCTCCTCGCTTCCGGTGCCACCCACCATAACGAACAGACAGGTCTGTCTAGTCCGCTGCCGATGTGTGCCGCACCACACGCGGATTCCTGTCCGAACGGCTGCTCGGGACCGTTCAGATCGCGTCGGGTCCGAGGTCGCCGGGGCCGGCTCCGTACGCCCCCGCGTGTTGGCGCCGGTAGGTGCCGGGGGTCGTGCCGTACTCCCGTTTGAAGGCGCGGTTGAAGGCGAACTCCGATGTGTAGCCGACGCGCTGGGCGATGGTGCGCAGGGCGGTGTCGGTGCCCTGGAGCTGCCGTCCCGCGATGGTCATGCGCCACCAGGTGAGGTACGCCAGCGGTGACTGGCCGACCAGCGATGAAAAACGCCGGGAGAAGGCCGCCCGTGACAAGCCGGCCCGAGTGCCCAGCTCGGCCACGGTCCAGGCGCGGCCCGGCTCCCGGTGGATGTGGTGCAGCGCGGCGCTGACAGCCGGGTCGTGCAGGGCGCGGGCCCAGCCGCCGGTGCTCTGGGCGGCCTCGTCCTCGTACCACGCCCGCAGGATGTACAGCAGCATCGTGTCGAGCAGCGCCGGGACGATCGCGTCGGTTCCGGGGCGGCGGGCGTCCAGCTCGCTGCCGAGAAGGTCGATGACGGAACTCAGCGAACCGTGGTGCCCCACCCTTTTGGGGATGTGGATGTACGCGGGCAACTGCTGGAGAACGGGGTGCTGGCGCACCTGGTCCAGCTGGTAGGAACCGCAGATCAGCACGGTCGTCGGCCCGGAACGGGCCGGGCGGGCCGGCCGCCATGCGTCGTCCATCTCCTGAGTCACCGGGACGAGCCGGCGCTCCGGGTGATCAGCGAGCGCGATCCGCTGCCCCTGCGCCACGAACACGACGTCCCCGCTGCTCAGCGCCACGGGTTCGCCCGGTCCCGGGGGCAGCAGCCAGCAACTTCCCTGGAGGACCACATGAAACCCGGCACCCTGCGCCGCGGGGAACTCCAGACCCCAGGGCGCGGCGAGGTGCGTCCGGGCGGACATGGGGCGCCCGCTGCGGATGGCACTGACGGCATCGCTGACAACATCCATGACCGGCAGGGTATGTCAGCCGCCGGGAGGAGGACGATCAGACAATGATCGGAGACAGACAGGCATTGAACGGCTCATTCCGGAGTCCTTAGGTTCATGGAGTGCCCTGTTCCGGGGCCATGAACCACCACAGCCGAAAGAGCCGAGAAGTGACATCCCCAGCGCACCACAGCAACCCGGTCAGCGATGAACTCGAATTCTCCGGAAAACGCGCCTTCGTCACGGGCGGCACCCGCGGAATCGGGGCAGCCGTCGTCGAGCGGCTGAGCCGCGCGGGCGCCCAGGTCGCCTTCGGCGCCCGGTCGGCACCCGGCGACCGGCCTTCGGAGCTGTTCGTCCAGGCGGACATCGGCACACGGGCCGGCGTGGAGGCCATCTCCCGCCATGTCGCCCGGCACATGGGCGGGGTGGACATCCTCGTGCACAACGTCGGTGCGGACGGGGGCGAACACGTCCCGCTGCTGGGCCAGGCCGACGCCGTCTGGCAGTTGGTCATGGACATCAACGTGCTGGGACCGGCGCGCCTGGATCGTGCCCTCGTTCCCGGGATGGTCGAGCGCGGGTCCGGCGCGGTGGTGCACGTGTCGTCACTGTCACGGTCGGCACCGAACCCCAACCGGGTTCCGTACGGCTCGGCCAAGGCGGCGCTGACCCACTACAGCAAGGGCCTGGCCAACGAGGTCGCTCCGCACGGCGTCCGGGTCAACAGCGTCACGCCCGGATTCACCGAGAGCGACTGGGGGCGCTCGTTCGTCGCGGCCGTCGCGGACAGCAGCGGCAGCACCTACGAGGAGGCGCGGCAGAGCGTCATGGCCCGGATCGGCATCCCTCTGGGCCGGCCGTCGCGGCCCGACGAGGTCGCCGAACTCGTCGCGTTCCTGGTCTCGGACCGCGCTTCGGCCATCGTCGGCGCGGAGCACGTCATCGACGGCGGCAGCAAGCCCACGGTGTGAACGCGCCGGACCGAACCGACACATCGCCGTACAGGCACATCGCTGTAGCGGCACATCCCCGTACAGACACATCGACTCACCGAGAAATCGACGTACCGAGTAGGAGACAACGATGACCGTCACTGCCGCTGGACTTCCCGAGTGCGTGGCCACCTATCTGACCACCCCCGTCGCCGAGTTGGCGGAGCTCTCAGATTCGGTCTTCACGCCGGACGCCGTCGTCCGCGACGAAGGCAGGAGCCACCAGGGCGCGGCCGGTGTTCACGACTGGCTGGCCGATCTCGCAGCGAACTTCACCCTCGACTGCACGATCCGACGTACCGTCCCCGGACCCGGCTTCGTGGTCGCCGAGACCACCTACGACGGCGACTTCCCCGGTAGCCCCGTCGACCGCTACCTGCACTTCAGCATCGCGGACGGACGGATCTCGGCGCTGACCATCTCCGACTGAGCAGCGGGTCGGGCGCCCGGCCGCCCCGGAGTCCGCCGTCGCCGGCCCCGTGCGTGTGCACGGGGCCGGCTCACGGCATCAGCGGGGTGTCGCCGCGTCCGAGGCCGGATCACTTGGCCTCGGCGAGCCGGACGGCGTCGGCGCCCGCCGGGAAGCGCAGCCGGCCGGTCGTGTCGTGCGCGGCGCGCCACACCGTCTCGGCCACGTCGCTCTCCCGGGTGTACACGTCCTGGCCCATGAAGTCGGCCATGACCTTCTCCGCCCAGGAAAGGTAGGGCTCCGGCACCATCTCCTCCAGCCGCCTGCCGTTCAGAGCCCTGGCACCGAAGTTCGTGGTCAGACAGGCGCCCGGCTCGACCGTCTTCGCCTGCACTCCGAAGGGCGCGAGTTCGAGAGCGAGGGACGCGGTGAACCCCTCGACGGCCATCTTGCTCGCCTTGTAGACGGCCGAGAGCGGCATGTGCCCCAGCACCACGCTGGAGGTCACGTTGACGACCACACCGGAGCCGCGCTCACGGAA
This sequence comes from Streptomyces cadmiisoli, assembly GCF_003261055.1. Lineage (NCBI taxonomy): Bacteria > Bacillati > Actinomycetota > Actinomycetes > Kitasatosporales > Streptomycetaceae > Streptomyces > Streptomyces cadmiisoli. The sequence continues at coordinate 1,053,433 of NZ_CP030073.1, forward strand.
CTGCGGCAGCACCGCCTGGGTCATCGCCATCACGCCGAACGTGTTGGTCTCGAAGACCTCCCGGACGCGGGCCATGGGAATGCCCTCGAACACGCTGATGGACGGGACGCCCGCGTTGTTGACCAGGACGTCGACGGGCCCCGCCGCCTCCAGCGCGGCGGTGATGCTCTCGGGCTTCGTCACGTCGAGGGCGACGACACGCAGCCGGTCCGACTCGGGCAGGACGTCCGCGCGCGGCGTGCGCATCGTGGCGATGACGTTCCACCCCTGGGAGTGGAAGTGCAGGGCGGTCTGCCGCCCGTATCCGGATGAGGTACCAGTGATCAGGACTGTCTTCATGCCCACCACGCTATGAGCGCCGGGCCGGACTATCTATAATTGCGAGTCCGCAATTAGTTATCAGAAGTCCGGGAGCGTGGAATGAGCGATCCCCTCGCCCAGGTGGTCGAGCTGCTGCGGCCGCGGGCGGTGTTCGCCAAGAGCATCAGCGGCGCCGGTGCCTGGGGCGTGCGCTACTCGGAGTTCGGGGAGCCGGGCTTCTGCGTGGTCCTGGAAGGGCGGTGCCTGCTCACCGTCGCCGGGCATGCGCCCATCACTCTGGAGCAGGGCGACTTCATCCTGCTGCCCTCGACGCCCGCCTTCACCCTGTCGGGCTTCACGCCGGTGGACCCGCCCGTCCGTGACCCGAAGCTCGCACCGCGCGGCACGAACGAGGCGCACCACCCGCAGAACGAGGACCCGGACGTGCGCATGCTCGGCGGGAATTTCGTCTTCGCCTCCCCCGACACCGCCCTGCTGGGCTCACTCCTGCCCGACGTCGTGCATGTGCGCGACGTCGGGAGGCTCGCCGTGCTCGTCCAGCTCGTCCGGGAGGAAGGGATCGCGAGCCGACCGGGCAAGGAACTCGTCCTGACCCGGCTGGTGGAGGTGCTGCTCATCGAGGCACTGCGCAACACCTCCGGGGTGCACGCGCCTCCCGGCCTGTTGCGCGGCCTGGCGGATCCCCGGCTCGCACCGGTGCTGCAGCAGATGCACGAACGTATCGAACAGCCCTGGACCGTGGACCGGCTCGCGAAGGCGGCGGCGCTGTCCCGATCGGCGTTCTTCGACCGCTTCACCAGAAATGTGGGTCTGTCCCCCATGGAGTACCTGCGTGCGTGGCGCATGGCGGTCGCGAAGGATCTCCTGAGCCGGCGGGACCTGGGCATGGCGGAGATCGCCGAGCGCATCGGCTACGGCTCGGCCAGCGCGTTCAGCACCGCGTTCAGCCGGTATGCGGGCCGGCCACCCGGTCAGTACGCACGGCTGCCGGCCGGGTGACCGATGTGGCTCACGGATGTGTGGCCGCGGCCCTCAGCTCGTCCAGGTGGGACCGGCACGCGGCGTACGACGGCAGCAGGCCGGACGCGCGCGCCTCGGCGAGGGACGGCGCCGCGGCATCCTTGTCGGAGAGCAGGGGCACGATGTCCGGCCACTCGATGCCCAGTTCGGGATCCAGCGGATCGATGCCGTGCTCCCGTCGGGGCGCGTATCCCTCGGAGCAGAGATAGACCACGGTCGCGTCGTCGGTCAGCGCCATGAAGGCGTGGCCGAGTCCCTCGCTCAGGTACACGGCACGGTGGTCCACGTCGTCGAGGCGGACCGCCTCCCACTGTCCGAACGTCGGCGATCCGACTCTGATGTCCACGATGACATCGAGGACGGCACCGTGCAGGCACTTCACGTACTTGGCCTGACCTGGCGGCACGTCCGCGAAGTGGACGCCGCGCAGCGTCCCCCTGGCCGACACCGAGCAGTTGGCCTGTGCCAGCGTCAGGTTGTACCCGAGGTGCTCGGCGAAGGCGTCCGCCTTGAACCACTCGTGGAAACTGCCGCGGCTGTCCCGCAGTATCCGAGGCTCGAGGACCCAGGCCCCGTCGATGGAGAGTTCCTTCACATGCATCACGTCCTCTGATTCCCGGCCTGCGCCGAGGCGTTGGTCCGCGCGTCGCGCGGGCTCATGAACGGGCCGGTGTCTCCGCTTCGACCAGTGCCGGGATCGCCTCCGCCAAGGCCTCACGCCAGTCGCGGATCGGGGCGATTCCGGCCGCCCGCCAGCGTTCGTGGCCGAGCACGCTGTAGGCGGGGCGGAGCGCGGGTCGTCTGTACGCTTCGCTGGTGGTGGGCCTGACCCGCCCGGGATCGGCACCGAGGAGTGCGAAGATCTCGTGTGCGAGACCGCACCATGTCGTCTCGCCCGAGCTGGTCGCGTGGTAGACGCCGGCGGGCGCGGTGCCCGCGACGGCCGCGGCGCCGAGCCGCACCAGACGATCGGCGAGATCGACCGTCCAGGTGGGCTGGCCTCTCTGGTCGCCGACCACGTCCAGGGACCGGTCGGTGGCCGCCAGTTCGGTCATCGTGCGGACGAAGTTCTTGCCACCCGCGCCATAGAGCCACGCCGTCCGTACGACATAGCCTGTGTCGGGCAGCGTCCGGAGCACCGCACGCTCACCCGCGGCCTTGGTCCGTCCGTACGCGTTCAGCGGCGCGATCGGCGCGTCCTCCGCGTACGGCGTGGCGGCGTCGCCCGCGAACACGTAGTCGGTGGAGATCTGGAGCAGCACGGCACCGCTGTCGCGGCACGCCTGTGCGAGTGTGCCGGGTCCGGTGCCGTTGACCTCCAGCGCACGGTCCTCGTACGTCTCCGCGTCGTCGACCGCGGTCCACGCGGCGGCGTTGACCACGACGGCGGGGCGGTACGTTTCGAGGGCTCCCCGGACCGCTTCGGCATCGGTGATGTCGAGAGCCGCCCGGTCGAGGCCGGTCGTGGGTTCACCCCCCACCGCCAACCTGGCCAGCAGGTCCCGGCCCAGCATTCCGCCCGCGCCCGTGACGAGCCAACCGCTCGCGCTCACCCGGCCGTTCACAGGGCCGCTCGCTCCTTCAAGGCTTCCCACCAGGCACGGTTGTCGCGGTACCACTGCACGGTCTCGGCCAGTCCTTCGGCGAAGTCCTTGCGTGGCTCGTAGCCGAGTTCCTCACGGATCTTGGCGCAGTCCACTGAGTAGCGGCGGTCATGGCCCTTGCGGTCGGTGACGTACTCGACAGCGCTGTCCCAGTCCGCTCCGCACGCCCGGACCAACAGCTGCGTCAGTTCCTTGTTGGACAGCTCGGTTCCTCCGCCGATGTTGTAGACCTCCCCCGGACGTCCCTCGGTGCGGACCAGTTCGATGCCCTGCACGTGGTCGTCGATGTGCAGCCAGTCGCGCACATTGCCGCCGTCGCCGTACAGCGGGACCTTCCTGCCGTCCAGCAGGTTGGTGATGAACAGCGGGATGACCTTCTCGGGGAAGTGATGGTGCCCGTAGTTGTTGGAGCAGCGCGTCACCCGCACGTCGAGGCCGTGAGTGCGGTGGTAGGCCAGCGCGATCAGGTCGCTGGACGCCTTCGCCGCGGAGTACGGCGAGTTGGGCGCGAGGGGGTCGGTCTCGGGCCAGGAACCCTTGTCGATCGAGCCGTACACCTCGTCCGTGGAGATGTGCATGAACCTCTTCACGCCCGCCCGGTACGCCGCGTCGACCAAGGTGTGGGTGCCCAACACGTTCGTACGGACGAACTCGCCGCCGTCGTGGATGGAGCGGTCCACATGGGACTCGGCGGCGAAGTGCACCACCTGGTCGTGCTCACCCATCAGCTCGGCCACGAGTCGGCTGTCGCAGATGTCGCCCTGGACGAAGGTGAACCGGGGGTGGCCACGGACCTCGTCGAGGTTGGCGGGATTGCCGGCGTAGGTGAGCTTGTCGAGCACGGTCACCGCGACATCACCCGGACCCTGCGGTCCGAGCACCGTACGGACGTAGTGCGAGCCGATGAAGCCGGCCCCACCGGTGACGAGAATCCGGGTGCGGCGCGTGTACGGATCCGTCATGAGGAGATCTGCACCTTGCTGTGGTCGCCGAGGATGAGACGGTGTTCGGACGGATTGCGGGGAGCGGGGGTGACCTCCACGTTGCGGCCGATCAGGGACGCCGCCACCCGGCGCACTCCGACGACGGAGGAGTCCGGCAAGAGGATCGAGTACTCGATTTCACTGTCCTCGATCCGGCACCCCTCCGAGACCGAGGTGAACGGACCGATGTAGGCGTTCGTGACGACGGTTCCGGCGCCGATGATCGCGGGGCCCACGATGCGGCTCGCGCTGACCTTCGCGCCCCGCTCGATCCGGACGCGCCCCACGATGTCGCTCTCGGCGTCGACCGTGCCGAGGCAGACCGGCTCGACCGTCTCCAGGACCGAGCGGTTGACCTCCAGCATGTCGGTCACGTTCCCGGTGTCCTTCCAGTACCCGGAGATCGTCGTGGAACGAACGTCCCGGCCCTCGTCGATCAGCCACTGGATGGCGTGGGTGATCTCCAACTCACCACGCCAGGACGGTGCGATGGAGCGCACCGCCTCGTGAATGGCGGAGGTGAACAGGTAGACACCGACCAGCGCGAGATCGCTCTTCGGCTCTTTCGGCTTCTCCTCGAGGTTCACGACGCGACCGGTCGCGTTCAGCTCCGCGACGCCGAAGCTGGTCGGGTCCGGCACCTTCGTGAGGAGGAGTTGCGCGTCGGGCCGCTCCGTACGGAAGGAGTCCACCAGGGACGTGATGTTTCCGACGATGAAATTGTCGCCGAGGTACATGACAAAATCGTCGTCGCCCAGGAATTCGCGGGCGATCAGTACGGCATGGGCGAGACCCAGCGGTGCGTCTTGCCGAAGATAGGTGACGGAAATCCCGAACTGCGATCCGTCGCCCACCGCGCGCTGGATCTCCGCGGCGGTGGATCCGACGATCACGGCGACATCCGTGATTCCCGCCTCGGCGATCGCCTCGAGGCCGTAGAAGAGCACGGGCTTGTTGGCGACGGGCACAAGCTGCTTCGCCGAGGTGTGGGTAATGGGTCGCAGTCGTGTGCCGGCGCCCCCGGCGAGGACGAGAGCCTTCATTGTGAGCTTCCTGTGGTCTGGTGCGGGGACGGCGAGCCGACCGTCGCGGAACGTCGACTTGCCGCCCCCGTGGGTGCGGGGACGGCGAGCCGGCCGTCGTGGAACGTCGACTTGCCGTCCCCGTGGGTGCATGCCCGGCACGGGCAGGAGGACTGTCGCGCCGAGGCCCTACCGCGAGATGGCCGAAGCGAGCCGCTCCGCGACCTCGGCAGGGGTGTTGTAGTCGGCGATCTCCGTGGCGATCTTCTCCGCGACGGTCCGGTAGCTCGGTTCCGCCAGGACGGTGCGGACCGCGTCGGCCACCTTCTGAGGGGGTGCCTCACCCATCGGGAAGGCGATGCCGGCACCGGCGGCGCCCACACGCTCGGCCTGAACGGGCTGGTCCGCGCCCTGCGGCACCACGACCATCGGAAGACCCTCGGCCAGTGCGCCGAGCACGGTGCCCGCTCCGCCGTGGGTCACCACCACATCGACGTCCCGCAGCAGTTCGGCGAGCGGGGTGAAACCGACGAACTCCAGCCCGCCGACCGCGGCGACGTCCACGTCGAAGTCCTCAGCGGACGCCCTGTTGAGGGTGACGCGCACGTCGATGTCCTGCTTCAGCAGCTCCCGCAGCAGCGGGCTGACAACCTCGGGCGCCGCGTACGACGTTCCGGCGGTGACCAGGACACGCGGTCGGCCCTCGCCGCGCTCCACCCTGGCCGGCGGCACCTGCCCCGCAGCACGGTGCGCCTGGGGCTGGATGCCGATCCAGTTCTCGGGAGCCACCCAGCCCGGCCGCTGCAACGCGGGAGGGCAGGTGTCGAGGTACCAGCGCGCCGCCTCGTACTGCAGGCCGCGGGACTCATACCGCTTACTGACCCGAGCCGTGGTCTCCTCGATACTCTGGGCGGCCAGCACCGGGCCGTAGGCCAGATTGGCGACCGGCACGCCCAGGATCGCACCCGTCAGCGGGCCCACGAAGTCCAGGTGCTCGGAGACGATCAGGTCCGGCTCCCAGGCACGCGCCGCGGCGACGGCCTCCTCGATGGTCAGGTCCACGCGCGCCCCGGCGAAGAACTCCGCTTCCGTCTCGAGGGTGACGCCCTTGAACAGATCGTGTCCGGTGGTGCGCAGAACCTCCGCCACCGACACTTCCACCCCAGCTCCTGCGCGCAGGAACTCGATGTCTTCACCGGCGATAATGGACGCCGCTGATTCTGCGCCCATCAAGGCCACGCTGTCCCCGCGCAGGCGAAATGCCCGGGCCAACGGAATCAGGGGAAGAATGTGACCATGGATCGGCGTGGCAGAAAGCAGTATGCGCATGGTTCTCGATTTCTGTCTCAGATGCAGGAACCGTAATAGACCCTTGATGGGTCAACTAGATCACTGATCAACCTAGAGGGTGGTAGTTGATCCGTCAACTTCCCGCCCGGAGGGCGGGGAAGGTCGCGATCGGAAGGTCACTGCCGTCGCCATCACACCGCGACGCGCCCCAAAGGCGCCCGAACGGGCCGCCCCGCCATGACGCAAGGCCCTTGCGCCGCGCGGGAATTGCCGTCGCCGCGCGACCCGAGTCGGGCGGCGTCGACACCCGACGGCACACCGCTTGCGACGTCCGGCCCGGCCCACACACCGGTCACGAACGCTCAGGCGGTCCGGCGATCCTCGACCGACAGCACACCGGCCCCAGGACGAAGGCGCGGTGCACTCCAGCACCTCGGCGGCTCCCGCCGGTGACGCGAGCGCCTCAGGGCGAAGGCGCGATGCGCTCCAGCACCCCGGCGGCGGCCGGCAGGTCGCACCCCTCCAGGCGCGAGAAGACATGCCGGCGCATCGCGGCGAGGTTCGAGGGCCAGGCCCGCTTCAGGCGCGTCCATCCGGAACCGGTCAGGATCGCGAGCCAGGCCCGCCCGTCGTCGGGGCATCTCACACGTACGACGAGGGACTGGTTCTCCAGGCGCTGCACCACCCTGGTCATGCCGCTCACGGACAGCCCGAACATGTTGGCCGGCTCGCTCATGCGCATCTGGTGGTCCGGCGCTTCGGACAGGTGCACCAGCGTCATGTACTCGTTGCCGTTGATGCCCTGCTCCGCGAGCATGTCGGCGTCCACGACACGGGGCAGGGAAGCCATCACCTTTCCCAGGGCGCGGAGGAACGCCTCCTCGTCCGGCGAGAGGGGCTCAAGCCTCGGCATGTCGGCCACGCGGACAGTGTAATTGTCCGGAACTGAGCCAACCCGCACCGCCCCGCACCGCCGCGGCACAGGGACACCGCACCGGAAACGATCAAGGTTTCGACGGCCCGCACCGCGGACCGGGACTCACACCCCCGACCAAGTCCCGGGCGTTGTCGTGCAGTTCACTCTCAGGCCGCCGGTTTGATCGAACAAAACCAGATAATTCCGGCAAATGCCAGCGGATGTGATGTATCAGTCACGGTATTGCCTTCAACTATCCGTCCTGTCTACAGTCACGCCGATCATCGAATCGATTCGACGTCCTCGGTGAGGCCAACTGTCGAATCGATTCGACGATCCGAACCGTACACACCTCAGACGGCGGACAAGGACGAGGATGACCACGATCAAGGACGTTGCCGAACGCGCGGGTGTGGCGCCGAGCACCGTCTCCTACGTCCTCAGCGGATCCCGCAAGATCTCCGAGGAGACCAGGCGGGCGGTCCAGGCCGCCATCGACGAGCTCGGCTACCACCCGCGGGCCAGCGCGCGCACCCTGCGCAGCGCCCGCACCCGGGTGCTCGCGCTGGCCGTGCCGCGCGCGCCCGGCGAGTACCGTGCGATCGACGGCAGGTTCGCCGTCGACGTCACCGACGCCGCCCGCGGCCACGACCACGACGTGCTCCTCATCACGGACGAGGACGGCGTCGGCGGACTGCGCCGGGTGGCCCGCAGCGGACTCGCGGACGCGGCCGTGCTGATGGCGGTCGAGGAACGCGACCCCCGAATAGAGGTCCTGCACGAACTCGGGTTCCCCGCCGCGCTGCTCGGCCATGACGGCCACGCCGGACTGCCCTGGACGGATCTCGACTGGGAGGCCGCTGTCGCCCTCGCCGTACGCGAGACCGCCGCGGCCGGCCACCGAAGAATCGTCTTCCTGTCGTCGGCCGAGCACGAGGTGGCCGCGCGTCGCGGATACGCGCTGCACGGCCTCGACGGCGCCCGGCGCGCGGCCCGCGAAACCGGCGCCGATGTGCGCGTGGTCCCCTCGCACCGCGATCCGGACGTGCTCGCACACCGACTGCACGAGGCACTCACGACGACCCCCGCGCCGACCGCACTGGTCGTCCAGCACCTGATCCTCCTGCCCCACCTGCTGGACGCGGTGGCCTCGGCCGGGCGGCGGATCCCCCAGGACCTGTCCGTGGTCCTCGTCGGCAGCCTCCCGGACGAGCTGGGCATCCGGCATCTGCCGCGGATCGACCTGCCCGTCGCCGAGATGTCCGCCGCCGTGGCCCGACTCGCCATCGCGGCCGTCGAACTCGGCTACGGCGGTCCGGAACCAGCCTCCGCCGCGCTCCGCACGAAGGCACGCGACTCGAACGCGTCCCCCGGAGCACCACACCACCCGATCCAGCCGCGCATGGCCGGGCCCGCCATCGCCCCGCCGCCCAGCGACTGAGCAGGACGGGCCGCCCGTACGGCACGGACGGCCACCCGGACTGCGCCAGATCACCGCATGTCCAGAGCCGCACATGTAAGGGAGAAACGATCATGCCCTCCGTAGGAGGACGCGTCAGAGCAGGAATCGCCAGAGCAGGAGGCAAGCGTGTTCCCGCGCTCGCCGCGACCCTGGCGTGCGCCACTGCCGCGCTGGGCCTGACCGGCTGCGCCGCGGAGCCCGACCCGGGCACCGTCACCGTGCTGAACTCGGCGACCGACACCGCCGAGCACACCGCCAACCAGCGATTCTTCGACCGCTGCGCCAAGCCGCTGGGCATCAAGGTCGAGCAGATCAGTGTGCCCGCCGACCAGATCGCGTCGAAGACGCTGCGGATGGCGTCGTCCGACTCGCTCACCGACATCCTGGAGCTGGACGGCTCCGAGCTGCCGCAGTTCGCGCAGACCGAAGGACTGCGTCCGCTGAAGGAGGCCGGCGTCGACACGTCCGGCTTCTCGGCGAGCGCCACCTCCCTCGGCTCGTACGACGGTGTCCAGTACGGCGTCGCCCGCTCCGTCAACTCGCTGGCCCTGATCTACAACACCAAGCTCCTCGAGGACGCCGGCATCGACCCGCCGCGCACCTGGGCCGAGCTGCGCGAGGCCGCGAAGAAGCTGACCGAGGGCGACACCTACGGAATGGCCTTCAGCGCGAGCCCCAACGCGGACGGCGTGTACCAGTTCCTGCCCTTCTTCTGGTCCGCCGGCGGCGACGAGGCGAAGCTCGACAACGGCAAGGGCGAAGCCGCGCTCCAGCTCTGGAAGGACCTGCTGGCGGACGGGTCCGCGTCGCGGTCGGTCGTCAACTGGAACCAGCAGGACGTCAACGACCAGTTCGTGGCGGGCCGCGCGGCCATGATGATCAACGGTCCGTGGCAGGTCCCGGTCCTCAGCGCCCAGAAGAACGTCGACTGGGCCGTCGCGAAGATCCCGGTCCCGGAGGCGGGCAAGGACGCAGTGCCGCCCATCGGCGGCACCGTCATGGCCGTACCGAAGAACGAGGACCGAGCCCGTGAGAAGCGGGCCGGCGACCTCCTCAACTGCCTGAACTCCGAGCAGAACCAGCTCCAGTGGGGCGAGTCCGTGAACAACGTGCCCACGCGCGCCTCGGCCGCCCAGGCATACGCGGAGCAGAACCCGAAGCTCGCCCCGTTCGCCGAGCTGGTCACCACGGCCCGGTCCCGCACCGCGAAGGTCGGCACCGGATGGCCCATCGTCGGTGACGCGCTGGCCGGTGCCTTCCAGTCCGTGCTGACCGGGCGCACCAGCCCGGAACAGGCCATGGACCGGGCACAGCAGCAGGCTTCGGCAGGGAAGTGAGGAAGCGGCCATGACCACCATCACCTCGATCGCGCCCGCCGCGAGCACCGGCAAGACGAACTCGAAGACGGGCCGTGCACCCAGGCGCCAGCGGCTGCTGCGCTGGCTGTTCGTCGCCCCGGCCCTCACCTACATGGGGCTGTTCTTCGGCTACCCGCTCGTCAACAACATCCTCATCAGCTTCCAGCACTACACACCGAAGACGTACTTCACCGGCGAGGCCCCGTTCAACGGTCTCGACAACTGGCGGGCCGTCTTCGCCAACGATCTGTTCGGCGACGCGCTGTGGCACACACTGCTGTTCACCGTCGGCTCGCTGCTCGGCCAGTTCACCATCGGTCTCGCCCTCGCCGTCTTCTTCTCCCGGCGCTTCCGGCTGTCCGGAATGGTGCGGGCCGTCCTGCTGCTGCCCTGGCTCGTCCCCATGGTGGTGTCCGCCGTCGTCTGGCGCCGGATCCTCGACCAGGAGCACGGCATGCTGAACACCGTGCTGCACGCGATCGGCCTGGCGCCCGCGGACGGTGTCCCGTGGCTCAGCAGCCCGAGTGTGGCGCTGCTGTCGGCGGTGCTGGTCAACATCTGGGTCGGCATCCCGTTCAACATGGTCATCCTCTACGGCGGTCTCCAGGAGATCCCGCGTGACGTGTACGAGGCCGCCTCGCTGGACGGCTCGGGCCCGTGGCGCACGTTCCGCAGCATCACCCTGCCGATGCTCCGGCCGGTGATCACCGTCGTGCTGGTGCTGGGCTTCATGTCGACGGTGAAGATCCTCGACCTGATCCTCGCCCTGACCTCCGGCGGGCCGGCCGACTCCACGCAGACCCTGGGCACGGTCACGTACCAGCTGTCCTTCCTGCAGCTCGACTTCGGCCAGGGCGCCGTCGTGGGCAATGTCCTGATCCTCATCAGCGCGCTCTTCGCCGTGCTGTACCTGCGGGCCAACCGCGCCGACTTCGGCAAGGGGAAGTGACCGACGATGAAGCAACCGACGAACCTGCCGGCGGCCGTGCCGGCGAACCGGCCCACCCGCTCCGTGCGCCTGCGCTCGGCCTGGAACACCACCGCGGCGCTGCTGATCCTCGCCGTCCTGCTCTTCCCGGTGTACTGGATGCTCAACACGGCGCTCCAGCCGGACTCGAGCGTCGCCGCCACCGAGTGGTTCCCCACCGCGCCGAGCCTGAAGAACTTCGACACGGCGATCAGCACCCAGGGCGGCTCGCTGCTCACCAGCCTCGGCGTCGCGCTGGGCGCCGTCGTCGTCTGTCTGGCGCTCGCCGCGCCGGCCGCCTACGGACTCGCGCAGTTCGGCCTGCGCGGCGGTCAGACGATCGTCTTCACCACGCTGATCACCCAGATGGTGCCGGGCATCGTCATCGCCAACGCCATGTACAGCGCCTACGCGGAGCTGGGACTGGTCAACTCCTACCTGGGCCTGATCCTCGCGGACGCCTCGCTCGGGCTGCCGTTCTCGATCGTGCTGCTGCGGGCGTTCATGGTCTCGATCCCCACCGAGGTGGTGGAGGCCGCGATGGTGGACGGAGCGAACCGGTTCACCGCGTTCATCCGGATCGTGCTGCCGATGAGCCGTAACTCGCTGATCACGGCGGGTCTGTTCACCTTCCTGTTCGCCTGGTCGGACTTCATCTTCGCGCTGACGCTCAACACCACGGACGACGTCAAGCCGATCACGCTCGGCATCTACCAGTTCGTGGGCGCGCACGTCAGCGACTGGGGCGCGGTGATGGCGACCGCCGTGCTCTCCGCCGTGCCGGCCGCGGTGCTGCTCGTCGTCGCCCAGAAGTACATCGCCGCCGGGATCACCGGCGGATCGGTCAAGTAGGACGGTTCTCCGTGAGCATCCCCAAGTTGCCTGAGTTCTCCGGCTTCCCCGCCTTCCCCGACGGTTTCTTCTTCGGAGCCGCGACGGCGAGCTACCAGATCGAGGGCGCGTACGACGAGGGCGGCAGGGGTCCGTCCATCTGGGACACCTTCAGCCGCGAGCCCGGCCGTGTCGTCGGAGGCGCCACCGGTGACGTCGCCTGCGACCACTACCACCGCTACCCCGAGGACGTCGCCCTCCTGCGCGACCTGGGCGTGGACAGCTACCGCTTCTCCATCGCCTGGCCGCGTATCCAGCCGACCGGCTCGGGCCCGGCGAACAAGGCGGGGCTGGACTTCTACGACCGGCTCCTCGACGAACTGCACGCCGCCGGCATCTCGCCGGCCGCCACGCTCTACCACTGGGACCTCCCGCAGGCCCTGGAGGACCGGGGCGGCTGGCGGGTGCGCGAGACCGCGGAGCGCTTCGCCGAGTACACGGCGATCGTCGCCGACCGGTTCGGTGACCGGGTGGACCGCTGGATCACCCTCAACGAACCGTTCTGCAGCGCCTTCGTCGGCTACGCGGCGGGCGGCCACGCGCCGGGTACCCGGGAGGGCCGCGGCGCCCTCGCCGCCGCCCACCACCTGCTCGTCGGACACGGCCTCGCCGTGCGCGCGCTGCGCGCTGCGGGCGCCAAGGAGGTCGGGATCACACTGAACCCCGACCGGTTGCTGCCGGCCACCGAGTCGGCGGCGGACCTGGCCGCCGTACGCCGTGCCGAGACGATGCACAACGACGTGTGGTTCGAGCCGATCTTCGCCGGTCGTTACCCGCAGCACGAGGCCGAGACCTGGGGTGAGCTCCTCGATTCGGGCGAGCCGTACCGGCAGGAGGGCGACCTCGAGCTCATCGGCGCTCCGCTGGACTTCGTCGGCATCAACTACTACAGGCCGATCACCGTCTCCGACGCCCCGCACGAGGACCCGGACCCGGCCTCGCGCTCGGCCGTCGACATCCGGGCGGTGGAGAGCTGGCGCGCCGACGTGCGCCACACCACCATGGGCTGGCCCGTCGTCCCGCACACCTTCACGGACCTGCTGGTCGACCTGGCCAAGCGCTACCCGACGCTGCCGCCGGTGCTGATCACCGAGAACGGCTCCGCCGAGGCCGACAGCGTCGACGCCGAGGGCCGGGTCCGCGACACCGACCGGGTGGAGTACCTGCGCACCCACCTGGAGGCGCTCGCCACCGCGATGCGGGCCGGTGTGGACGTCCGCGGCTACTACGTCTGGTCGCTGCTGGACAACTTCGAGTGGGCCCGCGGCTACGACCAGCGCTTCGGCATCATCCGGGTCGACTACGACACGCTGGAGCGCACCCCGAAGGACAGCTACCACTGGTACCGGCAGCTGATCGCCGACCACCGCGCCCGCACCGGCGGCGCCGACCCGGCCGAATGAGCGGTGGCCCGGCCGGTCGCGCCGGGCCACCCCCACCAGCACTTCCGTGTGCGAGGCACGCACCACGGGCCTCGCACACCCGGTCCCTGCGGACCGCCGACTCTTTCCGAGGAACATCCGATGAAGTTCACCGACGGCTACTGGCTGATGCGTGACGGCGTCCGCGCGTCGTACGCGACCGAGGTCGGCGACGTCCACGTCTCCGACGACCGGTTCACCCTCTACGCCCCCGTACGTCATGTGACCGACCGCGGCCACACCCTCAACAGCCCGCTGCTGACCGTCGAATGCTGGTCCCCTGCCGAAGGGGTGATCGGCATCCGCTCCACCCACCACGCCGGCGCCGCCGAGCACGGCCCGGACTTCACCCTGCACACCGACCCCGGCCACGCGGCCAAGGTCTCCCGGGACGGCACCCTGCTGGAACTGGCGGCGGGCGACCTGTCCCTGCGCGTGGACACCTCCGCTCCCTGGCGGCTCGACTTCACGGCGGACGGACGCGTCCTCACCTCGGCCGAGGCGCGGGGCACCGGCTTCGCGGTCACCGGTGACGGCGCCCACCACTCCCTGGCCCAGCTCTCGCTCGGCGTCGGCGAGCTGGTGTACGGGCTCGGCGAGCGTTTCACGCCGTTCGTCAAGAACGGCCAGACCGTCGACATCTGGCAGGCGGACGGCGGCACCGCCAGCGAGCAGGCCTACAAGAACGTGCCGTTCCACCTGACCAACCGGGGCTACGGCGTCTTCGTCAACCACCCCGGCAACGTCAGCTACGAGATCGGCTCCGAGGCCGTCGGCCGGGTGCAGTTCAGCGTCGAGGACCAGTCGCTGGAGTACTTCATCGTCTACGGCCCGACGCCCAAGGAGATCCTCGACCGGTACACGGCCCTGACCGGCCGCCCGGCCCTGCCGCCGGCGTGGTCGTTCGGTCTGTGGCTGTCGACGTCGTTCACGACCTCGTACGACGAGGACACGGTCAACAGCTTCGTGCGCGGCATGGCCGAACGCGACATCCCGCTCGGCGTGTTCCACTTCGACTGCTTCTGGATGCGCGAGTACCAGTGGTGCGACTTCGTCTGGGACCCGGACGTCTTCCCGGACCCGGAGGGCATGCTGGGGCGCCTGAAGGAGGAGCACGATCTGCGCGTCTCCGTGTGGATCAACCCGTACATCGCCCAGAAGTCCCACCTGTTCGCGGAGGCCAAGCGCCACGGCTATCTGGTGCGCAAGGCCAACGGCGACGTGTGGCAGTGGGACCTGTGGCAGGCCGGCATGGCGCTGGTCGACTTCACCAACCCGGACGCGCGCGAGTGGTACGCCGACAAGCTGCGGGTGCTGGCCGCGCAGGGTGTCGACTGCTTCAAGACCGACTTCGGGGAGCGCATCCCGACCGATGTCGTCTGGCACGACGGCTCCGACCCGGAGCGTATGCACAACTACTACACGCAGCTCTACAACCAGACGGTGTTCGACGTGCTGACCGAGGCCAAGGGCGTCGGCGAGGCCGTGCTGTTCGCCCGCTCGGCGACGGCCGGCGGCCAGCAGTTCCCCGTGCACTGGGGCGGCGACTGCGAGTCCCACTTCGGCGCGATGGCCGAGTCGCTGCGCGGCGGACTCTCGCTGGGCCTGTCCGGCTTCGGCTTCTGGAGCCATGACATCGGCGGCTTCGAGGGCACACCGACGCCCGAGGTGTTCAAGCGGTGGGTGCAGTTCGGTCTGCTGTCGTCGCACAGTCGGCTGCACGGCAGCAAGTCGTACCGCGTGCCGTGGGACTACGACGACGAGGCGGTCGCGGTCACGCGTGACTTCACCCGCCTCAAGCACCGGCTGATGCCGTACCTGTTCCGCGCCGCCCGCCAGGCCGCCGAGCAGGGCACGCCGATGATGCGCGCGATGGTGCTGGAGTTCCCCGAGGACCCGGCCTGCCACACCCTGGACCGGCAGTACATGCTGGGCGACGATCTGCTCGTCGCGCCCGTCTTCTCCGCCGACGGCGAGGTCGACTACTACGTGCCGGCGGGCACCTGGACCCATCTGCTGTCCGGCGAGGAGATCCAGGGTCCCGGCTGGCGACGCGAGCGCCACGGCTTCGACAGCCTGCCGCTCCTGGCCCGCCCCGGATCGGTGATCCCGTTCGGCGCGAGCGACGACTCGGCCGTCTACGACTGGGCCGACGGTGTGACGCTGCGCGTCCACGCGCCGGTCGACGGCGTGACCACGGTGACGGAGATCCCGGCCTCGGACGGTTCCTCGACCACCGTGTTCCGCACCCGCCGCGACGGTGACGTGATCAGCGTCGAGGCACAGGGCGTGCCCGGAGCGTGGCAGGTCCTGCTCGTCGGCGCGCGGGCGGAGCTCGTCGCCGGGTCGCCGTCGAGCGCCGAGGCGTCGACGCACGGCACCCTGCTCAGCGTCCCGTCCGGCACCACCGAGGTCTCGGCCCGCCTCGTCTGAGGTGACCGAGGGTTCAGGCCCGAGTCGGTGCGAAGCCCCTCGGTCCGGTCAAGGCCGGGCCGAGGGGCTTCGCCGTCTGTCCGACCGCGCCGGGAGGGGTTCCGGCCGGAGCCCGTCAGGGGCGTGGCCGGTCCGCGTGCGCCGCACCGTCCGCCGGCCCGAGCCGGTGTGCCGGTGCGGCCCGCTGCGCCACCTGCACACCCGCGCCGTGCGGGAAGCCGACGCGCAGCACGCCGGCGGCCGTCGCGGCCGCCAGCACCACACCGGAGGCGAGCATCAGCACCTGCCGGTAGCCGTGGTCCAGCAGCGGGGTGACGACCAGGGGACCGATGATCTGGCCGACCGAGTAGCCCGCGGTCAGCAGTGCCACGGACCGACGGAACCGCAGCTGCGCGCCCGCCGCGAGGGCCAGCGTGCTGACTCCGATGAACGTCGCTCCGAACAGGACCGCCGAGACCAGTGCGGCCGCGGTGCCACCGACCAGCGCCGGCAGGGCGATACCGACCGCCTGGACGACGAGTGCGCAGAGCAGCAGACCGGGGCGGGACCAGCGGCGTCCGAGCCGGGCCCACAGCGCCGCGGACGGCACGGCGGCCAGACCGACCAGCACCCAGGCACCGCCGCCGACCCAGCCCGCGGAGCCCTGCCCGATCGCGGCGACGAGGAACGTACCGGCGACGATGTAGCCGATGCCCTCCAGGGTGTAGGAGACGAACAGCGCGGTGAACCAGCGGTGCGTGCGCACCCCGCCCGCCGCCGCTGAGCCCGACTCCGCGGACACCGCCCGCGCGACTTCCGGACGGAGGTTCCAGGCGACCGCCGTCAGAAGCGCGGCCAGCGCGGCCGAGGCCCACCAGGCCGCCCGCCAGTCGGCGACGGGACGCAGCACGAGGACGAGCACCCCGGACAGGGCGATGCCCCCGCCGACTCCGCCGAAGGCCCAGCCCGGCAGGTGGGCCGGATGCTCCCGCAGATGACAGAGCAGGGAACCGGCCGCGATGACGAAGATCAGTGCGCTGGCCACCCCGGCGAGCAGCCGGAGCACGATCCAGACGGCGATGCTGTGAGTGGCCGGCATACCGGCCAGCGTGGCGGTCAGCACGACCAGGCTGACGCGCAGGATCGCGGGTGAGCGCACCAGCGCGGGGGCCAGGAAGCCGACGAGTGCGCCGAGGAAGTATCCGACGTAGTTGGCGGTGGCGACATGGGCACCGTTTCCCGCGGACAGGCCGGCCTGGGTGTGCATCAGCGGGAGGATCGGCGTGTAGACGAACCGGCCCACCCCCATGCCCGCCGCGAGTGCTGCGGCGGCCCGGGCGACATGGCTCCAGGGACGTACGGTCATGAAAGTGCCCTTCGGTGCGGAGGGATCCGTACGAGGTCGAGCGCGCTGCGAGGTGTGCGCGCCCCGGTGTCCCGGCCACGGGCCGGTGGCGGTGGGGCGCGCCGGGTGTGTGCTCAGCCTGCGGGGTCGACGCGGCCGGGGTCGTTGGGATGGGATTCGAGCGCGGTGACCGTGACGGTCATCCAGGGACGCAGCGGGAGCGTGCCGAGCACCGACTCGTGCAGTTCCTTCTCGTCCGCGGCGCGCCAGACGCCGAGGCTGCGCATCTCCCCCACCGGGCGCCACAGGCGCGCCAGATGTCCGGCGGCGGCCAGTTCCCGGGCACGTACGGCCTCGGCGGCACGCCGCCGATCGACCTCGTCCTGCGCGGTGCCCTCGGGGACGATGGTGATGAGTTCGACCAGGAACTCCCGCATGGTGCTGCTCCGTTCGGCTGGGCGCCGGCCGGGGGCCGGACGCCGTGGATGGGACGGTGCCGGGGTCGTGGCGACGGGTCGCCGGGCCCGCACCCGTGCCGCGCGGCGCGGGACGGCTGCACGGATGCCGCGCGGCGCGGGACGGGCCGCACCGTGACCGCCGTTCGTCCCGCGGGCCGCCGACGCGGTCGTCCGTCGCCGAGCCCGCACCTCCAGCATCCTGCGCCCGCGGCCGCCGCGAACGCCACGACCGGTTTCCTCCCCGCTGGTAGGCGCAGCCTCGCACCGGCGTCACCCGCCGAGCGAGGGCGGCCGGACCGGGCGAACAGCACCCGTGTCCGGCTGACCCGGGCGCCGCGGTGACCGGGTCGGCGGCGCCGGTGCGGTCCTCGCCCGTCGGCCGGCGTCGCCCTTCCGACTCCCGGCCAACGCCTCCTCCGTGCCGGCCACTTGGGCCGTCGGACCCGTCCGCGGTCCGCTCCGTCCCACGCCGGTGACTCGATGGGGGTTGGGCCCGGCGGCCCGGGGGAAGAAACCGACGTACCCGATGATCGGAGTTCTCGGCCCAGGGGCCGGCCGCCGGTCGCGGACAAGGCTTGCGTACTCGCGGAGCGCGGACCGGCGACCCGCGGGATCACCCGCGAGGAGGCGACGGTCATGAAGCGTATTCGGGAGGAGAGGCGTCCCAGGCCTCCACGTCGCCCTGCGGGTCTCGATCTGCGGACCCCGTCCGGCCGCCCACTGCCCTACTGAGGGCTCCGCCGGGCCCCGACGGCCCTGGCGCCGACGCAGCCCGCGTGGTCTCCTGTAAGTGACGGGAAGGACCCGAGAAAGACGCGGGGAAGCGGCCGGGTGCCGCGCACCGCGCAATCAGGATCCGCGAGAAGTGGATGTCCTTCCCGTCCCGTCGTACGGGGACGTCTCTGTCGCGTCCAGGTCCCGTCGTACCGGGCCCTACCGGCCCCGTCGTGCACCGCCGCCGTCGCCCGAGGCGCCCCGGTCGGCTCGTCCACCGGGGCCGAACGGCCCACGACCAGGCCCGTGCGGCCCGTGGTGTCGCGGCCCCCGCGGGAACAGTCTGGAATCAGCGGACTCCACGGCTCCCGGTGGGCACCGACGACCGGCCGGAGCCATGGGCCGGTCGGGTCGGCAGCGACGAAAGGATCCGGAGCGATGACCTCCACCACCACTCTGGCCGGTGGCCTTCCGGCCAGGCAACAAGAACGGCTGATGCGGATCGCCCGCGAAGTCTCCTTCGACGCGGGGACCCGTCTGTTCGAGGAGGGCCGGCACGCCGACCGCTTCTGGATCATCCGGACCGGCACGGTCACCCTCGATCTGCACGTACCCGGCCGTCGCGCCGCCGTCATCGAGACGCTGGGCCACGGCGAACTGGTCGGCTGGTCCTGGCACTTCCCCCCGTACACCTGGCACCTGGGCGCCGAGGCGATGAGCCCGGTGCGGGCCTGGGAGTTCGACACCGAGGTGGTCCGGGCGATGTGCGCCCAGGACCCGGCGTTCGGCCGCGCGATCGCCTGCTGGGTCGGCAATGTGGTCGCCGACCGGTTGCACGCGTCCCGGGTACGGCTGCTGGACCTGTACGCCCCGTACGGCAGCGGGAACACGTGACCGACCCGCGACACAGGTGCGGGTCGCCGCACCGACCGCACTCCCGGCTGGCGTGCTGCTGCGGGGGCGGGCAGCGTGGAGTCGGAGACCTCGACGACTTCGACAGCTGACGGAGGTGGCCATGCGATCCACGGAACCGGTACCACGGGTGGTCGTGGGTGTGGACGGTTCGCCGTCGTCGTACGCCGCGCTGCGCTGGGCCGACCGGTACGCGCGGCGCGTCGGCGGTGTCGTGGAGGCGGTGCACGCCTGGGACACACCGTCGGCCATCGGCTGGAGCGGACCGGCGGTCGACCCGGCCTTCGACCTGGAGCAGGCCCGGGAGCGCTTCGCACGGGAACTGGGCAGCGTCTTCCCGGACGAGCTCCCCGCCGGGCTGCGGCAGGAGCTGGTCGAGGGCGACCCCTCCGAGGTGCTGATCCGCGCCTCGCAGGGAGCCGAACTGCTCGTCGTGGGCAGCCGCGGGCGCGGCGGCTTCGCCCGCGCGATGCTGGGATCGGTCAGCCAGCGCTGCGCCCAGCACGCGGCCTGTCCGGTGGTCGTCGTCCGGCAGGAGCAGGACACGGCGTACTGACCGTCACGTCCGTGCCGAGCGGGCCGTGTCCGTCCTCGCCGCCGCTCGACCGCGATTGACTGCCCGTCAGATCACTGCGCCCGGTGCGCCGGCGCCGTGCGTCCCACAGGGCGGGGCCCTGCTCGTCTCACTCTCGGCAGGGCCGTCAGCGGCCTTCTACGGCTCCCGCACCGGTACCCGCCACACGATCCGCGCTCCGCCTCCGGCGGGAGCGGTCACCTCCAGCGCGCCGCCCAGCTGCGCCGCCCGGTCGGCCATGTTGCGCAGACCACTGCGGCGCCCGTCCGCCGGGATACCGACGCCGTTGTCCGTGACCGTCAGGCACAGGGTGGCACCGTCGGTGTTCAGGAACACGTCGACGCGGGACGCCCGGGCATGCCGGGCCACGTTGGTCAGGGCCTCGGACAGGACGGCGAGCACCTGGTCGCCGGTGTCCTCGGGGATCTGTGTGTCCAGCAGCCCCTCCATGCGCAGGCTGGGCGCGAACCCGAGCACGGGCGCGGCCTCGCCCGCCGTCCGCACCACCCTCGCCCGCAGTCCCCTGCCCGCGGCCTCCTCACGCGTGCGGAGCCCGAAGATCGTCGACCTGATGATCTTGATGGTCTCGTCGAGGTCGTCGACGGCTCGCGCGACCCGTTCCGAGGCCTCGGGGTGCTCGATGAAACGGCTGGCGCTCTGCAGCGTCATACCGGTGGCGAACAGGCGCTGGATGGCCAGGTCGTGCAGGTCGCGGGCGATACGGTCGCGGTCCTGGAGCAGCGCGATCTGCTCGGCGTCCCGGCGGCGTTCGGCGAGTTCCATCGCCACCGCGGCCTGCGCGGCGAAGCCCTGCAGCGGCTCGGTCTCCTTCTCCGAGAACACGGTCCGGCCGGCCGGGCGGACCAGCAGCACGACGCCTCGTACGCCGTCCTTGCTGCCGATGGGCACCGCCACCGCCGGCCCGAGCGCGTTCGCCTGCCCGGGATCGGACGGCACCCGCTCGTCACCCGGGACGTCCGGGCAGGTGACCGGGGCGCCGGTGGAGAAGGCCCGGCCGATGAGGCTGTCGTCGACCGGCAGCACCCGGCCCCGGTGCGTGTCCGACTCCTGCCCGATCGCCAGCTCCACCGTGAGGGAGTCGGTGCCCTCCACCGGAACGGCGACCACGGCCAGCGCGGCGCCGGTGTTCTCCCTCGCCCGCTCGGCGATCAGGGCGAGCACCTCACCGCGTTCGCTGCCGGACAGCAGCCGGTGGGTGATCTCGGCGTTCGCCCGAAGCCACCGCTCCCGCAGGCGGGACTCCTCGTAGAGCCGGGCGTTGTCGATCGCCACCCCGGCCGCCACGGCCAGCGTCGCCAGCACCGACTCGTCCTCCTCGTCGAACTGCGCCCCACCGCGTTTCTCGGTCAGGTACAGGTTGCCGAAGACCTGGTCGCGGACGCGGATGGGGACGCCGAGGAAGGTGTTCATCGGCGGGTGGTGCGCGGGGAAGCCGTACGAGGCGGGGTGTGCGGAGATCTTCTCCAGCCGCAGCGGCTCGGGGTTGCGGATGAGCTCACCGAGGATGCCGTGTCCCTCGGGGTAGTGGCCGATCCGGGCGATCTGGTGCTCGCTGATGCCCACGGTCAGGAACTCCGACAGCCGCTCGCCGTCCGGTCCGATCACGCCCAGGGCGGCGTACTCGGCGTCCACCAGTACGGCCGCGGCCTGCACGATGCCTCGCAGCGCCTGCTGGAGGTCCAGCTCGCGGCCGACGGAGAGCACCGCCTCCAGCAGGCTGTGCACTCGGTCGCGGGTGCCGCGGGCCGCGTCCAGGCGGGCCTGCAGCTCCTCCAGCAGCTCGTCCAGCCTCAGCTGCGGCAGCCGCAGACGGGCGCCCCCGGGCTCCTTGGGGCTTCCCACCGCTGATCCTCCAGGTCCCCTCGACGTACCCCGGGCCGGACGTACCGGTCCCCTGCCACGGTATCGGCCGGGGCGGGGGCACGGCAGGAGATCGGGGAAGCGGAGCGGGGCGCACCGACGGGGGACGCCCGGCCCGCCGCCTCAGTGCCCGTCCCGCCGCATCCGGTCCTCGGCCTGGGTCGCGATGACGGCGGCCTGGACGCGCCGTTCGACACCGAGTTTGGTCAGCAGCCGGGAGATGTGGTTCTTGACGGTCTTCTCGGCGAGATAGAGCCGCCGCCCGATCTGGCGGTTGGTCAGGCCCTCGCCGATCAGGGCGAGGATCTCCCGTTCGCGCTCGGTGAGGCCCGGCAGCGGGTCCGGCTCGGGCTCCGGTTCCTGCCCTGAGCGCAGCCGTGCCATGAGCCGGGCCGTGGCGCTCGGGTCCAGCAGGGACTGGCCCCGGGCCACCGCACGGACGGCGGACACCAGGTCCGAGCCCTGGATCTGCTTGAGGACGTAGCCCGACGCACCGGCCATGATCGAGTCCAGCAGGGCCTCCTCGTCGTCGAACGAGGTCAGCATCAGGCAGGCCAGGTCCGGCAGCTGCGAGCGCAGTTCCCGGCACACGCTCACGCCGTCTCCGTCCGGCAGGCGCACGTCCAGCACCGCGACACTGGGGCGCAGGGCCGGGACCCGGACGAGGGCCTGCTCGGCGGTGGCGGCCTCACCGACCACGGAGATGTCCGGCTCGTCGTCCAGCAGGTCACGCACCCCGCGGCGCACCACCTCGTGGTCGTCGAGGAGGAAGACCCTGATCGGGGTCTCGGCGCCGCCGCGCTGGGTGTCCGACATGGGCTGCTCCCGTCGTACGCCGTCGCGCCAGCGCGGACGCGGCCGGCTCCCTGTGCAGGATCTTGCTCGTTCCCGGGCCGGAGGGCCAGGGCCGGTCGGCCCTGTTTCCCGCGCCTTCCGGGCGACCGGCACCTGCCCGCGCCGCCCGGGTGCGTCCGACGCCGTGACCCACCGCACCGGCACCGGTCCGGCCCGCGGGCCCGGGGGGGTCCGGCGACCTGCGAGGTCATGGACCGAACGGCCCTAACACCTCCAGGGTCACATGACGTTGCATGGACACGAGCATGCGATGAGCGACGAATCCGTACGAGAGATCACCATGACCGTTCCGGACAGCCGGCCCGGCGCCCTCGGCCCGCGGCAGAGCGTGGCGCTCGGCAGCGCCGAGGCGCTGCGGCTGCTGGCCGGCGTGTCCGTGGGCAGGATCGTCTTCACCCGGCGGGCCCTGCCGACGGTACGCCCGGTCAACCACGTGATGGACGGCGGCGCCATCGTCATCCGCACCCATGAGGGCGGCGCGCTCACCCTGCACGCCCGTGACGCCGGCGCCACGGGGGTGGTGGTCGCCTATGAGGCGGACTCCATCGACCCGGACACCCACCTCGGCTGGAGCGTCGTGGTCACCGGCTACGCCAGCCTGGTGACCGACGCCGAGGAGCTGGCCCGCTACCGGTCGATGCTGCACCCGTGGGTGCAGCAGACCATGGACTACGCGGTCCGTATCCGCCCCGGCCTGGTCACCGGCATCCGGCTCACCGTGCCGGACGGCACGGTGTGACCTCCCGGTCGGCCGCGGAGCGCTGAGGGAATCCTGGGCCCGTCAGTCGTTCCAGGACCAGTCGGCCACCTCGGGCAGGTCGGTTCCGTGGGCACGGATCCAGTCGTGGTGCCGCAGGCGGGCGTCCTCCATGCGCTGGCGTACGGCGGCGGCGCGCACCGCGAGGCCGGGGACCCGGTCGATGACGTCCATGACCAGGCGGTAGCGGTCGAGGTCGTTGCGCACGACCATGTCGAACGGCGTGGTGGTGGTGCCGATCTCCTTGTAGCCCCGGACATGCAGGTTGCGGTGTCCGTCGCGCCGGTAGGCCAGGCGATGGATCAGCCAGGGGTAGCCGTGGTAGGCGAAGATGACCGGCTTGTCCGGGGTGAACAGCCCGTCGTACTCGAAGTCGGTCATCCCGTGCGGGTGTTCCTCGCTCGGCATCAGCCGCGCGATGTCGACCACGTTCACGACCCGGACGGCGAGCCCCGGCAGATGGCGGCGCAGGAGCTGGGCGGCGGCCAGCACCTCCTGGGTGGGGACGTCGCCCGCGCAGGCCAGCACCACGTCCGGCTCCCGGGTGCCGTCCTCGGTGCCGGCCCAGTCCCAGATGCCGGCGCCGCGCGCGCAGTGCACCCGGGCCTGGTCCATCGACAGCCAGTCGAAGCAGGGCTGTTTGCCCGCGACCACCACGTTCACGTAGTCGCGGCTGCGCAGCGCGTGGTCGGCCACGGAGAGCAGGGTGTTGGCGTCCGGCGGCAGATAGACCCGCACCGCCTCGGGGCTCTTGTTGAGGATGTGGTCGACGAAGCCGGGGTCCTGGTGGGAGAAGCCGTTGTGGTCCTGCCGCCACACATGGGACGTGAGGAGGTAGTTGAGGGAGGCGATGGGGGCGCGCCAGGGCAGCCGGCGGGTCACACGCAGCCACTTGACGTGCTGGTTGACCATCGAGTCGACGATGTGCACGAAGGCCTCGTAGCAGGAGAACAGCCCGTGCCGGCCGGTCAGGAGGTAGCCCTCCAGCCAGCCCTGGCAGGTGTGTTCGGACAGGATCTCCATGACCCGGCCGTGCCGGTCGAGGTGCTCGTCCACGTCCAGGGTCTCGGCCTGCCAGGCCTTGCCGCTCGCGGCGTAGACGGCGTCGAGCCGGTTGGAGGCCGTCTCGTCCGGACCGACGAGGCGGAAGTCGCGGCGCCCCGCGGTCTCCCGCATGACGTGTTCCAGCAACTCCCCGAGCACCCGGGTCGGTTCGTGCATCGTCGCGCCGGGCTTGTCGACCGGGACGGCGTACCGCTCCAGCTCCGGCAGGGGCAGTTCGCGCAGCAGGAGACCGCCGTTGGCGTGCGGGGTGGCGCCCAGCCTGCGCGGACCCGCCGGGACGCAGGCGAGGACCTGCGGCCGGGGGCTGCCCTGCTCGTCGAACAGTTCCTCCGGCCGGTACGAGCGCAGCCACTCCTCCAGCCGCCGCAAGTGGTCGGGGTTGTCACGCACACCCGCCAGCGGGACCTGGTGGGAGCGCCAGGTGCCCTCCACCGGCAGCCCGTCGACCTCCGCCGGGCCGGTCCAGCCCTTCGGCGTTCGCAGCACGATCAACGGCCAGCGAGGACGTTCGGTGGCGCCGTCCTCGCGGGCGGCACGCTGGACGGCGGCGATCCGGTCCAGCGCGGTGTCCATGGCACCCGCCATGGCGCGGTGCACGGCGGCCGGGTCGTCGCCGGCGACGTGGATCGGGTCGTGGCCGTACCCCCGGAGCAGGTCGTCGAGCTCGGTCCGCGGCAGCCGGGCCAGCACGGTGGGGTTGGCGATCTTGTAACCGTTGAGGTGGAGGACCGGCAGCACGGCGCCGTCGTGGACCGGGTCGAGGAACTTGTTGGAGTGCCAGGAGGTCGCCAGCGGGCCGGTCTCGGCCTCGCCGTCCCCTACGACACAGGTCACCAGGAGGCCCGGGTTGTCCAGCGCGGCGCCGTAGGCGTGCGACAGGGAGTAGCCCAGTTCGCCGCCCTCGTGGATGGAGCCCGGCGTCTCCGGCGCGACATGGCTGGGCACTCCGCCCGGGAACGAGAACTGCCGGAACAGCCGCGCCATCCCCGCCGCGTCCCGCGTGATGTCCGGGTAGGTCTCGGTGTACGAGCCCTCCAGCCAGCTGTTGGCCAGCACGGCGGGCCCGCCGTGCCCGGGACCCCAGACGCACAGGGCGTCGAGACCGCGGGACTTGATCACCCGGTTGAGATGGGTGTGCACCAGGTTCAGGCCCGGGGAGGTGCCCCAGTGCCCGAGCAGACGCGGTTTGATGTGCTCCGGGCGCAGCGGCTCGGTGAGCAGCGGGTTGGCCATCAGGTAGATCTGGCCCACGGCCAGGTAGTTCGCGGCGCGCCAGTGGGCGTCCAGAGCCCGCAGCTCCTCGTCGGTGAGCTCGGCGGGCGCCTGTCGCGTGTCGACGGACATGGGGTGTCCTCCCGGTCGGACGGAGTCGGTGGGCCCAGGTGGTGCCCTCCCACCCTCCGCCCGGGGGCCGGGTACCCGACAGGGCCGACCGGGCCATCCCGGGGTACGGCACCCGTTCGGCCCGCCGAATCGGCCGCGTCCTCCCGGCCGGCTCGCGGGACCGTCTCGGGGACCGGTGCGGCGCGTCCGGCGTACCGTCCTCGGCCACCGGGGCACGGCCCTGATCCGCACCGTCGGGTTCGGCCGCACGGCGACGGCTTGGTGCGGCGGCTCGCCGAGCACGAACCAGGAGCGCACCGGTCTCGGCGGCCCGCGCGCACACGCCGTACGCCTCCTCGACCCGGTCCGTACGCCTCCCCGATCCGGTCCACGGGGATGGTGTGCGTCGCCGAGCCGGTCGGCACCGGTACGTGGCCGCACGGGCCGGGCGGCGCCGCCCGGGGCCACGGGCCCCTGCGGACCGGGCCCGAACGGCCCTGTCGCGGGCCGCCCGGACCGCGATGTTCTACGACCGTGTCTGGAACCCGGATCAGGGCCGTACCCGGCCTCACGGAACAGGACGTCGGCGATGCGACGGTCGTGGTGCTGAGCGGCGAGATGGACATCCTCACGACGCTCCGCGACCGCGTCCGCCTGGACGCGCTGACCGCGGGCCCCTGCCCCGATCTGGTGCTGGACCTGCGCGCGGTGTCGTTCATCGACTGCAGCGGCCTGGGCATGCTGTGCCGGACCGCGAACCGCGTCGGCGCACGGCACGGCCGGCTGCGACTCGTCACCGACGACCCGTACTTCCTCAGGCTCCTGCGGCTGTCCGGCCTCTCCGGGGCGTTCGAACTCTGCACCGGCCTCCCCGGCACACCGCTCTGATTCCCGGCACGGGTGTCGCCCGGCATGGACCGAACGGCCCTGCGCGGGCACACCGTCCGGCCCTCCTCCCGGCAGGTGGCGCGATGCGACCCTGGAAACAAGGAAACGTGTGCGGCACCGTGTGCGGCCCCGGGTCGTCGCCGGTCCGCCGAGACACGGAGGTGCGTCATGACCGGGCCCGTCGTCGTCGGCATCGACGGTTCGTCCACCTGCACGTCGGCCGCTTGGTGGGCCGCCCGCGAAGCGGCGGTCCGGCAGGTACCCCTCCACCTGGTCCACTCGTGGACCACGCAGCCGCACGGCATGCCCGGCGGCATGGAAGCCGAGGGGCAGCGCCGGTACGGGCAGGACGTGCTGCGACAGACCGCCACCGAGCTGCTGCACCGCTACGCCGGTCTCCGGCTCACCACCGAAATGGTCGCGGCTCCCGCCGCACAGGACCTGCTGGACCGCAGCCGGGACGCGGAACTGCTGGTGCTCGGGTCCCGCGCACCCGGCTCCGCGGCGGGCTTCCTGCTCGGCTCGACGGCACGGCACGTCGTCGGCCTCACCCGGTGCCCCGCCGTCGTCGTCCGGAGGGACGACCCCACGGTCGAGGTCGGCCGAGGCCCCGCCGGGGCGGCGGACCGCGACGAGATCGTGGTGGGCGTGCCGGAGCCCGGTCCGGCTGCCGACGCCGTGCTGGAGTTCGCCTTCACGACCGCCGACGCACGCGGCGACGTGGTCCGCGCGGTCACGGCCGTGCGCAGGTTCCCCGGGGCGCCCGACGACGGGGACCCTCGCGCCGGACTCGCGGCCGCGCTCGCGCCGTGGCAGGTGAAGTTCCCCGGCGTCGGGGTCGTGGAACGAGTCGCCGCGGGACCGGCCGATCAGGTCCTGCTCACCTCGTGCGCCCGAAGCCGGCTGCTGGTCGTCGGCCGCCGACCGCACCCGTCCCACGTCGCCTGGGAGCTGCGGCCGACCGTGCACGCGGCGGTCCGTCACGCCCCCTGCCCGGTGGCGGTCGTCCCGCACGGCTGATGAACGACCGCCCGGCCCGGCCGGCGCCCGGAACGTGTCGGTCGAGCGTGCGCCTCGGGGCTACGCCCCCGTGCCGCACCCGCGGGCACGGTCCAGTGGCTGAGCACAGGCGATGAGCAGCGCTACGTCGTCGTGCCCGGCCGGGTGGCGGAGCTCTTGCAGGAGACGGTCGCACAGCTCCTCCGCGGAGGGCTGCGGCGACGACAGCAGGCCCAGGAGGTCGTCGAGGCGCTTGTCGATGGGCTCGTGGCGGGTTTCGACGAGTCCGTCGGTGTACAGGACCAGCTGATCGCCGGGATTCAGTTCCAGGGAGGTGGCTTCGAACGGGACGCCACCGACCCCGAGCGGAGTCGCGATGGGGAGGTCGAGGAGTTCGGGTGGCCGGCCCGCCCGGACGAGGACGGGGGGCAGATGACCGGCGGAGGCCACGTCCAGGCGGCATTCGTGCGGATCGTAGACCGCGAAGACACACGTGGCGAGGTACGGGTCCAGACCGTGGGTGATCTTGTCGAGGTGGGTCAGGACGCGGGCCGGGTCGAGGTTGAGGTCGGCGAGGGTGGACGTGGCGGTGCGCAGGCGGCCCATCGTGGTGGCGGCGGGGATACCGCTCCCCATGACGTCGCCGACCGTGAGGGCGGTCCGGTCGCCGTCGAGCGGGATCACGTCGTACCAGTCGCCGCCGACCTCGCTGAAGGCCTGGGCGGGCCGGTAGCGGGCGGCGACCTCCAGGCCGGGATGCATGGGCGAGAGCTGCGGGAGCAGGCTGCGCTGAAGGGTCTCGGCGGCGCTGCGGATGTGCTGGTGCAGGACGGCGTTGTCGATGCTGAGCGCGGCCGAGGAGGCCAGTTCACACGCGAGGGCGAGGTCGTCCTCGTCGAACGGGAGCGGATTGCGGGCCCGGGCCAGGCCCATGACCCCGATGATCTCGCCGCGGGCGATGAGCGGGACGGCCATGTCGCTGTGCACACCTGCCCGGGCGAGCAGCCGGGCGGCGTCGGCGTCGGCGGCGATGCGGTAGAGGTCGCTGCCCTCCAGGTGGGTCAGCAGCAGGGGACTGCGGGTGCGGATGCAGTGGGCGGCCGGATGGTCGGCGTGGTACGTGGTGAGGCGGCCGGGCGGCACGATCGCTTCGGCGGCGTCGGTGGGGTAGGCGGTCTTCACCGCGAGGGCACGGAACAGCGCAGGGCCTTCGCCGAGGTCGGAGCGGCCTCTCTTCAGCACGGAGTCCAGCAGGTCGACCGCGACCATGTCCGCGAGGTCGGGTACGAGGGCGTCGGCCAGTTCCTGCGCGGTCCGCCCCACCTCCAGGGTGGTCCCGATCCGAGCCGAGCCGTTGGCCACCAGCCGCAGACGCTGCTGAGCCCGGTCGGCCTTCTTGGCCGCCAGGTAACGGTCGGTGACGTCGACCACCACGTTGGCGATGCCGAGCACGTGCCCGCGGTGATCCTCCAGCCGGTACAGCGACACCGCCCAGGCGCGGTCCTGCTCCGGGTCGGCGGCGGTGCGGCCCACCACCTGCTGGTCCACCAGGGGGACGCCGCTGGCGAGTACCTGCCGCATCGACGCCTCCACGCTGGAGAACGCGTCACCGGGCAGGACCTCCCGGTAGCTGCGGCCGAGGTGGTCGGCCTCGGGCACGCCGTGCATGCCCGCCAGGGCGGGATTGACGGCCAGGTAGCGCAGGTGGGTGTCGAGGACCGACAGCCCGATGGGCGCCTGCGCGACCAGCCGGGTCGACAGTGCCACGTTGCGCTCCACGTGCCGCAGGGTGGAGCGGTCGGTGGCCAGTCCCAGGGCGTAGTGGTCACCGAGGCTGTCGGTCAGCCGCATGTTGCGGAATTCGACCATCCGGGTGCTGCCGTCCTTGTGCCGGACGGGGAACGCGCCTGCCCAGGCCCGGCCGGTCTCCATCACCTCGGCGAACAGCCTGACCGCCATGTCCCGATGCTCGGGGTGCACCAGCAGCGGCGCCGCGTGCTGCCCGACCGCCTCCGCGCGGGCGTATCCGAACAGTTCCTCGGCCTGCGGGCTCCACATGTCGATCCGCCCGTCGGCCTCCACCAGCACCGCGGCGACGCCCAGCAGGTCCATCAACCCGCTCGGGCCCGACGGCCCCTCCTCCGCGCGATCCGCATGCGCGAGGCGTTGCTCCGCTCGGCTCATCGCACTCACTCCCTCCACCTGCCTACCGCAAATCGGGCACGAGCGCAGAATCTCGCGGGAGTGGCGGCGTCGACGGACGCCGGTCGGCGACCGCCGCCGGCGGTGCCGGGCTTGTCGTGTTCATGGGTGCCACGGCCGGGCGCCCCGGCCCTCGGTGCCGGTCAGCCGCGACCGCTCGGCGCGCACCGTGTCGCCCTGATGGGCTCGGGGTCCCACACGGGGGCGGACGAGGAGCCGACGGGTCGATCCCGACCAGGACAGGACGGCCGGCCAGCGCCGTCCGACCCGTCGGCACCCGCGCCACGAAGGCGTTCGGACCCGGGAACGGCCCGGGAACAGGGCCCTAGGACACCTGAGCCTTGTCGTACAGGGCCTTCGCCACGTCACCGAAATACGGTCCGAACATCCGGTTCGGCAGGAACGTGTAACCGAAACTGTTCACGGAGACCTGCAGACCGGTGCCGGTCGCCTCGTCGAAACCGGTGAACCAGGGGCCGCCGCTGGAGCCTCCCGTCATGTTGCAGGCGAGGCTGTGGTCCTGCGAGAAGAGGAAGTCCCTCGAACTGTTGCCGCTGCAGTAGATGAGCTTCGTGCCGTCGTACGGCGAGGCGGCGGGAAAGCCGAAGGCGTACATCTGCTTGTTGTAGCCGCCGTTGAACTGGAGGCCCTGCGCGCCGACGACCGACGTGAGCGTCCGTCCGTTCAGCGGGGCGACGACCGCGGCACCGATGTCGTGGTTGATGTCCTCGCTCGCCTCCCACTGCGGGGTGGTCAGCGTCTTGGTCGCGGTCCACTGGCCGTGGGGCGCGTTCCCGTTGTCGTACGCGGGCACGAAGACCCAGTCGGTGTGCCAGCTGCCCTGGTACTTCACACAGTGCCCGGCCGTGATGACGGTGCTGGCGTTCTGACTGGTGACGGCGTTGCCGGAGCAGGAGGCGGTACGTCCCTGGAAGGTGAAGAACACCCGGCCCGAGGTGGACACCACCGCTCCGCCGCCGGTCCACGGGCCGCCCGCCTGCGGGAAGGCGGCCGGGGCGGCGCCGGGTACGACGGTTGCCGAACGCCCGTCGGACTCGGGGGTCTTCAGCGACTTGGCTGCCTCACGGGTCAGCAGCAGATCGAGCGGCGCGGCGCCGCGCATCCGCTCGGCGGTCCAGAACGAGCGGGCCTTGCTCTGTTCGGCGAGCGAGGCGGTTCGGATCGCGGGCGATCGCCCGTCAGCCGGTGCCGCGTGGGCGGCACCGGCGTTGACAAGGCCGCCGGCGAACAGGGCCCCGACGGCCAACAGGATGCTCGCGGCGGTGCGATGGCGTCTCACGCATGCCTCCTTCTGCCATGCCGGGACCGCTCGGGTCCGGGCATGGGTGGGGGAACGAAGTGCGGTGCGGACAGACGTGCGTGAGGCAGCGTGCCACGTAGATCTTGCTTTGTCAGGATCGCGTCAACTCGGACTTTCGGGGACCCGTTTCGGCCGGAACGGCACGGTGCGCGCCGGCACGGTCCGGCGGAGTCAGCCCGTGGCGCGCCGTCCGTCGCAAAGGGCCGCTCGCTCCGCCTCCTCGGCGAGGGTGCAGTCGGCGACGATCCGGCAGACGTCCACCATCGGCCCGTGCGCGTTCACATGACCGGCGAGCGTGCACAGCATGGCCTGGAAGCCCGCCCTCGATTCCTCCGGGAGGCCCGCGAGGATGTGCCGTTCGACCAGCTCGACCCGGCCGCGCAGTTCCGTCCAGCGCTCCGCGCCGTGCGGGGTGGCGATGATGTGCCGGCTCCGGCGGTCGGCGGGATCCGGCCTGCGCTCGACCAGACCGGCGCGCTCCAAGTCGTCCAGCAGGTACGTCATGACCGTACGGTCGACTCCGAAGCGCTCGGCGAGGGAGCGCTGGTTGTTCGCCTCACCCTGTACGGCGGCCGTGAGCACGAAGTACCCGCGGGGCCCTCCGGGAATGTCGGCGACCGCCGCCTCCGTCGCCTTCGCGTAGGCGCGGAACACCGCACCGATGGCGATCCCGAAGTCGTTCCCCAGATGGAATGCCCCGGCCGCCGCGGCATCGTCTCCGGAGCTGCGGTGCGAAGTCACATGTCGCAGCCTAGACCATCTTCGGCTTGCAATATGCTCTGCTTGACAGAGCATCTTGAACAGATATCATCGTATCGACACCACGTGAAAGCGGTACGCCGGATCGTGGAGGGTGAGGCGTACGACCCGGCGGGACGCGATCAGACCGCGCCACGACCTCCGGGACGGACACACCGACCCCGGCGGCGACAGCCGCCGTTCACCACATGACGGTGCTGCGAACACCACGACACACCAAGAGACCCGGGCCGCCGCCCGCCGGATGACCGGACGGCGACCCGATCGCGCCGCCCCGATGGGACGAGGAGCGGCGCGCACCCCGAGGCCGGGTGGGTGCCCCACGAGCGGGGGGCATCCCACCCGGCCTCTGCGCTGTGCGCGGCAGGGCCGTCATCCGGGCCCCGGGCCTGCGCCGTACGCAACGAGGACGGGCCGCCGGGCACGCCGAAGCCGCGCCGCCCGAAGACGGCGCGGCGCTGCGGCCGGCGACGACGCACCGGGCGCCGCCGCTCACCACTCCCCAGCCCTGTCGGGGCCGTCGACGGTCGTGCCGCCGGACCGACCCCTTTTGTCAGCGGCCCCGCTCCCGGGCCACCATGTCACGCGCGGCGGGGGCCACCTCGGCACCGAACCGCTCGATCGTCGCCCGGTCGTCGCCACCGATGATGAAGGCGCTGAGGCCGTGTTCGAGGGCCAGAGCGGCGATCTGCTCCGCCCACGCCTCGGCGGGTCCGTTGAGCAGACCACCCGATGCGGGCGAGAACTGGACGTTCATGAAGTTCATCAGACGGCGGACATCGGACGGGGAACGGCCGGCCCCCTCGGCGGCTTCGTCGATGCGGGCGTTCATCTCCGGCAACGACTCCACCCCCCGCGGCAGGTACTCCATCGAGGGCAGCCAGCCGTCGCCGACGGAGCCGGTGAGAGCGAGCATCCTGGGCTTGTACGCACCGACCCACACGGCGATGTCATGGGCGGGACGCGGTCCCCGCTTGGCACCGTTGACCTGGTAGTACTGGCCGTGGTGGCGCACGCCGCCCCGAGTGTCGGTGTCCCACAGGTCGCGGATCACGGTGATGGCCTCCCGCAGCGCCTCCACGCCCTGAGCGGCCGTCAGGCTGCGGCCTCCCATGGCGGCGATGCCCTCCCAGAAGGCGCCGGCGCCGATGCCCAGTTCGAAGCGTCCGCCGGAGAGGATGTCCAGGGACGCGGCTGCGCGTGCCAGGACGGCCGGCGGGCGCAGCGGCAGGCTCGTCACATTGGCGCTGATGTGGACGTTCTCGGTCCGGGCGGCCACGTAGGCGAGGAGCGTGGACGTGTCCAGGAACGAGGCCTGGTAGGGGTGGTCCTGAAAGGTGACCAGATCAAGACCCGAGCGGTCCGAGGTGACCGCCAGCTCGACGGCCTGCTGGGCGCCGCTCGCGCTCGGTGTGATGAACGAGCCGAAGAGCAGGTCGTGTCCGTAGTCGCTCATGAGGTGGCTCCTTAGCTCTTGACTGCGCCGGAGGGGGCGGTCCGCGCGTCCGGGTGGGGGTCGATGTTGAAGTTGTCCCGGAAGAGGTTGTTCGGATCGTAATGGCGCTTGATCTCGCGCAGCCGTTCCAGGACGGCCGGCGGAAATGCGTCGTGGAGACGCTCGGGGCGCGGGTCCGTCTCGAAGCTGAGGTAGAGGCCGTCGAAGTGGTGCCGCAACGGGTCCCAGACCTGGTTGATGGAGCCGTCGTTGGCTCCCATGGCGGTCACCTGGAAGGCGGACGCCCGGTGGGGGAAGGCCATCTCCCCGGACGGCACGTCGGCGATGGCCCCGCCCATGGCGCGCAGCTCGAAGAAGTACACCCTTCCGGAGCGCAGCAGGTCGGCGGCGTCCCGGGCGAACTCGGGGGTGAGCCTGGGAAGGAACGCCGAGCGGGAGACCGGTTGGCCGAAGCCCTGGTGCCCCTCGGGACCGACGTCGGCGGCGGAACCCATCACGCCCATGTACGGCGTGACGACGACCTGCTGCTGGGCGAGCAGACCGATCTGCGCGAAGGGGGTCAGCCGCTCCACGATGACCTCGGGATCCGGGTTGTCCACGACGCCGAAGAGCTGGACGGTCCACTGGCCCTGCCGCGGGCGCCCGGTCACGAGGAAGACCGTGGTGTCACGGGGGGCCTCGGAGGCGATCCGGCCGTAGTCGGCCAGTGACTTCTCGATGTCCGTGGTCACGAACGTCAGCTCGGCGTGACCGACCTGGCCGATCCGGTCGGCCTCGAACTCGAACGCCGTGCCGACGCCGAAGTTCGCGCCCGCGCCACGGAACGCCCAGAACAGTTCGGGGTGCTCGTCCGCACTGGCGCGCACCTGGCTGCCGTCGGCGAGCACCAACTCCACGCCACGCAGGTGGTCGATGGTCAGACCGTGGGCCCGGCCGAGCAGTCCGATGCCGCCCGCGGTGGCGAGCCCGCCGACACCGACACCACCGTAGTCGCCGGAGCCGATCGCCCAGCCGTGCGGGTGCAGGGCGGCCGACACCTGCTTCCAGGTCGCTCCCGGTCCGATGCGCACCAGGCGCCGGGCCGGGTCGAGCACCTCGATGCCGTTCATCCGCCGCAGGTCGACGACGAGTCCGCCCTTGTTGGTCGAGCGGCCGCTGACACCGTGTCCGGCGCTGCGTATACCGAGCGGCAGGTGTGTGTGCCGCCGCGCGTAGCCGAGTGCGTCCGCGACCTCGTCCGGGGTGCCCGGGCGCAGGACGAGCCCGGGGGAGCCGGCCCGCAGGTAGTTGGAGGCGACACCGCGATAGCCGGGATCGCCCGGTTCGACCGCGAGGCCCGCCAGTGACTCGGGTACGGACTCGTAGTCGATCCCCGGGCGGCGACGGGCACGGACGGCGAGTGAACGCTGCGGGCGGACAACCCGGGGCGCACCGCTCACCAGGTCCGCGAGCCGCCGCACCTCCTGCTCCGAGTCGACCGGGACCACCACGGGCCGGCCTTGCCCGGCCAGCACGGACAGTTCCTCGGCCGAAGCGCCCCGTGGGGCGTGGACCCAGGCGGCGGCATCGGTGAGGAGCCGGCCGGGCGCCAGGAGGTCGAAACTCTCACCGGCCTTCGCCACGACCATCGGATACGGCGTGACGGCGTCGTGCGACGACTCCGCCCGGAGGTCCGGCAGCGGCACCCCGATGCCGATGCTGCTGGTCCTGCCCGCCAGCCAGGTGGCCGCCGTCCACGGATCCAGCCCTGCCGTCGCCGGCTGTTCGGCCGCGGCGCCCTCTCCCGACGGCTCCCCCGACGCTGCGGCCCCGCCGCCCTCCGGAACGCTCTCCCGCCCGTCGGACGCGGTCAGGACGACCAGAGCCAGACCTCGTTCCTCGGCCAGTCGGGCCAGTTCGTCCCACGTGCCGGTGCTGACACCGGGCTCCGACAGATCGAGCGCGATCCCCAGCTCCATGCCCATTCCATCCCTACTGTGCGCTTGCGCAGACCATACGACTCTCAAAACAGTCTGTTCAGCAGAACATATTCCACGAGGCGTACGACCGTCGAGCGAGCCACTCCGTCCGACCGGCGCCCTCGGCGGGCATCACCGCCTGTTCGACTGCCAGCCAGATAGTCCACTCACCTCAATATTCTGGTTCGGATACTATCTGCGCCTGTCGACCGGTCCAGCAAGCTGGGCTCATCGGGTCGGTGCACGCCCCTTCGCGCTCCGCCCGCCGACAGGACCCGGAAAGCCCTCAGGCCACCCACTGCTCGGGACGGGACGGACTGCTCGGTACGGGGCGGACGCCGACCCGCACCGTCGCGGCACGCCTCCCGACTCCAGCCGCCCCGCGGATCCACTACCGGGTCGGCCCGGGAAGGCCGGTTGATCGACACATATCCGAACCGAGAGATCACCCCCGCGCGGAGACACATATGAAACGTTCCGATTCCCCGTCGGCCGCAGTGGCCGCACTGGCCGGTGCCGGCCTGCTGGCGGCGCTGCTGCAGACGCTGGTCATCCCGCTCATCCCGGCCTTTCCGGAACTCCTCGATGCCCCACCCACCAGTACCTCCTGGGTCGTCACGATCACACTCCTGACCGGCGCGATCGTGACGCCGGTCAGCGGACGCCTCGGCGACCTCTTCGGCAAACGGCGCGCCCTGATCTCCACACTCGGCGTCGCGACGACCGGCACCGTCATCTCCGCACTCACCAGCGCGCTGCCACTGATGGTGATCGGGCGCGGGCTGCAGGGCTTCGCGATGGGAGTGATCCCGCTCGCCCTGGGGATCCTCCGAGACCGACTGCCACCCCATCGGACCGGTTCGGCGATCGCGCTCCTCACCGGAACGCTCGGTCTGGGAGGCGCCATGGGCATACCGCTGGCCGGGCTGGTTGCCGAGCACTTCGACTGGCACGTGCTGTTCTGGGGGGCCGCGGGACTGGGCGTGCTGTGCACTCTCGTGATCGCGGCCGTGGTGCCGGAGACGCCGCGGCGCAGTCAGGGACGCTTCGACGTCGTCGGCGCCCTGGGGCTCGGCGCAGGCCTGATCGGACTCCTCCTGCCGATCGTCAACGGCGGCAAGTGGGGCTGGGGCAGCGCTCGCACGCTGGGACTCGCAGCCGCGGCCGTCGTCATCCTGCTGGCCTGGGGCCGACATCAGTTGCGAAGCTCGTCACCTTTGGTCGACCTGCGGCTGTCGGCCCGGCGGCCGGTACTGATGACGAACCTCGCGACCGTCGCGTCCGGCTTCTCCATCTACACCATGCTGTTCGTGTTTCCGCAGATCCTCCAGGCGCCGCCCGGCACCGGGTACGGACTCGGTCAGAGCCTGGTCCGCACCGGTTTGGCCGTGGCTCCGAACGGTGTGGCAGCGCTGCTCGTCTCACCGCTGGCGGCCCGGATGATCGGCCGGTACGGGGCTCGGGCGGCCATCATGCTGGGAGCTTCCCTCATCGCCACCGGCTATGTCTTCATCGCCGTGCAGATGACCGGCGTCGCCCAGTTCGTGCTCGCCTCGTGCATCATCGGGGCGGGCGCCGGCATCTCGGTCGCGGCCATATCGAAGCTGATCACCGATGTGGTGCCGGTGACCGACACGGCCTCGGCGAACGGGGTCAACAACCTGATGCGCTCGTTCGGAACCTCCGTCGCCAGCGCGGTTCTGGCAGCGATCCTGGCCCAGGCCACGGTCACCGCCGGAGGTGTGACAGTGCCGTCGGAGGGCGCATTTCGGACCACCCTCATCGTCGGTGCCTCCGCCGCACTCCTCGTCGTGGCCCTCTCCGCGCTCGTCCCGACCCGCACACCGCCTCCGGGCGGTTCGACACAGCGGACCACGAGGCCCCTGGCCGACCGGACCGGACTGCGTTAGGCGAGGGCGACCCACGTCTCGGCCGACGGCCCCCGCAAGCCGTCACGCCCCGGTGCGGCGACACCGGGCGATGAAGCCGAGGGGAGAACGCGGTCCCCGCGCCGGACACGGCCGCGGGGGCCGCGACGCCGTGAGACGCCATCGGGCGGATCAGCTTCGGCCCAACACCCCCGCTCGGCAGAAGATGCCCTGTTCAGGATTGAACAACTGAGGTAACCGTCACACGGCACTAATGATTGAGGTACTTCAATCATCTGTTAGGTTCAAGGCACGACGGCAAGGAGCCGCAGCGGTGAACCACCACCGCAGGGCGACTCCCCGGACGGCCGGGCGAACACCACGCCCGACGAACGGACTTCACCCCCCCAGAGCCGTCGTTCCCCGCCCATCGGCGGGCGCAGAAGGAGACAGAGACATGAACAAGCTGATTCGACTCATCGCCACCGCCACCACCTCGGCAGCAGTGGCCGGGGCCGCCCTCGTCGGAACGGCCGGCGCCGCGTCCGCGGCCCCGCTGCCCACCTCCTCGGAGCAGCGGACCACCACCGTCGCCACCACCGACCGCGACAGCGAGCGCCACGACCGCGACAGCGAGCGCTACGACCGCGACGTGAAGCGTCACGACCGGGACGACCGGAACGACCGGTGGCGCTGGAACGACCGATGGGACCGCGGACACGCCGGCTACTGGTACTGGAGCGACCGCGACCGCCACCACTACCGCTACGACGGCCACCGCTACTTCCGCTGGATCGAGGGCAAGTGGATCGTCATCGTCCTCAAGGACCACCGGCACGACGTCCACACCTGGAACCTCGACCGAATCGCCGACGGCCAGAAGCACAACAGCCACAAGAGCTGAACGGCATCCGGGCCGCTTCGCCCAGGAACCGCGCCGGCACCGACGCCGACGAGCACAATCCGGAGTCCATCATGCTCAAGACCACCGTATTCACCGCCATCCACCGCGTGACGTCCACCGCGGGATCCCCCGACGCCGGACGCCACCGCGGCCGACGCGCCGAGGAGGGCCTGACCGCCCTCCACCTCCCCGGACACGGCAGACACCGCCGCACACCGGTCACGGAACCGTCCGTGAGCACCGCGAAGATCTGACCGCACGACGGCAGAAACACAGTGCAGAGCGCTGAGTGCCGGGCCCCACAAAGGCCCGGCACTCAGCGCTCTGCACTGTCCGTTCCACCGCACACCCAGCCGACATGAACAGTCGGCGGACGACCGTCGCGGCGGTGCCGCATGGGCAGCCGGATCCAGATCTGGAGGGGAGCCTCATGTTAAGCTGCACTGCATGATTCAGCGACCCGACCTTGCGGCCCAGGGAGCTCCCGCCAAACCTCGGCGGCGTGACGCGCTGCGCAACCGCGAGGCAATCGTGGCGGCCGCGCGCGAGGCCTTCGCGGAGGAGGGCCTGGAGGCGTCCCTGGAGGGGGTCGCCCGCCAAGCGGGCGTCGCGATCGGCACCGTGTACCGGCACTTCCCCACCCGGCTCGACCTGGTCGAGGAAGTCTTCGCGGAGAAATTCGCCCGCCTTGTCGACGTAGCCGAGCAGGCAGCCGCCATGGAGGATGCCTGGGAGGGATTCTGCTTCTTCCTGGAGCAGTACGGCGAACTGCAGCAGTGCGACCTCGCCTTCAACGCGCTGACGGCCGCCCGCCTCCCGGCGCACACCGGGATCGCGCGGTTCAACGAACGCATCAAGGAAATTTTCACCGCGATCCTCAAGAACGCCCAGCAGCAGGGCGCCGTTCGCGGCGACATCACCGGCGAGGACATCGCCTTCGTGGCCTGGTCCCTGGTGGGCATCATCCAGGCGACTCGCGCGGTCGCCCCCCGCGCCTGGCGGCGCCATCTCTATCTGATGCTCGACGCTTTCCGTGCCGACTGTGCCCGGGAGTTGCCGGAACCTCCGCTCAGCCCGCAACAGGTCGAACAGACGATTCCCGCGCTCGAATGCTATGAACGCGGGAACTGAGGAAATCTGCCACGACTGGTGAATCCGGCCGTCTTCACGGTCCGGGTTCAGTCGGATGGAAAGGCACTGCTCAGCCGCCGGCCAGAAGGTGTGCGACCTCGGTGTCCAGGTCGAACTGCCGGGACTCCCCGCCCAACGGCACCACGGACTGCGATTCGTCCAGGAAAAGTCGTACGTCCTGCAAGGAGGCCTCGATCAGGGCGGACCCGGCCGGCGAACTGAGGGCGATGTACAGAACGTCCCGCGCGGCGCCGACGCCGGGCCAGACGCGGATATCGCCGTGTCCGGCATGAGCGGTCATTCCCTCGGCCAGCACCTCCCGGCTGAAAACCCACTCCACCGTCCCTTGTCGGCCGAGCGGCGAAAAGGTCGCCCGAACGGCATAAGGATCATGGGCCGCGTAATGCAGCCTCATCGGTACCGACACGGACGCGGCGAAGGAGAGGACGAGCCGTACAGGCAGCTCACGCTCCGCGGTTCTGATCGATTCCATAGTGCCTCACTTTGCTCCGGTGCCCCCGCTCGGCGTCTCACTTCCGCTGCCGGCCTCGGCCGCGCGTCCGACGGCGCGGCCGATCACCATTCGCCAGACGGATACAGGAAGGAAAACGGGGAGAACGGCGAACGAATTCCTGCGCGGACCCTGCTTTCTCACCCGCGATCTCCGGGTGGCACCCGAAAGCCCCCGGGCCGCGCCCGACAGTCGGCCGGGCGGCACCGGACAACTTCCGGGCGGCAGCGCGCAGTCAGAAGCCCTGCATGCAGGGCAGGCTCATCAGCGCCCGAACGTGAGCAACTGGTCCAGGTACCAGCGGTCCACGACGCCATTGCGGTACGGCGTCGCGTCGATCCACCGGCCGTCGATCTCGCGGAACAGCCGGTGGCCGTCCCAGCGGTACGTGATCCCTTCGAGCGTGAACTGGTCGACCGCGTGGTGGCCGTGGCCGCACCGGTCACGGTCGTGATCCCAGCGATGCTGACCGGAGTGCCGGTGGTGGGTCCACTCCCGGCCGTCGTCACCGCCATGAGCGCCGTAGAGCTGAGAACCCGTACTCGATGACGGGGCGTGTCCGTCGGACTGTGGAGTCGCAGCCGACGCCGAACCCCCGGCGCCGAGGAGTGTTCCGCCCGCGATCGCCACGGAAGCGACAGCGACCGAAACCCGCTTGATGAACCTCTCCATCGTCATCTCCAAAATCAACCGGAGGGAACCCTCATGTTCAAGCTTCGTCAGCGTACCTGAGGGGCTCCTCATGTATACGCATACCTGCGGTGAGGCTCCTCACAGGCATCCGAGAGCCCATGAATGCCGAATGGAAACCGCCGTGAGAGACCCGACTCGGCGGCGCAGAGGGCCCGCGGAGGCGAGGTCAGCGCTCCAGGGCAGCCGTAGCAGGGCAGCGGCGGCGTCGGGTACGAGAAGGGCGCGTAGCGGCTACGCCGGAGAGCGGGCGCGCACCTGCGCGCGGACATGCAGCAGCCGGCCGACCACCCTGGGCCGACCGGCTGAGTCCCGCGACGATCCCGGCCGCTACTCGGCGCAGGCCTCGTCGCTGTGCGAAGTCCGAATACGGGCCAGCAGTCCGCGCAGCACAGTGATCTCCTCCGGGGAGAGATCGCCGAACAGGCCCTGCTCGACATCACTGACGGCTCCGCGAGCCTTCGCCAGGACGTCGCGTCCCGCGTCGGTGATGGCCACGATGTGCCGGCGCCGGTCGGACGGATCCCGGCGGCGCTCCACGAACCGGGACGATTCCAGCTCGTTCAGGATGCCGACCATGATGCTGGCGTCGACCTGGAGCTTGGCGGCGAGCGCCTGCTGAGCCATGGCGCCGGACTGGCCGAGCAACATCAGTGTCGTACCCTGCCGAGGACCCAGTCCGCACTCGGCGAATGCCTGGCGCACCTGGTTGTTCGCGATGGCGCCGTGCCGGGCCAGCAGAAACCCGAGCCGGTTCATGGGGTCGGTTTCGGCTTCGTCGATCACGTTCGCATCCAGGGTCACGCAACGATCTTATCAAGTAGAAAACTATTTGGCCAGACGGATGGTTGACCGGAACTGACAGGTCACGCGGCATCGGCACGGGGCAGGTCGACCTCGGCGATACGCCGAGTCATCGACTCGGGGGCCGTTGACGACGGACGGGTCTTCACTCGCGGCCGCCCCCTGCCCGCCACCGCCACCCCGAGCGCCCGGTCCCCGATCCGTGCGCATCGACGCGTCCGGCTGGGCGGCCCCTGTCCAGGGCGCGGGATGCGGGGCCGCCCAGGCCCTGCCCGTCCTGTCACAGCGCAAGGCACTTCGACGCTAGGCCCGAGAACCGCCGTCAGCCTGCCGATCCGGTCCGGCCGGGTGAGCGCGGGGTGCGCCGCCAGGCATCTATCCGGTCGCATGTTCTATTCTTCGTTCCAGGTGAAGTGCGCATTTCATCTGGAACGGAACATAACGATGGCAACTTCGGATCCCCCGCCCACGGAAGCCGACCCGTCGGCGCTGATGTGCCACTCGGACGAAGTCGGCCTGTGCGCGAAGTGCTGGCGAAAGACACATCGGTACGGCCGCGGCGGCAACCCCCTGTGCTCGTACTGCTTCGCCGCCGTGTCCGCGCAGTGGGGTCCGCGTGTGCGCCGGACTCCCCGGGCCTGACCCCGCCCCGGAGGACCCGGAAGGAACTGCGGCGTCACTTCGCCGGCGAAACTCCTTCGGAGCGCCGTCACAGCACCCGCAGTTCCCCGCCGTCTACGGGCAGCATGACCCCGGTCAGGTAGGCGGCGGCAGGTGACAGCAGAAACACGGCTGCCCGGGCGAACTCCTCCGGTGTGCCCGAGCGCCGGAGAGCGTTGCCCGGCCGCTTCCCTCCGGTCACCGCCTCGAGCTCCTTCTGGCGTTCGGTGTCGATGTACGCGGGCAGGAGGCCGTTGACCCGGACTCCGGACGTACCCAGTTCGTCGGCCAGGGTCTTGGCCACCATGGCGAGCCCCGGGCGAAGCCCGTTGGAGACGGCCGGACCGGGTATCGGTTCGCGGACCGAGGACGACAGGACGAACGCGATCGACCCACCCTCGGTGAACGCCCGCGCGGCGGCTCGCGCCTTCCGCACGGCTCCCAGGAACGTGGCTTCGAAACTGTCCCGCCAGGTCTGGTCCCCGACCTCCATGGCGGCGCCCACCGGCGGCCCGCCCACGCTGACGAGGGCCCCGTCCACACGACCGAAGTGTCGTTGAGCCGCGTCCATGACCAGGTCGGCGGACCCGGGATCGGCGTTGTCGGCGACGATGCCGACGGCGTGCTCCGCACCGCCCAGGCTCCGTGCCGCGTCCTCGACCGACGCGCCGCGCCCGGTGACGACCACGCGGGCTCCCTCGGCGGTGAGCTCCTGTGCCACCGCGCGCCCCAGTCCGCGGCTGCCACCGGTCGCGACGTAGACGTGGTCCTGAAGTCCGAGGTCCATAACGCTCTCCCGTTCCGCCTCGTGGCCGAGGTCACGGAGTCGTGGAGGGAGGTTCCGCACGACTCGGGAGTGATGCACGGCGCTGTCCGTCGTGACCGGCGGGCAGCGGTGCGCACCGGCACACTCGAGTCGCGCGCGATCAGCCGTCGAGCCCCTCCGCCTCCTCACCCGGATCGGGCAGTACACGTCCCGCCTCCACGGCGGATCTCGCCGGACTGTCCTGGATCACCACCATGACGCGGTCCTGCGGCACACCGGCGATCCGCGACGCCGCGGCGGACCGTTCCAGCGCCAGACGTGTCGTCTCCGTCTGCGGGTGACCGCGCCGCGCCCACCCACTGACCAGCAGGGGCGTTCCGGGGCGGCCGCCGACGAACACACTGTCCTGGGGCAGCTCGGAGAAGACCACGTCGACGTAGGTCGGCGGCACCTTGTTGATGTCCGCGTGGATCCTCGTGATGTCGGCGGCGAGCCGGGCCTCGGCGGCTGCCGTCAGCGTCCCCCGGGCAGGGGTGCAGGTGCAGATCGGCACGTCGGCTCCTGACGAGGGAGACGCTGCCGGGCGAAGCCCCGCACGGTGCCGGGCCGTTGGACGGCCGACCGCGTGATGCCCGGCCCCGCAGCGTCGCTCACAGCGAGATCTTCTGTGGCGCGGTGGTGACCACGATGACCGAGGTGCTGCCGGAGTCCACCGCGGCCGTGAACTCCTTCTCGAGCTCGGCGGTGTCCTCCACGTCCACCGACCGGCAGCCGAATCCCCTGGCCAGCGTCGCGATGTCCAGCCCGGGCAGGTCGAGCCCGGGCACGCCCGGTGTCTTCTCCAGGTCGGCGAACGACTTCAGGATCGAGTACTCGTGGTTGCGCATGACGACGTACACGATCGGCAGTCGCTGCTGCACCGCGGTCCACAGGCCTTGGATCGAGTACTGGAACGAGCCGTCCCCGATCAGCGCGACCACGGGGCGGCCGAGCCCCCGTTCGCGGTCGCCGAGGGCGACACCGACGGCGGCCGGCAGCGCCCAGCCGATGCCGCCGCTGGCGGTGGCGAAGAACGACTCCGGTTCCACGGTCGGCAGCCATTGAGCGTGCTCGGTCATCGTCGAGGTGGACTCGTTGACGAAGACCGCGTGCTCCGGGCGGACCGTGCTGAGGGCGGCGTAGACCTCGGTGGGAGTCAGCGGGCTGCTCTGCGTCTTCGGCAGGTCCCGGGGTCGGGTCATGGGCTCGGGCTGCACCCGGCCGGCACCGTCACCGACCGACTCCGCGAGCGCCTCCAGGGTCAGACGCGGATCGCCCAGCAGGCTGTCCCCGACCCGGGCCGCCGAGGCGGTCGCGGGGTCCTGCGTCACCTGGAGCAGTTGCGTCCCGGCCGGCAGGATCTCTCCAGGCACATAGGGGTAGTAGCGGAAGACCTCGGCTCCGACGACGACCACCAGATCGTGCCCCGTGAGCCGATCACCGACGGCCTTGACCGAGAGGCCCAACGGCCCGCGGTACAGGGGGTGGTCCTCGGGGAAGGAGCCGCGGTCGGCCAGCGGGGCACTGTAGACCGCCGCCTTCATCCGCTCGGCCAGCGCCACCCCGGCGTCCCATCCGCCCGCGCGGTCCACATCGGGCCCGAGCACCAGAGCCGGCCGTTCACTGGCGGTGATGCGATCGGCGAACTCCCGCACACGCTCCGGGTCCGGGGCGTAGGTCCAACTGACCGAGCGCAGGACGGCGGGGCCCTCCAGGGGGCAGTTCCAGTCGTCGAGCGGAATGGAGAGGAAGACCGGTCCGGCGGGTGGTTGGACGGCTGTCGCGTAGGCACGCATGAACGCCTCGGGCACGTCCTCGGCGCGGAACGGTTCGTACGACCATTTCACCCAGGGTTTGGGCATGGTCGTGGCGTCCCGGTTTCCCAGGTACGGCTCGCCGATGACCAGTTCGCGGTGCTGCTGGCCGGCGGTGACGATGAGGGGTGTGTGGCCGTGGTACGAGGCGACCAGGTTGCCGATGCTGTTGCCGAGTCCGGCGGAGGAGTGCACGTTCACCAGGGCCGGGCCCCGGATGGTCTGGGCGTAGGCGTCGGCCATGGCGATGGCGGACGCCTCCTGGAGGGCGAGGACGTAGCGGAAGTCGTCCGGGAAGTTCTGGAGAAACGTCTGCTCGGTGGATCCCGGGTTGCCGAAGACAGTTGTCAGCCCCAGTGACCGCAGCAAGTCATAGGTCACGTCGTGGACGGTCGATTGGTCGGTCATGGTTCGCAGTCGCATTCCCGAGTCGAAGGACGGTGAGCGGGCCCGGCGCTCGGCGCTCTGCGCTCGGGACGGCTGCGGCGAGGCTCGCTCTGCAACGTGTCCCGTCCGAGGTGGGCGTTCTGGACCGTCT
This sequence comes from Streptomyces cadmiisoli, assembly GCF_003261055.1. NCBI lineage: Bacteria > Bacillati > Actinomycetota > Actinomycetes > Kitasatosporales > Streptomycetaceae > Streptomyces > Streptomyces cadmiisoli. The sequence goes on from NZ_CP030073.1 coordinate 1,098,292, forward strand.
TTTCAGCATGGCCCACATCCGCGACGCCCGCAGCGCGGACACCCCCGGCTCCCCCATGTGACCGCATGAGCACCCGAAGTACGGGACGAACCGAGCCGGTGGGCGCCTACGCGCCCACCGGCTCGTCCGGGTGCAAGGCGTCGAGGATGAGGGTGAGGCCGAAGGGGAACTCGTCGGCGTAGTCGTAACCCGGCTTCAGGGCGTGTTCGACGGCCAGTTCGGCGAGGTGGGGGTAGGCGTCGGCGGGCATCTCCCGCAGCATGCCGGTCGCGACCTCGTTCAGCTCCGCCGAGTTGCTGAACGGCAGGCTCAGTTCCTGGATCACGAAGCCGTACAGGTAGCTGTCGATGAGTGAGAAGGCGTGCGCGGCCATCGCCACGGAGAACCCTCCGGAGCGGAGGGCGCCGATGACGGCGTCGTGGTGACGCAGCGTCGCGGTACCGGGCCGGGTACGGGAGTCCATCAGGGGGACGGCCCACGGATGGCTCCGGAGCACGGTACGCGCGGAGTTCGCCCGGTGGCGCATGGCGCTCTTCCAGTCCGCGTCGCGTGGCGGCAGGTCGATCTCGTCGAAGACGGCGTCGACCATGCCGTCGAGGATGTCCTCCCTGCCCGACACGTGGTGGTAGAGCGACATCGCCTCGACGCCGAGGGGTTCGGCGATGGCGCGCATGGTGAGCGCGGCCGCGCCCTTGGCGTCGGCCACCGCCATCGCCGTACGGATCACGCGCTCACGACTGAGCGGCGTGCGCGCCGACCCCCCGCGTCGCCGCTTGCCTCCTTCGGGCATCCATCCCTCCCGGACGTTCCCATTGACTGCCTTACAGCATAAGGCTAACTTGCCTTACAAGGTAAGGCCGGATTTCCGCGAAGGGGTCGCGCCATGAGCACGGATCGCATGAAGAAGGTCTGCATCGTCGGCGCCTCGGGGAAGCTGGGGCGGTACATGGTCCAGCAGTCGCTGGAGCGCGGATACGAGGTGGTCGGCGTGTGCCGGGAGCGCAGCGTGTCCAAACTGGCCGAGTTCGACGGGCGGATGACCATCGTGCCCGGCCCCACGGACGACCCGGAGGTGATCCGGCGTGCCGTCGCCGGATGCGACGGAGTGCTGACGGTGCTGGTGCCCTGGGGCGTGCGGCAGTACTCGTCGGGCACGGCTCAGGCGGTTCTCGACCACGCCCGTCCGGGCGCGCGCCTGGTCTTCTCCTGCGGCTGGCACATCACCCGCGACGGCAAGGACCGCTACTCGCGTCTGTTCACCCTGGGCGTGCGGCTCGCCTCGGTACTGGGCAAGCTCGTCCGCGCCGTCGAGATCGACGACCAGGTGGAGGCGTGCCGTCGGGTGTTCGCCAGCGACACCCGGTGGACCGTGGTGCGCGGCAGTTCCCTGGAGGAGGGCGACAGCCAGGGCCTGCCGGTGTGGAGCCGACACGTGGGCGACCCCGTACTGGCCAGCGATCTGACACGCCGTGTGGACTTCGCACTGTTCATGGTGGAGGCGCTCACCGACGACACGCTCGTCCAGGAGGCGCCGGCGATCGTCGGTTGCCGCGCCCCCAGCGCCCTCGCCCACGCGGGCGACCGCGAGGACCGGAAGGACCGCAACTAGCGCGCGTTGTGCGGGCCTCGCGGAGGACGTCCACACCTCGCCGTCGCCGCCCGCACCCGGCACGACGACCTCGGTACGGCATGGCCGGACGCCCCGCCCACTCGGCAGGCCACGGTGCTGCATCCTCGGCCGCGGCCTGCGGTTGCCCGGCACGGAGCGCCCGGATCAGGGCCGGGGAATCAGGCCGTCCACAACTGGACGGACCCGTCGGTCCCCGTGACGGCGAGGGTGTTGTCGTCACCGTTGGCGAAGGCCACGCTGCTGAGTGCGCCCTGGTTGGTCTCGCGCGTCAGGATCCGGGGGTTCATCAGGTCATTGAGGTCTTCCCACACACGCACGGTGCCGTCCGAATTGCCGGCGGCCAGGATGTATCCGGGCGCGTTGAAGCTCAGATCGTTGGTGTAGCCGACCGCGCGGGCCGCGTCCACCTTGCGCGGGCTCGCCGGATCGGCCACGTTCCACAACTGCACCGCGCCACGGGAGTTGGCGACGGCGAGGGACTTCTTGTCGGCGCTGAAGGCGAGTGCCGTCACCGAGGCGTTGGTGACGACCTGACCGCCTTCGATGGTCCGGGGATTCGCGGGCACGGTGAGGTCCCACAACTGCACCGTGCCGTCCGTGCTGCCGACGGCCAGGACGGTCCCGCTGGGATTGAATGCCAGACGGGTGACCGCGTGATCGCGTCCGGGCGCCGCGAGGGCCCTCGGGGAGCGGGGACTCGAGACGTCCCAGATGCGCACCGTGGAGGTGGAGCTTGCCACGACGAGGATCTTTCCGTCGGGGCTGTACGCGAGATCGGTCACCGCTCCCCCGTACTCGCCGTCCTCGCGCATCTTCAGTTCGGCCGTGGGGTCTTGCGGCCCTTGCATCGGGTTGCGCCACAGCCTGACGGTTCCGTCGTCGCTGCCTGCGGCCAGTACGGATCCCCCCGGGCTGAAAGCGGTCCGTGTGATCGGCCCGGAATCGGGGCTGACGAGTTCGGTCTTCTGCTCGGGGCGGCGCATGTCGAACACCGTGACGCTCCCGCGAGCCGTGCCCACGGCGAGCGTTCCCTCCGGCCCGAACGTGGCCCCCGTCGCGGCACTGCCCACCTGGAACGCCTGCTGCACCTTGGCCGGAGCGGCGGCCGGCCCGTACGGAGTGGCGGGCCGGTTCATCCAGCCCGTCCAGTATCCGGCCGACCCTCCGAGAGCCAGTCCGCCGACCAGGGACAGCAGTGCCACGCTGCGCATACGAAGCCGCGTCGGCTTCCACGCCGCGGAGATCGCCTGAGCGCTCCAGGTCGCCGCGTCAGGATTCCGCCTGGGTGGTTGTGCGGCGAGTGCCGCAAGGTGCGTATAGCGATATCCGGTTTCTTTCGGAGCGAGTGTTTCCGGTTTTGCCATACCGTCGAGCACTTGAGCTAGCAATCGACTACCGTTCGGCATTGTCCACCCCCGTGTTGGCGATGTCGCTGGCAGGGCTTTCCCCCTGTGTACGCGGTTCCGGAACAGACCGGGACTCGCTCTGAGACGCGCCCGATTCCGCGGTGGTTCCCGGCTCTTGCGGCGCGAGATCGACCGCACTTCGACCGACGAGTACCTGTGCCAGCGCGGCGACTTTGGTCATCAACAGGGGGGCCGCCACCCCCAACATGAACGCCATGAAACTGTCGGTAATACGGCCCGCATCAGCGAAAGGTGCCGCCAGTGCACCGCTGAGGCCCAGCCTGACGACCACCCACACGGCATACACACGCAGTTCTGCCCGCGTCCATGGCCATACCCACGGCTTCTTGGCTGATGGCGGCCGTAGCGTGCCCAAGAACAGTGTCATTTCCGCCGCACCGCCCCCGAGAAGCGCCCACAGCACCGCCTCCTTAATTCCCATGGCCGGAAACGCTAGCAATACCAGTCCCCCGACACCACTCGGTCACCAGGCACATTCATGAAGGCGCTTGCATCTGGCACATCCCTGCCGCGACGGAAAAGAACCCGACAAAAAAGAAGGAGAAAGGTTTCTGCGCAGGGGGAGAAAACTTCAGCACACAACAGGAGCGGTTGTCCGACGACCCAGATCGAACCCCGACGTGCATAATTCTGCCGTTCACGAAAGACGTAATGGCAGTCGGCCTTGCGTGCGGCCGTTTCCCTCGGGGTGGGGCACTTCGGAGGTGCCGTCGGCCGCGCCGCTCACGATCGGCCGACAGACCGGCCGGCCGGCCGGCGACGCGACCCGGTCGGCGCGCGGCCGGCTCCCTTCCGGTCAGGACGCGACGTTGCGCAGCGCCACGGCGAGCTTCTGGAGGTCCAGGCCGACCAGATGGTCGAGGAAGTTGCGGCGTACGGAGGCCAGGTTGGTCGGCCAGGCCTCCTCCAGACGGTCGAAGCCGGCTTCGGTCAGGATGGCGTTCCAGCCACGTGCGTCCTGTTCGGACCTGACCCGCTCGATGAGTCCCTGGCTCTCCAACCGGATCGCCAAACGCGTCATACCACTGAGCGACATCTCGACCGCCGCGGCCAGATCGCCCATACGCAGCTGCCGGTCCGGTGCCTCGGAGAGGTTCATCAGCGCCAGGTACTCCACGAGGGACAGCTGCTGCTCCCGGAGCATGTCGGCATCGATGGCGCGCGGCAGGGCGTAGACGACACGACTGAGCGAGCGAACCACTGCTTCTTCGTCCGGGGTGAGAGGTTGCAGCCGCCGCTCAGTGGGATCCGGCTGCCGTGCGGCGCGTGACATGGCTGCATGTTACTTGCCTGAGTAAAGAATCTGCCAGGACGTGCCGGAAAGGGGTGGGAGCCGACGGTCGAGCGCATGACTCGACGCCAGCATACGAGCTGCACTTACGTCACACGTGTGTGAAACACACCCACCCAGCTCACCACTCCCACCCCGGGACGGACACACCGAACCGGTGGACCCCGACGGCGTCACCACCACCGGGGTCCACCGGTCATACCCCCACCGTCACCTACCACCGCCTGCCGCTGCCGCACTCTTCCCCGTCGGCGGCCGCAGGCGACGAAGCGCTGGGCGACGGCGCTCTGCAACCGTGTTTCCGTGTGTACTGGTTACGCGGCGCGCAGCGGGGCGAGGGCCGCACTCCAGGCCCGCACCTGGTCCAGCGTGGTGTTCAGGGCCTCGACCTGGAAGTCGCCGGGCTTGAACTCGCTGAAGTTCTCGAAGTCGTTGAACAGCGACAGCGCGACCTGGGAACGGACGTCGGCCATCTGGAGTTCGGCCGCGACCAGGCGCAGGTGCTCCACGGCACGCGCTCCGCCCAGGGAGCCGTAGCTCACGAAGCCGACCGCCTTGTTGTTCCACTCCGCGTAGAGGAAGTCGATCGCGTTCTTCAGCACGCCGGACGTCGAGTGGTTGTACTCGGGCGTGACCATGATGAAGCCGTCGAACGAGTCGATCTTGCGGGCCCACTCCAGGGTGTGCGGCTGGGCGTACTGCCCCATCGACGGCGGGACCATCTCGTCGAGGTGCGGAAGCTTGTAGTCCAGCAGGTCGACCAGCTCGAACTCCGCATCGGTGCGCTGCGAGGCGATGCCGTAGACCCAGCGGGCCACGGCCTCGCCGTTACGCCCGGGACGGGTGCTGCCGAGGATGATGCCGATCTTGATCATGGCTAACCCCTTCACGAAGGTGCCCCGGAGTGACGCCCGGGGATATACTTGCTTCGACAAGCAACCTAAGGGGAAGTGATTGCTTCGTCAAATAAGTACCCGGAGGGAACGGTTCGACGTGACCAGGACCACATCCCGATGCACCCCGCCGACAACCGGCTCTCGGCATCAGGACGGCTGATGCCTCGCGGGAGCCGGAGGGCGGAGCGCACCGCCAGGTGCTCCGGCCGCTCCCAGTCCCGACCGCACAGATGAGGTGATGTCTTCCATGGCACAGAGACCCGCACCGGGCGCAGCAGCGGAACCGGTGCGACCACTGACCGCGGACGAAGAGGCCGTCGTCCGATGCCTTCCGTTCCTCATCTACGCCCTGCCGCGCGCCATCGACGCCGACCTGACCCGTGAGCAGCAGATGTCCACCACGGAGTATCTGGTTCTGATGCACCTGTCCGAAGCGCCGAACCGTCAACTGCACATGGGCGACCTGGCGGACGCCTGCGAGATGTCACTCAGCGGCACGACCCGGATCGTGCATCGGATGGAGCGTGCGGAGTTCGTCAAGCGGTCGCGGTGCGGCCAGGACGGCCGCGGCTGGCACGCCACGCTCACCGACGCCGGCCTCGCCCGTTTGGAGGAGGCCTGGCCGACCAACGTGGCCGCCGTGCGCCGCCACTTCCTCGACCATCTGACCGACCTGGATCTCAAGCAGCTCGCCGCGGCCCTGCAGAAGGTCGCGACCTGAGCCGTGCGCACATCGAGCGCTCGACCGCTCGCACAGCACCCACCGTCGGCCTGCGGTCACCTGGGTGATCAGCGCAGCAGCACACCGAAGACGACCGTGAAGAACGATTCGAAGGCCCGGGGCGAACGGTCGGCTCGGGCCGAGATCAAGGCGCCCTCCCACGCGCTCAGCACGAAGCGCGCCAAGGTGGACGCCTCCAAGGTCTTCGACACCTCACCCGCCCGCTGGGCATCGGCGACGGCGACGGCCAGCGCCTCGGTCCACGCCTCCAGACCGCCCCGCGTCGCGGCGCGCAGCGCGTCGCTGTGGTCGGCCACCTCGACAGCGAGGTCACCCACGAGGCAGCCACCCTGGAATTCCGCCCGGATGTTCTCGTCGCGCAGGAACTCGAAGTGCTCGCGCAGCCGGGTCAGCGGCGCGACCGAGGTGTCGCGCAGGGTCTCCAGCCGCCGGGTGATGCCGTACCTTTCCAGGGCTACGACGGCCAGAGCCTCCTTGCTCTGGAAGTGGTTGTAGAAGGAACCCTTCGGAGCGCCGGCGGCGTCGGTGATGTCCTTCACACCCGTCGCCGCGTAGCCGCGGGCGTGGAACTGCTCGACCGCCGCGGCGATGAGGTTCTCTCGCAGACTGGCTCTGGGCACCGAAGGACCTCCTGCCGTACAAGGTGGGCGATCACCTTACATCCGCCGTTCGCCCGTCGAACTGCCTGAGCTGCCGCTCTGCCGTCCAAGCTGCCCCCCTCGCCGAGAGTACAAGACGAGCGGTCATTTTGAAGAGCTCGCCAGGGCTAAGCCGTCCGCCGCCGACTCGAGACCGTCTCTCCCCTCAACTCCTGGGGAAACCCGGACCCGGTGAGCGGGTACGCGCCTGGGTCGGTTTGCCTCGACTAAGACGACCGGTCATTATCGGGCTGCGGCACCAGCTCGCCTGGCACCCCCGTCACGGGGGAGGAACACTCTCAAGCAGGAGGAATCGTCATGACTGATCTCACGGCCCAGGTCATCCGGGCGCACGGCGGCCTTGACCGCTTTCAGCAGTACGAGACCGCAACGGTGGACTTCCGGTCCGGCGGAGGACTGTGGCCGCTGAAGGGCCAGGCGGGGATCTTCGATCGCGCCACGGTCCGGGTCGACCTCCATCGGCAGCACGCCAGTCACTACCCCTTCACCGCTCCGGGTCTGCGTACCTCCTTCACCGCCGAGCGCGTGGCCGTGGAGAACGACCGCGGCGAGGTGCAGTCCGAGCGCCTGGCGCCGCGGGACGCCTTCAAGGGGCACACCGTCGAGACACCCTGGGACGACCTGCACGTCGCCTACTTCGCGGGCTACGCGATGTGGACGTACCTGACCTCCCCCTTCACCTTTGTCTCCCCCGGATTCCGGACCGAGGAGCTGTCTCCCGTCACCGAGGCGGGCGAGACGTGGAGCCGGCTCAAGGTCACCTTCCCCGAGGAGATCGCCACCCACTGCCGTGAGCAGGTCTTCTACTTCGGCGAGGACGGATTGCTGCGCAGGCACGACTACACCGCGGAGGTCATCAACGGTGGGCCGGCCGCGCATTACACCTACGACCACGCGGAGTTCGGCGGAATCATGGTTCCGACCAGGCGACGGGTCCACCCGCTGGGGGAGGACGGGGCAGTGGTCCGCGACATCGAGCTCGTCACCATCGACATCGAGAACGTCGACTTCGCCTGACGCCGACAGCCGTCCGCCGCCTGCTGTCTGCCGTCTGCCGTCTGCCGTCTGCCGTCTGCCGTCTGCCGTCTGCCGTCTGCCGTCTGCCGTCTGCCGATCGGGCGGCTTCGTGGTGCCGGCCGGGGCCGAGCGGAGATACGGCCGCCGCGGCACGAGGGAGACGCACGGGCGGCCGTACCGGGCCCGCCCCGGCCGGTGATCGTGTCACCGACTCCGCCAGGGAAAGGCTCCTCAGAGTTCGCCGGACGGGACAGTCGGGTCCGAAAATGCGGTGAACGTGATCGGCTCTGACAAAACACGGTGTGGGGCGGCGGGCGTGCGTTAAGAGTGAGGGTCGTTGGACGGCCACCACTGGAGACACGTATGACAACTGCCTCTGCGCAGCCGCCGGGGAGGGAGACGCCCGGCCCGCGACGGGTGTCCCCCACCGGACCGCAGACGACCGAGGACTGTCCGGCGCGGCCCAACGCCCGGCGGGTGGTGACGACGCGACGGTGGACGAGGCCCGGCACGCGTACCTGGCGGGCGCGGCAAGGCAGTTGAAGCCGTATCGGTGCCCGTACGCGGTCTGGAGCGGGCGAGCCGCTGGTGGCACACTCCTGAATCCGGGTTTCCACCGATTCGATCCGCGTCTCGTAGTCCGCAGGTGAAGTGCGCACGATTCAACACCGGTTGATGTGGAGGTCACGAGCGTGCAGGAAGCGCCCTTCGGAGCGGATCGGCCGACGCGTCGCCTGTTCTTCGTCGGTGGTGTGCACGGCCGGACGGGGACCAGCGTGGTCAAGCGGCTGCTGTGCGCCCATCCGCAGGTGAGTGCCGTGAGCGGTGGTGAGACCCGGATGCTGGAGGCCGTCAGTGAGGTCTGGCCGATGCTCGATCCCGACCTCGGATACACGCCGGGCACGGCGAGCACCGCTCTCGCGGAGTTCGCACAGCACGTACGCGAGACCCTGGGGGACACGCCCGAGGTGCAGGCGGCGCTGACCGGCTTGTCGGCCGATCTCGGCGCCGGCTCCGTGCGGCTTGTCGGCAGGCCTCGGCTGCCGCTTCCGCCACCGACGTCTTCCGGCGACCTCGTGCGGTCCTTCGGCCGGTTCGTCACGGATGTGTTCGCGGCCTGCGCACTGGATCCGGCGCGCCCGTACCTGTGCGAGAAGACACCGAGCAACGCGCAGTACATACGCCGGCTGCGTCTGCTGTTTCCCGATGCCCGGGTCGTGGTCATGGTGCGTCACCCGGTCCATGTCGCGCTGTCCCACACGCGTCGCGACTGGGGCCCGCCGGACCCCGTGGAAGCGGCCCACTACACAGCCGCATACTTCCGTTCGTGGCGGGAGGCCTTCTCGGAGGATTCCGCCGTTCTGCTCGTGCGGCACGAGCGTCTGGTGTCCGAGCCCGGGCAAGTCCTCGAAGAGGTGCGCGCGTTCCTCGGCCTGACCGCCGACGCGGACTGGCTGAAGTGGGCCGGCGGCGCGATCAGGTCGTCCCAGGACCGCACCGCGTCACTGCCCGAGTCCGGACTCGCGGACATGCACACGGCCCTCGCCCTGGAACTGGAGCAGCACGGCTACCGCACCCGGACGGAGTCCTCGTGACCGGCGGCAGTCGCTCACGGAGCGAACGCCTGCCGAGGAACCGGCCGGTTGTCCCGGACCGAGCCGACGTGACGCCGGTGCCGGACGCCCTCCCGGAGCGCCGCCGTCTCGGCGAGGCCGGTCCTGCGTCGCGCCGGTCACGGACCGCCGGGCGCGGAGGACCGGGAACCGGGCTCGTGGCCGAGGCGGCAGCGTGAGCGGCCGGGCCGACGCATGGGTGCGCAACCCGCCGTGTGATCGGCTTCTTGAACGGGTGGACTCCGGCGGCGGTGTCGCCTTCGCCAAGCGGACGCACGGTGTCTGGGATCACCTGAGCCTGCTGAGCACCGGCGGCTGGGAGGCCGACGGCTGGCGCCGCTGCGACCAGATGATCTTCAAAGGGGCTGCCGCGCCGACGCCCGCCGTCACACATGAACGCCAGGCCTATCTCGCCTACTTGCGGGAGATCCTGGACGACGTGGTCCATCCGCCGGCCGACCCTCGGTGGATCCAGACGATCAGCCTGGACCTGGACTATCTGACCGGCAAGCTGCGCAAACCGGCCTTCGCGCTGCGCGCCGGTGTGGATCCCCGTCTGCTCAGCTATTGGCAGTGGGAGTACTCCTACAGCGAGCTGCTCCAGCGTTTCGAACTCGGCGACCGGCCCTTCCAGTTCGCACAGACCCTCACGAGCGGCCTGGTCACACTCAGCCTGCTCGACCTGCCGCGGATCGCGCGCGACCGTCACGTGATCGTCGTGGCACCGGAGAAGATGAGGGATCTCGACGAACGCTGGAGCCTCGAACCCGAACACTTCACGTTCCTGCCCGCGCCCAGGTGGCCGGACCGGCGGCCGAACGGCTCGCTTTTCAGCGACCCCGTCCTGCCCGCGCTGCGTACCTACGCGATCCGTCATCGACTGCTCGGGGACCTCCGGTCCGTCGCGTCCACACGTCCTCGGTTGTACCTGTTCGAACTGGGCACGTGCGCCCAGTGGCTCATCGCTCGGCTGTTTCGCGCCCAGCCCGGTGACTCGTACCTGGACATGGGGCGATGTCTCGAGGCCTGGTATCCCGACACGCCGTGGCCCTTGAAGGCACCGGTGACAGCGGTGTACCGGCGCGCCGCGCGTGCCTACTACGGACAGGCGCGCTACCTCGCGCTGCGGGCACGACTGTGACGGCGCCGCGCACCGTGGTCCTCACCAGTGCCGCGGGCGGTGTCGGCACGGCGGTTCAGCAGGCGGCCGAAGTCAGCGCGCACGCCTACACCGTCATCGGGCTGAGCTCCGAGCCGGCTCACCTGCTCTCCGGTGCTCCCGCACTGGCCTGTCCGCCGACCCGGGACCGGGTCCGTTTCTCGGAGCGGGTTCTCGCACTCGTCGAACGGGCCGGCCCCTGTCTGGTGGTGCCGGGCCGGGACGAGGACGCCGTCGTGCTGTGCGAACGGGCCGCCGAACTCGCCCCCTTGGGCGCATCGCTCACCTCCGGGCCGGGACCGGCCGTGCGGCAGGCCTACGACAAGGCGCTGACTCCCGCTCTCCTGGCCGGCTCGGCGCTGTCCATGGCCCGGACGGCGGCCACGCTGCCCGACGCCCTCGCTGTCGCCGAACAGGTGGGCTACCCGCTGTTGATCAAACCGCGTCGCGGGAACGCATCGCGCGGTGTGCGGCTGGCCCACGGGAGCGGCGAACTGCGCAGGCTGTTCGTCCCCATGCAGGATGTCGCACAGGAGTTGCTGCCTCTCGTGGCCGACGACCGCCGCCCCTGGGACCATCACGGGGACGAACGGGCTCAGGTGGGCGAGTACTCCCTTCAGTTCCTGATCGGTCCCGCGGGCGACGACCTGGGATGCTTCGCCTCCCGCAACAACCTGTCCGGCGGAACACCCCGCCTGGTGGAGGTCGTCGACGCGAGGACACTCGGCATCGGCACCCGCGCCCACGAGGCCCTCACCCGCAGCGGGGCCTGGGGAGCCTGGAACCTCCAGGGCCGCCTCGCCCCGTGCGGAACCCTCCGGTTCTTCGAGATCAACGCACGGCCGACGGGGCTGACCGGTCTGCGCGCACGGCTCGGGTTCAACGAACTGGACCGCCTCTACGAGGCCTGCGTACTGCGCCGACTGCCGCCACCGGCCCGGCCGCCCGTGCCGGGCCAGGTCATCGACGTCTCCGGCCCGCAGGGCGACGCAGGGCCGGTTCTCCGCCGACGAGGGGAGGAGGCCTCATGAGTGTGGCGGTGACGGGCTGCCAGGGGTATCTCGGCAGCGCGGTGGTGGAGCATCTGCGACACGGGGGCACGGCATGCCGGTCCGGTCTCGGCAGACTCCAGGAGTTACGGCCCGGTTCCGTCGACAGCCGTGCCGTCATCCACTGCGCGGGCGCGCTGCGGTCCCGGCCCGCTCCGGAGATCTGGCACGCCAACGTCGTCTGTCTGACGCCGCTGCTCCGCGCGATCGACCCTGACTGCGTCGTGGTCCTCGCCTCCTCCCGTGCCGCCGCCGCTCCGCCGAACGAACAGGACCTCTACGGGCGCAGCAAGAACGCCGCCGAGCAGATCGCCGACCAGCACCCCGGACCGGTGCGCATCGTTCGCCTGACGGTTCTGGCGGGCCCCTCTCCCGCGGGCCTGGGAGATTCCTTCGTCAGCCGGATGACGGACGCGGCGCTGCGCACGGGAGCGATCCGGATCCCCGCGGACGAGCGCACCGTCGACTTCCTGGACGTCCGTGAGGCGGCCGCTGTCATGGCCGGGCTCACGGACCCGGCGCGGCCGTGGCCGGACGCAGAACCCGTGGACGCCACGTCCGGCCCACTGGAACTGACGGCGGTCGCCCGTGCAACGGCCGAGGCGGTGCAGGAAGCGACCGGGCGCCGCGTCCGCGTCGTACGGACCGGGCTGCCGGCCGGCAGCCGACAGCCGCCGGCCGATCCGACCCGGTGGGCGCGGCTGCGGACCGCCGCCGGGGTGACACCCCGCGCGCCGCTTTCCACCATCCGTGACACCGTCCGCGCACGTGTGCGCGCTGGGGAGCTGAGCACACTGTGACCGAACCCGCACAGGTCATCTTCGTCGCCGCCGGACCGGGACGGTCGGGAGCCGACTCCACCCTCACCGCCTTGAGCGCCCACCCCTTCGTGACCACGGCGCCGGTGTGGAACGTCGCGATGACTGCGGCTGTGAACCGCCTGCTGGCGCACGCCCCGAACGACGACCACAACTGGCTGCCGCGGCGCGCCGCCCAAGCCCTGACCGACGTGATCGCCAGGCTCGACACGGGATCCGCCGCGGACCGCGCGGCGGCCTCCGATCTCCTCAGCCGCACGCGGGCGCGCTCCGTCACGATCCCCGTGTACGGCAGGCTGTGGGTGCCCGACCCGCTGCCCCGCCGTCACTGGCAGCGGCTGATCAGGGAGACCATGCTGCTGACGGCTTCCGGCGGATCGCATCTGGCGGTGAAGATCGGCCCTCATGTGTCCCGTCTGGTGGCCGGTGTCCTGGGCCCCGAGGACTGTCTGCTGTTCGCCGTCCGCCATCCGGTGGAGACAGCCGTGCAGTTGGCCGCGTCGCGGGTCGACGGAATGCGTCCGGACGAGGCCGTGCACTATGTGGACGTCGCTCTGCGCCATGCCCGCCATGTGCTCACCGGACTGGACACGAGGGTCGACCCGGTCCGGCTGGAGGAGTTGGTGCACTCCCCCGAATCCACCCTCGCCCGAGTGGAGGAGATCACCCGCCTCCCCCGCGTCGCCTGGCCGCCGCACGTGTTCGAAGCCCTTCCCCACGACGTCGGTCGCGCTCCGGATCTCGACCACCCGCTCGCTCGGGCACACGGTGCGGATCTGACAGCCCTCGCGTCGCAGTGGGGGTACGCGTGAACGGCCTTCCACGGCTCGCGCCACGGGAATTCGGCGACGTCACGCGTTGGTCGTCGCTGCTGCGCCGGTACGGGCTGGCCGTCGCGCCGGCCTGGGTGACGGGCGGCCGACTCGACCTGCTCCTCGAAGAACACCGACGGGCTTTCGCGTCCGCCGTACCCCGGGACACGACCGCGGCGCGGATGCCCGACGCACAGACCGGGCAAGGGGTCGGCGAAGTCGCCTATCGTCCCGGGCTGTCCTCCCGGGCCCTGCGCCTCACCACGGCGGCCGCCGATGCCTTTCCGGCGACTCAGTCGTTTCTGAGGCACTCGACACTGGCCGCGGTGGCGGCCGCTCATCTCGGCGAGGACGCCTCGGTCAACCGGTTCGCGTATCTGACGTACGACGTCGCGCACGACACCCCGGTCACACAGTTGCACTACGACCGCAAGCACGCCCTGAAGGCCTATGTGTGCCTGACTCCGGCGCTTCCCGAGTTCGGAGCCCCGGCTTTCGTACCCGGCTCGCACGATCGCTGCCGGAAAATCCGTGAAGCGCATCTGGCGGCCGGCGTTCCCCAGGACCGGTTGCCCATCACACACGGGCATCACGGTCACACACCACAGAGTGTGACCGGCCCGGCCGGAACACTGGTCCTCTTCGACACCGACTGCCTTCATCAGGGCGGCACCGTCTCCGCGGGCAACACGCGTCGTGTCCTGCGCGGCCATTCGCATCCGGCGCCGCGCACCCGCCCGGACGCACCGGACTCTCAGGACCGCTCGCAATAGACACCTCACTCCCCGATGCGGGCGCCCGCGCTCGACGGCACCCGGTCGTGGTGCCTGCCCGGCGGGCGGCGCCGTGCCCGATGGCGTTTGCGCGGTCACCACCACCAGGAAAGAATCGGGAGAAAACGGACTCATGGCCTCGGGAGAGGGCCCTGCGCCGAAAGGCCGGGCACCATCCCGGTGGAGGTGGTCGGGCGTGCGGCATTACGATCTTGTGCTCCTCGGGGCGGGCAGCGGCAACATGGTGCTCACCGCGGAACTCGCCCATCTGCGCACCGCCATCGTCGAACCCGACCGCTTCGGCGGCACGTGCCTGAACCGGGGCTGCATTCCGAGCAAGATGTTCGTCGTCACCGCCGACGCGGCCGAGGGTGCGCGGGAGGCGGCACGGCTCGGTGTCCACGCCGGCGTCGAGCGCGTCGACTGGAAGGCCATCCGCGACAGGATCTTCCACCGCATCGACCCACTGCACGACAGCGCGGTCGACTACCGCAGGGCGAACGGGATCGACGTGTTCACGGAACCGGGCAGATTCATCGCCCCGAAGGTGGTGCTCGCCGGATCCGAGGAGATCACCGCCGACACGTTCGTGGTGTCCGTCGGCTCACGGCCCACGGTGCCCGACATCCCCGGACTCGACGGCGTGCCGTACCACACCTCCGACACCGTCATGCGGATCGACGATCTGCCCGCGTCCATGGCCGTCATCGGCGGCGGTTTCATCGCCGCCGAGTTCGGCCATGTGTTCAGCTCGTTCGGTACGGATCTCACGATCGTGCAGCGCGGGCCCCGTCTGCTGATGGCGGAGGACGAACAGGTGTCGGCGCGGTTCACCGAACTCGTGTCGCGCAGACATCGCGTGCTCCTCGACGCCGCCGTCACCTCAGTCGAACGGCGTGCCGACGGGGTGGCGCTCACCGTGACCTGCCCGGGCGGCGACCAGGTCGTGGAGGCGGAGACGCTGCTGGTGTGCGTCGGCCGCCGGCCCAACACCGACCGTCTCGACGCGGCCGCCGGCGGACTGGCGCTCGACGAGCACGGCCACATCGTGACCGACGACGCCTACCGGACGTCGGTGCCGGGAGTGTGGGCGCTGGGCGACGCGGTGAACCACTTCCAGCTCAAGCACATGGCGAACGCCGAGTCGCGGGTCGTGCAGCACAACCTGCTCCACCCGCAGGACGTGAAGACCCTGTCGAACCGGGTCGCGCCGCACGCGGTCTTCACCAGCCCGCAGATCGCCAGTGTCGGACTGACCGAGCAGGAGGCGCGCCGGCGGAAGATCGAGTACCTGGTGAGCGTGCGTGACTACGCGGACGCCGCGTACGGATGGGCCCTGGAGGACACCACCAGCTTCGTGAAGGTCCTGGCGAATCCGGTCGACCGCACCATCCTGGGCGCGCACATCATCGGGCCGCAGGCCGCGACCCTCATCCAGCCGCTGATCCAGGCGATGTCACTGGGTCAGACAGCGGACCAGGTCGCCCGGGACGTGCTGTACATCCACCCCGCGCTGACGGAGGCCGTCGAACAGGCCCTGCTGGACCTGTAGAGGCAGCGTCAGTGCGCGGAGACGTTGGCCGTCAGACGCTCCAGCACGGCCTTGGCCTCCCGCGTCTCACGATCGCTGAGGTCCGCGGCGCGCGCGATGGCCGCCGGGACGGCGCGGGCGCGCTCACGCAGCTCGACACCCTCCTCGGTGAGGGTGATCTGCACGGAGCGCTCGTCGTCGACCTGGCGCTCACGCCGGATGAGGCCGTTGGCCTGGAGGCGCTTCAGCAGTGGCGTCAGTGTGCCGTAGTCCAGCTGGAGGAGGGTGCCGAGGGTCTTGATGGGGAGGGCACCGCGCTCCCACAGGACCAGCATCACCAGGTACTGGGGGTAGGTCAGGTTGATCTCCTCCAGCAGCGGTCGATAGCGGCTGGTCAACGCCCGCTGCGCCGCGTAGAGCGCGAAGCACAACTGGTCCTCGAGGAGCATGCTCACCTCATCGGCGCCGTCGGACTGCTCCACGCTCTTGTCGACCTCGCTCATGACCGCTCCTCTCCTGTCCTGCTTCCGGTGTCCCCCAAGCCTACCCCGCAAGCTCCCATGACGCAATTAGATTGCGCGCAGCTAAAGCGCGAACACGGCCCAATCACCCTCGACACAGAGGCCTCGCCCATCCCGACCTCGACATCTACCTGCACAAATGCCCCAAAGATACCTATGTCACACTTACCTTTGGCCCGTTTTCCTTGCGCGCAAGTTAAGTGGACGGTAGGTTTCCTGTCAGGTTGGGCCGCACGGAAGGGCCGATGCCTCGGCAATCTCCGCCGTCCGCCGCAGCAGCCGGGGGGCACGAGTCGCCCCGGCTGCGACCAACCGACACACCCCCCCAACAGGAACCGGGTGACGCACAGGGTGCGGACATGGACCGCCCCGCTCACCCATACCGAGAAATGAGGACACTCCCATGAAGCTGAAGCTCGAAATGATCGTGCTGCCCGTCTCCGACGTCGACCGCGCCAAGAACTTCTACGACGCGCTGGGATTCCGCCTGGACGTCGACTACACCGCCAACAGCGAGTTCCGAGTCGTGCACTTCACGCCGTCCGGCTCCGAGTGCTCGATCATCTTCGGTGAGGGCATGACCCCCCTCGCCCCCGGCTCCATCCAGGGGCTGTACCTCATCGTCGACGACATCGAGGAGGCGCGCGCCGACCTCGTGAGCCGCGGCATCGAGGTCAGCGAGATCTTCCACGACGCCAACGGGCTCCTGTACCACGGCCATGAGGGCGGGGACGTCACCCACCCCCTCGCGGACCAGGAGCGGCGGGCCGGCCTGCACCCCGAACGCGCCTCCTACGGCTCGTACGTCACCTTCAGCGACCCGGACGGCAACGGCTGGGTGATCCAGGAGGTCAAGCAGCGCCTGGCCGGCCGCTGACCCCCGCACCGAACCCGCCCGAGGGGCTGCAACGGGCCGTGTCCGGCCCGTTGCCCGGAGGGACGGTCCCCTCCCCCGTCCATCCCTCGGCCATCCCCGCGACCCGCGCGGTGCGACGGCTCCCGAGCCGTCCACCGGCGGGGAACAGCGCCGCGTGCGCACCGGCAGGGGCCCGTCCGGGCAGTGGCCCGGGCCGCAGCAGCAATGAGCAACGTGTAACGAGCAACGAACCCGTGAGGAATTCAGCAGTGAGCAACGCAGCAGTGATGAACGAGTCCGCCCGCATCTACGACGTGATCGTGATCGGCGGTGGCCCGGTCGGCGAGAACGTGGCCGAACGCGCCCGCGCGGCGGGACTGAGCGCCGTGATCGTGGAACGCGAACTCCTCGGCGGAGAGTGCTCGTTCTGGGCCTGCGACCCCAGCAAAGCCCTGCTGCGACCGGTCGTGGCCCGCGCCGACGCAAGCCGAATACCCGGCCTCGACCCGGCCGTCGCCGGCCCCCTCGACGTCGACGCGGTCCTCGCCCACCGCGACAAAATGTCCTCCTACTGGAAGGACGAGGACCAGGTCGACTGGCTCGACTCCGTCTCCGTCGACCTCGTCCGCGGCCACGGCCGCCTCACCGGCCCCAAGCAAGTAGCCGTACAGACCCCCGAAGGCGACACCGTCGCACTGACCGCCCGCCACGCCGTCGCCGTCTCCACCGGCACCCGCGCAGCCCTGCCCCCCATCCCCGGACTCGACACCGTCCGCCCCTGGACCAGCCGCGAAGCCACCAGCGCCGACAAGGTCCCCGGCCGCCTCGCCGTCGTCGGCGGCGGCGTCGTCGCCGTCGAGATGGCCACCGCCTGGCAGGCCCTCGGCTCCCAGGTCACCATGCTCGTCCTCGAGAACAGCCTCCTGGAGCGCATGGAACCCTTCGCCGGCGAACTCGTCGCCGACGGACTGCGCGAAGCAGGCGTCGACATCCGCTTCAACACCACCGTCTCCTCCCTGACCCGCGACAACAACGCACACAGCGCACACAGCGCAAACAGCGCGAACGGCGAGAGCGGCGCGAGCGGCGAGATACGGATCACCCTGTCCGACGGCGGACAGCTCACCGCCGACGAGATCCTCCTCGCCACCGGCCGCGCCCCCCAGACCCGCGACCTCGGCCTGGAAACCGTCGGCCTGACACCCGGCGACTGGCTCACCGTCGACGACACCTTCCAGGTCACCGCCATCGACGGCGGCTGGCTCTACGCCGTCGGCGACGTCAACCGCCGCGCCCTGATGACCCACCAGGGCAAATACCAGGCCCGCATCGCCGGCGCCGCCATCGGCGCCCGCGCCAACCGACAGCCCCTCGACACCACCCCCTGGGGCACCCACGTCGCCACCGCCGACCACACCGCCGTCCCCCAGGTCGTCTTCACCACCCCCGAAGTCGCCGCCGTCGGCCTGACCAGCCGCGAAGCCGAACACAGCGGACGCCCCATCAAGACCGTCGACTACAACCTCGCCCACGTCGCCGGCGCCCACCAGTACGGCGAGGACTACCGCGGCCACGCCCGCATGCTCGTCGACACCGACCGCAACACCGTCGTCGGCATCACCTTCGCCGGCCCCGGCGTCGGCGAACTCGTCCACTCCGCCACCATCGCCGTCGCCGGCGAAGTCCCCCTCGACCGCCTCTGGCACGCCGTCCCCGCCTTCCCCACCCTCGGCGAAATCTGGCTGCGCCTGCTGGAGACCTACCGCGGCTGAGAGCAGCCACGGGAGATCGTCCCCGGCTCCCCGGTCCGCCATGAGGCGCACGGTATGCACCGGTGCCCGGACCGGGGCGGGGGACGGACGACGCAGCGGCACCGCTTCCCCGGGGGAGGAGTGCCGCTGTCCGACGTGCGGCCTCCACGTCGAACGGCCCGTGCCCGGCTGCTCCCGGCGGGGCGGTCGGCGCGTACCCGGTGGCTCCCGTCCGGCCGTCAGGCGAGCCGGTCGATGAGGATCATCGCCACGTCGTCCGACAGGGGTCCGCCGGTGTGCCGGATCAGTGCCTGGTGCAGTTCGTCGAGGTACTCGCGCGGAGTCGTAGCGGCGGGAATCCGTTCCATCGTCTCCGGCAGCGGGAAGAAGCGGCTGTCGCGGTCGCGGGCCTCGATCACACCGTCGGTGTAGAGCAGCAGCCGGTCGCCGGGCAGGAACGGATGGCTCTCGGATGTGACGGGCGGGCCGGGGACGAGGTCGCCCAGGCCGAGCGGCGGCTGGGGAGCGCTCGGCATCAGGGCCAGGGCCTTGCCCTGATGCAACAGGTACGGCGGCGGATGGCCGCGGTTCACCAGCCGGACCACGTGATCGGCCGGCACCTGTGCCATGAGGGCGGTGGTGAATCCCTCCATCAGGACTTGCTCGGGGTAGGCACCGGGCAATGCCGCCTCGCGCCGGAGTGCGGCCTCGCAGCGGTCCATGACCTCCTGGAGATCCGCCGTGTAGTGCGAGGCCTCCCGGAACGCCCCCAGTACGGCCGCGACCGCGCGCACGGCGCTGAGCCCTTTGCCCCGGACGTCGCCGACGATCAGCCGGACGCCGTACCGCGTCTGCACCGCGTCGTACAGATCCCCGCCGATCTGGGCCTCCGCCTCCGCCGTGAGGCACAGGCCCGCCGCCCACACCGGGCCGAGGCGCTCGGGGAAGGGCCGCAGGACCACCTCCTGCGCCGCGAGGGCGACCCGGCGGATCTGGTCGAGCTCGCTCTGCCTGCGCCTGCGCACCGCCCGGCTCAGCAGGACTCCGGCCAGCGACACCACGAGCAGGCCCAGGAAATTGCCGGTGACCAAAGGGGTGCCCCACGCCTCGTTGACGGTGGCGGTGATCACGCTCACGGCCAGGGCGACGGCCGCGGCGGCGAGGGTGCCGACCGGGCCGAGCGTCAGTGCGGCCAGCGCGGGCGTGGTGGTCAGAACGGGGCCGGTGACCAGGTCGTGGGCGGGCGAGACCTCGATGACCAGAACGCCCAGCGCGATGACGAAGGGCAGACACTGCGCCATCTTGAACAGGGTCCGGCTGTGACCGCCCGCTCCCGCTGGTCGAGAAGGCGCCCCCGGCCGGCCTTGCGAGCGATTGTGCGACCGCATGGGAACAGCCTGCCTCGCGCGGGGCCCCGCGGCCTCCCGAGTGGGCGGCGCGACCGGCACGGTCGGAGCCGTCGAGCCCGGTCACCTGGACGGAACGCGTCTCGTGGCGCGGCATGCGTCCCGCCCGGCGCCCTCGGAACCTCCGGCCTACAGTGGGTTGGGGTGGCACTGGTGGGATGCGGGTGAGCCGACCGCGCCGGCCCTGGGGCGGGCCGACCGCTCCGGTTCTCGGCCGGGCCGGCGGTGCGGTTCCCGGGTGGGCGGGCCCGCTGTCAGAGGCGGAGGTACTTCGCGATGCCCAGCGGTGACGTGCTCGTGCTCATCGATGAGGGCGGCCGGGTGGTCGAGTGGGGACGTCCGGCCGAGGAGTTGTTCGGCTGGTCCGCCGAACAGGCCGTCGGCCGCTCGGTGACCGCGCTGCTGCGCGAGGCGGCCACCGGCCCCGACGGTGCAAGGCGCCGGAAGAGGCTCGCCGACGCGGCCGCGGTGCGGGTCGAACCGGTACTGCGGGACGCTTCCGTGCTGTGGCTGGTGCGTACGGCGGAGGACACGGCGCGGGGGCAGGATCTGGCCATGCTGGAGGCGGTGTTCGCCCATACCCCGGTGGGGTTGCTGGTCCTCGACGACGGTCTGCGCGTGGTCCGTATGAACAGTGCTCTCGGGGAAGTGTGCGACCCGCGCGAGGAGCGGGCGGGACCGGTGACGGGCAGGCCGTTCGCCGAGGTGTGTCCGTTCGAGGACCCCGAGGCGGAGGCCACCGTGGCACAAGGTGTCATGCGGGACGGGCAACCCGTGGTGAACCGGATCGTCCGGGGCTTCAGAGTGCCCGCCGGGCCGCGGCGGCGTACTCATTCCGCGTCGTACTTCCCTTTGCGCGACGTGCGTGGCGCCGTTTCGGGAGTGGTGGCGACCGTGGTCGACGTGACGGAGCGGGAGAACGCGACAAGCCGCCTCGCCCTCCTGGACGCGGTCCGTACACGGGTGGGGCGCCGGCTCAATGTGATGGACGTCTGCCAGGAGTTGGTGGACGCGGTGGTGCCCGCCTTCGCCGACACCGCCGACGTCGAGGTGATCGAGGACGTCGTGCGCGGGGAGGACCCTCCCTCTGCCCCCGTCCACCGGGACGTCCGGCTGCGCCGAGCAGCCTCCCGAGGCCGTGAGAACGGTCCTCCGGCCGGTGCGGTGCGCCCGCTGGCGGCGAACACTCCCTTCGCGCAGGTCCTGTCCGACCTCCGGCCCCGCCTCCTCCCGCTGGACGGGGACAGCCCGTGGCGGGCCGCCGACCCCGAACGCGCCGACGTCGTCGAGCGGTCCGGCGCGCACTCGCTGATCGTCGTACCGCTGGCACTGCACGGCCAGGTGCTGGGCGTGGTCAGCTTCTACCGTCGGCGGCAGGAGGATTCCTTCGAGCAGGACGACGTCGCGGTGGCGTCCGCGGTGTGTTCGCACGCGGCGTTCTGCATCGACCACGCCCGCCAGTTCATGCGCGAGTGGATGATCGCCTCGACCGTGCAGCGCAGGCTCCTGCCCCAGCATCCGGTGTCGCTGGACACCGTGGAGATCTCTCCGTTGCGGCTGGCCGGGCCGGAGGGCGGTGGTGCCTGGTTCGACGCGATCGCACTGCCCGGCGCGCGCACCGCGCTGGTCGTCGGCGACGTCGCGGGGCAGGGTGTGGCCGCGGCCGGCACGATGGGGCTGCTGCGCACCGCCGTCCACACGCTCGCCGCCCTGGACCTGCAGCCCGATGAACTGCTGGCCCGCCTCAACGACACCGCGGCCCGCCTCTTCACCGCACGTGCCTCACTGCCTCCGATGGATCCCCTGAGCGATGAACCCCTGACCGCCGGATGCATCGTCGCGATCCACGACCCGGTCAATCTGACCTGCACCATCGCCCGCGCCGGCCTGCCGGAACCCGTCGCGGTCCTGCCCGACGGCACGACGGCCGACCTCTCGGTGCCCCCGGGTCCACCGCTCGCCGGAACGGACAACGCCCCCTTCCCCGCGACCACCGTCAGCCTGCCCGAGGGCAGCACGCTGGCGATGGGTACGTCCGTACTGGCCGATGAGGTCCTGGCACCCTCCGGCGCGTTCCGCCGACTCCTGACCGACGCCGGGGCGAGGCCCTTGCCGGAGGTGCGCGAGACCATCGCGCACGCGTTCGCCGACGTCCCGCGCACCCGCGAGGCCCTGCTGCTCCTCGCCCGCACGAAGGCGCTGCCCGCGGACCGGGTGATGACCTGCGATCTGCCCGCGGATCCGGAGGCCGCGCCGATCGCCCGCGCGGCGGCCCGCCATCAGTTGAGCGTCTGGGGGGTGGACGAGGAGACGGCGTTCACCACCGAGTTGATCGTCAGCGAGTTCGTGAGCAACGCGGTCCGCTACGGCGCTCCCCCACTGCGACTGCGCCTGCTCCACGACCGGGTGCTCACCTGCGAGGTCAGCGATGCCGCGGCCAGCGCTCCGCAGGTGAGGCACGCGCGCACCGTCGACGAGACCGGCCGGGGCCTGTTCATCATCGCCAGCCTCGCGGACCAGTGGGGAACCCGCTACCAGGCCATCGGTAAGACGGTCTGGGCGGAACAGCCGACAGGGGAGCCACCGCCCCCGGAACGGATCGCCGGCGACCCGGTGTGAGTGCGGGCGACGGGCGCGCCGCAGCACGGCCGGCACGACACCGGTCACGACGCCGTCGAAGCACCCCGTCGTCCAGCGCTCCGAGCGTGGAACTTGCCCCCGAGGGCAAAACCGCCCGCTTCGGCAGTGTCATCAGCGTCTACGTCCGGGCGGGCATCGTCGGCGCCTGCGGGCCGGGCTGCCGACGGGGGTCTGCACCCGCGGTCTCGCCGCCTCCCACCGCTTCGCCGCACGGGTGCGCGTGGGTGTGGTCGAGGTCAACCGGCCGACCACCGGCCTGGACCTCAACGTCCCGTTCGGCGGTGGCGGCGACTCCTCCAGCAACACCTTCCGCGAGCAGGGCGCGGTCGCGGTGGACTTCAACACCTGGTCGAAGTCGGTCTACCTCGGCTGGGACGCGGGGACTTGACCCGTCAGTGCACGCGTTCACCGCACCCGGTGGGCAACAGGACGGCGCCGGGCGGCAGTTCGCCCGGCTGCCGTCCCCTCGCCCGCAGGCATGCCTCGGCGGAGCCCCCCGCGGGCGGGTACTCGACGGCGACCCCGTCCAGCACGGTGACCTCTCCGCCGACGTGCAGCTCCGCCACGTCCACGCCGTCCGGGACGCGGCCGGACAGGTCGCCGAAGGCGGCCGTGTCCGTGCCGTCGGCGACGCACTCCCGGACCTCGAAACGCCAGTGCTCGGCCGCGTCGGCGAGGAGCCTCCGGCCCTGTCCGCCCAGTCCGGTGAGGAAACCGCCCGGGCCCGCACCTGATGGGCGATGGCGCAGCAGATCGGGACCGGACCCTCGGGCGTCGTCACCCGCGTGTATCCGGCGTGCGGGTACGACGACAGGGCCTCGTCGACGAGACCCAGCGCCGTGTCGCGTGCCGCCGGACGGCCGTGCCGGGCGATGTCCAGGAGCAGCGGCACCGCGACCGCCGCCGCCGGGAACACCGCCCCGCTGTGGCCGTGGACGATTCCGCCGCCGCCGAGCAGTGAGCCGGCCTCCGCCGCCTGCACCAGGTGCGCCGCGTCGGCCAGGGCCCGCATACCGCGAGCGGCCAGGACCGGTGCGTACCAGTCCGGATGGCCCGGTAGCGCGCCCCAGTCCACCGCGTCGATCGCATCCGTCACACCGGCATCCGCTCTCAGGGTTCGAGACACGCGGCGACTTCCGCGGCGGCCCCGTCACCGTAGGACTGCCGCATACGTGTGAGGAAGGAGTGCCGGCGCCAGACGTACCCCTGACCCCCCACCGTTTCCACCGCGTGGACGGCGACGAGGCCGCCGACCTGGGCGGCACGTTCGAGGCCGAGTCCCCAGGCCGTCGCGGCGAGGAAGCCGGCGCGGAACGCGTCACCCGCGCCGGTGGGATCGACCGCCGTGTCCGCCCGCACCGCCGGGACGCGCAGTGGCCCGGACCCGGCGCGGTCGAGGACCACCCCGGCCGATCCGAGCGTGGTGACACGGACACCGACCCGGCCCAGGATCTGTGCGTCCGACCAGCCGGTCTTCTGTGCGCAGAGACCCCTCTCGTACGCGTTGCCGAACAGGTAGGCCGCGCCGTCGATCAGTGCCCGGACCCGCGGGCCGTCCAGGCGGACCAGTTGCTGCGAGGGATCGGCCGCGAACCGGATGCCGCGGGCCCGGCACTCGGCGGTATGGCGGAGCATGGCCTCGGGGTCGTTGGGAGAGACGACCACCAGGTCGATGCCCCGGAACGACGCCAGTTCGATCTCCCGGGCCTCGGCCATGGCACCGGCGTAGAAGGAGGCGATCTTGTTCTGGTCGGCGTCGGTCGTCGACATGGAGCGCGCGGTGTGCCGGGTCCGCGACTCCCGCACTCCCGAGGTGTCGACGCCGTGGCGCTCCAGCCAGGACCGGTAGTCGGCGAAATCGTTCCCGACGGCGCCGACCAGGAGCGGGCGCAGGCCGAGACGGGCCAGGCCGAAGGCTATGTTGGCGGCCACGCCGCCCCGGCGGACATCGAGACTGTGCACTTCGTACGAGAGCGCGACCCGACCGGCCCGGCCGGCCGACAGGAGGTCGGCGAACCGGCCCTGAAAGGTCATCAGGTGGTCGGTGGCTATGGAACCCGTCACCGCGATGCGCATGGCGGACGCTTCTTTCGTCGGTCGGGGCATGCAGAAGGGGCGATCAGGGTATTGCCCTCGGCGATATGGGGGAGAATGCGGCATCGAGCCGGGTCGGCCGTGGGGGGACCGACCGGTGGCAGCCTCCTCATGCATGGCTGAGGCGACGGCAGGAGGATGAGTGAGCAGGCTCATTGAGCTCTCGGACGGTGCGCTCGTCGAAGTGGAGTCCCAGGGAGGGGAGATCGAACTCGTCTCCGCCGGTCTGGCGTCGCGCGTGGACCGGGCGGCGGACCAGATCGGTCCGCTGCTGGAGAGGATCTGCCGGCCGATCCGCGCGTATCTGGACGACGGCGGTGAGGCCAGTGGCGCCCGTGAGGCCGAGGTGGAGATCGCCATCGGCTTCGAGGGCGAGGGAAATGCCTATCTGGCACGGGCGAAGAGCAGCGCGGCACTGGTCGTCCGCATCCGACTCGAGGCCGCCCGTGCCGACGGCGCCTGAGGACTCGCTCGTCAGAATCAGCAGCACGCGCGCCGAACGGCGGGACACCGGCACCGGCTTCGTCATCGGCGGCGACGACAGCGGGGCCCATGTCGTCACCTGCCATCACGTGCTGGAGGCCGTGGGCGGCGCCGACGCGGTCCAGGTCAACGGCGCTCGCGCCGAGGTGCTCGCGGCGGACCCGACGGCCGATCTCGCGGTGCTCAGGGTCGAAGGGCTCGACGCACCGGTCCTCCCGCTGAGTCCCCTCGCCCGGACGGGGGACGCCGTGAGCCTGCTGGGGTTCGCGCCGTTCGGCCGGGCCGACGGTCCGCTCGTCCTGCGCACCCGCCCGGCCGTGCTCTCCAGGTCGACCTCGCTGTACCCGCGCGCCGGGGGCCGGCCCGTCCGGCTGTGGGAGCTGTCGGTGCTCGGCAGCCGAGGTCTGGAGACGGGGAACAGCGGCGGCCCGGTGCTCGACCGGTCGGGCGCCGTCGTCGCCGTGGTCAACGCCAGACAGCCCAGCACGGACACCGGATACGCCGTATCGGTGGAGGCACTGCGCGGGATGTGGAACGGCATGCCCGCGCAGGCCGGCGACACGGTCGCGTCCGGCGGGCACGGCGGCGCGCCGGACGGCGACCTCTTCGTCGGCCGGGCGGCCGAACTGGGCGCGTTGCACACCTGGACGCTGGACGAGAACTGCCGGATGGTGGCACTCGTCGGTGCGGGCGGCGTGGGAAAGAGCGCGCTGGTCGAACGGTTCTCACTGCTCACGACACCTGATGCCGGGCCGTCCCCGCTCGGTTTCGACCATGTGTCGTGGTGCCGGCTGCTGAACGCCCCGCCGGTGGAGGAGATCGTGGAGGGGCTGGTGCGCGACCTCTCCGAGCAGGCCGAGGTCGAGCTGCCCGACTCGCTGGAAGGCCGTATCGACCGTCTGCTGCACTATCTGACCAGCAGACGGTGCCTGGTCGTGCTCGACAATCTCGACTCGCTGCTGTCCGAGGAACCCGGCCGGATCCGGTTCCGGAAGGACCACGAGTCCTGCGCCGGACTGCTCCAGGCGCTGAGCCGAGGTGGTCACCGCAGTTGTGTGCTCATCACCGGCAGACGGCTGCCCGACGAGCTGTCCCGTCTCGAAGACCCTGCCGGGCGGGTCAGGTTCCTTCGCGTCGAGGGACTGGACACCGCTTCGGGTGTGCAACTGCTCGCCGCGGTGGGCGGCTTGACCACCGGCGACGCTCCGCTCCGGCAGGTGGTCGAGCGGTGCAGCGGCAACCCGCTGGTCCTCCAGCTGGCCGCGCGGCACATCCGCGACGTCTTCGGCGGCGACGTCGGGGAGTTCCTGGCCGACGAGGGCGAGATCTTCGACGGTCTGGACGAGATCCTGACCGCACAGCTGGAGCGGCTCGCGCCGTCCGGCCAGGACCTGCTGCTGATGATGGCGGCGCTGCGTGAGCCCCGGCAGCTCGGCGATCTCCGGGACCGGATCATCAACGTCCGCTCCCGCCGGCGTATCGCCCTGGACCTCGAACTCCTGCAGCGCTCACTGCCGTTGGAGAGATCCGCGGCCGGCTACTCCGTGCAGCCGATGATGATGGAGTTCCTCACGCAGGTGATCATTTCGCGGGCGGAGCGGGAGATCCTCGACGGTGAGATCGACGGGGTCCTGCACAGCCACGCCCTGCTGTCCGCGTCTTCCAAGGAGTACATCCGGACGGCCCAGCGCCGAGTGATCCTCGACCCGCTCCTGACGATCCTGGGCGAACGGCTGGGCGAGGTGGGACTGCGGGCCCGGCTGCTGGCGTTGGCGGAGCGGGAACGGCTGGGTGCCGCGCTGCGCCGCAGCCACGTGGCGGGGAACGTCATCAACCTCTTGGGAACGCTGGACCGCACCCTCAGCGGCGTCGACTTCTCCTCGCTCGTGGTCCGGGAAGCCCATCTGCAGGAACTCCGCCTCGCCGACGTGAACTTCCGGGACGCCCGGTTCGAGCACACGACGTTTCCCGAGTCGCTGGACCGCGTCTACGGTGTGGCGGCCTCGGCCGACGGTGCGTACATCGCGGCGGGCTGCGCCGACGGCCGGGTCACGGTGTGGCGGCGGTCCGGGCACACGGAGATGTTCACGGCGACACACGACAGCTGGGTGCGGGCCGTCGCCTTCTCCCCCGACGCCGCACTGCTGGCGACCGGCGGTGGCGACACATCGGTTCGGGTGTGGCGGGTCGGTACCGGGGAACGGCATCTGACGTTGGACGGCCACGCGGGACGGGTCCGCGCGCTGGCTTTCGGGCCCGACTCGGACGTCCTGTTCAGCGCGGGCGACGACGGCGCGATCAAGGCCTGGAGCATGGCGACGGGGGCCCCGGCCCTGGAGATGACCGGCCACACCGGGTCGGTGCGGGCCCTGTCGCTGCACGCCGGTGACCGGTTGTACAGCGCGGGCGACGACGGGATCGTACGGATCTGGGCGGCGTCCACCGGAACGCTGCTCGACGAACTCGCCGACGCCGGTCAGCCGATCTGGTCGCTGGCCGTCGACGCGTCCGAGGGCGTCCTGGTCCATGGTTCCCCGGACGGTACGGTCGCCGTCCGCGACCTGCCCGGCGGTGCCGTCCGCCACCGGCGCCGGGAACACACCGGACTGGTGTGGAGCGTGGTCCTCACGGCGGACGGGACGGCCCTCAGTGCCGGCGAGGACCGGCTGATCCGATGCTGGGACATCGACTCCGGCACGGTGGTCAGGACGATCCCCGGACACACTCAGTGGGTGCGTTCCCTGGCGCTCTGCGCGAACGACGAGGTGCTCGTCTCGGGCGGTGACGACCGCACGGTACGGCAGTGGGAGATGCCGTCGGGCCGCTGCGTGGAGATGCTGACCGGGCACATGGCCCGGCTCTGGAGCGCGGCGTTCAGCCCGGACGGCGGGTGGCTGGCCGGTGCGGGCAACAGCCGGGACATCCGGGTCTGGGACGCCGGTACGGGCCGTCCGGTCAGGGTGCTGCGCGGCCACGAACACTGGGTGTGGCAGGTGGCGTTCAGCCCGGACGGCACGAAGCTGGCCAGCGCCGGTAACGACCGGACCGTGCGGCTCTGGGACGTCGCCGGCGGCCGGTGCACCGCCGTGCTGACCGGCCACACCACCTGGGTCTGGTCGGTCGCCTTCGCACCGGACGGCACCCGTCTGGCCTCGGGCGCGGACGACGGCACCGTGCGCGTCTGGACGACGGACGGTCCGCGCGCGGAACACGTGCTGCGCGGCCACTCGGGCGGCGTCCGCAGCGTGTGCTTCTCCTCGTCCGGGCACGTTCTGGCCTCGGGCGGCTACGACGGCCGGGTCATGCTGTGGGACGCCCGGTCGGGCGAGCGGCTGCACCTGTGGCAGGCACATCGCGGGGTCGTCCGGTCCGTCGCCGTCACCCCCGACGGCACGGGACTCGCCACAGGGGGCGACGACGGCGCGGTCCGGGTGTGGCGCCTGCCGACCGGAGAGCCGCTCCGGCAGTTCACCGACGCGCACGGTCCGGTCCGGTCGCTCACCCTCACGACGGACGGCCGCTTCGTCGTCGCCGGGTCGGACGACGGGCACATCCGCTTCCTCCCCGTGCGGGACGACGTCCCTCCCGTGAGGAACGACGTGTCGCTGCCCGCCACGATCGACGCCGGCTGCGCGGTCAAGGTGGTGACCGTCGCCCCCGGGACCGGGGCGCTCGGGTGGGTGGACGACGACGGAGCGGTGTCCGTGCAGGCCTCCTGCACGGGTCCCGTGGTCCGGACGTTCCGGGAGGACAGGGCCTTCGAACGCGTGGACATCCGCGGCGCGTCCGGGATCGGCGCGGCACGCGGCAGCACACTGCGCCACCTCGGCGCGATCCTCTGAGCGACATGGCACTCCTCGACGAGAAGGGCTGTCCGTGCGATGACTCGACGACAGGTTTGGCTCACCCCGCCCGTGTTCGGCGATCCGGCCGAGGAACGCCGGTACCGGAAGACACATCTGACGGCCGCCCTGAGGATCTTCGGCTCCCTCGGCTACGACGAGGGCATCGCCGGCCACCTCTCGGTGCGTGACCCCGAACGCCCGGACCACTTCTGGGTCAACCCCTTCGGCGTCGCCTTCGGCAAAGTACGCCTCGACGACCTGATCCTCGTCTCGCCGGACGGTGACGTGATCGAGGGCGACCGCCCGGTCAACCACTCGGGCTGGGTACTGCACAACGCGATCCTCCGGGCGCGGCCTGACGTGATCTCCGTGGTCCACGCGCATTCCGCGCACGGCAAGGCGTGGTCGGCGCTCGGCCGGCTGCTCGACCCGCTCACCCAGGACGCCTGTGTCTTCCACCGCGACCACGCCCTGATCAAGTTCAACGGGCTCCTGCGCACCCCCGCCCAGGGCCAGGAGGTCGCCGGGGGACTCGGTTCCTGCAAGGCGGCGATCCTCCAGAACCATGGTCTGCTGACCGTCGGCGCCGGCATCGACGAGGCCGCCTGGTGGTTCGTCGCCATGGACCGCGCCTGTCACGTGCAGCTGATGGCCGAGGCGGCCGGCGAGGTGAGCCGCGTCCCGGAGGACCTCGCCGAGAGCGCCGGCGCGGGACCCGTCACGGATCGGAGCAGGTTGTACGGGTGGGCCTCCTTCCAGCCCATGGTCGAGGCCGTGCTGGAGGACGCCCCGGAGATGCTGCTTCCCAGACCCCGGAAGGGGTGACCCGTGCGCGCCGTCGTGGTCCACCCCGGTATGGACGTGCGAGTGGAGCGGGTGCCGGATCCCGGGCCGTGCGAGGACCACGGGGCCGTGGTCGCGGTACGGCTCGCCGGGATCTGCGGGTCCGATCTGCGGACGCTCCGCACCGGTCGGACCGCCCACCGCCCGGGTCACGAGTTCGTCGGCGACGTCGTCGCGGTCGGCGCCGGGGTCGGACGGTGGCGACCGGGCAGCCGGGTCTTCGGCTCCGCCCTCGTCGGCTGCGGCCGATGCGCTCACTGCCGGGCATCCGACCCTCTGCGGTGTCACGACGGGAGCCGCGTACTCGGCGAGGGCCCCGATCTGCCGGGCGCGCAGGCCGACTACGTGTACGTACCGGCGGCCGACCGGTCCCTGCACGCGCAGGGCACCTTCAGCGATGCCACGGCTCTGCTGCTCACCGACGCCCTGCCGACCGGCTGGGCGGGCGCCGAACGGCTGGACGTGGGGCCCGCGGACGACGTCCTGGTCGTGGGGCTGGGGCCGGTCGGACTGTGTGCCGTGGCCGTCTGCTCGATGCGGGGGGCACGCAGGATCTTCGTGGCCGATCCGGACGGGGAGCGGCGGCGGTCGGCGGAACGCCTCGGCGCGGAGCCGCTCGATCCTCTCCTGCCGGTCCCGGAACAGATCCGCGAGCACACCGGCGGCGGGGCCCACTGCGTGTTCGACGCCGTCGGAGACCGGGAGTCGGTGGCCGAGGCGATCAGGTCCGCCGCGGTCGGGGGCCGGGTGGCGCTGCTCGGCATGGCGGTGGCCGCCGACACTCCCGTACCGCTGCGCCGCGTCGGTGCGTACGGTCTGACACTCCACGGGGTGATCTGCGCACCGTCGGCGATCTGGCCGGGCCTGGTCCCCGAGGTCACCGCCGGGCGTTTCGACCTCGACCGGATCGTGGCCGCGCCCCGGCCGTTGCGGGACGCCCGCCACGCCTACGACGACGCCCTCGCCGCGATCGGTGGAGCCAAGTTCCCGCTGCGGCCCTGAAGCATGTGCGCACGCCCCGTCCCGCTGTTCCTCCTCAGACGCGAAGGACTTCGCCATGTCGTCAGTGGAGCACTGCCGCTTTCGCCCGCCCCGGACAGGTCACCTCCTGATGTGGGAAGTGACGAGGTACTGCAATCTCGCCTGCGCCCATTGCTGCACCGACGCCAGCCCGCTGCTGCGCCGTACGCCCGCGGTCTCCACCGAGAGCGCGCTGCGCCTGATCTCGGAACTGCCCGCCCTCGGGATCACGAGCATGACGCTCTCCGGAGGCGAGCCGCTGCTCCGCCCCGACCTGCCCCGGCTGCTCGACCTCGCCGGGCATCTCGGTGTCGGCGTCTACCTGAACACCAACGGCTATCCGATCACCCGCCGCCGCGCCGAGGCGCTCCGGGCCGCCGGCGTGCGGATGGTGACCATCAGCCTGGACAGCCACCGGGCGGAGGACCACAACACCATCCGCCGGAACCCGTCGGCCTTCGACCGGGCCGTACGCGGCATACGCGAGTGCCTGCGCGCGGGGGTCCCCGTACGTGTGTCGGGCGTCATCACCCCCGATCTGCTGCCCGAGTTGGAGGAATACGTCGCCT
Source organism: Streptomyces cadmiisoli (assembly GCF_003261055.1). Classification (NCBI taxonomy): domain Bacteria; kingdom Bacillati; phylum Actinomycetota; class Actinomycetes; order Kitasatosporales; family Streptomycetaceae; genus Streptomyces; species Streptomyces cadmiisoli. Next base: position 1,129,737 of record NZ_CP030073.1, read on the forward strand.
TCGTGGCCGGGCTCGGGGTTCCTCGCGTCGTGCTCAACACGGCCTTCCCGGTCGGCAGGGCACGCCGGAACCCGGCGCTCGTCCCCTCACCCGACCCCGGACTGGCCGCCCACCTCGACACGCTGAAGCACAGGTACGCCGCCGGCGGCCCGCAGCTCGACCACTCTCTGGGCGCAGACGAGGGCGGGAGCAACGGCGCAGGTCGCACGGCCGCACCGGCCACCTGCGCGGCGGGCACCCGCATCCTGCACATCGCCGCCAACGGCGACGTCTCGGGCTGCTCGTGGCTCTACAAACTCGACCCCGGCCGGTTCAGGCTCGGCAACATCACCCGGTCCTCCCTCACCGACATACTCCGCCGGGTGCCCGCGATGCGGGCCTCGCTCCCCCGGACGACGGAAGGGTGCCCGCTGACCGATGTGGAAGCCGAGACCGCCTGACGACGAATGGCGCCGGACGGCGCGGCGCGCGCTGCTCGGCAGCGACGAGGCTCCGGGCTCCGTCGTCCTCACCCCGATGGGACGCCTTTTCCGGGCTGTCACCCGGCAGCACACCGTGCGCACGGACGGCTGGCTGACCACCGGCACGTTCGGCGCCGCGACGGTGGTCTGGACACCGCAGGGACAGCCCGTCGCCGACGCCCTCGCCGCCCTCGAACCCGGTACACACGTCACTTTCGTCGGACTGTGCGGTTCCCTGAGGCGGCATCCCCTGGGCTCCGCCGTCGCGATCGCCGCCGCCGTGGGCGCGGACGGCCGCCGGCACCACCCCCGGCTCGGCTTTGCCTCCGCGGTGACCCACGCGACGAACGCCCAGGTCACCTCGTTCCTGGAGGCCGAGCAACGCCATGCCGAGCTGACCGGTCTGGCGGACACCGTGGACATGGAGACGGCCACCGTCCTCGCGTGCGCGGAGGCCTTCGGCCTCGCGTCCCGGGCGTTGCTGCTGGTGTCGGATCACAACCGTTCCCCGAGTCCGTTCACGGCACCGCCGCACCCCATGGAGGAAGCCCTGCGCCGACTTCCGTACGTGCTCGACCGACTTCTGTGAGTCAAGCAGGACCGGGCCGGAATGCATACGCCTATAGTGGGCGTTTGCAAATAACGTCGCACGCAAGCAATAGTGGCGACTCCCACCCGCGGGGCTTCGGTGGCCCCTTCCTCTCGCACAGCAGGAGACCCAGTGAGCACGATCTTCGAGCCCTACACCCTTCGCTCGCTGACCATTCCCAACCGGATCTGGATGGCAGCGATGTGCCAGTACAGCGCCGCGCCGGACGGTGCGCAGACGGGCGTGCCGAACGACTGGCACTTCGCGCACCTGGCCGCGCGCGCCACCGGAGGCACCGGGCTGATCATCACCGAGGCCACCGCGGTCAGCCCCGAGGGCCGGATCAGCCCGTACGACCTGGGCATCTGGAACGAGACCCAGGTGGAGGCCTTCCGCCGGATCACCGGGTTCCTGAAGTCGCAGGGCACCGTTCCCGGTATTCAGCTGGCGCACGCCGGCCGCAAGGCGTCCACCGAGCGGACCTGGGTCGACCGCGGTGCCCAGATCATGCCCGACGAGCGGTACGGCTGGACGCCGGTCGGACCGAGCGTCGTGCCGTTCGACGAGAACTCGACGGTTCCGGAGGAGCTGACGGTCGAGCAGATCGGCGCCGTCGTACAGGACTTCGCCGATGCCGCGCGGCGCGCCCTGGACGCCGGTTTCCAGGTCGCCGAGATCCATGGCGCCCACGGCTACCTGATCCACCAGTTCCTCTCCCCCTTCAGCAACCGGCGCACCGACGCCTACGGCGGCGACTTCCAGGGGCGTATCCGCTTCGCCCTCGAAGTCGTCGACGCGGTCCGGGCCGTCTGGCCGCAGGATCTGCCGGTCTTCTTCCGCATCTCCGCCACCGACTGGCTGCGGGAGAACGGCGACGAGCGCGAGGGATGGACGGCGGACGACTCCGTACGCTTCGCCAAGGAACTCCAGGCGCGGGGAGTCGACCTGATGGACGTCTCCACCGGCGGCAACGTGGCGGACACGTCGATCGCGGTCGGCCCCGACTATCAGGTGCCCTACGCGCAACGTGTGCGCGCGGAGGCGGGCATGCCGGTGGCGGCCGTCGGTCTGATCACCGAGCCCGAGCAGGCAGAGTCGATCGTGGCGTCGGGCCGGGCGGACGCCGTCCTGCTCGGCCGTGAACTGCTGCGCGACCCGTACTGGGCCCGCCACGCGGCCCAGGCCCTGGGCGGGCAGGTTCCCACCCCGGTCCAGTACCACCGGGCGTGAGCCACCCCCTCCCCGGGCGGCACGGTCCGCCCTGCCGCCCCGGGACCGTGCGCCGGTACGGCATCGTCCACCCGGCCCGCGGGCACACCCCGCGGGCCGGGCGCGCGGCACCCGCGTCACCCGCCTGACCCGCTCACCGAGCGTCGTCGCCCCGCACAGTGAGGCTGGGAACGGGAGCGGTCGCCGTGACCGCTCGCCGGGCCGGCCGAAGGAGCAGGGGATGCGCATCGATCTCGCTGGACGGACCGCTTTGGTGACGGGATCGACGCAGGGCATCGGGGAGGCCATCGCGGCCGGTCTCGGCCGCGCCGGGGCCCGGGTCTGCGTCAACGGGCGCGATCCGAGCCGGGTCGACGAAGCCGTCACACGGCTGCGGGGCTCGGTGCCCGAGGGCGATTTCGTCCCGGTCGCCGTCGACGTGACGACGGAGAGAGGCACCGACCGCGCCTACGAGATGGTGCCGGACGTCGACATCCTCATCAACAACCTCGGCATCTACGGCGCGAAGGACGCGCTCGACATCGACGACGACGAATGGCGCCTGTATTTCGAGGTGAACGTCCTCACCGCCGTGCGTCTCACCCGGATGTACCTGCCGCGGATGCTGGAGCGGGACTGGGGGCGCGTCCAGTACATCTCCAGCGAGTCCGGCGTGGCGATCCCCGCCGAAATGATCCAGTACGGCATGACCAAGACCGCGATGCTCGCCCTCGGCCGCGGCTTCGCCAAGAAGGCCGCGGGGTCCGGCGTCACGGTGAACTCGGTCCTCGCCGGCCCCACCCACACCGGCGGAGTGGAGGAGTTCGTCCGGGGACTGGTCGGCGGCGACCTGCCCTGGGAGGAGACACAGCGGACCTTCATGCGCGAGCACCGGCCCCAGTCGCTGCTGCAACGCCTGATCGAACCGGCGGAGATCGCCAACATGGTGGTGTACCTCAGCTCGGACCTCGCCTCGGCGACCACGGGCGGCGCCCTGCGGGTCGACGGCGGCTGCGTCGACGCGATCGTTCCCTGAGCGCACCGCCCCGCTCGCGCCGCCCGCCGCCCGCACCGGCCGGCTCGTACGGGCTTCGCTCCCGTCCGCACACCCCGGGCCGCCTCGGAGCCCGGCGGCTAGAATCTTCTGGATATATCGCCCAAGGTGGCGATGCAACGCATTCGGTGGAACGACAGCGGTCGCCTCCGTCACGGCGGAGGCGGCAGAAGATCCAGAAGCGGTGCGATGGGGATGGTGCTCGCAGTCCTGTTTGCCCTCTTGTCGGCGACCAGCAATGCCTTGGGGACCGTACTCCAGCGACGTGCGGTGCTGAAGGTACCCGCATCCCAGTCGAAGCGATTCGGCCTTGTCCGGACCCTGCTGCACAATCCGGCCTGGTTCGGCGGAATCCTCGGCGTGGTGGGCGCCGCCCTCTTCCAGGCACTGGCCCTGGCGGCGGGATCCCTGGCCGCCATCCAGCCGATCTTCATCCTCGAACTTCCGCTCGCGCTCCTCATCGGCAGCGTCGTCTTCCGCGTCGGAGTGTCCCGGAAGGCCTGGCTGTGCGTGGTGTTCATCTTCGCCGGGCTGGCGATCAGCCTCTTCTCCACGGCACCCAGCGGCGGACGTTCCCAGGTCCCCGGAATCTGGTGGGTGCCCACCCTCGCACTGGCCGGCGGGCTGGCCGTCGCCCTCGTCCTGACGGGTCTGCGCCGGCCCCACGGCCTGTCCCGCGCCGCCTGCCTGGCCGCGGCCGCAGCCATCGGCAACGCGCTCACCGCGGCGCTGGTCAAGTCGTCGATGAGCATCCTCTCGGAGGAGGGAGCCGTCGGCTTCTTCCTGGCCTGGCAGACCTACGCCTTCGCGATCGCGGGTTCGTCAGCCATCTTCCTGCTCGGGTACGCCCTGCAGGCCGGCCCGCTCATCGCGTCACAGCCCGCCCTCACCCTGGGCGACGCGGTCATGAGCTTCTGTCTGGGAGTCACGCTCTACGCGGAGACACTGCGGCAGGGAGTGTGGCTGGCGCCCGCCCTCCTCGGCGTGGCCCTGTTGTCCTACGGCGTCTTCGCCCTGTCCCGCACCCGCTGCCTGGAGCACTGCATCCATCCGGACACCGAGGAATGTGCGCCCCAGGACGGCAAAACGGCGACCGCGACCCTGTGAGACATCGCGTCCGGCCGCTCGACCTGCGGAATCACCCGTCAGCCGGCGGACTCCGCCCCGGCGGGCGATCTTGTCAGGTCGATCCGAGAATGAGCGTGGGCAGGTCGGCCCGGCGCGGCTGAGGTCGTCCGCCGTGCCGCTTCCGGTCAGGCCCGCGGGACGTGCCGGACACACCCGGGGCCGGAGAGGAACGGTCACTGATGTCGGACGACAGAGCCGAACGCATCGCGGATTTCATCCGGCCCCTGCGGGTGAAGCCCGGGTCGAAGGTGAACCTGGGCCGTGACTTCGACCCCCGGTACAGGGCCGGACTCAAGAAGCGGGACGGGGTCGAGCTGCTGCGGGCCGGGGTGTCGCTGCTCGCCGAGTACCAGGACCGGCTGGCCGCCCAGGACACGTACGGCGTGCTGCTGTGCCTCCAGGCGCTCGACGCCGGCGGCAAGGACGGAACGATCCGTCATGTGATGAGCGGCGTCAATCCGCAGGGCGTCCGGGTGAGCAGCTTCAAGGTGCCCTCCGCGGAGGAACTCGACCACGACTATCTGTGGCGGTACGCACGGCGGCTGCCCGCCCGGGGCGAGATAGCCATCTTCAACCGCTCCCACTACGAAGAAGTGCTGGTCGTCCGGGTGCACCCGGAGAATCTCCTCCGGCAGAAACTCCCGGACAGCACGCGCGGCGCCGGCATCTGGGAGCGGCGCTACCGGGAGATCAACAACTGGGAGCGCTACCTCACCGACAACGGGTTCAAGGTGGTCAAGGTCTTCCTGAACCTCTCCAAGGAGGAGCAGCGGACCCGGTTCCTGAAGCGGATCGACCTGCCGGACAAGAACTGGAAGTTCTCCGCGGCCGACGTCCGGGAGCGCCGCCACTGGGACGAGTACCAGAGCGCGTTCTCCGAGATGCTGTCGGCCACCAGCACGCGCTGGGCGCCCTGGTACGTCGTACCGGCGGACCGGAAGTGGTTCGCCCGGATCTGCACGGCGGCCGTGCTCGCGCACACGCTGATGGACATCGACCCCCGTTACCCCGCCGTGGACGACGAGGCTCGTGCGGACCTGCTCGTCGCGAAACGCGAACTGGAGCAGGAGGCCCCGGCCGGCGCCCCCGCCGATCCCTACGCGTCACGGCACGGAGACGCCGACCGATGACCGCACGGCCGCAGGCGTAGCCGCCGGCGTGAGCGTGGCCGTCGGTCCGGGAACGGGGACGGGCTACGCAGGCTCGCGTCCCGCCGCCGTCCGGCCCATCGTGAGTGCCAGGCGCCGCACCCTGCGCCAGTCCACGGGCGGGGCCGAGTGGGGCACCCCCGGACGGTGCCGGGGCACGCGGACACGCAGCTCACGGGACGGCAGACGGCAGCGCACCGGGGTGCGCAGAAGCAGCGCCTCGCCGTCGACGCCGACCGGGATGACGGGGGCGTCGGCGTCGATGACGACCTCCCGGGCCGTGGCGACGGTCAGCCCGCGCCCCCGCCCGCCGCGCAGCAGCAGTTCCGTCGCCTCGGCGGCGCTGGCGACGTCGACGCCCAGCACGCCCAGTTCGCCGGAGTCCAGTCGTTCCCGGCGCCCGAGGCCCGCCGAGTCGCCGCGCCCGTAGGGGTTGTTGCTCACCAGCAGTGCCTGCGGGGCGTTCAGGGTGAGGGAACCGGCCCGGACCCTGAGCCGGGCCCCGGCGTGGTGGGTCAGCAGGTCGGGCAGCGTCTCCAGGACGGTGCGGGCCTTGTCGTCGCGGTAGGCGGGACTCTGCACCACGGCCGCGTAGGCACCGAACGAGGCGTTGTTGACGAAGACGCGCTCGGTGGTCTCGCCGTTCGCCTCGCCCGCCTCGATGTGTCCCAGGTCGACCCGCATCTCGACACCGTCGGACAGGGCCGCCAGACAGGTCGAGGGGTCCTGCCGGTCCAGGCCCAGGTCCATGGCGAAGTGGTTGCGGGTGCCGGCGCTGATCACCATGAAGGGGATGTCGTTCTCCGCGGCCACACCGGCGACCAGGGCCTGGGTGCCGTCGCCGCCCGCGACCCCGAGCAGGTCGGCTCCGTCCCGCACGGCCCGCCGGGCCAGTTCGGCCACGTCCTGGCGATGGTCCGGGTCCAGCACGACGACCTCGGCGCCGAGCTCCCTGGCCCGCTCGGCCAGGTGGAACTTCTCGACCTTTCCGCCGCCGGAGCGCGGATTCATGATCAGGAACGGGTGCTCGGGCCGGCCGGCGGACCGCTCGGGCATGCCGGGCGCGCCGCCGTCGGTCAGTGCGGCCCGGCCCGCGGACAGGGCCAGCGACCACAGACCGAGCGAGACCAGTACGACCCACAGCAGCCCGGCGGCGGCGTACAGCACCAGGACGGTGATCGGCGCGGCGACGACCAGCAGTGCGGCCAGCGCCCGGACCCAGCCGGTGTGGGTGAGCAGCCACCAGATACCGGCGGCGGTCAGCGCGATCCCGGCCAGCCCCACCGCCACCAGGACCACGCTCGCGATCCCCGCGAAGACCAGCAGTACGGCAACGGCCGCCACGCCCGACGCGAGGGCGAGCCGCGCGGTCCAGCGCCTGTTCATGGGCAACCTCCCGCTCGACTCTCAGGCTACGAGCGGTCACCACGGGCGGCATGTCCACGGTGGGTGGCTGCGTCGCGCACCGCCGCGGAACCAGGCCCCGCTACAGCAGGCGCAGGACGCCGACCACCTTGCCGAGGATCTGTGCCTCGTCACCGGGGATCGGCTCGTAGGACGGGTTGCGCGGCATGAGCCAGACCCGTCCGTCCTGGAGGCGCAGCACCTTGACGGTGGCCTCGTCCTCCAGGAGCGCGACCACGATGTCGCCGTGGTCGGCGCTGTCCTGCCGCCGGACCGTCACGATGTCGCCGTCGCAGATCGCCGCCTCGATCATGGAGTCGCCGGACACCGTGAGAGCGAACAGATCGCCGTCGCCGACGATCTGGCGGGGCAGGGAGTAGACGTCCTCGATCATCTCCTCCGCGAGCAGGGGTGCTCCGGCGGCGATCCGGCCGACGAGCGGAACCTCGACGGGAGCCTCGCTCCTGCTGCCCAGGTCCGGCGCCCACGCGGACCGGACCCGGTAGGCGCGGGGACGGTGCGGATCGCGGTAGAGGACCCCCTTGCGCTCCAGCGCCATCAACTGGTGGGCGACCGAGGAGGTGCTGGCGAGGTTCACGGCCTCGCCGATCTCCCGCATCGACGGAGGGTAGCCGAGCCGGGCCACCGTCTCCGTGATGTACCGGACGATGGCCGCCTGGCGGCTGGTCAGCTCGCCCTCGGTGTTCCGGGTGCCCGGTGGGCGGCCCCGACGTGCCGGCGCGCTGTTCTCCATCTGGGCACCTCCGTACAAGATCGTTCGGATCGACCCTAACCTGCCATCCCCCATAAATGGAACACCGTGTCGAATCCCGACTACCGTCGGCTCCGATCAGGCGCCGGTCGGAGGTCCTGTCGCACGGCGACGTCACTCGGGGCGCGGGCCGCCGGAACACGGCCGAGCAGCCACTTCACGTGGCTGCTCGCGAGAGGGAGGGTGCACGTCGCACGGGTGGTCGGACCTCGGCGCAGCGGCGTACGACCCGCCTCGGTCAGGGCGGGCCGTACGCCGCTGCTGCCGGCCCCGGCTCGGAACCCGCCGTCAGAAGCCGAGATCGCTGAGGCCGGGATGGTCGTCGGGGCGCCGGCCGATGGGCCAGTGGTACTTCCGGTCGGCCTCCGCGATCGGCAGATCGTTGATGCAGGCGAGACGGACGCGCATCAGGCCGTCCTCGCCGAACTCCCAGTTCTCGTTGCCGTACGAGCGGTACCACTGGCCGGAGTCGTCGTGGCACTCGTAGGCGAACCGCACCGCGATGCGGTTTCCGTCGAAGGCCCACAGTTCCTTGATGAGCCGGTAGTCCAGCTCCCGGTTCCACTTGCGGGTCAGGAAGGCGACGATCTCGTCGCGTCCGTGGACGAACTCCGCCCGGTTGCGCCAGCGCGAGTCCTCGGAGTAGCCGAGCGCCACCTTCCGCGGATCGCGGGTGTTCCACGCGTCCTCAGCCAGGCGGACCTTCTCGACGGCGGTCTCCCGCGTGAACGGCGGCAGGGGTGGACGTGTGCTCATGGTTTCCTCCCGGGACGAAGCACCCACGCCCGGGCGGGCATCATCGGTCGCGCGATGACGCTCCGGTCACCCGCCGACCACCGCGCCCGTGCCGCGCTGCCCCACGAGTGCGGTGAAGCGGTCCGGGCGCGGCTCGCGCCACCAGGCGCCGTACGGTCCGAGGTCCGCGTCCGAGCGGTACACGACGGCGGTCGGCGTGCCGACGCTCCAGACGCCGTCCCGCCACATCAGGCTCACGGTGCGCCGGGGTGGGGTCTGAAGGTTCCAGAAGGTTCGTACCGGCGCGGACAGGGCCTGCACGATCAGAGCCCGGGCGACGGTCGGCTCCACGACCGCCAGGACCCGGCCCGTCTGCGACGTCAGGGAGCCGAGCCAGTCCCCGGTCCGGGCGCAGAGGCGGCGCACCGTCTCCCCTCCGTGCGGTGCGGCGTCGGGGTCGGTGAGCCAGGCGCTGTACCCGTAGGGATCGGTCGCCACTATCTCGGCGGGCCTGCGCCCGCGCCATGTGCCGTGGTCGAGGTCGCGCAGCGCCGGCTCCACCGCGGGCTTGAGCCCGAGGAAGGCGGCGGTGAAGGCGCAGCGGGTCGACGGCGACCGTACGGCGGAGAAGTGGGGTGGAAGCGCCGCGAGGGCCGCGCCCGCCTCGGGGAGATCGCGCTCTGTCAGTGACGTGTCGCCCAGGACCGCCTCAGTCGAGGTGGCCGGGCGGTGCGCGCAAAGGAGTGTCAGGCGGATCGTCATTCGGCTGCCCTCCAGATCGGCGTGGTCCTGCGTGACGCCGGAGGATGCGGCACCGCCCCGGACTGCCCGGCCGGTGGCGGTGGCGGCGTCCTGCCGACGCCCGTGAGCGGCCCTGCCGCGGCCACCGGCGCCGATGCACGGCGCGCGGCGGTCGACACGTTGCACGTCACGTTCTCCAGCTTCGCCAGACCGGCTCGCGGAAACCATCCGGCACAAGTCCGGAACATCCCCGCCGACTGGCTGGCCGGAGCCCAGCCACCTGGAGGGTCGCCCGTGTGGGCAAGCGCGCCGCCGGTCGGCGTGGTACGACGGAGAGTGGTCCGATCGTTGGTGGGAGCGCACGTGATCCGGGTACTGGTGGTCGACGATGAGGCCCTGATCCGTACGGGGTTCAGCCGCATCCTGGACGCCGCGGACGAGATCGAGGTCGTGGGAGCGGTTCCAGGGGGAGACGCCGTCCGGACGACGCAGGAGACGCGTCCCGACGTGGTGCTGCTGGACATCCGTATGCCGGACGTGGACGGACTCACCGTCCTGGCGGATCTGTGCCGGCTCCGGGAGCCCCCGGTGGTGGCCATGCTCACGACGTTCGACATGGACGAATACGTGGCCACGGCGCTGCGCCGGGGCGCGGCGGGCTTCCTGCTCAAGGACACCGACCCCGAGGAGCTGCCGTTCCTGGTGCGTTCCCTGGCGGACGGGGGCACGGTGCTCTCGTCCAAGGTGACGCGGACCGTGGTGGACGGATATCTCGAAGCCGGTGGTCAGCGACCGTCCGTGCGCGGGGTGGAGCGGCTCACCGATCGTGAGCGCACCGTCCTCGTCCTGATCGCTGAGGGGTTGTCCAACGCGCACATCGCCGAGCGGATGCATCTGAGCACCGGCACGGTGAAGGACCATGTGAGCGCCATCCTCACCAAACTGGAGGTGGGCAGTCGCGTCCAGGCGGTCGTGGTCGCCGAACGGGCCGGACTGCTCAGACCACCCCGCGAGCCGGAGCCATGATGATCCCCCGCCCGTCGGCCGGCGTACTGCGTGACGCCGCGTTCGTCGCGGCGGCACTGCTCGACGTCTGGGTGCACGTCGAGCCGGACGAGCCGAAGCGCCTGGCCCTGGCCCTGTTCGCGGCCAGCGCGCTCGTACTGCGTCGGCGGCTGCCGATGCTCACCTTCGTGCTGACCCTGCCCGCCGTGGTCTTCTCGGACGCGATCTTCGCCTGTCTGGCGGCGCTGTACACCCTGGCCACGTTCACCCGGCGCCGGACCCTGCTGGCCGCCTGCGGGATGGCGTACACGCTCAGCGACATGACCGACTGGACCCCGGGGCCGTCGCTGAATCTCTGGAGCCCGTCGGGTCTGATCACGCTCGGTTATACGGCCGCGACGGCCGCGGCTCCCATCTTCCTGGGGCAGCTCGTACAGGCCCGGCGGGACCTGTCGCTGCGGCTCACCGAGATCTCCCAGGCGCGTGATCACGAGCGCAGGCTGAGCGCTCAGGCCGTCCTGGCCGAGGAACGCGCCAAGCTCGCCCGCGAGATGCACGACGTGGTCTCCCACCAGGTCAGCCTGATCGCCGTGCAGGCCGGTGCGCTCCAGGTCGGCGCGCAGGACACCGAGGTCAAGCGGGCCGCGGCGACGATCCGGCGGATGAGCGTGCAGACGCTCGACGAGCTGCGGCACATGGTCAATGTGCTGCGCGACTCCCACGGCCGCCCGACGGAACTGACTCCGCAGCCGTCCCTGACGGATCTGCGGCGACTGATCGACAGCAGTGGCATCGACGCCGAGCTGAAGGCGGAACTGCCCGACGGCCTTCCGCCGACGCTCCAGCGCGCCGTCTACCGCACCGTCCAGGAGGCGCTGACCAACGTACGCAAACACGCCCCCGGCGCCACCGCCACCGTCCGCCTGACCTACGAGGGCAACGCCGTCCATCTGAAGGTCAGCAACACCGCGCCCACCCGGCCTGCGCTTCCGCTGCCCGGCGCGGAGTACGGCCTGGTCGCCCTGCGGCAGCGTGCCGCCCTCCTCGGCGGCACCGTCAGCACCGGTCCGACCCCGGACGGCGGCTACGAGCTGCGCCTGGTGCTGCCGGTGAAGAAGGCCCCGTGAACGGGTCGGCCGGGCGCCGCGTGCCTTCTCGGCCCCGGGGCCTCAGTGGTCCTTCAGCAGTGCCTGGCACGCTGAGCGGGCGGTCCAGGCCTGGGCGCGGTCGAACGGCCAGGCCCGTTCGCCGACGAGTGTCATCCAGGCGTGCGGGCCGAGGTGGAACCACAGCAGATCGACGGCCTCCTCGCGGGAGACGTCGCCGCGCAGGGCGCCGAGTTCCACGAGGCGGTCGGCCACCCGGGTCAGCGCCTGGACGTAGTCGTCGGCTCCTTTGTCCAGGACGGCTTTGACCGCGGGCTCCCCGGGCGGGTTCCGGTAGAAGAGGCCGTACACGAGGTCCCAGTGGCGTTCATGGGTGAGCCGGGTGCCCTCGGCGGTCAGCTCGACGACCGCGCGGGGATCGTCGGCGGCCTCCACCGCGGCGAGGGTGTCGGCGATGGCCGGTTCGGTCAGGGCGGGCTTGAGCAGCTCGGTGAGGATGCTGGGCTTGTTCCCCACGCTGGTGTACACCGTCGGCACGGCGACCCTCGCCGCCTCCGCGATCTCCCCGATCGTGACCCCGGCGTACCCGCGCGCCAGGAACAGCGTGTGCGCGTTGCTCAGGATGGCCCCGCGTGTGGCGGCTGCCGAGTCGGTGCGGCGGGGGGAGTTGTACTTCCGAATGCTCACCGACGAAGCATACACCATCCACAATGAGTCACTTTATTGACGATAAAAGCCTCTAATGAATATGATCTTACGCATGACGAAAGAAGCCCCGGAGCACCCCACGGCGGTCGTCGAGACACGTCTTGCTCATGAGGTCCACCGCGCCGCCACCACGCTGCTCGCCGACGCGGCAGTCGATCCCTCGGTCCCCCTCACCGCGCTGGCCCAGCTGCGCGACTTCGTCGTCGCGAACCTCGGCCATCACCACGAGACCGAGGACAACGACCTGTGGCCGCGGATCATCGCGGCGGCGCCGGACACACGGCACGCGCTCGAGGCCCTCAGCGAGCAGCACGAGCGCCTGGACGAGGAACTCGACGTGCTGTCCGCGGTGATCCTGCGCGAGGACGCGGTGGCGGACGGCGACGCCATGGCCGCCGTCCGGACGGCACTGCGGGACGCTGCGGCCGCGTTGCGCGACACGGTGCACGAGCACCTCGCTCATGAGGAGCCGCTCCTCCTCCCGGCGCTGCGCGACCACATCAGCCCCGCCGAATGGCAGGACTTCGCGCGGCGGGTGATCGCCACCACGCCACCGGTGGCCGGACACCTGATGGTCGGTCTCCTCGACGAGGTGGGCACACCCGCCGAGGTGGAACTGGTCCTGGCGGGTCTGCCGGAACCGGTCCGGCCACTCCTCCCCGCCATGCGCCGGCAAGCGGCGGACGACCTCCGGGTCCTGCGCGCCGCATCCTGACCTTCACCCGCCGGGCGTCCGGACGCGGCACACGCCCCGTCCGAAGGTCGACCTCACTGTCGCGGTCGCACTTCCGGCCCCGCCCGCGGTGCCGCCGTCATCGGCCTCTCCCGCGCCGGCCCCGCCGGCCGGCAGGCGGTCTCGTCGGCTCCCCCGCCTCGCTCGACTTCACCGACACAATGATCAGCGCGTCTTCCGACGGGCGCCCTCAGAAAGAACTTCGAGCATGACGACCGTACTCGACCGCTATTTCGAGATCGTGGACTCGGCCGGCGGTCACCCCGCGGACCTGGCCGACCTGCGTGACGTCCTCGCCGAGAACGTACTGCTGATGCACAGCGGGGAGATGGTCCAGGGCCGGAATCCGGCCGTCGACCTCCATGTCGCGCAGGCGGCCAAGTGGGCGCGGTCCAAGCACCGGTGGACGTCCTCCGTGGGCGCCGACGGCTCCGTCACCGGCTGGTGGAGCCGGTCCGGACAGGATCAGCACGGCCACGGATGCCACGGCGAGGGCCAGGTCACCGCCGCCGTGGACGCGGACGGACGGATCTCCCGGCTCCACCTCACACTGACCGACGGGTCGGACCGCGCCAGAGTGCTCATAGCCCGGCACCTGGAGGTCTGGATGATGCCGGACCCGACCGAGCGCGCCGAGGCGATGGCGGGGATCTACACCGAGGGCATCAGGTTCATGGAGCCCGACGACGTGTTCGTGGGCCGCGAGGTCCTCAACGAGTACATCGACGTCGTGCGGCGCAAAGCTCCACCGCTGAGGAGCCGGGTCGTGAGCCACACCCGGAACAGGGAATTCATCCTCTGGACCTGGGACTTCGGGTTCGCGGGCAACAGGACGGCAGTCGGTCTGGAGGTCCTCCGCCTCGATGGGGACCTCATCGACACGGTCACCGTCTTCGGTTCGGACAGGGACGCCGAGTCCGCACGATAGTCGGGCACACGTCGTACGCCACCCGGAGCCGTCGCCGCGGGCGCGCGTCAGTGGGACTCGGCCTCGTCGGCCTCCAGACCGCGGTCGATGCCGTGGGGCACGACGATCTGCCCCTGTTCGAGGTCCAGGCGCCTGCCGTCGAGACGGACCTCGACCTTGTCCGGTTCGAACGACACCAGACCGCTGATCCGGTCGACCTCCCGGCAGGCGTCGGGATACGACCAGGCCGCGCGATGCGCGTCCCCGATGTCGTAGTAGTCGCACAGACCCTTGTACGGGCAGAAGGTCCGGCCCTCGACGGGGCACAGCACGGTCTCGTCGATGTCGGCCCGCGGGACGTACCAGCGAGGGGCGAATCCCGACTCGTAGAGCACCACGGGATGTTCGGAGCGGGCCACCACGGTGCCGTCGAGGCGCACTTCCAGGGTGCGTGAGGTGTCGCGGAGATCGATGCGGTGGTACGGATCGGCGGCGTGTCCGAGGACGCGTTCGTCCTCCTCGTAGAAGGCGTCCATCGCACGCCAGGCGAAGGCGATCCGGCCCTGGAGGTCGGCCGCGTGGCCGGGCAGCGCGGTGAACTCCCAGGCGGCGCGCTCGGTACCGCGGTCTCCGGCGCGCACCGTGTACCAGGCGGTGTCGCCGAGGTCCTTGTGGTGGGTGACCCTGCCGCTCTCGACCAGGGCCTCCCCGTCGACGTCCTCGCGGGGGAAGTAGGCGACGGGGTAGCGGCCCGGCTCGTGCAGCAGCACGACGTTCTCGCTGTCGGCGATCCAGGTGTTGTTGAACCTGACCCGCATGCGGCGGCGCAGCCGCTCGGCGAACAACAGCCGCTCGGGGACGGGCTCGGGGGTGAGGAAGTGCCCGACGGCGCCTGCGGACAGGGGGCCTTGCTGCCAGGACAGTCCCATGGCGATGCCTTTCGGGTACGGGGCGCACGGGTGGTCGGCGCCCCGGGTGTCAGTCGAGAACGCGGGCCAGGAAGTCGCGGATGTGGCCGGCGATGGTGTCGAGATGGCTCTCCAGCGCGAAGTGACCCGACTCCAGCAGATGGACCTCGGCATCGGGCAGGTCCCTGCGGAACGCCTCGGCTCCCGCCGGACCGAAGATCTCGTCGTTGGCGCCCCATACCGCGAGGAGGGGGACCTGGGAGTCACTGAAGTACTGGTGGACCTGCGGATAGAGGTCCACGTTCGTCGGGTAGTCGCGGAACAGCCTGAGCTGGATCTCGTCGTTGCCGGGCCGGTCCAGCAGCGCCTGGTCGTGGACCCAGCTGTCGGGGCTGACCAGGCTGGGATCGGCGACACCGTTCACGTACTGCCAGCGGGTGATCTCCGGGGTCAGGGCGGCACGCATCGGGCCTTCGGTCTCCGGTCCCGGTGCGTCGGTGTACGCGAAGACGTTGTCCCAGAACGGCTTGACGAAGCCCTCCTCGTAGGCGTTGCCGTTCTGCGTGATGATCGCCGTGACGCGGTCCGGGGCCTGGAGGGCGAGCCGCCAGCCGATGGGGGCGCCGTAGTCCTGCACGTACATCGCGAACCGGTCGATGCCCAGTTGCCGGAGCAGGCCGGAGGTCACCTCCGTCAAGGCGTCGAAGGTGTACGGGAAGTCCTGCGGGGTGGGCATCGCCGACTGGCCGAACCCGATGTGGTCGGGGGCGATCACGTGGTAGCGGTCGGCGAGCGCGGGGATGAGATGCCGGAACATGTGCGAACTGGTCGGGAAGCCGTGGAGCAGCACGAGGGCCGGCGCCTCGGGGTCACCGGCTTCCCGGTAGAAGACGTCCAGGCCGTTGACGCCGACGGTGCGGTGATGGACTGCGGAACCCATATTCCTAACCCTTCTAGCGAGCTTTAGCGGTTATATCGAGTGGAGCACATCAGGCCTAACCAGTCAAGGAGCTTTTGCTGGTTATATTGGACCGGTGGGCGCGGGGTGCTGCGGCATTCAGCGGACGGCACGGCCACCCCACCTCAAGCCTCGACCCGTGGCGGGGCATCAGCCGGCGCACCGGGCGCGAGCCGATGTAACCTGTCAAGTGAATCAATCAGGTTAGGAGGTGTGTCGGTGACCGACCGAGAGCAGCAGGACGTACTGCTGGAACTCCTCAACACCACGCCGGTGGTCGACGGCGTGGTCCAGGACCGGCTGGCGGACCCCGAAGCGGCCAGGTCGTGGCAGCAGGCCCACGGCGGCAGCGGAACCGCCGACGAACTCCACCACCTCGTGCGGGCGCGCGACACGCTCCAGGACGTGGTGCGCGGCAGCGAGCCCGCCACGTCGCTGGCTCCGCTCCTGGAAGGTGTGACGTCCCGCCCGCAGCTCACACCCGCGGGAGTGTCGTGGCAGCTGGAGGCCCCGGCCGAGCGCCGGCCGGCGGTGGACGCCGTCATGGCGTGGAGCACGCTCCAGCAGACGGTCCCCGGCCGGCTGCGGCCGTGCGCCAACCCGGAGTGCCGGCTGTTCCTCATCGACCGCAGCAAGACCAACAAGGCCCGCTGGTGCTCGATGGCCGTGTGCGGCAACCGTATGAAGGCCCGGCGGCACTACCAGCGCACCCGCGAGGCCGCCGAACAGCCGCCGACCGCTCCCGCGGCCGCGTCGCCGGCCCCGGAACGCGCCCTGACCCATGATCACGGAATCGCGGGGCCTGCGGCACAAAACTAGGATCGCTTCCGGCGCCCGGATCACGGCGCGCTCGCCACAAGGCACGCAGCACACCGATCGCAGAGCGCGGCGCACCGATCGCAGAATCCGGATTCACGGCGCCATCGGGAACCGACCCGGCCGACCACCCAGCAGGAGGTCCGCAATGGCGACGCTGCTGTCCGTCAACGTAGGCATGCCGAAGGACGTCTCCTGGCAGGGGCGGACCGTTCACACCGGAGCCTGGAAAGCGCCCGTCCAGGGTCCCCGCATGGTGCGGCGGCTGAACGTCGACGGCGACGGCCAGGGAGATCTGGCCGGGCACGGCGGCGAGATCCGGGCCGTCCTCGTCTACCAGCTGGACTCCTACCGGTACTGGCGCGCGCAGCTGGGTCGTGACGACCTGGCGTTCGGCATGTTCGGGGAGAACTTCACCGTGGACGGCCTGCCCGACGACGACGTGTGCATCGGCGACCGGTACCGCATCGGCGAGGCCGAGTTCGAGGTCACGCAGCCGCGTGTCACCTGCTACCGCGTCGGCCTGCGCCTCGGCGAACCCACGATGGCCTCCCTGCTGGTCGCCCACCACCGCCCCGGCTTCTACCTGCGCGTGATCACCGAGGGACACGTCCAGGCCGGCGACGAGATCACTCTGACCGGCAAGGGCCCGCACCGGCTCAGCGTCGCCGACACCGACGCGCTGCTCTACCTGCCCGACCGCGACCCCGCGAAGCTGAGCGAGGCACTGGACATCCCCGCCCTCAGCCCCGGATGGCAGCAGTCCTTCCGCGAGCTCGCCGCCGCTCAGGAGCCGAAGCAGGAAGCCGGTCGGGCGGGCGAACGCTCCGGCACCCGGCAGACCGAGGCAGAGCCGCAGTGGCCGGGCTTTCGGACCATGCGCGTCGCCCGCGTCGTCCCCGAGACACCCACCATCTCGTCGATCTACCTCGACACCACCGACGGCACCGCGCTGCCGGAAGCCCGCCCGGGCCAGTACCTCTCCATCCGCCTCAGCATCGGGGACACCGACCCGGCGGTACGTAGCTACTCCCTGTCGTCCACCCCCGCGACCGACACCTACCGCATCAGCGTCAAGCACGAACCCCACGGGAGAGTCAGCGGCCACATCCATGACACGCTCCGCGCCGGAGACCTCGTGGACATCGCCAGCCCCCGCGGGACGTTCGTGCTCGAACCGAGCACCCGACCCGTCCTGCTCGTCTCCGCCGGGATCGGTGCCACCCCGGTGCTCGCCATGCTGCACAAGCTCGCCGCCACCCGGGACCCCCGCCCGGTCTGGTGGATCCACACCACGCACGACCGCGCCCACCACGCCTTCGCGGCCGAGACCCACGCCCTCGTGGCCGAACTCCCCGACGGCCACGAGTGCATCTACTACACACGCGAGACCCCGCGTCCCGGCGAGTCCCACATCACCCGGGGCCGACCGACCGCCCGATCGCTCACGGCCAACGGCGTCCCCACCGACGCCGACGCCTATGTGTGCGGGCCGACCGTCTTCATGGACGACCTCCGGCACCATCTGAGCGAGCACGGGCTGCGCCCGGAGCGGATCCACACGGAACAGTTCAGCGCCCTGCCCGCCATCAATCCCGGCGTCACCTCCGCGACCGCGGTCCGCCCGCACCAGCCGGCCGGGCCCACCGGCAGCGGCCCGCTCGTCACCTTCGCCCGCAGCGGCATCACGACCCCCTGGTCACCCGCTCACACCTCGCTGCTCGACCTCGCCGAAGCCTGCGACATCCCCACCCGCTGGTCCTGCCGCACCGGTGTGTGCCACACATGTGTCACGCACCTGATGGCGGGCGACGTCGCATACACCTTGCCGCCCCTCGAACCGCCCGAGGCCGGCACGGTCCTCGTCTGCTGCAGCGAACCGGCCACGGAAGTGGTCCTCGACCTCTGACCGGCCCCGCGGCACGATCGGCGCCGGCATCCAGGAGGCGCGCACCGCCCGTACGTCTCCCCCGGCACCCGATCAGCGGGGCCACCGCCCGCCCGCTACTCGGCCCAGGGCTGGAAGCCGGTGCCGAGGACGGCCTCCAGCAAGACCCGCAGCCTGGCCGCCTCCTCGGCGCCGAAACTGTCCTCGAAGCGTTCCTGCACGGCCTTCCACAGGGGCGTCGCGGCCCTCATCCGGGCGCGGCCCTCCGGCGTGATCGTCACGATCCGCGCGCGGCGGTCGGCTTCGGACCGTTCGACGGTCACGAGGCCCTCACGCGCGAGCGGCTTGAGGTTCGACGCCATCGTCGTGCGGTCCATGGCGATCGTCTCGGCCAGGGCGGAGATGGTCATCTCTCCTTGCCCGTTCAGCTTCTGCAGGATGCTGAACTGGGTGCCGCGCAGCCCCACCGGGCTCAGCGCCTTGTCGTAGGTCGCGCCGATGTATCGGGCCGCCTTGCGCAGGGCCAGGTTGTTGCAGCTGTCGACCAGGTTCGTCGGCGCAGGGGTCATGTTGTCCTCCAGAGCTTCCCCTCCACGGTAAGAGCACATACTCCTAAGCGCCAGGGGCGCCCACGCGAGTCAGACATGGCAGACATCTCTTGCATTTCGCGCAATAGGAGCATATCCTCCTTTCAGGAGTTGCGGCGCGCCGCCGTCCGGCCCGATGCCCCGGCGCTTCATGAACCCGCACCTTTCACACACGACAGCACTCACCCATCACAGCCGCGTGTGCTCACACGCCGGCGCGACGCTCAAGGGAAGATCGACCCATGGTGGCCAGCAACCTCGTCCTCATCGCCAACGCCGGCGGCGTCGGCCGTACCGTCCTGGAAACGCTGCGCGCGCACGACGTACCTGTACGCGCGATGGTCCGGCGCGACGACGAGCGCGCGACCGCGCTGCGCGACCTCGGCGCGGAGGTCGTCGTCGGCGACCTGACCCGACCCGAGACCGTCGCGGCGGCGCTGGAGGGTGTCGCGAGGATGTACTTCGCGATGCCCGTGTCACCGGACCACCTCCTGGCGGCGACCGTGGCGGCGAGCGTGGCGCGGGAGCACGGACAACTGGACGGGCTGGTCGCCATGTCCCAGATGACGGTGTCGCAGATGACCGCGACCAGCACCGGGGAATCGCACCAGCAGCGGCTGCACTGGCTCGCCGAGCAGGTCCTCGACTGGTCGGGCCTGCCGGTGGTGCACATCCGGCCCACGGCCTTCCTGGACAATCCGCTGTTCACCGCGCTGCCGGCCCGGACGATCCGGGAGAACGGCACGATCGCGCTGCCGTTCGGCACCGGACGCACCTCGCCGGTCGCCGTGTCCGACGTCGCGCGCGTCGTCTCGACCGTGCTCCGCGAGCCCGCCCCGCACGTCGGCAACGTCTACGAGCTGACCGGTCCCCGATCCATGGACATGACGGAGATGGCCGCCGAGTTCTCCAGGGCCCTGGGGCGTCCGGTGTCGTACGTCGACGTGCCTCCGGAGCGGTGGCGGTCCGAGGTGCTCGCCAAGGTCGGCCTGCCTCCGCACACCGAACAGCACATCGTCACCATGGCCCGCCTGCATCGCGAGAACCGCTACGACCGGGCCACCCAGGACGTCGAACGCGTCACGGGCACACCGGCGCAGTCGGTCGAGGCGTTCGTGGCCGAACGCAGGGACTTCTACGTCGGATAGCAACACCGGACCGCAGCGGTTGGCCCGCCCCGAGGTTCAGACGGTCCCGGGCAGCCCGTCCGGTCGGGTCGTCGTGGGAAGCACGACGCGACACGACCGGACGGGAACGGGTCGTCAGCCCTTCGCGCGGACGGGCAGGCGCCAGTTCGGACGGATGAAGTGGCAGGTGTACCCCTCGGGGTAGCGCTCCAGGTAGTCCTGGTGCTCGGACTCGGCCTCCCAGAACGGCCCGACGGGTTCGACCTCGGTCACGACCTCGCCGGGCCACAGGCCCGAAGCCTCGACGTCGGCGATGGTGTCCTCGGCCGTGCGCTTCTGCTCGTCGTCCACGTAGTAGATCGCCGAGCGGTAGCTCGGACCGACGTCGTTGCCCTGCCGGTTCTTCGTCGTCGGATCGTGGATCTGGAAGAAGAACTCCAGCAGCCGGCGGAAGTCGGTCCGGTCGGGATCGAAAACGATCTCGATCCCCTCGGCGTGGGTACCGTGGTTGCGGTACGTGGCGTCGGGCACGTCACCGCCGGTGTAGCCGACGCGGGTCGACACCACTCCGGGTTGGCGCCGGATCAGGTCCTGCATACCCCAGAAGCATCCGCCCGCGAGAACGGCCCTCTGTGTCTGTCCTGTCATCTCAGTACTCCGCACTAGCGTGATCGTGGTGTCCACGGACCGGGGGGAGCGTTCCGTGCCCCTCACGCGCCGGATCCCCGCGTGGGAAAAGCGCCCGCAGAGCGGGTCGCCGTCGAATTTGTCCTGTGCGGCATGCACCTCCCCGACACCAAGGTCGTCGGACGACGCGCAGGTGAAGGCGCCCTCTCCTGCCGCCCGGGAACTCGGTCGCCGGGAAAACGGACCGCCGTCGGCGTGGGACTGTCGCCGCGCCCCTACGCACCACACGCTACGTCCCTGGAACACCCGTGTCACCGCCACCACCTGCGGCGGGCCGCCGCACGTGGCCCCGCCCGGCCGCGCCGGGGCGGATCGCGGCCCGCGAGCGCGCCGTACGACCAGGGCCGCGGACCGTGCTCAGGAATTCTTTTGAGCTTGTGGGTACCGTGAGGCGAGGAACGCTCGCGCCCCCACGAGTCGGGGTCGCTCGGCGTCACCACCCGGCACCGACCGCTCACCTCGTCTCGTCGCCGTCGCCCCGCAAAGTCGCTCGTCGACTCGGGAGGTTTCATGGCAGACAACACCGGCGTCACGGCCGACACCGCCGGTCTGAGGGACCTGGCCTCGCGCGTGCGTACGCCCGACGTCGTCGACGCCATGGGCCGCGCTCACCGGCACGTGTGTCACATCGGCGACCTGGTGAGCCCGACCCCCGGCCGTGTGCTGCTGGGCCCGGCGTTGACCGTCTCCTATCTGCCTTCGTGCGCGGAGGCGCTCCCACCGGAGCGGTACAACTTCACCCGGCTGCTGACCGACGCCGTCGGAGAGGGCGCGCAGGGTGGCGTGCTGGTGCTGGCCGGCAACGGCCACACCGGTGTGTCCCTCGGAGGTGGGGGCAAACTCTCCCTGCTGGCGGCGCACGGCCTCGCCGGCGTCCTGGCCGACGGCCGGCTCCGGGACTTCCCGCAGCTCGCGACGTACGACTTCGCCGCCTACTGCTGGGGGGAGACGACCAAGTGGGGCGGCGACGTGGTGACACCGTACGAGGCCAACCGGCCGGTCGTCGTGGCGGGTGTGACCATCCGACCCGGTGACTACGTGTTCGCGGACGGGTCCGGCGCCGTCGTCATCCCCGCCGCACAGGTCATCAGCGTGTTCGAGGAGGCCAACCGCATCGTGCGGGACGAGGAAGC
Source organism: Streptomyces cadmiisoli (assembly GCF_003261055.1). Taxonomy (NCBI): domain Bacteria; kingdom Bacillati; phylum Actinomycetota; class Actinomycetes; order Kitasatosporales; family Streptomycetaceae; genus Streptomyces; species Streptomyces cadmiisoli. Next base: position 1,151,541 of record NZ_CP030073.1, read on the forward strand.
CTTCGTCGAGAGCGTCCGAAAAGGTGCCGTCGACGCCCGGTTCGAGTAGTCCCGGCCGGCGTCCGGCCACCGGCCGGACAGCCACCGCCGCGCCCGCGATTCATGGGCGGCCGCGCAGAAAGGTGATCAACGTGAATGAGTCCGTCCGGCAACTGATCATCGTCGGCTCCGGTCCGGCCGGCTACACCGCCGCGCTCTACGCGGCCCGTGCGCTGCTGCGCCCCTTGGTGTTCGAAGGCGCCGTCTCCGCCGGCGGCGCGCTCATGAACACCACCGACGTGGAGAACTATCCGGGGTTCCCCGAAGCGGTGCTGGGTCCGGAACTGATGGAGAAGATGAGGTCCCAGGCCCAGCGCTTCGGCGCCGAATTGATCCCCGACGACATCGTGGAGGCCCGCCTCGACGGCGAGGTGAAGGAACTCGTGGACAGCACGGGCCGAACGCACCGCGCCCGCGCGGTCATCCTCGCCACCGGCTCCAGCTACCGCGAGCTGGGGCTGGAGAACGAGAAGCGGCTGTCCGGGCGCGGCGTGAGCTGGTGCGCCACCTGTGACGGATTCTTCTTCCGGGACCAGGACGTCGCGGTCGTGGGCGGCGGTGACTCCGCGCTGGAGGAGGCCAACTTCCTCACGAAGTTCGCCCGCTCGGTCACCGTCGTGCACCGCCGTGACAAGCTGCGCGCCTCCAAGATCATGCAGGAACGGGCCCACCGCAACGAGAAGATCCGTTTCCTGTGGAACCGCGAGGTGGTCGACGTTCTCGGACAGGACAAGGTCACCGGAGTCCTCGTGCGCCACGTGGACACGGGAGAGAAGACCGACCTGCCGGTGACCGGCGTGTTCATCGCGATCGGACACGATCCCCGCGTCGAGCTGGTCGAGGACCAGGTGTCCTTGGACCACGCCGGATACGTGGCCGTCGAGGGCCAGTCCACACGGACCAATCTGAACGGCGTGTTCGCCTGCGGCGATGTCGTCGACCATGAGTACCGGCAAGCCGTCACGGCCGCCGGCACGGGTTGCGCGGCGGCACTCGACGCCGAGCGGTACCTCACGGCACTGGACGACTGCCTGACCGCCGACGAGGCACGCCTCGAAGCCATATCGGTGGCCGAGCTCGTGCACTGACCCCGTGCCCGCCTGCAAGGATCCCGGAACCCGGTGACTACGCTGGGTCCGGAAGGTGGAGGAGGTCACGATCTGCATGGGTGACGGGCACACGCCTGGACGGTCGCGCCAGGAGGACACGCTCGAGAACGAGTGGGAGACGCACCGGCCCGCGGTCTTCGGCGTCGCCTACCGGCTGCTGGGCACGCTCGCCGACGCCGAGGACGTGACCCAGGACGTGTGGCTGCGGGCCGCCGGAGCGGATCTGAGCAAGGTCACCGACCTGCGGGCCTGGCTCGTGACAGTGGCCGCGCGACGCTCGTACGACATCCTCAGGAGCGCTCGCCTGCGCCGGGAGACCTATGTGGGGCCGTGGCTGCCGGAGCCGCTGTTGACCGGTCCGGACGCGTCCGAACCGGTGCTCGTCGACGAGTCCGTGAGCTCCGCCATGCTGCTGATCATGGAGGAGCTGAGCCCTCCGGAGCGGGTGGCCTTCGTCCTGCACGATGTCTTCGGCCTCCAGTTCGCAAGGATCGCGGAAGTGCTGGACGTCGCCGTGCCGAGCGCCCGGCAGCTCGCCTCACGGGCGCGACGGCGGGTGGCCAAGGCGAAGGAGTCCGCGCCGCAGGCGCCGAAGGCCGAGCGCGATCGGGTCCTGGCGACGTTCCGCGCCGCCTACGAGTCCGGGGATCTGGCCGGTCTGGTCAGGCTCCTGCACCCCGACGCCGTCTACGTCACCGACGGGGGCGGCAAGATCGCCGCGGCCCGCAAGGCCATCCACGGCGGTGAGCGCATCGCCGAGGTGATGGTGCGCGTGGGACGTCAGCAGCGTCCGGACGCCATCGACCTCATCGAGGTCGGCGGCGAGCTCGCGCTGGTGTTCCGCCGCGACGGAGGCGTCTACTCCATCGACACGTTGCAGGTCACGGACGGTCTGATCACCGCGTACCGCAGGGTGCTGAACCCGGAGAAGCTCGCTCACGTCTGAGCTGTCACACCCGGAGGGGCTGTGTCGTCTCCCTGATGAGAACGCGCATCGGGACGACGAGGAATCCGAGGGCAGGTGAGATCGATCGTGCGGTACGGCATACATCCACCTGCCGCGTTCTCCGACGTGCCGCCGGCGGCCCGGCATGCCGAGAGCCGGGCGCTCGGTGGAACCCCCTCCCCAGTAAGGACCTGATCTTGCAAGCCATCACTGTTTCGGACCGGGCCGCCGGCATCGCCGGACTGACCCCGATGGACCTGCCCCACCCCCATGCGGCCGAGAACGACGTGATCGTGCGGGTGCACGCCGCCGGCTTCACACCCGGCGAGCTGGACTGGCCGGCTACGTGGACCGACCGCGCCGGCCGCGACCGGACACCGAGCGTGCCCGGCCACGAGCTGTCGGGCGTCGTCGTGGAGCTCGGGTACGGCACCACCGGTCTGAGCGTCGGCCAGCGGGTGTTCGGTCTGACCGACTGGACCCGCAACGGATCGCTCGCCGAGTACACGGCGGTGGAGGCCCGCAACCTCGCCCCCCTGCCCGCGGACGTCGACCACACCGTGGCCGCCGCGCTGCCGATCTCCGGCCTGACCGCGTGGCAGGGGCTGTTCGACCACGGACGCCTCACGACGGGCCAGACCGTCCTGATCCACGGCGCCGCGGGCGGGGTCGGCTCCGTCGCGATCCAGCTCGCCCGTGAGGCGGGTGCGCAGGTGATCGGCACCGGTCGGGCCGCCGACCGGGAGACGGCGCTGGAACTCGGCGCCCACACCTTCGTCGACCTGCAGAACGACACGCTGGAGGACATCGGCGAGGTCGACGTCGTCCTCGACGTGATCGGCGGCGACATCATGGACCGCTCGGCCGCCCTGGTGCGGGCCGGCGGCACACTCGTCGCCATCGCCATGCAGCCCAGGGTCCAGCCCAAGGACGGCCGGTCCGTCTTCTTCGTGGTGGAACCCGACCGCGCCCGGCTCACCGAACTCGCCGCGCGGCTGAGGGACGGCCGGCTCAAGCCGGTGGTCGGTGGTGTACGGCCGCTGGCCGAAGCGGTAGACGCTTTCGCCCCCGCCACCCGCACGCCCGGAAAGACGATCATCCGCGTCACCGAGGACTGACCGGGACTCGCTTCTGACGGACAGGGCCGCCAGTGCCTCCCCCCGCCGCCACCACGCCGGCCGGGAAGCACCCCCGCGGATCGGCGGACCGGCCGGCCCCCGGCAGCGACCGTGCCGCACCGGCACGTGCAGCCGCACTCGACCCACCGCCCCACGGCGCGCCCGGGAACGCACCCCGTGGCGCAACACACGAAGGAACCCGAGGAACCATGTCGAACACACAGCGCGTGAACATCGGAAAGCAGCACCCGGCCGCCTACAAGGCCCTGATCGCCCTGTCGTCGGAGGTGGAGGCCGCCGCCGCCTCGGCGGGCCTGGACCCCCTCCTGGTCGAACTGCTGAAGATCCGCGCCTCCCAGATCAACGGGTGCGCGTTCTGCCTGCGCATGCACACCCGCGACGCCCTGCGGAAGGGCGAGAACCCGGACCGGATCGCCGTGCTGCCGGGCTGGGAGGAGGCCGGCTACTACTCCGAGACCGACCGCGCCGCCCTCCGGCTGACCGAGGCGATCACACGGGTGGAGGACGGTCACGTCCGTGACGAGGAGTACGACGCCGCCGCTGCCGTACTCACCGCGGACCAGATCTCGGCGGTGTCCTGGCTGGCGACGCTGATGAACGCCTTCAACCGCGTCGCGATCACCAGCCGTTACCCGGTCGAGCGCTGACCCGGCAACCACGAGACGTGCCGGCGCTCCGGCGACCCACCGGGTCCGCCGGAGCGCCGTGACATCCACGCCCCGTGGGGGTGATCACCCGCGATACGTCTCCAGCAACCGCAGCCACACCTCGCTGACCGTCGGGAAAGCGGGGACGGCGTGCCACAGTCGCTCGACCGGCACCTCGCTGACGACGGCGACGGTCGCGGAGTACAGCAGTTCCGCGACGCCCGGACCCACGAAGGTGGCACCGACCACGGTGCCCCGGTCCAGGTCGACGACCATGCGGGCCTGGCCGCGGAATCCCTCCGCGTACTGGACCGCGCCGGCCACGCTGCGGAAGTCGTTGTCCACCACCCTCACCCGGCGGCCCTCGCGTTCCGCCTCCTGGGCCGTCAGACCGACGGTCGCGACCTCGGGGTCGGTGAACACCACCTGGGGCACGGCCTCGCTGTCGGCGGTCGCGACATGCCTGCCCCACCTGCTTTCGTCGACCGGTTCACCGTTGGCCCGGGCCCCGATCACGGCGCCCGCGATCCGGGCCTGGTACTTGCCCTGATGTGTCATCAGGACGATGTGGTTGACGTCGCCCACGGCGTAGAGCCACCCGTCCTCCACGGCACTGACCCGGAAGGTCGGGTCGACCTTCAGCCAGTCGCCCGGGGTGAGGCCGACGGTCTCCAGGCCGATGTCTTCGGTGCGCGGTGCCCTTCCGACCGCGAACAGGATCTCGTCGGCCACCAGTTGATCGCCGTCCCCCAGTGTGACGCGTACCTCGCCGTCGGGCCCGCCGTCCCGCGCCACCGAGGCGACCGCGGTCCCGAGGCGCAGGTCGACGCCCGCCTCGCGCAGCCCTTCCGCGACGAGTTCCCCGGCGAACGGCTCCCGCCCCGGGAGCAGTCCGCTGCCGCGGACCAGCATGGTCACCTCGGAGCCGAGCGCACGCCAGGCGGTGGCCATCTCCACGGCCACGACTCCCCCGCCGACCACGACGAGTCGTCCGGGCACCGCCTTGGCACTGGTGATCTCACGGCTGGTCCAGGGGCGCGCCTCGGCCAGACCGGGAATGTCGGGGAGCGCCGCGCCCGTGCCGGTGCAGACGGCGACCGCGTGCCGGGCGCTGAGCCGCACGGTGTCGCCGTCGGGGGTGGTGACCACCACCTGCCGGGGACCGTCGAGGCGGCCGTGGCCGCGCACCAGGGCGACATCGATGGAGTCCAGCCACGCGACCTGGTCCTCGTCGTGCCAGTGGAAGACGATGTCGTCGCGGTGCGCGAGGACCGCGGGCACGTCCAGCGGCCCCTCCACCGCCTTCCGCAGCCCCGGCACCCGGCGGGCGTCCGCGCGTGCCAGGACCGGCCGGAGGAGTGCCTTGCTGGGCTCGCACGCCCAGTACGAACACTCGCCACCGAGCAGTTCACTCTCCACGATCACTGTGCTGAGCCCCGCGGCGCGGGTCCTGTCGGCGACGTTCTCACCGACCGGGCCCGCGCCGATGACGACCACGTCGTAGGTGCGGGATGTGTCGTTCACAGCGGCTCCTGCGTGTCATTCCGGTTCAGCGGGTCTGTGTCACGAGGGCGAGTGCTCCCGGGCACCTGGTGTCGGCCGCTGGACGAGCCGGCGGACGTGGCGGGCCTGATTCGATCCGGCCGGCGGGCGCGGGAGTTCTGCCCCGGCCGCCACGACGACGTGGACAGTGGAAGTCGCCGGTGGCCGCGGCACTAGGTCTCCAGGTCCAGCCGCACGACCGCACCGATCTCGATGAGTTGGTCCGGCAGCGCGAGTTCGACCACGCCCATCGCGGTGCTGGTGGGACGGTGCCGGTCGAAGTACTGCGCGTGGAGACGCGCCAGCGTCTCGAAGTTCTCCCGCAGATCCACCACCAGCGTGGTGGTCTCGACGATCTGGTTGCGCGCGGCTCCGAACTGCTTCAGTACGCGGTCCAGGTTGTCGAACGTCGTCCTGGTCTGGAGCTCGAAGTCGCCGGCGCCGATGAAGGTGCCGGCTTCGTCGTGAGACAGCTGTCCGGAGACATACACGGTCTCACCTGCCTGCAGTGCCTGGCTGAATCCGTACAGGGATTCCCACGGCACGCCGTAACCGAATTTTCTGGCCTGAACAGTCATGGATTTCTCCGTCGATCCAGGGCTTCCACGACACGGCGTGGCAGGGGCGCCCGTTTCGATCCGGCGGTGGCCCTGGATCCCGGTCCGAGGCCCCCACGGCGAAGCACTGTCCGTAGATCAACCTCCATCGAGCGTAGCAACAGGTGCCGCCGCACGCCTTTTGCCGAGAACGGTCGCCCGGCCGCCGGCCGCGTCAGACCCCGGTGGCCGACCGGGTGTGCACGGCCACGTCGGCGGCCTGCACCTCACGGCCGTCGTCGTCGACGTAGCCGACATGAACGGGCTGCCCGGTGGAGCGCGTCCGGCGCACCGCCGAGGGACCCGAGGGGCGCGGGCGGTGCCGGTCACCCCACTGCTGAAGCGCGGCCAGCACGATGCGCAGCTCGCTTCCGGCTTCGGTCAGGTGGTAACTCTGCCGCGGTCTGCTGCCCGGTTCCCGGTAGGTCTCCGTGCGCAGCACCCCGGCCTCGACGAGCAGCTTGAGGCGGGCGCTCAGGAGATTGGACGCGATGCCCAGCGAGGCCTGGATCTCGGCGAACCTGTGCCTCTCGGCGAAGATCTCGCGCAGTACGAGAAGGGCCCACCGTTCCCCGAGGATCTGCAGGCTGCGCTCGATGGAGCAGGCCGGCTCGTCGTCCGTGGGGCCCGACCACTGACGAACGGCTGCCACGGTCCACCTCCGTCGTCGCGGTCCCACGGTCGCGGGCCGTCACTTCGTGCACACGAGAGTCTACGCCCTGAGTTTCCCCCTGCAAGTCAGCACTGGGCCACTGACTTGCAACATTAAATTCAGCATCTAACATCGAGGCATGAACGACACCCCTGCGCCCGTGCGCACGATCGAGGAATCACCCGCTTACTGGCGGGTCCTGTTCGACAACCCCCCGCTCAACGTCGTCGACCGCGCCGTCTTCGAAGGCCTGCAGGACCTGCTCGCCCGGATGGACGCCAGCCCCGACCTCCGCGTCGTCGTCTTCGAGAGCGCGAACCCGGACTTCTACCTCGCCCACTTCGACATGTCCGGCAGGTCGGCGGGCATCACCAGGACCGCCGGCCCCACCGGCCTGACCACCCCGACCGACACCTTCGTCCGGCTGTCCAGGTCGCCTGTGGTGAGCATCGCCAAGATCCGGGGCCGGGCCCGCGGCGTGGGCAGCGAGTTCGCCCTCGCCTGCGACATGCGCTTCGTCTCCAGGGAGACCGCGATCCTCGGTCAGCCCGAGGTCGGCGCGGGGGTCATCCCCGGCGGCGGGGGCACCGAGCGGCTCCCCCTGCTGACCGGCCGCGGCCGCGCGCTGGAGATCATCCTCGGCGCGGACGACTTCGACGGCGACACCGCCGAACGCTACGGCTACGTCAACCGCTCCCTCCCGGACAGCGAGCTGGACGCCTTCGTCGACACGCTCGCCCGGCGCATCGCCTCCTTCGACCGGCGCCCGGTCGAGGCGGCGAAGAACCTCGTCAACCAGGTCTCCCTGCCGCCCGTCGACCGGCTCCTCGACGGACGCGACGCCTTCGCGGCCGCCCTGACCTGGCCCGAGACACAGCAGCGGGTCGCCGCCCTGTTCAAACGCGGAATGCAGCAGGAAGGAGACCTGGAGAACCGGTTCGGGGCGCACCTGCCGCATCTGCTCGACGAGTAGCCCGACGCCCGGGAGGCTCTGACCGGCGTGCGCACCGCACCCGCCACGGAGGCCGAACGACAAAGGCAAGGAGGTCACCCACTCCTTGCCACTCTCAACCTATAGCGCACGGGGGGCCTTGCGGCAAGGCCCCGGTCGTGCCGCACAATCGTCGGCCTGAGCCAGAACCGACGGAATTGGGTGATTCACGAAGTGCGTGTGTTGCTGACGACATACGGGTCGCGCGGGGACGTCGAACCGCTGGCGGGACTCGCCGCGGAATTGCGGGCGCACGGCGCGGAGGTACGGGTCTGTGCGCCGCCGGACGACGAGTTCGCCGAGCGGTTGGCCGGTGCGGGGGTGTCCATGGTGCCCGCCGGCCCGTCGGCGCGGGCGCTGACGACCGCGGCGGCACCGCCGTCGCCGGCCGGACTGCCCCGGCGAGCCGCCGAGTTGATCGCCGGTCAGTCGGAGGCGATCACCGGGGCGGCCGAGGGATGTGACCTGCTGGTCGCGACCGGCGTCGTACCGGCCGCGGCCGGTGCGCTCTCGGTGGCGGAAGGGCTGGGCATCCGCTCCGTGTCCGTGACGTTCCAGCAGCTGACACTGCCGTCGCCGCACCGCCGGCCGCTGGCTTATCCGGGCCGGCCGCTTCCCCCGGAGGTGACCGACAACCGGGTGCTGTGGGACCTGGACGCCCAGAACATCAACGCGCTGTTCGGTGCGGCGCTGAACACCTTTCGGGCGTCCATCGGGCTGCCTCCGGTGGACGACGTGCGGGACTACGTCATCGGCGGCCGGCCCTGGCTGGCGACGGACCCCGTCCTGGATCCGTGGCGGGAGCCGGCCGACCTCGACGTCGTACAGACCGGTGCGTGGATCCTGCCCGACGCCCGGCCGCTGCCGGACGAGTTGGTGGCGTTCCTGGACGCCGGGACCCCACCGGTGTACGTGGGGTTCGGCAGCATGCCCCTGCGCGGATCGGCGGACGGCGCCCGGCACGCCATCGAGGCGGTCCGAGCCCAGGGGCGCCGCGTGGTCGTGGCCCGGGGCTGGGCGGACCTGGACCTGATCGACGACCGGGACGACTGCTTCGTCGTCGGCGAGGTCAACCAGCAGGCGCTGTTCGCGCGAACGGCCGCCGTCGTGCACCACGGCGGCGCGGGCACCACGACGACGGCCGCCGGAGCCGGGGCCCCTCAGGTGGTGGTGCCGCAGGCCGCGGACCAGCCGTACTGGGCCGGGCGGGTGGCCGCGCTGGGCATCGGCGCGGCACACGACGGTCCGATTCCGGCCTTCGGCTCCCTGTCGGCCGCCCTCACCACGGCCCTGGACCCCGCGACCCGCGCGCGAGCCACGGCCACGGCCGGCCGGATCCGCACCGACGGAGCGGCGGTGGCGGCGAAGCTGCTGCTCGGCTCCGCCGACCGGGCCAGGGCGTCGACGCCCGCGTGAACCGTGCGGGATCGCGGCACCGACCCGCCACACGGTCGCCCGCGAACCCCGACGACCCGAACCGGTCACGGCGACCCGGTCCGCTCCACGGCGGACGACGCCGCTCATGTCCACCGGGTACGTCACGCCGGTCCGGCCGTCACCCGCCGCTCGCACCGGCGCCTCGCGCCGCGCGTATGGTTCACCAGCGACCTCAGACTTCGGAGCACCTCACGTGAATCCCCTCACCACCAGCGCGTTCGACCTTCCCGACCGTCTTTCCCCCAAGGCCGACCCGACGCTGATCGGCGACGACGAACGGCACTTCGCGGCCGTCGCCGAGTGCCTGGAGCAGTCGATCGCAGAACTGTCCGACCGTCTCGACGCCGAACTCAGGTCCCCCGGCGGTCTGGGGCGTCAGGCGATGGACAGGGACACGGAGATCCACCGGCTGACCGCCCGCCTGCGCACGCTGCGCCGCTTCGGGCTGGACCTGTGCCTCGGCCACATGGTCGACGCGGACACCTCGGAACGCGTCTACGTCGGACGGCTCGGCCTCACGGACAGCACGGGCCACCGGCTGCTGGTCGACTGGCGCTCCCCGGCCGCCGAGCCCTTCTTCGGAGCCACCCACGCCAACCCGATGGGTCTGGCGAGCCGCCGCAGATACCGCTGGAGCCGCGGCCGGATCAGCGACTACTGGGACGAGGTGTTCACCTCGGACGCGATCGCCGGGCACGCCGCGCTCGACGATCAGTCCGCCTTCATCGCCAGCCTCGGCACCAGCCGGTCGCCGCGCATGCGGGACGTCCTCGGCACCATCCAGGCCGACCAGGACGCCATCATCCGCGCCGGATCGCGCGGCGCGCTGGTCGTCGACGGCGGTCCCGGTACGGGCAAGACCGTCGTCGCCCTGCACCGCTCCGCCTACCTCCTCCACTCCGACCCGCGCCTCGGCCACCGGCGCGGCGGCGTGCTGTTCGTCGGTCCCCACCAGCCCTACCTGGGCTATGTCGCCGACGTCCTGCCCAGCCTCGGGGAGGAGGGCGTACAGACCTGCACCCTGCGCGACCTCGTCGCCGAGGGCGAGGGGGCAGGAACCGAAACCGACCCGGCGGTCGCCCGGCTGAAGTCCTCCGCGAGGCTCGTGGCGGCCATCGAGCCGGCCGTGAGGTTCTACGAGGAACCGCCCACCGAGGGAATGACGGTCACGACCCACTGGTCCGACATCCGGCTGACCGCCGACGACTGGGCCGCGGCGTTCGAGGCCGCGGAACCCGGCACACCGCACAACGAGGCCCGTGAACAGGTCTGGGAGGAACTGCTCACGATCCTGGTGGACAGGCACGAAGGGGACGCCCCGGAGAACCTGCTGCGCAAGTCGCTGCACCGCAACAGGGAACTGCTCAAGGCCTTCAACCGGGCGTGGCCGCTGCTGGAGGCGGCCGACCTCGTCAGCGATCTGTGGTCGGTGCCCGCCTATCTGCGGATGTGCGCTCCGTGGCTCGGCCCCGACGACGTCAAGCGGTTGCGGCGCGCGGACGCCCAGGCCTGGACGGTGTCCGACCTGCCGCTGCTGGACGCGGCACGGCAGCGGCTCGGCGACCCGGAGGCGGCCCGCCGCCGGCGTCGGCACAACGTCTCCCTGGCGGCCGAGCGCGAGCGCATGGCTGGCGTCATCGACAACGTGATCGCCGGAGACGACGACGGTGAGGGGGCCGTGACGATGCTGCTCGGCCAGGACCTCCGGGACGCCCTGGTCGACGAGAGCGTGTCCCCCCGCGTCGAGCCCGACCTGCTCGCCGGGCCGTTCGCGCACATCGTCGTGGACGAGGCTCAGGAACTGACCGACGCGCAGTGGCAGATGCTGCTGGCGCGGTGCCCGTCCCGGAGCTTCACCATCGTCGGGGACCGGGCCCAGGCCCGGCACGGTTTCACCGAGTCGTGGCAGGAGCGGCTGGAGCGGATCGGGTTCGACCGGATCGAACTGGCCACGCTGAGCATCAACTACCGCACGCCGGAGGAGGTCATGGCCGAGGCCGAACCGGTCGTCCGGGCCGTGCTCCCGGACGCCAACGTGCCGACCTCCGTCCGCAGCGGCGGTGTCCCGGTCGTACACGGTTCCGTCTCCGACCTGAGCGCGGTCCTCGACACCTGGCTCGCCGCGCACGCCGACGGGATCGCCTGTGTCATCGGTGATCCGGCGTTCCGGCCGAGGGCCCGCGTCCGCTCGCTGACCCCGGAGCTGTCGAAGGGGCTCGAGTTCGACCTGGTCGTCCTCGTCGACCCGGCTCGATTCGGCGACGGCATCGAAGGCGCGGTCGACCGCTACGTCGCGATGACCCGGGCGACGCGGCAACTCGTCGTCCTCACGAGTGCCTGACCGGCACACCCGCCCGTCGTCCCCGCCCACACGGCCGGTGTGAGGCGGGACGGACCCACGTGCCGGGGCCCGGCCCCGGGCCATATGAGTGGCGGCGGGCGCGAACCGCCGACGGGCTGTTCGGCCGCGCGGGCGTGACGTCCTTAGCCTCGGCACATGGCCACCCTGTGGGACCTCCTGCACGACTGCATCCCCGACGACCACGCCCGCCAGGTCACGTCGCGGTACTACCTCGACGAGGCGATGAGCTCGCCGCAAGCGCCGGACCGGGTGGTCGACCTGGGATGCGGGCGCGGCGCTTCCGCCGCGCTGTTCAAGCGGCACGCTCCGAAGGTCCGGTGGCTGGGAGTCGACATCCGGCACTCTCCGGAGTCCTCGCAGCACCGGCCCGGAGGCGACCCGCTGGTCCACTACGACGGCATCAATCTGCCCTTCCGCTCGGACAGCCTGCCGCTGATCTACTCGCACCAGGTGTTCGAGCACGTCTCGCACCCGCGGGAGCTGCTGGCGGAGGTCGGCCGGGTGCTGCGGCCGGGCGGACTGTTCATCGGGAGCACGTCGCAGTTCGAGCCGTACCACTCCTTCAGCCTGTGGAACTACACGCCGTACGGATTCCGGGTCCTGGTCGAGGAGGCCGGTCTCGCCCTGAAGGAGATCCGGCCCTCCCTGGACGGGGTGACGCTGATGATGCGCGCCTATCACAGCGAGCGGAAGAAGGAGTACGGGCGGTACTGGAACGAGGAGTCGCCGCTCAACTCCGAGATCGACAGCTGGGCTAAGCACACGAGGCGGCGGACCGCACTGGTGAACCTGCGCAAGCTCACCTTCTGCGGCCAGTTCGCCTTTCGCGTCGTCAAACCGGAGCCCGCCGCCTGAACGACGGCACGACGACGCCTCCCGCCGTGGCCGGTCGGCTGCGGCCGACCGGCGACGAGCCCTCCCGGCTCTCCGGCGGCGGCCCCTCCTCGGCTACGCCGATTCGCGCAGCCGCAGCCGTGCCCCCACCACGAGTTCCTCGCGGGTGAGCAGGCTGCTTCCGGTCAGCAGCCGGGCCGCCTGCTCGACGGCGACGGCGCCGAGTGCGCTGGTGTCCAGGTCCACGGTGGACAGCGGCGGCTCCACAAGCGCTCCGAGCCCGAGACCGTCGAAGCCGATCACGGCCAGGTCGTGGGGCACCTGCCGCCCGAGCCGGCGCGCGGCACGCAGTGCTCCGATGGCGATGATGTCGTTGAACGTGAACACGGCGGTCACATCCGGGTGCGCGGCCAGGAGTTCCTTCAGCGCGCTCTCCCCGCCCTCGACGCTCTGGTCGGCGCGGCTGACGCAGCCGGCGTCGAGACCGCAGGCGTCCATCGCGCCGGCGAACCAGTCGTGACGGATGCTCGGCTCGGACCGGCCCGCGTGGTCGAGCATGCCGATCCGGTGGTGCCCCGACTCGGCCAGATACCTGATCGCCGCCCGGACGCCTTCCTCGCCGTCGATCCTGATGGAGCTGAACCGCTCGGCGCGGTCCCCCCGGTCGATGAGCACCACGGGAAGTCCCCGTGTCAGCCTGGCGATCTCGTCCTCGGGCTGGCTCAGGTACCCCACCACGGCGTCCACCTGCGAGGCGATCACCTCGAGGGTGCCCCGCTCCTCCTCCACCCGGTCGCCGGTGTCGTAGACGACGACGTGCCAGCCGCGGGCCCGCGCCGCGTCCAGCGCGGCGGCGGCCACCTCGGTGAAGAAGGGGTTGAGCAGATCGGGGATGACCAGCCCGACACTGATCGTGTCCTGCCGTACGAGTCCCCTGGCGAACCGGCTCGGCCGGTACCCCAGTGCGAGAGCGGCGTCGAGCACGCGCTGCTTGGTGGAGACGCCGATCTCGGCCTTGTCGTTGAGCGCGCGTGACACCGTTTGCCGGGACACTCCGGCGGTCCGGGCCACATCGTCGATCGTGACCCTGCGGGGTCCGGTCCCGGACGACGCCATCACTCACCTCCACGTAGTTGGCGACGCGTGCGCGTCACGGGGACACCGAGCGGGGCCCGGGCCGAAGTCGCGCCGCGGACACGGCAGGTCGCCGATCCTCCCGCGTCACGGACGGCCGCGGCAGTCCCTTGACACTCGGCCGCACCGAAGCGCACACTCCCAATCACTTCGCAACAACACCCCCGTTACCGCTCCCGTTACCGCTCCCGTGAGCGCTCACGTTACCGCTCACGGCCCCTGATTCCAACCAGAAGGCATCCGCCTCAGGTGTCAACGTCGACCCGCCTAGCCCACGTCGCTAGTCGTTCTCTGGAACGGAAGATATGAGCAGCACAGTCACTCGTACCCGCCTCGGCATGGCCGCCGCGGCAGTCAGCATCGTCGTACTCGCCGGATGCTCGTCGCCCGAGTCGTCCGACAAGGCGTCCGCGGCCTCCTGCGAGCCCGCGAAGGGGAAGGTCACCCTCCAGTACTGGAACGCGGTTCCAGGCATGGAGAAGGTCGTCGACCTGTGGAACAAGAAGAACCCCGACATCCAGGTCGAGACCAAGAACATCTCCAACGACCAGTACGGCACCATCGGAAACGCGCTCAAGGCGGGGAAGGCGCCGGACCTCGCCCAGGTCGGCTACGACCAGCTGCCCAACCTGCGCACCCAGGACGCGTTCGTCGACGCCTCGGCCTGTGAGGAAGCCGCCGCGGCCAAGTCGAAGTTCGTGCCGTGGACCTGGTCGCAGGCCAGCTTCGGCGACACCGGCGTGTTCGCCCTCCCGCAGGACACCGGCCCCATGGCCCTGTACCTGCGCAGCGACATATTCGAGAAGTACGACGTCGCGATCCCCGAGACCTGGGACGAGTACGCGGCCGCCGCGAAGAAGCTGCACAAGGCGGACCCCGACCTCACCATCACGTACTTCGACCCGAACAACGCCGAGTGGTTCAACGGGCTCCTCTGGCAGAACAACGCCAAGATGTACGGCTACGCCGACGACAAGTGGCACGTCACCGTCGAGTCGGCGCAGAGCGAGCAGGTCGCTCAGTACTGGCAGCAGCTGATCTCCGACAAGCTGGTGCGCACCGATCTGGCGCACGGTTCCACGCAGATGTACGCGGCGTACCAGAAGGACCAGATCGCCAGCTACGTGGGTGCCTCGTGGGGCTACAGCATGTTCCGCGACAACCTGCCGAAGCAGGCCGGCAAGTGGACGATCGTCCCGATGCCGACCTGGGGCGCGAACGGCGCGTCCGGCAACTGGGGCGGCTCGACCGTCGCGTTCATGAAGGGCAGCAAGCACCTGTACGAGTCGGTCAAGTTCAACACCTGGCTGAACACCGACCCGGAGGCGCTGGCGCTGGAGAACGAGCTGGGCGGCCTGTACCCGGCGGCCACCGACGGGCTGGAGCTTCCCTCGCTCGCCGAGGGCGTGCCGTACTACGACAACCAGAAGATCTTCGATGTCTTCGCCGAGTCGTCGAAGAAGGTGGACACCAGCTTCACCTGGGGTCCGACGCAGAAGACCGTGAACCTGGCGCTCCAGGACGCGATGGCCAAGGCCGCGGCCGGTGACGGCACGCTGAGCGACGCGCTGACGGCCGCCCAGGACGCGGCGCTGAAGTCGATGCAGGACCAGGCGATTCCGGCCGCGGCGGGCAAGTGACCGCGGTATGACCGACATCGCAACCCGCGCGACGCGCGTGGTGGAGTCACCCGCGGGCCGCCGCCGTATCAACGGCGGCGGCCCGCGGGCGGGCACCGTCGTCGCGTTCCTGACCCCGTTCTTCCTTCCGTTCGTGCTGTTCTATCTGGTGCCCGTCGGCTACGCGCTCTGGCAGAGCGTCCGCGTGGTGCGCCGCACCGGTGGCCAGTACGGGACGTCGTACACGACCTTCGGCGGTTTCGAGCAGTACCTGGAGGTGTTCCAGAACCACGAGTTCTGGGCCAGCATCGGGCGCATCGGACTGTTCGGCATCGTGCAGGTGCCGGTGATGCTGTTCATCGCGCTGATCATGGCGCTGCTGCTGGACACCCCGCTGCTGAGACTCAAGGCGTTCTTCCGCATCACGGCGTTCATGCCGTACGCCGTGCCCGGCGTCATCGCCGCGATCATGTGGTCGTACCTCTACTCGCCGCAGCTCAGCCCCGTGGTCGACCTGTTGAAGGGCGTCGGCCTAGAACCCGACTTCCTCGGCCCCGGTGCCGTGCTGTGGTCGGCGGCGAACGTCTCCACGTGGCTGTGGACCGGCTACAACATGCTGATCATGTACTCGGCGTTGCAGTCGATCCCGCAGGAACTCTACGAGGCCGCCAAGATCGACGGCGCGAACAACTGGACGATCGCCTGGCGGATCAAGGTCCCGATCATCGCCCCGTCCCTGGTCCTGACGACGGTGTTCTCGATCATCGGCACGCTGCAGCTCTACGCCGAGCCGGCCGTGCTGCGTCAGATCTCCTCGAACATCTCCAGCACGTTCACTCCGAACATGCTCGCGTACGCGGTGGCCTCCGGGAACAACTACCAGCAGGCCGCGGCGATCTCCGTGGTCATCGCCGTCATCACCTTCGTCCTGAGCTTCGGGTTCATGCGACTCACCTCGAAGAAGGCCGGCCTATGAGCAAGCACCCCGTCACCCGTGAGAGCCGCGTCAGCCGCACGGCCGTCATGGCGCTGATGTTCCTTCTGGCGATCTACTTCCTGCTCCCGGTCTACTTCCTGATCGTCGCCGCCACGAAGCCGCAGGGCGACCTCGCCTCCACCAACGGACTGGCGTTCTCCCACTTCAACCTGTTCGAGAACCTGGAGGTCCTGTTCACCCGCAGCGACGGCATCTTCGGCCGCTGGGCCGTGAACACCGTCATCTACGCGGTGCTGGGCGCGGCCGTGGGCACCCTGATCTCCGCGCTGTGCGGCTACGCGCTGGCCAAGTTCGAGTTCCGGGGCCGTGAGTTCCTGTTCTCGGTCATCCTCGGCGGTGTCCTCGTGCCGACCACGGCGCTCGCGCTGCCGCTGTTCCTGCTGTTCTCGGCGACCGGGCTCGTCAACACCTATCTCGCCGTGTTCCTGCCGAGCATCGTCAGCCCGTTCGGCGTGTATCTGGCCCGTATATTCGCCAACGCGGCCGTTCCCCAGGAACTCATCGAGTCGGCCCGTCTGGACGGCGCGGGCGAGTTCCGCACCTTCTTCTCGGTGGCGTTCAAACTGATGACGCCGGCGCTGGTGACGATCTTCCTGTTCCAGTTCGTCGCCATCTGGAACAACTTCTTCCTGCCCATGGTCATGCTGCAGAAGGAGTCGCTCTTCCCGATCACGCTGGGCCTGTACCAGTGGAACGGTCAGACCGCCCGCGCCCCGCTGCTCCAGCAGTCCGTGATCACCGGCTCGCTGGTGTCGATCGTGCCGGTGATCATCGTGTTCATCCTCCTCCAGCGGTTCTGGCGCACCGGGCTCGCCGCCGGCTCCCTCAAGTGACCGCACCCGCACTTCGCTTCCCCCACCCCCCGCCAGCACAGAAGGTGCCCCACACCATGCACAACTCCGCCGTCTTCGTGCCCCATTTCCACTGGGACCGGGAGTGGTACGAGCCGTTCCAGGTGTTCCGGCACCGGCTCGTCGCCGCCCTGGACACCGTGCTGGAGACGGCCGAGGCGAACCCGGACTTCCGGTTCACCGTCGACGGGCAGATGGCCGCGATCGAGGACTACCTGGAGATGCGCCCGGAGAACCGTGAGCGCGTCACGGCGCTGGTCGGTGAGGGCCGGCTCGCCATCGGGCCGTGGCTGATCCTGCTCGACGAGTTCCTCTGCTCCGGAGAGACCATCGTCCGCAACCTCCAGATGGGGTGGGAGGCCGCGCGGGCCCTGGGCGGCGCGATGCCCATCGGCTATCTGCCCGACATGTTCGGCCATGTCGCGCAGATGCCGCAGATCCTGGCGCGCGCCGGTATCGAGCACGCGGCACTGTGGCGCGGTGTGCCCGGCTCCGTCGACGGTCACGCCTTCCGCTGGCGCGCACCCGACGGCTCCGAGGTGCGCACCGAATTCCTCTTCGACGGCTACGACAACGGTCTCGACGTGCTGCTGGTGCCCGACCAGATCGGCCGGGCGCTCGGCGAGTACGCCGAGATGACGGCCGAGCGCTGGGGCAGCGACCCGGTGCTGGCCATGGCGGGCACCGACCACAACGCGCCCGACCCGCACCTGGCGTCCTGGCTGCGGCAGGCGTCCGACGAGCGGCGCGCCATCACCATGGCCACCCTGGACGAGTACATCCGCGGGCACGTCCGTGACGAGGTGACCGCCGTCGTCACCGGTGAGCTGCGCAGCCATGTGCGCGGCAACATCCTGCCGGGCGTGCTGTCCGTGCGGCTCGGGCTCAAGCAGCGCATGGCGCTCGCCGAGCGCACCATCGACCACGCCGAGCGGGTGAACGCCCTGTGGTCCCGGCGCGACGACGGGCCGTTCCTCGCGCTGGCCTGGCACAAGATCATCGAGTCGACCGCCCATGACTCGGTCGTGGGCTCCGGCACGGACGAGACCTGCGACCAGGTCGACGCACGGCTCGCCGAGGCCGCTCAGGCGGCACGGGCCGTCCGGGACGCGGCCCTCGCCGAGCCCGCCGCGCTGGTGCCCGGCGACGGCTACCTGGTGGCCAACCCGCTGCCGTCGGCGCGCGACGCGCTCGTCGAGGTGGACGTCGTCGCCCCGGTGGAGGGCACCACGCTGGTCGCGACGGCCGCCGACGGATCGGCGCAGCCCGTGCAGTTGGTCTCCCAGGCCCCCACCGTGCTCAGCGACGAGCGCATGGACGCGTCACAGCTCGAACGGGTGCTGCGCCGGATCCACCGCCGCGAGCTGTTCGGCCTGCTGATCGACCACTACGAACTCACCCCCGGTTCACTCGTCTTCCACCTCGCCGAGGTGCCGACGAGCGGACCGTTCGACCTGCTCATCCTGCGCCGCGAGGTCGCCGAGGCGGCCGCCGCGCATCCGGGTGAGTGGCAGGTGCGGACCTTGGCCCAGGCCCGGGCCACCGCCCTGGTGCCCGTGCGTGTCCCCGCCTCGGGGCTGACCGGTTTCCGGGTCGAGGCGAGCGACCGGCCCGCCGCCCCGGCGCTGCGACTCGCGCCCGCCGCCGCGACGACCGACGGTCTCGCGAACGGACTGGTCTCGGTCGCGGTGGCCGCCGACGGGACCCTGGACGTGACCGGCTCCGACGGGACCGTCCTGCGCGGAGTCGGCCGGCTCGTCGACGGCGGTGACCGCGGCGACAGCTACAACTACGCTCCCCCCGCGCGGGACGTGCTCGTCTCCGAGCCGACGCGGGTTTCCGTGAACCTCCTGGAGAAGGGCCCGCTGCGTTCCCGGCTGCGCGTCACCCGCGTCTACGAGTGGCCCGCCGCGCTCTGCGCCGACCGTGACCTGCGCGACGACCGGACCGTGCCGACGCCGGTGGACATGCTGGTGGAAGTGCGGGCCGGCGAGCCCTTCGTGCGGATCTCCACGTCCTTCCTCAACCAGAGCGCCGATCACCGGCTGCGTTTCCACGTGCCGCTGCCCGAACCGGTGACCGGGTCCGCGTCCGCCGGGCAGTTCGCCGTCACCGAGCGCGGGCTCACCGCCGAGGGCGGCTGGGGCGAGTACCCCCTCCCGACCTTCCCCGCGAGTTCGTTCGTGTCGGCCGGCGCCGCCAACGTCCTGCTCGACCACTCCAGCGAGTACGAACTCGTCGACGACGGCTCCGCGCTCGCCATCACCCTGCTGCGGGCGATCGGCTCGATCAGCGTCAACATCCACCCCCTGCGCGACGAGCCCGCGGCGAGCGAGATCCCCGCGCCCGGGGCGCAGGATCTCGGAATGCGGATCGAGAACCGCTTCGCCGTCGTGCCCTGCGCGTCCGGCTGGCGAGGCGGCAACGCGGTCGCGCTCGCCGAGGAGTTCCGCAACGACGTACTGGTCGTACGCGGCACCGCGCCCGTCGGCGGCCGGCTGCCCCCGGACGCGACCGGGGTACGGGTCGAGGGCGAGGACGTCTTCGTGTCGAGCGTCCGCCGTGTCACCGACGCCGACGGCAGGGCCGGCACCGAGGTCCGCATGGTGGCGATGCGCGACACCGCGGCTTCCGTCCGCGTCACGGGGCCGTTCACCGAGGTCACCACGGTGGACCTGCTCGGTCGGCCGCTGTCCGCCGACGAGGCGCTGGACGACCTCACGTGCGAACTCGGTCCGTGGGAGATCCGAACCGTCGTGCTCCGGTAGCCGCGGCCCCGCAGGCCCACAACGAGCTCCCCTTCTGCTACCACGAAAGTTGTGACCTCTTGTCCTCCGAGCTTTCCGCGTATGTTTCGGACACCACCCCAGGGCGTGGCGCGCTGCGTCCGGCGCGCTCGTGGCTGCACTCCGACGCGCCCTCTCGTTCACTGAACGGCCCTTGGCGCTTTCGTCTGTCCCCCACGGCGACGGCGGCGGAGGACTTCACGGACGAAGGCTTCGACGACCGCGGCTGGGACAGCATTCCGGTGCCCTCCCACTGGGTGCTCGAGGGCGACGGCGCCAACGGCCGGCCGATCTACACGAACATCCGGTTCCCGTTCCCGATCGATCCGCCCCACGTCCCGGACGAGAACCCGACCGGCGACTACCGCCGGCACTTCGACCTGCCCGCCGAGTGGTCGGACGCCGAGCGGGTCGTGCTGCGGTTCGACGGCGTCGAGTCGCTGTTCACCGTGTGGGTCAACGGTGTCGGGATCGGGGCTGCGAGCGGCAGCCGGCTCGCCCACGAGTTCGACGTGACGTCCGCGGTACGCCCGGGTGACAACGTCGTCGCCGTGCGGGTGCACCAGTGGTCGGCGGCCAGTTACGTCGAGGACCAGGACCAGTGGTGGCTGCCGGGCATCTTCCGCGACGTCACCCTGATCGCCCGGCCCGCCGGCGGCATCGAGGACGTCTGGCTGCGGACGTCCTTCGACCACGGGCGTGGACGCGTCGACGCGGAGGTGACCGCCGAGGCGTCGGCCTTCCCGGTCACGCTGCGCATCCCCGAACTCGGCGTCGAGCAGGTCTGGGCGACCGCGGCCGAGGTGGCGCCCGTCGACGTGGCCGAGGTGGAGCCGTGGTCGGCGGAGCGGCCCCGGCTGTACGACGCCACCGTGTCGACGGCCGCTGAGAGCATCACCCTGCGCGTGGGCTTCCGTACGGTGGAGATCCGCGGCGACCGGTTCCTGGTCAACGGCCGCCGCGTCGTGTTCCACGGCGTGAACCGCCACGAGACCCACCCCGAGCGCGGGAGGGTCTTCGACGAGCAGCACGCCCGCGAGGACCTGGCCCGGATGAAGCGGTTCAACGTGAACGCGATCCGCACCAGCCACTACCCACCCCACCCCCGGCTGCTCGACCTCGCCGACGAACTCGGATTCTGGGTCGTCCTCGAATGCGATCTCGAAACGCACGGCTTCGACAAGGTCGACTGGGTCGGCAACCCGAGCGACGACCCTGCCTGGCGCGAGGCCTATCTGGACCGCATCCGGCGCACGGTCGAACGCGACAAGAACCATCCCAGCATCGTGATCTGGTCGCTGGGCAACGAGGCCGGGACGGGCAGCAACCTCGCCGCCATGTCCGCCTGGGTGCACGCCCGCGACGCCGAACGCCCCGTGCACTACGAAGGCGACTACACGGGCGAGTACACCGACATCTACTCGCGCATGTACGCGTCGGTGCCGGAGACCGAGGAGATCGGCTCCGACGACGCGCGCTCGACGCTGATGAACTGCACTCCCGCACAGAGCGCCCGGCAGCGCGGCAAGCCGTTCATTCTCTGCGAGTACGCCCACGCGATGGGCAACGGACCGGGAGCGTTCGACCAGTACGAGGAGCTGGTGCACCGTCATCCGCGGCTGCACGGCGGCTTCGTGTGGGAGTGGCGCGACCACGGCATCCTCGCCGAGACCCCGGACGGGACGCCCTACTACGCCTACGGCGGCGACTTCGGGGAGGTCGTGCACGACGGCAACTTCGTGATGGACGGCATGCTGTTGAGCAACGACGTGCCGACGCCCAGCCTCCACGAGTACAAGGCGGTCGCACAGCCGGTCCGTTTCGTCTTCGACGGCGACAAGGTCGCGATCAGCAACCTGCGGCACTCGGCCGACACCTCCGACCTGCGATTCCGCTGGCGTGTCGAGCACGACGGAACACCCGTGGACGCGGGCGACCTGGAGGTCCCCCTGGTCACGGCGGGCGAGTCGGGGCTCGTACCGCTCCCCCGGATCCCGGTGTCACCGGACGCGGAGACCTGGCTCACCATCGACGCCGTGCTCGCCGAGGCGGCCGCGTGGGCACCGGAAGGACACGTGGTCGCGACCGCGCAGCTCGACCGCTCGGCACGTCGTCCCGCCCCCGCGGTCCGCCACCGAACCGGCTGGCGACCGGACGCGGGGACGCTGACGCTGGGCACCGCCGGGTTCGTCGGCGGATCCCTCGTGCGGCTCGCCGGCCGGCCCGTGACGGGTCCACGGCTGGAGCTGTTCCGCGCGCCGACCGACAACGACGAGGGCGCCTCCGACGGCGTCGAGGAGAGCGACGCCAGTGTCGCCGGCGTGTCCAGCGCCGACCTCTGGCGTCGCGACGGTCTGCACCGGCTGACCACACGACGCCTGTCGGTGGAGCGCACCGCCGACGCCCTGCGCACCCTCGACAGGGTCTCCGCCGCCGACTCCGCCCTGTCGGTCATGGTGGAGTCCGTCTGGTCCGTCGAGGGCGACGAACTGGAACTGCGCGTCGAGATCGAGCCCTCCGGCGGCTGGCGCACCGTGTGGCCCCGGATCGGCATCCGTTTCGAACTCCCCGACGGCACGGCGCCCGTCGACGGCGCCGAGTGGTTCGGCCTGGGCCCGCACGAGTCCTACCCCGACAGTCTCCGCGCGGCACGCACGGGCCGCTTCTCGGCCGGTATCGACGACCTCTCGGTCGACTACGCCCGCCCCCAGGAGACCGGACACCGCTCCCGGCTGCGCCACCTCACGTTGAGGAGCGGCGACGCCGAGGTGCTGCGGATCACGGCCGTCCCCGACCGTCACGGCCGCCGCCCCGGTTTCACGCTCAGCCGCCACACCCCGCAGCAGATCGCCGCAGCCGGACACCCCTTCGAGCTGCCCGACACGACGACCAGCCACCTGATCGTCGACGCGGCCCAGCACGGGCTCGGCTCACGGGCCTGCGGACCGGACGTGTGGCCCGAGTTCGCCCTACGCCCCGAAGCCCGCACGATCAGGCTGCGCATCGCGGGGGTGTAGGCCCGGGACACATCTCACGGGGGCAGGTACGAACGGTGTATCCGCCCCCGTGCCGGCCCGATCCGGTTTCGGTGCCGCGCGCGAACCGTCGCACCCGCCGTGACGAGGTCACTGACGCCCTCGGTACCACTCGGGCGCATTGGTGCGGGCCTCGTCCGGTCGGGTCTCCAGGACGAGGTGGTACAGGTTCTCGTAGTACGCCTGCCAGCGCTCGGGGTCGCGAAACCCCCTTCGGCGGCGTCGCTCCCGCTCGGCCAGCGCCATCGGACGTACGATCTCCCAGGTCTCGATGACCGAGCCGCCGAGATAGCCGGACACCGGGGCGATCGGTACGACACCGTGGGCGACCAGCGCACCGAGGTTGTCGTAGAACCAGCACAGGTCCAGAACCTGCCGGCGATGCACCTCCGGCACCGCCGAGAGACCCTGCGACAGGTCCTGGCCGGCCAGTTGGCTCACCACGACGTGGCGGGCGCGGGCCAGCTCGGCGCCGCGATGCTCCTGGAAGAGTCCGACGACCGCGGGCAGGCTGTTGGCGTGCCGGGCCAGCCGAATCTGGCGGAGCGACGCGAGCGCGGTCACCGCCAGGGCCGTTATCGAGACGATCAGTGCCGACAGTTCCACTGGATTCCCCCGTCCACGAGTGGCAGCACTGTAGTGACCGGGCGCCCCGGTTCCGGGGCGGCGCCGGAAACGCGGTGTCTCGTCCGGGTCGGGACGGAGGCCGACTCCGGTCACCGGTGCCGTTCGGTCGATCCCCGGGCGCCGCTGCTGGCCGACCCGTCCGTCGACGCACGCGCGCAACAGGTCGGCGTGCCCGCAGCGGCGGGCGTACTCCTCGATCCTGTGCACCATGAGTTCCCGCACCGCCGTCCCGTCCTTCCCGACACGTTCGTCCGGATCCGGGTGCGCGGCCGGCGCGGCGTCGGTCGCGGCCTGCTCCCGCTCCGGATCGGCGTACGCGGCGTCGACCTCGGACTGCGCGGCGACCGCCTTGTCGAAGTCCGCGTCGCGCTCGCCGTAGAGCTTCGGCAGCGGATCGCCGTCGCCTGCCGGGGCAGGCGCGGGAGCACGTCGCGGGGCATTGTCAGTGGTGGAGTGCAAGATGACGGGCATGACAACACCTGCTGCCCAGATCGTGGATGCCGCCGCCTACGCGCAGGCGGTCGAGGACGCCGTGAAGGCGTCCGCCGCCTACTACTCCGGCGGTACGTCGGCGCTGGACGACGACACCTACGACCGGCTGGTGCGCGGCATAGCGGACTGGGAGGCCGCTCATCCCGACGAGGTGCTGCCCGATTCGCCGAGCGGGAAGGTCGCCGGCGGCGCGGTCGAGGGGGACGTCCCGCACACGGTGGCGATGCTGAGTCTGGACAACGTGTTCTCGGCGGAGGAGTTCACCGCGTGGACCGAGTCGCTGGCCCGGCGCGTCGGGCACGAGGTCGAGCGGTACGGAGTCGAACCGAAGCTGGACGGTCTGGCGGTCGCCGCCCGTTATGCCCACGGGCGCCTGACCCGGCTGATCACACGGGGCGACGGGACGGCCGGGGAGGACGTCTCGCACGCCATCGGCACCATCGAGGGCCTGCCCGAGCAGCTTGCCGAGCCGGTCACGGTGGAGGTGCGTGGCGAGGTGCTGATGACCACGGCCCAGTTCGAGCACGCCAACGAGGTGCGCACCGCCCACGGCGGCCAGCCGTTCGCCAACCCCCGCAACGCCGCCGCGGGCACCCTGCGCGCCAGGGAACGCGCCTACACCGTGCCGATGACCTTCTTCGGCTACGGTCTGCTCCCGCTGGCGGACACCGAGCCCGGGCTCGCCGCCGGGCTGGGTGAGGCGGCGCACAGCGACCTGATGGCGCGGGCCGCCGCTCTGGGCGTGAACACCACGGCCACCACCGCTGTGCCCGGGATCACCGCCGGCACGGTCGACGAGGTGCTGGTGCGGGTGAAGGAGATCGCCGCCCTGCGCCCGGAGCTGCCGTTCGGGATCGACGGCATCGTCGTCAAGGCCGACCTCGCCGCCGACCAGCGCGCCGCCGGGTCCGGCTCACGCGCCCCCCGCTGGGCCGTCGCCTACAAGCTGCCGGCCGTCGAGAAGGTGACGCGGCTGCTGGCCGTCGAATGGAATGTGGGCCGCACCGGCATCATCGCCCCGCGCGCCGTGCTGGAACCGGTCGAGATCGACGGCTCCACCATCACCTACGCGACCCTCCACAACCCGGCCGACATCACCCGTCGCGATCTGCGCGTCGGCGACCACGTCATGGTGCACCGGGCGGGTGACGTCATCCCCCGTATCGAAGCGCCCGTCGCCCATCTGCGTACCGGCGAAGAGCAGCCGATCGCCTTCCCCGAGACCTGCCCGCGCTGCGGATCCGGCATCGACACCAGCGAACAGCGCTGGCGCTGTGAGAACGGCCGCAACTGCCACCTGGTCGCCTCGCTCTCCTACGCCGCCGGACGCGACCAGCTCGACATCGAGGGTCTCGGCCACACCCGGGTCGTGCAGCTCGTCGAGGCGGGTCTGGTCGCCGACCTCGCCGACCTGTTCACCCTCACCCGGGAGCAGTTGCTGAGCCTGGAGCGGATGGGTGAGACCAGCACGGACAACCTCCTCGCCGCGCTGTCCGCGGCCAGGAACCAGCCGCTGTCCCGGGTGCTGTGCGCACTCGGCGTGCGCGGCACCGGCCGCTCCATGTCGCGGCGCATCGCCCGGCACTTCGCCACGATGGACCTTCTGCGGGCCGCCGATGCCGAAGCGATCCAGCAGGTCGAGGGCATAGGCACCGAGAAGGCCCCGTCCATCGTCGCCGAACTCGCCGAACTCGCCCCGCTCATCGACAAGCTCGCCGCGGCCGGAGTGAACATGACCGAGCCGGGCGCCACCCCGCCCACAGTGCGCGAGGACGCGGACGGCGGCGCGGAGCCCGCGGACGTCGCCGACGGCCCGCTGGCCGGGATGACGGTGGTGGTCACCGGCGCGATGACCGGCCCCTTGGAGAAGCTCAGCCGCAATCAGATGAACGAGCTCGTCGAACGGGCCGGTGGCCGCTCGTCCTCCAGCGTCTCCAAGAAGACCAGCCTGGTGGTCGCCGGTGAGGGCGCCGGATCCAAGCGCGCCAAGGCGGAGAGCCTCGGAGTCCGTCTGGCCACGCCGGACGAGTTCGCCGTCCTCGTCGCGGCCTACGTCGACTGAACCGCGCCCCGACCCGGTGCCGCGGCACCGGACTGAGCCGCACCCTCGGTCCGGCGGCGCCGCACCGGGGGTGCGGCGCCGCCGGCCTCCGGCATGTCCCGCATCCGTACGGAGCGCCTCGGTGTCCGTGTCCCGACCGGCCACAACCGGGTCACGTTGACGGTCAAGGTCAGGGTGGTTTAATTTTGCAACCAGACAGGAGGGGGTGACGGCAGGTTCCGTGTACGCGGCTCGATCGCCCCCTTGGCGGTCGAAGGCTTCGGACGCGGTGATGAACGGAAAGGCCAGCATGCAATCGGTCGGCACGGACGAGGCGACGACGAACGGGCTCGACGCCTCTCAGGGAACGCCGGACGTCACGGATCCCCACCCCGCGGCACAGAGCGGTACCGACGGCACGGGGCGCTCACCCGCCGTCCGGGCGCAGACGATCAGCCTGCTGTCGATCTCGCTGGGTTCCGCGGGACTCGGAGGCGCTTGGCAGTCCGCCGCCACCACCCTGGCCGCACCGATGTGGGTGAGTGACGCGCTGTTCGCCCTGAGCGGCGCCGTGTGGCTCGTGCTGCTGGCACAGTACGTACGTCACGGTGGCGGGCGGTGGCGCAACGTCCTGCACGACCTGCACCACCCCGGCCAGGGCTTCGCCCTCGCCTATGTGCCCATCATCGGGATGCTCGCCGCGGGACATGTGTTCCGTCACGGGGTGGACGCGGCCCGCTGGGGTTATGCCGTGTTCGCCGTCCTGGCCGCGGTCGTCGCCGCCCGCCTGCTGGCGCACTGGGTCACGGGCGGTCTGGCCTCGGCGCCCCTGCACCCCGGCTACCTCCTGCCGGTGGTGTCCGCCCCCTTCATATCCAGCGCCACCGCCTCGACACTCGGCCTGCCGGAGGTCGCCGAGGCCACGTTCGCCGTCGGCGTCCTGTACTGGCTCGCGTTCGGCACCGTCATCCTCGGCGGTCTGGTCGCCCACGGCGGCAAGATGCCGCCGCCGGCCCGTCCGACCCTCACGGTGCTGGTGATCCCGCCCGCCGTCGGCGGACTGGCCTGGACGGCGGCCCATCACGGCACCTTCGACGCCGTGGGTCAGGGCTTCGCCGGACTGCTGATCTTCACGCTCCTGGTCGTCGTGTTCCTTCTGCCGGACCTGCGCCAGCAGTCGTTCCACTACGGGTACTGGATCTTCTCCTTCCCCGTGGCGGCCGGCACCAACTTCCTCCTGCTGTGGCTCCGCGGAACCGATGTGCCCGGCTGGCGGCCGGTGTCGTGGCTGCTGCTCGCCACGGTGAGCACGGCGTTCGTCGCGCTGTACGCGGCCACGCTCCGGCACGCACGCCGCAGCCGGACCGGCGCGGCCGCATAGACGCCGGGAGGCCGCCGGGCCCGACCGGCGGGGGTTTGCTCACCATGACGAGGCGGTTTAGATTCGCAACCACCACAGTGAGCGGAGTACGCCTCACAACGCCGACTCAGGAGGGCCGTCGGAGTGCGCAGGACCACGTTTGCCGAAGCCCCGTGCCCGGTGGCCCGGTCGCTCGACCAGATCGGCGACTGGTGGTCGCTGCTGATCATCCGCGACGCACTCGACGGCGTACGGCGTTTCAGCGAGTTCCAGAAGAGTCTCGGCCTCGCCCGGAACATCCTGAGCACCCGGCTCGCCAAACTCGTCTCCCACGGCATCCTGCGCTCGCAGCCGGCCTCGGACGGCAGCGCGTACCAGGAATACGTCCTCACCGAGAAGGGCGAGTCGCTGCGCCTGGTGATCCAGGCGCTGCACCAGTGGGGCGGGGACTTCCTCTTCACCGAGGATGAGCAGCCCCCGCCGCTCGTGGAGAAAGTCACCGGTGAGCGTGTGGCCCGGCTCGAACTCACACGGTCCGACGGACGGGTGCTGCACCCCGGCGAGGTCACGGTCCTCAAGCCCAGGCCGGCCAGCGACTCCTGAACCACCGGGGACACCGGACCCGGTACCACGCGGGTTCCCCCGCCCGGGGTCGGCCACGACGCCGGAGGGTCGGCGCAGTACCGTCGCACGCACGACGGGAAACGCTGGAAGAGGAAGCCATGACCCGGAACGCGGTCGACGCCGCGCACGTCGAGGACGCGGTGCTCGCACGCGGCGCCCAGGCCGGTGACATCACCGCACTCGGTCTGCTGCTGGAACGGCACCGGGCCGGTATGCGGGCGGTGGCGCTGAGCATTCTGGGGCCGGGGCCCGACGTCGACGACGTGGTCCAGGACGCGGCCGTGACCGCGCTGCGCAGGGTGGGCGACGTCCGGGACCCGTCGGCGGTGGGCGCGTGGCTGCGGATGATCGTGCGCAACGCCTGCCGTTCCCTGGTGCGCGAATCCGTTGCCTTCCGCCCCCTCGACGATGTGCACGTGCCGGCCGGCGGCGTGGGTCCCGAGGAATGGCTGGAGCGCCACACGATGCGGGACTGGATCTGGGAGGCCGTCGAAAAGCTGTCCCCGACGCTGCGCCTGCCCCTGGTGCTGCGCCACTTCACCACCGGGGTGACCTCCTACGAGCGGATAGCGGAGGCCTGCGGGGTCCCGGTCGGCACGGTGCGGAGCCGGCTCAGTCAGGGCCGGGCCAAGCTCGCAAAGGCGCTCGCCGCCACCGCGGACGCGCCGCACGGCGACACCGAGCGGCGTGTCCGTGCCAGTCGTGTCGAGGCGCGCGAGACACTCGCCGCGGCCGAGAGCGGACGCTTCGGCGCGCTGCTGGCGGAGCGCTGGTCGCCCGAGATCGCCCTGTTCAGGGGCGACCGCCCGGTGGGCGGCCGGAGCTTCCTGGTGCGCGGCATGGACGGTGACCTGGAAGCCGGGGTGCGGCAGCGCCTGGTCCACGCCGTGGCCGGCCGGTCCCTGGTCGTCTGGGAGATGGATCTGCTCAACCCGCCCGACGACCCCGAGCACTGCCCGCCCTCGGTGGCCTGGCTGATGACACTGGACGACGCCGGTCGTCCGCACCGGCTGCGGCTCCTGCACCCCAGACCGGTGCCGGCCCTCCAGCCACCCACTCCCGCGTGACGGGCATCACTCACCTCGGATCGAACTTCGTCCCTTCTCCCGCGTCCTGCCGGTGTCATCGACACCCACCGGAGAAGGAAACACCATGACCACCTCCCCGACCCGTGCGCTTGCGGCCGGAACACACACGGTCGAGATCGACGGGCTGGTGCAGCGCTACCACGTCCACGGCACGGGACCGGTGTGCGTCGCGCATTCCGGCGGACCGGGCATCGACTGGGAGTACCTGCGCATGCCCGAGCTGGAGCGGTACCTGACGGTCGTCTACCCGGAGCCGGTCGGCAGCGGTGCCTCCGAGCGGCTGCCCTCCCACCCGCACGGCTACACCCGGGCCCGCTACAGCCGGTTCCTCGAAGCGCTGACCGAGCATCTCGGCCTCCCCCGGGTGCACCTCCTGGGTCATTCGCACGGCGGCTTCGTCGCCCAGTACCACGCCCTGCGCCGCCCCGAGCAGGTCGCCGGGGTGATCCTCTACGAGAGCGCGCCGCTGACCGGTCCCGAGCACGCCGCCGAGGCCATGCGCCTGGTGGAGTCGTTCGCCGAGCGCAACGCCGGTCATCCCGAACTCCCCGAGGTGCTGGCCGCCTTCCAGGCCATCCCCGCCATCTCCGACGACGCGCAGATGACGGCGGTCGTCAGGGGGCTGGTTCCCGCCTACCTCGCGGACTACTGGGGCCGGGAGCGGGAGTTCGCCCCGATGCGGGCCTCCGTACGCGGCAACCACATCTCCGGACTGGACGAGAACCTGGTCCCGGAGGTCATCGACGACCGTGCGGACCTCGGCTCGCTCACCGTACCGACGCTGGTCGTCGTCGGCCGCCACGACGTCGTCTGCGGTGTGCGGTGGGCCGAGGAACTGCACCGGCGGATCCCGGGTTCGCAGCTTCTGGTACTGGAGCAGAGCGGCCACTTCGGCCACATCGAGGAGCCGGAGGCCTTCTCGCGGGCTGTGACGGATTTCGTGACGGCCACGCTGCACACCACCGCGTGACCCCTCGTCCGCCTCGTTCAGGTGGCAGGGCCGATTCGCGGATTCCCCAGGGTGTGAAGCGGTCCGGGGCACGGTGCGCGGGGTCCCCGGCAGCCACGCCGCCCGGTGTGTCCCGATCGGCAGCCGTGGCGACCTGATCGAGCAGGCGGCGGCTCCGGGCGTGACGCCGTGCCGACCGGTCACTCCCGACCGGGCGGCACGGCGCGAAGCGTTTCCCTCCTGCGCGGGCGGCTCGTGAAGGTGTCGGCCCCTCGCGGGCCGTCCGGGAACCGGCGTCCGTGCCGCTCACGGGGTGTTCCTGCCACGGCGGGCAGACGTCGAGGCCGCGTCGCCCGGCAGCCGCGACTCGGCCGGGGCGGCGTCCGTTGCGCCGTCCGCGCGGCCGGCAGCGCCGCGACGGC
This sequence comes from Streptomyces cadmiisoli, assembly GCF_003261055.1. Taxonomy (NCBI): domain Bacteria; kingdom Bacillati; phylum Actinomycetota; class Actinomycetes; order Kitasatosporales; family Streptomycetaceae; genus Streptomyces; species Streptomyces cadmiisoli. The sequence goes on from NZ_CP030073.1 coordinate 1,181,860, forward strand.
GGGTGCCGCCGCCCGCGCCGTACCGACGGGTGCCGCTGCCCCCGCCGCGATGGCGGGCGAGCAGGACGACGACGGCGCCCAGCAGGGCCAGCACGACCACGGCGAACCACGCCGTCGCGGTGGTCACGGGCAGGAAGCGGGTGGCCACACCGAGGCCGACGGGGAGCAGGGCCAGACCGAGGTAGGAGGCGAGGAAGACACCGGCGAGGGCTTCGCCGCGCCGGCTCGGGGCGGCCGTGGCTGCCACATGGCCGACGGCGGCCTTGAACAGCACCCCGGCCCCTACGCCCGAGATGATCGCGGCGAGCAGGAACAGGACCAGGCTGCCGAGGTGCACGCCGATCGCGACCGCGGCGATGCCCACGGCCTGGGCGACCAGCCCGATCGCCCACCTGGACCGGTCGCCGAGGCGGCCGGTGAGCACCTGGGCCGTCGCGGCCGCGCCGAAGACGGTGAACACGACGAGCCCGGCCAGCGCGCGCGACGGATGGTGCAAGGTCTCACCGACGAATCCCGGGGCCAGCGAGGTGAACAGCCCGAAGACCGCCATGGAGGTGAATCCGGCCGCCGCCGCCAGCGGGTATCCAGGCTCCCTGAGCCCCGCGACGACCCGCTGGGGACGGTACGCCGGACGGGCCGCCGACCGGTCGACGGTCTCCGGTGCCAGTGCCACGGCGGCGACGCCGGCCAGCAGCAGCACTCCGAAGACGACATACGGCAGGTGCAGCGGCGCACCGAAATACTGGGCGAGCGCTCCCGCGACGAGGGGGCCGAGCCCGAGACCGCCGATGTTGGCCGCGGTCGAGACGATCTCGAAGCGCCGCGTCGACGCGCCGGGCCGCTGCGCCGCGTGCAGGTCCTGCAGATGGGCGGTGGCTGCGGCCGTGAGGACGCCGACACCGAGACCGGTGACGAACCGCGCCACGATCAGGACCGGCAGCGAGTGCCCGGCGAGGAAGAGCCCGGCCGCGATCACCTCGGCCACCAGCGCCGCGGTCAGGGCCTTCTTCCGGCCGATCTGGTCCGATATGTGCCCCACGAGCAGCAGGCTGGTGAGCACACCGACGGCGTAGACGGCGAACACGACGGTGACGGTGAAGGACGAGAAGCCGTCGCGGGCCTGGTAGAGCGGATAGAGCGGCGTGGGAACGGTGGAGAACGCCATGGCCGTGACGAACACGGCGGCGATCGTCCAGAACCCGGAGCGGTGCCGGCGCGCGGCGCCCACCACCGGCAGCGCCGGTGCGCCGTGAGCGGTGGCACGGCGAGGCCAGTGGCGGACGGCCATCGTCATCGGCATGGCAGCACTCCGTCCCTCGGTGTCCGAACCGGCGGCCTCCGCACCGCCTACCTGTGCCAACGCTCACCCGGGGCCGCCGTTTCCCCTCCGGAGGAGATGAATGGAGATGATGGTTATCTCCCGAAGGGACAACCGAAGGAGCCGGCCATGGAGCTTCGGCAACTGGAGGTCGTCGTCGCGGTCGCCGAGGAGGGCGGGTTCAGCGCCGCGGCCCGGCGGCTGCACGTGGTGCAGTCCGCCGTCTCCAGCACGGTCCGGGCCCTGGAGCGCGAGCTGAACGTGCTGTTGTTCCAGCGCACCACGCACCGGGTCTCGCTCACGCCCGTGGGAGAGGCCTTCCTGCCGGCTGCCCGGGCCACCCTGGAGGCCGCGGAGCAGGCCCGCGCGGCGGTCGAACGCGCACAGGGCGAACTGCGCGGCGAGATCACCGTCGGTGTGATGCAGGGCCTCTACGGCGGCCTCGCGCCGGCTCTGGCCGAGTTCCACCGCGAACACCCCGGCGTCGTGCTGCGACTGTGCCAGGCACCCGCCGCCGAGATTCCGCACGCCCTGCGCAGGGGCACCGTGGACCTGGCCGTCGTCGCGCTCGACACTCCGCAGCCGCGCGGCCTGGCCACCCGTCTGCTGTCCCGGGAGGAAATGGTGCTCGTGACTCCACCGGGTGCCGTGTCACAGCCGCTGCGGCCGGTGACCCTGGCCGAGGCGGCCCGTCTCCCCCTGGTGGACTTCCCGCCGAGCTGGGCGGTCCGGGTCGAGGTCGACCGGGCCTTTCGCGCCGCGTCCCTCGAACACACCGCCACTTTCGAGGTCAACGACATCCTGGCGGCCACCGATCTGGTCCGGCACGGCCTGGGTGTGTGCATCATGCCGCCGTCGCTGGCGGCGCGCTTCCCCGAACTGCCGCTGCGCCTCTTCCGGCCGCCGGCGCCGGCCTGGACGGTGGGAGTCGTGCACCCGCGCGGTGACCTGCCGCCTGCCGTCGCCGCGCTCCTGCGGCACATCCGATGAACGGTGCGCCCTGTCCCGCACGGAACCGGGTCTGCCGCACGGAACCGGGTCTGCCCCTCCGGCCGAGCCCGGCCTCCTCGTGGTGACGGAGGCGGCGCCACCCGCCGAACCGGCCGCTCTCCAGTGAACTCCCCCTGGAACCAGGCAACTTGGAGACGCGTCACCGGATCCCGCCGCCTCGACGGAACGGGCGGGTACGGACGTCCGGGGAGCCCGCGGGGTGTCACGGAAGGGCCGGACCGGTCGGCAGGCGGTCCGCACAGGTGCGCGTGACAATTGGGCGGGGGCCGGCAACCGGGGGCGGCGATCGGAGGCGCGGATGACGGCCGGCGAACTGAACCACGGACCCCCTGACCTCGCGGATCAGACGGTCGTGGTGATCGGCGCCAGCGCCGGCATCGGGCTGGAGACAGCCCGCCAGGTGCGCGCGGAAGGCGGCCGGGTGGTGATGGTGGGCCGCAACGCCGAACGGCTGGAGCAGGCGGCGCGGGAGCTCGACCCACTCGCCACGGCGGCTTTCGACGTCGCGGACACCGAGCGGCTCAGACGGTTCTTCCAGGAACTGCCGGGTCCGGTCGACCACGTCATGGTCACGGCCGGTGCCCCTTCGTACACCCCCCTGGAAGACCTGGACCTCGCTGCCGCTCCTCGCGAATTCGGCGAACGCCTCGCCGTGACGCTCGCCGTCGCTCTGTGCAGCCGCGACCAGGTCCGAGCCGGGGGCACGCTGCTGTTCATGGGCGGCACCGGCGGTCGGCGGCCCGGCGTCGGCCTGACCGTGGTGTCCGCCCTGACCGCCGCGCTGCCCGCCCTGGTCGCCAACCTGGCACTCGAACTGGCGCCGATCCGGGTGAACCTCATCGCCGCAGGATTCGTCGACACCCCGCTGTCGGCCGCACTCCTCGGCGACCGGTTGGAGGCCCGACGTGAGGACCTGCGCGCCAGGCTGCCCATCCGCCGGGTCGTCGGCCCGGCCGACGTCGCGGCGCTCGCCGTGCACATCATGCGCAACGAAGCGCTCACCGGTGCGACGTACGACATCGACGGGGGCCAGCAGTTGCTCCCGCACTGACCCCGGGGGACGGGCACAGTGAGTCCGTCCGATGTCGGCGGGCGACGACGCGGGCGGCCGGACGCTCAGCTTTTGACGCCGCAGACAGCCGGGGTGATGCTGCCAGGGGGAAGTTGCTCGTCTCCGGGATACCGAGGAGCACACGTGGCCCAGATGTACGACCCGCGCCATACGGCGGTTCTGCTGGTCGATCCCTACAACGATTTCATCTCCGAGGGCGGAAAGGCCTGGCCGCGCGTGGAGTCCGTGGCGCAACAGGTCGGGCTGCTGGACAACCTGCGCGCCGTGGTGGGTGCCGCCCGCGCGACCGGTGTGCAGGTGGTGTTCGTCCCGCATCGCCGTTGGGAGCCGGGCGACTACGAGACCTGGGACCATCCCAATCCGACGCAGGTCAGCATCATGGAACGGCACAGTTTCGCGCGCGGCACCTGGGGCGGGGAGTTCCACCCCGACTTCCAGCCGCAGCCGGAGGACGTGGTGGTCCATGAACACTGGGCGCAGAGCGGGTTCGCGAACACCGACCTGGACATGCGGCTCAAGCAGCGCGGCATCACGCACGTGGTGGCGATCGGACTGCTGGCGAACACCTGCATCGAGTCCACCGGACGCTTCGCCATGGAGCTCGGCTACCACGTGACGCTGGTCCGCGACGCCACCGCGGCGTTCCTCCCCGAGATGATGCACGCCGCGCACGAGCTGAACGGCCCCACCTTCGCTCACGCCATCGTCACCACGGCGGAGCTCGTCGAGGCGTTCGGCGAAGCGCGCTCCGGCATCTGACCGGGTGGGCATCGCGCGAAGCCGTGGTCGTCAGGCGCCGTCGTCCGGCGCCGGACGACCACCCGCCGTCCCGAGGTGAGCCCGCCGGGCCCGCCGTGACTACCGCGACGTCAGCCCAGACCGTCGGACGTGTCGCGCAGGACGTCGAGAACGGGGCCGTACATACGCGCCTTGATGGTGCCGAGGGTGTGGGCCGCCTTGCCCGCCTGGGACGCGGCGATCTCGACGGCGGTCGCGCGTACGGCGTCCTCGTCGACGGCGCGGTCGACGATCCCGGCCGCCAGGGCGTCCCGACCGCCGTAGCGGCGGGCGGTGAGCATGGCCTCGTGGGCGGTCTGCGGCGTCAGCCGGGACTGGATGAGAGCGGACATGCCGTGCGTGAAGGGGATGTCGATGTCGGCCTCGGGCAGGCACCAGTAGCCGCGGTCGGCGCGCATCACACGGAAGTCGTGGGCCAGGGACAGCATCGCGCCCGCCGCGAAGGTGTGCCCCTGGAGTGCGGCGACCGTGACCGCAGGCAGGGAGAGGAACCGCGCGAACAGCGCCTGGACGGAGACGACGTACTCCCGCCGGCGGTCGGCGTTGGCGAGCAGCCACTCCAGATCCAGCCCGTTGGAGAAGAACTTGCCGGTCGCGGCGGTGACCAGGGCGCGCGGTCCGTCCTCCTTCTCCACCTTGTCGAGGGCGTCGTTCACGGAGGCGATCCAGTCGGGGTGGAAGCGGTTCTCCCCGTCGCCGAGGTCGAGGACGAACACGTTGTCCTGGCGGTCCAGTGTGGGCATGGCGGCTACTCCGTCGGGTCGGTCGGGCAGTGGGACACACATGTCAGGTGGGTCGGCCGGTCAGATGGGTCGGCCGGAACCGCCGGCGGGCCGGTCACCGATGGCGTGGGCCAGGAGGTCGTGGATCTCGTCGGCGGCCACGTCCAGCGGCGCGGTGCTCTGCTCGGCCCGGCACAGGATCACCGCGCCCTCGGCCGCGGAGATGATGAACGCCGCCAACCGGGCGGCACGTGCGTCGGGCAGGCCGTGGCGCACGAGCAGGCCGGCCAGTGCCTCGCGCCAGCGGGAGAGAACAGCGGCGGCGGAGCGCGCGAGCTGCGGAGCCTCGTCGTTGGTCTCCACTGCCACCGCCACGATCGGGCACCCGGCCCGGAAGTCGCTCTCCAGGAGCCACTGTCGCCACTGGTCGAAGAACGCGTCGATGACCTGGACCGCGTCGCCGGACTCGGCCGCCGCGTCGATCCGCTTCGCGATGAAGTCGCCGGCCAGCGCGACCGCCTCGTCGATCAACTGCGCGCGCCCGCCCGGGAAGTGGTGGTAGACGGAGCCTCGCGGAGCTCCGCTGTGCGCGAGAACGCGGTCGATGCTGGTCGCGCCGGCTCCGTACTCACGGAGCAGGACGACGGCACTCGCGACCATCCGCTCCCGGCTGTCGCTCCTGCGCGGACTCACGGCGGCACCGGCCCGGCGGGGCGGGGTGCGGTGTACGGCGGTGCGGACATGGCGCCGGCCGCCCTTCCTGGAGACGTTCCCCGATTACCTGCCAGTAAGTTATGGGCTGTGCCATAGGACATGCAAGAGGAACGACGCACCGCGCGCCGGTACCGCACGGGGCCGGCCCGGTCACGACGTGACCGGCGGCGCCCCCGCGTGGCGCGCGGCGCATGCCGCGTACGCGGAGGGCGCCGCCGGTCCGGAGCACGGTCAGCGCGCTCCCGGGTTCTTGCGCGGCCTGATCGTGGCATTGGGGAGTTCGGGCGCGGGGAGGCGATCACCGTCGTAGCCCTCGACCCGGCCGAACCGGTCGGTCTCCGCCTGCCAGGCCTCGCGCGCCCGCACGATGTCCTCGTGGGAGCGGCCGATGAAGTTCCACCACATGACGATCTCCTCCTGGAACGGCGGCCCGCCCAGGAGTACCAGTCGTGCGGTGTCCTGCCCGTGGTTGGTCACGGTCACGGTGTCACGGCCGGGGGCCGCGTAACCGAGTTCGGCCGGCTTCAGGGCGGTTCCGTCGACGGTGACGTCCCCGCTGTCGACGAGCAGGCCGTGCTCGAAGTCGGGGCTCACCGCGAGGGTCAGGCCGGCTCCCGGGTTCACCGTCAGCTCCGCTCCCAGCAGCGGGGTGAAGGTGCGCACGGGGGACGACTCCCCGGCGAGGGTGCCCAGGAAGACGCGGGCCTCGCCACCGTCCAGCGGTACGGGCGCGGGGACATGGTGCTGGAAGTCCCTCGCCGTGTCCCGGTGCTCCTCGGGCAGGGCCACCCACAGCTGCACTCCGTGCAGGATCGTCGTGGCCGGGGTGGAGACCTCGGAGTGGCAGATGCCGTGGCCGCCCGTCATCAGGTTCAGCTCACCGGGCCGGACGAAGGCGTGGCTGCCCAGGCTGTCGCGGTGCTCGATCTCGCCGCTGAAAAGCCAGCTGACCGTCTGCAGGCCGATGTGCGGATGAGGGGCGACGTCCATACCGCCGGCGGTCGCGACGTCGTCCGGGCCGTAGTGGTCGGCGAAGCACCAGGCGCCGATCAATGTGCGGGCCCGCTGCGGCAGAGTGCGCCGCACCCGCATGGCCCGCGGGCCGCCGAGCGGCACATCGCGTGGAGTGAGAATTTCGATGTCCGGCGACGACGGCCCGTCGGTCTGCCCACCGCATTCCATTTCGACAGGGCGCGCTTCGGTATTGCTCACCGGCCCGCTCCTCCCTCATTCGAGAAAGTTTCACCTTCAATAGTAACGATGCGATGATAAGACCGACGCTCGGAGATCGGGCGAAGGAGGAGCTCACGTGACCCAGACAGCAGAGACGGCCACCCAAGGGCGGGTCTTCATCGACAAACAGAGCCCGGACGCCTACCGAGCGCTGCTCGCCACGGCCGAATCCGTACGGGCCACCGCGGCCGAAGCCGGACTCGACCGTATCCTGGTCGAGCTGATCAACATCCGGGTGTCCCAGCTCAACGCGTGTGCGTTCTGCCTCAACACGCACACCAGGGCCGCCCTGCGGGGCGGTGAGTCCCCGCAGCGCCTGGGTGTGCTGGCCGCCTGGCGTGACACCGATCTCTTCACGCCGCGCGAGCGAGCGGCCCTGGCGCTGGCGGAGGCCACCACGCATCCCGCCGACGCCGAGCCCCAGACCGCCGCCTACGACCTGGCCCGCTCCGTGCTCACGGAGGCGGAGATCTCCGCCGTGATCTGGGTGGCGATCACGATCAACGCGTTCAACCGGGTCTCCGTCATGAGCAAGCACCCGGTCCGCCAGAGCTCCTCGGTGACGCCCGCCTGAAGGCGCGGCTCCAGCCCGGACACCGCGCCCGGACGTCACGCCCGGCCGCTCGGCCGGGCAGGCGGACCCCGGGTTCGACCCCGTCCCGCAATGAGACGCAGGTCACCCCGAAGGGCCGTCACACTTTCCGAGGCACATCGGTCAGTCGTGCGTATCCGCAAGACGGTAAAGGAGATCATTGTGGAAGCGCGACTCAACTACTTCGGTAACCCCTTCGCCGGAAAGGTGCTGCGGCACATCAACTCGGCCAACAAGGTCATCGAGGAATCCTCGCTGCCGGGCACGATCCAGGAACTCGTGAAGATCCGCGCGAGCCAGATCAACGGCTGCGGTTTCTGCACCGACATGCACACCAAGGACGCCACCGCCGCGGGCGAGACCTCGCAGCGCCTCAACCTGGTCGCGGCCTGGCGAGAGGCCACGGTCTTCACCGAGGCCGAGCGCGCCGCCCTGGAGATCGCCGAGCAGGGCACCCGCATCGCCGACGCCGCGGGCGGTGTCAGCGACGAGGCCTGGGCGAACGCCACCAAGCACTTCGACGAGGAGCAGCTCGTCGCGCTGATCTCGCTGGTCGCGGTCATCAACGCCTACAACCGGATCAACGTCATCAACCAGCAGCCTGCCGGTGCTTACAAGCCCGGTATGTTCGGCTGATCGGACCAGCCCGAGCCGGACAATCACCGTCCGTCTCCACGCCGCCCCGACCTACGGCGCGGAGACGGACAACCCGGAGCCGCCGATTCCCGGGGCCGCCTGATCGACTGCGCGGCGTTGCGGCGATGTCTCTACCCTGGGAGTACTCGGTCTCTCCCCGCAGGGGCGCACCCGGTCGGAAGACCGAGAGACGCCGGTGGTCCGCGGCCACGGTGATGGTGCGCGCATATTTCGTCGGCGTCTCGTTGCGCAACCGATCAACGGGAGATGGTCTTCATGTCATACCCCCCGCAGGTGTACATGGGAGAGACCGGCGAGATCAGCGCGAAATACCGCCCCGTGAGCACTCCGCCGGAACTCGGCAGACCGGGAAAGGGCGCCTACTACTATTTGGCGACCACCGCGACCACCCGGGGCGAATTCGGACTGTACAGGGTCGAGATGACCGCACGGGCGGGCGGCCCCAAGACTCATTTCCACAAATCCATCTCGGAGTCGTTCTTCATCCTGAGCGGTACGGTGCGGCTCTACGACGGCGCACAATGGGTCGACGCTCGGCAGGGTGACTTCCTGCATGTGCCTCAGGGTGGACTCCACGCGTTCCGGAACGACTCCGACGAGCTCGCGGAAATGCTGCTCCTCTTCACGCCCGGAGCGCCGCGTGAGGAGTACTTCGAGAAACTCCCGGAGATGGGTGACGCCACCGACGAGGAACGGGCCCAGTTCTTCGTGAAGCACGACTCCTACTTCGTCGAATAGTCGAACAGCCGGAGGCCGTGCGGTCGGCGCGTGTCTCTCCCCCGCCTTTCGGCCGGGCTGTCACAGGATGTAGGGCCACCCGGTCTGATCAGTGAGTGATCTTCCCAACGACTCGCGGCACGCGACATCGGAGATGAGGAACCCTGTGAATACCTTCGTGATCGTCGGCGGCGGTCTCGCCGCCGGCAAGGCCGCGGAAGCCCTGCGGGAAAACGGCCATGACGGCCCGCTCGTCATCATCGGCGACGAGAACGAGAAGCCCTACATCCGGCCGCCGCTCTCCAAGGGGTACCTCCTCGGCAAGGAGGAGCGCGATTCGATCTTCGTGCATCCGGACGACTGGTACCGCGAGCACGAGGTCGACCTGCTGCTGGACACCCGCGCGCGGGCGTTCGACTGGCGCGCCCGGACCGTGGACCTCGAGGACGGGCGCCAGATCCCGTACGACAAGCTGCTGCTGGCCACCGGCTCGTCCCCGCGCCGGCTGACGATCCCCGGAGCGGAGCTGGACAACGTCCTCTATCTGCGCCGGGTGGGCGACAGCGAGCGGCTCAAGTCCGCCTTCACGGCGGGAGCGAAGATCGTCGTCATCGGTGGCGGCTGGATCGGTCTCGAAACCGCCGCGGCCGCCCGCACGGCCGGCGGTGACGTCACCGTCCTGGAGCACGGCGAGCTCCCCCTGCTGAAGGTGCTCGGACGCGAGGCCGCCGAGGTGTTCGCCGAACTGCACACCGATCACGGTGTCCAGCTCCTGCCCAACGTGCAGGTGGAATCCCTCACCGGCACCGCGGGCCGGGTGGACGGCGTACGGCTCGCCGACGGCCGGCACCTGGCCGCGGACGCCGTGGTCGTGGGCATCGGCATCACGCCGAACGTCCAACTCGCCCAGGAGGCGGGCCTGGACGTGCGGAACGGCATCGTCACCGACGCGCACCTGCGGACCTCGGTGGCCGATGTGTACGCCGCCGGCGACGTCGCCAACGCCTTCCACCCGCGCTTCGACCGCCATCTGCGGGTCGAGCACTGGGCGAACGCGTTGAACCAGCCCCGCGTGGCCGCGCTCAGCATGCTCGGCAAGGACGCCGTGTACGACAGGCTGCCGTACTTCTACACCGACCAGTACGACCTCGGTATGGAGTACACGGGCTACGTGGAACCGGGCGGCTACGACCGTGTCGTCTTCCGCGGCGACGTGGGCAAGCGGGAGTTCATCGCGTTCTGGATGGCCGGGAACCGTGTCCTGGCGGGCATGAACGTGAACGTCTGGGACGTCGTCGATCCGATCCGGGACCTCATCACGTCCGACTCCGACGTCGACGACCCACGTCTGGCGGACCCGGACGTGCCCCTGGACCGCGTCGCGCGGTGACCCCGCGTCGAGCGGTGACCTGACCGGACGTCGGCGGGGCGGGGCGGACGGTACGCCCTGTCCCCCGCCGCGCCTGAGCGCGGCGCCGCGGGATCCGACGGCGACAGGGGACGGCCGACGGGGACACGTTTCCCCGAACCGTCCCGATCCCTGTCACACACGAAGCAGTTGTCCTGTCTTTCTCTGATACAGACACCAAATTCTTTCGAGAGGTATTCCTTATGAAGGTCGTAGTGATCGGTGGAACCGGGCTCATCGGATCGAAGCTGGTCGCACAGCTCGACGAGCAGGGCCACGAGGCGGTCGCGGCCGCACCGAACACCGGCGTCAACACCCTGACGGGCGAGGGCCTGGCGGAGGTCCTCGACGGCGCGTCCGTCGTGGTCGACGTGTCCAACTCCCCCTCGTTCGAGGAGAAGGCCGTCATGGACTTCTTCCGCACCTCCACGACCAACCTCCTCAAGGCGGAGGCCGAGGCCGGCTGCACGCACCACGTGGCACTGTCCGTGGTCGGCACCGACCGTCTCCCGGACAGCGCCTACTTCCGCGCCAAGCAGGCCCAGGAAGAACTCATCAAGTCGTCCGGCATGCCGTACTCCATCGTCCACGCCACGCAGTTCTTCGAGTTCGTCAAGGCGATCGCCGCCGACGCCACCGACGGTGACACCGTGCGCCTGTCCCCGGCCAAGATCCAGCCGATGGTCTCCGACGACGTGGCCGCGGCCGTCGCCCGCGCCGCGGTCGGCACCCCGGTCAACGGCCTGGTCGAGGTGGCCGGCCCCGAGGTCTTCGGTCTCGACGAGCTCATCCGCATCGGCCTCGCCGCGCAGGACGACCCCCGCACCGTGGTCGCCGACGAGCGCGCCACGTACTTCGGGGCCGAACTGAAGGAGACCTCGCTCCTGCCCGGTCCCGACGCGCACATCGCCGAGACCAAGTTCGCGGACTGGCTCGCCCGGCAGCGCTGACCCCGACGGGGGTGGCTCCCGCCGGACGGCCGGCGCCACCCCCGTTCCCCATTCGCCGTCCGGCCTCTGTCCACCGGGGCCGCAGTCCCGTCCCACCGGACGGCCGCACCGCGTCCGGACCGACCCCTGCCCGAGGTTCACGCACCGAGGAACTCAGACTTGTCATGTCCATATCTAACGACAGCACGCGTGTCCCGCCCCTCGCGGGACTGACCGGGGTGTACGTCATCGACCCGGTCCACAGCACGATCGGCTTCTCCGTCCGACACGCCATGATCACCAACGTGCGCGGCAGATTCACCGCGTTCGAAGGGCTCCTCAAGCTCGACGGGTCGCGCCCGAGCCGGTCCGAGGCCTACCTCAGCGTCCAGACGGGCAGCTTGGAGACCGGCAACGGGGAGCGCGACGCGCACCTCACCGGCCCGGACTTCCTCGACTCGTCGACCTTCCCCCTGATGAGCTTCCGCTCCACCGGATGCCTGGACGCCGGTGGCGGCCGGTTCCGCGTGTCGGGGTACCTCCGGATCAAGGACATCGAACTGCCGATTCGCCTCGACCTCGAACTCGGCGGCGCGAGCCGGGACGCCGCCGGCAACCACCGTGTCGGCTTCGAGGGTTCGGCCGTTCTGCGACGCGCCGACTGGGGACTCGACCGGAACGCGGGACCGGCGGCGGGTGGCGCGCTGATCGACGACAAGGTGAAGCTGATCCTCGACGTCTCCGCCGTACGCCTGAACCAGGCGTTGGCCGCCTGAAGGCCTCGGCCGGTCCGCGCGTCGCGTCCGGCCGTGCGGACCCCACGACGGGACAGGCGGGCGGGGCGGCATCGCTGCCGCCCCGCCCTGTGGTGCACACCGGTCAGCGGGTCGCCCGCGCCGCCCGCTCGATGAGCTCGGCGACGTCGTCGGGCTGCGACACGGTCACCGCGTGCGAGGCCTCGACCTCCACCGTGTGCGACTTCGCGCGCTTCGCCATGAACTGCTGCGTCCGCGGCGGGATGTTGAGGTCCTCGGAGGCCACCATGGTCCAGGACGGAACGGTCTTCCAGGCCGGCTCGCCGGACTCCTCCCCCAGGGCCACGTCGGTCACCGGTCGCTGGGTGACGGCCATGAGCCGGGCGGTGTTCCGGGAGACGTCCGCGGCGAACTGCTGGGGGAACTTCTTCTGGTCGATGTAGAGGTCGGCTCCCTGGGAACCGTCCGGCAGATGCACCGGAACGGGGCGCAGCGCCTGGCCGAGGGAACTGCCCGGGAACTTCTCCGCCAGTGCGGCCGCGCTCTCTCCCTTGTCGGGCATGAACGCGGCGAGGTAGACGAGCGCTTTGACGTTGTCGGCGCCGCGGGCGGCATTGGTGATGACCGCTCCGCCGTAGGAGTGGCCGGCGAGCACGACGGGGCCGTCGATGCTCGCCACGAGCTCACGGACGTAGGCGGCGTCGCTGCTCAGGCCGCGCAGCGGGTTGGCGGCCGCGACGACCGGGTAGCCCTCCTCCTTCAGCTCCTTGACGACGCCGTTCCAGCTGGTGGAGTCGGCGAACGCGCCGTGCACCAGGACGACGGTCGGCTTGGGGTGCTGCGGGGCGTCGGCCTTCTCGGCGCTGGCCGGACCGACCGACGCGGCGAACAGGGCGGCGCCGACCGTGGCGGTGGCCAAGAGGGTGAGGGGGGTGCGTCGGCTCAGCGATCGACGGTGCATGAACAGGCCTTTCGAGGCGAAGATTTCAGCCGTGCGCGGTGGAGCGGCACGGCCGCCGTAGCAGCTTCTCTGCTGCTGGTCTCTTGGGTGGTGCGGACGAGTGCCGGTCGAGCACCGCCGTTCTCCCGACTGCCGCGGCGCGGACTCGCACAGGGTCGACAGCCCGCCGCCGGGCGGCAGTCACGGCCCACACCGGACCGAGAGGGGGGCGGGTTCAGGAAAAAAGAGCGGAGCCCTTTTCGGGCCGGCAGGTTCTTTCCCGCACTCACTCTTATGACAGGCGAACCGGTCAAGGTGTGACAGCCGTTCCCGATTCCCGGCGGGGCGGGGAAGGATTTTCCGGTACGGCTGATTCCCGGCGGGCCGGGGAGGAATTCTCCGGTACGGCCGGTTCTTCACACATCGGCGGGCGAGCGGTCAGCCGGTGACCATTTGATCATGACGCCGCTTCATCCGGCGACGTTCGATCTCCGTCGTACCACCCCAGATTCCGTCCACGCGCCCCGCTCGCAGAGCCCAGGTCAGGCACTGCATCATGACAGGGCAATGGGCACACACGGCTTTGGCCTCATTGGTCTGTTCGAACGTCAGGACGCCACTTCCCACCGGGAAGAACAAATCGGGGTCTTCCGTGTTGAGGCAGGCCGCCCTTTCGCGCCAGTGCGCGGCGGAATCTTCTCGGTCAGTGCCCATGGGCCGATCACGGCCTTTCTCATTCTCGTGAGAGCTGTCGAGTCCGAGAAGTGAGACAAGACGACGGGCTCTTGTGTGACACACGACTTCACGAAGGAGCCGACGCCCCCGGACACGTGCGCACCGAGGGCCGCGCCGGGTGTGCCGGGAGACGGTGGACGGCCCTGGGAACGGCTCGGAAACCCGCCGGGCGTCGGCGCGGTCCGCGGGAGCGCGGCAGGGCCGCGGGGCTCACCGTGCGGTGAGCCCCGCGGCCCTGTGGACATCCGGTCAGGCGGCGGCGCGGTCGTCCTGCCGGCTCTTGCCGGACCGCTCCGGGTCGCCACTCGTGACGAACGCGTCCCGCGGGTGCTGCACGGAGGCGAGGGAGACCAGGTCCCGGCCGTACACGGCGGCGGTGAGCCACACCGCGAGCACGCGGACCTTGCGCTCCCAGGTGGGCACGGCCAGGACGTGGTAGCCGCGGTGCATCAGCCAGGCGGGCAGCCCCTTGATGACGATGCGCTTGTACTGGAAGATGCCTCGCCCCAGGCCGAGCGTCGCCACCACGCCGAGACTGCTGTGGCGGTAGTTCCGCGTCTTGCCCCCGCGCAGGTCGGCCACGATGTTCTTCGCGAGCCGCTTGCCCTGCCGGACGGCATGCTGGGCGTTCGGCACCGTGTACGCCCCCGGTACGGCCAGGTCGGGAACCGCGGCGTCGTCGCCGGCCGCCCACACATCCTTCACGGGCTCGCTGTCGGTTCCCACCCGCAGGTCGGGCCGGACCACGAGAAGGCCGCGCTGGTCGACCGGCAGATCCGTGTGGTTGTGCACGACCGGGTTCGCGGCGTTGCCGGCGGTCCAGACGACCAGCGCCGAATCGAACTCCTGCCCGTTGGAGAGGACAACGTGCCCGTCCTCGACCGAGAGCAGCTGGGTGTTCAGGTGGACGTGTGCGCCACGGCGTTCCAAGGACCGCACCACCCAGGAACCGGGTTCGTCGGTCACCTCGGGGAGGATCCGGCCCCGGGCCTCGACCAGGTGGAAGGACAGGTCGTCCATGCTCAGCTCCGGGTAGGACTTGAGCATCGCCGTCGCGAGCGACAGCAGTTCGCCGAAGCCCTCGACGCCCGAGAACCCACCGCCCACGAAGGTGACGGTGAGCAGCTTGCGGCGTTCCGGGCCGGGAGGCAGGGACGCCGCCTGGTCGAAGGCGGTCATGAGGCGGTCGCGGATGGCCACCGCCTCTTCCACGTGCTTCAGGCCGATCGCGTGCTGCGCGAGTCCGGGAACGGGGAAGGTGCGGGTCACCGCGCCGGCGGTGACCACGAGGATGTCGTAACGCAGCTGCTGTTCGGCGCCGTTCGCGGATCGGACGGTGACCGTCCGGTCCGCGTTGCTGATCTCGATCACGCTGCCCGCCATCAGCCGGGTGCTGTGCAGATGGCGCCGCAGCGACACGGCGGCATGGCGCGCCTCGATCGACCCGGCCGTCACCTCCGGAAGGAAGGGCTGGTAAGTCATGTAGGGACGAGGGTCGACGACAGTGACGCGCGCCTCCCCTTTCCGCAGCCTCTTTTCGAGGCCCCACGCGGTGTAGAAACCCGCGTACCCGCCACCCACGATCAGGATCTCGCGCATGTCTTCCTCTGCTCGTTGTCCGACACCAATTAGACAAGGCAGAGGTGGTTGCTGTGACAGGCCTTTGACGGCTTAGCCCGACTACCCCTTCACCGCACCGGAGGTGAGGCCTTGGACGATGTGACGGCTGGCGAACGCGAACAGCAGCATCGTCGGCAGGATGGTCAGCACGGCCGCCGCGGACATCGATCCCCAGTCGATGTTGAAACTGGAGATGAAGCCGTTCAGGGCGGTGGGAATCGTCTTGTTGCTGTCGCTGTTCATCAGCGTCACCGACAGGAAGAGTTCATTCCAGCAGTTGACGAAGTTGAAGATGAACGCGGCCACGATACCCGGACGCATCACCGGCAGCAGCACCCGGAACAGCGCTCCGAACCGGGACAGTCCGTCGATCATGGCGGCCTCCTCCAACGCGTCCGGGATGTTCTCGAAGAACCCGCGCAGCATCACCGTGCAGAACGGAATGCACACGGCGATGTAGACCAGGATCAGTCCGAGGTGGTTGTCGACCAGTTTCAGATCCGTCATCAGCAGATACAGCGGGCCCAGAGCGATGAACGACGGAATCATCTGGGTGACGAGGGCGGCCATGAGGAGAGCGGATTTGGTGCGGAACTCGAAACGGGCCAGGACGTACGCCGAGAGCATCGAGATCACCGTCGCCACCGCACCCGCGACGGTGGCCACGACGAGGCTGTTGACGAGGTAGGTCCCGAAGTCGGCGGTGGCGAACAGGCCGCTGTAGTTCTCCAGCGACAGGTGCTCGGGCCAGTAGTCGATCGGGAAGCGGAAGATGTCGCCGGGCGCCTTGAAGGAGGTCGCCGTGATCCAGTAGAGGGGGAAGACGGTGAAGGCCAGCCACAGGCCCAGGAAGGTGAACTTGCCGGCGCGGCCGGCCGCGGTCTCCTTGCCGATCACGGCCTCACCCCTTTCTTCTCACGCGTGGCCAGCAGGAAGAACACGGCGAACATCAGCAGCGCGCCCACCACGAGGAGGCCGAGTGCGGAAGCCCTGCCGTAGTCGCCCTGCTGCGTGATCTGGATCATCCAGGTGGTCACGATGTGCGTCTCGTCGTTCGGCCCGCCGCCGGTCATACCGAAGATCAGGTCCGGGAAGTTGAAGATCCAGATCACCCTGAGCAGCACGGTGAGCACCAGCGTCGTCCGGATGTACGGGATCGTGATGCGGAACAGGGTGCGCGCCTTGCCCGCGCCGTCCAGCGCGGCCGCCTCGTACAACTCGTCGGGGATCGACTGGAGAGCGGCCAGGATCATGATCGTGAAGAAGGTGACGCCGTACCAGATGTTGGCGATCAGCACCGCCACCATCGCCGTGTCCGGATCCGCCAGCCAGGCGATCGGCTCGTCGATCAGCCCGGCCTTCTGGAGCAGGTCGTTGACGACGCCGAACTCACTGTTGAACATCCAGCGGAACAGGATGCCGATGAGGAAGCCCGAGATCGCCCACGGGAAGAAGATCAGCGCCTGGTAGAGCCCCCGGAACCGGAAGCGGCGGCGCAGCCACAGGGCGAGTGCGAACCCGATGACCAGCTGGGGCACGATCGAACCGACCACCCACACCGCGGTGTTGCCCAGCACCGTTCCCCAGGCGGGGTCGGCGAACACGTCCGCGAAGTTCTTCAGACCCACCCAGGAGGTGTCGGTCAGATCGGTCAGCTTCCAGTTGCGGAAGGCCATCTGGCCGCCCGCGATCATCGGGTAGTACGTGAAGACCGCCACGAAGACCGCGGCCGGCGCCATGAAGGCGGCGATCAGCGCACCACGCCGGGTGGTGAACTCCCGCTTGCGGCGCCCCCCTCGGGGGGCGCCGCCCGCACGGGTGGCGCCGCCCCGGCCGGGCGTCGATGTCTTCGTCGGTGTGGACGCGACGGACATGACTACTGCTCCTGCCGCCACTTCTCGGTCCAGTACGCGTCCCAGCTCGCCAGCAGCTCCTTGGGCGTCGTCCTGCCGAGAGCCAGCTTCTGCACGTCGGTGTCGGCCCGCTGCTCCCACTCGGTCCACCACGCCACCCCGCGCGGCTGGGTGACCACCAGGTACTTCTCCGGCTGCTCGGTCATGGTGACGTAGCTGGCCCAGGGACCCGTCCGGTAGAACGGGTCGGCGGTGGCCGACTTCAGGATCGGCACCAGGCTGTTCTTCTTGGTGAACGTCGTCGACGCCTCACCCTGGGACAGGAACTGGACCAGCTTGACGGCCTCGGGCTTGTGCTTGCCGCCCTGCGCGACGCCCCATCCCGCCGTGGCCAGCGGCTGGACCGTCTTGCCACCGGGACCGGCCACCAGCGGGGCGGTGCCCCACTGGCCCTCCGAGATCGACTTGGACTCCGAGACCGTGGCGATCACCTCGGGGTCCTGCAGCAGGAAGGCCGTGGAGCCGTTGGAGAACGCCTCCACCATCTCCGGATAGCCCCAGGAGACCGACGACTTCGGCGAGGCCCGCTGGAAAAGCTTGAGATACGTCTCCAGGGCGTCCTGCGCCTCGGGCGCGGAGAAGATCGTACGGCCGTTCTTGAGCTTGTAGCCGTTGGCCGGGTCGACCTGGTCGGCGACGTAGGCCTCGATGACGGCGGTGGCGTTGCTGTTGGCGTTGGAGCCACCGCGGAAGGCGTAACCGTAGCGGCGCCGGGAGGGGTCGTGGACGGCCGAGGCCTGCTCCAGCAGTTCCGCCCAGGTGGCGGGCGGCTCGCTGAAGCCGGCCTTCTCGATCAGGTCGGTGCGGTAGAAGAGGCTCAGACCGTAGAAGCCGTACGGGACGAAGTACGTCTTGCCCTCGTCGTTGCGGGCGGCTTTGACGGCGTTCTCCGTCATGGCCTGCCAGCCCTTCCAGCCGTCCAGGTCCTTCTTCATGTCGTACAGCCAGCCGTTGTTCGACCACGGTCCGACCGTGATGTCCCGGACCTCCAGGACGTCCACGCCGCTGCCCGACTGAAGCATCTGCTGGAGCTTCTGGTCGGCCTGTTCGGTCGGCGGGGAGATCAGATTGACCTTGATCTTCGGGTTCCGCTGCTGGAAATCGGCGATCAGGTCCTTCAGCAGATCGGTGCGGGTCGGATTGGTCAGGCTCTCCACCATGTTGAGAGTGACCGTTCCGCTCGCATCGGGGCTCATGGTGGAGCAGCCGGTCAGGACCATCGCGGCGGCTGTGCCCAGAGCGAGAGCTGCCGTCCTTCTTCTCATTGTGCTGACCTCTTCCCTGGATCTTCCTCGGATGACGGCCGCGCCGACAGCGGCAGGGGAACGGGCGCCTACGGCGCGCGGTGCTGCTCGCGGGCCGTGCGGGCCCACTCACCGAGGACGGGGACGCATTCCTCGGCGAAGTACTCGTAGTCGGCGGCGGTGTTGTAGACGTGGGCGGACAGCCGCAGGTAGCCCGTGCCGCCGAAGCTGGTGAACGCCGCTTCCACGCCCAGCTCGGCCGCCGCCCGGTCGCGCAGCGCGTCGGCCTCGACCCGGCCGGTGCCCAGGCCCTCCGGCAGCCGCACCAGGCGCATGCCGGGCACCGGCAGGCCGACGTCGACCCGGCTGTCCCTGCCGGTGAGTTCGGCGAAAGCGGCGCCGATGACATGGGCGCCGTAGTCGGCCAGCTCGCTCATGTAGTCGCGGGCGGCGGTCCATCCCCAGGTACGTTCGACGAAGTCGAGCGCGGTGGGGGCCGCGAGGCAGGCGGTGGCGTCGATGGTGCCCTGCTGGTCGAAGCGGTCGGGGTAGGGGTCGGCCGCACCCCAGGAGTCGATCAGGGGGTAGAGCCGGTCGCGCAGCGGGCCGCGGGCGATCAGCGCCGCGGTGCCGCGCGGGGCGCAGCCCCACTTGTGCAGGTTGCCGACCCAGAAGTCGTATGTCGCACCGGCGAGCGGGGCGGCCAGCAGACCGGGCGCGTGGGCGCCGTCGACCAGCATCGGGATGCCGCGGCGGTGCGCCTCCGCGCCGATCCGCTCCACCGGCATCCGGCGTGCGGTGGCCGAGGTGATCTGATCGACCACGACGAGGTCGGTGTCGTCGCCGAGTTCGGCGCACACGGCCTCGTACGCCTGCTCCTCGTTCGCGTCCAGGGGCACCTCGGCGGTGCGCACCCGGCCGCCCCAGCGGCGCGCCAGCCGCTCGGCCCCCATGGTGACGGCCCCGTAACCGTGGTCGGTGACGACGATCTCCCCGCCACGAACCCGGTCGAGGGCGGCGAAGACCACACTGGCTCCGGCGCTCGCGTTGGGCACCACAGCGAGGTCGTCGGCCGCGACGCGCAGGAAGGCCGCGAGGTCGACGCGGGTGGCGGCGATCCGCTGCGGCAGCGCCGGGAACCACACGACGGGCGAGCGTTCCATCTCCACGCGCAGCAGTTCCTGCCGCTCCTGCGCCTGCAGCGGAACCGCCCCGAACGAACCGTGGTTCAGGTGCTTCATTCCGGGGTCCAGGGACCACGCGCGGTCGGCGGGCCGTCCGTCGGCCAGCAGCAGCGGACGCGGCGCGGTGGTCACCTCGGTCTCGCTCACAGCACTCCACATCTGAGGAACTGGACGTGCCCGCAGAAATCAGACGTCCTGCGTGGACACGTATGATGACTCGGCATCCTGGCATGGGTTTTTCGGTCTCGACAAGGGTCGTACGAGGAAAGTCATCTGATGACTTCTGGGCGATACATCCGGGACATTTGATGACTCGCTACAGTGCGCCGAGGCCTCCGGCGACTCCGGCGGCCCGTTCAGGGGAAGAAGAGGGGTCGCATGTCCGCAGTCGACAAGGCGTTCCACGGCCTACGGCACATGATCGCGACAGGACGTCTGGGGCCGGGTGACCGCATTCCTCCCGAGGGCGACCTGTGTGCGGAACTGGGTGTGTCGCGCGGGTCGTTGCGCGAGGCGGTGCGGATGCTCGCCGCCCTGGGCGTCATCGAACCGCGGCACGGCTCCGGTACCTACGTCTCCCAGCTCAGGCCCGAGGACGTCATCGGCAGCCTCTCGCTCACCCTGGAACTCCTGCCGCTGTCGGGCCTGTTGGAGGTCTACGAGATCCGGCGCGTGCTGGAGGCCCACGTGGCCGCCCAGGCCGCGGCGCGCTGCACGCCCGAGGCGGTGCGCACGCTGTTCTCCCTCATCGAGGAGATGGAGGCCACCGAGGACCCCGCCGAGGCCTCCGAACTCGACCACCGCTTCCACGCGGAGATCGCCCGGATCGGCGGCAACCCCACGCTGGCGACCCTGCTGGCGGTGTTCCGCGCCCGGTCCCGCAAGTACCAGGTGTTCACACTGCCCGAAGGCCCGCGGATGCGCCGCAAGAGCGACGAGGACCACCATGTCCTCGCCACCGCCATCGCCGACCGCGACCCCGTCTCGGCGGCCGGCGCCGCTCAGGCCCACGTCGCCCAGACGGAACGGTGGCTGCGGGCTTTCATGCCGCCGGTGGAGGAGCACGATGTCGCAGCGGAGTGACCTCCTGGGCGGCGCGCGCGGCGACCGGCGCGGGCGTGCCGTCCCGTCGCGGCGACATCAGGGGGCACACACGGCACACTGTTGAGTGAGAGCGTGCCCGGGACCGCTGACCCGGAAGGGTCTCCCCCACCGCGCTGCGAACAGTCGGAGTGCCTCGATGAACTGCTACGAATGCAGCACGCAATCCGGCGCGACCACAACCGCCGAGGGCGTGTGCCAACGCTGCGGGGCGGGGATCTGCGCCGATCATGTGCGCCTAAGGACTCAGGAACTGCAACAGCAGGCAGGCATGGGCAGTCGCAGCCAGCCACAACCCGCCCGCCGGCTGCTCTGCCCCCAGTGCGACAAGGTGGAACCCTCCCGGCCCCGGCCCTGAGGTCACACGCACGCACCCGGCGGTCCGCGCGCCGGGTGCGTGCGCGACAGGTGCATGCGCGGCGGCCGCCGTGCCGGTCCGGGTGGCACCGGGTACGGGTCCCGGCGGCCACCCCGCGATGAGACCGCGCACCCCGCCCGGTGGCCACCCCGCAGCGAAGTGACGTGCCCGGTCCGGGGCGCCGTCCTCGCGGATGTCCGTCCGGCTCCACCGGACCGACTCGTACCTCGTCCGGGCCTTGCCCGACCGGGGTGTGCTCTACCGACGCATGCTCGCCCTGGCCGTCACATCTGACCGGGACGGATCCGGCCGTGCCACTCTCCCGATTCACCGCCGCGGTCCTCGACGAACTCCTTGAAGTGCCGCATGTCGCCCTTCACCCGCCGGTCGATCATCCCGGTCATGTCCGCCGTCCTCTCCGCGGCCCCCGAGGGATCGACGTCCATGACGAGTGCCACCCGTGTGTGGTTCTCGTCCAGGGCCTGGAAACTGACCATGCCGCGCTGCTCGGGATGGCCGCCGACGGTCCGCCAGGTGATGCGCTCGTTGGGGAACTGGTCGACGATCTCGGTGTCGAACTCCCGGCGCACGCCACCGATCTTCGTCGTCCAGTGGTTGTGGCGCTCGTCGACCTGCCGGACCTCTTCGACGCCTTCCATGAAGTTCGGGAACTCCTCGAACTGCGTCCACTGGTTGTACGCGGTCGTCACCGGGACGGCGACGTCGATCGATTCCTTCACCATGCTCATGGCTGTGCCTCCATACGGTGGCCGGCGCCGGGTCGGCATCCACTGCCGTACGGGCCGGCCACGATCGAGCGGCTCCGTGCACCGACGGCACATCACCGGACGGCGATGCGCCGGTGCCGGACTCACCGAGTACCCGGGCACCGTCACTCACACAGGGTTCGTGTGCCTCGGGCGGGCGCCGAGGGCACGTCGCCCGGCTCCGGCGCTCGGTCGGTACGGACGACGGCCAGTTCCTCGGCGCGCTGCCCCCGGTCGATCAGCCCTCCTTCCTCCCACCACGATGCGCGGGCGAGCAGAAGGGGGCCCAAGGGCTGACCGCGGCGGGCCACTTGTCCGCATCTGCCCCACGTGCTCCGGCACGGACCGTCGTACGCGGCGCGCGAAGCCTTGTCGCGCGCCCCCGGCGTCTGATTGGGTACCGCGGCGCGCCCCCGTACGCGACGAGGACGCGGCAGGCGGAAAGGGAACGAGCGACGTGCAACCGACCGTGCGGCAGGACATGACCGGGCCGCTGCCCGAAGGACTCGCCGAGGCGCTCCGCGCGACCGCCGAGGAGATAGCCGCACTGCTGCGCGACGTGCCCGACACGGCGATCCCCGTTCCCGGTCTGGAGTGGTCGGTCGGCGAGGTCGCCGCGCATCTGGCGCAGGCCAACGAGCTGATGGCCGACCTCGCGTCCGGTCGCGAACGCCCCTACGGCGACGGAACGCCGCAGAGTCTGGCGGCGGCCAACGCGCGGGCACTGGAGGCGTTCGAGGAGCGTCGGGCCGAACCGCTCGCGGCGATGATCGCGGAGCGGACCGAGGTGTTCCTGAAGGCGGTGGAACGGGCCGAGGACGCCACGTCCGACAGCGGTACCGCGCTCGTCACACCGCTCGGCCCGATGAACCGGGCGGTGCTCGCGTCCTACCTGCTCACACACATGCTCGGCCACGGCTACGACCTCGCTCGTGCGCTCCGCCGCCCGCACATGATCGACCGCGACCGGGTCGAGCTGTGCATGCCGTTCATGCTCGCCGTCATGCCGGCCGTCGCCGACAAGGCCGCCACCGCCGGCCTCACGGCGCGCTACACCGTCCGCCTCCGCGACGGCTCCCCGTTCGGGGTCGGCCTGGCCGACGGCGACGTGCACGTCGTCGCGGGGCCGATGGAACGGGCTGACTGCACCATCCTCATCGACCCGGTGGCCTTCCTGCTCATCGCGCTGGGCCGCCGCAACCCCTGGCGTGCCATCGCCCGGGGGCAGGTCCTCACCTGGGGGCGCAAACCCTGGCTCGGCCCGCGCTTCCCCACCCTGTTCACCGCGCCCTGAACCACCGCGCGGCACCGCCGGCCGGCGGGCGTGTCCCGGACCGTGGTCCGGTGCCGCGCACGTCCGCCGGCCCGGAGCGTCACCCGTCGAGGCGGGAGACCTGGTAGTGGCTGATGTACCAGTCACCGTCCATGTGCTTCAGCAGCACGCCCAGGTGGACGTCGACCGTGGGCCGGTCCGGGATCGAGAACTCGACGTTCACATAGCCGAGGACGAGATCGTCCGCGAGGCGCCTGGTCTCCCGGATCCGGTACGCCGGTGACAGGCCGGCCGGCTGGGAGTCGTAGTACGCCGCGACCCCCGGACGCCCCACGCTGTAGGGGTGCAGCCCCTGGAAGATCGCGTCCTCGGTGAAGCGGGCGGCGACCTGCCCCGGATCGTGCCGCTCGATGGCGGCCTTCCACTGGTCCAGGACGCCGCGCAGGACCGCTTCGCTGTCTGCCGTGATGCTCATGCCGTTCCCTTGTCGGTGCGGTCAGTGGCCGGCGCTCATGCCGCCGTCGACGTGCAGGATCTCGCCGGTGACGAAGGGAGCGTTCTCCAGGAAGACGACCGCGTCGACGATGTCGCTCTGCTCGCCCATCCGCCGGACCGGGTGCAGAGCGGCGAGCCACTCGTGCGTCTCCTCGGGGTGCATGGGCGTCTTGATGGTGCCCGGGGACACGGCGTTGACGCGGATGCCGCGGGTCGCGTACTCGATGGCGAGGGACTTGGTCGCGGACTGGATGCCGCCCTTGGTCAGCGAGGCCAGCACGGAGGGCACGTTGGAGTCGGCGTTGTCGACCAGGCTGGTGGTGATGCTGACGATGTGGCCCCCGCCCTGGGCCAGCATCTGCTCCACGGCCAGCTGCGTGATGCGGAAGAAGCCGGTGACGTTGACACCGGTCACGGTGGCGTAGTCCTCCGGGGTGTACTCGGTGAAGGGCTTGGCGACGAAGACACCCGCGTTGTTGACCAGGGTGTCGATCCGCCCGAACCGCTCGAGGCCGGCGGCGACGACCCGCTCGGCCGTGGCCGGATCGGAGATGTCGCCGCGGACGGTCAGGATGCCCGGGTCGTCGGACGGCGCGATCGTGCGTGAGGTGGCGACGACGGCGTGGCCCAGCTTGCGGAAGGCGTCGACCACGCCCGCGCCGATGCCCTGCGAAGCGCCGGTGACGACCGCGACCTTCTGGAACTGAGTGCTCATGATGACTTCCTCCAAGATGAGTGGGGACTGCCCCGACCAGCCGGACTTCCAACTAGCCGACCGGTCGACTATTTGAAGTTAGGCATCCGGCGGACTTGAAGTCAAAGGTCTGCGGGGGCCGGCCCGGGACCGGCTTCCTTCCACCTGATAGGCGTAGCCTCGCAGACATGGTCAGCGGGCCGGCTCGCGCCGCCCGTCCGGTTGCCGGTAGGGGTCGTCCGCGGGCAGCCATACGCCCGGACCGTGGAGGCCGAGGTCTCCGACGCCGTCGCACAGGGCGTCGACCACGGCGAGGACCGCCGCGCGCTCCTCGCTGCGCCGCCACACCAGCGACCACGTCCAGCGCAGCTCAGGCGCCGTGACGGGGCGCCGCACCAGGTCCGGCGGCAGCGGACCGTTCTGGCCCTTGGGCGAGTTGACCACGGGGCGCCCGCTGCTGCGGACGTGGTCGAAGAAGGCGGGACCGGTGATCCCGCCGTCCGAGATGCGCACCGCGCGGGCCCCGGTCCGCTCGGCGGCTTCCTCGGCGTAGGCGTTCCATGACGACCAGGAGGTGGTGTCGTCGTCCAGGAGGACGGTCGTGTCCTCGGCCCGCACGTCAGCGGTGTCGCCACCGGTGGAGACGGCGTACAGCCGGTCGGCACCGAGGAGGCGGGCCCGCAGCCCGTGCCGCTTCAGGTCCTCGTTCCGCACCCAGCACACCGCGAGGTCCAGGCTGCCGTCGGCGACCCGGGCGGCCTGGGTGTGGGAGGGCGCGATCCAGGCGTCCACATGGAGCCGGGCCACCGACGAGGCACGGGCGGTGAGGTCCGGTGGGAGCCAGTTGACATAGCCGAGGCGCACCGACTGCGACCCGGACAGCCGGCGGGCACAGCGTTCGAGGTCGTCGGCGCGTTGCAGCAGGGCGCGCGTGTACGGGAGCAGGGCCGAGCCGGCCGGGGTGAGCGACACCGAACGGCGATCACGGTCGAACAGGCGTACGCCGAGGTCGCGTTCGAGCGCCTTGATCTGCTGGGACAGCGAGGGACCGGCGATCAGGAGCCGCTCGGCGGCCCGGCCGAAGTGCAGTTCCTCGGCGACGGCAACGAAGTACCGCAGTTGGCGCAGCTCCACGCCGCCATGCTACGTCCCGTGGAGGCCGCCCCCACCCGCGGGCGGGAAGCCCTCGGCGACCCCGGGTCGTGTGGAGGTCGCACGACCCGGCGGCACGGACCCGGGGCAGCGACCGGCGGCAGAGATGAGCCGTCCGCCGCAAGTCGTCCGCGGTCAGCGGTAGGGGGTCAGCGGTGAGTCGTCAGCCATCAGCGGGGGTCGTGAGCCGTCAGCGGGGGGTGTCAGCCATACGTCAGGCGCCCGCCGCAGCCTGCTGCGCGGCGTTCGCGCCGAGCAGCGCCAGGCAGTTCGCCCACAGCGGTCCGAGCCACTGGGTGTCGTTGTAGAGCTTGGCGAACATCACCCGGCCCTCCAGCTGGGCCACCACCGCCCGCGCGGCCGCCCGCGTGTCCGCCGCCGCGATCTCCTCGCGCTCCGCGGCCTCGTCCAGGACCGCGCCGACCATCTCGACCTGCGCCTCGAAGATCTCCTGGAGCCGTGCGCGCACGGCCTCGGTCTGGTTGCTCATCTCCAGGGTGAGGTTGCCGAACAGACAACCCGCGACGGTGCCGCAGTCGTGCTGCCCGGCGCGCTGCGCGGCCTCCGTCTCCTCGAACAGCAGCCGCAGCCGCTCCAGCGGCTCCGCGTCCGCCCCGAGGATCCGAGTCCAGGTACGCCGCTGGCCGGCCCACTGCTCGTCGATGACAGCGAGCGCCAGGGCTTCCTTGGACTCGTAGAAGTAGTAGAAGCTCCCCTTGGGCACGCCGGCCGCCTTGCAGATCTCGGCCACGCCCAGGGCCGAGTAGCCGCGCAGCTCGATGAGCGAGCGCGCGGCGGTCAGGATCTTCTCCCCGGCATCACTGGTCCGTCCCATAAATGTAAGTGTACGACCGGTCGACTATCGGCCTTGGGGAACCGGCGGGCGCTGGGCAGGACCCGCTCTCGCTGTCTCGGACAGGCTGATTCGCCCTGCAATATTCACCGATGACTGGGTCGTACGGTGGGTGTTCATCAGCTGGGGGCCAGGTGCCGGACCAGCCCCTGCGAACCGTCGGGGCCTCGGGCGCGCTGCACGATCTGCTCCCGAGCGCGCTGTGGCGCGAGGACGAGGAGAGGCGGGTCCTGGAGTGGTCGCCGGCCGCGGAGGACCTGCTCGGTCACCGGCCCGAGGCCGTCCTGGGCCGCCCCGCTCGTGACGTACTGGTCCCGGACGGCGACCGGGCACTCGCCGAAGCGCCGGCGCGGCGGGTCCAGGCGGGCGAGACCGTGGTGGGCACGTTCTGCGCGCGTCACCGTGACGGCCACCGGGTGACGCCGGAGACATGCATCGTGCCGGTCACGGACAGGGCACCCTCCGCCGGCCGTCGCCGCGCCCGGTGCGGCGATCACCTTTCGCGACGGTCCGCAGGGCACCCCCTGGGGACGGGGCTCGGGGACTTCCGGACCGAACACGTCCCCCTGCCGCCGGGCGGTCTGCTCGTCCTGTAAACACCGACGGCATCATCGAGAGCCGGGACCGGGACGTCGACCAGGCAATGGCCCAGCTCGCCCGGGCACCTGCGCCACCACGGACAGTCGCTCGAGGCGCTCTGCGACAGCGTCCTGCGTGAACTGCTTCCGAGCCCCGCGCAGGACGACGTCGCGCTGCTGATGGCCAGGCCCCGGGGCGAGCCCGGTTGAGGACATGAAGGGGGCCGGGCGGCTCCGTAGCGGGCCGGTCACACCGTCCGGGTCAGTGCCGTCCCGAGTGCCATGCGCAGGACGTGCACGGCCTGCTCGACGGCGGCGGTCGCGGCCCGCGTCGGGCGTACGGGGTTGAGCGTCATGAAGTCGTGCAGGATGCCGTTGTAGCGGACGCTGGTCGTGGGAACACCGGCCTCGGCCAGCCGGCGCGCATAGGCTTCGCCCTCGTCGCGCAGCACGTCGTTCTCGTCGACGATCACGAATGCCGGCGGCAGTCCGGCGAGGTCGTCGAGTGCGGCACGCAGCGGGGACGCCGTGATCTCGTGGCGCCGCGGACCGCGGTCGGGGATGTAGCAGTCCCAGAACCACTCCATGGCCTTGGCGGTGAGGAAGGGGCCCCGAGCGAACTCCCGGTAGCTGGCGGTGTCCTGGGCGGCGTCCGTGGCCGGGTAGTACAGCGACTGGTGCACGAAGCCCACGTCGCCCCGCCGCTTCGCCATGATCGCGACGGCCGCCGCCAGGTTGCCTCCGGACGAGTCCCCGGCCACCGCCGTCCGACCGGCGTCCAGTCCCTCGCCCGCCCCGTGCCGGGTGATCCACCGCGCGGTCGCGTACGCCTGCTCGACGGCCACCGGGTAGCGGGCCTCCGGCGAACGGTCGTACTCGACGAAAGCGACGGCCGCCCGCACACCGTCGCACAGTTCGCGGATGAGCCGGTCGTGCGTGCCCGAGTCGCCGAGGACCCAGCCGCCTCCGTGGAGATAGAGGATCACCGGCAGCGGACCCGCCGCTCCGACCGGCTTGATCAGCCTGACCCGCACGTCACCCACCTCGGCGGGCACCGACAGCCACCTGTCCTCGCCGATCGCGGCCTTCTCGACCGGAGCGGCCTGAAGCTCGTCGAGAGCCTTGCGTGCGCGCACCGGTCCGAGCTCGTACGGGAAGGGCGGCTTCGACGTCGCGTCGGCGATCTCCTGGGCCTCAGGCTCGAGGAAGTGCTGTGGCATTGTCTCGCTCCTTTCGGCGTTTGCTCCGCACTTCGAGCATTTCAGCCCGGGACGAATTCCACTATTTCGAGCATTTCTCACTTGCCGGAATATCCCTCAACAAAAGCCCAGGGATGGGTTGATCTTCGACGGTGACTTCCGCGGGAGGCGCTGTGAGAATGCACTGACCGCAGCGGAGATCTGATGGAGGCGAGGACGATGCTGTGAACGCCCCCGCCGTGCCGCCACGGCCGACCAAGACCCGGGGAGGAATACATGCTGGAAGCGCTGGGACTGTCGGCCGGGGAGACGGATGTGTACCGCGCCCTCGTCGTCGCCGTCACGGCGTCGGCGGGCGAGGTGTCCGCCACGACCGGTCTCGACAGCCGGACCGCCGAGCGGATGCTCGTCGCTCTGGAGGACAAGGGACTGGCCCGTGGAGTGGAGGGGACCTCGGGACGGTTCGCCGCCAACCCGCCCGACATCTCCCTGCTGCCGCAGCTCGAACGCCAGGCCGACGAACTCGGCAAGGCGCGCGCCGCCGTGTCCGAACTGATGGAGACCTACCGGCGCAACGCCTGGATCCGCGACGCGGGCGAAGTGGTCGAGTTCATCACGGGAGCCGCGGCCCTGCGCCAGCGACTGCGGCAGGTCCAGGACAGCGCGCGCGAGGAACTGCTGTGGTTCTGCCGTGCGCAGTACGTCGCGATGCCGTCCGGCACCAACCAGGCCGAGTTCGACGCCCTGACGCGCGGGGTCGAGTACCGCGTGCTGTACGAGCAGGCGTTCTTCGACGACGCCGGCGGTATGGAGAACATCGTGAAGGCGGTGCGGGCCGGGGAGATCGCGCGAGCCGTGGCAACGTTGCCATTGCGGATGGCGATCGCCGACCGGGTGGTGGCGATCTGTCCGTTGGCTCCCGCCGGACCGGCCGGTGACCCGCGTGAGGTGACGGCGGCCGTCGTCCGGGGCAGCAGTCTGCTGGAGGCGCTGGTCGCGCTGTTCGAGCGCTACTGGGAACTCGGGGCGCCGCTGCGGGTGACTCCTGAGGGCCGGATCGGCGCGCACATGCTGGAATCCGATGCCGACTCGCTGACGGTCGAGGACCAGCGTCTGCTGTCCCTGATGGTCGCGGGCCTCACCGACGAGTCGATCGCCGGTCAGCTCGGCATCAGCAGACGCACCGTGCAGCGCCGCATCCAGCACCTGATGACCATCGCCGGTGTCGCGACCCGGATGCAGCTCGGCTGGCAGGCCGCGCGACGCAACTGGATCTGAGCGCATGGCATGACGGGCGACGGCGGTGCGGGCGCCTTTCAGACCTGTGAGCCCCGTCGACCGCGCAGTCGCGGGCGGGCGTCCGACGGAAGCGGTGCACCGGCCCGCGGGCTCCGTGATGACCATCACCCGGTCACCGGTGACCGGACGCGCGGTGGCGGATTCCGCGGCGGACACGGGCCCGGACTGCGCCGCGGCGGCAGCACTCAGCGCGGGGCGCCGGCGGCACGGCGCCGGCTCCCGGCGTGAGCCCCGGCACCGTCGCCGTCGCCGCCATGAGGCGGCATGTCTTCATCCGTTCCAGGCCTTCCGCTCAATACGAGAAGAGGTCTCTCATCGGACAGAATCCGGGGAACGAGCAAGGCGTGTCACGGGCTTGACGTGGCAGGGATGGGCCCTGTCCCAATGGCGACAGCGGCCCGGACAGGTCGCGGGGGGCGAAGTTCCCTGGCCGGCCCGTCCGAGCCGCCCGCAGGACCGGAACGATCGTCGCGGCAGGCTCTGTTCGGTCGGTCCACAAGGTGGTCCTGCCGCTCGCCTCGCCCTCCCGGGGTGTCCAAGACCGTGCCTGTGCATGGCGGGTTCAGTGGTGCCGACGACCCCTGTGGTACTGCTGTTCTTCGCCGCCGAGCGCCGCCGGCCGGGGGCCGGCCGGCGACGCCGACAAGAGCTGAACAGTGGGGGAGCACATGCTGACGCCGAATCAGGCCAGTGCGGGCGAGCTGCTGGAGCTGATCCGCAGTGGCCGCGCCAACACCCGCGCGGACCTGCAACGCGCCACGGGTCTGTCCCGCTCCACCGTGGGGCAGCGCCTGGACCTCCTCAACCGCGTGGGCTGGCTCCGTCACACCGACGGCACCTCCACCGGCGGCCGGCCCTCCCACCGCATCGACTTCGACCCCTCGCACGCCTCGGTCATCGCCATCGACCTCGAAACCCGGCACGCCCGCGCCGCCGTGCTGGACCTCGCGGGCACCATCCTCGCCGAGCACACCGCCCCGCTGAACATCGGCGACGGCCCGGAGCAGGTCCTGGACCAGCTCGCCGGCTGGTTCCCGGACCTGATCACGGCGGCCGGTATCGAGCCGGGACACGTCTGCGGGGTCGGACTGTCCGTCCCCGGACCCGTCGACTGGGAGACCGGCCGGGTCGTCCAGCCCCCGATCATGCCCGGCTGGGACCAGTACCCGATCCGCGCACGTATGCAGGAGGCCTACGCCCGCCATGTGGGGCGGAGCCTGGAGGACGGCCCCGTCCCCGTCTTCGTCGACAACGACGCCAACCTGATGGCACTCGCCGAGCACCAGGCCAACCACCGCGACTGCGCCGCCTTCGTGCTGGTCAAGGTCTCCACCGGGATCGGCGCGGGTGTCGTCATCGGCCGTGACGTGTTCCGCGGCGTCGACGGAGGCGCGGGCGACATCGGCCACATCCGGCTGCACGACCGGCCGGACGCGCTGTGCATGTGCGGCTCCCACGGCTGTCTCGCGGCGGTGGCGAGCGGGCGCGCCCTGGCCGGCCAGCTGTCCGAGCTGGGCCTCCCGTCCGCCTCCGGATCCGATGTCAGACGCCTCCTCTCCGAGGGGCATCCCGACGCGATCCGGCTGGCCCGGGAGGCCGGGCGACGGGCCGGCGAGGTCCTCGTCACCGTGGTCACCCTCCTCAACCCGGGGGTGCTGATGCTCGCCGGTGACCTGTCCGGCGTCCCGTTCATGACCGGTGTGCGCGAACTGCTGTACCAGCGCGCCATGCCGCGCACCACCGCCGGCCTCCAGATCGTCACCTCTCGCCTCGGCGACCACGCGGGCCTGATCGGCGCCGCGGCCATGGTCGTCGAGTTCCTCTACTCCCCCGCCCGGGCCGACGCCCGCCTGGCCGCCCGCGTCGGCTGAGGACGAATCGCCCTCACACGGTCAGCACATCACCTAAGCCCGCACCGCTTCGAGCAGGGTGTCGGCCGCGAGCAGTCCGAGTGCGTGGGAGGCGAGGGGGCTGTCACCGGTGAGGAGTTGCCGATCCCGGATGGTCCGGCCCGTCATGTCGTCGTTGACGACGTTCAGGCCCTGCTTGCCCAGCAGGTCGGCGACGAGCCACGGCAGGCGGCCGGGAAGGTAGCCGATCTCGAGGTTCGGCCCTTCGTCGAGTGCGTCGGGGAAGACGCAGACCGAGTAGCCCTTGAACGGGGATTCGTCCTTCCCCAGGGTGGCGGCGAGCAACGCGGCCGGGCCGTGGCACAGGGTGATGACGAACTTGCCGTTCGCCAGCGCCCAGTCGAGAGTCCGGCCCACGGACACGCTGGTGGGCAGACCGACCACGGCTCCGTGTCCGCCGGGGATGAAGACGGCGATGTAGTCCGAGTCGTCGCCCAGTTCACCGGCGACCACGTCGGACAGCCGCAACGGCTCCTTGAGCTTCGGCTTGAGCGCCTCGTACGCGCCCATGACCGCTTCGTCCTCGTGCGGCATGGCCCACAGTTCGAGTTTCGCCGGGTAGCCCTCCAGCGTGGCGACGTCCACGCCGAAGCCCGCCTCCATGAGGTGGTGGATCGGGAGGAGCATCTCCACGGGGTGGTTTCCGGTGGAGAACATCCTGCCGTTCTCCAGCAGGACGTAGCGCTCCCCGGCCGCGATCATGAGCACCTTCCACCTGCCGCCGGTGTAGGCGCCCTTGTGTTTCACCCCGTCGAAGTTCGTCTTCGCCGACACGTATTTGGTCAGGGAGTACGGCGACGGGAAGAACGCGTTGTCCTCGGCCGGATCCGGCGTGGGATCCCTGCTCACATTGTCTTCGACATTCGACATGCCAATGACCTGCTTTCATGGCCCGGTGAAAGTCTCGACGGCGAGAGAACGCGCGACGGGAGGGCGGCGAGACGGGCTGTCACTGATTGTCGTGCTGCGATGATCCATAAACAGGCTATCGCGCGCGGATCCACCTGGCACGTCGGTCCGAGCGGCCGGCGGTGGCGGCCACGGCCGCCGAACAGCCCGGCCTCACCAGGGATTTCCCGGTCGCGACGCGGCCGATCGGCAGTCCCGCAGGAACGGCTCCCCGGCATCGGGCTCGGCGACGGGTCAGGTCCGGAAGGCCACGCGCACCGCGGTCGCGTCCTACGCTTCCCGGCCGGTCTCCCCGCCGCGGCCTCGCACGGCCAGTCCCACAAGTACCGATCCCGCCAGGACGATCAGTGCCGCCGCGTGGCCGACGGCTGTCGCGCGCAATCCGAACGCCGTGGACGCCACGCCCGCCGCGATGGCCGGGATGCCGAACGCCAGATAGCTGACCACGTACACGGTCGAGAACAGCGAGGCCCTCTCCTCGGGGGCCGCCAGGGGAGCGAGCGCGCCGAAGGCACCCAGGAAGAACGCGCCGCAGCCGTAGCCCGCGACGGCCGTGCCGACGAGGTACGCGGCCGGGACGCCGGCCGCGACTCCGACGAGTGTGACGACCATGCCGGCGGCGAGCGCCACGGACCCGATGACCAGTACTCCGCGTGGCTCCCGGCGCCGCAGCGTGAACGACCCGAGGGCTCCGCTCGCGGTGAGGATGCCGACGACCACGCCCGCGACCAGGACGTTCTGCGCATGCAGCACCGTGGCCGTGAGCGCGGGGCCGAGCGACAGGTGGAATCCGCCCAGCGCCCAGAGGGCCACCAGGCTGGGAGTGCTGAGCAGGAAGTGCGGGCGGATCCGGCCGGGCACCGCGACACGGGGACGATGCGATCTCCAGGCTCCGGGGCGGCGCGCGGCCGTCTCGGGCATCAGGGCGACACCGGAGGTGGTGATGAGGAAGACCGCGATCAGCAAGGCGTGGACCAGGGTGGTCGGCATGGGGGCGTACTGCACCAGGAGCCCGGATCCCAGGGCGCCGACGGCGAGGCCGAGGGTGGTGGAGACACCGTTCACGGTCGCCGCCAGGCGCGGGTTGCGCCCGGCCTGAAAATCGACCAGACCGGCGGTGACGGCACCGGTGGCGGCGCTCGTGGCCACGCCCTAAACGGCGCGGGCGAGCATCAGCCGGCCGACCCCGTCGGCGGCGATGAAGAGCGCCATCGAGCCGGCCTCCACGACAAGCATCTACCGGCCCTGGGGCGATGTTCACCAGCTCCTCGCGTCCGTCGCGAGGGCCGTCTCGCGCCGGAGGCCCTCCCCGCGGACACCGGGAGAGCCTGCGGGAGGATCTGGCGACCTGGGCGGTGGACCCGCTGGACCACATCAGCGCACCCGAGGGGGCGGCCTCGCCGCGCACCGTCATCAACGCGACCGCGGAGGGCGAGGTGCGCGATCGCTGTCTGCGCAAACGGTCCGATCAGCTCGACCTGATCATCGAGCGCGCGCGGGCGCGCGGCGAGTCCGGGCCGACCACGGACCAGGTCATGAACCATGTTCTCGCCCCGCTGCACTTCCGCGTCCTCTTCGGCGTCGCGGCGACGGACGGCGCCCGTGCCCGCGCCCTGGTGGACGACCTGCTGTCCTGGGTACCGGCGACAACCGCCCCGGCCGACCCGGCGTAAGGCGCCCAGCACAGGCCGGGACCTCGGCCCGTACCGACCGCGGTGGGTGACGGCGCAACCGGGCTCCGGTGCGACTGAGCCGACACCAGCGCACACCCGGCACCCCCGGCGCTTCGGAAGCGCTTCAGAGCGCTTCGGATGCGTCCTCCACCGCGCCACGGATGAGTACCACGACTCCGCCACGCATGAGCACGGCTCCACCACGGACATGGGCACGGCTCCGCCGCACATGACGCCACGGCCTCTTTTTGGACTTGCGAGTCCATTTTTGGCGTCGCACAGTGGCACTGCGCACCACCCCGGCCGTCCAGGGCCGGTCGACCCAAGGCGGCATGCCACCTCGGCCGTTCGTTCTCACGGTGCGGAACCGAACAGTGCAGTGCCGGCAGCGCAGCACCGAGCAACGCAGTACCGAGCAACCCAGTACCGAGCAATGGAGTGGACCATGTCGATGCGACTCGGGGGCAAGACCGCCCTGGTGACCGGGGCGACCAGCAACATCGGGCGGGCGATCGCGGAGGCCTTCGCAGCCGAGGGGGCACACGTCGTCGTCTCCGGCCGCAGCAAAGAGCGAGGCACGGAGGTCGTCGCCGGGATCCGCGCGCGCGGCGGGCGCGCCGACTTCGTACGGGCCGACCTGGACGGAAGCGCCGCCGCCTCACGGGCACTGGCATTGGACGCGACGCGGGTGCTCGGCGGCCGTGTCGACGTGCTGGTCAACAACGCCGGCATCTATCCCGCCGACACCACGGCGGCCACCGACGAGGAGACCTTCGACCGCGTCTACGCGATCAACGTCAAGGCCCCGTTCTTTCTGACCGCGGCCGTCGCGCCGGCCATGGTGGACGCGGGCGGCGGAACGATCGTCAACCTGGGCTCCTGGATCGCGCGCCTCGGCATTCCGATCGGCGCCCTCTACAGCTCGACCAAGGGAGCCGTGGAGACCCTGACCCGGGCCTGGGCGGCCGAGTTCGGACCGCAGGGCGTCCGGGTGAACGCGATCTCCCCCGGTGTCGTGCTGACACCCGGGCCCAGAGAGATCCACCCCGCCGAGGCCATGATGAAGGGCACCCCGGCAGGCCACGTGGGCACACCCGAGGCCATCGCGAACGCCGCGGTGTACCTGGCATCCGACGAGTCCTCATTCGTGCACGGCACCGTGCTCGACGTCGACGGCGGCCGCACCACCGCCGCGGTCATCGCGAGCTGACGCCCCGCCGGCAGCGGACGGGCACAGTGGGTCGGCGGACTCCGATAACACCGCCCGCCCCCGCGCACACGCCGCCGCCGGAGTACGGCGCCGGCGGCGGACATCGCGCGGTCCGGCGGGATCGGCCGCCCCTGCGACGTCCGGGGCGTGCGGTGCCGACGCCGGGTCACGCCATGGCGTCGCCCGCGCGCCGCAGGTCCTCGATCCCCTGGGTCAGCGCGACCCGCAAGTGGGTGGACTGCCCCGTCGACAGCAGGATCGCCACACCCCCCTGGATCGCGGTCAGCAGCGCGGTGGCCCGCGTGTCCACATCGAGGTCGGCGGGCAGCCTGCCCGCCGCCTGGAGGGCCCGGACACCCGCGGCCAGGCTCTCCTGCCAGCCACGGAGCAACTCGATCAAGATCGCCCGCGCCCCGGGACTCGAACGGCCGATCTGCGAGAACAGCGTGCCCAGCGGACACTGCTCGCCCTGTGTCTCGTACCGCTTGATCACCACGTCCCGCCACCGCTCCCAGGCCGCCCACGAATCGAGGCACCCCAGGTACGGCTGCTGGTCCTCCAGGACCTGATCCGCCTCGAACCGGGCCACGGCGAGCAGCAGTTCGTCCTTGCCCGCGGGGAAGTAGTGGAACAACTGGCTCTTGCTGGTGCCGGTCTGCGCCATGAAGTCGTCCAGCGTCGCCGTGCCGACGCCCTTCTCGCGCAGGACCGTCGCGGCCCCCTCGACGATCCGCCTCCGCGTCGCCCGCCCCTTCGGCGTCAACTCCCCGGGCATGGCCGGCCTCCTTTGAAATGGACTCGCCGGTCCAGCGTAAGGGCGACCTCGGCGGGGGTCACGTTCCACCGGAGAGACCGGGGCGAACGAGCGGCACGAGAACGTAAAATGTCCTTTTTGTTGCATTTTACTCTAAATTGTTGCCTCTGCGACCACGCCCGGACTAACGTGAAAGCACGAGATGTCGTAAAGGGTTCAACCAATAATGAGACCTCGGCATCTCCAAGACCGATCGGGACGTGACCGAAGGCCGCGGACCGAGCGGCGGGGCGGTGTCGTGCAACGACGGCCGGTCGTCCTTTCCCGGAACGGCAGTCGTCAGTCCGATGCCGAATCCCATCCGCACTTGCTCACCACGCTGATGAAACGGCGTCAGATCCGCCGCGCGTGGTCGGGCGCCGGTGCCGGACAGGGTCGCACCGCCCCGCGCGTCCGATGGCCAGGACGGGCCGGATGCGCACCGGGACCCAGGATTTTTCGGGTCCGAAACCCTCTCCTCCCGGAAGGGAAGAATCATGAGCACACTCGCCTCCAGGCCGGGACGTCTGATTGCCGGAGTGTTCGCAGCCGCTGTCCTCGCGTTCACCGGCGTCGGCGTCGGCACAGCCGGCGCGGCCGACTGGAACCACGGTGACTCCGGATACTCCCACCACGACAACGGACGTCACAGCGAAGGCCGTTACAGCGATTTCGTCCGGTTCGACAATGATCACGACCACTGGGGCGGCTACGGCTACGGCTACGGCGACCACGACCGCGGTTTCGGTGGCCATGGCGGCTACGGTGACCACGGCGGCTACGGCGGTCATGGTGGTCATGGCGGTGGCTACGGCGGCCATGGCGGTGGTCACGGTGGCGGCGGCCATGGCGGTGGTCACGGTGGCGGCGGCCACGGTGGCGGCGGCCACGGTGGCGGCGGCCACGGTGGCGGCGGCCACTAGTTGAGTGAAACCGGTTCCCCGCCCTCCCCGGCGGGGAACCCATCACATCGCCGGCGGGACATTCCGACGGTCCTCGCGCAACGGGTCATCCGGCCGCTCACGTCGCCAGGCGTGAGCGTGCCGGAGGCCCGTTCTGCTGTGGTGACCGAGATCCGGTCACGGTGCGTCGCCCGACCAGTCCAGGCGGGTCGGGTCGCCGGGGCGTGGGTCGTACACGGCCCGCCCGCCGCCGCCGAACCGTCCCAACTCCGTCTCCAGCACGACACCGGCGTCCATGTCGGCCGCGGTCCAGCCCGTGATGTCGAGCAACAGGCCGTCCAACGGCCCGCCGACCAGTTCCGCGTAGTCCCGTCCCTGGCGCGGGCTCCGCCGGGGATCGTCGTGGTCCGCTCCGTAGACCCGGCCGCGCAACAGCTCCTCGTCCCTGTCCATGCCCCCAGCGTCGCAGCCACCACTGACAACGACGGGAGACGACGGCCGTCCGGTCCTGCGAGATGTTCGTCGGCGCGCCTCGTCCGGTCCTGCCCGTCGCGCGACCGCCGCACCGGCTGGCCGCGGCGGACGGCGCAGGTCCGCGCACCAGCACCCAGGACCACTCGCCGCCCAGCATGTTCGCCGCCGTTCCACACGCGGGAGCGGGCCGCACCACCCGGACGGACGCGCCCGTTCACCCGGATGCCGTCCCGGCCGCGCCGTACCGGCGGCTCCCCGGAACGCTGAGGTCCGACACCCCCCTCAGAGACGGGAACAACATGCCCATATCGCGCAGCATCGAACCCCGGTTCCGACCGCGTCGTGCCTACGTGATGGCGGCGGCAGTCACCGGAGCACTGCTCACCGCGGCCCCGGCCGCCGCCGACGGCACCCCCACCGCCCCCGACGGCGGCGGCGCCGCGAACGGCAAGCCCACCGTCGTACTGGTGCACGGCGCGTTCGCCGACTCCTCCAGCTGGAACGGCGTGGTGGAGCGTCTGCAACGGGACGGGTTCAACGTGATCGCTCCCGCCAACCCGCTGCGCGGACTGGCGAGCGACTCCGCCTACACGGCCAGCGTCCTCAAGAGCATCAAGGGCCCGATCGTGCTGGTCGGCCACTCCTACGGCGGCGCGGTGATCAGCAGCGCCGCGGCCGGCAATCCCCAGGTGAAGTCGCTGGTCTACATATCCGCGTTCATGCCGGACAAGGGCGAAACCCTGGGCCAGCTCGCGGCCAAGCTGCCCGGCAGTGAACTCAACAGCGCCCTGAAGCCCACGCCGTTCCAGAGCGGTGACGGCACCAAGGGCACGGACCTCTACATCCAGGCCGCCAAGTTCCGCGACGTGTTCGCCGCCGATCTGCCCGCCCGGATGACGAAGCAGATGGCCGCGACCCAGCGCCCCATCAGCGCCGCGGCCTTCATGGACAAGGCCTCCGCCGCCGCCTGGCGGACCATCCCGTCCTGGGCACTGGTCGCGCGCCACGACAAGTCGATCGCCCCCGCCCTGGAGCGGTTCGAGGCCAAGCGGGCCGGCTCGCACACGATCGAGATCGACTCCTCCCACGTCGCGATGCTCTCGCACCCCGACGTGGTCACGAACATGATCCGCGCCGCGGCCGGGCAGAAGGAGCCGACTCTCGCCTCGACCGGTTCGAAGACTCTGGCCCTGGCGGTCACCGGTGGCATCGCGGGAGTGTCCGTGATCGCCGGGGCGCTGACCATGATGGCCGCACGCAGGCGGCGCAGGACCGCGTCCTGACGAAGCAGTCACGCCGCCGTGTTCCCGGCTGCCGGGTCAGCGGCCGGGAAGGCGTTCGGTGATCTCCTGGAGGACCCAGCCGTTGCCGTCGGGGTCGCTGAACGCGGCGAACGAGCAGTAGCTGCGGCGTTCGGGGTCCGGACCCGCGACCCGGTTGCCGGTACCGGCGCGATGGAAGACACCGTCGGCGTCGTGGAAGACCTCGCCGACGTCCGCTCCCCGCTCGATGAGCTCGGCACGGGCCGCTTCGACGTCCGAGACGATCAGGTGCAGTCCCTGTGCTGATCCGGGCTCGGCGCCGCTGACCCCGGCGCCGAAGATCACCGAGCAGGGAGACCCGGGCGGGGTGAACTGCACCACGCGGAAGTCGTCCCCGGAGGGGAAGTCGGCGTCCTCGCGCCATCCCAGGCCTTTGTAGAAGGCCTTCGCCCGGTCCACGTCCGCGACCGGGATCACCACGACCTCAAGCCTCGTATCCATGAAACGGCACTCCTTCGTCTCGCCCGGGAGCGGGAACCGGAAGGGATCCGGAGCCGCAACAGGCATCGAGGGCCCGGCGGTCACCACGGCGGGGAACGCGCACCCTCGGCCGGCGCAGCCGACGCCGACGGAACCCGCGGGGTCCGGCGGCGACCGCGGCCGTCGTCCGGGACGGCCACACAAGCCATGATGAACCCATACCGGGCACGCCGCAGATGCGCCGGACGACGTCTGCCTGCCTCCGCCCGTACAGGCGGGGCCGCCTGGCAACGGGTGCGCGCTGCCGCGGCCGGCCCGCGCGGGTGTGACTCGCGGGGCGCAGTCAACGCGGGGAGGATGAGGGGTACCCGTCCTCCTCGGCCGCTGACGGGGCGGCCAGGCCGGAAGGAGTCGTATGAGACAGCACGGACTGGTCGTCCTGGGTGCGGCGTTCTGCACGAGCGCCGCGTTGAGTGTGACGGCGCCGCAGGTCACAGCCGCCACAGCCGCCGGCCCCGCGGCAGTCACCGTCCACCCGGCAGCAGTCACCGCCGGAGCCACGGACAGCCGGGCGGAGTGCTCCTACATCTCATCGACGTTCCGGCCCGAACTCACACACACCGAAGCCGGTGCGGCCGTCATGCAGGCCCAGTGTCTGAGCAACATGTGGGGCGGCGAGCCTCCCAAGCTCACCGTCGACGGGAGCTTCGACACCGTGATGCTGAAGAAGATCAAGTGGATCCAGGGCTGCCACGGACTCCCGACGAACGGCGTTGTGGACACCCGCACCTGGCAGGTGCTCTATCACCCCGCGCCGGACTGCTACCGCCCGTACCCGGCCTGAGGCCGGGCGGTCAGCACAACTGCCGCTCCATGGCACGCACCTGACGACGCAGTTCCGCCCGGGCGGCCGGCATCCGGCCGGGCCCGGACCAGTACGGGTGCCAGAGCAGCCGTACCGAGAGCGTCTGGAGGCGGCGGCGCAGCTCCGCGCCGGAGGCCGGGCGGGATACGGCCAGGGCGGTGTAGGTGCGGTACCAGTCCGCCTGGAGCCGGACGAGGTCATCGGGGAACGAGCCGTGTGCCATGCCCGCCATGATATCGAACAAATAATCGAACACCCGCCGACGGGCCTGACGTGTCGCGCTCCCGGCCCCCGCTTCGCGGACACAAGCCGACCGCAAGGACTTCTACGGTCGCGCCATGACGCAGAAGCAGAAAGTCCTTGTCACCGGCGCCACCGGAACCGTCGGCCGCCACGTCGTCGCCGAACTCCTCGCCCGCGGCCACGAGGTCCGCGCACTCACCCGGGACGCGGCGAAGGCCGCCCTCCCGACCGGGGTCGAGGTCGTCGAGGGCGATCTGACCGAACCCGAGACGCTGGTCCCGGCCCTGCGGGGCGTCACCGGTCTCCATCTGATCACCTTCGGCGGGGCCGGCTTCACCCCGCTGGAGACCGGGGCGCGGATCCTGGAGTCGGCCCGCGCGGCCGGCGTACGCAGGATCACCGTGCTGCACGGCGGCGGGCCGACACCGCTGGAGAACGCGGTGCGGGCCGAGACCGAGGTGGACTGGACGGTGCTGATGCCCGTCGAGTTCATGGCCAACGCTCTGGAATGGGCCGAGGGGATCGCCGCTGCCGGCGAGGTCCGCGAACCGTTCGTCTCCCGGCTCAGCGCCATGGTCCACGAGGCGGACATCGGTGCGGTGGCCGCCGTCGCGCTCACCGAGGAGGGTCACTCGGGCCAGGAGTACGTGATCACCGGACCCCGGTCACTGACCGTGGGCGACAAGGTCGCGGCGCTCGCCGTCGCCCGCGGCCAGGACATCCGGCTCGTCGAACTGACCGAGGAGCAGGCCGTCGCGCAGTGGCGGGCGAGCGGCCTCACGGAGGATGTCATCAGCTTCCTGCTGGAGGTCTACGGCAACACGCCGGAAGTGGGACGTACGGTCGTGGACACCGTCGAGAAGGTCACCGGCCGCCCGGCCCGCACCTTCGGCCGGTGGGCGGCGGAGCACGCGGACGCCTTCGCACCCGCCTCCCGCGCGGCGACCGCATGACACCCCCGCGGGACGGCGCCGCCCCGGCCTTCGACGGCTCCCGTCCCGCGGTCCCGCGCCCGAATCGGCCCGGCCGACAGCCTGAACCGCACCACACATGTCGAATCGCGAGGAGGTGACCGTGTCGCTGCGGGCGAGTGCCGTCATGCTCGGCGTCAAGGACGTGAACCGCGCCAGGAAGTTCTATGTGGACGGCCTGGGTTGTGACGTCGACCAGGAATTCCCCGGCTTCGTGCGGTGCAGTCTGGGCGAGGGTTCCTCGATGCCGGCGCTCCACGAGCGGGAAGCCGCGGCACAGGACGCCGGCGTACCCGCCGAAGGATCCGGATTCCGCGGTGTCTCGTTCCACTTCATCACCGACTCCAGGGACGAGGTGGACGAGGTCATGCGGAGCGCGCGGGCGGCCGGCGGCACGGTGGTCAAGCCCGCGGCCGCCGCCGAATGGGGCGGGTACTTCGGCTACTTCAGCGACCCGGACGGACACCTGTGGAAGGTCACCACCGCCACCTGACCGCCGGCGGTGCGAGCGACGCCCCCGGGCGGCACGCTGCCGGCACCGCCGACTGAGGGGTGAGCATCCCCGCCCGCAGGCAAGCCGGCGCCTCGCCGCCCACACTGTGAGGAGAGGGCACGCACCTCGACGGCCCACCGGCCCGGTAGACCGCTCACCGCAAGGGAAGAACGAGGACCATGGACATCAAAGGATCGGTCGCCCTCGTCACCGGAGCCAACCGCGGCATCGGCCGTGCGTTCGCCCGCGCACTCGTCGAACACGGCGCGGCCAAGGTGTACGCGGGCGCCCGCGATCCCTCGACGGTCACGGACCAGGACCTCACGCCGCTGCGCCTGGATGTGACGGACCCCAGGGACGTAGCCGCGGCCGCCGCGGCCGCGGACGATGTCACCGTAGTGATCAACAACGCGGGCACCGGCGGCTCCCGCACCAAGCTCATGGAGGGCTCCTTCGACGGCGCGCGCCGGGCGATGGAGGTCAACTTCTTCGGCACATGGGCCGTGTCCCGGGCGTTCGCCCCCGTCCTCGCCCGCAACGGCGGCGGCGCGCTGGTGAACATGCTGTCCGTGGCGTCCTGGGTCGGGGAGCCCCTCTTCCCCGGCTATGCCGCCTCCAAGGCGGCCCAGTGGTCCCTGACGGACTCACTGCGGCAAGCCCTCGGCGACCAGGGCACCTTGGTGATCGGTGTGCACGCCGGCTTCGTCGACACGGAGCTCAGCTCCTGGACCGACGCTCCGAAGATCAGCGCCGCCGAGGTCGCCGAGCGCACCATGCAGGCCCTGGCCGACGGTCGGCCCGAAGTCCTCGCCGACGAGGAGACCCGGCGCGTCAAGGCCGCCCTGTCGGAGCCGCTCACCGCCTGAGCCGGCGCGCAGGGCCCCGCGGGGCCGCACCCGAGGCCCCGGGTGAAGCGCACAACTGACGATCCCGTGACAACCGGCGGCCGGGCAGGCACCTGCCCGGCCGCCGCCCTGAGCCCGGCGCGAGGCCACACCCCTGACCCCGGCGCGAGGCCACACCCCTGACCCCGACGTGAGGCCACACTCCGTCCCCGGCGCAAGGCCACACCCCGCACGGCCCGGCGGCACCCCCGCACGGCCCGCGATCCGCCGTGCGGGCCACGATCCACGGGTGCGGTCCGGGGACGACGACGCGCGCCGCCACGGCGCTCCTTCAGGACCTCCACACCCCAACTCCCTTTCCTCATTTCTTACTTCACGCCTTGACGGTATTGGTCCATACCTCTAGGTTCACCGGTCGACCCCACCCCCACGTGTGCGCTCGACCGTGCGCAAGGTGAACGCGGCCCGAGTGCCCCGCCCCCACGAAAGGCCGCCACTCCATGGCCAGACCCCTTTCCGTGTCCGCCGCCCTCGCGGTCACCGCCATGACCCTGTCCACGGGACTGCTCACCGCTTCCCCCGCCCAGGCCGCCACCGGTGCGATCACCGGCCTCGCGGGCAAGTGCCTCGACGTCGCCGCGGCCAACTCCGCTGACGGCACGCCCGTTCAGCTCTACGACTGCAACGGCACCGGCGCCCAGCAGTGGAACGTCGGCAGCGACGGCACCATCCGCGCCCTGGGCAAGTGCCTGGACGTCACCGGCAACTCGACCGCCGACGGGGCCAAACTCCAGCTGTGGACCTGCACCGGCGGGGCCAACCAGAGGTGGACGGTGACCGCGGCGCGCGACATCGTCAATCCGCAGGCCGACAAGTGTCTGGACGTCACCGACAACAACTCCGCCAACGGCACCCGCGTGCAGA
Organism: Streptomyces cadmiisoli; assembly: GCF_003261055.1. Lineage (NCBI taxonomy): Bacteria > Bacillati > Actinomycetota > Actinomycetes > Kitasatosporales > Streptomycetaceae > Streptomyces > Streptomyces cadmiisoli. Next base: position 1,225,145 of record NZ_CP030073.1, read on the forward strand.
TCTGGACCTGCAGCGGCGGCGCCAACCAGAAGTGGACCGCGCCCGCGAGCGGCCCCGGCAACCCGTCCGGGTTCGTGGTGACCGAGGCGCAGTTCAACCAGATGTTCCCGGGCCGGAACTCCTTCTACACCTACAGCGGCCTCACCGCGGCGCTCAGCGCCTACCCGGGCTTCGCCAACAGCGGCAGCGACACGGTGAAGAAGCAGGAAGCGGCCGCGTTCCTCGCCAACGTCAGCCACGAGACCGGCGGCCTGGTGCACATCGTGGAGCAGAACCAGGCCAACTACCCGCACTACTGCGACTGGGGCCAACCCTACGGCTGCCCGGCCGGCCAGGCCGCCTACTACGGCCGCGGACCGATCCAGCTCAGCTGGAACTTCAACTACAAGGCCGCGGGCGACGCACTCGGCATCGATCTGCTCAACAACCCGTGGCTGGTGCAGAACGACGCGTCAGTGGCCTGGAAGACCGGCCTGTGGTACTGGAACACCCAGTCCGGACCGGGCACGATGACCCCGCACAACGCCATGGTCAACCAGGCCGGATTCGGCCAGACCATCCGCTCCATCAACGGCTCCCTGGAGTGCGACGGCAGGAACCCCGCACAGGTGCAGAGCCGGGTGTCCAACTACCAGCGGTTCACACAGATCCTCGGCGTCACGCCGGGCGCCAATCTGTACTGCTGAGCCCGGCCCGCGCGACACCGCTCGTCCCAAGGAGCTGATACATGCTGAACCGGTCCGCCGTCGGCGTCCTGCTGAGCGCCCTGGCACTCGTCGTGGCCCTGCCGACCCCGGCGAACGCCAGTGTCCTGCCACTGCTGCCGCAGAACGCCGACGGCCTGGAACAGTCCTTCTCCCCCGCCTACGACTACGACGGTGACGGCTGCTACGCCACCGCCGCCATCGGAGCGGACGGCACCATCAACCCCGGCCTGAAGCTGGGCGGCGACGTCAACGGCCGCTGCCACGACTACGCCCAACTCGCCAACGCCAACACCTACTCCCGCGCGAAGTGCAACAACGGCTGGTGCGCCGTGATGTACGCCAGCTACTTCGAGAAGGACCAGGCCACACTGGGGCCCGCGGCCATCGGGCACACCCACGACTGGGAACACGTGGTGGTGTGGGTCAACGACAACGAGGTCCAGTACGTGTCGGTGTCCCAGCACTCCGGCTACCAGGTGGCGGCCCGTTCGGCCGTGCGCTTCGACGGGACCCACCCGAAGATCGTCTATCACAAGGACGGCGCGTCGACCCACTGCTTCAGGTTCGCGGGCGGCAACGACGAACCCCCCGAGAACGCGACCGGCGGCTGGTTCTTCCCGCGGCTGGTGGGGTGGAACGGCTACCCGGCCGGGTACCGCGACAAGCTCCTGAGCGCCGACTTCGGGGCGGCCACCATCAAGATCAAGGACGGCGACTTCGAGTACGCCCTCGGTCGTTCCAAGCCGGCCGGGATCCCCTTCGACCCGAACGCGTGACACCGGGTACCCGACGTGCCCTGGCACGTCGGGTACCGCTCGCACCGGATCCCGGTCCCGAGGTCAGGACTCCTTCCAGACGAGCGCCGTGAGCACCGCGCTGGCGACGGTGATCGGGGCGCTCGACTGGTTCAGGAGCCGAACCCGCATGGAGCGGCCCGCGGCGAGCCGCTTGGTCAGGGGCACCACCGCGAACGTTCCGCTGGGTGTTCCGAGGACCTCGTGGATCGGATGGTCCGCCCGGTGGTCGTCGCCCTCGAACTCCGTCATACGCACCTGGACGCAGTCGCCCGCGGACAGACCGTTCAGGGCCAGGCTGATACTCCCGGTGAAGCGGGCGGGACCGCGGGCGAAGACGCTGCCCCCCGTGCCGTGGTGGCCCGACTCGTCCGCCCACTCCGACGTGAGCTCGATCGAGTCCCAGGCCCCGAGGTCGAGGGTGTAGGGCTCGGCGATCCCGAGATTGACGTACTGGGGCATGATGTCCTCCTCTTCCCACCGGCCGGCCGGCAGCGCCAGGCAGGCGGCGACGTCATGGCGGAAGTCCTTCATGTCGAAGCCGCGCGGATCGGGCTTCTGGTCCGACCACTCGAGGTGGCCGATACCGCTTTTCGCGCTCCAGCCGTGCTTGCGGCAGATCGCGGCGGTCGCCCTGACCATGGCGGCGTACTGCACGGGCGGCCACGGGTCCTTGCCGTCGCCGCGGTTCTCGCACTCGAAGCCGTAGAAGTGCCTGTTGCCGTCGACGGAGCCGGGGCTGCCGTCGTGTTCGTGCGTCGGGGGCGGGTAGCCGCCGTACGACTCGTCGCGCACGGCCGCGAGGACGTCGGGGTCCCCGCCCCCCGCGTGGTTGGCCCGGCCGTTGCCGACCAGGTGGACGGTGCCGTCCTTGGTGATGCAGCCGGTCGCGAGCGGGCCGGGCAGGTCGCTGCGGCCGTCGAAGATGAGCCGGACGACGTCGGTGGCCGGGCCGGTGACGGTGTGATGGATCATCACACCGTTCACGGGTCCCCAATGGCCCTTGTGATTGCGGTTGTTGGTGCGCCAGCCGCCGACCTCGTGGACGGCGCAGCCCTCTGCGCGCAGCGCCGCGACGAGTTGGTCGGCGGTGAGCGGAACGGCCATGTCGAGTCCTCCGTCCGTGGCGAGGGTGACACTCGCCTCGATGGCGGCACGGGCCGCCCCGGTCCACGCCCGCTGAATGCCCGCGCCGGGATCCTCCCATGCCGGCACCGGCCCGGGTCGCCCGTACGGGACAGCGAGATCATCACTTCATCGTCATAGCGGCTGCCGGGCGCACATGGGTGCCCGTCGGCCGGGTTGCCACTCGTGTGAGTGCAATGGTCGTACCGGAGGAACTGGCGGCAGCACGCGGGCCGGGCTCGATGTCGGTGCCGGCGGATCGAGGGGCCGGACGCTCGTAAGGGCGCCGGGCGCCGGGCGCGGACGCCGCGGCCCGGGCCGGAGCGGGGCGGTCGGCCCCTGTGGTCCCGTTCGCGGGGTCGGAGGCCCCTACGGTGACGGCGGACCATGTGCTCGGCCGGGTCTCCGGCGCGTACTGCCGGCCGAGTCGCACGCCCGGCAGCTGCACGCGCCGGCCGACGACCACTCCACGGAGTCCGGCGCGGAGCCGGGCAGGCGGTGCTCCAGCCGCCGGAAACCCCGTGATCGGCGGTGCCCGACGCACCAGCGACCTCTCCGCGGGCCCGCGGTCACCACGGATCCCGCCGGCCGCCGGGCGAGCCGAGTCCCCGGCCGCAACCGGCCGCCCGGTGTCCGGTATGCCCGGTTGGCTCCTACGCTGGTGGAGAGAGCCCCCACGCGTCCGGCCGGTCCCCCACGGTGACCGCCGAGAGGAGAGAACCATGCGCGCCTCACTCCTTCAGCTGTCCGTCGACTCCTCCGAGACCGCCGAGGACCGCCGCCTGCGGGCGGCCGCCAAGGTGCGGGACCGGGCAGGTGACGACCTGGTCGTCCTGCCGGAACTCTGGACGGCCGGAGCGTGGGCCTACGACGACTGGGAGCGCGAGGCCGAGCCACTGGACGGCCCCACCGCGGCGGCGATGTCCGACGCGGCGCGCGCGGCCGGCGTGTGGCTGCACGCCGGGTCGATCGTCGAACGGGACGCGGGCGGGACGCTGTACAACACCGCCCTCCTCTTCGACCGGGACGGAAGCCTGCGCGGCCACTACCGGAAGATCCACCGGTACGGATTCGACACGGGTGAGGCCGTCGCGATGGGCGGCGGCAACGACGTGGTCACCGTCGCCACGGAGTTCGGCGGGCTGGGCCTCGCCATCTGCTACGACATCCGCTTCCCGGAACTCTTCCGGGGCCTGCTGGACGTCGGCGCCGAACTCATCGTGCTGCCGGCCGCGTGGCCCGCGAAGCGGCTCGCGCATCTGCAACTGCTGGTCCGCGCGCGTGCCGTGGAGGAGCAGGTGTTCCTGCTGGCCTGCGACGCCACCGGAACCCACGGCGGGATGCAACAGGCCGGGCACAGCATGATCGTCGACCCCTGGGGAACCGTGGTGGCGGACGCGGGCGACGGCGAGCGGACGGTGACGGCGGACGTCGACATGGCGGAGGTCACCCGGATCCGCACCGAACTGCCCGTCCTGCGCGACCGCGTCCTCGGTATCCCGGCCCCCGTCCCGCACTGACCTGCGCCGGCGTCCACCCCCCGGCCCCCGGTGTGATCACGCGCGGCTGGTGCGCGGCGCGTTCGCGACGGCCGCCGGAAAGGCCTGCCGACCTGCGCCGACACACGGTGGTACAGCGTGCCCCCGCGCCAGAATTCACGCCGATGCCTCTACGCGTTCGGGTTCCTGCGTTCCGTACACGAGCTGGTCTTGGAGGAGGGGCAGGCATGTGTGCTTCATGGCAGCCGTACCGGGTCGAACGAGGGGATCCGGGCCGCGTACCGGTCGAGTGAGGCACCGCGTACCCCGCGTCGTGCCGCGCGCCGCCCGGGGGACCCCGGCTCGCGGCCGAGGCCGGGCCGATGTGGGCGACCTCGGCGGCGTGGCGCCCAAGTGGTCGTCGCTTACCGAGCCGTGACGTGTCGGGCGTGGCCGCGCGGTCCGGTGCGGTCCTCGCCCTAGCGTGACCGTATGCGTGTACTGGTCACCGGCGGTGCCGGGTTCATCGGGTCCCATGTGGTCGAAGCGCTGCGGGCGCGCGGACACGAACCGCTCGTGTACGACGTCCGGGAGGACCCCCGCGCCGATGTACGCGATCCGGGGGCGGTCGCCGCGGCACTGACCGGTGTGGACGCGGTGTGCCACCAGGCCGCGATGGTCGGGCTCGGCGACGGAGTGGCCGACGCGGCGGAGTACGTCTCGCGCAACGACCTCGGCACGGCGGTCCTGTTGGCCGCGATGGCACAGGCGGGTGTGGGGCGGCTGGTCCTCGCCGGGTCGATGGTCGTCTACGGGGAGGGGCGCTACGCCTGCCCGCGGCACGGAGCGGTGCGGCCCGGACCACGTGCCGCCGCCGACCTGGACGCGGGCCGGTTCGAGCCCGGGTGCCCGCGGTGCGGGCAGGACCTTTGTCCCGGACTGGTCGGCGAGGACGCCCCGGCCGACCCCCGGAACGTGTACGCGACGACCAAGCTCGCGCAGGAGCACCTGGCCGCGGCCTGGGCCCGCTGCACGGACGGGTCGGCGGTGTCGCTGCGCTACCACAACGTCTACGGGCCCCGGATGCCCCGGGACACTCCGTACGCCGGTGTCGCCTCCTTCTTCCGTTCGGCGCTCGCCCGGGGCGAGGCCCCGCGCGTCTTCGAGGACGGGCGGCAGCGGCGGGACTTCGTTCATGTGCGGGACGTGGCCGCCGCCAACGCGGTGGCCCTGGAGACCGACGCGCCCGCCGGGAGGCTCACGGCGTACAACACGGGCAGCGGCGAGCCGCACACCGTCGGGGAGATGGCGCGGGCCCTGGCCGCGGCGCACGGCGGACCCGAGCCCGTCGTCACCGGTGAGTACCGGCTCGGCGACGTACGGCACATCACCGCGGACTCGTCACGGCTGCGGCGGGAACTGGGGTGGACGCCGCAGGTCGGCTTCGAGGAGGGCATGCGGGAGTTCGCTCGCGCCGGGCTGCGCGCGGAGCCCTAGGGCAGCACGGGCAAGGTCACCTCGAAGCGGCAGCCGCCCGGGATGTTGCGCACGGCGGCCCGGCCCCGGTGTGCCTCGACGATGCCGCGGACGATGGCCAGGCCCAGTCCCGCGCCCGCGGGCGGTGTGCGGGCGTGGCTGCCGCGCCAGCCGGTGTCGAAGACCCGGGGCAGGTCCTCCTCGGCGATGCCGCCGCAGCCGTCCGTCACCGACAGGACCACGCCCTCGGCGGAGCGTTCCGCGGCCACCGCGACCGTGCCGTCGGCGGGGGTCCGGCGGATCGCGTTGACCAGCAGGTTGCCCAGCACACGGCTCATCTCCCGGCCGTCCACCTCGACCGGTACCGGCTCGACGTGGTCGCCGACGAGCCGCACCCCCAGTTCGCGGGCGAGCGGGTCGGCGCCGGCGAGGGCGTCGCCGACCAGGTCGTACAGGGACATCCGGGTGAGGGTCAGCGGGAGCGTCCCGGCGTGGATGCGGGAGAGTTCGAAGAGGTCGCCCACCATGCCGTCGAGGCGTTCCACCTCGGTGCGGATCTGCCGGAGGTAGCGGCCGGGGTCGCTCGCCACCCCGTCCTCCAGCGCTTCGGACATGGCGCGCAGACCGGCCAGCGGGGTGCGCAGATCGTGCGAGATCCAGGCGACGAGTTCATGCCGCGATGCCTCCAACGCACGCTCGCGCTCGCGGGATTCGGCCAGCCGGGCGCTGGTCGCCGCCAGCTCACGGCCGAGGGCGTCCAGTTCGGCCGTGGCGGGCCCGGCCGGAGCGGTGAAGGCTCCGCCGTCGCCGAACGAGCGTGCGGCGGCGGCCAGTTCGTGACTGCGGGCGACGACCCGGCGGCCCAGCAGCAACGCGGTGGCCAGGGAGACCACCGCCGCCATGGCGACCACGGTCGTGACGACGGTCAGATCGTGGGCGGACAGGAACATCGCCCACGCGACGGCCAAGGTGCCCGCCAGCATCGCGAACACCCCCACGGCCGCCACCACCGCGAGCGAGGCGGTGAGCGAGCGTCGGCGGATCAGTCGCAGCACACCGGCCCCGGCCAGACCGGAGGCGGCGGCACCGGCGAACGCGTAGAGGACGATGAGGAGCGTGTCCCGCACGGTCAGTCCGCCTCCCCACCCGGCTCGAACCGGTAGCCGACGCCCCACACCGTCCGGATCAGCCGGGGGTCGGCCGGGTCGTCCTCGATCTTGCCCCGCAGCCGGCGGACATGGACGGTGACCGTGGACAGGTCGCCGAAGTCCCAGCCCCACACCTCGCGCATCAGGTCCTCCCGGCTGTGGGCCACCCCCGGACGGCGCATCAGGAAGGCGAGCAGGTCGAACTCGCGCAGGGTGAGCGCGAGTTCGGTGCCGTTCCGGGTGGCTCGCCGGGCCGCGGGGTCGACGGCGAGTCCGGCCGCGCTCAGTGGGCGCGCACTCGTGTCGGGCCGGGTGCGGCGCAGCACCGACTCGACGCGCAGCACCAGTTCGCGGGGGCTGAACGGCTTGGTGACGTAGTCGTCCGCGCCGACTTCCAGGCCGAGGACGCGGTCGTCCTCGTCGCCGCGGGCGGTCAGCATGATGACCGGCACCGGCCCGTGGCCGCGCAGCCGCCGGCACACCTCGAGGCCGTCCATGCCGGGCAGCATCAAGTCCAGGACCACCAGGTCCGGCCGGTGGGCCGCGGCGCGGATGAGCGCCGTCGGACCGTCGTCGGCCCGGTCGACTCGGTATCCGGCGCGGTCCAGGTATCCGGCGACCACCTCGGCCACGGTGGGATCGTCGTCGACGACCAGGACGCGGGCGGCTCGGTCCGCGTCCCGCGCCCGCGGGGGCTCGTACGGCTGCTGCATGTCCTCAGACTGGCACCGGCCCGCCGCTGGTGGGGTCCCTCGGCGCGTCGGGTCCGCACGTCCGCGATTCGTAAGGACCGTAAGCCCGAAATGACCGATTCGCACTCGTAGGGTGAGGGGCGTGACCACCTCACCCCCACCCCGTGACGTCGACGTCGTCCTCCCCTGCCTCGACGAGGCGGAGGCCCTTCCCTGGGTCCTCGAACGCATTCCGCCGGGCTGGCGCGCGCTGGTCGTGGACAACGGGTCGACCGACGACTCGGCGCGGATCGCCCGCGCGTTCGGGGCGACCGTCGTCCACGAGCCGCGCCGGGGCTTCGGTGCCGCCTGCCACGCCGGACTGACCGCCGCCACCGCCGACGTGGTGTGCTTCTGCGACTGCGACGCCTCCCTGGACCCGTCGCTCCTCGTCCCCTTCGTGCGTGAGGTGCGCGACGGACACGCGGACCTGGTCCTCGGCCGGCGCCGCCCGCGGGGCAGGGGCGCCTGGCCGGCCCACGCCCGGGCGGGCAACCTCGTGCTGGCCCGTATGCTGCGCCGCCGCACCGGGCTGCGCCTGCACGATCTCGGCCCTCTGCGCGCGGCCCGGCGCGAGCCGCTGCTGGCCCTCGGCCTCACCGACCGGCGCAGCGGCTACCCGTTGCAGATGGTCGTACGAGCGGCCGACGCCGGCTGGCGTGTCACCGAGCACGACGTGCCGTATCTGCCGCGCACCGGCGCCTCGAAGGTGACGGGCACCTGGCGCGGCACCTGGCACGCGGTACGCGACATGCGCCGGGTGCTGGACGAGCCGCCGGCCGGGATCCCGGCCGGCGGGAGGGGCGTTCGGTGACCACGCTCCTCGTCATCGCGAAGGAACCGCTGCCGGGCCGGGTCAAGACGCGGCTCACGCCGCCGTTCACGCCCCGGCAGGCCGCGGAACTCGCCGAGGCGTCCCTCGCGGACACCCTGCACACGGTGGCGGCCACCCCGGCCGCCCGGCGCGTTCTCGTCCTCGACGGCGCCCCCGGCCCGTGGCTGCCGCCGGGGTTCGACGTCGTGGCCCAGTGCGCGGGAGGCCTGGACGAACGGTTGGCGGACGCCTTCGCCCGGTGCGCCGGCCCCGCCCTCCTCATCGGCATGGACACCCCGCAGGTGACGCCCGAACTGCTCACGGTGGACTTCGCGGACTGCGACGCGTACTTCGGCCCGGCGCGGGACGGCGGCTTCTGGGCGCTGGGGCTCGCCGAGCCCGACCCCCGGCTGCTGCGCGGGGTGCCGATGTCGACGCCGACGACCGGGCGGGTGCAGCGGGAGCGGCTGGTCGCCGCCGGACTGCGGGTGCGCGATCTGCCGCGGCTGCGGGACGTCGACACCGCCGACGACGCCCGTGCGGTCGCCGCACTGGCTCCGCGGGGCAGGTTCGCCGCGCGGCTGGCCCGGTGCGCGACGGCCGGGCCGCGATGAGCGCGGCGACCGCCGGCGCGCTCGCCTGGGCGGGTCCGTACGCCGCGGCCCTGCGTGCGGGACGCGGCCCGCTGTTCCTGCGTCGCTCCGACGGCCTGCTGCTGCCCCTGGACGTGGAACGCTGGTGCGCGCCTGCCGACCCGGTCGACCTGGACGTCCTGGACCGGTGCGAGGGAGCCGTGCTGGACGTGGGGTGCGGGCCCGGACGGCTGGTGGCGGAACTCGCCGCCCGGGGCCGGACCGTCCTCGGCATCGACGTCAGCGACGCCGCCGTGGCCGGCACCGTACGGCTCGGGGGCCGGGCGCTGCGGCGTTCGGTGTTCGAGCCGCTGCCGGGCGAGGGCCGCTGGGGCACCGTCCTGCTGCTGGACGGCAACGTCGGCATCGGCGGCGACCCGGCCGCCCTGCTGCACCGGGTGGGCGCGCTGCTGCGCCCCGGTGGCCTGCTGATCGCCGAGACCGCCGCGGTGGACGTCGACGAACGCGCCCTGGTCCAGGTCGTCGACATGGCCGGCGCCCCGGACGGGGACCTCCTCTTCCGGTGGGCGCGGCTCGGAACGCCGGCCCTGCTCCGGTACGCGCGCGGCTGGACGCGGGCCGGTCAGTGGACGGCGGGCGGGCGCCGCTTCGCGGCCCTGCGCAGCCGCAGCGCCAGCAGCAGGGCCGAACCGCCGAAGAGAGCGGCGGTGATCAGCAGCCAGCGGGTGAGGAAGCCGTCCGGCGACAGTCCGGTGACCAACCGGTAGCGCTCGTCGACCGTGCCGCCGATCAGCGGGAACCACACGAGGAGGAGCAGCCCGGACAGCGCCGCCGGAACACGCACGTGGACCGCCAGATCGCGGTGCCCCGCCGCGCCGCATCCCCGCAGCAGCGCCCGGTCGGCGACCGAGTAGAGCGGCAGCAGCACGAGGTCGTGCAGCAGAGCCGCGCCCACGAACCACAGCGCCACGCCGAACCAGTCGTCCGCGAGCAGCCGTACCCCGGCGTACGCGGCGAGCGCGAACGAGCAGACGAGAAGCAGCAGTTGGAAGGGGCTGCCGAGCGGGAACCGCGGTCGCATCACAGGTCTCCGAACGTCATCCGGGCCACCCATTTGGTGTTCAGCACTCCGGGCGCCGCGGGCACGATGACCCGCGCCGGGTGGCCGTGGTCGGGGGACAGGTCCTCGCCGTTGACGTACAGGGCGAGCAGAGAGCGCGGATCGGCCACCTGGTTGGCGCGCAGCGCCGCGTGCCGGAAGGCTCCGCGCCGCTGGAGCGACTCGACGAACACGTCCGGCGGGTCGTCCTCGTACCCGACGAGCCGCGCGAGGTCGCGCAGCCGCACGCCGCGCCACCACTGGTCCGATGTCGACCAGCCCTCCACGCAGGCGATGGGCAGCGACGAGCTGTGCAGGGGGAGCCGGGCGAGCTGCGCACGGCTGAGACGGACGGCGCCGGAACGGCCGGTGACGATCAGTCGCCAGGTGTCCTCGGCCGTCTCGGCCGGGTCGATGCCGGCGTACGCGGCCGTCTTGTTGATCTGGAAGCCGTTCGGCCCGCTGCCGGGTTCGGCTCCGCCGTGCGGCGCGAGGATCGCGGTGCGCCGCAGTGCGCCGTCGAAGTTCTGGCCGACGGTCGTGCCGAAGAGCAGCAGCGAGCCGCCGCCGACGAAGCCGAGCGCGCCGCGCCGGGAGAAGGTCGCCGGGTCGGGGCTCGGCGGCACGAGGTCGTCCTCCGGCGCGGCCCCGCGCCGCATATGTCGCACGTTCCGTACGGCGGCGGGAGCCTTCAGCGCGACGTGCACGGCGAACCCGGCGAAGAACACCCACGCGCCGTAGAAGTGCAGGCGGTAGAAGGAGCCGGGGAAGACGTAGTCGAGCTGGATGTTGAGCACTCCGGTGACGAACTCGAACAGCGCGCCCCCGACCAGGAGCAGCAGCGAGATCCGCTCCAGGGCGTGCGCGAGCGAACGGGCCGGCGGCAGCGCGAACAGCTTCGGGACCACGGACCACAGCTTGGCCAGCAGCACCGGGATCAAGGTGATGCCGAGGGTGACGTGGATGCCCTGGTTCAGCCGGTACAGCCAGGCCGGGTCCGTCGGCCAGGGGAAGAGGTAGAAGCCGAGGATCCCCTTGTCGGGGGTCTGGTCGTTCACCGGGGACAGGTCCGGGTTGTAGGCGGCGTAGGACACCAGACCCGTCACGAACAGCACGGTCGTCCCGACGAGCAGGACGAGTCCGAGCACGGAGGTGAACCACGGTCCGCGCAGCGGGCTGCGCCAGAAGCCTGGTGAGGTGGGAAGCCGGGGGTCGTCGCGCATGACCCGACCGTAGGCCGCCGGTACCCCGCGAACGTGTGCGTGACGCATGACGAAACGCTGACGTCCGGCCCTGACGGCGGCTCATGACCGCCCTTGCGGCCTAACTTGCCGGTGTGACCCGCACCATGCGTTCCGACGGTACCCGCGCCCCGCGGCCGGGCGTGTCCGGCGATGTCCGCCGCGATCTTTACGCGGCTCTGGCCGCCGCCCTGCTCGTGGTCGCGGCCGTGCTGATCGGCCGCCGCATCGAGGACACCGACCACACCCTGTTCGTCAGCTGGCCGCCGCTGCTGGCGTCCTGGGGGCCGCATCTCGGCCCCGGCACCGCGGCGGCGGTCGTCGTGGCGGCCGCGGTCTGCGTCCACGGCCCCGTCGTCGCGGCCCGCCTGAGCTGGCGGGCCCTGCCGGCGCTGGCCTGGGCCACGTCCATGGCGTGGATCTTCTCCCTCGCCCTGATCGACGGCTGGCACCGCGGCATCGCGGTCCGGCTCACCACCCGCTACGAGTACCTCCAGGTCATCGACCGCTTCCACGACATCCCGGCCGCCCTGCACGGATTCACCGACCACATCCTGATCGGCTCCCCGGACCACTGGCCGGCCCATGTCGCCGGCCACCCCCCGGCGGCCACGCTCACCTTCGTCCTGCTCGACCGGATCGGGCTGGGGGGTGGCGGCTGGGCCGGGGTCTGGTGCATCACCGTCGGCGCGACCACCTGTGTCGCCGTACTGGTGGCACTGCGCGCGCTGGCCGCCGAGAGCCTCGCCCGGCGGGCGGCGCCGTTTCTGGTCCTGGCCCCCGCCGCGGTGTGGATGGGCACCTCGGCCGACGCGTACTTCGCGGCGGTGGCGGCCTGGGCGGTGGCACTGCTGGCCGTGGCGGTCACGCGGCGTTCACCGGTCGCGGCCGGCGCCTCCGGGCTCCTCTTCGGGCTGACCTTCCACCTCTCGTACGGTCTCACCCTCGTCGCGCTGATCGGCGCGGCGGTGCTGGTGCTCGGCCGGCATCGCATCCGGGAGCGTCCGGTCCTCCTCGTGGCGCTGGCGGCCGGACTGGCGGTCGTCCCGGCGCTGTTCGCGGTCGCCGGGTTCAACTGGTGGGAGGCGTACCACCTGCTGGTCACGCGCTATCACCAGGGCGCCGGTGGCACCCGGCCCTACGGCTACTGGGTGTGGGCCAACCTCGCCTGCACGGTGCTCGTCACGGGGCCGGCGACGGCGGCGGGCCTGCGCCGCACCGGTGCGGTCCTGATCCGCGGCCGCCGTGACGCGTTCACCCTCCCGGACGACTCCGGCGCGCGGGCCGGTGCCGAGGCCCGCCTCGCCGCCCTCGTGGCGGCCGCCCTGCTCGCGGTGGTGATCGCCGACCTGTCCGGGATGAGCAAGGCGGAGACGGAACGCATCTGGCTGCCCTTCGCCGTGTGGCTGCTCCCCGCCTGCGCCCTCCTCCCCGGCCCTCGCGCCTGGCTCACCGCCCAGGCGGTGCTCGCGCTGCTCCTCAATCACCTGTTGCGCACCGGCTGGTGAGCCCTCGGTGAGGCGGCCGGGTCGAGGGGCGTGTACGAGACTGGGTGGTGGGGGCGCGCCGCGCCGCCCGCCGGCTCCGCGCCGGCGGACGCAGACCGGGAGGGATCGACATCATGATCATCTTTGGCACCAAGGGCTACCTGTACCAGCTGGCGATACTGACGCTGCTGTGCGGGCAGTGCGGCAACCCCGCCGCGCACACGCTCAAGAAGCGCGTCACGAAGTTCACCCTGTTCTTCGTGCCCCTGTTCCCGTTCTCGACGAAGTACACGACGCAGTGCACGTTCTGCGGTGCGGAGCAGAAGGTGACCAAGGAGCAGGCCGAGCAGTTGCGGACGCAGGCGGCCGGCGGCCAGGGGGGCCACCCGTACGGGCAGCCCCAGCAGCAGCCGTACCAGTCCTGACCGGGCCCCCGGGGCGTCGCCGGTGCCGCGCGTCTAGCGCGGCTCCCGGCGCCGGACGGCCGGCCCTGACCGGTCCGCCGGTCGCACCGGCCGGCCGCAAGCGCATACGACCGACGTCACAGAGTGAGATCGCCCTCGACGATCTGGCAGTGGTAGGGGTGGATCTCGACGCCGCGCCCTGAACACGCCCCGTCAGCCGGTCGGCGGCTGCTGCTCGAGCCAGTCGCCGTAGCGTGTGGCGGCGAGTTGGGCGTCCGGCGGCGGCAGCAGCGCGTCTCCGGGGACGACGGCGAACATGCCCGCCTCGGCGTCGGTGACGACATGGCGTCCGTCGGGCCGTGCGGCCAGTGTCACGCGGCCCAGTTCGTCGAGGTGGAACATCTCGGGTCCCGCGACGTTGCGGACGCCCTGGACGGGGGTGCCGGTGGCGGTCCGTACGACCGCCGCGACGACATCGGCGGATGCCATCGGCTGCACGGGCGTGGCGGGCAGCCGGACCACGTCACCCTCCGTGGTCATGGACAGGACCGCCTGGACGAACTCGAAGAACTGCGTGGCGCGCACGATCGAGTACGGCGTCGGCCCGCTCGTGAGGATGTCCTCCTGGAGCATCTTGGCCCGGTAGTAGTCGAGCCCGGGCACCTCGTCCAGCCCGACGATGGAGAGAATCACGTGGTGGCGCAGCCCGGCCTCCTCGGCCGCGGCGACGACGTTATTCATCGACGTCTCGAAGAAGCCGATGGACGTCTCGTCGAACACGGGGGAGTTCGTCAGGTTGATCACCGCGTCGGCGCCCGCGAGGACCTCCTTGAGGCCTTTGCCGCTGATGACGTCGACTCCGGTGGACAGGGACGCGGCGGTGACCTCGTGGCCGGCCGCCGTCAGCTGTTCGACCACCTGACTGCCGATGAGGCCGCTGCCGCCCAGGACTGTGAACTTCATGACGCGCCTTTCGCCGAGTTGTTCAGGTCTTCCGGAAGCGTCCGGGTGAGTGATCAGCCTGTCGCGCACGCAGGGAACGGACTGGGAGGACCGGCTGCGGTGGGACGGGCGGGCCTGCCTGCGCGGTGGGTTCGACTCGGTGATGCCACGCCGACCGGGGTCGGCTCGTCCGGGTGCCCGGCGGACCGAGAGGTGTCGTCTGCGTCCACCGTACCCCCGACGACGGTCGCGCAGGACCTTCGAGGGGACCGGGCCGAGCAGGGCCGTCGAGGCCCTGCGAAGGGGGCACGTCTCGGGTCCCACCTGGGCGGATGCCGGCAACAGGTGGCGCGTACGCAGTCGGCGTAGTCTTTTTCAGGTACCTGTGCCCGTGCCGTCCGTACGCCGGGCACGGACATCGATCACCGGTTGCCCGATCCACGTGACGAGGCGGCTTCGGGACCACGCGGGCTGACACCGTCACCCGTGCCGGGGCCCGCCGGCTCCGTCTCGGCGCCGACACCGGAGGTGGCTTGATGCCGAACAACGATGCGGCAGGTTTCGTCGGAGGACACGGTCAGCTGTCCGAGGCCTGGTTCAACGCGGTCACCGTGGTCCAGGAGGCGAGTCCGCCTTCCATTCCGGAGGGTGCGCAGGTCATGACGTTGCTCGTCGACTTCCCCCCGGGAGAGCCGGGCACGCCGCCGCACCGTCACTTCGGTCCGGCCTTCGGCTATGTGCTGGAGGGCGAGATGCGCTTCGAGCTGGAGGGGGAGCCGGAGCGGGTGATCCGTGCCGGAGAGGCGTTCTGGGAGCCGGGCGGCGATGTGATCCACTACCAGGACGGCAACAACCGCACCGACGTGCCGGTTCGGTTCCTCGTCACCATGATGTGCGAGCCGGGCAAGCCCATGCTCGTCCTCGTCGACGAGGAAGAGCTGGAACAACGCAAGGACCGGCGGGCTCCGCGCCCCGCCTGAGACTCCGTCCGCCTCCGGCTCGGAAGGCGCCGGCCGGCCGCCCTCCGAGCCGGCACCCGGGCGGTGCACGGCGACCGGTGCGGAGGGCCCCGGGTCATACCGTCATGACATCCGTGCCGGCCGCTCTGATCGCCTCGATCTCGTCCCGCGGTGCCGACGCGTCGGTGACGAGGGTGTGCAGCGCGGTGACGGGGGCGACGAACGCGTGGGCGGTGCGGGAGAGTTTGCCGCCCTCGGTCGCGGCGACGACCCGTCCGGCCGAATTGATCGCCGCCTGTTTGACGGCGGCGTCGTCGAGGTCGTAGGCGGTCAGTCCCTGCCCCGCGGTCAGGCCGCAGCAGCCGATGACCGCGGTGTCGAACCGCAGGGCCGTCAGCGAGGAGAGCGTGAGGGGACCCGTCAGGGCTCCTTCGCCCGGCCGGGGGCGCCCGCCGGGCACGAGGAGCGTGGTGCTGCCCGTGCTCTCGGCGAGGATGTGGACGGACTGGAGTGACAGCGGCATCACGCTCACCCGTCGGCCGCGCAGCTCCCGGGCGACGGCCAGGCAGGTGGTTCCGCTGTCGAGCACCACCGTCTCCCCGTCGGCGATCAGCGAGGCGACGCTCGCCGCGATGCGCTCCTTGACCTCGACGCCCTCGCGCACCCGCAGCGAGAACGGGGGTTCCTCGCCGCGCAGGAGCAGGCTGCGCGCTCCGCCGCGGACACGCTCCAGCACGCCCTGGGCGGCAAGGGCCTCCAGGTCGCGGCGGACGGTCATCTCCGAAGCGCCGGTGAGGCCGGCCAGTTCACCGACGCTGAGGCTGCCCGCCTCGCGCACGGCGTCGGCGATCTGCCTGAGGCGGTCTGCGTTACCCATGGCGGCGATTGAACACCACCCCCCTAACGAACAGCAATCTTGTGAGAAACGTGACTTTCAAACATGATTTCTGTTCGGTATGTTCGCCGCATGGATCAGAAACTGCGCGCCGCCCGGGTGGCGACCTTCACGTACTTCATCCTCAACGGCACCCTGCTGGGGATGTGGGTCGTGCAGATCCCACCCGCCGAGGAACGCGTCGGCGTGAGCCACGCCGTGCTGGGCGGCTTCCTGGTCCTGCTCGGGCTCGGCGCGTTCGTCGGCATGCAACTGGCCGGCCCGCTCGCCGACCGGCTCGGCACCCGCACCGTCCTGCCGGCGTCCGCCCTGCTGTGCAGCGCTTCCCTGGCACTGCCCGGACTCGCGGCGGACGCCTGGACCCTCGCCGCGGCCCTGATCGTCTTCGGCTTCGGCAACGGCTGTCTCGACGTGAGCATGAACGCCCATGCCGTCCAGGTCGAGAAGGCCTACGGCCGGCCCGTGATGTCCGCCTTCCACGCCACGTTCTCCGTCGGCGGTGTACTCGCGGCCCTCGCCGGCGCCGCCGCCGCGAGCCGGGGCTGGACGCCCGCGGCGACCCTCGGCACGGCCGCGGTCCTCGGCATGGCGGTCTCCGTCGGCGCGGCCCGCCGTCTGCTGCCCGCCGGACCCGGACCGCGGGTGGACCAGCAGCCCGCCGCGAACGAGCCGGAGAAGCGCACCACCACCGGCCGCATCTGGGTGCTGGCCGTCCTGGCGCTGATGATCATGCTGTGCGAAGGCGTCGCCAACGACTGGAGCGCCCTGCACCTGAAGACGATCCTCGGCGCCTCCGACAGCACCGCGGCCCTCGCCTACGGCACCTTCGCCGCGGCCATGACCGTCGGCCGCCTCCTCGCCGACCGCGTCTCCGCCCGTTTCGGTCCCGCCGCGATCCTGCGCCACGGCGCCGCGGTCGCCGCCATCGGCATCACCGCCGTCGCCCTCTCCCCCTGGATCCCGGTCGCCCTCGCGGGGTGGGCGCTGTTCGGCGCCGGACTGTCCGGCTGCGTCCCCCAGCTGTTCAGCGCGGCCGGCCACGCCGACGAAGGAGCGGCCGGCGCCAATGTCTCCCGGGTGGCGGGCCTCGGCTATCTCGGCATGCTCGCCGGTCCCGCCGTCATCGGCTGGCTGACCCGGCTGATCCCGCTCAACCTCACCTTCTTCCTCCCCGCGGCCTGTTGCGTCGCCGCGGCCGCGGCAGCCGGAGTCCTGCGCCCCCGCGCCCGGGTTTCGTAGCAGCGCACGCCCACCGACCGCCCGGGCGGCACGCGCCTGACCCCCGTGCCGCCCGGGCCGACCCGGGGAACCCCGTGGGTCCGTGCGGAACGGACGTGCCGGACCCGCGACGGCCGGATCAGCCGAGGACGCGGGGCAGATTCGCGGCGAGCGGGCCGGGCCGCTCCGTCTCCGCGCCGCTCGCCGCGCGGCGGCCGGATGGCACACCAGGTCCCGCACCAGCAGGCGGCACAGCCGGAGGGCTGTTCGACGTCCTCGTCCGGCAGCTCGGCGACCGCCGTCCGCAACGCCGCCCAGGAGCGTGAGAACAGATCCACGTCGGCACGGTGGTGCTGCCGCGACGGCGGACGAGGACGTCCGGCCGGGCGGGCCGGTCCCCGCACTCCGCGGCGGGACCCGCACGGTCTCAGCCGGCGGTCGGCTGCCCGCCGTCGGGCGGGCCCAGCAGAACGTCCGGCAGGTAACCGGAACGGACACCCAGTTCCCATCCGTGCACCTGAACGGCCAGCGCGGCCAGCGCGACCGTGCCGACCGGCAGCAGGCTCCGGGGAGCCGCGTCGGCCGCCATCTTCTCGCGGTACTGGACGAGACGGCGGGCCAGGGCCTCCTCGAAGGTGGTCCGGTCGTCCTTCAGCAGGACCCGCAGGAGCCGCTGATCCGGTGTCAGGGGACCTGCCGCATCGAGTCGCCGGACCCCCTCACCGCGCTCGTCGGCGTCCGGCTTGCACAGCGTCACCGACGGCCGGTCCCGGGGCAGGTGGCCCCGCGCCGGGGTCAGGTAGCCGCACAGGGCGTCCATCTCCGCGAGGCCCGCGGGAGACGACCGGGACTCCAGCGGCGAGTACGGCACCCCGTCGCGCACGGCCGGCGCGTAGTCCGTCCGCAGCAGGAGCCCGATCACCCGCTGCTGTTCCCGGACCAGTCCGCTCACCACGCACAGCGCGAACGCGTCCACCCACGTCACCGTGGTGGGTGCCTGGTCCACGGCGTCCCCGAAGCTGAGGTCCTCGCTGCTCAGCCGTTCACCGACGAGGGGGAGGGGCACTTCGAAGTCCCCGTTGGGGAAGGCCCCCAGGCTCAGCACGCCGAGCGCGCACTCCGCCGCCGTCCGCAGGACCGTGCGGGTGTGGGCCGCGTCGAGGGCGGGGTCGTCGACGGTGCGGGCGGCCACATGGTCGAGGAGTTCGTCTCGCATCTCGCCGAGGCCCTTCAGGGACAGGCCACCGTGACGCAGCCAGTGCCAACGGCCCCGCGCCCGGCGGTCGATGTCCTCGGACGCTTCGCGGATCCGCTGCTGACCGACGGTGTGGCGCGCCACTTCGAGCACGGTGGTGGTCCTCCTTGATCCTCGCCGTGCGCGGCACGCTACCAACGGCCCGGGTCACGGCGCACACATCGGGCGAAGGGCGACCGGCCGGGCGCTGTCGCCCCACGAGGAATACGTGCAGGTCAACGGAAGATCACCGACCGGTCTCGGCGGGCCGTCTCCGTGGCCGCTTCGAGACGCATCCGCAACACCCCGTGTCGCACGTTCCGGGACCCCGCGACGTCACAGTCACAGAAGTGGACGTCCGCGGGGATCGACGTCAACGAACCTAGGAGGCACCCATGTTGAAGCGGCACGGCACACGAGGGCCGCGTGGCACGCTGCTCGCGCTCACCGCGCTGACCGCGGTCGGCGGCCTGCTGCTCACCGGCTGCGGTGCGAACGACAGCAACAGCGACGGCACAAGCCACGCCGCGGACCGCAGCGGGCGCGACTCCGGATTCCCCGCTCCACCGGGGCCGGCGCCCGCACCCGACGGCAGCCAGGAAAACGGCGAACAGCGCGGCGACACGGACTCCCGCGAGTTCGCACCCGCACCCGACCACCTGTCCACCTTCGCCCTCGACGTCGACACGGCCTCCTACGGCTACGCCCGCCGCGTCATCCGGGACGGCAGGCTGCCCGACCCGTCGACAGTCCGCCCGGAGGAGTTCGTCAACAGCTTCCGCCAGGACTACGAACGCCCCGGCGGTGACGGCTTCACGGTGACCGTCGACGGCGCCCGCACCGACGCGGCGGACTGGTCCCTGGTCCGTGTGGGTCTGGCCACGCGCGCGGCCGAGCGGTCCGGGGAACGCCCGCCCGCCGCGCTGACCTTCGTCATCGACATCTCCGGCTCCATGGCCGAACCCGGACGCCTGGACCTGGCCCAGGAGTCCTTGTCCGTGATGACGGACCGGCTGCGCGACGACGACTCCGTCGCGATCGTCACCTTCAGCGACGAGGCCGAGACCGTGCTGCCGATGACGCGCCTCGACGGCAACCGCGGTGAGATCCACGCCGCCATCGACAGCCTGGAGCCGATGCAGTCCACCAACCTAGGCGCCGGCGTCGAGACCGGGTACGCCACCGCGGTCGAGGGCCTGCGCGACGGTGCCACCAACCGCGTGGTCCTCGTCTCCGACGCCCTTGCCAACACCGGGGACACCGACCCCGACACGATTCTGGAGCGGATCGCCGCCGAACGCCGCGAGCACGGCATCACCCTCTTCGGCGTCGGCGTCGGCAGCGACTACGGCGACGCTCTGATGGAGCGCCTCGCCGACAAGGGCGACGGCCACACCGTCTATGTGTCCGGACCCGAGGACGCCCGCGAGGTCTTCTGCGAACAACTGCCGCGGAACATCGAACTGACCGCCCGCGACGCCAAGGCGCAGGTCGCCTTCGACCCGGGGACGGTCGCCGAGTTCCGCCTCGTCGGCTACGACAACCGCAGCGTGGCCGACGAGGACTTCCGCAACGACCGCGTCGACGGCGGCGAGGTCGGCCCCGGCCACACCGTCACGGCCCTGTACGCGGTCCGCACCGAGCCCGGCGCCGAGGGTCACCTGGCCACCGCCACCGTCCGCTGGCTCGACCCCGACACCCGCGCGCCGCACGAGGAGTCCGGCGACCTGGAGGCCCGCTCCCTCGACGATTCCGTGTGGAGCGCCGGTCACGGACTGCGGATCGCGTCCACGGCCGCCTACTTCGCCGACGCCCTGCGCTCCCCCGACCACCGCTACGGCTCGCTCCCCGGCGCGCCGAGCCTGGGCGAACTCTCCGAACGGGCCTACGAGTTGGCCTCGCGCACGGAGGACGAGGAGGTGCGCCGGCTGGCCGAGGCGATCAGCGCGGCGAACCGTCTGGACTGATCCGGACCCATTGACCTTTCCCTGCCCGCCCGTAAGTTGACTGCGGAGTAAGGACGGATCGCAGCACGTCGGCCTCATCCGGACGGGGAGTCGTCATGGGCGTACGCAGGGATCTGAAACGGGCGAGGCGGCGCACCGACCTGGCCGCCCGCACCAGGATCGAGACCTTCAGGGACGAGTACGGAGTGGTGCGCGAGGTTCGCGCACCGCCCCTCGCTCCGCGCGCCGAGGACGCCACGACCGCGGACATCCCCTTCACCAACGCGCTTCAGGCTCCGGACGCCGTGGTCCTGCGCCGCGAGCGCGACGGCGGCCGGCAGTCCGTCACCGCGGCGGCCTTCGCCGGTGAAGTCGCCTCCGTGGCGAAGGGGTTGATCGCCGCCGGGGTGGAACCGGGCGACCGTGTCGCTGTGATGTCCCGCACCCGCTACGAGTGGACGGTCCTGGACTTCGCCGTCTGGGCCGCCGGCGGCCAGTCCGTCCCGATCTACGCCACCTCCTCGGCGGAGCAGGTGGAGTGGATCGTCCGCGACTCGGGCGCCCGTCACGTCGTGACCGAAACCGCCGAGAACACCGCCACGGTCACCACCGCCACGGCCGGCCACCCCCACCCGCCCCGCATCTGGGAACTCGACGCGGCAGCCCTCGACGACCTCACCGCCCTCGGACGTGAGGTGACCGACGAGGAGGTCACCAAGCGCCGTACCGCGCTGACCCCCGACACGATCGCGACCGTGTGCTACACCTCGGGCACCACCGGCCGGCCGAAGGGCTGTGTGCTCACCCACGGCAACCTGCACGCCGAGGCCGCCAACACGGTCGAGCTGCTGCACCCCGTCTTCGAGGCGGTCACCGGCCGGACGGCCTCCACCCTCCTCTTCCTGCCCCTCGCCCACATCCTCGGCCGCACCCTCCAGATCGCCTGCCTGATGGCCCGTATCGAGATCGGTCACTGTCCGAGCATCAAGCCCGACGAACTCCGTCCGGCGCTGCGGGCGTTCCGCCCCACGTTCCTGGTCGGCGTCCCGTACCTGTTCGAGAAGATCCACGACACCGGGCGGGCCACGGCCGAGAGGATCGGCCGCGGCGCCTCCTTCGACCGCGCGCATCGCGTCGGGGTCCGCTTCGGCGAGGCCTGTCTCGACAAGTTCCTGGGCCGCGGCAGGGGGCCGGGCCCCGGCCTGTACGCCGCGTGGGCCCTGTACGACCTGCTGGTCTACCGTCGTATCCGCAAGGAACTCGGTGGCCGCACGCGGTACGCGATCAGCGGCGGCTCACCGCTCGACCGCGACCTGAACCTGTTCTTCCACGCGGCCGGGATCATCGTCTACGAGGGCTACGGCCTGACCGAGACGACGGCCGCCGCCACCATCGTCCCGCCCCTGGGTCCCCGTCCCGGCACCGTGGGCCTGCCCGTGCCCGGCACCGCCGTGCGCATCGCGCAGGACGGCGAGGTCCTCGTCGAGGGCGGCATCGTCTTCGGCGCGTACTGGAACAACCCGGCGGCCACGGACGCGGTGCTCACCGACGGCTGGTTCGCCACCGGGGACCTGGGTTCCCTGGACGACGACGGGTACCTCACCATCACGGGCCGCAAGAAGGACATCATCGTCACGTCCGGCGGCAAGAACGTCTCGCCGGCCGTCCTGGAGGACCGTCTGCGCAGCCGTCCGCCGGTCGGCCAGTGCCTCGTCGTCGGGGACAACCGCCCCTTCGTCGCGGCCCTGGTCGCGCTCGACGCCGAGGCCGTGGCGCACTGGCTGGCCGTCCGCCGGCTGCCCGCGGACACCCCGATGTCCGAGGTGGTCCGCGACCCGCGGATCCGCGCCGAGGTCCAGAAGGCCGTCGACCACGCCAACCAGGCGGTCTCCCGCGCGGAGTCGATCCGGGCCTTCACCCTCGTCGAAGGCGACTTCACCGAGGAGAACGGCCTGCTGACCCCGTCCTTGAAGGTGAAGCGGCACGCGGCGCTGGCGGCGTACGCACGGGAGATCGAGGCGCTCTACGCGCCCTTGAGCTGAGCCGCCCGCCGGGCATCGGGCCCGGGCGGCGGACCGGGCCGCGCGGACCCCGGACAAGCGGGGTCCGCGCGAGTCCGCACCGGCGTCGCTCAGGCGCGGGTCCGGGCGCTCACACCCTGGATGCGCAGGTCCAGGCGTTCATTCCCTGGATGGCCGCCAGGCGTCTGGCCACGATGATCTGCTCCTTGCGGGTGGCCAGGTCGGCACGCGGCGCGTACTTGAGCCCACCCGCGGCGACCCAGCTGGACTGCGCGAACTGGAGGCCGCCGTAGTGGCCGTTGCCGGTGTTCGCCTTCCAGTTGCCCCCGGACTCGCACCGCGCGATGGCGTCCCAGTCGGGTCCGGACCGCACGGACGGCTGGGCCGCCACACTGGCCGCGGCGCTCAGCATCACGGTGCTCGCCATGAGCACGACTGCCGTGCCGGCCCCGAGGCGACGGCTGCGCCTGTTGCTCGCTTCAGCATTCTGTGACGAGATCATGAGCATACTGTTACACTACGTGACACACAGTAGCGCGTTGCGGCGTGACCAGGTCCCCCGAACGGCTCCCCGCACCACGGAGTGCGCCCCGCCGTCACACCGGCCGACCGACCCGACACGCGGAGTGAAAAGCCCGATGTGATCTGAAACATACCTGGTCACGGGCATATATGTTCATCGCCCAATTATGGGTAGCTTGGGGTGCTTGCCCTGAGCACACAGTCGTGCCATCGGCCGCACCGTCCCCTCGACCCGTCCTGGAGACCCATGCGCCCCCGCATACCCGCCGTCCCCCGCATACCCGTCCCCCGCTTCGCCTCCGTCCCGCCCCTGGCTCTGGCCGGAGGGGCGCTGGCCGTCGGCGTCGGCGGTCTGTATCTGACCGGGCTGGTGCTCGTGGGCGGTGAGATAGACGGCGGTACGTCGGTGCGCGGCGTGGACATCGGGGGTCTCAGCCGCGCGGAAGCCGTCCGGAAGCTGGACGAGCGGCTGGTGGCGGGCGGACCGCGCGAACTGGCGGTGCGGGTGGGCGACCGACGGGGCACGATCGACACACAGCGGGCCGGGCTGGCCTTCGACGTCCAGGAGACCGTGGACCGGGCCACCCGATCCGGTGCCGATCCGTTCAGCGTCCTCGGCGCGCTGTTCCGCTCGGGCGGAGCCGTCGAACCGGTTGTTCACGTCGACCGGACCAAGGCCCGCGCCACTCTCGGCGAGCTCGCGAAGACCCTCGACCAGCAGGTCCGCGACGGTGCGGTGAGCTTCGAGGGCGGCCGGGTCGTACAGGTCACCCCGCACACCGGCTACACGACCGACGTGGACGCCGCCGTCGGCTCCCTGCGCGCCGCCTTCCTGCGCGGCGAGGACGGCCCGGTCACGGCTCTGCCCGCCCGTGAGACCAGGCCGAGGGTGAACGAGGAGCAGGTGCGACGCGCGGTGCGCGACTTCGCCCAGCCGGCCATGTCGGCCCCCGTCACGCTCACCGCGGCCGACCGGCGGTTCAGCATCACCCCGGCCGTCCTGGGCGAGTACCTGACGATGCGGCCGGACGGCACCGGCCGGCTGAAGCCCGCGCTGGACACCGAAGGCCTGCGCAACTCCCCCGCGGTGACCGGGCCCCTCGCCGGCCTCCCGGCCACCGCCGAGAACGCCGGGCTGGGACTCAGCGGCGACAGCGTCATTGTCACCGAGGACGCCACGATCGGCCAGGAGGTCAGCGACAAGGCGCTGGGCAAGGCCGTGCTGCCGCTGCTCACGAAGTCGGGTGCCGCCGCCCGCACCGGAGCCGTCGCCACCCGCGAGATCCGGCCGGAGGTCACCCGCGAGAACGCGGCCCGGCTCGGGCTGACGCAGAAGATGTCCTCCTTCACCGTCAACTTCGAAAAGGCCCCGTACCGCACGAAGAACATCGGCCGTGCCGTGGAGCTCATCAACGGCTCCGTCGTCATGCCCGGCGAGAACTGGAGCTTCAACCGCACCGTCGGTGAGCGCACCGAGCACAACGGCTTCGTCGAGGGCATCATGATCCTCAACAACCAGTTCACCAAGGCATCCGGCGGTGGTGTCTCCGCGGTGGCGACGACCGTGTTCAACGCGATGTTCTTCGCCGGGGTCAAGCCCCTCGAGTACGGCGCCCACTCCTTCTACATCGAGCGCTACCCGGAGGGCCGTGAGGCCACGGTCGCCTGGGGCAGCCTCGATCTGAGGTTCGCCAACGACTCCGGCAAGGCCATCTACATCCAGGCGGAGTCCACCGACACCTCCGTGACCATCACCTTCCTCGGCACCCGGAAGTACGACGAGATCAGGTCGGTGAAGGGCCCGCGCACCCAGGTGAAGGAGCCCGCGGAGCATGTGCGCACCGACGACAAGTGCGTGCCGCAGACACCGCTCGAGGGCTTCGACGTCACCGTGGAGCGGGTGTTCCTCGACAACGGCCGTGAGGTGAAGCGGGAACCGTTCCACACCCGCTACACGCCGCGCGACGAGGTCACCTGCGAGTGACTCCGCTCCGGTCCGGGCGGGGCCGCCGAAACCGGGCGGACAGCCGGGCCCGGGTCCGGTGCTGCTGATCCCCGCCGGGGCCGGGTGCGCGCACCGCTGCGGAGGTGCGAAGCGCCTCGCGGGTGTATCCAGGTCTCATGGGTCCGCGACGAGTGCCGGGCAGTCATCGCCGTTCGTGGGCGCCGCGCGGCGCTCTGCTGGCGGTCCCCCTCGGGCTCATCGTCACCGTCACGATGGGCGACATGTTCGCTCCCCCGCAGGTGCATCTGGGCCCCTTCCTGGCCACCGCGCCCGCCATCACGGCGTCCTTCGCCGGCCCCCGGACCACCGCGTGCGTCGGCGTGGTGGCCGTCCTGGCGCAGATGGCGGTCGCGGTCGAACGGACCAGTCTCACCGACCTCAACCACACCCTCCAGATCAGCGCGCTGATCGTGATCTCGGCGTTCGTCACCTTCTTCGCCCACCTGCGCGAGCGGCACGAGAAGGAGCTGACACAACTGCGTTCCGTGGCCGAGGCCGCACAACAGGTCGTACTGCGTCCGCTGCCGCGAAGGATCGGACCCCTGCGGGTCGCCTCGGTCTATCTGGCCGCCGAGGCCGAAGCGCAGATCGGCGGTGACCTCTTCGCGGCGGCGCGCACCGCGCAAGGCACCCGGTTCATCGTCGGGGACGTCCGGGGCAAGGGCCTGGAGGCCATCGGGGACGCCGCCCTGCTCCTCGGCGCCTTCCGCGCCGCGTCCCACCGGAAGTCCGCCCTTCCCCCGCTGGTCGCCTATCTGGAGGGCACCGTCTACTCGGACCCGGACGATCCGGGAGCGGCCCCGGCCGGCCACGGGGCGGACAGCGAGGGCTTCATCACCGCCGCCGTGCTCGACGTCCCGGACGATCTGCCCGTCCTGCACCTGATCAACTGCGGGCACCCCCCGCCCCTGTTGTTGCGCGACGGCCGGGTCACCCCCCTCGAAGTGCCCGATCCGGCACCGCCCCTGGGTCTGACCGGCTTCGACACGTCCCCGTTCATCGCGGAGACCTTCCCGTTCGAGCCGGGCGACACCCTGCTCCTCTACACGGACGGGGTCATCGAGGCCAGGGACGGCTCCGGGGACTTCTACCCGCTGGCCCGGCGGATGGGCACCGCCCCGGCGTGCGAGCCGAACGGCCTGCTGCGTCATCTGCGCGACGACCTCCTCGCCCACACACCCGGAGGCTGTCTGGGCGACGACGCCGCGATGGTGGCGATCGAGCGCACCACGCGCGGGTAGGCAGCCCGACAGCGGCCGCGTACCGGGGGGTCGACAGAGCGAACGGGTGCGCTACATTTTGCATCGCCTTGACCGCGATCATTCACGATCCATCACGCTTCGGAGTCGGCACACCCATGAGCGACATCGTCAACGGACTCGGCCGGGCCGGCGCTTACGGCGCACTGGGTCTGGTCCTGTTGATCCTCGGTATCGTCCTGATCGACGTGCTGACGCCCGGAAAGCTCGGCCGGCAGATCTGGGAGCACCGCAACCGCAACGCCGCCCTGCTGCTCAGCTCGGCGCTGCTCGGCATCGGCGGCATCGTCTTCACCTCCATCTGGACCACGTACGAGAACTTCGGCAAGGGCCTGGTGTCCACTGCGGCCTTCGGGCTGCTGGGGCTCGCGATGATGGCCGTGGCGTTCCTCGTGGTGGACCTGATCACCCCGGGACGGCTGGGCGCGACCCTGGTCGACCCCGAGCCGCATCCGGCGGTGTGGGTGACGGCGTCCTGCAACATCGCGGTGTCCGCCATCGTTTCGGCCTCCATAGCCTGAACACCCGGCCCCCGGCGCGGCGTTGCGGCCCAGCCCGGAAGCCGGACGGTGCGCCGGCCCGGCCCGCGCGGTCACCCGCCCGCAGGCCGGCGCCGCCGCCACCCCGGCCGTAGCGCCCGGGGTGGTGGCCGTGCGTGCCGGTGATGGTGAGGCGCCCGGGACCACCTGCTTCGCCGGCTTCCCGGCGGGCCCCGGCAGACCGTGTCGAGGAGGCCGTCCAAACGGTTGTCGGCGCGCATCCCCCGAGTGACGATGTCCCCACCGCATCGCCCCGTGGGAGGCCGAGTTGACCGATCCCTGGGTGGCCCTGGAGCCGGGGGCCGACCCTGCCGAGCGTGTACGTGTACTGCGTCGGGCGCACGAGCGGTTCACCGAGGCGGGCACGGTGCCGCGCCCGGTGCGCGCCGTGGTGGCCGATTCGTGGCGGCGGTCGGCGCGGGCCGGCGTCGGTCCGGACGGCACGGCGAGCGTCGAACTGACCGACGGCGATCTCGGGGCCTACCGCGCCGAGCATCCCCTGGCGCAGGTCATGCCGTTGTTCCGGGAGCTGATGGGGACCTTCGCGTCCGACGGCAGCCATCTCCTCGCCGTGTGCGACGCGCACGGCCGGCTCCTGTGGGTCGAGGGGCACGAGGCGACCCGCAGGAAGGCCGGGCGGATGAACTTCGTGCCCGGCGCCCGCTGGTCGGAGAGCGCTGTCGGCACGAACGCGCCGGGCACCGCCGTGGCCCTGAACCACCCGGTGCAGGTCTTCGCCGCCGAGCACTTCATCCGGCGCGTGCAGCCGTGGACCTGCGCCGCCGCCCCCGTGCACGACCCGCGCACGGGCCGGGTGCTCGGTGCCGTGGACATCACCGGCGGGGACGGTCTCGCACATCCGCACAGCCTGGGCTTCGTCCAGGCCGTGGCACGTGCGGCGGAGTCCCATCTCGCGCTGCTCGCACCCCGGCACCCCCGGGCCTGCGGTCCCGAACTGACCGCGCTGGGCCGCGACGAGGCCCTGCTGACGACCGACGGGCACAGGATCAGACTCAGCCGTCGGCACAGCGAGATCCTGCTGCTGCTCTCGCGGCACCCGGAGGGCCTGACGGGCGAGGAGTTGCAGTGCGCCCTGTACGAGGACGAGTCGGTCACGCCGGTGACGCTGCGCGCTGAGCTGGCCCGCCTCCGCCAGGTCCTCGGTCCCGGCGTGCTGGCCTCTCGTCCGTACCGGCTCACGGTGCCGCTGGAGTCGGACGTCACCGCGGTCGAACGGCAGCTCGCGGCGGGCGCGGTCACCACCGCCCTGACCGCGTACCCGGGTCCGTTACTGCCTGCTTCCCAGGCACCGGCGGTGGTACGGCTGCGGCGCCGTCTCGCCGACGGCCTGCGGGCCGCACTGATCGCCCGCCGGGACCCCGACCTGCTCGCCGACTGGGCGCACGCACCGTGGGGCGAGGACGATCTCGACGTGTGGCAGGCCCTGGCCGCGGCACACCCGACCGCGGCGATCCGGGCCCGGCTGGCCGCCCTCGAAGCGGAACTGGCGGCACCGGGCGACTGGGCCCACGCGTAGACCCGGACGACGAACAGAGCCGTACGGCGCCAAAGTGCGTGACGAGGCACGACAAAGCGAGGCAGGGCGAGGCGACCGCAACGTGGATGCAACGTCCGCTTTCCTACCCTCCGGCCAAGAGCTGCCCAACGGCGGGCAGCACCGCTGAGGGAGGCCAGCAAGCATGACCCGTTACGCAGCGCCGGGAACAGAGGGCGCGATCGTCTCCTACCAGCCCCGCTACGACCACTTCATCGGCGGCGAGTACGTACCCCCTGTCAAGGGCCAGTACTTCGAGAACCCGAGCCCCGTGAACGGTCAGCCCTTCACCGAGGTGGCCCGCGGCACGGCGGAGGACGTCGAGCTGGCGCTCGACGCGGCGCACGCGGCCGCACCGGCCTGGGGCCGCACGGCGACCACCACCCGGTCCGACATCCTCCTGAAGATCGCCGATCGCATGGAGGCCAACCTGGAGGCGCTCGCCGTCGCGGAGAGCTGGGAGAACGGGAAGCCCGTACGCGAGACACTCGCGGCCGACATCCCCCTGGCCATCGACCACTTCCGCTACTTCGCCGGCGCGGTGCGCGCCCAGGAGGGCTCGCTCAGCGAGGTCGACGACGACACGGTCGCGTACCACTTCCACGAGCCGCTCGGCGTCGTCGCCCAGATCATCCCGTGGAACTTCCCCATCCTGATGGCGGCGTGGAAGCTCGCGCCCGCCCTCGCCGCGGGCAACGCGGTCATCCTGAAGCCGGCCGAGCAGACCCCCGTGTCCATCCACTACTGGATGAGCCTGGTCGCCGACCTCCTCCCGCCGGGCGTCCTGAACATCGTCAACGGATTCGGCCCCGAGGCCGGAAAGCCCCTCGCGTCCAGCCCCCGGGTGGCGAAGGTCGCCTTCACCGGCGAGACGTCGACGGGCCGGCTGATCATGCAGTACGCGGCGGAGAACCTGAAGCCGGTCACGCTGGAGCTGGGCGGCAAGTCGCCGAACATCTTCTTCGACGACGTGTGGGACAAGGACGACGACCTGCGGGACAAGGCCCTCGAAGGGTTCACCATGTTCGCGCTGAACCAGGGCGAGGTCTGCACCTGCCCGTCGCGCGGACTCATCCAGCGGGGCAACTACCCCGACTTCCTGGCCGCCGCCATCGCCCGCACCGAGCTCATCAAGCCCGGCCACCCGCTCGACACGAACACGATGATCGGCGCCCAGGCGTCCAGCGAGCAGCTCGACAAGATCCTCTCCTACATCGACATCGGCAGGCAGGAGGGCGCCAAGGTCCTCACCGGCGGCGAACGCGCCGACCACGACGGTGACTTGAAGGGCGGCTACTACGTCCAGCCGACCATCTTCGAGGGCGACAACCGCATGCGGGTCTTCCAGGAGGAGATCTTCGGGCCGGTGGTGTCGGTGGCCTCCTTCGACGACTTCGACGACGCGATCAAGATCGCGAACGACACGTCGTACGGTCTCGGCGCGGGCGTGTGGACCCGCGACATCAACACGGCCTACCGTGCGGGCCGGTCCATCCAGGCGGGCCGCGTGTGGACCAACTGCTACCACGCCTACCCCGCGCACGCCGCGTTCGGCGGCTACAAGCAGTCCGGGATCGGCCGCGAGACGCACAAGATGATGCTCGACCACTACCAGCAGACGAAGAACCTTCTGGTGAGCTACTCGCCGAAGAAGCTGGGCTTCTTCTAG
This sequence comes from Streptomyces cadmiisoli, assembly GCF_003261055.1. NCBI lineage: Bacteria > Bacillati > Actinomycetota > Actinomycetes > Kitasatosporales > Streptomycetaceae > Streptomyces > Streptomyces cadmiisoli. The sequence goes on from NZ_CP030073.1 coordinate 1,255,006, forward strand.
ACGCCAGAAGAGGGGCGCCTGACCAGGGCAGATGCCCGGCAGGCGCCCTTCTCTGCGTACATCTGAGCAACGAGTGGAAACACGCCCTTGCCGCCGATGTCTCCCACCCCTGTCCCAGCTCCGACCAGCAGTTCCGGGACATCGACGTGATACACGCTGGTGGTCGCAGGTAGAAGTGGTGGCGGACAAGTGGGGCCCATGGGGCTGCCCACCATGAACACCCCCGTCCGTCCGGCCGGTCCGGGACGGCCGGATACAGTGCGCGCGACAGCAGCCTGGTTGTTCAAGGAGGGGAAGCGTGACCGACACCAGCGAAACCCGATCCGCCGACAGTGCGGCGCACGCGACTCGGCAGAGCCGACTGCACCGCCTGATGCGCTACCTCCCCCTGATCGCCCCCGTCCTGCTGTGGACCGTGCCCTGCTGGCTGCTGCTGCACACCGGCCAGCACTGGCCGCTCCCCGTCACGCTCGCCGGCACCGCCCTGTTCGTCCTCGGCCTGATCGGTATGCCGCTCGCGATGGCGCGCGGCCACGGCCGACGCCAACAGGACCGGGCGGCGATCGTCGGAGACACCCTGCTGGGCACCATCTGGACCCTGTTCGCCTGGTCCGTCGTGCTCGGCGTCCCGCTGCGGCTCGCCCTGACCGTGACCGGCGCCGGCGACGGCCAGGACCGGGCCCGGATCGTCACCTGGGCGGTCCTCGGCGCAGCCACCGTGCTGCTCATCTGGGGGTACGCCGAAGCCCGCCGCGTGCCACGTGTGCGCCGCCTCGACGTGCAGCTCCCGCGGCTGGGTGCCGGGTTGGACGGCATACGCGTCGTCCTCATCACCGACACCCACTACGGCCCGCTCGATCGCACTCGCTGGTCGGCACGGGTATGCGAGACGGTGAACACTCTGGAAGCCGACCTGGTGTGCCACACCGGCGACATCGCGGACGGCACGGCCGAACGCCGCCGCGCCCAGGCCGCCCCACTCGCCACCGTGCGGGCCACCCGTGCCCGGGTCTACGTCACCGGCAACCACGAGTACTACAGCGAGGCCCAGGGCTGGGTCGACCTGATGGACGAGCTGGGCTGGGAGCCGCTGCGCAACCGCCATCTGCTGCTGGAACGCGGTGGCGACACCCTCGTGGTCGCCGGCGTGGACGACGTCACCGCCGAGTCCTCCGGCCTCCCCGGTCACGGCGCCCATCTCACCGAAGCCCTGCACGGCGCCGACCCCGACCACCCCGTCCTGCTGCTGGCCCACCAGCCCAAGTTCGTCGACCGGGCGGCTGCCGGCGGCGTCGACCTCCAGCTCTCCGGCCACACCCACGGCGGCCAGATCTGGCCCTTCCACCACCTGGTCCGCATCGACCAGCCCGCCCTCGCCGGCCTCAGCCACCACGGCCCGCGCACCCTCCTCTACACCAGCCGTGGCACCGGCTTCTGGGGTCCGCCCTTCCGCGTCTTCGCCCCAAGCGAGATCACCCTGCTCGTACTCCGCTCCCCGCAGCGGCCCCCCACGCGGTAGCGCTGGGCGGGCCGGCGGTTCCGACCGGGCCGGCGCGCCGCGTCATTCCGAGGGAATGCGGAACTCGAATTCGGGACGGTCCCACGGCACGGCGGGCGGGTTCGCGAGCGCGGTCCCGGTCCGCACGGCACCGACGCGGTGGTAGAAGTCCTCGGCGGGAAGATGCGACACGACCTTCACACGGTCGAGCCCGGCGGCACGGGCCTCGGACTGCATGTGGGCAACGAGCAGCCGTCCGATACCCCGTCCCTGCGCTTCGTCGGCGACGAACAGCAGATCGAGCTCCGGTGGATCGAGGACGAGCGAGTAGAACCCGATGACCCGGTCTCCATGCTCGTCGGCGCCGACGGCCACGAAGGCGCGGTGGGCCTCGATGTAATCAGGACCGACCCGGTAGCCCGCCACCGCGGCTGCGTACTTGCCCTCGTAGGCGCCTGAGCCACGCACGAGCCGCGTGAGCCGTCTGGCATCCCGCGCGACTGCCCGCCGTATCGTGATCGGCTGGCTGATCGGGGCAGTGCGTGACCTCATCGGACGAGTATTTCGCACCGCCGGGTGCCGTGCTGCGGCGGGTCGGCTGCTCGGGCCTTCCCGGACCGCTCCCGGGAACCACTCGTGCGAGCGCAATCGATCTCACGCCGAAGCCGCGCCGGAGCGCTTCGACGCGGCTTCGGAGTCTCACGGCTCCGCCCGGTCCGGGACCTTCGTACGCCGCGGAGTCACTAATCCGTTGTTAGGGCCGCCAGGCCCTCGCCCGGCAGCGGACCGCCGAGTCGGCGCAGGGCGCCGAGCCGGCCCACCTGCCCTACGTCCCGGCCGAGCCGGGCGAGAGCACCCCGCGTGACCTGGCCGAGGCGAGCGAGTACTACCTGACACCGCGCGCCCAGCACCCGAACGCCAAGAGCCGGTTCCTCTTCACCAAGAGCGTCTCGCGGATCTTCACCTTCGACGCCTTCCACATGGTCGAGGACCTGCTCACCCAGCCGATCCTGGTCATCGCCGGCAGCGAGGCGGGCTCGCCGAGGCCGGCCGGCTGCGCAGCGAGGAGGCGGCCGGCAGGGAGCCGAAGCTGTCGAGCCCGCCGCCCGAGTCCGTGGACGAGTCGACGCCGGCCGCGATGCGGGAGTTCTTCGCGTACTACCGCACGCCGCGCGCCCAACACCCCCGCTCCACGGGCTACTACGTCCAGCGCAGCCTGGACCAGCTGGCGCAGTACGACTCCTGCGCGACGCTCCACCTGCTCGCGCCGCGACCGCTGCTGATGATCGCGGGCACCGCCGCCGAAACGCTGCCGTTCAGCAGGATCGGCGTCGAGAGGGCCGGGGACAACGCGGAACTCCACACCGTCGAGGGCGCCACCCATGTGGACCTCTACGGCGTGGACGAGTACGTCACCCCGGCCGTGGCCCGGCTGACCGAGTTCTTCGGCCGGCACCTCGCCCGGGACTGAAGCTCGCCGGTGTCCCCCGAGCCGGACTCGGGGGACATGGCCCGTGCGGTCGGAGCACGGCGACGCGACGGGCCGTCGAGCAGTGGCGGTGCCGACGGCCGGCCGTGCGCTCGGGCGCGCCACGACCGGGGTACCCGACCGAGTGAGCACGCCCGTACCGGGCACTCGGGGCGCCGGCGGATCAGTCCCGAGCGACCGCCGAACCGCGATGGGAGGTACCCGAGATGGGACATGGTGGGAACGTCATCGAGGAACTGGTGACCGATCACCGGGAGGTCGAGGAACTCTTCGGGAAGATCGAGGCCCTGCCGCCCGGCGACAGGAAACGCAAGCTGCACACGGATCAGGTCACGATGGAGCTGGTCCGGCACTCGGTGGCCGAAGAGGCCTACCTGTATCCGGCGATTCGCCGGTATCTGACGGGTGGCGACACCATGGCCGACCGGGAGATCGACGACCATTCCAGGGCCGAGCGGCTCATGAAGGACCTGGAGGGTCGCGAGCCGGACGACGCCGAGTTCGACAGGCTGATCGGCATGCTGATGAGCGAGGTCCGCATGCACATCGCCGACGAGGAGCAGAACCTCTTCCCGATGCTGAGCGTGGCCTGCCCCGCCGAGGCCCTCGACGATCTCGGGGACAAAGTGCGTCAGGCCAAGAAGACGGCGCCGACCCGGCCGCACCCCTTCGCACCGGACCGGCCCCCGGCCAACAAACTGCTGTCGCCGGGTGTCGGACTGGTGGACCGGCTGCGCGACGCGCTGACGGGGCGGGGCAAACCCGGCTGACCCACCTCGCGGCGCAACCGGCCACGCGGCACGACCGGGCTCGCGGCGCAACCGGCCACGCGGCGGGATCAGCCGGCGGTGGCGTGGCCGGGCTCGACGAGGGCGACGAGTCGGGCCCGGTGCAGTTCCGCGACGGGTGCGACGAGGTCGGGGTGCCGCAGCAGGGCCGCGGCGCGCCGTTCGCCCTCGTCGGGGGCGAGCAGACGGCGGAAGGCGACCGGAGCCGCCGCCGTGTGCTCACCGCCGGCCAGCGCCGCCACGGCACGCCCGGCCAGCTCCGGGTCGGCGAGGAGACCGGCGGCCCAGCTCGCCACCACCTCGTCCACCCAGGTCCGCCACGCGTCGGCGGCGGCGTCTGTGCCGTCTGTGCCGTCTGTGCCGTCTGTGCCGTCTGTGCCGTCTGTGCCGTCGGATCGCTCGTCCGGGTCCGGGCCGGCCAGCCGGTCCAGCCGTGCCGAGCCCCCCGGCCCCGTCACGGCGACCAGCCCGGCGTCGAGCGCGGTCGGGTACCGCAGCCAGGCCGCCACCGTCACGGCCTGGCGCGCCTGCGCCTCGCACAGGGCGGAGGCGAGCGCGCCACCGTGCGGCGGGTAGGCGGCCGTCAGCCAGTGGGTCGTCGCCGCGATGAGGGGGGAAAGATCTGTGAGCACTGTCTGCTGTCCGGGCTGCCGGGCGTGAACGGGGAACGGTTCCACAGGACGGTAGCCGGAGAACGGCCGCGCAGGTATGGGCGGCGTCACCCCGCGCCCTCAGGCTCCGGGGCGGCCGACACCGATGAGGAGCAGGGCGATGTCGTCGACGGGGTCGCCGGTCCGGCCGATCAGGTGGTCGGCCATGGCGTCCAGGTCACCGGGATCGGCGCGGGCGACGCACTCCGCGAGCGCGGTGACGGCGTCGTCCGGGTCCAGGCCGGGCTGCTCGACGAGTCCGTCCGTGTACAGGACGAGGACGCTTCCGGGCGGGAGCGGGTACTCGACGGCCGGGTAGTCGGCGCATCGTTCGATTCCGAGGAGCAGCCCGGGAGGGATCCGCAGTACCTCGGTGCGGCCGTCGGTGTGCCGGAGCACCGCGGGCGGGTGGCCCGCGCTGGCCAGGCAGACCGACTGCGCAACCAGGTCCAGATGCGCGTAGAGGCAACTGGCGAACCGGCCCGGGTCCAGGTCGACGAGCAGGCGGTTGGTCGTGGCGAGTACGTCGCCCGGGAGCGCCGCGGCCGTCGCGTGGCCGTGCACTGCGGTGCGTACCTGTCCCATCAGTGCCGCCGCCTCGATGTCGTGTCCCTGGACGTCGCCGATCGCGGCGGCGGCCGTCGTCCCGTCGAGGAGGATCAGGTCGTAGAAGTCGCCGCCCACCTCCAGCCCGTGGCCGGCCGGGCGGTAGCGGGCGGCGATCCGCAGGCCGGGCGGGGCCGGCAGGTACCGGGGCAGCAGCGCGGCCTGGAGATGGTGGGCCACGGTGTACTGGGTGTCGTACAGGCGCCCTCGTTCCAGCGCCTGCCCGACGAGGCCGACCAGCGCCGTGAGCACCGCGCGTTCGGTGGGCGGGAAGCGCTGCGGGCGATCGTAGGCGAGGACGAGGGAACCCACGGCGCGGCCGGAGGCGATCAGCGGGAGGAACGCCCAGGACACTTTGTCGTCCAGGTGGACGACGCCGGGATATGCCTCCTCCAGTTCGCCGAAGTCGGCGAAGAACTGCGGAGCGCAGGTGTCCAGCACGCGCACGGCGGGAGTGTCGGCGGTCAGGGGCAGGTCGTCGAACAGCGCCATGAGTCCGGCGTCGTAGCCGCGATGGCCGAGGATCCTCAACCGGCCGTCCTGCGGGGCCATCAGAGCCATGGCGGAGGCACCGAGTGCGGGCATCAGCTGGTCGGCGGCCTGCTTCACCACGTCCTGCACACCGACGGCCTCGGTGAGCGAGGCCGCCAGGTACACGAGGTGGTAGAGCAGCCCGGCCCGGCCCGGTCCGGTCTTCAGGGGTTCGTCGACCGTCGCGGCCGGGTGGGCGGGTGGACGGTCGGGGGCCGCGGGCCGCTCGGGCCGGGGTCCGCCCGGGGTGATCCGGACACTGATGCCGGAGGGATCCGGGTAGAGCTCGAAGAGGAGCGGGGTGTCCGGCGGGCGTACGGCGGTGAAGGTGGTGGGCTGCTCACTGACCAGGGCGGCGCGGTAGCGGTCCTCCGCTTCGGGGACGTCCATCCACGGCAGGGCCGCCCACGGCAGGGCGCCCACGAGTTCGGCGGCGTCCGCCCCGAGGAGCCGTGCCGCTTCCGGGGTGACGAACGTGAACCGGCCGGTGAGGTCCAGCGCGCAGGCCGCTCCGGGCAGCCGGGCGATGAAGGCCGACAGTTCGCCCGCTCCGGCCGGAGCACCGCGGGCGCACAACGGGTGCGGCAGCAGCCGCGGCTCGTCCGGCGGCGCCGGTCCGTCGCTCACGGCCACCTGCCGGAGCAGGTGTCCCAGCCGTCGGCAGCCCTTGTCGAGGGCCTTGCGCTCGTCGTCGCTCAGCCACGGCGGATGCGAGGCCGGCCACAGCAGCACGAGTCCGCCGACGGCCGTTCCCTCGGCGGTGAGGGGTGCGGCGGCCATCGCGAACGCGTACGGCAGCACGAGGGAGCTGCGCGGGTAGCGGCGCGCCATCTCCTCCATGTCGGCGACCCACACCAGTTCACCGCCGCGTACGGCGTCCGCCACCGGGATGGGCTCCGACAGTCCCACTCTGGTCCACGGGAGGCACATCTCGCGGGGCGCGCCCGTCATGGCCTCCAGCCACAGGGCGTCACCCGCCGGGGGAAAGCTGTACAGCATCGCCCGGGAGGCACCGCAGTCGCCGACGACCGCCAGCAGCGCCCGGTCCAGCGACTCGACCGCGGACCGGGACCGGATCGCTCGCCGGCTCACGCCGTCTCCCCGACGTCGCACGGCACCCGCCGACGGGTCCATGTGCCGGCCCTCGCGGTCCTGGCCCTCGCGTGTCCGGGGGGCACGTCCGGTGCATGCGGGACCGTGCACCACCGGACACCGCGAAAACCACCCATATATGAACACTAATCTTTTTTCGGACGCAGCACTCCGGCGGTGCCGGTCGAGTTTCGGCCGCCGGGATCGGGTTACGCGGGAACGCGTCGGCATCGCGGAGACTCAGGAGGGCATCGACATGAACAGCCAACCGTCGACCGCCCGAAGCGGTCCGCCTCTCCTGAACCTGTATCTGCACGATCACCTGACGGGCGCGGGCACCGGCACGGAGCTGCTGCGTCGCGCCGCGCGGGCCCATCGCGGCACGGCCGACGGGCCGACCCTGACGGCCCTGGCCCGGGAGGTCGCCGAGGACCGGAGCAGCCTCCAGGCGATCATGTCCGACCTCGGTATCCGCGTGCTGCGGCACCGCATGGCCCTCGGCTGGTTCGCCGAGAAGGTGGCCCGGCTCAAGCTCAACGGACGGCTGGTCTCCCGCTCTCCGCTCAGCGATGTCCTCGAACTGGAGGCCATGCGCCTCGGCGTGGAGGGCAAGGCATGTGCCTGGCGCACGCTGCTCGCGCTGTCGGCCACGGACCGCCGGATCGACGGCGGACGCGTGCAGGAACTGCTGCGCCGCGCCGAGCGGCAGATCCGGATCCTGGAGGACCTGCGCACCGAGCACGCCGAGCGGGTCTTCATCGAGGACATGAGCGGAGCCGAAGGGAAGCTGTCCAAAGCCGTCCCGTGACCGTCCGAGGATCGCCGCCGTCGATGGCGACGGGCGGTCACCGGACCGCACGGCACTGCACGGGCCGGCCGGGTCATCGTGCGCGCAGCGCGCTCGCCGTCGTTCCCATGCGCTCGCGCAGCAGGATCCGGAGCGTATTGGCGTGCTCGTAGCCGACCTTGCGCGCGATGGCCTCCAGGGGCAGGCCCGTGGTCCGCAACAGGTGTGAGGCCCGCTCGACCCGCAGATCCTGGACGAACCGCACCGGCGACGTGCCCAGCGTGCGGCGCACGGCCCGTTGAAGGGTGCGCTCGCTGACGTTGGCGCCCCGGAGCACGTCGAGCAGCGCGGCGAGTCCGGAGTCGAAGACACCTTCGAGGACGAGCGGGGGCGTCAGGGGCATCTGGCGGGCAGGGTCGCCGCGGCGCGGACGGAGGCGGCGGACACGATGCTCAGTGAGGCTCCGGACATCCGGCCCGGCGACCTCCTGGCGGTCGAGCTCCCCTGATGAGGACCGTGTCCCGGCTCCGGTGAGCCGGGACACGCCGGCCGGCGTGTCCCGGCGGGACCGTCAGGGATAGGAGACGACGGTCGAGGGGACGGTCGAGGTGCCCTGGGTGGGGGCGCCCGTGTCATTGATGACGTGCTCGAACTGGCCGTTGCCGCTGAGCGAGACGGTGAGCAGGCTGTGGAACCTCACACCGGGCTTCACCGGCGCCTTGAATCCATGGTCCTGACGGATCGTCGGATCCACGTTGTAGTAGCAGTAGCTGCCCATGCCCCAGCCCTCGTGCGTGTTGACGGAGTCGTCGACGCGGTAGGCCGCGAATCCCTTGGTACTGCCGTTCTGGATGGCGGCCTGGTCGGGTGCGTCGTACGCCTTCTCGTTCTGGAAGAAGATCGTGCGGCCGCGCTCGCCGTACCACTCGACGTCGTACTTGTTGAAGTGCTCGACGAACAGTCCGGTGGCCAGGACGTCGTCACCGTTGACCCGTACGCCGTAGTCGGCCCGGTTGGTCTCCCAGCCGACGCCCTCGCCGTGGTCGGCGCGCCACACCCAGGTGTGGTCGATGACGGTGTCGTCGCTGTTGACCACCATGCTGGTGGTGGCCTTGCCGGCGCCCGCGCCGCCGATGCGGATGTAGACGTCCTGCACGGTGGTGGGGTTGGCGGAGTGGTCGGCGGCCGCGTTCTGCGGGCCGATCTCCAGCAGGGTGGGCGAGTTGACCGGTCCGGCGTCGATCAGGAAGCCGGCCAGGCGCACACCGTCGACGTCGGCGACCCTCATCGCGGTCACACCCTTGTCCGGGATGACGGTGGCCAGTCCGAGGCCCAGCACGATGGTGTCGGGCCGGTTGACCTCGATCGTCCGGTCGACGTGGTGGATGCCGGGTGTGAACAGCAGGTGCAGGCCCTGGGCCAGTGCCTGGTTGATGGTGGCGGCGGTGGTGCCGGGCTTGACCACGTAGAACCGGCTGAGCGGGATGGACTGACCCTGCGGTGTGCCGCTCCCCCAGCTCGTGCCGCGGGCGTCGGTGCGCTTGGCCGGCGCGAACACCTTGTACTCGGTGCCGTCCAGGTAGAGGAACGGCTTCTCCCGCGAGACGGGGGTGGTGTTCAGGGTGGTGTAGCGCGGCTCGGGGAAGCCGGTGGCGGGAGCGCCCTCGACGCCGGAGAAGACCTGGTTCCACACGGAGTTCGACCAGCCGCCGATGGAGCTGTCCCGGGTGTACCACTGCTGTTGCGAGTAGTTCCCGACCTGACCGTCGACCTTCGAGTCGGCGATGTAGCCGCCGCTGGCCCAGCCGTAGCCGTTCGGTGCGAGGTTGAGACCGCCGCGGACGTGCATACGGCGGAAGGACGAGGCCTGCGAGACCGCCCACCGGTTGGTGCCGTTGACCGGGCTGACCGAGAGGTTCTCGGCGGAGCGCCAGAAGTTCTGGGTGGCGTTGCCGTCGAACCAGCCGGCGTCGACGGTGATGTCACCGTTGATGTGGGTGTCGTCCGGCCTGAGACCGAGACCGGAGATCTGGGTGTAGAAGCCTATCTGCGCGTTGAGGTTGTGGTACGTGCCCGGCTTGAAGAGGAAGGCGTGGCGGCCGCTGCCGAACTGCGCGGACTCCTGCTGCCGGAAGACCGCGTCCAGCTTGCCCTGGATGTCGGGGGTGGACGGGTCGATGACGTGCACGTTGGGGCCGAGGTCGCCGCCGCCGGGCAGCTGCGGTGTGCCGCCCTCGCCGTAGACCTGGAACTCCCACAGGGAGTAGCCGTAGCCGGTACCCCGGGTCACGCCCTGGAGACGCACATAGCGGCCACTGCCGGAGACGGCCAGGTCGTCGGTCGCGCCGTCGCCGGCCGTCACGGACCTCACCGTCCGCCAGTCGCTGCCGTTGTCGGACAGCTGGATGTCGTAGGCCTTGCCATAAGCCGCTTCCCAGGTCAGCACGACACGACTGATGTCCGCGGTCGTACCGAGGTCGACCTGGAACCACTGGCTGTCGCTCCACTGACTCGCCCAGCGGGTGCCCGTCAGATCGCCGTCGACGGCGGCGGAGGCGGCGAACGCCGCTCCCTCGGTCGACGAAGCGGTCGCCGTACGGCCCTGCGAGAGCAGCACGGGGGCGGCGTGTGCCGCGGTCGCCGGGACGAGGGCTAACAGTGTGCCGATCAGCGACGACACCAGTGCGCCGACGGTGGCGCGTCTGAGTGCCGGGGTGGATCGCCGGAGAACCGGCGGTTTCCCGAGCGAAGGCATGGGGGTTCCTCTTTTCGCAGAGGGGAAATGGGGAGAACAGAGAGGGAGAGCGCTCTCCGGGGAACCTTGCCCGTGCCTCATGTGAAGGGTCAAGCATCACGACACACTTTTCTTTCGCCTTGCCTTAAGCCTGGATAGATCACGAAGGAGGGGTTTCCCCGCGGTCCCGGTCCGCGCAGGTGAGCCGTGTCCGGCGCCTGCCCGTACCCGTCCCGCACGGGGGCGTTAGGGTGCCGGAGTGACCAGGAGGGGACCGACGCTGGAGGACGTCGCGCGCGTGGCCGGGGTGTCCCGGGCGACGGTGTCGCGTGTGGTCAACGGTGTGCGCAACGTCGACCCGCACATCCAGGAAACGGTCCGCCGCGCCATCACGCACACCGGTTACACGCCCAACCAGGCGGCCAGGTCCCTGGTGACACGCCGCACGGGAACGGTGGCGTTGGTGTTCTCCGCGGACGGCGACCCGGTCGCCGCCCGGGTGTTCGCCGATCCGTTCTTCGGGCGGGTGGTGGACGGCGCTCTCCGCTTCCTGCACGAACGGGCCGTGCAGCCGGTGATGCTGGTGGCGGACTCGGCGCAGGCCAGGACCCGGGTCGTCGACTACCTGAGCCGGGGCGCCGCCGACGGAGCACTCGTCGTTCCGCTCGACGCGGCCGATCCGCTGCCCGGCATGCTGGTCACCGCGGGCATCCCCATGGTGCTGTTCGGCCGCCCTCCGGCCGAGGTCCGGACCGGTTTCGTCGACCTGGACAATGCGGCGGGCGCCCGGATGGCGGCCGCACACCTGTCTGCGCGGGGACGGCGACGCCTCGCCGTCATCGCCGCGCCCGACTCCGCTCCGGCGGCCCGGGAGCGTCTGAACGGCTTCCTGGAGGCGTCGGCCCTGGCGGGCATCGAGGAAGTGCCCGTCGTCAGCGGGCGGTTCACGGCGGACAGCGGCCGACGGGCGATGGCCCGGCTGCTGCGGGAGCACCCCGGGCTCGACGGGGTGTTCGCCGCGAACGACCTGATGGCGCTGGGCGCCTGCCAGTACCTGCGGGAGCGCGGGGTGTCGGTGCCCGGTGACATCGCCGTGGTGGGCTTCGACGACTCCAGCGCCGCGACGGAGTGCGGTCCCCCGCTGACGACCGTGCGCCAGCCCGTGGAACACATGGCGGCGGCCATGGCGCGGCTGCTCGTCGAACAACTCCAAGGCGTCGGTGCGACATGCTCATCGGAGATGTTCGAGCCGCTATTGGTGGTGCGCGAGTCGGCCTGATCGGCGGCACATGATCCGGTCGGTGACGTATCGGAACCCATGTGCGGTTCATCTCATCGAAGCGGGGCACGAATCGTGACTCGGGATGTTGTGAAGTCCGCTCCGGCACGGCCGGGAAGTCAATCCAGCAGGTCCTTCCAGCACGGGAATCCCAGCACGCAATCCAATCCCTTTGGCAGGCTGGGGCTTTACGCGATTGACTCCGCTTCCCCGGTTCGACATCGCCTTTCAGCCGCGTCGCCGGGCCTGTCGTTCAGCCGCTCCACCGCCCCGCGGAGCGACTCCGGAACAGCACCGCCAAACAACTGAACAGCGCTCAAGGTGAACAATTGGCGCCAGACAACCGTAGTATCGCTGTCCACCACCCTCCTGGGTGCAGGTGTGGCCAAGACACACACGGCGCGAGCCCGAGCCAAATCGTTCTCCGGTTCGCCCACGGGACTGCACGGGACGGTCGAAGGCAGAACCACAGAAAGGTCAGCACAATGTCCGACAACACCACGGCCACCGGCGACTTGGCGGCCCAGTACGCCGCCCAAGTGATCGGCGATCTGGAACGCAACATCAAGGAGCAGGAGCGTATCGGCGCGGAAATCGTCACTCTTCAAGAGCAGTTGGCCACGCTTCAGCAGGACCACTCGGTGCTGGTGAACATGCAGCAGGCACTCGGTATCAACGCCGCGGACGCCCAGCCCACCCCGGCCGCCGCTCCTGCCGCTACCGCCGTTCCCGCGCCGCGCGGCAAGGCCGCACCCGGCTCGGGCGAGAAGAAGACGCGAGCCAGGAAGCCGGCCGCCGCACCGAAGAAGTCCACCGTCACCGCGAAGAAGTCCGCGGCCGCGGCCGCGCCCAAGAAGTCCACCACAGCGCCGGGCCGCCAGAAGGCCGCCAAGGTCACCGCGGACAAGCCCCAGCCCAAGGCGGCGGCGGCCGACAAGGCCGCGCAGCCCACCCTGGTCGACCTCGTCCACGACCACCTGAGCGCGCAGCGCGAACCGCGGTCCGCCGCGGAGATCACCACCACCCTCGACCAGGCACATCCGGATCGGCGCATCAAGACCACCGTCGTGCGCACCACGCTGGAGAACCTCGTGGCCAAGGGCCGCGCCCAGCGCAGCAAGCAGGGCAGTTCCGTCTTCTACACCACTCCCGACCGGGCGCCCGGGGCCGAGGCCCGGTCCGAGGCGAAGTCCGACACCGGTGCCGAGGCGCAGTCCGAGCCGGCGGGGCAGAACGCCGCGGGTTGACGACACACTCCCGCGTCGCACCGACAGGGCGCGTATGTGTGTCGCTCAGGGACGTGCGGGCGGTCCGTCACGGCGATCCGGTGACGGGCACGTCCGGCATCCCGGCCGTGGTGGCGGACGGGCCGCGCGCCGGTGCCCGCGCGTGTCCCGGGTCGGCGGTGGTTCCGGCACCGGTGGCGTCAACCCGGCGCCCGTCGTCGGGGGGTGAGATGTGCCGACGCCGGCTGACGGTGCGCGATGCCGTCCCCTCCGGCGGCGCGCACCTGGCGCCCGTGCCGGCGGCGGGGCGGGACAGGCCGCCGGAACTCTTCGCGGAGGTCGGCCATGTCGACGACCGGGTGGGCGGGGCCGGGGCGTAACCCACGGTGCCGTGGGACGCCACCCGCCGGGTGGGTGTCGACCTCATGTGTCGGTGGTCCACCGGTGCGAAGGTGCCGGGCGCGTGGGGATGAGGTCGCCCCTGGCAGCGCTCGGTGGGGCCGGTCCATGGGCGGCGTTCCACCGGACGGCGGCCGATGTCGCACCACACACCGGATCCGATGCCGGCCGCACAGATTCCGACCGCGACCACACAACCCGCTCGCCCCCAGCGGGCCGACGGCCGTCCGGACCCGCACCGTCGCGAGCGGACGGCGTTCCAGCGGTTCCACTTCGACTTCGCCGTCACGTTTCCCGACCGGGCGCGCAGCCCCTTCCAGGAACCTGCGCGGACAGGCGGGGCGACCAGCCGTGTCGGCACCGTTCGCGGGTCCCGACCGAGCCGTCCGGGCGTCCTCTCCGCCCGGCATGGGGCTGACGACTTCGCGCCCCGGTGGCGACATGTGTCGCCACCGGGGCCGAATTCGTTCCCCGGTCACGGGGTTGCCCGGGCGCCGGTGGGCGTCAGGACTCGGGGCACTCCTTCCATGCGAGTTGGTAGACGGTGCTGATGTCCCCGTCGGTCGAGTCCATCGTCATGAAGCTGCTCTTGGTGGGGTCGGACGTGCCCGCGCCGACCCGGATCTCGGTGTTGATGTTGAAGTTGCGCTGGACACCGCACGGCGACCAGACCAGTTGGGCCCACTCGGTGGTGTCGGTGGCCTGCCAGTTGTCGCTGTAGGGGCCGCGGAAGGGGTGGTTCTTGAAGACGGTGTTCGAGGAGCCCTGGAAGTAGTACGACGCCCGCTGAACGGCGTTGGCACCGGGCTGGAGCGAGGCGAAACCCCGGTAGTCCGCGCTGGCGATGGCGTAGGTGAAGCCCTGCGGCACGTGGACGATCAGATTGAGCTGACAGTTCTTGCGGAACGCCGTGGGGTCGGCGTTGCCGCCGATCTGGGCGAGGTAGTCGCTGTAGGTCACGGTGAACGCCGTGTTGTCCGGCGACACGGCGACGGCGGCGGTGCCCTGCGGGCAGCCGGATCCGTTCACCGTGGCGATCTTGATGACGATCCGGTCCGGGGGCGGGTCGACGATCCCGGTCGACGGGTCCGTCGCGGGGACCGCGGTGGCGAACAGAGCGGCGATCGCACTGCTCAGCAGCAGACCAGCAGCCATGGTTCTCCCTTCTGGTGCTTCCATGCGGGGGGGGTGGCGACCATGCACTCCAGGCATGCACATGCCAATCCACACATGACGATCCAGACAGCCTGACTCGTCCGGATCTCACGGAGAAACCGTGGACATTCTGTGAACACCTCGAGCGCTCGCAGCGTACGGACCCCCGCGTGGACGGACCAGAGCGATGTCCGGCCATTCCCGGGACGGGTGCGAAAGTGGAAAGGGTGCGACATCGGGACATCGGAAGGGTGCGACATCGGGACATCGGGACGAGCGGAACGCGGGAAAGGGCGCGACACCGGAAGGACCGGGACACGGCAACGGGTACGACGCCGCAACGACCAGGACATCGGAAAGGGCGGGACATCGGAACGGGCGTGCCGCCGTCCCGGTGTCCCGCCCCGCGGGCGGACGCCGCTCAGACGGGCCCGCGGGCGAACAGCTCCCGTTGGTGTTCCAGTGCGAACCGGGCCACTCGCGCGCCCAGTTCGATGCCCGCCTCGTCGGCCGACCGGGTGTGGATGCCGGACAGGACGCGCGCCTCGACGTTCTCGTCGGACAGCTGCCGCCAGGCGGTGTAGGTCCTGGTCACGCCCGGCGCGGTCGGGCTGGTCAGGTCGAACGGGGCGGTGCGGGCACCGAAGAACGCCGCCAGGACGACCTCCGCCGCCCCCGAGTAGGTGTTGTGGCCGCTCGGGTGGTCGGGGTGGGCCGGCGTCGTGTGCAGCGGTGTCCAGTCCGGGTCGGGGTCGATGGAACCGGTACGGATGGCGGTGACCGGGCGCCACCGCTCATGGGCGTACTTGCTGTCCGAGGTCGCCACCTGTGTATCGACCAGCGCGACATGGAACACGGCGACATCCCGCGCCAGCTCGGCCGTTGTGTGCCGCGAGCGGAACAGCGCCACCCGTAGCGGCTCGGTGTAGAGGGTCAGGGAGGAGCCGTACCAGAAGTCGGCCGTCTCCGTCTGGTGCGGGCTGCGCACCGTGCTGTCCACGGCGCCGTAGGCACGTACCTCGGCGAGATCGGCGGCGTAGCGGCGGGAGTCGAGAGCCGGCGGCGGACCCGGTCTCAACTGGCTCGGGGAGCGGAGCAGGAACGGCCTGGCGAGCCGGTTGCCGTACTGCGCGGCGGGCGCGAAGGACGGTGGTGTCGGCTGCCACACACCGGGGGCGGGGGCCGGGACCGGATAGGGCGCGTTGACGGAGGCGGGGTCGAGACCGTCGCCCTGCCGGTGGGCGAGGACGTGCCCGGCCCGGCGCCGTCCGGCCGCGACCCCGAGGTCCCGTGCCCGTCCGGGAGGCAGCGAGGCGAGGGTCTGCCGCAGCGTCGTGTCCAGCTGCTCGGCTCGGCTCGGCACCAGGGAGACCAGCACGTGGTGCACCGCCGCGGCGAGCGCCGCCTCCTGGTGGGTGGCCCGGTGGACGCCGGCGGGCACGTCTCGGGTGGCGCGGGCCGCCGCGAGCCAGGCGATGGCCCAGGTGCGGCTGTTGGTGACCTGTGTGGTGGCGCCGGCCACGGCGATGGTCTCGGCCGTGGCGTCGTACCAGGTGAGGACCGTGGACGGGCGTGCGGCCGCGGCCCGCGGGGCGATGCCGAACGCGGTGGCGGCGGTGGCCGCGCCGACGGCGAGAAGGCTGCGGCGGGCGGGCCGGGATTCTGGCGGGGTCACGCGTACTCCTTGGACGAGGCGGGGGCGGAGGCGGGGCGTGGCAGTCCGTAGTGCTCGCGCAGGGTGGTGCCGTCGTACGCCGTGCGGAACAGGCCGCGTGCGCGCAGGATCGGCACCACCTGGTCGACGAAGACGTCGAAGCCGCCGGGCAGCCAGGGCGGCATGACGTTGAAGCCGTCGGCGGCGCCGTGCTCGAACCACTCCTGGATCTGGTCGGCGACCTGCTCGGGGGTGCCGGTGACGACACGGTGTCCGCGGGCTCCCGCAAGACGGTGCAGAAGCTGTCGGACGGTGGGCTGTTCGCGGTCGATGATGTCGAGGACGAGCTGGAAGCGGCTGCCGTTGCCGCGCTCGCCGCCGGTCTCGATGAGCCGGCGCGGCACGGGTCCGTCGAGTTCCTCGGCGGTGAGCCTGAGGCCCAGCAGGCGGTGGAGGAGTTGGAGGGAGTACTCGGGCTGGGTGAGTTCGTCGAACTCCTCGTGCAGTGCGCGTGCCTCCGCCTCGGTGGAGCCGATGAAGGGGCTGATTCCGGGCAGGATCAGGATCCGGTCGGGGTTGCGGCCGAGGGTCGCGGCGCGGGCCTTGAGGTCGGCGTAGAAGTCCTGGCCGCTGCGCAGCGTCTGGTGGGCGGTGAACACGGCCTCGGCATGCGCCACCGCGAAGGCCCGGCCGTCCTGGGAGGATCCCGCCTGCACGTAGACGGGGCGGCCCTGCGGTGAGCGAGGCAGGTTGAGCGGTCCCCGCACCTTCAGGTGCCGCCCGACGTGGTTGATCTCGTGGATGCGGTCGGTGTCGGCGAACAGCCCGCTCTTCTGGTCGGCGACCAGGGCCTCGTCCTCCCAGCTGTCCCACAGCCTGGTCACGACGTCGACGAACTCCCGGGCCCGCTCGTAGCGTTCGGCGTGCACCGGGTGTGCGTCGAGGCCGAAGTTGCCGGCTGCCTGCGGAGCACCGGTGGTGACGATGTTCCACCCGGCGCGTCCCCCGCTGAGGTGGTCCAGCGACGCGAACAGCCGTGCCAGGTTGTACGGCTCGGTGTAGGTGGTGGAGGCGGTGGCGATCAGCCCGATCCGCCGGGTGGCGGCGGCCACGGCGGACAGCCAGGTGAACGGCTCCAGCCGGAACCGGCTGGCGTAGCGCACGTTGTCGGCCAGGGACGGGCCGTCGGCGAAGAACACGGCGTCGAACGCGGCCTGTTCGGCCCGGCGAGCGAGGTCCTGGTAGAAGCCGATGTCCAGGAGGTGGCCGGGATCGGTGCCGTGGTGGCGCCAGGCGGCCTCGTGGTGGCCGCCCGGGTAGACGAACAGGTTCAGGTGCAGCTTGCGGGCGCTCATGCGGCGCTGTCCTCCTCCACGAGGTCCACTCCGAGTTGCACGAGCAGCCGGTCGCGCAGGGACGCGTACTCGGTGCTGCCGTGGCGGCGCGGTGCGGGCAGCACCACGGGGATGTCCGCGGCGATCCGGCCGCGGTCGAGCACGACGACCCGGTCCGCGAGCACGATCGCCTCGTCCACGTCGTGCGTGACCAGGAGCACGGCCGGCCGGTGCCGCTCGCACAGGCGCTTGAGCAGTGTGTGCATCCTGATCCGGGTGAGCGCGTCCAGCGCGCCGAAGGGCTCGTCGGCGAGCAGCAGCTGCGGTTCGCGCACCAGGGAGCGCGCGAGGGAGACCCGCTGCTGTTCGCCGCCCGACAACTCGACCGGCCAGGCCTGCTCGCGGCCCGCGAGGCCGACCTCGTCGAGGGCCGCCCTGCCGCGCTCCTCGGCGAGCGGTCCGTCCAGCCCGAGGACGACATTGTCGAGCAGCCGCTTCCAGGGCAGCAGCCGGGCGTCCTGGAAGACGACGGACACATGCTCGGGGGAGGTGAGGTCGCCACTGCCCGCCACGTCGTGGTCGAGTCCGGCCAGCGCGCGCAGCAGCGTGCTCTTGCCCGATCCGCTGCGTCCGAGCAGGGCCACGAACTCTCCGGGCGCGATGGTCAGGTCGAGGCCGTCGAGCACCGTGCGCTGCCCGAAGGAGCGCACCACGTTCCGGATCCGGACCGCCGCGGCGCCTTCGGCCTCGGTCAGCCCGCCAGAGTGCGTCGCCATGACAGGGCCCTCCTCTCCACGAGCCGGACGAGGGTGTCGGAGACGAGGCCGAGCAGACCGTAGACGACGAGTCCGACGATGATGATGTCGGTCTGTCCGTAGGTGCGGGCGAGCTCCATCATGTAGCCGATGCCGCTGGTGGCGTTGACCTGTTCGACGACGACCAGCGCGAGCCAGGCGGCGGTCACCGCGAACCGCATGCCGAGCAGGAAGCCGGGAAGGGCCCCGGGCAGCACGACGTGGCGGACGAAGCCGAGCCTGCTCAGCCGTACAGTCTCGGCGAGTTCCGCGTAGCGGTTGTCGATGGTGCGCAGACCGTTGTGCGTGTGGATGTAGACGGGCACGAAGACGCCCAGCGCGATCGTGATCACCTTCATCGTCTCGCCGATGCCGAACCAGAGGATCAGCAGCGGGATCAACGCCAGTGACGGAATGGCCCGCTTGATCTGGACCGGGCCGTCGATGACCGCCTCGCCGAGTCGGCTGAGCCCGGACACGAGGGCGAGGGCCAGCCCGGCGACCACTCCGAAGAAGAGGCCGAGCAGGGCGCGTCGGGCGGAGGTGGTGAGGTGGGACTGGAGCCGCCCGTCGGCGATGAGGTCGCCGGTGGTGCCTGCGATGGTCCACGGTGCGGGAAGGCTGCGGGCGTCGATCAGGCCGAGGCCGGAACCGGCCGCCCAGAGGGCGAGCAGCAGCAGCGGGCCGATCGCCCAGCCGTAGGGCAGGGCCCTGCCCGGGCCGAGCCGTTTCCGGCCGGTGCGCCGGCGCCGTACGGCGGGGGCCGGGGTGTGCACGGCCGGCACCGCCTGCCGGTCCACGGCGGTGCTGCTCATGACGACGTCCCTTCCGCGGCGACGGCCTCGGCGGCCACCGACTCGTAGCGGCGGTCGAACAGCAGGTCCGCCTCGAAGGCCTCCCGGCTCTGCTCCTCGGCGAGCAGGTCGATGGTCTGCTGCTGCCTGCGGATGGCGGCCGTCCAGTCCGCGGGGATGTCCGGGTGGCCGACGCGCGTGACGAGGTATTCGCCGTCCTCGCGGCTCAGCCCCTGGTCCTCGACGTAGTAGCCCTCGACCCATTCGTCGGGGTGCCGGTCGACCCAGATCTGCGCCCGCGCCCAGAACTTGATGAGTTCCCTGATCGCGGCCGACTTCTGCGCGTCGCTGACGGATTCGGTGAGCGCCCACAGGTGTGCGGGGTCGTCCCGCAGCCCGTGCTTGATCGTCGTGGCGCCGTCCTTTCCGTATTTGGTCAGATAGCGCTTGATGTTGACGTCAGCGATGGGAGCGGCATCGACCTGGCGGTTTCCGAGGGCGGTGGGATAGACGTCGCCGGTGCTGGCGATTTCGACGAGTTGCACATCCTTCTGGGTGAGACCGGCCTTCTCGAGGATGCGCAGTACGAGGGCGCCCTGGGCCTGTCCCGGGCTGTAGGCGATCTTCTTTCCGCGCAGGTCCGCGATGGTGTCGACCTCCGCGCCCGGGGCGATTCCCAATTCGTATATCGGGTTCTTGACGGGGTCCTTGCGGAATTTCGCCGCCACCAGTTTGGTGTCGAGTCCCGTCCAGTGGGCGTTGATCGACGGGATCTCGGCGGCGGAGCAGATGTCGAGCGCGTCGGCGCGGAAGGCCTCGGAGCACTGCGGGCCACCGCTGATGTTGGCCCACGTCACCTTGAAGGGCAGCTTGTCGATCTGGCCCGAGAGCTCCAGGGCGACCTTGAGGTCCGGCGCGCCGACGGTGAGGGTGGTGTCGGGGGAGACCTTCGCCGGGATCCGCTCGGCGGAGACGTCCTTGCTGCTCGCCGCGGTCTGCGCACCGTCCACGCACGAGGTGAGCAGAAGTGGGAGAAGCAGAGCGGTCGCGACGGTCGGGCGCCGAAATCCGGGCATGCGCATACGAATGGTCATGATGGCCTTCACAGAGAGTGGAGAAACCGCCCTGGAAAACGGATCGCGACACCGGAAACGGTGCGACGGAAAACGGAGACGGGCGGGACGGGCAGTGGGACGCGGTTCAGCTACACACCGCGGTGGCGACGCGCATCAGATCGATGGCTCGCCTCTTTCGGAACTGCCGGGACTTCCGCATGGCGACGAAGCTAGCCGTACGTCAAAAACCGGTCAAGAAGCGAGTGTTGCCACGGGCCTCACTGCAATGACAGCTTCGTGGGCGCGCCATATGTGCGTAACAAAGCGGCCCCGCCCGATGCCTGCCGGGCGCGGATCGGTGGGCGGGCGGCAACCGAACCGGCCTCGGACGGACTCCTACAGGGCACCATGGCCACCTCGAACACGCTCCGCCCCTGGGGCTCGCCGCTGCGCCAGTTGCTGAGTTTCGCCTGGGCGCAGACCCGGGCCTGCGCCTTCGCCATCGCGCTGTTGTCGGGTGTGGCGGTGTCCGCCGCGCTGCCCCCGCTGCCGCTCGCGCGCTACGACCTCCTCGTCGCCTACGGTGTGCTCCTCACCACGGTGTTCTGGCTGCGGGGCTGGGAGAGCGGGCGGGACGTCGCCGTCATCGCCGTGTGCCACGTCATCGGCCTGGCCTTCGAGCTGGTGAAGGTCTCGCTGGACTCGTGGAGCTACCCGGAACCGGCGGTCCTGAAATTCGCCGGCGTGCCGTTGTACGGGGGCTTCCTGTACGCGGCCGTGGGCAGTTACGTCTGCCGGGCCTGGCGCCTGTTCGACCTGGAGCTGGTCGGCTACCGTCCCCGCCGCACGGCGGCGGTGGCCGCGGCCGTCTACCTCAACTTCTTCAGCCATCACTGGCTGCCCGACGCCCGCCTGCCGCTCGCCGGGCTCCTGCTGGCCGCCACCGCGGGCACCTGGGTGCGGTACACCGTGCTCGGTGTACGCCGGCGCATGCCGCTGGCGCTGTCGTTCGCGCTGATCGGCTTCTTCCTGTGGGTGGCGGAGAACCTCGCCACTTACCTCGGCGCATGGCGCTACCCGTACCAGCTCGACGGCTGGCAGCCCGTCAGCATCCACAAATTCGGTGCCTGGGCGCTGCTCATCAGTGTCACCTTCGTCCTGGCCGCCGCCACCCGGCCCGCGCCGCGGGCGGCCGGGGAGTCCGCCGGTGCGGCGGGGCCGCGGCACACCGGCGCCGACGGCCTCGCCGGGCGATAGCACGAACGGGTTGAGTTGTCCGTCGAAGGTGCTGTCAGCCTTCCTCCCGGCGCCCCCTCCGCACACAGTGTGATCATGAAGATTTCATCCATGCACCGTCTGCCGCGATCCATCGCGCACTCGGCCGCTGCCGCCGTCGTCTGCCTGGCGGCAGCCCTGACCTCAGCCTCTCCCGCACTGGCCGACACGGCACCGCCGCCCGACCTCAAGGGGGTCGCGGACTCGCAGTGCGTGGTCCGGGTGGAGAAGAAGCAGGGTCTCGACGGAATCATCTGGACCCTGATGTTCGGGACCGAGTCGACGCGGCAGGAGAACTGCTCGGCCGAGGCCGAGGCCGAGGCCCAGGACCCGTCGGTCGCGGACGTGGCACGGATGCCTTGATTCGCGGGGGCCGGCCGTGAAGGCCGGCCCCAACCGGCCCGTCAGGGCCTGCCCCCTCGCGTTCACCGTCACCCGCTCCAGGGGCGCGCGGCCGGCCGTCAGTCCCCGCCCCGTGCCCGCCGGAAGCGGTCGAGTCCGTCGGCCAGGGACACGATCGGATCGGGGTAGCCGCGTGCGGCCCGTTCCTCGCCGGACAGCCGCCACGGCTCGTGGACCTCCGGCGCCCCGAGCCCGGCGAGTTCGGGCACCCAGCGACGGACGTAGGCGCCGTCGTGGTCGTAGCGCTTCGCCTGGATCAGCGGGTTGAGGACCCGGTTGGGCCGGGTGTCCGTGCCGGTGCCCGCGACCCACTGCCAGTTCAGCTGGTTGTTGGCGACGTCGCCGTCCACGAGGAGGGCGAGGAAGTGCCGGGCCCCCTCACGCCAGTCGAGGTACAGCGTCTTGGTCAGGAACGAGGCGGTCAGCAGACGGCCCCGGTTGTGCATCCAGCCCTCGTGCGCGAGCTGACGCATCGCGGCGTCCACGACCGGATACCCGGTACGGCCCTCCCGCCAGGCCCGCAGGTCCCGCTCGGCACCGGCCCCGCGCCGCCAGCGGTCGTGCCGCGGCCGGTAGTCCTCGGTGGCGGCCTCGGGGCGCGCGGAGAGCACCTGCTGGTGGAAGTCCCGCCAGCACAACTGCCGTACGAACGCCTCGGCGCCGGCGCCGCCCTTCGCCCGTGCCCGGTGCACCACCTCGCTCGCCGACAGGGCTCCGAAGTGCAGATACGGCGACAGCCGCGAGGTCGCGTCGGCGGCGAGGTCGTCGTGGCCCTCCTCGTACGACGCGGCGTACCGGGACAGCCAGTTCGTCAGCCGGCGGCGGGCGGCCCGCTCACCGCCGGCGGCCAGGCCCTCGGACACGGACGCCACCTCGGCCCGCGTGGGCAGCGGCTCGCTGCCGACGGTGTCCGGCACACGCACCGTGCGCGGCGCGGCGAGCGGTGTGCGCACCGACCGGGCGGCCCAGCGCCGGTGGTACGGCGTGAACACGGCGAAGTGGTCCGAACCGCTGGGCGTCACCTCACCGGCGGGCACGACGGTGGCCACCGCGTCGTGCACCCGCAGCCGGCGCCCGTCGGCCTCCAGGGCCCGCCGCAGCCGTTCCTCGCGGGCGCGCGCGTAGGCGCTGTGACCGGCCGCCATGTGCACTTCGGCCGCGTCCGTCCGCCGGACCACGGCCAGGACCTCGCCGGCGGTGTCGCCCGTCCGTACGACGAGGCGGCCGCCGCGCTGCCGCAGACCCTCGTCCAGGTCGGCCAGACAGTCGGCGAGGAAGGCGAGCCGGTTCGGCGCGGCGAAGCCCGCGCGGTCGACGGCCGGATCCCGGACGAACAGCGGCACGATCTCGTCCGCGGCCCGCAGCGCGGCCCGCAGGGGCGGGTGGTCGTGGAGCCGTAGATCCGAGGTGAACAGGACTACCGAGACGTTCACGGAACCCTTTCTGGCGATCGGTCACCCGGGGCGCCGCGTCGGACGACCGGGGAACCGCTGCGTGGTGCGGCGGTCTTCATGGCCTCGTGGGCGCGTCACTGGTGGCGTGCGCCGGCCCGGTGCAGTCCGGGCGCCGCTCCCCCGGCCGCACTCCGGCCGTCGGGGCCGGTCGACTTCTCGGCGGTCCGCGCGATCCTGCGGGCCATGCCGCCGAAGACGACCGCGTGGAACGGCGCGACGCTCCACCAGTAGAAGTGCCCGGCCAGGCCTCGGGGGTGGAAGAGGGCCCGCTGCCGGTAACGCGTCCGCGGGGCACCGTACGGTCCGGACCCGTCCGGCTCGGCGTACATCTCCAGCCAGGCGAGACCCGGCAGCCGCATCTCGGCGCGCAGCCGCAGCAGCCTGCCGTGCTCGATCTCCTCGACCCGCCAGAAGTCCAGCGCGTCACCGGCCCGGAGCCGGGTGGCGTCCCGGCGGCCCCGGCGCAGGCCGACGCCGCCGACGAGCCGGTCCAGCCAGCCCCGTACGGCCCAGGCGAGGGGGAAGGAGTACCAGCCGTTCTCGCCGCCGATGCCCTCGATGACCCGCCAGAGCGCCTGCGGGCTCGCCTCGACGATCCGCTCCCGCTCGTCCGTGTAGAGGCTGCCGCCCGCCCAGTCCGGGTCGGTGGGCAGCGGGTCGCTGGGTGCGCCGCGCACCGAGGCGTTGGACCAGCGGGTCGTGACGTTCGCGTCGCGGACGCGCTGAACGGCCAGCGCGAGGGCCCGGTCGAAGGGCAGGGGGGCACCGGGCGGGTCGGGGACGTGCGCGGCGATGTCGTGTTCGCCGCAGACGACCTCGTGGCGCAGGGACTGCGCGAGCGGTCGCGCCAGGCCCGCCGGTACGGGCGTGACCAGCCCGATCCAGAGGCTGGACAGACGCGGGGTGAGCATCGGCACGGGCACGATGAGCCGCCGCGGCAGTCCGGCGACGGCCGCGTAGCGCATCATCATGTCGCGGTAGGTGAGGATGTCCGGTCCGCCGATGTCGAAGGTCCGGTTGACGTCGGGCGGCATCCGCGCGCTGCCGACCAGGTAGCGCAGCACGTCGCGTACGGCGATGGGCTGGACGCGGGTGTGCACCCAGCTCGGGGTGACCATGACGGGCAGCCGCTCGGTGAGGTAGCGCAGCATCTCGAAGGAGGCGGAACCGGAGCCGATCACGACGGCGGCGCGCAGCACGGTGGTGGGGACACCTGAACGCAGGAGGATATGGCCCACCTCGGCGCGGGAGCGCAGATGCGGGGAGAGCCGCTCGGCGGGGACGTCGCGCGGGGTGAGCCCGCCGAGGTAGACGATGCGCCCGACGCCCGCGGCCCTGGCCTCGTCGGCGAAGATGTGCGCCGCCCGGCGGTCGGTCTGCTCGATGTCGCGCCCGGAGCCCAGGGAGTGCACCAGGTAGTAGGCCACGTCCACGTCCCGCAGCGCGGGGCGCAGGCTCGCGGCGTCGGTGACGTCCCCGCGCACGATCTCGACCCGCTCCGACCAGGGCAGGTCACGGAGGTTGGCGGGGGTGCGGGCGAGGCAGCGCACCCGGTGCCCGGCGTCCAGCAGTTCGGGTACCAGGCGGCCCCCGATGTACCCGCCGGCGCCGGTGACCAGGCAGCGCGGCGCGGAGGTCGGCTCGGCTGAGGAGGTCGCCATGGGCGGATGCTCCGTTTCCGCCCCCGAGGGGGCGCTGTCGCGACGGATCGCGGTGGACTTGCTACTGGTCATTCCCCGTTCGGGGTCGGTGCGGATGCACGGGGCAGGGGGCACGGTCGGGGCGGGTGGGGCGCGCACCCCGGGGCGCGCGGCCGACCGGCCCGTGGAGATCCCTCCGATACAACGTGCCACGGGAACGGCATCGCCTCATGTCGGCGCGGCGCCCCGCCGCCGGACGGACCCGTGCGGGCGGCGGGCGAGGCGCGGTGGGTGAGGGCGTGGAGGGTCGGTGGATCGAGGGCCCGGCGGGTGAGGGCGCGACGGGCGCGGGCCCGTTGGGGTGGGTCGAACGGTCACGGTGACGGGGCCGGCGCGGCGTCCTCGGCGTGCCGGAAGCAGGAGGCGACGACCACGAAGGGCCACAGGGACTGCATGGACGTCACGAAGCGTTCGGCGATGCCGGGGGCACCGCCCTGGCCCACTTCGTACACGAACCATGCCGCGCCCAGGCACATCAGCGCGGTCGCCAGGATCGAGGGCAGCGGGCGCAGTCCCCACGGCGCGGTCCCACCGCGAACGGTGGCCAGCACCGGCCACGCGGCCAGGAGAGTGAAGCCGACCGCGACCGCCGAACCGTGGCGCAGGGAGCCTCCGCTGCTCGGCGCCGGGACCAGGACCACCACGAAGGCCGACAGCCCCCCGGCGGCCAGCGCGGCGCGCCCGGGCAACGCGGCCGGGCGCAGCCCCCAGGCGGTGAGGAGATGGCAGATGCCCAGGGCGAGCAGCGCCGCGGTCATCACCCAGAAGCCCTCGGCCCCGTGGGCCGCCAGCACGCTGATCGTCTGGGCGGAGGCGTCGTACGAGGGCCCTTCGAGCCGTGCCGCGATCGCCCAGCCGGCGATCATCAGAACAGGCGCACACCCCGACGAGAGCAAGGCCCACCTGGGCACAATTCGCATCAAACCACCGTAGGACATGTGATCATCCCGCCCTCGCGCACACGCGGAGGAGCCGCTGCCCGAACGGGGCGGTGGGTGACGCCCGGCCGGACGCCGAACGCTCGGCGTCCGGCGTCCGACCGCTACGGAAGTCCGGCCCTGTCGCAGGCGGACCGGATGTCGGGGGTGCAGATCTGGTCGACGGTGAACACGCCGTCCTTCACGAGCGTCGGCTCGATGTTGCCGACCGTGACCGCCTCCGGGGTCAGCAGCACCGACGGGACACGCTTCGTGGTGGGGCTGTCGGTCGCCGTCTCGGCGATGTCGCCGACGTCCTCGCCGCGCCCCAGGGCGACGGCCATGGCGACGGCCGCGGCGGCCTCCGACCTGAACGGTTTGTACACCGTCATGTACTGCTCGCCGGTGACGATGCGCTGCACCGCTTCGAGGTCGGCGTCCTGACCGGTGACGGGAGGCAGCTCCCGGACCCCCGCGCTCTTGAAGGCGGAGACGGCGCCCGCGGCGATCGCGTCGTTGGCCGCCAGGACACCGCCGATCCGGTCCGGCCCCAGGGCGGAGATGGCGGCGGACATGTTGGCGTGGGCGTTGTCCGTGCTCCACCCCCGGATCTCGTACGACTTGCCGATCTTGGCCCTGCCCTTGAGCACGGACAGTGCGCCGCTGCGGTACCAGGCCGCGTTGGGGCTGGTCGGATCGCCGTTGAGCATGACGACGTAGTCCTTCTCGGCCTCGGGGCCCATTGCCTTCAGGAGCGCCTCGCCCTGGAGGCGGCCGACCTCGGCGCCGTCGAAGCTGACATAGCCCGAGATCGGGCCTTCGGCGAGCCGGTCGTAGGCGATGACCGGGACGCCGGCCTCGCGCGCCTCCTGGATCGAGGAGCGCAGCGCCTTGGTGTCGGCGGCGTCCAGGATCATGACCCGGACCCCGTTGGCGATCATGGACATCATCTGCTGCTGCTGTCGGGCGGCGTCGTTCTCGGCGTTGGCGTACTCCAGGGAGCAGTCCGGGCACAGCTCCTTCAGCCGCTTCTCGATCAAGGGCCTGTCGGAGTGTTCCCAGCGGGGGACGGCTCGGCTGGGGAGCAGCAGACCGACCGTGAAACTGTCGCCGCCCGTGTCGTCCCGGGCCCCGCAGGCGGCGGACATGGTCATGAGGCCGGCGGCGAGCGCCGCGGAGACCTGCCGTGCACGGGTGCTCATGGCGGTCCCTCTCGTTCCGTGCCGGGCTCCGCGTCCCCGGGAACCGGTTCGGACCGCCGTACGACGATCTCGCACCACACCTGCTTGCCGCCGGCCACCGGCACGGTGCCGAACGATTCCGACACCGCCTCGACCAGCAGCAGGCCGCGCCCACCGGTCGACTCCCAGTCCACGATCACCGGTTTGGCGGGGGCGCGCGGCGAGGAGTCGGTGACGCTGACCCGCAGCCGGTCGCCGCTCAGCACAAGGTCGACGCGGACCTCGCCGGGGGTGTGGATCAGGGCGTTGGTGACCAGTTCGGACACGACCAGCAGCACCGCGTCGGCTCCGTCCTCGACCTGCCACCGGCGCAGCGTGCGCGCGGTGAACCGGCGGGCGTGCATGACGGCGTCGGGCAGCCGCCACACCGCCCAGCCGGCCCGCGTCGGGCGGCTCGCCATCCCGTCGTAGCGCAGCAGCAGCAACGCCACGTCGTCCTCACGGCGGCCGGCGTCGCCGAGCAGCGCGTCGGCCATCCTGCCCGGGTCCGACGGATCGGCGGCGGCGAGCGCCGCGCCCGTACGGCGCATGCCCTCGTCCAGCGGCAGTTCGGCGGACTCGACCAGTCCGTCGGTGACGAGCGCGAGCACCGCGCCGGGAGCCAGTTCGAAGGCGGTCATGGGGTACTCCGCGTCGGCGAGGACACCCAGCGGCGGCCCGCCTTCCACCTGCACCTCCTCGGTACGGCCCTCCGGGAGGCGCACCAGCGGCGAGAGGTGCCCCGCCCGGACGAACAGGACGTTGCCCTCCTCCATGTCCAGTTCGGCGTAGCAGCAGGTGGCGAACAGGTCGGTCTCCATGCCGACGAGGAGGCGGTTGGCGTGCGAGACCACCACGTCGGGCGGGTGCCCCTCCACCGCGTAGGCCCGGACGGCGGTGCGCATCTGGCCCATGATCGTGGCGGCTCCGGCGCTGTGTCCCTGGACGTCGCCGATGACCAGCGCCACCCGTTCCGCCGAGAGGTCGATGACGTCGTACCAGTCACCGCCGACCTGGAGCCCGCTCCGGGCGGGGACGTAGCGCGCGACGGCGGTCCCGCCGGGCAGTTCGGGCAGTCGCCGCGGCAGCAGGCTGCGCTGGAGCATCGTCGCGAGTTCCTGCTCCGCGTCGTGGGCGTGCGCCCGCTTCAGGGCCTGACCGGCGAGTGCCGCGACGGCGGTCAGCAGGGACCGCTCCTCGGGGAGGAAGGCGTGCGGCCGGTCCCAGCCCACCAGGCACACCCCGGCCACGCTCCCCCGGGCCGGCAGCGGGAGGACGGCGAGACCTCCGGTGCCGACCCCGGTCAGTTCGGGTTCGAGGGAGCTGCCTGCGGGCCACAGGTCCATGCGCCCGTTCCGCACCGCCAGCTGGACGCTGGGCAGCGCGCCGACGGGCGCGTCGGGCCACTCCGATCGCCACTGCGAACGCCACGCGGCCGGCCAGACGGAGGGCTGCGGCGGGTCGAGCACGGTGACCATGAGCCGGTCGTCCTGCAGTACGGCCAGCGCCACCCGGTCGGCGCCCAGCGACTCGCGCAGCGCGGTGACCATGACCCGGCTGACGTCGCGCACGGTCGTGACATCGTCGAGTGCCGCCGTGAGCCACTGGATCCTGGACACGTCGTCGGTGCAGCGCAACCGGACCGAGGTGGCCGACACCACGCCCAGCACCTGCTCCGGCCGGCCGTCGGTGCCGGCCAGCACCCGGCTGCTCAGGCTCAGCCAGCGCAACTCCCCCGTGGGACAGCGGACCCGGAACTGGAGTTCCCGTCGTCCGGTCCACCGGGCGGACGGCTCCAGGACCGACATCAGCGCGTGCATGTCGTCGGGGTAGGCGTGCGCCAGCAAGGTCTCCGCCCTGCCGTCGAAGTCTTCGGGCGTGATGCCGACCAGCGTCAGCAGGGTCTCGTCGCCGTCGATCAGTCCGGTGTCGGGGACCAGGACGAAGGAGCCGACGCGCAGCCTGCGCAGGGCGCGGCTGAGCAGCGACGACGGTGTACGCCGGCCGGAACCGTCCTGGCGCGTGCGGGAACCGTCCTGGCGCGTGCCGGAGCCGTCCTGGAGCGTGCCGGCGACCACCTCGGCGAAACGCTCCAGGAAGTGCTGCTGGTCGGCCTCGAAGCCGTCCGCGGACGTCCCCACCACGACGAGGCAGCCGTGCCGTCCTCCGCCGGTCCGCAGCGGCAGCGCGCCGAGCGAGGTGTCCGCGCCGCGCGGGGTGGGGCCGCCCTCGGGGTAATGGGCGAGTGCCGCGGAGTCCAGCCACAGCGGCCGGTCCGTGCGGAAGACGTCGGTGGCGGGCGAACCACCGGAGCCGGGCAGATGCTCCGGCAGCGTGAACCGGGCGGTGCCGCTTCCGGCGCTGTCCACCAGGCGGAGCCCGCCGTTCGCGGTGTCGGGCACGTAGACCGCCGCGAGTGCCGCCCCGGCGAACGTCAGGGCCCGGTCGCTCACGGCGGCTTCCGGCACCGGCGGCGAACCCCACACCGGGGCGCCGGACCCGTCCGCCCGCAGCTTCGTGTCGCCGGACCGGGCACGGCCGTCATGAGGCATGTGGGCCACCTACCTCCCGTCCATGCCGCAGATACCGACAGGTTCGGGCCACGTCATTACCAGCGTCGCATACGGGGACCGACCCGACAGGAACCTGTCGGCGCCGTCGGATCCACCCCCGCGAAGGGCGCCCTGACCGGCCGCGGCGCTGCGTTCGCAGATCACGGCAGCCGGTGTCAGACTGGCGGCGTGGTCGCCTCGCCGCCACCACGCCGTCCGTTCCGGGCGGAGGTTCGGCCCCGTCGACGTGACCGTCCGACGGACACCGCACTCCAGCCGGACCGAACGCGGGGGCGGGGTGAGGAGGCCCGGATTCGTGCTGCTCGAAAAGGTGGCCACCGGTGCCGGAGCGCTCGGGCCGCGGTCCCGGTTCGACGTGGCCGGCGACATCGCACCGCGACCGCCGCGGCCACGACCGGGCCGGGACGTGCCCGCCGACTCCCCCTGGTGCCACCCGGCTCGTTCCGACGCCCGGCGCCGTCC
Organism: Streptomyces cadmiisoli; assembly: GCF_003261055.1. Lineage (NCBI taxonomy): Bacteria > Bacillati > Actinomycetota > Actinomycetes > Kitasatosporales > Streptomycetaceae > Streptomyces > Streptomyces cadmiisoli. The sequence continues at coordinate 1,284,874 of NZ_CP030073.1, forward strand.
GTGCGCCACGGGCCCCGGCCGGACCGCGCACGAACGGCCGCGCCACCAAGCACCTTCCCTGTCCTCTCACCCAGGTCGAGCGTCCGCCCCGTCCACAGTGAGCGACCGACCGGTCCCCGCCGGTCCCGCGTCACCCGGCCGTCGACGACGGGCACGGGGCCAGGAGGCGGGGACGACGGGACCCCGCACCCCGTTGCGGACGCGTCGCGGACCCGCGAGGGCGCCCCACCGCGCCGGGTGAAGGACAAGGAGGTCCCTCGGATGAAGACCGGCACACGGGGCGCGGCTGTCGTCATGGCGGCCGTCGCCCTGGTCCTCGCTCTCGCGGCCTGCGGTGGGGAGACCGGGAACGGCCCCGGAGGCGGAGGCGGTCCGACGATCGGGCTGCTCCTGCCGGACGCCGTCACGGCTCGCTGGGAGACACAGGACCGGCCTTTGTTCGAGCAGCGGATCAGAGCCCTGTGCGACGACTGCCGGGTCGAACACGCCAACGCCGACGGCAGCGTGGCCGCTCAGCAGCAGCAGGTGGATGTCATGATCACCACGGGGGTGGACGCGCTCGTCCTCGTGGCCGTGAACGCCAGGTCGCTCAGCACGGCCGTCGACAAGGCCGCCGCCGCGGGCATCCCCGTGATCGCCTACGACCGTCTGGCGGAGGGACCGATCTCCGGTTACGTCAGCTTCGACGGTGTGCAGGTCGGCCGGCTCCAGGGCACCGCGCTGCTCCGCGCGATGGGCGACCGGGCGGACGGCGGGCAGATCGTCATGATGAACGGCGACCCCACCGACCCCAACACGGCCCTGTTCAAGGAGGGCGCGCTGTCCGTGCTCGACGGCAGGGTGCGGATCGGCAAGTCGTACGACACCTACCAGTGGCGCACCGAGACGGCGAACGCCAACATGTCGGGCGCCATCGCCGCCCTCGGCCCCGGCAACATCAACGGGGTCTACGCCGCCAACGACAGCCTCGCCGCCGGCAGCATCTCCGCGCTCAAGGCGAACAAGGTCAAGCCGTTGCCGCCGGTCACCGGGCAGGACGCCGAACTCGGGGCGCTGCGCCGCATCGTCGGCGGCGATCAGTACATGACGGTCTACAAACCCTTCGGTCCCGAAGCGTCCGCCGGCGCCGACATGGCCCTGGCCGCGGCACGCGGCGAAAACCTCGACCGGACGGCCCCGGACAGGGTGCGGGCCAGCGACGGGCAGCCGGTCCCGGCCGTGATGCTGACCCCGGTGTCGGTGACCGCCGGCACCATCAAGGACACGCTCGTGAAGGACGGCGTCTACACCGTCCGGCAGATCTGCACCCCGCAACTCAGGGCCGCCTGCCACGAGGTGGGACTGACCTGACGCACCGGTCCCCACCGGGCCCCGCGAAGGAGGTGGTTTCGGTGCCCGCTCCGTTGCTGGCGCTGCACGGGGTGTGCAAGCGCTACGGCGTCGTCGACGTCCTGACCGACATCGAGCTGGAGATCCACGCCGGTCAGGTCGTCGCGCTGCTCGGTGACAACGGGGCCGGCAAGTCCACCCTCGTCAAGGTGATCTCCGGCGTGGCCCCCGCGGACAGGGGCACCATCCGGTGGCGGGGCGGGACGGTGCAGATCAGACGCCCGCACGACGCCCGGGACCTCGGCATCGCCACCGTCTACCAGGATCTGGCGCTGTGCGGAAACCTCGACGTCGTCGGCAACCTGTTCCTCGGACGGGAGATCCGCAGGCTGGGGTTCCTCGACGAGATGGAGATGGAGCGCCGCACCCGGGAACTGCTGGAACGCCTGACCAACAGCGTGCCCGATCTGCGCGCCCCCGTCGTCTCGCTGTCCAGCGGCCAGCGGCAGACGGTCGCCATAGCCCGCTCGCTGCTGGGCGGACCACGGGTCCTGCTCCTGGACGAACCGACCGCGGCGCTGGGCTTCGAACAGGCCGCCGAGGTGCTCGACCTCGTCGACCGACTGCGCGACGCGGGCGTGGGAGTGCTGCTGATCAGCCACAACCTCGGCGACGTCAAAGCCCTCGCGGACCGCGCCGCCGTACTCAGACTCGGACGCAACAACGGCTTCTTCGACGTGAACACCGCGTCCCAGGAACAGATCATCTCGTCCATCACCGGCGCCACCGAGAACGTGCCCCGCCGGCCGGCCCCGCGGGAGGCGAGGTGGTGAAAGGACCGCACACCATGGCGGACAACAGCCCGGCACGGACCACCGCACCGGGCACCGAGTCCCGTCAGCCGCCGCACCGGCAGGCCGTCGCCCGGGTCCTGGAGGGGTGGGGCCTCCTCTTCCGGCACAAACTGAGCGCCGGTGAACTGGGCGCCCTCCCGGTCGTCCTGGTCCTCGCCGCGGTCTGGATCGTCTTCCAGTGCCTCAACGAGAACTTCCTCTCCCCCCGGAACCTGTCGAACCTCAGCGTGGACATCGTGGGGACGGGGCTGATCGCGGTCGGCATCGTCTTCGTGCTGCTGCTCGGCGAACTCGACCTGTCGGTCGGCTCGATCAGCGGTCTCGCCGCGGCCGTGTTCGCCGTCCTGAACGTCAACAACGGGGTGCCTGAGTGGCTCGCCCTGATCGTGGCCGTACTCGCCGGCACGGCGGCCGGCACCGTGCAGGGCTACTCGTTCGCCAGAACCCGGGTGCCCGCCTTCGTCGTCACCCTGGCGGGGCTGCTCACCTGGAACGGCCTGATGCTCTACATCCTCGGTACCAGCGGCACCGTCAACCTCAACGAACGCGGCCTCGTCGCCAGGCTGACCAGTTACTACTTCCACGACGACGCCGCCGCGTACGCCGCGGCCGCGGTCAGCGTGGGCACCGTCTTCCTGGTGTCGTATCTGGCCAGACGGCGCCGCCGGTCCGTCGGCATGCCGCACCGCTCCCTGCGGGCCGTCGCACTGCGCACGGGCGTCGTTGCGGTGATCGCGTTCGCGACGGCGTACCTGCTCAACCGGTTCCAAGGGCTGCCCCTCGCCCTGCTGATCTTCCTGGTCGTGGTGGCCGGGCTCGACATCGTCCTTCGGCACACCCGCTACGGGCGGCAGGTCTACGCGCTCGGCGGCGGTGTGGAGGCGGCCCGCCGCGCCAGTCTCAGGGTGACCAGGGTGCAGACCGCGGTGCTCGCCGTCTCGGGGACCATGGCGGCGATCGGCGGCCTGTTCCTGGCCTCGCGCATCACCTCGGTGAGCCAGAGCTCGGGGTCGGGCGTGCTGCTGCTCAACGCCGTCGCGGCGGCCGTGATCGGGGGCACCAGCCTGTTCGGCGGACGGGGTACGACCTGGTCGGCGGTGCTCGGCATGCTGGTGATCCAGTCGATCGCGTCCGGCATGGCGATCACGGACACCCCCGCCGCCGTCCAGTTCATGATCACCGGCGGTGTGCTGTTCGCCGCGGTGGTGATCGACTCGCTGGCGCGGCGCTCGCAGGAGGCACACGGACGGGCCTGACGCTCCTCTCCCCCGGCCGGTGTGCCCCCTCGCACGGTCAGGTCGCGGCGGGGTCCGCGGGAACGGCCGGATCCGCCGGAACGGCGGGGTCCGCGGGAACGGCAGCATCCGTGGCAACGGTGGGGTCCGCAGGAGCGGGGCGGCGCTGTCCGTCGTAGCGGAGAGCCGCGCCCGTCGCCAGCGCGCCGAGTCCCTCCCACACCCCGACGCCGAGGAAGCAGGACGGCGCGCGGCCGCCGAGGACGGCGAGTGTGAAGACCGTGCAGGTCAGCAGGCGGAAGGGGACGGTCCAGCGGAAGAACGCGGTCCAGTCGGAGAGGGAGGCCAGCACGTAGTAGACGCCCATGTTCAGTGCCGCCATGGAGGAGGCCGTCACGAACACCGGCGTGTGGTCGCCCTCGGCGCGACGGGAACCCGTCACCGGGGTGAAGCCCATCACGGCGAGCAGCGCGTCCGGGGCGATCAGCCCCACCACGCCCATGACGGCGGCGAGCACACCGAACACCGCCATGGTCCAGCCGGACAGGGAGCGGGGCAGCAACTGCACGAAGTCCTCCGTGAGTCAGGGGAGTCGAGACCTGTCGTACCCCTGCATACCGTGCCGGCCCGTCCCCGCGTCCCCTCGGGTCTCCGATCGGTCTCCCCGGCGCCGTACCGTGCGGGCCCCACCCGTACGGACCTGTTCCGACTGCGCGCGCGGTGCGGTCGCCGCGACGCTTGGGGGCATCCCCTGTCCCCGTGCCCCACCGAAGGACGTGACCAGCGTGGCCCGCAACCGCCGTCTGATCCTGAGTTCGCCGTCCGAGGTCTGGGAGCTGCTGTCCGACGGCCACCGCTACGGGGAGTGGGTGACGGGAACCCGGCAGGTCCTCGCCGCCGACCCGCACTGGCCGCAGGTCGGCGCCCGCCTGAAGGTCCGGGTCGGCGCCGGCCGCCTGACCCTCGACGACACATGTGTGGTGCGTGTCTGCGAACCAGGGCGCCGGCTGGAGCTGGAAGCGAAGGCCGACCCCTTCGGCGCGGCCCGCATCGCCATGAACCTCCTCCCCTGGGGTGAGCACACCCTCTTCGTCCTCGACTGGCATCCGCTCCGCGGCCCCGGCACGCGCATGCACGGGCTGCCCGTGGACTACGTCGTCGCGGTCCGCAACGGCATGATGCTCACCAAGCTGGCCCGCATCGCCGTGCGCGAGCACAACGTGCACGCCTGACGCGTCGTCACCGTCGCCGGTGGTACCGAACCCGCCGTGGACCCGGCAGAACCGCGAGCGCCGGGTGTCCGTCCCTGTGGGGGAGGTCGAACGGACGGGAGCCATGACGGATCAGGTGGACAGCGGCGCGGCGGCGCCGGCGAAGGCGGCGGCGCCGAGCTGGGCCGTACGGCGGACTTCGAACGGGAAAGGACAGCGGGACGCCGCGTCGCCGTGGCGGCGGGGACGCGCGCTCGCCGCGATCGCCGTCCTCACAGCGGGGCTGCTGGCCTTCCCTCGCGCCGTGCCCAACATCGCGGGTCGCCCCGGGAGTTTGCTGGAGTCGTTCCTGCCGTGGCTCGGGGCGGTGGTCGTCGTGCTGCTCGGATCGGCGCTGTGGCGCCGCTCGGCGATCGCGCTGCTCGCCCTGCTGCTGCCGGTGGCGGCCTGGACGTACCAGTTCGGCGGGCTGCTGCCGCCCGGCGCGACGGGCGGTGCGCGCGGCCTCGTCGTGGTGCAGCACAACGTGAGCGACACGAACACCGACCCGGCGGGCACGGCCAGGGCCCTCGCCGACGCGGAGCCCGACCTCATCGCGCTGGCGGAACTGGTGCCCCCGGCGCTTCCGGTCTACGCGGCGGCCCTCGCCCCGGAGTACCCCCACCACGTCGTCCGGGGCACCGTCGGACTCTGGTCGAAGTACCCGCTGACCGGGACCCGGCTGCTCGACATCAAACCCCGGGGGATCACGGAGGCCTGGAGTCGCGGGCTGCGGACCGTGGTGAGCACACCGCACGGCGACATCGCCGCGTACGTCGCGCACCTGCCCTCGATCCGCGTCTCGGCAACCGGGCTCCGGTCCGCCCGGCGTGACGAGAGCGCCGTGCTGCTGGGCGAGGCCGTCGCCGCCGAACGGCTCGGCACGGTGATCCTCCTCGGCGACCTCAACGGCACGGTCGACGACCGCGGTCTGATCCCGCTGACCTCGCAACTGAACGTGGCCGAACGGGGCTTCGCCTTCAGTTTCCCGGCGCCCTTCCCGGTGGCCCGGATCGACCAGGTCATGGCCCGCTCGGCGACCGTCGACCACATCCGCACGCTGCCCGCCACAGGCAGCGACCATCTCCCGGTCGCGGCCCGGATCACCCTGGGCTGAGTCCGCGGTGCCGTACGCGACCGCCCGGCCGGCGAGCCCGCGCGCCGCGGTCCCGACCGGGCCCCGGCCCACCGGCGGCCCGGATCCCGCCTGGTCAGGGTCGCCCGGTGGTGCGACGCTGGTGTGGAGAGGTGTCCGAGGAGGGAACCCGGGAGGGCCGATGGGACGGGACGTCCCGGCGCAGGTCTTCACCCGCGAGGACCGCCGCCGGTACCGGATCAAGATGCAGGAATGCCTCGACACGTTCGCGCAGATGCTGCGCGAGTCACGGTTCGAGTCCGAGCGGCCCCAGGTCGGGCTGGAGATCGAGCTGAACCTGGTCGACGACGCCGCCGAACCGACCATGCGCAACGTGGATGTCCTGGAGGCGATCGCGGACCCGGCCTGGTCCACCGAGCTGGGCCGCTTCAACCTGGAGATCAACGTCCCGCCCCGCCGGCTGACCGCGGGCGGTCCCGACGCCTGGGAGTCGGAGATCCGTCGCGCCTTGAACCACGCGGAAGAACGCGCCAGGTCGGTCGACACACGTCTGATCATGGTCGGCACGCTGCCCACGCTGCGGCCCGACGACGTCGGCGAGGCGGCGCTGTCCGAGAACCCCCGCTACCGACTCCTGAACGACCAGATCTTCATGGCTCGCGGCGAGGACCTGCGCATCGACGTGGACGGCGTCGACCGGCTGCGGACCTACGCGGACACGATCACCCCGGAGGCCGCCTGCACCAGCACCCAGTTCCACCTCCAGGTCTCCCCGGAGGAGTTCGCCGGCTACTGGAACGCGGCGCAGGCGATCGCCGGTGTCCAGGTCGCCCTGGCGGCCAATTCGCCCTTCCTGTTCGGCAAGGAGCTGTGGCACGAGACCCGTATCCCGCTGTTCGAGCAGGCCACCGACACCCGTCCGCAGGAGATCAAGGTGCAGGGGGTGCGGCCCCGGGTGTGGTTCGGAGAGCGATGGATCAACAGTGTCTTCGACCTGTTCGAGGAGAATCTGCGCTACTTCCCGGCGTTGCTGCCCCTGTGCGACGAGCAGGACCCGGCGCAGATGCTGGACTCCGGCGACATCCCGGAACTGGCCGAGCTCACCCTGCACAACGGCACCATCTACCGCTGGAACCGTCCCGTCTACGCCGTCGCGAACGACAAGCCCCACGTGCGGGTGGAGAACCGTGTGCTGCCGGCCGGCCCGACCGTCGCCGACACCCTCGCCAACGGCGCCTTCTACTACGGGCTCACCCGCGCCCTGGTGGAGGAGGACCGGCCGGTGTGGTCACGTATGTCGTTCGCCGCCGCCGAGGACAATCTGCACACCGCGGCGCGGCACGGCATGGAGGCACGGCTGTACTGGCCCGGGATGGGCGAAGTTCCGGTGCCCGAGCTGGTACTGCGGCGTCTGCTGCCGCTGGCGCACCAGGGTCTGGAGCAGTCCGGGATGGACGACGCCTGGCGCGAGCCGCTGCTCGGCATCATCGAGCAGCGGTGTGTCACCGGGCGCAACGGCGCGATCTGGCAGAAGGAGATGTTCCACCACATCGACGCCTCCAGCCACGCCGGCCGTCATGAGGCGCTGCGCCGGATGACGCAGCTGTACATCGACTACATGCACCTCAACGCCCCCGCGCACACCTGGCCGGTGGACTGACCCGGGGGCGAGTGCGCACCGACGTCCTATTCACCCCGCCAGATGTTGTCGAAGGCCGCCTGCTCGATGGCGCGCCGCTGCCGGATGGCGTCCAGTTCCGTCAGCGCTTCGTGGACGGCGGCGACGACGGTGTCCACGGTGTCGTCTCCGGTGCTGCGTGAGTCCTCCTCGTCGTCCCCGCCCGGGCCCGGGATCCCGACGGCCGTCGCCAGGGCCACCAGAGTGGGCTCGGCGGACGCCCAGCGGCTCGCCGCCGCACGATGGTCCGCGGAGTCGGTCAGCACGGCGGGGCCGGACCGGAAGGACAGCCCTCGGCGGGACTGCCTGGTCAGTTGCCCTTCTGCCTTGAAGGCCGCCACATAAGTGCTGGACAGGTCGCGGCCCCGGCGCCAGAGCCATGCGTCGACCGATTCGTAGGGCGCCTGGCGGACCAGTGACGACGCGGCCTGTTCCAGCAGGGAATCGGAGGTACTCGGCTGGTCACCCGGCACGACGCGTTCGTCGTCCAGGGTGACGGTCCGTGCGGCGAGGAGGTCGATCAACTCGGCCCCCGCGAGGGCGAGGGACAGATCGCCCCGGTCGACCGGCCGGTCGGGCGCCTCGTCCTCCATGGCGATGATCATCAGATGCCGTGCTGTGGTCATGGATCCATAGTGCCCTGAAGCGGCACGCCCGGCCGGGGGCGCCCCTCGGCCGGGCGCTCCGTACGGCCGATGCCCGACGGCTCTTGAACGTCCGGCAGGAACCGGGCCGACATCGCACGGCAGGCAGGTCGACCCGTCGGCCGCGGGTCCCGAAGCCCACGTGGGTTTCCGCCACCCGTCGGTCCGCGCGATGCGCGGCTCCTGGGGCAGGAGCCGCGCACGCGGTGTTGCTTCTGTGACTTTCAGAGGGGGTGTACCCCGGCTGTGTCAGTGGCCGCCCCCACCGCCGCCACCGCCGTGACCGCCGCCGCCACCGCCGTGACCGCCACCACCGCCGCCGTGGCCTCCGCCACCGCCGCCGTGCCCGCCGCCATTGCCGTGGCCGCCGCCACCGTCGTGGCCGTTGCCGCCGTAGCCACCGCCGTCGTGGCCGTTGCCGTAGCCGCCGCCGCCGTAGCCATCGTCGTCGTCGTCATCGTCGTAGCCGTTGTAGCCCCAACCGTCGTCGTCATCGTCCCAGTCGTCCGACCAGCCGTCGTCGCTGTAACTGAAGTCGTGGTTGGTGGGAACGGCCGAAGACGCCGTGCCCGCTGTGCCGATCGCGGCGCCACCCGCCATCAGAACGGTGGTGGCTGACATCGCGATGAGGCGCCTCGCGCGATGTGATCGCATAGGTATACCTTTCCTTCCATCTGTCTCGCGCGTCTGACACACGAGATGGATGGCCGCGGCTACAAATGTGTGAACGTGCAGCGCGGTCATAGGCGTCGCCGCATGACTATGAGAAGCACTCTCGGCCGCCGGCGCCGCTGCTCTGCTGCCACGCGATTTCGCGTGGGCGCGGCGCTACGGTCACGGAGCTCGCTGTGCAGGAACTTCGCCAGCCGGGGCGTGCCCCCGGTTGCGGCTCTCACTTGTAGACACTAGTCGCGCACCCGGGATGCGGCATCTTGAAACGAACAGCTCCGGCGGCACCCGGTGAAGTGCCCGCGCCGCGCACGACTCCGAGGCACCGATTTCTGAGCGCCGGATCAGCGCGAGTACCGCACCTGCGCCGCGTCGCCGACCCGGCCCCGCAACCAGGGAGCCGCCGCTGGTGACCTCAACTCCCCTGCGTCTCACCATTTCTGACAAGGCGTCGGGCACGGCGGGGAAACCTCGGCCCGCAGGACCCATGGCCGCACACCCGGCACGGCGGGTGGCACGTCCAGGGGCCGCCGGACCGACCGCACCTGCCCACGGCACAGTCCGCGGTACACACGGCCGAGGTTCCCGGCGTCCCCGTTCGCGGCGTTCACACATGGGGGCGGTACAGCTCTACCGGCGGCCGTCGCGGCGCACACATCCCCCGGATGGAGCATGCCGCCCGCTCCGGCTTGCCGCCGCAGCACGGCGGGGTCCCGACCTGCGCGGATCCGACCTGCACACGTCCGATTTGCACGTGCCCGACCGGTGCGTGTCCGACCTGCACATGTCCGACCGGTGCGTGTCCGACCGGTGCGGCTCGGCACCCGGGAGCCGGCGGCCCGCCGGTCTCCGCGGCCCCACCGGGGTCCAGGGCCGCTGCCGCACCGAGCGGGCCCGCCGCGGATCGCTCCCTGTATCCGGCACGAAGGACCGGGTCGCCCCTGCCGGCCCCGGTGACCGCGTGACCACGCCGCGCGCCCGGACCGCGCCGCCCCTGCCGGTACGCGGCGAGGCGGCCACGCTGTGTGCGCGCCGTCCCGCCCCCAGCCGGGCCTGTGCGAGCCGCCCTCAGCGGGCTCGCCCGCGCCCCCCCCCCCCCCCCCCCCCGCCGATCCGCACCGTCACAGCACCCGTCCGCCCCACCCTCGGGCGCGGAGCCGAGGACGGGGCGGACGGACCTGTGGACGTGGCACCACGTCCCGGGCGCGGAGGACCGGCCGGTCGGTCAGCGGGCGGTGCCGAAGTTCTGCGTCCAGTAGTTACCGGGCTGCGCGAGCCCGACACCTATCTCCTTGAATGCACAGTTCAAGATGTTGCGCTTGTGGCCGGGGCTGGACATCCAGCCCGCCATGACCTGCTCGGGGCTGGAGTAGCCGTAGGCGACGTTCTCCCCGTAGGTCTGCCACTGGTAGCCGGCCCGCGTGATCCGCTCGCCCGGGTCCGAACCGTCGGAGCCCGTGTGCGACATGTTCCGCTGGGCGGCCATGTCCGCGCTGTGGTCCTGGGCGGCCTTGGACAGCTTCGCGTTCAGCTTCACCGGTGAGCAACCGGCCTTGCCGCGCTCGCTGTTGACCAGGTTCACGATGCTCGCCACGGCGCCGGACGCCGGGGCCGCCGCGCCGTCGGTGCCCGGGGAAGCGGCGGGAGCATCGGGCTCGGCGGCCTCCGGCGAGGCCGGCTGGGCGGGTGCTTCAGGGGCCGGCGGAGCGGGGTCCTCGGAAGCCGGCGGAGCCGGTGCCTGCGAGGCCGGCGGCGCGGTCCGCTCACCGCCCTTCCACCGCTCCTTCGACGCCGCGTTCTTCCACTGCCCCCACTGGCCGGGGGACGACGGGGCGGCCTCGGCGCTCGGATCGTCGAAACAGGCCATGGCGGCGGTCGGTACTGCCAGCGCGCTCAGCGCGACGGCAGCGATGGCCATGTGCCGATGGCGGGTCTTCCGGCGGTGCTTCCTCATGTGGACCTCGCTCGGTCGTCGCGGTGGGTCTCCGACGGGCTCGGCGCTGCCTGAATGCTGGGCCTGACCTGCGGGGACGCCTTCGGGGGCCGTCATTGTTAAAACCTGAGTGAGCAGCGGGCAACGAGCACCACTACTACCCGGCCTCGTAGTCACCGAAGGCTCTTGAAGCGGGCGCGCGAGTGTGCCGACCCGGCTCACCGGAGCGCGGCGTGAGCTGACAGCCCCTCAGGACGCCCCGGAGGAAGGGCGTACGGCATCAACGCACCGGGCGGCCCGCACACCCTCGAACGATGTGCACCATTTGCCTGGTTCAATGCGGCAAGTCCCGCAATATCACCCAGAGATCAAGTACTACCGAGCCACGTTGACGCCCGAAGCGCACGTGACGGATGCCACTTCGATCCCTTGCAACCATTTCCAGAACGGGGGTCGCCAAGCAGAGGACGGCGGTCACGTAACGGACGACTCCCCGCACTTCCGCCACCCCGGCGAGGCCGCCACCTGCCCCACTAGCCCGAGCGGGCGGGACACAACGGGACATACAACACGATGAGCTGACTTACTGTCATAGTGCGGTCATGAAGATCACGACTGCCGGCAGCCGGGACGCCTTCCGGCCCTCGCGGTGACGGCGCCCTTCACGCGCCCACCGCGGGAGCCGGCGCGGACGGAGCGCCCCCCACGTGGGCTCCGCACGCGCCGGACCGTGCTCGCCGTCGCCGTCACCGGTGTCGTCGCGATCACCGGGGCCGTCGTGATCTCCGGAGCCCTCTCGCACGAGGGCGGACGGTCCCCCGCGCACCGCGGCACCGGTGCCCCGGGGCCGTCCGGCGCCTCGTCGGGCCCCGCCCCGTCCCCCGGTGCCGCGGGCATCGGGGACCCGCTCGTGCCGCTCGACGGCAACGGCGGCTACACGGTCCGCCACTACACGCTCGACTTCGACTGGAAGGCACCCAGGACACCCTTCGACGCCCGCACCACCATCAGCGCGACCGCCACACACGCCCTGTCCCGCTTCAACCTCGACTTCGCCGGCAACACCCTTCGCACGGTCACCGTCGACGGCGCACCGGCGACCGCCGTACGCGACGGCGACGAACTCGTCATCACCCCCGACCAGCCCATCCCGCACGGCCGGACCTTCACCGTCCAGGTCGCCTACACCGCCGACCCCACGCAGCAGCGGCAGCGCAGCGACGCGATCCAGACGTACGGCTGGGTGCCGACGCCCGACGGCACCGTGCTCTGCCTCCAGCCCAATGGCGCCAAGATGGTCTTCCCGGCCAACGATCACCCCAGCCTGCGGGCGCCGGTCACCTTCCGCATCACCACCCCACCGGGTCTCAGCGCGGTCGCCAACGGCCGGCTCGTCGAGCGCCTCGGGCAGCCCGGCGGACGGGTCCGGTGGACGTACGACTCCGAGAACGCGATCGCCGCCCAGCTGCTCCAGGTCGCGATCGGAAAGTTCACCTTCGTGGACAGCACCGGCCCCCGCGGGCTGCCCGTCCGGGACGTGGTCCCCGGCGGCCTGGTCGGCGGCACCGAGTCGTACCGCGCCCTGACCGCCGAGCACCTGGCCTGGCTGGAGCAGCGGCTCGGCCCGTACCCCTTCCGCCGCTACGGCGTCCTGGTCGGGGACACCGACCTGCCGGTGGCCCTGGAGACCCAGTCGCTGTCCGTCGTACCGAGGGCGAACCTGCTGGGCGACAAGGTCTACGCGGAACGCGACCTGGTGCACGAGCTGGCCCACCAGTGGACCGGCAACAGTGTCGCCCTCCGGCGCTGGTCGGACCTGTGGCTGAGCGAGGGACACGCCCGCTTCTACGAACGTCTCTACTCCGACACGCACGGCGGGGACAGCTTCGAGGCCGCGATGCGGGCGGCGTACCAGCAGCACGACCAGTGGCGCCACGACGACGGGGCGCCCGCCGAACCCGGCGAGCAGACCCTGTTCAAGCGGATGCGGTACGACGGTTCGGCGCTGGTGCTCTACGCCCTGCGGGAGAAGGTCGGCGAGAAGACCTTCGACAAGATCGAACGGACCTGGGTGACGAAGTACCGCGGCCGGGCCGCCGGCACCCGCGACTTCATCACGCTCGCGTCGGCGGTGGCCGGGCAGGACCTGACCCCGTTCCTCACCCCGTGGCTGCACGGGCAGCGCACACCGCCCATGCCGGGGCACCCCGATTGGCAGGTGGACCCCGTCGAGGACTGAGCCGTCACACCGCCGGTGCGAGGACGCACCGTGCGGTGCTTCGCCGTGCGCCGACACACCGTCACCGAAGCCCGCGGACTGCCGCCGACCGGGTGGCCTCTGCCGCGCCGCTGGTCCAGGCCGGTGACGCTCGGCGCGACGTGGCGTGTCGGGCACGGAAACGTACGAGGGGTGTGAAGGGCAACTCCGTTGTCCTGGTTGCGACGAGCGTGCTCGGAGGCCCCTGCCATGAACAAACGTGCCGCCCCCCGTATCCCCGACGCCCTGCGCGGGCACCGCCCGGTCATCTGCGCGACGGCGTCGGCTGCGCTGATGGTGTCGCTGCTCGTGCCGCTCCTCAGCGGCCCGTCGGCCGACGAGACGGCGGACGAACGGCGCCTCCAGGAAGCGTTCAAGGACGCCGCGCGGGAGTATCACGTACCGCCCAACGTCCTCATGGGCGTGTCCTACCTCCAGTCCCGCTGGGACTCCCATCCCGGCGCGCCGAGCGTCGTCGGCGGCTACGGACCGATGCACCTGGTGGACGCCCACCCGCCCAAGAACACGGCCGCACCGCGCGACGGCGACACGAGCGCGTACGCGGGTCCGCCGGCCTCCCGCGGGGCGAAGGCCGACGGCGGCCGCGCGGATGCCACCCTGCAACGCGCCGCCCGGCTGACCGGTGTGCCGGCGGAGAAGCTGCGCACGGACGTCACCGCCAATGTGCGCGGCGGCGCGGCACTCCTCGCGGCCGCGCAGCGACAGCTCGGCAAACCGCTCAGCGCCGACCCGACCGACTGGTTCGAGGCGGTGTCGCGCTTCCCCGGCACCGACGACACGGCGTCGGCCAGAACGTACGCGAACGACGTCTTCTCGGTGATCCACCGGGGAGCGCGCCGCACCACCGACGCGGGGCAGCTCGTCTTCCTGCCCGCCAGCCCGAAGGTGCTGCCGCGCCCGCAGGAGCCGCGGCGCCCGAAGGAGGTCGAGTGCCCGAAGGAGCTGGCCTGCTCGTGGCTCGCCGCGCCCTACGTCGAGATCGGTGACGACGAGTACGGCAACTACGACCCGTCGGACCGGCCCGAGGACCAGAAGATCGACTACATCGTCATCCACGACACGGAGGCGCGGCTGGCCTCCATGCTGCAGACCGTCCAGGAGCCGACGGAACCGTCGTGGCACTACTCGATCCGCTCCAAGGACGGTCACATCACACAGCACGTCAGGACCAAGGACGCGGCCCGCCATTCCGGCAGCCAGTTCGTCAACGCCCGCTCGATCGGCATCGAGCATGAAGGTTTCCTCACCCAGCCCGACACCTGGTACACGGAGCAGATGTACCAGTCGTCGGCCCGTCTGGTGCGCTACCTGGCGAAGAAGTACGACATCCCGCTCGACCGGCAGCACATCTTCGGCCACGACAACGTCCCGTCCCCGACCGCCTCGACCATCCCCCACATGCACGACGACCCCGGCCCGTTCTGGGACTGGCAGCACTACTTCGAACTCCTCGGCGCCCCGCTGCGCGCGACGGCCGGTCAGAACAGCGACATGGTGACCGTGCTGCCCGACTTCCACAGCCACAAGCCCCTGTTCACGGGCTGCACCGACAGTGGCGCACGGTGCGCCGCGCACGGCTCCAGCGCGGTCCGCCTGCACACCGAGCCGCGCGACGACGCCGACCTCATCCAGGACCCGGGCCGGCGCCCCGACGGCGAGGACTCCACGGAGGACGTCAACGACCTGGGGTCGCGCGTCTCCACCGGCCAGAGCTTCGCGGTCGCCGAGCGCCGGGGCGACTGGACGGCGATCTGGTACCTGGGCAACAAGGCCTGGTTCAAGAACCCCAAGAACAGCCCGACGGCCGTCGGCGCGTCGGGCCGGATGGTGACGCCGAAGGAGGGCTCGGGCGAGATCGCGGTCTACGGCCGCGCCCACCCGGAGGGCGACGCCTACCCCGACGACGTGTCGGAGCCGCCCATCTCCCCGCTCCCGTACAGCTTCCCGGAGGGCCAGCGGTACGTGACGCAGGACCGCATCGTCGGCTCCTACGTCGAGAAGGCGGCCGCGAACGACGGAGGCAATCTCGTGGTGGAGGGCGACGACGAGTACTACGAGATCCAGTTCGGCCACCGGCTCGCCTACGTCCTGGCGAGCGAGGTGGACGTGGTGAACGTGACCGCCACCGCCGGAGCCCCGCCGTCGGCGCCGGCGGCGCGCGATCCGCTGCGCTGACCCCGTCCGGGCACCGGCGGGCCACCGCGGCCGCCGGTGCCGAACAGCCCGGGACACGGGCCTGGCCCGTCACCACGGGGGGAGTGACGGGCCAGGTCTGCGTCCACAGTGCCATACGCGCCCCGAACGCGCCCGGTTCGCGGGCGAATTCGTCATGTCCGTGAACATGTTCGCTGCCGGGCGTCCACGACGTCCGCGGATCGTTCAGCCTCCCGTCGAAACGTCGTCGATCCGCTCGCCCTCGGCCTGGGACGGTTCGGTCCTGGGCACATCGGGGTGCTGTTCCGCGCTGCGCTCGCCCGGTTCGTCGCGTTCACCCTCGGCCTGCGAGGGGGTGTGGGAGTAGACCCACTGATCAAAATCCGAGGCTCCGGATTGCATGACGGGCCTCCTTTGTCCGCTGTCCCCATCCTCCTCCCTGGGCCGTACGGGTGCGAGCCCTCGCCCAGGCCCTCAGGGGGACAGCCGATCGACCGCCGCCGCCGCGGTCCCGGCCTGCTTCCTGGCCTCGCGGACACGGCGGTCGGCGAACCTGACCCGTTCGCGTGCCTGGCCTTCGGCGGTCCGGGCCTGCCGGTGCTCCTCCTGCGCACGGCGCAGTTCCTCGGTGAGGTCGCGGACCCGCTGCTGAAGCCGCTCCACCCGCTGCCCGGCCTCCTCCGCCTCGTGGCCGACGCTCTCCGCCTCCTCCTCGGCGGCCCGCAGCGCTCGCTCGGCGTCCTGCCGGGCGCGGTCGAGCCGCCGCCTGCGCCGCTCGTCCGCCGCGCCGGCGCGCCGGGCCTCGGGCGAGGGCTTCTCCCGAGCCGTGGAGGCGGCAGCGGCGGTGGTGCGTCGCACGGCCGCCCGGTCCACGTCCGGAAATCCGACGGCCGCGGTCAGCGGCCTCACCAGCCGGCCGGTGGCCCACTCCTCGGCGGCCCCGGGATCGGCCAGCACGGCGTGCAGCGTGCTCTCGACCTCCCGCCGCGCCCCCTCGCCGATCGGGTGCCCGGCCTGAGAGGCGAGCTGTCCGGCCAGCTCGGACAACGTACGGATCAGCACCCGCTGCCTGCGGCCGAGCTCACGCAGCTGCGCGCCGTCGAGATCTCGATGCGCCTGCCGCAGCCCCTCCCCCAGCCTCAGCAGCGGCTCGACCTCACCGGGCCGCTCACGGACGAGGAGATTGCCGGCCCAGGCCGACAGGCTGGGGCGCCGCAGTGCGCCGATCGCCCCGGCGAGCGCGCGGTCCCCGGCCTTCCGGGCCGCCGCCGCACGTGCGTCGCGGACGGCGGTGAAGTCCTCGGGCCGCAGCCCGTACAACTCTTCGGCAACCGCATCCAGGTCCACCAGGACCCCTCTTCTCGCGCCGTCCCCGCGCTGTCGTAGCGCCGTCGCCGCGCCCTCGTGGCCACGGTCGCGCCCCGTGGCCTCGCCTCGGTGTTCGCACTTCACAGTGTTCGTGTGGCGGGGTGCTCCCGCCTCCCCGGAACCGGCGCCCGGCCCGCCGTCGGCGCCCGGCCGCATCCGTCAGTGCTCGTCAGCGCCGGTCGCGGACCCGTTCGCGCTCGTCAGCACCCGTCCGTCCCCGTCGCGTCCGTGCCTGCGTCCGCAGCCGCGCCGCGCGACGATCGGCGTGGCCTGCGGCGCCCGTTTGTCGCCCCTGGAACAGGGGTTCTCGGCGCACTTCTGCATATATCTGCGCCCTGCGTGCGCCCAGACACCGCGTCCCGTCCTTCACCGCCCTTCCCGCCCGTCCGGCCGAGGGCCAGGGTGGTCGCATCAGCCGTCGACCCGCGGCTCACAAAGCCCGCACGTGCAGGAGGTTCGCGATGGGACTGACCCAGTGGACGAAGGCGAACGAATGGCTGGCCGCCGCCGCGGAGGACCCGCACGCCTACAAGGGTGACTGGCAGCGTGGCGGTGCCGGGATCCATCTGCTGGCCGCCGGGCGTCTGTGGGACGTCCTGATCGTGCCCGCATGTCTGGGCCTGCGCGCCGCGGACATCCTCGACGATCTTCCGCGCACCGGTACGGGCCCCGTGCTCCTGGACGGCAGACGACGCGAGATCGGCTTCTTCCTGCCACCAGATCCGGCACCGACCTGGGTGGGCGACGCGAGCCGCTACATCACCCGGGGAGGCTGGATCGCCGCCCCGGCTCCCCACTGCCGGTGGGGCGACCTGCGCTGGCTCGTACCGCCCGACGGAAGCGGCGCGCTGACCACGGCAGACACCATGGAACTCGCCCTGTACCGGGCGACCCAGGAACTGGCCCACTGCCACGGCGCCCCCGCACACGCCTGCCGGCCGCCGCACCGGAGCACACCCGTCACCGCCGGCGCTCCGGTCCTCCGGGAGAGATGAACCGGCACCGCCGCGACGGCGGAGCCGACAGCGCGACGGGAGCGGTGCACCGCACGTCGTACGACTGGGGAACGGACCACCGCGCACGGCACGACGGCGGACCCAGCAGACCGACCCGAGCGATGCACCGCAGTCCGGACGAGTGAGGGACGGACCACCGCATCCCGGACGAGTGAGTGAGCGACGGACCGCCGCGCGCACCGGACGACCGGAGATGACCGCGGTCCCGTGCCACGGGCCCGTCGGCACCGGCGGGTCCTGGAGCGGTCGCCGCGCGGTGGCGACCGCTCCGGCAAGAGGCTCCCGCCGCCCGCGCCGGCGTCACCGGTCGGGCCCGGCGGGGCGGGGCGGCAGGCCCGGCGGGACGATCCAAGGGGCGGGCGAACCGTTTCCCCACGCCGATGCGCGGGCGATGCCCGCGTCGGCCACCCGCAACTGCGCACACCGGGGGCAGGTGTCCGCCTCGTGTTCCCGAGGAGCGGGCCCCTGCCCGTGATCACGCCCGTCGTCCCGAGTCGGGCTCGGAACAGGGCCGAAGGCATCCATGTCCGCCCCAACGACTCCGCCCCCCGTACGGGAACGCCGGTCCGGTCCGGGCAGCCGCATCATCACCCGTTCGCCGCAACGCCGCGGCCTCCGGGCGGCCCCTCACCGGTTCGCCGGGCTCAAGGGATCTCCAGCTCGGCCCAGATGATCTTTCCCTCGGCGGTGTGGCGCGCACCCCAGCGGTGGGCGAGCTGGGCCACCAGGAACAGTCCGCGTCCGCCCTCGTCCATGCTGCGGGCATGCCTCAGCCGCGGCGACGCCCTGCCGGCGTCGGCGACCTCGCAGGTCAGCCGGGAGTCGCGGAGCAGCCGCAGCCGGATCGGCGGTGCGGCGTACCGGATCGCGTTGGTGACCAGCTCGCTCACGATGAGTTCCGTCGTCATGGCCAGTTCGCCCAGGCCCCAGGCTTCCACGCAGCGCGTCGCACCGGTCCGCACGTCGGCGACCGCGGCGGGGTCGGAGGGAACGTCCCAGGAGGCGACATGGTCGGCGCCCAGCGAGTGGCAGCGGGCCAGGAGCAGCGCGATGTCGTCCGGCTGCGGCACGGGCACGAGCCGCCGGACCGCGGAGGTGCACAGCGTGCCGAGGTTGCGGCCCTGCCGGGCCAGCAGGTCGCCGAGCCGGGACATGCCCCGCTCCATGTCGCGGTCGTCGCCCTCCACGAGCCCGTCGGTGTAGAACCCGATCAGACTGTTGTCGGCGAGTTCGATCTCGGTGGACTCGAACCCCATCCCGCCCAGTCCGAGGGGAGGTCCGGGGGCGAGCTCCGGGAAGTAGAACCGCCCGTCGGGCGGGACGACCACGGGCGGCGGATGTCCGGCGCGTGCCATGGTGCAGCGCAGCGTGACGGGATCGTAGACGGCGTACAGGCAGGTCGCCCCGAGCAGGGCGGTCGTGCTCTGGTCGGCCTCGTCATCGGTCCTCTCCTCGCTGAGCCGCAGCACCAGGTCGTCGAGGTGGGCCAGCAGTTCGTCGGGCGGCAGTTCCATGTCGGCGAGGGTCTGCACCGCGGTGCGCAGGCGGCCCATCGTCGCCGCCGCGGTGAGGCCGTGGCCGACCACGTCGCCGACGACGAGGCCCATGCGGGCGCCGGACAGGGGGATCACGTCGAACCAGTCGCCGCCGACCCCTCCGGTCGGGTCGGCCGGCAGGTAGTACGAGACCACCTCCAGCGCGGTCCCTCCGGTCAGGGCCTGCGGCAGCAGGCTGCGCTGGAGGGTGACCGCCGCCGCGTGTTCGCGGGTGTAGCGGCGGGCGTTGTCCACGCACAGCGCCGCCCGTGCCACCAGTTCCCGCGCCAGCAGGACGTCGTCGGGCTGGAAGGCGACGGGGTTGAGCGACCGCAGGAACGTGGTGAGGCCCAGCACGGTGTTGCGCGCCCGCATCGGTACCGAGATCAGGGAGTGCAGTCCGAACTCGCGGATGCTCGCCGCCCGCTCGGGTTCCTCGGCCACCCACAGCTCGTCGGAGGGGTCGAGGACCGGGATGAGGACCGGCTCGCCGTGGATGAGCAGCGTCGCGTCGTGCGACGGGGGCAGGAAGTCCACCCGGTCCCCCACCCGCGCCACGGCCTCCGGGCAGCCTTCCCGTACGGAGCTCAGGCCGGCGCGGCGCATCGCCGGCCGGGCGGGGGCCGGCCCCGCGTCGGTCAGCCACGCCCCGTGTCCCTCGGTGCTCAGGACCGGCTCCAGGAGATCGACCATGACGAAGTCCGCGAAGCGGGGCACGGAGAAGTCGGCGAGTTCCTGCGCCGTCTCCATGACGTCGAGGGTCCGGCCGATGCTGGTCCCGACCTCGTTGACCAGGGTCAGCAGCCGGCGGGCGTTCCACCGCTCGGTGACGTCCAGGACCATGTAGCAGACCCCGCTGACCGACTTGCCGGACTGCACCAGGGGGAAGAAGGAGGTGGAGTAGGCGCGTTGGCGGTGCGGGTCGGCCCAACTCCACCCGACGTACTCGTAGTCGGTGACCGGGACTCCGGTCGCCAGCACCTTGCGCATCAGCGCTTCGAGAGCCTCGGCCTGCAACCCGGGCAGCAGCTCGCTCATACGGCGTCCGAGCCGCTGCTCGCGGGGCACACCGCCGAGGCGCTCAAGGGTGTCGTTCAGCCACACGTACCGCAGGTCCAGGTCGACCACCGCCATCCCCACCGGGGAACGTGTCAGGAACCCGTCGAGAACACTCCGCCCCATCGTCCACGGCTGCCGCCGTTCGCGCGCCGAGACCAGGAAGCACTCGTCCGCGCCCATGCGGAAGGCGGCGGACACCCGCAGATCGACCTCCCTGCGGCTGCCGTCGCGGTGCCGGACGAAGATCAGGCCGTTCCATCCCATGCCGGCGCGGCACCGTTCCGCGATCCGGGCCACCCGCTCCGGGTCCTCCGGCATGTCCAGCAGACGCGCCCCTCCGGCACCCATGATCTCCGGCGCCGGGTAGCCGAGGAGATCCTCGGCGCCTCGGGTCCAGCCGACGACCTCTCCGCGGCCGGAGAGCACGGCCGCCGCGTCGCTGGACGCGTCGAAGACCTCGCGCGGCCCTGCGGACGTGCGCGCGTCGGAGCCCTCTCGCGCGAAATCCATGCGTCCCATCCTCTACAGGACCATGTTCCTGCTACTCCGCCCGATGTGCACGGCTCGGCCCGGCGGCGGCCCGTGGCCCGGGGAAGACCGTGGCCGATCGTGCCGGACGCGCCGTCCGCAGCCGCGCCCGCGCGCCGGGGAGCCGCCCGCGGCGGCCGGGCGCGCCCCGGCGCCGGGGCGTGGGAGACGCTGCTCGCGCGGGCGCAGGCCCGGGGGGAGCATGGAAGAACCCGCATGCGGAGATCCGGGTGCACGACGGCGCCGGCGAACCCGGGTCGGCCCGTCCTGTCGGCCGGTCGAGGAGGATCAGGGATGACAGCCGAATCCCTCCAGCCCGACGGCGGCGGGTACGAAGCGCGCCCGCCCCGGCGGATCGCTCTGCTGGACATGCTGAGCGTGGCCGCGGTGGTCGTCGACGCCGAGGGCCGCATCGTGTTCTGGACCCCGCAGGCCGAGGAGCTGTTCGGCTACACCTCTGAGGAAGCCCTCGGCACGTCCGCTGCACGGCTGTTCATCCATCCCGAGAACCTCCAGGCCGTGGCGCGTCTGTTCGCGGAAGTGCTGGAGACCGGCCGCAGTTGGGCGGGGGCCTTCCCGATCCGGTGCAAGGACGGCAGCACCCGCCTGACCGAGTTCCGCAACATGCGGCTGCTGGACGACGTGGGTGACGTGTACGCCCTGGGGATCGCCGCCGACCACAGCCTGCTCCAGCGGGTAGAAACCGATCTGGCCCTGTGCGAACGGCTGATCAACCAGTCCCCGATCGGTCTGGCCCTGCTCGACTCGGATCTTCGATATCTCCTGGTCAACCCGGCGCTGGAGCGGATCGACGGGATACCCGCCGAGGACCACGTCGGGCGGCGTCTGCGGGAGACCATGCCGTTCGCCGACATCGACACCATCGAGTCCGCGTTGCGCCAGGTGCTCACCACCGGCAGCCCGCTGCTCGACCAGTACCACGTGGGGCGCACACCGGCCGACCCCGACCAGGAGCACGCCTGGTCGCTGTCCTTCTACCGGCTGGAGGACCCGGGTGGGCGGGTGCTGGGCGCGGTGACGTCGGTCGTGGACGTCACCGAACGGCACCGCGCGGCCGCCGAGGCGGACCGGGCCCGGCGGCGTCTGGCCCTCGTCGCCGAGGCCTCCACGCGCGTCGGCACCACGCTGGAGGTCGAGCAGACCGCCCACGAACTGGCCGACATCGCCACCGGCGCGCTCGCCGACGTGGTGGCCGTGGACGTCCTCGACTCCGCCCTGGCCTGCCGCCGTATGCGCAAACCGGACAACGGCCCGGAGCTGTTCCGCTCCCTCGCCCTGAAGGCGGCCTACCCCAGCGTGGCGCTGCGGGCCGCGGACCGACCCGGCGACCTGGCCGCCTACGACGGTGACCGGCTGGTCACCCTGTGCGTGCACACCGGCCGGCCGGTCCTCGTGCGCCATGTCGGGGACCGCGATCTGCCCCGTATCGCGCGCGACGCCCAGGGCACCGAGCTGCTCGCGCAGGCGGGCGTCCACTCGTATCTCGCCGTGCCGCTGATCGCCCACGGCGAGGTGCTGGGCGCCCTCGACCTCAAGCGCACCCGCAATCCGCTCCCCTTCGACCAGGACGACGTCGTGCTCGCCGGTGAGCTGGCCAGTCGTGCCGCAGTGGCGATCGACAACGCCCGCTGGTTCCAGAGCGTGCGCAACACCGCCCTCACCCTCCAGCGCAGTCTGCTGCCGGAGCACTCGCAGCACCACGCCGGTCTGGAACTCGCCTCCCGCTACCAGCCGGCCCAGGCCACCAGCGAGGTGGGCGGCGACTGGTACGACGTCATCGCGCTGACCGACGACAGGACCGCCCTGGTCGTCGGTGACGTCATGGGCAACGGCATCGACGCGGCCGCCACGATGGGCCGGCTGCGGACCGCCACCTGCGCGTACGCGGACCTCGATCTGGAGCCGGGCGCCGTGCTCCAGCACCTCGACAAGATCACCTGCGATCTGGAGCACTACATCGTCACCTGCCTGTACGCGGTGTACGACCCCCGCACCCGGCGGTGCCGTATCGCCAACGCGGGACACATGCCGCCCGCGCTGGTCCGGGCCGGGCGCTCCCCCGCGCTGCTCGACCTGCCTCCCGCCGCACCGCTCGGCGTCGGCGGCGTCCCCTTCGAGACGACGACGGTCGAGTTCGGCCCCGGTGACCTGCTGGTGCTCTACACCGACGGCCTCGTCGAGACCAGGCACCACCCCATCGACGACCGGCTGAACGTTCTGCTCGGCTATCTCGACGAACCCCGGCGCCCGCTCGAGGAGACGTGCGACCTCCTGCTGTACGGTCTGCGCCACCCGGACGACCACGACGACGTCGCCCTCCTCGTCGCCCGCGCGGTCGAGCGCCGCGGCACAGGCCGCCCGGCGGACCGCCGCGCCGGCTGAGTGCCGAAGGCCCTGCCGGTCCGTCAGCAACCCTGTGCGACCGCGCAGCAGGGGCGCACATTGTGCTGGATTGAGCCCTGTACGCGCCCCCGGGTACGCGGTGAGAATGCGCCATGACAGTGATCACGTGATTCAGGTGTCGTGGCCCCACACCCGCCGCCGCCTACCGGGGAAAGCAGGTCGGTTGCCGTGCAGTTGCGTTTGCCCACGTCGATATCCGAAGCACAGCAGTGCCTGGCCGACGGGGCCGTACCCATCGGCGGGGCGACGCTCGTGTGGGCCGCCTGGCAGCGGGACGGCTTCCCCGAGCAGGCGGTGTCCCTGCGCAACCTGCCGGAGGCCAACGTCGTGGAGCCCCGGGCCCTGGGCGCCGCCGTCCTGTTGAACCGCGTCGACCAGAGCGTGCCCGAGGTGCTGCATCTCGCGGCGGCGAGCGTGGGGACCGGCGCGGTCCGCCGGACGGCCACCGTCGGCGGCAACCTCGTCGGCAGCACACTGCGCTGCCTGTTGCCCGCGGCGTGCGTCCTGGACGCCCGCGCCACGGTGCTGGAACCGGACGGGGTCTACGAGACCGACCTCGCCGAGGTCGTGGCCAAGCGCCATCTGCTGCTCAGCCTCCGGTGGAGCGAACCGGTCGTCAGCGGGTACCGCAAGCTGGCGGGCGAGGCCGGCGGACCGCCGCCCTTCGTGATCGCCTCGGCCGTACACGCCGACGACGACGGGCGCAACCGCTTGCGCGTCGCCGTCCGCGACGGCTACGAGGTCCTCAGCGACAGCACGGTGTGCGAGGGCGACACCGAACAGGTGCTGGATGCCCTGCGGCGCACGGCCGTCGGCACGGTGGACGCCTCGGACTGGGAAGCGGTGCGCCGGCACGTGAGCGACCTCCTGACCCGCCTCGCCGACCGGTGAACCCGTGAACCCGCCGTCGTGACCGTCGGCTCCTCGGCCACCCGAACGCTCCCGCCGTGCCGCATCGAGACGGAAATGGTTACATTTGATGACTGGCATCTGTGATCGAAGGAACCCGTGATCGAAAGCGGATGAGCATGGCGGTAGACCAAGGACCCGGCATTCGGCCAGCGACGACGGAGACCGACGCCCGTGCGGATCTCCTGGTCTCGCCGGTCAGTTCGCACAACGAGTGGGATCCGCTGGAGGAGATCGTCGTCGGGCGGCTCGACGGCGCGACGATTCCCTCCGACCATCCGGTCGTCACCTGCAACATCCCGCCGTGGGCGCAGCGGCTCCAAGGCCTCGCCGCCGGGTTCAAGTACCCGCGCAGGCTCATCGAGTCGGCCCAGCGGGAGCTGGACGAGTTCATCGCACTGCTGGAATCCCTCGACGTCACCGTCAGGCGTCCGGACCCGGTCGACCACAGGCAGCGCTTCGGCACACCCGACTGGTCGTCACGCGGCTTCTGCAACACCTGTCCCCGCGACAGCATGCTCGTGATCGGCGACGAGATCATCGAGACCCCGATGGCGTGGCCGTGCCGGTACTTCGAGACGCACTCCTACCGGGCGCTCCTGAAGGACTACTTCCGGCGCGGTGCGCGCTGGACGGCGGCACCCCGGCCGCAGCTCACCGACGCGCTGTTCGAGCAGGACTTCAGCATCCCCGGCTCCGGCGAGCCGATGCGCTACATCCTGACCGAGTTCGAGCCGGTCTTCGACGCCGCGGACTTCGTCCGCGCGGGTCGCGACCTGTTCGTGACGCGGAGCAATGTCACCAACCGGATGGGCATCGACTGGCTGCGCCGCCATCTCGGTCCCGGCTTCCGTGTCCACGAGGTCGAGAGCAGTTGCCGGACACCGATGCACATCGACACCACGTTCCTCGTGCTGGCCCCCGGCAAGGTCCTGGTCAATCCCGAGTACATCGACGTCGACCGGCTGCCGGACGTGCTGAGTTCGTGGGACGTGCTCATCGCCCCGGAGCCCGATCCGATCGACGACCGGCTGCTCCGCCTCACCTCGATGTGCGGCAGATGGCTCAGCATGAACATCCTGATGGTCGACGAGAAGCGGGTGATCGCGGAGCGGCACCACACCGGCATGCTGCGCGCGCTGGAGAAGTGGGGCTTCGAGCCGATCCCGTGCAACCTGCTGCACTACGCGCCGTTCGGCGGCTCCTTCCACTGCGCGACGCTCGACATCCGACGCCGCGGCACGCTCGAGTCCTACTTCCCCTGAGCGCGGCAAGGCCGTCCCGGGCCCGGTCCCCCGCCGACGCGGAGGCCCGGGCCCGGGACGGTTGAGGAGTCAGGCGATCTCGACGAGGAGGTCTCCGCCCTCCACCTGCTGGATCTGATTGATCGCCAGCCTGGCCACCCGCCCCGCCTTCGGCGCCGTGATGGCGGCCTCCATCTTCATCGCCTCGATGGTGGCGACCGTGGCACCCGCCGCGACCTCGTCGCCCTCGGCGACCACGAGCGTCACCACCCCGCCGAACGGCGCCGCCACATGACCGGGGTCGGACCGGTCCGCCTTCTCGGTCACCGGGATGTCGGAGGCGGCCGCGGTGTCGCGCACCTGGATCGGACGCAACTGACCGTTCAGCGTGGACATCACGGTGCGCATCCCGCGCTCGTCCGCCTCGCCCACGGCCTCCAGCTCGATCAGGAGGCGCACCCCGGGTTCGAGGTCGACGGCGTACTCCGTGCCGGGCCGCAGCCCGTAGAAGAAGTCCTTGCTGTCCAGCACGCTGGTGTCGCCGAAGGCCTGCCGGTGCGCCTCGAAGTCGCGCGTCGGGCCCGGGAACAGCAGCCGGTTGAGCGTCGTACGCCGCTCCTTCGCCAGCCCCGTACGGTCCTCGGCCGTCAGTTCCTGCGGCGGCCTCGGGTCCGCCCTGCCCTCCAGCGCCCGGCTGCGGAACGGCTCCGGCCATCCGCCGGGCGGGTTGCCCAACTCACCGCGCAGGAAGCCGATGACGGAGTCGGGGATGTCGAACCTGTTCGGTGTCGCCTCGAAGTCCGTCGGCGACACCCCGGCACCGACCAGGTGCAGCGCGAGGTCCCCGACCACCTTCGACGACGGGGTGACCTTCACCAGGCGGCCGAGCATCCGGTCGGCGGCGGCGTACATCGCCTCGATCTCCTCGAAGCGTTCGCCCAGGCCCAGCGCGATGGCCTGGGTGCGCAGGTTGGAGAGCTGGCCGCCGGGGATCTCGTGGTGGTAGACGCGCCCCGTCGGCGAGGCCAGGCCCGCCTCGAAGGGGGCGTAGATCTTGCGGACGCTCTCCCAGTACGGTTCTAGGTCCCCGACGGCGCCGAGGTCGAGTCCGGTGGGCCGCTCGGAGTGGTCGGTCGCGGCCACGAGCGCCGACAGCGACGGCTGCGAGGTGGTGCCCGCCATCGAGGCCACCGCGCCGTCCACCGCGTCGGCGCCCGCCTGGATCGCGGCGAGATAGCTGGCGAGCTGGCCGCCGGCCGTGTCGTGGGTGTGCAGGTGCACCGGCAGGTCGAACTCCCGGCGCAGCGCCGACACGAGCGTCGCGGCGGCCGGCGCCCGCAGCAGGCCCGCCATGTCCTTGACGGCCAGCACGTGGGCGCCGGCGGCCACGATCTGCTCGGCCAGGCGGAGGTAGTAGTCCAGCGTGTACAACCGCTCGGACGGGTCGGACAGGTCGGAGGTGTAGCACAGGGCCACTTCCGCGACGGCCGTTCCGGTCTCGCGGACCGCGTCGATGGCGGGCCGCATCTGCGCGACGTCGTTGAGGGCGTCGAAGATGCGGAAGATGTCGATGCCGGTCGCCGCCGCCTCCTGCACGAAGGCGTCGGTCACCTCGGTCGGGTACGGCGTGTAGCCCACGGTGTTGCGCCCGCGCAGCAGCATCTGGAGGCAGATGTTCGGCACCGCCTCACGCAGTGCGGCCAGCCGCTCCCACGGATCCTCGGCGAGGAAGCGCAGCGCGACGTCGTAGGTGGCGCCGCCCCAGCACTCCAGGGACAGCAGCTGCGGCAGGGTGCGGGCCACCACCGGGGCCACGGCGAGCATGTCCTTGGTGCGGACCCTGGTGGCGAGCAGCGACTGGTGGGCGTCGCGGAACGTGGTGTCGGTGACGCCGATCGTCGGCGACGTGCGCAGCCATCCGGCGAATCCCTCCGGACCCAGCTCGGCGAGCCGCTGCCTGGACCCGGCGGGCGGCTCGCCCGCGGGCAGCGCGGGCAGTTTGGTGACCGGGTCGATCACCTCGGGCCGTTCGCCGTGCGGCCTGTTGACCGTGACGTCGGCGAGGTAGGTGAGCAACTTCGTGCCGCGGTCGGCCGAGTGACGCGACGTCAGCAGATGGGGGCGTTGCTCGATGAACGCGGTGGTGACCCGTCCGGCCTGGAAGTCCGGGTCGTCCAGTACGGCCTGGAGGAAGGGGATGTTGGTGGCCACCCCGCGGATGCGGAACTCGGCCACGGCACGCCGGGCCCGCCCGACGGCCGTCGGGAAGTCCCGCCCCCGGCAGGTGAGTTTGACCAGCATGGAATCGAAGTGGGCGCTGACCTCGGAACCGGCGTGGGTGGTGCCGCCGTCCAGTCGGATGCCCGACCCGCCGGGCGAGCGGTAGGCGCTGATCATGCCGGTGTCCGGGCGGAATCCGTTGGCCGGGTCCTCGGTGGTGATACGGCACTGGAGCGCGGCTCCCCGCAGGGTGACGGTCTCCTGGGCGAGGCCGAGGTCGGCCAGCGTCTCCCCGGCGGCGATACGCATCTGCGCCTGCACGAGGTCGACGTCGGTGACCTCCTCGGTCACCGTGTGCTCGACCTGGATGCGCGGGTTCATCTCGATGAAGACGTGGTTCCCGTCGCGGTCGAGCAGGAACTCCACGGTGCCCGCGTTGCGGTAGCCGATGTGCCGGGCGAAGCGCACCGCGTCCGCGCAGATCCGGTCCCGCAGCTCCGGATCGAGGTTCGGCGCGGGCGCCAGCTCGATCACCTTCTGGTGGCGCCGCTGGAGGGAGCAGTCGCGCTCGAACAGGTGGATGACGTGGCCGTCGCCGTCGGCCAGGATCTGCACCTCGATGTGGCGGGGGTCGACGACGGCCTTCTCCAGGAAGACGGTGGAGTCGCCGAAGGCGGACGCCGCCTCACGGGCGGCCGCCTCGATGGCCTCGCGCAGTTGGGCGGGTTCCTCGACCCGGCGCATGCCGCGCCCGCCGCCACCGGCGACCGCCTTGACGAACACCGGGAAGCCGATGTCCCCCGCGGCCCGCACCAGTTCGTCCACGTCGGCGGAGGGCGCCGAGGAGCCCAGCACGGGGACGCCGGCCTCGCGGGCGGCGGCCACCGCGCGCGCCTTGTTCCCGGTCAGTTCGAGGGTGGCCGCGGTCGGGCCGACGAAAGTGATGCCCGCCTCCTCGCAGGCGCGCGCGAGTTCGGGATTCTCGGACAGGAACCCGTAGCCCGGGTACACGGCGTCCGCTCCCGCCCGGCGCGCCGCGCGGACGATCTCCTCGACGGAGAGGTAGGCCCGCACCGGATGTCCGGGCTCGCCGATCTCGTACGCCTCGTCGGCCTTCATACGGTGCAGCGAGTTGCGGTCCTCGTAGGGGAAGACCGCGACGGTACGCGCGCCCAGTTCGTAGCCGGCACGAAACGCACGAATCGCGATCTCACCACGGTTCGCGACCAGCACCTTGCGGAACATGCTCGATCCCTTCAGCCTGCCGGTGGACGCGCTCTATGGTGTCGGCGACGCCTGCGCTGCGCCATGTGAGCCGGGCCACTCACCCGTCGGCGGATGCGCGCGAAGCGGTACGGCGGCCTCTCGCCGCCCGGAGATGTG
The DNA here is from genome assembly GCF_003261055.1 of Streptomyces cadmiisoli. Classification (NCBI taxonomy): domain Bacteria; kingdom Bacillati; phylum Actinomycetota; class Actinomycetes; order Kitasatosporales; family Streptomycetaceae; genus Streptomyces; species Streptomyces cadmiisoli. Next base: position 1,313,680 of record NZ_CP030073.1, read on the forward strand.
CGTCGTCCGACGAACGCGTCCTCGGCGGGGCCGATGCCGAACGGGCCCCTCTGCCGAGGGGCCCGTTCGGCATGTCCGCGGGCGGTGGGTCAGCCGTCCGCGCCGGGCTCCACGAACCGCGCCGCGGTTCCGGAGCCCTCGCGCCCCGTCACCCGGCGGGGTCGAGCACGACCGGCAGCTCCGCGAGGCCGCGGAACGCGGGGAACGGAACCGCCATCCACTGCGGCCCGCTCGCGGGGTCGGCCAGCGTCAGCCGGGGGAAGCGGCCGAAAAGGGTGCTCAGCGCCAGCTGCGTCTCCAGCCGGGCCAGCGGGGCACCCAGGCAGTAGTGGCTGCCGTGCCCGAACCCGAGGTGGGCGTTCTGCGTGTTTCCCGGTCGCCGCACGTCGAAGTCGTCCGGGCGCTCGAACTTCTCCGGGTCGCGGTTGGCCGACGTGAGCGCGATCTGCACCAGGGCGCCCTTCGGGATCCGCGTCCCGCTGTACTCCACGTCCTCGGTGGCGTAGCGGAACGTCGCGCTCTCCACGGAACCCTCGTAGCGCACCAGTTCCTCCACCGCCGGACCGATCAGTTCCGGTTTCTCCTGCACGGCGCGGAGCTGCGCGGGACGGGCGAGGAAGTGGTAGACGGCGTTGCCGATGAGGTAGGCCGTCGTCTTGTGACCGGCGAACATCAGCAGGAACGCCGTGGAGACCAGCTCGTTCTCGCTGAGCCCGCCGTCGGTGTCCCGGACGGCGGTGAGGGCGCTCAGCATGTCGTCGGCCGGTTCCCTGCGCTTGCGCGCGATCAGCTCCGTGAAGTACGCGTGCAGGTCCTCCTCCGCCTTCTGCTGGGCCCGCTTGGACTCCGCGCTGAAGCCGGTCTGCGCCACCGTGGTGGACAGCTGCTGCATCTTCGAGCGCTCCTGCGGCGGCACCCCGAGCAGTTCGCAGATCACGGCGATCGGCACCGGGAACGCGAAGGCGGGGAGCAGGTCGAGGGGCTCGCGGGTGGGACAGTCGTCGAGGAGTGTCTCGACGATCTCCTGGATCCTCGGCCGCAGCGCCTCCACCCGGCGCGGGGTGAACGCGGTGTTGACCAGCTTGCGCAGCCGCGTGTGCTTGGGCGCGTCGGAGTTGAGCATGTTGTCGTCCAGCGCCACGGACGAGTCACCGAAGATCCTCCGGTAGGCGTCCATGGCGCCGTACATGTCCTTGCTCAACCGCGGGTCCGACAGGGCGTTGCGCGCGTCCTCGTACCGGGTGATCAGGTACGTCTCGTTGCCGTGCGGCGGTCTCATCGGGCAGACCGGAGCCGACTCGCGGAGCTGGGCGTAGACCGGGTGAGGGTTGCGCCGGTACTCCGGAGTGCACCGCTCGGCGGCGGCGACGGCGTCTTGCGTGGTGGTCACGGACGACTCCTCAGGTCGAAGAGGGCCTCGGCGTTGCCGCCGAGGATCCGCTGCTGGGACGCCTTGTCCACCGGCAGCTTCTCGATCATGCGGACGAAGTCCTCCAGCGGCGCCGCCATCGGCGGTGAGTCGGTGCCGAACAGCATCCGTTCGGGCCCGAGGACCTCCGCGTTGAGGCTCAGGTGCGCCGCGCTGAACGGGCTGGTGTCGACGTACATGCGCCGCAGTGCGGCGATCGGGTCGGCCGACGGCGCCATCGCCCCGTGCGACGCGGGCTTCGCCGCGCCGGCCGCGGGCGGGGCGGTGCCGGGCTTCCGGTCGGCGGGCCGCCCGGAGGGCGGCGCGCCCCCGGCCCAGTGCCGGGGGCGCGCCGCCGTCTGCAGGCGCTCCGGCAGCAGCGCCATCGCGCCGCCGCCGGTAGCGCCGATCAGTCGCAGACCGGGGTACTTGTCCAGCCATCCCGCGAACGCGATCATGGCCATGCCGACGGTGAGGTCGCCGAAGCGGCCGATCTGCTCCACGAAGCTGAAGTCGTCGACCCGTTCCGTGCCGACCGGTTCCGCCGGTGCGTGCACCAGCACCGGCACTCCCGCCTCCGCGGCCAGCGCGAAGAAGGAGTCGGCGCGCGGGGAGCCGAGCAGCTCCCCGTGGACGCTGGACGTGGTGATCAGGCCGACGAAGGCGGGATCCTGCAGCGTCTCCCGCACACCTTCGAGGTGGTCGTCGTCCCCGAACGGGTTGGCGTACACATAGCCGCGCAACTGGTCGGGGAACTTGGCGATCAGGCCTGACATCCAGGCGTGGAAGCCGCGCAGCCGGTCCCGTGGCTGCGCGTAGTTGTCGATGCCCGGGACCCGGGCCATCGCACCGGCGCCGACGGGGCTGCCGATGATGGTGAGATCGATCCCGGCCTGGGCGCGGGCGGCGAGCATGCCGTCGACGTCGGTCAGGCTGGGGGGCATGGGGAAGCGTTCGGCCGCTTCCGGTGGGGACAGATGCCCGTGGATGTCGATGATCATGTGCTGCTTCCCGGTTTCGGTGTGAGTGCACGGGTGACCGCGGCGCAGTCCTCGTCACCCAGTCCCTGCTCGGTGGCACGGACGTGGGTCTCGGCTGCGGCGGTCGCCAGCGGCAGACTCAGGCCGACCGCAGCAGCCTGCTTCGATGCGAGCATGAGGTCTTTGGCCATCAGCCGCAGCCTGAAGTCCGGCTTGCCGAAGTTGCCGGAGGCCAGTCGCTTGGACTTGAACGCCATCACCGGGGAGGCGAAGCCGCTGCCCGCGATCGTCTTGAGGACCTGCTGCCGGTTGAGCCCGGTGGCCGACGCCAGCTCGGTCGCCTCGGCCAGCGCCTGCACCTCGACCCCCATCAGGAGGTTGAGGAGCAGTTTCATCCGCATGCCGGAACCGAGTGCGCCCAGATGGACGACCTCCTTGCCCAGCATCTCCAGCAGCGGACGGCAGGCGTTGAAGACCCGTTCCTCACCGCCGGCGAACAGCCGCAGCTCGCCCTCGCGGGCGTGGTCGCGGTTGCCGAGCATGCCGACGTCCAGCACCGAGGGGACGTCGCCGGCGATCTGGACGACCTCTTCGGGAGCGACGGTGCTCGCACAGATCAGGGTGCCGGGGTAGGGGCCCTTCGTCAGCATTCCGTCGGTCCCGCGCAGCACCTCGCTGAGGGCCTCGCCGTCGGAGACGGTGCAGATGGTGTGGGTCGTGCCCTCGACGGCGTGGGCGGGACCGGCCGCCGCGAACGCGCCGGACCTGACGAGCGGTTCGGCCCGCTCCGGGGTCCGGTTCCAGACCCGGACGGGTATGCCCTGGTCGAGGAGGCGGGTGGCCAGCCCGCTGCCCATGAGGCCGAGGCCGAGGACGGCCACGGGGCCGTTGGTCGCACGTGTCATGACTTCGCCCCCACGGTCTCCTTGACGATCCGGAACCGCAGCGACTGCGTGGAGTCGACCCACTGGCGCAGCGGAGCCACCAGTTCGTTGTGGTCCTCGCTCTGCTGCCAGGCGAAGAAGTGCTCGGGTGTCTCCCACTCGCTGGTGATCACCCACTGACGTGAGTCGTCCACGGGTGCGCCGAGCTTCTCGACGATGTGGCCGGGGGTCTTGGCGACGGACTTCCGGATCTGGTCGTACAGATCCAGGAACCCCTGCTCGCCGCCCTCCTTCACACGGACCGTGAAAACGACGGACAGCTGCTCGGCCGAATGGCCCTTCTGCTTGGTGCCCATGTCTCCTCCTGAAGGTGAGATCCGGCAGGACACGACTCCACCGAGCCATGCCCCCCGTCCGGCCGCAACTCCGAATGGGGGACGGGCCAATGGGGACAAGGGCTCACGCTGAGTTCTTGGTCTGTTCGGGTGAGTGACGAGACGGTCCCTCGCGGTGCGTCCGGCCGCGCCCGGCGTCACACGAACGGGCCCCGGCGAACCCGTTGTGGCCGAGCCCCGCGAACGAACCCTCACGGGTGACCGGACGGGGGCCGCGGCGGCGGCACGACACCCGCTCGACGATCCCCCGGCGGCGGGCCGCGCCCCCGGTGTCGTGGGGGCAGGACCGGGGGCCGGGCGTGAGCGGTGGCGGGCGTTGATAGCGTCGAGGTGTGCCGTGCCGGTCGGCACGGTGCGCCGCTCGACCGAGAGAGATCTGATGTCCCCGACGATCCGCAGGGCGGTGATCCCCGCCGCCGGGCTCGGTTCCCGCCTGCTGCCCCTGACCAAGGCGACACCGAAGGAGATGCTTCCGGTCGGCGACAAGCCGGTCATCGAGCACACCGTGCGCGAGCTGGTGGACTCCGGCATCACCGACATCACCATCGTCGTGTCCGGCGGCAAGAGCCTCATCCAGGACCACTTCCGCCCCAATCCCGCCCTCGTCGCGCAGCTGCGCGAGGACGGCAAGACGGCGTACGCGGACGCGGTGGAGGAGGTCGCCGAGCTGGCCCGCAAGGGCCACATCACCTACCTCGACCAGTACGGCCCCTACGGCAACGGCACCCCCGTGCTGAACGCCGCCCGCTCCTTCGGCGACGAGCCCGTACTGGTGCTGTGGCCCGACGACGTGTTCGTGGCCGAGACCCCCCGGGCCCAGCAGCTGATCCGCGCCTACGAGCAGACCGGCTGCCCGGTGCTGGCCCTGCTGCCGATGGACCCCGCCCACTCCCAGCGCTACGGCGTGCCCGTCGTCAAGGAGGACCTGGGCGACGGCCAGCTGCGCATCACCGGCCTGGTCGAGAAGCCGAAACCGCAGGACGCGCCGTCGCCGTACGCGGCCATCGGCGGCTACGTCATCACCCCGGGCATCGTCGACGAACTGCGCGAGCAGACCCGCCGCTGGTACGAACACCGGACCGGCGAGGTGTACCTGACCGACGCCATCAACGCCTACGCCGCCACCCGGGCGGTCTACGGCCAGGTCATCCAGGGCCGTTGGTACGACACCGGCAATCCGGCCGACTACCTCGTCGCCCAGATGGCCTTCGCCCTCTCCCACCCCGAGTACGGGCCCCTGCTGCGCGGCCTGGTCGGTGAACTCGACGCCAGGGGCGACGACACCGGAGCCTGACGCAGCGGTACCGAGCGGGGAGCGGGAGACCGGCCGTCCGTCGAGGCCGTCACGCTCGGGGCCGCCGACACGGCCGGCACGAGGCGATCGAACGGCGTCGAGAAGGTGCCCCGAAGGACACAACCCTTTGGCTTTCCGGGTTGTCCTCCTTCATATCAGCACTATACGCACCTTGGGGTACACAATGGCGCGAATCAGGACAGTATGGGCTGCGCTCGCTCTCATGGGCACCGTGACAGCGGTGGCGGCCACCCCGGTCCAGGCCTCCCCGCTCTCCGTCGCACCGGCGACGGCGTGCCCGACAGGCTGGGGCAGCCTGGAGAAGAACGACTCGTCGGCCACGACGGCATCGGTGACGAACATCAGGACCGGCCGCCAGACCTGCTACGACCGCATGGTCGTCGACGTCCCGGGAGCGGGCACCGGTCTCGGCTACACCGTCGAGTACGTCGACCGCATCCGCCAGGACGGATCGGGACGGCCCGTCCCAGTCGGCGGCGGAGCCGTCCTCGAGGTACGGGTGGCGGCGCCCGCCTACGACCACGAGACCGGCGAAGCGACCTACCCCGGCCGGGCGGGCCGTCCGCTGCCCGGCGTGGATCTCACCGGATACCGCACCTTCAAGGACGCCAGGTTCGCCGGCAGCTTCGAGGGCGACACGCAGATCGGCCTCGGAGTGCGCGCGCGGCTGCCGTTCCGGGTGTTCGTGCTCGACGACCGGGTCGTGGTGGACGTGGCCCACAACTGGACCGGCACCCGCTGAGGGCGAGTCCGTCCGGTCGACGCCGTCGAACGCCGCGGGGCCCGGCGGGAGCGAGGTGCTCCGCGCCGGGCCCCGCGACGTCCGCGGTGGCGTGCGGCCGGACCGGTCCGTCAGAAGGTCAGCTTCCAGCTGTCGATGTAGCCCGTGTCCTGAGCGGCCACGTCCTGCACCCTGAGCCGCCAGTTCCCGTCGGCCGTCTCGCTCGACGCGTCGACGGTGTAGGTGGCGATCACGTTGTCCGCGGAGTCCGAACTGCTGGAGCTCTTCAGGCGGTACGCCGTGCCGTCCGGTGCGAGCAGGTCGACCACCAGGTCACCGCGCCAGGTGTGCTTGATGTCCACCCCCACCCGCAGCGCCGCGGGCGCGTTCCCGGTACGTCCGGAGACGGTGAGGGTCGAGGTCACCGCGGCGCCGTTGTCCGGGACGGCGACGTCGCCGGTGCTCTCGTACACCTCACCGGGCGGCAGCGGCTCCTCGGTGCCCAGGGTCCAGATCGCATGGGCCAGGGCGTCGCTGTTGCGGTCCAGCGCGGTGTCGTTGATGTTCGTCGTCGAGTCGCAGGACGAGTGGTAGCACCGGTCGAAGGCCTGGCCGGAGGTACCACCCCACTTGGCGGCCTGCGCCGCCGTCTTGGCCCTGCTCGCGCCCGTGAACAGACCTCCCACCGGAATGCCCACGTTCTTGAACGAGGCGTGGTCGGAGCGTCCGTCGCCCTCCGTCTCGATCTCGGTCGCGACGCCGATGCCCGCGTACCAGTCCTTGAAGACCTTCTCGATCGCCGGGTCGTCGTCGTAGACGAAGTAGCCCGGGTTCGGTGAGCCGACCATGTCGAGGTTGATGTATCCCGAGATCTTCGAACGGTCCGCGGCGGGAAGGTTGTTGACGTAGTACCGGGAGCCCACGAGTCCCAGCTCCTCGGCGCCCCACCAGGCGAACCGCAGGTGCTTGGTGGGCTGGAGCTGGGCACGGGAGACGGCGAGCGCCGTCTCCAGCACGGCGGCGGAGCCGGAGCCGTTGTCGTTGATCCCCGCTCCGGAGGAGACCGAGTCGAGGTGCGCGCCGGCCATCACGATCCGGTCGGCGTCGCCGCCCGGCCAGTCGGCGATCAGGTTGTACCCGGTCGAGCCGGAGGAGGTGAACTGCTGGACGGTGGTGGTGAAACCGGCCGCGTCCAGCTTCGCCTTCACGTAGTCGAGCGAGGCCCGGTAGCCGGGCCGGCCGTGCGCCCGGTTGCCGCCGTTGGCGGTGGCGATCGACTGGAACTGGGTCAGGTGCGCCTTGACGTTCGCCAGCGGGATGTCGGGCGCGGCCAGTGCCCGCGCCTCGCCGGACGCGGCCGTTCCCGCGCCGCCGGCGCCGTCCTCGGCCGATGTCGGGGAGCTGGCGGCCAGGAGGCCCGCCAGGGTGACGGCGACCAGAGCGGTCGTCCGTCTGAAGGTGGACTTGGGCAGGCTGAATCTCAGGTCGGTCATGTGGGGGGTCCGCACTTTCTCGTCGACGGGCTGTATCGATCGGAGCCTGGTGCTGTGGTGCCAGAGCTGTGCGGGTGCTGCGTGTGCCCGATGTTCAGCCAGATGTTGATGGCCCGTCAAGAGCCGTATCCGGTCAGAGGTGTTCGCTCAGCGGACGCCCCGAGGAATCGGGGCGTCCGCCGAGTCGTGTCTCTCCCTGTCCCCCCTCGCCCGTCGCCTCCCCGCCCCCGCTCCCCTCAGCCCCTCGCCTCAGAGTTCGGAATCGATGCCGGTGATCGCCGGCGGGCCCAGTGGCGCGCTGCCCTCGTCGAAACCGGCGGCGCGCAGCGCCGAGTCCGCGAGCAGGCGGGCGTCCGTCTCCGCGCGGGGGCCGCTGTCCGCGACGACGGTCAGGCGCAGGGTGAAGGTGCCGTCGTCGTTGACGGTGAGGACGTCCAGGTCCTCCTGGCTCCCCATCTGGGTGCGGTGGGGGTCCGCCGGGCGCAGGGCCCGGGCGAGTTCGGCCCGGGCACCGTCGTCGATGCCGTCGGTGAAGGTGCCCGGCACGGTGATGACGTAGGTGGTCATGACGCTCCTCCTTCGGGTGCCCCTTCGCATACCCCCGGTCCGGCCGGGGGATCCGGGGGATGCGGCCGACCGGACGACCTGCCCGTCCTCGTCGACGACGGCCGCGGCGCTTGCGCACGCCGCCCGACCATGTGGCGGGAACCATGACTCGTACGGGTGACGAACGGGGTTCGTGCTGACGCCCACGGCCCCTGATGCCCGACGATCTGAGTCGGCGGGTCGCCCCACCACGGACGGCCGTGCCGTCGACCGGCCGAGGATCCCCGGGAGAGGCGCCATGCGCATCCTGCTCATCGCCAGTGCCTACAACAGCCTCACGCAACGCGTCCACGCCGAACTGCGCGAGCGCGGGCACGCCGTCGCCGTGGAGGTGACCCCCGGCAGCGACGACGTGCGTGCGGCCGTGCAGCGGCACAGGGCCGACCTGATCGTGGCACCCCTGCTCAAGGCGGTCGTGCCGCGCGAGGTGTGGAGTGCGCGGACCTGCCTGATCGTGCACCCCGGGCCGGTCGGCGACCGTGGGCCCTCCTCGCTGGACTGGGCCATCCACGAGGACGTCCGCGAGTGGGGTGTCACCGTGCTCCAGGCCGACGAGGAGATGGACGCCGGCCCGGTGTGGGCGACGGCGCGCTTCCCCCTTCCTCCGGTCGGCAAGAGCGACCTGTACCGCAACGAGCTGTCCGACGCGGCCGTGGAAGCCGTCCTGCTGGCGGTGGAACGATTCGCCTCCGGGCGCTACGTCCCGGTGGACCAGAACTCCCTGCCCAGGCGCCCCCACGCGCGCACCCGGCCCGTGCTGCGCCAGGAGACGCGCCGGATCTCGTGGGCCGAGGACTCCACCGACACGGTGCTGCGCGCCCTGCGCGCCGCCGACTCCCAGCCCGGCGTCCTGGACGGACTGCTCGGCGGAGAATGGTTCCTGCACGGCGGCCACCCGGAGCACCGCCTCAGGGGGCGCCCGGGAGAGCTGCTGGCCACCCGGGCGGGCGCGGTCTGCCGCGCCACGGTGGACGGGGCGGTGTGGATCCCCGAACTGCGGGCGCGCACCGGCCCCGGCGTGCCCCGCGCCTGCAAACTGCCGGCCGTCACCGCCCTGGCCGGCCGGCTGTCCGGTCTGCCCGAGCGGCCCGCCCCGGCACTCACTGCACTCACTCCGATGGACGACACCGCCTGGTCCGACATCAGGTACCTGGAGGAGGGGCCCGTCGGCATACTGTCGTTCTCCTTTCCCGGCGGCGCGATGTCCACCGACCACTGCCGGAGACTGCTGGCCGCCTACCGCGCGGCCCGCGAACGGCCGACCGAGGTGCTGGTCCTCGGCGGGGCGCGCGACTTCTTCTCCAACGGCATCCACCTCGGCGTCATCGAGGCGGCGGCCGACCCCGCCGCCGAGTCCTGGGCCAACATCAACGCGATGGACGACCTGGTCGAGGCCGTCCTCGACACCACCGACCGGCTGGTGGTCGGCGCGATCGGCGGCAACGCCGCGGCCGGCGGGGTGATGCTGGCGCTGGCCGCCGACGAGGTGTGGTGCCGCTCGGGCTCGGTGCTCAACCCGCACTACCGGCTCATGGGCCTGTACGGCTCCGAGTACTGGACGTACACCCTGCCCCGCCGGGTCGGCCGGACCACCGCCGAGCGGCTCACCGAGGACGCCCTGCCCGTCACGGCCGCCAGAGCCCGGGACATCGGCCTGGTCGACCGGGTGGTGGAGTGCGCGCCGTCCCGGTTCACCGACGAGGTCCTGCTGCTGGCCGCCCGGCTGGCGGCCTCCCCGCTCACCCGGACGCGCCTCGCGGCCAAGAAGACCGAGACCGACCGGCGTGAGTCCGACACCCCGCTGGCGGCGGTCCGCGAGCGCGAACTGGCCAGAATGCGTGCCACCTTCTTCGACCCCGACGCGCCGTACCACGCCCTGCGCCGGGCGTTCGCACGCAAGGAACGCGCAACGGCGCATCGCGTCGCTGCGGATGCGGCGTCGGTCAGGTTGGCCGACTCTTAGCAGGAACACGGCCGATTCGTCGGCCATGCCGTTTTCCTCCCCAGGAGGCATGTGATGAACGCAGCATCGCCGACCACGGCTCAGGAGCCGGGCAGGGCCGGCGCACCCGGCACGGACGAGAAGCCGATCCACATCCTCTGGATCAACGCCGGTCTGAGTTGCGACGGCGACTCGGTCGCCCTGACGGCCGCCATGCAGCCCAGCATCGAGGAGATCGTCCTCGGGGCGCTGCCCGGACTGCCCAAGATCGCGGTGCACTGGCCGCTCATCGACTTCGAGTGCGGACCCGTCGGCGGCGCGGACACGTTCATCGAGTGGTTCTTCAAGGGCGAACGCGGTGAGATCGACCCGTTCGTGCTGGTGGTGGAGGGGTCCGTCCCGAACGAGTCGATCAAGCAGGAGGGCTACTGGTGCGGCTTCGGCGACGATCCCGAGACCGGCCAGCCCATCACCACGAGCGAGTGGATCGACCGGCTCGCCCCGAAGGCGCTGGCGGTCGTCGCGATCGGCACCTGCGCGACGTACGGCGGCATCCACGCGATGGCCGGCAACCCGACCGGGGCCATGGGTGTGCCCGACTACCTGGGCTGGGACTGGAAGTCCGAGGCCGGCATCCCCATCGTGTGCGTGCCGGGCTGCCCCATCCAGCCCGACAACTTCGCGGAGACCCTGACGTACCTGCTCTACCAGGCCGTCGGGTCCGCGCCGATGATCCCGCTCGACGACAAGCTGCGCCCCACCTGGCTGTTCGGGGCCACCGTGCACGAGGGTTGCGACCGGGCCGGCTACTACGAGGAAGGCCTGTTCGCGACGGCCTACGACTCGCCGCAGTGCCTGGTCAAACTGGGCTGCTGGGGGCCGGTCGTCAAGTGCAACGTGCCCAAGCGCGGCTGGATGAGCGGCATCGGCGGCTGCCCCAACGTGGGCGGCATCTGTATCGCGTGCACCATGCCCGGCTTCCCCGACAAGTTCATGCCGTTCATGGACGAACCTCCCGGCGGCAGGTTGTCCAGCACGGCCAGCGGCGCGTACGGCGCGGTGATCCGCAGGCTGCGGAACATCACGGCCAGGACCGTGGACAAGGAACCCAAGTGGCGGCACCGCGGCCAGGAGATCACCACCGGCTACCGGCCGCCGTGGTGACCACCGCGCCCGCGGCCCGCTGACCGACCCCTCCCCCGCTCGACGACCCGACCGACCGAAGGGCATCACAGACACAATGGCGACCTCGACGACGACCGGTGACGGCACCGGCCTGGTGGAGATGGCGTGGGACCCGATCACCCGGATCGTGGGCAGCCTCGGCATCCACACGAAGATCGACTTCAAGCAGAAGCGGGTCGCCGAGTGCTACAGCACCTCGTCGGTCTTCCGCGGCTACAGCGTCTTCATGCGCGGCAAGGACCCGCGGGACGCGCACTTCATCACCAGCCGCATCTGCGGCATCTGCGGTGACAACCACGCCACCTGCTCGGTGTACGCGCAGAACATGGCCTACGGGGTGAAGCCGCCGCACCTGGGCGAGTGGATCCTCAACCTCGGCGAGTCCGCCGAGTACATGTTCGACCACAACATCTTCCAGGAGAACCTGGTCGGGGTCGACTACTGCGAGAAGATGGTCCGCGAGACCAACCCGGGCGTCCTCGAACTCGCCGAGCGCACCGAGGCGCCGCACGCCGCCGAGCACGGCTACCGCACGATCGCCGACATCATGCGCTCGCTCAACCCGCTGGAGGGCGAGTTCTACCGCGAGGCCCTCCAGGTCAGCCGGTACACGCGCGAGATGTTCTGCCTCATGGAGGGCCGCCACGTGCACCCCTCCACGCTCTACCCGGGCGGTGTCGGCACGGTCGCCTCCGTGCAGCTCTTCACGGACTACATGAGCCGCCTCATGCGGTACGTCGAGTTCATGAAGCGCGTCGTGCCGCTGCACGACGACCTGTTCGACTTCTTCTACGAGGCACTGCCCGGCTACGAGGAGGTCGGCCGCCGACGCGTCCTGCTCGGCTGCTGGGGCGCGCTCAACGACCCCGAGTACTGCGACTTCACCTACGCCAACATGACGGACTGGGGCCGGCGGATGTTCGTCACCCCCGGCGTGATCGTGGACGGCAAGCTGGTCACCAACGACCTGACGCAGATCAACCTCGGCATCCGCATCCTGCTGGGCAGCTCCTACTACGAGGACTGGGAGGGCCAGGAGCAGTTCGTCACCCACGACCCGCTCGGCAACCCGGTCGACCCGCGCCACCCGTGGAACCAGCACACCATCCCGGCCCCGCAGAAGCGGGACTTCGACGACAAGTACAGCTGGGTGATGTCCCCGCGCTGGTTCGACGGCAAGGACCACCTCGCCCTCGACACCGGCGGCGGCCCCATCGCCCGGCTGTGGTCCACGGCCCTGTCCGGTCTCGTCGACGTCGGCTACGTCAAGGCCACCGGCCACAGCGTGGTCATCAACCTGCCGCGCACCATGACCAAGCCCGAGACCACCTTCGAGTGGAAGATCCCGCAGTGGTCCAACGCGCTGGAGCGCAACCGGGCCCGCACCTACTTCCAGGCGTACGCCGCCGCGATCGCCCTGCACTGCGCGGAGAAGGGCCTGGAGGAGGTCCGCGCCGGACGCACCCAGACCTGGGAGAAGTTCGAGGTCCCGGACGAGAGCATCGGCTGCGGCTTCACCGAGGCCGTCCGCGGCGTCCTCTCCCACCACATGGTGATCCGCGACGGCAAGATCGCCAACTACCACCCGTACCCGCCGACTCCGTGGAACGCCAGTGTCCGCGACTCCTACGGCACCCCGGGCCCGTACGAGGACGCCGTGCAGAACACCCCCATCTTCGAGGAGAACCCCCCGGAGAACTTCAAGGGCATCGACATCATGCGCGCCGTGCGCAGCTTCGACCCCTGTCTGCCGTGCGGGGTCCACATGTACGTCGGCGGCGGACGGACGGTGAAGTCGATGCACGTGCCGACCGGACTGAGCGGCCTCGCCGGATGAGCGGCGGGCACCGAACGCTCGACGCGGAGACGGCCGGCCGGCTGGTCGAGCAGGTCCTCGACCGGCTGGCCGCCTCCGGCGACCGCGCGGCCTGCGACGCCGCCGAGGAACTCGTCCGGGTGCTCATGGACTTCTACGGCGCCGGCCTCGCCCGCGCCATGGAGCTGATCGGCCGCGACCCGCAGGCCCCCGCCCGCGACCTCACCGAGGTCCTGCTCGGCGACGAACTCGTGGCCGGACTGCTGGTGCTGCACGGTCTGCACCCGGACGACGTGCACACCCGGATCGCCCGTGCCCTGCACGGCACCGGACAGTCGTGGCAGGCAGCCGGGTTCGACCCGGCCACCGGTGTGCTGCGGCTGCGGCTCACCGGCTCCTCGGGGTGCGGCTGCGCCGGCACCCGCGAGGCCCTGGCCCAGACGGCGAAGGACGCCCTGGCGAGTCTCGCGCCCGAGGTGACGAGCGTGGAAGTGGAGGCCGCCGCGAAGGAACCGGCCCTCCTCCAGATCGGCGCCGCCCCGCACCGCGCGGGCGGCCGTTCACCGGCCACGGCACCGTGAGCGCGCCGCCGGCCGGTGCGGGGCCCGTCCGGTCCGGCCCCGGTCCCCGGGGCCTGCGCCGCTTCACCGCGCCGCGTCCACCGGCGCAGGAACGCTGCGAGCTGTGCTCGGCGACGCTCGCCGACGCACGGCACCGGCACCTCGTCGACACCGAGAAGCGCGCCCTGGCGTGCGTATGCGACCCCTGCGCCCTCCTGCTGGACCGCTCCGGCGGCAGCCGGGGCCGCTTCCGCACGGTCCCGGGCCGCCACCTGAGCGACCCCGACCATCGCATCGACGACCGGGCCTGGGAGCAGTTGCGCATCCCCGTCGGGGTGGTCTTCTTCTTCCGCAACTCCGCGCTCGGCCGGCCGGTCGCCTTCTACCCCAGCCCCGCTGGGGCGACAGAGAGCGAACTCGACCCGCAGGCCTGGCAGTCCGTCCTGGAGCGCACCCGCCTCGCCGGGCTGCTCCAGCCGGACGTCGAGGCACTGCTGCTGCGCCGCCGGGACGACCGTGTCGAGTGCTTCCTGGTGCCGATCGACATCTGCTACGAACTGGTGGGCCGTATGCGACTGCGCTGGCAGGGCTTCGACGGCGGCGCGGAGGCGCGCGCCGACCTGGAGGCCTTCTTCACCCACGTCCGCGACCGGGCCGGCGCCACGCCGGGGAGCCGGTCATGACCGACTTCGGCTTCACCTGCACCGGGGTGCGGGCCGACCCGTACTCCGCGGGCCCCACCCTCGTGTTCCGGCTGCGGATCACGGCCACGGCCGGGACCCGGGTCCACGCGCTGGCGCTGCGCTGCCAGATCCGCGTCGAACCGGCCCGGCGCGGCTACGGCGACGACGAGGCCGAGGCGCTGTCCGACCTGTTCGGCGAGCGGTCCCGCTGGGGCAGCACCCTCAATCCCGTGCAGTTCGCACAGGTGCAGGCGATGGTCCCGGGCTTCACCGGCGAGGTGGAGACCGACCTGGTGGTGCCCTGCACCTACGACATGGACGTCGCGTCCACGCGCTACTTCCACGCCCTGGAGGACGGCGAGGTGCCGCTGCTCCTGCTGTTCTCCGGCACCGCCTTCACCGGTGACCGCGGCTTCCATGTGGAGCCGGTCCCCTGGGACAGGGAGACCACCTTCCGGATGCCGGTGAAGACCTGGCGGGAGATGGTCGACCAGCACTTCCCGGGCGCCGGCTGGATCCGGCTGCCGCGGGACACCATGGACGCCCTGCTCGCCCACCGGTCGCGGCTCGCCCTGCCCTCGTGGCAGGCGGCCGTCGAGGACCTGCTGGACGCGGCCGGGGAGAGGACACCGTGACCACGACGACGTTCACCCCCGGCACCGAGGCCCGGCTGGCGGTCGCGCGGCAGGTCGCCGACGCCGTGCTGTTCGAGGGTTACGTGCTCTACCCCTACCGGGCCTCGGCCGCCAAGAACCGGCTGCGCTGGCAGTTCGGGGTCCTCGTACCGCCGGCCTGGACGCCGGTCGCCGAGGAACACGACTTCCAGCACACCGAGTTGCTGATGGAGCCCCGGCAGGGGGCCACACTCGCCGTCGAGGTGCGCTTCCTGCACAGCCGGCGCCGCACGGTGCAGCGGACCCGCCCGGACGGCGGGTTCGAGACCGTGGCCGAACTGCGCCTGGAGGACCGGGTGCTGGTTCCCTGGGACGAGGGGCACGAGGAGACGGTCCGGTTCACCGTGCCCGTGGCGGAGCTGGCGGACACCGGTGTCGTCATGCCCTTCGAGCGCCCCGCGGCCGACACCACCGAAGCGGTCACGGACGACGCCGGACAGGTCGTGGGGCGGCTGGTGCTGCGGCGCGAGGAGATCCGCGGCGCCGTACGGCTGTCCACCAGCGAACTGGACGGCCCCTACCGCACACAGCGTCTGACCGTCGTCGTGGAGAACACCAGCGACTGGTCACCGGACGAGTCCGCCGACCGCGACGCGGCCCTCCCCCGGTCGCTCGTCGCCAGCCATACGCTGCTCTGTCTGGACGGCGGCGGCTTCCTGTCGATGACGGACCCGCCGGAGTGGGCCGCGGGCGCCACCGCGGCGTGCCGCAATCTGCACACCTGGCCCGTGCTCGCGGGTGAGCCCGGCCGCCGCGACCTGGTGCTGTCCTCGCCGATCATCCTGGAGGACCATCCGGCCATCGCCCCGGAGAGCCCCGGCGCCCTGTACGACGCCACGGAGATCGACGAGATCCTGACACTGCGCACCGCGGCCCTCACCGACGAGGAGAAGCGCGAGGCCAAAGGGACCGATCCACGGGCGGCGGCGGTGATCGACCTGGCCGACTCGATGCCGCCGGAGATCCTGGAACGTCTGCACGGCGCGGTGCGCGGCCTTCGCGAGGTCGTCGCGCCGAACGCACCCGCGGTGCCCGGCACTCCGGCTGCGGCGCCGCCCGGCGCACCCGGCGACCCGTTCACCGGGGTCACCCGGCCCGCCACCCCGTGGTGGGACCCCGGCGCGGACGCCTCCGTGGACCCCGCCCACGACCACGTCCAGGTCGGGGGTCACGCGGTGCGGGCCGGCAGCCGGGTGGTGCTGCGGCCCCGGCTGCGCCACACCGACGCGCAGGACCTGTTCCTGCACGGCCGCAACGCCCTGGTGGAAGCGGTCCTGCAGGACGTCGACGGAGGCGTGCACATCGCGGTGACCGTCGACGACGACCCCGGCGCAGACCTCAGGCGCGAGCAGGGCCGTTTCCTCTACTTCCAGCCCGACGAGGTCGAACCCCTCCCGGAGGACGCGTGAGCACCGACGCACCGCCCCGCCCCCGCACGCTGGTCGCCGGGGTGGGCAACATCTTCCTCGGCGACGACGGCTTCGGCGTGGAGACCGCGCGCGCCCTGGCGAACCACGAACTGCCCGCCGGCGTCGAGGTCGCCGACATCGGCATCCGCGGCGTGCATCTGGCCTACCGGCTGCTCGACGGCTACGACACGCTCGTCCTCCTCGACGCGACGGCCCGGGGCGGCGATCCGGGCACGCTGTACGTGATCGACGCCACGGACCCCGGCACCCGCCCGCCGTCCGAAAGCGTGCCCCTGGACGGCCACCGCATGACCCCCGACGCGGTGCTGGCGCTCCTGGACACGCTGTGCGCCGGCACCGGCGCCACGCCTCCGCGCCGGACCCTGGTCGTCGGCTGCGAGCCCGCGCAGGTGGAGGAGGGCATCGGCCTCAGCCCGCAGGTCACCGCCGCGGTGCCCGAGGCGGTGCGCCTGGTCGCCGAACTGGTCCGTGACGAGGCCGTCGTATGACGTACCGAGGACTGCCCCGGCGTCTCGCCGAGAAACACACCACTCCCAGGGAGACCACCATGAACAAGCGCCTTGTCGGCGGTACGGCCGCCGCCACCACCGCCACCGCGTTCGCGGCGCTCCTCGCGCGCGTCCTGCCCGACATCCGCCGCTACTTCCGCATGCGCAGGATGTGACGCCCCCTCGCCCGCCCGTGTGCACCGAACGGGCTAGCCGGGCGTGCGACTTCGGCGCGCCACGCCTGGGGCCGTGGGTCCCCGCCGTGTAATGGACGCCGGAGAGGCATCCGCGCGCCCAGGACGGAGAGCGATGCACGAGATGTCCGTCGCCCTGGCGGTCGTCGACCAGGTCGAGCGAGCGGCACGCTCCCGCGGAGCGCACGGCGTGCGGGACGTGCACGTCGAGATCGGCGAGCTGGCCGGAGTGGTGCCCGACTCGCTCGGGTTCTGCTTCGAACTCGCCTGCGCCGGAACCGCCCTGGAGGGCGCCGCCCTCCACACCCGCAGCGTCCCGGGCCGGGCCCGCTGCGCTCCGTGCGGACGGAGCTGGGACACCGGGCTGCCCCCGGACATGGTCTGCGCCGGCTGCCGCGGGGCCGCCACCGAGCTGGTGTCGGGCCGGGAACTGCGTATCGCCGAGGTGCGCTGGGCCGCCGGTCCCGACTCCCCCGAGTACAGCAACGCAACGAACGGCGAGGAGACCTGACCATGTGCCGTGTAGTCGACCTCCAGCAGGCGGTGCTCGCCAAGAACGCGATGGCGGCGGACGTCCTGCGCACCGAACTGGCTGCCCGGGGCACGACGGTGGTCAACCTCCTGTCGAGCCCTGGCAGCGGCAAGACCGCGCTGCTGGAGCGGGAACTGCTGCTGGCGAGGGAGCGCGGCATCGCCGCCGCCGCCCTGACCGCCGATCTGGCGACCGAGAACGACGCCACGCGTCTGTCCCGCTCCGGTGTCCCGGTCAAGCAGGTGCTCACCGACGGCCTGTGCCATCTGGAGGCCGACATGCTCGCCGGCCATCTGCACAACTGGCTTCCGCAGGACACCCGGCTGCTGTTCGTGGAGAACGTGGGCAACCTCGTCTGCCCCGCCTCCTACGACCTCGGCGAGTCGCTGCGGGTCGTCCTCGCCTCCGTCACCGAGGGCGAGGACAAGCCACTGAAATACCCCACCGCGTTCGGCCTGGCCCAGCTCGTACTGGTCACCAAGGCCGATCTGGCGGGGCCCGCCGAGTTCGACGAGACCGCGTTCCGCAGGAACGTGCAGCAGGTCAACCCGGGCGTCGAGGTGCAGCTCACCTCCGTGCGCAGCGCACGCGGCGCCGGCCTGCTGCTCGACCGGGCGCTGGCGGCCGCCGAGGGCCGGTCCGTGCACGCGCCGGTGATGGCCAGGGCCCAGGCGTGAGCACCACCCCCGACGTGAGCGCCCCGCCGCCCGGCGCGGCGCTCACCGCGCCGCGCCGTCGCGTCCGGGTCACCGTGCGGGGCGTGGTGCAGGGGGTGGGGTTCCGGCCCTTCGTCCACGGTCTGGCGACGGAGCTGTCGCTGGCCGGTCAGGTGACCAACACCGGTGACGGGGTCGTCGTGGAGGTCGAGGGCCCGCCGGACGCCGTCGACCGGTTCTGCGCACGGGTCGCGCCCGACGCCCCGCCGCTCGCCCATGTGGAGTCGGTGGACACCACCGACCTGCCCGCGACGGGCGGCGACGGCTTCACCATCGTGGCGTCGGACCCCACCGGCCCCGTCCGCACCCTGGTGGCCCCCGACACCGCCACCTGCGCCGACTGTCTGGCCGAACTGGCGGACCCGGCCGACCGGCGCCACCGCCACGCCTTCATCACCTGCACGCACTGCGGACCGCGCTTCACCATCGTCACCGGCCTGCCGTACGACCGCGCGCACACCACGATGTCGGGGTTCCCGCTGTGTCCGCGCTGCGACCGGGAGTACCACGACCCCGGCGACCGCCGCTTCCACGCGCAGCCCGTCGCCTGTCCCGACTGCGGCCCCCGGCTGCGGCTGGTCCTGGCGGACGCCGGCGCCGCCGCGTCCCGGGAGCTCGATCCCGTCGACGAGGCGCGCGCCCTGCTCGCCGCCGGAGCGATCGTCGCCGTCAAGGGAATCGGCGGGTACCACCTGGCCTGTGACGCCACCCAGCCGGAGGCGGTCGCCGAGCTGCGCCGCCGCAAGGCCCGCGGCGACAAGCCGTTCGCGCTGATGGCCGCGGACGTGGCCGCGGTCGAGCACCTGGTGCACCTCGACGCCGCCGAACGGGAACTGCTCACCGGCCGCGCGCGACCCGTGGTCCTGCTGCGGCGCCGCCCGCCCGTCCGGCCCGCACCCGGCAGGCCCGTGCCCGCCGACGCGGTCGCTCCGGGCAGTCCCGACCTCGGCGTCATGCTGCCGTACACACCGGTGCACCACCTGCTGCTCGGGGCGGCCGACCGCGGCGCGCGCACCGCGGCGCCCCGCCTGCTCGTGATGACCAGCGGCAACCTCTCCGGGGAGCCCATCGTCACCGACGACGGCGAGGCCCTGGACCGGCTGGCCGGTCTGGCCGACGCGTGGCTGCTGCACGACCGGCCCGTCCACGTCCCGTGCGACGACTCCGTGGTGCGCGTCTGCGACGGCAGACCGCTCGTGCTGCGCCGCTCCCGGGGCTACGCCCCGCTGCCGGTCACCCTGCCGGTCCCGGTGGCGCCGGCGCTCGCGGTCGGCGGCGATCTGAAGAACGTCTTCTGTCTCGGCCGGGGCGACCGGGCCTGGTTGTCCGCGCACGTCGGCGACATGGACGACCTCGCCACGCAGCACGCCTTCGGCCGTGCCGAGCGGCAGCTGGAATCCATCACGGGCGTACGGCCGGAGCTGCTCGTCACCGACACGCACCCGGCGTACCGGTCGGCAGCGTGGGCGCGGCGCCACGCCGGCGGCCGGCCCGTCGCCCGGGTCCAGCACCATCACGCGCACATCGCCGCCGTACTGGCGGAACACGGTGTCGAGGACGGCCGCCGGGTCATCGGCGTCGCCTTCGACGGCACCGGGCACGGGACGGACGGCACCGTGTGGGGCGGTGAGTTCCTGCTCGCGGACTACGACGGCTTCGACCGGTTCGCGCACCTCGCCCAGGTGCCGCTGCCCGGCGGTGACGCCGCCGTGCGGCGGCCGTACCGCATGGCGCTCGCGCATCTGCGCGCCGCGGGTGTGGCGGCCGCCGCGGACCTGCCGTGCGTCGCCGCCTGCCCCGACGGCGAACTCCCGCTGCTGACGCGCCAGTTGGAGCGCGGCCTGAACTGCGTGCCCACCTCCAGCATGGGCCGTCTCTTCGACGCCGTCTCGTCGCTGGCGGGCGTCTGCCACCACGCGGGCTACGAGGCACAGGCCGCGATCGAACTGGAGGCGGCGGCGGTGTCCGCCGGCTGCGAGGACGACGACCCGCGGTACACGTTCCGCCTGACCCGCGGCGAAGGTCCGGGCGACGCGCCGCTGGCCGCCGATCCGGCGCCGCTGCTGGCCGCCGCCGTCGACGACGTCCGGCTCGGGGTCCCGGCCGCGACCGTCGCCGTCCGCTTCCACCTCGCCGTCGCCCGGCTGGTGCGGACGGTGTGCGGTGCCGCCCGGGAGACGGCCGGCCTGGAGACCGTCGCCCTGACGGGCGGAGTGTTCGCCAATGTGCTGCTCTCCTCGGCCTGCGCCCGGGGGCTGCGCGCGGACGGCTTCACCGTGCTGCGCCACCAGAGGATTCCGCCCAACGACGGCGGTCTGGCGCTCGGCCAGTTGGTCGTGGCCGCCCGCACCGCGGCCACGGGACGCTGACGGGCACCGGCCCGCCGCGCGCGAACAGTGAGGAGACACACATGTGCCTGGCGGTACCCGGCCGAGTGCTGGGCATCGAGGAACGGGACGGCACCCGGATGGCCACCGTCGACTTCGGCGGCGTCGTCAAGGAGGTGTGCCTGGAGTACCTGCCCGATCTGAAGGTCGGTGAGTACGCCATCGTCCATGTCGGTTTCGCCCTCCAACGCGTGGACGAGGAGTCCGCGCTGAGGACCCTGGAGCTGTTCGAGAACCTGGGCCTGCTCCAGGAGGAGTTCGGGGACCCCTGGGAACAGGCCGCGCAGGCGGATGCCGGTCCGGCCGGGGAGGTGCGTCGGTGAAGTACGTCGACGAGTTCCAGGACCCGGATCTGGCGGCCCGGCTGCTGGACGACATCAGGGCCGCGGTGACCAGGCCGTGGGCGCTGATGGAGGTGTGCGGCGGTCAGACGCACACCATCATCCGGCACGGCATCGACCAACTCCTCCCGGACGAGGTCGAGTTGATCCACGGACCGGGATGCCCGGTGTGCGTGACGCCGTTGGAGGTGATCGACAAGGCGCTGGAGATCGCCTCCCGCCCCGGCGTGATCTTCTGCTCCTTCGGGGACATGCTCCGGGTCCCGGGCACCGGCCGCGACCTCTTCCAGGTGCGCGGCGCAGGCGGCGACGTCCGCGTGGTGTACTCCCCGCTCGACGCGCTGCGGATCGCGCGGGAGAACCCGGACCGCGAGGTCGTCTTCTTCGGCATCGGCTTCGAGACCACCGCACCGCCCAACGCGATGACCGTGTACCAGGCCCGCAAGCACGACATCCGCAACTTCAGCCTGCTGGTGTCGCACGTCCGGGTGCCGCCCGCGATCGAGGCGGTCATGCAGTCGCCGGACTGCCGCGTGCAGGGCTTCCTGGCGGCCGGGCACGTGTGCAGCGTGATGGGGACGCGGGAGTACCCGGCGCTCGCCGAGCGGTACCGGGTGCCCATCGTGGTCACCGGGTTCGAGCCGCTCGACATCCTCGAAGGTGTACGGCGCACGGTGCGCCAACTGGAGCGGGGCGAGCACTCGGTGGTCAACGCCTATCCGCGCGCCGTGCGCGACGAGGGCAACCCGGCGGCGCGGGCGATGCTCGACGACGTCTTCGAGGTCACCGACCGGGCCTGGCGCGGCATCGGAGTCATCGCCGACAGCGGCTGGCGGCTGTCCGAGCGCTACCGCGCCTACGACGCCGAACACCGCTTCCAGGTGGGGGACATCGCCACGCGCGAGCCCGCGGAGTGCCGCAGCGGCGAGGTCCTCCAGGGGCTGCTGAAACCGCACGAGTGCGAGGCCTTCGGCACCACCTGCACGCCGCGCACGCCGCTCGGGGCCACGATGGTCTCCAGTGAGGGCGCCTGCGCCGCCTACTTCCTGTACCGGCGGCTCGACCTGCCGGCCCGCCCGACGGCCGCGGCCGTACCCGGCCCGAGCCTGGAGGACAGCACCGTTGGCTGACACCGCGGCGACCCCGGACATGCTCTCCTGGACCTGCCCCGCGCCCCTGCGCGACCGGCCCCGGGTGGTGATGGGCCACGGCGGCGGTGGCGCCCTGTCCGCCGAGCTCGTCGAACAGATCTTCCTGCCCGCCCTCGGCGGCACCGCACGGGCCGCGCTGACCGATTCCGCCGCCGTCGAACTGGGCGGTGCGCGGCTGGCCTTCTCCACCGACTCGTTCGTGGTGCGGCCGTTGTTCTTCCCCGGCGGCAGCATCGGGGACCTCGCGGTCAACGGCACGGTCAACGACCTCGCGATGAGCGGGGCGCGCCCCGCCTACCTCTCGTGCGGCGTCATCCTGGAGGAGGGGGTCGAGCTCGACACCGTCGTCGAGGTGGCCGCCGCGATCGGCGCCGCCGCCCGCACCGCCGGCGTCCGGGTGGTGACGGGCGACACCAAGGTCGTGGAGGCCGGGCACGGCGACGGCGTGTACCTCAACACGGCCGGCATCGGCCTCATCCCGCCCGGCGTCGACCTGCGCCCGGAGCGGGTGGTGCCCGGCGACGTCGTCATCGTCAGCGGCGCGATCGGCCTGCACGGCGTGGCCATCCTGAGCGAACGCGAGAACCTGCGGTTCGGCACCGACATCGAGAGCGACTGCGCGGCGCTCGGCGGGCTCGTCGAGGCGATGCTGGCCGTCACACCGGACCTGCATGTGCTGCGCGACCCGACGCGCGGCGGTCTGGCCGCCTCGCTCAACGAGATCGCCGTCGGGTCGGGCACCGGGATCGTCGTGCGGGAGCGTTCCGTGCCGGTGCCGCCGCCCGTGGCCAGTGCCTGCGCGATGCTCGGACTCGATCCGATGTACGTCGCCAACGAGGGCAAACTCGTCGCCTTCGTGCCGCGGGAGCACGCCGAGGCGGTCCTCGCCGCGATGCGCGGGCACGAGCGGGGCGCCGAGGCGGTGATCATCGGCGAGGTGGTCGAGGAGCATCCGGGCATGGTCGTGGCGCGCACCGCGCTCGGCGGCACCCGGGTGGTGGACATGCCGCTCGGCGAACAGCTGCCGAGGATCTGCTGACCCGCGCCGGACGCACCCCCGCGCGCACGACACCCGGTGCCGTGCGGCGCCGGGTGTCAGCGGGACCGGTCGCGCCGTCCGGGGCGGGTGTCCAGGGTCCAGGTGTGTGTGCAGCCGGGGCACTGGAGGTGCACCCGGGCACCCTCGTTCCCTATCAGGTAACGCCAGTGCTGCGGGCAGTTGCGGCCGTCCAGGCAGGTGGCGCAGTCGCGCGCGTCGTCACAGCCGGGGCAGGGCACCCAGGCCCGCCGGGCCCGGTCGGCCTGGGGGTCAATGGGAAGTCGCATCGCCCTCGTCCCGTCCGGGCAGCACACCGGCCGCCACGAGCATGGCGTACGTCCGCTGCTGCTCGGCGTCGAGGCCGGAGTACAGCAGGGCGGTGGCCTCCTGCTCCGACCGCAGCGCGGCGACGGGATCCCAGTCGGGCCCGAGCGCGGCCATCACCTCGGCCCGTCGCCGGGCCTCCTCCAGAGTGAGGTCCAGCGAGAAGGTGAACGGGCCGGAGCCGGAGCTGTCAGTCATGGGACCGGTGCTTTCGCGGGGGACGTGCTTTCCGGGCCACGTTTACCAGAGCGAATCGCGGTCCGTGAAGCGAATGTGACCGACCTCATCGCCGGGCCGCGCCCGCCCGTACCGCCCCGGTCCTCGCGGTGCCGCTATCGCACGAGCGCCGGGAGCCCTGCCGCCGACGTCTGTGCGCGAACGGGAAGCCGGGCTCCGAGCAGAATCATCAGCAGGGCCCGCTCGGTCGCGTCGGTGAGGAGTTCGGAGGCCCGTGCCATGGCCTCGGCGAGCGCCATCGGCGCCGGCAGGATGCCGCTGTAGGCGTCCACCCCGGGCACCTCGGCGGCGCCCTCGCCGAGTGTCCCCGCCAGCGCGAGCACCGGTCGCCCGTGCAGCTTGGCCCGGCGGGCCACCTCGGCGGGGACCTTTCCCCGGGGGGTCTGGCGGTCCAGGGCGCCTTCCGCGGTGACGACCAGATCGGCACGGGCGAGACGGGCGTCGAGGTCGAGGTGGCCGAGCAGCACGTCGAAGCGTGGCAGCAGCCGGGCGCCCAGCGCGGCGAGCCCCGCGCCGAGACCGCCCGACGCGCCGGTGCCGGGGCCCTGCCGCAGATCGGCGGCGGTACCGGCGAGATCGCGGGTGAGGACGGCCGCCCAGTTCTCCAGCGCGGCCGACAGCTGCTCGACCTGCGACGGCGTGGCGCCCTTCTGCGGTCCGTAGACGCGGGCCACGCCCCGCTCCCCGCACAGCACGTTGTACGGATTGCAGGCGACGAGCAGTTCCACCTCCCGCAAGCGGGGGTCGAGTCCGCCCGGGTCGACGCGGCTCAGCCGGGTCAGCTCCCGTCCCCCGGGCGGGAGTTCGCGGCCGTCGGCGTCGAGCAGCCGCGCGCCGAGGGCCTGGAGCGCGCCGGCGCCGCCGTCGGAGGTTCCGGAGTCGCCGCAGCCGACGAGGACGCGGCGCACACCGGTGTCCAGCGCGGCGCGGATCAGCTCGCCGACGCCGTACGTCGTGGTGGCGCCGGGATCGCGCAGGGCCTGCGGGACGAGGCTCAGGCCCGCCACCGCGGCCATCTCCACGACCGCGGTGTCCCGCGGGCCGAGCAGCGCCCAGTGGGTGTCGACCGGCAGGCCGACGGGTCCCGTGGCGGACCGCGCGACGAGCCGTCCGCCGGTCGCGGCGGCGAGTGCGGCGGCGGTGCCCTCGCCTCCGTCGACCAGGGGGATCCGGTCGATCCCGGCGTCGGGCAGGACGCGGTGGACACCGGCCGCGATGGCGTCGGCGGCGGCCTCGGCGGACAGGGACTCCTTGAAGCCACTGGGGGCTACGACGACACGGGTCAGCATGGGCCGGCTCCTAACGTGCGACGGGAACGCCGAGCAGCGGCCATACCGCGACGGCGAAGATCAGGACCAGCGCGGCGGTCAGCGGCGCCAGGACCGCGGACAGACGCAGCAGGTCGCGGGGGGTGTACGTGGGGGTGCCGGGGATGTCCGCGAACAGCGTGACCGGCTTGGCGGAGGCCGGCAGCGTGTGGCAGAACCCCGCGGCGGCGGTGGAGGCGAGTGCCGCCGCGACCGGGTTGACCCCCGCGCCGACCGCGGCCGCGACGACCAGCGGCACCAGCACCGAGGAACGGGCGGAGCGGGACTGGAGCACCAGATGGGCGGCGGTGCTGACGACGACCACGACGGTCAGGAACGCCAGCGGGGTGACCTCCGCGGGCAGCCCGCCGACCACCCACCTCGCCGCGCCCGAGTCGGCCAGTGCGACACCCATGGCCATGGTGGCCGCCATGAACAGCAGCAGCGACCAGGGCACCGTCTTCAGGGCGTCCTTCAGCCGTACGGTGCCGAGGGCCGGTGAGGAGGCCACGACCGCGCCGATCAACGCGACGACGGCCGGAGACACCCGGTGCAGCGGTTCGCTGCACCACAGGAGGACCACCGTGCCCAGCAGCAGGGCGCAGCGCGTCTCGGACGGGGTCCAGGGCCCGGTGACCGGGCTCTTGCTGTGCTCCTGGATCTGCTCGGCGGTGATGTGCACGGCGCCCCGGCGGTCGGCGCGCCGCGTGGTGGTCAGCAGGACGAGTTCGGCGGCCAGGTGGGAGGAGGCCACGGCCAGGGGCAGCCCCAGCAGCAGCCACTGGGTGAAGCCGATCCGCTCCCCCGTCTCCTGCCACAGCACCGACACGGTGATCAGGTGCGCGCCGGCGCCGATCAGCGTCGCGACCGCCGACAGCAGGATCACCGTCGGGAACAGCAGCGCCAGCATCACGACCAGGCGCCGGCGGTCGGCGAGGGCCTTGGCGAGGGCGAGGAACACCGGCAGCGCGAGCGCCGCCCGGCCCGATGTGGCCGGCACCGCGAACGCCGTGACGACCAGCGCGGCCGTCGTCAGGTGCACCAACTGGCGTACGGTGCGCGCCCCGCCGACCAGGAACGCCGCCGCCCGCCCCGCGAGTCCGGTCCTGGCCACCGCGGCGGCCAGGACGAAGGCGCAGATCAGCAGCCACACGGTGGAGTCCCCGAGCGTGCCGAACAGGGTGTCGCTGCTGATCACCCCGGTCACGGTCAGCGCCAGCCCGGCACCGAGCGCGATGTACGTGTCGTCGACCGGCGTTCCGATCCAGGCGCAGGTCGCGAGGACGAACACGGCCAGGGTGAGGCGGGCCTGCCCGCTCAGGCCGGGGAAGTTGCCGGGGACCACGAGCAGCGCGCACAGGGACAGCGCCACACAGAGAGCCGCGGTGGCACGGAGGTTCAGGGTCACGTCATCGAGAGTTCACCTGGGCGGTGAGCCCGTTATGAGCCTCAGATGAAGGAAACCTCACGCACGGCCCTGCCTCACACCGGTAGCCGGTACCCCATGCCCCGGACGGTCTCCACCTGCTGCGCGCCGAGCTTCTTGCGCAGCGACCGCACGTACACGTCCACGATGTTGGACCCGGGGTCGAAGTCGTAGCCCCACACATGGGACAGGATCTGCTCGCGGGACAGCACCTGGCCCGGATGCCTCAGGAACAGCTCCAGCAGGACGAACTCACGGGCCGTGAGGTCGACGGTCCGCTCCCCCGCCCTGGCCCGCCGGGTGCGCAGGTCCAGGGTGAGCGAGCCCGACCGCAGCACCGTCACCTCGGGAGCCCTGGCCGCCGTGCGCAGCCTCAGCCGCACCCGTGCCAGCAGTTCCTCGAAGCGGAAGGGCTTGGTCATCCAGTCGTCGGCGCCGCCCTCCAGACCGGCCACGGTGTCGCGTACGCAGTCCCGCGCGGTCAGCACGATCACCGGAACCGTCACCCGGGCCTCGCGCAGTTCGCGCAGCACCGTGAAGCCGTCCCGGCCGGGCAGGCCGATGTCGAGGACGACCAGGTCGAAACCTCCCGTGAGGGCGTACTCGTAGGCCGAGTCGCCGTCGCCGACCACGGTCGTGGTGAAGCCGTTGGCGCGCAGGCCCTTCTCGACGAAGGAGGCGATGCGCTCCTCGTCCTCGACGATGAGAATCCGGTTCACGTGCGTGCCTCTTCCAGGGTGAGTACGAAGGTGGCGCCGCCGCCTTCGGTGTCGTGCAGGCGGACGCGGCCGCCGTGCGCCTCGGCGATGGCGCGGACGATCGACAAGCCGAGCCCCGCGCCGGAGCCGCGGGCGCCACGGCGTGCGGTGCCGCGGCGGAACCGTTCGAAGATGACCTCGGTGTCCTGTGCCTGGACGCCGGGGCCGGAGTCGGCGACGTAGAGCTCCACCTGGGCGGCGTGGGAGCGCGAGCCGATGCGGATGGTCTGGCCCGGCGCCGTGTGCTGCACGGCGTTCTGCGCGAGCTGCACCATCGCCTGGGTGATGCGCTGGGGGTCCAGCACGGCCTCCCGGTCCGCCACCTCGGCCAGGTGCCAGTCCCGGTCGCCGAGGGTGCGGGCCTTGACGTAGACGTCGGCGGTCAGTTCGGCGAGCTGGACGGGTTCGGGGGTGACGAAGTCGGGGCGCTCGGCCTTGGCGAGGAGGAGCAGGTCCTCCACGATGCGGCTCATCCGGTCCAGTTCGTCGGTGACCAGGCGCACGGTCTCCTCGCGCTCGGCCGGGTCGTCGCCCATGAGTTCCAGGTGCCCGCGCACGATCGTGATGGGGGTGCGCAGTTCGTGTCCGGCGTCGTCGACGAACTCGCGCTGGGCTGCGAAGGCACGCTCCAGCCGGTCGAGCATCGCGTTGAACGTCTCGGCGAGCGCGGCCACGTCGTCCCGGCCGCGCACCGGGATGCGCCGGGTGAGGTCCTGCTCGGTGAGCTGTGCCGCGGCGGTGCGCACCAGGCGTACGGGCTTCAGGATCCGTCCGGCGACCACCCAGCCGACGCCGGTGGTCAGGACCAGGGCGACTCCGGAGATGGCGAGCAGGATGCGGAACACCGCGTCGGCGCCCTGCTGTTCGCGCTCGGGGTGGAAGGCGACGACAAAGGCGGCGTCCGGTTCATCGCCGGGCCGGGAGACGGCCACTTTGGCCCAGCGGATCTCACCCGAGGGCCGGTGCAGGGTCCCGGTGGAGGCGGACGACTCGAAGACGCGGCGCCGGGCGTCGGCGTCCTCGTAGAGGGGGACGCGCACGGGGATGTCCCGGGGCTGGAAGATCTGGGCGGGGTCGCGGCCCGCCCGGCCGACCAGGCCGATCAGTTCCTCGTCGCGGTCGGCGTACTGCCGCTCCAGGAAGACCCGCAGCAGCCGGGCGGGGTCGTCGAAGGGCCGGCCCGTCGCCGGGTCGACGCCGCGCTCGACGAAGTTGGTGAACTCGCCCGCCTCCTGCGCCAGCAGTCCGTTGATCCGGTGGTGGGCGTCCCGCAGCAGGATCGAGCGGGTGGTCGTGGCGACCGAGCCGAGCGCGACCGCCATCACGAGCAGCAGCCACAGCAGGATGCGGACGCGGGCGGAGATCCGCCGGCGGGGTGCGTCAGCCGTCGTCGGCTCCGTCGTCCGCTGCGTCGTCGTCGGCGCGGTCGTCCCCGGTCGGCCGGTCCGTGCCGGGTCGGCCGGAGTCGTCGTCGTCATCGTCGTCGTCCGAGGAGTTGTCGGTCACCCCGGGCCGGGGGACGGCCTCGTCGCTCGGTGTCGGCCCGGGACGGCTGGGCGTGGCGGAGCCACTGGGCAGGTCCACCTGCGAGGGCACCTCCGGGGTTTTCGGGCTGTCTGCGAGGGCGAAGCTGGTCGCGGCGATACCGACGGGAATCACCACGACCGCGGCGAGGGCCGCCAACCGGCGAGAGAAGACCATGGCATCGATCCTGCGCACCGGACCACTGCGGCAGGATGAGCCCCGGATGAGGATTTCTTCATCTGCGGGCCGCACCACCCCGCCGATTCGCCACGATCCTCCGCCTCTTCGTTGCGCACGTCCGCCCACCCTATGCGCGCTCCGCGAGTAGCCCGCGCCCGCGCGGTCCGCCAAGAACGCGCCAACCCCTGGCCATGAATTCACCATGCCAGGTCACGATTCAGCAGTGTGAACTTGACGGTGCGCGCTCGCGCATACGTTCTACCTCGTGAATTCTCACTCCACTCCCCACACATCCGCCGCGGTCCCGCCGGCCCGCCGCGCGCTGCTGCGCACCGCGGTGACCGGAGCGGCCGCCCTCGGTGTCGGCCTGGCCGTCACCTCCCCGGCCTCCGCCGCGCCGTCGGTCTCACGTCCGCGTCCCACCACTCCCGCCGAGGCCCTGCGCGAACTGGCCGCCGGCAACCGCCGTTGGCGGGCCCACCACCAGCGGCACCCCCACGAGTCGCCCGCCGTGCGGCAGGCGCTGACGGCGGGTCAGCACCCGTTCGCGATCGTGCTCGGCTGCGTCGACTCACGCGTCCCTCCGGAGCTGGTCCTCGACCAGGGCCTCGGGGACCTGCTCACCGTGCGCTCGGCCGGCGAGGTCCTGGACGAAGCCGTGCTCGGCAGCATCGCGTACGGGGTGCTCGAACTCGCCGTCCCGCTGATCCTGGTGCTCGGACACCAGTCGTGCGGCGCCGTGCGTGCCGCGGTCGAGGCCGACGAGTCCGGCCGGCCGCTGCCCGCCCACATCCAATATCTGGCCGACCGGATACGACCGGCCATCGACCACAGCCAGGAGGGTGACGCCCGCGTCGACGCGACGATCGACGCGAACATACGGCTCGTCCGCTCGCAACTCGCGGCGGAGCCCGACCTCGCCGCCCAGGTGAACGCCGGTCGGCTGGCCGTCGTCGGTGCCCGTTACGAACTCGACAGCCAGCTGGTGCACCACATCGGCTGAACACGCGAAACGGGGCGCGCGGGACCGTACCCGCGTGCCCCGTCCCCGTGTCCGGCCGGCGCGCCGCCGGGGGACGGCGCCGACGGGTCAGGCCGGGTTGTCGCCGTGCGTCAGGGTCTCCCAGGCGACGAAGAGGTTGTTGGTGCCGGACGGGCGGTTGCGCTCGGTCAGCGCCTGGGTGTTGGTCATGGCGTGCCCCAGGCGGTTGTGCAGCGCGTTGTAGCCGACCTCGGTCACGGGTCCGAGCCCGAGGTGCAGGGAGCCCCCGCACAGCCAGCTCGGCACGGCGGTGCCCATCTCGTACTTGGCCTGGAAGCCGAGCGCGTGGCGCAGCCGCTCGCCCACGTCGGTGCCGTAGAGGTCCTGGCCCTGGATGCGGCTGGTCTCGGCGACGTGCGCGATCGCGGAGATGCCGTATCCCGTGTGGGTCAGGTCGCGGCAGGTCTCCTGGGTGAGGCCGGTGACGAAGGTGGACTGCCCCTGCCAGTAGTTGACTATCTTCTCGCGGGTGTTGAGGTTCTGGCTGGGGACGGTCTTCGGCAGGGCCCCGTCCGATTCGAGGTAGACGAAGGCGGCCGCGCGGGTGCGGAACTTCGCCATGGCCTTGTCGTACGACGTCCTGTCCTCCAGGAAGACGGAGATGCCGAGGGCGGCCTCCATCATCGACAACTCCCAGTTCCCGTTGGAGTTGGAGCCGTTGATGATCTCGGGCAGGTAGACGTCGCGGAGCATGGTGGCGAAGCGGCCGGAATTGGCCCAGGTGCCGGTGTACGTGTACTTGATGATCTCGGCGGCCTTCGGCCAGCTGGAGCCCGCCCAGCCGGTCTGCAGCGGTGCGTTGCTGTTGGTGTGGTCACGGATCACGGCCGACCAGGCGTCCATCAGCTCGATGGCCTTCCTGGCGTGCCGGTCGTCCCGGGTGATGTACCAGGCGAGGGCGTGGGTGTACGCGGCGATCGCGTCCTCGCGCTCGTCGGTGCAGCCGTAGTTGGGGTTGGAGTACGAGCCGCACTCGACGACCGCGCGGGGTCTGGGCGTGCGGTTCAGATCGGCGTACTTGCTCGCCATCATGCGGTCGAAGGCGAGCTTCCAGGGCTGGGCGCCGGAGTTGACCTTGCTCCGCGCGAAGTCCAACTGGCCCTGGGAGACGGTCACTCCTGGGTGGACGAAGGTGGCCGGGGCGGCGTCGGCACGGGGCGCGGCGGGTCCGGTGAGCAGTCCCGCGACGAGGGCGGCGGTGGCGGCGGCTCCCCCGGCGAGAAGGGTGAGCCGGGAACGACGAGGGCGTCTTGCGGGGGCGTGTGACATCGGCGTCCGTTCTTGTATGTGAACGACAGGTGGGGGTCTGAACACGCGCGCTGGCCGAGACCATAGGTACAGACCAGTCCACCGTCAAGGGGTGGCGCGGGAGTTCGCCCCTGCCGGATCGGGAGACGCCTTCGCCGAGCGACGACGTACGGGGCGGGCGGGGCGCCCGGGCCGGCAGTTTCCGGAGTCGATTCCTGCGCGGCGATTTATTACGGAATACCAGGAAGTTACCTCTGAGTATGTCGTGACTTAGTAGGCAAATAACAGTAGAACCCGTTTCGATTCGTCGAGACAGAGGAGTGCTGCATGAGCGCTGACCTCCAGACCAGACGCCCCGACAGAGGGAGCTCCCGCCGCCAATTCATTGCTGGAACGAGTTCTATTCTCGGAGCTGCTGTGATCGGCAGCAGTGCAACTTCCGCCTGGGCGGCGGCACAACGCGACAGCGCTGTGATCGAGCCGGGTGCCCGCGTTCCCGCCTTGGTCATCGGCAGTGGATACGGCGGCTCGGTGGCCGCCCTGAGGCTCGCTCAGGCGGGCGTCGACGTGCACATCGTCGAAATGGGAATGGCCTGGGACACCCCGGGTACGGACGGAAAGATCTTCGCCAACACGACCAAGCCCGACTACCGGTCCTTCTGGCTGCGCACCCGCACCAAACAGCCCTTGAGCAACTTCCTGGGCTTCCCGCTCGACAAGGACGTGCCCCGCTACACCGGAATCCTGGACGCCGAGGAGATGGGCGGGATCATCGTCTACCAGGGCCGCGGCGTCGGCGGCGGCTCACTGGTCAACGGCGGTATGGCCGTCACGCCCAGAAGGGAGAACTTCGGGGCGGTGCTGCCCTCGGTCGACCCCGACGAGATGTACGACGTGTACTACCCGCGCGCCAACGCCGCCCTCGGCGTCAGCACCATCGACCCGGCCTGGTTCGAGACCGCGGCCTGCTACCAGTACGCCCGCGTCGGACGGAAGCACGCGGAACGCTCCGGCTTCCCCTTCGTGTTCGTACCGGACGTCTACGACTGGGACTACATGAAGCAGGAGGCCGCCGGCACGGTCCCCAAGTCCGCCCTGGCCGCGGAGATCCTCTACGGCAACAACTACGGGAAGAAGACCCTCCAGAAGACCTACCTCGCACAGGCGAACGCCACCGGCAGGGTCACCGTCTCACCGCTGCACCGGGTCACGACGGTCACTCCCGCGAGCGCCGGGGGCTACCTCGTCGGCATCGAGCAACTCGACACCGGCGGCGCCGTCACGGCGACGAAGACCGTGACCGCGGACCGGGTGTTCTTCGCCGCGGGCAGCGTCGGGACCAGCAAGCTGCTGGTCCGGCTCAAGGCGACCGGCGCGCTGCCGGGCCTCAACGGCGAGGTCGGCAAGGGCTGGGGCGAGAACGGCAACGTCATGTGCGGGCGCGCCAACCACCTGTGGGATCCGACGGGAGCACTGCAGTCCTCCATTCCCACCGCGGGAATCGACAACTGGGCCGCGGGCGGCGCCTTCGCCGAGGTGGCGCCGCTGCCCACGGGAATCGAGACGTTCGCCTCGTTCTATCTGTCGATCACCAAGAACCCGCATCGCGCCCAGTTCTCCTGGAACGCGGCGACCGGAAAAGTGGAACTGAACTGGCAGACGTCCTGGAAACAGCCCTCGATCGACATGGCGAAGTCCATATTCGACCGGATCAACGCCAAGGAGGGGACGATCTACCGCACCGATCTCTTCGGCGCGTACAAGATCTGGGGCGACCATCTGACGTACCACCCCCTCGGTGGGGCGGTGCTCGACCGGGCGACGGACAACTACGGCCGCCTGCACGGTCATTCCGGCCTCTATGTCGTCGACGGCGCACTGATCCCCGGCAACGCGAGCGTCAACCCCTTCGTCACCATCACGGCTCTCGCCGAACGGAACATCGAGGAGATCATCGCCGCTGATCTGTGACGCGCCCGTGTGATCGTCCGGCCCGGGGCGGGCCGGGGCCGACGGCCCCGGCCCGTCTCACCCCGAACCGCCTCACCCCCGGGGCAGCACGCACACGCTGTCGAGACCCAGAACGTGGTTGAGCCGTCCGAACGCCAGCCACGACCCGATGCTCATGCTCAGCTCCACGATCTCCGCCTGGCTGAAACACGCCGTCATCCGGCCCCAGAACTCCTCTTCCAGCCGGTGGTGGTCCACCGCGTAGCGCTCGGCGTACTCGGCGGCGAGCCGGGTCCGGTCGTCGAAGACGTCCGTGGTGCGCCAGTCGGCGACGGCTTCGGCGAAGCCCTCCTCGACCTTCTGCCCGTCGCGCTCGGTACGCCAGTCCAGACAGAAGACGCAGCCGTTGATCTGCGCGATGCGCAGCCGGGCGGCCTCGAACTCGCGCAGGCCGAGGCTCGTGTGGGCGTAGACGGCCAGGGAGAAGTTCGAGGCAGCCATGCCTATCTCCGGGACCATCTCGCCCCACACATAGGGGATCGGGTCCGCTCCGTCGGGGATGTCGATGCGCAGGGTCACCGGTCAGGTCCTTCCCAGTCGGCCGGCCGCGGGGCGCAGCGGGACGTCGAGCGCGTCGTAGAGTCCGGGCTTGGCCTCCGCCAGCCAGTCGATGGCGTTCACCAGCCGGCCGACCGCGGTGGCGTTGCCGCCCGCCGAGCGGTTCCCGCCCTCGTCGGTCGCCTCCACGGTGACCTCGATACGGGGACGCCCCTCGATGATCACGCGGTGCGCGCCGGCGCCGCCGTCCGGCGGCGCGGGCCAGTCCGGCGCGCAGGACGGGTGGATGCGCGTGACGTGCTCGATGACGATGCGGGCCCGGCCGTCGACCATCCCCTGCACCTCGAAGCGGACCGCGCCCTGGGTGCCCGCCTCGAACTCCCCCATCGTCGCCGTGGTGACGGTGGTCTCGAGCGCCCGGCGCTGGAGCGTCTCGCGGATCTCGTCGACCTCCACGCCCAGGGCCCGCGCCATCATGCGGATCTGCCCGCCCCACACCATCGTCGGCACGCCCTCCACGAGCATCAGGGGCTGGTGGTCCATCGGCCGGCCCATACCGACCAGATCGCGGACGGAGTCCTCCTGTTCGTAGGTGGAGTAGTCGAAGATCTCCTGGCAACGCACCACGTCGATGCGCGAGCCCAGTCCGCTGACCAGCAGCGGCAGCGTGTCGTTCGCCCAGCCGGGATCGACCCCGGACACGAACAGCGAACCGCCGCCGGCCGAAACGGCCTCCAGCAGCGGATCCCTGATCTCGGGCGGCGCGTTGCGCACGTCGTACAGCCCGTACACCGACGGGGACACGACCACCGCGCCGGCCCGCATCGCGCGCCCGATGTCCGCCAGCGCGTCATCGGGACGCAGTTCCCCCGACGCCGCGTACACCACCGCGCGCGGCCCCGCGGCCAGCACCGACGCCACATCGTCGGTCGCGGCCACCCCGAGACGGCGCTCCAGTCCGGCCAGTTCGCCCGCGTCACGGCCGACCTTGGCGCCGTCGGCCACCAGCACGGCGGCAAGGGCCAGTGCCGGATGCGCGTCCACCGCGCGGATGGCCGCGCGTCCCACATTGCCCGTACCCCACACAACCGTGGAAATCATGGGCGGAGGGTAACGAGGGGGCGCAAAGGTTCCCAGAGCCGTGCAGGGAGATTCTTTCCGGGCGCCGGATCGTGCTACGCCCGCGGCGGCTTGACGGCGACGTCCAGGTAGAACGTGTCGATGCTGCGGACCGCCTCCTCGAACTCCTCCAGGTTGACCGGCTTGGTCACATAGGCGTTCGCGTGGTGGCGGTACGCCCCGGACACGTCGTCCGGCGCCGACGAGGTGGTCAGCACCACCACGGGGATGGTGCGCAGTTCGGCGTCCTCCTTGACGACGGCCAGGAACTCACGGCCGTTCATACGGGGCATGTTCAGATCGAGGACGATCAGGTCGGGGCGAGGGTTCGCCGGGTCGCGGAGGTACTCCAGGGCCTCGATACCGTCGGCGACCTGGGTGAGGTTGCGGGCGCCGCGATCGGCGAGGGCGTCCTGGATCAGCATCGCGTCGGCGATGTCGTCCTCGACCAGCAGCACGTCGTGGGGGCGGGTGGTGGCTGAGGCAACCATGACAGTGAACTCCGGAGGGGCGTGAGGGGCGGCGGGACGGGTGTCAACGTGGGGGCACCGCCACGACCACGACGTCGGTCGTCTCCCCCTGACTCATGTCCCCTTCGTTTATGGGCAAAGAGAAGTGGGAGGCGAACATGCCATTACCCTAAGGGGCCGCCACATGGCGCGACAACAGGTGAAGGAGCCACGCAGACCGTGAGGAGCGAGCGGCCGTCGGGCCGAGCGGGCGGGATCTCCGGCTGGACCACCCGCCGCTGGCTGCGGGTGAGCGTCGCCCTCACCCTGTCCGTCCTCACCGTGCTCGGCTCCCTGGGGGTGTGGGCGATGACCCGCACCACCCAGCTGACGGACCAGCTCGTGGAGCGCCGCTCCCCCGCGTTGACGCACGCGGTACGGCTGGAGGCGGCGCTGGTCAACCAGGAGACCGGGGTGCGCGGATACGGCCTGTCCGGCCGGCGCGACTTCCTCGAGCCCTACGCGCAGGGTGTGACCGACGAGAAGGCGGCGCTGAACCGCCTCGACGCACTGCTTCAGGACGATACGCGGGGCCGCGCCGAACTGGCCGCCGTACGACGCCTCGCGGACCGCTGGCACGAACGCTTCGCGGCGCCGCTGGCGAACGCCCCTGCGGACCGGGTGGTGTCGCTGGCGGACTCCCGCGCGCAGGAGGCGAAGAGCACCTTCGACGGACTGCGCCGGGCGATGGACCGGCAGCAGACGTACCTCGCGCAGGAGCGGGCCGACGCCGCGCAGGAGCTGCGTCGGGCGACGACGCTGCGCAACTGGACCTTCGCCGGGATCGCCCTGTTCATCGCGCTCGTCGCCACGCTGGTCTTCGAGGCACTGCGACGCGGCATCACCGGTCCGCTCGGGCTGCTCGGGCAGACCGCGCGGGAGGTGGCCGGCGGCCGCTTCGAGCAGCCCATCGCCATCACCGGCCCGGCCGACCTGCGGCAGTTGGGCTCCGACGTGGAGTCGATGCGCGGACGTCTGCTGAAGGAACTGGAGTTCAGCGAGCGGTCCCGGCGGCTGCTCGACGAGCAGGCAGCCGACCTCAAGCGCTCCAACGCCGAACTGGAGCAGTTCGCGTACGTCGCCTCCCACGACCTCCAGGAGCCGCTGCGGAAGGTGTCCAGCTTCACCCAGCTGCTGCAACGCCGCTACGGCGGACAACTGGACGAGCGGGCCGACCAGTACATCGCGTTCGCCGTCGACGGCGCCAACCGCATGCAGGTCCTCATCAACGACCTGCTCGCCTTCTCGCGGGTCGGCCGGGTCCACAACGACCACGCGGAGGTGGAACTGGAGGCGGTCGTCGGCCGCGTGCTGGACAACCTCAGCGTGGTCGTGGACGAGAGCGGTGCCGAGATCACCCGCGATCCGCTGCCCTCGGTGGTCGGTGACGCGACGCAGCTGGGCATGCTCTGGCAGAACCTGCTGTCGAACTCCGTCAAGTTCCGCCGCACCGACAGGTCCCCGAGGATAGGGGTCACGGTCCGCAGGGACGAGGATCTGTGGGAGTTCGCGGTCACCGACAACGGCATCGGGATCGAACCGGAGTTCCAGGAGAAGGTCTTCGTCATCTTCCAGCGACTGCACACCAGGGACGCCTACCCGGGCACCGGAATCGGCCTGGCCATGTGCAAGAAGGTCGTGGAGTTCCACGGCGGGACCATTCGGATCGACCCTCGGTACACGGCCGGTACCCGTGTCGTGTTCACCCTTCCCGTTGAGCATTCCGCCGCGGCGGACGGCGCGCGAGAGGCACATACGTGACAGAGTCAGCCGCCGGGCAGGCACAGCACTACCACGTCGCGCTCGTCGAGGACGACGACGGCGACGCGCTGCTGGTCGAGGAGCTGCTGTTCGACACCGACCTTCCGCACACCCTGGTGCGGTGCCGCACGCTAGACGAGGCGCGCGGCCGGCTGGCGGCACACCACTTCGACTGCGTGCTGCTCGACCTGCATCTGCCGGACGCCTCCGGTCTGGGCACGGTCGAGGCGATCCAGCGCACCGGCACCCACGCCGCGGTCATCGTGCTCACCGGGCTGGCGGAGTCCTCGGCCGGGGTGGACGCGCTGGCCGCCGGCGCCCAGGACTACCTCGTCAAGGGGAAGGTCGAACCCGACCTGCTGCAACGGGCCGTGCGCTACGCCGTCCAGCGCAAGCAGGCCGAACGGGCCAACGCGGCGTTGCAGGTCGGCCGGCTGCGGGCACAGGAGAACGCGCGGCTGGAGCGCGGGCTGCTGCCGACGCCGCTGCTGACCTCGGACTCCGTGACGGTCACCAGCCGCTATCTGCCGGGCCGTGAGCAGGCCCTGCTCGGCGGTGACTTCCTGGACGTCGTCCAGACCGACGACGGGCAGGTGCACGCGATCATCGGCGACGTCAGCGGTCACGGCCCGGCCGCCGCGGCGCTCGGGGTCTGTCTGCGGATCGCCTGGCGCGCACTGACGCTCGGCGGGCACCGCGGACACCATCTGCTGCACCTGCTGGAGCAGATCCACATCGCGGAGCGCACCGGCAGCGACCTGTTCACCACCTGCACCCTGATCGTCCTCGACCCGCACGCGGCGACGGTGACCCTGCATCTCGTGGGCCATCACGAACCGCTGCTGGTCGGCGGCGCCGGCACCGACGTGCTCGACGCCGCGCACGGCATCGCGCTCGGCATCGTGCCGGGCCTCGGCGACTGGCCGGCCACGACCGTGCCGCTCCCGCCGAACGGGACGCTGATCGCGTACACCGACGGTCTCATCGAGGGGTACACGGGCAGTGCCGGGGCACGTCTCGGCGTCGAGGGGCTGCTGCACATACTCGACGAGACGCGGGAGGTGGATCCGGGCAAGCACCTCGATCGGCTGATCGGCCGGGTCCGGGCGCTGAACGCGGAGCGTCACACCGACGATCTGGCCATCCTGCGGCTGGACTGGACGGCCCTGTCCGGCTCCCGTCCCCGCCCAATGGGCCACGGCGAGCGGACCGTCCCCCACCAGGCGGACCGGCGCGTCGGCAGACACTGACCGGCCTGCCGCCGGTGCCGGGTCGCGGTGGCCGTCCGACCGGGGCGGGAAGGTGACCGGGCGGTAGGCTGCGACTGTGAGCAGCCGGGCGGAGCGCGGGCCGACGTTCCGGCCGGTGAGCGCGGAGAGGGTCTTCGGTGGCCGGACCCGACGGCGCATCCTGATCGACCTTCGGCCTCCTTCCGCGGCGAGGGTGCGAGGAGCGGGACGATGAGCACGATGGAGTGGCGTGATTTCGCCGAACAGATGGCCGAGCTCGCCCGGCATCTGCTGGCACAGGACTCCGCTCAGGACACGCTCGACGAGATCGCGTCGAAGGCGGTCGAGCTGATCGACGGCTGCCAGGCCGCGGGTGTGCTGGCCCTGCGCAAGGGCCGCGCGGTCACGCTCGCCGCGTGCGGGGACATGGTCGAGGAGTCCGACCGGCTGCAGGGCGAACTCGGTGAGGGTCCCTGCTTCGACGCCGCCCGGCGCACAGACGGGGAGCGGATGTTCCGCATCCCCGACATGACCGAGCCGCAGCCGGACTTCGAGCGTTTCGCGCCCGCGGCCCGCGACCTGGGCGTCGGCAGCATGATGGGCTTCCTCCTGTACACCCAGGATGACGACTTCGGCGCCCTGAACTTCTACTCCTCGCGCCCCGGAGCGTTCGGCCCGGAGAGCGAGACCGCCGGCTGGCTGCTCGCCTCCCATGCCGCCGTCGCCCTGGCCAGTGCCCGGACCGTGGACCAGCTGGAGCACGCCCTGGACACCCGGCACGCCATCGGTGAGGCCATGGGCATCCTGCGCGAACGCCACCATCTCAGCGAGGACGCGGCCTTCGACGTGCTGCGCCGCATCTCCCAGACCCACAATCTCAAGCTGCGCGACGTGGCCCAGTCCATCCGTACCAAGGCCCGCCGGGAAAACTGACCGCGGCCGATCAACGACCGTCCATCCGGGGTACCTGGGAAGGACACGGAGCCGGTGCCGCGGAATCGGCTTTGTCAGGTGTCGTGGTTCGGACCAGGAGCCACGGCACCGCCCCACGCGTCCCGTCACAGGACGCCACGCCCCGTCACGCCCGGCGATCGGTTCCGGAGGGTCCGAGGCCGGCACGGCGCGCCGGGCAGCCCTGGTCGCGGCCGGGGCCGCGATCGGCGGCGCGGCCCCGGCCCGTCTCAGGACACACCCGGACGGCGTACGAGGCGCCTCAGCAGCGGCCACGCCAGCAGCACGGCGATCACCGCGTACACGGTCACCGCGAACGGCGTGTCGACCAGCCCGACGACGCTGCCGTCGCTGATCTGAAGGGCACGGCGGAGCTGCTGTTCCGCGTTGGGGCCGAGGATCACCCCGATGACGGCGGGCAGCACGGGCAGGCCGTAGCGGCGCATCCCGAACCCGATCAGACCGATGACCAGCAGGATCACCAGGTCGACGACCTCGCCGCCTACGGCGTAGGCACCGACCGCCGCGAAGAAGAGGATCCCCGCGTAGAGGTAGGGCCGCGGGATGCGCAGCAGCTTGGCCCACAGCGGCGCGAGCGGCAGGTTGAGGGCGAGCAGCAGCACCATGCCGATGAACAGGGACGCGATCAGGCCCCAGACGAGTTCCGGTTCGCGTTCGAACAGCAGGGGACCGGGCTGGATGCCGTACTGCTGGAACGCCGCCAGCATGACCGCCGCGACCGCCGTCGTGGGCAGGCCCAGGGTGAGCATCGACACCAGGGTGCCCGCCGCCGAGGCCGACGCCGCGGACTCCGGTCCGGCGACGCCCTCGATCGCGCCCTTGCCCCACTCGTCCCGGTGCTTGGACAGCCGCTTCTCGGTGACGTACGACAGGAAGGTGGGGATCTCCGCGCCGCCCGCCGGGACGGCGCCGAAGGGGAAGCCGATGAACGGGCCGCGCAGCCAGGACTTCCAGGTCCGGCGCAGGTCGCCGCGGCCCAGCCAGGGGCGGCCGACCGGGATGGGCTCGGCGGGCGCGCGCCGCAGATGGGCGGCGACCCACAGGGCCTCGCCGATCGCGAACAGACCGACCGCGACGATCACCACGTCGATGCCGTCCGCGAGTTGCAGCGATCCGAAGGTGAGCCGCTGCTGACCGGTCATCTGGTCGAGGCCGACCAGACCGACGGTGAGGCCGATCAGCAGTGAGGCCATACCGCGGATACGGGACGAGCCGAGCACGGAGGTCACCGCGATGAACGCGAGGACCATGATGGCGAAGTAGTCCGGCGCGCCGATGTCCACGGCGAGTTCGGCGACCGTCGGGGCGAGCGCGACCAGCAGGATCGTGCCGATCATGCCGCCGGCGAAGTGGCCGATGGCGGCGGCGGCCAGTGCCTGCGCCCCGCGGCCGGACTTGGCCATCGGGTTGCCCTCCATGGCGGCGACCACCGCGGCGCTCTCACCGGGGGTGTTGAGCAGGATCGAGGTCGTGGAACCGCCGAACATGGCGCCGTAGTAGATGCTGGCGAACATGATGAAGGCCCCGACGGGATCCAGTCCGTACGTCACGGGCAGCAGCAGCGCCACCGCCATGGCCGGGCCGATGCCGGGCAGGACGCCGATCGCGGTGCCGAGCAGCACGCCGAGCGCGGCCCACAGCAGATTGATCGGGGTCAGTGCCGTACCGAAGCCGTCCAGCAGGGAGTCGAGGGCGTTCATCTCACAGCGCTCCCATCAGCGGGCCGCCGGGCAGCGGCACTCCGAGCAGGTTGTTGAACACGGCGTAGGTGATCAGGGACAGGACGGCCGCGACGAGCGGATCGCGGTCCGTGCGCCGGCTGCCGAGCGCGAAGGCGGCTCCCCAGAAGAGCAGGGCACCCGCGAGGGGGAAGCCGAGCGGTTCGATCAGCACGGCGGCGCCCAGGAACACCCCGGCGAGCAGCAGCACGGTGCGCCAGTCGGCGGGTTCGGAAAGGTCGACGTCCTCCCCGGTCTCGGCCTGGCCGCGGCCGCCGCGCAGCACGTCCACGGCGAGCAGCGCGGCCACGAGCAGCAGCCCGCAGCTGACCACGACCGGCACGGTCCTCGGCCCGACGGGGCCGCGCCGGCCGATGTCGACGTCCATGGTCAGCGCGTCGGTCAGCACGAGCACACCGAGCGCCAGCAGCAGGACGCACACGCCCAGTTCGGAGTGGTCGCGCAGCCAGGAACGGCGGGGCGTCGGGGCCGCCGGACGGGTGTCGGTGGTCTGCTCGGTCACAGTCCCAGCTCCTTCAGCACGGAGGTCACGCGCTTGTCCTGGGCCTCCAGGTAGTCGCCGAACTCCTCGCCCGTGAGGAAGGCGTCGTCCCAGCCGTTCTGCTCGAGGGAGGCCCGCCACTGCGGGGAGTCGTGGAGTTCCTCGAAGAGGCGCACGAGTTTGTCGCGTTCGATGTCGGACAGGCCGGGTGGTGCGACGATGCCGCGCCAGTTGGTGAAGTTCACGTCGTAGCCCGCCTCCCGGAGCGTGGGCGCGTCGAGGCCGTCGACGCGCTCGGGCCCGGTGACCGCGAGCAGCCGCAGCTCACCCGCCTTGATCTGGTCCAGGTACTCGCCGACGCCGGAGACGCCGAAGGCGACCTTGTTGCCGAGGATCGAGGCGAGCAGTTCGCCGCCGCCGTCGAAGGGCACGTAGTTGACCTGCTTCGGGGCGATGCCGGCGGCCCGCGCCATCAGCATCGGCGCGAGGTGGTCGGGGCCGCCCGGTGAGGATCCCCCGCCGACGGGCAGCTTGCCGGGGTCGGCCTTCCAGGCGTCGACGAGTTGACCGATCGAGCGGTACGGGGAGTCCTTGGCGACCACGACGACGTCCTGCTCCTCGGTGAGCCGGGCGATCGGTGTGGTGTCGGCGAGCGTCTTCGGCGCGTCGTTGGAGCGTACGGCGCCGACCACGCCGAGTCCCATCGACATCGCGAGCTTGCCGTTGCCGTGTTCGCTCACCAGGCGGGTCAGACCGACGGTGCCGCCGGCGCCCGGCAGGTTGAACACCTCGACATCGGGGGTGAGTCCGGCGTCCTCGGCGTTCTTCGCCGCCGTACGGGCCGTGATGTCGTAGCCGCCGCCCGGCGTGTTGGGGACCATGAAACGCAGGCCCGGGATCTGCGTGCCGGTCGCGGTGCCGCTGCCGGTGCTCAGCAGAGGCGGCCCCAGGAGCAGGAGCACGGCGGCCCCGAGCAGGGCGAGGGGGGTGCGCAGGCGCACGTGTGCCACCACCTGTCGGTCTGTGGATGCGGTTTCGGGAGGGCCCTGCGGGCAGGGTGAGGTGGGCCACATCGTGCCCGCGGCCCGGCGGTGTGTCTCCTTTCCGGAACCAACGGAGGTTGTGGTCTTTGTGTCAGCGAACGATGCGCCGACCGATCTCTTCTCCCGGGCCCGGACCGAGGCCATGATGGGGCGATCCGCGCGTCAGCCCCCTCGGTCACAGATTGAGTCCTCGTGGTCGCCTCCTTCCGTCGCCAGACCCTCGCGGGCGAGATGCTGGTGCTCCAGCTCGCCATCGTCGTGATGGTGCTGCTGGCGGTCGCGGCGGTCTCGCTCGCCCAGTCGGAGGCGACCTTCGACCGGGTCGAGGGCCGCCGGGTGAGCGCTCTGGCCGAGCAGGTGGCCGCCAACCCCCTGGTGCGCAGCCAGCTCGTGGCGCCGCTGCCCCGCGAAGCGCTGGCGCCGTTGGTGAACTCCACGCAGTCGCAGTCGGGGGTGACCTCGGTGACCGTCGCCGACGCGGAAGGCCGGATCGTCTCCTCCACCGACCCGACGGTCATCGGTGACGCACTGCCGCTGGGCGAGGGCGCCGCCGCGGGGCGCGGCTGGTCCGGGGAGCTGACGCTGGACGGCACCCTGGAACTGGTGGCCCAGGTGCCGGTGATCGGGGCGGGCCGGGACAATCTGGGCCGGCGACTGGGCACGGTGATGATCGGTGCGGCCTCGCCGACGATGTGGCAGCGCCTGAGCGGCGCCTCGTCCTACCTGCTCGCCTATCTCGGCATCGCCAGCGGTCTGGGCCTGGCCGGTTCGCTGCTGCTGGCCCGCCGGGTCAAGCGGCAGACCCTCGGTCTGGAGCCGCGAGAGATCGCCGGTCTGGCCGAGCACCGTGAGGCGCTGCTGTACGGGATCGCGGAGGGCGTCGTCGCCCTGGACCCGCAGCACCGGCTCACCCTGGTGAACGAGATGGGCCGGCGCCTGCTGGCGCTGCCCGCGGACTGCGTCGGCCGGAACCTGGCCGACCTCGGGATCGAGGGACGGCTGCGGGACG
The DNA here is from genome assembly GCF_003261055.1 of Streptomyces cadmiisoli. Classification (NCBI taxonomy): domain Bacteria; kingdom Bacillati; phylum Actinomycetota; class Actinomycetes; order Kitasatosporales; family Streptomycetaceae; genus Streptomyces; species Streptomyces cadmiisoli. The sequence goes on from NZ_CP030073.1 coordinate 1,357,036, forward strand.
TGCTGACCGGCGACCGGGAGGGGCCGGCCGAGGAGCGCGACGAGGTCGTGATCCGCGACGACCGGATCCTGGTCATGAACCGGATGACGGTCGTCAAGGACGGCCGGCTCCTCGGCTCGGTCACCACCCTGCGGGACCGCACCGAACTGGCGCGGCTGGAGCGGGAGATCGGCTCGTTCCGCAGTTCCTCGGAGCTGCTGCGGGCGCAGGCGCACGAGTTCGCCAACCAGTTGCACACCATCTCGGGGCTGATCCAGATCGGCGAGCAGGAGGAGGTGGTGCGCTACATCCGCGCGCTGCACCGGCGCCGCCAGTCGCTGGACGTCACGCTGAGCCGTCGTGTGCGTGACACGGCCGTGGCCGCGCTGCTGATGGCCAAGTCCTCCCAGGCCGCCGAACGCAGGGTCCGGCTGCGCATCTCGGACGACACCGCGCTCGACCGGCTGACCCCCGAGGACGCCGCCGACGTGGCGACCGTCGTCGGCAACCTCGTCGACAACGCCGTGGACGCGGCCGCCGCGGGCGAACCGGTCGACGGCGGTGCCTGGGTCGAGGTCGAGCTGCGGCAGGACGCGGCCACCGTCGAGATCGCGGTCCGTGACTCCGGCCCCGGCGTGGCCCCCGACCTGGCGCGGGAGGTGTTCTCGCACGGTTTCACCACCAAGGCCGCCCGGAAGGGCGAGCGCGGTATCGGTCTCGCCCTGACGCGGCTGGTCTGCGAGCGGCACGGGGGCGAGATCTCGGTGACGAACACCCCGGACGGTGCCCTGTTCACCGCTCGCATGACCGTCAGCCACCTCGCCGACGCGGTGGCGGAAGGAGCAGGCCGATGACCGGTACGACGGACACCACGGGCGCGGCGGACGCCATCGACGTACTGGTCGTCGACGACGACTTCATGGTGGCCAGGGTCCACCGCGCCTTCGTCGAACGGGTGCCCGCGTTCCGGGTCGTCGGCGTCGCCAGCAGCGGCGGACAGGCCGTCGAGGCCGTGGACCGGCTGCGGCCGGACCTGGTGCTGCTCGACCTGTATCTGCCGGACGTCTTCGGCCTCGACGTCATTCCGCGGCTGCGCACCGCGGGCCACGACTGCGACGTCATGGTGATCAGCGCGGCCCGCGAGACGGACGCGGTGCGCGGCGCCGTACGCCACGGTGTCGTCGACTACCTCCTCAAGCCCTTCGAGTTCGAGGACCTGCGGGCCCGGCTGGAGCGCTACGCCGCCCAGCGCGGCCGGCTGCTGGCCACCGTCGTACGCGGTCAGGCCGATGTGGACCGTGTGCTGGCCGGGGCGTCCACACCGGCGACGGCGGGTGCGGCACTGCCGAAGGGGATGAGCGTGGAGACCGCCGAGTTGGTCGAACGCGCCCTGCGCGGCGCCGACGGCACCCTGTCCGCCACCGAGTGCGCCACCCTGACGGGCGTCTCCCGGGTGAGCGCCCGCCGGTACCTGGAGTACTTCCACACGACCGGCAACGCCGAGGTGTCGCTGCGCTACGGGGCGGCCGGGCGGCCGGAGCGGCGGTACGGCTGGCGGGCCTGACGGCGCGGCTCCGGACCGGGGTCACGCGGTCGCCGCGTCCGGGTGGCGGGGCACGGGGGGTGGCCTTACGAATGGGACGGTAGAACGCGTGTCGCGTCCGGCCCAAGCGCGGGGGCGACCGCACCACTGCCATGGAGACCAGGATGAATTCCCGCTCCTCACCCGCACAGTCGAATCAGCCCGCCATAGCCTTCACCGAGGCGATACCCGTGGCCGAGCCGTTGCCCGGCATCGTCCCGGGTGGCGGCCCGGCCTGCCCCGCCGGTACGGGCCCCCGGCCGGACCCGGCGTCCGCCCGCCCCACGGCACCGGCCGACGGCGCGGCTCCCCCGCCCCCCACGGCCCCGCCGCCGCCCCCCGCACCGCCACCAGCACCGGCCGCCGGCACGGCTCCCTCCGTGCCCCCCATTCCCTCCATGCCCCCTGCTCCCCCCGCGCCGCAGCCCGAGGAGAGCGAGGACGGCGATGTGTGGGGCGACCCGGCCTTCGACCTCATCCACGCCGCCGTCAGCGACAGGCCGCTGGACGAAGTCGTCCGCCTCGTCACGCTGATGGAGGAGTCGCCCGAGCACGCCCAGACGGTGGCCGCCGTGCTGAGGGCCGTGGCGGTCAACCGCCCGGTCGACGACGTCGCCCTGCTGGTCGCCGAGCTGACCCGGCCGCCGCGCGGCGCCGACAGCGCGGACGAGACCATCCGCGCGGCCATCGAGGGCCGGTGCGTCGAGGACGTCACACGTCTGATGGAGCTGCTGCACCGGACCCCGCTGCAACCGCACTGCGGTCAGGAAGCGGTACGGGCGGCCGCCACCGTCCGGCCGGTCGAGGAGCTCATGGAACTCATCGGGCAACTGGCCCTGGAGCAGCGCCTGCACCCGCGCCGGATCCGGACGGCGCGGCCGACCGGGTCCACGGCCCTCGCGGAGGCGGACCCGTCCGCCGCACCGGCGCCCGGGTCCGAAGCGCTGTACCAGGCCGGCTCCGAGGTTCCCCCCGCCGGACGGCGGCGGCGCACCCTCCGCGTGCGCCGCGAACAGCCCCCGGCCCTGCCCAGGAAGCCCGTCTTCTGGCCGAGTTGGCTCGCCGCGGCGACCCTCGTCGTGTGCGGTGCCGCCCACTTCCCGCTGCATCGCGAGGGCGCCCCCCTCACCGTCTACGCGGCCGCTCTCGGCGCGTCCGGCCTCTGCGTGCTGCTGGCCGTCGTGCTGGTGCTGCGCAGCAGCGTGACCACGCTGGGTGCGGGGATGCTGCTGCCTGCGGCGCTGGCGGGGGCCGAACTGCTGGAGAACAGGATCCGTTCGTCCGGACTGACCCGTGCGCTGGACATCACGGTGGCCCCGCACTGGAGCGCGGGCCTGACCTCGGTGTGCGCGTCACTGGCGTCGCTGGCGGCCCTGCTGCTGCTGTTGATGATGCAGATGGCGCTCCGGCACCCGGCACCGCGGCCGATGGCCGAGGTGGGCCGGGTCGCGGACTGATCCGGGCGGGCCGGGGCGTCGGGCGGACCGCCGAGCGTCACCCCTCCATGAGGCCGGCGGCCACCGTCGCCCCCAGCTCCCAGCACGCCTCGACGCTCTTGCGATCCGGCTCGCCCGTCACGGTCACCGCCTCCGCGGCACGCCGCCAGCCCAGGCCGGTCGTGATCGCCTCGATACCGCGCACCGCTCCCGTGACGTCGCTGCCGCCGTGCACGTAGTAGCCGAAGGGCCTGCCCCGCGTCTCGTCGAGACAGGGGTAGTAGACCTGGTCGAAGAAGTGCTTGAGGGCACCGGACATGTACCCGAGGTTCGCCGGCGTGCCCAGCAGGTATCCGTCGGCGGCGAGCACGTCGGACGCCGTGGCGGACAACGCGGCGCGCCGTTCGACGCGGACCCCGTCGATCTCCGGTGTCGTCGCCCCGGAGACGACTGCCTCCAGCATCGCCTGGCAGTTGGGCGACGGCGTGTGATGCACGATCAGCAAGGTGGCCACGCCCGAACCCTGCCGTGACGCCCGGCACGGCCGCAAGCCGGGACGGGGCCCGGCGCGGCCCCGGCCCCGTTGTCACCGCCGGTGCCGGATGCGACGATGCCGACCGCCGGAACCGGATCCGGCGCACCCGCGACGAAGGGCGGCACCGTGACCGAGGGCGACCAGCGGCCGAGCGCCGCAGCGGTGTTCGACGCGATCGGGGTGGCGTACGAGGAGGCGTTCGCGGGATCCGAGTCCCACCGGGCGTCCCTCGACTGGCTGCTCCACCGTCTGGAGCCGCGCGCCCGGGTGCTGGACGTCGGCAGCGGGACGGGCCGGCCCACGGCCCGGACCCTCGCCGCCGCGGGTCACGACGTGCTCGGGGTCGATGTCTCCCCCGTGATGGTCGACCTCGCGGCCCGGCAGGTGCCCGACGCGACGTTCCGGTGCGTCGACATCCGCGAGGAGCCGCTCACGGAGGCGTCGTTCGACGCGGTGTGCGTGTACTTCTCGCTGCTTCAGATGTCCCGCGACGAGCAGGCCGCGCTGGTCCGCCGGCTGGCCCTCGCGCTGCGTCCGGGCGGCCACGCGGTCATCGCCACGGTTCCCCTCGACCTGGACGGCGTCGAGGGTGTCTTCATGGGGCAGCCGGTGCGGGTGACCAGCTTCGCGGCGGACGCCTTCACGGCCCTGGTGCGCGAGGCGGGTCTGACGGTGCTGCGGCAGGAGGAGACCCTCTTCACCCCGGCGCGCGCCGACGCGGTGCCGGAGCCCCAGTTGTTCCTGTACTGCCGGCGCGGCGCAACCGATGAGTACGGTGCGGACGACGGGGACGATGGCGACGGTACGGGCGCCGACTGACCGTCGGCCGGGCGCGGGCCCGCGTTCCGCGCGACGATGGTGGCAGGAGTCGCACGGGTCGGCGAAAGGGCTGTGACGTGCGGGAACCGGCGATCATCGAGGCGCCGTCCGTGCTGGGACTGCGGCCGTCCGGCGTCCAGGACCTGCCGGCCGCCCTGTCGGCGGCCGGACTGCTCCGGGCCGACCCGCCGGTGGCACGAGCCGCCCGGGTCGAGCCGCCGGCCTACGACCCGAGGCGGGACCCGGTCACCGGCGTCCTCAACTCCGACGCGCTCGCGCGGTACTCGGTGCGGCTCGCCGACGCCGTCGGTGACGTCCTGGACTCCGGCCGTTTCCCGGTCGTCCTCGGCGGCGACTGCAGCATTCTGCTGGGCAACCTCCTCGCCCTGGCCCGCCGCGGACGCCACGGCCTGCTGTTCCTCGACGGCCACACCGACTTCTACCAGCCCTCCGCGGAGCCGACGGGTGAGGCGGCCTCGATGGAGCTCGCCCTGGTCACGGGCCGCGGCCCGCGGCCGCTCACCGATCTCGAAGGGCGCGGGCCCCTGGTGCGGGACGAGGACGTGGCCGCTCTGGGCTTCCGGGACACGGCCGAGTCCGCCCGGGCCGGGATGCAGCCGCTGCCGCCGGAGCTGTACACCCTCGATCTGGACGGCGTACGAGCGATGGGTGCCGGCCGCGCGGCCCGCCGGGCGGTCGACCGGCTGGCCGGCGCGCCCGGCGGGTACTGGGTGCACCTGGACGTCGACGTGCTGGACGACGCGGTCATGCCCGCCGTCGACTACCGCGCGCCGGGCGGGCTGAGCTGGGCGGAGCTGGAGCGGATGCTGCGCGTCGCACTGACCGGGGACCGGGTCACCGGATTCGACGTCACGATCTTCAACCCCCGCCTGGATCCCGACGGAAGCATCGCGTCCGCGCTGGTCCGGTGCCTGAACCGGGGGTTGTCGGCGCTCACCTCCGAGGTCGCCTGAGGCCGACCCTGCCGGGACGGGATCGGCCGTCGTCGGCCGGGACGAGACCGGCCGTCGTCGGCGGACAAGGCCGGACCGGCGGAAGGGGCGGCGCGGCCCGGTCAGCCCGTGAGGTCCTTGAGGTTCTTCAGCACGGCCTCGGCGGTGGCCCTGCTGGACTGCGGGTTCTGACCGGTGATCAGGTTGCCGTCCTGGACGACCGTGCTGCTCCACGCGGGTCCGGACCGGATCACGGCCCCGCGCTCACGCAGCCGGCTCTCCAGGTAGTACGGCGTGTTGTCGCCCAGCCCGCCCTGGCGCTCCTCCTCGTCGGTGAAGGACGTCAGGGTGCGTCCCGCGAAGGTGAAGCCGGCGTCCTGCCGGTCCGCGCTGAGCAGCGCGGCGACCCCGTGGCACAGGGCCGCCACGGTCCGGCCCGAGGCGTCGGCCTCGCCGAGCAGCCGTCCGAGGGCGGCGTCCGTGGCGAGGTCGGCCATCGGCGCGTGGCCACCGGGGACGAGGACGGCGTCGTAGTCGTCCGCCCGCGCCTCGGCGAGGGCGAGCGGCGCGGACAGCTGGTCGGCGATGCCGTCGAGGTAGGCGCGGTGGCGCCGGGCGTCCGCCTCGGCGACGCCGCCGCGCTCGTCCAGGCTGAGGGCGTCGACGGTCGGCCGGACGCCGCCCGGCGTGGCGATCACCACCTGCGCCCCGGCTCCGGTGAGCACCTCGTGGGAGACGGCCACCTCCTCCGCCCAGTAGCCGGTGGGGTGGGTGGTGCCGTCGGCCAGCCGCATGCTGTCCGCGCCGGAGACGACCATCAGAATCTTCGCCATGGGAGTGCCTGCCCTTCGTGATCGGGGTCCTCGGGCGCCGGGGCGCCCTTCGGGTCAACGCCAGCTTCCATCAGGGAACTTCCGAAGCCGTACTGCGAGCCATAAGCCTCCTTATGGTTCCGGAGTTGCCCCGCCAGGACGTGTTCGGCTACGGGTGTTGACGCCTCACAAGAGTGAGTGGTTGAGTACTCACATGAATACGGAACAGCGCAGACTCTCCACCGCCGAGGAGCGTCGCGAGACGGTCCTGCGCACGGCCATCGGCGCGTTCGCGGCCCGCGGCTACTTCGGCACCACCACCACGGAGGTGGCCAAGGCGGCCGGCATCTCGCAGGCGTACGTCTACCGCCTCTTCCCCAACAAGGAGGCGCTGTTCACCGCGGTCGTCAAGCACTGCTTCGTGCAGGTGCGCGCCGCCCTCGAACGCGGCGCGGCCGCGGCCACGAGCAGCGCACCGGAGGCCGTGCTCCGCTCCATGGGCGATGCCTACGCCCGGCTGATCAGCGACAACGATCTGCTGCTGGTGCAGCTGCACGCCCAGGCGGCGGCCGTCTCCGAGCCCGCGGTGCGCGAGGCGGTCAGGGCGGGGTACGCCCGCGCGGTCGAATACGTCCGCGGCGCCTCCGGCGGCGGCGAGGAGCAGGTCCAGCAGTTCTTCGCCACCGGCATGCTCTGCCATCTGATCGTCTCCATCGACGCCGACACCGTCGACGCGCCATGGACCCGCACCCTGGCCGCGGGCATCAGGCACTACTGACCGACCCGCGCCCGGGCGGCCGTCCGGTTCCGACGAACCGGCGCCGCCCTCTCTCGGACCCGAAGAGTGAGTGATGAACCACTCACCTCATTCTCATTACAACGAGAACCGCACCGCCCCGACCACAAGGAGCTGTCATGCGAACCACCGAAGTCGTCCTGCCGGCCGTCGGAGAGCCCGAGATCCTCGCCCTCCGGTCCAGGGACCTACCCGAACCGGGACCCGGCCAGGCACTGGTCCGCGTGGAGGCGAGCGGAGTGACCTTCGCCGAGCAGCAGATGCGGCGCGGCAGGTACTACGACATGCCGGCCTTCCCCTTCGTCCCCGGCTACGACCTGGTGGGCGTCGTCGAGCGGACCGGCCCGTCCGGGCCCGACGCGCCCGCGCTGCCGGTCGGACAGCGGGTCGCCGCGCTGACCAAGACCGGCGGCTGGGCCGAGCACGTCGTGATCGACGCGGCGGATCTGGTGCCGGTGCCCGACGGGGTGGACGCCGTACGGGCCGAGACCCTGATCACCAACGGCGCCACGGCCTGGCGCATGCTGCACCGCACCGCGAAGGTCCGCCCGGGTGACACGGTCGTGGTGCACGGCGCCAACGGCGGCGTCGGCAGCGTGCTGGTCCAGCTCGCCCGCAGCCACGGCGCCAGGGTCATCGGCACCGCCTCGGCCCGCAACCAGCAGGCCGTCGCCGACCTGGGCGCCGTCCCCGTGGACTATCGCGGTGACGTCCCCGCACGGGTGCGCGAATTGGCGCCCGGCGGAGTGGCCGCCGTCTTCGACCACGTGGGCGGCGAGGGCATCAAGGACTCGTGGCGGATGCTCGCGCCGGGCGGCACGCTCGTCTCCTACGGCAGCGCCTCCACCCGCGACCGGGCCGGCAGCGGCACCGTCACCGTGCTGAAGCTCGTCGCGCGGCTCGCCGTGTGGAACATCCTGCCGAACGGCCGCGGCGCCCACTTCTTCAACCTGTGGGCGGGCAAGGCGCGCCGTCCACAGCGGTTCCGGGCGGAGCTGCGCGCGGACCTCGAGCGGATCTTCGGCCTGCTGCGGTCGGGGACGATCGAGGCCAGGGTCGACCGGGTCTACCCCCTGGAGCAGGCGGCCGAGGCCATGCGGCACGCCGAGTCCGGCACCGTCGTCGGCAAGGTCGTCATCGCCCCCGGCGCCGAGCCGGTCGAGCAGCGCTCACAGTGAGCTCCACCCGCGCGCGGCCTGCTGCAGACGGTCGCGCACGACGGTGACGGCGGGACCGGCGGCACCGCCCCGCCGCACCGCCGTGTACAGGGTGTTCAGCGGCGCCACCTCGGGCCGGTGCAGCTGCACGACCTCCCCGGCGGCGAGGGCCGGGGCCGCGATGTACCGGGGCAGGACGGAGATCCCCGCACCGGCCGCCACCGCCGCCAGGACCGCCCTGAGGTCGGCGACCACCAGGGCCACCGGATTCGGCGGGCGCCGTCCGAACTCACCGCGCCAGTAGCGGCGCACGATCGGCAGTTCCTCCGCGTACGCGACCAGCGGCAGATGGGCCAGCGCCGCCACCGGCTCGCTGCGAAGCCGGTCCGCGTCGACGGTGTGGGCCAGCGCGGGCGGCGCGACCAGGACGAACTCCTCGTCCACCAGCGGAGCCGCAAGAAGTCCCGTACGGGAGGGCCTCACCGCCGAGACGACCAGGTCGAGGCGGTCGTCGGCCAGCTGGGACAGCAGGTCGTCGGCGAGCCCGAGGGTCACATGGACGGTCAGACCGCGGCCGGTCAGCCCGGCCAGCGCCGGCAGCACCCGCAGCGCCATCACCTCGGCCGCCCCGCCGATCCGCACCGTGCCGCGCAGCGGCGGCTCGTCGGCCGGGTCCAGCGCCCCGCGCAGCCCGTCCACGTGAGCGCCGACGCGCGCCGCCAGCAGGGCCGCGCGCCGCGTCGGCGTGACGCCCCTGCTGCCGCGGACGAACAGCGGCTCACCGATCCGCTCCTCCAGCCGGGCCAGCTGACCGCTGACGGCCGGCTGTGTCACCCCGAGCCGCTGGGCGGCCGCGGACAGCGACCCCGCCCGGTAGACCTCCAGGAAGGTGGACAGCAGATCAAGGTGCGGCATGCCACCGCGGTTCTCCTTCACGACCACGGACAGAAGCAAAGCACTACGCCGAGGTCAAAGGGCGGGCGGTGAGGGGGACCGGGCTGACGGCGGCCGGCGCGCGGGCGGTAAAGTACTCGCGGTCCCATGGGACGATTTTATGCACCCCATAAGATCGGCTTATGGGTCCATAGATCCGACCCGCGTACCAAGTAAGGCTTGCCTTAGCTTAGGGTTCTCGTCGAGTCGCTCGTCACCGCTCGAAGGGAACCTGATCATGTCCCGCCCTCTGCGGGTAGCCATTGTCGGAGCCGGCCCCGCCGGGATCTACGCCGCCGATGCACTGCTCAAGTCCGACGTGGCCGCCGAACCCGGAGTGTCCATCGACCTCTTCGAGCGGATGCCCGCGCCGTTCGGCCTGATCCGCTACGGTGTCGCGCCCGACCACCCCAGGATCAAGGGCATCATCACGGCCCTCCACCAGGTGCTCGACAAGCCGCAGATCCGCCTCTTCGGCAACGTCGACTACCCGACGGACATCAGCCTGGACGACCTGCGCACGTTCTACGACGCGGTGATCTTCTCCACCGGCGCCACGGCCGACCGCGCGCTGCCCGTCCCGGGCATCGACCTCGACGGGTCCCACGGCGCCGCGGACTTCGTCTCCTGGTACGACGGTCACCCCGACGTGCCGCGCACCTGGCCGCTGGAGGCGGAGAAGGTCGCCGTGCTGGGCGTCGGCAACGTCGCGCTCGACGTGGCCCGCATCCTGGCGAAGACCGCGGACGAACTGCTGCCGACGGAGATCCCGGCCAACGTCCACGAGGGCCTCGAGGCGAACCGGGCCAAGGAGATCCACGTCTTCGGCCGCCGCGGCCCCGCGCAGGCGAAGTTCAGCCCGATGGAGCTGCGCGAACTCGACCACTCCCCCACCATCGAGGTCATCGTCGACCCCGAGGACATCGATTACGACGACGGTTCGATCGCGACGCGGCGCGGCAACAAGCAGGCCGACATGGTCGCCAAGACCCTGGAGAACTGGGCGATACGCGACGTCGGCGACCGGCCGCACAAGCTGTTCCTGCACTTCTTCGAGTCGCCGACCGAGATCCTCGGCGAGGACGGCCAGGTCGTCGGCCTGCGCACGGAGCGCACCGAGCTGGACGGCACCGGCAACGTCCGGGGCACGGGCAAGTTCACCGACTGGGACGTCACCGCGATCTACCGCGCCGTGGGCTACCTGTCGGACAAGCTGCCCAAGCTGCCCTGGGACATCGACTCGGGCACCGTGCCGGACGAGGGCGGCCGGGTCATGCAGGAGAGCGGCACGCACCTGCCGTCGGTGTACGTGACCGGCTGGATCCGGCGCGGCCCCGTCGGCCTCATCGGCCACACCAAGGGCGACGCCAACGAGACGGTGTCCAACCTGCTGGACGACTTCGCCCACAGCCGGCTGCAGACCCCCTCGGCACCGGAGCCCGAGTCCGTGGACGCGTTCCTGGCCGAACGGAACGTCCGCTTCACGACGTGGGAGGGCTGGTACCGGCTGGACGCGGCGGAGAAGGCCCTGGGCGAGCCGCAGGGCCGGGAGCGCGTGAAGATCGTCGAGCGTGAGGACATGCTGCGGGAGAGCGGCGCCTGAGCCGCCGCCCCCGAACGTCCACCGACGCGAGGTCCCGGGGCCGGGGCCGTGTGCCACCGGCCCCTCGGACCGCGCCGCGGCCCGTTCACCGGCGTCGTACGACGTCACGACGGGCCGGATCGGCCTCTCGGGCGGCCGGAAACCCCGCGGACCCGCCCGCGGACCGAGGCCCGGCGGACCCGCCCGCGGACGGCCGCCGACCCTCCGGCGGCAGGATCGAGTCGCCGTATCCCCCGTCGACCCGCAGGGGCCCCGCCGGTCGTGGCGGAGGCCGGCGGGGAGCTCAGACAGAGCACGAGGTTCGCGATCTCCTCGGGTTCGATCAGAGGCTCGAGCAGCGACTGCGGGCGGTGGTCCCGCATGAACACGCGCTGCGCCTCGTCCCAGGGGAGAGCGGGATCCACGAGCTGACGGACGAAGTCCTCGACGCCTCGGTGTGGGTGGGTCCTGCGATGACGGAGTTCACCGTGACGCCCGTTCCGTCCGCCTCCTTGGCGAAACCCCGGCCGGCAAGGGCAAGAAGTCGCCCCGCGGCACTTCGGCGCGCGGTTTCTCCAGGCTCCGTTCGAGGCGCTCGGCGTCACGTCCGTTGACGCCCACACGTGCGCCCGCCCGGGCCGGTCCGGCGGCAATCGCCGCCCCGATGCCGGAGGAGGAACCGGTCACGAGCTCGGTCCGCCCGCCGAGGTCGAGCTCCCCGAGTCACCCCTTCTCGCGATGCTGTCGCCCGCCGTCCCCCTCCCCACGAGTTCCCACGGGTTCCCACGATCGCCGACGTCGCACCCGCGGGCAGTCGGACGACCGCCCAGGACCGGAGCGATCCGCACGGCGCGCCCCGCCGTGATCGCGGCTTCCGGCGGCGACGATACTGGCAGCAGCCCCACGCCCCCGTTCACAGATGGACCCATGCCGACCTCCACCACCGTCCACCGTCCGACGACTCCCCCCACGGTGTGGCTGGCCCGCGGCCGTCACACCGGAACCGCCACCGCGGAAGACGTGATCCGCGGCACCCTCCAGCGACACAAGGACAGCGGTGCCCTCCGCGACCATCTGGAACTGCCCGAATCCGCGCACCCCGGCGAACGGGTCGTCGAGGCCCGCTGGGAGGTGGCGGACGGATCGGTGACCGTCCGGGCCCGGCTGGCCCTCGCGGACGCGTCGGACACCGGCCGGCAGTGGACGCTGACGGCCGAGGCGGAGCAGCCCTGGGACATGCGATGGCCGAGCCCGGCCACCATGTTCTGGCCGTCGGACCCCGATGCGGGCTGGGACCACCACGCCGGCACCGAGCTGCGCTTCCGGGACGTGAACCCCCTGCCCGCGGACGACAAGGAGCTGCGGCGTGTGCTGCGCGCCGCGGCGCGCGACCCGTGGTCCGTGCACGTCGTCGTCCACGAGGCCATGACGCCGGACGCGGTGGGACGCCGCCCGCTCGCCCCACTGCTGCCGCCGGGTCTGCGGCACCGGGTGGTGGAGCACCGCGCCACGCCGCAGCAGCTGCGGGCCGTGAACTGGGCCCTGCGCGAGTTCGACGTGCAGGTGCCGCGCGGCGGAGCGGTGGTGCTGCCCGGCGCTCCGGCCCCGGCCGGCCACGACAGTGCGGCGTTCAGCGTGCGCAGCGTCTTCCTGGACCGCGGCGAACCGGTCGAACTGATCGACGCCCTGACCCGTTTCGTCGCCACGCCGCGACCGCTGCCCGACGGCGCCGAGGACGCGCTGACCGCGCTGCGCGAGGACTGGCATCTGCTGACCCTGGAGGAGGAACTCGCCCGCGAGCGCGCCCTGGTGGCCATGTACGCCGACGCGCTGGAGGCGATGACCAAGTCACGGGACCTCTACCGGGAGGCCGCCGAGCACGCCCACGAGGCGCTGGCCGCCTACCGCGACTCGGCCGCCGTGCTGCCGGCACCGTCCGGGCCGCCGTCGCAGGAGACGCCCACCGGTTCCCCGCTCCAGCAGTTGACCCGCACCTTCGAACGGCTCAAGGTCAACGCGCGGTCCCGGCGTGCGGGACCGGCCGACGACCAGGACGCCGGAACCGACGGTTCCGGCAGCTGAGGAGCGGGCCGCGCGGCGAGTCCTGCCTGCATCGGCATGGCGTACGGATGTGCCGATCGGTCACAAACGCCGTAACGGAGGCAATACCAGGGCGGAATCCGGGAATTCAAGGAAGGGCGCGTCATTCGGCGGCGCACCGGACCGAGGAGGGCCCGTGGAAATCAGCACAACAGTGCTCGTCGTGCTCGCCGTGATCCTCGCCGTCGTGCTCGCCGCAGCCGTGGCGCTGCTGGTGCGACTGGTGCGGGCGCGACGGGTCCTACGGCGTGCCGGGCTGCCCACCGGGCCGCGCTGGGTCTTCTGGGGCGCCGTCGCGTACTTCGTGCTCCCGGCAGACCTGTTGCCCGACCCGCTCTATCTGGACGACGTGGGCGTCCTGCTGCTGGCGCTGCGCACCCTGCGCGCCCCACTGACCGCACGCGACCACCGCACCGCCGGGAAGAGCCGCCCGCGCGCCGCCGCCTGACCCCGAACCCGCCCGCGTCGCTCGATCGGCCGCGTCCTGGCGCGGCCGCCCCGGGACACCACCGGGTCCGCTCCGTCCTCACCTCCGTGCGCCCCCTTCGCCGCCCGGGCGCGCGGTTTTCCGCAGTACGAACGGTCAACCGGAGGACGTCGTCCTCCGTCTCAGGTTCGGGGCGGCCAACTCGCCGATGACTACGGAGTGTAAGGAAACCATTCACCCGTTCGATTCGTATAAGTCCATGGAAGCCCCCGGAGATCCACGGACGAATCGACGACACGGCAGGCCGGCGGCCTGGCCCGGGGCAGCACCGACGAGGGAGAGACGATGCAACCGTTCGCGCTCGACTACGCACGCCCGGCAGCGAAGTTGGACGTCGCCATGCCGTACGCCTACGACCCAGGCCTCCAGTTGAACGTCCTGTGCGACGGCCGGATAGCGGCCACCGATCTCGCCTTGATGAGAGAACTGGGCACCACGACCTCGACCGCCGGTTCGAAGACGCACTTCGACGACTGATCACGGAACGTCGACATGACCGTACTGATCTTGACCTCCGAACAGGACGTGACGGCCGACATGGTGGTCGTCCACCTCAACGCGTCCGCGGTCCCCGTGGTCCGCCTGGACCCCGCCGATCTGATCGGCGGCGCGGCCCTGTCCGGCGAGTACGTGCACGGTTCGTTCCGCGGCCACCTGTGGTCCGCGGGGCGGCTGGTGGGCCTGGACGGGCTGCGTTCCGTGTGGGTGCGCAGGCCCGGGACTCCGGCCTCGCGGGTGGCCGAGCCGTCGGAGTGGCTCACCGAGGAGTCCTCACAGGCGTTGTACGGCATGCTGCGCAGTTCCGGCGCGCGCTGGATGAACCACCCCGACGCGGCCCGACGCGCTCGCTACAAGCCCTGGCAGCTGCGCCTGGCCCAGCGCAGCGGGCTGCCCGTGCCGGCCACGCTGATCACGACCTTCCCGCAGGCCGCCCGCGACTTCGCCGCACGCTTCCCGGACCTGGTCGTCAAGCCCGTCTCCGGCGCCCATCCCCAGGAGCCGCCGCGGGCGGTGCCCACCAGCCGGGTGGCACCGGACGCCGACTTCGCCGCGGTAGCCTTCGGCCCGACCCTGCTGCAACGGCGTATCGCCAAGCGCGCCGACATCCGGCTCACCGTCGTCGGCGAACGCATGCTGGCGGCCCGCAAGGCGACGGCGCCGGACGCCGATCCCGACGAGGTGGACGTCCGCTTCGCCCCGGGCGACGTGCCCTGGCGCCCCTCCGACGTTCCCCCGCGGATCGCGGACGGTGTGCGCGCCTACCTCCGCGAGGCGGAACTGGCCTACGGTGCGTTCGACTTCGCCGAGGACGCGGACGGGACCTGGTGGTTCCTGGAGTGCAACCAGTCCGGGCAGTTCGGCTTCGTGGAGGTGGACACGGGCCAGCCGATCGCCCGCACCATCGCGGAGTGGCTGGCCCGTCCCGTCCCGGAGAACGCGCCGAAGCGGGTCAACGGAACCAGCAGCAGGGTGTGTTGACCGCCGCGGGCCGCCGCCCGCCCGGCGTCACACGGCGAGGCTCAGATCGCTCTCGCCGTCGGTGTCCGGGGTGCGCCCGTCGACCAGCAGGGCGTCCGCGCGGGTGATGGCGTCATGGATGCTGGTGGTGCCCATCATGACGCACAGGGTGTAACTGACGTCCTCCAACTCCCGAGCCCTTGTCGGCGTCTCCCACTCCGCCTGAGCGATGCGCAGGGATGCGTACCTGGTCAACAGCTTTCTGACGACCTTCGGGTCCGGAACCAGCACGGGGCGCCCCTCTCTCGACTTTTGCGCACCGTATGCCCGGACAGGGCCGGACCATTCGCCTGACCGGGGTCCGGGCACCCAATTGGCGCAATAACGCTGCCTAGTGGGGCACGTGGGGACCCGTCAGGCGGCCTGGCCGCGGTGCAGCGCGGCGTACGCCCCGCCGCCGCGGAGGAGTTCCTCGTGGGTGCCGATCTCCTGGATCCGGCCGTCGGCCATCACCACGATCCGGTCCGCGCCCCGCACGGTGGACAGCCGGTGGGCGACCACGAACGTGGTACGTCCCGCCAGCAACCGGGCGAGCGCTTCCTGCACGAGCGCCTCCGAGCGGGTGTCGAGCGCCGAGGTCGCCTCGTCGAGCACCAGCACCTTGGGATCCCTGATCAGGGCACGGGCGATGGCCAGCCGCTGCCGCTGCCCGCCGGACAGCCGCGTGCCGCGCTCACCGACCACGGTGTCGAGTCCCTGCGGCAGTCCGTCGACGAACTCCAGGGCATTGGCGTCCCGCAGCGCCGCCCGGACCGTCTCCTCGTCGGCGTCGTCCATCCCGTACGCCACGTTCTCGCGGACGGTCCCGTCGAAGAGGATCGACTCCTGCGGCACGACCGACAGGAAACGCCGGTAGGTGCGCAGGTCCAGGGTGTTCATGTCGGTGCCGTCGAGCAGCAGCCGGCCCGAGGTGGGCCTGATGAAGCCGATGACGAGGTTGAGCACCGTGGACTTCCCGGCACCGGAGGCCCCGACCAGGGCGATGGTCTCGCCGGGTGCCACCGAGAGGCTGAAGTCGCGTACGGCGGGCCGTCCGCCGTCGTCGTAGGCGTGGCCGACGCTCTCGAAGGTGACGGAGCCGCGCACCGAGGCGACCGGCGCCCGGCCCTCGTTCTCCTCCAGTTCGGGCGCCTGGAGGACCTCACCGACCGAACGGACCGATTCGAGGCCCTTGGTGATGACCGGGGCCAGGCCCGCCAGGGTCGTGGTGGAGTTGGTGAGGGTCGTCAGGAAGGCGCTGAGCATGACGACGTCGCCGGCGGTGACGCCCCAGACGTCGTAGTACGAGACGAGCGCGGCGCCCGCGAGCACCAGGACGCCGACCACGTTGAGCACCACCCAGGCCAGCGAGCCGAACCGGCCGTTGACCAGGTCCAGGCGCATCCCGGAGGTCAGCAGACGGTGCAGCGTGCCGTCCATGCGGCGCAGCGCCTTGCCCTCCAGGCCGTGCGCGCGGGTCACCGGGATGAGGCGGGTCATCTCCGTGACGCGTGAGGACAGGGTCTCCACCTCGTGGCGGAAGTTCTCGTTGTGGGCGCGCAGCCGGGCCCTCAGGCGGGCCACGAGAAGTGCGGCGGCGGGCACGACGACGAGGAAGACGGGCAGGAACTCGGGGGTGCGTACGCCGATGATGACGAGCCCGCCGGTGAGCACGGTGATCGCGCCCAGTCCCGTCTCGGCGGTCTGCTGCACCATCTGCTCGACCGTCTCGACGTCGCGCACCACCTTGGCCTGGAGCACTCCGGCGCTCACCCGGGAGTGGTAGCCGATGGAAAGTTGCTGCATCCGGGTGCAGAGCGCGGAGCGCAGGGCCGTGCCCATGCGGCGCACGCTGCCGTACAGGAGGCGGACGTACAGCACGTGCAGCGGGTAGTTGACCAGCAGGATGAACATGATGATCCCGGTGCTGGTCCAGAGTCTGCCGATGGGCTGGTGCTGCACCACGGTGTCGATGATGGACGCGGTGATCAGCGGCAGCAGCCAGATCGGGCTGTGCTTGACCGTGAACACGACGACGGCGGCGGCCAGTCGCCGGCGGTCGGCGTGGAACAGGTAGGCGAGGGTGCGTATCGGGTGTTCGCCCCGGTAGCGGTGGTCGAGGGGTCTTTCCAACGACGACGCCATCCGCGGTGTCCTCTCCGTCGGCCGAGTCGGGGAACGGGCAGGAAGCGCTTTCTGCCCGTGTTCGGCCAGGGGTACACCAGGAAACGGATGGGCTGCCCGGGTGTCCGCGGCGTGAGACCGCGCGGCCGCGTCAGCGGCCTGACGGGCGGAGAGGGACGCCTGTCCGCCGGACGCCTACTCGCCGAGGGCCCGGGCGAGTTCCGAGGACGCGCGGACGACCTCGGCGTCCTTCTCGGCCCGCAGCTGCCGCAGGGCGCCGCGCCGGGCGTGGACGGCCTGCCGGGCCGCCCGCTCCCACACCACATGGTTCTCGCGGCGGTTGAGCAGCTTGGGATACGCCGTCGCCGTGTTCTCCCACTGGCGGGCGTCGGCGATGTTCTTCAGCAGCAGCAGGATCCGGGCCCGGCAGGTCACATGGGGCAGCTGGGCGAGCTCCCACAGGAACGGGACGGTCGCCGCCGTCGCCTGCTCCACCACGAAGCCGTACTGGCAGATGCGGTCGCGCAGTTCGTCGAGCGCGGCGTCGGCGGTACGGGCGCCGCCCCAGGCGATGGAGTTGAGCAGGAGCGGGATCCCCGCGGCACTGCCGGTGGAGTCCTGGATCTCCCGCCACGCCACCTCGCCCAGTGCCCCCAGGGGCGTGGGACGGGACACTCCCGTCGGCCGCGTCTCGCGGTCTGTGCGCTCGTTGCTCGGCTGTTCCGTCGAAGCGGTGCGCATGGCGTCGGGCCTTTCCGCGGCAGTCATGTCGGTACGAGTGACAGGTCGACGACCTGGGCCTTTTCCCTGATGCGGCGTCATGATCAGGCGCCTTCCCGTGGGTTGACGCTGTAGCTATTATCCACACCGACCCCACCTCCGTGCAATTGCACGAGAAATTGCGCGGGAATCCGGGTAGGAGTCAGCAACGGGAACCGAGGGAGGTCACGGTGCCAGTGATGCCGAACGGAGTACGGGCCAGTTCGCTGGAAGCCCGCTGGATCAAGAGCCGCCACAGCAACGCCGAGGGGAACTGCGTCGAGGTCGCCGCACTGGTCGACGGGGGTGTCGCGGTGCGCAACTCCCGCGATCCCGACGGGCCGGCGCTCGTCTACACCGCGGGCGAGGTGGCGGCGTTCCTGGCCGGTGCCAAGGAGGGCGAGTTCGACCATCTCGTGTGAGCCCACCCATCTGCTCCACACCGGCCAAGTACGGTAGCGTGAGAGCTACTTCTGCCGGTCTGCAGGGAGCCAGGATGTCCGCCCAGTCACAGCGCGTGTCCCGTCTCCGACCCTATCTCGACCGGGCGGAGCCCGCGCCCACTCTGTTGAAGATGCTGGTCGGCGTCCAGTTGAACGGTCTGCGGGAGGACGCCGGGCTCGCCCAGGACCAGGCGGCCCGCGCGCTCGGATTCAGTCCGGCGAAGCTGTCCCGCATCGAGTCCGGCAAGGGCCGCAAGCCGCCCACCGAGGGCGATGTGCGCGCGCTGCTGGAGCTGTACGGCGCCGAGGAGTACGAGGCGTCGGTGCTGCTCCAGTTGCTCAAGCGGGCCGGAGAGCCGGGCTGGTGGCAGCGATACGACAAGCGGCTGATGCCCGAGTGGTTCGACCGGCTGGTGGGACTCCAGGAGGCAGCGGCCTCGATCCGTACCTTCGAGCTCCAGTACGTGCCCGGTCTGCTGCAGACCGCGGACTACACGCGTGCGGTGGTCGAGCGCGGACTGCCGGTGGCGCCGCGGCAGGAGGTGCGGCGGCGGGTCGAGCTGCGCACCCGGCGCGCACAGCTGCTGCACCGGCCGGACGCCCCGCAGCTGTGGGCGATCGTCGACGAGTCCGTACTGCTGCGGGTGCTCGGCGGCCGTGCGGTGATGCGCGATCAGCTGGCGCATCTGGTGGAGATGGCCCGGCGCCCCCATGTGAGCCTGCAGATCGTGCCGTTGGACGTGACGAAGGCGTCGGCGCCGTCCATCCCGGTCACCTATCTCCGGTTCGACGGCCTGGACCTGCCCGACGTCGTCTACCTGGAGCACATCCGCAGCGCGAACTTCCTGGAGGACCGGGACGAGACCGAGGAGTACCGGGTCGCCCTGGACCGGCTGGCCGACGAGGCGCTGACGCCCCGCGCCTCCCTGGAGCTGCTCCGGGAGACGATGGAGCACCGCTACCCCGCCGGCTGAGCGGCGGGGCGGGCCGTCACGGCACGCGGGCGACCCCGCCGAACTCGATCCACTCGTGGGTGAGCTGGCGGGGCGCCACCTCGGAGTCGGGGCGCCACGTGGACACCTCCACGAGGCCCGGCTCGAGGATCTCCAGGCCGTCGAACAGCTGGGCGACGTCCTTCTCCTGGCGCACCCGGCCCCAGTGTCCCTGGGTCGCCTGGTCCATGAAGTCGGTGACGAAGGCGCGGACCTCGGGGTCCTCGCTGACCAGCTGGCACATGAGTACGTAGCTGCCCGGCGCGAGCCGTTCGATCACCCGGCGGGACACGGCGAGCGGGCCGTCGGTGTCGCTGTCGGGAATGCAGTGGAAGACCGAGTTGAACAGCACCGCCACCGGCTCCGAGAAGTCGATCAGGCGCTGGGTGTCGGGATCGGCGAAGATCCGGTCGGTCTCCCGCATGTCGGCGTGTATGACGCAGGTGCGCTCGTCCTGCTCCAGCAGGGCCCGGCCGTGGACCAGCACCATGGGGTCGTTGTCGACGTAGACGACGTGCGCGGTGGGGTCGTGGCGCTGCGCGACCTGGTGCACGTTGTCCTGGGTCGGCAGGCCGGAGCCGTGGTCCAGGAACTGCCGTATGCCGTACTCCTGCGCGAGGGTGCGGACGGCGCGCTGGAGGAAGCGGCGGTTGTTCACCGCCAGCCGGCGGGTGCTCGGCACGACCTTGTCGAGTTCCTCGCAGGCCGCACGGTCCGCGGCGTAGTTGTCCTTGCCGCCGAGGTAGTGGTCGTACATCCGAGCGGCGGTCGGCACCTTGGCGTCGATCTCCGTGGACAGCGACTTGTCGGTGTGCATCGATCCCCCTGCTTGGCTGCCGAGCGTCAACTCCACTGGCCTGACGGGAAATCATCCTAGGGACTGGGTGACAGCCGGTGCCAGCCCATGCGCGAATCGTCGGCAGAAGTCGTGCGGGTGTTCCACGGTGCGGGCCGTCGCCGGTGGCCCGGCCCGCACCGGGATGTCACGCGGCGTCCAGTTCCGCCAGTTCCGCGGAGGTGAGCACGAGGTCGGGCGTGGCCGCCGAGTCGAGGATCGTCTCCGGCCGGCTGGCACCCGGGATGGGCACGACGACCGGCGACTTGGCGAGCATCCAGGCCAGACAGACGCGCTGCGGGCTCACACCGCGGGCCGCGGCGATCCGCGCGAACGGCGCGTGGGCCGATCCCAGTTCACCGGCCCTGGCGATGCCCCCGAGCGGGCTCCAGGGCAGGAAGGCGATGCCGAGTTCGTCGCACAGGCGCAGCTCCGGCTCGCTGGAGCGGAACGCGGGTGAGAACTGGTTCTGCACCGAGACCAGCCGGCCGCCCAGGATGCCTGCGGCAAGCCTGATCCGGTCCGGGTCGGCGTTGGAGATGCCGGCCATCCGGATCTTGCCCTCGTCGAGCAGGTCGCGGATCGCGCCGACGGACTCCTCGTAGGGGACGCGGGGGTCGGGGCGGTGGAACTGGTAGAGGCCGATCGCCTCGACGCCCAGCCGGCGCAGCGACTGCTCACAGGCGGCCCTGAGGTGGGCCGGGCTGCCGTCCAGCGTCCAGCTGCCGTCGCCGGGGCGCAGATGCCCGCCCTTGGTGGCGACCAGGACGTCCTTGCCGAGGTCATGGGTGGCCAGGGCCTTGGCGATCAGCGTCTCGTTGTGGCCCACCTCGTCGGCGTCCCGGTGGTAGGCGTCGGCGGTGTCGATCAGCGTCACACCGGCGTCCAGGGCGGCGTGGACGGTGGCGAGGGAACGCGCCTCGTCCGGACGGCCCTCGATCGACATGGGCATGGCGCCCAGACCGATCGCGCTGACTTCGACATCACCGATGCGGCGGGTGTGCATGGGTTCGTGACCTCTTTCGGCTGTCGCGCAGAACCGGCGGGATCCGCCCGGCGGGGTGAGCCGGGCGGAACCGTTCCAGCCTGACCGGCGCGCGACCGGAGGTCCAATAGAAGAAAGTGAACGGATTCAGCGGTCCGGGCGCTGAATCCGGGCCGGCCGCCGGGCCCGTGTGCGACGCGGGCCCGGCGGCGGCAGGTCACGCGCCGCGCGACGCCAGGTAGTCCTCGACGCCGGGTGCCGCGTGGGCTTCCTCCACCACGACGAGCCCGCCGACGGCCTCGGGGTCGGGCTTCAGGACGTAGGTGGCGAGGCTCGCGGGGCGCGAGACGTCGGAGAAGTCCTGCGGGGTGCCGAGTCCGGTGTCGGCGTCGCGCTGCGCGCGGTGCGCCTCGACCACGTCCTCGCGGGCGAGACTGCCCGCCTCGCAGGCCTTCTTCAGGTCGGCGCCCATGAGCTGCGCCGCGTTGTAGCCGGACAGCACACCGGAGTCGACGGGCGAGCCCGGGTACTTCTTCTCGTAGGCGGCCACCATGGTCCGGACGCCGGCCAGGTCCGAACTGACGGCGGGCGCCGCGCTCACCACGCTCAGCATGGCCTCCAGCGCGCCCGCGGCGGGCGTCTTCATCAACTGGGGGGCGAAGCCGGGGGCGTTGCTCACGATGGGCACGCGCAGTCCCCGGGAGGCCGCGACGCCGGCGAGGGACGCCGTCTGGGCGGGTCCGGCACTGATGAGCAGGGCCTTCACCCCGGCCTTGCGCAGCGCCGACACCTGGGCGGTGAGATCGGTGTCGGTCGCCTTGATCTTCTGCTCGACCACGCTCAGCCCGGCGCGTTCGGCCGCCCAGGTCGAGCCCTCCAGCGCGTTGGCGCCGTAGTCGCCCTCGAAGTAGACGTGGCCGATCTTGTCGCCCTTCTTCAGCGCCTTGGTCCGGGTCAGGAAGTCGACCGCGGCGATCATGTCGACGTCGTAGGTGGTGCCGAGCACCTGGACCGCCTGCTTGCCGAGCAGCGAGGCCGCCCAGGCCTGCGGGAAGGTCAGCATGCTGTCCTTCTCGATGTCGTCGATCAGGGCGGCCATCACCGGGGACCCGATCACCTGGGGCAGCGCGACGACGTCGGCGGAGATGTCGGCGTACGCGGTGACCGCCTTCTGCACGTCGTAGCCGTGGTCCTCGACGACGATCTGCACCTTGCGGCCGCAGATCCCGCCGTCGGCGTTCGTCTCGTCGGCCCACATCTGCTGGGCCTGCACAATGCTCTTGCCGAGGGTGGCGTAGGGGCCGGTCAGGTCGGTGAGCGCGCCCAGGCGGATGGACTTGTCGGTCACTCCGGGGCCGGACTTGACGCCGTCGGCGCCGTCGCCGGTGCTCTCGCCGCCGGCCTTGGAGCTGCAGCCGGTGGCCGCGACGAGCAGTGCCGACAGGGCCGAGGCGAGGAGGATTCTGGTGGTGCGGTGCGGGAGGTTCACGGGGTGTGCTCCTTGGCTCGTGCGGCGGAGGCGGACGGAGGGGAGGCGGCCGGGGTGAGGGGGCGTCGGCGGCCGAGGCGGGCTCGGACGCGGGAGGTCAGCCCGTGCAGGCCGTCGGGGGCGTACAGCAGGACCAGGACGATCGCCGCGCCGTAGAGGTAGCGGGCGGCCTCGGTCGGTCCCACGGAGCCCTCGGCGGAGCCGGGCGCGGCGACCAGCGGGAGATGGTCGGCGTAACGGGTCATCAGCAGCGGCAGAGCGGTGACGAAGACGGCCCCCGCGGTGGCGCCCGCCACCGAGCCGAGGCCACCGATGACGATCATGGCGAGGTAGTCGACGGAGAGGGCGAGCCCGAAGTAGTCGGGCACGATACGGCGGAAGCCGAGCGCCAGCAGGGCGCCGGCCAGGCCGGCGTACATCGAGGAGACGACGAACGCCGCCGACCGGTAGCGGGCCACGTCCACGCCCATCACCGCGGCCGCCGTCTCGCTGTCGCGCAGCGCGACCAGGGCCCGGCCGGGGCGTCCGCGGAGGATCCCGCGGGCGGTGAACCAGGTCAGCGCGAACAGCGCCAGCCCCAGGTACCAGAGCCGTTCCTCGGCGCCGAACGGCACGCCCAGCAGTACGACTTCGGGGTCGCCGTCGGTGAAGCCGAAGCCGCCGAGGCTGAGCGGCGGCACGGAGCGGCCGTTGAAGCCGCCGGTGACGGAGTCCGCGGTCAGCAGCACGTGGTGGCCGAGGAAGACCAGCGCGAGCGTGGCCACCCCGAGGTAGATCCCGCGGACTCGCCCGGCGACGGGGCTGAACAGGCCGCCCGCGACACCCGCGAGGAGCACGGCGAGCACGAGGGCGAGCGCGGACGGCAGTCCGGGGCCCGGTTCGCCCGCCAGCCACGCGTAGCCGTAGGCCCCGACGGCCAGGAAGAACGCGTGGCCGAGGGAGAGCTGCCCGGCGGTGCCGGCCAGCAGGTTGAGACCGACGGCGCCGATGGCCGCGGCCATGGCGAACAGGCCGATCCGCAGCCAGAAGGCGTCCAGGTAGAACGGCAGTACGCACAAGACGAGCACGGGCAGCAGCACCTTGCCCCGCTCACGGAGGTCAGACACGGGCCGCTCCGCTCGCTCCGAACAGGCCCGTCGGCCGCACCAGCAGCACCAGGACCATCACGGCGTACGGGGCGACGTCGCCGAACCCCTCGCCGAGGACGTGCAGTTCGGTCTGGTAGCCGGCGACGAGTGCCTCGGTCAGGCCGATCAGCAGACTGCCGGCGAGCGCGCCGGTGGGTGAGGTCATGCCGCCGAGGACGGCGGCCGGGAACGCCTTGAGCGCGATCTGTCCCGTGGTGCGTTCCAGGCCCGGTGCCGGGAACGCGGCGAGGAACACCGCCGCCAGCGCGGCCAGCCCGCCGGCCAGACACCAGGCGATGGTGCGCACCCTGGCCAGCCGAACGCCCATCAGGGCGGCCGCCTCCACGTCCTCGGCCGCCGCGCGCAGCGACAGCCCCCAGGAGGTGAAGCGGAACAGCGCGAAGACGGCGCCGATGACGGCGGCGGACACGACGATCGCGGCGATGCGGCTGTCGGCGACGGTCACCGGGCCGAGTTCGCGCACCGAGTCCCCCCAGGGGTCCCCGAGGGTGAGCAGATCGCCGCCGATGCGCCGGGCCAGGTCGGTGAGCAGGACGATGTCGACGCCGATGGTCGCGATGGTCGCCACATGCGCGGCCCGCTGGTCCCGGCCGATGCGCTGGAGCAGCAGCCGGTCCACGAGCCCGGACAGGGCCGCCGTCACGAGGACGGCCAGCGCGAGGGCGCCGGCGAAGCCGAGGTCGTCGTGCAGGACCGCGACGAGATAGCCGCCGAACAGCAGCAGCGAGCCGTGGGCGAAGTTGAGCACGCCCGACGCCTTGAAGATGATGACGAAGCCCAGGGCGACCAGGGCGTACACCGCGCCGAGGGCGAGCCCGCCGAGGACGTGGTCGAGGAGCTGGGTCATGCCGCGTCCTCCCCGCTGCCGCCGGTGCCCAGATAGGCCCGCAGCACCTCCGGATGCCGCTGGACCTCCTCGGGGGTGCCGTGCGCGATACGGCGCCCGAAGTCGAGGACGGTGACCTCGTCGGCCAGGCGCATCACCAGGCCCATGTCGTGCTCCACGAGCAGCACCGAGAGGCCGAGGCGGGCCCTGACGTCCCGGACGACCTCGGCGGTGCGGGCCCGTTCGGCGGCGTTCATACCGGCCACGGGCTCGTCGAGCAGCAGGACACGCGGTTCGAGGCACAGGGCGCGGGCAAGCTCGACACGTTTGCGGTCGCCGTAGGACAGTGCGGCGACCGGGGTGTCGAAACGCCCTTCGAGGCCCACGAGTTCCGCGATCTCGCGGGCCCGCTCGCGGTGGTCGCGCTGCTCGCGCACGGCGCGCGGCAGACGCAGCGCGCTGGCGGCGAAACCCGCGCGGGACAGGGCGTGCCGGCCGAGCATCAGGTTGTCGGCGACCGTGCCCTCGGTGGTGACGATGTTCTGGAAGGTACGGGCCACGCCGAGTCCGGCGACGCGGTGCGGCGGCAGCCGGGTGAGTTCGGTGTCGCCGAGGCGGACCGTGCCCGCGGCCGGACGGTACAGGCCCGACAGGACGTTGAAGCAGGTGGACTTGCCCGCTCCGTTGGGGCCGATGAGGGCGTGCACCGAACCCGGTGCGACCGTGAGCGAGACCCCGTCCAGGGCGGTGAGCCCGGCGAACCGTACGGTCACGTCGCGGACTTCGAGCACGGGCGGCGGATCGGTACGGGCGCTCACGCCGCCCCCTGGTCGCCGGCGGCCTCGCCGAGGTAGAGGCGGCGCACCGCGTCCGTGCGGGCCAGTTCGTCCGCGGGGCCGGACAGCCGGACCTCGCCGACCTCCAGCACATGGGCGTGGTCCGCGAGCGACAGCGCCAGGCCGGCGTTCTGCTCGACCAGGAGAACGCCGGTGCCCTGGGCGTTGATCTCGCGGATCACCTCGGCGATCCGCTCCACCATGCGCGGAGCCAGACCGAGGGACGGCTCGTCGAGCAGGAGCAGCCGGGGGGCCGCCATCAGAGCACGGCCGATCGCCAGCATCTGCTGTTCCCCTCCGGACAGCAGACCGGCGGCCTGGCCGGTGCGCTCGGCGAGCAGCGGGAACAGTGTGAACACCCGGTCGCGGGCCTCCCGGACTAGGGCGGGACTGCGGCGGCCGAGCCCCAGCCCGCCGGTGCGCAGGTTCTCGTCGACGGTGAGCCCGGCGAACACCCGCCTGCCTTCGGGGACCTGGACGACCCCGGCGCGGACCGCCGCGACCGGGTCCTGGCCGTCGAGTGCGGTCGCGCCGTAGCGGATACGGCCGGCCGTGACCGCTCCGCGGTGCAGGCGCAGCGTCCCCGACACCGCCCGGAGCAGGGTCGACTTGCCGGCGCCGTTGGCGCCGAGCAGGGCGACGACGGTGCCGGGCGGGACCGTCAGGGACACGGAACGGAGGGCGGACAGGGCGCGGCCGTAGGTCACGTCGACGTTCTCGACGTGCAGCGCGCTCTGTCCGTCCGGTGGTGCTTGGGGCATCGAGGCTCCTCGGATCCGTGCCGGGGCGGGCCGGTACGGGCTCGGGGGAAGGGCAGCTCACGACAGCACGGGCGCCGGACGGCGGTACAGGCCGCGCGGCGGTGTCGCTGCGCGCTCCCAAGCGGGGGCCGGTGGGGTTGTGCGGATGCCCATCGGTGGCCCGGGACTGCGGACCCACCGGGCGGCGGGACTCCGGCGCCACCGCCGGTTTCCACCGACCCGGAGACCGGGGGTACCGGCGGCGGTGCGACGGCCGGAGAACAGGGAGCGCCGACGGCTGCGCGACGGCAGGAAAGCGGGGAGGAGCACCGGCGGCGGTGCGACGGCCGGGAATCGGGTATCGGGAACCGCCGTTGCCCGCGCGACTGCCTGGCGAGCCGGAGCCCTCCCCGCGCCGCGCCTCCGGGAGTGGGGAACACCGCCGCCGCGGCCGCCCGGCAAGCGGGCGGCGCCGCCGCCGCCGGGACGGCGGCGCGGGGTGTCAGCCGCCCAGCAGTCGGCGGGCGGTCAGGGCCAGGCTGACCTCCACGACGTCGGACGGGCGGCTCAGCGAACGGCCGGTCAACTGCTCGAAGCGGCGCAGCCGGTTCAGGACGGTGTTGCGGTGGCAGTACAGGCTGCGGCCCGCCCGTTGCGCCGAACCGTCGCACTCCAGCCACGCCGACAGCGTGTCGAGGAGCACCTCACGGTCGGCGGGTTCCAGTCCGGACAGCGGCCCGAGGACCCGGTCGGCGAGCGTCTCGCCGAGTTCCGGGGACGACACCACCAGGGCCGCGGGGAGGTGTTCGCCCAGCCGTACGGTGCCGCCCTCGGCGGGGCAGATGCGCAGCGCGGTGTCGGCGAGCCGGCGGGCGTCGCCGATCGCGGCCAGCCCTTCCACCGCGCCGCCGAAGCCGATCCTCGCCGGTGTGGGCGCGGCCGCGGACGGCAGCTCGCCGTCGCCGACCAGGACGATGCCGTAGTCCACTTCGACGCCGGTGTGCCAGTACGTGCGCGCCCCCGGCGGCACGGCCGCGGCCCGCGCCTGCGCGCACCCCGGGGCGGGTCCGCCGTCCACCGCGACGACGACGTACCGGGCGTGCTCCGGCAGGCCGAGCGCCCGCGCGGTCTCGGGCAGGTCGGCGATGCGGCTGGTGCCGTCGAGCAGAGCGGTGGCCAGCAGCCGCACCCGGTTCTCGCGCCGCCAGTTCAGCTGCCGCTCGGCCTGCCGGTAGGCGTCGGCGACGAGGGTGCAGTGCTCGTCGACGAAGTTCCACACGTCGGAGGCCACGTGCACGAGCAGGCGGACGTCCTCCGGTGCCGTCCGGGAGGTCTCCTCGACCAGCGCCTGCCACACCAGGGACCCGCCCAGCCGGAACGCGTGCAGCAACGCGTCCAGCGGCAGGCCCTGTTCGGCGCGGGCGGCGCCGATCCGCCAGGAGCAGCGGCGCGCGGCGTCCCGGGTGCCGCGGGGGTCGAGCAGCGAACCGACGCTGTGCCGCAGCGAGCGCTGCACCTCCTGCCAGGTGGCGACGGGGTCGATCTCGACGGCCGCCCGGTAGGCCGGTTCCTGTTCCTGGAGGACGGCCACGAGCCGGTCGGTCAGCTCGGGCAGGTCGTCCAGCAGGACGCGGGCAGCCCGGTGCAGCACACTCAGGGCCTCGGCGTCGATCAACGAGCGGCCGGGGCGTGTTCGCGGTCGCGGAACGGCTGTCGGTCCGGTGCGCAGCGCCGATCGCGGCCGTAGGGCTTGGTGCATCGCGGTCCTCCCCCAGGGTCGGTTGGCCGGCGGTGCACGTGCGGCGGGCGGCCGGCCGGTCCCCCGTCGGCCGGGGAGCCCGTGCGGTGGCCGGCGTCTTACTCGTGCTGCCCCGAAGGATGGCATACCGTCCGGTCGGTCCCTAGGGGTGTGCACCGGACTTTTCGGCCTGGCCCACCAGTCGGGCCAGCTCCACCCGGGAGCGCACACCGAGCAGGGCGAAGACGTTGCGCAGGTGGTAGTCGATGGTGCGGGTGCTGACGGACAGGCTGCGGGCCACCTCCCGGTTGGTGGCACCGTCGGCCACGTGGCGGGCGACGCGCCACTGCTGGGGCGTCAGCCGGGCGAGGGCCCCGGTCCCCGCCGTGTTCGGCGCCGCGCCGAGAGCGCGCAGCTCACCGCGCGCCTGCTGCGCCCAGACACCGGCGCCGCAGCGCTCGAACCCCACCAGCGCGGCCCCGAGCCGGTCACGTGCCTCGCGCAGCCGGCGCCGGCGGCGCAGCCATTTGCCGTACGCCAGCTCGGTCCTGGCCCGTTCGAAGTCCCCGGCGGTGCCGTCGTGCAGGTCCAGCGCGCGCAGATACAGGTCGTCGGCGGCTTCCGGCGCCGCCAGCAGGGCACGGCAGCGCAGCAGTTGGGCGGGTGCCTGCGGATCGGCCCCGAGGCCGGCCCACACGGCGAAGGACTCCAGCGCCTCCGGCGCGTCCTGCGGGCGTGCGGCGAGCGCCGCCGCCTCCACGTAGCAGGGCACGGCGAGCATCCACACCGCGAAGTGGCCGCGCCGCGGACCGGGACGGACGAGCGGGCCGAGCCGCTCGGCGGCCTCCAGCGGCCGGCCGCGGCCGAGGTCGGCCCGGGCCGCCGCCCAGTGCGCCAGCGTGGCCGCCTGGGCGAGCCCGTGCCGGCGGGCGGTCGTCAGCGCGGCCCCCACATGGGCCGCGACGACGGACGTCTCCGCCTCGATGGACGCCGCCAGGGCCAGTACGGCGTGGTGGTGTGCGGCCGTGTTGCGCTGCCCGGTGGCCGTCGCGGCGCGCAGGCCCGCCTCGGCGTGCGTGCGGGCCAGAGCGTGGCATCCGGCGCGCAGTTCGGCGTAGGCGAGGTACTCCAGTGCCCGCGGTTCGAAGGCGCCCGATCCGCGGTCGCGGGCCGCCGCCAGGGCCCGGGCGCCCGCCCGGCCCGCCGAGGGCAGGTCGCCGAGCAGCAGGGCGGCCGACGCGGAGCGCAGCAGGACCTCCGGCTCGTCGTCGGCCGCGGCGTCCCCTACGACGCGCCGCAGCGGTGCGGCCGCCCGGTCGAAGCGGGCCTCCAGCACGGCGCGCATTCCGAGCCGGTAGTCGCGTGTGCGGTCGGCGCCGGGTCCTGCCGGGTCCTCCTGGATGCCGCCGAGGGCCTCCTGGCATTCCGTCATACGGCCCGCCGTCCAGGCGGCGTCCGCGGCGGCGAGCGCTGCCGCGGCGGACCGGCCGGGAGCGTCCGCGGCGAGCAGGCCGGCGGCGGACAGCAGGGACGCGTGGGCGTCGGCCACGGGCCCGTCGTACCGGTCCGCCAGGCCCCGTACGAACTGGGCGCGCCCGCGGACCACCGGCGGTGCCGTGTCCAGCGGGGCACGGGCGAGTGATCGGAGCGCGTGCCCGGGACTCCCCGCGAGCAGCGCCTGTTCGGCGGCGGCCGTGTACCGGTCCGCCCGCGGGCCGTTCGGCGCCGTCAGCTCGGCCGCGCGGGTCAGGGCGACGGCCCGCAGCCGGTGCGAGGCGGGGACCGTGGTGTCGGCGGCGGCCGCCGCGAGCCCGGTGGCGATCCGCGGCGCGCTGCCGGTCGCGGCCCATGCCCGGTGCAGCAGCGCGGGCAGCCGGTGTCCGCCGGCCTCGTGGACCGCGGCGAGCGCCCGGTGCGCGCGGCGGCGCCGGCCGGGCGGAGCCGCCGCGTAGACGGCCCTGCGCACCAGGTCGGAGCCGAACCGGTAACGACCGTCGGCCAGGACCAGTACCTCGGACCGGGGCGCCTGGGGGCCGGGGGTGCCGTCGGCCCGTCCGGTCGCGGCGAGGACCGGGCCGGCGTCGACGTCGTCGTGGTCCGCCGCCCGCAGCGCGGCGGCGACGGTCAGCGGCAGGCCGTCGGCGTCGGACCAGGCGCCGCTCAGCCGGTCCCCCACCACGCTCGCCAGCACCCCGGCGTCGGCCAACGGGCGCGGCGGCAGCCGCCGTCCGCGCGGTTCGGCGGTGGACAGACGGCGGGCCAGGGCGAGCAGCAGCGCGGGGTTGCCGGCCGCCTCCTCCAGCAACTCCTCCCGGAGCGCGGGGGCGAGGGCGGCGCACGTCGCCTCGTCCAGCAGTTCACCCGCATCCGACACCGGCAGCGGGGGCAGGCCGAGGACGGGCAGCGCGGCGAGGTCCGGGTCCAGCGGACGGTGTCCGCAGACGGACAGGAGCAGACCCACCCGGCCGGCCGTGTGCAGGCTTCTGGCCGCGCGGCCGAGGGCGGCGCGCGAGGGGGCGTCCCACAGGTGGACGTCGTCGACGCAGACCAGCAGCGCTGCGGTGCCGGCCGCGGCCCGCAGGGTCTCCAGCAGGGCCTGGGGCGTCGACCCCGCGGACGGCGCGGGACGGGCACCGCCCGCGGCCCGCAGCAGGGCGCGCACGCCGTCGTGGGGCGGCCGGGGCCGGTCGGTCGGGACCCGGAGCACCGGACCGGCGTCGAAGGTGCGGGCGGCGTGGTCGAGGAGGGCGGTACGGCCGAGTCCGGGTTCCCCGGTCACGACGAGTACGGCACTGTGGGTCCTCAGCCTGTCCGACAGCGCGGCCACCTCGCGCAGTTGGGAGTTCCTTCCGTACAGCCGAGGAGCGGTTCTCACGGTTGTCCGTCCGGTCATTCCCGCGACGTTACGGACGGGTAATGGCGGGCGGAAGGCGGGCGTCCGGGCGGGCCGGGGGCCTCATCCCGCCCGTCACCTGGCCGTTCGGGGCACGGCCGGGGTGCGGGCGCTGTGCCGCCGCCCAGCGCCGCGGGCGCCCGCCGGTGCTCCGGCACAACGCCGCACGGCGGCCGCGCGGGCGCGCGACCGCCGTGCGGGCCTCAGGAGGTGTGCGGGCAGTTGCCCCGGTACTCCTCGATGGTCAGGCTCGGGCTGGGCAACGGGCACAGGAACTGCTCGTAGCGGGTGTCGTTGTCGATGAACCGCTTGAGCCAGGACACGCTGTACTTGGCGATGGTGGTGTTCGAGCTGTTCGGTGTGAAGTGGCTCGCGCCGTTGAGTTCCAGGTAGGCGCGGTCGAGGGAGGAGCGCAGGCTGCCGTAGAAGGGTTCGGCGTGGGAGGAGACCGGGGCGATGGAGTCGCCGTCGGCACCCACGATCAGGGTGGGTGTGGTGACCTCGGGCCAGGACTTGTCGAGGTTCCAGGGCGTCAGGGGGATCGCGGCCTGGAGGGACGGGCGGGACTTGGCGGCCTCCAGGCTGCCGCCGCCGCCCATCGAGTGACCCATGACGCCGAGCCGGGTGCTGTCGACGCGGCCGCGCACCGAACTGCGCGTCGTCAGGTAGTCGAGGGCGGCGAGGAGTTGCCGGCCGCGGGAGTCGGGCTGGTCCAGCGTGGTGAGGGTGTCGATGGTGAACACCACGAAGCCCTGTGAGGCCAGCCGCGGCCCCAGCCAGGCGATCGAGGACTGGGTCCCGGTGTACCCGGGGGAGACCGCCACCGCTCCGAAGGTGCCGTCGGCGGTGCTGGTCGGGTAGTAGATCGTGCCGCCGCCGAACCCGGAGACGGCGAGGGAGGAGACGGAGGTCTCGGAGACGGAGTACGGGCCGCGCGACGCCTCGATGCTCGCGGTGGTCGGCGCGGGGCCGCGCTCGTAGGGGTTGTCCGCCGCGCGGGCGCCGGGCCCGGTGAGGGTGCTGAGCGCTACGGCGGCGGCGATCGCGGCGGCGGCGCCGGCGAACCGGCGCGTGCCGCGGCGCCCGGCGCCTCTCGCCGGTCCGGGGGCTGCGGATGCGGTGGTGCTGCGCGGGTGCTGCTGCACGACGAGTCGTCCTCTCGGTCGTGGCGGGCCGCCCGGCCGGGCCGCGGACATGGGGTGCGTTCCGTGGACCGGTGGACGCCGCCGACTGGCTGGCCGTGCCACTGTCGGCGCGCACCCGCGGCGCGGGCACCGGCGAAGTCACCGGTCTCGAAGCGGGCCCGACCGCGACCCGCTGTGTCCTGTCACCCGTGCGTGTGACACGCTCACCTGCGGCCGGCCTCGTGACGTCGGCCGATGAACGTTTCGGCACTGTGGAGAGGCGACCCGTGATGCGTTTCGGACTGCTCGGCACCGGCCCGTGGGCGCAGATGGTGCATGCCCCGGCCCTCGACGCGCACGAGGGGGTGGACTTCGTCGGCGTGTGGGGGCGGCGCCCGGAGGCCGCGAAGGAACTGGCCGACCGCCATGGCACGCGCGCGTACGACGACGTCGACGCCCTGCTCGCCGATGTCGACGCGGTCGCCGTCGCGCTGCCGCCGGCGATCCAGGCCGACCTCGCCGCCCGGGCCGCCCGGGCCGGCCGCCATCTGCTGCTGGACAAGCCGATCGCGGAGACGGTCGAGGGCGGCCGGGCCGTGGTCGACGCCGCGCGTGCCGGCGGGGTCGCCTCGGTCGTCTTCTTCACCACGCGCTTCCTGTCCGAGCCCGCGGCGTGGATCACCGAGCAGTCCGAGCGGGACGGCTGGTTCGTCGCGCGGGCGCAGTGGCTCGGCGCGGTGTTCTCGGGCGGGGACAGCCCGTTCGCGGCCTCGCCGTGGCGGCGGGAGAAGGGCGGCCTGTGGGACGTCGGCCCGCACGCCCTGTCCGTGCTGCTGCCCGTCCTCGGCGACGTGACCCGTGTGACGGCCGCCGCACGCGGGCCGGAGGACCTCGTCCATGTGGTCCTGGACCACGCCGGCGGCGCCTCCAGCTCGCTCGCCCTCAGCCTGACCGCTCCGGCCGAGGCGGCGGGGAACTTCGTCGAGCTGCGCGGCACCGCGGGTGTGACGACGCTGCCGGCAAGCTCGGAGGGCGCGCTGCCCGCGTTCGCCCGCGCGATCGACGCGCTCCGCACCGCCGCCGACACCGGCCGGCCGCACCCGTGCGACGCGGCGTTCGCGCTGCGCGTCACCGAGATCCTCGCCTCGGTGGAGGAGACGCTGGGCAGCGCGTGAGCGCGCGGCGCCGGCGGCGGCCCCGGTGGCCGCCCCGGCGTGCGGCGTACGACCCGGCGTAGCAGCGTGGTGGTGTGGAGAAGACGTCCGACCCGCCACCCGTGGGGCACCGGGAGCGGCGGAGCTGGCTCAGGGGCGCGCCGCCCCCGCGCTGGGTGCGGGTGCTGCCGGTCCTCCTGATCGTGGGCGTGGCCGTGGCCACGTCGATCAGCGAGTCGCCGCTCGACATCGGTTTTCTGCTGGGTGCCATCCCGCCGCTGGCCGTGCTGTCGTACGGGCCGCTGGCGACCGCGCTCCTCGGCGGGGTGGCCATCGTGCTGCTGAACCTGCCGCACCTCCAGCTGAACCGGCCGGGCAACACCGACCTGCTGACCATCACGTTCGTCGCCGTGCTGAGCGTGTTCGTGTCCTTCGTGCGCAGTCACCGCGACGCCCAGCTCGACATCGAGCGGACCACGGCCGAGGCGGCGCAGCGGGCCCTGCTGCCGCCGATGCCGGAAGCGGTCGGTCCGGTGCGGTGCTGGGGCCTGTACCGGGCGGCGGAGCGCGGGACGCTGGTCGGCGGGGATTTCTACGATGTGCGCGAGGGGCCGTACGGGGTGCGCGCCGTGCTGGGCGACGTCCAGGGGCACGGTCTGGCGGCCGTCGCCACGGTCGCCTCCCTGCTGGGCGCGTTCCGGGAGGCGGTGCTCGACCAGCCGGACCTGGAGTCGGTGGCCGGCCGGCTGGACCGCCGGCTGTCGGTGGACTCGGCGAACGCGGAGTACGCCGAGCTGTTCGCGACCGCGGTCCTGCTGGAGTTCTCCCGTGACGCGCGGTCCGTGCGGATCATCACCTGCGGCCATCCGCCGCCGGTCCTGCTGCGTGCCGGGACGGCCGCCGACATCGGGATCGAGCCCCGCTCGCCGCTCGGCCTCGGGGTCGCGGTGGGTACGCCCCCGAACGCCTGCCCCGTGTCGCTGGAGCCGGGCGACACACTCGTGCTGACCTCCGACGGCGTCCTGGAGGCCCGGGACCGCGGCGGCGGCTTCTACCCCCTGACCGAACGGCTGACGGCGCTGGACGTGACGGACCCGGCCACCCTGCCCGACCGGGTGTGGACGGATCTGGCGCGGAACGGCTGGACCATCCGCGACGACGTCACGATGCTCGTCCTCGCTCCGCGGACGCCGCCGCGCACCGACCCCGCCGAGCGCGCCTCCGCTCACGGTTCGCGCTGACCTCGGCGGTCGCGCCCGCGCTCAGGGTCCGCTCCGGCCCCGGCGATCGCCCCCGCGCGGACGGTTCCCGCCGGTCGCGCCCGCGGTCGCGGGTCACGCGGGACGCCCCGGCGATCATCCCGGCGGCCCGGTGCGGGAGACGGCCCGGGGCCGCTCCGGATGCAGGCTGCGCTCCGAGGATGAATGGTGTTAGTGGACCCGTGTCGACCCACCGGGTCCGGCAGACCCCCGGACCGGAGGAGCACAGATCATGTCCACCTCACAGCCCGACGCGTCCAAGCCGGTCACGGACCGCATCACGCCCGACTCCATGCTCCACACCCGCACCGGCACCGATGTGTCTCCGGAGGACGTGGTGCTCGCCTCCGGCAAGGACATCACTCCGAAGAATCTGGAATGGGCCCGGCGCAAGCTGGCGCAGGAGGGGACGGCGGCCATAGACAAGCTGCTGCCTTAGTCACGGCGGTTGCCTTCCGGGGGGACGGGTGGACGCGTTCCCCCGGCGGGCGCGCGTGCCGTATCGGCGTGCGCCCGGGGGCAGTTGAGCCCGGCGCCGGTTGACCGTTCACCCTTTCGGAGCGCGCGTACGGCTGTCAGACTCCGGGGGTGCCCGACTACGACATGCTCGTCCTCGGATCCGGTCCCGGTGGCCAGAAGGCCGCCATCGCCGCGGCCAAGCTCGGCCGCAGGGTCGCCGTCGTCGACCGCCCCGACATGGTCGGCGGGGTCTCCATCCACACCGGCACCATTCCGTCCAAGACCCTGCGCGAGGCGGTCCTGTATCTGACCGGTCTCACCCAGCGCGACCTCTACGGGCAGAGCTACCGGCTCAAGGAGGACATCACGGTCGCCGACCTGACCGCGCGCACCCAGCACGTGGTGGGCCGCGAGGTCGACGTGATCCGCAGCCAGCTGTCCCGCAACCATGTCTCCGTGTTCGCCGGCACCGGCCGGTTCGTCGACCCGCACACCGTGGCGCTGCGCGAGGTCACCGGCCAGGAGCGGCTGATCGGCGCGGAGCACATCGTGATCGCCACCGGCACCCGGCCCGCCCGTCCCGACAGCGTCGAGTTCGACGGACGGACGATCATGGACTCGGACAATGTGCTCGCCCTCGAACGGGTTCCCCGGTCCATGGTGATCGTCGGCGCCGGTGTGATCGGCATGGAGTACGCCTCGATGTTCGCCGCGCTCGGCAGCAAGGTGACCGTGGTCGAGAAGCGGGCCGCGATGCTCGACATGTGCGACGTGGAGGTCGTCGAGTCGCTGAAGTACCACCTGCGGGACCTCGCGGTGACCTTCCGGTTCGGGGAGACCGTCGCCGCGGTGGAGCGGCACGCCCGCGGTGCCCTCACGGTGCTGGAGAGCGGGAAGAAGATCCCGGCCGACGCGGTCATGTACTCCGCGGGACGGCAGGGCCTGACCGACGACCTCGACCTCGGCAAGGCCGGGCTGTCCGCGGACCCGCGCGGCCGGATCGCGGTGGACGAGCACTACCGCACCGAGGTCCCGCACATCTACGCCGTCGGCGACGTCATCGGCTATCCGGCGCTGGCCGCCACGTCGATGGAGCAGGGGCGGGCGGCGGCGTATCACGCCTGCGGGGAGCCGGTGGGCCGGATGCACAACCTCCAGCCGATCGGCATCTACACCATCCCGGAGATCAGCTTCGTGGGCCGGACGGAGGATCAGCTCACCGAGGACCGGGTGCCGTTCGAGGTCGGCGTCTCCCGCTACCGGGAACTGGCGCGCGGGCAGATCATCGGCGACTCGCACGGCATGCTGAAGCTGCTCGTCTCACCCGAGGACCGCACGCTGCTGGGTGTGCACTGCTTCGGCACGGGAGCGACCGAGCTGATCCACATAGGCCAGTCCGTGATGGGATGCGGCGGTACGGTGGACTATCTCGTCGACGCCGTGTTCAACTACCCGACGCTCGCGGAGTCCTACAAGGTGGCGGCCCTGGACGCCACCAACAAGCTCCGCCAGATCGACCACATCGCGGACTGACCGCCCGGCCGTCCCCGACCACCGAGGAGGCCTCCCCCGTGGCCCGGTCCGCTGCCCCCCGCCGTCTGGCCCTGCTCGGCGGCGGCTTCTCCACCGACGAGGACGGCCTGCTGGACGACTGGGTGCTCGGCTGCGCGCGCGTCCCCCGGCCCAAGGTGTGCTTCGTGCCCACCGCGAGCGGGGACGCGCCCGGCTACGTCGAGCGGTTCCTCGGCGCGTTCGGGCCGCGGGAGTGCGAGCCCTCCGTCCTGCCCCTGTTCCGACGGGAACTCGACGACTGGGGGCTGCGGTCCTTCCTGGCGGCCCAGGACATCGTGTACGTCGGCGGCGGCAACACCGCGAACCTGCTGGCCGTCTGGCGCACGCACGGCGTGGACCGGCTGCTGCGCGAGGCCTGGGCGGGCGGCACCCTGCTGTGCGGAATCAGCGCCGGCGCCAACTGCTGGGCCGAGGCGTCCCACACCGACTCCTTCGGCCCGCTGGGCGTCCTGCGGGACGGCCTGGGACTGCTGCCCGGCTCGGTCTGCCCTCACTACGACAGCGAGCCGGGTCGCCGCCCCTCCTACCAGGAAGCCGTGGCGACCGGCGCGCTGCCCGCCGGGTGGGCGCTGGACGACGGAGTGGGGGCGCTGTTCACGGACGGGGAGCTGACCGAGACCGTGACGCGTGCCCCCGCCGCCCGTCTGCACCGGGTCGAGCCGGCCGCGGACGGCCGCTCGGCCTCGGTGCGCGCTGTCGAAGGGCGCGTACTGAAAACCCGTACGCGGTGACCGACATCCCGTAGCCGGCGACCGGCTCCCCCGGTGCCCGCCCTTACAGTGCGGCTATGGACATGAAGTGCTCGCAGTGCCAGGCGGTCGGTCTGGAACCCGGCTTCATCGAGGACGCCGGCGAACACTCCAGGGGCTACGCGCGGTGGATACCCGGTCCCCTGCAACGCGGGATCTTCGGCGGCGCCAAGCGCTTCGGCCGCCCCCGCTACCAGATCGACGCCCACCGCTGCCCGGCTTGCGGCCACTTGGAACTCTTCGCACCCCGCGAGACCTGACCCGGGAGACCGAGCCGGAAGACCGACCGCGGGAACTGAACCGCGAGGTCCTGAACCCGCGCGGCTTCCGCCGCCGCACCGGGCGGCGGCGCGCCGGGCTGTCAGAACGGCAGTCGGCCTCGGGCCCGGCGGCC
This sequence comes from Streptomyces cadmiisoli, assembly GCF_003261055.1. NCBI lineage: Bacteria > Bacillati > Actinomycetota > Actinomycetes > Kitasatosporales > Streptomycetaceae > Streptomyces > Streptomyces cadmiisoli. Next base: position 1,394,223 of record NZ_CP030073.1, read on the forward strand.
CGCGGCGCCACTGCGGCCGACCGCGCGGGAACTGGAGCTGAACGGCCTGCTCAGCAGCCGCCCCACCGGTCCGGGGGCCTTCGAACCGGCCCGGGCCCCGAAGCCCAGCGTGCGCTGCGCGCCGCTCTGCGGGCGCCTGGACAGACGCGGGACGAAGAAGGCGAGGACGGCGATGAGCACGCACACGCCGATGACGACGGCGATGACCACGGGAACCTCCCGGTTGCTCGGCTGCGGCCGACGGACCGTACGGCCCGTTTCGCCTCGCTTGCCCCGTCGGGCGAGCATCACGCCTGCCCGGGCCGGCGGTTCCGCGCGGACGTCCGGCGTTCCCGTCCCGCGCAGCGCCGCTTCCCCCAGGGGCTGCGCCTCGACCGGTTCCTGACGGGAGCCGCCGGGCGGGAACGCCCCGTGCGCTCACAGGGCCCTGCGCCGGACCAGCACCGCCAGCACCAGCAGGCCCGGCAACAGGGGTAGCCACACGGTCAGGAGCCGGTAGCCGAGGACCACGGAGGCCGCCGCCGCGCCCGGAGCCCCGGCCACGGTGAGCGCGAGGGCCAGGGCCGCGTCGAGCGAGCCCAGGCCGCCCGGGGTGGGCAGCAGCGCGGCGGCGGTACTGGCCGCCAGGTACACCAGGGCCACCCGGACGGGAGGCAGGGACAGGCCGACGGCCTGGGCGACGGCGATCACCACGAGGGCGTGCAGCGCGGCGAAGGCCAGCGAGCCGCCCCACAGGGCGGCGGCCCGGCGCGGCAGGGCGTGCACGGCACGGATGTCCGCCGTGACCCTCGCCGCCGCCGACCGGCACCGGGGCCAGAGCCGCGCCGTCGGCACGGCTGCCAGGCAGACCGCGGCGAGCCCGCCCGCGACGTAGGCGCCAGGGACCCGCGGCAGATGCAGCAGCCCCGGACAGGCGAGGGCGAGCACGACGATCAGGGTGCCGCGGACGATCCCGCCCGCCGCGGTCTTCACCGCGAGCGCGGTCAGCGACCGGGCGGCCGGCAGTCCGCAGCGCATCAGGAAGCGCAGGTTCACCGCGCCGGCGCCGAGGCCCGCGGGCAGGACGTGGTTGGCCGCCGAGGCGGCGAACTGCGCCGCGACCAGCCGCCCGGCGGGCAGCGGCTGCGCCACGGCGCCCTGCTGGGCGAGCGCCGAACAGAGCCAGGTCGTGACCACCGCCGCGGCGGCCGCCAGCAGCCACGGGTGGTCGGCGACGGCGAGCCGGCCGGCACCGGTCTCCAGCACGGGCCAGTGCCGCCGGGCGAGAACGACCGCGACCACCAGGACGGCGAGCGTGAGGAGAACCGGCCAGCAGGCGCGCACGCGGGCGGACGGGGTCCCGGACGGACCCGGGCGCGGTGGCCCGGCGCGGGTGACGCGCACGCCGTCGGTCATCGACCGGAACCTCCCCCCGCGGCTCACAGGGTTGCTGACATCCCTCACGGTCACGTGACCGGAGGGCGGAGACAGAGAGACGGGCAAGAAGGAGCAGAAGGCAGGCAGGCATCGGGAGGATCAAGGGAAACAGCGGGAAACAGCGGGAAACAGGAGGAAACAGGAGGTACGCCAACAGCGGGGAAAACAGGGAAAAACTAACCCACGTGGCGAGCGTCCGCAGCGCCGCTCGCACCCGAATGCCCGGCGGACCGCCCCCTCGGCGGCCCGCCGGTGTACCCGCACCGTTCGCCGGGCCCGGCGTCAGCGGGAGTTCGGCCTGCGGTGCGGGGGCTGGTCGGGTGCCGAACGCCGCGGCGTCGGAGGGACGGTGCGGACGACGGGACTGTCGGGCCGCACGGCGAGCGGTTCGCCGTGGTGGCTGATCGTCAGGGGGCGGCCGGCCGACAGGGAGTACGTGGCCTTGTCCGGGGCGATCTCCACCCGCAGCCGGCGGTCCAGGAACTGCACGGTGAACGCCAGCCGGCTGAACTGCTCGGGCAGCCGCGGTGCGAAGCGGAGCGTGCCGCCGTCGAGGCGCATACCGCCGAACCCGGCGACGAGCGCCGTCCAGGTGCCGGCCAGCGACGCGATGTGCAGCCCGTCGCGGGTGTTCTGCGCCAGGTCCGCCAGGTCCATCAGGGCCGCCTCGACGGTGTAGTCGTAGGCGAGGCCGAGGTGTCCGGCCTGCGCGGCGACGACGGCCTGGCAGCACGCCGAGAGCGAGGAGTCGCGGACGGTCAGCGGTTCGTAGTAGGCGAAGTTGCGGACGACCTGGTCGTCGTCGAAGTGGCTGCCGCAGGTGTACATCGCAAGGACCAGGTCCGCCTGCTTGACCACCTGCTTGCGGTACAGGTCGAAGTACGGGAAGTGCAGCATCAGCGGGTACCGGTCCGGTCCGGTCGCCGAGAAGTCCCAGCGCTGGTAGCGGGTGAACCCGGCGTGCTGCTCGTGGACCCCGAGGTCGTGGTTGTACGGGACGGTCATGGCGCCGGCCGCGTCCCGCCAGGCGGCGCTCTCCTCGTCGTCGACGCCGAGCACCGCGGCCCGTTCCGGGTGGCGCTCGACGACGTCGGCCGCGGCCAGCAGGTTCGCCCGTGCCATGAGGTTGGTGTACGTGTTGTCGTCGGCGACGGCGCTGTACTCGTCGGGTCCGGTGACACCGTCGACGTGGAAGGCTCCGGCATGGTCGTGGTGTCCGAGCGACCGCCACAGCCGGGCCGTCTCCACCAGCAGTTCGACAGCGGTGTCGCGTTCGAAGTCCGTGTCACCGGTGGCCGTGACGTAGCGGACCGCGGCGGCGGCGATGTCGGCGTTGACGTGGAAGGCGGCGGTGCCGGCCGGCCAGTACGCCGAGCCTTCCGAGCCCTCGATGGTCCGCCAGGGGAACGCGGCGCCGCGCAGGCCGAGCTGGGCGGCGCGCTCCCGTGCGGCGGGCAGGGTGTTCTGCCGCCAGCGCAGCGCCTCGGCGACGGCGCCGGGCGAGGTGTGGATCAGCAGCGGCAGTACGAAGGTCTCGGTGTCCCAGAAGGCGTGTCCGTCGTAGCCGGAGCCGGTCAGGCCCTTCGCGGGGATGGCCCGGCCCTCGGCGCGGGCGCCGGCCTGGAAGACGTGGAAGAGGGCGAAGCGGACCGCCTGCTGGATCTTTTCGTCGCCGTCCACCTCGACGTCGGCGCGCGACCAGAAGTCCTCGAGGTGGGCGCGCTGTTCGTCCAGCAGGCCCTGCCAGCCGCCGTGCGCCGCCGCCGCGAGCGCCGCCTCCACCTGGTCGCTCATCGCGGGCCGGGACCGGGCGCCGGACCAGCCGTGGGCGACCAGCTTCTCCACCCTCAGCCGCCGGCCCGGTTCGAGCACGGAGGTGACGGTCAGCCGGGCCACGTCGACGTTGCTCTCGCCGCTGGTCGTGGTGCCCTCGGGGCCGCTGACGACGTGGTCGGCGGCCACGGCGACGCGCAGGCCGCTGCGCCGGGTGCGGTGCACCAGGCGCAGCCGGCTGCCGACCGCGAAGTCCTCCTCCGGCTCCAGCGGCGACTTCAGGGCGCGGGCCGCGCGCGGGTCGCCGTCCGGTTCGGGCAGGCTCTCGTTGGCGACCAGCTCCGACTGGATCACCACGCGGGTCCGGCAGTCGACGGGCTCCACCTCGTAGGCCACGGCCGCGATCGCCCGCTGGGTGAGGGAGACCAGCCGGGTGGAGCGCACCCGGACCGTCGTACCGGCCGGCGAGGTCCACTCGCAGACCCGCTCCAGGACGCCCCGGCGCAGGTCGAGGGTGCGTTCGTGCGAGACGAGCCGTCCGTACCGCAGATCGAACGGTTCGTCGTCGACGAGCAGCCGGAGGACCTTGCCGTTGGTGACGTTGATGACGGTCTGGCCGGACTCCGGGTAGCCGTACCCGGCTTCCGCGTACGGCAGCGGATGCAGTTCGTGGACGCCGTTGAGGTAGCTGCCCGGCATGCCGTGCGGTTCGCCCTCGTCGAGGTTGCCGCGCCAGCCTATGTGGCCGTTGGACAGGGCGAACACGGATTCGCTCTGTGCCAGGACGTCGAGGTCGAGGTCGGTCTCCCGCACGGTCCACGGCTCCACGGCGTACGCCCCCTGTGTGATCACTCCTTGCCCCCCAGTTCGGCGAGGTCCCCCACCACGACGTCCGCTCCGTGCGCGTACAGCGCCTGCGCCTGTCCGGTGCGGTCGATGCCGACGACGTACCCGAAGTCGCCCGCGCGGCCCGCCTCCATGCCGGCCAGCGCGTCCTCGAAGACGGCCGCCCGCCCCGGCGGGACACCGAGGTCGCGGGCGGCGGCCAGGAAGGTGTCCGGACGCGGTTTGCCGGGCAGCCGGCGCTCGGCGGCGACCAGGCCGTCGATCCGCACCTCGAACAGGTCCTCGGCGCCGACGGCGCGCAGCACGTCGCGGCAGTTGGCGCTGGAGGAGACGATCGCGGTGCGCAGGCCCCGCGCGCGGGCCGCCTCGATGTAGCGCAGGGTGCTGTCGTAGGCCTCGACGCCGCCGGTGCGGATCTTCTCCAGGAGGAGTTCGTTCTTGCGGTTGCCGACGCCGTGCACGGTGGCCGCGTCCGGCGGATCGTCCGGCCGCCCGTCGGGCAGGTCGATGCCGCGCGAGGCGAGGAAGGTGCGGACGCCGTCCGCGCGGGGGCGGCCGTCGACGTACTCGTCGTAGTCGGCGACGGCGTCGAACGGCTGGAAACTCTCGCCGTCGCGTTCACGCAGGAAGGCGTCGAACGTCTCCTTCCAGGCGGCGGCGTGGACGGCGGCCGTCTTGGTGACGACCCCGTCGAGGTCGAAGAGGCAGGCCAGGATTTCTTCGGGAAGACCGAGCTCCGTCATAAGGACACGGTTCCCCGCCCCGCGCCGTCCAGCCGGTGGCGGGGGCCACACGGGCCGGATTCCCACCGGGTGGCGGCAGCGGGACGGCGGGGCGCCTGCCCGGGCGGCCGCCGTTCCGTGCCGCGGCCGGTCGCGCGGTGTCCCCGGGCGCCGTCGCGGCGCACCCGGATGACACACTCTCCCGTGTGCCGGTGACCTTCGACGACCTCCTGGCCCGCGCCCGGGGCCTGGCAGCCGACGGCCGGCGGGCCGTTCTCGGTGTGGCCGGCAGCCCCGGCGCGGGCAAGACCACGCTCACCGAACGTCTGGTGCGGGAACTGAACGGCACGGGCCGGGCGTGGGCGGCGCATGTGCCGATGGACGGCTTCCACCTCGCGGACACCGAACTGGACCGGCTGGGCCGCCGGGACCGCAAGGGGGCACCTGACACCTTCGACGCGGCCGGGTACGCGGCGCTGCTGCGACGGCTGCGCGAGGAGGCCGACGGCGAGGAGACCGTGTACGCGCCCGGCTTCGAACGCGTCCTGGAGCAGCCGATCGCGGGTGCGGTGCCGGTGCCGCCGGCCGCCCGTCTGATCGTGACCGAGGGCAACTACCTGCTGCTGGGGACCGGGGCGTGGGCGCGCGTGCGCGCGCAGTTGGACGAGGTGTGGTTCTGCGAACTCGCCGAGCCCGAGCGGCTCCGCCGCCTGATCGCCCGTCACGAGGCGTTCGGCAAGGACCCGGCGGGGGCCCGGGCGTGGGCGCTGGGTCCGGACCGTCGCAACGCCGAACTGGTGGCGTCGACACGAGACCGGGCCGATCTGGTCGTGTCCACGGACCGGGTGTGAGCGTTCGGGCCTCCGGCCTCGACCCGGGTTCCGCGTAGGCGTCGCCCGCCGGTTCGCGGAGCGGGGCGGTGAACGCCTCTGCAGGGCGGGGGTGTGCGGGGCCTCCGTCCGGTGCGAGGTGCGTCGGCACCTGCCCGGTCGAGTCGGCGACGACCGCGTCGTACGCGTCCGGTGGCCGGGAAGCCGTGCAACGAGCCGTGCCGGTGGGGTGGATACGGGCCGGTCCGCCGTGTCCGCGGGGCAGGCCCGGCCGCGCGTCGGACCGGCCGCGGCGCGGTGACCGACCCGGGCATGAACGACGGGTCCGGCCGAATCGCGTTGAACCCAGGCACATCGCGATCCGTACCCCACTGCACGGCGGACGGTCCGCCGGTAGGACCTCCGAAGCCGTGCCGCCCTCACCGGCCGGAGCGGATGGGAGAGTTGACGCCGTGCCGCGGGCTCCGGATCGCTCCCCGCGCCCCGCGGACGACGCCCGCGAGGGCCGGACGACGGCGCGCGTCCCGCGCCGGATCGGCCGCGGGCGGTGGACGGCGCCGCTGCTCGCGGCGCTGCTCCTGGGCCAGATGGCCGTCGCCCTGGTGACCTGCGCCGTGCAGCAGACGCCGACGATCGACGAACCGGTGTACGTGGGCGCGGCGGTCCAGTACCTGCGCGAGCACGAGGTGCGGCTCAACCCGGAGCATCCGCCGCTGGGCAAGCTGATCGTCGGTGCCGGCGTCGCGCTCGCCGAGCCGCGGCAGGACCCCTCGTTCGAGGGCGGCCAGTCCGCCCTGGGGCGGCACCTGCTGTACGAGGCCGGGAACGACCCCTGGCGGCTGATGCTGTTCGCCCGGCTGCCGGTGATCGTGCTGACGCTGCTGTTCGGGCTGGTCGTCCTCGTCTTCGCCCGGGAACTGGCCGGCACGGCGGGCGGACTGGTGGCTCTGGCCCTGTACACGCTGTCGCCGGACGTCGTCGCGCACGGCTCGCTGGCCACGCTGGACGTCCCGGCGGCCGGGTTCCTGCTGACATCGGTGTGGCTGCTGTGGCGGGCCCGGCTCCGTCCGTGGCGGTACCTGCCGCTCGCGGGCGCTGCGCTCGGGGCGGCCCTGGCGACGAGGATGAGCGCGCTGGCGGCCGTACCGGTGCTGCTGGGGCTCGCCGCGCTGTCGACGCGGTGCACCCGGGCCGGGCCGAGGGCGCTGCTGAAGGGCGTCGCACTGACGGCGCTGGCCGCAGTCGCCGTCGTGTGGGCGGCGTACCTCACGGTCGATCCGCGGTTGCGCTGGGCACCCCAGCAGCACGTGCCGACGGTGCGCGGGCTGCGCGGCCATCTCGTGGACCTGCTGCCGTTCCCGGAGGCGTACCGGGACGGGATGCGCATCCAGTTCGGGCTGGAGAACAAGCCGTGGCGCGGCTTCCTGCTCGGCCGCCGCTACACGGGTTCCCTCTGGTACTACCTGCCGGTCGCGCTGCTGGTGAAGACCCCGCTCGGCACGCTCGTCCTGTGGACGGCCGGGGCCGTGACGACCGTGGCGGTACCGCGGCTGCGCGCGGCCGCCCTCTATGTGCTCGCCCCCGCGGCCGTGCTGCTGGCGGCGGCCGTGCAGGGCTCCCGGGACCTCGGTACCCGGTACGCCCTCTTCCTGCCGATGTTCCTCGCCGTGGCGGCCGGTTGTGTCCTCGCCGCCAGGTGGCGACGGGTACCGGCCGTGACGACCGCGCTGGTGATCCTTGTGGCGGTCAGCTCCCTGCGCACCTTCCCCTACTACCTGCCGTACTCCAACGAGGCGTTCGGCGGCCCCGGAAAGACGCGGCTGCGGCTGCACGACTCCAACGTGGACTGGGGTCAGGACCTCGGCCGGCTCGCCGACCGGCTGCGCGAGCGCCACGGTGGCGAGCGGATCTGGCTCGTGTACAAGGGCAGCGGGGTGCCCTCCCACTACGGCATCGAGGCGGCCGATCCGCTGCGGGTGCCCGCCGCCCGGGTGCGCGGGCTGCTGGTCGTGTCGGACTCGGCGGCGGCCACCGCGACGGGGCGGCTGGCCGATCTGATCGCGAGCAGCAGGCCGGTCGACGAGGTCGGGCACTCGATCACCCTCTACCGCCGTTGAACAGAGCCTGGAGGGCGTGCGCGACCAGTGCCGTGCGGCCCTGTCCGCCACTGTCCGTGAGCTATGTTGAAGCTCCGTGGGAAACAAAGGAGGCGCACCGGTGCCATCGCCTCAGCAGGCACGCGCACAGGCATCCGCGATCACCTCTGGGAAGGCCGCTCCGGAAACGGGGGCTGCCCCGACCTCCCAGCTCAGGGAGCTTTTCGATCGGCCTCGTCTGTCGCCGGGGCAGCGGCGCATCGCGCAGTACCTGATCGAGCACATCACCGAAGCGGCGTTCTTGTCGATCACCGACCTCGCCGACCGGGTCGGCGTCAGCCAGCCGTCGGTGACCCGGTTCGCCGCGGCGGTGGGCTTCAGCGGCTACCCGGCGCTGCGGGAGAAGCTCCAGGCCATCGCCCTCGGCACGTTCGCGGGCGGCGGCGCGGCCGAGGAGGAGCGCGGCAACGAACTCCAGGCCGCGGTGGACGCCGAGATCGAGAACCTGGAGAACCTCCGGCGGGACTTCGCCGACCCGGGCCGGCTCATCGAGGTCGGCCGCGAACTGTCGGAGTCGACGCCGCTGACGGTGCTGGGTCTGCGCATCTCCGTGTCCCTGGCCGAGTACTTCGCCTACGCCGCACGCCGTATCCACCCCGATGTGCGGCTGGTGACCCGCGGCGGCAGCGTGGCCTACGACGCGCTGCTCCAGTCCCGCGAGGCGGGCGGCACCTGGGTGCTGGCCTTCTCACTGCCCCGGCACGCCCAGGAGACGCTGGCCGCGGTGCGTCAGGCGCGCGGCGCCGGGCTGCGCGTCGCCGTGATCACCGATCTGGCGCTCGGCCCCGTGGCCGACGAGGCGGACGTCACCTTCGCCACCGGGACGGGCTCGCGGCTGGTCTTCGACTCCTACGCCGCACCCGGAGTGATGGCGGCGGCGCTGCTCCAGGCCATGACGGACGCCGACCCGGAGCGCACACAGGCCCGGCTGGAGGCGTACGAGCAGGTCTCGGACCAGCACCACTTCTTCCTGCGCGACTGACAGGCAGCCACCTTCGTCCTGCCGAAAGGCAGCACAAAGGGATCTTTCACATCAGAACGCGCATGAATGTTTTCATACGTCTTGCAAAGCGAACGGCATATATAAATACTGCTCGCGGATCCGCACCCGCCCGATGAGAGCCGACCGTCCGCCCATGCGCATGCCGCACACTCCACCGCGCCGGCGACGACCGCTGTCGACGGGCTCCCACACGGACACCCGAAGCCGTCGTCCCCTACCCATGACGGTGCCCGGGGTGTTCGCACGGGGCGGCCCCGGTCATCCCCTGGGCCGGGGCCGCCCGACTCGGTCGCACCACCCCTGCGACACAGCACACCGGAAGCGATGATCATGCCTTTGACGTCCACTCGCATCAGCCCGGACTGGCCGTGCCAGGTCAAGACGCCCGGCAGCTACGACTGGGAACGCTCGGCGGTCCGCTGGCTGCGCGAGCTGGTGCCGGCCCGCTACGCCGGCTATCCGGCCCTGATCCGCCACCCCGTACTGCTCGCCCGCCACGCGCACATCCAGGTCCAGCACGAGATACGGGTGGCGCGCACCGCGCTCCAGACCGCGCGGGCCGACCTGCCGAGGCTCGGCATGCCGGAGTCGGTCATCGAGCACACGATCAAGCTGTACGCCGCCGAGGTGCTCCAGCTCCAGCACATCGCACGCAGCGTGCGTGCGGTCACCGAGGCACTCGTGGAGCACAACTCCGGTCGCTGATCCGGGCCGTGGCCCTCGCACCGCCCGGACGACGCGTCACGTCCCGGGCGAGCACGCGCGGACGGGCGCTCAGCCCTCGCGGCCGACGGCCGGGCCGTCCGCCGAACCCCGCGCGCGATGCACCTCGTCCCGGACGAGCAGCCCCAGCAGGGAGGCCACGGTCAGCCCCGCCTCCGCCGGATGACGCAGCACCTTGCTCGGCTCGATGCGGTACGAGTTGCTGCGCCCCTCGCGCCGGTGCGACAGGTAACCGGCCTGCTCCAGATCGGCGATGATCTTCTGCACGGCCCGCTCGGTCAGCCGGCAGTGCGCCGCGATGTCCCGCACGCGCGCGTTGTGATCGTCGGCGATGGCGGCCAGCACCCGGGCATGGTTGGTGATGAAGGTCCATCCGGTATGCGGCTCAGGCACTCCACCCATGCGCCAATCATAGGACCGGGGGTTCCCGCATACAAAAACGCGAAATCGATTTCGCGTATCGCTTGACGTATTCCGGTCCGGGTCGGAGTCTGGAGGGGACGACAGGCAGGAGTGTCGAAGGAGAGTCGGCCATGCCGGAGCCTGCGTTCTCGGCGCAGTCCCCCCAGGGGGACCCTCCCGCCCGCACGGGAACGGACGGCACCTCCGCGGTTCGCAGGCCGCGGCCGCTGTCGATCGGCCTCCGCGCCGACGGCACCCGCACGGTCGTGGTGGTGCGCGGGGAACTCGACCTCCAGCTCGCCGATGAACTGCACGCCGCCCTGCGCGCGGCGCTCACGGGGGCGCCGGACGGCGTGGACCTGGACCTCGGCGGTGTGGGCTTCTGCGACTGCTCGACCCTCAATGTGCTGCTCGCCCTGCGCGAACAGGCCGTCGCCGAGGGCAAGTCGGTGACGGTGCGGGCCCTCGGCCCCGTCGTCGAGCGGCTGTTCACCCTGACCGGCACGCTGCCGCTGTTCCTGCCCGCCGGCCCCGACGGCACCGGTGAGCACTCCCTGGGCGCCGAGGTCGTCCAGCTGCGCCGGGCCATGCTGACCCGGCCCACCATCGATCTGGCCCGCGGGGTCCTGATGGCCACGTTCGGGCTGAGCCCGCAGGACGCCTGGCACGTGCTGGTGACGGTCTCGCAGAACACCAACACCAAACTGCACCGTCTCGCCGAGGACCTGGTGACGGCCGTGCAGGGCGAGCCGCTGTCCGAGCCGGTGCGGCGCGAGGTGGCCGACGCGGTGGACCGCCTGTCCTCGCTCACCGAGGAACCGGGCGAGCCCGACGGCGCCTGACCCGGGCCACCGGCCCTCCGCCCTCGACTCCCCCAACTCCTGCACTGCGTGCCATGCAACGGGGTGCGACGCCATCGGGGCCGACCCGCACCGCCGGGACACTCGGCACGGCCGACCGGATCCACCGGGGCGCACCGCACGAGCCCGATCCCACGAGCGGGACTCGATTCCAATTTGATGGTACGGAGTATCTTTACGAGTGGCACTGAGTGCCATACGCTGTGGCCGTGCACGGTGGCACATCGAGCCGGGCACATGCGTGCGCGGTGCGCCGCGCACGCGGATTTCCGGCCGAGCGCAGGGAGTTGACCAGCGTGTACCACCACTCAGGAAGCGTCGCCCAGCAGTCGTCCGGTTCCGCGGCGGGCGTCCTCGAACCCACGTCCCACGACCCGGACGCGATGCACTTCCAGCGCTGCGCCTGGTGCGGCACCGCCATGTACCACCGTCTGCTGTGTCCGGTCTGCCAGGGCAGCGACCTGCACAGCGAACGCAGCGAGGGCATCGGCACGGTCCGCCACAGCACGGTGGTCAACCGCAACACACCCGCCGCGCGCAATGTGTCGCTGATCGAGATGGCGGAGGGGTTCGTCGTGCGGGGCCGGGTGATGGGGCCGCCCGTGGGCATCCACAGCGGCGACCGGGTACGGCTGTCGACGACGAAGGACCCGGTGCGCGGCGAGCCGGTGTTCCAGCTGGTCGACAAACCGTACCGGGCCTGGACCTGATCCGCCGGGCGGCGGCGCCCGGACCTGACCGGCGGCTCGCCGTCCGCGCATCGAGCGGGACCTCGGCCCGCCCGGACGGACTCCGGGCGGGCCGAGGTCCCCGGAGAGTCACCCCAGTGTGACCCGGATGCCGACGGTGCCCTTCACGCCGCGCCGCAACCGGCTGCCGAGCAGCGTGAGCCGGCCGACGAGGCCGTACTTGCGGGCGATGAGGGTGCGGTAGCGCGCGGTGGTCGCCGCGTCGACGACCGCCGCGGTGGCCGGCACCGGATCCCCGGTCGGGTTGCCGCGCAGGTCGCAGGGGCCGACGAGGACGTCCGCGCGGTTGCGTACCCGCTTGACCTTCCAGGAGTCGGCGGTCGTCCAGACGCCGAGCGCGTCGCCGTCCCGCACCACCCAGACCGGAGTGGGCACGCCGGTCCCGTTCTTGCGATAGCTGGTCACCAGCAGGTACTTGCCCGCGCCGAGGCGGTCCAGCGACGTGTCGTCCATCCCGTGAGTCTAGGGCGTGTCGCGAGGGTCCCGCCCGCCCGGCGACGCCCCGGGCGGCCGGTCCGGCGGTCACTCCAGAACGGCCGCCATCCGCCGTACCGCCTCCGTGAGCACCTCGGGTGCGGTGGCCAGGTTCAGCCGGACATGGCCCGCCCCGCCCGTGCCGAACGGAAGGCCGGAGTTGAGGGCGACCCGGCCCCGGTGCAGGAAGACCTGGGCCGGGTCGTCGCCCAGGCCGAGGGCGCGGCAGTCGAGCCAGGCGAGGTAGGTGGCCTCGCCCGGGCGGTGCACGATCCCCGGCAGATACTCCGCCAACAGGTCCGACAGCAGGCTCCGGTTGTCGTCGAGGCCCGCCAGCAGGGCGTCCAGCCAGGCGTTCCCGTCGCGCAGGGCCGCGCTGTGGGCGATGACGCCGAGATGGCTGGGGCCGTGGCTGACCTCCTCGGGCAGCCGGGCGAGATCGGCGCCCGCGGCCGGCCCGGCGATGGCGAGGGCCGCCTTGAGCCCGGCCAGGTTCCACGCCTTGGACGCCGACATCAGCGACAGCCCGCTCTCGCCGCCCGGGACGCTCAGATACGGCACGAAGTCGGCTCCGTCGAGGACGAGCGGGGCATGGATCTCGTCGGCGACCACCCGCACGCCGTACCGCTCGGCGAGGCGTGCCACGGTGGACAGTTCCTCGGCGGTGTGCACGGTGCCGGTCGGGTTGTGCGGGCTGCACAGCAGGAACGCGGCCCGCCGTCCGTCCGCGACGGCACGCCGGAACGACTCCTCCAGGGTGCCGGGGTCGATCCGCAGGTCGGGGCCGAGCGGGGCCTGCGCCACCTGCCGGTCCATGTGCGTCACGAACTCGAAGAACGGCGGATAGACGGGGGTGTTGACCACCACCGCGTCCCCCGGCCCGGTCACCAGCTTGATCATCTCCACCGCGCCGAGCATCACGTCCGGCACGATCGCGGTGCGCTCCACCGCGAGTCCGGCCCAGCCCCAGCGCTTCCCGGCGAAGTCGGCCAGCGCCTCGGCGTAGGCGGTGCCCGCCGGGTAGCCCGTGTCGCCGAGCGCCAGCGCGTCGGTGACCGCGCGCACCACGGGTTCGGCGAGCGGTACGTCCATCTCGGCCACCCACAGCGGAAGCACGTCCTCGGGGTAGGTGCGCCACTTCATGCTCGTACGGCGCCGAAGAGTGTCCAGGCCGAGGGCGCGCAGCGGGTTCGGTTCACCGGACGTCTCGTGCGGGATCCTGGTCATGGGCCCAAGATAGGGGGCCGCGGTGCGACCGGGAATCGGTGGGACGCCCGGGGCGGTACGTCGGTGTGGGCCCGGTTGTCGCCGTGCGGGCCGGCCGGGCGCGGACGAGGCCGGTGCGGTGTCACCGTGCGTGATCCGTCCCCTGCGTGACGACACGTCACGGACCAGGACCGACGACGACCGGCACCGGCCTCGATCGAGCGTTGGGCAGGCCTTGCACCTGCATCTCCCCGCAGGAAGCAGGGCGTCTTGCCTTGGACCACCAACGCGGGCCGCCACCCGTGCCGGGCGGCGTGCTCGAGTCCGACGCTAACGCAGGGACGTCCGCCGCGCGCGGCGGTGCCGCCGATCGGGTGAGGCCCCCGGCGGGCCCGCCCGGCGCGCCGGGGGGACGGGGGGACGGCACGGGCTGCCTTCCCCTAGGCGGCGACGGCGGCTCGTTCGCGGGCGGCTCGGACCGCCGCGGACAGGCTCTCGACGTCGTAGGCGCCGTGGTGCCTGCGGCCGTTGACGAAGAAGGTGGGCGTCCCGACGACGCCGCTGAGGTCGGCCGACTCGGCGTCCTCCGCGACCCGTACGGCGCCCGCCCTGGCGCGCAGGTCCCGTTCGAAGCGTTCGGGGTCGAGTCCGAGGTCAGCCGCGTACCCTCGCAGGTCGTCGAACCGGAGCGCGCCCTGATGGCTGATCAGCACGTCGTGCATGTCCCAGAACCGGCCCTGCAGTCCGGCCACTTCGGCGGCCTCGGAGGCGAGCTGGGCGTGCACGTGCACATCGGTCAGGGGCAGGTGCCGCCACACGTAGCACAAATCCCGGAAGTCGCCGAGCAGCTCGCGGACGACGGTTTCCGCCCGCCCGCAGTGCGGGCACTCGTAGTCGCCGTACTCCACCAGGGTCACCGGGGCGTCGCGCGGGCCGCGGAAGTGGTCCCGGTCCGGGTCGACGGGTACCGCCAGGTCGATGATCATGTCTGCCTCCCCCACCAGCGCCCGCAGCCGCACCCGCCGCGGCAGCAGACCGATCAGCGCCGTGACGGCCTGGCTGAGGACGAAGGAGCACACCACCGCCGCGAGGATGCCGATCTTGGCGTCCTCCAGCCGGGTGCCGTCGAAGGCGAGGGTGGCGATCAGCAGCGAGACCGTGAACCCGACCCCGGCCAGGGTGCCCGCCGTGATCAGGGCGCCCCAGCCGACCGGCAGCTGGATCCGGCCCCGGCTCAGGAAAGCCGCCAGCGCGGACGCCCCGACGATGCCGATCGGCTTGCCGAGGACGAAGGCGACCAGGATGCCCAGCGTGACGGGTGAGGCGAAGGCCCGCGCGAGCTCCTCGCCGCCGACCGGGATCCCGGCGTTGGCCAGGGCGAACAGCGGGACGACGACATGGCTGGTCCACGGGTGGTACATGCGCTGGAGCCGGTCGTTCGGTGAGATCGCCGAGGCGATCCCCTCGCGCACCAGGCGCTCCAGCTCCGGTGTGGGCTGCTCGCGGAACAGCCGGAACAGTCCGGTCGCGTGTTCCAGGTCCGAGCGCGAGGCGGGGTAGGCGTAGGTGATCAGTCCCATCGCGAGTCCGATGACCACCGGGTCGACTCCGGATTCGAGCAGCGCGATCCAGGCGACGAGGGCCAGCAGCGCGTACACGACGCCCCGGGTGATCCCGTACCGCCGGAACACCAGCACCGTCACGAACACGCCGACCGCCGTCAGCAGCGCGGGCACCGAGATGCGGTCGCTGTAGGCGACGGCGATCACGGCGAGGGCCAGGAAGTCGTCGATCACCGTGAGCGAGAGGATGAGGACCCGCAGGCCCGGCGGCATCCGGCGGCCGACGACGGCCAGCATGCCCAGGGCGATGGCGGTGTCGGTGGACATGGCCGCACCCCAGCCCTGCGCCGTCTCCCGGCCCGCGTTGATCACCAGGTAGAGGGCGACCGGCACGAGCATGCCGCACACGCCCGCCGCGATCGGAAGGGCGAGCTGTCTGCGGTCGCGCAGCTCGCCCATGTCGAACTCACGGCGCGCTTCCAGGCCCACGACGAAGAAGAACAGCGTCATCAGCCCGCTGTTGACCCACTCCCGCAGTTCGAGGGAGATGCCGTAGGAACCGGCCTCGACCGACAGGTGGGTCCGCCAGAACGCCTCGTAGTCCGCGAGCGCCACGTTGGCCCACACGAGGGCCACGACGGCCGCCGCCACCAGCACGGCGGCGCTGCCGGTCTCGGTGCGCAGGAAGTCGCGCAGCGGGGAATGCGATTCGGCCTCGGACGCGGTCTGCGCCGTGAAGTCACCGGCTGGCATGGACATGGACGGATCCTCGGTCACTCAGGTCTCGCTCGCCCACGGTGTCACATCCGGGGCACGGCCTCCGCCGCCGCGCCGGAGCGATGGCGGGCGGGACGGCCGGCGACCGCCTCCGTCGCCGGCCGGCGGAGCGGCCCGGCGTTCACCCGGTCGGCTCCGCCCGCTCGGTGGTGCCGTACTCGTCGTGCCAGTTCCACCACTCGTAGGGCGGGGTCTGGGGATAGCCCTCGGGTGAGTCCTCCCAGGTCTCCTGCCGTCCCAGCGCGGTCATGTCGAGATAGCTCCACGTGCTGCCGAGCGCCTCGTCGCCGCGGGCGTTGATGAAGTACGTGCGAAAGACCCGGTCGCCGTCGCGGATGAACGCGTTGGTCCCGTGCCACTCGTCCACACCGAAGTCGGTGTCGAAGCCGTCGGTGATCGTGTACCAGGGCATCGACCAGCCCATCCGCTCCTTGACCCGTTCGATCTCCGGCTGAGGGGCCCGCGAGGCGAGGACGAGGGTGGTGTCGCGGGCGTTGAGGTGGGCGAGGTTGCCGATGTGGTCGGCCACCATGGAGCAGCCGGGGCAGGCGTGGTCGGGCCAGCCGGTCACACCGGGCTCGAAGAAGGCGCGGTAGACGACGAGCTGGCGGCGCCCGTCGAACAGGTCCGGCAGACTCCGCCTGCCGCCGGGCCCGTCGAACGCGTACTCCTGTTCCACGGCCTGCCACGGCATCCGCCGGCGTTGGGCGGCCAGGGCGTCACGGGCCCGGGTCAGCTGCTTCTCCGCCTGGAGGAGCCGCGAGCGGGCTGCGTCCCATTCCTGCGGCGAAACGATCGGGGGTGTCTTCATGCCGGTGCCGCCTTCGTCCTCGAGTCCGGTCCGGGCCCCGCGCCGGGCGGGCGGGAGGGCCGGGCGCCCTCGGCGCCCTCGATTCCAGGGTCGGACGCGGTCGGCCCGGGCGCACCCCGGTGAACCGCGCACGGACCCCGGTGGGCCGAGGCCGGGCGCCGGCCGTCGGTCCGTCGACATGACTACGGCCGCGACGAGGGTTCCCCCTCGTCGCGGCCGCGGGCCGGCGGTGGTGAGCCGTGTCAGCCGCTGTGGACGCCCACTTCGTACAGCGAGTAGCCCCAGTCGGTGCCGCGGTCCAGGCCGTGGACGCGGACGTGGCGGGCCGGTGTGCCGGGGAAGACGGCCGTGTCGAGGCCCCCGTCGCCGGTGGTGGTGGACCAGGCGGTCTGCCAGTTCACGCCGTCGGTGGACAGCTCGACGCGGTACGCCTTCCCGTAGGCGCGTTCCCAGTCGAGCGTGACCCGCCCGACCCGATGGGTGGCGCCCAGGTCGAGGCTCAGCCACTGGTCGTCGTTCCAGTCGCTGGCCCAGCGGGTGTCGCGGCTGCCGTCGGCGGCGCGGTGCGGCGCGTAGCTGGTGAACGGGTTCCACTCCGCGGAACTGGCCGTGGCCGTGGATCCCTGGGCGAGGTTGACCGCGGACCGGTGGCGCTCGGAGGCGCCCCAGGTGTCGAGGTAGGACTCGGCGCCGCGGAACAGGTCGTCCACCACGTCCTGGCCGCCGACCCGCCGGATGTCCTCGATCCAGTCCGGGACGAGGCCGTAGTGGGCGGCTCCGTCGGTGTTCAGGTCCCAGGTGCGCTGCCCGGTGGTCTGCCGGTCGAGGACCGAGCCGCCGTCGACGCTGCGGAACGGGTAGGTGACGGGGTTGCCGGTGTCCGTGCCGCGCGGGGCGGGCCAGCCGCCGACGCCGTTCATGTCGGTTCCGTAGCCGTAGCCCACGCCGTACTTCTCGCGCAGCGCGTCCGTGCGCCGGGCCTCCGCGCTGAACTCCTCGGACCCGTGCATGTACTGGGCGATGAAGCCGCCGAGGCCGTAGACCCGTTCGGTCCAGTTCAGGTCCATCCAGCTGTGCGAGGAGATCACGCCGGGGTACGACTCGGACTCGAAGATGTCCAGCGCCCGGCCGGTGGCCTTGACGCTCATGTGGTCGATCTCCAGCATCATCTTGCGTTTCATCATGCCGCGCACGGCGTACTCGCCGAGTTCGGTGAGTCCTCTGACGTTGCACTGGGCGTCCTCGTCGTACGAGGGGACCTCCACTCCCGCGGGGAGTTCGTCCTCGGCCCCGGGAGCGGCGGCGGCGCCGATGGGGTTGTCGTGCTGGGGGCCGGTGCACCGCTCGGTCCGCCAGAAGGTGCCGGTCGACAGGAACTGCCCGACGTTGATGGCCGTTCCCAGACCGCCCGAGTCGAAGCGGACCCCGCACAGCGCGTTGTCGAACTTGTGGCAGAGGAACATGCTGCGCACGCCCAGCGCGTGCAGCTCGTCCAGCCCCTTGTCGATGTCCTCCTTGCTGCACTGGGCGATGTCCAGGATCTGCTTGCAGCCGAACGGCTCGGAGGTCTCGACGCCCAGGACGACCGCCAGCTTGCCCTGCTCGACGACCGAGCGGGCCTGCGCGCTGTCGGTGACGATCCGGAACCAGCCCTTACCGGGGCCGCCGTACATCTTGTCGACGTAGGCCTGGAGGTCGTAGGTCAGCTTCGCCTGGAGGCGGATGGAGGTCATCTCGTCGCAGCTGCGGTCCTTGAAGAAGTACACCGAGCAGATCACGCCGTTGGTGACGAGGTCGTTGACCATCACCCGCTGGCCGCCGCGCCAGGCGCGCTCGACCCAGGCGTAGTAGTTCTGCTGGTGGGTCAGCGAGTCGTGCGCGGGCCAGTCCTTGAAGGTGGGCCAGCCGACCGGGTCGTGCCGGCCGTCACCGCCGTTGGTGATGAAGTCGAAGATCGCGAGCGAGCCGTCCGGGTAGTGCTCGGGGCAGTCCTTGAGCGCGTCGGCGATCCCCGCCTCGGAGAAGGTCTTGCCGCAGATCAGCCGACCGCCGAAGGCCTCGTTGGACATCAGGTGGTTGTGTGCGTCGACGAAGCCGCGCACCTCGCCCTGCGCGTCGGTGCCCTTGAACGGCTCTCCGGTGACATTGATCCCGGAGTCCGGCGCGGGCCGCGCCGTGGGCGTGTACCAGTCGTTCGACGCGGCCGAACTCGGCGTGGGGCCGAGCGTCATGGCCAGCACGAACAGCAGCAGGGACAGCAGGGCGACGTCTTTGCGTCTGCGGTACGGGCGACGAGCCAGGGTCACTGTCCACGTCCCTCGGTCGGCGGGTGGGGCGCGGTCGCTGAACCAAGCCGTCCGGGGGTCGGTGCACCACACCCATGGGTTTGTCATGACCGGCGCAATTATGCGAAGAGGATCGTCACCCGCGCACGCAGAGTCAAGACCTTCGCCGGACGGACCTCCGCCCGGACGCCGGCCACCGCCCGGAGCAGGCCGAGGACAAGGAAATCCCCGCCGTCAACAGGATCAACTCCGCGGTCCGGATTGTTTCTTGACACCCCACCGGGAATCATCGTGATCCGAACACCAGGCACCCCCAGGAGCTGATTCCGTGACCGACAACCCGCCACCCCAGGACGATCTGGTCCAGTCCCTGCGCGAGCGCATCAACACGACCCAGCCGCACACCGCTCGGATCTGGAACTACTGGCTGGGCGGCAAGGACAACTACGAGGTCGACCGGGCCGCCGGCGACCAGATCCGGCAACTGCACCCCGGCATCGGGGACTACGCCCGCGCGGACCGCCTGTTCCTCGGCCGCGCCGTGCGCCACCTCGTCTCCGACGTCGGCATACGCCAGTTCCTGGACATCGGCACGGGGCTGCCGACCGCCGACAACACCCACGAGGTCGCCCAGCGCATCGCCCCCGACACCCGGATCGTGTACGTCGACAACGACCCGCTGGTCCTGGCGCACGCCCGCGCGCTGCTCACCAGCACACCCGAGGGAAGCACCGACTACCTCGACGAGGACCTCCGCAACGTCGACGCGATCCTCGAACACGCCGCCAAGAGCCTGGACCTCAGCCGGCCGGTGGCGCTGATGCTGCTCGGCGTCGTCATCTTCGTCCCCGACGACGAGGACCCGTACGCCCTGGTCCGGCAGCTGGTCGACCGGCTGCCGGCCGGAAGCCATCTGGTCCTGTCGCACACCGTCACCTCGCCCGCCATGCCCGACGTGGACGAGGCGGTGAAGTTCTGGAACGAGCACGGCACACCGAAGCTGACCCAGCGCACCCCCGAGCAGGTGACGCGCTTCTTCGACGGGCTGGACCTGCTGGAGCCCGGGGTCGTGTCGTGCTCGCGCTGGCGTCCGGACGGCGCCGACGGCGCCGAGCCGGAGGAGGTCGCGATGTTCGGCGGCGTGGCCCGCAAGAATTGAGCCGATCGCCCTCGGCGTGAACGCCGCCGCACCCCGGCACGTATGGAGGGAGGGCGCTCAACCCCCTGGGCGCCCCGCGGTGTTGCCGCCGCGCGTACGGAGTTCGGGAGCCATGCATGAGGCACGCACGACGACGGATCGTCCGGCGGGCGACACGGCTGGCGGCGGTCGGCGGACTCCTGCTCGGGGCGGGGATGGTCACCCAGGCCGTGGCGAGCGAGCCCTCGGGCTCCGCCGGGGTGCCGAACGCGTCCGTCCGGTCGGCCGCGGGCACGGGCGAGGACCTCGTGGAGCGGCTCGGCAGCGACCGGACGGCCGGTACCTGGATCGGCTCCGACGGCCGGCCGGTCGTCGCGGTCACCGACGCGGACACGGCGGCCGAGGTCCGGCGGTCGGGGGCGGCCGCCAAGCTCGTGCGGCACAGCATGCGCGAGCTGAAGTCGGCCACGGCGACGCTGCGTTCGGCGCCTCGGGTGAGCGGCACGGCATGGCTGCTGGACTACCGGACCAACGAGGTGGTGGTGCGCGGGGACAGCACCGTCTCGGCCTCCGCGTGGGCGGAGCTGACCGGCGTCGCGGACGGCATCGGCGCGTTCGTGCGCATGGAGCGCACGGACGGTTCGTTCACCACGCGGATCAACGGAGCCCAGGCGATCCTGTCGACCGCCGGGCGCTGTTCCGCGGGCTTCAACGTCACCGACGGGCGGACCGACTTCATCCTCACGGCCGGGCACTGCGGGCCCGAGGGCTCCGTCTGGTTCGCCGACGGCCGGGGCGACCGGGAAGTGGGCAGGACCGTGGTCGGCAGCTTCCCCGGCGACGACTACTCGCTGGTCGAGTACACGGGCGGCCGGGCCGGTGCGGGCGCCGACGTGGTGGCCGTGGGCGACGGGCAGGGCGTGCGGATCACGGGTACCGGCGCGGTCTCGGTCGGACAGCGGGTGTTCCGCAGCGGCAGCACCAGCGGGCTGCGCGACGGTGAGGTGACCGGGGTGGACGCCACGGTGAACTATCCCGAGGGCACCGTCACCGGTCTCATCGAGACGAACGTGTGCGCCGAACCCGGGGACAGCGGCGGGCCGTTGTTCTCCGAGGGTGTCGCGCTCGGGGTGACCTCCGGGGGCAACGGGGACTGCGACGCCGGGGGGACGACCTTCTTCCAGCCGCTGGACAAGCCCTTGTCCGAGCTCGGCGTACAGCTGATCACCGCGACGCCGCCGGGCGGGGAGCAGGACGCCGGCCCCGCGCCCTCCGCCGCCGGATCCGGAAGCGGTGCGGCGCCTCCGGACGCGGCAGGGCCCGGGGTGTCCGCCCCGGTGTCCGGGGAGGACGTCTCGAACCTGCTGTCGCGGCTCGCGGATCCGGCGAACGTCGGCCCCGGCCTGCTGGTCATCGGGGGCAGTCTGATCGCGCTGGTGGCCACGCGGTGGATCCGGACGGAACAGGACCGCAGGGCCTACCAGCGGCACTACTCGGCCACATGGGGGTGACGAGGAGGTCCGGGGGCCGTCGGGCCGGAGAGCACCGGCCGGGCGGACCCTTCCGGGGTCCGGCGACGCCGGTCAGGCGGCCTGCGCCGACTGCGGCGCCGCGGCGGCCCACTCCATGACGAGGCGCTGGTACTCCTCGCGCTGTTCGGTGCTCAGTGTCCCGCCCGACCGGCGCCACAGCGCCCGGATCTCCTCGTTGACCTCCGCGGCCGATCGCTCGGTAGCGGCTTCAACACTGGTGGACATGGTGTGAAGCATACGGCTGCCGAGGTGAAGGCGCCGTGAGTAATCACGAGCTAATCGGACATATCGGGCCGTGTCCCTGATCACGTCCATCTCTCAGAACCCACCGGGGAGTTCAGACGTCCGCGGCACCCAGCACGAGCACCTGGATGGCGAGAACGGCCGCCCCGCGCGCCCAGTCGTGGAAGTCGGACACCCTGGTCTCCAGCTCGACCGGAGTGGCCAGGGGATGCCGGCGGGCGCGGACGGTGTCCTCCACCGTGTTCCCCGCCACACCCATCAGACCGACCCCCTCACCGGCGAGCAGGATCTTCTGCGGCATGGCGAAGTTGGCGATGTGGGCGACGAGGGTGCCCAGGGCCACAGCGGCCTCGTCGACGACCCGGGCGCACATCGGCTCCCCCTCGACGGCGAGGCCGAGGATCTCCTCGTAGCTGTGCTCGCGTCCGGTGGCCGCCCGGATCTGGTAGCGGATGTTCGGAATGGTCAGCAGGGAGACGGCGCTGCCGCGCTCCCCGTCGGGAGTGAGCGGACCGTCGGGGTTGATGATCCAGTGCCGGCCGAAGCCGCGGTCCTCCTCGGCGTACGGCACCCGCTTGCCGCCCAGGACCAGCCCGTAGCCGATACCGGCGCCGATGGTCAGGACGACGAAGCGGTCGAGGCCGCGGCCGGCGCCGAACCAGGTCTCGGCCTCGACGAGGGCCGCCACGTCGTTCTCCACGACGACCGGCAACCCCGTCCGCTCCTGGACGAGTTCGGCGAGCGGCACGTCGCGCCACCCGAGGAACGGCGACTCCCCGACCACGGCGCGGTCCTCCACGAGACCGCCCACACCGATGCCGATGCCCGCGAGCCGGGGGTGGCGGTCGGCCAGTTCCTCGGCCATCTCGCCCAGCAGGTCCACGACCCCGGCGGGCTCATGGGACGTCACGGGGCGGTCGCAGCGGGCGACGATCTCGCTTCTGAGCGTGGTCACCACGCCGTAGACCATGTCATCGGTGATCTTGAAGCCGATGAAGGAGCGGGACTCGGCGACGACGTCCAGCGGCTGAGAGGGGCGGCCCTGGCGCGTCTCGGCCGGTCCGCCCGCCTCCGGCACCTCGACGAGCAGGCCCGACTCGATCAGCGGTTTGGTGAGCCTGGTGAGGCTGCCCGCGGACAGGTCGAGGCGCCGGGCGAGTTCGGTGCGCGACAGGGGGCCGGCGAGGAGCACCTCGATCGCCACGGAGCGTTCACCGGGGCTGAGCGGAAGCCAGCTGGCGGCTACTGCGGTCATGGTCGTCAGGCTCCCACATGATTTTTTTCTCTTCGAAACCAACCAGACCATTCTATGGCGTCGACGCGGCTGGAAAAAGATGTTCCCCCGCCTCTTGACGGCTTGATTCTTCCGCCACAAAAGTAAGTGGCCGAGGACGAGCCGCAGACGAGGGAGTCTCCCGATGACCATCGCGTCCAGCAGCCCTCCGTCGCTGCCACTGAGCGGCGCCGAGGGGGCAGGCAGCAAACCGAGGGCCCGGCGGGCGGCGGCCCGCGAGAACCGAGGGGACGGGCGGCTCGCCGCGGTGTTCATCGCACCCGCGCTGCTCGGCTACACGGTGTTCCTGCTGTGGCCGACGCTGCGAGGCATCTATCTGAGCTTCACCCGCTTCAACCTGCTCACGCCCGCTGAGTGGGTGGGCCTGGACAACTACGTACGGATGGTCCACGACCCGATCTTCTGGGACTCGCTCGCGGTCACCGTGGAGTACGTGGTCATCAACATCGGTGTGCAGACGGTGGCGGCCCTCGCCGTCGCCGTGCTCCTTCAGCGGCTCACACAGTCGGCGGTGCTGCGCGGGATCGTGCTCACGCCGTATCTGATGTCCAACGTCGTCGCGGGCATCGTCTGGCTCTGGATCCTGGACACCCAACTCGGCATAGGCAACGAGATCATCGCCGGGATCGGCCTCGACCGGATCCCGTTCCTCGCCGACGAGACCTGGGCGATCCCGACGATCGCCCTGATCAACGTGTGGCGGCACGTCGGATACACCGCCCTGCTGCTGTTCGCCGGACTGATGGCGATCCCGAACGACATGTACGAGGCGGCGAAGGTGGACGGCGCGAGCGAATGGCGCATGTTCCGCCGGATCACGCTGCCGCTGCTGCGGCCGGTCCTGGCGGTCGTGCTGATCATGACGGTCATCGGCTCGTTCCAGGTGTTCGACACGGTCGCCGTGACGACCGCCGGCGGTCCGGCGAACGCCACGAACGTCCTTCAGTACTACATCTACGGCGCCGCGTTCGGCCGCTTCCAGTTCGGGTACGCCTCGGCGATGTCGGTGGCCCTGCTGGTCGTGCTGAGCGCGATCACCGTCCTCCAGTACCGGCTCACCCGGGCCGGCCAGAGCGACCTCGGCTGAGGGAAGGGAGACACCGACATGGCTGCCGTGGCAGACACCACGCCCGTACGGCGCGTCAGGCGCAGACCCACCTTCGGGCGGGTCGTGGCCTGAGCGGTGATGGCCTCGATCGTGCTCATCACCCTGCTGCCCTTCTACTGGATCCTGCGCACCGCGCTGTCCTCCAACACCGCGCTCGCCGTCCGTCCCGGCGACGTGCTGCCGGTCGACCCGACGACCGGGGGCTTCGAACGGGCCCTCGGCCTGCAGTCGACCGAGGAGGCCATCGCCCAGGGCGGATCGGGTGGCGGGCTGGAGTTCTGGCGCTATCTGGTCAACTCGGTGATCGTCTCGACCCTGATCACCGTGTGCCAGATCTTCTTCTCCGCCATGGCCGCCTACGCCTTCGCCCGGCTGCGCTGGCGCGGACGGGAGACGGTGTTCGGGCTGTTCCTGGCGGGGCTGATGGTGCCGGCGATCTTCACGCTGCTGCCGAACTTCGTCCTGATCAAGCAACTCGGCTTGGTGGACACCCTGTTGGGGGTGGCCCTGCCCACGATGTTCATGACGCCGTTCGCGGTGTTCTTCCTGCGCCAGTTCTTCATGAACGTGCCCCGTGAGGTGGAGGAGGCCGCTCTGCTGGACGGGGCCGGGAAGATCCGGATCTTCTTCCGCGTGATGCTGCCGATGGCGTCCACGCCCGTCCTCACGCTGGGGCTGCTGACGTACATCACCGCCTGGAACGACTACTTCTGGCCGCTGATGGTGTCCTACAGCGACAGCTCGCGGGTGCTCACCGTGGCACTGGCCATCTTCCGGGCACAGACACCGCAGACGGGCTACGACTGGTCCGGCCTGATGGCGGCCACCCTGATCGCCGCCCTCCCGATGCTGGTGCTGTTCGGCTTCTTCGCACGCCGCATCGTCAGCTCCATCAGCTTCACCGGAATCAAGTAAGGGGACGGGGATGCGAGTTCGAATGCGTACGGTCGCCACGCGACTGGGTGCGCTGGGCGCGGCGCTGGCCCTGTCCCTGGCCACCGGCTGCGCGAAGGGCGGCACCGCGGGGTCGGACGGGAACACGGTGACGTACTGGCTGTGGGACGCCAACCAGCTGCCCGCGTACCAGGCGTGCGCGAAGGGGTTCGAGCAGCAGAACCCGGGCGTGAAGGTGAAGATCACCCAGATGGGCTGGAGCGACTACTGGACCAAGCTCACCGCGAGCTTCATCGCGGGCACCGAGCCCGACGTCTTCACCGACCACATCCAGAAGTTCGGGCAGTTCGCCGATCTGAAGGTGCTCGAACCGCTCGACGACCTGGGCCTGGACGACTCGGCCTACCAGGCGGGTCTGGGCGCCAACTGGCGGGGCCAGGACGGCCACCGCTACGGCGCGCCCAAGGACTGGGACACCGTCGCCCTCTTCTACAACCAGAAGATGGCCGAGGAGGCCGGACTCACCGCCGACGAGCTCGACAGCCTGTCCTGGAACCCCGAGGACGGCGGCACCTTCGAGAAGGCCATCGCGCACCTGACCGTCGACAGGAACGGCACGCGCGGCGACGAGAAGGGCTTCGACAGGAACAACGTCGAGGTGTACGGGCTCGCCGCGGGCGGCGCGGGCGACGCCGACGGGCAGACCACCTGGAGCCCGTTCACCGCCTCGGCCGGCTGGCACTACACGGACAAGGCGCGCTGGGGCACCGAGTACCAGTACGGCAGCGGAACCTTCCAGTCGGTGATCGACTGGTACTTCGGCCTCGCCGAGAAGGGCTATCTCGCGCCCTTCACCGACTACACCGACGGCGCCAACCCGGCCAACGCCCAGGTCGCCTCCGGCCGGGCGGCCACCTCGTTCGACGGCGCCTGGATGATCTCCACCTACTACGGCACCAAGGGCCTGGAGGTCGGCACGGCGCCCACGCCGGTCGGCCCGACCGGCAAGCGGGCCACCATGATGAACGGCCTCGCCGACTCCGTCACCAAGAACGCCCGCAACAAGGAGGGCGCGAAGAAATGGGTGCGGTACCTGGCCTCCGACGAGTGCCAGCGGATAGTCGGCGGCTACGGCATCGTCTTCCCGGCGACCCCGGACGGCACCCGGGCGGCCGTGGCCGCGTACGAGAAGAAGGGCATCGACGTGTCCGCGTTCACCGAAGCGGTCACCGACAAGACGGACTCCGCCACCTTCTCGTTCCCGGTCACCGACTACGCCGCGGACGTGTACTCCCTGATGCGCCCCGCCATGCAGGACGTCTACGCCAATGACGCCCCGGTGAGCGGCCTGACCAGGACCAACGACCAGATCAACCTCATCCTCGGCCAGTGAAAGGCACACACCCCATGACCTTCTCCCTCGGCATCGTCGGCGCCGGCCAGTTCTCCGGCCAGTTCGCCACGCTGTTCCAGGCCCACCCCGGTGTCAGCGACGTGTACGTCACCGATCTGCTGCCCGAGCGGGCCCGGCAGCTCGCCGACGCACAGGGACTGGCCGGGACGTTCCCCTCGTACGAGGCCATGCTGGAGTCGAAGGACGTCGACGCCGTCGCCGTCTTCACCCAGCGCTGGACCCACGGACCGCTGGTGCTCCAGGGGCTGAACGCGGGCAAGCACGTGTACTCGGCGGTGCCCATGGCGATCACCACCGAGGAGATCGCGGCGATCATCGAAGCGGTCCGGGCGACCGGGCTGACCTACATGATGGGTGAGACCAGCGAGTACAACCCGGCGACGGTGCACGCCCGCAACCAGATCGCCGAGGGCGCGTTCGGGCGGCTGTTCTACGCCGAGGGCGACTACGTCCACGACATGGACCTGGGGTTCTACGAGGCGTACCAGTACAGCGGCGGCGAGAACTGGAAGGCGACCGCCTCCTATCCCCCGCTGCTGTACCCGACGCACTCGGTGGGCGGTGTGCTGGGCGCCTGGCGGACGCACGCCGTCAGCGTCTCGGCGATCGGGGTCCTGGACGACCGGGGCGACGGTGTCTTCGACAAGGACGTCAGCCAGTTCGACAACGACGTGTCGAACGCGACCGCGCTGTTCGAGGTCGCGGGCGGCGGCTCGTTCCGTACGAACGAGTTCCGCCGGGTCGGCTACCCCTCGCACCTAAGGGAGTCGCGCTTCCGGTTCTTCGGCACCGAGGCGAGCATGGAGCAGCTCGCCACGGTCGCCCTGTGGCAGGACAAGAAAGGGGTCAAGGACATCAGCGAGCTGCTGGAGCCCAAGCCCACGCTGTCCCCCGACGACCCCTCGCTCCAGCACATCGCGCCGGAGCTGCGGGCCGCGTTCACCTCGGGTTCGGCGCCGGTGCACGACCGGTCGCGGCTGCCGCGGGAGTTCGACCACCTGCACAACGGCCACGAGGGCAGCCACCACTTCCTGGTGGACGACTTCGTGACCGCGGTGAACAACCGCACCCTGCCGTCGGTGAACGCGTGGGTGGCGGCCCGCTACACCCTGCCGGGCATCGTCGCCCACGAGTCCGCGCGGCAGGGCGGGGCACGGCTGGAGATCCCGGACTTCGGGGACGCGCCCGAAGCCTGAGGCGGTCCGGCGCGGGCCGGGTGCCGTCAGGTGCCCGGCTTGCGCCCGTACACGTAGACGTCGTCGCCCTTCTTCAGCAGCGACCAGTACTTCTTGGCGGCGGTCTTGGTCATGTTGACGCAGCCGTGCGAGCCCGGCGGGTTCCACATGCTGACGCCGACGGAGTGGAAGGCCTGTCCGCCGTCGAAGAACTGGCTGTAGGGCATGGGCACGTTGTAGATGGTCGACACGTGGTCGATGTTGCGCCAGTAGATCTTCTTCAGGCCGGTGCGGGTCTCGTAGCCGTTGCGTCCCGTGCGGACGGGAACGGGACCGTAGACGAGCTTCTTGCCGTCCTGGATCCAGCTGAGCTGGAGGGTGAGGTTCACACAGGCGATGCGGCCCTTGTTGACGGGGCAGCGTCCGTCCTTGTTGGGCGTGTTCCCCACGGCCTTCTGCTTGTTCATCAGGTCCATCACACCCCACGTGACCGGACCCGCGTAGCCGATGTTCGGCGTGATGCCGTGCTTGGTCTGGAAGGCCCGGATCGCCTTGCAGTCGGCGGAGGACTGCTTGCCGTCCACCGGCCGGCCCAGGAACTTCTCCACCTGCTTCTGGTACGGGCCGGTCTGCGTCGTGCAGCTCGCGGCCTGGGCCGGACCCGCGCCCAGTGCGAGTGTGAGCGGCGCCACCAACGCGGTGGCCCCCAGAACGACGGTTCCCCGTCTGCGTACGTCCCCCATGGCTGACCTTGCCCTTTCACCCGGAGTGCGCGGTTCTCGCACCATCTCTGCCAGCTAGACCGACGCCGAGCCGATTCGGTTGCAGGCTCGCGCTGGCTGCGACCAAAAGGAGACATTCGGTGTGGGTGAGGGGGCGCGCGGGACGCCTGGGCGCCACGTGGCCGACAAGCGGACGGTGCAGGAACGCGAGGCCGGTGCGGGCCGCGTCAGCGGGGTGCCGCGCTCCCCCTCCTGAACGCGGTGAAGCCGGTGTTCACCGCGGTGATCCCGCCGTCGACGACCAGTGCCGTGCCGGTGATCCAGGACGCGTCGCCGGAGGCGAGGAAGGCGACGGCGGAGGCGATGTCCTCCGGTTCGCCGACCCGGCCCAGCGGGTAGAGCGCACCGGCCGCGTCGAGGTCGGTGGAACGGCCCTCCCACGCCGGGGTCCGGACCGTCCCGGGCACCACCAGGTTGACTCGGACACCACGGGCCGCGGCGTGCCCGGCGAGGGTGCGGGTCAGCGAACCCAGTCCGGCCTTGGCGGCGCTGTAGGCATGGTTGCCGAAGTCCTGCAGGCCGTTGACCGAGCCGATGAGGACGACGGCGCCGCGTCCGCAGGCGGCCAGGTGGGGCAGGGCGGCCCGGCAGCAGCGGTACGTCCCGGTCAGGGTGACGTCCAGGTCGCGCGCCCACCCCTCGTCGGACTCGTCCTCGAACAGCGGGGCGTCGGGGTGACAGCTGTAGGCGTTGGCGACCAGCACGTCGAGCGAGCCGAACGCACCGGCGGCGTGCGCGACGGCCGCTTCCACGGACGCGCGGTCCGTCACGTCGCAGAAGAAGGCCTCCGCCGAGAGCCCCGCGTCCCGCAGTGACTCCGCCGTCCGCTGTGCCGCGGGCAGATCCACGTCGGTCACCAGGACACGGGCGCCCTCCTCGGCCAGCCGGCGGGCGGTGGCGGCCCCGATGCCCCGGGCCGCACCGGTGACGAGGGCACCGTGTCCCGCCAAGCGTGTGATCCCGGTCATGGCGCAGACCCTAACGCCGGGGCGGCCGGCTGGACAGACCGCGGCGGGCCGGGGACGACGGCCCGGTCACCGGTACCCGGTGGTGTCCGCCGGCCTGTCCGCGTCCTGGACCTCGACGAGGTAGCGCCAGGCGTCAGGACGGCTGCCGTCGAGATCGGTGAAGCCGTACTCCTGGGCGAGGCCGCCGCTGGAGAGGGACCGGCCGTTGAACCGGGCCACGTCGGCGTCGGCGGCGAGTGCGGCGACGGCGCGGCCGACATAGCGCGGGGTCTCCGAGATGGCGAAGTGCGGGACGCGGTCGAGGGCATCGCGCCAGTTCTCCTCCCGCACCGCGAAGTGTTCGAGCATCATCTCCGAGCGGAGCCAGCCCGGGGTGAGGGCCACGGCGGTGGCGCCGCGCGGCCCGAGTTCATGGCCGAGGGCGAAGGCCATCCGCAGCACCGAGGACTTGGCGAGGTCGTAGAAGAGGTTCACCCGGTAGTTGTCGCGGTTGTACTCGGCGGTGCCGTCCGTCATCTCCACCACGAGACCGCCGGGGTGGCGCAGCATCAGGGGCAGCGCGTGGTGGCTGGTGACGGCGTGCGTCTCCACCGCGAGCCGGAGCAGCCGGAGCCCCTTGTCGAGGTCGTGCTCCCAGACGGTCTTGTCCCACTCGAAGAGTTTCTCGCCGCCCCAGATGTCGTTGACGAGGATGTCGAGGCGGCCCTGCTCGTCGGCGATCCGGTCCACGAGGCGGCGGACCTGCGCGGGGTCGAGATGGTCGGTGGGCACCGCGATGCCGTGGCCGCCGGCCTCGGTGACCAGGTCGGCGGTGTCCTCGACGGTCTCGGGCCGGTCGTACTCGGAGCGCCGCGCGCGCGTGCTGCGTCCCGTGACGTAGACGGTCGCGCCGGCCGCACCCAGTTCGACGGCGATCCCGCGCCCCGCTCCGCGGGTCGCTCCGGCGACGAGCGCGACCTTGTCCTTCAGTGGCTCCGGCATGTCCGGCCTCCCGTGTTCGTTCGAACCTTCGCTTCGAGCGTGACGGGTAAACCGGACACCTTCTGTCGCCTTTCCCGGACGGTCACTCCGCCGGGCGCGGCCCGCTCGACATGCCGCGGCGGCGGGCTCGCGGCGACCCGGCCGAAGACGTCCCCGGCGACGGCCGGGCGCGGACGGTGACGCGCGCACCTCGGCGGCACCGCGCCCGCGAACCCGGCCCGTCCCCGGTCGGCGTCAGTGGCCCCGAGTGATCCACTCCTGGAGGTGCGGCGCCTCGGCCCCGATGGTGGTCGGGTCGCCGTGGCCGGTGAGGACCTTGGTCTCGGGCGGCAGGGTCAGCAGACGGTCGCGGATCGAGTCGATGATGGTCGGGAAGTGGGAGTAGGAGCGCCCGGTGGCGCCCGGACCGCCCTGGAACAGCGTGTCGCCGGTGAAGACCGTGCCGAGCCCCGGGTCGTACAGGCAGACCGCGCCGGGCGCGTGGCCGGGCGTGTGCAGGACGGTCAGGTCGGCGCCGGCGGCCTCGATGATCTGGCCGTCCAGCAGCCAGGCGTCCGGCGCCCGGTCGGGGTGGGTCTGCTTCCACAGCGGCAGGTCGTCGTGGTGCAGCCAGATGACGGCCCCGGTGCGCTCGGCGAGGGCGGGCGCGGCGTCGATGTGGTCGTTGTGGGCGTGGGTGCAGACGATGGCGGTCAGCCGGCGGTCCCCGACGGCTTCGGCGATGGCGTCGGCGTCGTGCGCGGCGTCGATGACGACGACCTCGTGGTCGTCGCCGACCAGCCACACGTTGTTGTCGACGTCCCAGGTGCCGCCGTCCAGCGTGAACTGCCCGGAGGTGACGAGTCGTTCGATGCGGGCGGTCATCGGAGCACCACCACCGAGCGCAGCACGTCGCCGCGGTGCATCCGCTCGAACGCCTTCTCCACCTCGTCGAGCTGGATCGTCTCCGTGACGAACGCCGCCAGGTCCAGCCGCCCTTGCAGGTGCAGGTCGATCAGCATCGGGAAGTCGCGGGACGGCAGGCAGTCGCCGTACCAGGAGGACTTCAGGGCGCCGCCGCGGCCGAAGACGTCCAGCAGGGGGAGTTCGAGCTTCATGTCGGGCGTGGGAACGCCGACGAGGACGACCGTGCCGGCCAGGTCACGGGCGTAGAACGCCTGCTTGTACGTCTCCGGCCGGCCCACGGCCTCGATGACGACGTCGGCGCCGAAACCGCCGGTCAGCTCGCGGATCGCCTCGACCGGGTCGGTCTTCGTGGAGTTGACGGTGTGGGTGGCGCCCATGGTGCGGGCGTTCTCCAGCTTCCGGTCGTCGATGTCGACGGCGATGATCCTCGACGCTCCGGCCAGCTGCGATCCGGCGATGGCCGCGTCCCCGACGCCGCCGCAGCCGATGACCGCGACCGAGTCGCCGCGGCCGACGTTCCCGGTGTTGATCGCCGCGCCGATGCCGGCCATGACACCGCAGCCGAGCAGTCCGGCGACGGCGGCGGGGACGGAGGGATCGACCTTGGTGCACTGTCCGGCCGCGACCAGCGTCTTCTCGACGAAGGCACCGATACCGAGGGCCGGTGCGAGCTCCTGGCCGGTGGCGGCCAGGGTCATCTTCTGCCGGGCGTTGTGGGTGTCGAAGCAGTACCAGGGCCGGCCGCGCAGACAGGCCCGGCAACGGCCGCACACCGCACGCCAGTTGAGGATGACGAAGTCCCCGGGCTCCACCTCGGTGACGCCGTCGCCGACGGCCTCGACGATCCCGGCGGCCTCGTGGCCGAGCAGGAAGGGGAACTCGTCGGTGATGCCGCCCTGCTTGTAGTGCAGGTCGGTGTGGCAGACCCCGGAGGCCTGGACGCGCACCACGGCCTCCCCCGGGCCGGGGTCGGGCACGACGATCGTCTCGATCCGGACCGGCTCGTCCTTCCCCGGTGCGATCACGCCGCGTACTTCCTGCGCCATGTTGCTGACCCCTTCTGTCGGCGGGCGTCCGTCCCGCTGCCGACCCTACGCGCGACTGATCGGTAAGGGCATGGTTTCGAGGTCCGCCGTGTGACGTCGATCGGGTGACCGCGCCCGCCGCCGCCCGGTACCGCCCGGCTGTCCCAGGCGGAGCCGCGGTCTCCGGCGAGGCAGCCGCGTCAGGCCGAGGCGCCGTCTCAGGCCCCAGGAGCCGTCTCGAACCAAGGCACCCGTCTCAAGCCGGGGCGCCGACTCGGGCCCCAGGAGCCGCCTCGAGCCAAGGCGCCCGCTCCAGCCGAGGCGCGTCTCAGGCCAAGGAGAGGAACAGCTTCTCCAGGCGGGCCTTGACCTCGTCCGTGCTCCCGGCGTCGCCCTCACCGCTCACGGAGTCGGCCAGGCACTGCTGGAGTCCGGTCGCGATGATCGCGAACCCGGCCCGGTCGAGGGCGCGTGACGCGGCGGCGAGCTGCGTGACGACCTCCTCGCAGTCCCGGCCCTCCTCGATCATCCTGATCACGCCGGAGATCTGCCCCTGCGCCCGGCGCAGCCGGTTCAGCACCGACTTCAGTTCGTCACCCTCGAAGCGCAGATCCACCGCCACCCACTCCTCCATATACCCTCGGGGGTATTCTACCGCCCTCGGGTCAGGAAGGATCGCCCCCGCCATGACCACTCACGCCGCCCTCGACTCCGACGAGGCCCGGGTCCGGCTGCCCGAGCTGACCGTCGTCGACGTCCGCACGCCCGGCGAGTACGCCACCGGACACCTGCCCGGCGCCCTCAACATCCCGCTGGACGCACTCCCGCGCGCGGTGCCCGCGCTCCGCCCGCTGTCCGGCGACGTGCTCGTGGTGTGCGCCGCCGGACCCCGCTCCGAGCAGGCCCGCGTCCTGCTGTCCTCGGAGGGCGTCGACGCGATGACGCTGACCGGCGGGACCCAGGACTGGGCCCGGCGCGGGCACGGGCTGGACCGGCCGGAGCCGGGCGGGCGGCGCACCTGGTCGATGGAGCGCCAGGTCCGGTTCACCGCGGGCGCCCTCGCCCTGACCGGTCTGGGCCTCGGACTGCTGCACCCCGGCTGGCAGTTGATCTCCGCCGTGGTCGCGGGCGGCCTCGTCTTCTCCGCCCTGACCGACACGTGCGGTATGGCCGTCGTCCTCGGGAAGCTGCCGCACAACCGGCCGCGCGCCACCGACCTCGACGCCACCCTGGCGCGGCTCGCGGCCCGCTGAGCGACCGCGGCGACAGCCCACCGGACCCCGCGCCCCGGCTCCCCCGTACGCTGAACGCTCCCTTCGACCGGCCGAGGAGCAGCAGCGTGAGCAAGGCAGAGACGGATTCGGCCACGCCCCCGTGGCGCATGCTCCTCGGCTATGTCCGGCCGCACCGGTGGGCCCTGCTCGCCGGTGCCGTGCTGTCGCTGGTCACCGGGGCCACCGGGCTGCTGCTGCCGCTGGTCGCCCGCGAGCTGATCGACGACCTCTCCCACGACCGGGCCATCACCGGCGCGCTGGTCGTCATGTCGGCTCTGGTGGTCACCAACGCGGCGCTGGGCGCGCTGGGTTCGTACGTGCTGCGGCGCACCGCGGAGTCGGTGGTCCTCGGGGCGCGGCGCACCCTGTCGTCGTACCTGCTGCGGCTGCGGATAGCCGCCGTGGACCGCAGCGAGCCGGGCGACCTGATGGCCCGCATCACCTCGGACACCACTCTGCTGCGCGAGGTCACCACCGACTCCCTGGTCGGTCTGGGCACCGGCGGACTCACGCTGGTCGCGACCGTGGTGATGATGGGCCTGGTCGACCCGGTGCTGCTCGCGGTCACACTCGCCGTGATCCTCGGCGCGACCGCGGTCCTCGGCGTGATCGTGCCGCGCATCAACCGGGCGAGCCGGCAGGCGCAGGACGCGGTCGGGGTGATGGGCGCGTCGCTGGAACGCGTGCTGGGGGCGCTGCGCACGGTGAAGGCGTCCGGCGCCGAGCACCGGGAGGAGGCCACGCTGCACTCCGCGGCCGAGGAGTCGTGGCGGCAGAGCGTGCGCGCCGCCAAGTGGTCGGCCGCCGCGGGCAACACGGCCGGACTGGCGATGCAGGTCGCGTTCATCACGGTGCTGGCGGTGGGCGGGGCGCGGGTCGCGACCGGCGCCGTCGGCATCGGCACGCTGGTCGCGTTCCTGCTGTACGTCTTCTATCTGATGTCGCCGATCCAGCAGGTGGTCGGCGCGATCACCCAGTACCAGTCGGGTGCCGCCGCCCTGTCCCGCATCGAGGAGGCGCTGCGCCTTCCCGCGGAGCCCGCCGCCACCGCCGCCCCGTTGCCGGCGACGGACGCCGAACCGGCCGCGCTCGCCTTCTCCGACGTCCGTTTCCGGTACGCCGAGGACCTCCCCCACGTCCATCACGGGGTGACCTTCGACGTGCCCGCCCGGGGCATGACGGCGTTCGTCGGCCCCTCCGGCGCGGGCAAGACCACCGTGTTCTCCCTCATCGAGCGGTTCTACGACCCCGAGTCCGGCGTGATCACCCTGGACGGCCGGGACCTCGGCCTGTGGGACCTGCCCCGACTGCGGTCCGCGATCGGGTACGTCGAGCAGGACGCGCCCGTCCTGTCGGGCTCGCTGCGCCAGAACCTGCTGCTCGGCCACCCGGGAGCGGACGACGACACCCTGGAACGGGTCCTGGCGACGACCCGGCTGGACGGTCTGGTGGCGCGGCTGCCGGACGGACTCGACACACTCGTCGGGCATCGCGGCACCAAGCTGTCGGGCGGTGAACGTCAGCGGGTGGCGATCGCCCGCGCGCTGCTGCGCCGCCCCCGGCTGCTGCTCCTGGACGAGGCCACCTCGCAGCTGGACGCGGTCAACGAGGCGGCGCTGCGCGACACCGTCGCCGAGGTCGCCCGCACCACCACGGTGCTGGTCGTGGCCCATCGGCTCTCCACGGTGACGATGGCCGACCGGATCGTGGTGATGGACGCCGGCAAGGTCCGTGCGGTGGGCACCCACCGCGAACTCGTCGCCACCGACTCGCTGTACGCCGAGCTGGCGGCCACGCAGTTCCTCGCCACGGCGGGCTGAACCGGCGGGCCCGTCACGCCGCTCGGTGGGGTCCGGGCGCCGGCTGGGCTTGCCGTGGCCGACGGGGCGGAGGAGGCTCGAAGGAGAGGCCCCCGCGGCCCGCTCCCGCCGGGTCGCGGCCCTGCGAGGAGGTCACGATGGGAACCGGGGCAAGCCCCGTCTTCGACGCCGAGACGTTGCGCCGCGCCGTCGAGGGGAATCCGAACACGCTGCTGTCGCTCTACGCCGACGACGCCGAACTGCGTGTGGTGGACCGCGACGCCCAGCCCAGCCGTCCGCGGCTGCTGCACGGCCGCGACGAGATCAGCGCGCTGCTCGACGACGTGTACAGCCGCGACATGACACACCGGCTGGAGAACTGCGTCATCCAGGGCGACCACGCGGCCTTCAGCGAGTCCTGCGAGTACGCGGACGGCGTCCGCGTACTCGCCGAATCGATGATCACGCTGCGCGACGGCCGGATCGTCGAGCAGACCATGATCCAGGCCTGGGACGACAAGCGGTGACGGCCTTCGGACCGTCGCGAGCGGCACGCTGGCCCCGGTGAGGGCACCCTCGACGGGTGCGCTCGGCGCGGGGTGCCCGCGACGGAACCGGCCCGTCGGCCGGCCGACGGGCCGCGGGCCCACGCCCTGAAGTCCTTTCGGTGGATCGACCAGCCGCGCAGCCCACACTCCCCGAGTCACCCCTCGGCCGATCGACCGCCCTCCCCCTCGGATCCGTCCGCCGGGCGCGGTCCGCGTGCGGCGGGCCACCGGAGGGTCAACCTCCCACCCGCCGGGTCACGTTGAGCAGGTACTCCTTCCGGTCGAGCGGATTGTGGTCGGTGCGGGGACGCTCGGGGACCGTGCGTCGCACGACCTGGGCGTAGTGGTCGAAGGCGCTCTCCAGCTCGCCCTCGCCGCGGGTGAGCCCCGGCAGCTGCTGCTCCAGCGCGTGGACGTGGACCGCGGGCACCGTGCCCTCCAGGACGCAGCCGGCGCCGTGCGACTCCGTCGTGCGCGGCACGGCCCGCGCCGCGGCCAGCACCGGCAGAAGCGCGCCCAGGGTGTCCGCGGGGGCCTCGATGCGGAAGCGGTGCATCGGCTCGTGCACCGAGGTGCCCGCCCGCCGCAGCGCCTCGATCAGCACCAGCGGCGTCAGGCCGCGGAAGTCCGCGCCGGTGCTCGACATGCTCTTGTCGAAGCCCTGGTGAGCGTGGCTCTGCCGGGGCGAATAGCCGGAGTGCGTCATGGTGACCGTGCAGTCGGCAACCCGCCAGCCGTGCAGGCCCTGCCCGAGCGTCTCCCGGACGGTGTCCTCCACCGCCTTGAAGAACGCGTACGGCATCGATCCCAGCTCCACCTCCAGCCGGAACTCCGTGCCCGCGCCGGCCGGTGCCGGATCGACGCGGAGCCCCACCGTCGCGAGGAAGGGGTTGGCACCCTGCTTGTTGAACTCGACGGCCGCGCCCGACCCGACCGCCCGCTCGACGCACAGGGGCGTCGTCTCCCGGAAGCCGACGTCCAGGCCGTACTCGTCGGCCAGCGTCGCCTGCACCACCTCCTTCTGCACCTCCCCGTAGAGGGAGACCGAGATCTCCCGGCGCACCCGGTCGTGCCGCAGGGCGATCAGCGGGTCCTGCTCGGCCAGCCGGGTGAGCGCGACGTGCAGGGCACCGCGGTCCACCTCCGGGCCGGGCACCACCACCGTCTCCAGGGTGGGCGGGGCGAACAGCCGCCCGTGCGGCGCGCGCGGCAGGCCGACGCTGTCGCCGATCCTGATGTCGGTCAGGCCCCACAGCCGGGCGATCCGGCCGGCGGGCACCTCGTCGCGCCGGACGTCGCCGCCGCGGTCGAAGACGGTGAGCGCGGTGATCCTGCCCTCGCCGCCCGGCCCGCCGCACGCCACCTTGTCCCGGACGCGCAGCGTGCCGGAGAACATCCGGGCGTAGGCGATCTTCTCCCCCGCCGGTCCCCGCTCGACCTTGAAGACGGTGCCCGAGACGGGCCCCCGGGGGTCGCCGGCGGCGGCCGGGAGCAGGTCCCTGATGCCCTCGGCCAGCGCGGCGACACCCGCGCCGGTGACGGCGGATCCCGCGTACACCGGATGGACGGCCGCCTGCCGGGTGCGGGCCGACAGGGAGGCACGCAGACGGTCCGGGCCGACCGTGCCGTCCACGTAGGCGGCCAGCAGATCGTCGTCGTGGTCCGCGAGGACGTCGAGCGCGGCGGGCCCGATGTGCGGTGCGAAGCGGGCCGCGCGGGTTCCGAGGCCGGTGGCCGAGCCCATGGGCACGACCGCCGCCGAGAGCCGGTCCGTCAGCTCCCGCAGCACCTCCTCGTACCGCGCGCCGCGCCGGTCGATCTTGTTGACGAAGATCAGCGCGGGGATCCGCAGACGGCGCAGGGTCCGCATCAGGACGCGGGTCTGCGCCTGTACGCCCTCGACGGCCGAGACCACCAGCACGGCGCCGTCCAGGACGCCGAGCACCCGCTCCACCTCCGCGATGAAGTCGGGGTGGCCGGGTGTGTCGATGAGGTTGACGGTCACGTCGTCGAGCGGGAACGAGACGACGGCCGACCTGATGGTGATGCCGCGCCGGCGTTCCAGCGCGAGGGTGTCGGTCTGCGTACTGCCGGCGTCGACGCTGCCGATCTCGTCGATCACTCCGGCCGAGTGCAGCAGCCGTTCGGTCAGGCTGGTCTTACCTGCGTCGACGTGCGCGAGAATTCCCAGGTTGAGCAGGGGCACTGAGCGTCATGTCCTTTGTGGTGGGGGTCGTTCCTTCGCGGCTGGACATGAACGCTGCGCGCATCTGCTGCTCCTCACGGTGCGGTGAACGGGTCCGTGCAGTGCAGCAGAGCCGGCTGCCGCGGGCAACGGAATTAGCACCGCGCCGGCCGGCGGCGGGCGCGCGGACCGCTGGAATGGCGGTGTCGCCGCGGAGCGTGGACGCTTTCGTCAAGGGACGCGGCAGCGCCGGACGACGGGGGTGCGCGGCCACGGTGAGAGGAGCCGAACGTGCGTGACATCCTTCCGGCACTGAACGGCTGGTACACCCGACGGACACCGTTCGGGCTGGCCACGGTGGTGGCGGTGAGCCGCAGCACGCCCCGGGACCCGGGCGCCGCCATGGCCGTGGGGCCGGACGACGAGGTCGTCGGGAGCGTGTCCGGGGGCTGTGTCGAGGGCGCGGTGTTCGAGCTCGCCCGGGAGGTGGTCGCGACCGGTGAGGCTCGGCTGGAGACATTCGGGTACAGCGACGACGACGCGTTCGCGGTCGGTCTGACCTGCGGCGGTGAGATCACCCTGCTGGTGCGGCCGGTCACGCCCGAACGGGATCCCTCGTTCGGCGAGGTGGCGGAGTCGGTCGCGGCGGGCCGGCCGGTGACCGTGGCCACGGTGATCGACGGGCCGGCGCCGCGCGGGGCGGCCCTCGCCGTCTGGCCCGACCGGGTCTCCGGCACCCTGGGCACGCCCGGTCTGGACGTGGCAGTGACGGCCGACGCGCGCGGTGAACTCGCTCTGGGCGCCACGGGTGTGCGCCACTACGGGGCGCACGGGGAGCGGCGCGAGGACGACGTCGCGGTGTTCCTGCACTCGTTCGCGCCACCGCCGCGGATGCTGGTGTTCGGCGCGATCGACTACGCGGCGGCGGTCGCCCGTATCGGTGACTTCCTCGGCTACCGGGTCACCGTGTGCGACGCGCGTCCGGTGTTCGCCACCGCCAAGCGCTTCCCGCCGGGCGTGGAGGTGGTCGTGGACTGGCCGCACCGCTATCTGCGCGGCACCGACACCGACGAGCGCACGGTGGTCTGCGTGCTCACGCACGACCCGAAGTTCGACGTGCCGCTCCTGGAGGTGGCGCTGCGCCGGCCCGCCGCCTACATCGGGGCGATGGGCAGCCGCCGCACACACGACGAGCGGGCCAAACGCCTGGCCGAGGCGGGGGTCGGCGACGCGGAGACGGCGCGGCTGCGCTCGCCGGTCGGTCTCGACCTCGGGGCCCGTACGCCGGAGGAGGTGGCCGTGTCCGTCGCGGCCGAGATCGTCGCGCTGCGCTGGGGCGGCAGCGGGGCTCCGCTGACGGCGACGGCGGGGGCGATCCACCCGCCGTCGTGAACCGCCGCGGGCGCCCGGCGCCGCCCGCGGCGCGCCCGCCTCAGCGCGGCGGCAGCCGGTGCAGCGTCACGTCGGCCAGGGCGCCGTCGGCGACGACCGCGGTGAGGTACGTACAGTCCGGCTGACGGCGGCGGTCGGTCGGGGAGCCCGGGTTGAGCAGCCGCAGACCGGTGGGGGCCGTGGTGTCCCACGGGATGTGGGAGTGCCCGAAGACAAGGACGTCAGCGTCGGGGAAGCGGGCGGCGCAGCGCGCCTCCCGGCCCTGGGCGGGGCCGGTCTCGTGGACGACGGCGAAGCGCAGGCCGTCGAGTACGGCGTACGCCACCTCGGGCAGCCGGGCGCGCAGCTCGGCGCCGTCGTTGTTGCCGTACACGGCGACGAGCCGTCGGCAGCGGCTCTCCAGCAGGTCGAGGGTGGCGGTGTCGACCCAGTCCCCGGCGTGGAACACCACGTCGGCGTGCGGGAGTTCCGCGAGCAGCTGCTCCGGCAGCGCCTTGGCGCGCTTCGGCAGATGGGTGTCGAACATCAGGAGCAGGCGCACGCACTCAGCGTAGAGCGGCGCTCACGCGCGGGGGCGCCGGCGGCCCCGCGCGGGTTAGCATCTGGCAACGCGCACCAAACCCTTCCGTAAACGGCAAGCGACCCCGAGGGGGCCCGGAGCCCATGCCGGTCAAGGTCAGCGTCGTCGTCCCCGTCTACAACCCGGGGCGTTACATCGAGGACTGCGTGGCGTCGCTGCTGCGGCAGTCGCTGCCGCCCGACGAGTACGAAGTGATCTTCGTGGACGACGGGTCGACCGACGGCACGCCCGCCCTGCTGGACGCGCTCGCCGCCGAACACTCCCGGGTGCACGTCGTCCACCAGGCGAACTCCGGCTGGTCGGGCAAGCCCCGCAACGTCGGAATCGCCGCCGCCCGCGGCGAGTACGTGATGTTCGTGGACAACGACGACTACCTGGGCGACGAGGCCCTGGAGCGGATGTACGACTACGGGGTGGCCAACGGCGCCGACGTCGTGGTCGGCAAGATGGCGGGCCGCGGACGCGGGGTCCCGGTGGAGCTGTTCCGGGTCGACCGCCCGCGCGCCGGCGTCGACGACGCCCCGCTCATCGACAGCCTCACCCCGCACAAGATGGTCCGCCGCGCGTTCCTGGACCGCACCGGACTGCGGTTCCCCGAGGGCCGGCGGCGGCTGGAGGACCACGTCTTCGTCACCGAGGCGTATCTGCGCGCGGACAACGTCTCCGTGCTCGCCGACTACGTCTGCTACTACCACGTCCGCCGCGACGACTCCTCCAACGCCGGCTTCCAGCGCTTCGACCCGGTCGGGTACTTCAAGAACCTGCGGGAGGCACTGGACGTCGTCGAGCGGTACACCGAGCCGGGTCCGCTGCGCGACCGGCTGTTCCGGCGGTGGCTGCGGGTCGAGATGGTGGAGCGGCTGCGCGGGCGGCGGCTGCTGTCACTGCCGGAGGACTTCCGCCGCGACCTGTTCGAGCAGATCCACCAGGTGGTGGTGGAACGCTTCGGCCCGGGTGTCGCGGCCGGACTCCCGGCGGCGCAGCGCGTCGTGGCCGTGCTGGCCGCCGCGGGCCGCCTCGACGACGTGATGGCCCTCGCCGAATGGGAGGCGTCGGTCGGGCTCGTCGCCCGTACCGAGCGGGTGGAGTGGCGGGACGGCGCGCTGCACGTCGGGCTCAGCGCCGAGTTCACGCTGCGCGGCGAGCCGATGACCTTCGCGAAGGGAGGCGCCCGGCCCTCCTTCGACGCGCCGCCGCGCGATGCGGCCGAGGCGGTGGCATGGCTGGACGCCGACAGCGTGGCGCGCTTCGGGACGGCCGCCCTGGACCTGGTGCTGCGCGACCGGGCCAGTTCGGCCTCGTACTTCCAGCCGGTGCGGACGACCCACGAGACCGTCCCGGCCGGTGACGGCGACCGGGTCCGACTGGTGCTGCGCGCGACGGCGACCGCGGACCCCCGCACGGCGGCCGGCGGCATGCGGCTGGACGGCGGGCTCTGGGACGCGTTCGTGCGGGTCAGGCTGGGCGGCTGGACCAAGGAGTGCCGCCTGGGCCGCGGCAGCGCGGCGGCCCTGCCGCACGCCGGCGTCGTGGCCGGCCGGGTGGTCCTGCCCTACTGGACCGAACCGCACGCCAACCTCTCCCTGGACGTCGACCGGGCCCGCGACCGGCTGGGCCTCGGCCGGTCGGGGCGGCGCGAGGCCGGTGTCTCCGGCGGCGCGCTGCGTGCGGCACTGCCGCTGTACGTCCCGGACACCACCGAGGTGCGCCTGCGGCTGACCGGCCCGGCGAACAGGCTGGACGTGCCGGCCACGCTCGCCCCGGGCGGGCGCCTGGAGGCCGCGCTGCCGGTCGCCGAACTGGCCGGCGCGACCTGGCGGACCGCTCTGGGCCCGGCCCCCCACACCCCCGGCGAGCCCCGTTTCCTGCCGCTGCCGCTCACCCTGCGAGGCAGGGCGGGCGGCGTCCGGCTGGTGCGCACCGCGCGCCCGGGGCTTCCGGGACGGCTGGCCCGCAGGGCGCGGCGCGTGCTGCGGGCGGCACTGAGACGGGCGGCGGACCGGGTGCGGACGGCGAGGAGGTGACGGGGTGCGCCCACTGGACATCGACGGCGCCTGGGTGCTGGAGCCCAAGGTCTTCCCGGACGACCGGGGCAGTTTCCACGAGTGGTACCGCGGCGCGGAGTTCCGCGAGGCGACCGGCCAAGACCTCGACCTCGCGCAGGCCAACTGCTCCGTATCACGGCGGGGCGTGCTGCGCGGGGTGCACTTCGCCCAAGTGCCGCCGGGGCAGGCGAAGTACATCACCTGCGTGCGCGGTGCCGTCCTCGACGTGGTGGTCGACCTGCGGGTCGGCTCCCCCGCGTTCGGCAAGTGGGAGGCGGTACGGCTCGACGACGGCGCGCATCACGCGCTGTTCCTCGCCGAAGGGCTCGGGCACGCGTTCATGGCGCTGACCGACGACGCCACGGTGGTGTACCTGTGCTCGACACCGTACGCACCGGAGCGCGAGCACGCGGTGCATCCGCTCGACCCTGAGCTGGGCATCGACTGGCCGGCGGACGTGCCGCCGGTGCTGTCGCCGAAGGACGCGCAGGCCCCGTCGCTGGCGGAGGTGCGCCGGGCGGGGCTGCTGCCCTCGTACGAGGAGTGTGTGGCGCACCGGGAGCGGCTGCGCGGGCTCAGCGGCCCACGGTGACCTCCTCCGCCGCGCGCCGCAGCGCGGGCCAGCCGCGGCCGCGCGGCACACCGAGGTTGCGGGCGCGGGCGAGCGGCCGCCAGAAGCCGGCGCCGAGCAGGTCCTCGGGGCGGACGGCGTTCGCCCGCTCCAGGATCGTCTCGGGCACCTTCTGCGGGTCGGGCACGTCGTACTCCGCGACGATCTCCTCGTACTTGTCGCGCAGCACCGTGCTCGTGGGGTCGGCGCCGAGGACGACGAGCTGCCCGGTCGGCCGGGTGTCGACGAGGATCGTCAGCAGGTCGGGGCGGTACCGGGCGAGGATCTCCGACAGCTTGTAGACGT
This sequence comes from Streptomyces cadmiisoli, assembly GCF_003261055.1. Taxonomy (NCBI): domain Bacteria; kingdom Bacillati; phylum Actinomycetota; class Actinomycetes; order Kitasatosporales; family Streptomycetaceae; genus Streptomyces; species Streptomyces cadmiisoli. The sequence goes on from NZ_CP030073.1 coordinate 1,437,017, forward strand.
CGCCGGTCCAGGCGGTGGTGTGGCGGTCCCGGGCGGCCTCGTCGACGCTGCGCGGCAGCATGTCGTCGAAGACGATCACGCCGGCCCAGTCGGAGTGCCGCTCGATGTTGATGAAGTCGCGCAGCGCGTACTCGAACAGGTGCATGCCGTCGATGAAGGACAGGTCGAGGGTGGTGCGGCGCCAGTGGCCGATCGGGCTGCGGCCGCGGGCGAGGTTGCGCAGCGGGTGCCGGCCGCCCTTGAGGTGGGCGAGGGGGTTGTCGCGGGCGAAGAAGTCGTCGCTGGTGGCCCGGACCAGGTGGACGTCGCAGCGGATCTCGGTGACGACCTTGAACGCGGGGTCGACCGCGATGCTGGGAACCCGGGACAGTCGCAGGCTGCGGCCGTCGTTGACGCCGATCTCCAGGTAGTTGCGGTTCGCGGTGACCTTGTGCAGTTCCCTGAGGAACTCATGGCGTTTCACGACGGGGCTCCTTTTCGGACTGCTTGCGGATGATCAGGGGCAGTGCCTCGTGCAGGGCGGCGCGCCAGTCGCGCGGCGGCGGCAGACCGGCCTCCCGCCAGCGGCCGTGTCCGAGCGCGCTGTAGGCGGGCCGGGGCGCGGGGCGGGTGAACGCCGCGCTGGTGGTGGGCCGTACCCGGGCCCGGTCGGCGCCGACCGCGCCGAACACCTCGCGGGCCAGGTCGCACCAGGTGGCCTCGCCGGAGTTGGTGGCGTGGAAGACGCCGTGCAGGCCGGGGCCGATCCGGGGGCCGAGGTCGGCGATCCGGCCGGCGACGTCCCCGCTCCAGGTGGGCTGTCCGCGCTGGTCGTCGACGACGTCGACAGTGTCGCGGCGGGCCTCCAGATCGAGCATGGTCCCTACGAAGTTGCGGCCGTGCACCCCGTACAACCAGGCGGTGCGGACGATCGCGCTCGCCTCCGGGAGCCCGGCGAGAACGGCCCGCTCACCGGCGAGCTTGGTGCGGCCGTAGGCGGTGCGCGGCGCGGGTGGCAGGTCCTCCGGGTAGGGCGTGGTGCGGGCGTGGCCGGAGAAGACGTAGTCGGTGGAGACGTGCACCAGGCGCGCGGCGTGGGCGGCACACGCGCGGGCGAGCAGCCGCGGCCCCTCGGCGTTGACCGTGCGCGCCCGTTCCTCGTCGGTCTCGGCGTCGTCGACGGCGGTGTACGCGGCGCAGTTGACGACGAGGCCGGGGCGGTGCTCGGCGAACGCCGCCGTGACCTCGTCGGCCCGGGTGACGTCCAGCCGGGCCCGGTCCAGTGCCACCACGTCGGCGCCGCGCCGGCGGAGGGTGTCGACGACGTCGTGGCCGAGCATTCCGCCCGCGCCGGTCACCAGCCACCTCATACGGGCCCGCCCTCGCCGCGCCGCTTGAGCGGTTCCCACCAGGCGCGGTTGTCCCGGTACCAGGCGACCGTCGCGTCCAGTCCGGTGGTGAAGTCGTGGCGCGGGCGGTAGCCGAGTTCGGTGCGGGCCTTGGACCAGTCGACGGAGTAGCGCAGGTCGTGGCCCTTGCGGTCCTCGACGTGCTCGACCCGTTCCCAGGTCGCCCCGCACGCCTGGAGCAGCAGCGCGGTGAGCTCCTTGTTGCTGAGTTCGGTGCCGCCGCCGATGTTGTAGACCTCACCGGGCCGGCCGCCGGTGCGCACCAGCTCGATGCCGTGGCAGTGGTCCTCGACGTGCAGCCAGTCGCGCACGTTGCGGCCCTCGCCGTACAGCGGGACGGTCAGGCCGTCGAGGAGGTTGGTGACGAACAGCGGGACGACCTTCTCCGGGAACTGGCGGGGGCCGTAGTTGTTGGAGCAGCGGGTGACGCGCACGTCGAGGCCGTGGGTGCGGTGGTAGGCGAGGGCGAGCAGGTCGGAGGAGGCCTTGGAGGCGGAGTAGGGGGAACTGGGCCGCAGCGGGTGCTCCTCGGGCCAGGAGCCGGTCTCGATGGAGCCGTAGACCTCGTCGGTGGAGACGTGCACGAACGGTCCGACGCCGTGCCGCAGGGCCGCGTCCAGCAGGGTCTGGGTGCCGAGCACGTTGGTGCGCACGAACTCGGCCGCGCCGTCGATGGACCGGTCGACATGGGACTCCGCCGCGAGGTGCACGACCTGGTCGGCACGGGCCATCAGCCGGTCGACCACGGCGGCGTCGCAGATGTCGCCGTGCACGAACTCCAGTCGTGGGTGACCGTGCGGCAGGTTGTCCCGGGAGCCGGCGTAGGTGAGCTTGTCCAGCACGGTGATGTGGGGCGGGTCGGCGGTGTCCGGGCGCAGCAGCGCACGGACGTACGCGGAACCGATGAACCCGGCGGCGCCGGTGACGAGGAGGTTCATGTATGGATCTGCACCTTGCTGTGGTCGCCGAGGACGAGCCGGTGGGCGCTGGGCACGCTGGGCGCCGTCGTCACCCGGACGTGCCGGCCGATCAGTGAGTGCTCGATGCGGCCGACTCCCTCGATGGAGGAGTCCCGCAGCAGGATGGAGAACTCCACTTCGCTGTCCACGATGCGGCAGTTCTCGGCGATGGAGGTGAACGGTCCGACGTAGGAGTCGCGGACCTCGGTGCCGGATCCGATGACGACGGGGCCGACGACGCGGGAGTTGACGACGCGTGCGCCCTCCTCCACCACGACCCGTCCGACGGTCTCCGAACCGGCGTCGACCTCGCCGTCGATGCGGCGTTCGACGCCCTCCAGGACCGTCCGGTTCACCTCCAGCATGTCGGCGACGTTCCCGGTGTCCTTCCAGTAGCCGCCGATGACCGTGGAGCGCACCTCGGCTTCGGCGTCGATCAGGTGCTGGATGGCGTGGGTGATCTCCAACTCGCCCCGCCAGGAGGGCCGGACGGCCCGCACCGCCTCGTGGATCACCGGTGTGAAGAGGTACACCCCGACGAGTGCCAGGTCGCTCTTGGGCCGCTCCGGCTTCTCCTCCAGGCCGATCACCTGCCCGGACGGGCCGAGTTCGGCGACGCCGAAGGCGCGGGGGTCGGAGACATGGGTCAGCAGGATCTGCGCGGCGGGACGGGTGCGGCGGAACTCCTCGACCAGGTCGGTGATGCCGCCGACGATGAAGTTGTCCCCGAGGTACATCACGAAGTCGTCCTCCCCCAGGTAGTCGCGCGCGATCAGCACCGCGTGGGCGAGACCGAGCGGGCGCTCCTGGGGGATGTACGTGATGTCCAGGCCGAACTTCGAACCGTCGCCGACCGCTTCCCTGATCTCCTCGGCGGTGTCCCCGACGACGACTCCGACGTCCGTGATCCCGGCCGCGGCGATGGATTCCAGGCCGTAGAAGAGGACGGCCTTGTTGGCGACCGGCACGAGCTGTTTGGCCGAGGTGTGCGTGATCGGCCTCAGTCGTGTCCCGGCGCCACCGGACAGCACGAGTGCCTTCATCTGCTTCACCATAGCCGCGATGGCCCGGTTCTGAGCCGCACGTGTCCTGCCCGGCCGTTGCCGGAGTCCGGCGGCAGGGTTACGGCCGGGTGGCGGCCCGGGCTCGAGGTGCCCGCGTCAGGCACACGCGCAGCGGAGCCCGGCGAGCGCCCCGGACGCGTCGCGCGGCCCTCGCCCGGTCCTGTTCCGGTCCTCTTTCGGTTCTCGTCCCGTCCTGGTCCCTCAGTCCTCGCAGCGCGCTGTCAGTCCTCGCCCCGCACTATGTTCCATTCCTGCCCGATGTGGGGTGCCCGGGGGCAGTCGGGCCCCTCGACGGCCGGCAGGCAGGTGCGCGGGGTCGTCTTGCCGCGCAGGCGGCGGGCCCTGGACCAGCCGGTCTCCGGGCGGCGGACGACGGGTTTGTCACCGGTGGACGTGGGCGTGATCACGACGCGTCCTCTTCTTCCATCTGCGTGGTTTATGCCAGTTTGGCGGACAATGGCCCCCCTTCCCAGGGGCGGACACGGGCAAACGCCGGTCCGCGTCCTGAGACGCGGACCGCTGCCGGACGGACCCTCTCAGCCGCCGTTCCAGCGCGGGCGGCGCTGGTCGTCGCCGCGCACACCGCCGGTGGGCCGCAGCCCGTGCGGGGTGAGCCGTTCGCCCGGCGCCACCTCGCGGGGTTCGCGCCGCTCCCGGGTCTCACCGACCGGGCCGGACGCGGGCGGCCTCGGCTGCTCGCCGGGCAGCGGACGACGGGGCTCGCGCCGACGCGCCCCGCTCCCCAGCTGAACCGCCAGGATCAGAGCCCCGACGATGACCAGGCCTCCCACCAGGATCGCGATCACACCGAACGCGGAACTGACTGCGGCTGCTTCATGCACGGTGGAGTTCATCGCCCTCGGGTACCCCGACTCCGCGCGCACGTGCATCGGCACTTCGCGAACCTCGCGCCGTCGGCCCGGCCGCCGTCCGGCCGCGCGGCCCGGCCGGGGCGTCAGCCGTCGAGCGCGATCTCGCTCCAGACCTGTTTGCCGCCGCTGACCGGCACGGTGCCCCACGACGCCGACATCGCGTCCACCAGCAGCAGGCCTCGTCCGCCCGTGGCCTCCCAGCCGATGCTGGTCGGTCTGACGGGGGTGCGCGGCGAGCCGTCCGTCACGGCGACCCGCACCCGGCCGTTGAACAGCGTGAGGTCGAGGCGGACCTGGCCGTCGGTGTGCACCAGCGCGTTGGTGACGAGTTCGGAGACGACCAGCAGGACGGCGTCCGCGGCCTCGGTCGCGTCCCAGGCACGCAGCGTCCGCCGGGTGAAGCGGCGGGCGTGCCGGACGGCCTCCGGGAGCCGCCACACGGACCAGCTCTCACGCCGCGGCCGTACGGCCATGCCGTCGTACCGCATGAGCAGCAGCGCCACGTCGTCGCCGCGGTGCGCGCTGCCGAGCAGGGCGTCCGCGACCAGGCCCAGGTGCGTGGGGTCGGCGGCGCCCAGCTCGGCGGCGAACCGGGCCAGGCCCTCGTCGATGTCCGAGTCGGCGGACTCGACCAGACCGTCCGTGGTCAGCGCGACCAGCGTGCCCGGAGGCAGCCGCAGCGGGCTCATCGGGAAGTCGGCCTGCGCCGCCACGCCCAGCGGCGGACCGCCCTCGGCCTCGGCGATCACGGTGCTGCCGTCGGGATGACGCAGCACGGGCGGCACGTGCCCGGCGCGCACGCACCACGCGAAGCCCTCCTCCATGTCGACGTCGACATAGACGCAGGTCGCGAAGAGGTCGGTCTCCAGACCGGCGAGGAGGCGGTTGGCGTGCGAGACGACCACGTCCGGCGGGTGGCCCTCCAGGGCGTAGGCCCGCAGCGCCGTGCGCATCTGGCCCATCAAAGTGGCGGCGGCCGCGCTGTGGCCCTGGACGTCGCCGATGACCAGGGCGACGTGGTTGTCCGGCAGCGGGATGACGTCGTACCAGTCGCCGCCGACCTCCAGACCGGCGGTGGCGGGCAGGTAACGGGCGACGGCGACCGCGCCGGGCAGCTCGGGCAGGCGGCGCGGCAGCAGCTGGCGCTGCAGCATGCCCACCAGCTCGTGCTCGGCGTCGAAGGCCTGGGCGCGCATCAGGGCCTGCCCGGCCAGGCCCGCGGCGGCGGTGAGCAGCGCGCGTTCGTCGGCGCCGAAGTCGTGCGGGGTGTCCCAGCCGATCAGACAGGCGCCGGCCATACGGTTGCCGGCGGGCAGCGGCAGGACGGCCAGCCCGCCGGGGCCGACCTCCGCGAGCGCGGGTTCCAGGGCCGTGCCCGCGGGCCAGATCTGCGCGCGGCCCTCCCGCAGGGCGGCGGCGAGCGTGGGCATGGCGCGCACGGGCGCGTCCGGCCATTCGGTGCGCCACTCCAGTCGCCACAGCTCGGGCCAGGCCTCCGGCTCGGGCGGGTCGAGGACGGTGACGATCAGCCGCTCGTGCTCCAGCTCGGCCAGCGCGATCCGGTCGGCCCGCAGCGGTCTGCGCAGGGCGGCGACCACGGCCTGGCTGACGTCGCGGACGGTGCCCGCGGTGGCCAGGGCGGCGGCCAGCCGCTGGATGCGGGCCACATCGGTGACCTCGGAACGCAGTTTGGCGGCGTCCGACACGGTGCCGACGAGCCGGGCCGGCCTCCCCTCTTTGCCGGGCACCAGCCGGCCGCGCAGTCGCAGCCAGGCCGGCGGACCGCTGGGCTGGAGGACCCGGAACTCCAGCTCGCGGTCGCCGATGGACATGTGGTCGGCCTCCACCACGGACATCAGCGACGGCAGGTCCTCGGGGACGGTGAGGCCCAGCAGCGTCTCGACCCTGCCGTCGAACTCGTCCCGGGTCAGGCCGAACAGGTCCAGGATGTCGCCGCCGACCTCGACCCGTCCGCTGTCCATGGCCAGGCTGAAGGCCCCCGGCTGGAGCTCGCCGGCCTCGGCGGGTTCGGCCGCCTCGGGGACCGCCACCGCGTCGGCGATCAGCTCGAGGCATTTGCGGTCCTCGGTGTCGAACCCGGCGGGCCGCTCGCTCACGGCGAGCAGGCAGCCCGCGTCCGCCCCGCGGCGCACGGGCAGCGCGGCCAGGAAGAAGTCCCGGGAGGTGCTGCGCCGGGCCTCCGCGCGGCCGGCCAGCTCCCCGGGGCCGAGCCACACCGGCCGCCCGGTCCGGCGGGCCTCGGCCACCGGGGACCGCCCGGCCACGGGGTAGCCGTCGCGCAGCCCGTACACGGCCCTCGGCACACCGGCCGAATCGGCCAGGCACAGCAGGTCGGCGTCGTCGCCGGGCGTGTAGAGAGCGGCCAGGCTCGCCCGGGCGAAGACCAGCGCGAGTTCCAGGACACGCCGTCCCTGCTCGGCGGAGTCATGATCGGCCATGACCGCGTTCAGGGCGTCCTCGGCACGCAGCACTCTCGCTCTGCGTCCCGCGCCGCCCTCACTGACCACGTCCGTATTACAGCGCTTGCGCGGCCTCCGCGCAGCCCCCATGACCCGAGCGCGATCGAAACCGCCCCGGTGCGAGTGCCGCTCGCCGTGCGCCGTGCGCCCGCACGAGGGAGATTTGAGCGCAGGAACCCGTCCCGCGACGCCGGGAGGAGATGGTCGCCGTGTCCGACGTCCGCACGCCCGGACCGGGGCCGGCGGCCCCCGCGGATCCCGCGGGTCCTCCCCTGCTGTCCCTGGCGCTGGCCACGATGATGGACGGCGTCGACGCGCACGCCGGCGCGGTGTACCTGCTCGCCGACGAGGCGCCGGTGCTGGAGATGGCGGTCATGGCGGGACTGCCGCGGACGTTCGCCGCGCCCTGGGAGCGGGTGGCGCTCAGCGCGCAGCTCCCGGTCGCCGAGGCGGTGCGCGAGCGCCGGCTGGTCCTGGTGGACGGCGAGCAGGAGATGGCGTGCCGCTATCCGCGCGTCGCGGTCGTCCTGCCGTACCCCTTCGCCCTGGCCGCGCTGCCGGTGGCCACCGGCTCCACCGTGTACGGGGCGGTGTTCCTGACCTGGCCCGGCTCCGGGGCGCACGAGCTGACCGACCGGGAGCGGGAGCATCTGGCGGCGGCCTGCGAACGGCTCGCGGGACAGCTGGCCCGGGCCGCCGCCGAAGGCAGACGGGTCCTGCCCGAACCCGGACCGCTCCCGGGGCCGCTCGCCGACGGCGCGGCTCCCGCGTCCGGCCCGGACGAGGCTGCCCGGATGGTGTCGCGGCTCCCGTACGGGCTGTGCTCCCTGGACCTGCACGGGCGGTTCGCCTACGCCAACACGGCGGCCGCCGAGCTGATCGGGGTCCCGGTGAGCCGGATGCTCGGCACCCAGCTGTGGGCCGTGGTGCCCTGGCTCAACGACCCGGTGTACGAGGACCGTTACCGGGCAGCGCTGATCAGCCGGCGTGTCACCTCGTTCGTGGCGCTGCGACCGCCCGGTGAGTGGCTGTCGTTCCGTCTGTATCCGAGCCCGACCGGGCTCAGCGTCCGGATCAGCAGGGCGCGGGCCGTGTCGGAGATGCGCCGTGCGGCGGCGCGGGACGAGAGCGCCCCGGCCCGTCTGGTGACCATCTCGCAGGTGCTGAGTCTCGCGGGCGCGCTGACCCAGGCGGTGGGCGTGCGGGACGTGGTGCGGCTGGTCGCCGAGGAGATCGCCCCGTCGGTGGGCAGCCGGGCGCTGGTGGTGCTCGGTTCCCGGGCGGGCCGGCTGCACGTGCTGGGGCACAGCGGGTACGTCGATCCGCACATCGTGGAGCGGTTCGACGGGATGCCGCTGACGGAGCCGACGCCGGGTGCGCACGCCCTCAACAGCGGGGTGCCCGCGTTCTTCGAGTCCCGCGAGGAGCTGGAGCGGCTCTACCCGATCCGGCACGCGACCCCGGACGGGTTCGCGGCCTGGGCGTACCTTCCGCTGATCGCCTCCGGACGGCCGGTGGGCACCGTGGTGCTGGCCTACGACGAGCGGCGCAGTTTCCCGGCGGACGAGCGTGCGGTGCTGACGAGCCTCGGCGGGCTGATCGCCCTGGCGCTGGAGCGGGCCCTGCTCTACGACGCCAAGCACCAGCTGGCGCACGGGCTTCAGGCCGCCCTGCTGCCGCCGTCACTGCCCCGGCTGGACGGGATCGACACGGCCGCACGGTATCTGCCGTCCACCCGGGGCATGGACATCGGCGGCGACTTCTACAACGTCGTGCCGGTCGGGGCGCAGGCGGCGGCGGTGATCGGGGACGTGCAGGGGCACAACGTGACCGCCGCCGGGCTGATGGGGCAGATCCGTACCGGTGTCCGCGCGTACACGGCGGTCGGCCAGTCACCGCAGGAGGTGATGTGCAGCACCAACCGGCTGCTCATCGACCTCGGGGCCGACCTGTTCGCCAGCTGTCTGTATCTGAGGCTCGATCCGGGGCGGGGGCGGGCGGTGATGGCCCGTGCCGGGCATCCGCCTCCGCTGCTGCGGCGGCCGGACGGCCGGGTGCGGGTGCTCGACCTCGCGGGCGGACCGCTGCTGGGGATCCAGGACTCGGCGACGTATCCGACGACCGAGGTGGATCTGTCGCCCGGCTCGGTGCTCGTCCTGTACACCGACGGGCTGGTCGAGTCCCCCGGTGTGGACATCGAGGAGTCGCTCGCCGACCTCGGGCAGCGGCTCGGCAGGGCCGGGGACCTGCCGCTGGACGAGCTGGCCGACGTGCTCATGGGGCAGGAGGCGGGCGCGCAGGAGCGGATCGACGACGTGGCTCTGCTGCTCCTGCGGGCGCGCGGGGATCGCTGAGGACCGCGCGCGCCGGGCGGTCCGGCCCCTCCGCCGAAGGGCCGGACCGCCTCGTGGGGCGAGCGCGCCGGCTCGTCAGTGGGTCTCGGTCAGGCCGGAGCCGTCGTCCGCTCCGGCGCCCGACTGGTAGCCGGCACCCGCGTCCTCACCGGCACCCGCGCCCTCACCGCCGACTTCCTCGCCCGCACCGGCACCCTCACCACCGGCCTCCTCGCCTGCACCGGCACCCTCGCCGCCGGCCTCCTCGCCACCGGCCGCGTCGCCCGCGCCCAGCGTCGCGCCGACCGCCTCCAGCGCCGTCGTGACCGGCTGGAAGAACGTCTCGCCGCCCACGGTGCAGTCGCCGCTGCCGCCCGAGGTCAGGCCGAGCGCGAGCCCGTCCTGGGTGAACATCGAGCCGCCGCTGTCGCCCGGTTCGGCGCAGACGTCGGTCTGGATCAGCCCGGTGACGGTGCCCTCCGGGTAGTTGACGGTGGCGTCGAGACCGGTGACCGTGCCGTCGGCCAGGCCCGTGGTGCTGCCCATCCGGAACACCCCCTGGCCGACCGTCGCCTCGGCGGCCTGGACGATCTGCACGACCTGCCCGCCGCCCACGTCGACGTCGCTCGGCGCCTCGGTCGCCGGGTCGTCGTACTTCACCAGTGCGAAGTCGCCCTCGCCCGGGAACACGGCCTGGTCGACGGTGGCGATCGGAGCCCCGTTCTGGGCGTCCGACCACTCGGCGACCGCGACCCCGCAGTGGCCGGCGGTCAGGAAGGCCGGACTGCCGTCCCCCGCGGTGACGTTGAAGCCGAGCGAGCAGCGCGAGCCGCCGCCGAATATCGCGTCGCCGCCCGAGGCGAAGGTCTTGAAGGTGCCGGCCGACTTCTGGATGGTCGCCATGCCCGAGCCGAGGCGCCGCACCGTCGACTCCAGCGTGTCCCACCGCTCGCCGGTGACCGTGCTGTCGGCGGTCACCCGGATCTTGTTGGTCCTGGGGTCGACGGCCCAGGCGGTGCCCGGGATGGTCGCCTGCGTCTTCAGGGTCCGCGCGGCGGACTCCAGTTCGGCCGTGCTGTTGTCGACCTGGCGCACCTCGGCGCCGGCCCTCTTGGCCTGCACGACGAGCTGGTTGTCGTCTCCGACCACGTTGACGACGAGCTGCTGGTCGTCCCGGTCGTAGTAGGAGCCGGCGAAGGCGTCGCCGAGCAGTCCGGCGAGCCGGCCGGCGAGGTCCGAGGCGTCGCCCGCCTTCAGGGTCCTCGGGGCGGCGGTGGTGCCCTCGGCGCCGTCCTGGGACGCGTTGGCGTTCGGCAGCAGGATCGCCGCCGCTCCGAGCGCCGCCGCACCGCCCACCGCGATCGCGGCCTTGCGCTTCGGAATTCGCTTGTGACTCAAGCTTCTCGACCTCCTGAAGGACGGGGTCTGTGCCGCCGTCTCGGCGGCTGTTGGGGGGCGCCTGGATGGCCACAGGTACGCACGGGGTGCGCGGGACGTTCAATTCCGGTTCGCGACGGCCCGAAGTGCCGCGGTGAATCGGCCATGACCCGCGCGCGGACCGCGGGCGCCGGGAAGAATCCCCCGTATGACGATGACCTCGGCCGAAGCCGACAAGATCCTCACCGCCAACTTCGCCCCCTGGGTCCTGGAACTCGGGCTGTCCGTCGAGGAGTTGGGGGACGCGCGGGCCGTCCTGCGGCTGCCCTGGTCGCAGCGGCTGGCCCGGGAGGGCGGCGCGCTGTCCGGGCAGGCCCTGATGGCCGCGGCCGACACCACGACGGTGATCGCCGTCTCGGTGGCGCGGGGCGCCTTCGTACCGATGACGACGGTTCAGCAGTCGACGACCTTCCAGCGCGCCGTGACGGATTCGGATGTCCTGATCGAGGCGGTACTCACCAAGCTGGGCCGCCGGATGGCGTTCGCCGACATCTCCATGACCGCCGAGCGGACGGGGGAACTCGCGGCGCACGCGAGCACCGTCTACGCCCTACTGGGCTGACACGGTCCGTGGCCGATCAGCGACGGTCCGTTTCGGACAGCGTGCGGAATCCTTGCTTCAGGGAATCTGCACATCCAATACTCAACGAAGTCACGGGGAGCGGCGTATCTGCACAACCGCGCGCCCCCCGGCGCGTCTTTGGGACCGGAGTGCCGGATTCACTGTCCGGGCCGCAAGGGGCGCGGACGAGCCGATGCCGTGACGCATGTGAAGAACATGCCGACAAGGCGTGCGCGCGCCTGCACGGATCGCGGCCCGTGGGGCTCAAGTGACCTGGTGGGGCGCTTGATTGATTGGATGCCCGCGGTCGCCGCGTGCTTTGATCCATCGCACCGCGGGGGCCGCGGAGGGCACTCCGGCCAGGGGCGCCCGGCGCCGCCCGCGGTCGCGGCCGTCCATCTGTCCCCAGAGGGGCCGCTCCCCCTTGTGAGATATCCATACGAAGGGAAGTTCCATCATGAACTCCACCCCCCAGGTTGAGACCGTCGAGATCTCCGACGCCGAGCTGGACAACGTTTCCGGCGGTCTGTCCGTGAACGCCCTCGGCACCGTCACCGGCCTGGTGGACGGCATCGCCCCGGTTTCCGGCCTGGTCGACACCGCCGTCGGCACCGTCGAGGGTGCCACCGGTCTGAACACCGCCCCGGTCACGGCCCTGGTCGCCGGTCTCTGATCGCATCGCAGTGCCGCTGAGTCCCGGAGTCGCACCCAGGCTCCGGGACTCTTCGGATGTCGTCACGCAGTCCACCCGGTGAGGGAAAACACGTGCAGTTCCGCCAGCAGGCCCTCGCCAGGCTCCAGTCGCCGGAGGAGCTCGACCTCCCGGTGCGCCTCGCCCGCCCGCAGGGCTGGCTGGTGCTGTCCGTGACGGTGGTCGTGATGGCCGCCGCGTCCGTATGGGCCGTGACCGGCTCGGTGTCCTCCACCGTGAGCGCGCCGGCCATCCTCACGCACGGCGAGGGCAGTTACCTGCTGCAGAGCCCGGTCGCCGGTCAGGTCACCGCGATCCTCGCCGAGGAGGGCGAGCGGCTGCCCGCCGACTCCCCCGTGCTGAAGGTCCGCACCGCCGACGGCGAGACGGAGGTCCGCACCATCGCCGCGGGCCGGCTCAGCGCGCTGGCCGCGTCCATCGGCCAGATCATCTCCACCGGAGCGAACGTCGCCGCCGTGGAGAAGGTCGCCGACCCGGACGACCCGCTGTACGCCACGGTGTACGTGCCCGCGGAGAACGCCGCCACGATCCCCGCGGACGCCGCCGTGGACCTCACCGTGCAGACGGTCCCCACCCAGGAGTACGGCGTCCTGCGCGGCCGGGTGAAGTCGGTGGACCGCTCACCGCAGTCCGCGCAGCAGATCGCCGCGTTCCTCGGGGACAGCCAGCTGGGCGAGCAGTTCACCGAGGACGGCCGCCCGGTGGCGGTGCTGGTGCGGCTCGACAGGTCGTCCCGCACGAAAAGCGGCTACCGGTGGTCGTCCGCGGACGGACCGCCGTACGCCCTCACGTCCATGACCACGGCCACCGGCTCGATCCGCCTGGCCGATCAGCGTCCCGTCGATTGGCTGCTGCCGTGAGCACCGCACAGGAGACCCGGGGCAGACGCCGCGCCGCCCCGCCCAGGCGTCAGATCCCCAAGAGCCGCGGCAGGGCCGTGCGCACCCCCACCGTGCTCCAGATGGAGGCCGTCGAGTGCGGCGCCGCCTCCCTGGCGATGGTGCTCGGCCACTACGGCAAGCACGTCCCGCTGGAGGAACTGCGCATCGCCTGCGGCGTCTCCCGCGACGGCTCGCGCGCCAGCAACCTGCTCAAGGCGGCCCGCAGCTACGGCCTCACCGCCAAGGGCATGCAGATGGACCTGGCCGCCCTCGCCGAGGTGTCGGCGCCGGCCGTGCTGTTCTGGGAGTTCAACCACTACGTCGTCTACGACGGCGTGGGCCGTCGCTTCGGCCGCCGGGGCGTGTTCGTCAACGACCCCGCCAAGGGCCGCCGTTTCGTGCCCTTCGAGGACTTCGACGGCAGCTTCACCGGTGTCGTGCTGACCATGGAGCCCGGCGACGACTTCACCCGGGGAGGCCGCCGGCCCGGTGTCTGGCGCGCCATGCCGGCCCGGCTGCGCGGCACCGCCGGGACGATGCCCGCCGCGGTCCTGGCGAGCCTGCTGCTCGTGGTGGTCGGGGCGGCGGTGCCGGCGCTCAGCCGGACCTACATCGACATGTTCCTGATCGGCGGGCAGACCTCCCTGCTGGACGTGCTGTTCGCGTCGATGGGCACCTGTGTGCTGCTCACCCTGGTGCTGACCTGGCTGCAACAGGCCAATCTGCACCACGGCCGGATCATCTCCTCGACCCTGTCCAGCGCCCGCTTCCTTCGGCATCTGCTGCGGCTGCCGGTCACCTTCTTCTCCCAGCGCAGCCCCGCCGACCTGGTGCAGCGCCTCCAGTCGAACGACGCGGTGGCCGAGACGCTGGCCCGCGACCTCGCCGCGGCCGGCGTCGACGCGGTGGTCGTGGTGCTCTACGCCGTGCTCCTGTACACCTACGACCCGCAACTGACGTTCGTCGGTGTCGGCGTGGCCCTGCTGAACATCGTCGCCATGCGGGTCGTCATCCGGTTGCGCGCGACGCGTACGGCCAAGCTGCGCGCCGACAACGCCCGGCTGACCAACACGGCCTACACCGGCCTCCAGCTGATCGAGACGATGAAGGCCACCGGCGGCGAGGACGGCTACTTCCGCAAGTGGGCCGGCCAGCACGCCACCACGCTGGAGGAGCAGCAGGCGCTCGGGGTGCCGAGCGCCTGGCTGGGAGTGGTCGCCCCGACCCTGGCGACGCTGAACAGCGCGCTGATCCTGTGGATCGGCGGCATGCGGGCGATCGAGGGCCATATCTCGGTCGGGCTGCTGGTGGCCTTCCAGGCGCTGGTGACCCGCTTCACCGCTCCGCTGACCCGGCTCAACGGCGTGGCGGGCCGCATCCAGGACTTCGCGGCCGACGTGGCCCGGCTGAAGGACGTGGAGAACTTCCGCACCGACCCCCTGTACGACCGGCCCGGCGGCGACTCCACGCGCCGGCTGCACGGCCACGTCGAGCTGGAGAACATCACCTTCGGCTACAGCCCGCTCGACAAGCCCCTGCTGTCCGGTTTCGACCTGACCGTGGGACCGGGCCGCCAGGTGGCGCTGGTGGGCGGTTCGGGCAGCGGCAAGTCGACCGTCTCCCGGCTGATCTCGGGCCTGTACACGCCGTGGGAGGGCGTGATCCGGATCGACGGGCAGCGTCTGGAGGACATCCCGCGCGGGGCGCTGGCCGCCTCCGTCTCCTTCGTCGACCAGGACGTGTTCCTGTTCGAGGGTTCGGTGCGCGACAACGTGGCGCTGTGGGACCCGTCGGTCCCGGACGAGGCGGTGGTCCAGGCGCTGCGCGACGCGGCCCTGTACGACGTGGTGATGCGCCGGCCCGGCGGCATCCGCAGCAGGGTCGAGCAGGACGGCCGCAACTTCTCCGGCGGTCAGCGCCAGCGGCTGGAGATCGCGCGGGCCCTGGTCCGCCGCCCCAGCATCCTCGTCCTCGACGAGGTGACCAGCGCGCTCGACGCCGAGACCGAACTGGTGGTCATGGACAACCTGCGCCGCCGCGGCTGCGCGTGTGTGGTGATCGCGCACCGGCTGAGCACCGTGCGGGACAGCGACGAGATCGTCGTGCTCCAGCACGGCACGATCGTGGAGCGCGGCCGGCACGACGAACTGGTGGCACGGGGCGGGGCGTACGCGGCCCTGGTCAGGGAGCGATGAGATGACGTCCGTTCCGTCCGCCGCGGGCGACGACTACGTCCTCGGCGCGCTCGGCTCCCTCGGTACCCGGGTCGACTGCGCCGGACTGGGCCGCCTGGACCTGGAGGGCCCGCAGGTGCTGTGGCTGGTCGCGGGCGGCGCGCTGGACCTGTTCGCCGTGGACGCCGCCGAGCAGGGCCACTGGCACCACCTCGGCCGTCTGGAGGCCGGCTCGCTGCTGCTCGGCCCGGTCGCCGGACCGCAGCACACCCTCGTCGCACGCCCCGTGCGGGACTGCGTAGTGCACCGCATCGGCCTGCGCGAGCTGTACCAGCCCGCGGTGACCCAGACCTGGTCGTACGACGAGTACGGCAACCCGCAGTACGTACCGCCGACGTCGAGTCCGCTGGAGTACGCCCTCGCCCTCGGCGTCGGCCGCGGTCTGTCCGTCCTCTTCCAGGCTCCGACGGCCGGCGAACGCGCCGTGGAGATGAGCGACGACGACGTCTTCTGGATGCAGGTGCCGCCCGGCAGCGTGCAGTACGGCTCCCTGTACGGCGCGGAGGCGGCGGCCGACCTGCTGATGGACCCGGCGGTCTGGCAGAGCATGGTCGACCAGCAGTACCGGCTGCTGACCACGCTGGACCGCTGGATCGAGCAGTTGGAGCGCACCCACGAGACCCGGACGGCCGCCGGTATCAAGGCCGGTGAGCAGGTGCGGGCGCAGGCGGACCGGACACTGCTCGCGTCGATCGGCAGGTCCTCGGCGAAGCGCACCACGGCCGCCGACGCGGACGCCACCCACGCCGCCTGCAGACTCGTCGCGAGCGCGGCCGGCATCGTCCTCGCCGATCCCGGGCACGGCGGCACCGAGAGCGACCGTCTGGACCCCGTCGAACGCATCGCCCTCGCCTCGCGCGTGCGCGCCCGGGCGGTCCGCCTGGACGGCGCGTGGTGGCGCGACAACGTCGGTCCGCTGGTCGGCCACCGGGCCCTGTCGGGTGCGCCGGTGGCGCTGCTGTGGCGGCGCGGCGGCTATGTGGCGGTGCATCCGGCGACCGGGCGCGAGACCCCGATCGAGAAGGCCAACGCCGCGGAGTTCGAGCCGCGCGCGGTGATGTTCTACCGTCCGCTGCCGGAACGCCCCCTCGGTCCGCTCGGCCTGCTGCGCTTCTGTCTGCGGGGCACCCGCGGCGACATGACCGGCCTGCTGCTCAGCGGTCTGGTGACGGTGGCGATCGGCGCGCTGGTGCCGATCGCCACGGGCAAGGTGCTCGGCGAGTTCGTGCCCGAGGCGCGGGCGGGGCTCATCACGCAGGTGTGTCTGGCGGTGATGGTCGCCGGTGTCGTCGCGGCGGCCTTCATGCTGCTCCAGAACATGACGATCCTGCGCCTGGAGGGCCGGATCGAGGCCACCCTCCAACCGGCCGTGTGGGACCGGCTGCTGCGGCTGCCGACGAAGTTCTTCACCGGGCGTTCCACCGGTGAGCTGGCCAGTGCCGCCATGGGCATCAGCGCCATCCGCCGGCTGCTCGCGGGCGTCGGGCCGACCGTCGCGCAGTCGGTCACCGTCGGCGCGATGAACCTCGGGCTGCTGCTCTGGTACAGCGTCCCGATGGCGCTGGCCGCGTTCGGCATGCTGGTCGTCATCGCCGGGGTCTTCCTGGGCCTCGGGCTGTGGCAGGTGCGGTGGCAGCGACGGCTGACGGTGCTCACCAACAAGCTGAACAACCAGGCGTTCCAGACCCTGCGCGGTCTGCCCAAGCTGCGCGTGGCGGCAGCCGAGAACTACGCCTACGCCGCCTGGGCGGGCGAGTTCGCGCGCAGCCGTGAGCTCCAGCAGCGGCTCGGCCGCGTCAAGAACCTGACCACCGTGCTCGGCGCCGTCTACCTGCCGCTGTGCTCCCTGCTGATGTTCATGCTGCTCGCCGGGCCGGCGCGGGGCTCGATGTCGGCGGCGGAGTTCCTGGCCTTCAACACCTCGGTGACCATGCTGCTCACCTCGGTCACCCAGATCACCGGCGCGTTCGTTTCGCTGGTGGCCGCGCTGCCGCTGTACGAGGAGATCAAGCCGGTGCTGCGGGCCGCACCGGAGGTGCGCAACGCCAGCACCCGGCCGGGAACGCTGACCGGGGCCCTGGAGGCACGCCGGCTGTCGTTCCGCTACTCCGACGACGGACCGCTCGTCCTGGACGATGTGTCGTTCGAGGTGCGGCCCGGCGAGTTCGTGGCGGTGGTCGGGCCGAGCGGCTGCGGCAAGTCGACGCTGCTGCGCCTGCTCATCGGCTTCGACAAGCCGGTCTCCGGCAGCGTCCTGTACGACGGTCAGGACCTGGCGGCGCTCGACCAGTCGGCCGTCCGGCGCCAGTGCGGGGTGGTGCTCCAGCACGCGCAGCCGTTCACCGGTTCGATCCTGGACGTCATCTGCGGCACCGAGCCGTACACGCCGGAGGAGGCGATGGCGGCGGCCGAGATGGCGGGGCTGGCGGAGGACATCCAGCGGATGCCGATGGGGCTGCACACGATCGTCGCGGGCAACGGGGCGGTCTCCGGTGGCCAGCGGCAACGGCTGATGATCGCCCAGGCGCTGATCCGCCGGCCGCGCATCCTCTTCTTCGACGAGGCGACCAGCGCCCTCGACAACGAGACCCAGCGCAAGGTCATCGAGAGCACCAAGGCCCTCAACGCCACCCGCGTCGTCATCGCCCACCGGCTGTCGACGGTGCTCGACGCGGACCGTGTCGTCGTGATGGAGGACGGCAAGGTCGCCCAGCAGGGGCCGCCGGCCCAGCTGCTGGCGGACACGGGCGGCCGTCTGCACGAGCTGGTGCGGCGCCAGTTGGCCTGACGGGCCGTACGGGTGGTCCCCCGCCGCCGGTGGCCAGCCGGGACCGCCCGGACACCCCCCGGTCCGTCAGGGCCGGCCCGGAATCGGGGCACCCGACGGCACGCCCGCGTCGATGTAGCCCTGGTAGTAGCCCTTCCAGGGCGCGGTGGCCCCCGCGTGGGGTCCCTCGAAGCGCTCGCCGCGCGCTTTGGCGTCGAGGGCGGACAGGCACACCTCCCAGCCGGCGCCGTTGCGGGCTGCGGTGTTCTCCTCACCGAGCACGTTGGTGAGGGTGAAACGGGTGTGGCGCTCGTCGACCGGTTCCAGGTCGAAGCGCAGTTCGTCGCCCGCCCAGTCGAAGGACAGGTGCCGGGGCGGGTCGACGGCGATGACCCGGCCGGTGGTGTCCGCGAGGCCCGGGTCGCCGCTGAACGTGACCGTGCCGCCGGGACGGAGGTCGATCTCGGCGCGGGCGGGGAACCACTCGGCCAGTTCGTCGGGATCGGTGACGAAGTGCCAGACCCGGTCGATCGGATGGGCGTAGGTGCGGCTGAAGCGGACGGCGGGGCGGCCGTCGTCCAGGGTCAGGTAGGTGCCGGTGAGGTCGGCGGGCATGGTGGATCAGTCCTTCGGCGGGGGTGGGGAGTGGCTGTCGTCCGCGGTCTCGTCCAGGCGGCGTCCCAGTGCGTCGAGGCTCCGGTTCCAGAGTCCGCGATAGGGGTCCAGCCAGGCGTCGAGTTCGGCGATGGGCCCCGGGTCGAGGGCGTAGACGCGGCGTTGCGCGTCCTGCCGGACCCGTACGAGACCGGCTTCACGCAGCACCTTGAGGTGCTTGGACGTGCTCGGCTGGCTCAGACCGCAGGCCTGGACGATCTCCCCGACGGGCCGCGGCCGCTCCAGGAGCAGCGCGACGATGGCCCGTCGGTGCGGGTCGGCCAGGGCGGTCCAGAGCGAGACATCGGACATGGCTCCCATATTCCATGACGGTTATATTCCTGTCAAAGAATACAAGGGCCGCGCGAGCCTCGATCCGGGGTGCGGAAGGGCGGCGGCCGCTCCCGTCGCATTGGAGCACAGGGAGCGCATCGGCGGCGGAGCCCGTTGCCCGGGACCGTAAACCGGGTACGCGCCCACCCATGCGAATCAGCGTGTTGGATGTCGGATCACGTACGGTCCGACTGGTCGTTGCGGACGCGGAGGGCGGGGTGCCGCTGCCGGTCCGTACCGCCAAGTGGCGTCTGCGACTGTCCGAGCAGGTCAAGCCGGGGGACCCGGTCCCGCAGGAGTCGGTGCGGCAGCTGGCCGAGGCGGTCGCCGACGCGGCCCGCACCGCGGCCGGTTGGGGGGCGGCGGGCCCGCTGGCCTTCGCGACCGCCGTGGTGCGCAGCGCCCCGAACCGACTGGAGGTGCTGCGGACCGTCCGGGCGCGGACCGGAGTGCACCTGTGCACCCTGCCGGGAGAGATGGAGGCCGAACTGACATTCCTCGGAGCACGGCGCTGGATGGGCTGGCGGTCGGGCCCGCTGGCCGTGCTGGACATCGGCGGCGGCTCGTTCGAAGTGGCCTTCGGCCGGGGCCGGCTGCCGGACTTCGCGGCCTCGCTCCCGCTCGGCGCGGGGCGGCTGACCCACGAGTTCCTCAGGGGCGAGGACCCGCCGTCGCCCGAGCAGATGCGGGCACTGCGGCGCGCCGTCCGCCATCAACTGCGCGACGTCGCGGCGCGGATCCGCTGGGAGGGCCCGCGCACCGCGGTGGCCACCTCCCGTACGTTCCAGCAGCTCGGGCGGCTGTGCGGAGCCGCGCCCGGCCGGCACGGCCCGTTCGTGGACCGCCGGTTGCACCGCGCCGACCTGCGGGCGGCGGTGACGCGACTGGCGTCCCTGTCCGCCGCGGAGCGGGCGCTGCTGCCGGGCATCTCCGCGCCGCGCGCGGAGCAGAGTCTGGCCGGCGCGGTGATCGGACACACGGCCATGAAGCTGATCGGGCTGCGGTCGGTCACCGTCTGCCCGTGGGCGATCCGGGAGGGCATCCTGCTGCGGCACATGGAGGACGGCGCAGCCTGGTGGGCCGAGGTCTGCCGACTCGACGAGGAGCCGCTGCCGCCGGACCCGGTGCCGCTGTGCGTCGCGGCCGCCGCCTTCTGAGCCCTTCCGCTTCCGGCACTTCGGCCGACGCGCTCCCCCGGGGAGACTCCTCGGGGAGCGATCCCCGAGGCCGGCGGGCGGCCCCACTCCGCCCGCCGACCCCTGGGGCGAGACCGCAGGGGATCCCGCGACGACGGCCCGCCACTCCCCAGCTGCGGGCCGTTCCACTTCACGGGGGCCACGCGATCCCGGTCTCTCAGAACGCGAAGACGCTCGTCCCGTACGAGTTCTTCACGCACTCGTTGCTGAAGGTGCGCTCATAGTCGACGTACTCGCCCTGCCAGACGCCGCTCACCCGGACGACCACGGGGTCGTACTGGCGGGTGCACCACACACCGGTCCTGCTCTCGATGGCCTCCAGGTTCCCGTTCGCGCCCCGCAGTTCGAGGCAGGCTCCGACGGCGTCCGGGTGCGTGCCGGACGGCGTCGGGGCGCAGCTCAAGGTCACGGCGCGCTCGGGGGTGACGCCGGCGGCGCTCTCCCCGTGGCCGATGGTGAACACCAGCGCCGACGGGGCGTACAGCGAGGCCGGGGTGGTCGCGGGGGCAGCTTGCGCGGTTCCGATCAGAGGTCCGCAGACGGCGGTGGCCGTCAGTCCGAGAGTCGCTGCCCAACGCGCGGGGTTCCGCATTGTGTGCATCCTTCCGTGCGAGTGATGAGATGCCGGACCGGCTCGGTCGGTGCCGGATCGGCGAGCGCGAGTCTGCCGAGTCCGCCGCCGAAACTCACCTCCACCCCACACGTTTCAGTAACCTTGCGTGTTCAATCAGTGGCGTGAAGTCACGGAATTCGAACGTTCCAACGGCCGATCCGCGCGGTTCGTGATCGTCCGGACTGCCGTATGGCCGGTTTACCCAGGCTGTTTAATCGGCCTGAAACATTCCGGATCAGCGTTCCGGCGACTCCTCGCCGTCCCCTTGCGTTCATGAAGCATCGGAGTAACGGTGATTACATGATTACGTCGGAGCGGCAACAGGAACTGCGCGGCTGGTTCGCCGGCCGACTGCCGGACGACCTCTTCGAGGAGGTGACCGAGGTGACGGTCGACCGCGAGGAGATCACCGTGATCGGCCGTATCGGCGCACCCCGGCTCGCCGAGGACGCCCCGGCCGCCGAACGGGACGCGGCCCTGCGCTCCCGGATCGAGGAGTTCCGGGAACGCACCCGGGAGGAGCGGATCGCCGCGGCCCGCGACGCCGAGCACCGGTTCGGCCGCAAGGTGTCGTGGGGCGTGGAGTGCGGCGGGCGGCGCGCGCTGTTCACCCACGTCGCCGCCCCCGTCATGACCCGGCTGCGGCAGCCCGAGCGCCAGGTGCTCGACACCCTCATCGCGGGCGGCGTCGCCCGCAGCCGCAGCGACGCCCTGGCCTGGTGCGTGCGCCTGGTCCAGCGGCACACCGACGACTGGCTCACCGAACTGCGGGACTCCCTCGAACACGTCCAGCGCGTACGGGCGCAGGGCCCCGACGCCGACACGCGGGAGGACACCGCGGCACCCGACGCGTGACCGTCCCCCGGTGGCCGGATCCGCCGTTGCGCACGACGTGGGAGACGTGCCCGCCCGACGGCGAGGAACCGACGGGCACCGCGCGGGAGTTGCCCGGGAGAGAGCGCCGAGAACCGGTCCGGACGGCAGCGGAACCCCGGCCGTCGTTCTCCCGACAGGACGAACCGGCCGCGATCCTGCACCGATCCGTCGTCCGCGACTGATCCACAAGGCTGGACGGACGGGCCCTTACTCGCCAGTATCGACGGGACGAACGCGGCTCGACGGCGAGAGGCGGGAACCGGGCGATGGCCAGGCACTGGGCTGACTTCCAGTACGAGATCTATCTGAACGGGATGACGGGAGCCGTGCCGCGGCTGCCCACCGATCTGACGCGGCTGGAGGAGCTCACCGAGCGGCGTCTCGGGCCCGGCCCGGTCGGCTACGTCGCGGGGAGCGCCGGGGACGGCAGCACCGCGCGCGCCAACCGGGCGGCCCTGGGCCGGCGTCGGATAGTGCCGCGCATGCTCCGCGACGTGCACGAGCGGGACCTGTCGGTCGAGGTGCTGGGCCGGCCGCTGCCGGCGCCCGTGGCGCTGGCGCCGGTCGGGGTGCTGTCGATCATGCATCCGGACGCCGAGCCGGCGGCCGCGCGGGCCGCCGCCGCGCAGGGCGTGCCCTATGTGCTGTCCTCGGCGTCCAGCACGCCCATGGAGCAGGTCGCGGAGGCGATGGGCGACGCCGAGCGCTGGTTCCAGCTGTACTGGGCCAAGGACCGGGAGGTGACGCGGAGCTTCCTCACCCGGGCGAAGACGGCCGGCTTCACCGTCCTGGTCGTCACCCTGGACACACCGCTGCTCGCCTGGCGTCCGCGGGATCTCGACCAGGCGTACCTGCCGTTCCTGCACGGTGTGGGCACGGCCAACTACTTCTCCGACCCCGCCTTCCGCGCCGGGCTCGCCAAACCGGTCCACGAGGATCCGAACGCGGCGGTGATGCACTTCGTCGGCATGTTCGCGGACCCCGGCAAGACCTGGCCGGACCTCGCCTTCCTGCGGGAGAACTGGGACGGCCCGATCGTCCTGAAGGGCGTCCTGCACCCGGACGACGCCCGGCTCGCCGCGGACGCCGGGATGGACGGGGTGGTGGTGTCCAACCACGGCGGACGCCAGGTGGCCGGTTCGGTCGCGGCCGCGGACGCGCTGCCGGGAGTCGTCGCGGCGGCCGGTGACCGGCTGACGGTGCTGTTCGACAGCGGGGTGCGCACCGGCGACGACATCTTCAAGGCGCTCGCGCTCGGCGCGCGGGCGGTCCTGGTGGGACGGCCCTACGCGTACGGTCTCGCGCTGGACGGGCAGGCCGGCGTGGAGCACGTGATCCGCTGTCTGCTCGCCGAACTGGACCTCACCCTCGCCCTGTCGGGGCACGCCACGCCCGGTACCGTCGGGCCGGCGGACCTCGTCGAGGAGTCCGCGTGACCGGCCCGAGGAACGTCCTCGCGGTGATCGCGCCCCACGTCGGCGGGCGCACGACGGGAGCCGGGCTGGCCCAGCTCTTTCCCGGCGACGTACGCGTCACCGTCGTCGAGAGCGCCGACGAGGATCCCGTCGCCCTGCGCTCAGCGCACGCGCTCATCACCGCCCTCG
This sequence comes from Streptomyces cadmiisoli, assembly GCF_003261055.1. NCBI lineage: Bacteria > Bacillati > Actinomycetota > Actinomycetes > Kitasatosporales > Streptomycetaceae > Streptomyces > Streptomyces cadmiisoli. The sequence continues at coordinate 1,459,982 of NZ_CP030073.1, forward strand.
CCCCGGTCACCGCCGAACACCTCGCCGCGGCGCCTGAGTTGGCGCTGGTGCAGTGCGCCAGCCACGGCTTCGAGAACATCGACGTGGCGGCCGCCCGCGCCCGGAACGTGACCGTGTGCACCATCGGCTCCAGCGGCGCCGAGTCGCAGAACGTGGCCGAGCAGACCTTCGCGCTCATGCTCGCCCTCGCCAAGCGGCTGGTCCCCGCCCACAACGCCCTCACGAGCGGCGACTGGGCCCTGCCCCGGCTCCAGGGCTCGCTGACCGAACTCTCCGGCAAGATCATCGGCATCGTGGGGCTCGGCCGCATCGGGGCGGAGGTCGCCCGCCGCGCGGTCGCCTTCGACATGACCGTCCTGTACGCCGGACGACGCCCGGTGCCCGACGAGACGGCCGCCCTGCTCGGCGGCGCGCGTCATGTCCCGCTCGACGACCTGCTGCGCGCCGCGGACTACGTCACCCTGCACGCGCCCCTGACCGACGAGACCCGCCATCTGCTCGACGCCGAGCGGCTCGCGCTGCTCAGGCCGACCGCGTTCCTCGTCAACACGGCCCGCGGCGCCCTGGTCGACCAGGAGGCCCTCGCCGACGCGCTGGAGAAGGGGACGCTGGCCGGTGCCGGCGTGGACGTCTTCGACCCCGAGCCCCCGTCCGCGGCCCTGCGCCTGCTCAGGGCCCCGAACGTGGTGCTCTCCCCGCACGTCGGCGGTGTCACCCGGGAGACGCTGATCCGTATCGCCCTGGCCGCCGTGCAGAACGTGGTCGACTTCCTGGCCGGGCGGGCACCCCGGGACGTCGTCTAGTGCCGCGTCAGGCAACGTTCGCCCCGTCGAACGTTGCCTGACACGACGCTAGGAAGCGTCCGGCAGGCCCACCTGGCGCTGCGCCGGATCCGTGGCCCCGGCGACCGACCCGGATCCCGTTCCGGCCGGTGCCGGGTCTGTCAGCCAGCGCTGCGCGGCGGAGCCGTCACGGACCTTGACCACGACGTCGGAGCCGGCCTCGGCGGTGGTCGAGGCGAGCGCGAACTGTTCCTCCCAGCGGGGCAGCAGCTCACCGCGGACGGTGAGGTCGTAGCGCACGTCGTCGCCCCGGTCACCGTCCGCGGCGGCGCACGTGCCGACGATGACGACACCGGCGTCCGCGTGCGAGTCCAGGCACAGGTCGGGTTCGGCGGCGTTGCGCAGCAGTCCGTCGTTCCCGTACGACCACTGCTGGGTCAGTTCGGACGAGCACTCCGCCAACTGCGTGCCCGTCTCGCCGCGGAGGTCCAGGCACAGGTCGGCGGCGGCGTTGCGCAGCCTGGTCTGCCCGGGGACGGAGGGCAGCCGGGCGGTACCGGGCGCGGTCGCGGAAGCGGTGGGCTGCGCCTGTGTGCCGGTGCCGGGGGCCGCCGAGCCGCGATCGTCGTCGACGCCGGCGGAGGCCGTCGGGTCGCCGTCGCCGTCGTAGGACGACAGGCTGGTGGCGAGGACGGTGCCGAGCAGGGCGGCGGAGACGATGCCCACGCCGGTGCGCAGTGCCCGCGAGGAACGCCCCGCCAGGACGGGGAGCGGGATACGGGGCAGGGTGCGGTGGCGTGCCGCGCTCCGCGCCCGGCCCGAATGCCGGCCGGCGCCGCGGGTGCGCGGTCGGTGCGGGGACCGGCCGGGCCGCGACTCGACGTAGCGGCGGGCACCCCAGCCGAGCACCGCCTCGGCGAGCAGCACGTCCAACCCGCCCTCGAAATGCCCCAGTTGCTCGGCGGCGTCGCGGCAGTAGCGGCACTCGGCGAGATGCTGCTGGACATCCGGCAGCAGCGCTCCGCCGCGCCGGATGGGGACATCGAGGAGTCGGTTGTAGAAGCGGCAGTCCTTGGTCGGCGCGAGTTCCTGATGGGCCCGCACACAGCCTTCCCGGAATTTGTCCCGGGCCAGTTCGAGGGTTGCCGACGCGGTGTCGATGTCCATGCCGAGCAGTCCGGCGGGGAAGTCGAGCGGCTCCGCCTCGACCTCGGTGTGCCACAGCAGACAGCGCGCGGAGCCGGGAAGGGCGTGGAATGCGCGCTCGGCGAGCCTTCGGTTTTCCGGGGTCATGGACTTGGCCGCGCGCATACCGCGGCCTCCGGCGGGTTTCTGCAACTCCGGCAGGACGGCGGATATTCGTTCCTCCGTCGCCCACTGCCGGACCGTGTCCCGCACCGTCACCAGAAACACGGGGCGCAGCGCGACGCCCGGCTCGCCCAGGGTGAGCCGGTCGAAGACCTGGTGGAAGGCGGCCGAGGTGACCATGGCGGCCGTGTTGCCCGAGGAGGCGAGGCAGACCACCGCGTACGCGTGGGCCGACTGCCAGTGCCGGGTGATCAGCAGTGCGGTGGAATGGGCGACTTCGGCGTCGGGCACGCCTCTCATCCGAGCGGCCAGCGACTCGTCGGATTCACCGGGGGCCCCGCCGGAGGGCGGGTAAGGCGGTCGAGGCGGGTGGGGGGTGGGCACTGAGCGGATTCCTTCCCACGCAGGTGGTGCACGAGGGTTCTGATCGCCAAAAGGGGCCCGGTTGGTGCGTACCTCTTTGACGGGGTGCGGGGAGCGTGAATTCACCCTCGGCGCTTCGCAGCCGGGTTCACCGAAGTGCGAGTCGGTCCGGCCATTACTCCCCCCGCCGGAAGTTTCACCCTTGCACACCGCACTCGCGGCCAACAAGGCACTTGAGCAACATCAGCGGCACTGAAATAAAGTCAGAATCGCCGCGCAACTCACCGCGCCGACGTCGGCATTCGCCCTGTGCCGCGCCCCGCGGGAAAAAGGCGCACGCGCGGCGGCCCCGCGCACGCTCCCGGCGCTCCGCGCGGCGCGGCCGGCCGTCAGATCTGCCATGAGCGCAGCCGGTCCGCCGCGCCGTGGACATCGGTCGTGCCGTCGAGCAGATCGCGGGCCAGGTCCACCAGCGCCCCCTCGGGCGGATCGACGCCGACGCCGCTGACGGACATGTACGCCACGGCGGTCGCGCAGGCGAACCGGGCGTTCGCCTGCGGCAGCGGCCTGAGCAGCGCGAGGGTGTGCAGCAGGGCGGCGGCCCGCCAGGCGGGGTCGGAGATCGAGCCGAGGCGGGGCGGGTCGACGCGGTGCCGGGCGACGGCGGCGACGAGCGCGGAGAAGTCGTTGATCGCCGGCTGGTCCGGCAGGACTTCCTCATGGCGCTGGAGCAGCCAGGGCACGTCGACGTGCAGGACGGGTGCCATCGCTCAGGCGGCCCGTCCTTCGCCGTCCGCGGGTGGTTCGTCGTCGGGGAACGCGGCCGCGAACTCGTCGGCGTGGGCCGCGAAGAACCGGCGGAAGGCCTCGGCGCCCTCCTGGAGCGCCCGGTGACGGGCGATGTCGGCCGCGGCCGCCTCACGCACGAGGGCCTTCATCGACGTACCGCGCTCCTTGGCGATCTGCCGCAGGTCGTCCAGCTCACGATCACTGAACTCCACGTTGAGGGCTGGCATGGCATCACGGTACCGCGCGGGTACTTGCCCGTAAATATCCCCAGCTCAGGACTGATCGAGGTAGGTACCGGAGCGGACGGGGAACGCTCAGAACCCTGGAGAGCGATGTCACATTCGGCACCGTCGGTGTCATATTCGGACGCCCGTTGTCCGGGCGGGACGCGTGCCCGCCCGGACCGGCTCCCCCCGGTGGTCAGCGGGCCGGGGCCTCCAGCCTGCTGATCCGCACCGCGCCCCGGGCCTCGCCCGGGTACCGGCTGGTGAGGGTGAGCCGCAACCGGGAACCGCGGACCGGCTCGAAGGTGACGACGGTGGGCGTGTCGGAGGCGGTCGCCCACTCGACGGCGGCGCCCTCGACCGGCACGTACCGGCGGCCGTCCCATACCTCGGCCACGACCGCCGCGGGCAGGCTGTGCGCCGCGTCCGCGGTGAACCAGATCTCCGCCCGTTCGAAGGTCCTGGCCCTGCCCCAGTCGACGGACACCCAGTCCTCGGGCCGGGCCCCGTCGAAGGCGGGCAGCAGGGCGGTGGCCGCCTTGTGGAAGCCGTTGGACCAGCCGGTGGCCGGGTCGCCGTCGAGCACGGCGGCGGGCAGCGTGTCGGGACGGCCGGAGTAGCTCGCGTCGGCGTGCGGGTGGTCCGGGGGCGCCGGGTGGTCCGGGGCGAACTCCGGTGCGGGCGTGCCTGCCGCCGACCCGGCCGGCGTCGTGCGTACGCGTACCGTCCCGTTCCGCAGGCCCCGCACCCGCGCGGTCACCTCCAGCGTCGCGGGCTCGCTGCCCGCGCGGACGATCGCCAGCGCCTTGCCGTGGAAGGCGGTGCGGTTACGGGCCTGATAGCGCTCGGCGCTCTCCTGGCGGCCGTTGTCGAGCCCGGCGAGCCGGCCGCCGGTGACGTCGAAGTCGATGAGGTGCTCGGCGTCGGGCACCACGACACCGCGCGAGTCGACGATCTCCGCGGTCACGAAGACCAGTGAGCGCCCGTCGGCCGGCGCGGACCGGCGATCCGCGGTGAGGCGCACCGCGTGGGCGGCACCGGCCGTGCGCAGGACGTCGGTGGCGACCACCCGGCCGCCGGCGCGGGCCACGGCCTTCAGCTCGCCCGGCTCGAACGGCACCCGCCAGGTCAGGTGCAGTTTACCCGCGGAGCCGTTCGGACTGGTGTAACTGCCGGGGTACGGGCCGTCGGTGAAGGTCTTGTCGTCGCCGGTGGGCTCGGTGGTCTCCAGGTAGGTCCGGCCGTCGGTCGTCGTCTTGGTGTCGAACCGCCGTACACCGAGCGACGTCCCGTTGAGGTACAGCTCGACGGTGGCGGCATTGGAGTAGGCCCAGACCTCCACCGTCTCGCCCGCCGTGTGGTTCCAGGTCGTCGGCAGCAGATGGACCATGGGCTCGGTCGTCCACTGGCTCCTGAACAGGTGGTACATGTCCTTCGGGAACCCGGCCGTGTCGACCGCGCCGAAGAAGGACGCCTTGACCGGGAACACGTCGTAGGGCGTGGGTTCCCCGATGTAGTCGATGCCCGACCACAGGTACTGCCCGGCGAACCACTTCCGGTCGCGGTCCTTCTTGTGCCCGTACTCGCCGCTCATCGTCCAGGAGGCGAGGTTGTTGTCGTACGACGAGGTGGCGCGCCTGCCGGGGGTGTGGTTCTCGCCGGTGTTGAGGCGCTCGGGCTCCTGGTAGGTGCCGCGGGTGGAGGTCTCCGACGAGGACTCCGACTCGAAGAGGAACAGATGCGGGTAGGCCTCGTGCAGGGCGTCGACGGACTTGGCGGTGTTGTAGTTGAGTCCGAGCCCGTCGAGCTTGGCCAGCATGAGGTCGGCCGCCGACCCCTTGGCGGGCAGCCGGCGGTACTTGTCGGAGCCGATGACGATCGGGCGGGTGTCGTCGGCGGCCTTGAGCGCGGCGATGATCCGGTCGGCCATGGCGAGTCCGGCCGTGGACGTGGAGTCGGGGATCTCGTTGCCGATGGACCACATCACCACGGCGGGCGAGTTGCGTGCGGCGTGGACCATCTCGGTGGTGTCCGTCTCGCACCACTCGTCGAAGAAGCGCCCGTAGTCGTAGCGGTTCTTGCCGGTCCGCCAGCAGTCGAACGCCTCCACCTGGAGCACGACGCCCAGTTCCTCGCAGACCCGGATCACCTCCGGGGAGGGCGGGTTGTGGGAGGTGCGCAGGGCGTTGACCCCCATCGACTTCATGATCTCCAACTGCCGGCGGACGGCGTCCACCTGGGTCGCCGCGCCGAGCGCGCCCAGATCGTGGTGCAGGTCGACACCCCTGAGCTTGGTGTGGGTGCCGTTGAGGTGGAAGCCCTCGTCGGGGTCGCAGTGGAAGGTGCGGATGCCGAACGGGGTGTGATGGGTGTCCCTGGTCTCGCCGCCCACCCGCACCTCGGTGACCAGGTCGTAGCGGTGCTGCGGGGTCGCGAAGTCCCACAACCGGGGGCGGTCGACGGTCAGTTCGTGCGTGGCGCCGGCGCGGTCGGCGATCTCCACGGTGGACGAGGTGCGGGCGACGGTGCGGCCGTCGGGGTCGGTGATCCGGGAGACGATCTCGACCCGCTCCGCGGTGCCGGCCGCGTCGACCACGTCGGTGCGCACCCGCACCAGGGCGTGCCGTGCGGTGACTTCGGGGGTGGTGACGTACGTGCCCCAGCGGGCGACGTGCACGGGGTCGGTGACCACGAGCCGGGCCTCGCGGTGGATGCCGCTGCCCGAGTACCAGCGGCTGCTGGGCAGTTGGTTGCGCACCTCGACCGCGAGGACGTTCTCGGTGGTGCCGTCGGTGTGCAGCAGGTCGGTGAGGTCGAAGGCGAAACCCGTGTAGCCGTAGGGGTGCCGGCCGACCTCGTGGCCGTTGCAGTGGACGGACGAGTCCATGTAGACGCCGTCGAACTCCACCGAGACGCGCCGGCCGGCGTAGGCGGGCGGCAGGGTGAAGGCGAGCCGGTACCAGCCGAGGCCGCCGGGCAGGAAGCCGGTGCCGCTGGTGGTGCCGTGGTCGGTGGTGGGGGTCTGCTCGATGCTCCAGTCGTGGGGTACGGCGACCCGGCGCCAGGCCGAGTCGTCGTAGCCGGGGTCGGCGGCGTCGGCGTAGGCGCCGGTCGGGTCCGCGATGCCGCCCGGGTCGACCAGCGCGAAGCGCCAACCGTCGCGCAGGGGGACGGTGCGGCGGCCGGTGACCCGCTCGGCGGATCCTGCCGCCTGCGCGCCCGGGGCGGCCGCCAGTGCCCCGGCGGCGGGGGCTGCCGTACCGGCGATCAGAACCGATCTGCGTGTGACCGTCATGGCGGATCTCCCTCATCGGGGCCCAGAAGAACTCACAACTGATCGTGACCGAACAGATTCTGACGGCGGGCCACACGAGTTCGTCAAGGGGCGTGAGCGACCCGTGTGCCGCGAGCCCGGGATCGGCCGGATGTCTCCCTTGACCACCGCCCCCCAGCACACCCTCGCGGGCTCTCGCAGGCCCTCCCGGGGCCCTCGCGCGACCGGTCCGCCGATGAGCGTCACGCACTAGTCTGGAACGGAAGTGACCCGCTCGTTCACTTGGAGTGCGCGCGAGGAAGTGGCCAGGATGAGACCGGAGTATCCGTTCGACGACGCCGCCACGGCGCGGGCCGTCATCGCCGAGGACGGCACTCTGGTCGAGTGGAACGAGGGCGCGCGCCGGCTGCTGGGCTGGACCGCGGACGAGGTGATCGGCCGCCCCGTGACGAACCTGCTCGTCGACGGGGGTGAGGAGAGGCCGAGGGTGACGAAGGGGGTCCGCCGCAACGGCGTGGTGGCCCTGCGGCGCAGACGAGGCGGTCCGGTGTCCGTCTGGGTGCTCGCCCACCACCGGGACCCGCAGGACGGACGGCCGGCGCACTGGATCGTCCTCACCCCGATGGAGGACCGGCAGCCGCCGTCGCCGGACGATCCGCTGGGCCGGGTCGGGCTGACGCAGTCCCCGTGCGCCATCGCCGTCTACGACAGGCGACTGCGTCTGCGCAGACTGAATCCGGCCATGGCCGAGTTGTTCGGCGTCTCCGAGGAGCGGGTGCGCGGTCTGCGGCACTCGGAGATCGGCGGACGACCGCAGAGCGAAGAAGTGGAACGGCACATGCAGGCCGTGCTCGCCAGCGGCCGGGGGCACGACGTGCGGGCGTACGTGCCGCTCGGCGACGAGGGCTGGGGGCAGGCCTGGCTCGCCCGGGTGGCCCCGGTGACCGACGAGGCCGGCCTGGTGCAGGGCGTCTGCATGGCCGTCCACGACCTCACCGAGCAGTACGAGGCCCGGGAGCGCCTCCAACTGGTCAACGAGGCCAGCGTCCGTATCGGCACCACCCTCGACGTCACCCGGACGGCCCAGGAGCTCACGGACGTCTGCGTCCCCGCCCTGGCCGACTTCGTCAGCGTGGACCTGCTGGATCCGCCGTCGCCGGGCGGTGAGCCCCTCACCGTGCCGCCGGCCGCGCCGGTCGTCCTGCGCAGGGCGGCGCACCGGTCGGTCGATCCGGCCGGCCCCGGGGCCGTGGTGCAGCCGGGCCACCTGGACGTCTACCCCGTCACCTCGCCCCAGGCCGACTCGCTGGTGTCGGGCCGCACGACCGTCGCGTCGGTGCCCTCGGCCGGTCCGACCCCCTGGCTGAACCGGAACGAGCTCCGGGTGCAGCAGGTCAGGGAGTACGGCGTCCACTCCACGATGTCCGTGCCGATCCGCGCCCGCGGCACCACGCTGGGCGTCGCGGTCCTCACCCGTTTCCGCCGCACCGCCCCCTTCAGCACCGACGACCGGCTGCTGGCCGAGGAGATCACGGCACGCGCCGCCGTCTGCATCGACAACGCCCGCCGGTTCTCCCGCGAACGCGAGACCGCCCTCGCCCTGCAGCGCAGCCTGCTGCCGCAGTCACTGCCGAGCACGGCCGCCCTGGAGGTGTCCTCGCGCTACCTCCCGGCGGCCCGGGTCGGAGTGGGCGGCGACTGGTTCGACGTGATCCCGCTGTCCGGAATGCGGGTCGCCCTGGTCGTCGGGGACGTCGTCGGCCACGGCGTCCAGGCCTCGGCCACCATGGGCCGGCTGCGCACCGCCGTACGCACGCTCGCCGACATCGACCTGCCCCCGGACGAACTGCTCACCCACCTCGACGACCTGGTCCTGCGGCTGTCGGCGGAGACCGGCGGTGACCAGGACAGCGCCGGTGACGTCGGCGCGACGTGCCTGTACGCGGTGTACGACCCGGTGTCGCGGCACTGCACCCTGGCGCGGGCCGGCCATCCCGCGCCGATCATGCTGTCGCCGGGCCGCACGGCCCACGAGGTCGAGCTGCCCGCCGGTCCCCCGCTGGGCCTGGGCGGCCTGCCGTTCGAAGCGGCCGAACTGCGGCTGCCCGAGGGCACCGTGCTGGGCTTCTTCACGGACGGGCTGATCGAGAGCCACGACCAGGACACCGAATCCGGGCACCGCCTCCTGCGCGAGGCGATGTCGGGTCCGGCCGGGTCGCTGGACGAGACCTGCGACCGGATCCTGCGCACCCTGCTGCCGAGCGGGGGCGCCCGCGACGACGTGGCGCTGCTGCTGGCGCGCACCCGGGGGCTGCCGGCCTCGCAGGTCTCCACCTGGGACATCCCCGCCGATCCCGCGCTCATCGCCCCGCTGCGCAAACAGGTCGTCGACCGGCTCGACACCTGGGGGCTGGCGCCGGCCACCTTCACGACGGAGCTGGTGGTCAGCGAACTCGTCACCAACGCCATCCGCTACGGCTCGCACCCGATCCGGCTGCGCCTCATCCACGACGCGGCGACGCTGATCTGCGAGGTGTCCGACGCCAGCCACACCGCGCCGCACCTGCGCCGGGCGAAGACCTGGGACGAGGGTGGCCGGGGGCTGCTGCTGGTGGCCCAGCTCACCCAGCGGTGGGGCACCCGGCACACACCCGAGGGCAAGACGATCTGGGCGGAGATCGGGCTGCTGGACGAGCCGTGACGCATTCCGTGCCCCGGCGCGCATCGGCCGCCCGGGACCGGGCACAAACACTCCGTACGCACAGCACGGCGAATGTCCGGGAGTGCCGAGGACCATGACGCACGCATCCCCGTCCGCACACCCCTCCCCCGCCGGGCACCGGGCCCTGCTCCTCGCCGGTGGCCTGGTGGCGCTGAGCCTGCTGACCGGCTGCGGCGGCGCCGACGGCACGACGAGCGGCCGGCCGCAGCCCGGCACCGCCGCCCCGCCCGCGCAGGCACCGCGGCAGCCCGGCGCGGGCACCTCCGCCGCGGATCCGGCGGCATCCGGTCCGCCGAGCGACGCGAGCGCCTCCACCTCGCCCGAGGCGGCTCCCGGCACCCGCTGCCACACCTGGGAGCTGCGGGCGTCGGTGGGCCGCAACAACCCGGGCGCCGGGCAGCGCAACTTCCCGGTCGTCCTGACCAACGCCTCCTCCCGGGTCTGCACCCTGTACGGCCACCCGGGGGCCGCCTTCCTCGACGCGGCCGGCGAGCAGCTGGGGCCCGACCCCCGGCGCGTCCCCGACTCCCCCGTCACGGTCCGGCTGGCACCGGGTGAGAGCGCCTGGGCGGGGCTGTCGTACGCCAGTCCGGAGATCAGCGGCGCCCGCACCGCGGCGCCGGCCGCGCTGCTGGTGACCCCGCCCGACGAACGGGACCCGCTGACGGTGCGGTGGACCGGTGAGGAGGTGCCGGTCTCGGGCGGCGAGTCGGAGGTCTCCGTCACGGTGTTCCAGCCGGGTACCGGAGCCTGACCTCTCGTCCTCACCCGGCTCTTACCCTCGGCTGGTCTGCTGGACGGGCTCCGTCCGAACATCCGTGCACCGAGGAACCAGCCCTGAACACCGCGCTCGCCGAGACACTGTCCGTCCTCCTGCTCGCCGCCGTCCTCGTGTGGGCCGTGGCCCGCCCGGCGGGGCTGCCCGAAGCGCTGGCCGCCGTTCCCGCGGCGGGGCTGGTCGTCGCGGTCGGGGCGATCTCACCGGAGCGGGCCCTCGCCGAGACGGAACGGCTCGGGCCGGTGGTGGGCTTTCTCGCCGCGGTGCTGGTCCTCGCGCACCTCTGCGACGCCGAGGGCCTGTTCCGGGCGTGCGGCGCCTGGCTGGCCCGGCGCGCCTCCGGCCGGCCCGGACGGCTGCTGACCTCGGTGTTCGCACTGGCCTCCGTGGTCACGGCGGTGCTCAGTCTGGACGCGACGGTGGTGCTCCTGACGCCGGTGGTGCTCGCCACCGCCGCCCGGTCGGGCGTCCGGCCCCGGCCGCACCTGTACGCCTGTGCTCATCTGTCGAACACGGCGTCGCTGCTGCTGCCCGTCTCCAATCTCACCAATCTGCTGGCGTTCGCGGCGAGCGGGCTGAGCTTCGTCCGGTTCGGCGCTCTGATGGCGTTGCCGTGGCTGGTCGCGATCGGTGTGGAGTACCTGGTGTTCCGGCGCTTCTTCGCCGCCGACCTCGCGGCGGCACCCGTCGTGCCGGACGCCGTGGAAGCTCCCCGGCTTCCGGTGTTCGCGCTGGTCACGGTCGGCTGCACACTGGCCGGGTTCGTCGTGGCGTCGGCGCTCGGGGTGGATCCGGCGTGGGTCGCCGCGGCCGGTGCGCTGGTGCTGGCGGTGCGGGCCTTCGCCCGGCGCCAGGCGACCCCGCGCACGGTGGTGCGGGCCGCGGCACCCGGTTTCCTGGCGTTCGTGCTCGCGCTCGGCGTGATCGTCCGGGCGGTGGTGGACAACGGTCTCGCCGACGCGCTCGGCCTCGCGCTGCCCGACGGGACTTCGCTGCCGGCGCTCCTCGGTCTGGCGGCGCTGGCCGCCGTCCTCGCGAACCTCATCAACAACCTGCCCGCGGTGCTGGTCCTGCTGCCGCTGGCCGCCCCGGCCGGGCCCGGCGCGGTCCTCGCGGTGCTGCTCGGGGTGAACATCGGCCCCAATCTGACCTACGCGGGATCGCTGGCCACCCTGCTGTGGCGGCGCCTGATGCACGGCCACGGCCACCGCGTGGGCCTCGGCGACTTCACCCGTCTCGGACTCCTCACGGTGCCGTCCGCGCTGGCCGCGGCGGTGGTGGCGCTGTGGGTGTCGCTGCATGCGGTCGGGACCTGAGGGGTGACGGGGCCGGGGGTGGCCCCGTGGTGGCGCGGTGCGGTTCGGCGGTGCCGGGCGCCGGAGGCGTGCCGTGGCAGCCGGGTCCGGGCGGGAGCGCCGCGCCGGACGTGACGCAGCGGATCGGCGCGCCGTCCGGGTCACCGGTGCCGGGCGCGAAAGGCACCCGGCGGTGTGCCGTGGCGTTCGTGGAACACCCGGTTGAAGTGGAACGGACTGGCGAAGCCGGAGGCCGCGGCCACGCGTTCCACGGACAGGTCGGTGCTCTCCAGCAGCCGGGCCGCGTGCAGCAGCCGCGCCTCGCGCAGCTCCCGCATCGGCGACCGGCCCGCCTGCTCGGTGAACAGGTGGGCGAACCGGGAGGGTGAGAGGGCGACCGCGGCGGCCAGGGAACGCACCGTGTGCGGGGCGCCGGGGTCGGCGGCGATCAGCTCCTGGGCCCGGCGTACGCGCGCGTCCACACCCGGCGGCGGGGCCGGGGTGCGCGCGGCGGCGGCCGAGAGCAGGACGACCTCCTCCAGGGCGCAGAGCGCGAGCTCACGGGCGGCGGTGCCATGGGCCACGGCGACCCGGTCGTCCGCGGGGATGCTCACGGGCGGTGCCTCCGCGCCCGTCCAGCGGGCGTCGGCGAGCATGCGCCGGTACGCCGACTCGACCCGGCCGTGCAGCCCGGCGGGGACCGGACCGACCACGTACACGCCGTCCCCCGCACCGTACGTGCGCAGCCAGGACGACCAGCCCGGCCGCGCCCGGCAGTGCGCCCACCAGAACCGCCAGTTTCGCGCGCCGGGCGCCACGCCGTAGCTCTGGCGGACCCCGGGGGCGAGCGCCACCAGCTGCCCCGGGTCCGCCCGCGTCTCGGCACGGCCCTGGCGCAGGGCGCCCTGCCCACCGGTGGTCCAGGTGAACAGCCAGCTGTCCGATCCGCGTGGCCGCTCCACGCGGTAGCCCGGACACTGGTCGAAGTGACCGACCACCACCAGCCCGGGCGGCGGTGACGGCACGCCGCCGACGGCAGTCCCGGGCAACCGGTCAGCGTTCATGGGCATCCTCCCGGACCGCATGCCGGCCTAGCGTGATGGACCAGGGACACCTCACCGAGGAGTGGACGCATGACAGCCACGGACATCGGCGCCGCCGGTTCTCCCATCCTGACCCAGGAGGGGCTCGCACAGTTCCAGGAGGACGGCTTCACGGTCGTACGGAGCCTGTTCGCACACGACGAGATCGACCGGCTGTGCGGCGAGTTCGCGGCGCTGCACGCGGCCGGGCCGGTGCCCGGTCACTTCGAGCCGCGCGCCGCCGTGCCCGGTGCCGCGGCGGATCCGCTGGCGGCGTACCCGAGGGTGATGCACCCGCACGAGGTCAATCCGCTCGCGCTGCGGTTCCTGCTGGACGCGCGCCTGCGGGAGGTCCTGGAGTCCCTGTTCGGCGAGGAGGTGCTGGCCGCGCAGAGCATGTTCTACTTCAAGCCGCCCGGCGCCCGCGGCCAGGCGCTGCACCAGGACAACTTCTATCTGCGGGTCGAGCCGGGGACGTGTGTGGCCGCCTGGGTCGCCTGCGACGTGATCGACCGGGACAACGGCGGGCTGGAGGTCGTGCCCGGCACCCACCGGATGGACGTCTTCTGTCCGGAGGAGGCGGACCCGGACGTGTCCTTCGCCCGGGAGTACGTGCCGCCGCCGCCCGGCCTCACGCCCGTACCGGTCGATCTGGAACCGGGCGACGTGCTGTTCTTCAACGGCAGCCTGGTGCACGGCTCGGAGCCCAACCGCTCCGGGGACCGGTTCCGCCGCTCCTTCATCGGCCACTACGTGGGCCGCTCCGCCGAACGCATCGACCGCCACTACCGGACGCTGACGATGGACGCGGAACGGGTGCCGCTGCCGCTGAGCGAGGGCGGCGGTCCGTGCGGGACGGAGTTCGCGCCGCGCGGACCGCACTGACCGGGACGTTCCCCGCGCACCGGGGCGGGCCGTCAGTGGCCGGAGACCGGGTGCGGGGTGTAGGGCCGCTCCAGTTCCTCGATCTCCTTGTCGGTCAGCTCCAGTTCGACCGCGGCCACGGCGTCCTCGATGTGCCCCGGCCGGCCGGCGCCGACGATCGGTGCCGCCACCGTGCTCTGACGCAGCAGCCAGGCCAGGGCCACCTGGGCGCGGGGCACGCCGCGGTCGCCCGCGATCCGGGTGACGGCCTCGACGATGGTGCGGTCGCCCTCCGGGTAGAGGCGGCTGCCGAAGCCGTCCGTGGCGCTGCGCCCGGTCGTGGTGCCCCAGTCGCGGGTGAGCCGGCCGCGGGCCAGCGGGCTCCACGGCAGCACGCCGACGCCCTGGTCCGCGCAGAGCGGCAGCATCTCGCGCTCCTCCTCGCGATACAGCAGGTTGTAGTGGTTCTGCATCGACACGAACCGCGTCCAGCCGCCCAGCCGCGCGGTGTACTGGGCCTTGGAGAACTGCCAGGCGTACATCGAACTCGCCCCGATGTAGCGCACCTTGCCCGCCTTGACCAGATCGTGCAGCGCCTCCATCGTCTCCTCGACGGGCGTGTGCGGGTCCCAGCGGTGGATCTGGTAGAGGTCGACGTAGTCGGTGCCCAGGCGCCGGAGGCTGTGGTCGATCTCGGTCATGATCGCCTGGCGGGAGAGGCCGCCGCCGTTCGGGCCGGGCCGCATCCGGCCGTGCACCTTCGTCGCGAGGACGATCTCGTCACGGCGCGCGAAGTCGCGCAGCGCCCGGCCGACGATCTCCTCGCTGGTGCCGTCCGAGTAGACGTTCGCGGTGTCGAAGAAGGTGACCCCGGCCTCCAGCGCCTGCCGGATCAAGGGGCGTGACGCCTCCTCGTCGAGGGTCCACTCGTGCGTGCCCCGGTCGGGGACTCCGTAGGTCATGCAGCCCAGGCAAATCCGTGACACGTCCAGGCCCGTCGAACCGAGTTTCACGTACTGCATCGTCGCTGCTCCTGCCGTCTGGGTGAGGTCCGGGCAGAGCGTACGTCCTGGTGTGCGCTCCAACCCGTGCTCCCCGCTCTCGTCCGGGGTCCGTCCGGTGGCTCCCGACCGCCCCGCGCGGCGGGCCTCAGCGCTCCAGCAGGTCCAGCGCCCGCTGCCAGCCGAACTCCGGCCGCCGGCCGTCCTCCCCCGGCTCACCGGAGTAGGGCTCGCCGAAACGCACCCCCATGCCGCGCAGCCGGATCAGGCTGTCCCGGTAGGCCGGATGCGCGGCCAGCGCGTCGGCGACGCACGGCAGGACGGCGATGGGCACGCCGAGGCCGTACGCCTCGCAGAGCGTGCCGAGCGCCAGAGTGTCCGCGGTGCCGGCCGCCCATTTGTTGAGGGAGTTGAACGTCGCGGGTGCCACGACCACGGCGTCCGGCGGCGGGAAGGGGCGCGGTTCGGCGGGGGTGCGCCAGGCGGACCGGATGGGCCGGCCGGTGCGGAGTTCCACGGCGGCGGTGTCGAAGAAGCCGCGGGTCGCGGTCGGGGTCGCGATGACGCCGACCTCCCAGTCCCGCTCCTGTGCGGCGGTGATCAGCGTGCCGACGTCCGCGGCGATCCCGGCGGCGCAGACGACGACGTAGAGGAAGGGTTTCCCGCCCTGTTGTGTCACGCCGGAACCCTACTCAAGGGGGAAGGAGCGCCCCGCCTCGGCCGCCGGCCTCGGGCCGAAGAGGCGACGGCCGCCCTCGTCGACGGGTACGTCGTTGATGCTGGCCTCGCGCCGGGTCATCAGGCCGTGCTCGTCGAACTCCCACAGCTCGTTGCCGTACGACCGCCACCACTGCCCGTCCGCGTCGCGGCACTCGTACTGGAAGCGGACCGCGATGCGGTTGCCGTCGAAGGCCCACAGGTCCTTGCGCAGCGCGTAGTCCCGCTCCCGCTGCCACTTGGCGGTCAGGAACTCGACGATCTCCGCGCGGCCGGTCACGAAGGTGTCGCGGTTGCGCCAGACCGAGTCCGGCGCGTAGGCGAGCGCGACCTTGTGCGGGTCGCGGGTGTTCCAGGCGTCCTCGGCGGCCTGCACCTTCTGCGCGGCGGTCGCACGGGTGAACGGCGGCAGCGGCGGGCGTTCGTTCATGATCGGCTCCTTGTCGCACCATCGGGAGAACGGGCGTTCTCTCCGTCTGCTACGGTAGGAGAACGCTGGTTCTCCCGTCAAGGAAAGGCCGTTCGATGGACAGCGAAGCCGCCCGGGACCGGGCGCTGGACGCCGCGGAACGCCTCTTCTACGGGCGTGGGGTGCACGCCGTCGGCATGGACGACGTCCGCGCCGCCTCGGGGGTCTCGCTCAAGCGGCTGTACCAGCTGTTCCCGGCCAAGGAGCTGCTGGTCGAGGCCTATCTCGCCCGCCGGGACGTGCGCTGGCGGCAGCGGCTCGCCGCGTTCGTGGCGGAGCGCGAGGACCCGCGCCGGCGTGTCCTGGCGGTGTACGACTGGCTGCGGGAGTGGTTCGCCGAGGAGGACTTCCGCGGTTGCGCCTGGATCAACGCCCACGGCGAGCTGGGCGCCGTCTCGGACCGGGTCGTGGACCAGGTCCGGGCGCACAAGCGGGCGTTCCACGACTACCTCGGCGCTCTGGTGGCCGACGCGGGACTGCCCTCCGCGCTCACCGAACCGCTGTTCCTGCTGGCGGAGGGTGCCATGACCACGGCCGGGTTCTCCGGGAGCGTGGAGCCCGCGGCGCAGGCCCGCGAAGGGGCCCGGCTGCTGCTGGAGGCCCACTGACACCCGGCACCCGGCCCGGCGCGGCGGCGCACACGGCGACGGACGACTCGCCAGGTGATAGTGGTGCGCAAGGGTCTGTCGGTGTGGAGCGAACCGGCATCCCGTGCTTAACCTCGGTGCTGGTGAGCCGTGTTGTACGGCTCCGGTACGCGACGATGGGACGGTTGTCATGCCTCTTGAGGGTGAGTACGAGCCCAGCCCGACGAAGTGGGTGCGCGATCAGGTGGAGCTCTACGAGAGCTCCGGCGGCACCGAGGGAACGACCCTCCTGGACACCGGGCTGCCCGTCATCCTGCTGACGACGCGGGGCGCCAAGAGCGGCAAGATCCGCAAGACCCCGCTGATGCGCGTGGAGCACGACGGGCAGTACGCCGTGGTGGCCTCGCTGGGCGGAGCGCCCAAGCACCCGGTCTGGTACCACAACGTCAGGGCCGACCCGCGGGTCGACCTCCAGGACGGCCCGGTGCGCAGCGAGATGCGGGCCCGCGAGGTCACCGGCGAGGAGAAGGCGCAGTGGTGGGAGCGGGCCGTGGCGGCCTACCCCCCGTACGCCGAGTACCAGGAGAAGACCGACCGGGTGATCCCGGTCTTCGTCCTCGAACCGGTCGACGGGGACTGACCGTCGCCGAGGCCGAGGCCGCGCGGGGCGGTCTCGGCGGCGCGGTCACGGGCCTCTGCGCGGGACCGGCGGACGCCGCCGTGCCGGCCGACGACGGCGGGATCGTCGGTGACGGCGGGATCGTCGGTGACGGTGAACCCGGTCGGTGACGGTGAGCTGGAGGCCCTGATCCGCGGCCGCGGGAAATCCGCGCGGATTTTTCCGGCCGGCGCGCATGAAGCGTGCCGCCGCGGGCACCCGCACCTCAGGCCCCGCCGCGTTCCCCCGTCGCGGCGGGGCTCTCCCCTGCCTCCCGCGCGGGCCGGTCGGTCACGTCGGGGAAGGCCCGTCCGCGGGTCCGCGGCCTCACCGATCGGCCGGGCGCGCGCCTCCTTGCCCAGGCAGTAGGCGACGTACCCGAGCGGCACACCGATCGCCATGGAGGCCGACGCCTCCCACGCCACCCGGCCGGTGGCCATGGGCAGTGCCATGCACCGCCGGGGCGCGCGCGTCGCACCGATCACCGCGGTGCCGTCTACGCGACCACCGTGCGCAGGGCGGGATCACGCAGGCCCTGGGCGACGCCCGTTCTCTCAGCTGGTACGGGGCCCGCAGCGTTCCTCGCCGTGGCCGCCCGGCCCGCCGACCGCCGTGACCGTCACGGATCGCACCCGTGCCTGGCCGGGAAACGGGGGAACTCGGGGAACCCGGGACTTCCGCGATTTCGCACCGCGGATCGGCCGGACGTGTCCACGGCAGGGAAGGAGACCGTCATGAGCGGCGGGGGCGACGGCGACAGCACCTACGGCAGGAAGCCCTTCCGGCGTTCCAGGAGCCACTTCGCGGACCGGATCACCGCGGACGGCCGCGACGGATGGCCGGTGGACGTGGGACGGTACCGGCTGGTGGTCAGCCGGGCCTGTCCGTGGGCGAGCCGGGCGGTGATCTCCCGGCGGCTGCTGGGCCTGGAGGACGCGTTGTCCATGGCGGTCACCGACCCCCTCCAGGACAGCCGCAGCTGGCACTTCGGACCCTACCCGGACGGCCGGGACCCGGTGCTCGGCATCCGCTTCCTCAGCGAGGCCTACGACAGACGCGAGAGCGGCTACCCCGGCGGGGTCAGCGTGCCGGCGGTCGTCGACGTGCCCACCGGCCAATTGGTCACCAACGACTTCCAGCAGATCACCCTGGACCTCGCCACCGAGTGGACCGCGCTGCACCGGCAGGGCGCGCCCGATCTGTACCCGGAGCGGCTGCGCGACGAGATCGACGAGGTGATGGCGGGCGTCTACCGGGACGTCAACAACGGTGTCTACCGAGCGGGCTTCGCCACCGGGCAGGCGGAGTACGAGGCCGCCTGCTCGGACGTCTTCCGGCGGCTGGAGGAGCTGACGCCACGCCTTCGGCGGCAGCGCCATCTGGTCGGCGACACGATCACCGAGGCGGACATCCGGCTGTTCACCACGCTGGTCCGGTTCGACGCGGTCTACCACGGCCACTTCAAGTGCAATCGCTGGAAGCTGACGGAGAACCAGGTGCTGTGGGCGTACGCCCGCGATCTCTTCCAGACGCCCGGGTTCGGCGACACCGTCGACTTCGACCACATCAAACGGCACTACTACGAGGTGCACACCGGCATCAACCCCAGTCGGATCGTGCCGATGGGACCGGACCTGTCCGGCTGGCTGACCCCGCATCACCGCGAGGAACTCGGCGGCCGGCCGTTCGGGGACGGCACACCTCCGGGGCCGGTCAGCCGGGGCGAGGAGGTACCGGCCTCCGGCCGCCCCTGAACCCGGCCGGCGACACCCGAACACCGACAACCGAGGAGACCACGGTGGCCAAGAAGATCAAGAGGAAGAAACTCCCCCTCACCTACCAGCCGATCGGCTGGGTGCTGGGCTACGCGGGCGGGGCACTGGCCGGGCTCGCCTTCCGCAAGACCTGGATGGCGCTGCGCCACGAGGAGGACGCCCCGGACGCGCTGGACCCGGACCGCGGCTGGGGGGAGATCCTGCTGGCCGCCGCGATCCAGGGCGCCATCTTCGCCGCCGTGCGCAGCGCGGTGGACCGCACGGGCGCGAAGGCCATCCAGCGCTCGACCGGTGTGTGGCCGGCCGCGGACCGGGGCGGCCGGGACTGATCGGATACTCAGCCCTGCTTGGGCGCGGTGGGCAGGACCCGGCGGAGGGTGAAGGAGTGCCCCGCCGGATCGGCGTAGCCGCGCTCCTCGACGGGCCCGATGGAGTCCTTCGTGTCGATCGGGCGCCTGCCGAGCGAGACGACCCGGCGTTCCGCGGCGTCCAGGTCGCCGACCACGAACTCCAGGTGGGTCTGGAGGGAGTTCTCCGGCCGGGGCCAGCTCGGCGGGGTCGCGTTGACGTCGCGCCGGAAGGCCAGCCGGGTCCCGTCGGCGTTGCGGATCTCGACGCGGTTGGCGGTCACGTCCGTCTCCTCGGCCTCCAGCAGCTCCTTGTAGAAGTGGGCGAGCTTCTCGGGCTCCGCGCAGTCGAGCACCAGCACGCCCGCGGTCACCAGTGTCATGTCTCCTCCGAGGTTCAGGGGCGCGGGATCCGTCGCGCCCCGACCGCCCTGTACCTTGCGGATATCCCGGTCCGGCCGATTCAGTCGGCCGCCGGCCGCTCCCCGTGCCGCGTCGCCCGATGCCCGGGCACCCGCCGGTCTCCCGCGGTCCGCGATGTGACTGAAGTGAGGCGTGGGATTGTAGGCGCCTCAAGTGGCCTGTGCAGTAACTCAGATCACCGCCGGGCCTCGGTGTAGATCATTTACGCTCTGGGCAGTCTCGTACCGCTTCTCGGTTCAACTTTCTTACTGGGAAGCCGAGTTCGAGTGTGCGGGCGGTCGTGCGACCGTCCGCTCGCAGGGCGGGGGGACTCTGCGTTCCGTCTCCCGAAAGGAAGCGCATGCCTCAGGACGTCCGGTTCGACCTCCCCTTCGAGACCCCCGTCAGCGAGCACCTGGAGTACGCCCGCGAACGGCACCTGCGCTGGGTGCGGGAGAGGGAACTGGTCCGCAGCGAGGCCGGGTTCGAGGAGTACCGGTCGTGGGACCTGCCGCAGGCCGCGGCCCGCACCTACCCCCACGCCTCGGCGGACGACATGGTCGTCCTGATGAACTGGTTCTCCCTCGCCTTCCTCTTCGACGACCAGTTCGACGCGAGCCGGCCCGACCGGGCCGATCGGATCGCGGAGGTCGCGCGCGAGCTCATCGCGACCCCGCTGCGCCCGGCGGGCAGCCGGCCCCGGGTCGTCTGCCCCATCACCCTGGCCTGGACCGAGGTGTGGGAACGGCTCTCGGATGGCATGTCCCTGACATGGCGCTCACGGTTCGCCGCGTCCTGGGGGCGTTTCCTCGCCTCGCACTGCGAGGAGGTCGACCTCGCGGCCCGGGGCCAGGCCGGGTCGCTGGGCCTGGACACGTACACCGCGTTCCGGCGCCGTACGGTCGGCATCCACCACAGCATCGACGCCGCGGAGCGCAGTCGGCGCTTCGAGGTGCCGGCGCAGGCGATGGCGCATCCGCTGATGGAGCGGATGCGGGACCTCGCCGCGGACACCATCGGGTTCATGAACGACATCCACTCCTTCGAGCGCGAACTGCGCCGGGGGGACGGCCACAACCTCATAGCCGTGCTGCGCCGCGAGCGCGGCGGCTCCTGGCGGACGGCGGCGGACGAGGCGTACCGCCTGACGACCGAATGCCTCGACGAGTATCTGCGGCTGGAGTCCGAGGTCCCGCGGATGTGCGACGCGCTCGGCCTCGACGAGGACGAGCGGGCCCGGGTCCGGATGGGCGTGGAGGCCATCCAGCACTGGATCAACGGCAACTACGAGTGGGCGCTGACCACCGGCAGGTACGCGGCGGCGAAGGAGGGTCCCGTGGCGACGGCCGAGTCGGCCGGGCGGGGTTCGGTGGACGATCTGCTGGCGGTGTGACCCCCCGGTTCGCCCGCCCGGCCGGCAGACCGGGCGGGCGGGCGACCGGGTGCACTGGGGCCTGTCGTCAAATTCCTGTCGTTGCCCGAAGGGCGGCCCCGCGGCGTCCGGTGCGTGCTCTCGGCTCCGCTCGACCGGGAGGGGCCCCCACGACGCCGCTCCTCGACGGGCAGACGTTGCCTGCCACGGCACTAGACCGGGAACTCGACCGGCAGGCCGTCCAGCCGCGACTCCCAGGTGGAGGCGGTGGAGGTCAGCTCCCCCGGTGACACCGCCAGGCGCACGCCCGGCAACCGGTGCAGCAGGACGTCCACGGCGATCTCGATGACGGCCAGGCCGATGCTCTGCCCGGGGCACTCGTGCGGCCCGGCGCTGAACGCCAGATGGGACTGGTTGCCCTGGACCGACACCGCCGCGTCGGGTCTGACCTCCGGATCGAGGTTGCCCGCGGCGAGGCCGAGCACCAGCAGATCGCCCTCCTTGACCGGGCAGCCGCCCAGTTCCAGGTCGGCGGTGGCGAACCGGCCCGGCATGACGGCCAGCGGCGGGGAGTCCCACATGACCTCCTCCACCACCGCGGAGACGGTCAACTGCCCGCTGACCAGTCCGGAGAGCCGCGAGACGTCGGTCAGGACCCGTTGCAGCACCCGGGCCAGCAGATTGCTGGTGGTGGTGTGGGCGGCGATCAGCACCAGACGCAGATGGCTGACCACCTCCTCCATGTCCAGGCCGGCGCGGTGCTCCAGCAGGGCGGTAGTGAAGTCCGATCCCGGTTCGCCGTGCTTGCGCTCGGCCAGGGCGCCGAGGATCTCCACGATCCGCTCGTTGTGCGCCAGGGCCTCGGCGCCGCCCATCAGCACCTGGGCACAGGACTCGACCAGCCGGCGCCCCTCGCCCTCGGCCAGCCCCAGGATCCTGGTGAGGACCAGCATCGGGAGGTGGTCGGCGTAGTCCGCCACGAGATCGGCCCGGCCGGTGCCGGCGAACGCGTCGATCTGCTTGTTGGCGAAGTGGGTGGCGTGCCGCCGGACACCGCGGGCGGCGGCGGCCTGGAGTCCG
Source organism: Streptomyces cadmiisoli (assembly GCF_003261055.1). Classification (NCBI taxonomy): domain Bacteria; kingdom Bacillati; phylum Actinomycetota; class Actinomycetes; order Kitasatosporales; family Streptomycetaceae; genus Streptomyces; species Streptomyces cadmiisoli. The sequence continues at coordinate 1,481,871 of NZ_CP030073.1, forward strand.
TCGTTGACCGCGCCGCGCAGCCGGCGATGCGGTTCGCCGTCCTGGGAGACGCAGTCGGGCCGCCAGCCCAGCATCGGGATCAGCGGTGAGGTCTCCTCGACCCGGCCGTCCAGCCGGTCCCGCCAGATCCGGGCGTCCCGGCTGAACTGGCGGGGGTTGTCGAGCACGCGCCGGTTGTCGCGGTAGCCGAGCACCAGCCAGGCGGGCACGTCGCCCTCCAGCAGCACCGGCGCGACGGAACCGTGCTCCTTGCGCAGCCGCTCGTAGATGCCGACCGGGTCCGTCGCCGCCTCCGGCCCGTACAGACGGGTCACGTCGGCGGATCCGTGCGCGACGGGGCAGCCGCCCGAGGTGCCGGTGGCGTCCGGGATCCGCTCGTTCATCGGGACTCCACGGCGACGACGGAGCGTTCCTTCAAGTGGCGGATCAGGGCCATGAGCACGTCGCGGCTGGCGGCCCGGTCGCGCGCGTCGAAGGCCACGACCGGGGTGTGCGGGGAGATGTCCAGAGCGTCCCGGATCTCCTCGACGGGGTGTTCCCTGGAGTCCGGGAAGACGTTCAGCGCGATGACGAACGGCACGTCCAGCCGCTCCATCTCCTCGATCGCCCGGAAGCTGGAGGCCAGCCGGCGGGTGTCCACCAGGACGATCGCGCCGAGCGCGCCCTTGAACAGGCCGTTCCACAGGAACCAGAACCGCTCCTGCCCCGGGGTGCCGAACAGGTACAGCACCAGGCTCTCGTTGAGACTGATCTTGCCGAAGTCCAGGCTGACGGTGGTCTGCGTCTTGTCCGCGACACCGATCAGACGGTCGACGTCGGCGCTTGCCTGGGTGAGCGTCTCCTCGGTGGTGAGGGGCTTGATGTCACTGACCGACCGGACCATCGTGGTCTTCCCGGTGCCGAAACCGCCGGCGATCATCACCTTCACCGAGCGGGTGTCCCCGGCCGCCGTCCTGCCGGGTTGGTCAAAGCCGTTGAAGTCCACTGAGTACCTCCTCAAGGAGCGCGAGGTCGGGCCCGCGACCGGCGTCGTGCGCCGGTATGGGGTCACGGGCTTCGACACGGCCTGCCTGGAGCAGGTCCGCCAGCAGCACCGCGAGAATGTTGAAGGGCAGTTGGAGATGGGCGCCGAGTTCCGCCACCGACAGCGGCTCGCGACAGCGCCGGAGGATCTCCGCGTGCTCGTGCTGCATGCCCGGGGCTGGGGTGGCTCCGGAGACGATGAGGGTCGCCACGTCGAGGCTCGACGCCGAACCGCCCGGTCCGCTGCGTCCTCCGGTGAGGACGTAGTAACGCTCAAGACCGGACGGGTCCGACGGCCGGCGGGGAGCACTCATCCAGAGTGCTCCTCCAGGCGCGGAGTGGTGCCGAGGAGCTCGCCCATCCTGCGGGCCAGATCCCTCATCTGGTGTCCGAGCAGCCCCTGGTCGAGGCCCTCGCGGGCCAGGACGCCGAGATACGTCTCCAGGCCGGCGCGGACGACGAAGAGATGGCCGCCGTCGACCTCGATCATCGCCAGCCGCAGTTGCCCCGCGTACGTGGGGAACTGCTCGGCGACCGGCTGGGCCAGCGCCTGGAGGCCGGCCACCACGGCCGCGAAACGGTCCACGTCGTCGGGGTCGTCGGCGCCGTAGGAGGTGATGGCCTTGCCGTCGCTGGAGGCCACCAGGGCGAACCGGATCTCGTGGATGCTCTCCACCAGGTCGCGGAGCGCCCAGCTCACGTCGGTTCCCTGCTGCGTCATGGGGACTAGTCGCTCTCTTCAGTGCGGTGCTCTGCGGACTCGCGTGCGGCGGACGAGGCGCGCTCGCCGGACGGCCCGGTCTCCTCGGAGGTCTCCCGGCCGGCCGTGGCGAACGCGGCCAGACCGGCGAAGGATCTGTCGGGCGGGACGGGCGAGACGGCCGTCTCCCCGCTCCGGCCGGTCCGAACGGCCGGTTCCGGCGCGGCCGCCCCGCTCCGTCTGCCGCGGCGCCGCGGCAGCCCGCCGGGCGTGGTGTCCTCGCGGTCGCCGGACCCGGCCGCCGGCGCATCGTCGACCGCTTCCCCGGCGGGGGCCGACACCGCGGCCGCCGGGGCCGTCGCGGGGGCGGTGGCCGCCGGGAGCGGGCTGAAGTACTTGTGCGGTACGACGACGACCACGGAGGTGCCGAGCCAGGGCGAGTCGGCGAAGGTGACGCGGATGCCGTAGCGGCGGGCGAGGGCTCCGACGACCCGCAGTCCGATGTTGGCGTCCTCGGAGACACCGCCGAGGCCCGGACCGGCCGCGGTCCCGGCGAGCGCGTCCTCGGCCTCGCGCTTCTTCTCCTCGTTCAGGCCCTTGCCGGAGTCCTGGATCTCGATGCCGACGCCGTTCGGCACCTCCTTGCCGGAGACGATGACCGGCTCGGTGGGGGGCGAGTAGCGCGTGGCGTTGTCCAGCAGGTGCGCGAAGACCAGCGTGAGGTGGTCCACCAGGCCGCCGTCGACGCCCAGTTCGGGCAGATGGCGGACCTCTACGCGGTGGAACTCCTTGATCCGGCCGATACCGCCGCGGACCACGCTGAGCAGGCGCTGCGGCTCCTGCCACTGCCGGCCCGGGCGGTCGGAGCCGCCGAGCACACCGATGCTGGCGGCGAGGCAGTCGGCGGGGCCGATCGCCTGGTCGAGCTCCATCAGACCGCGTGCCACGGCGGGCAGCCGGCCGTGCTCGCCCTGCAACTCGTGCAGCCTGCCGCGCAGTTTGCTGGTGAGCACGTGGATGCGGTTGCCGATGCTGATCACGGCCTGTTCGGCGGAGGTGGAGCGGTTGAACTCGTCCTCGACGCCGATCAGGGCGGTCCGCAGCACCTTGCGCAGATCGGCCTGGAGTTCGGGGGCCACCTTGGCGCACTGGCCGACGGAGGGCAGCAGGTCGTCGATGGCGTCGCCGCCACGCAGACGCTTCAGCGCGTCGGGGAGCTGCTCCTCGGCGAGCGCGGCCACCGCCTGCTGCTGGTGGCCCAGTCGCTCCTGCCAGGTCGCGGTCCGCTCGTCGAGCCGGGTCTCGTGGGCGAGGGCCTGTTCGGCGGACTGCGCGCGGTGGGCCTCGGCCTGTTCGGCCAGCCGCGCCTCGTAGGCTGCGGAGCGGTCGGCGAGTTGCGACTCGTAGGCGGCCGACAGTTCGGCGAGCTGGGCCTCGTGGGCGGCGCGCTCGGCGGAGTGCTTGCGCTCCAGGCCCGCCACATGGTGCTGCCACTGCTGCGAGTGCTCCGCCTGCGAGGTGCGGAACGTGCCTTCCGCACGGCCCAGTTGGGCCCGGGTGCGGATCAGCATCCGTACGCACACGGAGCCGGCTGCCGTCGCCGCGACTCCGGCGACGGCCGGGGTTATTCGTTCCGAGCTCATGAATGTGGCGGCAACGGTTCCGCCTCCTAACGCCAGCGGCATCAACCACCAGCTGTACCAGGTGACAGGGGCCCGCGCCGCCGGTGGCGGAGTGGCGAGTTCCATCTGCGTCCTTCGAAGCAACACGAACAACGGGGGGTGGGTGTGCACAGGGGGATGTGCAAGGGGGACCGCACTCCTGAGTACGCACCGCGAGTCGACCTTCGGGGACACGTCAACTCCCGGCGCAGAAAGGGAGCTTATCTGGTTCGGACCCTAAAGGATCAACCTCGCGGGGGCGCGGACGTGAGGGTTCCGTCACTCTCCGCCAGGTTCACGTCCATCGCCGCGTCGCCTCGCCGTCGTCGGCCGGAGCCGCCGACGCCGCTCGCCCGAGCCCTCGCTCGACCGGCTCCGATCGCTCTTGAACGCCCTCGCCCACCGGGGACGGCCGACCCGGCGACGCGGCCGGGCCCGCCCCGCCGGCGGACCGTCAGCGCGCCGTGCGGAACGTCCGCCGATAGGCCTGCGGCGAGACGCCGATCGCGGTGTGCAGATGCTGGCGCAGGGAGGCGCCGGTGGCGAAGCCGACCTCACCGGCGATGCGGTCCACGGGCAGGTCGCTGGTCTCCAGCAGCTGCCGGGCGCGGACGACGCGCTGCTGGATGAGCCAGCGCCCGGGGCTGAGGCCGACCTCGTCGTTGAAGCGGCGGGCGAAGGTGCGCCGGCTCATCCGGGCGTGGGTGGCGAGGTCGGCCAGCGTCAGCGGTTCGTCGAGGCGCGCCAGGGCCCACTCTCGGGTGGCGGCGGTGCTCGCGGCGCCCGCCTCGGGCACCGGCTGCTCGATGTACTGCGCCTGGCCGCCGTCGCGGAACGGCGGCACCACGCAGCGGCGGGCGACGGAGTTCGCCAGCCGGCTGCCGTGGTCCTTGCGCAGGAGGTGCAGGCAGACGTCGATGCCGGCGGCCGCGCCGGCGGAGGTCAGCACCGGGTCGTCGTCGACGAAGAGCACGTCCGGGTCCAGGTCGACGTGCGGGAACGCGCGCCGGAACACATCGGCGACCTGCCAGTGCGTGGTCGCCCTGCGCCCGTCCAGCAGTCCGGCCGCGGCGAGGACGAAGGCGGCGGTGCAGATGGACACGATGCGCGTGCCCGGCCGGATCCGGGCGAGCGCCGCGGTGACCTCGCCGGGCACGTCGAGGGTGACGTACTGCGGGGCGACCGGCGCCACGATCACGGTGTCGGCCGTTTCCAGAGCTTCGGGGCCGTGTTCGGGGGTGACCGTGAAGTCGGCGTTCGTACGGATCGGCCGGCCGTCGACGGAGCAGGTCAGCACCTCGTACCGGCCGTCGGCGGCACCGAGGATCCGGCTCGGGATGCCCAGCTCGAAGGGGTAGACCCCGTCCAGCGCCAGAACCGCGACCCGATGCGCCCGCTGTGTGCCACTCATGGCCTGATCCTATCGAAGGTTGGCAATCCTGCCATTCTCCCGACGGGCCGATCACGGCAGGCTGAAGCACCATGAGCGATGTGAACACCATGCGAGCCATCAGTCAGGACGTCCTCGGCGGGCCCGAGGTCCTCAAGGAAGTACGGATCGAGCGGCCCGCCCCGAGGCCCAACGAGGTGCTGGTCCGGGTACGGGCGGCGGGCCTCAACCCCACCGACTGGAAGCACCGCGCCTCCGGCGGTTTCCTGGGCGAGCCGCCCTTCGTCCTCGGCTGGGACGTGTCCGGAGTCGTGGCGGAGACGGGGGTCGGTGTGGCCCGCTTCGCACCGGGCGACGAGGTCTTCGGGATGCTGCCCTACCCGTTCGGGCACGGCTCGCACGCCGAGTACGTCACGGTGCCCGCCCGCGCTCTCGTCCCGAAGCCGGCCGGGGTCGACCATGTGCAGGCCGGCGCACTCCCGCTGGTGTCGCTGACCGCGTGGCAGGCCCTGGTGGAGACGGCCGACGTCCGGCCCGGTCAGCGGGTGCTGATCCATGCCGCGGCCGGCGGGGTGGGGCACGTGGCGGCGCAGATCGCCAAGTCCCGTGGCGCGTACGTGATCGGGACGGCGAGCGCGGGCAAGCACGACTTCCTGCGCGAGATCGGTGTGGACGAGGCGATCGACTACCGGACGACCGATTTCAGCGAGGCGGTGCGCGACGTCGACGTCGTGCTGGACACGGTCGGCGGGGAGACCTCCGTGCGCTCGCTGAGCGTGCTGCGCCCGGGCGGGCTGGTCGTCTCGATCCTGCCGGTCGGGTCGGACGAGTTCTACGAGGAGGCCGAGCGGCTGGGCGTGCGGGCCCTGCGGATGCTGGTCGACGCCGACCGGGCCGGTATGAACGCCATCGCCGGCCTGGTGGCGGAGAACAAGCTGCGCGCGTCCGTCGCGGCCACCTTCCCGCTGGGCGAGGCCGCGAAGGCCCACGCGCTGGGTGACACCGGCCGCACCACCGGGAAGCTGGTCCTGGTGGTCGACTGATCCCCCTGCTCCCGGTCGGATCCGCCCTGCGAGGACCCTCGCCGCGAAGGGAGTCGGCTGCAAATCGATGACATATGTCAATCGAACATGCTGAAATTCGTTCAGGCGAGGGTAACTTGCAGTGTGGAGCCCCCAGTTGAGGGTTCCCGGGCCGCTCGGAGGTGAGGTCGTCGTGGCGCGCGAGGCTGCACCGCTCACCCGGCACCTGCGCATCCACCGGGAGCGCGGGCACACCGTCCTGGAGTTCCGCGGGGAGATCGATCTGGTCTCCGCGGCGGAGATCCTGCCTCACCTGGACGAGGCGACGGCGGGTCCGGCCCCCCGCGTCGTCATCGACCTCGGCGGCGTCGAGTTCTTCGACGCCTCCGGACTGCGCCTGCTGTACCGGGCCCGCACGCGCGTCCTCGCACACGAGGGGCGGCTCCACCTCGTCTGCACCCACCCGCCGACCCTGCGCGTCCTGCGGGTCACCGGTCTGTCCCGGCTGCTCCCGCCGCGGCCGACGCTGGACGCCGCCCTCCGGTCCGGGTCGCCTGCCGTCTGAGCGCCGCGCGGCAGGCGTCCACGGGCCGTACCTCACCGCGCACCGGTCCCTGACCCGCCGCGCGCTCCCCCGAGCACCCGAATGAGTCGTACACAGGTCAACCGCTTGGTCTGGTCCGGGATTTGGTGGGCATGCGGTCCGTAGAAAGGAGGACCGTCGCCATGATGACTTCCATCAAGCGCCTGCCCAGGCGCCTGCCCGGCTGGGCGAAGGTGGTGAGCGCCGTCACGCTGGTGCTCGTCGTGCTGTTCGCGGGGATCCGGCTGAGCGTCCTGCCGGGACTGGACGACCTGTTCGGCACGGAGACCCACGACCGCTCGGGTCCGGCCCTGCTCAAGTCGATCCAGGACATCAGCCGCTACGACGCCGCCTCCGGCAACTTCCAGGTCGTGGTGGACCTGGAGAAGGACACCAAGTACCTGCCCGACGCGATCCGCGGCACCCGCACCCTCTACGTCGGCGCGGGCACGGTGGACGCCTACGTCGACCTCGGCAAGATCGGCGAGAACGACGTGACGGTCGACGAGGACCGCACCTCCGCCACGCTCCGGCTGCCGCACGCGGCACTCGGCAAGCCCGCCCTGGACGCCGACCGGTCCTACGCCGTGTCGAAGCAGCGAGGACTGCTCGACCGGCTGGGCGACCTGTTCTCGGACAACCCCAACGGCGAACAGGCCGTTCAGCAGCTCGCGGTGCGGCACATCCGCGACGCGGCGAAGGAGAGCGAGCTCACCGAGCGGGCCGAGACCAACACCACCGAGATGCTCGAGGGCCTGCTCGGCTCCCTCGGTTTCAAGGAGGTGCGGGTCACCTACGGGACCTGACCCGAAGGCGGCCGGGCCGCGGGGTGGAAGCCACCCGGCCCGGCCGCGGAATCGATGCCGAGTCCGGGGGTAACCGCGCAACGACCCGGACGGGAATCTGAGAATCTGGAGGAGCAAATGGCTCGTGCAGCCCTGCTGTCCCGCGTGTTGTCGCGTCCACGGCCTGCGAAGCGGCCCGCCGAAGCATCGGCCGAGCCCCGCGCCGGGGCGGGGAAGGCAAGCCGGCTGCTCCCCCGTCGACGGCCCGCGAAGCGACCCGCACAACCACCGGCCGAGCCCCGCGCCGGAGCCGGAAAGGCAGGCCGGCTGCTCCCCGGTCTCGCCCGGGCGCTGGCGACGGTGTGCGCCTTCGTCGTCATGGTGGCCTTCGCGGTCGTGCTGGCCCGGCTGACCCTCCAGCCCTCGCCCGCCTCGGAGGCGCTGACGCACAGCAACCTGCATCCCGGCAGCTCGATCCAGGCCTACCTGGACCAGCCGCAGCTGCGTGACGCCGTCAAGCAGATCGGCGGCAATCTGCTGCTCGGGGTGCCCTTCGGGGTGCTGGTGCCGATGATCGCGCCACGCGCCCGGGGGATCCTGCGCGTCCTGCTGCTCACCGCGACGGTGATGCTGATGGTGGAGCTGGCCCAGGGCGCGATGGTCACCGGCCGCGCCTTCGACATCGACGACGTCATCCTCAACACGACGGGGGCCCTGGCGGGCTATCTGCTGCTGGGTCGCCGCCTCGGCCGGGCGCTGCACGCCCGCCGCTGAGGCGGGTGCCCACCCCGAACTGCTGGTACGGACCAGGGTATTGACGACCCCTTACCTCATCTCTTAAATCAAGGAGACCCCTTCACCCCCCACCCCAGTGGGCGCGCCCGCAACCTCGGGCCGCCGTACGGAAGGGAACACCTTGACCGCCCCACGCCTGCTCCGCAGCTGCCTGCTCGCCGCGCTGTCCGCCGTGCTCATCGCGTCCGCCGCCGTCGCGCCCGCCCGGGCCGAGCCGGCGGACGCGCGGGCCGTGACGTTCTCCGACACCTTCGACGGCCCCGTCGGCGGCGGAGTCGACTCGTCCAAGTGGCAGATCGAGACCGGCGACAACGTCAACAACCACGAGCGGCAGTTCTACACACCGGGCACCGACAACGCCGCCCTCGACGGCCAGGGCCATCTGGTGATCACGGCCCGCCGCGAGAACCCGAACAACTACCAGTGCTGGTACGGCCGTTGCGAGTACACCTCGGCCCGGCTCAACACCGCGGGGAAGTTCACCGCGCAGTACGGGCACGTCGAGGCCCGGATGAAGGTCCCGCGCGGACAGGGCATGTGGCCGGCGTTCTGGATGCTCGGCAACGACCTCGGCCAGGTCGGCTGGCCGGACTCCGGCGAGATCGACATCATGGAGAACGTCGGCTACGAACCGTCCACCGTGCACGGCACCATCCACGGCCCCGGCTACTTCGGCTCGGGCGGCATCGGCGCGGCCTACTCGCTGCCGAACGGCCAGGCCTTCGCGGACGGCTACCACACCTTCGCCGTCGACTGGGCACCCGACTCGATCACCTGGTCCGTGGACGGGAACGTCTACCAGCGCCGCACCCCCGCCGATCTGGGCGGGCGCGCCTGGGTGTTCAACAAGCCGTTCTTCCTGATCATGAATCTGGCGGTGGGCGGCTACTGGCCCGGCGACCCCGACGGCTCCACGGTCTTCCCGCAGCAGCTCGTGGTGGACCATGTGTCGGTCACGACCAGCGACTCCCCCACCGGCACGGCGATCAGAGGACTGGCCGGCAAGTGCGTGGACGTGGCCGGGGCGAGTTCCGCCAACGGCGCCCCCGTACAGCTCTACGACTGCAACGGCACCGGTGCGCAGCGGTGGACCGTCGGATCCGACGGGACCATCCGGGCGCTCGGCAAGTGCCTCGACGTGACCGGCAACGGCACCGCGGACGGCTCGACGGTCCAACTGTGGGACTGCACGGGCGGACCCAACCAGCGCTGGATCGTCACCGGCGCCCGCGACATCGTCAACCCGCAGGCCGACAAGTGCCTGGACGTGACCGGCAACAACTCGGCCAACGGCACCCGGCTCCAGATCTGGACCTGCTCGGGCGGCGCCAACCAGAAGTGGACGGTCGGCTGAGCCGCCGCCCCCCGATGCGCACCCCGGTCCGCCGGACGGGGGTGCGCGGGCCCCGGGGCCTGTCGGACGGGAACCGTCGGACAGGCCCTACCGCGGTGTCCAGGTGAACTTGTCGCCGCCCACCCAGCGCACCACGTCCGGATCGTCGAGGTCGTGGATGGTGATACCGAACGCCGCGGCGGTCTCCAGCACGTCGGTGACGGCCCGTGCCGATCCCACCACTTCACCGTCGATCTCCACGATGCGGAACGGCGGCTGCCCGGGCTGTACGCCGAGCACCATGATCCGCGGGTGGGACATGTAGGGGCTCGCGATTTCGGTCATGACATCGAGCGTAAGCCGGATCGGGCCGGCGCCGCCCCTCCGCATCACCCCAGGTGAGTCCGGTGTGCCGGTGCGGCCGGACGCCCCGCCGTGCGCGACCGGGTTCGCCGGGCAACGCTGGACCGGACGCCGTAGGAGGTGGCGATGGATCCCGTCGACGCCCTGGAGCGGATCGCGTTCCTGCTGGAGCGGTCCCTGGCCCCGACGTACCGTGTCCGGGCCTTCCGCACGGCCGCCCGGGTGCTGAAGGAGCTGCCGCCGGACGAGGTGCGCGGGCGGGCCGCCGCCGGTTCGCTGGAGTCGCTCAAGGGTGTCGGCCCGAAGACCGCACAGGTGGTGCGGGAGGCACTGGACGGCCGGACGCCGGGCTATCTGAAGCGGCTGGAGGACGACACGGAGGCGGCCGGCGGACAGGCCCGGGGCGGCGGGGAGCTGCCGGCGCGGCTGCGCGGGGACTGCCATGTGCACTCCGACTGGTCGGACGGCGGCAGCCCGATCGAGGAGATGGGCCGCGCGGCAGCGGCGCTCGGGCACGCGTGGACGGCGCTGACCGACCATTCGCCGCGGCTGACGGTGGCCCGCGGGCTGTCCGCCGAGCGGCTGCGCGAGCAGCTGGACGTGGTGGCGGAGCTCAACCGGACCTGGGCCCCGTTCCGGCTGCTGACCGGCATCGAGTGCGACATCCTGGAGGACGGTTCGCTCGACCAGGAGCCGGAGCTGCTGGAGCGGCTCGACGTCGTGGTGGTGTCCGTGCACTCCAAGCTGCGGATGGACGCCAGGTCGATGACCCGCCGCATGGTCGCCGCCGTGCGCGATCCGCACGCGGACGTCCTCGGGCACTGCACCGGACGTCTGCTGACGGGCCGGGGGCGGCCGGAGTCGGAGTTCGACGCCGACGAGGTCTTCGCCGCCTGCGCCGAGTCGGGCACGGCGGTGGAGATCAACAGCCGTCCGGAGCGGCTCGACCCGCCCCGCCGCCTGCTGCGCCGGGCCGTCGCGGCCGGCACCCTGTTCGCGATCGACACCGACGCGCACGCCCCGGGCCAGCTGGACTGGCAGATCGACGGCTGCGCGCGGGCGGAGGAGTGCGGGGTGCCGGTGGACCGCGTGGTGACGACCTGGTCCGCCGACGACCTGCTGGCCTGGACCCGGGAAGGGCAAGTTCCCCCGTGAGCGCGCGGGCCGCGGTGACCCACGTCACCGCCGCGCGCGCCACCCGGTGGAACACCCGGTGGCGTTTTCCTGTTGAAGGAAGTGTGGGTGCGGATGGAACAGTGTCCTCGGGCCACACCATCCGCCCGCGGGGACGATCGTCCGGCTGAAGCCCCGCGGAGCCTTTCGCCGAGAGGCGACCGCCATTCGTGCCCACCCTCTGGCCGCCCCGATCGGAATCCCCCGTCCGGTCGGGGCTTCTCTTTGCCCGTGCCCTCTTTCGCCCGCTGACCGCCCGCGTAGGCGTTCCGGCGTCCGGGTACTCGGTGCGTCCCGCCGGAGCACGCCCGAGAGGAGCCGGAAGTGAGCGACGCAGTGGGCAGCCGGGTCGTCGTCACCGGCGGCACCGGCAATGTCGGCACCAGCGTGGTGCGGCTTCTCTCGGAGGATCCGCGGGTCGGCTCCGTGCTCGGGCTGGCTCGCCGGTTCCCCCGGTGGCAGCCGCCGAGAACCGACTGGTCGGCGGTGGACATCGGGTCCGGACAGGCCGACCTCGTGAAGGAATTCCTGGGCGCCGACGCCGTGATCCATCTGGCCTGGGCGTTCCAGCCGACCCACGACCCCGCCGCGACGTGGCGCACCAACGTGCTCGGTGGCATGCGGGTCTTCGACGCGGTGGCGGCGGCGGGCGTGCCGGCTCTGATCCACGCCTCCTCGGTGGGCGCCTACTCACCGGGCCCGAAGGATCACACCGTGGACGAGTCCTGGCCGACGCACGGCTGGCCGGACGCCGCGTACTGCCGGGAGAAGGCCTATCTCGAGCGGTCCCTGGACACCTTCGAGCGTGAGCACCCCGGGGTCCGGGTCGTGCGTATGCGGCCCGCTTTCCTGTTCAAACGCGAGTCGGCGAGCGAGCAGCGCCGGATCTTCGGCGGCCGGTTCCTGCCGGGGTCGCTGGTCCGTCCGGAGCTGCTGCCGTTCCTGCCCGACGTTCCCGGGCTGCGCGTACAGGCGCTGCACACCGACGACGCGGCCAGGGCGTACCTGCTCGCGGTCGAGTCCGACGTGCGCGGAGCCTTCAATCTCGCGGCCGAGCCGCCGGTCGACGCCCAGTTGCTGGGCTCGCTGCTCGGCAGCCGGCCGGTGCGGCTGCCCCGCACCGCGGCGCGCTCGGCGATCGCCGCCGCCTGGGGGCTGCATCTGCTGCCCGCGTCGCCGCACCTCTTCGACGCCGTCCTGCGGCTGCCGCTGATGGACTGCACGCGGGCCTTCGAGGAACTCGGTTGGCGCCCGCGGCGTACGGCGACCGAGGTGATCGAGGAGCTGCTGGAGGGGCTCCAGCAGGGGGCGGGTGCCTGGACGGAACCGATGCGGGGCCGCAAGGTCGGCTGACCTGCCCTCCGACGGCCGGCTCGGCTGCCGGAGGTGTCGCGTCCGCGCGTCGGGCGTCCGTTCCCGGCGCCGGCTGCCGCCGCCCGCGTGGTCAGGCGGGTGACTCGTCGGGGTCCGGGTGCTCGGGGTGGGCGGTGGAGGACCGCGGGGCGCCCTTTCTGCCCGTGCCCGCCTCGTCCGTGTCGGGGACGTCGGAGGCGGCGGCGTCGCCGTCCTCGGCCCGTTCGTCGTCCCGCGCGCCGCGGCCGGCCGCGGGGGTGGGCACCTCCCAGGGGTCCTCGTGCTCGCCGGCCTGCTGGTCGGGCAAATCACGGGAGACGGGGTGGGGGGTGCGGCCCGGCTCCTCGTCTCGGTGGTCGCTCACGAATGGCTCTCTTCCTGTTGCCGGAGAGCACCGCGAGTACCTCGCGCCGGGGCCCCGAAACCGCTCCGAAGGCGGACCCGGCGCTCAGTGCGGCGAGCGCTCCTCCAGCACCGCCCGCCAGGTCGGCTGCGGCCCCTGCGGGGTGGGCTCGGGCCGGCGGCCGCCGCGGGTGAAGAAGTCGGCGAGCGGCAGGATCGCGGCGCCGACGGTGACGGCGTCCGGCCCGAGCCGGCCCAGGTCGATGGTGACCTTCTCGGCCGGGTGACGCAGGGCGTAGGCGGCGGCGTGGCGGCGTACGGCGGGCAGGAAACCGGCCCCGAGCTGGAGTCCGGCCCAGCCGCCGATGAGGATCCGCTCCGGCTGGAAGAGGTTGATGAGGTCGGACAGTCCCGCGCCCAGGTACTCGGCCGTCTCCTCCAGCACGGCCAGCGCCACCGGGTCGGCCGTGCCGCCCTCCGGCGGGTAGGCGGCGGCCAGCATCGCGGTCAGCGCGGTCTCCTCGTCGGTGCCCCGGGGCGGATGCCCGCCCTCCTCGCGCCAGCGTTGCAGCAGCGACTCGGCGCCCGCGTACGCCTCCAGGCAGCCCAGCGCCCCGCACCGGCAGCGGCGGCCCCTGACCCGCACGGTCAGATGCCCCCACTCCACGGCCCGCCCGTGCTCCACCTCGGGGGTCACGAGACAGGCACCGACACCGGAGCCGAACAGGACGACGACCGCGTTGCGGGCGCCGCGTCCGCCGCCGAACCACATCTCGGCCTGGCCGAGCGTCAGGGCGCCGTTGTCGATGAAGTACGAGACGGTGTCGGGCAGCCCGGCCCCTTCCCCGCCCTGGTCGAGCCCGGCCGGCGGCCCCGCCGGGGAGCGCAGCAGCGCCTCCAGCGGGACCGCGTCCCAGCCGATCGTCTGGCCGTGGACGACGGCGCCGCGGTCGGGGGTGCGCTCGACGATGCCCGGGACCCCGATGCCCACGCCGAGCAGCCGCTCGGGCGCGACGTCCGCGGCGGCCAGCACCTCGGCGATGCCGTCGCGGATGTGCCCGACGATCACCTCGACGTCGTAGCGCCCCTGCACCAACGGCCGTTCCGTGCGGGCCAGTTCGGTCAGGGAGAGGTCGAACAGCTCGATCCGGACCCGGGTCTCGCCGACGTCGACGCCCACCAGGTGTCCGCTGCCGGGCGCCACCCGCAGCAGGGTGCGCGGGCGGCCTCCGTCGGAGTCGACGCTGCCCGCCTCCTCGACGAGTCCGTCGGCGACCAGGTCGGCGACGACATTGCTGACGGAGCCCGAGCTCAGACCGGTGGCCGGTCCCAGCTCGAACCGGCTGAGCGGGCCGTCGAAGTACAGCCGCTGCAACACGGCCGTCCGGTTGGCCCGCCTCAGGTCGCGCACCGTGCGCCCGTTCCGCCCCGCCATGTGGCTCCTTCCGAACCCTGTCCCCCCGGCGGCCCCCACGGCGGCCGGACCACCGAGGGGATATTACTCCAACCCTTAATTCACGCCATGAGCGAAGAGGTGCGACACGCGGGGCGGCAGTCGGGGCGACCACATGGCGGGCGGGGCGCGGTTCGCTCCATGGGAGGTCCGGGACGTTCGATGCCTGAGGGGAAAGGGAACAGGCCAAGGGATGCGAGTTGTACGAGAATGGCCGGAACCCCTTGCGCGATCGGTGCGGTGGCATCGCGATCCCGTGGTCGTGCAGGCCCTGCGGTCGACGGGCGCCGCCACGGTGTCCTACGTCATCGCGCTGCACGTCAGCCCCGAGAAGGCGCCGCTGACCGCGCCCCTGACGGCGCTCCTGGTCGTCCAGGTGACCCTCTTCTCCACCCTGACCACCGGGATCCGCCGGGTGAACTCGGTGGTGGCCGGAGTCGTCATCGCCATCGCCTTCAGTCTGCTGGTCGGCCTGACCTGGTGGAGCCTCGCGCTGCTGATCCTGGCCTCGCTGGCCGTCGGACATCTGGTGCGGGTCGACGAGTTCGTGCCCGAGGTGGCGATCAGCGCGATGCTGGTCCTCGGCGTCACCAGCGTCGGGGACACCGCCTGGGCGCGGATCCTGGAGACGCTGATCGGCGCGGTCGTGGGGCTCGCCTGCAACCTGCTGCTGGCGCCGCCGGTGTGGGTGGGCGAGGCGGGCGCGTCGATCGACGGCCTGGCCCGCCGGATGCGGCAGCTGATGCTGCGGGTCGGCGAGGAGGCCGCGGGCCGCACCCCGGTCGCGAAGGCGGCCGAACGGCTGCACGAGGCGCGCCGGCTCGACCACGACATCGTCCAGGTGGACGCGGCGCTGCGGCAGGCGGAGGACAGTCTGCGGCTCAATCCGCGGGTGCACGAGGGACTCCTGCACCGAGTGGTGCTGCGCACCGGCCTGGACACGCTGGAGATCTGCACGGTCGTGCTGCGGGTGCTCGCGCGCACCTTCACCGACCTGGCGAAGGTGCGTGACCCGGAGCCGCTGTTCAAACGGGAGACCGGCAAGGTCCTGGAGCAGTTGCTGTCCGAGATCGGTGACTCCGTCGTCAGTTTCGCGGTACTGGTCACCACGGACGTCAGCGTCAGCGCCGAGTCCGCGGAGAAACGGTTGACCAACGAGCTGCGCAGGGCGGCGGCCACCCGCGACAAGCTCGCCGAGCTGCTGCTGGACGAGGTGACGGGCGACTCCCTGCACTGGCAGCTGCACGGCGCCGTGCTGGCCGAGGTCAATCGCATCCTCGACGAGATGGACACCGAGCACCGTTCGCGCCGGCTGCTGGAGGAACTGGACCGCTGCACGCGTGAGCAGCGCGAACGGTTGCCGAGGCTCACCCGGCTGGGCGACCGGCTGCGCCTGGCACGCCGGGCGGGGCGCAGCCGCCTCGCGGCCGTGCGCCGTTCCATGTGACCCGTCACTGAGGGCCCCGGCCGTGACGCGCTATTGAGGGGCCCCGGCCGAGCCGCGTGGTGCGGGATCGGCCCTTCTTGCACCCGACAGGTGATCCACGCCAAGGTGACCCGGACGACGGGGACGACCGATGAGCCGGGGTACGGGAATGGGCAGTGGTGCGCGGGTGTCGCACGGCGACTGGAGCAGGCGGCGCCTCGTCGGGGTCCTGGCGGGGGCTGCGCTTCCGCTGTCGGCGGCCTGCGGGGGCACCCCGCCCGCCGAGACCCCCGTGAAGTCACCGGGCGGCTCAGCCCGGGCCTCGCGCAGGCCGCCCGCCGGTCCGCGCCCGCTCTATCTGGGCACCTACACCTCCGTCGACGGCGGCGGCGAGGGTGTCGGCGTGGCCTCCTACGACCCGGTCACGGGCCGCGTCGTCGGCGGCGGCCTCCTGGACGTGGGTGATCCGTCGTATCTCGCTGCGCACCCGAACGGCCGCACCCTCTACACGGTGAGCGAGCGCGAGGACGGTGCGGTGACCGCGGTCCGGCTGTCCGACCGCAAGGTCCTGGGCAGCCGGAGCACCGGCGGCGCGGCGCCGTGCCATCTGTCCGTGCACCCGGGCGGACGCTGGCTGCTCAGCGCCAACTACACCTCCGGCAGCGTGGCCGTGCACCCGATCGACGCCGAGGGCGCCCTCGGCGAGCGCACCGACCTGGTGACGCACTCCGGCTCGGCGCCGGGTCCGGGACAGGAGGGTCCGCGCGCCCATCAGATCGTCACCGGCCCGGACGGCCGGCACGTCCTCGCGGTGGACCTCGGCACGGACACCGTGTACAGCTACCGCCTCGACACGGCCGAGGGCACCTTGCGGGAGGTCGCGCGGGCGCGGACCCGGCCGGGGGCCGGTCCGCGTCACCTCGCCTTCCACCCCGGCGGCCGGTACGCCTATCTGGCCAACGAGCTCGACGACACGGTGGCCGTGTGCGCCTACGACCCGGCGAGCGGCCGGCTCACGGTGGGCGAGGCCCGATCCACGGGATCCGGCGCGGACACCAACTACCCGGCGCAGATCCTGGTCACCGCGGACGGCTCGTACGCCTATCTCGCCAACCGGGGACACAACAGCATCGCGCGGTACGCGGTGGAGGCCGACGGCGCCCGGCTGCGGCTGCTCGACACGGTCCCGGTGGCCGGTGACTTCCCTCGGCAGATCGCCTTCTCCCCGGACGGGGCCCTGCTGTTCGCCGCGAACCAGCGTTCCGGCACCGTGAGTGTCTTCCGCGTGGACGCGCGCGACGGTGGACTGCGGCTCGCGGGAGAGCCGTTCGCCTCACCCGTCGCCGTCTGTGCGCTGCCGCTGTAGGGCGCGGGGGCAGGCGGCGGTACCGGCCTGCGCGAGCAGCACGTGCACCCGCTCGGTGAGTTGCGCGACGCTGTCGGCCGGCATGTGGAAGGGCAGCCGTACGTCGCCGTGGGCGCGGCGGCGCTCGATCCGCAGCGTCAGTCCGTGCCGGTCGACGGCGAGCGGCCGGACGCGCACGGCGCCGTGCAGGCTGCCGGGTTCGACCAGCCGGGTCAGGCGTTCGACCGCGTCGGCGTGGGCGTCGGCGAGGTGGGTGAGCAGCCGGGCCTCGGCGGTGGCCAGCGGGTCCGGGCTCGCGGCGGCGAACTCGTCGAGGTCGACGACCACGGCTCCCGACGCCTGGCGCAGCACCACCCGGGTCGCCGCGAACGCGAGATGGCCGTCCTCGATGCTGAACCAGCCGGCCATCCACAGCCGGCCCCGGATGCGGCTGCGCATCGGGACGGGCGCGACGTCGGCGAACTCCAGGACGGCGGACGGCTCCCCGCGCGGCGCGCAGATGGTGGCCGCGAGAAGCGCGCTGTCCTCGGGCACGTGCAGGGTCACCCGCCCGTCGTCGGCGACCGCGTGCGCGCCGATGAGCTCCTCTCGGACGCCCTCCGCGGTCACGGCGCACGACCACGAGGTGGCGAGCACCGATCGGGCCCGTTCTGCCGCCGCGGGCACGGCCGCCCAGGCGGCGTGGCTGTCACCCATCCCGTTCCTCCTTAGGTAAGGCTTGCCTAAGCTATCGGAGATCCGGACGTACGCCAACCACGGACGACGACACGGCACGGCGACCGACGGGAACCGGGCCCGGCGAGCGGACCACGGCAACGACGCGGGCGGCTGCGCGCGGACCGCCGCCGGGGTGGCGACGGGTCCCGGGTCCGGTGATTGGGCCACGGCACCGACACGAACAGCCGCGCACCCGCCGCCGGAGCGGCACGACGGGTCCTCCGGTCGGCTGCGCGGACCGCCGCACCGACGCGAACAGCCGGGCGCCCGCCCTCGCCGACGCGGCACGACGGGTCCCCGGGCCCGGCGAGCGGACCACGGCACCGACGCGGGCGCCCCACGGGGCAGGGCCGTGGCCCTCCGCGCGGCGGCCCACGGCCGTCCGACGGCGGGTCAGCGGGGGAAGAGTTCGAACGCCACCGCGGGCTTGTCCCCGAACCGCTTGCCGACCTCCCGCGCGATACCGGTCAGGAAGTTCCGGACGTAGGTCTCGGGGTCCTCGTCCGTCAGCGCCTCGATGTAGGCGCGGTGTTCGAGCAGCGAGCGGATGCCGCGCTCCAGGCCGGGCGCGGCGTCCACGGCGTGCGTGGGGGTGGTGGAGCCGGCGACCGCGACCCAGCGGACGCCGTTCCAGGGTTCCAGGCCCTGTTCGACGAGTTCCGGGAAGATCCACCGGTTGCCCGCGTCGCCCGCCGCGTCCAGCGTGGCGCGGCCGACGGCGACATGGTCGGGGGTGTTCCAGGCCACACCGCCCCAGGTGTCCCGGTGGTTGAGGGTGATGACGAGTTCCGGCCGGTACCGGCGGATCGCCGCGGCGATGTCGCGGCGCAGCGCGGTGCCGTACTCGATCACTCCGTCCCGGTGGCCGAGGAACTCCACCGCCGACACCCCGACGACGGCGGCACTGGCCCGCTGCTCGCGCTCGCGCAGCGGGCCGCACCGCTCCGGCTCCACGGTGTCGATGCCCGCCTCGCCGCGGGTCGCCAGGACGTAGCTGATCTCACGGCCCGCCTCGGTCCACGCCGCGATCGCCGCCGAGCAGCCGTACTCGAGGTCGTCCGGGTGCGCCACGACCGCGAGGGCGCGCTGCCAGTCGTCCGGCATGGGCTGGAGCTGAGTGATCGTCGACTCGGTCATGTCCGCAGATTAGTCCGTGCCCGTGGGCCGCACCGTCCGTGCCGGTGGGCCGCACCGGCACGGACGGACCTCAGACCTCGTCGCGGGTCAGCGCGATCAGCCGGTCCAGGACCCGGGGGCCGCCGGCCCGGACGCCGTCGTGCTCGAACTCGTCGGTGACCCAGGTGCGCAGACCCCGGACGGCACGGGCGGTCTGAAGCGAGTGCGCCGTGTCGACGTACATGTCGTCGTGGTAGATCGCCGCCGCGACCGGCACCTCGTTGGCGGCGAGCCGCGCGGGGTCGTACAGGGGCCGCCAGTCGGTGCGGGCGGCGAGCAGTTCGGCCGTCTCGCGCAGCGGGCGCAGGGCCGGGTCGCACTCGAACATCCAGGGGTGGACGGTCTCGCCGGTGAACAGCAGCGGCGCGTCGCCCGCGAGCGTCTTGGCGGCGTCGAACTGCCCGAACTCCGCCCGGACCCGCTCGGCCGACCAGGCGGTGGGCCGCTCGTCCTGGCCGTAGATGGCCTCGTGGACGAGGGCGTACAGGGGGTGGCCCGCGTACGACAGCAGGCTCTGGGCCTCCTCCTGGAACGAGTCGGACAGGGCCGTGCCCGCCGGGGTGCGGACGAAGGCGTCCTCCAGGAGGTAGTGCAGCCGGTGGCTGCCCTCGGAACCGCCGAGGAGGATACCGAGGGACTGGAAGGCCTCGGCGGTGAACCGGTAGCCGTTCGGCAGGACCACGTCGTGGCTGAGCAGGTGGTCGGCGATGCGGCGGGCGCGCTCCACGTCCTGCGGGTACCGCGCGTAGTGCGCGGCGACCTTGCGCTCGATCCGCGGGTAGGCGGCCCGGTAGACGTCGTCGGCGTGCGCGTCGAGGGCGGGCAGGCCGCCGGTGACGAACGCCGCGCGCAGGCCCTCGGGGGCGGTCGACAGGTAGGTCACCGTGCAGAAGCCGCCGAAGCTCTGGCCGAGCACCGTCCAGGGGGCGCCGCCGGTGACCTCGGGGCGGATCGCCTCGCAGTCGCGGACGATCGAGTCGGCGCGGAACGCGGCCAGGTAGCGGGCCTGCTCGGCCGGGCCGCCGCGCAGCGGCAGCGTCTGGCGGTTGGCTGGCGTGGAGTGGCCGGTGCCGCGCTGGTCGAGCATCAGGACGCGGTAGTCCTGCAGGGCGCGGCCGAGCCAGGCCTGCTTTCCGACGAAACGATTCGCCCCGAAGCCTGGGCCGCCCTGGAGGTACAGCAGCCAGGGCAGGTCGCGGCCCTCCTTGTCGCCGGCGACGACCTCGCGGGCGTACAGCTCGATCGTCTCTCCCGCCGGGTCGTCGTGGTCGAGGGGCACGGTGAAACGGCGGTCGGTGAGGACGACGCCGGGCTGGCGGTAGCTGACGCTCAACGGGTCTCCCGGATGCGGACGGCAATGTGGACCGCGTCCCAGTTCAGCACATGTGCCCGCGACGGGCGGGACCGGGGATCATGAACGGCTGCTGACCGGTGGTTCAGCGGCCCGGCAGACTGGAGCGCCGCACCACCAGCTCCGGCTGGAGCACCACGCGCCGGTGCTCGTGCAGGCCGGCCGCGCTCTCCCCCTCGGTCTCCTCCAGCAGCAGCTCGGCGGCCAGCGCGCCCATGGTGACGGCGGGCTGGCGGACCGAGGTGAGCGGCACAGCCGCGGCGGCGGCGAACTCGATGTCGTCGTAGCCGACGATGGCGAGGTCGTCGGGGACGCTCACGCCGGCCGCGTACAGGGCCTGGAGGACCCCGAGGGCGAGCAGGTCGTTGGCGCAGAAGACGGCGGTCGGGCGCTCGGCCAGCCCGAGCAGGCGGGCGCCCGCGTCCCGGCCCGCGGCCACGTCCAGCCGCTCCGTGGGCAGCTCACGCAGCGCGTCCGGGCCGAGGCCCGCCTCGGCGAGCGCGTTCAGGGCGCCGGTGCGCCGGTCGCGGACCTGGGTGAGGCCGGGCGGGCCGCTGACGTACGCGATGGAGCGGTGCCCGGCGTCGACCAGATGACGCACGGCCAGCGCGCCGCCCGCCACGTCGTCGACGGAGACCGAGCACTCGGTGGTGCCCTCCGCGACCCGGTCTACGAGGACGAAGGGGATGTTGTGGCGGCGGAACGCGGCGATGTTGCGGCCGGTGGCGTCGGCCGGGGTGAGCAGCACGCCGCGCACCCGCTGTTCGGCGAACAGGGAGAGGTAGTCGGCCTCCTCCGCGGGGTCCTGGGCGCTGTTGCAGACCATCACGCCGAGGCCGGCCTCCCGCGCGGCGCGCTCCGCCCCGCGGGCGACGTCGACGAAGAACGGGTTGCCCATGTCGAGGACGAGCAGACCCATGATCCGGCTCCGGCCCGCGCGCAGTTGGCGGGCCGACTCGCTGCGGACGTAGCCGAGCCGTTCGATCGCCGACTGCACACGCGCGCGGGTCTCCGTGGCGACCGTCTCCGGCCGGTTGATGACATTGGAGACGGTGCCCACGGAGACCCCGGCGACCCGGGCGACATCCTTGATACCCACCGACTGGGCCATCAGGCAGCGACCTCCAGGGAAACGTGGGGCGACGAGAAGCACCTCACACTACCGTCACGCCACCGCGGCGCGGCCGCACTCGGGCGGGTACCCGGATGCCGGCGCGACGCGGTGCCGGCGGCCGGTTCCGTGCCCGGCCGGTCCGCCGGACGGCCGCGGCGCGCGGGCCGGCCGGCGACGGCCGGTGCGGCCGCCGGTTCCGGTCCGGCGGCCCGTCCGCCGCAGTGGGCCACGGCGCTCGGCACGGCGGTGGGGGACGACGTGCGTCTTCTCATCGGGCGGCTCCGGCTCAGGCGAGGTGGAAGACTTCGGACAGGGGCTTCATGGCCTCGTCGGGGCGGGCGCCGTCCAGCGACTCGAAGAACGGCGCCATCTCCGCCTGCCAACGGGCGTTGATCTCCGTGGCCTCCATGCCGGCCCGGGCGGCGGCGAAGTCCTCGGTCTCCACGTAGCCGACCAGCAGGCCGTCCTCACGCAGGAAGAGCGAGTAGTTGTGCCAGCCGGTGGCCGAGAGTGCCTGGAGCATCTCGGGCCACACGGCGGCGTGCCGCTCGCGGTACTCGGCGAGGCGGTCCGCCCGGACCTTCAGCAGAAAGCACACACGCTGCATCGGCAGTCCCCCGGGATCAGAAGTTGTAGTCGTCGATGTTCTCGGCGTCGAACACGGTCGGCTTGCCCAGGCTGATCACGCCGTCCTTGCCGATCGTGAACTCGCCCATGCCGCCCGCGGTGAACGTCTCGCCCTCCTTGCCGGTGATCTGTCCGGAGACCAGCGCGACGGCGGTCCGGGCGGCCAGCTCGCCCAGCTTGGCCGGGTCCCACAGCTCGAACGCCTCGACGGTGCCGTTCTTGACGTACTTGCGCATGTCGTTGGGGGTGCCGAGACCGGTCAGCTTGACCTTGCCCTTGTACTTCGAGCCGGACAGGTACTGGGCTGCGGCCTTGATGCCGACGGTGGTCGGGGAGATGATCCCCTTCAGGTCCGGGTACTCCTGGAGCAGGCCCTGGGTCTGCTGGAAGGACTGCTGGGCGTCGTCGTTGCCGTACGCGACCTTGACCAGCTTGATGTCCTTGTACTTCGGATCCTTGAGCTCGTCCTTCATGAACTCGATCCAGGTGTTCTGGTTCGTCGCGGTCTGCGCGGCCGACAGGATCGCGATCTCGCCCTTGTAGCCGATCTGTTCGGCGAGCAGCTGCACCTCGGTGCGCCCCAGGTCCTCGGCGCTGGCCTGCGAGACGAAGGCGTTGCGGCAGTCGGGCTTGGTGTCGGAGTCGTAGGTGACGACCTTGATGTCGTTGCTCATGGCCTGCTTGAGGGCCGTGCACAGGGCGCCCGGGTCCTGCGCGGAGACGGCCATCGCGTCGACCTGCTGCTGGGTGAGGGTGTTGACGTAGGAGACCTGGCCGGAGGTGTCGGTGGCGCTGGACGGGCCGACCTCCTTGTAGCTGGAGCCCAGTTCCTTCAGCGCCGCTTCGCCGCCCTTGTCCGCGGACGTGAAGTAGGGGTTGTTGACCTGCTTGGGCAGGAAGCCGACGGTCAGGCCCTTCTTGAGTTCGGCGTTCGGGTCGGCCTGGCCGGCCGCGGCCCCCGAGCCGCCCTCCTCGGCGACGTCCTTCTTGGTGGTGCCGCCGCAGGCGGTGAGGGCGAGGGAGGTGGCGGTGGCGAGGGCCGCGCAGGTGCGGCGGAGGGACTTCTTACGCATCACGGGTCCTTAGTGACGAAGGTGAGTGGATGCCCCTGAGGGGCGAGGGGAACTGCGCGACCGGCCGCGGACGGGCCGCGGCGGTCGAACGGCCTATCCGGCGGAGCGGGCCGCCCTCGCTACGGAGATCTGGCGCGCGACCCGCGGGCCGAGCACCGACAGGACGAGCAGGACGCCCGTCACGACGATCTGCGACTGCGCGGAGACGTCCTGGAGGCTCATGACGTTCTGCAGCGCACCGAGCAGGAACACCCCGGCGACGGCGCCGCCGAGCGTCCCCTTGCCGCCGTCGAAGTCGATGCCGCCGAGCAGCACGGCAGCGACGACGGACAGTTCGAGCCCGGTGGCGTTGTCGTACCGGGCACTGGCGTAGTGCAGGGCCCAGAACACCCCGGTGAGGGAGGCCATCAGGCCGGTCACCGTGAACAGGATCAGCTTCTGCCGCTTGACCCGGATCCCGGCGAAGCGGGCGGCCTCCTCGCTCGCGCCGATCGCGTACCACGACCGCCCGAAGGGGGTGGCGTGCAGCGCGACCACCGCGATCGCCAGCAGCACCAGGAAGGGCAGCAGGGCGTACGGGATGAACGTGTCGCCGATCCGGCCGGCCGCGAAGTCCAGGTACGGGGTGGGGAAGTCGGTCACCGCGTCGGAGCCGAGCACGATCTGCGCGATGCCGCGGTAGGCGGCGAGGGTGCCGATGGTGACGGCGAGGGACGGCAGCCCCAGCCCGGTCACCAGCAGACCGTTGATCAGCCCGCACACCACACCGAGCAGCAGGCACAGCGGGATGATCGTCTCGATGGTCATGCCCTGGTTCCACAGGGCGCCCATCACCGCGCCGGACAGTCCCGCGGTGGAGGCGACCGACAGATCGATCTCCCCGGAGACGACGAGCAGCGTCATGGGCAGCGCGATCAGCGCGATGGGCAGGGTGTTGCCGATGAGGAACGACAGGTTCAGCGCGTTCCCGAAGCCGTCGACGAAGCCGAACGACAGCAGCAGGACGACGATCAGCAGGACGCCGACGACCGTGTCCCAGCGGACGGCACGCGTCAAGGACTCAGGCATGGCGGACGTTCCTCTTCTTCAGGGCGGACGCCACGCGCAGGGCGACCACACGGTCCACGGCGATGGCGAGGATGAGTAGGATGCCGTTGATCGCGAGCACCCAGACCGAGCTGACACCGAGCGCGGGCAGCACGCTGTTGATCGAGGTCAGCAGCAGCGCGCCGAGGGCCGCGCCGTAGACGCTGCCGGAGCCGCCCGTGAACACGACGCCGCCCACCACGACCGCGCTGACGACGGTCAGTTCGTAGCCGTTGCCGGTGCCCGAGTCGACGTTGCCGAACCGGGCCAGGTACATCGCGCCGGCGAGTCCGGCGAGGGCGCCGCAGAAGGTGTAGGCGGTGAGGATCCGCTTGCGGACCGGGATGCCGGCCAGGCGCGCGGCCTCCGGGTTGGAGCCGAGCGCGTACAGCTCGCGGCCGCTGCCGTAGTGCTTGAGGTAGTACGCCGTCGCCACCAGGACCGCGAGGGCGATCAGCGCCAGCCACGGCACCGCCGAGAGGCCGCCGGAGCCGAAGTCGACGAATCCGCCCGGCAGATCGGCCGCGGTGATCTGGCGCGAGCCGACCCAGATGGAGTCGATGCCGCGGATGATGTAGAGGGTGCCCAGCGTCACGACCAGCGCGGGCACCTGGCCGAGGCTCACGAGGAGGCCGTTGAGCAGGCCGAAGCCGACCCCCGTCAGCACCGCCAGCAGCACGGCCACCACGGGGTTGCCGCCACCGTGGAGGTAGGTCCCGGCGGCGAAGGCGCTGATGCCGAGGGTGGAGCCGACCGACAGGTCGACGTTGCGGGTGATGACGACCAGGGACTGGCCGGTGGCGACCAGGACCAGGATCGTCGCGTTCAGCAGCAGGTCCTTGATGCCCTGCTCGGACAGGAACTCGCTGTTGCCGGCCTGGGTGACGGCGATCATCACCAGGAACACCACGAGGATGGCGAGTTCGCGCATCTTGAAGACGCGGTCGACCAGTCGGGTCCCGCTGGACCTGGGCACTTCGGCGGCCGGGGCGGGGTTCGGCGCGGTCACGGTCATGCTGCGGCCCTTTCGTCCGCTGCCCCGCCCGCGCGGCGTGCGGGTGCGGGTACGGCGGTCGTCGTCGTCTGCGGTGCGGCGCCGGCGCGTGCTGCGCCACGGCCCGACGGGCGCGGGAGGTACCCCGGGCGGCTCACGCGGCCCTCCCGGTGGCCGCGGCCATCACGCTTTCCTCGGTGGCGTCGGAGCGCGGGATCTCGGCGGTGAGCCGGCCCTCGTGCATCACCAGCACGCGGTCGGCCATGCCGAGGATCTCGGGCAGGTCGGAGGAGATCATCAGTACCGCCACTCCGTCGGCGGCCAGTTCGCTCAGCAGCCGGTGCACCTCCGCCTTGGTGCCGACGTCGATGCCGCGGGTCGGCTCGTCGACGATCAGCACCTTGGGCCGGGTCGCGAGCCACTTGGCGAGCACGACCTTCTGCTGGTTGCCGCCCGACAGGGTGGCGACGGCATCGGCGATCCGGGCGTACTTGACCTGGAGCCTGACCGCCCAGTCCAGGGAGCGGCTGCGTTCGGCTCCGCGGTCCACGAGGCCGGCCCGCACGGTGGTCCGGAGTCCGGTGAGCCCGATGTTGCGTTCGATGGACATGTCCATCACCAGGCCCTGGGCGCGCCGGTCCTCGGGAACCAGGGCCAGCCCGGCGGCCATCGCGGTGGACGGGGCGCCGTTGATCAGCCTGCGCCCGTCGATCTCGACCTCGCCGGCGTCCCACCGGTCGACCCCGAAGACGGCCCGCGCCACCTCGGTGCGCCCGGCGCCGACGAGTCCCGCGAGGCCGACGATCTCGCCGCGCCGCACATCGAAGGAGACGTCGGTGAAGACGCCCTCGCGGGTCAGCCGGCGCACGCTGAGGGCGACCTCGCCGGGGCGGACGTCCTGCTTGGGGTACAGCTCGTCGAGGTCCCGGCCGACCATCCGGCGGACCAGGTCGTCCTCGGTCATGCCGTCGAGGGGTTCGGAGGCGATCCAGGCGCCGTCGCGCAGGGTGGTGACCCTCCGGCAGATCCGGAAGATCTCCTCCAGCCGGTGCGAGATGAACAGGACGGCGGCGCCCTGCTCCTCCAGCGTGCGCACGACGCCGAAGAGGCGGGCCACCTCGCTGCCGGTGAGCGCGGCCGTCGGCTCGTCCATGATCAGGACCCGGGCGTCGAAGGAGAGCGCCTTGGCGATCTCCACGATCTGCTGGTCGGCGATGGACAGACCGCGGGCGGGGCGCTCGGGGTCGAGTTCGACGCCGAGGCGCTGCATCAGGGCGGCGGTCGCGGCGTGCGTGGCCCGGTGGTCGATGCGGCCGAGGCTGCGGCGGGGCCGGCGGCCCATGAAGATGTTCTCCGCGATCGACAGGTCGGGGAAGAGGGTGGGCTCCTGGTAGATCACGGCGATCCCGGCGTCGCGGGCGTCGCCGGGTCCGTGGAAGTGGACGGGCTCGCCGTCGAGCAGCACCTGGCCGGCGTCCGGCCGGTGCACTCCGGCGAGCGTCTTGATGAGCGTCGACTTGCCGGCACCGTTCTCACCGGCGAGGGCGTGCACCTCGCCGGGGAACAGCTCCAGGGACACGTCCCGCAGGGCGCGCACCGCGCCGAACGATTTGGAGATGCCCTTGAGCGCCAGTACCGGGGTCGGCCCCGTGTCGGACGGGTGGGTCATGAGGGGCTCCTCGACGACGCGGCGGAGCGGCAGGGCGGCCCCCACGGCGTCGTGAAAGGTTTCAACTTGGTTGCCGGGACGTTAGGCGGGTCGGACACCGCGCGTCAATGGGTACGAGTCGAAAAGCCTGCGGCAGCCTCAAGGTCACAACGGAGTCACGAAAGGCGGTCTTGGTCAGGGTGCTTGACACCCCTGCCGGGTGCTCATAGCTTGCGGTTGTTCTGAATCGTTTCATCGGTGCATGTCAGCGACCTGTTCCGACCGCATGCCACAGGAGCCCAGCAGTGACCGATCTCGCCGCGGTGAAGGCCGCGCTCAGGACCCAGGCAGTCGAGACGCCGTCATGGGCGTACGGGAACTCCGGGACGCGCTTCAAGGTGTTCGCCCAGCAGGGCATACCCCGCGATCCGCGCGAGAAGCTGGACGACGCCGCGAAGGTCCACGAGTTCACCGGCGTCGCCCCGACCGTCGCCCTGCACATCCCGTGGGACAGGGTCGACGGAGCCGGCGGCTACGCAGGGCTCGCCGAGCACGCCGCGCAGCGCGGTGTGAAGCTGGGCGCGATCAACTCCAACACCTTCCAGGACGACGCCTACCGGCTGGGCAGCATCTGCCACCCGGACGCCGCGGTGCGGCGCAAGGCGGTCGACCACCTGCTGGAGTGCGTCGACATCATGGACGCGACCGGTTCCCGGGACCTGAAGCTGTGGTTCGCGGACGGCACGAACTACCCCGGCCAGGACGACGTGCGCGAGCGGCAGGACCGGCTCGCCGAAGGACTCGCCCGGGTCTACGAGCGACTGGGCGAACAGCAGCGGATGCTGCTGGAGTACAAGTTCTTCGAGCCGGCCTTCTACACCACCGACGTGCCGGACTGGGGGACGGCCTACGCGCACTGTCTGAAGCTCGGGCCGAGGGCGCAGGTGGTCGTCGACACGGGGCACCACGCGCCGGGCACCAACATCGAGTTCATCGTGGCCACCCTGCTGCGGGAGGGGAAGCTCGGCGGATTCGACTTCAACTCCCGGTTCTACGCGGACGACGACCTGATGGTCGGCGCGGCGGACCCCTTCCAGCTGTTCCGCATCATGTACGAGGTGACGCGCGGCGGCGGGTTCACCTCCGACACCGCGTTCATGCTCGACCAGTGCCACAACATCGAACCGAAGATCCCCGCGATCATCCGGTCGGTGATGAATGTGCAGGAGGCGACGGCGAAGGCGCTGCTCGTCGACCGGGAGGCGCTGGCGGCGGCGCAGCGGGCCGAGGACGTGCTGGGCGCGAACGCCGTGGTCATGGACGCGTACAACACGGACGTGCGGCCGCTGCTGCGCGAACTGCGCGAGGAGATGGGCCTGGACCCCGAGCCGATGGCCGCGTACGCGCGGTCCGGGTACGCCGAGAAGATCGTCGCGGAGCGGGTCGGCGGGCAGCAGGCGGGCTGGGGCGCGTGAGCACCCTCCCCGTGGCGCCCGCCGTGTGACGCCCGGCCGCGGGCCGCGGGCCGGATGTGGCCGGCCGCGCGGCTCCCGGCGCCCCTGATACGTCACCCACCCCCGCTCCCCGCCCCCGACCCAGGCCTTCCCCCTCTCCCACGTAAGGACTGAATGTTCATGGCACCCCACCCCGAGGCCGCCGCCCTCCTGGCGCGGTCGCACCGGCTCGGCTCCGACCCCCGCAACACCAACTACGCCGGCGGCAACGCCTCCGCGAAGGGCACCGACACCGATCCCGTGACCGGCGGCGACGTGGAGCTGATGTGGGTCAAGGGATCCGGCGGCGACCTCGGCACACTGACCGAGGCGGGCCTGGCCGTACTGCGGCTCGACCGGCTGCGCGCACTGTGCGACGTCTACCCCGGGGTCGACCGGGAGGACGAGATGGTCGCCGCCTTCGACTACTGCCTGCACGGCAAGGGCGGCGCCGCGCCGTCCATCGACACCGCCATGCACGGTCTGGTCGACGCCGCGCACGTCGACCACCTGCACCCCGACTCCGGAATCGCGCTGGCCTGCGCCGCCGACGGCGAGAAACTGACCGCCGAGTGCTTCGGCGACAGCGTGGTGTGGGTGCCGTGGCGCCGGCCCGGCTTCCAGCTCGGGCTGGACATCGCGGCGGTCAAGGCGGCCAACCCGCAGGCCGTCGGCGTGATCCTGGGCGGTCACGGCATCACCGCCTGGGGCGACACCGCCGAGGAGTGCGAACGCAACTCGCTGCACATCATCGGCACCGCGGAGGCGTTTCTCGCCGAGCGCGGCCGGCCCGAACCCTTCGGACCGGTCGTCGAGGGCTACGAGGCGCTGCCCGGGGCCGAGCGGCGGGAGCGGGCGGCGGCACTGGCCCCCTACGTCCGGGCGGTGGCCTCCCAGGACCGGGCGCAGGTCGGGCACTTCACCGACACGGACGTGGTGCTGGACTTCCTGGCCCGGGCGGAGCATCCGCGGCTCGCCGCGCTCGGCACCTCCTGCCCCGACCACTTCCTGCGCACCAAGGTCCGCCCCCTCGTCCTCGACCTGCCGCCGACGGCCCCGCTGGACGAGGCGATCGCCCGCCTGAAGGAACTGCACGCCGCCTACCGCGAGGAGTACGCCGCCTACTACACGCGGCACGCCGGACCCGACTCCCCGGCGATGCGCGGCGCCGACCCGGCGATCGTGCTCGTGCCGGGCGTGGGCATGTTCAGCTTCGGCAAGGACAAGCAGACCGCCCGGGTCGCGGGCGAGTTCTACGTCAACGCCGTCAACGTGATGCGGGGCGCCGAGGCCGTCTCGGCGTACGCGCCGATCGAGGAGTCGGAGAAGTTCCGCATCGAGTACTGGGCGCTGGAGGAGGCCAAGCTGCAGCGGATGCCGCGCCCCAAGGCGCTGGCGACGCGGGTGGCGCTGGTGACCGGGGCGGGCAGCGGCATCGGGAAGGCCATCGCGGGCCGGCTGGTGGCCGAGGGCGCCTGCGTCGTGGTCGCCGACCTGAACGCCGAGAACGCCGCCGCGGTGGCGGAGGAACTGGGCGGACCCGACCGGGCCGTCGCCGTCACCGTCGACGTCACCTCGGAGGAGCAGATCGCCGAGGCCTTCAAGGCCGCCGCGCTGGCCTTCGGCGGGGTCGACCTGGTGGTCAACAACGCCGGGATCTCCGTCTCCAGGCCACTGCTGGAGACGTCGGCCGAGGACTGGGACCTCCAGCACGACATCATGGCGCGCGGCTCCTTCCTGGTCTCCCGGGAGGCGGCCCGGACGATGATCGCTCAGGGGCTCGGCGGCGACATCGTGTACATCGCGTCGAAGAACGCCGTCTTCGCCGGGCCGAACAACATCGCGTACTCGGCGACCAAGGCCGACCAGGCCCATCAGGTCCGGCTGCTGGCGGCCGAGCTGGGCGAGCACGGCATCCGGGTCAACGGGGTGAACCCGGACGGTGTGGTGCGCGGTTCGGGAATCTTCGCGGGCGGCTGGGGAGCGCAGCGGGCCGCGGTGTACGGCGTGCCGGAGGAGAAGCTCGGGGAGTTCTACGCCCAGCGCACGATCCTCAAGCGCGAGGTGCTGCCGGAGCATGTCGCGAACGCCGTGTTCGCGCTGACCGGCGGCGAGTTGAGTCACACCACCGGTCTGCACGTCCCGGTCGACGCCGGCGTCGCCGCGGCCTTCCTGCGATGACTCCGGGCATGAGGGCGTACGCCGCGGTCGACCTGGGCGCGTCCAGCGGGCGTGTCATGGTCGGCCGCGTCGGCCGGCACGAACTGAAACTGACCGAGGCGCACCGCTTCGCCAACCGGCCCGTGCGGGTGCCGGAGGGCCTGCGCTGGGACGTGCTGGCGCTGTACGCCGGTGTGCTGGACGGGCTGCGGGCGGCCGGGCAGGTCGACTCGGTCGGCATCGACAGCTGGGCCGTGGACTACGGACTGCTGGACGCGGACGGAGCGCTGCTCGGCAACCCGGTGCACTACCGCGACCCGCGGACCGAGGGGGTCGCGGAGTCCGTCCTGGCCACCGTGCCGGCCGGTGAGCTGTACGCGGCGACCGGGTTGCAGTACGCGCCCTTCAACACGCTGTACCAGCTGACCGCCGCCCGCTCCACCGCCCAACTCGCTTACGCCCGGCGCCTGTTGATGCTTCCGGACCTGCTGTCGTACTGGCTCACCGGACGGCAGGGCACCGAGCTGACCAACGCCTCCACGACCCAGCTCGTCGACCCCGGGACCCGGGACTGGGCGTACGACCTGGCGGGCCGGCTCGGCATCGACCTGGACCTGTTCGCGCCGCTGCGCCGGCCGGGCGACCCGGCGGGCGAGCTGCGGCCCGAGGTGCTGGAGGAGACCGGACTGACCGGTCCCGTTCCGGTCACGGCGGTCGCCTCGCACGACACCGCGTCCGCGGTGGCCGCCGTACCGGCCGGCGACGAACGCTTCGCCTACATCTGCACCGGCACCTGGTCGCTGGCCGGCCTCGAACTGGACGCGCCGGTGCTCACCGAGGAGAGCCGGGCCGCCAACTTCACCAATGAGCTGGGGCTGGACGGCACGGTCCGGTATCTGCGCAACATCATGGGCCTGTGGCTGCTCCAGGAGTGCGTACGGGCCTGGGGGGAGCACGATCTCGGTGACCTGCTGCACGCGGCGGCCGAGGTGCCGGCGCTGCGGTCGGTGGTGGACGCGGGTGACGCCGCGTTCCTCGCGCCGGGGCGGATGCCCGAGCGGATCGCCGAGGCGTGCCGCGCCTCGGGGCAGCCGGTGCCCGGGTCCCCCGCCGAGATCACCCGCTGCATCCTGGACTCGCTCGCCCTGGCCCACCGGCGGGCGGTCCGGGACGCGCAGCGGCTGGCCGGCCACCCGGTCGACGTCGTGCACGTGGTCGGCGGCGGGGTGCGCAACTCGCTGCTGTGCCAGCTGACCGCCGACGCCTGCGGGCTGCCGGTGGTGGCGGGCCCGACCGAGGCCGCCGCGCTGGGCAACGTGCTGGTGCAGGCGCGCACGCACGGGCTCGTCGGCGACCGGGCGGACATGCGGCGGCTGCTCACCCGTACGCAACCCCTCACCCGCTACGAGCCGCGCGGCGGCACCGACCCGTGGCGGGCGGCCGAGGCCCGGCTGGCCGGACCGTGAGCGGGGGTCTCCCCCGGCCACGCCCACCGCACTACCCTGCACTCATCCGATGACCGACACACAAGGAGCCGCGATGCGTGTCGCTCTGTTCCTGACCTGCGTCAACGACACGCTCTATCCGGACACCGGGCGCGCCATGGTGAAACTGCTGACCAGACTGGGTGTCGAGGTCGACTTCCCGATGGCGCAGACCTGTTGCGGACAAGCCCACTACAACACCGGTTACCGGCATGAGGCGGAGCCGCTGGCCCGGCATTTCTCCGATGTCTTCGGCGAGTACGAGGCGATCGTGACGCCGTCCGGGTCGTGCGGGGCGATGGTGCGGGAGCTGTATCCGCGGATGGGCGAGCGGGCGCGTGCCGAGGGACGCGGCGGATCGCTGGCGACCGCGGTGGCGTCCGTGGTCCCCAAGACGTACGAACTCACCGAGTTCCTGGTCGATGTGCTCGACGTGACCGACGTCGGCGCGTACTACCCGCACCGGGTGACCTACCACCCGACCTGTCACGGGCTGCGCGGACTGGGCCTCGGGGACCGTCCCCGGCGGCTGCTGGAGGCCGTGCGGGGGCTCGAACTGGCCGAGTTGCCGGGCGCCGAGGAGTGCTGCGGGTTCGGCGGCACGTTCGCGCTGAAGAACCCCGACGTGTCGGCGGCGATGGGCACCGACAAGGTGCGCAACGCCGAGTCGACGGGCGCGGAGGTGCTGTGCGCGGCCGACAACTCGTGCCTGATGCACATCGGCGGCACGATGGCCCGGCTCCGGACGGGGATGCGGCCGGTGCACATCGCGGAGATCCTGGCGAGCACGGAGGAGGAACCCGCCTCATGAGCGGAACGTTCGTCGGCATGCCGGCCTTTCCCGCGGCGGCGCACGAGGCGGTGCGCAATCCCACCCTGCGCGGCAATCTGCGCCACGCCACGCACACCATCCGCGCCAAGCGGGCGAAGGCCGTCGCCGAGCTCGCTGACTGGGCCGAACTGCGGGAGGCGGGGCGGCGGATCAAGGACCACACGCTGCGTCATCTCGACCGCTACCTGGTGCAGCTGGAGGAGGCGGTCACGGCGGCCGGCGGCACCGTCCACTGGGCCGCCGACGCCGACGAGGCCAACCGCATCG
Source organism: Streptomyces cadmiisoli (assembly GCF_003261055.1). NCBI lineage: Bacteria > Bacillati > Actinomycetota > Actinomycetes > Kitasatosporales > Streptomycetaceae > Streptomyces > Streptomyces cadmiisoli. The sequence continues at coordinate 1,514,661 of NZ_CP030073.1, forward strand.
TGGCCGGTCTGGTGAAGGCGACCGGCGAGACCGAGGTCGTCAAGGTCAAGTCGATGGCCACCCAGGAGATCGGCCTGAACGAGGCGCTCCTCGAAGAGGGCATCCACGCCTACGAGACCGACCTCGCGGAACTGATCGTGCAGTTGGGCGACGACCGGCCCTCGCACATCCTGGTCCCCGCGATCCACCGCAACCGGGGCGAGATCCGGGAGATCTTCACCCGCGAGATGCGCGAGTGGGGCCGCCCGGCGCCCGAGGGCCTGACCGACACGCCCGCCGAACTCGCCGAGGCGGCACGGCTGCATCTGCGGGAGAAGTTCCTGCGCGCGAAGGTGGGCATCTCCGGGGCCAACTTCATGGTCGCGGAGACGGGCACCCTGGTGGTCGTGGAGTCCGAGGGCAACGGCCGGATGTGCCTGACCCTGCCCGAGACGCTGATCTCGGTCGTCGGCATCGAGAAGGTCGTACCGACCTGGCGGGACCTGGAGGTGTTCCTCCAGACGCTGCCGCGCTCCTCGACGGCCGAGCGCATGAACCCGTACACCAGCATGTGGACGGGCACCACGGACGCCGAGACGGCGGACGGCCCGCGCGTCTTCCACCTGGTCCTCCTCGACAACGGCCGCACCGACACCCTCGCCGACGACGTCGGCCGTCAGGCCCTGCGCTGCATCCGCTGCTCGGCCTGCCTGAACGTGTGCCCGGTGTACGAGCGGGCGGGCGGCCATGCCTACGGCTCGGTCTACCCCGGCCCGATCGGCGCGATCCTCAGCCCCCAGCTGCGCGGCACCGCGAGCGAGATCGACGCCTCGCTGCCGTACGCCTCCTCGCTGTGCGGCGCCTGCTACGAGGTGTGCCCGGTGGCCATCGACATCCCCGAGGTGCTGGTGCATCTGCGGGAGCGGGTGGTCCAGGGCGGTCCGGTGACGCGCGAGGGCAACAAGGCGGTGCTCAAGCCCGCGAAGGGCCACGCGGCCGAGCGGGCCGCGATGCGGGCGGCGCTCTGGGCGCTGACCCGTCCGGGAGCCCTGCGCACCGGGCAGCGGCTCGTCTCCCGCACCCGCCGCTTCCACCCGCGCACCCTGCCGGGCCCCGGCCGGGCCTGGAGCGACAGCCGCGACCTGCCGCCGGTGCCGGCGGAACCGTTCCGGGACTGGTGGCGGCGCACGAACGGCGGAAGGGACACGAAGTGAGCGGCAGGGAACGCGTTCTGGGCCGGGTGCGGCGCGCGCTGGCGACCGCACCGGACGACGACACGCCGTACGAGCAGGCGATCGCGCGCGGCTATCTGCGCCGGCACGCGGACCTGGGTGTCGAGGGGACGGTGGACCTGCTCGCCGAGAACCTGGCGGACTACCGGGCGATCGTGCACCGCTGCGCCCTGGACGAGCTGCCCGGCACGCTCGGACGGCTGCTGGAGCTGCGGGGGTCGCGCAGTGTGCTGGTGCCGCCGGGGCTGCCGGAGTCCTGGCTCGCCGGCGTGGCGACGACCCGCGTCGACGATCGCGCGGACGACACGCCGCACGCGCTCGACCGGGTGGACAGCGTGGTGACGGGGTGCGCGGTGGCCGTCGCCGAGACCGGCACGATCGTGCTGGACGGCAGCCCGGACCAGGGCCGCCGCCGCATCACGCTGGTCCCCGACCACCACATCTGTGTCGTACGGGTCCCCGACCAGGTCGTCCCGTCCGTCCCCGTGGCCCTGGAACGGCTGGCTCCGGCCCGCCCGCTGACCTGGATCTCCGGGCCCTCGGCGACCAGCGACATCGAACTCGACCGGGTCGAGGGCGTGCACGGCCCGCGCACCCTGGAGGTGGTTCTGGTGCGGTGACGTCCCTGCGCCGTTAGCGTGAGGCCATGATCCGGTTCGAACAGGTCACCAAGCGCTACCCGGACGGTACGACCGCGGTGGACGACCTGTCCTTCGAGGTCGCGCAGGGCGAACTCGTCACGCTCGTCGGACCGTCCGGCTGCGGCAAGACGACCACGATGATGATGGTCAACCGGCTCATCGAACCGACCTCGGGCCGCATCCTCGTCGACGGCGAGGACATCGCGGCCGTCGACCCGGTGCGCCTGCGGCGGCGGATCGGCTACGTCATCCAGCAGGTCGGCCTGTTCCCGCACCGCACGATCCTGGACAACACCGCCACCGTGCCCTCGCTGATCGGCTGGAAGCGGGCCGAGGCACGGGCGCGGGCGGCGGAGCTGCTCGATCTGGTGGGCCTGGACCCGGCGACGTACGGGCCGCGCTATCCGCACCAGCTGTCGGGCGGACAGCGGCAGCGGGTCGGCGTGGCGCGGGCGCTGGCGGCCGATCCGCCGGTACTGCTGATGGACGAGCCGTTCGGCGCGGTCGACCCGGTGGTGCGCGAGCAGTTGCAGGACGAGTTCCTGCGCATGCAGGCGGCGGTGCGCAAGACGGTGCTGCTGGTCACCCACGACATCGAGGAGGCGGTCCGGCTCGGTGACCGCATCGCGGTGTACGGCCAGGGCCGGATCGAGCAGTTCGACACGCCGGGGGCGGTGCTGGGCACGCCCGCCTCGCCGTACGTCGCGGAGTTCGTCGGCGCCGACCGGGGACTGAAGCGGCTGTCGGTGACCACGATCGAGCCCGGTGACCTGGAGCAGCCGCCGGTCGCCCGGCCGGACGAGCCGGCCGCGCGGGCGGCGGACCGGCTGCGGGCGCAGCGCGCGCGCTGGGCGGTGGTGCTGGACCCGGACGGCGATCTGCACGGCTGGGTCGGGATCGACGGGCTCGGCGCGGGCGGCGCGGTCGTGGACCGCGCGCACCGGATGAACGCCTGGGTGCCGGTGGGCGCACCGCTGAAGCAGGCCTTCGGCGTGATGCTCCAGCACGACGCCGGCTGGGTCGCGGTCCTGGACGGCGCCCGCTTCCTCGGCGTGCTCACACCGGCCAAGCTGCACGAGGCCCTGCGCCGCTCGGTGGACGCGGACGCGCTGGGCGTGCCGCGCGGGCAGGTGGCGTTCGACTCGGTGGCGGACGCCTAGCTCCCGGGCTCCCGGCGGGTCTCACCTCAGCAGGCCCTTGCCGTTCGGTTCATGGTTCAGCAGGCCCTAGTCGTGTGGTTCCTGCTTCCGCCGGCCCCGCCCTTCGGGCTCACTTCAGCAGGCCCTTGTCCTCCAGGTAGGTCCGGGCCACGTCCTGCGGCAGCCGGCGCCAGCTGTCGACCTGCTGGTTCATGGCGGCGAGGTCGGCGGTGGTCAGGACCTCGTTGAGCCGGCCGAGGGCCTCCGCGGGTCCGGGTCCGCCCGCGCGGGAGCGGTTGACGACCGGGACGACGTAGTCGGCGTTCTGGAGGTGTCTGTCGTCGGCGAGCAGGACGAGGTCGAACTCCGCGAGGGTGGCGTCGGTGGTGGTGGTCAGCACCATCTGGTCCTGGCCGCTCTGGACCGCCTGCTTGGCCTGCGTGGTGCCGACGCCCTTGGGGTCCACGGCCGTGATGTCGATGCCGTAGACCTTCCGCAGCCCCGGCGCGCAGTAGGGGCGCCGGACGCACTCGTCGCCGGCGGCCAGTCGCACCTTCAGTCCGGACGCGCCGAGGTCGCTGAGGGTCTTCAGGTGGTGTTTCGCGGCGTACGAGGCACTCACCGCGAAGGCGTTCTGGTCGACGGCCCGGCCCGGGGCGAGGACGGTCAGACCACGGGGGGTGGCCAGGCGACGCAGCGCCTTCATCGTGGCGTCCAGGTCCGGTGAGCCGACCGTGGGGGCGTCGGGCCCGTTCACCTTGGCGTTGAGCCAGTCGGCGAAGGTGGCCGCGTACTCCGGCACCACGTCGATCTGGCCGGACTCCAGGGCGGGTTCGTACAGTTCGCGGTTGGCGACGGTGATGAGTGAGGTGGTGTAGCCGGCCTGGTTCAGCAGCAGCGCGTACATCTGGGCGAGCAGGTCGCTCTCGGTGAAACCCGCCGAGCCGACGACCAGGTGCCGGCTGTCGCCGGGCGATCCGGTCACCTCGCCCCGGGTCTCCAGGGACGGGCCCGTGGCACAGCCGGTCATCAGGAGCAGCAGGGCGGCCGTGACGGCGCCCCGCCTCATCGCGTTCCCCGGGCCCAGGCCGGTGCCATACGTTCGGCGCACTCGAAGACCGCCTCGACGACCAGGGCGAACGCCGCCACGAGCACGGCGCCGGCCACCACCTGCGGGGTACTGGCCAGGTTGAAACCGGCCGTGATGATCCGGCCGAGTCCGCCCCCGCCCGCCAGCGCGGCGATGGTCGCGGTGGCGACCAGCTGGACGGCGGCGATCCGCACCCCGTTCAGCACCATCGGGAACGACAGGGGCAGCTCGACGCGGAACAGCACCTGGCGGCCCGTCATCCCCATCCCCCGCGCGGCCCGCACGGTACTGGGGTCGACCTCGCGCATCCCGACGTAGGCGTTGGTGAGCAGCGGGGGAACGGCGAACAGCACCAGGGCGACGACGGTCGGCCCCTCGCCCCACCGGCCGACGGGGGTCAGCAGCAGCAGGACCAGAACCGCGAAGGTGGGGACGGCGCGGCCGACGTTGGAGATGTTCACGGCGAGGGCGCCGCCCCTGCCGAGGTGACCGAGGACGAGGGCGACGGGAAGGGCGATCAGACAGCTGACGGCCAGGCAGACGACGGTGAGCACGAGGTGTTGCAGGAGCCGCTGCCAGACGCCGTCGGTGCCCGACCAGTTGGCGGGATCGCTCAGCCAGTCCCAGGCCTCGGTCAGCGTGGTCATCCGCGGGCCGCCCTGGTCCACGGGGTGAGCAGCCGCTGGACGCCCAGCAGCAGCAGATCGGCGGCCACCGCGATGACCACGCACAGCACCGACGCGGTCAGCACCTGCGCCTTGAAGTAGGTGTTCATGCCCGCGTAGATCAGATTGCCGAGACCGCCGAAGCCCACGATCGCGCCCACCGTGACCAGGGAGACCGCGGAGACGGCGGCGATGCGCAGGCCCGCCATCGCGGCGGGCAGCGCGAGCGGCAGCTCGACGGTGAGCAGCAGCCGGACGGGGCCGTAGCCCATGCCGCGGGCGGCCTGCCGGGTGTCCTCCGGGACGGCCCGCAGCCCGGCGAGGATGTTGCGCACCAGCAAGGTCAGCGAGTACAGCGTCAGGCCCGCCACGACCAGCGTCGCGGACAGTCCGTACAGCGGCAGGAGCAGCGAGAACATGGCCAGGGACGGAATGGTGTAGAGGATCGTCGTCACGGCGAGAACGGGGCCGGCCGCCCAGCCCCACCGGCGCCCGAGGACCGCCAGCGGGAGGGCGACGAGCAGACCGACGAGGACGGAGACCGAGGTCAGCTGCACATGCTGGACCACGGCGTCGAGGAGGATCTCGCGGCGGCTGCTCAGATAGTCGCCGCAGATCCATTCGTTGCGCGCGAGGCAGTCGTCCGGTGGCGCGGTCACCCGTCCATTGCAGCGGTCGCGGCCGCCGTTCGGCTCGTTGTGGTGGCCCGTACGGGTGTCGCCGGCTACACCCCGGTTACGGGTTCTGCGCCCCGTGTGCCGGGGCGCGCTCCTTCGTAGCTTCGTGGTGGAGGCACAGGGAGTGCCGGACGGAGGCCATGACGATGTTTCGCACCCGCTCACCACGCTCGCACCCCTCGGAACCCGCGGCGCAGGCACTGCGGATGGTCAAGGTCACCCGGACCCACGGCAGCGGCGACGGCGCGGTGACCGCGTTGGACGGCGTGACGCTCGGCCTGGCCCGCGGCACGTTCACCGCGGTGATGGGTCCCTCGGGCTCGGGCAAGTCGACACTGTTGCAGTGCGCGGCCGGGCTCGACCGGCCGGACGGCGGCATCGTGCAACTGGACGGCACGGAGGTGACCGGCGCCGGTGAGTCGGAGCTGACCAGGTTCCGGCGCGGCCGGGTGGGTTTCGTCTTCCAGCAGTACAACCTGCTGGACACCCTCACCGTGGCGCAGAACACGGTGCTGCCGCTGCGGCTGGCGGGGCAGCGGGTGGACCGCCGGCGGGCCGTGGAGGTGCTGACGGCGCTGGGGCTCGGCGACCGGCTCGGGCACCGTCCGGGTCAGCTCTCCGGGGGTCAGTGCCAGCGTGTGGCGATCGCCCGTGCGCTGGTGGCCGAACCCCGCGTGATCTTCGCGGACGAGCCGACCGGCGCGCTGGACTCACGCGGCGCGCGGGACGTGCTGGGGCTGCTGCGATCGGCGGTGCGCACGCACGGCCGCACCGTGGTGATGGTGACGCACGACCCGCTGGCGGCCTCCTACGCCGACTCGGTGCTGTTCCTCGCGGACGGCCGGCTGGCGGGGCGGCTGGACGCGCCCACACCCGACGCGGTCGCCGAACGGCTGGCTCATCTCGGCGACGACGTGCCGGCGGGGGTGTGAGCGGTGTTCGTTCTGGCGATGCGCTCCGTACGCCACCGGCCCGGCCGGTTCGTCGCGACGCTGCTGGCGGCGTTCCTCGGCGCGGCGGTCATCATGGCGTTCAACGCGCTGCACGACACGGCCGCTCGGCCCGGCGTGGACCCGGTCAGCGGCGAGACGCTGACCACTGCGGCCGGCGTGGTCGGCGGTTACGGCACGCTGCTGGTGTTCTTCGCCGTCGCCTCGACCCTGACGGTCACGGTGCGCGGACGGACCGCCGAGTTGGAGCTGCTGCGCTGCTCGGGGGCCACCCCGGCGCAGATCCGGTGGATGGTCGTCGGCGAGGCGGTGGCCGTGGCGCTGGTGGGTGCCGCGTCGGCGGTCGGTCCGGCGATGCTGGGCGGACGGGCGCTGCTGGAGGTGTTCCGGGACAGCGGCCAGGTGGCCCCTTCGGTCGACGCCTCCTTCGGTCCCGTCGCGCTGGCCTCGGGCTTCGGTGTGACCGTGCTCGCCGCCGGCGGCGCGGCCCTGCTCGCCCTGCGGCGGGCGACGCGCCGGCGGGAGCCGCGGGGCCGCGCCCGGACGTTCTTCGCCTGTGCCGCGCTGATCGCCGGGGCCGGATCGGTGTGCGCGACGTTCGCCCTGCCGGCGACGAACGCGGCGCTGATGGCTCCTGCCGCGTACGGGGCGATCCTGCTGTCGGTGGGGGTGGCGCTGCCCGCGCAGCGGCTGCTGAAGCGGATGCCGGCGGGGCTGCCGCCGCTGAGCGGCGCGAGCGGCCGGCTGGCCGTCTGGAACCTCCGTGAGCGGGCCGGGCAGCTCGCCGGGATCGTGATGTCGCTGGTGCTGTTCACGGCCGTGGCGACGGCGACGCTGACGATGCAGTCCGTCGAGAGCGAAGCGATCGCCGCCTCCGGCGCGGTGAAGTCGGTCGACGCGAAGAACCTGGAGACGCTCAACGTCACGGTCGTCGGCATCGTCGTGGTGTTCGTCTGCGTGATGCTGGTCAACTCGCTCTACGCGGCGACGACGTACCGGGGCCGTGAGTTCGGGCAGCAGCGCCTCGCGGGGGCGACGCCGGGGCAGGTGCTGCGCACGGTGGCCGCCGAGGGGCTGCTGCTCACATCGACCGGCGTCCTGCTCGGCACGCCGGCCGCGGCGGCCGGGATCGTCCCGTTCACGGTGGTGCGCACGGACGGAGTGCTGCCGCAGCAGGCCGTGGGCATCTGGGCGGCGGTCGTCGGCATCGCGGCGGCGGTGACGCTGGGCACGACCCTGACGACGGCACACCGGATGCTGCGGACACCGGCGGTGGCGGCGGTGGCCGTGAATGCGTGAGCGCGGGGCGGGGGCGGCCGGTCGGACGCGCCGGGCGCCCACCGGCACCAGCACCGGCACCGGCACCGGCGAGAGCGGGGCCCAGGTCGCGTGAGAGCCACGCCGCACGGGCCCTCAGGCGACCGGCGGTTCGGACACCGCCGGGCGCCGCGGTGACCGTGACCGCGTGAGAGCCGCGCGGGGTGGGGACGGCCGGTCGGACGCGCCGAGCACCACCGGCACCGGCGAGGGCGGGGCCCAGGTCGCGTGAGAGCCACGCCGCACGGGCCCTCAGGCGACCGGCGGTTCGGACACCGCCGGGCGCCGCGGTGACCGTGACCGCGTGAGAGCCGCGCGGGGTGGGGACGGCCGGTCGGACGCGCCGAGCACCACCGGCACCGGCGAGGGCGGGGCCCAGGTCGCGTGAGAGCCGCGCGGGGCGGGGGCGGGCGAACGCGGGGCCGGGGCGTACGGGCGCCGATGCGCCTCACCGAGGCGGTCACGTCGGCGGCTGCGAGCGGCGGGCGGACACCGGCGGCACCGCGGGCCCGTGACCGCCTCACAGCCGCGCCGCACGAGGCGATCAGGCCGGCCGGTGCCACCGACACCGGCCGTGGCCCTGGCCGCATGGGCGCCGCGCCGTACGGGGCCGTCAGGCGCGACCCGTGTCCCTAGCGCACGCCCGCCGTGTCGAGCAGGGCCGTCACCGTGGCCGTGGCCAGGCCGTCGCCGATTTCCTCCAGGCGGGCGCCGGAACGGGCGCTCGCGCCGTCGAAGACCAGCATCAGCTGGCGGGCCAGCAGCTCCGGATCGGGGGCGCCGCCCAGCTCCGCCTGCGCGCGGAACGCGGACTTGAGCCGCTCCTTGGCCGCGCGGGCGACCACACTCGCGGGGTGCTCGGGGTCCTTGAGCTCGACGAGTGCGGACAGGTAGGGGCAGCCGCAGTAGTCCGGCTGCCCGGATCCCTCCTCCAGGCGCGCGAACACGTGCAGGATGCGCTCGCGCGGTGTGTCCCCGCTCCCGGGGCCGGGCGCGAGCCGCGCCTCGTACCCCGGCAGCCGCCGCTCCAGGCTCGCGGCCAGCACCGCGTCCTTGCTGTCGAAGAGCTGGTACATCGACCGCTTCGAGACACCCGCGGCCCGGCACAGCGCCTCGACGCCGATCGACACCCCGTCGCGGTAGAACAGCTCCGCCGCCGCGTCGAGCAGCCGCTCCCGCGGGGACACCTTGTCTGTCGTGGTCATACCGCGAGGCTACCGCGCCGGACGGCAAGAGAAAACCGATCGGTGTACCGCGGGGCACCCCGTGACAACGTGGGTGAACAAGCGCTTAGATAGGTCACGCTCGCTCGGACAGGTGTGGGTTCCGATTCACCGCGACCGCCGGAGGCCCGGTTGTTCTCTTCCGTCGACGACGTCTCCGCACGCCTCGCCGAGACCGGCTATCTGGCGTCGCCCGCGGTCGCCACGACCGTCTTCCTCGCCGACCGGCTCGGCAAGCCGCTCCTCGTGGAGGGCCCGGCGGGCGTGGGCAAGACCGAACTCGCCAAGGCCGTCGCGCGGGTGGCACAGGCGCGCCTGGTACGGCTCCAGTGCTACGAGGGGGTCGACGAGTCCCGGGCCCTGTACGAGTGGAACCACGCCAAGCAGCTCCTGCGGATCAGCGCCGGCCGCGGCGAGAGCTGGGACGAGGCCCGCACGGACATCTTCAGTGAGGAGTTCCTGCTCGCGCGTCCGCTGCTGACCGCGATCCGCGGCGAGGACCCCAAGGTCCTGCTGATCGACGAGACCGACAAGGCGGACGTCGAGGCGGAGGGCCTCCTGCTGGAGGTGCTCAGCGACTTCCAGGTCACCGTGCCGGAACTGGGCACGATCACCGCGACGCGCCGCCCCTTCGTCGTCCTCACCTCGAACGCGACCCGGGAGCTCTCGGAGGCGCTGCGCCGCCGCTGCCTGTTCCTGCACATCGGTTTCCCGGAGGAGGAGCTGGAGCGGCGGATCGTCCGTCTGAAGGTGCCCGGGATCGACGCGGCACTGGCCCGGTCGGTGGTCCGGGTGGTCGGCGCGCTGCGCGCGATGGACCTGCGGAAGGCGCCGTCGGTGGCCGAGACCGTCGACTGGGCGCGCACGCTGCTCGCACTCGGTGCGGACACCCTCGACGAGGGCCTCGTCCGCGACACGCTCGGCGTGCTCCTGAAGCACCAGGACGACGTGCTGAAGGCGTCGGCCAAGCTCGACCTGGACGCCGGGTGACCGCGCCGGGCCCGGATGCCGCGTCACGGCTCACCGGGTTCGTCGGCGCCCTGCGCGGGCACGGCGTGCGCGTGGGCACCGGCGAGACCGTGGACGCCGCTCGCGCGCTCGAGGCGCTGGAGTTCGCCGACCGCGAACTGCTGCGCGAGGGGCTGGCGGCGACGCTGCTGCACACCACGGACCAGCGGCGGGTGTTCGACCAGGTCTTCGACCTGTACTTCCCGCGCGGCGTCGGAGCGCCCGAGCACGGCCCGGCGGACCGGGACGGGCTGCGCGACCGGCTGGCGGCCGCGCTGGCCGACGGCGACCTCGCGCTGCTGGACCGGCTGGCCGCCGAGGCCGTGGACGGTTTCGGCGGATACGGTTCCTCCCCCGCGTCGGACGGCTGGTCGTCGTACCAGACGCTCGACCGGATCCGCCCGCAGACGCTGCTCGCGCGGGTCCGCGCCGACCTGCGGGCCCGGTCGGACACGGAGGGCTTCGACGACCGGCTGCTCGACGACGAGATCCGGCGGCGCATCGAGGCCTTCCGCGGGCAGGTGGCCGCCGAGGCCCGCCGCAGGGTCGCCGAACGGCGCGGCCGGGAGGAGATCGCCCGGCGGGCCGTGCCGCCCACCGCCGACCGGGTCGACTTCCTGTACGCCGGCCGGGACCGACTCGTCGAGCTGCGCCGCGCCGTACAGCCGCTCGCCCGCAAGCTGGCCACCCGCCTGGCCGCCCGCCGGCGCCGGGCCGCGCGCGGCAGCATCGACCTGCGGCGCACCCTGCGCGGTTCGCTGTCGACGGGCGGTGTGCCGATGCGGCCGGTGCTGCGCCGGCGCCGTCCGGTCCGGCCCGAGCTGGTGCTGCTGTGCGACGTGTCGGGTTCGGTGTCCGGCTTCTCGGACTTCACGATGCTGCTGGTGCAGGCGTTGCACGACCAGTTCAGCAAGGTGCGGGTGTTCGCCTTCGTCAACCGGATCGACGAGGTCACCGGGCTGCTGACGCACGGTGCCGCCGACGCCGACGCGCTGGGCGCGCGGATCCGGGCCGAGGCGACGCTCACGGGCTGGCACGGCAGCAGCGACTACGGCGTCGCGCTGGGCGAGTTCGCCGAGCGCCACGGCGCCGCGACCGGCCCGCGGACGACGGTGTTCGTCCTCGGCGACGCGCGGACCAACATGAGCGACCCGAACCTGGCGGCCGTCCGGCAGATCGCCCGGAAGGCCCGGCGCGTGCATTGGCTGAACCCCGAACCGCGCTCCCAGTGGGGCACCGGCGACTCCGCCGCGCCGCTGTACGCGGCCCTGGTCGAGATGCACGAGTGCCGCAACGTACGGCAGCTGAGCGCGCTGGTGAGCCGTCTGCTGCCGGTCTGATCAGGCGGCCAGCTGCGGGTAGAGGACCGCGGGGTCGGCCGACAGCCCCGCCTTCACCTGGCGTGTGACGTCGTCGGCCAGCACCTCGAGCGCACCGGATTCGATGCCGTCGAGGGCCTGGGCGGCCACGCTCTCGGGCGTGGACTTCGGCGCGTCGACCTTGGCGGTCATGTCCGTGTCGACGTATCCGACGTGCAGTCCGGTCAGATCGATGCCGCGCGGCTTGAGGTCGAGGCGCAGGGAGTTGCTCTGCGACCAGAACGCGGCCTTGGAGGCGCTGTAGGAGCCGGCTATGCCGAGCCAGGACAGCACCGAGTGGACGTTGAGGATGTGGCCGCCGCCGTTGCGTTCGAGGATCGGGACGAAGGCGCGGGTGACCAGAAGGGGCCCGTAGAAGTTGGTCTCGAACTCGCGGCGGACGTCCTCGACGGGCGAGTCGAGGAAGTTCGCGCTCACCGAGGCGCCCGCGTTGTTGATCAGGATGGTGACGTCCTGCGCCTGCGCGGCGGCCGCCGCCACCGAGGACGGGTCGCTGACCTCCAGGGCGAGCGGCACGGCATCGGGGTGCGTGACGGTGCGCGGGTCACGGGCGGTGGCGTACACCTTCGTCGCGCCGCGCTCGTACAGCGCCTCCACCAGCGCCTTGCCGATGCCGCGGCTGCCGCCGGTGACCAGGGCCACGGAGCCTTCGAGGGTGGTCATGGTGTCTCCAGGGTCTCGGACCGGCTTGGAAACCGATCGGTTTACGCTTCCGGAAGAGAGTAAACCGATCGGTTTCCATCGTGCAAGCGCAGCAGGTCGACACGGGCGGGATGGTTCTGCGGGAGTAGGGCTCCTCCCGGATGTCCGCGGCCGTCCCGCTCACCTACGCTCTGGAACGACAGAGGGGGGGCTCCGATGAAGGCAGTGGTTCAGGACCGCTACGGCCCGGTGGACGTCCTGGAGTTCAAAGAGGTCGAACAGCCCGTCCCCGCCGCCGGTGAAGTGCTGGTGCGGGTGCGCGCGGCCTCGGTCAACGCCTACGACTGGCACTTCATGCACGGCGACCCGAAGCTGGCCCGCGCCGCGTTCGGGCTCCGGCGGCCGAAGGCCCCGATCCGGGGCCGGGACTTCGCCGGGGTGGTGGAAGCGGTCGGGGCGGGCGTCGACGGGCTGAAACCCGGCGACGAGGTGTACGGCGAGGCGGACGGGGCCTTCGCCGAGTACGTGTGCGCCCCAAACGGCGCGGTGGACCACAAGCCGGCCCGTCTCTCCTTCGAGCAGGCGGCGGCCATGCCGCTGGCCGCGAACACCGCGCTGATCGGACTGCGCGACGTGGCGGCGGTCGAGTCCGGTCGCAGCGTCCTGGTGAACGGCGCGTCGGGCGGGGTGGGCACGTTCGCCGTGCAGATCGCCAAGGCGTACGGCGCCGAGGTCGTCGGTGTGTGCAGCACACGCAACGTCGATCTGGTCCGCTCGCTCGGCGCGGACCACGTCATCGACTACACGCGCGAGGACTTCACCCGCGGCGGACGGCGCCACGACGTAGTCCTGGACCTGGTGGGCAACCGTTCACTGGGCGAGTTCCGGCGCGCGCTCACCGCCGGCGGAACGCTCGTCCTGTCCGGCGGGGGGTTCTACGAGGGCGGCAGCCTGGTCGGCCCGATGGGCCTGTTCCTCAAGCGTCGCCTGCTGGCTCCCTTCGTCGGACAGCGGCTGCTCGAACTCCCGGCCAGGCCCAGCAAGGAGAACCTGGCGGCGCTGCGGGAACTCGCCGACTCCGGGAAGGTGACCCCGGTCGTGGAACGGACGTATCCGCTGCGCGAGGCGGCCGAGGCCATCCGGCATCTGGAGGTCGAGCACGCGCGCGCGAAGATCGTGGTCACCGTGTGAGGCCGGCGCCCGTGCGGGGGACGGACGGGAACGGTCTCACCGGTCCCGGTCGCCTCCCCCGCACAGCCCGGCGAAGCGCGCGGCGTCGATGTTGCCGCCGGAGACGATGACGCCGACGCGGCGCGGCAGGGGACCGGCGCGACCGGAGAGCAGCGCGGCCAGCGGTGTGGCGCCGCTGGGCTCGACGACGATCTTCAGCCGCTCGAAGGCGAATCGCATCGCCCCGCGGATCTCGTCGTCGTCGACCAGTTCGATCCCGTCGACCAGTCGCCTGTTGATGGAGAAGGTCAGCTCGCCGGGTGTGTGCAGCGCCTGGCCGTCGGCGATGGTGCGCGGCACCGGGACGGCGACACGCCGGCCCGCCTCCAGGGACCGCTTGGTGTCGTCGCCCGCCTCGGGCTCCACGCCGAGGACCTGGATGCCCGGGTGCAGCGCCTTGGCCACCGTGGCGCTGCCGGCGATCAGCCCACCGCCGCCGACGGGGGCGATCAGCGCGTCGAGCTCCCCCACCTCTTCGAACAGTTCCAGAGCGGCCGTGCCCTGACCGGCGATCACATGAGGGTGCTCGTACGGCGGGACGACGGTGAGCCCCCGCTCGGCGGCCAGGGCCCCGGCGATGGCGACACGGTCCTCGGTGTACCGGTCGTAGGTGACGATCTCGGCGCCGTAGGCCGCGGTGGCCTCGCGCTTGGAGGGCGGCGCGTCCTCGGGCATGACGATCACCGCGGTGGTGCCCAGCTCCCGCGCCGCGAGGGCGACGGCCTGGGCGTGGTTGCCGGACGAGTAGGCGGCGATGCCCCGCGCGAGCTGCTCGGGGGTGAGCCGGGAGGCGGTGTTGTAGGCGCCGCGGAACTTGAAGGCGCCCGCGCGCTGGAAGTTCTCGCACTTGAGGTGGACCTCGGCGCCGACCAGGGCGTCCAGGGTCCGGGAGCGCAGCACCGGGGTGCGGTGCGCGATGCCCGCGAGGCGGGCGGCGGCGTCGCGGACGTCGTCCGGCGTGACGGGCGAAGAGGTGGTCGTCACTGGTCGTCCCCCTTGGACGTCGGGTCGGTGGCGGCTCTCGCCTGGGAGAGGTAGCTGTAGGCGGAGGCGCGGGAGATGCCGAGGCGGGCGGCGACCTGCTCGACCGAGCGGCGCACCGCGAACACCCCGTGGTCGTCGAGGCTGCGGAAGAAGTCGAGCCGGCCGGCGCGGTCGAGCCCGGCCCAGGGCTGGGGCCGCCCGACCCGGTGGGCGTCCAGGACGGCCTCGACGACCGAGTCGAGGTCGTTGCCGAAGGTGGTGACCGGTGCCGCCGCGGTCACCGGATCGCCGGCGCCGTGGCCCTCACCCTCACCGGCGAGCGCACCGAGCAGCGCGTGGGCCTGCCGGATCGCGCCCACGTCCACGTTGACGCACAGGGCGCCGAAGACCGTGCCGGCTGAGTCTCGCAGCACCATCGTGGACGACTTGAGCAGTTGTCCGGCCCCGGTCCGGGTGACGTAGTTCAGTTCGTCGCCCGCCTCGTCGCCGCGGGCGAGGACACGCATGCCGATCTCGCTCATCGCCCCGCCCGCCACTCGGCCGGTGACGGATCCGGCGACGGCGACCACGGACTTCTCCGGCCGCCGGTAGTCGTGCAGCACCACCTCGCAGACGGGCCCGAAGGTCGCCGCGACACCGCGGGCGACGGGGACGAGCGCCGCGATGATGGCGTCCCGTTCGGCTTCCCTGTCCTGCCCGCCCACACCGCACCGCCCTGGACTGAATTTCCAATGTCTGGACACTCAGTCTAGTCCGAAGGGGCGGGAGGCGGGCAACCCGCTTTTCCGCGGTCCGGCGGTGCGCCGATCCGACGGTGCGGTAGCGCGATGGCGCACGGTGCGGCGATCCGGCGTCCGGTCGGCCGGGATCAGCGGTGGAGGCGGCGGCGGGCGACGAGTTCCACCGTCAGGGCCACGGAGAGCGTCTCGACGGCCAGCAGGGCGATCAGCACGAAGACCTGCACGGCACCGGCGAGCACCGGTGAGGCGCCGGCCAGCAGCATGCCCACGAAGGCGCCGGGCAGCGTGACGAGGCCGACGGTGCGGGTCTGGTCGAGGGCGGGCAGGAGGGCGTCCGACGCGGCCGGGCGGGCCACTTCGAGGCGGGCGTCGCGTTCCAGCAGGCCGAGTGCCAGACCGGCCTCGACCTCGCCGTGCCGCTGGTCGAGCTCGTCCAGCGCGCGGCGCCCCGCGAGGACGGTCGCGGTCAGCGCGCCGCCGATCAGGATGCCGCACACAGGGACGACGGCGATGCCGGGCACGGGCAGCAGCCCGGCCAGCACCAGCCCGGTGACGACGGGCGCGACGGGCACGCAGATCGGCACGGCTGCCCACCACCAGGTCCGGTTCGCCGTGACGCGCCGCCCGGCGGTGCGGGTCGCGACGGCCGACATCAGCAGCAGGAAGCCGAACAGGGCCCGGATGTCGCGCACGGCCCAGCCCACGACCAGGGCCACGACGCCCAGTTGGACCGGCGCCCGGACACCCGCCGTCACGATCTCGCGGGCCCGCGAGTGCGAGGCGTCACGCGACAGTCGGAAGCCGGCGGCCACCGCGGTGGCCGCCAGCAGCAGGACGACGAGGGCCACGGCGAGTGCCGTGTCGACGGGCAGCAGTGTCCCGGCGGCGAGACGGCGCACCGTCACCCCCGGCCGACGGGCTGTTCCGCCTCCAGGGTGTTCGCGGCATGCCGTGCGAGCACCGAGGAGCAGATCTCCCCGGCCCGTACGGCGGTGGTGGACAGCAGGGTCGAGGTGAGGCCGTGGGTGTGCTCGGTGCCGCCCTGGAGGTAGATGTCGGCGGTCACGTTCGGCGCGGTCGTCACGCGGTGGTCGCGTCCGACCTTCAGGGCGTCCTCCTCGTCGCGCAGGCAGAGCTTGCCGATCTCCCCCAGGTTGTCGCCGATGCCCTGGGGCTGATAGCCGGTGGCGTAGACGAGGAGGTCCGCGGCGAGCACCTCGCGCTCCCCCGTCGGCAGGAACTCCACGGTGACCCGGACCTCGTCCCCGTGGGACTCGACCTCCCGGATCCGGGAGACGTTGAGCATCCGCAGCCGGGACACGCCCTGGACCTTCTCCTGGTACATGGTGCGCGACAGCGCCTCGATCAGATCCACGTCGACCACCGAGTAGTTGGTGCTGCGGTGGTAGTCGAGCAGCGACTGCTTCACCTCGCGCGGCGCCCCGTAGTACAGGTCCACGGCCTCGGGGTCGAAGATCCGGTTGGCGAACGGGCTGTCGTCGGCGGGGGTGTAGCCGTACTTCGCGAACACGGAGCAGATCTCCGCGTCGGGCAACCTGCGGTGCAGGTAGTCGACCGCCTCGGCGGCGCTCTGGCCCGCGCCGAGCACGACGGCGCGCCGTATCGGCCGGGCGGAGCGGACGACTTCGTCGACCCGGGGCAGCAACTCGCTGTTGTGCCAGACGCGTTCGGACAGCAGGGCGTCGGGCGGCAGGTGCGGCTCCAGGCCGGTGGCCACGCAGATGCTGCGCGTGCGGCGGACGGTCGACCGCCCCGGCGCGCGGGGGTCCCTGGTGGCGACGTCGAAGTAGCGGACCTCGCCGTCCTCGGTGACCGGCCGCACCGAGCACACCTCGGCCGAGTACTCCACGCGCTGCGTGAGGCGGGCGGCCGCCCACTCGAAGTAGTCGTGGAACTCGATGCGCAGGGGGAAGAGGGTCTTCTGGTTGAGGAAGTCGACCAGCCGGCCCTGCTCGCGCAGGTAGCACAGGAAGCTGAAGTCGCTGGTCGGGTCACGCATCGTCACCAGGTCCTTGAGGAAGGACACCTGCATCGTGGCGTCGTCGATGAGCATGCCGCGGTGCCACCCGAATCGCGGTTGCTTCTCCAGGAATCCGAAACGGAACCCGTCGGCTCCGGCCGACGCCGCGGCGCGCTCGTGGAGCGCGATGGCGAGTGCGAGGTTCGATGGGCCGAAGCCGATGCCCAAGAGGTCGTAAATGGAGTCCGGCCCGCTCTGCAGCGTGGTCACCGCGTCATCGCCTCCCGTAAGGGGGGAGCCCAGCTTTCCCGAAGTGGGTGCACGGGCTCCCCCAAACAGGCACATGCTAGATAAGGTAAGCCTTACCTAGCAATGGCTGAGGAGGACTCATATGCGGGTCGTCATGTTCGGCTACCAGACGTGGGGACATCGGACGCTGCGGGCCCTGTTGGGCTCCCGGCACGAGGTGGTTCTCACCGTCACGCACCCCAGGAGCGACCACGCGTACGAGAGAATCTGGAGCGACTCGGTCGCCGACCTCGCCCAGGAGCACGGCGTACCGGTGCTGATGCGCAACCGGCCCGGCGACGACGAACTCCTGCGCGCCCTCAAGGAGGCCGAGCCGGACATCATCGTGGCGAACAACTGGCGCACCTGGCTGCCACCGGAGATCTTCGACCTGCCACCGCACGGCACGCTCAACGTGCACGACTCGCTGCTGCCGTCGTACGCCGGCTTCTCCCCGCTGATCTGGGCACTCATCAACGGCGAGCAGCAGGTCGGCGTCACCGCGCACCGTATGGACGCCGAACTCGACGCGGGCGACATCCTGTTGCAGCGCGCCGTACCGGTGGGCCCCGAGGACACCGCGACGGACCTGTTCCACCGCACGGTCGACCTCATCGGTCCGCTCGTCACCGACTCGCTGGACCTCATCGCCTCCGGACAGGCCGTGTGGACCCCGCAGGACCGCTCGCGGTCGAGCTTCTTCCACAAGCGGTCCCCGGAGGACAGCCGGATCGACTGGACCTGGCCGGCGCAGTCCCTGGAGCGGCTGGTGCGGGCCCAGTCGGACCCGTACCCCAACGCCTTCACGCACCACCGGGGCGAACGCATCCGGATCGTGTCGGCGGCGGTCTCCGAGGGCCGTTACGGGGGTACACCGGGGCGGATCTTCATTCGCGAGGGGGACGGTGTGGTGATCGTCGCCGGCACCGAGGCGCGCTCGGGGCGGCTGCCCGGTCTGGTGGTGAAGCGGCTGCGCACCGAGGACGGCACGGAGTACGCCGCGACGGACTACTTCCGTTCGATGGGCGGCTATCTGACGCCGCACCCCTGACGGCCGGTTCGGCCGGGACCGGACGCCGCGCCGGTCCCGGCGGGTCAGCCGGTGGAGCCCGCCACCGGCACGGCGGCCTGGTCCGCCGCTCCCTCGTGGTGGCGGCCCATCGGGATGACCATGGGCGTCCCGCTCACCGGGTCGGCGCCCACCACGCACCGCAGCCCGAAGACCTCCTCCACCATCGCGGCGGTGACCACGTCCGCGGGTGCGCCCTGGCCGACGATACGGCCGGCCTTCATGGCGACGACGTGATCGGCGTACCGGCAGGCCTGGTTGAGGTCGTGCAGCACCATCACCACGGTCCGGCCCTGATGCCGGTTCAGGTCCGTGATCAGGTCGAGGACGTCGATCTGGTGCGCGAGGTCGAGATACGTCGTGGGCTCGTCGAGCAGCATCACCGGGGTGCCCTGGGCGACCGCCATGGCGATCCAGGCCCGCTGCCGCTGCCCGCCGGAGAGTTCGTCCACCGGGCGGTGCGCGAGGTCGGTCATCCCGGTCGCCCGCAGGGCGTCGTGCACCGCCTCCTCATCGGCCGCCGACCACTGCCGCCACCACGTCTGGTGCGGTGACCGGCCGCGCCCCACCAGGTCGACGACGGTCAGCCCCTCCGGGGCGACCGGTGACTGCGGCAGGATGCCGAGCCGCTGCGCCAGGGCGCGGGTCGGGATGGTGTGCACCGAGCGCCCGTCGAGACGGACGGTGCCGGCCCGGGGGGTCAGCAGCCGGGCCAGGGCGCGCAGCAGCGTGGACTTGCCGCAGGCGTTGGCGCCGACGATCGCGGTGACGCGTCCGCGGGGCACCACCAGGTCGAGGCCGTCGACGACGATCCGGTCGTCGTAGGCCAGGCGCAGGCCCTCGGCCCGCAGGTCGGGGCCGTCGAGGGAACCGTTGTCCATCACGTCGTCAGCCTCCTGAGCCGGCACGGTTGGCGCGGACGAGCAGCCACAGCAGTACCGGGGCGCCGAGCACACCGGTGACGATCCCGACCGGGAGTTCCGTGTCCGGGACGAGCTTGCGGGCGATCAGATCGGACACCAGCACCATCACCGCACCGGTGAGTCCCGCGGTCAGGGGCGGCGGGAAGGAGGTGCCGGCCAGCCGCTGGGCGACCTGGGGGGCGGCGAGCGCGACGAACGCGACCGGTCCGGCCGCCGCCGCCCCGAACGCGGCCAGCCCGACGGAGATCAGCAGCACGGCGACCCGGACGGCCTGCACGCGCGTGCCCAGTCCCCGGGCGACGTCCTCACCGAGTTGGAGCGTGCGGGTCAGCCGGCCGAGCAGCAGCGCCGCCGGCAACAGCAGGGCCAGGGTCACCGCGAGCGGGGTGATCTGCTGCCAGGTGCGGCCGTTGAGGTTGCCGACGAGCCAGCCGAGCGCCGCCTGCGCCTGGAAGCGCTGCCCGCGGGCCAGCAGGTAGTCGGTGGCGCTGGTGCAGATCCAGGCGACGCCGACACCGACGAGCACGATCCGGTACCCGGTCGTGCCGCGCCTCCAGGCCAGGACGTACACCAGGACGGCCGCGGTCAGCGCGCCGAGCAGACCGAGCGCCTGGGTGCTCAGGCCCGCGTCCCAGCCGAGGACGATGCCCGCGACGACCGCCGTACCCGCGCCCTGGGTGATGCCGATCATGTCGGGGCTGGCCAGCGGATTGAGCGTCACGGTCTGGAGCAGGGCGCCCGAGACGCCGAACGCGACACCGACGAGCAGGCCCGCGAGGGCGCGGGGCAGCCGCAGTTCACGCACGATGAGCTCGGTGCCCGGGTCGCCGGCGCCGACCAGTGCCCGCATGACATCGGTGAGCGGGAGGGAGATGTCGCCGACGGCGGTCTCCACGCTGAACGCCAGGAAGGCCGCGACGGCGAGGCCCAGGCACACCGCCACCAGACGGGGCCGCACCACCCCGGACACGGTCGGGACGGCGAGCCGGAAGGCGGCGCGGCCCGGGCTGCGGGGCGGGGGCGCGGCATCGGTGCGGCCGGGGGCGAGTTCGGTCGTCATGGGCTCAGTGCTCCGCGAGTCGGCGGCGGCGGACCATCGCGATGAAGAACGGGCCGCCGATGAAGGCGACCAGGATCCCCGCCTGGATCTCGGTCGGCCGGGCGATGAGCCGTCCGGCGATGTCGGCGGCCAGCAGCAGGCAGGGGGCGAGCACGGCCGACAGGGGCAGCAGCCAGCGGTGGTCGGGGCCGACACCGGCCGCTTGCAGGAGGACCCGCACGATGTGCGGCACGACCAGGCCGACGAAGACGACCGGCCCGATGACGGCGACCGCCCCGCCGGTGAGCAGCGTGACGGCCACCACCCCCTGGACGCGCACGAGTCCGAGCCTGAGTCCGAGCGACTTCGCCACGTCGTCGCCGAGCGCGAGGCTGTTCAGGCCGGGTGCGCAGGCGAGCGCGAGGACGGCGCCGACGACGAGGAACGGCAGCACCCGCAGCAGGACCTCGTCGTCCTGGTTGGCCAGCGATCCGGCCGACCAGAAGCGGTAGCGGTTCAGGGCGTCCGGGTCGGTGAGGGCGACGGCGCTGGTCAGTGAGAACAGCAGCGAGGTGACGGCGACGCCGGCCAGGGCGAGTTTGACCGGAGTGGTGCCCGACCGGCCGAGTCCGCCGAGGAGGTAGACCAGGACGCTGGCGGCGAACGCCCCCGCGAAGGCGAACCAGACGTAGCCGTGGACGGTACCGATGCCGAGGACCCCCACCGCGAGCACCACGGCGAACGCGGCGCCCGCGCTGACGCCGAGGATCCCCGGGTCCGCGAGCGGGTTGCGGGTCAGCGCCTGCATCAGCGCGCCCGACAGGCCGAGGGCGGCGCCGGTGGCCAGCCCGAGCGCGGTGCGCGGCAGGCGCACGGACCAGATCACGTCGTCGATGCGGGCGTCGGGCGGTTGGCCGAGCAGCGTGTGCCAGACCTGGCCCAGGGGTACGTCGCGGGCGCCGAACGCCATCGACAGGGCGCACAGCGCGAGCAGCGCCGCGCCGCAGAGCGCGAGCAGGAGTACTGCGCGGGGGCCTTTCGCCGCCCGGACCGCCGAGGTCCCCACGTCCAACTTCCTTTGATGAGGCTTGCCTTAACTGTATGCCGCGCCGGGTTCCGTTCCCACCCTGGGGCAAGAAGTCGGAGGACACCCTGTGCATTAGGTAACCCTTACCTTAGTATTTCCGCGATCCCCGGCCCAGGGCCGGGACTCCGACCCGGGGGAGGCGCGCTGCCGTGTGCGGTTCCGAGGAAGTCCTGACCTACTGGCGACGGTTGCTCACACCGCCTCCGCCGGAGGTAGCCCTGCCCACCGACCGGCCCCACCCACCGGAGCCGGCGCCGCGGCGGGAGCACCGCACACTGGCCGGCGTGCCCGACGCCCCGGACGCGGTGCTGCTGGCCGCGTTCGTCGCCCTGCTGCACCGCTACAGCGGGGCCGCGGACCTGACCGTGGGCCACGACGGCCTGCCCGTACGGGTGTCCGTCGCGCACGAGCCCACCGTCCGGGAACTGGTCCGGAGGGTGACCGAGGCCCACGAGGAGGCCGAGACCCACCGGGTGCCGGTCGAGTTGCTGCTCGACGAACTGCGTCCGGCCCCGACCCGCGGCGGCGGCCGGTTCTTCAACTGCGCGCTGGCCACGGCCGGCCGACCGACCGGCGAACTGCCCGGCCCGGTCGACCTGTTGCTGGAGGTCCGCGGCGGCACGGCGCGGGCGACGTACCCGCCGGGTCTGTTCGACGCGACGACGGTGGACCGCCTGCTCGGCCACTACCGGACCCTGCTCCACGACGCCCTCGCCCGGCCCGGGACGCCCGTCGCCCGCCTGGAGCTGATGGGGCGGGACGAGTACCGCCAGGTCGTCCACGACTGGAACGCCACCGAGCACACGGTCCCGCTCGCCACCTGGCCCGCCATGTTCGCCGAGCAGGCCCGGCTGCGCCCCGACTCGGTCGCGCTGGTCTTCGAGGACCAGGAACTCACCTACGCCGAGCTGGACGCCCGGGCCAACCGGCTCGCGCACGCCCTGATCGCGCGCGGCGCCGCTCCCGAGCGCATCGTCGCGCTCGCGCTGCCGCGCTCGGTGGAGCTGATCGTCGCCGAGGTCGCCGTCCTGAAGTCCGGCGCGGCCTATCTGCCGATCGACCACGACTACCCCGCGGACCGCATCGCGTACATGCTCGGCGACGCCGCGCCCAGCTGGCTGGTGACGACGGCCGACTTCGCGCGCGACCTGCCCGCCGCGGACGGCACGACCGTCCTGGCGCTCGACGCGGCGGACACCGTGGCCGAACTGGCCGGCCGTCCGGTCCACGACCCCACCGACGCGGACCGCGGGACGCCCCTGTCGGTCCTGAACACCGCGTACGTCATCTACACCTCGGGTTCCACCGGCCGGCCCAAGGGCGTCGTCCTCGCGCACAGCGGTGTCGCCAAGCTGGTCGCCACGCAGAGCGAGCGGTTCGGCATCGGCCCGCACAGCCGGGTGCTCCAGTTCGCCTCGCCCAGCTTCGACGTGGCCTTCTGGGACCTGTGCCTCGGGCTGCTGTCCGGGGGCCGCCTGGTCGTCGCACCGGCGGAACGGCGGGTGCCCGGCGCGCCCCTCGCCGACTACGCCAACGCGCACGGCATCACGTTCATGATCCTGCCGCCGGCCCTGCTGGCCGCGATGCCCGACGACGTGCTGCTGCCGCCGACCGCCACCCTGCTGGCGGGCACCGAGCGGGTCTCCCCCGAGCTGGTGGGCCGCTACGCGCGCGGACGGATGATGTTCAACGCGTACGGCCCGACCGAGGCCACCACCAACTCCACGCTCGGCCTGTGCGATCCGGACACCCCCGTCGGCGCGATCGTGCCGATCGGCGTGCCCGACCCCGGCACCCGGGCCCATGTGCTGGACGCCTTCCTGCGGCCCGTTCCCGCCGGGGTCACCGGCGAGCTGTACCTGGGGGGCGCCGGACTCGCCCGGGGCTACCTGGGACGCCCGGACCTGACCGCCGAGCGGTTCGTCGCCGACCCGTTCGGCGCGCCCGGCGAGCGGCTCTACCGCACGGGCGACCTGGTCCGCCGGAAGGCCGACGGGCGGCTGGAGTTCCTCGGCCGCGCCGACGCCCAGGTCAAGATCCGCGGCTTCCGCATCGAGCCCGGCGAGATCGAGTCGGTGCTGCGCGGCCACCCGGCCGTCGACCAGGCCACGGTGGTGGTCCGCGAGGACCGGCCCGGCGACCGGCGGCTGGCCGCCTATGTGGTGCCCGCGCTGGAGGCACCGCCCGAGGACGACGCCGACGCGCAGGTCGAGGAGTGGAAGGACCTGCACGAACTCCTCTACGGCGCGGCCGGCGGCGAGGGCCTGCACGAGAACTTCGCCGGCTGGAACAGCACCTACGACGGCCGGCCCATCCCGATCGACGAGATGCGCGAGTGGCGTACGGCGACCGTCGAGCGCATCCGCGGACTCGGTCCGGTCCGCCGGGTGCTGGAGATCGGTGTCGGCAGCGGGCTGATCCTGTCCAGGATCGCGCCGGACTGCGAGACGTACTGGGGCACCGACCTCTCGCACCGGGCGATCGCCGCGCTGCGCGCCCAGGTGGACACCGACCCGGAGCTGGCGGGCCGGGTCGAACTGAGCGCCCGGCCCGCGCACGACACCGACGGGCTGCCCGCCGGGTTCTTCGACACCGTGGTCATCAACTCGGTCGCCCAGTACTTCCCGAGTGCCGAGTACCTCGGTGACGTGCTGCGTGAGGTGTCCGGCCTGCTCGCGCCGGGCGGACGGATCCTCGTCGGCGACGTGCGCAACGCACGCCTGCTGCGCACCCTGCGCGCGGCGGTCGAGACCCGGCGGGCGACCGGCGCGGCGGCCGACGACAAGAGCGCGCTGCGCGCCGCCGTCGACCGTTCGGTGCGCTGGGAGGGCGAACTCCTCCTCGATCCGGACTTCTTCGCCGCGCTGGACGGCTTCGACGCCGACATCCGGCTCAAGCGGGCCGTCCACCACAACGAGCTCAGCCGGTACCGCTACGACGTCGTGCTGCGCCCCGGTCCCCGTGCGACCGCGCCGGAGGAGACCGTGGTCCACTGGTCGGCCCTCGCGGGCCTCGACGGTCTCGCCGCGCTGCTGGCCCGCCGCCCCGGCCGGCTGCGGGTCGCCGGGGTGCCCAACGCGCGCCTGACAGACGACCTCGCGGACCTGTGGCGGCTGGAGGGCAGCGGCCATCAGGCGGCGCCCGGCGCCGACCCCGAGGACGTCCACGCGCTGGCCGCCGAGCACGGCTACCGGGCGGCCCTGACCTGGAACGGGGCCGCCGACGACGGCGCGTTCGACGCCGTACTGGCCACGGAGGGCCCGCTCGTCGGGCTGTACCGGGCCACCGGCGGGCACGCACCCGCCAACCGCCCCGCGCCCTTCCGCGACGTGGCGGCCCTGATGAGGACCCTGCGCGCGCACGCGGCGCAGTGGCTGCCGGACTACATGGTCCCGTCGGCGTTCGTCCCGCTGCACGCGCTGCCCGTCACCCCGAGCGGCAAGATCGACGCGAGGGCGCTGCCCGCGCCCGACCCCTCCGCGCTCAGCGCGGGGCGGCCCGCGCGCACCGCCCGGGAGAATCTGTTGTGCGGGCTGTACGCCGAGGTCCTCGGCCTGGACTCGGTGACGGCGGAGGACGACTTCCTCGCCCTCGGCGGCGACAGCATCACCGCCATCCAACTGCTCATCCGGGCACGGGAGTCGGGCTTCGCGCTGAGCACCCGCGACGTGTTCCGGCACCGCACCGTGGAGGCCCTCGCGCGGGCCGCCGTCGAGCGGGCCGAGGAGGAGGCGGCGAGCACGCCGCTGGTGGACGCCGATCCGGCCGAACTCGCCGGGATCCAGGGCGCCCGGCCGCTCGCCGTCGAGGAGCTGCTGCCGCTCGCGCCGCTCCAGCAGGGCTTCTACTTCCACGCGCTGAGCGGCGGCGACGCCTACGTGGTGCAGCAGGTCCTCGACCTCGCCGGACCGGTCGACGGCGCCGCCCTGCGCCGCGCCGCAC
Source organism: Streptomyces cadmiisoli (assembly GCF_003261055.1). Taxonomy (NCBI): domain Bacteria; kingdom Bacillati; phylum Actinomycetota; class Actinomycetes; order Kitasatosporales; family Streptomycetaceae; genus Streptomyces; species Streptomyces cadmiisoli. The sequence goes on from NZ_CP030073.1 coordinate 1,539,886, forward strand.
AACGCCTGCTGGACCGGCACGCGCCCCTGCGGGCCGCCTTCCGCCGGCGCCCGGACGGCACCCCGGTGCAGATCATCGTCCGGGACGTGGAACTTCCCTGGCGCGAGGTGGACCTCACCGGGCGGGACGCCGCGCTCCGCGAGACGCTCGGCGACGAGGTGGCCGCGCAGGAGCGGGCCGCGGGGTTCGACCTGGCCTCGCCGCCGCTGCTGCGCTGCGCCCTGGTCCGGCTGGGCGAGGAGCGCGGCCGGCTGGTGCTGACCTTCCACCACATCGTGGCGGACGGCTGGTCGTTGCCCGTGCTGCACCGGGAGCTGATGGCGCACTACGGCACGGACACGCCCGCGCTGCCCGCGGTCACGCCGTACCGCGACTTCCTGCGCCGGCTGGCGGCGCGGGACCACGAGGCGGCACGCGAGGCGTGGCGCACCGCGCTGTCCGGGCTCGACGAGCCCACCCGGCTGGTGGGCGCACCGGCCGGGGGTCCGCCGGGACAGCCGGCCCACGTCCGGGTGGAACTGTCCGAGTCGACCACGGCCCGGCTCGGCGAACGGGCCCGTGAACTCGGGGTCACCCTCGGCACGGTGGTGCAGGGGGCCTGGGGGCTGCTGCTGGGCCGGCTGACGGGCCGGGACGACGTGGTGTTCGGCACCACGGTCTCGGGGCGGGACAGCCGGGTCGAGGGCATCACCTCCATGGTGGGTCTGTTCATCAACACGCTGCCGACGCGGTTCCGGTGGGGGCCGGGTGCGACGCTCGGCACCCTGCTGTCCCGGCTCCAGCAGGAGCAGACGCAGCTGCTGGACCACGAGCATCTGGGCCTGGCGGAGATCCAGCGGCTGGCCGGGCACGCGGGTGCGGGTGAACTCTTCGACACCCTCGTGGTGTTCGAGAACTATCCGGCCGAGACGGATCTGCGGGACGCGTCGGGCCGGGTGGCGATCACCGGCGACGCGTTCCACGACGCCGTCCACTACCCGCTCGCCCTCGTGGTCAAGCCGGGCCGGCGACTGGATCTGCGTCTGAAGCACCACTCGGAGCGGCTGGACGGCGACCGGGCCCGTGCGCTCGGCGAGCGGCTGGTCCGCGTCCTGGAGGCGATCGCCGACGACCCGGCCCGGTCCGCCGCCTCCGTCGAGCTGCTGTCCCCGGACGAGGCGCTGCGCGCGCACCCGTCCGGCGAGGACCGGTCCGTGCCGGGAACCACGCTGGCCCAGGCGTTCGCGGCGCAGGTCGCCCGCACCCCCGGGGCGACGGCCGTCGTCTTCGAGGGCGAGCGGCTCACCTACGCCGAACTCGACGCCCGCGCCGAGGCGCTGGCCGGACGCCTGCGGGCCCGGGGCGCCGGCCCCGGCGCGTTCGTCGCGGTCGCCGTCCCCCGGTCCGCCGAGCTGATGGTGGCGCTGCTGGGGGTCCTCAAGTCGGGCGCGGCCTACCTGCCCGTCGACCTGGACTACCCGGCGGACCGCATCGCCCACATGCTGGCCGACTCCGGTGCCGACACCGTCATCACCCTCTCCGCGGCCGCGGACCGCCTGCCGGAACCGAGCCGCGGCGCGGCGCTGCTGCTCGACGCCGGTGCCCCGGCGGCCGAGCAGGTCACGGGCGAGCCGGTCACGGGCAGGCCGGCCGCCCGCCCCGACGACCCCGCCTACCTCATCTACACCTCCGGCTCGACCGGTCTGCCCAAGGGCGTGGTCGTCACCCACCGGGCGATCGTCAACCGGCTCGCCTGGATGCAGGGCGCGTACGGACTGCGCGGCGACGACCGGGTGCTGCAGAAGACCCCGTCGAGCTTCGACGTGTCCGTGTGGGAGTTCTTCTGGCCGCTCCTCGAAGGCGCCGGCGTCGTGCTCGCCCGGCCGGACGGCCACCGCGACCCCGCGCATCTGGCGGCGCTCGTCCGCGAGCAGGCCGTCACCACGATGCACTTCGTGCCCTCCGTGCTGGAGGCGTTCCTGGCGTCCGACGAGGTCACCGGCGATCCCTCCTGGGCGGGGTCGCTGCGCCGAGTGTTCAGCAGCGGCGAGGCCCTGCCCGCCGCCGCGGCGAGCCGCTGGCGGGCCCTGACCGGAGTGCCGCTGCACAACCTGTACGGCCCGACCGAGGCCGCCGTCGACGTCACCCACCACCCGTACGACGCCGGTGAGCCGGCGGTGACGGTGCCCATCGGGCGGCCGGTGTGGAACACGGGCCTGCGGGTGCTGGACACCTGTCTGCGGCCCGTGCCGGACGGTGTGCCGGGCGAGCTGTACCTCACGGGCGTGCAGCTGGCCCGGGGTTACCACGCGCGCCCCGCGCTGACCGCCGAGCGGTTCCCGGCCGATCCGTACGGTCCGCCCGGCAGCCGGATGTACCGCACCGGCGACCTGGTGCGGCGCCGCGCGGACGGGGTGGTGGAGTACCTGGGCCGCACCGACCGGCAGGTCAAGGTCCGCGGCAACCGGATCGAACCCGGCGAGATCGAGGCGGCGCTGGTGGCCCTGCCCGAGGTCGCGCAGGCCGCCGTCACCGTACGGGACGACACCCTCGTCGCCCACGTGGTGCCGTCGGCCGGCGCCGCCCCACAGGCCGGCGACCTGCACGCGGCGCTGGCTGACCGGCTGCCCGCCGCCGTGGTCCCCGGCGCCTGGGTGGTCCTGGACGCCCTGCCGCTCACCCCCAGCGGCAAACTCGACCGTGCCGCGCTGCCCGCCCCGAGCGCCGTGCGTGCCACCGCCCGCGCCCCGCGCAGCGCCGGGGAACGGCTGCTCACGGAGATCTTCGCCGACGTCCTCAAACTGGACGGTGTCGGCATCGACGACGACTTCTTCCTGCTCGGCGGCGACAGCATCAGCTCCATCGCCGTCTCCAGCCGGGCCCGGCGCGGCGGCCTGGCGCTCGGCCCGCGCGACGTCTTCGAGCACCGCACCCCGGCGGCGCTCGCCGCGGCGGCCGGCGTCGCCGAGTCACCATCGGCCGCGCCGGCCCCGTCCGCCCTCGGCCTCACCGACGAGGAGCGCGCCCGGGTCGAGGCGCTGGCTCCCGGCCGGATCGAGGACGTGTGGCCGCTGGCCCCGCTCCAGGAGGGCCTGTTCTTCCACTCCACCTACGACGACGGCGCCCTGGACGTCTACACCGTCCACGAGTCCTTCGACGTCGCCGAGCACGTGGACGCCGGCCGGCTGCGGGACGCCTGCCGGACGCTGCTGGCCCGCAATCCGAGCCTGCGGGCCGGCTTCACCAGCGAAGGGCTGCGCCGGCCGGTGCAGTTCATCGTGCGCGACGCGGACATTCCGCTGACCGAGGTGGACCTGACCGGGCTGCCCCCGGACGAACAGGACCGGCGGACGGCGCGGTTGATGGACGAGGAGCGGTCCCGCCGCTTCGACCTGACGCGTCCGCTGCTGTTCCGCATGCTGCTGGTGCGGCGCGGCGCGGGACGGGGCGACCGGCTGGTGATCGGCCGCCATCTGATCCTGTGGGACGGATGGTCGGCCTGGCTGTTCCTGGACCAGCTGTTCGCGCTCTACGAGAGCGGCGGCGATCCCGCGGGGCTGGACCGCCCCGGCTCCTACCGCGACTACCTGACCTGGCTGGAACGCCAGGACGACGCCGAGGCCGCCGGCGCCTGGCGCCGGGCCCTGGCCGGGTTCGACGAGCCGACGCTGCTGGTGCCCGCCGCCTCCGACGGGGGTCTGGAGCCGGTGATCCCGGAGCACCTGGACGCCACCCTCGACGCGGACGTGGCCGATCGGCTGCGGGAGACGGCGCGCCGCCACGGGCTGACGCTCAACACGGTGCTCAACACCGCCTGGGGCCTGGTGCTCGCCGGCGCCACGGGCCGCGGCGACGTCGCGTTCGGCACGACCGTGGCGGGACGGCCGAGCGAGGTGCCGGACGTCGAGAACGTGATCGGCATGTTCCTCAACACCGTGCCCGCGCGCATCGCGTTCGACCCGCGCGAGCCGGTGCTGGAACTGCTGCGCCGGGTGCAGGGCGAACGGCTGGAGCTGATGCCGTACGAGTACCTGGGACTCGGAGTGCTGCAGGCCGAGTCGGGGCACCGCCGGCTGTTCGACACGCTGTTCGTGCTGCGCAACGCCGACACCGACGAACGGCTCGCCGAGCTGCGCGAGCGGCACGGGGCCACGGCGGTCGCCAACGTGGACGCCACGCACTATCCGGCCAACCTGGTCGTCACACCCGGCGAGCGGATCCGCGTCACCCTCGCCCATCGCCCGGACCTGCTGGACGGGACGTACGCGCGCGGTCTGCTGGACCGGTTCGTGCTGCTGGTCGGGCGGCTGGTCGCCGACCCGGCGGCGCCCGTCGGTTCACTGGATCCGCTGCTGCCGGCCGAGGCCGCCGCGCTGGCCCGCGAGGAGGCCGCGAACCGGCAGCCCGTGCCGCACGAGACGGTGGCGGACATGCTGGCCGCGCAGGCCGCCCGCACCCCCGACGCGACCGCTCTCGTCTTCGGATCGCGGACGGTGACGTACGCCGAACTGGACGCTCGCTGCAACCGCATGGCGCGGCTGCTGATCGCGCGCGGTGCCGGACCCGAGAAGGTGGTGGCGCTCGGGCTGCCCCGCTCGATCGACACGGTGGTGGCGCTGTTCGCCGTGCTGCGGACCGGCGCCGCGTATCTGCCGCTGGAGCTGGACCACCCGGCCGAGCGGCTCTCGCTGATGCTGGCCGACGCCCGTCCGCTGCTCCTGCTGTCGACGGCGGCGGTCTCCGGGACGCTGACGGGCGACACGCCCCGCGTGGCGCTCGACGACCCGGAGGTGGCGGCCGAGCTCGCGGGCCTGTCCGGCGAGCCCGTGCGGGTGTCCTTCTCCCTGGACCACCCGGCGTACGTGATCTACACATCGGGCTCCACAGGTCGCCCCAAGGGCGTGGTCACGCCCTACGCCGGGCTGACGAACATGCAGCTCAACCATCAGAAAGAGATCTTCGCCCCGGCCGTCGCCGCCGCGGGCGGGCGGCGGCTGCGGATCGCGCACACCGTGTCGTTCGCCTTCGACATGTCCTGGGAGGAACTGCTGTGGCTCGTCGAGGGCCACGAGGTGCACATCTGCGACGAGGACCTGCGGCGTGACGCCACCGCGCTGGTGGCGTACTGCGAGGAGCACCGCGTCGACGTGGTGAACGTGACGCCCACCTACGCCCATCTCCTCATCGAGGAGGGGCTGCTGGAGGGGCACCGGCCGCCGCTGGTGCTGCTCGGGGGCGAAGCGGTCACCGAGTCGGTGTGGAACACCCTGCGGGACACCGAGGGGACGTACGGCTACAACCTGTACGGGCCGACCGAGTACACCATCAACACCCTCGGCGGCGGCACCCACGACAGTGCGACGCCGACCGTGGGACGCCCCATCCGCGCGACCCGCGCGCGCCTCCTCGACCCGTGGCTGCGGCCGGTGCCGGACGGTGTGGCGGGCGAGCTGTACATCGCCGGCGTGGGACTGGCCCGCGGCTACCTGGACCGGCCCGCTCTGACCGCCGAGCGTTTCGTGGCCGACCCGTTCGGGCGGCCCGGCGAGCGGATGTACCGCACCGGTGACCTGGTGCGCCGGCGCCCCGACGGCAACCTGGACTTCCTCGGCCGCACCGACGACCAGGTCAAGATCCGCGGGCACCGGGTGGAACTGGGCGAGATCGAGACGGTGCTGGCCCAGCACCCCCGGGTGTCCCAGGCCGCCGTGATCGCCCGTGCCGACACCTCGGCGCCCGGCACCCAGCGGCTGGTGGGCTACGTGGTCCCCGCCGAACTCGACGCCGGGGCCCGCGAGTCGGCCGAGCGCGAGCAGATCGGCGAGTGGCGGGACATCTACTCGGCCGAGTACACGGAGATCGGCACGGCCCTGTTCACCGAGGACTTCGCGGGCTGGGACAGCTCCTACGACGGTGCGCCGATCCCGCTGGAGCACATGCGGGAGTGGCGTGCGGCCACCGTCGAGCGGATCCGGGAGCTCGGTGCGCGGCGCGTCCTGGAGATCGGCGTCGGCTCCGGCCTGCTGCTGTCGCAGCTCGCGCCGGACGCCGAGGCGTACTGGGCGACCGACTTCGCGGCGCCGGTGATCCGCAAGCTCGGCGAGGACCTCGAGGCCGATCCCGCGCTGGCCCGGAAGGTGGAGTTGCGCTGCCAGGCCGCCGAGGTCACCGACGGTCTGCCGGCCGGCTTCTTCGACACGATCGTCATCAACTCCGTCGTGCAGTACTTCCCGAGTCTGGACCACCTGCGCAAGGTGATCCGGGGCGCCATGGGCCTGCTCGCACCGGGCGGCGCCCTGTTCCTCGGCGATGTGCGCGACCTGCGCCAGGCGCGGGTGTTCCAGACCGGCATCCAGCTCGCCCGCGCGGGCGCGGACGCCGATCCGGCAGGCCTGCGCGGCGCGGTGGACCGGGGCCTGGCGCTGGAGAAGGAACTCCTGGTCGATCCGGACTGGTTCACCACCCTGGGCGTCGGCGTCGACCTGCGCACCAAGGCGGGCCGGCACCACAACGAGCTGACGCGGTACCGCTACGACGTGGTGCTGTACGCGGACCGGGCGGGCGCCCTGCGCCTGGACGACGCGCCCGTGCTGGACTGGACCGGCCCCGCCGAGGTCACCGGCCGCCTGGACTGCGCCGGGCCGCTGCGGGTCCGCGGGATCCCGGACGCGCGCACGGCCGCCGACCTGGCCGCCGTGCACTCGATGGACACCGGCCGGACCCCCTTCCCCGGGACGGCGGGCGTGGACCCGGAGGACCTGAGGGAGCTGGGCGCGGCCCACGGCCACCACGTCCTGACCACCTGGTCGCACGAAACCGGCCTGTTCGACGCCGTGTTCGTCCCCGCCGCGGCACGCCGGCCGCGCACGAGCGGCCTGTACCTGGCCCGCGCGGACCGCGGCGCGGCCCCGTACGCCAACACCCCGACGGCCACCCGCGGCCACGGGGCCCTGGTCCGGCTGCTGCGCGAGGACCTCGGGCAGCGGCTGCCGGGGTACATGGTCCCGGCCGCCTTCGTGGTGCTGCCGCGGCTGCCGATGAACGACAACGGCAAGCTCGACGTGCGGGCGCTGCCGGACGCCGAACCCGCGGTGGCCCTGTCGCGGGGACGCGGTCCGCGCACCCCGGTGGAGGAGGTGCTGTGCCGGCTGTTCGCCGAGGTGCTGGGACTGCCCCGCACCGGCGCGGAGGACGACTTCTTCGAGCTGGGCGGCCACTCGCTGCTGGCGACCCGGCTGATCAGCCGGGCGCGTACCGAACTGGGTGCCGAGCTGGCGATCCGCGACCTGTTCGAGGCCCCGACCCCCGAGGCGCTGGCGCTGCGGGCGGAGGCGGGACGGCCCTCCCGTCCCGTGCTGGAGGCCGTGCGCGAGCGGCCCGCGCGGATCCCGCTGTCGGCCGCCCAGCGGCGGCTGTGGCTGGTGGAGCGGATCACCGGCGGCGGGGTCGCGTACAACTTCCCGCTGGTGTTCCGGCTCCGCGGCACGCTGGACGTCGACGCCCTGCGGTTCGCGCTGCTGGACGTGACGGACCGCCATGAGGCGCTGCGGACACGCTTCCTGGAGGGGGACGGCGAGCCGTACCAGTGGATCGCGGCGCCCGGCGAGGCCGAGCCCCGCTTCCAGGTGGCCGACTGCGCGGAGGACGAGCTGGCCGCCCGGATCGAGGACGCCCAGCGCCGGCCCTTCGACCTGGGCGCGGAACTCCCGGTGCGGGCCGAGGTGCTGCGGCTCGGCCCGGCCGACCACGTGGTCGCGCTGGTGCTGCACCACATCACCACCGACGAGTGGTCGGACCGGCCGTTCCTGGCCGACCTCCACCGCGCCTACGCGGCGCGTGCCGCCGGGCGGGCGCCGGAGACGGCCCCCCTGCCGGTGCAGTACGCGGACTACACGCTGTGGCAGGAACGTCTGCTCGCCGACGTCGGGGAGGGGCAACTCGCCCACTGGACCGGCGTCCTGAGCGATCTGCCGGAGGAGATCGCGCTGCCGCTGGACCGCCCGGGGGCGGCCCGGACCACGGGCCGGAGCGCCGTCGTCCGTACGACCCTGCCGGACGGGACCGGGGCGGCGCTGCGCGAGCTGGCCGCGTCCCAACAGGTCAGCATGTTCATGCTGTTCCAGGCGGCGACGGCGGCGCTGCTGCACCGGCTCGGCGCCGGGGACGACATCCCGCTCGGCGCGCCCATCGCGGGCCGCACCGACAGTGCCGTGGACGACCTCGTCGGCTTCTTCGTCAACACGCTGGTGCTGCGCACCGACCTGTCCGGCGACCCGTCCTTCGCCGCGCTCCTCGGCCGGGTCAGGGAAGCCGCGCTGGCCGCCTTCGAGCACCAGGACGTGCCGTTCGACCGGGTGGTGGAGGCGGTCAACCCGACCCGTGTCGCCGACCGCAACCCGCTGTTCCAGGTGATGCTCGGCTACCACCACCGGCCCGACGGCGACCCGGACCTGTTCGGGCTGCCGACCGAGTGGTTCGACATGGACACCGGCATGGCCAAGTTCGACCTGGACTTCACCGTCGTCGACCACGGCCCGGGCCGCGACATGGCGCTGCTGCTGGAGTACGCCACCGATCTCACCGACGCCGGCACGGCACAGTCCCTCGTCGAGCGGCTGCTGGGCCTGCTGGAGCAGATCGCCCGCGACCCGGCACGACCGGTGAGCGCCCTTCGGGTGCTGACCGGCGAGGAGGAGTCGGCCGCGGCGAACACGTGGAACGACACCGCCCGCCCGCTGGAGACCCGTACGGTCCCGGAGATCCTGGCCGACGTCGTACGCGACCGTCCCGACGCCCCGGCGCTGGTCGCCGGACGGACCCGGCTGACGTTCCGGGAACTGTCGCGGCGGGCGGACGCGGTGGCGGGGCTGCTGCTGGACCGGGGCGCCGGAGCCGAGACGGTGGTCGGGCTGGCCCTGCCCCGCGACCTGACGGTGCCGGCGCTTCTCGGGGTGCTCAGGTCCGGCGCGGCCTATCTGCCGCTGGACCCCGAACACCCCGCGGAGCGGCTGGAGTTCATGCTGCGCGACGCGGCGCCGCTGTGCGTGCTCACCACCCGCGCCCTCGCGCCGAGGCTGCCGGAGGGCTGCCCGCGGGTCCTGCTGGACGACCTCGACGAGCACCCGGTCCGGGGGGCGGTGCCGCCGGCACCGCCGGCCGCCTCGAGCGCCGCCTATGTCATCTTCACCTCCGGCTCCACCGGCCGGCCGAAGGGCGTCGTCGGCACCCACCGCGGTCTGAGCAATCTCTTCGCGGCGCACCGGGACGGCCTGATCGGTCCCGCCGAGCGGGCCGCGGGACGGACCCGGCTGCGGGCCCTGCACTCCGCGTCGTTCAGCTTCGACGGCTCCTGGGACCCGCTGATCTGGCTGCTGGCCGGCCATGAACTGCACGTGACCGACGAGGCCACGATGGCGGATCCCGCCGCGCTGCTGGCGTATCTGGGCCGGGAGCGGATCGACTACGTCGACCTCACCCCGACCTATCTGCGCGAGCTGATCCACCACGGGTTCCTGGAGCCCGGCGGCCAGGTGCCCGGCGTGATCACCGTCGGCGGCGAGGCGACCCCGGCGCCGCTGTGGGAGCGGCTGTGCGCCCTGCCCGGCGTGCAGGCGCACGACCTGTACGGGCCGACCGAGTGCGCGGTCGACGCCTACGGCTGGCACCACGACGCCTCCGGACGCCGGGCCGGGCCCGTGGACAACGTCCGCGCCCATGTGCTCGACGGGCGGCTGCGGCCGGTGCCGGCGGGCGTGCCGGGCGAGCTGTATCTGGCCGGCGCGGGTCTGGCCCGGGGGTATCTGCACCGGGCGGGACTGACCGCCGAGCGGTTCACGGCCGACCCGTTCGGCCCGCCCGGCGGCCGGATGTACCGCACGGGCGACCTCGCGCGGCGCCGCCGGGACGGCTCCCTGGAGTTCCTGGGGCGGGCCGACGACCAGGTCAAGCTGCGCGGTTTCCGTATCGAACCCGGGGAGATCGAGGCACTGCTGACCGGGCTCCCGCAGGTGAACTCCGCCGCGGTGGTCGTCCGTGAGGACAGCCCCGGTGTGCGCCGGCTCGTCGCGTACGTCCTGCCGGCCGGGGAAGCCGACCCGGACCCGGCGGAGCTGCGCGGCCGTCTCGCGGCGGCGCTGCCCTCGCACATGGTGCCCGCGGCCTTCGTGACCGTGGCCGCCCTGCCGCGCACGGTCGCCGGCAAGCTCGACGAGAAGGCCCTGCCGGCGCCGGACTTCGCCGCCCTCACCTCGGGCCGCAGGCCGCGCACCGCGCGCGAGGACCTGCTGTGCGAGGCGTTCGCCGCGGTCCTCGGTGTGCCCGAGGTCGGCATCGACGACGACTTCTTCGCGCTGGGCGGGCATTCGCTGCTGGCCATGCGGCTGACCGCCCGGATCCGCGCGGTGCTCGGGACCGAGGTGTCGCTGCGCACCGTGTTCGACGCGCCCACCGTGGCCCGGCTCGCGGAGCGCCTGACGCAGGACGGCACGCCGGGCCTGTCCGCCCGGCCGGCGCTGACGGTCCGTCCGCGCCCCGCGCGGCTGCCCCTGTCCTCCGCCCAGCAGCGCCTGTGGGTGCTGTACCAGGTGGAGGGCCCCAGCCCCACGTACAACATCCCGTCCGCCTGGCGGCTGACCGGTGCGCTGGACGTCGAGGCGCTGCGCGCCGCCGTGCACGACCTGGTGGTGCGGCACGAGACCCTGCGCACCGTCTTCCCCGACGAGGAGGGCCGGGCGTTCCAGCGGGTGCTGGCGCCGGCGGAGGTCCGCGTCCCGTTCGAGGTGGTGGACACGGACGCGGAGCGGCTCGGCGGGCTGCTGGCGCGGGCCGGGGCGTACGGCTTCGCGCTGGAGAGCGAAGCGCCGCTGCGCGTCCATGTGTTCCGCACCGGCGAGGAGGAGTGGACGCTGCTGCTCCTGCTGCACCACATCGCCGGCGACGAGTGGTCGGAGGCCCCCCTGCACCGGGATCTGGCCCTCGCCTACGCGGCGCGCGCCGAGGGGCGGGCCCCGGACTGGGCACCGCTGCCGGTCCAGTACGCCGACTACACGCTGTGGCAGCGGGATCTGCTCGGCGACGAGCAGGACCCCGCCAGTCCGGCCGCCCGCCAGATCGCCCACTGGCGGCGGGCGCTGGCCGGGCTGCCGGAGGAGCTGGCGCTGCCCCACGACCGGCCCAGGCCGCTGGAGGCCACCTACCGGGGCGGCGCGGCCGATCTGTCCCTGGACGCGGGACTGGCGGCGGATCTGCACCGGTTGGCGCGCGACCACGGCGTCAGTGTGTTCATGGTGCTCCAGGCCGCCGTGGCGACCCTGCTGAACCGGCTGGGCGCGGGCCATGACATCCCGATCGGCAGTCCGATCTCCGGCCGCACGGACGCGGCACTGGAGGACCTGGTCGGCTTCTTCCTCAACACGCTGGTGCTGCGCACCGACACCTCCGGCGATCCGACGTTCCGGGAGCTGCTGGCCCGGGTGCGGGAGACCGACCTGGCCGCCTTCGACCACCAGGACGTGCCCTTCGAGCGGCTGGTGGAGGTGCTCAATCCGGCGCGGTCGCTCGCCCGGCACCCGCTGTTCCAGGTGATGGTGGTGTACCTGGCGGCCGGCGGCGAGGACGCGGGCCTGCCCGGGCTGCGCTCCCACCGGGACGAGGTGGCGCAGACCACCGCCAAGTTCGACCTGTCCTTCGACTTCGTGGAACGCGGTGACGGCACCGGAGTCGACGGTGTGCTGGAGTACAGCGCCGACCTGTTCGACCCGGCGACCGCGCGGTCCTTCGCGGACCGCCTGCGGCGCGTGCTGCGCGCGGTGACGGCCGACCCGGACGTCACCGTGGGGCGCGTGGACATCCTCGGCGAGGACGAGCGGCGCCGCCTCGTCGAGGGCTGGCACGGCCGGCCGCCCGTCGCGGCGCCCACCACGGTGCCCGAACTGTTCGCGGAGCAGGTACGGCGGTCCCCCGGACTGCCCGCCGTGGCGTCCGACGGCGTCGAGCTGACCTTCGCGGAACTCGACGCGGAGTCCGACCGGCTCGCGCGGCTGCTGGCCGAGCTGGGCGCGCGGCCGGAGCGGTTCGTGGCCCTGGCGCTGCCCCGTACGGCGCGGTTCATGGTGGCCGTCCTCGCGGTGCACAAGGCGGGAGCGGCCTATCTGCCGCTCGACCCCGACGCGCCGGTGGACCGTACCGCCGACGTGCTCGAGGACGCCCGGCCGGTGCTGACGCTGACCACCCGGGACCTCGTGGACGTCCTGCCCCCGCAGGCGGCGACGCTGGTGCTGGACGATCCCGCGACGGCCGCGCGGATCGCCGCCCTCGATGCGGCCGGCCCCGGCGGCGCCGAGCGGGTCCGCCCGCCGGAGCCGCGGCACCCGGCCTACGTCATCTACACCTCCGGCTCCACGGGCCGGCCGAAGGGTGTCGTGATCACCCACGAGACCCTCGGCAACCTCTTCCACAGCCATCGCGAGACGCTGTACGCGCCGGCCGTCGAGAGCACCGGCAGGAGGCATCTGCGGGCGGGCCACGCCTGGTCCTTCTTCTTCGACGCCTCCTGGCAGCCGCAGCTGTGGCTGCTGGACGGCCACTGTGTGCACATCGTGTCCGAGGAGGCGCGGCGCGACCCCGAACTGCTCGCCGCGGCCGTGCGTGAGCACCGCTTCGACTTCCTGGAGGTCACCCCGTCGCTGTTCACGCAGATGGCCGACAGCGGCCTGCTGGACGGCGACGACTGCCCGCTGTCCGTGGTCGGAGTGGGCGGCGAGGCCGTTCCGGTCCCGCTCTGGCGGCGTCTGGCCGGGCTGCGCGGCACCGCGGCGTTCAACCTCTACGGCCCGACGGAGTCGACCGTGGACGCCCTGGTCGCGCGGGTGCGCGACAGTGAACGCCCGCTCGTGGGGCGGCCGGTGGCGGGCACCCGGGCCCATGTGCTGGACGGGCTGCTCCAGCCGGTGCCGCCGGGGGTGACCGGTGAGCTGTACCTGGCGGGCGGCGGACTGGCCCGCGGCTATCTGAACGGTCCGGCACCGACCGCGGAGCGGTTCGTGGCCGACCCGTTCGGCGGGCCCGGATCGCGGCTGTACCGCACCGGCGACCTGGCGCGCTGGACCGCCGACGGGCGGCTGGACTACCTCGGACGCGCCGACGACCAGGTCAAGATCCGCGGTTTCCGCGTGGAACCCGCCGAGATCGAGTCCGTCCTCACCGGTCATCCGGCGGTCGGCCAGGCCCTGGTGACGGTACGGCAGGACGGCCCGCGCAAGATGCTCGTGGCGTACGTGGTCGCCGCCCCGGACACCGCCCCGGACCCGGCACAGCTGCGCGGCCATGTCGCCGCCCGGCTCCCCGACCACATGGTGCCGGCGGCCGTGGTGGTCCTGGAGCGGTTCCCGCAGCTCGCCAACGGCAAGCTGGACCGGGCCGCGCTGCCCGCACCCGACTTCTCCGCCCTCACCTCGCGGCGCGCTCCGGCGACCCCCGTGGAGGAGGCGCTGTGCGCGGTGTTCGCCGATGTGCTGGGGCTGGCGAGGGTGGGGGTGGACGACGACTTCTTCGCCCTGGGCGGGGACAGCATCGTCGCGATGCAACTCGTCGGCCGGGCCCGTTCGGCGGGCGTCCGGATCACGCCGCGGCTGGTGTTCCGGCACCGTACGGTGGCGGCGCTCGGCGCGGTCGCCGAGTCCGTGACGGCCGCGCCGCGCCCGGAGGACGACGGGACGGGCACGCTCCCGCTCACCCCGGTGATGCACTGGCTGCGTGAGCTGGGCGGCCCGTTCGCGACCTACCACCAGGCGGCCCTCGTCCGTACCCCGGCCGAGCTGGACCTGCCCGGCCTGACCGCAGTGCTCCGGGCGCTGGCCGACCGGCACGACCTGCTGCGGGCGCGGCTGGTGCGGCCCTCGCCCGACGACACCGAGGACTGGTCGCTGCACGTGCCGCCGGCCGGCTCCGTCGACGCCGCCGGGTGGATCGACCGGGTCGACGTCGCCGCCCTCGACGCGCGGGCTCTGGCGGAGGCGGTGCGCGAGCAAGCGCACCGGGTACGGGCGCTGCTCGACCCGGACGCCGGGGTGATGGTCAGGGCCGTGTGGTTCGACGCGGGCGACGCGCCGGGACGGCTGCTGCTGATGGCCCACCACCTGGTGGTGGACGGCGTGTCCTGGCGGGTGCTGCTGCCGGACCTGGCGGTCGCCTGGCGGGACGTCCGGGCCGGACACGCGGTGCGGCTCGGCCCGGTCGAGACCTCGTTCGCCCGCTGGTCCCGGCTGCTGTCCGAGCTGGCCGCGGATCCGGCGCGGGAGGCGGAACTGCCCGTGTGGACCGAGGCCCTGGACGGCGGTACGGAGCCCTTCCCGCTCCTGCGCGACGTGGACCCGGACCGCGACACCACCGCGACCCGGCGGGAGCTGGTCCTGCGGCTGCCCGCCGAGCGCACCGGTCCGCTGCTGTCCTCGGTGCCTGCCGCGTTCGGAGCGGACGTCAACGACGTGCTGCTGGCCGGGCTGGCGCTGGCCTTCGCCGACTGGCGGCGCCGCCGCGGCGGGTCCGACACCTCCGTGCTGGTCGACCTGGAGGGCCACGGCCGCGAGGAGGAACTGGCCGGGGACGGCGTCGACCTGTCGCGCACGGTGGGCTGGTTCACCAGTGTGTTCCCGGTGCGGCTCGACGCGGGCGGCGCCGATCCGGCCGAGGCGTTCGCGGGCGGCGAGGCGGCGCGGGACGTCGTACGACGGGTGCGCGAGCATCTCACGTCGCTGCCCGCAGCCGGTGTCGGCTACGGCATGCTGCGCCACCTCAACCCCCGGACGCGCGAGGTCCTGGCCGGACGCGGGTCGCCGCAGGTGGAGTTCAACTACCTGGGCCGGTTCGGTCTCCCCGAGGAGGCGGACTGGTCGTACGCGCCCGAGGAGGACGCCGCCGACATCGGCGCGGAGGGCTCGATGCGCGAGGGCCACGCGCTGGAGATCAACGTGGTGACCGAGGACCGGGCGGACGGGCCGGTGCTCTCCGCCCACTGGGGCCACCTGGAAGGGGTGTTGTCGCACGAGACGGTCCAGGACCTCGCCGAGACCTGGTTCCGGGCACTGGAAGGTCTGATCACGTGGGCGGAGAGGAACCGCCGGCCATGAGAAAGGGAAACGTATGAGCAATCCGTTCGAGGACCCCGACGGCGTCTACCTGGTCCTGGTCAACGACGAGAACCAGCACAGCCTCTGGCCGGACTTCGTGGACGTGCCGGCCGGCTGGCGGGTGGTCCACGGCCCCGCGTCACGGCCGTCGTGCCTGGAGCACGTGGAGAAGCACTGGACCGACATGCGGCCCCGCAGCCTGGCCGAGTCCATGGACGGCTGACCGCGCACAAAAGGCGGGGCCGGCCGCGGCTGATGTCCGCGGCCGGCCCCGTTCGCGTGGTGCGGCGCCGTCAGGACGCCGGCTGCTCGACCTTCGTGTCCGCCTTGCCGTCGACGGCCGCGGCAAGCTGCGGGACCAGCCGCTCCACGACGTAGGGCAGGCTGAGCGCGGAGACGAAGGAGGTGGCGTTGCCGTAGTCGCTGGTCTCCTGGACGAAGACCTCGCGGCCCTCCTTGACGACGTTCAGGTCCTTGTACGACGCGTCCTTGTGGAGCTTGCCGGAGTCCTTGGCGACGTCGCCGACGATCCACACCAGGGCGTCCCGGTCGAGCAGGTCGGTGCGCTCCTTGCTGACGTTCGCGCCGAACTGGTCGCCGATCACCTTGTCGAGGTCCTCGGGCAGGGTGAAGCCGAGTTCGGTGAGCAGGCGGGAGCGCGCGTCCTGGCTGCCGAAGACGAACATGCCCTCGTACGGCGTGGCCATGAGGGCGGTGGCGTTCTTGAACTCGGGCTGCTCGGCGGCGGCCGCGGCGATGCTGTCCTCGGTGGCCTTGACGACCTTGCCGGCCTCCTCCGGCTTGCCGAGGGCCTGGCCGACCGTCTCGGTCAGCTCCTGCCACGGGACGCCGTAGTCGCTGTACTCCTTCGGCTGGGCGACGACGGGCGCGAACTTGGACAGCGACTCGTACTGCTCCTTGGTGAGGCCGCTGTAGACCGCGAGGATCAGGTCCGGCCGGAGCGCGGCGATCTTCTCCACCTGCGGGCCGGTGCCGGTGTCCTTGAGCACGGTCGGTGCCTCGGCCCCGCCGAGCTTGTCCTGGGCCCAGGGGCCGATGGCGCCGTCGTAGCCGCCGAGCCACTCGGTGGTGCCGACCGGCACCTTGCCGAGGGCGAGGACGGCGTCCTGGTCGGTCAGGCCGACCGTGACGATGCGCTTCGGCTCGGACTTGACGGTCGTACTGCCGTACTTGTGGGCGACGGTGACCGGGAAGGCGGACTCGCCGGAGCTGCTCGCCTCGGCGCCGGCGCCCGCCGTGCCGGATCCTGAGTCGTCGCCGCCGCAGGCGGTGACGGTGGCGAACAGCATGACGGCCGAGGCGAGCGCGGCGGCGAGCCGGGGCACTCTGCGCGAGCGGAACATGGTGGTCCTTCGTGTCGGGTTCTGGTGGAGTGGTGCGGTGCGGGGGGTGGTGGTTCCTCAGGTGCGGGTGTCCGACCAGGCCTCCCAGAGAGCGGCGTAGCGTCCCCCGGCGGCGCGCAGTCGGTCGTGGGCGCCGGACTCGACGACGCGGCCGGCCTCCATGACGACGACGCGGTCGGCGAGTGCGGCCTGGCTGAGGCGGTGGGCGACGATCAGCGCGGTGCGGCCGTCCACGGCGCGGGCGACCGCCTTCTCCAACGCGCGCGCTCCGGCGCTGCCGGCCTCCGCGGTGGCCTCGTCGAGGATCACCAGGGGCGGATCGGCGAGGATCAGCCGGGCCAGCGCGAGGGCCTGCGTCTGCGCGCCGCTGAGCCGGTGGCCGCCCTCCCCCACCACCGTGTCGAGGCCGTCGGGCAGTGCCTGCGCCCAGCCGAGGGCGTCGACGCGGTCGAGCGCGGTGCGCAGTTCGTCGTCGGTGGCGTCCGGGGCGGCGAGCCGGAGGTCGTCGGCGAGCGGGCCCGCGAAGACATGGACCTCCTGCGTGATCAGGGCGACGGTGCGGGAGCCGGCCGCGGAACCCGGTTCGGCCGGGGGCGATCCGCCGACCAGGACGGTGCCCGAGGTGGGCGGCTGGATACCGGCGACGATCCGCGCCAGGGTGGTCTTGCCGGCGCCGCTGGCGCCGACGAGCGCGACCCGCTCCCCCGGCCGGATCGCCAGGTCGATGTCGTGCAGGACGGGGTGCCCGGTCCGGTAGGCGTGGCTGAGGCCGCGCACGGTGACGCCGATGCCGTGCGTCTCGACCGGCGGCTGCGGCTTCGGGGGCGGCGGCTGATCGGTGACGCCGACCAGCCGGGCCAGGCCCGCCGTCGCCGACTGGGCGTCGTCCAGGAGCGCGAGGGCGGCGTTGACGGGGCCGAACAGGCTGTGGAAGTAGAGGGCGGCGGCCGTCGCCGTGCCGATCGACGCGGACCCCTGGCGGACCAGCCAGTAGCCGGTGATCAGGACGGCGGCCAGTCCGATGTACTCGGCGATGTGCAGGCGGCTGTAGAAGCCGAGGACGAGCCGGACGCCCCGCATCGTCAAGTCGACCAGCGACCACGACCGTTCGGTGACCCGCTCGGTGTGCTCGCGCTCCAGCCGGAACGCCCGGATGGTGGAGCTGCCGCCGATGGTGTCGAGCAGTTGCTGCTGCTGGGCGCTGCCGGCGACACGCTGCTCGGCGTAGAGCGGCACGGCACGGGCCACGTACCAGCGCGCGGTGGCCGCCTGCACGGGTACCGCCAGCAGGGCGGCCAGCAGGAACCGCCAGTCGAGCAGGGCCATCGCGCCGAGGGTCAGGACGATGGTCAGCAGTGAACGGGCCAGTTCCGGCAGCGCGTTGCGGACGGCCTCGGCGATCAGGGACACGTCCGCGGTGACCCGGGCGGTCAGGTCACCGGCGCCGGCCCTCTCGACGCGTTCCAGGGGCAGTGCCAGGGCCCGCTCCACGAACCGCTCGCGCAGCAGGGCCAGGGTGGACTCGCCGAGGCGGGAGATCAGCGACAGGCCGAACCCGGTGGTGACGCCCTGCGCCACGGCGACGGCCACGAGGAGCGCGGCGGCGGTGGTGACGGCGTCGGCCGCCCCGCGGTCGGCGGCCAGGTCGACGATCCGCCCGAGCAGGGGCTGCACGAGCAGGCCGAGCGCGGTGGAGCCGACCATCACGGTGAACGCGGCCAGGACCAACGGCCCACGCGGACGCAGC
This sequence comes from Streptomyces cadmiisoli, assembly GCF_003261055.1. Classification (NCBI taxonomy): domain Bacteria; kingdom Bacillati; phylum Actinomycetota; class Actinomycetes; order Kitasatosporales; family Streptomycetaceae; genus Streptomyces; species Streptomyces cadmiisoli. The sequence continues at coordinate 1,558,101 of NZ_CP030073.1, forward strand.
AGTTCGGCGACGGCCCGGCGGGTGCGCGCCGGCGTCGCGACGGGGAGCAGCGGGGACTCGGTCCGGCCGCCGTCCGGTGGGGCGGGGTGCCGGTCCTCGCGCTGCTCGGCCCGGGATCCGGTCATGTGAGCACCGCCGTACGGTAGGCCGCGTTGTCGCGGGCCAGTCGGTCGTGGGGGCCGTCCGCGGTGACCCGGCCGGTTTCGAGGAGGACGACCCGGTCGGTCGCCGCGAGGAGGGCGGGGCTGTTGGTCACTATGACGGTGGTGCGCTCCCGCCGGAGGTCCCTGATCCCGGCGGCGATCCGCACCTCGGTGACGGCGTCGACGGCGGTGGCGGGCTCGTGGACGACGAGCACCGGTGGGTCGGCGGCCAGGGCCCGGGCCAGGGCGACACGTTGGCGCTGGCCGCCGGAGAGCGAGCGTCCGCGGGCGGTGACGGCCGTGGCGGTGCCGTCGGGCAGCGCGCGGGCGACCTCGTCCGCCCCGGACGCGGCCAGCGCGTCGGCGACGGTCACCGGTGAACGGGCACCGGCCACGGCGGGCACCACCGCGGTGACGTTCTCCAGGAGAGTGCCGTCGAACAGGTCCGCGTCGTGCTCGGCGACCAGGATCGCGGCGCGCGCGTCCGTCAGCGCGAGGGCGGTCAGTTCCGCGCCGTCCAGTTCCACCGCGCCCTCGTCGGGGTCGGCGCGGCGGCCGAGGCAGCGCAGCAGTGCCACGGCGTCGGCGGGGTCGGTGACGGCGACGCCGACCGTCTCACCGGGCGCCACGTCCAGGTCCACCCGCCGCAGGGTCGCGTGCGACAGTCCGCGCAGCCGCAGCCGGCCCTCGGTGGCGCGGGGCACGGCGGCGGGCCGGCGGCTGTCCCGCGGTACGGCGGCGGGGGCGTCGAGGATCCCGGCGATCCGGGCGGCGGAGGCACGGCCCTGGGCCAGTTCCGCGTTGACCCAGGCGAACTCGGAGAGCGGTCCGATGAGGAACAGGGCCAGGCCGACGGACGAGACGAGTTCCCCGAGGCCGATGTCGCCGCGTGCGGCGAGCCGTCCGCCGACGAGGGCCACCAGCGCGATGAAGGTCCCGGTCAGGATGGTCACGACCCCGCTCTGCCAGGCTTCGGCGCGGGCCGCGCGCAGGGTCGCGGCGAGCGAGTCGCGGCTGGTGCGCCGGTAGCGGGCGACGGCCGCCGGCCCGGCGCCGATGCCCTTCAGCACCCGCAGTCCGGCCACCAGGTCCGCGGCGACTCCGGAGGCGCGTCCCGCACGTTGCTGCTCGGTCTCGCTGCGCCGTTCCAGGGGTTTGCTCAGCAGGTGCCCGAGCCACAGCAGCAGCGGTGTGCCGAGGAGGACAAGAAGGCCGAGGACGAGCGAGACCCGGAGCAGCGCCACGGCGCTGACCACCAGGCCGGCCGTGGCCGAGACGGCGACGATGACCGCCATGGTCACCGCGCCGACCCGTCTGGCGTCCTCGGTGGCGATGCTCGCCAGTTCACCCGGCAGCCGGCCTTCGTCCGCACCGCCCTCGGGGGCGAGGACGCGGCCGGTCAGCCGGACCCGGAGCTGGTGCGCCGCGGTCACGGAGGCCCGTTCGCCGGCCCTGGCCGAGCGGCGGAAACTGAAGGAGAGCCCGACGTAGACGAGGGCCAGGGCACCGAGCCACAGCAGCAGTCCGGGGAAGTCGCCGCGGACGACGCCCTGTTCGATCGCCAGGCCGATCAGCACCGGGACCAGGGCCTCGCCCGTCTGGTGCGCCATGCCCAGGACCGCGCCCGTTACGACGTCCCGGCGTTGTCCGACGACCGACCGACGCAGAACGCTCCGCCCCGCTGGGTCCGCTTTTCTCACGTATCCCTCCGGACCGGAGTCACGGCGCATGGATCACCGCGCCCACAGACTTAGGTAAGGCTAACCAGAATCATCAAGGTCGACCAGTCCTCTGACGGAGCATCATCGATACGCACAAGTCGGTAGCGCTGCTCGTACGACGCACCACCGCGCCGCCCGGCCTTCTTCAGCCTCGCCGCCCGGCGCGCGGCCAGGATGAGCGCCTCCACCTGCGGCCGTTCCCGCCGCACACGGAGCAACGCGCGTACGGACAGCCCGGCGAGGGACGGCACGGCGGCCTGCGGGACCCCCCTGCGCACTCCGGTGAGCAGGATGCGCAGCGTGGCGGGGGTCAGCCGCGCCGGCGTGCCGCTGCCGCCGGCGTGGGCGCGGGCGAGCGTCCGCGCCTGCGTCATGGCCGCGGCGAACGAGGGGTCCTGCTGCTGCCAGTTGTGCAGCAGCTGCTCCGAGACCCCGGCGGCGACCGCGCAGCCCGCGGGACTCATCCCGAGGACGGCGGCGCGCACGGCCTCGGCCATGCGGGTCAGGGTGTCCTCACGCAGGCTCGGGCCGCGCCCCAGGGCATGGAGCAGCCGGCCGTCGAGGTCCTCTTGTTCGTCGAGGCGCTCCATCACACCATCGGCCCATGCCGCGAACCGGTCGGCGGAGTCCGTCCGTTCACTCACTCGCACTCCCATTAGGTTAGCCTAACCAAACCATAGAGGGTTCCGTGAAGTCGGCCACCCTCCCGGATCGGCCGGAAGGATCTGTCCGTGCTTTCGACGAGGATCACCAACGCCCGCTTGCTCACCATGGATCCGGCCCGGCCGACCGCCCGGGAGCTGGGCATCTGGCAGGGACGCGTCGTCGGGCTGGACGAGGACGTGGCGGGACTGCCGGCCCGCCGGACCGTGGACCTGGACGGGGCCGTGGTGCTGCCCGGCTTCATCGACAGCCATGTGCACCTGACCTGGACCGGGTTGAAGGCGAAGGCTCCCGGGGTCGCGCCGAGCCGGCGGGCCGACGACGTGCTGCGGACGGTGGCCGAGGCGACGGCGCAGGCCCCGGCGGGCGGCTGGGTCGACTTCGGCGGCTACGACCAGCGCACCCTGGACCGCCCGTTGACGGCCGCCGACCTCGATGCCGTCAGCGCCGGCCGCAAGGTGTACCTGGGGCACATCTCCGGCCATGCGTGCCTGGTCAACTCGGCTGTCCTGAAGGATCTCCCCGCCGATGCGGCGCGACCGGACGGCTTCCTGGTCGAGGGGGCCATGGGCGTCGCGCTCCGCTCCCGTCCGCCGTATTCGCTCACCGAACTGGCCGCGGCGATCGAACACGCCGCGCGGGTCTGCCGGTCGGAGGGCGTGACGGCCTGCGCGGAGGCCGGGGTGGGCGGGCGGCTCATCGGCCGCAGCCCGGTCGAGGCCGCGGCCTACCAACTCGCCCACGAGTCCGGGCGGCTGCCGCTGAGGGTGCAGCTCATGGCGGCCGCCGACGCGCTCCGTCCGGTCGCCACGGCCCCGCAGGACACCACGAGCCGGGCCCTCGATCTCGGACTGCGCACGGGATTCGGCGACGGGCGGCTCTCGCTGGGCGCCCTCAAGGTGTTCACCGACGGCGGCATGATGGCCCGCACGGCCGCGCTCACCCGCCCCTACCTGGGCACCGACACCAGCGGGCAACTCCAGGACGAACCCGAGGCGTTGGAGAGCACCATCGTGGCGGGACACCTCGCGGGCTGGCAGCTGGCCGTGCACGCCATCGGCGACCGCGCCGTGGACGTCGCCCTGGACGCCCTGGAGAAGGCCCAGAAGCTGAGCCCCCGGCCGGCGGCGCGGCATCGTATCGAGCACGCGGGCCTGGTCCGCCCCGACCAGTTGCCCCGGCTCGCGCGGCTCGGGGTGACCGTCGTGGTGCAGCCGACCTTTCTGCGCGAGTACGGCGACGACTACGCCACGGTGATGGGCGAGGACCGCGCCGACTGGCTCTACCGCGGCCGGGGTTTCCTCGAGCACGGCGTCCGGGTGGCAGGCAGCTCCGACCGCCCCGTCGCCGACGGCGCCCCGCTCCGGGCGATCCAGTTCATGGTCGAGCGGACCTCGCACTCGGGTCGGGCCATCGGCCCCGGTGAGGCGCTCACCGTGACGGAGGCACTGCACGCCTACACCACCGAGGCGGCCCGCGCCTGCCACTGGGAGAAGGACGCCGGCAGCCTCTCCCCCGGCAAGCGGGCGGATCTCGTGGTCCTCGGCGACGACCCGCACCGGGTGGAGGCGTCCCGCATCGGGGACATCGAGGTGGTCGGGACGTTCCTGGAGGGCGACGAGACGTACTGAGCGGGCGGCGGACGCCGGGAGGCTGTCCGCGGTCGGCGGTCGGCGTCGACGTCGGCGGTCGTACGTTCCCGAGCTGTCAGCCTGCGATGCGGACGGCGGTCGGCAGGCCGGCGGACAGGCACCAGGACCAAGGGGCAGCGGTCAGCGGTCCGGCAGGTCAGCGGACCCTGCCCCGCGGCTTCAGAGGAGTCGGCGGCAGTTCGGGAGCCGGCAGCGGATCGCCGTCGTAGCCGTCCACCTTCCCGAACGCCGAGCCCTCCATCCACTCCTGACGGGCCCGCACGATCTCGTCCTGGGAGCGTCCGATCCAGTTCCAGAACATGATCAGCTCCTCCTCGAACGGCTCACCGCCGAGGAGCATCAGCCCCGCGTCCGACTCGGCGCGCAGCGGCAGTTCAGCGCGGCCGCAGCCGAGGTAGAGCATGGAGCCGGGCAGCACGGGCACGCCGTCGACGTGGGCCTCACCGGACATGGACAGCACCGCGTACTCGAAGTCCGGCTCCAGCGGCAGGCGTACGTCCGCGCCGCGCGTGAGGGCGAGGTCTGCGCCGACGAGGGGGGTGTACGTCGTGCCGGGCGAGGTCGCGCCGTCGAGGCCGCCCAGGATGAGCGTGGCGCGCAGACCCGGCGCCGTGACGACCGGCAGTTCGGCGTGGTGTTCGAACCGCGGCTCGGTGTGGCGGTGGCCCTCCGGCAGAGCGACCCAGAGCTGCGCGCCGTGCAGGAACCGGGCGTGCGACCTGGGGCTTTCCTCGGAGTGGCTGATCGCCCGGCCGGAGGTCATGAGGCCCAGTTCGCGCGGGCGGACGGTCTGGACGGTGCCGGTCGAATCGCGGTGCAGCACTTCACCCTCGTGCAGCCAGCTCACCGTCTGCAGCCCCATGTGCGGATGGGGCGGCACCTGCATGCCGGCCTCCTGAGCGATGTCGTCCGGGCCGTAGTGGTCGACGAAGCACCAGGCGCCGACCATGCGGCGTCCCAGGTTGGGCAGCAGCCGGCGGACTTCGCCGGACTCACCGAGCATGACGCGGCGAGGGCTGAGGAGTTCACGCACCGGCTCCGCCACCACGAATCCGCGGCCGCCGCACACGGCGGGGACCGCCACGCGATCAAGATTGCTCATGGCGACAACCTAGCCCCGGCGGACACCCTCCGTCAGTCCGTTGCCGCGCCGTCGCCCGGGGGGCTGCCAGGGTTCCACCGTCCGCACCGAAAATAGTAGCCATGGACATAGTAGCCATGTACCGTATTTCTGGTGAGCAACGGTTCCGAGGGCGCGACGCCCGGTTTCCTGGTCTGGCGGCTGTCCATGAAGTGGCGTGTGGCGGTCGACCGCGCGGTCGCGCCCCTGGGCCTGACCCACGCGCAGTACTCGCTGGTCGCCTCGCTGCACGGCATGCAGCGCTCCGGGCTGCGGCCCAGTCAGCGGCGGCTCGCGGACCACACCGGCCTCGAACCGCTGTACGTCTCGAAGCTCGCGCGCGCCCTGGAGGGCGCCGGCCTGCTGGAGCGCACCCGCGATCCACGGGACCCGCGCGCCGTCCAACTGGCCCTCACGGACGAGGGCCGGGACGTCACACGCCGGGCCATCACCGTCGTTCACGGGCTGCTGGAGCAGTTGCTGCAACCGCTCGGCGGGCTCGGCGGCCCACGCGCGAGGGAGTTCACCCGCGATCTCGCCACCCTGCTCGACACACCACTCGATCCCTTCACCGAACACGACGAGAACAAGCAGGAGCAGACATGACGACCACCGCGCCCAGGGTCGACGGCCGCGTCATAGGCCTGGCCCACCACGCCGCCCGCGCCGTCCTCGAAACCGTGCTCGCCCGCCACGGCCTCACTTTCCACCAGGTGGTGACCCTCCGGCTCGTCGCCGTCGCCGGGGCCCCCGTCGAGCGTGCCGCGCTCGTCGCCGAGGTCGTCGGGGCGCTGAAGACCGACGCGTCCGAGGCGCGGGGCGTCGTCGACGGGCTGATCGCCGGAGGGCTCGTCGAGGCGGTGGACGCCGAGGTGCGGATCACCGGGGCCGGACAGGAGCTGTACGAGACGTCCGCCGCCGAGACCGGAGAGATCGCCGACCGGATCTACGCCGGGATCCCGGCCGAGGACCTGGCGGTGGCCGGGCGGGTGCTGACCCTGGTCACCGAACGCGCCGACGCCGAGCTGGCCGCCCTGGCGCAGTGAAACGGAGGGCGGGCGGGAGGCTCCGAGCGGTGTCCGGGCCCGCGGAATGCGCGACGGCCTCGCGTGGTTGAGTGCGTCGAAGGAGGTCAGCAGTGGAGATGACGTACTACGACCACGGAACGCCGGCCGAGCGCTGGGAGCGCGCGCGGATGTTCTTCGACGCCAAGGACTACGCCGCGGCGGCGCGCGTCCTGGGCGGGCTGGTCGAGGAGGTGCCGGAGCAGACCGGACCGCGGCTGCTGCTGGCCCGTGCCTACTACCACTCGGCCCAACTGCGGCGCGCCGAGGCGGAGCTGCGTGTCATCGTCGAGCGCGACCCGGTGGAGCACTACGCGCGGCTGCTGCTGGGCCGTACGCTCCAGCGGCAGAGCCGGTCCGAGGAGGCGGAGCCGCACCTGCGGATCGCCTCGGCGCTCGCGGGCGACTTCGAGGAGCTCTGACGGCTCCCGCCCCGCACGCCCCGGCGGGCCCGGCCTCCCCGCGGAGGCCGGGCCCGCCGTGTGTCACGGTCGCCCGGGCCGGCCCCCGGTACCGGCCGGGGCGCCCGGCGTCCGCCGCCCCCGCCGGTGCGCGATCTCACCGAGGACCACGTCCACGGCGATGAAAGCGGCCAGCGGGACACCGAGCAGCGGAAGGAAGTAGCCGACGACCGCGGTCACGGCCAGCAGCGGGACGAGGATCTGCGGCGGCACCTTGGCCCAGGCTCCGCGCGGCACCGGCCGGCCGAAGGCCGAGCCGCGGCCACGCTGCCACCACATGCGGTAGCCCAGCAGGATCAGCACGATCAGACTGAGCGCGACGAGCATCAGGGCGAGCTGGTTGACGAGCCCGAACAGGATGCCGGTGTGCAGGTCGATGCCCCAGCGGGTCAGCTTGGCCAGCAGCGGGTAGTCGGCGAAGCGCAGCACATCGGTGACCTCGCCGGTCGACGGGTCGACCGCGACCGAGTCCTGCTTCTCCGGCCAGCTGCGCTGCACCTGTCTGACGACGTAGGCCGAGCTCGCGTCGGCGGGCGGAACGATCTCCACCGGGTCGCCCAGCCCTTCGGCGCGGGCGGCGGCCAGCACCTTGTCCAGGCCGACCCCGTGCTCGGCGGTGCCGCCGGAGCCCGCCGCGGCACCGTGTCCCCCGTGGTCGCCGCCCGCCGTGGCCGAGATCGAGGGGGTGGAGTGGCCCAGCGAGGTGCGCAGTTCGCCGATGTTGGCGCCGGCGTACGTCGACCAGGTCAGTCCGGTCGCCGACAGGAACAGGAACCCGATCGCGGCCCAGGCGCCGACGGTTCCGTGCAGGCCGAGGGTGCGGCGCCGTCCGCCGGTGCCGCGTACCTTGCGCAGGGCGCGGCGTCGGGAGAACCACAGCACCAGGCCGCCGGCCGCGATCAACCACAGCCAGCTCGCGGCGAGTTCGCTGTACAGGCGCCCGGTCTCACCCAGGTGCAGATCGCGGTGGAACTCGTCGATCCAGGTGCGCAGCGGCAGCGCCCCGGTGGAGCCGTACTGCTCCAGGGCGCCGCGCACCTGACCGGTGTACGGGTCGACGAAAACCGCGAGTGTCTTGCCCTCGTCGATGCCGGGCACCCCGGCGAGCATGACGCGTGTGGTCTCGTCGTCCTGCGCGGAGGTCCGCACGGTCGCGACCGCGCCCTCGGGGTGGGCCTCGCGCGCGGCCTCGACCTGCTCGGATATCGGCAGCCTCGTGTCGCCGACCTCGGGGACGGTCATCTCGTCGGCGTACAGGATCTTCTCGGCCTGGAAAGAGCCCGCGTACAGGAAGCCCGTGGTGGCCGCGACGAGCAGGAACGGCGCGACGAGCACTCCCGCGTAGAAGTGCAGACGCAGGATCAGCGGGCGCAGCAGCGCCCGTCCGCCGGGTGACGGGGCCGACTCGGTCCGATGCGGGGACTCGTCCGTGTCGGTCGGGGGAGCGGTGGTCATCAGTGGGGTTTCTCCGGTCAGCTGGGGACGACTTTCAGCCAGGTGGAGCAGTAGTCGGAGGGCGAGGCGATCGAGTTCCCTCCGGCTCAAGTGGCCTGTGTCACATGACGGGGAGTCATGGCATGCTGACTGAATGTCTGCCCTCAGTGATCGTGTGCCACTCGCCGTGCGGGTCGAGCAACTCCTCGCCGCGGACGGCCCGTTGACGGTCGTCGCCGCGGGCGACCCCGTGCTGCGGCGCGGCACCGAGCCGTACGACGGCCAGTTGGAACCCGCCCTGCTGGCCCGGTTCGTCGAGGCCCTGCGCCGCACCATGCACGCCGCGCCGGGCGTCGGTCTCGCGGCGCCGCAGGTCGGCGTGGAGCTGCGGATCGCGGTGATCGAGGACCCGGCGCCGGTGCCGGAGGAGGTGCGGCTGGCGCGCGAGCGGGTGCCGCAGCCGTTCCGGGTGCTGGTGAATCCGAGGTACGAACCCGTCGGCGCCGGGCGCGCCGCGTTCTTCGAGGGCTGTCTGAGCGTGCCGGGCTGGCAGGCCGTGGTGGCCCGGCACGCCCAGGTGCGGCTGACCGGCGCCGACGAGCACGGGCGCGCGGTGGACGAGGTGTTCAGCGGCTGGCCCGCCCGGATCGTGCAGCACGAGACGGACCATCTGGACGGTGTGCTCTACCTCGACCGGGCCGAACCGCGTTCGCTGTCGTCCAACCAGGCGGTGCTGGAACGCTGGGCGCAGCCGACCCCGGTTCACGCCGCGCGGGAGCTGGGTTTCCGGCTGCCCGGATGATTCCGCCGAACCCGCCGGTCGGGGGCGGCGGCGTCAGTTGTCCCGGTAGCCCTCCAGCAGCCGCAGCCACACCTCGCTGAGCGTGGGGTACGCCGGCACCGCGTGCCAGAGCCTGCTCAGCGGCACCTCTCCGGCCACCGCGACGGTCGCCGCGTGGATGAGCTCGCCGACACCGGGGCCGACGAAGGTGACACCGCGCAGGATCTCCCGCTCCACGTCGACCACCATCCGGGCGCGTCCGCGGTGGCCGTCGCCGTACAGGCCCGCTCCGGCGACCGAGGAGAACTCGACGTCGACGGCCCGGACGCGGTGGCCGGCCTGCTTCGCCTCGGCCAGGGAGAGCCCCACGGCGGCGGCCTCCGGGTCGGCGAACACGACCTGGGGGACGGCTCCGTGATCGGCGGTGGCCGCGTGCGCGCCCCAGGGACCGGCTTCGGCCCCGGACCCGCCGAGGGCGCGCGCGGCGATGGCGGCGCCCGCGACGCGGGCCTGGTACTTGCCCTGGTGCGTGAGCAGGGCCCGGTGGTTGACGTCGCCGACCGCGTACAGCCAGTCGCTGCCGGTCACCCGCAGGCTGTCGTCGACCGGCAGCCAGGAACCCGGTTCCAGGCCGACCGTGTCGAGGCCGATGTCGCCGGTGCGCGGGGTGCGGCCGGTGGCGAACAGGATCTCGTCGGCCTCGACGCGCTCACCTTGGCCGGTGACGGCGACCACCGTGCCGTTCTCACGGGTCACCGACGTGACGGAGGTGCCGGTGCGCACGTCGGCGCCCGCGCCGGTCAGCCCCTCGGCGACGAGTTCGCCGGCGAACGGCTCCATGCGCGGCAGCAGTCCCTTGCCGCGGACGAGGAGCGTCACCCGGGAGCCGAGGGCCTGCCAGGCGGTGGCCATCTCGGTGGCGACGACACCGCCGCCGACGACGATCAGCCGGCCGGGCACCTCCTGGGCGCTGGTCGCCTCCCGGCTGGTCCAGGGGCGGACGTCCGCGAGACCGGGCAGCTCGGGCAGCAGGGCGCCGCTGCCGGTGCAGACGGCCACGGCGTGCCGGGCGGTCAGGGTGCGCGTGGTCCCGTCGGGGCCGGTCACGGTGACCGTGCGGGGGCCGGAGAGCCGTCCGTGCCCGCGGTGGAGGTCGGCGCCGATCCCTTCGAGCCACCGGACCTGGCCGTCGTCCTTCCAGTGCGAGGTGTACTCGTCGCGGTGGGCGAGGACGGCGGTGACGTCGAGCGGTCCCCGCGCCGCCTCCCGCAGACCCGGGACACGGCGGGCGTCGGCGCGCAGCAGGACCGGGCGCAGCAGGGCCTTGCTGGGCATGCAGGCCCAGTACGAGCACTCGCCGCCGACCAGCTCGCTCTCCACGACCGCCGTGCTCAGACCGGCCGCACGGGTGCGGTCGGCGACGTTCTCCCCCACGGGCCCGGCACCGAGAACCACTACGTCGTATGCGATGGAATCCGTTTCCGTCATGGGGGTCAGTCTGCTGGGTGGTGTCGCGCCGGGGCCATGTGGGTACGCGCGCCGTTGCCCGCCCGCCGGACCTCCGGAATACGTCACGGCCCGACCGTGTTGTGCCCACCGGTTCGACCCCCACCTCAGGAAGAGGGATGCACACCATGAGCAACACCGTGGAGCTCACCAAGGAGAACTTCGACCAGACGGTCACGGACAACGACTTCGTCCTGATCGACTTCTGGGCGTCCTGGTGCGGGCCGTGCCGGCAGTTCGCACCGGTCTACGACAAGGCCGCCCAGGACAACCCGGACCTGGTCTTCGGCAAGGTGGACACCGAGGCACAGCCCGAGCTGGCCGCCGCCTTCGGGATCCAGTCCATCCCCACGCTGATGATCGTGCGGGACAAGGTCGCCGTGTTCGCGCAGCCGGGCGCACTGCCGGAGGCGGCCCTGGCGGACGTCATCGGCCAGGCCCGCAAGCTGGACATGGACGAGGTGCGCAAGTCCGTGGCCGAGCAGCAGACGCCGTAGGACGGCGCCCGGCAGCACTGCCGCTCGCCTCGGGCGGAACCGGCCGCGCTCCCGTGTGCGGCACGGGCGGCGCGCCCCGGCCGGGACGCGCCGCCGCGATTCGGTACGCCCTCGCGCGGCAGGGTGCGGTGCGGGCCGGCGGGTCAGGTCGATTCGCGCTGGATCACGGCGGCGCCCAGCACCTCGTGCCGTTCGGGGGCGGCGGCCGGGTCGCGCACCGCGCGGTCTACCAGTTCGGCGAGTTCCCGGCCCGAGGGCAGTTCGATGTGGACGGTGCTCAGCCGGGGCCGCAGCAGCCGGCCGAGCATCAGGTCGTCGGAGCCGATCAGCGCCGTGTCCTCGGGGATGCGGACGCCGGCGTCCTGGAGGGCCCGCATCAGCAGCATCGCGTACTCGTCGTTGTAGGCGAAGACCGCGTCGAGGCCGAGTTCCGGCCAGCGCTCGGCGAGCCGCGCCGCGGCCTCCTCGTCGTGCGCGAGGGGCAGCTCGGTGACGACGGCGTCCGTGCCGCGCAGGCCCCGGCGCACACCGTCGAGGCGGGGCGCGGAGTAGATCTCCAGGCCGGGCTCCTCCGGTAAGACCACGCCGATACGGCGCCGGCCTCGGGCGTAGAGGTGGGTGGCGGCGACCTGTCCGACGGCCGCGTGGTCCATGAGCAGGGCGTGCGCGCCCTCGACCGCCTCCGGGCCGAGTGTCACGACGGCGCGGGCACCGGAGCGCTGGAGCACCGCGACGCCCTGCGGGCCCACGCGGGAGCCGGGCACCAGAACCGCGACCGGCCGCAGTTCGGCCCAGGCGCGGGCGGCCTCGTCGCCTTGCAGACCGAGGGTGCCGTACTGCACCACCGTGTACTCGAGCCGGCTGAGGGCCCACTGGAGCTCGTTGATGAACCGGCCGTAGAGCGGACCGACCGGGACGGTCGGGGACGGCATGAGGACCATACGGCTCTGCCCGGCGCGCAGACTGCGGGCGGCGGCGTGCGGTACGTATCCCAGTTCCTTGGCGGCCTCGTGCACACGGCGGCGCGTGGGTTCGCTGATCCGTACGGCGCTGGTGTTGTTCAGGACGTACGAGACGGTCGCGCGCGAGACGCCGGCCAGGCGGGCCACATCGGCGCTCGTGGGCACGGCGCGCTGCGGGGTCGGCGCGGACGCGGGCGTGTTCGGTATCTGCACCATGACGTAGGCATCTTGGCAGAGGCGACGGCACGCGCCACGGGCGGGGGAACATGCTTTCGGTTTGAACGAAAGCGTTCGGGCGGAACCCCGCGTCGCCCGGTCCGTCCGCCGGGGCCGACCGGCCTCAGCCGGGCGGTTCGGTGCGCGTCAGCCGGGCCACGAGGTCGACCCAGCCCGCCTCCAGCCGCTCCAGCGGCATCCCGCACTGCCTGGTCAGGTGATGGATGACCGCGGGGTCGAGGTACCCCATCAGCGTCTGGGCGAGCAGGTCGCAGTCCGCGTCGGGGACCTCCTGCCGCAGCAGCAGCAGGACGTGCCTCTGCAGCAGGCGCCGGGCAGGCGGGACGAAGCGGCTGTCCGGGGGCCGTTCCGCCGCGAGCTGGAGCTCCAGCTGGTCCACCGACTTGCGCAGCGCGGCGACGCCGAAGGCGCGCAGCCGCTCCACGGGCGGAGCCCCGGGCCCCAGCGGCGGGGGCCCGCCGAGGAAGGCCGCCTGGAACTGCTTCTCGGTGTGGTCGAGCAGGGCCGTGAGCAGGCCCACCCGGTCCCCGAAGCGGCGGAACACCGTGCCCTTGCCGACCGAGGCCGCCGCGGCCACCGCCTCCATCGTGACGGCGGACGCTCCGCAATCCGCGATCAGCTGCTCGGCCGCCTCCAGCAGCCGTGCGCGGTTGCGTGCCGCGTCGGCGCGCAGGCACTGCTCCTCCTCGTGCACACCGAGTTCGAGCAACTCGTGCGGGACGTGAGGTTCCTTGGAGCCGGAGAGCGGGGGCAGGGACGCGGACATGAAGACAGCGTAAAGCACCCGGAAGAAACTGGACCGCGGTCCGGTTATGCTGCTAGACATTAACCGGACCTCGGTCCGGATACCCGTTTTCAATGATGAACCCCCCTCAGGAGTCCCTTTATGTCCGTTCGCATCCTCGCGCTCGTCGGCAGCCTCCGCGCCGGCTCGCACAACCGCCAGCTCGCGGAGGCGGCCGTCAAGGTCGCCCCCGAGGGCTCCGACATCCAGCTCTACGAGGGTCTGGCAGACATCCCCTTCTACAACGAGGACATCGACGTCGAGGGCGACGTCCCGGCCGCGGCCGCCCGGCTGCGCGAGGCCGCGGCCGCCGCCGACGCCCTCCTGCTGTTCACCCCCGAGTACAACGGCACCATCCCGGCCGTCCTGAAGAACGCCATCGACTGGCTGTCCCGCCCGTACGGCACCGGCGCGATCACCGACAAGCCGGTGGCCGTGGTCGGCACCGCGTTCGGCCAGTACGGCGGTGTGTGGGCGCAGGACGAGGCCCGCAAGGCAGTGGGCATCGCCGGCGGCAAGGTGCTGGAGGACGTCAAGCTCTCCATCCCGGGCTCCGTGACCCGCTTCGCCGAGACGCACCCGGCCGACGACGCCGAGGTCGTCGCCCAGATCGCCGAGGTCGTCACGCGCCTGCACGGCCACGGAACGGATCAGGCGGCCGCCTGATCCCGAACGGGCGGGACGGGCTGCCGCCTCACCCGAGGACGGGGCGGGCGGCGGCCTCCCGCAAGGGGGCGGGGCAGACCGCCCCCTGATCCCGAAAGGACGGCCCGCGGCCACGTCGCCACACCGGGCCGCGAGCCGCCCGCACACGCGCCGCGGCAGTCCGCACCTGCCGCGCGCACGGGGAGATGCCCCGGCCCACCCGGGCCGGGGCATCGGCTGTTCCGGCGCACCCGCCGGGGCGAAGGGTCTGACTGCAACCCCGGGGCCGGGGCACCCGGGCGCACCCGTCCGCGACCCGCGGCAGGATCACCGCGTCGCACCTTCCCGTGCCCCGCGGCCGGAGCATCGGCCGTTCCCCGGCACCGACCACATCTGCGGACCTGGCCACGGAGGCAGATCCCCGCGCGAGCACGACCCTCGCCCACCGCCGAGCGCCCGACGGTCGTCCCCTTCCACGGCCCTCCGGCTCTTCACAGCGGCCCGAGGGCGACACCGCACACCCGCCCGTTTCCGGGAAGACGAAAATCGTTCAACCCGACGACGCTTCGACGCCAACTCTGCCAGGGTGTGCGGATGCAGACCCTTTACCGACGACTGCTCAGATTGATGCCCCGGCTCGGCCTACAGGTGACCGACCTCGGACCGGGGACCGCGGTGGTCTCCCGGCGCGGCCGACGGATCCGGACCCCGCTCGGTCCGGGGGCGGATCTGCTGGTCAGGAACGACGGGCGGTACTCGGTGTCGGACGCCGGCAAGGACGCCTGGCTCGTACTGCGCGGCAGGGCGCCGGCGGCCGGCAGCCCGGCCCCGGAGTGGACGGGGGTCCCCCTCGGCGACACGGGCGCGCGGCTCCTCATCGACCGGCGCGCCGACGCGGACGAGCGCAAGATCCAGCTGGCGGCAGCCGAGTACCTCTGTTCCCAGCACGTCACCGCGATGCTCGAGCTCTACGGAGTGAACTGCGTCTTCGACGTGGGAGCCAACACCGGCCAGTACGCCCGGCGCCTGCGCCGGCTCGGCTACACCGGCCGCATCGTCTCCTTCGAGCCCACCTCGAACGCCTTCGCCCGCCTCCGGGACGCCGCCGCCGGCGACCCCGACTGGCAGGTCCACCACTGCGGACTCGGGCGGGAGGACACCGCCACCTCCATCCATGTCGGCTGGAAGACGATGAACTCGCTTCTCCCGCCCAGCGACTACGGCCGCGACCGCTACCCCCGCTTCGCCACGACCCGTACGGAGCAGATCGAGATCCGGCGCCTGGACTCGGTGATGGACGAGGCCCTCGACGGCATCAAGGACCCCCGCCCGTACCTGAAGATGGACACCCAGGGATACGACCTGGAGGTCTTCGCCGGCGCCGGCGTCCGCGTCGCCGACTTCGTGGGCCTCCAGTCGGAGGTGGCCGTGCTGCGGCTGTACGAGGGCAGCCCGCCGATGAGCGAGGCCGTCGCCGCGTACGAGGCCGAGGGCTTCGACATCACCGGCATGTATCCGGTGACCCGCGAGGCCGCCACGGGACGCGTGGTGGAGTTCGACTGCGTGATGATGCGGGCGAAGTCGGCCCCGGCGAAGGACTGACCGGACGCAGGGGCGGCCCGGACCGGGCCGCCCCGCCTCGTGCCGTGGCCGCGGACCGGGAGCCGGCGACGCGGATGTTTGGCGCCCGCTCCCCATGGGAAAACAGAATGCGCAACTGCTTTTCGATCAAAAAGCACGGGCGCACCACATGAATGCCGGCCCAACGGAAGTTGGCCTGCGGCTCCACGACGGTGGAACGCTGTGAATTCCCCCGTCAGGAAAGCGTTCGAGTTGTGAGCTCCACACCCCGGGCCGGAACCACGCAACCGCCCCGGCAGCGAATTCGGCCCGCTTCTGCGGCCCGAGCGTTCCGCTCCGCGTCAGCTCGGTGAAAGCGACCGGCCCCACGGGCCGAGGATCGCTCCGGTTGATCCGCAGGACATGCGGAATTAACGCTTCCTTACGCATCTCGTTCCTTTCGGCGGGACAAGCGGGACTGATCGTTCCAGGCCGCCGCGGAACTACTGCTACCGCCAGTAACACGCCGTCAAATGCCGCTGCCCGATGACCGGGGTATCGGAACGGCCAAAAGAAGCAGAATGTTATTCACCTTTTGCCCTTGCGGACAGGCCGTCCTGCCCGATCGAAGCGGGTCGCGGATGTGGTGCACGCAGGGCTCCGACCTGGGGTTTCACCGTCCGGGTGCCGAGTTCGGCAGCATCCGGCCGGCCCCCAACCGGACAAAGGGACCAAGTCCAGCATTCATGAAATACAGCGGGAATCCCGGCGCGCTCTCAATTTTCACGAACCAGGGGATCGACGTGGCTGCTTCTCGTCACTAAAGTACCCCGTGGCACATGCACGGAAGGCCTCAAAAAGGGGCCGAACGGCCTTTGTCGCAGATTCGGACTCTTTTCGCGTACCCTCTTCGACTCGTCGGGCGCCAATAACCCTTATTCGTCCGCGACATTTGCACCCGTATTCTCTCCGGTCCCGATGGTGAGCTCGATCAGCCACCACTCACGGACCGCCAGTTGACACAACGGAGCGATAAGTAGGATGCGGTTCCAGTTGTTGGGGCTCCTCAGCATCAGCGACGGTGACCATGCCGTCGTACTGCAGCCGTCCAAACCGACGAGTCTGCTGGCCGCCCTGCTCATCCACCCGGGCGCGGTCGTCTCGACCGACTATCTGCTGCGCGCGGTCTGGGACACGGAACCGCCCGCGACGGCCCGGGCGGCCCTGCAGAGCTGCGTTCTGCGGCTGCGCCGGATCTTCGCGAAGTACGGGATCGCCAACGACACGATCGAGGCCGTGCCCGGCGGTTACCGCATGCGGATGGACCGCGAGACGCTCGACCTCGTCCGCTTCCGCGACCTGGTCCGCTCCGCCGGTTCCACCCGCGACCAGGACACCGAGCGCTATGCGCTCCGCGAGGCCCTCGACCTGTGGCACGGGCCCGTGCTGGCGAACGTCTCCTCGCGCATGCTGCACCGCGACGAGGCACCCCGGCTGACCGAGGAGCGGCTGAGCGCGCTGGAGCGCCTCTGCGACATCGAACTGGCGCGCGGTCGATGTCGCGAGGTCCTGGCGGAGGTGTGGGACGCGGCCCGGCGCCACCCGGAGCGGGAGCGCTTCGCCGAGCAGTTGATCGAGGCCCTGTACCGAACCGGCCGCCAGACCGAGGCACTTGCGGAGATCAGAGCCGTCAAGGAACGGCTGAAGGAGGAGTTCGGGATCGATCCCGGCGCTCCGCTGCAACGCCTGGAACTGGCCATCCTGCGCGGCGAGGAGCTCGACGGCTCCCCGGCCCGCGCGGTCGCCGCCATCGAAGCGCGGGTGTCGTCCGACGGTGCGCGCCTCGCGGCCGCCCGGAACGGCGCGACGGCCACCGTCCCGGCCCTCGTCCCGGCGCTGCCCGCATCCCCCGCGCAGGTCCCGGCGCTGCCCGCTGCTCCGTCGTCCGCCCATGCGCTGCCCGCCCGGACGACGGAGCAGTCCGCGGCGACGGTCCCGGTCCCGACGGTCGCTCCCGTCCCCTGTTTCACCGGGCGCGGGCACCAACTCGTCGCACTTCAACGCGCGTTGACAAGCGGCGGGCCGGAGGCCGGCCCGGTGGTGATCTCCGGGGCCCCCGGCATCGGCAAGACCGCCCTCGCCCTGCAAGCGGCCCATCTGGTCCAGGAGGCCTTCCCCGGCGGCTGCTTCACGGTCCCGCTGACCGGTCCGGACGGCGAACCCCTCGGTGCCGACGAGGCCCGCGCCCAACTGCCGCCCCCCGGCCCGGCCGGACGCCGTCTGCTGATCCTCGACGACGCCGTGAGCGCGGAGCAGGTCAGACCGCTCCTGCCGGCTCCCGCCGAGGGAGTCGCCGTGGTGACCAGCAGACGCGGCCTGGCCGGCCTGGTCGCCACCCACGGCGGCGTCGTGCTGCGCCTCGACACGTTCGACGAAGAGGAGTCGCACCGGCTGCTCGTCGGCACACTGGGCGCCGAGCGCGTCGCCGCGGAACCGGACGCCACCCGCCGACTCGCCCGGATCTGCGGACACTTCCCGCTGGGTCTGCGGATCGCCGCCGCCCGGCTGCAGACCCGGCCGGGACTGGGCATCGGCGACTGCGCCGGCTGGCTGGCCGCGGATCTGCCGGCCCGGCTCTCCCTGGCCGACGAGCCGCTCATGTCCGTACCCCGCGTCTTCGAGGCCGCCCTGCGGCGGCTGAGCCCGGACCTGAGCGAGGCCTTCCTGCTCCTGGCCACCGAGCAGGCGGACGCCGCTGTCAGCGGCACGTCGCCCGGTGTGCCGGACGAGGTGCTCGAACAACTCGCGGACGCCGGGCTGATCGAAGAGGGCCCGCCCAAGCCGTACCGCATCCACGAACTGCTCAGAATCTACGCGCGTCAGCAGACCGCCGCCCCGCCGCGGCCGAGCGTTCGCACCGCGTCGGCGACCGGCTGAACCCGGCCGCCGGCAGCGCAACGCCCGCCCGACCGTCCCCACCCGCCCTCCACCGAGAGGTGACACCAGCATGCAATCCGCACGGTACGAAGCCGTCGCCGCGTCCCGCCCCCGCATCCGGCGCGACGTCCTGTTCACCGAGACCCCCGACGGTGTCCTCTTCCACAACGCCGACGGCGGCTTCCGGCTGACGGCACGCTCGGCGTACCGCTTCGCCACCCTGCTCGTACCGCACCTCGACGGCGCGCACACGGTCGCCGAGATCTGCGAGGGCTTCGGCGACCGGCAGCGCGCGATGGTCGGCGAGCTCGTCGGCACGCTCTACGAGCGGGGATTCGCCCGTGACGTCCCGTCCGGACCCGAGGGCGACGTGTCCGACGGACCCGAGCCGTCCGTCGCGGTGGCCCGCCGCTACGCGGCCCAGATCGCCTACACCGACCACTACGCCGACGACGCCGCGCGCCGCTTCCAGCGGTTCCGCGGCACGCGGGTGGCCGTGGTCGGCACCGATCTCGTGGCCCGCTGGTGCGTGCTGAGCCTGATCCGCAACGGCGGCGCCGCGGTCGGCGTACTGCCCGGGCTGGACCGGGACGAGATCGCCGACGAGGCGGCGGCCGCCGCGGTGGACGGCTGCCCCGTGGAGATCCGGGACCTGGCCGAGGACGCTCCGCTCACCTGGGCCGCGCTTGACGGGTACGACGTCGTCGTGGTCACGGGCGGCCCCGACGCGCCGCGCGTCGTGTTCGAGCTGCTGCGGGCCGGTGTGCCGGCCGGCCGCACCCTCCTGCCGGCCTGGTCGTTCGGACGGCTCGCGGTCGTCGGTCCGTCGATGTCCGCGCAGACGGCGGGCTGCTGGGCGTGCGCCGTGCTGCGGCTGGGCGCGAACGACGGCTCCGCGCAGGCCGCCGACGTGTGGAGCTCTCTCGCCCTGCCGGGCGACGCCGCGCCGGCCTTCGGCGAGCACCCCGGCCGTCCGCAGTCCGCGATGCTCGGGAACCTGCTCGGCTACGAGGTGTTCCGGATGGCCACCGGCGCCCTGCCCGCCGAGACCGCCGGACAGATCGTCGTCCAGGACACGGAGTCGCTGGACGTGGCCGCCGAACCACTGCTGCCGCACCCCCGCTGCCCCTGGTGCGCGGACGACACGGCGGCCGAACCGCCCGAGGTGGACCTCGCGACCGTGGACGCCGCTGCCGCCGCCCTGGCGCTGCCCACGGTGGACACGGCCCGCGAGGCGGACGCGCTCGTGGAGGAGCTCAACCGCCGTTCGGTGCTGCTGCGTTCGCACGCCGGGGTGTTCGCACGCTTCGACGACGAGGACATCACCCAGACGCCCCTGAAGCTCAGCGTCGTCGAACTCGGCCTCGGCCACGGGCGTCCGCGCCGGGTCGCCGCCGCCGACGTCCACCACGTGGCCGGAGCCCGGCTGCGGGCACTGCACCGTGCCGCCGAGATCTACGCCGAGCACATCGTCCCCGCGCCGCGTGCCGCCGCGCCCGAGCAGGCTGTCCGCCTGGCACCGGCCGACCTGGGCGTCTTCGCCGGCACCGGCGGCGGCGAGGCCGACGTGCGCGGCTGGGTCGCGGCGACGTCGCTGCTCACCAAGGAGCGCTTCCTGGTGCCGTCGGCGGCCGTGCGCCCCTTCGGCGCCGACAACCGCGACCGGATCTTCGAGGCGACGAGCGCGGGCCTGCGGGCCGGGGCGAGCGTCGCCGACGCCGCCGCCCGGGGCATGCTGTCGGCTCTCGCCCACGACGCGCTCCAGCGGGCGATCCGCGGTTCCGTCGCGCGCCGCGTCGACGTGCCCGCCGACGTCGATCCCGAACTCACCTTCCTGGTCCGCTCCGCCGCCAACCTCGGAGTCGAGGCGGAACTCCTCGACCTCGGGGAGCGGGAGCGCTCCGGGGTGGCCGTGGTGCTGGCCCGTTCCGGCGCCCGCTGGGCGGTGGCGGCCGACCTGTCGTACCCGGCCGCGGCGTCCGCGGCGCTGCGCGACCTGCTGGCGGAGGTCCAGGCGGAGCAGCAGTCCGTCGCGGCGGGGACGACGTTCGGGGATCCCGTGCTGAGCGATCTCGACCCCCGCACCCTGCCCGTCTCCGGCACCGTGACCGCCGAGCCGGCGCCCGCCGCGTCGTGGGCGGACGTCCTGCTCCGGCTCGGCGAGCAGGGCCGTGACGCCCTCGTCGTCCCCACGGGTTCGGCGGACCTGGAGCGCGCCGGCGTCCACGTCGTACGTGTCCTGCTCACCTCGGAGGCCCGGCGTGTCGGCTAGCGCGACGGCGAGCGCGCCGGGCGCCGGAGTGCCGACCCGGCCCGCGGACACCGCCGAACCGAGCGCGGTCCGGCTCATGACGGGCCTGTTGCGGACGGCTCTGGACCGGCAGGGCCACACCGGCATCGAGGTGTCGGTGCGCGCCCTGGGCCTCGTCGACGCGTTCGCCGACGCCCCCACCCCGTTCGACGGCACCGCGAACACGGTGCCGGTGCACCTGTACGCGGGGCAGGCGCTGGCCGGTCCGCCGACCGGGGGCGCCTCACCCTGCCCGCACTGCCTCACCCGGCGCTGGCAGGCCGTCCGTTCCGTGGCGCTGCGCGACGCCCTCGAACTGGGCGGCACGACGCACGAGTCCGGGCCGTGGCCGTACGCCGTCCCGTTCGCCGCCGACGCGCTCGCCTCCCTGGTGGCGCAGGTGGCCGCGCAGCCGGTCCGCGAGCCGTTCCCGGACGTCCACGTGCTCGACCTGCGGTCCCTGACGGTGCGCCACTACCCCCTGGTGCCCGACCCGCAGTGCCCGGCGTGCTCCGCACCCGTGCCCGACACCGCCGAGGGTGCCGCCGTCACGCTGTCCCCGGCGCCGAAGCACGAGCCGGGCTCGTTCCGGCTGCGCGGCATCGAGGCGTACGACATCGACGTCGCGGCGTTCGCGAACCCGGTGTTCGGGGCCCTCGGACCGTCCGTCGTCCAGGACGTGTCGTCCACGTCCACGTCGGCGACCATCGGCTGCTTCTCGATGCGGTCCGGGGAGTATCTGCGGGAGACGTTCTGGGGCGGACACGCCGGTTCGTTCGGCGCCAGCGCGCGCATCGGGGTCCTGGAGGGCCTGGAGCGGTACGCGGGCATGCGGGCGCGCGGCAAGCGGACGACGGTGTACGGCACGCTCGACGAGTTCGGCGAGGACGCCGTGGACCCGCGGCGCGTGGGGCTCTACTCGGAGGCCTTCCACCGGGAGAACCCCCGCGTCGTGCCGTTCGCCCCGGACCGGGTGATCCCCTGGGTGTGGGGCCACTCCCTGCGGGACGGCACGCCCCGGCTGGTGCCCGAGATCCTGACGTACTACCACGCGCCCGGTCTGGAGAACCGGTTCGTGCAGGAGAGCTCCAACGGCTGCGCGTCGGGCGGCTGCGTCGAGGAGGCCGTCTACTTCGGCCTGATGGAGGTCGTCGAGCGGGACGCCTTCCTCCTCACCTGGTACGGACGGCAGCCGCTGCCCGAGATCGATCCGGCCACCAGCGCCCGCCCCGCCACCCGGCACATGGTGGAGCGGCTGGCGATGTACGGCTACCGGGCCCGGTTCTTCGACACCCGGATCACCTTCCCCATCCCCGTCGTCACCGGTGTCGCGGAGCGGCTCGACGGCGGTCTCGGCCGGATGTGCTTCGGCGCCGGCGCCGGGCTCGACCCGGAGTCCGCGCTGGACGCGGCGCTCTGCGAGATCGCCACCGACGCGGTGAACCTCCAGGGCAGGTCGGAACGGGACGAGGCCCGGCTGCGCACCATGGCGAAGGACTTCACCGAGGTCACGGCGCTGCACGACCACCCGCTCGTCTACGGCGTCCCGGAGATGGGCGTCCACGCCGACTTCCTGCTGCGCGCGACACCCACACGCGGGCCGCTCGCGGTCGCCGACCTCGCGTGGCCGGACGCCTCCGGCGCGATGGTCTCCCCCGATCTGCGGGACGACCTGGAGCGGTGCGTCGCCGCGGTGACCGCGGCCGGCTTCGACGTGGTGGTCGTGGACCAGACCCTGCCCGAGCAGCGGCTGCTGGGACTGCACACGTTCAGCGTGCTGGTGCCCGGACTGCTGCCGATCGACTTCGGCTGGTCACGTCAGCGCGCCCTGGGCATGCCCCGGCTGCGCACCGCGCTGCGCGAGGCGGGCCTGCGGGAGCGGGACCTGGAGACGGCCGACCTCAACCCGGCCCCGCACCCCTTCCCCTGACCGTCCGCACCGCACCCCTTCAAGCCCCACGCCACAGCAGAGGAGAGTCCCATGGGCTACGCCCATGAATACGCGACGGCCATCATGCACCGGGGCCGGATCCCGATGGAGCCGGTCGACTTCGTGCCCGACTGGGCGGACCGGCCGCGCAAGACGAAGCACTACCCGGGTGCCGAGTCGTTCCCGCTGCCGGACGCGCCGTACCCCGCGCACGCCACGCTCACGGCCGGCTGCCTGAGCGACGGCGAGCCCGGCGCGGACCGGCGCTTCTCGCTGCCGCTGCTGTCCGGCATGCTGCTGGACTCCTACGGGCTGACCGGCCGGCGCCTGGGCGTCCAGGCCAACACCGATCTGGCGGCCCTCCCCCACTACACGCAGGCCAACTGGTCCCGGGGCACCGCCTCCGGCGGCGGTCTGTACCCGGTGAGCGTCTACTGGGTCGCCGGGCCGTCCGGACCGCTCGCGCCCGGCGTCCACCACTACTCCCCGCCGCACCACGCCATGCGCAGGCTCCTCGCGGGCGACGTCAGCGGGGAGGTGCGCGCGGCGCTCGGATCGCACGGCGAGGCGACCGACCAGTACCTGGTGCTGGGCGTCAAGTACTGGCAGAACGCGTTCAAGTACAACAGCTTCTCCTTCCACGCCGTGTCCATGGACGTCGGGGCGCTGCTCCAGACCTGGCGCATGTGGGCGCGGGCCCGCGGGCTGCGGCTGGCGCCCG
Source organism: Streptomyces cadmiisoli (assembly GCF_003261055.1). NCBI lineage: Bacteria > Bacillati > Actinomycetota > Actinomycetes > Kitasatosporales > Streptomycetaceae > Streptomyces > Streptomyces cadmiisoli. The sequence goes on from NZ_CP030073.1 coordinate 1,581,209, forward strand.
CCCTCTGGTTCGACGAGGCGCGCCTCGGCCGGCTGCTGGGGCTGGGTGAGGAGGAGGGGCTGTTCGCCGTCGTCCCGCTGCACTGGGACTCGCCGCGGCCCGCCGCCGAGGCGCGTGCGGCGGACGGCGCGGCCGTCGTCCGCCAGGACGTGGAACGGTCGCGCAGGGTGCTCGAGTTCGACACGCTCCAGGCCATCCACCGCGCGACGGCCGAGCACGCCGTCGACCGGCCGGCGCCCGGCGCGCTGGACGGCAGCGCGCCCGCCCCGCCGGCCGCGACCGGGGACCCGGTCGCCCTGCCGCCCGCCGCGTTCCCGGCCGTCAGCGTGCGCGCCGCACTGCGCTCGCGCCGCAGCAGCTTCGGCCGGTTCGACGCGACCGTGCCGACGACCGCGGCACAGCTGGCCACGACGCTCGCGGCCTGCGCGGCGACCCGGCTCGACAGCGACGCGGAACCCGAGGGCACCCCGCGGCTGAGCCGGCTGTACGCCTTCGTCAACCACGTCGAGGGCATCGAGCCGGGCGCCTACGCCTACGAACCCGACACCCACACCCTGCGCCTGGTCGTGGCCGGCCCGCCGGGCCGGTTCCTCCAGGACAACTACTTCCTGTCCAACTACAACCTCGAACAGGCCGGGGCGGTCGTCGTCCCGACGCTGCGGACCACCGCGGTCCTCGACGCCGTCGGCGACCGGGGCTACCGGCTGGTCAACGCCACCGTCGGGGCGATCGCCCAGACCTTCTACACCGCCTCGTCCGCCCTGGGCCTCGGCGCCGGCGTCGCCCTCGGCTTCGACAACATCTCCTACATCGAGGAGCTCGGGCTGGAGGGCACCGGGGAGGCCCCGCTGCTGATCATGCTGCTCGGCAACGAGCGGCCGCAGCCCGCCGACTTCCGCTCCGAGATCGCCTGACAGGGGGCCGCCGTGACACCGAGAACCAGCTGGCAGCCCGGCCGCCGCTTCCTCCTGCGGGTGGCCGGCCTGCCCGTCGAATCCGTACGTGACCTGCGCTGTCCGGACACCGCCCGCTGGGCCGACGAGGTCCTGTCGGCCGAACGGGACCTGAACGTCCGGGGCGGGGAACTCAGCGACGTGCTCCACGCGCTGGTCCCGGCCGCCGACCGGGCCTTCCCCGACGACGGCACACGGCGCCGACGACTGCTCGCGCTGCGCCGCGACATCTTCAACAACCGGCTGCCCGCGCAGCCCGCCGCCGCCCTCGACCTGATCACCGAGCTGGATCCCGCCGTGGCCCGCAGTACCGGGCAGTGGCTGGACGACCGCCGCGCGCTGACCGAACTGCACCGGCACGGCGCCGAACTGCTCGGCGGCGAACTGGCCCGGACCCGCGAGGTGTTGCGGGCGCTGCTGGACGAGGACCGGCTGCGGCACGGCCTGCTGCTCGCCTCGCCGACCCTCGAAGGGCGGCTCGGGCCGTATCTGCGGCTGGGCGCGGACGAGCGCCCCGACAAACGGCTGCGCAAGGTCGAGCGTTCGGTGCTGTCGTACCTCTACCGCACGGCCTGCAAGACCAGCCCCTTCAGCACGTTCACCGGCGTCGCGCTCGGCACCTTCGGCGACGGCGCCGACCCGGCGCTGCGGGTGCGCGAGCAGTGGCGGGGCAGGGTAAGGCTGAACGTCGTCGTACTGGCGCGTTTCGCCGAGCTGGTCCTCGCCTCGCCCGCGCTGCGTGCCGACCTCCCGGTACGGCTGGCCTCGGGCTGGGGCAGCGACGACCACCGCGTCCGTTACGTGCGCCGCTGGGTGACCGCGGGCGACGACGACGCGGCCGTCACCTTCGACGCGGTCAAGGACCGGCTGTTCTTCCTGCGCCGCAGTGGCACCCTGGACCGGCTCATCGCCCTGCTGAGCGAGCGGGACCTGCGGTACCGGGAGGTGGTGGACTGGCTGTGCGCCGAGTACGGGGCGGACGCCGACGCCGAGCTGTGCGAGACGTACGTCTCGGCGCTGCTGCAACTCGGCATGATCCGGGTGCCCTGCCTGGACACCGATGTGCACACCGCCGACCCGCTGGACTCATTCCGGGACGCGCTGACCGCGCTGGACCGTCCGTGGGCGGTCGAGCTGGCCGCGGAACTCGGCGACGCCGCCGCGCTGCTGGCGGAGTTCCCGGACGCGGACACGGCCGGGCGGGCGGCGCTGATGCGCCGGCTGCGTGCCGGCCTGGGCGAGGCCCAGCGGCTGCTGGGCGCGGCGGACGTGTCGCTGCCGCAGACGCTGGTGTACGAGGACGCCGACGCCGGGGACGACGTCTCGTGCGGTCTGGGCGCCTGGACCGGCGCGGACGGCGGGGCGCTGCGCTCGGTGGAGCGGGTGCTGCCGGCGTTCGACCTCACCCTGCCGCAGCGCGTGACGTTCAAGGGCTTCTTCCTGGCCCGCTACGGCAAGGGCGGCCGGTGCGACGACCTGCTGGGTCTGGTCCACGACTTCCACGAGGACTTCTTCGACCAGTACCTTTCCTTCACCGCCAAGCGCGTTCCGTTCGACGCGCGGGGCGAGTACGTGCCGGAGGAGAACTGGCTGGGGCTGGAGGAGATCAGGGCGCTGGACCGGGGACGGCGGGCGTTCATCGACCGTATGCGCGCGCTGTGGGCCGGGCACACCGGCACGGAGGACGTCGTACTGTCGGACGGTCACCTCGACGAGGTCGCCGCCGAACTGGACGGTCTCGCAGCCCCGTTCACCCCGCAGAGCCACCATGTGCAGCTGACCTCCGAGGGCGACGAGCCGCTGATGGTGCTCAACCGCTCCTACGGCGGGCTGTCGTTCCCCTTCAGCCGCTTCACCCACGTCTGGGACGACCCGTCCGGCCCCGGCCTGTCCGACCCGCTGCGGGAGCAGGCCGTACGGCTCACCCCGCCCGGAGCCGTTCTCGCCGAGCTGACCGGCGGCCCCGTCACCAGCAACCTCAACCTGCACGGGCGCCTGACCGACTACCAGATCGTGTGCCCCGGGGAGGCCAGCTCCGTCCCCGAGGACCGGCGCATCCACCTCGCCGATCTCCATCTGGAGCACGACGAGAACGAGGACCGGCTGGTGCTGCGCTCCGAGCGCCTGGGCCAAGAAGTCGTCCCCGTGTACCTCGGCTACCTGGTGCCGCTCGCGCTGCCCGAGACGCCGCGCACGCTGCTGCTGCTGTCGCCCACGTCGATGGCGCCGCTGGACGTGTGGGCCGGGGTCCCGCACGGCCCGTCGCACCTGGGCGTGACCCGCCGGCCGCGCGTCCGGCACGGCAACCTGGTCCTGGCCCGGCGCTGCTGGTCCACCACCGCGGCGTCGCTGCCCGCGCTCCCCGCGGGCACCCCGGAGGACGAGGTGTTCCTGGCCTGGCGTCGCTGGCGCCGCGAACACGATCTGCCGACCCGGGTCTTCGCCACCGTCTCCGGCGGCCCCCGGGGCGGCGCGGGCGCCAAGCCGCAGTACCTCGACTTCGACAGTCCCCTGTCGCTCGCCGCTTTCGAGGCACTGGTCAAGTCCCCCGACGACCGGGTGGAGCTGCGCGAGATGCTCCCCTCCGAGAACGGCCTGCACGTCGTCTCCGAGCGCGGCAGCCACGTGGCGGAACTGTCCGTGGAGACCTTCACCTTCACCCCACGCACCGAGGAGAACGCACCGTGTCCGAGCTGACCCCCTCCCCCGGCGCGTGGCAGGCCATCCACATCTTCTACGCCGCCAACCCGCAGCCCATGCTGGTGAACTGCGTCGGCCCGCTGATCTCCGGGCTCGACGACGACGGGCTGCTCGCCGGGCACTTCTTCATCAACTACTGGCTGGAGGGCCCGCACGTCCGGCTGCGTCTGAGACCGGTGTCCGAGGAGGCGACGGCCGAGGTGCGCCGCCGGGCCGAGACGGCCATCGCCGACTTCCTGCGCAGCAGGCCCGCCCTCTACGAGGTGGACTCCGGCTTCCTCAACGAGTTCTACAACACCCTCTTCGAGATCGAGTTCCCGGAGGGCGACCGCGGGGACTTCATGGGCGACGACGGCCGGATGCGGCTGCGGCCGAACAACTCCCAGTCCTACGAGCCGTACGAGCCCGAGTACGGCAAGTACGGCGGACCGGCGGGCGTCGCCCTCGCCGAGTGGCACTTCGCGCACTCCAGCGACCTCGTCATCGAGGCGTTCGCCACGATGAACCTGCACCTGCGGACCGTGCTGCTCGGCACGTCCGCCCAGTTGATGATGGTCATGGCGGGCTGCTTCCTGCCCGACGACGACGAACTCGCCGACTACCTGGAGAGCTACTACGAGTTCTGGCACAAGGCGTTCCCCGGCACGGGGTTCATCGGCTCCACGGAGTACGACCGCAGCTACGCCGAGATGGCGCCGAGACTGGGCCGCCGCTTCGCCGAGATCCGCCGGGCCGTCGCCACCGACCGGCTCGACCGGCTGCCCGCGTTCCTGCGCGGCTGGGCGGAGCACTGCCTCGAGCTGCGGAAGCGTGCCGTGGCCCTGGCCGAGGCCGGCGACCTGGTGTTCCGCTCCTGGGACGGCACCCGTGACGAGCGGGTCACCGACCCGGCGGTCGCTCTGCCGCTGCTGCTCTCTCCGTACATGCACATGACCAACAACCGGCTCCATGTGACGATCCGGGACGAGGCCTATCTCTCGCACGTGCTCGGGCGGGTCCTGCGGTCCGGGACCGCCGCCGCCGCGGAGGCCGCCTCATGAGCCCCGACCGGGCCGACGTGTTCACCCACCGGCCGCGGCTGCGGCCGGAGATCCTGCTCAGCCCGCCGCTGCTGCGCGGCCCGGTCACCGTCCACCTGATCAGGGACCCCTCGGACGGCACCTCCTTCGAGGTGGGGCCGAAGGAGTTCTTCCTCATCTCCCGGCTGGACGGCGTCCGGAGCCTGGAGGAGATCGGCGCCGAGTACGCCGCCGCCTTCGGGCGACGGCTGGGCGAGGCCAACTGGCACCAGCTGCTGGGTCTGCTGGGCACCAAGCGGCTGCTGGCCGGCGCGCCGGCCCGCGAGCCGGCCGCCGCGCCGCCCGGCCCGCCCTTCAGCGGCACGCTGCTGCGCGGCAGCCTGCGTCTGGTCGCCGACGCCGGCCGGACCACCGGGCGTCTGCACGGGGCGCTGCGCCCGCTGCTGCGCCGGGGGGTGCTGCTGCCGCTGCTGGCGCTCTGCCTGGCCATGGAGGTGGTGCTGGCCGCCGCGTCCGGCACGCTGCTGCGCGACACCTGGTGGCTGTTCCAGCAGCCGGTGGCGCTGGTCGCCGTGTTCACCCTGCTGTGGCTGAGCACCGCCGGCCACGAGCTCGCGCACGGCATCGCCGCCCGCCACCACGGCGGCACGGTGAGCGAGATCGGCCTGCGCTGGCGGCTGCCCGTCGCGATCATGTACTGCCGGGTGGACAACTACCGCTTCCTCACCCGCCGTCGGCACCAGCTGGTGATCGGCGCCGCCGGCGCCTTCGCCAACCTGCTGTTCCTGCTGCCCTTCGCCGTGTGGTGGGCGGCGCTGGAGACGGGTGACCCGACCCGCAGGGTGCTGTCGGGGCTGCTCCTGCTGGGCAGCGTCCAGGCACTGGTCAACCTGCTGCCCCTGCCGCCGCTGGACGGCTACACCATGCTCGGTCACGCCCTGGGCGTGTCCGGCTACGCGCCCGAGAGCGGGCGCTATCTGAGACTGCGGCTGCGCGACCGGCAGGCCGCGGCCGTGTACCCGCGCCGCGCGCGGGTGCTGTACCTGGCATACGGGATCGGCTCGTCCGTTCTGGTCTGTCTGCTCGCGGCCGGTGTCGTCACGGCCGCGATTGTCCTGCTAGCCCCCTGACGGGCCTGTTCCGAGGAGCTGTTCATGACGGAGACGGAAACCGTGCCGGCGGACCCCGGCAACCTCCTGGCGGACACCGCCATCCATGTCGAGGAGGTGAACAAGCGCTACGGCACCCGCCAGGCGCTGAACGGGGTGTCGCTGCGGATCGGCCGCGGCGAGTTCTTCGGTCTGCTCGGCCCCAACGGGGCGGGGAAGACCACCCTGGTGGAGATCATGGAGGGCCTGCGCCGGGCCGACTCGGGCACGGTCGGCGTGCTGGGCAGCGCCCCGTGGCCGCGCAATGTCGCGCTGCTGCCCCGGATCGGTGTCCAGACCCAGTCGTCGGCGTTCTTCGTGCGGCAGAAGGCCCATGAGCACCTGGCGACGGTGGCCGCCCTCTACCGCGCCGACCGGGCCGCGGTGGACCGCACGTTGGCGGCGGTCGGGCTGACGGCGCAGCGCGACACCCGGGTGGAGAACCTCTCGGGCGGTCAGCGCCAGCGGCTGGCCATCGCCTCCGCGCTGGTCCACGATCCCGAACTCATCTTCCTGGACGAGCCCACGGCCGCGCTGGACCCGCAGGCCCGGCGGGATCTGTGGGACGTGCTGCGCGGTCTGAAGGAGGCGGGCCGCACCATCGTGTACACCACCCACCACCTGGACGAGGCGGAAGCCCTGTGCGACCGGGTGGCGATCCTCGTGGAGGGCCGGATCGCGGCGCTGGACTCGCCGCGCGGACTGGTCGGCGCCGCGGGCGCGCCCACCTCCGTGCTGCTGCCGCCGGAGCGCATGACGGTCGCCGAGGCGTCCGCCGTTCCGGGCGTCGAGCGCGCGAGTGTGCGGGGCGGCAGCCTCGTACTGGAGACGCAGGTGTCCGGCCAGGTGCTGTCGGCGCTCGACGCGCGGGGCGGCCTGGACGGTGTGCAGACCCGCACCGCCACCCTCGAGGACGTCTACCTCCAGCTCACCTCCACCGCCGGCACCGCCGGCACCGCCGGCGAGCACACCGAGAACGCCGCGAACGTCAAGAACGCCGAGAACGCCGAGAACGCCGAGAACACGGAGCACCAGGCATGAGCGCCTACGGGGCACTGACCACAGCCGGCTACCGGGCCCAGGTCCGGGACGCCGCCACCCTCTTCTTCACCTTCGCCTTCCCCCTGGTCTTCCTGGTGGTCTTCGGGCTGATCTTCAGCGGCCAGGAGGTGGAGGAGACCGGCCGGCCCTACATCTCCTACATCGCGCCCGGAGTGATGTCGTGGGGCGTGGGCAACGCGGCGGTGTTCGGCATCGCGTTCACGCTGATGCAGTGGCGGCGCGACGATCTGCTCCGTCTGATCCGCATGACGCCGACGAGCCTGCCCACCGTCCTGGCGTCGCGGTACGTACTGGCGCTCGCCGTCGGCGTCGTGCAGGCCGTGGTGTTCGTCGCGGTGGCGATGCTGCCGATGTTCGGCCTGGAGCTGGACTCCCGGTGGCCGCTGGCGCTGCCCGTGCTGCTGCTCGGCATCACCGCGTTCCTGACGATGGGCGTGATCATCGGCTCGTACGCCGACACCCCGGAGGCGGTCGCCGCCATCGCGAACTTCCTTATGGTGCCGATGGCGTTCCTGTCCGGTTCGTTCCTGCCGCTGGACATGATGCCGTCGTGGCTCCAGACGGTCTCCCTGGTGCTGCCGCTGCGCTACTTCAACGACGCCGTCTCCGCCTCCCTGTCGGGCGCCGGAAGCGTCGGGGACATCGCGGTGGACTGCGGCGCGCTGATCGCCTTCACCGTCGTCTTCGCCGCCATCGGCCTGAAGACCTTCCGCTGGAGCAACCGCGCATGACGACGACTGTGACCGAAGGGCTGCCGCTGGAGGAGGCACGGCGGCTGCTGCGGACGGAGCTGACGAAGCGGTGCGCCCCCGGCCGGGCCCCCGGCGTGGTGCCGCTCGGGGCGCGCGACGTGCTGGGCGGACCGGCCGGCGATCCGTGGGCTCCCGAACGGCCCACCGCCACGGTGCACCTGACCGCGCGCGAGGTACTGGTGGGCCCGTGGGGCGGCGACGCCGACGCGCGGGCCTGCGGCACGTGTCTGGCGATGCGCTGGCAGCGGCTGCGCTCACGCACCGAGCGGGAGGCGCTGGAGACGGGCAGGCCGTGGAGCTTCGCCCCGGGATGGCCCGAGCGGCCCGCCTTCCTCGCGGACGCCGTGCACCTGCTGTACGAGGCGGTCGTCGCTTCGCCGGGCGCGGTGCCGCCCGGCGCGACGGCGGCCGACCGGTCGCTGCCGCAGGTCTCGTGCCTGGACGTGGCGACGCTGACCGTGCGGACCTTCCCGCTGTACGCCGACCCGCTGTGCCCGCACTGCGGTACCGGCGGGACGGACGACCGCGAGTCCGCCGATCTGGCCCTGGTCCCCCGTCCGAAGCCGGACCCCGGCGCCTACCGGCTGCGTGCGGCGTCCTCCTACCCGCTGGCGCCGTCCGCGCTGGCGAATCCCGTCACGGGCCTGCTCGGCGCCGGGACCTGGATCAACGTCACCTCGCCCACCACCGCCCCGGTCGCGGGCAGCGTGTTCATGCGCGGGTACGCGGGGCTGACCGATGTGACCTGGAGCGGCCAGGCCAACGGGTTCTCGGCCAGCCGGGATCTGGCTTTCCTGGAGGGGCTCGAGCGGTACGCGGGCACGCACCGGCGGCGGGGGACGAAGCTGCTGACGGCCTCGTACAACAGCCTCGGCGAGGACGCGCTCGACCCCGCCGCGTGCGGCTTCTACTCCGCGGAGACCTACCGGGACGACCCGATGGTCGACCCGTTCGACCCCGACCGGCCGATCCCGTGGGTGTGGGGCTACTCCCTGCGCGACGAGCGTCCGGTGCTCGTACCCGCCCGGCTGGTGCACTACAGCGCGGGGCTGGCGGCGGACAACTTCGTCTTCGAGTGCTCCAACGGCTGCGCCATCGGCAGCTGCCTGGAGGAGGCGGTGCTCGGCGGGCTGCTCGAACTGATCGAGCGGGACGCCTTCCTGCTCGCCTGGTACGGCGGAACCCGGCTGACGGAGATCGACCTCGCCACGGTGGGCGACCCCACCGTCCGCGCCATGATCGACCGTGCCGCGCTCCAGGGGTACGACGTGCACGCCTTCGACAACCGGATCGACCTGGCGGTGCCGGTCGTCACCGGCCTGGCGGTCCGGCGGGACGGCGGACCGGGGCTGCACTCCTTCGGCGCCGGCGCCTCACTGGACCCGTCGGCCGCGCTGGAGGGCGCCCTGTCGGAGGTGCTGACCTACATTCCGCACCTGCCCGGGCAGGTGGAGGAACGGCGCGCCGAACTGGAGGCGATGGCCGCCGACTTCACGAAGGTGCTGCACCTGAAGGACCACGCGCAGCTCTACGGCCTGCCGGAGACGGCGGCGCACGTGACCCGGTACCACGAGCCGCGGGCGGTCCTGCCGATGGCCGAGGTGTACGCGTCGTGGGAGTCCTCCGGACGTCCGCGCACCGGGGATCTGGCGGACGACGTGGCGCTGTGCCGCGACGAGTTGGCGGGCGCGGGCCTCGATGTCGTCGTCGTGGACCAGACGACGCCGGAGCAGGAGCGGATGGGGCTGCGGACGGTCTGCGTGCTGGCTCCCGGACTGCTGCCGATCGACTTCGGCTGGTCGCGCCAGCGGGCCCTGCTGATGCCCCGGCTGCGGACCGCGGCCCGCCGCGGCGGACTGCGTGCCACGGACCTGGCGGAGCGGGAGATCAGACGGGTCCCGCATCCGTTCCCGTGACGGGCGCGGCGCCTCGGGAACGCACGGCGGCCGGGCCGTCGCCCACCACTCCACGGGAAGTGGCGGGCGGCGCCCGGCCGTTTCGGCGTCCGGCGGTGCCGGACGCCGAGGCACTGCGGGCCCGAGGATCAGGCGCTGCAGGAGGTGGTGCTGGTGGTGGAGGAGCAGGTCGAGGTGGAGGAGCAGCTCGTGGAACCGGCGAGCACGACCTCGCTGGCGTCCGAGTAGTCCGAGATCTCGAACGTCTCCGACTCGAGCTCCAGGATCTCGTCGGCGAGGGCGGCGAGGGTCGACTTGTCAGCCATGGTCACTCCTGACGTGTGCACACCGCCGGGCCGTTCCCGGGGTGTTGACCTCTTCATTGGACCGGGTGCCACTGACGCATCACGCGGTCGTCCGCTGACAGGGCGCTGCCGTCGGACGGCAGCCGAGTGCCAGCGGACCGCGGGCCGCGCGACAGCGATCCGTCAGCGACCTGCCAGCGGCCGGTCAGTGAAGTGCCCGCGGTGTGCCAGCGCTCTGTCGGCGAACGTCCGCCGGTCGGCCGGATCATGGCGGAATGAGTACCGCGGCGATCCTCTCCTCCGGCCGGCACGCACCCGTGCTGCGGCACCTGGACGCGCTGCTGCGTCCCCTCACCGCCTTCGCCATGGACCTGCACCGGCACCCGGAGCCGTCGGGCGGGGAAGTGCGCACCGCGGCACACCTCGCCGACGCGCTGGAGGCGGAGGGCTGCTCCGTGACCCGCGGGGTCGGCGGACACGGGGTGGTCGGTGTCCTCGCCAACGGGGACGGGCCGCGCGTGTATCTGCGGACCGAACTGGACGCGCTGGCGCTGCGCGAGCGGACCGGTCTGCCCTACGCCGCTCAGGGGCCCTTCATGCACGCGTGCGGCCACGACCTGCACGCCGCGGCGCTGCTCGGCGCCGCGAGCCTGCTGGCGCGCTCCCGGCCAGAGTGGCGGGGCACCGTGGTCCTCGTCGGCCAGCCGGCCGAGGAGACGCTGACCGGGGCGCGCGCCCTGCTCGCCGACGGCCTGTACGAACGGTTCGGACGCCCCGACACGGTCCTCGCGCAGCACACGGCACCCCTGTTGGGCGGCATGGTGGCCCACGGTTACGGTCAGCCGGTGCTGGCGGGCGGTGTCGGCCTGGACGTCACCCTGCACGGCCGGGGCGGGCACGCCGGGGCGCCGCATCTGACGGTGGATCCGGTGGTCGCCGCCGCCGCGGTGGTGCTGCGGCTCCAGCAGATCGTGTCCCGGGAGTGCGCGCCCGCGGAGCAGGCCTCGGTCACGGTGGGGTCGCTCCAGGCCGGCACGCAGAGCAACGTGGTGCCCGAGACGGCCTCGCTCGGCATCACGGTCCGCGCGCTGACCTCCGCGGGGCTGGACCGGCTCGTGGCGGCGGTGGAGCGGATCGTGCGGGCCGAGTCGGCCGCCTCCGGCTGCCCCGCCGAGCCCGGCATCACGGTGGTGTCGCGGTCGCCGGTCACGCTGCCGGACGCGGCGCTGACCACTGCGGTGCAGGAGGCGCACCGTGAGGCGCTGGGCGCCGAGCGGGTGGTGCCGTGGGCGCCGTCGATGGCGACCGAGGACTTCGCGCTGTACGGGGACGCGGGGCGGGACATCCACGGCTGCGCGGGGATCGCGCTCGGCTACTGGATGGTCGGGGTGGTCGGTCCGCGCCAGTGGGCGGCGACGACCGGCGCGAACGCCGCGGAACGCCTCGCGGCGCTGCCGCCCAACCATTCGCCCGAGTTCGCCCCGCACCTGCCCATCGCGCTGCCCTCGGCGACCACGGCGCTGACCACGGCCGCGCTGACGGCGCTGGGCCGGGCACGAGCCGTCCCCACCCGGCCGGATGACGCCGGGTGAGACACGCCCGCGTCCGAACGGCCCGCTGCCGGGCCGGAGCCCGGCAGCACGTGGGGCGGCCGGAACCGGGTGGGGTCGCACGGCGTCTCCGCGTCCCGCACGATGGGACGTGACCCGTAGGAGAGCCGCCGACCGCGGGCGAACCGGCTTTCTCCCCAACCTCGTTCCGCCGAAGCCCTACTGACGTTACCGTTCGGTAGACAACACGCTCCGGAGGTGTGCCGCATGACGCTCGACCGTTCCGCCGGCCTGGCGGAGACCGCCCGCGCGCTGGCCGGGGGTGAGGTGACCTCGCGGGCCCTCGTCGAAGCCGCCCTGGCCCGGATCGAGGCGACGCAGGACACCCTCAACGCGTTCCGGATCGTGCGCGGTCGGGCGGCGCTCGCGGAGGCGGAGGCCGCCGACCGGGAACTGGCCGCCGGGGTGCGCCGTCCGCTGCTCGGGGTGCCGGTCGCCGTCAAGGACGACATGGACGTGGCCGGCGAGCCGACCGCGTTCGGCTGCCGGGGCGGATTCCCGCCGGTCGCCGAGGACGGCGAGGCGGTACGGCGGCTGCGGGCCGCGGGCGCGGTGGTCGTCGGCAAGACGAACACCTGCGAACTGGGGCAGTGGCCCTTCACCGAGGGGCCGGCGTTCGGCGCGACCCGCAATCCGTGGAACCCGGACCACACCCCGGGCGGCTCCTCCGGCGGTTCGGCCGCCGCGGTCGCGGCGGGCCTGGTGCCGGCCGCACTCGGCTCGGACGGCGCCGGTTCGGTCCGCATCCCGGCGTCCTGGACTCACCTGATCGGCGTAAAGCCCCAGCGCGGCCGTATATCGACCTGGCCGCGCGGCGAGTCCTTCCAGGGCATCACCGTCAACGGCACCCTGGCACGCACGGTCGCGGACGCGGCGCTGCTGCTCGACGCGGCCGCCGGCAACCACGAATTCGACCCGCACCGCCCGCCCGCGCTCGACGTGTCCGGCGCCGTGGGCCGCGACCCCGGAAGGCTGCGCGTCGCCCTCGCGCTGAAGCCGCCGTTCACCGCGGTACCCGCCCGGCTCCACCCGGAGGTCCGCGCCCGGGTCGTCGAACTCGCCGAGCGACTGGCCGCATTGGGCCACTGGGTCGAGGAGGCCGACCCGCCCTACGGGCAGATCGGGCTGACCTTCGTCCCGCGCGCCACCGCCGGTATCGCCGAATGGGTCCGCGACGCACCCGACCCCGCGCTGCTGGACCCGCGCACCCGTGAGGCCGCCCGGCTCGGCAGGCTGCTCGGCGGGGCCCCGCTGCGGGCGGCCCGGCGTGCCGAGGCCGAACTGCAACGCCGTATCGGCGGCTTCTTCACGTCGTTCGACGTGGTCCTCGCGCCGACGACGGCCGCTCCCCCGCCGCGGATCGGCGCCATGCTCGGGCTCGGCGGTCTCGCCACCGACCGCGCCATCATCGCCGCCTGCCCGTACGCCTGGCCGTGGAACGTGCTGGGCTGGCCGGGCGTCAACGTCCCCGCCGGTTTCGTCGGCGGAGGCCTGCCGGTCGGCGCGCAGCTCCTCGGACCCGCGCACAGCGAACCGCTGCTGGTCTCCCTGGCCGCGCAGTTGGAGGCCGACCTGCGCTGGCACGAGCTGCGCCCGCCCGAGCCGGTCGCTTCCCGCTCCCCGGCGGCATGAGGGCTCCGGGCGCCCACTACCGTGACCCCGTGACTGCCTTCACGGACGAGAACACGCCCGGCCGCCACGGCCCGACCGCGACCACCGAGGCCGACCCGCGCAAGGTGGGCCGGGTGCGCACGGAGTACTCACCCGCGCACGACGGCGACCCCGACCCGGGCGAGATCGTCTGGACCTGGGTGCCGTTCGAGGAGAACGACGGGCGCGGCAAGGACCGTCCCGTGCTGGTCGTCGCACGGGAGGCGGCCGGGACGTTCCTGGCGGTTCAGCTGTCCAGCAAGCGGCACGACCGCGACCGGGAGTGGGTCCCGATCGGGCACGGTCCCTGGGACCGGTCGGGCCGGGACTCGTGGGTGGACGTGGACCGGGTGCTGCGCCTGCACGAGCGGGGCATGCGACGCGAGGCGTGCGCACTGGACCGGATGCGGTTCGACCTGGTCCGGCACCGGCTGCGGTTGCGCTACGGCTGGCACTGACGGACGGCGCCGGCCGGTCCCCGGCAAATGCCCGGGGCCGGTCTCAGGAGTCCGGCCGGCTCTCCGGGAACGCCCGCGCGAACGCCGCGCGGACCGCGGCGTGGGGCGTCCGGTCCAGCACCGCGAACACCACGTGCTCGAATCGGCCCGAGAACCGGCCCCCTGGGCCCAGCAGGTCGCGGAAGGCGCCGGCGACCTGTGCCGGATCGTTCTGGAACACTCCGCAGCCCCAGGCGCCGAGGACCAGCCGCCCGTGGCCGTGATGGGCGGCCGTCTCCAGGACGCGCTCGGCACGGACGGCCAGGGCGCGCGGGAGCTCACGGGCGCGCTCCGCGTCCGTCCGGCGCACCACCCCGGCGTTCGGGGCCGCCGCGGTCAGGAACGACGCGGTGTACGGCTCGTCCAGCAGGCGGCCCCGGTCGTCCCGGAAGACGGGCACGGCCGGTGAGTGGACGACACGGTCCGTGTAGAACGCGTCGCGGTGGGTGCGGTGGTGGTCGTAGAACTCCGGGACCCGCAGCAGGCACGTGTACAGGGCGGAGGCGCGGCACAGGGACTCCTCCTGGGCCTGGGCGCCGTTGAGATGGCCGCCGCCGGGATTGCGGGCCGAGGCGAAGTTCAGCACGGCGGCCGGGCCGATGCGGCGGGCGGCCTCCAGGCTGCTCTCGCCGGTCACCTCCAAGAAGGTGTCCGCTGCCGGAGCGCCGGGCACCGGCACCGGTTCCGGTCCGTGCATCCGTGTCGCCGCCCGCGCGGCCGTCACGGCCGCCGCCAGCGGGACCGTGCGCCCGTCGGACGTGCGGTACGCCCCGGCGGCCACGATCTGCTCGGTCTCGCGCGCGAGACCGCGCAGCCGCGCGCTCATGGCGCAACCCCCGTGTGCGCCACGACCGCGTGCCGCGCGGTCTCCCCCGTCGTGCTCATGAACGCATCGTGAGCGATGCTGGACATGCGGTGCAACAGAGTTTTCCCGGCCCGGAACCGGAGGTGTCCAGCCCCTTACGCCCGGAAACGCACTCTTGTGCGAAGCGGCACGAGGGTCTTGGGTGGGACGGGTGATGCCGGTCCGGCTGGTGATTTTCCGGACGGGCAGCATGCTGGAATCTCAGGAGGATCCCGACATGTCCGACTCAGTGAGTGGCTGTACCGAGCCACGCCCCGCCGTCACGGAGGCGGAGGTGGAGGCGCTGGTCCGAGGCATATGCTTCAAGACCGGCCCGCCGCGCTCCCTCGGTGTCGAAGTGGAATGGCTCGTCCATGACCCGCACCGCCCACGACTTTCCGTGGCACCCGAACGACTCGAAGCGGCCTACGCCGCACTGCGCACCGTCCCTCTGAGGTCGGCGCTCACCGTCGAACCCGGCGGCCAGCTGGAGCTGAGCTCGCCGCCCGCCGCCTCCCTGATGGAGTGCGTCGGCACCGTCTCCGCCGACCTGGACGCCGTCCGCGCGGCCCTGCGCGGACACGATCTCGGCCTCCTCGGCATCGGCCACGACCCGTGGCACCCCCCTCGCCGGTTCCTGCACGAACCGCGTTACGACGCGATGGAGGCCTGCCTCGACCGCACCGGCCCGGCCGGCCGGGCCATGATGTGCACCTCGGCCTCGGTCCAGGTGTGCCTGGACGCCGGCTACGAGGTGCCCGGTCCCCTCGGCCACGTGCGGCGCTGGTGGCTGGCGCACCAGCTGGGCGCGGTCCTGGTGGCCGCCTTCGCGAACTCCCCCCTGGCCGGCGACGAGCCGACCGGCTGGCTGTCCACCCGGCAGCTGCGCTGGACGCAGATCGGCCCGGGACGGGCGGGCGCGCCCGTGCTGGACGTCGACCCGCGCGGCGCCTGGGCCCGGCACGTGCTGGACTCCCCGGTGATGTGCGTACGGCGCGACGGCGGCCCCTGGGACGTACCGGAGGGGCTGACCTTCCGGGAGTGGACCAGGTCCGGGTCCCCCCGGCCCCCGACCCAGGACGATCTCGACTACCACCTCACCACGCTCTTTCCGCCGGTCAGACCACGCGGTCACCTGGAGCTGCGCATGATCGACGCGCAGCCCGGCGACGACGGATGGATCGTGCCGCTCGCCGTGACGACGGCGCTGTTCGACGACCCGGAGGCCACCGAGACCGCCTACCGCGCGGTCAAGCCCCTGGCCGAGCGGTCCCTGGCGCTGCCCGCGCCGCACAATCCGCTGTGGCTGGACGCGGCCCGGTACGGGCTCGCCGACCCCGAGTTGCACGAGGCGGCCGTGGTGTGTTTCGCGGCGGCCCTCGACGCGCTGCCCCGGCTCGGCGCCACCACCGAGGTCATCAACGCCGTGGCGGCCCATCAGGACCGCTACGTGATCCGGGGCCGCTGCCCCGCCGACGATCTGCTGGACCGGTTGCGCGGTGCCGACCGCCCTCCGCACGGGAAGGACTTCCGCACATGACCGACCCCGCCATCGACACCGAGACCGGCACCGGGGCGGACGTCGAGACCGACGTCGAGGCCTTCCGCGAGCGCGCGCTGACCTCGCTGACCTCGGCACGGGAACGCACCACTCTCCTCACGAGCTGTGTGGAGGACCCGGACCTGACCGCCCAGCACTCGCCGCTGATGTCTCCGCTGGTGTGGGATCTGGCGCACATCGGCAACCAGGAGGAGCTGTGGCTGCTGCGGGCGGTCGCCGGGCAGGACGCGATACGGCCCGAGATCGACGGCCTCTACGACGCGTTCGAGCACCCGCGCGCCGCCCGGCCCTCCCTGCCGCTGCTCCCGCCCGCCGAGGCCCGTCTGTACGCGGCCGAGGTGCGCGGCCGGGCCCTGGACGTGCTGGACGGCGCCGTGTTCCGCGGCAACCGCCTGATGGAGGCGGGCTTCGCCTTCGGGATGATCGCGCAGCACGAGCAGCAGCACGACGAGACCATGCTGATCACCCATCAGCTCCGGAAGGGTCCGCAGGCCCTGCACGCCCCGGACCCGCGGCCCGTGCCGCCGTTCACCGGGCCCCGTGAGGTCCTGGTCCCGGGCGGCCCGTTCACGATGGGGACGTCCACCGAGCCCTGGGCACTGGACAACGAACGGCCCGCGCACGCGCGCGAGGTGCCGCCGTTCCACATCGACACCGTGCCGGTGACGAACGGCGCCTACGAGGCGTTCATCGAGGACGGCGGGTACGACGACCCGCGCTGGTGGACTGCGGACGGCTGGGCCCACATCCGCCGCAACTCCGTCCACGCCCCGGCGTACTGGCGCCGGGAGGGCGGGCAGTGGCTGCGGCGCCGCTTCGGCGTCACCGAGGTGGTGCCGCCCGACGAGCCGGTGCTGCACGTGTGCTGGTACGAGGCGGACGCGTACGCCCGCTGGGCCGGACGCCGGCTGCCCACCGAGGCCGAGTGGGAGAAGGCGGCCCGGCACGACCCGGCGACCGGCCGCTCCCGGCGCTACCCGTGGGGCGACGCCGACCCCGGGCCGGAGCACGCGAACCTCGGTCAGCGCCATCTGCGTCCGGCGCCCGCGGGAAGCTACCCCGAAGGGGAGTCCCCGCTCGGCGTACGGCAGTTGATCGGCGACGTGTGGGAGTGGACGTCGAGCGACCTCCTGCCGTACCCGGGCTTCACGGCGTTCCCGTACAAGGAGTACTCGGAGGTGTTCTTCGGGCCGGAGTACAAGGTGCTGCGGGGCGGCTCGTTCGCCGTGGACGCGGTGGCCTGCCGGGGCACCTTCCGCAACTGGGACTACCCGATCCGCCGGCAGATCTTCTCCGGCTTCCGCACCGCCCGCTCGGTGGAGGCCTGATGTGCCGTCATCTTGCCTACGTCGGGCCCGAGGAGCCGCTGGGCCGGCTGCTGGTGGGCCCGCCGCACGGGCTGTACCGGCAGTCCTGGGCGCCGCGGCGGCAGCGGTACGGGACCGTCAACGCCGACGGCTTCGGCGTCGGCTGGTACGCGGCGGGCGATCCGGTGCCGGCCCGGTACCGGCGGGCCGGGCCGATCTGGGCGGACCTGTCCTTCGCCGATCTGGCCCGGGTCGTACGGTCCGGCGCGCTGCTCGCCGCGGTGCGGGACGCGACCCTGGCGGGCGCCGACGCGGAGGCCGCGGCGGCACCGTTCGCCGCGGAGTCCTGGCTGTTCAGCCACAACGGCGCCGTCAAGGGCTGGCCGCGGTCGCTGGCCGGGCCGGCCGCCGGCCTGTCCACGGCGGACCTGCTGTCCCTGGAGGCCCGCAACGACTCCGCGCTCGTCTGGGCACTCGTCCTGGCCCGGCTGCGGGCCGGGGACGACCCGGGCCGGGCACTGGCCGACACGGTCGGGGAGGTCGCCGCGGCGGCCCCGGGCTCCCGGCTCAACCTGCTGCTGACCGACGGCGGGTCCATCGCCGCCACCGCCTGGGGCGACTCGCTGTGGTACCTCGCCCGGCCCGGCGGCGGGACGGTCGTGGCGTCCGAACCGTACGACGACGATCCGCGCTGGCGCGAGGTCCCCGACCGCACCCTGCTCGTGGCCGACCGGGACGACGTGCAGCTCACCCCGCTCAAGGAACCGAGCGACGTCTCGGCGACCGCACCATCCGAGGAGCCCCCCACGTGAGTCCCTTCCTTCTCACCCGCACCCTTCCCGAGGACGCCACCGAGGCAGCCCTGCGCGCCGACGTCCAGCGGGGACTGACCGGCACCCCCAAGACCCTGCCGCCGAAGTGGTTCTACGACGCGCACGGCAGCGAGCTGTTCGAACGGATCACCGAACTGCCGGAGTACTACCCGACACGCGCGGAACGGGAGATCCTGCTCGCCCGCTCCGCGGCGATCGCCGCGGCGACCGGCGCCCGCACCCTCGTCGAACTGGGCTCCGGATCCTCCGAGAAGACCCGGCACCTGATCGACGCGATCACCGGGCTGCACACCTACGTCCCGGTCGACGTGAGCGAGAGCGCCCTCACCCAGGCCGGGCAGGCGCTGATCGCGGAGCGGCCCGCGCTGAGCGTGCACGCGCTGATCGCCGACTTCACGGCGGACCTGGAGCTCCCGGACACACCGGGTCCCCGGCTGGTGGCGTTCCTCGGCGGCACGATCGGCAACCTGCTGCCCGCCGAGCGGGCCGAGTTCCTCGCCTCGCTCCGCGCCCTGCTCGCCCCCGGGGACGCGCTGCTGCTCGGCACCGACCTGGTCAAGGACGAGCGGGTACTCGTCAGGGCGTACGACGACGCGGCCGGGGTGACGGCCGCGCTATGTGGGTCGTTCATCCTGTCCGTTGTCCGCACCGCAAGGCCCACTCGCGTGCCCAAGCCCAGGCAGAGAAGCCGGATCAGTAAGGGAAGAACTCGGCCTGCTTCCCGGCCCCGTCGGTCATCCCGGGCACCCAGCGGCCCGGTGATGGGGAAGGTGCCCGCTGCTGCCGGCGTTGCGCGCTCGACAAGAAAACTGCGATCCCGGCACTCCGCCGATGTGGCGTCGACCGAAGAGAGGCACGCATGACCGACAACCGGGCCTATGGCTACACCGACACTCTCGAGGCCGAGCACTACGCCAAGGCACTTCGCTCTGACATCAGCGACGGACTGACCCGCACCCCGAAGTCCACGGCGCCCACGTGGTTCTATGACGCCCGGGGCAGCGAACTCTTCGAGGAGATCACCCAGCTCCCGGAATACCCCTTGTGGCGAGCGGAACTGGGACTGCTCCAACTCCATGCCCAGGACATCGCTGTGCGGACCGGAGCCCGAAGCCTTGTCGAGCTCGGGTCCGGGAGCTCAACGAAGTCCAAGCTGATCATCGAGGCACTGGGGCCGAGCGGATTGCACTACGTCCCTGTCGACGTCAGTGCAGACGCGCTCCATCAGGCCAGCGCCCAACTCGTCCGGGACTACCCAGGGATCCGTCTGCACGCCCTCCGCGCCGACTTCACGACTTCCCTCGTCCTACCGACGCTGCCCGAGGACGGCCCACGCCTCATCGCCTTCCTTGGCAGCACGCTCGGGAATTTCCGACGCCCGGCCCGTGGACCGTTCCTCCGCGGGCTCCGAGACATCGTCCGCCCCGAAGACTTCCTTCTCATCGGCGCTGACCTGGTCAAAACCGAGCAGGAAATGATCGTTGCCTACGATGACGCTCAGGGCGTCACGGCGGAGTTCGACAAACATCTGTTGCACGTCTTGAACCGCGAGCTGAACGCCGACTTCGACCCAGATGCCTTCGATCACGTATCGGTGTGGAACGGCACGGAAAGCCACATCGAAATGAGGCTGCGCAGCCGAGCCGAACAGCTCGTCAAGATGCGAGACCTTGACCTGGCAGTTCACTTCGCACGCGGAGAAGAATGGATCACCGAGCGGAGCGCGAAATTCACCCAGGACGGACTCCAGGAAGAAATGACTGAAGCGGGTCTCCGTACGAATCAGCTCTGGGCCGACACCGACGCCGGCTTTGCACTCATTCTCGCCACCGCTTGCTGAACAAGCCAGTACACGATTCTCGATGAGTCCAGATCGCTGCTCTACTGACGGGACAGCAGAGCAGCGACGGCTGGTAAACGGCGCGTGCTCGCGACCCCGACTTCAACGGTCACACCCCCCGGCAGGATCCTGCCAGTCGGTGGCTGACGATCGACACAAGGCGCAGTGTCTCACCGCCAACTACGCACGAGTGCGGCAACCCGCTGTTCGAAACAATATTCGAACACGGCGTCAGGGGATCACCCATATGGGGATTCCCTGGACAACGGAGCAGGCCTTTGGATGATCCTTAAATCGGATCTGGTCCTTGCCTGGCCCCTGGTTTGCGGCGGGGGCTCCTCTGTGCGTAATTGCCGCACGAAAGGTGTTGCCCATGCCTGCGCTCTTCTCTGACGGCAGTGAACCACCCCAGCCTCCCACCTTGTCTCCCTCGGAAGTTGCTTTCCGGGCCGCTGACGGCCGCACGCACATCCTTAGGGTGGCCGAACTACCATGCCCAGCCCTGCACTTGGAGATGGCTGAGTGCCTGGCAGGGGCACTGAATTCGATAGGCGTGCTGTCCACGGCTCAGGCGTACTTCTCCACCGTACGGCGCTTCCTGGCTTTCCTGGAAGCATTGGGCGAACCACTTGATTCGCTGTCGTCCCTGCGCGAACGGCACCTTGGGCAATACGTAACCATCCGGAGGACAAAGTTTTCCACGGGCGCCTGCTACCAAGACATGACTTCGCTGTGCCGGCTCCTGCGGAACGCACCATACGGCAGCCTGTCTCCGGAGGTCGGAACTCTAATTACTCCCCGGGGTCGCCCACCCTTCACCCGACCGGGCTCAAGACTGCCTACGCACCTCTTGCGGCCAACCCTGGAAAGACCCGTTTCCTGCCTCTCGCGCAACGAGTTCGAGCAGCTCATGCGCGCGGCCGTGGGTGACGCTGTCGCCGTCCGCGACCGAATTGACCGGGGTGACAGCCTGCTGGCGGCCTACCGGGCCGACCCGCCCAGTTCGGCCGTCACCGCCGTGGAGATCGAAACTCTCGACCTCCACGTCCTCGATCTCTTCGACCGGACCAACAGCCCGGCAAAGAGAGCCGACATCGCCCAGGGCCTGTTCCTGACCAGGGAAGACTTGGCACCACTGCTTGTACTGGGAACCGGGCTCTCAGGGCTCCGCCCTTCCGAGCTCCTGAATCTTCCCGCCTCACACCAGCATGACACCGTCCGGGGCACCGTAACCATCAGAGTTCCGGACCACCGACGCGGAAGCAACGCCGCCCTTCGATGGAAGCTTCGGGCCTCGGACGATCAGCCCTGGGGCCCAGGGGACTTCTATCTGATGGTGCACCGGCTCACCGAACGCGCACGCCGGGCGTCGGACTCTGACCGGCTGTGGTGCCTGTGGTCCCTCACGGGTACCGGCACCCTGCCACCGCGTTCGGTAGCCCCGCTAGTGAAGGAATGGGCCCACCGCCACCGCCTGTCCGACGACGTGGGCCTGCCGCTGGAGCCGACCCTGCTCCAGGTGCGGCGCGCTTCACTGCTGGCCAGCGGCGCCTGATCCCCGATTTCAGCAGCAAGCCGGTCCGCCCATCCTTCCCCAACCGCTGCGACAGGCGTCATGAGTGACACACGATGGCGGGTCTTTCACACCCGCCGCAGCCTGCCCCGCCCCCAGAGCGGGGACCCGCTGCTTGACACGCTGTGGGACCTGGACGAGTGGCTTGACAACCACGACATCCTGGACCGGCAACCGTACTTGATCAGCCCCGACGGCCGGTACGACATCCAGCTCAACCACATTTTCGACAGCATGCTCAAAGCCGCGCCGGTTAACACCAGCCAGGCGATGGCCTACGACCTGGTGCTTTGGCTCACGTTCTTGTGGGTCAGCCGGGGCCGTTGCGACTGGCGCGACGCCACGGCGCGGGATCGCGCGGCCTACAAGCAATGGAGGACGACAGATCCCCGCGGACCGCATGTCGCCTTGACGACCTGGGACCGGGAAGTCGCCGACGTCAACACCTTCTACAACTGGGCGGTGTATCACGGCTATACGCGCGTGAACCCGATCGTCCAGCGCGAGAGCCGCATCCGCGACCCTCACCGCCGCGGTGCCGGCACCACCACTCCCGCCGAGGCATCCCAGCAAGGCCCTCTCAACGATGTCGAGTGGATGACCGCGGCCCTCTACCGGTTGTGGCGGGACGTCGGCCTGCTCGGTCTTACCGCATCCGGGCTGCCCAACCCATCCTTCCGCGGGAGGTTCGCCTCCCGCAACGCCACCTATAGCGACCTCATGATCCGCACCGGACTGAGGCTGTGCGAGCAGACAGCACTCTCGCTGTTCGACATCCCCACGCTGGTGCCCGGAGTCGACAACTCCCGCGCCTGGCTGCCTGAGGCGATCGCGAAGGGCGGCTCGGCCCGCTGGGTCTACTACCCTGCCTCGGTCCTTCAGGCACTGTGGGATTACGCCGAGATGGAACGGCTGGACGCCATCGAGTACGCCCGCAACAAGGGGTTGTACGAGCAGGTCCGCGATCCGTTGATCGTCGTCGACCGGCGTGACCCCGTCGTCTTCGTCGGCGGGAATCGGATCACCGTGGACAAGCTTGACAGCGATGAGCGGCAGCGGTTGTTCATCGTCACTCCCGACGGCTTAGAGCCAGCCGCGCTGTGGCTCAATGAATCGGGCCGGCCCAGCGGAAAATCCTGCTGGCAAGAGGTATTCACAGCGGGCAACCGACGCTGCCGCCGGGCGGGGGTGGACTTGTCCTCACACCCTCACAAACTAAGGCATTCCTTCGCCGTCATCACCCTTGAGCAGCTCTGGCGAGGACATCTGCATGACCTCGCCGAATCCAACCCCGGGCACCGCCAGACCTACCAGATGGTCTTCGGTGACCCCCTGAACTGGGTTCGCATCAGACTCGGCCACCGGTCGATCACCACGACCTTGAAATATCTGCACACACTCCAGGAACTGGAGATGCAAACTCGCATGGCCCTGATCCCCGACAGCTGGGAGCCCGTCGCCGCTGCGGCTGCCCAGCCCACCTCCGAGATCAAGGCAGACCCCGAGGGCGCGGCATGAGCGAGCAGGTCTCCCACCAGCCCCGCCTCGCGCCTACCGGGCCTGGCCGTAGCTCCGCGATGCCCTCGGGGTCGTACGAATCCGTACCTGTCAAGCACAGCGAGCAGGGTGCTTTGGCGGTGTCGTTCGCCGGCGAGGACGGTCGCACAAAGAAGTACGACTTCACTCGGCTGCCATTACCCCGTTTGCACAGGGACCTCGCGATCGCCTTCGCGGCCCGGACCGGGCCGACTGGCACTCTTCGAACCAAGTCGAGCGCCAACAGCGCCTATCTGGTAATCCGTCGGCTGCTCGCCTTCCTCGAGTCCCTCCACACGCCGCCCTCTACCCTCGGGGAACTGATGCCCCGACACCTGGAGCGCTATCGCCTCGAGCGCTTGAAGACCGTGAAGGTCGGCTCCGTGAGCATCGAGTTGGCGGTCCTACGCATGGTGCTTGCGTCAGTCTCCCCTGACACAGAGATGTCGCCCCAACTCCGCGAGTTCCTGCGGCAACCCGGTCACCGGCGAAACGGTGCCAAGGCCGTCGGCAGGCCCGGCTACTCGGATCGAGAGTTCCGAGCACTGGTCACAGCCGCTCGCAGCGACGTGGTGGGCATTCGAGAACGTATTCGGGTCGGCGAACAGCTCTTGCAGACCTTCCGGAACGCCCCTGAAAACCTCGGCCCCGAGGACCGCATCTTGGCTGCCCATCTCAACGAGATGGACCAAACCGGCCGTATACCCGACGTTACCTGGACCACCCGCCTCACACAGCGGGTACAGCACCGCTTCGCGCGCGTCGCCCTTGCGCGGCATCTCTACCTCACCCAGGACGACCTAGCGCCCCTATTGCTCCTGGGCGTCGCGTTGACTGGCCGCAACGGCGAAACGATCAAGGAGCTCCCGGCGCAGCACCGGGTCCTTGAAGGGCGCGCGGTAGCTGTCGCCCTCACCAAGCGCCGACGAGGCAAAGCACAGAGTCGCGAGAGCGTGCATTGGGAAATTGGCACCAGCGAGAGTCGCCAGTTGCACACCCCCGGCGGCTTCTACCTGCTGCTGCACGATCTGATGCGCCGCGGCCGCTGTTTCTCAGGCGACACGCGGGTGTGGAGTATCTGGGCTGGCGTTGCCGGGCGCCCGGCCGCTGACCCTGCCGGGCAAAGCAAGCATTCCTCGCTCGGCCACATCGACCCGTATGCCCTCACTTTGGCCCGAGACCTGAAACTGGGCAGATGGGGAGCAGCACATGGACTGACCGACGACGACGGAAATCCGTTGGAGATCAACCTTAACCGCCTCAAGACAACCGTCGAAGTATGGCGGACGCGGGCAGTGGGCGGCCACCTGCCCTCCGCCTCACGCACCAACACCATGGACGTCTCCTTCGTCCACTATCTCCAAGGCGACCCCCGTATCCGTGATTGGGCTGACCAGGTACTTACCACAGCCATTAACGAAGCGGAGGCCAACACTCGGGCATTTCGCCCACGCATCCTGGCGACTGACGCCGAGGTCGCCCCGAAAAGCAGCACGCAAACAATGGCGGACGATCTCGGCGTCAGCCCGGAAATTCTAGGTCGTGTGATCCGTGGCGAACTCGACACCCTCGCGAGTGCTTGCCTGGCCATCCATAACAATCCATTCACCGATGCGGACGTCTGCAACGTTTCCTTCCTGACCTGCCTGCATTGCCCGAACGCACTGATCACCGAACACCACCTGCCAGCCCTACTTTCCGTCCGCGATCTCTTGGAGACAGCCCGAGGCACCCTGCCACTAGACGATTGGATCGAGGAACACGGACGGACCTGGCTCGCGCTCACCCAATTGATTCTTCCCAAATTCAGCGAAGCGCAGCAGGCCAAGGCCGCTACGAAGAAACCTGTCTCCCTTCACCTCAGTTTCCTCAGCGGCCCCCAGGAACCTCGATGACCTCTCTCGCCCTACCCAAGTCCGACTTGACGGCTATTCCTCCGACAGTGTTCATCCTGCGCTCCCGTCCTCTGCGTGAGCACATTGACCTGGTAACAACCTCACGCTTCAGCGACAACATCTGGGTACTCACGCCAGCCGTACACCAGGTCCACAAGCGCCAAATATCCCTGCACTTCCTCGACGTTCCCATACAGTTCAGGCAGACCGTCAAGGAACTGTTCTTCGCCCTACTGGTCATCGATCTTCCCCCGGGACACAAGGAAAGCCGAGTCGTCACCATTTACGCCCGGTTCCTCAAGATCAACCAGTTCTTGGTGTGGGTCGACCAAAGAGGTGGGACGGCGCTAAATGCTCTGACACGGCAGGACCTCTTGGACTTCCAAGCGCACATCAAGAGCGAGCGCAATTCCCGCGGCAACGATCTGGCCAAACTTGCCTCGGTGCGGCTCTTGTGGCAGTTCCGCAGCAAACTCACGTCCGACACCCTGCCGCTGGACCCACATCCTCTCTGGTTCGACGCCACCCTCCACGGCCGCCGCCAGATGTCCCAGGCCCGTGAGAATCGGACACCGAGGATCCCCGAGCAGGTCCTGGCGCCGCTGATGACGTGGGCTCTGCGCTGGGTGGAGGACTTCGCCGACGACGTTCTGCGGGCCCGGAGCGATTGGGCCGATCTGCAGGCCACTGTGCCTGATGTCGATCGAACTCGCGGTGTCACGACGCAACGCCTGACCGTCCTGCTGTCCGCGTACCGCGCTGACAGACGTCCCCTTCCCCGCGTCGGCAGAACGCCGAAACCGATTCGGGGTCGCGCCCCGGTTAACCTCAACCATCTCGCCCGTGAAGCGGGCGTGCACCAGGAAACCATCAGCCAACAGCACAGGTACTGGCACCTCATCCAGGCGGCCCTGGACGACGTAGGACTGGACAACGCCACGTACCTTCGCACGCCTATCCGCGCCTCCCTGGACAGGGAACCATGGCTACGGGCCGTCGCCACTGACGACATCGGGACGCTGCTACGACTGCTGCAGTCCGCCTGCTACGTCGTCATTGCCTACCTGTCTGGAATGCGCGACGCCGAGATCAAGCACTTGGAACGGGGTTGCCTGCAACGGTGGTGCGACGAGGATGGGGAACCCATCAGGTACAAATTGACCAGCCAAGCATTCAAGGGCGAGAACACCCCTCTCGGTGTCCAAGCCACTTGGGTCGTCAACGCGACGGTGGCCCGAGCCGTCGACGTACTGGAGCGGCTGGTGCCCGTGCCCGGGCGCCTTCTCTTCGCGTCGCCTCCCGTACCGAAGCGCACCAGGGGCAAGGAAGTGAACGAGGACACGACACCCCACCCCAAGCAATCACACACCACGGTCAACGACATCAACGCATTCTCTGCCTGGGTCAACGACTACTGCGCCGAGCGTCGGCGAAGCGATGGAATTCCCACAGTCGACGGGCGCCCATGGAGGTTCACCACACGTCAGTTCAGGCGGACACTGGCCTGGTCCATCGCCCGACAGCCAGGCGGGTCGATCGCAGGCGCCATTCAATACCGCCACCACAGCATCCAGATGTTCGAGGGCTACGCCGGCACATCATCCTCCGGATTCCGCCAGGAAGTTGAAGCCGAACAGGCATTCACCCGTAGCGAACAACTCTGCGATCTCGTCCTCGATGCCACCCCCGAGCGGCTCGCCGGACCCGCAGGCGAGGAAGCCGAAGCACGGCTGAAGGCTATCGCGGGGGATGTGCAGTTTCCCGGAAAGGTGATCGCGGACCGCAAGCGCCTCCAGCGCCAAATCACACGGCACGACCCACATGTCTACCCCGGAGAATTCGTGACCTGCGTCTACAACCCCGACCGGGCACTGTGCCGCCGCGCCGAAACTGACGGCCCGTCGCTCCAGCACTGCCAACCCCTCGCCTGCCGAAACGTCGCCCTCACCACCAGCAACATCGACGCCTTCCGCCGCTGGCTGGTCCAAATGGAGGAACGCCTACGCGACCCCACGATGGCCCCGTACCTCCGAGGCCGGCTCTCACAACGACGGGACGAAGTCGCACAGTTCCTCGCTGTCAACGACATTCCCAAGGGGGCCGGCGGTGGCGCGGCCAACGATCACGGATGACGAAGTCCGTACTGCTATGCACATCATCCTGCGCGAGGCAGCCGACGCCGGCCGGCATGCGACCATCACCGCCGTCGAGCGACGCCTGGGCGTCGCTCACCCGACCTTTTACCGCAATTTCCCGCACATGATCGCGTGGTTCAAGCAACAACAGGCTGCTTGCCCACGATACGCAGAAGAACCAGCCGTTCCTAACAGCAAGTCTCCAACAGATCAGATCGCGGACCTCCGTCGGGAGAACAGGAATCTTCGAGCCACAGTTAAGGTGTACGCCGAAGCCCTCAGACAACTCACTGTCGATTACGCCGAGTTGGAATCAAGGTTCGAGCACGGAATGGGAGTGGTCAACCTGGCCTCCCGACGACGCGAGCACGACTGACACGCCGATGGGGGACTGCATGGAGCAGCGGTGGCACTCGGCCTAACCCTCTGATAATCGACATCAGGGCGGTGGACAGTGTCGCCCTGGCAGGTCCGGGCTGGCCGCCCACCGTGCAGCGGCCGGCGTATTAGGTGTCCGCCGAGCGGTCGGGCAAGCTGCAGGAGTGGTCCAACCGCTGGCGTGACGGCCCCCAGATAGCCCTGGAAGAGGCGGCCCGCGCCGGGGCGCCCAACGCTGGAGCGTCTACGAAGGTTGGAGCCCCGAGAGTGCAGACCTCGCGGGGCTCCGTGGCGTTGTACGGCGGGGCGCTACTGCACCAGCGCTCCGAGGGCCTGCTCGGCCATCTGGACACCCATCGTGGCGGCCATGGTGGTGCCGGCTACCAGGGGCTTGTCCTTGAGCTCGGTGGCGAACTGACGCAGGTGGCCCGGCTCGGGGTTCTCGGAGGTCGCTTCGTCGTGGAGGGCCTGTGCGACGCTCTCCAGCTCCGCACGGTCTGGCTCAGGCATGCCCAGCGTGGGGCTGACCTGTCCCACGTACCCGGCCAGCTGAACGAACAACGTCGGGTCGACGCCGTCGGTGTTGTTCTGCGTGAAGTGCTGCTGCTCGCCGACGATGACGCCCTTGGCGTTCGGCAGGAAGTTGTTGTATGTGGCGCCGGTGCGCGCCCGGTTGGTGTGGTCTTGCACGCTTCCTCCAGACAGGGCGCAGCTGACGCCTTCGGGGGTGATGGAGACCGTGGCGGGGTCGATGCGTTCGATGAGGTTCGGCTCCGCCAGGTGGGCGAGCGCCTGGTGCAGGTCGGTCCCGGAGATGGCGGCACCGGCGAAGGAGGCGGAGGGGGTCGCCAGGAACAGGGACGGGTCGGTGGGCGACTGGTCGCCTGCGGTATCGAACAGCCACCGCAGGAAGGCGTCCATGGTGTAGCGGAGCCGGGCGGCGCGGTCCTGCTGGCGCTTCTTCAGTCGGCTCACAGCGACGCGGCCCGCGTCGCTGAGGTGTACGTCGGGGGTTCCGCCCATGTTGCGTGCGATCTTGACCAGGTCGCGCTGTTCCAGCTCGAAGGGGGGCACGGACGGGTCCTCGCCGTCCAGCTGCTGTTCTTCGACGAACCGGGTCACGTCGACGTAGTGCGAGGGGTTCAGCCGGGCCCGTTCGTCCAGCCACATCAGGAGCCGATCCAGGATCGGATCGCCTTCGACGGCGTCGCGGCCGGCCATGGAGCCTTCTTCGGGAGTCGCGTCCGTCTGGATAGGCACGCGGATCGGATTCCGTCGGGCTGCGCGCTCATAGCCCTTGGGCGCGACGTAGGGTGACCGACGGCGAGGCGGCCGTCCGCGGGCGGAAGACGAGCGCGACCCAGCCGCCGCCCTCGGCGGCCGCCATCCGGCGCCGGAGCTCGTGCTGGTTCATTCCAGGTCGTCCCACGTCCACGAAGGGGCGGCCATCCCGTCGGGCTCACGTCCGAATCGAAACTCCTGCCGGTTTCCTCCGAGGTCAATGAACAAGTCGAATTGCCCTGCGGCTGGAAGCCGTTCAGTCAGGACTGTGCACTGCTCGTGCGCTCCAGCTCCCTGCAGTGCGTTCAGTAGCTTGGTCACGGCCTGTGGGTGGCCAAGGGCGACCTGCGCGCCGGGATTGCGGTCCAAGAGCGCAGCGACTTGCTCATGCATCCCGCCCTCCCGGAGCCAGTCCAGCAGCCGGGCCACGGCGTGCGGGTGCTCAAGAACGACCTGCGCGGCGGGGTTCCAGTCCAGGAGTGCAGCAACCTGCTCCTGCAATCCAGCCTCCCGCAACCGGTCGAGTATGTTGCCCACCGTGTAGGTGGCACCGAAGAAGAGACACGAGGCGGCTCTCTCGGGCAGAGCCGTGGCATGGTCCTGTGCCCCACCCTGCCGCAACCCTTCGAGTAGCCGGACCACAGCGCGCACGTCGTCAACAACCTCGTCAGCGGCAGTCCCTTCGATCAGGGCTGCGACCTGTGCCTGGGCCCCGAACTCCTGCAGTTCCTCCAGTAGTAATGCGACGGCATACAGGTCCGTAAGGACGACGTGTGCGGCGGGGTCGCGGTCCAGCAGTGCAGCGATCTGCTCCCATGTCTGGCCCTGCTGTAGTTCGTTCAGAATCTCAGCCACGGCGTACGACTCGTTGAGGGCGTCGCGCGCGGCATCCCTCTCGGCCAGGAGCGTGGCCTGCTCCTGCGCCCCAACCTCATGCAGCTCGGCCAACAATCGGGTTACGTCACCCGGGTCACCAAGGAGGACACCCGCTGCAGCCCGCTCAGCCAAGACCGTGACCTGCTCCTGCGCCCCGACCTCCCACAACCCGTCCAGCAGCCGGGCTACGTCGCCTGGGTCATCAAGGAGGACGTCCGTGGCGGCCCGCTCAGCCAAGACCGTGACCTGCTCCTGCGCACCAGCCTCATGCAACGCTTCCAGCAGCCGGCCTAAAGGGCGTGGGTTGTGGCAGAGGACGTTCGCGGCGGGATCCCGAGCGAGCAACGCAGTGATCTGCTCCTTAGCTGCAACGACTTGCAGTCCCTCCAACATCTCAGCCACGGCGGCCGGATCATCGAGAGCGACGTGCGCGGCGGGGCCACGAGCCAGCAAGGCCGCGATCTGCTCCCCGGCTACGACGACTTGCAGCCCCTCCAGAATTTCAGCCACGGCGGCCGGATCATCGAGAGCGACCTGAACGGCGGCCCGCTCAGCCAAGACCCTGATCTGCTCGTGCGCCCCAGCCTCCCGCAGCTCGACCAGCAGCCGGGCCACGCCTCGCGAGTCATCGAGAGCGACCTGAGCGGCGGCCCGCTCAGCCAAGACCCTGATCTGCTCGTGCGCCCCAGCCTCCCGCAGCTCGACCAGCAGGCGGATGACGGCATATGGGTTGTCAAGGGCAACGTGCGCAGCAGCCCATGCCGCGGGGCGGTGGTCTGCGGGGTGCAGGGTGTGGAGGTGGTAGACGAGGGTGGATGCTGCGCTGGAGTCACCGTGCGTGGTGGCGCGTTTGTGGAGTTGGGTGGCGTCGCGGTACAGGCCGCGGGCCCAGGCAGCGCGAGCGAGTGTGGCCAGGTCGGCGGGGTGCGCGTGGGTGGAAGCTGCGCTCCAGAAGTCGATGGGCGGGATTTTCTCGGCACGGTGGCGGCGGCCGTGTTGGTCGAGGTAGTCGGCCAGCAGGTAGCGCGGTCCCTGCTGACTGGGAGCGCGTCGGTCGGCCAGGACGCTGCTTGCGGCGGGCCAACGGCTGGTGCGCTGGTTGCGAGGGCGGCTGGTGGTGACAGCGGTCAGGATGCCGGGGATGCCGTTGCAGGGCGTGATGACGTAGGCGAGGGTCTTGCTCAGCCAGTCGCCGTCGAGCATGTGGTACTCGGTGTCGGTGAGGTAGCCGGGGGCGGCGTCGGCGAGCCAGTCCAGCGGGATGTGGGGTCCGGCGCCCAGGCGGCGGGCGTCCATCGCAGCGCGGATGAGGGCCAGGGTGGCTCCCCGGGCCGCCTGGTAGCGGTCGATCAGGTAGGGCACGCCAGCCAGGTACTGAGTGATCTGCGCACCCTTGGCGTGCTGGACGGCCTGCACAAGCCGGGGGTCTGCATCGTCGGTGGCGTCGAGTGCGGCCAGAGCGACCCTGGGGAAGGCGTCGGGAACGTCGATCTTGTGACCGCTGAGTAGGTCGCGGGCGCCAGCGTGCCAGTCGGGGGTGGTGCGGGTGGTCAGGGTGTCCCAGTGTTCGGGCCACAGGGTGCCCAGGACAAGTACGGGGGCCCGTGAGGGATCGTGCAGCAGTTCCCGCAGGCCGGCGGCGACGTGCTCACCCATCGGGTCCGGGGCCAAGTAGTTCTGGGCCTCGTTGAGCCACACCACCGTCTTCGGGGCGATGTCGGGTAGTGCGGCCAGGGCCGCTTCTGGGGCGGTGGGGCTGAGGGGATGCCACAGCTGCCAGTTGTCCGGCAGCTCCCTGACGGCCTCCCATAGAGCGCGGGTCTTGCCGGTGGATGATCCTCCGACCAGGATCGCGATCCCGCTCTGCCCGGCTTTCGCAGCGTCGACCACCGTCTTGAGGCGATCGTCGTGGTCTCGCGGGATGTAGGGGGGCAGGGTCCCGAACCGGTCGCGGGCGCCCTCGGTGTCCAGGGCCGGGTGGACTCCAAGGCCTCCGTCCAGGATGAGGTGCTCATCGCCGCGGAGATCGCCGATGGGGCGACCCGCCCCCACCGCCATCCCGGCCTGCACCCACAGTTTCCGTACCCGCCCCCCCCAGAACCGGTGGATCCCAGCGAGCGTGGCGGGCCAGTACCGTGGCCACGGCCACCACATCGGCCTGCTGGTGGGGCCGTTCGCGGTGGGTGAGGACGCGGTGAACCGTGTCCCGGCTCGGTGCCCCCGCCAGTTCGTCATCGGCGGCGATGTCCCGGGTTATGTCATCCAGGCTGGGCGCGCCCGCCGCCAGATATACCTCGTGCAGCAGGTTCTTGAGCTCGCGCAGCGCCGGGGGCCATCCCACGCGCGCCCGCTTCAGCGACCGCGGTCGCTTCGTCTCCTTCGGGCCGAGTCGGCCGCCCCCGGTGTCGCCACTCATCGCACCATCGTCCCCGATCCCTCCGCTCACCATGGCCTGAACAGCGCTAATGCCTCCGCCCGTTGACGGTACGTCGCAACCGGGAGGCGAGCTCATCGGCGGTCTCAGGGTGGACAGCAAGCCGGCCGGCTGCCCATCCGCCCACCACACTCTTGTGGAGGACCTCATGTCCCACACGCGCCTGACTCGCAGCGAACGTCTGGCCCTGGCCGGAACAGCCCTGCGCGGTGCCATCTCCGCCATCGTCACCTGGCTCCTGGACCAGCTCACCTGAACCGGCACCCCGGTCGCACGAACGTCGGGCCCAGGGCCGGTGAACCACACGCCCTGGCCCGATGCCTGACCAGGCTCACCCGCCGGAACCCACATCACCGCGTTGACCTGCTAGAACAGGTGCAATACAGGGGCGTACTCAAGACCGGCGGGGCATGCGATGGGTGACTTTTTTGAGCGGATCATCGAGTCGAGGTGAGCAGTCGGGAGGCGGGGCCGCTCGCGGCGGATGGTTGCCTGGATGGTCAACCAGGGCCTGATCACGAGGGAGTTGGCCAGCGACGGGGTGTACAGCCTGACCGTGGACAAAGGCTATGTGCCCGGCCCCAACTGGGCACGGGCCATCGCCGACGCATCCGACCCGACCTGGCTGCCGGAGCCCGTCGCCGTCATCGTAGGACGCGACTACCACGTCGGCGGTCAGGGATCGGACGAAGCGGAGTACGCGCTCCGCCCGCGGTGCCAGACCAAGGCCGTGATCGTCAACTACCCGGAGGCGTTCGCGGCGGACGAGGAGGTCCGGAAGCCGTTCCGGGACGGCATCGCCGCCTGGAACGAGTCAGGTTAGGGAAGCGCCGCCTGTTCCGCCTGCCGCGCTTCGGCCTCGGTCATCGAGTGGCGGTGGGACTCCAATTTCGCAGTGGGCGCGCTGGCCTTCGATGTCGCCGCCAGCTCGTTTCTCGACACGGAGAGAGAGTGTCGGGGCTCCCTTTTGCGTTTTCCCCAGCGTCGGGGCAGGCCGTCACAACAAGCGCAAAACGCCGACGACCTTGCCGAGGATCCGGGCCTCGTCGCCGGGGTCGTAGGCGGGGTTGCGGGGCATCAGCCACACCTGGCCGTCCTGCCGATGCAGCACCTTGTCGGTGGCCTCGTCGTCCAAGAGCACGGCGACGATGTCGCCATGATCGGCGCTGTCCATCTTCCGTACGGTGACGATATCGCCGTCGCAGATCGCCGCGTCGATCATGGAGTCGCCGACCACGGGAACCCGACGGGTTCTCGGATTCTTGGGGCACTCTGGCGATGGACCTGAGGGGCATTGTGCCTGACCACCACACCGATGGTGTCCGTCAAAGCGGAACAAGCTCAGCCCTGCACGTTGGGTTCATCCCTCTCGACGGCACGACCTCAAGCTGACTGGTCAGATTCATCGGCGCAATTCACTTCGCGAGGCTGGCGCCTCATGCCGAGAGCAGCTCACTGCAGGAGGGCTGCGACGGACGCGGAAAGAAGATCCCGCACATCGGTGATCTGAACGTGAGCGGCATGGGTCGCGGTGAACTGGGCGACGGATATGTTCGGCGTGCCGAAGACGGTGGTGAAGGTCCGCAGCGCCCCTGGGCTGCGGTCCAGGGCCCAGGCCGCGGTTGAAGTGCTGGTGGCCAGGAAGCGGCAGGGCTCGGGGCCGATCACGAAGAGCTCTGCCCGGCGGCCGGAGGTGTCGGCGGCGAGCATCACGAGGTCCTTGAAGGTCTGGCGCTTGCGCATGGCGTCCGCGCCGCGCCAACGAGCGAGCTTGAACTCCGCGATGCGCTGGTCTGTCTCCAGGTCGTACGGGCGGCTCGGGTCGTTGCCGGCGCCGAGGGAGGGGCGGACGGCGATGCGTTCTTCATCCCCGAGGATATGGGGCAGTACGAGGAGGATGCCGCAGGCGTGGATCAAGTCATTGATCCGGCCCAGGCTCTCGCGGACCGTGAGCGCTGAGGCAAGCAGCTGCGGCACGACGTGGCCGTCCTCCGCGATCCGCATGACATTCATCCCGTCGGCGCCCTCCAATCGGTGCTCCAGCGAGGCCAGGGCCTGGGTGAGCGGCTGGCGGCTCAGGAAGTCGGCGAGGACTCCCACGGCGGTGCTCAGCCGCTCTGCTTCTTCACGGTCCTGGTGGGCTAAGGGAGTGTCCATGGCCGACAGTCTGGCTCTGCTTCCCGTCTCCGGTGGGCGTTGGGACGGCTCTCGCCGAGAACCTGTGGCGGTGCAGCGCGGCCTCCCGATGCGGGCCGCCGGGCAGCTACTCGCCACCCAGGGCCTGCTGCTGCTCAGGGATTGTCCCCGCCCGCAGTCAGCTCGACACCACTCGTCTGTTCAGTGCCTTCGTCGGTGCCGTGCGACTGGTCGGCCGCTCGGTCGGCTTGTGTGGGAAGGTCTGTTCGCGCAACGCGGTCGATGATGATCTTTCGGTAGGTGTCGGCCAGCCGCACCAGGGGGTGCTGCATAACCTCGTCCGCGGGTGGACCGCTCGGTTCGCCGGGCTTCGGAGCGTTGAACTGCTCAATGAGCGTTGCGAGCTCGCCGAGGGTTTCTCTGTGCTGCGACGCGTCGGCGGCTCGGCGCAGGATCACGGTCTCGGCGTCCGTGAGGTGTTCCCCCGAGGCATTGAGCCAGTCCTCCTCGTTGCCGTCGGGAGCGCTCGCTGCGGCCTCGTCAGTGAGCGCGGCGAGGATCATCTGGTGCACAGCGCTGAGGCGTGCGGGGAATGACTGGCCGGGCCAGGTGTCCGCCGACACCTCGGGGATGCCTCCCAGTGTCTTGGCCAGCGCGGCAGCCCTTGGCGGTGGCCAGCCCTCGGGCCAGGCGGAGCGTGCCTGCCACAGTTGCAGGATGGCGGTCCTGGCTTCCTCCGCCCGTGCGGGAGCGCTGACGTCGCGAGCGTGGGCGGCGTCGTCGGCGGCCTGCATAAGTCGGGCGGTGTGGTGGCTGAGCCAGCGGATGAGTGTGTTGTTGGTGCGTTCTTCGCCGAGCTCCGCGAGGATCCGCTCGCCGAGCTCGGCGAGCGGATCAGCGGACTGTTGCCCGGCCGTCTGCGTGGATGAGGTAGAGCCAGCTTCGGCGGTCGTCGTGGCGGGCGGCTGTTCTGTTGCGGCGTCGTCCAATTTGGACCTCCACGATGAGGCTGTATCCGGTGGTCGAGAGGTACTTCAGGAGCGCGTCGCGGGTCACGTGGACGCGTGATCCGTTGGTTGTCCTGCCTGCGCGGCTGTCGTCGGGGTCACCGTCCGACCACTGCGTCCATTGGGCGAGGACGGCCTGGTCGGCTGCGAGGAGCCGGACGCCGTCCTGGTCCGGGTGTGCGTGGGTCTGCCGCCGGAAAGCGTGTCCGGGCAAAGGGCCTTCGGCGCGCAGCCCCTGCGCGTAGGGGTCGTGCTCGTCGAGGTTCTCGGGTCGCAAGGCGGGGTCGCGCAGCCAGCCGCGCAGCTCGAAGAGCCCGTGATCGACCTCGTGCGCGGTTTCGTCCTCGTCGGGGAGTTTCCAGTCCCAGGGCTCCGTCGCTGCGGCCAGGGCTCGTTGGAGGTCTTCTGCGCGGTCAGGGCGGACGAGTGCCGAGGCGACGTAGACGTTCTCGGAGCCGCCTGCCCAGGTGATGTTCATGGAGGCGGTGACGAGCACGGACGGGGGCAGGTCGTCGTACACCAGGCCGAAGATCTCCTTGCTGTCGGTGAACTGGGGGGCGGCCCAGGCACTGTCGTCCGGGCCGGAACCGAGGAACAGGTAGGGCTGTGCGGGCGCGGGCTCGCTGAGGTCGGCCAGCCATGGTCCGTCGGGCAGCACATACCGGGCCAGCCACTCGTCCCAGGGGTTCTCGTTCTCGGCCCATTTCTCGATCAGCAGGGGATGGTGCTCGTCGACGAGTTCGCCGGCCGCGGCCAGCATGGAGTGGTACTCCAGGTAGAGCCGCAGACTCTCCTCCGGTGGGATGGAGCCGTGGCGGTGGCCCATGCGGGCCGAGGCCCGTTCGCTGCGGAGTTCACGCGTGTCGGTCCACCAGTCCTTCTCGCTCAGGCCCCACTTGTCCAGGATCCAGGTCTCGGCCTTGCGCGCGATCGTGTCGACGGGGAGGCTGAAGGCCCTCGCGAGCGGCCGGAACCAGTAGGGGATGGTGTCGATCGCGTCGAAGCGGTATCGGTCGCCGGCATCGCTGAGGCCGCCGCCATGCTCGTTCTTGAGGGTCCGGTCGATGCTGCAGCGATCGGGGCGGTTCGCGGCCTCGAGCTGGTCACGGGACGGGTCATCCGGAGCCGCCAGGGCAAGGGCGGTACGTCGCGCGAGTTCGCGGATCTGCGCGTGCGGCAGGTCGGTGCTGGTGGCGTGCCGGACGAAGACGGCGAGATGCTCTCGCATCAGCGCAGGCTTGTCGCGGGCGACCCGGTGCAGCGCGGTGAGCAGACCCGTGACAGCCGAGAGCCGGTAGAAGTGCAGGGCCGGTGCCCGGTAGGGGGCGGCATCGGCGCGATCGAGGCAGGCGACCAGCGCCGCGGCCAGCGGCCGTGCCGTGGCGTGGTCTTGGTGGCTGAGCAGTTCCCGTGCCGCGTGCGCGGCCCGCCACCGGATCTCACGCCGGGGGTGGCCGAAGGCGCTCCACAACAGCGCGGGCAGCGGACTCTCGTCCGGCTCGGGATGTGCCGGGGTGGTGGCAGGGTAGGGGGCGAGAAGACCGGTGAGGGCGTCGGCTGCGGCATCGGGTTCGCACAGGCGACCGAGCACGACGGCGACGGTCTGCCAGCCGAAGGCGGTCAGGCGCGTCTGCGCACGGGGCAGTGCGCGGAGGATCGCGCTGCGGATCGTGGCGTCGTCGCCGAGGCTGCGCAATTGCCGTGCCAGGCGTGGGGGATCGTACGTCCAGACCAGGTCAGGCAGATGCTCTGCGAGGAGGGCGGTCACAGTGGTCTTGGCCCACGTTTCGACGCCCGGCCATGTCCGCCACTGCTCGACGAGGCCAGCCAGGACCTCGATCACGGTCGGCGCGTTGGTAGAGGCCAGTGAAGCGGCTGCGTCGAGGGCAGGCAACCGCTCGGTCATCGGCGCGGCTTCAACGACACGGGTGAGGTACTGCACCAGCGCGTGGCCGTACGGCGCAGCTGTTCCCATGGCTTCGATATCCGGGGCGAGCGTGCGCCAACTGGCCGCGGACACCGACGCCGACGCCGCGAGCGCCCCCTCGCCGGGGGTGTCCTCGGTGTCCCCGATCCAGGTGGCCGAGACCCCCTCTGATTCATCAGCTCGGCCCTGCGGAGTCAGCGCGATGACCAGTTCGAGTTCCGGTTGAACGGCCGCTTCCTGGTCGAGGGAGCGTGCCGTGTCGACGAGTTGCGAAGCGAGCCGGGGTTGCGATCGAACGGGGACTCGGAGCCGCAGCCACGTGGCGGCGCGGACCAGAGCTGTCCGCGCGTCCGCCCGGCTGCTGGCCGACCCTGCGGAGGCGAGGTGCCGCGCCACGTTGATCTGGAAGGCGAGGCGCCGCGCGTCGTTGTCGATCAGGTGGTCGAGGGCGAGTGCTTGCCCGCCAGGCAGCGCTCCGGTGGTGACGGTCCCTTCGAGTGCGGCCGGCAAGGCCTGCGCGAGTGCGATCCGGTCCTCGTCGTCCCAGCGGCTCGCCGTGGCCAGACCGAGGCGGCAGTCGAGGCTGGCCGTGGCCTTCAACACCTCTTCGTACGGGATGACACCGGCGTCTGTGACGTGCGGGGTGACGGCTTCCACGGCCGCGACCAGGCGCGAGGCTGTGACAGCGCGGTCCGGCGCGGGCAGGTCGGCGCGCTGCGCCAGGTCGGCGTAGACGCTGAGCAGCCGGGCCGACTCGTCGTTGATGCCGGCGGCCGCGTCGACGGCCTGGTCGAACAGGTTTCGGCCGAGCTCGGAGTGGAGGGTGCCTGCGATGCCGGCGCTCCGGGCCAGGAGCTCCAGGCGGTCCGCGGCGTCGTATCCGTCGTCGCGGGCGGCCTGGGCTGCTTTGAGGCACAGGTCGGCTGCCGTGTTCGGATGGGCTCCGCGCTCGGCCAGCACGTCCGCCAGGTCCAGCCACAGGGTGGGCGCCCCGCCGCGCAGCAGCCCGGGGGCCGTGTCTGCCAAGTGGTCGATGATGCTCGCGGGGGCACCCGTCTCGATGGCGGCGCAGGCCACCATTGTCGCCCAGGCGCGGAACTCCCGGTCGTAGGTGAACCAGCGGTACTCGGTGAGTTCGGTGCGCGTCTGCAGACCAGCCGTGCAGAACGCCTCCACGTCCCCGGCGTTGGCCTGGCCCAGGACGGCCCGAACGTGGAGAAGGCCAGCGGCGATCAGCGGGTCGACCCGCTTCAGCCAGCCTTCGCGTTCGCCGGTGTGCGGGTCGTAGCTGTGGCCGGTGCCCTGAGCGGGTGGTTGCAGGGAGGCGGGGAGCAGTTGTTCGGCGTGCATCTGGGTGCCGCTCAGGGCGGCCGACGCGGCGTGGCTGTAGAGGGTGATCGTTGCCGGGCTCGACGGTGAGTTGAACGCCCGCTGGGATGTGGGTAGTTCACTTGCCCAGTGCTCGGCCAGGGCCAGCGCGGACTGACGGTCGCCGAAGCGCAGGGCAACGTCGAGGAGCTTCCGGTGCCACGGCGGGTGAGGCTCGGTGGCCGGCACACAGGTGAGGGCGAACGTGACCTCGTCCACCCATGCCGCGGGAGGAGGAGACGACGCCGCGCTGTCGAGATGGGCCAGCACCGGCGCCTGGGCGTGCGCGGGCACGCGATGGCGGGTCAGGGCGTCGTATGCCTCCTGGGCATCCAGTTCCCCGGCGAGCCGGGCCGCGAGGCGCTCCGTCACCTCCACGACGAAGGAGGCCGGCCGCCACCGCCGCAGCATGCTGATCGCG
This sequence comes from Streptomyces cadmiisoli, assembly GCF_003261055.1. Taxonomy (NCBI): domain Bacteria; kingdom Bacillati; phylum Actinomycetota; class Actinomycetes; order Kitasatosporales; family Streptomycetaceae; genus Streptomyces; species Streptomyces cadmiisoli. The sequence goes on from NZ_CP030073.1 coordinate 1,620,152, forward strand.
GCCTGCATCCCCTCCAGCCGGTACCGTGCCTCCGCGGCGGCCGCTACGTCGTCGGCGTCGACCTCCCAGGATCTTCCTTCCTTGTCCTGGGAAGCCATCCAGCGCCGCACCCACGCGCCGGCCATGTCCAGGGCGTTCCTCGTCTCGGCCTGCCGCTGCGGGTCACGTGACAGCACGCCCGCAAGCCGCATCCACACCGGGCCCAGCCATTGGGTATCGCCGTGCCGGGGGGCATAGGCCTGGAGCAGGTCCACGTCGGCGTACCGGGCCACCAGATCCATGTGGGAGTCGACCAGCTCCGACAGGCTCTTGGAGCGCGATGCGGTGTCGCATCCCCGTGCGGCGAGCCGGACCGCGTCTGACGCTGATCCGGTCTCGGCAACCGCCAGCGCGGCCAGGCGCAACCGCTCCATCTGGACCTGCTCGCGGCGAAATCCATCGGCGATTCCGGCCGGGGAGTCCTCGGCCAGGACCAAGTCGACCAGTTCCGTCAGCCGCTTCGCCAGATAGAGATGGGTGGCGACATGCGCCGCGGCGTCCGCGCTGGTCGCGCGCTGCTCAAGGAACAGGTCGGCCAGGCGGCCGTGCGCCTCGACGACCGCCTCGTCGTCCACGCGGCCGCGGACGAACGTCTCGAAGTCCTCGTCCCGGAACTGGATCCGCTCCCCGACGAGCCTGATGCCGGGAGCCAGTCCCTTCGCGAACGCGGTCACCTTCTCGGTGGGCACATCAAGCGCGGTAGCCAGGGTGGCCATGCTGACCGGGCGGGCCAGCGCCAGCAGGAACGCGAGCCACCTCTCTCCGCCCGCGTCCGCGCCGCCGGCCTGGAGCCCCGACGCGAGCAGCAGCTCGAACATCTGCTGAGGGGTCCGCTCGCTCTTCTCCAGCAGGGTCGCCATGTCCCATGCTTCGGTGCGGGCCTGCTCCAGGGTGTAGTTCTGGGCTCTGGGATTGCCGCCGCTGCGACCGTGGAAGTCCAGGCACTCCTCGTCGGAGGCGGCGGGCCGGTAGCGGCGCAGATGCGCGGCCGAGGTCTCAGCCGTAAACGGCGGCAGCGGCACCTGAGGGGCGCCGTCAGCCTCGAGTGAAGGGACGCGGTGGGATCGCGCGGACAGGACCACGGACACACGTCCAGGCAGCGGCAGCCGGACCAGGTCCGTAAGGAAGCTCCGCTCGTCGCGCTCCCTGGCCGCGACCGCGCTGTTGTCCGCCGCGTCCACCGCCAAGACCAGCACCGCGCCGTCGGGAAGAGCCGTGACGGCCTGCTCGAGTGTGCGGCTCAGCCTGCGCCACAGGTCCCCTTCATCGGCCGGGGCCCGCACCAGCAAAGGGGTGCCGCAACGCTGCGCCACCTCGTTCACGACCTGGGTGACGAACCGCCTGGGGGTGTGCCGTTCCTCCCCCGCGCTGAGGTACTCGCCCGCCCCGTAGCAGTCGAACAGCACCACCTGCGAGCCGTCCGGAAGGTGGTCCCCGATCTGCCGCATCGCCGTGGTCTTCCCGACGCCCGCGTCACCGTGCGCGACGGCCAGCCTGCCGCTGTTGGCCGTGACCGCCACGGCAATGGCCTCGGCGCCCACCGTCGGCAGCGGGTTCTGGAGCGGCTCCAGGCGTGACGGCGCCGGATAAAGGTCGAGCAGACCGGCGACACCCAGCGTCGCCAGCACATCCTGGGCGGTGACGCCGCGACGACTCGAACCCGGCAACGCCTGCTGACGGACCAGGTCGAAGAGCCGGTTCGCCGAGTCCAGACCGTGCCCGGGCGTCAGCACGCTCGCCCCTGACTTCACCGCCCGCGCGAGCGCGGTCCGGTCCATCGTCCCGGTCGTCGACAGGTCCAGGAGCTGCAGGAAGCGGCAGAACTCAGCGCTCTTCAAACGCTGCCCGATGGTGTCGGCCAGCGTGCCGATCACCGCGGCCTGGTCGGACGGAAGGGCGGCCTTCAAAGCCTTCCGGGTCGGGGCGGTCTGCCCGGCCGTCCACTGTGCTGCTGCTCGCACGCTCTGCAGCAGCAGAGGATCTCCGGGGCAGTTGCTCACCAGCGCGATCCGGGCCTTGCCCAGTGCCTGGTCACCGTGGTCGTCCCGAAGGCGCGTGTACGCGGTCGCGAGATCAGCGATCACCGACCGTTCCGAGTCCGCCTTCCCGTCCGCCTTCTTGACACGCTTCTGGCACAGGCGGGCAGCCGTCCACGCAGTCTCCGCGTGCCGGGTGCTGTACTTCAATTGCGACAGCACAATCCGGTCCGCGCTCGCTACGTCACGCCCCCCGAAATACTCGGCGACATCGACCGTCTCGTACTGCTCGTCCGGGTCGTCTACAAGAGCGAGGCCCTCGACCACGACAAGCTCAAGCTCCGTGCCAGGGGAGACGAGCTCAAGACCCCGCCCAGCCGTCCACCAGAAGTGGAAATCATCCCCAGCATTGGACTCGGTCGCGCCCACCCGCACTCCTCCCGCACCACCGACGACACGCCACAACCTACTCCGGCCAGACCGCAGCCCGGACGCAACAAGCGCAGCCGAAGCTGAGAGGTGATCGGCCATGGCCGGGAGCGCACCGCGGACGCCGGGCATGACAGCGGCGAGAAGCCGAGTTGGGGGCCGCTCACCACCACCGCGACCTGGGAGAGGGGCTGCGTCAATGCTGGCTCTTGAAGGCTCACGCAGGGCGCTGCGCTTCCAGGGGCCAGGTGCGTTGCTGGGACTGACGGAGAGGCAGTGGCTGGACGCAAAGGTGGAGCCGTACGAGCCATAGAACCCTCGTGGTCCCGCGACCATGAGGCCGACGATCCGCATATGGGCCGTTGCAAAACGCGAAGCGCCCCACCAGGCAGCTGCCTCGGGTGTCGCCTCGCACTGTGATCGCCACGGGAGATCACGATGTGTACAGCCCGCCCGTGCTGCGCCGTTTAGCCCTGGCTCCCGCTAATCACGGTACTCGCGATCTCCGATGCACTGCGCCGCGAGCGCTACTGCTCCGACGGATGCGGTCACTCGTTACCTTAGGCTGCCCGCAGTGGATCCCAAGTGCCCAATCAGACCGGGCGGGTCTCACGGGGCGATGGGGTCGTTCTTCTTGTCCGGGTGTGCCGACAGGACGTAGCGGGTGGCGGAGAGGTTGGACAGGCCGAAGAGCTCCATCAGCCGGACGGGGTCGGCGCTGTGGCGTGCCTCGTCGACGATTCTGTCCACGCGCAGGCGGCCAGCTGGCAGGCCCACGCGTGGAAGAGCTGCTGGACCAAGCCAGCGCTGACGGGTGGGCCGGAGTCGTCGACGGCGGTGTTGCGGGTGACAAAGAGGTGGGGGGTTGGAGCTGTCGGGCCAGCGCCGGTGGCGGTGGAGCTCCCACGCTGTTGCCAGGCGCAGGGTGAAGGCGTCGAGGTAGATGACGTGGTCCAGGCGTCCTTCCCGGCGCAGGCGCAGTCGGCCCTTGCTGCGGTCGAGGTCGGTTCGCTGAAGTTGGGTGAGCTGGCTGGGGAGGAGGGCGTAGACGGCGACGAGCGCGACCATGAGGTGGTCGCGAGGGTCGTCGAAGCGGTCGAGAGGGCGGCGACCCGGTCGGAGGGCAGCGACCCGGTCGGAGGGCAGCGCGGTCGGCACGTGTCTGCTGCTGGTGAGGGAGATGTGGCGGGCCGGATCGCGGAAGACGAGGCGTTCGCGCTTGAGGGCCCTGAAGAAGCAGCGCGGCGCAGTGTGCAGGCGGCGGGCCTGGTTCCTGCGGAGCGGCTCCAGGGCGTCTTCGATGTGCTTCTTGGTGATCTCGCGGGATCGGTGAGGCCGTCGGCGATCCACGCTTCGAGCGTGTCCCCGATGGCGGTCGCGTAGTTCTCGACGGTCTTGGGGGCTGCGGGCTCGGCTGGAGGTGCTGCCCTGGCCGAGGAGTACGTCGATGATGATGTGCACCGCTGCGGAGAAGGCCGGGTGGCTGATGGCGGTGGCATGGTCTCGGGCGCGTGCGGTGCACGGGTCGCTGAACGGTTGGGCGACGAGCAGGCGGCGCAGGCGGAGGTAGTTGATCACGCGGGCTCCCTGGAGGTCGGCTCGCATGGAGGCCAGGGCCCGGATGTCGCTCTCCTAGAGAGGAACATCGGTGGAAGCCACACTGACCACGGCGCCCTCGCGCGCCACCGGGCCTTTCTGGGCAACACCCTGATGCTCGGCTTCTCCTCGGCGAGCTCGGCCTTGATGGTGGCCAGATGGTTCGCGACGCCCGGAATCCGGATCAGTGGGGCCCCGAACTGCCTGCCAGGCCATCGTGAACGCCTTCAACCAGCACCCCGGCCAGGTGTTCAGAGCTCATGTGCGCGTGGGCGGGCGACGAGATCTGCGATCAGCTCGGCGTTCGGACCTCGGGCTCGCTCATGCCGAGGCAGAAGACGGTATCCGCGGAGATCGCCGCGACGACGTGCGGGCCGAGATCGGAGCCCTGGTGGCGCGGCTGGCGACCCTGCGGGCACTCGCCTGGCACGTGCGGCGGACGCCCGCCTCCGGAGAAGAGTCTCGCCGGTGTCGAGTCGATGAGCCGCATTACCATGGGCAGCAGCGTTATCGGTGGTCGCTTCGATCACATCGTGTTCGAACGATCTCGCCGTCGAACACCACATCGTCCTGGACGAGGCCACCGAACCCCGGCTGCTTGCCGGGGACTTCTGGGCGCTTCACTAGGCAAGTGGCTTGTCGGAAGTAAAGCTGTCGGACCGCAGGTCTACGCCACCGATGCCAGTCAACGACTGGAGGTCGGAGTTCGGTTGTTGTGGTCCGAGTGAGGTGACGATATTTGACGAGATCCCATCGAATCGGGCAGCGAGCAACGCGACATCGTCGTCCCGGTAACCAGGGCCGAGAATGTCCAACGCATCGTCGCACAGGGCCTCCAGCTCCGGCGGATCGTCTGGGCCAGCGAGCTGCGCGGTCGCGGAGAGCCTCTCGAGTAGTTGCTCTGTGCCGATCCACACGTCGCGCAGGCGCGACTCGACCAGACCGTCCGTATACAGGAGCAGGGTCGCCCCCGTCGGGGCATCCAGCTCTACGGTCTGGAAATCCACACCGCCGACGCCGATCGGGGCACCCGCCGGCACCTGCAGTACCTCGGCCCGGCCGTCCACATGCAGCAGGATCGGAGGCAGGTGGCCTGCATTAGCGATGGTGATGCGGTGTGTAACGGGATCATAGACGGCGTACAGACAGGTCGCCATACGATCCACGCCGAGCCGCTGGGCCTGTTCATCGAGACGGTGCAATACCTCCTGCGGTGGCAAGTCCAGACTCGCCAGGGTTAGCGCGGTCGTCCTCAGTTGGCCCATGATCGCGGCCGACGTAATGGAGCGCCCCATCACATCTCCCACCACCAGCGCCACTCGGCTGCCGGGCAGCGGCAGTGCGTCGTACCAGTCGCCGCCCACGTGCGCGGTCTCGGCGGCCGGCAGATAGCGGGACGCCAGTCGCACGCCCACCGTCCGGGGCAACGTCTCCGGCAGCATGGTGCGCTGCAGTAAGTCGGCGATGTACGCCTCTCGCGAGTACAGCACTGTCTTGTCGACGCCGAGTGCACTGTGCGTGGCAAGTTGGGCGGCCACGAGGAGGTCGTTCTCCTCGAAAGGCTGGCGCTCCGGACGGCGTAGGTAGATTGCGGCACCGATTACTCGGCTCCGCCCACGCAGCGGGGCAAGGATCGCCCGGTGCCCGCTCGGCACCACCAGAACGCCGCTGATACCTAGGAGTTCGCGGAGCGCGGCGTGCGCAGCTGGCGCGTCCGCGAACACTGGCCGTACCCCGCTCAGGACCTCGGTCAGCGCACCGCCGGCCCGGACTTCGCCCACCTCCGCCGTGACCGTCGGGACGAAGCTGCCGCTTGTCCCCGTCCCATCCATTTGTGGGTCTTGATCGATACGATGCAGTCGCAACGCAAATGGGCCGACGGGCCGCTCGTCGCCGACTGGCAACGGGTCGCGAAGATAGACCAGGGTTGCATCGGAAAAGGTCGGAACGGTCGCCCGACACAGCCCTGTCACGATCTCGTTCAGGTCAAGGCCCCTGGCGATCCGCCGAGTCGCCACGCCTGCGAACCGCAGCCGGTCCCCGTCCCTGCTCATTTGCAGTGGGGTCGACCCTTCTCGCATGCCGAGTGCGGCCTGATGCGAGAGTTGGGAGGCCGCAAACATGTCGTCGTGTCCGAACGGCTCCCGGTCTGGGCGACGAAGGAACACGGCGATCCCTAGAACGCTGTCCGAGTGCGTCAGTGGTGACAGCAGGATCCGGTTTCCCCTGGGGAGTCGGGGAGTGGTTCCAAGTAACTCTCTGAGTGTCGCGTCGGCTTCGATAGCCACCCGGTCGACGAGCTCGCCAGCCTTGATCACCTGGTCCAACAAGCCGGATGGCTGTACGTTCGTGGCGGATGGGGCCGTGCCGCCCATGGCGCCGCCCAGGCTAGCCTGCGGCCCAGGAGCCCACCCATCGGTCGTCTCTAACGCGCGTACCTCTTTAGCTCGGGATGCTTTGGGGTGGAAGTTCGAGCCGGTTAGGGTCAACCGGACAGCGAACTCCTTCGGTTCGTTACCCGGGATAATCGGGTCGGCGGCATAGACAATGACGGCGTCTGCTACATCCGGGACTGCTGTCAAGCAGAGTTCTCTCACGGTGTCAGGCACGCTCTGAGCCCTGGCGATGCGGCGTGTCGCCGCCGCGATGGCGCGTACGTTCGGGCTCATTGTCCCCCCGGGCAGCGGACGTGCTGGTATTCATTGGGCCCTCAGGGATGCAGCCCACAACATCCTGGAGTTCATGCTCGGGGAGCCCTGACGATCTGTCCAGCCGACAACCGTGGACATGAACAACTGCCCCCCGAATCCGATACGTTCGTACGGTGACCTCAGGGACGCCCAGGATCCAACCGCCGCCGCCTCCCGGTTTGCGCAGATTCGTCCTGCGTTGGTGGCGCTCACGAGATGCGCTGCCACGACTACATCGGTGGCTTCTGCTGCGCGCAGCCCCCATGCTGACGGCCTTTCTTGCCCTCTACATCATCAACGGAGTCCTCCTCGGGTGGACCAGGGCTTACAACGTGCTCACCGGCATCGACTCGCCGGGAGAAGCGACGACGCAGTGGTGCGCCTGGCCTCTCTCCCTTATGGGATGGGCAGCTATTCCAGCGTTGGTGGGTGGTGCTGTGGGGTACGCGGTAACCGGACAGATTCAAGCCCATCGCACGCGGGAGCTCCAGGAGATCCTTGAAGAGCTTCGGCGCAGCTCCGCCGCGGACAACTAGGTGGAGGTAAGCATGCGTTCCTTGTTCGCCCTCCATCAGAGCCGTGGCCCGGCCGCCGACTTTGCTGAGTACTTCGCTGCCGAGTGGCACAGCGGGGACTGGGATCTGGCCGAGGACCACTGGGAGCTTCTGGTGAACCGGCTGCTCAACAGTCGTGACATGGAAAAATTGAAGCCGAGTGAGGCACTACGCCGAGCCGAGCAGGAGGCAGTGAACTTCGGCCTGGCACTGTTACGGTCATCTATTAGCACGCGGTGCCCAATCTGCGCGATCGCGCCCCAGCGGAGCGAGCCTGACACTCAACGCACCATCCTGGAGCCACGATGACGAATAGGCCCACGGAGCAAGTGCTGCGGGAACTGCTGTACCTGGCCTCCCCGGACTCCTCGGAGCAGGGGCGTGCCCAGGCGGCGGAGGCCATTGCGCGCTCGGGGGACGAACCGTTGCCCGACAGTGAGCTGACGCGACTCGCAAACGCCTTGCGCCCGCCAGAGGCCAGTGACCACCCGGTAGATCTGCGAGGAGCCGATCTTGCCGGAGGCAACCTGTACCAGGTCAGCCTCCAAGGCGCTGATCTGACCGGCGCGGACCTCCGCCGGTGCGACTTGACCTTCGCAGACCTGTCGGGGGCTCGGCTTCTCGAATGCGATGCACGTGACGCAGTCCTGGATAATGCCACTTTGATCGGCGTGGATCTCTCACGTGCACGACTGGAGTCGGCGTCCATGCAGCACGTTGATCTGACGGGTGCCTCCCTGCAAGATGTCTGCCTCCGTGATGCAGATTTGACGGACGCCCGCTTGGCACAGACACTGCTACATTCTGCGGACCTACGTAACTGTGATCTCAGCGGTGCCGACCTGAGCTCAGCCCTCGGGATGCTGAGCATTGACGACCTTCAGGGAGTCAGGTGGTCTACTGCCACGCAATGGCCTGCCTCACAGCCCGATCTCTGGTACGAGATCCGTGATAGCTCCACAGCTGTCTCGCCCGGTGTATTTCGGGTGGGACGCGATTACAACCGGGATCACGCCAACGAGTCGGTCACCGGTCCGCGTGCACCGAGCCATGTGTAACCTCGACGAATTCAGCATCGGAGCGCGGGGCCGGCGGTGGATCTTCAGCCCACGGTGGCGAGGATGTCTGCCATGGAGCCGTAGCTCGCGCTTACTCCCTCAACGTTGCCGAGGCGATGGCGCTCGAGGCGGATGGCGCCAAGGTGTCGAGCTTCGTAGATCTTCTGCCGCCATGCAGCGTCCTCGGACTGGCGCAAGCGGCCGTAGGTGTACCAGAACGCGATTCGTTCGTCGGGCTTGGCCGTGGCCATGCGGATAGTCCAGTCGGCAGCCGGATCGCCCCACCATGTCCGGTCGAAGTCGTACACACCAGTGATCACGGGCTCCGGGGCATGCTGATCAAGCTGTGTGTTGGGGAGCCACAGATCCCCAGCAAGCATCCGGGGCTCGGCGATCTCGTCGAGGACGGCCTGGTGGTGGTGTGCCGCCACGATGACCTTGCGGACATCGGACGCGTCGAGGCCGATGCCCTCCACGTCTGTGGCGATGTCCTCCAAGGAGGCAGCGACCGCCTCGCTCCACCTGCCGTATGCCGGACCGGTGATGGGCCCGAAAGCAGGGCCGCGGACGTCGTGGACGCGCCGTGCGATCTCGCCGAGCTTCCGGTAGTACGCCGGCCACGCCGAGCGGGGGTACGTGCGCAGGTGCTCGGTCGCCGGGATGCCGTCGAGGAGTGACTGCACCATGTAGTCGCGGCCGATGATCTCATGGGTGAAGTCGACCGCGACAACAACCACGGTGCCCGCGACACCTAAGCCTCCTTGGCCGGCATCCTGGCTCAGTTGACCTGACCACCGCCGCCCCGGTCCGAATCTTGCTGAGTAAATGCGCCATTCGCTGACGGCACCGCCACTCCCAGACGATCATGTGTGTGGTGGCTGACGACGTCGGTGCGGCAGGGGGACCCATGGAGCCTGAGAACGGCGAGCGCGAGCCAGGAACTGTGGAAGCTGGCACAGTCATCGGCAGGGCACAGGGAGTGCTGGCGACAGACACCATGACTGCAACGGCAGAAGTGGTCAAAGCGATCGCGGAAGCCCCCGAGGAGCCCGGCAACCTCACCAAACTGCAGCTGAGCGCCTTGGGGAATCGGCCCTACAAGGCGCCCGAAATCGTCCCTGCTTGGTGGCGACTGAAAAGCACCCACGCCAGCGTCACCGGGCTGTTCGACACTCTCCACCTGGTCCGGCAGACGCGCGCGGCACAGAACAGGAGGTCAACGCGAGGGCGCCTGCTCTCCGATGCTCAGGATCTTCTGCGTGCCGCCATCGTCTTCACTTCCGCCGGCCTTGACTCTGCTGTCCAGGCGCTGATCCATCATGCCGTAGGACTGTTCTATGTGCAGACGGTCGAGTCCCCGTGCCCGCCGAACCAACTCCGCGCTCACTGCTCAGGCAGTAGCCCACTCCTCTATGACCGATGCAGTGTCCTCGATACAGCTGTCAACGGCCTCGACGAACGATGCAGCGTCGTGCGACGGAAAATAGATCGGCACGAGTCCAAAGAGTGGCTGAGTTGCATCCACCCTCGCCAGGTCGACGCGAGAGTCTAGGTTGTAGTGCATCAGGGTGTTGCGGAGCGGCTTTGCTGAGCGATCCAGAATCAGGCTTGCCGACCACGTGCCCGTGACCTTCTCGATAAGCCTCGTGGACTGCGTGGTGAGGTCACCGGGTCGTTCGTCGTGAAGCATCTGCAAGCTGCCAAGAACCTGGTACAGGGTCAGAAAGCGTATCTTGAATACGGTGTACTCGACCTCATTCGCATCTGCGCCCAGCCCGACCATCGAGTCGACGAAATTCATCAAACCCCGGAACACCATCAGTAGCCGGTTGATGTCTGGCGTACCCTTGCCATTAAATACCCGACCGTAGTACTTAGTCGATCGAACGTCGTTGTCCCGCTGATCAAAGCGCATCGGATCGAGATGACTCACAAAGGTCTTCGCGCCTGAATCGGTCCTCGCGCCCAGCCCGCGGAAGTAACGGCCGTACTCTTCGTAGACGGATTGCAGATTCGGACCCGACCCCTCCTCCAGTAGGGCGACAGGATCAAATCCCAGATGGAACGTGGCGGCATGCGTTGTCGAGATAATCCTTCCGTCGTAGCTATAGAGACCCAAGTCTGTCTCTAGAGAGCGGGCGGCCTTAAGCCACGTGTTGTTCAGGAACCTATCCGCGTGTGCAGGCGAGATCTCGTCACGGAAGTACGCAAGCTGCCCTTCAATGCCGCGCCGGTTGTCCTCGAAAAGCTTCAAACTGTGGCGTGAACGCGCCACGATTGCTTCGGCGTCAGCCGACAACAAGGCGGGCAAGGCGGGATCAATGCGCTTGAGCTTGCTATACGACTCATGTACAAACAGTGACAGGTACGGCGCCAAACAGAACATGATGGTACCGCCGTGTCCGGAGGCTCTCGATGCACCCAAATCGCGACTGAACCGGCCGACATAGGCAGCATCACTTCTTATGCCGAGCGCCACCACATCATCTTGAACTGTCATTATTCCCTCATCTTTCGATCCGAATTATTCTCGGCGCACCTAACATCATCACAATGGCCCAAGTCATCCGTACGCTAAGGGTGGCTGCTAGTGAGAAGTCTTCACACCTACCCCTGACCTACTCGGTTCGCCTACGCTGGGTACTTCCTCATGAAGGCTTCTACTCCACCGATGAGCCGACGTACCTGATCGCGGTCGTAGTCGGCGTAGTCCCCGTGGGCTGCCTTGTTCCGGAGGTCCATCCAGGCGGTAACTTCCTTCTGCTGCAAGCCGTCGTACACTCCAGCCTTCTTGAGGTCGGCGTTCATGGTGTAGGCCTTCTTTGGCTTGCCTGCCACTGCCGTCGTCACATTGTTCTTCGCGCACAGAGCACGCACATGAACTTCGAGGGACGTTCCCGTGATGACGGCCGCGGCGTCCTTGTATCCCTTGACAAGCAGCCCCTCCGCCATTTCCAAGTAATCGCGGTAGGTATCGGCGTGCACCAGCTCGACGACCGATTCAACCCACCCGGCGACCAAATCGTCACGTAGTCCCAGTGCGACGATGCGCACTTCTCTGAGTCGATAAGGCTGCACTCTACGGCGGGCAGTGTCAAGCTGCTTCATATACATAGAGGTCGGTCGCGTAGCCCGCTCGATTGCGGCTTCGAGCCGGTTGCTGAGAACAACGAGGTCGTCTGCCCCGTCATGCAGGAGAGACCAGTTATCGTTCCGTGCGTAGTTTTCGGAAGCCTTGATCAGAAAGTTGAGCTGCTCGACTACCTTGTCGATGTTGGCCATCGTTTAGTCCCCTTGTCTGCGCGCTATGCCGAGTACTTCAGCATGAAGTCCCGCACGCCATCAATGAACATACGTACCTGGTGTTCGTCGTAGGTTTGGTAGTCACCGTGAGCCGCCTTGTTGCGCAGGTCCATCCAGGCCGTAATCTGCTTTTGCCGTAGTCCGTCATAGACGTCAGCCTTCTTCAGGTCAGCGTTCATGACGTCGGCCTTCTTCGGTGCACCACTGGCCAGTTCGGTATCTAGGCCATATTTAACACAGAGCGTTCGCACATGAACTTCCAATGACGTACCTGTGATGACAGCTGCGGCGTCCTTGTACCCCGATTGCAACAACGTCTCTGCCATATCCAGGTAATCGCTATGGGTGCCAGCGTGCACCATCTCAACAACTGTCTCCACCCATCCAGATGCCAGATCGTGATGGAGGCCAAGAGCAATGCTAAAGACCTCGCGAATCTTCAGCGAGGTTCGCTTTTGTTCCCGATAGACATCTAGCTGCCTTACGTAGCTACTACCAGGAGGTGCCAAGCGATCGATAGCGGCTTCGAGACGGCTCACAAGGAGCTTGGCTCGATCAGAGGCCAGTACTCCTTCGGTACGGGTGCCGATCATTTCTCGGTACTCAGCAATAAGCTCATCAAGCTGAGCCATCATCCTCGCTACGTCCATCAACTCGCAGCCTCCGTGTGGTAGTTGATCATCGAAGAACGGATCAGGATATGACCCGACAGCGCCCTCGCGCCAGTGGATTGCCGAGGTCCACCGAACCGGCGCAGCCTGCTAGAAGACTCATGAAGATCTTGGGGTTCTGGCCCCGCCGCGTGAGCGGTGGGGCCAGACTCGTTTTCGTGGTGATGGGGGAATGGGCCGGGGAGACGGTCGGGCCGGATGTGTGGGAGACCTGTCGGGAGTTGATCCCGGCGGGCAGTGTGTTCGCGTTTCTGGCCGAGCACCGCGGTGCGCTGTTCCCGGCTGAGATGTTCGCGGACATGTATCCGTCGGCGAACGGGCGGCCGAGTATGCCGCCGCAGATCCTTGCCGCCGCGGTCACGCTGCAGGCCCTTAACGGGCTGTCGGACTTCGAGACGGTGCAGGAACTGAGGTGCGATCTGCGGTGGAAGGCCGCGTGCGGCCTGGGTTTGCACGATATGGCGTTCGATCCGTCGCTGCTGGCCTACTTCCGGCGCCGGCTGGCCCGCTCCACCCGGCCCGACCGTGTCTTCGAGGCGGTGCGCGAGGTGGTGAAGGCCACCGGTGTCCTCAAGGGCAAGCACCGGCGGGCGCTGGATTCCACCGTGCTGGACGACGCGGTCGCCACCCAGGACACCGTCACCCAGCTCATCGCCGCCGTCCGCGCGGTGATCCGCGAGGTCCCCGGCGCCGACGCGGTCGCCGCTGCGCGGTGCAGCGCGCATGACTACACCGACCCGGGCAAGCCCCGCATCGCCTGGAACGACGAGCAGGCCCGTGCCGGGCTGGTCGATGCACTGGTCACGGATGCGCTGCGGCTGCTGGGTCATCTGCCCGAACAGCAACTCGGCGAGAAAGCCGCGAACGCGGTGGGCATCCTGGCCCTGGTCGCCGGCCAGGACGTCGAGCCCGCCGAGGACTCCGACGGCCGCGACGGCCGCTGGCGCATCACCCGGGGCACCGCTGCCAACCGGATGGTCTCCACCATCGATCCCGAAGCCCGGCACGTCCACAAGACCCGCAGCCACCAGCAGGACGGCTTCAAGGCCCACCTGGCCATCGAGCCAGAGACCGGTTTGTACACCGCCGTCGCTCTGCGGCCCGGCGCCGGAGCCGAACACCACGAGGCCACCGTCGGCCTGGACCTGCTTGCCGACGAGGACAAGCCGCTGGATGTCTTCGGCGACACCGCCTACTCCACCGGCGATGTCCGCCAGACCCTCCACGAGGCCGGACACCGGTTGTTCCTCAAACCCGCACCGCTGCGGCCCGCCGTCCCCGGCGGCTTCACCCTCGACGACTTCACCATCGACACCACCGCCGCCATCGTGACCTGCCCGGCCGGACACACCGTGCCCCTGTCCGACCCCGGCGGGCAGCACCACCAACGCAAAGCCTCCTTCGGCAACTTATGCACCGGATGCCCTCTGCGCGAGCGGTGCACCAAAGCCAGGGCCGGACGCATCCTGACCATCCGACCCCACCACGACCTCCAGACAGCCGCCCGCCACCAGGCCGCCACCGACTCCGGCTGGCAGGCCGACTACCGCCGCTGGAGACCACCGGTCGAACGCGCCGTCGCCTGGCTCGTCCAGGCCGGCAACCGGCGCCTGCGCTACTGCGGCACCATCAGCAACAACACCTGGCTCCACACCCGAGCCGCCGCCCTCAACCTCCGCCGACTGACCAACCTCGGACTCACCCACACCAGAGGCACCTGGCACCTCGCACCGGCCGGTACATGACCACAGGGGCTGTCCGGCCTCACGGCCGGACAGCCCCTCACCAAGATCTTCATCGACCTTCTAGGCCGTATATCGAAAGTGGATCTTGGGCAGTGAGCCTTTCCAACCTGACGGGTGGTTGGGCTGGCAGCTCCGGCGGCGGGCATGAAGAAAGCTCCTGGTAGACGGGTTCACGACCAAGATCACCAGTCCGCCAGGAGCTTTCGCGTGCTTGTCTACCCGTCCGGCATCGATCTGTCCAGCCGCACTCTGCGGCATCATTCCGGTCTTCTCGCAGGTCACCGTCGTCGGATCGGTTCGCGCTGGCGTCGCCTGACTTGCGGTCGTCAGGCCCTGCTTGTCCTGGCCCACCTACGCTGCGGCGACACCTACGCCCGCCTTGCCGCGGGCTTCCGCATCGGGATCGCCACGGCCTATCGCTACATACGCGAGGCCGTCGACCTACTGGCCGCCCTCGCGCCCACGCTGCAACAGGCCATGGCGACCGTCCGGAAGAAGGCGTACGTGATCCTCGACGGCACCGTGCTACCCATCGACCGTATCGCCGCCGACCAGCCGTACTACTCCGGGAAGAAGAAGCACCACGGGATGAACGTGCGAGTCCTGGCCGATCCCGCCGGGCGCCTGGTCTGGGCCTCGGACGCACTGCCGGGAGCCACACACGACCTGACCGCGGCCCGGAACCACGGCATACCCGCCGCCCTCGCCGTAGACGACATCAAGTGCTGGGCCGACAAGGCGTACCAGGGCGCCGGCCCTGCGATCCGTGTCCCGATCCGTGGCAAGCATCTCCGCGGCTGGCGCCGACACCACAACCGCGATCACGCCAAGATTCGCAGCCTCGGCGAACGCGCCATGGCCATACTCAAGTCCTGGCGGCTCCTGCGGAAGCTCCGCTGCAGCACCACCCGGATCACAGCCGCCGTCCGTGCCGTCGTCGCCCTCGAACTCGCCACCTGATCAAGATGGAAAAGGCTCCCTACGTTGTTCTGCGGGAGGTGGTGAGCCCTTCGTATGGTTCACCCACCCAGGGGCACCGGGTGTGGTTGAAAAGGCTCTGCCGCTTGTGGCTCTCAGTGATTGGCCGCTCGGTGCCCCACGACGACTCGGCTGCCAATTAGGAATTGCGAATGATCGCTCCGTAGGGAATCGACAGCGAGGTCGTCCGTGGGAGGCACCAGCCGCACACCGCACGGAGGCACCACATGGCCGCGATCTGGGCCGGCATTGACGCAGACAAGACCCACCACCACTGCGTCGCGATCGACGAGAGCGGCCGCCGGCTGCTGTCGCGACGCGTCGCCAACGACGAACCCGAACTGCTCGAACTTCTTGCCGATGTACTGGCGTTTGGTGACGAGGTGACCTGGGGCATCGACCTGGCCGACGGCGGAGCCGCCCTGGCCATCGCCATCCTTCTCAACCACGATCAGCCGGTGCACTACATCTCCGGCCGGGCCATCCACCGCGCCTCCGAGAGCTACCGTGGCGAAGGCAAAACCGACGCCAAGGACGCCGCCGTCATCGCCGACCAGGTCCGCGTCCGCCGCGACCTGCACCCCTTACGCGCCGCCGACGACACCATCACCGACCTCAAGATCCTCACAGGCCGACGCATGGACCTGGTCGCCGACCGCACCCGCACGGTGAACCGCTTGCGAGCCCAGCTCACCGGCGTCTTCCCCGGCCTGGAACGGGCGTTGGATCTGACCAACACTGGCCCGCTCATATTGCTGACCGGCTACCAGACCCCAGCGGCCATCCGCCGAATCGGCACCAAGCGGCTGGAGACCTGGCTGCGCAACCGTCACGTCGCCCGCGCCGACCGGCTCGCCGAGATCGCAGTCCAGGCCGCCGAACGGCAGCACACCAGCCTGCCCGGCGAGAAGCTGGCCGCCCAGCTGGTGCACACGCTGGCGAGGGACGTAATGGGCCTCAACCAGCAGGTCGCCGAGCTCGACAAGGACATCGAGGCCAAATTTCGCGACCACCACGCCTTCGACGTGATCACCAGCATGCCTGGTCTGGGCGTGATCCTCGGCGCCGAGTTCCTGGCAGCCACCGGCGGTGACATGACGATCTTCGGCACCGCTGACCGTCTCGCCGGCTTCGGCGGCGTCGCCCCGGTGCCCCGTGATTCCGGGAAGATCAGCGGCAACCTGCGGCGCCCGCAGCGCTACAACCGCCGCCTCCAACGCGTCTTCTACATCTCTGCGTTGTTCAGCATCCGACACTGCGATGAGTCGCGTCAGTTCTACGACCGCAAACGCACCGAGGGCAAACGCCACACTCAGGCCGTCCTGGCCCTGGCCCGCCGCCGCGTGAATGTCCTCTGGGCACTCCTACGCGATGGGCGGTGCTACGAGCTCACGCCGCCCGGCGCCCTCGCGGCTTGACAGACAGCATTAGGAATCACTGACTCGGCATGACCCTCACGATCACGGACCTCGCGGAACCTGCTCCGGATCAGGGAGCGGGCCCGTACGCTGCGGGCACTGTACGAACGGCTGGACCGGCTCCAGGACGCGGTGCCCGCTGCCAGGCGCCTACTGGCGTCTCCCCCTGATCGCCGCCCGGCGTCGCAACCCCGTCGGCTCCGGGCGGCCTCGCGAGGCCCACGGCAACCGCTGCGAATCCGCGGTTCCCGGGGGCTTCTCATCCCCGCCGTGCCCTGGACCTGCTCAAGGCGATCCCCGCGCAGCACCACCGCGAGCGTGCTGTACGGGAACTACGCGACGTCGTAGCCGGCTCTCCGCGACCGCTCCCACAGCGGGCGGGCATGCCCCGTCCCCTCGCAGTGGAAGCACTGGCCGGCCACGGGTGTGCGGGCTCCGAGGGTGCCGATGGAGTCCCGCAGGAGCTTGGTGAGGCCTGCGATGTGGCCGGTGTGCAGCGCCAGTTCCTGCCGCCTGCCGACCATGACCTCCAGCACGATGTCGGGCACGAGAGCGGACTCGCCGATCCGACTGCCCCCGGAGAGGCCGCGCGTCACCGTATCGATCAGGTCGTGAAGGTGGCCCATCGTCTCTGTCCCGGACAGTCCCACCCACGCCGCGAGGACGATGTCGTCCGGCTCCGTGAACGACAGTAGCGCCGACAGCTGCTCGAACGGCACACTGCGGCCGACCGGCTCGGGGTGAGCTGCGTGGAGACGGGGCATCGCGTACCACAGGTCTCGCGGGTAGCCGTCATAGTTTGCCCGCGTCGATTCCTTCTCCTGCTGCCTGCTTGCCTGCTGCCTGCTGCCTGCTGCCTACTGCCTACTGCCTACTGCCTACTGCCTGCTGAGCCTCATGGCTGCCTTCCGGTTGATGACATCGGAGTACTTGAGTACGCCGTGGCCAGGGCACAGTGCGCGCCGTGGCCCTCGTCATCCCGCCGGGCGGCGCGGCGACTTCGGGAGCCGTCCCACCGGACGGCCCCGCGGCAGCGTCTCGGGCGTGCCCGGGTCAGGTCTGCTATCGCACCGGACGTCCAATGGTCCGCAGGTCGCCGGGAGCGCGGACAAACGCGCCGTGGGTCTGCATGTCCTGCTTCAGCTGCGCGGCGGAGATGATGTAGCCGCGCCGGGCGAGCGCGTCGCGCAGCTCACCGGGCGTCAGGGGCCGGCCGCAGCGCGCGAGGTACCGGGCCGCGAGCTGCTCGCGGATGGGGTAGACCGGGGGTTCCACCACCAGGAGCGAGTCGCTGAGCGCCTGGTGCTCGGTCATTCCGGCTTCCGCCAGTTCCAGCAGCGGCTTCGCCGCACCCCCTGCCTGCGACAGGCGACGTCTCCAGTTGTCGCGGGTCAGGTAGCCGTGGCGGTGGCACCACCACAGCAGCCCGCCCACGGCGGCCGTCGCGGCCAGCGGGTTCTTCGCGGCGAGGGCCACCAGGCGGTGAACGCCGGCGCCGAACAGCTGGAACGCGATGTCGATGAGTACCAGCGCGTTCGCGGCGGTGGCCTCCAGGCCAGCCAGGCGCAGCACGCTCTCCGCGACGGGGATCCAGTCGATGACGGCGAACCCGAAGCGGGAGAAGACGCTGTCCTTGGAGACGATGACGCACGGTCCCAGGAACTCCGCAAGCGCCATCGTGGGCGCGTCATCCGGGTCGCCCCGGTGCCGCTTCGGCATCTCCCGGTCGACCCGCAGAATGTGCCGGGTCTGCGGGGCCAAGTGGTCGCGGATCTCCAGGTCTACCACTCGAAGGGCGGGCAGGATCTGCTCATTGAGTACGCGGCGTGCCTGCCGTTCCGACGCTTCGAGGTCGGCGGCCACTTTGGCCAGGTGTTCGTCGACTTCGCCGGGGACGTGCGCGGCGATGTACGGGGTGGCACGGCCGGTGACGGCCAGCGCGGTGACCCGGTCCTGCCGACCGCCGCTCTTGGCCAGGGCGCAGGCTTCGACCAGCAGCGCGTTTGTGTCGAGGACGGGCAGCAGCATCCGCCGGTCCAGCACCATCGGGTTGAACGCCGACCCGGAGGGGATCAGCAGAGGCGGTGCCGCATCGGCACGGTCGAGCGTCATGGATCAAGTGTCGCCACCGCCACTGACATCCGTGCGGGATTTTCAGACCCACGCCCCCGCCAGCGCCTGCTCGCCCAGCACCGACGTGCCGCCCCCGTAGTAGGCCGCCGACGCTTTCGCCGCGTCCTGGTCTCGTCCCGAGCCCTGTGCCGTGATGATCTCGGTGTGGGGCGAGGGGATCTCTCCGACGAGCAGTGGTCGGTGCTAGAACCGTTGTTGCCGGTGGTGGTGTTGGGCCGGCCGTCGGTGGGACAACGGAAGCTGATCAACGGGATCCGGTAGAGGGTGCGGACCGGTGCTCCGTGTCGCTGCTGGAAGCCAGTACGCCAAGGCGGCGGCAGCCGGACGCGCCCCCTGTTCCTTGAGGTGGTCACGTCCGGCCCGAGACGTTCTGTATTACGCGCGAGTAGCTGTTCCCTCGTGTGCTGATTCCGTCTCGCCTGATCAACGCTGTTCGTCATGGGAGTCTTCAGCGAGGTGTCCGTGATGGCGGTACACCATTTCGTCAGGGTGGCGTATCACCCGGGCCAGCCGCCAGGCCGCGTCGTAGGACATGCGGCCGCATTCTTGAGCACGAAGCCGCAGTGCCAGGAGGCTGGTTGCCGGGTCGAGCAGCCAGCGCAGGGCGAGGAGCTTCATCGGGCTGTGCCCACCTCGGAGACGGGGCCCGGCTCTGCGCCATCATCGCGGACGCTCTCGGACGCATCAGCCGCTGACGGCTCGCCCAGTACCGGCCAGGCGAGCACGTCGTTCCATCCCATCTGGTCCAGGACGGTGCGGACCGTGGTGGTGAATCGGGCGTGTTGTCCTGGGTTGTTGCCCAGTTTTCCCCAGACGTACAGGAGGGTATGGGCCATGCGTTCGGCCTTGGACTGGATATCATCGGCCGCGCCGACGAGGGGGAGGATCTTCTCCTTGAAGCGGTCCCAGTCGAGGGAGTCCAGGTCGTCCAGGTGGCGGTCGAGCCACCAGATACGCGTGGCGTCCGGGCTGTCGAAGACCGCTTGTCTGAACCGTTCTCGGCGTTCGTATTCCTGCGCGAGCTGGAGTGTCACCTCGCGTATGGCGTCTTGGTATCTCTGGGCCCGGTTGGCGTCTTGCTCGGTGAGGAGCAGGGTGATGCGTGCCTTCAGCCAGAGGCCTGGTGTGTCCTTGGGGGTGTGCCAGTGCGCCGCGGCGAGTGTGAGGTTTTCTTGTGCGGTGGTGAGCTGTTCGGGCATGTGGTCCTGGGTGATGCCGCGGCCGAGTTCGTCCAGGGCGAGTCGTGCGGCGGCTCGTGCAGTGGCTGCGCCGCCAGCCTTGATGTTGGCGTGTGCCCGGTAGGTGAGGGTGCCGTGGGCGCAGAAGCGGATGCCGGGCAGGCCTGTGGGCCACTGGGCCCGGATCCGACTGCGCCGACGGCTCCACCACGGGCCGGGTCCGTCGGTCGTCAAGGGGTCGATGCCTCCTTGGACGCCTGATAGCGGTTGGCGGCCAGCACCAGGACCTCTCGCCAGAAGGGGAGAATGGCCGCTGCTTCCGTCACCATGAGCCGGTCGAGACCGGGGCGGAGGCTGGGTGGGGCGAAGATGTCTGCGAGGACGTCCACCACGGCTTCCCGGCGGTAGGGGTCCTCTTGGAATCGCTCATGCCATCGCGCCAGTTGCGTGACGACCGCGTCCACGGAGTCGTTGGTGGACAGCAGCTTCTGCCATGCGTGGATGATGCGCAGCCGGGCTTCGGTCTCGTGTGTGTTGTTCAGGATCAGGTCTGTTCCCTCATCGCTGGAGACGAGGGCGAGGAAGGATCCGAGCGTCTGGCGGCGCAGGGTCTCGTCGGCGGGCCGGTTTTCGGCGTCGGTGAGCCATTGGTCGAGGGCCTTGCGCACATCGTGTGGTCGTTGCAGCGCGAGTTGCTGGAAGGCATGGACGACGGTTGCGGAGCCGAACGTCTTGTGGCCTGCGGCTTTGCCCAGCCGTGTCAGTGCGAGGGTCGGCTGTTGGATTCCCCAGGTGCCTGCGCAGATCTCGATGACGAGGTCGACTTTGTCGTCCGGAGGGTTCTTGGCGTCCATCCACTGGCGCAGGCGGTCTCTGACGTAGCGGCCGAACTCGGCGTCCCCGGCTGCTTTGGTGAAGGCTTCCACGGCCAGGACCCTCCGGGGGCCCTTGAGGTCGCTCGCCAGTCCGTCGAGGATGGCCCGGTCGTGGCGGTGCGCCGCCAGTTTCCACAGTGCGGTGGTGATCAGTCGGGCGTCCTCTTCCGGGACGGTCCGGTCTGCGGCGATGCCGATGGCCCACTTGCGCAGGAGTTCGTGCTGGGTGGGGAACTCGTCCCACAGGTGACGCAGGATGGCGGCGGGCAGGCCTTCTTTCTGCGTGTCGTGGAAGGCCCGGTCTCCGTCGCGAATGATCTCCGCGGCGTCCAGTCGGCTCGAGGTGGTGGCGTCGGCCAGAACGTTGACAGGGTGGCGTTCGAGACCGAGTCGGGTCAGAAGGTCATCGGCTGCCTTGATGACGGACCTGCGCTGTCCTCCGTGCAGCAGAGCGCCGGCCCAGACCGTGACCCGGGTGGACAGCAGCTGCGCGTCGCCTGCCGTCGCCCGATTCCTGCTGAGAAGTTTCTCGACCTCCCTGTGCCAGTCGCCGAACTCATCGACGATCGCCTGGATCTGCTCCGGCCCGGATGCCCGGAGCAGACGGTCGGCCAGGCGCCACGCGGCGCGCGCGGACGGGTTAGCCTTCCAGATGTCAGCGAACTCCGTCCTGTCCAGCCAGGTCACACGGTCGCCGCGATAGTTCGCCCGGAATTCCGTTGTGACGAGGGCCCGTGCGTCGGGTGACTCCAGTCGGACGGTGAAGGGCAGCGTTGGTTCGGCCCAGTGGCCGTACCAGTCGGCGGGAGTGGCCAGGATGACGAGGAAGGAGTTGTTCTTGCGCAGTTCCGCCCCGTGGCTGACCAGGTCGGTGCCCAGCCGCTCGCCAGGTTGCTCCGCGAGGTCGGAGAGATCGAGGATGCATCCCATCCCCGCCTGTGTCGGCAGCGGGCGGACCGAGGGCTTGGACCATTCCGGGTCGAGGTCGAAGAGGGACGGCACAGGGCTGGTCACGGTACTCAGCAGGCGTATGGCAGCCGTGCGCCGGCCGGTGCCCTGGGCTGCGCAGAGCACGATGACTCCGTATTCGTCCAGCAGTTTGGACGAGGCCTCCCACTGGTCTGTGTTGCGCGGCGGAACAAACCGGCCGTCCTGGCTCGCCTTGTAGTCGGCGTCGCTCTCGGTGACGGGGACGGGGATCGCCTGATCACCGTTCAGGTGCAGGTTGTAGGCCTGGATGCCGTGCTCACCGGAGTGATTGAAGCTCACTGAACTGGACTGCGGCTGGCTGTTCGGCTCGCCGCCCTCTGGCGGTGGAGGGGAAACTGCGGGCTCGTTCGGCTCGACGGGCTCCACCGACGGTGACTCCGCCGACGGCGAGGTGGTCTCCGCGCCTTCTCGCTGGCCCTGCTCGTTGTCGATCATCACCGCCCCCGCCCGGCGCCGAAGTGGTTGTAGGCCTGGACGCCGTGCTCACCGGTGTGACTGAAGCTCACCGTGCCCGGGGCCGGGGATGTCAGCTGAGGGGATGCTCCAGGCGCAGGGGCCAGCTGCGCGGTGGCCGCATCCGTGGTGTCGAGGGGTTCGAAGATGTCCGGGTCCGCGAGCCGCCAGTCGAGGCCGGGGATGTGGACATAGGCCGGCTGCTGGAACTTCTTCACCTTCACCAGGTGCCGCATGAACTGGTCGGGCAGGACGTCGCCGTCGACGCAGCCGCTTTCGAAAACGTCCTCGTAGACGCGTTGCGAGATGATCACCGCGGTGTTGGTGATCTCCGGGTTCGCACGGTTCAGCAGGGTGCGCAGTGCGTCGTCGTCCAGGAGCCGGTGGGTGTGCACCATCGGTACGCCCAGCCCGGTGTGCGGCAGCGGGCCGACGTGGATGCTGACCCTGAGCTGCAGGGGCGTGCTGGCGGGGCTATCCGCGCGTCGGCGGCCCAGAGCCTGCCTCAGGGCACCGGGGAAGCAGCCCACCAGCGCGGGCAACACCTCCGGGTCCATGCCAGCGACGTAGCTGTCTCCGGCATGTTGGCCGAACACCCGCAGCTGCCACTGAGCGCTCACGTTGCTGGCGCTGAGTGCCTCGGACAGCAACGGCACGATGTCGGCGTTCACTTGCTGCATGCCCTTGCTGTCCAGCGCACTGAAGTTGCGGGCGTCCACCGCCAGTACGGCCCGGTAGGGCCACAACGGCTCCCACGACGGCAACATGTGCCGCTCCTCTCGTCGGGTGTTCGCCGCGAATAGCGGCGAACACGACCTTCGTGGAGCAGCAGGGACGAGATAGTCCAGGACTGGACGGTACGGATGTGCCCTGAGTCACATGCTAGGTATGTCGCCCTGGCAGCCGATGCCGCCCGGAAGCTGCTTCTCGTCCCGGGCGGCTGCCCTAAGGTGGGCGACATCGTTAATGACCAGATTCCGGCGGCCGAGCCTGAGTACCCCGGCCGCCTGAAGCTGACTGAGAGCGTCGAGGGCTGACGAGCGACTCATGGACGCCATGGTGGCCAGCTCCGTGCGGACCATGCCCAACTCGACGACCAGGCCCTCGTCACCGTGCGGGTGGCCGATTTCGTCTGCGAGGTGACTGACGATGCGGGCCATGCGCGCCACGCGTGGCAGGTGCGCGAGGTCCGCTCGCAGGCGTTCGTGGCTATTGAGCCGTTCTACCGTCAACTGGTACACCACCGTCTCTAAGCGATGGCGCTCTACGTAGCCGCGGAAGGCGTGGGCCGGCAGAACAAACCCTGTGCACAGACGGACCGCGGCGACGGTGGCCGAGCGTGGTCGCCCGAGTAAGGCGCCCATTTCCCCGAGCACTTCGCCTGGCCCTCGCAGCGTCAGCGTCAGTTCGTCCCCGCACTCATTGATCTGCGTCACCTTCACCAGACCGTCGACCAGTGCGATCACGGAGTCCGGCGACTCCCCTTCTCGCAGCAGCACGGATCCACGCCGGAACGTTCGCCGCCGCCCGCGTTCGACAAGGTCGCGCCATACGTCGGCGGATACCAGGGAGCAGAAGTTCATCAGCTTCCTGCCTTCCTGGTGTGTCATCCGACCACGGTCGCGAGAGCGAAGGCGGTGCAGCCCGCAACTGCCAACGTGAGCGACCACTGCACGCGGCGGTGCTTGGTCCAGGCGATCTCGCTCATCACCACCAGTTGCCGCGACAGCGGTGGCAACGGATCTTTGTTCCGGAGGACTTCTTCGAGCTCCGCCGGTTCCAAGTGCCGAACATGCCCGAAGTACAGGAAGTCGTCGTCACGTTCCGGCCCCCGGCGCTGCTTTCGCAGGTTCGGCGAGATGGCCCAGGCGGCGCAGCTGGCGCCGCCCACCATGAGTAAGACGCCGCACCACAGCAACAGCCGTGATACGCCCGAGTCGAGGTCACCCGCCGCCCGTTGAGAACTCGCAAGCAGCCCTAAGACAGCCAAGGCCGTAGATTGCATGGTGAGCGCAAACGAGGCCTTCGAATCAGCCTTGGCTGTCAAATCCGCCACAGCAGCCTGAATCCGCCACGCAGTCTCCGTCGACTCGACCGCCATCGGCCCTCCCCCCTCCGTGCCAGGCAGAACATTCACCTAGCAGCCCGGGCAGAAGCATGGACAGCGCAGCTGTCCCGAAAACCCCACTTGGGACACATTGGCCGAGAACGGACGCTCAGGCGAACAGGAATGAGCAACTCATCTGAGGGCAGGACTGCCCGGTGGCAGTACGCTTCCGGCTGCCCGCCCCGGCCTCGCATCCAACCCGGCAGCAGCAGCCGCACCACCGCCCACTCCGCGTCCGTCATGTCGCTCGGATACCGACGGTCTCGCAGGCGATTGTCGGCAGCGTTTTCGATCCGGTGAGCCAGAGTCACACTCCCGAGTGCCCGCGGTGGACTGCACGGGCATCGGCGCGCAAGACTGCGACACCAGGGGCTACAGATGCTCGGTGATTCAACACCAACGGGCTGTTCAGGATGCCCTCCTCGCATGCACCGAGCACCCGACGACCACCCAACCGAAACGGCTGTTCTATCACTAAGCCCCAAGAGCAGTACGACAAAGGCTACTTACCCCTTGGAATGCTCCGGCAGGGCGAGCCAGTCCGACCAGGAGATCTCGCGGCCGATGAAGCGCGGCTGCTCGAACGGCCAGTCTGCGGCAATCCACTGGGGCACCAGCGCGCCGAAGGCCTGCTCAACCTTGCTGCCCACCAGCTCGTCCACCACCCACCAAAGGATCTCGCCGTCCGCGCTGGCCCTCTCCCGTGGGTCGATGTAGACGCAGCCGAGCAGAGCTGTCTCCGCCGCGCCAAACAGCGCGTAGTTGAAGGATTGGTGCGCGGCGATCTCCTTCTCGTGCCGCAACAGGTCGGCCTCGTCGGCCTCGTAGATCATGGTGGCCGCGGGCCAGCCCCAGGCCGGGCCGAAGATGGTCCACAGCCGCTCGCGCGAACCCATCACAGCCGGATAGTCGAGCGGGGTGTCCGCCTCCGGATCGGCCGCAGGTGATGACCACCGCCCGGCAGCGGTAGCAGGACGGGCTGGACGAAGTCATCGGGAAGCCAGCTCATGGCGCCCGACCGTAGCAGCACGCGGGCCATCCAATCCCCTGGACTTTCCCCGCATACCGCCAGGGCGTGCTCTCATGCCGGGCAGGGCCCGCGATCCCCTGATCGAAACTCCCATGCGATCGACAGACTCCATGATCGGTATAGCAACGGTTTCCAACAATGCAGTACCACCAACAGACGAAGAACCTGCTGGCCCCCTGCCCTCACCTCAGGGGGATGAATAGTTCTCGATCCATGCCAGACCGCCGAGATCGAGTGCACTGCGGGCGCGGGTGACTGCGACGTAGGCGAGGCGGGCGTCGGTGGCGTTCACAGGTTCCGGAATCGGGCGGCCTTCGTTGTCATGCTGGTCCGTTTCCTTCGGCTCCGGGAAGTCCTCTGCAATCTTCACGGCGTGCCATTCGCGCCCCTTCGCCTTGTGAGCCGTGGAGACGGTGACGTCGGCGGTCCTCTCATCTGTAAGTTCGTCAACAGCGGCGAGGATCGCGTCAGGCCCGTGGGTGTCGACGAGATCTACGAAGGGCTGGAGGTCACGGCCGGCCGGGTCGTAGGCGGCGTAGTCGTGCAGTTCGCCCCAGGAGGGGAACAACACCAGCTCTGGGTGGTTCGTACGGCGGCCGTCCTTCAGATCGCGGGCTGCGATGGCCAGCGCGGCCAGCTGTCGCCCGCCCCGGGTGAGGGCGACGCGCCGTCCGTCGGCGAGCAGGCGCATGACTTCCGCCATGGCGCCGACGTTGGTGCGGCACAACACCGCGTCCGGGCTGGTGACGTCGCCGATTTCGGCGGGGATGGTGTCCGTGCCGGTTAGCCGGATGGGAGCGTCGGCGAGGGCGAGCCACCTGTTGGCCTGGTCTGCGATCCCAGGCCCGAAGCGGAAGGAGCGTGTCAGGGTTAGGTGCGCCGCGTCGAAGCCGCTCATCACGTCGCAGGCGCCGCGCCAACCATAGATAGCTTGGGCGGAGTCGCCGACCATGACCAGCTGGGCGTGGTCACGTTGGGAGGCGAAGACCTGTTCCAGGACGGGGTTCGTATCCTGAGCCTCGTCGAGGAAGAGGAAGTCGGCTTCGATCTTCGGTGCGGTCAGGGCCCACATCTTCAGGTAGTGGTCGTGCTCGAAGCGGACCACGCCCTGTTGGTGGTTCTGCAGGTCTGCCCAGGCTTTCACGGCGAACGGCACGATCAGGTCTGCCACTTGGGCGTGCTCAGCAGGCGCATCCAGGCCGCGCAAGCGTGGTACATGGTGATGGGCCGGGGCGCGGTCGACGGAGTAGCAGAAGCGCGTCACGGTACGCACGACGGCGTGGGAAAGCGTCCGCTGCGTGATGTCGTGATCCCCGATGCGGACGGGGCGGGTGATGCCGAGGGCCTGGCCGGTTTTCCATGCGGGCTGCCGGGGGCTGTTGAGGCGGCAGGAGAAACGATGGCCGAGGGCGGCGTAAGCAGTGGCATGGGCGGTTTTACACATCATGGATCGCGGGAAGCGTACTGAGGCGTCATGTGCGATGTCCTTGTTGAAGGCTAGGTAGCGCCCTCGGCGTTTGGTGCTGGCGGCGAGCAGGCTCAGCGTGCTTGTCTTTCCAGTGCCGGCGCCGGCCTGCAGCACGAGGTGATGGCCATTTTGGAAGGCCTCGACAGCGTGAGCCTGTTCGTCGGTGGGCGTGCGCAAGGTGGCCTCCATGGAAGAAAAGGGCAAGGGGTTCGTGTGGCCTCGCCAATCGCGGTCGGCTGCGTATGAGTCAGATACGGCCGAGCTACGACGGCGGAGCAGGATTCGGGCTGTGCAGGCCAACAGTTCCTCGGAGGTGTGGAGAGACAGTAAGCCTTCGAGTTGCGCCGTCAGTTGGCGAGAGCGTTCCCGCTCGTCCCGATCGAGAGCTGCGGTCACACTCCGGCCGACAAAGCCTCCGGGCCGCTGTCCGCTGGCGGTCGCGGCCCGGCGAATCGCCGCTCGCGCGGTACGGCTGAGCGCGAAGTTGAGGAGTACCTGTCCGTGCTGGTCGGGGTAATGGGTGGTCAGGACGTCGATGGGGGAAGGCGGTGCAGTCGTCGGCGCAGTGATTGCAGTGCGCGACTGGGTGTCTTGGCCGGGTGGACAGCCATCAGCCGGGTGCGGTCCGCATTCGCTGCTAGCGGCACCGTACGACGCGCTCGGTGGAGCTTGCCGTTTGTGGCCGGCCTGGTCAGCAGAATTTCAATGGCGTGGTGCGACGTCACGGCGTGCCTGTTCCGTGCTGGTGATGGTTCCGGCGTGGACGACGGACGTGATTCGGCAGGCGGTTGTGGATGTGAGCGTGATGGCGCATGGGGTCGAAGGGTTCCCAATCAGCCAAGGCGAGGTCCGCTGCTGACGGAGTTGCGGCGTGGGCGGAACAGCGCTGCATGCGCCAGCGCAGCTGTTCGGCGTAGGGCAGGGCGGTGAGGTCATATACGGCCATGACTTCGGACGGCAAGGCAAGTTGCCCCTGTGAGGCCGTGGCGGGTACCAGCGTCCAGACGCCCACCCGAGTTTCCCCCGTGCGGAGGAGCATCTGCGTGCAGCGGTCGCGGCGCCGTGTCTGTGCCACGCACTGGATGTCATCCACGGGGTGCGCAGCAAGGTAACGGACGTACAGGAGCTGCACGACGGGCCTGGCGGGTCGACAGACGTCCGGTTGCGCCGTTGGCCGACTTGGTGAGGTGCCGGGGGTGAACGCGCCGCTGTCGATCAGACGGCGCGTGTTCAGGGCCAGCACGCGCCGCAACCCGATCAACGCGGGAGCCTCAGGCACAGCGTCACGGGCAGGGCAGACATGGGCGTGCGCCAAGCGGCACCACGCTCTGCCGTCGCCGGCCGGATGGGCGACACCGGAGCTGACGTGCCAGCGGTGGGCCGCGGGCACCTTGACCGCGGGCACCTCCTGAGGGTCCAGGCAGACGGGCCGAGCAAAGCTGCGCTCGTACCACTCGATCGGATTGCCACACTTTCGGCAGCGATCACGCTGAGCACAGCGCAGGAGCCGGCTGGGGCTGTCGTGCTCGACACGCAGTGAGCGTCGAGGGTGGGCGACAGCTGGGCTGCCGTCCCAGTGCCACGGTGTGGATGAAGAACGCATGCGCGTGAAGGTGCCAGGCAACGCGCCGCATCGATGGCGTCGAGGCCGGAAGGTGCCTCGAACAGCCCCATTTCATGAAACACATATGCGAGACGCCGATCACAGGTTCGCATCGTGTCACTGGTCCGGGTGATGGGCGTAGGCCCTGCCAGTCAGAGGCCAGCGCCGGTCGACCCTGGAGGCTCGTGCTCCTCACACAGCGTTCCGAAGAGTTCGCCCAAGGGAGTGTCCAACGCATGGGCGAGTGCGTGCCAGGTCTTGAGGGTGCCGATGGTTCGCCCCTGCTCGATCTCGATGAGGGTCCTTCTGGCCAGGCCGCTTCGAGCGGCGAGCTCGTCATAGCTCCAGCCTTGCGCCGCCCGCAGCCGCGCGAGCTCCAGACGCAGCGCCTCGAAATCCGGGTCGGGCGGGAAGATCGTCACCCGACAATCCGACGGTGCAGATCACTGCCCTGTCAGTGCAGACCTCTGCCCTATTTCCGCTGATGGTGACGCCAGAGGGGGCAGAGGTCTGCACTACCGTGTGCGGGCCACCCCACTCCTCGGCGGGTCCGGCGCAGGCATGACGGGAGGAACACGCCCCCCATGAGGCTTTGCACGGCACGGCACGACCCGGCGTCCGGCGCGCCTGGACCGTGGAACTGCGCCCGGAGCCCGGCGGACCGATCCTCGTCTGCCAGCAGTGCTCCCACAGCGGGCGACCCCTCAGCGGCACTTCCGCCCGGTCGGAGCTCCTGGCGCACCTGGCAGGACACGCTCGCCGCGATCTCCTCCCCGCGCACCTTCGCACTTGCCAGTGCCACGAACGCGGCTGCAGTTGGCACCCGCGCCACCGAGGCTGTGGTGGGCCCATCCGGCTCGTCCTGGCACGCGAGCGAGGCGGACGGCTCTGGCGCCTGGCTGACATGTGCACGGCCTGTGCCGCCGCCACGTCACAAGCGGCCGTCGTTCCGGACACATTGATCAACGCACCGGCAGCACCATCAACGCATGTGGGTGTCGGTCGAAAACGCCGTAGACCCAGAGGTCCGAACGGACAGACCCGCGTCCGGGAGATGCTCAGCTACCTCGCCTCTGCCCTCCCGGCTGAGACCGGACCCGCCGCCCGCCTGATCGCCCTGCAATGCGCTCTGCGCATGAACGACTCGGCTCAAGTCCGCTTGCCGGTCGGGGTATTGCGCAGCCTTCGCCTGGAACCTGCCACGAATTCCTGGCGGGAACTCCACCAGGCACGCTGGCTGTACGCACCCCCGCCCACGTCGCGTGCCAACGCAAGCGCTGTGGTTGTCCAACTCCCCGACGTCGGGCTCTTCGCCCAATGCCCGGCCCGCCCTGACCGGCTCGTCGCCGCCGACTGGGCGCTGCGCGCCGCCTGCCACGTGCGGACGGGCTGCACCCCTCTTCCTCGTCTGATCACCATGTGCCTCACGGCTCATACCGCCCCGGAGAGCATCCACGGAGTGATGGAGGTTGATCGGCTGGCACAGGAGTGCGGGCTGACCACAACGGAGTTCGTGCACGCACTTGACCGATTGGCGGCCGCAGGACAAATCGGCTCGTGGAGTGTCCACTCGGTGTCGGGAGATCTGCACTGGACACTGACAGAACAAGGCGAGCATGGATGCGGAGGGGCGGCTCGGCCGTGACCGATAGCCGTCAAAGGCTCCAGGAGTGGGGTCTCGCAGGAGATCAGGTGGAAAGGAAGATTCTGATTCCGGCACGAAAGGCCGGTCAGGCGGGCCTCCCTCTGGAACGACCATCGCAGTAACTGAGGTCTTTCAGCGTTGCCGCTCCAGGGTGAGGACGGCGGCGGCGATTGTCACACTGCACGTAAACGCGGACATGTCCACGCCCGCATAAGCCGAGTTCGACAAGAACGTCCTGACCGTCGTCAACCGCGAACTCGGCGCGGACTTCGATCCGGACGCCTTCGACCACGTCGCCCTGTGGGACGCCGGGAACGAGTGGATCGAGATGCGGCTGCGCTCCCTCGCGGACCAGACCGTGAAGGTCCCCTCGCTCGACCTCGCCGTGCACTTCGCGGCGGGAGAGGAGATGCGCACCGAGGTGTCGGCGAAGTTCCGCAAGGAGGGCGTGCGTGCCGAACTGGCCGCGGCGGGACTGGACCTCAGCCACTGGTGGACGGACGACGAGGGCCGGTTCGCGCTGTCGCTGAGCACCGCGCGCTGATCAGCCGAGGGGGACCGCCAGCGCCTGCGTGATCCGGCGTGAGGCGCGGCGGGCCTCCGTCTCCGGGTCGGCGCCGCTGAGCACCGCGGTCATGTACTCCTTGATCGGGTTGTCCGCCTCCACGCCCGCCCATTCGGGAGTGCTGGGCGTCGCCCGGCCCTGCGCGGCTCCGGCCGCCATGGCGGCGACCCCCTCCTCCCCCGCGACCGCCGGTGCCAGCGTCGTCTTGTTGGGGACGTAGTCCATGGTGCGGGCCAGATCGGTGTTCCACTCGGCCGAGACGAGCGCCTCGACGACGGCGACGGCTCCGTCGCGCGCGTCGGTGTTCTTCGGGACGACGAGGTCGGAGCCACCGGTGAAGACGGCACCGGGCTTGTCCGCGGTCGGCCCGGGGACCGGGAAGAAGCCGAGTCGGCCCTCCAGTTCGGGGTTCTGCCGGACGACGGCACGGGCGAGTCCGGGTACGGCCACGATCTGCGCCACGCGTCCGCCGGCGAACACACCGGCCTGCGGCGGGTGTTCTTCGTCCGCGTCGACCGGGCCGTCGCCGAGCGCCTGGAGCTGCCGGTAGAAGTCCAGGCCGCGCAGGGCTGCCGGGGTGTCCAGCGTGCCCCGCCAGGTGCCGCCGTCCTCCACGGCGAGGTCGCCGCCCTCGTCCCAGATGAAGCCGGAGAGGGTGTACCAGTCCTGTCCGGCGAGGTAGATGCCCTGGTTCCCGGCGGTGTTCAGCGACTCGGTGACCGAGAGCCACTCCTGCCGGGTTTTCGGGACCGCCTCGACACCGGCCTGCTCGAAGAGGTCCTTGCGGTAGATGACGACACGGTTGGCCGCGTACCACGGGATGCCGTACTGGGTCGTCCGCTGCCGGCCGGGTTCGGCGAGGCCGGGCAGCCAGTCGCGCACTCCCCAGTCCCGCAGCGACTCCAGGGTCAGATCGAGCAGGCCGCCGCCCTCGACGTACTGGGGGACCTGGGTGTTGCCCACCTCGATGACGTCGGGTCCGTCCTGCGCCGCGGTGGCGTCCGTCTCCAGCGCGGCCTCCACCTTCTCGCCGATCCCGGTCCACTCCTGGATGCGGATGTCGAGGTCGAGGTCGCCGTGGGCGCGTTCGAACTCCTCGGTGAACCGGTCGAGGAAGTCCTTCGACGCGCTGTCCTTCATCAGCCACACCGTGACCGTGTCGCGCTCCGGCCCGTCACCCCCGGGAACCAGTCCGCAGGCGCCGGCGAGCAGGACGCAGACACAGCCGAGAGCGGGAACGCGAAGTCTCACGAGGGGTCCTGTTCTGTCTGCTGGACAGGGGGAAAAGGCCCGACATGGGGGGAACGAGCACCACGGCTCGCACGGGTGTGCTGATTTTGGTATGGACCAATGCGGAGGTCAAGGGGATCCCATGAGGCCGCCGACGCCTCGCGGTCCGGCGCAGGTTGGGGCACCGTGGAGTGACGCGTGACACACATGTCGCCGCGAGAGGAGCACACCCGCATGTCGAACCACACCTACCGGGTCACGGACCTCGTCGGCACCTCGCCGGAGGGAGTGGACCAGGCCATCCGCAACGGCATCGACCGCGCTTCGCAGAAGCTGCGCAACCTCGACTGGTTCGAAGTGACCGAAGTGCGGGGCCATCTGGAGGACGGGCAGATCGCACACTGGCAGGTGACCATGAAGGTCGGCTTCCGCCTGGACGACGCGGGCTGACCACCGGAGCGCCGCACGGGCGCCCTCAGGTACGCCCCTCCGTCTCCTGCGCCGTCCTGAGCTCCTGCGAGGGCGCCGTCCAGCGCGCGAGCAGCACCTCGAATCCGGCTCGTCGCGCGTCGTCGCACACCAGCTCGTCGTCGTCCACGAGGACACGGACGTCCCGGGTCCGGGCGAGGCGGCGGAGGATCTCCAGCTTGGTGCGCCGGGCGGGCCTGCGGTCGTCGTTCCGGCGCATGAACACGCGTCCCTCGGGCAGTCCGTGCGCGACCAGCCAGTCCAGCGTGTCCTGCCGGCAGCGCTCGGGCCGGCCGGTGAGGTAGACGACCTCGCAGTCCCGCGCGCTGCGCACCGCCAGCGCGACGCCCTCGGCGATCGGCGGATCGTGCGGCGCCGCCGCGAAGAAGCCGTCCCAGTCCCGCGGTCTGCGCTCCAGGAACCGCTGCCGGTGTCCGGTGTCGGCGAGTGTGTTGTCCAGGTCGAACACGGCCAGCGGACGCCTGCTGCTGTCAGTCACACCGCCCACCCTAGAACCTGCCGGCCGGCGAGGGCGTCGAGCCGGATCCCGGCCCCGCGACCCACGGCCACCCACCGGCAGGAATGCGCCGGCCTCAGGGGCGTTGAACCCTGTGTGAGTTCCGTGATCGCCGCCACCCGTTTCTCCGTCCTCGACCGGTCCCGCACCCGGGAGGGCCACTCGAACGCGGAGGCACTGCGCGACACCGTGGCCCTGGCCCAGCGGCTGGAACAGCTCGGCTACCACCGCTTCTGGGTGTCGGAGCACCACGGCGTCCCCGGTGTCGCCGGTTCCGCGCCGACCGTGCTGGCCGCCGCGGTGGCCGCCGCGACCCGGACCATCCGGGTGGGCACCGGCGGGGTGATGCTGCCCAACCACCGTCCGCTGGTCGTCGCCGAGCAGTTCGGGGTGCTGGAGTCGCTGTTCCCCGGCCGGATCGACATGGGGCTGGGCCGCTCCGTGGGCTTCACCGACGGCGTGCGCAGGGCCCTGGGCCGCGGCAAGGACGACGCCGACGACTTCGCGGCCCAGCTGGAGGAGTTGGTCGGCTGGTTCCGGGGGACCTCCCCCACCGGCGTCCACGCCCGGCCCGCGGAGGGCCTCACGGTGCCCGCGTTCGTCCTCGCGATGGGCGAGGGCGCGGCGATCGCGGCCCGGGCCGGCCTGCCGATGGTGATCGGCGACCTCAGGAACCGCGAGAAGATGCGGCGCGGCATCGACCACTACCGCACCCGCTTCCGCCCCTCGGACCTGGCGGCGGAGCCGTACGTCGTCGTGTCCGGCACGGTCGCGGTGGCCGCGACGACCGAACAGGCCCACCGGCTGCTGATCCCGGAGGCCTGGTCGATGGCGTACTCCCGCACCCACGGCACCTTCCCGCCGCTGCCCCCGGCCGACCGCGTGGCCTCGCTGACGATGACCGCCAAGGAACGCGACTTCTACGAGTCCGGCCTCGGCGGCCACATCGCCGGCACCGAGGAGGAGGTCGCCGACGAGCTGGAGACGCTGCTGAAGGACACCGGCGCGCAGGAGGTCCTCGTCACGACCAGCACGTACGACCGGGAGGGGCTGCTGGACTCCTACCGGCGGCTGGCCGGGATCGTCCGCCGCGCTCGGGGGTGAGGCGGACGCCCGAGCGTCATGCTCCGGCGTGCAGGTGGGCGGCCCACAGGGAGGGAAGCGCCGGGTACCTGTCCCGGACCGCGCGGACGGCCCGGTGCAGGGCGGCGGCCGCCTCGGAGACGTCCGGGACCTTGCGGCCCGCGTGCAGGGCGAGATAGAAGCGCTCCGCCACCTCCACCGAGATCATGTCGTCGATCTCCCAGAGCGTGCCGATGACATGGGGGTAGCCGGCCAGCTGGAACGCCGAGGCGAGATGGATCGCCTCGTCGGCCAGGTCCGTGGTGTCGGCGACGGCCGTACGGCACGCCGACAGGAAGGCCAGTTGCACCTCGTCGAGCCGGACGGGGGCCAGGCCGGCCACCGTGAGTGGATCGCTGTCGTGGTCGTGCAGCAGCAGCCTGCTCCGGGAGGGGTCGACCGGGTCGCTCGCGCCGTGGCAGGCGAAATGCGCGATGGGGCAGCCGGGCAGCCGCGCGAGCACGTTGGCCTTGGTGGGCAGCGGCCCCGAGGGAGCGGCGCCCGGATCAGGCTCCTCCAGCACCACGGGGTGGAACAGATGGCGGCGCAGCATCTCCGCCTCCGCCGGCACATGCGGGAGCCGACCGGGGACCCGGGGCGTGGTCGGCATCGCCACGATCAGGGCCCTGGGCGGACCCGGGGGCGCGGGCGGGCGTCGGCGGGCGTGCCGCAGCGCCTGCACGGTGGGCGTGTAGGAGGAGATCACCCGGTCGAAGACGGCCGGCCGCCGCCCGTCGGGCGTGACGGCGCCGTGGCGTCCGGCGGCGTGCAGGGGGAGCAGGCCGAGCAGTCCGCCGGGCATCCACCAGACCCTGGGCCACGCGTCCGGGGAGGCGGGGGTGTCGGTGTGACCGAGTGCCTCGAGAACGGGTTCGAGGGCACTGTCCCACAGCCAGCCGAGGACGCCGCTGATCCTTCCCTGCGCGTCCCGGCGCTCCGCCGAGCCGACGTCGGGATCGGTCGAGTCCCGCAGTGCCCGGTAGAACACCTCCACCTGGGCGGCCAGCGCGTCGTGGCCGAGATCCGGCAGGCCGACGGCGCGGACGCCCTCGCCGGTGAGCAGCAGGGCGTCGCTGCGGTACCGGCTCACGTTGAACGCGATCACGGGGCCGTGCACCGTCTCCGCGAGCAACTCGTCGACGCCGGGTGGGAACGCGAAGGCGGCGAACCCTTCCTGGGCACGGATCTCCGCCAGCGTGGCGGCGAACTCGTCCGCCTGCCGGTGCCGTTGCTGCGGGGCGGACGGCCGGTCGTCCAGCGGCCGGTCGAGGCTGTCCCGCAACCGCTCGAAGCGGGCCGCCAGTTCGGGATGCCGCTCCCGCAGGTCGGTGTGGTCGCTGCGGGTGTCCAGCGCCTGGTTGAGGAGTACCGCCCGGCCGGCCTCCAGCAGCCGCAGCGCGTGCTCCGCCCTGGCGCTGTCGGACCCGGCGGCGGCGGTCAGCGCCAGCGCGGCGGCGTCGGCCGCGAGCCCCGCGGTGCCCTGCAACGCGTACTGCTGGTCGCCGCGCCGCAGATGACGCGGCGCGACCTCGGGCAGCAGGCGCACGGCGTCCTCCAGCACGGCGGCGGCCCGCGCAGGGTCGCTCCGGCCGATCAGGGACGCCCACACGGACGCGGCCCGGATCCTCACCGACGGCGGCGCCACCGTCGACTCGGTCACCTTCTCGTACGCCGTCAGTGCCGCGGCGCGGTCGGTGTCGCTGCCGGTGCGAACGGCCCGCTGCCGCAGCGCTCCTGCCAGGCTGTACAGGTACTTCGCCCGGTCGGGATCGTCGGCGGGGGCGCTGTCCACGGCGATGCGCAGGTTGTCGACGGCGGCGTCGAGGTCCGCGGGGTCCCCGGTGCGTTCGAAGCGGCCGTGCAGCGCCTCACTGAGGTTGCCCGCGTGCCGGGCCCGGTCCGGAGCGCCGGCGGGGGCGGCGGCCACCGAGGTCTCGAATCCCCGCACGGCCGCGGTCAGGTCGGCCGGTTCCCCCGTGCGTTCGTACCGGGTCCACAGTGCCAGGGCCAGGTTGGACAGGTACCGCCCGTGGTTCAGCTGCCCCGGCGGTGTGGCCTCCACGGCGAGTTCGCATGCCTCGATCGCCTCGTCGAGGTCGGCTTCGGTGCCCGTGCGCCGGTGGCGGATCAGCAGGGCGGCGCCGAGGCCCGACAGGCGTCCGGCCCGGTCGACCTGACCGGGCGGGGTGCGGCGCACGGCCGTCCGTTCCATCTCCACGGCCTCGTCCACGTCGGACAGGGCGCCCGTCTCCTCGCCCCGCATGCGCAGCGCGATCGCCAGAAGATGCAGTTTCCGGCCGTACGCGCGGTGGTCCGAGGGCGTCGCGTCCAGCGCGGCCCGGCCCGCCTCGATGGCCTCGTTGAGGTCGGCCGACGCCCCGGTACGCCGGAACCGCAGCCGCAGGCTCGTGCACAGTCCGGACAGACAGTCCGCCCGCACGGTCGCGTCGACGGCCAGCGGCACCGCGGCCCGCTGGTGCTCGACGGCGGCGTCCAGGTCGGCGAGACGGCCGGTGATCTCGAACCGGTCCGTGAGCGAGGTCGCCAACTCGTCCAGGCAGGACGCCAGCTCGGGCCCGTCGGGGCAGCTGTCCACGGCTGACCGGGCCAGCTCGATGGCCTCGTGCACGTCGGCGGGGTTCCCGTACTTCTCGAACCGCAGACGGAACAACGTGGCCAGCGCCTCCAGACGGTGGTGCCGGTCGGCGGCGCCGTCCGGGTCCCGGCCGAGCGCCTCGCGGCCCGCGCTGATGGCCTCGTCCAGGTCGGCCGACGAACCCGTGCCCGTGAACCGGTTGCTGAGCGCCGCCGCGAGCCCGTCGAGGTGGCGCGCCCGCCGGGACGGGTCCTCGGTGGCCTCCACCGCGGCCCGAATCGCGTCCACGGCCGGGGTGAGGTCCTCGACCCGGCCGACGCGCTGGTACCGCGCTCCGAGGAAGCTGCCCAGCATGGTCAGCACGTCGGAGTGTTCGGGCTCGTCGAACGGCGCGGTGTCCACCAGTCCCCGCAAGGTGTCGATCGCGGCGTCCAGGAACTCCGGCGAACCTCCGTGCTGGAACCGGGCCCACTGTGCCGTGGAGAGCATGACCATCGCCCTCGCCCTGGTCGCGTCGTCGGACGGCAGGGCATCGGCGATACGCCGCCAGACGGTCGGCAGCGCCTCGATCACCGGCAGGTCCGCCGCGCTCGCGGCCCGCTCCTGCACCATGGCCACCACGAGCCCGGACGTCTGAGCCGCCGCCGTCCGCAAGGGATCGGGCATCGAAAGCTCGCTGGTGAGGAAGCACAGCCGGAACAGGCTCATCGCCGCTTCCTGTTCGGGCCACCTGCGGTCCTCGGCGACCAGCTCGGAACGGTGGAAGTGGAGCCAGGCCAGGGCGTATCGCACGTGTACGGCGTGTTCGTCCCCGAGCAGTTCGACGACCCGGGCCACCACGCCGTCCCAGCCGTCCTCGGGAGACAGCGTGAGGTCGGCGGGCCCCAGATCGCCGGCGGCCTCGATCGTGGTGATCGCGGTGTCCAGGTCGTGCGGCGAGCGGCTGCGCTCGTACTTGTTGCGGAGCACGGCGGCCAGGTTGCGCACGAAAAGGGTCCGGTTGGGGCTGTCGCGGGGCGTGTCCCGCAGTACCGCGGTGATCGAGGCGACGGCGGCCTCCAGGTCCTCGGTCGCTCCGCTGTGCTCGAACTGCTTCTGGTGCGCGCTGGTCAGGTTGGACTGGTACAGGGGCCGGTTGGGGTCGTCGGCGGGGGCCAGGGACACCGCCGCCCGGATCGCCCGGACCGCGTCGTCGATGTCGGCTCCGTCACCCTTGTTCTGGAAGCGGAGCTCCAGGAACGCCGCCAGGTTGGACAGATGAGCGGCCCGTGTCGCGTCGTCCGGGACGGCGATGTCGACGGCGGCCCTCGCGAGGGCGACCGCCTGGTCCAGGTCGTCGTCGCTGCCCGTGGCCCCTGCGCGGTCGCGCAGCAGCACGCTCAGCAGCGACATGCGCTCGGCCCGGTCGGGCGTCCCGGCGGGGGTCGCCGCCACAGCGGCACGGCCCGTCTCGATCGCCGCGTCCAGGTCGGCCGGCTCCCCGGTGCGTTCCGCTCGCCGGTGCAGCACATGGGACAGGTTGTGCAGGGTCAGCGCGCGGGTGAGGTCACCCCCGCCGGCCGCGGCGGATCTCTCCAGCACGAAGATCGCCGCGTCCAGGTCCTCCACCGCCCCGGTTCGCTCGTAGCGGTCCCGGAACATTCGTCCGAGGTTGGCCAGCGTGCCCGCGTGGTTCGGGTTGTCCTCCGGGGTGGCGGCCACAGCCGCCGCGCCGGCCTCGATCGCGGCGTCCAGGCTGTCCGGGGCTCCCGGGTAACCGGCTCTGATGTGCAGGGTGGCGGCCAGGTTGTTCTGGAGCATGCCCCGTACGGGACGTGTGCCGGCCGCTTCCACGGCCGCGCGCAACACCGCGACCGCCTCGTCGAGGTCCGCCACGTCCTTGGTGGACGAGTGGCGCAGGCGCAAGGCGGAGCCGAGGCTGGACAGTCGGCCGCAGCGGTTCGGGAAGTCGGGGTGGGTCGCCTCGACCGCGGTCCGCAGGACTTCCACGGCCCGTTCGATGTCCGCCGGTTCGCCGTACCGGTCGAACCGGGCCGCGAGCATGATCCCCAGATTGGCGAGGCCCGACGCGTCGGACGGGTCGATGGCCAGGGCGCGCAGGGTGGCGCTGATGGCCGCGCTGAGGTCGGCGTCGGATCCGTCGAGGTCGTAGCGGATCCGCAACGCGTTGCCCAGGTTGACCAGGCTCGTCTCCAGCTCCTGCGTACCGGCCTCGGCGCCGGCGACGGCGGCCTCGATCATGCCGATCGCCCGGTTCAGGTCCGACACGACGCCGGAGTGCTCGTACCGGTTCAGAAGCATCACGCCGAAGTTGCACAACGTGCCGGACCGGGCGACCTCGTCGGGCGGCATGGCCGCCACGGCCGCCTCGGTGGCCACGACGGCCGAGTCCAGGTCGGCGAGCACCCCGGTGCCCATGAACCGCAGTCGGTGCGCGGCACCGAGATTGGCCAGGCTCGACCATCTGCCCGGTCGGTCGGCCGGCAGGGCGTGCACGATGCGCTGCCACAGGGCCACCACCGCGGTCCCCTGCTCCTTGTCGTAGGCGACCGTCTGGGCGGTCAGCCGCCGGACCGCGAACCGCTCGGCGCGTTCGGCCACGATCGGCAGCAGAGGAGGGGGCACGTCGTCGGCACCGGCACCGGTGACGAAGGCCTCCGTGAACAGCGTGACGGCGGCCTCGAAGTCCTGCCGGTCCTCGCCCCGGGGGAGGGCCTGGTAGCGGTACCAGTGCAGCCAGCCGAGCAGGAAGCGTGCCCCGGGGTCCGGCGCGTCCCCGATCGCCTCGGCCAGCCGCCGCCGCTCGACCTCCGCCGCGGGCTCCAGCACCGGGGACAACTCCCTTGTGGCCGCGACCCGTTCCAGCCGGGCCCGCACCGCGGCCAACCGCTCGTTCCGTTCCACCATGGCCCCCGTAGACCTCAAGTGACGTCAATTCTGCAGAACATGTCCCCGCAGATGGCGGGTGAGCGCGGCGCCGGCCTCGGAACCGTGGACCGTGTCGTCCGCGACGCCGAGTTCGCGGGCGAGCCCGGCGGCGTGCAGCCGGGCCGTCGCCTCCACGGTCTGGGCGTATCCCTCCAGCGCGGCGCGCAACCGCGCCCGGGAGGTCAGCCCGACACCCGCGGCGATGACCGCGGCGGGCCACCACCAGCACAGCAGCGGCAGGTACAGCAAGGCCCAGCCGCCCAGTGCCGCGGCGCTGGTGACGGCCTGCCGGCCGGCGGTGATCTCGGCCCGGGTCTCCGGCGCCACGTGCATCCACAGCACCG
Organism: Streptomyces cadmiisoli; assembly: GCF_003261055.1. NCBI lineage: Bacteria > Bacillati > Actinomycetota > Actinomycetes > Kitasatosporales > Streptomycetaceae > Streptomyces > Streptomyces cadmiisoli. Next base: position 1,659,861 of record NZ_CP030073.1, read on the forward strand.
GCCAGACCACGGGGAGGTCGAGGTCCAGGTCGCGATCGAGGCGGACGGCGACGGCGTGCAGGCGGTCCCCGCTCCAGGTCGGCCGGTCGGGCCGTTCCGGCGCGATACGCGCCATGGCGCGGTACGCGCCGTGCCGCTCTCCGGGATCGACCCGCCGGCGCGTCGCCAGCGCGCGGGCCGCGGCCTCCCGTGCGCTCCGGTAGCGGTCGCGCGCGGCCTCCCAGCGCCGCTGCCGCCGCTCGACCCAGGCCCGCACCGGACGCCGCAGCGGGCCGGGCAGCGACTGCCACCCGGCGGCCAGCACGACGCGTTCGAGCGCCGAACCGAGTGCCTGGGCGACCACCCCCGCCGCCGCGGCGCCCAGCAGGATCGCGGCGATCAGCACGACCTGCCCGCCGACCGTGGAGACGACGGGAGCCTTCGCCCAGGCGGTGACGCGGTCCGTCAGCCGGTCCACGTCGAAGGGGTGCCCGTGGCCCAGGACCCGCCCCGCCGCGGCCACCGCCAGGAACAGGGCGCCGGGCAGAACCAGCAGGGAGAGCCACTTCTCGGCGAGCCGTTTGCCGAGCTCGCCGAGGAAGCCGCCGGTCACGGCAGCCGTTCCCGCCTCAGCGGCCGGCCGCTGACCTCGCACACCGGAACGGGTCCGGGCTCATCGGCCCACCGGTACCGCGAGCAGCTCCCCGTGGGACAGACGTGGACGGCGTCCGTCGGCACCCGCGCGATCCCCGCGACCGACACGCCGGGGACGTCGCGCAGGGTCGCCTGCCCGTGGACGCCGAGGGCGTCACCGGTCGCCAGGATCGCCTCGTGCAGCGCCGCGAGCGCCTCCTCGACGCCCTGCCCGGCCCGCGCGGCGCCCAGCACACCGTCCACGAGAGCCGAATTCCCCAGGTCGGCCCGGATCCGGTCCGCCCGCGCACAGACGACCGCCAACCCGTCACCGGCCCGATCGCCCGCCGAGACAGACCCCACCCGCGCCCCTCCTCCCCTGCCGGGACCCGTCCCCGCCCGGCAGGGGCCATCTTCGCGCACGGCACGACGGCGCGCAGGGGATCGGGACGATTCGGCCCTTCACACCCCGGCCGGCTGCTCCGCGGTCACCTCCAGCGCGCCGTCCACCGCGTCCACCCGTGCCCGGTCGCCCGGCTTGAGGTCGCCGGACAGGAGCATGTCGGCCAGCCGGTCGTCGACCTCCCGCTGGATGGTGCGGCGCAGCGGGCGGGCGCCGAACTCCGGCTGGTGGCCGAGGTGGGCCAGCAGGTCGGCGGCCGCGTCGGTGACCTCCAGGGCGACGTCCTGGGCGTGCAGTCGGCGACGGGTGTGCTCCAGCAGCAGTTCGACGATCTGCCGCAGCTCGGCGCGGTCCAGGCCGCGGAACACGATGATCTCGTCGATGCGGTTGAGGAACTCGGGCCGGAAGTGCTGCTGGAGTGCGGGCATGACGGCGTCACGGACCTTGCCGTAGTCGTCGGTGCCGGCGGCCAGGATGCGGTCGGCGCCGATGTTCGACGTCATGATGACGACGGTGTTCTTGAAGTCGACGGTGCGGCCCTGCGAGTCCGTGAGCCGGCCGTCGTCCAGCAGCTGGAGCAGTGTGTTGAAGACGTCGGGGTGGGCCTTCTCCACCTCGTCGAGCAGCAGCACCGCGTACGGCTGGCGGCGCACCGCCTCGGTGAGCTGTCCGGCCTCCTCGTGGCCGACGTATCCGGGCGGCGCGCCGATCAGGCGGGAGACGGTGTGCCGCTCCTGGAACTCGCTCATGTCCAGGCGGATCATGCGGTGCTCGTCGCCGAACAGCGACTCCGCCAGCGCCCGCGCCAGTTCGGTCTTGCCGACGCCGGTGGGGCCGAGGAACAGGAAGCTGCCGACCGGACGGTTCGGATCGCTCATCCCGGCGCGGGCCCGGCGTACGGCGCGGGAGACCGCGGTGATCGCCTCGTCCTGGCCGATGACCCGCTGGTGGAGGTGGTCCTCCAGCTTCATCAGCCGCTCGCGCTCCTCCTCGGTGAGCTGGGCGACGGGAATGCCGGTGGAGCGGGAGACGACCTCGGCGATGTCCTCGGCGGTGACGCTCGGCGTGTGGATCTCCGCCTTCGCGGCCTCGGCGAGCCGCGTCTCGGCCTCCTTGACGCGGTCCCGCAGCTCCTGGGCGCGCTCGTACTCCTCGTCGGCGACCGCCTGGTCCTTCTCCCGGTTCAGCGCGGCGATGCGGTCCTCGGTCTCGCGGGTGTCGGCGAGCGGGGTCTTGGCGCGCAGACGGACGCGGGCGGCGGCCTGGTCCATCAGGTCGATCGCCTTGTCGGGCAGGAAGCGGGAGGTGATGTACCGGTCGGACAGCTCGGCCGCGGCGACGACCGCCTCGTCCGTGATCCGGACCTGGTGGTGCGCCTCGTAGCGGTCGCGCAGCCCGCGCAGGATCTCCACGGTGTCGTCCACGCTGGGCTCGCCGACCAGGATGGGGGCGAAGCGTCGCTCCAGCGCGGCGTCCTTCTCTATGTGCTTGCGGTACTCGTCGACGGTGGTCGCGCCGATGAGGTGCAGTTCACCGCGGGCGAGGGCCGGCTTGAGCATGTTGCCCGCGTCCAGGGAGCCCTCGCCGCCGCCCCCGGCGCCCACGACGGTGTGCATCTCGTCGAGGAACAGCACCACTTCGTCGCCGTGCTCGCCGATCTCGTCGAGCAGTTTCTTCAGCCGCTCCTCGAATTCGCCGCGGTACTTGGTGCCGGCCACCATGCCGGCCAGATCCAGGGCGATCAGCCGCTTCCCGGTCAGGGTCTGGGGCACATCGTCGGTGGCGATGCGCTGGGCGATGCCCTCGACGATGGCGGTCTTGCCCACCCCGGGGTCGCCGATCAGGACGGGGTTGTTCTTGCTGCGCCGCGAGAGGATCTCGATGGTCTGCTCGACCTCCTCGTCGCGCCCGATCACGGGGTCGAGCCGGCCGGCGCGGGCGTCCTCGGTGAGGTCACGTCCGTACTCGTCGATGGTCGGCGTGTTGCTCGGCCGCTTGCGTTCGGCCGCGGTCTCGGCGGGCAGCCTGGTGGTCTCCCAGCCGCTGTCGGCGAGCGCCTGCCCGGCCGCCGACTCGGGGTTGGCGGCCAGGGCCCGCAGCAGGTGTTCGGGGCCTATGTACGAGGCGCCCTCGGCGCGGGAGATCTGGTAGGCGTCGAGCAGGGCCCGCTTGGCGGCCGGGGTGAGCGCGGCGGGTTCGGACTTCGCGCCCGTGCCGGCGCCCGTCCCGAGCCGCTCCCGGATCCGGTCGGGGTCGGCGCCGGCCTCGCTGAGCAGCCGTCGGGTGGAGTCGTGCTCGGTGGCCGCCGCGAGCAGGTCCCTGGCGTCGAGGTCCTCGCTGCCCTCGTCGGCCGCGATCTCCCTGGCCTCGGCCACCAGCTCACGGGCGCGCTCCGACAGCAGACTGCCGATGTCGACCCGCTGCATACGCCGGGTGGGCGGGGCTGTGCCGGGGCCGCCGAAGTACCGGGACATCAAGTCGTCGAACTCTTCGAACGGGCTGCGTCCGAAACCGAAACCGGGAGTAGTCATGACCACGGGCCTTTCACGGGACTCGGCAGGCATCCGTGCCTCCAAACTCGCACAGTGCACCCACACCCGCACCCGCGCAGGTCACCGGGCGTGACCGACCCCGCTCGCATAGAATCGCGGGGTTTGTCCCCCGCCCGGCCCTCGCCTCCACGCCGGCCCAGCCCCGTACGGAGTTCCCGCCCATGTCCGATCCGCACGACCCCTGTGTCCGCGTCCGCGGCGCCCGCGAGCACAACCTCAGGGGCGTGGACGTCGACATCCCCCGGAACCGGCTGACCGTGTTCACCGGTGTGTCCGGGTCGGGAAAGTCGTCACTGGCGTTCGGCACGATCTACGCGGAGGCTCAGCGGCGCTACTTCGAGTCCGTCGCCCCGTACGCGCGCCGGCTGATCCATCAGGTCGGCGCACCGAAGGTCGCCGAGATCACCGGGCTGCCGCCCGCCGTGTCGCTGGAGCAGCGCCGCTCGGCGCCGACGTCGCGCTCGTCCGTGGGCACGGTCACCAATCTGTCGAACTCGCTGCGGATGCTCTACTCCCGGGCCGGGGACTACCCCCCGGGGGCACCGCGTCTCGACTCGGACGCCTTCTCCCCCAATACGGCGGCCGGCGCGTGCCCGCACTGCCAGGGCCTCGGGCGGGTGCACCGGACGACCGAGGAGTTGCTGGTCCCCGACCCGTCGCTGTCGATCCGCGAGGGCGCGATCGCCGCGTGGCCGGGCGCCTGGCAGGGCAAGAACCTGCGTGACATCCTCGACACGCTGGGCCACGACGTGGACCGGCCGTGGCGCGAGCTGCCCGCCGAGCAGCGGGAGTGGATCCTGTTCACGGACGAGCAGCCGGTGGTCACCGTGCACCCGGTGCGCGACGCCGATCGGATCCAACGGCCGTACCAGGGCACGTACATGAGCGCCCGGCGGTATGTGCTGAAGACCTTCGCGGACACCAGGAGCGCCACCCTGCGGGCCAAGGCGGAGCGGTTCCTCACCAGTGCGCCCTGCCCGGTCTGCGGCGGCAGCCGGCTGCGCCCCGAGGCGCTGGCGGTGACCTTCGCCGGCCGTACGATCGCGGAACTCGCCGCGCTGCCGCTGAGCGGGCTCGCCGACGAACTGGTCGCCACCGACGAGGCGTCGCGGGTCCTCACCGACGACCTCCGGTCCCGGATCGCGCCGGTCGTCGAGCTCGGTCTCGGCTATCTCAGCCTGGACCGCGCCACCCCGACCCTGTCCGCGGGCGAGCTGCAACGGCTGCGGCTGGCGACCCAGCTGCGCTCCGGGCTGTTCGGGGTCGTCTACGTCCTCGACGAGCCGTCCGCGGGGCTGCACCCGGCGGACACCGAGGCCCTGCTGACGGTGCTGGAGCGGCTGAAGTCGGCCGGCAACTCGGTGTTCGTGGTGGAGCACCATCTGGAGGTGGTGCGCGGCGCCGACTGGGTCGTCGACGTCGGTCCGCTCGCCGGGGAGCACGGCGGTCAGGTGCTGTACAGCGGTCCGGTACCGGGGCTGGCCTCGGTACCGGAGTCGGCGACGGCCCGGTTCCTGTTCGACGACTCCCCCGTCCCGGCACGCGAAGTGCGTGTGCCGCGCGACTGGTTGCGGGTCGGTCCGGTCACGCGGCACAACCTGCGCGGGGTGACGGCGGACTTCCCGCTCGGTGTGTTCACGGCGGTGACCGGAGTGTCGGGTTCGGGGAAGTCGACACTGATCGGGGAGATCACGGAGGACCTGGCCGGTGTCGGCCGCCTCGTCTCGGTGGACCAGCGGCCGATCGGGCGGACACCGCGCTCGAACCTCGCGACGTACACCGGACTCTTCGACGTCGTGCGCAAGGTGTTCGCCGGCACCGCGGCGGCCCGTGAACGCGGCTACGGGGTCGGCCGGTTCTCGTTCAACGTGGCCGGAGGGCGGTGCGAGACATGTCAGGGCGAGGGGTTCGTCAGCGTGGAACTGCTGTTCCTGCCGAGCACCTACGCGCCCTGCCCGGAGTGCGGCGGGGCGCGCTACAACGCCGGGACGCTGGAGGTCACGTACCGGGGCCGGACCATCGCCGAGGTGCTGGACCTGACCGTCGAGGCGGCGTCGGACTTCTTCGCGGACACGCCGCAGGTGTCCCGCAGCCTCGGCACGCTGATGCGGGTGGGGCTCGGCTATCTGCGGCTCGGCCAGCCCGCGACGGAGCTGTCCGGCGGGGAGGCCCAGCGCATCAAGCTGGCGAGCGAGTTGCAGCGCGGCCGCCGCGGCCGCACCCTCTACCTCCTCGACGAACCGACGACCGGACTCCACCCGGCCGACGTGCGGGTCCTGATGCGGCAGCTGCACGGCCTGGTCGACGCCGGGCACACGGTGGTCGTCGTCGAGCACGACATGTCCGTGGTCGCGGACGCCGACTGGGTGATCGACATGGGGCCGGGCGGCGGGGACGCGGGCGGCAGGATCGTGGCGGCGGGTCCGGCCGTGGAAGTGGCCCGCGCGACGGACAGCAGCACGGCACGCCACCTGGCCGGGGCGCTGGCGCCGGGCACCGTCTGACCTCGGCGACCGGCATCCGGCCGGGGCTGGATCACGACGCCCACTGCGCCGGCGGCCAGGACCGCGACCGGCTCCACTGCGCCGACCAGGATCCGGGCCGGGACAGGCCCGCCTCGCCGACCGGGAACCGGCACGTCGCCGATCGTCGCCTCGCGGTCCGCGAACCGGCACCTCGCCGACCGCGACCGGGACCGGGATCCGCTCCCGGACCAGCCGGTGCGCCGCGCGTCGGGCGGTGCGGTCAGGACGCCAGTACCGCGTGGGTCCAGCCCGATTCCGGGGTCGGGGCGGGCTGGGCGGCGCGGGCGAGGGAGCGGCGGTCGGGGTGGGTGCCCGGTGCGATCGGGTCGCGTACGTCCACCTCGGCGACCAGGCCGCGGGCCGTGGCGACCCGCCACAGGGAGGCGAGCAGGGAGTCCTCGCCGACGAACGCCGGTGCGGTGCTGGCCGGCCCTCCGGCGAGGCGGTAGCGGATGCGGACGGGCTGGACGGGGACACCGGCGTCGAGCGCGGCCTGGAAGGCGGCGCGCCGGAAGGTGCCCTGGGCTCGGCCGCACCAGGTGCTGCCCTCGGGGAAGACCCCGACCGCCGTCCCGGACCGCAGCAGACCGGCGATGTGCGCGACCGTTCCCGGCAGCGTGCGCAGCCGGTCCCGTTCGATGAACAGGACCCCCGCTCGGGCGGCCAGCGCGCCCGCGACGGGCCACTGCCGTATCTCGGTCTTGGCGACCATGCGGGCCGGGCGTACGGCGGCGAGCAGCGGGATGTCCAGCCAGGAGATGTGGTTGGCGACCAGCAGCACTCCCCCGGTAGGTGCCGGGGCGCCGGTGATACGGACCCGGACGCCCGCCGCCCGTACGATCACCCTGGCCCAGCGGCGCACCGCACCGGCGGGGACGCGCCTGCCGAACGGCAGCAGGGTGATGCCCGCGAGGACCAGGGCCGTGAGCGCGGCGAGCCGCAGCACGCCCCACAGGGCGGCCCTCCCCCGCGCCGCGGGCTCCACGCACGCCCCGGGGGTGCAGGGCGCGCTGGGCAGCCAGACGCTCATCAGGCCGGGACGAGCGAGAGGAAGTGCCGCAGATAGCGCGAGTTGACCCGGCGCATCGACAGCAGCACGTACAGGTCGGCGACCCCGAAGTCCGGGTCGTGCGCGGGACGCCCGCACACCCAGGCGCCCAGGCGGACGTAGCCGCGCAGCAGGGGCGGCAGCTCGGTGCGCCCGTCGGGGCGGGCCACCCCGGTCGGGTCCCACGGCAGCAGCGGGTCCACGCGGAATTCCTCGGGGGCCAGGTTCTTCGCCTCGACCCGGTCCCAGGTGCCGGCGGCCAGCGCGCCGCCGTCGGTGAGCGGGATCGAGCAGCAGCCGGCCAGCCACTCGTGGCCGCGGTCGACCATGTAGCGCGCTATGCCGGCCCAGATCAGGCCGATGACGGTGCCGTCGCGGTGGTCGGGGTGGACGCAGGAGCGGCCGACCTCGACGAGACCGGAGCGGATCGGGTCGAGCCGGGTGAGGTCGAACTCGCCCTCGGAGTAGAGCCGGCCGGCGACCGAGGCGCGCTCGGGCGGCAGCAGCCGGTAGGTGCCGACGACCTGCCCGGTGAGCGTGTCGCGGACCAGCAGGTGGTCGCAGTACGCGTCGAAGGGGTCGACGTCGAGGCCCGGCTGCGGCGTGGACAGCAGCGCGCCCATCTCGCCCGCGAAGACGTCGTGCCGCAGCCGCTGGGCGGCACGGACGTCGTCCTCGTCGCGGGCGAGGGTGACGGTGTAGCGGGTGGGAGCCGCTGGCTGCGGGGGACGGTCGAGGGTGGAAACGCCGGTCATGGCACACTCCTGGTCACGGGCCGGTTCGACGACGGCAGCGGGCGGGCCGGTGTCGTCCGGCCTGCCGCCACAGTTCTTCCTAGGCCGGTTGGCGTGTGCGTGACCTGCGGCAGGAGCGGGGATGTGCGGCTGTTGAATGCCAGGGGTGGCCCGGAATGCGAGACGGGACCGGGGATGAGCACCACTCCCGGTCCCGCCCGTCCGCACGCTTTGCGAACGTCTCCCCCACGTCGGTGGGCTACTTCTTGGCCGCCTTTCGGGTGGCCCGCAGCCACTCCTTGTTCATACCGGTGATGGAGCTCAGCGGAATGCCCTTCGGGCAGGCGGTGGCGCACTCCCCGGTGAGGGTGCAGCCGCCGAAGCCCTCCTCGTCCATCTGCGCCACCATGTCCAGCACCCGGGTCTCCCGTTCGGGCGCGCCCTGCGGCAGGACGTTGAGGTGGTTGACCTTCGCGGAGGCGAAGAGCATCGCCGCGCCGTTGGGGCACGCGGCCACGCACGCGCCGCAGCCGATGCACTCGGCGTGCTCGAAGGCGAAGTCGGCGTCGGGCTTCGGCACGGCCGTGGCGTGGGCCTCGGGCGCGGAGCCGGTCGGGGCGGTGATGTAGCCGCCGGCCTGGATGATCCGGTCGAAGGCGGACCGGTCCACGACCAGGTCCTTGATCACCGGGAAGGCCGAGGCGCGCCACGGCTCGATGTCGATGGCGTCGCCGTCCTTGAAGGACCGCATGTGCAATTGGCAGGTGGTGGTGCGCTCGGGGCCGTGCGCGTCGCCGTTGATGACGAGCGAGCAGGCACCGCAGATGCCCTCACGGCAGTCGTGGTCGAACGCGACCGGGTCCTCCCCCTTGAGGATGAGCTCCTCGTTGAGGGTGTCGAGCATCTCCAGGAAGGACATGTCGGGTGAGATGCCGTCCACCTCGTACGTGGACATGGCGCCTTGTGCGTCGGCGTTCTGCTGCCGCCAGACGCGCAGGGTGAGCTTCATGCGTAGCTCCGCTGGGTGGGGTGGACGTACTCGAAGACCAGGTCTTCCTTGTGCAGGACGGGGGACTCGCCGGTGCGGGTGAACTCCCAGGCGGCGGCGTAGGAGAACTCGTCGTCCCTGCGGGCGGCCTCGCCGTCGGGGGTCTGCGACTCCTCACGGAAGTGGCCGCCGCAGGACTCGCTGCGGTGCAGCGCGTCCAGGCACATCAGCTCGGCCAGCTCCAGGTAGTCGACGACCCGGTTGGCCTTCTCCAGGGACTGGTTGAACTCCTCGCCGGTGCCGGGCACCCGGATCCGCCGCCAGAACTCCTCGCGGATCTGCGGGATGCGCTCCAGCGCCTTGCGGAGTCCGCTGTCGCTGCGGGCCATGCCGCAGAACTCCCACATCAGCTCACCGATCTCGCGGTGGAAGGAGTCGGGGGTGCGGTCGCCGTCGATGGACAGCAGCAGGTTGAGCCGGTCCTGTGTCTCGGCCAGCACCTCCTGGACCACCGGGTGCGCCTCGGTGACCTGGCCCTGCGCCGGATTGCGCGCGAGGTAGTCGTTGATGGTCGCCGGCAGCACGAAGTAGCCGTCGGCGAGTCCCTGCATCAGCGCGGAGGCGCCGAGGCGGTTCGCGCCGTGGTCGGAGAAGTTGGCCTCGCCGATCGCGAACAGGCCGGGGATGGTGGTCTGGAGGTCGTAGTCGACCCACAGTCCGCCCATCGTGTAGTGCACCGCGGGGTAGATCCGCATGGGCACCTCGTACGGATCCTCGTCGGTGATCCGCTGGTACATGTCGAAGAGGTTGCCGTACTTCGCCTCGACGGCCTTGCGGCCCATCCGCGCGATGGCGTCGGCGAAGTCGAGGTAGACGCCCTGGCCGCCGGGACCCACGCCCCTGCCCTCGTCGCAGACGTTCTTCGCGGCGCGGGAGGCGATGTCGCGGGGCACCAGGTTGCCGAAGGACGGGTAGATGCGCTCCAGGTAGTAGTCGCGCTCGTCCTCGGGGATGCCGCTCGGCGGCCGGGTGTCTCCCTTGGCCTTGGGCACCCAGATACGGCCGTCGTTGCGCAGCGACTCGCTCATCAGGGTCAGCTTGGACTGGTGGTCGCCGGTGCGCGGGATGCAGGTCGGGTGGATCTGGGTGAAGCACGGGTTGGCGAAGTAGGCGCCGCGCCGGTGCGCCCGCCAGACCGCGGTCGCGTTGGAGTTCATCGCGTTGGTCGACAGATAGAACACGTTGCCGTAGCCGCCGGAGGCGAGGACGACGGCGTCCGCGAAGTAGGTGTCGATCTTCCCGGTGATCAGGTCGCGGGCGACGATCCCGCGGGCCCGGCCGTCGATGACGATCAGGTCCAGCATCTCGGTGCGCGGGTGCATCTCCACGTTGCCCGCCGCGATCTGCCGGCTGAGTGCCTGGTACGCGCCGAGCAGCAGCTGCTGGCCCGTCTGGCCGCGGGCGTAGAAGGTGCGGGAGACCTGGACGCCGCCGAAGGAGCGGGTGTCGAGCAGTCCGCCGTACTCGCGGGCGAAGGGCACGCCCTGCGCGACGCACTGGTCGATGATCTCCACCGACACCTGGGCGAGGCGGTGCACGTTCGACTCGCGGGCGCGGAAGTCACCGCCCTTGACGGTGTCGTAGAAGAGGCGGTGGACGGAGTCGCCGTCGTTGCGGTAGTTCTTCGCGGCGTTGATACCACCCTGCGCGGCGATCGAGTGGGCGCGGCGCGGGGAGTCCTGGTAGCAGAACTGGACGACGTGGTAGCCCTGTTCGGCCAGCGTGGCGCCGGCGGAGCCGCCGGCCAGGCCGGTGCCGACCACGATCACGGTGTGCTTGCGGCGGTTGGCGGGGTTGACCAGCTTGGCCTCGAAACGGCGCTTGTCCCAGCGTTCGTTGACGGGGCCCGCGGGGGCCTTGGTGTCGACGACCGGTTCACCGGTCGTGTAGTCGTCGTAGGAGGTCATGTCAGCTCACCAATCCGGTCATGACGCCCACGGGAACGGCGAGGAAACCGACCGTGAGCAGCAGCGCGAGGCCGTTGGCCGTCGTCTTCAGGGCGCGGTCGCGGGTGCGGCTGCCGACGCCGAGGGTCTGTGCGGCGCTCCAGAAGCCGTGCCGGATGTGCAGGCCGACGGCGAGCACCGCGACGATGTAGATGACGTTGCTGTACCAGGTCGAGAAGGTGTCGATGAGGTTCTGGTACGGGCGCAGGTGCTCGTAGCCACCGGGGTGCACGGTGCCGGTGGTCAGGTCGAGGATGTGCCAGACGATGAACAGGGCGAGGATGATCCCGCCCCAGCGCATGGTGCGCGTCGCGTAGGACGCCCTCGGCTTCTTGTGGACGTACTTGGTCGGCCGGGCCTTGATGTCGCGGCGGCTGAGCTGGTACGCGGAGACGGCGTGGGCGACGACCGCCACCACGAGCACGACCCGCACGATCCACAGCGCCCACTCGTAGTGGAGGACGGGCCCGCCCATGGTGCGCAGCCAGTGGGCGTAATGGTTGATGTCGTCGGGGCCGAAGAAGACCTTGAGGTTCCCGATCATGTGGGCGACCAGGTACATGAGCATGATGAGGCCGCTGACCGCCATCACTGTCTTCTTGCCGACGGAGCTGTCCCACACGGTGCGTGCCATGGACGGCCGTCGGTCCGTCCGCGTTGCCAGAGCCATGTCACAGGACGCTAGAGGGGAAGTACCCCATCGGTCCAAGACATGGTCCGGCTTGATTCGATAGCCGAGGCCTATGCTGGTGGTGTGCAGTTCCAGCAGCTTCAGTACTTCGTGGCGGTCGCCGAGACCCGGCACTTCACCCGTGCCGCGGATCTCGTCCATGTCGCCCAGCCCTCGTTGTCCCAGCAGATCAAGACGCTGGAGCGGGAGCTGGGCGCGGATCTGTTCCTGCGGGCGCGCGGGAACATCACACTGACCGACGCCGGCGAGGCGCTGCTGCCGCTGGCCCGGCGGATCCTGGCCGACGCGGACACGGCCCGGCACGAGGTGCAGGAGCTGGTGCAGCTGCGCCGGGGCCGGGTGCGGCTCGGCGCGACACCGAGTCTGTGCACCGGTCTGCTGCCGGACGTGCTGCGCGCCTTCCACGACCGGTACCCCGGCATCCAGCTGCTGATCGAGGAGGGCGGCTCGCACGACCTCGTACGGCACCTCGCGCGCGGAGCCCTGGATCTGGCCCTGGTCGTCCTGCCGCTGCCGACGCCGTCACCGGCGCTGACCACGGTGGAGCTGCTGCGCGAGGACCTGGTGGTGGTCTCCTCGCCCGATGCGCCCCGGCCGGGCGGTGACCGGCGTGCCGTGCAGGTCGCCGATCTGGAGGGAGAACGCCTGGTGATGTTCCGGCACGGCTACGACCTGCGGGAACTGACCGTCGCCGCGTGCCGCGCCGAGGGCTTCGAACCGGATTTCGCGGTGGAGGGCGGTGAGATGGACGCGGTGCTGGGCTTCGTCCGCGCGGGCCTCGGTGTCGCCGTCGTCCCGCGCATGGTGGCGGCCCGGTCCGGCCGCGGACTGCGGGTGACCCCACTGGCCCGCCCCGGCCTGCACCGCACGATCGCCCTGGCGCACCGCAGCGACGTGGCACCGCCCCGGGCGGCACGCGAGCTCCAGCGGATGCTGCTGGAGCGCTGACCCACCCGCGGGCGCGACCGGCCGGAGGCGCACCGCGCGCCGACGACAGCACCGGGACGAAACCCCGCGCGGCCCGTCCCCGGCATCTCCGGCACGAACCCCCGCGCCCCCGTCCCCGGCGAAGCCGCCCGAGGCTCCTCGGGCGGCGGCCGGCTCAGCCCGTCGCGTCGGCCAGGGCCAGTTCGTGCAGACGGTCCGGGGGACCCGGGCGGGCGTAGTACCAGCCCTGGGCCGTGTCGCAGCCCAGTATCCGCAGCTGCTCGGCCTGCGCTCCGGTCTCCACTCCCTCGACGGTGACCGCGAGATCGAGGCTGTGGGCGAGCGACACGATCCCCTCGACGATCTTGAGGTCGACGGGGTCGGCCGGGAACCTCTGCATGCTCTGGGTGAAGGAGCGGTCCAGCTTCAGGATGCTCACCGGCAGCCGCCGGAGGTTGGCGAGGTTGGAGTAGCCGGTGCCGAAGTCGTCCAGCGCGATGTCGACACCCATGTCGGCCAGTCGGCGCAGCGGCTTCAGGAGCGCGTCGTCGGCGCCGATCAGTGCCGACTCGGTGACCTCCAGGCAGAGCGCGTCGGGCGCGACGCCCGCGGCCTGGAGGATCTCGACGGTGTCCTGCACCAGCCCGGGGTGGGTGAGCTGGCAGGGCGAGAGGTTGACGTTGATGCGCAGCGGGGTGCCGGCCGAGGCGGCGTGGCGCTCCCGCCAGTCCCGGGCCTGGCGCACCGACTGCTCCAGCACCCAGCGGCCGAGCGGCACGATCAGGCCGGTGTGCTCGGCGAGCGGGATGAAACGGTCCGGGCCGAGGACGCCGTGCTGCGGATGCAGCCAGCGCACCAGGGCCTCCGCGCCGCGGACACTGCCGTCGCCGAGGTGGACCAGCGGCTGGTACTCGATGAAGAACTCGCCCCGCTCCAGGGCGGTCGGCAGGGCCGTGGTGAGACCGTGCCGGGTGATCGCCCGGGCGTCGGCCTCCGCGTCGGCCAGTTCGAACCGGTTGCCGCCCGCGGACTTGGCCCGGTACATCGTGATGTCGGCGCTGCGCAGCACCTCCGCCGCGCTCCGCTCCCCCGCGGCTCCCTCGACGATGCCGATACTGCCGCGCACGGTCAGTTCCCGGCCGTCGATGCTGATCGGGGCCACCAGCGCGTTCATGATGCGGGCGGCGAGTTCGTCCACCTCGCGCTGGGCGTCGGCTCCGGTGGTCAGCGCCACGAACTCGTCGCCGCCGAGGCGGGCGACCATCTCGCCGGGCGCGGTGGCGCAGCCCTGGAGCCGGTCGGCGACCTCGACGAGCAGCCGGTCGCCGGCCGCGTGGCCGAGGCTGTCGTTGATGGTCTTGAAGCCGTCGAGGTCGAGGTAGCACAGGCCGAAGCGCTGGTTCTCGCCCGAGGCCAGCACCTTCTCCAGACGTTCGAAGAACAGGGTGCGGTTGGGTAGTCCGGTGAGGGCGTCGTGCGTGGCCTCGTAGCGCAGCCGGAGGTTGAGCAGCCGCCGCTCGGTGGTGTCCTCCATGAGGGCGAGCTGGTACTGCGGGTTGCCGTCGGCGTCGCGCAGCAGGGAGACGGTCAGATTGGTCCACAGGACCGTGCCGTCCGGCCGGTAGAAGGCCTTCTCCACGTGGTAGTGCTCGCGCTCGCCGCGCACCAGTTCCTCGTACAGCCGCCACACCTGCGGGGCGTCCTCGGCGTGCGTCCACTCCCGCACGTTGCGGCCGCGCAGATTGTTCTCGGAGCCACCGAACATACGCAGCAGCGCGTCGTTGATCTCCAGGACGTTGCCGTCCAGGTCGGCGATGCCGATGCCTATGGCCGCGCCTTCGAACACCGCGCGGAACCGGGCCTCGCTGGCGTGCAGCGCCTGCGCCACCACGCCCTGGGCGCGCAGCGCGGCCTGGGCGATGGACTCCTGCTCGGCCAGCGTGCGTTCGCGCAGTGCCTCGGCGAATCCGGCGGCCATGGCGTGCTGCAGCCGCGCCGACCGCGCCCGCAGATCCTCCTGGGGGCCGTCCTCGCCGCAGTAGAGCACCAGATAGGCGTCGACGCAGTCCAGCGCCCGGCTGAGCGCCTCCGGGTCGGTGCAGTGCGCGCCGATCAGCGCGGCACCCACCGCCCGGCCCTCGGCCGCGTCGAAGGTCCGGGCCCGCAGCGCCCCGCTCAACCGGCGGGCCAGCGGCAGCAGTTCCTCCTCGAACTCCGGCCGGGTCAGCGATGTCGAGGTCGCCGGGAAGACGGCTCGGCTCCAGATCGTGGCGAACCGCCTCAGTCTGTCCTCCGGCCCGTCCGGCTCCGCGATCACGCTGTACGCCCCACGCCCGCGAAACCTGAGAAGGCGTAGGGATCCTCGTCCTCCGGTGCGGTGTCCGGCCGCCATACGGGCATCGGCACCAGTCCCGGTTCCACCATGTCGTACCCCTCGAAGAACCGCGCGATCTCCTCGCGCGAACGCATGATCAGCGGGTTGCGGAGGTCCTTGTACACGTCCACCGCGCCGCCCGCCCGCTCGGGTGGCAACGGGATTCCCTCGTACGAGGCATGCGTCAGGACCAGCATGCTGCCGGGTGCGAGCGCCTCGCCCAGCCGGGCCACCGCCCCGTAGGGGTCGTCCGTGTCCTCCACGAAGTGAAGTATGGCAACGAGGAGCAGCGCCACCGGCTGCTTCAGGTCGAGCAGGCGCTCCACCTGAGGGCTCGCCAGGATGTCCTGCGGCTTGCGGAGGTCGGCGGCGACGACGTCCGCGTGCTCGTTGCCCCGGAGCACGGCGTGGCTGTGCGCGACGGCCACCGGGTCGTGGTCGACGTACACCACGCGCGCGCCGGGGCTGGCCGACTGGGCCACCTCGTGGACGTTGCCGAAGGTCGGGATGCCCGAACCGATGTCCAGGAACTGCGAGATGCCCTGCCCTGCCGCGTACGCCACGGCGCGGCGCATGAACGCCCGGTTCGCCTGCATGATCTTGGGGAGCCCCGGCATGAACTCCATCGCCCTGCGGGCCGCCTCCCGGTCGACCTCGAAGTTGTGCGAACCGCCCAGGTAGTAGTCGTAGATCCGCGCAACGCTCGGCAGCGAGATGTCGATGCTCCGTGGGGCCCAGGCGGGACGCTCCATCCAGCTCTCCAAGACATAGGCGATCCGGTGTTCGAGCAGAGGCTACTGATCGCCCGCCAAACGGGCGAGCTGAAACGGAAATTGACCATCCGTTCCCGGTCACTGCCTCCGGCACGTGCCGGTTCGCGCCGTGCCGAGCCATGTCACGAAGGGTGTCCGGAGCGTCTCGCAGAGTTCCGGCGCACGGCACCGGGGTGGGTGGGTTTCTGAAGAAACACGACAAAGCGGCCCGCCTCCCGCATGGTGGGTTCGGGAGGCGGACCGCGGGGCCGCGCGCTGTGGGACGGACCGGTGGGGTGGTCCTCCTGCCCCTACTTCGCGGGCGCGCCGACCGGTTTTCCGTCGGGCGAGACGGCGTACCAGGTACCGCCCACGCCCTGACCGTTGGTGTCGCCGGGCTTCTTGTCACCGGCGAAGGTGTAGATGGGCCAGCAGTCGACCGTCTGCTGCTTGACGCCGTCGGACCGGGTGAAGCTCATCAGGCCCTCCTTGTCGAGGCCCTTGGTGTCGTTGGCGCCGACGGGGGCGACGACCGGCCACTTCTCCAGGCACTCGCCGTTGCAGGCCGACACCGGCTTCGGCCAGGCCTCGTCCTTCATGAAGCGGTAGACCGTGTGCCCGTTCTTGTCGACGACGATCTCGCCGAGCTTCGGGTCCTTGCGGGTGGACAGCCCGGGCAGGTCGGCGACTTCGGCCTTCTTGCCGTCGGGGGCCAGCGCGTACCAGGTGCCGCCCACGCCCTGGCCCTTGGTGTCACCGGGGTTGACGTCCTTCGCGAAGCGGTACGCCGGCCAGCCCGCGACCGTGAGCTGCTTGGTGCCGTCGGGGCGGGTGACCTCGCCGAGCAGCGCCGCGTCGATGCCCTCGCCGGCCTCGGCGTCGCCCGCGGGCACGGGCGGCCAAGCGGTCGCGCAGTCGCCTTCACAGGTGGACTTGGGCGGCTCGGCGGTGTCCTGGTCGAACCGGTAGAGAGTACGGCCGGCGCTGTCGATCAGCACCTTGCCCAGCTCCGCGTTGGCGGAGACGGCCAGCTTGCCCGCGGGAGCGGCCTGGGCCCCGGCCTGCTGGCCGTCGGCGGCCGCACCCGCGTCGGTGCCCAGTCCCGTACCTCCATAACCACCGGCCGCCGCGGAGGCGCCCACGTTCTGGCTGGCCGACTGGGTGCCGCTGTCCTGACCGCACGCCGTCGTCAGCGCCAGGACGGCCACGGCGCTCGCCACGAGTGAGGCGCTCCGCCAGGAGGTCTTCATCGTCAACTCCCCATAATCGCAAGGGTGTTGCAGCGCCCTACTGCGCCGCCGCACGACAATGGGTACGAACGGGGGCGCCGGTTGTGTTCAACGGAATCGCAGATTTCTTTCCGGGACCTGTGAAATCGCCCCCGGGCCGCACGCGCGTCCGCCCCCGCCGACCCCGGCCGGCCGCCGAATCAAACCCCCGGACGCCCTGATCCCTCCTTCGGGGGGTATCCCCCGTTCGGGCGCATGCGGCCGCCCGCGAGACCACATGATCTCGGTCGTGCATGGATCCGAAACGAGCCATTCGTCCGTCGGTGTGCGGGTGTTGGCCCTGGTGACGTTGGCCTGGGTCCTCGTCGGCCCTGCGGCGGGTGTCGCGGCGGCCGACGCCTGCGCGTACGCCTCGACGGGCCCCGGCGGCACCGACGCGGTGGCCGTCGCGGGGAGCGGCACCTGGCCCACTTTCCCGGGCTGCCCGCCGCCCACCCCCACTCCGACGCCCGAACCGCCACCACCGCCTCCTCCGCCGCCTCCTCCGCCACCGCCACCGCCACCGCCGAAGCCCACCCCGCCTCCGCCACCGGAGCCGCCACCACCACCGCCGCCGAAACCGGCGCCCGAGCCGCCTCCGCCGCCGGCGCCCAGGGCGGCGCCGCCCACCTCCGCGCCTCCGCCACCCGCTCCGCCGCCCGCACCGGCTCCGAAGCCGAAGCCGGCCCCTCGCCCCTCGGTGACGCCGGTGAGCTACCCGGAGTACCGCGCCGCGCCACGCAACCGGCCCGCACACCAAGGCCAGTCACCCGTCACCTACGTCCTGCTCATCACCGCGCCCGCGGTGATCGCCGTCGCCGCCCTGCGGCCGCGCTGATCCCTGGAGGAACCCGTTGCCGGAATGGCTTGTTCTCACCCTCGCAATGCTGGCCGCCTGCACCGTGGTGGTCGTCATCACCCTCCTGCGCAACCGCACGGCGTCCGAGGACGAGGATCCCTCCGAGACACCCGACGTCATCGAGTACATGACCATGTGGATCGGCGTGGTCTACGCCATCGTCCTCGGCCTGGCCATCGCCGGCGTCTGGGAGGCCCGCAATGTCGCCCAGGACCAGGTACGGGCGGAGGCGCAGGCGCTGCACGAGATCACGGAGCGGGTGCGGGTCTACCCCGCCGACGTCCGTGACCGGATCCGCGCCGATGTCAACGACTATGTCGGACACGTGGTGCACACCGAGTGGAAGGCGATGGCCGACACCGGCAAGGTCACCGATCGCGGCACCGAGCTGCTGAACCGTATCCGCACGGACGTCACGGACTACGAGCCGCGCACGGACTTCCAGGCGCAGGCCTACCAGCCGCTCATCGACCAGGTGGCCGCGGCCGACCAGGCGCGCACCGCGCGCGCGGACTCGACGGAGCCGACCATGCCGGGCGTCGTCTGGTTCGGCCTCGTGGTGGGGGCCGTGGTGACCGTCGGAATGGTCCTGGCCCTCCAGATCCGGCGCACCCCGCGCGAGCTGATCCTCGCGGGCGTCTTCTCCGCGCTGATCGCCTTCCTGCTGTTCCTGATCTGGGACTTCGACTCGCCCTACGGCCGCGGCATCGCGGCGTCGGCCGAGCCGTTCATCAATCTGTTCCCCGACGCCAAGGGCTGACGCCGGCGTCACCTGTCGGGCCTTCGCCCCTGCATTCCATCGGAACGGGGGCGGAGGCCCGGCGCGTGTCCTGTGCCCGGGTACGCCGTGGGAGACAGGGCCCGGATCCGCTACTCGGAGCGGCGGCGCACCCAGAACAGCCCGCCGCCGACGACGGCCGTCGCCACCAGGCCGCCGCCGATCGCCATGTCGGTGGGTGTCGCCCCGGTGGTGCTGCTGCCGCCGATGCCGCCCCGTACGCCGCCGAGGACGGTGAGCGCGGCGGGGCGCGTCAGAGTGCGGCCGGAGCAGTCGATGGTGATGTCGTACGACCCGGGCCGGGCGTTGGGGCTGATGTTCACGATGCCCCTGGACGAGCCGTTGACCCCGCCGATCGCCCCGAGCCTGGTCGAGGGGAAGACGGACGACCTCATGGTGCCGCCGTTGGGGCAGCCGTCGATCGTGACGCTCATACGGCCCCCGCGGGCGATGGCACGGGGCAGAGCGTTGATGTTGCTCGGAAAGAAGCGGCCGGGTCCGAAGCCGTTGCCGTTCCCCCCGAATCCGTTTCCGTTGCCGCCGAATCCGTTTCCGCCGAATCCGTTGCCGTTGCCCCCGAATCCGTTCCCGTTCCCGTTCCCGTTCCCGATCCCGTTTCCGTTGCCGCCGATCCCGTTTCCGCCGATGCCGTTTCCGTTGCCGATCCCGTTCCCGCCGATGCCGTTCCCGCCGATGCCCCCGATCCCGCCGTTTCCGGTGCCGTCGAGTCCGCCCAGGTTGTTGCCGCCGATCCCGCCTCCGTTGCCACCGATGCCCCCGTTGCCGACATTCCCGTTCCCGCCGATTCCGTTTCCGGTGCCGTCGTTCCCGTTGCCCGGCACTCCATTGGCGGGGTTGCCGGGGTTGCCGGGGTTGCCGTTGTTGTTGCCGACGCCGTTGCCGTTGCCGGCGTTCGGGTCCTCCTGGGCGAGGGCGAGGGGAGCGGTCAGCCCGAGCGCTGCCACGGCGGCCGCAGAGGCTGCCAGAGCACGAAGAGTACGCATGTGTTCCTCCGCGGAAGACGCCGCCCGGAGCCTGTCCCCGGTCGATCGGCGAGTGAGCGCCTCCCGCAACGACCCTCAGATGCCCGGCACGCGTCCGCATTTCGGGAATGGTCCGTCCTGGTGAGAGGACACGCCGAGCGACAATCGCACAATCCGATATTGCCGCAGGTCACATACCGTCAGAAAATTCCTGCTCACGGCGACTCGGATGGCGCACCCGAAACCCGTGCGGGCCACCCGTTCGTCTCCGCCCCCGTCGCCGGTGGCCTCCGCGGGACTTAGCGTTCTCCTATGCGCGAAGTGACGCGGCGACGGCCGCGTCGAGAGGGGAAGACCAATGTACTTTTCCGAGCCGGACGAAGAGGAGGTGCAGCGGAAGAAGCGTGCCCCGTGGGGCGTGATAGCGCTTGTTCTGCTGACCGGTCTCGCACTCATCCGGAATGGTTCGGGGGAGTTCGACGCCGGACCGCCGCAGCCCGCGTCGGCCGCCGCGGCGGACACCCGCACCGCCCCGGGCACGTCCCCGAACGCCCCGCAAGCGCTGCCCTTCTCCACACCCGGGCGGGTCAGGATTCCCGCCATCCAGGTCGACGCGCCCATGACACCCGTCGGCCTGGACGCGCAGGGCTGGGTCGACGCGCCGCCGCCGGAGACCCCGAACCTCGCGGGCTGGTTCACCGGTGCCGTCACCCCGGGCGAGAAGGGCACCGCCGTGGTGGTCGGCCATGTGGACAACTCGAAGGGTCCCGCCGTGTTCTACGGCCTCGGCGCGCTGAAGCAGCGCAACCGGGTCGAGATCACCCGGCAGGACGGGAAGACCGCCGTGTTCGAGGTCTACAGCGTCGAGGTGTTCAACAAGGACGACTTCCCGGGCGACCGGGTCTACGGCTCCAAGGGCACGCCCGAACTGCGGGTCATCACCTGCGGCGGCGGCTTCACCCAGCAGAACGGCTACGACGGGAACGTCGTCGCGTTCGCCCGCATGGTCGAGGTCCGCTGAGCGGCCCGGACCGTGCGGGCGGCCGGGATCACACCTGGTGGCGACGGGGCACGGTGATGTGGTAGCCGTCGTCCAGCAGCTGCGGCAGATAGTCGCGCAGTGCCCGCACGCTCTGCGAGCGGTCTCCCCCGGCGTCGTGCGAGAGCACCACGACACCGGGCCCGGCGCCGTTCTCCACCTGGTCGACGATGGTGCGGGTGCCCGGTTCGGTCCAGTCGAGCGTGTCGACGGTCCAGGCGAGCGGCTCCATGCCCAGCTCGGCGCCCAGCTGGAAGGCCGACCGGTTCCAGGCGCCGTAGGGGGCGCGGAACCAGCGGGGGCGCTCGCCGTACGTCTCCTCGATCACGTCGCTGGTGCGTTCCATCTCGGAGCGGATGCGTCCACGGCTCAGCTCGGTCAGCAGCGGGTGGGACCAGGTGTGGTTGCCGACGACGTGGCCCTCCTCGGCCATCTCCGCGAGCAGGTCCTTGTTGTCGACGACCATCTCGCCGCACACGAAGAACATGGCGCGGACGTCGTACGCGCGCAGCGTGCTCAGGATGTCGGGGGTGTAGCGCCGGTCGGGTCCGTCGTCGAAGGTCAGCACCATGGTGCGGCCGACGCCCGTCATGCGCAGGACCGGCTCGCGGCGTACGAGGGTCCTGGAGGCGTTCGGCCCGCCGTGTCCCACGAGGGGCTGGAGGCGGTAGGTGGAGGGCTTGAGCGGGCGGCGTGCCGGGGCTCCCGCGGCGGGGGCCGCGGGAGCGGCCGGGTCGCCGCCCGCGCCCAGTCCGAGGAGACCGGCGGCGCCGGCCGCGCCCAGAGCGGCGACGCCCCCGAGCAACGCCCGCCGGCGCGTGAGCAACTGATCCTTCTTCATGTGTCATCAGTCGCCCGGCATCCGCCCGGCGCACTTCAGCAACACCGCAGCAGCGGCAGGAAAACACCCGTGCGGCCCAGGGCGGAACGGTCGGCGTCGGGGCCGTCAGGGGCGGCGGACGGCCGGGGAGTCGAGCCGGAGGAGGACGGGTGCCCGCCCGACGCCCGGAAGCGGAGGTTCCGATAGCCTCGGGAGATGTGATGGAAAAGCACCCGCAACGGTTCGAGCGCGGCACGGACGGTCCCAAGGTCATCCTGGTCGGCGCGGACGGCTCCGACAGCTCGATGCGGGCCGTTGCCTACGCGGCCGGCCTGGCCCGCAGGCAGAACGCGCTGCTCGCCGTCGTGTACGTCCAGCCGGTGATGGCGGCGGGTGCGGCGTTCGGGGCGCCGGTCGCGGCGACCACCCGCGAGATCGCCGACGAGCTGGTGGCGGAGATCCGCGAGGCGACCGAGCGGCTGAAGGGGATATTCGAGCTGCGCTGGGAGTTCCGCACCTTCCACGGCGATCCCTACAACGGTCTGGTGAAGGCGGCGGACGAGCTGAAGGCGGACGCGGTCGTCGTGGGCGCCTCCGAACAGGCCGGTCATCGCATCGTGGGCTCCGTGGCGGTGCGGCTGGTGAAGGTGGGCCGCTGGCCGGTGACCGTGGTGCCGTAGCCATGCGTGGCGTCTTCCTTCGCGAGCGCGGCTGAGTCATCATGATCCGCCGTCAGCCGTTTGCCGATCGCGAAGAGGTGAGACGCATGGCCCGGCTCCGCGCGGGGGAAGGGGTTCTCCGCCGCAAACCCATCGAGCACATCGAGGAGACGGAGGTCGGCGAGGGCCCCCGTCTCGACCGGACCCTCGGACTGTGGCAGCTCACCGCGATCGGGGTCGGCGGCATCATCGGCGCAGGGATCTTCACGCTCGCCGGCACGGTGGCCAACGGCACGGCGGGGCCGGCGGTGGTCGTCTCGTTCCTCATCGCCGGGGTGGCGAGCGCGGCGGCGGCGCTGTCGTACGCCGAGTTCGCCGGCCTGATCCCCAAGGCGGGTTCCGCCTACACGTACGGGTACGCGGTGCTCGGCGAGTTGGCGGGCTGGTTCATCGGCTGGGACCTGCTGCTCGAGTACACGGCGATCGTGGCGGTGGTCGCGATCGGCATCTCGGGGTACTTCGGCTTCCTGATCGGCGAACTGGGCGCCGATCTGCCGAGTTGGATGCTGGGCGCGCCCGGCACCGGCGCGGGGCACCGGATCGACCTCTTCGCGGCGGTGCTGTGCCTGCTCATCGCGTATCTGCTGAACCTCGGCATGCGCAACGCGGCCCGCTTCGAGACGGTGGTCGTGGTCCTGAAGGTGCTGGTGGTGCTGCTGGTCATCGTGGTGGGCGTGTTCCACATCGACACCGCGAACTACGACCCGTTCTTCCCCTACGGCGTCGGCGGCGCGTTCACGGGTGCCGCGACGGTGTTCTTCGCCGTGTTCGGCTACGACGCGATGTCGACGGCGGCCGAGGAGTCGAAGGACGCGCAGCGGCACATGCCGAAGGCGATCCTGTACTCGCTGGCGATCTCGATGGTCCTCTACGTGGCCGCCTGCATGGTGCTGACGGGTATGCAGAACTACCGGGAGATCGACCAGGAGAGCGGCTTCTCCACCGCGTTCAAGTCGGTGGGCCTGAGCGGGCTGGCGGACGTGATCGCGGTGGGCGCGATCATCGGCATCCTGACCGTCATGTTCACCTTCATGCTGGGGGTGACCCGGGTCTGGTACAGCATGTCGCGGGACGGGCTGCTGCCGACGTGGTTCGCCAAGACGCACCCCACGCGCCATGTGCCGACCAGGGTGACCTGGATCGTCGGGGCGGCCTCGGCCGCGATCGCCGGGTTCCTGCCGATCGGTGAGGCGGCCGAGCTCACCAACATCGGGATCCTGCTGGCGTTCGTGGTGGTGTGCGTGGCGGTCATCGTGCTGCGCTACCGGCAGCCGGAGCTGCCGCGCTCCTTCCGTACGCCGTGGATGCCGTTCGTGCCGGCGCTGGGGATCGTCTTCTCGATCTGGCTGATCACGTTCCTCCACTGGCAGACCTGGGCGCGGTTCGCCGTGTGGTTGGCGATCGGGCTCGTCATCTACTTCGGTTACTCGTACCGGAAGTCGGCGCTGGCGGGCCGTTAGACGCCACCGGGGCCCGGCTAGCGACCGGTCCCCATCACCAGGCCGTCCTCGGCCGCGCCCCGGCCGAGCACCACCTGCTGGATGCGTTCGCGCACACCGGCCACGTCGGCGCCCCGGGCCAGTGCCGTGTCGAGGTCGACCACCCGGCCGGCGTCCATGTCGTACATCTGCGGGATGAACTCGGCCGTCGTCACCTCCCAGCGCCCGCCCGGGCGGGTGGGCGGGGCGAAGGTGAAGCGGCCGATGGTGGACTGGTTGCCGCGCGGGTCCACGGCGCCGCGCCGGTCGGCGGGCTGGCCGGTGACCTGGTCGCCCGTGCCGTAGATCACCCAGGTGCCGTTGACCTTCTCGTAGGCCTGCGGGACATGGGCGTGGCCGCCGACGATCAGGTCGATGTCGGGGCGGCCGTGGCTGGAGGCGGCAGTGAGGGCGTCCGCGAGGGCCAGCTGCCGCGCGTCCGGTTCGTCCTGCCCCGCGGTACCCCAGTGCAGCGAGACGACGACCACGTCGGCGCCCGCCTGCCGGGCGGCCCGGGCGTCGGCGACGATCCGGCCCTCGTCGATCAGGCCGACCGCCCAGGACTGCCCGGCCGGGAGCGCCGGGCCGCCGCTGTCCTGGGTGTAGGCGAGATGGGCGACCATCGCGGGGCCCGCGGGCATGATCGTGACCGTGCGCGCCTCGCCCTCGCTGCGGGCCGCGCCGGCATGCCGGATCCCGGCCCGGTCCAGGGCGTCCAGGATGTGCCGGACGCCGTCGGCGCCCGCGGCCAGGCCGTCCTCGGAGGCTACGGAGCAGCCGTCGTAGCCGACCGCGGCGAGCGCCTGGGCGAGTTCCGGCGGCGTCCTGGTCGGCGGACCGCCGGTGCCGGCGCCGTCGGCGTCGTACCCCGGCTCCAGGTGACAGAGCGCCAGGTCCGCTCGGGAGACGACCGGCAGCGCGCCCGCGAACAGGGGCCGGAAGTCGAGTCCTCCGGCGCCGCCCGCGTCGAAGCGCGCCCGGTCGACGACGGACGGGTGCGGCAGGACGCCGCCGGACGCCACCAGGGTGAAGGCGCGGGGAGCGGCCGGGCCCGGATGGCCGGAACGGGCCGGCGGCTCCCCG
Organism: Streptomyces cadmiisoli; assembly: GCF_003261055.1. Classification (NCBI taxonomy): domain Bacteria; kingdom Bacillati; phylum Actinomycetota; class Actinomycetes; order Kitasatosporales; family Streptomycetaceae; genus Streptomyces; species Streptomyces cadmiisoli. Next base: position 1,684,500 of record NZ_CP030073.1, read on the forward strand.
ATCCGCGCCTGGCAGGCCGCGGCCGCGGCGAGGAGCGCCGTCACGGCCAGCGCCATCTGACGTCTGCGTGCGATGCGTACGATCATCATTCACCCCAGAGTGGTCGTACTTACACACAAATAGGTATGAAGCTACCCGGACCGGCAAACAGCCCCAGGGCCCCCATTAACCCGTCCGGTGCGCACGACCGGAGGTATCGGACCGTTCGTCGTACCGTTCGTCGACGCGTTCGACCGTCCGCCGCACCACCGTGTGCGCCCACTGTCCGGACCCGGCACCCTGCGGTGCCATACGGCCATGACGGCCGGAACCACCATCACCGACGGGACGACCGCCGAGCACGAGCTCGCCGCACTCCAGCGCGAGCACGGCCGACCGCTGTTCGCGCTGCTGCTCAGGCTGTGCGACGGCGACCGGCAACGCGCCGAGGACCTCGTCCAGGAAACGCTGGTACGCGCCTGGCAGCACCCCGAGGCGCTGCGCACCGACGCCTTCGAGTCCGTGCGCCCCTGGCTGCTGACCGTGGGCCGGCGGCTCGCGATCGACGCGCGGCGCGCCCGGCAGGCCCGTCCGCCGGAGGTCGGCGACGCGATCCTGGAGAACGCCCGGGTCTGCGCCGACCACGCCGAGCGGTCGGCGGCCACCGTCGATGTGCGCGAGGCTGTGAAGACACTCACTCCCGAGCATCGTGAAGTCCTGGTGCTCGTGTACTTCCAGGGGGCCAGCGTGGCGGAAGCGGCGCAGGCCCTCGGCATCCCGCCCGGTACGGTGAAATCCCGCGCGTACTACGCGCTGCGCGCCCTGCGCAGGGTTCTTCCGGGTTACGCCGCCGACCTGCGATGAAACCGATCGTTGAGTCAAGCCTCCGTAAAGCGCCTTGCTGAGGACCCCGGTTGAGTAATCGGCTGTCCTCATCCGTGTTCCGGACTGGGGCCCGGGGTCGGGCGACACGCACGCACCGGAGGAAGGCAGGAAGGGATGCAGCACAGAGGTCATCAGAGTACGGAGGGGACCGGCGGCGGAGAACTGAACGTCCCCATGGCCTGGTTGTACGCCGAGTACATCGCCGACGAACTGCTGCGGACCGGCGATCTCATGCCGCCGACGTCCTTCGAGTTCCGAGCCGGGCGGGACGCCCTGGCACTGACCATCTTCCTGTCCGACACCGAGGGCGAGCTCTCCGGCATCCGTGTCGTCTCCCAGCTGGAGACCTGGCTGTCGCTCACCGCCTACGACCAGCCGTGGCAGCACTGGGTCCGCGAGCGCATCGCCGAGCTGGCCGCCGAGGCGGGCCGGGCCGGCGGCCCCGCGCCGGACCTGGAGCTGGCCCGGGCGGCGTGGCGCTGGCTCCAGGAGACCGAGCTGCTCGCCCCCGATCTGAACGCGGTGCCGGGCGGCGGCCCGCCGGTGGGCGAGGACGACGGGCCCAAGGTCTGGACGCCCGCGTGGCAGCTGGGACTGCCGCTCGGGCACCTCGCCATCCACCTCTTCTGAGATTTCCCGGAATCCGACCAATCCTCGCGCCGGGCCGCTCCGAACTCCTTGGTTGCGATTCGGTTGAGGTCTTGAGTGATTCGGCGGCTCGGTGCGTACCGGTGGGAGCAAGGAGTAACCCCATCCGCACCCACCGACACGAGGATTCGCCATGAGGTCCCTGGAGAGGCATCGCGACGTCGGCGCGTACGCGCTCGGCGTGCTGAACGAGGCGGACGCCTTCCGTTTCGAGGACCACCTCATGGAGTGCCCCAGCTGCTCCGTGCAGGTCACCGAATTCGGCCCGACCGCACGGCAGTTGATGCTCTACCGGCGGGCCACACCGCGCGCGGTGCACCCCGTGGCCGGGCCCGGTCCGCGACTGCTGGACCGGCTGCTCGGCGAGGTGGCGCAGCGGCGCCGGGCCGGACGCCGGCGGATGCTCGTCGCGGTGGCCGCCGCGGTGCTGTGCGCCGTCGCCGGACCCGGCATCGCGATCGTCACCGACGACGGCGACCGGTCCGTGCGCGTCTCGGCCACCGACGAGCGCACCGGGGTGTGGGCGCAGGTCACCAGCGAGGACGAGGCCTGGGGCAGCCAGGTGGTGCTGGAGGTCAAGGACGCGGCGGGTCCCCGGGTCTGCCGGCTGGTCGCCGTCGGCCGCGACGGTTCCGAGGAGACGGTGACCAGCTGGACCGTGCCCCGGCTCGACGCCCGTCCGAACACCATGCAGGGCGCGGCGGCCCTGCACCCGGACCAGATCGAGCGCTACGAGGTGCGTACGACGGGCGGGAAGCGCCTGGTGACGCTCGACCCGCGGTAGCACCCGCGTCCGCCCCGGCCGCGCGCGACCGTTCACCCGTACGGCCCCGGCGGCCCGCCCTCCCGCACACCCCGCCCTTCCGGTCGCCGGGCAGGCCCTCCGGCCCGGTGTGAGACTGCTGGCACGACGCGCCCCGCCCGCGTCGGCGGTCCGACGAGGGGAGAAGAGGTGACGACGGGAGAGACCGGCGAGGGTGGACTGGAGGGCTTCCTCGCCGATCCGGAGAACGTGACGCTGGACCTGGCCACCGCGGTGGCCCGCTGCACCGAGGCCCTCGGACTTCAGCACTCGGTCGTCTACCTCGCCGATCTCCAGCAGCGCCAGCTGATCCCGCTGACCGACGTGGCGTGCACCCTGTCGGTGGACGACTCGCTCGCCGGCAGCACCTACCGCACCCAGTCGCTGCGGGTGGAGGAGTCCGGTACCGGCGGCATGACGGCCTGGCTGCCCCTGGTGGACGGCGCGGAGCGGCTCGGTGTGCTCGCGGTGCACTCCCCCGCGCTCACCCCGGCCTCGCTGCGCCGCGGCCGGACCCTCGCCGCGCTGCTGGCCATGATGATCACCTCCAGGCGGGCGTACCAGGACTCGTTCGTACGGCTGACCCGCACCGAGCGCATGCAACTGCCCGCCGAGATGCTCCGCGCCTTCCTGCCGCCCCGCACCATCGGCACCGCGCACGTCGTCTCCACCGCCGTGCTGGAGCCCGCCTACGACCTCGGCGGCGACGCCTTCGACCACTCGCTGACCGAGACCACCCTGCACACGGCGGTCTTCGACGCCATGGGCCACGATCTGCCCTCGGGCCTGACCACCGCGGTGTCGCTGGCCGCGTGCCGCAACGCCCGCCGTGCCGGGGCCGATCTGCCCGAGCTGGTCAAGAGCGTGGACGAGGCGCTGGCCCGCTGGCTCCCGGACCAGTTCTGCACCGGGGTGCTCGCCCAACTGGACCTGGCGAGCGGTGTCCTGCGCTGGACCAACTGCGGTCACCCGGCTCCGCTGCTCATCCGGGACCAGCGGCTGCTCGCCGACGCGATGGAGCGGGAGGCCGACCCGCCGATGGGGCTGCCGTCCATGCTCGCCGGGCGGACGCGGCAGTTGCACGAGACCGGCCTGCGGCCCGGCGACCGGGTGCTGCTCTACACCGACGGGGTCACCGAGGCGCGCACCCGGGAGGGCGCGCTGTTCGGTCTTGAACGGTTCACGGACGAGGTCATCCGGGCCTCCGTCACGGGCGAACTGGCCCCGGAGACGCTGCGGCGGCTGATCCACTCGATCCTGGACGCCCAGCCGGGCCGGCTGCGGGACGACGCGACGATCCTGATGTTCGAGTGGTGGCCGCCGGGCGGGTGACGTCCGCACGGACCGTCACTTCAAAAGCCGGGACATCCTGCGGTCCGCGAGCGGCTTGCCGCCGGTCTGGCAGGTCGGGCAGTACTGGAGCGAGGAGTCGCTGAAGGAGACCTCGCGGATGGTGTCACCGCACACGGGGCAGGCCTCGCCGGCGCGGCCGTGGACCCGCAGCCCGCTCTTCTTCTCGGCCTTCAGACGTCCGGCGGCCAGGCCCCGGGAGCGCTCGACGGCGTCCGTGAGCGTCGTGCGCAGCGCCTCGTACAGCCGTGCGGTCTCCTCGGGCGTGAGGGAGGCGGCGAGCTTGAACGGGGACATCTTCGCGGCGTGCAGGACCTCGTCGCTGTAGGCGTTGCCCACGCCGGCGATCAGGCTCTGGTCGCGCAGGGCGCCCTTGAGCTGCCGGCGCTCGCCCCGGAGCAGTGCGGCCAGGCGCGCCTCGTCGAAGTCCTCGGCGAGCGGATCCGGGCCGAGCCGGGCCACGCCGGGCACCTGCTGCGGATCCGCCACGAGGTACACCGCGAGCCGCTTCTGGGTGCCGGCCTCCGTCAGGTCGAAGCCCGCGCCGGTCTCCAGCGCCACGCGCAGCGCGAGCGGGCCCTTGCCGGGGCGGGGCGGGCCGTCGGGGAGGCGGTCCTTCCACTGGAGCCAGCCCGCGCGGGCCAGATGGGTCACGAAGTGCGGGCCGCCGTCCGTCGCGATGTCGAGGAACTTGCCGTGGCGGTGCACCGCGGCGACCTCGTGCCCCTCGATGGCGGACGGCGGCGGGTCGTAGGTCTTGAGCACGCTGATCGCGACCGGCAGGACCCGCACGATCTCGTGGCCGACCAGGTTGTCGGTCAGGAAGTCCTTGAGCGCTTCCACCTCGGGCAGTTCGGGCATACGTCCAGGGTGCCATCCGGCGCCGACGGTCTCAGGACCGTTCCGGCACCACGAACTCGCACCACACGCACTTGCCCCCGCCCCGGGCCTCCACACCCCACACGTCGGTGAGCAGCTCGACCAGAAGCAGCCCGCGCCCGGAGACCCCGGACTCCCCCGCGTCCCGGCGGCGCGGCAGGGCGCTGGAGGAGTCCTCGACCTCGACACGCAGACGGCGGTCGGTGCCGGACAGCACCCGCAGGGTGACGATCGCCGCGCCCTCGGTGTGCATCAGGGCGTTGGTGATCAGTTCGTCGGCGACCAGTTCCACCTCGTCCGACCGGTCGGCGGCGCTCCAGGCCCGGACCGCGGCACGGATCATGTGCCGGGCCGCGATGAGGGCCTCGGGGTCGCCCGGGGCGACGTGCTGCTGGAGGCGGCCCCCGGTCTGCGGGGTCTCCAGGCCGCGGCGGCGCAGCAGGAGCAGCGCCACGTCGTCCTCGCCGCCGCGCTCCTCGGCCACCTCGATCAGCTCGTCGGCGAGCTGCCACACGTCCCGGGGTCCGGCGGCGACCAGCCCGGCGAGGGTCTGCATACCGTCGTCGAGGTCGGCGCCGGGCTGTTCTACGAGGCCGTCCGTGCAGAGCAGCAGCGTGTGGCCGGGGTCGAGTTCTATGGTCCCGACGGGGTAGTCGAGACGCCCGAACTCGGCGGACAGGCCGAGGGGCAGGCCACCGCCGACCGGGACGCGGCGGCAGCTGCCGTCGGTGGCCCGTACCAGGGGGTCGATGTGCCCGGCGCGGACGACCTGGACCACTCCGGTGGCCAGGTCGGCCTCCGCGTAGAGGCAGGTGGCGAAGCGGTCGGTGTCCAGTTCGTGGAGGAAGACGGAGGCGCGGGCCATCACGGTGGCCGGGGTGTGCCCCTCGGCGGCGTAGGCGCGCAGCACGATGCGCAGCTGGCCCATGACGGCGGCGGCGTGCGTGTCGTGGCCCTGGACGTCGCCGATGACGGCGCCGACCCGGCCGCCGGGCAGCGGGATCAGGTCGTACCAGTCGCCGCCGATGTCGCGGCCGAGGGAGGCGGACCGGTAGCGGACGGCGACGTCGGCGCCGGGCACGCTGGGGATGGTGCGCGGCAGCATGGCCTGCTGGAGGCCGCTCGCCAGGTCCTTCTCCTGTTCGTAGAACATCGCCCGTTGCAGGCTCTGGGCGATGCTGGAGCCGAGTGCGACGAGGATGTTGCGTTCCTCGGGGGCGAAGCCGCGGCGGTCGTTGTAGAGCAGGCCCATGGCCCCGATGGGGCGGGCCTGCACGATCAGCGGCAGATAGGCGGCCGAGGTGATGTCGAGGTCGGTGATGTGCGGCCAGAGGATGGGGTAGCCGTCGGCGAACTCCTCGGGCGACTCGATGAAGCGGGGGCTCAGGGTGCGCACGACCTCGCTCATCGGGTACGGCTCGTCGATACGGGTGACCAGGGTGCCGGGCACGAAGCTGCCCTCGGGGCCCTCGGCGACCAGCCGGATGCGTCCCGCCTCGACCAGCCCCATGACCAGGCTGGTCGCGCCGAGGTGGCTGACGCCGTGGGTGTCCTTGAGCACGTCGATGACGTCCTGGACGGTACGGGCGTGCGCGAGGGCGGCCGTGGTGATCTGCACGACGCTGGTCTGGTCGCGGTCGGCGTCCACCTGTTCGCGGCGCTCGGCGAACTCGCTCAGCTCCTGGGTGGCGTCCCGGACGATGCCGATGATCCGGCGCGGCCGTCCCGTCTCGTCGCGCCGGATGTAGCCCTGGGTGTGGGTCCAGCGCTGTGTGCCGTCGCGGCGGCGGACCCGAAAGTACGCGCCGTAGTTCTCGCTGCCGTCCTTGATGGCCTGGGCGACCAGGGTGTCGAGGCGGCGGGCCTCGGCGGGCGGGACCCGGACCGACAGGGACTCGGGGTCGCCGTCGTATTCGTCGGGGCGCACGTCGAAGACCTCGTGGGCCTGGGCGTCCATGTGGAACAGACCCGTGTCCAGGTCCCAGTCGAAGCTGCCCATCTGGTTGAGCGCCAGGATCGGGTCCGGGTGGGCGGGCCAGTCGTCCGGGAGTGACAGGGCGCTCGCTCCCCGATCAGCCATGGGCCCACCTTGCCAGGGTTCAACCGATTCTTCGACCGGATCAGATCTCGGGGACATCGGCCGGGCCGGGGAGGTCGTCGGGGTCCCGTCGGGGCGTCTCGGGCGTTCGGGTGACGGGCCGCGAGGCGGGTGCGGAGGCCGCGGCGGGACACGGTCGCGCGCGGGCCACGGCGAAGGTTCCGGTCGGTTCGCGCACCAGTTTCTCCCGGCTCGTCCAAGATTTTCGACACCATTGTCTGCTTCACTCTGCTGGGTCACGCAAACCGGGCGGAGGGAGACGCAGAGTGACGGCACGGCCGGTGGCGACGGCGCCGGCAGCACAATGGGAGGAGAGGAGCGCACGCCCGTGGAGTGGTTCACCGCACCCGACTACTGGCTGAGCCGACTGGTCGTCCAGCGGTCCCTGGCCGCCGTGTACCTGTTCGCGTTTCTGACGGCGGCGCTCCAGTTCCGGGCGCTGATCGGCGCGCGAGGGATGCTGCCCGTACCGCGGTTCGTGGCGCAGGTGCCGTTCAAGCGGGCGCCGAGCCTGTTCCAACTCCACTACTCCGACCGCTTCTTCGCGCTGTGCGCCTGGTCGGGCTGCGCGGTGTCGGCCGCGCTGCTGGCGGGCCTGGACTCGCTGCTGCCGCTGTGGGGCGGCATGCTGCTGTGGCTCCTGCCGTGGGCGCTGTACCTGTCGATCGTCAACGTCGGCCAGACCTGGTACGGGTTCGGCTGGGAGTCGCTGCTGCTGGAGGTGGGCTTCCTCGCCGTGTTCCTCGGCAACGACGAGGTGGCGCCGCCCGTCGTGGTGCTGTTCCTGATGCGGTGGGTGCTGTTCCGCGTCGAGTTCGGCGCCGGTCTGATCAAACTGCGCGGCGACGCGTGCTGGCGGAAGCTGACGTGCCTGGACTACCACCACGAGACCCAGCCCATGCCGGGCCCGCTGAGCTGGTTCTTCCACCGTCTGCCCCGCCCGTTGCACCGGGTGGAGGTCGCCGCCAACCACGTCACGCAACTGGTGGTGCCCGTCCTGCTGTTCACCCCGCAGCCGGTGGCCTCGGCCGCCGCCGCCCTGATGATCGTGACGCAGCTGTGGCTCGTCCTGTCGGGCAACTTCTCCTGGCTGAACTGGATCACGATCGTGCTGGCCCTGTCCGCGGTGCGGTTCCCGGCCGCCCCGCCGCGGACGCCGGAAGCGCCGCTCTGGTACGTGGCCGTGGTCCTCGCGATCACCGCGCTGATCGCTCTCCTCAGCTACCACCCGGTGCGCAACATGCTCTCCCGCGGCCAGGTCATGAACCGCTCCTTCGACCCGCTGCACCTGGTGAACACCTACGGCGCGTTCGGCAGCGTGAGCCGGGTGCGCTACGAGGTGGTGATCGAGGGCACCGCCGACGACGTGCCGCACGAGGACTCGGACTGGCGTGAGTACGAGTTCCGGGGCAAACCCGGGGATCCTCGGCACTGGCCGCGCCAGTTCGCGCCGTACCATCTGCGGCTGGACTGGATGATGTGGTTCGCGGCGCTGTCGCCCGGGTACGCCGGCTCGTGGTTCGGGGCGCTGGTGGAGCGGCTGCTGGAGAACGACCGGGACACCCTGCGGCTGCTGCGCCGCTCGCCCTTCCCGCCCGACGCACCGCCGCGCTACGTCCGCGCCCGACTGTTCCGCTACCGCTTCACGACCTGGCGCGAGCTGCGCGAGACGGGGGCGTGCTGGCAGCGGACGTACGTGCGGGAGTACCTGCCGCCGACCCGGCTGGCCGCGGCGGCTCAGAGGTCGTAGACACGTGCGGCGGTGCCCTCGAAGACCTCCGCGCGTTCCGCCTCCCCGAGACCGGCGGTCAACTCGCCCGCTGCGTCGATGACTTCGCGGTAGGACGCGGCCAGGACGCACACCGGCCAGTCGGAGCCGAACATCAGCCGGCGCGGGCCGAAGGCGTCCAGGGCGACCTCGCCGTAGGGGCGCAGGTCGTCGACGGTCCAGGCCGCCGGGTCCGCCTCGGTGACCAGGCCCGACAGTTTGCAGACGGTGTTGGGCAGGGCGGCCAGCGCGCGGACTCCGGTGGCCCACGGCTCCCGCTCGCCGGAGGCGATGCCGGGCTTGCCGAGGTGGTCCAGGACGAAGGTGAGTCCGGGGTGCGCGGCGACGGCCTCCACGCACGCGGGCAGTTGGTGGGGCCGCACGACCAGGTCGTACACCAGCCCCGCGGCGGCGACGGCGGCCAGCCCGCGGTGCACGTCGGGCCGCAGCAGCCACCGCGGGTCGGGCTCGCCCTGCACCTGGTGACGGACGCCCTTGAGGTACCGGCCGCCGGGGAGTTCGCGCAGCCGCGCCAGTTCGTCGGCGATGTCGGGGCGGGTCAGGTCCGTCCAGCCGACGACTCCGGCGACCAGGTCGTGCGCGGCGGCGAGGGCGAGGAACTCGGGTGTCTCCTCGGGGACCGTGACCGTCTGCACGAGCACGGTGCGGTCGACTCCGGCCGCCGCCGCCTCGGGTGCGAGGTCGGTGAGGGTGAAGTCGCGGCGCAGCGGCCGGAGCGCGGGGCCGGTGATCCAGTCCTGGTCCCGTACCGACAGGTCCCAGACGTGGTGGTGGGCGTCCACGGTCACGGCAGCTCCCAGACGACGGGCAGGGCCGCGTCGGCGCCCCCGCCGGAGTAGTCGTGCACCACGTCGAGCAGTTCGGCCATCCGTGCCTGCCAGGCGACGTTGACGGGCAGTTCCTCCAGGGCGGCCAGGAGCCGGGCGTAGTCGGCGCACTCCACGACATGGAACAGCTCGTTCCCGCTGCGCCAGATCGTCCAGGAGGTGGCCCCGGCGGCCCGGACGGCCTGTGTGAGTTCCTCGGGGACCTCGCGGTGGGCGGCCTCGTAGGCGGCGACGCGGTCCGCGCGGACCCTGGTGTGCAGCGCGACTCTCATGACGGCTCCTCGGTCCGGTCGGCGGGCACCGGGGCCTCGGGCGGCAGCAGGCCCGTCTCGCGCAGCTCCCGCCAGAAGGAGGGCGGGGGCGGCCGGTGGAACTGCTCGGCGCAGTCGTCCACCTCGGCGGCCGAGCGCGCCCCGACCAGGACGCTCGCCACGGCGGGGTGGGCGGCGCAGAAGGCCAGGGCGGCGGCCCGCAGGGTCGTGCCGTGTCCCTCGGCCACGGATTTCAGGCGCAGCGCGCGGCCGAGCAATTCGGGCGGCGCGGCGGCGTAGTTGTAGGTGGAGCCGGGTCTCGGGTCGGCGAGGAGGCCGGAGTTGAAGGCGCCGCCGATGACGACCGAGGTCCCGCGGCGCCGCGCGGCGGGCAGCAGTTCGGTGAGCGCGCTCTGGTCGAGCAGGGTGTAGCGGCCGGCGCACAGCACCACGTCGACGTCGGTGTCCTCGACGAATCGGGTCAGCAGGGCGGTCTGGTTCATGCCGGCCCCGATCGCGCCGACCACGCCCTGCGCGCGCAGTTCCTCCAGCGCCGGGTAGCCCTCGCGGAAGGCCTGCTCGGCGTGGTCGTCGGGGTCGTGCAGATAGACGACGTCCACGCGGTCGACGCCGAGCCGTTCCAGGCTCGCCTCCAGGGTGCGGCGGATGCCGTCGGCGGTGAAGTCCCACACCCTGCGGTGGGTGGCCGGCACGGCGAAGCCGTTCGCCAGGTCGTCGCCGATGCCGTCGGCCGGTTCCAGGCGGCGGCCGACCTTGGTGGAGATCGTCGTCCCGGACCGCGGGTACTGCCTCAGGGCTTCGCCGAGGCGGCGTTCGGACAGGCCGAGGCCGTAGTGCGGGGCGGTGTCGAAGTAGCGGATGCCCCGGCGCCGGGCGGCGGCGACCGCCTCGTGCGCCTGCTCGTCGGTGACCGCCGTGTAGAGGTTGCCGATCCCGCCGCCGCCGAAGGCGAGGGGGCCGACCTCGACGCCGCTGCGGCCGAGGGTGTTCACGGCCGTGCCGCCGGACGCAGCCGCAGCCCGTGCATGCCGCCGTCGACGGCGAGGACGGTGCCGGTGGTGGCGCCGGACAGCGGACTGGCCAGATGGGCGATGGCGCCGGCGACCTCGGCCGGCGTGACCAGGCGGCCGGTGGGCTGGCGGGCCCGGAGCGCGGCGCGTTCGGCCGCCGGGTCGTCGGCGGCGTCGAGGAGACGGGCGATCCACGGGGTGTCGACGGTGCCGGGATTGACGCAGTTGACCCGGATGCCCTCGCGGACGTGGTCGGCGGCCATGGCCAGGGTGAGGGACTGGACGGCGCCCTTGGAGGCGCTGTACAGGGCGCGTTGCGGCAGTCCCGCGGTGGCGGCGATGGAGCAGGTGTTCACGATCGCGGCGCGGGACGAGGCCCGCAGGTGGGGCAGGGCGGCCCGGGTGCAGCGGACCATGCCGACGACGTTGACGTCCAGGACGCGATGCCATTCGGCGTCGTCGTTGTCCTCGACGGTGCCCTGGGCGCCGATGCCGGCGTTGTTGACCAGGACGTCGAGCACGCCCTGTCCGCCGAGGTCGGTGACCGCGGCGGCGATCGCCTCGCGCACCGAGGCGTCGTCGGTCACGTCGGCGGCGTAGGCCAGCAGGGGCTTGTCGACCGTCGAGGGGTCCAGGTCGAGGACGGCGACCCGGGCGCCCCGTCCGGCCAGCAGTTCCGCGGTGGCCCTGCCGATGCCGGAGGCGCCGCCCGTCACCAGGGCCCTCATGCCGTCGAAGTCGTTCATGCCGCGTGCCCCTTCTTGTTCTCGTGGAGCTTGTCGTCCTTGTTCTCGGGGTTCCCGTGGAGCGTGTCGTCGAGGTCCGCGGCCCAGAAGGTGCCGCCGGGAAACGTGTACCGCGCGATGGACTCGGGGCGCATCGCGGCGGAGAAGCCCGGCCGGGTGGGTGCCGCGTAGTGGCCCTCGCGGATCACGACCGGATCGAGGAAGTGCTCGTGCAGATGGTCGACGTACTCGATGACCCGGTCGTCGGTGGTGCCGGAGACGGCCACGTAGTCGAACATCGACAGGTGCTGGACGAGTTCGCACAGGCCCACCCCGCCCGCGTGCGGGCAGACCGGGACGCCGAACTTCGCGGCCAGCAGCAGGATGGCGAGGTTCTCGTTGACTCCGCCGACGCGGGCCGCGTCGAGCTGGAGGACGTCGATCGCGCCGGCCTGCAGGAGTTGCTTGAAGACGATCCGGTTGTGGGCGTGCTCGCCGGTGGCGACCCTGACCGGGGCGACGGCGCGGCGGATCGCCGCGTGGCCGAGGACGTCGTCGGGGCTGGTGGGCTCCTCGATCCAGTACGGGTCGAACTCGGCGAGGGCCTTGGTCCAGCGGATCGCCTCCTCGACGTCCCAGCGCTGGTTGGCGTCGATCGCCAGCCGGATGCCCGGTCCGACGACGCCGCGGGCGACCCGGCAGCGGCGGATGTCGTCGGCGAGGTCCGCGCCGACCTTGAGCTTGATCTGCCGGAATCCGTCGGCGACCGCCCGGGCGGCGAGCCGGGACAGCTTGGCGTCGTCGTAGCCGAGCCAGCCGGCGGACGTGGTGTAGGCGGGGTAGCCCCGTTCCAGGAGCCGGGCGCGCCGCTCGTCGGCGCCCTGCCGTCCCCGGCTCAGGAGGGACAGCGCCTCACCCGGCGTCAGGGCGTCGGTGATGTACCGGAAGTCGATCTGGCGCACCAGCCACTCGGGGTCGGCGTCGGCGAGCAGCCGCCACAGCGGCTTGTGCGCGCGCTTGGCGGCGAGGTCCCACACGGCGTTGAGGACCGCCCCGATCGCCATGTGCATCACCCCCTTCTCCGGCCCGAGCCAGCGCAACTGGCTGTCGCCGACCAGGGCGCGGTTCAAGGTGCCCGGGTCGGCGCACAGCTCGTCGACGGACAGCCCGACCACATGCCCGCGCAGCGCCTCGATCGCGGCGACCTGGACCTCGTTGCCCCGCCCGATGGTGAAGGTGAACCCGTGCCCCTCGTGCCCGTCCTCGGCGTCGGTGCGCAGCACGACGTACGCCGCCGAGTAGTCGGGGTCCGGGTTCATCGCGTCGGAGCCGTCGAGCTCGCGCGAGGTGGGGAAGCGGATGTCGTGGGTCTCGACCGCGGTGACGCGGGCGGGAGACGCGGGAGACGGGGACACGTAGGGCCTTTCCGTAGGTGACGGGGGATCCGGCGGTTCAGTCCTGGGCGCGGCCCGTGGTGACCCGGGCGATCATGAGGGCGACCAGGATGATTCCGCCGTAGATGGCCTGGATCCAGAAGGACGGCACCTGGGCGAGGGTGAGCAGGTTCTGCACGACTCCGAGCAGGAGTACGCCGGTGAGCGCGCCGAACATGGTGCCCCGGCCGCCGTCGAGGCTGATGCCGCCGATCACCGCGGCCGCGAACACGGTGAAGATCATGTTGTTGCCCTGGTTGGCGCTGATCGCGCCGACGTACCCGGTCTGCATGATTCCGCCGACGGCGGCGAGGGTGCCGGCGACGACGAACACGCCGAGCATGACCCGCTCCACCCGGATGCCGGCCGCGCGGGCCGCGTCCGCGTTGCCGCCGATGGCGTACAGGGCGCGGCCGACGCGGTGGTACCTCAGCACCAGTCCGACGGCGGCGAAGGCACCGGCGGCCACCCACACCGACAACGGGACGGTCAGGAACGTGGTCGTGGCCAGCGCGTAGAACGCGTCGGGCATGCCGAACAGGGTCTTGCCCTTGGTGGCGCCGACCAGCAGTCCGCGCAGCACGATCAGCATCGCGAGCGTCACGATGAACGCGTTGAGCCGGAACTTCACCACCAGGACGCCGTTGAAGGCACCGACCGCCGCCCCCACCAGGAGGACGGCGAGCAGCGCCGGCGCGGCGGACAGCTCGGTGCCCCAGCCGGACTGGGCGACCGGCAGCACGAGCAGCGCTCCGACGGCGGGCGCGATGCCGACGACCGACTCCAGCGACAGATCGAACTTGCCGGTGATCAGGACCAGCGACTCGGCGAGCACCACCATGGCGAGGGCGGCGGACGCGCCCAGGATGGAGATCAGGTTGCGTTCGGTGAGGAACGAGTCGTTCACCACCGCGCCGAGCACCATGAGCAGCACCAGCGCGGGCAGCAGGGCCAGTTCGCGGGCTCGGCGGAGCAGCACCGTCCTGGCCTGGCCCGCGGCGGCGGTGCGCGGGGGCGCCGCCGCCGGGGCGGCCTTGGTGTCAGCCATGGTCCACTCCTTCGATGGAGGCGATCAGCTCGTGGTCGTGCCAGCCGGCCGGGTGCTCGGCGACGACCCTGCCGTGGAAGAGGACCAGGACGCGGTCGCAGCGGCGCAGGTCGTCGAGTTCGTCGGAGACGACGAGCACGGCGGTGCCGTCCTCGCGGGCACTGTCCATCCGGGCGAGCAGCGACTCCTTGGACTTCACGTCGACACCGGCGGTGGGGTTGATGAGCACCAGCAGGCGCGGGTCGGAGGCGAGCGCGCGGGCCATGACGACCTTCTGCGCGTTCCCCCCGGACAGGTCGGACACCGGCTGGTCGGCGCCCTCGGTGTGGATGTCGAGGCGGTCGATCAGCTCGCCGGCGACCCGGCGCCGGCGGTCGGTGCCGACGAAGCCGTACCGGCCGAGCCGGTCCAGGACGCTCAGGGTGGCGTTGTCGCCGACGGTCATGCCGGCGATCAGGCCCTGGTCGTGCCGGTCCCGCGGGACGCAGCCGACGCCCGCCGACAGAGCGGCCCGTACGTCGCCGAACGGCAGCTCCACGCCGTCCAGTCGGGCGCTGCCCGCGGTCGGGGTGTGCAGTCCGGCGAACGTCTCGGCCAGTTCCGTCTTGCCGCTGCCGCTGATCCCGGCGAGTCCGACGACCTCGCCCCGGCGCACGGTGAGGTCGACGTTCTCGTACGCCGGTGAGCTCAGCCCTTGCGCGCGGAGCACCACGGGGGCGTCCGCGGGCACCTCGGCGCGGGCGCGCCCGCGCGTCTCGGCGACCGTCTCCCCGGCCATCGCCTCCACCAGGGCCTGGCGCGGGAGTTCGGCGACGGGGGCGGTGGTGATCCAGCGGGCGTCGCGCAGCACGGTCACGGCCTGGCAGACCTCGTAGACCTCCTGGAGGTGGTGCGAGATGAACAGGAAGGTGACGCCGGAGTCCTGGAGCGCCCGCATGCGGGTGAACAGCCGCTCGATCTCCCGGTTGTCGAGCTGGGCGGTGGGCTCGTCGAGGATGATGAACCGGGCGCCGAAGCTGAGCGCCCGGGCGATCTCCACCATCTGGCGGTCCTCGACCCTGAGGTCCGCGGTGCGGGCCTCGGGGTCGACGCGCACGTCCCAGGTGGCGAGGAGTTCGGCGGCCTCGGTCCGGAGCCTGCGCCAGCTGATCAGGCCGCCGCGGCCCTGGGGCTGGCGGTTGATGAACAGGTTCTCGGCGACCGTCAGCTCGGGCACGACGGTCGGCTTCTGGTAGACGCAGGCCACCTTGCGGCGCCACGCGTCGCGGTCGGACAGCGGGGGTGCGGGGGCACCGTCGAAGACGACGGTGCCCTCGTCGGCCGCCTGGAGTCCGGTGAGCACGGCGACCAGGGTGGACTTCCCCGCGCCGTTGCGGCCGACGAGCGCGTGGGACTCGCCGGGCCGGACCGTGAGCCGGCCGTCCTGGAGGGCGACGGTGGGACCGTAGCGCTTGACGATCCCCCGTGCCTGGACGAGTGGGATGTTCGACGGGGTGCTCATCCGACCGTGTTGCCCCACAGCTCGGGGTCGTCGACGTTGTCCTTGGTCACCAGCGGCGCGGGCAGCTGGTCCTCCAGGTTTCCGCTGGGCAGCCGGACGATCTCGGAGCCGTGGTCGGTCGGCCCGGGCTCGAACTTCTTCCCCTCCATGGCCGCCTTGATGTAGTACATGCCGTACTTCGCGTACAGGTCGGCCGGCTGGGAGACGGTGGCGTCGATCTCGCCCTTGCGGATGGCGTCGTACTCCTGCGGGATGCCGTCGTTGGAGACGATCGTGATGTGGCCGTCCTGGCCGGCCTTCTTCAGCATGCCCTTGGCCTTGAGGGTCTGGAGGGTGGGCGCGAGGTAGACGCCGCCCGCCTGCATGTAGATGCCCTTGATGTCGGGGTTGGCGTTGAGCAGTGTGTCCAGCTTGGCGGCGGCCGTGTCGGACTCCCACTTGGCCGGGATCTCCAGCACCTTCAGCTTCGGGAAGTTCTCCTTCACGCAGGTGCGGAACGCCTCCGAGCGCTCGCGGCCGTTGACCGAGGCGAGGTCGCCCATGATCTGCACGACCTTGCCGGAGGTGATGTGCTCACCGAGGTACTGGCAGGCCTTCTCGCCGTACGCCACGTTGTTCGCGCGGACCACCATCGCGACCTTGCCCTGGTCGGGCGCCACGTCCACCGCGACGACCGGGACCCCCTTGCGCTCGGCCTGGTCGAGTCCGGCCTCGATCGCGGCGCTGTCCAGCGGTGCCACGACAAGACCGCGCACGCCCTGGTTGAGCTGGTTGTTGATGTCGGTGATCTGCTGCGAGGGGTCGCTGTTGGAGTTGACCGTCTTCAGGGCGTCGACGCCCTCGGAGTCGGCCATCTTCGGCACGTAGTCGTTGTAGGACTGCCAGAACGGCGAGGTGAGCAGCGGCAGGATCACCCCCACCTTGCCGGTGCCGTCGCCCCCGGCGGTGGTGGCGCCGGTGTCCTTGGTGCTGCCGCATGCCGTCAGGACGAGGGCGGCGCAGACGGCCGCAGCCGCCGCGCGCGGGGTCCCTCGCCCGTACCGCCGTCCGTTGCGCACTGTTCCGTGGGCCATCTGCCAGCTCCTCATCGAGCGCGATCGAGCAGTTGCCCGCATATTTATCAGACCACTTCGCGCCCACAACACCCTCGGGAGCCGAAATTCTGCGACATTCGGCCGTAGTGGTCGGACCACATGGCTGGTTAGACTTCCGCGCACGGCGACGGGAGAACTGGCGTGAACGAAACCGGGACGGGTGCGGCACCGCAGAAGGGCACGGTGACGCAGCGCGCCATCGAGCAGATCAAGGCGATGATCGCCGAGGGCCTGCTGGAGCCCGGCGGACGGCTGCCCACCGAACGGGACCTGGCGGCCCAGCTCGGCATCTCCCGCAGCTCGATGCGGGAGGCGATCCGCGCGCTGACGGTGATGGGCGTCCTGGAGGCCCGGCACGGCTCGGGCATCTACGTCACCCAGCTCCAGGCCGGCGACCTGCTGGAGACCTTCGGCGTGGTGGCCGATCTGTCCCGCGGACCCCGCCTGGTGGAGCTGCTGGAGGTCCGCCGGATCCTGGAGTCGACGGCGACCGCGCTGGCCGCCGCCCGGATCACACCGGAGCGGCTGGCCGCGGTGGAGACCCATCTGGCGGCGATGAACGCCACCGACGACCCCGACGAGATCCTCGCCCACGACCTGGCCTTCCACCGCGAGATCGCGGCGGCGGCCGGCAACGAGACGATGGCCGCGATCCTGGAGGGCCTGTCCTCGCGCACCTTCCGTGCCCGGGTCTGGCGCGGCTACCAGGAGGAGGGCGCGTTCGCCCGGACCCGCCGCGAGCACGCCGCCATCCATCGCGCGCTGGTCGCCCGGGACCCCGAGGCGGCACGGGCGGCCGCCGCCGCGCACGTGGGAGAGGTGGAGGAGTGGCTGCGGGACCGGCTCACGCGCTGAGCCGGTCCCGGTACCGCGGTGCCGCTCAGGCGCGCTTCAGCCGCAGGGTCGTCAGCTCGAAGGGCCGCAGCCGTACGGCGATCCGGTTGCCGTCGAGCTCGGGCGCGGCCGTCCCCGGCAGCGGGCGCTCCAGCAGGTCGGTCACCGTGACCCCGGTCGTCTCGAAGCCCACCGTGAGCGTGGCGCGGGCCCGGCCGCCGTGCGCCTCGTGGAAGCGGACGACGACATCGCCGCTGCCGTCGTCCGCCAGCTTCACGGCGGTGACCACGACCGCGTCCTGATCGACCGTGACCAGCGGCGCGACCTCCCCCGCACCGGTGGCCCGCCGTTCCGGCAGGTTCAGCCGCCAGCCCTCGCGGACCGCGTCACCGATGTCCGCGCCCGGCACCAGGGCGTGCCGGAAGCGGTGGACACCCTGGTCGGTCTCGGGGTCGGGGAAGCGCGGGGCGCGCAGCAGGGACACCCGGACCGTGGTCGTCGTGCCGTGGTCGCCGTCGGTGCGCACCGTGCGGGTCACGTCGTGGCCGTAGGTCGAGTCGTTGACGACCGCCACGCCCCAGCCCGGCTCCGCCAGGTGGACGAAGCGGTGGTTGCAGGCCTCGAACTTGGCGGCCTCCCACGAGGTGTTGGTGTGGGTGGGGCGGTGGAAGTGCCCGAACTGCGTCTCGGACGCGTACCGTTCGGCGTGCACGTCGAGCGGGAAGGCGAGCTTGAGGAACTTCTCCGTCTCGTGCCAGTCCACCGCCGTGTCCAGGACCAGCCGCCGCTCGCCCGGCGGGAGCGACAGCTCCTGGGTCACGCGCGAGGCGCCGAAGGTGCGCACGATGCGCACGGACACGCCGTCCGCGCCGGCGGCGACCTCGTCGGCGCCGGTCAGATCGGTCACCGTGTTGCGGTAGAACTCGTCGACGTCCCAGGCGTCCCACATGTTCGGGAAGTCGGGGTGGAGCTGGAGGAGGTTCGCCGCGCGGCCCGGCGCGACCGTCTCGCGGCCTGCCTCGACGTCGAAGGCCGAGACGACCAGACCGCGGGCGTCGATCTCGATCCGCAGAAGCCCGTTGTCCAGGACGTGCCCGCCGTCCGCGAGGGAGGTGAGCACGGTCCCGCCCGCGGTCTCGGCGGTGGCCGCGCCGCCCGCGGGGACGCCGGCCCGGGTGTGCGGCGCGGCGTTGAAGACCAGGGGCGTCGTGCCCTCGCCGGCCAGGGCCCGCTGGGCCGCGTCGATGATCGCGTTCAGCTCCTCGGCGACCCGCTCGTACGTCCGGCGGGCCTCCCGGTGCACCCACGCGATGGACGAGCCGGGCAGGATGTCGTGGAACTGGTGCAGCAGCACCGTCTTCCAGATCCGGTCCAGTTCCTCGTAGGGGTAGGCGAATCCGGCGCGGACCGCGGCCGTGGCCGCCCAGAGCTCCGCCTCGCGCAGCAGGTGTTCGCTGCGCCGGTTGCCCTGCTTGGTCTTGGCCTGACTGGTGAGGGTGGCCCGGTGGAGTTCGAGGTAGAGCTCGCCGACCCAGACCGGCGGGGCGGGGTACTCGGCCGCGGCCTTGGCGAAGAAGTCGGCGGGTGACTCCCAGGTCACCGTCGCCGACCCTTCCAGGTCGCGCAGCCGGGCCGCCTTGGCGACCATCTCGCGGGTGGTGCCGCCGCCTCCGTCGCCCCAGCCGGTGGGCGCCAGGGAGCGGCGGGCGACGCCCTTGTCCTTGAAGTTCCGCGCCGCGTGGGCGATCTCGCTGCCCTTCATGGAGCAGTTGTAGGTGTCGACCGGCGGGAAGTGGGTGAAGATCCGGGTGCCGTCGATGCCCTCCCACCAGAAGGTGTGGTGGGGGAACTTGTTGGTGCGGGACCAGGAGATCTTCTGCGTCAGCAGGTACTTGCTGCCGGCCGCCTTGATGATCTGCGGCAGCCCGGCGGCGAAGCCGAAGGTGTCGGGCAGCCATGCCTCGTCGTTCTCGATGCCGAACTCGTCGAGGAAGAACCGCTTGCCGTGCACGAACTGCCGGGCCATCGCCTCCGAGCCGGGCATGTTGGTGTCCGACTCGACCCACATGCCGCCGGCCGGCACGAACCGGCCGTCGGCCACGGCCTTCTTGACCCGGGCCCACACCTCGGGCCGGTGCTCCTTGACCCAGGCCCACTGCTGGGCCTGCGACATGGCGAACACGAAGTCGGGCTCGTCCTCCAGCAGGGCGGTCATGTTCGAGGTGGTACGGGCCACCTTGCGGACGGTCTCGCGCAGCGGCCACAGCCACGCCGAGTCGATGTGCGCGTGTCCGACGGCGCTGATGCGGTGCGCGGACGGCGCGGCGGGCGCGGCGAGGACGTCGGTCAGCCGGGACCGGGCCTCGGCCGCGGTGCCGCCCACGTCCTGGAGGTCCAGGGCGTCGAGGGCCCGTTCCACCGCGCGCAGGATGTCCCACCGGCGCGCCGACTCCGGCGGCAGCTCGGCCATCAGCTCGCCGAGCACCTCCAGGTCGATCACCAGCTGCCAGACGGTCTCGTCCAGGACGGCGAGGTCCATCCGGGTGAGCGTGTACTGCGGCTCGCTGCCGGCGGTCTCCTTGTCGCCGAGCCGGGTGGGCCGGAAGGGGCGGTAGTCGAGGATGACGGGGTTGGAGGCGGCCTCGATGTGCAGGCGCACCTCCTCACCGCCCTCGACGGGCGCGCCGACGCGCACCCACTGGTTGCGCGGGTTGAGGCCCTTCACCGGCGTGCCGTCGGGCCGGTAGACCAGGCCCTCGCACTGGAAGCCGGGCATGTTCTCGTCGAAGCCGAGGTCCAGGACCGCCTCGACGGTGCGGCCGGCCCACGCCTCGGGAACGGTTCCGGTGACCCGGAACCAGCTGGTGCCCCAGGGAGCACCCCACCGGGCGCCCACCTCGATCGGCTCGGGCTCGGCCGCGAGCCCTTCGGCGACCGGTACCGGCTCGTCCGGGGCGTGCCACACGGCCACCTCCAGAGGCACGGACTCGGGATACACGGCGGGTCGGATGCGTTCGTCGAGGACACGCCTCAGGCGGGCCTCGACCAGGCTGCGGTCGTCATGCATGTGGGGTGCTCCGTAGCTGTGTTGCGGGTGGTTACCAGGTGTGGTGCACGGTCACGGGGTCCGACGCGTTGTACAGCTCCCCTACGGAACGCAGTTCGAACCGTGCCGACCGCTCACCCTGTTCGGGACGGAGCCCGCCGACGTGGTGGGCGCGCTGACAGGTGCCGCCGAGGAACCGGCGGGTCCCGTCGGGCAGGAGCCGGTGCACTGTGTAGTGGCGGACGTCGCCCGGAGCGGGCTGCCAGCCGAAACGCAGCTGGTCGGCCGAGGCTGCGGTGACGCGGAAGGCGGTGGGGGCGGCCGGGGGCCCGGGCCGCGCCGCGCGGACGGCGAGGGCGCCGAGGCGCCAGCGGACGGGTCTGCCGGGGTCGACCGGGGTGAGCCGGACGGCGATCGAACGGATCGTTCCGCTCAGCCCGGTGTGCGGCACGGTCACGGTCTGCCACCGATCGCCCGAGTCCACCGGCAGCCAGGTGTACGGGGGTGTCGCACCCGGTGCGCTCGGTTCGGCGGTGGCGACCGCGAGCTCCACGTCCACCGCACCCGCGTCGGTCCGGTGCGTCAGCTCGAGGACCGTGTCGTCACCGACCGGCAGCCGGGTGGCGTACACGTCGACCGTCGTCGCGGCGTCCAGAGCGCCGTCGACCAGCACACTGCTTCCGCCGCGCCACGCGTCGGCGAAGTCGAAGTTCACGGCCGGACGCGTGCCGTCGGTGCGCACGACCCATCGCCGCGACGGCAACCGGTCCTGGAGCCCGAGGTGGTTCCACGGCGTGTCCGAGGTGACCCGCCCCTCCTCGTACCACCGCAGCCCGTGCCCTGTGTTGAACGCGCTCGCGAAGGGCACCGACACGACCGTCGACCGGTCCGCCACCACCGTCGCGGGCGCTCGCCAGCGGTCCGTGGCGTCCGGCCGGGACGGATCGAGCGAGCGCCCGGTCCAGAACCTGTCGTCGGCCGCGTGGAAGTCCGCCGGCGCCCTGCCGTCGGCCGGCAGATGGTTGCGCGTCCACTCCGGCCGGTAGAAGCCGAGCGAGGTGATGTGCGGCGCGCCCGTCGGCACGATGGCGTCCCAGTCGACCGAGGCGTTCCAGCCGTTCGCCTCCACGTCGACACCCGCCCACAGTTCGTACCGGCTGCGCCCCAGCCGGTCCGCGAGCCGCCCCGACGACACCAGGCTGCCCGGCGTCCACCGGAAGTCGACGAACATGTCGTCGGCGGCCAGGAAGAACGGCTGGTTCTGGGTGTCGAGCGCGCCCTGCCAGCTGACGTTCCCGTTCACGGTCATCGAGTCGTACCAGGTCACACGCTGTCCGTGGGCCGCCGCGAGCGACTTCAGCTCCCGCATGAAGAACTGCATGTCCCTGCCGAGGGCGGCGTCCCCTCCCCCTGTCTCGGCGTTCACGAACCACCCGTCGAAGCCGTACGCCGCGGCGACGGCGACGAGCCGGGCCGCCAGCGGACACCGCCCGGCGGCGTCCCGCTGCACCAGGTCCCGCGTCCATTGCAACTGCCCGCCGTACGCCGCGGGCGGCAGGAACACATTGCCGAGGACCCGCACCCCGTGCCGGTGCGCGGCGTCCACGATCGGCGCGTTGGGGGCGAGGATCAGCCCCTCCCCCGACGAGCCGCCCCAGAAGACCAGTTCGTCGATGAGGGCCCAGTGGGTCAGGGCGTAGTAGTCGGCGGTGGCCGAGCCCTGGGAGGGGTTGCCCGAGGTCGGCCCGAAGGAGACCAGCGACTGGATGCGGGCCTGGTCGGTGCGGGCGGTGGGGCTCGCCGGGGTGGGGGTGAAGCGCGGCGCGAGCGGTACGGAGGCGGCGTTCAGGGCGAGGTCGGGGTCGTCGGCGGCGCGCCAGGCCTTCAGGCTGCGCCAGGTGATGCCGGTGCCCGGCGTGCCCGGCGGCAGCGAGTCCGGGTACCAGTAGGACGCGTACGGCTGGAGCGACGCGGCGGCCTCGCGGGGTGCGGCCGCGGCGGGCACGCCGGGCAGCAGGGCGGCCGCGGCGCCGGCGAGCAGCACGGTGCGTCGGGTGGGGTTCACGAGCGGGTGCCTCCGTGGGTTCCTTGTGGGAGGGGAAGTACCTGGTCGGGACGGACGACTTCGGTGATGCCGCGGGCGGTGAGGTGGTCGGGGTCCGCGGCGTTGGTGTCGAGGACCGTGGTGGGCCGGGCCCCGTCGGCGACGAGTGAGAAGAAGGCGTCGAAGACCGGCCCTCCGGGTGCGCAGCGGGAGCGGACGGACGGGTCCGCGGGAACGACGAGCGCCGTGGTGCGTGGTGCGGGGACCGGGTGCCGGGTGCGGGCGGCGCGGGCCAGGGCGCGCGCCGCGTCCTTGGGCCGGCGGTCGTTGGTGAGCAGGCCCAGGCCGTATTCGAGTTCGGGGAAGTCGGCCAGGCTCCGGGAGACGTCGTGGGAGCACCACCATGTGATGCCCCACAGGTCCGGGCAGTCCAGGGCGTGCCGCACGGTCGCCTCGGTGAAGGACCCGGCGTGCTCGGCCGGGATCAGCGGGGCGGGCGCGCCGACCTCCTGGAGCCAGACGGGCCGGCGGGGGTCCTCGGCCCAGGCCCTGCTCAGCTCGACGAGGTACTCGGCGTGGTGCTCGCTCGGTACCGAGGTGCGTCCGTGGCGCTGGGCGGTGCCGTTGAACACCCACGAGTGCACGGCCGTGACGGCGCCGCGCCGGGCGGCCTGGGCGGGAGTGAAGGGCTGGTCGTCCTGGTACCAGGTCGCGTCGTACTCGGCGTGCAGGTGGAGCCTTCCCGGGGCGCCCTGTTCGCAGGCGGCGAGCATCCGCTCCAGCCAGGCGTCGATCTGTTCCTCGGTCGCCGGGTCGGGGTCCGGATGCGGGCCGGCGGCGAACTGGTTGATCTCGTTGCCCAGTGTCATGCCGAGGAAGTTGGGCCGGCCGGCGAGGGCGGCGGCCAGGGTGCGCAGATAGGCCGCCTGGCCGTCCAGGACGTCCGGGTCGGTGAAGAGGTTGCGCCGGTGCCAGGTCCGGGTCCAGGCGGGCAGGAAGTCGAAGCTGCTGAGGTGCCCCTGGAGGGCGTCCACGTTGACGTCGAGGCCGCGTTCGGCGGCGGCGTCGACGAGCGTGACCAGCTGTTCGACGGCCTTCGGCCGGACGAGGGTGCGGTTGGGCTGGAAGTACGGCCACAGCGGGAACACCCGGATGTGGTCCAGGCCGAGGGCGGCGATGGAGTCGAGGTCGGCGCGTACGGAGTCCGGATCGAAGTCGAGCCAGTGGTGGAACCACCCTTCGCTCGGGGTGTAGTTGACGCCGAAGCGCACGGCAGGAGGCATACGGGATCCTCGCGGGTCGGTGGTACGGGTGGGTCAGCCCTTGACGGCGCCCTCGCCGACCCCGCGGAAGAAGTACCGCTGGAGACAGGCGAAGAGCAGGATCAGCGGCGCGACGGCGATGATCGTGCCCGCCGCGACCAGGCGCTCGTCGTTGGCGAAGGTGCCGTGCAGATAGTTGAGCCCGATCGTCAGCGTGAACCTGGACGGGTCGCTCAGCACGATCAGCGGCCACAGGAAGTCGTCCCAGGCCCCCATGAACGCGAAGATCGCGACGACCGCCAGGGTGCCCCTGACCGAGGGCAGTGCGATCCGCCAGAACCGCTGCCAGACGTCGGCACCGTCCACGAAGGCGGCCTCCTCGATCTCGTACGGCAGGTTGAGGAAGGCGTTGCGCATCAGCAGCACGTTCAGCGCGGCGACACAGCCCGGCAGGACCACCCCGACGAGGGTGTTGTTCAGGCCGAGCTCCCGCATGGTGGTGAACTGGGCGATGATGATGCCCTCCACCGGTACGAGCATCGCGAGCACGAAGGCGAGGGTGGCGGCGCGGCGCCCGCGGTAGCGCAGCCGGGCGAGGGCGTAGCCGGCGAGGGCCGAGCCGACGCAGTTGGTGACGACGTTGGCCGTGGCGACCTTCAGGGAGTTGAGGGCGTAGTCCCAGACGGGGATGGTGTCGGCGACCCGCTCGTAGTTGTGCAGGGTCGGATCGCCCGGGAGGAACTTCGGCGGGGAGCTGAAGATGTCCTCGGTGGGGCCCTTGAGCGAGGTCGACAGCTGCCACAGGAACGGGCCGACGGTCAGGGCCAGTACGGCGAGCAGCAGCACATAGCGCAGGGCGAGCTCCCAGGCCCGTACCCGGCGGCCGTGCTCGTCGGTGAGACGGGGGCGGGTCGGGGAGCCGGCGGTCGCCGGCCGCTCGCGGGGACGTGTCCGGTCGACGACGCTCATGAGTCCTCCCTGCGGTCGGCGCGCAGTACGAGCAGCATCAGGGCGACCGTCACCACGAAGACGACGACGGAGATGGCCGAGGCGTAGCCGACGCGGCCGGACAGTCCGGTGCCGGTGCGCTGCACGAGCATGACGAGGGTGGTGTCCTCGCCGGCCGGCCCGCCGCTGGGTCCGGCCAGCAGGTACACCTCGGAGAACACCTTGAACGCGGCGACCGAGGAGAGCGCGGCGACCAGGACCATGGTCGAGCGGACGGCGGGCACGGTGACGGACAGGAAGCGGCGCACCGGTCCGGCGCCGTCGACCGCGGCGGCCTCGTGGAGTTCGCGCGGCACGTTGGCGAGCGCCGCCAGATAAATGATCATGTAGTAGCCGAGGCCCTTCCAGACCGTGACGGTCATGGCGCTCAGCAGGAGCAGCCACTGGTCGCTGAGGAAGCCGACCCGGCCGGCCCCGACCGTCTCCAGCAGGGAGTTCACCAGCCCGCGTTCGTCGAGCAGCCACACCCAGATCAGCCCGACCACGACGATCGAGGCGACCACGGGGGTGTAGAAGGCGGAGCGGAAGAACGTGACGCCGGGGATGTTCTTCTGCACCAGCAGCGCCAGCAGCAGCGGCAGGATCACCAGGGCGGGCACGACCCCGAGGACGTAGAGCGTGCTGTTGCGCAGACCGATCCAGAACATGTCGTCGTGCAGCAGCTCGCGGAAGTTGGCGAGGCCCACGAAGTCGCCCGGGACCAGGGTGCGCCGGTCGGTGAAGGCGTTGACGACGGTGGAGACGAACGGATACAGCACGAAGGCGCCGGCGATCACGAGCCCGGGGGCGGCGAACAGCCAGGGACTCGTGGGCAGTTGACGTCGTACGCGCGTGACGGTGGAGCCGGCCATCGTGTCTCAGCCCTGCTGCTGGAGGAGCCGGTCGCAAGCCTTGACAGCGTTGTCAAGGGCTTCCTGCGGGCTCTCCTTGCCCTGGAGCGCCCGGGCGACGGCGTTGCGCAGCTCGGTCTTCATCTGCTCGCTGAACAGCACCGGCGTGTAGTTGACGGCGGTCTTCAGCGACTGGGCGGCGGCCACCCGGACCCGGGTCTCGTCGGTGCCGTCCTCCTCGGTGAAGTACGGGTCGTCGAGCGAACCCGCGGTGCTCGGGAAGATGGCGACCTTCTTCGCGAACGACATCTGGTGCTCGGCGTCGGTGACGAAGTGGGCGAAGGCCACGGCGGCGGGCTTCTGCCGGGACCGGGAGTTGACCATCACGCCCATCACGTACATGTTGACGTGGCCGGTGCTGGTGATCTGGTCGGTGATGCCGATGTTCTTGTACAGGTTCGGCGCCTGCTTCTTGAAGTTGCCGAGGTCCAGGGCGCTGCCGGGGTTCATGGCGACGGCCTCGGTGAGGAACTTCTTGCCGGACGACTCGGGCGTCGCGGTGAGCGCCTGCGGGTCGAGCGCCTTGGCGTCGTACAACTCCTTGTACTCGGCGAGGAGTTCGACACCCTTGGCGTCGTTGAACGTGAAGGCGGTGCCCTCCTTGTTCATCAGGGGCACGCCGTAGCGGCCGAAGTCCTCGACGGTCGGCACGTTGGCGAGGGTGGCGACCTTGCCGTCGCTGCTCTCGGCCATCCGCAGGGCGGCGTCGAAGAGATCGTCGTAGGTCCGCGGCGGCCGGCCGGCGTCGAGGCCGGCCTCCTCGAAGAGGGACTTGTTGTAGAACAGCGGCCCGGTGTTCAGGTACCAGGGGAAGGCGTACGTGCCCGACATGCCCGGTATCCGATGGCCGGCCCAGGCGCCCGGCAGGTACTCCTTCTCGTACTGCCCGGCGGCCTTGTCCAGGTCCAGGGCGAGGCCCGCCTCGGCCAGCGGCGCGACGAGGTCCGGCGAGACGTTGACGACGTCGGGCAGCGTGCCGCCCGCCGCGTCGGCGCTGATCTTGTCGGCGTAGCCCTCGGCCGGCTGGTCGATCCACTTCACGTCGGTGCCGGGGTGCTTCTTCTCGAACTCGGCGATCAGGTCCTCGAAGTACCCCTTGAAGTTGGCCCTGAGGTTCCAGGTCTGGAAGGTGATGTCGCCCTGGATCCTGCCGGAGGCGTCGGTGGATCCGCCGCCCCCGTCCCCGGAGCCGCAGGCACTCAGCGGCAGGACGACTACGGCGGCGGCAGCGGCGGCCAGAACTCTGCGGGAGATGCGCACGGTACCGGGCTCCTTTACGAGGAAGTGATCGGATTGGCGCCGGGCCAGACCTTGCCCGTGCGGTCCGCGGGAAGTCAATGGATTCTGCTCAGCTAAATTCATTAGTTGGACATACGCGCTGGTCAGAGAAGTGCCGATGAGTTCTTGCGGCGGATCACTAATGCGCTTTAGAGTGAGATCACTCAAGCGCATTAGTGACTGCACCGACCGAATGGGGATCAGGGGTGTCAGGCAAGCGGTCGCCCGCGCGCCGTCCGACGATGAAGGACATCGCGCGGCGCGCCGGGGTATCCGAGAGCGCGGTGTCGTTCGCGCTCAACGGCAGGCCCGGGGTCTCCGAGGTCACCCGCGCGCGGGTGCGGCGCGTCGCCGAGCAGTTGGGCTGGCGGCCCAGCACGGCGGCCCGCGCGCTGTCCGGCGAGGGGGCCGCGACGGTGGGGTTCGTGCTGGCGCGGCCCGCGCACACGCTGGGGGTGGACTCCTTCTTCCTGCAACTGGTGTCGGGCATCCAGGAGGTGCTGGCGGAGCGTCATCTCGGCCTGCTGTTCCAGGTCGCGCAGGACGTCGCCGACGAGTGCGCGGTGTACCGGCGCTGGTGGGCCGAGCACCGGGTGGACGGTGTCCTGGTCGTCGACCTGCGCACCGAGGATCCCCGCCCGGACCTCCTCGACGAACTCGGTCTGCCCGCCGTGGTGATCGGCGGCGCGCCGGACGAGCGCCATCCCGGTCTGTCCACGGTGTGGGCGGACGACGGCGGGGCGATGACCTCGGTCGTGGGCGAGTTGCACGCCCTGGGCCACCGGCGCATCGTGCACATCGCCGGACTGGCGGGGCTCGCGCACACCGAGCGGCGCATCCGCACCCTGCGCGCCGAGGCGGAACGGCGCGGGCTGACCGAGGTGCGGTCGGTGACCACCGACTACTCGGACGCGGAGAGCACCGCGGTGACCCGCCGGGTGCTGGCCGCCGCGGCTCCCCCGACCGCCCTGATCTACGACAACGACGTGATGGCCGTGGCCGGGGTCGCCGCCGCGGCCGAACTCGGCTACTCGGTACCGGCGGACGTGTCGGTGGTCGCCTGGGAGGACTCGGCGCTGTGCCGCATGGTCCGACCGTGGCTGTCCGCGCTGTCCCGGGACAGCGTGGAGTTCGGCCGCACGGCGGCCACGGAACTCACGGCACTGCTGGACGGCGGTCCGGCGCGCACGGTCCGGGTCCCGGTGCCGCAACTCATCGAACGCGAGAGCACGGGCCGGGCGCGCCGGGACTGAGGCCGGCGCGGCGGTGCGGGGCCGGTCCACCCCCGTGGGCGCCGGTGGCGGCGACGGCTCGCACGGCCCCGCCCGACGCGCCGCGAACCCCGCGCCCCCTCGACGCCGTGCGCCCGTCCGGGCAGAGTTCTCCTCACGTACTCACCAGTAGGCCCACCATGCCCGAGGAGCGCCCGTGACCAGCTGGGTCGGACGGACCGCCGTCGAGATCGCCGCCGCCGTGCACGAGAAGCGGGTCACCGCGCGGGAGGTGGTGGCCGAGCACCTCGCGCGGATCGAGCGGATCGACGGCCGGATCGGCGCCTTCCGTACGGTCCGGGCGCAGGCGGCGCTCGCGGAGGCCGACGAGGTGGGCGCCCGCGATGACCTGGCCGAACTCCCCCTGGCGGGAGTGCCCGTGGCCGTGAAGGACAACCTGGCGGTGCGCGGCGAGGCCATGCGGATCGGCTCGGCCGCGACACCCGACACCCCGTCCGGGCAGGACCATGTCACCGTGGCCCGGCTGCGGGCGGCGGGCGCGGTGGTCGTGGGGCTGACGAACGTGCCGGAGCTGTGTGTGTTCGGCACCACCGAGGGCGTGCACGGCACCGCCCTCAACCCGTGGGACACGACGCGCACGGCGGGCGGCTCGTCCGGTGGCAGCGCGGCGGCCGTCGCCGCCGGCCTGGTACCGGTCGCGCTGGGCAACGACGGCATGGGCTCGCTGCGCATCCCGGCGGCCAACTGCGGTGTCGTCACCGTCAAGCCGGGCCTCGGAGTGGTCCCGGCGGGCATCGGCGACGGCGACTGGTTCGGCATGTCGGAGAACGGGCCGCTGGCGACGACCGTGGAGGACGCCCGGCTGATGCTGTCCGTCCTCGCGGACACCGAGGTCGTACGGCCCGCCGAGCCGGCCGTCCACCGCATCGCGGTCTCGCTGCGCAGCCCGCTCGCCGGGGTCACGATCGGCAGACCGTATACGATCGCGGCCCGCGAGGCGGCCGGCCTGCTGATCGAAGCGGGGCACCAGGTGCGCCGCGCCGACCCGCCGTACCCGCTGTCGCTGGGCCTCACCTCGCTCGCCCACTGGACGGCGGGCACGTCCGTCGACGCCCGGGGGCTGGACCGGCGGCTGCTGACCCGCCGCACCCGGGTGCACGCCGCCGTCGGGCGGCGCTTCGAGCGGACCGTGCGCGGCGGCACGGCCCGCGCGGCGCTGCGCCGCCGAATGGATACGTTCTTCGCGGAGTACGACGTGCTGCTCACCCCGGCGCTGGCCCGCCGTTCCCCCAAGGCCGGGCCGTGGCACGAGCGGGGCTGGCTGCGCAACATCGCGGCCAACACCGCCTACTCGCCGATGACGCCGCCGTGGAACCTGACCGGCCGGCCCGCCATGTCGGTGCCGCTGGGCACGCTGCCCTCGGGGGCGCCGTGCGCCGTGCAGCTCGTGGGACGGCCGGGGGCGGAGGCGGAACTGCTGGAACTGGCCGCCCAGTTGGAGGCCGCGCGCCCCTGGCCGCGGACGGCGCCGCTGGAACGGTGAGCCGCGGCGCCGCGTTCGTCTACAGGGCCTTGTACATGATGTGCAGGCCCAGGGGGCCGAGCCGGGGGTGGTCGTACGCGTCGGGCACGGTGCCGAGGACGGTGAATCCCAGGGAGGTCCAGAGCGCGACCGCCGGGTTGGTCTCGACGACGGCGTTGAACACCATGCCCCGGTAACCGTGGGCCGCGGCCTCGGACAGGACGTGCTCGGCCAGGGCGCGTCCGACGCCGCGGCCGGCGCGGTCGGGGTCGACCATGAAGCCGGCGTTGGCGATCCGGGCGGCGGGGCCACCGTAGTTGGGAGTGAGGTAGGCGGAGCCGACCACGGCTTCGGAGTCGTCCTCGGCGACGTACACGCGCTTGGCCGGGCTCATCCACAGGGCGCGGGCGGCCTCCTCGGAGGTGTCCGGGTCCCAGGCGTAGGTTTCGGCGGCGGCGACGATGCGGTGCCAGAAGGGCCAGATGCTCGGCCAGTCCTCGGCCGTTGCTTCCCTGATCAGCATGGGCGTGAGTGTGGCACGCCCATGCGGTCGGCGATCGCGAGGGGAACGGAGTCAGTCCACGCTGGGCAGGATGTGCGGCTCGGCGAGGTCGTCCTCGTAGCCGGCCAGGCGGATCGGGGCGGAACGGGCCCACACGTCCAGGCTGCCGATCTCGCCGGGGCGGCGCGCACGTTCGGTGCGTTCCTTGGGGCGCTGTTCGCGATTCGTCTTCTCCGGTGTCACCGCGCACTCCTTATGTGTCGGGTCACCCTCGGGGCACGCCGGCCGGTCTGCGGTCCGCTGTCCGACGCCCGTCGGGTCTGGCGTTGTGCTGATCGGACGCGGTGGCGTCGGTCGGTCGAGTGAGAGCGGGCCGTGGTGGAACGGCTTGTCCCGGAACGGACGGTGGGTGGGTGGCGACCCGTTGCTGCTGTCCGTCCGACCCAGATTAACCAAATGAGCGGGGGCCTGCTCGATGGGGCTGAAAACTGCGGGTAACTATCTGAAGTCCCCGCGTGTGCAATCAAGGGAAATTTACACCTATTTGTCATCCAATGGACTCTTTTGTGGCTCACTCGGATGGCCTACCCGAGCGAACACGTCCACGCCCGACGGCTGTCGGGTGGTCACGCAGTTCAAGTCCCGTTGGCCGATTCGCAAGGCGGCCATGGTCTCCTGACGTCCGGCAAGGGCCTGTCCGGCGGGAGGACTGACGCATGGAGCTGCGCAGCGTCGATGAACTGATGGAACTGCTGTACGCCTGCCGCGGCGTCTGGGACACGCCGGACCGCTCCGGCGACCCGGTCGACCTGCACGACCACGCGCTCCAGACGGCCGCGCTGCTGCGCCGAAGTCGGCCCGCGGACAAGGAACTCCAGATCGCGGGGCTCGTGCACGACATAGGCCACGCCCTGCGGCCGGGCGACGGCGCCGGTCACGCCGACCACGCTGCCGACGCCGTGCGCGCCCTGCTCGGTGAGCGGGTCGCCCGGCTCGTCCGCCTGCACGTGGCCGCGAAGCGCTACCTGGCCGCGGTGTCCCCGGATCGCGCCCTGTCCCCGCAGAGCGCGCTGACCATGGCCAGGCAGGGGGGCGCGATGAGCCGCGCGGAGGCGGCCGCGTTCGAGCGTGACCCGCTCGCCGACGACGCGGTGACCCTGCGGCAGGCCGACGACGCGGGCAAGGTCGTCGGTCTGGACGCGGGGGTGCTGGAGGACTGGCGCACGGTCCTGGAACTCGCGGCCGCGCGAAACGCGCGGCTCGGCGCCGTCGACTGACGACAGGCCCACGATGCCGGGCCGGGCGCTCGGTGGGATCATGGGGTGAGTGCCTGCCGCCCGGCCCCTTCCGGTACGCGGGACCGGACGCTCCGGCAGGCCGCCGCGAGGAAGGTGGCACACATGAGCGACACCAGCCCTCCCCCGCCCCCGCCGCGCCCTCCGCGCTCCCGGCGCACGATGGCGGACCAGCGGGATCTCTCCCGCCTCGTCCTCTTCTACGCCCTGGCTGTGGGCGCGTTGCTCATCGGCGTGGCGGCGCTGCTGGTCGGCCTCGCCTGGTCGGATCTCGCGGGCAGCGCCTACGACGGCTTCTGACGCTCGCCGGCGTCACCACTTGCCGGGTGCGTAGTCCTTCAGGAAGACGCCGTACAGATCCTCGCCGGCCTCGCCGCGCACGATCGGGTCGTACACCCGGGCCGCGCCGTCGATCAGGTCGAGCGGGGCGTGGAAGCCGGCCTCGGCGAGGCGGATCTTGTCCGGGTGCGGGCGCTCGTCGGTGATCCAGCCGGTGTCGACGGCCGTCATGAGGATGCGGTCCTGGTCGAACATCTCCTGGGCACTGGTCCGGGTGAGCATGTTCAGCGCGGCCTTGGCCATGTTGGTGTGCGGGTGGCCGGCGCCCTTGTAGCCGCGGGCGAAGACGCCCTCCATCGCCGAGACGTTCACGACGTACGCGCGTCCGGCCCGGGCCGCCGCCATCGCCGGGCGCAGGCGGCTGATCAGGATGAACGGCGCCGTGGAGTTGCAGAGCTGGACCTCCAGCAGTTCCACCGGCGTGACCTCGTCCACCGTCTGGATCCAGCTGTTGGTGTCGTGCAGGTCGGGGACGAGGCCGCCCGCGTCGATCGCGGTGCCGGCCGCGATGCGCTCCAGGGAGGCGGAGCCGGAGACCAGCGCGAGGTCCGTCACGTCCTGCGCGGTGAGCATGCCGCCGCCGGCCACCGGCAGCGCCGCGACGGCGCCGGAGCCGAACGTGCCGATCACCTCGGCGGCGGGCAGCTCACCGGCGGGCAGGGGGGCGGACTCGGCGGCGACCAGTTCGCTGTAGGCCTGCGGGGAGCGCCGTACGGTCTGCGCCGCGTTGTTGATCAGGATGTCCAGCGGGCCCTCGGCGGCCACCGAGTCGGCGAGCGCCACGACCTGGGCCGGGTCGCGCAGGTCGATGCCGACGATCTTCAGCCGGTGGATCCAGTCCGCGCTGTCGGGCTGGGCCTTGAAGCGGCGGACGGCGTCGTTCGGGAACCGCGTGGTGATCGTGGTGTGGGCGCCGTCGCGCAGCAGCCGCAGCGCGATGTACATACCGATCTTGGCCCGGCCGCCGGTGAGCAGCGCGCGCTTGCCGGTGAGGTCGGCGCGCGCGTCGCGCTTGGCGCGGTTCTCGGCGGCGCACTGCCGGCACAGCTGGTGGTAGAAGTAGTCGACCTCGACGTACCGGGTCTTGCAGACGTAGCAGGAGCGGGGGCGCTGGAGTATCCCCGCGATCTGGCCCTCGGAGGTCAGGGACGAGGGCAGGACGCCCTCGGTCTCGTCGTCGATGCGCTGGGCCGAACCCGTCGCGGTCGCCTCGGTGACCGCCTTGTCGTTGGCGGTCTTGGCGGCCCGGCGCTCCTGCCGCCGCCGCTGCTTGACGGTGCGGTAGACACCCGCGGTGGCCCGGCGCACCACGATGGCGTCCGGGTGGTCGACGTCCAGCTTGTCGAGCTCCTCCAGCACGCCGAGGCAGACGGCCAGCCGCTCGGGGTCGATACCGGGCCCGTGCACCACCGCGTCCGTGATCGCCGAACCGTCCTCTGTCACCGTCATCGCCGCTGCCGTTCCCTGGATCTGTGCCTCGCGGCGCTCCGGTCGCGCCAGCTTTCGAACGGCCGAGTTTACGGAGCGCCGGGCGGCACCGCCAAACCCGTCATGATCAGGGGCCGCAGGCCTTGATCAGGGTCTCGACCTCGTCGGACACCGCCTGGGCGAACCGGTCCAGGTCCGGGACGGCCCGTGCGTCGGCGACGAGGCCGTAGTGGACCCGCCCGCGGTACGTCGACACGGCGACCGCGAGGGACTGGCCGCCGGCCAGCGGGGCGAAGGGGTAGACCTCGGTGAGCGGGTTGCCGCCGAGCGTCAGGCCGAGGCCGGGCAGCGGCACGCTGGTGACCAGGATGTCGAACCACAGCCGGGCGGCCTGGCCGACCAGCGGGCCGCCGAGCCGGTGGCCGAGCGCCGGTACATGGTCGGCGAGCAGCGCGACGGCACCCGCGCC
Source organism: Streptomyces cadmiisoli (assembly GCF_003261055.1). Classification (NCBI taxonomy): domain Bacteria; kingdom Bacillati; phylum Actinomycetota; class Actinomycetes; order Kitasatosporales; family Streptomycetaceae; genus Streptomyces; species Streptomyces cadmiisoli. The sequence goes on from NZ_CP030073.1 coordinate 1,717,989, forward strand.
CCGGTTGGGCCCGGCGTCCTTGTTGCGGTCCATGGCGGTACGGACCGCGCCCAGGCGGCTCAGCGGGTCGGGGTCGTCGACCGGAAGCCGTATCAAGTAACCGGACAGCCGGTTGCCCTGTGGGTGCGCGGTACGGGGGCGGCGCTTGGAGACGGGGATCAGGGCGCGCGGCGCGACCCCTTCGCTGCCGTCGCCGCGTTCGTCCAGCCAGCGGCGCAGGGCGCCCGCGACGACGGCGATCAGCACATCGTTGACGGTGCCGCCGACGGCCTTGCGGACCCGGTGCACGTCGTCGAGGTCGAGCACCACACCGGCGGTGCGGCGGGTGCCCGAGGACTCCGAGGCCAGGGCGGGCGACGAGCGCACGCCCAGGGTGGACAGCGCGACGGAGGCGCCGATGTCGAGCGCCCGGCCCACGTCGGACAGGGTGCCGCGCAGCAGCCCGGGCAGCCTGCGCACGTCCGGCAGCAGACCGCGCCTCGGCTCGGCGGGGCGCGGACGCCGCGCGGGCAGGTCGACCGGGTCCAGGACCGCGGCGGCCAGGGTCAGCGCGCGCAGGCCGTCGGCCAGGGCGTGGTGGAACTTGAACAGCACGGCGAACGACGTGCCGTCCTCGCCGGGCAGGACGTGCGCCTCCCACGGCGGCCGCTCGCGCTCCAGCGGGCGCTCCATGAGCCGGCCCGCCGCGGCCTGGAAGTCGGCGGTGGGGGCGTGCAGCCGGACGTGGTCGAGCGGGTCGAAGTCGGGGGCGGGCTCCCGGGCCGCGCCGCCGAAGGCGAGCGGCCGGCGCAGGCCGAAGGGGAACGGCTGCCGCAGGTCGAGCGGCCGCCACACGTCCCTGATCCGCATCCGCAGACCGGGCACCGCGGCGGCCCGCGCGGCGAGCAGGTCCGCGGCATGGGCGCCGGCGGTGGGCGTGCGGGTCGTGAAGACGCCGAGCGCGCCGAGATGCATGGGGTGCGTCTCGGACTCGATGTTCCAGAACGCCAGATCCAGTGGTGCGAGCAGGTCAGGAGTCAAGGGCTTGCCTCGCAACGACGACGGGGTGGGCCAGCAGTCAACCGCTCTCGGACGATTACGGTCAAGTACGATCAGGCTACGCTCAGTTAACAGCAGATTAAGTCCAGGCCTTCCTGAAAGGGGTGGGACTTATGTGACGTAAGGGTACGGAGTGACGAGGTCAGAGCCTCGTATCGGCATGAACGGAGGCCGGGTCCGGCGTGTCCGGGCGCGCTCGCGCCGCGCCGGAGCGTCCGCGCGGCGGCTGCCGCACGCCACGGCGGCGGGGCAGGTCTCGACCGCGCCGCGGGTTCCGCCCGGTCCCACGACGCGCCGGCCCGGTCCCACCTGGCCTCGGCGGCGCAACACCTCCGAAACCGGTCCCACGGCACCCCCGGCCTCGGCCGCACGACACCCGCGGGCCCGTCCCCCGGCGCCTCCGCCACCGGTCCGCGCCTGCGGTCCGCCCCCCGGCGCCCCGCGTCCAGCTCCACGGCGCCCCTGCCGCGGGCCGTCCGCTCCGCGGCGGCCGGGTTACGACACGGCCGGGCTACGACACGCGCTGGCCCTTGCCCAGCGCGATCACCCCACCCTTGGAGACGGTGTACAGCGCCGCGTCCCGGTCCGCGTTCACCCCGATCGTGGCGCCGGGCGGAACCTCGACGTTCTTGTCCAGCACGGCGCCGCGCACCACCGCGCCGCGCCCGATGTGGACGTTGTCGTGCAGGACCGACCCCTGCACCACCGCTCCCGGGTCGACCACGACCCCCGGCGAGAGCACCGACCGCATGACCTGCCCCCGGATGAGGCACCCGGCGCTGATGATCGACTCGCCGGCGATGCCGCCCGCGTTGAAGCGTGCGGGCGAGAGCTGGTTGGAGTGGGTGTAGACCGGCCAGCTGCGGTTGTAGAGATTGAAGGCCGGCCGCTCGGCGATGAGGTCCATATGGGCCTCGTAGTACGCGTCGAGGGTGCCGACGTCGCGCCAGTAGCCCCGGTCGCGGGTGGTCTCGCCGGGCACGTGGTTCTCGCCGAAGTCGTACAGGTGGGCCTCACCCCGCTCGGTGAGCTGCGGCAGGATCGAACCGCCCATGTCGTGCACGGACTTCTGGTCCTCGGCGTCCCGCTGGAGCGCCTCGAGCAGCACCTTGGTGGTGAAGACGTAGTTGCCCATGGAGGCGAGCACGCGGTCGGGATCGTCCGGCAGGCCGGACGGGTCGGCGGGCTTCTCCAGGAACCGCTCGACGGTGCTGCCGTCCGAGCCCGGGGTGATGACGCCGAAGGACGACGACTCGGAGCGCGGCACGCGGATCCCGGCCACCGTCACGCCCGCGCCGGACTCGATGTGCCGGGCGAGCATCTGCCGCGGGTCCATCCGGTACACATGGTCGGCGCCGAACACCGCGACGTACTCGGGCTGTTCGTCGTGGATCAGGTTCAGCGACTGGAGGATGGCGTCCGCGCTGCCCAGGTACCAGCGCGGGCCGAGCCGCTGCTGGGCCGGCACCGGCGTGATGTAGTTGCCGAGCAGGCTGGACATCCGCCAGGTGGTGGTGATGTGCCGGTCCAGCGAGTGCGACTTGTACTGCGTCAGGACGCAGATGCGCAGGATGTCGCCGTTGACGAGGTTGGAGAGGACGAAGTCGACGAGACGGTACATGCCGCCGAAGGTGACCGCGGGTTTCGCGCGGTCCGCGGTCAGGGGCATCAGGCGCTTGCCCTCTCCGCCCGCCAGTACGATTCCGAGCACCGAAGGTCCGCCACGACGCATGGTCGCTCCCCTCACCCTGGTTGACCCATGACTGCCCCCGGCGGGGCCGACTAAGCCTGTTCGAGGATCTCCCGTTCGAAGCCGGCCGCGCCGGACGATCCGCCTCGGGACCGGACGCGCACCGCTTCCGTCACCGGCCTCCTTCCAGGACCTGCGCATAGAGCCGGGCCGTACAGCGCGCGACCGCGTCCCAGCCGAACTCCCCCACGGCGCGCTCCCGTCCCGCCTCGCCCATGCTCCGGGCCCCCTCCGGGTCGCCCAGCACGTCGTCGAGCGCTCGGGCGAGACCCCTCTCGAAGTCGTCGTCCACCGGCACCAGTACGCCCGTCTTGCCGTCCTCGACGACCTCCGGGATGCCGCCCACCCGCGAGGCCACGACGGGGGTGCCGCAGGCCATCGCCTCCAGGTTGACGATCCCCAGCGGTTCGTACACCGAGGGGCACACGAACACGGCCGCGTGCGTGAGGAGTTGGACGACCTCCGGACGCGGCAGCATCCGCGGGATCCAGTGCACCCCGTCGCGCCCGCGGCTCAGCTCCCGGTGCAGCTCACGGAACTCGCGGTCGATCTCGGGGGTGTCGGGCGCGCCCGCGCACAGCACCACCTGTGCGGCCGGGTCGATGTCCCGGACCGCGCGCAGCAGATGGGGCACGCCCTTCTGCCGGGTGATACGGCCGACGAACAGGACGTAGGGGCGGGCCGGGTCGATGCCGATGCGGGTCAGGACGTCGGTGCCGGGGTCCGGCCGGTACAGATCGGTGTCGATGCCGTTGTGCACGACGTGGACCCGGGCCGCGTCGAGCGCGGGATAGCAGGCGAGGATGTCCGCGCGCATGGCGCCGGACACGGCGATCACGGCGTCGGCGGCCTCGATCGCGGTGCGCTCCGCCCAGCTCGACAGGGCGTACCCGCCGCCGAGTTGCTCGGCCTTCCAGGGGCGCAGCGGCTCCAGGGAGTGCGCCGTCATCACGTGCGGCACGCCGTGCAGGAGCTTGGCGACATGGCCGCCGAGGTTGGCGTACCAGGTGTGCGAGTGGACGAGTTGGCGGTCGGCCAGCGCGGCGGCCATCGAGAGGTCGACCGAGAAGGTGCGCAGTGCGTCGTTGGCGCCGTCCAGCGCGGACCAGGGCCGGTGGCGTACGACGCCGTCCGCGCGGCCCTCGCCCCAGCAGTGCACGTCGAGATCGACAAGAGATCTCAACTCCCGCGCCAGGAACTCGACATGGACCCCGGCGCCGCCATAGACGTCCGGGGGGTACTCCCGGGTCAGCAGTCCCACTCGCACCCGGAACCCCCTGTCTCAGTGGCTGGTTCCCTCATGGTCACCCAGATGCGGCGCGCGGGGAAGGGCCCGGGGGCCGGGTGAAGCAGCAGTCGCCGCACAGCCCGCCGCCGGGCACCCGGTAGTACAGGCAGCAGCTGCGGCGCCGGAACGCGGTGCCCTCCAGGGTGCCGGTTCCGGCGAGCCGGGGGCGGGCGAGGAGCTCGCCGGCCAGTGCTCGGGTCCGGGCGGCGGCCTCGGCACGGCCTGCGGCGCGCGCCCAGCGGTCCAGTTCCCGCACGGCACCCGCCAGCGCCGACGCGGCGTTGCCCCGGAGCAGACCGGACGCCAGCCCGTGACGGGTGCGCAGCAGGGCCTCGAGCGGGGCCAGATGGGCGTCGACCACGACATCCGCCACCGTCGACGCGTCCGCGGGCAGGGAACGCACCTCGGTGAGCCACAGGTCGTCGGGCGCGCCGGCGTCGGGGTCCCAGCGCAGCAGCCGCGGGTCGAGGTCCGGGATCCGGCCGTACAGCACGGCGCAGCCCAGGGCCGTGGACCACAGCCGTGCCGCGAGCCCCAGATGGGCGATCGAGGCGGCGATCCGCGCCTCGGGAGCGCGCAGGGCCGTCGCCACTTTCCGGACACGGAACCCCATGGGGTCCGCCAGGGGATCCCGGTCGTCCGCCGTGGTGCCGGCGTAGGCCCGGCCGAGGGTGGGCAGGGCCGTCGCGGGGCCGGCCGAGGGGTCCACGGTGGTGCGCAGGACGAAGAAGCCGCCGAGCGCGTTCAGGGCGGCGAGATCGGGTGCAAGGTCCACGAAGTGCAGTAGTACCAAGTCCCCTAGGGGATCGCGGCCGGGGGTACCCGTACCGGTTCACCCACCTTGGGGATGACCGGGGGCCGGTCGTACTCCATCGGCAGTAGGACGTATTGCGTGCTCAGGGACGACGACGGGAACAGCGCGAGAAGGCATTGTGTTGGCCATGGAAGAGGACCGTTCGCCGCGCCGGCCCCGGCGCTCCCGCCCCACGCAGAGGAGCAGCTCATGAGCGCCCTCGCGTTGTCCGTGCTTCTGTCCCTCGTCTCCGCCGTCGCGTACGCGGGCGGAGCGATCGTGCAGGAGCGCGTCGCGGTGTCGTCGGCGGACGGTCAGTACGCTCCGATGCGGCGGCCCGGGTGGTGGGCCGCGGTGGGCCTGAACGGCCTCGGCGGTCTGCTGCACGTGGCGGCCCTCGCCTACGGCCCGCTGAGCGTGGTCCAGCCGCTCGGCGCCCTGACGATCGTGTTCGCGCTGCCGATGGCGGCGCTGTTCGTGGGCCGCAAGGCCGGGACGACCGCCCGGCGGGGCGCCGTGATGGCGACCGTGGGCCTCGCGGGTCTGCTCTCCCTGGTCGGCACGTCCGGCTCACGGTCCCTGGACGGCGGTCAGCAGACCGCTCTCTTCGCGGCGACGGCGGGTGCCGTCGTGGCGCTGATGCTCATGGCGCGCGCGGCCCGGCACCGTCCCGTGAGCCGGGCCCTGCTGCTCGCGACCGCGTCGGGCACCGCGTTCGGGATGTCCTCGGTGTTCACCAAGACGGTCGCGGTCGACTGGACCGGCGGGGTCTCGACGGCGGACCTGCCGTCGCTGGCGGCCATCGGCGTCTTCGCCGTCGCCGGCCTGCTGCTGTCCCAGGCGTCCTACCGCGGCGCCGGTCTCGCGGCCCCGCTGGCCACGCTGACGGTGGTGAACCCGGTGGTGGCCGCCGCGGTGGGCATCACGATGTTCGGCGAGTCCTTCCGCTACGGCGCGACGGGCGCCCTGCTCGCCCTGGCCTGCGGCGTGGTGGCGGCGAGCGGCCTGGTCCTGCTGACGACCGAGCGCGTCCGGCAGTCCGAGGACCCCCGGCCGCTGCCGGAGCCCCTCACCGGGCAGCTGCCCGGCATCGCCGCCCCCGCGATCCCGTCCGGCCCCGTGCGCGAAGTCGTCGCGCTCCACGAGCACCGGCCCGTCGACGGCGCCCCGGCCGACCGCCACAAGGACGTCTTCCTGCCGAGCCCCGCCGCCCGGCAGGACACCGACGGCACGCCCGTCGACCCGGCGGGCGGCACCGCGCCGTACCACGCCTCTCTGCACGGCGCGTCCTACATCCCCTTCCCGGGGATGGACAGGCGCCGCGTCGGGGTCAGATTCTGACCCCTCCGGCCCGGAGGTACGCCACCGGGTCGACGTCCGAACCGAAGCCGGGCCCGGTCCGCACCTCGAAGTGCAGATGCGGGCCCGTGCTGTTGCCCGTGGACCCCGCCCGTCCGATGCGCTGCCCTGCGCCCACCGACTGGCCCGCCTTCACGGAGATCGCCGACAGGTGCGCGTACTGCGTGTACCGGCCGTCCGCGTGCCGGACGACCACCTCGTAGCCGAAGGAGCCGCCCCAGCCGGCGCTGACGACCCGGCCGTCCCCGACGGCCTTCACGGAGGTGCCGGTGGCCACGGGGAAGTCGACGCCGGTGTGGTAGCCCTTCGACCAGCTGGAGCCGGTCGCCCGGTAGGACGTGCCCAGGGAGCCGCTGACGGGGGCCACGAGAGCGCCGCCGCGCCGGTCACCGTCCGCCGCGGTCCGCTCCGCCTCCGCCTCCGGCTTCGGCTCGGGTCTCGGCTCGGTCCGCGTGCCCGAAGCGCTCGACGTGCTCGGCGCGGGGGCTTCGGCGGGCGCGGCCTTGCCCCGCAGGTTCAGGCGCTGGCCGGGCAGGATCAGGTCGGGGTCCGCGCCGATCGTCCTGCGGTTGCCGTCGTACAGCCGCTGCCAGCCGCCGGTGAGGCGCCGCTCCTCGGCGATGGTGGAGAGGGTGTCGCCGCGGACGACGGTGTACATCTCGACGGTGCCGGCCCGCGACTGGGGCGTGGTCTGCGGCTGCACGTCGGTGACCGAGGTCCGGGCGGTGCGGGTGGAGTCGCCGCCGGGGCGGATGTCGGGATCCTCGCCGCCGCGGGTGAGTCCGGCCCGCTCGGAGCAGACCGGCCAGGCCCCGGGCCCCTGCCCGTCGAGCACCTTCTCCGCGACGGCGATCTGCTGGTCCTTGGTGGCCAGGTCGGCGCGGGGGGCGTAGGCCGTGCCGCCGAAGGCCTCCCAGGTGGACCGGGTGAACTGGAGGCCGCCGTAGTAGCCGTTGCCGGTGTTGATGTTCCAGTCGTTGGTCGACTCGCACGCGGCGACCTTGTCCCAGGTCTCCACGTCGGCCGCCTGCGCGGCACCGGCGCCGACGAACGGGAGGGCCATTCCGGCGCCGCCCGCCGTGACGGAGAGCGAGGCGCGGTTGATCCTGTTCGGCTGATACCGGCGGTGCCGGCCGCGTACGGCCATGAAGTGCCCCCTCGACATGTGTCAGGTGGGCCAAAAGTAGGGTCAGCGAACAGGCCATGACAAGACGGCAATCAGCCGCCCGGTCAGGGCAAGTGGCGCGGAACGCACCCCCGTTGGCCGGTTCGAACACCGCCACGGTGAGGCACTTCGGCCCGTCCGTACGTACCTGGTGCCGTCGGGGCCGGACATGCGGACGGAGTAGCGGCACGTCAGGATGGCCGGGGGGTGATACTGGCGGAACGACCGGCACCGCCCTCGAACACCGGCGGTACCGACTCGCCCATCAGCACCACCGGAATACCGATCAGCACCATCGAACACGCATCGGCATCACCGATGCACGATCTAAGGGATCCACTGGACCCCCTTGAGGAGCAGGCGGAATGAGCACTTCAGCCCAGATCGGCGTCACGGGTCTCGCGGTCATGGGCCGCAACCTCGCCCGCAACTTCGCCCGCAACGGCTACACGGTCGCCGTGCACAACCGGACGCCGTCCCGGATGCACGCGCTGGTCGAGGAGTTCGGCAGCGAGGGCGAGTTCGTCGGGGCCGAGACCGCCAAGGACTTCGTGGCTGCTCTGGAGCGGCCCCGGCGCCTGGTCATCATGGTCAAGGCGGGCGAGCCGACCGACGCGGTGATCCAGGAGTTCGCCCCGCTCCTCGAACCGGGTGACATGATCATTGACGGTGGCAACGCGCACTTCGCGGACACCCGGCGCCGGGAGAAGGAGCTGCGCGAGCAGGGCATCCACTTCGTCGGCACCGGCATCTCCGGCGGTGAGGAGGGCGCGCTGCACGGGCCCAGCATCATGCCGGGCGGTTCGAAGGAGTCGTACGAGTCCCTGGGCCCCATGCTGGAGAAGATCTCCGCGAAGGCGGGCGACGGGGCGCCGTGCGTGACGCACGTGGGTCCGGACGGAGCCGGGCACTTCGTGAAGATGGTGCACAACGGCATCGAGTACGCCGACATGCAGCTGATCGGCGAGGCTTACCAGCTGCTGCGCGACGTCGCCGGGTACTCGCCCGCCGAGATCGCGGAGATCTTCCGCACCTGGAACACCGGCCGGCTCGACTCGTACCTGATCGAGATCACCGCCGAGGTGCTCTCGCACGTCGACGCGGCGACCGGCAAGCCGTTCGTGGACGTGGTGCAGGACCAGGCGGAGCAGAAGGGCACCGGCCGCTGGACCGTGCAGATCGCGCTGGACATGGGCGTGCCGGTCTCCGGGATCGCGGAGGCGGTCTTCGCCCGCTCGCTGTCCGGGCACGCCGGGCTGCGCGAGGCGTCCCGCGGGCTGGCCGGTCCGAAGGCCTCGCCGCTGGACAAGGCGGAGGCCGCGGCGTTCGCCGACCGGGTGGAGCAGGCGCTGTACGCCTCCAAGATCGTGTCGTACACCCAGGGCTTCCACGAGATCGCCGCGGGCAGCGAGCAGTACGACTGGAACGTCGACCTGGGGCGGATCGCCTCCATCTGGCGCGGCGGCTGCATCATCCGCGCGGCCTTCCTGGACCGCATCCGCGCCGCGTACGACGCCCGGCCGGACCTGCCGAGCCTGCTGTCGGACGAGACGTTCGCCCAGGAGATCGCGGCGGCCCAGGACGACTGGCGCGAGGTGCTCGTCGCCGCCACCCGGCAGGGCGTCCCGACGCCGGGCTTCTCCGCGGCCCTGGCGTACTACGACGCGCTGCGCGCCGAGCGGCTGCCGGCCGCGCTGACCCAGGGCCAGCGTGACTTCTTCGGCGCGCACACCTACCGGCGCACCGACCGCGACGGCTCGTTCCACACGCTCTGGGGCGGGGACCGCTCGGAGGTGTCGGCCTAGAGCCGGTCCGGTCCGGACGAACGGGGTGGGCGGTCCCGTGACCGCCCACCCCGTTCGTATGCCGGTCGTGCGCCGGTCCTCGGTTGATGGGCCGTGATCGCCCGGCCCGGTCGTACGGACCGGTCAGGTCAGCGGGGGCCCCGGCTCGGGGTTCGGCACCGGCTCCGGTCCCGGCGGGATCGGGGACGGGTCGGGCTCCGGGACGGGCTGCGGGCCGGGCGGCGGCGGGGCCGGGGGCGGCGCGGGTGGTTCGGGCGCCGGGCCCGGCTGCGGGGTGGGCACCGGGTCCGGGGGCTCCGGGGGAGGTCCCGGAGCGGGCCCCGGGGTGGGCCCGGGTGGTACCGGGTCGGGATACGGATTGGTCATCGTGTCCTCCGGCCAGAGGTGAACGTCCGCTCTGGACTACTCCCCGCGTACCCGGCGTACCGTGCCGCCAGTCACCCGCCGGAGCCGCTGTGTGACCAGGGCCGGCGCCGGCCGGGCTGCCGGGTCAGCACGTCGGCTGGTCCGCGCGCCGGCCGGAGGGGGGACAGATATACGGCACCGGGTGACGGGCGAGTTTGCAGGGCCACGTGCCCGACGACCAAGGCGCGAACGACCGGATCCACGTCGGACACGGTGTCCGCCCCACCGCACCGGCGGACGCGTCAGCGTGCCGACGCCGGAGCCACCGCCCGCGCCGCCGCCGCCAGACCCGGCCGAGGACTGGACAGGACCGGCACCGCGACCTGCGCGACGTGCTGTGCCGCCGCCATCGAGGCCTGGGCGAGGACGATCGAGTCGGCGTCGGTGACGGTGCGCACGGCGTCGGCCACCAGACGCACGTATCCCTCGCCGTCACCCGCCTCGAAGCGGGCCCAGGCACCCTCGACGACCAGGGTGCGCACCTCTACGGGGCGCCCGGCGCGCCGGGCCTCCTCCTCGACCAGCGACACCGTCGGGCCGAGCGTGCTGCCGAGCGCGGCGAGGACGACGACCCTGGGTCCGGCGGCCACCGCGGCGGCGGCCATCGGCCGGTCGACCCGCAGCACCGGGATCCCGGCCTCGGGACCGGCCGACTCCGCGACGCCGCCGAGGGTGGAGCAGGTGCACAGCACCGCCCGGGCACCGTCCGCGGCGGCCCGGCCGAGCACGGCCCGCACGTCGTCGGCCACCGACGACGGGCCGTCGCACCGGGCCCGGGTCAGCAGGTCCTCGTGGACGAGGTGCCGCAGTTCCAGACCCGGGTGCTCCTCGTCGCGCAGCGCGTCGAAGACCGGCACGTGGACCGGTGAGGTGTGCAGCAGTGCGAGCATGCGGACGCCCGCCCCGCTCAGAACATCTCGGGGTGGGCCGCCAGCCACGTCTTCGCCGCGCGCAGCAGCTCGGGGTCGGCCGCCGGGGCCACGTCCGGGTGACGCTCGGCCCACTTGACGACGTACGGGCACAGGGGCGCCACGGTGACGCCCTCGCGCTCGGCGATGGCGTACAGCTCGCGCGCCAGCGAACCCGCGATGCCCTTGCCCTCGTGGGCCGGCTCCACGATGGTGTGCACCGGCACCAGGGCGCGCTCGGGTGCGTCGAGGACGAAGTAGGCGATGTGGCCGACGACCTCGTCGCCGCCGAAGGCCTCCAGGCGGCCGGCCGCCCGGTCGTCGCGGATCTCGATGTCGCTCATGGGCACGCTCCTGGGTGCGAGGGTCAGGCCGACACGGCCTGGGGGCTGCGTTGCTGGTCCGAGCCGGGTACCGGCGCGGACGGGTCGGCACCCAGCGCCACGATCCGGTTGTCGCGGTCCACATGCACGACCCTCGGCTCCAGCGCCCGCGCCTCGGCGTCGGTGACCTGAGCGTAACTGATGATGATCACAAGATCGCCGGGGTGTACCAGGTGGGCCGCGGCACCGTTGATGCCGACGACACCGGATCCCCGCTCGCCCTCGATGACATAGGTCTCCAGCCGGGCGCCGTTGGTGACGTCGACGATGTGCACGAGCTCACCGGGCAGCAGATCGGCGGCGTCCAGCAGATCGGCGTCGATGGTCACGGATCCCACGTAGTGCAGGTCGGCCTGGGTGACGGTGGCGCGGTGGATCTTGGATTTGAACATTGTACGCAACATCGGGGCACTCCCACAAGTAGGCTCCCTGCCTGCGTTTTTGCAGGTCAAGGGCTGTTTCGACACCCTACAACGAGTCGCATGTTCGGGCAGCTTTCCCTGCGTTTTTGAGGACTCATGCTGACCACTTGCTGACTTTCCTGACGCCCCGTCAGTTGACTGGAGGAGGGCTTCGCCCACTCTCGCGGACCCCACCGTGGCGACGGCCCAAGCCTACGCAGCACCCCCCGAAGGACGTCCGTGATCACCGTCACGCGGACGGTCTGGATGGCAGTCAGGAGCGAAGGCGCTCGACCGGAAGCCGGACCACGCGCCGCCATGGGTCAGCTGGCACAGGCCCCTCGTATCCCGTCTCAGAGGAGGAGGCGCCCACAGCTCCATAAGTCTGAGTGGCCGAAGCAGCGCGGCAACATAGCGGCGGATCGCCGGTTAGCCAAACCGGCGATTCTCACGACCATGGCTGTGGCTCGTCCGGTGACTCCTGGCGGTGGCACAGGGCGGTTGTCAAGGACGTTTGGAATTCGACCAGAGCAGAGCGCGAACCGCTGCCGCGATCAGCTCAGGCCAGCCTCAAGGAGTCATCTTGCCCGTGGGACCGCAGTCGCACCCCGACGAGACCCGCACCGATATCGAATCGTCGCGCAGGCGCCGAAGCGTCGAGCCCGTCCTTATGGACACCTATGAGGTCGCTGCGATGCTCAATATGTCCACGAGCTGGGTCTACAGGGAGGCATCGAAACTGGGCTTGAAGGGCTACAAGCTCGGCCGAGGCAGGAATGCCAAGGTCCTGTACAAGAAGGCCGAGGTCTTCAAGTGGCTGGAACAGCAGAAGATCCATTAGAAGCGGGCAGTTTCTTGTCGGCCCCGGACTCACAGACACCCAGGAGTCGTCGACGCACCGGCTGCTGGAGATCACGGTGCCCTGACTTCCTCACGGCCGGTTTCGGCTTGCATCGCGTTGCTCGGTGTCCTGATCAGGATGAAAGCACCTCAGACTGACCTCTTGGCCGATTAGAGTGTGGCGGGCAAGAGCGCCGATCGGGTGAGGCGCGGTGGAAAGGTGAGTCGGTGCGGATGAGCGGGGTGCCCACGCGGATCGGCCGGTACACGGTGGCGCGGGAGCTCGGCTCGGGCGGGATGGGTGAGGTCTATCTCGCCTACACGCCCGCAGGTGATCCGGTCGCGGTGAAGGTGATTCGCAACGACAAGCTCGATCCGCTGACGCGTGCGCGCTTCGAGAAGGAGGCGTTGATCGCCCGCACGGTGATCGGCACGAACCGGGTGGCCCGCTTCCTGGACGCGGATCCTTACGCAGACCGGCCTTGGCTGGCCATGGAGTACGTAGCCGGTCGCACGCTGCTGGCCTGCGTGGACAGCGACGGTGTACTTCCGCTGCCGCTGGCGGCCAGCCTCGGGGCGTTGCTCGCCGAAGGCTTGTCGGCAGTCCACGCCGCGGGGTTGCTCCATCGAGACCTGAAGCCGCAGAACGTCATCCTGGGTGATGACGGCCCGATGATCATCGACTTCGGTCTGGGCGCGTTCATGGACTCCTCTCAGGAGACGCTGTCACACAGCGGCATGATCATCGGCACCGTCCGGTGCATGCCTCCGGAGCAGGCCGGCGGCCATCCACAGGTGTCACCCGCGGCAGACGTGTACGCGCTGGGCACGGTCCTGCTGTACGCGGCGGCCCGCCACTATCCGTACGACGGATCACGCTGGGAAGCAATCGCGGCACAAGTCACCAATCCCGAGATCGCTCCCGATCTCTCTGGTGTGCCTACGCCGCTGGTGCCTCTGCTGGAGTCGATGCTCGCCCACGCGCCGGAGGAGCGGCCGACTCTGCCAGCGGTCTCCGAAGCGTGCGCGAGGGTCCTCTCAGACTCCGGAGTGACACCGGCGGCTGCCCGGCTCGCGCTGATCGCCCACACCAAGGGGGGCGAGGCTCCGTCGTCCCCTGGTGAGCCGCCGACGGTGCCGTTCGAGAAGCTCATCCACGAGCAGGCTGATCTTGTCGAGAACAGTGAACCTGTGAGCCCGCTCGACGACCCGCCGCGGGCTTCACAGGCCGAAGCCGACGAACCGGAGCGGGAGCCAGAAGAGTCTGAGGTTCTCCTGCCCAAGCCGACTTTGGGGTCCGGAAGGCGGAGCGACCCTCCGAAGGCCGGCGCGGCCCGAGGACGCCCCTTGGCGTCGAAGCGGATCGCGGACGAGCTGCGCGCGTTGTATGCCGCCGATCCCGTTCTGTGACTCCTGCGTTGACAGTGCTGGGTGAGAGTCTTTGTCGGAATGGCGCGCTGGGACGGCGTAGTCCGTCGTTTGCAGGCGTGTGGGGTGTGTGCGGCCGTCGGTGGCCGCTGGTGATGGATCGGAGTGGACGTTGAGCGTCGAGGCGGAAGCCGTGGGCGGCCAGGGCGATGAGGCGTGGGACGCCTGGGCGCCGGAGGATGCTCCAGCCTCACGGCGGACCAGCGGGTCGTCCGGCTACGCCCCGGGGTCCCAGGTATTGATTCGCGACGAGCTGTGGCTCGTCCGGAACTCCAAGGACGTCGGCAAAGACGGGTGGATGGTGGAGGTCACCGGCATCTCGTCCTTCGTGCGAGGCACGGACGCGGTCTTCTACAGCCGACTCGACGCGATCCAGGTGCTGGACCCGAGAGAGACGCGGCTCGTCCCGGACGACTCACCCAACCACCGGCGGGGCCGTCTGTTCCTTGAAGCGGTGATGCGCAAGACGTTCCTGCCGCAGACCGAGCATGGGCTCGCGCTGGCCGACGGGTTCCTCATGGACCAGCAGGTGCACCAGCTGCGGCCCGCGGAATTGGCGCTGTCCCTGGAGAAGAACCCGCAGCCGCGGATCCTGATCGCCGACGTGGTGGGCCTGGGCAAGACCCTGGAGATCGGGGTGTTGCTGGCCGAGCTGATCCGGCGCGGGCGCGGCGAGCGCATCCTGGTCGTGACCCCCCAGCATGTGCTGGAGCAGTTCCAGCGGGAGCTGTGGACCCGCTTCGCCATTCCGCTCGTCCGACTGGACTCCACCGGTATCCAGCGCATCCAGCAGGACATCCCGGCCGGCCGGAACCCGTTCGCGTACTTCAAGCGCGCGATCATCTCCGTGGACACGCTCAAGAGCGACGTCTACGCGCACCACCTCGAGCACACCAACTGGGACGCCGTCGTCATCGACGAGTCCCACAATCTGGTCAACCGGGGCACCAAGAACAACGAACTCGCCCGTTTGCTGGCTCGGAAGACCGACGCGCTGGTGCTGGCGTCGGCCACGCCCCACAACGGTCGTGCCGAGTCGTTCGCCGAGTTGATCAAGATGCTGGACGAGGCGGCCATCGCCAACCCGTCGAAGTACGAAGTGAAGGACCTTGAGCACCTCTACATCCGGCGTACGAAGACGACGGCGGAGGTCCGCGACTCGTTGAAGGGCGCCTGGGCGGACCGTGGACCGTCCCAGCCGATCCACGTAACGGCCGGTGAGAAAGAACTCGCCGTCTTCCAGGAGCTCGCCACGCGCTGGATTCCGGCCGATCCCGACCAGCCGTCGGTCAGCCGACACCAACTGGTGCCCTACCAACTGCTGAAATCCTTCCTGTCCTCGCACAAGGCCCTGCTGGAGACCGTCAAAACGCGACTGACGACGCTGGACAAGCAGCCGGCCGCCGACTCGGCGCGAGGCGGGCAGAGGCCGTCCCGACCGGTCGACCCGGCGGCCCGGGAGGCGGCAAGGCAGGCGGAGCGCGCGGCCTTGTTGGACCTCCAGAACGTGGCCGAGCGGATCCAGGACGATGACTCGGCGAAACTGGCGGCCCTCCTGGACGAGCTGCGCAGCATGGGTGTCGGCCCCGATTCGGAGACCCGCGTGGTGGTGTTCTCCGAGCGCATCCCCACACTGAAATGGCTCGCGCAGGCTGTCCCGGCCGCGCTCGGTTTCCGTCGCGGCGCCGACCCCGACGAGAACAAGCCCTGGCTGGCCTTCGGCGGCGCGGTCCAGGTCATGCACGGCGATGCCACCAGCGATGAGGAGCAGCAGGCCATCGTCGAGAAGTTCGGGCTGCGCGACGACCCCGTACGCATCCTGTTCACCGGCGACGTCGCCTCTGAAGGCGTCAACCTCCACCAGCAGTGCCACCGGCTGATCCACTTCGACCTGCCGTGGTCCCTGATCCGTATCGAGCAGCGCAACGGTCGCATCGACCGCTACGGCCAGCAGCACCGGCCTGAGTTCCGTGCTCTGATCCTCACCAGCGACATCCCCTGGCGGACGGACGAGACGACCGGGGAGGCCCGAACGCTGGACGACCGCCTCGTGGGCGAGAAGCTACTGAAACGCGAGGAGGAAGCGCACAAGATCGAGGGCTCGGTGGAGGCGGTCACCGGCCTGTATCGGGCCAAGGAGGAGGAGAACCGCCTCACCCAGGACCTGATCGCCGGCCGGACCGTCGAGGAGTCGATCAAGCAGTCCCAGCAGGGGGGTGCTGCATTCCTCTCAGGACTGCTCGGCCAGGTGGGTGCCGTCCCGGAACATCCCGAGGTGCGGCGGGCGTACGTGCCACGCCTGTTCTCGTCCACCGCTGACTACTTCGACGAGGCATTGCGTCAGATCTGCCGTCCGAATCCCGAGGACCAGCTCTCTATGCGCCGCGACGACGACGGCACGATCGCCTTCGAACCTCCGCGTGACCTGCTGTACAGGCTGAAGGCACTACCGAAGTCGTACCTCGACGAGCAGCGGATCATGCCTCGGAAAACTGAGCCGGGACGGATGCGCATCACCTTCTCCAGGGACCTCGCGGACCGGCGTCTGAAGGCGGCCCGGGAGTCGTCCAAGTCGCAGTGGCCGAACGTCTCCTACGTCACCGACGTCCACCCCGTCCTGGACTGGTTGACCGACAAGGTGCTCGTTGAGGTCGGCCGCCACCAGGCCCCCGTGCTCGCCGCCTCCGTGAACTCTCCGACGTTCCTGGTGCAGGGCATCTGTTCCAACGCGCTGGGTCGGCCCACCATCGTCGAGTGGATGGCCGTCCACGGCGAACCGCACGACCTTCAGGTGACGCCTCTGACTCCGGAGGTTCTGGAGGACTACGGCGTGGGTCCGACGATGCCCGGCCGCGCCGCACCGCGCGACCTCAGCGGCCTGACGGAGCTCGTGCCTGCAGCCATCGACAGGGCTGAACAGCACCTCCGGGACCTGAAAGAGGCGTATGGCGAGGAGATCGAGGCGATCCTGGCCCCGTCCCGCAAGCGCGTCGTGCACTGGCAACAGGAAGCCATGTTCTCTTCTGATGGGACGGGAAAGCGCGGAGTGAACCTCAGTGCCAGCAGGCGGCTGAGCCTTCTCAACTCCCTGCAGACCACGGGCGAGCCGATGCTGCGCCTGCTCGCCGTCCTGGAACCGCTCAACGCCGCTGAGGGAGGCACCGACCGATGAGCACCGATTTCGACTCCTTCAGCAACCGCGGCGAATACTTCGCCGCGCACTACTTCGCCGAACAGCTCGGATCCGATCTGAACAAGGGCCTGTTCGCCACGTGGGTCCTACGCGAAGGCGATGAGCACGACCCGCGCAAGACTCCTCGGGAGCTCCTCCGCTCGCTGCGTGGCGCCTACCTCTCCGAAGACGTACGCGGCTACTTCGCCGAGGCCGCCGAGCGCGACGCAGGAGATGAGGTCCGACCGAACACCCACAACAACCCCGAGTGGCGCAAGCGTCTGGCCGAGTGGCACCACACGGTCCTTCAAGCCCTCGGCTTCGAGGCCACTCCCACCGAGGTCACCGTCCACCGCGCCGGACGCGACCACTCCCTGACCGTGGCCTACCACGGCCACGGGATCATCGCCCTGGACTGCGGCTGGGCCGCCGACAACGACGCCGCCCTGAATGCGACAGGCCCCGGTCGGCTCCTGCACCCGCTGCGTGTCAGTGCAAGCGAGATGTACGAGACCGGCCCGGCCCTGGCGTCCTGGCTTTTCCAGAGCGAGCTCGGCGAGGCCGGCGGGCCTCGCCCGCGCTTCGTCCTGCTGTTGTGCGGAGGTGTGCTCGTCCTCGCTGATCGCCAGTCCTGGAACGAGGGTCGCTTCCTCGCCGTCAACCTCGACGCAGCCCTCGAACGCAACGACCGCAGCCAGCAGGGCGAACTCGCCACCATCGCGGCGCTGTTCAGCCTGGACATGCTCCGGCCCGGCGAGAACGACCAGAGCCGGGCCATCGATGCCCTGCTGAAGTCCTCCAGCGCCAACGCCGCCGGCGTCTCCGGCGAACTGCGCCACGGGCTCCAGCGCTCGGTAGAGATCATCGCCAACGAAGTCCTCGCGCGGATGGCCGAGCCGGAGAACAACGTCACCCCGGCTGACATCGAGAGCCCCAAGATCCCCTTCGCCCGGGAACTCACCCGCGAATCCCTCCGCTACCTCTACCGCGTCCTGTTCCTCCTCTACGCCGAGGCCCGCCCCGAACTCGGCATCCTCCCCGCCGACGACGGCAGCTACGAGGCCGGCTACTCGATGGCCCGCCTGCGCGAGCTCGTCGAACGCGACGAGGAACTCGTCGAGGAGGAGGCCCGCAACGGCTTCCACCTGCACGAATCTCTGGACGTCCTCTTCAACAAGGTCAACTTCGGCCACCGCCCGTACGGCACCGAGGCCGACGACGACCAGCCCGGCGACGACGAGGAGACCCGCAAGGCCAAGGCCGCTCGCCGCAGCGAGGACCGTGGCCTGCGCTTCGAACCCCTGCGCAGCGAGCTCTTCGAGCCCCGTTCGGTACGCCTCATCGGCAGGGGCGTCCTCGACCCCCGCAGCGACGAAGACAGCGACCCACGCTGGCTCGACCTTCGCCTACGCAACGCCGCCTTGCACGAGGTGCTGCGTCTGCTCACCATGAAGAAGGGCAAGCGCGGCGAGCGGGGCGGTTTCATCTCCTATCGCAACCTCGGCATCAACCAGCTCGGCGCCGTCTACGAGGGCCTGATGTCGTACACCGGCATCATCGCCGAGGAGGAACTGTGTGAGGTCGCCAAGGGCGGTGACCCGGAAAAGGGCTCCTGGCTCATCCCCTCCAAGAAGCAGGACCAGTACCCCGACAAGACCCTCGTCCACTACGACGAGGACGACGCCCGCAAGGGCCTGCGAGGCGTCAAGAAGTACGAGAAGGGCTCCTTCGTCTACCGCCTCGCCGGCCGTGACCGCGAGACCTCCGCCTCGTACTACACGCCCGAGTCGCTGACCCAAGTTACGGTCGAGCTCACTCTCAAGCACCGCCTGGACCAGCAGCGCGACGCCGATGGCAACGTCATCAAGACCCGCGCGTCCGAACTGCTCAAGTACAAGATCTGCGAGCCGGCCCTCGGCTCCGGCGCATTCCTGAACGAGGCGATCAACCAGGTCGCTGAGGAGTACCTGCGCCGCAGGCAGGACGAGCTGGGCGTCACCATCCCAACCGCGGACGCCCTCACGGAGAAGCAGAAGGCCAAGGCATACATCGCCCTGCACAACGCGTACGGCGTCGACCTCAACGCCACGGGCGTCGAGTTGGCCGAGGTGTCCCTCTGGCTTAACACCATGCACCCAGGCATGCGCGCCCCCTGGTTCGGCCTCCACCTGCGCCGAGGCAACAGCCTCATCGGCGCCCGCCGTGCCGTCTACGCCGCCGACGACGTCACCGGCAAGGAATGGCTCAAGGCCAAGGGCGCCCTGGCGCCCACCCCGCTCCCCTTCCTCAACGACGGCGAGCCCCAACTACTCCCCCAGGACGCGGTCCACCAGTTCCTTCTGCCGAGTCCCGGATGGGCCGCGGTCGCGGGCTCGAAGGAGGCTAAGGAACTCGCGAAGGAAGGCGTTGATCAGCTCGCCGCCTGGAAGAAGGGCATCCTCCAGCGCCCGAAGCGCGGCAAGGCCGGCAAGTCGAAGAAGGAGCCGGTGTCCCAGTTCACCCGTCTCCGTGACGCCGCTCGGCGGGTCGAGTTCCTCTGGTCGCTCGTCGTCAAGCGCATGGAGCTGTCCGAGCAGGCGATTGCTCGCCGGATCGACGTCTGGGGCGCCGACCCCACGGACCCCGAGTTCGCCTTCCTCCACCGTCCCGACCAGGCCGTTCCCAAGGAGCAGGTACTCGAGGACCTCTTCAACGCTGCTGACACCCCGTACTGGCGCTTGAAAAAGATCATGGATGCCTGGTGCGCGTTGTGGTTCTGGCCCGTCGACAAGGCCGGGCTGCTCGACGGAACGGCCGGGGAGTACGCGGCACGGCTGGAAGTGACGGGAGCGGACAGCCTCAGCCGCCTGCTCGACGGCGCGCCGCTGGTGACGCAGTCGCCCGGGCCCCCTGCCGATGCGGAACCGGTCGCCGTGCCGACACCCACACCCGCTCCGCGGTTCGTCGAGGCAACGGCCCTGTTTGCTCTCGGCCCAGAGCAGACCAGCTTTGAGGACCTCGAGCTTAGCGCCGATGACTCGGTCGTGGAGGTCAAGGAGGTCAGGCCGCGGGGAGGGGCCCAGACCTCACCTCCGAAGCCAAAGGCGCTGGAGCGTCGGGCAATCGTCCCGCTCAAGGACCTGGACGACTGGCTAGAGTTCCTGGAGGCTATGCTCGGCACGGCCGACGTGCCCGAAGGTACCCTCATCGACAGCTTCAAGGACCTCGAAGCGCTCAAGAGCTTCGAGGAGACGCTGCCCAGCTTCATGGGCATGGACGCCGGCAACCCGGAGGACCGCTTCCCGTGGCTCCGAGAGGTACAAGACATCGCGGAGGAGCAGGGCTTCCTGAATTGGGAGCTGGAGTTCGCCCTCGTTTTCGCACACGGAGGCGGCTTCGATATCCAAGTTGGCAATCCGCCTTGGGTGCGCCCCCAGTGGGACGAACTCGCAGTGCTCGCCGAATTTGATCCTTGGTTCAAGCTAACCGATAAGCACAGCGCCACAGAGAAGAGCGGACGCCGCACAGCCATCCATCGAACCGTCAACGGACTCGCGTACGTGCTGGGCGAGTTGACATCCACTTCTTCAACCTCAGCATTCCTGAGTTCGACTCCAACGTATCCGCTACTCGCCGGAACACGCCCGGATCTCTACCGGGCGTTCATGTGTCGTACATGGTCGAACACGACAGGGCTCGGCATTATTGGCCTGATCCATCCAGACACCCATTTCACAGGGGATAAAGAAGCACGCCTCCGCGAGGAGGCATATCATAGACTGCGCGTCCACGCGGATTTCGTAAACCCGGGGCATCGGTTCTTTCCCGCCCCGGTCGGAGAGTCAAGCCATTTCGGCCTGCATATTTACGGACCATCCGGAGAAATCGGGTTCGATCACCTCTGCTGGCTCTTCTCAGTTGACGCCCTCCGCTTTTCCGAAACCCACGATGGCAATGGCGAGGCGCCAGGAGTCCGCTACAAAGGCGCACTCGACGAACGACCCCATCGCGCCCGCATCATCCGAGTCGACCTCGGGGTACTTGCTCAATGGCAGCGCCTAATCGGCAAGCTGGACCAGCCCACCAGCCAGTCCCGCCTCCTCTCCCCGGTAAGCACCGCGGAGGCAGAGGCTATCAAATCTCTCGCCGACTACCCGACCAAACTGGGCCAATTCTCGGTTCAAGTGTCGCAGGGGTTCTACGAGACGCCCACTCGGGACGCGGGAATCATCGAGTACAGGCTATCCACTCCGGAGGAGTGGTCCGAGGTCATCCTCAAGGGCCCACAACTCGGTGTCGCTACACCGCTATTCAAGGCCCCGAACGCAGGAAGTAATGACGTCCTCGGCATGAACTTGATGACAATTGCCGACGACGCCGTACCTCAGACCGAGTATCGGCGCGCTATCGGACGCGCCGAGTATGAGGAATGCCATGACAAGTGGTTTGATCATGGACATTTCGGCCCACAGTACGAGTATCCAGATGCACCCGATGCCAATACCAGGGAATTCCTAGAAGCAACAGGAGATTCCGAAGGGAGAATTTCACCCACAGAAAGTGGCACAGCCACGAATTCGCGGCCAGTGCGCAGTTATACCAATTTCTATCGCCTTGCTTGGCGTCGGCAGATCGCACCAGACACCGAAAGAAGCTTGTACGCGGCCGTGATCCCGCCAGGCCCTGCCCATGTCGATTTGGTCAACAGTTTGACCGCATCGAACAATAGGGAAACCGTCCTGAACTCGGGATTTTGGGCATCGATCCCCTTGGACTATTTTCTCCGCACAACAGGTAGATCAGACTTGCGTGCGGGTGATGTCCGGACGCTTCCTGCCCCCAATGTCGAGCACCCTCTTGCTTCCGCCCTGACTCTCAGGACTCTTCGTCTCAACTGCCTCACCGATGCCTACAGTGAGCTGTGGGCCGAGCTCTATGAAGCGGAGTGGCTGACGAACGAGAGTTGGGCATGCAAGTGGCCAGGAATTCAACCGCTAAATGATGTCAGGCCCATCTGGGAGCGGGATACTCCATTGCGCTCAGAACGCGCTCGCCGCGCCGCCTTGGTAGAAATTGATGCCTTGGTCGCTGTCTGGATTGGCCTCTCCGCTGAAGCGCTGATCGCGATGTACCGCGCTCGATTCCCGGTCATGAACCGTTTCGAGGAAACCACCTGGTTTGACGCAGAAGGTTGGAAGATTGCTGGAAACGCCCGCACCATTGGGCAACGCCAAACGAAGGAAAGTTGGGCCCAGTTCAAGGAGTTCCAAGCAGACCCCGCAAGCAGCCCAGTGCCAGATGGCTACACCGCACCGTTCTATAAGGCTGACCGCGAAGGGGAGATGCGGGCTGCGCACGCCTACTTCCAGAAACGGCTCGACGCCGCCGTCGCCCGTGGCGAGTGGGATCCGGTGAAGCAGGAGGTGCCGAAGCCGTGAGGCCGACGCTTCAGGCGCGGGGGCTCAAGGAGAGCCTGCTGCAGTATCTATCGACGACGTACGCGCTCACCGACGAGGGCGCGCGTGAGGCGCTGCACCGGTTCCTCGGTGACGAGACGTCGGGGATGTTCCGGGGCCCGTATCTACGAATCCGGACGCCCTTCACCGTGGCCGGCGAGGAGTGGCGCAAGCATTTGGAGTGGCAGCGGGACGGCTTCAGGCCGTACGCGCACCAGGCGGTTGCGTTCGCACGGTTGACCTCGGCGCACGGCCACACCCCGCAGCCGACGCTGGTCACCACCGGTACCGGGTCCGGTAAGACGGAGTCGTTCCTGTACCCCGTGCTGGACCACTGCCGTCGGGAGCGGGCCTCCGGCAAGACCGGGGTGAAGGCCGTCTTCCTTTACCCCATGAATGCCCTGGCCACCGACCAGGCGCAGCGCATCAACGACCTGCTCACCGAGAACGCCGAGCTCGGGAAGCTGTCGGCCGGCCTCTACATCGGAGAGCGCGCGGCGACGCAGTACGAGAGGGTGCGAACGCGGCGCTCGGACATGCAGCTGTCCCCGCCGGACATCCTGATAACGAACTACAAGATGCTGGACCTCCTCCTCCAGCGTGCGGATGACGCGCCCCTGTGGCGGGAGTCGGATATCCGCTACGTCGTCGTGGACGAGTTCCACACGTACGACGGGGCACAGGGCACGGACGTCGGGATGCTGCTGCGTCGACTCGCCGCCTCCGTTGGGGCAGCCGAGGAAGGCCGTCCGCTGGGGAAGATCTGTCCGGTCGCGACGTCGGCGACGCTTGCTTCCGGCACGGACGAGGACGGCACGGCGCAGCTGCTGGAGGTGGCCACCCACGTCTTCGGCACGGAGTTCACGGCGGACTCCATCGTCGGGGAGAACCGGCTCACGGTCGAGGAGTTCATCCCGCTCGGCGACGTGACCATGCAGCCGATGCCGACACCCGACGAGTTGCTGGCGCTGCCCGATCCGGCGACCGGCGATGAGGCGTTGCTGGATCTGATCGAGAAGGTGACGGACGTCCGTGACCTTGATCCATTCCTCCTCGGTGGGAACCTCAAGCGGCATTTGTTCACTCGTGCGGTGATGCAGGCGCTCGGCGGCGGAGTGAAGACCAGTGCCGAAGTGCTGGATGTGATGTGGCGTGCGGGCGCCGCCGGCTGGTCCGAGGCGGTGGCGCGGCAGCCGGAGAAGGCGGCTGAGGCGCTGGCGCGGTTCGTCGCGCTGCTGTCGTACGCCCGCGATCCGGAGTCCTCGCCCGCCGAGCCCCGGCCGTTCGTGCACGTCGAGGTGCATCAGTGGGCGCGTTCGGTGTCGCGGCTGCTGCGTGGGGTGCTGCCGTGGCCGAAGGCGGAGTTCCGCTGGGATGTGGCCGGCACGGCCGATGCCGGCGCGGCCGACAGCGGCCGTATGGCGCCGGTGACGACGGCGACGTCGGGGCAGAGCGCGAACCTGTTCCTGCCGGCGATCTACTGCCGTGACTGCGGACGGTCGGGGTGGGCGGTGTTCTCGCCGGAGAGCGATGACCACGATGTCCAGTTCGACACGTACAAGATCCGGCGGGCGTCACTGGGCCAGGACAAGGCCCGGGTGCGGAACCTGATCGCCGCGACGGACCGGGAGGCCAGGGAGGGTTCCGGAGCCGCGCTGCTCACGGCGGCCGGTGGCAAGGGGGGCTCGGCTGCGTCGCAGGGTGCCGGCGGGGTTCTGATGGTGCTGGACGGCACCCGTAAGCGGCTGCGACTGCCTGATCCGCTGAACGATTACGACCGGGAGACCAAGGAGCCCCGGCTGACGGCCCGCGACTCGGCGTTCGTGCTCGTGAACTTCGGGGAGACGGCGAACACCGCGGCCAAGGAGGACTGGTGTCCGGCGTGCGGTGAGCGCAACGCGATCCGCTACCTCGGTACGGGTGCCGCCGCGATGGCGGCCGCGTCCATCACCCAGCTATTCACCGGTGGGGAGCTCGACAAGAAGCTCCACGAGAAAAAGACGCTGATGTTCAACGACTCGGTGCAGGATGCCGCGCACCGTGCCGGGTTCGTCGCCAACCGCTCGTACACCTTCTCGCTCCGTGCTCTCCTCGCCGACCACCTGCGGCACGACGAGCCGACCGCGCTGAATGATCTGATTGCGAACGTCGTCGACGCCACGACGGACAAGGACACCCTCTCGGCGGTGGTGCCACCGGACCTGCACGGCTTCAAGGGCGTGAACCGGTTGCTGTCCGGCCAGGGTCGCGGTGGGGACCTGAAGACGTGGCGGCTGATCGGTCAGCGGCTGGCTTTCGAGGCGCTCATGGAGTTCGGCTTCCGGTCCCGGAACGGCCGTACATTGGAGCTGACCCGCACCGCCGCCGCACAGGTCCGCATCGACGACCCGGCGGCAGTGATCGCGCTGGTCAAACGGCTGCACGAGGAGAGCGTGCGAGACGGCCTGCCGCTGGTGGCGCAGGACGACGCCCGCTATCTGGCGTTCGTACGCATTTTCCTGGAGCGGCTCCGTACCCGGGGTGCGGTCGCCCATCAGTGGCTGAACAAGTACATCGACGAGGCGGGCACCAGCCGGTACTACATCTGGGGCAAGCGGGCTCCGGGCATGCGGGCCTTCCCGAAGGGGATAGCCGCCCCCGTGTTCCTGCTCGGGCAGCCCAAGAACGGCAGCGAGTTCGACTTCGCGACCGGACGGCTCTCCTGGTACGAGCGGTGGGCCGGGCGGTGCCTGGAGCTGCCGCGTGACCTGGCACCCGAGCTGTGGGGCCGGCTGCTGCCCGAACTCGCCTCAATGGGGCTGCTGTCGGTGCGCACCCCTAACGACACCTCGGTGCGGGTGTACGGGCTCAAGCCCGGCAACATCGAGGCCCGGCTGCTGGACGACGAGCAGGTGCGGGTCTCGTATGTGCGGTGCCCGGTGTGCTTCTGGGAGCAGACGGTCCATCCGTCGCTGCTGGACCAGTGGCACGACCAGCCTTGTCCCTCCTACCGGTGCCGACGGGGCCGCCTTGTGGCCGGCGACCGGCCCGAGAGGCTGGGGGTACACCACCGCGACCGCGACTACAGGGACGACTACTACCGGCGGCTCTACCGCGGGGCAGGCACCTATCAGGTGGTCACCGCCGAGCACACGGGCATGCTGACGCGACACCAGCGCGAGAAGGTCGAGGAGGCGTTCAAGCGCGGCGGCGGGTTCAAGGACCCCAATGTGCTCTCCTGCACGCCAACGCTGGAGATGGGCATCGACATCGGCGACCTGTCCGCCGTCGTGCTGGCCGCGCTGCCGCGCCGCCCCGCCTCCTACGCTCAGCAAGTCGGCCGGGCCGGTCGCCGCACCGGCAATGCCTTCCTGCTCACCATCCCCGACCGGCGGCGCCGCGACCTGTACTTCCTCGAGCGTCCGAAGGACCTGATCGCGGGCACGATCGTGCCGCCCGGGTCCTACTTGTCAGCCGTCGAGATCCTTCGTCGTCAGTACCTGGCGCATCTGCTGGACCTCGCCGCGGCCGGCCGTCTCGTCCGGGCGGACGGCATCGTGCTGCGCGCGCTGCCGCACAAGGCGCCGCGCCTGTTCGGCCCGTCCGGCTATCTGACCGATCTGGTGGAGCTGGCCCTCGACCAGGGCGAGGAGCTGGTCAAGGGGTTCCTGCGGCTGTTCCCGGTCGGCGTCAGCGAGCAGGCCGGGGCCGACCTGAAGGCGTATGCGACGCACGGTCTACGCAGCGCCGTAGAAAGGGCGGAAGGCGAGTGGC
The DNA here is from genome assembly GCF_003261055.1 of Streptomyces cadmiisoli. NCBI lineage: Bacteria > Bacillati > Actinomycetota > Actinomycetes > Kitasatosporales > Streptomycetaceae > Streptomyces > Streptomyces cadmiisoli. The sequence goes on from NZ_CP030073.1 coordinate 1,743,912, forward strand.
GGCGCGCCGAGGACGCGCTGCGGGCGCGGCTGCGGGAGATCGACGAGGCCCACGGCGAGCTGCACGACAGCGACCCCGACCAGGCCCGCCAGAAGGCGGAACTGGACGCCGAACGGCGCGGGGTGGGCAGGCAGCTGCTCCACCTGGGCGACACCACGGCACAGACCGCCCTGTGTGACCTGGGTCTGCTGCCGAACTACGCCCTCATCGACTCGTCCACGACACTGTCGGCGACCCTGTACGGCGAGGACGGCATCGATCCGAAGACGGGCAAGGTGGTGTACACGTCCGAGACCCTCTCCTATGAGCGGCCCCGCCGCTTCGCGATCCAGGAGCTGGCGCCGGGCAACACCTTCTACGTCAACGGCTACCGGCACGAGATCACCGGCCTGGAGCTGTCGACGGGTGGGCGCCAGGAGTGGCGGACCTGGAGGGTGTGCCCAGGGTGCGGGTACGTACGCACCGAGGACGCCACCGACGATCGCTCTCCGTGCCCCCGGTGCAGGACGAGCCAGATCGCCGACGACGGCTCCTGCTTGTTCCAGGTCGTGGAGCCGGCCACCGTGACGTCGCGGGACAAGCGTGAGGACGCACGGATCCGGGACGACAAGGACGACCGTGATCGCCGTTCGTACACCGTCGTGGACGCGGTGGACATCCCCGTCGAGAAGATCGAGCGGGGGAAGTCCTGGCGGCACGACCGCGAGACGTTCGGGGTGGACTTCTGCCGCACGGCGATGATCCGACGGATCAACGTCGGCCCAGTCCGCTATGACGCTCCTGCCCGAGATGACTTCGCCGGCCACCTGGTCCGGCTGAACCCCTTCCACGTGTGCACCGCCTGCGGGGCCGCGAGCGCGGACGGCCGTCCGGTCTTCGACCACGACACCGACGCCCTTGAATCGGCAGCAGCCCGCGCCCCGCAGCTCAAGCACCACCGCCCGTGGTGCCCGCTGCGCCGCGGCAAAAAGGACGGCGTCACGCAGGAGCAGGTGCTGCTGGCCCACCAGCTGCAGACCGAAGCCCTGCGGATCCTCATCCCGGCCGCGACAGCCGACGTCGACGCACGGGTGCACTCCTTCCGGGCCGCCCTGCGACTCGGTGTCGACCTGCACTTCGGCGGCGACCCGCAGCACCTGGACACCACGGTGGCCTCCATGCCGGACATGGACAGCGGCGAGCGCCGCTGGTTCCTGGTCCTCTTCGACTCTCTCCCGGGCGGTACCGGCTACCTGGACCGGCTCACCGACCGCCGTGCCTTCCGAGACACCCTCGCTCGGGCGTACGAACAGCTCAAGGCATGTCCGTGCGCCGAGGAGCAACGGCGCGCCTGCCACCGCTGTCTGCACCGCTACACCCCCGAGCAGTTCCAGGACGTCGTCTCGCGCCAGGCGGCGCTCAGCATGCTGGAGTCGCTGCTGTTCAAGGGGGACGGCGAGGACGGCTGGGACATCAGCGATGTGGAGCACACCGGGCTGGTCGGGCTGGACGCTCAGGTCGAATCCGACCTGGAGGCCCGCTTCCTGACCGCACTGCGGGACTGGGTGAAGGTCACCGACGACGCGGCCTTGGATGAGGAGGGCCACGCCAGCGGACATCTGCGATTTACCGACGGCTCGGACGTGATGCACTGGAGGCTGACGGCCCAGCGGCAGCTCGAAGGCACCCGAACGGACTTCACCTTCACCCGCGTCGGCGGTCCGGTGCAGAGCGTGCACGTCTATCTGGAAGGCTTCCGGTTCCACGCCAGCCGGGAGCACAACCTCATCGCCAAGAACGCGGCCCAGCGCACCCGGCTCCGTGCCGACGGAAAGATCGTCTTCCAGATCACCTGGGCCGACATCGATCTGTTCGAACGGCAGCCGGGGCGTACCAAGCCCGTCTGGCCACCGTACCGGGGCACCGCCCAGGAGCAGGCCAAGGCCGCCTACGAGCAGTACGGCGGCAACCGTGCGCACTTCGGCGAAGCTGTCTTCGCCAACCCGATCGACACGCTCATCGCCTATCTGCGGGACCCTGACGCCACCCGTTGGGCCCGCCGGGCCCGCGCCCTGGTCACTGGCCTCACTGCTGTTTCCGCCACGACCGCCGTCGCCGCGACCGGCAAGCGCAGCGAGCTCGTCGCCGCGTTGCGCGAACAGCTCGCTTCCTTCGGAGCCGGCCAACGACACGGCAGGCCGGTGGTACCCGACGCCGGCAGCCTCGGTCCCGTTCATGTGTTCCGGACCCAGGACGAGCACGGTCTGCCGATCGTGTTCGCGCTGGACGCGGCCGACCCTGACAACCTGCGGTGGACCGCCCTGACGGTCCTCAACGACAGCGACGCTGTCCTCGACACCGACGAGCACAAGCTGCGGTGGCGGTCCTGGCTGTACTGGACCAACATCACCCAGTTTCTGTCCCTCGTCGGCGGGGACGGTGTCCAGCTCGCCGTCAGCAGCGCTGCGGACTTCGAGGTAGAGGTTCTCGCCGTGTGCGGTGGCCTGGGTGAACTCGACTCGCTCGCCGCAGCACTCGCCCCCGCGCCCACCCTCGTGCCCGGGCCCACAGCTCGACCCGCCGCCTCGGAGCCGAGCACGGACTCGCCGGCGGAAGCCGCCCTCCGGAAGATCATCCGGGACGCCGTCTGGGACGACGACATCCTGGAGATCCTGCGCGACGACCCCGACGAGGCACCTGCCCTTCTCCGCCTCGCCGAGACGCTCGCCGAGCACGGAAAGCAGGCCCCCGTCTTCGGGTTCGAACTCGGAAGCAGCCGCTGGCAGGCGGACTTCGCCTGGCAGACTCCCGACCTCAAGATCGCCGTTGTGGCCGCCCACCAGGGCGACGAGGACATCGAGGCCCAGCGACGCGACGCCGCCTACGCCGAGGACGGCTGGACGGTCCGGACCGCCGCCGCATGGCTCGACCACCTCGACACCCTGCTCGTACAGCTCCCCAATACGGAAGGCACCACCCGATGACCGCCCGGCTCAGCCTGTACCGCAAGGCCGAACAGGAGCTGTACAAGCTCGACCGCTCGGTCAAGGCCCAGTTCTACGACTTCTCCCACGTCTTCCGGAACAACCCCAACCAGCCGGGCCTGAAGCTGAAGAAGCTCAAGGGCGACTCGCGCATCTGGTCCGCGCGGGTCAACGACTCCTACCGCGCGCTGCTGACCCCGACCGGAGTAGACGCGGACGGCACCGAGAGCTGGCTGGTCATCGCCGTCCGCCACCGCAAGGACGTCTACGAAGAGCTCCAGGTCGCAGTCAACCGTGTCACCGGCGAGATCGAGTTCGTCGACCTGTCGGTCGTCGGCGACAGCGCACTGCGCCGCGCTGGGATCACCCTGACCCCAGCCGAGCCTGACCGGGCCGCGCCGCGGGCCGAGCCCGAGCCACAGCCGCAGCCGCAGCCGCAGCCGACGGTGGAGACCCCTCCCCTGCTCGCCGCGTACAGCGCCGACCAGCTGCGTGAGCTAGGCGTCGCCGACCAGTTGATCGAGCTGGCCCTCACCGTCACCGACAGCGCCGAGCTGGACCAGCTCGTCGAGGGCGCCCCGCTGTTGTCTAAGGACGTCCTCTACGGTCTCGCCGCCGGTATGCCCATCGACGAGGTCCGCAAGGAGATCACCCAGCCCGTCGAGCTCGGCCACGAGCCCGATCTCGGTGACTTCGCCGCGGCCCTGAGCCGTACCAAGGTCACCGCTGTCGACGATGCCGTTCAGGCGGCCATCGACGAAGGGGACTTCCGAGCCTGGAAGGTCTTTCTCCACCCCACGCAGGAACGCATCGTCCACCGCCACTACAACGGACCTGCCCGCGTCTCCGGCGGGCCCGGCACCGGAAAGACCATCGTCGCCCTGCACCGGGTCAAGCACCTGGCCGAGCAACTGCCCCCCGGCAGCAACAGGGCGATCCTGCTGACCACGTTCACCAAGAACCTCACCACGGACCTCCGCCTGCGTCTGGCATCCCTCGTCGAGCCCGAACTCCTCGACCGTGTCGAGATCGCTCACATCGACCAGCTCGCCGCCCGCGTCCTGGGTGAGAACACCGCACCTGGCCGGGGCCGGCAGCGTGTCTACGACCACGTGGCGCTGAATGAGATGCGCCAACTCCTCGCCGAACTCGACGACCGCCGCTGGGAGGCCGAGTTTCTCCTGGAAGAGTGGGAGCAGGTCATTCTCGGCCAGTCCGTCGCCACCCGCTCCGCCTACTTCCAGGCCCGCCGTGCAGGACGGGGCCGTTCCCTGACCCGGCCCGAGCGCAACCACATCTGGAAGCTCGTCGAGCAGTTCACCGCCCGCCTGGACAAGCTCAGCGTGGAGACCTGGGGCCAGGCTTCCGAGCGCGCTGCCCGCTTCGAGATCGAGCGCGCCGCGAAGATCAGGGCCCGGCGCGAGTACAAAGAGGAGGTCGGCGGCAAGGACCTCATCCACCGCGACAACAGCTCCGGCATGCGCTACCTGAACTACCGCTACCGGCACATCGTCGTCGACGAGGCCCAGGACCTCAGCCCCGCGCACTGGAAGATGCTCCGGGCGATGGCCGACCCGGACCTGCCGAACGACATGTTCATCGCCGGCGACACCCACCAGCGCATCTACGACCACCAGGTAGCCCTCGGCAGCCTCGGCATCAACATCCGCGGCCGTTCTTCTCGCCTCACCCTCAGCTACCGCACCACCAAGGAGATCCTCACCGAGGCCCTCCGCGTGGTCGACCCTGTGAAGCCCGGGCAGCAGGTGAACTACGACGACCTGGACGACGGCACCGACAACCTCGCCGGATACCGCTCCGTCCTCCACGGCCCCGCCCCGACCTTCACGCCGTACGACACTTGGGAGGACGAGCTCGCCGGCCTTGCCACCACCCTGGCCATGTGGCGCGAGGAGCTTTCCACGGACGAGAACGGCTCACCCATAGACCCGAGTGGCCATATCGCCGTCTGCGTCGCCGACCGCGACATGGTCAGCCAGACCATGTACTACCTGGTCACCAAGGCCGGCATCACCTGCGCCGAACTCACCAAGGACGGTCCCAAGGGTGACGGCGAGGTCCACGTCGGCACGATGCATCGCTTCAAGGGCCTCGAGTACCAGCGCCTCGCCATCGTGGGCGCCAGTGACGGCATCCTCCCTCGCACGCACGTCATCGACCGCTACCGCACCGAGGATCCGCCCCGCTACGAGCGCGAGCAGCGCAAGGCCCGTTCCCTGCTCTTCGTGGCGACTACGCGGGCCCGAGACGCGCTGAACATCAGCTGGCACGGCAAGCCCAGCCCCTACCTGCCTGTCTGACACGGACCTCGGCCTCCCCGCCCTCGGGGAGGCCGACATTCCTCTCCTCGCTGGGCATCAGAAGTGCGAGAGAGAGCTCGCCTCGTAGCGCAGCTGATACGCCCGCACGCCACCGCCGTTCATCCGGTAGATCGTGATCGCAGAAAGGAACTGCTCCTTAACCTCCAGGGTGCGCCGCCGTTCCTTCCCCTCGACGTCACTGATCCAGTCCTCCACCTGCTTCGGCAGCTTGAAGGCAAGCTCGTACGCACCTTCCTCACCCAGCGGCGACAGCGTCCACTCCGCCGAACCGCCATTGCCGCGTCGCCGAATGCGCACTGCATGGTCCGGCTGGGCATCCGCGTACGTGGTGAACGCCAGGTGATCGCTGACAGCCAGCGGCAGGATGAATGGTGCCGACGGGAAGCCCAGCAGCAACTCGGCACCGCTGTTCTGCTGGAGCGCGGCTGCGAAGCCTGCGATCGCCGCCTGAGCCTCGTCCCGGAATCTGCCATCCGCTGGCGCCGGCGTCGGCAGCAGCCCCGCAGACGCGGTCCAGGTCCCCAGCTCCTTGCGCAGCTCCGTACGCATCCACGTCACCGGGAATGTCCCGGACATCCCGAGGTGGAACTGTGCCTGCTCCAGCGTCCACGCAGTGGTACCGATCGTCCCAAGCAGCCATGCGAAAGAGGCGCCCGACAGATCCACCAGCGAGATCTGGTGGGCCAAGGCGTACTTCTGCGCGTCCGGCGTGAACCCGCTCGTCGAGAACAGGGCGTACGCGTACTGGTACCGCTGCCGCGGCCTTCTACCGGCGGGCATCACGAAGTTCTCGTTCACGTCGTGCAGCACGCCGTGGGCGTTGCGCACGATCTCCAGTCCGCACCGCTCCTGGTAGAACTTCGCCTCCAGGAACAGCCGCACCGGCATCGAGAACGCCGGCGTGAACGCGAACTCCCCCAGTGCGTCAACCTGATGCAGTGCTCCCCGGCCCCGCACCCGAAGCGTGTTCCCGTCGGTGGCCAGCTCCTCGGGGTCCTGACTCTCATGCACCAGCAGGCGGTAGCCAGAGGAGCGCAAGAGCCAGGCAAGCGCCTCTTCCAATAAATACCCTCGCAGCGCGGCGCCCTTGATCATGGTCAACCCCCTACTCACCGAGCAATCTCCCGCGTGATCATCTCATTGGTTCACTCGGTCTAACGGAGGTCCCAGCGGCTCCGCACCAGCCAATCGCGCTCCGCCTCGGCCGTCAGGCCGGATACCAGAGGCCATTGCCCGTAGCCCTCATGTCCTCCAGCCATTGCCATACAGCAGATCGATTCACCTCAGCAACCCGATAGCTTCTGGTGCGAACGACCTCCCGGGCGCCTGGCGACCAATCCGCCGTCGCAACGAGGAGGCCCTGCTGAGCCCCCTCCCATTCGACGTCCGCTGCCAGGGCCTTGACGACAACCTTGTCGATCTCGCGCCGCACACGCTTGCACTGGATGAGCAGCGTAGGGGGAGATACGTCAGTGGCGAGAGACTTCTCCCAGACCCGAATATCCACTCCGTTGTCATTTCTCCCGGGTCCGATCTCAACCTGAAACCCGGCCCGGTGAAAATACTCGGCAACAAGCCCCTCGAACTTTCTCCAGTGGATCGACCCGACGGCGTCGTAATTCGAGGCCAAGTAATTCACGAAGCGCTGATCGAAGAAGCGCCCATATGAAGCCATCACCGACTCCGACGAGAAGAGTTCAGACAGGTCCAGGACGCCATCCCAGCTGCGCCGCACCCCCAACACAATTGGACTTCGCGCCGCCCGAAACTGCATCTCATCGATCACAGACGCGACAGCATCCGCGACCTCCTGGCCGTAGAGGCGGAGGGCCTCGGCAACGCATTCGCGCCCGTCAACGTCCCGTATCCCGTACTCAAGCTGTGGGATGTGCACGCCGGCGAGGTACCGGCCTTCGCGTGCTTGGACGACAAGGTCGGAACCTTCCCCCGGCATTGCACACTCTTTGGAAACCACCCCGGGTCTCAGTACTCGCTCCATCATGAAGGCGATGGCCCGCGCGGCCAGTTCTTCATCTCCGACTTTTGCGCAGACCCGCGGGATCACCCCATCACGGGCAGCAATCGCCCCGCGCAACCCGAGACGCTCCAGCGCGTACCGCCCGAATGCATCATTCACTTGCTTGTAGTCAGAGATCGTGAAGTTCAGCATCGCCTCGCGGACAATGCGGGCAAGCTCAACCTCTGTCACGGCTAGCCCTATCCGGATGCCAACGAGCTCCGCAAGCCATTCGAGTAACGACCGGTCGGCAGACCAGTCCTGGGCCGCACACTTGGAACACATCGCCCAACCCCTCCGACATCCGCGTGACAGCGCCGCCACATGCTAGTCCTGCGGCGCCGCAATCCCCCCGCGCTGAAGGTTGTCCCGTCAGCGATCTTGGCAGATGATCGCGCTACGGAATCGTGCACAGTAACGAGTTCGTGCAGGGTTGGCAGTGGCGCGTGGGGCCCTGATCATTGATCATGCTGCCGGGTCACAACGTTCAGTCACGTCTCGACCGTATTCGGGCGGTCTGACATTGACAGCCAGGGCCTCGTTCCTGTGGTCCTGGCTTCGGGCCTGCTTCGTAGGGCTGAGCTGGCACGCAAGTGATTCATCAGACTGCCCAAGCACACGACCCAAGCCGCCACCTTGATCCGAACCATGCAGCGTCTGACTGTGCCCGCGGGGATCTGCTCTACAACTCCACAACTCTCGTCCATCTCTGCTGCCGCCGGTGCCACAGCGCTCGTAGGCCCTGGACATGGATCGGTCTCTCGGTCACAGGCCCCTCACAACCAGTGATAAGCTCCCCACTGTGCTTGGAGGTTGAGAGCTTCAGCGCCAGAGCCCCGGTCGGTCGTGCCGACATGCGACCCTCGCGGAGCCTGAAACGTATGCCGATCTACCTCAGCAACCGCCCCTGCAGGCCGCTTACGACAGTGCGCTCCTGAGGCAAGGGAACCCGAGGAAGATTGCCGAGTTTTGCTGAGTCGGCCAGCAGTGCTCAACCCATCGCCCGTACATGCGAAAAAGGGCGATGCGCAGCCATCCCTAAAAGGGGCGGCTCGGTTGAGCCTGCCCTCCCGCTCTACCGGCCGCCCTTCCTGAAGTCGGAAGGAAAGTCCGTTGAGCGGCTCGCACGACATGGCCATCTGGATAGTTGTGGCCACTTTGTTCTCTGTACTCGTCGGCATCATCGCGGGGCTGTTTGCTGCGCAGCTCGGGGCAAGCCCCCTCGCCTGTTGGGGTGGAGGAGGCGCTGCTTTCATCTCAATTGCGACGATCTCCCTGACCGTCATCGGACTGTTTGCCGCGTAGCTCCGGCCCTGGCGAACGAACGACAGCGCTCAGCCGGGCAGTTGGGCGCTGTCCACCGAGTAACCATCTCCTTCCGGAGCCACTGACTCACAGGCATCATGCAGCCGCACAACCTCGTCGATGAGAGGACCTGCCATCACGGTGCCGAAGCGACGCGCCACCTGAATGAGCCACTGCCGTCTGACTGATCGAGGTCGGTGGTTGGTTCCCACCCGCCGTCACCAGTAGCGACCGGCTTTCGGTGTGCCGTGGACGGCTGGGTAGGGTCGCGGTATACCCGAGCTGGAGAGGTAGTTGCATGGCCAACGACATTGTGATCGCGCAGACGACCAGCGACAACGAGGACCAGGCGAAGACGCTGGCCCGTGGCGCGGTCGAGAGCAAGCTGGCAGCGGGCGTTCACATCGATGCGCCGATCACCGCCTTCTACTGGTGGAAGGGGAAGGTTGAGACGGCGCAGGAGTGGCGAATCTCGTACATGACTACGACGGACCGTCTCCCGGCACTGGAGGCGTGGTTGCACGAGAAACACCCGTACGACGTCCCCCAGTGGATCACGCTGCCCGTGAGTGGCGGGTCGGAAGCGTACCTGTCCTGGGTTGTCGAGGAGACGGCATAGGTCTGCGGATCGACGGACCGGCCGTACGACTGCGTTCGCGTCCTGGGCTTGTCCGCGTGCCGCGCGGGGACTCAGGATGCGAACTGCCGCAGATGGCGGGTGAGTTCCTGCTCATAGTCGGGGAGCGACGCTGCGATTGTTGATGCGCGCTCCTTTCCCATCGTGTTGGGCTTGGACAGTGCCGCTGCGGCGAACTGGCGTGACACGTAGACCCCTTGGTCGACGTCACCTCCACGCAGCAGGGCCGAAGCGAGATCACCGAGGACCACGACGCCTCCGTCCGGGAGTTCGTCTCCGAGGCGGTCGACTGCGGTGTCTGCTGCAGCGGTGAGTTCGGGACGCCCCAACTGCCCGTATACAGAGAGGGCCAGCGAGTCCATGCGGTACGGGGTCACGAACCGGACCCACGCCTGCTCGTTGGTGTGATCCGCGAAGTCGTAGGCGAAGCGCGCTCGCTCCAACGCCCGGAGCGCCCCCATCTCGTCGCCGGCCGCCGCAGCCTCCTCGGCGTGCCTGCCGAGGACCCAAGCGGCAGCAGTAGCGTTGCCGTGGCCTCGCACATCGCTGGCCGCCTGGGAAAGGAACTCCAACTTCGCCTTCGGCCTCGAGGCGCCGTAGCTGCTGTAGGTCAGGGCCAGGGCTCGGAGCGGAGGGTGCCCGGCGGTCGTCGCACACTGCGACGTGACCTTGTAGTAGGCGTCGGCTTTGTCGTGCTCACCCAGGTCCCAGGCAACCCAACCGGCCAGGGCAGCGGTTTCTCCGGCGGCGATAGTGAGAGCCCGCTCGTGCTCGCCGGCACGAGGCAAAGCCGCGGTGATCGCGTCAAGATGCGACTCGACCGTGCTTTGTAGCCGCCGGGCGCTGAGATTGAGTTCCTGGACGTGTAGTTCAGCGGCCCGGTCGATGAGCGCGACGGCGGAGGGCGAATCGATCTTGGACCCCTTGCTGATGGCGAAGGCGAGGCGCCCCCAGGGCTCGGCAGCCGCGCTCACGCCGACAGCGGCGCCGCCCAGCAGCATGCGACGCTTCACGGCGTCCTGGTCCTCCTCTGCATTGGCATGCCCCTTTCTCTTCCGAGCGCGGGCAGCCTTGGCCTCCCGCTGTAGCTCCTCGAAGGGCACACCGCAGGCCGCCGCGATGTGGGCGATTGTGTGATTGGTAGGGACGTTCTCGAAGTTCTCATAGCGGCTGATCTCTCGGCGGGTCATGGTGTCCCGGCCGGAGACAGCATTGATCGCGTCTGCCTGTTCCTCCTGCGTCCTGCCCGCCTCGTGCCGGAGCCGGAGGAGCAGGTCGGCGAACGGATCTGGCATGAGTGTGACCTCTGTTGGTGGGCGGAATCCAATCATGGCCTCAATTCCCCCTCCAACTTCCCCCCTTGACAGATTTTTCCCCCTCCCAATTCCCCTGGCCGACGGCGTCGCCACGCGGTGCGATAGCCCCCATGACCAGGCTCCAAGAGGAGACCCCGCCCGGCGGGGGCATCCGTAGCTTTGCCGACGTGGCAGGCGTGTCATGCGCGAGGTCGGTTCACGAAGACCGGCACAGCACATCGGCGATGGCAGGCATACCGGCGGCATCCCACGGCTGTCAGGCGGCCTTTCCCCCTGATCTCGCGAAAGTTGGGGAGATGCGGCAGACAGCCGGGGCGTTCCTGCGGCGGTGCCGTGTTTCCGAGCCGGTGGCAGCAGTCGTCGTACTGGCCGTCTCGGAGCTGGTCACCAACGCCGTGATTCACGGTGAGGGAGAAGTCGTGCTCCGGATCACGGTGGCCGTCGACGTGGTGCGCGTCTCGGTCACCGATCACCATCCGGCCCCAGCTGTACTCAAGGAAGCCGGACCCGACGGTGAATCCGGTCGCGGGATCCGGCTTGTCGATGCGATCTCAGACGCGTGGGAGAGCAGCGGCGAGGAGACGTGGTGTGAGTTCCGGTATGCGAGGGCTGCGGGTTGAGCCAGACTTCCAAATGGTTCCCGGCCATGCGGTTGACGAGTCGGGCAGCTCAGTCACCTCCCCTACAGGGGACGCGCGGAGGGCCGTTCGCTTGCCTTCGCCCAGTAGTTCGGTTCAAGCATCTCGCCAGGCCATGCGGGCTGACGGATCGGGCCCTGAGGCCCCATCTGTTCGAAGTACGGTGCCAGGTCGATCACGGGCGTCCCGTCGACGGCGTCGAGATCGGTGACCAGGAGGTCCCTGCCTTCGACCTTGAGCAACCGCGGGTAACTGACCGCCAGTTGGTTGGGGCGCCGGTGGTTACGGTGGACGAACGTACCGGTCGCCGGCCAGTTCTGGTTTCCCCTTGGACTGCGTGCGTGGAGCTGGACGTCTTCGGGTCGGGCCAGATGGAAGCGCCAGGTCACGGTCAGGTGAGAGAACTCCTCAATTCCTTGCAGCGTTTCCAGGGGATACGCGTCGTCGAGCCGGATGGTCGATTCGACCCCGCCTTGGTAGTCGTCCTGTACGCGGGTGTGGCCGCCGACGACCGTTGCGATCGACTTGACCTCGTAGGTCGGCATCAGCGCTCGTTCCTCTCCCTGGGCGTAGCGTGCGCGGCGGCCTCCGGTCAGCGCCGCGAAACCGTTCTGTGGTCAGCCTATGGCGCGCAACATGCCTCGCGTGCGACGGTCCAGTTCGGCGACGTAGCGACCACCGCGCTGCCGGACGGGCGAGATGTCGCTCTGCATGCGGACGATGACGTCGCGGGCTCGCCCGGACTGGATACCGGCCATGGCGTCGAGTGCTTCGTTCCAGGTTGCGCATGCCTCGTCGAGGCGTCCCTGCTGGACTTGGACAGCGCCGAGGTAGCCGAGCGTCACGCTGTGGGTACGGGCGAACTGTTGGCGTCGGCGCGTGGCCACGCTGCGCTTGAAGTGGATCTCCGCGTCGCGAGGCTGGCCCATGTCGCGCAGAGCGCAGGCCGTCTCGTGGGCGAGGGAGGCTTCCTGGAAGAAGCCGACGCGGGCCGGTGCCTCAGTGGCGTCGGCGCGGGCGAGGTCCCGCTCCGCGCGGCTAATGGCCGCGAGGGTGCCGGCCCGGTCGCCGTCGGACGCAAGGGCGCGTGCATGGACGATCGCCAGCAGCGCCTTTTCACGATGGCTGGCCTGGCCGTAGCGGTCGCGGGACATCGAGGCGTCGGCCAGGGCCAGTGCCCGGCGTGGATGCCCGAGGTCCACGGCCTGGTGGGCGAGGGCGCGCAGGACGTGACCACCGAGCGGTCCGTCTCCAGCTTCCGCCGCGATGCGGGCGGCAATGGTGAGGTAGCGCTGGGCAGTGCGGTGTTCGCTGGCGTCGAAGGCCATCCAACCGGCGAGGTAGGTCATCTCCGCCACGGCGGAGTACGTGTCGCGGCGGAGCTGATCTGTGCGGAATCGGCCGCCGAGCAGCGGTACCGCACCGTCGAGCAGGTGACTGGCGAGGGCCTTGCGGCCGGATGCGCCGCCTCGCTGCTGGTCGCGCGCGGAGTAGTAGACCGTGAGATCGCGGACGTCGTCGATGTCCGCCTGGGTCACCGAGCGCGAGGAGGACGGTCGGCGGTTCGCCGCTGCAGCGGGGGCGGCTGCCCACCACGAGATAGTGGGCAGGGCAAGGCCGGCCGCGGAGTAGGCGGCGGTGGCCAGCAGCTTGCGTCGGTGCATGTCGAGATCGTCGCTTCCCAGCTCGGCCAGTGCGGTCAGAGGGTCGACGCTCCAGTCGGAACCGCTGTCGGTCGTGCCTGTCGGCTCTTCTTCCAGCCCGAGATCAGCCAGGGAGAGGCGGCGGCCGAGTCTGCGGGACAGCGTCTCGCGCAGGATATGCGGTGCTCTGCCGCTGGGCTTTGTGCCCTGGACCCACATGGCGATGTGCGAGCGGGAGATCGCGTCGAGTTCGCGCACTCCGCTCTCAGCGGCCACGCGGGCCACCGCGGCGGCTGCTTGTGGCTGGGACCAGCCTGCTTCGCGCAGAAGTGCGGCGAGGGCGACGTTGCGTTCACGGGCCATGGACTGCCCCTCGGTTCCGGAATGATCTTTGACGCCTTTGACGGCCCTGCGGGCGGTGTGGGCATACCGCTCGGCCGTGATTCACGGTTCGCTCAACGTAGCGACCAGGTCACTCACTTCGCACGTCAGTCGTCGGTGCCACTTGGTGACTTGGGCTCACTTTGGCTTGATCCGAACAGGAGTTGTGTCATGCGCCTTTCGCTGGACCCTCGCCGAAGCGACAGCCAGATCGGAGGCGGGCGCGGGCGGCGAGAGTCCGCCACCGTGGTGCTGGCGCCAGAGCGCGATCACGTGGTTGCCGCGTCGGAGACGGTAACGCTCGTGCTGGGCGAGGATTCACCGCTGCCCGAGAACGCTGCCGATGTGGAGGACCTCGTTCGGCTTCTGCGCGGTCATGTCGCCCAGTTGGGAGCACGGACCGCTGTGGGCAGCCCCGTCCTGGTGCGAGCGCAACGGCTCTGCTCCGAAAGCATTCCCGAGGGCTACATGCCGAGCCGGGTGTACCTGGTCAAGCTCGCCGAAGCCACCCGGGAGCTGATGGCACACGTGGAACGGGGCGGTCCCGGGCCGAATCGAGCGAAGCGCGGGCGGCGCTGGCGGAAGCCGCAGATCAACGCGCTGCGCGGGGCGGTCTTCGCCGTCGCCCTGGCCTGTCTGGTCTTCGCCGCTTCGGTACCGCGGACATGACGGTGACCGGGGCCGTCGTCATCGGGCTGGTCCTCGGGCCGATGGCCTGGCTGGTTCTTCGCGGCGAGCGCGCGGCCGGCCCTGCAGGGGCCGACGAGGACTTGCCGCCGCCCCGGAACGCCCCTTCCTCACTCCGGTAACCACCGGCCACTCCTCTTCCCACCGTTCCCGGCCGCTGCGGCGGCCCCGATAACGCCCCGGACCTGCGGGGCTCACGGAGATCCAGACGATGAAACGGATTCGGCGCATCGAGCAGTACGGATTGATCGGCGACATGCAGACCAGTGCCCACGTCTGCGATGACGGTTCGATCGACTGGCTGTGCCTGCCCCGGTTCGACTCGCCGGCCGTCTTCACCAGCTTGCTCGGCACGCAGAAACACGGCACCTGGCGGATCGCTCCGGCCGCTCCTGCCGACCGTTCCAGCTCCGAAGCAGTCGCCGAGCGCCGGTACCGCGGTGACTCGCTCGTCCTCGAATCGGTATGGCGCACCGAGGCCGGTTCGGTCCGTGTCCGGGACTTCATGCCACCGCGCGACGGAGCACCGCAGGTGATCCGGATCGTCGAGGGCCTGACCGGTGAGGTCTCCATGATCTCGGCCATGCGTCCACGGCCGGGGTACGGAAGCGTCAGCCCGTGGATTCACGAAGTCGGTGGGCGCATGGTCGCGGAGGCCGGCGCGGACGCTCTGTGGCTCGACACCTGCGTCCCGCAGGTGGAGAAGGACGGCGTCATGGTCAGTGCTTTCTCCGTCGCCGCCGGGCAGAGCGTGGCGTTCGTCCTCAGCTGGTGCCCGTCCCACGCAGCGGCGCCCGACGTTCCCGACCCCGAGGCCGCGCTGACCGAGACACTCACGTTCTGGGAGGACTGGACACGGGAGTGCACCTACGAGGGGCCATATCGCGAGGCCGTGGTTCGATCCTTGATCGCGCTGAAGGCTATGACGTACGAGCCGAGCGGTGGGATCGTCGCGGCGCCGACCACGTCGCTGCCAGAGGAGATCGGCGGAAACCGGAACTGGGACTATCGCTTCACTTGGTTGCGGGACGCCTCCACGACGCTGGCCGCGCTCCTGGGGACCGGGTACCGGCAGGAGGCGCAGGCATGGCGGCGATGGCTCTTGCGCGCCGTGGCCGGTGATCCGGAAAACCTGCAGATCATGTACGGGATCACCGGAGAGCGTGACCTGCGGGAACGGGAGCTGTCCTGGCTGCCCGGCTACGAGGGCTCGACCCCGGTACGGGTCGGCAATGGGGCGGCGGACCAACTGCAGCTCGACGTGTACGGCGAGGTCATCGAGACCCTGTACCTCGCACACGAGAGCGGTGTCGCCCGCTGCGCCGACACCGCCGTGCTGCACCAGCGACTCATCGAGCACCTGGCACAGCGCTGGCAGGAGCCCGACGAGGGCATCTGGGAGATCCGCGGAGCACGCCGGCACTTCGTCCACTCCAAGGTGATGACCTGGGTGGCGGTCGACCGCACCATCCGCCTGACCGAGGCCGGTGCCCTCCACATCGACGTGGCCCCGTTGATCGAGCTGCGGGCAACCATCCACCACGAGGTCTGCACCAAGGGCTTCGATCCGGTGCGCAACACCTTCACCCAGTCCTACGGTTCCCAAGAGCTGGACGCCGCCACGCTGCTGATCCCCCGCGTCGGCTTCCTGCCGCCCGACGACCCCCGCGTCATCGGCACCGTGGACGCAGTGCGTCGTGAACTCGCCTCGCCGGACGGGCTCGTGCGCCGTTACCCGACCATCGGTGACCGTACCGGGGTGGACGGCCTGAAGGGCGATGAGGGCACCTTCGTCCTCTGCTCCTTCTGGCTCGTCGATGCCCTGGCTCTGATCGGCAGCCACAACGAGGCCCACGCCCTGTTCGAACGCCTCCTCGCTCTGCGCAACGACCTCGGGCTCCTTGCCGAGGAGTACGACCCCGTCCAACAGCGCCAGCTCGGCAACTTTCCGCAGGCGTTCAGTCACATGGGCCTGATCCAGAGCGCCCGGCTCCTTCAGCTCCTGTCGACGCAGTCCTCACACCATCGCGGCGCGGTCCCGGTTCCGACGCCCCGTTCGGCCCCACGCAGCACACGCCAGATCTGCGCAGACCTGACGCCGCAACACGCTTAGTCACCCCCACCTGACGAGGATTCCCATGCCTGACAGCGCCTTCCCGGCACGGCCGGCCGCTACCGGCCACCGCAGACGGCGGCCTCCGATCGACGCGTTCACGCTGCACCGTGTCCGCCGCGCCGTGGCATTGCCCCTGGTGCTGCTAGCCGCGCTGCTGGGTGCCGCCTTCCCCCTCTGGTCGGTGTCCGCCGTAGGCCCCGGGTGGCTCCTGGCCTGCCTGGTCTGCGGACTGGCCGGGGTCGCCACGGCGGCGGCTCGCGGAGCGCGTACGGCGGCAGGGGCCGTGCAGGCGACCGCGGAGGAGGACTGGGCAGCGGCACTGGCAGCGGTTGCGGGGGCAGCGGCGGCTGTCGAGAAGTCGGTGCAGTGGTCGGCGGATGAGCTGTGCCGCGGGGGACGCCCGCCGCTGCCGGACCTGCAGGCGCCAACGTCGGCCGGTCCGAACGCCGAGATCAACACGGCGTTGAGTGCCCTCCAGGTGCAAGCCATCGCGTCGCTGATACGGGTGCACGACGAGTCCCAGTCCGTCGTCCTCCTGGAAGTGCTGCGCCGTCTGGCCATGCGCGAGCACGCCCTGGTCGGCAAGGCGCTTCAGGCACTGAGCGAGCTGGAGATGCTGACCGACGACCCGGAGCTACTGGCCAAGATCTTCGAGATCGATCACCTCGTGACGCGGATGCGTCGCCAGGTCGAGAGCACTGCGGTACTGGGCGGCCAGTCCCTGCGCAGCGTGCGCCGGCCCGTTCCCGTCGCGACGGCACTGCGCGGCGCCGTCTCCGAGGTCGTGCAGTATCCACGTGTGTCCGTCGCCGCCGGGTCCGTAGGCGCCGAGCTAGGTCTTCCCGGCCATGTGGGCCCGGACCTGACGCACCTGCTGGCCGAGCTGATCGAGAACGCCTGCGAGTGCTCCGATCCCGCGACGAAGGTGATGGTGCGTGCGCAGCGCGTGGCGAACGGGCTGGCGGTCGAAGTCGAGGACCGGGCTATCCCCATGCATCCACAGACGCGGGCACAGATGAACCACCTGCTCAAAGCCCCCGACGAGGTCGACGTCAGCGGCCAAGTCCGAGCCGGCCAGCTCGGCTTGCTGGTCGCTGCGAAGATCGCCCAGTCGCACGGGCTGTCCGTTCTCCTGCAGGAGAACGTGACAGGAGGCACCACCGCCCTCGTCGTCATCCCGGCACGGCTCCTCGTAGCGATTCCCTCCGTCGACGATGCGACCGCGCGACCCCAGGGAGCCCGCCCCTCCGCTCCGCCGCAGCAGGTCGCCGCGGCTTCAGCCGTCCCGACGGCAGGCCAGGTCACACACCCCGGCAATGTGGGGGCACCAGGAGCCGTAGAGGCGGGTCACTCTGCTGATGCGCCCGCTCTTCCCACGCGTAGACGTCAGTCCGGCTCGTTCCGTCCATCGCGCGAGCGGGAGCAAGCCCCCGTGACCGGGGCGACGCCAGGGCTCGCAGCCGCCTTCCGAAACGGCATCCAGGCCGGCGGGAGAGCCGGTTCTTCCACCGCTTCGGCAGAGCAGCCCGCGCCCTGAACCCCCGTCCCTCGACGTTCCCGGTGGCCCGTTACATCCACGGGCCCTTCCCCCTTCTGGAGCGATCCCTATGAGCACCCACCCCGCGATGGACAACGTGACCGGCGACGCGCCCGTAACCGAGACAACTGCAAGCGGACAGCGGGACAACATGGCCTGGCTGCTGCGTCAGTTCGCCTCCGACGTCCCGGGCGTCACGCACGCCGTCCTGCTGTCGCGCGACGGACTGCGGCTGTTGGACAGCGACGTCGACAAGGACTGGGCGGACGAACTGTCGGCCGCCCTCAGCGGAGTTGCCTCCCTCGCGGCGAACATCACCGGCCCCAGCCACAAGAAGAGGCCGGCCCGGCAGGTCATCATCGAGCGCGACGACTGCCTCTTCTTCGTTCAAAGCGCCGGGCGTAGCGCGGCCTTCGACAACCATCCCGGCAACGAACGCGGTGAGGTGGACACGATCCTCGCCGTCATCGCAACCACGGACGTCGATGCGGGCACCGTCGGGTTCGAGATGGGGCGCCTCGTCCAGAAGTTCGCCCCCTACATGCTGATCCCGGTCCGCGTCGGCACGGGCGGAGAGGTCCGGTGAGCACACACGGCCGCACGACCGAGGAGTCGATGTTCGTGCGGACCTACACCCTGACGCGCGGGCGGACCAGGCCGCGGCACCTGCTCGGTCTGGAAACCGTGCTGGAAGCAGGACGGGGAAGGCCCGGCCCGGCCCAGGCCGAGGAATGCGAGGAGATCCTCGCCCTGTGCCGGGAGCGCCGACGATCGGTGGTCGAACTGGCGGGACGACTTGGCCGGCCCGTCACCGCCGTCAAGATCCTCGTCTCGGACCTCCTGGACGCCGACGCCTTGGTCGTCCCCCTCACCCACCCCTATGCCGACACAGGCGCGGAATCCGGTCCGTCTACCCAACTGCTGGCAGCCCTTTCAGCGGGCTTGAAGAGGAAGTGGCCTGATGCCATCGCCTACCCCCAGGCCGGATGACCCGGGCGCGGTGCTGCGTACTTCGCCGCACCCGCGCGCCGGCGCCGCGCCGACCGTGCTGAAGGTCGTGATCGCCGGGGGCTTCGGCGCGGGCAAGACCACCGCCGTAGGCGCCGTCAGCGAGATCGCGCCGTTGAGCACGGAGGAGTACCTGACCGAGGCGAGCGCAGACGTGGACAGCCTGGCGGGCATCGAGGCGAAGCAGACCACCACGGTCGCCTTCGACTTCGGCCGCCTCAGCCTGCCCGACGCGCCCGTACCCCTGGAACTGTTCCTGTTCGGCACGCCCGGCCAGGACCGGTTCGTCGACCTCTGGTACGACCTCTCCCGCGGCGCCGTCGGGGCGGTCGTCCTGGTCGACACCCGCCGTCTGGAGAGCAGCTTCACCCCCATCAGCTTCTTCGAAGACATCGGCCTGCCCTTCGTCGTCGCCATCAACCAGTTCGACGGAGCGCACCGTTACCAGCCCGAGCAGGTCCGCACTGCCCTCGAACTCCCTGCCTCCGTACCGGTGATCACCTGTGACGCTCGCGACCCGAACCACGTCGCCGGCGTCCTGCTGACCCTCGTCGGCCACGCCGTGAAGAACGCCTCCGCGAGCCGCGTTCACCACACGCCCACTACCACCCTCCAGGACGCCTGATGTCACATCACCCCAACCCCAACCCCTACCTCGCATCGCCGACCGCCCCACCCGCACTGTCCCTGCCGCGACGCGGCACGCGGGACGCCGCCCGCGGGCTGATCACCCCGCCCGCCACCGCCGTCACCGGGCCACAGACCCAGCAGGCACCGGAGCTGGCGCAACGGTACGAGCTGCTCAACCGCCTGGGCGTGCCTACCGTGGCGAGCGAGGACTTCGACGACCTGGCCCGCGACATGGCCGCCAAGGCCGGGTTCCTGTACGGGTTCGTCAATCTCTTCCTGGAGGAGCAGACCTTCGTCGGGCTGCACCAGCCGCCGGCGGACAGCGGGTACTTCATCGTCGGCCGAACCATGAGCCGCGACCACGGCTGGTGCCCGGACGTCATGGCCCGCAAGAAGGCTCTCCCGCTGCACGACGTGCACGCCAGTCCGCGCTTCAGCGGCAACCACGTGGTCGACGCCGTCGGGATCCGCTCCTACTTCGGCGCCCCGCTCGTCCATGACAGCGGCACCGTGCTGGGCACGGTGTGCGTCATCGACCCCGAGAAGCGCCCCCTGAGCGAGGCCCGACGGCTCAGGGACATCGTCATCAACGCCGGTGCCCAGGTGATGGACCACATGGTCCGCGCCCCCGTCCGCTAGGCCGTTCCACCCCCACCCGGGAGCCGTAGTCGATCCCCGGCCGCTCCACGTTGCGACCTTCGCCCAGGGAGAGGGAGACCATGTCCGCCACACCCACTACACCGCCACCGGCGCTGCGCCCCTACCTCACCGCCCGCCACGAAGTGCTGTGGGACGAGGCGGATGCCTTCGCCGCCGAGCACATCGCGTCGCGCGCCGCGCGTATGGAGGCCGCTCCGGGCAGGGTGGAGCGCAAGGTCGCCGACCTGATGGCCGCACGGGGCTGGTTCGCCGTCACCATCCCGGCCTCCTTCGGCGGGCTGGGTGCCGGACATGTGGCCAAGACCATCCTGGTCCACCGCGTCGCGCGGATCTCGGCGGCTGCCGCAGCCATCCTGCAGGCCACCCTTATCCCCGTCGGCGCCCTGCTGCACTTCGCCACCTACGAGCAGAAGGGCCGCTGGCTGCCCCGTGTCGCGGACGGTTCCCTGCTGCTATCGATCGCCGTGACCGAACCACAGGCTGGCGGACACATCGGTGGCATCGAAGCCACAGCCGAACGCGCCGGCAGCGAGTGGGTGATCACCGGCCGCAAGGTCCATATCGGCAATAGTCACCTCGCCGGTGCCCACCTCGTCGTCGCCCGCACCGCCGAAGCGGGCGTAAGCACCTCCCAGGCGCTGACCGCGTTCATGGTCGAATCAAGCCGCCGCGGGCTCTCGGTCCCCGAGCACCGCCCCGGCCTTGGTCTGCACGGCTTCTCCGCCGGCCGACTCGACCTCGATCACGTCCGTGTTCCCGAGGACAACGTGGTCGGAGAGATCGGCCAGGGGCTGAGCGTGGCCCAGAGCAGCAGCATTCTGTACGGCCGTCCCAACCTGGCCGCCGTGAGCCTCGGCATTCACGAAGCGGTCGTGGCCGCCACTACTGCTCGTCTCAAGACCCGTCCTCGCTATCGGGCCAGCCTGTCCGACCTGCCCGTACTGCGGGACCGCATCGGTGGCATGGAGGCCCGCCTGCGCGCCGGCCGGATACTCGCCTACCAGTCCGTGCACCTTCTCGACCAGGGCCTGCCCTGCGACGCCGACCTGATCAACGCCAAGTACCTCGGCCACCAGTGGGCCGCGCAGTCGGCCCAGGACGCCATGGAACTGCACGGCGCCCACGCCTTCGACCGCGACTACGTCCTCCAGCGCTTGTGGCGCGACATCCAGCACACCTACCCGCCCGCCGGCACCGGCGAGGTCCAGCGCATACGCCTAGCCGACGCCGCCTTCGACGAGGACCACATCCAGTGGTCCGAACGCCTCGCCGCCGAAGCCGCCTGGGCACGCCCCGACCCGACCGCCGCATGAGCCCCCGTACGCGGCACCCCGTGAATCCCGACCGCCGCGCACGGGCCGGTGCCGCCGGTCCCCGTCCCCCGCGGGGACCGGCGGCACCCACCCCGGTGACCGTCCGTTCCAGCCGAGAAAGAGACCCCGTGACCCCGCCCGTGACGACCAGCGCACCGATCACCCCTCTGACGCCGACGCTGCAGCGCGTCGCCCAACACCTCGCGAACGGCTGTGCATCCCAAGAGATCGCCGCGAAGACAGGGCTCTCGGCGGTCACCGTCCGCCAGTACATCCGCGACATCCGCGCGAGCCTCCACTGCCCGCCCCGCTGCAAGCCCCCCGTCATCGTGCACCGCCTGTTCACCACCCAGCAGGTGGCCTCTCCCACGGCGGACAGGCCAGCTCCGAAGCTCAGCCCCGAGCAGCTGCTGCTGTTGCGAGCCGTCGCTGAGCACAGCGATACGCGCGACATCGCCGTCGCCGCCAAGCTCGCCCCGGCCGACCAGCGCGCCGCGCTCGACCAGCTCCTCGCCGACACGGGTGCACAGGACACCACCGAACTGGTGGTCCTGGCGCACGGCTGGCAGCTGCTGCCGGCCGAGCAGGCAGCCCACGCGACGCGAAACGGGGCAAGCCAGTGACCCGGCCTACGACCTCAGCGGCCAGCGAGTACCGCTCCGCCTCCGTCCCCTTCACGCAGACGCCGCCGACCGCTATCTACGAGATGCGCATGCTGCGCACGGCGGCCGAGCGTGAGGAAGCTGCGGCCCTCGTCCAGGACCGCCAGCGCTGGCTCACAATGCACGGCCTGCCCGTACCCGCCCGCGCCGACATCCCGGCACTCTTCCGCGAGGCGCAGACCATGTCCGCCGGACTGTACGAGGACGGAAAGCTGCTGGCCTGCATGATCCCCGAGCGTGACCCCGACCTCGGATGGGGCCAGGGTCCGTGCCTCTTCCTCCAAAGCGTCCACACCCTGCCCGGCCAGTCCGATGACATCACCCGCCTGATCACCCTGTGGGCGTCCGACTTCGCCGCCCGACTCGACCTCCAAGTCGTACGGGCCGAGACGCTGGCCCGCCACACTCTCGAAGCCGAACCCCTCGCTGCCCTCCTGCGTCGGCTCACCGACAACGGCTGGGACGTGTGCGGATCCGGCCCCGGACGCGACGGCGATCGAGTAGCCCGCCTCGAACTCCCCGCCGAGCACCGCGCCGGGCTCCGCGCGCTAATCAGCTGCCAGGTCCACGCGCCTCAGCCGGCTCCGGATGACCGGAGCAACGCGTGACAACTGACGAACCGCAGCGGCCCGACCTCGCCCGCGAGCTGATCGCCCGCGCCACGGAATCGGCCACGCACCGGGCCAAGCGCGTGCGCGACCAGCTCGACGCCGTCCAACTCGGACAGGGCCGGCACACCGACCACGTCAACACCAAGGTGCTGCGCCGCATCCTGGCCGACCACGACTGGCCCGGCCACCGCCTCGTCGGCCCCGACGCGGCCCGTGCCGCGTGGAGCATCGCCCTGCACAGCGACGACGAACCCGACTTCCAGCGCGCCGCCACCACCCTGCTGGGGCGTGCGGTCCAGGCCGGCGACGCGCTGGTCCAGCACTGGGCACACCTGCACGACCGCGCCCTCATCACCAGCGGGCGCGACCAGGAGTACGGCACCCAGCTCCTGCTGCGCGCCGACGGCATCGAACTGTGCCCGCTGCGCGCGCCGGAGTCAGTCGACACACGCAGGGCCACCGTGGGTCTGCCGCCGATCGCTGTCGCTCTGAAGGCGGTGCACCGCCGGTACACCGCGCATAGCTCTGCCGATGAAGCCCCGACCGTCGTCCTCGCGGGGGCCGCGTGAAGCAGCGGAACCCCAGGTTCTCCACCAGTCGGCCTCCCGGCCGCAACTCCGCTCCGCGAAAGGATCGTTGACAGATGAAGCTCACCACCGCCGTCCTCGCTGCCGGTGCTGCCGTCTCCCTCACCACCGCCGTGGTCGGAGCCGTCCGGCTCAGGCAGGACGCGCGGCACCAGGCCGAGCGCAACGAGGCGGTCGTCGCCCGCAACCAGCTCGACTGGCTGGCGCAGATGTCCACCAACGCCGACCTCGCCAAGCTCTGGGCGCCCGCGGACATGGACGTCGAGGAGTACATGCAGCTGCTCCATGCCAACCAGCAGATCTGCACCCTCAGCCTGCGCGACCGCCTGGGCTTCGTCCGCGACGGACAACTGCCCTTCTACGCCTCGATGCTCATGAACAGCGACGTCTGCCGGCGCTACTGGGCCCGTTTCGGAGACCTCCGCGCCCAGGAGGCCGAGGGCGACGAACGCGCCGAGCACTTCACCAAGGTCCTGAACCAGGCCGCGAAGGCCCATCAGGAAGTGCAGTTCGTAGCAGCCTGACGGCACGGGTCCCATCGACTCCCAGACGTCCTGGACCAGGCGACGCCTTCGCCCGCCACCGTCTGGCACCAAGCTCCGGGCCCCGACCGGGTCCCGGGATCCCGCACCACCCATCGCCACAAGGAGGCAAGCATGACCGCCGTGCAGACGGAGAGGCCGACCGCCCCCGTGCAGTCGGACCTGGCAACCACCGACGAGACCGACCCGTTCGGGCTCGACATCACCTTCATCGAGGGCACGCCGGCGACCGAGACGGTCCTGATGTGCAGCACGGGCGACACCTGCGGCAGCTCCTGCCCCAGCGCCTGCACCACCTCGTAAGCCGGGCCACCCCGGCAGCGCGGGCCGGACGGGGCTCTCCCCGTCCGGCCCGCCCCCGCCCGTCACGCCAGAAGATGAGGAGAGCGCTGATGACACGGCAACGGCCTAGCCTGTACGAGGGCGCGGGGCAGGCCATGCTGCGCGCCGCGGTACACACGACCGAGCCCGCCATGCCGCCCTGGCCGACGACCACGGCGCCCGTGGAAGAGTGGCGCGCGTGGCTGAGCACGGTGTGGTCCGACACCGGCTTCCGCCGGACCGTGTCGCAGGCGAGCCCTCACCTGGCGGACCAGGTGCAGGCCATCATCGACGGCCGCACACCGAAGGTGCGCCGGATGCGCCGGGCGGCGCTGGCCACCGCCCGCTACGCGATCCGCTACGCCCGCCGCTCCACCCCCTACGGCCTGTTCGCCGGCGTCGCCCCGCTCGGCTTCGCCCAGGTCACGTCTGTCCGCATCGGCGACGAGCACCAGGCCGTGGCCCGCCCCGAGCCGGTCGGACTCGAGGAGATGCTCAGCGCCTGGGAGAGCGACGCTGCGCGCATGGCCGACGCCGAGGTCTGCGTCAACACCCTGATCTGTCAGCGCGACCAGCACATCCACGTGCCCTCCGAGGGCGACGCCGAGTTCCACCTCGTCCTCAGCCCCGCGCTGCGTCTCGTACTCGACCTGGCCCGATCGCCGATCGGGTACCGCCAGTTGTCCGACAAGCTGGCCGCGGAGTTCCCCGGCGTGAGCGGCACCGCGCGCGACCGGCTGCTCGGTGATCTGCTGCGGGTGCGGCTGCTGCGCTCCTCGCTGCGCGCGCCCGCCACCGTCGCCGACCCCACCGACGTCTTACCGCCCGCGGCGCGCGCTCAGGCAGCCGGCCTGCGGACCGCGTGCGACCTGCGGCTGGACTCCGACGTGCGGCTGCCCGAGCAGGTGCTGACCGAAGTGGAGACCGCCGCGACCGTCCTGGCCCGCCTGGTCACCCATCCGACCGGGACACCGACCTGGCGGCGGTGGATCGAGCAGTTCTCTGAGCGCTACGGCGAGAACACCGCGGTGCCGGTGGAAGCGGTGACGGACCCTGACCGGGGCGTGGGCTTCCCTGCAGGCTTCGTCACGGCGAGCGAACCGCCCCGGCCGATGTCCCGGCGTGACCGCCTGCTGCTGGAGCTGGCCGGCACCGCCGCCGCCGAAGGCAGCCGCACCGTCGCGGTGACCGGGGCGATGATCGAGGAACTGGAAGCAGCGGCCGGCGACAAGCCCCACGGCCTGGCGCCTCACCTCGAACTGGCCGCACAGGTCCACGCCACCTCTGTTCCGGCCCTGGACCGGGGCGACTTCCGGCTGCGCGTGCTCACTGTCTCCCGCTCGGCCGGCTCGATGACCGGTCGGTTCTGGCACCTGTTCGCCGGCGCCGAGGAGGCGTACGCGAACCTGCCCACCGTCGATCCGGAGGCGGAACTCGCGCAGCTCTCCTTCCACGCCGGACGCGTGCCGGCCGACCTGCTCACCCGCGCGCCCCAGGCCCTGCCCCGGATCGTCAGCGTCGGCGAATTCCGCCGCCCCGAACCGCACGTCCTCTTCCCCCGCGACCTGTCGGTCACCGTCGCCGACGGCCGCCCCCAGCTGGTGGAGTCCGCGACGGGCAAGCCGCTGGAGCTGCTGGCCCCCACCGCCATCAACTTCCTGTGGAACAACTACACCCCGCCGATGGCCCGCTTCCTCGGCGAGATCAGCCGGGCCACCTCCCCGCAGGTGACCTGGTTCGACTGGGGCGCCGCCTGGACCCTGCCCTTCACCCCGGCCCTCACCTACCGGCGCACCATCCTCATCACCGCCCGGTGGAAGATCCGCAGCCGCACGCTGCCTGCCCGCACCGCCCCACTCCAGCAGTGGGCGGACCAACTCCATGCCTGGCGTGCCCGGTTCCGGGTGCCGGAGCGGGTCCTGCTCGCCGAGGACGACCAGCAGCTGCCCCTCGACCTCACCCGCGACGTCGACTTGGACCTCCTGCGCGCGCACCTGGACGCCAACCCCTTCGGCATCGCCACGCTGCACGACGCGCCCCCGCCGGACGCCGACGGGTGGATCGGCGGCCGGTCCCACAGCATCGTCGTCCCCCTGGCCAGGCGCTCATGACCACGACGACCGTGCCCCGTACGCAGGACCTGTCCGAGGGCGCCCTGGGGATGGCCCTGCTCGACATCGAGCGCCGGGACCTGTCCACCGCCCGCCGCCACCTCGCCCAGGCCACCGTCCGAGGGGTGAGCACCGGCAGCAACGCCAGCCTCTTCCACGGCGCACCCGCCCTGGAGCTCGTCCTGGCCCGTGCCCACGGGGTCGGCGACGACGTCCGCGCGGCCGTCGACCGCGTCGTGGACGCCCGGCTCGCCGCCGCCCACCGCCGTCAGGCGGCCGGCGCGCTGCCCCACCTCGCCGAATGGGACCTCATCCGCGGCCTGACCGGACTCGCCGCCCTGCTGCTGTCCCGCCGCCCGATCGCGCCCCGGCTGCCCGACGTGCTCGCCTGCCTCGTCGCGCTCGCCCACCCCGCCCGTGGTGAAGGCCGGATGCTGCCCGGGTGGTGGTCGGCGGTCGGCCCGGACGGGAAGGAGATGGCCGGCGGGCACGGCAACAACGGCATGGCCCACGGCATCGCGGGGCCCCTGGCCGTGCTCTCCCTCGCCCTGCGCGCCGGAGTCAGCGTCCCCGGCCAGGAGGAAGCCGTCGGCACGTTCGCGACCTGGCTCGACCGGCACGGTGCCCACTACTGGTCCACCGCAGCACACCTGGACGCCGACCAGCCACCCGAGGCGGAACCGGCCCGCCAGTCCTGGTGCTACGGCCAGCCCGGCATCGCCCGCGCCCAGCAGCTCGCCGCGCTCGCCCTCGGCGACCCCGCACGGCGCCGAGCGGCCGAGGACACCGTCGAGACCATCCTGACCGACCCGCTGCGGCTCGCCCGCATCACCGACTCGACTCTCTGCCACGGCTGGGCCGGGCTGCTGATGCTCACCCGCGTGGTCGCCGCCGACAGCCCCGTACCCGCACGCTTCACCCCGATCATCCAGGACCTGTACCGACGGCTGGCCGCCGACTGGGAGCACCTGCCCAAACCTGGATTCATGGAAGGCCGCGCCGGAGCCCAACTCGCCCTGAACGCCACCGACACCACCGGCTGGACCCGCGTCCTCCTGCTCGCCTGACCTTCTTCTCCCCGCCGCCTCGCAAGGAGTTTTCTGCCCATGGCCTTCGACGACGAGAACCTGCCGATCCCCCCGGACACGTCCTGGTGGCACGCCTCCGTGGCCTTCCCCGACCCGCACTCGGACGCCGCCCAGGCCCTGGCGACCGCGCTGGCCGGGCGCCGCTTCCACTTCCTGCGCAAGGACGCCGGCGTGCGCCTGCGCACCGAACAGCCCGCCACCGGCCTGCTGGACCAGCTCGTCGCCGACCGCGTGATCACCGGCTGGACGGGCGGGATCTACGAGCCGGAGACCCATGCCTTCGGCGGCCCCGAAGGTATGGAGGTCGCGCACGACGTGTTCTGCGCCGACAGTCCGGCCGCGCTCGCCGAGACCGGCACCGCCGGCGCCCGCGAGCGCAGCGTGATGCTGCTGTCCGCCATGATCCGCGAGGCCGGGCTGGACCCGTTCGAAGCCGGAGACGTGTACGCCCGGTGGGCCGCCCTGCGGCCCCCCGTCACCCCACCCCAGGGGACCGCGCTGGAGCAAGCCGTCTCCGCGATGCGGAGGCTGATGAACGCGGACGCGGCTCTGCGCCCGGAGCCGGAAGCGGGCTGGGTCGAGCGCGTCGCCGAGTTCGAGGACGCCGGCCGCCGCCTGCGCCGGCTCGCCGCAGACGGTCGACTGATACGCGGAATCCGGGGCGTCATCGCCCATCACGCGATCTTCGCGTTCAACCGTGCGGGCGTGCCTGCCGAGACGCAGGCCGCCACCGCGTGGCTCGGCCGTCACGTCGCTTTCTCCGCCGGAGAAGGCGCTGACGTGTCTACCCCCAAGTCCGCCTCAGAGGACCCTAGCCTCCCTCGAATGGAGACCACCGTGACACCCGTAACCGACCCCAACCAGCTGCGCGAAGCCCTCGCCCAGCGGCTCGTCGACAGCGGCCACCTGCGCAGCAAGGCGGCCATCGACGCCTTCCGCACCACCGACCGGCACGCCTTCCTGCCCGGCGTCGACCTGGAGAGCGCGTACAAGGAGGACGCCGTCCCGATCAAGCACGACGAGCACGGGGAGATGATCTCCTGCATCTCCGCGCCGTCCATCGTCGCCACCCAGCTCGAACAGCTCGGCGCCCAGCCCGGTCACAAGGTCCTGGAGGCTGGAGCCGCCACCGGCTACAACGCCGCCCTTCTCGGCAAGATCGTCTTCCCCGGCGGGCAGGTGTGGACCCTCGACGTCGACCAGGACCTCGTCTCCGGCGCGAGCAAGCACCTCGCCGAGGCCGGCGTCGACAACGCCACCGCGGTGATGGCCGACGGCGCGGCCGGGCTGCCCGAGCACGCCCCCTACGACCGGATCATCTTCACCGTCGGCGCCGGCGACGTACCCGTGAAGATCCTCGACCAGCTCGCCCCCGGCGGACGCCTGGTCCTGCCGATGCGCATCCGCGGCAGCATCTCCCGATCCTTCGCTTTCGAACGCGACGGCGACACGTGGAAGACCGTCTCCTGCGAGATGGCCACCTTCATCCCGCTGCGCAAGGGCGTCTGCGACGACGTGTACACCCTCGTACCGATGGCAGGCGAGGGCAACGTGCGCCTGGAGACGTTCAGCGAGCAGGACGTCGACCGCGACGCGCTGCGCTCCGTCCTCGACCAGCAGCAGACCAAGCTCTACACCGGGGTGAAGTTCCGGCAGGGCTCAGCCTGGGAGTGGCTGTACCTGTACCTGGCCTGCGTGCTGCCCAACGGCCTGTCCCGACTGCCGGGCCAGCGC
The DNA here is from genome assembly GCF_003261055.1 of Streptomyces cadmiisoli. Taxonomy (NCBI): domain Bacteria; kingdom Bacillati; phylum Actinomycetota; class Actinomycetes; order Kitasatosporales; family Streptomycetaceae; genus Streptomyces; species Streptomyces cadmiisoli. The sequence goes on from NZ_CP030073.1 coordinate 1,772,761, forward strand.
CCCGGGTTCACCCCGCACTTCGGGTGGGGCTCCATGGCCGCCCTCGACGGCGGGTCGCTGGCATACCTGACCATCCGGGAGGGCGAGGACGAGCAGGGCCGGTACTGGGAAGTCGGCGTGATCGGCCACGGCGAGGGCAGCGCCGACCTCGCCGAGCGCGTCGTGAGCGAGATCCGCGCCTGGGACGCGACCGGCGGCAACGACGCCCCCGAGCCGGGCTTCCGGATGGCCGTCGCGGACTCGCGAGACCGGCTGACGGCGGACGACGCCCGCTTCCTCGTCGACAAGCCCTACAGCCGACTCGTCATCGACTGGGCGCGCAAGGGCTGAGCCGATGATCCCCGCGATAGCCAGCCGCATCCCCCTGGTCCGCCGCACCAAGGCGCCCGCGCTCCCCTTGGAGGAGCGCATCAACCACCTCACCGGGCTGACCGTCGCGCCCGCAGGTGCGAGCCACCACGACCTGGTGGCCCGCGCCTGCGGGGTCCTCAACTACGCCGCGCTCATCGCCTCCGATGTCGGCCTGCCCGACCTGGCTGAGGATCTGTGCTGGCGCCAGCACCAGGTCTTCGCCGACGCCGGACGCCTGAGCGGACCGATCGCTGTCATGTCGCTGATGCCGCTGGTCAACCTCTCCCGGCTGCTGACCCGGGACGGCCAGGGCGAGGCCGCCTACGACCTGCTGGACCGCCTCAACCGCGCCGCGCGGCAGCGGGAGAAGACCGAGATCGATGGCCACACCGTCGACCTCTCGACCCTGACCGGCACGGACGAGGATCACCGCGCGGTGTGCCAGGAGCTGTACGTCACCCTCCTCGTGGACGGCGCCCGCGCCCTCGCCTGCATCGGCCGGTGGGCCGAGGCCGCCGACGCCATGACCCAGCACCGCGGCATCGGCAACCGGCTCCTCGACGGCCGCCAGATCAAGATCATGGCCCTGATGGAACAGGGCCTGGACCAACAGGCCCGCGACCTGATCGACACCACCCAGCCCACGGAGCCTTGGGAGGGAGCCATCGCCCTCCTCCTGCACGCCCACTGCCGGCCCGTAGACACCCCCGTCCCTGAACCCGACCTCGACCGCACCCTTGATGAGGCCGTCCAGCTCCTTGCCCACCCCGATCCGCCGACTGCCGCCTTCCAGACCCGGACGGGCCTGTCAGCCCTGGAACTGGACCGCACCGGACGACATGCCGCCCCCATACTCGACTCCCTCATCAGCGTCGCCCGACTCGACGCCTACGCCGCACGAGACGCACTGCACCACCCCGTCGCCGCGTCCGCCCTGGACGACGGGGCGACAGACGCGCTCAACGCGGTGATCACCGCGGCCGGACTGGGATCCGGCGTCCTGTCCGCCCACCACCATGAGGCTCTGACGGGCGCGGTCGGCCACGCCGAGACAGAACTGGAAAGGCTGCTGCAGGCCGAACCAGATCCCAGATAAGAGGGGACGACCCGGGATGCCCCCGTGCTGCCCACGCTGTTTGGCGGTGTCGGCGTTTCGGCCATTTCCTGCCCGCAGCCGCTCCAAGCCAGACCAGGGATCCCGCGCCCGCGGGGTTCCCTGACGCAGGAAATAGCGGGCTCCCCAGCACGACCGAATGACGTGTGTTCGATATCGCAGCCGTGTCGTTAGACCTCACGACTCTGCCGCAGCGACCGTCCTAGGGGGAACGATGACCTCGGCCATTACGCAGGACCAGCCGCCGCAACCGCCCAAGAAGACCGCGCCGGACGACGAACCGCAGGAGGCCGGTGTTCGAGAGGAGGAATACCTCTACCGCGACGAGTCACGGCTCCAGGCCGGCTCCCTGCTGACCTCCCGCACCATGGCGCGGCGCCTGCCCTCGCTCGTGTGGCGCTCGGTGCAGATGGCCTGGCGCGTGGACCGCGGCGCGACCATCGGACTGCTGGTGTGCCAGATCGGGACGGGTGTCCTCGCGGCCCTCGGCCTCCTGGCCGTCACAGGCACGATCACCGCGCTGATCGCCTCGGGCGACATCACCGAGCGGCTGTGGGACGCCGCCCCGCAGCTGGCCGTGATCGCCGCCGCCGCTGGCCTGCGCGCGCTGCTGGGCATCATCGTCGTCTGGCTGACCGGCCGTCTGCGACCGGTGCTCGGCCGGGCAGCGGAGCTGACGATGATCGAGGCCGCGCTCGGCGCGGAATTGGCCGCCAACAACAAGCCCGGCTACAACGACGCCTACGACATCGCCGACCGCGGCGCCCAGGTCACCCCCGACCTCGTCGAAGAAGCGCAGGACGTCCTCGCGGCCACCGCCACGCTCGCGGCCGGCGCCACCGTCCTGACCGTCCTGCACCCCCTGCTCCTTCCCCTGCTCTTCCTCGCCTGCCTGCCGCAGGCCGCCGCCTACGTCCGCTCCGCCCGCGTGCTCTACCTCGCCGGGCTGGAGACCTCCGGGCGGCGCCGGATGCTGGGCAAGCTGCGCTGGCACATGGCCTATCAGGAGTCCAGTGAGGAGATGCGCGCCTGCCTGGCCGGCCCCTTCCTGATCGGCCGGTACCGGCGGCTGGCCGCCTCGGTCAACGCGGCCGAACGAAAAGCCGCGAACGCCGGTGCCTGGATGGGACTGGCCGGAGCCGTGGCCGGCGGGATCGCCTCGACCGCGGTGTGGGCGGCGCTGCTGTGGCTCCTGGCCTCCGGGCGGATGAGTCTGGCGGCCGGCGGCGGCGCCGTCTTCGCTCTCCAGACCGCCACCGGCTCGGTGCGCGGCATCATCAACGGCGGGGCCCGCCTGGTGCGCACCGGCTGGTACGTGCAGGACTGGCAGAACTTCCTCGACAACGCCCACGGCCAGGCCATGACCGACTCCCGCGGCACCGCGCCCGTGGCCGTGCCCCCGGAGCGTTTCGAGGTCCGCGACGTCACCTACCGCTACGACGGCGCCCCGAAGGACAGCCTGAGCAACGTCTCCCTGCACGTGCGGCGCGGGGAGATCGTGGCGCTGGTCGGGGAGAACGGCTCCGGCAAGACGACCCTCTCGCGCCTGCTGTGCGGGCTGCTGCTGCCCACCGAGGGCGACGTGGCCTGGGACCACGCCTCCACCGCGGACCTGCACCCGTGGGGGTCGTGGGAGCACGTCGCGCTGGTCCCGCAGAAGTTCACGTACCTGCCGCTGACGATGCGCGACAACATCACGTTCGGGCAGGGCGACACCAGCGACGCGGCCCTGCTAGCCGCCTGCGAGGCGTCCGGCGCCGCGGAGATGCTGCCGGGCCTCCGCTCCGGCCTGAACACCCTCCTGACCAGCGAGTGGTTCGGCGGACAGCAGCTCTCCGGCGGGCAGTGGCAGCGCCTGGTCCTCACTCGCGCGTTCCACCGGCAGGCGGCGCTGCTGGTGATGGATGAACCCACGGCCGCCCTCGACGCCCGCGCAGAGCACCGGATCTTCGCCGGCCTGCGCGAACTGGCCAAGGACCGCGCCATCCTGCTGATCACGCACCGCCTCACCAACGTGGCCGTCGCCGACCGGATCGTGGTCCTGGACGAAGGGCGGATCGTCCAGGAGGGCACCTACGCCCAGCTCACCCAGGAGCCAGGTCTCTTCCGGACCCTGTGGGAGCTGCAGCGCCGGATGAGCGGCGACACCCCCTGATCACCCGGCCCGTGCGAGGCCACCGTTCTGCCAGGCAGAGACACAGGGCCGCTCCCGATGCTCCCTCCGCTCCACGTCCGAACCCGCCCAACTAGCCCCGGAAGGAATGCCGTGACGACTCCACCGGCTACGAAAGTTAGCGACGTGAGCGAGCTTCGCCACCAGCTCGTCGAGCAACTCCGCGCCGACAACCACATCCGCACCGCCGCTGTCGAGCGCGCCTTCCGAACCGTGCCCCGGCACGTCTTCGCTCCCGACGTCGCTGTGGAAGCGGCGTACGCCAAGGCATCATCCCCACCCGCCACGCGCCCGACGGCCGGGTGATCAGCTCCGTTTCCGCACCGTGGCTACAGGCCGACATGCTCGAAGCCGCTCGCATTCGGCCTGGCCACCGTGTCCTGGAGATTGGCTCCGGGGGCTACAACGCCGCCCTCATGGCCGAACTCGTCGGCCCGGCCGGGCACGTCACCACCCTCGACATCGACCCTGCCGTCGCCGAGAGGGCCACCCGCCTCCTCAGCGAGAACGGATACGACCAAGTCCACGTCGTCACCGCCGACGCCGAGCACCTGCCCACCGGTGTAGTTCCGAACGGCGGCTTCGACGCCGTCGTGGTCACCGTCGACACCTGGGACCTGCCCTGGATCGACGCCCTGGCCGAAGGCGGCCGTCTCATTGCACCGCTGCGTCTGTACGGCTACCACTGGGCCATCGGCTTCACCAGGGACAATGGGGCACTGCACAGCGACGAGCCCCTCATCGTCTGCGGCTTCGTCGCCATGCAGGGCGACGGCGCCTGGCAGACGAACCGCCGCGCCGTCCCCGGCACCGGAGTCCACCTGTCCTGGGAAGACGGCACCCCGCTGCCCGTCGACCAACTCGCCCCAGCCCTCGCCTACGAGCCGACCGTCACCCGCACCAACATCACCGTCCGCGGTCAGGAACCCTTCGACGCCCTCACCCTCTACCTCGCCGGCGCCCTGCCCGGCTTCTGCCGCCTGGAGGTCGACCCCGACGGCGACAACCAGGTCCTGAACCCGCCGCCCCAGCACTGGCCCGGCGCCGCCATCGTCCGCGGACCCTCCCTCGCCCGGCTGGCCACCGAACGCATCGGCGACGGAGACGACGGCAAGGGCCTGTACGAGTTCGTCGTCCACGGCCATGGCGCCCAAGGCGACGTCGCCGCGCAGGAGATGGCCGAGCAGGTACGCCACTGGCAGCGTAACCACCGCGGCGCCCGCTGCCCCCTCATCACCGCCCGCCCGACAGCCGACTGTGCTCCGGCAGACACGGACCACGAACCGCACGTGTTCGCCAAGAAGCACACCCGTATCACCGTGGACTGGCCGATCGTTCCCAGCAGCGCTGCCCAGCTCACCGACCCGGGGAGCTGCAGCGCCCGATGAACGGCGGTGCCTCCTGATCACCGCTCGCCCGCCCGCGCTGCACTCGCCCGTCCACCGTCTCGGAAGGCAGAGCTACGTGACCTCTCCCGTCTCCCCTTCGGATCACGTCACACCACATGCCGCCCTGTCCACGGGACAGCAGGCCGCATCCCGGCACGCAGTATGGGTCGGCGCCGCCGCGATCATCACCGACGAGGTCGGCCGGGTCCTGCTGGTGCACCCCACCTACCGCGAGGACGGCTCGTGGCTGCTGCCCGGAGGCGTCGTCGAACCCGGCGAACATCCGGACGTCACTTGCCGCCGCGAGATCACCGAGGAACTGGGCCTGGCAAACCTGCCCCTGGCAGGCGTGCTCGCAGTCCACTCCCTCTCCCCGCACCACCCCGACATTCAGCCCGGCGCTCTCTTCCCCGGGGAGATCCGGTTCGTCTTCGACGGGGGAACCCTCTGCCCCGACCAGGTCGAGGCCATCCGCCTGCCGCGCGAGGAGCTGTCCGAGTTCGCCTTCCTGGAGACCCGGGACGCGGTACAGCGGCTGCGCCCTGTGGACGGGCAGATCATGCTCGCCGCCTACCGTGCCCGGCTCGGGAACACCGCCACCGCCCAACTCGCCGACGGCCGACACATCTTCGATGTCCCGGCGCTGGACCGCCATGACGTGCACGTCCGCTACCGGCCTTTGTGGGACAGCCCTCTCAACCGCGGCCCCGTCCCTGAGCGGCTCCCCGTGCAGCAAGCCTGGGCGTGGTGCTTCGTCCCGGACGGCCGGGTCGTCCTCGTGGCCGACCCCGGCCCTCGTGGCGCCCTGCCGATGCTGCCCGGCGGCACCGTGGAGACGACCGACACGACGCCCGAGGACACCCTGCATCGCGAAGCCGCCGAGGAAGCCCAACTCACCCTGGCCGATCCGGTACGACTGGGCTGGGTGCTGGACGAGACCGGCGAGGTCTACGGCGGAGTGGGGCCCAACGCCCGGCTCCGCCTTGCCGCCCGGGTCACCGCCATCGGGCCTGCGACCGCCGACCCCGCCACCGGGCGCCCTTTCGCCCGCCTGCTCGCCACCCCCGCCCAGGCAGCCGCTCTCCTGGGATGGGGCCCGCCCGGAGCGCGGCAAGCCCTGCTCGCCGCGGAGACAGCCCGGAAGCGGTGGCGCCTGCCCATGGCTCGCGCCGCCGCCATCGAGGAAGTCCCGCCGGAGGGGATGCGGCTGAGCTGACACGAACGACCACCCCGCCTCGACTCGTCCCGCTCCACGCACCTCTGAGGTAGCCCCATGCCGTTGTCGCACGACCACATCCGCACCACCGTCGAGACCTACCTCGCTCGCCACCCTCACGAGCGCGAGCAGCTCGGCGGCCTCCTGGACGCCCTAGACCGGCCCACCGACATCGCCAGCCGCTCCACCTTCACCGGGCACGTCACCTGCGGCGCGATCGTCGTCGACCCGCTCGGCCGCGTTCTGCACGTGCTGCACCTGGCGAGCGGGAAGGTCCTCGCCCCCGGCGGACACGCCGAGCCCGTCGACGAGTCCCTGGCAGCAGCGGCGCTGCGGGAGCTGCACGAGGAGACCGGGATCCCGCCCCAGGCCGTGGCACCGTGGCCCGGCTACGAGGCCGTGCCGTTCGACATCGACATCCACGACATCGACGCCCACCCGGGCAAAGGCGAACCCGGCCACCAGCACTTCGACCTCCGGTTTCTCTTCCGCCTGCACGCCGCGACCGAGGCGCCGGTGGTGCTGCAGGAAGAAGAGGTCAGCAGCATCGAGTGGCGGCCCGTGGACAGGGTGACCTCCCCCTCCCTGCGCGAGAAGCTGCTCAAGCTCACAGCGGAGACCGAACCGCAGACCGCCAACGCCTCCGCCCTGATCTACAACGACCGCGGCGAGTACCTGCTCCACTTGCGCGACTACTTCCCCGGCCGGATCTGGGAGCCGGGCATGTGGTCCCTGCTGGGCGGCGGTCGAGAGCCCCAGGACGCCACCCTGGAACACACCGTGCGGCGTGAACTGGCCGAGGAAGCCGGCCTCGACATCGCCGACCTGACCCCGTTCGGCACCGAGTACGCCTCCGACGACGCTGGCGCGAGCGTGCCCATCGCCATCTACGCCGGCCGCTGGAACGGCGATCCCCGCGAACTCCGCCTGACGGAAGGGGTGATGCTGGCCTGGTTCGCCCCCGACGACCTCCACCGCCTGCGCATCGCAGACACCACCAGCGACCTCGTACGGCGCCACGCCGCCAGCCTCCCGGCCAGCACCGCGCCGCAGAGCGGGCCCTCATCGCACGAGGAGCGCCGCCCAGCTTCGCCGCACGGCACGGTCCTCAACGTCATCGGCGTCCACCTCTACCTGGAGCGGCCCGACGGGACGGTACTGCTCGGGCTGCGCCACCCCAACTCCGCCTTCGCGCCGTCCACCTGGCACGCCCTGGCCGGCCACTGCGAGCAGGAGAGCGCCATCACCTGCCTGATCAGGGAGGCCCGAGAGGAAGCCGGCCTGCACATCGAGCGACGGGACGTCGAACTCGTCCACGTCGTCCACCACGTCGACAAGGCTGGGGACCGGCCCCGCATGGGCCTGTTCTTCCGCGCCCGGACCTGGAGCGGCGAACCGGAACTGCGCGAGCCGGACAAGTGCACCCAGTGGAAGTTCTGGGACCCCGCCGCGCTCCCCGACGACCTCGTCCCCTACACCCGGGTGGCCATCGGAAAGATCCAGAACGGGGAGCTGTACAGCGAGACGGGCTGGCCCGCATGACCGGCACACCGAGCGGCGCACACCGTCGCCTGTCCACTGCAACTGCGGCCGGCCGTGAGGACACCCACCTCGTGGTGATCCGCGGCAACTCGGCGTCAGGCAAGTCGAGTGTGGCCCAGGGCCTGCGAGATCACTACGGCCGCGGTATCGCGATCGTGGGCCAGGACGTGATCCGCCGGAACGTGCTCAGGGAACACGACACCGCGCGCGGCGCCAACATCGCCCTGCTGGGCAGGATCGCACGCGACGCACTGAACGCCGGCTTTCACGTGGTACTCGAAGGGATCCTGTACGCCGATCGCTACAGCCACATGATCACGTCCTTGGTACGGGACCACCGCGGCGTCTCCTGCTGCTACTACCTGGACGTGCCGCTGGAAACGACGTTCGTCCGCCACGCGTCGAAAGCGGATGCCGCGTACCTGGCGCAAGTCACCGACAACCATCTCGCCTCCTGGTACCGCGAGTTGGATCTGCTGCCCGGCGGTCTGGAGACCGTGATCCCGGCCGACAGCACGCTGCAGGACACCATCGCGCGAATCCTGCGCGAAACCGATCTAGCCTCTGCCTCCCCAATTCCGCCGCCACAGTGCAAGCCGTCACAGGGAGACTCGATGAACAGTCTGGTGTTGATGTCCGATCCGCAGGTCGCCGCGATGCCGGTGCGCGAGTGCGGGGAGCCGCTCGTCGACGTGCGTGACCACAGCTTCCGCGTCGACCCCCGCAAGCAAGATCCGCTGGGCGCGTTCGCCCACGTCCGCGAGGGCGTCCTAGCCCGGCTGGAGCACGCCCGCTCGCTCCTGCCCGCTGGCACCGACCTGCTATTCATCGAGGGCTACCGGCCACTGGCCCTACAGCAGCGGTACTTCACCGAGTACCGAAACGAGCTGGCCGCCGCTCACCCCGGCTGGACAGCTGAGCGGCTGCACCAGGCCGCCAGCCGGTACGTGTCGCCGCCGGAGATCGCCCCCCACTCCGCGGGGGCGGCCGTGGACGTAACCCTCGCCGACCAGGACGGCCACGAACTCGACCTCGGCACCCGCGTCAATGCCTCCCCCGAGGAGAGCGACGGGGCCTGCTTCACTCACGCCCCGAACCTCAGCGATCGCGCGCGCTACCACCGCACGCTGCTGCTCAACGCCATGGAGAACGCAGGTTTTACCAACTATGGAACGGAGTTCTGGCACTTCTCGGTTGCCGACCGGTACGACGCGCTGATGAGGCAGGAGCCGCACGCGCGTTACGGACCGATCGAACTGCCCTAGCGCGCCGACAGCCTCGTCCACTTCCTCGCCCCCACGCCGATCCGAAAACACGGGAGCGTGGCCGCCGCCTCCTGGCCCGGTTGCGATCCCAAGACCGCAACGGACAGAACGCATCGAACGGAGGCACGTATGCCTGACGACACGCAGCAGGCGATCCCAACCGTCCCGAGTCCGGCGACCGGAGGTGAACCACAAGAGCACCACATGCACCTGCTCGGGCGGTACTACCGCCAAGTGGAAGCAGGCCGGAAGACGATCGAAGTGAGAGTGGCCACATCGCAGAAGCGCGCCGTCGCAGTCGGCGACACGGTCGTCTTCCACGACCGGGACACCGGGCGGGAACTCGACATCATCGTGCAGCGGATCACCCCATACCCCTCCTTCGAGGTTCTGCTCAGCTCGGAGGACACCATGCGCATCGACCCGGACGGGCCGCCCGGAGAGCTGCTCGCCAACCTCCGCAGCATCCACCCGCCGGCCAAGGAAGTGCTCGGCGTTCTCGCCCTCGCATTCGACCACCGCCCTGCCCGGCCCGGCCGCCCCATGCCGATGACGCCCACGCAGTACGCGCAGACCGTCCCCCACCACACGGTGTACGGCTGCCTGTACATCCGCGACGAACACGACCGGCCGGTCCAGCTCCGCTCGGTCTACGGCTCGAGACTCTGGCAGTTCCCGGGCGGCAACCTGGACGCCGCAGGCGAGGACCCGCTGCAGACCGCCCGGCGCGAGGCGGTCGAGGAGACGGGCCTCGAACTCGGTAGGAAAACGCCGAAGCTGCTCCTGACGCACTTCCTTCACGCCGGGCCGCGCCTGCCGCTGAACAAGGTGGGGCTCATCTTCGACGGAGGCCAGCTGACCGCCGACCAGCTCGGCCAAATCCGCCTCGATCCCGCAGAGCACGACATGTGGGCCGTCCACCACCTCGCCACCTGGCAGGAGCTGATGGCGCCGCGCGCCTTCGCCCGGCTCGACGCCATTGAACGAGCCCGGCGCGGCGAGGGCCCCGCCTACCTGATCACGCACACCTGATCCTCAACTCCCCCACCCAGGAGGCAACCGTGCCCGCCGAGGACACCAACACCCGGGCCTGGCAGATCTACGGCCAGCGCCAACTGGCCCGCTCCTACACCCCGCCCATCCCCGACCAGCTCGGCTGGACGCCTTGGGAAGGGATCGGACCGGGTGCAGAAGTCCTCGGTGACGTCGCCGGCCGCCGGGTCCTGGACATCGGGTCCGGAGCCGGCCACCACGCCGTCCACCTCGTCCAGGCTCACGGCCCGCGTCACCGGCATCGAGCTGTCCCCGACCCAGCATGAACGCGCCGTCTCCGCCCACGCCGACGTCGACGGTGTGGAGTTCGTCCAAGCAGACGTGACCGAGTACCTGGCCGGAGCCGAGCCGTTCGACGCCGCGTACGCGATCGGGACGCTCGCCTTCATAGACCCGCACCGCTCGCTGCCGGCACTGCGCGACGGCCTGCGTCCGGGCGCCCCCTTGATCCTCTCGCTCCTGCACACCGACCTGCACGGTCGCGGTCCGTCCACGGAAGTGGCGCCGCGCGAGCAGATGATCCTGCTGCGCGACGACCCACCCCTGCCGACGCAGATGTGGGTCCTGGCACCGCAACTGTGGGAGGACCTGCTTACCGAGTACGGCTTCCGCGTCGAGGCCATCGACCTGCTACCGCACCCCGACAACAGCGCCACCGTCATCCAGCAGCTCATCCGCGCCCGGCGCGTCCCCGACCGGCCGGCGCGCGTCTCCAGCCGACCCCGCAGCACCAGAGCGCCGAAAGCGCACGCGGCCGTCGGCGTCGGAGCGATCCTGCTCAGTGAAGAGGGCATCTTGTTGGGCCTGCACCGCCGCGGCACCCTCGAACTGCCTGGCGGCAACGTGGCGGCCGGGGAATCATTCGAGGACGCGGTGAACCGCGAACCCACCGAGGAGACCGGTCTGGTCGCTCGCGCCAAGGACGTGGGGCTCCTGGGCACGCTCGTCGATCACGTCGCTGGTGTCCTGCGGGTCACCGTCGGCGCGCTCGTCCACGACGCCGGCGTGGCTGCGTGCCGACCGCAAGTCGCTCAAGCTGGACTTCACGACATTGCCGACGGCGTTCGTCCCCACCGCCAAGCGCCTGTTCTACGCCCAGCTCACCCTGGACACCCCGCCCGGGGAGCAGCCGATCACCATCGCCAGCATCCGCACTCACTTCAGCTGCGTACGCCACTTACTGCTGTGGGCCGACGCCCGCGGACGCACGCTCGCCCAGATGAGTGGCGCGGAGTTGAACGACTACCACCGTGAGCTGGTCGGCCTGCGTCTGTGCCTTACTTCCACCTACCGCTACCGGCGTGCGGTGCGGCTTCTGTGGGCCTACCGCAGCCGTCTGCCGAATCCCTCGGAGCCGATCCGCTGCGGCGGCCGTCCTGGCAGGCGTGGGCCCGCGCGAACCGGCCCTTGCCGCCGACCTGCCCGCCGCAATTCTTGCCGACCTCCTCGGCCTCCACGTCAACAAGGCCGTCCGCTGGGTCACCTACGGCCGCCGAGACTGGGCCGACTACCTCGCCGCCCGCCTTACACAAGACCACGAGCAGAGTTCAGGCCGGTAACACATGCTCGGCGGCATGAGAGTGCATCGACTTGTCCGCAGAGAGACCAGCGTGTACCTCATCAGGGTGCACTCTCGATACCAGGAGTTTCGAGGTCGTCCTCGACGAAGCGGAGTGCTTCTTCCGCGCGTTCGATCAGATCCAAGTAGGTGAGTACCTGAACTCGGCTCTGGTCCGTGTTGAAGGAACGGATGGTACGGGCGACCATCTGCTGAGTTACTCCAGGTACCTCCACTTGATCAGGATTCCCGATCACAACGGTCCCCCGTGTACGAAGGTAATCGTAGTCAAGGTCAAGTGTGTTGCGGTGGATCGTTTCCAGTGTCGGTCCCGCGTCATCCATTCTCTGAACATAGTTCCTGCATTGACTCACCGCCTCGTGCACCTCGTTCGACATGATCAGGCCGTTGCGGTGCCACCTGACAAGTGCGGCGCCGGGCTTCTTGAGTTCGACGACGTGAACGCTGCGGTCAGCGCGCACGAGAAGAATGTCGTGCTGGTCGAGGGGCAACAGGTCACGTCGTTCCGAGGCTTCCGTGTACTCACCCCCGAAGATCCAGTGATTGCGTCCGATTATCCGTTGAACTGCGGCTTCCGGCGCACTCCTGTCGCTGACGACCTTCCGAAGCTCCTGCAGGAGTTCGCGGCGTTGCCTGATGACCTTTAGCTCGGCCGATCGGTGGTCCTTCTCGGTCGAGTCCAATGCGGGAACAACGCTGCCGTCTTTCCGGTACGTGACGACCTGAATCCGCACATGTTCGTCGGCGCCCGAATCAGGGGGCCCGGATTCTTCGTCGGGTCTCGCCGCCGCAATTACGTCATAGTGACCGCCGCCTGTCCAGTTCACTTCATGTGTGATGCCGCCTGAGTCGTTACCGCTGATCACTTTGTCCAGACGGTCGCGGACGACGTGCGACTCGCTGTCGACAGCGAGCCAGTGGCGGCCAGTTTTGTGCGCGACCGCAGCGGCCGTGCCTGAGTCGCCGAAGTAGTCGAACACGAGGTCACCGGGGTTGGTCGCGATCGTGAGAATCTGTTGCAGCAGTTGTTCCGGCGGCGGAGCCGGCTGGTGCATGTCATCGAGCAGTCCGCGCAGGTGCTGGCGCGCTTGGAAACTTGTCCCCACGTCGGCCGCACTCCATACCGTGGAGGGCGGCTTGTCAGGGGCCTCCGATAGATAGAGCTTCAGCGTCGGACGGCCGCTGGGCGACCATGCGATACGTCCGTCGCGATCGAGTTCCTCGAAACGCTGCTGGGTGAATCGCCAAGAACGGCGGGCAGGTGGCTGTACGGCCGTGCCGAACGGACCTACCACTTCGTAGCGCAGGTTCTCACGAAGAACGGGGGAGGAAAGGTCGGCTGCTCGCCACGGCCCGCGGGGATCGTTGTCAGGGTTGCGGAAACTCGACTCTGATTCGGCTGTACGAGGGAGAGGGTTCGGCTGCCATGTCGAGGCGTCTTTCGCGAAGACAAGTAGGTAGTCGTGGCTGACCGTGAAGTGACGGGAGTTATTCCGTGCAGGCTTTGGAACGACGACTGTAGATACGAAGTTCGATCGGCCGTAGACCTTGTTCATGAGCACATGGCAGTCAGCGAACTGCCGGTCGTCGACGTGCACCCACGCAGAGCCGTCAGGGGCGAGCAGGTCGCGCACCAGACGCAGATGCACCTGCATCATGCCGAGCCAGGACGCGCGGCCGGGAGCTTCGTTGTGCTCGAACCCCCATTGCGTGTCCCACGGCGGTCGCAGATACGCCGACTTGACCCTGCCTCGATACTGGCCGGTGTCCTTCAGGGTGCGAAGTGCGTTCTCGTTGCCGCCATGGATGAGCAGGTTGTCCGCCATCTGATCAGCTTAGGGCTATGGTCCGGTGCGGGGCCGGGGAGCCGAGGCCGTGCACGTACTTCGGCACCATAAGGTTACGCTCGCTCATCGGCACGAGCGGACGTTCGGGGTGGCGTGAGCCCACGGTCTCGACTAGCGCGCTGACACATCCGCCTTGGGCGAGGATTGCGCATGGTCGGAATAACACCCCTGCACCAGTAGTCAAGCACCTGCAACGCGGCTGCTTGAGCGTCCAACGCGATCCGGACGGCCGCGTCTACCGCCACCGGCTGCGTAGTCTCGCTTTCAAGGGCGAAGACGCCCATGGAGTTCCGGCCAGCTGGATCATTACCGCCCCGGTCGCCCGGGCTGTCGCCGTCCTCGAACGCTTCCAACCAGCCGAGCAGCTCGCCGTCCAGAGTGGTGGCATCCGGCAGTTGCACAGCCCCAGCCCCCATCTCCGGGAACGCCGGAAGTATCTCGGTGCCGCGCCTGGAGCGCAGCACCACCCGGCCCATCGCCTCATGAAGGCGTCGGGGGCACGTCGCGGTGGCCGAGACGTGGACAACGGACAGCAACAAATCCTGTCCATATCCCGAAGCCTTGGACGACTTCTTCGCTCGGTTCGAACCGCCTACCGCCGATGAAGACGCAGTCACCTACAACGGTGACGTAGAGGTCATCCGCTCCGTGGTGCGATGACGCCCTCGGCCGTTCCTCCGAGCAGGGGCGCCAGGTGCTCGGCCATCACGAGCAGGGTCCGGTCCGAATAGGCCGGTCCTACGAGCTGCACACCGATCGGGAGGCCATCGGCGCCGTGCGCAATCGGCATGACCAGGCTGGGCAGCCCGACGTGGCTGGTGAGGTTCGCCCAGCCGGTCTGGTCGAAGAAGCTCCGTTCGGCGCCGTCGACCGTGAGGGAACGGCTCCCGGCCGGGATCGCCGCGGTGGGAGCGGCGGGCGTAATGAGGACGTCGTACTGACCGTCGGCGAAGAACAGGTGCCACGTCTGCTGGAGCCGGAGGCGCTCCTCGTTGGCGCGGAGCCAGACGCGGTGTGTCTGCGTGCGGTGGCGGAGGATGGCGGCCCGTGGGCTCGCGTCGTCCGGATGCAGGTCACGGGCGGCGGCGAGTTCGGCCGCGCCTGCGGCGTCGTCGGTGGCGGCCGTCGTGGTGGCGTGGAGAAGCTGCTCGAAGAGGCGGAGGGATTCGGCGAAGCCGACCGGCCCCGCAGTGCGGTGAACACTGGCGCCGGCGGAGGCGAGTGTCCGTTCGAGGGCGGCGACAGCGTCGGCGGTGTTGCGGTCGACAGGGCAGCTCGTGTCGTCGGCCCACACGGCCACGCGGAGCTGGCCGATCGGGCGCTGCGCCGTGGGCAGCGTGACGCTCCAAGGGTTGTTCTCGTCGGGTGACGGTGTCGTCAGTGCGGCGAGGAGCAGGTCAAGGTCTCGGGGGTGGCGGGCCAGGGGGCCAGGGGTGACCATGTCGCTGCTTGTGATCCACCCCGGCGGTCGGGGGATGTGGCCGCGGGCTGGAACGAGTCCGTGGGTGGGGCGCAGGCCGTAGACGCCGCAGTAGTGGGCGGGGAGCCGCAGGGAGCCGGCGAGGTCGCTGCCGAGATCGGCGGGGGTCAGGTGTGCGGCGACTGCTGCGGCGGGGCCGCCGGAGGAGCCGCCGGTGGTGCGCTTGAGGTCGTGCGGGTTGAGCGTGGGGCCGAACAGGGCGTTGTCGGTGTGCAGGTCCTGGCAGTACGCCGGAGTGTTGGTCTTGCCCATGATGACGGCACCTTGGTGGCGGAGCCGGGCGACCGCGTCGGCGTCGCGGGCGGGGACGTGATCGGCGAGGTCTTCGGCACCGCTGGTGGTGCGCAGGCCGGCCGTCTCGAAGCTGTCCTTGATCGTGAGGGGAAGGCCGTCGAGGATGCCCGCGCTCTCGTTGCGAGCGCGGCGTTCGTCGGCCGCGTGCGCGGCGGCTCGGGCCGCGCTGTCGTCGCGGGTGATGACGGCGTTGATCTGGCTGGCGTCTATCTGGGCGAGGTGCAGGTCGAGCAGTTCGCGGCTGGAGATCTCGCCGCGGTCCAGAGCCTGGAGCTGGACGTGGGCGGGCTGTTGGGTGAGGTCGTTCGTCATGCGGAGACTCGCTCAAGGTGGGGGGCTCGTGCGGGCTGGCGGGGCAGGTGGCGCGCGACGTCGAGGAGAGCGTCGATGTCGTCCATGGGCCCGGTGGTCTGGCGTTCGAAGTCGGCGAACTCGGTGAGCTGGTCGGGCTCCGGGCGGGCGCCGGCGGCCCTGGCGGCGATTCCGGCGAGGATCTGATCCGCCGTGACGGCCGCGGACAGATTCTTTCCGTGAAGCCCTCGGGCCCGGTGACGGGCTTCGCTGGCCTCGCGGACGGCGGCGTCGAGGTACTGGCGGATCACGAACCGGCCGTCCCGGATCTCGACGGCTCGGCGGTAGAGCCGGATCGAGATGCGACGGAAGCGGCGCCGCTGGGCCGGGTCGACCCTGTCGATCGGCAGTTCGATCTCGGGTGCCTCGCTGTAGAAGGCCAGCCATAGGGGGCGCAGGCCGTAGTAGCTGCGGTACTGCTTGATCCGGTACCGGACGCTCTGGGCCTGGTCGCTGATCGTGGGCACGAGCCAGCCGATCAGCGTGAGCATGGCGCCGACATCGCC
This sequence comes from Streptomyces cadmiisoli, assembly GCF_003261055.1. Lineage (NCBI taxonomy): Bacteria > Bacillati > Actinomycetota > Actinomycetes > Kitasatosporales > Streptomycetaceae > Streptomyces > Streptomyces cadmiisoli. Next base: position 1,788,920 of record NZ_CP030073.1, read on the forward strand.
GCAGGTCCAGGCAAAGCTTTCCCATTCCGCGAGGGAGGTGTCGAAGGCGCCGGCGATCACGTTGCCGATGCGGACGGCGCTGTATCCGAGGGTGACGGTCGCGCCGAGGGCGACGATGCGCAGGCCGACGCGGACGGACCCGCGAGTGCTGCGGCGGGCCAGGCGCCAGCAGGCGCGGGCGAGGAAGACTTCGCCGATGGTGTAGGCCGTGACGTACAGGGTGAGGTACGCGGCGTACCAGTCGTCGTGCGCGTAGTAGAGCGTGAAGTCGATCGGGTGCGGCGCGTTGGGCGTCAGCAGGGCGAACAGCACCAGCAGCCCGGCGATCACCGCGAAGCCGGCCCAGAGCCAGCGGCGACTAAGCAGGCTGGCTACCTTGGGCGGGGATCCCCAGTAGGTGAGGACCACCTGTTGGCAGGCCAGGAGCGCGACCACGCAGCCCTGCGCGAGGGGAGCGGATATGTTGACGGTGCCGAGCACGCGGTCGAGGTAGTTCCACATCGGCGTGATGGAGAACAGGAACGAGAGCCCTGACAGCAGGAAGACAGCGGCCAGCGCGGCGGAGGCGGGGTCGCGGCGCCGGGTGGGCACGTCCCGCAGGAGGCAGAGGAAGCCGAGCATCGCGACGACGAGGCTGATCGGGTGGAGCAGGTCCTTCACGGCCGGGCCTCCCGTCGGCGCAGCAGCGTGTGCGTCACCCGATCCTGCACTTCGTCCCCGGAGGGCTCGTCGCTGCGCAACCACCGGTCGATGATCCGGCGCTGGAGCAGCGATGCTAGGAGTTCGGTGTCTCGCTCCTCGTCCTCGTCGTACTTGGTGCGCCCCAACATCATCTGCACGGTGGCCGGGTCCACGCTGGTGATGAAGGCCGGAGCCAGCGCGGAGACCGGTCGGTTCTCGTGGTGGCCGAGCAATAGGTGGCTGAACTCGTGGGCGATGATGTGATCCTGGTGCAGGACACTGGTCCACGGGTCGTAGAAAACGTGGACGGCACTCTCTGTAACGGCACATGCCCCGCACACCGAGGGCGCCTGCTCCCGGGGCTCTAGGACCACCGTCCGTCCCGTGCGGCGAGAGACCTCGTCGCTGAGGTCGCGGATGTTGGTGACGTGCGGGAGCTTCAGCTCGGCCAAGAGGTCAGGCCGGCGCAGCCTACGTGCAGACCACATTGCTTTCCTTGATCATTACTGAACTGCGGACGTTTACGCGCCAGTTGAGGGCGGCAGCCCCTCGGATTTTCGCACGCTCTCAACGATCCCCAGGACGGCATCCTTTCCGTCTGCGGAGACGTCGGATAGGCGAAGAAGAACGTTCTTGATCTTCGCGTCGCGAAGCAGCGCGAGCAACTCAAGTTCCTGAACGGTCTTTTCGGCGACGGCATCGTCGAACCAATAGGCGGGATCCACGCCGAAGAACCCTGCGAGCGCTTCGAGGTGACGCTTCGTCGGGTTATCGCGCTGCCCGGTCCGCAAGAGCCACAGGTACTGCCCCGACAGCTTGCCCAGCCCTCGCTTCTCCATCAGTTCGGCCACTTCAGCGTTGCTGTAAGGGCCGCGATCGGGCGGGTGCACAGTGTCGAACAGGCGGTTTAGACGATCCATGAGCCCCTTGGGGCTCACCTGACCTTCGGCCACTCTTTCATGATCCTTTCCAGGACGGGTTCGTCGTAACTTCAGCCACCCTACCCCGCCATAAACACCAGTTTGACGCGCCGATCACACGTGTGGAAAGTTCTTCTTCACCAGCACGTTTCCGTGTGGCACGTACCGCCTGTTTCAGGTCGACCTGTCCGTTTCTACCGACTGGAGTACGCCGGGCGACGTGGCGCAAGCCACATTCGCCCAGCCACATACGTCACGTCTGGCAGGCCGTATTTGATCTTCGATCGGAAAGCGCGGAGGCGACCGTGGAAACTCCTCATCCACATCGCTTTTCCGCTGCCGGGAATACCAGACTCCCGCTCCAACTCGGGCACAATGGCAGGCTCTTGGCGTACAAGGCAACCGCGGCAACGGTGCACTTCGACGCGAGGACGGACCCCGCCAGGCTCTCTGCGGACGGCTGCGGCACACGACCGTTCGGTGACTCTCTGCAACCAGTACAGAGTTTAAGAACCAAGTCTGGATCTTGACACCGGTCCGTGCGTATGTTCGTCGTCCCCGGGCAGCCCGCCTGCGGCGACGAACGTGAGGAGACCGCGAGCACGGACCGGACCGCGAAGGTCCGCAAACAGCGACGGCGCCCGAGAGCGGTAACTCACGGACGCCGAACGCTAAAGCGGCATACCCGCCCCGGCAAGGGCGGAGAGTGCCCACCATCACCACGCTGAGTCCTTCCGAGGGGCGCGTCAGCGTGGCAACACTGCAAAGAGGAGTATCGCATGCCTCCTGCCCTGCCTAAAAGGCCCTTCCGCCTGGCCTGCGCGGCAGCCACTACCGCCTCGGCGCCTCAGCGCCCCGAGCCGGACCGCACCACCCTGGCCCCGGCGACCAGCCGGACCCGCCCGCTCGTCTGGAGCGGCCGATGAGCAGCGAAGCCCGCGAGTGGGTGTGGGAGCACAGCTCCAGCCGAGGAGCCGCGCGCCTGGTCCTGCTGTCGATCGCCGACCGGGTGGCCGACGAGCAGTGCATCTCCTGGGCCTCGCTGTCCAGCCTGGCCAAGCGCACCCGCGCCTCGGTCTCCACGGTGCGCGAAGCCGTCGAGCGCCTGCTCCTGGCCGGCGAGCTGGAACAGCTCGATGACCTCGTGGGTCCGCAGCGCAGCACGGTTTACCGCATGCCTCTCGCCGCCGAAGTGGTCGCCCAGGCCCAGCGAGAGCAGCAGGAGCAGGAAGACAGCGACACAGCAGCAGACGAGCCCGCGGGCCCCGCGAAGCTTCGGCTCTCGGCTCTGCGGCGGTACGGAATCCGCCCGCGTGAGGTGCCGGAATCCCCCGCGAGGGTCCGGAATCCGGCAGTACCGGAAACCGGCAGGTCGAGGCGGAAACCGGCACAGCGACGTACCGGCCACCGGCACAGCGATGTACCGGCTACCGGCACACAGAACCGTAGTGAACCTGATTTGAACCGGAGGTACAGCAGTAGTGGTGCTGCCGTCCTCCCGGCTGCCGAGTGGCAGGTCGACTCCGCTACCCACACTTGGGCCCGCCAGCAGGGACACCTCGATCGCCTCGGCGAGCAGGGCCTGCGGGCCGCCGACGCGAAGTGGCGTGTACACCGGGCGGGCCATGCTCCGAGGGCGGCGGAAGCCTGGGCTGCCGACTGGCGCGCCTGGGTCGCCCGGGAGCACGCTCCCAGCCGACCGAACCTCTACGCCGTGCCCGGCAAGAACACCGCCGTACCGGGGGGCATGACGCGGACGGAGGCCCACACCGCCGCCCTGCTTGCCGCCCTCGACGAGCCGACCGGAACGGAGGGCTGACCGTGGATCGCCGCGAAATCGCAGCCCTGCTGGCCTACATCGGCCGACTCGACCCCCGCACCATCCGCACCGACCAAGGCGAGGCGCGCGACCAGCTCGCCCAGTGGCACGAGCTGCTCGGCGACGTGCCGATGGCCACCCCGCACGGCTGGGACGTCCGCGTCGCCGCCCGCCAGCACATCCGCACCTCGCCGTACCAGATCCTGCCCGCGGACGTGGCCCGCCCCTGGGAGAGCTACCGGCGCGACCGCCTGGCGAGGCACTCCGATCCCACGCCGTCCGTCGACCCGGACGACCAGGCCGCCTGGACCGCAGAGCTGGCCGGCAACCGCCGCGCCGTCGCCGCCGGCACGGCCCAGCCCGCGCAGGCCCGAGCAATCACCAGCGGTCGCGACGGAGTCGACCCGAAGCTGGAGGCGCGGCTGCGGGAGATCGGCTCCTGCATACCGCCCGCCGCCCGAGCAGCCCTCGCGCCCTACCGACCCGCCCGCGCAGCCCGTGAGGCCGCTGTCGCGCAGGGAATGCCCGATGCCCTGAGCGTGCGGTGCGAGTGGTGCCTGGCCCAGCCCGGCGAACCATGCCGCCGCCGAAGGATCGGCCCCGACGGCGGAGCCCGCGGAACCGCCCCGCGCGCCACCCCGCACCCCGGCCGCCTCGACCTCGCCACCGCCCAGCAGGCCCAGCACACCGAGCAGGCCCAGCAGCCCGCCCTGGCCTGACTGGCGCACCCGGCGCGTGCATCCCGTCCGCTGCACCGCCACCCGACACGTCCCACACCGGCTGCGACGCACGCCCCGCGCCGCAGCCGGCACCCGACGCCGCACCCGCCGAGCACCGCCCTAGCCGGCCGCCGCGGCAGCACATCGGAGACCCGCCTTGCGCCACATCACCACCCACGACGCGCCAGCCACCGGCCTGCGCGGCATCGCAGACACCAGCTGGCACACCCGCGCAGCGTGCCACGGCATGGACGTCGAAGACGCCGACGCCGTGTTCTTCCCCGGGCCCCGGGACCACGAGGAGATCGCGGAGGCGAAGGAGCTGTGCGGCTGGTGCCCCGTACGCCGCGAGTGCCTGGACTTCGCCCTGGAGAACGTCCTCAAGGAGGGCGTCTGGGGCGGCCTCACCGAAGCCGAGCGGCGCCCGCTGCACGACGGACTGCACCAGCGCCTGGACTACCGGCGCGTGACCGCCTTCTTCCAGGGACGCGACGTGCACCTGACCGAGGCCGAGCGGCAGGTCGTCATCGACCACGCCTACGTCCGGGGCTGGCAGCCCGACCGGCTCGCCGCCGCCCTGCAGATCAGCCACAAGCACGCCCGAGACCTGCTCCGGCAAGCCGCCAACAAGGTCCTCGACCGCGACCGTAACTACGGCGTGCCCCGCCCCAAGAAGAAGCGGAAGAGGACCTCCAAGACCAAGGGCGCCCCCGCGCCCGCAGCTCCCGGCACGCAGCAGCCGGCAGGCCGCCCGGCAGCGTCGCCCCCGACGCACGCCCCTCTCGGAAAGGCAGCATGACCCACCCCGTCCTCGCCTTCGGTGCTACTTCGGACCTCCCTCTCCTCCTCGCCGCCGTCGTGCCCGCCACCCTCGCGCTCGTGCTGACCGCCTGGACCATCCGGCGCCGGGGATCTCGCTCGCAGAAACGTCTCGGCGGCCCGGCGGTCAAGGTCGCCGCCGTCGCCGCCCTCGGCTGCACCGCCTACAGCGCCGACACCTCGTGGCGGTTCGCCGCCGACTACCTCGACATGGCCGGCGCCGCCGAGCGCGCCGGCATGTTCGCCGCCGCCGAGCTCGCCCTGTTCGCCACCGCGCTGATGGCACGGCAGAACCTCGCCGTCCAGGGCGCCCCCGGCCTGCCGGGCACGCTGGTCTGGGTGATCACCACGGTGCAGGTGATCCCCGCCTACGCAGAGAGCGGCCCCATCGGCGGCACGGTCCGCGCCTTCGTCGGACCAGTCATGGCGGCGATGCTGTGGCACCTGGCCATGGGCATCGAACTGCGCCTGCGCACACCCGGCGCCGCCTCAAAAGGACTGATCGCCGTCCTGGGCCGGGAGGCACGTGAGCGTCTCCTGTCCCGCCTCGGCATCGCCGCGCGAGACCGCGACGCCGCACAGATCACCCGGGACCGGGCCACCGCCCGTGCGGTCGCCCTCGCCGCCCGCCTCGCCGAGCGCACACCCGAGCAGCAGCGGAACCGTCGAGGCCGGCGGCTGACCCGACGCCTGTCGAAGGCGGTCGGCAGGGCTTCGGTCGGCACCGACCCCCTCCAGCGAGCACAGCTGCTCGACCAGCTCGCCGCCCGGCGACACGCGCTCGCGCTCGCCACGGTCCCGCTCCCTTCTCCCTGGTCCCCGGCGCACAGCAGCGCATCGGCGGCCACGGTCCCCGCACAGCCGACATCGAATGTGCCGGTCCCCGTCCCCGGTCCCGACAGTTCCGACGAGCCGGTCCCGGACCGAGGACCGAGGACTCCTCGGGGACCGGTCCCGGAGGAGGCGGACCCTGAAGCCAAGGTCGGCGCGGGGACCAAGGGCGACGAAACGGGAACGACCGCGGGGACCAAGCCCCCTGAAGACGGCGCGGTCCCGGGGACCGGTCCCGCCGATCAAGCCGCAGCCCGGGTCTCAGCGGCCACGAGGACCGACCGCAACGCGCGAGAAGTAGCAGCTCAGGACCCAGATTCTCATCGGGGACCGAGCCTCGCGAAGTCGGGGACCGAGAGCACCGAGGACCGAGGAATGACCGCCACCGAGTCCGGAACCGAGACCACCCAGGACCGAGGACACAAGGTCCCACTCCGTCGGAAGCCGGCCAGGAAGTCCCGGACGAAGAACAAGGACAACCGTGCCCGGTCCCGCTCTCCGCAGACGGAGCGCCCGGCACGCGAGCTGGGCGAGTCCGAGCGCCAGCTTGTCCACGAGGTACGCCCCCATGTTCCCGCCCTGCTCGAACGGGACGGCAACGGAGCGATCACCCGGGTGCAGCTGCGCGAAATCATCCGCCGCCAGGGCCTGACGGGTGTCGGGAACGACCGACTCGGCCTCGTCCTCCAGGAGCTGCGGAACGAGGACATCACGACGACGAGGAGCACCGCCCGATGAAGACCTGCCACCAGTTCGACACCGTCCGCGCGGAGTACGAGCGAGAGATCGGGTTCATGCTCGCTCACTCCGAGCGGCACGCGGGCAGGCCGGCGGCGAAGTCCAGCGCGAAGCAAGCTGCCTCGGCGAAACAGCGGATGGCTCGCGCGCTCAACAGCCACGTCGGGCGCTGCCCCGAGTGCGGCTGAACCGGCAAAGCCCCAGTTCAAAGCCCGTGCCCGCAAAGGTGGCCCGGCTCCGTGCCGGGCCACCGCCCCGCTTAGGAGGTACGCCGTGATTCCGCGTCCCCCTCGTTCTTCCGAGCCCACCGTCGCCGAGGCCGATGCCTGGGCGGACGTCCTGGTCCGCCGGCAACTCCTACACGCCGTCGTCCTCACGCCGACCGGGCAGTGGCTCGTCCAGGACCGCCCCGACGGGCCGGTCCGCGTCCTTGCCAGCCCAGCCGATGTCCTCGCGCTGGCCGCAACCATCCAGCAGCGCACCCGCTCTACGAGGCCCGAATCCTGATGACGAACGCACGCAAGAACGGCACCACCCCGAAACCTGATCCCGACTCCAACTCGGTCTCGGGGCGAGCAAGTTGGGGCGGAAGCGTAGCTTCCGCCGAACCCGCCCCCTCGGGGGCGGGAGAGGACCTGCACCGGGGGGCGCAGGTCCTTGAGGCTTCGACCGGGGGCGGATCGAAGCCAGGGCAGGAGGAGAAGCAGACTGAACCGCGTGTACGCCGACAGCGCGCTCCTCGCGCCCGCCAGCGTCCGCGCCAGTCGCCCGAGAAGAAGCGCCTCCACCAGCCCAACACACGTTTCAATGATGATGAGTTCGCCATGATCAAGTCCGCCGCCGCCCAGTGCAATCTGTCCGTCGCCGGGTTCCTCGCCCGCTCCGCGCTCGCCGCCGCCCGCGACCTCAACCGCACCAGCGCCGAGATCGCCGACGAACGCGAAGTCATCACAGCCCTGTTCGACAGCCGACGTCGGCTCGGCTGGGCCGGCAGTAATCTCAACCAGGCAGTCAAGGCGCTCAACTCCGGTGCAGACGTTCCTCAACTCGAAGCGGCCGTCGCCGCCGTACGGCGTGCCGCCGACACCGCCCACGAAGCCGCCACACGGCTGATCGGGCACCACGGCTCATGATCCCCAGCGTCAACCCGTCCGGGTCGGACACCAGAGGTCTCCTCTACTACCTCTACGAGACCGGCAAGTACGAGGATCACACCGACCCCCATCTCGTCGCCTCCTTCGACGGCATGTCCCCCGACCCCGGACGCCACCCGAGCGCCACCCTCACAGACCTCCAGCAGCTCCTCGACCAGCCCGTGATGGCCCTCGCCAAGCACGCCCGCCCGGCCAAGCACGTGTGGCACACCTCCGTACGCGCCGACCCCGGCGACCGGATCCTGTCCGACGAGGAGTGGGCCGACATCGCCCGCCGCATCGTCGCCGCCACCGGCATCGACCCCGGCGACGGACAGCCCGGCTGCCGTTGGGCCGCCGTACGCCACGCCGACGACCACATCCACATCGTCGCCACCCTCGTCACCGAGGACGGCCACCGCCCCGACGACTTCCGCTCCGGCGCCCGCGCCCAGGCAGAAGCCCGGCTCATCGAGAAGGAACTCGGCCTCCACCAGGTCGCCCCCGGTGACGGCACCGCAGCCCAACGGCCCACCAGCGCCGAACGCCACAAAGCCGAGCGGCAGGGTCGCGAGCGCACCGCCCGCGAGGAACTGCGCGAAACCGTACGACGGGCGGTGGCCGGCGCGAGGAGCGACGAGGAGTTCTTCGACCGGCTCGCCACCGCCGGCCTCCTGATCCGCAAGCGCGCCGCTCCCTCTGGCGACCTCCTCGGGTACAAGGTCGCCCTGCCCGATGACCTGAACAAGGACGGCGAGCCGGTGTTCTACCCCGGCGCGCGCCTGGCCCCCGACCTGTCGCTGCCCCGCATCCGCGAGCGCTGGGCCGGTGACGCGCAGGACGTTCCGGCTGCCCGGCGGGAGGATGCGATCCGTACGGAGCCGGGCAGTCCGGCCGCCGCACGCCGCGGGGCAGCCTCGGCCGTGTGGCAGGCCGTGCTCGTCGTCGAGCACGGCGAGGACGCGGTCGCCGCCGCCCACATCGCAGCGGCCGGCGAGGTCCTGGATGCCCTCGCGAAGACCTCCGCCGCCCACACCCGCCGCGAACTGCGCGACGCTGCAACGGCTTTCGAACGGGCCTCGCGCTCTCACGTCCGCGCCGTGCGCGGGCACGATCGAGCCCTGCGGCAGGCCGCCCGCGACCTCGTCCATAGCGGCCCGGCCCTCGGCCGCGGCGAGGACGGAGCCACCACGGCCATGGCTATCGACATGCTGTTCTTCCTCATCACCGCCGCCGCGCACTGGCACGCCAGGAAGGGGCACGCCCAGCAGGCCGAGGCCGCTACCCGGGCCGCCGCGCACCTGCGCACCGCCTACCAGGCCGCCGCCGCCCAGCCCCTAGGCGTGCTCTACCAGCGCGGCCGACGCCTGAGCCGACCGATGCTCCAGCGGCAGACCGTGCTGCTGCGCGAGGCACTGCCGGAGCTGGCCGAGCAGATCCTCGCCGAACCCGGCTGGTACGCCCTGGCGGCGACCATCGCGGAAGCCGAAGCCGCCGGACACGACGCGGCCGTCCTTCTGTCCGACGTTGCCGGCCGCCGCGAACTCGGCACCGCGGACTCCGTCAGCGACGTGCTCGTGTGGCGGATGCGGCGGACCGCCGATCTGCCCGCCGACGCCTCCCACCTGCCCGAGACCAGCACCGCAGGGCGCCGGTCCGCAACGCGCGGGACGACCACCAGGCCCTCCGCGCCCGGCAGGCAGCGCAGCGGAGAGGACACATCACGTAAGACCCTGTGAGCCCGCCGGGTGCCTGCACGCGGACTCAGTGCATCACCGAGAGGAGGGACAGCGCCACCGCTTCGCCCGCAATACAGAGCATGGTCGTGCGCCACATCGAACCTCGGTGGCGACCAGGTCCGATGTGGGGGCTGTCGGCATCCGTGCACCCGCAGGACGGAGGGCATGGCGCAGGTGGGGCGAGTCGAGCCAGTAGGCGTCGCGAAGTTGAGCGGTCGAGGGAGACGATGGCGTGTGATCGGGCACACCCTGGCATGGCCACCCTGGCGCATGGAGACACGCATCGTGGCCAACTCATCCTCTGGGCAGCCGAGAAGCCGAATACCTCTGCAGACCTGGCCGGAGGTGACTGTGGACTTTGTGAATTGAAACCACCGGGGGCGTGGGGCACGATCATGAAACGCGCAGGACGAGGTGCTGAGGTAGAGGAGGACGCCGAGGTGTTTCACCGGATACGCCGCAGGGCCAAGGAGCCGAGCGAAGCTCAGAGACAGTTCGCCGAGCTGTACGTGCAGCTGCAGGGCCAAGTCCCGCCCGGCTTCGGAGTGCCGGCGCCTGAGCCGGAGTCCGCCGAGCCAGCCGCCATCGTGGACGACTTCCTCCCGCCGGAACTGCGCGTGCCGAGCCACGACCAGGTCGACGGCAAGATGATGCCGTGGAAGCAGCCCCTCGTTCTCGAAGGCGAGATGGCCGCCTGCACCGAGTGCGGCGCATACCGGGACTGGCTCATCCTCTCCACCCGTGGCGAGATCTGGCTGCGCTGCCGGGCAGGCCACCAGCAGCAGGAGACCCGCATCGACACCGCCTGGTACAACCGGCACTCCGGACCGGCGGACGCGACGCACGCCACGTTCGAGGACTGCCTGCGCCACCTCGGGCACTGACCACCACTCCTACGACCCCACCGGGCCTGCAGGCCCGCACTGACCACCCGTCGCCTAGCACCAAGGGGTCAGTTCCGTCATGCGCGTTCGCGTCGCCACCACCGCACTCGGCATCACCGCCACCCTCCTCGCGCTGCCCGCCTGCGCCACCGACACCACCGGGGCCAAGCACCAGACCCCCTCCTTCCGTACGGGAAAGCCGGCCGACGCCGTCCAGAAGCCGACCGCGCTCTCCTCGGCCGCACTCGAGTCCCGCCTGCTCGACCCGCGCGACCTCGGCAACGGCTACCTTCCCAAGCCGGAGCGTCCGGCCCAGCACGACGACGTCAGCGTCATCGGCTGCCCGGCCCTGAGCGAGCTGGGGGGCGACGCGGCGACTGGCGGCACGCTCGCCTTCCCGCACAAGGCGAAGGCGGACTTCACCTATGGCGGCAGCTCCTCGGAGATCGCCGAGGAGCTGTACAGCGACAGCGTGAAGAAGCTCTCCGACGGCATCGACCGGATCTTCGACGCCATGACCGGCTGCCCGACCTATCAAGTCGTCGCGGGCGGCACCCCAGTCGACGTGACCTCGCAGAAGTTGCCCGCACCCCGCGTCGGCGGTGACGAGCAGTGGAGCCAGCTCCTGACGTTCATCGCCGGGGGACGGAGCACTGTGGTCAAGCAGACCGCGATCCGCGACGGCAACCTGCTGCTGGTCGTCTCCGGCTCCCCGGCCCTGGTCGACCGCCACCTCGACAAGGCTCTCGCCAAGGCCACGGCAACGAGCTGACCTGCGTGCTCGTCACGCTGCTGCCTCCGACCACCGCAGGTCGGGGGCAGCAGTGCGTTACTGGCTGACGCGTTGAGCGGCGCGAGCGGCTTGACCTGGTACCCAGGCTCGGACCTGGCCGGGCTGGACGTAGAGCACGTTCGGGTTATGACTGTGCGGCCCATAGCCGCTGGAGGCGTTCACGAGCAGGTACGCGCCTGCGGGAACGTGCCAGTTCCAGAACCAGGCGTCCTGCTGCCGCCCGGTGTCGCACCAGGTCACGACAGCTTTGGAGCCAGGGCGGCCGTGCTGGTAGACCCGCGTCACCTGGAGGAGTTGCCCCTGCCCGGAGCTTCGGTGCTGCTGAAATGCCTACCACTGCGCCGCGATGGCAGCCGTGCGGTTGCGGCGTGAACGGACCGTCAACGCGATCGTCACGGCGACGATGAGAGCGATGACCATTAGGGCGCCGGGGCTGGGGTGCATTGCCGCATCCTGCTTCGTTCCATCAACAGGCGGCAATTCTTCCTGGCATCGAAGACCGAACGGCCACTTCACCCGCGAAGTAAGAAAGTCCGGCACCCCCAACTGGGAGGGTGCCGGACTGCGATCGTCGAGAGTTGTGCGCGGGACGTTAGATGGCCGGCGCGCGCAGGAGGCGCTCCTGGGTGGCCTCGGGCAGTACCCGCCGCAGGACCGGTGCGGTCGAGCTGAGGGAGGCGGCGAAGGCGGCGACGAGATCGTGCGGGACGCTGGCGGCGAACGATGCCGCCCACAGACACGGTGCGCCGAGCGCGGGCTCGGCCCACGCCTGCCATCCGGCCGGTCCCGTCTCGTCGTCCTCGGCGGACAGGGCCTGCGGGTCGGCGTCCTGGATGAGGGGCGGGACGTCGCCGAGGCTGATGTGCGAGGTGAACGTCGGGTCCGTCGCCGCCGCCTGGGGTTGGTCGATGTCGCGGAACCATCCGTGGGTGGCGACTGCGTCAAGGACCAGCTCGGATCCGGCGAGCGGCACGGCAGGCTGGTCGCTTGCGTCGAGCGCGACGAGGAAGTCGACCACCGCCTCGCCGGGGACGTCACGGGTGAAGTAGGCCGACCACTGGGCGAGCGGGCTGCTCGCCTCGGCTCGGGCGGAGATCTGCCAGGCGATCGGTAGCTCGCCCAGGTGGAACGGCTCGTCCGCCAGGCCCCACTGGGCCCAGCGCAAGGCGTCGGGACTGACGTGCAGGACGGTGCTGCGCAGGACCTGGCGGTCCTCCGGTGCCTCGTCCGGCTCGTGCCGTCCGCGGACGATCGTCAGGCTCGTCCAACCCAGGCCGGCGAGCGCGTCGGCGACGACGTCGTAGAGGCATCCATCGTCACCGGCCAGGTGCCGGGGGCCGACCCAGAACGCGGGCTGGCCGCTGTGCGGGGTGGACGAGTCGGGCGGGAAGTCGGGGTACAGGGGCGCCTCCAAGGGCTCGGTGCGGGTCTAGTTGCCGCCGGCGCGGCGACGGGGGCGGCGCGGGGGCGCCTGGACGGGGCCCTGCCAGGTCAGCTCGATGGCGACCTCCGGCGGAAGGTGGCCGAGCTGTGCGTCCTCGTCACGCCCTTCGGCGAGGTAGACGACGGTCCGGCCGGTCTCGTCGACCGACTGCAGGACCTGCGCCAAGCGGTGCGCCATCGGGAAGAACGGGTTCATGGCCTGGCGGACCGGAGCACTCCGGTCGCAGCCGGACAACAGGTCAATGAGATCGCCGACGGTCATCTCCGGGGACGTCACGAACAGCCTCCTGGGGTGCGGGGAAAACAGGGCAGTGGAACGGGACGGGCCGGCCTTCGGTACGGCCAGCGCTCACAGGGCGGGCACTACGTGTCGGTGTCCGCGCTGTCAGAGGCGGCGTGAGGTCTCCAGCACACTCGCTACGGTGGCGGCGACGATGTCGGCCGGCGTCTCGGTATCGAACGACAGGTGGTAGCCGCGGACCTGGGCGGTTCCGGTGACAGCGATCTTCCATCCCTCGCCATCCGTGCCGGGGCGGCCGAGCGGAAACCAGCCGAGGTAGAACCGGCCGTCCTTGGAGCTGACGTGCACGTCCGCGCGATCATCGACGATCAGGTGAAAGTCCTCGGCGGAGAACTGCTCCATGACCAGGGTCGGCTGACCGGGGCCCAGCTGCCACTCCCGCGGTCGCAGGGCTTCGACGGTGGTAGAGAAACCGGGGCCCGCAGGGGCTACGGTCACGGGCAATCACCTCTCTGACCTGGGGTTTCTTGCAAGGTCGTCTACGTTGACATGCCCTCGCGCCCGTTGGCCAGTCTTTCCGCGATCTTTCCTGTCTGCCCCCGGCGAACTTGTCTTTTGTCATCCAATCAAGGCGTTTGACAGCGAACTCAGTTGTTTCGGCTTCTCTGACAGTGAATCCAGTCGTGAGGAGTGAGCACGCTCTACGCGGTCCGTACGTCGGCCGCGTCCACCGAACCGGGCGAGCACCTGCGCCCGTTGTCAGTGCACCATGCGGCCCTCAGCCTCACCCTCGCGCAGCCGGCGCGCCTGTTGAGATGGAGGACGACGTGAGTGACGGCACACGGACCGCCGCACCTTCCCCGGAGGACGCGCTGCGTTCTGCCCGGCTGCTTGTCCGTGCCGAGGCGGCCGTCATGGCGATCTTCGCCACGCGGGCCTACGAACTGGGCTGGACGGTACGGGCAAGCTGAGCGGCATCTTGGATCACGTGACGCTGTCCTGCGACGCGGGCCTCTCCACTCTCCAGTCCGCCGCCGCGATCCCCGCTGGCCTGGCCGTCGCCAAGGGTGCCGTCGGCACCCTTCTCGGCCGTACCGGGACCGCCTCCTGGCTCCCGGCGAGAACCGACCCCGCATCCACGTCCACGCCCAACTGACCGTAGGAGCCGCGCCATGCCCGACGGAGAGGTCGCCCTTGAACTGGCTGTGCTCCGCCGCGCCCTCGAAGTCGGGCCGGCGCGCATCGACAGCCAACTCGCCCTGATCGCACAGCGATCCGACCAGATCGACAAGGCCGTCGAGGAACTCGGCGACAGGGTCACTGCCCTCGAACGCACCCGCTGGCCCCTGCCGACCGTCGGAGTACTGACCAGCCTCGCAGCTCTCGGACTCGCCGCATGGTCGGCGCTCGGCCACTGATCGCACCGGACCACAGAGACACGCGCCCTGGGTACGTGGCCTTCGTGGTCACCTGGTCGGCGTTCGCAGTGTGGTTCCTGGGACATATCGTGACGTAGCGTCGAGTGTCCGCGAGTTGGCCGCCTTCCGACTCGTCAACTCGTCGATGTGGAGAAGGTCGTGACCGTACGGTAGGTGCGCAGGGTCAGTACAGCGCCGAGCGAGCGTCCAGAGATCAAGGCGGAGCCGCAACAGGGAGATTCATTGACGTCGCCGCCACTTCCCCCCATTCCTCCACCACCGGGATCCCGCACAGGTTCCGTGAAGCACATCCACCACGTGATCGAGAACTTGATGGCTGGGCGGCCGGAGGCGTGCCACCTGGCGAAGGCCCTGGCCAAACAGGCTCGTGCCACGCACCGCCGCATGGCGAGAGCACGTGCCGTTGGGTTCGAGGCTTACGAGACGACCCTCACCGACCTGCTTCTAACGGAGCTTGCGCATGTGGACCCGCGATTCTGGCGGGTGGTTAGGTTCAAGCCGCACGAGGAGCGAGGGAACGGCGCCGACTGGGAGTGGTGGATCCAGCGGAGCGACTTGTCGTGGGTGCGTCTCTGGATTCAGGCCAAGCGCCTCTACCACCCCGGCGAACGCTACGAGGAACTCAAGCGCAAGGTCCGGAGAGGATCAGACGGCAGGATTTGGCAGAGTCGGTTGCTGGTTGAGGCCGCGCGACGGGAAGGCCGGAACGGTAGCGTCCTGCCGGTCCCGCTGTACGCCTTCTACAACTGCCTGCAGGGTAAACGGGCTGAGCCATGGCCGTGTAAGAGACTTGAGCCGTGTCAGCAGCAGCCCCTGCTCGGCATCACGATCGCCCCTGCCCAGCAGATCGACGAGCTGATTGTGAAGGGTAAGAACGGCTACCGCGACGTACTGGCCGAAAGTAAGCCGCTGTCGTGCCTGGTGCACTGCCCGACAGTGTGGTCGGGGCATCCTCAGGACTCGTACGCCTCGACGCTGCTGATGGGCATGGAGTGGCTGCACACCAACGACGTCCTCCCTTCGGCTCCGTCTCTGCCTGGCCGCATCGAAGAAGCGCTTGAGACGGACGACGAGGTGGTCGCCGAGGAGTCGGACCCTCGGATCGCTCTCATCACGGGTCACGCGGCGCTCCCCGGTGCCCGCATGGATGAAGTGCCACCAGGGTTGGCCGACCTGCGGGAGCGGTTCGACCTGCGGGCACTGGAGCAGCAGGGGTGGCGGGAAACGACGTGACAGCGCCCCGGGCAGAGTGCGAGTCAGATCCCGGGGCGCTTTTCCACATTGGCAAGAGGCGGAGAGCCTATGACCCGCGCTCAACTTGAGCAAGCACGAGGCATGTCCCACCGGGTATGGGTTCCGTGTTGCCATAGGCCCGTATTACGTAGCAGCACTGTCACCACCGTTCGGGTCGCCGTGTCGATGACGCAGGCGCAATCTCGACGCTGGTGGACGCGCCGGGCACCTGGGTATTTCGGGTCGCCTCCGTAGGTTTGCTCGGGAGATATGACGCACCGCAGCACTTCACTCTCATCGAAACCGAGCTCCTTCGCCCGGGACAGGGCGTGCCGGCTCAGCGTGACGCCTGCATGCGTGCGAAGTCGGGTCAGCGTGCGCTCTCGACGAGCATCACGTCGGGCGTTGCTCATGAGGCGACATCACCGGACACTAGATCCATGACAGCGCTTCTGCCCCAGTCGCCGCTGCGCTTCCGCGTGGGAATCGCTTCCAGCCTGAGGTGACGAGCGATCTCCTCATACGAGTACCCCGCCTGGCTCCGCAGGCGCTTCGCGACGGCCCTCGCGTGATCGATGGACCGGGTGGTCTCGATCACGGTGTGGCTGTCGTGCATCCGAAGGGCAGCGAACGTCTTGATCACCTCCCGCAGAACTCGCTCTTGTCCGGAACCTTCAACGGTCGACTTCACCGACTTGCCCGCCTCCAGAACCTGGACGCCGAAGTGCTCGACCCACCTGTACGCGACCAGCCGGTCCAATTCGCTGGGAAAGAGGGAAGAGTCGGCTACGTAGAGGGTGCGGACAGGCGCGGGTGTGGTCACGAGGTGGAGAAGGTCTGTGAGCCCGAAGTCCGGAGTGCTCGGGGTGAAGGAGAAGGCGAAGAGGTGGTCGTGCGCCGTCGCGATGTTCTGGACGTCCCTCGATCGCGTGAGGTGATCTCGTTCGTCGTCTGGTCCGTAGACGGCCATCACCTCGAACTCCTGGAGAACTTGATGTGACCTCCCGCTGGTACGGATCCGCTCGCCATCGACCGTCCGGGGGGCATCGTCGTCCCAGCACGCGTCTTGGAGGAGCCGGTGAACGACCTGCTTGTTGAAGTCCTGCTCACCCTGCACGCCATCCCACATGTAGCCCGCTTGGTTGAGGAGGTCCGCAGTCTGCGCCAGCGTCAGTTGAAACCCGACGTGCAACTTGTGTGCGAGCCGCACCACTTCGTTCTTGCTCAGGCCGCGGCCGATGTCCAACTGGCCCTGCTTGCCTCGTTGGCGAGGAAGAAGAGCCCGAAGTGCAGCGCAGGTAGCCTGAACCTGGTTGCGAACACCTTGCTCGGTGTTCCGCAGCGGGTGATCAGGTTCGATGACATCACCGGCCACGGTCAGTGTCGCTCGGTGATCCCGGATCTCGTCGCGGACCATCTCCCGGGTGATCGGATCGCCCAGGTCATCCCACCTGGACACGCGGATGCTATCCACGAGATCGGCACGCAGGCAGAACAGAACCTCCTGGAGCGCTGGACGATCGCCCGCCGCTACCCTGCTGCGTGACTCCGCTTCGGTACGCCATAGCGTCCCGTCCTTCGGCGCCTTGTCTCCATGACGCACCACGCGATACCCGATTTCGGACGCCGACATGCTTCCCTCCAAGGCTCTGGCCAGCAACGGAGCGCCACTCTGTCAGCTCCCTGGGTCCCTGCAAGCGAGCAATTAGTCCGGCGATTTCGACGATGCGGACGTTCAGAACGTCGAGGTCCCGGTCGCTGATCTGGGAGCGCAGCATTCGCGCGGACTCCGTGGCCCACTCCAGATACGTCCACAGCCCCTCGAAGGCAGTGAGATACGGCCGCTGTAGGTTCATCGCGGTGGTGTGGACGACGCTGAGACCTGCCGGATGTTCTTCCGTTCTGCGCCGGGGCGAGGAGTGATAAGCATGTGCCGATCCTGTCAGCGCGGCCCCCAGGTGCGCCTTGGGTTTCCATAAGGGGTGACATAGGGCTTCGACCGGCACCCGGCCCCTCCGGCTCGAAGAGCCTCCTGCCCTAGGTCGACCAAGGAAGTTTCTTGCCAACCAAGTTAGTCCGCCCAGGTCACAGACCGACAGCAGACTAACTTCGCTGTCAACGGACAGAACTGTTGTCCGGTGACAGTTGTAGGGTCTCAGATTTCGTGGCCAAATCTCACGGTCGATGGCCAAGCGATGGCAGATCTGACACGAGTTTGAGATTGGCAGGTCAGGCCCTTTACTCATATGGGTGAGCGGGGTCTGATGCCGCCCCGCTACGGAATCTGCGCCGACGACTGGCCGGACCCGGGGAGGCGTTCAAGGCTCACCGGCGGCTCCGCGCGGTCAACGGCGGCAGCGACGACGAACAGGAGGCGTGATGCAGAGCAGTGCGGAGAACATCGATGTTGTGCTCAGGATCGTGGACACCATGGTCGCCTACCGGAAGGCGCACGGCGGCCTACCTGCCGACACGGACGGCCTTGAGAACATGGCCGTGGCGATCGTCGAGGCCCTGGAGCGCGACGACTTCCGCATCGTGGACGTCTTGAGCGGCAGCCGGACCGAGACGCCCACACCCGAACCGGCCTGACGGCACGGCAGCGGGGCGCCAGCCACTCCGGCCGGCGCCCCGCTTGCGTTCTGCACTCCGTCAGCTGGCGGTTAGCCAGCGAGCTGACGGGCCAGCAAGCCAGCCTCCCCGAGGATTCGGACACGATCGTGAGACTGGACGGCTGGCTAAGCCGTGAGACACGACGACAACTACCAGGTCACGGCACCGCCGCTGGCCATAGGCGGCGAGACCCTACAACAGTGATGTGGGATCTCAGATGGTGTGGCCAAATTTCACGGCCATTGGCCACGGATCTGAGATCCCCGAACCACCTTGCTCGCACTTTTGGGTGCAGCGGCCCCCGCCCGGCCGCGCTGTCCGACCTGCGGGCTACGGTCGGGCCATGAGCACACGCGCGTACGAAGGAACGTCCTGGCCGGAGCGCTCCGGGTCTTACGGCGCAGTCCTGCGGAGAGGAACACGAGCCCTCGCGCCCCCCGTAGCCGCCCCGTCGTCCCCGCTCGATGCGAGTGCTCGTCGTACCGGCCATCCTGCTCGTGGCCCTCCTACGGACCCTCGCGAGCGCATCCACCGCGCGGCCCTCGTCCGCCACGCCCCCTGCCGTCCCTGACTGGTCGACCTGCCCCAGCAGCCGCCCGCCGCCGAACTGGCCTGGACCCGCGCTGGCCCCGTACCGAGGACACCCGGCAGACACCCGGCTCCGCACCCCGCCACCAGGTGGCTCCGCCGTCTTGGTGGCGGCGGTCGCCACCGCCGTACCTCTCACGGCGCTCGCACGCGTCTGAAGGGAAACACCACCATGCCGGACCTCCGCGCCGAAGTGCGTGCGAAGACACTCGACCGCATTACTTCGTACCAGGGGGCCAAAGACCGCTGGAACCTGTTCCGCAGCCTCAAGAACCTCATCGAACAGGCCATCCGCGACTACGAGCACCGCGCCCTGGTGGAGCTCCTGCAGAACGCCCACGACGCTCATGACACGGGCGACTTGGGAGGCCGGGTCCTGATCAGGCTCGACCACGACGAGGGGCCGCACGGCGCGGTGTACGTGGCGAACACCGGGCGGCCCGTCAGCCGCAGCAACTTCGACGCGATCACCGACATCGCCCAGTCGGACAAGCGCCCGGAGGAGGGCATCGGTAACAAGGGGATCGGCTTCAAGAGCGTTCTCCAGCTGACCGGAGCACCTCAGGTCTACTCCGTCTCCGAGGAAGGCGGCCGGGTCTTCGACGGCTACCGCTTCAGCTTCGCCGACGAGACCTCGCTCAAGGACCTCCTGGACGGCGACGCCACTCTCGCGGCGGAGGTGGCCGCCGACGTCTTCCACCTCTGCCTGCCCGTGCCCCTGGACAGCGTTCCCGACACCGTGAACGCTTTCGCAGCTGACGGATACGTGACCGTGCTGCGCCTGCCGCTGAAGAGCGAGGAGGCCCGGGCCGAGGCGGCCGAACAGCTGACCATGCTGTCCGCCGGCCCGCCGGTGCTGCTCTTCCTGCGCCGGATCGGCTCGCTCACTGTCGAGGAGCGGCAGGACGGCATGGTCGACCGGCGCACCCTGGCCCGGACCGAGCGGGCGGACGCCGAACTCGACCGGCTCACGGTCAGTACGGTGACCGTCGGCGACGGCGGGGCCTTCGTCCTGCTCGACCGGCAGGTGGCGGCTGAGGCTTTCGGCGACGCGGTCGAACGCAGCGTGCTCGGCGACCACATCAGCGAGGGATGGCGCGACTGGCAGGGAGACGCCCGGGTCACGCTCGCGATTCCCGTCGAGGAAGGGTTGGCCAAAGGACGCCTCTACACTCACCTGCCTATGGGCGAGCAGGCCGTTGCCCCCCTTCCGGCCCATGTGAACGCGCCCTTCTTCGCGAAGCTAGCCCGCGTGGACCTCGAGAAGACGGTCCCACTCAACGACTTCCTCCTGGACGAGCTGGCTCTCCTCGGGGCCGAGACGCTCCTCGCCTGCTCCGCCGGGACCCTGGAGCTCCCACCGACCCTCTGTGCGGACCTGCTGAGCTGGGACGCATCTATGTCCGACCGGCTGTCCCGGGCCTTCAAGCGCCTCGGACACGAGGTCGGCACCGCCCCGATCATCCCCCTGGCCTCGGGCGCGCGGCCGTGGGCCTCCCTCACGGAGGCCCGGCTCTGGGACGACAAGGACCGGACCCTGTTCACGACCGACCGGCTGAGCCGGGACGCGGACGCCGTACTCGTACACCCGTCCGTCACCGGGCAGCGTGCGGCCCGGCTCGAGAAGGCCGTCGCCACGCTCGTCGGCCGCTCACCCCGGCCGTCGGATGAACTACTGGCGAGGTGGGCCGAGAGCCTGGCGCGCAGCCTCGCCGACGCGCCCTTTCAGCCGGAGTTGTGGGCCCGCTTCTACGACGAGCTCGCCGGCTGCGTCGAGCGGCCCCGCGCACTCCAGGGCCGCCGCATCCTCATGGACGACGACGGAAAGCTCCGGCTGTGCAACGCGGCCGACGGCAGGGTCAGGCGTGCCACGGCCTTCTTCTCGCCCAGAGCGGACGGCGAGGAACAGGCAGGATCCACGGAGCAAGGCCCCCGCCTTCCACGGTCGCTGCGCCACCGGGTCTTCTTCGTGTCGCGGGACATCCCGTGGAAGAACCGGCTCGGCAGCATCACGATCAAGCAGCGGGGCCGCCGGATGCTCGAAGACGGCGGTCTGGTCAACGAGTACCGCGCCGACGAACTGCTGGCACTGGTCGCCCGCTCCCTTCAGGACAAGCCCACGCCGGAGCTCGCGGCGGAGGTCCTCGCCTGGGCCTTCCGGCTCTCCAGGAGCGACACGGCACCGTGGCGGGACATCCAGGCCATGGGGCTGCTCGTCCCCGGCGCCGACGGTGTGTGGATACCCGCCTCGAAGGCCCTGCTCTGTGCCGAGTGGGGCGGAGAACGAGCGAAGCTGCTCGGAGAGCTCATCGACCGCGCGCAGGATGTCTCGGAGGAACTCGCGGTGCTCCGGGGCCGCTTGACCGCACCCCCGGAGCACCAGGCATTCCGGGGCGCGGACCGGGCGGAGTGGCGTGCCTTCCTCGGGCGTCTGGGGGTCGGCGCGGGGCTCTGCCCCGAGCCTGTGCCCCGCTCCACCCTGCGGGCGGACGGCCGTCACTTCACGGACGGCAGGCCCCCGACGATGTCCCTGCCGCAGGCCACCGCGGAAGTCTGGCTGCGCCATGTGGAGAGGGAACCTCCCACGGATCGGCGGCCGTACACCGAGTACGTGGGCCAGACTCCTCTGTATCGGCTGCCCGGCCAGGACGACCACCACCATCTGTCCGACGCCGCGAAGCGGGTGTACGCCCGGCTCGTGGCCGCCGGTTGCTCCGAGTGGGCCGCCGATGCCCTACACGTCACCGTGCGGCGCTACAACGACCGGTGGGACTCCTTCAGCCTTCCCACGCCGGTGACCGCCTTCCTCGCCGAGGCCGAGTGGATGCCCGTCGCGTCCCCACGCGAGCGCGCCGACTGGCGCTTCGTACGGCCTGAGGCCGCCTGGACGCACGGGGACGAGGCCGCCCCGTCGTTCGTCCCCCTGCTGCCCTCGGCGCTGCGCCGTGCGTTCCAGGCGAACGACCGTGCGGTCCGTCGCGCAAGAGGCTGGGGACTTGAGCGGTGGGACTCCCCGGAGACCGCCGCGCGTCGGGTCCGCGAGCTCACCGAGCTCTTCCGCGACGGCGCCGTCCCCGAGACGATGACGGCCGCATTCCGCCGGGCGTACGAGGACGCCTGGGCGGAGTGCGCCCAGACGCGCCAGGACCCCTACCCCCAGGGCTCGGAGGCGGCGGTGGTCGTCAGCCGGGGCGGTCGGCTCGAAGCTGTCACACTCGCCGACGACACGGACTCCCCGAACACCGTGGATCACCTGTACGTGGAGGACACCGACGCACGCCAGCTCGTCCAGCTCCTCGAACAGCGCGGTGCCCCGTTGCTCCGCATGCGCAACATGCACGGGGGCGCGGTGGCCGCGCTCGTCGAACAGTGCTTCGGCTCGCGCGTCCGGAGGATCTCCCGAGCACGAGTCGAAGTCCGGGTGGACGGAGAGGCGTTCCACGCCGGGGCCGCGGGCGACCCGCTGATCACGTCCGAGCGCGACTGGCTCCTCACCCTCGTCGCGGCCGTGATCGACCTGCGCGCCAGCCGCTTCCGCCGCCCTACCGCGGAGTCCGTGCGCCGCGGTTGCGCGATCGCCAAGCGCATCCAGATCGTCCACGCCGGGGTCCTGACCTCCGTCGTGGACGAGATCGCCGAGCGGCCCGGCCACGGCGGCAGACGGTGGCTGGCCGTCCCACACCAGGACACCCCGACTCTCCTGCTTGAGGGGCCCAGCCAGGGCGAGGAGGACCTGCTCCAGCGGTCCGCCGCGGGGATCATGGAACTCCTCCACCACCCCGAACTCGCCGACACCCTCCGCATGGCCCTCCTCGACCTGAACACGGCCGGCTGGGGCCCGGGTCAGAGCCCGGACGCCGACGCGATCGCCGACGTCCTGGGCGAGGACCGGGCCCGGGTGCGCGAGATCACCGCAACCCTGCGACAGCCCCTGGACGCCCTCCTGGACATCCTCGTGCCACTGCTCGCGACACTCGACCTCGAAGCGGCCCACGCCCTTCTGTCCAACGACGAGGCCCTCGCCTCAGAGACCGAACTGGACCGCTGGCTCGCCGCCCGGCTGACGCCGACGGACCACCGGACGCTGCGGGCGGCGGCCCGCCACCCCGACCTGGACACCGCCCGTAGGGCCATGTCGCTGTCGCTGCGCGAGCTCAACGCCGTTATCGCCGCCCTCGGTTCGACCTACCGGCCGCTGCGCAACGCCGAGGGCATCGAGCAGGAGTTCCGGCACTTCGTCGCCGGCCGGCGACGAAGCATCCTGGACGCGCTGCGGGTCGGCTTCCTGGACGCGTTCCGGTCCGGAGCCCCCCTGACCTCGTACGCCGAGAACCGGAATTTGACCGGACTCGTGCCGGACACCGCCTGGGCGGACGAACACCTCCATCTGGAGACCGCCCTAATGCAGGCGCACGTCGACCGCTGGCTCACCGGACTCGGGGCCCCGCCGCTCGGTACGGACGCGGGGCTGACGCCCGTGGACGAACTCCGGCTGACCAACCGGCCCCTCCTCCTGGAACGGCTGAAGCGCGCACGGACCCTGATCCACGCGTGGGAGGCCGCGCACGGCGAGTCCGCCTCCGGCCTCCCGGGGGACCCGGAGAACCTCACGACCGAGGCCACCGCCGCCGGGCTGCTCGACTTTTTCCCGCTCGACGACGCCACGACGCTGCGCTGGCTCCGAACCGGAGACCGCTGGCCCGCCGCCGTCCCGCTTACCCTGACACCCGAAGACCTCGGCCTGACGACTCGTCAGCTGGACGACGCCGAACGGCAGGAGAAGAGGGAGCGGCGGCTGCGGCAGGAGGAGCGGCGGCATATCGTGGTGGACCGCACGAGGATGTCGGCGGAGGAGGACAACTACCACGCGATCGTGGAGGCCGTACGGGGCGGCCTCACCCCCGAGTTCCTCGGCTCCGCGGGCGACGCCCCGCTCGTCGCACTGGGCCGGCAGGCACAGCGGCTCCCCGGCGCCGGGCGCCCCGGATTCTCCGCTGGCCGACGGGGCAAGCTCTCCGACACACAGGCGCTCGCGGTCGGACTCGCGGGGGAGGTCGCCGCCCTCGCCTGGCTCATGAACCGGCACGACGCCGTGGACGAGAGCGCGTGGGTGTCGGGCTACCGCAACAAGGTCCTGGGTGACGGCATGGGCGACGACACGCTCGGATACGACCTCATCGTCGAGAGGAAACGGTCGAGCCTGCTCTTCGAGGTGAAGTCCTCGGCCGGAGGCGAGGGGGAGTTCGTCCTCTCGCCCACCGAGATTGCCCGGGCGCGCTCCCTGAAGAAGCGAGAGACGTACCACATCCTGTACGTCTCCCACGCCCTCGACGCCGACCTGCGGAAGATCCACCTCCTACCCAACCCGCTCCACCCCCGGTCGGCCCACTTCTTCCGCTCCGTCGGCGAGGGCCTGCGCTACAGGTTCCAGCTGTCGCGGACGGGGGAGCGCCGGACGGGGACCTGAGCGAAATAAATGCTTGTCAACCCAATCCAGTCGGGCCAAGTGATTTGCATGATCCCCGCACACGTCCCCCGACGAGCCGCCGCTGACCTACGCCGACAGCTTCGACATACCGGTCCTGTTCCGTAGCGCGCCCGCGAAGAAGCCACGGCGGCAGTGGCGGACGGCCAAGCACAAGGCATGGACCGGATCGGACGGAATCCCGGCCGCCGACGGCTGGTACGCGCCAACCACCACGTGGCGGGAGATCATCAAGGCCGCCACCGAAGTCGGCCGCGACGTCACCCCGCACCTGCAGAACCAGCCGCGCTACGCCCACGGGGAACTCGTCGCCCGCGTCTCCCCGCTGTACGCCTAACTCGGCGCACACCCCGTGACGCCCCGGCATCCCGTGCCGGGGGCCAAGGGCCGGCGCCTGACCTGGAATCCGGTGTACGCGCACGGCACCGAGCGCAGCGCGAAGAATGCCGCTGGCTACCGCTGGGCATGACGATGACCGAGTGGGCCTGCCGCTCGCTGCTGGGCCTCGGCCAGACCGAGCACCTCGAACTCGGCGGACCCGTCCCTGCTCTGTATGACACGTTCAAGGATCCGAAGAAGAAGCTGCCCGCTCCACGAGACGGAGGAGCTTTACTGGCTGATCGAGGCCAAGGGCGGCGACGTGGGACTCAGGAGACTCCGCGAGGGGTGGGCGCAGCTGGCGTCCGGCAGCAAGGCCCTCGGCGCGTACGGGCACCGCACCATCCTGGTCGGGGCGTCCGTACGGCCTGACGATGACCTCTTCCTCACGATCGACCACGACCTGCACCCCGGCCAGGCGCCGCTCGCCCCTGCCGGATCCGATACCGACGACGAGGCAGCGGGCCTAGGCAACCTAGAGGATCGCCTCGGCGACAGCGACGACGCGCTCATCGGTGCCGCCCGCGCCCAGATGCTGGCCTATCTGGCACTGAGTTCGGCTCCCGTCTCGCAACTGCGCACCGTACCCGTTGCCGCCGACCGCGCTTCCCGCCGCCGGCGCTCCGGGCTGACCACGCCCCTGGAAGACGACAGCCTTACTCTCGCCCTGCGGGCCGACGCCCGCGGAGCAGCGACCGGCACAGAACAGCACGCCTTGCGCGTCGGAATCCGTTCCATGGGCCTTGACGATTTCCTGAGCTGCCGCATCCCCGGAACTGAGGTCCACCTCGGCATGTCCCGGAAGTTGTTCGCCGCCTGCGAGCGTCTCCACGAGGAGGACCTTGCCATCGCCCGGCGTACCCCAGGACTGCGCGCCGAGGACCAGCCGCCCGCCGACCTGGAACTCAGCGACGAAGCCCAGGAAGAACAGCGACTCACCCAGCGGCGCATCTTCCGCGAACAGCAAGAGGAAGCCCGCCCACGGCTGCGTCCCCTGCTCCGCGACGCCTACGAGCGAGGTGCAGCGAGCGACTGGAGCGACCTTCTCCGTCGTCCCCAGGAGCCGGAACTCGACCTGGAGGGCGACGAGAGCCTCCACGAAGCAGCGACGCCGGAAACCTACGTGGCCGTCAGCCGCTACGACCTGCCCCCCGCACGCGCCTAGCTTTCCGCGCGCGACGACCGTCGCGAGTCGGCCTTGTCCGTCAGCCGGCGGCTGCTGAGGTCGGTGATGCCTGGCGAGCAGGCGATGGAGCGGCAGCCGGCCATAGGCCGGGGGGATCGCCTCACACGCGAGTACGGCCGCCAGGCCGTGTCCGCGCCATGGGGGGATCCAGCGTCACTCGATCCATGACGAGCAGCGCTGAGCCGACGTACTCCAGTCCTTCACTGACTTCGTCGGTGAAGGAGCCCGTCTCGAGGTCGAGAAGGACCCGGGCGGTCTCGTAGAGTTCTTCGGACTCCTCCTCCATGGCCCAGGAGGCGTTGCGGCCTCGGTCGAGGTGCACCCGGAAGAACGTCATGGACCCGACGGGACGTCCTCGACCGCGCGGGGGCGGGCCGTCGGGGCCGCGTACCCGCTTGGGCCGACCAGTTCGTAACGAGGCCGCGCGCGTTCGTGGACGACAGAGCCCCCGGATTCCAGGCTGTGGAATCCGGGGGCTCTGAGTCGTGGACGGGGAGTGCGGGTCAGCTCTCGGGGGAGTCGTCGGTGAGGCTGTCCGTGCGGCTGCGGCGTGCCAGGAGGAGAGCGCCTCCGCCTGCTGCGATCAGCACGGCCGCGCCACCGACCAGCCACGGTGTGGCGTCGGCTCCGGTGTGGGCGAGGGAGCCCGTCGGCGTTTTCTGCGTGGAGTCCTTGACCGAGGTCGCGGCGACGGGTGAGGAGTCGGGCTCCGGTGTGTCGCTGCCCGAGGCGGAGGGGGTGGCACCTGCGGTACCGCTGTTCGGCTTGCCCGGACTGGACGGGGAGTCGGTGGGCCTGTGCGTCGGCTTGCTGGAGGGGTCAGGCTTCGGGTCGGTGGCCGTCTTGGCGTTGGTGACGGCCACCGTCACCGGGGCGCCGGGACCTGCGGTAAACGTCTTCGTCGGCTTGTAGAGGTCGTAGCCGGCAGGAGCCTTGATCTCCTTGACCCAGAACTGCGTCCTGCGGCTCGACACGGGCAGTTCTCCGGAGGCGGCGCCCTTGGTGCCGGTAGTCAGGGTGAGCAGCGTGGAGGTGCCGGTGCCGATGTTCACGGTCGCGCCGGGCAGGAGGCTTCCGGTCTTGTCGTCCTTGGCCTGCAGGAGGACCTTGGCAGCCTTGAACGGGTCGGTGATCGTCAGCCGTGTGGTCGCGCTCGGGGTAACGATGACGTCCTGATCGCTGACAATTTCGTGGAGCGGGCTGCCGGAAGCCATCTGCTTGAGCCGGTAGACGCCCGGCGCGAGGTCGGGGAAGGTCAGACTCCCCTGGGCGTCGCTCTGTCCGCGTGCGGCTTCCTGGCCGGCGGAGTCCAGCAGCAGGAACGCGGCGCCGGGCAAGGCGTCTCCGGCCGTGTCCTTCGTAGTGATCTCGACGCTGCCCGCGTCCGAAGCCGGTTTCGCGGCGGGAGCGGCGGAGGCCGAGGGGGTCGGTTCGGAGGGCTCGGCACTCGCGGCCGGCGCCCAGCTCAGGGTGCCGGCCGCGACAGCGAGGGCAGCAGCGGATCGGACGAGACATGCGTGCACGGGGAAGAGGACTCCTTGATCGGTCGGGGAGGTCAGCGGGTGCGGCCGACGACTGGGGTAGCCGGCTGGGTGGGAGTGCTGCGCGGGGTGCGGCCAACCGCGAGCCTGGGCCTGGACGCGGCCCAGGCGCCGGGGAACCAGACGGCGGTGTACTGCTCGATGGCGTCGCGCAGCCCGGTGGTGACGGCCCCGTCCCACGGCGGGCGGCCGGGGCGGTGATAGGTGTCGAAGGTGCCGTACTGCTTGGTGTTCGGCCGGGTATTGGTGGCTTCATCGCGGCGGTGGAAGGTCCCGTGGTCCACGAAGCTGAGCGCCACCGCGTCGATCTCGCCGCGTTCCGGATGAACGACGGTGACACGCAGCCCTCCGTAGGTGTCCGCGTGGATGGTGACGGTGAAGTCGATCCGCATCCGCAGCGGTGCATCGGGGATCGGGACAGCGAAGTAGGTGTTGCCAACAACGGTGTGGTCGTGGAAGGGAAGGCACAGCTCGGCGAAGAACTCGGCGGCTTGCAGGGACAAGAGAGGCTCCGGTCGAGGTCTGGCTGGTCCTACCGGCGCGGGCCGGGCAGGGCCGGTGGGCTGGTGGTGCTCCAGCGCGGGACGCTGGCCGCGGGCAGCGCAACCGGACGGCGGGAGGAGACGGCCCGCTGCACGTCGAGCGGAGTGGGAGCCGACGGGCCCGGCGGGAGGATCGGGGTCAGCTGGGCCATCCCCTTGATGTAGCTGAAGGTCACCTCGCGCCACCGGGGCAGGGGAGCCGGATCGGCGACGCACTCGGTGACGGCGGTGAGCAGGGCGACCGGGGTGTCGGTGCTGGCCGTGGCGTACCAGACGGGCCGGTCGATAGACTTGCCCGCCCACAGCTGCCAGCGCGCGTCGCGCGTGGTCAGTTCGGCTTCCGGATCGAGGTCGCCGGTGGTGAACTCCATGCCGGCGAGCCCGTCCGGGGCCTGGACCGCGAAGACGCCCCAGCGCGGACGGTCGATCTCCCAGCCCTGCTTCAGAAGCGGCACGACCGCCAGGAAGGGATCGTGCTCGTCGATGCCGGAGATCGGCCGGGCAAGGTAAGCATCCGGCCCCTGCTCGTACGCCGTGGCCAGCATGGTGGTGAACGCCTGGACAAACTCGGTGGGGACGCGGTCGTTAAAGCAGACGCCCCACGCCGGCGGTCCGAAGGAGTCCTTGTAGGCGTTGATGCGCCAGAGCCCGTCGTCCTCGCCTTCGGGCAGGTAGCCCAGGCGCACGCGCCGGTCGGGAGCGCTCACGTACACGTTGGAGTCCTCGTCGTACCGCAGGTCCCAGCTAAGGTCGAGCAACGGGGCGAGGGCGGGGTCGCCGGTTCCGGTGGTGGAGGCGAGGTGGCGCGGGGAGACGTAGACGTCGCCGTCGATCTCGTGGTGCGAATCGGGCTGTGGGATCATCGGTCTGCCCTCGTGGTGACGGTGATCTCGTCGGCGGCGGTGTCGAGGCGTTCGGTGACCTCGGCGGTGGTGCGGCCGGTGACGATGTAGAACCCGGCCCTGGCGGTGAACAGGTCGCCGTCGGGCGACAGGACGAGCTCGTCGCCGATCTCGCGGATCCAGTGCACTTGGCGCAGCCAGGGGGTGTGGGCGGCGAAGGGCTGGTTGATGTGCCGGGCGGTCAGGGTGCCGGAGGTATCCGGGTAGAGCATGCGGATGCCCGCGGCCCCGCTGCGGGTCGGGGTGAGGTCCGGCGCTCGGCCGCAGGCGAGGTCGGCGGCGGCCCGGGGCAGGTCTATGCCGGTGGCCAGACGGACAAGGTGGCCGATCATGTCGCCGCCGATCCTGGCATTGACCTCGATCAACCGCGGCCGACCGTCCACCAGGCGCAGCTCGACGTGCTGCACACCGTCGGTGATCCCCAGGGCCTTGACCGCGGCAGCGGCGGCCGGGGCGACCTGGGCCAGGAGTGGGTCGGCGGCATCGACGGTGTGCCCGGCCTCGTCGAAGTACGGCGCGGGGCCCAGGTGCTTGCGGGTCACGGCGACCGCCGTGGTCGCTCCGCGGTGGGTGACGCATTCGACCGAGAATTCCGGCCCGTCGAGGTACTCCTCGACCAGGACGCCGGTGTCCTCGCGGCTGCGGCTCGCTCCGGCCGAGGCGAACGCGAACGCGGCGGGCAGTTCTTCGGGCCGGTCGACGCGGATCACGCCGATGCTGCCCGCGAAGGCCGCGGGCTTGATGACCGCCGGCAGGCCGAGGGTCATCGTCGCCAGGCCGGCCTCCAGTAGAGTCCGCGCCCTTATCGAGGCGGCCGAGGGCACGCCATGGCGGGCGAACAGAGCCCGGGCGGTGGCCTTGTTGCGACAGGCCCGCATCACCTCGACGGACGTCGAGGACAGACCGAGCGCGCGGGCGAGACGGGCGGTGGGGACGAGGTGCCACTCGTCCCAGGTGACCACGCCGGCAAGGTCATGGTGCTCGGCCAGCGCCCGGCCGCCGGCGAGCAGCGCTGCAGGGTCGCTCAGATCGACCACGGTGTGGTCGACGATGAACGGCTTCTCCCACGACGGCTCGGTGCCGGTGAGCAGGACGACGTCGTACGCGGCGGCCACCTGCTCCAGGCAGTAGCCGCGGTAGGTCTCGTCGCCAGGAGAAACGACGAGCACGAGAGGACGAGCGGACAAGAAGGGGTTCTCCGTATCGATGGACGGCGGGACGAGGGAAGAGAGGGGCGTCTCAGGCGGCACGGCGGCGGCGCAGTTCGAACGCCGCAGCCCAGTGAGGGTGTTCGCTGATCAGGCGGCGGGCGTAGAGGGCGGTGTAGTTGTTGTTCAGCCCGGCGACCCCATGAGGGAGCTGGCAGCGCAGGTCCTCGAACAGGTCCTTCAAGCTGACTCGGGTTGCGCCGGCGGCCAGGCGGCGAGCGGCCATGCGTTCCAGGGCCCGGTAGACGTGCGGGTTGTGGGCGTCGAAGGCGTGGAACTGCTCGGTGATGGTGCGACCAGCCGTGCGGTGCGATCCAAGGGCGGCAATGGACATGAAGTTCTCCACAGGCTGGGGACGCAACAAGGTCAGGTGCGCAGGGCGGGATCGGTTCGCAGGCGGGCGAAGGCGCAGAACAGACCGAGGGCCTGCAGCGCGGCGCAGACGGTGATGACGTGGCCCAGCGCGTCGGGCGGAGTGAGCGCGGTGAGCACGCCGGCGACGGGGAAGGGCAGCAGGAGGATGAGGATGGTCGCCGACAGGGTGCTGCCGAACTTCTCCGGAGGGATCAGGCGGGAGCGCAGGGTGCGCAGGACGACCGTCATGCCGCCTTCGCCCGCCATGAGGACCGCGACCAGGACCAGGTAGGACCGGTAGTCGGGAGCCTGGGCAGCGGCGAGACAGCCGAGCGAGGCGAGGGCGGCGCAGGCGGCGCCGACCGGCCACAGGCCGAGGCGGTCGAGCGCGAACCGGCAGAGCGCGACGCTGAGGAGCGTCGCTGCGGCAGCGGCGGACCAGACGAGGCCGACTGCGGTGGTGGACTGCCCGAAGTGCTTGACGACGATCACGGGACCGGCCGCTTGAAGAAGGCCGGTCGCCAGGTTGGACAAGGTCAGCCCGGTCACGAGCCAGCCGAGCGCGGACAGCGAGCGGATGGTGCGCCACCCGGTGAGCAGTCCGCCGCCGGACTGCCCCTTCGGCACACGGGCCGGTACCACGGGCGAGGGCGGGGTGCGCAGGGCGAGCAGCGCGGCAAGCAGCGAGAGCATGGTGATCACCGCGAGCATCGACGGCGGCCCGGCAAGCAAGAGCACTCCGGCGAGCGCCGGACCGGCCAGGGTCGCCGTCTGGTCGATGCCGAATAGGACAGCCTGGACACGGTGGGCCCGCCGTCCTGCTCGGCGTCCGGCGGCGGCACCCGCGGTCTCGGCCGCGATATAGCTGAACTCGGTGAGCACGCCGGTCGTCGCCGCCAGCACCATCACGGTCGCGCTCGCCACGGTGCCGGACGGGTGGAGATGGAGCAGGACCGCGCCGGCGGCGAGAGCCAGCGCCCTCCCCAGGGAGGCCAGGTGGAAGACCACCGCGGCACCGCGCCGGTCAACGACCGATCCGGCCCACCCAAACGCAGCAAGCCGCGGGATCCACTCCAGGGCGAAGGCGGCGCCCGTCAGCGCGGCGGATCGCGTCGTGGCCAGGACGAGCAGCGGGATGCCGTAGGTGGACATCGCGAACGCCAACGCGTCCGCCGTGCGCGGCAGGTAGATGCTGCGCATCAGCCCGCCCGTGTGGCGTGCGTGTCGGGGTGTGACTGCTGCGTTCACGCGACCGGCTCAGGCTCAGACACCGTGGCCACCTGGGGGTTGTCGGCCAGCCACTGGATCAGGAGCGTGCGGGGACGAGCCAGCCCCGCCTCGGCTCCGTCGCCGATCAGCGGGGAGGGAGCATCGGCTCGCTCGGCGGTGAGCGATGGTGCCAACAGGTCGAGGACGTGCCGGATACGGCTGCTGAACTCGCAGATGGGGTCCGGGACGGCGTGACGCCGGGCCCAGCGGGCCATCGCGTCGTACAAATCTGCCAACTCCATCCCATCGTCGGTCAGTTGCAGACCGCCGCCGGGCGCGACCCGGACGAGACCGTAGGCGCGGGCCGTGTCGGAAGCACTCCGCAGTTGGTGCGTGGAGAGGTCGGGCAGGATGCCGGCCAGCCGTCGCGGCGGTATGGCGCCGTTGTCGTCGATCTCGGTGACCAGGCGGACCAGGGGGCGCGAGGCGAGGAGTTCGACAGCGCGGTGCACTTCGGCAGAGCTGTAGAGGGTGCTCATCGGCGCGGGCCTCCCGCCGGGATGGCTGTCTTCGGGCGGGCGGTCGTGGCGTGCGAGAAGAGATCGCGGTTGTGCCACGCCGGAGAGGACTGGGGCATCCGAGCGGGTGGGAGCGCCGCGGGGGCCGGCCGTGACTGGCTGCTGACCCACGGCCTTTGCGCGGGCTTCGCCTGCGGGTTCCCCCAGACCGGGTGTTGGGACGCCTGGTCGAGGGGCTGCCCGGCGGACCAGGCGGACAGGGTGCCGAGAACGGGGCTCAGGCCGTCGCCTGCTGCGGAGAGCCGGTAGGGCCGGCCGGTGCCCTTGGTGTCGACGAGACCGTCGGCGACCAGCTGCCGCAGCGGCGGGTAGATGTTGGTCCAGTCGCTGCTGGGCATCACGATCCGGGCCAGGGCCCGCCCGCTGACCTCCTGGCGGGACTTGAGCACCCACAAGATGGCGGCGGCGTGACGCCGGGTGAGCAGGGTGAGGCTGTCCTCGATCTGCTCGATCGCGGGCAGCGAGCGGTCCGCCTTCTCCAGGTGTTCCTCGGCCCAGGTGACGATCACCGGCAGGACCGGCAGTAGGGCAACACCACGGTTGGTGTGGCCGTAGGTCACGTGCCGTGAGGTGTGTTCGGTGCGTACGACGAGTCCGGCGTCGCACAGCGCCTTGAGCTTGGGGTGGAGCTGGCCGCTCTGCAGCCAGGACACCTTGGCCGCCAGCTCGCTGTAGCGCAGCGGCGGGCCGGAGAGGGCCAGGAGGATCCTCACGTTCCAGCGCGGGGTGATCATGGCCAGGGCCTCAGTGACCCGGGCGATGTCGGCGTCGGTGTCAGGGGGCAGAGCGGTGATGGCCAAGGGAGGAACTCCTGGGTGAATGAAAGGGGGTTGGCCTGCGGGTCAGCGGCTGTGCGCCGGGCTCTGCGCCGCAAGAGGCGGAGCTGGAGCAGGCGGCGAGGGAGTCGACGGGGCCGGGATGCGGGCCAGGCTTTGCAGGACGGCGGCGACCGATTTGGCCTGGACCTCGCGGACGGCGACGGCTTCGGCGAGGCGGCGTGCACCGTCGAGGAGGTGGGAGACCTCGCGCGGGCCGATCTGCCGCTCGGGGTGGATGAGCCGGGCGAGGTGGTCGCGGTGGAAGTCGATGCTGCGCTCGACGAGGGCGAGATCGTCGTGCATGCCGAGCAGGGCGGAGAGCATGCCGGGCGGCTGGTCCTGGGCGTGGGCTTCGAGGTCGGCGAGCGGTGCGCCGTACAGGTCCTCGATCCGTCCGGCTATGTCGGTGGACGTGGGATGGGGCAATCGGGGGCTTTCACGGTCGGCGGCCCCGGGCCGCCCCGGCACGCGGGGGTGCCGGGGCGGTGGACGGGGGCAGGGTTGCGGTGACCCTGAGCGGTGCCGTGCGGACGGGCCGGGCCTGCTGCGCAGGCGGCGGCATGGTGCGCAGCAGCTCGCCGAGGGCGGCGCGGTAGCCGTCGCGGGCCTCTAGTGCCGCGTCCAGCCACTGCGCGTCGAAGCGGAGCCTGTCGGCCGACAGTTCGCTCATGTCGCGGTCGGGATCCATGTCGGCGTGTACGCGGTCGCGGACGCGGGCGACCTGCTCCTCGGTGAGCGCCAGGAAGGACCGCAGCTCCAGGGCACGGGCGAACGCGGGCGAGGCATCGTGGCCGGCAGCCGCCTCGTACAGCTCGGGTACCGGCTTCCCGAAGACCTTCTGCAGGTCGCCGTCCATGGTGCTGGCCTTGTCCCGGCTTATCGGGCGGCCCTCGTCGACCGCCACGCCGTCGCCGGTGCGGCTGTACTCGCAGGCCGGTTGGGGGCGCTGGTCTGCACCGCCGGCCCGGTGCGGGGCCGAAGACGGGCGAGGCGCTCTGCGGCGAGGTCCTTCTTCCCTGGGGCGTCCGGGTCGAGGAGCCATCGCACGACCAGGGCCCGACCGTCGCGGGCGGTGACGGCCGCGTTCACCCGGTGAGCGAGGCCCATCGTCGGGTCGTCGACCTCGCTGGGCTGGGTATGCAGTGCAGCAAGGAGGTCGTCCTCCGCGCGCTCCAGCACGGACTGGGCCTCAACGAGAAGGCCGTGCCACTTGACGACGTCGGTGGCGTCAGGGTTCGCGGTCGGCGCGGCGGTGACCGCGGCCTTCAACTGGTCCATGCCCATGTCGAAGCGTGCTTCGATCCGTTCGGTGAGGACGCCCACGACATCCGCAGAATTCTCGGATATGCCGTCGGACAAAAGGATCTCCTGTTCTGGATAGGCCGATGCGTAGGGAATGTGAGGGGCCCCGTACTGGGCGATCAGCCGCTTGCCGGGACGTGCTGAAGTCCGGTTAGTCCAGGCACATACGGACGTCGCGGTAGACGTACGTGCTGGAGACCCAGCCCTTGACGCCGGTCGTCTTGTCCGTGATGTAGACCCAGTTGCCGCTCTTCTTGGAGACGGTGAACTTGTGGCTCTTGTAGAGCACCCCGAGCGCCGTGGACTTCGAGCTGGCCTTGGACCGGATGGTCACGGCCTTGGCGTGCACTGCGTACGGCAGCGGCGGGAGGGACGAGCAGCTGCTCGCAGGGAGAGCGGAGGCGGCGGTCGGTGCCGCGTTGGCGGTGGTGGCGGACAGCACCGGCAGAGCGAGTGCGCCGAGCATCGCGGCGGATATAGCGATTCGGGTGGAGCGCATGCGGAAGGAACCTCCGTGAAGGCGTGGGGAAGGTAGGGAAGGGCGCCGCGGGGTTGTCCTGGCGGCTGTATAAGAGTCCGGAGAATCGCCGGTTTGGCTAACCGGCGATCGTCGGCTATGTTGCGCCGCCCGTGTCGGCTGAGCGCTCAGCGCGAACGGCCGGGTGGGCGCGGAGCAGGGGCCTTCGCCACACCGGCCGGACGGCTGGCGGCGGCTGCCGGGCGGATCGGCGGGAGAGGGCCGGCCTCGCCAGTGAGCCGGTCGTCGCACCACTGCAGGGCCTCGCCCACCGTGTCGAAGCCGCCCTCGCGCAGGGTGTGCGTCCACGTCTCGGTGTCGACCTCTTCGACCACGACGCGGAACGGCAACGGGGCGCGTTCGTCCAGGGCGCGCAGGGCCACGAGCACGACCATGTCGTCGGGGTCGTCGCTGGTGTAGGAGTAGCCCATGGCGTAGTGGTTGCCGTCGCCGGCGAGGCGTCGCTCCAGCGCTCGCGTGGCCTCGTCCGCCGGCGGCGGGCCCAGTTCGGGGTCGAGGCCGATGGCGTCGTGAGGGCAGCCGCGGTGGATGAGCCAGGACTGCGCCATCGCGGGCAGCGGCAGCGGGGCCTGCTCGAAGCTGAACGTCTGCTTCTCGTAGTCCCGTTGCAGATGCACGGCGAGCACCTGGGGCATGCCGGGGTGTCCCCAGGTCGCGGTGCGGTCGAACAGGACGTAGTAGCTGTGCGGACCGTCGTGATGTTCGGCGAGGGGGACGAGCATGTCCTCGTGGACGCCGACCTTGCGGTAGAAGTCGAGGTACCTCTCCTCGTCGGCGTCGAGGTCGTCCAGATCGAAGTCGACTTGAGGGATGGACTTCCGGACCGGCGCCGGTTCGGTGGGAGACAACAAGGGGCCTTTCGGTGGAGTTCAGCGCCGCTGCGCCGGAGTGGACGGCGATGTGCCGGGGCGAGCTGGGACCTTCGGCGTCTGCGTCGTGGGGGCCCGGCGGGCGGCGAACATCGCGGCTCTTCCGGCGTCGGTGAGCGCGACCGGCTGGCCGGCGTGTACGGGGTGGCCGGTGTCCTGGGCGACCAGGTTGGCGTCCTCCAGCCGCCGTAGCTTGGTGTGGGGGATGCGGGTGCCGGAGGCGGCTGTGACGGACATCCGGCCGGTCAGCAGGTGTTCGTAGAGCTTGGCGCCGCCGGCGATGGCGAGCAGCGCCGCCTGGTCGTCAGTCGAGAGCTGCTGCGCGTCGGGCGCGACGAAACCTGCTGCGGCTTCGATGGGCTCCAGGGCGGCGAGCACATCCCGGGCAGCGGCGTCCCGCGCGTCGGCAGCCTCTTCCAACTGGTCCACGGTGGGTCGATACGCGTGAACAGAGCGCCGTCGACGTCGAACTCGCCGCTGGACAGGCGGTTGAGGAGGCGCAGGTGGAAGATGGCGCCAGTCTGGGCATTGGCCAGCTTCCGGTGCCGGTCGACCAGTTGGGCGTGCTGCTCGTCGAGGACGCCGCGGTCGCGGTAGGCCCACAGGGTGTCGATGTCGTGCCCGTGGCGGCTTCGAGGCGCTGGTCGAGCGGGGAGACCGCACGCCGGGAGGGTGTCAGCGCGGGTTCAGGGGGCATAGGCGATGCTCCGTGGGTTCAGCGGGTGGGATGGTGCGCGGGGTTCGGTGCGGGACGGGGCAGACCCGGTGGCGCAGTGGGCGGCGGACCGGGCCGGGGCACGGGCGCGCGGGCGGCCAGTTGCGGGGAACGGGAGCGTGCCGCGTGGGTGCGGGCGCTCAGCGGCCGGCGAGTCATGCCCAGGCGGCGGCCGACCTCGTCGTAGACGTCGTTGCCCGCGCGCGGCCGGATCGCGACGACGTGGATCTCCTTGTGGTGGGCGGACTCCGCGGGCGCCGGCCGGACGGCGTAGACGACGCGCCAGTCCTTGCGGGAGTCCACGAACAGCTTTCGACAGCCTTCCAGGTCACCGTCGAGGCGCAGCCCGAAGCGCTGCGCGTTCACGACTTCCTGCAGGTAGGCAAGGGTGAGGTCGCGTATGTCGCTGGGGGCCTGGAGAAGATCGGTCAGCGCGCGCGGATCGAAGCTCAGTCCGAAGGCGGGCTGTCCCTGTCCCGCGGTCATGACGCCGGCTCGTCCTGGTCAGCGGCTTCCGCCGTGGCCACCGTCTCCGCCCGTACGGACGGCGGCGGACCGGGCAGGAGACGGTGTGCGGGCCGGTCGGGAGAGGTCATGCAGGCCGACAGCGGGCCGCCTGGTGCGCGGATCGCGGCGACGGCGTGGGTGAGGAAGTCTCGGTGCCACACGAACAGGCCGGAGAGCCCGGCTTCGGGGTCCTTGTGCTGCTGGTAGGCGAGCCACAAGGCATGGAGCCAGGCCACGACGTCGTCGTGCTCCTGCCATTGCAGGCACCAGGGCGCCGCGGTGGTGACCTCCGCCCCGTAGACCGGGAGGAAGAAGTCGTCGACCCAGTCGGACAGGGCGTCGAGTTCGTCCTCGCGTTCCTCTCCGTCCAGTTCCAGGATCGGGCGGGGCTCCGGTGGAGCGGCGGCCGGCGGGCCGCCGATTCCCGGCATGCCGAACGCGGCGAACGGTGATCCACTCGGCGACGGGGCGGACGCCAAGTGGTCGAGCTGCTGAGCCTGTTGCGCCGACTGCTCCATGAGCCGCCGCACGCTCGCCTCGATTCCCTCCAGCTGTGGATCCGGAATGCGAATCGGCTCCAACTCTCCATCATTGGCAGGCTTTGCGAATTCGGGCATTGAGAAGTTCGGCCTCCTACGAGACGCGGAATGAGGGAGGTGCGGGGGCGCCCTCGCGCGGTGCCGCCGACGGATTGCACGTTCCTCCGGCGGTATTTCGCCAACGGCTGCGGTGGGAGCTGGTCGCCTTGGCGACGGGCAAGGACGCGGCTCAGGCGGTGAGAACCACGTCGTCCTGCGTGAGGGTTGCGCGGATCGTCTCGGTGAGCCGGTCGGCCGCGATCGACGCGTAGTGCTCGGTCTTCTCCACGCCGATGAAGTCCCGGCCTTCCAACAGGGCGGCCACGCCCGTGGAGCCGGAGCCGGCGCAGAAGTCGAGGACCGTGCCGCCCTCGGGGCTGATCTTGACCAGCTCGCGCATCACCTCGACCGGCTTCTGCGTGATGTGCTGGCGCTTCGCGCCAGAGGGCTGCGAAGCCGAGTACATGCCAGGCAGATAGACGGGGTTGCGGGAGCCGTCGATCGGCCCCTTGCTGGCCCAGACGATGAACTCGCAGTTCTGGGTGAACCGGCCCTTCTGGGGCCTGGCCTGCGGCTTGTGCCAGGCCAGGACACCGCGCCACAGCCATCCGGCCGCCTGGATTGCGTCCGTCGTCGTCGGGAGCTGGCGCCAGTCGGTGAACAGCAGGGCCGTCCCGCCGGTCTTGGTGAGGCGGTGAGCCTCGGTCATGATCTGCGTCAGCCAGAACGAGTAGGACCTCTGGTCCATATTCTCGCCGGTGAAGTCGGCGAGGTCGTTCTTGGCGTCGGCGGAGGTGTACTTCTGCTTCGCGGAGCGCGTGGTGCGCTCCTTCGCGGTCCGCCCTCCGCTGTTGTACGGCGGGTCGGTGATGACGGAGTCGACGCAGCCATCCGGAAGGCCGGAGAGAACGGCCAGAGCGTCGCCCTGGTGAAGGGAAAAAGGCAAAGAAAAACCCCGATTCGGGTGCGGAAACGCGGAGGGAAATAGTCGCCTCGCGCAGGAGTCCTCGCGGGCCGGAAGTGGGCATGCAGAAGCCCAGGGCCACAGACCGAGGAGGGCGAGGGGGAGTCCAAAAACTGTAGAGGCGAAACCGCCGACGACCAAGAAGTGCCCTGTCGAGGTATCGGTTTCCGGCACCTCACGCCGACTTTTTGGTCAACCGCCGATCCGCGCCTACTGTTTTTGAACCGCCCGGCGCACACCGCCGATGGCCACTCCCCTGCCACACCTCTCGGAGGTACCCCTTGCCCCGGCACACCTAGCTCACGGCCCGGCCACGCGGAGCGAGCGGCATCTCGCCCCGCACCGGCCCGTCCCGATCGCCCACCCCGGCTACCGCGCCCTTCCGAGACGCCTCGCGCACGCGGTACGCCGGACACCGCACCCCCAAGGACACGCTCATGACGTCTCGCTACCCACCCATGCCCGAACCCGCTGCCCGGCGAGCGGTCCGCTCGGATTGAAGGGGCTCGCCGCCGGCATCGGCGTCGTCTTCCTGTCCCCGATCCTGATCGCCGGCACCGGCATGATGCTGGCCTCCTCGGCCGACGCCGTGCAGAGCAGCGGCTCCTTCAGCAGCTGCCTGAGCGACATCGACAGCGACAAGGTCGCCGAACAGGTCACCAAGATCCTTGACGGCGCCTCCGGCAAGGACGTGCACGTCGAGGGCCTGGACCTGCCCGCCGAGCAAGTCCCCAACGCCCAGACGATCGTGGCCGCCGGCCTCTCCCTCGACGTCCCCAAGAAGGGACAGATCATCGCGCTCGCCACGGCGATGCAGGAGAGCCGACTGCGCAACCTCGCCCACGGCGACCGCGACTCCCTCGGCCTCTTCCAGCAGCGCCCTTCCCAGGGCTGGGGCAGCGCCGAGCAGATCCGCGACCCCACCTACGCGAGCGAGCAGTTCTACAAGCACTTGCTCAAAGTGAGCGGGTGGCAGCAGATGACCGTCACCCAGGCCGCCCAAGCCGTGCAGAAGTCCGGCCTGCCAGACGCGTACGCGCAGTGGGAAGAGCTCGCCACCGCGCTGCAGGCCGCCATCGCCAAGACCTTCCCCGGCGGCGGTGACGCGGACGGCAAGGAATCGGACCAGGACAAGCAGCCGGCCACGACCGGCTGCGCGCCGGGCCAGGACGGTTCCGGGTTCGGCCGCATCCCCGAGGGGAGCGTCCCGAAGGGTTACTCGATCCCCAAGGACGCCGATCCGAAGGCGCGCAAGGCCATCACCTGGGCGATGCAGCAGCTCGGAACGCTCTACCAGTGGGGCGGATCCTGCACGAACTCGCATGGTCCTGACCCCATGGGCCGCTGCGACTGCAGCTCGCTGATGCAGCAGGCGTACGCCCACGCCGGAATCACGCTCACCCGCACGACGTACACGCAGGTCAACGAAGGCAAGGCGATCTCGCCCGCTCATCTCAAGCCCGGTGACCTGATCTTCAGCCGCGGCACCGCCG
Organism: Streptomyces cadmiisoli; assembly: GCF_003261055.1. NCBI lineage: Bacteria > Bacillati > Actinomycetota > Actinomycetes > Kitasatosporales > Streptomycetaceae > Streptomyces > Streptomyces cadmiisoli. Next base: position 1,828,720 of record NZ_CP030073.1, read on the forward strand.
CCCGGCCCGAGCACGTCGGCATGTACATGGGCGAGGGCCTCGTGATCGAGGCGCCGCGCACCACTAAGCCGGTCCGGATCACCCCGATCAAGGACTGGACGATTCTCGCCACCCGCCGCGTCCTCTGACGCCGCACCCGCCCGGCTTCGCCCCGGGCGGTCCGGCCTTGCGGCCACTTCCACGCCCTTCCCGCACCTCCCCCTCCGCTTTCGCCTTCCCCGCCGGCCCTCGCTGGGCCCGCGTATGCAAGGAGCCCCACCACCCCTATGTCCGTCCCCCTCGCAGACCGTGTCATCCAGCTCGCTTACGACCCAGGAATTGCGCCCAAGGGCGGTGGCCTGCCCGGCCTGAGCGTGCTGAAGAACGTCGTCAACTCGATCAACATGTTCGGCATCATCGCCGTCGTTGGCGCCCTCGCCGTCTCGCTCGGCGTCTGGGCCTGGGGCCACCACACCGGTGGCCACCAGGCCGAGGCCAACGGGAAGAAGGGCGCCGTGGTCGCCGCTGGCGCCGCCCTCGGTCTGGGCGCCGCGAACGGCATCGTGGCCTTCTTCTCCGGCCTGGGCTCGCAGGTCCACTGATGCGGAAACGATCCCCGTCCCTCTCACTGTCCTCGTACGGCTCGGGGTGGTCGGCCAACCGGCGCATCGCGATCGTCGCCGCCGCCGTCGCCGTCCTGCTCGCCATCGCCGGGGTCGTCGCCCTGTTGACCGGAGGCGGGAATAGCCACCAGGCTCCGGGCACCGCGGCGCCTGCCCCAACTGGCAGCCCGTCCTCCTCCGAGGCCGCCCCGAAGCCTTCCTCCGGATCCGGGTCGGTGCCCAAGCCGCCGCAGATCTCCGAGCCGGTCGCCTACGCCAAGGCAGCAGCCCAGATGCTGTGGTCCTACGACACCCATGACACCAGCCGCGACCAACAGCTCGCCGGCATGCGCGCCTGGATGACCGCCGAGACCAAGTACGCCGACTGGGCCTCGGTCTCAGGCCAGGTGCCCGATCCGGTGCTGTGGTCACGGATGGCCGACCAGGACCAGCACGCCACCGCCCACGTCACCGAGGGCCACTACCCCGGCGCGTTCAAGCAGGCCCTGGCCGAGGACCCGTCCGCGATCACCGAGGCGTACATCTACGTCGTCACCGTCAACGGCAAGCAGACGCTCAGTTGGAAGAAGGGCGGCGGAGGGGCCGAGGAACGGGCCGTGACCCTCGCCGTCCAGTGCCGCCCGAACCACGACTGCACCCTGGCCGCCATCGCTCCGAGCGTCACGCAGTGACCCGCGCCTGACACACGAAAGGAGGAGCAACTCCCCGTGGGCTTCTGTGATTACCCCCTGGCCGACAAGTTGTGCACGGTCGGCGACGCGGTGGATTTCGCCTCGGACCCCGGCAAGGCCATCGGTGACTGGATGGCGAAGTCCGCCGGTGAACTGGCCGCCGCCGCGGCCAACCTGGCCGCCGAGGCGGTCGACACCACCACGAAGGTGGATCTGAACGCCGGATGGTTCCGTGACAACTACGAGATGCTGCTGCCACTGGGCCTGGTCCTGCTGGTCGCCACGTTCTGCGCACAGCTGGTCCGGGCCGCCATCCGGCGCGACGGGCAAGCTCTGACACAAGCGTTCACCGGCACCATGAGCGGCGTCCTGTTCGCCTTCTGCGCCATCGCCCTGACCACGGTGGCCGTCGAAGTCGTCGACGCCGTCAGCGACGGCCTGTTCAAGACCGCGAACCTGGACATCGAGGCGGCCGTGCGCCGCATCGTGAAGGTCAGTCAGATTGCGTCGCTGGCCGGGCTAGGCTGGCTCGTCCCGGTCGTCGCCGGCCTCGGCGCAGCCATCGGCGCCTTCCTCTACTGGTGCGTGATGATGGTCCGCAAGGTCGGCATCCTCGTCATGGTCACGCTGGCCGTCTTCGCCTCCGCCGGCGGCGGCTGGGAGGTCGCCCGGCGCTGGCGCAAGGGCTGGATCGAAGCCACCGCCACCCTCGTGGTCTCCAAACTGCTGATGACCGTGATCTTCGTGATCGGCATCGCCGCCATGGGCAAAACCGAGACCAAGGACGGCATCGCCGCTCTGGCCGACGTCATGTCCGGCATCGTGATCATGATCTTGGTGCTGCTGTGTCCGTACGCGGTCTTCAAGTTCGTGCACTGGGCGGCCGACGGGACCGACGGGGAGTCCATCCACCGTGCCGGCGGCGCCGGTGCGCAGATCGCGAAGGCGCACGCCGAGAAGGCCGCCCGCAAGGCCGCCGCTACTGCGGCCACCGCCGGAACCGGGGGCGCTGCCGCCGGCGCGGGTGCCGCACCGCAGGGCCCCGACGGCGGTGGGTTCCCCGGCGACGTCGCTGCCAACCCGACCGGCGGAGGCGGCGAGGGCAAGGAGGGATCGCAGAGCGGCGGAACGGAGGCCTCGCCCGGCGGCGACGCGGTCAAGTCCGGCCTGGAGAAGCCCGTCCAGCCCGCGCCGACGAGCGTGTCCGACGACACCAGCGGCCAGGTGGGCGGCAGCCCGGGGCCTGGCGGATCCGGCGCGAGCGCCGCGTCTGGGCAAAGCGGCGGATGGCAGTCCACTCCGCCGACCACAACCCCGCCGCCGCAGGGCGCACCCCCGTCCTCCGGCGCGCAGAATGCCCCGTCCAGCGGGGCCAGCGGACCCCCGCCGCCTCCGACCGGCCTCTGATTCCCAGACCGACCCCCGGGGGCGGGATGTGCACGCGCCCTCCCGCCCTCGGGTTCCACCCGCGCCTCCAGGACCCGCCCCTTGACTGATCTCTCCGTCGCCCCGGTCACGGTGAAGTTCCCGCACCGGAGCCGCCGCGGCATCCTCCTCGGCCTCTCCCTGCCCCAACTTGTACTCGTCTCCTGCATGCTGGCCCTGCTGCTGATGACGGTGATCTCCACCGGACTGCTCGGCGCCGTCGCCCTGGCACCGCTGTGGGCGGCATCCGGGGCACTCGTAGCGATCCGCCGGCACGGCCGCTCCCTGATCGACTGGGCGCCGATCGTCACCCGGTATGCGCACCGTCGCCGCACCGGCCAGACCCTCTGGCTCGCTCGGCCCGTCACTCGGCCCCGGCAGGACGGCGTCCTCCATCTGCCCGGCACCGCCGCCTCCCTCAAGGTGGTCACCCCCGGCGACTCCGCCAACGGTGCCGCAGCCGTCCACGACCCGCACCAGCAGACCCTGACCGCCATCGCCCGCGTCACCAGCCGCGCCTTCGCCCTCCTCGACCCCGCCACCCAGAACCACAACGTGAACAGCTGGGGACGCGCACTCGCGGGCATCGCCCGCACCGGGCACATCGCCACCGTGCAGGTGCTGGAACGCACCGTCCCCGACTCGGGCGACACCCTCACCCGCCACTGGACCCACAACGGGCAGTCCCAAACCCCCGTCGCCGGACAGATCTACTCCGAGCTGGTCTCCTCTGCCGGCCCCGCCGCCGCCCCGCACGAGACCTACCTCGCCATCTCTCTCGACCTCAAGGCCGCCCGGCGCCTGATCAACCAGGCCGGCGGAGGGCTGCCCGGGGCGTTCACCGTCATGGAGCAGACCACCGCGTCCATCGCGCAGGCCGCCCGCAACGCAGGTCTCCAGGTCACCGGCTGGCTGAGCGCACGGGAAATCGCCGCCGTCATTCGCACCGCCTACGACCCCAAGGCCCTCGCCGCGCTCCAGCAATGGTCCGAGACCGGCCGCGCCGAAGCCGACCCCGCAGCCGCCGGTCCCGTCGTCCAGTTCGAGGAGTACGACCGCCTCGCCACCGACAGCGCACGGCACGCGACGTACTGGGTGGAGAACTGGCCGAGGACCGAGATGGGGGCCGGGTTCTTGCACGGGCTGATGTTCACGGCCGGCGTGCGCCGCAGCCTCTCCCTTATATACGTGCCGCAGGGGCTCGAGTCGGCACTGCGGGACGTCCAGCGCAAGAAGGCCGCGATCATCGCCGACGCCAACGAACGTGCCCGCCGCGGGCAGGTCGATTCCGAAGAGGACTCCGTCGAGTACGCCGATGTCAAAACCCGCGAACGCCAGCTCATCGCCGGACACGCGGACGTCGCACTGACCGGCCTGGTCACCGTCACGGCCGAGACCGACGCCCTCCTGGACGCCGCCTGCGCACAGATCGAGACCCACGCCGTCACCTCCGGCGTCGACCTCCGACGGCTCAACTACCAGCAGCCCGACGCCTTCGCCCTCACCGCGCTCCCGCTCGCCCGCACCGCCCTGTGAACCAACGGCGCCCGCGCGCACCCCGACCCACCGCACTCCGGATCACCCGCGACGGGGCGCCCCTCACCACCCTGCCTACCGGCAGGAAGGACCACCACCTTTGACCTCTCCTACGCGCCCCGACGACGCGCACCCCTACCTCCGCGCCGCGAGCGCCGGCATCCGCCACCACGCACGGACCCTAGCGCCGTCGGACGCGGACCCGCCCAAGCCCGGAGATCGTCTGCACCTTGACGTGCTGCACGCCCACCTCACCGCTCTGCTCCAGCTTCTGGACCGGCTCGCCGACAACACCCGGCACCCTCACCCGGCCGCCGGACGTCACCTGGCCACTGCCCACACCAGGCTCTGGCAGGCCACGAGCGAAGTCCACGCCGCCTTCCACCTGCTGCCCGGCATACTCCAGGCCGACGCCGAGACAAGCGCCTGCCATCCAGAACGGCTCCCCGAGGGCCCGCCCGTGCTGACGATCTGCCAACGCCACCTCACCGCCGGACACATAGTCCGCCGCAAAACCACCCCCACCGACCTCCGCCCGCACAGCACGGCCTGCGTGCGATGAGCACCACCCGCAGAATCGAGGGCCCCCGATGAGCCACCGGCCGGGCCGTCGCGCCCGCCGCGCGTCCGCCAGCCCGCTGTTCACCCCCCACGGCACCGACCGCGCCAGCCGCAAGGCCGCCCGCCGCCAGCTCGCCGAGGCCACCGCCAAAGCCCGCGCCGAAGCAGGCGCCCACCAAAACGACAGCCCGCCCGCCGAGCACCAGATGCCCGCCGCGCTCTACCCAGCGGGCGGACGCCCCGGGCCCGCCTCCGCGCGCGGGAACCAGCTGCGGCTGCCCGCCCACCGCATGACCACCGCGGTCGCGGCCGGCGCCTATCCCTTCCTCGCCGAAGGCGGCCTGGGCGCCGAGGGCATCTACATCGGCCGCGACGTCCACGCAGAAGCGTCGTTCGTCTTCGACCCGTTCGCTCTGTACGGCAAGGTCGAGGGATTCACCAACCCGAACCTGCTGCTCGCCGGCGTGATCGGCCAGGGCAAGAGCGCCCTCGCGAAGTCCTTCGCGCTACGGTCAGTCGCCTTCGGATACCGCGTCTACGTACCGTGCGACCCGAAGGGCGAGTGGACGCCGGTCGCCGAGGCCCTCGGCGGCCGGTCCGTCGCCCTCGGTCCCGGACTGCCCGGACGCCTGAACCCCCTGGACGCGGCCCCGCGCCCGGAGAGCGTGGCCGAGGCTGACTGGGTCGGCGAGATCCGCAAGCGGCGCCTGCTCCTGCTCAGCTCCCTCGCCCGCACCATCCTGGGCCGGGACCTGATGCCCATGGAGCACACCGCCCTGGACGTCGCCCTCGACGCCGTCGTCACCCGCGCCGCCGACACGCACCGCACCCCGCTCCTCGGCGACGTCGCCGCCGCCCTCAACAACCCCCACGAGCTCGACGAGGCCGCCGGGATGAAGTCGGGCCAACTCGGCGACGCAGCGCGAGACCTGGCCCACGCCATGCGGCGCCTGGTCCACGGCGACCTGGCCGGCATGTTCGACGCCCCCTCCACCGTCGCATTCGATCCGAACGCGCCGATGCTCACCATCGACCTGTCCCGCCTGGGCGGCTCCGGGGACGACACCGCCCTCGTCCTGGCGATGACCTGCGCGAGCGCCTGGATGGAATCCGCCCTCTCCGATCCCAGCGGCGGCCGGCGCTGGATCGTGTACGACGAGGCATGGCGCCTGATGCGGCACGTCGGCCTGCTCCAGCGCATGCAGGCCCAGTGGAAGCTCAGCCGCGGCCTCGGCATCGCCAACCTCATGGTCATCCACCGGCTGTCCGACCTGCTCACCGCTGGCGACGCCGGATCACAAGGCCGGGCCCTGGCCGAGGGACTCCTCGCCGACTGCAGCACCCGGATCATCTACCGCCAGGAGACCGACCAGCTCCACGCCGCGGCATCCCTGCTCGGTCTGACCTCCGTCGAGATGGACGCCATCGCGCACCTCAACCGAGGGCGTGGCCTGTGGAAAGTCGCAGGTCGGAGCTTCATCGTTCAGCACCTCCTGCACAGCCATGAACTGGCGCTCTTCGACACCGACGCCCGTATGCACTGAGGACCAAGAGGCCCGTGAAGCCCGACTTCCAACGCGACTTGATACCGAGCGACGAGGTGTTCCAGCTTATCGGCGCGCTCAATGCGATGAAGGACGAACTGCTCAACGCTGCCCAGCAGTGGGAGCTGCTGGACGAGAACGGACACGCACCGGCCACGCCTTCCTACACCGCGCTGCTCCAGCACGCCACCGACGCACAGGACCTCTCCCGCGATGTCCTCCGGCTCACTGCTAACTTCGCCCGGAGCCCACACCACACCACCCGCGCCGGCGGCACCGTTCTGAAGCATCTCGGCACGGCGGCGACCATGTCGAGCCACGCAGCCCCGCACTTCACCGAGTCTGCGGAGTGTGCCCTTGCCCTGCCCCGGTCTGTCAACCCGACCGACCGGCACTACCTCGCGAATCGCATGGTCATCGACCACGCCTCAGCCCGCGCCTTCCTGCGGCGCACCTCGGAATCCCTTCGTGACGCGGCCAAGGAACTCGACGACCACCTCGGCTTCCAACGCTTCCTCGCGACGCTCACCCGTCAGGAAGGCCCGCCGGCGCCTCCGCCAACTAGGCCGGGCGGTCGCCACCGCTGACCGCGCCTGCCCCGAAGCCCGATCCACCCACATCCCAAGGAATGCTCTGAACCGCCCCGCTCATTTCAGCGACGCCGACTGGGCTGAATACCAGCAGTGCCAGGCCGAGCACGACGACCTCATGGCGCAAGTCGCCGATCGTGCAGCCCAGCTGGAACACGACCTGATCGCCGCCTACGACGAGTACGAACTCGACTCCAGGCCGGTCCCGAAGCCAGAAGCCGACCTCGCTCGCCGAACGCCTCCGTCACACCGACGGGCGTCCCGCAGGGGAATCCGTGGCCGCTGACGAGGCGAACGCTACGGCCGCCCGCGCGACTCCGCTCGCGCCACTTCCCGACCACCGCGACGTGAACATACCGTGGTGGCAGGAGCTGTGGCGTCGCCACGCGCACATCACCACGCCGCTGCGAGCGCGCGGACTGCCCTGCGACATCGAGTTCGGCCTCAGCGCCTACATCGTGCGCGTCTCGCTCCCTGACAACAGCTACCTGATCATCAGTCCGCCGCAGGAACCGTCCTCCGACCACCCGCCCGGAGACCCCGAGGGCTGGATCGCGACCCGCGAGCACCCCGACGACCAGACGCTGTTCGAAGTCCTCTACGACTCCGCCCCCTCCGACAACCCCGGCGCTCGCCAGCACCCCGAAGCCCGCCACGGCGGCAGCGCCCAACCCCTGATCGACGCGATCGACCACCGCCTCGCCCAGCTCGGACTGCTACCGCACCCCGTTCTGCCCCACGAAAGCCCCCACGTGCACCCGCCCCAACTGACGCCACCGCCCCCGTCCCAGGACGCCCCCGGCACACCAGACCGTCGCCCCGCCTACGTCTACGGCGACGCGCTGCGCGAGCTGACCGACCGGCTCAACGGAGCCGAGTCGCACGCGGATGCCGCTGCCCTTTTGCATCAGATCCTGGAACCCACCGACGGCCTGCTGGCACAGCTCGGCGAGTTCTTTGAAGCAGCCGGCGAGAAAGCCAAGGAAGCCAAGGAGGACGACGGCTTCGACCTGTCCTACGACCTCGCCGACGCCGCTGCCGAGATCCGCAGCCTCGGAGAGGTCCTGCACGTGGCCGAGGACCGGATGCGGGCCCTCACCCCGCTCGCGCCCGCACCGCGGCTGCCCTCCACCCCGGCTCGTGCACCGTCCCTTCCGCCGCGAGCCCTCCCGTCAGCTCCGCCGCGGCACACGCGCTGACGGCGCACCGCCGCCTCCCTCCAGGGACACATGACCTCGCCCCGCACCGATCTGTCCGCCTTCGCCACCGGCCTCGCTGACCGCCTGCCGGGCATCTGGGCCAGCGATTATCAGCGCCACGCGCAGTACGCGGACCAGTTTCCCCGTACCGAGCAGCTCTGGGACGCCGGTCACGTCGACTACCGAACCGTCATCTGTCCAGCTCACCGACGCGCGTAACCCTCCCAATCGCCCTACCGTGAGGCATGAGCACTGATCGCCCCCGCCCGAAGCGCGCGACCCAGATCGCCATCGAATTCCTCACGCTCTGGGCAGAACGCGACCGGTCATTCGCGGCAGCCCACATCAGTACCACCCTCGGGCTCGCCGACGTTCCCGAGCCCGCACGGTCCGAAATCACCTCCGCCATCGCCGGCCTTCTCAACCTCAGCATGATGGCCGTCATGGAAGTCGGACAGCGCAGAGCCTTCGAAGCCGCCGAAGCGTCCGGTCGGCACAGGGATGACGTGTCGGTGGAAGAGCGCCTCGCTGCCACATCCGCGTACATCCAGGAGATGTCACTCGGGATGCCTGAAGACCCCGACGCAGTCGACCGCTCCTAGCGGCTACGACCTACAAGGGCTTCTGATAGACCTCAGGCATCGGGTGCCCCGTACCTTTGCTCCACTTGCGCCACTGGTGCCGCTGGGCGTTGTACTCCGTGTCAGCCTTGATGTCGCCGCCACGAGACTGGGCGCCGCACTCGCAACGCCAGTGCCAATTCATCTCGTTCTGGGACCAGTCGTACCCGGAGTCTGAGGCAGTCTCTGACTGCGCCGCAGCATCCTGGAGCGCACGCCGAATGATCAACGCCCCGGCCACGACCACTGCGGCCGCCGCGCGACCGGCCCACCTTGGAATCTCCATGCGCCGAACCGTAACGCCTCGCTGCTCTCTGCACGCAGAAGGCCCCGGAACTGGTCCGAGGCCTCCGCCTAATCACTCTTCGCCTGGCTGCCGGCGTGCGATGCGAGCCCGCCGCCTGCGGTCAACCTCGTCCAGCAAGTCGTAATAGGCCGCCGCCACTTTCCTGCACTCCCGCAACACGATCGGGACTTTCCTCAGCACCAGGACGAGCGCGCCCAGCCCGCAGCCGATCAGCACTGCCCAGTCGTACGTCCTGCACAAGGAGGGCGTCGAGGTGATCAGCCTCCTGCACGAGGACATCGGCCCGATCGTGAGCTGGTCCATCGACCCGCGCACCGCCTTCAACGACCACCCGGCGGCCTGGTCCTCCCTCGACTCCCCGCCCGCCATCCGGGCATCGCGCGGCAGGCAGCCCCAGAGCGCTCCTGCCGCAGCCCTGGCGAAGGCCGGCACCCAGCGCCCCGCCGCCCGACGCTAGTTCCCCCTCGTCTTCCCGGAGCCTTCTCTGCCCCCGTACAACACGCCCCTGATCAGCGTCGTCATCGCAAGCCGCCTGCGCGAAGACCGGCTGGACTACCTGACCGCCATGCACGCCAGCCTCACCCGGCAGTCCGTGCCGTGGGAGGCCGTGATCGCGCTCGACGGTGCTTCGCCCGACCGTCTGCCGACCCCGCTCGCGCAGGACCCGCGCGTTCGCACGCTGGCGGTGCCCCGTCCAGTCGGCGCCGCCTGCGCCAGGAACCTGGCCCTCGCTCACGTACGCACCCCGTACACCAACTGGGCCGACGACGATGACCTGTTCACAGACGATGCGATGGCCGTACGGCTGAACACCCTGGAGTCGACGAGAGTCGGCTGGTGCGCCGGCTGGAGCGAGGACCAGCACCCGGACGGTTCGACCACTCTGTGGCGCTGCCCCACGCCGCCCGGCCGGCACGAGGCCGGTGACGTGTGGACGTACTGGAAGTCGCCGACGGACACCATCCCCATCGGGCCGACCACCATCCTCGCCCGCACCGACCTCGTGCGCGCCGCGCCGATGGGCGGCCTCGTCCAGGGCGAGGACTACTGCGCGGCCCTCGGCGTCACCGCTCTCGCCCCCGGGATCCTGCTGCCCGTCCCCGTATACAGGTACCGCAAGTGGAACGGCCAGATGACGGCCCAGGTCGGATACGACCAGCTGGAGGCGGCGGCCCGCGAGCACGCCTGGGCGTACGGCCGCAGTCTGCGCGCCGTCCTGCGCGGTGGCGAGGACCTGGTCCATGGCTGAAGCGCAGATCATCCTGTCGCACAGCCGGGAGTCCGGGATCGTCGCCATCGCCTCGGGCGAGCAGTATCCGTGGGCGCACACCGCCCTCGCGGAGAGCGGCTTCCAGCGGGACGACGACGGCGTCTGGCACCTGCCCGCGGACGGCACCCAGACCACCGTGGTCGACCTGGTCACGTGCGCGAAGCGGCACCGCACCAGCGTGCACACGAGCAGCCGCCGGTTCATCGGCGACGCCGCCCGCGACCTCGCGCGCCTCCTGCCAGGCCAGTGGCACGCCTCGATCGAGATCTACTCGCACCCCGCCTGGCAGGAAGACCTGGTCCCCTGGATCTGGGACAGCGGCGAACTCGGCCGCGCCGTCCAGAGCGAGCGGATCCCCTACGCCGCGCTCCTCACCGACATGGTGCAGGGCACCACGCTGCTGTTCATCGAGCGTCCCGGCCGTCAACTCGACTACCTGGTGGGGGCCTTCTCACCCGAGGGGCTCGAAGGGGGTTACGGCGATCCCCACGCCCCGCGCAGCATCGTCCTGCCGTCTTTCCCCGGACGGGCTGCCCAGGCCCTCACCGACCGGTACCTCCCCGCCTATGAGCAGGCCGTCCACGCCCGCCAGACGGCGGCCATCGCCGCCGTGCTCGGGGACATCCGCTCCGAGCACGACACCTGGCAGGCCATGAACGCCTCCGGCCGCTACAGCGACGCCACCCCGCTGAGCGCCGCCGCCCTGGGCGCCGCGACGGAGTTGTCCCTCGACCACGCCTGGCGCCGTTTCCTGACCGTCGTCGACCACGCCCCGGCGCTGCTCGACCGGTGCCAACCCGCGAACAGCCCGTGGCCCGACGATGCCGCAGCCCTCTCCCGTCTGGCCGACGCCGTGATCGATGCCGAAGCCCTGCTCGACGAGATCGTCCACGGCGGTTCCGTGCCGGAGCAGGAGCGCCGAGCACGCGCCTGGCCGGCCATCGAGACGTGGCTCACCGACGGCCAACCGTTCTTGCGTCAGGCCCGCATCAGCGCACCCCACCGTCGCCCGGCCCTGCCCGTCACCGCGCCAGCCCGCCCCCTCGCCGCGGCCCGGCCCGCGCACCGCGGGCCCTGACCCTTCCGCCCCACGCCCCGAGGAGAACCCCGCCACCTTGCAACCCGGCACCCACTTCGCCTTCGGCGACCACGAGGAACACGGCTTCGTGGCCTCCTTCACCGCCAACCTGACCGCACACCTCGCCCACTGGTACCTGGAGCGCGAGCAGTTCGAGCCCGTTCCCGGAGAACCCGGCCTGTACCGGCTCAGCGAGCCCGAGCGCGACGGAGTCCGCCGCACCCGCCAAGCCGTCCACGACCTTCGCCGCCACGGCTACACCGTGCAGGCCGACATCCGCCTCGACCCGTCCCTCTCGGCCGGCCCGCCGCGCCCCGTCCGGCCCAACGGACTCCAGGAGCGCCGCAGCCGTCTCGCCCGGGCCGCCGCCGGCCGGACGACGCAGCGCTCCGCACCGCCCACCACCTCCCCGCCGGCGGCCCGGCCGATCCCGCCGAAGCCCTCGTACGCTCCGACCGTCCATTTGACAGCCGCGACCGGCGGGCGGTCTCGATGACACCCGCGAGCAGCCCGGCCCCCGACGGCCCCTTGCCGAGAGGTTCCGAACTGGCCAACGGGGCACGCGACTTCCGCTTGCGGATGGCGGTCATCGACAGCGAGACCGAGGCGACGCTCGACATGACACGCGACCGCTACGGCCGTACCGTCCACGCGGGCGCCGCGGCAGCCGCACGAGCCCACCGCGACAAGGCGGCGGTGGAGGCGTACGCCACTCACCTCGCCCCGCACGCCGAGGCTCTCCTCGATGCCGCCCGCCTCGTGCTCGACGAGCTGCCACCCGCCCGGCACCTGGCCGGGTGGCGGGCCGTCCTGGACGGCCTGGCTGCCTCCGCCGCCGAGATCCACCGGGCCTCGGCCGGCCGGCCGCCCCTGGCTCCCAGGCCGAACGCACTCAGCACGCGGCCTTGTGGCCGCACCTCACCGCTTGGGCGGACCACAGCTCTGTCGCCAGCAACCTCGCCGACCAGCGCGACGGCCAGCACCACAAGGCTTCGCTGACCGACGAGGAGCAGCAGATGTGGACCGAGAGGGCCCAGGCCGCGCAGCGGCGCGGCGAGCTGGAGCTGACCGAGTCGTGGTATGCCGCCGACGGGCAGTCGATCACCCTCGCTTACCTGGTCGAGGGCAACGACTCGACGGTGGTCGCGCTGCGCGGCGATCCGGGGGTACCGGGCTGGCAGGTGATCGGGCACTACGCCCACGAGTACGAGGCGGGCAAGGCCCTGCCCGCTCCGGTCCCGCCCGGCATCCTGCGCGCGGACGTCTCCCGGTTCAACCGGCCGGCACCGGCCCCGGAGGTGTCCCTGCAGGAACTCATCCGCGACGTCGTCGAAGGCCACACCGCCGGTGACGCATCGAACGCTCTCCTCGGAGCCGTCCAACGCGGCTACGTCGCCGGCCCGATGGCCCGCCTGCAGGAACTCCTGGAGACGAGCAGCCAGTTCGCCAGCGCCCTGGAGACCGTGCAGGGCCGCCAGATCGCCGCCCGCCTCGCAGCGCTGAGCCGGCAGATCGAGTTCCTCACCCGCGAAGTAGAAGAGGCGGCCGAAGACCTCGGCGCGACCGTCGCCGTCCTGCCCCCGCACCGCACCCCCGTGCTGCGCGCCCGCCCGCGCCCAGCCGTGGACACCACCCCGCCCACGCCACCACCCCGTGCCAGCACGACCGCCCGCCACCGCTAGACCCCGAGAAAGCACCCGTTGTCCGCGACCGCACCCCCGGCCCCGGCACCGCGCATCACCTACGGCGCGGTACTGGGAAGCCCGTACGTCGCCCGCCTCCTCGGCGGCACTCTCACCGGCCGACTCCCCAACGGCATGGCGCCCGTCGCCATCCTCCTGTGGGCCACCACGAGCGGCAGCAGCATCGCCTTCGGCGGACTGCTCAGCGCCCTGTACGGGCTGTCCTCCTCGGTGGTGCAGCCCGTCAAGGGACGCCTCATGGACCGCCACGGCCAGACGGCAGTGCATCTTCCGGCCGGCGTGCTCAACTCGGCTCTCCTGGTGGCCCTTCCGCTGACGGGACCGTACGGCGGACCGGGCCTCGCCACGGCCATCGTCGTCGCCGCCGGCCTGACCACCCCGTCCCTGGAGGCCGGGCTGCGGGCCCTGTGGCCCAGCGTGCTGCCCGAAGCCCGCCTGCGGCACGCCGCGCCCGCCCTCGACACCGGCACTCAGGGCCTGCTGTACATCGTCGGCCCCCTGCTCGTCGCCGCCCTCGCCTCCGCGCACCACCCCACCGTCGCGCTCACCGTCACCGCCGTCCTCGGCCTGGCCGGCACCACCGTGGTCGTACTCGCTCCGCCATCGCGGCGCTGGCGACCGACGCCGTCAGCCGACACCCGGCACGGTGCCGCTCGCCGGCTGAACAGCCCCGGCCTGGCGCTCCTGTTCGTCTCGCTCACCGGCATCGGGTTCGCGATCGGGGCCATGAACGTGTGGTCGATCGCCATGGCCGAGCACCACGAACACGACATGCTCTCGGGCATCATCCCCGCCGCGTTCTCCACCGGCAGCTTCCTGGGCGGCCTCGTCTACGGGAGCCGCACCTGGAGTCGGACCACCGCCGACCGACAGATCATCGCCAGCGCCGCGTTCCTCGCCGGATGGCTCCGCTGGCAACCCAGCCCGCGCCGTTCGCGGCCACCGCCGCCATCGCAGTGCCCGGAGCGTTCCTGACCGTCGTGGTCGCCCGCGCCTGCGTGACCACCGATGCCCTCGCACCGTCGGGCCGGACCAGCGAGGCGTATGCGTGGCTGATCCTCTCGATCGGCGTCGGGCAGTCCGCCGGTACCGCCCTGGCCGGACGCCTCGCCGAGCAGACGCTCGCCAGCGCGGCGCTCCCCGCCGCCGGCGCGGCCTTCGCCCTCGCCGTCCTTCTCGCCGCGCGCCGACAGCTCCGCCCCGCCGGACACCGGCCGCGCGGCCGACACCGCCGCCCACTCCGAGGCCGGCACAAGACGCCCTGATCTGGGCGCACCCCCACCTTCCAACCCCTTTTGAGGAGAACGAATTATGGCCGTGCGTACGCACTGGACCGTGGAGCACGCCTGCTCCCACAGCGTGGATCATGACCTGTCCAATCGCCCTGCCGACAAGCGGGCAGGCTTTGCCCGTTGGCTCGCGTCGAAGGACTGCACCAACTGCTGGAAGGCGGCGCGCGACGCCGACTCCGAGTCCAAGGACGAGTGGCTCGCGACCAAGCGTGCCGAGGAGCAGGAGGCAGCCGTCGCGTGGGCCAAGCAGTTCGACATGCCGCAGCTGGAGGGCCCGGAGAAGGCCCTGGACTGGGGCGAGCGCTCCCGCCACCAACTGATGACGGCCGCGCACACCGCGCTCGTCGTCGAGGGCACTTGGGACGAGGCGGACTGGGCGGAGCTGGAAGAGAAGGCCCGCTCCATCACCCGTGCCGGATGGTGGATCGACCAGCGCGACGCCGACGGCACTGACCTGCAAGAACTCCTCGACGCGGCCAGTGAGGCGGACCGCGGGACGGAGAACCCCTTCCGCTGACGGCGGGGCAACATAGCCGGGAAACGCCGGTTAGCCAAACCGGCGTTCCTCCGGACTATTGATGCTCCCACCCCGCCATCAATCGCGTGGAAGGAACTCATGTCCCAGCCCCCTCCCACCTCGGCGTTCGCGCCGACGACCGACCCGCTCACCCCCGACCGGGACATCACCCACGCCCACTTCCAGGCCGGTGACACCGTCGTCGTCCTGAAGGGGGTGGCCGGCGGAGAACTGTGGGGCGACGCGATGCGCGTCGTGGCCCCTTCCTGGCACACCCCGACCGACGAGGACGGGTGGCGGCTGCGTGATGCGACCGGCGGCGCCCAGTCCTACGTCACCGCCCACCCCCGCTACCTCGTGCACCTCTCACGCCGCTGCCCTGACTGCCTGATCTATCTGCGGGCCATGGAGGACACCCTCCTCACACGGTTCGCCGACCGCGACGAACTGATCGACTGCGGCTGGTACACCACCACCGCCCTAGGCCAGCTCGTGCACATCGCCGACATCCGGAACGGCCGGTGATCCCCCGCCTGCACGAGCGGACCCACCGGCCCCACGACCCCCTCGAAGAGGCGCTGGGGCGGCCGGTCTCACCGAACGAGGGCCCAACGGAGCACACGATCGTCGCCCACTGGCCCGGCCTGGATTACTTCACCCTGGACGACGAGCAGAGGATCTGGACGTCCGTCCAGTGGGCCGAGCACCTCGAAGACCCCTACCTGGAGCATCCGTTCGCCGCCAGCCCCGACGACGACCGGCGGGCGATCCTCCACCTAGACATCCGCCTTCACCCGGACGACCGGGAACTGACCGGACCGGAGTGGGCCGAGGTCGCTCAACGGCTGGCACGAGCCGCCGGCATCGAGATCCCCGGCAAGGAACATGGCTGCCGATGGATCGCTGTCCAGGCCCAGCCAGGGCGCCTCGATCTGATCGCCAACCTAATCCACCTCGACGGCGCGTGGCACGCTCCCCCCGCGGACAAACTGCGACGCCTGGCACAGGAGGCGCGTCGCATCGAACAGGACCTCCACCTGATCCCTGTCCGATCCGACCCCCCTTCGCGGCCTGCCGTCCGCGCGGCGCTCACGGCGTCGGCCCAGCTCGCGACCATCCTCAGGCAGCTCGCCGACGAACAGGCCGGCCCTCTGGCCGCGGTACGCGGACTCGTCGAGCACGCCTCGCACCGGATCGCCCGCCAGCCGGGAGCAGCCGGCACCGATACGGCACACC
This sequence comes from Streptomyces cadmiisoli, assembly GCF_003261055.1. Lineage (NCBI taxonomy): Bacteria > Bacillati > Actinomycetota > Actinomycetes > Kitasatosporales > Streptomycetaceae > Streptomyces > Streptomyces cadmiisoli. The sequence continues at coordinate 1,844,871 of NZ_CP030073.1, forward strand.
GCCTGGAGCTGATCGCCCGCCGCCTCTACGCCATCCAGCAGGACCTGGACACCACCGCAAACCGCCTGGTCCAGCCCCGCGCCGTCCCGGCACCGGACGCCGTCCGGCACAACGCCCACCGATCGCCGTAGGAGAAACGTCTCCTTGCCCCGCACCGACCGCTTCCTGGACATCCGCCGCGACCCGCACTCCGACGAACTCCTTGCCCGCGGCGGCGACTCCGAGGCACACAGCATCCTCCAGCGCGCGGGCTTCGTCGCCGTCGTCCGAGTCCATGAGACGTACCACCGCGCCCCGACCGGCCTAGCGGAGGACGACGAGTCCCGTCTCGCCACCGACGCCGTGGCCCGCCTGCGGGCGACCGGATACCACGTCGACTGCGACGCGGACTTCGACACCGACTCGCGTCCGGCCAGCTACCTGCCGCTGGGGCCCTCCGTTGCCCACGTCGCCGAGCGCCTTCGCGAGGCCGCCACTACGGACGAGGCGGCCGATGCACTGACTGAGCTGACCGCCGCCCACGACGGCGTCCTCTCCGCGCTCGAGGAAGTCCTCACCGCCACCGCCGACTTCCACGACGGGCTCGGCCAGGCGGCCGACCCCTACATCGCGCGGCGGCTGCGCTACCTCGCCGACGAGCACCTTCGCGTCATCCGTACCGACCTCTCCGAGACCCGCAACCAGCTCGCCGACCGGCATGCCCCGCACCCCGGCCGCAGCACCTGCACCGGGGAAGTCCCGTCAACCGAGCAAGAGCGCTCTGCCGTGTGCGCCTGCCCGCCACCGCCGCGCACCCTCCCGGCCCCGCCGCCCCCGATGGCCACCGGGCTGCGCCGCTGACCCCCACCTCGCCCAAGGACACCATGCACGACCACGACACCTCCGAGCGCCTCGCCTCGTACGCCGACGTTCTCGCCGGCGAACTCCCCGACAGTTGGACCAGCTCCCACCTGCCGGCCGACGCCAAGGACGACCTCGCCGAACTCGCCAACCGCATCTGGGACCTGGACCTGGTCGCCGCCTCTCTCGCCGAGCACCCCCTGCAGCAGGCCGCCGTCCTGAGCCGACAGGACGGTGCGCAGCTCGTCCTTCTGGACCGGCACGACGAGCGCGACGGCTTCCTCATCGCCGCCGTCGCCCCGCACGCCCTGCCCGACGAGGCGTTCCGCGCCGTTCCCGAGCCCAACGGCATCGCCCTGGCCGATGACCCGTTCCTGAGCGCCGAGCAGGTCGCCGACGACCTGCTCGCCCGATACGACAGCGCCCTCGCCCAGGTCCGCCGCAACGCCCTGTGCGGCATCCAGCCCTCCCAGCCGGACCGGGTCGTCCTGACCTGGCAGCCGGACGGCAGCATCGCTACTGCCCCCGCCAACGACCGCGCCAGCGCTGTCCTCATGGCCCACGGCTTCGTCCAGGACCCGCAGAGTGGCATCTACCTCCTGAGTTGTGACGACACCCAGACCCAGGCCCGCGCCCTGCGCGAGATCGGCCCGCGCCTCGACGCTCTCGGCATCGGCACCGCTCTGCGGCATTCCGCAGGCCGGACCGCGCCCACCGCCGCCATCGCTTCCGTACCGCCCGTCCCGGCCGGTCCTCGCACGCCGGCCACCCGGTCTCGGTGAAACAGACGGAGCCCGACTTCTGGGTGCTCGAGTACGTCACCATCACTAAGGACCCCCGAACTGACCTGGTCGTAGCCATCGGCGGCACCGACAAGGCCGCGGACATCCTCCAGCGAACCGGCGGCTTCCTCTCCGCTCCCGGACCGCGCGGGGACTATCACCGGCTTCCGCACGGCCTGCCCGTCGAGCAGCAGCGCCTGAAGGCGACTGCAGCCTCGCATGCCCTGCTCGGCGCCGGGCACAGCGTCCACCTCGACCCCACGCTGAACATGCTGGTCGCACCAGACGGTGAACGTGAGGCCGCCCTGCGCTACCTGGCGGGGCTCGCTGAGCAAGCCGCAGCCGCCACAACCAGCAGCGAGGTGGCCGAGGTCCTGACCGAAGTCGCTGCCCCCGTCCACGGGCTGCTGCCCCTCGCCAGAGAGGTCGTCGTCCGCGCCTGGATCGCCGCCCGCGACTTCCCAGGGGCCGCGCCCGCCGGGGAACCCGATCCCATCGCACGGCTCGGAAGCACCGCCACCTCCATGAGCGAGGCCGCGCGCGCCATCCTCCACGCCCGCAACCACGCCGCACGCCCTGCGCAGCGGCCGGCCACTACCTCACCACCGCCGAGCCGCGCGCAACCCGTGGAATCCCGCCGCCGCTGACCCCGGAGAACCACATGGCCAACCTGGCCGACGAGTACGGCACGGACGTCTGGATCTACATCAAGGCCCTGACGACCACCACCTGCTGGAACACCTCGGCCTGGAGCGCCACGCCCTCCCCACGGACGCGCCGCTCTACATCAGGCACACCGTGCCCGAACACCTCGACGCCGACGAACAGAACTGGCTGGCAACCCGCGCCATCCCCGCCCGGCTCCTGGCCGGGTACGAGGTCAACTGCACGCCCGACGTCTTCGACGAATCCGCCTACCGGCAGGCCGTACACGACCTGCGCTCCCGAGCGGGCCACCCTGCCGCACGGCAGCAGGCACCGGCCGGCTCCCCCTCGCCTGCAACCCCGGCCCGCCGCACCCCGTGAGGCGCCTGGGCGGTCCCGGCACCGCGCCGGGACCGTCCACCTCACTACCCGAGACCCGGAGAAACCCGTAGCAACCCACACACCCCCACCGATCAGCAACCGGCTCAAGCCCCGACTCGCCACGGCCCTCTTCCGCCGCTATCTGCGCGCCTGCATTCCGACCGGCCCCGACCACACCTCCCCGGTGGCTGGCGCCCGCCCGGAGGCCGCCCTCGCCGAGACACAGCGCGTCGGGCACCGCCACCACCACTGACCGTCCGCCGCCCCGGAGGAGCATGTCCCACCCCACCCCCTACCCGGTGAGACTGGCCGACGAGATCACCCGCCAGCTCGGCCAGCTCGCCGACCACCTCTCTCAGCTTCCCCCGCCCCAGGCCGCTCAGGTCATCGCCCGCGTGCTCGACCCGGATACCGGAGTCCTCGGCGGCGTCACCCACCTCGTCGCCACCGGCAGCGTGTTCGCTAAGGACCAGGCAGAGCGAGGCGCGCTCCCCGCAGAGGTGTGGCTCGCCCTGGGCCGTGCCTCGAACGAACTCGGCGACATCACCCTCGCCCTGGACGAACACAAAGACACCCTCCAGCGCGTCGGCGCCCAGCCCGCCACTACGGCGGCGAAGCCCCCGGCACCCGCACCGCTCGTCGTCCGGCGCCGCCGATGAAGAAGAAGCAGTGGCAGGGCTGGGGACCCGACGAGCAGGCCGAACAGCACTACCTCATCCAGCCCCGCGCCCTGGCCGGCGGCGGCGACGTCCGGCACGTCTCTGAGTTCCTGCGCGCCTCCGGCTGGCGGGACAAGTCCAAGACGGGCGGCCCCCTGCACATGGAGAGCCCGGATCGCACCGTCCGCATCGCCTACGACCCCTACGTCCTCCCCGGCGGGTGGACCATCCACGGCAGAGCCGACGGAGCGAACGGCGAGTGGTCCGCCCACCTGGGCCAGCAAACGCCAGTGGAGATCGTCGCCGGCCTGACCGATGCCCTCACCCGCCCCCGTTCCGCCCATGCCCCTAACGTCTGGGCCCCTCTGCAGGAGCAGAGATGGCACACGCGCTTCGAGGGCCAGGACTACATGGCGACGAGCCCCGACTGCACCGCGTGGGTGCAGTACCGGCAAAGCCCCGACGGGGCGGCGATGTGGTGGACCGGAGCGCAGGACAAGCAGGGCAACGGCTGGACGGCCAACTTCACGCCGAACACCCCGATGCACCTGGTGCAAGCCTTCTCCACGGAACTCGCCAGCCCAGACCCCGTGATGCGCCCACGCGGACGCGTGCCGATGAGCACGCAGATCCGTACCTGGTCGGTGTCCGTGAAGCCCTCCCAGCTCAGTGCGTGGCAGCAGGCCCGCATCACGGCCGCCCGCGCCGCCACCTGGGCCCGCAACAGCGCCCGCAGCACCAGGCCGCGCACCAGCGCCCGCCCCTACACCCCGGCCGGCGGCACACGCACCCGCCGCTGACCGCAATAGCCCGCCCCGAGGAGCCCGATGCCCGCACTCACCCCGGACACCATCCGCACCCTGACCGAAACGCTCGCGGACCTCACCGACTACCTGCGCGAGAACCCCGACCCCGCAGAAGCCCTCGCCCTCGTCGAGCCCCTCCTCGACGAGTACACGGGCCTACCCGTCCAGTTCGCCGACACGCTGCGCGCCCTCGCCCGCGCCGTTCAGGAGAGCCCTAACGCGCCGCGCACGGCGCAGGGCGACCTGCTGATCGCCGAGCTGCGCACGGCCGCGTGGGAACTGGCCGACCAGCACACCCTCCACTACGTGCTGGACGATCTCCGTGACCTGTACGGCAGTTCGCCGACGAGCGAGCAGGGGTGCTGCTGGTGCCGCTGAGCGAACGGCAGCTCGCCGCCTTCGCCGACAAGCACGCCGTGCAGATCCCTTACGACACCAGCCCCCGCCACCTCGCCGGCCCCGGAGACGCCCGCCACGTCACCCACGGCCTGGCCGCCGCCGGATGGAACGCCGTCTCCGACCCCCTGAGCGCCGAAATCATCCTGGCAAGCCCTGACCTTCGCCACCGGCTCCAGTTCGACCCGCAGTCCCGCACCTCGGCGTGGTGGCGGCTACGGGCGGAGCCCGTCGGCACCGAGCCCGGCTGGTACGCCGAGTTCGGCGAACTCGTGCCCGCCGAGGTCCTCGCCGCCTTCACCGACGCCGTCACCGCCCCGCCGCCACAGCAGCCGGACCCGTGGCAGCAGGTGACCTCGGCAGGATGGCACCACGAGCCAGACGGCGCGCGCTCGCCGGACTCCATGTGCCACATCGAACTGCGGCCGTTGAGCGAATTCCACGACCGGTCGTCCTGGCACATCGAGGCCCGCGAGCCCGGCCACGGGGAGTTTTCCGGCCCGCGCATCTGGCACGCCTACCTCGACGAGCACACCCCCGCTCACCTGGTCAGCGCGTTCCTCACCGCGCTGACCGACCGCAGCCCGCTCCAGCGCGGCATGTTCGAACGCACCGGCCACTACAGCGCCGTACAGGAGCCCAGCCCGCTGCGCCCGCAGCAGGTGGTCGACGCCCACGCCACGCGCATCAAGCATCTGCGCGCCCAGGCACGCTCAGCCCGCCGCCAGCAGACGAAACCCGCGACGATCCCGGCGCACGCCAGTACCGCGCAGCCGACCGCTCGCCGCTGACCTGACAGGACCCCTCCCCATCTCCCGAGACCACCACGCACACCGCGACTTCCTGCGCCACCTTGACCACTACGTGCGGGACAGCCAGAAGATCCTCGACGCCTGGGACGCCTACTCCGACGAGCACACCGGCCTCGACGGCTGGCCCTACGACGACCACGCCTACGGCATGCGCAAGAGCCAGCGCGATGCCGACACCGCCGAGGCGTTCGAGCCGCTCCGCTACGGCGCCCGGCACCTGCTGGCGAGCGCCGACACACAGCTGGCCCAACTGCCGGAGAACACGGTGATGAGCCGCTGGGTATACCAGCTGGGCGTCCTGCACACGGCCCTCGACCGTCTTGACGAACTGCACGAGCAATGGCTGCTCACCCGCGACGCCCTGCCCGCCACCGCCAAGCCCGGCACCGCCGAATTCGACGACGCCCTCGCCGAACATCACGCCGAATCCTGGAGCTACCTCGACGACTGGGCCACCCACGGCAAAGCGCTCCGGGAGATCAACACCGCAGCCCGCAAGGCCCCCTCATCCCTGGTTCCCATGCCTGCCCTCGCACCCGTGCGACGAACCGCGGCACGGAAGTGACTAGGGCCCCGACTCCCGAGACCGTCGAGGTCGACTTCATCACGCCGCGCCGCCTCGCCGGCGGTGGTGACCCCGCCTGGATCACTGTTCCCTCCACCGTGCCTGCGGATGGAGCCACGGCAACGACCCCCTGATGCCACGCGTCCTGCTCTCCAGCCCCGACCAGAAGGCCCTCCTGCGCCTGGAGCCCGACCCCGACGACCAGTGGTGACCCTGCACCACGTCGCCGAGCCGGACCGGCCCGCCTGGTACGCCAGCTTCGGCGCCCGCACGGCCGTCAAACTGATCGCCGCCTTCACCGACGCCCTCACCGACCCGGCCCCAGCCGCTGACGCGCCTTGCGACCACCCGTACGGAGCGCTCCGGGCAGGCCGGCTGGTCACCGTACGGTGACAACGGCCTTGCTTCCCCCGACAAGACGGCGTACGTCGAGCGGCTGCGAACACCGGCTGATCCGGAAGCCTGGTTCGTCACGGTCACCCTCGGCATGCACCAGACGGTCTGGCAGGCCCGCTTCGGTGCGCACACTCCGCCACACCTTGTCGCCGCGCTCGGCGATCCGAAGCCCGTGCACCGCACCGACAGCGGGCGCAGTCTGCCGACCCTCGACCCGAACGTCGTCATCCGCCGGACGACCGACGTGCTCGCCGTGTACGTCGCCGGCGCGCTGGAAGACCGCGTTCACTCGCTCCCGCCCGACACACCACCACGCCGACGGCCTCGATCCCCTCACGGCCAGCGCCGCCCAGGCACGGCCGCAGCCGCTACCCCTCCCTCCCCGCCCGGAAGCACATAGCCCTTGCCCCCTTCCTCCTCCAGCAGCAACACCGACGGATACGACCTCTTCCTGCGCCTCCTCCTTGGGGTGCTCGCCGTCGTCGTCCCCCTGTCCCACCTGGCCTGGCTGTCCGGCAACATCACCGCCTACCTCACCGGCACCAGCTGGGCCCCCTACCAGCCGACCAACGCCCTGCTCCGCCCCGAGCAGGTCTGGTCCGACGCAGGAGAAACGTCCCTGCTGATCGGTGCCCGCATCGTCCCCGTTCTCCTGCTCCTCGCTCTCGGGGCAGGGGCTGGCGTCCTGTGGGCCCGGCACAACAACCGAAGCGGCAGCCGGAAGAAGATCACCGACATGGCCAAGGCCCGGGACATCGAGCCGCTGATGGCCAAGGCGATCACCGACAAAGCCCGCTCCCTGCGCCCCAGCCTGAAGGACAGCAAGCACATCGACGCGAAGGACACCGGCATCCTTCTCGGCAACCTGCAGGGCAGCCGCCACGAGGTACGGATGGGGTTCGAGGACGTCGCCGTCGCGATCATGGCGCCCCGGTCCGGCAAGACCACCTCGCTCGCCATCCCGTCCATGCTCGGCGCACCCGGCCCGGTCCTGCTGACGTCGAACAAGGCTGCCGGCGACGCCTTCACCACCGCCTACGAGGCAAGGGCCCGGGTGGGGGCGGTGTGGACCATGGATCCACAGCAGATCGCGCATGCCGCCCGCGAGATGTGGTGGAACCCTCTCGCCAGCGCGACCACCTTGGACGGGGCGAACCGTCTGGCCGGACACTTCCTCGCGGCCTCGGTGGACGCCTCCCAGCAGGGCGACTTCTGGTCGAAGGCCGGCAGCAACATCTTGTCCCAGCTGCTCTTGGCCGCGGCACTCGACGAGCGGCCCATCACCGACATCATGCAGTGGCTCGCCTTCCCCGCCGACCGCACTCCGCTGGACATCCTGCGCGACCACGACTTCGCCGCCGTCGCCGCTCAGCTCAAGGGCACCATCGAAGGCCCCCCGGAAACGAGGGACGGTATCTACGAGACAGCCCGGCAATACGCCTCCGCGCTCCTGAACGCGGAAATCGCTGGGTGGGTGACGCCGCAGAAGGACGTCCCGGAATTCCGGCCGGAGCAGTTCGTCACGTCCACCGACACGCTGTTCCTACTCAGCAAGGACGGTGGCGGCGGAGCCTCGGCGCTGATCGCCGCGTGCGCGGACTCGGTGATGCGGGCCGCGACCGCGCAGGCCGAACGTGCCGGCGGACGCCTGGATCCGCCCATGCTGGCGATCCTCGACGAGGCCGCCAACGTGTGCAAGATCAGCGACTTGCCAGACCTGTACTCCCACCTCGGCAGCCGCGGGATCATCCCGATCACGATCCTGCAGTCCTACCGCCAGGGCCAGAAGGTCTGGGGAGACGCGGGCATGGACGCCATGTGGTCCGCCTCGACTGTCAAGGTGATCGGCAGCGGTATTGACGACCCGGACTTCGCGGACAAGCTCAGCCGCCTGATCGGTGACCACGACGTGGAGACCACGTCCACCTCGCACTCAGAGTCCGGAAAGAGCACGTCGGTGTCGATGCGGCAGGAGCGGATCTTGCCCGCCGACGCGATCCGAGCCCTGCCCAAGGGAACCGCGCTCTGCTTCGCCACCGGCATGCGCGCCGCCATGCTCGACCTTCGGCCGTGGTACCGGGAGCCCGGCGCGGAGGAGCTGTCCGCGGCGTCCGCCCGCGCCTCGCAGGCGATCACCGCCCGCGCCGTGGCGAAGCACGCGCCGACACAGTCCGACTTGGGGCTGGCCACGTGATACTCGACCTCTTCGCGGGGCCGGGCGGCTGGAGCAGGGCACTGCACGTCCTCGGCGTGCGCGACATCGGGCTGGAATGGGACGAGTGGGCGTGCAAGACCCGGGCTGCGGCTGGGCAGTTGACGATCCGCACCGACGTGGCAATGTATCCGACCTGGCCCTTCATCGGCCGCACCCGCGGAATGATCGCTTCCCCTCCGTGCCAGGCGTGGAGCATGGCCGGCAAACGCCTCGGCCTGCTCGACCAGCCGCTGGTGCACGCGGCGGTCGAGGACCTGGCCGCCGGACGCGACTCCCGCGAACGCCTCCTCGCCGCATGCCGTGACGAGCGCTCCCTGCTCGCAGCCGAGCCGATGCGCTATCTGTACGCCCTGAACACGGTCGGCGAGCCCGACTGGGTCGCCATGGAGGAAGTGCCGCACGTCCTGCCCTTGTGGAAGCAGTACGCGGCCGTCCTGCGCGGGTGGGGGTTCTCCGTCTGGTACGGGATCCTCAACGCGGCCGACTTCGGCGTCCCGCAGACCAGGAAGCGGGCGATACTCCTGGCCTCCCGCGTCCGTACGGCGCAGCCTCCTACCCCCACGCACTCCCAATTCGCCGAACCGGAGTCGCTGTTCGGTCCGGGCCGCGCCCGCTGGGTCAGCATGGCCGAGGCCCTGGGATGGGGCGCAACCGACCGGCCCGTCCCCACCGTCTGCGCGGGCGGTGGACCCGGCGGCGGACCCGAACCGTTCCCCTCGGGCTCCCGCAAGACGCTGTCCGACGCCCGTGAGCGCGGCACCTGGATGCCCCGGCCGGACGGAGTGGTCCTGCAGTCCCGTCGTGAAGGCGCCGGATGGGCGGCCCGGCACGGCACCCGCGAGAACCGGGCCGCCGACGCTCCGACGCCGACGTTCACCGCTGAGGCCCACCGCTGGTCCTGGTCCCTGCGCAGCAACAACCAGGCAAACGCCACCGTCCGTCCACTGTCCGAGCCGGCCGGCACGCTGTTCTTCGGGCACCGCGCGAACGAGTGCACTTGGATCGCCGAGCCCGCCTCACCGCCGGCCATGGATGTCGACGCGCCAGCGGTTCCCGAGCCGATCCGGATCACCGCCCGCGAGGCAGGCATCCTGCAGACCTTCCCCGCCGACTATCCCTGGGCCGGCAACAAGGGCCAGCAGTTCTCCCAGATCGGCAACGCCGTGCCCCCGCTGCTCGCCGGCCACCTCCTCGCCCCACACCTCGGCGTCACCCTCCACCCCGACGACTTCACCCTCGCCGTCTGATGCCCCACGCCCCCGAACCCGACGAAGACGACCTCGACGCCATCGCACCGCCCCAGCCGGTGTTCCACGTGGAGCAGGCCCTGCTCGGGGCCCTCCTCCTCGATCCGCACCGTCTCAGCAACGTGACCGGCATCGCCGCCGACTCGTTCTCCACCGCCGCGCACGCCACCTTGTACGCCGCGATCACCTCCCTGCCGCCGCCCGACCCCGCCGAGCACGCGAAGAACACCAAGTGGCTCGACCGCGTGCTCGCCACAGGCCGGGAGCAGGCGCGCGGACTCACCGCCTCCTACCTGCACACCCTCGTCCAGGTCTGCCCCTGGCCCAGCCACGCCCCCGCCTACGCCCGGATGGTCGAGGCCGAGCACGCCCGCCGCCGCCTGCTGACGGCCGCCGAACGCCTCGTCCACACCGTCCACGACGTCTCCCTCCCGCACCCCGTCCAGACGGTTCTCGCCGAGGCCGATGCGCTCGCCGCGGTAGTGGACGACATCGCCAACCGCTTCCCGCCACGCGCAGGCGTACTGCCCCGCACCACGGCACCGCCGCCGCCCGCCGCCCCCGACCCCGCAGAGGCCGTCGAGGAGGAGCAGATACTGCTCGCCACCGCCACGGCCTACCCCTCCGACATCGAAGCCATCCGGTGGCTGCTCCCCGACGACCTCACCCTGCCACTGCACGCCGGCCTGTGGCAGTGCCTGACCGCCCTGGCCCGCCGCCGCGAGCCCGTCGACCCCGTCACGGTTCTGTGGGAAGCCCAGCAGCGCGGCCTGCTGGACGACGGCAGTGAACCAGGCGAGATCCTCCGCCTGCTGGCCGAACCGGCCGGTTCCGTCGAGCACTGGGGCGAGCGCGCCCTGCAGCGCTCTCTCCTAGCCACGGCTGAGCGCACTGGTCGGCTGATCGAGGCGTACGCAGGTGACCCGGCGAACACCCCGTTCCAGCTCGTCGTCGGCGCCCGCCGTGCCCTCGCCGACATCGCCGCCGTCCGCACCCGCTGGCAGCACGCCACCGGAGCCACCCCGACACAGCGGCGGCGACCGGCGCCCACCACCCGCGCCGGCCCGCCGACCACCACGGTCGCGCACGTCACCCGGTCCACACGAGCAACCCGATAGCCCCCCGCGTACACCGGTGGCCGGACCCCAAGGCCCGGGCACCGGCAGAAGAGACGAGACCCCCACATGACTCCCGCCATCGACGCCCACGTCCGCCTCGACACCCACCCCACTCACCCGAGCGCCGTGCAGGCCGTCCTAACCGGCAGCCAGGCCCACGTCGCTCTCATGGCTCTGGAGGCTGCCGACTGGAGCGCCGCCGCCGACAACATCCTGGTCCTGGCCCGCATCGATCACGAGGAGCCCTACTGGGCCGCTGACGCCGCCAAGCACCTGATCGCCGAAGGCATCACCGTCGAGATCACCCCTCGGCTCCAGGAGGCCATCGACGAGGAATGGACCTGGGCGAACTACCCGATGCCCTGGTGCACCCGGAGCGAAATCCGCGAGGTCTCCAACCAGGCGCAGAAGATCCACGACGACATCCGCCACGGCCAGCTCCTCATCCACGCCCACGCCCACGACGGCCACACCACCGTCGCGGTCGGCACATACCTCCACCCAGGCGGCAAGTGCGTTTACCTGCACGGCGAGGACCACCTGCGCCAGGTCGCCGACACCTTCGACTCACCCGCCCAGGCCCTCCTCGCCTTCGAGAAGGCCCACGCAGCCGAGATGCGCCCCGGCCCAGCACCCCTGACCGACACCGAACGCGCCGCCATCGAAGCCCGTTCCGTCTTCGACGTCACCACAACCAAGCCCGAACCCTCACGTCCGGAGCCGGAGACCGTCCCCGTCTACCTGGCCGATGCCGGCGACCACGACGCCCTCCTCGACACCTTCCTCGACACACACGGCGAGTTCGGGAAGTGGCGGACCTGGTCGGATGACACGACGCACGCCATCCACGAGTCGCAGACCCTGCGTATCGAGCGCGTCCACGAAACCCCCGCCCACGAGACCGCATGGACCGTAGCCGCCTACGAGACACCCGTCTCCGACCGCATGTGGGTCCTCACCGCGACCGGCGCCACCCCCGCCCCGGTGCTGCAGGATCTGCTGATCCACCTCGCCAACGGCGACGGCTGGGACACGGTCATCGGCGCCCCGGTGGACGAGAAGATGGTCACCTCGGCCACCCAGCCGCTCTCCGACGCCGGATGGAAGCACACCGTGGACAGGCGATGGATCCGCTGGACGGCCCCCGACGGGGACGCGGGCGTCCAGTTCGACGCCTTCGCCGCACAACACGCGAGTCGGCCACCTGGACCATCTGGGCCGGCCCTGGTCCGGACCGGCCCACCTGGGCCATCAGCGCGTCCCCGTACACCCCGAGTTCACTGCTGGCGGGTCTCTCTGGGTCCCTCGCCCATGAGACCGGCACGCGCCAGGCCCAGCTGGGCCCCGAGCACAGGACCCGCCTCGCCGCCAGTGCGCCGGCGGCTCCGGCGGTCACGGCCGGCCGATCCGCCAGCCGTTCACGCTGATCATCGGCCCACACGAGGCGGGGCAACATTGCGCGGGATCGCCGGTTGGCCAAACCGGCGATCCCGCGCACCATAGATAGTCCACCGCCACTCCCTGCCCGGACGTCGAAAGGCCCTCGCCCACGACCGCAGACACGACACGAAGCGCAGCCCGCCAGGAAGCAGGCGGTGGCCTCCGATCATGCCGCCGCGTAGCTTGCCCGGAACAGATCCTGCGCCCGCTCCACGTCCCTCGGCGTACGGAGCTGCACCTCCAGATCACCCGTCCCGTGGTGACCGAGACCGGACACGTCCCGGGTGAAGCCCGGAACAAGGTCGACCTCCTTCGGGTCGACCTTCAGGTAGACCAGCAGCTTGCTGCGCTGCGGCGGGCACAGGCAGGCGAAGTTCCGCAGCCGCTGATACGCCCGGTAGGTCTTGCGCTCAACCCGGTTCACGCCGTCCCCGAGCCCGAGCAGGACCTCGTCGACTGCGCCCGCCAACTCCACCATCGCCGCGCCCTGGACATCGGCCGCCGCCCGAGCAACCGCCCCGCGCTGTGCCCGGCGGGCCACCTCCCCGCTGCCGCTCACGGAGGCCACGGTCTCAAGCCCGAGCAGGTCCCTGCCGAAGAGTCGGTAGCGGACCAGGTCGATCGACCTCCGGTGCTCACGCACGGCATGCGCGTCGTAGCGGGTGAAGTCGCCGGCGATGCAGATCAGGCGCGGGCCGCTCCACAGGACCTGGGACGCGGCCGTCACCCCGAGCCGGTCGCGGACCAGGTGCTCGAACTCCGCCCGGTGGTCCATCAGCCACGAGAGGTAGAACAACCCCTGGTTGATGACGCCGGCGTCGACACCGCGCTTGTACTCCACGATGACCGGCGATCCGTTCTCGTCCAGCCCGAGCGAGTCGATCCGGCCCCCGTGCACCGGCCCGGTGCCGTACTCGCTCGCCAGGAACCGGACGCCCAGCAGCGTCTCCATGTGCGCCTCGACGAGACCCTGCACATCGGCCTCGATCTCAGCAAGACGCGGCATGACCTCGGTCATGCCGCTATTCGTCGTGTCCGTGCGGAACAGCTTCAGGCCCGACACCTTCCCCTCCTCGGCTCGGAGAGCACCAACGCCGATGAGGCGCGCGTTTGTTTCCGCGAGAGGCTTCGGGGGCGTGAAGATAGCGTGAGACCCTACGTACGGTCCGATCGGGGACCCTCGCGTCCCCCGGTCACCGGGAAGCGTTTCCCCATGCAACCCCCGCGACCCGGGAGACAGCGCCCGGAAGCCGGGTTTACGCAGGTCAGCCCCCACAGCTCAGCGGATAGAGCACGCACCTTCCAAGGACTTTCCGGATCTCACACAGTGCCGCAAATGATCACTGTTGTCGAATTTTGCAAGGGCGACCCATGCGTTCAATAGCTGAGCGCGAGGAGAATCGCGACTTTGTAGCAGATCGACCGGAACGTGAATTCGGCAGGCAATCCCCCTTGATCAAATCAAAGCGAGACAAAGCTCTAGGCGCTGCGGTCAGAGCGCGGTGATTAAACGCCCGCCCCGGCCAGGACGAAGCAGGCAGCGATTTCATCGCGAAGCTTCCGAACCATCTCGACGCTCGGGTTCTGACCTCCTTTAGGCCGAGTGGTTCTCATGTTCAAGCAAGTCCGCACTGCGGGGCCGAACGCCACGGTCGCGCCATGCGCCTGGGCGCAAGTCGCATCGTCTGCGAGATGCACTGAGCCAGCCCCTCCTCTGACCTGCGAGGGACCTCGCTCGACACTCAGCAGGTGCCGATCCGCTCCTCGTTGACCGGTTCAAGCAAGCGAGGGGCTCAAGGCCGCCAGCCTTACGGGGCGGTGTATCGGTTTCGGGTCTCCTGATCATGCCGCCAACGGAGACAACAGCCGAAATTAATCGTCCATACGTTCGCCTCCGAAGCATTGTCAGTGCCGTGTCCTAGCGTGAATTTCCGGTCGAGCAAATGGTGTTGGGAGGCTCTCAGTGTTCTTTGGCGAGTCAGCTGCGGCGTACGAGAGCATCACGTCGCGGATGAAGGCGCTGGCCGTGGTGCGGCCACTATTGGCGCTCGACGACAGTCCGGCGAAGCGGGAGCGGGGCTGGGAGGGGTACCGGCTGGCCGAACTCGCCCTGGCAACCATTGACTTCGTGACGTTACGGATAGGGGCGCGGACGGCAGTTCGACAGGAAGCCGTCGTGGAACAGGTAGCTGAGTCTGCGGCGCTCCAAGTTCCGGGGCGGGCGGGTACCGAGTATCAGGAAGTCGCGCGCTGGCTGGTGGAGCGGATGATCAACACCGAGAGACACGACCGGTGCTTTCGACACGAGATCGGCAGCGTGACAGGCGACGGCTTCGTCGTCAGGGAGTTTCCGTTCCAAATCCTCAAAGACGTGCCGGACGAAGCCGGGCAGGCTGCGCTGACAGTTACTGATGCGGCCATCACCGTGCTCGTCCATGCGGTCGATGTGGACATCGCGTCCGAGCAGATCGCGGCGGAGGCCAAGTTGGCCGCGTTGCTAAAGCGCGCGCGGATCGGTGAGGCGTGGCAGGCCGCCCGCACCGCCCATGTGCAGAGCATCCGGTACGCGAAGGAACTACTGGACCGCACGGAGGAGATGAAACGCAACGTACGGGCCATCGACTGGGAGGCGGATCTCGACGGCCCGTTGAAGGAGGCGCAGGAGCACGTTGAGGAGAGGTCTCGGGCGGAGACTCAGCTGAAGGCGCAGGTGGCACAGCTGCTCGAGGTCACGGAAGAGGAACACAAGCGGCAGCAGCTGGAGGCTCTGGATGCGCTGATCCAGGATTGTCTGCAGCGGCACTTGATGCTCGTCGACATGCTGCTCAGAGTGGTTCCTGAGTTCCGGCACCAGCAGGACCGGCAGATCTTCGTACCTCCCGTGGTCCATGTACGGGTACACCTGCGCAGCCAGCTCCTGGAGCCGGCGCTCGAGCTGAGTATCGAGGACAGCGAGCGGCCCCTGGAGGCGTTCGTGCGCGGGGTGCTGGGTCCGGTCCGTCCGCGGGTGATGTACCTGCCGGACTACTTCGAGGTCCTCACACGGATGCCGGATCAGGCCGAGGTTGAGCGGGTCGCGGTGGGCGCACCGGACGACTGGGAAGTCACGTCCGATCCACCGAGGTTCGACGACGCGCAGCATGCATGGGTGGACAGGCTGCTTTCGGCTGTCCCCGGGGAGGGCGTGCGACTGTCTCGGTTGCTCGAGCGTGCCCGCGAGTGGGGCGAGGGCAGAGGGCCTGGTGACGACACCGACCATCTGCTGGCTATGGAGACCGCGCATCGGTTTCGGCATGTCCCGGTCGCCGAGCTGGCGCGAAGTGAGGAAGCCGTCGTTGTCGTGGACGACGGGACTGAGTTGGACGACCCGGTTTTCGGTGGCAGCGACTTCCTGCTGTTGCCGGCCATGGGCGAACCGACCTCCGAAACGCAACCGCCCCTTTCACCAGAGTTTGTTCCCCGCGCCACGAATGACGATCTGGAGCCGAGCGCATGACGCAGTACGACGATGTTGCCGCAGCAGCCCGGATGGTGGCTCTGGCTATGACACGCGGCAAGTCCCCAGCGCGTTCTGGAGAGAATGCCCGCCTCGTGCGGCGGTTCGATACGGAACCGGACTTCGCCCAGCTGGTGCGGAAGGTCGCGCAGGGTTTTGACCTCACGGTCCAGGAGGTGCACCCGCAGGCGGGGCTGGTCCTGGCAACCACGACCGAGACGGACTTCGCCGTCTCGGTCACCGACCTCGTGCCGAATGCAGAGAACCGGCCGCTGTACCTGCTCGCCCACCTGGCCATCGCGTCGCGGGCCTTCCCTCGTCCGGAGGACTTGGACGACGACGAGCACGTCGCCCGGGTCTCGGTGCAGAAGGTCGACGAAGACGTTAGGGCCTATGCGACCGTCCTTGAGCGCCGTGCCGCAGCCGCCGACGAGGACACCGACCCGCCGGCCGGCAGCCCCGGACTGGAGGGATTGTGGCGGGCCTACCTGCGCCGCAACCCCACCGGTCGTACGGACAAGGACAGGACTCCGCGGTCGGCGACCTACGCGCTGGTGAAGAGGGCGTTCACGCATCTCGAGCAGCGCGGATTCGTCCGCGCGACCAGTGACGAAGAGGGCGGCACGTACGCCACCAACGTCCTGTACAGGCTGCACATCCGTGCCCAGGCAGCCCGGGAAATGCTCCAGGAACTGGCCGCCCTGGGAGTGGCGGCCTTGCCGCACCACGATGCGCCACTCCCATCCGAGACTCCGGAGCAGCCTGAGGCTACGGGCCACGGCATGCTCCCGGACTCCGCCCCAGCCACCTGACGCCATCGCGATGTAAGGACCCCTCTCCATGTACGAGTTGAACCGCATCCTGATGCGCAACTTCGGGCCGCTCGACGCCCGCTACGAAGACGTGAACCTGGACTTCTCTGGCGTGGGCCCCCTGGTTGAGACAGCATCCCTGATGCCGACCCCCGGACACGTCACGCAGCGGCCCTCGCCGGCCAGTCTGGTCATGCTCCAGAACGGCGGCGGCAAGGGTGTGCTGCTGACCGGCATCACCTGCACCACGATCCCGCTGCGTCACCATGACCCGGAGGAGCTGCTGAGCTTCGTCGTTTCTCCGGCTCAGCCCTCCCATATCGTCCTGGAGTGGGCTGATGCCCGGACTGGCAGGCTCTTGGTCACCGCGCAGCTCCTCGCGCCCGAGGGCGATGGCAAGCTCAAGCGCCGCTTCTACAGCTTCCACCCGGGTGCCGCCCTGTCCGCGGACGATCTACCTTTCCACCGCGACGGTCACTGGCTGCCGTTCGACCACTACTACAACGAGCTGTGCGAACTGCAGGCCACGGTCGAGGCGTTGGAACTACAGATCGTGGACGGGCAGGAGAAGTGGGAGAAACATCAGGCCGGTCTGGGTCTCGAACCTGGCCTCTTCGATGTCCAGCGCAAGATGAACGCCACCGAGAGCGGGGCTGCCGAGGCGTTCACCACCTCCAGTGCGGCAGCGTTCGTCCAGTGGCTGCTGGAGAAGGCCAACGACGACGACAAGTACACCAGCCTCGGCGGTGCCTTCGAGACCTATGCCGGCGCCCACGACCAGCGCGAGAAGCTGGTCAAGGAGCGGGAGTTCGCGCTGGCCATGGAGGACATCTGCGCCCGTGTGGCCGATCGGTACCAGGAGCACACCGACCAGCAGCGCGAGGCTGGCCAGGCCAAGGACGGCCTTGTCGCCCTTGCCGCAGGGCTGATGCGTCGGCATCAGATCCTCACCGCCGCGGCACAGGCCACCACAGACACGGTCAATACCGCCTACCGGGCACATGAAGCATCCAAGCAGGGACTGGACGTCGCCAATGCACGTGTGGCGTACGTTCGTTGGGCTGCCTGCGGTATCGAGTTGGGCAAATCAGCCGAGGAACAGAAGCGAGTCGCCGCGACGACGCAACGACTGGAAGACCGCCTTGCGGGCTGGCGCAGTGTCCCGGTCGCCGTGCGACACGCGGCTGCCCAGGAGCGCCACGGCCGTATGCAGCGGGCCCTCTCCGAAGCCGAGGAAACAGCCGCCCCTTATGTGCAAGCGTGCGATATCGCCGCGGCGGCGCTCCGGGCGGGCTACGCGGCGGCTGAAACGCAGGCACGCGCCGAGGCCGGCAATCTGGAGAGGGAGATCTCCGAGTCTCGCAGAGAGATCCAGCAGTGGCGCGAGCAAAGCAACTCGCTCCATAAGGATGCCGGTACGGCTGAGGGAGAACAGCACCAGTTGCGCCGTCAGGTGCAGGGTTTCGAGGAGCAGCTGCGCACCGCGCGGGAAGAGGGAAAGGTGCAGCCCGGCGAAAGCGCGGCAGACGCCGCCTCCAGGATGGACGGCGAAGCTGATCACCACGGCCAGCGCTGTGTAGAGGCCAAGAAGGCACAGGATGAGGCCCGCAGCCGCCGGGCACAGGCATATCAACAGCTGCCTGCACTGCAGGAGCGGGCTCTCGATGATCGCTGCGCAGCAGAAGCGGCCGAAGCGGAGACCGACCGCTTCCGCGCCCGCGCCGAGTCCGTGCGCCGCCACCCTGTGACTGCGGAACTGCTTGAGCTCGGCCTCGAAGACCTGCAAGACGGCGACGCCCTGACCTGGCTCGCCGACCACTACGCTGCCCTGCAGAACTTGATCGAGCGGAAGATCACCGCTCTGGACGGTGCCCTCAGGCGGACACAGCTCCAGCACAGCGCGGATGAAGAACTCCTCGCCGCCCTGGACACCAGCGACGGCCTCCTGCCCGCCACCAAGGAAGTCCGCTCCCTGTGTGCCGACCTCTGTGCCCAGGGCATCGACGCAGTCCCCGGCTGGCAGTGGATGCGCGACAACGTGCCCGCGGACGATCACCAGCGCCTCATCCACGACCACCCGGACCTGGTCGGCGGCATCATCGTAAGCGGCGGCCCCGCAGCGCTGGATCAGGCCCAACGTCATCTGGAGCGCACCCGTCCCCTGCCCACGGCGGCCGTCGCGGTAGGAACCGGGGAACGGATGCTGACGCCGGTACCCGACACAAACGGCCGGATGGTGCCCGACCCGACCCCGGCCCTGCATGACGAACAGGCCGCGGCACTCGAACGAGCCGAGGTCGAAGCACGCCTGGCAGCCTCCGCGCAGGCACTGGACGAGCTCGAGGAACGCATCAGTCTCACCCGCGACCTGGGCAACAAGATCAAGTACTGGCTGGACGAGATCGGCTCCGTGAGCGTAGGGGTCCGGCTCGAACAGCTCCAGGAACTCCGGACTGCAGCGCAGGCATCCCAGGCCAGCCTTAAGGTCGCGCGCACCAGTGCCGAACAGCACGACGACGCCGTCACCGCCGCCGAGGAGGTCTACACACAACAGGAAAACGCTCACCGCGAGGCCACCGAGGTCGCGCAGGCGATGCGTCGCCTCGCGGAAGCCGAGGCGAAAGCCAGCCGGGCACGCGACCGGATCACCGCGCTCGTGGAAGAAGCTCAGCAGCGTCAGCGCGAACTCGAAGAACTGGGCGAGAAAGAGGAGACAGCCCACGGCGACATCGCACGCATGACCCAGGCGGTGGAAGCCGCCGTCCAACAGGCCCAGAGCCATGCCCAGGCGCGAAAGAAGGTCACCGCCACGCCCGAGGCCGAGCAGGCTCAGCACGCCAAGGGAGCGCCCTGCGAAGCGCTCACCGTCCTCCAGCACCGCTACGAGCAGGCAGTCGAGGACCTGCGCAGTGTGGACATCGAAGAAGACCAGCGCCAGCGTGCCAAGGAAGCAGAAGACGCCTTGCGCGCCTGCCAGGACGAGTGGGCGCAGGTCCCTGACCAGGTCAAGCCCTTCGCCCAGGAGTACAGCCGTTCTCCCGCAGCGGTAGATGACGTCCAGCGCGACGCCGTGCAACGCGATCTAGGCCAGCAGATCGACAGTCTCCACGACCAGCTACGGCGCCTTCGGGACAAGGAGAGCCGTCTCAAGGAACGACACCGCACGCTCGCCACTGCAGCAGAAGACACCAGCACTCAAGACGTCGCGCAGTGGACCCCACACTCCCTCGAAGAGGCTTACGACCTGACCGCCCGTGCCGAACACGCCCAGGCGGAGGCGCAGCAGGCTGAACGCAGTGCCGGCGAGCAGTACAACGCGGCACGTAGGCAGCAGAGCCAGCACACTCGCGAACTCGACGCCTTCGGTCATGTCCTGGCGCGCTTGGAGACCACGATCGAACAGCTCGGCATTCAACCCGCGGCGGCCCCATACGAAGGCACCGCCGATGCGGCCGAACCCGCCGTACGGCAAGCCACAGCCCGCTACGAGGACGCCCGGCGCAAGCTCACCAGCACCGAGCGCCGCGTCGAAGACAGCGTTTCCTTGCTCAAGGACCAGGCCGCCGACGTCCGCTTCGAGCAACTCGACATCCCCTTGCGCAACCAGATCTCGGCTCTTGACCGGCGGCACATCCCAGCCGCCTCCCGTGAATGGACTACGGCGCTGCACCGCGCTGCCGCAGCCCTGACGACCCAGCTTGAGGGCATGAGCAAGGCGCGTGAGGCCCTTGTGTCCCAGCTCAGCGGCTTCGTCACCGAACTTCTCCAACAAGTCGACCAAGCAAGCCGGTTCTCCGTCTTCCCCGACGGCCCCACGCCCTGGGCAGGGAAGCGCTTCCTCACCATCCGCTACAGGAAGCCTGAACCCTCCGTGCTCACCGCCCATATGCGCGAAACCATCGACAACCTCGCCGCCAACCCGCGCACCCGCAAACTCAAAGGCACCGATGTGGTCATGCGCTGCCTGCACGCAGCCGTTCCCCGCTTCACCGCCGAGGTCATGAAACCCAACGCCACCCAACGGATCGAACGCGTGCCCGTGGAGAAGATGGGCAAGATCTTCTCCGGTGGCCAGGAACTGACCGGCGCCATCCTGCTCTACTGCGCCCTCGCCGCCCTGCGCACCTCCCCCGGCCCCCGCAGCCGCACCCGCCACGGCGGACTGCTCCTCCTGGACAACCCCATCGGCCGCGCCAACGCCCCCTACCTCGTAGACATCCAGACGCAGATGGCGGCAGCCCTCGGCATTCAGCTCATCTACACCACCGGCCTGAGCGACGAAGCCGTAACGGCCCGATTCCCCGCCACCATCCAGCTGCGCAACGACGCCGAAGCCCGCACCGGCCTCTCCCGCATTCGCCTCGACGACCACGTCCGCAACGCCCTCATCCCCACCCCTCGGACCGCCCCGGACACCCACGAGCCTGAAGCAAACGGCTACCTCAGCTCCGCACGCCTTTACACCAAGGGGGAAGCGAACCGATGACGGCGCCCACCCCCGAGCAGCTTCCTCGCCTCTCACCAGGCGCCGTCCGCCTCAGCGCCGCACTGCACGCTCGCGCCGAGAAGGCCACCGTGCCGCGCGCCACCGTGATGGAAGCCTTCACCGCAGCCCTCCCCGGCACCGCCCGCGGTGAGGATTCCCGCACCGCACTGGCCACCCTGCTCGAAGAACTCTCCGACGCCGGCACCCTGCGACTCCCCCACGGCCAGAGAAAGAAATGGGACGCAGGCCACCCAGCCCTGCCCGAGCAGATCCGGTTGCCCGCAGCCACCCCGCGCAAGCCTGCGCCTGTCACCGCACGGCGCTCCTACCGACCTGAACTCGACTGGGGCCACACCGCGTACCTCACCTCCGCCCATCACGAAGACCTGGCCCTCATCAACCGATGGTTCCGCGACACCAGCAATCGTCCCGACGTTCGCGTACCGATCCCCCTGCGCGAACGCTCGTACGAGATCTTCCAGGACGAAAAGCGCCTCGATGGCCTCATCTCCGGTGCGCTCTTCGCCCCCGGCCGCCTTACCCTTGAACAGCTCGGCACCTTTCGCGAACCACCGCCCCTCGCCTACCGACTGCTCGGCGACGGAGACACCCTCCTGGTCGCCGAGAACAGCGACACCTACGCCACACTCCGAGACCTGCTCACCCCGAATCCCGGGCGCACCAGAGGCGTTGCCTTCGGCTCCGGACGAGCCTTCGAAGCCTCCATCGAAACCGTCAAAGAGATCCATGGAATCCAACGGATCGTCTACTACGGCGACCTCGACCCTGAAGGTCTGTCGATTCCCGCCCGCGCCTCAGTAACAGCCACCCAGTGCGGGCTGCCCTCGGTCGAACCCGCCTCCGCGTTGTACGACCTCCTCCTGAGCCACGCCTCCACCCCGGGTCAGATGGTTTCCGATGAGCGCGCCCACACGCTTACGGCCTGGCTGCCGCCCAGACTGCGAAAGAGGACTCATGAGGTCCTGCTGTCAGGCCGGCGTATTGCGCAGGAAGCCACCAACCGTAACCAGCTGGCCGGCGACGCTACCTGGTGCCCTTGAGTTCGTCGGGAGACCGTGAGCACCTCCAGGCCCCACGGCATGACCGCCGCATCACGAGTTGCTACGTGGACTGAGTGCCAGCGTCCCACGTCACGAACGTCAGCCTCGGGCCGGAGCGGCGCCCTCGGCGAGGTGTGCAACTCCGGCCCTGAAAGCCCGAGATCAGTTGTAGACGTTGAATTCTGCGACTGACCACCAGCTACGCGCAACACTGCCAGTATTGCCCTTCGTCACCGGTTCGAGGATGGCAACGCACTCAACGTGATGCGTCATCGGGAAGGCATGGAAGTCACACTGCCTGGACGTTGCGCCTCAGAAAGGTAAGACCGCTCGCAAGATGCAGATACGCGAGCGCCGCACCGAGCTCTGCCGATCACCATTACTGCCTGTATGGTCGCGGAAGGTTGATCACCATGGGGCGAACGTGAATTGCGCCCGCCTGTGAGAGGCTCGCCGCTTGGTCCTGCAGATCGACGCGGAGCGTGTCAAGCTGGAGTTTTTTCGCCTGGGTCTTACGGCTGTCACCCGTGGCATTCCAGAGCTCGATCGGATACCAGCCGACGATGTAGATGCCCGCATCCGTTCCTGCTTCCGGCAGATACCGGCCCGCCAACTGTTCCGCTTGAGCCGTCGGAACTTCGTCGTTCCAGGAGCCCTTGACCTCAATGACCAGCTTTACGGACCCGCTTGAGGCGATGTTGGGGTCGTCACCCGGTGAGGGCATCGCTTCGACGAGAAGGTCAGTGCGGTCGCCCGCCCCGTATGGATCGGTGGGATGGATCAGCACCTCCCGGTTGACCGCGACACGGTGGCCGGCCAGCCGCAGAGTCAGCTCGTGTGTGAGGTACGCACACAAGGCTGCTTCGGGTTTGGGGCGCCAGACATCAGGGATGACTGGGTTTTCTGCGGACGGCTTTCGAGGGCTCTTGCCCGGTGTACGGTCCCAGAGCAGTTCGCAGTGCGAGGGAAGCGCCCGGCTCACCTCCTCAAGGGCCTCCTGCACCACGTCCAAGAGGTCTGTGCTGGTGCGGATGACGCGCCGCTTTGGGTCCTGCAGGAGCCGTATCACGTCCTCTGTGCGCACCTGACTCCAACTCGCAGCGGCATGTTGCTTGGTCGCCGCGCCGAGTGCTGCGGCAATAGCCAGTCGACTGGGGTACAGGGTCGCAAGTTGGCGCAGTTGATGAACTGCCTCTGCGGTGGCTCGCCGGCTTAGCTCAGGAAGTAGGCGATCTCTCCATTCTCGGGCTTGTTCATCATCAGTGATCCAGCGAGCGCCGCGAAGAGGCTGGTCCTCCTCAGGGTCGTACAAGTCACTGAGCCACAGGTACAAGTCGGCAACGAGAGCCTCGCTCAGGGAGCTTTGGATACGCTCCGTCTCGGTCCTGGCGCATGCTTCGGCCAGTCTGCGGCCGAGCTCAGGGTCGGTTGCCGCGAACCTCTTGGCTCGTGGCCAGTGCGCCTCGGCGTCCGCGGTCAGTAGGGCCTGGGCGGCGAGGACAGCAGCTCGTGCGGCAAGCGGAGTTTCCCGGGGCCCGTCGATACTGGCGTCAATGATGCCGTGCACCATTTGGCTGTCGGTGGTGAGAAGAGTGGCCAGGATTCTGTGCCAGGTCCGCAGCGCGGCCTCACGTGCCTCATCACTGTCGGGCAAGCGTGCGGGGTGGTCTTCGCTCGCTGCTGAGCCTGCCAGGGCCTTATCTGCCGCCTCGGGCACGAGCCCGAGACAGGTGGACAGTTCAGTGGCGAGGTGCTCCAAGCACGTACGCAGTTCCGCAGCCCAGCGCGGATCAACCGCATTGAGCTCGATGGGCTGTTGGCCTGCCGTCAGCGCTGCTCGGGCTGCCTGGGTAACGCGATGGGCCACGGACTCAGGTGCATGACGGGCTGCCAAGCGCAGCAGGTCCACCCGAACGGGTTCCGTGTAGCTCGTCGACATGCCCAGATACTCGGTGAGTATCGCGGCTGCCCAAAAGCTCCACACCCGCGCGGGAAGTTCGAGCAGGCGGCCTGTTCGGTGCAACTCTGTGAGAAGGGCATATCCGGCCCAGGAGCACTTGTTGCGACGGGCGTGCGGGAGCCAGGAATCCGCACGGTCATGCTCGGTGGTGAGATAGCGGAGAGCGAGCTCAGGCAAGTCCGACAGATCGTCGCCGAGAGCTACGGCAGTTGGCCAGGTTGAGATGGCGCCCGCCGCATCCTGCACGAACCTCCCCGTCTGCGGGTCCACGCGCAGACCCCACAGGAATTGCCACAGACTGTCGTTGTCGCCGGCCCTGGCTTCAGCGAGGCGCCGCGCCGTCTCGGCCAAGAACTCCGCTGCTTCCGGCCAATGCGAGTTCTCAGCGCTGTAGTTGCGGCGCAACGCCCGAGCAAGGTGACTGTCGATAGGGATGGCCGCGTAGAAGGAGCGCAGATACGGCCAGGCCGGGTGCGTATTGTCGTAAGCCAGTTCGAACGCATGGAGGTCGTCCGAGGGGAACGTGCAGGAGGCCAGCTCGCCGTACACCTGGAGGGCCGCCCCATCACCGGACGCCGCCGCCTCGACAGTCTGCTCCAAGAGCCACGGGAAGTCGTCCCTATCGACAAGCTGATGACGGATCGCTGGCTCGGGCGCCGAAGATGCGTCGAGCCGCACCGACGGGCGTCGTTCCCAGTCGTACGCGATCTGGCAGGCCGCCATGCGCGCATTGAGCCCTGTCCGGACAGCCTCTGTGACAAAAGCTTGGGTCAGAAGCCTCCGTAGTGACCGGGTCTCGGGCGTCTCGTGCCCGTGCTCATCAGGTTGCAAGCAGTCAGGCATCTGGACCTTGTGGTGGTCGTGGAGGAGGCTGAAAATGATCTTCGCCAAGGTGTCCGCGTGCTGAGCCGCGTCCGGAGTCTCGAGCGCTCGGCCGATCACCCCGTTGATCAGTGAGATCTCGAAGCGATCGTGCGAGAAGACATAGCCACTATCCGGTCGGCAGACTATTTCGGACACCCAAGCGAGAAGATCGGGCAGATCCTCGTCCCTGCACTCCGCTGGCATGTTCCTCAAGAAGTGGGCGTAGTTGCCGTACAGGTCCGGGGACGGCGGGCGAAGGGCGCCCAGCATCGTCGCCGCGTCCAAACGGTGCGGCCATAGCAGGCTCAGTAGCGTGCCCCGAAGCTCATGGTCGGGATCCACCCGCTCGACATAGGACAGATCGGATAGGGAGTCGAGCACCTCGACGAAAACTGGCACGGCACGGCCCAGGTCGCAGGCGAACGCGGCGCGCGCCGCCAAACGACGCTCCGTTTGATGCCACGTGTCGTTCCTCACCAACGCCAGCAGCGCATCGGCCAACCTGGGGTGAGCGGTGCCGGCCTCCTGCGCCAGCTGGATCGCCAGGCGGGTTCGCGCCGTGGACTGCCAGTTGGCCGCACCTTCGGCAGGGTTGGTCTCCAGGACGTCGGCGAGCTGGTCAGCGAGCGAAGGATGGCGCAGGTCCCAACGGGACAGCTGCCATCGCGTGTCTCCCAGTTCGACCTGCGCCGCACGTTCCAGCAGCCTGCTTACGGTGAGCCGGCGGACCTCGTCGGAACGCACAAGTGCGCTGTGCACCGCCAGGCTTTCGGGATCGGCGGTAGCCAGCCAGCCGCTGGCAGAGTGGTTCATGGCCACCAGCCAGGCCGCGGTCTCCCGCAGCGGTGCTGGAATGGTCGCCGTCTCTCCGTCCGGTGCGCCTATCAGGAACAGATTCTCCAACTGTCGCTGCGTGGTCTTCCGATCCGTCAGGTACCGGGCTGCGAGGTAGGCCGCTACGGAAGAGTGGCGGAATGCCGCCCTGCCGTTGTCCGGCGCTGTGAACAGCGCGGTTGCCAAGCATTCTTCGACCACTTGGGGCGTAACCTCGAACGGTCCAGCGGCGGTCCGCTCCCTTCCCCCCGCCAGTACGTCGCCCGGCAGATCGTAGGTTCCAGCCTCAAACGTGGCCCCACGCCACACGGTCCGATGGCCTGACAGCAGCATCCACGCGGCGATGCGTCCCGCCACCGTCAGGCGCTGAAGGACCGTGGCGATCAGCGCTTTCTTGAGTCGGTGAGGGTCGGGGTCTTCAGCGAGCCGTGCCACTCCGCGTGCAAACAACTCTTCTGGCCGCCCGTGCAGCTGGCCGTCAGCCCGATAGGTCAGGACCAGCAATTCCAATGTCAGCGGTACGCCGGCCAGCACAGCGGCGCCGGCCGCCTCAGCTGCCTCCACCAGCTCTTTTCCCGGCACGCCGGCGCTGTCAGCCAACGTCACAGCCTCCGTGCGACTCAACGGGGCCAGATCGACGCATCGGCACGCACCGAAAGCCTCGGCCAGCACAGACGTCAGCACCGCCGGATAGTCGGCCGTGCGGCAGGCCATGAGGAACCGAATCCGGCTGGTATCCCGGCCGCTCAGCGACCTTCTCAACCACCTCGACAGACGCGGCAGAAGTGGGCTCTCGTCAGCCTGGTCCAGGACTACCGTCAGCACTCCAGCACCCCCGGCAGCGTCTCCTTCCGAAGGCAAGGAGACAAGATGGCATCCAAGCTCCTCCTGATAGGAGTGCTCGGTGAGATCCCCACCTATCACCCAAAGGCATGCATCGGAGTCTCCGCTCCAGGTGTCGAAGACACGGGGCAACCCATTGGTGAGCTGCTTCAGCACGGAAGTCTTCCCAGCGCCCGGCTCTCCCAACACGACTATGGCCCCTGCCGCTGCGACGACAGCGGGAAGCGCCAAGGCTCCCTGACGAAGTCGCCCTGCATCCATGACCACGTCATCATCGTCCGCTCGGAACGCTTCGGCGGCCTGCACGATCAGATCTTCAGCGGCGACACGCTCACCCCGCACCCTGCACACCCGAGGGACATGAAAGCCGAACACATAACCTGCCACTCCCTCATTCTCTCAGCGCACACTGACAGGCGCCCCCGTCGCCCCTTCGCTCACCAAGCGCGACCAAGCGCTGAGCCGCGACGACGGAGGCAGTGCACAAAATCATCGTCGGGCTGTGCACGGCGAACAGCGCCTTGCGATCAACCTCTCCACAGGCGGAGTCCCTCCAGCCGCCCGTCGGCAGCCGACGGAAACAACACCCCAGCAATGATCGCCCAGCGGCGGTGACCTAGGCGCAGCCGCGAGCGCGGCCAGACCACGCCGAACGTCTCCGCCACGGAGGAAGACCCCGGACACGGGTCGACCATCTAGGGAGGCGCGCATGCATGTACTGCGTCATTTGGGCGAGTGGCCCAGCCCACATCCCGCACACGGACGGTGCCTCCGTCGGGCGCCCAGCAAGGCAGACAACCGACGGCGCATCTGCTTTTAGGCCGCTTCCCAGAGACCGGCGTCCAGGATTCGAGCAGCCTTGGTAATGCTCCCCGGCATCAGATGCCGGTAGGTGCGGTACGTCTCCTCAATGGATTTGTGCCCCATCCATTCCGCTACGTCGGTGATGGGTATGCCGTTTCCAAGAGCGTTCGATGCAAAGTAGTGCCGGAAGCCGTACATGCCGACACCGTCCGCCGCAGGAAGTTTCTCGAAGAGCCGCTGCACACGTCGGCGTTCCATTGGCTCCGTGTAGTACCCGCTGGGGCCACGCAGCAAGTAGCCATCCTTCGTGGTTCCGTGCTGCTCCGCGTAGCGCTCCATCGCCTCCCGCACCGAGCGCGGCAGCGGAACCTCCCTGAACTCGCCTGCCTTGCGATGCTTCAGCTTTGCTGGCTTGTGCGTGTTCGAGTGGATCTGCTCGTGCACGCGGTATACGTCGTTCGCGACGACGTTGTTTACGTTCACCGCCCGAGCCTCGCCATTACGCAGGCCGCAGCCCGCCATCATGATGATCTCGAGCGCAAGATCCTCATCGGCGACCGTCAGCGCCTTCTTCACGTAGTCGAGAGAGGGGATGACAACCAACTCACGTATGTACTCCGGCTCCTGAACCCCCCTGACAGGATCATCCGCCATGGCGCCCTTTCCGTAAGCGTCACGGAGAATGGCCTTGAGGGTGCGGAATATGTTGACCTGATTTCCGCGGCCGACGCCGTCGGATTCCAGCTCGTCCAAAAAGCGCTCGACCACGATCGGCGTAACGGAGTTCACCTTGCGCGATCCGAGGCGAGGAACGATGTGCACATTGATCGAGCTGTCGATGTGCTCGCCTGTCGAGTACTCCGTCATTTTGCGCTGTCGGGGTCGCCACTGCTTCGCGTATTCCTCGACCGTCAGCTGCCCTAGCTCCCGCCGCGCCTCGGCGACTGATGGCGCTGTATTCTTCTTCTCGGCGTAGAGCTGCGTGAGGCGCTCGATAGCGTCGTCCTGCGTGCCGTATCCGGACTCCTCGCGCTGCTTGCCCAGCGCGTCCCTGAACCGAATCGTGTACGGGTGCAGGCAACGGGTTGGCTTGGCGCAGTCGCAGTCCTTGAAGAAGGACCCCATGCCGCGGGCGAGCTGTCGGGCCACGTCGAACCTTCCGAACGGGAGCGAGAACCATGCACAGGCGCTGCGCAGAGGGCGGAAGGTCAGCAAGCGGAGACAGAGCTGCGCCGCATGCTGACCTGAGGGGCTTCCATCATGCCCTTGACCTGCGCGAACGTCCAAATGCTAGATCTTGGACTTGATCAAAGTTCGCAGCACTTTGGACTCCTAGAAGACGGCTCCCCGCCAGCTTTCTGCAGGTCAGGGGCGTCGTTCACTGTACATGGGCATGCCTTCAACTCGAAGACCCGCGTGCGCCGTGGCGAGCGAGCTTCTCACCTGCGCGATATGCGCGAAACAAGCTGCCGCGAAGCCGTCGAACAGGAGCATGTACGCCAGACTGTCCCGGCCTAATGCTGACTGGATGCTGACTTACCTGATGATTTGTCAGGTAAGTCGAGAGGTCCAGGTCAAGTGGCGAATTGGGGTCAGCGGCGGCGAGGTAGTGGACCAGGGCCGACCAGCATGCTCCTCCACTACACGACCGAGCGCTTCCGTGTCATTTCGCCTCTTCGCCATGCCCAAGGCGCATGACAAAGTCTCGGATGACGACGGTTGCAGGCACCCGTTCGGCCAGGACTTCCAGCAGATCGGGGCGGATCACGACGGCACAGCCGGTCATCCGCGGCCAGGCGAGGTGGTAGGAGCTCCTCTCGTACTCGGTGCGCCAACAGATAAGCCCGAGGGCCAGCCCGTGGTCGTCCTCTAGGGTCAAGGGGGCCCCGGGCCGCAGGTGCAGCGCGGCAGGGAGCCACCAGCCTGGTGTGAGCGTGAGGTCGGGTAGTCCCAGACCATGAGCGGCATCCCCGGCCGCAACCATGTCGCGGTCGACACCGAGCAGCGGGAAGGTGACCTGTGGAAGTCCCAGAGGTAGCTGCGCCGGCCCTTCGGTCCATTCAGTGAGGTCACCGTCCGAGAACGGCGGGGCGTCCGGGGTCTCATGGCCCCCGCGCGCAGTTACTTCCGGGCCCGAGAGCCTGAAGCTGACCGCGTCGGTCGTCCGTCTGTGCAATGACAGGAACCTGCGCTTCTCCACGGAAGCGAGGATGTACCAGCCATGGAGTGGCTGGCCGCTCAGGACGTCAGCTTCCGCCAAAGGCCGCATGGAGATGGTCTCCGCGGTTATGCCAGCCATTGAATTGCCGGGATCGTCCGGACCTGGCGGAGCCGGGAGGCCGGGGCGCGGCCAGCGCGCCGCCTCGAAGGCCAGGGGAACAATCGGGCTGTCCGCCAGTGCGGTGGCCAGTTGGTCTTCCCAGGTTCGCGGATCGGACACGCCCAGACCGTTCGAGAGCCGGTGGGCGCGGCTACCTGCTGCCGTTCTCTGGACCGCTTCTTCGACCGCCTCCTCAGTGGCGAGGTAGGCGTCCGGCGGTAGTTGTTCGTCGGCGCTTCGGTAGGCGCGGAGCTGAGTCCTGTACCTGTCTTTCGTATGCTCACTGCCCAGCCTGCGGCGGGCATCGGCCAGGACCGCTCGGATCAGCCCCGGCTGCAGCTGCTCAGCTTCGTACAGCCGTGCGCTGGCCACTTCTTGTACCAGCCCTTCCAGCGCCTGATCGTTTCGGTCGCCTTCCTGCCCGGAGGACGTCCACAGGCGGACTGGGGGCTGCAACACGTCCGGATCGGAAGGCGCCATGGGGACGTTCGCCGCCTTGATGAGCAGCCGACGGGCAAGGGCCCGGACAGTGAGCAGAGGTCCTTGGGCCAGCGCTCCGAGCGCGTCCTGGCAGTGCTCCAAGACGGCCCGGCTGGCTGGCCCTTGCTCCTCGAGGAGACACAGCAGCCAGGTCAGCGTCGCGGGATCAGACGCATGCTCAAGTGCCAGCGCCACGGCGGGTGCTGCTGTCTGCGGGCGCAGTGAGACGAGAGCCCGAGCGGCGATCATCGATCGCCGCTTGGCCTCGCGTCCCGCATGGGCCAGTCCCGCCAGTGCCGCGGTCGCGAAGGCGCCGTCCAGATCTCCGTGTACGGCCGCGCCGGTGTCCCGGTCGGGGGCGTTGTAGGGGTAATCGGGCTCGTCGCTGACGTGGACCCGAGGCGCCCGGCTCTCAATGACCGCCGCCGCTTCGTCCCAAAGCGCGAACCCTAGATCAAGGGAGCTGTGCCCGGGCAGGCCGACGGCCTGGCGGGCGAAGGCATAGATCAGCGCCTGTGTGACACCGTGTGTGCCGTATCGGCCGGTGCTCACGATGGCTTCTGCCTCTTCGGCGACGACGCGGAAGGTGAGGGCCGGATCGATCTGCGCGGCTCTGCTCAGGGCGTCGATGGACGTCTCCCCGCCGAAGTTCAGCCACCCGCCCCACCCGCGCGTCCGCACCCAGGTCAGCGCGTACGCTTCGGCGGCCAGGCCGTCCTGGCCGTTCCGTTCGAGTCCCTGCGCGAGCTGGCGCAGGAGGAGGGGCCCGTCACGGAAGTCGAACGGTCCAGCGACGGCCCTCAGGACTTGTAGAGCTTCG
This sequence comes from Streptomyces cadmiisoli, assembly GCF_003261055.1. Classification (NCBI taxonomy): domain Bacteria; kingdom Bacillati; phylum Actinomycetota; class Actinomycetes; order Kitasatosporales; family Streptomycetaceae; genus Streptomyces; species Streptomyces cadmiisoli. The sequence goes on from NZ_CP030073.1 coordinate 1,875,953, forward strand.
TCGGCACGTCCTTCGTCGGCGAGGCTGAGCAGCCGATAACCAACGAGGTTTGTCATGCGGTCGAGGGCCTGCTGCGGTGTACCTGCCTCGTAAGATCGCTGGCGCCATTCCCTCAGTGCTCGGATCAGACCGACAGGGCCAGGGGGCAGGGGTAGCAGCACCATACCGGCCAGCAAGTCCCCGGCCGTGGGTGGCCGCGCCGGTTGCGGTGAGCCGCTCCGACTTCGGGATTCCTCTGCGACCTGTAGACCGGGAAGGGGCTCGATGCTCGGCGCACCGGCACTTTCGGTCACAGCGTTGAGCGCAGCGACCCGTCGCTCATCTGACGCCTTCGTCTCGCCACCGTCGGACGAGTCGTAGCGCGCAGGCCGCTCGTCCGCCCGGCTCAGTGCACAGCGGAGCAGCTGCGATACGCCGTCCGAGATCGAAGGACGGAACGTCTGGACCAGCCGGTCCAGCACCGCCGCGTCCCCTTCCAGGAGCGGACTATCCAGGGTGAGGCGGAGTGCCGTTGCCGCGACCGGATCCGCCTCTTCCTTCCAGCTGTCCCAGAGATTCTCCCGCGCGCCTTGGAGGAGATCATTGGGAGCGTTGCAGTCGCCGAGAAGCCCGGTGGCAGCCAGTCGGGCGAGGGCCGCAGGATCTGCCCCGGCCAGTGTCCTCCACCACTCCCGCCGTGCGGCGAAGGTCTCTTTGCCGTCGGTGTGCAGGGGCAGGCGTTCGCACAGTGGCTGGAGCTGCGCCACCCGCGCCCTGCCCCGCGCCGGATCGGCGGCGACGAGAGCGAGCAGCGGGTCCAGGACCTCGTAGACCGTGATGTCCTTGTGCCAGCCGTAGGACACTAGGAAGCGGCAGGCTTCCAGCCAGCGTGCCTCCGCACCGGCAAGTTCACCTGCGGCGAGGGCGAGCCGCGCGCGGGTGAGGAGGTACCTGGCCAGGTCGCTGTAGTAGCGTCCGCCGGCCTGCTGCTCGAACTCGCTGTGGACGGCTTCGTCCACACTGGCCCGCCGGGCAGGCGTCGCCTGCTCGACGGCGATCGAGAGCAGTAGGTCGGCGGGCAGCGGACCGCCCAGTTCACCGCGCAGAGTGGTGCTGATCCCCCGGCTGACGTGGGTGAGCTTCTCCCATGCCTGCGGCCAATCATCGTCGGACACGTGCACGACCGCCCGGCGCACCGTCCCCTCGATGAGCGGGTGTATCGCGTAGAGGTCGCACGCACGCGGTTTTCCGGCGAAGGGCCTGAGGTCTCCGGTCAGGAGTCCGATGGCTTCCACCGCCAGGCCGGACCGGAGGTCCACACTGGCGGATTCTGCGCGTACGAGGGCGATCGCGAACCGCAGCCAGCAGGGATACCAGCCCGGCCCCTGGACGTGCGCCTCCGCCGCGTCCAGCACCAAGGGATCGGCTACTGCCGCGACCGCCAGCGCGTCGAGCCACCGGGCGACGGCCTCCGGATCCCAGCGGACGCTTTTCTGCTGTACCTCGCGGGTGAGGGAGAGCAGCACGTCGCGCCGGGCCTGGGGACTGTCCCCCGCCAGGTCTCCGCACAGGTCGTCCGCAGCGACCCCCAGCGCCAGCAGCCGGTGCACCGTTCCCGGCAGTTGTCCCGAGGCGACGGCCTTCCGGGCCCAGTGCGCTGCGCTGCCGGGCTGTCCGGGGACCGCACCGGCAGCAATGTGCTCGGCGAGGGAGAGACACACCGGGCCGCCTGCTGTGAGTCGCGGTAGTAGGCCGGTGACGGCATGGGTTTCCACGGTGTCGAGCAGTGCCTTCACAACGGCGTCGGCCGCTGGCTGGTCACCGTGCTCATCGAGCCACTGGGCGATGGTGTCCAGCGACACCGGTGCGCTGAGTTTGTCCTGCCCGGGCACCTCCTCCTCTGTCCCCCGGTATGCCGCGGACAGTCGCAGCCGGCCGCGCAGCCAGGCCAGACTGACGACCCGGTCGGAGTCTTCTCCGTAGGAGGTGTTGTCGGATTCGTCCTCGTGCTGAAATGCCGTCATGTATTCGCGCCAGGGCGCCACGGCACCTGCGGCATCAAGAGCCGCGCACATTTGCAGGCCCACCCGGGCGGGCATTACGGTCCGTCCGTCGTACAGGAGCCGGTCCGCCATGGTCTGAGCCCCGAGCAACGCGATGGGCACGTCGGCGAAGTCCAGCAGCACCGAGTCGAAGCGCTCACCCTCGTAAGTCTGCGCAGCCCGGGCCAGCTCGACGCAGCGCACGACGAGCGGCCAGTTTCCCGATCGGGCGGCGCAGCGCAGCCCGGTGGCCAGGTTGTCCCTGATCGCCGAGGCCGGGAATGCGGCAGAGACGGCGCGGGCGACGAAGTCCCGCCCGATGTGGCTGAGCACCTCGGTGTCGCGCCCGGCCTCGGCGAGGATCCGCAGAAGCCGTCGGAAGGCCCTCGGGTCCTCGAACAGTCCCCTGCCGGACAGCCATGTAGCGATCAGCGCCAGCGTCGACTGCAGGGCATCAGGATGGTCCTCGTATCCGAGGCGTAGGTAGCGGGCGAACGACTCGTGGTACACCCGTACCTCACCCTGTCCGGTCCGCTCGGAGAGCACCGGGGCCAGGACCTTCAGCGCACGATCGATTCGGTGTCCCCGGTCCGGGACGATCTGCCCGAGTTCCTCGCGAGTGACCGGCATGCCGAGCAGGGCGATGATGTCCGCGACGACATCGGCTTCGGCACCGAGGGTCTCGTAGAGGTGGGCGTAGTAGTCCTCCAGTGAATCGCGGTACGAGGGAAGCGCCCGCACGGTTGCCGCAGCGTCCGCAATCGTCTCTGGGCGCAGGGCAACCTCACGGCAGAGGTACGTCGTGTACAGGGCGTTTCCACCTGAGCGTTCCTGTAGCGCGTCGAGGAAGTCCGTGACTTCCCGGCCGTCGGTCAGCAGCGCCTCGGCCTGGCCGCCTCCTTTCGACAGGACGAGCCCGAGCCGCTCGGCTATGCCACGTAGTTCTTCCTGCGCGAGCGGCGGTACGGCGACGGTGGCAGCCCCTGCCTGTCTGAGGGGGTCGAGGTGAGTCCCGGGCTGGCTGAGTACGATGAGTACGCTGCCAGCCGGGAGCGGCAGCGAGCTGAGTACCTCGGCAAGGGTCAGGGACGGGTCCACTCTCCTGGTCCTCCCGCCGTGTACGCGGGTGACGTGATCTAGTCCGTCCACGACGAGCGCCACTCTCCGGACGGGATTCTTGCGCAGGGCCGTCGCCACCGCGTTCGCCAGGGCCTCCTCATCGGCGGCGAAGCGCGGGCGCTGGTCGTGGACGAGACTCGGCTCCGCCTCGGCCAGCCGGCTGAGCAGGCTACCGAAGACCGACTCGGTCATCACCCGGGTCAGCTGATCACCGTCTGCGTCACCCAGGTAGCAATAGTGTTCGGCGACCAGCCATCCGTCACGCGTGAGCTGTTCGACCAGTTGCTGGCACGCCCAGGACTTCCCTTGCCCCGGCGGGCCAGTAACCAGCAACACGTTCCCGTCGGATGCGGCGGTCCCGGCGGCTTCCACCAGGGCACCGACCACGCCCGGCCGAGCCACTTCCATGGTCCGGTCAACGGGATGCGCACGTAGGACAGCGCCGAAGTCCTGGCGCAGCTGTGCCCGGCGCAGCAGCTCCTGCGAAGTGACCTTGATGCCCCGCTGACGGGCCGCCCGGACCGTGCGGATCAGCGCCTCGGCCACGTCAACTGCCGAGCGCCCTTCGTTGGGGTGGATCCCCGCACCGAGTTCACCGCGCACACGCTGGAGGAGGAGTTGCTCAGCTGGCCCCGGCCGCTGGAGATCCATCGTCATAGGCGGCGCAGCGAGCTCCACAACAAGGTGCTCGCATAGCCATTCCAGATCCTCCTTGGAGACGGCCATGTCACCTTCAGCCAGGAACCCGAAGACGTTCCCTGCCTTGCGCCTGCCCCGCGCTGGCAGCTCGACCCCCTGCCAGATGGCCTCGGCGTCGAACCGTAGGAGAGTGGTGTTCATGCCCGCCAGGAACGGCACGTCAGACGCGCGTGCTGGCACCATGACCGCGCGTAGTACGGCATCGTCCGGTGGTGCGTCCCGCATCACGATGCGCAACCGGATCATACGAGCGGATGCCCCCGGGCCGTCGCGGTCGGCGACGGCGGCTGCCACGAGGCGATCCAGCCTCAGCCCACGGCCGTCCGAAGTGAACGTCTCGTAAGCGAGGGGGTGATCGTCGTTGTCCGAGTGCTTGAACTGGGTCCGCTCGCGGCATCCGTCCGCCCCGATGACCGTGAGATCGTCGAAACGGTCGTCCGGCACCAGTTTCTCGTCAACGTGCACGGCGACGATCCCGCCCAGCGGCAGATCCACCACACGACACGCTTCTAGTGTCGTGTGCTTGAAGTCTATTTACGATTGATCTTCGTGAGGATCTGGTCGGCGGTTTTGGTCCAGGTGAACGGCTCGCAGCGGGTGTTGTAGCCGTCGATGAAGGCGCGGATGGCGGCCTTCAGGTCGGGAACCGACTCGAAGGTGCCGCGCCGTATGGCTTGCCGGGTGATGATCCCGAAGAAGATCTCGACCATGTTGAGCCAGGAGCAGGAGGTGGGGGTGAAGTGCAGGGTCACCCGCGGGTGCTTCGCCAGCCACGCCTTCACGTTCGGGTGCTTGTGGGTGGCGTAGTTGTCGACCACGACGTGCAGTTTCACCCTGGGGTGCGCCTTGGCGACCTGCTTGAGGAAGTGCAGGAACTCTTTGTTGGTGTGCCGCTCGTAGCAGGCATCTGCGCTGATCCTGCCGGTGGCGACCTCCAAGGCGGCGAACAGCGAGGTGGTGCCGTTGCGCCTGTAGTCGTGGGTCTGGCGTTCCGGCAAGCCAGGCCGCAGGGGCAGGATTGGGGCGGTGCGGTCCAGTGCCTGGATCTGGGTCTTCTCGTCGACGCACACCACGACCGCCTTCTCCGGCGGGGCCAAGTACAGGCCGACCACGTCGCGGATCTTCGGCTCCAGCTCCGGATCGGTGGAGAACTTGAAGGTCTCCACCCGGTGCGGCTGGATGCCCCACTTCCGCCAGATCTTCGCGATCACGGAGAACGAAAGCCCGAGCTCCTTGCCCAGCAGTCGCGACGACCAGTGCGTCACCCCCAGCCTCGCCGGCGGCCTGCCGTCCTCGGCCAGCGTCGCGACCAGCACAGCCACCTCGTCCACCGTCCCCGGCCGACCCGGGCGCGGCAAATCCCCCAGCGACTCGATTCCCGAAGCCCCGTACCGGTCACGCCACTTCAAAACGGTCGGCCGGGACGTCCCCAACCGGGAAGCGATCTGCGCATTGGACACACCGTCGGCGGCCAGCAACACGATCCGCGCACGCTGAACCAGGCCCGCCGGCGCCGTCGACATGCGCGTCAGCGCCTCCAGACGAGACCGGTCACCCTCGCGGAGCTGCAGCGCAGCGGCCGTATGCATGACGCCATTGTCCCGAACCGACGACCGTAAAGCTACTTCAAACACACGACACTAGCAGGTCCTGGTACTCATACCCGCGATGCGCGGCAGTCAGATCACCCATGTCCTGTGCATTGTCTCGGGTTGGGCGCCTATAGGAGGGAAAGCGAGAGTGATACTCCCCTCTGAACAAGCGACGAGGCGCAGGTATGGCGCATGGAGTGCGGCAGGTGGTGTGGGGCGGGCTGCGGCTCGCCGTCGCTGCCGAAGTAGCAGGCGCCGTCGAGGGCCAGCCACCAGCCAGCCTGTCAGCGCCAGTTGCCGTCGTTGAGGCGGCGGCCGGCCCGGCCCTTGGTGATGGTGGTGAAGATCAGCGCATCACCGTCGGGCCGGTGGAAGTGGCGTTCGAACGCCCTTGGTCGTGGGCTCGACGCGTTCCACATGATGCGTCATCGGAAGCAGATCGAATTTGGGGGCAGTCGATCAGACTGCCAGCTCGGTGACCTCCTACGCCTCCCCGCCGCACTCCACCCGAGAGCTCAGCTGGTCGAGACCTGCCCCTGCCGTCCTTGATGCATCCAGGCGATGACGTCGAACACACGCAGGACGCCGATGTCCTCACCGATCCCCGCCTTGTCGCGGAGACAGGCCAACTGATCGTAGAAGGCACCGTTGTCCGCCTGCAGGGCCGCAGCCAGCGCTGCCCAGAAGGAGTGGTCTGTCTTCGGTCGCTCAAAGAGCTGCTTGATGCGGATGTCGTAGATGGGGATGAGGTGGGGACGCTTGCGGGCCAGCACTTTGCCTGCGACAACCGGTCCACTGCCGTCGGGCTTGCCGGGGTACTGCTTGGTGCCGGCCAGGCGTTCCCACAATTCCCACGCCGGTCCGCCCTCCGCTATGAGCGCATCGCTTCGAGGATCCTCCAGACATGCGTCACGGGGGATGAGCGACAGCAGGCGCGCCCAGTGCCCGTCGGGGTCGGTCAGCAAGTTGATCGCCCCATGTGGCTCCAGGGACACACTGAGCGTGGTGATGGCCACCAGGTCGTTGCCGTCGAAACGGTCCGCGACGTGCTCGGCGTCCCCGCCCCCGCCCAGGCGCTCGAAGCACGCGCCGGAATAAAACAGGTCGCCGCATGAGCGTCGTCGGGTGAAGTACTCACCCAGCAGGCTCACAGCCTTCTCGTCGTCCCAGTAGATCTCCGGAATCTTCAACTCGATCACCCGAAGCCCCCAACTCCCACGCCACCAGTGATGTGTCGGTGGACGGTACACCAGCTGAGACCCTGCGGTGGCTCGAGCGGAAACCGCGGCCAACACTCGCGCCTGTGCTCCACCGCATTTCGGGTTAGCTTCTGGCACCTGGTCCAGGCGTGGGCTCTGGTCCTGTTGGCGTCTGAGAGCTGGCAGGAAATGCCGTTCGCCGATGTTCCGGTCATGAGTACCCTCTGACCCTCTGTCACCAGCCTCCGCGTCTCGGGAGCACCTCAGTCCCTTCAGGTCGGGCCCCGAGGCCCGATCTAAGACGATAGATTTGGGCTCCTTGTTCGACGCCGTGCCACGGTCGCCGGTGACGCTGACGAAGAGTGAAGGGAACGTGGGCCGAGTGCACCAAGTGGCTGTCGAGGAAGCCCTGGAGGGGCTGGCCGCCGCTTCCGCGAACTTCGGCTTTCTGCTGCCGCTGGAGCCCCTCCTACTGGTGTATGGCGCGGGTGCTGAGGCCGACGCGCATGCCCGCCCGAAACGGTCCCTCGCCCAGGCCCGGCAGTTTGCGGAGGTCCTAACCGCGGAGTCCGTCCGGCTGCTCGGTCCGGATTCCACCGATGGCCCGGTGCTCCGTGCGCTGGCCGAACTGCGCCGCTCCGGCGCCCCCACACCAAACGGGGAGGCCGGACCGGACCACCGGTCCCGTGCCCAACGTCTCGTACGCCACTGCTTCGACCTGGGCGTCTGGTACTTCCGGCTGCGGACCGGAGTGCGTGACGCCCTCTCCTTCGTCCCGCCGGCCGAATGGGACGACACCCCGACGAGTTCACCGCGCCGCCACGTGGCCATATGGGAACCGGTGACCGACCTGGCCACCCGGGTCGCCCTGCTCGACGAGTACGTCCCCGTGCTGCGGCGGACCTTCGACCGGCGTACGCCCGCCGAGACGGCCACCCGCGCGTCCCTGGAGGCACGTTCGGCCCTCCTGGAGGCGGAGTGGCGCGTCGCGGACCTGCTGACCGAGGCGGGATGGGACGTACGGGATGATTCTGACGCGCCGCATGAGCTACTGGTGCGGGGGGTTGCGGTGCGGGGCGCGGCGCAACCGGACCAGGCAGCGGGACCAGACTACGTGCTCCGCGTCGACGGCCGACCGGTGGGCACCGTTGAGGTGCGGCCGCGCGGCAAGGATCTAGGGGCTGCGCTGGCCCGGCGCGGTGAGGCTGCCACCCCGTCGACGGCGTCCACGGAGCGGCGGATGCCCTACACCTACGCCACCGACGGCGTCCGGGTGCTGTTTCAGAACGGGGATGACCCCGAGCCGCGCTTCCGGGAGATCTTCAGCTTCCACCAACCGGATACCGTGGCCCGCTGGCTGCGGGAGGCCGTGGCCGATCCCCAGGCGCCAACGTTTCGGGGCCGCGTGCGCCGCCGTCTTCCGGACCTCGATGATGATGGCTATGCCCAGAGTGTTCTACGGTCGTGGCAGTACGACGCGGTGCGGGCGTTCGAGAGCTCGCTGCGCCGGGGCGAGCGCCGGGCGATTGTCCAGATCGCCGTGGGGGGCGGCCGAGCGGTCACGGCCGTCACCGTGGCCTACCGCCTGCTGCGGCACGCCCGGGCCCGCCGAATTCTCTTCCTAGTTGACCGGGTGGACCTCGAAAGGCAGGCACTGGCGACCTTCGCGGCGTACTCGGGTCCTGGCGAAGACGGCCGGAAGTTCACCGAGTCGTATCGGGTAGAGCGGCTGAGCTCGGACGTCGTGCCATCCCAGGAGGTCGTTGTGAGCACCGTGCAGCGGCTTCACAACGTCCTGTCCGGGGGCAAACCGGCGTCCGGCGTCCGCTACCGCCCCGATCTACCCCCCGAGTTCTTCGACCTCATTATCGCCGACGACTGTCACCGGTCCGTCTCCTCCCGATGGCGCGCGCTGTTCGATTACTTCGACGCGCCGGTGCTCGGCCTGACGGCTACCCCGACGGACCAGGCGCTGAAGGTCTTCCAGGGCAATCTGGTCAGCTCCTACACCTTCGCGGACGCCGTCGCCGACGGCCGAGCCGTGGACATCACCATCTACCGCATTGGCCGCCTCGACACGCGACCGGAGTGGGCGGCCGACACCCTGGAGGAGTTGGACCTCGACGCGAAGGAGACCCTCGGTCACCGTCGCTCCGTGGTGAGCGGCCAAGCGCTCCACGCCGCGCTCACGGCGTTCAAAGAGGGGTTGCCGTCGATGTTCCCCGAGCGGGAGTGGCTCGGTTCCGAGAATGTGGCGCTGCCCAAGACCGTGGTCTACGCGGCCGACGACCGGCATGCAGACGAGGTGGTCGACGCGCTGCGCACGGTGTTCGGGCAGGGGCCTGGCTTTTGCCAGAAGGTGAGACTCAACGGCGGGTCACCGCACCTGTGGCTCTCGCAGTTCCGTAACACAGTCGAACTGCGGGTCATCGTCGTGGTGGGCTCGCTCACCGGTGCGGACATCGCGCCCGTCGAATGCCTCTTGTTCCTGCAGGACGTCAAGTCCTCAAATCGGTACTTCCAGATGCTTGCTGTCGGGACGCGCCCTATCGCGCCGGCGGAACTGCGGGCGGTCACCCCTGGCGCGTCGGCCAAAACCCACTGCGTGGTCGTAGATCCGGTCGACGTCACACGGCACCATGCTGGTCAATCTTCCACAGTGAGGAAGCGAGGGCGAGAGAAGGACGCGTACGAGGCGCCGACCGCAGCCACAACGGTCGACGACGCCGAGGTCTTGGAGCGTTGGCGGTCTTTCCTTCGGGCGGACAACGGCCCGGCGCGGGAGCTGATCACCGGGACAAGGGCCCTGACAGAGGGGGACGTCCAGATGCTTCGCTCATGGGCCGAGTCTCTGGCGCGACCGCCGCGTAGGCTGACAGCGGAGCGGATCTGGAGCGCGTACGAACGCGTCGGTGTCACTGCGTCGGATGCCCGTCGGCCGCGGGCACCGAAGGGGCCCATGGACTTGCTTGCCCTCGTGCGGTACGAAGCGGGCCTGGAGCCGCGCCCGCGCCCCTACCGCGACCAGGTCTTCGAACGGCTCGACGCGTGGATCGACCACCAGGAGCGCCAGGGACGGTCCTTCGACTCCGATCAGGTCTGGTGGATGGAGCGCATCGCGGACGGCACGGCGGTCGGCGGACACTTCGCCGCCGCATCACTCGACGCCGTTCCCTTCACCCTCAAGGGTGGCACGTCGGGCTTCTTGCGCGCGTTCGGCGAGCATGGTGCGGTCCGCCTGCTGGACGAGCTGCGGAGTGTGCTGGCGTGAGGGCGGGACTGCCGTCCGGCTGGACCGAGGTTCCGCTGGGCGAGCTGTTGCGCGAGCCGCTGGCGGGGGGCCGGTCCGGTCAGGCCGTGCCGGGAGGGGTGCCCGTCCTGCGCCTGCCCGCGCTGCGGTCGGCGACGGCCGACCTCGCCGAGTCCCGAGAAGGTCCGTGGGCCTCGGCAGCGGAAGCGGAAGCGGCCGGCCATCTGATCCGGCCGGGCGACATCCTGATGAGCCGCAATGGCGGGCCGGGGGCGCAGATCGGGCGGGCCGCCCTGGTCCGCGAGACCACCGGGCCCACCACGTACCCCGGCACCATGGTGCGGGTGAGGATCGACGAGCGGCTGATCGATCCCGAGTACCTGGTGTTGGCGTGGGCGTCCCGTGCCGTACGGCGCCAGATCGAGTCGTCCGTGCGTCAGGGCGCCGGCATGGGGCACATCGCGGCACGGGATCTGGAACGGGTTCGGCTGCCGCTGCCCCCACGGTCAGAGCAGGAGCGGATTAAGACCTCTCTCGCCTTCTGGTTCGCCCGGGTCGACGATGAGGAAGCCGCCGTCCGCGACATCCTGCGGCGGGTGGAAGACCTCCGCGCCCTCGTGATCGACCGGGGCGTCCTCGGCCACACCACGAACGGGCCGCACGCGGACCCGGAGTCTTCCGCAGGCGCCCACCACGCTCCCCTGCCCGCCGTCCCCGAGGGATGGCGATGGGCCACCCTCGGCGAGCTGGCCGAAGTTGTACGCGGGCCCGTGGCGAACAGCCGGCGTGCCGACGACCCGCACGAGGTCGAGGTGGGCTCCCTGCGCCCGGCCGAACTCCGGGGCGAACGCTGGGCACACGAGCGGATACCGACGGTGCGGCTGGACGCCCGTAGAGCGGAGGCGACCCGGTTGAGCCCCGGGGACGTCCTTTTTGTGCTGAGCGGACAGCCCGACAGCCTCGGCTTCGCCCGGGTGTGGGAACAGGACTCCTCACATCGCACGTACGTACCGAACCACCACGTGGCACGGGTCCGTATGACCGGGGACGCCCTGCACCCCCGGCTGCTCGCCCTGTACGCGAACGGGCCCGGCCGAAGCTGGCTACGGGGCGCCGCACGGAGCACAGTCGGCCTAGCCTCCCTGGGCCTCGACCAGCTGCGGCAGACCCCCGTACCCGTGCCTCCACTCGCCGAACAAGGCACGCTCCTGGCCTCCTTGGAGGCGTGGAACAGCGGACTCACCTCCGTTACGGCCTCGACCGAGGAAGCCTTGGCAATGGCGGACCGGCTGCGCGACGGCTGCCGGGAGCAGGCCCTCGCGGGCAGGCTGCCCCGCGGCGCAGCGCCGAGTAGCGAGAACGACGTACGACTCAAGGGAGCAGTGACCGTGCCGCCGACTACGCCCGCCCGACGGCCTGTCAACCGACCTGAGGTGGAACGCCAGGCCCAGCACCTTTGGACCTCCTTCCCGCCATTGACCGACGACGGCCTAACAGCCTTGGAGTACGGCGAGCAGGTGACATACCTACTCTTCCTCAAGACGGCGCAGGAGTTGCGGCGCCGACCTCTCAACCGCGTCGACGTCCTGGGGCGCGACGCCTGGGACGAGCTTGCGCTGCACGAGGGCACGGAACTGATCCAGCACTATGGCGACCTGCTGGCGGAGCTTGGCGAGCGCGGCGGCGTAGTCGGCCGCATCTTCCACAAGGCCCAGAACCGCCTCCGCCGCCCGCTGCACCTCCAGAACCTGATTCAACAGGTCGGGGAGGGGCTCCCCTGGTGGGACGAGCGGCCGGAGTGGCGCGCCCCGGTCTTCGACGCATTCCTCGCCCGGTGCGCTCAAGACCACCGGACCGCCGCAGGCCAGTACTTCACCCACCGGGAGCTGATCGACGCCATCGTCGCGTGCTGCCGTCCGACCGTCGAGGACACGATCGTGGACCCGGCCGCAGGCACCGGGGGATTTCTGGTGCGGTCCTTCGAGCACATTGCCCGGCACCTCCCGCCGGGCGTCCCGCCCGACCAGCGCGAGCAGCTGGCCCACGGCGCGATCCGCGGGACGGAACTGGTGGACGCGACGGCGCGCCTCGCCACCATGAACCTGTTCTTGCACGGCGTCGAGCGCATCGACGGCAACCGGGCGGCCATCGAGGTGCGGGACTCCCTCGCGGTAAGCCCCCGCCGCCGGGCCACCCTCGTCCTCACTGATCCGCCCATGGGGCAGCGACGCTCAGTGACCTCGTCCACCGGCACGTCCGACCTCCATGGCGCCGAGGAGCTCGCCCTCGCCCGGCCGGACTTCTGGGAGGCCACCAGCCATCAGCAGCTCAACTTCATCCAGCACGTCTACACCCTGCTGGAGATCGGCGGCCGGGCCGCCGTCGTCGTACCGGACGGCGTCCTTTTCATGAAGGGCGCCGGGGAACGGGTACGGAGACAGTTGCTGAAACAGTGCGACGTGCACACCCTGCTCCGCCTCCCCATCGGGTTCTCCGCAGGCTTCTCAGGGGTAAAGCTCAACGTCCTGTTCTTCGAGAAGGCCGCGGCCCGCCCCGACGGATCGCCGGCCACCCGCCAGCTCTGGGTCTACGACGCGCGGACCGGACACACGGCCGTCGCCGATTCCCCGGGCTCCGGTCTCGACGCGTTCGTCGCCGCCTACCGGCCCGGGCACCCGCCCGAGACCCGCGCCGCGTCAAGGGTGTTCAAGCCCTACTCCGTCGACGCGCTCCTCGCTACGCCCGGAGCCAACCTCGATCTCTACGCCGACCTGCGCGAGGAGGAGCTGGGAGCGGTTTCAGAGCCGCACCTGATCGCCCAGCAGATCTCCGAGCGGCTGGAGGACGCCTGGCGACGGTTCGCCAGGCTTGCGAAGGAACTCACGCCGCCGCGCGATGCCCGCACGTTCCGGTCCGGCTGAGGGGGATCCGATGCAGCTGCTGCAGCTGAGGCTGCCCGACTACCGCGGCCTGCGGGACTTCACCCTCGACCTGGAGAGCGCCGTCGACAAGGGGCAGGCCATCGCCGTACTGATTGGCCCCAACGGAGGCGGGAAGTCCCGGATCCTGCACGCGCTCGCGGAGCTTTTCGGGGCCCTCTACCGCTGCACCCTCGGCCATTCGGGCCGTACGGACTTCGGATACGAGGTGCGCTACCGGCTCCGCGACACGACCGTCGAGATCGTGCAGCCGTCCGCCGAGGCGGATCCAGTCATGTGGGTGACGGACGCCGCCGGGTCGCGCGACGAGACACCGCGTCACCACTGGCTCGGCCACCTTCCCGACCACGTCTTCGGGTATCAGGTGCACGGCCGGGTCCCTTGGGGCTCCGAGTTCGAGCGCCACGTGCACTTCGCCGAGGCGGAGCTGGCGACGTGGCGCGAGCAGTGGACGGAGTCCTGGTTTGCCTGGCAGGACCGGCCGGAGAACGAGGAGGGGGTGTGGTCAGAACAGCTGGAGCTGCCGATCACGTGCCCGCTGTACGCCCCGGGATTCCTGTGCACGCCCGACTGGCTCCCCCTGGTCCTGCTCTCCCTGGCCGGCCAGTGGGCGGACGTCTTCGGCGACTACCTCAGGGAGCAGGCCAGGGTGGACGGGGTTGTGTCCGCCACGCTACACCTGCGCGCCCCCGCGTCGGTAGGGGAGGATCTGTCGGCCCTGCCGTACTGGGGGCTGGGCGGGCCGCCGCGCGCCCTGTTCGCCGAGGCGGCAGCATCCGGCCGCTTCGGACCGGTGCCGGAATCGGACCCGCTGTACAGCGCAGGCACCCCCGACGACGGGTTCGCCCTCATCATGAGCAGCCCCGAGGACGTGCTCGCCTTCCGTAACCTCTTCGACAGCGACCTGTCGATGTTCGGGCTCCTTTCCACTCTTCAGATGGCCAGCTACCTGACGGTCGATGTGCGCGTCCGCAAAGCGGATGGCGCCGTCGTCCGGGCGGACCAACTGAGCTCCGGCGAACAGCAGATCCTTACCGTTCTCGGTCTTCTGCGACTCCAGCGAGGCCAGGAGTCACTCTTCCTCCTCGACGAACCCGACGCGCACTTCCATCCCGAGTGGAGCCGACGCTGGTATTCGTCAGTCCAGAGCATGCTCGGCGATGGACAGCGCTCACAGTTCATCGCCGCCACCCACGAGCCCCTCCTCGTCTCGAACATGCTGCGGCAGCAGATCCGGGTACTCGACACGGACGCCGACGGACGGACTAAGGCGCTCGTCCCGGACACCAGCCCACGAGGCCAAGGAGCCGGCGGGCTGCTCACCTCGGACCTGTTCCGCCTCCGGAGCCAACTCGACGAACACACCCAGGACCTGATCGACACCCAGTACCGCCTCATTCCTGTAGCTGAGGACGACCCCAGGGCGCGCCGAAAACTCCAGGAGGTCACCGACCAGCTCGACGGACTAGGGTTCGCCACTGGGCGCCGCGATAAGGTGCTTTCCTCCTTCCTGGCGGAACTGCACCGGCGACGCACGGAACTCATCGAACGGGCCCGAAACGGAACTGTGACGGGCGAGGAGCTGGAAGCGACCGCACGCGTCCTCTTCGACGAGCGCTTCTCCCGGGGGGTCTGATCCCGGTGCGTCACGTAGACAACACCGGACTCACCGCTCCACGCCAGTGGGCGGACAGAGCCGCCAAGGAACTCGAGAAGCTCCACGATGACGCGAAGGATGCAGACAAGGAGCTCTCCTTCCGCGAGATGTGGCGGGAGGACGCGATCCGCGACCGGCTGATCGCCCTCATGGACAAATGCTGGTACTGCGAGACCAGGGACAATCGGTCGCCTTACCACGTCGACCACTACCGGCCGAAGTCCGCCGTCGCCGGCGAGGCCAAGCACCGGGGGTACTGGTGGCTCGCCTATGACCCCGCCAATTACCGCCTCGCCTGCCACCATTGCAACAGCGGCGGTGCCCGCTACGGCAATCAAAGCGCCGGGCAGGGCAAGGGAGCCCGCTTCCCTCTACTCGGGCAACGCGCGTCGGTGGGCGAAAGCCTGGCGGGCGAACTGCCGGTGCTCCTTGATCCCGTGCTGGCCGAGGACGCCGATCTCGTCGGATTCGATAGCCAGGGCTACGCCCGGCGCAGGCCCGAAAAGCCCTACTCCGACGACGAGGTGGCCTGGGATCTCTGCCGGGTGGACGAGACCATACGGATACTCGCTCTCAATGCCGACCGGCTCATTGAGACAAGGTCCACCTTGATCGAGAAGGTGGACCGACTCGTCGAGCTATACCTCGTCCGCAGAGACGACGCCGTTGTGGCGCGGTACGCCCGCAAGGAGATCGACGACCTCACCCGGACGACCGCGGAGTGGAGCGCCGCGGCAGCGGCAGCGGAACGCTTGGCGCTCCTCGCCTACGGCCGCTCGGGAGATGAGGTGACCCCTCAGGGAGGGGCGGGGGGCGATGTCGCCGAACGCGCGAGCGACGGAACCGAGCCTGCGGCGGCCACGGCGACGGCTCATCGCGTCGACCTACGGACCCTAGTGGCCGCCTTGCCCCCCGAGGCGTTCTCCACAGGTGGGATCGCGCTGACAGGCCGGGGGAAACGGGGCCCGGCCAGGGCGACGCTGCGAAAGGACGGCATCATCGAGTGCTTCCAGCAGCCCTTGGCCACGCCCACGTCCGCGGCACGGATGGCGACCGGCGACGAGAAGGTGGATGGATGGACCTTCTGGTCGTTGACGGTGGACGGCACGACCAGGACGCTATCCGACCTGCGCGACTTCCTGATCACCCAAGACGGCTGACGGGCACCGCCCGCCACCACGCTCTTCCACACAGCTTGACCAGCCCAACACCGTCAAACGAACCTCACCCATCGGAAACAGATCGACCATCACGGCGCCCACTCCCACTCAAACTGACTCAACGGCCCCCAAGTCGCTGTCTGGCAACGTCCGCGTCCATCGCACCGCCTCCTCCCTCAGTCGTTGTCAGAGGTATGGGACAAGATCAGCCCACTAGACAACGCCGCACGACGACGAGGAAGCGCCTTGGACGACGAAGTCATCCTGCGAGGATCGCTCGGGGAAATGGCCACAGCTGAAGCCGCCCCAGCAGGGTTGAACCCGGCAGACCTCTATGCGGGCGCGATCAGCTGGTGGTCCGCAGCCGTCTCCCCCGCGGTCTCGATCGTCTCCTGGCCCAGTGCCCCACTGACGGTCTGGATGTCACACGTACATGACGACGCGTCCTACGGGTCCCGGCTCGTCGATGCCCTTCGCCGTCTCCTCGGAGGCTCTGCTCCGCTGGCGACCCACCATGATGTGACGAACGGACGGATGTATAGCGCAGCAGTGCATTCCACCCGCCGGGCAGAGCACGCCGGTACGGGCACCTCAGCGCTTCTCCTGACCGGTTCTCCGTTCACGGCTGGCCCCGGCAGTACGTGGAGAAGTCCTCTCCTGGAGAGCCATGCGCGCATGGCGTGGGACGGTCGGCACATTGTCGGCGTCGGCTGAATCGTGACCCACTTTGGGCGGTGGAAATCTGACCCGGTTGGTGTCGATGGGTGGTTCAGTCGTTGTCGGGTGTGTCGGTGGGGACGCGTCCGAGTTCGCGTCCTCGCATGCGGTAGGAGTCGCCTTTGAGGGAGTGGACCTCGGCGTGGTGGACCAGTCGGTCGATCATGGCGGCGGCCACGGTCTCGTCGCCGAAGACCTCTCCCCAGCGCCCGAAGGGCTTGTTGCTGGTGACGATCACGGACGCGCGTTCGTATCTGTTTGATATGAGCTGGAAGAACAGGTTCGCGGCCTCCGCTTCGAAGGGGATGTAGCCGACCTCGTCGACCACGATCAGCGGATAGCGGCCGAGCCTGGTGAGCTCGGCCGACAGGCGGCCGGTCTCGTGGGCGGCGGCGAGCTTGTCGACCCATTCGGCGGCGGTGGCGAAAGCGACGCGGTGTCCGGCCTGGCAGGCCCGCACTGCCAGGCCGATCGCCAGGTGGGTCTTCCCGGTGCCGGGCGGGCCCAGGAAGACGACGTTTTCCTTGCCCGCGATGAAGTCCAACGTGCCCAGATGCGCCAGCTGTTGGCGCGTCATGCCGCGCAGATGGGTGACGTCGAGCTCCTCCACCGTCTTGATCGCGGGGAAACGGGCGGCGCGTACTCGTGCCTCGCCGCCATGCGATTCGCGGGCGGAGACCTCGCGCTGGAGGCAGGCGACCAGGTATTCGGCGTGGGTCCAGGACTCCTTGCGGGCCCGTTCGGCGAGCCGGTCGGCGGCGGCAAGGAGAGCCGGGGCCTTCATGGCCCGGGCCAGGAATGCCAGGTCGGAGGCGGTCTGCTGACCGGTCCTGCGACCTGTGGCCGTGCCGGCGGCGGGTGCTTGTGCGTCGGTGGTGGTGGAGGTGCGGGCCATCAGCCGGCCTCCTTGCCTTCGCCGCCGTCGATGACGGTGAACAACCGGTCGTAAGAGCCCAGCTCGCGCTGTTCGACCTCGATGAGCGGGCTGGAGGCGGAGCCGACGGCGTGGATGTGACCGGTGGGCCGGCGCCGTGCTTCCTGGCGCATCGCCCGTCCGGCCTCGGCGTGCTCGGGATCGGTGAGGGTCTGGTGGCGGGCCCAGCAGCGAGCATGCTGGGCGACGATCTCGCCGCCGGAGGTGAGCACGATGACCTGCTCGTTGTCGGTCAGCACGGTGACCTGGTGGCCGATCGCGGCGGGGTCGACGGAGTAGTCGCAGGTGTCGACCCGGACATAGTGGTCCCGGCCCAGCCGGGCCGAGAACCGCCACCAGGTGGGCGGGTCGACCGCGGGCAGGGTGAGCATCTGGGCCCGGTCCGCTGCCCACCGGTCGGCCGGACGGGCCCCGAGAGTGCGGTGGACACGGCGGTTGGCGACCTTCAGCCAGGTCTGCAGCTGGGTGTTGAAGTCGTCCGGTCCGCTGAAGTGCCGTCCGGGCAGGAACGAGGTCTCCAGATAGCCGTTGGCCCGTTCCACCAGCCCTTTCGCCTCCGGATCCCTCGGCCGGCACAAGTAGATCTTCGTGGCGAGCAGGCCCGCGAACGCGGCGAACTCGCTTGTCGGGCGGCCGCGGCCGACGCCGGCCTCGTTGTCCCAGACCAGCGTCCTGGGAACGGCACCCCACTCGGTCAGCAGCCGCCAGTGCCCGTCGATCAGATCGCCGGTCCTGCGGGATGGCAGCATCCGGGCGGCGATCACGCGGGAGTAGCCGGACACCATCACCAGGACCGGCGGGCGTCCGCTCTGCCCATAACCAAGGGGGATGTCCGCGTCGGGGAACCATAGATCGCACTGGGCCAGCTCACCTGGCCGATAGACAGTGCGCGAGACCGGATCAACCGGAACATAGGCCGGCCGCAGTTCCCGGATCCGGTCTTTGAGGATGGTCATGCCCCTCTCCCAGCCGATCCGCTCGGCGATCACCGTCGCGGGCATCGTCGGAGTCTCCCGCAGCAGTTCCCGGATCTGCACCTCCACCGCGTCGACGGCCGAGCCCCTGGCCGGCCGCTGGTACTGCGGCGGCCGGTCGCTGGCCAGGGCCCGCTTGACGGTGTTCTTCGAGATGCCCAGATGCCGAGCGATCGCCCTGATCGGCATCTGCTCAGCCCGGTGCAGCCGGCGGATCTCTGCCCAGTCCTCCACGAGGATCACCTTCCCTCCTGACCTTGATCACCAAGGCCAGAGTCAGACGAAGATCACCAAGTGGGTCACTTTTGATCCGCCATCAGAGGGTCAGCGTTCGGCCGTCGCCGAGACACATCATTCCCACGCGGGGCTTCAGACGCCACCGATCCGCCGAGAGATCCGCTCCGCCACACGTCGGCGCCCTGTGGACTCCCTCCCTCAAGGCGTGGCGCGGCTTTCTGTCCACGGATGCAGCCACCTAGTCGCGTGTCCTGCATTGCCCAGCGCAGCGCACCTGCCCCGCTGGCAAGAGCGTCGTCGGACCGTTGGCAGCACGACCTGGCAGAGGCATACCGGTGGGCCTTCCACACCCGGCCGTGCCTGACCTACACCCCTCGCGCAGGAGAACTGCTGGACGCGGTCTGTGAGGCGGAGGACAGGTGGGACACGGCTCTACCCGAAAAGCACGGCGGTTTCTTCCTCCGGGTTGGCGATCATGTCTCCCGCATGGCCGGCGCACTCGCTGCGGCCGAACGCACCGCCATCCACGGAACCCACATCAAGGCCGCATGGTCACTCGCCCGCCGCGCTGTGAAGGACACCTGCCGTCTTGTCTCCATGGACTGCGACATGGTGCATCAGATCGTCGAGTACGTGGATGACGCCATGCGCCACGTATCGACGTCAGAAGGCCAAGTCTCTCCCGTCCTCTCGAACACCCCCGAAGGGCAAACTTATGGCGAATACGCCCACGGAAATCGTTCGCCAAGCGGCATCAATGCCGTCCGCAAGCTCAAGCAGTGGTACCAGGACTCCTGCCAGATATGCGCTACCACCCTGGTCCTGCCCTCACCCCGCCACCGCTACAGCGAAGCGGCTCACATCCGGGCCAAAGAGGACGGCGGACCCGACCTCACCGAGAACTTGCTGTGCCTCTGCCCGAACTGCCACGTCCGCTTTGACGGCGGAGCACTCGTCCTGACCAACGACCTCACGGTCGTCGACACAGTCAAGGACCGCCTCGGAGCCAAGCTCAAGCGCCATCAGTGGCACTACATCAATCCCGACCACGTTCGCCACCACCGCCACCACTGGATCAGCCGCAATCCCGCACCCCTCACGGCTCTGCCCTCGGAACGGCAGAGCAACTGAGCCCGCGGTCAGGCCCCCAAGATCCGGACCATATCTGGGCCAACGATTGCCCGTCTCCCTTCACACAGCACATCGGCACTGGTCAGAAACATCCAGACGGTCAGCGCCGTCTGTTCCACGAACTGCTCACAGCGGCGCAGGGGCAGCGCTCCCCTCGCCCGGGCCCCCGAACACACTCTGATCCGCCCCGTCCTACATCTGTGTTGATCAATGGGGCCTTGCCGATTCCGGCGGGCTCGCTGACAGCGATCGGTGGCACCACGCGGCTACCGCGGAGTGGCGTGACTTCCCGGTCCGTCGCGAGGTGCTGCTGATCCCGGCGCTGTTGCGGGACCCGGATGCTCAGCGCACCCGGTACTGATGGCGGCGATGCGCCCTGGAGGCCACAAAGCGGCCACGGTGGAGTCGCCGGTGCTGCCCGGCGACGCTCGGCACGGGACTGACTTCCGCCGACTCTGCTCGACCCCACATCCAGCGACTGACCAGCGCACGGTGCGCTGAGCGTACGGTGGGTGGACGCTGGCATGAGGCACACGACTGGAGTCGGTTCACTCATGTCGGCCAACAGGTCTCGGTGCTGCTGCGGGTAGCCCTCCCGGTAGTCACTGGCGCTCAATTTTCCTCGGCGCTGCGGCGTGCATGTCTCTAGCGTGGGTCCATGAATGAGCACGAACCGGTACGGGGTGTTCTGCAGGCGTGGCTGGACGATCTCCGTCAGCAGCCGCCCCAAGAGTGGTCCGTCACAGAGCTGAGCAAACGTCCAGCTTGGGACCAGGTCCGTACGGTGGTGGCTGGCCTCGCGCCGGTCTCCCGGCGCCCGGACCTGTACGGCAAGGACGGGTCAGCGCTCGACGATGAGGTCCTGATCACCATGACCGGCCTGGAGCAGGTGGCCGAGGCCGCTGCCACCGGGACCCTCGTGAGCCTGGACGACCTGACGGCGGACTTCACAGCCTTCTGCACGGCTGCGGCGCCCGAGGCACAGACCTGGATCCTGCTGGACATCGACCTTCCACGAGGGACAGACCTGACGCTGGGGGAATATCGGCTGCAGATCGTTAGCGCCACGAGTCTCGCTCAGCTGATGCCCCTGCCGTCCATGCACCGCTTCATCCGCAACCCGGACCTCGATCCCGACACGCTCGGCGGATCGGCCTTCCTGCAGCAGAGCCTGCCCGGCCAGGCCCTCGCGCGTGGTCGCTCCTGGCTGCCGGACCTTGATCAGCGCCCCGAGCGTCGGCACCTTGACCCGCTGCTGGTCCTGCAGCTGTGGAACCCCGAGGAGAGTGTGCACCCCGAGGCGTACTTCCGCGTCGAGCCCGGACGCCACAGCGAGCTCCGTGCTGGCTCGCCACACATCGAGCCGTACTTCGACCACACCGGCGAGGAAGTGGGCGAGATGCACCGCGCGTTCGGTTATCACGTTCCACCATCTGCGGCGCCCGGCTTCACCGCATTTCTGCACGAAGTCCACGGCATGATCAGCACGGTGCGGTCCCGCACCGTCAAGGACGGACGGTCTGCCCCGACTGCCAGAGCACTGGCCAGCGCGGCCAACCGCCTGGTGCGGGCCGCGCAGCGCACCATGGGAGGCACCTACGTCGATGAGTCTGAAGCAGATGACGTGCTGCTCGACTACGTGATCGCCATGGAGGCCGTCGCGGCCGCCGACGGCAGCGGCGACAGTCGGCGCCGGACCAGCCAGCGGTCGGCCGCGCTGTGGACCCGGGACGAGGACCGCCTAGCCGTGTACAAAACGATCAAGCGCGCCTACGCGCGTCGCTCCCGGTACGCCCATGGAGAAGATCAGACGCCCATCACTGACGAGGAGCTGTTCACCGTCCGGTGCACGGCCTTCGGCGTGTTCCTGCGCTGGCTCGTCCTTACCTCCGCTTTGGGCGAGGAAGTACTGCAACACCTCGACGCATCGCTGCTCTCGCACCAAGAGCGCTGCCGCATCACGAGAGTGCTGGACGCCTTCTTCACAGCGACCCCGCCAGCCACGACACCCGGAGCATGATTGCGAAGCCCATCGCTCCTGACGGCAGGTGGGCGACGTCGGCGAGCTTGGCACCTACCCCGAGGAGCAGGCCCGGTTCCTGGCTGTGGACAGAAACCTGAGGGCGGAACATCTCGCTGGTCGCAGTCCTCAACGAGTGGCTGTGACCAGCACCTTCACACGTCCTTGCAGATCACCCAGCCCTGGACGAGCCGGCCGAGCCGATGTTGCGGATCTTCGCAAGGCTGGGATCAAGCCGCCTCCCAAAGGCCGGCATCCAAAATGCGAGCCGCCTTCGCAATGCTCCCAGGCATCAGATGCCGGTAGGTCCGATACGTCTCCTCAATGGACTTGTGCCCCATCCATTCCGCCACATCGGTGATCGGTATCCCGTGGCCGAGCGCGTTCGAGGCAAAGTAGTGCCGGAAGCTGTACATGCCGACACCGTCCTCCACGGGGAGGTTCCTGAAGAGCTTCTGCACACGGCGGCGTTCCATCGGTTCCGTGTAGTAGCCGCTTGGGCCGCGCAGGAGATACCCATCCTGCGTGGTGCCGTGCTTCTCCTCGTACCGCTCGATAGCTTCCCGCACCGAGCGCGGCAGAGGGACCTCCCGGAACTCCCCCGCCTTGCGGTGCTTCAGCTTCGCCGGCCTATGCGTGTTGGAGTGGATCTGCTCATGCACTCGGTAGACGTCATCCGCCACAACGTTGTTGACGTTCACCGCCCGGGCTTCCCCGTTTCGCAAACCGCAGCCCACCATCATGACGATCTCAAGCGCGAGATACTCGTCAGCGGCAGTCAGCGCCTTCTTCACATAGTCGAGGGGCGGGATGACCACCTTCTGGCGGACGTACTCCGGCTCCTGGACCCCCTTCACAGGATCGTCCGCCATAGCCCCCTTGCCATAGGCGTCCCGCAATATCGCCTTCAGAGTGCGGAAGATGTTCACCTGGTTCCCGCGGCCCACTCCATCGGCCTCCAACTCGTCCAGGAAACGCTCGACCACGATCGGCGTGACAGAGTTCAGCTTCCTTGATCCGAGACGAGGGATGATGTGCACGTTGATGGAGCTGTCGACGTGCCAGCCCGTGGAGTACTCCGTCATCCTCCGCTGCCGCGGCCGCCACTGCTTCGCGTATTCCTCGACCGTCTGCTGACCGAGTTCCCGGCGGGCCTCGGCAACGGACGGCGCCGTCTTCTTTTTCTCCGCATAGATCTGCGTAAGGCGCTCGATCGCGTCATCCTGCGTGCCGAAACCAGCCTCTTCACGCTGCTTGCCGAGAGCATCCCGAAACCGAATCGTGTACGGGTGCGGGCAGCGGGTCGGCCTGGAACAACCGCACTCCTTGAAGAACGACCCCATCCCACGAGCGAGCTGTCGAGCCACGTATCAAGCCTTCCGAGCAGGGCGCCGGGCGGCACAGCAGGCCCCTGCCACGGGTGCAGGTCAGCAAGCCGGACACCGTCCGGCCCGATGCTGACCTTTTGCTGACCCGGAGGCGGCAATCAGGGCTCTGAACTGCGGAAACACCCAAACGCTAGATCTTGGATTTGAACATGGTGCGCAGCATGAGGCACTCCTGTGATGAGGCTCCCTGCCTGCGTTCTTGCAGGTCAAGGGCGGTTCCTTACCATACAGGGAGTCGTGCGCCCGGGCGATGTTCCTCAGCTTTTCCCGGCCAGGATCGCCAGCGGGTCGGTGCGGCCGGGCGTCCATCCCAGATCGGTCCGGGCACGGGCCGGGGTGAACCGACGGCCAAGGAGGTGGCGCTGGCCGTCAGCCGGGCGGCCGGTCTCGACGGCAAGACGGAGTCGATCTCCCTGGAGCGGGCGCGCGAGCGGATGGGTCCCATCGCGGACGCCTTCGCTCTCGACCAGCCAGGGGACGGCGCCCGCCTGCCTGCCGGGTGCGGTGAAGTACATGTCGATCAGGCGGTTCTCTCTGCCGTAGAGCAGCCCGGGCCGGATGATCACGGGCCGGCCGCCCGTCTCGGCCCGCCGGCGGACGGCCTCCTCGAGGGGATTCAGGAGCGGCCTCGGCGTGTCGATCCGTCAGTGGCGGCCGTCGGCTCCGGCGTCCGGTCCCCGGAGCACCGTGACCACGAGACCGCGCCGGACCGTGAACCCCAGGTGCTCGTACAGCTGCGCGGCCCGGGTGTTGGCGCTCGTCACGTGGAGAAAGGCCCGGTCACCGCGAGCGGCGATCCGCGCCACCATCGTCTTCACCAGGGCGGCTCCCAGGCCCTTGCCCCGGTGTTCGGGTGCCGTGCAGACGCCGCTGATCTCCACCCACCCCTCCGTGCACATCCGCTCGCCGGCCATGGCGACCAGGGCGCCGTCGTGGCGCACACCTACGTAGGTACCCATCTCGACGGTCCGGGGGGGGAAACGGGCCGGGAGCGGTACGCCGGGTCAGGTCCAGCATCTCCGGCACGTCGTCCGTGGTGAGGCGCACGGCCCGGTCGTCGTCGACGCCTTCGAGTGCCGGGGATGCGGTCATCTGCAGGATGTCGAACCGGTCGATGACGCTCCACGCGGACGGGACGGACACGGAGTCACGGACCAGCGCGGCGGTTCCGGTGCCGAGCAACCGGGCGGCGTCCGCCCAGTCCCCCGCCGTCGGGTCGTCGGGCAACCCCATGAACGGAGACACGTCCTCCAGATACCGGACGGCGCGCCCGCACCCACGCGCCAGGTGGGCGTGCCGCGGGCCGGAGAGGGACGCCAGGACGGGGTTGTCCAGTATGTGAACGGATTCCGCTCTCTTCGGCTCCGGACCGGTCCGGATCATCGCGGACCTCCTTGTGGGTCGTGCGGCTGGGACGGGCACCCGCGCAGTGACGGGTGGGTTCGGAAATCAAACCAGGGCGTCGCCGTGCCGGGTCTCACGAGGGGTCGCGTTCGCGGTGGGCTTCGCGTGCCGGCCCGAGAGGAACGCCCGGCGAACACTTGTCCGACCGATGAACAGTGCGACCGCGCGTTATCGTCGAAACATATAAAGACTCACCGGTCGGCACCACGCCACGCACCACCGCACAGGACCCCCACCGGAGCACCGAAGTGAGCACTGCCACCACCGCGATCTCTCCAGCCGGGTTCGTACGCGCCTTCCGGCGGGTGCCGCCGTCCGTCGCGTGGCTGGCCGGTCCCCTGCTGCTGATCGTGGCCGTACCGGTGGCCGACGCGTTTCTGCCGCCGGACATCCACCTGGCCCATCTGCTGACCGTCGCCACCGCGGTCGCTGCCTTCGGTTCCGGACCGCGTGCCACGACGCTCGTGGGTTCCGCGGCACTGCTCTCGCTGACCGTGGCCGGCCTGGAGCGGCACACCCTGACGACCGAGAGCGTGCTGGTCGAGTGGTGCTCGCTGGCCGCGGTCTCCGTCCTGCTGATCCTGTTCACACATCTGCGGGACCGGCACGAGCGGGCGCTGCTGCGAGCACTCTCGGTCTCCGACACGGCACAGCGCGTCGTGCTGCGGCCGCTGCCGGAGCGGGCCGGACCGGTGCGGCTCGCCTCCGAGTACCGCAGCGCCGACGCCGACGCCCATGTCGGCGGCGACCTGTACGCCTCGGCGCGCACCACCGGCTCCACCCGGCTGATCATCGGCGACGTCCGCGGCAAGGGCCTTGCCTCGATCAGTGACACGGCGATCGTGCTGGGCGCCTTCCGCGCCGCCGCCCACCGTGAGATCCCGCTGCCGGAACTGGTCTCCTACGTGGAGGACGCGGTCCGCTGGGGACTGGCCGAGTTCTCCAAGTCCGAGGCGGACCTCCACGAGCGGTTCGTGACGGCCGTGATCGTGGACATCCCCGACGACGAACCGGTGGTGCACCTGGTCAGCTGCGGACACCCGCCGCCCCTGCTGGTGCGCCGGTCGACCGGCACCGTGACGACGCTCCAGGTGGCGGAGCCCGCGCCGCCGCTCGGCCTGGCCGTCGGCGAGAGCTCGGCGGGCATGTACGTACCGGCGACCTTCCCCTTCCGCGACGGCGACCGCCTGATCCTCTACACCGACGGCGTCACCGAGGCCCGCGACCCGGCCGGCCGCTTCTATCCGCTCGCCGAACGCGTCGCCGTGCGGGCCGGCCATGAGCCCGGCCCGCTGGTCGAGGCCATCACCGCCGACCTGCGCGACCATGCCGGGGGCCGGCTGCGGGACGACATGGCCGTCGTCGTGGCCCAGCGTGATCCGGGACCCGTGGTCGTGGCCCAGCGGGATCCGGGACCGGTGGGCGGCTGACCGCAGTCCGCCCACGGATACCCGGCCCGGCACATCTCGCCCGGCGCCCATCCCTGCGCCCGTCCGGATGCCCGTCCGGATGCCTGTCACCTGCGCCCGTCCGGCTGCCCGTCAGAGCATGTCCTCGATGGTGATCGGCAGCTTCCGGATGCGCCGCCCCGTCGCGTGGTGCACGGCGTTCGCGATGGCGGCCGCCGCTCCGACCTGCCCGATCTCGCCCACGCCCTTGACGCCCAGCGGGTTGACGACGTCGTCCTCGACCTCGACCAGTTCGATCTCGACGTCGGGGGCGTCCGCGTTGACCGCGACCAGGTACTCCCCGAGGCTCGTGTTGGCCCAGCGGCCGGTGCGCGGGTCCATGTGGTTGGCCTCCAGCAGCGCCTGGCCCAGGCCCCAGAGCATGCCGCCCATCAGCTGGCTGCGGGCCAGCTTGGTGTTCAGCACCCGGCCGGGGGCGAAGGCGCCGGTCATGCGCCGCACCCGCACCAGGCCGAGCTCGGCGTCGACGGCCACCTCGGCGAACTGGGCGCCGAAGGTCATCATCCCGTACTCCGGCTCCCCGTGCGGCGGGCTCCAGGCACCGGAGGCCTCGGCGTCCGGCTGGAAGTTGCGCTGCAGCAGCTCGGCGTAGCCGTCGGTGGCCGTTCCCGCCGTCATCACGCCGTCCCGCACCACCACGTCGATCGGGTTCGCCCCGTGCAGGGCGGACCGCGGGTCCCCGACGGCGCGCGCGATGAGCTGGTTGCGCAGGGCGGTCGCGGCGCTGTGCACGGCGGCACTGATCATGCCCGCGCCGGCGGAGCCCACCGCGGCGGCGATGTTGGGCAGGTCGGTGTCGCCGTTCTCGAACCGGCACCGTTCCACGGGCAGGCCGAGCGCGTCGGCGGCGACCTGGGTCATGACCGTGGCGACACCGGTGCCGAACTCGGGGGTGGCGGCCTGGACGACGGCGGTGCCGTCGGCGTACAGGCGGGCGCGGGCGCGTTGCGGATTGGCGGGCGGCGCCACCGGGTAGCCGGCGGCGGCCATGCCCGTGCCGATCAGCCAGTTGCCCTCGCGGCGCGTACCCGGCCGTGGGTCGCGGCCCTGCCAGCCGAAGCGGGCGGCACCGCGCTCGTAGCACTCCCGCAGTCCGCTGCTGGACCACGGCAGACCGGAGGCGGGGCTCACCTCGGAGTAGTTGCGCAGCCGCAACTCGAGCGGGTCCAGGCCGAGTTCATCGGCGAGCTCGTCCATCGCCACTTCCAGCGCGAACATGCCGCTCGACTCGCCGGGCGCCCGCATGAACGTCGGGGTCATGGTGTTGGCGCGGAAGACCCGGTACTCGCCGTCGAAGTTCGGGCACGCGTAGAGCTCCGACGACACTCCGATCGAGGGTTCGGCCCAGTCGTCGAAGTGCGAGGTGGGGGACAGCTTGTGGTGCCGGATCCCGGTGAGCCGGCCCTCGTGGGTCGCACCGAGGACGATGTGCTGCTCCTGCTCCTCGCGGTGCCCGACCGAGGTGAACATCTGCTCGCGGGTGAGCACCAGCTTCAGCGGCCGGCCGACGTACCGGGCCGCCATCGCGGCCAGTGCCGGGTGATTGTGGATCATCGCCTTGGAGCCGAAACCGCCGCCGACGAAGTGTCCGACCACTCTGATCTTCGACAGGGGGATGCCGAGCAGCCGGGCGACGGTGATCTGGGTGGCGTTGACGCCCTGGGTGGCGTCGTGCAGGACCAGCTCGTCGCCGTCCCACTGGGCGGTGGTGCCCGACGGCTCGATCGGGTTGTGGTTGTTCGCCGCGTAGGTGAACGTGGCGTCCACCGTGACGTCCGCCTCCGCGAGAGCAGCCTCGGTGTCCCCGCGCTCGACGCTGCCCGGCAGAAAGCCGCCGAAGATGTGGTCGGGTACGTAGGCCTGGTCGCGGCCCTGCTCCAGGGTGACGACCGGGGGTGTCTCCGCGTAGGTCACGCGCAGCAGGCTCGCCGCGTGCTGGGCGCGCTCCCAGGTGTCGGCGACGACGATCGCGATGTGCTGCCCCGCGTAGTGGACGACGTCGTCCTGCATCGGGAAGAAGGTCTGTCCGGGGGCGGCGCTCCCCGCCAGGGACGGGAGCAGCGGGGGCTGCTCGGCGATGCGCGGCAGATTGCGGTGCGTCAGGACGGCGAGCACGCCCTCCTCCGCCTCGGCGGCGGCGGTGTCGATGTCGGTGACGCGTCCGGAGGCGATACGGGAGCCGACCACGCAGGCGTACGTCATGCCGGGGATCGGGATCTCGGCGGAGTAGCGGGCGCTGCCGGTGACCTTGGGGCGGCCGTCGACGCGGTCGAGGGGCTGTCCTATTGCCGGTGCGGTCGTCATGCCGGGCTCCCGCTTCGGTCGGCGGTGAGGGTTTCGAGGGCGCGGACGATCGCGCGTCGGGCCAGTTCGGCCTTGAAGCCGTTCATGGCCGTCGGCCGGGCCTCGATCAGTTCGACCCGGGCCGCCTGGGCGAAGTTCTCCCGTGTCACGCCTGCCCCGATCAGGAAGTCCTCGACCCGGCGGGCCCGCCACGGCTTGGTGGCCACGCCGCCGAGGGCCACGCGTACGTCCGCGATGGTGCCGTCCACGACGGACACCGCGGCGGCCACCGAGACGAGCGCGAACTCGTAGCTCTCCCGGTCGCGCACCTTCAGGTAGAGCGAGTGGCGTGCCACGGGTGCCGGGGGCACCTCGATCGCGGTGATCAGCTCGCCGTGCTCCATCGGGTGCTCGCGGTGCGGGGAGTCGCCGGGCAGGAGGAAGAAGTCGTCGAACTCGTAGCCGCGTTCACCGCTCGGGCCCTGGGTGAGCACCCGGGCGTCGAGCGCCATCAGGGCGACGGCGACGTCCGAGGGGTGGGTGGCGATGCAGTGCTCGCTGGTACCGAGGATCGCGTGGCCCCGGTTGAACCCCTCGATGGCCGAGCAGCCGCTGCCTGGCTCGCGCTTGTTGCAGGCTGACTCCGCGTCCCGGTAGTAGGAGCACCGCACCCGTTGCAGCAGGTTCCCGCCCATGGACGCCATGTGGCGCAGTTGCGCCGAGGCACCGAGTTCGAGGGCCTGGGCGATCACGGGGTAGCGCTCGCGCACCGTGGGCGCCGCAGCGACCTGGCTCATCCGGGCCAGAGAGCCGATGCGCAGGCCCCCTTCGGGGGTGACCTCGATGCCGGTCAGCGGAAGGCCGTTGATGTCGACGAGCCGTCGCGGGTGGAGGACGTTCTGCCGGAGCAGATCGATCTCGGTGGTGCCGCCCGCCAGGAAGTCGCTGGTGGGGTCGGCGGTGACGGCGGCGATCGCCGTCGCGGTGTCGGTGGCTCGCGAGTAGCTGATCGGCCGCACGGCAGGACTCCCTAGGCTCCGTCGCGGACAGCGCGGATCGCGGCCCGGATGTGGGGGTAGGCGGCGCAGCGGCAGATGTTGCCGCTCATCCACTCCTTGATCTCGGCGTCGTCGCCCGCGTGGCCCTCCTTGAGCAGACCCACGGCCGACATGATCTGGCCGGGTGTGCAGTAGCCGCACTGGAAGGCGTCCTCGGCGATGAACGCCTGCTGCATGGCGTGCAGTTCGTCGCCCTCGGCCAGTCCCTCGACCGTGGTCACCTCGCGTCCCTCGCAGGTCATCGCGAGCGTGAGACAGGACAGCACGCGGCTGCCGTCCACCCACACCGTGCAGGCACCGCAGGTGCCCTGGTCGCAGCCCTTCTTGGCGCCGGTCAGCTGCAGCCGTTCGCGCAGCGCGTCGAGCAGACTGACACGTGGCTCGATCTCCACGGAGTGCTGGACTCCGTTGACCGACAATCTGACCTGGACCGGGCCGGGTCCTCGCTCTTCGAGGGTCTGCCCGTGCCGGGTGACGGCCGGACCGTGTACAGACATGGGCCACCTCCAACAAGCGACCCTCTCATCCTGATACGGGCAGATATGTGCTGCAACCGTAGGATTTCGATATGACCGACAGTGCGCTGGAATCCCGTGAAGCGGTGACCGTGGTCTTCACCTGGGAGGTGACACCCGGCAAGGAAGCCGAGTTCGAGCAGTGGGCGCACGGGATCGAGAGGGAGGCGGCCGCCTTCACCGGCCACAAGGGAGTGACCTGGCTGCGGCCGGAGGGCGAGACCCGGCACTACTACGCGATCGTCCGGTTCACGGACACCTCGGCCCTGGACCGCTGGATGGCCTCACCCCAGCGAGCCGCCTGGCAGGAGCGGGTCAAGCCGTACGGCCGGTCGGCGCCGCCGAAACTGACCACCACCGGCCTGGAGACCTGGTTCAACGTCCCCGGCGCCCCCGCCAGGCCGCCCGCCCGCTGGAAGATGTCGCTGATGACGATCCTCGCGGTCTACCCGTTCGCCCTGCTGTACGACGGGCTGGTCGCCGAGCACTTCCACAGCTGGCCGCTGCCCTGGCGCACGCTGATCTTCCCGATCTTCCTCGCGCCGCTCCTGACCTACGCGGTGATGCCCTGGCTCAGCAGGGCGCTGCGCGGCTGGCTCTATCCGGAGCAGCCCTCCCCCACCACGGTGTCCGTACCGGCCGGCACACGCCCGGGGCGGCCCGGCGGTACGGCCTGAAATCGTCGGCGGCGCCGGCACGACGTACCCGCGGACATCCGACGATCGCGGTCGTTCGACCCGCTCAGGTCCAGTCGTCCTCGCGCGGACCGGCCGCTCGGCCGTCGCCGCCCGGTTGCCGTTCACGGTCCGTGTTCCGGGGGGCCAGGGGCAGCAGGATCCGGGATTCCAGGCGCTCGTAGACGATGGAGGTGCGGACGTCGGCGACCTCCCGGCGCTCCGTCAGTTCGTCGATGACGAAGTCGTACAGATAGTCGGTGTCCGGCACGGCCATGTGGATCAGGAAGTCGTCGCTGCCGGTGGTCACGAAGATGCCCACCACCTCGGGGCGGGTCCGCACCCAGGCGCGGAACCCCTCCAGGACCTTGCGGGACGGTGGCCGGATCCGTACCGAGATCAGCGCCTGGACCGGACGGCCGAGCGCTTCCAGGTCCACTTCGGCGGTGAAGCCCTTGAGGATTCCGCGGCGTTGCAGGGACCGCAGTCGTTCCAGTGAGGTGGAGGGGGCGACGCCGGCGGTGGCGGCCAGCTCCCGGTTGGTCTGGCGGCCGTCCCGCTGGATCTCGCGCAGCAGCAGACAGTCCAGTTCATCCAGTTCCACCCGTTCCCCCCGGAGCTCTGCGCGGCACGGTGTCTGTGGGCAGGATGCCCCGGGCCGGGCCGGAATCACATGCGTGGGCCGACGCTGACCGGATCACGGCCCCGGCCGTGAGCGCGGCGGGCGGGGGTTCAGACGACGCGGTCGGCTCGCAGTGCCTCGATGTCGGCGGTGCCGTAGCCCAGTTCGGCCAGGATCCGGTCGGTGTGCTCGCCCACGGCCGGTACGGCGTCCATGCGCGGCTCGGTCCCGGCGAGATCGACCGGCGGCAGCAGGGCCGGCACCCGGACCCCGCCCGGCAGGGGGACGTCGCGCCAGCGGTCGCGGGCGCCGAGCACGGGATGCGCCAGGAAGTCCTGGACGTCGTTGACCCCCGCGTTGGCGATGCCCGCCTCGTCCAGGATCTTGGTCACTTCGCCGGCGGCGGACCGTGCGAAGCGCTCGGCGACGATCGCGTTCAGCTCGTCGCGACGGGCCACGCGGTCGGAACCGGTGGCGAAGCGGGGGTCGTCGACCAGGTCCGGCCGCTCCAGGAACCGCTCGCACAGGGCGGCCCACTCGCGTTCGTTCTGGATGGAGAACAGCACCTCCTTCCCGTCGGCGGCGGTGTAGGTGCCGTACGGGGCGATGGTGGCGTGCTGCGTGCCCAGACGCGGCGGCTGGGTGCCGCCGTGGCGGGTGTAGTAGGCGGGCTGCCCCATCCACTCGGCCAGCGCTTCGAACAGGGAGACCTCCACGGCCCGTGCCACACCCGTCGTCGCGCGGGTGAACAGGGCGGTGAGGATGCCCGAGTAGGCGTACATCCCGCCGGCGATGTCGGCGACGGAGACACCCGCGCGGGCCGGACCGTGCTCGTTCCCGGTCAGCGACACCAGCCCGGTCTGGCACTGCACCAGCAGGTCGTACGCCTTGCGGTCGGCCCACGGGCCGCTCGACCCGTAACCGGTCACCGCGCAGGGGATCAAGGACGGGAACCGCTCGCCGAGGGCCTGTGCACCGAGGCCCAGCCGCACGGCCGCGCCCGGTGCCAGGTTCTGCACGAACACGTCCGCCCCGCCCAGCAGCCGCTCGAGGACGGCGCGGCCCCGGTCCGACTTCAGATCGAGCGTGAGGGATTCCTTGGAGCGGTTGAGCCACACGAAGTAGCTGGACTCGCCGTGCACCGTGGTGTCGTAGCGGCGGGCGAAGTCCCCGTCCCCGGGGCGCTCCACCTTGACGACCCGGGCTCCGAGGTCGGCGAGCTGGCGGGTCGCGAAGGGGGCGGCGACCGCTTGCTCGACGCTGACGACGGTGATGCCGGACAGGGGCAGATCCGCGGTGTGCTCGGGCATGCGGCGACCTCCAGCGGGGCGGGCGTCCGGGACGGGACGGCCGCGTCGGACGACTCGTGGCAACGCGTCGTGCTTTGTAGCACGCCTCGGCGGTGCGGTGAGCGGCCGTCAGGTCGCCGGAAACCCTCACGGGCGCAACCCGATTCCGTTTCATTCGAAATCGTATCGAATGAAAGAATGGCTGATAAGGTTCGCTCATGACCGCCGACCCGCAGAGCAGGATCCCGTCGCGCGCGTCCGGCACCCTCGACGACACCTCGCCCTTCACTCTCGGCCTGTTGCTGCGCCGGGCGCACTGGCGGGCGAACGCGGCGCTGGCCGAGGCGCTGCGACCCCTCGGCATCGAACTGCGGCACTACGCCGTGCTGATGGAGATCGCCGACCGCGGCCCGACGGTGCAGCGGGATCTGGCCGGCGCGACGGGGTCGGACAAGGCGGGGATCATGCGGGTCGTGGACGATCTGGAGCGCCGCGGGCTGGCCGTGCGCAAGTGCGTTCCGGGCGATCGGCGGGTGCGTGCCGTGGAGATAACGCCCGAGGGGGTGCGGGTCTTCGAGGCCGCTCATGCGGTGGCACTGCCGGCGGCCGAGCGCCTGGCCGCCGGGCTGGAGCCCGGCGAACTGGGGCAGTTGACCGAACTGCTGACCAGACTGTCGCGCCCCGCCGCCCGTGAGGCGTGAGCGGTCCGGCACGACGGGCGTGTGACTGCTGCGGGACCTGACCGCCGGGTGACCTGACTGCCGGGGGACCCGATCGTCGGGTCGCCGGACCGCCGGACGGCCTGACGGCTGGGCCACCTGACGGCTCGGCCATCTGGCCACCCCGCCATCCGACCATTACCGGGCCACCCGGCCACCCGGCCGAGCCCCTCCGGTCGAGCCCCTCCGATCGACCGTCCGCACCGTCACGGACTCGGCCGATCGAAGGCCCTCCGGATCAGGCCCCGCGCCGGCGGTCATCCCCCGACGAACGTCACCGTCTCCTTGAGCGGCGCGCGGCCGACACGCGCGGCGCAGGTGGCGTCGTCCTCGTATCCGATCGACATGCCGCAGAAGAGGAGGAGTTCGTCCGGCGGCGCCAGAACCTCCGCGACGCTCCTGCGGTACTTCGCCCAGGCCATCTGCGCGCAGCTGTGCAGCCCTTCGGCGCGGAGCAGCAGCATGACGGTCTGGAGGTACATGCCCACGTCGGACCATTGGGCCGGACCGAGGTCGCGGTCGATGTAGCAGAACAGGGCGGCGGGCGCGCCGAAGCAGTCCCAGTTCCCGGCGGCGGCCCGCTGGCGCGCCTCCACGTCCTCACGCGGAATGCCGAGCGCGCCGTAGCGCTGCTCACCGAAGGCGGACCGGCGTTCGCGGTACGGGGACTTCAGCGCGGGCGGGTACTGCTCGTACTCCGGTTCGTCCCACGCGTCGCCCGAGGCCACACGCCGGCAGGCGAGGCGCTTGAGCCGGGCCAGCGGGGCGCCGGTCACCACATAGGCACGCCACGGCTGGATGTTCGACGCGGAGGGCGTCCAGGCCGCGGCGGACAGCACGCGCTCCAGCACCTCTCTCGGGACCGGCCGGTCTCTGAATTCGCGCACTGCCCGTCGGCTGGTCACCGCTTCATACACGTCCATGATCGCCTGCCTCCCAACGGATCTCCGCGACCGAGTTGGTCATATTCACGATAGTAGCATTCGATACCATCTTGTGTTTGACTATCTCGGGTCAAACAATTTTCGTCCTTCGGCCTCCGGGCCCCGGGCATCGCTTGTTGGGAGAAAGTCCATGGTCACGCTGCTGCACATCGACTCGTCCGTGTTTCCGGGCGAGGCGTCCGCGTCCCGTACGGTGACGAACGCCTTCCGCCGGGCCTGGGAGGAGCAGCACCCGGAGGGCACGGTGATCTACCGCGACCTCGCCGCCGACCCCGTGCCGCACATCACGGCCGCCGGCCACACGGCCGGTTCCACCCCCGCGTCCGAGCGCACCCCGGAGCAGTCCGCCGCGCTCGCCGCGCGCCTGGAGCTCATCACGGAGCTCGAACGGGCGGACGCCGTCCTGATCGGCGCCCCCATGTACAACTTCTCGATCCCGTCGACGCTCAAGGCATGGCTCGACAATGTGATCATGACCGGCCGCACCTCGGGCGAGCGCCCGTCCGCGCAGGGCACTCCCGTCACCGTCGTCGCCAGTCGCGGCGGCTCGTACGCCCCGGGCACACCGCGCGAGGGCTCCGACTTCGTGCAGAACTATCTGTCGAGCGTCCTTCGGGGCAGCCTGGGCCTGGACGTCGACTTCATCGTCCCGGAACTCACGATGGCGCCCCGCGTCCCGGCCATGGCGGAACTGATCCCCCTCTACGAGGTCTCGCGCAACCGCGCGATGCAGGACGCGATCACCAAGGCGAAGGCCCTCGCGGAACGCCTCGCCCCGTGACCGGCCACGTCACGGCCGGCGTGTGACGTCACGCTCGTGGTGACGTCACATTCGCGGCCGCACGCGGTTCCACCGCGCGGAACACCACGCGACGCGCCCACCGTCCACGCGGCCCGCGCCGTCACGCCGGGCGAGCCCCGTCGCGCGGAAGGCGCTCAGCCGTCCACGCCGTTCGGCTCGGCGAGCCTGTTCAGCAGGTCCATCAGCTGCTCCGACTCCCCCGGACCGAGTCCGGTGACCAGCCGCGCGGCCAGCGGCTCCGCCGCCACATGGGCCGCGCCGAACAGTTCCAGGCCCTCGGGCGTGATCTCCACCGCGCGCGCCCTCCGGTCCCCCGGCACGGCCCTGCGCACAGCCAGCCCCTTGCGCTCCAGGTCGTCCACGACCCGCATGATCCCGGCCTTGTCCGACCCGGTCGCGTTCGCCAGGTCCCGCTGCACCGTGGGCCCCCTGTCGACGAGTTCCATCATCACCGCGAAGTGCCGCAGCTCGATGCCGAGCGGGCGAAGCGCCTCCGTCATCACGGAGGCGGCGTGCGCGTGCGCGCGGCGCAGCAGCAGACCGAGCGCGAAGGGCGAACAGTCGCCGGGGCGGCCGGTCGCGCGCGGTACGGCGCTCGCGGGGGGAACGTCGGCTGTCATGGGGCCAGGCTACCCACGGCCCATTCATTCGATACGGTTTCGAACGAAATCAAAGGCGAGGCGTCACCGGACGTCCCGCACCCGTCGCGGTCCACGCCGGCGCCGCACGGCCCGGCGGCACCCGGCCGCACCCGGGCCGCACCCGGCGGATTCGCGGCCGTGGACGCGGCCGGCCGTGCCGACGTGCTGCCACGTCGGCACGGCGGTCACTTCTCGCGGACCGAGACCGGCCGTCAGCCGTTGGAGAAGCGGCCCGCCTGGGCGAGCAGCTGCTCCGCGTCGTCGGTGGGCGGGTAGATCCAGAGGCTGTTGATGTTCT
The DNA here is from genome assembly GCF_003261055.1 of Streptomyces cadmiisoli. NCBI lineage: Bacteria > Bacillati > Actinomycetota > Actinomycetes > Kitasatosporales > Streptomycetaceae > Streptomyces > Streptomyces cadmiisoli. The sequence goes on from NZ_CP030073.1 coordinate 1,911,708, forward strand.
GCTTGAGGGTCTTGGCCTCCTGCCCGGTCAGCGCCACCTCGCGATCCCAGCCCTGGGTGTACACGGCACCGGCGGGACCGAGGTCGAGGCAGGTGACGTAGGGGTCGGGGGTGAAGGGCAGCGGGTCGCCGCCCAGGAGGTCGGCGGCGACGTTGTGCCCGGCGAACTTGCCCATCGGCAGGGCGTGCTGGCAGGACTGCGTCGACGTACGCCCGTCCTCCACCGGGACGAGAGCGGTGTCGCCGGCCGCATACACGTCGGGAACACCGATGACGCGCAGGTGGGGGTCGACGCCGAGCCGGCCCAGCCGGTCCCGCTCACCGGGGATCTGCGCGGTCAGGGGGCTCGCGGCCATGCCGGCCGTCCAGACCACGGTGGCCGCCGGAATCACCTCGCCGTCCGAGAGGGTGACGTCCCGGCCGGTCGCCGAGGCCACGGTGCGCCCGAGCCGTCGCTCGATCTTCAGCTCGTCGATCGCGCCGTCGATGTTCGGGCGCGGGCCGGGGCCGAGTTCAGGGCCCACGACGTCGGCGCGGTCGACGAGCACCACCCGCACGTCCTCGGCCGCGTCCTGCCCGGCGGCGATCGAGGAGAGCCGTTCACCGAGCGCGGTGGCGACCTCCACGCCGGTGAAGCCGGCGCCGACCACGACAGCGGTGTAGCGGCCCGGGGACGACGCCTGCTCGGGCAGCCGTCGGAGGTGGTTGTCGAGCGCGGCCGCCGCGGGCAGGGTGTCGACGTCGAAGACGTGCTGCGCGCCGGGGAAGCCGGGGCGAACCAGCCGGCTGCCCGTGGCCAGCACCAGCTTGTCGTAGGTCAGGTCGAGTTCCTCGCCGTCGCGTCCGACGGCCCGCACGGTGCGCGCCTCGGTGTCGATCCCCGTGACGGTCGCCGTGACGCGGCGTACGCCGATCGGGCCGAGGACACGATCGAGGGCGACCCGCATGCCGTCCGGCGCGTCCTCGTACAGCCGGGGGCGGATGACGAGGTCGTCGCCCCCGCTGACCAGCGTCACGCGCAGTTCCTCACCAGGGCCGCCCGCCTCGCGAGCGGCGCGTACGGCTCCCGCCGCGCTCCACACGCCCGCGAAACCGCCGCCGATGATCAGGACATCCTTCATGGACTTCTCCGCCTCCGAAGCAGAAGTGACAAGCCGGTGACTCCTCGAGCCCGGCAATCCTGGACACTACAAGTCCTGGATAGTAGATGTCCAGAATGCTCTTCCCCGCCCTCCCTCGCGACCGCCCCGGGAGATCCGGTCGGCGACGGCTGTCCCCCCGGGATCCTGGACATGTAATGTCCGTAATATGCGAATGTCCAAGGGAGTCGAGTGGGCTCTGCACACGCTGCTGAATCTGGACGTGGTCGGCGGCGGCCCGGTGGGCAGCGCCCAGCTCGCCGAGGCCCACGGACTGTCGCCGTCCTATCTGAACAAGCAGCTGCAGCTGCTCGCCCGGGCGGAGCTCGTGGTGTCCGTGCCCGGACCCCGCGGCGGATTCAGGCTGGCCAAGCCACTCGAAGCCATCACGCTTCTCGATGTGGTGGAGGCCATCGAGGGGGGCACCGAGCTCTTCCACTGCACCGAGATCCGCTGCGGCGGCAAGATCGGTGAACTGTCACCGCCGCCCACCGGCCGCTGCGCCGTCAACGCCGCCATGCGCCGGGCCGAGGAGGCCTGGCACCAGGCGCTGGCCGCCCAGAGCCTGGCCGACATCAGGACCGAGCTGACCGCCTCCCCGCTGGTGCGACAAGTGGTGCGCTCCGCGCTGAACTGACGCTGTGCGCGCAGCTCGGGCGGACACCCTGCCCGCCCTCCCGCACACCTGCGCCACCGCGCTCGTCGGGGTGCCTCGACGGCGCCCTCCCACGACCTCGGGAGCGCTTCGCAGTCATTTGACCGATGCTTCGGGACCCACCCCCGTCCGAGACTCTTGTCGGCTCGGTGATTCCGGGCACGCGTGCAGACCAGTGAGTACCTGATGGACCTGTCGGGGCGGGGAGAGCGGAGCGGTGAACTGATGGGCAGGGAGCCCTTCGACATTGACGGCGAGCGCGGGGCCGATCGCACGGACGGCGGCAGCGCCAAGGCCGTCGACACCCGCCCGCCGACCGTCCGGCGCGGGGCGGTACGGTGCCGGACGCTCGTCCGCCTGGTCAACGCGGGCGAGTACCTGCGCGTCGTGACGCAGCTCCGGTACGACAGCTTCAACCCGTACTCGGTGTCCATGGTGTTCAACCTGGACACCGACGAACCCGTGGAGTGGGAGTTCGGACGCGACCTGTTGTCGGAGGGCCGGCAGCAGGTCACCGGCATGGGCGACGTCCGGATCTGGCCTTCCGACATCCGCGGTCACAACGTGGTGTTCATCTCCCTGCGCTCGGGGGCGGACATGGAGGTCGTGGCGGTTTCCGCGACCCTGATCGACGCCTTCCTCGAACGCACCCACCAGATCGTGCCGGCGGGCCAGGAGCAACAGCTGCTGGACGTCGACGGCGTCGTCGACCGCATGCTGGACGGGCCGTCATGACCTCCGTGCCGCGGTCAGCCCACGGTGTCACACCCTCGGGGGCAGCCCGGTCTCTCTGTATGAGGGGGAGGCCGCGGACCATCGGCGCACCGGGGACGACGCCGGTGGCCCGCGGCCTCGGCACCGGTCCGCATCCGCCCCTTCAGCGCGTCGGTGCGCTGCCAACCTCGGGAAGGGACGGTTCGCATGTCATACCCGCCGCAGGTGTACACGGGCGACGGCGGCGAGATCAGCGCGAGATTCCGGCCGGTGGACACCCCGCCCGGCGTCGGTACGGCAGGCGGGGACGCCGTTCACTATCTGGCGACCACGACCACCACGCGCGGCGAGTTCGGTCTCTACCGGGTCGAGATGAGCGCGCGGGCGGGCGGCCCCAGGACACACTTCCACAAGACCGTCTCGGAGTCGTTCTTCATCCTCGACGGCACCGTGCGCCTCTACGACGGCGCGCAGTGGGTCGACGCGCGGCAGGGCGACTTCCTGCACGTCCCGCAGGGCGGGCTGCACGCCTTCCGCAACGACTCCGACGCCCCGGCCCAGATGCTGCTCCTCTTCACGCCCGGGGCACCGCGTGAGGCGTACTTCGAAGGGCTGTCGCACCTGGCCGACGCCACCGACGAGGAGCGCGCCGCGTTCTTCGACGAACACGACTCGTACTTCGTCGAGTAGGTCCGGGCGGACCCCGCCCGGGGACTCGTCGCGGGGCACGCGGAGACACCCGTACGTCGCGTCACGGCCGCTTCCCTGTAACCCACCTCACACGACAACCGCGATTTCGGTGTCACAGATCGAATCGGAGCCCGGTCTATTTGGCGACCGTCCCGATTCGTGATGGGAGGTGCCCCGATGAAGGCGGCGGATTTGCGCGCACTGCCCCGGCCTGTTGCCGCGGTCGTGGGCGGCGGAGGTGTGCTCGGAGCGACCCATGTCGGCGTCGGGTACGCCCTGGAGCGGCACGGATTTGTCCCGGACATGATCATCGGTACGTCCGTCGGCGCCCTCACCGGGGCGATCGCGGCCGCGCACCCCGACCGGGCCGCCGCTTGGCTGGACGAGGTGTGGAGCCGGCTGAGCCGCCGGAAGGTGTTTCCGCTCGGCCTGCCGTCCGCGCGGGCCGGCCTCTTCACGGACCGGGGCCTGCGCAGGCTGATCGCCGGAGCCGAACTTCCCTCACGCATCGAGGAGCTGCCGGTCCCCTTCACCGCGGTCGCCATGGACCTCGACACCGGCGCCCAGGCGCTGCTCGACCACGGGGATCTCGAGTCGGCGCTGCTGGCCAGCTCCGCGATCCCCGGGGTCCTGCCCCCGGTGCCGCGCGACGGCCGGACGCTGATCGACGGCGGGGTGGTCGCCTATGTTCCGGTGCGTGCGGCCTGGGAGGCGGGGGCGGCCAGTGTGGTCGTGCTGTCGACCGGGCGGGAGAGCGGGGCGGTACGTCCCATGATCCCGCGGCGCGGGGCGGGTGCGATCGCCGCCCGGGCCGGACTCCTGCTGTTGCACCATCAGATCGAGCGCGACCTGCACGACGTGTCCCGGCACATCCCGACCGTCGTGCTCCCGACAGGTGTCGCGGAGTGGCCCGCCCCATGGGACTTCGGCCAGTCGCAACGGCTGATCAGCACCGCGTCCCGGACGGCGGGGCGCTTCCTAGACGGGCTGCGGGTAAGCGGCCCCGGCCTCTACCGGGCCGACGATCCCGCGAACACCCCGGCCGGTCCGGGCGGGACGGCACATTCTCTCGTATCGGGAGCTGTTCAGTGAGCACCATTGCGTTCATCAACGTCGGCATGCACGGGCGTGTGAACCCGACGCTGCCCGTCGTGGCCGAGCTGGTACGGCGCGGACACCGCGTCACGTACCACACCTCGCCCGCGTTCCGGGCGGGAGTCGAGGCCGCCGGCGCGAGCGTGCGTCTGTATCCCGGGGGCGATTTCGCGCTCCCCGATCCGCCGACACCGCTCACCCTGCTGGCGGGGCTCGCGCGGGCCACCGCCGGACTGCTGCCCGCCGTGCTCGACGAACTGCGCGGCATCCGGCCCGACCTGATCGTCCATGACTCGGCGTGTCCGTGGGGTGCGGTCGCCGCGCGCGAACTGAAGGTGCCGGCGGCGTCGTCGTTCACCACCTTCGCGTTCAACCGGCACGTGCACAGTCCCACCCGCGGATCGGGGGGTCTGCTGGCCGCTGCGGCGTCCCGGCCCTGCGCGCTCCAGCGCTATCTGCGGTCGCGCACCGGGCTGCGCCGCCACTTCGACACACGCGGACTGCCGCTGATCGATCTGGGCAACATCCGCCAGCCGCTCAATCTGGTGTACACGTCGCCGGCGTTCCAGCCCTCCGTGGACGACTTCGACCGGTCCTACCGGTTCGTCGGGCCGAGCATCGGGTCCCGCCCGGTCGACACGTCGTTCCCGACGGACCGGCTGCGCGACCCGGTGCTGTACGCCTCGCTGGGCACGGTGTTCAACGCGTCACCGCGGCTGCTGCGCGGCTTCGCCACGGCGCTCGCCCCGCTGGGCGGCACAGTGGTCCTCTCCACCGGGCAGACCGATCCCGACGCGCTGGGCCCGCTGCCGGCCAACGTGCTCGCCCGCCGCTTCGTACCGCAGCCGGAGGTGCTCGCCCGTGCGGCGATGTTCGTCACCCACGGTGGCATGAACAGTGTCAACGAAGCCCTGTACGCGGGGGTCCCGGTACTGGTGATCCCGCAGGGCGCCGACCAGCCGGCGGTGGCGCGCCGGGTCGTCGAACTGGGGGCCGGTCTGTCGCTGCGCACCGAGGAGGCCGACGTGGCATCCGTGCGCGCGCTCGCCCGGCGCCTGCTGCACGAGCCCCGGTTCCGGGCGGCCGCGACCGCCCTGCGTGACTCCCAGCGCGAGGCGGGCGGCTTCCTGCGCGCGGCCGACGAGCTGGAGTCCTATCTGGAAGCGGCCGGTACGGCCGGTCCGGCGTCCCCCGGCTCTTCGTCGAAGCGGGGCTGACCGTGTCACCAGTACTTCCCCTGCTGTTCCTGGCCGGGCTCTCGGAGGCCGCCGGGCGCGTCCTGCCCCTGGTCGCGCACCGGCCCGGTGTGTCGCGCAAGTTCGTGATCGGCCTGCTGCTCGCCGGTGCCCTCGTCGAGGGCGCGGTGTTCGCGCTGTGGCCGCTGACCACGCTGACCCTGGCCGAGCTGGTCCAGGGAGCCCCGGCCGCGGCCCCCACCGAGTTCGTGTGGACACCTGAGCTGATCGCCCCCCTGATGCTCGCCGCCGTGCTCGCCTTCCCCCTGCTCGGGCCACTGCTGCACCTGCTGCTGTTCATCGGGGTCGGAGCCGGTCTGTCCGACTCGCTCGCCTCGGCCACCGGGCTGGGCTGGTGGACCGCCGTCGGCTGCGTCACCGTCGCGGGCGTCGGGCTCGGTGTCACCTCCGAGGGCGTGCGGCGTCTGGTGGCGCGCATCAGCACGACCGGCCGCCGGGAGGCGATGGCATGAACCACTTCCTGCTCTGGGCCGCCCTGCTCGGGCCGGTCCTGCTCGCCGAAGCCCTGCTGGCCCGCCACGAGGTGCTGGCCTACGGCGTCGGGTGGCGGGCCCCCACGTCCGTCCTGCCGAAGGGCGTGCCCTACGCGCGCGGTGCGGCCCCGGACAGCCCGCCGAACGCGTACCTGGTCTACCTGGACGGCATCGGCAAACGCCGCTTCCGTGACAGCCGGGACGGGGGCCTGCTGGTCAAGGCCCTGATCAAGGGTGCGCCGGAGCTGCGCGTGCTGGGCCAGGTGCTGCCCTACTCACCGCTCGCCGACCCCATCGCCGACCGGCCGGTGTGGGCGTGGCTGCGCCGCCGCGTCGGACTGCTGCTGTTCCTGCACAACGTCATGCAGATCTTCGTCGCCGCCGACCACCGGTACCGGCCGCTGTACAACCGGGCCGTCGGCGGTCAGATCGCCACCCAGCTGCGGCTCGCCGGGTACGAGCCCGACAGCGGCGTACCGGTCGTGCTGCTCAGCTACAGCGGAGGCGCCCAGGTCGCCACCGGCGCGGTCGAGGAACTGCACGGCCAGCTGGGCGCGCCGCTGCTGATGATCACCCTCGGCGGGTTCCACAACGGCGCCAACGACCTGCGCGGCGTCCAGCACCTGCACCGGCTCACCAGCGCCAGCGACCCGATCGAGCGGCTCGGCACCTGGATCTTCCCGCAGCGCTGGCCGCTGTTCCGCGGGAGCGGATGGAACCGGGCGGACCGCGCGGGGAAGATCACCGTGCACCGGCTCGACCCGGCCACCCACGTCGGACCGCGCAGCTACATCAGCCGGTCGGCACAGCTCCCCGACGGCCGCAGCCACCTGGCCCGCACCGCCGACACGGTCATCGAGCTCATCCGCGCCCACCACGGCGCGCCGCCGGCCGCCGACGACCCGAAGGCCTGAGCCACCCGCCGACCAAATCCTGGTTCCGGCCGGGGCGCGGTCCCGGCCCGGGCGCGGTCCCGGCCGAGCGCGGTCCCGGCCGAGCGCGGTCCCGGCCGAGCGCGGTCCCGGCCGAGCGCGGTCCCGGCCGAGCGCGGTCCCGGCCTCGTCGCAGTCCCGGCCCGGGCCGCCCGGTCGGGCTCCCGCGTCCGGCCCGGGTCGAGTGGTCGGGCTCCCGCGTCCGGCCCGGGTCGAGTGGTCGGATCGCGCCCCCGGCGGGTGGTCCTCGCACGACCCCGGCGGCCCAGGGCGACGGCCGTCCCCCGATCACGACGGCCCGCTCGGTGTCACAACATCGGTGCGCACCCTGTCATACGTGGTGAATGCGGCTGACCTCGCCCGTCAGCCGGACGTGGACGGGGTCCCCGACCCCTGACGGGAAGGGACCCGGATGAGAGTCGTCGTCGCAGGGGCCACAGGGCTGATCGGCTCCAGGACCGTCGCCCGGCTGCGTGACCACGGGGTGCAGGCCGTACCCGTCTCCCGCCGCCACGGCGTCGACGTCATCTCGGGGGAAGGCCTCCACAAGGCCCTGCGGGCCGCCGAGGTGGTGGTGGACGTCACCAACGCCCCGACCCGCACCGACGAGGCGGCACTCCAGTTCTTCCGCACCGCGACCACCAACCTCCTGGCCGCCGCGGACCTGGCCGGAGTCGAGCATCACGTGATCCTCTCGGTCGTCGGGGCCGACCGGCTGACCTCGCCCTACCTGCGCGCGAAGGCGGAGCAGGAGGACCAGGTCCGGCGGTCCCCGATACCGCACTCGATCGTGCGTGCCGCGCCGTCCTTCGAGTTCCTGGAGGCCGTCACCGTCGCCGACACACGCCGCGACGCCGTCCACGTGGTCCCCGCGCCCGTGCGTCCCGTGGCGACGGACGACGTCGCCGCCGCACTCGCGCGGGTGGCCGTGGGACTGCCGCTGTTCGGCACGCTGGAGGTGGCCGGCCCCGAGGAGCACCGCCTCGACGACCTCGCCGCCAAGCTGCTCGCCGCCCGAGGCGACGCCAGGTGCGTCATCGCGGACGGTCGGGCCGGACTCCTCGCCGCCGAGGCGGCGGAACACGGTCTTCTGCCGCAGCCGGGTGCCCACTTCGGCCGCACGACGTTCGGCACCTGGCTCACGCAGCGCTGAAGCACCGGCGCGCCGGCGGCCTCCCCCCGCGCTTCCCGACCGGACGGCCACCGACGCGCGCCCGCCGCCGCGACCGCCGTCCGACCTCACCTCCGCACGCCTCGACAGGAAAGCTGCCATGAGTGATCCGATCCTGCCCGCCGCCGCCTCCGCGACGAGTCAGCTCGACCAGATACCCGACCGTGACGCCGAGGAGACGAGCGAGTGGCAGGCATCGCTCGACGCCGTCATCCGGCACGCCGGCCCCGACCGCGCCGTGTACCTGATGCGGCGCGTGCACGAGCACGCCGTCCGGTCCGGGGCGGCCCTGCCGGGGCTGCTGTCGTCGGACTACATCAACACGATTCCCGCGTCGGCCGAGCCGGACTTCCCCGGCGACCTCGCCATGGAGACCCGCATCACCGCGCTGAACCGCTGGAACGCGGCGGCGATGGTCTCCCGCGGTTCCCGCCTGGGCCTCGGCGGCCACATCGCGACCTACGCGTCCGCGGCCTGGCTCTACGAGGTCGGGTTCAACCACTACTTCCGAGGCAAGGACGCGGACGGTTCCGGGGACCAGCTGTTCTTCCAAGGGCACGCCTCGCCGGGCATCTACGCGCGGGCGTTCCTGGAGGGCCGGCTGCGCGAGGAGCAGCTCGACGGTTTCCGCCGTGAGGTCGACGGCCACGGGCTGCCCTCCTACCCGCACCCCCGGCGCCTGCCGTGGCTGTGGGAGTTCCCGACGGTCTCCATGGGGCTCGGCCCCCTCGCCGCCGTCTACCAGGCCCGGTTCAACCGCTACCTGCTCAACAGGGGCATCAAGGACACCTCCGGGTCGCATGTCTGGGCCTTCCTCGGAGACGGCGAGGTCGACGAGCCCGAGTCGACGGCGGCGCTCGAACTCGCCGCGCGGGACGGACTCGACAACCTCACCTTCGTCATCAACTGCAACCTGCAGCGGCTGGACGGTCCGGTTCGGTCCAACTCCAAGATCGTGCAGGGGCTGGAGGCCCGGTTCCGCGGGGCCGGCTGGCACGTGATCAAGACCCTGTGGGGCGAGGCCTGGGATCCGCTGCTGCAGCGGGACGCCGACGGCTCGCTGGTGCGCCGTCTGGGCGAGATACCCGACGCCCAGTTCCAGACGTACGCCGCGCGGGACGCCGCCTACATCCGCCGGCACTTCTTCACCGGGGACGCCCTGTCCCGCGTCGCCGCGAGCCTGAGCGACGCGCAGATCACCGACCTGTTCGAGAACTCCCGGGGCGGCCACGAACCGCTCAAGGTGCACGCGGCGTACCAGGCCGCGACGGAGCACCGCGGCGGGCCCACCGTCGTCCTCGCCCAGACGGTCAAGGGGCACACGCTGGGTGCGGACTTCGAGGCCCGCAACGCCAACCACCAGATGAAGAAGCTGAGCACGGACCAGTTCCGCCGGCTGCGCGACACGCTCGAACTGCCTATTCCGGACAGTGCGTTGAGCGGCGACGTGGTGCCCTTCTGGCACCCCGGCGAGAAGTCGGAGGAGGTGCAGTACCTGCACGAGCGGCGTGCCGCGCTGGGCGGTCCCGTGCCGGTGCGCCGGGTGGTGGCCAAGCCGCTGAAGCAGCCGGCGGCCCGTCCCTTCGATGCCCTCCGCAAGGGCTTCGGCAAGCAGGAGGTGGCCACCACCACGGCTCTCGTGCGGCTGGTCAAGGACCTGATGCGCGAGGAGGACACCGGGCGGCGCTGGGTGCCCATCGTCCCCGACGAGGCCCGGACGTTCGGCATGGAGGCCCTGTTCCCGACCGCCGGGATCTACTCGGCGCAGGGGCAGACCTACGAGCCGGTCGACGCCGACCAACTCCTGCACTACAAGGAGGCCAAGGACGGCCAGCTCATCGACGAGGGCATCACGGAAGCCGGGTCGCTGGCCGAGTTCACCGCCGCGGCTACGGCGTACGCCACGCACGGCGAACCCATGATCCCGTTCTACATCTTCTACGCCATGTTCGGGTTCCAGCGCACCGGCGACCAGTTCTGGGCCCTCGCCGACCAGCTGGGCCGCGGCTTCGTGGTGGGCGCGACGGCCGGCCGTACGACGATGACGGGCGAGGGGCTCCAGCACGCCGACGGGCATTCCCATCTGCTGGCGTCCACGAATCCGGCCGCGGTGAGCTACGACCCGGCGTTCGCGTACGAGATCGCGGTGATCGTCCGGGAGGGCCTGCGCCGGATGTACGGCGAGCGGCCCGAGGACGTCTTCTACTACCTGACGGTCTACAACGAGCCCAAGCAGCAGCCGCCCATGCCCGAAGGGCCCTCGGTCGAGGAGGGCATCCTGCGGGGCATGTACCGGTTCCGGCAGGCGGAGTCCCAGGACGCGGGGCCGCGGATCCAGCTGCTGGCCTCCGGTACGGCGATCCACTGGGCGCTGGAGGCGCAGGAACTGCTGCTGTCCCAGTGGGGCGTGCACGCCGACGTCTGGTCGGTGACGTCCTGGACCGAGCTGCGCCGCGACGCGCTCGACGCCGACCGGGCGCGGCTGCGGGGCACGGAGCGCGTCCCGTACGTGACGCAGGCGCTGTCGGGTGTCGGCGGACCCGTGCTCGCGGTCAGCGACTGGATGCGCCAGGTGCCCGATCAGATCAGCCAGTGGGTCGAACAGGACTACTCGTCGCTGGGCACGGACGGCTTCGGCCTGTCGGACACCCGCGACGCCGTGCGCCGCTACTTCGGGGTCGACGCCGAGTCGATCGTCGTGGCCGCCCTGGACCGGCTGGCGCGGACCGGCGCCGTCGACCCGGACACCGTCGTCCGGGCACGGGAGCGCTACGGCCGGCAGGGATGAGCGTCCCGCCGCGGGCCCGGCGCGCCGTGAGGACCGCCGCGCACCGCGGTGGGTGCGCAGACCAGGGGTGCCCCGTCGCCCCGACCATTCGTGAGGAGCAACCGACGTCATGACCATTTCCGTAACCCTGCCGGCCCTGGGCGAGAGCGTCACCGAGGGAACCGTCACCCGCTGGCTGAAACAGGTCGGCGAGACCGTCGAGGCCGATGAGCCCCTGCTGGAGGTGTCCACCGACAAGGTCGACACCGAGATCCCCTCCCCGGCCTCCGGCGTGCTGCTGAAGATCGTCGTACCGGAGGACGAGAACGCCGAGGTCGGCGCCGAGCTGGCCGTCATCGGCAGCCCCGCCGACGCGGAGCCCGCGCCGGCGGCACCCGCCGCACCCGCCCCCGTGGCGGAGGCTCCCGCCGCGAGCGCGGTCGCGGAGCCGCGGAGCGCTTCTCCTGCCCCGCCCACCCCGCCGGCGGCCCCTGCCGCACCCGCGCCCGCCGTCCCCGTGGCCCCTGCCGCACCCGCGCCCGCCGTCCCCGCGGCCCCTGCCGCACCCGCGCCCGCGCCCGCCCCGCCCGCCCAGCCCGCCGTACCTGTCGCCCCCGCCGCCCCCGCCGCGCCGGTGGCCGCGCCCGCGGTGACCAGCCCGGAGGCGGCTGCTCTGCGTGGCCGTACCGTGCCGATGAGCCGCATCCGCAAGGTGATCGGCGAGAACCTGAAGAAGGCCCTGCACGAGCAGGCTCAGCTGACCTCCGTCGTGGAGGCCGACGTCACCGCGCTGATGCGGCTGCGCGCCCGGTCCAAGGACGCCTTCGCCGCCCGTGAGGGCATCAGCCTGTCTCCGCTGCCGTTCTTCATCAGCGCCGCGGTGCAGGCACTGAAGGCGCACCCCGCCGTCAACGCCCGGATCAACGACGCCGAGGGCACCATCACCTATTTCGACACCGAGAACATCGGCATCGCGGTCGACACCGAGAAGGGACTGATGACGCCGGTCATCAAGGCAGCCGGAGACCTGAGCGTCCCCGGTGTCGCGCGGGCCGTGGTCGAGCTGGCCCGCAAGGCCCGCGGCGGCGGACTGACCCCGGACGACGTCACGGGAGCCACCTTCAGCATCTCCAACACCGGGTCGCGCGGCGCCCTGTTCGACACGGTCGTCGTACCGCCGGGCCACGCGGCCATCCTGGGCGTCGGCGCCGTGGTCACCCGCCCCGCGGTGGTCGACACCCCGGACGGTCCGGTGATCGGCGTCCGCGACCTGGTGCACCTGTCGCTGTCGTACGACCACCGGCTCGTCGACGGCGCGGACGCCGCGCGCTACCTGACGGCGGTGAAGGCGATCCTGGAGGCCGCCGCGTTCGCCGGTGACCTGTTCCAGGAGAACCCGGCACAGGCCTGACGACCCCGGTGAGGCACCGCCCCGCGCCGTTCCGGCCGTCGGTCACCGGCCGTGCGCCGGGCGGCGCGGGCCCGGTGCCTCACCGCTCCGCGGGCCGCCCGGGGTGCGGCGCGCGGCGCGCGATCCCGGCTTGTAGCATGGTCATCAAGGACTGGAGGATCTCTATGCGCGCCGGGGATGACGCAGACTCCCTAGACCAGGCGACCCAGCAGTTCATGGCAGCGCGCCCCCAGATCTTCGGTATCGCGTACCGCATCCTCGGCAGCGCCGCGGAAGCCGAGGACATCGTCCAGGAAGCGTGGATGCGGTGGCAGAACACCGACCGCACCGACATCCACGAGCCGACGGCGTTCCTGACCACCATCACCACCCGTCTGGCGATCAACTTCGCCCAGTCCGCCCGGGTGCGCCGTGAGTCCTACGTCGGGCCCTGGCTTCCGGAGCCGGTCGACACCCGGGCGGATCCACAGCTGGGCGCGGAGCGGGCGGAGGCCCTGGAACTGGGCATTCTGCTGCTCCTGGAGAAACTCAACCCGGTGGAGCGGGCCGCCTACATCCTGCGGGAAGCCTTCGACTACCCGTACAAGCAGATCGCGGACATGCTGGAGACGAGCGAGGCCAACACGCGCCAGCTGGTGAGCCGGGCCCGCAAGCACCTGTCGGCGGAACGCAAGGGGACGGTCAGCTCCGAGACGCACCGGCGGCTGCTGGAGGCGTTCGTCGCCGCGGCGCAGACCGGCAGCCTCTCGGAACTGGAGCACATCCTGACGGAGGACGTCGTCAGCTATGCCGACGGCGGCGGCATGCGGGGCGCGTCCAAGATCCCGGTGGTCGGGCGCACCCACGTCTCCAAGTACCTCGCCGCCTTCGCGCCGCGCTTCTGGCCCCGGGCGGAGATCCGCTGGGTGGAGGCCAACGGCATGCCGGCCGTCCTGGTCTCGGCCGAGGGGCACCCCGTGGCCCTGCTGTCCGTGGACGTGTCGGAACGCGGCGTGGAACGCATCATGTGGGTGATGAACCCTGCCAAGCTGGAACCGTACGTGGCCTCCCTGGACCGCTGAAGCGGGCCGCGGCGCGCCGGGCGCCCGAGCCCGCGGTGGTGCCGCGGCACCTTTTTTCACCTTCGTGCGGCAGCCGTGTCACACGGGGGACGCCTTCTCGGTCAAGTAGCTAACCAGGACCGGGGACACCCCCATGACGCGACTGTGACGGAGGCACGCAGTGAGCGAGCAGATCCGCCTGCCCAATCTCTCCACCGACAAGGATTTCGACGGGGAGTACTTCGCACCCATCTACACCACGACCGTGACGGTGACCGGCGGGCAGGTCAGTCACGGCCGCGCCTCGGGGCAGGCCCGCTCGAACGACGGAGTCCTCGACATCAACCTGCGCATGCCGTCCGAGCTGGGAGGAGACGGCAGCGGGACCAATCCCGAGCAGTTGTTCGGCGCCGGCTTCGCCGCCTGCTTCCACGGGGCGCTGAGCCTGGTGGCACGGCAGGCCGCGCTCGACCCCTCGGTGATCTCGGTGGACGCGACCGTCGCGTTCGGGCGGGACCCCGAGGACGGCGGATACCTGCTGCGGGTCGACCTCGAGGTCAAGTGGCCGGACGTCGATCCCGAGGTGGCGGCCCTGCTCCTGGACAAGGCCGATTCGCTGTGCCCCTACGCCAGGATGGCCTGGCAGGGCACCCCGACGACCATCACGCTCGTCTCGTAGGGCGGCGGCCGCTCGCGGCCGCCGGTCAGAAGAAGGGGAACCACAGGTCGGCGTCCGCGGCCTCCTCCTTGCGGATGCCGAACCGGGCGATGTCCTTCTTGCCGGAACTCTGAGGCGGCAGCCCGGCGACCAGCCGGTGATCGCCGTCGCGGAGGACCGGCTGTCCGTCCTGCCCCGGCGAGGTCCGGAAGTACTCCGCGTTGACGGCCGCGTAGCCGGCCCACCGCTCCGGCACGTCGTCCTCGTGGAAGATCGCCTCGACCGGGCAGACGGGCTCGCACGCCCGGCAGTCCACGCACTCGTCCGGGTTGATGTAGAGCGTCCGGTTGCCCTCGTAGATGCAGTCCACGGGGCATTCGATGAGGCAGGCCCGGTCCTTGACGTCGACGCAGGACGCCGCGATGACGTACGTCATCCTCTCCTCCTCCGGTCGCGGACGGTGGTCCGGCTGGAGGGTTGACCGGGGAGCCCCCGATGTTGTGACGGACGCCGCCCGGCCTCCCCCGACGAGTACGGTGGTGGCGGAGGACGGGCGTCGGGTTCCGTCCCCGGAGCCGCCTCCGGCCACGGATCCGTCCTCGCGGCGTCCTCGCGTTCGCAGTCCCTCACACAGCGACGGACAGGCCTCGCCGGCACGGACCCGAACGGCACCGAAGGCTGTCACAGATGCCGAGCGGATCCGGTCGTAGTGGGTGACACCATCGGCGATCGGAGTAGACCGTGGCTATCAGTGAACGACGTATATCCACCATGGTGCTGGTCATCGGCACCGGTGGAGCCGGGCTGCGCGCGGCGATCGAACTGGCCGAGGCCGGCGTCGACGTCCTCGCGGTCGGCAAGCGTCCGAAGGAGGACGCCCACACGGCACTCGCGGCCGGCGGGATCAACGCCGCGCTGGCGACGATGGACCCCGAGGACAGCTGGCAGCAGCACGCGGCCGACACGCTGAAGGAGAGCTACCTCCTCGCCGACCCGCGCACCGCGCAGATCGTCACCGAGGGCGCCGCCCGCGGTATCGACGACCTGGAGCGGTACGGCATGGCGTTCGCCCGGGAGAACGACGGCCGGATCTCCCAGCGCTTCTTCGGCGCGCACAAGTTCCGGCGCACGGCCTTCGCCGGGGACTACACCGGTCTGGAGATCCAGCGCACCCTCATCCGGCGCGCGGACCAGCTCGACATCCCCGTGCTGGACGGTGTGTACATCACCCGGCTCCTGGTGCACGACGGCGCCGTCTTCGGTGCCTACGGCTTCGACCTCACCGACGGAACGCGGTACCTGATCCACGCCGACTCGGTGATCCTCGCCGCGGGCGGCCACACCCGTATCTGGCGGCGCACCTCCTCGCGGCGCGACGAGAACACGGGCGACTCGTTCCGTCTGGCCGTGGAGGCCGGAGCACGGCTGCGCGACCCCGAACTGGTCCAGTTCCACCCGTCCGGGATCATCGAGCCGGAGAACGCGGCCGGCACCCTGGTCAGCGAGGCCGCGCGCGGTGAGGGCGGCATCCTGCGCAACGCGCTCGGCGAGCGCTTCATGTCCCGTTACGACCCCGAGCGCATGGAGCTCTCCACCCGCGACCGGGTCGCCCTGGCCTCCTACACGGAGATCAAGGAAGGGCGGGGCACGGCCAACGGCGGCGTGTGGCTCGACGTGTCCCACATCCCGCGGCAGACGATCATGACGCGGCTCCCCCGCGTCTACCAGACGCTGCTGGACCTGCAGATGCTGGACATCACCCGCGATCCGATCGAGATCGCGCCGACCGCGCACTACTCGATGGGCGGCGTGTGGGTGAGCCCCGAGGACCACAGCACCGACGTGCGCGGTCTGTACGCCATCGGTGAGGCGTCCAGCGGTCTGCACGGCGCCAACCGCCTCGGCGGGAACAGCCTCATCGAGTTGCTGGTCTTCGGCCGGATCACGGGCCAGGCGGCGGCCGCGTACTCGGAGTCGCTGACGGCGCAGCCGCGCTCGGCATCCGCCATCGCCGAGGCCCGCGCGGAGATCGACGACCTCCTCGCCGCCGACGGTCCGGAGAACGTCCGCGCCCTGCAGCGCGCCATCCGCAACACCATGACCGAGCACGCGGGCGTGGTCCGCGACGAGGCGGGTCTGCTCGCCGGACTCGCGGAGCTCTCGGCGATCGAGAAGCGGATGGAGGACGTCGGTGTCCACCCGGACATCGCCGGTTTCCAGGACCTCGCGCACGCCTTCGACCTCAAGTCCGCCGCCCTGGCGGCCCGAGCCACGCTGGAGGCGGCGCTGGAGCGGCGCGAGACCCGCGGCTGCCACAACCGCAGCGACTTCCCCGACATGGATCCCGCACTCCAGGTCAACCTGGTGTGGTCGCCGACGACGGGTGTCACCCACGAGAGCATTCCGCCGATCCCCGACGAGATCGCCGCTCTGATGGAGGACGTGTCGACCGAAGGCAAGCTCGTCGAATAGCCACCGCCCAGCACAGGAGCGGTGAGTCCGGCTCCGGGGCCCCTGCCGACGGCAGGGGCCCGCTGTGCTCCCGGCGCACCTCCAGCACTCGAAGGAACACAGGATGACCAGAGCAACCGAGAACCGGATCGATGTCGCGGCCACCGTCGTGTCGCTGGCCGCGGAGGCGACCGAGCTCGAGTCCCACGTCGCGAGGCTGCGCGCGGCACTCGTCGACCTCGACGAGCGGATGACCGCCGTCCACGAGGCCCTGCGCCGTATCTCGTCCGCTTGAACGGCCACCGGTGACCGGCAGCGGCCGGACGTCCCTCCGGCTCCACCGGTCGTCGGCGCACACCACAGCGCACACCACAGGGCGGGGCGGCTTCGTTGCCGCCCCGCCCTGTGCTGTGCGCCCGGTCGTCACACGGACTGCGCCGCCTTGTCGATGATGTCGGCGACGTCCTCGGGGCGGGACACGCTCACCGCGTGCGAGGCCCGGACCTCGACCGTGTACGCCCTCGCCCGCTCGGCCATGAAGTGCTGCGTCTCGGCCGGGATGTTGAGGTCGTCGGCGGCCACCAGGGCCCAGGACGGAACGGTCTGCCAGGCCGGCTCGTCGGAGGGCTCCTCCAGGGCCACGTTGGTCACCGGGCGCTGGGACACCGCCATCAGGGCGGCGACGTCCTCGGAGACGTCCGCGGCGAACTGGTGGGGGAACTTGTCCCGCTCGATGTAGAGGTCCACCGCCTGGGAACCGTCCGCCAGGGTCACCGGAACGGGACGCAGGACCTCGCCCAGCGAGCTGCCCGGGAACTTGCCCGCGAGCTCCAGCGCGCTCTCGCCGTTCGCCGGGACGAACGCCGCGACGTACACGAGCGCCTTGACGTTGTCGGCGCCCCGGGCGGCGTTGGTGATCACCGCTCCGCCGTAGGAGTGCCCGGCGAGGACGACCGGGCCCTCGATGCCGGCGAGGAGCTCCCGGACGTAGGCGGCGTCGTGGCTCAGGCCGCGCAGCGGGTTGGCCGCCGCCACCACCGGATAGCCCTCCTGTTCCAGCTTCTTGACGACGCCGTTCCAGCTGGTGGAGTCGGCGAAAGCGCCATGGACCAGTACGACGGTCGGCTTGTTCTGCATGAGTGGTTCCTTTCGAGGCAAGGGTTCTCGGATGAGCCCGGGTCGGGTCTCAGCGCGTCCGGAGAACGGGTCTCCGGGAGTCGGGGGAGAGCAGGTCTCAGTTCTTGTGGAGCGCGGTGCGCAGGGTGCGCACGGCCAGCTCGATCGCGAACGTCGCTGCCTGCGTCGGCCGCAGGGGGTTGAGCATCATGAAGTCGTGCAGCATGCCGTTGACCCGGACGCTGGTGGTGGGGACGCCGGCCTCGGTGAGCCTGCGGGCGTACGCCTCGCCCTCGTCCCGCAGCACGTCGCTCTCGTCGACGACGACGAGCGCGGGCGGCAGGTCCCGCAGGTCGTCCAGGCTCGCCCGCAGGGGCGAGGCGGTGATCTGCGCGCGCTCGGCCGGGTCGGTGGTGTAGCAGTCCCAGAACCAGGCCATCCCCGCAGCCGTGAGGAACGGGCCGTCCGCGAACTCCCGGTAGCTGCCGGTGTCCTGGCCCGCGTCGGTGACGGGGTAGTAGAGCGACTGGTGCACGAAGGTCACGTCGCCGCGCTGCTTGGCCATGAGGGTCAGCGCCGCGGTCATGTTGCCGCCGACGGAGTCGCCGGCCACGGCTAGGCGCGCGGCGTCCAGACCCTCCTCGGCACCGTTCTCGGTGATCCACCGGGCGGTCGCGTAGGCCTGCTCGATGGCGACCGGGTACCGGGCCTCGGGCGAACGGTCGTACTCCACGAACACGACCGCGGCGTTGGCCCCGGTGGCCAGTTCGCGCACCAGACGGTCGTGGGTCCCGGCGTTGCCGAGGACCCAGCCGCCGCCGTGCATGTAGAGGACGACCGGCAGCGATTTCCCGCCGCCGACGGGCTTGACGATGCGGACCCGCACATCGCCGGCCTCGGCCGGCACCGTGATCCACTTGTCCTGCACGTCCGGCTTCTCGACCGGCGCCGCCTGAAGGTCGTCGAGGACCTTCCGGGCCTTTTCCGGGCCGAGTTCGTACAGGAACGGCGGATTCGCCGTCGCGTCCGCGAGTTCCTGTGCCGCCGGCTCAAGAACGGGCTTTTCCATTCCACACTCCTCGGGTCGGCAGGTATTTTCGCCTGCTCCACTCCCTATGACCGGCGACCCGTGGAATGTGTGACGCGACGCGGAATCACCTGAATCGCAGTTCGTCGAAGAGCATGGAAAAAGAATTCCGGGGGCGGTGAATATGTTTCGGCACGGGCACCCGTCGGGTGCCCGTGCCGAATTCAGTCCCGGTGTCCGCCGGCGATCTCCTGGTACTCCTTGGGGGTCGGCTTGGCGACCTGGCTGCCTTCCCCGTAGAACCACCGGCTCAGCCGGTGGCGCAGCCGCCCGGCAAGGCGTGCTCCGGGATCCGGTGCGGCGGCGGCGCCCGCGGGATCGTCCGGGATCGGCTGGTACTGCTCGTGCTGGGTGAGCACATAGAGCTTCTCGGGAGGCAGCGGTTCGTGCACCTCGACGAACTCACCGT
This sequence comes from Streptomyces cadmiisoli, assembly GCF_003261055.1. Taxonomy (NCBI): domain Bacteria; kingdom Bacillati; phylum Actinomycetota; class Actinomycetes; order Kitasatosporales; family Streptomycetaceae; genus Streptomyces; species Streptomyces cadmiisoli. The sequence goes on from NZ_CP030073.1 coordinate 1,930,771, forward strand.
GCGGCAGACGCTTGATGAGGCCGGTCTCGCGACCGTGCAGCACCTCGTCGCGGTCCTTGCGCTGGAGGGCGAGCGCCCAGCGGTACGCCACGGAGTAGGCCAGGACGGGTACGACGAAGATCCCGATGCGCACCGCCCAGGTCACCGACTCCACGGCGAGACCGAGGCGGATGGCGATGATGTCGTTCGCTCCGGCTATCAGCGCCACCAGATAGCAGCTGATCCACGCGACGCCCAGCCCCGTGCGCACCGGGCGGTTGCGCGGCCGGTCGAGTACGTGGTGGTCGCGGTCGTCGCCGGTCACCCAGGCCTCGACGAACGGGTAGACGCCCAGGGACAGGAAGAGGCCGGCGGCGGCCAGCAGCGGGATGAAGTTGTCCAGGGCCAGGGTGTGGCCCCAGAAGGCGATCTCCCAGCCGGGCATGATGCGGATCAGTCCGTCCAGCACGCCCATGTACCAGTCGGGCTGGGAGCCGGCGGAGACCTGGTCGGCGCGGTAGGGGCCGTACAGCCAGACCGGGTTGATCTGGGCGGTCGCGGCGATGGCGAGGATGATGCCGGCCACCAGGAGGAAGAGTCCGCCGGACTTCACGGCGCGCACCTTGAAGGGGATCCCCACGACGTTGCGCTCGGTGCGTCCGGGGCCCGGGTACTGCGTGTGCCGGTGGCGCAGGGCCACGATCAGGTGGGCGGCGAGCAGTCCCACCATCAGGGCCGGGATGATCAGGACGTGCAGCGTGTTGAAGCGCGCGATCAGATCGTCGCCCGGGAACTGTCCTCCGAACAGGAACATCGACAGATACGTGCCGACGACCGGGACGGACAGGATCGTGCCGTTCACGACCATGAGTCCGGTCCCGGAGAGAAGGTCGTCCGGGAGGTCGTATCCGGTCAGGCCGCCGAACATGGCCAGCACCAGCAGCAGGAATCCGAACACCCAGTTGAGTTCGCGGGGCTTGCGGAAGGCACCCGTGAAGAACACCCGCATCATGTGGACGAGCAGGGAGGCGACGAAGATCAGTGCCGCCCAGTGGTGGGCCTGCCGGATCAGCAGGCCGCCGCGGACGTCGAACGAGATGTTCATGGTCGAGTTGAACGCCTCGGACACCAGCTGGCCCTGCAGCGGGGCGTAGCTGCCCTCGTACACCACCTGGTTCATCGACGGATGGAAGAAGAACGACAGATAAACACCCGTGACGACGATGACCACGAAGCTGTAGAGGGAGATCTCGCCCAGCATGAACGACCAATGGTCCGGGAATGCTTTGCGTGCTTTTCCTCTGAGCAGGCTGGGGGCGGTGCCCAATCGGCCGGAGACCCAGGCGGAAACCCTTTCCCCTTTTTCCCCTTGCCGCACTTCGCTTTCCCGACTCCGGTCTCCCATACCCCTACCACCATTCATGAGCGTGCGTGCCGCGACGGAAAGGTCGACGTGTGCGTCACCACCGCGACCGGCTCGGTGGGCCGTGATCCCGGTGGGAGCCCACCCGGAGGGACCGGCCGCGCGACGCGCACGGCTTCGTCGCCGCCGCGCGCCGCCGAGCCGTGGGCACGGGAACGGGCTCGGTCATCGCTGCACTGCAAGAGTCAGCAGCCTTCTGGACTGCCTCCACTCGAATGACCGGGCGTGCGGCGAGAATGTGACAGCGGGGCTCTTGCTCGGCGCGCACGATGTCACAAGATCTGTGCGTACCCGGTCTACCTGATTGAGCCGTAGTGAAAAAGGTGCGTCGAGGGCCCGCATTGTGTGGCGCCGCGGGAGAGGGGAGGATGCGGTATGGACCACGCCGAATCTGTGTCGATCGCGGAGTTGCTCGACGAACGGCGGTATCTGCTCGATGTCGCGTACTGGATGCTGGGCAGCACCGATGAGGCGGAGTGGGTGGTCGGGGAGACCTACCGCCGCTGGTACGCCCTGTCGGACGCGAAGCGCCACGAGATCCCGGCACCCCGCGCGTGGCTGGCGAAGATCGCGGGCGGGATCTGCCTGAACCGGCTCGCCCTGCCCGACCGCGACGTGACCGGCGCGGACGAGGAGCACCTGACCCGGGCCGGGGCCGCCGCGAAGGCGCAGGCCGGGCTGGAGAACGAGGTCAGCCGGGTGCTGCTGGACGCGCTGGACACCCTGTCCCCCGCCGAGCGGGCCGCCTTCGTCCTCAACGATGTGTTCGGGATGACGCTGGACGCGGTCGCCGACATCGTGGGACGCACCGAACCCGAGACCACCGATCTCGCCGACCGGGCCCGCGAGCAACTGCGGGGGCGGCGCTCACGTCCCGTCTCGTCACAGCGCAACGACACCGTCGCCCGTGCCCTGCGCCACGCGTGCGTGACACAGGACGCGGTACTGCTCGCCTCGCTGCTCTGCACCCAGGTCACGGCGTTCTTCGACGGCGGAGGAAAGGTCAGGGCCCTGACCCGGCCGGTGCACGGCCGCGAGCAGGTCGCCCACAGCCTGCTCACCTTCCTGGCCTGCCGCCCGCGCACCGACCTGGCCGTCCAGTCGGTCAACGGCCGCACCGGGCTCGTCGTCCGCTACCACGACCAGGTCGCCGCCGTGATCAGCCTGGACATCGACGACCAGCGGATCACTCAGGTGTGGGTCGTGCTCAACCCGGACAAACTGCGTTCCTGGAACCAGCCGGCGAACCCCGCTCCGGGGGCCCGGCGCAGCCTTTCCTAGCGCGGACGGACAGCCTGCCCCCGGTCCTCCGGTCCTCCCGTCCTCCGGTCCATCGGAAGAAGTTCCGTCGGGGCAGGCGCACCGCATGGGGACCGGCCGAGGCACCGCATGGGGACCGGCCGAGCAGGGCCCGGACGAAGACGGCCCGGACGGACACGGCCTCGACAACGACAAGCGGCACCGGCTTTCCTCCACGTCCCGAAGACGGGGAGGAAAGCCGGTGCCGCAGTCACACACCCTCCGCCGCGACGACAGACGTCACGGTGAAGCGGGAACGCGACGTCAGATACGCCGCTATCTTGCTCGGGTTGAACACCCACATCACCCGGTAGATGCCCTCCCTGGTGGCGGCGATCGTCAGCAGGGTGGTGGGCACGCCGTCCCGGTGGAGCATCACGCCCGTACGGCCGTTGGCCTCCACGAGCTGAAGCTCCACGGTTCGCCAGAACTGCCGGGTGGCTGTCGCCAGGTTGGCGACGCGCGCACTGCCCAGTACCGGTAAGCGCGCGGCGCCGCGCATGCCGTTGCCGTCGGACAGGCTGACGGCGTCGGGGGTGAGCAGCGCCTCCAGTTTCGCCACGTCGCCGGTCCGGGCCGCCGCCACGAAGGCGGTGAGCAGACGCCGGTGTTCCGCCGAGTCCACGGTCCCCCGCTGTTCGTCCGACAGGTGCTTGCGGGCGCGGCTCACTATCTTGCGCACGTTGACGAGGCTGAGCTGGAGGATCTCAGCGATCTCGGGATAGCCGTAGTCGAACGCCTCACGCAGGACGTAGGCGGCACGCTCGGTGGGGTTCAGCTTCTCCAGCAACAGCAGCAGGGCCATCTCCACGGCCTCCGCGCGCTGGGCACCCACCTCGGGATCGGAACTCGTGTCGACCGGTTCGGGCAACCAGGGTCCGATGTAGGTCTCGCGGCGCACACGCGCCGACTGCGCCACGTTGATGGCCAGACGCGTCGTCGTGCTCGAGAGGAAGGCGACCGGGCTGACCACCACGGAGCGGTCCGTCTTCTGCCAGCGCAGCCACACTTCCTGGACGACGTCCTCCGCCTCGACGGCGCTGCCGAGCACACGGTAGGCGATGCCGAAGAGACGTGAGCGGTGCTGCACGAAAACAGAGACTGCCTCATCAAGGTCAGCTGTCGTGGGGGACGGTTCGAGATCCATGATTCTGCGGTCTCCGTTACCTCCGGTTGCAGTTGTCTAGAAGCGGGACCACGCGGCCAGGGCCTGGTGGCGTCCGGCATCGGCGTACGGCGCCGGGACACCCCCGCCGTGGTGCTTCGGACGGTGCGGTGTCGCACAGTCGGTACCGGTGCCGCGGGAACTGTGATCACTGAAAGTCACGGCTGCTCCAATCGCATCTGCTCCATAGACCGGGATCACCCCGTTCTCGTGACACCTTCGAGGTAAAAAGGTGCAGCCGGACGGTGGCAGTGATCCGCCGACACCCCGGAAGACCGTGTTTCCTTGGCCGCACGGCCTGACAACTTGTGCTCCTGCCGCCCCCGACCAAAGGCGCACGGGGTAACGAATCACCCGTGAAGGTCGACCGGCAGTGCGTGATTGTTATCAACAGGTGCCATTGAAGCGTTGACATGTTGTTGAAATCGATGAATGCGCCATACGGCGTGCGGACACGGTGTGATCCCCCTCTCATCGGGTCGCCAACGGCGCCGAGAGGGGGTGTCACAGCCCGCGGAGGTACCGCGCCGTCACGATGCGTGTCAGGGGGCCCGCTCGTCCCCGGCCGGCCGGGCCGCACCGTCGCCGGTGGCACCCGTGGGCGAGGGCGTCGCCGGACCGGGGCCTGCGACGGGCCGGGCCCGCCGGTTCCAGGTGCGCAGCTTGTCGGGGTTGAGGACCGCCCACACCTGGCTGATCTCACGATCGGAGACGTCGATGCTGATCACGGTGACGACCTGGCCGTCGTAGCGCACGACCAGACCGGTGCGGCCGTTGACGAGCTGATTGGTCAGCGCGGTGCGCGTGCGCCCGGCCAGGAACGTGAGCAGGCTGTGGGCGACCTCGGGCCGGCCGTGCACGGGCCTGATCAGGGCCCTGAGCTTCCCCCCGCCGTCGAAGAACGCCGTGACGTTCGGGCACAGCAGCGACGCGAGCAGCACCCCGTCCTGCGTCAGACAGGCCTGGCGCAGGGCACGGGCGACGGTGTCGTGCCGCTGTGCCGAGGCGGAGTGATCACCCTGTCCCCGCAGCCGCTCGTGGACGAGATCGGCGAACACCGGGCGCCCGGCTCCCACCCGTCCGGCGACGGCGGCGATCGTTCCCGTCGTCGTCCCGAGCACGTGGTCGGTCCCGGCCGCCCGGGTGCCGCCTTCGAGGCGGTCGGGCCGGACGAGAAGCTCCAGACAGATCGCGCCCGCGGTCCGTTCGAGCCAGGCCCGGGGCGCCGCGATCCGGTCGCGCACCGCGTCCGGCAGCGCGTACCACCGGCGGTAGGTCTCGTCGACCGCCCACTCCGCCTCACCGCCGCCGCCCAGCAGCCGGCGGGCGACGTCCAGCAGATACCGCCGTTCGTCCACCAACTCCGTGATCGAAACGGCTTCAGCGTGGTCCATTCGGCCACCTCCCCTCTCCCGCGGCACGGCCGCCGCGGGACTCGTCCGGTGACGGGGTCCGGCCCGGTGCGACACCGGTTCTCCCCTGCCGGTGCCGCTCTCCCCTGCCGGTCCCGCTCAGGTCCTCGGCGGACCCGCTCAGTACGAAGGGAGTCGTCGGCATTGGACGAACTGGCGCACGGCTCCCTCCTTTTCTGTCGGCTTGTCAGCTAGACCGGCGACCGGTGGAAGGTGTGACACCGATCGCCGACCGACCGCCGTCACAGCTTCAACGGCTGTTCGGTCAGTGCGGGTGAGGCGCGTCCGGTCCTCACTGCCCGTGCGCGCCCGCCCCGGTTGTACGACGACAGACCTGAGCCGCAGAGAGACACCTCATGCCTTCAGAGCACGACGAACACCCCGACCCCGCCGCCGAGAGCGTGTCCCTGGCGGCCGAGGCCGCCGTGCTGGAGGCCCACCTCCGCATGCTTCAGGAGGCGCTGGAAACGGTCGACGCGCGCATCAAGGCGGTCTCCGACACCCTGCGCGTGCTGCGCCACGCGTCCGCCGCCTCCGCCCACGCCGCGGACGATCCCGATCGGCGCGCGCGGTCCGACCGCGACGACGTCGGCGGCCCCGGCGGCCCCGGCAGCCCCGGCGTCCACGGCGGACAGTGGCAATAGACGGTGTGACCGGCCGGCTGGACGCCTGCCGGGCGCCGGCCCGGCGTGCTCGGTGCGTCTCCGGCCGCCCGGTGTCCGGCGGCCGGAGCGGCACCCTCCGACAGGAGCGACTCTCCCTACCTGTCCCTGCCTCTCCCCCGCCTCTCTCACACCCTCTCCCCCACCGGTCCCACCGGCTCCGCACAGCCCGCCGGCATCGCGGTGACCTGCTCCGAAGCGTCACTGCATATGATGTCGGTGGGGGAACGCGTTCCCACGTTCAGGCCGAGTGGCGCCGTACATGAGCCGGGCGCGGCACAAGGGGTTGAGGATGAGAGGAACACATGGTCTCTGGAACCCAGACAGCGCGTAGCATCGAGATCACCGCCGAGAGTCTTCAAGAGGACCTGGCCCGCCTCCAGCTCCAGAAGCAGGCGCTGGAAAGGGAACTGGCCGCGGTCGTGGCGCATCTCGGCTCCGTGCAGCGGGCCCTCAGCGCTCTCGAGACCCTGATGCTGAAGCAGGACGCGGCCGCCCCGAAGGGTACGGCCGGGACCGGTGAGCGGGACCGGGCCGCGGCGTCCACCGACGAACCGTCCGGCAGTGACATCCCGGAAGCCTCCGATCTCACGGCGAACACGGCACCGCGGCCCCGGAAGCCGCAGAGCGGCGAGGACGGCGAACCCGCGGCCGACACCGACGCGGCCGGGCAGAAGACGTACGGCAGGCTCACCGAGCAGATCATGGAGTACTTCGACGGTGTCGGCGACGTCGACGTACGGGCCCGCGACGTCGCGGCGGCCCTCGGACGTGACACGGACAGTGGCAGCATCAACGGTGTCCGCAGCACCCTCGACCGCCTGGTCGGCAGCTCGCGCATCCGGCGGACCGGCCGGGGCCTGTACCGCGCCAAGCGTTCCTAGCGCCTGCGTCACGACCGGGGCCAGGACCAGGGCCCGTGCCCGCGTCACGACGACGTTCCGGCAGGTCGCGGCGGGTCGACAGGCCCGAGGCCTGTGGTTCCCGGACGCCGCTCAACGGGGGATCAGACGGCGTCCGGGAAACCGCACCTGCGGGCTCTAGTCGCAGGCATGGTGTTCCGGACACCCTTCACGGGGTTGTTGCTCAGTGCCCGAAACACTGTGTTCACAGTATCAAACGTCCTACTGCCCCGTCGGGCCTGTCCGTCCCGGCCGCCTCGCCCCACAACAGTGTTACGTTGGCCTAAACAACGTTCGCGATGAGCACGACGCACAGCCCGAGCATCATCGTGGTGATCAGTGCCATCGACAGCATGGTCCCCCGCAGCCACCGCCCGAAGCGGACATGGTGCTGCTCCTCCACGACGCTGATGCTGTCGGCGATGTGGTCGGTCACCATGCGGGCCACATGCCGCTGCTCGTCGAGATACCACCGTTCGATGTCGTTCTTCTGTTCCGGGTTCAGACCCCGCACCCCCGCGACGAACTCGGACACCCGTCTGTGCGCTGCCTTCAGATGCGCTTCCCGGTACAGGAAGTTCTCGATGTCGGTCAGGCCGCGTGCGGCCTCCTGACGCGCGTCCATGTGTACTCCGAGAGAGGAACGAGAACGGGGACGGGGAGCCCGGTCGCCGCGTTGCGGAATCCCCTTTGACACCAGATCGACCGGATACGACGACCGCGTGTGACACCCCCGCCCCCGGGTCCGCCCCGGTGTTCCCACCGCCGCTACGCCGCGACGACGTCCGCCGCGGGCTCCTCGAACTGCGTGCGGTACAGCTCCGCGTAGCGTCCGCCGGCCGCCAACAGCACCTCGTGCGTCCCCCGTTCCACGATGCGTCCCTCTTCGAGGACCAGGATCAGGTCGGCGGCGCGCACGGTGGACAGCCGGTGGGCGATGACGACGGCGGTACGCCCCTGAAGGGCCTCGGCGAGGGCTTCCTGGAGGGCCGCCTCCGACGTGTTGTCCAGATGGGCGGTGGCCTCGTCGAGGATGACGACGCGCTGGCGGGCCAGCAGGAGCCGGGCGACGGTCATGCGCTGTCGTTCCCCGCCCGACAGGCGGTAGCCGCGCTCGCCGACCACCGTGTCGAGGCCGTCGGGCAGGGCGCGTACGAGGTCGTCGAGGCGGGCCCGGCGCAGGGCGTCCCACAGCTCGTCGTCGGTCGCGCCGGGGCGGGCGTGCCGCAGGTTGGCGCCGACCGTGTCGTGGAACAGGTGTCCGTCCTGGGTGACCATGCCGAGGGTGGCGCGCAGCGAGTCGGCGGTCAGGTCGCGTACGTCGACGCCGCCGACGCGCACGGCGCCCTCGTCGACGTCGTACAGGCGCGGCAGCAGCTGGGCGACGGTGGACTTGCCCGCGCCGGAGGAGCCGACGAGGGCGACGGTCTGCCCGGCCTCGGCGCGGAAGGAGATGCCATGCAGGACCTCGGTGCCGCCCCGGGTGTCGAGGGACGCCACCTCCTCCAGTGAGGCGAGGGAGACCTTGTCGGCGGCGGGGTAGCCGAAGCGCACGTCGTGGAACTCCACCGGCACCGGGCCCTCGGGCACCTCTACGGCGTCCGGTTTCTGGGAGATGAGCGGCTTCAGGTCGAGCACCTCGAAGACGCGCTCGAAGCTGACCAGGGCGCTCATCACCTCCACACGCGCTCCGGCGAGCGCGGTGAGCGGCGCGTACAGCCGGGTCAGCAGCAGGGCGAGGGCGACGACCGCGCCGGGGTCCAGGGCGCCGCGCAGGGCGAGCCGCCCGCCGATGCCGTAGACCAGGGCCAGCGCGAGGGCCGACACGAGGGTGAGCGCGGTGATGAACGCCGACTGGGCGGTCGCCGTGCGGATGCCGATGTCGGCGACGCGGCGGGCGCGGGCGGCGAACTCCGCCGACTCGTCCTCGGGCCGGCCGAAGAGTTTCACGAGGGTGGCGCCCGGGGCGGAGAAGCGCTCCGTCATACGGGTGCCCATGGCGGCGTTCAGTGTCGCCGCCTCCCGCTGCATCCGGGCCATCCGGCGGCCCATCCGCCGGGCGGGCACCACGAACACCGGCAGCAGCACCAGCGCGAGGAGGGTGACCTGCCAGGACAGGGTGAGCATCACGGCCAGCGTGAGCACCAGCGTGACGAGGTTGCTGACCACACCGGACAGGGTGTTGCTGAAGGCCCGCTGCGCGCCGATGACGTCGTTGTTGAGCCGGCTGACGAGCGCCCCCGTCCGGGTGCGGGTGAAGAACGCGACCGGCATGCGCTGCACATGGTCGAACACGGCCGTGCGCAGATCGAGGATGAGTCCCTCGCCCAGGGTCGCCGAGAGCCGCCTGCCGAGGATGCCGAGCGCCGCCTCCACGACCGCGATCAGCGCGATCAGCAGGGCGAGCCGCACGACGGTCCCCTCGTCGCCGCCGGACACGATCGCGTCCACGACACGGCCGGCCAGCACGGGGGTCGCGACGGCGAGCAGCGCGGTGGCCACGCCCAGCAGGACGAACAGGGCGATGCGGCGGCGGTGCGGGCGGGCGAACGTGCCGATGCGGCGCAGTGTGGCGCGGGCGAAGGGGCGGCGTTCCTGCTCGGCGTTCATGACGCTGTGCAGCTGCGTCCAGGCCGTGGTCTCCATACTCATACAGGCGAACATAGGACCTCAACCTTTCTTTAGGTCAACGGGAGGGCGCGAAGCCCGCCCGCTTCCCGTACGTAAGCCGCCGTCCCCGCTGCCGCAACCCGCAGTTGAGACGGCACGGAGAGCCTCTTCGAATGTGACAGCGGTACGACTTCCCCAGGCGCGGTCCACCGGGCGCCTCCCTCTGCGGGCGATCCTCGGCCTGCTCCCGCTCGCCGTGGTGGCCTTTCTCGCGGTGCGGCACCGTGACGTGCTCACCCAGGGCTTCCACCATCTGACGACCGCCCGGTGGCCCTGGCTGCTGGCCGCGGGCGCCGCCACCTGCATGACCTGGGTGGCAGCGGCGGTCACCCGGCAGGGCGCGGTCGTCGAGCGGCTGCCGGGCTTCCGCCTGCTGGTCACGCAGGTCGCCGCGATGGCGGCCAACCACATCCTGCCCACCGGCGTGGGGGCGTCGGCGGTCAATCTCCGCTTCATGACCGTGTGCGGGCTGCCGCTGGCCCGCTCCTCGGCCGCCCTGGCGCTCTATCTGCTCGCGGAGAGCGTCGCCCGGGTCGGCCTGCTGGTCACGCTGCTGGTGGTCTTCCCCGGCGCGCTGCGCCCCGGCACGCTGCTGCCGGACGGTGCGGCCGGTCCGCTGCTGCTCGGGCTCGGCGTGGTGGTGCTGGTCGCCGCGGCGGTGCTGCTGCTGGTCCGGCGGCTGCGCCGGGCCCTCGGGTCCTTCCTGCGCACGGCGCTGGGCGAGGCCCGCTCGGTGCACACGCGTCCCGCCCGGGCGCTGGCGCTGTGGGGCGGTTCGCTGGCGTTCCCCGCGTTGCAGGCGACCGGGCTGGTCGCGGTGGGGCGGGCGCTGGGCCTGGACATCCCGCTGTGGCACATGGCGGTCGCGTATCTGGCCGCGACCGTCGCCGTGGCGGTGGTGCCCACCCCGGGCGGGCTCGGCTCGGTGGAGGCGGCGCTGATCGTGGCGCTGGTCGCGGCGGGCGGTCCGGTGGCGGTGGCGACGGCGGTGGTGCTGGCGTACCGGATCATCACGGTGTGGCTGCCGCTGCTGCCGGGGGCGCTGACGCTGGGTGCGCTGGTGCGGCTGAAGGTGATCTGAGGGGCCCGCGCTTCGACGGTCCTCGCGCCGGCCGTGACGGGCGGCACCTCCGCGGGACCGGACCGCCGGGCCCGCCCTCTTGATCGAACGTGCCGGGTCCACGGTGCGCGCCGCGCGGGTAACGTGCTGCGTCCGACGTACGGAAGGGATGCCAGCATGCCGGTCCGCATCGAGCGGCGGGGGCCCGTCACCACCGTCGTTCTGTCCCGTCCCGAGGTCCGCAACGCCGTGGACGGCCCGACGGCGGCCGAACTCGCCGCCGCCTTCCGCGCCTTCGATTCGGACGACGACGCCCGGGTGGCGGTCCTGTGGGGTGAGGGCGGCACGTTCTGCGCGGGCGCCGACCTGAAGGCGCTCGGCACGGAGCGGGGCAACGCCGTCACACCGGACGGCGACGGTCCGATGGGGCCGACGCGGATGCGGCTGTCGAAGCCGGTGATCGCCGCGGTGGCCGGACATGCCGTCGCCGGAGGGCTGGAGTTGGCCCTGTGGTGCGATCTGCGGGTCGTGGAGGAGGACGCCGTCCTCGGGGTGTTCTGCCGCCGCTGGGGCGTCCCGCTGATCGACGGCGGTACGGTGCGGCTGCCCCGGCTGATCGGTACGAGCCGCGCCCTGGACATGATCCTCACGGGCCGGCCGGTGCTCGCCGGCGAGGCCCTGGAGACGGGCCTCGCCAACCGTGTGGTGCCCACCGGCACCGCCCGCGCCGCGGCCGAGGAACTGGCCGCGGAGATCGCCCGCTTCCCGCAGGACTGCCTGCGCTCCGACCGTGCCTCCGTGCTGGACCAGGAGGGGCTGGACGAGGCGGCGGCCATGCGCGGCGAACTCCGGTACGGCACAGGGGTGCTGGCGCAGAGCATCGAGGGCGCGGCCCGGTTCGTCTCGGGTGCCGGGCGGCACGGCACGTTCTCCGAGGGCTGAGTCGGGCACCCGGGGCGGTGGAGCGGGCCGATCGGCTGGATCGCGGTGGGCCGGGTGGCCCGTGTGACGGTGCTGTTCTGCCTGCCGCGGTCGTCGCCGGTGACCCTCGACACGATGAACTACACCTCGGTCGCCCTGCTCGTCGTACTCGTCCTCGCCACCGCGTGGTGGTTCGTGGCCCGCCGTTCGTACGGAACGCCCACGACCGCCGCGTACGGAACCGAGCGCGAACAGGCTGAACCGGCCGAGGAGATCGTCCGACCGGCTGCGCCCCGCCGCCGGTCCCGGTACGAACTGACGTGCCGGATACGGCAGGATGAGCGCTCGCGCCGGGTCACGACGCCCGTGACGGCCGGCGCGACCGCACACCCCGGAAACGAGCAGGTGACCACGTGACGAGACTTCAGATCCGGCCTCCGGCGGCCACGCACGCCGACGACCGTCTTCGCGGGGGTGACCGGTGACCCGTACGCCGACCCTGGACGACTTCGTCATCGCCGGAATCGCCCTGGCCGCGGGACTGCTGGCGGCGTTCCTGCTGCGCATGCTGATGCGCTGGCTGGGCAAGCACGCCGACCGCACCCGCTGGAGCGGCGACGACGTCCTCGTGGACGCGCTGCGGATCGTGGTGCCGTGGGCCGCGATCGTGGGCGGCGCGGCGTCCGCCGGGGCCGCGCTGCCGCTGACCAGAACGGTCCAGCACCACGTCAACCAGTCCCTGACGGTGCTGTTCATCCTGGTGGTGACGGTGGCCGCGGCGCGGGTCGTCGCCGGTCTGGTGCGGTCGGTGACCCAGTCCCGCTCGGGTGTCGCCGCCTCGGCGTCGATCTTCGTCAACATCACCCGGGTCGTGGTCCTCGCGATCGGCTTCCTGGTGATGCTCCAGACACTGGGCATCTCCATAGCCCCGCTGCTCACCGCGCTCGGTGTCGGCGGTCTGGCCGTCGCGCTCGCGCTTCAGGACACCCTCGCCAACCTCTTCGCGGGCATCCACATCCTCGCGTCGAAGACCGTGCAGCCCGGCGACTACATCCGGCTGAGCAGCGGCGAGGAGGGCTACGTCACGGACATCAACTGGCGGCAGACCACCATCCGCAACCTCTCCAACAACCTGGTCATCATCCCCAACGGGCAGCTCGCGGGGACCAACATGACCAACTTCAACCGTCCCGAGCAGCAGTTGACGATCCTGGTCCAGGCGGGCGTCGCCTACGACAGCGACCTCGACCACGTCGAGCGGGTGACCACGGAGGTCATCACCGAGGTGATGACGGAGATCACCGGGGCGGTCCCGGACCACGAGCCCGCGGTCCGCTTCCACACCTTCGGCGACTCCCGGATCGGCTTCACGATCATCCTGGGCGTCGGCGAGTTCAGCGACCAGTACCGGATCAAGCACGAGTTCATCAAGCGCCTGCACCGGCGCTACCGCGCCGAGGGCATCCGCATCCCGGCGCCGACCCGGACGGTCGCGCTCCAGCAGGGCGTCGTGGCGATCCCGCAGCAGCGGGGCGCCGAGGAGGCGAACGCGGTGCCCGCCATCCACCTGGACTGACACCCCGGAACCGCCGCACCCGGATGACGGAGGGCACCCGGTCCGTCACCCCGGGTGCGGCGCCGGCCGGGGCCGTCCCCGCGGCGCCGTCCCGCGCGCCGGGCCTCTCACCGCGCGGGACGGCGGGAGCCGGGCGCCGCGGGCCCGGATCCGTGAGGACCCCTGTCGAGACCGCCCCGCTCACGAGATATCTTGATGTCGAGCAATGTTGCAGACGTGGAGCGGAGCACCCGGTGACTGACTCGACCATCATCTATACGCACACTGACGAGGCCCCGGCCCTGGCGACGTATTCCTTCCTGCCGGTGGTCCGGGCGTACGCGTCGCAGGCGGGTGTCGACGTGGAGACGCGCGACATCTCGCTGGCGGGCCGCATCATCGCGGTGTTCCCGGAGTACCTGGAGGAGGGGCAGCGCATCCCGGACGCCCTGGCCGAGCTCGGCGAGCTGGCCAAGACGCCCGAGGCCAACATCATCAAGCTGCCGAACATCTCGGCCTCCATCCCGCAGCTGAAGGCCGCGGTCGCCGAGCTCCAGGGCCAGGGCTACGCGCTGCCCGCCTACCCGGACGACCCGAAGACCGACGAGGAGCGCGACATCCGCGCCCGCTACGACAAGGTCAAGGGTTCCGCCGTGAACCCGGTCCTGCGCGAGGGCAACTCCGACCGCCGTGCCCCGGCGTCGGTCAAGAACTACGCCAAGACCCACCCGCACCGCATGGGCGCCTGGAGCCCGGAGTCGAAGACGAACGTCGCGACCATGGGTGTCGACGACTTCCGCTCCACCGAGAAGTCCGCGGTGATCTCCGAGGCCGGCTCGCTCCGAATCGAGCTCAAGGGCGACGACGGCTCCACCACGGTGCTGCGCGAGTCCGTGCCCGTCCTGGCGGGCGAGGTCGTCGACGCCTCCGTGATGCGCGTGGGCGCGCTGCGCGAGTTCCTCACCGCGCAGGTCGCCAGGGCCAAGGCCGAGGGTGTGCTGTTCTCCGTGCACCTGAAGGCCACGATGATGAAGGTCTCCGACCCGATCGTCTTCGGCCATGTCGTCCGCGCCTTCTTCCCGAAGACCTTCGCGCAGTACGGCGACAAGCTCGCCGCGGCCGGCCTGACCCCGAACGACGGTCTGGGCGGCATCTACAAGGGCCTGGAGGCCCTGCCCGAGGGCGCCGAGATCAAGGCCTCCTTCGACGCCGAGCTCGCCGAGGGTCCCGCCCTGGCGATGGTCGACTCGGACAAGGGCATCACCAACCTGCACGTCCCCTCCGACGTCATCGTCGACGCCTCCATGCCGGCCATGATCCGCACCTCCGGTCACATGTGGGGCCCGGACGGCCAGGAGGCCGACACCCTCGCGGTGCTGCCGGACAGCAGCTACGCGGGCGTCTACCAGGCCGTGCTCGACGACTGCCGCGCCAACGGCGCCTACGACCCGTCCACCATGGGCTCGGTCCCGAACGTCGGTCTGATGGCGCAGAAGGCCGAGGAGTACGGCAGCCACGACAAGACCTTCGAGATCCCGGTCACGGGCACCGTCCGCATCGTGGACGAGGCCGGCGACGCCGTGATCGAGCAGACCGTCTCCGCCGGTGACATCTTCCGCGCCTGCCAGACCAAGGACGCCCCGATCAAGGACTGGGTGAAGCTGGCCGTCACCCGCGCCCGCGCCACCGGCGACCCGGCGGTGTTCTGGCTGGACGCCACCCGCGCCCACGACGCCAACCTGATCGAGAAGGTCAACCAGTACCTCCCGGAGCACGACACCGAGGGCCTGGACATCCGGATCCTCGCCCCCGTCGAGGCCACCAAGCTGTCGGTGGAGCGCATCCGGCGCGGCGAGAACACCATCTCCGTCACCGGCAACGTGCTGCGCGACTACCTGACCGACCTGTTCCCGATCCTGGAGCTGGGCACCAGCGCCAAGATGCTGTCGGTCGTCCCGCTGATGGCGGGCGGCGGCCTGTTCGAGACGGGCGCCGGCGGCAGCGCGCCCAAGCACGTCCAGCAGCTGGTCAAGGAGGACTACCTGCGCTGGGACTCCCTCGGTGAGTTCTTCGCCCTGGTGCCGTCCTTCGAGCAGTACGCCGAGACCACCGGCAACACGCGCGCCCAGGTCCTCGCCGACACCCTCGACCGCGCCACGGCGACCTTCCTCGACGAGGACAAGTCCCCGACCCGTCGTGTCGGCGGCATCGACAACCGCGGCAGCCACTTCTTCCTGTCCCTGTACTGGGCGCAGGAGCTGGCCCGTCAGACCGACGACGCCGAGCTGGCCAAGGCCTTCGCGCCGCTCGCCGAGACGCTCACCGCCAACGAGCAGAAGATCGTCGACGAGCTGATCGCCGCCCAGGGCAAGCCGGCCGACATCGGCGGCTACTACCAGCCCGACCCGGCCAAGGCCGCCGCCGTGATGCGTCCCTCGGCCACCTGGAACGAGACGCTCGCCTCCCTGAGCTGACGCCTCGGCCCCAGGGCCCGCTCCCCGTCTCCGCCCCGACCGGCACACCGCCCGGCCGGGGCGGAGCCGTGTGCGGGCGTTCGGCTTCCTTCCGGGCGGTCGGAAGTCCCCGTGCGTTCCGGCCCGCGTACGGCGCGGGCCCGCGGCCGATGTGGCACCGTGATCGTGCCGTACGCCACCGACCGCGCCCTCCGGAGCCGCCCGATGTCCCCCGCCGCACCGTCCTCCTTCGAGCTGCTGCCCGGCGCCGACTCCTCCCCCGTGCTCCTCCATGTGCCGCACTCCGCCCGGGACATACCGGCGGACGTGCGCGCGGGCATCGTGCTGGACGACGAGGCGCTGGAGCGCGAACTGGACCACATCACGGACGCGCACACGCGGCGGATCGCCGCCGAGGCGGCCGCGTTGTCGGCCGTCACGCCCTGGCGGTTCGTCAACCGGCTCTCCCGGCTGGTCGTCGATCCCGAGCGGTTCCCGGACGAGCGGGAGGAGATGCTCGCCGTGGGCATGGGGGCCGTGTACGAGCGGACCACGCACGGGGCGGTGCTGCGGCCCGCGGGCAGCGATCCGCAGCCGCTGCTGGAACGCTGGTTCCGCCCGTACGCCCGCGCCATGACCGAGGCGGTGGCCGGCCGGCTCGCCGCCACCGGCCGGGCCGTGATCATCGACGTCCACTCCTACCCCACCGCCCGGCTGCCGTACGAGCTGCACGGCGGCGGTCCGCGCCCGCCGGTGTGCCTGGGGACCGATCCCCGGCACACGCCGCCCGGGCTGCTCGCTGCGGCCCGGGAGGCCTTCGCACCGCTCGGGGCGACCGGGCTCGACAGCCCCTTCGCCGGGACCTACGTGCCGCTGGAGTTCCACGGCACGGAGCCCCGGGTCAGCGCCCTGATGGTGGAGATCCGCCGGGACACGTACATGTCCGAGCCCGGCGGACCCGCCGGACCCGGACTGCACCGGCTCGCCACGGCGCTGGCGGACCTGGTCGACGCGGTACCCCGCTGACCTCCGCCCGGCGGCCTGTCGCGGTCAGGCCCGCAGCCACTCCGTGACGACCACCTCGCCGCCGGCGCGCAGCCGCAGCGCGAAGGGACCCGCGGTCGGCACGTCGCCGGCGAAACGGCCCATGGCGTCGGCCGTGAGCGTGGCGGGCACCGCCGGCTGCGGGCCGCCGAGCACCTCGATGCGGGCCGGCTGGGGCGGCAGCACCTGCCCCATCAGCCCGCGCGCGGTCACCTCGACGTCCACGCTCAGCTCACCGGTGCGGAACGTCAGCATCCGCGGCGCGTCCGTCACGCCCCTGACCGGAATGGCGTCGACCAGCGAGTCGAAGGTCAGCTCGGCGATCCGGGCGTCCAGGTCGTGCAGCGCGTAGGCCTCGACGGCCAGGCGCCGCAGCTCGGCCGGTACCGGATCCAGGACGGCGGCGGCCCCGCGCAGCTCCTCCTCCAGCCGGCCGGCGTCGAACTCCTCGTCGTCGAGGACGGTCTCGTCGTCGAATCCGTCGTCGTTGATGGCGTTCACAGTGCTCCCCGTGCGTCGAGTCGGGCCCGCAGGCGCCGCAGACAGCGCTGGCGCAGCGGCCCGATGCTGCCGACGGCGATGCCCAGAGCGGCGGACACCTCCTGGTAGCTCGGCGGCGGCGAGGCCATCAGCACCCGGAGCAACTGCCTGCACCGATCGCCGAGTTCCTCGAACTCCTGCCAGAGCCGCCGCATGCGCTCGCTCTGCGCCGCCGCCTCCTCCGAGTCGAGCACCGCCTGCTCCGGCGTGCGGTCCTCGCTGACCCGGTCCAGCAGTTGCGGATCGTCGGTCGGCGTCAGCCGCCGCGAACTCCTGAGGACCTTCAGGCACTCGTTGCGCGCGGTGCTCGCCAGCCAGCCGCCCGCCTTGTCCGGCTCCCGGATCCGCCCGAGGTTCTGGGCGAACCGGAACCAGGCGGTCTGGTAGACCTCGTGCGCGTCGGCGTCGCTGAGCCGGTGAGCGCGCACCACGGACCACACCAGCGGGCTCAGCCCTTCCACCAGCGCCTTCCAGGCCGCCGCGTCGCCGTCGACGGCGGACTGGACGAGCGCGCCGACATCTGCACGATCCACGGCCCCACCCCTCGTGTACGGCCAGTCATCGTACGCCGTGACGGGGGCCGCCAGAGCCCTCACGTCCCGGTGGCGAGGGCCACGACCGGCACCGGGCGCCAGGTCGGCGGACGGAGGGCCGGCACATGGGCGCCGCGCACCTCGGCGAACTCGGCGTGCGCCGTGAGCAGTTGCCGTGCGGCGGCCCGCGGGTCGGTCTCCTTGTGGGCGACCATGTGGGAGGCGATCATCCCGGCGACCACGGGGGTGGCGAACGAGGTGCCGCTCCAGTGCGCGAAGCCCTCGAACATCACCTGGTCCGGCTTGCCCCCGCCGGCCTGCTGCTCCTCGCTCAGCTGTCCGGCGTGCCGGGGGTACTGGCAGGTGCAGGCGTAGGTGAAGCCGTACCGGCAGGAGTCGTAGGTCGAGTGCCGGTATACGTACGGCACCGGGGTGGCGAAGCCGGTGAGGGAGCTGGTGAGGCGCTCGCCGGGGGCGTAGACCTTCACCCAGCCGCCGTGGTTGCTGAAGCAGGCGCCGAACTCACCGTCGCTGCGCAGCGCCCCGACCGAGACGACGCTGTCCTCCCAGGCGGGCAGGGTGGCGTGGGCGGCGGGCCAGAAGGGCGTGGCGCTGCCGTTGTTGCCGGCCGCGGCGACCAGGAGCGTGCGCTGGGTGCGCAGTTCCTCCATGAAGGCCTGCAGGCCCAGCAGACCGTCGGGGCGGCCGTTGGGCGTGCCGGCGGACAGGCTGATGATGTCGGGCCAGCCGTCGCGGTCGACGGCCTCGAACAGCTTGTCGCCGAACTCCGACTCCAGGATGGCGCCGGCGTCGTTGAGGGTGTTGCGGACGGTGAGGTCGGTGTTCGGCGCGACGGCGGCGAGGAGGCCGGCGATGAACGTGCCGTGCCCGACGTACTGCTCGAGGGCGCCGTCGTCGCCGGTCTCCTTGATCTGGAGGTCGCCCCGGGTGTGGGCCAGCAGCGGGTAGGAACCGTGGTCCTTCATCAGGCCCGTGTCGATCACCAGGACACCGACCGCCGTGTCGGGGTCGTACGCCGCCTCCGCCGCCGCGGGGTTGGGCGGCTGGTCCAGCGGGGCGGGCACGGGTTCGTCGCCGGGGCAGGCGTTGACCGGCGCGATGTGCACCACGTGGTTGCGGCTGACCAGCCGGTGTCCCGCGCGTCCCTCCACCGCCCGCAGCGCCCGCAGCGCGCCCGCCACGGCACGGTCGCCGCGCTGGTCCCCCTCGCCCGGGTCACCGACCTCGATCCGGGTGATCCCGGAACGGTTGGTCTCGGCACCGCCGCGGCGCACGCTGTCGGCGACCAGTCCCGTGGTCTCGGCGAAGTGGGTCCGCACCGTGTCCTCGACGATGCGGGCCTCCTCGCCGTCGCGGGCCAGGACGACGCCCTTCTCGTAGATGAAGTCGGCGGAGTCGTCCGGCCCCATCGCCAGGGGTACGTCGGGCATCGAGCGCTGGATCTGGTCGAACTGCTCGCGGAATCGCTGTGGTGCCATGGCGTGTCCTCCCGGTGGGACTTCGGTCGACAACAAGAGCCGCGATGCGACTGCTTGATACACAGACAAACACGTGTGGCACGGTTCCCCGGCCACTACCATCCGAGGGGTGACAGCGGGAAGCGACTCGGTTCTCGAACTCCTGCCGATGGTGTTCGCCGCTCCCAACGACGCGCTGGCCGGGGCGGAACGGGTGCTCGGCACCGGTGCGCCGCCGTTGCACGCCTCCGTCGCCCATCAGGTGATCGGGATCTGGCAGCGGGACTTCGGCGATCTGCGGATCGCCCTGCACCATCTGCGGCGCGCCCGTGATCTCGCGGCGCGCGCGGAGTCGGCCGAGCGGGAGGCGGACGTCCTCGGCACGCTCGGCGTGGCCCTGGTCCACGCGGGCCGCACCCGGCAGGGCCTGGCCGCGTTCGAGCGGGGTGTCCTGCGCGGCACGGGCCACACCCGGGCACGCGTGCTGTACCGGCGGGCCTACGTCTGGTGGGTGCTGGGCCACCATCGTGAGGCGTTGGAGGACGTACGCCGGGCGATTCCGGTGCTGCGTCAGGCGGACGACGTGATCTGGACGGCGCGGGCGCTGACGCTGCGGGCCACCGTGCACCTGGCGCTGGGCGCCGTGGAGCGGGCCGACGCCGACTTCACCGCCGCCGAGGCCCTGTGGGACACCACCGGCCAGGAGCACGACAAGGCCGACGCGGTGGAGAGCCGCGGCCTCGCCGCGTTCCGGTCGGGCGACGTACCGGCGGCGCTGCGGCTGCTCGACGAGGCGGCGGAGCGGTACGCCAAGCTCGGCACCCCGTCGTTCATGCTGAACATCCGGCGCTGCGAGGTGCTGATGGCCGCCGGACTAGCGCCCGAGGCGCTGGCGGAGGCGGACGCCGCGATCGCGGTCCTCGACGGTATCGGCGGGCAGTCGACGCGGAAGGCGGAGCTGCTCCTCGCCGCCGCCCGGGCGGCCCGGCTGGCGGGGGACGCGCACACGGCGATCGCCCGGGCGGCGCTGGCGGTGCGGCTGTTCGCCGCGCAGCGGCGGACCTGGTGGGAGACGCACGCCCGGCTGGTGCTGATCGAGGCGCGGATGGCCGCCGGACGCAGTTCGGGCCGGCTGGTCGCGGACGCCGCCGCGGTGGCCGACCGGCTGGCCTCGTTCGGCGCGCCGGCCGCGCCGGAGGCGTCGCTGCTCGCCGGCCGTATCGCGCTGCGCCTGGGCTGGCGGACCGACGCGGAACGGCATCTGGCGGTCGCCGCCCGCAGCCGGCACAGCGGGCCGCCGCTGGCCCGGATGACGGGCTGGGCGGCGCAGGCGCTGCGTGCCCGGGCCGCCGGATCCGGCCGGGGAGTCCTGGAGGCCTGCCGGCGTGGACTGGACGTGCTGGACGACCACCGGATGACGCTCGGCGCGTCGGAGTTGCGGGCCCGCGCCACCGAGCAGGGCGCGGAGCTGGCCGCGCTCGCCCAGCAGGCCAGCCTGTCCGGCGGGGGGCCGCGCCGGCTGCTGATGTGGAGCGAGCGCTGGCGGGCGACGGTGCTGTCCACACCGCCCACCCGCCCGCCGGCCGATCCGGCGCTGCTGAGCTGCCTGACCGCCCACCGGGAGATCGCCGCCCGCGCGGAGGCCGCCCGGATGGAGGGCCGTCCGGTGCCCGCGCTGGAGCGGGAACAGCGCCGTCTGGAACGGGAGATCCGCTCGCGGACCCTGCACATGCGGGGCGACGCGCCCGGCGACGGCCATCAGTTCGACGTCGGGCGGCTGCTGGAGCGGCTCGACGGGACCCAGCTGGTGGAACTCGCGGTGCTGGACGGCCGGGTGCACGTCCTGCTGTGCGGCCGGGGGCGGGTACGGCGGTTCGAGGCGGGGCTGCTGGCCGAGGCGGAGGTGGAGGCCGAGCACGTCCAGGCGGCGTTGCGGCGGCTGGCCCATCCGGGGGCCGAGGGCCGGCTGCCGGTGGTGGAGGCCGCGGGCCGCAGGCTGGAGGAGCTGCTGCTCGGACCGGCCGCGGCGCAGCTCGGACCCGGACCGGTCGTGGTGGTGCCGCCGGGCCGGCTGCACCGGGTGCCGTGGGCGCTGCTGCCGTCCCTGCGCGAGCGGGTCCTCAGTGTGTCGCCGTCCGCGAGCAGTTGGCTGCGGGCCCGGGAGACCGAGCCGCCGCCGGGCGGCCGGCACGTCCTGGTGCGCGGCCCGGGTCTGGCGACCGGCGGTGCGGAGGTGCCCGACGTGGCCGACCGGTACGGCAGGCCGACCGTCCTGGAGCACGACGAGGCACGGGTGCCGCGGGTGCTGGCGGAGCTCGACGGTGCCGCGCTGGCGCACATCGCCGCGCACGGCACCTTCCGCGCGGACAGCCCGCTGTTCTCCTCGCTGCGGATGGCCGACGGCCCGCTCATCGTGCACGACTTCGAACGCCTGGACCGCAGTCCCTACCGGATCATCCTGTCGAGCTGCGACACCGCCCGGCTCGCCTCGGTCGGCGCCGACGAACTGCTCGGGCTGGTCACGGCGTTGCTGCCGCTGGGCACAGCCGGTGTGGTGGCGAGCAGCGCCCCCGTCAACGACGCCGCCGTCGTCCCGCTGATGGGGGCGCTGCACAAGGCACTGAGCGCGGGGGTGTCGCTGGCGGAGGCGCTGCGCGACGCGCGGGCGTCGGTGCCGGGCGACGCGGTGCATCAGGCCACGGGGTGGGCGTTCACGGCCTTCGGCGCGGCCTGAACGCACCTCACGCGGGCTGCGCGTGCGGCGCCTCCACGAGCCACGGCAGGGCCCTTCGGTCGCTGGCGCCGAGACGGGCGTAGGCGCTGTAGAGGTGGTTGCCCACCGTGCGGACGGACAGGGTGAGCTGTTCGGCGATCTGCCGGTTGCTCAGTCCGGTGGCGGCGAGGGCGACGATCTGCCGCTGCCGGACGGTGAGTTCGCCGAGGACGAGGCCGGACAGGGCGGGGGTGCGGGCGCTCTGACAGCGCCGGGCCAGGGCCACGGCGCGGGTGCGTGAGGTCCGGGCGGCGCTCGGGTCGCGATGGGCCCGGACCGCCTGCGCGTGCGCCTCCGCGGCGAACAGCAGGAAGCCGCGTTCCTCCAGTCGTTCGGCGGCCCGGTCCAGGGCGGGGCCGTCGCCGCGGGCGAGGGCGTCGGCGTGCTGGGCGAAGACGCCCGAGAGCCGGCCGGCGGCCGGGGCGGGGTCGCCGAGCCGTACGGCGTCGTAGGCGCTGCCGGCGTCGGCGGGGTCCGGGGCGCGGTCGACGTCGCCGCGCGCGGCCGCCAGCCACATCGTCGCGGCACCGCCCAGAGAGTGCTCGGCGACCAGTGCCCCGGCGGTCGCCACATCGCCGGACTGCGCGGCGGACAGGGCGAGTTCCGACCGGCAGGAGTCGTCGCCGGGCGCGCCGCGCAGTCCCTCGCGGGCCCATGCCGCGGCCTGACGCAGCTCTCCGCGCAACCGCGCGAACCGCGCCCGCACGGCCGCGTACCCCGGGGGCAGCGGCGCGTCCTGCGCCACCAGCCACTCCCCCACCGGCGTGGGCACCGGCCGTACGTCGGCCTGCTCGATGCGCCGCTCCAGCGCCGAGAGTTCGGCGGCGAGGGCGGGACCGCACCGGTCCGGCGCGCCGGTCAGCCGCCGGGCGCGCAGGGTGCCGGCGGTGGCCCGCAGCGCGGGCCCGTACAGCGGGTGGGCGAGGTGCACGGCGGCGTGCTCGTCGAGGTGGATCAGGGCGTCGGCCTCCAGGCGTTCGAGGACGCCGAGATCGAGCTCGTCGAGGTGCAGCGACAGGGGTTCGGCGAAGGCGAGCTTGTCGAGGGTCTCGCCTTCGACCGGGTCGGTGCGGTCCAGGGCCGGGGCGACGCGCTCGCGCACGGCCGCGGTGACCGGCACCGGGCCGCGCCAGGCCCACTCGTCCGAGTCCGGGACCCGGGTGAGCAGGCCGCGCTCGCGCACCGCGCCGAGCAGGTCGCGCAGCAGCCGCAGGTCTCCCCGGCACAGACTGTGCAGGCGGTGCGCCGTCAGCGGCTCCAGGGGGCCGCCCGCGCCCGCGGTCATCAGCTGCGCGGTCTCCGTGGCCGGCAGCGGTTCCAGGGCCAGCCGGGGCAGCAGTTCGCCGGTCCACAGCCGGGCCACGGCGCCGGGCACGCGGGTGCCGTCGGTGGCGACGACCAGCAGCCGGGTGCGTCCCTGCACGGCCAGCTGGTGGACGAGGGCGGCCGAGGCGTCGTCGAGCAGGTGCGCGTCGTCCACGAGCAGCAGCCGTACCCCGGACAGCAGTTGCACCGCCCGGTGCAGCGTGACCTCCTCGGGCAGCAGGTGGGCGAACGCGGCGAAGGGGATCCCCCGGGTCTCGGGCGTGCCGGCCACCTTGGCACAGCCGCTGCCGCGCACCGCCTGCGCGACGAGCCGGGTCTTCCCGCAGCCCGCGGGCCCGGTCACGGCGATGCCGTGCCGGCCGGCGGCCAGCGACCTGCGGACGACTTCGAGTTCGTCCTCCCGCCCGGTGAACGGCCAGGGCAGTTCCAGGGTCTTCGCGTCCTGTTCGTAAGTCATCACGTGAACTAGAGCGGTGTTACTCACCCCTGATACAGGTCGACTTGAGTAGGGGCCGACTCAGGCGCACCGGACGGGCGCAGGGCAGTCTGTGCGCATGGCCGGACGCTACTGCTCCCTCGCGCAGGCGTCGGCTCCGGTGTTCGAGCCGGGGCTGACCGCCGAGCGGCTCGGTGCGCTGCGCGCCGGCCGGCGGATGTGGGTCAACGGCACGGTCCTGCACTACTGCTTCTTCGACGGCGACACCGACGCCTCCGTCATCCCCGTGCCGGGCGGCACGGAGACCCGGCGGGTGTCGTGGGTCGGCGCCGAGGAGCAGCGCGACGTGGTGCGCGACTGCTTCCGCGAGTGGCAGGACCTGGGTGTCGGCGTCACCTTCGCCGAGGTGAAGGACCGTTCGGAGGCGGAGCTGCGCATCGGGTTCCAGCTCGGAGACGGCTCCTGGTCGACCGTGGGCAAGGACGCGCTCCAGGTCGGCCTGGGCGAACGCACGATGAACTTCGGCTGGGACCTGACCGCGCCCGGGGAGCGCGGGACGGCGCTGCACGAGATCGGGCACGCGCTCGGCATGCTGCACGAGCACCAGAGCCCGTTCGCCGGCATCCACTGGGACGACGAGGCCGTCTACGCCGAACTGGCGGGCCCGCCGAACTTCTGGAGCCGGGAACGGACCCACTTCAACATCCTGCGCAAGCTCGACCCCGACGACGTCGACGGCTCGGTCTGGGACCCGCTGTCGATCATGGAGTACCCGTTCCCGTCGGGGCTGATCCTGGAGCCCGAGCAGTACCGCGCGGGTCTGAACCCGCCCGGCACCCTGTCGGCGCTGGACAAGGAGTTCGTCCTTCGCTGGTACCCGCCGACGGGTGCGCGCCGGCCGCCGGCACTGGTGCCGTTCCGTTCGGTGCCGCTCGGTCTGCGGCCGGGTGAGCAGGCCGACTTCACCGTCGAGCCGCCGGAGACCCGCGAGTACACGGTGGGCACCTTCGGCGACAGCGACACCGTCGTCGTGGTCTTCGAGGAGCGGGACGAGGAGCCCCGCTATCTCGCCGGACAGGACGACGGAGGCGTCGGCGGCAACGCCGCCGTCAGGGCCCGGCTCGTCAAGGGCCGCCGCTACTTCGTCCGTGTGCGCCTGTACTCCTCGTGGGGTTCGGGTGAGACGGCGGTCATGTGCTGGTGACAGCACGGACCGCGCACCACGGACACGAAAGACCGCAGTCCGGCACCGGGGGAGCGGTCGGTACGTCACCTTCGGGGGAGGGTGACGTACCGACCACGCCACGTCCGGCCCCGGAGCGCATGGGGGTGCGCTCCGGGGCCGGAAGTGTTTCGGCGGGGACCGGGTGACACGGCGGCGGGGGCGTGGCGGGGCTCACCGCGCGAGGCAGCGGGGGACTCAACGCGGGAGGTACGGCGCCAGGCACCGCGGGAGACACGAAAAGGGCCCCGCGAGCTGCCGCCCGCGAAGGCCCTCCGCACCGTCGGGACGACAGGATTTGAACCTGCGACCCCTTGACCCCCAGTCAAGTGCGCTACCAAGCTGCGCCACGTCCCGGTGCGCCGTCACCCGGCGAGCCGGGTGAACGCGCAGGTTAACCCTACCTCATGCCTGGGTGTCGCCCTCTTCGCCCGCCCCCGTGTAGAACGCGGTGGTGCGGTCCGCCGCGGCGCGTGCCGCGGTCTCGTCCTCACCGCCCGCGACGCTCGCCGCGCCCCACTGCTCGCTGCTGGCCGTGATGAAGCGGCGGCCCTCCTCGGACTCCGACCACGCCATGGCCTCGGCGGGGTCGACGGGCGCCCCGGACGACAGATGCCGGGCGAGCCCCATCACCGCGAGGTCCCAGCCCACGCCGACGGCGCCGGGCCCGAACTGCGCCCACCGTTCGTCGTCGACGTGGGCGATGTGCTCCAGCTCGAAGCGTGTGCGCTCCTCGGTCTCGGCGGTCAGCCGGAGCTCGATCCAGCTGACCTCGCCGCCGTACTCCCAGGTCGCGAAGAAGCCCTTCGGCGGGTCGCAGCGCTCGATGGTGCCGGAGGCGTTGCCCTCCAGCCGGTAGTGGCCGCCCGGGCGCAGCTCGCCGGTCACCGGCAGGAACCAGCGGGGCAGCCGCTCGGGGTTGGTGCAGGCGTCCCAGACGTCGTCGAGCGGGGCAGCGTAGGACTGGCTCACGGTCACCACGCGAGCCTCGCCGGCTTTGAAGACGCGCTTGCCGACCTGCCGGCTCACGGAGTTGATCTGGTGGGTGACGTCGATCACGGGTTGCTCCTCGGTGGGTCTTCGGCGCCGCGAAGCCGGCGCTCGCGTCTGCCGCGGGCCAACTCCGTGGCCAGGGCGTCCAGATGGGGGGTCCAGAACCGGCGGAACCGGTCGAGCCAGACGTCGACGTCCCGCAGCGGTTCGGAGTTCACCGCGTACAGGCGGCGGGTGCCCTCGGGGCGCACCGTCGCGAAGCCGTTCTCCCGCAGCACCGCCAGATGCTGCGAGACCGCCGGCTGCGATATCCCGAACTCCGCCCTGATGACCTCACTGACCGCGCCGGCCGCCATCTCCCCGTCGGCCAGGAGTTCAAGGATGCGGCGCCGCACGGGGTCGCCGAGTACGTCGAAGGCGTGCACATCCGCAATGTATCAGCACACGCTTATATAAGCGAGCGCTGATACTTCGGGTGCCGGCGGGTGGGCGTGCCTAGTGCGCGCGGTACAGGGCGGTGACGTGTTCGATGACGGCCTGCGTCGCGGGGTGCGGCTCGTCGCGCCACCAGATCAGCCGCACGGCGACCGGCTCGGCGTCGCGCACCGGGCGGTAGACGACGCCGGGGCGCCGGTACTGGTTGGCGGTGGACTCCGCGGTCAGGCCGACGCACCGGCCGGTGGCGATCACGGTGAGCCAGTCGTCCACGTCGTGGGTCTCCTCGGTGACCGGGCGGGAACCGGCCGGCCACAGGTCCACCGTGGTGGTGCCGGTGCGGCGGTCGACCAGGAGGACGCGCCCGCCGAGGTCGGCGAGCCGGACCGTCCGGCGGCGGGCCAGCGGGTCGTCGGCGGCCAGGGCGCACAGCCGCCGTTCCAGGCCGACGACGGCGGAGTCCAGACGCCGGTCGTCGGGGCTCCTGCGGACCACCGCGAGGTCGCACATCCCCTCCAGCAGACCCGCCGTCGGCGAGTTGACCCGCACCAGGGACAGCTCGACGCCCGGGTGCGCGGCGCTCCACCGGCGCTGGAAGGGGAGTGTGTGCCGGCCGAGCGCCGCCCAGGCGTAGCCCATCCGCACCCGGGCGTGCCCGGAGGTGGCTTCCCGGACCAGATGGTCCGCCTCCGCGAGCACCCGCCGGGCGTGCGCCACGACCCGCAGTCCGGTGGCCGTCGGGGTCACCTGACGGGAGGTGCGTCGGAGCAGCCGGACACCCAGGGAGCGTTCGAGGGAGGCCAGGGTGCGGGACACGGCGGCCTGGGAGACGCCGAGCGCCGCGGCCGCGTCGGTGAAGGTGCCCTCGTCCACGATCGCGACGAGGCAGCGCAGTTGGCGTAGCTCCACATCCATGACTCAAGCGTATGGATGACTCGACGGTTGCATTTTGCGCAAGGGGCGGAAGCCCGCACCATCACCTGCATGCCAGCAGCCTCCGCACGCCGTGTCTCGCCCGACCGGTGCCCGCAGCCGTCCGGCCGGCGCCGGTCCGGTGTGGTCACCATGGTCGCCAGCGGCCTGTCCAACCAGACCGGTGCCGCCGTCGGCGCCCTGGCGTTCCCCGTGATCGGCCCGGTCGGTGTGGTGGCGGTCCGGCAGTACGTCGCCGCGGCGGTCCTGCTGGCCGTGGGCCGGCCGCGACTGCGGCACCTCACCTGGGCGCAGTGGTGGCCGGTGCTGCTGCTGGCCGTGGTGTTCGGGACGATGAACCTGAGCCTGTACAGCGCCGTCGACCGCATCGGTCTCGGGCTGGCGGTGACGCTGGAGTTCCTCGGCCCGCTGGGCATCGCCCTGGCCGCGGCCCGGCGCCGACTGGACGCCTGCTGCGCGGTGATCGCCGCGGCGGGCGTGGTCACGCTCATGCGTCCGCGGCCGTCCGCCGACTACGCGGGGATGGGCCTCGCCCTGCTGGCGGCCGCGTGCTGGGCGGCGTACATCCTGCTCAACCGCACCGTCGGCCGGCGCGTTGCCGGAGCGCAGGGCGCGGCGGCAGCGGCGGGCGTCTCCGCCGTGCTGTTCCTGCCCGTCGGCGTCCTGGTCGCCCTGCGGCACCCGCCGGACGCCGCGTCGATCGCCTGGGCCGTGACGGCGGGCGTCCTGTCCTCGGCGGTGCCCTACCTCGCGGACCTGCTGACCCTGCGTCATGTCCCGGCCCAGACGTTCGGACTGTTCATGAGCGTCAATCCGGTCCTCGCCGCGGTGGTCGGACTGCTCGTCCTCGGGCAGGACCTCGGGGGCTGGGAATGGGCCGGTGTCGCGGCGGTCGTCGCGGCGAACACGCTCAGCCTCGCCACACGGCGCGTGTGAGGCCGGGCGGGCGGGAGTCGGCGGACGGCCGTCAGGTGCGCGGCATCCGGCGGATCACGCCGGGGGTGTGACCGGCACCGAGGCCGACGAGTCGTTCGTGGTGATCAGCGGCTCGGCGACGATCGGGGTGGCGGGCGGTCCGACGCTGACGTGGGGGCGGGCGACACGGCGGTGCTGCGAGCCGGCGACCGTACGGCCTGGACGGTGCACGAGACGCCGCGCGGGGCGTATGCGATCAGCCTCCGACGGCGGCCGTGGTGCCGCGGATCTCCAGCGTCGGCGCGGTGAGCCGGACACCTCCCGGTCCGCCGCGTCCCTCGATCCGGTCGAGCAGAGCGCGGGCCGCGCGGCGGCCGACCTCGTGGCCGGCGTTGTCGACGGTGGTGAGCCACACGTGCCGCAGCCGGGAGATGCTCGTGTTGTCGTAGCCCACCACGGACAGGTCGCGCGGGACGCGCAGGCCGAGTTCGTCGGCCGCCGACAGGACACCGACCGAGGTGATGTCGTTGACGGCGAAGACGGCGGTCGGCCGGTCGGGGCGGCTGAGCAGCCGGACGGTGGCGCGGTAGCCGCCCTCCTCCGTCAGGTCGCCGCTCTCCACCACCGCGCCGTGCGCGAGCCCGTGCGCCCGCATGGTGGCCTCGAAGCTGTCGCGGCGCAGGTCGCCGACGGCGCCGTAGCCCGCGATGTGGGCGATGCGGCGGTGACCGAGCCCGACGAGGTGCTCGGTGGCCAGCCGGGCGCCGTCGGTGTCGTCGCCCGCGACCACGTCGACACCGGGCGGCACCGGCTCGCGGGCCCCGGCGACGACGACCGGTATCCGCTCGGCGACCGGTTCGAGCGCCGCGCGGTCCGGCAGGGTGCCGACCACGACGAGCCCGTCGGCCTGGAGGTCGAGGAAGGAGCGGGCGAGGTCCCGGCCCGTCCGGTGGTTGAGGCGGGCGTCGGCCAGGAGCATGTGCAGGCCGTTGTCGTGCAGCAGCGAGTTCAGGCCGTCCAGCAGGTCGACGAACCAGGGGTTGCGCAGATCGTTCAGGAGGACGCCGACCGTGCGGGAGCGCTGCTCGCTGAGGGTGCGGGCGGCGGCGTTCGGGCGGTAGCCCAGCTCGCGCACCGCCCGCAGCACCGCGTCCCGCTTCTCCGGGCGGACCTGCGGGGAGCCGCGCAGTACGAGTGAGACGAGCGACTTGGAGACACCGGCCCGTTCGGCCACGTCGCGGATCGTCGGCGCTCTCATGGCATGGACCGTTCCACGCACCGGTCCGCTTGTCAAAGCCCCTTGACACGTGCGGAAACGACGCGGAATGTGACGTGGGACGAAAATGGACCGGTCCAAATGGGAGATGTCATGGTGGATGCACTCGGCGTCGCCGTCGTCGGATTCGGCTGGATGGGCCGCGTCCACACCCAGGCGTACGCCCGCGTCGCGCACCACTACCCCCGGCTGCCTCTGCGTCCGCGGCTCGTGACGGTGGCCGAGGAGGTGCCGGGCCGGGCCGAGGAGGCCGCCGCGCAGTTCGGGTTCGAGTCGGCGACCCGCGACTGGCGTGAGGTGGCCGCGGACCCGCGCGTGGGAGCCGTCAGCATCACCGCCCCGAACTTCCTGCACCGGGAGATCGGCGTCGCGATGGCCGCCGCCGGCAAGCACATCTGGATCGAGAAGCCGGTGGGTCTGACGGCCGAGGACGCCCGCGCGGTGGCCGACGCGGTCGCCGGCGCCGGGGTCCGGGGCGCGGTCGGCTTCAACTACCGCAACGCGCCCGCCGTGGAGGCCGCCCGGGACCTGATCGCGAGCGGGGAGCTGGGCGATGTCACCCATGTGCGGATCCGGCTGTTCAGCGACTACGCGGCCCATCCCGAGGGTGCCCTGACCTGGCGGTACGAGCGGGAGCGCGGCGGCAGCGGGGTGCTCGGCGACCTCGCCTCGCACGGCGTGGACCTGGCCCGGTTCCTGCTCGGGGACATCACTTCGCTGACCGCCGACACGGCCGTGTTCGTACCCCGGCGGGCCCGCCCCACCGGCGCCACCGCGGGGCACTCCCGCGCCACGGGCGGCGAGCTGGGCGAGGTGGAGAACGAGGACTACGTCAGCTGTTTGCTGCGCTTCGCCTCCGGTGCCCGCGGGGTGCTGGAGGCCTGCCGCGTCTCGGTCGGCGAGCAGAACAACTACGGCTTCGAGGTGCACGGCACCAAGGGCGCCGTGTTCTGGGACTTCCGCCGGATGAACGAGCTGGGGGTCAGCCGTGGCACCACCTATCAGGACCAGCCCGTCAGCACGGTGTACGTCGGCCCCGGCGACGGCGAGTTCGCCGCGTTCCAGCCCGGCGCCGCGAACGCCATGGGCTACGACGACCTGAAGGTCGTCGAGGCCTACCGCTTCCTGCGTTCGATCGCCGAGGACACCGCGTACGGCGCCACGCTGGCGGACGCCGTGCACAGCGCGGCGGCGCTGGACGCGATGACGCGGTCCGCGCGGACCGGCAGCTGGGTCAGCGTGGACGCCGGGGCGTGACGTCCGGCGGCCGGGGTGCGCGTGCGGCCCGGCGGCCGATCGCGTACTTGGCCGGGACGAGGACCAGCCACCACCACATGGCCGCCGGCCCCAGCACCGCGGCCAGCGGGACGGTCAGGACGAACACCGCGACGGTCACGGCGTGGTCGAGGGCGTAGAGGACGGAGCCGGCCTCGGACTCGTTGTCGTCGCGCAGCCAGGGACGCCGGCGCAGGACGACGACGAGCGCGAGGTGGGCGGCGCCGAGCGAGGCGACCGCCCCGGCGTAGACGGCGACCGAGACGGGTTCGCCGCCGTAGTCGGAGATGAGGCGGGTGGGGAAGGGCACCAGGGCCGCGACGCCCAGGCCGATCAGGGCCAGCAGGACCACCTGCCCGTCGACCTGCCGGACGGTGCTGAAGATCTTGCGGTGGTCGCGCCAGTAGCCGCCCAGCACCGCCACGCTGAGCGCGTACGCCCCCAGGTCCGGGAGGAGGTCGAGCAGTTCCTCGTGAAACTGCGCCGACTCCAGTCCGCGGGGCACGGAGAGATCCAGGACGAGCA
This sequence comes from Streptomyces cadmiisoli, assembly GCF_003261055.1. NCBI lineage: Bacteria > Bacillati > Actinomycetota > Actinomycetes > Kitasatosporales > Streptomycetaceae > Streptomyces > Streptomyces cadmiisoli. Next base: position 1,961,976 of record NZ_CP030073.1, read on the forward strand.
GGGTGATGGCGATGGCGAACACGCCGTCGGCGAGGGCCGTCAGCCGCTCGGGGCCGCCGTCCGGGATCGATTTCCACATGCCCACGACGGTAGGAAGCCGGAGCCCCCCGACCGGGGATCCACGCCCCCGGCGCGGCGGTGTGTCACACGCCCGTGGCCGGCGGCAGGTTGTAGGGCGTGACGACCTGGATCGCCGAGGGCAGGGTCGGCCCGGCGGGCGGCAGCGCGCCCTGGGCCCGCATCACGAGGTGGCAGGCCTCGCGCATGTCCTGGCGCAGGTCGTGGTGGAGCACGGCGGACAGCCGGTGCTCGCGCAGCAGTCGGGTGTTGTCCTGGTCCAGATCGTGCGCGACGAACACGGCGCACGCGCGGCCGAGGTCCTCGAAGGCGCGCAGGGTCGCGATGTTCCCGCCGCCGATCGAGTAGACCGCGCGGATCTCCGGGTCGCGTTCGAGGGTGGCGCGGACCAGGTCGTACTGGTTGGCGTCCAGGCCCTGGCCCTCGGCGATCTCGACGAGGGCCCGGTGGGGGTGGCGGGCCCGCATGGCGCCGCGGAAGCCCATCTCGCGCTCCTCCTCGTTGCGGAAGAAGCCGCTGCTGAGGCTGGTCAGGACATGGCCCGGGCGGTCGCCGAGCCACTGGCCCATGAGGTAGGCGGCGGTGGCGCCGGCGGCGCGGTTGTCGATGCCTACGTAGCCGAGGCGGGAGCTGGCGGGCAGGTCGGTGACGAGGGTGACGACCGGGATCCCGGCGGCGGTCAGCCGGCCCACCGCGGCGGTGATCTCGGGGACGTCCGGTGCCTTGAGGATCACTCCCTGGGAGCCGCGCCGGGCGATCCGGTCCAGGGTGGCCGTCAGTTCCCGGACCGTGCCGGTCTCACGCAGATGGAAGCGGGAGCGCAGCACGGCCGGGTGCAGGGACGGCAGCTCGGCCTCCAGGGCGGCGCGGACGGCCGTGGTGAAGCGCTCCGGGGCCTGCATCACGATGTCGATCATGAAGGTGCGGCCGACCAGCCGGACCTGGGTGCGCTGCCGGTCGAGGTCGGCGATGGCCCGCCGCACCTCCTGCGCGGTCGACTCGCGGACCCCTCCCCTGCCGTTGAGGACCCGGTCGACGGTGGCCTCGCTCAGGCCCGCCTGACGTGCGATCTCACGGATGGGGAAGGGGTGTCCCACAGAAGGCTCCTGAATGTCGGGCGGCGGTCCGCCGGGGCTCCGCCGACGGATCCGTTTGACGGGTTTTTGATGGCTGCCTGCTGGTTGTTCGAAGGGTTTGTCATGTCAAGAATGGCAGTGCCGAGCCGCCCCTGTCATCGAGGACCCGGGACGGAGGCCCCGGCGACCCCGGCGGCATCGTCCCGTGCGCCGCGGCGCACCGGCTGAAAGGACCTTCCGCAGATGGGACTTCTCGACGACAAGGTCGTCCTGGTCAACGGCGGCAGTCAGGGGGTCGGCGCGGCCGTCGCCCGGGCCGCGGTCCGCGAGGGCGCGGCGGTGGCCGTCACCGGGCGCCGCCCGGCGCCCGGCGAGGCGCTGGTGGCGGAGCTGACCGAGGCGGGCGGCAAGGCCCTGTTCCTCCGGGCGGACCTGGCCGACGCCGAGCAGGCGAAGGCCTCGGTCACCCGGACGGTGGCGGCGTACGGCCGGATCGACTGCCTGGTGAACTCGGCCGGGCTCACCTCGCGCGGCACGCTCCTGGACACCTCGCCCGAGCTGTTCGACCAGCACGTCGCGATCAACCTCAGGGCGCCGTTCTTCGCGATGCAGGCGGCGGTGGCGGATCTGCTGGCCCGCGGGGCGCCCGGGACGATCGTCAACATCATCACGTCCTCGGCGCACGGCGGGCAGCCCTTCCTCGCGCCGTACGTGGCGGCCAAGGCCGGGCTGATCGGTCTGACCCGCAACGCGGCGCACGCCCATCGCTTCGACCGGGTGCGGATCAACGGTGTGAACATCGGCTGGACCGCGACGGAGGGCGAGGACGCGACTCAGAAGGCGTTCCACGGCGCCGGCGACGACTGGCGCGAGCAGGCGGCCGCGCGACTGCCGATGGGCACGCTGGGCCGGCCGGACGAGATCGCCGACTTCGTGGTGTTCCTGCTGTCCGAGCGGTCCGGTGTGGTCACCGGTTCGGTGATCGACTGGGACCAGAACGTGCTCGGCGGTCTGGACTGACCCGGCCTCCCCTGCGCCCCCCGTGGGGCTCCCCCCTGGTGCTCGTCCCCGCAAGACCTCAAGGAGCTGCTCCCCCATGCGTATCGGAATCCTCGGCCTCGGCCGCATCGGCGCCTTCCACGCCGAGACCCTGCACGGACTCGACGCCGTCGAGTCGCTCGTGGTGACCGACCCGTTCACCGACGCCGCCAAGGCCGCCGCCGAGCGCTTCGGCGCCGAAGTCGCGGACTCGCCGGAGGCCCTGCTGGCGGCCGGTGTGGACGGCATCGTCGTCGCCGCCGCGACCGACGCCCACCCCGCCCTGATCCTGGCCGGGGTGGAGGCCGGCATCCCGGTCTTCTGCGAGAAGCCGGTCGCCGGGACGACGGCCGAGGGCGTCAAGGTGCTCAAGGCGGTCGAGGGCGGCGCCGTGCCCGTGCAGATCGGCTACAACCGGCGCTTCGACGCCGGCTTCGTCGCCGCGCGCGCCGCGGTGCTGTCCGGGGAGCTGGGCACACTGCACACGGTGCGCTCGACGACGCTGGACCCGGCGCCGCCGCCGGCCGCGTACATCGCCGCCTCCGGCGGGATCTTCCGCGACTGCTCGGTGCACGACTTCGACATCATCCGCTGGGTGACGGGCCGTGAGGTCACCGAGGTGTACGCCGTCGGGGGCAACCGCGGTGCCGACTACATCGCGGCGGCGGGCGACGCCGACACCACGGGAGCGGTGCTCACCCTGGACGACGGCACGATCGCCGTGGTCTCCAACAGCCGGCACAACGGGCGCGGGTACGACGTGCGGATGGAGCTGCACGGCTTCGAGGACTCCATCGCCGTCGGGCTGGAGGACAAGCTGCCGCTGCGGTCGGTCGAGCCGGGCGCGACGTTCCCGGCGGGTACCCCGCACGACTTCTTCATGGACCGCTTCACCGAGGCCTACCGGGCCGAACTCGCCGCGTTCACCGAGGTGGTCGCCGGCCGGCGGCCGTCGCCGTGCACGGTCGCGGACGCGCTGGAGGCCGGGTGGATCGCGGAGGCGTGCACGCTGTCCCTGCGCGAGCACCGGCCGGTGCGGATCGATGAGGTGCGCACCGCCTGAGCCCACGCCCTCAGTGGTGGAACCCCGGCTGCTCGGCCACGTGTCCGGTCTGTCCTCGCGACAGCAGGCCGACGGCGGTGCGCAGGTCGGAGGCGAGGAGGGCGATCTTGTCGTAGGAGGTGCCGTGCCGGACCAGGACCCGCTGGACGACGGTGTCCTCGCGGCCGAGCGCCAGCGGGTACGCGGGGACCTGCCAGCCCCGGCGGCGCAGCTGGTCGGAGACGTCGTACAGGGTGAAGGGTGACGCGGCGTCGTCGGTGAGGGTCCAGGTGACGGCGGGCAGCGCGGTCTGTCCGTCGTACAGGACGGTGAAGGGGCCCATGCCGGCGACCTCCCCGGCCAGCATCCGGGCGGTGCCGGCGCAGGCGCCGTGCACCTTCGTGTAGCCCTCCCGTCCGAGCCGCAACAGGTTGTAGTACTGGGCGACGACCTCGCCGCCGGGGCGGGAGAAGTTGAGGGCGAAGGTCGGCATGTCGCCACCGAGGTAGGAGACGCGGAACACCAGGTCCTCGGGGAGCAGGTCGGCGGACCGCCACACCACCCAGCCGACGCCGAGCGGGGCCATGCCGTACTTGTGCCCGGAGGCGTTGATGGAGGCGACCCGCGGCAGCCGGAAGTCCCAGACGAGCTCGGGATGGAGGAAGGGCGCGACGAATCCGCCGCTGGCCGCGTCCACGTGCACCGGGATGTCGAGGCCGGTGTCCGCCTGGATGCGGTCGAGTTCGGCGGCGATCCCGGCGACGGGTTCGTAGACGCAGGTGTAGGTCACGCCGAGGATCGCCACCACGCCGATGGTGTTCTCGTCGACGTACTCGCGCAGCTGGTGCGGGCGCAGTCCCACCGCGTCCTTCTCCAGCGGGACCTGGCGCAGCTCGACGTCGAAGTAGCGGGCGAACTTCTCCCAGCACACCTGGACCGGTCCGACGACCAGGTTGGGCCGGTCGGTGGGTTTCCCCTCGGCCCGGCGGCGTGCGCGCCAGCGCCACTTCAGGGCCAGCCCGCCCAGCATGGACGCCTCGCTGGAGCCGGTGGTGGAGCAGCCGAGGGTGGTGGCCCCGTCCGGGGAGTTCCACAGGTCGGCGAGCATGTGGACGCAGCGGGACTCGATCTCGGCGGTCTGCGGGTACTCGTCCTTGTCGATCATGTTCTTGCCGAGGCACTCGTCCATCAGCGAGTGCACCTCGGGCTCCGCCCAGGTGGTGCAGAAGGTCGCCAGGTTCTGCGAGGCGTTGCCGTCCAGGCCCAGTTCGTCGTGGATCAGGGCGCGTACCGCGCGGGCGTCGGACACCTTGTCGGGCATCCGGTACTTCGGCAGCGCCCGCGCGCTGATGGGCAGCGCGTACACGTCGTCGAAGGGCCCGGCCGTCGGGCGGTTGGTCTGGTGCAGGGCCATGGAGTCAACCCCCGGGTCGCCGGACATCGCGGAGGGAGGACCGGGGGCGACATACCCGAGCGGCACATGTGAGGGACTGCGACTCGCGTCCCGGCCTCCCTCTGTCCGCAATCTCGCACAGCGGGCGCGGCGGCGCCCGCCGAGCGCACCCGGACGACGGTGGCGCGCGGCCGTCCGGCCCGGCTCGGGCGGACCCGGGCCGGGCGGGGTCAGGGCGCGGAGAGGACGAGGCGGCGGGCGAAGTTGCGGTAGCCGAGCCGTTCGAAGGCGGCGGCCATGGGCCGGTTCGTCAGGTCGGTGTCGGCGCGGATCAGACCGGCGTCCGCCTCCTCGGCGAGCAGCCGGGTGATCTCGGCGAGGAGGTCGTCGACGTAGCCGTGCCCGCGGTGCTCGGGCAGCACGCCGAGGTAGCCGACGACGTGGGAGCCGGTGTTGCGGGAGGGCAGCGCGAAGCCGGCCGGTTCGCCGTCGGGGGTCTCGGCGACCCGCCACCAGGACCGTTCGCCCGGCATCGAGTCGCGGTAGAAGGCGACATCGGCGCGGGCCTGTCCGGCGGCGCCGAGCCGGTCGGCCTCGGCGCGGGTGGCGGCGTCGAGGGTGCCCTCCAGCACACGGCGGAAGAGGTCGGTGAAGACCTCGTCGTCGGGTTCGGGGCGGAAGGCCAGCCGGCCGGACGGCACGGGCACTCCGCTGTCGCGGGTCCACTCGTAGCGCAGCCGTTCCACGCCGGTGGTCAGACCGGTGCGCCGGGCCGCCTCCTGCCGCCAGTCGAGGTCGTCGACCGCGTCCGGCCGCTCACGCCAGTCCGGGGGCAGCAGGACGTGGTAGTCCGGCGGGGCCGTCCGCCCGGCCGCGGCGAAGGCCGCGTGCGCGGTGGTGAGCACATCGACGGCGAGCTCCGTGCGCGCCGGGGCGTCACCCGCCGGCTCGCGGACGGCGAGGGAGTTGAGCGCCCCGGGGTGGGTGTCGTCGGGGCCGCCCCACCAGACGGCCACGGCGTGCACCTGTCCGGCGTCCTCCGCGAGCCAGGTCCACTCCGGGCGGAACTCGCGCCGGGCGAGCCCCTCCCGGAACGCGTCGGCGTCGGTCCAGACGCCGACCCGGCCGGACGGCAGCAGGGCGAGAACGCGGTCGACGTCGGACTCGGTCATGGTGCGGATCGTCACAGGGCCTCCGGGCGGTGCACGACGATGTGCCGTCAGAAGTCCTACGCCGCGCCGTCGAGCCGCGTCAAACGGTTTTGACGCACCGGTACGGGCGCGCAGGGCCGGGCTTCCCGCCGCCGGACGTCACGGCGCCGCCGGGATCACCCCGGCGGCCTCCAGGCGGGAGGGGTCCGCGCCGAGGATCGCCTCCAGGGCGAGCCGCAGCGGCGGCCCCGGCTCGACGCCCAGCTCCTCCCTCATCACACGGCGGGCGTGGTGGTAGACACCGAGCGCGTCGCCCTGCCGGCCCGCGCGGTACAGGGCGGCCATCAACTGCCGGTAGAACGGCTCCCGGAGCGGGTGCTGCACGAGGAGGCCCTTGAGGTCCTCGATCACCTCGTGGTGCCGGCCCAGTGCCAGCGCGGCATCGACACCGAGTTCGGTGCAGTTGAGCCGTTTCTCCTCCTGGACGGCCGTGAACGACGCGATGGCCAGGGAGCCCGGAATGCCTTCGAGGACCGGTCCGCGCCACCGCGACAGCGCCCGGCCGAGCAGTTCGAAGGCGTGCTGGAAATCGGCGGCGGAGTACCGGTCGCGCCCCCGGTCGTAGAGCTCCTCGAATTCCTGGAAATCGGTCATGGCGCCGCTCAGGTCCAGAATGTATCCGGCTGACGTCGTCACGATCGGCGATGTTTCCCGCGGGCCGCTCAGGAATTTCCTCAACTGCGAGACGTACACACGCAGGCTGGCGAAGGCGCAGCGTGGCGGACCCTGCTCCCACAGCTCCGCCACGAGTTTCTCGCCGGGTACCGCCTCACCGACCCTGACCAGGAGCAGGGCGAGCAGTTTGGCAAGTTTGGGTGCTTCGGGTGTCAGTTGGACGCCGCCGCGGGTGACCCGCAGGCGGCCCAGCAGTTCGTAGCGCAGTGGTTGGTCGGGCTGTACAGCGGACAGGGACACGGCAACCCCCCGAATGCGTGGAACGCATTCAACTAAAAACGACTCCCCCGCCCGTCCCCAGGTTTCGGGACGCCAGTTACTCGACGGTATCCTGTTTCTCCGGAAGCCTATGGCAGGTCGTTCCCGGATGCCAGTCCCCCCTCGTTACACCGTCATTAAGGCGAGTGAAACTCGTTCCGTTCCGGGGCTGTACGCGCCGACCGGCAAGTCGCCGTTCAATTGAATATCCACCGTCCGGGGGCTGTTTTCGGACGGGCGGAACGGCCCGATCGCGGCGGACCGGGACGTTCGCGGGCCGGCGGCCGGAGCCGGGCCGTTCGCGGGCCGTCTCAGGCCGCCGCCCGCCCGCCGTGCCCGAGCGTCTCGCCGAGCCAGGCGAAGAGACGGTCGTGGAAGACCCGCATCGCACCCGAGTGGCAGTGCGCCCCGCCGCCCTCGTCCGCGGTGAAGACATGGAGCTGCTTGGGCGAGTTCAGGCCGGTGAACACCTTCTTCGCGTGTTCCAGTCCGGCGAAGAACATGTCCTCCTCGGCGTCGAGGACGAGCACCGGGCAGCGCACCCGGCCGATCACCTCGGACAGGCCGAACGCCGGAAGCGTGCGCAGCAGTCGGGCGGGCGTGCTCGCCCCGAAGGTCCACAGGGCCTGCCGCAGCAGCCAGCGGGTGAAGGTCTGCTGGGCGGCGATGCCCCACATGACGGGGTCGGCGAAGTCGTCACAGCCCTGTTCGACCCATTCGAGGACGAACGGCGGCAGCGCGACGACGTCGCCCAGTTGCCAGACCGCGTCATGGGCGACGCAGCCGGCCAGCCGGTGCTCGAACGCCGCGGCCCGCACGGCGAGCAGCCCGCCGAGGCTGGTGCCGACCAGCACCACCCGGCCGGCGTCGATCCCGGGCAGCGAGAGGGCGTGGTCCACGACCGGGGTGACGACCCGCTCCCAGTCGGGCCGGAAGACCAGCCCCTGTTCCCGCAGGACGGAGCCCTGGCCCGGCCCCTCGAAGCACAGACAGTGGTAGCCGCGGGCCAGGGCGGCCGCGGCGACGAAGAAGTAGCCCTCTTCCAGGGTGGAGTCGATACCGCCGTGGTGGACGACGAGCGGGCGCGGTTCGTCGGAGTCGTCCACCCGGTAGAGGTAGCCGGGCAGGGAGGTGCCCTCGTAGGGGATGCGTACGGGCCGCGGCGGCCGTGCCATGAGTGCGGCGGCGTCGGCGAAGGTCTCCCGGGACAGCCCCATCAACCGCAGGGCCTCGGCGTCCTGTTGGTCCTCACGCTGGAAGAACTCGGCGGTGCGGTAGTAGTTGTGGGCGCGCAGCAGCGCGGACCGGGCGTCGACGGGGCGTTGCTCCCGGCGGGCGGCGTCCCCCAGTCCGTGCGCGTGTGCGGCGAGCCGGGACCACTCCCGGCGCCACGCCTCGGTGTCGCCGTCGGGAATGCGGGAGGCGACCGCGACGACCTCGCCGAGCTGCGCGCCGCCGTAGTCGGCGTAACCGGCGGTGCGCAGGGCCTGGTAGTCGAAGGCGGGGTCGTCGAAGAGGAACTTCATGGCAGCGGCTCCTTACGGTGGCGGGCGGTGCTGCGGTGCCGGGCCGGGCCCCGGCCCGGCCCGGTTGGCGCGCGTTCCGTTGAGGAAGAAGTCGACGATCGTCTCGGCGAACGCCGCCGATTCCAATGGGCGTTGACGCAGGATCAGCCGGGCGGCCATCGGTCCGACGAGGATCTCGACCGCGTCGTCCAGGTCGAGGTCGGGGCGCAGTTCCCCGCTGTCGACGCCGTCCCGCAGCGCCCGGGTCAGCGCCTCGCGCCGCGCGGCGAGGACGGTGTCCTCGAAGCGTTCGACGAGCTGCGGGCGGCGTACCGCCTCCCCGAGCAGACCGCCGATCAGCCGGTGCAGCGGGGTGTCCTGGCCCCGGTGGCGCAGCTGGTCGACGAGGGTCACCAGCTTCTCCCGCAGGGGCAGTCCGTCCAGTGACGGCACCGGGAGGTCCAGGCTGCCCAGCGCGGCGAGCACCAGCTCCTCCTTGTTGCGCCAGCGCCGGTAGACGGTCGCCCGCGCGACACCGGCCCGCTGGGCGACCAGGTCCATGGACAGGTCGGCGAAGCTGCGCCCCTCGCCGAGCAGGGCCAGGGTGCTCTCCAGGATCGCCCGGTCGGCCGCCGGGTCACGCTGCCGGCCGCCCCGGGGAGAGCGCTCCCGGGCGGTCGCGGACGGATCGGCGTGGGGCGGCTTGCGCATCGGACCTCCGTGGGAACGGCCGCGAGCCGCGCCCGGCGCGCGGCGGCGCCGGGTGCTCCGGCCGGGAAACTGGGCGGCGAGGAGTGGTGCGGGGTGGGGTGCGCGGTGTGCGGGCGGACGGGCCGACTGCCGTACTCCTGCCGTGCGTTCGACGCTAGTCCTGACGACCAATCGAGTCAATAGTGTATCGAAACATCATTGACTCGAATGCGGTGGACCGGCGTACGGGGGGCTTGCGGGAGCCCACGGCCCCAGTGCGCGAGCGACGAGGAATCCACCGTCGACCTCGTCGCAGCGCAGCCGCCAGCCCGGCGCACCGGAACCCAACGTCCAGCCGTCGCCGTCCTGTTCGGGCCGGGGGCACAACCGGGTGAAGTCGTGAGCGAGTCCGACGCCGAGCGCCTTGGTGTAGGCCTCCTTGAGCGTCCACCGGCGCACGAGGGCCAGGTTCCGTTCCCCCGGCGGGAGTTGCCGCAGTCCGGCCAGCTCCCGGGGATGGCAGAACCTCCCCGCGAGGCCGGGCGCGAGCAGACAGCGGCTCGCGGCCTCCACGTCCACCCCGATGCGCCGGCCGGCGGCGGCCCCGGCGACCAGGACTCCCGCCGTGTGACTGAGACCGGCGTCCAGGCCGGGCGGGGCGAGCACGACGGGCCGCCCGTTGCCGTCGCGGCCCAGCCGCACCCGCTCCGGCTCGGTGCCGGCGACAGCCGCGACGACACCGCGCAGCAGCAGCCGGGAGCCCATCAGCCGGGCCCGTACGTCCGGTTCGCGGGCCGAGCGGTAGCGCGGCCAGTCCGCGCCGAGCAGTTCACACGGGGACGGGCCGTCCGCGGCGGCCCAGTCCGCGAGCCGGCCGTGGCAGACGACGTGCCGGTACCGCGCCGCGGCGGCCCGGGCCTGTGCCCACCCGGCGCCCCGCGGCGTCACCGCGACCGGAAGCCCCGCACCCGCCACAGACCCGTCCCCTCTCCGGCCGTTCGGCGACACCGCGTGCCGGCACGGATCGTGTCGCCGCGCGCACACACCGTTGTACCGGCTCGTCGGCCGCGCGTCCGCGGAACCCCGCAGCCATGACGTGCGCCCCAATTTTCGCTTTAGGTCTCCTTTTCACGGCGTCCCGAGGCTGACGCACCGGATTGGCACGCGGTGCCGCAAGCAAGGCAGGCACCGGTCGACGGACCGCGGAAAGGACAGCCCGTGCCGCATCAGCCCCAGCACCGAACGCTGACGGACGCCGTACGCTCCGGGGTGGAACAGCACCCCGATCGGGCCGCGTTCGTGTACCTGCACGAGGACGGACCGGGCCTGCGCCCGGAGAAACTGAGCTACGCGGAACTCGACCGGCGGGCCCGCGTCGTGGCCACCCGGCTCCGGCAGGCCGCGAAGGGAGACATCGGACGCCCGGTCCTGCTGCTCCACCCGCCGACCCTGGACTTCGTCACGGCCTTCCTCGGCTGCTTCTACGCCGGGCGCACCGCGATCCCGGCCCCGCTGCCCGACGAACCCGGTGAGCGGCTCGCCCGGGTCGGCACCATCCTGCGCGACGCGAACGTCGGAGCGGTCCTGACCCTCCCCGGCTACCGGCAGGCCGTCGGCGCCTGGCTGACCGCCGCGGGGGCACCGGACGTGGTCTGCCTCGCGACCGGCGCGGACACCGAGGGCGCCACGGACGCCGACCCCGACCTGTGGGTGCCGCCCGCCGTCCGCGACACCGACGTGGCCTTCCTCCAGTACAGCTCGGGCTCCACCAGCGAGCCCAAGGGCGTCATGGTCACGCACGCCAATCTCGCGGCCAACGAGGAGGCCATCCGCGCCGCCATGCGCACCCCGCCGGGCGTGGTGGCCGGCAGCTGGCTGCCGCTGTACCACGACATGGGGCTGATCGGCATGACGCTGCAACCGCTGTGGGTCGGCGGCACCAGCGTGCAGATGTCGCCGATCTCCTTCATCAAACAACCGCACCGCTGGCTGCGGATGATCCACGACTACCGCGTGGAGGGCACGGCCTCCCCCGACTTCGGCTACGAACTGTGCGTGCGGCGCGTCACCGAGGAGCAGACGGCCGGCCTCGACCTGTCCTGCCTGCGGGTCGCGCTGAACGGGGCGGAGCCGGTGCGCGCCGGGACACTGCGCGCCTTCGTGCGGCGGTTCGCCGGACAGGGGCTGCGCCCCGAGGTGCTGCTGCCCTCCTACGGACTGGCCGAGAACACCCTGCTGGTCTCCTCCGGCGACACCGAGTCGCCGCACCTCGAACTCCAGGTGGACGCGCACTCCTTGGAGCGCGACGAGCTGCGTCCCGCCCGCAGCGACCGGGCGAGCCGGACCCTGGTCAGCTGCGGCCGGCCGGCGGACACGGAGGTGCTGATCGTCGACCCGGTGAGCCTGCGGGAGCTGACGGCCGGGCGGGTCGGTGAGATCTGGCTGCGCGGGCCGTCGGTCGCCGCCGGCTACTGGAACCGTCCCGGCCCGACCGCCGAGGCATTCGCGGCCACGACCGCCGAGGGCCGCGGCGGCTGCTTCCGCACCGGCGACCTGGGCGCCCTGCTCGACGGGGAGCTCTACGTCACCGGCCGGATCAAGGAGATGCTCATCCAGCACGGGCGCAACCTCTACCCGCAGGACATCGAGCAGGCGGTGCAGGACTCGGCGGAGGCGTTCCGGCGCGGCGGCGGCGCGGTGTTCGCCGTCAGCGACCCGGCCGAGGACCGCTCCCATGTCGTCGTGGTGCAGGAGCTGCGGGCCGGGGCCGGGGCCGGGGCCGGGGCCGTCGACGGCGACCTGCCGCGCCTGGCCGCGTCCGTCCAGGCGCTGCTCAGCCGGACGTTCCAGCTGGCCGCGGTGAGCGTGGTGCTGGTGCGTCCGGGGGTGATCCGCAAGACCACCAGCGGCAAGACGCAGCGCACGCTGATGCGGCAGCTGTTCCTCGACGGCGCCCTGCCGGTGCTGCACCGGCGTCTCCAGCGACCGGTGGCCGACCTGCTGCCGGGCACAGACCCGGCCGCAGACCCGGCCGCCGCGCCGGCGCGCGACACCGTGGCACCTCGCGGCTGAGACCCAGCGGGACGCCGCCGCATCCTGCCGCCGAGACCCCCGCCCGACACCGCAGCACCGCCGAGACCCCGCCCGACACCGCGCCACCCGGCCGCCGAAACCCCCACCCGACGCCCCAGCACCCCGCCGCCGAAACCCCACCCGACACCGTGGCGCCCTGCGTCCGAGACCCCCGCCCGACGCCGCGCCACCCGGCCGCCGAAACCGCCGCCCAACGCCCCAGCACGGCACCGCCGAAACCCACCCGACAGCCGCCGGAACCTCGCCGAACGCCGTGCCACTCCGAGACCGGCACCCCCGCCCGGCACCGCAGCACCCCGAACCTGAGCCCCGCGCCCGAGCCCCCGCCCGACACCCACAGGGAGACCACCACCATGAGCATCGCGCACGACGCCCCTACCGCCGAGGTGCAGCACCCGCCGCCCGGCAGGACCCCGGACCTCGAAGGGTGGCTGACCGAGCGCGTGGCCTTCCATCTGCACAGGTCCCCGCGGGAGATCGACCCGGACACCCCGCTCGCCGACTACGGCATCGACTCGGTCGCGGCGATCAGCATCTGCGGTGAGATCGAGGAGCACTTCCGGCTCGCGGTCGCCCTCACCGTCGCGTACGACTACCCGACGGTCCACGCGATCGGCGGCCACCTCGCCGAGCTGCTCCGCCTGCGGGACGCGTCATGACGGAACGCGAACCGATCGCGGTCGTGGGCCTCGACTGCCGGTTCCCCGGCGCCCGCGACCCCCAGGAGTACTGGTCCCTGCTCATGGACGGCCGGGACGGCACCGGCCGGGTGCCCGAGGAACGCTGGGACGCCGACCGCTACCACGCCCCCGGCCCCGCCTCCCCCGTCGGAACCGCCTCCCCCGGCTCCCCCGTCGGAACCGCCTCCCCCGCCGGAACCTCCGAGCGGCGGGTGCCCGGCCGGACCAACACCCGGCGCGGCGGCTTCATCCGGGACCCGGACGCCTTCGACCCCGCCTTCTTCGGGATCGCTCCCCGGGAAGCCGCGGCGATGGACCCCCAGCAGCGGCTGCTGCTCCAGAGCTCGTGGCGGGCCGTCGAGGACGCCGCGCTCGCGCCGCAGGACCTCGCGGGCAGCGACACGGGCGTCTTCGTCGGCGTGATGGCCAACGAGTGGGCCCATCTGCAACTGGCCGACTACGACCGCATCACCGCCCGCCACGGCTCCGGCAACGGCTACTTCATGGGCGCGAACCGCGTCTCGTACCACCTCGACCTCAGAGGCCCGAGCCTGGCCGTGGACACCGCCTGCTCGTCCTCCCTGGTCGCGGTGCACCTCGCGGTGAACGCGCTGCGCTCCGGCGAGTGCGACCACGCCCTGGCGGCCGGCACCAACCTGATCATGACGCCGGTCCTCAACATCTTCTACGCCCAGGCCGGGCTGTCGGCGCCCGACGGCCGCTGCAAGCCGTTCAGCGCGCTGGCCGACGGCATCGGCCGCGCCGAGGGCGTCGCCGTGCTGGTGCTGCGCCGGCTCGGCGACGCCCTGGCGGACCGTCAGCCGGTCTACGCGGTCCTGAAGGAGACCGGCACCAACCAGGACGGGCGCAGCAACGGCATCACCGCGCCCAGCCGGTGGGCCCAGCAGCAGCTGATCTCCTCGGTGTGGGAGCGGGCCGGGGTCACCGCCGACGACATCCGCTTCGTCGAGGCCCACGGCACCGGAACCCTGCTCGGCGACTTCATCGAGGCACAGGCGCTGGGCGAACTGACCGCCGGCCGCGACGGGGGCAGCGTCGCGCTCGGCTCGGTCAAGAGCAACTTCGGGCACGCCGAGGGCGCGGCCGGGATCGCCGGGCTGATCAAGGCGGTGCTCGCGCTGCACCACCGTACGGTGCCGCCGAGCCGGTTCGCGCACGAGGAGAACCCGAAGCTGGACCTGGCCGAACGGCGTCTGACGCTCCTGAGGGCGCCGCTCAGGCTTCCGCCGGGGACGGTGCACGCCGCGGTCAGCAGCTTCGGCATGGGCGGCAGCAACGCCCACACGGTGCTGGCGTCCGCGCCCCGGACCGTGCACCGGGGCCGCCCCGGAGCGGCGGGGGTGTTCACCGTCTCGGCCCGGTCGCCGGAGCGGCTGCGAGCCAATCTGCTCGCCCAGGCCGACGCCCTGGCCCGCCGCCCCGAGCACCAGCTGGCGCAGTTGTGCTGGACCAGCAACCGCGTCAAGTCCCGGCTGTCGCACCGGGCGGCGGTGGCGGCCGGCGATCTGCCCGCGCTGGTGGCGGGGTTGCGGTCGGCCGCCGAGCAGGCGGAGGAGACCGGGCCGACGGACACCGGGCGGCGGGCGGCGCCCTCGGTGGCCTTCGCGTTCACCGGGCAGGGCAGCCAGCACCCCCGGATGGCCGACTCCTGGTACCGGTCCTGCCCCGCCTACGCACGCCACCTCGACACGGTCGACGAACTCCTCGCCCCGCACACCGGACGGTCCGTGCGCGATCTGGTGCTCGAGGGCGATCCCCGGGCGCAACGGGCCCGGTTCGCCCAGCCCGCCCTGTTCGCGGTGGAGTACGCGCTCGCGGCGACCCTCACCGAGGCCGGGATCGGACCGTCGTACGTGATCGGGCACAGCATCGGCGAGTTCGCGGCCGCCTGCGCCGCCGGAGTGCTGGACGAGGCGGACGCGGCCCGGCTGGTGGCGCGGCGCGGGGCGCTCATGGAGTCGCTGCCCCGGGTCGGCGGGATGCTCGCGGTGGAGCTGGGCGCCGCGCGGGCCGAGGCGCTGCTGGCGGGGCGGGAGCGCCTCGGCCTGGCCGCCGTCAACGGCCCCGAGGCCACGGTGATCTCCGGGGACCTGGACGAACTCGCTGAGGTCGAGGCGGAGTTACGGGCCCGGAACACCGTCGTGCGGCGGCTGACGGTGTCGCACGCCTTCCACTCCCCGCTGATGGGCCCGGTGGCCGAGCGCTTCGCCGCCGAGTGCGCCGCCTTGGCCGCCCGGCGGCCGGTCCTGCCCGTCTTCTCGACGGTCCACGGCCGGGAACTCGCGAACGGCGAGACGATGGACGCCGAGTACTGGGCCCGGCAGATCACCGCGCCGGTCCGGTTCGCGGAGGCGGCCGGAGCGCTGCTGGCCGGCGGCGTCACCCACGTCGTGGAGATCGGCCCGCGCGCCGTGCTCACACCGCTCCTCGCGCGCCTCGCGGCGGACGCCGGGCATCCGGTGGGCCTGCACGCCGCGCACCCCGGTGAACACGCCCGCGGCCACCGCGCCCAGGAGCTGTTCGGCGAGCTGTGGTGCGCCGGGCTGACCCCGCGGTGGCAGGTCCTGTACGACGAGTCGGACCTGGTGCCCCGGCGGCTGCCGCCCTACGTCTTCGACGACTTGTTCCGGTCGTGGTGCTCGGGTGCCGCACCCGGTGCCCCGGAACGGTCCGCGCCGCGCCTCCCCCCGGGCGCGGACGCCCCCGCGGTCCGGCACGGCGCCGACCGCGGGCAGGCCTGCCCGCCGGCCCCGGCCGGGGAACGGCCGGACGCCCTGGCCGAACTGACGCACCGTCTGGTGTGCCGGGTCGGCGGGCACGCCCCCGAGCGGGTGCACGCCCGCTCCCGGCTGCACGAGGACCTGGGCTTCGACTCGATCCAGGTCATGGAACTCAAGGCCCGCATCGAGCAGGCGCTGCCACGGCTCGGCACGCTCCCGGTGGAGGACCTGCTCGCCGGTCTGCGCACCGTGGGGGACCTCGTCCGGTACCTGCGGGCCCTTCCCCACACCGGCGCCCCCGTGACCGCGACCCCGGAAGGAACCCGCTCATGACCGCCCCCAGCACCTATCTCGCCTCGGTCGGCACCTGCCTGCCGGGGGATCCGGTGGACAACGCGACGCTCGCCGAGCTCGTCGGGGTGGACGAGTCCTGGGCCGATGTGTTCATCGGCAACACCAGCAGGTATCTGTCCCTCGACCTGGCCACCGGGCAGGTGCGGCACACCCTGGCCGACCTCGCGGCGACCGCCGCCGACCGGGCCCTGGTGGAGGCCGGGCTGGAGCCGTACGAGATCGACTGCGTGGTGATGGGGACCGCCACTCCCGACCAGCTGATGCCGGCCACCGTGAACCTGGTGGCGGACCGGCTCGGCATCGACAACGTGCCCACGTACCAGCTCCAGTCCGGCTGCGCCGGCGCCGTACAGGCCATGGACGTGGCGCGGACCCTGCTGCTGGCGGAGCGCTGCCGCACGGTGCTGGTGATCGGCGGCGACGTGTGCGCCAAGCATCTGGAGACCGACTTCGAGCCGGGCGCCCGCACCTCGGCGGAACTCGTCAACTACGTCCTGTTCGGCGACGGCGCCGGCGCGGCCGTGCTCAGCGGCGAGGCCGTCGGACAGGGCATCGAGATCCGCCAGGTGTTCAACCGGCTGGTGGGTCTGGGCCGCGAGCCCGGACAGGTCGTGGACTGGTTCGGGCTCGGCGACCGGCACAGCGACCGCATCGCCGTCCACGAGGACTACAAGGCGATCGAGGAGACCGTGCCCGCCCTGGCGCAGCAGATGTTCTGGGAGCTCCTGGAAGACCTCGGCTGGGGCGCGGACGAGGTGGACTTCCTGCTGCCCCCGCAGTTGTCGGGCCGGATGAGCGACCGCATCTCGGTGGGCCTGCCCGCACCGGACGCCCGCCGGATCAACGTGGTGCGCCACGTCGGCAACAACGGCAACGCCCTGCCGTTCCTGCAGCTCGCCGAGTTGCTGCGGCAGTGGCAGGGCCCCGGCCGGGCCGTCGCGATCGCCGTGGAGTCCAGCAAGTGGATCAAGTCGGGCATCGCGCTGGAGCGGTCATGACCCGCACCGGCGGAGCCCTCGGCCCGACGGCCCCGGCCGGCACCTGGCACGACCCCGGGGCGCTGCGCGCCCTGCGCACCCTGCACCGGTCCGGGAAGCTCGCCGCCGAGTACGGGGCCGTGCGCGGCCTGCTGGCCCGGATGCCGCCGGCCGATCTGCCGGCCGCCGGACAGCTGCTGTCCCGGGTCGATCCGCGGACGGTGCGGCGGCACGCACCGGACGTCGCGGTGGTGGCGGTCGCCGTCACCGGCCATTCCACGGTGGCACCGGTGGTGGCGCCGCTCACCGCCGAACTGGCCCGGCACGGGCTGCTGCTGGAGGCGAGGGTCGCGCCGTACGGGGCGTACCTCCAGGATCTGATGCGGCCCCCCGCCGAAGGGCTGCCGCAGGTCACGCTCTGCCTCCTGGACGCGCACACCGTCTTCGACGACGTCACGGTGCCGTGGCGGGTGGAGGACGTCGAGTCGGCGGCGCGCGCCCGGCTCGCCCTGCTCGGCGGCGCGGTGCGCGCCCATCAGGAGGCGGGGCGCGGACTGCTCGTCCTCAACACCGTGCCGCTGCTGCGGCGGTTCACGCACCAGCTGATCGATCTGCGTTCCCGGGCCCGGCTCGGCGCGGTGTGGCGAGAGTTCAACTGCGGCCTGCTGGCGCTCGCGGAACGGTATCCGGGCGTGGTCACCGTCGATCTCGATCCGCTGGTCGGCGAGGGCGTGCCCGCCTGCGAGCCGCGCACGGCGCAGTACGCCCGGGCCCGGCTGTCCGACGCCCTGCTGGCCGCCTGCGCCCGGGAGACCGCCCATGTCGTACGGGCGAGTCTCGGCCGCGGACGCAAGGTCCTGGTGCTGGATCTGGACGGGACCCTGTGGGGCGGGGTGCTCGGCGAGGCGGGGCCCGACGGCGTCGAGCTCGGCGCCGGACTGCGCGGCGAGGCCTTCCAGGAGTTCCAGCGCGTCGTCGCGCAGCTCGGCTCGCAGGGTGTGCTGCTCGCCGTCAGCAGCAAGAACGACGAGGCCCTGGTGCGCGAGGCGCTGCGCGGCCATCCGGCGATGCTGCTGCGGGAGGACTCCTTCGTCCGCGTGAACGCCAACTGGAAGGCCAAGCACGACAATCTGCGGGACATCGCCGACCGGCTCGGCCTCGGTCTGGACGGATTCGTCTTCGCCGACGACAGCCTCTTCGAGTGCGGGCTCGTCGCGGAGCGGCTGCCGGAGGTCGCCGTGGTCCGGGTCGACGACGAGCCGGCGCTGCACCCCTCGGCGCTGCTGGCGGACGGATGGTTCGACCTGTTCGAGCTGACCGAGGCCGATCTGGCGCGGGCGGCCCGCTATCGCACCGAGGCCCTGCGGGAGGAGTTCCGCGAGGACGTCGGCTCCTACGAGGAGTACCTCGAAGGGCTGGGCATCGAGGTGACGCTGCGGCCGCCCGGGGAGGCGGACCTCGCGCGGGTCTCCCAGCTGACGCTGCGCACGAACCAGTTCCACCTGGCCACCGAGCGCCTCGAGGTGCCGCGGGTCGCGGACTGGCTGGAGCGTCCCGGCCGGCATGTGATCGCGGTGCGGGCCCGGGACCGGTTCGGCGACCACGGCCTGGTCGGCGCGCTGTTCCTGCGGCGCGACGGCGGGCTGCTGCGCATCGACAACTTCGTGCTCAGCTGCCGGGTGTTCTCGCGTGGCATCGAGGGCGGCTGTGTGGCGGCGGTGCTGGACTTCGCCCGCTCCACCGGCGCGGACGCCGTGACGGGCCGGTACCTGCCGTCGCCGCGCAACGCCGCGTTCGCCTCCTTCTACAGCGACCACGGCTTCACCGTCCTCGACCGTGACCCGGACGCCGCGGACGGCAAGCACGGCAAGCACGCAGTTCATTTCCGGCACGACCTCGCCACGCGCGTCCCCGCGCCCGCGCATCTGCGGCTGGACGCGGCCTTCGGACCCTTCGACGCACCACGGAACGGACAGGGAGAGCAGTCATGACCACGGTCCTCGCGGACACCACGGACTTCCGCACCCTCCTGGGGGAGGAACTCGGCCTGCACATCGGCGCCGACGACCTCGACCGGCCCCTGGCCGACTTCCCCGACTGGGACTCGGTGCTGCTGCTGCGCATGGTGACCGTCGTGGAGGCCGCGACCGGCCGGCGGGTCGCGGTGGCGGACCTGCTGCAGGCCCGGACCTTCCGGCAGTTGTACGAGGCGGTGGCCGGCCGATGACGTCGACACCCCGCCAGGACACTGAGCCCCCTGTGCGCATCCACGCCCTGTTTCCCGACACCCCGCTGGACATCCTCTGCCCGCCCGCCCTCGCACGGCTCGTCACCGGCCGCGCGCCCGGGCGGGCGCCGGCCGCCGACGCCCCGCCCGCACCGGACGGGCGGCGGCGGGAGAAGGGAGCGGCCCGATGATCCCGGTGGCCGAACTGCGCAGGTTCGCCCTGCCGCACGCGTACGCCCTGGGCGTCCCCGCGGACGTACTGCACCGGGTGCTGCGCGCCGTGCACGACGACGCCGCGGACGACGCTCCCGGCGGCTGGGTCCACGCGTGGGCCTCGCTCGCGGCGGCGGCCGAGGCCCGCGGCCGCGACCTGGACGCCGTCCGGTACCACGCCCTGGCCCGCTTCCCGTACGTCGACGGGCCGCCGCGGCGGGCCGCGCAGGAGGCGTGCGTGGCGGCGTTCGACCGCTGGCGCAAGGAGGTGCCCGGCATCTCCCGGCTCGATCTGCCCTTCGACGGCTCGGGGTTCGCGTGCTGGGCGGCCGGACTGTCGCGGCGGCACCCGCTGCCGCTGATCCTGGTCGTCGGCGGCATCACCGGCACGAAGGAGCAGTGGGCGCCGGTGCTCGCGCGTGCCGAACGGCTGGACGCGGCCGTCGTGGTCACGGAACTGCCCGGCGTCGGTGAGAACGGACTCTCCTACGGAACGGACAGCACCCGCATGCTGATGTATCTCGTCGATGTGCTCGGCCGGGCCGCCGACGTCACCCGCACCTGTGTCGTGGGCCTCAGCTTCGGCGGCCATCTCGCCCTGCGGCAGGCCCTGGAGGACGACCGGGTGCGGGGGCTGGCGACCGTCGGCGCCCCGGTCCGCGACTTCTTCGCGCGGATCGCCCGGGGCACCCCGCTGCCCCGGCTGGTGAGCCTGACGCTCTCCCATGTGACGCGGACCCCGGTCGAGCGGCTGCCGGCCGAACTGGCCGGCTGGGGCGTGGACGAGGAGCGGCTGTCCCGGCTGAGCGCGCACGTGGCCTGCGCGGCCGGCCGCGGCGACGAGCTGGTGCCGTACTCCGACGCCGAGTTGCTCCGGCGGACCGTGCCGCGGTTGCGGCTGGTGGAGAACGACGTGCTCGGCGGCGCCCCGGAGCGGGCGGCCGAGACCCGTCTGTGGCTGCTCGCGCAGGCGCTGCGGACGGTGGGGACGGCGGGCGGCGTACGGCGGGCGGCGGCGGCCCGGGCCCGGGTGCTGCGGGCTCGCCACCGGCCGGCCCGGGCGTCGGCCGGGGCGCCCGCATGACCGCGGGTGCCCCGGTGTCCTGCCTCGGGCGGGCGCCTCGCGCGGATGCGCGGCTGCGGCTGTTCTGCTTCCATCACGCGGGCGGCGGGGCCTCGTTCTTCTCGTCCTGGCCCGCCCGCGTGCCGCCCGGGGTGGACGTGCTGCCGGTGCAGTTGCCCGGCCGTGAGGGCCGCTACCGGGAGCGCCGGTTCCAGGACGCCGGCGAGGCGGTCGAGGCCCTCGACCGGGACCTCGGCCCCCTGCTGGACGAGGGGCCCTGGGCGGCGTACGGGCACAGCATGGGCGCGTTGCTGGCCTGCGCGCTGGCGGCGGCCCGGCTGCGGGCCGGCGGCCGGGGTCCCGAGGCGCTGTTCCTCGGGGCGTACGCGGCTCCGCACCGTACGTCCGCGCTGCCGGCCCCGGACCGCTTCGACGACGGTGAACTCGCCCGGCTGCTGGTGGGTTTCGGCGGCCTGGACGCACGGTTCCTCGGGCGGGACGACTGGCTGCGGGCGCTGCTGCCCGTCGTCCGGGACGACCTGCGGATCTGCGCGAGCCACCACCGGGCCGGGCTGCCGGACCCGCACGACGCGCGGACCCGGCTGCCCCTCACCCTGGAGGCCTTCGCCGGCACCGACGATCCGCTCGTCGCCCCGGACGCGGTGCGGGACTGGGGGCGCTACGCGCGCGACGTCCGGCTCACCTCCCTGCCGGGCGGGCACTTCTTCCCGCGCGAGGCACCGGAGCCGTTCTTCGCCCGGTTCATCCCCGCGCTGGCCCGGCTCCTGGCAGGTCCGGGCGCAGCACGCGCGGCACCCGGCTGATCCGCCGGTCGATCTCGGCGGCGTTCTTCTCGTACAGCGCGCGCTGCTCCCGGACGCCGGGCATGGTCCACGTCGGGCGTGAGGTGCCGTCGGCGAACGAGAGGCCCGGGGTGTCGGGGCCCAGTCCGGTGAGGGTGAGCGCGAACCGCTCCAGGTAGTCGATGTCGCCGGCCTCGGTCATACGGAACGGCCGGTCGTGGCCGGGGTAGATGACATCGGACACGGCGAGCACCCGGTCGATGCTGCGGGTGGCGGCGTCCTCGTCCCAGAAGACGAGCGGGTTGCGCCGGGTCCGGGCCACGTACGCGAAGTGCAGGGCGTCGCCGGTGACGGTGGCGCGTCCCCGATCGGTGCGCACGACGACGCCGATGCTGCCGGGCGAGTGCCCGGGCAGGGCGAGCACCTCGACGCCGGGGATGATCTCCTCGCCGTCGGTGACCTCGCGGACCGGGAGCTGCTCCAGCAGCAGGCCGGTCCAGCCGGGGGTGGCCCAGTCGTCGGCGTGCGGGGTGTGGGCGTAGCGGCGCTCGTCGCGGTGGACGACGAGGGTGGCGTGCGGGAAGAGGTCGATGTTCTGGACGTGGTCCCAGTGCGCGTGGGTGAGGACGACGGTGTCGATGTCGCCGGCGGTCAGTCCGTGGGCGGCCAGCGCGTCCCGCAGGAAGGGGCGGCGGCCGACGTGGGCGGCGTCGACGAGGACGGTACGGGACCGTCCGGCGGTGTCCGGGCCGCGGACCAGGAACACCCCGCAGAAGGCGGGATGGCCCTGGTCGGTGTCGATGGCGAAGCCGGGCAGGAGGATGTCGATCGTCGGCATGGCGGTCCCTGGGTCGGAGGGGTGTCGCGGTGGTGGGTCACGGCCGGTGGCCGGCCGGGCCGTCGGCGGCCTCGCGGATCGCGTCGAGGCTCGCGGGGTCGACGAGGGCGGACAGGTCGCCGGGGTCCGCGCCGGTGGCGAGGGCGCGCACGAGCCGGCGCATGACCTTGCCGTTGCGGGTCTTCGGCAGACCGGGCACGGAAACGACGCGGCCGGGCCGGAACGCGGCCCCGAGCGCGTCGGCGACCCGGCGCCGGATGCGTTCGAGGTCCGCCGTGTCCAGGGTCCTGCCCGGCACGGGAACGGCGAACAGCCACAGGGACTCGCCCTTGACGGGGTCGGGGACGCCGACGGCGGCCGCCTCGGCGAGTGCCGGGTCGGTGAGGGCGGCGTCCTCCGCCTCCGCGGGGCCCAGGCGTTTGCCGGCGACCTTGATGACGTCGTCGAGGCGCCCGTGCACGAACCACTCCTGTCCCACCCGGGACACGAGGTCGCCGTGCGACCAGCGGCCGGGCCGCCGGCTGAAGTAGGCGTCGGCGAACCGCTTCCGGGCCCGCCACAGGCCCCGGGTCATACCGGGCCAGGAGCGCCGCACGACCAGTTCCCCGATCCGGCCCTCGGGCACCTCGGTGCCGGAGTCGTCCTCGACACGGGCGTCGATGCCCAGACACGGTCCGGCGAATCCGCGGGGCGACTGGGGCAGGGTCGGCGCGGAGGCGAGCAGGGAGCCGCCGACCTCCGTACCGCCGCAGATGTTGATGACGGGGCTGCGTCCGCCGCCGAACTCGGCGAAGTACCAGTGCCAGGCCTCCGCGGTCCACGGCTCCCCGGTGGAGCCGAGGACCCGCACCCGGGACGGCGCGGCGGGCCGCGGCGGGTCGGCGCGCAGCATCGTCCGCGACAGGCTCGGCGAACTGCCGAACACGGTGACCTCGTGCTCGTCGAGCAGCCGCCGCAGGCGGCCGGCGTCCGGATGGTCGATCGCGCCCTCGTAGGCCAGGACGCAGGCCCCGGCGAGGGCGGCGCCCACCGCGACGAGCGGGAACATGATCCAGCCGGGGTCGGTCACCCAGAACACCACGTCGTCGGGCCGGAGATCGAGGTTGAAGCGGGTCTCGCTGCCGACCTGCGCGGTGAAGCCCCCGTGGGTGTGGACCGCGCCCTTGGGGCGGCCGGTGGTGCCGGAGGTGTGCAGCAGGAGGAAGGGCGCTGCGGCGTCGAGCGAGACCGTCGCGGCGGGCTCGGCGGCGAGCACCTCGTCCCAGCCGGTCGCCGGCACCCGCTCCCCGGGACCGGCGGGCCGCTCGGGCACGACGACCAGCTGACGGACGTCGGGCGCCTCGGCGACCGCGCGGCGGGCCACCGCCGCCATGTCGTGCGGGCGTCCGTGCCGGCCGCTGGTCCGGGCGGTCACCAGGACCCGGGCGCCGGAGTCGACGAGCCGGACGGCGAGTGCCCGCGCGCCGAAGCCGGAGAACAGCGGCACGAGGATCGCCCCGATGCGGGCGCAGGCGAAGATCAGCAAGAACGCCTCGGGCCCGGGCGGCAGATGGCACGCCACCCGGTCTCCGGCGCCGACGCCGAGGCGGCGCAGTCCGCCGGCCGCCCGGGCGCTGAGCGCGGTGACCTCGTCGTAGGCGAGCACCCCGCGGGTGCCGTCCTCCCGTTCCCAGCGCAGGGCGGGCGCCCGGCCGCGGCCCTGCCGGACGTGGCGCTCCAGGCAGGAGTCGACGAGGTTGGTGCGCCCGCCGGGGAACCACCGGGTGAAGGCGATGCCGCCGGACTCGTCGCACATCCGCTCGGGGCGCAGGTGCCAGACGATGCCGATGTCCTCGACGGCCCGCTCCCAGAACCACTCGGGGTCGGCCACGGACCGGGCCTGGAGCGCGCGGTAACCGCCGTCGACGCCGTGCCGGCGGCAGAAGGCGGCGATGTTGCCGTGCTCGGTGAACTCCGCGGTCGGACGCCACGCGTACGCGTTCATGCCGCCCCGTTCTCGATCAGTGCGGCGATGCCCTGGCCGCCGCCGATGCACAGGGCGACCACCGCGTACCGGCCGCCGGTGCGGCGCAGTTCGTGGGCCGCCTTGAGGAGCAGCACGGTGCCGGTGGCGCCGATGGGGTGTCCGAGGGCGATGGCGCCGCCGTTGGGGTTGACCCGCTCGGGGTCGAGTCCGAGGGTGTCCAGGACCGCCAGTACCTGGGCCGCGAACGCCTCGTTGAGCTCGACCACGTCGATGTCGTCGAGGGTGAGGTCGTTGCGGCGCAGCAGGACGCGCACGGCGTCGGCGGGCGCGAGGCCCATGATCTCCGGTTCCAGCGCGGTGACGGCCGTGTCGCGCAGGCGGCACAGGGGCGTGGTGCCCGGGGCGAGGTCGGCGGTGCGCATCAGCAGGACGGCGGCGGCGCCGTCGTTGAGGCCGGCGGAGTTCCCGGCGGTGACCGTGCCGTCCGGCGCGAAGGCGGCGGGGAGGGCGGCGAGTTTCTCCACGGTCGTACCGGGCCGGGGGTGCTCGTCGCGTTCGACCATGCCGTCCGCGGTGGCGACGGGCACGATCTGCTCCTCGAACCGGCGGGAGGCGACGGCCGCGGCGGCGCGTCGCTGGCTCTCGGCGGCCCAACGGTCCTGCCGCTCGCGGGAGATGCCGTGGCGCCGCGCGACGAGTTCGCCGGTCACGCCCATCGGGTAGTTCCCGAACGGATCGGTGACCAGGGAGGTCGTGCCGTCGACGGAGGGCTGACCGGGGACTTCGCCGGGCGCGCGTTCGCCGTAGTCGAGCAGGGGCTGACGGGTCATCGACTCGTTGCCGCCGGCCACGACGACGTCGGCGGCACCGAGTGCGAGGCTCTGCGCGGCCGTCCACACCGCCTGGAGGCCGGAGCCGCACAGCCGGTTGACGTTGTGGGCGGTGACCCGCACCGGCAGGCCCGCGCTCAACGCGGCCCGCCGGGCGTTGAACGCCTCGGGGCCGACCTGGCCGACGCAGCCCAGCACCACCTCGTCCACGGCGCCGGGTTGCATCCCGGCGCGGACGACGGCCTCCCGGATCACCAGGGCGCCCAGCCGGTGGGTGCGAGCGGTGCTCAGGGCGCCTCGGCAGCGGCCGATCGGTGTGCGTGCGCCGTCGACGACGGCGATGTCCACGGGCATCGGGGTCACTCCTTCGCTGGGTTCGCCGGGTTCGCGCGGTCGGCCGCCGCGGATGCGGACAGCAGCAGGCGGGCGTCCCGGTCGGGTCGCACGAGCAGCGCCGCGAGCAGGGCCCCGCCGATCAGCAGGCAGGCGGCCAGGTCGAAGGCCCGGCCGTAGCCGACGCCCGGGTCCGGCGCGGCGTCGATGATCCGCCCCGTGACGTACGGGGCGAGCAGGCTGGACAGGGACGCGAGGGCGTACGACAGTCCGAGGGCGGCGCCGCGCCGGTCGGCCGGGCAGATGTCGGCGATCGCCGCGTTGGTGAGCGGTGTCTGCCCGTTGCCCGCGGAGAACGCGAGCACCAGCAGGGGCAGCAGCGCGACGGGACCGACCCGGGTGGTGAGCAGCATGCACACCCCGGCGAGCAGCGGCAGCAGGGCACCGAGGAGGCCCTGCGCGACGCGGGCGGTGCACCCCGCGCGCAGCAGCCGGTGCGCGACGACGCCCGCGGTGAGGACGAGTACGGCCATGGCGAGGGCGGGCAGGCCGACGGTCGCGCTGATCCGCGCGGCGCTGAAGCCGGCCCGTTCCTCCAGGAAGAGGGGCAGCCAGGCGAAGCCGAGGGCGAGGGTCCACAGGACGGCGAAGGTGGAGAGCGTGGCGCCCAGCCAGGTGCCGGTGGTGACGATGCGTCGCAGCGGTACGCGCACGCGTGCTGGGGGCCGGTCGGCCACGTCGGGTCCGAGCCGCACCGTGTACGGCCCGCCGCCGCCCAGCCGCAGCCACGCGGCGGCCCACAGCACTCCCGCCGCCCCGAGCAGTCCGAAGGCGGCGCGCCAGCCGAGGGTGTCGGTGACCAGGAGCACCAGCGGGGCGGCCAGGACGGTGCCGCCCGCGCCGCCGGCCACGACGACGGCCGAGGGCAGGGCGCGCCGCTTCTCGGGGTACCAGGTGAAGGCGGTGTGGTTGGCGAGCGGATAGCCCGGCCCCTCGCCCGCCCCGAGCACCACGCGGGTGGCGACGAGGGCGCCGAATCCGGCGGCCGGCAGCAGGATCGGCAGTTGCGCCGCCGCCCACACCAGGGCGAGCGCGGCGAGCAGGGGCCGGGGGCGGATGCGGTCGCCCAGGTGGCCGACGAGGCCGGCGGAGAGGCTGAACAGCAGGTAGAAGCTGCCGGCGACGGTGCCGAACTCGGTCGCGCTGAGCCCCAGTTCCTCCTTGACGGGGCCGGCGGTGAGCCCGAGGACGGCCTTGTCGGCGGCGTTGATGACGATGAACAGCGCCAGCAGGACCAGAACGGTGCGGGCCCGGGGGCCGGTTCCGTCGGAGGCGGGCGGCCCGGTGGGGGCCTGCACGGTCATGCGCGGGTCCGCCGCTCGGCGTACCGGCTGCCGCTGTCGACGACTTGCCTGGGCTTCATCCGGGCCCCCTTCGCCCCGAACCGGGCTCCGGGCCGTGTGTCCGGCGCGCAGCCACAGCGGAACGGAACAGGCCCGTTCCGTTCGCCGGGAACGTACACCCGCCCCGGACGGAACGCAACCGTTCCGTCCGGTGTTAGTCTCCGGCGGTGGACACGACCGGCCGAAACGCTCTCGATCCCCGTAGACCCACGGGCTCCGCGGTGTTGCGGGAGTCCGTGACCGAGACGATCCGGCGGGCGGTGTTCGAGGAACTGGCCGAGACCGGGTACGCCCGGATGTCGATGGAGGCCGTGACCCGCCGGGCCCGGGTCGGCAAGGCCGCGCTCTACCGCCGCTGGCCCGCCAAGGAGGCGATGGTGGTGGAGCTGGTCTCCGAGGCCGCCGCCGCCCATCTGCCGGCCGGCGCGGGCTCGGGTTCGCTGCGCGCCGACGTCGAACGGTTCGTCCGCGACACCATGGCCGATCTGCGCCATCCCCTGGTCGGCCGGATCGTTCCGGACCTGGTCGCCGAATCGGCCCGCAACCCCTCCCTGCGCGAGGCCCTCCACCGGGCGGTCCTCGCCCCGCGGCGCGCCGCGGTGGCGGAGCTGCTGCGGCAGGCGGTGGACCGCGGGGAACTGTCCGCCGACCTCGACATGGGCCTGGCCGTGGACCTGTTCGGCGCCCCGCTGTACTTCCGGATGCTCGCGGTCGGCGGCCCGACCGACGACGCCTACGTCACCCGTCTGACGCACGCGGTGCTGGCGGCGCTGGCTTCGAGCCGTTAGCCGCCGCCGCGGACGACGAACTGCCGTGTTTTGTCACGCGGATGCGTAGACGCGCCGTACGGGATGCACCTACGGTCTCCGGGCAGCCAAGCCCTGGAGTACCGGATGCGCCGTAGCTCCTCGCCCCTGTCCCTGGTCCTGCTGGGCCTCGGGGTCTTCCTGCTCGTCCTCGCGCCGATGCTCGCGTGGTACGTCAAACCACGCGCGGCGGTGAACCCGGTCGACATCGACGTGACCGCGGTCTACACCGGCACGGGCAGCTATTTCGACGTCGAAGAGACCGAGACGCTGCGCGACCGGCGGATCACGGTCACGCAGCGGGTGCGTGGCGACGTCGGCGACAGCGAGCGCAGTGGGAACGCGGTGTGGGACGTGGTCACCACGGTCGACACCGAGAAGTCCCTGCCCGCCGCCGATCCGCACGACGCGCTGGACTTCTCCACCGCCCGCTGGGTCACCGACCGCAGGAGCAACCGTCCGGCGCACTGCTGCCGGGAGCAGCCGTACCACGAGGGCGAGGCCTATCTGAAGTTCCCCTTCGACGTGCAGAAGCGCTCCTACCGCTGGTGGGACAGCCAGCTCGGCGCGACCGTCACCCTCGGCTACCGGGGCACCGAGAAGGTCCGCGGCTACCAGGGGTACGTCTTCACGGGCACCGTTCCGCCGACCAGGGTCGGCGTCCGGCAGGTGCCGGGAGCGCTGGTCGGGCGCCCGGAGGCGTCGCAGGTGTTCGCCGAGGAGTGGTACTCCAACCACGGCATCAAGCTGATCATCGACCAGGCCACCGGCCGCGTGCTGTACGCCCAGTTGGGCCCCCGCCAGACGCTGCGCGCGCCGGGCGCGAAGAAGGACGCGGTGGTGCTCCTCGACGTGCGGAAGCTGAGCCACACCGCGGCGACCCAGAAGTTCGCGGTCGGCAAGGCCGAGGAGGACAGCGCGCGGCTGCGGGCCGTCGGAACCACGGTGCCGATCACCGCGGCGGCCGCGGGCTTCGCCCTCGCGGTCGTGGGCGCCGTCCTGGTCGTGCGGGGGCGGACGCGTCCCGAGGAGGAGTGACGCGCCGGCGGCGGTGCGAACGGGCTGCTCGTCCCGCCCGCACCGTCGGCGTGCGGGCCGTCAGGCGCCGCAGGACCTCAGGAACTTCCGGGTGCGGACCGCGATCGGCAGCGGCTTGTCCGGCTCGCACGGGTACATGTCCTGCTCGACGATCGCGAACAGGTCGACGCCCAGGCCCTGGGCCGCCGCCAGCACCGGCTCCAGCGCGGGCACCCCGGTGGGGGGTTCGCACATCACGCCGCGCTGCACGGCCGGCCCGAACGGCACCTCGTTCGCGACGACGTCGGCGAGGATCGCCGGGTCGACCTGCTTGAGGTGCAGATAGCCGATGCGCTCGCCGTACGTCTCGATCAGCTTGACGCTGTCGCCGCCGCAGTAGGCGTAGTGCCCGGTGTCCAGGCAGAGGTTGACCAGCCCGGCGTCGGTGGAGTCGAGGAAGCGCTCGACATGGGTCTCGGTGTCGATGTGGGTGTCGGCGTGCGGGTGGACCACGATGTCCAGGCCGTACGTCTCCTTCACCTCGTGTCCGAGGCGTTCCATGCCCTTGGTCAGGTGGGACCACTGCTCGGTGGTGAGCTCCGGCGCCTCCAGGATCTCGGCGGTCTTGTCGTCGCGCCAGAAGGAGGGGATCACCACCAGGTGCTTCGCGCCCATCGCCTGGGTGAGGGCGGCGACCTGGCCGACGTGCTCCCAGGTGGCGTCCCAGACGGAGGGGCCGCGGTGCAGTCCCGTGAAGACCGTGCCCGCGGAGACCTTCAGGCCGCGCCGGCCGACCTCGTCGGTGAGCCGGGCCGGGTCGGTCGGCAGATATCCGTACGGGCCCAGCTCGATCCACGGGTAGCCGGCTTCGGCGACCTCGTCCAGGAAGCGTTCCCAGGGCACCTGCTGGGGGTCGTCGGGGAACCAGACGCCCCACGAGTCGGGCGCCGAGCCCACCCGGATGCGGTCGAGATGGGGGGCGGTTGCCATGATCAGGGGGTCCCTTCGGGAGGTGCGGTGGATGCCTTCACGGGCGCCTGGAGTTCGTCCGCCTCGGGAAGCTCCTCCACGTCGACGCCGCGTACCTGGGCCAGTTCGTGCTTGAGGGCGGCGAGTTCGGCGCCGCCTGCCATGTGGTTGGTGAGTTCCTCCAGGCTGATCTCGCTGCGCTCGGCGGACAGTTCGAGGGTGCCGAGGCGCAGGACGCTGAAGTGGTCGCCGACCATGTAGGCGTGGTGCGGGTTGTGGGTGATGAAGATGACGCCGAGGCCGCGGTCGCGGGCGGCGGCGATGTACTTCAGCACCACACCGGACTGCTTGACGCCGAGGGCGGCGGTGGGCTCGTCCAGGATGAGGACTCGGGCGCCGAAGTAGACGGCCCGGGCGATGGCCACGCACTGGCGCTGACCGCCGGAGAGGGTGCCGATGGGCTGTTCCAGATCGTCCAGGACGATGCCCATGTTGCGCAGTTCCTCGTCGGCGGTGCGCTTCATCCGGGGGATGTCGAGACGGCGCACGGGCCAAGGGCCCTTGGTCATCTCGGAGCCGAGGAAGAAGTTGCGCCAGACCGGCATGAGGGGGACGGTGGCGAGGTCCTGGTAGACGGTGGCGATACCGCGGTCCAGGGCCTCGCGCGGGGTGGTGAAGCGCACCGGCTCGCCGTCGACGAGGACCTCGCCCTCGGTGTGCTGGTGCAGCCCCGAGACGATCTTGATCAGGGTGGACTTGCCGGCGCCGTTGTCGCCGAGCACACAGGTGACCTTGCCGGGGTGGACGGCCAGGTCGACGCCGTGCAGGGCCCGGATGTTGCCGTACGACTTGCCGGCGCCGCGCAGTTCGACGACGGGCCGGTCCGGGCCGGGGGCGGCGTCCGCCGGGACGCTCTCGTCGGTGCCGTTGGCGGTTGTCATTGCGTCACCTCCGGGTCGCCGTGCGACTGACCCACAGATTGATGAGGACGGCCCCGAGCAGCATCACACCGAGGAAGGCCTTGAACCAGTCGGGGTTCCATCCGGCGTAGACGATGCCCTGGTTCACCATGCCGAACATGAAGGCGCCGAAGACCGGGCCGATGGCCGAGCCGTAGCCGCCGGTGAGCAGGCAGCCGCCGATCACGGCCGCGGCGATGAAGATCAGCTCCTGGCCGACGCCCTCGCCGGACTGCACGGTGTTGAAGGAGAACAACTGGTGCATGCCGACGAACCAGGCCCCGAAGCCGACCAGCATGAACAGGGTGATCTTGGTGAAGGTCACCGGGACGCCGACCGCGCGGGCGCTGTCCTGGTTGCCGCCGACCGCGAAGATCCAGTTGCCGTACTTGGTGCGCAGCAGCACCCAGGTCGCCAGCGCCGCGAACACCAGCCACCACACCACGGTGATCTTCACCTGGACGCCGCCGACGTCGAAGGACGAGGCGAAGATCGCCCTGGCCCCTTCGAAGCCGTCCATGTTGCTGATGTCGTCGGTCGCGACGTTGCCGGTGACCAGCTTGGTGATGGCGAGATTGACACCCTGGAGGATCAGGAAGGTCCCCAGGGTCACCAGGAAGCTCGGCAGTCCCGTTCTCACCAGCAGCCAGCCGTTGAACGCGCCGATGCCGAGCGACACCACGAGCGCGACGATCACGCCCATCCAGACGTTCAGGGTGAGCTGGTAGCTGAGCATGCTCGCGGTGAGCGCCGAGGTGATCACGGCGACGCCGGCCGACAGGTCGAACTCGCCGCCGATCATCAGCAGCGCGACCGGCAGAGCCATGATCCCGATGGTCGACGCCTGGTAGAGCACCGTGGCCATCGAGTTGCCCTGGCGGACCGTGGGCGCGGCGATCAGGAAGAAGACGAGCACGGCCGCGGCGCCGAGGAAGACGCCCACCTCGGGCCGGGCGAGCAGCCGCAGCGCCAGGGGGCGTTCCCGGGTGCGCCCGTCGGCCCGGGGGCCGGGCGCCGACGGCGGGGACACCGTCGGCGCAGCCTGTTGGGTCATACCCATCACCGGGTGCCCTTCGCGGCGAACCCGGCGACCGCCTCGACGTTGGCCTTGTCGACGAACGCCGGTCCGGTCAGCACCGGCTGCTCACCACCGCCGCTGTAGTTGCCGTTGTTCTTGTAGAGCCACAGGGAGTCGACGGCGAGGTAGCCCTGGAGGTAGGGCTGCTGGTCGACGGCGAACTGGATGTCGCCGCCCTGGATGGCGCTGGTCAGGTCCTTGTTGAGGTCGAAGGTGGCGACCTTGGCCTTGCTGCCCGCCTCGGACACCGACTGCACCGCGGTCAGCGCGAACGGGGCGCCGAGCGCGACGACGTAGTCGAGGGAGCTGTCCTGCCGCAGCTTGGCGGTGATCGTCGACTTCACCGAGGGCATGTCGGTGCCGTTGACGTTGAGGATCTGCGTGGTGCCGGAGAAGGTCTTCTTCACTCCGTCGCAGCGCTGTGTGAGGCCGATGTTGCCCTGTTCCTGGATCACGCAGACGGCGTTCTTCGCGCCCTCCTCGTTGAGCCGCTTGCCCAGCGCCTCGCCGGCCACGGTCTCGTCCTGCCCGAAGAACTCCAGCAGGCCGAGGTCCCGCCAGTCGCTGACCCCGGAGTTGAGGCCGACCACGGGTATGTTCGCCTGCGCCGCCTTGCCGATGACGTCCTTGAGGGCGTCCGGCTTGGCGAGGGTGACCGCGATGCCGTCGACCTTCTGGTCGATCGCGTTCTGCACCAGGTTGGCCTGGTTGCCGGCGACGGGGTCGGCGGAGTAGACGAGTTCGACGTTGTCCTTGGCCGCCGCGGCCTCGGCCCCCTTGCGCACGATGTCCCAGAAGGTGTCGCCGGGCGCCTGGTGGGTGACGAGCGCGACCGTCATACGGGGCGTGTCGGCCTTGCCCGCCGAGGCGCCGTCCGCTCCCTCCTCGGCCTTCTTGCCGCCGGAGCTGCTGGAGCAGCCGGCGAGGACCAGGGCAGCCGCCGCTGCCACGGCCAGGGCGGGGATCATTCTGCGAGAGCGGTCCATCTTTCCTGCACCTCACTGTGCGCCGGTGGAAAGCCTGTGTTTGGGACCGGATCCAATCCTTTGGCGCCGCCACTGTCAATACTTTGTTAAGACATCATTTCACAATCAGGTCAGAATGTAAGTACAAAGTGCTACGGTGAGCGGCGGGAGGGATGCCATGACCAGTACTGCCTCCGGGCTCGCCGCCATACACTTCGCGCTCGATCGCACCAGCCCCGTTCCGCTCTACCACCAGCTCGCACAGCAACTGGAGGCCGCGGTCGAACGCGGCGTCCTCGCCCCCGGCGACCGCCTCGGCAACGAGGTCGACCTGTCCGTGCGCCTCGGCCTGTCCCGCCCCACGGTCCGGCAGGCCATCCAATCACTGGTCGACAAGGGACTGCTGGTGCGCCGCCGGGGCGTCGGCACCCAGGTGGTCCACAGCCAGGTCAGGCGCCCGCTGAAACTCAGCAGCCTCCACGACGACCTGGAGGAGGCGGGCCAGCACCCCACCACGCGCGTGCTGCGGGGCGAGACGGTGCCGGCCCCGCCGGACGTCGCCGCCGCGCTCGGCGTCGGCGAGGGCAGCGAGGTCACCGTCCTGGAACGGCTGCGGTGCGCGCACGGCGTGCCGGTGGCCTTCCTCGTCAACCACCTGCCCGCCGACCTGATCCGGCTCGACACGGCCGCGCTCGAATCCACCGGCCTGTACCGGATGATGCGCTCCGCCGGCATCACCCTGCACAGCGCCCGCCAGTCCGTCGGCGCCCGCCGCGCCACCGCCGAGGAGGGGGACCTCCTCCAGGAGGCGGAGGGCGCCGCACTCCTGACGATGCGGCGCACCGCCTACGACGACACGGGCCGGGCCGTGGAGTACGGCACGCACATCTACCGCGCGTCCCGGTACGCCTTCGACTTCCAGCTCCTGGTCAGACCCTGACATCGACGGCCGGCGCCGGCCGTGCGCTTCGGGTCAGGGGGCCGCGTTCACTTGGCGAACGGCCCGTCGAGGGCAGCCCACTGCAACAGCATGATGGTCTTGGCGTCCGCGATCTCGCCCGTGCGGATCATCTCCAGGGCCCGGCGGAAGGGCAGTTCGAGGATCTCGATGTCCTCGCCCTCCTCGTCCAGTCCGCCGCCCTCGTGGGTGCGGGTCGAGGGGCCGTAGGCCGCGGCGTGGAAGCTGACGCGCTCGGTGACCGACCCCGGGCTCATGTAGACGTCGAAGACGTGCTCGACGGCGCCGATGGTGTGGCCGGTCTCCTCGACCACCTCGCGCCGCACCGCCTCCTCCGGGTGCTCGTCATCGTCGTCGAGCAGCCCGCCCGGCGTCTCGACCAGCATCCCGTCCGGATGGCCGTTGACGTACACCGGGAAGCGGAACTGGCGGGTCAGCAGCACGGTTTCGCGTTCCGCGTCGTACAGCAGCACGGTGGCCCCGTTGCCGCGGTCGTGCGTCTCGCGCTCCTGGGTGCTCCAGGTGCCGTCGGCGTGCCGGAAGTCGAAGGTCGTGGTGCGTTCGACGTACCAGTGGCTGGACAGGAGCCGGACGTCGCGGACCTTCACACGCGGGTTGCCGGTCAGGTCCCGTCCCGTGCGGTCCAGGCCGGTGCGGCCGCGGCGGTCGGGGGTGTCGATGCCTGCTGTGGTCATGCCCCGCTTCTACCATCCGGCCGTCCCCGGACAACGGAAGAGGGGCCATCGAAGATGACCCCTCGCCCTACCGTCGGGACGACAGGATTTGAACCTGCGACCCCTTGACCCCCAGTCAAGTGCGCTACCAAGCTGCGCCACGTCCCGGTGCGTGTCTTCGCGGTGAACCGCGTGACATGCGCAGAGAACTTTACCCCACACCTTCGGGTGCGCCGAAGCCGGGCCGGGGCGCGACAATCGTCGTATGGGCAGTGCATCGCGAGGACGGCCGGCCGGGGCACGGGACCGGGACGGCGAGGGCCGGGCGCGCAACGCCCGCCCGCGGGACGGGCTCGGGCGGCCGTTGCCGTACGGCGCGGACGGGGTGGCGCGGCAGCCCGAGGGGGTCGCGCGCACGCCGGGGGAGACGGTCGACGAGGCGCAGGCGCTGCTGGACGAGGGCAAGCCGTTCCACGCCCACGAGGTGTTCGAGGACGCCTGGAAGTCGGGGCCCGAGCAGGACCGCGAACTGTGGCGGGGCCTCGCCCAGCTCGCGGTGGGGCTCACCCACGCGGCCCGGGGCAACGCCACCGGCGGTGCGCGGCTGCTGCGGCGCGGTGCGGGCGCCGTCGAGGAGTGGGCGGCGCGGGCCGGGCGGCGGCAGCCGTACGAGCTGGATCTGGCGGGGCTCGTGGCCTGGGCGCGCGAACTGGCCGACGTGGTCGCGGGCGGCGGCACCGTGGTGGCGCGGGAGCGGGCGCCCCGGCTGCGCGGAGTGTGACCGCGGGCGACGGTCCGCCGACCGCGGCGCCGGTGCCGTGCGGCAGACTCGGGGCGTGCGAAAGATTCATGTCATCGGTATCGGAGCGGGCGACCCCGACCAGCTGACCCTCCAGGCGGTCCGGGCGCTGCGCGGCACGGACGTGTTCTTCCTGCTCGACAAGGGCGAGGTGAAGTCCGACCTCACGGGGCTGCGCCGGGACCTGCTGGAGGCGCACGTGCCGCGGGGGACCTACCGCGTGGTGGAGGCGCGCGACCCGGAGCGGGACCGCTCCGCGGGCGGCGCGGCGTACTCACCGGCCGTCGGCGACTGGCGCACCGCCCGCGCCGGCATCTACGAGCGGCTGATCGCCGAGGACCTGGGCGAGGACGAGACCGGCGCGTTCCTCGTGTGGGGGGACCCCGCGCTCTACGACAGCACGCTCGGCATCCTGGAGGAGGTCCTCGACCGGGGCACGGTGACCTTCGAGTACGACGTGGTGCCGGGCATCAGCAGTGTGTCGGCCCTCGTCGCGCGCCATCGCACGGGACTGAACCGGGTCGCCCGTCCGGTGCAGATCACCACCGGCCGGCGGCTCGCCGAGGGCTTTCCCGAGGGCGTGGACGACGTGGTGGTGATGCTGGACGCCGGGCAGGCCTTCCGGCAGTACGCCGACCAGGACATCGACATCTACTGGGGCGCCTACATCGGCACCCCCGACGAGATCCTCGCCCACGGGCCGATCGCCGAGACGGCGCCCCGCATCGAGCGGTTGCGGGCCGAGGCGCGCGAACGCAAGGGCTGGATCATGGACACGTACCTGCTGCGACGCCATCCGCGCCGGCCGTAGCGGCGGCGCGCCGCCGGGTCCGCGCGGCACCGGGGCGGTGACGCGGCGCCGGGTCCGCGCGGCGCCGGGGCGATGAGGCGGCGCCTTTCTTGCGCTGCTCGCCCGCGTCGCGTCGGCTGCCGGACACCGGAGCGTCACGCCGGGCGGGCACGTTTCGGCCGTCCCCACCTGCCTCGCCTTGCATCCGTCCGCCCCGCACCTCCCGGGCGCGATGCGGAAGGACGACGTACGCCGTGTCCCTGCTTCGCGCCTCCGCTCCCCCCGGGCCGCTCCCCGCCACCGTCCGCGCACCCTCCGCCGCCCGCCTGACCCGGCACGCGCTCGCCCTGCTCCCGCTGCTGGCCATCGGGGCGTGGGCCGCGGTGGACTGGCGCACCGTGCGCGACGGGGCGGCCCGTCTGGGATCCGCCGACCCGGGATGGCTGCTCGCCGCCCTCTTCTTCACCTGCCTGGGCTGGGTGGCCGCCGCGCTGGTACGGCAGGGCGCCCTGCCGGAACGCCTCCCGCCGGGGCTGCTGCTGGCCTCGCAGTTCGCCGCCGGCGCCGCCAACCACGTGCTGCCGGCCGGTCTCGGCGCGCACGCCGTGACACTGCGCTTCCTGCAGAGCCGGGGCATACCCCTGGCCCGGGGCACCACGTCGCTCGCCCTGTACTCGCTGGTCAAGCCGGTCGCCAAGAGCATCGTGCTGCTGGTGTTCCTGGTGGCCTTCCCCGGCATGCTGAACCTCGGTGAACTCGTCCCGGACGACGGCACGCTGCTCCTGGTCGCCGTGGGCGCGACGGTCGCCGTCGCCATGACCGCCGCGCTGCTCGCGATGATCCGTGCGGTGCGCACCCCGGCGCTCGGCTTCCTGCGCACCGCGCTGACCGACGCCCGGATCCTGCACACCCGGCCCAGCCGGGTGCTCGCCCTGTGGGGTGGGGCGGCCGCCACCCCGCTGCTTCAGGGAAGCGTGATCGCCACCGTGGGGTTCTCGCTGGGGCTGCCGCTGTCCTGGGCGCAGGTGGTGTTCGCGCTGCTGATCGCGAGCACCGCGGTGGGGGCCGTGCCCGCGCCCGGCGGGATCGGGCCGGTGGACGCGGCGATGGTGTTCACGATGGCCGCGTTCGGCGCCCCGGTGGGACTGGCCACGGCCACGATCATCGGCTACCGCGTGGTCACCGTGTGGATACCGCTGCTGCCGGGGGCGCTGGTGCTGTCGGCCCTGGTGCACCGCAAGGTGCTCTGATCCGTCGTCATGCCCTGAGCCGAAGTCATACCCTGAGCGGGCGTCATGCCCGGGGCCGGCATCATGCTCTGAACCGTCGTCAGCCGAGGCCCAGTACGGCGAGGGCGCCGGGTACGTCGGGCACGACGACCGCGCCCTCCGGCAGCGGGGGGCGTTCGACGATCACGACGGGCAGGGCGAGTTCGCGGGCCGCGGTGAGCTTGGCGGCGGTGGCGGCTCCCCCGCTGTCCTTGGTGACCAGCACGTCGATCCGGTGCTCGCGCAGCAGCGCCGACTCACCGGCCACGGTGAACGGGCCCCGGGCCAGCAGGACTTCGGTGTCCGGCGGCATCGGCGGGTCGGGCGGTTCCACCGAGCGGACGACGAAGTGGGGTCCGGTCAGATGGGCGAAGGCGGCGAGCCCCAGCCGGCCCGTGGTGAGCAGCACACGGCTGCCGAGCCGTGGCAGCAGTTCGGCCGCCCCGCGCAATGAGGCGACCGGGTGCCATTCGTCCCCGGGCACCGGCCGCCAGCCCGGCCGACGCAGCACCACGGCCGGGACCGCGGCCAGCGCGGCGGCCCGTGCCGCGTTCGCCGTGATCTTCTCGGCGAAGGGGTGGGTGGCGTCGACGACGGCTGTCACCCGGTGCGCGCGCAGCCACTCGGCCAGGCCCTCCGCGCCGCCGAAGCCCCCGATCCGTACCTCGCCGGCCACCGCGCCCGGCCGGCTCACCCGGCCCGCCAGCGACGTCGTGACCCGCAGACCCGGACGCACCGCCAGCTCGCCGGCCAGTTCGCGAGCCTCGGCGGTCCCACCGAGCACCAGGACGTGAGGAACCATGCGGTCGAGCGTACGGACCGGCGAACCGGGAGGGGGTGCCGGGTGTGTACGGCCGGACCGGCCGGGCCGGGCGTCTGCGGCGCCGACCTGGCTCGGCAGCCCCGGCGCCGGCAGGGCTCCGCGTCTCCGACCCCGGAACGGCGGGGCGCCAACGGCCCCGGCGGTGCGCGGCGCCCGGCGCCGACGGCCGGATCCGACGGGCCCTCGCCTCGCCGGCCCCGGCCGGGCTCGGCCTCGCCCGGCCCGCAGGCGGCGGGCCGCGCCATGCCACGGCTCCCGTCGCGGGAGGATCCGCCCGGGGTGCGGGATCCATGGCTATCGTCCTGACATGGACTCAGTGCGAGCCGTCCTCATCGACATCGACGGTGTCCTCACCGTCTCCTGGCAGCCGCTGCCGGGCACGGTCGAGGCCCTTCGCCGGATCCGGGACGCCGGGCTGCCCGTCGCCCTGGTGACCAACACGACGTCCCGTACGCGCGCCTCGATCGCCCGGACGCTCGCCGGGGCGGGCTTCCCGGTGGCCGCCGAGGACATCCTCACCGCGCCCGCCGTGACCGCCGCGCATCTGACGGCGCACCTGCCCCGCGCACGCTGCGCGCTGCTGAACCACGGTGACATCGCGGAGGACCTCGACGGCATCACCCTCGTCGGCCTCGACGCCCCGGACACGGCCTCGGACTCGGACACCGCCCCGGACACGGCCTCGGACGCCGCCGTGGACGCCGTCGTGGTCGGCGGCGCCGGACCCGAGTTCGGGTACGAGGCGATGAACGCCGCCTTCGGGCATCTGCAACGCGGGGCGCGGCTGGTGGCCATGCACCGCAACCTGTACTGGCGCACGGACCGAGGGCTGCAACTGGACTCCGGGGCGTTCCTCGCCGGGCTGGAGGCGGCGGCCGGCACCGAGGCCGAGGTCACCGGCAAGCCGTCTCCGGCCTTCTTCGAAGCGGCCCTGGGCCACCTCGGCGCCGCGGCGGGCGAGGCGGGCGAGGCGGTGATGGTGGGCGACGACATCGAGTCCGACGTCCTCGCGGCGCAGCGGACCGGGATCACCGGAGTGCTCGTCCGGACCGGCAAGTACCTGCCGCGAACCCACGAGGCCGCGAGCGGCACGCCCGACCACGTGATCGACTCCTTCGCGGACCTGCCGGCGCTGCTGGGGCTGAAACCCGTCTGACCGTTCCCGCCCGCCTCGCCGTCCCGGACCGCCGCCGGGGCCGCGGCAACTCGTGCGACGGGTTCAGCGCAGCAGCAGTTGGACGCCGCCCACCACGGTCGCCGCGATCACCAGTTGCTCGAACAGCCTCTGGTTGATCCGGTTCACGGCCCACTTGCCGATCAGCGCGCCGGGGACGACGAACACCACGAGCGCCGCGTCGAGCAGCAGCGAGCGGCTGTCGATCAGGCCGAGGCCGGCGCTGAAGGGCACCTTGGACACGTTGACGATCAGGAAGAAGAACGCCGACGTCCCCAGGAAGCCCAGCTTCCGGAAGCCCGCCGACAGCAGGTACATCGACATCACCGGCCCGCCGGCGTTGGCGACCATCGTGGTGAAGCCGCCCAGGACTCCGTACGAACGGGCCTTGATCCGGCCCGCGCGACTCGTCACCGGCTCCGGTTCCCGCCGCTCCGCGGCCGAGCGCCGGCGCCACATGGTGACGCCCGCCATCAGCAGCAGGATCGCGCCGATCGAGGTCCGTACGACCTCGTCGTCGGCCCACACCAGGAACAGCGTGCCGACCACCACCCCGGCGGCGACGGCCGGGAACAGTCGCCACAGGGTGGGCCAGTGGGCGTGCCGCCGATAGGTGAGCACCGCCAGTACGTCCCCGGCGATGAGGATCGGCAGCAGTACGCCGGTGGAGGCCCGGGCGGGCAGCACCGCCGCGAAGACGGCGAGACTGACCGTGTTCGCCCCGCTCACGGCGGTCTTGGAGAAGCCGACGAGAAGCGCCGCGAAAGCGAGCGCGACGAACTCCCAGCCGGTGATGTGCCACAACGTCATCGTGTCCATGCGGACACCGATGCTATGCGCATGCATGTGGTGGCCGTAAGGACCGTCTCGCAGAGTGGCCGTGGCACCCGCCGCGGCGGACCGGGGACGGCCCGGCGAACGCGATCCCCTGACCGGCGACGTTCGCCCGTCGGCGAACGTCGCCCCCCGCGGCCTTAGGGCCGTTCCACGAGCAGGGCGCTGCCCTGCCCGACGCCGACGCACATCGTCGCGAGCCCTCGGCTCGCGCCCGTGCGGCGCATGCGGTGCAGCAGCGTGGTGAGGATGCGCGCGCCCGAGCAGCCCAGCGGGTGGCCGAGGGCGATCGCTCCACCGCTCGGATTGACCAGGTCCGCGTCGATGCCGAGGCCGTCCACGCAGGCGAGGGCCTGCGCGGCGAACGCCTCGTTGAACTCGGCCTCCTCGATGTCGTCGACGCTCCAGCCGACCCGCGTCAGCGCCTTGCGGGTGGCGGGGACGGGCCCGATGCCCATGACGTCCGGATGGACACCGGCCGAGGCGCCGGCCACGTACCGGCCCAGCGACTCCAGTCCCAGCTCCTCCAGGACGTCCTCGGCGACCAGCAGCAGGCCGGCGGCGCCGTCGTTCATCGGCGAGGCGTTGCCCGCGGTGACGGTGCCGCCCTCTCGGAAGACCGGCCTCAGGCGGGCGAGCTTCTCGTAGGAGGTGTCCTCGCGGACGCACTCGTCGCTGTCGACGACCACACCGTCCGGCCGCTCCACGGGCAGGATCTCGTCGTCGAAGTGGCCGTTCTTGCGGGCCAGGGCGGCGCGTCGGTGGCTGCGCAGCGCGAACTCGTCCTGGCGTTCGCGTGTGATCCCGTACCGCTCGGCGACCTCCTCCGCGGTCTCGCCCATGGAGAGCAGACCGTGCAGGTCCTTCATCGCCGGGTTGACCAGCCGCCAGCCGAGCCGGGTGTCGACGGTCTCCATGCGGTGCGGCAGGGCCTCGTCGGGGCGGGGCAGCACGAACGGTGCGCGGCTCATCGACTCGGAACCGCCGGCCAGCACGACGTCGGCATCACCGGCGGCGATGGTGCGGGCGGCGGTGGTCACGGCCTCCAGACCGGAGGCGCACAGGCGGTTGACCGTGGCGCCGGGGACGGTCTCGGGGAGTCCGGCGAGCAGGGCGGCCATCCGGGCCACGTTGCGGTTGTCCTCGCCCGCCTGGTTGGCGGCGCCCCAGTAGACGTCGTCGATGCGGTCCGGGGCGAGGGCCGGGACGTCGGCGACCAGTCGGCGGATCACGTGCGCCGCGAGGTCGTCGGGCCGCACGCCGGCGAGGGCACCGCGCAGCTTGCCGATGGGGGTGCGGCGGGCGGCCGCGAAGTGGACGGGACGCACGACAGGACTCCTGACCGACTGACCGACTCACCGGCGTGGCTCGATGAGCTGCGCCGGGACGGCCGGCGCGGCAGCGTTAATTAGCGCTGCTAGTTTTGGACTATAGTCTGCCCACCGCCCCCTGGGAAGATCCCCGGGCGGCTTCACCCATGCGGCGCGGGTGTCGCCCACCGGGGCGGCAGGGGGGCCGGCCCGCCACCCCGACGAGACGTCCGGCGTCGACAACCGCCGCGCCGGTCACCGTGTTTGCACCGGTTCGCCCCGGGCACCCGCGCCGCCATGAAGTGGTTGCGGCAAGCGGCCTGCACGGGTGAGGACCCCGAACTGTTCTTCCCCGTGGGCACGACGGGACCCGCGCTCCGGGACATCGCGGCCGCCAAACGCGTCTGCGCCGGCTGCCCGGTGGTCACCGAGTGTCTGCACTACGCGCTGCGCAGCGGGCAGACGTCGGGTGTGTGGGGCGGGACCGACGAGCACGAACGCGCCGGGCTGCTCCGGGCAGCCGGGACGTCCGGGTACGACACGAGAAGGAGAAGCACGCCATGACCGTGATGAGGAACACCCTGTCCGACGACGCGCGCCGCGTTGCCTGCGACGCGCTCCAGGAGACCTGGTGGACCTCCTCGGGCTGTCGCTGACCGGGAAGCAGGCGCACCGGAACGTCCTGGGTCCGCGGTTCCGCTCGGTCCACCTCCAGCTCGACGAGGTGGTCTCGGCCGCCCGCGGCTTCGCCGACACGGTGGCGGAGCGCTCCGCGGCACCGGGCGTCCCGCCGGACGGCCGTCCCGAGACCGTCGGTACCGCGTTCTCGCTGCCCGGACCGAAGAGCGGCCGGCTGCGCGACGCCGACGTCGTCCAGCTGATGGCTGAGGCCCTGGAGGAGGCCGTCGGGCGGCTGCGCACACGCGTCGAGGCGACCGGGACGCCCGATCCCGTGACCCAGGACCTGCTCATCGGTATCACCGCCGAGCTGGAGGAGCAGCGGTGGATGTTCGACGCGGAGAACTTCCCGCGCGGCACCTGACACCGCGCCCGGCCGGCACCCGCCCGCCTACGGGGTCCCCTGTTCTCGGCCCAGCCGGCTCAGCGCGGCCGACACCAGGGTCAGGACACCGGGGACGAGCACCGAGGGATCGGGGGCGAACAGCGGGCTGTGGTTGCCCGGCACGTTGCCGAGCCGTTCCAGCAGCCCGTCGCCCGGCGCGGCCTCCCAGACGCCCGGGGGCGTGGTGGTGACGTACCAGTAGTCGTACGGCACGCCCTTCGGCGCGAGCAGGGAGAAGTCCTCGCTGCCCGTCGCCGGACCGAAGTCGAACACCGTGTCCGTACCGAACAGTTCGCGGTGCACTGCGGCGACCTCCCGGTCGAGCGCGGCGTCGTTGACGGTGTTCGGACAGCTCGACACCACCGTGACCTCGGGCGGCTCCGGGCAGCCCGCGGCCCGGCACTCTCCCGTCACCACGCGGCGGACGGCGGCGAGGACGCGCTCGCGCACCTGCGGGTCCTGCGTACGCACGTTCAGCGCCAGGTGCGCCTCGGCGGGGATCACGTTGTGCCGCGTACCGGCGTGGAACTGCCCCACCGTCAGCACCGCCGACTGGGCCGCCGCGACCTCCCGGGAGACGACCGACTGGAGCCGGGTCACGATGTACGCGCCGGTCACCACCGGGTCGACCGTCGACTCCGGGCGCGATCCATGGCCGCCGCGGCCGTGCACGACGACGTCGATGTCGTCGGAGGCGGACATCATCAGGCCGGGGGTGTGCGGGTAGAAGCCGGCCGGACCCGGCGCGGCGTGCTGGCCGAACAGCACGTCGGGCCGCGGGAAACGCTCGTGCGCCCCGTCCGCCACCATGGCCGCCGCTCCCCCGCCGGACTCCTCGGCCGGCTGCCCGACCACCACGAGCGTGCCCGACCAGGTCCCACGGCCGGCGGCGAGAGCCTCCGCGGCGCCGATCAGCCAGGTGACGTGCAGGTCGTGCCCGCAGGCGTGCATCACCCCGTCCACCACGGAGGCGTACTCGAGGCCGGTGGCCTCCCGCACGGGCAGGGCGTCCATGTCGCCGCGCAGCCAGACGACCGGCCCGTCCCCGTTGGCGAGCACACCCACCACACCGGTGCGGCCGACGCCCTCGGTCACCTCGAAGCCGCCCGCGCGCAGCCGTGCGGCGAGCCGGGCGGCCGTGCGGTGCTCCTGGAAGGCGAGCTCGGGATGGCGGTGCAGGTCCCGGTAGAGGTCCGACAGGTGGTCCGCCTTCAGCCCGGCGGTGATGTCCCGGGTCAGGCGCGCCGTGGCGGCGGGCTCGCTCATGCTGCGTCTCCTGCGTCGTCGGCACGCTCGCGGTCGGGCGCCGCGTGCGGGAGCGTGAGGGTCTCGCGGTACCCATCCTGCCCCGCGACGGCCCCGCCCCGCCCGGTCCTGCCCCATGACCGGCTCGCCCCGCCCTGCCGGTGACGGCCCCGCCCCCGCCCCGTCCGGCCCGCGCGGGGGCGCCACCGGCCCGAGGCCACGCGCCGGTTCACCCGGTGGGGTGACCGGCGCGGTGCGATGACCGGCACGACGGGCGAGGTCCCCGAAGGGACCTCTCGCACGGCGTCACCTCGGCCCGAACGGCGCCCCGCGCGGCCCGTCGGCGGCCGTCCCGGCGCACCCGGTGATCATGACCATGGGTCCACGGCCGGTACGCTGTGGCAGCTGCGGCATCCCCCCACCATCACCCGCGAACTCGCGGTGAGTTGCGGCCGGCGGCGTCGAGACGTCACACAGCATGAGGATGTAACACAGGTGCTCATAGCGGGCCGGTACCGGCTGCACGATCGGATCGGGCAAGGCGCGATGGGAGAGGTGTGGCGGGCGTACGACGAAACGCTCGGCAGACCGGTCGCCGTCAAGCTGCTGCTCCCCCAGGATTCCGACCCCACGGCCGTCTCCCGGTTCCGTCTGGAGGCGCAGACGGCCGGGCGGCTGCACCACCCTTGCGTGGTGGGCGTCCTGGACTTCGGTGACCACGAG
The DNA here is from genome assembly GCF_003261055.1 of Streptomyces cadmiisoli. Taxonomy (NCBI): domain Bacteria; kingdom Bacillati; phylum Actinomycetota; class Actinomycetes; order Kitasatosporales; family Streptomycetaceae; genus Streptomyces; species Streptomyces cadmiisoli. Next base: position 2,005,918 of record NZ_CP030073.1, read on the forward strand.
AGCCGGCTGTTCCTGGTGATGGAGCTGGTCGACGGCGACAGCCTGGCCGGCCTGCTCGCCGGGTCCGGGCCGCAGCCCGCCGACCGGGTGGCCCGCATCGCCGCGCACGCCGCCGCCGGCCTCTTCGCCGCCCATCAGCAGGGCATCGTCCACCGCGACATCAAACCGGCCAATCTGCTCCTGGACGCGGACGGCACCCTGAAGATCGGCGACTTCGGCATCGCCCGTTTCCTGGACGATCCGGCCGCCGCGCTCACCGCCACCGGCCAGATCGTCGGCACCAGCCTCTACCTCGCGCCGGAGCGCGCGCTCGGGCAGCCCGCGGGCCCGGCGAGCGACGTCTACTCGCTGGGCTGCGTGCTCTACCAACTGCTCACCGGACGTCCGCCGTTCCAGGCCGACACCGCGATCGCCATCCTGCACCAGCACCTGGACGCCGTCCCCGTACCGCCCCGGCAGCTCGGCGCGGACGTCCCGCCCGCCTTCGAGAGCTATCTGCTCGGCCTGCTGGCCAAGCAGCCCGAGCACCGTCCGGGCGCGGACCGGGTCGCCGACTGGTTCGCCTCCGGCGCATGGCAGGGCCGCCCCGAGCCGCTGCCCCCCGCCGCGCCGACTCCGGCGCCCGCGCCCGCTCCGGTGGCGCCGCGCACCGACGCCGGGACCGGCCCGGCGACCACCTATGTGCTGCCGTCCTCGTCCCGGCGCGCACGCCGCGCCGTCCCGGCCGCGCGGCGGGGCCGGCCCGGCGCCCGCGAACTGGTCGGACACCGGCCCCGGGTGGTCGCCGCGGCCGGCGGGGTGGTGCTGTTCGTGACGGCGATGCTCATCGGCATGGCGTGGTTCTCACCCGACAACACCTCGACGGAGAAGTCCCAGCACGACCCGCCCGGCACCTCCGGCCCCGTCGCGACGCCGGGCACCGGCGAGGCGGACACGAGTCGGACGCCCGCCGTCGTCGCGGAGCCCTCGGCACCGGCCCCGTCCACCGGCGAAGAGCGGCCCGGCGACCGGCGGGATCCCCGCGGGAACGACAAGGAGCGGGGGTCGCGCGGCGACGACGACAACGAGGACGACGACGACTGAGTCCCGGACGGCCGGCGGGATCAGGCGTCGGGGGCGGTCAGCCCCAGCAGACGGGTGATCGTGCGCAGCACGCCGTCGTCGTTGTTGGACGGGGCCAGGTGCCGGGCCCGGCGTACGACCTCGGGGTGGGCGTTGGCCATGGCGAAGGACCACTCGGCGGTGTCGAGCATCTCCAGGTCGTTGAGGTAGTCGCCGAAGACCAGGGTCTGCGCGGGCGTGACGCCGAGCTCTCGCTGGAGGCGGCGGACGGCCGCGCCCTTGTTGGCGGTGCGGTTCATGACGTCGACCCAGTGCTCACCGGAGACGACGACCTGGTGCGTGCCGGAGAAGCGCTCCATGGCCGGTGCCGTGGCCCGTTCGACGGGACCGAAGTCGTGGAGGGCGACCTTCAGGACGTCGTCGCCGACGGCGGTGACGTCGTCGACGGTCCGGTGTTCGACGTAGTACCTGCGCACTTCGGCGAGGAAGGCCTCGTCGGTCCGCTCCACGTACGCGGCGCGCTTGCCGCAGACGACGGCCCCCACGTCCACGCCGCCGGCCGCGAGCCGCCGCACCTCGTCGACGATCTCGGTGACGACGGCGCGGTCCAGTGTGTCCGAGCTCAGCTCCACACCGTCGCGCACGACATAGGTGCCGTTCTCCGCTATGAACGCCATCCCCTGTGCCGCCGGGGCGAACTCGCGGGCCAGCGTGGCGTACTGGCGGCCGCTCGCGGGACTGAAGTGCACCCCGCGCTCACGCAGCCGGTCCAGGACCTCCCACAGTCCGTCCGGTGCCCGTTTGTCGTCGTCCAGCAGGGTGCCGTCCATGTCCGTGACCACGAGCCTGATGTCGACGGGGGCGGTGGCCGCGGGCCCGGACGCGGTGGGCAGGGGCGAGTGGGAGTAGGGCATGTCCTGTTTCCTGTGGCCGGCGGACGGGGAGTTCCGTCGCGGCGCGACGTGACGTTTCCGTGAACGGCTGTCCACCCTACCGGGGCGGTCGGGAGCCTCCACGGGGTCGGCCGCTCCGATTCCCGGGACGCCGTGTTCATGATCACGGCACAATGACGACGACGAAGGCGGTCCGGTCGAGGAGAGGACGAGACGTGAGCGAGGCCCCCACCCCCGCGGAGGGAACGTCACGGCTGAACACGGGTGTGGCGCACAACGCACGGGTCTGGAACTACTGGATCGGCGGCAAGGACAACTACGAGGTCGACCACCGGGTCGGCGACCATGTCGCCTCGATGTTCCCGCTGATCCGGGACATCGCCCGCGCGGACCGCGAGTTCCTGCGCCGGGCGGTGCGGTTCCTGGCCGAGGAGCGCGGGGTGCGGCAGTTCCTGGACATCGGCACCGGGCTGCCCACGGCGGACAACACCCATGAGATCGCCCAGCGGATCGCGCCCGATTCGCGGATCGTCTACGTCGACAACGACCCCATCGTGCTGATGCACGCCCGTACGCTGCTGACCGGCACGGCGCAGGGTGTCACCGACTACGTCGACGCGGACGTGCACGACCCCGACACCATCCTCGAACGCGCCGCGGGCACCCTGGACCTGACCCGTCCGGTCGCGGTCATGATGCTCGGCATCCTGAACTTCGTACTGGACACCGACAAGGCGCGGGACATCGCGCGCCGGGTGATGGCCGCGGTCCCCTCCGGCAGTTTCCTGGTCCTGACGCACCCCACCGACGACGCCGAGCTGGGCGGCGAGGGGCAGATCCCGGCCATGAAGTTCTGGAACGAGAACGCCACTCCGCCCATCACGGCCCGCCGCCGCGACGAGGTCGCCTCCTTCTTCGACGGGCTGGAGCTGATCGAGCCGGGGCTCGTCGCGTGCTCCGCCTGGCGTGCCGATCTCCACGCTCCCGTCGTGGTACCGCAGTTCGGCGCGGTGGCCGTGAAACCCTGACACCGGCCCGCATCCGGCGAAGCCCGCTCCAGGAGGACGTATGACCATCGCTGCCGACCCCGTCCCCGGCGGCCGTCCCGGCGATGTCGAGCGGGCCGCCGCGCTCAGCGGCGAACTGTCCGGCCGGGGCGTGCACGGGATCGTCCTGAGCTACGTCGACACCGCGGGCGTCACCCGGGTCAAGACCGTCCCCACCGCCGGACTGCCCACCGCGACGGCCTGGGGCGTCGGCATGTCACCGGTGTTCGACACGTTCCTGGCCGACGACTCCGTCGTCACCACCGATGTGCTCGGCTCGCCCGACGGCGATCTGCGCCTCTACCCCGATCTGAACCGGATCACCGTGCTCGCCGCGCAGCCCGGCTGGGCGTGGGCCCCGGTGGACCGCGTCACCCAGGAGGGGGAGCCGCACCCGGCCTGCTCCCGTACGTTCCTGCGCCGGATCGTCGCCGAGGCGGCCCGGCGGCACGGCGTCACCTTCCGGGCCGCCGTCGAGATCGAGTGGTCGCTGGGCACGGGATCCGCGCCCGACGGAGGGTTCGTACCGGCGGCGACGGGACCCGCGTACGGCGCCACCCGGCAGGTCGAGGCGAGCGACTGCCTGGCCGACCTGCTGGCGTCCTGTGCGGCGCAGGGCGTGGAGGTCGACCAGGTCCACCCCGAGTACGCGGCGGGGCAGTTCGAGATCTCGGTGGGCGCGCTGGATCCGGTGGCGGCGGCCGACCGCAGCGTGCTGGTGCGGCAGACCGTGCGCGCGGTGGCCGCACGGCACGGAATGCGGGCCTCCTTCGCCCCGGCCGTGTCCGCCGAGGGCGTCGGCAACGGCGGCCACCTCCACCTGTCCGCCTGGCGCTCCGGGGTGAACCTGCACGCCGGGGGTGTGCGCCGGTACGGCATGACTGCGGAGGCCGAGTCCTTCGCGGCCGGCATCCTCGCCCATCTGCCGGGCCTGACGGCCGTGACCGCGCCGAGCCCGGCGAGCTATCTGCGGCTCAAACCGTCGCAGTGGGCGGGGGTGTTCGCGGCCTGGGGCCGGGAGACCCGGGAGACCGCGGTCCGGATCGTCACCGGCACGGCCGGCCTGCACGATCGGGCGGCGAACCTGGAGGTCAAGCCGGTCGACCTGGCCGCGAACCCGTACCTGGCGCTCGGCTGCGTCATCGCCGCCGGTCTGGACGGCCTGGCGACGGCGGCGCCGCTGCCCGAGGAGATCACCGGCGACCCGGCGCGGCTGGACCCGGCGGAGGCCGCGGCCCGGGGCGTGCGCAGACTGCCGGTGTCGCTGGACGAGGCGGTCACGGAATTCGCCGGCGACGAACGGCTGCGGGAGGCGCTGGGACCGGTGCTGGCCGACGCCGTGGTCGCGGTGCGGCGCGGGGAGTGCGCGGCCGTCGCCGGTCTCGACGACGCCCAGGTGGCCGCGGCGTACCGCTGGGTGTACTGACATGGGCGGCACCGGCCCCGTCGAGGAGGCGCTCGCCGCGCTGCCGCTCGTGGACCACCACTGCCACGGCGTGGTCACCTCGGATCCGACGGTGCGGCGGTTCGAGTCGCTGCTCACCGAGGGCGAGGCGTGGCCGGGCTTCTCCGCCTTCGACAGCCCCGTCGGTGTCGCCGTCCGCCGGCACTGCGCCCCGCTGCTGGACCTGCCGCGGCACGCTCCCCCCGAGGAGTACCTGGCCCGCCGGGCCGAGCTGGGCGCGGCGGAGGTGAACCGGCGCATGCTGTCCGCGGCGGGCACGGAGGTGTTCTGCGTCGACACGGGGTACGCGCCCGACCGGCTCACCACACCGGCGGAACTGGCCCGGGCCGCCGGTGGCGGCGCCGTCGCGCACGAGGTCGTACGGCTGGAGGGCGTCGCCGAGGCGGTCGCGGCGGCGGGCGTCGAACCGGACGAGTACGCCGGGACGTTCCTCGCGGCGGCCCGGGAGGCGGTGGCGGCGCCCGGCGTCGTGGCGGTGAAGTCGGTGGCCGCGTACCGGACCGGATTCGATCTGGACCCGGCCCGTCCGTCGCCCGCCGAGGTCGCCGCGGCGGCCCGGCGGTGGCTGGCGCGGGGCGGCCGGCTGACGGATCCCGTCCTCGTACGGCATGTGCTGTGGACGGCCGTCGACCTCGGGCTCCCCCTCCAACTGCACACCGGGTTCGGGGACAACGACATCCGGCTGCACCGCGCGGACCCGGCCCGTCTGACCGACTGGCTGCATCTGACCGCGGGCACGATCCCGGTCCTGCTGCTGCACTGCTGGCCGTACCAGCGCCAGGCCGCGTATCTGGCGGCGGTGTTCGAGCAGGTGTACCTCGACGTCGGCCTCACCCTGCACCACGTCGGCCCGGGCCGGGCCGGGGCGGTCCTCGCCGAGGCGATGGAGATCACCCCGTTCCGCAAACTGCTGTACAGCTCCGACGCCTATGGTGTCGCCGAGTTCTTCCGACTGGGCGCGCTGGCCTTCCGGCAGGGTCTGGCCGCACTGCTGCGGGAGCGGGTCGACGCCGACGAACTGAGCCTGCCGGACGCCCTGCGCATCGCGCGGTGGGCCGGGCGGGACAACGCATGCCGGGTCTACCGGTTTTCCGACACGACCTGAAAGTATGATCAAGCAATGTCTGACATGACCGAGACCACGCCCGGTTGGCTGACGACCGACGACCTCGAGATGGCACGCGCCCGCATGCCGATCCTGTACGTCGAGGCGGTGCCCGTGCGCGTCGACGACAGCGGCGAAGTCACCAGCATCGGACTGCTGCTGCGCATCGGACCGGACGGAACGGTCAGCCGCACCCTGGTCTCCGGCCGCGTGCTGCACCACGAGCGCGTCCGTGACGCCCTGTTGCGCCATCTGGAGAAGGACCTCGGGCCCGTGGCGCTGCCCCGCGTCCCGGCCTCCCTCCAGCCGTTCACGGTCGCGGAGTACTTCCCGACGCACGGCGTCACTCCGTACCACGACCCGCGTCAGCACGCCGTGTCCCTGGCCTATGTGGTCCCGGTGACCGGCGACTGCCGTCCCCGGCAGGACGCGCTCGACCTGGTGTGGTTCAGCCCGGAGGAGGCGGCGTCGCCGGGTGTCCAGAGCGAGATGCCGGGCGGTCACGGCGTGCTGCTGAAGCAGGCCCTCGCCCACGTGGGTCTCGCGCTCTGACGGACCGCGGCGCGCACCGGGCGGCTGCGCCGCCCGGCACCGTCGTGCCCGGGGGCCGGCGCAGGGGCACCCACGGCCGCCTGCACGGCGGACGCTCGCACGACGGACGCCTGCACCGCCCGCGTCGGCCGCGGCCGGCTTCGGCAGACCGGGCGGTCGAGCTGTCGACGAATCGATCCGTCGACAGCTCGACTCGACCGGCCGGCCTGTCGATCGGCCCGCTCAGGCGGCCATCATGGCCGGCTCGTCCGCCGCGTCCAGCAGCTCGATGAGCGCGGCACGGGCCCGGTTTACCCGGGACCGCACCGTCCCGACCGGGCAGTCGCTCAGCTCGGCGACCTCGGCGTACGGCAGCCCGAGCATCTGGGTGAGGACGAACGCCTCCCGGCGCTCCTCGGGCAGCGCCGCCAACAGGTCCAGCAGGGCGATGCCGTCGTCGAAGCCGGGCAGGTCACGCGGCTGGGCCAGTTCCACGGCCAGCCGCCAGTCCGCCACGTCGCTCAGCCGCGGGCGGGCCGAGGCGTACCGGTAACTGTCGATCACCGCGCGGCGGGCGATGGACAGCAGCCAGGCACGGGCGGAGGAGCGGCCCTCGAACCGGTGCAGGCTGCCGAGCGCGCGCAGGAACGTGTCCTGCGCCAGGTCGTCCACGGCCTGGGGGTCGGCGCACAGATGGGCGACGTAGCGCAGCACGTCGCGGTGCAGGGCGCGCACGAAGTGCTCGACGGCGTCGGGGTCGCCGCTCCGGGCGGCCAGCGCCCAGGCGGTGATCGATTCGTCGGCGGTCCGGGTCCCGTGGTCCTCGGTTCCGGTGCGCGACGTCTCACGTCGCTTCTCGTGCGAGGCGGGCAGGGCAGGAGTGATCACCTGATGTCCTTCTCGGTCTTCCGGGAGCCCGGCACGGCGCACACGAGAGCGCGCGGCGACGCGGGTTCCGGCGAGTGGGGATACGGGCCGTACCGGACCCGGCGGGCGTCTCCGAGCCCGCGCGGGCGTACGACCACGGCCCGAGGCGCATCGGGGCTGCCTCGGGAAACCGGCTGTCGTCAGGCGACAGCGGTCCCCAGGGGCGGGCCCCGCGAGGTGATCGCGTGAACGAGAAGGAGCAGGCGCGGAACGCGCGTCGGGCCGCGTCGCCGCGGCCGAGGACGCGGACGGTGCGGTGGCGCGGGCACCACCAGCGGCAGCCGCAGCGGCGCCGCGAGCCATCCGGCCACGGCGCGCAGAATGCGGAACACGGCCCGCTCGCCGTGCGCGAGCCACAGGCCGGCCAGCAGAGCCGCCAGCAGGTGGGCGGCGAACATCCCGGACGAGGACGAGCCGTCCATGACATGGCCGGCGCTGTGGCCCAGGTCCACGGCGTCCATCGAGTGCATGGGCATCGCGCCCGCGCCCGGCGACCCCATGTGCATGCCGGACATGTGGGTGGACATGTCGTGCTGCGCCGCCCCCGTCTCCGAAGGTGCGGGGTGCTGTCCGCCGGTCATCGACTGCGCGACGGAGAACGCCGAGTGCAGTGCCGTCTGGGCGGCGACCACGACGGCCACGATCAGCGGCAGCCCGCGTTCCCGGCCCGCCAGACACCATCCGGCGGCGGCCGTCGCGACCGCGCCGCCGGCCAGCGCCCACCAGGGGACGTGGCGGCCGGACATCAGCACGTGGCCCAGGGCGGCGAGCAGCACGCACACGGCCGCGAACACCGCGGCCCGTACCGTGCGAGAACACCACCCAGCAGTCATGACCGCCTCATCCTTGCATCCGGCGTCCGTTCGTCACCCGTCGGTACGAAAATCCGCGGTGCCCGCGACTCAATCCGGTCCCTGTGACAAGGGCCATACGGATGTGCCGGAACCGGGCTCCTGTTCCGCCCGACTCCTGCGACGGGGCTGGAGACGACGGCGTCGGCGCGATGCCGGTCGGTCGCCGACGCGGTGACCTCCGCGGCGATCACCTTCACAGGATGGCCGAAACCGGACGTATGCAGCTCGCGCCGCGCGGCAGCCGTGAGCGGTGCACCCGCGCGGACGTACGGCACAGGGGTGCCGCGCGGCACGGCCGGCGGGCGGTCGCGGCCCCGCAGCCACGCCGAGGGACCGGAACAGCCCTTCTGGCATGCTCGTACCGTGTCACTCACGCCGCCCGCCCCCGCGCCGGAGCCGGTGACCGCGGATCCGCCCGGCTCGACTCACCGCCCGCTGCTCACGCAGTCCTGGCTCGACCTGGCGTTCCTGCACTGGGCCGCCGATCCCGCGGACGTCGCGCCGCTGCTGCCCGCCGGATGCGTGCCTGACACCCTGGACGGTGTGACCTACGTCGGTCTGGTGGCCTTCCGGATGCACCGGGTCGGCTGGCTGCGGCTGCCCGGTGTGCCGTACCTGGGGAGCTTCCCGGAGACCAACGTGCGGCTCTACTCGGTGGACAGCCACGGACGCCGCGGCGTGGTCTTCCGCTCGCTGGACGCCTCCCGGCTGATCCCGGTGGCGATCGGCCGGGTCGGCTTCCGGCTCCCCTACGTCTGGTCCAGGATGGCCGTCCGCCGCGACGGCACGGTCCTGACGTACTCCAGTGCCCGGCGGCTGCCCGGGCAGCGGGGCGCCGGCAGCAGGATCGCCCTGCGGGTCGGTGAACCCATCGCGCGGCCGACGGAGTTGGAGCACTTCCTGACCGCCCGCTGGGGCATGCACACCCGTGTCCTCGGCCGGCCCGTGCACGTCCCGAACACCCACCCGCGCTGGCCCCTGCACCGCGCCGAACTCCTCACCTGCGAGGAGGACCTGGTGACCGCGGCGGGACTGCCCCGGCCGGTCGGCGCACCGGTGAGCGTGCTGTACTCGCCCGGAGTGAGCGTGCGGTTCGGCCGCCCGGCCGCGCGGCGGGGGTAGACGGCCCGCGGAGCGCGCGGGCGTCCCCGGTGGCGGACCGGAACGCGCCCGGACGGCAACAGCGCCGAAGCGGTCGTCCTACCCGTCCGGCGGGGCCGGGCGGAGCTACGGTAGGGCCGCAGCATGTCACCGATCCGCGAAGTACATCCCTTTCGAGGTGTTCCGTCGTGAGCATGAGCATCCGCAACCAACTGCCCGGCACCGTCACCGCCGTCGTCCCCGGCGAGGCCATGGCGACCGTCACCGTCCGGCTCGCCGGTGGACCGGACGTCACCGCGGCGATCACTCTGGAAGCGGTGCGGGACCTCGGTCTCGCCGAGGGGTCCGCGGTGCGCGCCCTGGTCAAGTCCACGGAGGTCTCCCTGGCCACCGGCCGCGTCAACGGCCTGTCGATCCGCAACCGGCTGCCGGGCACCGTGCGGGAGATCACCACGGGCGGTGTCATGGCCTCCGTGAAGGTCGTGACGGAAGGCGGCGTGCTGACCTCCGCGGTCACCAAGGAGGCCGTCGACGACCTCGGCCTGGCGGCGGGCTCCTCCGTCACCGCGCTGATCAAGGCGACCGAGGTCGCCCTCGCGGTCGGCTGACCGGGCGCCGGCCGGCCGCCGCGGCACATGACGGGCCGTCACGCGTCGCTCCGGGCCATCGCGGGGCACGCAGCGGGGCCTGCCGGTGCCGGTCGCCGCGACGAGGCGCCCGGCGGAACCGGTCGGTCGCCGGCCGCCGCGCGCCGGGCACGCGGACCGTGGGCCGGACGCCACGCCGGTGCGGAACCCCCCGGCTCCGGGCGCCGTTGGAGAAGTGCCGCGCCCCGGCTGCCGCCGCCCGCCGCGACGGACCTGCCCGCGCGCGCCTCGGCGCCTTCGCCTCGGCCGGCGGCCCGGTGCCGGCGGCCGGTCGCGCCACGCGCGGCACCGCGACACGGCGCGCCACCGCCGGTTACCCGAAACGGCACAAGATTAGAACCATTCCTTTTCTTGAATCGTTCGTCTTCTTGAGGGTAGGTTCGGCGCCATGACCTCATCCCGGCCTCCGAGCACCGCCGCCGAGGAGCTGCGCGGTGCGGGCCTGCGGGTGACGGCCGCCCGTGTGGCCCTGCTGGAGACCGTCCGGGCCGGTGACCACCTCGACGCCGAGGCCATCGCCTCCGGGGTGCGCGATCGCGTCGGCCACGTCTCCCTCCAGGCCGTCTACGAGGCCCTCCACGCGCTCACCGCGGCGGGACTCGTCCGCCGTATCGAACCGGCCGGCAGCCCGGCCCGGTTCGAGGGACGCGTCGGGGACAACCACCACCACCTCATCTGCCGTACGTGCGGTGTCGTCGCCGATGTCGACTGCGCGCGCGGCGATGCCCCCTGTCTGTCGGCTTCCGACGACCGCGGCTTCTCGATCGACGAGGCCGAGGTCATCTACTGGGGCCTGTGCCCCGACTGTTCCACCCGCCGCAGTTCCTGAGCACCGAGATCCACCAAGTCCGGAAGGATTCCCATGGCTGAGAACCCCGACGCAATCGTCACCGACCCCAAGACGGAGGGGGCCGGAGGCTGCCCGGTCGCGCACGGGCGGGCCGCGCACCCGACGCAGGGCGGCGGCAACCGCCAGTGGTGGCCGGAGCGGCTCAACCTGAAGATCCTGGCCAAGAACCCCGCCGTGGCGAACCCGCTCGACGAGGGCTTCGACTACGCCGAGGCGTTCAAGAACCTCGACCTCGCGGCCGTCAAGGCGGACATCGCCGAGGTACTGACCACCTCCCAGGACTGGTGGCCGGCGGACTTCGGCAACTACGGCCCGCTGATGATCCGTATGGCCTGGCACAGCGCCGGCACCTACCGCATCAGCGACGGCCGCGGCGGCGCCGGCGCCGGTCAGCAGCGCTTCGCCCCGCTGAACAGCTGGCCGGACAACGGCAACCTGGACAAGGCCCGCCGTCTGCTGTGGCCGGTCAAGAAGAAGTACGGCCAGAGCATCTCCTGGGCCGACCTCATGATCCTCACCGGCAACGTCGCCCTGGAGCAGATGGGCTTCGAGACCTTCGGCTTCGCCGGCGGCCGTGCGGACGTCTGGGAGGCCGAGGAGGACGTGTACTGGGGTCCCGAGACCACCTGGCTGGACGACCGGCGCTACAGCGGCGACCGCGAGCTGGAGAACCCGCTCGGCGCCGTCCAGATGGGCCTGATCTACGTCAACCCCGAGGGCCCGAACGGCAACCCGGACCCGATCGCCGCCGCCCGCGACATCCGTGAGACGTTCCGCCGCATGGCGATGAACGACGAGGAGACCGTCGCCCTGATCGCCGGTGGCCACACCTTCGGCAAGACCCACGGCGCGGGCCCGGCCGACCGGGTCGGCGCCGACCCCGAGGCCGCCACCATGGAGGAGCAGGGCCTCGGCTGGCGCAGCACCCACGGCACCGGCAAGGGCGGCGACGCCATCACGTCCGGCCTGGAGGTCACCTGGACCACCACGCCGACCCGGTGGAGCAACAACTTCTTCGAGAACCTCTTCGGCCACGAGTGGGAGCTGAGCGAGTCCCCGGCCGGCGCCAAGCAGTGGGTGGCCAAGGACGCCGAGGCCGTCATCCCCGACGCGCACGACGCGTCGAAGAAGCACCTCCCGACGATGCTCACCACCGACCTGTCGCTGCGCCTCGACCCGATCTACGGGCCGATCTCCCGCCGGTTCTACGAGAACCCGGAGGAGTTCGCGGACGCGTTCGCCCGCGCCTGGTACAAGCTGACGCACCGTGACATGGGCCCGAAGTCGCTGTACCTCGGCCCGGAGGTGCCGCAGGAGACCCTGATCTGGCAGGACCCGCTGCCGGAGGCGCAGGGCGAGCCCGTCGACGCCGCCGACGTCGCGGCGCTCAAGACCAAGCTGCTCGCCTCGGGGCTGACCGTCTCCCAGCTGGTCTCCACCGCCTGGGCCTCGGCGTCCACGTTCCGCGGCAGCGACAAGCGCGGCGGTGCCAACGGCGCCCGTATCCGCCTCGAGCCGCAGCGCGGCTGGGAGGTCAACGACCCGGAGCAGCTCGCCCAGGTCCTGCGCGTCCTGGAAGGCATCCAGCAGGAGTTCAACACCGGCGCGAAGAAGATCTCCCTGGCCGACCTGATCGTCCTCGGCGGCGCCGCCGCGATCGAGCAGGCGGCGGCGGACGGCGGCTTCGACGTGGAGGTCCCGTTCGCGCCGGGCCGTGTCGACGCCACCGAGGAGCACACGGACGCCGAGTCGTTCGCCGCGCTGGAGCCGGCCTGGGACGGCTTCCGCAACCACGTCGGCAAGGGCACCCGCCTCCCGGCCGAGTACCTGCTGCTGGACAAGGCGAACCTGCTCACCCTGAGCGCCCCCGAGATGACCGTGCTCGTCGGCGGTCTGCGCGTCCTGGGCGCCAACGCCGGTCAGTCCGCCCACGGTGTCCTCACCGAGAAGCCGGGCACGCTGACCAACGACTTCTTCGTCAACCTGCTCGACATGGGGACGACCTGGAAGGCGACCTCCGAGGACCAGCACACCTTCGAGGGCCGCGACGCCGCCACCGGCGCGCAGAAGTGGACCGGCACCCGTGCCGACCTGGTCTTCGGCTCCAACTCCGAGCTGCGTGCGCTCGCCGAGGTCTACGCGAGCGACGACGCGAAGGAGAAGTTCGTGACGGACTTCGTCGCGGCGTGGGCCAAGGTCATGGACCTCGACCGGTTCGACCTCGTCTGACCGTTTCCCGGTAGCCGGCCGTGACGGCCGGGCGACCTCCGCGGGGGCGGGCACCGACGGTGCCCGCCCCCGCTGCGTGCATGCGCGCGCCACCGGGCGGCGGCATGAAAAAAGGGCCCTCGCAGGCTCTCGCCTGCGAAGACCCTTCGCACCGTCGGGACGACAGGATTTGAACCTGCGACCCCTTGACCCCCAGTCAAGTGCGCTACCAAGCTGCGCCACGTCCCGGTGCCGTCTGACCTGGGCTTTCCCCGGGCCGAACGTGCAGGGAAACAATACCGCACTCGGGTCGGTGGTCGCGCACCCGTTATCGCGCTGCGGACGCCGGCCGCGGACACCCCGCGGACACCGGGACGGCGGCCCACGACCTGGAGTACGGTCGAGGTCGGCCGACGGGGCACATCGCCGGGATCCGGGCCGCCGACCACCGGCGGCGCCGTGCGCGCCCGCGTCACCCCTGCTCCGCGCACACCTCGCGCGCCGGCTCCTTCCTCCTCGAGCGGGCCTTGGGCGCGTCGGCACGCACCAGACCGCGTATCGCCGGGACCGACAGCAGGGCGATCACCACGACCAGGCTCATCGCGCCGGAGACCTGGAGCACCCGGTCGGCGCCCAGTGCGGCGGCGGCCGGACCCGCGAGGGCCTGGCCGACCGGCAGCATCGCCAGGGAGCCGGCCACGTCGTAGGCGTGGATGCGGTTGAGGACGTCGGGGGGCACCTGCGTCTGGACGCTGGTGGCCCACATGACGCCCCAGAACGAGATCCCGGCCCCGGCGACGGCCGCGCCGGCCGCCATGGCCGGCAGATCGAGTCCGAGACCCACGGTCGTGGGGAACGCCGCGAAGCCGATCAGGGCGACCGACCCGGCGCGCAGCATCCGGCGCGGGCGCAGCCGCAGGGCGAGGAGGCCGCCCACCACGGTGCCGGCGCCCAGCGCGGAGTTGACCAGACCGTAGGCGCGCGGGCCGTGTTCCCGGACCACTTCCGTGGCCACCAGCGGGACGGTCGGGCCGTAGACGGCGATCATGTGGACGCACCAGACGACGATCACGCCCCAGAGCCAGGGGCGCGCCCGGAACTCGTGCCAGCCCTCGACGAGGTCGGCCTTGAAGGCGCTCGTACCGCGCCCCGGGAGGCGGCTGCCCGGCGCGAGCGGCGGAAGCCGGAGCAGCAGGAGGCAGAGCGCGCTGATCGCGTAGGTGGCGGCGTGCGCCGCGAACACACCGCCCGGGGACGCGAAGCCGACCAGGACGCCCGCGACGGCGGGGCCGGCGAGCTGGGCCGAGGACTCGGCGATGCGTATGGCGCCGTTGGCGGCCTGGATGTCGGAGGCCAGCCGGGGGATCATGCCGGCCACCCCGGGCTGGAACACGGCGCCCGCGACACCGTTCACGACGCCGATGGCGCAGATCTCCCAGAGGACCACGTGATCCGCGAGGAAGAGCACGGCGGCCAGGGACTGGGTGCCGAGCCGCACCAGGTCGGCGCCGATCATCAGCTTGCGGGTGCTGAACCGGTCGGCGAGGACCCCGCCGGGGACGACGAGGCCGGCGAAGGCCGCGGCCGTGGCCGCCATGGCGAGGCCGACCGCGCCCACGCCGTATCCGTGCAGGAGGAGTCCCGCCGCGAGCGCGACGGGGAGCATGGTGTCGCCGAGCCGGGCAAAGGCGCGGGCGACGAAGAACAGCGTGAAGTCCCGCGACCGGAGCGGCCGGTCGGGCCCGCCGCCGGGCCCACCCGTCCCGGCAACGTTGTCACGCGCCCCGTCGCCCGGCCCGCCGCCGATGTCCGCGTCGCGCTCCGTGTCCGCCCCGGCCCCCTCGTGCGGCGGCCGCGACGACTGCGGCGGCTGTGCCGAAGCCCCGCTCATCCCCTTGTGCTCCCCTCCCCGGCCCACCCCGGCCCGGACCCCGCCCGTGCCGCGCCTGCCGAAGCCCCCTCACCGGCCCGGCTGCCGCGCCGGTCGGATCATGCCATGTCCCGCCGACGGTGCCGGAGGGTTTTCACTCCCCGGGCAGCCCCAGGGCGGGGTGGGCGTCGAGCAGCCCGGTGGGGGCGGCCTGGCGCCAGGAGTCGGCGAGGATGTCCCGCAGCTCGCCCTCGTCCTCCAGCGCGGCCAGCCGTGCCCGCACCCAGGCGAACTGCGCCTCGTGGTCGGCGATCCAGAACTTGTCCGGCTCGGCCAGGACCAGTTCGTCCCGCTCCTCCTTCGGACAGCGCACGGCGATGGACGTCTCGTCCTCCGGCAGCGTGGCGAACATCTTGCCCGCGACCCGGAACGTGGGCATGCTCCAGGCGATCTTCTCCGTGGTGTCCGGCAGGGACAGGGCGATTCGGCGTACGTCTTCGGCATCCGGCATGAGAGGCACCGTAGCGGCTGCCACCGACAGTCAGGCGGCCGGAGGCGCCGCACCCAGGTGCTTGTAGTAGAGGCTGGTCGGACGCGGTGTGCCGTCGGGGCTCGCCGCGTAGTCGGGGATCACTCCGGCCCGGGTCCAGCCGGCCGATCGGTACAGGCGCTCGGCCGGGCTGCCGGTCTCGGTGTCCAGGTGCAGCAGGGCGACGCCGTCGGCCGCGGCGGCCGCTTCGGCGGCGGCCAGCAGGGCACGGCCCAGGCCTCGCCCGCGGGCGCCCCGGTGGACCATGAGCTTGACGAGCTCGGCGCGGTGGCGGCTGTTGGGTTTGTCGGGAAAGGACAGCCCGACCGTGCCGACCACGCGCCGTCCGTCGTGCGCCACCCACACGGCGAGCCGGCCCGCGGCGACGGCCGCGGCGCGCTCCGTCCACCAGGCGGCGGCAGCGGCGTCGTCCAGCGGGGCCAGGAAGCCGACCGAGGCGCCGCCGCGCACGGCGTCGGTCAGCAGGTGCGCCAGGTCGCCCGCGCGGGCGAGGACCTCGGCGTCGTCCAGCCGGGTCACCGTCACGGCCGCACCACCGTTCACCGTCACGGCCGCACCACCGCCAGCACGTACCGCACGTCGTGCCGGCCGACGCACCGGAACCGCGTCGGCCCCCACACGCGCAGCCGCAGGCAGTCGCCCGTGTCCACGTGGTGCTCGATGTCCCCCACGGTGACGGCGAGGGCTCCGTCCAGCACCCAGACGTGCTGTTCCAGGCCGGGCACGGGCGGCCGGTCGTAGGCGATGTCGGCGCCCGCGGCGAGGCGTGCCTCGACGAGTTCGCCGCGCAGTCCGTCGTGGGGCGGCGACACGGAGCGCCGTACGAATCCCGAGGCCCGGTCCTCCCACACCGGCTGGTCGGCCGCGCGCAACAGCGCCGCGGGCTCCGCCTCCACTTCGCTGAGCAGTTGGGACATGGTCCGCCCGTACACGGCGCACAGCCGGTTCAGTACGGACGCCGTGGGGCTGATCTCGGCCCGCTCGGCGCGGGACAGGGTCGAGCGGCTGACACCGCTGCGCTCCGCCAGCTCCCCCAGGGACCAGCCGCGTTCGGCCCGCAGCCCGGCCAGTCGCGCGCCCAGCCGGACGTCCATGTCGTCGGGCCCGGAACCGGCCCCGGCCACGGCCGCGTCGCCGCCGTCGACCGCTTCATGTTTCACATTCGGGATCCTATCCCGAATATGGGATTCCGTCGGCCGACGTACGCCGCCGAGGTGGACCGGAGGGGGAAGTACGGCACCGCTGAGGGCCGCGGCTCGGGCGCTACTCCGCGCCTGCGGCTTCCAGTGCCTCCAGCACCGGGCGGATCAGCGGATGTCCCTCGGCCCCGCGCCGTACCGCCGCGAAGACCCGGCGGGTCGGCGCGTCACCGTCCACGGGGCGGACGACGACTCCGGTGAGATCCATGCCGCGCAACGCCGAGCGCGGCACCAGGGCGACCCCCGCGTCGGCGGAGGCGAGCGCCACGACCGCCCGGAAGTCGTCCGAGGAGTGCTCCAGGCGCGGCTGGAACCCGGCGCTCTCGCACGCCAGCACCACCACGTCGTGACAGGGGTTGCCGGGGTACGGGCCGATCCACGGGTCCTTGGCCAGCTCCGCCAGCGGCACCTCGCCGAGGTCGGCCAGACGGTGGCTGACCGGCACCACCGCGTCGAAGGGCTCCGCGTACAGCGGGACGTGGGCGAGCCGCGGGTCGTCGGCGGGCGGGGCCCCGCGGTACTCCACGGCCACCGCGACGTCCACCTGCCGGTCCAGCACCATCGGCAGACTCGCGTCGCCCTCGGCGTCCCTGACCCGGATGCTGATGCCGGGCGCGCTGCGCGCGAGGCGGGCCACGGCGGGCGCGACGACCAGCGCGATGCCGGTCGCGAAGGAGGCGACGGTGACCGTGCCGGCCTCCCCGGAACCGTAGGCGGCCAGCTCCGCCTCGGCGCGCTCCAGTTGGGCGAGCACGGCGTTGGTGTGGCTGAGCAGGATCTCGCCGGCCGGAGTCAGGCGTACGCCCTTCGCGCTCCGTTCGACGAGCCGGTGTCCGGTCTCCTGCTCCAGCGCCGTCAACTGCTGGGAGACGGCGGAGGGCGTGAGGTACAGCGCGGCGGCAGCCGCCGTCACCGTGCGGTGGTCGGCCACCGCACGGAGGATGTGCAGCCGCCGCGCTTCGATCATGCGACCGATTCTCTCAGACGCCCCCAGCCGGCGGACGCGCCCTTCGCCCCGGTCAGGCGTCCAGCTCGGCCCGCGCGGCGATGAACGCGTCCACCGCGCGGTCGACGTCGGCGGTGGAGTGCGCGGCCGACAGCTGGACGCGGATACGGGCCTGGCCCTGCGGGACCACCGGGTAGGAGAACCCGATCACGTACACGCCGCGCTCCAGCAGCAGCTCCGCCATCCGGCTCGCCCGGGCGGCGTCGCCGATCATCACGGGCGCGATGGCGTGGTCGCCGGGGAGGACGTCGAACCCTTCCTCCGTCATACGGCGGCGGAACAGGGCGGTGTTCTCGGCGAGCCGCTCGCGCAGGTCGCCCGCCGACTCCAGCAGGTCGAGCACCTTGAGCGAGGCCGCGGCGATCACCGGCGCGAGGGTGTTCGAGAACAGGTACGGGCGGGAGCGCTGGCGCAGCAGGGCGACGATCTCGGCGCGGGCGGCGACATAACCGCCGGAGGCTCCGCCCAGCGCCTTGCCGAGGGTGCCGGTGATGATGTCCACGCGGTCCATCACGCCGTGCAGCTCGGGGGTGCCGCGTCCGCCGGGGCCGACGAAGCCGACGGCGTGCGAGTCGTCGACCATGACCATGGCGTCGTAGCGGTCGGCGAGGTCGCAGATCTCCCGCAGGGGGGCGACGTAGCCGTCCATCGAGAAGACGCCGTCCGTGACGATCAGCCGGCGCCGGGCCGACTGCGCCTCCTTCAGCTGCTGTTCCAGGTCGGCCATGTCGCGGTTCGCGTAGCGGAAGCGGCGGGCCTTGGACAGCCGGATGCCGTCGATGATCGACGCGTGGTTCAGGGCGTCGGAGATCACCGCGTCCTCCGGGCCGAGCAGCGTCTCGAACACACCGCCGTTGGCGTCGAAGCAGGAGGAGTAGAGGATCGTGTCCTCCTGGCCGAGGAAGGCGGACAGCCGGGCCTCCAGTTCCTTGTGCACCTCCTGCGTGCCGCAGATGAAGCGCACCGACGCCATCCCGTAGCCCCAGCGGTCCAGCGCCGCGTGGGCCGCCGCGATCACCTCGGGGTGGTCGGCGAGTCCGAGGTAGTTGTTGGCGCAGAAGTTGAGGACCTCGCCGGGGCGGCCGCCGGCGGAGACGTTCACGGTCGCCGACTGCGGGGTGTCGATGACCCGCTCGGGCTTGTGCAGTCCGGCCGCGCGGATCTCGTCGAGGGTGGCGCGCAGGTCGTCGCGGACAGAGTCGAACATGAGGGGGCTCCAAAGAGTGCGGTGAGCGGAGGCGGACCGGGGCGGGTCAGGAGGTCCAGTCGAGGATCACCTTGCCGCCGCGGCCGCTCGCCGCGTCGGCGAACGCCGCCTCGAAGTCGCGGTGGCCGTAGCGTCCGGTGATCACGGGGGCGAGGTCGAGGCCGCCCTCCAGGAGTACCGACATCGCGTACCAGGTCTCGAACATCTCCCGGCCGTAGATGCCCTTGATGGTGATCATCGAGGTGACGATCCGGGCCCAGTCGACGGGGAACTCCTGCGCGGGCAGGCCGAGCATGGCGATCCGTCCGCCGTGCGTCATGTTGGCGATCATGTCGCGCAGTGCGTCGCCGTGGCCGGACATCTCCAGGCCGACGTCGAAGCCCTCGCGCAGCCCGAGGATGCGCTGTCCGTCCGCGACCGTGGCGTTCGTGACGTCGAGCGCCAGGCTGACACCGATCTTGCGGGCCAGCTCCAGCCGTTCCTCGCTGACGTCGGTGATGACGACGTTGCGCGCGCCGGCGTGCCGGGCCACGGCCGCGGCCATCAGACCGATCGGCCCGGCACCGGTGATCAGCACGTCCTCGCCGACCAGCGGGAACGACAGCGCGGTGTGCACGGCGTTGCCGAACGGGTCGAAGATCGCCGCCACGTCGAGGTCGACCGGCACGCGATGCACCCACACATTGGTGGCGGGCAGCGCGACGTACTCGGCGAAGGCGCCGTCACGTCCGACACCGAGACCCACGGTGGCGCGGCACAGATGGCGCCGGCCGGCCAGGCAGTTGCGGCACTTGCCGCACACCAGGTGGCCCTCGCCGCTGACCCGGTCGCCCGACTTGATGTCGGTGACGTCCCGGCCGGTCTCGACGACCTCGCCGACGAACTCGTGCCCGAGCACGAGGGGCGTGCGGATCGCCTGCTGCGCCCAGCCGTCCCAGGCGTGGATGTGCAGGTCGGTGCCGCAGATACCGGTGCGCAGCACCTTGATGAGTACGTCGCCGGGCCCGATGGTGGGCTCGGGGACCTCCACGAGTCGAAGCCCGGGCTCCGCCTTCTCCTTGACCAGCGCCTTCAACGCTACGGCTCCTGTGCGTGAGGTCCCGTCCAGGGCACGCCGAAGCGGCCCGCGGACGGGGAGGGGGGTGGAATCGCACAGCAATCTGCCGTATCGCGGGGCGTCGGTCCATCGAGGATTTCTTAAGCGCCGCCGCAGCTTTCCTTCACGCCCTCGGCCGGCCGCTCCCCGGGCGGCTCACAGCGGGAGTCCGTCGTCCTCGCTCCGTTCGAGCCGGACGACGAGTTCGGCAGCGGTCGCCTTGATGGTCTCCAGACCGGTGCGTCCCCAGGGCCGCGGTGCGACATCGGCGACGCACACGGTGCCGAGCACCATGCCCGTGGTGTCGATGAGCGGCGCGCCGAGGTAGGAGTGGATTCCGTACTCGTCGACGACGGGATTGCCCGCGAACCGCGGATAGTCGCGCACGTCCTCCAGTGCGAGGGCCTTGCGCCGGACCACCACATGGGGGCAGTAGCCGTGGTCGCGGGGCATGGAGCGGCCGACCTCCGGCCGGGTCCCGTCCTCTTTCACGACGAGTCCGACGGCGGGGGCGTGCAGTCCGGCGAAGAACTGCCCGCTCTCGTCGGGGAAGTTGACCATCGCGTACGGCGATCCGGTGCTGGACGCCAGATGGCCCGCCAGGGCGTCGAGGGCGGGCTCGGGGCGCAGCCCGAGGCCGAGCCGCCGCAGTCGCCGGGTGCGGGCGGGTGCTTCCTTGTCGTCGGGGGTGAGCAGCAGACGACCGGCCGGGCGCGGCGGGTCGTAGCTCATGGCCGGGTTCCGTCGCTGTGGGCGTATGTCATGTGCGGCTCCGGTGCTGGGGGCGGTGGTCACATGTGGGCGCCGTGGCTCGGCGCGGGGGTGACGGGTGCGTGGGCGATGAGGTGGCGTACCAGGGTGAGCAGGGTCTGGACGCCGGAGGCGGAGATCCGGGCGTCGCAGCGCACGACGGGGATCGCGGGGTCGAGGTCGATGGCGGCACGCACCTCCTCGGGGTCGTAGCGGTGGGCGCCGTCGAACTCGTTGACGGCGACGATGAAGCCGAGGCCGCGTTCCTCGAAGAAGTCGACCGCGGCGAAGCACTCCTCCAGGCGCCTGGTGTCGGCCAGGATCACCGCGCCGAGCGCTCCCTCGCACAGTTCGTCCCACATGAACCAGAACCGCTCCTGTCCGGGCGTGCCGAACAGGTACAGCACATGCTGCGGGTCCAGGGTGATGCGGCCGAAGTCCATCGCGACGGTCGTCTCGACCTTGTTCTCGATGCCGTCGAGGTTGTCGGTCCCGGCGCTGACCGTGGTGAGCAACTCCTCCGTGCTGAGCGGGGCGATCTCGCTTACGGCTCCGACGAAGGTCGTCTTGCCGACCCCGAAGCCGCCCGCCACCAGGATCTTCAGCGCGGTGGGGAAGGGATCGGCACCGTCGTCGTAGTCGTAGTCAGAGCTGTCGTCGTAGTCCATCGAGCACTGCCTCCAGAAGGGCCCGGTCCGTGGGGTTGTGGTGGAACTCGGGGGGTTTGGTGGTGAGCGCCCCGCAGTCGACGAGATCCGACAGCAGCACCTTGGTGACCACCGCCGGGAGTCTGAGCTGGGCGGCGACCTCGGCGACCGAGACGGGGGCGCGGCACAGATCGAGGGCCTGTGCGTGCTCGGGGCCGAGGTAGCCGAACGGGGTGGCTCCGGTGGACCTCACCTGGGAGATCAGGTCGAGCGCGACGGTGGGACGGGTACGGCCGTTGCTGACCGTGAAAGGGCGCACCAGCCGTCCGGCCGCGTCGTCGAGCCAGGGCCCGTCGCCGGCCGTCGCCACGCTCAAGGCCTCATCGCCGTGGGTTCGACGGCGTGCTGTCGGGGCGCGGTCATCAGGTAGGGGCGGACACTCTTGACCAGCATGGCCATCTCGTAGCCGAGGACGGCCGCGTCGGCCTCGCGGCCGGCGAGCACGGCGAGACAGGTACCGGAGCCGGCCGTGGTGACGAACAGCAGGGTGGAGTCGAGTTCGACGACGACCTGCCGTACGTCGCCGCCGTCACCGAAGCGGACTCCGGCGCTGCGGCCGAGGGAGTACAGGCCGGAGGCCAGGGCGGCCATGTGGTCGGCGCTGTCGGCGTCGAGGCCGTGCACCGACTTCACGAGTCCGTCGCAGGACAGGAGCACCGCGCTGGTGGTGTGCGGCACCCGCTGCACGAGTCCGCTCATCAGCCAGTCGAGATCGGATACATGGCCGGTGGGGGCATCGGTCGCCATGGTGGATCGACTCCTTGGGATACGAAGGTCTGCGAGCGCGCTCGGGGTCGCGCCGGGGGTGGTTGCGGTGGGGGTGGCGACGGGGGCGGCGGCTGCGGTGGTCATCCGGCCGGTGTGCTCCCGTCGTGCCGGGCGTGGTGATCGGTTCGGGTCGCGGTGACACCGTGGTCCGGGGAGTGCGCGGGCCGCTGCTCGGTGGTGTGGGCCGCCGTCCCGTGCGGGGACAGGTCCACGTGCGCCGAGTCCGAGTGCCGTACGTCCTTGGGGTGTACGTCCCTCGGGTGGGCGTCCGTGGAGAGGGGTGCGGGCAGGACGGGCGCCTCGGCGGGGCGCCGGGGTGCGGGCGGGTTGTGCCGGGACTCCTCGTGGGAGGCCCCCCGGGTCACCGGCTCGGCGTTCTGCTGGGCCTCGGCGAGGCCGACACCGCGCTGGAAGGCCGCCATCAGGCCGGGATCGTGCCCCACCACGTGCTCGGTGTCCTGGCGTGGGGCCGGGCCGCCGCGCAGTTGGGGCGCGATGTGTTCCTGGGCTCGGCGCCGGGGCAGTTGGGGCTTGCCCATGGTGCCGCGTACCGCACCGCCCCTCGGCACCGGCGGTGCCGAGTCGTGCTCGCCGAGGTGGGCGCGTTCGTCGGGCCGGATGCCGGGCACCGCCGCCGCGGGGTTGGCGCGTTCCTCGGCACCGCGCACCGGCAGTGGCGCCGGGGGGCTGTCGCCGGCCGGGGACATGTCCGGCGGCCGGGTGTGCACCGTGACGGGGTGCGCGAGGGGAGCCGGGGGCACCGGCGGAGCCGCCGTGACGGGTCGCGCGACGGGTTGCGGGACGAGGGCGGGCGGAGCCGCCGGGGCCGCCGCGACGGGCGGTTGCCCCGGGTGCGCGGGCGGCGGCACGCGGGTCGGAACCGGGGCGGCCGGTACCGCGCCCGTGGTGTCGCGGTGTCCTCGTACGCCACCGGTCGGGTCCTGCGCCACCGGGGGTACGCCGCCGGTGGCGCCCGGCGGGGTGCCCAGCAGGGCCTGCGGCACCACGAGGACGGCCTGGACCCCGCCGTAGATGTTGGTCTGGAGCCGGACGGTGATGCCGTGCCGCCGGGCGAGCTGCGAGACGACGAACAGCCCGATGCGCCCGTCCGCCAGCAGCCGGCCCACGTTGACCTGGTCGGGGTCGGTGAGCAGGGCGTTCATCCTGCTCTGCTCGGCGACCGGCATGCCGAGACCGCGGTCCTCGACCTCGATGGCGAGCCCCGAGGTGACGAGGTTGGCGCGCAACAGCACTTGGGTGTGCGGGGCGGAGAACACGGTGGCGTTCTCCACGAGTTCGGCCAGCAGGTGGATGACGTCGGCGACGGCGTGGCCGCGCAGGGTGCCGTCGGTCGGCGGCACCAGTTTGACCCGCGAGTACTGCTCGACCTCGGCGATCGCCGACCGCAGCACCTCGGTCATGGTGACCGGATTGCTCCACTGCCGGCGGGAGACCGCGCCGCCGAGCACGGCGAGGTTCTCGGCGTGCCGGCGGATGCGGGTGGCGAGATGGTCGACGTGGAAGAGGCCCTTGAGCAGGTCGGGGTCCTCGATCTCGTTCTCCAGCTCGTCGAGGATCGCGATCTCCCGGTGCACCAGCGACTGGAGCCGCCGGGCGAGGTTGACGAAGACTTCGAGCTTCTGCTCGCTGCCGGCCTGGCTGGAGAGCTGGGCGGCCTGCACGACGGCGGTGACGGCGCCGTCGTGCGCGCGGGCCAGGTCGGCGGCGAGCAGTTCGAAGTCGTCGGCGTCCTCGGGGGGTGTGCCGCGCGACTTGCGCTGGGGCGGGATCTCGCCGCGCCGCAACGCCTCGACGAGGGTGCGCAGATCGGCCTCGCGGCGCGCGCTGCTGCGGCGCAGCGCTCCGATGCGCTCGTGGACGGACCGGGCGGTACGGGCGGCGGCGAAGGCGGCGATCCCGATGCCCGCGAACGTCACGCCGGTGGCTCCGGCGAGGACGCCCCACAGGGGGAGGCCGGTGCGGGCCCCGGTGGAGCGGACGGTGAACAGGACGGCCGCGCAGGCGCTGAGCGCGACGGCTACGGGTGGCAGCACGGCCAGGCGCAGGAGCTGAGGCCGTATGTGCGCCTCGGGCAGCGAGGGGACGGTACGGGCGACCGGCCGTCCGTGACGTCCGCCCTCGCGGCGGTCTGCGCGTGCGGCCGGTGCGCGGAGGTGTGACATCGGTGTCCTCGTACTGGTCCGTCGGTCGTGGCCTGGGGCCCGGTCTGCGCGACTCGGGCATACGGCATCGCGGTGCGGGTCGGCGGAGCCGTACGGATCTCGGCCCTGCGTTGCCCGACGGACACTCACCGTAGTTGCCGACACATCATGTGCGGTGGGCAGTTGACAAAGTCCTACGGCAAGCGTCCCGCTCTGGTATGAGGTCTCGTACGACAGACCGATAAGCCCGCCGAACGCCTGACCACTGATGACATCGGAACGATCGGAGTCCACCGGACTCGGTCGGAAGCGGTCGCGCCGTCCGGCGCCTCGGTGGGGCACGGTGCGGCCGACCGGCGGCCGCCCTCCCTCGCGCCGGGTGGGAGGTACACGCGCCGAGCGGAAGGCGGACGTACGCGGACGGAAGGCTGACGTACGCCGGAAGGAGGAAGGCGCACCGAGCGGCTCAAGGCACGCCGGAACAGCCGTCGGTACGCGCCGAATCGGCGGAGCCGCCCCGGTCCGCCCGGTGGAACGGGCTCACACGCGGCGGAAGTCGTGGTGAAAAACGGAATGCGGAACGGGATGCGGGGCGCAATGAAGGACGGGATGAGGGACGGAACGGGCGACGGGACGAGGGTGGCCGTCGCCCGGTCCGGACCCGGACGTCACCGCCCCACGCCCACCGGCGAGTTCACGAGTCGCCGACGCGGCGCTCCCCGGGGCGGCGCCGGTACCGCCGCGGGGCATCCGCCGGCCCCCTCGCGGTGACCGGCGGATGCCTCGGTGCGCCGTCAGCGACCGCCCGCGCGGTCGAGGTCGTCCTGGGCGGCGGTACCGGTCCGGGCCGTGCTCCCGGCGTCGCGCCACGGCCGGTCGAGCGGCGCCGACACGGCCTCCCACCACGGCTCCACCGGCAGCTTCCCGGCCGGCTCGAACGGTTCGCCCGGCCGAGGGAACGCCGCCGCCTGTCCGGCCTTCTCGGCCGCGTCCATCGTCCAGGCGCCGGGCTCGGCCCAGGCGTGCGGGGCGAGGTTGAAGGTGCCCCAGTGGATGGGGATCATCACGCCGCCCGGTTCCCCGCCCTGGAGGTCGAGGTGGGCGCGCATGCCCTCGTCCGGAGTCATGTGGATGTCGGGCCAGAAGTCGCTGTACGCGCCGATCTGGATCATCGTCGCGTCGAACGGGCCGTAGTCGGCGCCGATGTCCCGGAAGCCCTCGAAGTACCCCGTGTCGCCGCTGTGGAATATCCGGTGCCGCTCCCCCGCGACGACCCATGACGCCCAGAGCGTGTGCTGCGTGTTGCGCAGTCCCCGGCCGCAGAAGTGGCGGGCCGGGGTGGCGGTCAGAGTGAGACCGCCGACCTGCGTCGCCTCGTGCCAGTCCAGCTCGCGCACCCGCTCGGCCGGCACGCCCCAGTGCTCGAGGTGGGCGCCGACGCCTAGCGGGACGGCGAACAGTGTGTCCGTGCCGGCCAGCGCCTTGATCGTGGGGAGGTCCAGGTGGTCGTAGTGGTCGTGGGAGATGACGACGACGTCGACCGGGCCGAGCGCCGCCACCGGCAGCGGCACCGGGTGCAGGCGCTTCGGGCCGGCGAAGGCGAACGGCGAGCAGCGCTCACCCCAGACCGGGTCGAAGAGCACGCGCTGCCCGTCGATCTCCGCGAGGACGCTGGAGTGCCCCGTCCAGGTCAGCCGCAGGCCCGTGGCGGGCGGCTCGGCGAGGTCCGCGAGCGTGGTGGGGTGCACCGGGATCGTGCCCTTGGGGGCGCGGCGGCTGCGGGAGTCCTTGTCGAAGTACTTCTTGGCGAAGTCCAGCGGCGATCCCGACGGCCTGGTCCGGGAGGGGCCCCCGGGGTTCTGGAAGACCCCGTCCTTGAAATAGGGGGATCTGCGGATGCGCGCCATACGCTCACCGCTCGGGTCCGCGCCGAAGGCCTCGGGCTGCAGCGCGCGGAGCCCGGAGCTCAAGGAACGGGAACCGGACACGGTACCTCCAGGTGGAGTCGGTGAAGGCTCCATTATGGTCCGCCCCCGCGACAACGCCGGGTCGACCGTGTCACACGCGGCACCCGCGTCGCGCCGGTCCGGCGGCCGCCGGACCGCGCATCTCGTTGACAGCGCACGACATCCGTCCCGATACTGACTCACTGTTCAGTAACATCGATCCGGCCGCCCGGTGCCCCGCCGCCACGACCGGCCGGTTTTGAGGAGCCCCGCATGACCGCCCCCCTCCTGTCGCTCACCTGGACCGACCACGTCACCGGCCGCCGGGGCTTCCTGGTCGTCGACCGGCTCGTGCGCGGGGTGGCGAGCGGTGGTCTGCGCATGCGCGAGGGCTGCACCCTGGACGAGGTCACCGGGCTCGCGCGCGGCATGACCATGAAGGAGGCGCTGCACTTCGACCCCCGCAGCCGCTACGTCCCGCTCGGCGGCGCCAAGGGCGGCATCGACTGCGACCCGCGCGACCCGGGGGCGTACGACCTCCTGGTGCGGTACCTGCGGGCCATGCGGCCGTACATCGAGAGTTTCTGGACCACCGGCGAGGACCTGGGGCTCAGCCAGGACCTGGTGGACCGGGCGGCGGCGGAGGCGGGGCTCGTGTCGTCGATCCAGGCCGTGTACCCGCTGCTCGACGACGAGGCCGCGGCCCGCCGCCGGCTCGCCGACGCGTTCGCCGTGGAGGTGGACGGCATCGGACTGGACGAACTGGTGGGCGGCTGCGGGGTCGCCGAGTCGCTGCTCACGGCGCTGGACCGCGCCGGAGTGCCGTACGCGGGGACCCGGGTGGCGGTGCAGGGGCTGGGCACCATGGGCGGAGCCACGGCGCGCTTCCTCGCCCGCGCCGGTCTGACCGTCGTGGCGGTCGCCGACGTCAAGGGCACCATCGCCGACCCGGCGGGCCTCGACGTCGAGGCGCTGCTCGCCGCGCGGGACGCGTACGGCACGGTGGACCGCGCGACGCTGCGGCCCGGCGTCCGTGAACTGGGCGGCGACGAGTGGCTGTCCGCGGACGTGGACGTGCTGGTTCCCGCCGCGGTCTCCTACGCGATCGACACGGCGAACCAGGACCGCATCACCGCCCGCTGGATCGTCGAGGCGGCCAACATGCCGGTGCTGCCGAAGGCGGAGGAACTGCTTCGGGCGCGCGGCATCACGGTGCTGCCCGACGTGGTGGTCAACTCCGGGACGAACGCCTGGTGGTGGTGGACGCTGTTCGGCGACATCGGCGCGGACGCCGACGAGGCGTTCGCGCACACACGCCGCTCGATGCGGGCGCTGGTCGAGCACGTACTGGCCCGCGCCGAGGCCGACGGCACGACTCCGCGGGCCGCCGCGCACGCCGTCGGCGCGGACCGGATCGCGCGGCTCGCCGAGCGGTTCGACTGCCACCGGTGAGGCCCCTCACCCGCGCGGCGTCGAGCGGCGGGCCGATCGAGGGCTGGGCCGTTAGGGTGACCGCGTGGCGAGAGTGCGGTTGACAGTGGCGGAGAGGCGCGAGGAGTTGCTGCGCGCCGCGGTGGAGCAGATCGAGGCCCGGGGGGTCGCGGCGGTCCGGATCTCCGACGTGGCCTCCTCCCTCGGAGTGAGCAACGCCCTGGTGCTCTATCACTTCTCGACGAAGGAGAAGCTCGTCGCCGCCGCCTTCACGTACGCGGCCGAGGGCGATCTGACCCATCTGGGGCAGCTGCTCGGACGGCGCACGACCGCGCTGCGGCGGCTGCGTTCCGCCGTGCGCTGGTACGCGCCCACGGGCCAGGCCAAGGGCTGGCGGCTGTGGATCGAGGGCTGGGCGGCGGCGCTGCGCGATCCGGCCCTGCGGGAGGTCACCCGGGACCTCGACCGGCGCTGGAAGGCGGCGATCGCCGAAGTCATCGCCGAGGGCGTGGCAGCGGGCGAGTTCGAGTGCCCCGACCCGATGGAGACCGCGCTGCGGCTGACGGCGCTGCTCGACGGCATCGCCGTCCAGCAGACGTCGTACGGCGGCACCGTGTCCCGGGCCCGCGCCCAGGAGTGGGTGGACGGCGCACTCGCCCGCGAGCTCGGACTGGACGCGGTGTCGGCGGACCGACGCGCCTGACGCACCGGCCGCGCGGCCGACCCGGCATCGGCCGCCGGATCGGCCGGCGCCCCCGGCCGGCCGCGGTTCAGGCCACCGAGGCGATCCGTTCCTTGATGTCGCCGGGCGACAGCGTGCCCTTCGCGGTCACGTGGTCGCCGGAGGACTCACCGCGCAGCCGGCGGCCGATCCACGGCACCAGGTACTCGCGCGCCCACTGGACGTCGTCCCGGCGGATCTCCAGCGTGCCGCGCGGCGGAAGCTGCGGCCAGGGCTGTTCCGGATCGGCCGGGACGGCGACACCGAGGGCCTGTCCGGCGCGCAGCGCCACACGCGTGTGCCCCTCGGGCGAGAGGTGCAGCCGGTCGCTGTCCCAGGCCCTGCGGTCCTGGACGGACTTGAGGGACCACAGGTCGAGCACCGGACAGCCGTACCGGTCGGCGATGGCGCGCACATGCCCGTTGTACGTGGCGATCTTGCCGCGCAGGTGTTTCAGCAGGGGCACGCCCCGCGTGTCGAAGCCGGTGGTCACCAGCACGGTGCCCGCGGCGGCGGTGAGCGCCGCGACCGCCCGCTCGAAGCGCTCGGCGACGTCGTCCGGGTCGGTGCCGGGCCGCAGGATGTCGTTGCCGCCGGCGCAGAAGGAGACCAGGTCCGGCGCCAGTTCGACCGCGCGCGGAAGCTGGTCCGCCATGATCTGGTCGAGCAGCTTTCCGCGCACCGCGAGGTTCGTGTACTCGAAGTCGTCCTCGGCTCGGCGGTCCGCGAGGAGTACGGCGAACCGGTCGGCCCAGCCGACGAACGCTCCGTCGGGGCCCGGATCGCCGACGCCCTCGGTGAAGCTGTCCCCCACCGCCACGTACGACCCGATCACTGATCTGCTGTCATTCTTCGAATCGTCTGCCACATCGGTCCATGATTCACCTTTGAATATGACCTACGCGAACGTAGGAAGGGGTTGACGGGCGGTGAGATAAGCCACTGCCAAAGGATTGGTCAACTGCGGAATACGGCGCGGGTGTCGGCGGGCACGGGCCCAGGGACGGCGGCAGCGGACGACGGACGGCGCGACGACGGGGCGGCGTGAGGTCGGACGGCGTGACGGCCGGACGGCGTGACGGCCGGACGGGTACGCCGAAGGCCGGGCCCCGGGATCGGGGTCCGGCCTTCGGCGGCGTGCCGGGGCGGGCGTCAGCCGACGGAGACGCCGTGCGAGCCGAGGTAGGCGACGGGGTCCACGTCCGAGCCGTAGTCGGGCGTGGTGCGGATCTCGAAGTGCAGGTGAGGGCCGGTCACGTTACCGGTCGCACCGGAGTATCCGACCTGCTGGCCCGCGGTCACCGTCTGGCCGCTGGAGACGGACAGCGAGGACAGGTGAGCGTACTGGGCGTAGTAGCCGTCGGCGAGCCGGATGACGACCTGGTTGCCGTACGCGCCGGCCCAGCCGGCCGAGACGACCGTGCCCGCACCGACGGCCTTGAGCGGGGTGCCGGTCGGGGTGACGAAGTCGACGCCGGTGTGGTAGCCGCTGGACCACATGCTGCCCGCGACCTTGTACGCGGTGCCGACGCCGCCGTCCACGGGTGCGACGTAACCGCTGGAGGGGGTGGCGGTGCCGGCGGTCCGGTCGGCCGCGGAGACGTCGGACGACGACTCCCCGGACGATTCCGCCGCGTACCCGGCAGCGTCGGACCGGCCCGAGGACTCCGAGGCCGGAGCGGACTCAGCCGGAGCGGACGAACCCGATGCTTCGGACGAACCGGACGAAGTGGTCGAAGGCCGCTCCGTGTCGGCAGCGGCCTTGCCGCCTATCACGAGCTTCAGACCGGGGTGGATCAGCGAGGGATTCCCGCCGACGGCCTCACGGTTGTCCGCGTACAGCTCCTGCCAGCCACCACTGACATTCTGCTCCTCGGCGATCTTCGAAAGACAGTCGCCGACCTTCACCGAATAGGTCTGCACGGCCGCTCTCTTCGCGGCGGACTTTTTCTCGGCGGATTTCTGCTGAGGGGCGCTCTTTTGCGTCGCGGCGGACTGGAGCGCCTTTCCCGGAGCGGATTCCGGGGTGGCGGCGTGGGCGCCGGAGACCCCCATGAACGGGAGAGCGAGCGCGGCGCCACCGGTGCCGGCGACGGCGATGGAACGGGTGAAACGCTGAACCTTGGGACGGCGGTGTTTACCCTTCGCGGGCATGGCGAATTCCTCTCCGTCGCCTGCGAGGTGAGCTGTCGGGTGCGGGCTGGAGATGCCCGGCCGCGCCGTGGCGCGGCTGTACCCCAAGCCGTTCCAGAGACCGGAACAGGCAGTTGTACCTGTGGGTCCCCCGCTCCTGCCGTAACGGGTGGGTGTGCGCGGGCACCGGGCGGCGGCAGGATTCGGCGTCCGCCCGGATCGGTCTGGAACGTAAGCGACCGAGACGCAATGGGACAAGCAAGAGGTTCCGCGCGAACCTCATCTTCTTGATCGGTTCACCGAATCAACGGTCACCCTCCGTGAATTCCGGATCTTTCCGCACCGGCAAATGCCCTTGATAGGCGTATGAATTACGTGAACATGACGGGCGACTCACGGTCACGAATATGACGCTCCTCACGTGACATCGCTCCAGGTTCCTTTACTCCGGAGCGAGTTGGAATGAAAGCGTCAATTCGGACAGAACAGTCAGATGCGACGCAGACGAAGAACCGTCGCATCCAGGTCGCCACGCAGCCCTGTGCGCAATCCGTGGTGCAGCAGCACGGCACCTCTGTACGTTTCGCCCGTTTCGCGGCATTCATAGGAGGCCGCGGGATCGAGCCCCCGCAGCCGCAGCGCCGGAACTGGCTCCCCGTAGGACTGCGCCTGGAGCCAGGCGAGGACGACGCTCTCGTCCCCGCGCACGTACTGCACGGCGCTGAGCCCGCCCCGCGGCGGGCGCAGCCGGTGGAGCTCCCCGCGCTGCACCAGCGGCCGGATCTCCTTGTACAGGGCCACCCAGTCACGGGCTTCGGCCAGCTCCGCGTCGGTCCAGCGGGTGAGATCGCCGCCCACGCCGAGCACGCCGGCCATGGCGCTGACGAAGCGGAAGCGCAGCGAACTGGCGCGGCCGTTCAGCTGGGTGTTGGGACTGTCGGTGACCCACGCGGCCATGACGCGCGCGGGGTGGACCTGGCTGAAGCCGTCCTGGATGGCGAGACGGTCGAGCGGGTCGGTGTTGTCCGAGGTCCACACCTGGTCGGTGCGGCTCATGATCCCGAGGTCGATCCGGCCGCCGCCGCCCGAGCAGGACTCGAAGGCGACCCCGGGGTGCGCGGCCCGCAACCGGTCCAGCAGGTCGTACAGAGCGCGCACGTGGTCGACCCACAGCCGCTGCGGGTACGCCTCTCCGGGCCAGCCGGCGTCGGTGAAGCAGCGGTTGAAGTCCCACTTCACGTAGTCGACGGGGGCGCTGGAGAGCAGTTCGTCGAGCTGCTCGAAGAGATGCTCCCGCACGTCCTCCCGCGCCAGGTTCAGCACCAGCTGATTGCGGAGTTCTGTCCTGGTTCGCCCCACTTGGTGCTGGACCCAGTCCGGATGGGCGCGGTACAGCTCGCTGTCCGGGTTGACCATCTCGGGCTCGACCCAGATCCCGAACTGCATCCCGAGCGCGTGCACGTCGTCGGCGAGCGGCTTGAGTCCGGCCGGGAAGCGGTCGGGGTTGGGCGTCCAGTCGCCGAGCCCCGCGCGGTCGCTGGTGCGGGTCCCGAACCAGCCGTCGTCGACGACGAACAGCTCCACGCCGACCTCCGCGGCCCGCCGGGCCAGCTCCCGCTGCTGGTCCTCGGAGATGTCGAACTCCGTGGCCTCCCAGGAGTTGAACAGCACCGGCCGGTCCCGCTCCGCGTCCGGGACGACGTACGCCCGCTGGTACGCGTGCCAGGCACGGCTGGCACCGCCGAAGCCGGCGTCGGTCCACAGGCCGGCGAAGACCGGTGTGGTGAAGGTCTCCCCCGTCGCCAGCCGCAGCAGGCCCGAGTCGTCGTGTCCGGCGCCGCCGGTGATCTGCACCCGCGCGTCCGGCAGCTGGGCCACGGCGATCCGCCACGAGCCCGACCAGCCGAGGGCGCAGCCGTACACCTCGCCGCGCTCCTCGGTCGCGTCGGTGTCCAGCGCCACCCAGGGCAGGTGCTGGTGCCCGGTGTGGCCGCGCCGGCTGCCGATGACCTTCTCGCCGTAGGTGAGGGGGGAACGGACGAGGCGGGACTCCGACGCCCAGCGGCCGTGCAGCTGCGACAGTCGCCACTCGTCGCGGTCCGGCAGCGTCCAGGTGGCGGAGTCGGCCCGCAGCAGCTCGGCCGCGGGCCCCTCGTTGCGCAGGGTCACCCAGCGCTCGACGACGTCGTGGCGCATCCGGTAGTGCAGCGTGATCGCGAGCCCGTCGTCAGCGAAGCGCAGCCGCAGCTCGGCGTCCTCGACGTCGTACCCCTCGAAGGTCCACTGCGTGCCGCGCCGCTCCTCGGTGCGCACGGACAGGGCCGGGCGCGTGAAGCGCGGGCCGCCTTCGACCGGGTACTCCTCGCGCCCGTCGAGCGGGGACTCGAACGGCCAGTACTCCGGCAGGGGGCGGACGGCGAGCGCCTCGGCGTCGGCGAGGGCGATCGCGGGACCCCAGTGCAGATGCAGCAGCTCGTCCCGGTCCGTGACGTGCACGGCATAGCTGCTGGCGGGCCCCGACAGCAGCCACGTCCGCCCGTTCTCCGCGATCTCCAACATCAGGGCACCCCCACAGAATCCGACAAGGCCGATCAGGCACCAACATCATCCAGCGCCGCGAGCCCCGGGGGCAACGTCTGTGGACAACTCGCCCGACCCTCCATGACCCCCTGTGGACGAACTCATTGCCTCAGGAATCCATGTCGTATGGTCGACTGCGTGCCCGTCGACGAGCCGCGCCGACGGGGCGATGGGAGGGAGCCCCCGTGACGCAGCAGGTGCCGTCGACCGAGCCGGAGCTGGCCGCAGTGCGCAACTTCCGTGACGTGGGCGGCCTGCCGACGGTCGACGGCCGGCGCGTGCGGCACGGTGTGCTGTTCCGCAGCGGCCATCTCGCGCACGCCACCGCCGAGGACGCCGCCTTCCTCGCCTCCCTCGGACTGCACACGGTCTTCGACTTCCGCAATGCGGCGGACCAGAAGCTCGAAGGCCCCGACGTCGAACTGCCGGGCGTGCGCAATGTGAACCTGCCGCTGACCGACCCCGCCGACGGCGCCGAGTTCTGGAAGATGGTCCGCGACGGCGACCTCGACCAGTTGCGCTCCGTCCTCGCGGACGGCAAGGCCGCGAACCGGATGATCGCCTCGTACCGCACGATCATCAAGGAGCGCACCGGCATGCACTCCCAGGTGCTGCACGCGCTCGCCGAGGACAGCGTCCCGGCACTGATGCACTGCGCGGCCGGCAAGGACCGCGCCGGGCTGTCGGTCGCCGTCACCCTGCTCGCCGTCGGCGTGGAGCGCGACGCGATCCTCGCGGACTACCTGGAGTCCAACGCCAAGCACCGCCGGTACAAGGTGCACCGCAGCAGCAGCTCCGCCGCCGCGTACTCGCCGGAGGTCATGGAGCTGCTCGGCCCGCTGTTCGACGCGCGCGCCGAGTACCTCTCGGCCGCCATCGAGACCATCGAGGAGACCTGGGGCGGCGTGGACACCTATCTGGAGCAGGGACTGGGCCTCGCCCCGCAGACGCGTGAGCGGCTGCGCGAGCGGCTGCTCGACTGAGCCCGCCCGGCCCGCGGGCCGGGCCCGGCCCGCGGGCCTACTTCGCCCCGACCTCGAACAGGAGGTAGAGGAAGCCGGCGAAGACATGCCCCGCCGCGATGTAGATGAGCAGCCGGACCCAGATCCCGCGCGGCAGCTTCTCCTCGATGTCGCTCATGGTGTTTCTCCTGTGATGGGGCCCAGGCACAGTGCGGCCGTGGGGCTCTGCAAGAGGGTGTGGACGAACAGGAGCTCGACCCCGTCGGCGTCCTGTGCGGCGATGCGGTGCGGGGTCAGCGAGTCGAAGTGGGCGCTGTCCCCCGGGCCGAGCGCGTGCACGGCGTCCGCGAGACGCAGCCGCAGCCGCCCCTTCAGGACGTACAGCCACTCCTCACCGGGGTGCACGCGCACGATGTCGCCCTGTGAGCCGTGCGGCACATGGACGCGCAGCGCCTGCATGCCGCGGCCGGGCGACCCGGCCTGCCAGTACGTCCAGCCGCCCGCCGGGGTCGGCTCCATGTCGGTGGCACGCACGACGGCGTCCCGTTCGGCCACCGTCTCGCCGAGCAGCTCGGAGACCGTCGTACCGTAGATGCGGGCGAGCGCGAGCAGCATCGGCAGCGAGGGCTGGCGCTGTCCGGTCTCCAGACGGGAGAGATGGGCGGGCGACAGCCCGGCGGCGCGGGCCGCGGCCTCCAGGGTGAGCGCGGCCCGGCGGCGCAGCGCACGCAGCTGCGGCGCCACCGCGGGCAGGTCCGGGTCGGGACCGGCCGTCCGTCCGGGGCCGGGCTCGGAGCCGGGGTGAGGTGAGCTCATGCCCACCATTCAGCCGCATTCTTGCCTCTCTGGCAAATCTCTTGCCTCAGAGGCAAAGCGCTCCGGGACTTCCGGTCACCGCTGGGCGACCGCCTGCTTGACCAGGGTCTTCCCGAAGTCCCACATCAGTCCGCCGCCGCTGTGCGCGTCGTCCATCACCTCCGTGAAGGCGTCGACGAACCGGTCCACCTCGCGCTCGCCGATGATCAGCGGCGGGATCAGCTTGATCACCTCCATGTGGTCACCGGAGACCTGGGTGAGGATCCGGTGCCGCTGGAGCAGGGGCACGACCACCATCTGGGCGAACAGCCCCTTGCGCGCGGCCTGCAGCATGGCCCAGCGGCTGCGCAGCTTCAGCGACCGGGGGCGGCCGAACTCGATGCCGATCATCAGGCCCCGGCCGCGGACGTCGGCCAGCAGCTCGTACTTGTCGATCAGCGCCGCCAGCCGGGACCTGAGCAGCTCGCCCGTGGCGCGGGCGCCCGCGACGACCTGCTCGTTCTCCATCACCGACAGCACGGCCAGGCCCGCCGCCATCGCCTGCGCGTTGGATCCGAAGCTGGCCGAGTGCACCAGCACCCGGTCCATCGACGAGTAGACCTTCTTGAAGATCCAGTCCTTGCCCAGGGTCGCGCCGACGGGTACGTAACCGCCCGACAGGGCCTTGGCCACGCACACCAGGTCCGGCTCGACGCCCTCCTCGTGCTGATGGGCGTAGAAGTCCCCGGTCCGGCCCAGCCCCGTCTGCACCTCGTCGGCGATGAGCAGCGCCCGGTGCCGGTGGAGCAGTTCCTGGGCCGCGCGCAGATGGCCGGGCGGGGCCGCGTGCACACCCTTGCCCTGGATCGGCTCGACGATCAGGGCGGCGACGTCGCCCTTCTTCAGCTCCCGGGCCAGGGCGTCCAGGTCGCCGAGCGGGACGGCCGTGTCGGGCAGCAGCGGGGCGAAGCCGTCCCGGAAGCCGGACTCGCCGTTGACCGACAGCGAGCCCGTGGTCAGTCCGTGGAAGGCGTGCGCGCAGTACAGGATCCTCGGCCGGCCGGTGGCGAACCGGGCGAACTTCAGCGCGGTCTCCACGGCCTCCGTACCGCTGTTGCCGAAGAACACCCGGTCCAGGTGCGGGGTGTACGACAGCAGCTTCTC
Organism: Streptomyces cadmiisoli; assembly: GCF_003261055.1. Taxonomy (NCBI): domain Bacteria; kingdom Bacillati; phylum Actinomycetota; class Actinomycetes; order Kitasatosporales; family Streptomycetaceae; genus Streptomyces; species Streptomyces cadmiisoli. The sequence goes on from NZ_CP030073.1 coordinate 2,041,654, forward strand.
GGCCAGCAGTCCGGGCAGCGGCTGGCAGTCGAAGCGGGTGAGGTCGGCGAGCCGGGCGTCCAGGACGTCGTGCAGCGCCTTGCGGACGACAGGGTGGTGGCGGCCGAGGCCCATCACGCCGAAGCCGGCGAGCATGTCCAGGTAGTCGTTGCCCTCCGCGTCCCAGAAGTACGCGCCCTCGGCCCGTTCGTAGACCCTGTCGAAGCCGATGGTGTGCAGCATGCGCGGGAGCTGGTGGTTGAGGTGCCTGGTGTGCAGCTCGTAGCGCTCGGCCCCGCGCTCGGCCAGCAGCGCCCCGAGGTCGAAGTCCCGATCGGGCCGGGACTCCGGGGGCTGGGACGCGGATTCCGCGGTTGTCATGGCTGGGTCTCCTTGGACGGCTCTTCCGTGGCGGCTGACTTGCCGGACGGCACCTCCATGGGGGCGGTCTCCCGGGCCCGCTCCTCCTTGACGGCGAGGCTCGCGCTGATCCGTCCGGCGACCTCGACCGGTGTCAGTCCGATGTCGGCGAGCACCTCGCCGCGCTTGGCGTGCGCGAGGAACTGCTCCGGGATGCCGAACCGCCGTACGGGCACGTCCACTTCGGCGTCGCCGAGGGCCAGGGCGATCGCGGAGCCCACACCCGCGGCGCGGCTGTTGTCCTCGACGACGGCGACCAGGCGGTGCGCGGCGGCGAGAGCGGGCAGCGCCGGGTCGACGGGCTTGACCCAGCGGGGGTCCACGACCGTGCAGCCGATGCCGCGCGCTTCGAGCAGTTCGGCGGCCTGGAGGCAGACCGGCGCCATGACACCGACGGCGACCAGCAGGACGTCCGACGGCTCGCTCCGGTGCAGTACGTCGACGCCGCCCACCCGGTCGACCGCCGGGACGGCCGGGCCCACCGATTCCTTGGGGAAGCGCACCAGCGTCGGCGCGTCGTCGACGGCGACCGCCTCGCGCAACTGGGCCCGCAACTGGTCGGCGTCGCGCGGCGCGGCGATCCTCAGGCCGGGCACGACCTGGAGGACCGACATGTCCCACATGCCGTTGTGGGAGGCCCCGTCGGCGCCCGTCACGCCGGCCCGGTCCAGGACGAAGGTGACCCCGCAGCGGTGCAGCGCCACGTCCATCAGCAGCTGGTCGAAGGCGCGGTTGAGGAAGGTGGCGTAGACGGCGACGACCGGGTGCAGTCCCCCGGTCGCCAGTCCGGCCGCCGACACCGCCGCGTGCTGTTCGGCGATCCCGACGTCCCACACCCGGTCCGGGAACCGCTCCGCGAACCCCCCGAGGCCGACGGGGTGCAGCATGGCCGCCGTGATCGCCACGACGTCCTCCCGCTCCTCGCCGATCCGGACGATCTCGTCGCCGAAGACCGAGGTCCACGAGGGCGCCGCCGACGGATCCAGCGGCGCGCAGGTCAACGGGTCCATCACCCCGACCGTGTGGAAGTGGTCCTCCTCGTGCGCGAGGGCCGGTTCGTAGCCGCGGCCCTTCTCGGTGAGGCAGTGCACGAGCACCGGCCCGTGGAAGCGCTTCGCGCGCCGCAGCGCCGACTCGACGGCCTTGACGTCGTGTCCGTCGATCGGGCCGACGTACTTCAGCCCCAGATCCTCGAACATCCCCTGCGGCGCGAACGCGTCCTTGAATCCCTTCTTCGCGCCGTGCAGGGCCTCGTAGACCGTGCCGCCCACGATCGGCGTGCGCTGCAGCACGTCCTTGCCCCAGGCGAGGACCCTCTCGTACGAGTCGGTGGTGCGCAGTGTCGCGAGATGGTTGGCCAGACCGCCGATGGTCGGCGCGTAGGACCGCTCGTTGTCGTTGACGACGATGATCAGCGGCCGGTTCTTGGCGGCCGCGATGTTGTTCAGCGCCTCCCAGGCCATGCCGCCGGTCAGCGCGCCGTCGCCGATCACCGCGACGACATGGCCCTTCTCGCCCTGCACCTGACGGGCCTTGGCGAGTCCGTCGGCCCAGCCGAGCGCGGTGGAGGCGTGGCTGTTCTCGACGACGTCGTGCTCCGACTCCTCGCGCGAGGGGTAGCCGGACAGTCCGCCCTTGCCCCGCAGTTTCGAGAAGTCCTGACGCCCCGTCAGCAGCTTGTGCACATAGCTCTGGTGCCCGGTGTCCCACAGGATGCGGTCGACGGGCGACTCGAAGACCCGGTGGAGCGCCACGGACAGCTCCACCACCCCCAGATTGGGTCCCAGGTGGCCGCCGGTCCGCGCGACCGCGTGCACCAGGAACTCCCTGATCTCTTCGGACAGTCGGCCTAGCTGCGCCTCGGACAGCGCCTTCAGGTCGCGTGGTCCCCGGATGCTCTCCAGAATCGCCACTCTCGGGCCCCCTCTCGGTCCGTGCCTCGCCTCAACTCACAGTCACTGCCGGCTTCCCCGTGACGACGGGGGCGCCCGTCGCGTCCCCGTCCGTCTCCATCTGCTCGGCGAGCTTCATGGCCTCTTCGATCAGCGTCTCGACGATCTTGGACTCGGGAACGGTCTTGATCACCTCGCCCTTGACGAAGATCTGCCCCTTGCCATTACCCGAAGCCACACCCAGATCCGCCTCACGAGCCTCCCCCGGCCCGTTCACCACACAACCCATCACAGCCACCCGCAACGGGACCTCCATCCCCGTCAGCCCCGCCGTGACCTCCTCCGCCAGCTTGTACACATCCACCTGCGCACGACCGCACGACGGACACGACACGATCTCCAGACCACGCTGCCGCAGATTCAACGACTCCAGAATCTGGATACCGACCTTGATCTCCTCCACCGGCGGAGCCGACAACGACACCCGGATCGTGTCCCCGATCCCCTCACTGAGCAGCGCACCGAACGCCACCGCCGACTTGATCGTCCCCTGGAACGCCGGCCCCGCCTCCGTCACCCCCAGATGCAACGGATAGTCACACCGCGCCGCCAGCTGCCGGTACGCCTCGATCATCACCACAGGATCGTTGTGCTTCACCGAGATCTTGATGTCCCGGAAACCGTGCTCCTCGAACAGCGACGCCTCCCACAACGCCGACTCCACCAGCGCCTCCGGAGTCGCCTTGCCGTACTTCTGCAGCAGACGACGGTCCAACGACCCCGCGTTCACCCCGATCCGGATCGGCGTACCGTGCTCCTTCGCCGCCCCCGCGATCTCCCGCACCTTGTCGTCGAACTGCTTGATGTTCCCCGGATTCACCCGCACCGCGGCACAACCCGCCTCGATCGCCGCGAACACATACTTCGGCTGGAAATGAATATCCGCGATCACCGGAATCTGCGACTTCCGCGCGATCGTCGCCAGCGCATCCGCATCATCCTGCGTCGGACACGCCACCCGCACGATCTGACACCCCGACGCCGTCAACTCGGCGATCTGCTGCAACGTCGCACCGATGTCCGACGTACGCGTCGTCGTCATCGACTGCACCGACACCGGAGCATCCCCACCCACCGCCACCGACCCGACCTGGACCCGGCGGGACGCGCGCCGCGCCGCGACCGGCCGGGCCGGCACCTCGGGAAGGCCGAGGGAAATGGCCGTCATGACATCACTCCCGGTTTCCGGAGACGGTCTCGCGCATGGCGCGCAGCGACTCCTTCAGGGAGCCCATGGTGGCGAGGACGGCTGTGGGCTCGTAGCCGCAGTGGGCCATGCAGTTGGCGCAGCGGGGGTCCTTGCCGCGGCCGTACTTGTCCCAGTCGGTCTCCTCGATCAGCTCGCGGTACGTGGGCACGTATCCGTCGCTCATCAGGTAGCAGGGGCGCTGCCAGCCGAACAGCGAGTAGTTCGGGATGGCCCACGCCGTGCAGGGGAAGTCGACCCTGCCTTCGAGGAAGTCGAGGAACAGCGGCGAGTGGTTGAGCCGCCAGCGGCGCCGGTTGCCGCCCGCGAAGGCCTTCCTGAACAGTTCACGGGTCTGCTCGACACCGAGGAAGTGCTCCTGGTCGGGCGCCTTCTCGTAGGCGTACGCCGGCGAGATCATCATCTCGTCGACCTGGAGGTCGTCGTTGAGGAAGTTCAGCACCTCGACGACGGTCTGCGGGGTGTCGGTGTTGAAGAAGGTCGAGTTGGTGGTGACCCGGAAGCCGCGTCGCTTCGCCTCCTTGATGGCCGCCACGGCCTCGTCGAACACGCCCTCCTTCGCCACCGACTCGTCGTGCCGCTCGCGCAGGCCGTCGATGTGCACGGCGAAGGCGAAGTACGGCGACGGCTTGAACTTGTCCATCTTCTTGCGCAGCAGCATCGCGTTGGTGCAGAGGAAGACGTACTTCCGCTTGGCGGCCAGCTGGCGCACGATCTCGTCGATCTGGGGGTGCATCAGGGGCTCGCCACCGGCGATCGACACCATCGGCGCACCGGACTCCAGCACCGCTCCCACGGCCTGGGCGACGGGCATGCGCTGCTTGAGCACCCCGGCCGGGTGCTGGATCTTGCCGCAGCCCTCGCACTTCAGATTGCAGGCGAAGAGTGGCTCCAGTTCGACGATGAGCGGGAACTTGTCGCGCCTACGAAGCCTCTGTTCGGCCAAGTATGTAGCGACCTTGATGGACTGGCGCAGCGGCATGGCCATCGGGCTCACCTCCTGGGGAGCAGCACATTACGGTGCCATTCATAGAATGTCGGAAGAATGGATCGCAGGACGCGGAAAGCTGATATTCCACCGCGCACCGTGCCGATACGGACGAGTTCATGTTCTGGAGCGTCCACGACCACCCGGACGGCCGCAACCGGACGCGCACCCGTACGCCCGGCGCTCAGAAGCGTTGCGGCCGACTCCATGTCGGCCGCGATCGCGCCGGTGGCCAGCAGCTCGGACCGCTCCGGACCGCGTACGACGTGGTCGGCACCGGTGAGCGGCCCGGTGTGGACGGTGCGGCCGGGCACGGCGCGGGTGAGTTCCTTGACCAGCAGCTCGGTTCCGTCGCAGGGGGTGCTGCCGTCCGGGTGCCGGGTCTCCTCGGCGACGACCAGGTCGCCGGGGTGCATGCCCGGGGCGAGCCCCGCGCAGAAGCCGGTGGCGAGCACGGCCGCGTCGGTGAGGGCCGGGTCCGCGAGCGCCCGGGTGACGGCGCGCTCGGCCGCCCGGGGCCCCATACCGGTGCGCAGCACGACGACCGGCCCGCCGGCACCGCCGCGGTCGCCCAGGCGCAGGGCCAGGCGTTCGATGCCGAGCGCGCAGGCGATCAGCAGCGGTTCCGGTGCCGGCCGCGTGCTCATCCGCTCCCCCGGGCCTGCGCGAGGGGCTCGGCGTGGACGTACCGGCCGAGCGCGGTCAGCGGGAAGACCTGCCGGTAGAGGTGGTAGTTGATGGAGAAGTCCCACGGGAAGCCCGTGCCGGTGAAGTACGGCTCGTCCCAGGACCCGTCCTCCCGCTGGGTCGCCACCAGCCAGGCGACGCCGCGCTCCACGGCCTTGGAGTCCCGCTCCCCGGCCGCCAGCAGGGCCATCAGCGCCCAGGCGGTCTGCGAGGCGGTGGAGGCGCCCCGGCCGCTCCAGCTCCGGGCGTCGTCGTAGGAGCGCAGGTCCTCGCCCCAGCCGCCGTCGTCGTTCTGCACCTTCTCCAGCCAGGTCACCGCGCGGCGGACCGCCGGGTGCGAGCCGGGGATGCCGGCGGCGACGAGGGCGGGCACCACCGATCCGGTGCCGTAGACGTAGTTGACGCCCCATCGCCCGAACCAGGAACCGTCGGGCTCCTGCTCGGCCAGCAGCCACTGGATGCCGCGCCGGGTGCGCGGGTCGTGGGCGAGGCCCTCGAGGGCGAGCATCTCCACCACGTGCGCGGTGACATCGGCGGACGGTGGGTCGATGACCTCGCCGAAGTCGCAGAACGGCAGCCGGTTGGGGAAGGGGCTGGTGTTGTCGACGTCGAAGGCGCCCCAGGCGCCGTTCTTCGACTGCATGCCGAGGTTCCAGCGCACGCCGCGGCCGATCGCCCGGTCCACCCGTTCCTGGTCGTGGTGCCGGACCCGGCGCAGCGCGAGGACCACCTCGGCGGTGTCGTCGATGTCGGGGTAGTTGTCGTTGTGGAACTCGAAGGCCCAGCCGCCGGGCGGCAGACCCGGCCGGCGCACCGACCAGTCGCCGGGCCGGACGATCTGCTCGCCCAGCATCCAGTCCGCCGCCTTGACCAGCTGCGGGTGGTCGGCGGGCACACCGGCGTCGGCCAGCGCGATGGTCGCCAGACAGGTGTCCCACACCGGGGACTGGCAGGCCTCGATCATCCGGGCCCCGTCCTCGCGCCACACGGCGTACCGGTCCAGGGACTCGAGGCCGGCCCGCATCACGGGGTGCCGCAGGTCGTAGCCGAGCAGATGCAGCGCGATCAGCGAGTACACCGCGGGCGGCTGGATGCCGCCCCAGCAGCCGTCGTTCTCCTGCCGCTCGATGATCCAGCGTGCGGCCGCGCGCATCGCGGCCCTGCGCAGCCCTCGGGGGGCGACCTTCCGCAGGACGTGCAGTGCCCTGTCCAGACGCTGGAAGGCCCCGTCCCAGGTGGCCGCCGGGGCCAGCGGCCGGACCGGGTTCGGCACGGCGGGATCGGTGTGCAGCTCGTCCAGCGGGAAGGGGGCCGGCCGGACCGGCCGCTTCGCGGACACGACGGTCAGCGGGACGATGGTCTGCCGCGCCCAGCAGCCGAAGTCGTAGATGTTGAGCGGCACCCACTTGGGGAAGTAGATGATCTCCGGCGGGAGTTCGGGCAGGTCCTCCCACTTCCACCAGCCGAAGAGGGCCAGCCAGATCCTGGTGAAGACGCGGGCGGCCGCGATGCCGCCCCGGTCCCGGATCCACTGCGACGCTTCGGCCATGTGCGGCGCGTCGGGTTCGTCGCCGGCCAGTCGCAGGGCGACGTAGGCCTCGATGGTGGCGGAGAGTTCACCCGGTCCGCCGTGGAAGGTGGCCCAGGTGCCGTCCTCGCGCTGCTCCCCCCGGATGAACAGTGCGGCGGCCTGTGTGGTGGCCTCGTCGCGGACCCCCAGGAACTGGCGCAGGAGCAGGTCCTCGGCGTCCATGGTGACGTTCGTCTCCAGGTCGCCCTTCCACCAGCCCTCGGCGTCCTGCCGGGACAGCAGGTGGTCGGTGGCGCGCCGGGTGGCGTGCGCGGCGGCTTGTTCGACCCCGGCCGCCACGGGGGTGATGCTCTCGGTTTCGCTGGCCGCGGCTGCGCGGGGTGGCAGGGCCCCGGTGCTTCCGTCGGTCGTCGCTGTCATGGCTTCCCCTTCGTGCAGTCCTGCAATACGTGCATCTGCTGTGGGTCCGCCGTCGGCCGGTGCACACGAATCCGCGGCACCGGCCGGCGACTACGCGAGGCTTATTCGGCCGATAGTGATCATCTCTTTCGTACGACGACGAAGTCGGCGAGCGCCGTGAACTGCCTGCGCACCCGCTCGGGCATGTCGACGGCGTGGAGGGCTTCGACGGCGATCCGGTGCTGGCGGCGCGCTTCCTCCGCGGTCCAGTCCCGGCCGCCGGCCTCCTCGATGAGGGCGGCGCGGGCCGCGAACTCCGCCTCCGAGAAGGTCGCGAAGTCACTGCTCTTGGCGTCGGCGGAGAGCAGTTCGCCCAGTCGCTCGGAGGCAGCGCCGCCCGCCGCGAGCGCGGCGACGACCGGCAGGGACTTCTTGCGCTGGCGCAGATCGCTCCAGGTCTGCTTGCCGGTGGCCTCCGGGTCGCCCCAGATGCCGAGCAGGTCGTCCACGGCCTGGAAGGCGAGGCCGAGGTGGTAGCCGTACTTCTCCAGGGTGTCGGCGGTGCGGTCGTCCGCGCCGCCGAGCACGGCGCCGATGGAGCTGGCGGACGCCAGCAGGGCGCCGGTCTTGTTGCCCTCCATCTCCAGGCACTCCTCGACGCTGACGCGGTCGCGGTGCTCGTAGGAGATGTCCTGGGCCTGACCGTCGATCAGCGCGCGGGTCGCGGTGGTCAGCCGGCGGGTGGCGCGGCCGGCCTCGACGGTGCCGAGTTCCAGCAGCACCTCGTTGGCCAGGGCGAACAGGGCGTCGCCGACCAGGATCGCCTGGGCGGGACCGTGCACCTTCCAGACGGTGTCGCGGTGCCGGCGCTGTTCGTCGCCGTCCATCAGGTCGTCGTGCAGGAGGGAGAAGTTGTGGACCAGTTCGACGGCGACGGCGCCGGGCACACCGGTCTCCGGCGCGGCCCCGGTGACCTCTGCGGACAGCACCGCGAGGGCCGGACGCACGGCCTTGCCGCCGTCGCCCGCGGCGGGGTTGCCGGCGGCGTCGATCCAGCCGAAGTGGTAGGCGGCGACCGTGTCCATGGGGGGCGCCAGGCGTTCGACAGCCGCCCTCAGTACCGGTGTGGCAAGGGTCCGGCCGCGCTCCAGGAGCGCGATCACCTCCACCGCGTCGGCAGCCGTCTCGGCCGGGGGCACAGTGGGCACAGTCTCTCCTCTTGTCGCGGTACCGGGGGTGCGGGGGCCTGCCGCGCGCTGATCGAGCATCACGCCGCCTCCTCGACGTCGAAGAGGTGGCGGGGGCGGGGCCGGCCCAGGGCGCTCAGCGCGGCGTCTGCCGCACCGATGCCACTGCGGACCGCACTCTCCATGGTCGCGGGCCACCCGGTGGCGGTCCACGCTCCGGCCAGGTACAGGCCGGGTGCCTTGGTGCGGGCGCCGGGCCGCAGCCGTCCGACGCCCGGTGCGGGAGCGAACGTGGCGGTGCGCTCCCTGGTCACGAAGAAGTCCCGCACCTGGGCACCGCGGGCGTGGGGCAGCAGCCGCTCGAGCTCGGGCAGGTAGCGCTCCCGCAGCGCGGCGACGGTGGTGTCGATGTCGTCGTGCGCCGCGGACTGCGACAGCGCGAGGTACTGGCCCTCGCGGAGTCCGGACGCCTCGGTGCGGTCGAAGACCCACTGCACCGGGGTGCCGAGGGCGGTCACGAACGGCGTGCCGAGCACCTTGCGGTCGTAGACGACATGAATGTTGAGGATCGGCGCGGTGCCGATCCTCAACAGCTGCCCGGGAGCGTCGAGCGCGCCGTCCGGCAGCAGGTCGTGCGTCTCGCGCTGCGGTACGGCGAGCACCACCGCGTCCGCGTCGAGGCTCTCGCCGGGAACCTGGACGGTCCAACGCCCGTTGTCGTTGCGGGAGACGGAGGTGACGCGTGTCCGGATCAAGGTGCGTACGCCCGCGGAGTCGAGCGCCTTGCGAGCCAGCCGGTCGTGCAGTTCGCCCAGCGGGACGCGTGCCCAGCCGATGTCGGCCGCGCCCGGGTCGGACAGCAGACCGGTCTTGAACACCATCGCGGCGAGCCCCAGCGAACAGTCGCCCGCGACCGCGTTGAGGGTGGCGACCCCGACCAGGTCCCACAGGGCCTCGACGGCACGCGCCGACTGACCGTGCGCGGTCAGCCAGCTGCCGAAGTCCTGCGCGTCCAGGGACGGATCGGCGAGGTCGAGCCCCTTGAGCGCGAGCGCGGCCCGGCCGACGCCGGCGCGCTCGGCGAGTGAGAGGTGCGGATACGTCGCGAGGCTGCGCCCGAGGTGCAGGGGCACGGGCAGCGCGTCGCGCCGCAGCCTGCCGAGCCGTCGGCCCTCGGGCCGGGTGACATCGAGAACGGGCACGTCGAGACGATCCTGCAACGGAGCCAGCGCGGTGCCGTCGACGCGGTCGAGGAACCAGCGGTAGGCGGTGCAGCAGCGCAGATAGACGTGCTGCCCGTTGTCGACGGTGAGCCCGTCGCGCTGGAAGGAGAAGGCGAGTCCGCCCAGGCGGGGACGCCCTTCGAGCAAGGTGACGCGCACTCCGGCGTCGGCGAGCGCGAGCGCGGCCGTGATGCCGGCGAGTCCGCCGCCCACCACCACGGCGTCCCTCGCGGGCCCGGACCGTTTGCCGTCGGTCATCGTGCACCCTCCCCCACGAACCGGCCGTGGCGCGGGAACCGGCCACGGCAGGCCGTTGAAGTCTGGGACGCCACGCGCAGGCGGAGGGTTGCGTGCCGCATTTCGCCGGCGGCATCACCTTGGCCCAGGTTGTCCATCAGGCGCGCCTCCTGACGGTCCGGCGGGTCACGTGCCGGGTGTCGAGGCCGGACAGACCGCGCACGGCGACATAGGCCTTCTCACGTCCGGGCAGCGAGACCCTGCCCCGCAGCACCGCCTCCGGGTCGCGCTCGATGCGGTCGAGCAGGCGGCGGTAGATGCCGGCCATCGCGGCGACACAGGCACCGCTGCGCCGGTCGAGCATGGGCAGCAACTGGTAGCCCTCGGCGAAGAGGGCACGGGCCCGGCGCACCTCGAAGTGCACGAGGCCGGCGAAGTCGGAGCCCTCCGGTGCCGTCGGCCCGCTGAAACCGGCCGAGCAGCCGAACTTGGCGAGGTCGTCGGCGGGCAGATAGGTGCGGCCCCCCTCGGCGTCCTCACGGACGTCGCGCAGGATGTTGGTGAGCTGGAGCGCGAGCCCGAGCGTGTCGGCGTACTCGGACGCACGTTCGACGCCGCGCGCTCCCGGTTCCGTGCCGAAGACGCCGAGCGAGAGCCGCCCGATGGCGCCGGCCACACAGCGGCAGTAGGCCTTCAGGTCGTCCCAGGTCTCGTACGTCTCGCCGCGGACGTCCATGAGGACGCCGTCGATGAGCTCGTCCAGGCCGCCCAGCGGGATCGGGAAGTGCCGGGCGGCGTGCGCTAGGGCGACCGCGACCGGGTCGGTGTCGTCCTCGGCCACCGCGTCCTCGCGGATCCGGGTGAGCAGCGCCCGGGTGTCATTGAGCCTGACCCTCTTGACCTCGTCGACGAGGTCGCCGTCACCGATGTCGTCGACACGGCGGGAGAACGCGTACAGCGCCGACATCGCCCGCCGCTTGGGCGTCGGCAGCAGCCTGATGCCGTAGGCGAAGTTACGGGCCTGCTGTCCGGTGACGGCCTCGCAGTAGCTGTAGGCGGCGAGTACCGGTGCGGACACGTGCGGTTCCGACTCCACGGTCCGGATCACCCCTCTCCTCGCAGAGTCACGCCCACCTCGCGCAGCAGCCGGAGCTTGCCGGGCTTGGGCGGGCCGGGAAGTACGTCGTATTCGGCGGCGGCGATCGCTCGGACCGCCGCCCTTCCCCCTGCCACGAACCCCGCGAGCAGCAGCCTCAGTCTGCCGTGCACGCTACCCACGAGGGGGTCGCCCTCATTCAGCAGGACGCGGGCGCGTTGGGCCTCGTACGCGACCAGGGCGCGCACCGACGCGCCCGCGGTGGGCGCGGCGAGGTCCGCCTCCTGGACGTGGAAGCGCTTCATGTCCTCGGCGGGCAGGTAGACGCGGTCGCGGCCCAGGTCCTCGGCCACGTCCTGGAGGTGCTCGACGATCTGCAGGGCCGTGCAGACCGCGTCGGAGCGGCGGATCCGCTCGGGCGTCGCGGTGCCGGTGACCGCGAGCACGAGCCGGCCCACGGGGTTGGCGGACAGCTCGCAGTAGGCGAGCAGGTCGTCCCAGGTCTCGTACCGCTTGACGAGCTGGTCCTGACGGTTGGCGGCGATCAGACCGAGGAAGGGCTCGGGCGTCAGGGAGCAGCGGCGGACGGTCGGCTGCAGACGGCGCAGCAGGGGGTGGCGCGGGGTGCCGTCGAAGACCCGGCGCAGATCCGCCTCGAAGGCGTCCAGGAGCACCAGCCGGTCCCCGGCGTCCTCGGCGGACACGCCGAGCAGGCGCGCGTCGGCGCCGCCGGGGGCGAGGTCGCCGTCACCGATGTCGTCCACGAGGCGGGCGAAGCCGTACACCGCCATCAGGTCGTCGCGCCAGGCTCTGGGCAGGAAGAAAGGGGCCACGGGGAAGTTCTCGGCCGTGGCCTTGTCGAGCGTCGCGCGCTCCGCGTTCCGCGAGCGTGCCGTGTCGGTTCCCGTCACTGTTCGCTGCCCTGGGCGGGGACGGCACATGCCTCGCGGAGCTGGGGAGTTTCCGTAGCCATTGCCGTCACATCTCCCGTTCTACACTGCGGACCCAATACACACTATTTCGGACACGCCGCCCGTGGTTCCGTGCGGCTGCCCGGTGGAAGGTGTCGCGCATTATGGCCCTACTTGCCGTGATTCGGCACCGGTACAGCTTACGTTGTACAACGCGACGTGGACCGTGGGGGTGTCCCCCGCATCACAACAACACACCGATCGTTGTCAAGCATCCTGCGGGCGACCGGAGTTGACGCATCCTTTGCCGACGGCCGGACCCCTGACGGACGACGCGGGGCCCCGCCGGACCGGTTCCGGCGAAGCCCCGAATGCCGTGTTACTTGCCGGTGAACTTCTCGTACTCCTTCAGGACCTCGTCGGTCGGGCCGTCCATGCGCAGCTCACCGCGCTCCAGCCACAGCACGCGGTCGCAGGTGTCGCGGATCGACTTGTTGTTGTGGCTGACCAGAAACACCGTGCCGGCGTGCTTGCGCAGCTCCCGGATCCGCTCCTCGGAGCGCTTCTGGAACTTGCGGTCGCCGGTGGCCAGCGCCTCGTCGATCATCAGGACGTCGTGGTCCTTCGCCGCCGCGATGGAAAAGCGCAGGCGGGCCGCCATACCGGAGGAGTAGGTCCGCATCGGGAGCGTGATGAAGTCGCCCTTCTCGTTGATGCCCGAGAAGTCGACGATCTCCTGGTAGCGCTCCTTGATCTGCTCGCGCGACATGCCCATGGCGAGGCCGCCCAATATGACGTTCCGCTCACCGGTCAGGTCGTTCATCAGGGCCGCGTTCACACCGAGCAGGGACGGCTGGCCGTTGGTGTAGACCTTGCCGCTCTCGGCCGGCAGCAGACCGGCGATGGCGCGCAGCAGCGTCGACTTGCCGGAGCCGTTGGAGCCGATCAGACCGATCGCCTCGCCCCGGTGGGCGATGAAGGACACACCTCGTACGGCGTGCACCTTGCGCACCCCGCGCGCCGCGTCGTCGGACCCCCGCTTGAGCATGCGGCTCAGGGCGGCGGTGGCGCTGCCCTTGCCGGCCTTGGCGCCGTTGACGCGGTAGACGATGTGCAGCTCGTCCGCGATGACGGTGGGGATGCTCTGCTCGGGAGCGGACTCAGCCACGGCCGTACCTCTCCTCCGCCTTCCAGAAGTACACGAAGCCGCCGAGCGCGAAGAGCACGGCCCAGCCGCCGGCGACCGCCCAGATGTGGTCGGGCAGGTTCTCGGAGCCGTAGCCGTCGATGAGCGCGAAGCGCATCAGGTCCATGTAGACGGCCGCCGGGTTCCACTGCAGCACGGTGGCGATCCACTGCGGCTTGTCGGCGAGCATGATCGGGATGGAGTACATCACCCCGGACGCGTACATCCAGGTACGCATCACGAACGGCATCAGCTGCGCCAGGTCCGGGGTCTTGGCGCCGGCCCGGGCCATGACCAGGGCGAGCCCGGTGTTGAAGCAGAACTGGAGCGCCAGCACCGGGACGATCAGCAGCCAGGACAGGTCCGGGAAGCTGCCGAACGCACACGTCACCGTGAACAGCACGATCATGGAGAACAGCAGCTGCTGGAGCTGCTGGAGCGCGAAGGAGATCGGCAGCGAGGCGCGCGGGAAGTGCAGGGCGCGCACCAGGCCCAGGTTGCCGGAGATCGCGCGCACGCCCGCCATGACGGAGCTCTGCGTGAAGGTGAACACGAACACGCCCGTGACCAGGAACGGGATGTACACCTCGCGCGGCATGCCGCGGTCCGCTTCGAGGATCACGCCGAAGACGAAGAAGTACACGGCGGCGTTGAGCAGCGGCGTGACCACCTGCCACAGCTGGCCGAGCTTGGCCTGGCTGTACTGGGCGGTCAGTTTGGCGCGCGAGAAGGCGAGGATGAAGTGCCGCCGGTCCCAGAGCTGGCGGACGTACTCGACGAGGGAGGGCCGGGCGCCGCTGACGGACAGGCCGTACTTCTCGGCGAGCCGTGCCGGGGACAGTCCTTCGTCGGGTGACGGAGGCGCGGTCACCGCGACTCCGCCGTCGTGCGTTGTCTCACTCACTGGTGGAAACTTTCGTCTTCGAGATGCGCGGCCTGTACGGGCAGGGCATGGGCCGGGAGCCGAGCCATGCGCCCGAATGCTCTCAGGGACGAGCTTGTCAGATCACCGGTGGTCGGCCCAGCCGGGTCAGCCGCCACACCGTACGCCACTTCATGGGCCTGCGGGGGCCGCAAGGAGTGCGCCAGCCCTCCCGGAAGCCGCCGAACCAGGCCCGCAGGGCGGGCCGCGAAGGGCGGCGCAGCAAGGTGAGCAGCAGCCAGATGCCCAGGTAGACCGGCACCAGGGCGGCGGGCAGGTTGCGGCGGGCCAGCCAGACGCGGTTGCGGGCGACCATGCGGTGGTAGACCGCGTGCCGTGAGGGCGCGGTCGTCGGGTGGTACAGCACCATGTCGGACCGGTAGTCGATCATCCAGCCCGCGTCGAGGGCCCGCCACGCCAGATCGGTTTCCTCGTGCGCGTAGAAGAACGCGTCCGGCAGGCCGCCGACCTCGGCGAGGACCTGGGTGCGCACGGCGTTGGCGCCGCCGAGGAACGTGGTGACCCTGGAGGACCGCATCGGGTCGGAGGCGCGCAGCCGGGGCACGTGGCGGCGCTGGGTGACACCGGTGTCCGGATCGGCGATGCGGAAGCTGACGATGCCGAGCCGCGCGTCGGCCGCGAAGGCCTCGCGGCACAGCTCCGCGGTGTCGGTGCGGGCGAGCAGGCCGTCGTCGTCCAGGAAGAGCAGGACGTCGACCTCGCGGCCGCTCGGACCGAAGGCCTCGATACCGACGTTGCGGCCGCCCGGGATGCCGAGGTTCTCCGGCAGCTCGACCGTACGGACGCCGTCGGGGACCTCGGGCACGGGTGATCCGTTGCCGACCACGACCACGGATATCGGGTCGCCGTCCTGCTTGGCGACCGAGTCGACCAGGGCGCGCAGTTCCTCGGGGCGGTTGCCCATCGTGATGATGACCGCCCCGACCTTCAGCCCGGCGCTCACCGGAGCCTGCTGGAGGCCAGGACGGACACGAGGTGCAGCAGCGTCTGGAGAAGGGCGATACCGGCCAGGACGGCGACCCCGAGCCGGGTGAAGAACAGATCGCCGCGCACCGCGTCCAGCACCGCGAGGAGCAGGATCAGCAGCGACGCCTCGATGCCGAGCACCAGCCGGTGGAACTTCAGCGCCCCGGCCGCCCTGCGGGCCAGCGCCATGCCCGAGGAGCGCGGTTCGGACGCGGCCTCCTTGACCGGCGGCAGTCCGCCCTGGTGGCGGGCGACGCCCACGAGGTCCGTCTCGGCCTTGATCAGGATCGCGCCGAGCGCGGCCAGGGTGCCGAGGAAGGCCCAGAGCCAGTCGATCCGGCCGGATCCCCACAGGTCGGCGGCGCGCAGCCCGAAGCCGACCAGCACCGCGGCGTCGCACAGGTAGGCGCCGACCCGGTCCAGGTAGACCCCGCCGAGCGAGAACTGCTTCTTCCAGCGCGCGATCTCGCCGTCGACGCAGTCGAGCAGCAGGTAGAGCTGGACCATCAGCACGCCGAGCACGGCGCCAGCGATGCCCGGCACCAGCAGCGCCGGGGCGGCGAGGACGCCGAAGAGGGTCATCAGGTACGTGAGCTGGTTGGGCGTGATCCTGGTGTTCACCAGGTAGCGGTCGACCCGCAGCGACACCTCGCGCATGTAGAGGCGTCCCGCCCAGTGCTCACCGCTGCGCCGGTCCTTGACCCCCGCGGGGTGGACGACCGGCCGGAGTTCAGCTACCGATGGCCTTGACATAGTCCGCGTAGATGTCCTTGATCTGGTGGGTTTGCAGGTCGAGGTGCTCGAGGATCGTGTAGCGGCCGGGCCGGGTCCGCGGCGCGTACTCCACGACCCGGACGAACTCGTCGGGCGTGAAGCCGATCTCCTCCGGGAGCACCGGCAGCCCGTGCCGGCGCAGCACCCCCGCCATGTACACGGATTCCTCCTGCGCCCCGCGCAGATACATCGCGAAGGCCGCGCCGAGCCCGCACTGCTCGCCGTGGGCGGCGGCCCGCCGGGGGAAGAGCAGGTCGAAGGCGTGGTTGATCTCGTGGCAGGCACCGGAGGAGGGGCGGGAGTCGCCCGACACCGACATGGCGATGCCGCTGAGGACCAGCGCCTCGGCCAGTACCTGCAGGAAGTCGTTGTCGCCGATGCCGCCCGGGTGCCGGAGCACCGCCTCGCCCGCCTGACGGGCCATGGCCGCGGCGAGTCCGTCGATCTTCTCGCCCTTGACGCGGTGGGCGAGCTCCCAGTCGGCGATGGCGGAGATGTTGGAGACGGCGTCGCCGATGCCGGCCCGGACGAAGCGGACCGGTGCCTCGCGGATGACGTCCAGGTCGATCACGACGGCGATCGGGTTGGGCACGCCGTACGAGCCGCGTCCCGCGTCGTTGTCGAGGGTGGCCACCGGGGAGCACAGGCCGTCGTGCGCGAGGTTCGTGGGGACGGCGACCAGCGGCAGCCCGACACGGGCCGCGGCGAACTTGGCGCAGTCGATGATCTTGCCGCCGCCGAGGCCGACGAGCGCGTCGAAGTGGCCCGCCCTGATGTCGGCGGCCAGCCGGACGGCGTCGTCGAGGGTGCCGCCGCCCACCTCGTACCAGGTGGCGCCGGGCAATTGCGGGGCGACGCGGTCGCGCAGCCGGGCGCCGGAGCCGCCGCTGACGGCGACCGCGAGCTTGCCCGAGTGCGAGATGCGCTCGTCGGCGAGCACACCGGCCAGATCGTCGAGGGCACCCGGACGGATGTCCACGACGACCGGCGACGGTATGAGCCGGGTCAGTACTGGCACGCGATCTCCCGTCCCCGGGCGAGATCGTCGTGGTTGTCGATCTCGACCCACGGCACGTCGCCGATGGGTGCCACATCGATCCGGAAGCCGCGGTTCACGAGCTCCTGGTAGCCGTGCTCGTAGAACTGCTGGGGGTCGGTCTCCCACACGGTCCGCAGGGCGTCGGCCAGCTCGGGGGCGGCGTCGCCCTCGATGAGGGTGACGCCGATGTACTCGCCGGTGGCCTCGGCCGGGTCCATCAGCTTGGTGATCCGCCGGACGCCCCGGGCGGGGTCGACGACGACCTTCATCTCCTCGTCGGCCAGCGACTTCACGTCGTCGAGGGCGAGGATGATCCGCCTGCCGTCGCCACGGGCGGCGAGCAGTGTCCGCTCCACGGAGACCGGGTGCACGGTGTCGCCGTTGGCGAGGATCACGCCGTCCTTGAGGGCGTCACGGCCGCACCACAGGGAGTAGGCGTTGTTCCACTCCTCGGCCTTGTCGTTGTCGATCAGGGTGAGCCGCAGACCGTACGTGCGCTCCAGCTCCTCCTTGCGCGCGTACACGGCCTCCTTGCGGTAGCCGACGATGATCGCGGCCTCCGTCAGTCCGACCTCGGCGAAGTTGCCGAGCGTCAGGTCGAGAACCGTGGGGCCGTCCTCGCTGCCCGCGGGCCCCACCGGCACCAGTGCCTTGGGCAGGGTGTCGGTGTAGGGGCGCAGACGCCGGCCGGCGCCGGCCGCCAGCACGAGGCCGATCATGCGGGTTCTCCTTCGTCGTGTACGGCGGGCGCGCCGCCCCGGTGGGCGGACACCCAGAAGCGGATGCTCTCGACGAGCACCACCAGGGCGACGGCCACGGCGAGAACCGTGAGCGCGACCTTGAACTGCGCGGCGGTCAGCAGTACGGCCAGCAGGGCGACCAGCAACGTGCGTCCCTCGTGCCCCCCGATCGCCCGCGTGAGCCAGTGCGGGGGCGCCCCCGCGTCGCCGCGGATGCGGTAGACCGTGTCGTAGTGATGGTAGGCGACGGCGGCCACCAGCCCGAAAGCCGCGGGAAGCGTTCCGTTCACGTCCGATTCAGCCGCGAGGAGGAGGACGGTGCCGTACTCGGCGGCGCGGAAGAACGGCGGGACCAGCCAGTCCAGGGCGCCCTTGAGCGGACGGGCGACGGCCACGGCGGACAGTCCGGCGTAGCCGAGCGCGCCGAGCGCGGTCTGCCATGAGGCGCCCCAAAGTGCGGCGGGGATCACTACGAGCAGTCCGCCGGCCGCGGCGGCCGGCGGGGCGGGGATCCGCACCCGGTCGCGCACGAACCGGGCCGCCGCCAGCGCGAGAGGGCCGCTGTCCGCGAGGTCCGCGAGCGCCCGCGCAGCCCGGTCCGTGCGCCGGGCCCTGCGGGTCAGCGACCGCAGGACACGGCCCGCGGTGGTGTACGTCGCGGCGAAGGCGCAGCCGATCAGCAGGACGACGAAGGTGATGCGCGGAGTGGTGACCGCGGTCAGGACGGCGATCAGCGCCCAGCGCTCCCCGATCGGCAGAACGATCATCCGTCGCACCCACACCGTCCAGCCGACGCTGTCGAGCCGGTCGGAGAGGGCGGCGGTGGGACTGGTGTTGGCGGCGTCCCCGGCGTTGCCCTCGTTGAAGGCGAAGTCCACGACGTGCCGGCAGGTCTGCAGGACCATCGCGCCGAGAGCGAGGGCCCATACGTCGTCCCCGCCGCGGGCGGCGCCGAGCGCGAGGCCCGCGTAGTAGGCGTATTCCTTGGCCCGGTCGAAGGTGGCGTCCAGCCAGGCGCCGAGGGTGGAGTACTGCAGGGAGTAGCGGGCGAGCTGGCCGTCGGTGCAGTCCAGCACGAAGGAGGCGATCAGCAGCAGTCCGGCCGCGACGAACCCGGCGCGGGTGCCGGTGGCCGCGCAGCCCGCGGCGATCAGCGCGGTGACCAGGGACGCGGTGGTGACCTGGTTCGGGGTGAGGCCGCGGCGGGCGCACCAGCGGGCGAGATAGCGGGAGTAGGGGCTGACGCAGTAGGTGGTGAAGAAGCCGTCACGGGCCTTCACGGCCGACTTCAGGCGCACGGCCTCGTCGTCGACGGCGGCGACGGCCTGCCGTGCCTCGTTGCGGGCCTGCGGGTCGGCGGGGACCGCGGCGACCAGGCTGCCCAGCTCGGGACGGTGCACATCGGTGTCGAGGGCGGCGGCCACCCGGTCGGCGAGGCTGTCGACGAGGGTCGTCCCGCCGCCGACTGCGTTCTCCCGCGCCAGCGCCCGGGTCAGGGCGGGCCGGCCGGCCGCCTGCGCGGTCACGGCGCCGGGTATCGCGGCGAGCGGGAAGCGGGGGTCGGTGAGACCGAGCCGCAGCGCGTGCAGGTGCCCGACGAAACGCGGGTCGACGACGGCGACCCGCTCACCGGCCGGCACCTGGGCGAGCAGGTTCTCGGCGGCGGCGGAATCGGCGGCGGTGTGCACCTCGAAGCCGAGGGACCGCAGATCGTCCTCGATCGACGATCCGGGGACCGGCTGACCGGCGAGGATGGCGGTCGACAACCGAACTCACTCCCTGGGTTCCGACGCGTCCACGCCGGCCGTGTGCAAGGTGGGGGCGCACCGCCGGGCCGCGTGATGGGCTGCGCCAGGCGGGCGACATGTCGGCAGAGGCTATCGGATGATGAGAAGCCTGTGTTCACCGACCGTTCATGGCCCGGTCGACACAGTCTGCTGGGACCTCCGCGTAGATCATCATCAGGGATGCCCGGCCCGTCGTACAACATCGCGTGTACGGAAGCGGGCATTCACGGCATCCGGCACTCCACCGCGGACGGCCGGCGGTGCGGCCGGGCTTAGGGTGGGCTGCCATGACGTGGCTGATCACCGGCGGTGCCGGATACATCGGGGCACATGTGGCGCGGGCCATGACCGGGGCCGGGGAGCGTGTGATCGCGCTGGACGACCTCTCGGCCGGGGTGCCCTCGCGTCTCCCGGCGGACGTGCCGCTGGTCCGCGGCTCGTCACTGGACGGCGCGCTGCTCGAGCGTGTGCTGGCCGAGCACGCGGTGACGGGTGTGGTGCACCTGGCCGCCCGCAAGCAGGTCGCCGAGTCGGTGGCACAGCCCACCCGGTACTACCGGGAGAACGTGGGCGGACTCACGACGCTGCTCGACGCGGTCGCCGAGGCCGGGATCGAACGGTTCCTGTTCTCCTCGTCGGCGGCGGTGTACGGCGATCCGGACGTGGACCTCATCACGGAGGACACGCCGTGCGCCCCGGTGAACCCCTACGGCGAGACCAAGCTCGCCGGCGAGTGGCTGGTGCGCGCGGCGGGGCAGGCGCACGGCATCGCGACGGCGTGCCTGCGCTTCTTCAACGTGGCGGGGGCCGCCGCGCCGGAGCTGGCCGACACCGGCGTCTTCAACGTCGTCCCCATGGTCTTCGACCGGCTCACCCGCGACGAGGCCCCGAGGATCTTCGGGGACGACTACCCCACGCCGGACGGCACCTGCGTCCGCGACTACATCCATGTGGCCGATCTCGCCGACGCGCACCTCGCGGCGGCCCGGCGGCTGTCCGCGCCGGGCGCCTCCGGCGACCTGACGGTCAACATCGGCCGCGGCGAGGGGGTGTCCGTGCGGGAGCTGATCACGCTGATCGGCGAGGCGACCGGGGACACCCGCCCGCCGCTCGTCGAGGCACGCCGTCCGGGGGACGCGCCGCGGGCCGTCGCCTCGGCCGCGCGGGCCGCCGAGGAACTGGGCTGGACGGCCCGGCGCACCGTGCGCGAGATGGTCGACTCGGCCTGGCGGGGATGGCAGCTGCACCACGGCGGATGATCACCCAAGGCCCCTGACCTGCGGATCGTTTGCGCAGGTCAGGGCACATGACAACGGTGTTCAGTGCCGCGTTGCCGGATACCCCCCACCCGTAGTTCACTGTGATCCGGAACCGATCGCAGGAGGGCTGATCTCCCATGGGGGCAGGGCACGACCACGGGCACGGGCACGGCGCGCCGGTCACCGGTACGGCGGCCGCCGCCTACCGCGGCCGGCTGCGGGTGGCACTCGGCATCACACTGACCGTGACGGTGGTCGAGATCGTCGGTGGTGTCCTCGCGGACTCCCTCGCGCTGATCGCGGACGCCGCGCACATGGCGACCGACGCGCTCGGCCTGGGCATGGCGCTGCTCGCGATCCACTTCGCCAACCTCCCGGCGAGCCGGAACCGCACGTTCGGACTCGCCCGCGCGGAGATCCTCGCCGCGCTCGCCAACTGCCTGCTGCTGCTCGGCGTCGGCGGATACGTCCTGTACGAGGCGATCCAGCGGTTCATCACCCCGGCCGGCACCGAGGGCGGTCTGACCATCGTGTTCGGCCTGATCGGCCTGGTGGCGAACATGATCTCCCTCTCGCTGCTGATGCGCGGCCGGCGGGAGAGCCTGAACGTGCACGGCGCCTTCCTGGAGGTGGCGGCGGACGCGCTGGGCTCGGTGGCCGTGCTGATCTCCGCGACCGTGATCCTCACCACCGGCTGGCAGTACGCCGACCCGATCGCCTCGCTCGTGATCGGGCTGATGATCGTGCCGCGCACGCTGAAGCTGCTGCGCGAGACCCTCGACGTGCTGCTGGAGTCGGCCCCCAAGGGCGTCGACATGACGGAGGTGCGCTCGCACATGCTGGCGCTCGACGGCGTGGAGGAGGTGCACGACCTGCACGCCTGGACGATCACGTCGGGCATGCCGGTGCTGTCCGCGCACGTGGTGGTGCGCTCCGACGTCCTGAACGCGATAGGGCACGAGAAAATGCTCCACGAGCTCCAGGGCTGCCTGGGCGACCACTTCGACGTGGAGCACTGCACCTTCCAGCTGGAACCGGGCGGGCACGCGGAGCACGAGGCGCGGCTCTGCCACTGACCCGGCGGCTCCGGCGGGCCGGGCTGCCACGGATCACGGCGCGCCCGGCCGGCCGGGCGGCGACGGAGCGCAGCGGTCCGCCGACCGGCGGCGTCCTCACCGTCGTACGCCCCGCCGCGGACGGTTCCCGCGCCGCCGCGCCGGGCACGATCACCTACCGGGCCCCTCTTCCGGTGCCGACGCGCCGCGAAGTGCCGGGAGTGCCGGATTCGTACGGCAGACTGGGGCCCGAGGAACGAGGCGAAGGATGGGTATGCCGATCACACCTGCCACCGCGACGCACAGCTCGTCGAACGGCACCACTGAAGCGGTCCTGCTGGAACTGGTCGACGAGCACGGCGTGACGATCGGCACCGCGGAGAAGCTGGCCGCCCACCAGGCGCCGGGCCAGCTGCACCGGGCGTTCTCGGTCTTCCTGTTCGACGAGCACGGCCGGCTGCTGCTCCAGCAGCGGGCGCTCGGCAAGTACCACTCCCCCGGTGTGTGGTCCAACACCTGCTGCGGTCATCCGTACCCGGGCGAGGCGCCCTTCGCGGCGGCGGCCCGGCGGACGTACGAGGAGCTCGGCATCTCGCCGTCGCTGCTCGCCGAGGCCGGCACGGTGCGCTACAACCACCCGGACCCGGCCTCCGGCCTGGTGGAGCAGGAGTACAACCACCTCTTCGTCGGCATGGTGCAGTCGCCGCTGCGGCCGGACCCGGAGGAGGTGCACGCCACGGCCTTCGTCACCCCGGCCGAGCTGGCGGAGCGAGCAGCGAAGGACACCTTCTCGGCGTGGTTCATGACGGTCCTGGACGCGGCCCGCCCCGCGATCAAGGAGCTGACCGGCCCGTCCGCGGGCTGGTGAGCCTTACGGCAGCCGGGCCGGCCTGAACGGCAGGGCGGCCCAGATCACCTTGCCGCCGCTCGACGTGTGCTCGACGTCGCACACACCGCCCGCCTCGCGGGTGATCTCACGCACCAGCAGCAGACCACGGCCGCCCGTCCGGCCGTGGTCGGCCTCCAGCGCGGTGGGCCGGTAGGGGTGGTTGTCCTCCACGGAGACCCGCACCCACTCGGCACCCACGGCGACCTCCACGGCGAGCATCGGCGACAGCAGCGCCGCGTGCCGGACCGCGTTCGTGACCAGCTCCGAGACGATCAGCAGCAGGCCCTGGACCAGGTCGTCCGGGACCGGGACCCGCTGGCGGACCAGCAGGTCGCGCACCGCGTGCCGGGCCTGTGGGACCGAGGCGTCCACGGCCGGGGCGGTGAACCGCCACACCCCTTCGAACGGCAGCGGACCGCGCGTCCCCGGTTCCACGGGTGCGTCCGTGCCGCCTTCTGGGCGTGGGGCGGGCCCGCGCCCTGGATTGTCCATCGTCCGGTCGCCACCCTTGTGCTCGATTGTCACCACACGTCGAGTGTTGGTAACGGGGCACTGCGCGCCGGAGAACTGAACACAAGTCAGCTGTTATCGAGCGCTTCTGACCGTTGGCGTATGACACGGTCAGTTGTGGGACTGCTCCTGTCTGACTCGTGCGGACTTTGCGAACTCTTCGGGTTGTACGGGTTTGACGGCGCCCACTTCGGCGTCCCTGGTGGCGCCGTCTTCGGCGTCCCGGTGGCGCCCTCTGCCGCGTCCCCGACGGCATCCCGTGCCACGCACCCTCCCGGCGTCCCCGTCGGCGTCGCCGGGCCGTGCGTGGCGGCCGGGCGGCAGCACCCTCGTCGATCGCGGCGAGACACCGTGCGGCTAGCATCCCGCGCATGAACGCCCAGCTGTCGCACCATGTCGCCGACTCGGTGGCCACCGTCGTGATCGACCATCCGGCGAAGCGCAACGCGATGACCGCCGCGATGTGGCGGGCGCTGCCGGAGCTGCTGGGCACCCTGGCCGCCGATCCGCGGGTGCGGGCGCTGGTCCTGACGGGGGCGGGCGGCACGTTCTGCGCCGGGGCGGACATCTCGACGCTGCGGGAGTCACCCGAGGAGGCGCAGCGGCTCGCGGTCCGGGCCGAGGAGGAGCTCGCCGCGTTCCCCAAGCCGACGCTGGCGGCGATCCGCGGGCACTGCGTGGGCGGCGGGGCCCAGCTCGCGGCGGCCTGCGATCTGCGGTTCGCCGAGCAGGGTGCGCTGTTCGGGGTCACGCCGGCGAAGCTCGGGATCGTGTATCCGGCCTCCGCCACCCGGCGCCTGACGGCCCTGGTCGGTCCGGCGACCGCCAAGTACCTGCTGTTCTCCGGCGAGTTGATCGACAGCGAACGGGCGTTGCGCACGGGCCTGGTGGACGAGGTGCTTCCCGGGGCCGCGCTCGACGAGCGGGTCGCGGAGTTCACCCGGATCCTCGTGTCCCGCTCGCAGCTGACGCAGGCGGCGGCGAAGGAGTTCACCGCCGGACGCGCCGACCGGGACGCGTACTGGAGCGAGCAGGCGCGCACCGGTGACGACACCGCGGAGGGGGTCGCCGCGTTCCTGGAGCGCAGGGCGCCCCGCTTCACCTGGACGGCGCCGGCACCGCACTCCGAGCGCGACGACAGGCGGCCGGCCCTTCAGGAACCTTCCTGACCGTCCCCTGCCCTGCTCGCCCTGCTCCCGCCCGTCCTCCCCTCCTGATGTCGCCCGGTCCGCCCGGCACCGCGGAGCGGACTCCACGCGCGCGTGTCGTCCGTCCGTGCATGACGGGCGACCGGGTGAGGTACCCGGAGACCGCCCGGCCGCCGCAAGCGACCCGTCCGGCAGACGGAGCAATCCGACGGACCGGGTATCCGGGACCGAGGGCCGACGAAGACGGTCGACACAGACGAGAGGGGATTCGACGTGTTGCGAGCCGTCCTGGATGTGCTGCGCCGGATCGGCGGTGCCGTGGCCACCGTCGTGACGCTGCCCTTCCGTGCACTGGCCCGCCTGTTCGGCGGCGCCTCGGGGTCCGCACGGCGCGGAGCGCGACATGTGTGACCGAGGCGCGCCTCGCCGCAATCGTGCCCTGGTCCCCCACTGTCGGTGACACCTGCCACAATTGCCGCGCAACCCGAAGTTGAGAAGGCGGTACGGGATCGTGACGACACCCGGGTCCCTGGGAACAGGGTCCATCGAAGGCAGGATCGCCGAGGAACTCGGCGTGCGGGAACGGCAGGTCAGAGCCGCCGTGGAGCTGCTCGACGGCGGTTCGACGGTGCCCTTCGTCGCCCGCTACCGCAAGGAAGCGACCGAGATGCTCGACGACGCGCAGCTGCGCACGATCGAGGAGCGGCTGCGCTACCTGCGGGAGCTGGAGGATCGCCGGACGGCGATCCTGGAGTCGGTGCGCGAGCAGGGCAAGCTCACCGGTGAACTGGAGGCGCAGATCCGGGGTGCCGAGACCAAGGCACGCCTGGAGGACATCTACCTGCCGTACAAACCGAAGCGGCGGACCAAGGCGCAGATCGCGCGTGAGGCGGGGCTCGAACCCCTGGCCGACGGCCTGCTCGGCGATCCGACGGTCGAGCCGTCGGCCGCTGCCGCCGCGTTCGTGGACGCCGACAAGGGCGTGGCCGATCCGCAGGCCGCCCTCGACGGGGCGCGCGCCATCCTCACCGAACGCTTCTCGGAGGACGCCGACCTGATCGGCGAACTGCGCGAGCGCATGTGGGTGCGCGGACGGCTCGCCGCCAAGGTGCGGGAGGGCAAGGAGGAGGCGGGCGCCAAGTTCGCCGACTACTTCGACTTCACCGAGCCGTTCACCGAGCTGCCCTCGCACCGCGTCCTCGCGATGCTGCGCGGTGAGAAGGAGGATGTCCTGGACCTCGTCCTGGAGCCGGAGGAGCCGACGGACGGACCGTCCTCGTACGAGGGCATCGTGGCCGGCCGCTTCGGCATCGCCGAGCGCGGGCGGCCCGGCGACAAGTGGCTGACCGACACCGTCCGCTGGGCCTGGCGCACCCGCCTCCTGGTGCACCTCGGCATCGACCTGAGGCTGCGGTTGCGCACCGCCGCCGAGGACGAGGCGGTGGGTGTCTTCGCGGCGAACCTGCGCGACCTGCTCCTCGCCGCCCCGGCGGGCACCCGCGCGACGCTGGGCCTGGACCCCGGCTTCCGTACGGGCGTGAAGGTCGCCGTGGTGGACGCCACCGGCAAGGTCGTCGCGACGGACGTGATCTACCCGCACGTCCCGGCCAACAAGTGGGACGAGGCGATCGCCGAGCTCGCCCGGCTCGCCCGGGCGCACGCGGTCGAACTGGTCGCGATCGGCAACGGCACGGCGTCCCGCGAGACCGACAAGCTCGCCGGGGAACTCATCACGAAGCACCCCGAGTTGAAGCTCACCAAGGTGATGGTGTCCGAAGCGGGCGCCTCGGTGTACTCGGCGTCGGCGTTCGCCTCGCAGGAACTGCCCGAGATGGACGTGTCGCTGCGCGGCGCCGTGTCGATCGCGCGCCGGCTGCAGGACCCGCTGGCCGAACTGGTCAAGATCGACCCCAAGTCGATCGGTGTGGGCCAGTACCAGCACGACCTGTCCGAGGTGAAGCTGTCGCGTTCGCTGGACGCGGTGGTGGAGGACTGTGTGAACGGCGTCGGAGTCGACGTCAACACCGCCTCCGCGCCGCTGCTCGCCCGTGTCTCCGGCATCTCCTCCGGGCTCGCCGAGAACATCGTGGCGCACCGGGACGCGAACGGCCCGTTCAAGTCCCGCTCCCAGCTCAAGGGCGTGGCCCGGCTCGGCCCGAAGGCGTTCGAGCAGTGCGCGGGCTTCCTGCGCATCCGCGGCGGGGACGACCCGCTGGACGCGTCCAGCGTCCACCCGGAGGCGTACCCGGTCGTGCGGCGCATGGTGAAGACCTCCGGACAGGAGGTGGCCGCGCTGGTCGGCAACACGGGGATGCTGCGCTCGCTGAAGCCGCAGGACTTCGTGGACGAGACGTTCGGTCTGCCGACCGTGACGGACATCCTCAGGGAGCTGGAGAAGCCGGGGCGCGACCCTCGGCCCGCCTTCAAGACGGCCACCTTCAAGGAGGGCGTCGAGAAGATCGCCGACCTGGGCGCGGGCATGGTCCTGGAGGGCGTCGTCACCAATGTGGCCGCGTTCGGCGCGTTCGTCGACGTCGGTGTCCACCAGGACGGTCTGGTGCACGTCTCCGCGATGTCGAAGACGTTCGTCAAGGACCCGCGTGACGTCGTCAAGCCGGGCGACATCGTGAAGGTGAAAGTGCTCGACGTCGACATTCCGCGCAAGCGGATCTCGCTGACGCTGCGCCTGGACGACGAGGCCGCGCCGCAGGAGCGGTCCTCCGGCGAGCGCCGCCCGCAGCGTGGCGGACGTCCGCCGCAGCAGCGGCAGGGCCGCGGCGGCGCCGGTGGCGGGGGTGGCGGTGGCCGTCAGGCGCCCGCCCCGGCCAACAGCGCCATGGCCGACGCGCTGCGCCGGGCCGGTCTGCTCGACCCGAAGAAGGGCCGCGGCTGAGACCCACGGGCCCGGCCCCCGTCCGTTTGCGGGGGCCGGGCCGCCCTCACTCGTAGGCTGGCCGCATGACCACTTCGCGTGCGCTCACCTGGAACGTCACCGCCGCCCACGGCTACGAGACCGCCTGGGTCGACTGCGACGGCGGAACACTGCGGGCCCGGGGCCGGGCGGTCGGCACGACCCCGGCGCCCTACTGGATCTCCTACGAGCTCGAAACCGGCGAGGACCGTGTGACCCGGCGGCTTCGGGTGATCGCGGAGACCTCGGACCACACCCGCTCCCTCGATCTGCGGCACGACGGGCACGGCACCTGGACCGCGGACGGGGCGCCGGTGCCCCAGGTCGACGGGGCGCTCGACTGCGATCTGGCGTTGTGCCCTCTGACCAACACCATGCCGGTGCTCCGGCACGGTCTGCACCGGTCGGGCGGCACCCGCAGTTTCCTGATGGCCTGGGTGTCCGTGCCCGACCTGGCCGTGCGGCCGTCGCCGCAGACCTACACCTATCTCGCGCCGACCGACGGCGGCTCACGCGTGGGCTTCGCCTCGGGTGACTTCCGCAGCGAGCTGGAGTTCGACACGGAAGGGTTCGTCGTCGACTACCCGGGGCTGGCGACCCGGCTGACTCCTCGCTAACGCTCCGTCACCTTGCCGTCGGCGACCTCCAGGCGACGTGTCACCCGGACCGCGTCCAGCATCCGGCGGTCGTGGGTGACCAGCAGCAGCGTGCCGGTGTAGGCGTCGAGAGCCGACTCCAGCTGCTCGATCGCGGGCAGATCGAGGTGGTTGGTGGGCTCGTCGAGGACGAGGAGGTTGACGCCCCTGCCCTGGAGCAGGGCGAGGGCGGCACGGGTGCGTTCACCCGGCGACAGACCGGCCGCGGGCCGCAGCACATGGTCGGACTTCAGCCCGAACTTGGCCAGCAGCGTGCGGACCTCGACCGGTTCGGTGTCCGGAACCGCCGCGCCGAACACGTCCAGCAGCGGCTCGGAGCCGTGGAACAGCTTGCGGGCCTGGTCGACCTCGCCGACCTGGACTCCGGAGCCGAGGGCGGCGTGCCCGGCGTCCAGGGGAACCCGGCCGAGCAGGGCGCCCAGGAGGGTCGACTTGCCGGCCCCGTTGGCGCCGGTGACGGCGACCCGGTCCGCCCAGTCGATCTGGAGGCCGACGGGGCCGAGCACGAAGTCACCGCGCCGGACCTCGGCGTCACGCAGGGTGGCGACGACCGCCCCGGACCGGGGCGCGGTGGCGATCTCCATCCGCAGCTCCCACTCCTTGCGGGGCTCCTCGACCACCTCCAGCCGTTCGATCATGCGCTGGGTCTGGCGGGCCTTCGCGGCCTGCTTCTCACTGGCCTCGCTGCGGAACTTGCGGCCGATCTTGTCGTTGTCGTTGCCCGCCTTGCGCCGGGCGTTCTTCACGCCCTTGTCCATCCAGGAGCGCTGGGTCTGCGCCCGTTCCTGGAGAGCGGTCCGCTTGTCGGCGTACTCCTCGTAGTCCTCGCGGGCGTGCCGACGGGCCACCTCGCGCTCCTCCAGGTAGGCGGCGTAGCCGCCGCCGTAGAGGTTGATCCGGCCCTGGGCGAGGTCGAGTTCCAGGACCTTGGTGACCGTGCGGGTGAGGAACTCGCGGTCGTGGCTGACGACGACCGTCCCGGCGCGCAGGCCGCCGACGAAGCGTTCGAGCCGCTCCAGGCCGTCCAGGTCGAGGTCGTTGGTCGGCTCGTCGAGCAGGAAGACGTCGTAGCGGGAGAGCAGCAGGGAGGCGAGACCGGCGCGCGCGGCCTGGCCGCCGGACAGCGAGGTCATCGCCTGGTCGAGTCCGACGGCCAGGCCGAGCGAGTCGGCGACCTCCTCGGCCCGCTCGTCGAGATCGGCGCCGCCGAGGTCGAGCCAGCGCTCCAGGGCGGCGGCGTAGGCGTCGTCGGCGCCGGGTGCTGAGTCGACCAGCGCCTGGGTGGCCTCGTCCATGACCCGCTGGGCCTCGGCGACACCGGTACGGCGGGCCAGGAACTCCCGCACCGACTCCCCGGGCCTGCGCTCCGGCTCCTGCGGCAGGTGCCCGACCGTCGCGGTCGCCGGGGACAGCCGCAGCTCGCCGCCCTCCGGTGTGTCGAGCCCGGCGAGCAGGCGCAGCAGGGTGGACTTGCCCGCGCCGTTGGCGCCGACGAGCCCGATCACGTCGCCGGGCGCGACGACCAGGTCGAGGTCCGCGAACAGGACACGGTCGCCGTGGCCGGCGGACAGGTTCTTGGCGACGAGGGTGGCAGTCATCAGACCGTCGATCCTAACGGCCCGGCGGTGCCGCGGTCGCCCCGTGCCCTCACCGGGCCATCGCCTCCACCAGCACGCTTCCCGCCGTCCGCGCCACCACGAAGGACTCCCCCTTCACGGCCTTGGCGTCCAGGGCGATGCGGTGCCGGCCGGCTTCGAGCAGGCCGTCGAACACCTCGTGGGAGTGGGCGCGGGCGAGCCGGTCGAGGCGGTACGCGGTGAGGCGGACCCGGCAGGCGGAGGTGACCTCCACACCCGCCTCGCCGTCGGCGGCGACCAGGCGGGTGAGGCGGCGCTGCTCCACCGGGCTGCGGTCGAGGGCGTGTTCGATCTGGGCGACCAGGAGCGGGACGATCGGGGCCAGCCCCTCGACCTCGGGCACGTCGACCCCGGCACGCCGGAAGGCTTGCCGGACGGCGGCGCGCTGCTCCCGGCCGACGCCGCGGCCGAAGGCGACGGCGCCGTAGCCGCGCAGTTCGTCGGGCGGTACGCCGTCGGCGTCCTGGGCGATGTCGGCGCCGATGCCGATGGTGCGCAGGGCGGCGGCGAGCTTGGCGAGCAGGGCGACGCGGGCGCCGATCAGCAGGACCCGGCGTCGGCTGCCGGGGCCGTCACCGTTCAGCAGGGAGCTCAGCGCCGTGCGGTACTCCTCGCCGTGGAAGCGGAACGGGCCGATGCCGTGGTAGCCGTTGAGGTCCAGGTCGACGTGTTCGTCCGTCTGCCAGGCGAAGTCCCGCCACACGTAGTCGTCGTCGGCCCGGTCGATGACCGCGGTCACCGCTCCGCAGCCGAGGTCGGCGCAGTCGGGGCAGCCGTAGATGACGTACCGCCCCTGCGGCAACGGGGCGTCGGCCTCCAGCAGCAGGCTGCGCACCTGGGCGGTGAAGATGGCGGGCGGGATGTCGGAGGCGAGGGGTGAGACGGCGTCCAGGTCGGACAGCTGGAACAGCAGGGGGCGTCCGTCGACGACGAAGTCCACGAAGTCCCGGTGGACCTGGTAGCCACCGTCTGCGAGAACTTCACCGGCACGCATCGCCGGTGCCAGGCCGAAGGTCGCGTACGCGGCACACATGATGTGAGTATCCCCAGAGTGACGCCGCTGTGAGCACGGCATGACACATTCCGCTACGGTCCCGGCGTGAACAGTGACCTGAGGGGCGATGTGGTCGTCGTCGGCGGAGGCGTCGTCGGGCTGACCACGGCGGTGCTGCTGGCCGAGCGCGGCCTGCGGGTACGGGTGTGGACACGGGAGCCCGTCGAGCGGACCACCTCGGCGGTTGCGGGCGCGCTGTGGTGGCCGTACCGGATCGAGCCGGAGGCCTCGGCGCGCGCGTGGGCGCTGCGCTCGCTCGACGTGTACGGGGAGTTGGCCGGGCGGCCCGAGGTGACCGGCGTACGCATGGTCGAAGGAGTAATGGGCGGGACGGATCCGGACGCGGTGGGCAGCTGGACGGCGGGCCGCCTGCCGGGGATGCGGGCGGCCACCGCGGCGGAGTTCGCCGGTCCGGCGGGGCTGTGGGCCCGGCTGCCGCTGATCGACATGTCGGTCCATCTGCCCTGGCTGCGCGGGCGCCTCGAGGCGGCGGGCGGAACGGTGCAGGAGCGCGCGGTGTCGGCGCTCGCGCAGGCCGACGCGCCGGTCGTGGTCAACTGCACGGGGCTGGGGGCGCGCGAGCTGGTGCCGGACCCGGCGGTGCGGCCGGTGCGCGGGCAGTTGGTGGTGGTGGAGAACCCCGGAATCCGCACCTGGCTCGTCACCGAGGACCCGGCGGGTGAGATGGCGTACGTCTTCCCGCACCCGCGGCGGGTGGTACTGGGTGGCACGGCGGAGGAGGACGCGTGGTCGCCGCGGCCGGATCCGGCGGTGGCCGAGGCGATCGTACGGCGGTGCGCGGCGCTGCGGCCGGAGCTCGCCGGGGCGCGGATCCTGGAGCACCGCGTCGGGCTCCGCCCGGTGCGCGACACGGTGCGGCTGGAGCGGGATTCGCTGCCGGACGGCCGGGTGCTGGTGCACAACTACGGCCACGGGGGCGGCGGCGTGACCGTGGCGTGGGGGTGCGCGCGGGAGGCGGCCGGGCTGGTGGCCGCGGCCGCCTCCGGGTGAGTCAGCCGCCCGCGCCGGGGCCGGGTACGCGCCGGGCGGTGCGCGGTTCGCCCACTCCGTCGAGCGGCCCGGCGGCGGGCGCGGGCGGCGTGGCGCCCGAGGTCGCGCGGGCGAACGCCGCGGTGCCGCCGACCAGCGGTACGCGCGCCGAGGTGCGGGACAGGTCGAGCGTCAGCGTGGGTGTGTCGGCCGGCGGGTCGATCAGGTCGCGGTCGGTGCCCCCGACGATCAGCGCGAGTCGGTGTCCGGCCGGGACGACGTGGTCGGTCGCCGCCAGGTCCAGGGTGATCGTGTAGGACCTGCCCGGGGTGAGCGGGGCCCCCTCGGCGTCGGAGGCGTGGTTGCCGAGGTCGGCCCAGCCGCGGCTGACGACGGTGTGGCCGACGTGGGCGGTCTTCGCCCGGGTCTCGCGGTAGCAGGCGCTGTCGCCGGGCGTGCTCGCGCCCCAGCAGGTGCGGTCGGGGAGCGTGACGATCCCCTCGGCGGCGTCGGTGTGGTCGCGGACGGTGTCCGGGCCGAGGTCGACGAGGACGGCGGACAGGTGTGCCGTCGGGGTGGTCGGCCGGACGGTGACGGTGACCTCGGACGAGCCGGACAGGCGCAGCTCGCGGGTGAGCGGCCCGGTCGTGAAGCCGGCCTTGTCGGGTGTGGTGCGGTCGACGGCGGCGGCCCAGTCGGTCTCGCCGCGCCGCGGATCGTCCGTGAAGGTCTCGGTGCCGCTGCCGGTGCGCAGGCCGAGGGTGCCGACGCCCGGCCGGGTTCCCTTGCCGGGTCTCAGGCGGACGGTGCCGGTGCCGCGCGGCGGCCACACCGAGGAGGTGACCCACCGGTCCGGCGAGCGTTCGATGTCGGCCACGGGTTCGCGGTCGACGCCGTTGTCGTAGCCGAGGAGTTCGTGGTCGAACCAGCGGTGCAGGGTCTCCACCCAGGTGGCGCGGCGGAGGTCGAAGGGGTCGACGTGGCCGGCCCGGGACAGCCAGATCTTGCGTTCGACGCCGTTCCGGGCGAGGGCGTCCCACCACGGGCCGACGTGTTGCATCCGCACGTTGAGGTCCTGCATGCCGTGGATCAGGAAGACGCTCGCCTCGATCCTGCCGGCGGCCCTGACGGAGTCGCGCTCGGTCCACAGCCGGGTCCGGTCGCCGGTGCGCGGCGCGCCGGCGACGAGCTCGCGCTGGACCGCGGCGCACCGGGCGCGGGCGTCGGGGCTGTCGACGTGGTGCGACAGCCAGTCGGGGCCCGAGTCGTACAGCGGGGCGCCCTTGCTGAAGTAGTAGTCGTACCAGGAGGAGATCGCGCTGATCGGCACGATGGTCTCCAGGCCCTCGACGCCGGTGGCGGCGACAGCGTTGGCGATGGTGCCGTCCCAGCTCTTGCCGATCATTCCGGTTCTGCCGTCGGTCCAGTCGGCGCCGGCGCGGGTGGTGCCGGTACGGGTGGTGTACGCGGTGGCGCGGCCGTTGAGCCAGTCGACGACGGCCTTGGCGGACTGGACGTCAAAGCGGCCGCCGACGTCGACGCAGCCGTCGGAGCGGCTCGTACCGGCGAGGTCGACACCGACGAACGCGTAGCCGCGCGGCACGAAGTAGTTGTCGTAGAACAGCGGCATACGGACCACGTCGCCCTGGGCGTCGTAGGTCTTGCGCTGGCTCTCGTTGCCCCGGCCGCAGCAGGAGTAGTACGGGCCGGCCTCCATGATGACGGGCACCTTGCGGCCCTGCCGCGTGGGCTCACGCGGGCGGACGATGTCGACGGCGACCCGGTCGGTCCTGCCGTCGCCGTCGCCATCGAGCCGGGTGTCCACCCAGACCGCCTCTCGGACGGCGTCCTCGTACGAGTGGACGGGCAGGCTCTCGCGCGGGCCGGTCTGTGCCGCGGCGGGGGTGACGAGGGCGGCCAGCACGGCGGCGGCCGCCGCCGTCGCGAGCGGTCTCCAGCTCGTGAAGCGCGTGCGTGTCGGCATGCGCGGGACGGTACCCGCGTCAACTCCTGCGCCGAAGCGGGCGACCGCCCACCGGAGTGTCGGCCGACGGCCGGGAGCGACGGCTGATGCGGCCGAGCCGGTGACGGCCGGATGGCGATCGTGTGACAGCGGACGGTGCGGACAGGTCTGGGGACACAGCCACTCAATAGGCTCCGAACGGACTTTCCGCCCCTAGGACTTGGAGCTCTCGTGCACCGCAGAATCACCGCACCGGGCGCGCTGGCGGCCGTCACCCTGCTGCTGGCGATCCCGGCATCGGCCTCGAGCCGCTCCCCCGGCGCTCCGGGCATCGGCGACCCCTACTACCCGGCGTACGGCAACGGCGGCTACGACGTCTCCCACTACGACCTCAGACTGAAGTACCAGCCCGCCACGGACAGGTTGGACGGCACGGCGACCCTGCTGGCGCGCACCACCCAGGACCTGGTCCGCTTCAATCTGGACTTCCTGCTCGACGTCAGCGAGGTCCGGGTCGACGGCGCGAAGGCGGCGTTCAGGACCTCCGGTGAACACGAACTGGAGATCACCCCGGACAAGCCGCTGGCCAAGGGCACACCCGTGACGGTCGTCGTGCGCTACGGCGGAGTCCCGTCGAAGAAGCAGGCGTACGGGTTCACCAGCTGGCTGCGCACCCCGGACGGCGGTGTCGCGGCCGGTGAGCCGGAGGCCGCCTGGTGGTGGTTCCCCAGCAACGACCACCCGCTCGACAAGGCCACGTACGACGTGTCGGTGCAGGTCCCGGACGGCAGTCAGGCCATCTCCAACGGCACCTTGCAGTCGGCGTCCTCCCGGGCCGGCTGGACCCGCTACAGCTGGCGGTCCGACAAACCGCAGGCCACCTATCTGGCCACGCTCGCGGTCGGCAGGTTCGACATCACGACCGGCACCACGAAGGGCGGCATCCCGGTCCTCAGCGCGTACAGCAAGGATCTGGGCAATGTCTACGGCGCGGCGCGGTCCAGCGTCGAGCGGACCGGGGAGATCGCCGACTGGCTGACCGGCTACTTCGGGCCGTATCCGTACAACGCCCTCGGCGGGTACGTGCCGAACACCGGCACGGGGTACGCCCTGGAGACCCAGACGCGGCCCTACTACAGCCCGCGGCAGTTCGCCGCCGGGTCGAACACGTCGGTCGTCGTGCACGAGCTGGCCCACCAGTGGTACGGCGACCTGGTGTCGGTGGCCCGCTGGAAGGACATCTGGATCAACGAGGGCTTCGCGCGCTACGCGCAGTGGCTGTGGTCCGAGCACGAGGGCGAGGGCACGGCGCAGCAGCTCGCGGACCACGTGTACGCCTCCCGGCCGGCCGACGATCCCTTCTGGAAGGTCGCACCCGGCGACCCGGGGCCGGAGAACCAGTTCCACCTGGCCGTGTACGACCGGGGCGCCCTGGCGCTCCAGGCACTGCGGAACAGGATCGGCGACGCCGACTTCTTCGCCGTGCTGAAGGGCTGGCCGGCGAAGTACGCGCACGGCAACGCGTCGGTGGCGGACTTCCGGCGGTACGCCGAGCAGGTCTCCGGCAAGCCGCTCGGCGGGCTGTTCGACACCTGGCTGTACCGGCCGTCGAAGCCGGCGGCGGACGCGGCGCGGGACGCGTCGATCCCGGTCCGGGCGGCGGGGGCGAAGGGGACGCCGGTGCAGCCGAAGTCGTGGAAGAAGATCGCCGCGACCAACGGTGTCCACGAGCGGGGGCACAAGCGGTCAGGCGGGCGCGTTGCGGGAGGCGGGCACGTGGAGTAGGTGGTGTGCCGGGTGGTCCGGGGGCGCCGGGCCGCCCGGCGGCAGGCGTGGGCGGGCGGGCACGAGGAGCAGGCGGTGCGCCGGGGGTCCGGGCGCCCCTGGCCACCCGGCCGTGCGCGTGGGCGCATCACGCGTGACTCCGCCGGGGGCCGGGGACGCCCGGGAACTAGTAGACTGTCGCGACTAAGTGTCGTTGTGGCGTACGGAGTTGGGGTCGGGCAGGCTTCGCTTGATGCTTCCGTTCGGCCGGGCAGGGGTGCCGTGTCCTCGCAGAAGAAGTATCCGGTTGTCTTGAGTGCCGAAGACCGTCGGGCGTTGGAGCGTGTGACGACGACGGGGGTCCGCAGCGCGTCGATGATCAGGCGGGCGCGGGTGCTGCTCGCGTTGGACACCTCGGCCGGTGAGGTCGCTCCGCGGGCGGTGATCGCGGAGCGGGTCGGGGTCTCGTGCGATTCGGTCCGCCTGATCTCGAAGCGGTACGCGGAGACCGGGGGCGATGTGTGGGCCACGGTCGGCCGGAAGGAACGCGCACTGCCGCCGGTGCCCTCCTCGGTGACCGGCGAGGTCGAGGCAAGGCTGATTGCGCTGGCCTGCTCGAAGCCGCCCGAAGGACACGCCCGCTGGTCGCTGCGCCTGCTGGAGAAGCACGTCGCGCTGGCTGAGGACATCCCGGATCTGGACCACTCCACGATCGGGCGGGTCTTAAAAAAACGGAACTACGCCCTCACGTGAAGAAGTGCTGGACCATCCCGCCGGCCGCGAACGCGGCCTTCGCCGCGGCGATGGAGGACGTCCTGGCGGTCTACCGCCGACCCTTCGACCCGGCGCGCCCCGTGGTGTGCATGGACGAGAAGCCGTACCAGCTGCTCGGCCACGTCCGCGATCCGCTTCCCGCGAGGCCGGGCCGTGACCGGCGCGAGGACAACGAGTACGTCCGCTCGGGGACCTGCTCGATCTTCTGCTGGGTCGAGCCGCTGCGCGGATGGCGGCGCGTGGACGCGCAGTCCCGCCGGACCAGGGTCGACTGGGCGCACCAGGTCGAACACCTGCTGACCGTGGACTATCCCGACGCCGCCACGGTCGTGCTGGTGATGGACAACCTCAACACCCACACCACCGCCTCGCTCTACGAGGCGTTCGACCCGGCAAAGGCCTTCGCGCTGGCCCAGCGCCTGGAGATCCACCACACCCCCAAACACGGGTCCTGGCTCAACATCGCCGAGATCGAGCTTTCCGCGCTCACCCGCCAGTGCCTGGACCGCCGCATCAACGACCTCACCGTGCTCAACACCGAACTCGCCGCCTGGCAGCAGCACACCAACAGCAACCAGCGCCAAGTCGACTGGCACTTCACCACCGACGACGCACGCGTGAAACTACGCCACCTCTACCCAACCACACAGCGAAATTAAGCCGCGACAGTCCACTAGTGCCGTGGCAGGCAACGTTCGCCCGTCGAGGAGCGGCGTCCGGTGCGTGCTCTCGGCGTGCCGGCCGGAAGTCCTCGTACTGGACGTACTCGGACTTTCGGCCGGTGCGGCGAGGGGGGCACCTCCCACGCCTTTCAGGCAGTGGGGGAGCGTGCCGGGCGTCGCGACGGGGCGAACGTTGCCTGCCACGGCACTAGGCCGGTCGCGCCGCGGTCGGTGCTGACTCCTCCTCGGCGGCCCGGGCGAGCAGGTCCGCGCGGCCGATGGCCTCGGCCCGGGTCGACGGGACCGTGCAGGCGTGGGCTCCGGCCACCGCGCCGTACAGGGCGCACCGCGCGGGCGGTTCACCGCTGAGCCGGCCGAAGAGGAACGCGGCGGCGAAGGCGTCGCCCGCGCCGTTGGAGTCGACGACCGGGGCTCGGGGCACCACCGCCGGTATCCGGGTCAGTTCGCCGTCGGCGAGCAGGAACGCGCCTTCGGCACCGGCGGTGGCGACGACCACCTCGGCGCGGCCCCGCTCGACGATGCCGCGCATGGTCCGCTCGGGGTCCTTCAGGGCGGCGGCCGAGAGGAAGACGACGTCGGCGGTGTGCGCGAACGGCTCGTGGTACGGATTCTCGCCGTCCCAGTCGTGCAGATCCGTGGACAGGGGCACACCCGTCTCGCGCAGCACCGGCAACGCGTGGGCGCACGGCTGGGTGAGGGAGACGTGGACATGGCGGCTGCCCGCGGCCAGCGCCCGGACCACCGGCTCGGGCAGCCGGTCGTCGGTGTGCGAGCGGCTGGTGTCGTACAGGGAGAGCCGCCGGCCGTCGGGGGCGACGAGGTTCACCGCGCGCTTGGTGCCGGCCGGCTGCGGTACGGCGGTGAGCGGGATGTCCCGGTCGCGGTGGAGCGCGCGCACCAGTTCGCCCTCGGGGTCGTCGCCGATCATGTCGAGGTGGTGGGTGCGCAGGCCCAGGGCGCTCAGGCCGAGGGCGACGAAGTCACCGGTCTGCCCGGCCCGGGTGCGGATCCCGGAGTCGATCATGTAGCTGTCGGCGTACGGGAGGGGCAGCTCCGGTACGTACACGATCGTGTCGACGCCCGCGCCGCCCAGCACGAGCACGTCGGTGTCCCTGGTCAATTCCGGCCGCCCTCCCCGTGGTCGTAGACCGTGACGGCGACACCCCGGCGGGTCAGCCGCTCGGTGACGAGCGGTTCGACGAGGGGCCATCTGCCGCCGGCCAGGCCGCAGCCTATCCGGGGCATGTGGACCGAGGCGCCGAGTTCCACCGCCCGGTCGGCGAGGCGGCCCAGGGCGGTGTCGATCGCCTCGTACCGGACGGGGACGCCTTTGCTCCCGGTGCGGATACCGCGCTGGCCGATCATGTTGGCCACCCACACGTACCGCTCGACCTGGACGAACTGGACCGCGCCCAGTGCGAAGTCGTTCGACGCGCGGTCGCGGTGCCAGGCGCGGTAGGCCGCCTCCGGCTCCGGCCAGCGACGCGACACGGCCACGACGAAGCCCTTCCCCCAGCCCCCCATGTCGTTGCAGACATGGGCGATCAGCTTGACGCCCTTGACCGACGGCACGGTGGCATCACCCCGGACATATGCGATCTCCGACATGACGCCACCGTAGGCCCCGGCACTGACAGTGGCCCCGGACCGGCCTTCTCGCGGTCCGGCCGCCGCTCGGTCCGGTCCACCGGCTGAGCCGCGCCGGTTCCTGATCCGCGGCACGCCCGACCTTGCGGCGCACGGCATGATCGGCCGAGGTCCGCCGCAAGATCGCCGAAGGATGCTCACGAGGTTTCACAGCACTGGTGGGACAGCGATACTGCTGCGCATGACGACCGACACCGAGGAGCCGACCCTCACGATCGACAAACTGGCCGCCCGGGCCGGCATCACGGTGCGCACCGTCCGCTTCTACGGCACCAAGGGCCTGCTGCCGCCGCCCGCGATCGGTCCGCGCCGGGTGGGGCACTACGGGCGCGATCACCTGGCTCGGCTCGCACTGATCGAGGAACTGCAGCACCAGGGCATGACGCTCGCCGCCATCGAGCGCTACCTCCGGCAGCTGCCGCCCGACCTCACCCCGCAGGACCTCGCGATGCATCGGGCCGTGGTGGCGTCCTGGGCGCCGGACACGGTGGAGACGCTCACGCGGACACGGCTGGAGCGGCGCGCGGGGCGGGCACTGAGCGACGAGGACCTGCGGAGGCTCGCGGCGATGGGTGTGGTGGCACCGGCCGACGACGACTACCGGGTCGACTGCGGACTGCTCCGGCTCGGCGTGCAGTTGCTCGACGTGCCGCTGTCCCAGGAGTCGATCCTCGCGGCACGCACCGCGCTCGTCGAGCACGCGCGTGCCGCCGCGCACGAGCTGTCGCAGCTTCTGCGCGGCGAGGTGGCGGAGCGGGACGCCGGCGCGGTGCGGTCCCTGTCGGCGCACATGGAGCCCATCGTGGTGCAGGCGCTGCTGACGGCCTTTCAGCGGTCGTTGCGGGAGGAGCTGCGGGAGTGGGTCGGCGGGCCGCCGGCCGACGCCTCGGCCGAGGCTGGCGGGGGCGGACAGCGAGAGCAAGCCGGCGAACCGGGGTAGACGGGCCGGAGCGGAGCACAGGCCGGAGCACCGCCGAGGCGGGCCGGAGCACCGCCGGACGCGGGCCGGACGCGTCGCCGAGGCGGGCCGGGACACCGCCTGAGACTGAAGCGCCGCCGAAAGCCGGAACACCACCGGACGTCGGAGCACCGCCGGCGGGAAGCCGGAACACCACCGGACGCGATCCGGGGCGCGTCGCGCCCGGCCCGACGTGCGCCGCGTGAGGTGCCCGAAGCACGCGAACCGCCGCGCGCCCGCCCCCGGCGCCCCGGGCGGCGGCGAGGGGCGGTTCGTCGGCTGCGAACCGCCCCTGACAGCTCAGCGCGCGTCCGTGAAGGTCTCCCCCTTCTCCGCCATGTCCACCAGCATGGCCGGCGGGGTGAAGCGCTCCCCGTAGCGCTCGGCCAGCTCACGCGCGCGTGCGACGAAGGCGGGCACACCGGCGCCGTCGCGGTAGCCGTTGACGTACTGGAGGACGCCACCGGTCCAGCCCGGGAAGCCGATGCCGAAGACGGAGCCGATGTTGGCGTCGGCGACGGAGGTCAGCACCCCCTCCTCCAGGAGCCGGACGGTGTCCAGCGCCTCGGAGAACAGCATGCGCTCCTGCATGTCCTCGAACGGGATCCGGGCGTCCTCGCGCGTGAAGTGCTCGCGCAGCCCCGGCCACAGGCCCGTGCGGCTGCCGTCCGGCCCGTACTCGTAGAAGCCGGCACCGCCGCTGCGGCCGGTGCGTCCGAACTCGTCCACCATGCGGTCGATGACGGACTCCGCCGGATGCGCCTGCCAGGTGCCGCCGGCCTCCTCGACGGCCCGCCTGCTCTCGTTGCGGATCTTGCGCGGGAGCGTCAGCGTCAGCTCGTCCATGAGCGACAGCACCTTCGCCGGGTAGCCGGCCTGCGCCGCCGCCTGCTCCACGGACGCGGGTTCGATCCCCTCGCCGACCATGGCGACGCCCTCGTTGATGAAGTGGCCGATCACCCGGGAGGTGAAGAAGCCACGCGAGTCGTTGACGACGATCGGCGTCTTGTTGATCTGCCGGACCAGGTCGAAGGCGCGGGCCAGGGCCTCGTCGCCGGTGCGCTCGCCCTTGATGATCTCGACGAGCGGCATCTTGTCGACCGGCGAGAAGAAGTGCAGTCCGATGAAGTCCGTCTGGCGCTGCACTCCCTCGGCGAGCGCGGAGATCGGCAGCGTCGAGGTGTTGGAGCACAGCAGCGCGTCCGGGGCGACGACCTGCTCGATCTCCTGGAACACCTTGTGCTTGAGCGCGGTGTCCTCGAAGACCGCCTCGATGACCGCGTCGCAGCCCTCGAGGTCCTGGATCTCGGCCGTGGGCGTGATCCGTGCCAGCAGCGCGTCCGCCTTCTCCTGTGTCGTACGGCCCTTGGCGACGGACTTGGCGCACAGCTTCTCGGAGTACGCCTTGCCCTTGAGGGCCGCCTCCAGGGAGACGTCCTTGAGGACGACGTCGATGCCCGCGCGGGCGCAGGCGTAGGCGATGCCCGCGCCCATCATCCCGGCGCCGAGAACGGCCGCCTTGCGCACCTGGCGGGGCTCGACGCCCTTGGGGCGGTTGGCGCCGGAATTGACGGCCTGGAGGTCGAAGAAGAAGGCCTGGATCATGTTCTTCGCCGTCTGGCCGGCGGCCAGCTCCACGAAGTAGCGGGCCTCGATGACCTGGGCGGTCTCGAAGTCGACCTGGGAGCCCTCGACGGCGGCCGCGAGGATGGCGCGCGGCGCCGGATAGGGGGCGTTGTTCGTCTGCTTGCGCAGGCCGGCCGGGAAGGCGGGCAGGTTGGCGGCGAACTTGGGGTTGGCGGGGGTGCCGCCGGGGATGCGGTGGCCGGGCCTGTCCCAGGGCTGCTGCGACTCGGGGTTGGCGTCGATGAAGGCGCGTGCCTTGGCGAGCAGTTCCTCCCGGGTGTCCGCCACGTCGTCGATCAGGCCGTTCTCCAGGGCGCGGCGCGGGCTGTACTGGGTGCCCTGGAGGAGGACCTTGAGCAGGGCGTCGGCGATGCCCAGCAGCCGCACCGTGCGGACCACGCCGCCGCCTCCGGGCAGCAGGCCGAGGGTGACCTCGGGGCAGCCGATCTTCGAGCCGGGCGCGTCGAGGGCGACGCGGTGATGGCAGGCGAGGGCGATCTCGTAGCCGCCGCCGAGGGCCGCGCCGTTCAGCGCGGCGACGACCGGCTTGCCGAGCGTTTCGATACGGCGCAGGTGGCGCTTGATCGCGAGGCCGCCGTCGAACAGCTGCTGGGCCGTCTCGGGGGTCACCCGGATGAGGTCGCGCAGGTCGCCGCCGGCGAAGAAGGTCTTCTTCGCCGAGGTGAGGATGATGCCGCGGATCGAGTCCTGCTCGGCCTCCAGCCGGTCGGTGATCGCGGCGAGCGAGTCACGGAACGCCTGGTTCATGGTGTTGGCGGACTGGGCGGGGTCGTCGAGGACGAGGGTGACGACACCGGTGTCGTCCTGTTCCCAGCGGATGGTGGTGCTCTCGGTCATGACGGGTCTCCGTAGAAGTCTCTGGGTGCCGCTGGGGTCAGATGCGTTCGACGATCGTGGCGATGCCCATGCCGCCGCCCACGCAGAGCGTGGCGAGGCCGTAGCGCTTGTCCTGGCGCTCCAGTTCGTCGACGAGCGTGCCGAGGATCATCGCGCCGGTGGCGCCGAGCGGGTGGCCGAGTGCGATGGCGCCGCCGTTGACGTTGACCTTGTCCAGCGGCACGCCCATCTCGCGGACGAAGCGCAGGACGACCGCGGCGAACGCCTCGTTGATCTCGACGAGGTCGATGTCGTCGATGGTCAGACCGGCCTTGGCGAGGGCCTTGCGGCTGGCGGGCGCGGGACCGGTGAGCATGATGGTGGGCTCGGAGCCGGAGACCGCGGCGGAGACGATCCGCGCGCGCGGGGTCAGGCCGTACCGCTCGCCGACCTCCTTCGAGCCGATCGCGACCAGGGCGGCGCCGTCCACGATGCCGGAGGAGTTGCCCGCGTGGTGGACGTGGTCGATCTTCTCGACCCAGTGGTACTTCTGCAGCGCCACGGCGTCGAAGCCGCCGAGGTCGCCGATGTCCGCGAACGACGGCTTCAGCTTGGCGAGCGACTCGACGGTGGTGCCGGGGCGCGGGTGCTCGTCGTGGTCGAGGACGACCAGGCCGCCGCGGTCCTTGACGGGGACGACGGACCGCTGGAACCGGCCGTCCTTCCACGCCGTCGCGGCACGCTCCTGCGAGAGCGCCGCGTACTCGTCGACGTCGTGGCGGGACAGGCCCTCGATCGTGGCGATCAGGTCGGCGCTGATGCCCTGCGGTACGAAGTCGACGGCGAGGTTGGTCATGGGGTCGTTGAACCAGGCACCGCCGTCCGAGGCCATCGGCACCCGGGACATCGACTCGACCCCGCCCGCGAGGACGAGGTCCTCCCAGCCCGAACGCACCTTGGCCGCGGCGGTGTTGACGGCTTCCAGACCGGAGGCGCAGAAGCGGTTCTCCTGTACGCCGGCCACGGTGTCCGGCAGGCCCGCGGCGACGGCCGCGATGCGGGCGATGTCGGAGCCCTGGTCGCCGACCGGGCCGACGACGCCGAGCACGATGTCGTCGATGGCGGCCGGGTCGAGGCCGGGGAACCGGTCGCGGAGTTCGTGGATGAGCCCGACGACCAGGTCGATGGGCTTGGTGCCGTGCAGGGCGCCGTTCGCCTTGCCGCGTCCGCGCGGGGTGCGGATCGCGTCGTACACGTACGCTTCGGTGGTCACTGGGGGGCCTTTCGATGAGGGTTCTTCGAGGTGGCGGGGTCGGTGCGCCGGACGCCGGGTCAGGTGCCGGTCTGTGTCAGGCCTGGTACGTCCCAGTCGCGGGCGACGTCGGCGGTGCCGGCGCCCGGCTGCGCGGGTCCGCTGCGGACGGCGGTCGGGGTGGCGGAGAAGCGGGGGGCGGGGGCGGGCTGGGTGATGCCGCCGTGGTCGGTGAAGGTGCCGCGGGCGGCGAGGTGGGGATGGTGCGGTGCCTCGCGCAGCGACAGCACGGGAGCCACGCAGGCGTCGGAGCCTTCGAAGACGGCCGTCCACTCCTGCCTGGTGCGGGTCTTGAAGCGGGCGGCGACGGTCTCGCGCAGTTCGGCCCAGCGGGTGACGTCCTTGCGGGCCGGGGCCTGGTCCGCGATGCCGAGCAACCCGACGAACTCGTCGTAGAACTGCTGCTCCAGCGCGCCGACCGCCATGTACCGGCCGTCGGCGGTCTCGTAGGTGCCGTAGAAGGGGCAGCCGCCGTCGAGGAGGTTGGCGGAGCGGCGGTCCTGCCAGCCGCCGGCGGCGAGCATGCCGTGGATCATCGCGGCGAGGTGGGAGGCGCCGTCCACGATGGCGGCGTCGACGACCTGCCCGCTTCCGGTGGCGCGCGCGTGGTGCAGGGCGGCGAGGACGCCGACGACCAGGTAGAGGGAGCCGCCCGCGTAGTCGCCGACCAGGTTGGCGGGGACGGCCGGGGCCTCGTCGTCCCGGCCGATCATGCCGAGGGTGCCGGTGAGCGCGATGTAGGCGATGTCGTGCCCGGCGCGGTCGGCCAGCGGACCGTCCTGTCCCCAGCCGGTCATGCGGCCGTAGACGAGCGCGGGGTTGCGGGCGTGGCAGGCCCGCGGGCCGACGCCCAGGCGCTCCGCGACACCCGGCCGGTAGCCCTCGATCAGGATGTCGGCGCGCTCGGCCAGGTCCAGGACCCGGGACGGGCCGTCCGGCGACTTGAGGTCGACGACCACCGAGCGCTTGTTGCGGTTGGTGATGTCGAAGGCGGGGTTCACCGCGAGTCCGGAGCCACCCGGGCGGTCGACGCGTACGACGTCGGCGCCGAGGTCGGCCAGGAGCATGGCGGCGAAGGGGCCCGGTCCGATTCCTGCCAGCTCGACCACGCGTACGCCGGTGAGCGGGCCCTGCGGTGGCGTCTCTGCCGTGGTCATCCAGCCCCCTGTGCTGTGACACTACTGATGTAACACCGGTGATGGTAGGAACGCGTTTCAGTGGACACAAGGCTTTCACGAGCAAGCGCTTAGCCACTTTAGGATGCGGCGCGCGCGAGGGCACCCGGAGTACGCCCGGTGAGGGTCAGCGGACGTCCAGCTCCGCGGTCAGCCGCTTCGGGGCTATGGCGCGGTAGCTCTCCTCCACCCAGTCGCGGAGCAGCTCCACGGCCGGGGCGCCCTTCCGCTCCAGCGGGACGCTCACCCAGCCGGACCTGCCCAGGCCGTAGCCGGCGGGCTCGGCGCCCGGGGCGGTGAGGGCGTGGGCGCGCGTGGTGTCGTCCTTGAGCTTGACCGTGATCCGCAGCGGGTGGCTCCCGTCGTCCACGCCGAGGAAGACGAAGACCTTCTTGTTGACCTTGGCGACGCTCTCGCCCCAGGGGAACTCCTCCTGCGCGCCCGGCAGTCCGAGCGCGAACTCGCGTACTTTCTCCCACTTCCGCAGGGCGTTGCCGGGCACGGGCACCGTCCACCTCCGGGCTCGTCGTCGTGCTCCGTCCACCTCACGCTAGCCTCAGCCACCGACAGCGGCGCGGCTGCGGAAGCG
This sequence comes from Streptomyces cadmiisoli, assembly GCF_003261055.1. NCBI lineage: Bacteria > Bacillati > Actinomycetota > Actinomycetes > Kitasatosporales > Streptomycetaceae > Streptomyces > Streptomyces cadmiisoli. The sequence goes on from NZ_CP030073.1 coordinate 2,086,343, forward strand.
AGAGGTGTCATGAGCAGGCTGAAAAGGACGGACCGTCCCTACGACATCGTGCTCTTCGGGGCCACCGGCTTCGTCGGGGAACTCACGGCGGAGTACCTCGCCGCCCACGCGCCCGAGGACCTGCGCTGGGCGATCGCCGGCCGCGGTGAACTGAAACTGGCCCGGCTGCGGGAGCGGTTGCGGGGCCTGGCGCCGGGCGGCGCGGAGATCGGGGTGCTGCGCGCCGACGTCGCCGATCCGGCGTCGCTGCGCCGCCTCGCCGAGCAGGCGCGCGTGGTGGCGTCCACGGTGGGCCCCTACGTGACGTACGGCGAGGAGCTGGTCGCGGCCTGCGCGGACACCGGCGCGGACTGTCTCGACCTGTCGGGTGAGCCGGAGTTCATCGACCGGATGTACGTACGGCACGACGCACGCGCGCGGGAGACCGGCGCCCGGCTGGTGCACGCCTGCGGTTTCGACTCGGTGCCGCACGACCTCGGGGTGTACTTCACGGTGCGGCAGCTGCCCGAGGGCGTACCGCTGACGGTCGACGCGTACGTGACCGTCGACGCCACCCTCTCGGGTGGCACGTTCGCCTCCGCGCTGAACCAGATGTCGCGGGGGCGCCGGCTGGCGGCCGCGGCCCGGGACCGCCGCCGGCACGAGCCGCGCCTGGTGGGACGGCGGGCGGTGGCGCCGACCGGGGCGCCGCGGTTCGCCCCGGAGGTCGGCGCCTGGGCACTGCCGCTGCCGACGGTCGACCCGCAGATCGTGCGCGGTTCGGCGAGGGCGCTGGACCGGTACGGCCCCGACTTCCGCTACCGGCAGTACGCGGCCGTACGGCACCTGCCCGTCGCGTTCGGCGCGGTGGCGGCCGTCGGCACGCTGGCGGTGGCCGCCCAACTGCCGTCCGCGCGGCGCTGGTTGTCCGGCCGGCTCCAGCCCGGGGAGGGTCCGAGCGCCGAGAAGCGGGCGCGGAGCTGGTTCTCCGTGCGGTTCGTCGGCGAGGGCGGCGGCCGGCGGGTCTTCACCGAGGTCGCCGGCGGCGACCCCGGGTACGGGGAGACGGCGAAGATGTTCGCCGAGGGAGCCCTGTCCCTGGCCTTCGACGACCTCCCGCCGACGGCCGGTCAGGTCACCACGGCCGCGGCGATGGGCGACGCGCTGACCGAGCGGCTGCGCGCGGCGGGCATGACGTTCCGGGTGGCGGCGGTCCGGTGAACCGGTGCGGCCGGGGGCCTCTGCACAGGGGCCCTCTTCGGCCGGCGGAACCCGCCTAGAAGGTCCACTCGGCCAGCGTGTAGATCATCCCGCCGATCCAGGCGAGACCGGCCGCCACGGCCAGGACCAGTCCGAGCGTCACGGCCCGCTCGACGGGCCGGCTGGGGTGGGCGAGGGGCTCGGGAGCGCGGTGCGTCGTCATGCGGATCAGCCTGCCGATCATGCCGCGCACCGGACATCCGTCGTCGTACTCAGCCGGGACCGCGCGGCGTTCGCCACGTACTCAGGTCGTACTCAGATGCCGCCCGGACGCGGCCGAGGCCGAGGAAGCGGCGACGGGGCGGCGCACAGGCCGCCCAGCCGTGTGACCGTACCGACGCGACCACCTGTCTGTGACGCGACGAGGCCGGGCCCCGACGCCGAGTCCCGGCCGTGCCCCGGTCAGCGGCCGACGGAGTCGCGCAGGGCCCGCCGGCACAGGGAGTCCGCGAGCCGGGTCGTCTCCGGCAGCCGGTAACGCGGCGTCAGCCGCAGTACATGGGCGCAGGCCGTGTCGAGGTCCACGCGGTGGCCGACCGACACGAACACCGGTTTGACCCCGTCCCGGGTGCGCAGGGCGCGCCCGACCTCCTCGGGCCCGTCCAGCAGCGGTGCGGCCGACCCGCGGGCGGGGGCCGGATCGTCATGGGTGAAGGCGAACGGGTTCTTGGCGACGCCGATCGTCGGCAGGCCGGTGAGGACGCCGAGATGGCTGGCGAGGCCGAAGCGGCGCGGGTGGGCCAGGCCGTAGCCGTCGCAGACGACGAGTCCCGGCGGACGGGACAGGGCGTCGAGGGCGGCCAGCACGGTCGGGATCTCGCGGAAGGCGAGCAGGCCGGGCACGTACGGGAAGGAGATCCGCCCGACGGCCGTCGCCTCGGCGACCACCGCGAGCGTGGCCGCGTCCAGCACGACGGCCGCTGCCGCCACCACGTCCCGCTCGTCGTCGTAGGCGACGTCGACGCCGGTCACGTGCCCCGTCCCGGGCGGTGGACCGGGCTCGTCCAGCACCACCCGCTCGCGCAGCCGGTCCTGGACCGCCCTGGCCTGTTCCTCGGTCGCGGGCCAGCCCGCGGGAATGCTCACGGTCGTCATGGTGGTGCCGAGCGTACGGGGCAGCGGCCGGCTCCCCGGTGGCCGGGCCGGTCACTTGCCGAGCGCGCGCCGCAGCTCCTGCTTGTTCATGTCCGAACGGCCGTGGATGTTGCGCCGCTTGGCCTCCTCGTACAGCTGGTCGTAGGTGGGTCCCTGGGCCCCGTGCCCCGAGCGCAGGCCGCCCCGCCGGCCGGACGACATGTCCTGCGTGGACGTCCGGCCGGCGGTCTTGGACTCCCCGGCCCGGGCGCGTTCCTTGTTCACCGTGCGCGCGGCGATCTCCTCGGCGCGCTCGGTGCTCTCACCCCGGTCGCGGGCGCTCTGCTTGATGTGCTCGTACTGGCGCTCCCGCTTGGGACTCGAACCGCGTGGCATGGCCGCTCACTTCCCCTGGTGTCCTGTCGGGTTCCCGGAGGCGGGTACCCACATCGGGAGCGAATACGGCATTCCCGGCGCGGTCAGTGCTCCAGCCGGGCGATGCGCCCCTGCTCTCCCGCGGCCCAGCAGCCCAGGTCGGGCGTGCAGTCGACGGTGTCGTACGACCCCGAGTCGACCGTCCGCCAGGTGCGGCCGCCGTCCGTGGTCAGATCGGTGCCCGTCGGGCCGACCGCGAGGGCGGCCGTGCGGCTGTGCGGGAGCCAGGTGACGCCGGAGCGGTAGGCGGGCGGCGCGGTGGCGGCGGAGCGCCAGGTACGGCCGCCGTCGGGGGTGTGCGCCGCGGCACGCGGTGACGTCTGGTCGGGTCGGTAGTCACCGCCCACCGCGAGACCGTGCGCACGGTCCCGGAAGGCCAGCGCGAACACACCGCGGGCCGGATCGCCCGCCGGGATCGGCGCCTCGGCGGCCCGCCAGGTCAACCCGCGGTCGGCCGAGTGCAGCACACGCGCGTGCGCACCGCCCCCGGTGGCCATCCAGACGTCCCGCGGACCGGCGGAGACCAGACATTGTCCGCTCGCCGCGAATCCCGCCTCACCCGCGAGAGCGGGCGGCATCCCCGTGTCGGGCAGCACCTTCCAGGACCGGCCGCCGTCACGGGTGGACAGGATCCGGAACCTGCCGTCGACGGGGTCGCTCATGGCCAGGCCGTGACGGCCGTCGAAAAAGGTCATGCAGTCGTAGAAGGCCCGCGCGTCGGTGTTGCGGAACGCTTCCGTCCAGGTCGCTCCGCCGTCCTCGGTGCGGTACACCCGGGACGCCTCGCCCTCGCCGATGGCCAGGACCACGGCCCGCCTCGCGTCGAACGCCTCGATGTCCCGGAACTGGAGCTCGGCCGTGCCCGGCGGCGAGACGTTCCGCCAGCTCGCCCCGCCGTCCACGGTGCGCAGGACGGTGCCCCCGGTTCCGGACACCCAGGCGACCTTGCGGCTGACGGCCGCCAGACCCCGGAAACGGACGTCGGGGGTGCCGCTGTCCCTGAGTTCCCAGTGCGGCACCCGGCGTTCCGGCGTGTGCGCCCCCGCCGGCACGGCCGTCGCCGCGGTCAGCGCCGCCGCGCAGAGCAGGCCCGTGATCACCGCCCGGCCCGTGCGCCTCGCCCGTGTCTCCCGTACCGTCCGCCGCGTGCTCCCCAAGCGCCTCATGGCGGGCGAAGCTAGCCCAGCGCTCCGACGCCGTCCAGAGGGCCCGGGACCGCCGAAGCCCGGATGCGGCGGACTGGCCGGATCACGTCCATCACGCGCGACGGTGACGGACGTCACGCCGAGCGTGTGCACGGATCGGCCGGTTCCGTCGTCTCTTCCAGTGCCCGGCGTCATTCCCGGAAGTCCGTCCGGCCGTCACAAGGGAGCAAGGCGTTGTCCACCGTCATCGAGCAGCCCGTCGAGGCCCGCCTCGTCGCCGCCGCGCCGCGGATGCCGAACATCCCCGCGACGCTCCGCTACGACCTGAACGACCCGTTCGCCGTCCGGATGACGTTCCCGGCACCGGCCACGCTGGGGGGCGAGGAGGTCTGCTGGACCTTCTCCCGCGAACTGCTGGCGACCGGCCTGCACAGCCCCCGCGGCGACGGCGACGTGCGCGTGCGGCCCTACGGCTACGACCGCACGGTGCTGGAGTTCCACGCCCCCGAGGGCACCGCCGTGGTGCACGTCCGCTCGGGTGAGCTGCGCCGGTTCCTGGAGGCGACCCGCGCCCTGGTGCCCGACGGTCTGGAGCACACGCACCTGGACCTCGACCACGATCTGGCGGAGCTGATGCGCGACGCCTGCTGACCCGGACATGACGTCGCCTGCCGGATCCGACGTGACGGCGGGGCAGGCACGAGTGCGCTTCCAAATTCCTTTGACAGTGCACACAGCCCTTCGTACGGTGTACAGCGGTCCTGTTGCCGCCGATTGGAGAAGGACGTTGCTCGTCTGAGGTCCTGAGACACCGCGTCACACCTGTCAGGTGTGTGCGCAGCGTGCGACCTCGGCGTTCCAGCCGTCCTTGCGGAACAGGGCTTCCTCCGTCCTTCTCACGCCCTGAGCTCCCCCGGCCCGCTCGGTGGTCGCCGCCCCCGGTGTCTCGATACGCGTTGCCCTGATCGCATCAAGCAACCGCGAGGCCCGTATGAATGCTTCCGTCACCTGTACGTCGCTCTCCTTCGCCTGGCCCGACGGCACCCCCGTCTTCGACGGCCTGGACGTCTCCTTCGGCCCCGGCCGGACCGGACTCGTCGGCGTCAACGGATCCGGGAAGTCGACCCTGCTCAAACTGATCGCCCGGGAACTGGCACCGCACGACGGCACCGTCCGCGTCGCGGGCGAACTCGGCCACCTTCCGCAGACCGTCACGCTCGACACCTCGCTGCGCGTCGACGAGGTGCTCGGCATCGCCGCCCGGCGGGCGGCCCTGCACGCCATCGAGGCCGGCGACGTGGCCGAGGAGCACTTCGAGACGGTCGGCGACGACTGGGACGTCGAGGAGCGCGCCCTCGCCACCCTCGGGGAACTCGGCCTCGGCCACGTCGAGTTGGGGCGCACGATCGGCGAGATCTCCGGCGGCGAGTCCGTTCTGCTCCGGTTGGCGGCACTGCTGCTGCGCCGGCCGGACGTCCTCCTGCTCGACGAGCCCACGAACAACCTCGACCTGTACGCGCGCAAACGGCTCCACGCGGCCGTCGCGGCCTGGCCGGGCGTCCTGATCGTGGTCAGCCACGACCGTGAGCTCCTCGACCTGGTCGACCAGATCGCCGATCTGCGCGGCGGGGAGATCACCTGGTACGGGGGCAACTTCTCGGCCTACGAGGAGGCCCTCGCAGCCGAGCAGGAGGCGGCCGAACGCATGGTGCGGTCCGCCGAGGCCGACTTCCGCAAGCAGAAGCGCGAACTGGTCGACGCCCAGGTCAAGTTGGCCCGCCGCAAGCGGTACGGGCAGAAGATGTGGGACCAGAAGCGCGAACCGAAGATCGTGATGGGGGCGCGCAAGCGCGCGGCGCAGGAGTCCGCGGGCAAGCACCGCATCATGCACGAGGAGAAGCTCGCCGAAGCCAGGGAGCGCCTCGACGAGGCGGTGGAGGCCGTGCGGGACGACGACGAGATCCGCGTCGACCTCCCGTACACGGCGGTGCCGCCGGGCCGGTCCGTGCTCACCCTGCGGGACCTCGAACTCGCCCACGGCGCGTGTGCCGCGGGCGGTCTCGATCTGCACGGTCCGGAGCGGATCGCGCTGATCGGGCGCAACGGCGCGGGCAAGACGACGCTGCTGCGGACGATCGCCGGGGAGCTGGAACCGGTGTCGGGCGAGGCGACGGCACACGTGCCGCTGCGGTTCCTGCCGCAGCGCCTCGACGTCCTCGACGGCGAACTCACCGTCGCCGAGAACGTGGCCCGGTTCGCGCCGGGCGCCACCGACAACCGGATCCGGGCGCGGCTGGCCCGCTTCCTGTTCCGGGGCGCCCGCGCCGACCAGAGGGCGCAGACACTGTCCGGCGGCGAACGCTTCCGCGCGTCGCTGGCGGCGCTGATGCTGTCCGAGCCGGCCCCGCAGCTGCTCATGCTGGACGAGCCGACGAACAACCTGGACATGGCGAGCGTGCGGCAGCTCACCACCGCACTGGAGTCGTACGAGGGCGCGCTGGTCGTGGCCAGTCACGATCTGCCGTTCCTGGAGTCGATCGGCATCACGCGCTGGCTGCTGATGGACCAGGGACTCACCGAAATCACGCCAGATGCTGTCGGGTTTCCCACCTGGCGTCGGCGGCATGCCTGACAGCACACACGCGTACATCACGATCACCGGGACCAGGGATGACAAGGTCACCGTCACCGGCTCGGGCGGCGCCTGGACGACGGAGTACGAGGGGCCGGCCGACCGTTTCGAGCGGCTGTACCTGAAGCGCGACCTGTCCGCCCTGAGCGGCAGGACCCGCGATCTGGTCCGGGAGTGTCCGCCGACCACGTCGTCGACATGGGACCGGGCGCGGCGGGCGGCCGGGTGATCTTCGAGGGGACACCGGCGCGGCTCCTGGAGTCGACCGTGTCGGTCACCGGGGAGCATCTGCGGCGCGCGGTGGGGTAGACGCTCCCGGCAGAAGGTGTACGCCGGTCCGGCCCCGGGCCGGCGTACACCCGGTCCCTCCCCGGCGGGGGGACTGTCGTCACCCGGAACGGGCCTGCATGATGGGCGCCGGCATCCCGGCCGGTTCCGCCCGCGCACGTCCGCACGTTCACCCGATACGGAGACCTCCCCGTGCCCAGCAAGAAGGCTCTCGTCCGCCGCCCCGGCCCGCGCCTGGCCGAAGGGCTGGTCACCCATGTCGAGCGCACCGAGGTGGACCTCGCGCGCGCGACGGAGCAGTGGGAGGCGTACGTGGAGGCCCTGCGCACGCACGGCTGGGAGACGATCGAGGTGGACCCGGCCGACGACTGCCCCGACGCCGTGTTCGTCGAGGACGCGGTGGTGATGTACAAGAACGTCGCCCTGATCGCGCGTCCCGGCGCCGAATCGCGCCGGGCCGAGACGGCGGGTGTCGAGGAGGTCGTGGCGAGCCTGGGCTGTTCGGTGAACTGGGTCTGGGAGCCGGGCACTCTGGAGGGCGGCGACGTACTGAAGATCGGCGACACGATCTACGTCGGCCGCGGGGGACGCACCAACGCCGCCGGGCTCCAACAGCTGCGCGCCGCCTTCGAACCGCTCGGCGCCCGGGTCGTCGCCGTGCCGGTGAGCAAGGTGCTGCACCTGAAGTCGGCGGTGACGGCGCTGCCCGACGGCACGGTCGTCGGGCACATCCCGCTGATGGACACGCCGTCGCTGTTCGGGCGCTTCCTGCACGTGCCGGAGGAGTCCGGCTCGCACGTGGTGCTGCTCGGCGGCGACAAACTCCTCATGGCGGCCGGCGCCCCGAAGACGGCCGAGCTGTTCAAGGAGCTCGGGTACACCCCGGTCGTCGTGGACATCAGCGAGTTCGAGAGACTTGAGGGCTGTGTGACCTGCCTGTCGGTACGGCTGCGCGATCTGTACGCCTGATCGGACGACACCACGTCGGACGACGCACCGGAATCCACCCGATTCCGGAGGATCGGAATGCCTCGCGGACCTGGGGACGGCGCCTGAACAGCGATCTTTACAGCGCACTTAACCTACGGCTTCGTAACCTACGGATTCGTAGCCTACGATTCCGTAGGTTGCGGCATCCGCTCGCCGATTCCATCGGTTTGTCCCACGTCCCCCTGGAGTACCCGTGTCGATCACCTCTCCTCACCTCGGCAGCTCTTCCGCCTGGACTGACGCCCGGCTGCTGTACGCACTGGAGGAAGTGGTCGAAAAGGAACTCAACCGGCATCTGAAGGTCGCCAAGGACTGGATGCCCCACGAGTACGTTCCGTGGAGCGACGGCCGCAACTTCCCCGGCCTGTTCGAGGACGGCGATGCCTGGGACAAGGAGCAGTCCAAGGTCACCGAGATCGGCCGTATCGCCCTCGTGGTCAACCTGCTGACCGAGGACAACCTGCCCAGCTACCACCACGAGATCGCCACCCTGTTCGGCCGGGACGGAGCCTGGGGTACCTGGGTGCACCGCTGGACGGCGGAGGAGGGCCGGCACGGCATCGTGATGCGGGACTACCTGCTCACCTCGCGCGCGGTGGACCCGGACAAGCTGGAGGAGTTCCGCATGGCGCACATGGCGGAGGGCTTCGAGTCGGACAACCGGCACTCGATGCTGCACTCGGTGGCGTACGTCGCCTTCCAGGAACTCGCCACGCGCATCTCGCACCGCAACACCGGCCACCAGTCCGGTGACCCCGTCTGCGACCGCATGCTGGCCCGCATCGCGACCGACGAGAACCTGCACATGGTCTTCTACCGCAACCTCCTGAAGGCGGCGTTCGAGCTCGCGCCCGACCTGACCATGCAGGCCGTGCGGGACGTAGTGGTGAACTTCCGTATGCCCGGCCACGGCATGCCGGGCTTCGAGCGGGCCGCCGCGCAGATGGCCATCGGCGAGGTCTACAACCTCCGCATCCACCACGACGACGTGCTCCAGCCCGTCCTGCGCCACCTCAAGGTCATGGACATCGCCGACCTCGGCCCCGAGGGCATGAAGGCCCAGGAGGAACTCGGCCTGTACATGCACGGGCTGGACACGGAGGCCGCGAAGTTCGACGAGAAGCTGGCGGCCCGCAAGGCCCGTATGGCGGCGCGCGCCGCCGCCTCGGTCTGACGGGTGCGGGGCCGGACGCGCGTCGGGGGGCGCGCGTACGGTGCCCGGGCCGTGCTTGTACGCGCGGGTGCGCACGTACGTCCGTGAGGGGCGGCCGGTCCTGGCGCGCCCGGCGCCACCGATGCCGGTTCCGGCGAACAGAACCGGCCGGATCGGTCACATCGGCCCACGACGGCGGATCCCCCGGTGCGGGTCAGTGCGAGGAACGCCGGAGCTGAAGCCGTTCCTTCTCGGACAGTCCGCCCCAGACGCCGAAGCGTTCGTCGTTGGCCAGGGCGTACTCCAGGCAGGCGGAGCGCATCTCGCACATACCGCAGATGCGCTTCGCCTCGCGCACCGAGCTGCCCGGCTCGGGAAAGAAGAACTCGGCCCCGGTCTGCGCGCACAGGGCCTGGCTCCGCCAGGCGGGATCGGCGGGGCTGATCGTTTCGGAGTGCATGCCCCGAGCGTGCCGGACGGCGAAAAACGTTCGATCAACGTCGGATCAACGCCGCCCGCAGACCTCCGGCCGTCCCGATGATGACCGCGCCGACGCCCGGGCGCACGGCGGCGCGCGGAAGCCGCGGCACCGGGAAAGCACCCGGTCGCGCGAAGGCCGCGGCACCGGCGGCACCCGGCACGGCGGTCGGTGCCACCGGCACGCGGCCACGGCGTGGTCGCGCCAGCGATTGCCGGCAGGCGGTGCGAGACTCGGCAGTGCAGGCAACGGGCCCCCTTTCGCAAGGAGTGCGAGGATGCTCACCACCCGTTTCGTCAACGGCGCTCCCAACTGGGTCGACCTCGGCACCACCGACCTCGACGGCGCCGCCTCCTTCTACGGCGCCCTCTTCGGCTGGCGGTTCGAGTCGGCGGGACCCGAAGCTGGCGGCTACGGCTTCTTCGAGCTGAACGGCCGGAAGGTCGCCGGTGGCATGCAGAACCCCGCCGAGCAGGGCCCGCCGTCCTGGACCGTGTACTTCCGCAGCGCGGACGCCCGGGCCACGGCCGAGGCGGTCGAGCAGGCGCACGGCACGGTGCGCATGCGGCCCATGCAGGTGATGGACCAGGGCCACATGGCGATCGTGGCCGACAGCGCCGGGGTGCCGTTCGGCATCTGGCAGCCGGCCGCGCTCGAGGGTGTGGACGTGCTCAACGAGCCCGGCGCGCTGTGCTGGCTGGAACTGTACGTTCCGGACGTCCCCGCGGCCGCGGGGTTCTACCACTCGGTGCTGGGCTGGGAGACCTCGTCCGTCCTGTTCCCCGGCGGCGCCTACACGTGCGTCAACCCGGCCGGTCAGGAGGAGGACACGGTGTTCGGCGGCTTCGTCGCGCTGTCCGACGATCCCGCGGAGGCCGCGACGGGCGCCTACTGGCTGCCGTACTTCGAGGTCACCGACACGGACGCCGTGGTCGCCGAGGCAGAGGAGCTGGGCGGCAGGGTCCGGATGCCGGCCACGGATGTGCCGGACGTCGGCCGCGTCGCCAAACTGGCCGATCCGTACGGCGCCCGCTTCGCCGTGATCAGGACCGCACCGCCGCAGGACGCCTGACGGACCGCCCGGCCCGGGAAGACCCCACGACGGCCCCGGGCGCCCCCGCTACGCCGACGCGCGCCGCACCAGCGTGGTCGGCAGGACCACACCCGCGGTGTCGTCCCCGGCGTCCGGGGCCTGCTCCCCCTCCCCGTCGGCGTTGCGGCGGTCCAGGCGGCGCAGCAGGAGGCGGGCCATCAGCCGGCCCATCTCCTCGATGTCCTGACGGATCGTGGTGAGCGGCGGGTCGGTCTGCTCGGCGACCGGCAGCATGTCGTCGAAACCGATCACGGCCACGTCGTCGGGCACACGCCGCCCCCGTTCGCGCAGCACCCGCAGGGCGCCCGCGGCGGTGATGTCGTTCGCGGCGAACACGCCGTCCAGGTCGGGGCAGCGGTCGAGGAGTTCGCGCATGGCCCGCTCTCCCCCGGCCGGGCTGAAGTCGCCCTCGACGATCAGCCGCGGGTCGGCGTCGGCCATGACGTCGCGGAAGCCGTCGAGCCGGTCCACCGCGGAGGTCTGGTCGAGGGCGCCGGTGATGTGCGCGATGCGCGTACGGCCCAGGCCGACCAGATGACGGACGGCGGTTCGGGCGCCGCCCCGGTTGTCGCTGTCCACGTACACCGCCCGGTGCGTGCCGTCGCTCCAGCCGGGACGTCCGCCGAAGACGGTCGGGACGCCGGCGTGCCGGATCAGGCCGGGCAGCGCGTCGTCGAGGTGCAGCGAGAAGACCAGCGCCCCGTCGACATGCCCGCCGGCCAGATAGCGGCCCACCCGGGCGTGGTCGTCGCGGCCCTCGGTGAGCAGCAGCACGAGTTGGCTGTCGTGGGCGGTCAACTCCTTGCTGATGCCGCGCAGTTGCAGCGCGAAGAAGGGGTCGGCGAAGACCCGGGTCTCGGGTTCCGCGATGACGACGGCGACGGCGTCGTGACGTCTGGTCACCAGGCTGCGGGCGGCCTGGTTGGGGACGTAGCCGAGTTCGTCGACCGCCTGGCGGACGCGTTCGACGAGACGTTCGCGGACACCGTCCCCGCCGTTGACCACCCGGGACACGGTGGCACGGGACACCCCCGCGCGTGCGGCCACGGCCTCCAGCGTGGGGCGGGTCACTGCCTCGGTCACTTCGGCACTCCTCACCGGCGATTGCCGATCAGGATAGTCCGCGGGCCGCCGAGGGCGTGAGAGCGCTCTCCCTCGGCGGGCCGCCGCCACGGACCCGTGCTCCGGCCGTGCCGTCGGGTCGCTCCGGGCGGTGGATCCGCCGCCCGGAGCGACCCCTCGGCCGGAGCGGCCCTCAGTGCGCGTGCGAGCCCCCGGAGCGGTGGGCCCCGCCGTCGTGGCCCGGGATCGTGCCGTCCGGCTTCTTCACCAGGAACAGCCCCACCATCCCCATGTCGGAGTGGCTCTGCACATGGCAGTGGTACATCCACGCGCCGGCGCCCACCCCCTCGCCCGCGATCACCTGGAAGCCGAAGGAGTCGGCGGGCCCGACGATCTTGTTGTCGATCACCTGGCTCGGGTCGTCGGGGCCTGTCAGCATGCCGGTGCGGTTGTCCGCCCAGCGGTGACCGTGCATGTGGAAGGTGTGGTAGTACTCGCCGTGCGTGATCATCACGAACTCGACCCGGTCGCCCACCGTGGCCTCGAAGTCGGGGCCTGCGGGCAGGTTGTTGATGGTCATGTCGTTGAAGACGATCGTGTGCGTGCTGTCCGGGAGGATGTCGCCCTTCCGGCGCACGATCACCGGCCCGTACAGCCCCTTGCGGATGCCGCCCGTGCCGTGGTCCGTGCCCACCACATGGTCGTGGTAGTGCCAGTAGCCCGCGCTGCCCGCCCGCCAGGTGCCGTCCGAACGGCGGCCCGGCGCGTGCGTGCGCCAGGTGTAGGTGCGGGATTCGCCCGGTGCGACGGCGCTGCCGCTCATCCTCGTGCCGTCGCTGGAGATCTCGTAGTCCAGCCCGTGCACATGCAGACTCGCCGTCACGTCCGTCGTGTTCTCGAACTCGATGTGCACGGTGTCGCCCTCGTTGAGTTCGATCAAGGGACCCGGGACGGTCGCCTTGCCTTTCTCGAACCCGTAACCCAACTGTCCGTCGGCGAGCTTCTCGGCATAGATCTTCAGATGCCTCACCTCGCCGCCCGCCGGGGCCTTCCTGACCGTCTCGGCGGCCGGTATCGCCTCCGACGCCACCGACAACGATGTCGCCGCGACGGCCGCGCCACCCAGGAGGACCCGTCGGTTGAACCCACGTCTGTCCACGCCGAACTCCCCACTCCGGTACGGAGTTCGAGACGGTAGCGGGACGCGCGGCGTTTATCCACACTCAGGACAAAGTTTGTTCCATCCCGGTCATACCTATTGGCGAGTCAGGCAAAGAGGTCTAGCTTCCTAGGCGCTGTTGCTGTGACCGACGAGGGGTGAGTGACCACATGCGGTCCACTTCGCACCACAGACCCATGGAATCCAGGGAGTTGCGCAGGAAGAGGAGGTCGAGGCGGGCCTGGACGGCCGCCCTGACCGCCGGGTTAGTCACCGCGGGCCTGCTGTCAGGCTCGAGCGCCGGTGCGCTTCCGGCGCCGGATCCGTCCCTGACAACGATGTCCGTCAAGTCGCCGCCCGGCGGCGCCAACGTACGTGTGCTGATCTTCCACGGGTCCGCGGCACCCGGCGACGAGTCTCCCGTCGTGAACGCCGGTATCGAGGCGATCGAGCGGATCGGGCTGACCGGTCCCACCGACCAGCGCTTCAAGGTCGAGGCCACGGACGACGCCTCGGTGTTCACCAACGGCACGCGGCTGGGCCGGTTCAACGCGGTCGTGTTCCTGACCGGCGGCGGGGACGTCCTGGACGCGGAGCAGGAGGCCGGACTCGAGGCCTACATGGAGGCCGGCGGCGGATTCGTCGGCATCCACGACGCCGCCCGCGCCGAACCGTACTCGAGCTGGTTCACCGGTCTGGTCGGGGCCCGCCCGGCGGCCTCCAGCCCGACCTCCGCGCAGCGTGCCACCGTCGAGGTCGGCGACCGCCTGCATCCCGCCACCAAGGACCTGCCGGTGACGTGGAAGCGTCCCGACAAGTGGCCGAACTGGGTGAAGAACCCCTCGGGCGACGTGCACACGGTGGCGCGGGTGCGCGAGTCGACGTACCAGCCCGGCACCGGCGCCAACGGCTGGGACCATCCGATCAGCTGGTGCCGTGACTACGACGGCGGCCGTTCCTTCTACACCGGCATGGGCGGCACGGTGTCGTCCTACGACGAGACCGATTTCCGGACGCATCTGCGCGGCGCCCTGCTGTGGACCACGCGTCTGGTGCAGGCCGACTGCAAGGCGACCGTCAACGGCAACTACAAGGCGGAGCGGCTGACCCGGCCCAATCAGGCCGGCCAGAACGACCAGATCGGCGAACCGCACGGACTGGTCGCCGCTCCCGACGGCCGCGTCCTGTACATCGGCCGCGGCGGCGCCGACAGCTCGCAGCCGGTGGTCACCGACTGGAACAACCCCGACATCGGCAAGGGCAAGGGCGAGGTCCACGTCTACGACCCGAGAACCGGGCAGGTCACCCTGGCGGGCGCCCTGTCGGTGTTCGGCAACAAGGGCGGCGGCGACGAGTTCGTCAAGGTCGAGGAGGGCCTGCTCGGCATCGAGCTCGATCCGCGCTTCGATCAGAACGGCTGGGTGTACCTCCACTACACCCCGCACGCGCAGATCAACCGGGACACCCGGATGGCCGAGCGGCGCGTCTCCCGCTTCACGCTCGACCTCGCCACCAACAAGCTCGACCTGGGCAGCGAGAAGGTGCTGCTCAAGTGGCCGGTGCAGATCCACAGCTGCTGCCACTCGGGCGGCGGTATGACGTGGGACTCCAAGGGCAACCTGTACATCGCGACCGGCGACAACAACTCCAGCCGGTTCAGCGACGGCTACTCGGGCAACAACCCCGAGCCGAACTACAAGGGCGTGTCCTACGCCGACGCGCGCCGCACCGCCGGCAACACCAACAACCTCAACGGCAAGATCCTGCGCATCCACCCGGAACCCGACGGGACGTACACCCTCCCCGACGGCAACCTGTTCACCGGGCGGGAGACCGCCGAGGGCGGCGGCAAGACGCGCGGTGAGATCTATGTGATGGGCGTCCGCAACCCTGCGCGCATCTTCGTCGACAAGGCGACCGACGTCCTGTACGCCGGCTGGGTCGGCCCGGACGCCTCGACTCCCTCGACGGTGTGGGGTCCCGCCAAGTACGACACCTTCGCCGCCATCACCGAGGCGAGCAACCGGGGCTGGCCGTACTGCATGGGCAACAAGCAGCCCTACCGAGACCGGAACCTGCCGGACCCGACCAAGCCGCTCGGCTGGTACGACTGCGACCACCCGAAGAACGAGTCCCCGAACAACGACGGCCTGGTCAACCTCCCGCCGGTCACCGGCAACAACATCTGGTACTCACCGCAGGGCGGCGCGCCCGACTTCCCGCGCGACGCGAACGGCGTGCCCTCCTACAAGCAGGAGGAGGCCACCTACGGGCTGCCCTGGCTCAAGGGCGGCGGGCAGGCCGCGATGAACGGTCCGGTCTACCGGATCGGCGACGTCTCGGCCGGCAGCACCGTCAAATGGCCCGCCTACTGGGACGGCAAGTGGTTCGTCGGCGACTTCTACGACGCCGATCAGCCGCGCAACGCGGTGCTGATGGATCCGAAGACACAGGCCGACGGCGGTCTGCCGGTGCACTCGGAGTCCCTGAAGAAGATCGTGCCGATCGGCAACGACGGGATCAAGAACCTGATGGACTGGAAGTTCGGTCCGGACGGCGCGCTGTACGTCCTGGACTACGGGCGCGGCTTCTTCACCTCGGACGCCAAGTCGGCACTGTGGCGCGTGACCTACACCGGCGGCGGGCCGACCCCGGCCGCCGACCAGCTGGCGAGGGGGTCGAAGTGATACGCCGACGAAGAGTCTGGACGGCCGTGTTCGCCGCCGTGCTCATGTTGCTCGGCCTGCAGTCGATCGTCGCGGTGGGGCAGACCGACCCACCGGGCCGGGCGGCCGAGCAGGTGCTCAACTGGACCGCCGGCAACGACATCACCAAGTACGCGTCGGCGCCCGCCACGGCGGTCGCCGGTCCGGCGACGATCGTGTTCGAGAACAGCGCGGCGACCGGCAACACCACCGGGATGCCGCACACGCTGACGTTCATCACGTCCGACCCCGAGTTCAACAACGACGTCCAGCTGAACATCCTGGCCAATCCGAACGACGGCCAGGGCGGGCGGCACACGGCTCAGGTCACCCTGACCCCGGGCCGCTACTTCTACTACTGCACCATCCCCGGCCACGGGCAGATGCAGGGCATCCTGGTGGTGACCGAGGGCAGCGGCGAGGACACCACGGCGCCGACGACCTCGGCCGAGGTGCTCGGCACGCAGAACTCCCAGGGCGAGTACGTCGGTTCCGCGAGCGTCCAGGTCACGGCCGACGACGCGGACGGATCCGGGGTCGAGCGGATCGAGTACGCGATCGGCGACGCCGGCGCCTGGCAGCCGTACACCGCGCCGGTCGTCGTCGACCAGGTGGGCGATCACGAGGTCCGCTACCGGGCGGTCGACAAGGCGGGCAACGTGTCCGCGGAGAAGAGCGCCCAGTTCACGGTGGTGCCGGTGCCGACGGACGACACCGCGCCGCCGGAGACCTCGGCCACCGTCACCGGTGAGCGGAACCCCGACGGCACCTACGTCGACATGGCGACGGTCACCGTCACCGCGTCCGACACGGGCTCCGGGGTCAACACCATCGAGTACGCGATCGGTGCCTCCGGCGGCTGGCAGCCGTACACCGCGCCGGTGATGGTGCACGAGGCCGGCGCACACACCGTCCGCTACCGCGCCACCGACAAGGCGGGCAACGTGGCGGCCGAGAAGAGCGTCGAGTTCACGGTGGTCGCCGCGCCGCCGCAGGACACCACTCCGCCGGTGACCGGTGTGACCGTGGACGGCACCCGGAACTCCGACGGGGCGTACGTGGGCAACGCCAAGGTCACCGTCAGCGCGACCGACACGGGCGGTTCGGGCGTCGCGAGCGTCGAGTACTCGCTCGACGGCGGCCCCTACCTCACGTACGCCGGACCCCTGGTCGTCGACCGGGTGGGCCCGCACACCATGGCGTACCGGGCGAGCGACGAGGCGGGCAACACCTCCGAGGCGCGCAGCGTCAGCTTCACGGTGGTGGCGGGCGGCGGGGTGCCGGCGCCCGACTGCCCCGAGTACGACGAGCGGCGGACGGTCATCGTCGGCACCGTCGACTCCGGCGTGCCCAACCGGCTCACCGAGAACCGGTGCCGGATCAACGAGCTGATCGAGGACGAGAAGGAGTGGACGTCCCACGCGCTGTTCCTCAAGCACGTGCAGACGGTCCTCGACCAGCTGAAGAAGGACGGTGTCGTCGACCAGCGGGAGTACCGGGCGATCAACAAGGCCGCCCGCCAGTCCGGCATCGGCAAGCCGGGCCAGACCGAGGGCTACCGCTCGATCCTCGACAGCAGCGCGGACTCCTTCGCCAAGTGGCAGCACGTCGGCGGCGGTTCCTTCGCGCAGAACACCGACGGATCGATCACCAGCGGCACCACCAAGGCCGGCCTGGGCATGCTGTGGTTCCCGCAGCGCAAGTACGGTGACTTCTCGCTCAGGCTCCAGTGGCGGGACGACGCTCCCGGCACGGGCAACGCCAACTCCGGTGTGTTCGTGCGCTTCCCCTACGTCCACGAGCATCCGGAGGAGTCCCGGCCGGAGTGGGTCGCCATCAAGTACGGGCACGAGGTGCAGGTGCTGGACCGGCCCGACGGCGACATGTACAAGACGGGGTCCGTCTACGGCTTCGACCGCGTGGGCCTGGCCGGCGCGGGCGTGACGCAGAAGGGCACCTGGAACGACTACGAGATCCGGGTGGTCGACCAGCACTACTCGGTCTACCGCAACGGTGTGCTGATCAACGAGTTCGACAACACCGGCGGCCAGGAGTTCACTCCGCCGCGCTCCGACGACCCCGGCACGGACGGGCGGCGGTTCGCCTCCGGCTACATCGGGCTCCAGGTGCACGGCACGACGGACGTGGTCTCGTTCCGCGACATCAGGATCAAGGAGTTGTAGGTCCCTGCTTGCGCGCCCTGCTCGGCTGGACCCGCTTCGGCTCGCCCGGCATCTTCGGATACTCGGGCGGGTAGGGCAGGTCGCCCAGCCCGTGATCGTGCTCGTCACGGCGGGCCAGTTCGAGCAGGGCCTCCAGGGAGTGACGCCGGTCGTCCATGCCCGCGTGCACGTCGCCGAGTTCGGCGAAGCGCGCGGGCATGGTCGCGAGGTCGAAGTCCCGCGGATGCGCGACGCCGACCTCGTCCCAGCGCAGCGGCGCGGAGACCGGGGCGTGCGGGCGCGGCCGTACGGAGTAGGCGGAGGCGATCGTGCGGTCCCGCGCGGTCTGGTTGTAGTCGACGAAGATCCGCTCGCCGCGCTCCTCCTTCCACCACTTGATCGTCACCTGGTCCGGCATCCGGCGCTCCAGCTCCCGGCCGACCGCGATGGCCGCTCGGCGGACCTGGGTGAAGGTCCAGCGCGGCTCGATGGGCACGAAGACGTGCAGCCCGCGTCCGCCCGAGGTCTTGGGCCAGCCGCGCAGACCGCCGAACTCTTCGAGGACAGCGCGTAGTTCGTGGGCGGCGCGGACGGCGTCGTCGAAGTCGGTGCCCGGCTGCGGATCGAGGTCGATACGGAGTTCGTCGGGGCTGTCCACGTCGTCGCGGCGCACCGGCCAGGGGTGGAAGGTCAGCGTGCCGAACTGGGCGGCCCACAGGACGGCGGCCTCCTCGGTGGGGCACATCTCGTCGGCGGCGCGTCCGCTCGGGAAGGTGATGTGGGCGGTGGGGATCCAGTCGGGCATGTTCTTCGGGGCCCGCTTCTGGAAGAACGACTCGCCGGTGACGCCGTCCGGGTAGCGCTCCAGGGTGGTGGGCCGGTTGCGCAGGGCGCGCAGGATGCCGGGGCCGACCGCCTGGTAGTACCGGGCGAGGTCCAGCTTGGTGTAGCCGCGCTCGGGGAAGAACACCTTGTCCGGGCTGGACAGCCGTACGGTCCGGCCGCCCGCCTGAAGTTCCACCGCTTCGCCCATGCGAGCCACCGTAGGCCCGCGCCGGTCCGTGCGCACACCGGGCGGACGGGGGCCGCCGGGCGCAGAATCGGAGCATGGATCTGCCGGTGATGCCTCCCGTCAAGCCGATGCTCGCCAAGTCCGCGGCGAAGATTCCACCGGACATGCACTACGAGGCCAAGTGGGACGGCTTCCGCGCGATCGTGTTCCGCGACGGGGACGAGGTGGAGCTCGGCAGCCGCACCACCAAGCCGCTGACCAGGTACTTCCCCGAGCTGGTGGCGGCGCTGAAGGAGCGCTTGCCGCAGCGCTGCGTGCTCGACGGGGAGATCGTCGTCGCCCGCGAGGGGCGGCTGGACTTCGACGCGCTCAGCGAGCGCATCCATCCCGCCGAGTCCCGGGTGCGGACGCTCGCGGAGCGCACTCCGGCCTCGTTCGTCGCCTTCGACCTGCTGGCGCTGGCCGACGAGTCGCTGCTGGACGTACCCCTCGGTGACCGGCGTGCCCTGCTGGTGATGGCGCTGTCCGGGGTGCGGGCGCCGGTGCACGTGGCGCCGGCGACCACCGACATCGACACGGCCCGGCGATGGTTCGAGCAGTACGAGGGGGCGGGTCTGGACGGGGTGATCGCCAAGCCGCTCGACCTGCGGTACCTCCCCGACCAGCGGGCCATGTTCAAGGTCAAGCACGAGCGGACGGCGGACGTCGTCGTCGCGGGCTACCGGCTGCACAAGAGCGGCCCGGTCGTCGGCTCGCTGCTGCTGGGCCTCTACGACGACCGGGGTGCCCTCCAGCACGTGGGCGTGTCCGCCGCGTTCGCCATGAAGCGGCGGGCGGAACTGATCGAGGAGCTGGAGCCGCTGCGCATGGCGGACGTCACGGGGCATCCGTGGGCGGCCTGGGCGCAGGAGTCGGCGCACGAGTCGGCCCGGCTGCCGGGCGCGCCGAGCCGCTGGTCGGGCAAGAAGGACCTGTCATGGGTGCCGCTGCGGCCGGAGCGCGTGGCGGAGGTGGCCTACGACCACATGGAGAACGGGGCGCGCTTTCGGCACACGGCCCGCTTCCGCCGGTGGCGGCCGGACCGGACGCCGGAGAGCTGCACGTACGCCCAGCTGGAGGAGCCGGTGCGCTACGACCTGGCGGAGATCTTCGCCCCGCAGACCTGAGGCGCCCCGGGCGGGTGACCGGTCCCCCGAGGGCGTGGATCAGGGCTCCATGAGGATCTTCACGGCGCCGTCCTGCTTGTGCTGGAACATCTCGTAGGCGAGCGGCGCCTCGTCGAGCCTCAGCCGGTGGGTGGCGAAGCCGTCGACGCCCAGCGGGTCCTCGTCGGTGAGGTACGGCAGGATCTCGTCGGTCCAGCGGCGCACATTGGCCTGGCCCATCCGGATCTGGAGCTGCTTGTCGAACATGGTCAGCATCGGCAGCGGGTCGGCCGTGCCGCCGTAGACGCCGGCCAGGGACAGCGTGCCGCCGCGCCGCACCAGGTCGATGGCGGTGTGCAGGGCGGCGAGCCGGTCGACGGAGAAGCGTTCGGCGAGCGGGCCGCTCAGTTTCCGGGGCAGCAGCGCGGAGGCCTGCTGGGCCAGCCGGGCCGCCGCGCTGCCGTGCGCCTCGGTGCCGACCGCGTCGATCACGGCGTCGGGGCCGCGGCCGTCCGTCCGGTCGCGGATCGCGGCCACGAGTTCCTTCTCGTCGTCGAAGACCCTGAGGTCGAACGTCTCCACCCCCAGCTCCCGGGCCCGCCGCAGCCGGTCGCCGACCAGATCGACCCCGAACACCCGCCCGGCGCCCAGGGCCTGGGCGATGCGGCAGGCCATGTCGCCGACCGGTCCGAGTCCGAGGACCGCGATGCTGCCGCCGCGCGGGACGTCGGCGTAGGCGACGGCCTGCCAGGCGGTGGGCAGCACGTCGGACAGATAGACGAAGCGGTCGTCGGGCGGCCCGTGCGGGACCTTGATCGGGCCGAACTGCGCCTGCGGGACGCGCAGGTACTCGGCCTGGCCGCCCGGCACCGAGCCGTACAGGCGGGTGTAGCCGAACATGGCGGCGCCCATGCCCTCGCCGGTCACCTGGGTGGTCTCGCACTGGGTGGGCAGCGAGTCGAGGCACATCCAGCAGTTGCCGCACGCGATCTGGAACGGCACGACGATGCGGTCGCCGGCCGCCAGGTCCGGCACTCCGGGCCCGACCTCCTCGACGATGCCCATCGGTTCGTGTCCGAGGATGTCGCCCGGCGTCATGAACGGGGTGAGGACCTCGTACAGATGCAGATCGGAGCCGCACAGCCCGGTCGAGGTGACGCGGATGACGGCGTCGGTCGGTTCCTCGATGCGTGGATCGGGCACGTTCTCCACCCGGACGTCCCGTCTGCCCTGCCACGTCACAGCCCTCATCGTGCCGCGCTCCCTCCGCCTGCCCGAGTTCCCGGTCGCCGGTTCTGCGGCTCGGCCCGGGTACCCGGGCTGACCGGGGCGAACCGTCTACCGGACCCGTGGGCCGATCGGCGTATTCACCGCGAGCCGTCGACGCATTCGGCGGTCAGAAGTCGACGTATCTGCTCAGGTATGGCAAGCGATGAACGGATAAGCGCACAATCAACGACACGGGACTGGGTGGGTGGCGACGGTGGGCATGGGACGAACGGCGCGGGCGCGGCGCGCCGCCGCGGCGGTGGTACTGCTGGCGGCGGCGATGACGGCCTCCCTGACGACGGGCTGCACGAACGGCCGCGGCCCGGCCGACGACGGGCGCGGGCCCGCGACGACGCCCACACCGAGCCCGCGGCCCAGTGACTCCGGCGACGACGAGGCCGTCGCCGACGCCGGTCCGGTACTCGCCGTGAAGATCGACAACGTCCGCGGGGCCCGGCCGCAGACCGGCCTGACCGAGGCGGACGTCGTCTACGTCGAGCAGGTCGAGGGCGGGCTGAGCCGGCTGATGGCGGTGTACGCGAGCCGGCTGCCGAAGGTGGTCGGGCCGGTGCGCAGCGCCCGGGAGACCGACCTCGAACTGCTGCGCCAGTTCGACCGGCCGACGCTCGCCTTCTCCGGCGCCCAGCGCAAGCTGACCCCGCTGATCGACGGGGCCCCGCTGCGGGCCGAGCCGCCCGGCCGGACGTCGGGCGCGTACTTCCGGGCCGCGGACGAGGCCGCCCCGCACAATCTGTACCTCCGCCCCGGGCGCGTGCTGCCGGAGGCCCCGGGCGCCGAGGCCCTGACCACCGGTTTCACCTTCGGCGCGGCCCCGGCCGGCGGAACCGCGCAGCGGACCCGCACGGTGCGCTTCCCGGCGGCCCGCTTCACCTTCACCTGGTCCGCGGAACGAGGCCGCTATCTCGTCACGATGGACGGGACGCCCGCGACGACGGCCGACGGCACCCGGCTGGCTCCCGCGACCGTGGTGGTGCAGTACGTGCGCGTGCGCAGGTCGGAGTACTTCGACGCGCGCGGCAACAACACCCCGTTCAGCGAGACGGTGGGCACCGGGAAGGCACTGGTGCTGCGGGACGGCACGACGCACTCCGTGAACTGGCGGCGCGCGACGGCCGGCGACGGCACCCGGTTCACGACCGGCGACGGCACGCCGGTGAACCTCGCCCCGGGCCAGGTGTGGGTCGTCCTGGTGAAGGCC
Source organism: Streptomyces cadmiisoli (assembly GCF_003261055.1). Lineage (NCBI taxonomy): Bacteria > Bacillati > Actinomycetota > Actinomycetes > Kitasatosporales > Streptomycetaceae > Streptomyces > Streptomyces cadmiisoli. The sequence continues at coordinate 2,108,603 of NZ_CP030073.1, forward strand.
TGATCACGGATGCGCGGCATGGGACTCCGCGGGGTTGCGGAGTCCTTCCGCCGCGTCGGACACCCTGCGGATGAGTTCGAGGAACTGGGTCTGCTCGGCCGCGGACAGCGGCGCCAGGAGGACCTGGTTCATCCGGGCGGTGCGCACCGCGAGCTTGCGGTGGGCGCGCACGCCCTCGTCGGTCGCGCGCAGCAGGAAGCGGCGGCCGTCGCGGGGGTCGCGGGCCTTGTCCAGCAGTCCGCGACGGCCGAGGCGGCCGATCACCTCGGCGACGGTGGACCGGTCCAGGCCGACCCGCTCCCCCACCGAACGCTGATCGAGGCCCGGCTCGTCGACGAGCACGTCGAGGACGGCGAACTGCGGTGAGGTGATCTGCTCCGAGACCATCGTGTTCCACAGCAGGTGGTGCGCCTGCTGGAGCCGCCGGGCCAGATGCCCCGGGTGGTTGGCGAGGTCCGTCGCCGCCATGTCGGCTCCCCGTGGTCGATTCCGTCAGTGCACTGACCATAGCGCGGTGGTGGCGTCGTGTCGCCGGGGCGGCGAGGGGCATGGCGATCACCCCGCCCGGGAATCCCGAGGTCTTGACGGCGCCACCGACCGATGGGAGCGTGAAGAAAACTTCACTGATTTACTCAGTGCCCTGAGCGATCGGGGTGCCGAAGCTCGGAAGAGATGGGGCCTGTCGAATGGACAAGGTGGTGGCCACCGCCGCGGAGGCGGTGGCCGACGTACCGGACGGCGCGAGTCTGGCGGTCGGCGGCTTCGGGCTGAGCGGTGTGCCGGACGTGCTGATCCAGGCGCTCCACGAGCGTGCGGTGACCGGCCTGTCGGTGGTCTCCAACAACTGCGGGGCACTGGAGTCCGGCCTCGCGGTGCTGCTCGCCGCCGGGCGGATCGCGCGGGTGACCGGCTCCTACATCGGCGCGAACAAGGAGTTCGCCCGCCAGTACCTGGCCGGGGAACTGGAGGTGGAGCTGATCCCGCAGGGCACGCTGGCCGAGCGGCTGCGGGCCGGCGGCGCCGGGATCCCCGCCTTCTACACCCCGGCGGGCGTCGGCACCCAGGTCGCCGACGGCGGACTGCCCTGGCGCTACGACGGCTCCGGCGGCGTCGCGGTGACCTCACCGCCCAAGGAGGTGCGCGCGTTCGACGGCGTGGAGCACGTCCTGGAGCACGGCATCCGCACCGACTTCGCGCTCGTGCGCGCCGCCCGGGGCGACCGGCACGGCAATCTCGTCTTCAACAAGTCCGCCCGCAACTTCAACCCGCTCGCGGCGATGGCCGGGCGAATCACCGTCGCCGAGGTGGAGCGACTGGTCGAACCCGGCGAACTGGACCCGGACGCGGTGCACCTGCCCGGCGTCTTCGTCCAGCGCGTGGTGGCCCTCACACCCGAGCAGGCGGCCGACAAGCAGATCGAACGGCGCACCGTCTCGGCGCCCGCGGCACGGGGGACGGTGAGCGGCTGATGGCCTGGACACGTGAACAGATGGCGGCGCGGGCGGCGCGCGAACTCTCCGACGGCCAGTACGTCAACCTGGGCATCGGCCTGCCCACCCTGATCCCCAATCACCTCCCGCCCGGCGTCGAGGTCGTCCTGGAGTCGGAGAACGGCATCCTGGGCACCGGCCCCTACCCCGCCGACGACGAGGTCGACCCCGATCTGATCAACGCGGGCAAGGAGACCGTCACGGTCCTGCCCGGCGCGTCCTTCTTCGACTCGGCGCTGTCGTTCTCGATGATCCGGGGCGGCCACATCGACGCGGCCGTGCTCGGCGCGATGCAGGTCTCCGCCCGCGGCGACCTCGCGAACTGGGCCGTCCCCGGCAGGATGATCACCGGAATCGGCGGAGCGATGGACCTGGTGCACGGTGCCCGGACCGTCATCGTGGTGATGGCCCACACCGCCAAGGACGGCAGCCCGAAGCTGGTCGAGGAGTGCACGCTGCCGCTCACCGGGAAGGCGTGCGTGGACCGGATCGTCACCGACCTCGGCGTGCTCGACGTCAGCGACGGCGGGCTGGTGCTCGTCGAGTGCGCGCCGGGCGTCACCGTCGAGGAGATCACCGCCCGGACCGGCGCCGAGGTCCTCGTGCAGCAGGAGCCGCCGTCATGAAGGACGTCTACGTCGTCGACTCGGCACGCACGCCGGTCGGCCGGTACGACGGCGCGCTCGCCGCGGTCCGCCCCGACGACCTGGCCGCCCGGGTCCTCGGCTGCCCGGCCGAACGGCCCGAGTTCGCCCCGGCGGTCCTCGATCCGCGCGGCGGCGCCATCGCCCTCGGCCATCCGCTCGGCGCCTCCGGCACCCGCCTCGCCGGCACGGTCGCCCATCAGCCCGCCCGGCGCGGCACCGGAGTCGCCGCCCTCCGCATCGGCGTGGGCCAGGGCCTCGCCCTCGTCCTGGAACGGTAGGAACCGCCATGGCTCTCACCCAGCACGACATCGACCGGGAGATCGCGGCCGAGCACGCCGCCTACGAGAAGCGGGTCGCGGACGGCGCGCCGGTCGAGCACCATCCGCGCCGCGACTACGCGCCGTACCGCTCCTCCCTGCTGCGCCACCCCGAGCAGCCCTTGGTCGCCATAGACGTGGCCCGGGACCCGGAGCTGGTCGAGCTGGCCTCCCCGGCGTTCGGTGAGCGGGACCTCACGGAGGTCGACGACGATCTGACGCGGCACCACACCGGTGAGCCGATCGGCGAGCGGATCTCCGTCTCCGGCCGGCTGCTGGACCGCTCGGGACGCCCGGTGCGCGGTCAGCTCGTCGAGATCTGGCAGGCCAACTCGGCCGGCCGGTACGCCCACCGGGGCGAGCAGCACGACGCCCCGCTGGACCCCAACTTCACCGGCGTCGGCCGCACCCTGACCGACGGCCACGGCTTCTACCGCTTCACCACCGTGCGGCCCGGCCCCTACCCGTGGCGCAACCACGTGGGCGCCTGGCGACCGGCGCACATCCACTTCTCGGTGTTCGGTTCGGCGTTCACCCAGCGGCTGGTCACGCAGATGTACTTCCCGAACGACCCCCTCTTCGCCCACGACCCGATCCTCCAGTCCGTCACGGACGACGCCGCACGGCGGCGGCTGGTCGCCACCTACGACCACGACCTGTCGGTGCCGGAGTTCTCGCTGGGCTACCACTGGGACATCGTGCTCGACGGCCCGGACGCCACCTGGACGGAAGAAGGACGCTGACCGCCATGACCAGGATCGACACCAGCACCCCGGCGGACGTGCCGCCCACGCCGTCGCACACGGTCGGCCCCTTCTACGGGTACGCGCTGCCCTTCCCAGGCGGCGGCGACATCGCGCCCGCCGGCCACCCCGACACGATCACCGTGCACGGCCGGGTGACCGACGGCGCGGGCGCGCCGCTGCCGGACGCGATCGTGGAGCTGTGGGGGCCGGATCCGGACGGCGCCCTGCCGACCACGGACGGCTCGATGCGCCGCGACCCGGCCTCAGGCGGCTTCCTCGGCCGCAACGGCGTGGAGTTCACCGGCTGGGGCCGTGTGCAGACGGACGCGGACGGCCACTGGGTCGCGCGTACGCTGCGGCCCGGGGCGCGCGGGCGCAGCGCGCCCTACCTCAGCGTGTGCCTCTTCGCACGCGGCCTGCTGGTGCACCTGTTCACCCGGATCTACCTGCCGGGCGACGAGGCCGCGCTCGCCGCGGACCCGCTGCTGTCCCGGCTGGACGGAGCGCGCCGCGACACCCTGATCGCCCGCGCCGAGCGCGACGGCGCCCACCGGTTCGACATCCGCCTCCAGGGTGAGGGCGAGACGGTCTTCCTGGAGTTCCGGTGACCGCCGAGCCGTCGGGGCCCGCGGCGTCCCCGGCCGGCCCCGACGCCGGTCTGCTCGGCCCGGGATGGGCCGGGTCGCCCGCCGCGACCGCGACGGGCGACCGCGCCTGGCTCCAGGCGCTGCTCGACGCGGAGGCCGCGCTGACCCGGGCGCAGGCCGCGCTCGATCTGGCGCCCGCTCGCGCGGCCGCGGCGGTCACCGCGGCGGCGGACGCCGACCGGTTCGACGTACGGTCCCTGGCGGAGCGGGCCCGCGGCGGCGGCAACCCGGTGATCCCGCTGATCGCCGACCTGACGGCGGCGGTGGGCGAGGAGCACGGGCCGTATGTGCACCGCGGCGCCACCAGCCAGGACATCATGGACACGGCGGCGATGCTGGTCGCCGCGCGCACCCTGGACCTCGTCCTGGCCGATCTCGCGCGCGTGGCGGCGGCACTGGCCCGGCTGGCCGCCGCCCACCGGGACAGCGCGATGCCCGGCCGCACCCTCACCCAGCACGCCGTCCCGACCACCTTCGGCCTGAAGGCGGCGGGCTGGCGCTCGCTGGTGCTCGACGCCCGCGACCGTCTGACCGCGGTACGGAACGCGCTCCCCGCCCAACTGGGCGGTGCGGCGGGCACCCTGGCCGCCTTCTCGGCGTACGGCGCGAGTGATCCGACCGCGCTGCCGGCGGCGTACGCCCGCGAACTCGGCCTGCGGGCGCCCGCCCTGCCCTGGCACACCCTGCGGACCCCGCTCGCCGACCTGGCCGGCGCCCTGGCCCTGACCGCCGGGGCACTCGGCAAGATCGCGGCGGATGTGCTGACCCTGTCCCGCACCGAGATCGCCGAGGTGGCGGAGGGCGGCGGCGGAGGCTCGTCGGCCATGCCGCACAAGGCCAATCCCGTACGGTCCACGCTGATCGCCGCCGCCGCGCGGCGCGCACCGCTGCTGGCCGCCACGTTGTTCGGGACGCTGACCGCTCAGGACGAACGCCCGGCCGGGGCCTGGCACGCCGAGTGGGAGCCGCTGCGCGACCTGCTGCGGCTGACCGGCGGGGCGGCCCGGGACGCCGTGGAACTCACCGAGGGCCTGCGGGTCCGCCCCGATCTGATGCGGGAACACCTCGGGTTCACCCACGGCTCGATCGTCTCGGAACGGCTGTCGGCCGAACTGACCCCGCTCCTCGGGCGGGCCCGCGCCGATGAACTGCTCTCCCGGCTCGCCGGGCGGGCGCGGGCCGAGCACCGGCCGCTGAGCGAACTCCTCGCGGAGGAGCCGGCGTTGAAGGAACTCGACCTGGCCGAGCTGACCGATCCCAGCCGCTACACCGGCTCCGCCGGGGCCCTCACCGACCGAGCGCTGGAGCGCCGATGACCGGGAAACTCCTCGACCACCGCGTCGAAGGGCCCGCTTCGGCTCCCCCGCTGCTGCTCGGACCGTCGCTCGGCACCTCGCTCGCCCTGTGGGACCGGGTGGCGCCCGAACTGTCCGCCACCCACCGGGTGATCCGCTGGGACCTGCCGGGGCACGGCGGCTCCGCGCCGGAGCTGATCGGGCCCGGCGCCACCGTCGCCGACCTCGCCGGCCTGGTGCTCGCGCTCGCCGACTTGCTCGGCGTGGAGCGGTTCGCCCACGCCGGAGTGTCGCTGGGCGGTGCGGTCGGCCTGCATCTGGCGGTGCACCACCCCCAGCGGGTGTCGTCGCTGGCCGTGATCTGCTCGTCGGCCCACTTCGGCGGCGCGCAGCCGTGGCGGGAGCGGGCCGCCCGGGTGCGGCACGAAGGGCTCGCCCCGCTCGCCGCAAGCGCGGACGCCCGCTGGTTCACCGCCGGATTCACCGTGCCCCGGCTGGTCCAGGACCACCGGGAGGCCGACCCGGCGGCGTACGCGGCCTGCTGCGACGCGCTCGCCGCGTTCGACCTGCGGGACGAGCTGGCACGGATCTCCGCGCCCACGCTGCTGGTCGCCGGGCGTGAGGACCCGGCGACCCCGCCCGCGCACCTGCGGGAGATCGCGGACGCCGTGCCGGGAGCCGCGCTGGTGGAGATCCCCGGCGCCTCCCATCTGGCGCCCGCGCAATGCCCCGAGGCGGTACTGGCCGCGCTGCGGGCGCACTTCGACGGCACCGCCCGGCACGGTACGAGCGTACGGCGCGAGGTGCTCGGCGACGCCCACGTCGACCGGGCCCAGGCGGCGCAGACCCCGTTCACCGCCCGCTTCCAGGACTTCATCTCGCGCTACGCCTGGGGCGAGATCTGGACCGACCCGACACTCACCCGGCGCGAACGGAGCATGATCACGCTGACCGCGCTGGTCGCGCACGGCCACCACGACGAGCTGGCCCTGCATGTGCGGGCGGCGCGGCGCGGCGGTCTCACCCCCGAGGAGATCGGTGCGGTGCTGCTCCAGACGGCCGTGTACTGCGGGGTCCCGGCCGCCAACGCGGCGTTCGCGACGGCCCAGCGGGTGCTGGCGGAGGAGGAAGCCGAGAAAACCAGGGAAGCCGAGGATGCCGAGGGAGCGGCAGGAGGCACCGGCGACGACGCGAGGTGACCCCGCCGGCCGTGGCCCCGGCGCTGTCCGCCGGCCCGGTGTGCGTGCCTCCCGCGGGCTAGCCCTCCAGCTCCGCCAGCCCCTGCCGGGCCCGCGTCGCGAGCCCGTCCGCGCCGCACGAGCGGGCCAGGGTCAGTCCCCGGTTCAGCTCGGCGGCGGAGCGGGCGACCAGTCCGTACTCGATACGGGCCGCGGCGTGCTCGTACTGGCAGGGCGAGGCCTCCAGATAGGTGGCCGCCTGGGCGGCCAGCCGCACCTTGCGCTGCCCGGTCTCCAGTGCGGCGGCGCAGCGCAGGGCCTCCCCGATGGCGGTGTCGGTGCCGAACCGCTCGGCCTGGCGGCGGGCGTCGGTGGCCAGGCGACCGGCCCGGACCGGGTCCTCGCCGGCGAGCGCGACCGCGAGGTCGACACTCCACGGAGCCAGTACCGGGTTGTGCCCGCCGCGGGCCGCCGCCGCCTTCTCCGCCGCCTCCAGCTCGTTGATGCCTTCCTCGGTGCGGCCCGCGGCGAGCAGCAGCCGGCCGCGCACGGAGCGGGTGTCGGGCAGCACGATGGTGGACGGGTACGGCGGGGTGAAGCCGTAGTTCTCGGCCGTGGCCCAGGCCTCCTCGACATGGCCGCGGGCCAGCAGGGTGTCGATCAGACCGCAGGTCGCCGACCAGTACAGGGGCAGTCCCCGGCCCACGCGCTCGGCGAGCCGCAGCGACTCGCGCAGCACCGTCTCGGCGTCCTTGAGGCGCCCCTGCCGGCGGAAGGCGAGGCCGAGGAAGGCGTTGGCCAGGGCCAGATGGCCGCCGCTCCAGCCGGCTGTGGTGTAGGTGCGCAGGGCCTCGGCGAAGAGGTTCTCGGCGCGGTCGAGCCGGTCGGCGTAGGCGTAGGAACTGCCGAGCATCATCAGCAGTTCGACGCCCCACTCGGTGTCGGTCCAGCCCAGGCCCGGGGCGAGGCGGCCGTTGACGAGGGCGCGGTCGCACAGCTCGACGACCTCCTCGGCGTTCTCGCCGTGGGTCATGGCGTCGAAGCCGCGCAGGATGAGCAGGGCGCGTTCGGAGTTGTCCCGGCCGGTGCAGGTGCGCGCGAGGTCGGCGAGGCGTTCGGAGCGGCCGGGGGTCGCGGCCTCTCCGGCGTGGATGCCCTCCCACATGTACTGCACGGCGCGCAGCCGCATCCGGGCCGGCCCCTCCTCGTGCCGGGCGGCCTCCGCCTCGACCGTGCGGACGGCCTGTTCCAGCTGGTCGTTGTGGAGCAGGGCCTGGGAGAGCCGGAAGACGGCGTCGACGCGGGCGGGCCCGTCGAGGCCGGGCATGGCGAGCGCGGTCTGGAGGTGCCCGATGGTGGTGGCGGGCGCGGTCAGCAGGGTGGCGCAGCCCAGTTCGTAGAGCACGCGCGCGTGGGCGTCGGGCCGGGGCGGCTCCTCGAGGGCTCGTTCCAGGCAGCGGCGGGCCGCGTCGGGGGCGCCGACCGCCAGGTGTTCGCGGGCGGCGTCACGCAGTTGGTCGACGAGTTCGGCGTCGTCGTCCGGGTGGACCTGGAGGAGGTGGCGGGAGGCGGCCGCGGCGCCGAGCCCGGAGTCGGTGACGATCCGGGCGGCGATGCCGTGCATGGCGGTGCGCAGGGCGTCGGGGATCGAGTTGTAGACGGCGGTGGCGATCAGCGGGTGGACGAACTCCAGATCGCCGCCGTCGGGCCGGCCGTGCGCCTGGGCGGGGGCGGTGAGGATACGGGCGCTGCGCAGCAGGGCGGCGCAGCGCGCGGCGTCGTCGTGGCCCATGGTGGCGAGCTGGGCCACCAGGTCGACGGAGATTGCGGTGCCGAGGATGGCGGCCGCCCAGGCGAACCGGGTGGCGTCGATGCCGAGCCCCTCCAGCCGGGCGACCAGGCCGCCGCCGCGGGCCGAGCGGTTCAGGGCGCGCAGTTCCCCGGCCGAGTTCTCGGTCGGCTCCAGCTCGCTGTCGCGCACCTTGGCGAGGAGTTCGACGGTCTCGTACGGGTTGCCGCCGGTGACGGCCCACACCTCGCGGCAGAACGGGGCATCGGCGTGGGCGCCGATGGTGGCGCGGGTGATGCCGGCGGTGGCGCCCGGGGTCAGGGCGCTCAGCGTGTTCTCGGGCCGTCCCGCGGCGGCGGACACCGTGTCCAGATGGCGGGCGCTCTCTCCGGTGGCCTCGCCCGGCCGGCGGGCGACCACGACCAGCACGGACAGATCGTCCAGGCGCTCGGCGAACGCGGCGAGCCAGTGCAGGGTCTCCTGGTCGGCCCAGTGGGCGTCGTCGATCAGCAGGACCAGCGGCCAGTCCCGCTTGGCCAGCCGGCGCACCGCGGCGACCAGGCCGTCGCACACGCCCTGCGGGTCCGGCTGCCGCCCGCCGGGGTCGGCTATCCCGAGGGCGGGGCCGGCGACGTCGTACCAGTCGCCGAGGTACTCGCGGGCCTCCTCCGGCAGCAGCGACACGAGGGCGGGCTGGAGCAGTTGCCGTACCACGTTGAAGGGGACGGACCTGAGGGTCTCGCCGCCGCGGGCCGACCACACGGTGCAGCCGCGGTCCTCGGCGATGCGGCGGGTCTCGGCGAGCAGCGCGGTCTTGCCGAGCCCGGCCTCGCCCCGGAACACCAGCAGGCCGCCCGAGGACGAGCCGTCGGCGCACAGGGCGTCGACCGCCCGGACGACGACGGCGACCTCCTCGTCGCGCTCCCACAGGGAATCCGAGGTGGCCGCGGCCGGCCCTGCCTCCGTCATCCCGCTACCTCCCGAAGTCGCCCGAACGACGTACAGGGCGAGAGTAGTCCTCCGGGCGCCGCCGCGGTGACCGTACCGGCAGGCCGTTGCCGTGTCGCGTGAAGTGGGTGTACGAGGGCGACACCGTGGTGTCCTTCGGCAGGCCTCGTGAAAGTAATTGACAGTCACCTGCCGTGAAATGACGCTGATTTTCCGAACCCGCGGTATCCCGGTACCGCCCAGTGAACGAGGTGGATCATGAGCGCTCCCGCGCAGCGTCCGGCCACGGCCGGCGCCCGGCCCGAGCGGTCCCGCCGGGCACTGGTGGCGGGGTCGGTGGGCAACTTCATCGAGTGGTACGAGTTCGGCGTCTACGGCTACTTCGCCACGATCATCGCGGCGCGCTTCTTCACCCCCGAGGGGGGCAGTGAGGTCGAGGCGCTGGTGAAGACGTACGCGTCGTTCGCCCTGGCGTTCTTCTTCCGGCCCGTCGGCGCGGCGCTGTTCGGGCGGCTCGGCGACCGGATCGGCAGACGACCGGTGCTGATCCTGGTGATCGGTCTGATGACCGGCGCGACCACGCTGATCGGCGCACTGCCGACGTACGACACGGTCGGCGCCCTCGCCCCCTGGCTGCTGACCTTCCTGAGGATCCTCCAGGGCCTGTCCGCGGGCGGCGAGTTCGGCGGGGCGGTGGCGGTGATGACGGAGTTCGCCCCGCCGGGGCGGCGCGGACTGTACGGGTCCTGGCAGTCGTTCACGGTGGCGCTCGGACTGCTGGGCGGTGCGGGCGCGGCGGCACTGCTGGCCACGGTGCTGACGGAGGCCCAGCTGGCCGACTGGGGATGGCGGCTGCCGTTCCTGCTGACGCTGCCGATGGGACTGGGCGCGCTGTGGCTCAGGCTGAGGCTGGAGGAGACGCCCGCCTTCAGCCGGGAGCGGGCGCTGGAGCGGCACAGCCCGCCGACGGGCGAGGTGGTGCGGGCCGTCGCGCTGGGCGCGGGGCGCATCATGGGCTGGGCGGCGGCCGGGTACACCTTCCTGGTCGTGCTGCCGTCCTATCTCCAGAGCACGCTCGACGCCACCTTCCAGCAGGCGCTGATCGCCACGGTGCTGGCCAATCTGGGCTTCGCGGCCACCATCGTCCCGGCCGGACTGCTCAGCGACCGGGTGGGGCGGCGGCCCGTGATGCTGTCGGGTGCGCTGCTCGTGGTGGTCCTCGCCGTCCCGCTGCTGAACCTCCTTCAGGATCCCGGGGTGTCGAACGCGGTCAAGGGGGCGGCGGTGTTCGCCGCGGGCGCGGTCGTCGGACTCATGGCGGGCCCCGGACCGGCGATGCTGTCGGAGATGTTCCCGACGACCGTGCGCTACACCGGGCTGGGACTCGCCTACGCCCTGTCCAATGCCGTGTTCTCGGGCTGTGCCGGGCTCATCATCACCGAGACCGTCGAACGGACCGGGAACGTGGACATCCCCGCGTACTACGCGGCGGCGACCTGCGCGGTGAGCGTGCTGGCCCTCGCGGCGGCACCCGCGAGAGGCGGCAAGAGGAAGGCGGGTTGAACGGATGCGGGTGATCGGGCTGATGTCCGGTACGTCGTACGACGCCATCGACGCCGCGGCGGCCGATCTCGGCCTCGTCGGCGACGGCCTCGTGCTGAGGCCGCTCGGCATGGTCAGCGAGCGGTACGACGACGAGCTGCGGGCCTCGCTCGCGGTGGCGCTGCCGCCGGGGACCGTCCCGATGGCCGAGGTGTGCCGGCTGGACACCCGGATCGGACGGGCCTTCGCCGCGGCGGCCGTCCGGGCCGACCGCGAACTGTGCTCCGGGCAGGCGGAGTTGGTGGCCTCGCACGGGCAGACCGTGTACCACTGGGTCGATCGGGGGAAGGTGCACGGCACGCTGCAGCTCGGTCAGCCCGCGTGGATCGCCGAGGCGACCGGGCTGCCCGTGGTCGCCGACTTCCGGCCCCGGGACATCGCCGCCGGGGGGCAGGGGGCACCCCTGGTGAGCCTGGTCGACCTGCTGTGGCTGCGCGGACGGCCGGGCACACCGGTCGCCCTCAACCTCGGCGGGATCGCCAACCTCACCGCGCCCGACGGGACCGCCTTCGACACGGGCCCGGCGTGCGCGCTGATCGACGCGGCGGCGCACGGGTTCAGCGGCGGCCGGCTGGCGTACGACCTGGACGGCGCCCTGGCCGCGCGCGGTCACGTCCATCAGGAACTGCTGGACCGGCTGCTGGCCGATCCGTACTACGCGCTGCCCGCGCCGAAGACGACCGGCAAGGAGCTGTTCCACATCGGGTACCTGCACCAGGCGCTGGCGGGCCTCGGCACCCTGCCGGCCGAGGACGTGATCGCGACACTGACCGGGCTGACCGCCCGCACGGTGGCCGACGCGGTACGGGCGACGGGCGGCACGGAGGTGATCGCGTCCGGCGGGGGCATCCGCAACCCGGTGCTGATGCGGATGCTCGGTGACGCGCTGCCGGGGGTGGCCGTGCGTACCTCCGACGAGCTGGGGCTGCCCGCCCAGGCGAAGGAGGCGTACGCCTTCGCGGTACTGGGGTTCCTGACGGCGCACGGCCTTCCCGGTACGGTGCCGGCGAGCACGGGGGCCCGGCATCCGAGCGTGCTGGGGTCGGTGACACCGGGGCGGGGCGGGCTGCGGCTGCCCCCGCCGGCCGAACGGGCGCCGGTGCGGCTGGTGCTGGAGTGACCGGGGCACCGGACCGGACGGCGACGGAACACGGCCCTCTCATCCCGCTTTCACCGACGCCTCTTACGGTGGGGGCATGACGCAGGAGACTCCTCCCGGGTGGTACCCCGACCCGGGGCAGACAAGTGACGGTCCCGCCAGCGAGCGCTGGTGGGACGGCAGGGCATGGACGGACCGGACCCGTCCCGTGGGGCCGGCCGCCGCCTGGGGTCCCCCGGTGGGGCCGCCCACCGTCGACGCGGCGCAGCAGCAGACGGTGTTCCCGGGGCACATCGGCTATCCGGGACAACCGCCCCAGCCCCCTGCCGCCCCGCGGCGGGGTCTGCGCGCGGGCATCGCGGTCACGGCGGCCGCCGTGGTCCTCGCCTGCATCGGTGTCGGCGTCTACGCGCTGACCGACGACGAAGGCGGCACGGACCGGGCCGGTACGCAGCAGGGCCAGGACCGCAGCGGTCCGCCCGAGGGTCCCTTCGGCGACTCGGGCGGCTCCGGCGGCGGCCGGTCGCCCGGGCCGGAGGAGTCCGGGCCGCCCAAGGTCGAGGGCGGCGGGACCGTGTCCGACGTGGTCAACGGGATCAGCCTGCCGGTGCCGGAGGGCTGGACCGGTGAGGCCTTCAGCGTGGGCGCGCAGCTCAGCTCGCAGGACACCTACGACTGCCCCGGCGACACCGCCAAGTCCTGCGCCAAGGGCGGGGCCTACTCGGCGCCCGCCCAGGTGCTGCGCACCAAGGGCAGCACGCCGGAGCAGGTCGCCAAGGCCGACATCGCCGCGAACGCCGAGGAGTCCTACGGCGGCACGTCCTACGGCGGGATCACCTCGCACGAGGTGCTGGAGTCCAAGGCGGTGACGGTGGCCGGGCAGAAGGGCTACCTGGTCCGCTGGAAGGCGGTCACCAGCAAGGGCGCCGACGGCTATGTCCAGTCGCTCGCGTTTCCCTCGCCCGCCGACCCGGACCATCTGGTCCTGGTCCGCTTCGGGGTGGACGCCGACCAGAAGGTGAGCGTCATCGACGACATCACCGAGGGCATCGAGGTGTCGTCCGGCGGCGGGAACGGACGCAGCGTCTGACACCGCCGCGCGGAGCGCCGGGCCGCGGCCCGGCGCCCGCCGGACACCGGTCGGCCGGGTGGGCCCCTCCTGAACGGAGGGGCCCACCCGGCCGAGGGGGCGCGCCGCCCCCGTCCCCACGGTGCGGCGCCGGCAGGCCGGCCGTCCAGTCATCCCGTGGACGGCGGCCTGGTCTCAGGTGAGGCCGAGTGCCGGCAGCACGGCGGCCTCCAGGAAGCAGAGCAGGTAGTCCTCGTCGGCTTCCTTGCCCTCCAGGACCGGCCGGATGCGCAGGACGCCGAGGATCTGCGCCGGTACGCACTCCAGCGCCGGGTGGTCGGCACGGACCTCCCCGCGCTCCACCCCGCGCTGCAGGATGTTCCTGATCGCGGCGACGTCCGGTTCCACCAGCGCCTCACGCAGTGCCTGGGCGAGTTCCCGGTCCTCGACCACGGCGTGGCCGAGCGCCTGGAGCAGCGGGCTGTCGCGGCGCGACCAGTCCCCCGCGGCCCGCGCGACCTGGCGCAGGTCCTCGGCCAGCGAGCCGGTGTCGATGTCGGCGAACCGCACCCGGCGGTTGGAGCGCAGTGCCGCCGCCACGAACTGGGGCTTGGTCTTCCACTGCCGGTACAGAGTGGACTTGCTGCACCGCGTGCTGGCGGCGACGGCGTCCATGGTCACGGCGTCGTACCCGCACTGGCGGATCTGGTCCAGCACGGCGTCGAAGAACTCCTGCTCACGCTCCGGCGTCAGCTTGGAGCGGCGCGAGGCGCCGACCGTCTCCGGTCGGTCCGCGGCCTGCGACGTCATGGGCTTCGTCTCCTCGCTCCCGTCCGGCGGCCAAAGGGCCCGTCCTCCAGTGTGATCCACCTTATCGGTACTCCAGTGTACCGGTACTCGTACGTATCGGTACACTCCCGTATCGGTACACACTCGTATCGGTACACTCCCGTATCGGTACAGACGCGTTTCGGTACAGCGCCGTGTCGATGACTTCGTCGTACCCACGACACGTAACACCGTCAGCGAAAGGGCCGGGGGATGAATGCCCGCACCGAGCCTGCCGATCCGAAGACCGACGCGATAGCGCGGCCGCCGATCATCCGTGAGCTGCTGCTCGTCGCAGGGCTCTTCCTCGTCTACAAGGCAGGCCGGCTGCTGGCGACCGGCCACACCGCCGAGGCCTTCCGCAACGCGCACCATGTCTGGGACCTGGAGCGAGCCCTGCGGCTGCCGAGCGAGGGCGGGGTGCAGTCCGTGCTGCTGCACGGCGAGTTCGCGGTGCACCTCGCGAACACCTATTACGTCAGTGTCCACTTCCCGGCCACCGCGGCCTTCCTGGTCTGGCTCTACCTGAGGCGCCCGCGGCACTACGTCTGGGCGCGCCGGGCACTCGCGGCGCTCACCGCCGCCGCGCTGGTGCTGCACCTGGCGTTCCCGCTCGCTCCCCCGCGGATGCTCGCGGCGACGGGACTGGTGGACACGGGGCGGCTGTACGGCCCGTCGGTGTACGGGTCCCCGGAGACCGACCAGATGTCCAACCAGTTCGCCGCGATGCCCTCCCTGCACTTCGGCTGGGCACTGATGCTGGCGATCGGGCTGATCGTGCTCGGGCGGTCGCGGTGGCGATGGCTGTGGCTGCTGCACCCCCTGGTGACGCTGCTGGTGATCGTCGGCACGGCGAACCACTTCTGGCTGGACGCGCTCGTGGCGTCCGCACTGCTCGGCGGGGCGCTCGCGCTGATCCGCCCGCCGCGCGGGGCGGCTCGCGCCGTGCCCCGGGCGGCCGGCAACGCGGTGCCCGCCGAACAGCCGGTGCTCGTGGCGGCCGCCCGATGAACGCCACCCTCGTCGCCGTCGTCCTGTCACTGGTCTCCGCCGTCGCCTACGCGGCCGCCGCCGTCGCCCAGGAACGCCTGGCCGCCCGCAGCTCCGGCCGGGGGGTGCTGCGGCTGCTCGGCCGCGCGGCGTGGTGGCTGTCCGTGGCGCTGAACGCCTCCGGCGCCGTCCTCCATGTCATCGCCCTCGCCTACGGACCGCTGACCCTGGTGCAGCCGCTGGGGGCGCTGACGCTGGTCGCGGCCGTGCCGATGGGGGCGTGGCTCGCGGGCCGGCGGGTCAGCGCCGTCGAGTGGCGGGGCACGGCCTTCACCCTGCTGGGGCTGGCCGCGCTGCTGATCACGGCGTCCGGGCCCGCGCCCGACGACGTGCTCAGCGGCTCGGAGGCCCTGCTGGTCGCGGGCACCGCGGCCCTGCTGATCGGCACCCTGGCCTGGCCGGGCTCCCGGCCGGGGCTGCGGCACGCGACCGCGTCCGGGATCGCCTCCGGGGTCGGATCGGCCCTCACCCAGACCGTGACGGTGGCCGCGACGGACCGGTCCGGTCCGCCGATCGGCATCGAGGTGATCGGTGTGGCGCTGCTCGTCGCGGCGTTCGCGACCGGTGGCCTGCTGCTGTCCCAGAGCGCCTACCGGGGCGGACTGGGCGCCCCCCTCGCACTGGTGACGGTGGCGAACCCGGCGGCGGCCGCGGTGATCGGGCTGTCCCTGCTCGGTGAACGGCTGCGGGGCGGCGGCGCGGGCACCGTGCCGGCGCTCGCCGGTGCCGCGCTGGCGTCCTGGGGAGTGGTCCTGCTGTCACGGGCGGCACGACCGGGCCCGTCGCCCGCTCCGTTCCCGGCGGAGCCCGAGCCCGAGCCCGAGCCCGAACCGGCGTCGGTGCCCCGGCAGCCGCATCCGGGACCGGGGCACCTCACACCGTGGTGAACGGACTGGTCAGTCCGTGGCGATCGCCGGATCGCTCACGCCGGGACGCCCGTTCTCGACGTGCCCGGCGCAGCGCCGCAGGAACGCCGGGTCGTCCTCGGAGGTGACCGTGAGGTCGTACCAGCGGCGGCTCGCCGCCAGGTCGACGGTGTGCCGCACGGTCGCGCCGGGGCGCACCCGGAAGGTGTGGGTCCGGTCGCGGTAGCCGTCGGCCAGCTTCAGCCGGGCCGTGCCGGACCCCTTGTTGGTGAGGGTCAGCTCGACGTCGTCACCCCGGTACCGGACCGTGACCTCGGGTCCGGCCACCTTGTTGCGGCCCTTGAACACACGCAGGAAGCCGTTGGGGCCGTGCACCGTCAGGTCGTAGGAACCGCCGGAGTACGCCGAGTTCCAGGTGTCGGACAGGTGCTTGCCGGCCTCGGTGGTGTAGGTCCAGGGTCCGTCGGTGCGGTTGCCGGAGGTGACCAGGAAGGCGGCGCCGGCCTTCGCGCCGGAGGCGAAGTTCAGCGTGAACCTCCCGGTCGCCACGTCCGCGGCACCGTCCACCTGCGGGGCGTACCGCAGCGGACGGGCCGGGCGCAGCCCCCGCTCCTGCCTCGGCATGTCCGGGTCGGCCGGCGGGGTGGGCCGGTAGTCGGGGTGCCGCTCGCGATCCGGCGGCTCGTAGCCGTCGGTGTCCGGCAGGTGGGTGGGCCGGCTGTCCTTGCGGGAGAAGTCGAACGCGGACGTCAGGTCGCCGCAGATCGCGCGCCGCCAGGGCGAGATCTGCGGCTCGTGGACGCCGAAGCGGCGCTCCATGAAGCGCACGATCGAGGTGTGGTCGAACGTCTCGGAGCAGACGTAGCCGCCCTTGCTCCAGGGCGAGACGACCAGCATCGGCACGCGCGGACCGAGGCCGTAGGGACCGGCCTGACGGCCGGCGTCGCCCGGGTACAGGTCGAGGGAGACATCGACGGTGGACCTGCCCCTGGAGGCGTCCTTCGGCGGCAGCGGCGGCACCAGGTGGTCGAAGAAGCCGTCGTTCTCGTCGTAGGTGATGAACAGGGCCGTCTTCGCCCACACCGCCGGGTTGGAGGTGAGGGCGTCCAGGACCTGCGCGATGTACCAGGCACCGTAGTTCGACGGCCAGTTGGAGTGCTCGGAGAAGGCCTCGGGGGCCGCTATCCACGAGATCTGCGGCAGCTTGTCCGCCTTGACGTCGGCCCTGAGCCGGTCGAAGTAGCCGTCGCCGTTCTTGACGTCGGTACCGGTGCGGGCCTTGTCGTACCAGGGGTCGCCGGGCCGGGCGTTGCGGTACTTGTTGAAGTACAGCAGCGAGTTGTCGCCGTAGTTGCCGCGGTAGGCGTCCGCGATCCAGCCCCAGGAGCCGGCCGCGTCCAGGCCGTCGCCGATGTCCTGGTAGACCTTCCAGGAGACGCCCGCCTTCTCCAGGCGCTCGGGGTAGGTCGTCCAGTCGTAGCCCAGCTCGTCGTTGCCGAGGACCGGGCCGCCGCCCTTGCCGTCGTTGCCGGTGTGCCCGGACCACATGTAGTAGCGGTTCGGGTCGGTCGAGCCGATGAACGAGCAGTGGTAGGCGTCGCAGACCGTGAAGGTGTCGGCGAGGGCGTAGTGGAAGGGGATGTCCTCGCGGGTCAGGTACGCCATGGTCGTGGTGCCCTTGGCGGGCAGCCACTTGTCGTACTTGCCGTCGTGGTAGGCCTCCTGCCCGTCGGGCCAGCTGTGCGGGAGCCCTTCGAGGAACTGCATGCCGAGGTCGTCGGCGTCGGGGTGGAAGGGCAGCACCTCCTCGCCGTTCTCGGCCTGGTGCCACACCGACTTGCCGTTGTCCAGGGACACGGGGTGCGGGTCGCCGAACCCGCGGACACCGCGCAGCTTGCCGAAGTAGTGATCGAAGGAACGGTTCTCCTGCATCAGGACGACGATGTGCTCGACATCCTCGATCGTTCCCGAGCGGTGGTTGGCCGGCAGCGCGGCGGCCCGCTCGATGCTGCTCGACAGCGCGGTGAAGGCTGTGGTGGCGCCCGCGATCTGGAGGAATGTGCGCCGGTTGACTTCGGGCATGGGTGAAGGACCTCTCGTCCTGAAGTGGTTCGACCGGCCGGGTGATGACGGAATGCGCGCGAAAGGAGTGTTCCAAGAGCACCGAACGTCAGGGAAGGGTGCGGTGGCGCTGCTGTGAAAGTCGCGGGTACGTGGACTGCGTCTCGCCCAATCGGGACGGTTTCCGGACGATTCGGTGCGTACCGAGGGAGCGATGGTGCACACGGGTGTGCCCGAAAGTCCCGCCGGCCCGGACCTCGCGTACGAGGAGGTCCGGGCCGGCGAGGCTTCGGGGAAGCCGGTCATGAGGTCAGGTACGCCTCCACCTCACTGAACTGGGCGGCAGGCCAGCCGGTGTTGGCCGTCACGTGCAGCCGCAGGTAGCGCAGGTTCGTACCGCCCGGCAGGGGGACGGTGACCGTGTTGCCGGTCGCCGGGTCGAAGCGGTGCCCCTGCGCGGCGACGACCGTCGAGTACGTCGAGCCGTCGGTGCTGCCCTGCACCGAGAACGTCTGGGTGCGGGCCTGCCAGGCGGAGGACGGCGGCAGCTTGAGCACCAGCCGGCGCACCGCCTCGGCCGAGCCGAGGTCCACGGTCAGGGACTGCGGGAAGGCGTTGTTGGCCGACTCCCAGTAGCTGCTCGCGTCCCCGTCGACCGCCCTGCCGGGCGTGTAGACGTCCTGGGAGCCGGTCGCGGTGGCCGGGCGGCCCTTGGCGAGGTTGCGGCCGGGGTCGGGGTCCGGGTTGCCCTGACCGGGCCGGGGCCAGGTCGAGCAGTCGGACCATGTGCTGCTCCAGCCGGAGTTGCCGCCGCCGTCGGTGACGGTGAAGGTGCCCGAACCCGACGGGTAGGGGCAGTTGTAGATCCCGGCGGCGCCGACGCCGGTGGCCGTGACGTTGCGGAAGGTGGCGGCGCCCTGCGTCTCGGCCTGGACGACGACCGTGCCGGTGTTGCGTACGGTGGCGCCGTCGACCGTGACGTTCCGCGCCGCCAGGCCGCGCCCGCTGCCGGAGACGAACTCGAACGCGCTGTACGGGCTGTCGGTGATCGTGGTGTTCGTGATGCGGACCTGCGCGTCGATGGCGCTGTCGTAGGAGTCGACGCGCAGGGCGCCCATCGGATGGTTCCAGTTGGGGTTCATCGCTCCGGTGCGGACGAGCGTGTTGCCGTCGACGGTGATGGTGCCGGCCAGCGGGTGGAACGGGTCGAGGAACTTCTGGTTCGAGATCGCGATACCGCTGCCGAGGGCGTTGGTGTCGGAGACCAGGTTGTCCCGGACGGTGATGTCGGTGCCGCCGTAGATCGCGATGCCGTTGGCGAGGTTCGGCTGGGTGATGGTGTTGTTCTCGAAACTGCTGCTCGTGTTCGGCGCGTACAGCGACCACATGGCGAGCGCGTCGTCGCCCTGGTTGCGCAGGAAGTTGTTGCGGACGCGGACGCCGCGCGCGGTGCCGTTGAGGTTGAGGCCGTCGGCCGTCATGTCGAGGAAACGGCTGTTCTCGACGACGAGGTTGTCGTTGTTGCCGGTCAGCCACAGGCCGACCTTGAGGTGCTGGAGCCACATGCCCGAGACGCTGGAGTTCGGGCCTAGCGAGCCGTTGACGAAGTTGTCCGGGCTGGAGTCGACGCGTTCGGTTACCTCTCCGACGACCGCGAAGTCCTTGATGTGGACCCGTCCCGAGGAGCCCGACTGGTCGATGAAACGGGAGGTGCGCACCACGGAGTGCCAGTGCCCGGCGCCCTGGAGGGTCACGTTCTGCACCCCGTTGAGGGACGACGTCAGCCGGTACTCGCCCGGCGGGATCCACACCACCCCGCCCTGCGCCGCGGCGATGGCGTCGCGGAAGGCCTGCGTCGAGTCGCCCTGGCCGCTCGGGTCGGCGCCCCGGGAGACGACGGAGACCGATCCGGCGGGCTGGCCGGCCGGCCCGGCGACCTGCTCGAAGTCGGCGACGTCCACGGTGACCTGGGTGTTCGTCGCCTGGAGGGCGACCTTGTCACCGGCCTGCACGTTCTGGCCGAGCAGCAGCCGGGCGTTGTCGTAGAAGTGGTGGGTCCGCGCGCCGGGGATCCAGCCGGTGTCGACGTACGAGTACTTGGAGGTGACGGCGAGGGTCTTCGCGATCCTGGTCCCGTTGACGTACACGTCGAGCGTGCCGGACTGGCCGTCGGGGACGCTGTAGGCGACGTTCACGGCGTTGGCCGCACGGGGCACGGTGAACTCGACGCGCTGACCGGCCGAGAGCCGGACGGCCTGCCGGCCGGACGCCTCGGAGGCGAGGGTGCCCTGGGTGAGATCGGGGCCGATCCTGCTGCCCGTCGTGGTCGCGGACTCGGCCTCGACCGAGGTGAAGGGCAGGGTGGCACCGGCCGCGGCGTACGCGGCCGGCGTACCGAGGGTGGCGAGCGTGCCGGCGGTCAGGGCGACGGTCACCCCGACGGACGCCATGCACCTGACATATCTGCGGGTGGTCGACTGCATGTGCCGATCCCTTCGTGGTGGGGGTTGCGGGGCCAGCGGGCACGATGTCGGAAACGCCGCACACTCAAGCACCGCCGACATCGCCACGCAAGATGTCACGCAGTCATTGCAATTATCGAATTGCAGGTCGGATATCTGCATCAGAACGGCAGTACGGCCCCTGACGCTCGGACATGGGCGCTCGACACAGCGACGCAACCCTTGTGAACACCGCGGAAGTTGCGTGACTTTCAGAGGACGTCGGGACCGCCACAGCCCCGCTGACCACGAAACTCGTCAGCGGGGCGAGTACGCCTGACGCAGGGGGCGCAAAATCCACGCACGCGGTGCAAGTATTTGCGTGACGGATGACGGGTGACGGACCGCCCGCTGACGGACGGCCGCGCAGGACGGAGGCGGGCTTCCCGGAGCATCACGGGGGCGGCCCGACCGTGGCGCCGTCGGCGACCTGAACGCCGACGGTGCCCGGTCAGACCTCGGGGGCGGGCACCACGCTGAGGTGGCTCGCCGTGCGGCGTTCGCGCGTCCGGCGCCGCGGAGCGGACGGCCGACGCGCCTCGCGCAGGATCATGGTCAGCCGCGTACAGCCCATGTCCCGCAGCCTCGTGGGGGTCTCACCGACGATGCGGCACTCCGTGGCGCCCCACCGCGGGTCCGGGTGCAGCAGCGGTCGGACCGCCCCGTCGTGCTCGACGGCGGCCTCGCCGACGGCGCGGATCCAGTGCGGCAGGCCCTGCCGGAAGGCGGCTTCCATGATCGGGTCCTGCGCGATCTCCCGGCGGACCGCCTGGAGGACATGGTCCTGTCCGTGCTGTTCGACGGCGGCCGAGAAGTGGGCCAGCATCGGCAGGAACCAGCTCGACTCGTGCTCACCGAGGACGGTGGGCGCGTCGGGGTGGAACAGCACGAACCGCAGGAAGTTGTCGCCCGGCATGGCCGTGGGATGCGGGCCGATCCCCCGGAACAGCCCCTGGAACGCGCCGTTGGCGAGGACGACGTCCCAGCGCCGGTCCACGACGAAGGAGGGGAAGGGGACCGCGTCGAGCAGCGTGGCGTAGTCCTGGAGATACGACTGGACCTCGGAACCTTCGGTAACGGACCGCAGCGCGGAGCGCTGTCCTCCTGCCTGATGTGCCATCGGGAGGTCACCCCTCTTGCCTCTGCGGCCTTCACGCGGCGCCCCGATCCTGATGCCCCGAGGCAAGGCGTGTCAACTATCGTGGCATTTCATGTCTGTTGACGGCTGAAATTGGCCACAGTTGTGGCGAGACCTGGATGTGAGTTCGAACCACCCGCTACTCTCCGGGAAGTTCACGGCAATCACACATCGGAAGCTCGTGAGAGACGTAGGAGACCTGTCGGTGACGGATGGCTACGAGGTTCCGGGCGCCACGGCGACGGCCACCCTGCCGGCCGTGATCGCCCGTGTCGCCGCGCTCGCCGACCGGATCGGCGTATCGCACGCGGAGGTCTTCGACACCGCCCGGCTGTCCGTCGCCAGCGGTGTCCCCGAGCCGGTTGTGAAGGAATTGCTGAGCGGCCGTCCGGCGGGTGAGCCGGATGTGCAGTCGCGATTCCTGCAACGCCTGGATCTGCTGCGCCGCACACGGCTGAAACCGAACGGTCGCAGGTACACCCAGCAGGAGATCGCCGACGGCGCGGGCATGTCGCGGCAGCAGGCCGGCGCGCTGATCAACGGCGACCGGCGGCCCACCATGGAGCACTGCGACGCCATTCAGCGCTTCTTCCGGGTGCACGCCGGATTCCTCACGGCCGAGGACCCCGAGGCACTCGCGGGCGCCTTGCAGCGCACCGAGCAGGAACTGCTCCAGAAACTCGCCGACCGGGAGCGGGAGGCGGCCTCGACCGCCGAGGACCCGCTGGAGCGGCTGTTGCAGGACCACGGGGTGCGGGGCATCGCCTGGCGTGCCGCCCAACTGCCCACCGACCAGCACCGTGACAAGGTAGCCGAGTGGCTGGACATGCTCCTGGAGAGCGTCAAGCGGCCCGAGTCGTGATCCGGGGGGTTACCTGTGGGCATCGGTAGGGAAATGCGCCGGCTGTGCGGCGAGCTGGTCGCGGAGCTCAGCCTGCCCGCGCCGGCCCTGCCCGCCGACCTGTACGCGGCGCTGTGCGACTCGATGAGCCGGCGCCGCGGTCGGCCCGTGCACTGCCGCACCGCCCCCTTCCCGCCCGGCACGGCCAGCGGCCTGTGGCTCGACATGGCCGACCAGGACCTCGTCGTCATCGAGGAACGCACCGCCCCCGACCACCAGTTGGTGATCCTCGGCCACGAGCTGTGGCACATGAAGGCCGGGCACTGCAGCCATCACGTCGAGGGCGCCGCGGTCGCGGCCCGTTTACTCGACGACAACGCCGACCTCCGGGCGACGGTCCTGAAGGTCGCCGCCCGCACCCGGTTCGACCTCGCCGACGAGAAGGAGGCGGAGAGCTTCGGGCTGCTGCTCGCCAGCAAGTGCCGTACCTGGCTGGCGGGTTCGGCGCACCGCCAGCCGGTGCAGCGGGACCGCCTGGCGGGACGCATCGAGGTGTCCCTCGGTTATCCGGGAGCGCAGGGCTAGGGCCTGTCGTCACCTTGCTGTCGTCGCCCGAAGGGCGGCCCCCGCGGCGAGAGTGCGTGCCGGGCATCGCGGGGCAGGCGGGAATTCGACGACAGGCCCTGGGCCCGTCGGAGCGGGCGGACGGGCGCGCGGTGGGCCGCCGGTCGGGGGAAGCCGCGCTGGGTCGGGGCCGGATTGTCAGTGGTGGGCGGCAAGCTGGAGGTGCGCCACCCGGTGTGCGGTGGCGTACGTGCCGCAGGGCGCGTCATGCCACGACGAGGCGGGGAGAGCCGACCGATGCCCACTGCCGTACTGACCGACCGCGAGCGCACCGCCGTGCAGGCCTACCTGCGCCTGCTGCACACGGTACGAGCGGCGTTCGACACCGCGGCCGGACCACCGGACACCCGCACGCCGCCCATGGTCCCGCCCGCCGTGCTGGCGGAGGCGGAACAGGCGCTGGCCGCCGCGGGACTGGCCGGCAACGAGGAGGAGTTCTTCCGTCTGCTGCACAGCTGGTGCCCGCGGGCCTGACGGATCCGCCCGGTGGTGCTGCCACCGGGGCTCAGGCGTGCGGCACCGTCACCGCCGTGGCCAGCAGGCCGTGTTGGACGGTCCAGCGGCCCTCGAAGGCGTCGAGCCGCGTGCCGTCGACGACGGGGCCCGGTACCAGCAGCGCCGCACGGAACCGTCCGTGCGGCGGCCCGTCCCCGGTCTCCGCGGTGAGGTCGATGTCGGCCTCCGAGAAGTCCAGCCACTTCCGGGTGAGCGGGAACCACGCCTTGTAGACCGACTCCTTGGCGCTGAACAGCAGGCGGTCCCAGCGGACGTCGGGCCGCTCGGCGTCCAGGCGCCGCAGCCGGTCCTGCTCGCCGGGCAGGGCCACGGCCTCCAGAACACCCTCCGGGAGCGCCGCGTGCGGTTCCGCGTCGATGCCGAGCGAGGCCAGGTCGGCGGCGCGGGCCAGCGCGGCGGCACCGTAGCCGTCGCAGTGGGTCATGCTGCCCACCAGACCGGCCGGCCAGTGCGGGGCTCCGCGCTCACCGGGCAGCACCGGCTGCGCCGGCACGGCGAGCTTCTCCATGGCGCGGCGGGCGCAGCCGCGCACCAGCGCGAACTCGCGCCGGCGCTTGTCGACCGCCCGCGCGACCAGCGCCTCCTCCTCCGGGTACAGCGGCACCGGCTCGGTCCCGTCGTCGCCGAGCGCCTCGACGCAGACCACCGTGTCCGGCAGCAGCTCCTCGATCACCGGGACTCCTCCTCCCTCGGCAGAATGCGGCGCAGCCGTCCGGGCGGTCCGGGTCGCTTGCGCCATTCGCGGGGGTAGCCCACCGACACCTCCTCGAAGCGGACGCCCTCGTGCCAGGTGGTGCGCGGGATGTGCAGATGCCCGTACACCATGGTCTCCACCCGGAACCGGCGGTGCCAGTCCGCGGTCAGCCGGGTGCCGCACCACATCGCGAACTCCGGGTACCACAGGACGTCCGTCGGGTGCCGGTCCAGCGGGTAGTGGTTGACCAGGACGGTCGGCAGACCGTCGGGGAGCTCGGCGAGCCGGCGCTCGGTCTGCGCGACCCGGGCCCGGCACCAGTCCTCGCGCGTCGGATAGGGGTCGGGGTGCAGCAGGTACTCGTCGCTGCACACGACCCCGGTGGAGTGGGCGTACGCCAGACCCTCCTCCTTGGTCGCGCAGCCGGCCGGCAGGAAGCTGTAGTCGTACAGCAGGAACAGCGGCGCCACGGCCACCGGCCCACCCGGGCCCTCCCAGACGGGGTAGGGGTCCTCGGGGGTGACCACGCCCAGTTCGCGGCAGACCTCCACGAGGTGGTCGTAGCGGGCGACACCGCGCAGGGTCACCTCGTCCGACGGATGGGTCCACAGCTCGTGGTTGCCCGGGACCCAGACGACCTTCCGGAAGCGGTCCGCGAGGGTCTGCAGGGCCCAGCGGATCGCGGACACGGTCTCCGCGACGTCACCGGCCACCAGCAGCCAGTCGTCGTCGGACTCGGGGCGCATCTTCTCGACCAGGTCGCGGTTCTCCGCGTATCCGATGTGCAGGTCGCTGATCGCCAGCAGCTGCCCGGCACCGCCGGCCCTCGACGTCACCCGTGCCCCCCTTGATCACCCGAACGAGACCACGAGAACACATGCGCGCCCGCCTCGGCAAGGGCGATTGGGACGTATGGGTGAGGTAGCAGGAACACGGGCTGCGCATGTGGATGATCGGATAATCCGTAACACGCACGTTGCACGCGGCGGGCTCGCGAAGCCGTATGATCGCCCCAACACCACCGCCACGAAACTCCCTTCACGCAGGGGCGGTTCGGTGTCCCTCCCATCACCCCCTGGCCGGGCCGGCCCCGCTCCGCCGTGCCCGCGAACTGTGGAAGGCGGCCTGCATGGTCTCTCGCGTACGCGTCTGGCTCAACCGCACGTACGCGGAGAACGTGTTCTTCATCGATCAGCTGCGGAGAAATCCGGGCGATCGGGCGGTCGAGATCCACGCCACCCACGGCGACCCCGACTCCCCGGTGCTGGCCGCCGCCGACACCGCCGACCTCGAACCCGAGGGGCTGTCCCCCGCCGCCTACGTCGAGTTCGCGCTGAACCAGTGCGTCCGGCGCGGCATCGACGTGTTCGTGCCGCGGCTGCACCAGGCGGCGATCGTGGCGCACCGGGCCGAGTTCGAGGCGATCGGCACCGCCCTGCTGGCACCTCCGCCGGAGGCCGTGGCCGTCTTCCACGACAAGGTGATCGCCTACGAGGCGGTCCAGGCGATCGGTGTCCCGGTGCCGCCGTGGTGGCGGGTGCGCGGCGCCGACGAACTGGTCGCGGCCGTCGAGGAGTTGGAGGCCGGCGGCCACAAGGCGTGCTTCAAGCCGGCCTCGGGGGCCGGCGGGGTGGGCTTCCGTGTGATCACGCGCACCCCCTTCTCGCTCGTGCACCTCAGCGGGTTCCCCGGCCCGTACGTGCCGCTCGACGTGGTCGTGGAGGCGGTCCGGCAGGCCGAGGAGCCGGTCGACTGGCTCGTGATGCCCAGGCTGGAGCAGCCGGAGGTGTCGGTGGACTGCCTCACCGGCCGGGACAACCGGGTGCGGATGGCGGTCGGGCGGACGAAGAACGGACGACGGCGCGGGTTCACCCTGCACGAGCAGTGGCTGGAGCCGGCCCGGCGGATCGCCGAGGGCTTCGGGCTGCACCACCTGTCCAACATCCAGTTCCGGATGTTCGGCGACCGACCGGTGCTGATGGATGTCAACACGCGTCCGGCCGGCGGGCTGCACCAGCTGTCGCTGTGCGGGATCAACGCTCCCTGGGCCGCGGTGCGTCTGGCGCTCGGTGACGACCCGGGGGAGATCGCGCCGCCGTTCCTCGGCCAGGACTACTCCGTGGTGTCGGGGCCGCGGCCGCTGCGCCCGGTGTCGATCCCGCAGCAGCGGACGGAGGAGCCCGGGCCGCTGCTGCCGGCGGTTCCCTCCCCGGCGCCGGTCGGCGCCGTCGAGACCGGCGCGGCCCGGGTGCTGCCTCTCTAGTACGTCTCCGGGGTGCCCGGCCGGCTCGGACCGGGCACCCCACCCGGCTGTCTCAGAAGCGGCCCGCGCCGCGGTACAGCTCCAGCTCACCGTCCAGTTCCACGGCGAGCACGGTGGCGTGCGGGTCGAGGTCCGCCGCCGCGGGCGGTTCGATCCACAGCACGCCCGGCGCCTCGTGCAGTCCGCCGACGACGCGGTGGCCCAGCTCGGTGCCGGTGCCGAGCACGGTGACCCGGCGCACCGCGCTGCGCAGCCCGCGCACCGCCCACTCGGCGCGCGGGGCGTCGAACAGCATCAGGTACAGGGTGCGCCGGTCCTTGGACAGGGTGCTGGGTCCGTGGTGGTGGCCGGCGGGCAGGCCGCGCTCGGTGCCGTACACGGCCGGTGCGTGCCGTGCGATCCAGTCACCGAGACCCTCCAGGCGCCGGACGTGCTCGGCGGGGACGGTGCCGTCCTCCCGCGGGCCGATGCCGAGCAGCAGATTGCCGCCTCCCGCGATGGTCTCGGTGAAGTAGCGGATCAGCTGGTCGACCGACTTGTGGTTGTGGTCGTGGTGCTGGTGGCCCCAGGAGTCGTTGACGGTCAGGCACAGCTCCCACGGGCCCTCGGGCGGGACGACGGGCGCACCCTGCTCGGGGGTCGCGTAGTCGCCCTCGCCGAGCATGCGGGCGTTGAGGACGACGTCCGGCACCTCGGAGCGGATGAGCGCGGCGAGTTCGGGGATGCGCCACTGCTCCTCGCTGCGCTCCCACTCGCCGTCGAACCACATCAGGTCGGGCCGGTAGCGGCCGGTGAGTTCGCGGATCTGCCCGTCGCGGTAGGCGATGTACCGCTCCCAGGCCGCCAGGTCCTCGAACTCGGCGGCGACCTCGGAGTACCGGTTGTCCTCCTGCTCCGGCGGGCGGCCGGGCTTGCGGGTGGAGGCGTAGTCGGGGTGGTTCCAGTCGGAGTGCGAGTAGTACAGGCCGACCTTCAGTCCCCGCTCGCGCAGGGCGTCGGCGTAGCCGGATATCAGGTCGCGGCCCACGTTCAGCTCGCCGTACGCGGTGTCCCACATTGCGACGCCGTCGTGGTGGCGGCTGGTGAGCACCGCGTACCGGGCGCCGGCCCGTGCGAACAGCGCGGCCCACTCGCGCGGGTCGTACTCGGCGGCGGTGAAGCGCTCCAGCTGGGACATGTACCGGTCGTGCGGGACGATGTCGTCGTAGAACGACCAGGACTCCTGGACGCCGTCGACGGCGTAGACGCCCCAGTGGACGAAGATCCCCAGCTTGGCGTCGGTGAACCACTGCTGCATGGTCATGGCGGGCTCCCTACCGGCCCGCGTCGGCGCGCCGCAGCCGAAGGGTCAGGATCTGGAAGGGCCGCAGGGTCACCGGGACGGCGCCGTCGTCGTACGGCGCGTCGGCCAGCGGTCGTTCGAGCAGGTCGGTGACGTGGGCGCCGGCGAGCGGGAAGCCGGTGCGCAGCACCCCTTCGGCGCGGCCGCCGCGGCACTCGTAGAGGCGGACGACCACGTCGCCGGACCGGTCGTCCGCGAGCTTGACCGTCTCGACGGTGACACCCTCGCCGGTCGCGGACACGACCGGTTCCGGCGCGCCCGCCGCGTCCGCGACGCGCAGCGGCAGGTTGAGGGCGTAGCCCTCCCGGACCGCGTCCTCGATCGTGGCGCCCGGCAGGAGGGAGTAGGTGAAGCGGTGCCGCCCCTGGTCGGCCTCGGGGTCCGGGACGCGCGGGGCGCGCACCAGGCTGAGCCGGACGGTGGTGGTGGTGCCGCCGTCCTCGCGGACCGTGCGGGAGACGTCGTGGCCGTAGGTGGAGTCGTTGAGGACCGCGACCCCGTAGCCGGGTTCGCCGATGTGCACCCAGCGGTGTCCGGAGACCTCGAAGCGGGCCGCCTCCCAGCTGGTGTTGGTGTGCGTGGGCCGCTGGACGTGGCCGAACTGGATCTCCGCGGAGGAGTGCGGGGCCCGGATGTCGACCGGGAAGCCCGCCTTGAGGATCTTCTCGGCCTCGTGCCAGTCGATCTCGGTCTCGAAGTCGATCCGGGGGCTGCCCGAGCGCAGGCTGATCGTCTGGGTGACGGTCGAGCCGTTGCCGAAGGCGCGGGTCACCCGGATCGACCCGACGAGGCCGTCCGGCTCGACGACCGTCACGGACTCGGTGTCCAGGAGGTCGGTGTAGCGGTTCTGGTAGTGCTTGTCGATGTCCCAGGCGTCCCAGTAGTTGGGCAGGTCGCTGTGCAGCCGGAGCAGGTTGCCGGGGCCGGCGAGCACCTCGCGGCCGGCGCGCAGGTCGCGCACGGAGGCGAGGGTGCCGTCGTCGGCCAGTTCGACGCGGACCAGTCCGTTGTCCAGGACGCGGTCGGATACCTCCACGGTGCGCTCGGGACGGGCGTTGCCGAGCGGGGCGCTGCCGCTCCCCGGCACCGCCACGTACGCGGCTCCGCCCCCGTCGGTGCGCACCACCTCGGCGCGGTCGAACGGACCGGTGTTGAAGGCCCGTGCGCCGCCCGCGCCCAGCGCGGCCACGGCCTCGGCGGTGATCACCTCCAGCTCGCGCGCCACCCGCGCGTACTCCGCCTCCGCCTCGCGGTGCACCCAGGCGATCGACGACCCCGGCAGGATGTCGTGGAACTGGTGGAGCAGGACGGTCTTCCACAGGCGGTCGAGGTGCTCGTACGGGTAGGAGTAGCCCGGTGCGTGCAGCGCCGCGGTCGTCGCCCACAGCTCGGCCTCGCGCAGCCGGTGTTCGCTGCGGCGGTTGCCCTGCTTGGTGCGGGCCTGGGTGGTGTAGGTGGCGCGGTGCAGCTCCAGGTAGAGCTCTCCGGCCCAGACCGGCGCGTCGGGGTACTCCTCCCGCGCGGCGGCGAAGAAGGCGTCGGGGTGCTCGATGCGGACCTTGGCCGAGCCCTCCAGGTCGGCCAGGCGCCGGGCGCGTTCGAGCATCTCGCGGGTGGGGCCGCCACCGCCGTCGCCGTGCCCGAAGGGGGCCAGGGACGTCGTACCGCGTCCCTTGTCCTGGTAGTTGCGGACGGCGTGGGCCATCTCCTGGCCGGAGAACTCGGCGTTGTAGGTGTCGACCGGCGGGAAGTGGGTGAAGACGCGGGTGCCGTCGATGCCCTCCCACCAGAAGGTGTGGTGGGGGAACTTGTTGGTCTGGTTCCAGGAGATCTTCTGGGTGAGGAACCAGTCGTTGCCGGCGAGCTTGGCGAGCTGCGGGTAGGCGGCGGTGTAGCCGAAGGAGTCGGGCAGCCAGACGCCTGTGGTCTCGATGCCGAACTGCTCCATGAAGAAACGCTTGCCGTGGATGAGCTGGCGGGCCATCGCCTCGCCGCCGGGCAGGTTGCCGTCGGCCTCCACCCACATGCCGCCGACCGGCGCCCAGCTGCCGTCGGCCACGGCCTTCTTGATCCGCTCCCAGACCTTCGGGTAGTTGTCGCGCACCCACTCGTACTGCTGGGCCTGCGAGCAGGCGAAGACGAACTCCTCGTACTCCTCGGCGAGCGCGGTGACGTTGGAGAAGGTGCGGGAGGTCTTGCGCTTGGTCTCGCGGATCGGCCACAGCCACGCGGAGTCGATGTGCGCGTGGCCGACGGCGGACAGGGTGTGGGCGCTGGCGTGCGCGGGCCGGGCGAGCACCGGCCCGAGGACTGCGCGGGCGGCGGCCGCGGTGCCGGGGACGTCGTCCAAGTCGAGGGCGTCGAGCGCCGCGTCCAGCGCGTGCATGATCTCGTGGCGGCGCGGCTCGTGCTCGCCGAGCTCCAGCATCAGCTCGCGCAGCACCTGGACGTCCAGCGAGAGGTGCCAGACCTCCTCGTCGAGGACGGCGAGGTCGGCGCGGCGGAAGGTGTAGAGAGGCTTGTCACCGGCGGTCAGGACGTCGCCGAGCGGGGTGGGGGCCGCGAAGTCACCGGCGAGGATGTCGGGGTTGGAGGCCGCCTCCACCAGGTAGTGGATCTCCTCGCCGCCCTGCGCCGGCCGTGCCACGGGCACGTACTGGTTCTGCGGGTTGACCGCCTTCAGCGGTGTCCCGTCGGGGAGGTGGACGAGCGCCTCGGCCTGGTTGCCGGGCCAGTCGCCGACGAAGCCGAGGTCGATGACCGTCTCGACGCGCCGGCCGGCCCACTCTGCGGGCACCCGGCCGCGCATGCGGAACCAGGTGGTGCCCCAGGGCGGGCCCCAGGGGGTGTCCATGGCGAACGGCTCGTAGGCGGCCGCGGCGGCCTCGGTGAAGGGGACGGGTTCGCCGGGTGCCTGCCAGGCCTCGACCGTCAGCGGGACGGCGGCGGCGTACACCGCGGGCTTGATGCGCTGGTTGTGGACGCGCTGCACGCGCTCCTCGATCCGGCGGCGTTCATCGTGCATGAGCGGGGTCTCCTGACAGGACTACTTGAGGTACGAGAGGCCGGGGTGGACGGCGGTGTAGCCGTCGACCAGCCGGCGGGCCACGTTCACGGAGTCGACGAGCGGGTGCAGCGCGAAGGCCTTCACGGCCGCGCCGCGCGAGCCGGACGCGGCGGCGGCCAGCACCTCGCGCTCGACCGCCTTCACAGCGCAGACCAGGCCGGTGGCGTGGGCGGGCAGCGGGGCGACGGCGACCGGGTGGGCGCCGTTGGCGTCGACCAGGCAGGGCACCTCGATGACCGCCTCGGAGTCGAGCACCGAGAGCGTGCTCCGGTTGCGGACGTTGAGGATCAGGGTGGTGCGCTCGTCCCGGGCGATGGCCCGCATGAGTGCCAGCGCCACCTTCTCGTAGCCGCCGGAGAGGTCGTCGGCGTCGCGTTCGCCGGCGCCGGCGGTCTCGCGGTTCTCCGCCATGTAGGTGGCCTCGCGCTCGGCGCGGGTGGCGTCCCACACGTCCAGGGCGGCGGCGTCCGGGTCGGCCATCCGCTCGTAGAAGCGGGCCTGCTGGTCGTGCAGGAAGGCGCCGCGGGTCCGCTCGGCCTCCTGGTAGGCGCGCACCGCTTCCCGGTTGAAGTAGTAGTAGTGCAGGTACTCGTTGGGGATCGCGCCCAGCGACTGGAGCCAGTCGGCGCCGAACAGCTTGCCCTCCTCGAAGGAGGACAGCAGGTCGCGGTCGGCGAGCAGGCGCGGGAGTTCGTCGCGGCCCTCGACCCGCAGTCCGCGCACCCAGCCGAGGTGGTTGAGGCCGACGTAGTCGATCCAGGCCTCCGCCGGGTTGCGCACGCCGAGCACGCGGGCGATCCGGCGGCCGAGTCCCACGGGTGAGTCGCAGATGCCGATGACGCGGTCGCCCAGGTGGTGCGACATCGCCTCGGTGACCAGGCCGGCCGGGTTGGTGAAGTTGATCACCCAGGCGTCGGGTGCCAGACGGGCGACGCGTCGTGCGATGTCGACGGCGACGGGCACCGTGCGCAGGCCGTAGGCGATACCGCCGGCGCCGACCGTCTCCTGGCCGAGGACGTCCTGCCCGAGCGCCACCCGCTCGTCGTCGGCGCGGCCCTGGAGGCCGCCGACGCGGATCGCGGAGAAGACGAAGTCGGCGCCGCGCAGCGCCTCGTCCAGATCGGTCGTGGCCGTCACCTCGGGGGCGTCGGGCACCCCGGCGGCCTGCTCGGCGAGCACGCGGGTGACCGCGGACAGTCTGCGCGCGTCCAGGTCGTGCAGCACGACCCGCGTCACCCGGCCCTCGGCGTGGTCCCCGAGGAGCGCCCCGTACACGAGCGGCACCCGGAATCCGCCACCGCCCAGAATCGTCAGCTTCACGCCTGCACCCTTCCCGCCACGACCACCTCGACGCCGGCTTCCCGCAGCGCGGTGCCGGTCGCCGGTTCGACGGCCGTGTCCGTCACGACCACGTCCAGTTCCTCGGGGCCACAGACCTTCGCCATTCCCGTGCCCGGGAACTTCGCCGAATCGGCGAGCAGCACGACCCGGTCTCCGGCGTTGATCATGGCCCGTTTCACCGGCACCTCGACGACCGTGGTGTCCATCACCTGTCCGCCCGGCCGCACCCCGCTCGTGCCGAGGAACACCCAGTCCGCGTGCAGCTGACGCAGATTGTCCTCGGTGAGGAAGCCGACCAGGGAGCGGTACTCACGGCGGACCATGCCGCCGAGCAGCACCAGCTCGATGCCCTCGTCGTCGGCCAGTTCCTCGTAGACCACCAGGTTGCTGGTGATCACGGTGAGGCGGCGGCCGTGCAGCTGGCGGGCCAGCCGGTAGGCGGTGGTGCCGATGTCGAGCAGCACCGACTGACCGTCCTGGACCAGGGCCGCCGCGCGCGCGGCGATGGCGTCCTTCTCGGACACGCGCACCTCGGCGACCTCGGCGAAGGGCTGGTCGCCCTCCTCCACGACAGCGCCGCCGTGCACCCGCGTGAGCAGGCCTTCCTCCTCCAGTCTGAGCAGATCGCGCCGGATGGTGGCGGGGCTCACACCCAGTTGCCCGGAGAGATCGGTCACGGCTGCGGGACCGCCGGAGCGCAAGGCCCGCAGGATGAGTTGGTGTCGTCGTTCTGCCAGCACGACACGAACACTACTCGTCATCTTCAATCATTTCTATGCTCAGTTCTGCTCGGGTATTGACCAATCTCCCGAAGCGACGCACGATTCCGGTCACCGAAATGAAGACTTTTGACGAAGGGGATGTCGCGTGGACGACGACCGGCCCGATGTGCTGCTGACCGGGCTCCTCTTCTACGACCTCGTCCTGACAGGGCTCGGCGGGCCGCCGACGCCGGGCGAGGAGATCTGGACCGCGGGCATGGGCAGCAGCCCCGGCGGCATCGCCAACCTCGCGGTCGCCGCCTCGCGCCTCGGCCTGCGGACCTCCCTGGCCACCGTCTTCGGCGACGACTTCTACGGCACGTACTGCCGCGGCGTCCTGGCCGGCCAGGAGGGGATCGACCTCTCCCTGTCCCGCACCGCCGAGGGCTGGCCCACCCCGGTCTCCGTCTCGCTCGCGCTCCCCGGCGCCCCGCGCCGGCCCGGCGGCGCCCCCGTGCACGACCGGGCCCTGGTGACCCACGGCAGCACACCCCCCTGCTCCCAGGACGACCTCATGGGCGACCCGCCCGAGGCACGCACCGCCCTGGTGCACATCGAGGCCGAACCCCACGCCTGGCTGGCCAAGGCGGCCGCCAACGGCACCCGGATCTACGCCGACGTCGGCTGGGACCCCAGCCGGCAGTGGTCCACCGACGTCCTCGACCAGCTCGCCCTGTGCCACGCCTTCCTGCCCAACGAGGTCGAGGCGATGGCCTACACCCGCACCGACAGCGCGGTGGCGGCCCTCGGCACGCTGTCCGACCTGGTGCCCGTGGCCGTGGTGACACGGGGCGGCGACGGCGCGGTCGCCGTCGACCAGACCACCGGCGAATACGCCGACGTACCGGCGCTTGACATCGATGTCCTGGACGCCACGGGCGCCGGGGACGTCTTCGGCGCAAGCTTCGTCGCCGCCTCCCTGGGCGGCTGGCCCCTCGACGAGCGGCTGAGGTTCGCGACGCTCGCCGCCGGGCTGTCCGTCCGGCGGCACGGCGGGGCGCTGGCCGCCCCCGGCTGGTACGGCGTCGACCGCTGGTGGCGCACGGTCACCGACCCCGATCTGCGGCGGGCGTACGGCTTCCTCGACGACCGCATCCCCGCCGACCCGGGGCCGCCCGTGCACCACGCCCCCGTCACCCCTCCGAACCCTCGGGCGACCCCGAACGGCGACCCCCACTGACAGCCCCCCACTGACCCCCTGGCACACGTCACACATCCGAAAGGCGGTGAGAGCAGTGCTGCTCTCACGAAGAGGCCTGCTGCGCGCGGGCCTGGCCGGTTCGGCCGCCATGGCGCTCGGCGGCCTGACCTCCGGCTGCGCCGTACCGACCGGTTCGACCGGACGCAACATGGTCCTGTGGTACTGGAGCGGCGGCCTCAGCGACACCGTCGTCGAGAAGGCCAAGGCCCGTTACGACGACACCGTCACGCTCGAGGCGCAGCAGATCGGCGGCTACTACCGGTCCAAGCTGATCACCACCCTGGCGGGCCGCGCCCACATCCCCGACATCGCGGGGCTCAAGGGCGAGGACATGGCCTCCTACCTGCCGAACGCCGACCAGTTCGTGGACCTGCGCACGCTCGGCGCCGACCGGCTCAAGAGCCGGTACCTGGACTGGAAGTGGCAGCAGGCCGTCGCACCGGACGGCAGCCTCATCGGCCTGCCGATCGACGTGGGGCCGGTCGTGCACTACTACCAGAGCGCCGTCTTCGAGAAGGCCGGACTGCCCTCCGAGCCGGACGACGTCTCCGCCGAGCTGGGCACCTGGGAGAGCTTCTTCGCGGCGGGTGAGCAGCTGAAGAAGCGGATACCGGGGACGTTCATCCTGACCGACGTCGGCAGTGTCTTCGAGATGTCGATCGGCCAGGGAACCGATCGCTTCGTCGACGAGGACCGCAACTTCATCGGCGACCAGGAGCACGTCCGCGCCTGCTGGGACCGTGCCGTGGAGGCCAAGCGGCGCGGGATCGTGTCGGACATCGTGACCGGCACCCCCGACTCGATCGCCGCCACCGTGAAGGGCCGGCTGCCCAGCCAGCTGAACGCCTCGTGGGCGGCCGGCGACCTCAAGCTCCAGTTCCCGAAGACCGAGGGCAGATGGCGGGTGGCGAACTGCCCGGGCGGCCCCTCGAACGTCGGCGGCTCGTTCCTCGCGATCACCAAGGCGTGCCGGGAGCCCGAGCGGGCCTTCGAGATCATCACCTGGATGCTCAGTCCGGAGAACCAGGCGCACGGCTTCGTCGAGGCCGGTCTCTTCCCCTCGACCCCCGCCTCCTACGCGATGAGCAAGCTGCGCGAGCCGGACCCGTTCTTCGGCGACCAGATCACGATGGACGTCTACGGTCCGGCCGCCGAGCAGATCCCGGTCGCCCACAACAGCCCGTACGACATCGCCCTCGGGCAGCCGATCCGGGACGAGATCAAGAACGTCGGCGTCCTCGGCAAGGACCCGGAGAAGGCCTGGAGGGACGCCATGAGCAAGTGCCGGCGCATCGCCGACCACCTGGGGGTGAACCTCTGATGGCCACCGTGCCCGTCGTCGACCGGCCCCCGGCGCCCGTGGCCGAGGCCCCGGTCGTCCACCCGAAGAAGGGGATCCTGAGCCACTGGCGGCTGTACGCCGCGATCTCGCCCTTCTACCTGCTCTTCCTCGCCTTCGGCCTGGTACCGGTCGGCTTCTCGCTGTTCCTGTCCTTCCACCGCTGGGACGGCCTCGGCTCGATGGAGTGGGCGGGCCTGTCGCAGTACAAGTACCTGCTGGCCGACGCCGACTTCTGGAGCTCGATCGGCAACACGCTCATCATCTGGGCGCTGGCCACCTTCCCCATGATCTTCCTGGCGATGGTGACGGCGGTGATGCTCAACTCGGCGGTGCGGTTCAAGAACGTCTACCGCTTCGCGTACTTCCTGCCGAACGTGACCTCGATCGTCGCGGTCGCCATCATCTTCGGCTCGGTCTTCTCCACCAACTTCGGCCTGATGAACGCCCTGTTGCAGGCGGTCGGGCTGGACCAGGTGGCGTGGCTGAACACGCCGTGGGGCATCAAGGTCGCCGTCGCGACGCTGATGACCTGGCAGTGGACCGGCTACAACGCGATCATCTTCCTCGCCGGGCTCCAGACCGTCCCGGGCGAACTGTACGAGGCGGCCCGGATGGACGGCGCCGGTCCCGTGCAGACGTTCTTCCGGATCACGCTGCCGCTGATGCGGCCGGTGCTGCTGTTCGTGCTCGTCGTCTCGACGATCACCGGTCTGCAGAGCTTCGCCGAACCGCAGGTGCTGCTCCAGACCAACACCAACGAGTCGGCCTTCGCGGGCGGCCCGGACCACGCGGGCCGGACGATGGTCCTCTACTTCTTCCAGCAGACCTTCGACAACAACGACTTCGGCTACGGCGCCGCCGTGGCGTGGGGGATCTTCCTCGTCGTCGTCCTCTTCTCGATCATCAACTGGCGCCTGGTGCAGCGCCGGGGCGAAGAATAGGGAGGCCGGTCACCATGGCAACCATCAAGGGTTCCCGACGCCGGGGACTGGCCCTGCACGCGGTCCTCGTCATCGGCCTGTTGATCTCGGCCTTCCCGTTCTACTGGGCCGTGATCATGTCGACGCACACGTCGACGGAGATCTTCTCCTACCCGCCGAAGCTGCTGCCCGGCCCGCATTTCCTGGAGAACGTCCGCAACCTCTTCGACAACATCGACTTCTTCGGGTCGATGTTCAACTCGCTGCTGGTCGCGACCTGCGTGACCGTGCTGGTGCTGTTCTTCGACTCGCTGGCGGCGTTCGTCTTCGCCAAGTTCGAGTTCCCTGGCCGCAATGCGCTGTTCGGGCTGCTCATGGTCATCTTCATGGTGCCGGCGCAGCTGGCGGCCATCCCGCAGTTCGTGATCATGGCGAAGATCGGCTGGATCGGCTCGATGACCTCGCTGATCGTCCCGGCCGCGGCCAACGCGTTCGGCATCTTCTGGATGCGCCAGTACATGAAGGGCGCCATCCACGACGAACTGCTCGACGCCTCCCGGCTCGACGGAGCCGGATTCCTGCGCCAGTACTGGCACGTGGCGCTGCCGGTGGTCCGCCCGGGTCTGGCCTTCCTCGGCATCTTCACCTTCATGGGCCAGTGGAACGACTACGCCTGGCCCCTGATCGCGCTGACCGACCCGGACAACGTGACCCTCCAGGTGGCCCTGTCCCAGCTCAACGGCAGCCACGGCACGACCGACTACGGAATGGTGATGACCGGCGCGCTGCTGGCCCTCGTCCCGCTGCTGATCGTCTTCGCGATCGGCGCCCGCCAGATCATCGGCGACCTCGGCAAGGGAGCCATCCGCTGATGGACCCGCTACGGGCGCTGCGTCCCTGGGAGGCACCCGAGGTGACCTCCTGGGGGCGGCTGGCGATGTCCGGTGTCGACCGGCGCCACCCCTCCCTCTCCCTGGACGGCGACTGGCACTTCCAGCTGCTGCCGTCGCCCGACGCGCCGGTGGGCGAGACGTGGTCGACGGCCCACGTCCCCGGAGCCTGGACCCTCCAGGACACCGACGACCTGCCGCACTACACCAATGTGCGGATGCCGTTCGCGGAGTTCCCGCCCCACTCCCCCGCCGCCAACCCGACCGGGGTGTACGAGCGGACGGTGGACGTGCCCGCCGAGTGGGCCGGGCGGCGGATCGTGCTCCAGGTGGGCGCGGCCGAGAGCGTGCTGCTGGTGCAGGTGGACGGCCGGCCCGTCGGAGTCTCCAAGGACTCGCACCTGGCCGCCGAGTTCGACCTGACGGCCGTGGTGCGCGCCGGTGACCGGGCGGTGCTGCGTCTGACCGTCGTGAAGTGGTCGGACGCCTCCCACCTGGAGGACCAGGACCAGTGGTGGCACGGCGGCATCACCCGCCCGGTGCTGCTGTACGCGACGGACCCGCTGCACCTGGCGGACGTGACCGTGCTGGCCCGGGCCGACGGTGAGCTGCGGGTGGACTGCCGGGTGCGTGACGCGGCCGGCGCGCTGCCCGAGGGCTGGCACGTCAGCGGCGACCTGGACGGCCTGGCGGTCGCCCAGGACACCACGTTCGACCGGGCCAACGCCGAGGACGAGCGGGTCTCCGCCTTCCTCGGCGAGGCCCGGCTGCGGGCGACCGTGCCCGACGTGCGCACCTGGACGGCCGAGACGCCCGAGCTGTACGGGCTGACCGTCCGGCTGCACCGCCCGGACGGGACGGTCGCCGACACCTCGTACCACCGCGTCGGATTCCGCGACGTCGAGATCGCCGGACGGGATCTGCTGATCAACGGCGAGCGGGTGTTCATCCGGGGCGTCAACCGGCACGACTTCCACCCGCTGACCGGCCGGACCGTGTCGCACGACGACATGCGGGCCGACCTCGCGCTGCTCAAGCGCTTCGGCTTCAACGCCGTGCGCACCGCGCACTACCCGAACGACCCCGCCCTGTACGACATCGCCGACGAGTTCGGCCTCTACGTGGTCGACGAGGCGGACATCGAGAGCCACGACCACGCGCACGAGATCGCCGACGACCCGCGCTATCTGAACGCCTTCGTCGACCGGGTCTCCCGGATGGTGCTGCGGGACAAGAACCACCCCTCGGTCATCATCTGGTCGCTGGGCAACGAGTCCGACTACGGCGCGAACCACGACGCGGCGGCCGGCTGGGTGCGCCGGCACGACCCGACCCGGCCGGTGCAGTACGAGGGCGCGGCCAAGCGGGGCTGGGCGGATCCGGACGTCGCCTCGGACATCGCCTGCCCGATGTACGCGCCGCTCGAGGACTGCGTGGCGCACGCGCTCTCCGGCAAGCAGACCAAGCCGCTCATCCAGTGCGAGTACTCCCACGCGATGGGCAACAGCAACGGCACGCTCGCCGACCACTGGGCCGCCATCGAGGCCACACCCGGTCTTCAGGGCGGCTTCATCTGGGAGTTCTGGGACCACGGCATTCTGCAGCGCGTGAGCGACGGAAGACCGGCCGGGCGCGCGGGCGCCGGGCGCTACAGCGACGGCGTCGCCGCGCCCGGCCACCGCTGGGCGTACGGCGGCGACTTCGGCGACACGCCGCACGACGGCGCGTTCATCGCCGACGGCGTGGTGTTCCCGGACCGCACGCCCAAGCCGGTGCTGTACGAGCACCGCGAGATCGCGGCGCCGGTCCGGCTGGAGAGCTTCCGGCACGAGGGGCCGGTCATCGGCAACCACCAGCACTTCCGCGGCCTGGACTGGCTGAGCGGCGAGTGGCTGCTGTCGCTCGCCGACGGACGCACGCTGACGGCGCCGGCCGAACTGCCCGACCTGCGTCCGGGGGAGACGGCCGCCGTACCGCTGCCGCTGGACCTGCCGGACGACGGGGGCGAGGCCTGGCTGACGCTGAGGGTGACCACCGCGCGGGACGAAGCGTGGGCGCCGCGCGGCACGGTGGTGTGTCTGCCCCAGGTGCGGCTCAGGCCGCGGCCCGTGCGCGAGGCCGTCGCCGTGCCCGAGCGGACCGTGGAGGTCGACGCGGACGGACTGCTCGTGCACCCGCTGCTGCGGTCCGCGCCCACCCTGTCCCTGTGGCGGGCCCCCACCGACAACGACGAGCTGGGCGGTATGGCGGACCGCTGGCGGGAGTGGGGCCTTGACGCGCCGGTCCGCCGGCTGGTCGCGGTGCGCCGGGACGGCGCGAGCGTGGGTGTCCTCGCCGAGTACGCCTTCGGGACCGCGGTGGTCCGGCACGAGCAGGTCCTCACCGCGGTCGAGGGCGGCATCCGGGTCGAGGAGACCGCCGAACTGCCCGAGGCGCTGTACGACGTGGCCCGGGTCGGGTCGGTGTTCGAGACGGTGGCCGGGCCGGAGCTGCTGGACTGGTTCGGGCCGGGGCCCTGGGAGTCGTATCCGGACCGCGCCACCGCGCCGGTCGGCCATCACTCGCTCCCCGTGGACGACCTGTTCACCCCCTATCTGCGTCCGCAGGAGAGCGGCGGCCGGCACGGCGTGCGGCACTTCACGCTGTCCGCGCCGGACGCGACGGGGCTGGCCGTCCGACTGGACCGGCCCAGCCAGGTGTCCGTCACCCGGTACCGTGCCGCGGACCTCGCCGCCGCCGCGCACCACGACGAACTCGTCCCGCGCGAGGGCTGCGTCGTGCACATCGACGCCGCCCACCGGGGCCTGGGCACCGCCTCGTGCGGGCCCGACACCTTCGCGTCGTACCTCGTCCCGACCGGCACGCACCGCTGGGGCTGGATCCTGCGGGCTCTGTGACGGCCCGCCCCCGGCGAGCCGGCCCGCCTCACGGCGACGCGGGCCGGCTCGCCGCCGGCGGGCCGAGGGACGGGTTGTTCGCCGAGGTCCGGCCGTTCCGGATCACCCTCGGCTCGGACCCCCGTCGGATCGCCTTCGACACCTGGAAGAACGGTGACCGGCCGTCAGCCGGAACCCGCACGACACGGCCATGCCGGGGCCCCGGTCACCCGGGATCCCGGGCCCGGCACCGGCGCTGCTGCCGCCCCGGCTTCGCCGACGTGGTCCGAGCCGGACGGCGCGGCACATTTCCCCCTTCAGCACTTGAACTCTCGTACCCCGTAAGGACTTTCTCGGCTGCACCTCTTGACGGCGGCAGTACCCGGGAGCACATTGGCCGCGCAGCCATCGTTTGAGAGCGCTCTCAAGACCGTACGGCGCTCCCGGACCGGTATCCGTGCACCCACACCCGTACCGAGAGGCAATCCGATGAGTGAACCCTCCGGCACTCCCGGCAGACGAGGGTCCGTCAGACGGGCCCTGGTCGCCGTGCTCAGCACGCTGGGCCTCGCGGCGGTCGCCGCCACGGCCGTGACGCCGTCGGCGACCGCCGCCGCGCCGACTCCCCCGTCCGGCTGGACCCAGGTCTTCGTCGACGACTTCAACGGCTCCGCGGGCAGCGGCGTCAACACCTCCGACTGGCAGTACGCGACCGGGACCTCTTACCCGGGCGGCCCCGCCAACTGGGGCACCGGCGAGATCGAGACGATGACGTCGAGCACGAACAACGTGGCGCTCGACGGCAGCGGCAACCTGCGCATCACGCCGCGGCGCGACTCGGCCGGCAACTGGACCTCCGGCCGCATCGAGACCAGGCGCACCGACTTCGAGCCCCCGGCGGGCGGCCGGCTCCGGGTCGAGGCCCGTATCCAGATGCCGAACGTCACCGGCACCGCCGCCCGCGGCTACTGGCCCGCCTTCTGGATGCTCGGTGCCCCTTACCGCGGCAACTACTGGAACTGGCCGGCCGTCGGCGAACTGGACATCCTGGAGAACGTCCAGGGCCTGAACACCGTCTGGGCGACGATGCACTGCGGCACCTCACCCGGCGGTCCCTGCAACGAGACCACCGGCCTGGGCGGTTCCACGGCCTGTCCCGGCAGCACGTGCCAGTCCGGCTTCCACACCTACCGGATGGAGTGGGACCGCTCGACGAGCGTGGAGGAGATCCGCTTCTACGTCGACGACGTCAACTACCACACCGTGCGCGAGAACCAGGTCGACGCCACGACCTGGTCGAACGCCACCGACCACGGCTTCTACATCATCCTGAACGTCGCGATGGGCGGCGGATTCGTCAACGCCTTCGGCGGCGGCCCGGACGGCGCCACGGTGCCGGGAATCCCCATGGTCGTCGACTACGTGCAGGTGCTGTCGGCCGGTGGGGGCGGTACCACGCCGCCCCCCACCGGCAGCCGTGACGCCTACGGCGCCATCCAGGCGGAGTCGTTCGACGGCCAGTCCGGCACGCTGACCGAGGGCACCTCCGACTCGGGCGGCGGCCAGAACATCGGCGCGCTGGCCAACGGCGACTGGGCCCTGTACCGGGGTGTCGACTTCGGCTCCGGGTCCGCCACCCAGTTCAACGCCCGGGTGGCCAGCGGTGCGGGCGCGGGCGTGAGCGGTCTGGTCGAGGTACGCCTGGACAGCCGTTCCAACGCGCCGGTCG
The DNA here is from genome assembly GCF_003261055.1 of Streptomyces cadmiisoli. Lineage (NCBI taxonomy): Bacteria > Bacillati > Actinomycetota > Actinomycetes > Kitasatosporales > Streptomycetaceae > Streptomyces > Streptomyces cadmiisoli. The sequence goes on from NZ_CP030073.1 coordinate 2,150,281, forward strand.
GAAGCTTCTCCGTCGGCAACACGGGCGGCTGGCAGTCCTGGCGGACCGTCCCGGCGAACATCAGCTCCGTCACGGGCAAGCACGATGTGTACCTGACCTTCACCAGTGGTCAGCCGGCCGACTTCGTGAACGTGAACTGGTTCAGCTTCGGCCGCTGACCCGCACCTTCCCCACCGTGGAACAGTGCGCCCCGGCCGGTCCGGGGCGCACGCGGTTCTCCGGCCCGGCGGGGGCGCCGGCCGCCTGCCGGTCCAGCCCCGGCCGCGCTCCGCCGACCGGCCCCGGACCTCAGACCTCGGGCCCGCCGAGGTCCTGGCGCAGTTCCGCCCGGAAGGCGGCCGGTGTCGTGTCCGCGTGCTGGTGGAAGAACTTGGAGAAGTTCGCCGCGTCCGGGAAGCCGACTGCGGCGCCGACCCGTCCGATGGTCCGGTCGCTGTGGGCAAGGAGGCGTTTGGCCTCCAGGACCACCCGCTTGTCGATGAAGGCCTTCGGCGTGTCACCGGTCGCGGCGCGCACCGCGCGGACCAGGGTGCGCCGGGAGTAGCCGAGGGCTTCGGCGTAGGCGCTGACGCTGTGGTTGGTGGCGAAACCCCGCTCCACCGCGTCGCGGAACAGGGTGAACGTGGTGTCCGCCTGCCGCCCGGCCTCCTCGGCCGAGCTCGCCGCGAGATGGGCGAGGCGCAGCAGGAACGCGGACAGGGAGTGGCGCAGGACGGCCGTGTGCAGGCTGAGCGGGAGGGTCGCCGTGTCCTCGTACTCGTCCTGGAGGTGCGCGAGGGCGGCACGCAGGGCGGTGAGCCGGGGTTCGTCGGGGCGCAGCAGCGGCGGCAGGTCGTAGCGGTACAGGCCGGTCGCCTCGACCGTGGCACGGGGCAGGAATCCGGGCTGCATGCTCAGGACGGTTCCGCGGTACTCGCTGCTCGCCGTGAAGCGGTGCACCTGGCCCGGGCGGATCCACAGCACGTCGCCGGCGCTCGCCTCGTACTCGGTGAAGTCGATCATGTGGCGGACCGGACCGCCGCTGAAGAACATCACGATGTGGAAGTCGATGCGGTGGATGCGGTCCGGTGGAGCCTCGGCGCACCAGGCGTCGCGGTCGCCCATCGGGCCTATCTGCATGCCGACGCCGCTGAGGCCGCGGTCGGCCGGAAAGGCGAACGTCCGGATGCCGTCGCCGTCGTCGCCGTCTTCGTCGAACCTGTCCGCCATCTCCGCCACACCCATGTCTGTCACACCTGTCACGCCTGTCAGGTCACAGTTGCGCCGGACCGGCCCCAGCGGGCCGGTCCTCGTCGGTCTGTGTCCCACTTTCACCACAGGCTGACACACCTCGACCTTCCCGCAAAAAAGTCAGACTTTTAAGGTCGAACACGTCCGACCAGCGGAAACGCCGGTTCAGTTGACCTTTTGAAGAGGACTGCCTACAGATGAGCACGCAGACACCCGACCGTCCGGAGTGGACCGACCTCGACCGGCGTGCCGTCGACACCGCCCGGCTGCTGGCGGCCGACGCCGTGCAGAAGGTCGGGAACGGGCACCCCGGCACCGCGATGAGCCTCGCCCCGGCGGCGTACACGATCTTTCAGAAGGTGATGAGGCACGACCCCGCCGATCCGGAGTGGGCGGGCCGTGACCGCTTCGTCCTCTCCCCCGGGCACACCTCGCTGACCCTGTACACACAGCTCTACCTCGCCGGGTACGAGCTGGGGCTGGACGACCTCAAGGCGTTCCGCACCCACGGTTCGAGGACGCCGGGCCACCCGGAGTACGGGCACACCGCGGGCGTCGAGACCACCACCGGCCCGCTCGGCCAGGGCGTCGCCAACGCGGTCGGCATGGCGATGGCCGCCCGCTACGAACGCGGCCTGTTCGACCCGGACGCGCCGGCCGGCGCATCGCCCTTCGACCACACCGTCTGGGCGATCGTCTCCGACGGCGACCTGGAGGAGGGCGTCTCCGCCGAGGCCTCCTCCCTGGCCGGCCACCAGAAGCTCGGCAACCTCGTCTTCCTCTACGACGACAACCACATCTCCATCGAGGGCGACACCGCGACCGCGTTCTCCGAGGACGTCCTCAAGCGGTACGAGGCGTACGGCTGGCACACGCAGCGCGTCGAGCCCGCCGAGAGCGGCGACATCGACGTGCCCGCGCTGTACGAGGCGCTCCGGGCGGCGCAGGCCGAGACCGGCCGCCCCTCCATCGTCGCGCTGCGCACGATCATCGCCTGGCCCGCGCCGAACGCCCAGAACACCGAGGCCTCGCACGGCTCCGCCCTCGGCGACGAGGAGATCGCGGCCACCAAGCGCGTCCTCGGCTTCGACCCGGAGCGGACCTTCGAGGTCTCCGGCGAGGTCCTCGCCCACACCCGCCGGGCACTGGACCGGGGCGCCGAGGCGCACGCCGCCTGGGACCGCCGGATCGCCGAGTGGCGCCTCGCCCGGCCGGAGCGCGCCGCCGAGTTCGACCGCATCAGCAGGGGCGAGCTGCCCACCGGGTGGGAGGAGAAGCTCCCCGTCTTCGAGCCCGGCAAGGCGGTCGCCACCCGCGCCGCCTCCGGCAAGGTGCTCCAGGCGCTCGGCCCGGTCGTCCCGGAGCTGTGGGGCGGATCGGCCGACCTGGCCGGCTCCAACAACACGACCATCGACAAGTCCTCGTCCTTCCTGCCCGAGGGCAATCCGCTGCCCGAGGCCGACCCGTACGGCCGCACGGTGCACTTCGGCATCCGCGAGTTCTCGATGGCGGCCGAGATGAACGGCATCGCGCTGCACGGCAACACCCGCATCTACGGCGGCACCTTCCTGGTGTTCTCCGACTACATGCGCAACGCCGTCCGGATGTCCGCGCTGATGCAGCTTCCGGTGACCTACGTCTGGACGCACGACTCCATCGGTCTCGGCGAGGACGGCCCGACCCACCAGCCGGTCGAGCACCTGGCCTCGCTGCGCGCCATCCCGGGCCTGAACATCGTCCGTCCGGCCGACGCCAACGAGACCGCGATCGCCTGGGCCGAGATCCTCAAGCGGCACTCCACCCACCCCGCGCCGCACGGCCTCGCCCTCACCCGACAGGGCGTACCGACGTACGAGCCCAACGCGGACGCGGCCCGCGGCGGTTACGTCCTGTTCGACTCCTCCACGCCGGTCCCGGACGTGGTCCTCATCGCCACCGGCTCCGAGGTGCAGCTCGCCGTGGCCGCCCGTGAGCGGCTGGAGGCCGAGGGAATCGGCGCCCGGGTGGTGTCGATGCCGTCCGTGGAGTGGTTCGAGGAGCAGTCCCCGGAGTACCGCGACAGTGTCCTTCCGCCGTCCGTGAAGGCGCGTGTGGCTGTCGAGGCGGGAGTGGGCCTGACGTGGTACCGGTTCGTAGGTGACGCAGGACGCATCGTCTCCCTCGAACACTTCGGCGCCTCCGCCGATGCGAAGACCCTGTTCGCCGAGTTCGGCTTCACCGCCGAGAACGTCACCGCCGCAGCCCGGGAATCGCTCGCTGCCGCGCGTGGTTGATCCGATCGCCAGAAAGAAGATGATCACTGTGACCGAAGCATCCGCCACCGCGGGAGCCCTCAAGCGCCTCTCCGACGAAGGCGTGTCGATCTGGCTGGACGACCTGTCGCGCAGCCGGATCGCCTCCGGCAACCTGGCCGAGCTCGTCGAGACCCGGCACGTCGTCGGCGTCACCACCAACCCGTCCATCTTCCAGGCCGCCATCGGGTCCGGTGAGGGCTACCAGGAGCAGCTCGCCGACCTCGCCGTCCGGGGCGTCACGGTCGACGAGGCCGTCCGGATGATGACGACCGCCGACGTCCGCGCCGCCGCCGACGTCCTGCGCCCGGTGTACGACGCCACCGGCGGCCGGGACGGCCGGGTCTCCATCGAGGTCGACCCCCGCCTGGCCCACGACACCACGGCCACCGTCGCCGAGGCCAGGCAGCTCGCCTGGCTGGTCGACCGGCCCAACGTGATGATCAAGATCCCGGCGACCGAGGCCGGTCTGCCGGCGATCACCGAGGTCATCGGTGCCGGCATCAGCGTCAACGTCACGCTGATCTTCTCGCTGGAGCGCTACCGGGAGGTGATGGACGCCTACCTGGCCGGCCTGGAGAAGGCGCAGGCGGCGGGCCTGGACCTGTCGGCCGTCCACTCCGTGGCGTCCTTCTTCGTCTCCCGCGTCGACAGCGAGATCGACAAGCGCCTGACGCTGCTGGGCACCGACGAGGCCCTGGCGCTCAAGGGCCGGGCGGCGCTCGCCAACGCGCGGCTCGCCTACGAGGCGTACGAGCAGGTGTTCTCCGGTGAGCGCTGGCTGGCCCTGTCCGGCTCGCGGGCCAACAAGCAGCGCCCGCTGTGGGCGTCCACCGGGGTGAAGGACCCGGCGTACAAGGACACGCTGTACGTCGAGGACCTGGTCGCTCCCGGCACGGTCAACACGATGCCCGAGGGCACGCTGAACGCGACGGCCGACCACGGCCGCATCCACGGCGACACCGTGACCGGCGGCTACGCGCAGGCCCGTGCCGATCTCGCGGCCGTCGAGCGGCTCGGCATCTCCTACGACGAGGTGGTGCAGCAGTTGGAGGACGAGGGCGTGGCCAAGTTCGAGACGGCCTGGCAGGACCTGCTGGACGCCGTGACGAAGTCGTTGAACGGGAAGGGGGTCGACGGGGAATGAGCAGGAAGCGTTCCACGGCGGCTCAGGCCGAGGGAACCGGGGCCCGGGAGGCCGGCGCCCCCGAGGGATCCGCGGACGCGGCGCCGACGCCGCACGAGGACCGGCACGCGGCGACCGCCGAGCGCGGGACGGACAGCGGGTCCGGTGCGGCCGCGCGGGCCGCCTCACCCGACTGGGCCAATCCGCTGCGCGATCCTCGCGACCGCCGTCTGCCGCGCATCGCCGGGCCGTCCGGGCTGGTCATCTTCGGCGTCACCGGTGACCTGTCCCGCAAGAAGCTGATGCCGGCCGTCTACGACCTGGCGAACCGCGGGCTGCTGCCGCCGGGCTTCTCGCTGGTCGGCTTCGCCCGGCGCGACTGGGCGGACCAGGACTTCGCGGAGGTGGTGCACGACGCGGTGCGCGAGCACGCCCGCACGGAGTTCCGCGAGGAGGTCTGGCAGCAGCTCTCCGAGGGCATGCGGTTCATCCCCGGCGACTTCGACGACGACGAGGCGTTCAAGCAACTGCACACCACGGTCGAGGAGTTGGATGCCGCCCGCGGCACCAGCGGCAACTACGCCTTCTACCTCTCCGTACCGCCGAAGTTCTTCCCGAAGGTCGTCCAGCAGCTGAAGCGGCACGGGCTGGCCGACGCGCCCGAGGGCTCCTGGCGGCGGGCCGTGATCGAGAAGCCCTTCGGTCACGACCTGCGGTCGGCCCAGGAGCTCAACAAGGTCGTGCACGACGTGTTCGAACCGGACCAGGTGTTCCGTATCGACCACTACCTCGGCAAGGAGACCGTCCAGAACATCCTGGCGCTGCGCTTCGCCAATCAGATGTTCGAGCCGATCTGGAACCGCAGCTACGTCGACCACGTGCAGATCACCATGGCCGAGGACATCGGCATCGGCGGACGCGCGGGCTACTACGACGGCATCGGCTCGGCCCGCGACGTCATCCAGAACCACCTGCTCCAGCTGATGGCGCTCACCGCGATGGAGGAACCCGCGTCCTTCGACGCCGCGTCCCTGCTGGCGGAGAAGCTGAAGGTGCTGAAGGCGGTCAAGCTGCCCGAGAACCTCGGCGAGCACACCGTGCGCGGCCAGTACGCGGCCGGCTGGCAGGGCGGCGAGCAGGTGCGCGGCTACCTGGAGGAGGACGGCATCGACCCGGCCTCCACGACCGACACCTTCGCCGCGGTCAGGCTGAACGTCGACAACCGGCGCTGGGCGGGCGTCCCCTTCTACCTGCGCACCGGCAAGCGGCTCGGCCGGCGGGTGACGGAGATCGCGGTGGTCTTCCAGCGCGCCCCGCACTCCCCGTTCGACTCCACGGCCACGGAGGAGCTGGGCGAGAACGCGGTCGTCATCCGCGTCCAGCCGGACGAGGGCATGACGGTGCGGTTCGGCTCCAAGGTGCCGGGCACGTCGATGGAGATCCGGGACGTGACGATGGACTTCGCGTACGGCGAGTCCTTCACCGAGTCCAGCCCCGAGGCCTACGAGCGGCTCATTCTGGACGTCCTCCTGGGTGACGCCAATCTGTTCCCCCGTCACCAGGAAGTGGAAGAGTCCTGGAAGATCCTCGACCCGATCGAGGACCACTGGGCGCAGGACGGCAGGCCGGCGCAGTACGCGTCGGGCAGCTGGGGCCCCCGGGAAGCCGACGAAATGCTCGCACGAGACGGACGGAGCTGGCGCAGGCCATGAAGATCGACCTGACCGACACCACGGCAAGCAAGATCAACAAGGCGCTGGTACAGGGCCGCCGCGCCATCGGCACGCCGGCCGTGGGCATGGTCCTGACGATGGTCGTCGTCACGGACGAGGAGAACGCCTACGACTCGATCAGGGCGGCCGAGGAGGCCTCGCACGAGCACCCCTCGCGCACCCTGGTCGTCATCAAGCGGCACGCCCGCTCCCCCCGGGACCGCACCCAGTCCCGCCTCGACGCCGAGGTACGGGTGGGCGCCGACGCCGGCACCGGCGAGACGGTCATCCTGCGGACCTACGGCGAGGTGTCCGACCACGCCGACTCCGTCGTCCTGCCGCTGCTGCTGCCGGACGCGCCGGTCGTCGTGTGGTGGCCGGTGGACGCGCCCGAGGTGCCCGCCAAGGACCCGCTCGGGGCGCTCGCCCAGCGCCGGATCACCGACATGTACGCCGTCGAGCAGCCGCTGGCCGCGCTGGAGGCCCGCCTGCGCTCCTACGCGCCGGGCGACACCGACCTCGCCTGGACCCGCCTCACCCCCTGGCGCTCGATGCTGGCCGCGGCCCTCGACCAGGCGAGGCAGACGATCACCTCGGCGGCCGTGGAGAGCGAGGCCGACAACCCCAGCGCCGAACTGCTCGCCCGCTGGCTGGAGGCCCGCCTGAACGTCACGGTGGACCGGGTGGAGACCGCCGGACCCGTCGTCACCGGAGTCCGGCTGGGCACCGACAACGGCGAGATCAGGATCGACCGGCCCGAGGGCCCGCTGGCCACCCTGTCCCTGCCGGGCCAGCCGCCGCGCACCCTCGCGCTGAAGGTGCGCCCCACCTCCGAACTCATCGCCGAGGAGCTGCGCCGCCTCGACGCCGACGAGATGTACGCCATCGCCCTGCGCGGCGGCACCAAGGAGAACGCTTCTCATGTCTGACGCCCCCGTGCTGACGCGGCGGCCCGAGTGGACCGCCCTGGAGGACCACCGCACCGAGACGCTCCAGCGCCCCCGGCTGCGTGAGCTGTTCGCCGCGGATCCCGGCCGCGCCGAGCGGTACGTCGTGCGGGTCGGCGACCTGCGCATCGACTACTCCAAGAACCTCGTCACCGACGAGACCCTCGCACTGCTCCAGGAACTGGCCACCGCCACCGACGTGTTCGGGCAGCGGGACGCCATGTTCCGCGGCGAGAAGATCAACATCACCGAGGACCGCGCCGTGCTGCACACCGCGCTGCGCGCCCCGCGCGACGCGGTCGTCGAGGCCGACGGCGTGAACGTGGTCCCCGAGGTCCACGCGGTGCTCGACCGGATGAGCGCCTTCGCCGACCGGGTCCGCTCCGGGCAGTGGACCGGCCACACCGGCAGGCGGATCAGGAACGTCGTCAACATCGGCATCGGCGGCTCCGACCTGGGCCCGGCGATGGCGTACGAGGCGCTGCGCGCCTACACCGACCGTTCGCTGACCCTGCGGTTCGTGTCCAACGTGGACGGCGCCGACCTGCACGAGGCGGTGCGGGACCTGGACCCGGCCGAGACGCTGTTCATCGTGGCGTCGAAGACCTTCACCACGATCGAGACGATCACCAACGCCACCTCGGCGCGCTCCTGGCTCCTTCAGGCGCTCGGCGAGGAGAAGGCGGTGGCCCGGCACTTCGTCGCGCTGTCCACGAACGCCGAGAAGGTCACCGGGTTCGGCATCGACCCGGACAACATGTTCGAGTTCTGGGACTGGGTCGGCGGCCGCTACTCCTACGACTCGGCGATCGGCCTGTCCCTGATGATCGCCATCGGCCCGGAGCGCTTCCGGGAGATGCTCGACGGCTTCCACCTGGTCGACGAGCACTTCCGCACCGCCCCCGCCGAGTCCAACGCCCCGCTGCTGCTGGGCCTGCTGGGCGTCTGGTACGGCAACTTCTTCGACGCGCAGACGCACGCGGTGCTGCCGTACAGCCACTACCTGTCCAAGTTCACCGCCTATCTGCAGCAGCTGGACATGGAGTCCAACGGCAAGTCGGTGGACCGGGACGGGCGCCCGGTGGGCTGGGAGACCGGTCCCGTGGTCTGGGGCACGCCCGGCACCAACGGGCAGCACGCCTACTACCAGTTGATCCACCAGGGCACCAAGCTGATCCCGGCCGACCTGATCGGCTTCGCCCGTCCCGTCGACGAGCTCGGCGACGAGCTCAAGGCCCAGCACGACCTGCTGATGGCCAACCTGTTCGCCCAGGGGCAGGCCCTCGCCTTCGGCAAGACGGCGGACGAGGTGCGGGCCGAGGGCGTGCCCGAGGAGCAGGTGGCGCACCGCACCTTCCAGGGCAACCACCCGACCACCACGATCCTGGCCACCGAGCTGACCCCGTCGGTACTGGGCCAGCTGGTCGCGCTGTACGAGCACAAGGTCTTCGTCCAGGGCGCGATCTGGAACATCGACTCCTTCGACCAGTGGGGCGTCGAGCTCGGCAAGGTGCTCGCCAAGCGGGTGGAGCCCGCCCTCACCGAGGGTGCCGAGGTCCCCGGTCTCGACCCGTCCACGGCCGCGCTGGTGGCCGCCTACCGCGAACTCAGGAAGTGAGCTGACATGCAGATCGGTCTTGTGGGTCTGGGCAAGATGGGCGGCAACATGCGCGAGCGTCTGCGCAACGCCGGCCACGAGGTCTTCGGCTACGACACCAATCCCGACGTCTCCGACGTCGACAACCTGGTCGAGCTCGCCGACCGGCTCCGGGCGCCGCGCGCGATCTGGGTCATGGTCCCGGCCGGCGCCGCCACCCAGGGCGTCATCGACCAGCTGGCGAGCGTGCTCAAGCCGGGCGACACCGTGATCGACGGCGGCAACTCCCGCTGGACGGACGACGAGAAGCACGCCGAGGAACTCGCCAAGCACGGCATCGGCTTCGTCGACGCGGGCGTCTCCGGCGGCGTGTGGGGCCTGGAGAACGGCTACGCGCTGATGGTCGGCGGGGACAAGGAGCACGTCGACCGCCTGAAGCCGATCTTCGACGCGCTCAAGCCGGAGGGCCCCTACGGCTACGTCCACGCGGGCAAGGTCGGCGCGGGCCACTTCGCGAAGATGGTCCACAACGGCATCGAGTACGCCATGATGCAGGCCTACGCCGAGGGCTGGGAGCTGCTGGAGAAGGTCGACTCGGTGACCGACGTCCGGGAGGTCTTCCGCTCCTGGCAGGAGGGCACCGTCATCCGCTCCTGGCTCCTCGACCTCGCGGTCAACGCCCTCGACGAGGACGAGCACCTGGAGAAGCTGCGCGGCTACGCGGAGGACTCCGGCGAGGGCCGGTGGACGGTGGAGGCGGGCATCGACAACGCGGTGCCGCTGCCCGCGATCACGGCCTCCCTCTTCGCGCGGTTCGCCTCCCGGCAGCCCGACTCCCCGCAGATGAAGCTGATCGCCGCCCTGCGCAACCAGTTCGGCGGGCACGCCGTCGAGTCGACGAAGTAGGCCTGCCGTGGGGGATCTCCTGCTGGTCCGCCACGGCGAGACGGAGTGGAGCGTCACGGGACAGCACACCGGCCTCACCGACCTGCCCCTGACGGGGCACGGCGAGGCGCAGGCCAAGTCCCTCGCTCCGCTCCTGTCCGGGCGGACCTTCGCCGTCGCGCTGACCAGTCCGCTGCGCCGCGCGGCACGCACCGCCGAACTGGCGGGCCTGACCGGGGCCGTACCGGACCCCGACCTGCACGAATGGGACTACGGCGGTTACGAGGGCGTCACCACCCAGGAGATCCGCCGCACCCGTCCCGACTGGCAGCTGTGGACGGACGGCGTGCCGCCGGGCACGCACGAGCGGCCGGGCGAGTCCCCGGCCGGGGTCGGCGCCCGCGCCGACCGGGTGCTGTCCCGGATCGGCGGCGCCCTCGCCGGCGGTGACGTGGTCCTGGTCGCGCACGGCCACTTCCTGCGCGTCCTGACGGCCCGCCGGCTCGGGCTGCCGCCGGCGGACGGGCGCCTGTTCCAGCTCGCCACGGGGGCGGTGGGCCGGCTGTCGACGGAGCACGGCCGGCCGGTGGTCGCCGAGTGGAACCTGCGCCCCTGAGCGCCGTGTTGACACCCGCCGTCCGGGCGCGTCAGAGTCCCCGGCGATGGAGACCGACGATCTGACCGCGGCCGAACTGCGGGTGTACCGGGCCTTCGCCCGCGGGGCGACCGTGGACTTCCGGGATCCGCCCGGCGAGGACACCGCCCGCGGAGCGGAGTGGGGGCCGGAGCGCACCGTACGGGCGGCCGTGCTGCGCGATCTGCTGCTCGACCCTCCGCGGCAGGACGGCGAGGTCGCCTCGCTCCGGCTGAAGGGCGCCCGGGTCACCGGCGCCCTGGACCTGCAGTACGCGAGCTGCGAGCACGCCGTCCAGCTGAGCGACTGCTTCTTCGAGCGTGTGCCGCTGCTGTACGGCGCCCGGCTGCGCCAGCTCGATCTGCGCGGCTCGGTGCTGCCCGGACTGGACTCCGCCACCCTCCGGGTGGAGGGCGTACTGCGGCTGACGGGCTGCCGGTTCGCCGGCCCGGTCCGGCTCGGCGGGGCGGAGGTCGCCGGGGCGCTGTTCCTCGACCGGGCACGGATAGCCGCGCCGGACGAGGACCGACCGGCGCTCCAGCTCAACCACGTCACCGTCGGCGACGGCCTCTCGGCCCCCGGCCTGAACGTCCTGGGCGAGATACGCCTCACCGGCGCCGCGGTCGCGGGATCGGTCGACCTCAGCGAGGCCCGCCTCGACCACCCCGGCGGCTCCGCGCTGGACGGGCAGACGCTCGGCGTGGAGGGCGACCTCCTGCTGCGGCGGGCACAGGTGTCCGGCCGGCTGGGGCTGCGGGGATCGCGGATAGCGGGCCGTCTGGACCTGTCCTACGCCCGGCTGTCCAACCCGCTCGGTCCCGCGCTGCGGGCGAGCAGCTGCACCATCGGCGAGATCTGGCTGCGCAAGGGCCCGCCGCCGACGGGCGGTCTGAACCTGCGCCGGACCCAGGTGGACGTGCTGTTCCTGGAACCGGAGATGGTGCCGGACGAGGTCCACCTCGGCAATCTCGTCTACACCTCCCTCGACCCGCACGAACCCGCCGAACGCCGGCTGCCCATGCTGGAACGCGACCGCGACGGCTACGTCCCGCACGCCTACGAACAGCTCACCGCCGCCTACCGGCGCATCGGCGACGACCGTGCGGCCCGGCTGGTGCAGCTGGCCAAGCAGCGCCGGCACCGCGGCACGCTGCCCTGGTACGGCCGGCTGTGGGGGCACGTCCAGGACGCCGCCGTCGGCTACGGCTTCCGGCCGCTGCGGGCGGCCGGCTGGCTGTTGTCGCTGCTCGCGCTCGGTTCGGTCGCGTACACCGTGCACCGGCCGCGCGCCCTGAAGCCCGCCGAGGCACCCGAGTTCGACCCGGTGTTCTACACACTGGACCTGCTGCTGCCGGTGATCTCCTTCGGCCAGGAGTCCGCCTTCGCGCCGGCCGGCTGGTACCGGACGCTGGCCCACGTCCTGGTCCTGACCGGCTGGATCCTGGCGACGACGGTCGTCGCGGGCATCACCCGCACGGTCAGCCGCCAGTGACGGCCCGCACCGCGTGCTGGGCGGCCAGCCGCACCGGCGCGTTCACGGCGCCGTAGCCGCGGTAGCCGCCGTCGCGCTGCACCAGTTCGAAGAAGACACGGCCCACGGTGCGGGTGTAGCAGTGCCGGAACACCCCGTGCGGATCGCGGTCGTAGAGGATGCCGAGTTCGCGGTAGGTACGCAGTTCCTCCTCGGTCAGGTCGTGGCGGGCCGCGAGGTCGTCGTAGTAGTTGGCGGGCACCGGCAGCAGCCGGCCGCCGGCCGCGCGGAAACGGCGGGCCGCGGCGATCACGTCGTCGGTGGCCAGCGCGATGTGCTGGGCGCGGCCGGTGTCGTCGCCCGGTGCGGCGCCGACCGCGAGGGCGATGCGGACGCTGCCGTCGGAGTTGGTGACGGCGCGGCTGCGCAGCAGGCCGTAGGGGTCGGCGACGTCGACGCTCTCCTGCGCGTGCAGGCCGAGCACGCCGCGGTGGAAGAGGGCGGCCTCGTCGAAGTGGTGCCAGGGCTGGGTCAGGGCGAGGTGGTCGATGCGCCGTACGGCGGTGGCGGCGGGACCGTGCGCGACCGGCTCGAAGTCGGCCCGCCAGTCCGGGCGCGGGGGTTCGGCGGGGCCGCCCGGCTGCTCGCCGGGGGCCGGGCGGGCGGGCTCGGGGCAGAAGAACAGTTCCGTGCCGTCGGGTGCGGCGACCGCGTCGAGCGGCGCGTCCTCGGGGGCGCGGCGGCGCGGCAGGACCGGCGCGAGCAGCGCCTCGGCGCGGCGGGCCGCCGCCGACGGCCGCGGCGACCGGAGGCCGACGGCGGCGAGGCCGGTCGCTCCGCGGGGCACCGCGGGCCCGGTGTTGACCAGGACCCGCGCCTCGCCCTGCTGCCACAGGTCGACCGGTTTGGTGCGGTGCCGTGCGGTGCGGGCGAAGCCCAGCGCGCCGAGCAGCGCGGAGACCGGTTCGGTGTCATGGGTGACCAGTTCGGCGAAGGCGATGCCGGTGGGGACGACCGGCGCGGGCAGGTCCGCCGTGCCCACCGCCTCCTGGAGCACCAGCAGGGAGCGGCGGGCGTCGACGGCGGTCGGGCCGGCCTCGGCCTGCCGGAAGACGTCGTTGAAGACCTCCAGCGACAGCGGTCCGGTGTATCCGGTGCGCAGCACGTGGCGGACCAGGCCGGCGACGTCGAAGCCGCCCTGGCCGGGGAAGCAGCGGTGGTGGCGGCTCCACTGCAGGACGTCCATGGCGGGCAGCGGGGCGTCGGCCAGCTGGAGGAAGAAGATCTTCTCGCCGGGGATGTCCTCGATGCCCTTGGGGTCCGAGCCGCGCGAGAGGATGTGGAAGCTGTCCAGGCAGGTGCCGAGCGCCGGGTGCCCGGCCGCCTCGACGATGCGCCAGGCGTGGTCGTAGGTGTCGACGTGCCGGCCCCAGGCGAGCGCCTCGTAGGCGACGCGGATCCCGAACTCCTCGGCGAGGCCCGCGAGGCGCGCCAGGTGCTCCGCGGCCAGCGCGTCGTCGTCGGCGGCGAGCGGGGAGACGCTGGAGCAGACGAGGACGGTGTCGGCGCCCAGCCGGCGCATCAGCTCGAACTTGTGCCGGGCCCGGCGCAGGTTGCGGGCGAACTCCTCGGCGGGTACGGCCTCGATGTCGCGCATCGGCTGGTAGAGGTCGACGCGCAGGCCGAGGTCGGCGCACCGGGCGCGGATCTCCTCGGGGGTGAGGGGGGCGGCGAGCAGGTCGTTCTCGAAGATCTCGACGCCGTCGAAGCCGGCCCGGGACGCGGCCGTGAGCTTCTCGGTGAGGGATCCGCTCAGGGAGACGGTGGCGATGGAGGTGCGCACGGCGGTACCTCTTCCTACCTCGGGGTGCCCACGGCACCGGCCAGCTCGGCGATGTCGGCGAGCATCCGCGCGCTGTCCGGTTCCCGCCCGGTGACCAGCCGGAACGCGTCCGCCGCCTGGAAGACCGCCATACCGCCGCCGTCGAGGGTGGCGCAGCCCAGCGCGCGGGCGGTGCGCAGCAGTTCGGTCTCCAGCGGGCGGTAGACCACCTCGGCGATCCACAGCCCGGAGTGCAGCAGGTCCGCCGGGAAGGGCAGTCCGGGGTGGGCGGCCATGCCGGTGGGGGTGGCGTGGACGACGCCGTCGGCGTGGCGGAGCAGTGCGGCGAGTTCGCGGAGGGCCGCCGGGACCGCCCGGCCGCCGCCGAAGTGCCGGTTCAGCGAGTCGGCGAGGGCTGCGGCGCGCGGCGCCACCGGGTCGACGACGGTGACCTGCCCGGCGCCGAGGGTGAGCACGGCGTGTGCGACGGCCGCGCCCGCGCCGCCCGCGCCGAGCTGCACCACCCGCTCCAGCGGGACGTCGGGCAGTCCCCGCGCGAAGGAGGTGGCGAAGCCGGTGATGTCGGTGTTGTGCCCGACGGCGCGGCCGTCGTCGAGGACGACGGTGTTGACCGCGCCGAGCGCCTCGGCCCGCGGGTCGAGCGCGTCCAGGTGCTCGATGACGAGCTGCTTGCAGGGGTGTGTGATGTTCAGGCCGTCGAAGCCGAGGTCGCGTGCGGCGCGCAGCAGGTCGCCGACCGCCTCGGGGGCGCGCCCGAGGCGGTCGATGTCGATCAGGCGGTACAGGTAGCGCAGGCCCTGCCGGTCGGCCTCCCGCTCGTGCAGTGCCGGGCTGAGCGACGGTCCGATGCCGGATCCGATCAGTCCGACGAGATACGAGTCCTTGGCCACCATCGATCTCCTGACCACTTAATGTACGAACCAGTACGTTAGTCATAGCAGCCGTCCACCGCCAGGGGAAGACCGTGGCCGCCTGCTCTTAGAATCTCGACAGCTGCCCCTCGCCCGAAGGAACCAGATGACCAGCGTCGACGAACCGGTACGGCCAGGCGGACGCATCCGTGACGCCGCCCGCACCCAGGCCGAGATCCTCGACGTCGCCACCCAGGAGTTCGCCCGGGCCGGCTACGACGGCGCCCGGGTCGACGAGATCGCCGCCCGCACCCGCACCACCAAGCGGATGATCTACTACTACTTCGGCGGCAAGGAGCAGCTGTTCACGGCCGTCCTGGAGCGGGCCTACGGGGTGATCCGCGAGGCCGAGCAGCAGCTGGACGTCGAGCACCTGGACCCGGTCGCCGCGATCCGGCGCCTGGCGGAGGTGACCTTCGACCACCACGAGGCGCACCCGGACTTCATCCGCCTGGTCAGCATCGAGAACATCCACGGCGCCGAGCACATCGCCGCCTCCCGGAAGCTGGGCCGGATCGGCTCACCGGCGCTCGACGTGATCCGCCGCATCCTGACCGCGGGACAGGAGTCCGGCCTGTTCACGGCCGACGTCGACGCCGTCGACCTGCACGCGATGATCAGTTCCTTCTGCTTCTTCCGGGTGTCCAACCGGGCCACCTTCGGCGCCCTGTTCGGCCGGGACCTGGTCGACCCGGCGCAGCGCGAGCACTACCGGACCATGCTCGGCGACATGGTGATCGCCTATCTCACCGCGGAGCGCTCGAAGGCCTGAACACGGCGCGGCACACCCCCTTGACAGAGCGGAACGGCGGGCGCACCATCCCTTGCCACTGGGACTAACTATCCAGTGGGTTAATTAGCCGAAGATCCGGCCTTCTCCCCTCCGCTCACTCCGCCCGTGCGGAGTTCCCTCGAAGGAGCCGCCGTGTCCGTCCCCGCCCCCGCCCCGCCCGGACAGCCGAAGAAGGCCGCGACAGCGGCCTGGATCGGCAGCGCCCTGGAGTACTACGACTTCTTCATCTACGGCAGCGCGGCCGCCCTGATCTTCCCCGAGGTGTTCTTCGACGAGTCCGACCCGGCGACGGCCACCCTGCTGTCGCTGGCGACGTTCGGGGTGGCGTACGCCGCCCGGCCGGTCGGGGCGCTGTTCCTCGGCCACTTCGGCGACCGGGTGGGCCGCAAGAAGATCATGGTCTTCACGCTGATGCTGATGGGCGTGTCCACCTTCCTCATCGGCTGTCTGCCCACCCGCGACCAGGTGGGCACCCTCGCGCCGGTGCTGCTGGTGCTGTGCCGTGTGCTCCAGGGCATCTCGGCCGCCGGTGAGCAGGCCAGCGCCAACTCCATGACGCTCGAACACGCGCCGCCCGGCCGGCGCGGGTTCTTCACCAGCTTCACCCTCAGCGGTACACAGGGCGGCCAGTTGCTGGCCACGCTCGTCTTCCTGCCGGTCGCCGCGCTCCCCGAGGAGCATCTGATGTCCTGGGGCTGGCGTGTGCCGTTCTGGCTGAGCGTCGCGGTCGCCGTGGTGGGCTGGATCATCCGCCGCAAGCTGGAGGAGACCCCGGCGTTCGAGCAGCAGACCACCACCGAGGGTGTCGTGAAGCTGCCGCTGGCGGTGCTCCTGCGCGAGCACTGGGCGGATGTGCTGCGGGTGGTCGCGGGCGCCCTGATCGCCTCGGTCAGCACGATCTTCACGGTCTGGGCGCTGTCGTACGCGACCAGCGACTCCGTCGGCATGAGCCGCTCCTCCATGCTGTGGGTCGGCGCGCTCGCCAATGTCGTCGCGCTCGCCGCGATCCCGCTGTGGGCCGCCCTGTCGGACCGCGTCGGCCGCCGCCCGGTGTATCTGGCCGGCGCCGTCGGCAGCGCGATCACGATGTTCCTCTACCTCTGGGCGATCTCCACCGGCTCCTACCCGCTGATCCTGCTGCTGGGCATCGTCGCCTTCGGTGTCGTCTACAGCGCCGCGAACGGCGTGTGGCCCTCCTTCTACGGCGAGATGTTCCCGACCCGGGTGCGCCTGTCCGGGGTGGCGATCGGTACGCAGATCGGTTTCGCGGTCGCCGGGTTCGCGGTCACCTTCGCCGCGCAGATCGCCGGCCCCGACGGCGACGACTGGTTCGCGGTGGCGCTGTTCACCGCGGCGCTGTGCGTCCCGCCGGTGTTCGCCGCCCTCTCGGCCCGCGAGACGCACCGGGTGCCGAGCGAGCACCTCGGCGGGCGGGCGCCGCAGGCCGCCCGGTCCGAGAAGGTGACGGCCTGACCCGTGCGCTCCGGGTCCCCGGTGGCCGGTCGGCCGCCGGGGACCCGCGGTGTCACCGGGCCACCAGCAGCTCCGTCCAGTCGCGGGCCACCCGCTCCAGCGAGAAGTTCTCCCGTGCCTGCGTACGGGCCAGTCGGCCGGCGGAGAGCCAGTCCTCCTCCCCCAGCCCGGCGATGGCCTCCGCCATCGCCTCCGGGTGCCGGTGGATCCACCGCGCGTCGTAGATCTCGTCCGCCCCCGGCCACGGGAGCAGCGAGGGCACGGCGCAGGAGGCCATGCCCTCCGCCGGGGCGAGGTGGAAGCTCTCGTCGTCGCTGGTGGACAGCACATGCCCGACGCGCCGCAGCCAGCTCGCCACGTCCGCCCCGAACCCGTCGAAGACCACGGCTCCTTCGAGCAGCGGCGAGGTCTGCATACGGCGCAGGACGGAGTCGTAGTGGGCGCGTTCGTCAGGCTTGTTCCAGATCCACCAGTACTCCCACGGCGGCTTGGACTTGACCCTCAGGTGCCAGCGGCGGTCCCGGGCCCGCAGGGCCTCCAGCACGTCCAGGCCGAGGTCGAGGCGTTTGCGGCTCGGCGCGATGCCGATCATGCCGAGCCGGAACCGGGCGCCGGGGGCCTTGGTCCGGTCGAGCTGGTCGGTGTCCACCCAGTTGGGTACCACGGTGACCTTCTCCCGCGGCCAACCGGTGACCTCACGGGTGCGGCGGGCGTAGTACGGGCTGACGCACACCACCGTGTCGACGGCGTCGATGTCGACGTCGTGCGGCCACGGGGCGTCCAGCTCGAAGCGGTGCAGGCGGATCACCAGCCGGCTGCCCGGCCGCTTGTGGCGGCTGTACCAGACGGCCGCCGGACCGCACCATTCGACGATCACCACATCGGCCCAGGCGGCGAGTTCGCGGCTCTCGGCCGGATCGTGCCGGGCCAGCGCCGGCCAGGCGTCGACCCGTACGTCGAGACCGGGCAGCGCGCGGAAGTGGTCGAGGAGCCGGGTGAGGAACTTCAGGTCGTGGCCCGCGACGCCGACGCGCAGCGGTCGCGGCCGGGCCGTCACGGCGGCCGGGGCCTGCGGGAAGGCCTGTTCGAGCTGCGTCCGCCACCGCTGTGTCGCCTGTCCCAGCGTGTAGCGCGCCGCGGCCCGGCGGCAGCGGTCGGCCGCCAGCCGCCGCGCCCCGGGCTCACGCACGGCCAGCGCCACGGTGTCCACCGCGTCGTCGAGCCCGGCCCGCCCGGGGACGTACAGCGGGTAGTCGGCACCGAGCAGGGCCTCGTGGACGGGCGTGCGGTTGAGCACGACGGGCAGGCCCAGCGCGCCGAACTCCAGGACCTTGGTGGACAGTTCGAGGCTGGCGTCGAGGACGGGGTCGCGCCAGCCGAGGCCCAGGTCGCAGCCGGCGGCGATCCGCATGGCCTCCTCGCGCGGCTGCCCGCCGTGGTGCTCGACGCCCGGCGCGCCGCCGTCCAGCGCGCGGGCCATGGCCGGCCGGAACTCCGGCCGGGAGCGGTCCTCGTGGATCTTGTCGCCGACGGTGTGCAGCTCGGCGCGGATGCCCCGCTCGGCCAGCA
The DNA here is from genome assembly GCF_003261055.1 of Streptomyces cadmiisoli. Lineage (NCBI taxonomy): Bacteria > Bacillati > Actinomycetota > Actinomycetes > Kitasatosporales > Streptomycetaceae > Streptomyces > Streptomyces cadmiisoli. The sequence continues at coordinate 2,168,763 of NZ_CP030073.1, forward strand.
GCGACGGCAGCCGTGTCATGGGCAGGGTGTTCCAGCGGGGCGCGAACTTCCCGGTGTAGACGAGCCGGAACGGATCGTGCGGCCGGTCGCCCTCCGGCACCGGGAAGCCGGGCTCGGGCACGGCGGGCGGGCTGAGCACGCACCGGCCGCAGGCCTCGGGCACCCAGGCCTCCAGGAAGCAGCGCAGCTCCTCGGTCTGGCACAGCAGTCGCCGGGCGGCCCGCGCGATGCGTTCGAGTTCCTCCCCGGCCTCCTCGGTCATCTCGGCCGGGGACTGCGGGATGTCGGTGAGGTAGGCCCAGATCCGCCCGTCGAAGTGCCCGTCGGCGACCACATGGGTGACCAGCCGCCGCCCGCGCAGCACCAGCAGGTCGCAGGGCGTCTCCTCGTCGAGCCGGACGAGCGCCTGCGCGGCCTGCACCGGCGACAGCGGCCGGTCGCCCGGCCCGGACAGCAGCCCGTCCTCGTGCGGGCGCACCACCGTGACACCGGGCAGCCCGGACAGCGGGTCGATCAACCGCCCGGTGCGCACCGGGGCCTTGAGGACGAGCCGGGTCTCGCAGCCCGCGCCGGCCAGCGCCTGGACGGTCGACTGCGCCCAGACGGCGGAGCCGTCGATGATGTTGAGGTCCACGTCGCCGTAGACGAGCGCCCTCAGCGTGCGGCTCATGCCGGCTCCTTCCCGTACACGGCGAACAGGCGGTACCCGTGGCGTGCCCACATCCCGGGCGGCACCGCGCAGGTGTGCAGCGCGCGCCGCACGAGCAGCGGCCGCAGTTCGGGGACGAAGGTGTAGTCGTCGTCGGCCGCGGAGGGGGTGCCCACCACGTCGGCGCCGGAGTACTCCTGGGCGCACATCAGATCCAGCAGCAGCGTCCTCGGGCGGTCCTCGGCCGGATCGGTCCAGTCCGCGACCCAGGGCGCGAGCGGCTCACCGGTGCGCACCGTGATCCCGGCGGCGGTGAGTTCGTCGAGGCCGGTGGGGTCGGGCACGACGACCTCGTCGGGCCGGTGGATCTGGCCGAGCACCTGGGCGACGAGCCGGGCGACGTCGGCCGGTCCCCGGGGCGCGGCCAGCACCGCGATCCGCCGCAGGTCCAGCGGATCGGGCGCGCCGACCCGGCGGGCCAGCTCCGACAGCCGCACCCGTGTGCTGCCGGTGCGGAACACCTCCCGCAGCCGTTCCCTGCCGTCCGCCGCCGGGTCGAGCGCGGCCGGCCGGACACCCGTGTCGGCGTCCAGGACGGCGTCCCAGGCGAAGTGGGCCAGTCCGGGGGCGGCCGAGAGCGGTCCGTCCCGCCACAGCACGGCCGCGCGCCCCGACGCGCGTGTCTCGGTGAGCAGTTCGGCGAGCGCGCGGTCGAGGTCGGGGGCGAAACCGGTGCCGGTCAGCGACCAGGGGCCGTCACCGGTGCAGGCGCTGAGCTGGACGACCAGCGCGTCCGGGTCGGTGCGCCGCACCATCTGGCGGCCGTCGTGCGGCAGCACCCGGCCGACCACGGCGTCCGCCGCGAAGTCCGCCGCGGTGGCGTCGGTGAGCACGCCGGCGATCACCAGGCGGTCGCGGGGCGCGGGGGCGAAGGCGCGGTGCGCGAGATGCAGGCGGTCGTCCGCGACCGCAGGCGGTTCGGGTGCCCGCGCCGGGCCGGCCGGGGCGGTGGGCCGCGACCGCACCCGTCCGCGCCACAGTCCGTACAGTTCGCGCGGCAGCCGGGTGGCCCCGCGCCGCGGTGACCGGGCGGCCCCGACGAGCGCCCGTCCGACGCGCAGCGAGGTGGAGCCCTCCAGCATGGCGACCCTGGCCTGGAGCAGACCGGTCCGCTCGCGGGCGGCGCGCAGCGCCGAGGCCAGTTGTTCCTTCTCCCGTACGGCGGCGGCCAGGCGGTCGGCGAGGCCCTCGCCCCGGTCGGCGCCCCGGGACTGCTCCGCGTCCTCGGCCGCGCGTTCCAGGTCCAGGACGTGGGCGCGCAGCGACCGGGAGACCAGGTCGGCCAGGACGTACTCGTCGGCGATCCGCAGCGCGGTGGCGAAGCCGTCGGAGTCGACGGGGCGGCCGAACCAGTCGTGGGGCGGCAGGAGTTCCTCGGTGCGGACGAACACCGCGCCGGCGTGCAGATGCTGATAGTCGAGCGGAACGGCCCGCACCACCTGGCAGCGGTGGGTGACCAGGCCGTCCAGGAGCCGGTGATAGGGCAGTTCGGGCCCGGGGTGGCCGAAGGCGACCAGGCCCCGGGCGCCGGGGCGCATCCGTTCCGGCACGGCGAGGCAGTCCGCCTCGGTGCCGTGCAGGGCGGGGTCCGGGCCGTACGACAGGAGCACCAGCTCGCCGGCCTCGACGGGACCTCCGTCGTACTGGCGCAGCGTGACGCCGCCGGGCAGGTGCAGATAGGGCTCCAGGTTCAGGCCGCCCTGAGTGGCGTCCACCACGGTGGTGACGCCGTCCAGATGGGGGTGGAGCAGATCGGTCAGGCGCATCAGCGGCTCCTTGTGAAGACGTGGAAGCCGACCTCGTTCTCGCGGAAGCCGTAGGGGCGGAATGCGGTGTGGCGCAGGCCCAGGGGTTCGAGGTGCGCGCGGTACTCGGCGAGGGGCCGGTGCACGATGTAGCCGCCGCGCGGTACGCGGTGGCGGGTGTTCTCGTCGGTGACGATCAGCTGTCCGGTGATCCGGACGAGGGAGGCGAGGTTGTGCAGGGCCCTCGCCCACTCGGCGTCGTCGAGGACGTGGAAGAGGACGTCGACGCACAGGACGACGTCGTAGGGCCAGGCGCTGCGCCACTGGTCGAGCGCGGCGACGGCGTAGCGCGGGCCGCCGCCCTCGGCACGCGCGTGCGCGACGGCTTCTTCGCTGGTGTCGAAGGCGTCGACGCGGTGGCCGCAGCGGGCCAGGCCCCGGGCGAAGTGCCCTTTCCCGCAGCCCGCGTCGAGCACGAACAGCGGGGCCTCGGGGCCGGACAGGTCGCCGGTCAGGTCGAGCAGCGCGCCGAGCCGCAGGGCGTAGAAGATCTCGTTGCCCGCCCGGTCCAGGCCGATGTGGCCGCCGGAGGCCAGGTCGTCGTGCTCGCGGTGCCGGGTGTCCCAGTAGGCGCGGGTCCGGTCGGTGTCCGTGGCGGCGTCAGGCATGGTGGTCCAGCCAGCGGGTGACGACGTCGGCGATCCTCGGGCCTGCGTGTCCGTCCCACAGCGGCGGGCCCTCGGCGGGCGGCGGCTGGCCGCCCGCCAGCACCTTGCCCAGCGCGGGCACCAACTCGGCGTGCGTCACCAGGCGGTTGGTGCCGTGGGTGACGGTCACCGGGCGCTCGGTGGTGGTGCGCAGCGTCAGACAGGGCACGCCCAGCACGGTGGTCTCCTCCTGCACACCGCCGGAGTCGGTGATCACGGCGGCGGCGCCGCGGACCAGGCTCATGAACTCGACGTAGCCGAGCGGGTCCAGCAGATGCACGCCCGGGGCGCCGGCCAGTCCGGCCTCGCTGAGGGCCTGCCGTCCGCGGGGGTGCAGCGGTACGGCGAGGTCCAGGTGGCGGGCCGCCTCGGTCAGGGCGCGCGCGGCGGCGCGCACCGCCTCGGGGTCGTCGACGTTGGCCGGCCGGTGCAGGGTGACCACGGCGTAGCGCTCGGGCAGGCCGTGGGCCGCGCGGGCGGCCGCGGGGTCGAAGTGGTCGAGGTGGCCGATCAGGGTGTCGATCATGGGGTTGCCGACCAGGTGGACGCGCCCGACGTCGACACCCTCGCGGGCGAGGTGGCCGACGGCGTCGGCGCTGGTGGCGAACAGCAGCTCGGCCAGCTGGTCGACCAGCCGCCGGTTGACCTCCTCCGGCATCGCCATGTCGAAGCTGCGCAGCCCCGCCTCCACATGGGCGAGCGGCATCTCCAGCTTGGCGGCGACGAGGGCGGCGGCGAGCGTGGAGTTCACGTCGCCGTAGACCACCACCAGGTCCGGTGCGCGGGCGGCGAGTTCGGTCTCCAGGGCGACCAGCAGGTCGGCCGTCTGCCGGGCGTGGCTGCCGGAGCCGACCCCGAGGTCGGTGTCCGGTTCGGGCAGGCCCAGCTGCCGGAAGAAGACGTCCGACATCCGTTCGTCGTAGTGCTGGCCGGTGTGCACCAGGACCTGGTCGCAGCCGGCCGTGCGCAGGGCGGCGACGACCGGGGCGGCCTTGACGAAGTTCGGCCTGGTGCCGACGACGTGGAGTACGCGGCCGTTCATCTCGTAACGTTCTCCGCTCCCGCCTACCGTGGGCGCTATGTTCAGAAATGCACCTCTTGCCCTGAGTCTGGCGGTATCCGTCGCATGGGGCGAGCTGCGTCATGACCCGCTCAGGGCCGTGGCGCTCGGGGTCCGGCTGCTGCCGCCGCCCGTCCGGCGCAGGCTGGAGCCGGTGGAGCGGCGGCTCACCGGACGGGCCGGGACTGCCGGGCCCGCCGCTGCTCCATCCGGGTCACGGGTGCGCGCCCCGGCCGGACGAAGGCTCCGGCCGGTGCCGGGCCGGGTGCTGCACCTGGTCACCAACGGCGTGCCGTACAAGCAGGCCGGCTACACCGTGCGCACCCGCAAGCTCACCGAGGCGCAGCGGGCGGCCGGACTCGACCCGCATGTCGTGACACGTATCGGATTCCCGGTGGCCCAGGGCGTGCTGGACGCGCGCCCGTCGCAGATCGTCGGCGGTGTGCCGCAGCACCGGCTGCTCCCGCCCTGGCTCCCGTACGGGCAGGCAGCGCTGCTCACCCGGAACGCCGAGCTGGCCGCGCGCCTGGTGGAGCGGCTGCGGCCGGCCGTGCTGCACGCGGCCACCGACCACGGGAACGGCCGTGTGGCGCTGGCCCTGCGGGAGGCCTACGGGCTGCCCGTGGTCTACGAGGTGCGGGGATTTCTGGAGGAGACCTGGCTGACGCAGGCGCCGGGCCGCTCGCGCGACGACGCCACCTACCGGGCGCGCCGGGAGCTGGAGACGCGGTGCATGCGGGAGGCGGACCTGGTGCTGACGCTGGGTGCGGCGATGCGGGCCGAGATCGTGGCGCGCGGGGTGCCCGCGGACCGGGTGCTGATCGCGCCGAACGCGGTGGACGAGGAGTTCCTGGCCCCGCCGCCGGACGGGACGCCGCTGCGGGCCCGACTCGGTATCGCGCCGGACGAGTTCGTGGTCGGCACCGTCAGCAGCCTTACTCCATACGAGGGAATCGACACCCTGCTTCTCGCGGGGGCCGAACTCAGGCGCCTGGGGGTTCCGCTGCGGCTGCTGATCGTGGGCGACGGCCCCGAGCGCGCGCACCTCGAACGACTGGCCGGCCGGCTGGGCCTGAGCGGCGGCGCGGCCCTGTTCACCGGCCGGGTGCCGCACGACCAAGTGCGCGGATTCCACGCGGTGTTGGACGTCTTCGCGGTGCCCCGCACCGATGAGCGGGTGTGCCGGCTGGTGACGCCGCTGAAGCCGGTCGAGGCGATGGCGAGCGGGCTGCCGGTGGCGGCCAGTGATCTCACCGCACTGGCGGAGCTGGTCGAACCCGGCGTGACCGGACAGCTCATTTCGCCCCAATCCCCACAAGCTTGGGCAGAAGCTTTGAAAACATTGCTTTACAGTCAAGAGCGGCGGATCGAATGGGGAGCGGCCGCCCGCGCGGTGGTCGCCCGTGAACGCACCTGGGCACGGGTCGCCGACACGACCCGTGAGGCGTACCGGCTGCTCGGCTGCGTCTGACGCCGTCCGACCGCGCGCCGCACGACCTTCGGATCCGGCAGTTCCTGCAACGAGGCGGTGAACCCTATGCGGGGCCAACAGACCGAACCGCTCGGGGAGACGAGCGAACCGCTCGGGGACAAGGACAGCACCGACGACGTCGAACTCGCGGTGATCGGCCTCGGCTACGTCGGACTGCCGCTGGCCCGGGAAGCGGCCGAGACGGGCCTGCGCGTGGTGGGCCTGGACCGCGACCCGCGCGTCGTGGAGGCGCTCAACTCCGGACGCTCGCACGTGGACGACGTGTCCGACGACGAGGTGCGCCGGATGCTCGCGGCACGCTTCCGGGCCCACACCGACGACGCCTGCCTGGCCCGCGCGCAGACCGTGGTGATCTGTGTGCCGACACCGCTCAGCCCGGACGGCGGCCCCGACCTGGACGCGGTCACCTCCGCCGTCCGCTCGGTGGCCGGCCGGCTGCGGCGCGGCCGGCTCGTCGTGCTGGAGTCGACCACGTATCCGGGCACCACCGACGAGGTCGTACGGCCACTGCTGGAGGAGATATCCGGCCTGCGGGCCGGCACGGACTTCGCGCTCGCCTTCTCACCGGAGCGCATCGACCCCGGCGCCACCACTCACGGGCTGCGCGAGACGCCCAAGGTGGTCGGCGGTGTCACCCCCGGCTGCGCCACCCGTGCCGCGACCTTCTACGGCAAGCTCGTCGACACGGTGGTGCAGGCCAAGGGCACCCGCGAGGCCGAGATGGCCAAGCTGCTGGAGAACACCTACCGGCACGTGAACATCGCCCTGGTCAACGAGATGGCGATGTTCTGCCGCGAGATCGGCGTAGACCTCTGGGACGCGATCCGCTGCGCCTCCACGAAGCCGTTCGGCTTCCAGGCCTTCCGGCCGGGCGCCGGAGTGGGCGGCCACTGCATCCCCATCGACCCGAACTACCTGTCGTTCAAGGTGCGTTCCTCGCTGGGCTACGACTTCCGGTTCGTCGGGCTCGCCCAGGAGATCAACCGGCGGATGCCGGAGTACGTCGTGCGCCGTGCCCAGGACCTGCTCAACGCCGCCGGCCGGCCGCTGCAGGGATCCCGGGTCCTGCTGCTCGGGGTCACCTACAAGCCCGACGTCGCCGACCAGCGCGAGACACCGGCCGTGCCGGTGGTCCGGCTGCTGCGGGCACGTCAGGCCGTGGTCCGCTTCCACGACCCGCACGTACCGGAGTGGTCCGTCGACGGTGCGCCCGTCACCCGGGTCGACGACCTCATGGCCGCCGTGCGCGAGCACGACCTCACGATCCTGCTCCAGGACCACTCCGCCTACGACCTGCCCGCCCTCGCGGACGCGGCCCGCCGTCTCTTCGACACCCGGGGGCGGATCTTCCGGCCCGGTGTCGAGGTGCTGTGACGGCCCGGGCGCCGCGCGGAGTTGAAAGGTGCACTGATGCGCATACTCGTCGTGACCGTCGTCCACCATCCCGAGGACGCGCGGATACTGCACCGGCAGATCGCCGCTCTGACCGGCCGCGGCCACCGGGTCGTGTACGCGGCGCCGTTCGCGGACCGCGGGGTGACACCGCGGTCCGACGTGGAGGGCGTGGACCTGCCGCGGGCCGTCGGCCGTGACCGCCGTACGGCGCTGCGGGCCGTCCGCGCGCTGCTGGCCGAGCGCGGGCCCGAGATGGACGTGGTGCTGCTGCACGACCCCGAGCTGCTGCTCGCCCTGCCGGGCACGCTGCGCGGCTGGCGGCGCGGCGGGCGGGGCCCGGTGACCGTGTGGGACGTGCACGAGGACACGGCCGCCGCGCTGGTGATGAAGCCCTGGCTGCCGCAGGTGCTGCGTCCCCCGCTGCGGCTCGCCGTACGGGCCGCGGAACACCTGGCCGAGCGGCATCTGCGGCTGCTGCTCGCCGAGGACGCCTACCAGTCCCGCTTCCGCCGCCCCCACCCGGTGGTGCCCAATCTGGTGTACGTGCCGGTGGAACAGCCCCGGCCGCCGGGCCCGGACGAGGTGGTCTACCTCGGCCATCTGTCGCGGGCGCGCGGCGCGCTCGACCTCGTCGAGACCGCCCGGCTGCTGCGCCCCGACATACGCGTCGTGGCCATCGGCGCGGCCGATCCCGACGTCCGCGACGCGCTGACCGAGGCCGACCGCCGGGGCGTCCTGCGCTGGTACGGCTACCTGCCCAACGACCTGGCGCTCGCGCGGCTCTCCGGGGCCCTGGCCGGTCTGTCCCTGCTGCACGACCAGCCCAACTACCGCCACTCACGGCCCACCAAGGTCGTCGAGTACATGGCGCACGGCGTCCCCGTCGTCACCACGCCGACCCCCCTGGCCGCCGACCTCGTGCGGCGGCACGGCTGCGGCCTCGTCGTCCCGTACGGGGACCCGGCGGCGGCCGCGGAAGCGGTACGGCGGCTGCGCGCCGACCGCGAGCTGCGGCGCGGCGCAGCCCGGCGCGGCCGGACCGCGGCCCTGGCCGAGCTCGACTGGTCGGACAAGGCGGGCGAGTTCGCTGCGTGGCTGGAGATCTGGACGAAGGAGGCAGCCGACGCCCGTGCCGAGCGCGGCCTCGGAACCCCCCTGCGCACACGCTGAGTCGGGCGGGCGGGCGCCCGGTCCGGCACGGCGACGGCAACGGCAACGGCGACGGCGACGGCGATGGTCCGGACGGAATCAGACGGGCCGTCAGCGGCAACAAGGTCATCCGGAGGGACGTTTGCGCATCACTGCGCGACGATGAGGTCTGAGGACGCGCGGGCGGGGTATGCCCGATCGCACCTCGACGGACCGGAACCGGAGGACACGGATGGCACAGTTGCGGCAAGAGGTCGACCCGGGCGAGGCCGGGCTGGATCCCAAGGCGCTCGACCGCCTCGACCAGCACTTCGCCCACCATGTCGACGAGGGCCGGCTGCCCGGCTTCCTCGTCCTGGTCGCCCGCAGCGGCCGGGTCGCCCATCTGACGACACACGGTCACCGCGACCTCGCCGCCGCGACTCCCGTCGAGCCCGACACGCTCTGGCGGATCTACTCCATGACCAAGCCGGTCACCTCGGTCGCCGCGCTGATGCTGATGGAGGAGGGGCGGCTGTCGCTCGACGACCCGGTCGCCCGCCACCTGCCCGCCTTCGCCGACGCGCGGGTCTACGACAGCGGTTCCGGCACCGGCACCGTGACCCGGCCGGCCGCCCGGCCGATGCTCGTCCGGCACCTGATGACCCACACCGCGGGCCTGACCTTCGCCTTCTACCACTCGCACCCCGTCGACGCCCTCTACCGCGAGGCCGGACTGGAGTCCTCGGTGCCGCCGGGCGCGGACCTCGCCGAGACGATCGACGTGTACGCGAGCCTGCCGCTTCAGTTCGAGCCGGGCACCCAGTGGAACTACTCCGTGGCCAGCAACGTCCTCGGCCGCATCATCGAGGTGGTGTCGGGCCGGCCGCTGGACGAGTTCTTCGCCGAGCGGATCTTCGGCCCGCTCGGGATGCCGGACGCCGGTTTCGAGGTCGACGGCGAACAGGCCCTCCGGCTGGCCGAGTTGTACGGGGAGAAGGAGGACGGCTCCGGAATCGAGCCGGTCCCCGGACTGCCGCTGCGCGGCCGCCCGCGCTTCCTGTCCGGCAGCGGCGGCATGGTGGCCGGCGCGTACGACGTGCACCGCTTCACGGAACTGCTGCGCCGCCGCGGGGAACTCGACGGCACCCGGCTGCTCACCCCCGAGACGGTCGGCCTGATGACCAGCAACCAGCTCCCCGGCGGCGCGGACCTGCGCTCCTTCGGCAGCCGCCCCGCCCACGACGAGCCCGGCAACGAGGGCGTCGGCTTCGGGCTCGGCGTCTCCGTGGTCGTCGACCCCGCCCGCACCGTCGCGCCCGCCGGCCTCGGCACGTACGGCTGGACCGGTGTGGCCACCACGACCTTCTGGGTCGACCCGGGCCGCGACCTCAGCGTGCAGTTCATGACGCAAGTGCGGCCGAGGGGCACCCACACGGTGTTCCGGGACCTCAAGCGGCTGGTCCACGAGGCGGTCACGGACTGACCCGCGCGCCACCGGGCGCCGCTGCCGTCGGGTCGCCCCGGCCCGGACGCCGGGGCGACCGCCCGCCAGTACACCGCCGTGACCGGCTCAGGACCAGTGGGCCACCGCGTCCAGGTGCGGCAGACGGTGGTCCAGCCGCTCCCGCTTCGTGCGCAGGTACGTGATGTTGTTCTCACTCGGCGCGATCAGCAGCGGGACCTCCTCGGCGACCTGGATGCCGTACCGCAGCAGCGCCTCGCGCTTGCGCGGGTTGTTCGACATCAGGCGCACCGAACGCACACCCAGGTCCCGCAGGATCTCGGCGGCGGCGCCGTAGTCGCGCGCGTCCACCGGCAGGCCGAGCGCGAGATTCGCCTCGACGGTGTCCAGGCCCTCCGCCTGGAGGGCCATCGCGCGCAGCTTGGCGAGCAGTCCTATCCCGCGGCCCTCGTGCCCTCTGAGATAGACGACGACACCGCGTCCCTCGGCGACGACGGCACGCAGCGCGGAAGCCAGTTGGTCGCCGCACTCGCAGTGCTGCGAGCCGAAGGCGTCCCCGGTCAGGCACTCCGAATGCAGCCGGGTGAGGACCTGCTCGGTGCCGATGTCGCCGTAGACCAGGGCCACTTGGTCGACACCACGGTCGTGGTCCACATAGCCGACCGCGTCGAATTTGCCGTACACGGTGGGCAAGGGAGCATTCACGACGCGTTCCACGCCCGTGCGCTGCGCTGACTTCTTGCCGATTATGCCAAGGTTTTCTGTCATGATCTGAGTTCCTCAACAGAGACGAAAGGCCGTGAAAAGATGAGTGGTTCGGGAACCCGGTCGGTGCCGCACGGTCTGCTGCCGTCCGACACCACGCTGGACGTTCGGGCGCGCGCGGCCGGTGTCCCGCGGCAGGTCGCCGTCCTGCCCGTCGGCAGTTTCGAGCAGCACGGTCCGTACCTGCCGCTCGCGACCGACACGCTCGTCGCCTGCGCCATCGCCCGGGAGATCGCCGACGCGTATCCGGTGCACCTCCTCCCTCCGGTGACGGTCTCCTGCTCGCACGAGCACGCGGGCTGGCCGGGGACCGTCAGCATCTCCTCAGTGACCCTTCACGCGGTGATACGGGACATGGCGGCGTCGTTGCGCCGTTCGGGTGTCGAGGCCCTGGTCCTCGTCAACGGGCACGGCGGCAACTACGTCCTGGGCAACGTCGTTCAGGAGTCCTCCGCGCGGGGCGAGTCGATGGCGCTGTTCCCGGCCGCGGAGGACTGGGAGGAGGCGCGGGAGCGGGCCGGGGTGCGGACCTCGCTGCTCACCGACATGCATGCGGGGGAAATCGAGACCTCCATCCTTCTGCACACTCATCCGGAAATGGTCAGGCCCGGTTATGAGAGCGCCGATTTCATCGCGGACGACCGGCGCCGGCTGCTCACCGTGGGCATGTCCGCCTATACCGATTCGGGCGTCATCGGCCGTCCTTCACTCGGCGCCGCGGAAAAGGGGAAGGAACTGCTCGCCGCTCTCACCGATTCCTTCGGAGCGTATTTCGAGTTGCTCACTTCGGCATCCGTGCCGGCGGACGGCGTGCGGCGGGCGGCCGGCAGCGACCCGGAGTAGTCGCCGTCCGGTGCGTGGCCCGGCGCCGCGTCCGGCGCCGCGGAGGCGGCCCGGGCGCGCAGGGCCGCGCACCAGCGGGCGACCAGCACCAGGGCGCCGGGCGCACTCGCCGCGAAGCTGAGCACGCCGTACACGACGGCGACGGCCAGGCCGTTGCCGGCCCCCAGTCCGGCGGCCCCGAACGCCCAGGCCGTGACGCCCTCCCTGGGCCCCCAGCCGCCGACGTTGAGCGGCACGCTCATGGCCAGCAGCGCGAGGACGGCGAGCGGCAGCAGCACGGTCACCGAGGCCGACGTTCCGGTGACCCGGGCGGCGAGCAGGAACGTCGCGACGTACCCCGCGAGGACGACGACGGACGCCCCGAGGACGCCCGGACCGTTGCGGCGGGACAGCAGGGCCTCGCGCGCCTCCGCCAGGAAAGCGCGGCCCTTGCCGCCGCCGGGCCCGCGGTTCATCCGCAGGGCGAGCACGATCGCGAGCGCGCCCAGCGCGGCGAACACCGACAGCACCACGGCGTGCCGGGTCCCGGCCATGACGGGCGACGGCACGGTCAGCAGGACCGCCACGCCCAGCACGGCCAGGACGCCCTGGCCGGCGGTCCGTTCGAGGACCACCGAGCGCACACCGCGGCCCAGGTCACCGGCGCTGCGCCCGTGGTGCACCGCGCGGTGCACATCACCGACGACGCCGCCGGGCAGGGCGGCGTTCAGGAACAGCGCACGGTAGTAGTCGGCCAGGGCGGACCCGAACGGCAGCCGGATGCCCAGTCCCCGTGCCACCAACTGCCAGCGCCAGGCACTGAACACGGTGGTGACCAGGCCGATGCCGACCGCCGCGGCCAGCGTGGGCGCGTCGATACGGCGCAGCCCGTCCAGGAAGACACCGGTGCCCAGGCGCCACAGCAGGACGCCGAGGATGGCGATGCCCGCGACGGTGCCGAGATGGGTGCGCAGGACACGTCCGAGGCCGCGGCGGGCGGCAGGCGCGGCGGTGCCGTCCGCACCGGGCGGCGGCGTGCCGGGCCGGGCCGGGGTCGGCGCGTGGGCCGCCGGGGACACCTCGACCGGTCCGTCGTGCAGAAGCCGTGCCGTAACCGTGCGCGGTGCCCGGGCCGTGGACGCCGGGCCCTGCGGCAGGACACGGCCGGCCGCGCCCGCCGTCGCGGGACGAGTCGCCGCCGCCGGACCGTCCGGCGGCACGTCCCGCCCTGTCGCAGCGGGCGGGTGCGGCTGCGACCGCGGTCGCGGGACCCTCGGCGCGGTGGCGACGGGGCGCGCGTTCGCCGCCGTCGGGCGGGGGCGGTCGTTCGTCCCGCCCGAGCGCAGCAGCCGCGTCGTGTCCGCGAGCGCGGTCCGCGCGCTCATGACGCCGAGCCCGTCGGCCCGGTGAGCGCCAGGAGGTCGCTGTGGTGCACGACGACCCGCAACTCCCCGGCCGCGCACGCGTCCAGACGGGCCGCGAGGTAACCCTCGGCGCGATCCGCCAGCTCCGGGCGCTGTTCCACCGCCGCGCCCACCCAGCCGCGCAGCCATTGCGCGGTCAGCGCGGACTCCGCCGGGCCGAGCCGCCAGGGGCTGGGCTGCACCCGGACGTCGGCCCCGTGGGCGGCGAACGCCTCGCACGCCGCCGTGACCGCGTCCGGGCCGAGCAGGCCGCCGCGCCGCTGGTGGGCGTTGAACGCCTCTGCGATCTCCGCGTCGAGGGGGTCGGCCGGGGTGAGCTCGACCCGGCCGACCACGGACAGCGTCAGCAGCGCCGGACAGCCCGCCCCGGCGCACGCGGCGGCGAGGGTGTCGAGTTCCTCGCGGGTGAGCACGTCGAGCAGCGCGGACGCCGTCACCAGGGAGGCGCCGCGCAGCGCGTCGGGGGTCAGCCGGGCGACGTCGCCGCGGCGGGTCTCCACCGTGACATGGCCGCCGTCGCCGGCGGCCCGCGGGGAGCCGGCGGCCGCGAAGTGCAGGAGGTAGGGGTCGCGGTCGTGCAGGATCCAGTGCTGGGCGCCGTCCAGCCGCGGGGCGAGCCAACGGCCCATCGATCCGGTGCCGCAGCCCAGGTCGTGCACGACGATCCCGCTCGGCCGTCCCGCGAGCCGGGCGCGCAAGGTGTCGAGCAGCTCCGGCGCCCGCGCGACCGCGTCGGCGCCCTCGCGCAGCTCCAGCCATTCCGGCGCGTACCGGGCGGGCTCCTCGGGATCGGCGTCACGCAGCCGGACCGTGGGCCGTTCCCCGGCCGCGACGACGGGTCCGGAACCGGCGCCCGCTCCGCCCGCGGGGGCGGCCGGCGGGGCGGTCCCGGCGGTCGTCCCCTCGTCCGTCGGCGGTGTGCGGCCGTCGGCCGGCTGTTCGCCCACCCCGTGCTCCTCACCCCGCGGTCCCGGTCCGGCCGGGACCTGCGCGGCCGTCGTCGTCCTCCTCATGCCGCCCTCCGGGGTTCGTTCGGAAGCCGGCTCAGGACGCCGGCCAGGCTTTTCGCCGTCGTCGCCCAGCCGTCGAGCGCGGCCCGGCGGCTGCGGGCCGCCGACTTCAGACGGCGCCGCACGTCGGCCTCACCGAACCAGCCACGCAGTTCGGCGGCGAGGGCGGCGGGGTCCTCCGGCGGGACGAGGATGCCGGGGACGCCGCCGTCGGGTGCGCGGCCCACCGCCTCGGGAACGCCGCCGACGTCCGTGGCCAGCACCGGAATTCCGCGGGCCAGCGCCTCCGTGACGGCCATGCCGTACGTCTCAGCGTACGAGGCGAGGACCATGAGGTCGGCGGTGGCGTAGGTGGCGTCGAGTTCGGCGCCGGCCCGGGGGCCGACGAGGTGGACGCGGTCCTCCAGACCGTGCTTCTCGATCAGGGCCCGCAGCCGGGCGACGTACTCCGGGTCCTGGCCGAGCCCGCCCACGCACACGCAGCTCCACGGCAGGTCGGTCACCTCGGCGAGCGCCTCGACCAGCCGGTGCTGCCCCTTGCGCGGGGTGACCGCGGCGACGCACAGCAGCCGCGAGACGCCGTCGGTGCCGGAGGCCAGGGGCGCGATGTCGGCACCCGGTGCGGCGGCGTGCACCCGTTCGGGTGGCAGTCCGTGGTGGGAGACGAGCCGGCGGACCGCCCAGTCGCTGGTGGCGATCACCGCGTCGACCGCGCGCAGCACGGTGCGTTCGCGGGTGTCCAGCTCCGCGGCCACGGTCGGCGCGAGGCCCGTCTCGTCGCCGAGCGGGAGGTGCACCAGAACGGCGAGCCGCAGCCGCTCGGCCTCGGGCACGACGATCTCGGGCACACCGCAGGCGACCAGCCCGTCGAGCAGGACGACCGCGCCGTCGGGCATCGCCCGCAGCCGGCGGGCGAGGTCGGCGCGGGCGTCCGCCGCCGGTCGCGGCCAGGCCCCGTCGACGATCTCCTTGCGGACCTGCCAGCCGAATCCGGGCAGGTCCAGGCAGACCCGGCGGTCATAGGCGTTGCCGCCGCTGGGAACGGCCGGGTCGTCCACACCGCCCGGCATGACGAAGTACACCGTTCGCAGGGACATCGGGATGATTCCGCCGTTCTGCCGGCCCGCGGGCTGCGCGGGGACGAGGGCGAGGGGCGCAAGCGTCTCCGTGGTCGTGTCGGTCACAGGCCACGCTCATAGGCGGCCCAGGCGACATGCGACTCGTGGAGGGTGACCGAGATGCCCGCGAGCCCCTTGGCGCCCTCGCCCAGCGCGCCCTTGTGGACCCGCTCGGCGAGGCGGTCGGCGATGACCTTCGCCAGGAACTCGGTGGAGGTGTTGATCCCGGCGAACTCCGGCTCGTTGTCGAGGTTGCGGTAGTTCAGGTCGCTGACGACGGAGCCGAGCTCCTGCGTGGCCAGTCCGATGTCGACGACGATGTTGTCGTCGTCCAGCTGCTCGCGCCGGAAGGTGGCGTCCACCAGGAACGTCGCCCCGTGCAGACGCTGCGCGGGCCCGAAGACCTCACCGCGGAAGCTGTGGGCGATCATGATGTGATCGCGGACGGTGACACTGAACAACGGACGACCCTCCAGGTGCGGGGCATGGACGCCGGTTAGTACGGCTGCTGTCATTCTTTCGTTCAGCCGGTCGTTCGTCTTTTCTGAGGTCAGGCGAGGTCCTCGTACCGGACCCGGTGACAGAGCGCGGGAATCTCGCCCGAGGCGAGCCCCGGCATCACCTCGGGCAGCTCACCGAACGCGCACTCACCGGTGACCAGGGCGTCCAGGGCCGGGTCGGCGAGCAGGTCGAGGGCGAGGGCCAGCCGGTCGCCGTAGCCGCGGGTGGCGCGCCGGGCCGGGGAGACGGTGCCGACCTGGCTGCTGCGCACGACCAGCCGACGGGAGTGGAAGGCCTCCCCGAGCGGCAGGGTGACCCTGCGGTCGCCGTACCAGCTCAGCTCGACGACGGTGCCCTCGGCGGTGAGGAGTTCCAGGGAGCGGGCGAGGCCCTGCTCGGTGGCGCTGGCGTGGACGACGAGGTCGCAATCGCCGAGCGCGTCCCCGGGCAGGGCGAAGTCGACGCCGAGCGCCTCGGCGATCCCGGCCCGCCCGGGGTCCGCGTCCACCAACTGGAGCCGTACGCCGGGGAACCGGGCCAGCAGCGCGGCCACCGAGCAGCCGACCATGCCGCCGCCGACCACGGCGATCCGGTCGCCGATCAGGGGCGCCGCGTCCCAGAGCGCGTTGACGGCGGTCTCGACGGTGCCGGCGAGCACGGCGCGCGCGGCCGGCACGTTCTCCGGCAGCACGGTGACGGCCGCCGCGGGGACGACGTAGCGCGTCTGGTGCGGGTAGAGGCAGAACACGGTACGGCCGACCAGTTCCGCCGGGCCCTGCTCCACCAGACCGACGTTGAGGTAGCCGTACTTCACCGGACCGGGGAAGTCGCCCTCCTGGAACGGCGCCCGCATCGCCGTGTACTGGCTCTCGGGCACCTGGCCGCGGAAGACCAGTGTCTCCGTGCCGCGGCTGACCCCGGACCACAGGCTGCGGACCAGCACTTCGCCCTCGGCGGGGTCCGCGATCGGGACCTCCCGGATCTCGCCGCGGCCGGGTGCGCGGAGCCAGAAGGCGTGTGCGGTGCGGGACATCGGCGAGGTCCTCCTGAACGATCGGGAAGTTGTTCACGTACCGAGGGATGCACAGGCCGCGCACAGTACGCGGCGATGATCGACTCTGTCACACGGCCGGAGGGTGTTCGGTGGCCCTGAACAACACTTACGACGCGAGGCTGGTCCAGCAGGAGACCGCGGTGGGCGCGGGCGTGCAGGTCCTGCTGCTGGTCCTGCTCGGCACGGCGATCGGCATGGGACCGGCGGGCTGGCTCACCGGCCTGGCCTTCGCGATCGCCACCTGGGCGGTGCTCTCGCGGGCCCTGCACCGGTCCCGGCCGCGCTCCTTCGGCGCGGCGAACAGGGTCACCCTGGGCCGCGCGATACTCGTCGGCGGAGTGACCGCGCTGGTCGCCGACTCCTTCCAGAGCTCGCCGCCCGTCACCCTGTTCGTCGGACTGACGGCGGTGGCGCTCATCCTGGACGGCGTGGACGGCAAGGTGGCCCGGCGCACCGGCACGTCGTCGGCGCTCGGGGCGCGCTTCGACATGGAGGTCGACGCGTTCCTGATCCTGGTGCTGAGTGTGTACGTGTCGATGTCGCTGGGCCCGTGGGTGCTGCTGATCGGCGGGATGCGGTACGTCTTCGTCGCCGCCGCGCGGTTCCGGCCGTGGCTGAACGCGCCGCTGCCGCCGAGCACCGCCCGCAAGACGGTGGCCGCGGTGCAGGGGGTGTTCCTGCTGGTGGCGGGCGCGGACCTGCTCCCCCTGTGGGCGAACGCCGCGGTGGTCGCACTGGCGCTGGGCACACTGGTGTGGTCGTTCGGCCGGGATGTGCTGTGGCTGTGGCGGACGTCGCGGGACGGCCGGACGGCCGCGGCGACGTCCGAAGGGGCCTCGGCGGTATTGCCCGAGAGGGCTCCGAAGGCGGCTTCCGGGACGGCTCGCGAGGCGGCGGAGGACGTGCGCGCCGAGAAGTCCGGGCGGACGGGGCGCGTGCTGGAGCCGGTCGCCGGGTGACGCCCGGCCTCGCCGGGGCCACGCCGACGGCTTGAACGGCCTTCGTCTGAGCGCGACCTCAAGTGGGCAGACAGAGCGCAACAGGCCTGAGCTGACCGCCTCTAAAGTTCTGGCCACGGCTCACCCGTGCCCGCGACAGCGCGCAACGTCCCGATGAGGAGTCCCCGACATGGCCGACAGCACCGACAGACCGGAGACGGCGCCCCCACCGCCCCCGTTCCCTCCCGCGCCTCCTGCTGCTCACTGGCCGTACCCGCCCGCACCTCCTCGGCGGCGCGGCAGAGGCCTGCTCATAGCCGCCGCCGTCGTCGCCGCGCTTCTCGCCGGCGGCGGTGCGACCTGGTGGGTGCTGGCCGGCAAGGACGACGCCGACGCGAACGCCATGGACCACGTCGACGTCTCGGGCGGCAAACTCGTCGTGGACGACAGCGACTCCGGGCTCGGCGAGTACTGCGACGACACCGACGACTTCACGTACAACGACTGCGACACGGACACCGACGAGACCTTCGAGTTCGTGTACAAGATCACGAACAAGGGGGACGCCCCCGCCAACTACTCGGTCGTCGTCAACGCCTTCGACAAGGACGGCGACTTCGTCGCGCAGACCTTCATCGGGGTGACCCATCTGGAGCCCGGCAAGACGGACTCGGACAAGGGCGAGTTCAACGAGTACAGCACCCTCGAGGACGACCGTGACCTGTCCGACATCGAGACGGTGAAGACGGCGTACGTCGAACGCGTGGCTCTGGCCAACTGACGCAAGCGGAACGGGGCCCGGTGCGTGCGTCGCACCGGGCCCCGTTCGTCGCGCCTCGGCGGGTTCAGCGCGGAGCGGCGATCCGCAGGAAGCCGGTCCAGGCTTCGGGGCCGAACGCGAGCGTGGCCGCTTCGGGCTGCTTCGAATCCCTGACGAGGACGGCATCGGAGGCTGCGGCGACCTCGACGCACTCACCACCGTTGCCCGTGCTGTAGCTGCTCTTGATCCAAGCGGCCTCGGGCACAGCCGCCTTGCTGTGCTGCACGCTCATGTGTCTCCCATCAGATGCTCGATGAACGCCACTGACTCGCTCGGTGTCAGCGCCTGTGAGCGGAGGATGCCATAGCGCGCTTCAAGCGTGCGCACGTACGCAGCGTCGGTGTAGATGCGGCTGTGATTCTGTACTTCCGCGTACGCAAGGCGCTGCCCCTTGTTGGTGTCGATCAACGAGAAGGGGCCGCCCAATGCGGCGTTGTCCTCCCGGTCGATCGGCATGACCTGCACCTCCACGTTCCTAGACTGGCCGGTCACAAGGATTTGTTCCAGCGTCTCGCGCACAACTTTCGGACCACCGATCGGCCTGCGCAGCACTGCCTCCTCGATCACGAAGCTCAGCAAGGGAGCAGGCCGTCGGCACAAGATCTCCTGCCGCACCATGCGGGCCTCGAGCCGCTGCTCGATCACGTCGTCCTCCAGCAACGGCCGCTGCATATGGAAGACGGCACGCGCGTAGGCCTCTGTTTGCAGCAGACCGGGCACGGCGTACACCGCATATACGTTCAGCGCCGTGGCTCCCGCCTCCAGGCGAGCCATGTCCCGGAAGAACGCCGGATACTGAGCCCGCCCCACCTCCTCCTTGAGCGCCGTGAGGACCCCGCCGGCACGCAGCACCTCGTCCGCCTTCTCGATGAACCGGGCCTGGGGGATCCGTCTCCCCTGCTCGATGGACGCCACCGTGTCCGCCGAGTAGCCGAGCCGCTTGCCGAACTCGGCCCGTTCCAGTCCCGCCCGCGTCCGCAGCAGCTTCAACTGCCGCCCGAACGCGGTCACCACGCCCGTCCCGGGCTCGTCCTCCGGCCGCTGCTGCCGCCGCTCCGGCTCCTCGTCACCCACCACGGTCACCGCCTCGCCGCCTCCCCGCGTACCACCGCGTACAGTGCCCGCGCCCGCCCCGTACGAGGGGCCGACGTCAGCGCGTCACCACTGGTCACGCTATGCCACAGGACACCACCCTGAGTGCATGACCGCAGCACAATCACCCCTCACACTGCGCAGGTTCGCGATGCGCTTCAGCTCCACCCCGCGCGGCGCCCGCCTCGCCAGACGGCTGTGCGGGCACCGGCTCGACGCCTGGGGAGTCCCGTACGGCGGTGACACACACGGGGCCATCACCCTCGTCGTGTCGGAACTGTGCGCCAACGCCGTACGGCACGGGCACGTCGCCGGCCGCGACTTCCACCTGCTCCTCGTCGCCGACCCGGCCGCATGCACGGTCCGGATCGAAGTCGGTGACGCCCGCGGGGAACACGTCCCCCGCATCCCCGTCACCGCACAGGGGGACGGCGACGGCGGGCGCGGGCTGCTGCTCGTCGAGGCGCTGGCCGACCGCTGGGGCTGCTCGCCCCGGGAAGGAGGCGGACCGGGCAAGACCGTCTGGGCGGAGTGCGCCGCTCCCGGCCTCATCTGATCGCGGCATGCCGAGCCGTACGGCCGTGGTGGACGCGGACTCCCGCGTCCGCGCCCACCACGGGTTCCCCCGGAGAGCCGCCTACGCGGCCTTGCTCGCCCGGCCCTGGTGGTCGCGGACGATCTCCGCGTACCGGTGGCCGGAGCCCTTGATGGTGCGGACCTGGGTGGCGTAGTCGACGTGGACGAGGCCGAACCGCTTGTCGTAGCCGTACGCCCACTCGAAGTTGTCCAGCAGCGACCAGGCGAAGTAGCCCGCGAGCGGGGCCCCCTTGCGGGCCGCCGAGGCGCACGCCGCCAGGTGCTGCTCCAGGTAGGCGCGGCGCTCGGGGTCGTCGATCGTCCCGTCGGGGCGGACCACGTCCGGGAAGGAGGAGCCGTTCTCCGTGACGTACAGCCGGCGCGGGCCGTACTCCGAGGTCAGGCGCAGCAGCAGTTCCTCGATGCCGCTCGCGTCGATCTCCCAGTCCATGCCGGTGCGCGGCACGCCGTCGCGGCGGACGGTGCGGACGAACGGGGCCGGGGCGGAGGGATCGTCGGCGACGGTCTGCGGGAAGTAGTAGTTCAGGCCCAGCCAGTCCAGCCGGGCTCCGATGACGTGGGCGTCGCCCGGCTGCTCGGGGAGGTCGACGCGGTACACCTCGCGCATGTCCTGCGGGAAGCCCCGGCCGTGCACGGGGTCCAGCCACCAGCGGTTGGTGTGGCCGTCCATGCGGCGGGCCGCGGCCAGGTCCTCCGGCCGGTCGGTCGCGGCGTGGATCGTGGAGAGGTTGTTGACGATGCCGACCTGGGCGTGCGGCGCCGCGGCCTTGATCGCCTGCATCCCCAGGCCGTGGGCCAGGAGCAGATGGTAGGAGGCCCGGACCGCCGCCGTCAGGTCCGTCCAGCCGGGGGCCATCGTGCCTTCGAGGTGGCCGATCCAGGCCGAGCACAGGGGTTCGTTGAGCGTCGTCCAGTGCGTCACGCGGTCGCCGAGGCGCTCGGCCACCACGGCGGCGTACGCCGCGAAGTGCTCGGCCGTCTCCCGCTCCGGCCAGCCGCCGCGGTCCTGGAGCGCCTGCGGCAGGTCCCAGTGGTAGAGCGTGACCGACGGGGTGATGTCCGCTTCCAGCAGGGCGTCGACCAGTTCGTCGTAGAAGGCCAGGCCCTTGGCGTTGACCGCGCCGTCGCCGCCGGGGACGACGCGCGGCCAGGCGACGGACAGCCGGTAGGCGTTGGTGCCCAGGCGCCGCATCAGGGAGACGTCCTCACGCCAGCGGTGGTAGTGGTCGCAGGCGATGTCGCCGTTGTCGCCGTTCGCGATCCTGCCGGGGGTGTGCGAGAAGGTGTCCCAGATCGACGGCGAGCGGCCGTCCTCCGCCACGGCTCCCTCGATCTGGTAGGCCGCGGTGGCCGTGCCCCACAGAAAGTCGTGCGGGAGTGCGGCGAGGTCGATGGTCACGGAAGTCCCTTCGGATACGGATGCGTTGGTCACTTGACGGCTCCGGCCGTCAGACCGGCGACGAGGTAGCGCTGGAGCAGCAGGAAGCCCGCGACCACGGGGACGCTCACCACGAGCGAGGCGGCCATGATCTGGTTCCAGTACACGTCGTTGAGCGTGGAGTAGCCCTGGAGGCCGACCGCCAGGGTGCGGGTGGTCTCGTTGGTCATCACCGACGCGAACAGCACCTCGCCCCAGGCGGTCATGAACGCGTAGACGGCGACCGCGACGATGCCGGGGATCGCGGCCGGCACGACGACCTGGAACAGGGCGCGCAGCGGGCCGCAGCCGTCCACCAGCGCCGCCTCGTCCAGGTCGCGCGGCACCGAGTCGAAGTAGCCGATCAGCATCCAGATCGAGAACGGCAGGGAGAACGTGAGATAGGTGAGGATCAGGCCGCCCCGGGAGCCGAACAGGGCGATTCCGGTGGCGTTGCCGATGTTGACGTAGATGAGGAACAGGGGCAGCAGGAAGAGGATGCCGGGGAACATCTGCGTCGACAGCACGGTGACCGAGAAGACCCGCTTGCCGGGGAAGTCGTAGCGGCTGACCGCGTAGGCGGAGAAGACCGCGATCACCACCGAGCAGACCGTGGCCGCGCCGGCCACGATCAGGGAGTTCACGAAGTACTTCGCGAGCGGGACCGTCGACCAGATGTCGATGTACGGCCGGATCGTCAGCTCGCTGGGCAGCCAGCGGAACTTGCCGGTGACGTCCTGGAGCGGCTTCAGGGAGCTGGAGACCATCACGTACACCGGCAGCAGGACGAAACCGGTGAGCAGGGTCAGGAAGATCCGGCGGGTCCACAGGAAGGAGCGGGGGGCCGCCATCGGGGACCTATGCATGGGTGGACCTCCGGCCGCGCGACGTCAGCAGCAGGTACACGCCCGTCACCACGAGCAGGAACAGCAGCAGCAGTACCGACATGGCGGAGCCGGTGCCGAAGTTCCAGGTGACGAACGACGACTGGTAGATGTGGATGGAGATGAGGTCGGCCGCCGCCGGGGCCGCCTTGCCGAACAGGACGTACGGCGTGTTGAAGTCGTTGAAGGTCCACAGGAAGAGGACCAGGATCAGCACCTGGTTGACCGGGCGCAGCGACGGCAGGGTGATCCGGCGGATCTGCTGCCAGACGCCGGCGCCGTCCAGGGCCGCCGCCTCGTACAGGTCCTTGGGGATGTTCTGGAGGCCGGCCATGACGATCAGGAAGGCGAACGGCCAGCCCTTCCACACGGAGACGACGAGCAGGGCGACGAAGCTGTTGTCACCGATGAGCCAGAAGGAGGGCTTGTCGGTCAGGCCGAGCTGGTCGTGCAGGACGTGGTTCACCAGGCCGTTGTCGTGCTGGAACATGAACGCCCAGGTGATGACGGCGGCGTAGACCGGCAGCGCGTACGGGACCAGGAACAGCGCGCGCAGCAGGCCCCGGCCGCGGAAGGCGTCCTGCATGCAGATCGCGGCGGCGGTGCCGACGAACCAGCACAGGCCGACGGACAGCACGGTGAATCCGCAGGTGATCAGGAACGAGTCGAGCAGTGCCCGTCCGACGGGGGCGTCGAAGTCCACCGACATGCGGTAGTTGTCGATACCGGTCCACGGGGCCGTGCCCCAGTCCCGGATGTAGAACTGGGTGAGTTCCTTGAAGCTCATCACGATGCCGATGACCATCGGCACGAGATGGACGAGGAGTTCCAGGGCCAGGGCGGGCAGGAGCAGCAGGTAGGGCAGGCCGATCCGGCGGATCCGCCCGGTGCGGCGGCGGGGTCCGCGCGCCGCACCGGGGGAGCTCTTGCCGACCGTCCGCTCCTCGGGCCCGGCCGAGGCGGTCGTGGTGGTCATGGGGGTGTCCGTGCTCACTTCGTCGGCATCTGCTGCTGGGCCTTTTCGAGCTTCGCCTTCACCGACTCGGTGGTCACCGGCCGGCCTGCCGCGGCGTCGGCGAAGAGTTCCTTGACCGCCGTGCCGACGGCCGTCTCGAACTGGGACTCGTCGGGGACCTGGGGCAGCGCGGTGGCGCTGGCGGCGAGGGTGTCGCGCAGGACGGCGGTGGCCGCGGAGTTGAACGCCGGGTCGGACTGGGCGGCCTTGACCGGCGGGATGGAGCCGTAGGCCTTGTTGAGGATCTTCTGCTCGGCGTCGCCGGTCATGAACTTCACGAACTCGGTGGCGCCGTCGATGTTGTCGCTGTTCTTGAAGACCGCCATGTTGATGCCGGCGACCATGGAGTTGGTGCTGGCCCCGGTACCGGGCGCACCGGACTGGACGGGGGCGGGCGCGACACCCCAGTCGTCCTCCTTCATGCCCATCGACGCGAAGGTGGCCGAGGCGGTCTGCCAGAGCACCATCGCCGTCTTGCCCTTGGCGAAGTCGCTCAGCGACTGGTTCTGCGCGTACTCGGCGTTGCCCGGCGCGATGATCTTGTCCTTGGCCATCATGTCGACGTACTGCTTGACGGCCGCGACCGCCCCGTCGGACGTGAAGTCGGGCTTGCCGTCGGCGGTGAAGAAGTCGGCGTCGTGCTGCTTGCCGAGGACGAAGACCTGGTGGATGTTGTTCGACAGGTTCGAACCCTCGGCGCCGAGGCCCCACTTGCCGTCCTTGGCGATCTTCCGGCCGGTCTCGACCAGCTCGTCCCAGGTGGCCGGCGGCTCCGTGATGCCCGCGTCGGCGAACATCTTCTTGTTGTAGTAGAGCGCGTACGCCATCGAGTACAGCGGCACGGCGGCCGGGTCCTGGCCCTGGACGCCGGTCGAGCCGAGCGCGGACTCCACGAAACGGTCCTTGCCGCCGATCTTGCCCAGGTTCTTCTCGTCCCAGGGCAGCAGGGCGCCGGTCGCCTGGAGGGAGGCGCTCCAGGTGTTGCCGATGTTGAGCACGTCCGGCCCCTGGCCGGAGGTGGTGGCGGTGAGGATCCGGTTGAGCAGGTCGGACCAGGGCACGACCTCCAGCTCCACCTTGATGCCGGTCTCCTTCTCGAACTTGTCGAGCTCGGGCTGGAGGACCTTCTTGTCGACCTCGACGCTGGCGCCCTGGTTGGAGGCCCAGTAGGTCAGCGTCTTGGGCGAGTCGTTGGACCCGCCGCCCGAGGCGGAACCGCCTCCGCAGGCCGAGGCGGTGAGAGCGAGAGACAGGGTGACGGCGCCTACGGCCGCGGCTCGGATGCTGCGCATGGCTCCTGGTGTCCCTTCCGGGAGTCGAGAAGTCCGAGGACGGTCCGAAGGCGCGCGACGCCCGTTCGCGTTCACACCCCGAAAGCCCTCATGGCTTAATTTAGGACGTGAGTTAAACCTCAAGAGAAAGACCCGTCAAGATGTGCGGCACAGTCTCTTGGCGGGTGCGCCGGCTCGCGCGGCGACCGGACGACCGCGGTCGCCGGACGCACCGGCCATGACCTGGGGCGACGGTCCTCACACGGACGAGACGGGCCGCGACGGCGTTGTGCAACGGTTGGGTATCGGCCGGGAGTCGGGCCCTGGTCGGGACACACAACCTCTGTAGTCCCGCGACCGCGCCGCCCCGCCGGGCCGCGCGGGGAGACACGGGGGTGCGGGCCGCGCGGGGCGGGCCGGCGGCCTCCCCCGCCCGGTGCCGGTGCACCGGGCGGGGTCGGGCCGCTAGCGTTCCGCCGGCGCGGGCGCGTAGCCGGTGGGGCGGGCCGTGAAGGTGCCCCGGCCCTGGGTGCGGCTGCGCAACCGGGTCGCGTAGCCGAACAGTTCGGCCAGCGGCACGGTCGCGGTGACGACCGCCGCCCCCGCCCGCACCTCGGAGCCGCCGACCCTGCCGCGCCGCGCCGCGAGATCGCCGAGCACACCGCCCACGGCGTCCTCCGGCACGGTGACCGTGACCTCGACCACCGGTTCCAGGACCGCCATCGCGCAGGCGCGCAGGGCGCCTTGCAGCGCGAACCGGCCGGCCGTGCGGAACGCCATCTCGGACGAGTCCTTCACATGCGTCGACCCGTCGGTGAGCGTGACGCGCAGCCCGGTCACCGGGTGCCCGCCGGCCGGCCCTTCGGCCAGGGCGTCCCGGCAGCCGGCCTCGACCGCCCGGACGTACTCCTGCGGCACGCGCCCGCCGGTCACCACGGAGCGGAACGCGAAGCCGCCGGCGCCGGACTCGTCCGCGAGGGGTTCCACATCGACGACGACATGCGCGAACTGCCCCGCCCCGCCGTCCTGTTTGACATGCCGGTGGACGTGCCCGGACACACCGCGGACCACCGTCTCGCGGTACGTCACGGTCGGCCGGCCGACGTTCACGTCCAGACCGTGGGCCCGGCGGATCTTCTCCACCGCCACCTCCAGGTGCAGTTCGCCCATGCCGGACAGGACCGTCTGCGCGGTCTCGGGATCGGTCCGCACGACCAGCGACGGGTCCTCCTCCACCAGCCGCGCGAGCGCCGTCGCCAGCCGGTCCGTGTCGGTGGACCGTGCGGCCTCGACGGCCACGGTGACGACCGGGTCGGCCACGCTCGGCGGTTCGAGGACGAGCGGCGCGCGGGGCGCGCACAGGGTCGAACCGGCGCGGGTCGACTTCAGCCCGACGACGGCCACGATGTCACCGGCGACGGCCCGCTCCACCTGGGCGTGCCGGTCGGCCTGCACGCGCAGGATGCGGCCGATCCGCTCACTGCGCCGCGCGCCCGCGTCCCACACGGTGTCCCCCTTCTCGATCGTCCCCGCGTACAGCCTCAGGTAGGTCAGCCGGCCCGTCGGCGTGGCGTTCACCTTGAACGCCAGTGCTGCGAGCGGAGCCTCGGGGTCGGCGGCCCGCTCCTGCTCCTGGCCGTCGTGGCTGCCGCGCACCGCCGGTACGTCCAGCGGTGACGGCAGATACGACACGACGGCGTCGAGCAGCGGTTCGATCCCGCGGTTGCGGTAGGCCGAGCCGCACAGCACGACCACGCCGTCGCCGCTGCGGGTCAGGTCGCGCAGCGCCACGGTCAGAGTCGGGGCGGACAGGGCCGAGGCGGTGCAGAACTCCTCGAACGCGTCGGGGTGGAGCTCGGCGACCGCTTCCTCCAGGAGGCGGCGACGCCGGAGTGCCTCGTCGCGCAGGTCCGGCGGCACCGGTTCGACGGCGGGGCGCTCCGCGCCGTCGGCCCACACCAGCGCCCGCATGCCCACCAGGTCCACGACGCCGGTGAAGCCGTCCTCGCTGCCGATCGGCAACTGCACGACGAGCGGTGCCGGGTGCAGCCGCTCCCGGATCGAGCGGACGGCCGTGTCGAGGTCGGCGCCCGCGCGGTCCAGCTTGTTGACGAAGGCGATCCTCGGCACGCCGTGCCGGTCCGCCTGCCGCCACACGGACTCGCTCTGCGGCTCGACCCCGGCGACGGCGTCGAACACCGCGACCGCCCCGTCGAGCACCCGCAGGGAACGCTCCACCTCGTCGGCGAAGTCGACGTGCCCGGGGGTGTCGATCAGGTTGATCCGGTGCCCGTCCCAGTCGCAGCTGACGGCGGCGGCGAAGATGGTGATGCCGCGGTCGCGTTCCTGGGAGTCGAAGTCGGTGACGGTCGTGCCGTCGTGGACCTCGCCGCGGCGGTGGGTGGTCCCGGTCGCGTAGAGGATCCGTTCCGTCACGGTGGTCTTGCCGGCGTCGACGTGGGCGAGGATGCCGAGGTTGCGGACGGTGGTCAGTCGGTGAACGAGTGCGGTTCGCACGGCGCGTGGCCTTTCGTGTGCTGCGGTGAAAGGGCGTGCGCGATTCCCGGACGGAACGGGTGGGCGTGCGCGAGGCGTCGGTGGTGCGCCTGGCTCAGTCGTTCGTCACGGGTCTCCGGTACCGGCCGCGCAGCGGGCACCGGGCGGCCGGGGACACGAGGATCACCTCGTAGCGGGAGCGGGAGGCGACGACGGCGTTGCGGTCACGCACGGCCCGGCCCCCCTCACTCGACTCGCTGATCGGAATGACGCGAGTGTAGGGAACCGGGCCGGTGCGGGGCACGGCATTTTCCGGTGTGCCCGGCCGTCCCGGTCGTGCCGGGGGCATACGGGTCAGGCCGGGGGTGCGTACGGGGTGTAGAAGTGGGCGCGGACCCGCCGCAGCCACGCGTCGGCCGCCGCCTCGTCGGGGTGCTCGGGCAGCGCGCTGGGCGTCTCGTCGAAGGCGGCTTCGACGCGGCGCAGCAGCGACAGTGCGGCGTCGGGGTCGACCGCGACCCGTTCGCCGAACCGGTGGTGCTCGTCGGGGTCGTCGACCCGGATCGTCAGGCTGCCGGTGGCGTACAGCTCGTGGCCCTGGTGGCACAGCCGCTTGAGGTGGCGGGCGTGCTTGGCCGCGCGGCGGCGTCCCTCCGGCGACGGTGCACCGCTGCGCGACCGGAGCTTTCTGAACTGCTGGCCGGCGTAGCCGAGGTAGGCGGCGCGGACCCGGGACGCGCTCAGGAACGTGGAGCGGATGCCGATCAGCTCGTCGCCGAGCGGTGTGCGCACCTCGTACAGCTCGTCGGGCAGCCAGACGAGTTCCGTGACGGTCGGGTTGCCGCCGAGGGCGAGCCGGCACCACTTGGCCGCCTCGTGCAGGGTGCGGTCGGGTGCCGTGCTGACGTGGGACTCCTGCGGGCCGCGCAGACCGTGCAGGGTCTCGGTGGGCGCGGCGAACACGCCGAGCCGGTCCACGTCCGAGCCCTCCCGGGCCAGTCCGTACGCCGTGGAGCCGACGACGCCGGACAGCAGAACGTTCGTCACGGTCACGGAGGTCCCCCGGTGTTCGGCGCGGCGCCCCGGTGACAGGAGCGATGGCGGACCGTCATGATGCCGTGCGTCCCGTGCGCCCGGCCTGCCATTTTCGGGCCAGGGGCGCCTCGGTGCGGAAGTGGCGTCCGTCACCGGCGTGCCCCGTGGGTTCGTCGAGCGTTCACCACCGGATCACACGCAGGCCTTCAGGTGCGCCGGACATCGAACTAGCGTCCTGATGCGTCACAACCGAACAAAAGAGGTTTCGATGTCCGCACGACGTATCCTCGCCTGCCTGGCCATGGTGCCGGTGCTCGCGTTCCCGACCGCAGCCCACGCGACGACCGACGACGGTCCCGCGGACCGGCACCAGAAGACGCGCTTCGACCTCCAGGCGCACCGCGGCGGGCTCGGCATGACCACCGAGAGCACCCTGCAGGGCTTCGGCAAGGCGCTGCGGCTGGGCGTCACCACCCTGGAGCTGGACACGCAGGTCACCAAGGACCACAAGGTCGTCGTGACCCACGACCGTCAGGTCAGCGCCCAGAAGTGCCGGGACACGGCGCCGGTCGTCCCGGGCGACACGATGTACCCGTACGTCGGCAAGTACATCAAGGACCTGACGCTGGCGCAGATCCGCACGATGGACTGCGGCTACCAGCAGCTGCCCGGCCACCCTGAGCAGGAGCAGATCAAGGGCGCCCGGATGGTGGAGCTCAAGGAGGTCCTGAACCTCGTCAAGAGCTACCGCGCCAAGCAGGTCACCCTCAACATCGAGACGAAGGTCGAGGCGGGGGCGCCGGAGCAGACCGCGCCGCGCGAGCTGTTCGTCCGCCGGGTGTTCGAGGAGATCCGCGCCTCGGGCATCGAGCGCCAGGTCAGCATCCAGTCCTTCGACTGGGGCGCGCTGAAGGAGATGCACCGGCTCGCCCCGAAGTGGCCGCTCGTGGCGCTGACGAACTACGACTTCCTCCAGGTCGGCAAGCCCGGCGCCTCCCCGTGGCTCGGCGGCATCGACGCCGACGACTACGACGGCGACTTCGTGAAGGCCGCCGCGACGATCCCCGGTGTGAAGGCGCTCTCGCCCAACTACGGGTTCCCGCAGAACGGCACGATCGCCGACCCGGCCTTCCGCTTCTACCCGGACCGCAAGATGATCGCCGACGCGCACGCCCGGGGCCTGAAGGTCGTCCCGTGGACCTGTGACGACCCGGCGACGGTCGCGGCGCTCATGGACATGGGTGTCGACGGCATCATCACGAACTACCCGGACCGCGTCCGGGACCTCATGGCCGACCGCGGCATGCGGCTGCCCAAGCCGTACTTCCCGCGCCACTGACGCACACACGGACAAAGCCCCCGGCCGCACCCGGCCGGGGGCTTTGTCGTGGCCTATGAAAACGACTCGTGCGGGCCGGGCTTTTCGCCCGACCCGCACGAGTCGTTGTGATGTGGTGTCCGAGGGGGGACTTGAACCCCCACGCCCGATAAAGGGCACTAGCACCTCAAGCTAGCGCGTCTGCCATTCCGCCACCCGGACAAGGTGTCCGCCGCCTTGTGCGGGGGTGTTCCCCGCGGCGACAGGACAACAATACCAAGGTTTCGGAGCGCCCTTCACCTGCGTTTTCCGCCCTCCGGGGCGGCCTCACGACCCCCACGGGCGCACATACGGAGAGCGCATCTTTCGGCACTTTCCGTGTCCGCGCCGGCGGTCACGGCATGAGCTGGTACTCCGGGAAGTTCCCGGGCAGCCGCTCCCCCGTCGGGCCGTGCGTCACCGCGCGGACCAGAAGCTCGCCGCCGACGAACGCGCCGCGCCAGGACTCGCCGAAGCCGCCGAACAGTTCGTCGCGATCGCCGCGGGAGCGTGGTGTGCCGTGGCCGACCTTGAAGGCGCGGATCTGCGGGGCGAGCCGGTCGAAGGTCGCGCGGTCGTCGGTGGACAGCGTGGCGACGAGGGCACCGTTGGAGGCGTTCATGGCGGCCAGCAGTTCGGCCTCGGTGTCGACCAGGACGATGGTGTCGACCGGGCCGAACGGTTCGGCGTGGTGCAGCGGGGACGACGGCGGCGGGTTCAGGAGGGTGACCGGCTGGACGTACGCGGAGGTGTCCTGGCCGGGCAGGAAGCGCGCGTCGCTCAGCCTGCCGCGGTGCAGCGGGACGGCGCCGCGGTCGATCGCCTCGGCCACCTGGTCGTGCAGTTCCTTGGCCTTGGCGGCGTTGATCAACGGTCCGAAGTCCAGTGCCGGGCAGGGGTCGTCGCGCTTGGCGACCGCGAGCGGGTGCCCGACCCTGAGTGTGCGGACCGCGGGGAGGTAGGCCGTCAGGAACGCGTCGAACAGCTCGCGCTGGACGACGAAGCGCGGGTAGGCGGTGCAGCGCTGCTTGCCGTAGTCGAAGAGTTTGGGCACGACCGCGGTGAGCGCGTCCCAGTCCGTGAAGTTCCAGATGCCCCAGGTGTTGAGTCCCTCCTGTTCGAGGATGTGCCGCTTGCCGAGGTCGGCGACGGCGGTGGCCACCGCGGCCCCGGTGTCGCGGCCGCCGACGAAGGAGACGCAGCCGATCTCCGGCGCCCGCACCAGCGCCTGGGACAGCTCTCCCCCGCTGCCGCTGAGCAGGGTGACGGGGAGTCCCTCGCGGGCGGCGAGCGCCGCGGCCAGGGTCAGACAGGCGACACCGCCGTCGGTCGGGGTCTTGGCGATGACCGCGTTGCCGGCCAGGGCCTGCACCAGCATGGCGTGGACGAGCACGCTCATCGGGTAGTTCCAGCTGGCGACGTTGGAGACCGGGCCGTCCAGCGGGGCGCGGCCGGCGATCATCGGCTCGATGCCGTCGACGTACCAGCGCACCCCGTCGATGGCCCGGTCGACGTCCGCCTGGGCGAGGCGCCAGGGCTTGCCGATCTCCCAGACGAGCAGCAGCGCGAGGAGTTCACGGTGCTCGGTGAGGGCGTCGAGGGCGGCGGCGACACGGGCGCGGCGCTCGTCGAGCGGAATGTGCCGCCAGGCGCGGTGCTGGTCGAGCGAGGCGCGTACCGCCCGCTGGGCGGCGGCGGCGTCGAGTCGTGGCGGGCCCGCGATGGGGGCGCCGTCGACGGGTGAGGTGGCGGGCAGGGCCCGGCCGTCGGCCTGCCAGGCGCCGTTCCAGAGGTTGAGGACGCGGTCGTCCCGGAAGGCCTCGGGGGCGACGGCGAGGCAGCGCTGCCAGGCGTCGGCCCACGAGGTGCCCGTTTTCAGGGTGAGGGTCTGGGTGTTCGAGGTGAGGGTGGGTGCCATCGTCGGGCTCCGCTCTCGGTGCACGGTCGGGGCGGGAGGTGCATGGCTGGTCCCGGGCACGGCTCGCACCGCCGTGCGCGGAACGTCGTACGAAGGAGGACAGTAGGGGTCATAACAGGGCAGATTGGGATGGGGAGGAGCGGTGCCGGTGACGCGCGGTGGTCACCGGGTGGGGGGCCGCGACCGGGGTCATCCGGCTCGGCGCAGCGCCTCCATCACGAGCCGGGCCGTCTCGGTGGGCGTGCTGCCCACCCGGACCCCGACGGCCTCCAGTGCCTCCTTCTTCGCCTGTGCCGTCCCGGACGAACCGGAGACGATGGCGCCCGCGTGCCCCATGGTCTTGCCCTCGGGCGCGGTGAAGCCGGCGATGTAGCCGACGACCGGCTTGGTGACGTGGTCGCGGACGTACGCGGCGGCGCGTTCCTCCGCGTCGCCGCCGATCTCGCCGATCAGCACGATCAGCTCGGTGTCCGGGTCGGCCTCGAACGCGGTCAGGCAGTCGATGTGCGTCGTGCCCACGACGGGGTCGCCGCCGATGCCGACACAGGTCGAGAAGCCGATGTCCCGCAGTTCGTACATCAGCTGGTAGGTGAGCGTGCCGGACTTGGACACCAGGCCGATGGGGCCGGGCTTGGTGATGTCGGCCGGGATGATGCCGGCGTTGGACTGGCCGGGGGTGATCAGGCCGGGGCAGTTGGGGCCGATGACACGGGTGCCCCGGGCCCGGGCGTACGCCGTGAAGGCCACGGAGTCGTGCACCGGGATGCCCTCGGTGATGACGACCGCGAGGCCGATGCCGGCGTCGGCGGCCTCGACCACCGCCGCCCTGGCGAAGGCGGGCGGTACGAAGACGACCGTGACGTCCGCCCCGGTCGCCTCCATTCCCTCGTGGACGGTGCCGAAGACCGGCACGGCGCGGTCGTCGAAGTCGACGGTGCGGCCGGCCTTGCGCGGGTTGACGCCGCCGACGACGTTCGTGCCGGACGCCAGCATGCGCCGGGTGTGCTTCATGCCCTCGCCGCCCGTCATGCCCTGGACGAGGACCTTGCTCTCCTTGGTGAGGTGGATCGCCATGTCCGGTCTCCTTAGCCTGCGTTGGCGAGCTGGGCGGCCTTGCGTGCGGCGCCGTCCATGGTGGTGGCCTGCTGGACCAGCGGGTGCGCGAGCTCGTCGAGGATCGCGCGGCCGCGTACGGCGTTGTTGCCGTCGAGGCGGACGACCAGCGGTTTGGTCAACCGGACGGTGTCCAGCGCCTGCACGATGCCGTCGGCGACCGCGTCGCAGGCGGTGATGCCGCCGAAGACGTTGACGAACACCGACTTCACGGCCGGGTCGGAGAGGATGACGGACAGGCCGTCGGCCATGATCTGGGCGGAGGCCCCGCCGCCGATGTCGAGGAAGTTGGCGGGGCGGGCGCCGCTGCCGGCGACCACGTCGAGCGTCGACATGACGAGTCCGGCGCCGTTGCCGATGATGCCGACCTCGCCGTCCAGCTTGACGTAGTTGAGACCCTTCTCTGCGGCCCGGGCCTCCAGGGGGTCGTCGTGCTCGGCGCCCCCGGCGCCCCACCTCGCCTGCCGGAAGCTCGCGTTGTCGTCCAGGGTGACCTTGCCGTCCAGGGCCAGGATCCGGCCCTGTTCCGTCCGCACGAGCGGATTGACCTCGACGAGGAGGGCGTCCTCGCGGACCAGCACCTCCCACAGGCGGACCAGTACGTCGACGGTCTGCTGCGGCAGTCCGGCCGCCTCGGCGATCTCACCGGCCTTCGCCGAGGTGACCCCGACGGCCGGGTCGATGTGCACGCGCGCCACGGCCTCGGGCCGGGTGGCGGCGACCTCCTCGATGTCCATGCCGCCCTCGGCCGAGGCGATCGCGAGGAAGCGGCCGGCCGCGCGGTCCAGGACGTACGAGACGTAGAACTCGCTGTCGATCTCCACCGGTTCGGCGAGCATCACCCTGCCGACCCGGTGGCCCTTGATGTCCATACCGAGGATCTGTCGCGCTGTCAGTTCGGCGGCGGCCGGGTCGGCGGCGAGCTTCACGCCGCCGGCCTTGCCCCGGCCGCCGGTCTTGACCTGTGCCTTGACCACCACCCGGCCGCCGAGGCGGCGGGAGATCTCGCGCGCCTCCTTGGGCGAGTCGGTGACCTCCGCCCGCGGCACCGGGATGCCGTGGTCGTCGAAGAGTTCCCTTGCCTGGTGCTCGTACAGGTCCATCTCGGCTCCTGTCTGGAAAGTGCCGCACGCCCCCTGGACACCACCCACCGGATGCGGGATAACAAGCTTCATACAGTATTCGTCGACTGTATGCAATGTACTGCGAGAGCGTGCCAACCCCCGATGAAGGGACAGGACTTCGCCATGCCCGACGACACCCAGGACGTGATCTCCGGCGGTCACCTGGTCGCCAAGGCCCTCAAGGCCGAGGGGGTGGAACGCATCTACACCTTGTGCGGCGGCCACATCATCGACATCTACGACGGCTGCGTCGACGAGGGCATCGAAGTCGTCGACGTCCGTCACGAGCAGGTCGCCGCCCACGCCGCCGACGGTTACGCCCGCATCACCGGCAAGCCCGGATGCGCGGTCGTCACCGCCGGCCCGGGGACGACCGACGCCGTCACCGGAGTCGCCAACGCCTTCCGCGCCGAATCGCCGATGCTTCTGATCGGCGGCCAGGGCGCCCTCACCCAGCACAAGATGGGGTCCCTCCAGGACCTGCCGCACGTCGACATGATGACGCCGATCACCAAGTTCGCGGCGGCGGTGCCGGACACGGCCCGCGCCGCGGACATGGTGTCGATGGCGTTCCGCGAGTGCTACCACGGCGCGCCCGGACCCTCCTTCCTGGAGATCCCGCGCGACGTCCTCGACGCCAAGGTGCCGGTGGACAAGGCGCGGGTGCCGAGGGCCGGCGCCTACCGGGCCTCGACCCGCTCGGCCGGCGACCCCGAGGCGATCGAGAAGCTCGCCGACCTCCTCGTGCACGCCGAGAAGCCCGCGATCCTGCTGGGCAGCCAGGTGTGGACGACCCGCGGCACCGAGGCGGCCATCGAGCTGGTGCGCGGCCTCAACATCCCCGCGTACATGAACGGGGCCGGCCGCGGCACCCTCCCGCCGGGCGACCCGCACCACTTCCAGCTGTCGCGCCGGTACGCCTTCTCCAACGCCGACGTCATCGTCATCGTCGGCACGCCCTTCGACTTCCGGATGGGCTACGGCAAGCGGCTGTCGCCGGCCGCGACCGTCGTCCAGATCGACCTCGACTACCGGACCGTCGGCAAGAACCGCGACATCGACCTGGGGATCGTCGGCGACGCCGGGCTGGTGCTCAAGTCGGTGACCGAGGCGGCCTCCGGCCGGGTCAACGGCGGTGCGTCCCGGCGCAAGGAGTGGCTCGACGAACTGCGCGCCGCTGAGCAGACCGCGCTGGACAAGCGGCTGCCCCAGCTGCGCTCGGACGCCTCGCCGATCCACCCCTACCGGCTGGTCAGCGAGATCAACGACTTCCTCACCGAGGACTCGATCTACATCGGCGACGGCGGCGACATCGTCACCTTCTCCGGTCAGGTCGTACAGCCCAAGTCGCCCGGGCACTGGATGGACCCGGGCCCGCTGGGCACCCTCGGCGTCGGGGTCCCGTTCGTGCTCGCCGCCAAGCAGGCGCGGCCCGACAAGGAGGTCGTCGCCCTGTTCGGCGACGGCGCCTTCTCCCTGACCGGCTGGGACTTCGAGACCCTGGTGCGCTACGACCTGCCCTTCGTCGGCATCGTCGGCAACAACTCCTCGATGAACCAGATCCGCTACGGCCAGGCCGCCAAGTACGGCAAGGAGCGCGAGCGCATCGGCAACACCCTCGGCGACGTCCACTACGACAAGTTCGCGCAGATGCTGGGCGGTTACGGCGAGGAGGTCCGCGACCCCGCCGACATCGGCCCCGCGCTGCGGCGCGCCCGGGAGTCCGGGAAGCCGTCGCTGATCAACGTCTGGGTCGACCCGGACGCGTACGCCCCCGGAACCATGAACCAGACCATGTACAAGTGAGGTGATCCGGTGACCGCAAAGGCTCTCGAAGGCATCCGTGTCCTCGACATGACCCACGTCCAGTCCGGGCCCTCCGCGACCCAGCTGCTCGCCTGGCTCGGCGCGGACGTCGTCAAACTGGAGGCGCCGACCGGGGACATCACGCGCAAGCAACTGCGCGACCTCCCGGACGTCGACTCCCTCTACTTCACGATGCTCAACTGCAACAAGCGGAGCATCACCCTCAACACCAAGACCGAGCGCGGCAAGGAACTGCTGACCGAGCTGATCCGGCGTTCCGACGTGATGGTCGAGAACTTCGGACCGGGCGCGATCGACCGCATGGGCTTCACCTGGGACCGCATCCAGGAGATCAACCCGCGCGTCGTCTACGCCTCCATCAAGGGGTTCGGCGACGGCCCGTACACCAAGTTCAAGGCGTACGAGGTCGTCGCGCAGGCGATGGGCGGGTCGATGTCCACCACCGGCTTCGAGGACGGGCCGCCGCTGGCGACGGGCGCCCAGATCGGGGACTCGGGCACCGGTGTGCACGCCGTGGCGGGCATCCTCGCGGCGCTGTTCCAGCGGGAGCACACCGGGCGCGGGCAGCGGGTGAACGTGGCCATGCAGCACGCCGTGCTCAACCTGTGCCGGGTGAAGCTGCGCGACCAGCAGCGCCTGACGCACGGTCCCCTCGCCGAATATCCCAACGAGGACTTCGGCGACGAGGTTCCCCGGTCCGGCAACGCCTCCGGCGGCGGCCAGCCCGGCTGGGCGGTCAAGTGCGCCCCGGGCGGCCCCAACGACTACGTGTACGTCATCGTGCAGCCCGTCGGCTGGCAGCCCATCAGCGAGCTGATCGGCCGGCCCGAACTGGCCGACGACCCCGAGTGGGCGACGCCGGAGGCCCGGCTGCCGAAGCTGAACAAGATGTTCCAGCTCATCGAGGAGTGGTCCTCGACCCTGCCCAAGTGGGAGGTGCTGGAGCAGCTCAACGCCCACAACATCCCGTGCGGGCCGATCCTGTCCACCAAGGAGATCATCGAGGACGCCTCGCTGGCGGACAACGAGATGGTCGTCCGGGTGCCGCATCCGCAGCGCGGCGAGTTCGTGACCGTCGGCAGCCCGCTGAAGCTGTCCGACTCGCCGGTGGACGTGCAGAGTTCACCGCTGCTGGGCGAGCACAACGCAGAGGTCTACGTCGGTGAGCTCGGTCTCGGTGACGAGGAACTGCGCCTGCTCAAGTCGAACGGAGTGATCTGACGTGATGGCCGAAGACCGGACGCTGAGGGTGCGCACGCTCCTCGACGCGGTCCGGGCCGAGGGCCGGACGGCGCTGACCGCGCCCGAGGGCAAGGTGATCGCCGACGCGTACGGGATCGCCGTACCGGGTGAGGAACTGGCGCGGGACGTCGACGAGGCGGTGGCGTACGCGGCGCGCTTCGGCGGGCCCGTCGTGATGAAGATCGTCTCGCCGGACATCCTGCACAAGACCGACGCCGGCGGTGTCGTCGTCGGCGTCGAGGGCGCCGGCGACGTACGGGCCGCGTTCCACCGGATCATCGACAACGCGCGAGCGTACAACGCCGACGCCCGGATCGAGGGCGTCCAGGTGCAGGAACTCCTCCCCGAGGGGCAGGAGGTCATCGTCGGCGCGGTGACCGACCCGACGTTCGGGAAGGTGGTGGCCTTCGGGCTCGGCGGAGTGCTCGTCGAGGTCCTCAAGGACGTCACGTTCCGGCTCGCGCCGGTCGACGCGGACGAGGCGCTGTCGATGCTGGACTCGATCCGCTCGGCGGAGATCCTGCACGGGGTGCGCGGCGCGCCGGCCGTGGACCGCTGGGCCGTCGCCGAGCAGATCCGCCGGGTGTCCCAGCTCGTCACGGACTTCCCCGAGATCGCCGAGGTGGACCTCAACCCGGTGATCGCCACTCCGGAGGGGGCGGTCGCCGCGGACATCCGCGTGATCCTGTCCGACGCGCCGGTGAAACAACGCCGCCGCTACGGGCGCGACGAGATCCTCACCTCGATGCGGCGGCTGATGCAGCCGAGCTCCGTCGCGGTGATCGGCGCCTCCAACGAGCAGGGCAAGATCGGCAACTCGGTGATGCGCAACCTCGTCGACGGCGGCTTCTCCGGGGAGATCCACCCGGTGAACCCCAAGGCCGATGACATTCTGGGCCGCAAGGCGTACAAGAGTGTCACGGACGTTCCCGGTGAGGTGGATGTGGCCGTGTTCGCCATCCCCGCCAAGTTCGTGGCGGCGGCGCTGGAGGAGGTCGGACGCAAGAAGATCCCCAACGCCGTGCTGATCCCGTCCGGGTTCGCGGAGACCGGTGAGCACGCGCTCCAGGACGAGATCGTGGAGATAGCCGAACGGCACGGCGTGCGGCTGC
Source organism: Streptomyces cadmiisoli (assembly GCF_003261055.1). NCBI lineage: Bacteria > Bacillati > Actinomycetota > Actinomycetes > Kitasatosporales > Streptomycetaceae > Streptomyces > Streptomyces cadmiisoli. Next base: position 2,206,416 of record NZ_CP030073.1, read on the forward strand.
TCGGGCCGAACATCTACGGCTACTACTCCACCTGGCAGGACCTGTGCGCCACGTTCTGCACGCCGTACGACGTCAAGGGCGGGGTCGCGCTGACCTCGCAGTCCGGCGGCATCGGGATGGCCATCCTGGGCTTCGCCCGGACCACGAAGACGGGCGTGTCGGCGATCGTCGGCCTCGGCAACAAGTCCGACCTGGACGAGGACGACCTGCTGACCTGGTTCGGCGAGGATCCGCACACCGAGTGCATCGCCATGCACCTGGAGGACCTCAAGGACGGGCGCGCCTTCGTGGAGGCGGCGCGCGAGACGGTGCCCAAGAAGCCCGTCGTCGTCCTGAAGGCGGGGCGTACGGCGGCCGGCGCGAAGGCCGCGGGCTCGCACACCGGGGCCCTCGCGGGCGACGACGCCGTGTACGACGACATCCTGCGGCAGGCCGGGGTCATCAGGGCACCCGGGCTGAACGACATGCTGGAGTACGCGCGCGCGTTGCCGGTACTTCCCGCACCCGGGGGTGACAACGTCGTGATCATCACCGGGGCCGGCGGCAGCGGTGTCCTGCTGTCCGACGCGGTGACCGACAACGGCCTGCGGCTGATGGAGATACCGCCGGACCTGGACGAGTCGTTCCGGAAGTTCATCCCGCCGTTCGGGGCCGCCGGCAACCCGGTGGACATCACCGGAGGGGAGCCGCCGTCGACGTACGAGGCGACCATCCGGCTCGGTCTGGAGGACCCGCGCATCCACGCGCTCGTCCTCGGCTACTGGCACACCATCGTCACCCCTCCCATGGTCTTCGCCGAGCTGACCGCGCGCGTGGTGGCGGAGTTCCGGGAGCGCGGGATCGAGAAGCCGGTGGTGGCGTCGCTCGCGGGCGACGTCGAGGTCGAGGAGGCCTGCCAGTACCTCTACGAGCGGGGGGTCGTGGCCTACCCCTACACGACGGAGCAGCCGGTGGCCGTGCTCGGTGCGAAGTACCGGTGGGCGCGGGCGGCAGGGCTGTTGGGGGGCGGCTCATGAGGTGAGCGAGGGAGGAGTCGGCCGACGGTGCGCGTCGGCCGGCTCCGGGACCCGTGCGCGCACGAAAGGCATTGGACAGGGGGCGCTGGCCAGAACTTTCGACGCAAGGGGTGCAAAACGACATGACAACGACCGATCTGCCAACATCGGTTGCCTATCGAGAGGTGACCGACAAGAACGGACGCGTCTACCGGGTCGGCGAGTCCGACATCGACATCATGGGGCGCAAGCGCAAGTGGATGGTGATCCTGCCCTGGGTGGGCATGATGGGCATCTCCTCCGCGGAGTATGCGTTCGCGTCCGCCGAAGAGACGATCCACCAGGCCCATCACTGGTCCGAGAGCAGCATCTTCTGGATGCTGTCCGTCTGGGTGTTCTTCCAGGCCGCGGTGGCCTTCCCGGCGGGACGGCTGCGTGAGACCGGCAAGCTGCCCGCGCGCTGGGCGATGATGCTGGGCGCGCTCGGCACGCTGATGGGCTATCTGTCACTGGCCTACGCACCGCACGTCATACTCGCCTTCATCGGCTTCGGTATGTTCAGCGGCATGGGCGCGGGCATGGTGTACGCCACCTGCGTCAACATGGTCGGCAAGTGGTATCCGGAGCGGAAGGGCGGCAAGACCGGCTTCGTCAACGGCGGTTTCGCCTACGGCTCGGTGCCCTTCGTCTTCGTCTTCTCGACCATGATGGACATCTCCAACTTCAAGGTCATCCTGGTCACGGTCGGCTGCTTCCTCGCGCTGACGGTTGCCGTCGCCGGCTTCTTCTTCCAGGACCCGCCGAAGAACTGGTGGCCCGCCGACATCGACCCGCTCAACCCGCCGGACGACCCTCGCGCACGCCGTTCCCTGGAGAGGAACCCGCCGGCCGTCCACCAGTACAGCCCCGTGGAGGCCTGGAGGACCGGCCGGGTGGCGCTCATGTGGTTCTGTCTCGCCTGCACCTCGGGCGTGAACATCTTCGGTATCGCCTTCCAGGTCGAGATCGGCGAGCACGCGGGATTCGCCGCCGGAATCGTGGCCACCGCCATGTCGCTCAAGGCGATCGTCAACGGCACGGGACGCGGCGTCATCGGCTGGCTCTCCGACCTGTACGGCCGCAAGCAGTGCCTGCTGTACGTCTGCGTCATCCTCGGCCTCGCCCAGTTCGGCATCATCTGGTCGGCCGAGATCAAGAACCTGCCGCTGTTCCTGATCTTCTCCGCGGTCTCCGGCTTCGGTGGCGGCGCCATCTTCCCGATGTTCGCGGCGATGACCGCGGACTACTTCGGGGAGAACAACAACGCGACCAACTACGGCATGGTGTACAGCTCCAAGCTGGTCTCCGGCCTCGGCTCCGGCATGGGAATCGTCGTCGTGACGGCCTGGGGCCTCAACGGCGCCTTCATACTGGCCGGCTGCATCTCGTTCTTCGCCGGCTTCGTGGCGCTGTTCCTCAGCCCGCCCGGACGGCCCAAGGACAAGCGCATCACCCCCAACCCGCAACCCCTGGGCGAGGAGACGGCCTGACATGACACGTGGCCCGCGAGGCCGCACGAAACGCCACGAACGGACCGGGCGGTCCTTCCCCCACCAGGGGAAGGACCGCCCGATTCGCGTGGTGGATCAGTGCCGCCGCTTGCGCAGCGCGGCCATGTTGTCGTAGCTGATCTTGGCCTCCCGCAGCGACTGCCCGGGGTCGGTGGCGCTCGGGGAGTTGTCGTCCTCGACCATCGGGTTGTGGTAGTTCCGCTCCCCGATCCGTGAGAAGAACGTCGTGTAGTCGATGACCCCGGTTCCGAAGGGCACCATCTCGTAGCCCATGCCGTTGGTCGTGCTGACGACGCCGTCCTTCGCGTGGAACAGCGGGTAGCGCTTGTTGTTGCGGGCGACCAGGCGGGCCGGGTCGAAGACGTTCTCGCGGGTGGAGCCGTCGTGGGCGGTGTAGGTGTGGAACTTGTACTGAGCGACGTGCGCCCAGAAGATGTCCATCTCCAGCCAGACGACCCTCGGGTCGGTGACCTTGAGGAAGTACTCCAGCTTCCGGATGCCCGAGCTGCGGGTCGGCCGGCCCTGGGAGTCCAGCGGGCCTCCGTCGAGCAGGAAGCCGTAGGCGCCGTCGTGGTTGTGGGTGTAGAGCTTGATGCCCTCGCGACGGGCGATCTCCCCGAGGGCGTTCCACTTGTCGGCGGCCACGTCCCAGTCGGCACGGTAGGAACTGCCGGTGGGGTCGCCGCCGGTGCCCATGTGGTCCATGCCGATGATGTTGGCGATCTCCAGGTGCTTCTTGAAGGTGTCCAGGTCCGCCGTCGACAGCGGCCAGGACGACGGTATGAAGCCGTGGTTGCCCTGGGCGCGCAGACCGTAGTCGTCGAGCCAGGCGCGCAGCAGCTTGGCGCCCTGCACGGATTCCAGGTCGGCGCCGCCGGGCGCGTTCGCGTGCTGGCGGTAACCCGCGAACTCCACCTGCCGGTAACCGTGGCGGGCCAGTTGCTTGAACACCTCGCGGAAGCCGGAGGGCAGGTCGGTGGAGAGCGGGTCGCGGGCGGTGGCGTCACGGACGGTGTAGAGGATGATGCCGCGCTTGTGCGGCGGGACGAGCACCTGCCCGCCGTGGCCGTGGTCGTGATCGTGGTCGTGGCCTCTGCCGCGGTCCTGCGCCAGGGCGGGGGCGGCGCCGAAGACCGGGGCCGCGACGGCTCCGGCCGCCACGGCGGTGCAGGTGCTGAGGAAGCTGCGCCGGCCCACACCGAGGGTGCGGCGCAGTCCCTCGTCGGGGGTGTCGGTGGTGGCGGCATCGGTGCGGGAAGGGGCGGAATGCTCCGGATACAGGGTCACGAATGGCCTGCCTTCTCGGTCGTGGTCGGTTCCGGCGCCACCGGGACCGGCCGTTGTCAGTGCCGTGTGTTTCACTCTCAGTGGTCGGATCTCGCAAGTGGTGCGTCAGCCGAGTCCGGCGAGCTGGAGCAGGAGTTGTTTCACATCGGTGGCCGCCACGCGGTCGCCGACGGCGCGGGGGGTGGAGCAGATGAGGAGCGGACCGTCGTCGTCGCTCGTGGGAAGGCGGCCGTGGCTGCCGCGAACAGGTGAGGGATCCAGAGGGACGACCGCCATGCGGTACCGCATACCGAGTTTCTTGCGGGCCAGAGCGGTCGCGGCCTTGACCTTGACGTAGGGGTCGAGGGGGTCCATGAAGAGTTCGACCGGGTCGTAGCCGGGTTTGCGGTGGATCTCGACGAGTTGCGCGAAGTCGGGCGCGCGGGCGTCGTCGAGCCAGTAGTAGTACGTGAACCAGGCGTCCGGCTCGGCCACGGCGACGAGTTCGCCCGAGCGCGGGTGGTCCAGGCCGTGGGCCTTCTTGCCCTCGTCGTCCAGGAGTTGCTCGATGCCGGGCAGCCCGTCCAGCGCGGCCCGGGTCGCGTCCATGTCCTCGGGGCGGCGCACATAGACGTGCGCGATCTGGTGGTCGGCGACCGCGAAGGCACGGGAGGCCATCGGGTCCAGGTACTCCATGCCGTCCTGGGTGTGCACCTCCAGCAGGCCCGCCCGGCGCAGCGCGCGGTTGATGTCGACCGGCCGGCTCACCGGGGTGATGCCGTACTCGGAGAGCACGACCACGGTGCGGCCCAGTGCCCGCGCGTCGTCCAGGAGCGGTGCGACGGCCGTGTCCAGGTCGGCGGCGGCCTTCCGGGAGCGCGGGTCGTCGGGGCCGAAGCGCTGCAGGTCGTAGTCGAGGTGGGGGAGGTAGCAGAGCGTCAGGTCGGGCTGCCGGGTGTGCAGGATGTGGCGGGTCGCGTCGATGATCCAGCGGCTGGAGACGAGATCGGCGCCCGGCCCCCAGAAGTGGAACAGCGGGAACGTGCCGAGTTTCTCGGTGAGTTCGTCGTGGAGGGCCGGCGGCCTGGTGTAGCAGTCGGGTTCCTTGCGGCCGTCGGCGTAGTAGACCGGACGGGGGGTGACGGTGTAGTCGGTGTCCGCGCCCATGGCGTACCACCAGCAGATGTTGGCGACGGTGTAGCCGGGGTGCGCGCGGCGGGCGGCGTCCCAGAGCTTGTCGCCCGCGACGAGGCCGTTGTGCTGGCGCCACAGCAGGACGTCGCCGAGTTCGCGGAAGTACCAGCCGTTGCCGACGATGCCGTGCTCCGCCGGGGTCGTGCCGGTCAGGAACGTGGACTGGGCGGCGCAGGTGACGGCCGGCAGGACGGTGCCGAGCGGAGCGTGCGAGCCGGACCGGCTCAGGGCCTTGAGGTGCGGCATGTGGTCGAGGAGCCGGGGGGTGAGTCCGACGACGTCGAGGACGAGCAGCGGCGTCGGACCGGTGCCGGGGGTGGTCCGCGCGGTGCCGGCGCTCATGGCAGCTCCTTCAGTCCGAGGTCGGTCAGCAGGTCCCGGGCGAGGGTGAGTTCGGCGGCGATGCCGTCGACGAGCTGGGCCCTGGCACGGGGCCGCAGCTCCGGCGGGAGCGCCTGCCAGGTGTACGTCTCCACCTCCAGGTGGTGGGTGAGCGGCCGGGGACCGCCGACCATCCGGGTCAGGGCGGCCTTCAGTACGGCGAGAGTGGAGGTGAGGGGCGCGGCGGGGGCCGCGTGCAGGGGGACGTGGAAGTGGGCGCGCCAGGGCGAGGCGTCGGGAAGCGCCTCGCCCCGGAGTGCCTCGCCCAGGTCGTCGGTGCCGCGCAGTCCGGCGGCGGTGGCGGTGCGGGTCTGGTGCAGGAAGCGGGGTTCGTCGAAGGCGGCGAGGGCCTCGCGGACCTCGGGCAGATGGGGGTGTTCGGCGTGCAGGGCGGCCGAGAGCTGGCTCTTGACTACGGGGACGCCCGCCCGGGTGAGGGCGTCCAGAGCGGTGTGCGGATCCTCGAAGGAGGTGGCGAGATGGCAGGTGTCGACACAGATGCCGATCCGGTCGTGACCGATCGCGGTCAGCGGGGCGATGGCGTCACCGGTGGTCTCCACGAGGCAGCCGGGTTCCGGTTCCAGGCCGACGCGGATGGACCGGCCGGTGAGGTCCCGCAGCGCGTCCAGGCGCTGGCCGAGGGTGCGCAGCGCGGTGTGCGCCGATTCGGCGCCGCGGGTGCGCCAGGCGAGGGGGAGGGTGGAGATGCTGCCCTCGGTCACGTCGTCGGGGAGGAGGCCGGCCAGCAGCCGGGCGAGTGCCGTGGTGTGGTCGAGGCGCTCGGGGTCGTCCCAGTCCGGCCTGTAGACGCGGTACTTCACCTCCTCGGCGCCGAAGCCCTCGTAGGGGAAGCCGTTGAGGGTGACGACCTCCAGACCGCGCGTGTCGAGTTCGGTGCGCAGACCGCGCAGCGCCGACGGGTCGGAGACCAAGGCGTGGGCGGCGTCCTTGGCGAGCCACAGGCCGATGCCGAGACGGTCGCGGCCGAGGCGGCGGCGGACCGGTTCGCAGTGGTCGCGGAGCTGGGCGAGGACTCCGTCCAGGGTCTCGGCGGGGTGGACGTTGGTGCAGTAGGCGAGATGGACGGTGGAGCCGTCGGGGTGGCGGAAGCGCATCGGTCACTCCCCGCCGCGCAGGATGGAGTTGCCCTCGTGGGTGGTGTCGGTGGTGTCGACCCGCAGGTTCAGCCGGCCGCTCAGCCCGTAGAAGGCGACGGGGTTGCGCCACAGCACCCGGTCGACGTCGTCCTCGGTGAAGCCCTCGGCCAGCATCAGGTCGGCGACCTTGCGGGTCTTGAGGGGATCGCTGCGGCCCCAGTCGGCGGCGGAGTTCACGAGGACCCGTTCGGGGCCGTGGGCCCGGAGGATCGCGACCATCCGCTCCTCGTCCATCTTGGTGTCCGGATAGACGGAGAAGCCCAACCAGCAGCCGCTGTCCTTGGCCTCCTTGACGGTGGTCTCGTTGAGGTGGTCCAGCAGGACGCGGTCCGGCGACAGAGCCGACTCGCGGACGACGTCGACGGTCCGCCGCAGTCCGGCGAGCTTGTCGCGGTGCGGGGTGTGCACGAGCGCGGGCAGCTCGTGCTCGGCGGCGAGCTGGAGCTGGGCGGCGAGGGCGGCGTCCTCGGCCGGGGTCATCGAGTCGTAGCCGATCTCACCTACCGCGACGACCTGGTCCTTGACGAGATACCGGGGCAGTTCGTCGAGGACCGGGAGGCAGCGCGGGTCGTTGGCCTCCTTGGGGTTCAGCGCGAGGGTGCAGTGGTGGGCGATGCCGTACTGGGCGGCGCGGAAGGGTTCCCAGCCGAGGAGCGAGTCGAAGTAGTCGAGGAAGGTGGTGGGCGAGGTGCGGGGCTGGCCGAGCCAGAAGGAGGGCTCGACGACGGCACGGACGCCGGCGGCGTACATCGCCTCGTAGTCGTCGGTGGTCCTGGACGTCATGTGGATGTGGGGGTCGAAGATGCGCATCAGGACTCCTTGCCGTGGGGGGTGCCCGTGCCGTGCGGTGGTGCGGCGGACTCGGTCAGGGCCAGGACGCGGTACAGGTCCTCGGGTACGGGACGGCCCGCGGCGCTGCGTTCGGCGGCGTAGTCGCCGAGCATGCGGGCCAGCTCGCCGTCCGCGCGGGCGCGCTCGCCGAGATCGCCGACCGCGTCGACGGAGACACCGGTGAACAGGCACTTCAGCACGGCGTGACGCCAGTTGTGCGGATCGAGGTGCCGGGCGGCGTAGGGGCCGACGGCGGCGGCGAGCAGCCGGGTGTCGTTGGTGCGCAGGGCGTCCTCGATCAGGGGGACGGCGTCCGGCCCCGGCACCAGGTGGGGCAGGGCGTGCAGGACGGCGCGGCGTTCGGCGGCGGTGCCCTGGCGGTAGACGCGGGTGAGTGCGTCGAGGTCGGCCTGCGCGGCGTGCAGGATCAGTACCCGGGCGGCGTCGGCGTGCTCGTCGCCGCAGCGGCGTCCGGCCTCGGCCAGGCGCAGTTCCCACGCGGAGATCGGGCCGTGTGCGCCGGGGTGTTCCCTCGCCTCGGTGAGGGCCCGGTCGAGCCAGTCGCGGGCCGGCCCGGCGAGCTGGGCCGCGACCTCGTCGCGGAGGGCGTCCGGCGGGATGCCGCCGGGGGTGGCCTCGGTGGTGTCGTGGCGGGTCAAGGGGTTCTCCCTTCCGGGGCGGCGGAGGGCTCGCCGGGGGGTGCGACGGGCGCGGCGGGGGGTGGGACCGGCCCGTCCGGTCGTGGGGAGGCGGGTGCCGCGGCGCCGCGCAGGAAGGGCAGGGAGCGTTCGGCGTGCTCGGGTCCCGCGTGGGAGTGGCGGGGCAGTTCGACGACCGTCAGGCCCTGGTAGCCGGTGGCGGCGAGGGCCTCGAGGACGGGCGGGAAGTCGATCTCTCCGTCTCCGAAGGGGAGGTGTTCGTGGACACCGCGGCGCATGTCCTCGATCTGCACGTGCCGCAGCCAGGGCGCCGCCTCGCGTACGCAGTCGGCGGGAGAGAGGGGTTCGAGGCACTGGCAGTGGCCGATGTCGAGGGTGAGTCCGAGGGCCTCGGGGTCGCCGAGTTCCCGGCGCAGGCGGTGGAAGCCGTCGAGCGTGCCGAGGAGATGTCCCGGTTCGGGTTCCACGGCGAGCGGGATGCCGGTGGCGGTCGCGGCGTCCAGGACGGGGGCGAGGCTCTCGGCGAGACGCTTCCACGCCGTGTCCTCGTCCGTGCCGGCCGGGAGGGTCCCGCTGAAGCAGTGCACGGCGTGCGCGCCGAGGTCGGCCGCGACCCGGACGGCGCGGATCAGCAGGGCCACGCGGCGGGCGCGGTCGCCGGCGTCGGGGTCCAGCAGGGAGGGTCCGTGCTTGCGGCGCGGGTCGAGCACGTACCGGGCTCCGGTCTCCACGGTGGCGGTCAGCCCGAGTTCGGCGAGGCGCTGCGCCACCTTGCGGGTGCGCGACGCCAGGTCGGGTGCGAGCGGGTCGAGGTGCATGTGGTCGAGGGTGAGTCCGACGCCGTCGTAGCCGAGGTCGGCGAGCAGGGCGAGGGCGTCGTCCAGCCGGAGGTCGGCGAGGCCGTTGGTGCCGTAGCCGAAGCGGAGCGGGAGCTGCGAGGGCGTGGTGTGCGGGGGCTCGGGTGCGGTGGGCCGGGGGCTCATGTGACGCTGACCTTCCTCGCGTACTTCCGTCCGATCGGGGCCAGCGCGGCGATGACGGCGGCGGTGACGCCGGCTCCGGCGCGGGCCGAGAGCGCCGCCTGGAGGGGGATGGTGGCGCGGATGCCGCCGCCGACGGCTCGCCGGGTGAGCGGGGGTGAGGGGTTGAGGGCGGCGTGGGTGTAGGGGCGGGCGGCGGTCACGGCGTAGGCGGTGGCGAGGGCGGCCCGCAGGGCGGTGTCGGCGGTGAACCGTGCCGGGGCGGTGCTCCCCGGACGCGGCACCGGGACGGGGCGGCTGCCGGGTCCGGCGGGGTCGGCGGCCGCCGGTGTCCGGGCCGGGGGCGTGCGGGTCGGGAGCGGGGGGCCCGCGCTGTCCGCCCGGTCCGCCGGGGGAAGGCGGCGGCGTGTCACCAGGCTGGTGAGGAGGGCGGTGGTGGCGAGGGCGACCAGGGGCGGCACGGACGTCCCGCCGGTGGTCTCCCGGCGGGAGACGAGGGTGACCGCCAGGGTGTGGGTGCCGAGGAGGGCGGCGGACGGCAGCGCCTCGCGGGTGCGGCCGGTGGTCGCCGCGGCGCCGAGGAGCAGGTCGAGACCGCGGGCGGCGGCCATGGCCACCGGTCCGGCGGGTGTGTGTTTCAGGGCGAGGTCGTACGCCCAGACGGTGGCCGCGAGGGGTGCGGCCACGGTGAGGGCGGGACGGCCGGCCCGGGCGGCGAGGACCAGTCCCGCGCCGGTGAGCGCGCAGGCCGCCGCGAGGGCGGACCCGGGCCGGACGCGGCCGGACGGGAGCGGGCGTTCGGGGCGCTCGGCGGCGTCCTCCTCGCGGTCCGCCCAGTCGTTGAGGACCATTCCGGCCTCGTAGAGGCACACGGAGGAGCCGATGGCGTACAAGGTGCGGGAGTTGGGCCGGGTGCCGGTGGCGGCGGCGCCGCTGAGGGTGTCGCCGGGGACGGTGAACAGGGCGGGCAGCCGCAGGAGTTCGGCCCAGGCGCGGGCCCGTCCCGCCCCCCGGGCGCCCCGGCCCCCGGCAGGTGGGGCCGGGACGCTTCGCGCCGTCACGACCGCTCGCCCGGCGCCGCGTCCCCCGGAGGCCGCGCCGTCGACGACGGCGCCCGCAGCCGCTCGCCGAACGCGACCAGCGCCGCGTACTGCTCCCCCAGGGCCGCCGGCCCGTCCCCCACCGGGTCCTTGAAGAAGAAGCCCAGGTCGGTCAGGGGGCCGCTGACACCGGCCTCGTGGGCGCGGGCGGTCAGCCGGGCCAGGTCCAGCACGAGGGGTGCCGCGAGGGCCGAGTCGCAGCCCTGCCAGATCGTCTGGAGGACCATGCGGGTGCCGAGGAAGCCGTCGAAGGCGATGTGGTCCCAGGCGGTCTTCCAGTCGCCGAGCGCCGGGACGTCGTCGATGTGGACCTCGCCCTCGGGAACGGTTCCGAGGGTGTCGGCCAGGACGCGTTCCTTGCCGGCGTTCTTCGCCGCCGCGGCGGCCGGGTCGGCGAGGGCCGCGCCGTCGCCGCCGCCGAGCAGGTTGGTGCCGGACCAGGCCCGTACGGTCAGCGCCCGCTGGGCGAACATCGGGCCCAGCACGGCCCGCAGCAGGGTCTGTCCGGTCTTGCCGTCCCGGCCGGCGTAGGGCAGGCCGCTCCGCTCCGCCTCGCTGGCGGCGGCGGTGTGGTGCATGCCCTCGGACGGGGTGAAGTTGACGTAGGGGCAGCCCGCGCGCAGGGCGGCCAGCGCGTACAGGGTGCTGGCCGGCAGCGGCGCGTCGGGCCCCTGGGAGGCGGGTTCGGTGGAGGCGACGTTCACCACCACGGCCCGCGCCAGTTCGTTGCGGTGCACGAAGTCGCGTATGTCGTCGGCGAAGGCCACGATCAGTTCGGCCTCGGTCCGGGTGTCGCCCGAAGTGGGGCCGCCGGGCCTGATCTCTCGGTCGGCGGCGGCGAGTTCGGCGCCGACGGCGGTGGCGACGCCGGGCGGGAGGACTCCGCCGGCGGTCAGGGTCTCGGCGCGTTTGGGCAGGGGGCAGTCGAGGGTGTCGTGGCCGCCGAAGACGAGGTCGGACAGCGCGGGCAGGCCGCTGCCGGTGAACGACGGGTGCTCGGTCACCATGCCGGTGGGCGGGTGCAGTCCCGCGGTGACGGCGGCGCACCCCGTGACGACGGTGGTGGCGACGGAGCCTCGGGCTCCGACCAGCCACACCCCCACACGCGGTCGGGAGAGGGACGCGGACATGGGCAGCCTCCTTGACGTGCGCGAACCCCGGGGGGAGGGACAGGACGGCGGGCGGGGGTCCGGCGTCCCCCGCCCGCCGCCGTTCAGTCGCCCGTGCCGGGCAGTTCCTTCAACTGGATGTTGCGGAAGGAGACCTGGTCGTCGGCGCCGTGGTTCTGCAGGCCGATGTGACCGTCGGTCAGGCTCCGCTGGGGGTCCTTGTTGGTGAAGTCGTTGATCTTGACTCCGTTGAGGAACACCTGGAGGCGTTCGCCCTGGACCTTGATCTCGTAGGAGTTCCACTGGCCGGGCGGCCGCAGAACCTGGTCACGGGCCTTGATGTTCGCCGACTTGAACGAGTAGACGGAGCCCGTGGTGCGGTCGGGCGCGTCCGTGGCGTCGATCTGGATCTCGTAGCCCTTGTTCACCGCGGACCAGGGGTCGTCGGAGGCCGGGAAGCCCACGAAGATCCCGGAGTTGTCGTCGCCCTGCATCTTCCAGTCGAGCTTGAGCGAGTACGACTTCAGCTCCTTGGCCTGGTACCAGAGCAGACCCATGCCGCCCTCGGACTCCAGGCTGCCGTCCTTGACGTTGAACTTGCCGGGGCCGGCCTGCTTCCAGCCGTCCAGGGTCTGGCCGTTGAAGATCTTCCGGTGGTCCTTGCTCGGCTTGCAGTCCGCCTTCACCTGGCCGGTGGCGTACTGCAGACCGCCGAGCAGGTGGGCCCGGAAGGCCTCCTCGGCGTAGGACTCCTTGGTGTGGCCGCCGCCGGTGTAGAAGGACCGGCCGCCGCCGTAGCTCTGGCACCAGGCGATCGGGTGGTCGCCCTTCATGGTGCCGCCCTGGTAGGTCGTCTCGTCCAGGGTGGCGAGGACCTTGGCCTGCTCACGCGGGTTGGTGCGGTAGTTGTACCACTCGTCGGTGCGCTCCCAGGTGTCGCCGAGGTGCGCGGTGGAGGGGTGGTCGTGGTCCTCGACGCGTACGGTGGCCTTCTGGATGGCCGGGTGCGAGTCGAAGTAGGCGCCGACGAGGCCGCCGTAGAACTCCCAGCCGTACTCGGTGTCGGCGGCGGCGTGGATGCCCAGGTATCCGCCGCCGTTCTTGACGTAGTTCTCGAACGCCGTCTGCTGGGCGGCGTTGAGCACGTCGCCGGTGGTGGACAGGAAGGCCACGGCGTCGTACTTGGCGAGGTTGGCCGTGGTGAACTGCCCGGCCTCCTCGGTCGCGTCGACGGTGATGCCGGCCGGGGCGCCGAGCTCCTTCAGGGCGGTGATGCCGGCCGGGATGGAGTCGTGCCGGAATCCGGCGGTCTTGGAGAAGACCAGGACCTTCTTGCCGCCCTTGAACGGCTCCTTGGAGAACTCGAAGTCGTCCACGTCGTACAGCGCGCCCTCGCCGCCCTTGAAGACCAGGTAGATCTCCGTGGTGCCCTTGGGCAGCGACCGCAGCGGCACGTCGACGTTCTGGAAGGTCTCCCAGCTGCCGGTCGGCGGGATGTGGGCCGAGCCGTGCAGCGGTCCGTCGGGCGAACCGGTGCGCAGCTCGATGAAGCCGCCCGCGCCGCCGGAGGAGACCCGTACGGTCATCTTCTTCTGCCCGTCGAACCGGTAGGGCGTGAAGGAGATCCAGTCGCCGTCGTTGATGTCGCCGACGGTCTTGCCGCCGTTGGCGGCGGCCTTGTCGTAGGTCCGGATGCCCGACTGGGTGGTGAAGTGCTCGGCCTGGCGGTGCAGCGGCTGGAGCACGGTGCGGGCGGTGCCGGTCAGGGTCTCCTGGCCGTTGGCCCCGCCGTCGGTGTAGCTGGCGCCGACGACGCCGTAGATGTTGGCGTTGGGGTCGTGACCGCCGTCACCGGGGGGCGGCGTCAGGGTGCCCTCGCAGCCCATCTCGCTGGTCAGCTCGTGGGCGTGGGAGTCGTGGCCGAGGCTGTAGGCGACCTTGACCTTGGAGCAGTCGACCGTCTCCTCGGGGTCGGTGACGGTCACCTTGAACGGGACGGGCTCGCCGAAGGCGGCCAGGGCGCCGTTGCCCGGGATGTCGATCTTCACCTTGGGTTCGGTGTTGCCGACCACGATCCGGACGCTGGCGTTGCCGGTGTTGCCCTCGGGGTCCTTGGCCGTGAAGGTCGCGGTGTAGGTGCCGACCTTCTTGTACTTGTGGGTGGGGGTGAGACCCTCGCCCGTGGTGCCGTCGCCGAAGTCCCAGCTGTAGGTCAGGTCCGGGGAGTCCGCGTCGGTGGCGGAGCCGGTGAACGCGACCTTCAGACCGGCCGCGCCGGACGTCTTGTCGGCCTTCACCTCGGCGATCGGGGAGAAGCCGTCCTCGGCGTACTCGATCCGGTACAGCGCGGAGTGCTCGTCGCCCTGGAACCAGGAGATGCCGTAGTCGAGGACGTAGAGCGCGCCGTCGGGGCCGAACTCCATGTCCATGATCTGGGTGCCGGTCCACGGGAAGTCGTTGATCTTCGCGACCGAGCCGTCCTCGTTCTGCTCGATCCGCTTGATCCAGCGCCGGCCGAACTCGCCGGCGAAGAAGTCGCCGTCGTAGGCCTCGGGGAACTTCACGCTGGAGTCGAGCTCGGCGTCGTAGCGGTAGACCGGGCCGCCCATCGGGGACTCGGAGCCGCTGCCGAACTCGGGCACGGAACCGCCGTCGTACGGGATCCAGGCGGCCTGCGCGGGCGGCAGGTCGACCAGGCCCGTGTTGTGCGGCGAGGTGTTCTTCGGGGCGGCGCAGTCGAACTTCTCGCCGGAGGTGCCGCTGGCGAAGTCGTAGTCCAGGTAGGCGTCGTTGTTCCCGGTGCAGAACGGCCAGCCGAAGTTGGCCGCCTCGGTGACCTTGGCGAACTCGACCTGACCCGCCGGGCCCCGGGTCGGGCTGGCGGAGCCCGCGTCGGGACCGTAGTCGCCGACATACACGATGCCGGTCTTGTCGTCGACGCTCATCCGGAACGGGTTGCGGAAGCCCATCGCGTAGATCTCGGGACGGGTCTTGTCCGTGCCCGGGGCGAAGAGGTTGCCCTCCGGGACGGTGTACGAGCCGTCCTCGGCGACCTTGATACGCAGGATCTTGCCGCGCAGGTCGTTGGTGTTGCCGGAGCTGCGGCGGGCGTCGAAGGCGGGGTTGCGGCCCTCGCGGTCGTCGATCGGCGTGTAGCCGTCGGAGGCGAAGGGGTTGGTGTCGTCGCCGGTCGACAGGTAGAGGTTGCCGTCCGCGTCGAAGTCGATGTCGCCGCCGACGTGGCAGCAGATGCCGCGGGAGGCCGCGACGTCGATGACCTTCTTCTCGCTCGCCGTGTCCAGTGTCCCGTTGGGGTTCAGGACGAAGCGGGAGAGGCGGTTGACGCCGTCGAACTTCTCGAAGTCGGCTGCGGTGCCGGTCTCCGGGGCGTCGCCCGCGGGGGTGTCGAGCGGCGGGGCGTAGTAGAGGTAGATCGCCCGGTTGTTCTCGAAGTCCGGGTCGATGCCGACGCCCTGCAGGCCCTCCTCGTCGTGGCTGTAGACGGGTATCTTGCCGGCGACCTTGGTGACGCCGCCCTGGTCGGTGAGGCGCAGTGTGCCGTCGCGCGAGGTGTGCAGCACGCTGCGGTCCGGGAGTACGGCGAGCGACATCGGCTCGCCCGTCTCGGGTTCGCCCTTGGCGAGCGGCACCTGCTGGAACTGCCCCTCGGCGACGGGCGGTTCGTCGTGCTCCGGGTGTCCGGGGTGGGCCCCGGCCACGGTCGCCGGGGTGCCCACGGCCAGCAGCAGGCCGGTGAACAGGGCGAGGGTGGTGCGTAGCCTGGGGCGTCTGGGTGTGCGGGCGCTTCTGAGACTGGTTCTGTGCACGAGGTCCCTCCGGGAACGGGGTGGGGCCGTACGGGATGGGTCGTAGACGTGCCGTGCGGGCGCCGGGGTGCGCCGTCACCCCGGAGGTGTCTGTCCTGAACACTTCAGGGACGGTAACCGCGTCCGTCCGCGGCCAACAGCCCTTGCGTCAGGATTGGTAGAACTTTCTCCCATCACAGGACAAAGCAGAATCCGGGCAGGTCGGAGGGGGGACCGGCGGTTGTTCCGGCCCCCGTCCCCGACCTGCTGCCGGGTGCGTGGTTCAGCTGTTGAACGCGGCGTCGAAGGACGCGCTGGGCGGCTCGAAGTCGTACGCCTTCAGACGGGTCAGCGCCTCGGGGGCACCCTGGAGCCGGTCCATGCCGGCGTCCTCCCACTCGACCGAAACGGGTCCCTGGTAGCCGATGGAGCGCAGCATCCTGAAGACGTCCTCCCAGGGGACGTCGCCGTGGCCGGCGGACACGAAGTCCCAGCCGCGCCGCGGGTCGCCCCAGGGCAGATGTGAACCGAGCCGGCCGTTGCGGCCGTCGAGGCGCTTGCGGGCCTCCTTGCAGTCGACGTGGTAGATGCGGTCACGGAAGTCCCACAGGAAGCCGACCGGGTCGAGGTCCTGCCAGACGAAGTGCGAGGGGTCGAAGTTCAGGCCGAAGGCCGGACGGTGGCCGACCGCCTCCAGCGCCCGCTGCGTGGTCCAGTAGTCGTAGGCGATCTCGCTCGGGTGGACCTCGTGCGCGAACCGCACGCCCTCGGCGTCGAAGACGTCCAGGATCGGGTTCCAGCGCTCGGCGAAGTCCTCGTAGCCGCGGTCGATCATCGACGCGGGGGCGGGCGGGAACATCGCGACCAGGTGCCAGATGGCGGAGCCGGTGAAGCCGATGACGGTGTCGACGCCGAACGCCGCGGCGGCACGCGCCGTGTCGGCGATCTCGGCGGCGGCCCGCTGCCGCACGCCCTCGGCGTCGCCGTCGCCCCAGATACGGGCCGGCAGGATCGCCTGGTGGCGCTCGTCGATGATGGCGTCGCAGACCGCCTGGCCCACCAGGTGGTTGGAGACGGCCCAGCACTTCAGACCGTACTTGTCCAGGAGCTGATGACGGGACTCGATGTACGACGGGTCCGCGAGCGCCTTGTCGACCTCGAAGTGGTCGCCCCAGCAGGCGAGTTCCAGTCCGTCGTAGCCGAAGTCGCGGGCCAGGCGGCAGACCTCTTCCAGCGGGAGGTCGGCCCACTGGCCGGTGAAGAGGGTGAAGTTGCGGGGCATGTCCGGGACTCCTCGGGGATCAGACCGCTATCGGGGTGTAGACGGAGTTCTTCTCGGCGCTCTCCTCGACCGCGGCGAGGACGCGCTGCACCTGCAGCCCGTCGGCGAAGGAGGGATCCGGCCGGCGGCCCTCGGCGACGGCGTGGACCAGGTCGCGGGCCTGGTGGACGAAGGTGTGCTCGTAGCCGAGGCCGTGGCCGGGCGGCCACCACGCCTCCACGTAGGGGTGGTCGGGTTCGGTGACGAGGATGCGGCGGAAACCGGCGTGCGTGTCGGGCTCGGTGCCGTCGTGGAACCACAGTTCGTTGAGGCGCTCCAGATCGAAGGCGAGCGAGCCGCGGGCACCGTTGAGCTCCAGGCGCAGGGCGTTCTTGCGTCCGGTGGCGTACCGGGTGGCCTCGAAGGAGGCGAGCGCGCCGGAGGCGAAGCGGCCGGTGAACAGGGCCGCGTCGTCGACGGTGACCTGCCCCGTGCCGGCGGCGGTGGCCGCGGACAGGCCCCGCGCGGCGCCGCCGGGCAGCGGGCGCTCCCGTACGAAGGTCTCGGTGAGCGCGGAGACCCCGGCGAGCGGCTCGCCCGCCAGGTACTGCGCCAGGTCCACGATGTGCGCCCCGAGGTCGCCGAGCGATCCGGAGCCGGCCAGTTCCCTGCGCAGCCGCCAGGTCAGCGGCGCCTGCGGGTCGACGAGCCAGTCCTGGAGGTAGCTGACCCGGACGTGCCGCAGGGTGCCGATCCTGCCGTCGGCGACCATCTGCCGGGCCAGCGCGGTGGCGGGCACACGCCGGTAGTTGAAGCCGACCATCGCGAGCTGACCGCGCTCGTACGCCGTCTCCGCGGCCGACGCCATCGCCTCGGCCTCCTCGACGGTGTTCGCGAGGGGCTTCTCGCACAGGACGTGCTTGCCGGCGGCCAGCGCGGCCAGCGCGATCTCCGCGTGGCTGTCGCCGGGGGTGCAGATGTCGACCAGGTCGACGTCGTCGCGGGCGATCAGGTCACGCCAGTCGGTCTCGGCCGCGGCCCAGCCGTGCCGGTCGGCGGCCGCCCGTACGGCGGCCGCGTCCCGCCCGCAGATCACGGCCAGCTCCGGGCGCAGGGGCAGGTCGAAGACACGGCCCGCGGTGCGCCAGCCCTGGGAGTGGGCGGCGCCCATGAAGGCGTAGCCGACCATGCCGACGCGCAGGGGCGGCCGTTGGGCCCCGGTGCTCTCCTCGACGCCCTCCGGCTGCTCGGGCTGTCCCATGATTGTCCTCCTCGTCGTCGTGGCGCGGTGGGGGGCTGTGGGCCCGGCCCGGTCGTGCCGGGCCGGACCCGTCGAGCGGAGCGCCTCACTCGAAACCGGTGGACATGTACTGGTCGACGTTCGCCTTGTCGACGACGGCCGAGTACAGGGTCAGCGACGCGGGGATCTCGAACTCGGCGAGGCCGCCGACGCCCTTGCCCTGGCCCAGCGCGCGGGCGAGGTCGATGGCGGACGCGGCCATCGTGGGCGGGTAGAGCACGGTCGCCTTCAGTACGCCGTCGTCCTGCTTGATGGCCTGGAAGGCGGACAGGGCGCCCGCGCCGCCGACCATCAGGAAGTCGTCCCGGCCGGCCTGCTCGATGGCGCGCAGCGCGCCGACGCCCTGGTCGTCGTCGTGGTTCCACAGGGCGTCGAAGTTGGACTGCGCCTGGAGGAGCTGGGCCATCTTGGCCTGTCCGGACTCGACGGTGAACTCGGCGGCCTGACGGGCCACCTTGCGGATGTTGGGGTAGTTCTTCAGGGCGTCGTCGAAGCCCTGGGTGCGCTGCTTGGTGAGCTCCAGGTTGTCGAGCCCGGCCAGTTCGATGACCCGGGCGTTCTGCTTGTCCTTGAGCCGCTCGCCGATGTAGTGGCCGGCGTTGAGCCCCATGCCGTAGTTGTCGCCGCCGATCCAGCAGCGGTACGCCTGCGGGGTGTTGAAGATGCGGTCCAGGTTGACCACCGGGATGCCCGCCCGCATGGCCTTCAGGCCGACCTGGGTGAGCGCCTTGCCGTCGGCGGGCAGGATGACCAGGACGTCGACCTTCTTGTTGATGAGGGTCTCGATCTGGCCGATCTGGGTGGCGGTGTCGTTGGAGCCCTCGGTGATCTCCAGCGTCACCTCCTCGTACCGCTCGGCGCGGCTCTTGGCGTTGGAGTTGATCGCGGCGAGCCAGCCGTGGTCGGCCTGCGGTCCGGCGAAGCCGATGGTGACCGGCTTGCCGGGCTTGTCGTCCGCGGCCGGCTGCGGGTCGGCGGCCTGCTCCTTCTCCTTCGGCTCGTTGCTCGTGCAACCTGCGAGGAGGGCACCGGCCGAGACGGCGGCGGTCCCGAACAGCAGTCCTCTGCGTGTGGGCAGTTGTGTCATGGCGGTGAACCCTTTCCTCAGGTCGTGCTCGCGGTACGGCGCTGGACCAGCACGGCGGCGACGATGATCGCGCCCTTGGCGATCTGCTGAACGTCGCTCTGCAGGTTGTTCAGGGCGAAGATGTTGGTGATCGTGGTGAAGATCAGGACGCCCAGCACGGAACCGACGATGGTGCCGCGGCCTCCGCTGAGCAGGGTGCCGCCGATGATCGCGGCGGCGATGGCGTCGAGCTCGTAGAGGTTGCCGTTGGTGTTCTGACCGGAGCCGGACAGGATGATCAGCAGGAAGGCGGCGATCCCGCAGCACAGCCCGGAGAGCAGGTACAGGTACAGCCGCTGGCGGCGTACGTCGATGCCCGCCAGCCGGGCCGCCTCCGAGTTGCCGCCGACGGCGACGGTGCGGCGGCCGAAGGTGGTGCGGTTCAGCAGCAGCCAGCCGATGATCGTGACGACCGCGAAGACCAGGACGAGCGGCGGGATGCCGAGCACGTACGCGTCGCGCTCACCGAGGTCGAGGACGCCGTCCACGGTGACGATCTGCGTGCTGCCGTCGGTGATCTGGAGCGCCAGGCCTCGCGCCGAGGCCAGCATGGCGAGGGTGGCGATGAACGGGACCATCCCGCCGTAGGCGATGAGCAGACCGTTGACCAGGCCGCAGCCGACGCCGACCAGCACCGCGGTGAACAGGATGCCGGCGAAGCCGTACTCCTGGGTGGCGACGGTGGTCGCCCACACCGAGGCGAGGGCGACGATCGCGCCGACGGAGAGGTCGATGCCGCCGGAGGTGATGACGAAGGTCATGCCGACCGTGACGACGCCGATCACGGAGGCCTGGGTCAGGACGAGTTGCAGGTTGCGGGTGTCGAGGAACTCGTCCGGTTTGGTGATGCCGCCGATGAGGACGAGCGCGGCGAGCACGCCGAGCAGGGACAGCGTGCGGACGTCGGCACGGAACAGCATGCCGCGCCAGGCAGGGGGTGTAACGGCCGACGGCACCTTGTCGGCGCTGTCCCGCGGCGGAGAGACGGGCTGCGTCATGTCGCCGGGCTTCCTTCCATCACGAGGTCGAGTACGCGGTGTTCGTCCAGCTCACGGGCGGGAGCGGTGTGTACGACACGGCCCTCCCGCAGCACCAGCACGCGGTCGGCGAGGCCGAGCACCTCGGGCACTTCGCTGGAGACCAGCAGAACGGCGAGGCCCTCGTCGGCGAGGCGCCGGACGACCGCGTACAGCTCGGCGCGGGCGCCGACGTCGACGCCGCGGGTGGGTTCGTCGAGCAGCAGGACGCGGCAGCCGCGCAGCAGCCAGCGGGCCAGCACGGCCTTCTGCTGGTTGCCGCCGGACAGGGTGCGGATCGGCACGGAGGGGTTGTCGGGGCGCAGCGACAGCTCCCGGGTCGCCGCCCGTGCCGCACCCAGCTCCGCGCCGCGGTCGATCCAGCCGGCCCGCGAGAAGCGGGACATGGAGGAGACCGAGACGTTGCGGGTGACCGACTCCAGCATCAGCAGGCCCTGGGCCTTGCGTTCTTCGGGGGCGAGCCCGAGTCCGGCGCGGACGGCGGCCCGTACGCTGCCGGGCTTCAACGCCTTGCCGCCGACGAGCACTTGACCCGCCGTGGGCCTGCGGGCGCCGTAGATGGTCTCCAGGATCTCGGAACGGCCGGAGCCGACGAGTCCCGCGAGGCCGACGATCTCGCCGGGCCGCACGGCCAGGTCGAGGGGCTCGAACTCGCCGGCCCGCGCCAGTCCCCGCACTTCGAGCAGCGGTTCCCCCTGCCCCGGCGAGACCGGCCGGTCCGGGAAGACGTACTCGACGTTGCGCCCCGTCATCAGCGCCACGACCTCGCGGGTCGGTGTCGACTTCGCGGGCAGCCCGCCCGCCACCGCCCGTCCGTCCTTGAGCACGGTGACCCGGTCGCCGATGCGGCGGATCTCCTCCAGGCGGTGCGAGATGTAGACGACGGCGACACCCTCGGAGGTGAGGTCCGTGACGATCCGGAAGAGGTTGTCGACCTCGTCGGGATCGAGGGCGGCGGACGGCTCGTCCATCACGATCAGCCGTACGTCGTGGGAGAGCGCCCGCGCCATGGAGACGATCTGCTGCTGGGCGGCCGACAGTTCGCCGACCAGCCGCGCGGGGTCGATCTCCGGGTGGCCGAGCCGCTTGAGCAGCTGCGCGGTGGTGGCCCTGGCCTCCTTGCGCCGTACGACGAAACCGGCGGACGTGGGTTCGTGGCCGAGGTGGACGTTCTCGGCCACGGACAGGTGCTCGACCAGGTCGAGCTCCTGGTAGATGGTGGCGACGCCGAGGCGCATGGCGGCGATCGGCGACCGCAGGGTGACCGGTTCGCCGCGCCAGCGGATCGTCCCGTCGTCGGGCTGGTGGGCGCCGGCCAGGACCTTGATGAGTGTGGACTTCCCGGCACCGTTCTGGCCGAGCAGGCAGTGCACTTCGCCGGCCTGGACGTCGAGGTCGACGCCGTCCAGGGCGCGGACGCCGGGGAACGACTTGGTGATGCCGGACATACTGAGCAGCGGTGCTTCTGGTGCCATGTGGGTTCCCCTCGGCGGACGTGCGGGCCGGTCTCAGGGTGATCTCGCGTGCCGGTGCGGCGTTTTCGGGCAGGGCGGGGCAGAGCGCGGTGCTGGTGGTGCGGTGCAGGTGCGGTGGTGCGCGGTACGTGCGTGCGGTGCGCGGTGCGTGCGGTGGTGCGCGGTGCTTGCGTTCGAAGCGCCGTACGTGTGGCGGTGGTGCGCGATGCGTGCCGGTGGTGCGCGGGACCTACTGCTTACGCGGGTGAGAACAGGTGGTCGCTGATCAGCCGGGCCGCACCGATGACTCCGGCGGTGGGGCCCAGCTCCCCCAGGACGATGGGCAGGTTGCCGGTCGCCAGGGGCAGCGACTGGCGGTAGACCTGGGTGCGGATCGCGGCGAGCAGGGTGTGGCCGAGGCCGGTCACCCCACCGCCGATCACCACCAGGCCGGGGTTGAAGAAGCTGACCAGGCCGGCGATGACCTGGCCGGTGCGGTTGCCGCCCTCACGGATCAGTTCGAGGGCGGTGGCGTCGCCCGCGGCGGCCGCGGCGGCGACGTCCACGGCGGTGAGGTCCCCATGGGTCTCGAGCCGCGTCGCGAGCTCCGGTGAGAGCCCCTGCTGGGCGGCCTCGACGGCGTCGCGGGCCAGCGCGGCGCCGCTGAAGTGGGCCTCCAGACAGCCCCGGTTGCCGCAGGCGCACGGCCTCCCGTCGGGCACGGCCTGGATGTGCCCGATGTCGCCCGCGGAACCGGTCGTGCCCCGGTGCACGGCACCGCCGACGACGATGCCGCAGCCGATACCGGTACCGATCTTGACGCAGAGGAAGTCGCCCACGGAACGGGCTACCCCCGCGTGCATCTCCCCCATAGCCATCAGGTTCACGTCGTTGTCGACCATGACCGGGCAGCCGAGTTCCTGGCTGAGCGCCTCCCGCACGGGGAAGCCGTCCCAGCCCGGCATGATCGGCGGCGCCACGGGGACGCCCTCGGGGAACCGGACCGGGCCCGGGACCCCGATGCCGGCGCCGTCGAAGCCCTCCGCGAGCCCCGACGCCCTCAGCTTGGCGGCCATGGCGAGGACCTGCTCGAAGACCGCGACCGGGCCTTCCCGCACCTCCATGGGCTGGGTGATGTGTCCGAGGATCTCCAACTCGGCGTTGGTGACCGCGACGTCGATGGAGGTCGCGCCGATGTCGACACCGAGGAAGCGCAGGTTCGGCGCGAGCCTGATGTTGTGCGAGCGCCGCCCACCGCGCGAGGCGGCGAGCCCGTCCGCGACGACCAGACCCGTCTCCAGGAGCCGGTCCACCTCCACGGCCAGCTTGGACCGCGACAGATCGACCTGGTCGCCCAGCTGGGCGCGGGAGTTGGGCCCGCCGTCACGCAACAGCTTCAGCAGTCTGGCCTGGTGAGCGTTAGCGGGTCGTGCCGTCATCCGTCTCACGAACCCCTCCCCGCCTCGAATCGGCCCTCGCTGTCCGGCTTTCGAGGGGAAAGTAGCAGCGGCTGCCGGAGGTGGGAAGAAGTCTCACAGGAATTCGTGCAGACTTTTTCCACTGACAGGACAAAGCGCTGGTCCAGGCCATGCCGATCCACCGTCCGACGGGCCGAACGGGGCTGAAAACGGCTGGTGTTGGCTACCCTGTTACCCCTGACGCACGTGCAAGGGGGAGCACGGATGACCCAGGAACCCGCACCGCAGGTCACACCGACCGCGGCCACCGGCGCTCAGGACGGCCGCGCGCGCAGCACCGAGCCCACCCGAAAGTGACGAACGGCCATGGCGACGGCCCGACGAATCCCCACGTACTTCAGCCACAGCTACCGTCGCGAGGACCGCGACGTGAACGAGTTCTTCTGGCGCACCTTCGACGCGCACCGCTTCGGGTTCACCGTCGATCCGCAGTCGGGCCCGCTCTCGACCTGTCACCTGGAGATGGTGATGCGGCGCAGCGCCTGCTTCGTCGCCGTGGCGACACTGCGCCCGGAGCAGCGGCGCTACAAGTGCTCCCCGTTCATCGCCTACGAGTACGACCTCGCGGTCCGGGCGCGCAAGCCGCGGCTGGTGTTCGTGGAGAAGGGCGTACCGGCGCATCTGTTCCCCGACTCCGACGAGCGGCTGGTGTTCGACCGGGAGGAGCTGGACACCTACGAGGGGTTCGGGCAGCCGATCCGCCGGCTCCTCCTCCAGTCGCAGGGATATTCGTCGGCGGGCGACCACCTGCTGGGCGAGGTGGGACTGGCCCTTCCGGACACCCCCGCTTACCGGCAGGCGGCACCGCTGCTGACGGAGACGCTGCGGAAGTTCGGCTACACGGCGAGCCGGGTGGACCTCGACGCCACCGATCCGGGGCGTATCCCCTTCCAGCTGGACCGCTTCGACTTCGTCGTGATCGACGTCGCCTCCCCGCGTGTCCCGCGCTGGCTCTATCCGATGATGTTCGGCCGCTTCGTCCCCACCCTCAACCTCATCCACGAGGCGGCGGGACGCGGTACCGGCCGGAGCACCCCCGACCTGGTCGTGGGTGAGTCGCTGCGGGACGCCACCGACTCCCGGCAGCCCGTGCTGTGGTGGACCGACCCGGCGAAGCTCGCGGTCGCGGTGGAACGGCAGTTGGAACGGTTCGACCTGCCGCGCCAGCAGTTCCGGTCCCTCGAAGAGGGCATCGGGTACATCAGGAGCACGGGGCGGGAGGAGGGCAGCATCTTCCTCAGTACGACGGGAGCGGACAACGAGCTGTCCCGCGAGGTCGGACGGGCGCTGAAGCTCCAGAACTTCACGTTCTTCCACTACGTGTACAACAACACGTTCCCGAAGGGCTCCAAGTGGCAGGACCGCCTGGAGGAGCAGTTGGCCGCGACCCAGGTGTTCGTCCCCCTGCTCAGCGAGTCCTACTGGCGCAGTGACTGGTGCCGGCTGGAGCTGGAGACCGCGCGTCGACTCAGTGACGAGGGGCAGCTGACGATCATCCCCTACTTCCTGGACGGAAGTTCCGGCGACTCGGTCCCCGAGCAGGGCACCGACATCACCGACCTGCCGCAGCACGACCGGGTGGCGCGGATCGTCGGTGACATGGACCGTCATCTGGCCCGGCGCCCGGCCGCGGACGACTCGGGGGTGCGGCCGTGACGGAACCCGGCGTCTGGGAGCCGAAACCCGTGGACACCAGCGGTGTCCGGCTCGGCCCGGATCTTCTCGCGCTCGTGGAGCGACTGGCGGAGAACGCACACGACCACTGGGGCATGCGCCGGCTGGCGGAGGGCTGGCGTCCCGGCCCGTCCCGGGACGACGCACTGCGGACGCATCCGCTGCTCGTCCCCTACGCCGACCTGCCGGAATCGGAGAAGGACTACGACAGGGAACTCGCCGTGGAGACCATCAAGGTCGTCCTCGGCCTGGGCTACCGCATCGTCGGACCGCCGTCGCAGGAGTAGCGCGCCGGCGGGAAGACCTCGGGCCGGCACGGAGGCCTTCCGCCGTATGAGGACGGGGGCGGACCGGGGCGGTCGGGGCCGGGCCGTCGGCGGCGGGGCGTCGTCCGGTCGTGCTACTTCGCGCGCTGGTGGTACGAGCGGCGTGTGTGCTCCGTGTGCTCCCGCATCAGCTGGGTGGCACGCTGCTCGTCCCGGTCCGTGATCGCGGCGATCAGGGCACGGTGCTCGATCCAGGACTGCTTGCCGCGCTGCCGGGCGATCGGCGTGTAGTACCAGCGCACCCTGCGGTCGACCTGGGCGGCGAGTTCGGCGAGGACCGCGTTGCCCGCGAGCTCCATGATCTTCGTGTGGAAGCGGGCGTTGAGCGCGACGGCGCCGTCCACGTCGTCGGCGGCCACCGCGCGCTCGCCCTCGGCGCACAGTTCCTCCAGGGCCGTGACGCCGGCGCTGGCCGCGTTGGCCGCGGCGAGCCGGGCGGCCTCGGCCTCCAGGAGCGTGC
This sequence comes from Streptomyces cadmiisoli, assembly GCF_003261055.1. Lineage (NCBI taxonomy): Bacteria > Bacillati > Actinomycetota > Actinomycetes > Kitasatosporales > Streptomycetaceae > Streptomyces > Streptomyces cadmiisoli. The sequence goes on from NZ_CP030073.1 coordinate 2,231,560, forward strand.
GGACCGTCAGGAGCTGGTCCGCCTCCTCCTCGGTCGGCTCGTGCACGAACGCGCCCTGGGCGGGGCGCAGATCGACCCACCCTTCCGTGTTCAGCCGTTGCAGCGCCTCGCGCACCGGCTGCCGGGAGACCCCGAGATGCCCGGCGAGTTCACTCTCGACCAGGTGCTGGCCGGGCTGGAGGGCGCGGGTGGTGATGAGTTCGAGCAGCGCCTCGTAGACCCGGTCCCGCAGCGGACCGGGCCGTTCGAGCTTGGGTACCGCCCCCTGCGGCAGTCCTGTCGACAACATCGGTCCCCTCCTAGGCAGGGCTGTCACAGCAGCTGTAAACAGCGGAGTCGTAAAGCCCCTGGAAAGACAGTATCAATTGCCTTTTGTCTACAGTCTACGGCGCACAGTGGCCAGCGGAACGGGGAGTTGACCTCGTCACACGCCGAAAGCCCCGCCGCCCGTCACGGACACCGGACCACGTGACCCGCGTAGGACAGGTTCCCGCCGAAGCCGAACAGCAGCACCGGGTCCCCGGTGGAGATCGCGCCCTTCTCCACCAGCTTGGAGAACGCGATCGGAATGCTGGCCGCGGAGGTGTTGCCGGACTCGGAGACGTCGCGGGCGACAATGGCGTTGACCGCGCCGAGCTTCTCGGCGAGCGGCTCGATGATGCGCAGGTTGGCCTGGTGCAGCACGACGGCGGCGAGGTCCTCGGGGGCGAAGCCGGCGCGTTCGCAGGCCTGCCGGGCCAGCGGCGGCAGCTGGGTGGTGGCCCAGCGGTAGACGCTCTGCCCCTCCTGGACGAACCGCGCGGGCTCGCCCTCGATGCGCACGGCGTGCCCCATCTCGGGCACGGAGCCCCAGAGCACCGGGCCCACGCCCGGCTCGTCCGCGGCCTCCACGACGGCGGCCCCCGCTCCGTCGCCCACGAGCACACAGGTCGAACGGTCCGACCAGTCGGTGACGTCGGACATCTTGTCGGCGCCGATGACCAGCGCCCGGGTGGCCGCGCCCGCGCGCACGGTGTGGTCCGCGGTGGCGAGGGCGTGCGTGAATCCGGCGCACACCACATTGACGTCCATCGCGGCGGGCCGCGGGATGCCGAGCCGGGCGGCGACCCGGGCGGCCATGTTCGGGGAGCGGTCGACGGCCGTCGACGTGGCGACGAGCACCAGGTCGATGTCGTCGGGCGCCAGCCCGGCCGAGGCGAGTGCCTTCGCCGCGGCGTGCGCGGCCAGCTCGTCCACCGGCTCGTCGGGGCCGGCGATGTGCCGGGTCCGGATGCCGACGCGGCTCCTGATCCACTCGTCGCTGGTGTCGACCATGCCCGCCAGTTCGGCGTTCGTCAGCACTCTGGCGGGCTGGTAGTGGCCTACGGCGGCGATCCGCGAGCCCTTCATGATGGTCCCCCTCCTTGCAGCGGTCAGCGGGGATCACCAGTCTGAACAGTGACTCGCGGGTACGCGGACAGGTGAGGCGACAGGATTGGGGCGTGGGTTTTGTCGGCTTCCATCAGGGCGGCGACCGCCTCCGCCCCGCCGGGACTCAGCCGGTGAACAACTGGGTGGCCTTCTGCACCAGTTCGTACACACCGTATCCCAGGGGAATACCCACCCACACCCAGGCGAAGGCGATCAGCGCCCGCCGGTCAGGCGGACTCTGGCTGCTGTCGTCGGACATCGTCGGCCTCCCTCTGAGCGGGGACGTGGTGGTGACGGGGATGGACGGGACGGACCAGCTCGTTGGCGACGAAGCCGACGACGAGCAGGCCGATCATGATGCCGAAGGACGTGCCGTACAGGGCCGCGCCGTGTTTGCCGGCCTCCTCCTGCCGGTCGGCGATCCAGTTGACGATCAGCGGACCGAGCACACCGGCGGTGGACCAGGCCGTGAGCAGCCGGCCGTGGATCGCGCCGACCTGATAGGTCCCGAAGAGGTCCTTCAGATAGGCCGGGACGGTCGCGAAACCGCCGCCGTAGAAGGAGAGGATCACCAGGGCGCACAGGATGAACAGCGGCTTGGACGAGTCGCCGAACAGGGCGATCAGCAGGTACATCAGGGCGCCCGCGCCCAGGTAGACGCGGTAGATGTTCTTGCGTCCGATCAGGTCGGACGTCGAGGACCAGCCGATGCGGCCCGCCATGTTCGCCGCGGAGAGCAGCGCGACGAAGCCCGCGGCGGCCGTCACCGACACCGGGGTGGAGGTGTCGGCGAAGAAGTCGGTGATCATCGGGGCGGCCTTCTCCAGGATGCCGATGCCCGCGGACACGTTCATGCAGAGCACGACCCACAGGCACCAGAACTGCGGGGTGCGTACCGCGCTGCGCGCCGACACCTGCACGCCCTCGCTCACGTCCGGCCCCGCCGCGACGGGCTTCGCGGTCCGCGGCACCCGGACGAGCAGCACACCGAGCAGCATGAAGACGGCGTACGTCAGTCCGTGCACGAGGAAGGCGAGCGCGATGCCGCAGCTGTCCGAGCCGAAGGACTCGAGCATCTGCGCCGACCAGGGCGAGGCGATGAGCGCGCCGCCGCCGAAGCCCATGATGGCGATGCCGGTGGCCATTCCGGGCCGGTCCGGGAACCATTTGATCAGGGTCGAGACGGGCGATATGTAGCCGATGCCGAGGCCGATCCCGCCGACGAAGCCGTAGCCGAGGACGATCAGCCAGTACTGCTCGGTCGCCGCGCCGAGGGCGGAGAGCAGGAAGCCGGACGAGAAGCACACCAGCGCCACGGTCATCGCCCAGCGCGGTCCGTTGCGCTCGACGAGCGTGCCGCCGAACGCGGCGGACAGACCGAGCATGACGATGCCGAGCTGGAAGGGCAGGGCGCTCTGGGTGCCGCTGAGCCCGAGCGCCGATTCGAGCGGGGGCTTGAACACGCTCCAGGCGTAGGCCTGGCCGATGGAGAGATGGACGGAAAGCGCTGCGGGCGGGACCAGCCAGCGGCTCCATCCCGGGGGTGCGACGGGGGGACTCATGATCCCGAACGGTAGGAACGCGGTCGGTGGTTGAGAAGCGGTCGGTCGACCGTATGCGGTGAGCGGTATCCAACGGGCGACGAACGGTCGCACCCCGGGACGGCGCCGCCCGGTCGTGCGGTCACCTCACTCGCGTGAGGGCCGTCGTGTCACCCCGCGGGGGCGGCAGGGGGACTCGCGCGGCCCGGTGCGCCCGCCGTCGGGCGCGGGGCCGGGCCCTGGGCGGCGGCGAGCACCGCGAGGACGGCCATGACCACCAGGACGAGGCCGACGACCAGGGCCACGGCACCGACCGTGGGGAAGTTCCACAGCAGCAGGGCGAGCACCCCGCCCCCGATGACGATGCCGTTCGTCCACGACCGGTGCGTGTCCAGCCACCGTCCCGCCGAGCCGGTGCGCAGCCCGGCGCGGGAGAGCGCCTGCCCGCCCGCGCCGGTGCCGCGCCGGGCCAGGTCGCGGGTGCCGCGGGCCACTCGGCTCGGGCCGTACAGGAACGCGGCCAGCGCCGTGATCACGGCGACGACCAGCAGGGTGCGCGTGCTGTCGCGCAGGAAGCGTACGAAGGTGTCGTAGATCGACGCGGCCGCGTCGGCTGGCAGCGTCGACGCCGGTACGGCGTCCAGGTAGAGGCGGCGCGCTACGGCCAGCGCGACGAGCAGCACCACCATCATCACGGCGACGCCGACGCCCGCGACCAGCAGCATCGTGCGGTGTGCGGGATTCGTCCACACGGCGAGGCCGGCGAGCAGGACGGTCAGCACGGGCAGCCAGGTGCCGACGATGTCCAGCAGCCGCATGCCCGCCTGCGCCTTGGACAGTTCGTCGCTTTGGAACAGGGTGATCTGCCGGTCCACGGACGGAATGGCGGAGGCCTTCTCGAAGCCCGCGTCGACCAGGCGCTGTTTGACCTGGTCGATCACGGTGCCGAGATCGAGTTTCACGGTGTCGCCCTCGGCGCGCAGGGCTCCCTTGTCGGACCCGGTGAGCACGTTCACCACCGCCGCGTGCGCGCGCCGGTTCGCGGCGTCCCAGGCCTGCGCGAAGAAGTCGCTGGTGATCACGCGGTTCACGATGCGGTGCACCACGTCCGTCACGGCGGCGCGCAGCGGCCCGGAGAGGGCCTGTGACTTGTCGACCACGGCCTGTGGTGCCCCCGCTTTGGCGAGCGCGTCGCCCAGCGACTTGGTCACCGCGTCGACGTCCACCTCGGCCACGACACGGTCGGTGAGCCGGTCGGTGACGGCGTTCTGCACCGACGGGTCCTTGGCCAGCGGGGCGACGGTCTGGACGTAGCGGTCGGTGTCGGTGACCTCTTCGTTCAGCCACACCGCCACCACGGACACCGGCGCCAGCAGCAGGGCGAGCAGCAGCAGGACGGAGGCGCCGGCGTAGCGCGTCCTGCGGTGGTGCACGGAGGCGGCCTTGCGCAGCCGCCGGTACTCGGCGCCCTCCTCGGCGGTCAGGACGACCGGGGGCTCCGCGTCGCCGCCGGAACCCGGGGGTGCGGGGGTGTTCATCGGGGCCATGCGGTCTCCTCGGTCGTTGACGGCGCACAGGCTCCGTGCGCGGCGCGCTCTCGTGCCGTGGCACCGGCGAGCGTTCCGGGAGGGTGCGGCAGAGCCCGTCGGCCCGGCCGCGCGGGCCGCGGCCGGCCGGGCGAAGGCGATCCGGCCCCCGTCCGGCCCGGACGATGCCGCGTACGGGCGCGGCGACCGGGTCGGAAGGGGGCCGGATCGGTCGGCGGGGCCGGCGCCACCACGCCCGCGACCAGTTCGCGCGCGCCGGCCCCGTCGGCACCCCACGTGTACAGCGTCGCCCTGCCTCCGCTGCCCCGCGTCACCCACGAGGGGTGATCCGCGGGCGGCAGGTCACGATGCGCGGGGTGGGGGGACGCGGGCGGCGGGCTCAGTGGGTGACCAGGATCTTGAACACGACGATCAGCAGTCCGAGCAGCAGGTTCACGGCGGCGGTGCCCGCCACCATGCCCGCGCTCGCCCCGGCCCGGCGGGCCGCGGCCACGGACCAGCCCACCTGGCCGGCCACCGCGACGGACAGCGCCAGCCACACCGTGCCGGCCAGGTCCAGCCCGAGCAGCGGGCTGACGGCCACCGCGACGGCGGGCGGGACCGCGGCGTTGACGATCGGCCACTCGTCCCGGCACACCTGCCAGACCACCCGGCGGTCCAGCGGCTGCTGTGCCAGACGTGTGCCGAACAGCTGGGCGTGCACGTGCGCGAACCAGAACACCACGCCGGTGACCAGCAGGAGCAGCACCAGTTGCAGGCGTGGGAACGAGCCGAGGCCGCCCGCCCCGATCACGACGGAGGCGGCCAGCATCGATCCGTAGACGCCGCCGGTGTAGTCGCTGCGCGCCCTGCGCTCGGTGGTTCCCGCCACGAGGTCCATGGCACCGGTCCGGCCGCGGCGGCACATCACCCCGTACGGGCGAGGACGCGGCGGCACCCGCGGGAGGGGTGCGCGGTCCTCCGGTCGCCGCCGCGGGGAGGAGGCACGCTCGTCCGGTCGCCGCAGTGGGAAGGGCGCGCGCTCCTCCGGTCGTCGCCGCGGGCCGGGATCGCGGGTTCGGGTGCTGCGCGGACCCTTGCTGACCCAACCTCCATACTGTAGACAATATTTCGTCGACATACTTCAACGGTCGCGGCCGTGCTCTCGGCCGCGACCGCCTCGTCCTTCGACCACCTCCGCGGTATCCCTCAAACCGAACGGAGTGTTTCCGTGAAAGTCGCAGTCCTCGGCGCCGGAGCGATCGGCGCCTATGTCGGTGCCGCGCTCCACCGCGCGGGCGCCGACGTGCACCTCATCGCCCGTGGACCGCATCTGGCGGCCATGAGGCGGCACGGAGTGCAGGTGCTCAGCCCGCGCGGCGACTTCACCGCGCACCCCCGTGCCACCGACGACCCGGCCGAGATCGGCCCGGTCGACTATGTGTTCCTGGGCCTGAAGGCCAACTCGTACGCGGCGTGCGGGCCGCTGATCGAGCCGCTGCTGCACGACACCACGGCGGTCGTGGCCGCCCAGAACGGCATCCCCTGGTGGTACTTCCACCGGCACGGCGGCCCCTACGACGGGCACCGCGTCGAAAGCGTGGACCCGGACGGCGCGGTCAGTGCGGTGCTCGCGCCCGAACGCGCCGTCGGCTGCGTCGTCTACGCGGCGACCGAGCTGGAGGGCCCGGGTGTGGTCCGGCACCTGGAAGGCACCCGGTTCTCCATCGGCGAGCCCGACCGCTCGGTGTCCGAGCGGTGCGTGGCGCTCAGTGAGGCCATGCAGGCCGGCGGTCTCAAGTGCCCGGTCGAACCCGACCTGCGCAACGACATCTGGCTGAAGCTGCTGGGCAACATCTCCTTCAACCCGATCAGCGCGCTGGCCCGGGCCACCATGCGGCAGATGTGTCTGCACGGCGGCACCCGGCGGGTCATCGAGATCATGATGACCGAGACGCTCGCCGTCGCCGCCGCGCTCGGCTGCGAGGTCGGCATCTCCATCGAACGACGTCTCGCGGGCGCCGAGAAGGTCGGCGACCACCGCACCTCCACGCTCCAGGACCTGGAGCGCGGCAAACCGCTGGAACTCGACGTACTGCTCGCCGCCGTCGTCGAGCTGGCGGACATCACCGGCGTGGACGTGCCCACCCTGCGCACCGTGCACGCCATCTCGGACCTGCTCGCGCTGAGGAGCGCCGCATGAGGAAACGCCAGCCGAAGACGTACACCCGGCTCACCCATCCGCTCGTCAGGGACTCGCGCGACGAACCCTTCCGCCGGGCCACCTGGGACGAGGCCCTCGACCGTGCCGCCCGGGGCCTGTCGGCGGCCCGCGGCGCGTTCGGCATGTTCTCCTGCGCCCGCGCCACCAACGAGATGAACTACGTGGCGCAGAAGTTCGCCCGGGTCGTGATGGGCACCAACAACGTCGACTCCTGCAACCGCACCTGTCACGCCCCGAGCGTCGCGGGCCTGTCCGCCGCGTTCGGCTCCGGCGGGGGCACCTCCTCGTACGAGGAGATCGAGCACACGGACGTCATCGTGATGTGGGGCTCCAACGCCCGCTTCGCGCACCCGATCTTCTTCCAGCACGTGCTGAAGGGGATCCACAACGGCGCCCGGATGTACGCCGTCGACCCGCGGCGCACCAGCACCGCCGAGTGGGCGGAGAGCTGGCTCGGCCTGAACGTCGGCACGGACATCCCGATGGCGCACGCGATCGGCCGCGAGATCATCCACGCGGGGCTGGCCAACGAGGCGTTCATCCAGCGGGCGACCAGCGGCTTCGAGGAGTACCGGCAGCTCGTCGAGCCCTGGACGCCGTCCCTCGCGGAGAAGGTGACCGGCGTGCCGGCCGCCGCGATCCGGGAGCTGGCGCACGCCTACGCCCGCGCCGAACGGGCCCAGCTGTGCTGGACGCTGGGCATCACCGAGCACCACAACGGCACCGACAACGTCCGCGCGCTGATCAATCTGTCCCTGCTGACGGGCCATGTCGGCCGCTTCGGTTCGGGGCTCCAGCCCCTGCGCGGCCAGAACAACGTGCAGGGCGGCGGCGACATGGGCGCCATCCCCAACCGGCTGCCCGGCTTCCAGGACATCCTCGACGCGGACACCCGGCTGAAGTTCGAGTCGGCCTGGGACACCGTCATCCAGCCGCACTACGGGATGAACCTCACCGAGATGTTCGAGGCGATGGAGGAGGGCACGCTCAGGGCCGTGTACTGCATCGGCGAGAACCCGGCGCAGTCGGAGGCGGACAGCGAGCAGGCGGTCCGCCGGATGCAGGCCCTCGACTTCCTCGTCGTGCAGGACATCTTCCTGACCAGGACGGCCGAACTGGCCGATGTCGTCCTGCCCGCCACCGCCGGCTGGGCGGAGACCGACGGCACCACCACCAACAGCGAACGCCGGGTCCAGCGGGTGCGCCGGGCGGTGACCCCGCCCGGCGAGGCGCGCGAGGACATCGACATCATCTGCGACCTCGCGGGCCGGCTCGGCCACGACTGGAAGTACACCGACGCCGAGGCGGTCTGGAACGAACTCCGGTCCATCTCGCCGGACCACTACGGGATGACCTACGAGCGCCTGGAGGAGCACCAGGGCATCCAGTGGCCCTGCCCGAGCACCGAGCGGCTCGAACCGTCCTATCTGCACGGCCGGCTGTGGCAGACCGACCCGGCCGCGCGCGGGCTCGCCGCGCCCTTCGGGCTGGTGCAGCACGATCCGCCCGTCGACCTCACCGACGAGGACTACCCGGTCCGGCTGACCACCGGGCGGCGCCTCGACTCGTACAACACCGGTGTGCAGAGCGGGAGTTTCGCCTCCCCGCTGCGGCGCGGCGAGTACGTCGAGCTGAGCCCGGAGGACGCCGAGCGGTACGGGGTCGCGGTGGGCGAGGAGGTCCAGGTGACCTCCCGGCGGGGATCGGTGGTCGCGCCGGTGTGGGTGGACCCGGCGCTGCGGCCCGGGCTGGCCTTCATGACCATGCACTTTCCCGACGAGGTGGACACCAACCAGCTGACGATCGAGGCGAACTGCCCGATCGCGGGGACGGCGGAGTTCAAGGCGTCGGCGATCCGGATCGAGAAGCTCCCCGTTGCGACCATCGTGAGGTGACGTAAGTGGACCTGCACTTCGGCGACAGCAAGCCGACGGACGAGGAGCGGGCGGCGGTCGACGCGCTGCTCGGGCCTCCGGAGTCCTCGTGGGAGGGCGCCGACCGCGACGAGATGCGGGCGGCCGATCTGCGCTGGGCGCGCGGTGGGCGGGAGGCCCGGGACCGCCGCGACCTGCTGTTGCCGGGGCTGCACGCGATCAACGACCGGATCGGCTGGATCAGCGAGGGCGCCCTCGACTACCTGTGCCGGCGGCTGACGGTGCCGCCGGCGGAGGCGTACGGAGTGGCCACCTTCTACGCCATGTTCTCGGTCCGGCCGCGGCCCGCGACCGTGCTCCATGTGTGCACCGACCTCGCCTGCGCGGCCGCCGGGGCGAGCGAGCTGTGTGCCGCCGTCGAGCAGCGGACGGGCCCGGGGATCCGGGTGGAGCGCAGCCCGTGCCTCGGCCTGTGCGAGCGCGCCCCGGCCGCGCTCGCGATCCGGGCCGGCGACCCGGTGCGCACCGCTGTGTCGGCGCCGGCCACCGCCGAGGCGGCCGTCCTCGCCGCGAGCGCGCCGGACTCCGCACCGGAGGAACCCCCGGCGGCGCTGGCCGTGCCCCAGGCCGGGTCACCGGAGCTGACGCTGCTGCGCCGGGTCGGCGTGGTCGACCCGGAGAGCCTGGACGACTACCGCGCGCACGGCGGTTACGCCGCGCTGCGCCGCGCGTTCGTGCTCGGCCCCGCCGCGGTCATCCGCGAGGTCACGGACTCGGGCCTGGTCGGGCGCGGCGGCGCCGCCTTCCCGACCGGGCGCAAGTGGCAGGCCACGGCCGCGCAGCCGGACCGTCCGCACTACCTGGTGTGCAACGCCGACGAGTCCGAACCGGGCACCTTCAAGGACCGCGTCATCATGGAGGGGGACCCGTACGCGCTGATCGAGGCCATGACCGTCGCGGGGTACGCGACCGGCGCGCACCGGGGCTACCTGTATCTGCGCGGCGAGTACCCGAGGGCCCTGCGGCTGCTGGAGAACGCGATCGGGCAGGCACGCGCGCGCGGTCTGCTCGGCGACGACGTGCTCGGCCAGGGCTACGCCTTCGACATCGAGATCCGGCGGGGCGCGGGCGCGTACATCTGCGGCGAGGAGACGGCCCTGTTCAACTCCATCGAGGGCTACCGGGGCGAGCCGCGCTCGAAGCCCCCGTTCCCCGTGGAGAAGGGGCTGTTCGGCAGACCCACCGCGGAGAACAACGTCGAGACGCTGGTCAACGTGCTGCCGATCCTGACGATGGGCGCCCAGGCGTACGCGGCGATCGGCACCGGGGGGTCCACCGGGCCGAAGCTGTTCTGCGTGTCGGGCAGTGTGGAGCGCCCCGGCATCTACGAGTTGCCGTTCGGCGCCACGCTCGGTGAGCTGCTGGAGCTGGCGGGGGTGCGCGACGGGCTGCGGGCGGTGCTCCTCGGCGGGGCGGCGGGCGGCTTCGTACGCCCCGACGAACTGGGCATCCCGCTCACCTTCGAGGGCACCCGCGAGGCCGGCACCACGCTGGGTTCGGGGGTCGTCATGGCCTTCGACGACACCGTTGCGCTGCCCCGTCTGCTGCTGCGCATCGCCGAGTTCTTCCGCGACGAGTCGTGCGGGCAGTGCGTGCCCTGCCGGGTCGGCACCGTACGCCAGGAGGAGGCGCTGCACCGGATCGTGGAGCGCACGGGCGCCGCGGCCGCGGACGACATCGCGCTGCTCAGGGAGGTGGGGCGGGCGATGCGGGACGCCTCGATCTGCGGTCTGGGACAGACCGCCTGGAACGCCGTGGAATCCGCAATCGACCGTCTGGGGGCGTACGAATGACCATGACACCGCTCGGGATCCCGCGCCGGCTGCTGGAGTGCACCGTGGACGGGGAGCCGGTACGGGCGCCGGAGGGCGCGACCGTCCTGGACGCCTGCCGGAGCGCGGGCAAGGACATCCCGACCCTCTGTCAGGGCGACACCCTGCGCCCCAAGAACGCCTGCCGGGTGTGCATGGTCGAGGTGGAGGGCGCCCGTACGCTCGTCCCGGCCTGCTCCCGCGAGGTCGAGCCCGGCATGGAGGTGCGCACCGACACCGAGCGCGCCCGGCACAGCCGCCGGCTGGTCCTCGAACTCCTCGCCTCCTCGGTCGACTTGTCGACGACGCCGCGCGCCGCCGAGTGGATCGAGGACTACGGGGCCGAACCGGACCGCTTCGGCCCGGACGCGGCCCGCCTGGGCGAGGAGCCGAGGATCGACAACGAGCTGTACGTGCGCGACTACGACAAGTGCATCCTGTGCTACAAGTGCGTCGACGCCTGCGGCGACCAGTGGCAGAACTCCTTCGCGATCTCCGTGGTGGGCCGCGGCTTCGACGCCCGGATCGCGGTCGAGCACGACGGCCCGCTCACCGACTCGGCGTGCGTCTACTGCGGGAACTGCATCGAGGTGTGCCCGACCGGGGCGCTGTCGTTCAAGTCGGAGTTCGACATGCGCGCGGCCGGCACCTGGGACGAGTCGCAGCAGACCGAGACGACCACGGTGTGCGCGTACTGCGGCGTGGGCTGCAACCTCACCCTGCACGTGCAGGACAATGAGATCGTGAAGGTCACCTCACCGCACGACAACCCGGTGACCCACGGCAATCTGTGCATCAAGGGCCGGTTCGGCTATCAGCACGTACAGAACCGGGACTGACCGGAACGAGGGACACGGGACATGGGACGAGTCACGGAACGACGCAGGGTGATCCGTGTCCGCGGCGGGGAGGTCTCCGCGCGCCCGGACACGCTCGTCGCCGAGGAACCCCTGGAGATCCGGCTCAACGGCAAGCCGCTCGCGATCACCATGCGCACCCCCGGCGACGACTTCGCGCTCGCCGCCGGGTTCCTGGTGAGCGAGGGCGTGCTGGCCGAGCGGCCGGATCTGCAGAACATCGTCTACTGCGCGGGAGCGACGGTGGACGGTTCGAACACCTACAACGTGGTGGACGTGCGGACCGCCCCGGGCGTCGTGATCCCCGACATCACGCTGGAGCGCAACGTCTACACGACCTCGTCCTGCGGCCTGTGCGGCAAGGCCAGCCTGGACGCGGTCCGTACGACGGCCCGCTGGCCGATCGCCGACACTCCCCCGGTCCGGGTGACACCCGAGCTGCTCGCCGGCCTCCCCGACCGGCTGCGTGCGGCCCAGCGGGTGTTCGACCGGACCGGGGGTCTGCACGCGGCGGCCCTGTTCGACGAGGACGGGGAGCTGCTCGACGTGCGGGAGGACGTCGGCCGGCACAACGCGGTCGACAAGCTGGTCGGGCGGGCGCTCCAGAACGGCGGCCTGCCGCTGTCCCGCGCGATCCTGCTGGTGTCCGGGCGCGCCTCGTTCGAGCTGGCGCAGAAGGCCGTGATGGCGGGCATCCCGGTACTGGCGGCGGTCTCGGCGCCCTCGTCGCTGGCCGTGGACCTGGCGGCGGAGACCGGGCTGACCCTGGTGGGGTTCCTGCGGGGCAGCTCCATGAACGTGTACGCGGGCGAGGACCGGATCGCTCTGCGGGCCGCGGCCGTCCAGGGCTGAAACGGTCCCCCGCGGCACGGCGGCGGGACCCCGAACGGCGGGGAGCGCCCCCTGCGCCGCAGGGGTCCCGCCTCAGGTCCGGGGCGTGCCGCCGGGCGGTGTTCCGGCCGCCCGGCTCACGCGCCCGTGCCGGAGATCCTGGCCAACAGGCCCATGAACTGCTCGCGTTCGGTCGCCGTGAGGGGGGCGAGGAGGGCGTCGTTCGCGTCGCAGGCCGCCTTCTCGCAGCGCTTGAGCAGCCGGGCGCCCCGCACGGTGAGGGACACGGCGTTCTTCCGGCGGTCCCGCGGGTCGGGTTCGCGCACGACGAGGTCGGCCGACTGGAGGTCGTCGAGGACGCCGACCAGATCCTTGGGGTCGAGGCGGATGCTCCGGCCGAGCTCCGCCTGCGCGACCGGTCCGAGGTCGCGGACGGCGGAGAGCGCCACGTGGTGCCACATCCTCAGGCCGTGTACGGCGAGCGCCTCTGTCACGAGTGCGCGCCCCCGGGCCGCGGCGCGGCCCAGGACCCAGCTGGGCAGCGCGTGAATCGCGGAGAGCGGTGCTTCGGCCATGTGGACAGCGTAGTGCGAATTTCGTTGGATTTCCCAATGAACTGACTTATCGTTGGATCTCCCAACGATCTGTGGAGGTCCGGCCCATGCGGCGCGCCCGGCACGACAGCTCCGACGACTCCTCACCCCCCGAGCGGGCACCCGTCCCGCGGCAGGCGTCCGAGGAGGACCGACGGCGCGCGCCGTGGGCCATCCGGCCCAGCCGACGGCCGCGCGGGACCACTCTTCCCGGGTCGCGCCCACCCAGCCCATGACGGTGCGTCAGACGATGAGGGCGGCCCGGCCGTGGAGGGCGCGCCCGAGCAAGGCCCCTGACGCCGCCTCAGCCGACACTTGAGCTGGTTCGTGCTGTCCTGCCCCCCTTTCTTGTGGTGTGTCGCTACGCTCAACTACCCTCTGTGACGCGTAGGTTCGGACGTGGGATGTCCAGATGTTCAGACAAACGAAGGGCGGGTCACCCCATGCCGTCGAGGCCTCGCGCACGCCTGAGAGCCATCCTCGCCACAGGCGTGGTCATGGCGGCCGCAGCCGTCCTGCCGCACTCCGCCCATGCCCAACTGGCGACCGCGGCCGCGGAGTTCGACCAGCAGGTGATCTTCAAGGTGTCGCAGGACCCCGGCTACGCCTGCTTCCGGATCCCGGCGATCGTGGAGACCACCCGGGGCACACTGCTCGCGTTCGCCGAGGGCCGTGTCCTCAACTGCGGCGACGCGGCCGACATCGACATCGTGATGAAGCGCTCCACCGACGGCGGCCGCACCTGGGGCCCGCTCCAGGTCATCAACGACGGAGCGGGTGACACCCACGGCAACCCGGCCCCGATGGTCGACCGGAGGACCGGCCGGATCCTGCTCGCGCAGACCTACAACACGGGGCGCTCGGACAGCGGGAGCTGCGAGGTCCCCTGCGACCGCAGGCCCCACCTCCAGCACAGCGACGACGACGGCCGCACCTGGTCCACGCCGCGCGACCTCAGCCCGCAGATCATGCCCCCGCACTGGAACTCCTGGTACGCGACCGGTCCCGTGCACGGCATCCAGCTCACCCGGGGCAGCCACGCGGGCCGGCTGGTCTTCGGCGTCAACACCGAGACCTGGGACGGCACCAGGGTGACCGGCAATCACGCCGCCCTGATCGTCAGCGACGACGGCGGCGGGACCTGGCGGGTCGGGGCCAACGACAGCTGGCCGATCGCGTTCGACGGCACCTTCCGGCAGAAGCCCTCCGAGGTGACGGTGGCCGAGCACACCGACGGATCGATCCTGGTCAGCGGGCGCGAGCAGGACGGCACCGACCTCGGCCACCACAGCCAGGCCGTCAGCCGCGACGGCGGCAACAGCTTCGCGGCCCCCTTCCGGCCCGTCCCCGACTTCTACGCCCCCCAGGTGCAGGGCGCCACGCTGCGGCTGGGCAACCGCCTGCTGCTGTCCTGCCCCGGCGACCCCGACCGCCGCCGGACGATGATGATCCGCTCCTCCTACGACGGCGGCCGCACCTGGGACAGCGTGGACCGGGGCACCGTCGTCAGCACGGACTGGTCGGGCTACTCCGACCTGGCCCCGATCGGCACCGGCGCGGTCGGCCTGCTCTACGAGGCCGGCACCGCCGACGCCCGCGACGAGATCCGCTTCGCCCGCTTCACGGAGGACTGGCTGCGCCCGCGCCGGGGCGCGGACCCGACCACCGCCGACCGCGCCCCGTTCGCCCGGCCCGCCGCGGTGCTCGGCGGCGCCGCCACCACGCCAGGTGTACTCGGCCGCGCGCTGGCCTTCGACGGCGCCGACGACGCCGTACGCCTGCCCTACCGCAGCCAACTCCCCCTCGACACCCGGGACTTCACCGCCTCCCTGTGGTTCCGCTACACCGCGCGGTCCGGTGAGCAGCCGCTGCTGTGGATGGGCGGCTCGGGCACCAGCCAGCCGCAGGTCTGGCTGCGCGGCGAACCCGCCGCCGACCGGGTGCGCGCGCTGATCACCACCCGGCAGGGCGCGACGAACGTCCACTCGGCGTCGGTGAGCACCGCCTCGGCCCACAACGACGGCGCGTGGCACCACCTGGCGCTGCGCCGGGGCGGCGGCCGGCTGACCCTGTTCCTCGACGGCACACCCGTCGGCAGGGCCGACGTGCCGGGGTCGGTCAGCCGCAACTCGCCGTTCGGTGTGCACATCGGCCAGCGGGTGGACAGCCGGGCCTTCTTCACCGGCGCCATCGACGAGGTCCACGTCTGGGACCGGGCACTGACGGACGCCGAGCTCGACGGTGTGCGCCGGACCCACCTCGGCCCGCCGCTGGGCAATGTCCTGTGGCTTCCCATGGACCAGGTGGCCGCAGCCAGATAGCGTCCGAATGTGTCCGACGACGTACGCGCACGACATCGGGCGGGAGCCGGGGTCGGACTGCTGCTGGCCCTGGTTCTCGCCGCCGTGCTGCTCACCGCCCTCCCGGACGATGACCGGGAGGGCGGCGGCGCGTGCGGGGCCCGTACGGTCGCGTCGTGGTCGGCGGACGAGGCGCTGACCGGCGAGTTCACCCGTTACGGCGATGACGGTGCCCGCACGGACGACTGGACCGGCGGCGACGGCACCCACTCCCTGCGGCTGCCGGACGGCCGGGTGCTGTGGCTGTTCTCGGACACCTTCCTCGGCGCCGTGCACGCCCCGCCCAACCCGTCGGGCGAGGCCCACGCCTGGCGCGACGGCACCGCGCCGATGGTGCGCAACTCCGCGGTGGTGATGACGCGGGGTCGCCTCACCTCGACGCTGCCCGCGCCCCTGTTCGGCGACCCGGCGCCGAACCAGTGGCGCTGGCCGGTCGCCGCCCGGGTCGAACCGCGCTCCCCCGGCTCCTCGGAGCGGGTCGTACGTGTGCTGCTGTGGACGCGCGAGGCGGGCCGGGCCCCGTGGATCTACGGTGTGCCCCTCGCCACCGAGGTGGCCACCCTCTCCCTGCCGGACCTGCGCGTCGAGAGCATCGTCAAGGTGTTCGACCAGCAGCGGGTGCCGGATCCGTCCCGGCGCGTGCTGTTCGGCACGACGCTGCTGGCCCGCGACGGCTGGACGTACGTCTTCGGCGGGAACGACGGACAGGCCGTCTCCCGCGCCACCTCGTCGGTGTACGTGGCCCGGGTCCCGGCGGGCGGGCTGGCCGATCCCGCCGCGTGGGAGCTCTGGAACGGCTCCGAGTGGGTCACCGCGGCCCGCCCGTCCCCGGTGCTCGGGGACGAGCGGCGCACCGGCGTCGGCAGCGCGTTCTCGGTGGTGCGGGACGGCGACACGTACGTGCTGTTCACCATGGCGGCCGGAACACGCGCGCTGACCACGATCACGTCGTACTGGGCCTGCTCCCCCACCGGACCGTGGCACGGCCCGGCGCGCGGCTTCAGTCCGCCGCTGCCGCCCGGCCGGCTCGCCGCCTACAACCCTCAGGCGCACCCCGACCTGAGCGGCCGCGAGCGCCTGGTGCTGAGCTACGACGTGAACTGGCTGGAGACGGTCAGCGCCTCGGCGCAGATCACCGGGAACGTGTCCCTGTACCGACCGCGGTTCTTGAGCCTGCGGCTGACGCCGGCGGGGTGAGCGTCTCGCGGGGGTCGCGGGCGCGGCGCTTGGCGATCACCGCGCCCACCATCAGCTGCATCTGGTGGAAGAGCATCAGCGGCAGCACGGCCAGCGAGGCCTGCGGCCCGAACAGCACGCTCGCCATGGGCAGCCCGGCGGCCAGCGACTTCTTCGAACCGGCGAACTGGATCGCGATGCGGTCGGCCCGGCCGAAGCCCAGCGCCTTGGAGCCGTACCAGGTCAGGGCCAGCATGACGGCGAGCAGCACCGCCTCCACGGCGAGCAGCCCGGCCAGCCGGACGGGGTCGACCTGGTGCCAGACGCCCCGCACCATGCCCTCGCTGAAGGCGGCGTAGACGACGAGGAGGATCGATCCGCGGTCGACCAGGCCGAGGGCCTTCTTGTGACGGGTGACGAATCCGCCGATCCAGCGGCGCAGCAGTTGCCCGGCCAGGAACGGCACCAGCAGTTGCAGGACGATCCGCAGCATCGAGTCGAGGTCGAAGCCGCCGGAGCTGCCGCCGAGCAGGACCGCCGCCAGCAACGGGGTGACGACGATGCCCGCGAGGGAGGAGAAGGAGCCCGCGCAGATCGCGGCGGGCACATTGCCGCGGGCGATCGAGGTGAAGGCGATCGACGACTGGATGGTCGACGGCACGAGGGTCAGGAACAGCAGCCCCGTCCACAGGGAGTGGGTGAGGACGACCGGCACCAGACCGCGGGCCGCCAGGCCGAGCAGCGGGAAGACGGCGAAGGTGCACACCAGGACGGTCACGTGCAGACGCCAGTGCTTGAGTCCGTCCAGCGCCTCACGGGTGGACAGCCGGGCGCCGTAGAGGAAGAACAGCAGCGCGATCGCGGCGGTGGAGGCACCGGAGGCGACGTCGGCGCCCGTACCGCGCGCCGGGAGGAGCGCCGCGAGGCCCACCGTCCCCAGCAGCAGCAGGATGTACGGGTCGATCGGCAGCCAACTCGGCCATCGCAGGCGTTTCACGGTGCTCCACTGACGTGTGCTCGGGTGGTCCGGGAGCCAAGAGCTCCCCGCCCCATCGTGCTCCTTCGACGGCCGATCGGGAATCCGGCATACCACTCTGACTGTCATCACGATCCGCGATAAGCTGGCACGCGTGTACGACCCCTCGCACCTGCGGACGTTTCTGGCGGTGGCCCAGACGCTGAGTTTCACGCAGGCGGCGCGGCGGCTCGGACTGCGGCAGTCGACCGTCAGCCAGCACGTGCGCCGGCTGGAGGACGCGGCCGGCAGGCAGTTGTTCAGCCGGGACACCCATTCGGTGGAGCTGACGGAGGACGGCGAGGCGATGCTGGGCTTCGCGCGCCGGATCCTGGAGGTGCACGAGCAGGCCACCGCGTTCTTCACCGGGACCAGGCTGCGCGGCCGGCTGCGCTTCGGCGCCTCGGAGGACTTCGTCCTGACCCGGCTGCCGGAGATCCTGGAGGCCTTCCGGCACGACCATCCCGAGGTCGATCTGGAGCTCACGGTCGAACTGTCGGGAACGCTGCACGAGCAGCTGGCCGGCGGCAAGCTGGACCTGGTGCTGGCCAAGCGGCGGTCCGAGGATCCGCGCGGGGAACTGGTCTGGCACGACCGGCTGGTCTGGATCGGCTCGGAACGCCTCCGCATGGACACCGAGCGCCCCGTCCCGCTGATCGTCTACCCGCCGCCCGGCATCACCCGGGCCCGGGCCCTGCGGGCCCTGGAGCGGCAGGGGCGCGAATGGCGCATCGCCTGCACCAGCGCCAGCCTCAACGGGCTGATCGCGGCCGCCCGCGCGGGCCTCGGCGTGATGGCGCACTCCCGGGGCTTCGTCCCGCCGGGCCTGGTCCGGATGCCCGACCGGTTCGGTCTGCCCGAGCTCGGCCAGGTCGACTTCGTCCTCCTCCACGGCCGTCGCCGGCCCTCGGCCCAGGGGCCGGCCGACGCCCTGGCCGCGGCGATCCTGGCGGCCGGCGACCGACTGCACCGGCGCTGACGACCCCGTACGGGCCGCCGTCCGGGGCCGCGGGCGGGTCGTACAGATTCCGTGGAGATTACGGCACCGAAACTTACTCCTCCGTCAGGAATCTGTCCGACCCTTCCCCATGTGCGATATTTCTCCCCCGCTGACCAGGGCGTACGTGAGCACCGTTCGGGTTTCGCACCCCTCCCGTCACGATGGCGCGTGGGGTAGCTTTCACGGCCTGTGCGGAGCGTCACAGGGAGGCGTCACAGAGAGCGGGGAGTGGGTTTGCGCGAGTTCACCAGTCCTCCGTTGGCGTTGCCACCCCAGGTGGGCGGACTGGCCGACGCCGTCTTCGAGCACGCCCGGCAGGATCCGCTGCGCATCGCGCTCGGCCGCAAGGACGACTCCGGCCGGTGGCGGGACGTCACCGCCGCCGAGTTCCGCGACGAGGTCCTCGCCCTCGCCAAGGGGCTGCTCGCCCACGGCATACGGTTCGGCGACCGGGTCGCCGTCATGTCCCGCACCCGCTACGAGTGGACCCTGTTCGACTTCGCCCTGTGGAGCATCGGCGCGCAGGTGGTGCCGGTGTACCCGACCTCCTCCGCCGAACAGTGCTTCTGGATGCTGTACGACGCGGAGGTGACGGCCGCGATCGTCGAGCACGAGGACCACGCGATGACGATCGCCACCGTCATCGACCGGCTGCCGCGGCTGCGCCGGCTCTGGCAGCTCGACGCGGGCGCGGTCCGCGAGCTGTACGACGCCGGCGCCCACCTCGACGACGAGGTGGTGCACCGGCACCGCAAGGCCGTCACCCCCGACTCGGTCGCGACGGTCATCTACACGTCGGGCACCACGGGCCGCCCGAAGGGCTGTGTCATCTCGCACGGCAACTTCATGTACGAGGCGGACACCGTCAAGGAGCGCTGGGAGCCGGTCTTCCACTCCAGGAAGGGCGACGAGGCGGCGACCCTGCTCTTCCTGCCGCTCGCCCATGTGTTCGGCCGCATGGTGGAGGTCGCGGCGATCCGCGGCGGCGTCCGCTTCGGCCACCAGCCGCAGCTCAACGCCGCCGCCCTGCTGCCCGACCTCGCCGCCTTCAAGCCGACGTTCATCCTCGCGGTGCCGTACATCTTCGAGAAGGTCTTCAACGCCGCCCGGCGCAAGGCCGAGCGGGAGGGCAGGGCCGGACCGTTCGAGAAGGCCGTCGACGTCGCGGTGCGCTACGCGGACGCGGTGGAGAACAGGGCCTGGGGGATCGGGCCGGGCCCGTCGGCGGGTCTGCGCATGCAGCACCAGCTTTTCGACAAGCTCGTCTACTCCAAGGTCCGCGAGGCGATGGGCGGCCGGGTGCGGCACGCGATGTCCGGCGGCTCCGCGATGGACCGGCGGCTCGGCCTGTTCTTCGCGGGCGCGGGCGTGCAGATCTACGAGGGGTACGGCCTGACCGAGTCCAGCGCGGCGGCGACCGCCAACCCTCCCGAGCGCACCCGCTACGGCTCGGTCGGGCAGCCCGTCCCGGGCGTCACGGTGCACATCGCGGACGACAACGAGATCTGGCTGCGCGGCCCCGGTGTCTTCCAGGGCTACCTCAACAACCCGAAGGCCACCGACGAGACCCTGCACGACGGCTGGCTGGCCACCGGTGACCTGGGCTCCCTCGACGAGGACGGCTTCCTGACCATCACCGGCCGCAAGAAGGAGATCCTGGTGACCTCCGGCGGCAAGAGCGTGTCCCCGGGGCTGCTGGAGGAACGCGTCCGCGATCACCCGCTGGTCGCCCAGTGCATCGTCGTCGGCAACGACCGCCCCTTCGTCGCCGCCCTGGTCACCCTCGACCAGGAGGCCGTCGACCACTGGCTCCAGATGCGCAACAAACCGCGGATGACACCGGCCGAGCTGGTGCGCGACGAGGATCTGGAGACGGAGGTGCGGCGCGCGGTGGTCGCCGCGAACACCCTCGTCTCGCAGGCCGAGTCGATCCGCACGTTCCGCATCCTGGCCCAGCCGTTCACCGAGGAGCACGGGCTGCTCACCCCGTCGCTGAAGCTGAAGCGCAAAGCGATCGAGAACGCCTACGCGAACGAGGTCGAGGCCCTCTACCAGACGTGAGCGGACGCCGGTGAGCCGAGCGGCGCACGGCGGAAATCCGGACGGATTCTCCGGTCAGGAATGCATCACGGCCCGTGATCGTTGACCATGGGAGTATCACCTGACGACAACCGAAGGATCAAGAGCTCGTGAGCAGCAAGGTCCCCCCGATCATCCTGAACAACGGCGTCGAGATGCCCCAGCTCGGTTTCGGCGTCTGGCAGGTGCCGGACGACGAGGCGGAGCACGCGGTCGCCACGGCGCTGGAGGCCGGGTACCGCAGCATCGACACAGCGGCGATCTACGGCAACGAAGAGGGCACCGGCAAGGCGGTCCGGGCCTCCGGTCTGCCCCGCGAGGAAGTCTTCGTC
Source organism: Streptomyces cadmiisoli (assembly GCF_003261055.1). NCBI lineage: Bacteria > Bacillati > Actinomycetota > Actinomycetes > Kitasatosporales > Streptomycetaceae > Streptomyces > Streptomyces cadmiisoli. The sequence continues at coordinate 2,252,249 of NZ_CP030073.1, forward strand.
ACCACCAAGCTCTGGAACGGCGACCAGGGATACGACGCCACGCTGCGTGCCTTCGACGTCTCCCTCGGCAAGCTCGGCCTGGACTACGTGGATCTGTACCTGATCCACTGGCCGATGCCGTCCAAGGGCAAGTTCGTCGACACGTACAAGGCCTTCGAGAGCCTCCTCGCCGACGGCCGGGTGCGCGCCATCGGTGTCTCCAACTTCCTTCCGGAGCACCTGGAGCGGCTGATCGACGAGACGTCGGTCATCCCGGCCGTCAACCAGATCGAACTGCACCCGCACCTCCAGCAGCACGCCGTGCGCGAGTTCCACGCCGAGCAGGGCATCGCCACCGAGGCCTGGTCGCCGCTCGGCTCGGGCCGCGGTCTGCTGGAGGTCCCCGCGATCGTGGCGATCGCCCAGAAGCACAACCGCACCCCCGCCCAGGTGGTGCTGCGCTGGCACCTGCAGCTAGGCAACGTCGTGATCCCGAAGTCCGTGACGCCGTCCCGGATCAAGGAGAACATCGACGTCTTCGACTTCACCCTGGACACCGAGGACCTCGCGGCGATCAGCGCGCTCAACGAGGACCGCCGGCTGGGCCCGGACCCGGCCGCGTTCGAGGTGGACTGACCCGGCGTCGTACACGGAAGCGCCCCGGAACCGCGCGGTTCCGGGGCGCTTTCGCATGGTCGGCCGCGTCACCGGCGCACGCCGAAGCCCGCCGGCGGACGCAGCGGTGAACCCCTACGGCGTCCTGGTCGCGGTGTGCACCGTGTGCGCGGCCAGGACGAAGACGTCCGGTCTCCGGTGGACGCTCGCGGCGTCGTCGGGGTCGAGCAGCCGGTCCAGGGCGGCGCGGTCGTCGGCGTCGAGGCGGTCGCCGAAGCCGTCGCGCAGCCGGGACAGGGTGTCGGCGACGTGGTCGCGGGCCCGGTCGGTGGCCGGCGCCGGCAGGTCCAGCAGGAAGCTGCGCGTGCCGGTCGGCTTCAGGCCCGCGGCGGTCATGAGCGCGGGCCAGTCCTCCGTCTCCGCGACGGAACCGGGCAGGGAGGAGCGCATCTGCGCGAACCACTCCGCCTCCAGCGCGTCCAGCCGGGTCTGAAGTCCGGGGCGGCCCACCCCGATGTCCCGCGGCAGGAACCGCGTGGGCAGCCCGCCCTCCATCAGGGCGAGGGTGCCGCCGGGCGCCAGGTGCTCGGCGAAGACGGCGAGCGCGCCGCGCTGGTCACCGAGGTGGTGCAGGCTCCGGCCGGCCCACAGCAGGTCGGCGGGATAGTCCAGATCGGCGAGCGCCCCGGGCAGCTCGCCGTGCAGCGTGGCGAAGCGGTCGGCGACGCCCAGCCGGCCGGCCCGCGCCCGGGCCCGCTCCAGCAGCGGCCCGGCGCTGTCGACCGCGAGGACCCGGGCGCCCGGGAAGGTCTCGGCGAACAGACCCGCGATCACACCCGGGCCGCTGCCCGCGTCCACGATCAGTCCCGGCTCGGTCTGCCGCTGGGCGAGCCAGGCCAGGGCGCGCTCGTACAGCGGGGCGAACAGCTCCGCCTGTGCCTCCAGCTGCGGGCCCATCTCGGCCCAGTCGACATCGGCGGTGTCGTGGTGGCCGTGGCCTTCGCCGTGCCGGTGATGGCCTCCGCCGTGCGAGTGCCGGTCATCGCCCCCGCCGTGCTGGTGGTGGCCGTGGTCGTCGCCGTGCGGGTGCCGGTCGTCGTGGTCGTGCGCCATGGTGGTCAGCCTCTCTCCGGATGCGGTCAGGGTGCGACGACGTACCCCGACGGGGCAAGTGACCTTGCCGGTACCGCAAAAGGGTCGGCGGCTGACGTGCGGCGGAGTGAGGCCCCCCGCGGCACAGCGTCACGCTCCGGCGCCCGGTCGCCGCGGCGGGCGTCGGCGCGGGCCCTCAGCCGAGGGGCGGTTTGCGGAACGCCCGGAGCGTGAACCACGGGTCGGGGCGCGAGCGGTCCTGGTCGGGGAGGCGCGCCAGCCGGGTGGCGAAGCACTCGGCGAGGGGCTCACCCGGCGGCAGCGTGACGAACCAGCCGCGCCGCAGGTCGGCGACCGTGCGGAGCGGACTGCGGCCCTGGCCGCGACCGGCGAACCGGGCCCGGCCGGCCGGGATCAGACCGTGCTCGACGGCACTGGCCTCGACCACCGACGCCTCGTCCCGGGCGGGGCGGCGGGGCCGGGAGGCGAGCACGGCATCGATGTCACTCCCCACGTTGTGCGAGGCCGCCTTGTCGACCGTGGTGATCCACACCCCGCCGGGCCGCAGCACCCGCGCGCACTGCGCGACGACCGTCCCGACGTCCGCGGATCCGGGCAGCAGGTGCAGCAGCCACACGCTGCTGACGGCGTCGAACTCGCAGTCCCGGAACGGCAGCCGGCGGCTGTCGGCGAGGACGACGGCGCCGGGCAGCCGGGCGGCGGCGTGCCGCGCCATCGCGTGCGTGAGGTCGACGCCCGTCACCCGCATCGCGGGCCGGCCCGCGGCGAGGCGCCGGGTGACGATGCCGGTGCCGCAGGCCACGTCGAGCAGGCTGCGCGCGGTCGGCGGCACCAGACCGAGCACGGCGTCCGCCGCGGCCGCGGCACGGGGCTCCCCGCCGCGGGAGGCGTCGTAGCGTTCGGCCTCCTCGCTGTAGTCCAGCACCGCGGGCTCAACTCGCGCCGTGGGACGGGGCCAGCTCCGCCACACGCCGGGCCAGCTCGAAGTCCAGCTCGGTCAGCCTGCCGCCCACGCTGTGCGTGTTCACCGAGAGGGACACGCTGTGGTAGCCGAGGGTGAGGTCGGAGTGGTGGTCCAGTTCCTCCTGGACCTGGGCCACGTGCACCACCATGGCCGTCGCGGCGAAGTGCGAGCCGAGCCGGTAGGAGCGGGTGAGGCGGTCCGCGTCGACCGACCAGCCCGGCAGCTCGGCGAGACGGTCCTCGATCTGCTTCTGCGACAGCGGTTCGACGGGCATGGGGCCGCTCCCTTCCCCTCAGGGTCGCGTGCGGGGTCGCGTACCCGTTCAGCGTGCCACAGGCGGGCCGCCGCGGAGCTGGTCAGACGGGGTCGCCGGGGTCGGAGGGGGCGCATTCGGCGGCCAGGTCGTCCGCGAGGGCCGCGATCCGGTCCCGTTTCTCCACCTGCGCGACCCACTCGTGCGGCAGGGCGACGTCCCCGTACCGGGCGCCGAGGATGTTCCCGCAGAGGGATCCGGTCGAGTCGCTGTCCCCGGAGTGGTTGACGGACAGCAGCAGCGCGTCCGCCACCCGGAGCCGGGCCAGGGCGCAGTACACGCCGATGGCGAGGGCCTCCTCGGCGACCCAGCCCGCGCCGAGCTTCTCGACCTTCTCGGCGGTCGGGTCGCCCTGTGCGGCCAGGTCGAGGGCGGCCTCCAGGGCGGCCGTGGTCTCCTCGTGGCCGGGGTGGCGCCCCAGCAGGCGCAGCGCGCGCAGCACCGCGCCCTCGACGGAATCGCCCGACAGCAGGTGCGCGACGATCGCGGCGAGCGCGCCGGCCGCGTAGTACCCGGTCGGGTGGCCGTGGGTGATCTGGGCGCAGCGCGCGGCGAGCCCGAAGGCCGACTCCGCCGATGCGCCCGTGAGTCCGAAGGGGGCCGACCGCATGACGGTGCCGCAGCCCTTGGAGCCGGAGTTGACCGGGCCGGGCGGGCCCAGCTCGGCCGACGGCAGCGGTACGTGGTCCTCGGCGAGACCGCTCAGACAGGCGTTCCCTGGGGCACGGCGGGCGTAGAGCCAGTGCTCGGTGACCAGGCCGCCGGTGGGTCCGGTGTGCGCCGGGCCCGGTCCGTGCTCCTGCTGGGTGCGCAGCCAGTCGCGGTAGGCGTCCCGCACCAGCCGGGGCGCGGCCTCGCCGAGGCCGTCGAGCCCGTCACGGCGGTGGGCGCGCACGAGACCCTCCACGGTGAACAGGGTCATCTGGGTGTCGTCGCTGACGCGTCCCACGACGTTCTGCCCGTCGGCCACCAGCCCGGTCGCACCGAGCGGCCCGTGGTCCCGGCGAATCCGGTACAGGGAGGAGAACTCCACCGGGTAGCCGAGGGCGTCGCCCAGGGCACCGCCGAGGATGCAGCCGCGCACCCGCGAGCGGTACACCGCCCCGGCCGCCAGGGACGACTTCCACGGCTCGTTCATACACAACTCCTCGACTACGGTCGTCAGCATGACCATTGTCCCGTCCGCCCGCTCCGGGCCCGCCGCCGCCCCCGGCGAGCAGAACGTCGGTCGGCTGCTGCGGGCCTGGCGGGAGCGCCGGCGGGTCAGCCAGCTGGAACTGGCGCTGCGGGCCGGCTCCTCCGCCCGGCACATCAGCTTCGTCGAGACGGGTCGTTCGCGGCCCAGCGAGGAGATGGTGCTGCGGCTGGCCGAGCACCTGGACGTGCCGGTCCGGGAACGCAACGCCCTGCTGCTGGCGGCCGGTTACGCCCCGCGCTACCCGGAGACGCCGCTCGACGACCCGGCGCTGGCGGCGGTGCGCGAGGGCGTGGAGCGGCTGATCCAGGGCTACGAACCGTATCCGGCGCTGGTGGTGGACGCGACGTACGACGTGGTGGCCGCGAACCGGGGGGTCGCGATGCTGCTGGAGGGTGTCCCGGAGTCCTTGCTGAGCCGGCCGCCGAACGCGATGCGGCTGACGCTGCACCCCGACGGCCTGGCCCCGCGCATCCGCAACTTCCGTGCCTGGCGCGGCCATCTGCTCGACCAGATGGAGCGGCAGATCGCGCTGCACCGCTCGACGCGGCTGAGGGCGCTGTACGAGGAGGTGGCCGCGTATCCGGTGCCCGAGTCGGCCGCGGACAGCGAACCCGCCGAGCCGTTCGTGCACTTCGCGCTGCCGATGCGGATCGAGCACGCCGGGCGGACGCTGTCCTTCGTCTCGTCGATCTCCACGTTCAACACACCCATGGACGTGACCGTCGCCGAGCTGGCCATCGAGACGCTGCTCCCGGCCGACCCCGCGACGGTCAAGTACCTTCACTCACTGCTGTCCTGACGAGCCTTCAGCGCCACGTGCTGGAGCAGTGCGAAACCGGCCACCGTGAGGGCCTGGAGCACCCCCCACACGGCGCCCGCCGTGCTCGGCGTGAGCCACAGGGCCAGGGCGACGAAACTGAGCACCGCCCAGGCGAGGTTGGTCTCGATCACCGCTCGCACGGGCAGCGCGGGCGGGTGCCTGCGGGCGGCGAGCAGCCCGACGGCGGCCGCGTAGGCGGCGAGGACCGCGCCGAGGACGAGCAGCAGCCCGGAGCCGACGCCGAGCAGCCGGCCGAGCGGCCCGGAGGCGGCGAGGTAGGCGAGGCCGTTCACGCCGGTCACCGCCGCGTCCAGGGCCAGGAAGCGGCGCAGCATGGTCTGCGGCTCGGTGGTGCGGGCGAGGGCGGCGAGCTGGGATGCGGACATGGCGGATCAGCCTCCGTCGAGGTCGGGGTGGAACCGGGGGCCGGTGTCCGGGCCGGAGTGCGCCGGCCCGGACCCCGGTACGACCACGATGGCGCGTACCGGCGAACCGGTCGATTACCCCGGGGGTAATGACGGCGGCCGCGCTCCGGGGCGCCGCGCACCCGGCCTCGGTGGCGGGACCGGAACATGGCAGACTGCACGGCGTACTTCCGGCCCCTGGGGGAGGCGTGGCGTGAGCGAGCGGCGTCCGGCGCCCACCGTCGGCCAGGTGGTGCTCGGCAAGCGGTTGCAGGAGCTGCGGGAGGCGGCCGGCCTCAGACGCGAGGAGGCCGCCCAGGTACTGCGGGTGGCCCCGGCGACCGTGCGGCGCATGGAGATGGCCGAGGTCGCGCTGAGGATCCCGTACCTGCAGATCCTGCTGCCCGCCTACGGGCTGGCCGAGCACGACGTCACCGCGTTCGTCACGTTGGCGGAGGAGGCGAACAGGCCGGACTGGTGGCAGCGGTTCCACGATGTGCTGCCGGACTGGTTCAGCCTGTTCGTCAGTCTGGAGGGCGCCGCCGCGATGATCCGCTCCTACGAGCCGCACTTCGTGCCCGGCCTGCTGCAGACCGAGGGCTACGCGCGTGCCGTGCTCAGGGCCGGGACGATCGGGCAGGACGGCGCGGCGGCGACGATCGACCGGCATGTGTCGCTGCGGATGGCGCGGCAGGAGCTGCTGTGCCGCGAGGATCCGCCGCACCTGTGGGTGATCATGGACGAGACGGTGCTGCGGCGTCCGGTGAGCGCCCGCCCGGAGGTCATGCGCGACCAGCTGGACCGGCTGCTGGAGGCGGCCGGGAGCGACCGCGTCACCCTCCAGGTCGCGGAGTACCGCAAGGGCCCGCACCCGGGGACGTACGCCCCCTTCTCCCTGTTCCGGTTCGCCGAGCCGGAGCTGCTCGACATGGTGTTCACCGAGTACCTGACCGGCGCGCTGTACCTGGACTCCCGGCGCGAGGTCTCGGTGCACCTGGAGGTGCTGGACCACTTGACCGCGCACGCCGCGTCCGCGCAGCACACCAAAAAGATCCTCCAGGAGTGCCGCGCGGCCCTCTAGGGCAGCCCTGGGGCAGCGCGGGCACCGCCGTGCGCCCTGACCCGTACGGGTGCCGTGGAAAGGTGCGCTCCCGGGCCCGCCCCTAGGTTCGAGTCACGGGGTGAGCCGGACTCCGGCCGGGCTGCCGGTGCCGTCGGAGAACTTCCACGTGCCGCGCAGGCGGCAGACCGCGGACGACACGGAGGAGGCCCGATGCCCTCGGACGAGGTCCTGTACCAGGCGGCGGCGCTGTGTCTGACGTGTCCCGACGAGGACTTCCGCGCCCGTCTGCCGCTGTTGCGGGAGGCGGCCCCGCAACTGCGGGAGTTCACCGACCACGCGGCGCTGACCCCGCTGCCGGAGCTGGCCGCGCACTACGCCGAGGTCTTCGGCTCCGGCGACCGGCACAGCCTGTATCTGAGCCGGTGGCGGGGCGGAGCCATCCGGCACGGCAGGTCGCCGGCCCGCTTCCAGGAGGCCTACCGCGCCCACGGCCTCCGGGTCAGCGACGAGGAACTGCCCGACTTCCTGCCCGCGGTCCTGGAGTTCGCGGCGCGCACCGGTGACACCGGTCTGCTCACCGAGCACCGCGACGGCCTGGAGCGGCTGCGGATCGAGCTGCGCGACCACGGCACGCCGTACGCCTGCGTCCTGGACGCCGTGTGCGCGACCCTGCCGCCCGCCCCCACCGAGGCACCCTCCTGACGGCCGCCGCGCGCGGAACGAACGCCCGGTACGGACGCCCGGAAAGAAGGGGACGGAAAGGGAAGGAAGGGGAGCCGGCCGTCGACCGGCCCCCTCCTAGGCCGCGCCGCCCTTGGCGTCCCTGTCCTGGCTGCCGTCCCGGTCGTCGTCCACGATCTCCGCGTCGACCACGCCCTCCTCTTCCTGCGGCGGGGTGTGCGGCTCACCCGCCCCGGCGGAGGTCTGCTGGGCCTGCGCGTACATGGCCTGGCCCATCCGCTGGCTCACGGTGGCCAGCTTCTCGACGCCCGCGCGCAGTTCGTCCGTCGCCGCGTCGCGCTCCAGCGACTGCTTCAGCTCCGTGATCGCCGACTCGACCTCCGACCGGGTCTCGGCCGGTACCCGCTCCTCGTTCTCCCGGACGAACTTCTCCGTCTGGTAGACGAGTTGCTCGGCCTGGTTGCGGGTCTCGGCCGCCTCCCGGCGCCTGCGGTCCTCGTCCGCGTACTGCTCGGCCTCCCGCATCATGCGGTCGATGTCGTCCTTGGGCAGCGCCGAACCGCCGGTCACGGTCATCTTCTGCTCGCGGCCGGTCGCCAGGTCCTTCGCGGAGACGTGCATGATGCCGTTGGCGTCGATGTCGAAGGCGACCTCGACCTGCGGGACGCCGCGCGGGGCGGGCGGCAGGCCGGTGAGGTCGAAGGTGCCGAGCTTCTTGTTGTAGACGGCGATCTCCCGTTCGCCCTGGTAGACCTGGATGCCGACCGAGGGCTGGTTGTCGGTGGCGGTGGTGAAGATCTCCGAACGCCGGGTCGGGATCGTGGTGTTGCGCTCGATGAGCTTCGTCATGATGCCGCCCTTGGTCTCGATGCCGAGGGACAGCGGGGTGACGTCGAGGAGCAGCACGTCCTTGACGTCGCCGCGGATGACACCGGCCTGGAGGGCGGCGCCCACGGCCACGACCTCGTCCGGGTTGACACCCTTGTGCGGGTCCTTGCCGGTCAGCTCCCTGACCAGTTCGGTGACGGCCGGCATACGGGTGGAGCCGCCGACGAGGATGACGTGGTCGATCGCGGCGAGCTTGATGCCGGCGTCCTTGACCGCCTGGTGGAAGGGGGTCTTGCAGCGGTCGAGCAGGTCGGCGGTGAGCTCCTGGAACTGGGCCCGCGTCAGCTTCTCGTCCAGGTGGAGGGGGCCCTCCGCGGAGGCGGTGACATAGGGGAGGTTGATCGATGTCTCCGACGAGCTGGACAGCTCGATCTTCGCCTTCTCTGCACCCTCACGGAGCCGCTGGAGCGCCATCTTGTCGTTGCCCAGATCGATACCGTACTGGCCCTTGAAGCGGGTGACGAGGTGTTCCACGATCCGCTGGTCCCAGTCGTCGCCCCCGAGGTGGGTGTCACCGTTGGTGGCCTTGACCTCGATCACCCCGTCGCCGATCTCCAGCAGCGAGACGTCGAAGGTGCCGCCGCCCAGGTCGAAGACGAGGACGGTCTGCTCCTCACCGCGGTCCAGGCCGTAGGCGAGGGCGGCGGCGGTCGGTTCGTTGATGATCCGCAGCACCTTCAGACCCGCGATCTCGCCGGCCTCCTTGGTGGCCTGGCGCTGGGCGTCGTCGAAGTAGGCGGGCACGGTGATCACCGCGTCGGTGACGTCCTCGCCGAGATAGGCCTCGGCGTCCCGCTTCAGCTTCTGCAGGACGCGCGCCGACAGCTCCTGGGCGCGGTAGCGGGTGCCGTCCACGGAACCCTCGTCCGGGAAGCGCCAGTTCGCGTCGCCCATGTGCCGTTTGACGGAGCGTGCCGTGCGCTCGACGTTCGTCACGGCCTGCCGTTTGGCGACCTCGCCGACGAGTACCTCGCCGTTCTTGGCGAACGCCACGACCGAGGGCGTGGTCCTGGCGCCTTCGGCATTGGCGACGACGGTGGGTTCGCCGCCCTCCAGGACGGCCACCACCGAGTTCGTCGTTCCGAGGTCGATCCCTACCGCGCGTGCCATCGCTGTCCCCTTCCGCCAGGGAGCCTCCCCAAGTCCAGCACAAAACTTGAGTGGGCTCTTGTCAATGGGGACCGCCGTCCGTCACCGGGGACCGTCGTCGCTGCCGCGCAGGGCCACCGCGCGCCGGGGCCGGTCGGTGATCAGTACGTCCACCCGGGTGTCGGCGAGGAACGTCCGCAGACCGGCGTCGTCGTTGACCGTCCACACCATGCTGAACAGACGGTGCCGGGCGGCCTCGCGCAGCACATTGGCGCGGGCCAGCCGCTGGTGCACGGCGACCCCGTCCGCCCCGCAGGCGCGCACCCGCCGCAGCGGGAACAGCTCGCTCGCCCGGGTCGCCGCCAGCCGCCCGGCCGCCACCTGCGTCCGGTCGCGCCCCAGCGACAGGGCCGCGCGCACTGCGGGGAACGCCTGCTTGATCGCGGCGACGGAACGATCCTCCAGAGTGGTGGCCACGAATCCGTCCGGGCCGAGCAGGGCGGTGGCCCGGTCGATCAGCTCGCGTTCGTGGCCGGTCTCCTTCAGGTCCAGATGCCCGACGAGCCGGCCGGCGATCAGCTGCATGACGTCGTCCACCACCGGCACGGGATAGCCGGCCCGGTCGCTCAGCTCGGCGTGGGTGATCCGGGACAGCGGCGGACCGGCGTGCCGCACCCGCGGATCGTGGTGGACGACGAAGACACCGTCGGCCGTCCGCCGGACGTCGAACTCGACGTACTCCGCGCCCGACCGCAGCGCGTCCTCGTACGCCTGCCAGGTGGCGGCGCCGAACCGCTCGGTTCCGCCTCGGTGGGCCGAGACGGCGGGGTGGTGCGTCATGGGCGGGCTCCCGGGCGGGAAGGCGAGCGGGCCGCCCCGGAAGGGACGGCCCGTGCGGTGAGTCCGCGCGGCTCAGGCGAGCTTCGCGGTGAGCGTGATGGTCGTGCCGGTGAGGGCCTGGCTGACCGGGCAGTTGGCCTTGGCCCCCTCGGCGGCGGCGACGAACGTGTCGTTGTCGATGCCGGGGACCGTGCCCTCGACGGTGAGGTGGATGCCGGTGATGCCCTCGCCGGGCTGGAACGTCACGTCGGCCGAGGTGACGAGCTTGGTGGGCGGGGTGCCGGCACCCGCGAGGCCGTGCGACAGCGCCATGGAGAAGCAGCTGGAGTGCGCGGCGGCGATCAGCTCCTCGGGGCTGGTCTTGCCGTTGGCCTGCTCGGCGCGCGACGGCCACGACACCGGCTGCTGGCCGATGCCGGAGGAGTCGAAGGTGACGACGCCGTTGCCCTCGAGCAGGTTGCCTTCCCAGACGGTGTGTGCGGAGCGCGTGGTTGCCACGGTTCTTCCTTTCACATGCTCTCAATACGACCCCGTCTCCGGGGTTCTCGGCCCTATCCGATCACATTCCGGCTCACCTCACGCGGAACACCGGCCCACGTGCGGTGAACGGCGGGCGGACGCCCCGGAGAACGGGGCGACGTGCTCGCGCCGCACCCGGTGGGCCCGCGCCCGCGGCGGGGCGGATACCGCTCAGGCGGCCCGTTCGCTCGGCTCGTCCTCGATCGGGACCTGCGGGCCGTCCGTCTCGCGCAGCCAGCGGCGCAGTACGCGGTGCACGTGCTCGGCGCCGACCAGGGCCTCCCCGTCGTCGACCGGGTCGGAGAGGACGATCGGCGACAGCAGGAACGGCTTGGCCTGGGCGCCGCCGAGACCGCCGTGCGAACCGATCTGCTCCTCGAAGGCGAGGACCTCGCCGTCGGCGGGGTCGTGGAAGGAGTTGACCATGATGTCGGCGGTGTGCGGGAAGGAGTGCGTGCGACGGACGGCGTCCGCGGCGCCGGGCCCGAAGGCGGCGAGCGGCCCCGGGTCGGCGTCGAGTTCGTCCACCGGTATCTCCGCGCCGTACGCGCCGAGCACCACACCGCCGTGCCGCTCGCTGCGCACCAGCAGGAAGCCGATACCGGGATGGTTGGCGAGGGTCGGCAGCAGCGCGGGATGGCGGGCGTCGATCTCCTCCTTGCTCATCCGGTGGTGCACGTCCGGGAAGGAGACCAGGCCGAGATTGCCGGAGGCCAGCACGATCGGCTCCGAACGGCGGTCCGGGCGGCGCTGTCCCGGCTCCTCCTCCACGGGCCGGCGCAGCGCGGCGCGGACCGCCGCGCGGGCCTCCGCGCCGCTGCGGGTGCGTCCTGCCCGGCGCGGCACGGGCAGCCCGCAGCCGGCCCGCACCAGGTCGGCGAGGGTCAGGCCGTAGCGGGCGCGGAAGGTCTCACCGGGGCTCTGGCCGTGGTCGGACAGCACGACGATCCGGTACGGCCGCGGCGCGTGTTCGGCGACCTTCTCGATCAGCGCCAGCGCGCGGTCCAGGCGGGCGAGCACCTTCTCGGCGTCGCGGCTCATCGGCCCGGAGTGGTGCGCGACCTCGTCGTACGCCACCAGGTCCGCGTAGACGGCGGTGCGGCCGGCGAGCATGTCGCCCATCACCGCGGCGACCACGACGTCGCGCTCCACGACGGTGGCGAAGGCGCGGACGAAGGGGTAGAGGCCGCCGCGGGCGACCCGCGGGCGGACCTTGCTCGTCCGGGCCCGGGTGGACTGGCCGATCTCGCGGCAGACCTCGGCGACGAACGACAGGGCGGTGCGCACGGCGTTGGCCGGGTCGGAGAAGTAGGCGAAGTAGCCCGCCCGGGAGCGGTTCTCGCGGCTGCGCCGCCGGGTGGCTATGGACAGCACCAGGGCCTGCTCGTCGGCGCCGCCGCTGAAGAGGTTGCCGCGGCTCGCGCCGTCGAAGGTGAGCAGGCCGCCGTCGCCGGTGCGCTCGACCGCGCGGCGCTGGAGCTCGGCGGCGCTGGTCGGCCGGTTGCTGACGACGACCTCCTGGTGGTCCTTCTCGTACCAGCGGAACGCCGGCACGTCGAAGGTGCTGCCGTGCAGGATGCCCAGCTGGCTGGCGCCGGTCTGGCTGGACCAGTCGGTGCGCCACGGGGTGAGCCGGTGGGTGGGCTCGGCCCCGGGGGCGCCGGGCGGGCCGTCGCCGAGCCAGCGGGCGGCCGTCGGCATCAGGCCCTTGGCCATGGCGCCGGTCAGCACGTCGTGGCCGACACCGTCGAGCTGGACGAAGACGGTGCCGGGACTGACGGGTCCGGGCAGCGGCCGGCGCCGGCGGGCGGAGAGGCGGTACAGCCGGCGCCGGTAGGCGTCGTCGTCGCGCACGGCCAGGGCGGCGCCGGTCGCGGAGGCGACGGCGGACATCGCCGCGGCGACGACGACCGCCGTCTCCGGGTCGACGGCTCCGCGCTCGGCGGGGTTGAGGCGCAGCGCGACCAGCAGCAGCGCGCCGTTGAGGAAGAACACCAGCAGCCCGAGGACGAGCGCCGGCACCAGCAGCAGGAGCCTCACGAGTACGGGCCAGACCAGCGCCGACAGCAGACCGAAGGCGCCCGCGCCGAACGCCGCCGTCACGGCGATGGTGGTGGCGCTGTCGCCGTCCGCGCTCTGCAACTGGAAGTCCGGCAGGATCCCGGCGAGCACCAGCATCGTGACCGTGCTGACGCCCCACACCGCGACGCTTCGCCCGATCTGGCTGGCGACCCGCCGCCAACGCCCTCCTAGCACGCCCCGCACACCTCACGTCCCCGCCCGCCGCCGGAGCGGGCACGGGTCCAGATTGTCACAACGCGTACCGAACCCGACGGGTCCCGGGGGCGCAGCGGGCGGTCAGCGCCCGTCGTACCCGGCCGTCGGCATCGACAGCCGCCGATGGACCCGGGCCTTCATCTGCGCGTCGTACGACGGTTCGGCACCGCCCACGGTCTCGACCCGCACCCCGCGCCGCGCGCACTCCTCGGTGAACTCGTCGACGGACGCCAGCGCGGTCTCCAGGACCCGGCGGCTGGGCGCCACGAACAGGTCGACCCCGGGCCGGACCCCGTCCCACAGCGCGCTGTGATCGGGGCGCAGTCCCCGGACCAGCAGCTGCCGGGCGACGACGTACCCCTGCTCGGCGGCCCAGTTGGCGCACATGGCGTGCTGGCTGCGGGAGTCCACCAGGAAGGGGTCGGCCTCCAGCTCGCGCAGCGGCGTCAGACTGGCGATCGCCGTGACCCGCGGTTCTCCCATGGCGTCCCCCCTCACCTCCGGGTTTCGCCGCCGACCCTACTCCTGCCCGTAGGCTTCGGGGAGTCGCGCGAAGGAGGCAAAGAGGTGCCGGTGGAGATCACCTGGTGGGGTCACGCCACCTGCGCGGTCACGGATTCGGACGTACGCGTGCTCACCGATCCCCTGTTCGCCCGCCGGCTCGCGCATCTGCGCCGGCGGCGCGGTGCGCTGCCCCCGCCGGAGGCACGGAGCGCGGACGTGGTGCTGGTCTCGCATCTGCACGCCGACCATCTGCACGTGCCGTCACTGGCCCGCCTCGCGCCCGGCACCCGCCTGATCGTGCCCCGGGGCGCGCCCCGGGCGGTGCCGGGAATGCGCCGGCTCGCCCACCTGCGCCTGACGGAGGTGGCTCCCGGCGACGTGATCCGGATCGGCCCGCTGACCGTGCGGGCCGTGCCCGCGCTGCACGACGGACGGCGCCTGCCCGTGGGCCCGCACCGTTCACCGGCCCTCGGCTACGTCATCGAGGGCGAGGCGCGGACCTACTTCGCCGGGGACACCGGGCTGTTCGACGACATGGCGCGGGAGGTCGGGCCGGTCGACGTCGCGCTGCTGCCGGTGGGCGGCTGGGGGCCGTACCTCGGTGACGGGCACCTCGACGCCGGGCGGGCGGCGCAGGCGCTGGCCCGGCTGGCGCCGCTCAGCGCGGTGCCGGTGCACTACGGCACGTACTGGCCGGTGGGCCTGGACGCCGTGCGCCCCCACGAGTTCCACGCGCCCGGCGACGACTTCGTGCGGTTCGCCGCGCAGCGGGCGCCGCGGGTCGCGGTGCACCGGCTCGGGCACGGCGAGAGCATACGGCCGGAGGTCGCGCGGTGAGCTGGCTCGCGGCCGCGTCGACGGTGTCGCCGGAGGCGACGCAGCAGGCGATCGGCTATCCGACGCTGTTCCTCCTCGTACTGGTCGGGGCGCTCGTGCCGGTGGTGCCCACGGGGGCGCTGGTGAGTTCGGCGGCGGTGGTCGCCTTCCACCAGACGGCGCCGTTCTCGCTGGCGCTGGTGTTCGTGACGGCTTCGCTGGCCGCGTTCCTCGGTGACGTCTCGCTGTACTGGCTGGGCCGGCGCGGCATGGGTTCGAAGAACGGCTCGCGCTGGCTGGAGGCGATCAGGGCGCGGGCGCCGGAGGACCGGCTCGCCCAGGCGCAGTCCAAGCTCGCCGAGCACGGCGTCGCGGTGCTCGTGCTGTCCCGGCTGGTGCCGGCGGGCCGGCTGCCGGTGATGCTGGCCTGTCTGCTGGCGAAGTGGCCGATGCGCCGCTTCGCCCGGGGCAATCTGCCGGCCTGTCTGGCCTGGGCGGTGACGTACCAGCTGATCGGGATCCTCGGCGGCTCGCTGTTCTCCGAGCCGTGGGAGGGCGTGGTCGCCGCGGTCGCGCTGACGTTGCTGCTCGGTGTGCTGCCGGGCGTGTGGCGGCGGCTGCGTCAGCGCCCCGCCGGGTGAGGCCGGGACCCCGCTGCCCGCGGGGCGCCGCTCAGCGTCCGTGAGCCTCCCACCGGCAGGTCCCACAGGTCGTCGCGGTCCAGGCCCGCCGCGTCCCAGGCCGCCCGCACCCGGGTGAGGGGTTCCAGGACCGGCTCCGCGGACAGCACGAACGTCGCCCAGTGCATCGGCGCCATGCGGCGGGCGCCGAGATCCTGGACGGCGCGCACCGCCTCCTCCGGGTCGCAGTGGACGTCGCTCAGCCACCAGCGGGGGTCGTACGCGCCGATCGGCATCAGGGACAGGTCGATACCCGGGTAGCGGCGGCCGATCCGGGCGAACCAGTGGCCGTATCCCGTGTCGCCGGCGAAGTGGACGCGGCCGCCGTCGGGGGCGGTCAGCACCCAGCCGCCCCACAGGCTCCGGCAGCTGTCGGTGAGGGTGCGCTTGGACCAGTGGTGGGCGGGCACGAAGTCGAAGCGGACCCCGCCCAGTTCTGCCGCCTCCCACCAGTCCAGCTCCGTGACACGGGTGAACCGGCGGCGGTGGAACCACGGGCCCAGCCCGGCCGGTGCGAACACCGGGGTGTCGCACGGCAGCCGGCGCAGGGTGGGGGCGTCCAGATGGTCGTAGTGGTTGTGGCTGATCACGACGGCGTCGACGCGCGGCAGTTCGTCCCAGTCCACGCCGACGGGCGTGATGCGGGCCGGGGTGCCCAGGATGCGGCGGGACCATACCGGGTCGGTCAGGACGGTGAGCCCGCCGATGCCCAGCACCCAACTGGCGTGGCCGGCCCAGGTGACGGCGATGGTGCGCGCGTCGACGCGGGGCAGCGGAGCGGGTGCGAACGGCAGGCGCGGAACGTCGGCGAGCCCTTCCCGGCCGGGTCGCACGGCGCCCTCGCGGGCGAACCGGGCGAGTGCCTTGATGCCGGGCAGCGGTGCGGTGAGCCGGTCGTGGAAGGTCCGCGGCCACACCCGCCGCTCGCCGAGCGGACGCGGTTCGGCGAGCGGCGGGAACGGCGACGGGTGCGGGGCCTGAAGGGGTGCGACGACCGTCGGATCGCCGGCCTCCCGGGTGTTCGTGCCGGTGGTCGACTCGGACTGCTGCGTCATCGTGAAGGCTCCCATCGCTGGGCGTCGTCGCGGAGATCGTCGAAGACCGACCTCAGATTGATCAGCGCGCGCTGCACATGCGGCAGTTCCGACGGCTCGGGCGAACCGAGGCATCGCGCGCGCTCGGCGTCGGTGTGGCCGAGCAGCGGACCGGTGGCCAGCCGCACGCGCAGCTCTCCGAGGTCGTCGCCGAAGCGATGGCCGCCCGGCGCGGGCATGCCGAGCCGGGCGGTGAGGAAGTCCTCCAGTTCCTGCGCGTCGCCCACCCCCCGGGAGGCCAGCGCGGAGCGCAACGGACCGAGGTCGACGTACAGATGCCGGCCCGCCTGCGGCGGCAGCGACAGCGCGCCCGCCGTCACGACGACGTCGTGCGCGGCGCGCGCCACGTCCGCGTGCAGACGGGCGGTGGCGGCGACCCGGGCCGCGACGGGCCGCGGTTCACCGAGCGCGTAGGCGGCCGCGGCGGCGACGGGGGCCGCCACCTGCGCGCCGAGCGCGGTCAGTACGTCCAGCACGCGCGCGTGCAGTTCCCGCCCTTCGTCGCCCGCGGGGAAGCGGGCGACCGCGGCCGGCCAGCCGGACGGCAGCAGCGCCCCGGCCAGGTCGCCGACGACGGTGACCCGGTCGGGCAGCATCTCGGCGGGGCTGACCAGCACGGTCTCGTGCGGCTCGTGCAGCGTGTCGCGCCAGGTCTCGTCGCTGACCAGGTGCAGCCCCTCGCCGGCCGCGGCCTCCACGGTCTCGTGCAGCACCTCCGGCGGCGCCACCGTCGCCGTCGGGTCGTCCGCGACGGACAGTACGAGCAGCCGCGGGTCGCCGCCCTCGGCGCGCACCCGGCGCACGGTCTCCAGCAGGGCGTAGGGATCGGGCACGCCGCCGCACTCGGCGGGTGTCGCCACATGGAACACGGGTCTGCCCAGCAGTCGCACGTACGGCGCCCACCAGGCGGCGCACGGCCGCGGCGCCAGGACGTCGCCGCCGACGGCGGCGGTCAGCGCGAGCAGCAGGGCGTGCGTGCCGGGAGCGGCCACGGCGCGTTCCGGTCCGGCGGCCGGGCCGCGCCGCTGCCAGTAGCCCGCCGCCGCGTCCAGGAGGGCGGGTCCGCCGCCGACCGGCTCGCCGTGCGCGCGGTGCGCGGCCCCGGCGAGCACGTCGGCCAGTTCCGGCAGCACCGGCAGCCCGTCGTCGGGGAGGGCCGGTCCGTAGCGGACGGGTCCGTGGCCTTCCGGGTCCGACCGCCGCATGCGTACCTCCCGTGCCGGTCGTCTCTCGCGCTCTGCGTACCCAGCCCGCCCCACCTCAGGCGTCCGACGGCGGGTCCCTGCGCCACAGCCGGTACACCGCCGCGCCGAGCGCGCCGACGACCAGCACGCCACCGGTCACGAGGGCGGGCACGGACACGCCGTAGGACCCGCCCTGGCCGGCCCGTACGCCGTGCTCGACGGTGGCGGGCCGCTCGCACTCGCGCCCGGTGCACTGCCGGCCGTGGCTGCCGCCCGCCTGGGACACGGTGAACTTCGCGCTGAACGGTTTGCCCTTCTTGCCGGGCGCCGCCGGGCAGGTCCCGTCGACCGTCCAGGCGGAGGTCTTGCTCAGGGCGTTCGGGACGCCCTCGAACCGGGGTGGGGACGCGATGCGGGCGTTGCCCCGGTACACGGGCCCCGCCTTCGTGTCCTGCGCGCCGGGCACCAGCAGCAGCGTCACCCGGTCCCCGTCGAACGCCTTCGACTTCGCCTCCAGGGCCTCGGGCAGCAGACCGCCGACGGGATCGCAGGACACCGACACGGTGACGGGGTCGCCGGGCCGGTCGAGGGCGGGACTGACCACCGCGGCCGGCTTGGCGGCAGCGGCGGCGCCCGGGACCGTCGCGGTGCCGGGGACGGGCGCCGCGCCGGGGACGGTCCCGGTACCGGGGACGGGGGCGGTGCCGCCGGGGACGGTCGCCGTACCGGGCACCGGCGCGGTGCCGGGGACGGCGGCCGCGTCCCCGGCGTCCGGCACCGCGGCAGGCGGCTCGGCGGCCGCGCCGGCCTCCGCGGGGGGTTCGGGGGCGAGTGGATCGGCCTCCGCCGGCGGGTCCGGGACGGCGGGATCGGCCTCGACGTCCGCGAGCGGATCCGGTACCGCGGGATCGGCCTCCGGCGCGGGATCGGCCTCCACCTCCGCCAGCGGGTCGGGGACGGCGGGATCCGCCTCGACGTCCGCGAGGGGGTCCGGGACCGCGGGATCGGCTCCCGCTTCGGCCGGCGGCTCCGCCGCGGGGTCGGCCGCCACGTCCGTTCGCGCGTCCACGGCGGCGCGGCCGGCTCCGGCGACCGGTTCCGCGAAGGCGGTCGGTCCGATGCCGAGCAGGGCGGCACCGGCCAGGGCGGCGGCGGGCAGGACACGGACGGTGCGGCGCATGGGGACGGGCTCCTTCGAGCGGCGACGGGGGAACGAGGGCCGTACCCCCGCAGCCATCACAGCCCGCCTGTCACGCCGACGCGCGCGGCCGGACCCCATTGGCCGCAATCCGGTACCCGCGCGGGTGACACGGCCCGGCGGGAGAAGTGCCGCTCCGGTGCGGCCGGGGCCGTGTCGCGTTCCGCCGCCCGGGTACGCGGTCTGCACCCCCGAAGATCTGGAGCAAGAGATGCAGCGAGGCAGTGACCGGCTCAGCGTCCACCGGGACGATGAGATGAAGCACGAACTGCAGGGGCTGCTCAGGTCGGGCCATCCCACCCGCACGGAGGAGTGGTACGACCCCGAGCCCACCGCCGAGGACGACCCCCGGATCGCGGGCGGCCCGGTCATGCCGGGCTCCCTTCCGGAAGCCCGGTTCGAGCTGGCCCGCCTACTGGGCCGCAGCGCGTTCCCCGCGGGTCCGGGCGAGCTGATGACGGCGCTGCGGCGCAAGAACGCGCCCGACGCCCTGATCGAACCGCTGCGCCACCTGCCCCGTTCCGCGCGCTACGACAACGTCCAGGAGCTGGCGGAGGCCGTGACACGCAAGGGCGCGGGACGCCGGGAGGCGCGATGACGGCGGATTACGTGAGGGAGGTGATGACTCCGGGCGTGGTCGCCGTCCGCCCGGACGCCTCCGTGGCGGAGGCGGCACGGCTGATGCGCGCGCAGGACGTCGGTGACGTGGTCGTGGCCGACGGCGAGCAGGTGGTCGGCGTGCTGACCGACCGTGACATCGCCGTGCGTGCCGTGGCCGAGGGCCTCGATCCGTCGGGCGTGAGCGCGCGGTCGGTGTGCACACCGGACCCGGTCGTGGTGTCGCCGCAGGACCCGGTGTCCACGGCGGTCGCGCTGATGCGGGAGAAGGCCGTACGCAGACTGCCGGTGGTCGAGGACGGTCTCCCGGTGGGCGTCGTCAGCCTGGGCGACCTGGCGCTCGCGCAGGACCCGGACAGCGCACTCGCCGACATCAGCCGTGCCGCCCCGGACGAGAACGCGACAGCGCCCGGCCGCCGCGGTCCGGCGCGGGCCGGGTGACGGAGCGAGGCGGGCAGCGGATCCCGGAAGGAGGGTGAATCCGTGGCAGCCGATCGCCTCACGGCCGTCGCGCCGACGGGATCATTCACCCGGGTCCGGCCCGGAGCACGGGGCCGGACCCGGGGTCTGCCGGTCGGGCCGTGTCCCGGGCCGCCGCGGGCGCTCCGCGGGCCGGGTTCCCGGCCGCCTCAGGCGCTCGGGGTGCGGTCCGGGCCGGGGTCGGCCACGGCGGTGCCCCGTCCCCACTTGCCGACCGGGGTCCTCGGATCACCGCCGCACGCGGCCCGGCCCCGGGCGCCCTCGCGCGTTCGGCCGGAGGAGACGAACCGGCGCGGATTGCGGCGCAGGTACTCGCCCTCCAGCTGGGCCATGCGTTCGTTGTGGGCGCGCAGCGCGTCGTTCGAGCCGTACAGCAGAGTGTCGTGGCGCGTGCGGTGGATGGTCTCCAGCTCTCTCATGAGCTGCTGGTCGTCCAGCCGACCCGGTTCGACTCCGGTCATCTTGTCGCCCCGCTCGTCGTGGTCAGTGATGAGGTTCGGGTACCCGCTCGGCGGGCGGTGCCCCCGAGCGGCAATCGGGAGGGAGCCAGGAAACCCGCGTTCCTGAGTCCACTGTACGAAGATCCCGGCCCCCGGGCCTCCGCGTGCCGCCCGGCGCGACGTCCCGCAGGGCGGCTTTCCCTGCGGGAAGCGTGCTCGCGAGGCCGCCGCGACAGCGGGCGACGACCGTCGGACAGGCCCTAGCGGGACCGCTCCACCCGGCGTTCGTCCCACACCGGCTCCGAGGTCTCGCGGACCCGGCCGTCGCTGCCGAAGACCAGGTACCGGTCGAACGAGCGGGCGAACCAGCGGTCGTGCGTGACCGCGAGAACCGTGCCGTCGAACGCCTCCAGCCCCTCCTGGAGGGCTTCGGCGGACTCCAGGTCGAGGTTGTCCGTCGGCTCGTCCAGCAGCAGCGCGGTGACACCCTCCAGCTCCAGCAGGAGGATCTGGAAGCGGGCCTGCTGGCCCCCGGAGAGCCGATCGAAACTCCGTTCGGCCTGGCCGGTGAGTTCGTAGCGGCGCAGCCGGGACATGGCGGCGCCCCGGTCCTGGGCGTGCTCCCGCCACAGGATGTCCAGCAGGGGCCGTCCGGCCAGCTCCGGATGCGCGTGCGTCTGGGCGAAGTGCCCGGGCACCACCCGCGCGCCCAGCTTCCACTGGCCGGTGTGCGCGACGTCGTCCCCGGCCAGCAGCCTGAGGAAGTGCGACTTGCCGGAGCCGTTGGAGCCGAGGACGGCGACCCGTTCGCCGTAGAAGACCTCCAGGTCGAAGGGTTTCATCAGGCCGGTGAGTTCCAGGGCCTGGCAGGTGACGGCGCGTACGCCGGTGCGCCCGCCCCTGAGCCGCATCCTGATGTCCTGCTCGCGCGGCGGCTCGGGCGGCGGTCCGGCCTCCTCGAACTTGCGCAGCCGGGTCTGCGCCGCCTGGTAGCGGGACGCCATCTCGTGGCTGACGGCGGCGGCCTGACGCAGGTTCAGCACGAGCTTCTTCAGCTGGGCGTGCTTCTCGTCCCAGCGTCGGCGCAGCTCCTCGAAGCGGGCGAAGCGTTCACGCCGTGCCTCGTGGTAGGTGGCGAAGCCGCCGCCGTGCACCCAGGCGTCGGCGCCGGCCGGGCCGGGCTCCACGGAGACGATCTTCTGGGCGGCGCGGGAGAGCAGCTCGCGGTCGTGGGAGACGAACAGGACCGTCTTGCGGGTCTCCGCCAGGCGTTCCTCCAGCCAGCGCTTGCCGGGGACGTCGAGGTAGTTGTCCGGCTCGTCGAGCAGCAGCACCTCGTCGGTGCCGCGCAGCAGCGCCTCCAGGACCAGCCGCTTCTGCTCGCCGCCGGACAGGGTCCGCACCTGCCGCCACTGCGCCTTGTCGTACGGCATCCCGAGCGCGGCCGTGGTGCACATGTCCCACAGGGTCTCCGCCTCGTAGCCGCGTACCTCGGCCCAGTCGGCGAGCGCCTGCGCGTACGCCAGCTGGGCGGCCTCGTCGTCGACGGTCATGATGGCGTGCTCGGCCGCGTCGACGGCGGCGGCGGCCTCACGGATGCGCGGCGGGGCGACGGACACCAGCAGGTCGCGCACGGTCGTCTCGTCCCGTACGGAGCCGACGAACTGCCGCATCACACCGAGGCCGCCACTGACCGTGACGGTGCCGCCGTGCGGCTTCAGCTCGCCCGAGATCAGCCGGAGCAGGGTCGTCTTGCCGGCACCGTTGGGGCCCACGAGGGCGACCACGGCCCCTTCGCCCACCCGGAAGGACACGTCGCCGAGCAGCGTCCGTGCGTCGGGGAGGTGGTACTCGAGGTGCGCGGCTTCCAGATGTCCCATGGGGTCGCATTGTGCGGGCCCCGCGCGACCTGCGGCAAACGCATATCACGCCGTCCCCGTCCCGTCCGCCGCCCACCCGTCCGTCGGACGGGGTCCGGCCGGGACGGACGAGCAGCAGGCGCGTCGAGGTCCTGCGGGTACCGGTCACCGCCGATCGGACAGGAAACAGCCACTTGAGGGTACCCACACCTACATGAGCCCAGATGTCGACCTCACCGCCCTGTATCCCGGCCGTCATGCCGTGCGCGACCGGCTGCTCGCCTGGGACAGCCGTCTGTTCGAGTTCGCCGCGGCGCGTGACTGGCCGGCCGCCGAGCCCGTCCTGCCGCGGCTGAGCCGGAGCGCCAACCACGGTGTGCTGTGGTTCGCGACGGCGGGACTGATCGCCGCGAGCCGCACCCCGCGGGCCCGCCGGGCCGCCGTGCGGGGGATCGCGTCGCTGGCCCTGGCGTCGGCCGCCATCAACACCGTCGGCAAGCGCAGTGTGCGCCGGCCCCGGCCGGTCCTCGACACCGTGCCGAGGGTGCGGCAGCTGAAGCGCCAGCCGGTCACCACATCGTTCCCGTCCGGCCACTCCGCCTCCGCGGCGGCCTTCGCGGCCGGGGTGGCGCTGGAGTCCCCCGCCTGGGGTTCCGTCGTGGCCCCGGTCGCCTTCTCCGTGGCGATGTCGCGCGTCTACACCGGCGTCCACTTCCCGAGCGACGTCCTGGCGGGCGCCGCGCTCGGGGTGGGCGCGGCGTTCGTCGTGCGGGCACTGGTGCCGAGCCGGTCGCAGACCGCGCCGCCCGCCCGGGCACGGGCCGAGGCGCCGCCGCTGCCGGAGGGCGAGGGCCTGGTCGTCGTGGCCAACACGGCGGCGGGCAGCGCGGACCGGGTGCGGGCGCTGCGGGACGCGCTGCCGCGGGCGGAGATCGTCGAGTGCGCGCCCCAGGACATGCGTGAGGAACTGGAGAAGGCGGCGGCCCGCGCCGAGGCGCTGGGTGTGTGCGGCGGCGACGGCACGGTGAACACGGCCGCCGGGATCGCTCTGCGCCGGGGTCTGCCGCTCGCGGTGCTGCCCGGCGGCACGCTGAACCACTTCGCGTACGACCTGGGGGTGGAGGACGTGCGGGCGCTGAGCCGCGCGGTCAGCCGGGGCGACGCGATGCGGGTGGACGTGGGCCGGTTCACCAGCGGAGAGAAGCGGGGCGTCTTCCTCAACACGTGCAGCCTGGGTGTCTATCCGGAGCTGGTGCGCGAGCGGGACCGCTGGGCGCACCGGATCGGCGGCTGGCCGGCCGGGGTGCTGGCGGCGCTGCGCGTGCTGCGCGCGGACCGGCATCCGCTGGAGGTCGAACTCGGCGGCCGGTCGCATCCGCTGTGGCTGCTGTTCGCCGGGAACGGCACCTACCACCGGCTGGGTCTGGCGCCGGCCCGCCGGCTCGACCTCGCCGACGGGCGGCTCGACGTGCGGGTGGTGCACGGCGGCCGCAGGCCGGCCGTGCGGCTGCTGGCCGCCGCTCTGGCGGGCCCGCTGACCCGCTCCCCGGCGCACGCGGCGGTCCAGGTGAGCACGTTGCGGCTGAAGGGCGTCGAACCGGGCACGCTCCTCGCCTACGACGGCGAGGTGACCGAGGTGGCGGGCGACGTCACGTTGGAGAAGCAGGCCGAAGCGCTGGTCGTGTACCGGCCGGGCCCCGATGACTGACGAGGTATCTGCCCGCATCGCGGAACGATCTGTCTCAGCATGCGGTTGGTGCGTACGGTGAGGGAGGACGTGAACCCGTACGACGAGAAAGAGGTACCGCCATGCCGCAAGCGCGGGAGACCGCCGTCTACACGCACGGGCACCACGAGTCCGTGCTCCGTTCGCACACCTGGCGGACCGCGGCCAACTCAGCGGCGTACCTCCTCGGCTCGCTCGAGCCCGACATGCGGATCCTGGACATCGGCTGCGGGCCCGGCACCATCACCGCCGACCTGGCCGCGCTGGTCCCGCACGGCCGGGTCACCGGTGTCGACCGCGCGCCGGACATCCTGGACCGGGCGCGGGCCACCGCGGCCGAACGCGGGCTGACGAACGTCGACTTCGCGGTCGGCGACGTGCACGCCCTGGACTTCCCCGACGGCACGTTCGATGTGGTCCACGCGCACCAGGTGCTCCAGCACGTCGGCGATCCCGTGCGGGCGCTGCGCGAGATGCGGCGGGTGGCGGCACCGGGCGGCCTCGTCGCCGTCCGCGACTCGGACTACGCGGCGATGACCTGGTACCCCGCGACACCCGGGCTGGACGACTGGCGCGACCTCTACGACCGGGTGGCCCGCGCCAACGGCGGTGAGCCGGACGCCGGACGACGGCTGAAGTCCTGGGCGCTGGAGGCGGGCCTGACCGACATCACGGCCACCTCCGGCACCTGGACCTTCTCGACGCCGCAGGAGCGGGCCTGGTGGAGCGATCTGTGGGCGGAGCGCACCCTGGCGTCCGCCTACGCGGAGCGGGCCGTGCAGGGCGGCCACGCGACCGACGGGCAGCTGCGCGCGGTGTCCCGGGCCTGGCGGGAGTGGGGCACGCACGACGACGGCTGGTTCAGCGTTCTGCACGGAGAAATTCTCTGCCGCAAGGAAGTCTGAAATTCAGCTTTCGGGAAACTCGCACGGCAGGAGGTTCACATTATGGTTCCGATCCTGCTCGTATTGCTTCTCGCATTGATTCTCTTCGGCGCCGGATTCGCCGTCGAGTTGCTCTGGTGGATTGCTGTGGTGGTCCTGGTCGTGTGGCTTCTGGGATTCCTGCTGCGCGGTACGACGGCGGCCGGATCCAGGGGGCGCTGGTACCGGTGGTGAACAAGCCCGGGAATTCGTTCCCGGGGCAGTAGCGAGCCCAGCGGCCCGAGGCCCGGATTCAGGTCCTCGGGCCGCGGCCCGTAGCGCGTCCGATCACCGTCACGGTTTCTCCCCCGCGAAGGAATAGGCGGCCCAGGGACCGGTCAGCTCCACCCGGATTCCCGGCGCCTCGCCCTTCGTCCGGTCGACGATTTCCACGAACTCCTCCGACTGGACGCGTGGCACCAGATAAGCGGAATTCAGTACATTGCGCTCCGAGGGGCCGGACAGTGCCGGATTCTGCGGAGTGTGCAATCGTGAGTCCTCGGCGTGTGCGGCAAGCTTCTCGTGCAGCCGGGCGGCGTACTCCTCCGCCTGCCGTGGACCGTCCTCGTGCTCCCCGGCACGGCGGCGCAGCCGGTCCCGTCCCGGCACGGCCGTCCCGGGCGGCGGCTCGTTCTCGGCGGTGTCCTCGGGAGCGGATTCGACGTACACCTTCACACCCCATTCCACCCGCCCCTCCAGACGGTCGAGGGTGCGCCGGAAGTCCCCCTCCCGGGCCTCCAGCATCGTCCGTACGCCGCTGTCGTCGCGGAAGACGGTGGCCAGCCTCAACGGCAGGGGCGTGGTGACCGTCGTCAGCGCGTCGATCACGCCCTGGTGGGCCCGCGCGGTGGCGGTGAGCCACTCGCCGTCCTCCAGATGCGCCCGCAGCGGCTCCTCCGCGAATTCGCCCTCGGGCACCGCGCTCACCACGGCGACCAGATCGCCGTGGTGGAGCAGCTTGGGCGGGGCGCCCGCCACTCCGGTCAGCTGGGACTGCAGCGCAGCGCCGAAAGGGCGGCACACGGCGTACACGTACCGCAGTCCGGTCATGAAGCCTCCTCCTGAGTGCGGCCGGCCGCGGGTTCCGCCGGCCGCGCGCGCAACCCGGCGTTCTCCCGGTCCGGTTCCGAGCGCCGGGCACGCGACGACAGGCCCGGTTCGTCCTCCCACCAGTCGATGCCCATCTCCTTCGCCTTGTCCACCGACGCGACGATCAGCCGCGGCTCGATGGTGAGCGGTTCGATGTCGAGCAGGTCGACGTCGAGCGGGTCGATCCGCGTGTCGCCCGCGACGACGACGCCCTTGTCGGGCACGCGCTCCAGGAGGTCGGCGCCCCGTCGTGGCCGTAGGGGTCGGACAACCGGCTGGGCGACGTCATCGGCGGCTCCCGGCGGTGTGGTCGTCCCGGTACTCGTCCTCGGTGTCCTTCTCCGCTTCGCGCTCGTCCGCTCCTCGGGTTTCCTCCACCTCATATTCTTCTTCGGATTCCTCGTCCTCGCCGTACGCCTCGGGTTCCCCCTCTTCCCCGTATTCCTCGTCGTACTCACCGTGGTCGTCGTGGTCGTCGTGGTCGTCGTGCTCGTCCCGGTCGCCGGCCTCCCGGTCGTCGGCCTCCTCCTGCTCGGCGGCCTCCTCCTCGGCGACGGCGTCCTCGTGCCCGAGCACGACCTCGCCGTCGTGGATCTCACCGCGCCAGCCCTCCTCCGCCTCGCCGCGGAGCGTGATGTGGCGGGCGTAGTTCTTCAGGTCGAGCCGGGCGCGGCGGCCCTGGGCGCGCCAGAGGTTGCCGGTCTTCTCGAACAGGCCCTTGGGGTAGTACTCGATGACCAGCAGGACGCGGGTCAGGTTGTCGGCGAGCCGGTGGAAGGAGACGACGCCCTTCGTCGTTCCCTTGGCGCCCTCGGAGGTCCACACGATCCGGTCGTCGGGCACCTGCTCGGTGGTGCGGGCCTTCCAGCTGCGGTTGGACCAGAAGACCTTCAGCTGCCAGTCCGAGGACGTGTCGTCGGCGCGCGAGGCGCTCTTGACTCCCTTGGCGAAGGTGCTGAAGTCCTGGTAGCGGGTCCACTGGTCGTAGGCGGTGCGCAACGGCACGCCCACGTCGATGTACTCCATGATCACGGTCGGCCGGTGCCCGGAGCCGCCCTTGCCGCCGCCCTTGCCGCCGAACAGGTTCTTCACCGCGCCCATCACGTTGTCCTTGACGCGCGAGGCGCCGAGTTCCAGCGCGGTGCGCAGCGGGCTCTTGCCCTCGGCGAGCTTGCGGCCGCCGTCCAGGGCGAGCCGGGCGAAGCCGGGGCTGCCGCCGTCGGCGATGTCGTTGAGCTTGACCGTGGTCTCGCCGAGCTTGCGGCCGAGGTCGGTCAGCAGACGGGTGGCCTGCGCCGCCAGGTACTCCTGCGCCTCCGCCTTCAGCCGGTCGGCGGCCTCGCTGTGGGCCACCTCGGTGAGCGGGTTGGAATGCCGGTCGGCCACGGAGGCCGCCGATCCGATCGTGTCGGTCATCGCTCGTCGCCTCCCTTCGGGGTGCGGCCGGACGCCCGTGCGGGCGTCGTACGGCGGGCCGCGGTCTTGGCGGAGGCCGTCCCGGCCGAGGCGGCCCTGGCGGACGCCGTCCTGCGCGCGGCCGTCCGCTCGGCCGCCGTCTTCTTCTTGGCGGGCGCCTTGCCTCCGGGTGCCTGGCCGGCCGCCTTCTTCGCAGGGGCCTTCTTCACGGCGGCCTTCTTCGCGACGGCCTTCTTCGCGGGCGCCGCCCGTCCCGGCGCCGACCGTCCCGGCTCCGACCGTGCGGACTCCCGCTCGGCCCCGGCGTCCCGCTCCGCCGTCCCCGGCTGGTCGTCCCCGTACCGCCGCTGACGGTCCTCGTCGGCGTGGTCCAGGCGGTCCTCGTCGTCGTAGCGGCCGTCGGCCTGTCCGGGCACCACGCCGCCGAGCCGGTCGCGGACCCCGGCAGTGCGGTCGTGCAGACGGTCGGCGAGCGTGTCGAGCTGCCGCTCGACCAGCGCGCCCGTCGCCGCGCCGCCCACGCCGCGCAGGTCCTGGCGCAGTTGGTCCCCGATCTCCTTGAACTGCGGATTGTTCGCCAGTTGCCCGGAGACCAGCTCCGCGAGCGCCCGCGGGCTCAGCTGCATGCGCCGGCCGGCCACGAGCGTGCCGACGGCGAACGCCAGTCTCAGTTTCCTCGTGCGTCCGAGGACGTATCCGGCCCCTACCGCGAGGCCCAGTCCCACTCGGTTCATCGTGTCGTCCCGTCGTTCGTCACCACGGCCGTCGCAGCCGGGCCGCCGCACAGCCGGTCTGCTGTGCCGGGACCACGGTCGTGCCGACCGCTCCTCGTCGTGAGTCGTGTCGATCCGTTCTGTTGTGCTGCTCCGGTGTGCTGTGCTGCTCCGGTGTGTTGTGCTGCCGCGGTCCGTCGGTCCGCCGCCGGTCCGCCGCGTCGTCCCGGGTCCGTCCGCCCGTGCGCGACGCGTCAGGCCCGCGCACGGGTGGCACAGGTGTCACTTGCGCAACCCTTCGAGCCGGCGCCGGGCCGGCCCCAGGGCTCGGGCCCGGCCCAGTACGCCGGACCAGGGTTCGGTGCCGGCCTGCTCCACGGCGTCGGCGATGGTCCATCGGCGCGGCCCGAAGTCCGGATCGTCCAGCTGGTCCCACGCGACCGGGACCGCCACCGGCGCGCCGGGCCGGGCACGCACGCTGAACGGGGCGACGGCGGTCTGCGCGTAGCCGTTGCGCCGCACGTCGAGGTAGAGCCGGTCGCCGCGGTCCTGCTTGCGGACGGCCGTGGTCAGCCGGTCGGGGTGGGCGGCGGCCAGGGTGTCCGCGACGTCGTGGGCGAACGCGCGCACCTCGTCGAAGTCGTGGCGCCCGTCGAGCGGCACGATCACGTGGACTCCGCGTGAGCCCGTCGTCATCAGGGCCGACGGCAGCCTCAGCCGGTCCAGCAGGTCGGCGAGCAGCCAGGCCGCCTCGCGCACCGGTGCGAAGGAGTCGCCCGCGGGGTCGAGGTCGAAGACCAGCCGGTCCGGCCGGTCGAGTTGGCCGGCCCGCGACAGCCAGCGGTGCAGCGTGACGC
This sequence comes from Streptomyces cadmiisoli, assembly GCF_003261055.1. Classification (NCBI taxonomy): domain Bacteria; kingdom Bacillati; phylum Actinomycetota; class Actinomycetes; order Kitasatosporales; family Streptomycetaceae; genus Streptomyces; species Streptomyces cadmiisoli. Next base: position 2,280,609 of record NZ_CP030073.1, read on the forward strand.
AGGCCTGGTCGGCGAGGTGGATCAGGGTGGCGGCGTCGTCGCACACGGTGTGCAGGACCGTGCCGCCCTGCTTGGGCACCTCGACCCGGTTGATCCCGTCCGGAGCGGAGTCCGGGGTGTTCTTCTGCATGAACGCCGGCCCGTCGAGGCCGTCCGGATGCCGCTCCAGCATCAGCGGCCGGCCGCGCAGATGGGGCAGCATGTGCGCGGCGACAGCCCGGTAGTAGTCGGCGAGGTCGCCCTTGGTGTACTCCTTGCCGTCCCCGTCCCCGTCCCCGTTCCCGGGGAAGAGGACCTTGTCCGGCCGGTGCACCTCGACCGTGCGCCGGCCGGCCCGCACGGCCCGGGCGTCGTCGCTCACCGCACGACCGCCTGTTCCACCAGCAGTTGCACGGCGGCGGCGATGGAGTCGGCGTCGATCCCCGCGGCGTGCAGTTGCTCGTCGGGGGCCGCCGAGCCCGGCATGGTGCGCACCGCGAGGCGGACGAACCGCGGCACGGGCCGCCCGTCCTGGAACGCCTCCAGCACCGCGCCGCCGAGGCCGCCCTCCGGATGGTGGTCCTCCACCGTCATCAGCAGTCCGGTGTCGTCGGCGGCCTGCCTCAGGGCGAACCGGTCGACGGGCTTGACCGAGTACAGGTCGATCACCCGGACCTGGATGCCCTCACGGCCGAGCGCTTCGGCGGCGGCCAGGGCCTCGGGCACGGTCACCCCGGCCGCGACGACCGTCACCCGGTCCTGTTCGGAGAAGCGCAGCACCTTGCTGCCGCCCACCGGGAACTCCTCGTCGGGGTCGTAGATCACCGCGTTCTTGCCGCGCGAGGTGCGCAGGTAGCGCACGCCGTCCAGGTCCGCCATGGCCGCCACGAGGTGGGCGGTCTGGTTGGCGTCGCACGGGTACAGCACGGTCGAGCCGTGCACCGCGCGGAACATGGCGAGGTCCTCCAGGCCCATCTGCGAGGGCCCGTCCTGCCCGATCGCCACGCCCGCGTGCGAGCCGACCAGATTGATCCCGGCGCCGCTGACCGAGGCCATCCGGACGAAGTCGTGGGCCCGGGTCAGGAACGCGGCGAACGTCGAGGCGTACGGCACCCAGCCGCGGGTCGACAGGCCCACCGCGGCGGCGACCATCTGCTGCTCGGCGATGTAGCACTCGAAGAACCGCTCGGGGTGCTCCTCGGCGAAGAACTGCGCGCGCGTGGAGTCGCTCACCTCGCCGTCGAGGGCGACCACCTCGCCGCGTCCGGTGCCGAGCGCCGCGAGCGCCTTCCCGTAGGCGTCCCTCGTCGCGACCTCCTCGCCCCTGCTGAAGCGGGGCAGTTCCACCCGCCCGTCGGGCACGGCGTGCAGGGCGCGGCGGGCGTTCGGTTCCTGCACGCGCACGTTCAGGTCGCGGGGGCCGCCGAGTTCGGCGACGGCCGCCTCGGGGTCGGGCAGCGGCTTGCCGTGCAGGCCCTCGTGGTCCTCCACGGCCTTGACGCCCTTTCCCTTGAGGGTGCGGGCGAGGATCACGGTGGGCGCCCCGCTCGTGGAGACGGCCTCGTCGTAGGCGCGGTCGATCGCGTCGACGTCGTGCCCGTCGACCTCGACGGTGTGCCAGCCGAAGGCCCGGAAGCGGCGGGCGTAGGCGTCGAGGTCGTGGCCGTGCCGGGTGGGGCCGCGCTGGCCGAGCCGGTTGACGTCGACGATCGCGGTCAGGTTGTCCAGCCGCTCGTACGCCGCGTGCTCGGCGGCCTCCCACACCGAGCCCTCGGCGAGCTCGCTGTCGCCGCACAGCACCCACACCCGGTAGTCGGCGTGGTCGAGGCGCTTGCCGGACAGCGCGATGCCGACACCGATCGGCAGTCCCTGACCCAGCGACCCGGTGGCCGTCTCGACCCAGGGCAGCCGCCGCGGCGTGGGATGCCCTTCGAGGCGGCTGCCCAGTTTGCGGAAGGTCAGCAGTTCGGCGTCGTCGACGACGCCGGCCGCCTTGTAGGCGGAGTACAGCAGGGGCGAGGCGTGCCCCTTGGAGAGCACGAAGCGGTCGTTGGCCGGGTGATCGGGGCGATCGAAGTCGTAGCGCAGATGACGGGCGACGAGTACGGCCATGAGCTCGGCGGCGGACATCGACGAGGTGGGGTGCCCGGAGCCGGCGGCGGCGGACGCCCGGACGCTGTCCACCCGCAACTGCTGGGCCAGTTCGCCGAGTCCGCGGGTGCTCGGTGCGCGCGTGTTCATCGGTCTCCTTCGGCGGGGATGTCGTTGCGCTTGACGGGGCCGGGCGAGAGGTGGTGGCTCTCGTCGGGGGCGGACGGGCTGCGGACGGGTTCCGGGGCCGCCTGCTGCGGGGCTGCCCCGGAGCCGGGCTGATTCCTCGCGGACAGCGCGGTAGCACCGGTGTCGGCCGCGCCCGGACCGGGCCCCGCTGCTGCCGTCGGCGTCCGCGGCAGTTCCGGCGCGGCCGCGTCGAGCGGTACCGACCACGCCCGTACGAGCCCCAACTGGACTGCCTGGCGCGGCAGTACGGCGTCCAGGAGCCAGTCCGCGGCCACCCGGACGCGGTTGCCGGGCATGGCGGCGAGGTGGTAGCCGCGGGTGACCGCTCCGGCGGCGAGCCCGGACAGCGGCACGCCGAGCGGGTTGGCGGCCGCCTTGGCGCCGCCCAGGTCCACCACGAACCCCAGGTCCCGATGGCGGTAGGCGCGCCGCTCCCCGTCCCCGAACGACGCGGCGATGTTGTGCGCGCAGACCTTGCCCTGCCGCCAGGCGTGCTGCGCCGTCATCGGCGTGTACTGCCCCGGGCGTTCGAGGTCGGGCACGGCGGCGGCGTCGCCGCACGCGAACACCTCGGGCCGGCCCGGCACCTGGAGGTGGGGGTCGACGAGCAGCCGGCCGCGTTCCAGGGGCTGGCCCAGCGCCTCGACCAGCGGATCGGGGCGTACGCCCACGCACCACACCAGCGTGCGGGACTCCACGAACTGCCCGTCGGTGAGCAGGACTCCCCCGTGCACGGCCTCCTTCACGGAGGTCCCCATCCGGACGTCCACGCCGCGCTGCCGCAGGACGCGGTCCGCGGTGCGGGAGAGCCGTTCGTCCAGCTCGGGCAGGACGCGCGGCGCGACGTCCAGCAGTATCCAGCGGGGCCGCATGCCCTGCCGCAGGGGGTGCTTGCGGACCTGCGCGTCGGTGAACATCTGCCCGTGCGCGGCGACCTCGGTGCCGGTGTAGCCGGCGCCGACGACCACGAAGGTGCAGCGCGCGGCGCAGCCGGCGGGGTTGCCCTCGGCGGCGGCGAGCTCCACCTGACGGGTCACGTGGTCGCGCAGATAGAGCGCCTCGGGCAGGCCGCGGAAGCCGTGCGCGCGCTCGGCGATGCCGGGGATCGGCAGCAGCTTGTTGACACTGCCGGCGGCCAGGACGAGGCGGTCGTACCCGAGGGTGCCGCCCCCGCCCTCCGGATCGGAGTAGTGGACCATGCGCCCGTCGAGGTCGATGCCGTCGGCCTCGCCGAGGACCAGGCGCACCCGGGGCAGCGTGTCGGTCAGGGAGACGGTGACCCGGCGCGGCTCCAGGATTCCGGCGGCGACCTGCGGCAGCAGGGGCAGATACAGAAAGTAGTCGGTCGGGTTCAGCAGGGTGACGTCAGCCCTGTCCCGGGCCAGGCGCGACAGGACGCGGGCGGTCCGGTAGCCGGCGAACCCGGCTCCGACGATCACGATGCGGGGTCGACTCACGGTTCGCCTCCCACGGGTGTGTCTCGTACGAGGTTCACCGCGTCCCCCTGGCCAGGGCGCCCAAACACGGCCGGTGGCGGCGCCGCCGGACGGCCTGCGACCGGACCCGGTACCGGACGGACGGGCGCGCGACCCCATGCCGTACGGGCGGACAGGCGGACCGGCGGACCGGCGGACCGGCGGACCGGCGGACGAGACGACCTGGTGCCGGACCGGCGGGGGCCCGCGGTGTCACTTCCCCGCGGGTCACTCCCGGTGACGCGCGTCCCCGGACGCGTCGCTCTCGGCGGGGGACGCCGGGCGCTGCGCGGGCGGGGCCGGCGGCGGGCCGCCGGCCGGCACACCGGTGGCCGTGGGGACACCGGGTGCGGTCGGCGGCTCGGGCGGGTATGCGCCGACGCCGGGTGCACCCTCCCGCCGCGTCGGGGCCGCGTCGCCGCCCGGGCCGTGCGCCGGACGTGCCGCGCCGCGCAGCAGGTGGGCGGCGATGCCGAGGATCACCGCGGTGATCAGCGCGGCGGCCCAGTCCGGCATCCCGGCGGCCAGGGCGAGGCCCACGGCCAGTGCCAGGGCCGCGCCCGCGTAGAGGGCGACGGCACCGGCCGCGGCGTACAGCGCGGCGGTGCGGCGCTGTTCGCGGGTCTGCCGACGCAGTTCGTCACGGATCGCCTCACGCGCGACCTGCGCCAGTTCGTCGGCCAGTCGCCTGTCCGGATGCTCACGCTGATCCAAGCGGTTCATCGGGTGCGGGTACCCGGCCGCCCGCCCGGGTAACGCCTCGGCGGCGCACGGACGGCCCATGGGCGGGCCGGGTCGTGGAGGTGGACGGGGGGCGGGCGGGCCGTGGACGTCAGACGGTGGGCGGGCGGGCCGGGTCGCGGGCGTCAGGTCGTGGGAGGGCGCATCCGGAAGTCGTGGCGCGCGGGCAGCGGTCCGCCGTCGAGCCGCTCCCACAGCCGGCCGATGGCCTCGTCGCCCTCCCGCAGGTCGGCGACCTCGAAGCCCGTGTCGAAGACGGCTCGGGCCTCCTCGCGCCGTCCCTCCGCGAGCAGCAGCGCCGCCTCCAGCAGCCGGAACCGGCCGCGTGCCCGGGTCACCGGGCGCAGCCGCTCCCACACGGCACGCGCGTCGGTGGTGCGCCCCACGGCGAGCAGCGCCTCGACCGCCTCCCGGCCCAGCGCCGCCGTGGCCGCGGTCCACAGCTCCCCGTCGTCGCGCCGCTCCCGGCACAGGTCGTCGAAGGCCTCCGCGTACCGGTCGGCGGCCCGTTCGTGGTGGCCGTGCTCCCGGTCCGCGACCGCCAGACAGCGCAGCAGCGGCCACTGGGACGGGGCGAGTTCCAGGGCACGCTCCCAACTGCGCACCGCCTGCGCCCGGTCACCGGCGTGCCACTGTGCGACGCCGAGGTGGTACTCGGCGAGCGGTGTCGCCGGCGCGGTCTCCAGCATGTCCCGCCAGTGCGGGGCGACCAGGGTGCAGCCGGGCGGGCGGACCCGGCGCGGTTCGGGGACGGAGCCGGCCCGCAGCAGGTGGAGCCAGGGTTCCTGCGCCTCGCCGAGGTCCGCCTCGGCGAAGGGGGTGCCCGGGAGCTTCCAGCCGGCCCGCAGCACTTCCAGCGCTCCCCAGCCCGAGCCGGCCGCGAGGATCTCGACCGGCTCGGCGTCGGCGTACGGCGTCCAGGCCCGGTGGGCCGCGTCGACCGTCTCGCGCGGCAGCAGCGCCTCGAGCCGTTCCCCGGCCTCGCGCAGCGCTGCGGACCACTCGCCGTCCGGCGGGGTGCTCAGCGGCCCGTACGCCTCCAGCCAGCTCACGTCGCTCTCCGCGTCCAGCCGTACGTGCTCCAACTGGGTGCGGGCGAGTCCGGCCTGGATCTCGCAGTAGCCGCCGGTGCCGGGTTCGGTGAGCCACTCCTGCCAGCGCCGGCCGCCGCGCCCCGAGCCCCAGACGAACAGCTTGCGGCCGCGCAGGACGTCGGTGGAGGTCTGCACCAGGCCGTGGCCGCCGCCGTCGAGGGCGGCGATCCACGGCCGTTGCCCCTCGGGCAGGTCGTAGAAGTAGTCGGCGGGGTGGGTGCTGTTCGGCGGGTAGGTCCGGTCGACGCCGTCGTACTCGGGGACCGGGACCCGGCGCAGCCGGCGCTCGTAGCCGAAGTGGAAGGCCTCGTGGGCCGGGGCGAGCACCCGGCAGTCCTCGGGTACGGCGATGTTGGACCACCAGTACGTCGGTACGGGCCGCTCGTGCGGGTTGCGGATCCGGACGCCGACGTACAGGAAGTCCGAGCCGTCCGGCAGCCACAGGTCGACCTGGAAGGGCAGGTCGCGCAGCCGTTCCCACTCCCACAGGCGCAGCATCTCGCCGCCGTCGGGGGCGGGGACGCGCGCGGCGTGCAGGGGTGAGCAGGACAGGGTGGTGTGCCCGGTCGCGCCGATGTTCCACTCCACGCCGCCGGAGAACCAGGCGCCGTTGAGCGCGAAGTTGGCGGGCTGGAACACCGGGTTGCGGTAGAGGAGTTCGCGGTCGGACGGCTTGTGCACGAGGGAGACGAGGCGTCCGCCCAGGCCGGGCAGGACGGTGGCGCGCAGCCGGTCGTTCTCGATCACGAGGGCTGGTGTCGTGCGGGGTGCGCGCCCGCGGTCGTAGCCGTCGCGCACCGGCACCGGCAGCAGGCTGCGCAGCGGCTCGTAGCCGACCTGCCGGGCCATGTCGCGCGGCAGGTCGTCGCGGTCGCGGTCGTCGATGCGGTGCACCTCGTCGAGCGGGCGCAGCGCGGGCAGGGGGTTGTCGGGTCCCGGATCGGCGGCGGGCAGGGTCACCGTGTCACGTCGGATCGTGGTCACGCTCCCCATGGAACCCGGCGACCGCCGCTCCGGCCAGGGGCGGTGCCGGTCAGGATTGCGCAAAGGCGTCCACGACGATGTCGGCGAGCAGTTCGCCCGCGGTGCCTTCGGGGTCCAGATCGGGGTCGTAGATGGTGACGTTGAGGCCGACGCAGTGCGGTGCGGCGAGCAACGGGCGCAGCAGTGCGACGAGTTCCTCGGGGAGCAGTCCGTCCGGGTCGGGGCTGTCGACGGCGGGCATCACGGACGGGTCGAGGACGTCGGCGTCCAGATGCACCCAGAAGCCGTTCAGTTGGGGGACGGCGAAGGCGTCGGCGGTGGCCCGGGCGAGGGTTTCCGCGCCCCACCGGCGGATCTCGCCGACCGTGACGACCGGGATCCTGAGGGCGGCGAGTTCGCGCACGTCGTCCTCGAAGCAGTCGCGGATGCCGAAGAGTCGCACGTCCTCGTCCCGCAGATAGGGTTCGAGCCCTTCGAGGTCCGTCAGGTCCGACTGCCCTCGTCCGGTGGCCAGCGCGAGTTCCTCGCCGCCCGCCGCGCCGACGTGGTCGGAGTTGCCCGGGTGGCGGAAGTCGTGCGAGGCGTCGACGGCCGCCAGCCCGTACCGTCCGATGCGGCGCAGCGCGAGGGAGGCGCCGAGCTGGATGGAGCAGTCGCCGCCGAGCACGACGGGGAAGTCCCCGGCGCGCACATGATGCTCGATCCGGTCGGCCAGTCTCGGGGTGTACGCGGCGATGGCGGCGGCGTTGAAGACGCCGTCGCCCGGCTGCCATTCCCCGCGGTCGTAGCGCGGCGGCACGACGACTCCGCCCTCCAGCGCGTTCAGCCGCTGCACGATCCGCCGTTCGCGCAGGGCGCCGGCGAGCTTGTAGCAGCCGGGCACCGTGCCGGGGGCGGGCGGGCGCAGGCCCAGGTTGGACGGGGCGTCGATCACGACTGTGTTCCGTGTGTGCCGCATGTTCCGCATCCTCGCCGACGGGGCGCCGGGTCTTCAACGGAAATGCGTCTGCCGCGCAAGGGCGGTCAGGGGCGCGGCGGGCGGCTCACCGGCGTGCCCGCATCTCGGTGGTGAGCGCCCAGCGTTCGTGGTCCCGCCAGGCCCCGTCGATGTAGAGCATGTCCGGCGAGAAGCCCTCCAGCCGGAATCCGCAGGCGCGGGCGAGGGCGATCGACGCGGTGTTGGCCGGCTGCACGTTGATCTCCAGCCGGTGCAGCCGCAGGGGTCCGAACGCGTGGTCCACGACCAGGGTCAGGCCCTCGCGCATCAGCCCGCGCCCGGCGGCGTGCGCGAAGGCGCCGTAGCCGAGCGCCCCGCTCTGGAAGGCGCCGCCGACGATGTTGTTGATGTTGATGAAGCCGGCCAGGGCTCCGGTGTCGCGGTCGCAGACCAGGAAGCCCGCCTTCGTCGGGTCCTGGATCAGCCGGTCGGCATAGCCGGCGTACGCCTCGACGCTCTCCGGGGGAAAGAGCCAGGGGCGGTGCAGCTCCCGGCTGCCGCGGGCGCACTCGGTGAACTCGGCGGCGTCGTCATGGGTGAAGTGGCGTATGCCCACGCGGGGGCCTTCGGCGAGATGGCGGGACACGGTGTGCGGCACCCGGCCACCCTACGACGGGCCCGGCTGCGGCGCCGCGCGAGTCACGCCGCCCCGAACAGCGCGCCCACCGGGCCGCGTGCCGAGCGGGGCCGCCCGCTCGCGGCCCGTTCCCGGCGCGGGCCTGCCGGGGTCAGTGCCGCACCACCGGCAACTCCAGCACCCCGGGGTTCCCCGGCGCGACGGACACCGTCACCGGCTTGACGCCGCGGTTGCCGAGGTACGCGCCGTCGCTCGCCGCGATCACGAAGCGCAGGCGGTGGCCCTTGCCGAAGCGGTGCACGATCCCCGGCAGGGTCACGGTGAACGGCTCGGTCACATCCGGTACGCGCACCGGCGCGATCAGCCGGTGGGCCAGGGTCGCGGTGCCGTCGGGGGCGACGTCGTACAGCTTGGCGAAGAGCACGAGCCGGTCGGCGGCGTCCCCCGAGCCCTGGGTCCGCTCGGCCGCCGGGGAGAGCACCTTCAGCGTGGCCAGCGGGGCGCCCACGACGTCGACGGCCCGCCCGAGGGGCTGGCTCGTCCAGCCCGCGTAGGTGCCCGCGGTGTCGTACGGCGCCGGGTCCGGCAGTCGGAGGACTCCGGTCACGGAGGTCTCCGAGTGACTGGTGGGGGTCGGCCGGTTGGTGTACGAGAGGCTGCCGCGTACCGCCTTCGCGCGGTGGTCGACGAGGGTGCCGTCGCCGGAGAGGTACAGCTTCAGGCCGGGTGCCGGGAGCCGTTCGGCCGTGGCGTACCGGCCGGCGGGATCGCGAACCCAGTCCCGGTAGTAGGCGAAGGCGGGTCCGGTGTCGACGTTCCTTCTGTGGAGGTGGCGGTCGAACCAGGCAAGGATCCGCCGGCCGACGTAACTGCTCTCCAGGTCGCCCCGGCGGAGATCGAGTTCGCCGGCCGCCGGATCGGTGACACCGCCGCTGTGCCCCCCGGCCTGCCAGATCATCTTCACCGGTGTGCCGTGGGCCCTGAGCGTCCGGTACGTCGCGGTGGCCTCGTTCAGGTTGAACAGGGTGTCGGCCTGTCCCTGGACGAGCAGGGTGGGCGCCTCGACCCGGTGGAGGTAGGACACGGGCGAGACCTTGCGGGCGTAGGACAGCAGCCCGGCGCTCCGGTCGGCGGGGTAGCGGCCGGAGTTCAGGGTGCGGATGGTGTCGCACGCGTCGCTGACGAAGTGCCGGCAGGTCAGGGAGCGGACGCGGGACGGGGCCAGGCTCGGCCCGAGCGGCGGCCGGCTCTCGCCGGCCAGGTAGAAGCCGTTGGTCCACTGCCATTTGAAGGCGCCGGGGAGGTCGCGGGCGCCCACGGCGTTGTTGGGGACGAGCGAGTACGCCAGGTCGTGCCAGGTGATCATGGGGACGAGCGCGTCGACGCGGTGGTCGACGGAGGCCGTGGCCAGCTGGATCGCCCCGCCGTAGGATCCGCCGATCATGCCGACGCGCGGGTCGCCGGGGCCGTCGAGGATGACGTGGTCGACGCCCGTGCCGTCGTCGGCGGTCCGCCGACCGGCCAGGAAGTCCAGCAGGTGGGCCGCGGCGCGGCCGTCGACGGCCGGGTCGTCGAGCGAGATGGGGCAGTCCGAGCTGCCGAAGCCGAGTCCGGAGTAGACGAGCCCGACGTAGCCGCGCCGGGCGAAGGCCTTGCCGATGGCGTCGGTGGAGCCGTCGTCCTTGCTGCCGCCGAAGCCGTTCGTCGCCAGGACGGCGGGGGCGGGGCGGGCGCTGTCCACGCCCGCGGGCCGGTAGAGGTCGGCGTCGATCGTGCAGGTGCGCCCGCCCGCCCGCACGGTGAACTTCAGCGCGGTGACGTCGTACTCGCCGTTCGCGGTGGCGGGAGCCGGGCCGGCGAGGGCGAGGGGGGCGGCCAGCACGGCGCCGAGGACGGCGGCGAGGACGGCACGGGGTCGGGGCGCGCGTCGGGACACATGGACCTCCAGGCTGAGGACAACCCGAGTACCGACCGGTCGGTACCGGCCGGGGTGTCATGGTGTGACACGTGTCAAACAAGGTCAAACACCATGACCGGGGTTTCCGCCGGGAAGTTGACCGATTTTCACAAAACCGGTCATCGGTTGTTCGACGCCGCGCCGGTCAGCGAAGGGCGGGCTCCGACAGGGTCAGCGTGCCCGCGTCGGCGTCGAGTTCGGCCGCGACACCGAACGGGATCGTCAGCGCCCCCTCGCCGTGCCCGAACCCGAACTCCTCGGCGACCGGGATCCCGAGGCCGCCGAGCCGGTCGGCGAGGACCGGGCGCAGCTTCTCGTACGGGCCGCAGTCGTGCCAGGAGCCGAGCGCGATCCCCTCGACACCGTCGAGCCATCCCGCGCGCAGGAGCTGGGTGAGGATCCGGTCGAGCCGGTAGGCCTCCTCACCGACGTCCTCGATCATCAGCAGACCGCCGCGCGCGCCGGGCCGGGCATGGGGTGTGCCGAGGTCGGCCGCGAGCAGGCTCACGCACCCGCCGAGGGTCACGCCCCGGGCCCGCCCGGGAACCAGCGCGGTGCCGCCGGAGGCGATGGTGCGGACCGTCTCGGGCGCGAACAGTGTGGCCCGCAGGTGCTCCTGCGCCCGGGCGTTCTTGATGAAGTCGACGCCCGCCGCCATCGGCCCGTGCAGGGTGACCAGGCCCAGCCGGGTGGCGAACGCCTCGTGCAGCGCGGTGACGTCGCTGAAGCCGACGAGCACCTTCGGGCCGGCCGCCCGCAGCGCGTCCCAGTCGAGCAGGTCGACCATCCGCTGCGCGCCGTATCCGCCGCGGGCGCACAGCACCGCGTCCACGGCCGGATCGCACCAGGCGGCCTGGAAGTCCGCCGCCCGGTCGGCGTCCGTGCCGGCCAGGTAGTCGAACCGGTCGTGCCGCGACAGCACGTGGGGTGCCGTCACCGGGTCGAGGTCCCAGCCGCGCAGCACGTCGAGACCGGCCTCCAGCCGCTCCTCCGGTACCGGTCCGCTGGGCGCGACGACCGCCACCCGGGCGCCGGGGGCGAGCCGGGCGGGTCGCAGGAGTTCCCTCACTTGGCCAGCTCCAGCGTGGGCACGTCGGCCCGGTCCAGCCCGAAGACCTGGGTGTACAGGGACAGTTCGGCCTCCAGGGCGCGGATCATGGTGTCCGCCCGCCGGAACCCGTGCCCCTCCCCCTCGAAGGCGATGTAGGCGTGCGGCACCCGCCGGCCCTCCATACGGGCCAGGAACCGTTCGCACTGCGCGGGCGGGCAGATCACGTCGTCCAGGCCCTGCAGCAGCAGGAACGGCGCGGTGATCCGCTCGGCGTGCTCGGACGGCGAGCGCTCCGTGTACCGTCCGGGCACCTCGGCGAGCGGCCCCACCAGGCTCTCCAGGTACTGGGACTCGAAGTCGTGCGTCTCCCCCGTCCCCCAGGCGGTGAGGTCGAGGATCGGGTAGATGATCGTGCCGCAGGCGTAGACGTCGGTCGTCGCCAGGGACGCCGCCGTGGTCCAGCCGCCGGCGCTGCCGCCGCGCACCGCGAGCCGCGAGCGGTCGGCGGTGCCTTCCTCGGCCAGGGCCAGCGCGACGGCCGCGCAGTCCTCGACGTCGACGACACCCCACTGCTCGCGCAGCCGGTCCCGGTAGGCGCGGCCGTACCCGGTGGAGCCGCCGTAGTTGACCTCGGCGACCCCGATGCCGCGCGAGGTGAAGTAGGCGATCTGGAGGTCCAGGACGAGCGGGGCGCGTCCGGTGGGGCCGCCGTGCGCCCACACGACGTACGGCGGCAGCTCGGCGCCGGGGGCCGTGCAGCCGGGGTTGTGCGGCGGGTAGACGTGCGCGTGGATCTCGCGCCCGTCCGGGCCGGTGAAGGTACGGATCTGCGGTTCCGGGTAGTACACCGGATCCACGGCGTCGTCGTGCTCGGCGCCGATCACCCGGGCCCGGCCGGTCCGGGTGTCCAGCTCCACCACCTCGTAGGCACTGCGGGGGCTGGCTCCGACGCCGACCACCCGCTCACCGTGCACCGCGAGGGTGGGCGCGAACTCGGTCCAGGGACCCGCGGTGTCGACGACCTCGCCGGTCTCCGGGTCCAGGATGCCGAGCGCGCTCGCGCCGCGCCCGTGCACCACGGCGACGAGTCCGCCGGCCAGCGGGGCGAACCAGCGGTGCCCCACCTTCCACAGCGGCCCGCCGAACTCCTCCTCGCGCGGGCACAGCGGGATGCCGTCCCGGTAGAGGTTCCACCAGCCGGTGCGGTCGCCGGCGTAGAGCAGGGAGCCGTCGGCGGCGAAGTCGACCTGGGCGATCGACTCCTCCGGTCCGCCGGCGACCGTCCGGGGCGTGCCGAGCGTGCCGTCGGACCCGACGTCGGCGAGCATCAGCTCCGTGCCGTCCCACGGCATCCGCGGATGGTCCCAGGCCAGCCAGGCCGCGCGCCGCCCGTCGGGCGACAGACGGGGGCCGGTGACGAAGCGGTGCCGGTCGTCGGTGAGTTCGCGCACGGCGTCCCGGTCCTCGGCGGCGGAGCCGTCGAGCGGCACCGCCGCCAGGACCCGCCGTACGTCGGTGGGTCCCTCGCCGGTGAACTCCTCCAGCACGCACCACACCTCGCCGCGTCCGGTCCGCAGCGTGGGATCGACCCAGCGCAGCCCGCCGCCGACCGGCGACACGGGCGTCAGCGGGCGCGGTTCGGTGCCCGGCTCGTACCGGTAGAGGCGCTGGTCGGGGAAGTGCACGAACACCACCAGCGGCCGGCCGTCGACGAGGTCGCCGGCCCACGGCTGCCCGCCGTACTCGATGACGCGGCTGCGCACGTTCCACGGCGCGGGCAGCACGGACTCCTCCGTGCCGTCGGCGTGCCGCCGCATCAGGGTGCGGCGGCCCTGCTCGGCGGGCCGCGGTTCGGTCCACCAGACCTCGTCGCCGACGAAGCCCACGTATTCGGGATGCCCGTCGTGCGCGGCGGCGAGGGCCGCGTCGATCGGCGAGGGCCAGGAACCGTACGCCAGGGTCTGCACCGTCTCCCCCATCGGTCAGGCGTTCCGCAGGAACCGGTCGAGGACGTTCACGCCGAAGTGGAGCGCCTCGACCGGGACGCGCTCGTCGACGCCGTGGAAGAGGGCCTGGTAGTCGAAGCCCTCCGGCAGTTTCAGCGGCGCGAATCCGTAGCCGGTGATGCCGAGCCGCGAGAACTGCTTGGCGTCGGTCCCGCCCGACATGCAGTACGGCACCACGTGCCCCTCGGGCGCGAACTCCTGCACGGCCGCCCGCATCCTCGCGAAGGTCGGCGAGTCGACCGGCGCCTGGAGGGCCACCTCGCGGTGCTCGAACTCCCACTCCACGTCCGGTCCGGTCAGCAGGTCGAGGGTGCTGCGGAACTCGTCCTCGCCGCCCGGCAGATAGCGTCCGTCCACATGGGCCACGGCCTCGCCCGGGATGACGTTGATCTTGTAGCCGGCGTCCAGCATCGTCGGGTTGGCGCTGTTGCGGACGGTGGCCTCGACCAGCTTGGCGGCCGGGCCGAGCTTCTCCAGCAGCCCGTCGACATCGCTCAGGTCGGGGTCGATGCCGTACAGGGCGGACAGCTCGGTGAGGGCCGCCCGCACCGTCGGGGTCAGCCGCAGCGGCCACTCGTGACCGCCGATCCGGGCGATCGCCGCCGCGAGCCGGGTGACCGCGTTCTCGCGGTTCACCTTGGAGCCGTGCCCGGCCCGCCCGTGCGCGGTCAGCTTCAGCCAGCCCGTGCCGCGCTCACCGGCGGCGACGGGGTAGATCTGCCGGCCGCCGCCGTCGTGGAAGGTGAACGCCCCGGACTCGCTGATCCCCTCCGTGCACCCCTCGAACAGCTCGGCGTGCCGGTCGGCGAGGAACCCGGAACCGTCCGCGGCGCTGGCCTCCTCGTCCGCGGTGAACGCGATCACGATGTCCCGCCGGGGCCGCACTCCCTGCCGCGCCCAGGCCCGGACGACCGCGAGGATCATCGCGTCCATGTTCTTCATGTCGACCGCGCCCCGGCCCCAGACGACCCCGTCGCGGATCTCCCCGGAGAACGGGTGCACGCTCCAGTCGGCGGCCTCGGCGGGTACGACGTCCAGGTGCCCGTGGACCAGCAGCGCGTCGGCCGACGGGTCGGTGCCCTCGATACGGGCGACGACGTTGGTGCGGCCCTCGGTGCGCTCCAGCAGCACGGGCTCCAGCCCCGTGTCCGCGAGCCGCGCCGCCGCGTACTCGGCGGCGGGCCGCTCCCGGCAGTCGCCGCCGCCCCGGTTGGTGGTGTCGATGCGGATGAGGTCGGAGGTGAACTCCACGACCTCGTCCATCGCCTGCTGGTCAGCCATACTGCTCCTCCACGGCAGCCGAGACGACGGTGGTGACCGCCTTGAAGGTGCGGATCCCCTCGTACATGGTCTCGCTGGTGTACGTCACTTTCCGTTCCCCGCTCCGGCCGACGCCCGGTACGACGGTCGCGGCCATGGCCAGGTGCTCCGCGTCGAACTCGACCGCCACGGTGTACGGTCCGCCCGCGACGGGCTCGTACCGCACGGCCAGCGCGACCGCCTCCTTCGCGGCGGCCCGGATGTCCGCGGCGGTCCTGGCCGGTGTCCGGCACACGGCCGCGTAGCGCGACACGTGGTCCTTGACGGCGACCTTCAGCGCCTCCGGCGCGTAGCCGAGCGCGTCCTCGCAGGCCACGTCGTCACCGGTCACCAAAATCACCGGGACACCGTACTCGGCGACGACATGCGCGTTGAGCAGACCCTCACTGGCGCGAACGCCGTTCAGCCACACCCCGGTGATCGAGTTCGCGAGATAGGTGTGCGCGAGCACGCCCTCCGCCCCGGCACCCGCGTGATAGCCGATGAACGCGATCCCGTCCACGTCCCCGTGCTGCACGCCCTCGACCATGGACAGCGATTTGTGCCGGCCGGTGAGCATTTCCACCCGGTCGTCCAGCTGTTCCAGCAGCAGGTTCCGCATGGTCCAGTGGGCCTCGTTGACGAGCACCGCGTCGGCGCCGCCGTCGTGGAAGCCGAGCACGGCGGCGTTGACGTCCGAGGTGAACATGGACCGGCAGCGTTCCCACTGCGGCGTCCCCGGCAGCACATCGGCCGGCCAGGTGACACCGGTGGCGCCCTCCATGTCGGCGCTGATGAGGATCTTCATGATGCGCCACGTTACGCGGAGAACGTGAAACCGACCAGGACGGCCGCCCCGCCCCCGCGACCACCGGTCGGTCCAGCTCCGCCCCGGGGGCACCGCGGGCCGCGCTCCGTCCGCGCGCTGGTTGCCGGGACTCGGCCGCCGGGCTCGCTCCGGCGCGCGGGCGGGGGCGGGGAGGCGACGGGCCGGACGGTCCGCGGGGAGACGCCCCGCCGGACGCCGGGGTGAGGCCACACCGAACGCACCTGGCACACCCGCCGGGACGACGAAGACACGCCGTCCCGAACGCACCTGACACACCCGGCCGGACGACGGAGACACGCCGTCCCGAACGCCGGTGGCACACCCGCCCGGACGACGGCGCCGCGCCCGTCCGGAACCGCCCCTCCCCCGGGTCGCCGAGCAAGCGAACGGCGCCGTGCCCGGCACCGGCCGCGCACCGTCGCACTCGGGCACCCCGCACCGTCACTCGCGTACGCCCCACCGGCACACGCGGGCGCCCCTCACCGTCACACGTCCGCCACCCGGCTCCTCACATGTGACGAGCCGCCACCACCCACTTCGACGGCAGTTCGATCCTGATGCCGTCCGGGCCGCACTCGGTGGTGATCAGCGGCAGTTCGCCCGCGGCCAGCACGGTCAGCCCGGCCGCCCGCAGATGGTCGTGGACCGCCGCGTCGGCCACCTCGCCCGGAGCGATGCCGTGCCGGAACACCGGTGCGAGCTTGGCCGGCGGTCCGTCCGGGTTCTGCGCCAGACCGCGCAGCACGGCCCCGGCGGCTTCCGCGAGCTCGACGAGGAAGACCCGGCCCCGGGTGCCGACCAGTGTGGCGATCCCGTCCACCAGCGGCTGCCGGTCGTCCGGTTCGCACTGGTGCAGCACGCCGCGCACATAGACGTTGGCGTCCCCGAGTTCCGCGTGCAGCGTCTCCGTCTCGGTCTTGTCGGCGGCGTCCAGGCACCGGTAGCCGGCCTGTCCGGCCGGATCCGCGTTCCGGGCGTGCTCCACGGCCGCCTCGGCCAGGTCGACGCCGAGCACGTGCGGGAAGCGGTCGGCCAGGAAGCGGGTCTGGGTGCCGTTGCCGCAGCCGAGGTCGATCATCGGCAGCGCGGGATGGGTCAACTGCGGCTCGAACAGGGCGAGGTGCCGGCCCGCGGTGAGCACCGGCTCGGCGTCCCAGAGGACGGCGCCCCGCTCGGGGGGCGCCTCGCGCCAGAAGCCCTCCCAGGCCTGCCGGTACCGATTCGTCACGCTCATGGCCAACTCCCCCGGTCCGACGCGGTCCCGCCGCGACCGGCGGGCGAGTACGGTCTACCGCGCCCGGCGCACGGCCACAAGCGCGCGGCGCGTTCCTTCACGGGTCGTTCGACGGGCGTGCGCCCCTCGCGCACGCGGGCCGATTCAGCGGCGGGGCAGGGTCAGTTCGAACCAGACGGTCTTGCCTTCGCTCGTACGGCTGGCACCCCACTCGCGGGCGAGGGTGCTGACCACGCGCAGTCCGCGGCCGGCCTCGTCGTCGGGCCCGGCGCTGAGCAGTGTGGGCAGGTCGTGACCGTCGTCGTCGACCTCGCACAGCAGGGTGTCCGCACGTACCAGGCGCAGTTCGACTGGGCGGCGACCGGAGTGCCGGACGGCATTGGTGACCAGTTCGCTCACCATCAGCTCGGCGTTGTCCGCCAGCCCGGCCAGGCCCCAGGTGTGCAGCTGCTCGCGCACCGCCGTGCGGGCCCGGCCCACCTCGGCGGGTTCGCGGGCGAGCCGCCATGCGGCGACGTCGTCGGGTTCGATGCCGGTCAGGCGGGCCATCAGCAGGGCGACGTCGTCCTTGCGGCCGCCGCGGGTGTTGAGGGCGCGGATGATCGTGTCGCAGGCGTCGTCCATGGAGGCTGCCGGGTGCGCGGCGGACTCGCACAGCGTGGCGAGGCCGACACCGATGTCTTCACCGCGCACCTCGACCAGCCCGTCGGTGCACATCACCAGCCGGTCACCGGGCCGCACACGCACCCGTACCTCTTCGAAGGGCACACCGCCGACGCCGATGGGCGCGCCGGTGGGCAGGTCGAGCAGTTCGCTGCGGCCGTCGTCGGCGCGGACGAGCACGGGTGGGATGTGGCCCGCGTTGCCGATGCGAAGTTCGCTCGCGACCGGGTCGTAGACGGCGTAGAGGCAGGTCGCGAGGTAGGAGTCGCCGAGCCGCTGGGCCAGGTCGTCGAGGTTGCGCAGCAGTTGGGCGGGGGGCAGGTCGAGGGCGGCCATGGTCTGCACGGCCGTCCGCAACTGGCCCATCATCGCCGCCGAGTTGAGGCCGTGGCCCATGACGTCGCCGACGACGAACGCGGTGCGGGCGCCGGGCAGTTTCACCGAGTCGAACCAGTCGCCGCCGACCCGTCCGAGCAGGGTGCCCGGCAGATAGCGGGTGGCGATGTCGCAGCCCGCCATGTGCGGCGGGATGTGCGGCAGCATGCTGTCCTGGAGGGTCTCGGCGACACTCTCCTGGTAGGTGTACATACGCGCGTTGTCGAGCACCAGGCCCGCCCGGGCGGCGAGTTCGGCGCCGGTGACCCGGTCCATGTCGTTGAACTCGGCCCGCTCGGGGTGCCGCAGCAGGATCATGAAGCCGAGGACCACCTGGCGCGCCTTGAGCGGCACGACGAGCATGGAGCGGCCGGTGATCAGCGGCCGGATGTCGCGCTTCTCGAACTGCGAGGCGATGGCGTGGCCCAGCTGCTCGCTGATGCGCGGCACCAGGACGGGCTCCCCCGTGGTCATGCACTGGAAGAACGGCGTGTGGGCGGGGAACGGCATGGCCTCGCCGACCGGCACGACGTCGTCCCACCGGCCCGGCTCGTCGGTGTGCTCCAGCGCGACCCGGTGCCACAGGGTGGTGGTGTCCGGCACGCCGTCGGGGAATCCCTCGCCGGCGACGACCTGTTCACGCAGATAGGTGCCGGCGACATCGGTGAAGCGCGGTACGACGGCCTTGCTGACCTCGACGACGGTGCGCGCCAGATCGAGCGAGGTGCCGATCCTCCCGCTGACCTCGTTGAGGAACTCCAGCCGCTCGCGCACGGCGGCGTACTCCAGGTCCTCCGCCTCGTCCCGCAGTTCCTCCGGGACGGTCCCGCCGGCCGCCACGGCCCTGGCCAGGCGCTCGCGCCGGGCCCGGCGCTCGGCGCGGCGGGGCACTCCCCAGTCGGGGGTGACGGGCACCCGTTCGTTCTGGCTGAACTCGAGGACCGGGTAGCCCAGTTCGAGGACCTGCCCGACGATCCGGGCGCTCTCCCCGACGCTCATGCTGGGCAGGATCTCGGGGAGCCTGCGGGCGAGTTCGTCGGCGCCGGGGAAGTCGGTGTGCAGGGCGAAGGCGGGTGCGATCCGTTCGACGGAGGTGTCGTCCCGCGCGTCGGCCCGGTGCAGCGCGGTTGCGTCGGCGGCGAGCACGAGCAGCCGCTCCGCGCCGGGGCCGACCAGCGGGTACGCCCACCAGAGCACGTCGACCCTGGCGCCGTCGGACGCGCTGATCCGGGCCCGGCCCGCGGCCGGGTAGGACAGCCCTCCGTCGAGGGACGATCCGAGGTCGGGGCCGAGCCCCTCGGAGGTCCCGTAGGGTCCGTACGGGGTGTCCTCCGGGGCCCCGGGATCCTCGGGGAGCGCTCCGGAGACCGGCAGCAGATCGGCCGCGGGCCGCCCGATCGCGGACTCCTTGGCGCTGCCGAACAGGCGCCGGGCGCCGCTGCTCCAGTGGGAGACCAGGCCCTCGCGGTCGACCACGACCACGGCCAGCGGGACGCGGCCGGCCGGGACGCGCCCGGCCGGCGCACCGCTCCCCGTCCGGTGGCCGGCAGGCTCTCCCCGGTCGGTGCCACGGTCCATGGCCCAGGCCCTCTCTCCCCCACGGCTGTGCAAGATCTGTGCCCCGGTCACCACCGTACGGCGGCGCCCGGACACGATGTGCGGCAATGCGGGAATTGACGCTCCGTCAGCGGTGGGTGCGCGACGGCGTGCGCGGCCGGGCGGTCAGTCCTCGTGGCCCAGCTGGAGGTCCCGCTCGGTGCGTCCGCCGCCCGCCACCTGGAGCACGGTGGCCACCGGCGGGTAGCCCGCCGCGATGACGGTGTACTCGCCGGAGGACAGGTCGACGAACCGGAACGTGCCGTCGGCGCCGGTGGTGAGCGTGTCGACCACGTTGCCCGCCGCGTCCAGCAGCGTCACGCGCGCGTCCTCGACGGGCCTGCCGCCGCTCGCCCTGACCGTGCCGCGCAGCACCGCCCCGCCGGCGAGTTCGACGTCCTGCCGGGTCTCGCGGGCGGCCTGCACGGTGACCGGCAGGGCGGTGGGACGGAACGCGGGCGCGCTCGCGGCGAGCGTGTACTCGCCGGCGACCAGCTCGCTGATGACGTAGCCGCCCTCGCGTCCGCTGCGGGTGGCGGAGACGACCTCGCCGTGCACATTGGTCAGGGTGACGGTGGCGTCCCGCACGGGTGTGCCGTCCGCGGTCAGGACACTGCCGGCGAGGCGCCCGGCGCCGCCGAGGACGACGTCCAGTTCGACGGGCCGCTCGCCGACGGTGACGGAGACGGCCTGCGGCTGGTGGCCGCCGGCGGCGGCGATCAGCACGTACGCCCCCGTGCCGGGCGTGGCCAGCGCGTACCGCCCGTCCTCACCGCTCGCGCCCCGGCCGATCTGCTGACCGGCGACGTCGATGAGGGTGAGCGCGGCGCGCGGCACCACGGTCCCGTCGGGGTGCTGGACGGTGCCGCAGACGGGGATTCCGGCGGCGTACGGCGAGCGGGCCTGCGGGATCGGGGTGTGCGCCGACGCGGTCTCCGGGTCGGTGGTGGGGGCGTTGTGGGACACCAGCGGTTTCTCCTTGAGGAAGAAGGCGATGAGCAGGCCCACGACGAGCACGGGGACGAGGTAGAGGAAGATCCTCGGCATGGCGTCGGCGTAGGCCTGGATGTAGCCGTCGCGCAGTTCCGGCGGCAGGGCGTGGACGAGCTCGGGGGTGATGGACTCCGGATCGGGCAGCTCGGCGCCCGCGTGCCGGGGGAGCCGCTCGGCCAGGGAGTCGGTGAGCCGGTCGGCGAAGAGGGTGCCGAAGATCGCGGCGCCGACGCTGCCGCCGATCTGCCGGAAGTAGTTGTTGGCGCTGGTGGCGGTGCCGAGGTCGGCGGGGCGCACGGAGTTCTGCACGGCGAGGATCAGGACCGGCATCACCATGCCGATCCCGGCGCCGAGGACGGCCATCCACAGGCTGTAGTGCAGCCGGGGCGTGTCCGCTTCGAGCCGGGACAGCAGCCACATGCCGATCACCGACAGGGCGCTGCCGATGATCGGGTGGAGCTTGTAGCGGCCGGTGCTGCTGATGAGCTGTCCGGAGATGATCGACGCGCCGACGATGCCGCCCATCATCGGCAGCATCAGCAGCCCGGACTCGGTGGCGCTGGCCCCGTCCACCATCTGCAGGAAGGTCGGCAGGTAGCTGGCGGCGCCGAAGAGGGCGACGCCGACCACCAGTCCGACCAGGCCGGTGATGTTGAAGACGGAGTCGCGGAACAGCCGCAGCGGGATGAGGGGTTCGACGGCGAAGCGCTCGACGACCAGGAACAGCGCGGCACTCGCCACGGACCCGGCTGCCAGTCCCAGGATGACTCCGGAGCCCCAGGCGTACTCGGTGCCGCCCCAACTCGTCAGCAGGACCAGGCAGGTGGAGGCGGTGGCGAGGAGCAGGGCGCCGAGAACGTCGAAGCGGGGTTTGGCGACCGGTTTCGGCAGTTTCAGCACGACGGCCACGACCGCCATGGTGACCGCGCCGAAGGGCACGTTGATGTAGAAGCACCAGCGCCAGGAGAGGTGGTCGGTGAAGTAGCCGCCGAGCAGGGGGCCGGCCACCGAGGCGAGCCCGAAGGCGGCGCCGATCAGGCCCATGAACCGGCCGCGCTGCCGGGGCGGCACGATGTCCGCGATGATCGCCTGGACGCCGATCATGAGTCCGCCGGCGCCGATGCCCTGCACCGCGCGGAAGGCGATCAGCTGGTCCATCGTCTGCGCCCGGCCGGCGAGCGCGGAGCCGACGACGAAGACCACGATGGCGAACTGGAAGACGCCCTTGCGGCCGAGGAGGTCGCCGAGCTTCCCGTAGACCGGCAGTCCGACGGTGGCGGTGAGCAGGTAGGCGGTGATCGCCCAGGACATCTTGTCCAGGCCGTGCAGGTCGCCGACGATCTTCGGGAGCGCGGTGGCGACGATCATCTGCTCCAGCGCGGCGAGCAGCAGCGCCAGCATCAGTCCGAGGAAGACCAACCGCACCTGGCGCGGGCCGAGTTCGACGGTGCCGGCCGGCGGTGGAGCGGGCGGTCGCGGCGGGGCCGCCGCAACCGGTTCGTCCTGCACCACAGTCGTCCCGCCCACTTACCGCTCCCCTCGCCGCGCCCGCTGCACGATTTCTACGCAAATATCTGCGCAAATCGACAACTACGAGCAAGCGCGACGAGTTACGGCATCATGCCGGTCGGCAAGGAGATCCACTCGAACCGGTGAGATCTCAACGGCCTTTGCGGGCGCGCCCCTTGGACTGCTCGCCGACCTCGGCGGACCGCCTCCCGGCCTCGGCGGACTACTTCTCGACCTCGGCGGCGAGCCTGGCGAGCACCGCGTCGTAGATGCGGCCGAGGCCCTTGGGGGCGAAGGTCCGCTCGAAGAAGCCGCCGATGCCGCCGGTGCCGGTCCAGGTGCTGGTCACGACGACCCGGGACTTGCCCTCACCGGCCGGGGTGACCCGCCAGACGGTGACCATGGACGAGTTGCGGTCCTTCTCCACGAGCTCGCCGTCGGTCGGCTCGGTGACCTCCAGCAGGCAGTCGCGCACACGCTTGCTGGTCGCCTGGAGCCGCCAGTGGACGAGGGTGCCCTCGCCGTCGCCCCCCTCGCGGACCTCGTACTCGCTGAAGTGCTCGGGCAGCAGCTTCGCCCGCGTGCCGGTGTAGTCGGCCAGGGTGTCGAACACCGTCTCGGGATCCGCCGCGACGACCCGCTCGGTAGTGGCCTCGACCTGCGCCATTGCGTTCCTCCAGCACCTGGGGTTCTCGGGTTTGGCACAGCCAATCACCCCGGTCCCCGGCAGCCAAATCGAAGGCTCGGAACTGATCGATCGGGTTCGGTGAGGCGATCAGGAGTGGCGCCCGCACGATCATGGGAACAGATGTTCTATTCTGGGCCCAGTGCTACCGAGGAGGCGTCATGCGCTGGGAGAACCTCACACTGGAATCGGGCGGCGGCCGGACCGATGCCGCGCTGTTCGGCGCGGACGCGGTGACCACCCGGACCTTCGACACGCCGGAGTTCCGCGGGATCACCTTCCACGAGATCCGGGCCCGTTCGATCATCAACCGCGTGCCGGGGGCCTCCCGCATGCCCTTCGAGTGGACGGTGAACCCCTACCGAGGCTGTACGCACGCGTGCGTCTACTGCTTCGCCCGCAAGACACACAGCTACCTGGACCTCGACACGGGGCTCGGCTTCGACTCCCAGATCGTGGTGAAGGTCAACGCGCCCGACCTGCTGCGCCGCCAGCTCGGCTCACGCCGCTGGCAGGGCGAGCACATCGCGATGGGCACCAACGTCGACTGCTACCAGCGCGCCGAGGGCCGCTACCGCCTGATGCCGGGCATCCTGTCCGCCCTGCGCGACCACGCGAACCCCTTCTCGATCCTGACGAAGGGCACCTTGATCCTGCGCGATCTGGACCTGCTGACCGAGGCCGCCCGCGTCACGGACGTCGGCATCTCCGTCTCGGTCGGATTCACCGACACCGAGCTGTGGCGCACCGTGGAACCGGGCACCCCGGCCCCCGAACGCCGGCTGGACGTCGTCCGTACCCTGGGCGAGCACGGCATCGGCTGCGGGGTGCTGATGGCGCCGGTGATCCCGTTCCTGAGCGACCAGCCCGCCCAACTGCGGGCCACCGTGCGGGAGATCGCCGCCGCGGGGGCCACGTCGGTCACCCCGCTGGTGCTGCATCTGCGGCCCGGCGCGCGCGAGTGGTTCATGGCGTGGCTCGAACGGCATCACCCGCACCTGGTGCGGCGCTACGAGCGGCTGTACGCGGACGGCGCCTACGCCCCGAAGTGGTACCAGCGCCGGATCACCCGTCAGGTGCACGACCTGGCCCGGGAGTACGGCATCGGCCCGGCCCGCGCCGGCATGCCGCGCCGGATCCGGGAGCCCGAACCCGTGCCCGCGCCCGCGGAACCGTCCGAGCCGACCCAGCTCTCGCTGATCTGAGGGCCGCGCCCGGACCGGCCTGAGCGCATCCGGGCGTATCCGCTGACGCAATCGGGTCACATATGATCAGAAAATGATCTTCGGGGTGTCTGCTCCGGGACGATGCGGCGAGGGCCGCGGGACGCGCGGCCCGCGACCCTCCGTCCTGGGAGGACCCCATGAGGAAACGCGCAGCCGCGCTGTGCGGCGCCGCGCTCGTCGTGGCCGGCACGCTGGCCGCCGTCCCCGCCGCGGCGGACGCCCCGCGGTCCGGTGAACCCGCCCGCACCGCCGAACCGGCCTGGAAGAAGTGCGGCACCTCCGACCACCCGACGCTCCAGTGCGCCTCCCTGGAGGTGCCGCTCGACCACACGAAGCCGACCGGCGAGCAGATCACGCTGGCGCTGTCCCGCGTACCGCACACCGCGACGACGTATCAGGGGCCGCTGCTGGTCAACCCCGGAGGTCCCGGCGGCAGCGGCCTGACCCTCGCCGGATTCGTCGCGTCCGCGCTGCCGAAGTCGGTGGCGGCCCAGTACGACGTCATCGGGTTCGACCCCCGCGGGGTGGGCGCGAGCAAGCCGGCGCTGAACTGCCGGCCCGGCCACTCCGACCCGGTGCGCCCGGAATCGGTGCCCGCCACGCCCGCCGTCGAGCAGGCGGGCCTGGCGCGCGCGAAGGCCTTCGCCGACGCCTGCGCCAAGAAGTACGCGCGCGTGCTGCCGTTCCTCGACACGGCCGACGCAGCGCGGGACATCGACCGGATCCGGCAGGCCCTGGGCGCGCAGCGGATCAACTACTTCGGGTACTCGTACGGGACCTACCTCGGCGCGGTGTACGCCAAGCTCCATCCGGAGCGGGTGCGTCGCATGGTGCTGGACTCGGTCGTCGACCCCACCGGCGTCTGGTACGAGAACAACCTCGCGCAGAACCAGGCCTTCGACGACCGGCACCGCGCTTTCGTCAAGTGGGTCGCCCGCCACGACGCCGCCTACCGGCTCGGTGACGATCCGGCCGAGGTCGAGGCGCGTTGGTACGCGATGCGGGCCGCGCTGGCCCGGAAGCCCGCGGGCGGCACGGTGGGCCCGGCCGAGCTGGAGGACACCTTCATGCCCGGCGGCTACTACCACGGCTACTGGCCCCACCTCGCCGAGGCGTTCGCCGCCTACGTCCGGGACAAGGACGCCGAGCCGCTGGTCGAGGCGTACGAGAACTTCGCCGCGCCGGACGCCTCCGGCGAGAACGGCTACAGCGTCTACACGGCGGTGCAGTGCCGGGACGCCCGGTGGCCGCGCGACTGGCGGCAGTGGCGCGACGACAACTGGGCGGTGCACGCGAAGGCGCCGTTCATGACCTGGAACAACGCCTGGTACAACGCGCCGTGCGCCTTCTGGCCGACCGGCCCGGCGCCCGCGGTCGACGTCGCCAACGACGCACTGCCGCCGGTGCTGCTGTTCCAGGCGACCCACGACGCGGCCACCCCGTACCAGGGCGCCACCAGGCTCCACCGGATGCTGCGCGGCTCCAGCCTCGTGGTCGAGCGGGGCGGCGGCAACCACGGCATCACGCTGAGCGGGAACGACTGCCTGGACAAGCATCTGACGGCCTATCTGACCGACGGCACGGTGCCGCGCGGCGACGGCGAGGCCGACGCCGTGTGCGGGCCGCTGCCCGAACCCGACCCGAAGGCCGCCGGGGCGGCCGTCACCTCGCGCGCGTCGACACTGCACGGGCTGCTCGGCTTCCGCGGCTGAGCGTCCCGCACGGCCGGCCGGGGCGGTGTCGGACCCTTGGTCCACCATGGAGGCATGAGTGAGCCGACCAGGATGCCGATGAGGATCCCCGCCCCCGCCGCCGCGCAGCGCTCGTACGTCGTGACGAGTGCCGGCCACCGCCCGGCCGCCTCCGCCGTGCCGGTGGCCGCGGTGGTCCGCCCGGAACTCCTCGCGCTGAGCGTGGCGTTCACGGGGGTGGAGGCGTGAGCGGCGCCCGGGTCAGGGAGATGACGCCGGCCGACTGCGACCGTGTGGCGCGGATCCGGGTCGCCGGCTGGCAGAGCGCCTACCGGGGCCTCATGCCGCAGTCGTACCTCGACGGGATGAGCGCCGCTGACAACGCCGGGCGTTTGCGCGCCCGCCTGGCCGCCGGTGACGCCAGCGTTCAGAACCTGGTCGCGGTGGGCGCCGCTCCCGCACCCACCGGGCATCCGGGCCGGGACGACGAGATAGTCGGCTGGGCCTGTCACGGCCCGTACCGGGACGGCGAGGTCCGCACGGACGACGCCGAGTTGTACGCGCTGTACGTGGACCCCCGGCACCAGGGCCGCGGCATCGGACGGGCGCTGCTCGACGAGTCGGTGCGGCGGTGCACGGCCGCCGGCCGTCGGCGCGTGTTCCTCTGGGTGCTGGAGGAGAACGCGCCGGCACGGCGGTTCTACGCGCGCGGCGGTTTTCACGCCGACGGGGCGGCGGAGCCGTTCGAGGTGGCCGGGGTCGAGGTGCCGGAGGTGCGGTACGTGAAGGAGTTGGGCTCCCCCGGATAGGGGTTCAGGGCTGCCGCCGGCCGGGGATGCGGGCCAGCGCGGCCACGGCCGACCCGGCGAGCGCCGGGTGCGCCAGGGCCTCGTTCAGCACGTCCGCGGCCCGGGCGTCGCCCAGCGTGCCGAGCCCTTCCACACAGGCCAGCGCCACCGTGCGGTACGGGTCGTGCGGGCGCAGCCGCCGTTCCAGGGTGGTGATCAGCGCGGGCACCGACTCGGGGGCGCGCAGTTCGACGAGCAGCCGGACCGGGTGCAGGGCGTAGGCGACGCGCAGTTCGTTGGTGGCGAGAGCGGCCGCCGCGCGGGCGGTGCGCGGGTCGCCGAGGCGTGCGAGGGCATGGGCGGCGGAGGCGCAGCGCGGCGGGTCACGGTGGTTGAGGAGCAGGACGAGCGCCTCGAAGGCGCGCCCGTCTCCCGCGACCCCCAGCCGGAACGCGGCCAGTTCCCTCGCCCACAAGGGCTGTGCCACCGCGGTGAGCACACCGGCCAGTTCCTCGTGGTCGTCCGTCACCACCAGACGCTCGTACGCCGTGGAGGCTCCGGACTCCTGCCGTAGACGCAGCGTGAGCGATCGCAACTCTTCGTCCATGACGCCGAGGGTACAAACGATCTCGGCGCGAGGGACCCGGATCACCATGACCGGGGGCTGGCGCGCTCGTTACCCACGAGTTAAGCTCAGACGAGCGAGTTACCCACTCGCGCCCCGCCCGCGACGGCCTGGTGACGCAGCCGCCGCGGGAGCTACCCACCCCTCGACGAGGACGGTGGGGGAAGTCGGTTCGGTACCTCGTGTACCTCAGTACGACTCGGCCACGGGACAGGGCCGGTCGGCATCACCGTTCCCCGGACGTGTGCACGTCCGCGGCGACGGCACCGGGCGTGTGCGCCTGAAGCCCGGCAACACCGGCACCACCCGCATTCCACACGCGACCGCTGCGCCCGACGGCGCACCCGGTGGCGTTCCCAGTCGTCACCCTCAATTCCTGGAGTCCCGCGATGGCCACTCCCCTGTCCGACACCCCTCTGTCCCCGCTCCGGACCGTCGCCGTGGTCGGCCTCGGCACCATGGGCACCGGTATCGCCGAGGTCCTGGCCAGGGCCGGGCGCGAGGTCGTCGGCATCGACGTCAGCGAGGCCCAGGCCGCGCGCTGCGTCGCCGGCCTGGAGACCTCGACCGCCCGCGCCGTGGAACGGGGCCGGCTCACCGAGCAGGAGCGCGCGGACACCCTCGCCCGCATCCGCACCTGCACCGACCTGCGGGCGGCGGCCGACGCCGACCTGGTCATCGAGGTGGCGCCGGAGTCCTACGAGATCAAGCAGCAGATCTTCCGCGAGCTGGACGGGATCGTGCGCCCCGACGCGATCCTGGCGACCGGCACCAACGCGCTGTCCGTCACGCGCCTGGCGGCCGACTCGGCGCGCCCCGAGCGCGTGCTCGGACTGCACTTCTTCAACCCGGCCCCGGCGATGCGGCTGGTCGAGGTCGTCTCCTCGGTGCTGACCGCGCCCGCCGCGGTCAGCGCGGTCACCAACCTCGCCATCGACCTCGGCAAGGATCCCGTCGCCGTCGGCGACCGGCCCGGATTCGTCGCCGACGGGCTGCTGTTCGGCTACCTGAACCAGGCCGCCGCGATGTACGAGGCGCGGTACGCCTCCCGTGAGGACATCGACGCCGCGATGCGGCTGGGCTGCGGGCTGCCCATGGGGCCGCTGGCGCTGCTGGACCTCATCGGCGTCGACACGGCGCGCACGGTCCTGGAGGCCATGTACGCGGAGTCCCGCGACCGGCTGCACGCCCCGGCGCCGATCCTGAAGCAGCTCAGCGAGGCCGGGCTGACCGGCCGCAAGTCGGGCCGCGGCTTCTACACCTACGACGCCCCCGGCGGCGCCACCGTCGTGCGGGACGCGCTGACGCCGCTGACCGACGCCCCGCGGACGCCGGGCCGTACGGTGCGCTCGGTCGGTGTCGCGGGATCCGGCACGATGGCGTCCGGCATCGCCGAGGTCTTCGCCAAGGCGGGCCACGACGTGGTCCTCGCCGCCCGCAGCGCGGAGAAGGCGGAGGCCGCCAAGGCGCGGATCGGCAAGTCGCTCGCGCGCTCCGTCGACAAGGGCCGGCTGACCGCGGAGGCGGCGGCGCAGGCGCTGGACCGGATCACCGCGGCAGGCTCCTACGACGCGTTCGCGGAGGTCGACCTGGCCGTCGAGGCGGTCGCCGAGGACCTGGACGTCAAGCGGCAGCTGTTCGCGACGCTGGACAAGGTCTGCAAGCCCGGCGCCGTCCTCGCGACCACCACCTCGTCGCTGCCGGTCGTCGCCTGCGCCCGTGCCACCTCGCGTCCGCAGGACGTCATCGGCATGCACTTCTTCAACCCGGCGCCGGCGATGAAGCTGGTCGAGGTGGTACGTACGGTGCTGACCTCGGACGACGTCCACGCGACCGTGCACGAGGTGTGCGGCACGATCAGGAAGCACGCCGTCGACTGCGGCGACCGGGCCGGATTCATCGTCAACGCGTTGCTGTTCCCGTACCTGAACAACGCGATCAAGATGGTGCAGGACCACTACGCGTCGCTCGACGACATCGACGCGGCGATGAAGCTCGGCGGCGGCTATCCGATGGGCCCCTTCGAGCTGCTGGACGTGGTCGGCCTGGATGTGTCGCTGGCCATCGAGAAGGTCCTGCACCGAGAGTTCCGTGACCCGGGCCTCGCTCCGGCCCCGCTGCTGGAGCACCTGGTGGCCGCGGGCTGCCTCGGCCGCAAGACGGGCCGCGGCTTCCGCGAGTATGCCCGGCGCTGAGGGCCGGCCAGGCGACTGGTTCGGGGCCGGCGCCGAGTGGGGCGGGCTGCTGGACCCGGCCGGTTCTCCCCCGCCCGGCCAGGGCGGGGGAGACCCCGGCGCGGCGCACCGACCTGAGAAGATGCAGTACGTTCGGGTCATGTCCCAGCCCGCCAAGTCCGCTCGTACACCAGCCACGTCCGACGCGCCGGAAAGTGCCGCGGGCAGTCGCGCCGCCGCCCAACGGCTGAAAATGCGCCGGGAACTGGCGGCCGCCGCAATGGAGTTGTTCGCGACCAAGGGGTACGAGGCAACCACCGTCGACGAGATCGCGGCCGCGGCCGGGGTCGCCCGCCGCACCTTCTTCCGCCACTTCCGCTCCAAGGAAGAGGCGATCTTCCCCGATCACGACGACACCCTGATCCGGGCGGAGGCCGTGCTGAACGCGGCACCCGCGCACGAGCACCCGCTCGACACGGTGTGCCGCGGGATCAAGGAGGTCATGAAGATGTACGCGGCCCGGCCGGAGATCTCGGTCGCCCGCTACAAGCTCACGCGCGAGGTGCCCACCCTGCGCGAGGCGGAGATCGCGTCGGTGGCCCGCTACGAGCGCCTGTTCACGCGCTATCTGCTCGGCCACTTCGACGAGCACGCGCACGACGACGACGCCAATGACGATCCGCTGCTGGCCGAGGTGGCCGCGTCCGCCGTGGTCACCGCCCACAACCACGTCCTGCGGCGCTGGCTGCGGGCGGGCGGCCAGGGGGACGTGGAGGCGCAGCTCGACCACGCCTTCGCCATCGTGCGCAAGACGTTCGGGGCGGGGATCGGGGTGGGCCGGTCCGCCGCGCCGAAGCCGGCCCCCGCGGCGTTCTCGACGAACGGCGAGGTCCTGGTGACGGTCGCCCGCACCGACGCCCCGCTGGACGAGGTCATGCGGACCATCGAGGAGGCGCTCAAGGACCGCTGAGCCCTGCGGACCCACCGGCCCGGCCCGGTCCTGACGTGAGAACGGCCACCCCTCGGGGTGGCCGTTCTGGCATGTCAGAGGCCTGTTTCGCCCGTTGCTCACGGCCCGTACGATCGATCATCGCTCATTTGTGACGTAAAGATTTCATCTGAGGGAAAGTTCTGGCACCGAGTGCCTTGCCAGGTGACACGGCGTGCCATACGTTGATGTTGTCCGGGCGGCCGGCGTGCAGCGACCTTTCGTACGCCGGCTGTCCCCGCAAGCCTCCCCCGGCGCCCGAAAGGACCGGGGGGATCCCCGGCGAGCGCGCCCGGACGCCTGCGTCACAGGCAACCTCCCGCGCCACAAAGCGCTGCCGAACAGAGCACCATCCGCCGAACCGACGGCACCCCCTCACGACCTCTGCAGCACCGACGTAACCCTCAGCGCCCCTCCCTCAGGGCGCTCACCGCCGGAGGCAAAACCGTGACCGTGAAGGACATCCTGGACGCGATCCAGTCGCCGGAATCGACACCGGCCGACTTCGCCGCGCTGCCCCTCCCCGAGTCGTACCGTGCGATCACCGTGCACAAGGACGAGACGGAGATGTTCGCGGGCATGCAGACCCGCGAAAAGGACCCGCGCAAGTCACTGCACCTGGACGAGGTGCCGCTGCCCGAGCTCGGCCCGGGCGAGGCCCTGGTGGCCGTCATGGCCTCCTCGGTCAACTACAACTCCGTGTGGACCTCGATCTTCGAGCCGCTGTCGACCTTCGGGTTCCTGGAGCGCTACGGCCGGCTCTCGGAGCTGACCAGGCGCCACGACCTGCCGTACCACATCATCGGCTCCGACCTCGCGGGCGTGGTCCTGCGCACCGGGCCGGGCGTCAACGCCTGGCGGCCCGGCGACGAGGTCGTCGCCCACTGCCTGTCGGTCGAGCTGGAGTCCAGCGACGGCCACAACGACACCATGCTCGACCCCGAGCAGCGCATCTGGGGCTTCGAGACGAACTTCGGCGGCCTGGCGGAGATCGCCCTGGTCAAGTCCAACCAGCTGATGCCCAAGCCGGGCCACCTCAGCTGGGAGGAGGCCGCAGCCCCGGGCCTGGTCAACTCGACCGCCTACCGGCAGCTCGTCTCCCGCAACGGCGCCGGCATGAAGCAGGGCGACAACGTCCTGATCTGGGGCGCGAGCGGCGGGCTCGGCTCGTACGCCACCCAGTTCGCGCTCGCGGGCGGCGCCACCCCGATCTGTGTCGTCTCCAGCGACCAGAAGGCGGACATCTGCCGGGCCATGGGCGCCGAGGCGATCATCGACCGCAACGCCGAGGGCTACAAGTTCTGGAAGGACGAGCACAACCAGGACCCCAGGGAGTGGAAGCGCTTCGGCAAGCGCATCCGCGAGCTGACCGGCGGCGAGGACGTCGACATCGTCTTCGAGCACCCCGGCCGCGAGACCTTCGGCGCGTCGGTCTACGTCACGCGCAAGGGCGGCACCATCGTCACCTGCGCCTCGACCTCGGGCTACAACCACGAGTACGACAACCGCTACCTGTGGATGTCCCTGAAGCGCATCATCGGCTCGCACTTCGCCAACTACCGCGAGGCCTGGGAGGCCAACCGGCTGATCGCGAAGGGCAAGATCCATCCCACCCTGTCGCGGGTCTACTCGCTGGAGGACACCGGGCAGGCCGCCCACGACGTGCACCGCAACGTCCACCAGGGCAAGGTCGGCGTGCTGTGCCTCGCCCCCGAGGAAGGTCTCGGCGTGCGCGACGAGGAGATGCGCGCCGAGCACGTCGACGCCATCAACCGCTTCCGGAACATCTGAGGACGGCGGAGGTCATAGATGACTGAGCGTCAGAAGGACCGGCCGTGGCTCATGCGCACATACGCCGGTCACTCCACGGCCGAGGCGTCCAACGAGCTGTACCGGCGCAACCTCGCCAAGGGCCAGACGGGTCTGTCGGTGGCGTTCGACCTGCCGACGCAGACCGGCTACGACTCCGACCACATCCTCGCCCGCGGCGAGGTGGGCCGGGTCGGTGTGCCGATCGGGCACGTCGGCGACATGCGCCGGCTGTTCCAGGACATCCCGCTGGAGCAGATGAACACCTCGATGACCATCAACGCCACGGCCATGTGGCTGCTGGCGCTCTACCAGGTCGTCGCGGAGGAGCAGGGCGCGGACATCACCCGGCTCCAGGGCACGACCCAGAACGACATCGTCAAGGAATACCTGTCGCGGGGGACACACGTGTTCCCGCCGGGGCCCTCACTCCGGCTGACGACGGACATGATCGCGTACACGGTCTCCCACATACCGAAGTGGAACCCGATCAACATCTGCAGCTACCACCTGCAGGAGGCGGGCGCCACACCGGTCCAGGAGATCGCCTACGCGATGTCCACCGCGACCGCGGTTCTCGATGCCGTACGCGACTCGGGGCAGGTTCCCGAGGAGAAGTTCGGGGACGTCGTGGCCCGTATCTCCTTCTTCGTGAACGCGGGTGTCCGCTTCATCGAGGAGATGTGCAAGATGCGGGCGTTCGGGCGGATCTGGGACCGGATCACGCGCGAGCGGTACGGCATCGAGAACCCCAAACAGCGCCGCTTCCGCTACGGGGTCCAGGTCAACTCCCTGGGCCTGACCGAGGCGCAGCCGGAGAACAACGTCCAGCGGATCGTGCTGGAGATGCTGGCCGTGACCCTGTCCAAGGACGCACGCGCGCGTGCCGTCCAGCTCCCGGCCTGGAACGAGGCGCTGGGCCTGCCGCGCCCCTGGGACCAGCAGTGGTCGCTGCGCATCCAGCAGGTGCTCGCCCACGAGAGCGACCTGCTGGAGTACGAGGACATCTTCGAGGGCTCGAGGGTGGTCGAGGACAAGGTGAGCGAACTCGTCGAGGAGTCGCTCGCCGAGATCGACCGGATCCAGCAGATGGGCGGCGCCATGGCCGCCGTCGAGTCCGGCTATCTCAAGTCGCAGCTCGTCGCCTCGCACGCGGAGCGGCGGGCGCGCATCGAGTCCGGCCAGGAGAAGATCGTCGGCGTCAACGCCTTCGAGACGACCGAGCCCAACCCGCTGACCGCCGACCTGGACACCGCCATCCACACGGTCGACCCGGCCGTCGAGGCGCGGGTCGTCGAAGCGCTCGGCACCTGGCGCGACACGCGGTACCAGCCGCCCTTCAACCACCCGCGCCCGTGCAAGGCGCTGGATCGGCTGAAGGAGGCCGCCAAGGGCACCGGCAACCTCATGGAGGCCACCCTGGAGTGCGCCCGCGCCGGCGTCACGACCGGCGAGTGGGCCGGGGCCCTGCGCGAGGTGTTCGGCGAGTTCCGCGCACCGACCGGTGTGTCCTCCGCGCCCGTCGCGGTGAGCGCCGAGGAGGGCACCGCGATGGCGCGGGTCCGGCGCCGGGTCGACGAGACCGCCCGCGACCTCGGCACCGGCAAGCTCCGCTTCCTGGTCGGCAAGCCGGGCCTGGACGGCCACTCCAACGGAGCGGAGCAGATCGCCGTACGCGCGCGTGACGCGGGCTTCGAGGTGGTCTACCAGGGCATCCGGCTGACGCCCGAGCAGATCGTGGACGCGGCCCTCGCCGAGGACGTCCACGCGGTGGGCCTGTCGATCCTGTCCGGCTCGCACGCCCAACTGGTGCCGGACGTGCTGGAGCGGCTGCGCGAGGCGGGCGCCGCCGACATCCCGGTGATCGCCGGCGGGATCATCCCGAACGGTGACGCCGAGCAGCTCAGGGCCGCCGGAGTGGCCGCGGTCTTCACACCGAAGGACTTCGACATCACCGGGATCATCGGCCGTATCGTCGACGAGATCCGCAAAGCGAACAAGCTCGACCCCCTGGAGGTTCCCGCATGACCGTCAACCGTCTTCGTCCACGGCGTTCCTGCCTGGCCGTGCCGGGAAGCAATCCCCGCTTCCTGGAGAAGGCGCAGGGGCTCCCGGCGGACCAGGTCTTCCTCGACCTGGAGGACGCCTGCGCGCCGCTGGCCAAGCCCGAGGCGCGGCACACCATCGTGAAGTTCCTCAACGAGGGCGACTGGACGGGCAAGACGCGGGTGGTGCGGGTCAACGACTGGACGACGGAGTGGACGTACCGCGATGTCGTCACCGTCGTCGAGGGCGCCGGCCAGAACCTGGACTGCATCATGCTGCCGAAGGTCCAGGACGCCCGGCAGATCGTGGCGCTGGACCTGCTGCTGACCCAGATCGAGAAGACGATGGGCTTCGAGGTCGGCCGGATCGGCATCGAGGCGCAGATCGAGAACGCGCAGGGCCTGAACAACGTCAACGAGATCGCGCAGGCCTCCCCGCGCGTCGAGACGATCATCTTCGGCCCGGCCGACTTCATGGCCTCGATCAACATGAAGTCGCTGGTCGTGGGCGAGCAGCCGCCCGGCTATCCGGCGGACGCCTACCACTACATCCTGATGAAGATCCTGATGGCCGCCCGCGCCAACAACCTCCAGGCGATCGACGGCCCCTACCTCCAGATCCGCAACGTCGAGGGCTACCGCGAGGTCGCGCGGCGCGCCGCCGCCCTCGGCTTCGACGGCAAGTGGGTGCTCCACCCGGGTCAGGTCGAGGCGTCCAACGAGATCTTCTCGCCGTCCCAGGAGGACTACGACCATGCCGAGCTGATCCTGGACGCGTACGAGTACTACACGTCAGAGGCGGGCGGCAAGAAGGGCTCGGCGATGCTCGGCGACGAGATGATCGACGAGGCCAGCCGCAAGATGGCCCTGGTCGTCTCCGGCAAGGGCCGCGCCGCCGGCATGCGGCGCACCAGCACGTTCGAGATCCCGGAGGTGTGAGGCGATGCAGTTCGGGCGCACCTACGAGGAGTTCGAGGTCGGCGCGACGTACAAGCACTGGCCGGGCAAGACGGTCACCGAGTACGACGACCACCTGTTCTGCCTGCTGACCATGAACCACCACCCGCTCCACATGGACAGCAACTACGCGGAGAGCTCGACGGACTTCGGCAGGAACGTCGTCGTCGGGAACTACGTCTACTCGCTGCTTCTCGGCATGTCCGTGCCGGACATCTCGGGCAAGGCGATCGCCAATCTGGAGATCGAGTCGCTCAAGCACGTGGCGCCGACGTTCCACGGCGACACCGTCTACGGGCAGACCACGGTGCTGGACAAGTGGCCGTCCAAGTCGAAGAACGACCGCGGCATCGTGCACGTGGAGACCAAGGGCTACAAGCAGGACGGCACGCTGGTGTGCGTGTTCCGCCGCAAGGTGATGGTCCCCACCGAGGCGTACATCAAGGAGCGCGGCGGCGAGCAGCCGGGCCGCCCGGAGCTCGACGAACAGGGGAAGTAGCAATGGCGCGACTCGCCCAGACCGCCGGTCTGACCGATGTCCAGCAGGAGATCCTGTCCACGGTCCGCGACTTCGTGGACAAGGAGATCCTCCCGGTCGCCACCGAGCTGGAGCACCGCGACGAGTACCCGCAGCAGATCGTCGACGGCCTCAAGGAACTGGGCCTGTTCGGCCTGATGATCCCCGAGGAGTACGGCGGTCTGGGCGAGTCCCTGCTCACGTACGCGCTGTGCGTGGAGGAGATCGCCCGTGGCTGGATGTCGGTGTCCGGCATCATCAACACGCACTTCATCGTGGCGTACATGCTCAAGCAGCACGGCACGCAGGAGCAGAAGGACCACTTCCTGCCGCGGATGGCGGCCGGCGACATCCGCGGCGCGTTCTCGATGTCGGAGCCCGGTCTGGGTTCGGACGTCTCGGCGATCACGTCGAAGGCGGTCCGGGACGGCGACGACTACGTCCTGAACGGTCAGAAGATGTGGCTGACCAACGGGGGCACGTCGTCACTCGTCGCCGTTCTCGTCCGCAGCGAGGAAGGACACCCGGAGGGGACCGCGCCGCACAAGTCGATGACGACCTTCCTGGTCGAGAAGGAGCCCGGTTTCGGTGAGGTCCGGCCGGGCCTGACGATCCCGGGCAAGATCGACAAGATGGGGTACAAGGGCGTCGACACCACCGAGCTGATCATGGACGGCCTGCGGATTCCGGCCGACCGCGTGCTCGGCGGGGCCACCGGCCGTGGTTTTTACCAAATGATGGACGGCGTGGAGGTCGGCCGCGTCAATGTGGCGGCGCGTGGCTGCGGCGTCGCTCAGCGTGCCTTCGAACTGGGCGTCCGGTACGCCCAGCAGCGTCACACTTTCGGCAAACCGATCGCTCAGCACCAGGCGATCCAGTTCAAGCTCGCGGAGATGGCCACCAAGGTGGAGGCCGCGCATGCCATGATGGTGAACGCTGCACGCAAAAAGGACTCCGGGGAACGAAACGACCTGGAGGCCGGGATGGCGAAGTACCTCGCCTCCGAGTACTGCAAGGAGGTCGTGGAGGACGCCTTCCGGATCCACGGGGGCTACGGCTTCTCCAAGGAGTACGAGATCGAGCGCCTCTACCGCGAGGCCCCGATGCTGCTCATCGGTGAAGGTACCGCCGAGATCCAGAAAATGATCATTGGTCGGAGGTTGCTCGAAGAGTATCGATTCCAGGGCTGAATGTCCTGCTACGGGGTGTTTTCTTCGAGAAGAAGATCACACCCCGTAGGGAGCCTTCGCCCGCCGACTCGGTTGCCTGGCTTACCCAGTTGCGGCCCATAGCCGCTACGATCGCGAGAAAGCCGCCGTCCCCCGTTCAGAAGCGCGGCATCATCCGCTACGAAGGTCATCCATGCCCCACAGCCAAACCTCTGCACCTCGCGACAGCCTGGTCGGCGTACGCCTCGCGCGCGGAGCATCGCCGTGGCTTCTCCCGACCGTCGCCACCGCGGCCCTCAGCCTGGCCCGAGCCCGCCGTTCCGGCGCCGCGAAGGCCGTCGCCGTCCCCGCCACCGCGCTCGCCGCGGGGATGCTGTGGTTCTTCCGCGACCCCGAGCGCGAGATCACCCAGGGCCGGGTCATCTCGCCGGCCGACGGCGTGGTGCAGAGCATCATGCCGTGGAAGGACGGACGTACCCGCGTCGCGATCTTCATGAGCCCGCTCAACGTCCACGTCAACCGCGCTCCGCTGGCCGGCACCGTGACGTCGGTCGAGCACGTCCCCGGCGGCTTCGTTCCCGCTTTCAACAAGGAGAGCGAGAACAACGAGCGGGTCGTCTGGCACTTCGACACCGAGCTCGGTGACATCGAGATGATCCAGATCGCCGGCGCGGTGGCCCGACGCATCGTCCCCTACATCCCGCAGGGCACCAAGGTCGAGCAGGGCGAGCGGATCGGTCTGATCCGCTTCGGCTCGCGCGTCGACCTGTACCTGCCGGAGGGCGTCGAGGTCGCCGTCGAAGTCGGCCAGAAGACAGTGGCTGGGGTGACTCGCATTGACCGTGACTGACCATCCCGAGACACAACAGGGCTGGGTCCCCGAGGCGGTGACCGAGGACGAAGAGGAGGAGATGCCCCTCTCTCTGCGTCTGTCGATAGCGGACACCCTCACCCTCGGCAACGCCACGTGCGGCTTCATGGCGGTGTACTTCACCACCACCGGCATCCTGATCCCGCACCTCACCGGCAGCCAGGAAACCGGCATGGCCCGCCACAGCGCGGCCACGGCGGTCATCCTGATGCTCTGCGCCGCGGTCTTCGACCTGTTCGACGGACTGGTCGCCCGCAAGCTGCGCTCGTCCCCCATGGGCGCCGAGCTGGACAACCTGTCGGACCTGATCAGCTTCGGCCTGGCCCCGGCGTACTTCGTCCTGGTCTACGGCATGGTCGCGGACGACGCGCACCAGCGGGTCGCCGCGGTCGGGGCGATCGTCGTCCTGCTCGCGGTCGTGCTCAGGCTGGCCAGATTCTCCTGCGTGACGCCGCGGAACGGCATGTTCCAGGGCATGCCCAGCCCGTTCGGCGCGCTGACCGTGGTCGCGATCGTGCTGCTGGAGCTGCCGTTCGTCGCGACCCTGCTGGCGATCCTGGGCACCGCGTGGCTGATGGTGAGCCGGGTCGAGTACCCGAAGCCGCGGGGCCGCCTCGCCGGCGCGATGCTCGGCTGGATCGTGCTCAGCATGGGTCTGCTGGTGGCCTGGGCCTTCGGCGCCCCCAGCGGCCAGCTGCTCCTCCAGACCGGCTGCGCGCTGCAGCTGGTGATGGGCGCGGTGATCCCGCTGTTCGCCACGGCCCGCCGGGTGAACAACTTCCGCGACAACCGGCGTGAGGCCCGGGCGGCGCAGCTGCCGTAGGCGATCCGTACGATCCGCTCGTGGAGTGAGGGCCCCGAACCGTTCGCGGTTCGGGGCCCTCACTGTTCGGGTGTCCCCCGCTGTTCGGGGGAGGGCTCCGGTGTGCCGGGCGCGCGGTCCGGGGCGGCGAGACTGCCGAGGATCTCCAGCAGCTCGGCGCTGCGGCTGCCGGGTTCCGCGTGGAAGACGACGAGGGTCAGGCCGTCGGCGCCGTCGATCGAGAGCTTGTCGGAGTACAGCTCCAGGTCGCCGACCTGCGGATGCCGCAGCCGGCTCAGCCGCCCGGCGCGGGTGCGCACGTCGTGCCGGCCCCAGAGCGCGCGGAAGCGCTCACTGCGTACCGACAGCTCCCCGACCAGGCGCTGGAGCCGCGGATCGGCCACATCGGGCCCGGCCTGGGTGCGCAGCACCGCCACGCCCTCCTCGGTCAGCTCCTCCCAGTCCCGGCGCAGCTCCCGCTCCGCGGGGTCGAGGAAGACGGCGCGCAGCAGGTTGACACCGGGGCGGTAGTTCGGGGAGACGGCGGTGGCCAGGGCGTTGGCGGCGAGGGCGTCGGAGAACGTGTTCTGGACGTAGGCGGGGTTGTGCGTCCAGCCGTCGATGAGCTGGAGGATGCTGCGCGGCACGGCCGCCGACGCCGGTGCCTCCCCGGCCGACAGCACCGATGGCCGCGCTCGCGGCCGAGGCGGACCGCCCAGCGCGATCAGGTGGCCGGTGGCGGCGGCGTCCAGCCGCAGGACCCGGGCGATGGCCTCCAGCACCTGGACCGAGGGATTGCGGTCCCGGCCCTGTTCCAGACGGAGGTAGTAGTCCGCGCTGATGCCGGCGAGCAGCGCGACCTCCTCGCGGCGCAGCCCCGGGACCCTGCGCAGTCCGCCGCCGGTCAGGCCGGCGTCCTCGGGGCGGACCAGGGCCCGGCGGGCGCGCAGGAAGTCGCCGAGGGCGTTCGTGCCGTCCGTCCCGTCCATGGTCCCCACCGTACGGCCGGCGGGTGCGCGGTGCCTGGCCCCGCCACTCCCAGGATCGGCGGGGCACTGCCGGGACCCGGTGGCGCGGCGGCAGGCTGGTCGAGCACCTGGCGAACAGAACACGTCTGGAGAAGTAAGACATGCCTGGAATTCCCGGCGGCACCGTCACCCCGGCCGACGGCCTCACGCTCTCCCGGCTGGGCTACGGCACCATGCGGCTCACCGGGCCGAACGTCTTCGGCCCGCCCGAAAACCGTGCGCAGGCGCTGGCGGTGCTGCGCGAGGCGGTGGCCTCGGGCGTCACCCACATCGACACGGCCGACTTCTACGGTCCCGTCGTCGTCAACGAACTGATCAGGCAGGCGCTGCACCCCTACCCGGCGGACCTGCGCATCGTCACGAAGGTGGGCGCCCGCCGGGACACGGACGGTGGCTGGATCCAGTCCCTGGACCCCGCCGATCTCAAGGAACAGGTCCGGGAGAACCTCCGGCACCTCGGTGTGGACACGCTCGACGTGGTCAATCTGCGCGTCGGCACGCACGACACGCCGAACGAGGACTCCGTGGCGGAGCAGTTCGGCGCGCTCACCGAGCTGCGCCAGGAAGGCCTGATCCGGCACCTGGGCCTGAGCTGTGTCTCGGAGCGCCAGCTCACCGAGGCCCGGGCCATCGCGCCCGTGGTCACCGTGCAGAACCTCTACAACCTGGCCGTGCGGCGCGACGACGCCCTGCTGGAGCGGTGCGAGGCCGAGAACATCGCCTTCGTGCCGTACTTCCCGCTGGGCGGGTTCACACCGCTGCAGTCCGGGACGCTGACCCGGATCGCCGCCGCTCTGGACGCCTCGCCGCAGCAGGTGGCCCTGGCCTGGCTCCTGCACCGCTCCCCCGCCGTCGCCGTGATCCCGGGCACCTCGTCACCGGCCCATCTGCGGGAGAACCTCGCGGCGGCTGACCTGGCCCTGCCGGCGGACGCGCTGGCCGAGCTGAACACGATCGGGGCGCCGGCCTCCTGAGGCCGGCGCGCGGCCGGGGTCAGGACAGGAAGTCGCGCGCCACGCGCTCCGCCGTCCGCTCCAGGATCGGACCGGCGTCCGCGATGCACTTCGCCACGTCCGGCTCGACGTCGGTCAGGGCGTACGCCCGGCGGATCCCGGCCCGGCCCAGCGCCTCGGGTGGCAGGGCCAGCCGGCCGCACACCGCGACGACCTCCTTGCCGGCGGCGCGGGCGGCCGCGGCGACCCCGGCCGGGGCCTTGCCGTGCAGGGTCTGCTCGTCCAGGGAGCCCTCGCCGGTGATCACCAGGTCCGCCTGCGCCAGGGCGGCGCCGAAGCCGAGGACGTCGAGCATGACCTCGATCCCGGGCCGGAACCGGGCGCCGACGATCAGCGCGCCGTACCCGATGCCGCCCGCCGCGCCCGCGCCCGGCGCCGAGGCGTACTCCCCGGCGCGCGGTCCGACGGCCCGCTCCAGCACCTGCGCGAAGTGCGCGAGCGCCGCGTCCAGCACCGCGACGTCGTCCGGTCCGGCGCCCTTCTGCGGCCCGTACACGGCGGGCGCGCCCTTGGGGCCGGTCAGCGGGTTGTCGACATCGCTCGCCAGCACGAGCCGCACGTCCGCCAGCCGGGGGTCCAGGCCGGACAGGTCGGCGGTCGCGAGGTCGCGCAGACCGCCGCCCCCGGGCGGCACCGGCCCGCCGTCGGCGGTGCTGAACCGGGCGCCGAGCGCGGCCAGCATTCCGGCGCCGCCGTCGGTGGTCGCGCTCCCGCCGACCCCGAAGACGATCGTGCGCGCCCCGGCGTCGAGCGCGGCCCGCAGCAGTTCCCCCGACCCGTACGTGGAAGCGGTCAGCGGCGCGAAGACCCCGGCCGGCAGCCGCTGGAGCCCGCTCGCCTCGGCCATCTCCACGACCGCGGTGTCGCCGCGCAGGGCGAACGCCGCCGTCACCTCGTCGCCGAGGGGTCCGGCGACCCGGACCGTGCGCCGCTCGAACCCGGCCGCGACCGCCGCGTCCACGGTCCCGTCGCCGCCGTCCGCCACGGGGAGCGCCGCGACCTCGACGTCGGGTACGACGCGGCGCAGTCCGGCCGTCACCCGCTGGGCGACCTGCACGGCCGTCAGCGATCCCTTGAACTTGTCCGCGGCGATCAGCACCCGACGGGCGCCGTCCACAGCCTCAACCACCTTGTCTTCCCCTTGCTCTCCGGGCCCCGCCCACGTCGGGGCCGGTCGCGCCGTTGCGACCCTAACCGCAGGACTGTCCCGCCGTCATGCCCCGCCCGCACCGTGGAACGCCCGCGGAACCCGCCCCCGACGGCCGGTGCCGGGCGCCGGAATCGGGTAGACCGGTGGTATGACCCCTGTGGGCACCGAGCCGGAGCTCGCCGACCGCATCCTCGGGGGCTGGCTGGGCCGTGTCGCCGGCAACATGCTCGGCAAACCGGTCGAGCAGGGCGACCTGTGGACACGCGACCGCATCGACCGCTACCTCCGTCAGGCCCGCGCGCTGCCCCTCACCGACTACCTTCCCGAACCGCCCGCCGACGGCGACGGCCCGCGGCTGCGCCCGGAGTGGCGCAGTTGCGTCCGCGGCCGCATCCACGGCAGTTGCCGCGACGACGACGTCGACTACGCCGTCCTCGGCCTGGACCTGCTGGAGACGCACGGCTTCGGGTTCAGCACCGAGCAGGTCGGCGACCTGTGGCTGCTGCGGCTGCCGTACCTCCAGACGTTCACCGCGGAGCGGGCCGCCTACCGCAATCTCGCGGGCGGCCTCAAACCGCCGCTGACGGCGACGTACGACAACCCCTACCAGGAGTGGATCGGCGCCCTGATCCGCGCCGACATCTACGGCTGGACCTGCCCGGGCGCCCCGCGCCGCGCCGCCGCGCTGGCCCGCCGGGACGCGGTGCTGTCGCACACCGGCAACGGCGTGTACGGCGCGATGTGGGCGGCGGCGCTCATCTCGGCCGCGTTCACGGCCCCCACCGTCCGGCACGCCCTGGACGAGTCCCTGACCGTGGTCCCCGCGAGCTGCCGGCTGGCCCGCACCGTCCGCCGGGTCGCCTCGCTCCACGAGGCCCGGCTGCCCTGGGAGGACACCCTCACCACGATGGCCGAGGAGACCGCCGGACTCGGCTGGATCCACACCGTCCCGAACGCGGCGGTGCTCACCGCGGGGCTGCTGTACGGCGACGGCGACTTCACCCGCACCATCACGCTCACCGTCCGCGGGGGCCTGGACACCGACTCCAACGGTGCCACCGCGGGCTCGGTCGCCGGTGTGCTGACCGGCGCGGACGACATCCCCGCCCAGTGGAAGGACCCGCTGGAGGACACCGTGCGCAGCGCGGTGTTCGGCTTCGACGGGGTGCGGATCAGCGAGCTGGCGAGGCGGACCCTGCGGCTGGCGCTCGCGGAGGCCGCGTAGCGCGGCGAGATCGCCCGGGTGCCGTGCGCGCCCCTCGGCGGACCGCGAGCCCGCGGGGCGGCGGCGCGCGCTGGTTACCCTTCCGGGATGACCACTGCTGACTTCGCCGCCTACATCGCGGGGCTGCCCCGTGTCCTCGCCGGGGCCGCCGCGCTGTTCCGTGACACCGAGGGCCGCGTCCTGCTCGTCGAGCCCAACTACCGCGAGGGCTGGGCCCTTCCGGGCGGCACGATCGAGTCCGACGACGGCGAGACCCCGCGTCAGGGCGCCCGCCGGGAGACCGCCGAGGAGATCGGCCTGGACCGGGAGCTCGGCCGCCTGCTCGCGGTGGACTGGGTGCACGGCACGGGCCGGCCGCCGCTGGTGGCGTATCTGTACGACGGCGGGGTGCTCCCCGAGGAGGACCTCAAGGCGATCCGGTTGCAGGAGGAGGAGCTGCTGTCCTGGCGGCTGGTGCCGCGGGAGGACGTGACCGGCTATCTGCCCGGCGCCCTGGGCCGCCGTGTGCTGGCGGCGCTCGACGTCCTGGCGGACGGTTCGGGGACGGCCGAGCTGGAGAACGGCCACCGGGCAGGGTGACCGCGAGGGCCCGGGGCCGGCTCCGCGGCGCGGGCACGCGGCCCGGTGCGCGCACGCGGCCGGCCCCCGGTCATCCGTTCGCCCCGGGCGGGCAACCGTCCTAGTCTCGGGCCATGAACAGGCCCCTGGTTGCCATCCTCAGCGGCGCAGGCATCTCGACCGATTCCGGGATCCCCGACTATCGCGGCCCGAACGGACTGTGGCGGCGGGACCCGGAGGCGGAGAAGCTCGTCACCTACGACCACTACATGCGCGACCCGGAGATCCGGCGGCGGTCCTGGCAGATGCGGCGCAAGACCGGCGCGCTGGACGCCGAGCCCAACGCGGCGCACCGGGCGGTGGCCGATCTGGAGCGGGCGGGGGTGCCGGTGCGGGTCATCACCCAGAACGTGGACGGGCTGCACCAGCTCGCCGGGGTGTCCGCCCGCAAGGTGCTGGAGCTGCACGGCACCGCTCGCCAGGTGGTGTGCACCAAGTGCCACGCGCGCGGACTGATGGCGGACGCGCTCGCCCGGGTCGACGTCGGCGAGGAGGACCCGCCGTGTCTGGAGTGCGGCGGGATCCTGAAGTCGGCGACCGTGATGTTCGGCGAACACCTCGACCCGGTGGTCCTGGGCGAGGCGGTCGCGATCACCAAGGCGTGTCAGGTCTTCATCGCCGTCGGCACCAGCCTCCAGGTGCATCCCGCCGCCGGGCTGGCCGGCCTCGCCGCTGAGCACGGCGCCAGCCTGATCATCGTCAACGCCGAGCCGACGCCGTACGACGAGCTGGCCGACGAGGTGATCCGGGAACCCATCGGGTCCGCCCTGCCGGTCCTGCTGGACCGGCTGAGCGTCGAGAACGACTACTGAACGCGCCGAGCCGGTCCTCGCGGGCACGCCCTGTCCTCCCGGGCACGCCCCAGTGCGGCACTAGAAGAGGGCCGCGCCCCGTTCGAAGTCCAGCAGGCGCTGCTTGCGCTCCAGGCCGCCGCCGTAGCCGGTCAGGCCGCCGCTCGCGCCGATGACGCGATGGCAGGGGACGATGATGCCGACCGGGTTCCGGCCGTTGGCCAGGCCCACGGCGCGGGAGGCCTGGGGGTTGCCGAGGGTGTCGGCGAGTTCGCCGTAGGTGCGGGTCTCGCCGTAGGGGATGCCGCGCAGGCGCTCCCAGACGGACCGCTGGAACGGCGTGCCGTGCAGGCGGAGTTCGACGGTGAACTCCTTCAACTCGCCCGCGAAGTAGGCCTCCAGCTGTTCCTCGGC
The DNA here is from genome assembly GCF_003261055.1 of Streptomyces cadmiisoli. Classification (NCBI taxonomy): domain Bacteria; kingdom Bacillati; phylum Actinomycetota; class Actinomycetes; order Kitasatosporales; family Streptomycetaceae; genus Streptomyces; species Streptomyces cadmiisoli. Next base: position 2,324,834 of record NZ_CP030073.1, read on the forward strand.
CTCGGCGAAGGGCGCCTCGTCGGGTTCGCCGAAGGTCTCCTCCGGCGGGCGGTGCCGCTGATCGGTCATGTACAGGCCGCACAGGACGCCGTCGTCGGCGACCAGGGTGAGGGGCCCGTACGGGCTGTCGATGACGGTGTGCTGCTTCTTGGCGGTCATGGAACGTCCCTAGACAGGAAGGAAGTTGATCGGGTGGCTGTCGGTCGCCCACAGGTACTGGACGGCGTACGCCCGCCAGGGCCGCCAGGCGGCCGACCGGGCGGTGAGGGCCGCGGGGGTGGACGGCAGGCCCAGCTCCCCCGCCGCACGGCGGATGCCGAGGTCGGTGGGGAGGAACGCGTCGGGGTCGCCGAGGGCGCGCATGGCGATGACGTCGGCCGTCCACGGCCCGAACCCCGGCAGGGCGAGCAGCAGCGCCCGGGTCCGCGGCCAGTCGCTCTCCACGCCCAGCTGGAGGGAGCCGTCGGCGAGCCGGCCGACGAGTGTGGTGAACGTCCGCCGGCGGGTGCCGGGCATCGCCAGCGTCTCGGGGTCGATCGCGGCGAGCGCCTCCGGGGCGGGGAAGAGGTGGGTGAGCCCGCCCTCGGGGTCGTCGACGGGCTCGCCGTGCGCGGTGACCAGGCGCGCGGCGTGGGTGCGGGCGGCGGCGGTGGAGACCTGCTGTCCCAGTACGGCCCGTACGGCGAACTCCGCCTCGTCGACGGTGCGCGGCACCCGTCGGCCCGGGGCCTTGTCCACCAGCGGCGCGAGAACCGGGTCGGTGCGCAGATGGCCGTCGACGGCGACCGGGTCGGCGTCCAGGTCGAGCATGCGGCGGCAGCGGCTGATGGCGACCGGCAGGTCGCGCAGGTCGCTGAGGGTGAGGCGGCAGGCGATGTGGTCGGGGTGCGGGGTGAGCGCGGCGATGCCGTGGCCGTACGGCAGGCGGAGCGTGCGCCGGTAGGCGCCGTCCCGCCATTCCTCCACGCCCGGTACGGCGGTGGCGGCCAGGTGGCCGAAGAGGTTGTCCGGGTTGAGCGGGGCGCGGAACGGCAGCCGCAGGGACAGGGCGCCGGGGGTGTTTCCGGCGCGGCCCCGCGGCACCCGGGTGCGCAGTTCGCTCGGGGTGAGGGCGTAGACCTCGCGGACGGTGTCGTTGAAGGTGCGGATCGAGGAGAAGCCGGCCGCGAACGCGATCTGCGCCATGGGGAGCGCGGTCGTCTCGACGAGCAGCCGGGCGGTCTGGGCGCGCTGGGCGCGGGCCAGGGCGAGCGGGCCGGCGCCCAGTTCGGCGAGCAGCTGGCGTTCCACCTGGCGGGTGCTGTAGCCGAGCCGTGCGGCGAGCCCGGGCACGCCGTCGCGGTCGACGACGCCGTCGGCGATCAGCCGCACGGCCCGGGCGACCGCGTCGGCCCGCTGGTTCCACTCCGGGGAGCCGGGGCTGGTGTCCGGGCGGCAGCGCTTGCAGGCCCGGAAACCGGCCTGCTGGCAGGCGGCCGCGCTCGGGTGGAACACCATGTTCTCGGGCTTCGGCGGCACGACGGGGCAGCTGGGCCGGCAGTAGATCCCGGTGCTCAGGACCGCGGTGAAGAACCATCCGTCGAACCGGGCGTCCTTGGACCGGACAGCGCGCAGACAGCGCTCGGTGTCGGTGTGCATCCCGTTCTGCATGCCTCCAGCATCGGCCACCGGCCGGGCCCGGGCTGGCGAGAATCCGACATCGACCTCAGGTGTCCTGGGGCGGGCCGGATCGCCAGGCCGACTCACGCAGCAGCCGGAGTCCGTTCAGGCCGACCAGCACCGTCGACCCCTCGTGCCCGGCGACACCGAGCGGCAGCGGAAGGTGGCCGGCCAGGTCCCAGACGACCAGCACGGTGATGAACGTGCCCGCGACGACCAGGTTCTGCACGACGAGCCGGCGGGCCGCCCGGGAGAGCCGTACGACCGCGGGGACGGTGGCCAGTTCGTCGCGTACGACGACGGCGTCCGCGCTCTCCAGGGCGAGGTCGGAGCCCGCGCGGCCCATGGCCAGTCCGCAGTGCGCGGCGGCCAGGGCGGGAGCGTCGTTGACGCCGTCGCCGACGAAGAGGACCTTGCGGCCGGCCCCCTGAAGGCCGCGTACGGCGTTGACCTTGTCCTCGGGCAGCAGCCCTGCGCGCACGTCGGTGATGCCGGTGGCCTCGGCGACCCGGGCGGCGGCGGGTGCGGTGTCGCCGGTGAGCAGGACGGGGGAGATCCCGGTGAGGGCGGTGAGCGCGGCGGTGGCGGCGGGCGCCTCGGGGCGGAGGCGGTCGGTGAGGGCGAGCGTGCCGACCGGTGCGCCGTCGCGGACGACCAGGACGACGGTCGCGCCGTCCGCGCGCCCGGTGGGCACCGGCGCGCGGCCGACGCTCACCTCGTGCCCCTCGACCACCGCGGTGACCCCCCGGCCCGGGGCGGCACTGAAGTCGGCGGCGGGCGCGATCGGCAGGTTCCGGGCGCGGGCGGCAGTCACGATCGCGCGGGCCAGCGGGTGCTCGCTGGAATACTCGGCCGCGGCGGCCAGCGCGAGGAGGCGGTCCTCGTCGAGGCCGGAGTCGGACAGCGGCCGTACATGTGTCACCTCGGGCGCGCCCTCGGTGAGGGTGCCGGTCTTGTCCAGGGCGGCGAGGTCGATCTCGCCGAGGCGCTCCATCGCGACCGCCGACTTGACCAGCACGCCGTGCCGGCCCGCGTTGGCGATGGCGGACAGCAGGGGCGGCATCGTCGCCAGGACGACGGCGCACGGAGAGGCGACGATCATGAAGGTCATGGCGCGCAGCAACGCGTCGGTGAGGGCGGCGCCGAAGGCGAGCGGCACGGCGAAGACGGCGAGGGTGGCGGCCACCACGCCGACCGCGTAGCGCTGTTCGACCTTCTCGATGAACAACTGGGTGGGCGCCTTGGTGCGGGAGGCCTCCTCGACCAGGGTGACGATCCGGGCGATGACGAAGTCGGCGGGGTCGCGGGCGACGCGGACGCGCAGGGCGCCGGCGCCGTTGAGGGTGCCCGCGAAGACCTCGTCGCCGGGGCGTTTGACGACGGGCAGGGGTTCGCCGGTGACGGTGGCCTGGTCGGCCTCGCTGACGCCGTCCAGGACCGTGCCGTCGGCGCCGATGCGCTCGCCGGGGCGGACCAGCAGCACATCGCCGACGGCGAGTGCGCAGGCCGGTACGGTCCGCTCGGTGCCGTCCTCGGCCAGCCGGGTCGCCGTGGCGGGGGCGAGGTCGAGCAGACCGCGCACGGAGTCCGCGGTACGGGCGGTGGCGAGGGCCTCCAGGGCGCCCGAGGTGGCGAAGATGACGATCAGCAGGGCGCCGTCGAGGACTTGTCCGATCGAGGCCGCGCCGAGCGCCGCGACGATCATCAGCAGGTCGACGTCGAGGGTCTTCTCACGCAGTGCGCGCAGCCCTTCGAGGGCCGGTTCCCAGCCGCCGGTGACGTACGCGAGCGCGTAGAGGGGGCCGTACGCCCACCCGGGGGCGCCGCCGAGGTCCAGGGCGAGCGCCACCAGGAAGGCCACGAGGGCCGCGAGCGCCCAGCGGGCCTCGGGCAGGGCGAGGACGCGCGTGCGGCGCCGGGGTGCCCTCGGGGTGCGGGTGGGGGACGCATGGGGTGCGAGAGTCGCTGACACGCCGGCCACCATACAGGAATACATGAAGAACCATTCACATGAAGAGGGATTCATGTGACCTCGGTAAGATACCGCTCATGGGTCACGGAGCAGTCACCGCCGCACAGGACACGCCGCGCGTCCGCCTGGACGCGGACAACGTGGCCAAGGTGGCCACCACGCTCCAGGCCCTGTCCACCCCGTCCCGGCTGCTGATCCTCGCGCGGCTGCGCGAAGGCCCGCTGCCCGCCACCGAGTTGGCCGCCGAGGTGGGCATGGAGCAGTCCGCGTGCTCGCACCAGCTGCGGCTGCTGCGCAACCTCGGGCTGGTGGTGGGCGAGCGCCGCGGCCGGTCGGTGGTGTACGCCCTGCACGACGACCATGTCGCGCAACTCCTCGACCAGGCCGTGTACCACGTGGAGCATCTGCGGCTGGGCGTGAGCGACACGGCCGACTAGCCGGCACCCGGGCCGGCGGCACCCGGCGGACACGGTACGGACGGCGGGGCGGGCCGAGGTTCTTCGGCGCGGGCGGCCCGCTCCCCCTCCCCTACATGTTGATCATGTGGCCGGCCAGTCCGTGCACCGCCTCCTTGACCGCCTCGCCCAGCGTCGGGTGCGCGTGCACGTTGCGGGCCACCTCGTGGACCGTCAGGTCCCACTGCTGAGCCAGGGTCAGTTCGGGCAGCAGCTCCGTGACGTCCGGGCCGATCAGATGACCTCCGAGGAGCTCCCCGTACCTGGCGTCGCTGATCAGCTTCACGAACCCCGTCGCGTCGCCGAGGCCGTGCGCCTTGCCGTTGGCCGTGAAGGGGAACTTCGCCACCTTGACGTCATGGCCCAGCGCACGCGCCTGCTCCTCGGTGTGGCCGAAGCTGGCGATCTGCGGCCGGCAGTAGGTGGCGCGCGGGATCATCACGTAGTCGAGCTCCATCGTCTCCGCGTCCGCGATGGTCTCGGCGGCGATCACGCCCATCGCCTCGGCGGCGTGCGCGAGCATCAGTTTCGCGGTGACGTCGCCGATGGCGAAGATGTGCGGCACCGAGGTGCGGCAGCGGCCGTCGACGGCGACGGCACCGCGCTCGGTGACCGTGACACCGGTGTTCTCCAGGCCGTAGCCGGTGACGTTCGGGGCGAAGCCGATGGCCTGGAGGACCTTGTCGGCCTCCAGCACCTGCCGGGAGCCGTCCCCGGCGGTGACCTGGACGCGGACCTGCGGGCCGGACTCGTCGACGGCGTCGACCCGGGTCGAGGTCAGCACGTCGATGCCCAGCTTGCGGTACTGGCGGGCGAGTTCGGCGGACACCTCGGCGTCCTCCAGCGGGGCGACGCGGTCGAGGAACTCGACGATCGTGACCTTCACACCGTAGTTGTGCAGGACGTACGCGAACTCGACGCCGATCGCTCCGGCCCCCGCGATGACGATCGAGCGCGGCAGCTCCTCGGCGAGGATCTGCTCCTCGTACGTCACCACGCGCGCGGTGCGACGGGTGCCGGGCAGCAGCCTCGGGGTGGCGCCGGTCGCGATGACGCAGTGGTCGAAGCCGATCGTGCGGGTCCCGCCGTCGTAGCCGGTGACCTGGATCGTGTGCGGGTCGAGGAACACGCCGCGCCCGTCGAACTCCGTGATCCCGTTCTTCTTCATCAGGTAGTGCACGCCCTTGACCCGGCCGTCCGCGACGCGGCGGCTGCGGCGGAACGCCTCCCCGTAGTCGAACGTGATCTCACCGTCCGCCCTGATCCCGAAGGTCTTCGCCTCGCGGGTGACGATGTGCGCGAGTTCCGCGTTGCGCAGCAGGGCCTTGGTGGGAATGCAGCCGACGTTCAGGCAGACACCGCCCCAGTACTTCTCCTCGACGACGGCGACACGTCCGCCCAGTTGGGCGGCGCGCACGGCGGCGACGTAACCGCCGGGGCCCGCTCCGAGAACGACGACGTCGAAGCGCTCGTCCTGCTCGTCCATGCGCCGGGTCCCCTTCGGTGTGGTCAAGCGCGGTTCGGCCGGGTACGTGCTTCAGGGATTCTTCCGCCCGGACCTGCTCCCCGCCACACCGATCGCCGTGATCCGGGCGCTCAGCCGGGCCGCGCGGCCCGCTCCTGGCGCATCCGGCGTCGCACCACGAGACCGTCCGCCGCGGCGATCACCGCGAGGACGCCGCAGGCGACGGCCAGCCCGGTCAGCGCCCCCGTTCCGGGCGAGTCCCCGGGCCCGGAGGAGGCCGCCCAGAGGCCGAACAGCACGGCCGCCGCGAGGAAGACGGGCAGGAAGATGCCGCTGAGCAGCAGACGCAGCCGCAGCGGGCTCTGCGCGGTGACCGGCTCGGTGCCGGTGCGCGGGAAGCGGCGTCCGGTCGTGCCGGAACGCTCGCGGGGTGCCGGGTCTCTGGCGGACACGACTCTCTCCCCTCGGTGGGCGGGTGCGGTACGCCTGACGGGCGGCGGCTCAGTCGCCGTGCAGGGCGTCCAGCACGTCCTCGTCGGTCAGCTGCCCGAAGTCCTCGTACCACAGGCCGACCGCCTGGAACGGACTCGGGCGCATCAGGCACACCACGTCGTCGGCGTCGCCCCGCAACAGCTCGGCCGCCTCGTGCGAGCCGACCGGGACGGCGACCACGACACGGGCGGGCTCGCGCCGGCGCACGGCCCGTACGGCGGCCCGGGCGGTGGCTCCGGTGGCGAGCCCGTCGTCGACCAGGATCGCGGTGCGTCCGCGCAGGTCGGCGGCGGGGCGGTCCTGCCGGTAGCGCTGTTCGCGGCGGCGCAGTTCCGTCCGTTCGCGGGCGACGACGGGTTCGAGGTCCTGCTCGGTCAGGCCCAGCAGTTCCAGGGCGCGTGCGTCGAACAGCGGGGGCTCGTCGCCGGCGAGCGCCCCGACGCCGTACTCCTCGTGGGAGGGCGCCCCGATCTTCCGGACGACGAGCACGTCGAGCGGGGCGCCGAGCGCCAGCGCCACCTCCCGGGCCACGGTGACACCGCCGCGGGGCAGGGCCAGGACGACCGGGTCCGGGAGGGTGCCCTTCTCCTGGAGGATGCGCAGATGCTCGGCCAGCTCCAGACCGGCCTGCGCACGGTCACGGAAACGCATGTCGCACCACCTGCCTGCCGTCTTCTCGCACCGCTTCGCGCTCCGCTGCGGTACGGGTTTCCACTGGGCGGCGGGCGACACACGGATGATCACGGGAGCGGGTGGGGGCGGGTCGGGGGCAGGGACGGGACGACGGGGCGGCCAGCCGCGGGAAGGCCGCGTGAAGGGTAGGCCGCGTGAATGGGGGCTCCCGGGCCGTGGCGGCTCATGGGCCGGGGCTCACGGGCGGTGACGGCTCGTGGGCGGTGGGCTGCGGACCGGGCGGGTCGGCGGCGGCCCGCCGGGGCGGACAGACGGGCCGGACGGGCGCCGGCCCGTCTGTCCGGAGGATCGGCGATGGCCTGCGGGCCGGGCGGATGAGCGCCAGCCTGCGAATGGGCGGGCCGGGCGAACCGGTGCTGGGCTGCGGACCGGGCGGGCCGACGGGCCCGGTGGCCGGGCGGGCGTCAGCCCGCGGGTTCGTCTCCCTCGGACTTCGCCCGGGCGAACGCCTCGTACGCCCGGTCGTCGAAGAGGACGAACCTGATCTCCTCGACCGATGTCGGCGTGGACCGTACCGTGCCCAGGGCGATCCGCGCGGCGTCCGCCATCGGCCACCGGTAGACACCGGTGGAGACCGCCGGGAACGCGACCGTGCGGGCGCCCAGCTCGTCCGCCACCCGCAGGGACTCCCGGTAGCAGGAGGCGAGCAGGTCGGAGCGGTCCTCCTGCTCGGAGTACACGGGGCCGACGGTGTGGACGACCCAGCGGGCGTCCAGCCGGCCCGCCGTGGTGGCGACCGCCCGGCCGGTGGGCAGACCCCTGCCGTACCGGGAGGCCCGCAGCTTGCGGCACTCCTCCAGGATGGCGGGACCGCCGCGCCGGTGGATGGCGCCGTCGACGCCACCGCCGCCGAGCAGCGAGGAATTCGCGGCGTTGACGATCGCGTCGACGCTCTGCCGGGTGATGTCGCCCTGGACCAGGGTGATCGTGGTGGTCATGTCTGCCTCAGTCGCTTCCACACGGCCTTCGCCGCGTTGTGCCCGGACATGCCGTGCACGCCGGGACCCGGCGGGGTGGCCGAGGAACAGATGAAGACGGCGGGGTGCGGGGTGCCGTACGGGAACAGGGACAGCTTGGGGCGCAGCACGCTCTGGAGGCCGGCCACCGCGCCGGAGCCGATGTCACCGCCCACGTAGTTGGCGTTGCGGGCGGCGAGTTCGGGCGGGCCGGCGACGGCGCGGGCCAGGACCCGGTCGCGGAACCCGGGGGCGAAGCGCTCCAGTTGGCGCTCCATCACATCGGTGAGGTCGCCGGTCCAGCCGTTGGGGACATGGCCGTACGCCCAGAACACCTGCCGGCCCGCCGGCGCTCTGGAGGGGTCCACGACGCCGGGCTGCACGGTGATGAGGAACGGCGCGTCGGGTGCCCGGCCCTCACGGGAGACGGCGCGCAGGGCCGTGCCGATCTCCCGGCTGTCGGCGCCGATCTGCACGGTGCCGGCCCGGCGGGCGTCGGGGGCGGTCCACGGCACCGGGCCGTCCAGGGCGTAGTCGACCTTGAAGACGCCGGGGCCGTACCGGTAGCCCTCGTAGTAGCGGCCGAGGCCCGCGATACGGGCCAGGGCGGTGGGAGAGGTGTCGAAGACGTACGCCCGGGCGGGCGGCAGGTCGTCGAGGCGCTTGACCTCGTAGTCGGTGTGGACCGTGCCGCCGAGGTCCTCCAGGTACGCGGCGAGCGCGTCGGAGATGGACTGGGATCCGCCGCGGGCCACGGGCCAGCCCCCGGTGTGCGCGGCGAGGGCGAAGACCAGGCCGACGGCCCCCGTGGCGAAGCCGCTCAACGGCGCCATGACGTGCGCGACGAGACCGGCGAAGAGGGTCTTGGCCCGCTCGTCGTGGAACCGGCGGGTCAGCCAGGTCGACGGGGGCAGACCGACCAGGCCGAAACGGGCCAGCGTCACCGGGTCGCGGGGCAGGGCGGTGAGCGGCAGGGACATGAAGTCCCGGACCAGGGTGTCCCACTTGGGCAGGAAAGGCGCCACCAGCCTGCGGTACGCCCCGGCGTCGCGGGGGCCGAACGACGCGGCCGTCTCCCCCACGCTGCGGGCCAGCACGGCCGCGGTGCCGTCGGTGAAGGGGTGCGCCATGGGCAGCTCGGGCTGGAGCCACTCCAGTCCGTACCGGTGCAGGGGCAGGGCGCGGAAGGCCGGGGAGGCGATACCGAGTGGATGCGCCGCCGAGCACGGGTCGTGGCGGAAGCCGGGCAGCGTCAGTTCCTCGGTGCGCGCTCCGCCGCCGACGGTGTCCCGGGCCTCGAAGACGGCCACGGAGAATCCGCGGCGGGCCAGCTCCACGGCAGCGGTCAGTCCGTTCGGCCCCGCACCCACCACGACCGCATCGAGTATCGACGGCACCTTCGGACCCCTTCGTCAGCCGATGGCCACTCAGGATCAGGATATGCCGGGGGACCGACGATCCCTCTCGACGGGTGGCCCCGGTGCGGTGTTGCGGGCTCAGACCGACGAGGCCAGCAGCCCCGCGACCCGTCGCGCGGTGGCCGTGTCGCGGGCCGCGGTGAACGGCAGCGCGTTGCCGCCGGTGATGCGGAACGGCTCGCCCGTGCGCGTCAGGTGGGCGCCACCCGCCTCCTCGACCAGCAGCAGGCCCGCCGCATGGTCCCAGGCGGCCTCCCAGGAGAACGCGGTCGCGTCCAACTCGCCCCGGGCGACGGCGAGATACTCCAGTCCGGCGGAACCGCACTCGCGGGGCGCGACGCCGTCCGTCCACAGACCGAGCAGTGCGCGCTTCTGCTCCTGCGTGGTGTAGTCCGGGTGGGACGTGGCGATCGTCAGGTCGCGTCCCGGTGCGGGCGGACCGGCGAACAGGCGCTCGCCGTCCAGGAACGCGCCCTTGCCGCGCACGGCCGTGGCCAGTTGGTCACGGGCGGGCGCGTACGTCCACGAAGCCGTCAGCACGCCGCGCACCGAGAGTGCGACCAGGGTGCAGAAGCCGTCGTCGCCGTGCACGAACTGCCGGGTGCCGTCGACCGGGTCGATGATCCACACGGGTGCCTCGCCCCGTATCGCCTCGTACGACGCGGGGTTGGCGTGGACCGCTTCCTCTCCGACGACCACGGAGCCGGGCAGGAGCTCGACGAGCACCTCTGTGAGGTACCGCTCGGCCAGCCGGTCGGCGTCCGTGACCAGGTCGTGCGGGCCGCTCTTCTGGTCGATCTCGTCGGCGGCCAGCCGGCGGAAACGCGGCATGATCTCGGCGGCGGCGGCCTTGCGGACGGCCTCCTCCACGTCGGTCGAGCGGTGGGCGAGAAACTCGTCGATGGTTTCGTTGTCTTCGATCATGCCTCCATGAGAGCACGCGCCTCTGACAATCCCCACCCTGCCGGTGTACTCCGGGTGGAATCGGCATGAATGCCCGGGACTGCCCGGTCGCCCCTCGGATCGTCGCAGGTCAGCGGCCCACCGCGTAGCCCTGCATACCGCGTGGATTCGCCGCCGCCGACAGGACGCCGGTCCCGGGGTCCCGGGCGACGGCGCACAGCCGTCCCTCGGACCACTCGGCGCCGACCGTGACGTCGTGGCCGCGCCGCCGCAGCTCGGCCACGACGGCGGGGTCCGTGCGGGCCTCGACCGTCACGCTGCCGGGGCGCATCCCGCGCGGGTGGAAGGAGCCGGGGAAGCTGTCGTTGTGCCAGTTCGGGGCGTCGACGGCGCCCTGGAGGTCGAGGCCGCCACGCACCGGGGCGCGCAGCGCGACCGCCAGGAAGAAGTGCAGCTGCCACTGGTCCTGCTGGTCGCCGCCGGGTGTGCCGAACGCCATGACCGGCACACCGTCGCGCAGGGCGATCGACGGGGTGAGGGTGGTGCGCGGGCGGCGTCCCGGGGTGAGCGTGTTCGGCAGGCCCTCGTCGAGCCAGGCCATCTGGAGCCGGGTGCCGAGCGGGAAGCCCAGTTCGGGGACGACGGGGTTGGACTGGAGCCAGCCGCCGCTGGGGGTGGCGGCGACCATGTTGCCCCAGCGGTCGACGACGTCGAGGTGGCAGGTGTCGCCGCGGGTGGCGCCCCGGGCGGTGACGTGGGGTTCGCCCGGCTCGGGGGAGGTCCGCGGCACGGCCACCGTGGGCTCGCCGGCGCCGGGCGCGCCGCGGTGCGTCGCCTGCCTGGCCGCCGCGGTGAGCGCGTGCGCGGACAGCCGCGGCGCGCGCCCGCCGGGGCTGCCGGGCCGCAGCTCGCCGGACGCCCGCTCACCGACGAGCCCGCGCCGCTCGGCGTTGTAGGCGTCCGACAGCAGGTCCTCGACGGGTACCTCGGCCGCGTCCCCGTACCAGGCCTCCCGGTCGGCCATGGCGAGCTTGCAGCCCTCGATCAGCAGGTGGACGTAGTCCGCCGAGCCGTACGGCGGCAGGTCGGGCGGCAGCAGCGCGAGTTGCTGGAGCAGGACCGGGCCCTGGCTCCAGGGACCGGCCTTGCACACGGTCCAGCCGTTCCAGTCGTAGGTCGCGGGCGCTTCGTAGGTCGCGGACCAGCCGGCCAGGTCGGCCTCGGTCAGCGTGCCGGTGTGGCGCTCGCCGCTGGTGTCCATGGTCGGCCGCCGCGCCTGGCGCACCAGCGCCTCGGCGATGAACCCGGTGCGCCAGGTGTGCCGGGCCGCCTCGATCCGGGCCTCGCGGTCCCCGGCACCGTCGACCTCGGCGAGCAGCCGCCGCCAGGTGGCGGCGAGCGCCGGGTTGCGCAGCAGTTCACCGGGCCGCGGTGCGCGGCCGCCCGGCAGGTACACGTCCGCGGACGTGGTCCATTCGGTTTCGAACAGCTCGCGCACGGTCTCCACGGTCTCACCGACGCGTTCCACGGGCGCGTGCCCGTGCTCGGCGTATCCGATGGCGTACGCCAGGACCTCGGCGAGGGACTTGGTGCCGTGGTCGCGCAGCAGGAGCATCCACGCGTCGAAGGCCCCGGGCACCGCGGCGGCGAGCGGCCCGGTGCCGGGGACGAGGTCCAGACCGAGTCCCCGGTAGTGCGCCGCGGTCGCCCCGGCGGGAGCCACGCCCTGCCCGCACAGCACCTGCACCTCGCCGCCGGCCGGGGCGAGCAGGATGGGCACCTCGCCGGCCGGTCCGTTCAGGTGCGGCTCGACGACGTGCAGCACGAAGGCGCCGGCCACGGCCGCGTCGTAGGCGTTGCCGCCGTTCTCCAGGACGGCCATCGCGGACTGCGAGGCCAGCCAGTGCGTGGACGACACCATGCCGAAGGTGCCCTGGAGTGTGGGGCGGGTGGTGAACATGTGGGACCTCACCTCGCTGTTCGGGGCCGGGGCGGCGGGTCGCCCGGTCAGCCGGCAGGCTATCGACCGGCCCGTTCCGCCTCGCTCCCGCCCGGCGTTCCGGCGGCCCGCCGGGTAGATCACCGGTGTGCTGCTTCGCCGACTCGAGTACCTGGTCGCCCTGTCCCGGGAGCGGCACTTCGCCCGTGCCGCGCAGGCCTGCTACGTCTCCCGGCCCGCGCTCTCGGAGGCGATCCGGAAGCTGGAGGACGAGCTGGACGTCCCGCTGGTCCGGCGCGGCCGGAAGTACGAGGGCCTCACTCCCGAGGGCGAGCGCATCGTGGTGTGGGCGCAGCGGATCCTGGCCGACCGCGACGCCCTCAAGGACGAGGTCGGCGCCCTGCGCACCGGGCTGAGCGGCACGCTGCGGATCGGCGTCATCCCCACCGCGGCCGGCGCCGTGGCCCAGTTGACCGCCCCGTTCTGCGCGGCGCGCCCGCTGGTCACCGTGACGGTGCTGGGCGATCTCCAGGCCGACGACATCCTCCGGCAGCTGACCCGTTTCGAGATCGACGCCGGGATCACCTATCTGCACGAGGATCTGCCGGACACCTTCCGGGCCGTCGCGCCGTACCGGGAGCGGCACGTGCTGCTGACCGGCGCCGCCGACGGGACGGCGCAGCGGGCGACGGTCTCCTGGGCGGAGGCGTCGCGGCTGCCGCTGTGTCTGCTGACCGGGGCCGTGCAGGGCCGACGGGTGGTGGACGAGGTGTTCGCGGAGGTCGGGCTGCGGTCGTCGCCCCGGGTCGAGACCGATTCGGTGGCCGGACTGTTCGCCCATGTGAGGACCGGCCGGTGGGCCGGCATCGTGCCGCACGCCTGGCTGCACGTCTTCGGTGTGCCACCCGGGATGCGGGCGGTGCCGCTGGTCGAGCCCGCGCGGGAGGTATCGGTCGGACTGGTCACCACCGCCAGGAAGCCGGGCTCGGTGATGGCGCGGGCCCTGCGGGAGCTCGCCCGGAGCACCGACGTGGAGGCGGCTCTGGAGCGGCTCCCGGGGGACCTGGGGCGGTGACGCGGGGACGCGCCGGTGACCGTGCGCCGGCCCTGCCGGGGTCCTCGCCCCGCGGTCAGGCGACCTGCTGCGGACTCAGGCGCTCGGTTCCGGTGTAGACGTTCATCGAGGTGCCGCGCAGGAAGCCGACCAGGGTCAGCCCGCTCTCCGCCGCCAGGTCCACGGCCAGCGACGACGGCGCCGAGACGGCCGCAAGCAGCGGGATCCCGGCCATGACGGCCTTCTGCACCAGTTCGAAGGAGGCCCGGCCGCTGACCATGAGCACGGTCCCGCGCAGCGGCACCAGTCCCGACCGCAGGGCGTGTCCGACGACCTTGTCCACGGCGTTGTGACGGCCAACGTCCTCGCGGAGGCAGAGCAGTTCGCCGTCGCCGCTGAACAGTCCCGCGGCGTGCAGCCCGCCGGTGCTGTCGAACACCTTCTGGGCCGCGCGCAGCCGGTCGGGCAGCGCCGACAGCAGTTCGGGCCCTACGCGCAGCGGATCCCCGGCCACCGACCACGCGGCCGTGGTGCGCACCGCGTCCAGGCTCGCCTTGCCGCACAGGCCGCAGGCGGAGGTGGTGTAGAAGTTCCGCTCCAGCGACGCGTCGGGCGCGGCGACACCCGGGGCCAGCGCGACGTCCACCACGTTGTACGTGTTGCCGCCGTCCGCGGTGGCGCCCGCGCAGTAGCGGACGGCGGTCACCTCGTGGGCTGCGTGCACCACGCCCTCGCCGACCAGGAATCCGGCCGCCAGGTCGAAGTCGTCGCCCGGGGTGCGCATGGTCACGGTGAGCGGGCGCCCGCCGACCCGGATCTCCATGGGCTCCTCGGCGGCCAGGGTGTCCGGCCGGTACGAGGACGTCCCCTCCCGGATGCGCAGTACCCTGCGTCGCGCGGTCACTCGCCCCATCGTGTGCGGTCCTCTCCTCGGGGTCCGGTTCCCGGCGCCGGGGCCGGCACACGGTGCCGGCACCGCCCTGCTGTGATCATCGGACACGGCGCGCCCCTGCTGTGATCATCGGGCACGGTGTGCCGTCGGCGGGTTCAGCCACGCGCGGGAAGGGGTTCCACGCGCGTGGGCACGGGTTCCGCCCGTCGCGCAGCGTACGGCGGGCCAGCCAGCCGATGATGGCGACCTCGCTGAGCAGGTGCGGGGAGGCCGGGGCCAGTCGTCCGCGGGAGGCGTGCACCTGGCACGAAGTCAAAGAGGCACTTTCGATGAGGTGATCGACGCGGCCTGTCACGCCGTCGCGTCCCACGCGCCCTCCCGCGCGGCCTCCGTGCGGGCTCCCCTGTGGCCTCCCGTGCCGGGGCACCGCGCGGGGGCAGGGACCCGCCACGGTGTCGTAGGCCGGGACCGCGTGCGGGGGCGGTTAGCGTGGTGCGATGCGACATGTGGTGACCGACGCCGACACCGCGGTGTCGGTGGGCAGCGGCGACGTCCCCGTGCTCGCCACCCCGCGGCTGATCGCCTGGATGGAAGCGGCGACGATGGTGGCCGCGGCGCCGTTCACCGACGCCGGCCAGACGACCGTGGGGACCGCGATCCGTGTCGAGCATCTGCGCGCCACACGTGTCGGCGGCCGGGTCGAGGTGGTCGCCGAGGCACCCGCCGAAGCCGCGGGCCGGCGCCTGACGTTCCCGGTGCGGGCCGTCGACGCCTCGGGCCGGCTGGTCGCGGACGGTGAGATCGACCGGGTCGTCGTCGATCGCCGGCGGTTCCTGGCCGCGGCGTCCGCCCCTCCGGCGGACCACTGACCGACGTCGTCAAGACCTCACCGGACCGCGACCCACGGGCCGCCCGCTCCGGCCCGCCCGCCGGCGTCGACCCCGCACCCACTCTCGCTCTCGCCCTCGCCCGGATCTACTCCTCCCGTTCGAAGTCCGCCTCCCCCCGTTCCGTGTCGAGCGCCCGCTGGGCGGCGAAGTACAGGTCGTGCACAAACCTCCGGGCCTTTTCCGGCGACAGCTCGGGCACCTCGCTGAGCAGCCGTTCCGTCCAGGTGCGGATGTTCTCGTCGTCGCTCATGACTCCAGCCCACTGCCTCCGCGCGCCGGCCGCCACCGCAGCCGTCCGGACGGCTGGTCCCGCGGTTCCGGTCCCCGGCGGAGCCGAGCCCGCTCACGGCGCCTGCGGCCCGCCGTGCCGCCGCGTACCGGTGGCCGCCCGGACAACCGCTGCCTGTCGAGTCATCGGCGGCACCTCTTTGACGCCCGCCGGAAATGGTCCGACGATGATCAATGACGGTGTCGGCCGGAATGACGGTGTCAGCCGGTCACGATTCCGGCGACGAGGTTGATGGCAGTGGCGAGGATGCTGGTACCGAAGACGTAGGACAGCAGGGAGTGCCGCAGCACCATCGCCCGGACGGCCGAACTGGAGACGTCCGTGTCGGACACCTGGTACGTCATGCCGAGGTTGTAACTGAAGTACAGGAAGTCCCGGTACGCCGGTGGGTGAGGGGAGTTGAAGTCGATTCCGCCCGCCGGTGTCACGTAGTAGGTGCTCGCGTAACGGGTGGCGTACATCAGGTGCAGTGCCGACCAGGCCATGAACACACCGCCCAGGGCCGTCGCGGCGTGGGCGGTGTCGGAGTGGCCGAGCAGCAGCACCACGATGCCGGCCAGGCCGCACAGCGCGGCGGCGATGACGACGAGTTCCTCGGCCAGCGGACGGAAGTCCTCGCGTCCCGCGTTGCGGCGCGTGGCGACGGCGTTCATCGGCCACAGCACGAACCAGCCCGCGACCACGAAGGACGTCTCCATCGCCGCGATACCCGCGAGCACCCCGAGCGGTGTGTCGGTCGCCAGGCCGACGACCGCGCCGACCACCGCTCCGAGGGCCACCGCCCCGGAGAGCCGGGGAACCGCGGACAGCGGCAACCAGGAACCCATGAGCCCCAACCGTAACGGCCGCACCGCTGGTCAGCCCGCTCATACCGCCGTCAGGAGTCAGGGGCGGCGGTCGGTCGCCGGTGTGGCGCGGGTTCTCTCGCCGCGCGGCGCACTGGCCGTGCGGCGGGTGGACGGGGCGCTCGGCTTCGCTCTGCGGGCGGCGCCGGCCATGGCGCTGGTGGCACTGCCGATCGTGCCGGCGGCCGGCCCGACCTGGCCGTCCACGCCATGCTCGGTTCCTTCACCACCACCTTCGGGCGCGATCTGCCCTATCCGCGCCGGGCCCGGGTCCTGGCGCTGGTCGGGGTGGCCATGACGGCGTGCGTGGGATGCGGGTCGGCGCTGTCCGCGCTGGTCCAGCCGAGGGAAGGGGCGGCCGGCGCCTACGTGGTGGTCGCGGCCACGGCCCTGGTCGCCGGATCGGCCAAGTTCGTGTGCGACGCGACCCGGCTGGGCGGGCTGGGCGCGGTGCTGCTGCTGTTCTCCTTCGCGGTGGCCGCCAACACCCCGACGGCCGCCGCCGACGTCCTGCCGCAGACGGCGCTGGCCGCGGCGGCCTCGGCGGTGGCCTGGGCCCTGGCCGTGGCGGGGCGGTTCGTGCACCCGGACCGGCCCCAGCGCCTGGCCGTCGCCGCCGCCCTGCGGGCGCTCGCCGACGCGCTGGAGGAGTCCGCCGCGGGGGACGGGACCGGCCCGGTCGCGCGGCCGGCGCCGCCCGGGTCAGCCCGCGAAGGCCGGCGTGCCCGTGGGCTCCAGACGGACCACGATGCCCTTCGACGTCGGCTGGTTGCTGAACTCGGCGACGCTGTCCAGCGGCACCAGCACGTTGGTCTCCGGGTAGTACGCGGCGGCGGAACCAGGGGTGGTGGGGTACGGCACCACCTCGAAGTCCTCGGCGCGGCGCTCCGCGCCGTCCGTCCACACACTGACCAGGTCGACGTGCCGGCCGTCCGCGAGGCCGAGGGCGGCCACGTCCTGCGGGTTGACGAGGACGACGCGGCGGCTGCCGTGGATGCCCCGGTACCGGTCGTTGGGCGTGTACGGGACGGTGTTCCACTGGTCGTGGGAGCGCAGGGTCTGGAGCAGCAGGTGCCCCTCGGGCAGGTGCGGCGGCTCCCAGTCGTTGCGGGTGAACAGCGCCTTGCCGAGCGGGGTGGGGAACACGCCCTCGTTGACCGGGTTCGGCAGCCGGATGCCGCCGGGGCGCGCCACCCGCCGGTTGAAGTCGTGCAGTCCGGGCACGATGCGGGAGATCCGGTCGCGGATCGCACCGTAGTCGGCCTCGAACTCCTCCCACGGGACGTCCGCCCTGCCGTCGAGGGTGCGCCGGGCCAGCCGGCACAGGATGGCGACCTCGCTGAGCAGGAGCTTGGAGGCCGGCTGCAGCCGCCCGTACGAGGCGTGCACCTCGCTCATCGAGTCCTCCACGGTGACGAACTGCTCGCCGCCGGCCTGGAAGTCGCGTTCGGTGCGCCCGAGCGTCGGCAGGATCAGCGCCGTCCGGCCGCACACCGTGTGCGACCTGTTGAGTTTGGTGGAGATGTGAGCGGTCAGGCGGCACGTGCGCATGGCCTCCTCGGTGACCGTGCTGTCCGGGGCCGCCCGGACGAAGTTGCCGGCGAGGGCGAGGAAGACCTTGATGCGGCCCTCGCGCATCGCCCTGATCGAGTTCACCGAGTCCAGCCCGTGGGCGCGTGGCGGGTCGAAGCCGAACTCGCCCTGGAGCGCGTCGAGGAACGAGTCCGGCATCTGTTCCCAGATGCCCATGGTGCGGTCGCCCTGCACGTTGCTGTGCCCGCGCACCGGGCAGGCGCCGGCGCCGGCCCGGCCGAGGTTGCCGCGCAGCATCAGGAAGTTCACGATCTCTCGGATGGTGGGCACGCCGTGCCGGTGCTGGGTGATGCCCATGGCCCAGCAGACGATGACCCGCTCGCTGCGCAGGACGTCCTCGTGGACCCGCTCGATCTCCGTGCGGGTCAGCCCGGTCGCGGCGAGCACGTCCTCCCACTCGACGGCCCGGGTGTGCTCGGCGAACTCCTCGAAGCCGCTGGTGTGCTCGGCGATGAACTCGTGGTCCAGTACGGTGCCGGGCCGGACGTCCTCCGCCTCCAGCAGGAGCCGGTTGAGTCCCTGAAAGAGCGCCAGGTCGCCGCCGGGACGGATGTGCAGGAACCGGTCGGCGATCTGGACGCCGTGTCCGATCACCCCGCTCGCCTTCTGCGGGTTCTTGAACCGCAGCAGGCCGGCCTCGGGCAGCGGGTTCACCGCGACGATGCGGGCGCCGTTGCTCTTGGCCTGTTCGAGTGCGGACAGCTGGCGCGGATGGTTGGTCGCCGGGTTCTGCCCCACCAGGAAGATCAGGTCGGCGTGGTGGAGGTCGTGGAGGCTGACCGTCCCCTTGCCGGTGCCCAGGGTCTGGTGCAGGGCGAATCCGCTGGACTCGTGGCACATGTTGGAGCAGTCCGGCAGATTGTTGGTGCCGAACGCCCGGGAGAACAGCTGGAGCACAAAAGCGGCCTCGTTGCTGGCCCTGCCGGAGGTGTAGAACACCGCCTCGTCGGGTGAGTCGAGGGACGTCAGCTCCGCGGCGAGCAGCCCCAGCGCATCGCCCCAGCTGATCGGCTCGTAGTGGTCGGAGTCGGGTCGCTTGACCACCGGTTCGGTGAGCCGTCCCTGCTGGTTCAGCCACATGTCGGACCGTCGGCCGAGGTCGGAGACCGAGTGCCGGCGGAAGAAGTCGGCGGTGACGCGCCGCGTCGTCGCCTCGTCGTTGATGTGCTTGGCGCCGTTCTCGCAGTACTCGTTGCGGTGCCGGTGCCCCGGAGAGGGGTCGGCCCAGGCGCAGCCCGGACAGTCGATGCCGCCGACCTGGTTCATGGTCAGCAGCGTCACACCGGTGTTCTTCGCCGACGTCTCCTGGAGGGAGTACTCCAGCGCGTGCACCACGGCGGGCACACCCGCCGCCCATTTCTTGGGCGGGGTGACGGTGAGCGATTCCTCCGGTTCTTCGTCGGGCGCCTTGTGCATCAGGTTGCCTCTCGCTCGGCAGGTGCGGCACGAGGGTCAGCCGACGGGCCAGCTGGCCACCCGGCTCCTCGGGGGTGCGGGTTCCGCCGGCAGGACGCGCCCGTTGCGGATGGTCCCCCGCCAGCCCCCGCCCTCTTCCCCCAGCCCCTCGATGAACTGCTTGAAGTGCCCGAGCTCATGGCGCACGACGCGGCCGGCCGCCCGGGAGGCCCCGGTCAGGGGGGTCCTCGCGCGGCGGGGCTCGACCTGGATCCGCACCGTGACCTCCGTGCCGCCCGCGGCGGACGGCCGGAACCACACCTCGCCCCGATGGCTCGGGCGGCGCTCCAGGCTCCGCCAGATCAGACAGGTGTCCGGTTTCTGCTCCACGATCTCCGTCTGGAACTCGCGGCGCACAGGTCCGAGGCCGATGACCCAGACGGTGACGGCGGGCCTGACCTGGTCGACCCTCTGCACCACCGACATGAACCGCGGAAAGCTCTTGAACTGGGTCCACTGGTTGTACGCGGTGCGCACCGGGACCGCGACCTCGATCTTTTCCTCAACGGTGTTCATGGCTCACCCATCGTCAGGGGCCGCTTCCCCCAGTCTCACCGCCGAAACGGCGGGTCGCCACATGGATCTTCCGTCCGGCGGGGGTGCCGGCCGCGCCCGGCGGACCCCGGTGGACGGCCGGTCCGGCGGGCCCGCACGGACGAACGCGCACCCCCGGCGCCGGTGCGGCAGAGTGTTGTTGTCGCGGGTCCGGACGGCTGATCGCGCCGGGCCGGGCCACCACGGCGCGCGGCCGGGCGCCGGGCACCCGCTCACGGCGCACGGCGGCGCACGGTGTGCCGGGAGGATTCATGCACGAGAAACCACTCAGCAAGATCGCCGCCGAGCTTCTGCATCTGCACCCGCCGGGGTCGCACCCCTCGGCGGACCGGTCCGCGCCGACCGGTTTCGCACTGGACCCCGTCGCGGTGAGCGAGTTCGTCGCGGACCGGCTCGACGCCCCGGGCGAGGCGGCGCTCGCCGACCAGGTGGCGCGGCTGGTGCCGTTCCACTGGTCGCTGCCCAATACGATCGCCGCGGAGCTGTCGCAGGTCACCGATCACGTCGGCGGCCAGCCCGAGCTGCTGGCCTGGCTGGACCGGTACCCGGGCATGCCACGGCTGACGGCGCGGCTGTACGTCCTGATGGGGCTGCTGGACCAGTACAGCTCGGACGACGCGGTGGTCACCGCGCTGCGCGAGTTCCGGCAGCGGACGCCGTACCCGGAGGGCCTGCGGGGGTATCTGGTGCCGGAGACCGACGACGAGACGCTCGGCAGCCTGGCCTACCGGATCGAGGAGGAGCTCGGCGACGGCCGGACCCACGAATCGGTCGAACTCGCGCTCGCCACGGAGCAGTGGCTGCGGCAGGTCGCGCCGCGCGCCGAGGAACTCGACCCGAGGCTCGGCGACATGGACGAGCTGCTGGGCCACACCCGTGAGGACATCCGGACGGCGGCCGCCGAAACCTGAGCGCCCCCGCACGCGACGCGCGCCGTCGTGCGGCCACCGCCCAAGCAACGGACATAACCGGACACACAACGCATCATCGGTACGCCCGAGTTACCGCGCGGGCACGGAGCGAGTTGGCACTTCCGCCCCACAGTGACTCGTGTGACACTGGCGTCCCGTCCGCAGTGCGGACCCCTCCGCACCGACCCCCATGAGAAGTGCGCCTTGCGTTCTCTTCCTCTGCCGCTCGCCCTCTTCGCCCGTCTGACCCCCGTCGTCGTGCTCGCCTGTGCGGGCTGGGCCCTCAGTTCGAGCCCGGACTCGTCGGAGCCGGAGACCCAGGACCGGGCGGCCGGCCGGAGCGGGGGCCAGTCCGCGTCGGCGCCGTCCGAGACGGCCGCGGCGAAGACCTACACCGATGCCCCCGCGCCCTGCACCGCGCTGGCCAAGAAGTCGATCACCTCGCTCGTGCCGAACGCCAAGACGGCCGGCAAGGAGATCGCGTCCACGGACGAGTCGGTCCGCCGCACCTGCTCCTGGAACGCGCTCAAGGGCTACGAGTACCGCTGGCTCGACGTCTCGTTCGAGATCAGCGACTCCGACGACGCGGCGCAGAAGAAGTACAGGGAGCGGGTCGAGGAGAAGCGCGGCGGGGGCGAGGTCCCCGGCGTCGGCGCGGAGGGCTACTCCGTCGTGAACCTCACCACCGAGGACGGGCAGAAGACGCGCGAGGCCGTGGCGATGGTGCGCGCCGCCAACGCGCTGGTGGTCATCACCTACAACGGCTCCGACTTCGAGTCGAAGGACGCGCCCAGTTCGGACGAGATGAACAAGGGCGCCATCAAGGCGGCCAAGGAGGCGGTGGCCGCGCTGGAGGGCGGCCGGTAGACCGGCCGCCCTCGGAACGGTTCTCAGGAAGCGGCGCGCTCCCTCGGCAGCATCAGGGCCACGTACAGCAGCAGCGACGTGGCCAGCCCCACCGCCCAGCCGTAGTCGGCGAGCGGCTTGAGGAAGGGGATCAGCCCGTCGGCCGGGAACGGACCCGTCTTCGTCCCGTCCGCCCCCACCCCCGAGTACGAGCCGCCGACCGCGAGGACTCCGCCGACCAGGAAGGCCGCGACGGCCCTCAGGTTCCAGCCGGAGGAGTACCAGTACCGGCCGCCGGGCGTGTAGAGGTCGGGCAGGTGCAGGACGGTCCTGCGGACGATCCAGTAGTCGGCGATGAGGATGCCCGCGACCGTGCCGAGCAGGCCGCCGACCACACCGAGCCAGGTGAAGATGTAGAACTCGGGCGTGGAGATCAGCTTCCACGGGAAGATCAGGATGCCGACGACGCCGGTGATCAGCGCGCCCGTACGGAAGTTGATGAACCTGGGGGCCAGGTTGGCCAGGTCGTACGCCGGCGAGACGACGTTCGCCGCGATGTTCACCGAGATGGTGGCGACCAGCACGGTGATGAGCGCGAAGAGCAGGCCGAAGACGTTGTCCGTCCGGGCCGCGAGGGCGACCGGGTCCCAGATCGCCTCGCCGTAGACCACTTCGGAGCCCGAGGTGACCAGGACGGCGAGGATCGCGAAGAGGGTCATCGTGGTGGGCAGGCCGAGCGACTGGCCCCAGGTCTGGGCCCGCTGGCTGGCACCGAAGCGGGTGAAGTCGGGGATGTTCAGCGACAGGGTGGCCCAGAAGCCGATCATGCCCATCAGGGAGGGGAAGAAGACCGGCCAGAAGTCGGCTCCCCAGCCCAGCCGGGAGGGCTGCGACAGCAGCTGGCCGAATCCGTCGGCCTGCACGGCGATCCAGACGAGCAGCACGAACGCGCCGACGATCACGAAGGGCGCGGCCCAGTTCTCGAAGTGCCGCAGGAAGTCCATGCCGCGGTGGATGACGGCCATCTGCACGGCCCAGAACAGCAGGAAGCACAGCCACAGCGGCCAGGGGTTGCCGGCGATCTGGCCGGCTTTCTCCCACTCACCGCCGGTGAGTTTGGAACCCAGCAGGAAGATGCCGCTGCCGCCGATCCAGGTCTGGATGCCGAACCAGCCGCAGGCGACGGCCGCGCGGATCAGGGCCGGGACGTTGGCGCCGCGCAGTCCGAAGGAGGCGCGGGCGAGCACCGGGAAGGGAATGCCGTACTTGGGCCCGGCGTGGCCGGTGGCCAGCATCGGCAGCAGCACGATGACGTTGGCGAGGGCGATGGTGAAGACCGCCTGCTTCCAGTCCATGCCGAGTGCGACCAGGCCGGAGGCCAGGGTCCAGCTGGGGATGCAGTGCGCCATGGAGATCCACAGCGCGGCGAAGTTGTACGTCGTCCACTTGCGCTCGGCGACCGGGACGGGACGCAGGTCTTCGTTGGCGAAGGGGCTGTCGGCGGGATACGCCTCGGGGGCGATCTCTATCCGGCCGTCGGCGTCGGCGGTCTGGGCGGCGGGCGACCCCGTGGGGACTGTGTCGGTCATGAGCAGGCCAATCGACGAAAAGGGGACGGGAGAGGCCGTGCGGGGGCCTTGGGCCCCTCCCCGGTGCGCGAGGAGGGGAGACAAGGTGTGGGGGGTCGGATCCGCGCCGGCGCGCGCGATTCCCGAAGGGGTGCGGTCAGGCGTTGACCGCGGGGATGACCTGCGCGCCGTACGCGTCGATCACCGCTTCCTGCGCGTCGTGCATGTCGTAGACGGCGAACTGGTCGACGCCCAGTTCGCGCAGGGCGTTCAGCTTCTCGATGTGCTTCTCGACCGGCCCGACGAGGCAGAACCGGTCGACGATCTCGTCGGGCACGAACCGGGTGTCGGGGTTGCCGCTGCGCCCGTGGTGGGAGTAGTCGTAGCCCTCCCTGGACTTGATGTAGTCGGTGAGTTCGTCCGGTACGGCGGCGGAGTGCTCGCCGTACTTGGCGACCAGGTCGGCGACATGGTTGCCGACCATCCCGCCGAACCAGCGGCACTGCTCGCGTGCGTGGGCGAGCGCCTCGGGCGAGTCGTCCTCGGTGACGTAGGCGGGCGCGGCCACGCAGATCCGCACCTCGGAGGGGTCGCGTCCGGCGGCTGCGGCCGCGTCCTTGACTGCCTTGACCATGTACTCGGTGAGATAGAGGTCGGCGAGCTGGAGGATGAACCCGTCGGCCTCCTCACCGGTCATCTTCAGGGCCTTGGGGCCGTACGCCGCCATCCAGACCGGAAGCCGGGCGTCGTCCTTGATCCAGGGGAACCGGATCACCGTGCCGCCGAGATCGGCCTCCTGACCGTTGCCCAGCGCCCGGATCACCTTCATGGCCTCGCTGATCCGGGCCAGCGTGTTCGGCTTGCGGCCGGCCACGCGCATCGCGGAGTCGCCGCGGCCGATGCCGCAGATCGTGCGGTTGCCGTACATGTCGTTGAGGGTGGCGAAGGTGGAGGCGGTGACCTCCCAGGTGCGGGTGCCCGGATTGGTGACCATGGGCCCGACCGTCAGCCTGCTGGTGTTGGCGAGGATCTGGCTGTAGATGACGAACGGTTCCTGCCACAGCACGGCGGAGTCGAAGGTCCAGCCGTGTGTGAAGCCGTTGCGTTCGGCCCGCTTCATCAGGGAGACCACTCGCGAGGCCGGCGGGTCGGTCTGGAGTACGAGTCCGAAGTCCATGAGCACCGCTCCTAGCTGAGGTACTGGCAGGTGGAGCGGGGGGTGTACGCGCCGTGCCCGGCGTGCCCGGTGTACTCCCGCTCGGTGATGACCGGTTCGCCGCGCGAGAGGACGGTCTCGACCCGGCCGGTGACGCGCTTGCCCTCGTAGGCCGAGTAGTCGACGTTCATGTGGTGCGTCCCGGCGGACAACACCTGCTCGGCGTGCGGGTCGTAGATGACGACGTCGGCGTCGGCGCCGGGGGCGATGGTGCCCTTCTTCGGGTACATGCCGAACATCCGGGCGGGGGTGGCGCAGGCGATCTCGATCCAGCGGCGCCGGGTGATGTGCCCGTCGACGACCGCCTGGTGGAGCAGGTCCATGCGGTTCTCGACGCCCGGCAGCCCGTTGGGGATCTTGGAGAAGTCGCCGCGGCCCAGCTCCTTCTGCCCGACGAAGCAGAACGGGCAGTGGTCGGTGGAGACCACCTGGAGATCGTTCGTGCGCAGGCCCCGCCACAGGGCCGCCTGGTGCTCCCGCGGGCGCAGCGGGGTGGAGCAGACGTACTTGGCGCCCTCGAAGTCGGGCTCGGCAAGGTTGTCGGTGGACAGGAACAGGTACTGCGGGCAGGTCTCGCCGAAGACGTCGAGCCCCTCGTCACGCGCCCTGGCCAGCTCGGCGACCGCCTCCATGGCCGAGACGTGCACGACGTACAGCGGCGCCCCGGCGACCTGCGCCAGCCTGATCGCGCGGTGGGTGGCCTCGGCCTCCAGCAGCGATTTGCGCACTTCCCCGTGGTAGCGGGGGTCCGTCTCCCCGCGGGCCAGTGCCTGCTCCACCAGCACGTCGATGGCGATGCCGTTCTCGGCGTGCATCATGATCAGGCCGCCGTTCTCGGCGGAGCGCTGCATGGCGCGCAGGATCTGGCCGTCGTCGGAGTAGAAGACGCCCGGGTACGCCATGAACTGCTTGAAGGAGGTGACGCCCTCCTCCACCAGCAGGTCCATCTCCTTGAGCGTCTCGTCGTTCACATCGGAGACGATCATGTGGAAGCCGTAGTCGATCGCGCAGTTGCCCTCGGCCTTGGCGTGCCAGGCGTCCAGGCCCTCGCGCAGGGTGTGTCCGACGCTCTGCACCGCGAAGTCGACGATGGTCGTCGTGCCGCCCCAGGCGGCGGCCCGGGTGCCGGTCTCGAAGGTGTCCGAGGCGAAGGTGCCGCCGAAGGGCAGTTCCATGTGGGTGTGGGCGTCGACACCGCCCGGGACGACGTACTTCCCGGTGGCGTCGATCACCCGCTCGGCCGTCCAGGCCTCGGCGGCCGGGGTGCCGGAGGCTGCGAGGGCGGCGACACGGCCGTCCTCGATCAGGACGTCGGCGTGGATCTCGTCGGACGCGGTGATGACGAGTCCACCACGGATGACGGTACGGCTCATGCTCCCTCTCCTTCCGGTCGTACGTGCTGTCGGCGGGGCACCCGGGGGTTCAGGGCGCGGTCAGCGGCGAGTACGCGCCCGGCGCCCGGTCGCGGTAGAACTGCCAGCGGTCGCGGACCTCGCGCAGTGTCGCCATGTCGAGGTCCCGGACCACGAGTTCGGTCTCCTTGTCGCTCGCCGGCTCGCCGACGAACTGCGCCGCCGGGTCCACGAAGTACGAGGTCCCGTAGAAGTCGTTGTCCCCGTACTCCTCGACCCCGACCCGGTTGATCGCGCCCACGAAGTACTCGTTGGCGACGGCCGACGCCGGCTGCTCCAGCTGCCACAGGTAGGCGGACAGGCCGCGCGAGGTGGCGGACGGGTTGAAGACGATCTCGGCCCCGGCCAGGCCCAGCGCCCGCCAGCCCTCGGGGAAGTGCCGGTCGTAGCAGATGTACACGCCGATCTTCCCGACGGCGGTGTCGAAGACGGGCCAGCCGCTGTTGCCGGGGCGGAAGTAGAACTTCTCCCAGAAGCCCTTCACCTGCGGGATGTGGGTCTTGCGGTACTTGCCGAGGTAGGAGCCGTCCGCGTCGATCACCGCGGCGGTGTTGTAGAGGACTCCGGGCTGTTCCTCCTCGTACATCGGCAGTACGAGCACGATGCCCAGCTCGCGGGCGAGCGCCTGGAAGCGCCGGACGATCGGCCCGTCCGGGATCCGCTCGGCGTACGCGTAGAACGCGGGGTCCTGGACCTGGCAGAAGTACGGGCCGTAGAACAGCTCCTGGAAGCACAGGACTTGGGCGCCCTGCGCGGCGGCGTCGCGCACGGCCTGCTCGTGCACCCGGATCATCGACTCCTTGTCGCCGGTCCAGGCGGTCTGGAAGACGGCGGCGCGGATCACTCGGCTCATCGGGACCTCCGGTAGCTCGGTGTGCGGCGAGCCTAGGAAGTCGCGGGGGCGGCGTTGAGTTGCACCGTGTCACGTCTGCGGGCGTCCGGCGTGCCACGGTGTCACCTCGTGCCGGTCCCATGTCTCACCGCCGTTTTCCCAGCTCGTCCCATGTTTCTCCGCTGTTTCACGGCACCGTTCACCCCTGTTGCGCGTCGTGCGCGAGGAGCGCGATGTGCACCGAGGCGGCCTGCTCGAAATCGTCCAGGTCGACTCCCAGACGGGCCTGTATCGCCTCCAGGCGGCGGTAGAGCGCCGGCCGGGAGACGTGGTGCAGCTGGGCGGTGCGGGACTTGTTGCGGCCGGTGGCGAGATAGGTCCGCAGGACGGCCAGCAGATCGTCCTCGCCGCCGCGCAGCAGCCCGTCCAGCTCGCGTTCCGCGAAGGACTGCACGTGCGGGTCGTCCCGCAGCAGCCGGACCAGCCCCCGCAGATGCACGTCCCGCAGCCGGACGACGGCCGGCAGGTCGCGTGCGGCCGGGGAGTCCGCGACGGCGTCCGCCACATGCCGTGCCTCGCGCAGACCGGCGGGCACGTCGTCCCAGGCGGTGCGCGCGCCGGCGGCGGCGACGACCGTCGTCCGGGCACCCGCCCCGGTGCGCAGCCGGGTGGCGAAGCGGGCGGCGAGCGCCTCCGCGTCCTGGTCCCGGGCCAGGCTCAGCAGCACGGCGGTGGCTCCGTCGGCCAGCTCGGCGACCAGCCCCGGCATCCCGAGCAGCCGCAGCACCCGGTCGAGCCGGGCGGCGTCGCCGTCGCGCACCACGAGGGGCACGAACGTGCGCCGGTTGACGGGCAGTCCGGCGGCACGCGCGCGTGGCAGGAGCTGCCGGGCCGGCACGATGCCGCCGACCAGGTCCGTCAGCAGGCTCTGCGCGGACTGCTCCTCCCAGGAGCCGGCCGCGGTGCCGCCGAGCATGCGGTGCAGGACGAGCGCCTCGGCGGCCCGGTCGGCGAGGAGCCGTCCGGTGGCGGTGTCGCCCCGGTGGCCGCAGAGCACGATCCGGCCCCAGTGCTCCCCGCGTCCGCCGAGTTCGGCGCGGATCCAGCCGTCGCCCTGGCCGCCGCCGGCCTGCCGGGCGATGCGGTCCCAGTCGCGCAGCACGTCGTCCACCGCGGACCGCTCCCCCGCCGTGGCCAGGACGCGGTGGGCGAGGTTGGTGACGACGACCGGGCAGGCGCTGTGCTGGGCGACCTCGTCGAGCAGGCGTTGCAGCGGGGCGCCCGCGGTGATGAGCGCGGTCAGCGCGGTCCGTACGGCCTCCGAGAGGCTGACGGCGGCGAACTTCCGCCGCACCAGCCGGGACTGGACCTCCTCGGTCAGCTCCGCGAAGGGGAAGGGCCGGTGCAGGACGACCAGCGGCAGCCCGCACCGCTCGGCCGCCCGTCGCATGACGTCGGGCGGGGCGGGGAAGGCGCGGCCCAGTCCGAGGACGACGGCGGCGGCCTCGGCGCGGTGCAGGGAGTGGATGTACTCGGCCTGCTTGGTCGCGTCGCCAGCCAGCAGGACCCCGGTGGTGAGCACCATCTCCCCGCCGCTGAGCATCACGCCCACGTCGGCGGCCTCGGCGACGTGCACCCAGCGCACCGGCCGGTCGAGCTGCCCGGCGCCGGCCACCACCTCGGGCTCCCCGGCCAGCACCCGTTCCAGACCGAGCACCTGACGGACCGACAGGCCCGGTTCCGGCGGCTCCGGGCGGACCGCCGGGCCGGCCGGGTCCCGGCGTGCGGGGGATCCGGGGGCGGGGACGTGCTTCAAGGGCTCCGAGGCGGTGGTCATGACGGTGTTCCCTTGCTCGGTGTGCTGCTAGTGCCGCGGCAGGCAACGTTCGCCCCGTCGCGACGCCCGGCACGCTCCCCCACTGCCTGCAAGGCGTGGAAGGTGCCCCCACTCACCGCACCGGCCGAAAGCCCGAGCACGTCCAGTACGAGGACTTCCGGCCGGCACGCCGAGAGCACGCACCGCACGCCGCTCCTCGACGGGCAAACGTTGCCTGCCACGGCACTAGCCGATGCTCCTCAGAGCGCGTTCGAGGATCGCGGCGCCCTCCTCGGCCTCCGCGACGGTCAGGGACAGCGGCGGGGCGATCCGCAGGGCGCTGGAGTCGTGGCCGCCTCCCTTTCCGATGAGCAGACCGCCCGCGCGGGCCGCCTCCAGCACGGCGGTGGCCGCCGCCGGATCCGCCTCGTCGGTGCCGGGCCGCGCGATCTCGACGCCGATCATCAGTCCGCGCCCCCGCACCTCCCGGACGGCGGGCACCTGCGCGGCGACGGCGCGCAGCCGCTCGATGAGCAGTCCGCCGACCCGGCGGGCGTTGCCCTGGAGGTCGTGCTCCAGCAGGTACGTGAGGTTGGCCAGGCCCGCCGCCATGGTGATCTGGGTGCCGCCGAAGGTCGAGATGCTGTTGGCGTCCAGGCAGTTCATGATCTCGGCGCGGGCGACGACCCCGCCGATGGACATCCCGTTGCCGATGCCCTTGGCGAACGTGACGATGTCCGGCGGGCCCGCGCTCGCGTGCGCCTGCCAGCCCCAGAAGTGGTCGCCGGTGCGGCCCCAGCCGGTCTGCACCTCGTCGGCGATCCACAGGATGCCGTGTGCGTCGAGGACCTCGCGAAAGGCCGCGTACAGACCGTCCGGCGGCGAGGTGAAGCCGCCCACGCCCTGGACCGGTTCGGCGATCAGCGCGGCCGGCGGGCGGGTGTGGCCGATCAGGTCGGTCAGGTCCGCCACGCAGGCGTCGATGAACTCGGGGTCGCTGAGCGCGGCGTACGGGCCCCGCGTGCGCACCCCTCCGTGGACGTACAGCGTCTGGAGCGGGGACAGCGAGGTCGGCGACCAGCCGCGGTTGCCGGTGATGCCCACGGCGCTGAAGGAGCGGCCGTGGTAGCTGTTGCGCATCGCCAGGATCGTGTTGCTGCGCCGGTGGGTCGTGGCGAGCAGCAGCGCGGTGTCGTTGGCCTCCGTGCCCGAGGTGGTGAAGAAGACCCGGGCGTCCGGGATGCCGGACAACTGGGCCACCCGCTCGGCGAGTTCCACCATCGGACGGTTGAGGTACAGCGTGGAGGAGTGGATGATCCGCCCGGCCTGCTCGGTGACCGCCTTGGTGACCTCGGGCAGGGCGTGGGCGGTCATCGTCGTCAGGATGCCGCCGAAGAAGTCGAGGTACCTGTTGCCCTCGGCGTCCCAGACGTGGCGGCCCTCGCCGTGGGTGATCTCCAGCGGCTCGTCGTAGTAGAGGGCGAGCCAGTCGGGCAGCACGGCCCGGTGTCGGCCCAGCAGGTCCTTGGTCACGGCTGCACCAGCCCTTCGTAGGCGTCGGGGCGGCGGTCGCGGTAGAAGGCCCACTGCTGCCGCACCTGCTCGATGAGGTCGAAGTCGAGGTCGCGGACGACGAGTTCCTCGGCCTTGTCACCGGCCGGCTCGCCGACGAACTGTCCGCGCGGATCGACGAAGTAGCTCGTCCCGTAGAAGTCGTTGTCCCCGTACTCCTCGACGCCGACCCGGTTGATCGCGGCGACGAAGTACTCGTTGGCCACGGCCGCCGCGGGCTGTTCCAGACGCCACAGGTGGGACGACAGACCGCGGTGCGTGGCGGACGGGTTGTACACCAACTGGGCGCCGTTGAGTCCGAGTTGCCGCCAGCCCTCCGGGAAGTGCCGGTCGTAGCAGATGTACACGCCGATCCTGCCGACGGCCGTGTCGAAGACGGGCCAGCCCAGGTTGCCGGGCTTGAAGTAGTACTTCTCCCAGAAGCCCTTGACCTGCGGGATGTGATGCTTGCGGTACTTGCCGAGGTAGGAGCCGTCCGCGTCGATGACGGCGGCGGTGTTGTAGTAGAAGCCGGACTGCTCGACCTCGAAGACCGGTACGACGACGACCATGCCGGTCTCGCGTGCGAGGTCCCGCATGCGCCGCACGGTGGGCCCGTCGGGCACCGGCTCGGCCCACCGGTAGTGCTCCGGCTCCTGCACCTGGCAGAAGTAGGGACTGTTGAAGACTTCCTGGAACCCGATGACCCGGGCGCCCTGCCGGGCCGCCGCACGGGCGTGCTCCTCGTGTTTCGCCACCATGGACTCGGTGTCGCCGGTCCAGGTGGCCTGGACCAGAGCGGCACGGACGACGTTCGCCATGAGCTGCTCCTTCGACGGGACGTCAGCGCCTCTACGCCCGTAGACGCGGGCCGTAGAGGCACGAACGTATGCCTCGGGGAAGTCCTTGCCAAGACCATCGTCGCCAACCCGCGCAGTCGGCGGCGTTTCACACTCCTGTGGGTGATCGACGGCGGCGCTCAGGAGGTGAGTCCGGCCACCCGGAGGGCGTGCACCAGATCCCAGTGCCGCTCGTCGGAGACGCGCCGCGCGGCCTCCAGCAGCAGCGGCACCAGGGTCTGCGGGTCGGGTTCGGCGCTGCGGGCGGCCTCCTCCGGGCTGCGCGCCCGCACGTAGGTGTCGAGCAGTGCGCGCGCCTCGCGCCGGCGGCCCTCCGCGGTCAGGGCGAGCACGGACCCGCCGATCTCGCCGGGCGGCCGGGCGACGCCCTGCCGGAGCATCTGCTCCCCGTCCGCGGTCCGGCCCGCCGCGACCAGCGCGTCGGCCGCGCCGACCAGCCGGCCGGCGGGCAGTGAGGCGGCCTCCCACAGCAGGGTCGCCCAGTCGGCGCCGAGCCCGGCGCGCTCCATCTCGGCGGCGAGCAGCGGGAAGCGGGCGGCGGGCCAGTGAGCGGCCTCGACGAGCAGCATGTGCGCCTCCCCGGTGCGCCCCTCGCCGCGCAACCGGAGCAGTGTCCCGACGATCCCGGCGATCTCCCTGCGCGCCTGCGCGTCCGGCGGATCGGCCCGCGCGTCCGGCGGTTCCTCGGCCGGCTCGGCGGCGGCACCCGCGAAGCGGGCTCCGCGCGGGGCGCCATCGGTCGTGGCGACCGGCTCGGGCGGTGCGGGCGGTGCCGGACCCGTCTCCGGCGGTACGACCACGGGTGCGGCCCCGTCGTCGTCGGCCAGGCCGGCGAAGCGGGCGCCGCCGCGCCGGCGTTTGCGCTCCTTGGCGGGACGAGGGGCGGGCGGCGGGTCGTGGGGGGTGGCGGATTCGCGTGCGGCGGCGGGCGCGTCCGGCGTCGAGGGCGGCGCCCCGGACGCCTGGGGATGCCGGGCCGGACGGGGCGACGGGGCCAGGTGGTCCGGTCCGGGCCGCGAGGCGGGGGCGACGGGACTCTCGGCCCCGTGTCCGCCGCTCCTGGTGTACAGCACCGGCCCCTCCCCCGCGCCGCGCGCCCTGGCCGCGCGCATCCGGCCGTGCGCCGCGCGCCGGTCCAACTCCGCCATGCGGGAGCGCAGTTCGGCACACCGGGCCGAGGCCCGGACGTGGTCGTCACGGGCCCAGGCGAGGTCGACGCGGATGGCGTCGGCGTCCTGCCGGGTGGCGACGCAGGCGAGCCGGCGGTCCAGGTCGGCCAGCCGTTCGGCGGCGTAGCGCTGCTCGCGGAGCATGACGTCGAGCCGGTCGCCGAGGGCGTCGCGTCCGCCGACCCCGGTGTCGTACGCGAGCAGCGCCTCGGCGTGCAGGGGGCGGACCCGCTCCTTCTCCGGGACGGCGACCTCGGGGCCGTACGCCACGGCGAGATCGTCCAGAAGCGCCTCCACCACGTCCCACGGCGGCACCTCCCGCCCGTCGAGGCAGGCGCGCATGCCCTCGGCGTCGCGCTGCCAGAACACCGCGCACCACCCGCCGCGTTGATCCAGGCGGGCCAACAGGCCGTCCAGATAGTTCGCGAACTCCCGTACCCGGGAAGGGTGTTGATCCACTGCCATCGCGCTACCCCCGCAAGACCGGAGCACTACGGCCGGTAGCCAACACCCGCCGTGTTACAGACCGGCTACGGGGAGTTTTCAGGCGGCGGCGCGCCGCGCCCGGTTAGCCCGTTCCGCGGCGATGGCGTCAGACGCCGACCGGTGCGCAGGCTCCGGCCAGTTCGTCCATCGACAGGCCGAGAGCGCGGGCCAGCGCGGCGACCGTGAAGAACGCGGGCGTCGGGGCGCGGCCGGTCTCGATCTTGCGCAGGGTCTCCGCGGAGACGCCCGCACGCGCGGCCACCTCCGCCATGCTGCGGCCACCGCGGGCGTCGCGCAGCAGCCGGCCCAGCCGCTCGCCGCGTTCCCGCTCTTCCGGGGTGAGAGGAGTGCGTACCATGCCACCATTCTAATACCGGTATAGTAATTGGCATGGTGGAGCTGAAGACAGACACATCGATCGACGCCATGGCGGAGACCGGCCGGATCGTCGGGCGCGCGCTGACCGCCGTCCGCGAGGCCGCGGACGTGGGCGTCTCCCTGCTGGAACTGGACGAGGTGGCCCGCGCGGTGCTGCGCGACGCGGGCGCGACCTCCCCGTTCCTCGGGTACCGGCCCTCCTTCGCGCCCACGCCCTTCCCCGCCGTCATCTGCGCCTCGGTGAACGACGCGATCGTGCACGGCATCCCCACCCGGTACCGGCTGCGCGACGGCGACCTGGTCTCGATCGACTGCGGGGCCCAACTCAACGGCTGGGCGGGCGACTCGGCCATCAGCTTCGTCGTGGGCCGGCCCCGCGCGGCCGATCTGCGGCTGGTCGAGACCGCCGAGCGGGCCCTCGCCGCCGGTATCGAGGCGGCGGTCGTCGGCAACCGCATCGGGGACATCGCCCACGCCGTCGGCTCGGTGTGCCGCGCGGCCGGGTACGGCATCCCGGAGGGCTTCGGCGGCCACGGCATCGGCCGCCGGATGCACGAGGACCCGGGGGTCCCGAACGAGGGCCGCCCCGGCCGCGGTATGCCGTTGCGGCACGGCATGGTCCTCGCCATCGAGCCCATGGTCATCGCCGGTGGTCGCGACGGCTACCACGCGGCACCGGACGGCTGGACCCTGTGCACCGACGACGGCTCGCGCGCGGCCCACGCCGAGCACACGGTGGCCGTCACGGAGACGGGCCCGCGCATCCTGACGACCCGCTGAACGTCACGCGCCGCGAGGAACGGCGGGGGGTGCGGCGCGCACGAACGGCCGGGGCTCGGGCGCGCGGGGGCGGGAACGGCCGGGGCGGCGCGGGATTCGATCGGGCTCGGTGCGGGGTCTTGGATCGGGCCCGGTGCGGGGTACGGCGGCACGCGTGCGAGGTGCGTCGGGGCCGCGGCGCGGGGGGCGGCGGGCGCCCGACGCGGCGGCGCGGGGCGGCGAGCGAGCAGCGGTCGACCGGCGCCGAAGGTGCCCGACGGCATCGATCGTGCGAAGGTGTTCTACGAGCCCGCCCAGATGTGACCGGGACACGTCCGGGCACCCGCGTCCGTACCGGCACGTCGAGTACACAGGGCGTCCCGGGCGTTTCCCCGCGTGCCGGGTTCCGCCCGCGGGGGCACCCCTCCGGGACACCTGGAACGGAAGGCCATGACCAGCGGCTTCAGCGGCCCAGAGGGCTACGACGACTCGGATCCCTTCGGCGAATTCCTGGCCCGCTTCTTCAGCGGTCCGCGTCCCGGTCCGCGGCGGGTCGACATCGGGCGGCTGCTCAGCCAGCCGGCCCGGGATCTGGTGCGCAGCGCCGCCCAGTACGCCGCCGAGCACGGCAGCCGCGACCTGGACACCCAGCATCTGCTGCGGGCCGCGCTCACCACCGAACCGACCCGCAGCCTGCTCAGCCGCTCCGGCGCCGATCCCGACTCCCTGGCGTCGGAGATCGACGAGCGCTCCGGCCCGGTGCAGCACCCGCAGGGCGAGGCGCCCCCGCCCACCTCGCTGGCCCTCACCCCGGCCGTCAAACGCGCCC
Source organism: Streptomyces cadmiisoli (assembly GCF_003261055.1). NCBI lineage: Bacteria > Bacillati > Actinomycetota > Actinomycetes > Kitasatosporales > Streptomycetaceae > Streptomyces > Streptomyces cadmiisoli. The sequence goes on from NZ_CP030073.1 coordinate 2,358,992, forward strand.
TGCTGGACGCGCACGACCTGGCCCGGGCGAGCGGCACCGGCTACATCAACCCCGAGCACGTGCTCACCGCCCTGGCCGCCAACCCGGACTCCGCCGCCGGGCACATCCTCAACGCGGCCCGTTTCGCGCCCGACGGACTGCCGCCGGAGGCGGCGGAGTCCGCCCAGACCCGTACCGAACGCCCCCGGGCCTCCTCGACGCCGACCCTCGACAAGTACGGCCGGGACCTGACCGACCTGGCGCGCCAGGGCGGGATCGACCCGGTGATCGGCCGGGACGAGGAGATCGAGCAGACCATCGAGGTGCTCTCCCGGCGCGGCAAGAACAACCCGGTGCTCATCGGCGACGCGGGTGTCGGCAAGACGGCGATCGTGGAGGGCCTGGCCCAGCGGATCGCCGACGGCGACGTGCCCGACGTGCTGACCGGGCGCCGTGTGGTCGCCCTGGACCTGACCGGCGTGGTCGCGGGCACCCGCTACCGGGGCGACTTCGAGGAACGGATGAACAACATCGTGGGCGAGATCCGCGCCCACTCCGACCAGCTGATCATCTTCATCGACGAGTTGCACACCGTGGTGGGCGCGGGCGGGGGCGGCGAGAGCGGCTCCATGGACGCCGGCAACATCCTCAAGCCGGCGCTGGCCCGCGGTGAGCTGCACATCGTCGGCGCCACCACGCTGGAGGAGTACCGCAGGATCGAGAAGGACGCCGCCCTCGCCCGCCGCTTCCAGCCGATCCTGGTCCCCGAGCCGACCACCGCCGACGCCATGGAGATCCTGCGCGGGCTGCGCGACCGCTACGAGGCCCACCACCAGGTCCGCTACACCGACGAGGCGCTGATGGCCGCCGTCGACCTGTCCGACCGCTACCTGACCGACCGCCGTCTGCCCGACAAGGCGATCGACCTGATCGACCAGGCCGGGGCGCGGGTGCGGCTGCGGGCCCGCACCAAGGGCACGGACGTACGGGCCATGGAGCGGGAGGCCGAGCAGCTGACCCGGGACAAGGACCAGGCGGTCGCGGACGAGAGTTACGAGCAGGCCGTGCGACTGCGCGACCGGATCACGGACCTGAAGCAGCGCATCGCCCTGGCCACCGGCGACGGGGAGGCCGACGAGGGGCAGCACCTGGAGGTCACCGCGGAGGCGATCGCCGAGGTCGTGTCCCGGGTGACCGGCATCCCGGTGAGCCGTCTGACCGAGGAGGAGAAGGACCGGCTGCTCGGCCTGGAGGACCATCTGCACCAGCGGGTGGTCGGCCAGGAGGAAGCGGTCCGCGTCGTCGCCGACGCCGTGCTGCGCTCCCGCGCGGGACTGTCCAGCCCCGCCCGGCCGATCGGCAGCTTCCTGTTCCTCGGTCCGACCGGTGTCGGCAAGACCGAACTGGCCCGTGCGCTCGCCGAGGCGCTGTTCGGCAGCGAGGACCGGATGGTCCGTCTGGACATGAGCGAGTACCAGGAGCGGCACACCGTCAGCCGGCTGGTCGGCGCCCCGCCCGGCTACGTCGGGCACGAGGAGGCCGGCCAGCTCACCGAGGTCGTACGCCGGTACCCGTACTCACTGCTTCTGCTGGACGAGGTGGAGAAGGCGCACCCGGACGTCTTCAACATCCTCCTCCAGGTCCTCGACGACGGCCGTCTCACCGACTCGCAGGGCCGCACGGTGGACTTCACCAACACGGTCATCGTGATGACCAGCAACCTCGGCTCCGAGGCGATCACCCGGCGCGGTGCCGGCATCGGCTTCGGATCGGGCGGCGCGGAGGCCGACGAGGAGGCACGCCGCGAGCAGATCCTGCGTCCGCTGCGCGAGCACTTCCGTCCGGAGTTCCTGAACCGCATCGACGAGATCGTCGTCTTCCGCCAGCTCACCCCGGAGCAGTTGCACCGGATCACCAACCTGCTGCTGGAAGGCACGCGGCGGCTGATGCACGCGCAGGGCATCACCATCGACTTCACCGACCCGGCCGTCGACTGGCTGGCCCGCGAGGGCTACCAGCCCGAGTACGGCGCCCGCCCGCTGCGCCGCACGATCCAGCGCGAGGTCGACAACCGGCTCTCCCGGCTGCTCCTGGACGGCACGGTGACCGAGGACGACCGGGTGATCGTGGACGTGACGGACGAACGACTCGCCTTCCGCACGGAGCGCACGGCGGCCTAGAGCCTGTCCGCCCGCGCTGCCGGACGATTCCCGTCCGCCCCGCGTCCCGCCCCGGGCCGGCCTGCCTCGCACCCCGGGCCGGGCAGGCGTGCCCCGGAGCCGGGCCCCGGGGACGGGTGTGCCCCGTCGCCGGTCCCGGCGCTCATCGCGCCGGCCGCACCACCATCGCCGAACCGCCGCCGCGCCGTACCTTCTCCGCGGCCGCCAGCCACTTCCCGTCCGGCAGCCGCTGCACGGCCGTGGCGGCGCCGATCTCCGGGTTGAGCCGGAAGGAGTGCCCGAGGGCCTCCAGCTGCTTCCTCAGCGGGCTGTCGTACAGGCCGGGTTCGAGTTCGGTCTGGGCGGCGTTGCGCTGACTGGCGCGCGGCGCGGCGATCGCGTCGACGAGCGGCAGCCCCCGGTCGAGGAACCCGGTCAGCGTCTGGAGCACCGTGGTGATGATGGTCGCGCCACCGGGAGTGCCGAGCGCGACGACCGGCCTGGCCCGCTGGTCCAGCACGATCGTCGGCGCCATGGACGACCTCGGCCGCTTGCCGGGGCCGGGCAGGTTCGGATCGTGCACGGCCGGGTTGGCGGCGGCGAAGGAGAAGTCGGTCAGCTCGTTGTTGAGGATGAAGCCGCGGTCGGGGACGGTGATGCCGCTGCCGCCGGTCTGCTCGATGGTGAGGGTGTAGGCGACGACGTTGCCCCACTTGTCGGCCACCGTCAGATGCGTGGTGCTCTCGCCCTCGTAGGTCGTCGGCGCGGCCTTCCCGCCGGTGGCGCAGCGCGCCGGGTGGCGCGGGTCGCCGGGCGCGAGCGGGCTGGTGAGGACGGCGTCGTCCTTGATCAGGCAGGCGCGGGAGTCGGCGTACCGCTGCGAGAGCAGTTCCTTCGTCGGTACGTCCTCGAAGGCGGGGTCGCCGACCCAGCGCCCCCGGTCGGCGAACGCGATCCGGCTCGCCTCGATGTAGCGGTGCAGGTACTGGACGTCGCTCGCCTTGGACAGGTCGCGGCCTTCGAGGATGTTCAGGGCCTCGCCGACCGTCGTACCGCCGGAGGAGGAGGGCGCGATGGAGTAGACGCCGAGGCCGCGGTAGGTGGTCCTGGTGGGTGCCTGGAGCTTGGCGCGGTACACCGCGAGGTCCTTGTCCGACAGCTCTCCCGGGCGGGCGTTCCAGCCCGAGTCCGGGTCCACCGGGGGCTTGTTGACGGTGTCGACGATGTCGTCGCCGATGTCACCGCGGTAGATCGCGCCGACGCCCTCGCGGCCCAGTTGCCGGTAGGTGCGGGCGAGATCGGGGTTCTTGAAGGTGGAGCCGACGACGGGCAGTTCGCCGCCGGGCAGGAACAGCTCGGCGGTGTCCGGGAAGTAGCGGAACCGGGTCTCGTTGGCGGCGGTCTGCGCGCGGAAGGTGGAGTCGACGGTGAAGCCGTCCCGGGCGAGGCGCTCGGCCGGGTCGAGCAGGGTGGCGAGCCGCTTGCTGCCCCACTTGTCGAGCGCCGTCCGCCAGGTGGCGGGGGTGCCCGGCGTGCCGACGGCCAGTCCGCTGCTGACGGCGTCGGCGAAGGCGAGCGGCTTGCCGTTCTCCTGGAACAGCTCCGAGTCGGCGCTCAGCGGGGCGGTCTCGCGGCCGTCGACGGTGTGCACCGTCCGGGACCTGGCGTCGTAGTAGACGAAGTAGCCGCCTCCGCCGATGCCGGCCGAGTAGGGCTCGGTGACGCCCAGGGCGGCGGCGGTGGCGACGGCCGCGTCGACGGCGTTGCCGCCCTTCTTCAGCACCTCGATACCGGCCGCGGAGGCGTCCGCGTCGACACTCGCGACCGCGCCGCCGTGACCGACGGCCACCGGGACCTTCTCCGCGGGTGCGGTCGCCGGGGCCGGTGGCGCGGCCGCGCCCACCGAGACCACCGCGGCCGACACCGCGAGGACCGTCAGATTCCGCACGACAGGGCGACGCATCCGCACCTCCAGTCAGGGACCGTCCGCGCAGCCTATTCCATTGCCATGCCCCCGTCATGAGTACCGCGTCCGGCCCGGCGCAAACCCCTCACCCGGCCCGGCGCAAACCCTTCGAACACGGTTTCCCCGCGCCCGCTACCATGCGCGCCCATGAATGACGACCTGCGCAACATCGTCCTCGGCGTGACAGCGGCCGGCCTCAGCGCGATGATCGGCTGGCTCGCCCGCACCTACTTCTGGAAGCGCAGGCTGCGCCGGAAGCAGGCGTTCTTCGGGCTGCCCGACAACTCCGAGTCGCTGCTGGTGGTGAACCGCGACGCGGGCGGCCCGGAGCTGACCGTGACGCGCCACGACGTCTTCGCCCTGCTGGAACTCTCCGCACTGATCAAGGACTGCAACGCGAACGCCCAGGTCGTACCGCACGACGCGACCCAGCAGGGCTTCGGCGAGCGCACCGAGTTCTGTGTCGGCGGACCGGCCTCCAACCGCCGGATGGCCGCGCATCTGCACAGTCTGATGCCCGGGGTGCGGATCAACGTCGACGCGGAACCGGGGCCGGACCGCGGCGCGTTCCAGATCGGCAGCGAGCGCTACCGGCTGGAGGCGGGCAGAAGCGAGTACGTACTGCTCGCGCGGCTGACCGCGGGCCGCAAGGACGGCGCGCGGCCGGTGTTCCTGTTCTGCGGCCAGCGCGCGATCACCAACCAGGCGGCGACCCGCTACCTGGCCCGCAACCACGAACGGCTGGCCAGGAAGCACGGCAACAGCACCTTCGCCCTGCTGCTGAAGGTGGTCAACTCGCAGGCCTACGGCCCGGACGTCGTCGAAGTGGTCGCGGACGTGACACGTGCCGCCCTGGCCCCGATACCGGCGGCGGCGCCCGACGCCGCGCAGAGCGCCTCCTAGCTTCTGCGCGTTTCAATGATTGTTACTTTCACGTAACTTACCGACGGGTTACCCGGCTTGGAACGGCGAGGCTACCGTCGGGTCACTTTGCACCGGCACAAGTGAGGAGTGACCCGTGGGACTGCCTCGCACGCTACTGCGCACGGCCGCCGTGGGCTCCCTCTCGGCGGCCCTGGTCACCGGCGGCGCACTCGGACCGGCCCCCGCCGCCCGGGCGGCCACCGGCAGCGTCGACTTCGTCGACATCACCGGCGACGGCGGTACGGTCCTCAAGGCGAACGTCGTCACGCCGCGGGGCGCCGGCGCCGGTGACCGCTTCCCGCTGCTGGTGCTGCCCACCAGCTGGGGCCTGCCCCAGATCCAGTACCTGGCCCAGGCCCGGCGACTGGCCGACGCCGGATACGTCGTGGTCAGCTACAACGTGCGCGGCTTCTGGCAGTCCGGCGGCCAAATCGAGGTCGGCGGCCCGCGCGACGTCGCCGACGCGTCCCGCGTCATCGACTGGGCCCTCGCCAACACCCCGGCCGACGCCCGGCACATCGGCATGGCGGGCGTCTCCTACGGAGCCGGCATCAGCCTGCTCGCCGCCGCCCACGACGAACGGGTCGGGGCGGTCGCCGCGCTCAGCGGCTGGGCCGACCTGATCGAGTCGATCTACTCCGGCCGCACCCAGCACTCCCAGGCGGTCGCCCTGCTGAACGGCACCGGCACCCTCACCGGCCGTCCCGGTCCGGAACTCCAGCAGATCCTCGCGGACTTCTTCGCCTCCCGCCTGGAGCGGGAGGAGGAGATGATCGCTTGGGGGAAGAAACGTTCACCCGCGACCTATGTCGACCGGATCAACGCCAACGGCACGGCGGTGATGCTCGCCAACGCGTGGGGCGACACCGTCTTCCCGCCCGACCAGTACACGGACTTCTACGAAAAGCTGACCGTCCCCAAGCGGCTCGCGCTGCGCCCCGGCGACCACGGCACCGCCGAGCTGACGGGAATGTTCGGGCTGCCCAACGACGTGTGGACGGACACCGGACGCTGGTTCGACCATCACCTCAAGGGCGTGGACAACGGCGTCGACCGGGAGGCACCGGTCCGCCTCATGCCCCGCTCCGGGGGCCGCTACGAGGGCTGTCCGGACTGGAAGTCGGTCGCCGCGGCCGACCGGAAGTTCGACCTGAGCGGCACGACCACGATCCGCACGAACGTCAACTCCGGCGCGGACGGCGGGATCGTCCTCCTGTCGAGCGTCCTCGACCAGATCGCCCGCACACCAGCGGTGGCGTCGATCCCCCTGCTCCCGCGCCGCTGGGCCGCCGTGTGGCAGTCGGAGAAGTACGGCAACCCCCAGCGCGTCCGCGGTGCAGCGCGGCTGCACACCACGGTCACGGCGACCGAGGAGAGCGGAACCCTCGTCGCGTACCTGTACGACGTGGGCCCGCTCGGCCTCGGCAAGCTGGTCAGCAACGCGCCGTACACCTTCCACGGGCGCACACCCGGAAAGCCGTTCGGCGTCGACCTGGAGCTCTTCTCCACGGCCTACGACGTCCCCGCAGGGCACCGTCTCGCCCTGGTCGTCGACACGGTCGACCCGCTCTACATCGAGCACAACCCGTCCGGCGCGCGGCTGACCTTCTCCTCACCGGCGAACGACCCGTCGTACGTGTCGGTTCCGCTGCGCGAGCAGTGATCGGCGGCCGGCGCCGGGCGGGCCTGGCTCGGGGTACCGCCGCCCCTGCGGTCGGGCCACGCGGACCCCACCCGGGCAACGGTCTCCCCGCGGCGGCCGCGATCCTCGCGACCCCGGTCACCACAGGGATGAACAGCACATCTTAGTCCAGGTCCGGCGGGCTGCCCCGACCCGGCGGGGCCCGGACCCGGCCGCCCGCCCGACCCGGCTCCCGCCCGGAGCGAACGGGCCGGTACCGGACGGGAGTTGGGCGGGACGGTGGCGGACGCGCCGCCGGGTCGGCCGCGCGGCGGTCCGCGCTGAGGCGGCGCCGGCCGATGGCCCCGCTCAGTGGGCGCGCAGCCGTGCGAGCGTCCCGCCCTCCTCGGTCAGCGGCCGGCCGCCGAGCGGGACCGTGCCGGACCGGACGGGCGCCGGTCGGTTGATCACCCTGCGCGGCGTGGACTTCCCCGACCCCGACGGGCCGACGGCCACGACCACCTCTCCCCTGCCGACGGTGCGGCCCGTGTCCCGCGGGACACGCGGTTCACCGTAGTACTTGTTGACGTCACGCAGTTCGATCAGCGGATCTACGGCCATGCTCAGCCCTACTCACTTCCAGCCGTGTCACGGTGGCCGCAAACTATCCAGACCCGAAAGAGAGTTAACGCACGACACGCACTTTTCGATCATTGACCGTACCCCCTCGAACGTCGGGCCAGGGCTTCACGGACCGGCGCCGCGCGTCAGGCCTCCGCGACCTCGGCGTACAGCTGGGACAGCTCGGGCACGCCGTTGGCGGCCCACTCGTGGCCGGCCGCCACGACATCGAACTCGCGGCCCGACTCCAGCCGCACCACCGGCTGGCCGTCGGGCCAGATCCGCCACTGCGCGCCCGGCACGGTGCGCACGATCACGGTGCCCAAATACAGGCCCGCGTCGTTGCCCAGCCAGGGCAGGGTCTCCTCGTCGTCCCGCCACCGCGGCAGCAGCTGGTCGAGCCCTTCCAACGAGGCGGCCGTGTCGTCGAGTTGGATGCCCGCCCGGCCCGCCTGGGACCGGAGCAGCTCGCACTCGGCCAGGAGTTCGTCGATGCCCGTGGCGTCGGGGACCCCGGGCCTTGGACGGCGGCGGCCCAGGAAAGGGATGTTCATACCTCCAGCCTGTCATTCGCACCCGCGTGCGCACCACAGGCGCGCGGGCACCGGTGATCGGTCGTCCGGGCGGTTTCACGCCAAGTTCGCGCATGGTTCGTTGACCGGCCCGCCGCCCGGTCCCTAGCTTCACGTCCGTCGTTGATCTCGTCATGGATCACAGGGAGCGGGAGAGCCGGTTGGTACGCCGAGGTGTCCGGGGGCTGGCGGCCGTCCTCGTCCTCTGCGCGTCCGCGCTGCCCACGGCCTCGGCGCGGGGGACCATCGAAGAGACCTCCGTGCCGCTGCCGCTGCCGCTCCTCTTCGACAACGCGGCGGTCAGCGACGACTCCGCTCCCTCCGGGGCCGACTTCGACGGCTCCGGAGCCTCGCTGTCGGCTCGGGACCTGGCCGCCGCGGGCTGGACGCCGGGCCGTGCGCTGACGGTGCAGGGCGCCCGGCTGACCTGGCCCGACCGGCTGCCCGGCGAGCCGGACAACGTCCTGGCCGACGGCCAGAGCGTTTGGCTGAACGGCACCGGCGACGCGCTGGCCTTCCTGGTCGCGGGCACCTCCGGGGACGAGGTCACCGGGTCCGGCACGGTCACGTACGCCGACGGCGGCCGCTCCCCCTACGTCCTCACCGCGCCGGACTGGCGCCGCGGCCCGCTCGCCACGAAGGCGGTGGCCCTGCCCCACGTCAACACGGTCGAGGGCCGCCGCGACGAGAAGGCGCGACTGTACGTCGTGACGGTGCCGGTGGCGCCGGGCCGTCCGGTCGCCTCGGTGCGGCTGCCCCGGGCGGCGGGGCTGCATGTCTTCGCCCTGTCCGTGCGGGGGGCCGCCGACGGCTGGACGGGCAGCTGGGCGGCGGCGACGTCCGGGTATCAGACGGTGGGACCGTGGACCGACCGCACGCTGCGGCTGGTGGTGCACACCTCGGCGGGCGGGCCGCAGGTGCGGCTGCGCTTCGACAACACCTTCGCGGCGGCCCCGGTACGGATCGGCAGCGCCACGGTGGCCGTACGGTCGACGGGCGCGGCAGCCCGCGGCGCACCGGTGCCGCTGACCTTCCGGGGTGGGACCGGCATCGAGATCCCGGCCGGGGCGCAGGCGTACAGCGACCCGCTCGCCTTCGAGGTGCCCGCCGGCGCCGATCTGCTGGTCAGCTTCCATCTGCCGGGGACGGTCACGGCGGCGCCCACGCACCGGCTCGCGCAGCAGCGGTCGTATCTGAGCGGACCGGGCGACCACACGGCGGACGGCTCGGCGACCGCCTACCCCACGGTCCTGACGAACTGGCCGCTGCTGACCGGGGTGGACGTCGGCGGCGGGCCGGGGTCGGTCGTCGTACTGGGCGACTCGATCACCGACGGCGACCGGTCCACGGTGGACGCCAACCGGCGCTGGCCCGATGTGCTGGCCACCCGCCTGCCGGCCCAGCGTGCCGTCCCCCACTACGGCGTGCTCAACCAGGGCATCGCCGGCAACCGGGTGCTCTCCGACCGCTATCCCGGGGACGGGGTCTCCCGGGAGACGGCCGGGGTGAGCGCGCTGCACCGGCTCGACCGGGACGTCCTTTCCCAGACCTCGGCGCGCACGGCGATCGTCCTGGAGGGGGTGAACGACCTGCTGTCGGGCTCCGACGCGGCGCGGGTGACCGCCGGTCTGCGCGAGATCGCGGACCGCGCGCACGCCCGGGGCCTGCGGGTACTGGCGGCCACCGTCCTGCCGTGCGGCGGGGTGCCCGGCTGCACGCCCGCCGTGGAGGCCGAGCGGGCCGCCGTGAACGCCTGGATCCGGGAGACCGGCGTGTTCGACGGGGTGCTGGACTTCGACGCGGTCGCACGGGACCCGTCGCAGCCGACGCGGCTGGCTCCGGCCTACGACAGCGGCGACCACCTGCACCCCGGGGACGCGGGGCTGACGGCCCTCGCCGAGTCGGTGGACCTGGGACTGCTGTGACGCCTAGACGTCCAGGTCGACGACGACCGGCGCGTGGTCCGAGGCGCCCTTGCCCTTGCGCTCCTCGCGGTCCACGTACGCGTCCTTGACCGCCTTCGCGAACGGCTCGTTGCCGTAGACCAGGTCGATCCGCATGCCGCGGTTCTTGGGGAAACCGAGCTGACGGTAGTCCCAGTACGTGAACGGCTGGTCGTACTTCAGGGGGCGCGGGACCACATCGGACAGGCCCGCTCCGCGCAGCGACGCCAGCGCGGCGCGCTCGGCGGGAGTGACATGCGTCAGGCCCTCGAAGGCGGCCACGTCGTAGACGTCGTCGTCCGTCGGCGCCACGTTGTAGTCGCCCATCACCGCGAAGGGGCGGCTGCCGCCCGCGTCACCGGCGACGGCCGCCTTCAGCGCCTCGAACCACTGGAGCTTGTACGCGTAGTGCGGGTGGCCCACCTCACGTCCGTTGGGCACGTACACCGACCAGACGCGGACCGGGCCGCAGGTCGCGGAGACGGCGCGGGGCTCGACCGAACCGTCGTAGCCCGGGTCGCCCGGCAGGCCCTTGACGACGTCCTCGATGCCCACCCGGGAGAGCACCGCCACACCGTTCCACCGGCCGGTGGCGTGCACCGCCGCCTCGTACCCCAGGTCGCGCAGCTGGTCGAACGGGAACTGCTCCTCGGCGACCTTGGCCTCCTGGAGGCAGAGCACGTCGGTGCCGCTGCTCTCCAGCCAGGCCAGCAGCCTCGGCAGGCGGGCGGTGATCGAGTTGACGTTCCAGGTCGCGATGCGCATGTCTCACAACGTACCGGGTGGGTCCGACAATCGGGTGCGGCGGCCGGAGCAGCCCGGCCCGCACCCCCCGAAGCGGCGGCGTCCCGCCCGTTCGGCCCGCCGCCTCAGACCTCCGCCGAGGCGCCGGGCGCGAGCCGGAGGTGCTCCGCGCCGCCGAGGCGGCCCACCTGGTTGTCGTAGATCGGGCGGGCCAGGTCGGTCAGAAGGGCGTCGTGGACGTCGTACGTGCGCTGGGGCCGGACCTCGCGGACGTAGTCGATCACCTCGGAGATCTTGTTCCACGGGGCCATGACCGGCAGCATCAGCGTCTCCACCGGCTGGTCGGGGACCGTGAGGGCGTCACCGGGATGGAAGACCCGGCCGCCGTCGACGAGGAAGCCGACGTTCGTGATGCGCGGGATGTCCGGGTGGATCACGGCGTGCAGCTCGCCGTGCACCTGGACGTCGAAACCCGCGGCGGTGAACGTGTCGCCGTGGCCGACGGTGTGCACACGGCCCGGGAACACCGCCGCGATCCGGTCCGCGACGGACTTGAGCGTCCAGATCTCGGTGCCCGGACCGGCCTCCATGGCGGTCCGCAGCCGTGCCTCGTCGAAGTGGTCGGCGTGCTCGTGCGTGATGAGGATCGCGTCCGCCCCCGCCGCGGCGTCCGCCTCGCTGAACCCCCCGGGGTCGAGGACGAGCGTCCGCCCGTCCTTCTCCAGACGGACGCAGGCGTGCGACATCTTCGTGAGCTTCATGAGTCCATCCTGCCCCCGTCCCCCGCACGGGGCCCGGCCGGGGACGGGGCCCGGCCGGGGACTCGCGGGCTCACTCGTGCGGCGTGGTCTCCTCCCGGATGATCTGCTGGGCCACCTTGAACGCGCTGTTGGCCGCCGGTACGCCGCAGTAGACCGCCGCCTGCATGAGCACCTCCTTGATCTCGGCCGGGGTGAGCCCGTTGCGCAGGGCGGCACGCGTGTGGAAGGCGAGTTCGTCCAGGTGACCGCCGGCGACCAGGGCGGTGAGGGTGACACAGCTGCGGGTACGGCGGTCCAGGCCCGGCCGGTCCCAGATCTCACCCCACGCGTAGCGGGTGATGAACTCCTGGAAGTCCCCGGAGAACTCGTCGGCCTGCGCGAACGCCCGGTCGACGTGGGCGTCGCCGAGCACCTCGCGACGCACCTTGATCCCGGCGTCGTACGGGTCGGGACGTCCCCCGCCGTGCGGTTCCACGACGGCCGGGGCGATCTCGGCGATGGGCGCGGCCTGCGGGGGCACGGCGGTCAGCACCGGCTTGACGGGGGCGGCCGCGATGGCCATCTGGCCGGTCGCGTCGAAAGCGGGCTGCCACGCGGTGGAGAAGTGCGTGACCAGCAGGTCCGTGACCGCGGCGGGCTGTTCGACGGGGACCAGGTGCGAGGCGCCGGGCACGACGGCGAGACGGGCGTCCGGAACGCCGGCGACCAGGGTGCGGGCCTCGGCGGGGCCGGTGACCTGGTCGTCCGAGCCGACCAGGACGAGTGTGGGCACTCCGACGCGGCCCAGTTCCGGCCGTACGTCGAACGTGGCCAGCGCCTCGCAGGCGGCTATGTAGCACCCGGGGTCGGTCGTGCGCACCATCTGCACCGCCCACTCCGTGATCGCCGGCTGGGCGGCGGCGAACCCGGCGGTGAACCAGCGGTCGGGCGCGGCGCGCGCGATCGGGTCGAGCCCGTTCGACCGGACGATCACGCCGCGCTGCCGGAACTCGTCGGCCGTGCCGAAACGGGGCGAGGCGGCGATCACGGCGAGGGAGGCGATGCGCCCGGGGTGGCGCAGTGCCAGTTCGACGCCGATCGCGGCCCCGAGGGCGCAGCCCGCGTAACCGAACCGCTGCACGCCGAGACCGTCGAGGGTGGCCAGCAGCCGTGCGGTGAGATCGGCGACGGAGCCCGCCGGGTAGGCGGGGGCCCCGCCGTGGCCGGGCAGGTCGAACCGGAAGACCCGCCACTGCTTGATCAGCTCCGGTATCTGCCGGTCCCACATGTGCCATGTCGTCCCGAGGGACGGGCCGAGGATGAGGACCGGGGCGTCTTCCGGGCCGTCGAAGCGGTACTGGAGGGCGGGGGGCGTCATCTCACTCACCCGCACCACGCTAACCGCCACAGCCCGACGCCCGGCCCCGGGCCCCCTGCGCTCCACACCCGGCTCCCGAAGACCTCCGGGCGACCCTCACACCGCCTTCACGGTCGGGTCGACGAAATTCGGTCGGGGTGGGGGGAGATGCGATCGGGGTGGGGTGCGGAGCGGTCGGGGGTGGCGGCGAAGTGGTCGGCGTGGGGGGTGAGGCGATCACGGCTGGGGGCTTTCTGTGGGGCATCGGGGTCGGAGGTCGGGGTGGGGATCGGTGGGTGGGGATCGGTGGGTGGGGTTCGGTGGGTGGGGTTCGGTGGGTGGGGCGTTGAGCGGTGTGGAGGGGTGGGCGGGCGTCGAATCGGGGTCCGTTCAGGTGGTGGTGTGGTGCGGGGCCGTCCGGTACTGGCGGATGTGGGCCACGGGGCGGTCACAGGTCGTCGGTGGCGCCGAGGCCCGTGAGGGCGCCGACCGGATCCGGGTCCGGGGTGCCACGCGGCCACCAGTCGTCGCGTCCGGGTTCGGATTCGTAGGCGTACCAGAGGCCGTCGCGGCCCAGCCGGAGCTGGACGTGGCCGTGCGGATGGGTGAGGCGGTTGCGCCACGGGCGGAACGCCGGGAGGTCGGCGGCGAGCAGGAGCGGGCGGGCCCGGTCGAAGCGGCCGGCCGGCGGGTCCCAGGGCTCCTCCAGGACGGTGAGGCCGTCCAGTCCGCCCTGCCGCCACGCCGCGACCGCCCTCGCCAGTTCCCCCGGGGTGCGGCCGGCGGCGGAGGCCAAGGAGGAGTACAGCGAGCGGCTGCCGGCGGTCAGGCCCGAACCCGGCCGGGCCGCGGCCAGCCGCACCGCGTCCTGCCACAGCGTCAGCTCCGCCACCGGGTCGTGGCCGGTGACCAGCACGGCTTGGGCGCGGGCGGCGGCGTCGGTGGCCAACTGGTCCAGGGCGAACGGGTCCGGGCCGCCCGGCACCGCCGGGTACGCCGGGGGCTGCTCGGGGTGCGGTGGGGCGGGCAACGGGGCGGGCAGCGGCGGAAGTTCACGGCGGGCCAGGACGTCGGTGGCCCGGACGCCGGGGAGCGGGGCCGGGGCCCGTTCCTGGGCGGCACGGGCCGCGCGGGCGGCACTGCGGCGGGCGAGGGCGTCCAGCAACGAGCGCTCGCCCCGGCCGCGCAGCAGGAACAGGACGAAGGGGTCCGCGTCGAGCAGGCGTGCGGTCTGGTAGCAGAGGGCGGCCGCGTGCTTGCAGGGGTGGCCGCGGTCCGGGCAGCTGCAACGGGGGTCGAGGTCACCCGGGCCCGGCAGCAGCGGCACCTCGCCCTCGGCCAGCGACTCGGGCACGTCCTTGTCCAGGAGCGCGGCGATGTGGGCGGGCCGGTCGGCGGCGGCGTCCAGGAACCGCTCCCAGTCGGCGTCGTCGAGGGTGCGCAGCCGTACCTGTACGCGGTACGGGCGGGGACGGCTGCCGCGCACGTAGGCGAGGACGAGGCCGGGCGTGACCGTGATGGCGTCCACATGACCGAGGTCGGCGTATCCGCGCCCGCGCGCCAGCCGTTCGACGTCCAGTGCGCCCTTCTCCAGGGCGGAGATCCAGGCGTTGCCCCACCAGGTCGCGGCGAACGGCGCGTCGTCCGAGGAGCGGGGCGGAAAGGCGGGGAACGTACGACGCAGTTCACCGTCGCGACGCGGAGAAGCCATGCTGCGGGGGACACGGGGAACTGCGGCGCCGGTGCCGGTGCCTTTGTCGGCGCTGATGCCGATGCCTGCATCGGCGCCCGTTTCCGTGCCGGTGCCTGCGTCGGTGTCGGCTGGGTCGGCGTGCTCCCGGTCGGCGGGTCCGAACGAAGCCGGTCCTTCCGCCCTCGACGAGCGGGGGGCGTCGTCATCGGGGAATTCTCCCGACGGAGTGCCGGGCGCCTCGCCGAACGGACCGATGACGGGCGCTCCACCGACCTGCTCGGTCCCCTCGCGCGCTGTCCCGTCGGCCACGGCGGACCAGGACGAGACGGCGGGCGCGGGCGGTGCCTCCCCGGGCACATCCGCCGTGACGGGCAGCCGGAAGGCGTCCGCGAGCAACTCGCCGACCTCACGCGGCCGTCGGTCCCTCCGCACGCCGGCGCGGAAGCCGGACGCTGCGAAAGCCGGACGGGCCGGCCGCCGCAGAGGCTCGACTCCTGGTGTCCCTACGGCATCCCGGGCCCGACGTGCTCGGCCCGCGCGCTCCTGCTCCTCCCCGGCACGCGATGCACCGGCCCCTTCCTCGGCGCGAGCCGAACGCTCACGCAGGGCCGCGCGCAGCGCGTCACGAGCGACGTCGGCGGGACGCGCCTCAGCCCCGTCCGGGGACGCACCGCCCGGGCCCGCAGAAGCCGTGGACGCGCCCTTCGCAGAGGCAGCAGCCTCAGACGCGTCGCCGGAGAAGCCGGAGGCCGAGGGTGCGCCCGGCGAGGAGGCAGCAGCGTCTGACTCACCACCCGAGAAGCCGGAGTCCGCCGGTGGGCCGGGCAAGGAGCCAGAGGCGTCAGACGCACCGCCGGAGGAGGCGGAGGCCGAAGACGCGCCCGCCGAGGAGGCAGAAACCTCAACCTCGGACGCGTCGCCCGAGAAGCCGCTGGGTTCGGTCCGAACCGGCAGCTCCGGTCCCCCGGCGGAAGCGCCAACCGCACCCTCATCGGCGCCATCTCCGCCCACGTCACCCGCCGTACCACCCACCGAGCCCGCTTCGGCACCCCCTCCCGAGCCTCCCGCCGTGCCCTCCCCCGCACCTCCGGCACCGCCTTCACCGCGCCTCGCGGATCGCGCACGTCGTAGTGCGTCGCGGGCCGCCTCCGAGGGCCTGGCGGCCGCCCCTGCCGAGCCCTCGGCCGGGGCGGGTCGCTCCGCGGCGCGAGCCGCCGGGGACGCGTCGCGGTCGCGCCCCTGATCACGAACCCCCTCGGGGCCACGGTCCTGCCGGTCCCGCGCCTCCCCCGAATCCCTGGCATCCCCCGCGTCCCCCGCGTCCCGTGCCTCCCGTGCCTTTTGCGCGTCCCGCAACGCCCGGCGAGCCGCGTCGGCCGGGCGCGCTTCGTCGGGGCGTCCGGTGGACGGGGCGCTTCCGGAGTCGGGGGAGTCTTTCCGCGCGGACGTCACGACGCCCTCCGCAGGGACACCAGGTCGGACAGCTCGCGGTCCGTCAGTTCGGTGAGGGCGGACTCGCCGGTTCCGAGGATCGCGTCGGCCAGGGCCCGCTTGGCCTCCAGCATCTCGGCGATGCGGTCCTCCACCGTGCCCTCGGTGATGAGGCGGTGGACCTGGACCGGCTGGGTCTGCCCGATGCGGTAGGCGCGGTCGGTGGCCTGTTCCTCCACGGCCGGGTTCCACCAGCGGTCGAAGTGGACGACGTGGCCCGCGCGGGTGAGGTTCAGGCCGGTGCCCGCCGCTTTCAGGGACAGCACCAGCACCGGCGTGGTGCCGTTCTGGAAGCGGTCCACCATGCGTTCGCGCTCCGGCACCGGGGTGCCGCCGTGCAGGAGGTCCACCGGAACGGCCCGGGCGGCGAGGTGGGAGGTGATCAGGCGGGCCATGCCGACGTACTGGGTGAAGACCAGCGCCGAGCCGTCCTCGGTGAGGATGGTGTCCAGCAGTTCATCCAGCAGGGCGAGTTTGCCCGAGCGGGCCACCAGCCGGTCGCCGCCGGGCGGGTGCTCCTCCTTCAGGAACAGCGCCGGGTGGTTGCAGATCTGCTTCAGCGAGGTCAGCAGCTTGAGCACCAGGCCGCGGCGAGCGATGCCGCCCGCGCTCTCGATGGACAGCAAGGACTCCCGCACCACCGCCTCGTACAGGGCGGCCTGTTCGCGGGTGAGCGGGACCGGGTGGTCGGTCTCCGTCTTGGGGGGCAGCTCGGGGACGATGCCGGGGTCGGACTTCTTGCGGCGCAGCAGGAAGGGGCGGACGAGCCGGGCGAGGCGGGCCGCGGCTTCGTCGTCCTCGCCGTTCTCCACCGCGCGGGCGTGCCGGGCGCGGAAGGATTTGAGGGGGCCGAGCAGTCCGGGCGTCGTCCAGTCGAGCAGCGCCCACAGCTCGGAGAGGTTGTTCTCCACGGGGGTGCCGGTCAGCGCCACCCGGGCGGGCGTCGGGATGGTGCGCAGGGCCTTCGCGGTGGCCGAGTACGGGTTCTTGACGTGCTGGGCCTCGTCCGCGACGACCATGCCCCAGGACTGCTGGGCCAGCGCGGGGGCGGCCGCACGCATGGTGCCGTAGGTGGTGAGGACGAAGCCGCCGTCGAGGCCGTCGAGGGTGCGCTCGGAGCCGTGGTGGCGGCGGACGGGGGTGCCGGGGGCGAACCGCTCGATCTCCCGCTGCCAGTTGCCGAGCAGCGAGGCCGGACAGACCACCAGGGTCGGCTCCGTGCGGGCCCGTCGGAGGTGCAGGGCGATGACGGTGACCGTCTTGCCGAGCCCCATGTCGTCGGCGAGGCAGCCGCCGAGGCCGAGGGAGGTCATGAGGTCGAGCCAGGCCAGGCCCCGCAGTTGGTACTCGCGCAGGGTGGCGCGCAGTCCGGGCGGCGGTTCGGCCGGACGGATGCCGGCCGTCAGGCGCTCCCGCAGTGCCGCGAGTGCGCCGACCGGTACCGCCTCGACCTGTTCGCCGTCGACCTGCGCGGTGCCGGTGAGGGCGACGGACAGCGCGTCGACCGGGTCGAGCAGGCCGAGTTCGCGTTTGCGGGCCTTGCGGACGAGGGCCGGGTCGACGAGGACCCACTGGTCCCTCAGCCGGACGACGGGGCGGTGGGCCTCGGCGAGGGCGTCCATCTCGGCCTCGGTCAGCGGCTCCCCGCCGAGCGCCAGCTGCCAACGGAACTGGAGGAGTTCCTCGCTCTCGAAGAAGCCGGTGCCGTCGGTCGCCGAGCCCGGCGCGGGCCGCACCACGGCGGCCGCGGTCAGGTCGCGGGCCAGGTCCCGGGGCCAGTGGACGGCGACCCCGGCCGCGGCCAGCCGACCGGCTGCGGCGCCCAGCAGGTCACCGACCTCGGGCTCGGACAGAGCGAGCACATCCGGTACGTCCTGCTCGGCAAGCCGGTCCAGCGGGGGCCAGACGCGGGCGGCGCGGCGGACGGCGAGGGCGGCGTCCACCCGCGCGCGGGGTCCGAAGTCGGCGTCGCCCTCGCCGGCCCACAGCGCGGCCGCGTCGATGACGAGCGTGGGGTCGGCGAGGCTGTGCACCTGCACGATCGCGGCGCCCGCCCGGCGCGTCCGGTCCTCGCCGTCGCTCCCGTCGAAGACGTCGTACGCCGACAGGTCCAGGCGGAGCGAGATCCGCACGCCCGCGTCCATGCCTGCGGCGACCTCGGCGGCCCACTCCTGTGCGGCGGGCAGGCGCTGGGGCTCACGTGCGGCGAAGGGCCGGCCGCAGGCGTGGGCGGCGGCGGGGGTGCGGGGCAGGGTGTCGGCGACCGCGTCCAGGAAGGAGCGCATCAGGGCTTCCGGCTCGGGCAGCCGGAGCGGGCCGGGGCCGGGCAGCGGCACGGCATGGCCCTCGAACGGCAGTGCCGCGGCGATCGCGCGCAGGTGGGCGATGTCGTCCGGGTCGAGTGGGCCGGTCCGCCAGGCGTCGTGGCCGGTGGGTGTCAGGCCCGGCAGCAGGCGGCCGCGTGCGGCCAGGCGCAGGGCGTGCAGGGCGGCGGCACCCCAGCAGGCCGTGGCGGGGTGCGCCGCGGGGTCGTGTCGTGCGCGGACCAGCAGCGGCAGGGCCTCGCCGACCGGCAGGGTGAGCGCGGGCGTCTGCCGGCGGCGCACCCCCGTGCCGTGGGGGCGGACGACCGTCAGGTCGGTGTGCCCGGTACCGTCCGGGTCGCCGAGGCCGGTGCCGTCCGGACCGTCCTGCGGATCCCAGAAGGCGACGCGGCCGGCGCGGGGCACGGGCGCGGGCAGGAACACCGCGGCCAGACGGGCGGGAACGGCGGCAACGCCGGTCCGCCCGGCCGCCCCGGCCCGTTCACCTGTACGCATGGTCACCTCCCGCCCGCTCGTCGGATCAGACGTCTTCGACTCTACGGGCGGGGTCTGACAATCGGCTCCGGCGGCCGGCAGGCAGGCGCGCGCAGGGGGAGGCAGGCGGTCAGGCGGTCACGCGGTCACGCGGTCACGGGACCGTGCGGGAGACGACGTACACCATGGGGTACGTCGGGTTGCCCGTGTTCACGACCACCGCCTGCGTGGGCCTCGGGTTCTTCTGCTTGTGGACCAGCCCCCAGTAGGCGCCGGGCCGGGCGCCGGGGCCCGAGAACCTCCAGCCCGTGGCCTGCCGGTCGCGGGAGCTTATGGTGATCGCGCCCTTCTTCAGCTGCGCACGGCTGACGCCCACCTCCTTCAGGAAGGCGTCGAGGCCCGCGTGGGTGGTCTGGAACTGCACGTAGAGACGGCTGGTCTTCCAGTTGTTCGTCTCGTACCAGGCGACCTGGTTGGACGGATGCGGTATCGGCACCTGGTAGAGGCGGCGCTGCACCTTGGACGGCCAGCCCTCGGTCAGGCCCCGCGCCGAGTACTTCTCCTCCTTCTCCTTGCCGCTGTTGCGGCTCTGGTTGGCGGAGATCACCAGATAGCCGGCCGGGACGCCGATGAGCAGCACGATGATGAGCAGGGTGAACGCCCGGCGGCGGACCATGTGGCCGTGGTCCTCGGCCCTGACGTGCTCGTCGTCCGCAGGTCCGCCCTGCTGCGGCAGGGAACCGGTCACAGCGACTCCCGGCTGCGACGGGCCTCCGCGTACCGCTCGTAGCGCTCGTAGCGCTCCACCCTGCGGCGCTTGGCACGGCGGAAGCGGCGGGCGACCAGCCGCGCGAGGTCGGCGGCGCCGACCATGCCGGCCTCCGGGCCGAGCTGGGCGCGGGTGATACGGGCCTCGGGGCGGTAGCCGCGGCCGGTCAGATGGCGTCGGAAGGCGTCCCGGGCGGGCCCGATCAGCAGGTCGTCGGCGGCGCTGACGCCACCGCCGATCACGAAGCAGGAGGGGTCCAGGGCGGCCGCCAGGTTGGCGATGCCGACACCGAGCCACTGCCCGATGTCCTGGAGCAGCTCGATGCACATGGCGTCGCCGTCGCGGGCCAGCTCGGTGATCATCGGGCCGGAGATCTCCGCGATGTTGCCCTTGACGTGCTCGATGATCCCGTAGGCCACCGGTGAGTCGGCGGCGGCCAGCTCCCTGGCCTCCCGCACGAGCGCGTTGCCGGAGCTGTACTGCTCCCAGCAGCCGCGGTTGCCGCAGGGGCAGCGGTGGCCGCCGGGTACCACCTGCATGTGCCCGAACTCGCCGGCGACTCCGAACTTGCCGCGCTTGACCTGGCCGTCCTCCAGGATCGCGCCGCCGATGCCGGTACCGAGCGTGATCATGACCAGGTGGTCCTCGTCGCGGCCGGCGCCGAAGCGCCACTCGGCCCAGGCGGCGGTGTTGGCGTCGTTGTCCACCAGGACCGGCACCGACAGCCGGCCGGCCAGGCGGTCCCGCAGCGGCTCGTTGCGCCAGGACAGGTGCGGGGCGAACAGGACGCGGTTGCGGTCGGCGTCGACCCAGCCGGCCGCGCCGATCCCGACCGCGTGCACGTCGTGCCGGTCGGACAGGTCCAGGACCAGTTCGACGATGGTGTCCTCGACGACCTTCGGGCTCTTGGACTTGTCCGGGGTCTCCGTGCGGAGCTTCTCCAGGATGTTGCCGTCGGCGTCGACGACGCCCGCCATCACCTTGGTGCCGCCGATGTCGATGCCGACGGTCGGGACGCGCGGGGCCGTCAGATGGGAACGGCGCTCCCGGGTGCCGACGGTGCGCAGCACGGGGGCCCGGCGGGAGCCGATGGGGGCGCCGCCCGCCCGGGCGGAGCTCAGCGCCCTGGAGAGGGGGAGGTCGCGGTAGGTGCTCATCAGGCCCGATTCTGCCTCACCGTGACTGTGGGTGCGGTACAGAGGACCTACGGGGTGCCGCCGGCGGGTGGCCGGCGGCGCCGAGCGGTGCCCGGGCGCGCCGTCCCCGCCCGCGTCAGACGGTGTCGTTCCCCAGCTCGTGAC
This sequence comes from Streptomyces cadmiisoli, assembly GCF_003261055.1. Classification (NCBI taxonomy): domain Bacteria; kingdom Bacillati; phylum Actinomycetota; class Actinomycetes; order Kitasatosporales; family Streptomycetaceae; genus Streptomyces; species Streptomyces cadmiisoli. The sequence goes on from NZ_CP030073.1 coordinate 2,379,670, forward strand.
GGAGGTCGTCGAGTTCGCTGCCGCCCGCCATCTGCCTGGTCAGCTCGTCCAGGGTGATCTCGTCCCGCTTGTGGTTGCCCACCATCGTCCCGCGCTTGAGCAGGACGAAGCGCTGCCCCACCAGATAGGCGTGGTGCGGGTTGTGGGTGATCAAGACAACACCCAGTCCCTGGTCCCGGGCCGCCGCCACGTACTTCAGGACCACGCCGGACTGCTTCACGCCCAGTGCCGCCGTCGGTTCGTCCAGGACGAGGACCTTGGCGCCGAAGTGGACGGCCCGGGCGATCGCCACGCACTGGCGCTCGCCACCGGAGAGGGTGCCGATGGGCTGGTCCACGTCGCGCAGGTCGATGCCCATGCGCAGCAGCGCGGCGTGCGTGGTGCGGCGCATCCGGCCGACGTCCAGGCGCTTGAACGGGCCGACGCCCGTGCGCGGCTCGGAGCCGAGGAAGAAGTTGCGCCAGACCGGCATCAGCGGGACCACGGCCAGGTCCTGGTAGACGGTGGCGATGCCGCGGTCCAGGGCCTCGCGCGGTGAGGTCAGGCGGGTCTCCTCGCCCTCGATGCGCAGGGTGCCGCCGTCGTGCTGGTGCAGACCGGCGATGATCTTGATGAGGGTCGACTTGCCCGCGCCGTTGTCCCCGAGGACGCAGGTGATCTCACCGGCTTCGACCGTCAGCGAGACGTCCTCCAGGGCGCGGACGCTGCCGTAGTGCTTGCCCACGCCGGACAGCTCGACGAGCGCTGTGCGCTCAGGGGTTTCGGTCACTTGGTGGCCTCCGCGCGCTTGCGGACCCAGGCGTTGAGCAGGGTCGCGAGGAGCAGCATCGCTCCGAGGAAGAACTTGAACCAGTCGGGGTTCCACTCGGCGAAGACGATGCCCTTGCTGGTCATGCCGAAGATGAGTGCGCCGACCGCCGAGCCGAGGGCGCTGCCGTAGCCGCCGGTGATCAGGCAGCCGCCGATGACGGCGGCGATGATGTAGATCAGCTCGTTGCCCACGCCCTCGCCGGACTGGACGACGTCGTAGGAGAACAGCAGGTGCTGGCCGGAGATCCAGGCGCCCAGGGCGACGCCCATGTAGAGGCCGATCTTGGTCCGGGCGACGGGGACGCCGACCGCGCGGGCCGCGTCCTGGTTGCCGCCGACCGCGAAGATCCAGTTGCCGGCGCGGGTGCGCAGCAGGATCCAGCTGGCCAGGGCGATCAGGCCGAACCACCACAGGATGGTGACCTTGAAGTCGACGCCGCCGAGGGTCAGGGTCGAGGCGAAGACGTCGTGGGCGCTGGGGAAGCCCTCCATGTCGGCGATCGTCTTGGTGGAGACGGTGCCGGAGATCAGCTTGGTGAAGCCGAGGTTCACGCCGGTCAGCATCAGGAAGGTGCCGAGCGTGATGATGAAGCTGGGCAGCCGGGTGCGGGTGAGCATGAAGCCGTTGAAGGCGCCGATGGCGAGGGTGACCAGCAGGGAGACGCCCACGCCGACCCAGACGTTCGCCGTCATCTGGTAGCTGAACATGGACGAGATCAGCGCGGACGACGTCACCAGGACGCCCGCGGACAGATCGAACTCGCCGCCGATCATCAGCAGCGCGACCGGGACGGCCATGATTCCGATCGTGGAGGCCGCGTACAGGACGGTGCTCAGGCTCGGCGCCTTGAGGAAGCTGTCGGCGGCGACCGCGAAGAAGAGGAAGACGGCGAGCGCGCCGACGACCGAGCCCAGTTCCGGCCGGCTGAGCAGCTTCCGCAGCGAGGAGGTGTGCAGAATCCTTTCGTCAGTGATCGCGGTCATCGGGTGCCCCGCTCGGTGTACTCCGCGAGCGCGGGCGCCTGGTCCTTGGTGATGATCTGCGGGCCGGTCAGCACGGGACCGCCGCCGCCGAGGACATCGGCGTTGTAGCGGTACAGCCACAGCAGGTCGACCGCCTGGTAGCCCTGGAGGTAGGGCTGCTGGTCGACGGCGAAGCCGAGCGTGCCGGCCGTCAGGCCCGCGGCGACCTTGGCGTTCAGGTCGAAGGTGTCGATCTCGGCAGCGCTGCCGGCGCTCTCCTTCGCCTTGACGGCGGTGTCCGCGTACGGCGCGCCGAGGGTCACGACGGCGTCGACCGCGGTGTCCGACTGGAGCTTGGCCTCCAGGGCGGACTGCACGTCGGGCATGTTGGTGCCGGTGACGTACAGGTTCTGCACGGTGCCCTCGAAGGTCTCCTTCAGACCGGCGCAGCGCTGTTCGTGCCCGACGTTGCCCTGCTCGTGCAGGACGCAGACCGCCCGCTTCTTCCCGCGCTCGTTCAGCTCCTCGCCGACCGCGCGGCCGGCGATGGTCTCGTCCTGCCCGATGTGGGTGAGCGCGCCGAACTCCTTCGACTCCGCGGAGCCCGAGTTCACGGTGATCACCGGAATGCCCGCCTTGACGGCGCGGGCGACCGCGGCCTTCATGGCATCGGGTTTGGCCAGGGTGACGATGATGCCGTCCACGCCCTTGTCGACGGCCGCGTCCACGAGCTGCGCCTGCTGCTGGGCCTCGTCGTCGTGGGAGTACAGGAAGTTGATGTTGTCCTTGACGGCCGCCTGCTCGGCGCCGCTCTGGACGATGTCCCAGAAGGTGTCGCCATCACCCGAGTGGGTGATCATCGCGAAGGTCCAGCGGGGCGTGTCGACCGCCGCCCTGCCCTGCGCGGCCGCGGCCTTGCGAGCGTCCTCGGCGCGCTTGCCTCCGGTGCTGCTGCACCCGGCGAGGGACGCGCACAGCGCCCCCGCCACCGCGATGCCTACCCAGGTCCGATACCGTGCCACGAGGCGGTGCCCTTCTTGCCGTGTTCTTTCCGTACGCAAGGGGCCGTCCTGTCGGCCCCAAACGCCCCAGTATCGAACACGGGGATGATGCGGCCGGTGCCGGGGAGCGCCACTCGGTCGCATTGTCCGGACATTGCGACGAACGGGCGCCCTTCCGGCCGCCGCCTCCCGGCCCCTCCGTGAGGGCCGGACGCGTCCCTCAGGGCCGTACGAGCAGCTGGAACTCGAAGGAGTAGCGGGTCGGGCGGTAGGTGTGGGTGCCGTACTCGACGGCGCGCCCGGTGTCGTCGAAGGTCGTGCGCTGCATGGTCAGCAGCGGGGCGCCCTCGCGCTCGGCGAGCCGCTCGGCCTCCGCGGCGGTGGCGGCTCGGGCGCCGATGGACTGCCGGGCGCTGTGCAGCGTGATCCCCGCCGCGCGCATCAGCCGGTACAGGCCGGTGGCCTCCAGTTGCGCGGTGTCCAGCTCCAGCAGACCCGGCGGCAGGAAGTTGCACAGGTACGCCATCGGCTCTCCGTGCGCCAGCCGCAGCCGCTCCACCCGGTACACCTCGCCGCCCTCGGCGACGGCCAGCGCGGCGGCCACCTCGGCGGACGCCGGGACGACGGTGTTGACGAGAACCTTGGTCGCCGGACGCTGCCCGGCCGCCTCCAGGTCGTCGTAGAGGCTGCTCAGCTCCAGCGGACGCTTGACCTGGCTGTGCACGACCTGGGTGCCCACCCCGCGGCGGCGGACCAGCAGGCCCTTCTCGACCAGGGACTGGATGGCCTGGCGGACCGTCGGCCGGGACAGCCCGAGCCGGGCGGCCAGCTCGATCTCGTTGCCCAGCAGGCTGCCGGGGGTCAGCGCCCCGTGCTCGATCGCCGCCTCCAGTTGCTGGGACAACTGGAAGTACAGAGGCACCGGGGAACTCCGGTCCACGCTCAGTTCGAGCTGCACGGTCGGGTCCACATCTGGTTTCGGCACGGGCCTGAGCGTAACTCCGTGACGGGTTGACGGGAAGTCGTGTAGTCCGATTGTCCGGACATAGCCATTGACACTGCGTCGGGTGGGGCCCACTTTGATTCCATGCGCATCGGGGTCATCGGGACGGGCCGCATCGGCACCATCCACGCGAACACGCTCAGCCGCCATCGGGACGTGGGCTCGTTGATCCTCACGGACACCGATCCCGCCCGGGCCCAGGAGCTGGCCTTACGACTCGGGGAGACCGCCGCGCCCGGCGTGGAGGAGGTCTTCCGGTGGGGTGTGGACGCCGTAGTGATCACGACGGCGACATCCGCCCACGCCGAGCTGATCGGCCGGGCCGCGCGCTCGGGGCTCCCGGTGTTCTGCGAGAAGCCGATCGCGCTCGACCTGCCCGGTTCGCTGGAAGCCATCGCCGAGGTCGAGACGGCCGGGACGGTGCTCCAGATGGGCTTCCAGCGCCGGTTCGACGCGGGCTACACCGGCGCGCGCGAGGCGGTCGCCTCCGGACGCCTCGGACGGCTGCACACCGTGCGGGCGCTGACCTCCGACCAGGCGCCGCCCCCGGCCGCGTACCTGCCGCTGTCCGGCGGGATCTACCGGGACACGCTGATCCACGACTTCGACATCCTGCGCTGGGTGACCGGGCGGGAGGCCGTGGACGTGTACGCCGCCGGGTCCGACGCCGGTCCCGCGATGTTCCGCGAGGCGGGCGACGTCGACACGGCGGCCGCGCTCCTCACCCTGGACGACGGCACCCTCGCCACCGCCACCGCGACACGGCTGAACGGCGCCGGCTACGACGTGCGCATGGAGCTCGCCGGAGAGCGGGACCAGGTCGTCGTCGGCCTCGACGACCGGACGCCGATCGCCTCCACCGAGCCGACCGGGCCGCCCGCCGCCAGCAAGCCCTGGACCACGTTCCTGGAGCGGTTCGGTCCCGCCTACGAGCTGGAGCTGTGCGCGTTCGTCGAGGTGGTCCGCGGAGAGCGGGCCAACCCCTGCGACGGGCGGGAGGCGTTGCAGGCGCTCAGGATCGCGGAGGCCTGCGAGCTGTCGCGCCGGCTGCGCAGAGCCGTCCGGCTCGCGGAGATCCCCGGCGGCGGCGCGCCGTCGGCGATCTGACCGGGCGGTCACCGGTCACCGGGCTCCTACCAGCGCACCGGCAGGCTGCGCATCCCACGGATCAGCAGGCCCGGCAGCCAGGCGCCGGGCGGGCCGTCCAGGGCCAGGCCGGGGGCCCGCCGCAGAAGGGCGGCCAGGGCCGTACGGACTTCGAGCCGGGCCAGCGGAGCGCCCAGGCAGTAATGAATGCCGTGGCCGAAGGCCACATGGCCGCGGGGGTCGCGGCGGATGTCGAAGCGGTCGGGAGCGGGGAAGCGGGCCGGGTCCCGGTCGGCGGCGGCGAGGCCGATCATCACCGTCGCGCCCTTCTCGATCCGGGTCCCCGCGATGTCCATGGCCTCCGCCGCGTACCGGAACGTCGCCGTCTCCACCGGTCCCTCGTACCGCAGCATCTCCTCGACGGCGCCGTCCAGGAGGGTCATGTCGGCGCGCAGGGCGGCGAGTTGGGCGGGGTGGGTGAGCAGCGCGTGCACACCGTTGGTGAGGAGGTTGACCGTCGTCTCGTGGCCGGCGACGAGCAGGAGGAACGCCATCCCGCGCAGTTCCCCCGGCGAGAGCCGGTCACCGTCCTCGGCGGTGGTGCGGATCAGATCGCTGAGCAGGTCGTCACCGGGGCCGGAGCAGCGCTTGTCCTCGACGAGCTCGGTCAGGTACTCGCCGAGGCGCACGACGGCCTCGTACTCCCGGTCGCCGTCGGTGGGGGCGACGACCTCGGTGGACAGGGCGCGGAACTCGGCCCGGTCCAGCTCGGGCACGCCCAGCAGTTCGCAGATGACGGTGATCGGCAGCGGGAAGGACAGGGATTCCACGAGGTCGGCGCGCCCGAGCGGCAGCATCGCGTCGAGCAGCCCGTCGGTGATCTGCTGGATCCTGGGCAGCAGCGCCTCGACCCGGCGGGCGGTGAACCCGCGGGAGACGAGGGAACGCAGCCGGGTGTGCTGGGGCGGGTCGGTGATGAGGAGGTACTTCCCGATCAGCTCCTCGTCGAGGAACGTCACCCCGATCCTGGCGCCGTCCTTGGCCAGCCGCGGATCGGCGAGCGCGGCACGCGCCTCCTGGTACCCGACGACGAGCCAGGTCTCCCGGTGGGAGTCGGGCGGCGGCAGCCGCACCCGGTGCACCGGACCGCGGGCGCGCAGCCGCGCGTACACCGTGTGCGGGTCCGCCAGGAACTGCGCGCCGTACTCCCCCAGATCGACGGTTTCCGTCACCGCTGCTCCCCTTTTCCTCACCTGCACAACGGTCCGGCGCCGCGGCCGGAGCCCGGACGGTGCGTCAAGTCCCGGTACGGCGGCGGCACTCGGCGGCCTCAACGGGGTGGCTCTGACCGGCGCACCCCTGGAACACGGTCGAGCCGGTCAGCCGGACCGGTCGTTGTTCACGTCGTTCACGTCGTTCACGTCGTTCCCGTCGTCCTCGTCCCGGGCGCCGCTGTCGACGAGTCCCGCGTCGTACGCCAGCAGCGCGATCTGCACCCGGTTGTTCAGGCCGAGTTTGGCCAGCACACGTGACACATGGGTCTTGACCGTGGCGACGCTCATGAAGAGTTCCGCGGCGATCTCGGCGTTGGCCAGGCCCCGGCCGACCGCGACGGCGACCTCGCGCTCGCGGTCGTTGAGGGCGGCGAGCCGCTCCCGCGCCCGCGCGCCGCGCCGGTCCGCCGCGGTGCCCGCCGCCTGCTCCATCAGCCGGCGGGTGATGCTCGGCGACAGGACCGGATCACCGGTGGCGACCCGGCGCACCGCCGCCAGGATCTCGGCGGGCGGGGTGTCCTTGAGGACGAAACCGGCCGCGCCCGCGCGCAGCGCCCGCAGCACCTGCTCGTCGGCGTGAAACGTGGTCAGGACCACGACCTGCGGGGCGTCCTCGCGTCCGCGCAGCCGCTCGGTGGCGGTGAGACCGTCCATCGTCGGCATCCGGATGTCCATCAGGACGACGTCCGGGCGGGTGCGGTCGACGAGCGCCTCGACCTCGCTGCCGTCGGAGGCCTCGCCGACGATGTCGATGTCGTCCGCGCCGCCCATCATGAAGGACAGCCCGGCACGCACCAGCGGGTCGTCGTCGACGAGGAGCAGTCTGATCGCAGTCATGGGCCCAACGTAATCACGGTTGTACCGCGCCGCGGCACGGGTCTCAGCGCCTCAGCACCACTCCGTGGCGGGTGCGCAGCCGGTGGATCTCCCACCAGGCCACCGCGGTGACCGACGCCGGGCCGCCGAGCAGGGCGAGGACCTGGATCACCGGCGGACCGGGAGACGCGCCGCCCGCGATCGCGCTGATGGCGGCGAACTCCCACACCAGGGTGCCGGTGAGGAGGGCGGGCAGGGCGGGGTGGACGTCGGCGGCGTTGAATCCGCTGCGGATCGCGGGGCCGGTGGCGAAGCCGAGGAAGAACAGGAGCCAGACCATCGGCAGGGTCGCCGCCAAGGTGATCCACGGCGTGCCGTACCAGGGCACGCCAGACGCCTGGTACGACTGCCGCTCGGCCAGCGTGATGCCCACCAGGCAGAGCGGGATCGCCGTCACGGCGCCGATGTACCACAGGGCCGACCGGCCCGCCGCGCGCAGCCGCGGACGCATCTCGGCGCGTGCGGGCGCCGACGCCCAGCGGAACAGCAGGACGATCACCGCGGGGGCGCTGAGCAGCAGCAGCGGTGGCGTGACGGCCAGCCGCATCATGTACTGCGCCTGGGCCTCGCTGAAGTCCTCGGGCTGGCCGTACACGACGAGCAGCAGCAGGGACATGACGGTCGCGGTCCAGGCCCGCGCCTTCTGCACCCGCCACACCTCGGGGTCGTCGTGGTACCGGTGGCCGCGCACCGGGAAGAGCCGGTGCGCGCGCGTACGGGCCGAGCGGGCGAACACGTAGCACACCAGCAGCGGCAGGATCGCGAACCAGGTGCAGGGGAACAGCAGCAGCGCCCAGACACAGCCGTGGACCCGGGTCCGTCCGGCCCGCAGCAGGTCCCGCAGCGGCGGCCACTCCGCACCGCGCAGACCGCTCAGCAGCCCCCACGGGGAGCCGTTGCGGGGCGGGCCGTACGGCGACGGCCGCGGCGGGAAGCCCGGCGGCGGCGCGTAGGGGTCGTACGGCGGCCGGCCCGGCTGGGGCGGGACGTACAAAGGCCCGTACGGGCCCGCGTTCGGGGGCGGCGCGTACGGATTCGGAGGCGGCGCGTACGGATTCGGAGGCGGCGCGTACGGATTCGGAGGCGGCGCGTACGGATTCGGAGGCGGCGGTTGGGGGCCGCCGTTCGGTGGCGGTGGCGGTGGCGGGTACGGGCGGCCGTCCGGTGGCCGCGGCGGCTGGTACGGATCGGGTCCCCCGAGACTCACTGTGCTGTTTTCCCTTCCGGTGCGGGCGCGCCATGGCCGCACATACGTCGTCCCGGCGCGTCGCACACGTCAACTGCCCCGGCTGCGACTGGACATGGGACCGTACCGGATCCCTCGCGCGGGTCTCTCGGGAATACCGCGGCGTGGCGGGCCGGGCACCCGCCGTCCGTCGTGCGCGGGGCGCGCGTGCGGACGGCGACGCGCCGCCGTCCGCGTCACCCCCAGGGCAGCCAGGCCCGTACCTCGAACCCGCCGTCGTCCCGGTGCCCGTGTTCCAGCCGGCCCCCGGCCAGGGTGGCGCGCTCGGTCAGGCCGATCAGTCCCTGCCCGGAGCCGGGGACGTGCGGGACCTCGCCCTCGGGGGCACGGTTGCGCACGCCGACGGTCAGGCCCTCGCCCGCCGCTCCGGCCACGGTCACGGCGACCTCGGTCCCGGGTGCGTGCTTACGGGCGTTGGTCAGACCCTCCTGGACGATCCGGTAGGCGGTGCGGCCGACGGAGGCGGGGACGGCGGCCGGGTCGGTGACCCGCAGCGCGAGGGTGACCTTCGTACCGGCCTCGCGGGACTCGGCGACCAGCGCGTCCAGCGCGGCGAGCGTCGGCTGCGGCCGGCCCGCCTCGTCGGGCTCGCCGGCCCGCAGCACACCGATGATCTCGCGCAGGTCCTGGAGCGCCTCGTGTGCGCTCTCCCGGATGACACCGGCCGCCCGCGCGACCTCCTCACGGGGCGCGTCGGGCCGGAACTCCAGCGCGCCGGCGTGCACGCTGAGCAGCGTCAGCCGGTGGGCGAGCACGTCGTGCATCTCCCGGGCGATGGCCTCCCGGGCCAGCTGCTGCGCCTGCTCGGCACGCAACCGGGCCTCCGTCTCGGCACGTCGCGCGCGGTCGCGCAGGCTCAGCACGAGCTGCCGCTTGGACCGCACGAGCATGCCGCAGCCCGCGGCGCAGACCGTGAACAGCGCGCTGAGGACGACGGACGCCGCGTACGGCAGATCGGGATCCGGGCGCAGCCAGTAGAGAACCGGTACGAAGGCGAGGCCGGCCGCTCCGATCCACGCCACATAGCGGAAGGGCCGGTGCACGGCGACGGTGAACAGCGCGACGAGACCCGCCCCGCCCGCGGTGACCGAGACGAAGCCGACGGCGGTCAGCGCGACGGCGAGCCCGACCGGCCAGCGGCGGCGCAGCCACAGCGCGGCGCAGGCCAGGGCGCCCAGGAGCTGGTCGGCGGCGGCCAGGACCTCCGGGGTGCCGGGGTCGCCGGCGACGGTGTCGGCGCCCGCGACGCCGATCCCGGCGGCGAGCAGGAACAGGGAGAAGTCGACCAGCCAGTCCCGGGCGGTGCGCCGGGGCCGTCGGTCGGGCCGGCCGGTGTCCGGGTCGACCGCGTGGACCAGGGCGGACGGGAACAGCCACCGGCGTCCCTGGAACGCCGACGCCGCGTGCGCCGTTCTGCTGCTGCCTGTCACAGTCGACAAATCTATGCAGAGATGGGCCGCGCCACCTCCCCCTGCGGGGGAACGCCGACCAAAGTCGCGGCACCGACGACTTTCGGTGCCGCCGGGCCGGGACGATCGGCGACTTCGGTACGGCGATCCCCGCCCCGCGGCCGATGCGTGTGGGGGGTCCGCGGGGCGAGGATCGCGGTCATGAAACAGCTGCTGGAACTTCTCGGATTTCTCGCCCTGGTGCAGGGCGCGATGGGCCTGGTGCACGAGTTCACCGACTGGCACATCGGTCTGGTGCAGCGGATCGGCTTCCTCGACGGCTACGGGATCTACGCGTCCGTCACGCTCGTGGTGCTCGCGTTCGCCCTGTTCGCCGCGGCGGAGAGCCGCAGGTCCTGAGGTCCGGGAGGATCAGCAGGTGTGGTCGACCAGGCGGAACGACGCGTAGTGGTCGGCGGTGTAGTAGTCCTCCTGGTGCTCCTCGCCGGTGACGATGCGGCGGGCTCCGCGGTCGGGGCTGCCGGGCGTCTTGACCGTGTACTCGTTGTAGTAGCCGGTGGGTTGGCTCGGCAGGATGCCTTCGCGGTTCTGGAAGGTGGTGCCGTCCTGCGGGTACGGGAAGGGACCGCCCTGCTCGATGAGCTCCAGCGTGTCGTGTGCCTGCGAGGGCAGGTCGCCGTAGCAGATGCTGCCGACCGCTGTGGGGGTGGCGGTCGCGGTGCCGGCGGTGACGGTTCCGCCGGCGACGAGTGCGGACAGGAGCGCGGCTGCGGCGCCGATCCGGGTGATGCGTGGGGGGAATCTCATGGGCCTATGATGACGCGCGTAGACGCTGACATGTCAACGTCAAGTCGCGGAATTCGCCGTCGAGTCCCGGACATTTCCCGGAAGTTGGCCGGCGCGGACGCCCTGCCGGTACCGCTCCGCGCGATCTCGATGTCCGCCGGCCGCCGGTGCTCTCGCGGGCCCGCCGCTGGAATGGCCGCATGACGTATCGAGCAACTCTCAACGGCAAGGTGGCCCTGGTGACCGGCGGCAGTCGCGGCATCGGTGCGGCGACGGCGGTGCGGCTGGCGCGGGAGGGCGCCGACGTGGCACTGACCTTCGTGAACGACAAGGCGGCGGCCGACGACGTCGTGCGGGCCGTCGAGGCGCTGGGGCGCCGCGCGGTGGCCCTGCGGGCGGACGCGGGCGACCCGGACGAGGCGGCGGGCGCCGTGGAGCGCGCGGTACAGGCACTCGGGAGCCTGGACGTGCTGGTGAACAACGCGGGCGTCGGTGTGCTGGGCCCGCTGGAGACCCTGTCGCTCAGCGACATCGACCGGGTCCTCGCGGTGAATGTGCGCGGTGTCCTCCTCACCTCCCGGGCGGCGGTGGCGCGCATGGCGGACGGCGGGCGGATCGTCGTCGTCGGCTCCTGCATGACCCAGCGGGTGCCGGGCCCCGGCGGAACGCTCTACGCCACCGGCAAGTCGGCGCTGATCGGTCTGACCAAGGCCCTGGCGAGGGAGCTCGGCGGACGTGGCATCACCGTGAACATCGTCCATCCCGGACCGATCGACACCGACATGAACCCGGCGGACGGGCCCTACGCGGCAGATCAGTCGGCGCTGACGGCCCTGGGGCGTTTCGGCACGGCGGACGAGGTCGCGTCGACGGTCGCGCATCTCGCGGGGGCCTCGTACATCACCGGGGCCGAGTTCGCCGTCGACGGCGGACACGCGGCGTGAGCCGCGCGGGGCGCACCCCCGGTGCGCCCCGCCACCCGGCTCAGCGGCAGGCCGGGCACCTGTCCCGTCGGGGTGTCAGCCGCCCAGTTCCTGGTGGCGCGCCGCCAGGCTCGCGGCGCCGTCCTCGGTCAGGGAGCCGAACAGGCGCAGACGCGAGATGCCCCCGTCCGGATAGATGTCCACGCGCGCGTGCGTACCGACGGCGGGGGCCGGGAGGACGAAGCGGTGGCCGGTGTCGGGCTGGAGGCGGGTGCGGGGCAGGATCTCTGTCCAGCCGGCATCCGCCGTGTCCCCGCCGTCGCCGCCGTCCCGCACGGACACCGACGCCCAGCCCGCGCTGTTGCCCTTGAGGCAGGCGGTGTCGATCTCGATCGCGCGGATCCGGGAGCGGGCCACCAGCCGGTAGCGGATCCAGTCGTGGCCCCGGTCGCGGCGGCGGCGCGTCTCCCAGCCGTCGTCCATCTTGCGGGAGCGGCCCGGCTGGATGGTGTTGGTCGCCGGGGAGTAGAAGAGGTCGGAGGCGTCCTCGACCCGTCCGCCGTTCTCCAGGGCGACCACGTCGAAGGTGCCCAGCGCCGTCAGCCACTCGGGGTCCGGTGCCACCTCGCCGTACACGCGCAGGCGTGCGATGCCGCCGTCCGGATGCTGGTTGACCCGCAGGTGCGTGAAGCGCTGCTCGACTCGGACGTCGAACCCGTTCGCCGCGTGGCCGCCGACCTCCGTGCGCGGGACCAGCGTCGTCCATTTCACGCTGTCGGCCAGCAGTTCCCCGGGGGACGGCGAGCCCGCGACCGACGCGCCCTCGATGGACACGGACTGCGGATGGTTGCCGCGGAAGTGGGCGGTGTCGACCACGATGCCGCGGATGACGCCCGGCGCGCCGAGGCGGACCAGTGCCCAGTCGTGGTCCTCGGGGGCGGGCCAGGGGTGATCGGCCGAGACCCCGCGCCGGCGCCGGGTCTCCCAGCCGTCCATGATCTTGCCCTTGTGCCCGAAGTGCTCGGGGTCGAACTCGGCGCGCCCGGGGACCAGGAGGTTCTCGCGCTGGGCGAAGAACTCGTCGTTGGCGGCGATGACACCGGCGCCGAGCCGGCGGTCGGCGAGGTCGACGTACCGGGTGAAGGGGAAGTCGGCGGTGCGGTAGTCCGCGTACGGGTCGCCGCCCGCGTAGGGGTTCGCGTCGCCGGTGAAACTCGGTGTCGCCGTCACGGTGATCAGGTCTGCCTCTCGGGAGTGGGCCGTCGGGGGAATCAGGGCGTCCGGGTCAGCAGCCGGCCCCTCGGTGCGGTGAACTCGCCGTCCGCCATGATGCGTTCGCCGCGCAGCCAGGTGGACTTCACGACGCCGGTGAGCGTCCGGCCCGCGTAGGCCGTCACCCGGTTGCGGTGCTGGAGGGCCGCCGGGTCAACGGTGAAGGTCTCGTCCGGGGCGAGCACCGCGAAGTCGGCGTCGCGGCCGACCGCGACGGCGCCCTTGTGCGCGCCGAGCCCGACCAGTTCCGCCGTCCGCGCCGACATCCAGCGGACGACGTCCTCCAGACCGTGCCCCCGCCCGCGGGCCTCCGTCCACACCGCGGCCAGGCTGAGCTGGAGGCCGGAGATGCCGCCCCAGGCGGTGGCGAAATCGTCGGTCTTGAGGTCCGCGGTCGACGGGGAGTGGTCGGTGACGACGCAGTCGATCGTGCCGTCGGCCAGCGCCTGCCAGAGCACGTCCTGGTTGGCGGCCTCGCGGATGGGCGGGCAGCACTTGAACTCGCTGGCCCCGTCCGGGACCTCCTCGGCGGTCAGGGTCAGATAGTGGGGGCACGTCTCGACGGTGAGCCGGACGCCCTCGGCCCTGGCCCGGGCGATCAGCGGCAGTGCGTCGCCGGAGGACAGATGGAGCACGTGCACGCGTGCGCCCAGTCGTCCGGCCAGGGCGACGAGGCCCGCGACGGCGGTGTCCTCCGCGTCGCGCGGACGGGAGGCGAGGAAGTCGGCGTAGTCCGGGCCGCCTCGCTGCGGGGCGGCGGCGAGGCGCTGGGGGTCCTCGGCGTGCACGATCAGCAGGCCGTCGAACCCGGCGATCTCCGCCATGGCGCGTGCGAGCCCGTCCTGGTCGAGGTGCGGGAACTCGTCGACGCCCGAGGGCGACAGGAACGCCTTGAAGCCGAACACCCCGGCGTCGTGCAGCGGGCGCAGGTCCTTGACGTTGTCGGGCAGCGCGCCGCCCCAGAAGCCGACGTCGATGTGCGCCTGCGCGGCGGCGACCTCCTGTTTGGTCCGCAGGTGGGTGACCGTGGTGGTGGGCGGGAGGGAGTTGAGCGGCATGTCGACGAGGGTGGTGATGCCGCCCGCCGCCGCGGCGCGCGTGGCGGTCCGGAAGCCCTCCCACTCGGTGCGGCCGGGGTCGTTGACGTGCACATGGGTGTCGACCAGACCGGGCAGCAGGACGTCGTCGCCGAAGTCCTCCAGGCGCGCTCCGGGCGGCACGTCGGCGCCGTACGGCAGGACGGCCGTGATGGTGCCGTCGGCGACCGCGACCGACGCGGCGCGCGTCCCCTCGGGCGTGATGACGCGCGTCGAGCGCAGCACCAGTTCAGCGTCGGACACCCGGACCCCTCTCTTGGCCGCCGTCCCGCTTCCGGATGGCTCCGGCGAACGGGGCTCACTTCCGCACCAGGGAATTCAACGTTCTGTTGAAGGAGTCTTCACTCCCGCCCTCCCGCCGTCAAGGGGCACACTCTCCACACTGCACCCAGGGCGTGCACTCTGGACGTTTCCACAAAGTGGAAATAGGATTCCAACAGGCAGAATGTAGTGACGCACAAGCAGGGAGCCGGCGGGCCGCCGGGTACGCTGCTGCCTTCCTGCCAGCCCCGAAAGGAACGCGCCGTGCCGACGTCCAGCGCCAGCACCACCGATTCCGCCAGGCCCTCGGCCGGCGGCGTCCAGTCCCTAGAGCGCGCCTTCGACCTGCTGGAGCGGATGGCGGACGCGGGCGGCGAGGTCGGGCTGAGCGAGCTCTCGGCCAGCAGCGGGCTGCCGCTGCCCACCATCCACCGGCTGATGCGCACCCTGGTCGCCTGCGGGTACGTCCGCCAGCAGCCCAACCGCCGCTACGCGCTCGGCCCCCGGCTGATCCGCCTCGGCGAGTCCGCCTCCCGCCTGCTCGGCACCTGGGCCCGCCCCTACCTGGCCCGCCTGGTGGACGAGACCGGCGAGACGGCCAACATGGCGCTCCTGGACGGCGACGAGATCGTGTACGTGGCGCAGGTGCCGTCCAAGCACTCGATGCGGATGTTCACCGAGGTCGGCCGCCGCGTCCTGCCGCACTCCACCGGCGTCGGCAAGGCGCTGCTGGCCGGTTTCCCGGACGAGGAGGTGCGCTCCCTGCTCTCGCGCACCGGAATGCCTGCGGCCACGGAGAAGACGATCACCACGGCGGACGGCTTCCTCGCCGCGCTCGACGACGTGCGCCGGCTCGGCTACGCGGTCGACGACAACGAACAGGAACTCGGCGTCCGCTGCCTGGCGGTGTCCGTGCCCGACTCCCCCACCGCCGCCGCGATCTCGATCTCGGGCCCGGCGGGGCGCGTGACGGAGGCGGCGACGGACCGGATCGTGCCGGTGCTGCAGCAGGTGGCGACGGAGCTGTCCGAGGCCCTGGCGAGCTCGGGCAGCTGAGCCGCGTCCCGCCGCCCCGCCGGGCTCAGCGGCGCGGCGGCTCGCCGAACAGCTCCACCGCGTGCCGTACGTCGGTGAGCCCGCGCGAGAGCGCGCTCACCGAGCCGATCGCACCCGCGATCAGCAGCAGCGAGCGGCGCAGCCGGGGGATCTCGGGCGTGCCATAGGCGGCCATCGCGGCCAGCGCCGCGAGTTCGTCCTCGGCGACGGCCCGGTCCGGGAACTCGCCGGGATGTACCGCGAGTTCGCGGCGAAGCCGGGACACCGCCGTGCGCAGTTCCGCCACTCTCGGGTCCTCGTCGCTGCCGGTCACCGACCTCTGCCCCACGCTCCGCAACACAGCACTCCCCCCTGACACGCCGTCGTGCCGCAGTGATGTCCTGGTCCCCTCCGCCGCCCCTGGCGCTGGTCGGGCGCCGAGGGACGCGGGCCAGTAAACGCCACCCGGTGGCGATACGCCACCACGCGGACCGGAATTCGGCCCGCGGGACCGTCCGGCGCGAGACGGGTCGGGTATGCAGGACCCATGACGGATCAGAACGAACCCCCGGTGGCCGGACTCCTGCTCGCCGCGGGGGGCGGACGCCGGCTCGGGGGGCGGCCCAAGGCGCTGCTCGAACACCGGGGCCGGCCGCTGGTCGAGCACGCGGTGGCCGTGTTGCGCGCGGCCGGGTGTTCGCGGGTCCATGTGGTGCTGGGGGCGGGCGCCGACGCCGTGCGCGCGCGGGCGGACCTGTCCGGTTGTGTGCTCGTGGACAACCCCCGCTGGGCGGAGGGCATGGGCGGCTCGCTGCGTGCCGGGCTGGGCTCGCTCGAAGGGACGCCCGCGCGGGCGGCACTGGTTTCGCTCGTCGACCAGCCCGGCATCGGGCCCGTGGCGGTGGCCCGGGTGCTGGCCGCCCACCGGGACGAATCGACGCTGGCGTCCGCCGCCTACGACGGTGTGCGCGGCCACCCGGTCCTCCTCGGCGCCGCCCACTGGGCAGGCGTCGCCGCGCTGGCGACCGGCGACCAGGGAGCACGCGCCTACCTCAGGGCCCACCGGACGCAGATCGCACTCGTCGAGTGCGGGGACGTGGCGCGGGCGTACGACATCGACACGGAGGCCGACCTGCGCCACCTTGAGTGAGCGGGGTGGCACCCGGCGCCACCTTGCCTCGACCCGGAGAATCTCGACATCAACAAACCATTGAACTTCCACCATGAGGAAACTAGTATCCACTGATCAGAAGCGCCCGACCGTCCCGCGGGCGTCCGCCGCCCCCTTCGTGCCCCCTGGCACCCGGTGCCACGGCACGGCGGCGATGCACGTGGTTCGCTGAATCAGCTCGCTGAAGGAAGTGACAGCTCATGTCCGCACCAGCGCCGTCTCCGCTGGCCATCGTCGACGCCGAGCCCCTGCCCCGGCAGGAGGAGGTCCTCACCGACGCGGCGCTCGCCTTCGTGGCCGAGTTGCACCGCCGGTTCACGCCCCGGCGGGACGAACTCCTCGCCCGCCGCGCGGAACGCCGCGCCGAGATCGCCCGCACCTGCACGCTCGACTTCCTCCCGGAGACCGCGTCGATCCGCGAGGATCCCTCCTGGCGTGTGGCGCCCGCCCCGGCCGCGCTGGAAGACCGCCGGGTCGAGATCACCGGTCCCACCGACCGCAAGATGACCATCAACGCCCTCAACTCGGGCGCCCGGGTCTGGCTCGCGGACTTCGAGGACGCCTCGGCCCCCACCTGGGAGAACGTGGTCCTCGGCCAGCTCAACCTGATCGACGCCTACACCGGCGGCATCGACTTCACCGACGAGCGCACCGGCAAGTCCTACGCCCTGCGCCCGGCCGGTGAACTCGCCACGGTCGTCATGCGCCCGCGCGGCTGGCACCTGAACGAGCGCCACCTCCGGCTCGACGGGGAACAGGTCCCCGGCGCGCTGGCGGACTTCGGCCTGTACTTCTTCCACAACGCCCGGCGGCTGCTCGACCTCGGCAAGGGCCCGTACTTCTACCTCCCCAAGACGGAGTCGCACCTGGAGGCCCGCCTCTGGAACGACGTGTTCGTCTTCGCGCAGGACCACCTCGGCATCCCCCGGGGAACCGTCCGCGCCACCGTCCTGATCGAGACGATCACGGCGGCGTACGAGATGGAGGAGATCCTCTACGAGCTGCGCGACCACGCCTCCGGGCTGAACGCCGGCCGCTGGGACTACCTGTTCTCCATCGTCAAGAACTTCCGGGACGGCGGTGCGAAGTTCGTCCTGCCGGACCGCAACGCGGTGACGATGACGGCCCCGTTCATGCGGGCGTACACCGAACTGCTGGTGCGCACCTGCCACAAGCGCGGGGCGCACGCGATCGGCGGTATGGCGGCGTTCATCCCGTCCCGCCGGGACGCGGAGGTCAACCGGGTCGCCTTCGAGAAGGTCCGCGCCGACAAGGACCGCGAGGCCGGCGACGGTTTCGACGGCTCCTGGGTCGCCCACCCCGACCTGGTCCCGATCGCCATGGAGTCCTTCGACCGGGTGCTCGGCGACCGGCCCCACCAGAAGGACCGCCTGCGTGAGGACGTCGACGTCAAGGCCGCCGACCTGATCGCCGTCGACTCCCTCGACGCCAAGCCCACCTACGCGGGCCTGGTCAACGCGGTGCAGGTCGGCATCCGCTACATCGAGGCCTGGCTGCGCGGCACCGGCGCCGTCGCCATCTTCAACCTGATGGAGGACGCGGCCACGGCGGAGATCTCCCGCTCGCAGATCTGGCAGTGGATCAACGCGGGTGTGGTCCTCGACAACGGCGAGCGGGTCACCGCCGAACTGGCCCGCAAGGTCGCCGCCGAGGAACTGGCGAGCATCCGCGCGGAGGCCGGCGAGGAGGCCTTCACCGCCGGCAACTGGCAGCAGGCCCACGACCTGCTGCTGACCGTCTCGCTCGACGAGGACTACGCGGACTTCCTGACCCTGCCCGCGTACGAGCGGCTCGAGGGCTGACCCCGCGGCGGCTGACGCTCACCGGTCCGAGTGGCCCAGGGACCTCTCCGGGGCCACTCGGTCGCGCACCAGCCGCTTGACCGCCGTGGGCTCCGGGAAGCCCTGCTCACGGCGGTCCCACACCACCTCGTCGTCGACCCGCACGACGAAGACACCGCCGATGCCGGGCTTCAGCGACAGTTCCGTCAGCTCGGCCTCGAAGGTCGTGAGCAGCTCCTGCGCCAGCCAGGCGGCCCGGGGCAGCCAGCGGCACTGGGTGCAGTACTCGATCTGAACGCGATGGCTGTCCGTCATCCCAGGTGTACCGACCAATCCTGTTCCGCCGCCGGTTTGCCGTGCAGGTCCGGAACCCGTTTGAGCCACTGCGGGCGGCCCTGCTGCGTCCTCGCCGCGCGCTGCGCCTCCTCGGCGGCGAGTTCCTCCCGCGTCGGGAAGTCCGTGGGGAGCCAGGCGGCCGACGCCCGCACGCGCGCGTGGAGGTAGTCGACGTAGGCGCGCCGGGCCCCGTCGGGGGTCGCGAAGCCGGGCTCGTCCGCCAGCCACGCGTCCGGCACCTCGGCCAGCACCTCGCGCAGCAGTTCCTCGGTCACCCGGGGCGCCAGTTCGGCGTCCGCGGCCCGCACGTCGGGCCCGTGGTGGCCGAGGGCGTGTTGGCGGAAGTCGTACGCCTTGTCGGGGGCGGAGGAGTCCCAGCGGTGGTGGAAGACCAGCGCGGCGCCGTGGTCGATCAGCCACAGCCGCGGGGGTGCCACGCCGAGTGTGGGCCAGACCATCAGGTTGGAGCTGTGCACGGTCCGGTCGACGTTCACGGTGAGCGCGTCGAGCCAGACGATCCGGCCGGCCTCCAGCGGGTCGACCGGAAAGGTCCCGGCGACCTCCGGGGTGAAGTCCCTCGCGCCCGGCAGATAGTCCATCCCGAGGTTCACGCCGGCGCTGGCCGTGTGCAGGTCGCGCACCTCCTGGTGCGGCTCGTGATCGGCGATCGCCGGGTCGAAGTGCACCAGGACCAGCTCGGGGAAGCGCAGCCCGAGGGCGCGGGCCAGCTCACCGACGACCACCTCGGCGACCAGCGCCTTGCGGCCCTGCGCGGAGCCGGTGAACTTCACGACGTAGGTGCCCAGGTCGTCGGCCTCGAAGACTCCTGGCACGGAGCCGCCGGACCGCAACGGGGTCACGTATCGAACAGCAGTCACGTCGCGCAGCACACCCGCCAGGGTAAGCCAGGTGCCCGGCAGCCCGATCGGCGATCAATCACCGGCCAGCGGGCTCGGCAGCGGGCGGTAGCGGGCGTCGGCGCCGTCCGCGCCGGTCCAGCGCAGCAGCAGGTTGGTCTTGGCGGGCAGTGTCGGCGAGGAGAGCAGCGCGGCGATCTCGGGGAGGTCGTGCCGGGCCAGCTCACGGCGCAGGGCGGGCCAGGGGGCGAAGCCGGGCCGCCGCTCGGCCAGCGCCTCGGCGATCTCGATCAGATGGTTGACGACCAGGCAGTACACCAGCCGCTCCCAGCCGGCGGCCCGGGACACCTCCGGCAGCACCTTCACGCCCTCGGCGTCGCGGAACAGCGCCTGCACGGGCGTGCCGTCGGCGGCGCAGGCGATCAGCGAGTTCTGCAGGTGGGCCTCCAGGACGACGCCGTGGTCGGCGAAGGCGGCCAGGACCGGGGGCACCACCTGGCGCAGATACGCCTGCCACCAGGCCGCGGGGTCGGCCGCGCCGTCCAGCGGGCTGCCCGCGAAGCCCTCCACCAGTCCGGCGGCCAGGAACGGGGTCGCGCCGGGCAGGACCCGGCCGCGCAGTCCGTCGCGCACCAGGACGGCGAGTTCCTCGAAGGCGAACCCGGCGGTGCGGTAGCCCCGGTCCGTCAGCCAGGCCGCCGGGCCGTCCGCCAGGGCCCGGCCGGCGGCGGCGTCGACCCGGCGCAGCTTCAGCAGGTCGTGCCGCCACAGCCGCCGTACGTCGTTGGTGATGCGCACGTCCAGGCTGAACTTCAGGAACAGATCGTGCCCGGGGGCGTACACCGTGCGGATCGCGGCCGTCGGCCAGGCCGGGAACGGCGTGGTGCCGAGCCGGATCAGCCGTCCGTCCGCGAACGCGGGGGCGAGGTCACGGGCGGCCAGTTCGAGCTGCCAGGGGTGGGCGGGCAGCAGCCGGTAGCCGGGCGGCGCCTCGCCGAGGGCGTCCAGTGCCGAGGTGTCGCCCTCCTGGACGACGGTGTCCTCGCGCAGCCCGAGCAGGGTCAGCGGGAAGCGGGCGTGGGCCTCGGGCGCGTAGGGCAGCCAGCCGGCCACCGGGCCGCCGCCGCGCGCCTTGGGGGCGGGGTGGTGCGGGTGGCCGGTGACCAGGCACTGCTCGGAGCGCAGGTAGGGGTCGCCGGGCGGGGCGGTCCGCGCGCGGGCGGCGAGCAGCGCGGCGACGGCGTCGCGGCTGTCGATCATCTCGGCGGGCAGTTCGTGGTTGGACAGGCCGGTGTGGTGGCGCAGTTCGTCGGCGACGAGTTTGACGAGTCCGGTGTGGTCCAGGCGCTGCCAGCGGCCGTCCGTGTACAGCTCGGGCGCGGTCGGCCGACGCCGGCCGCGCACCCGCAGCAGCCGGTCCCCGCCGGGCAGCCGGTGCACCCCCGGGCGGCCGGGCACCGGCAGTGCCACCTCGCGCAGCAGGCAGTTGAGCAGCGGTGCCGCCGCGAGGGCGTCGGCCCGGTCGCGGACGCGGTCGGCTGCCGGGGCGTCCTCGTCGGCGGGCGGGGGGATGAGGTCCACGCGTTCCACTCGTTCTCTACGGTTCATTTCGTGCGGAGACGATCAGTATCGCTGTCGTCACACCGCGCCGTGACAGACCCGTCCGCGCCAGACCCGTTCCGAGGAGCCCGCCCGTGCACCGACCCCCCACCGCCGAGGCCGAGGTCGCCGCGGAACTGGCCGTCGTACGCCCCGACCTGAGCGCGCGGTACACGGCCGCGCTGCCCGGCGCGCGGGCGGCCGTGCTGACCCGGCTGTGGCGCGCGCTCACCCATGAGCCGCTGACCTGGGTGGAGGGCCACGATCGCGGCCGGGACGGCCTCACCCTGCGGCTGGCCGACGGCCGCCGGCTGCGCGGGCCGGTGCCGGACCCGTACGCGACCGGCGACCACGTCACGTCGGTACGGCTCGCCGGCACGGTGTACGACCGTCCCGCACGGCTGATGGCGGACCTCGCCGTACCGCACGGCACGGACTTCGCCGCCGAACTCGACCACGGTGTCGCCTCGCTGGCGCTGTCGCGGGCGGGACAACCCGCTCACCCGAAGGAGTGGCCGACACGCGACTGGGAGTGGGAGCAGCGGGTGGTGGACGGGCATCCGTTCCACCCGAACTGCCGCTCCAGGCCCGGCTTCTCGGTGGCCGAGCAGCTCGCCTACGGGCCCGAGCACGGGCCGGTGGTCGGCCTCGGGGCGGTGCCGGTGCCGGTCCACTCGTGCCTGGTCACCGGTGTGTGGCCGGACGGGATGCGCGACGGGCGGCATGTGCTGGTGCCCGTGCACCCGTGGCAGGCGGCGCACGTGCTGAAGCGGCCGTGCGAGGAACGGCTGACCGGGCACCCGCTGATGTCCCTGCGCACGCTGGCCCTGAGCGACGGACCGCACGTCAAGACGGCGCTGAGCGCCCGGCTCACCTCGTCCGTGCGGGACATCTCGGTCGCGTCGATCCGCTCCGCGTCGGTCCTCTCGGCCTTCGCGGAGGAACTGGCGGCGCGCACGGACGGCCTGCTGCACATGACCCGCACGCTCGGCGCGGTGACGGACGGCTCGCCCGACCTCGCGGCCGTGCTGCGCCAGTCACCGCAGGAGTACGCCGGGGCCGGCGAGCGGGTGCTGCCCGTGGCGGCGCTCGCGGGCACCGGACTGCCCGGGTCGGCCGACTGGCTCGGCGCGTTCGCCCGGCTGGCCGTCGGCGTCGGACTGCGGCTGCTGGAACTGGGGGTGGCCCTGGAGGCACACGGTCAGAACCTCCTCGTGGTGCTGTCGGAGTCGGGCGCGCCCCTCCGGCTGGTCTACCGCGACCTCGCGGACATCCGGGTCAGTCCGGCCCGGCTCGCCCGGCACGGCATCCCCGTGCCCGAGTTGCCCGTCCGGATCGTCACCGACGACGTGACGGCGCTGCGGCGCAAGCTGTTCGGGTCGCTGGTGGCGGGCGCGCTCGCGCACACGGCCGGGTCCGGGCCGGCGCTGCGGACGGCACTGGAGAGCGCCGTACGGGATCTGCCGCGCACCCCCGATCTGGTCGCGCTGTGCGAGGCTCCGCTGCCCACGAAGGCGCTGACGCTGATGCGGCTGTCACCGGGCACGGTCGGGGACCTGTGGGCGGAGTTGCCCAATCCGCTTCTGTGAGCACGGGTTTGGAGCCCGACACCACCGGTCAATAGGATCCGCCGATGATCACAAGAAAACGGTCGGCGACCGGGGCGTGCGTCCTGCTCGCCGCGCTGACGGCCGGCCTCGTCCCGCCGTCCGCGGCGTTCGCCGACGAGACCACGGCAACCGCCCCCAAGGTCAATCTGGTACTGGACGTCAGCGGTTCGATGCGGGAACGGGACATCGACGGCGGGTCGCGGATGGCCGCGGCGAAACAGGCGTTCAACGAGGTGCTGGACGCCACGCCCGAGGACGTGCAGCTCGGCATCCGCACCCTCGGCGCCGACTACCCCGGCGACGACCAGAAGACGGGGTGCCGGGACACCGCGCAGCTCTACCCGGTCGGCCCGCTGGACCGCACCGAGGCCAAGGCGGCGGTCGCCACGCTCGCCCCCACCGGCTGGACCCCGATCGGGCCGGCGCTGCTCAAGGCGGCCGACGACCTCGACGGCGGCACCGGATCCAAGCGCATCGTGCTGATCAGCGACGGCGAGGACACCTGCGCCCCGCTCGACCCGTGCGAGGTGGCCCGGGAGATAGCGGCCAAGGGCATCGGCCTGACCATCGACACCCTCGGCCTGGTGCCGAACACCAAGATGCGTCAGCAGCTCAGCTGCATCGCCGAGGCGACCGGTGGCACGTACACCTCGGTGGAGCACACGGACGAACTCACCGACAAGGTTAACCAGTTGGTCGACCGGGCCGCCGACCCCGTGGTGACGCCGGTCGCCACCGAGGGCGCCGACCGGTGCGCCGAGGCCCCGGCGCTGGAGTCGGGCCTGTACACCGACCGCGCGGAGTTCGGCCAGCAGCGCTGGTACCGGGTCGACGTGCTGCCCGGCCGGGAACTGCGCGCCTCGGTGAGTGTCGCGGCGGACCGCGACGTGAACCCGGGCTACGGGGTGCTGCTGCGGGCGGTCACGGCACAGGGCCGCGAGATCGTGCGCGGCGAGGCGGCGGGCAACGGCCGTACCGACGTGATCTCGACGGGACTGCGCTATCCGAAGCGCGCCGCCGACGACGACGCCGACGAGCCCGCGGCCGAGGCGGTCTGCCTCCAGGTCACCCACTCCTTCTCGGCGGCCTCCGGCGTGCAGACCACGCCCGGTCTGCCGCTGGAGCTGACCGTCGACGTGGTGGACGGGCCGGGCGAGGCGGACGACGTGGCCTCCTTCGGTCTCGGACGCGGCTGGTGGCTGCTCGCCGTTCTCGTGCTGACCGGATTCGTCGCCGGTCTGCTGTGCGGCTGGCTGTCACGCTGGCGGCTCGCGGTCTGGAGGACCAACTGATGCGTATCACCCGTGCCTTGAGTGTCGCCGCGCTGGCGCTCGGGCTCGCCGCGGCCCCCGCGGCGGCCGACTCCACACCGTCCGCGAGCCCCACCGGGGAGGCCGCGGCCCCGACGAAGGCCGGTACGTCGTTCCGTACGGCCACCGAGATCGCCCAGGGGCAGACGGCCACGGCCGACGGCTCGGCCGGCGACTACCTGTACTGGTCGTTCCCGGCCGACGCCGGCCTGCGGCCGACCGTCCGGGCGACGGTGAAGCTGCCCGAGGCGCACGCCGCCGAGACCTGGCAGGTGGACGTGTACGACGGCCTGCGCCGCCGGCAGGCCTGCCGGTACGGCGCGCAGACCCGCACCGCCGCCCAGGACGCCTCCTCCGTCGAGCTGTCCTGCACGCTGCGGACGGTGCGGGCCTGGTCCGAGCCCTGGGCGTACGACCCGCTACCGGGCACCTACTACGTCCGTCTGACGGCCGTGGGCCTGCCGACCTCCGACCGGGGTCTGCCGATCGGCGCCGAACTGCGGGTCGACGCCCGCGAGATCGGCGGGGCGGCGGCGGTGGACGGATCGCTGGCAGAGCCGCTGGTGCCGGGCGTCGCCCTCGCGGGGCGGGATCAGCAGGAGGAGTCGGAGGAGTCCGAGGAGGACACGCCGTCCGCCGTGCTGTCCGCGGTCGAGCCGGAGGACGGCTGGGCGTCCGGCTGGTGGTCGGACCGCTGGGTGTGGACGGCGGTCGGCGGGGCCCTGGCCGCGCTCGCGGGCGTCGGCGGGTACGCGCTGACACGCGGGTCCGGGCGGCCGGGGCGGGTGCCGCCGGGAGCGTGACCGTCCGCCGGAGGCAGGCCCGCCCCGTGCGGGCCTGCCTCCGTTCCGGTCGAACGTCCGCTTCTCGGGCCGGGGCCCCGTTCAGTCCTCCCGCAGGGCCTTGGCGAGGGTGCCGTCCCCGGTCACCCGGATCCGGCCGGCGCGCACCGCGTCGGTCACGCTCAACTCGCCGCGTCCCACCGCCGTGCAGGTGCCGGTGTCCAGGACCAGCCGGGCGTCCGGCTCGACGGGAGCGGGCCCGTCGCCGTACACCGGGCCGGACCCCGACCCGGCGTGCAGATGGAACTCCCCCTCCTCCAGCCGCACTTCCACCAGCCCCTCCCCCGCTCCCGCCTGCGCCAGATTGCGCAGCA
Source organism: Streptomyces cadmiisoli (assembly GCF_003261055.1). NCBI lineage: Bacteria > Bacillati > Actinomycetota > Actinomycetes > Kitasatosporales > Streptomycetaceae > Streptomyces > Streptomyces cadmiisoli. Next base: position 2,404,553 of record NZ_CP030073.1, read on the forward strand.
GCGGCAGCGCGAACCAGTGCGCGCGCACGGCGTCCGTCGGCCGCCGCTCGCCCAGCTCGGCCTGTCCCCACACGTTCAGCGCCTGGAGCACCGGCAGCAACTCCCGCCCGCGCACGGTGATTTCGTACACATAGGCCGCCGCGGGCGGTGCCAGCCGGCGCCGGGTCGCCAGTCCGTCGCGCTCCATGTCCTTCAGCCGCGAGGCGAGTACGTCCGTGCTGACACCCGGCAGATCCGCGTGCAGGTCCGTGTAGCGGCGCGGGCCGGCGAGCAGTTCACGGACGATCAGCAGGGTCCAGCGGTCACCCACGGCGTCGAGGGCGCGGGCCGCGGAGCAGTACTGGTCGTAGCTTCGGCGAGGTGGCATGCGACGCAGTCTAGACATGTTGTTGGACTTTCCAAGCGACCACTTGGTAAAACCAAGCAAGACAAGTCACCGGAGGGGAAGCTGCGCATGGAGTTCCGGCAGTCGAGCAAGCTCAGCGAGGTCTGTTACGAGATCCGCGGCCCGGTCATCGAGCACGCCAACGCGCTGGAGGAGGCCGGCCACAGCGTGCTGCGCCTCAACACCGGCAACCCCGCCCTGTTCGGCTTCGAGGCGCCGGAGGAGATCCTCCAGGACATGATCCGGATGCTGCCGCAGGCGCACGGGTACACCGACTCGCGCGGTGTCCTCTCCGCCCGCCGGGCCGTCGCCCAGCGCTACCAGACCCTGGGCCTGGAGGTCGGCGTCGACGACGTCTTCCTCGGCAACGGCGTCTCCGAGCTGGTCTCGATGGTCGTGCAGGCGCTGGTCGAGGACGGCGACGAGATCCTGATCCCCGCCCCCGACTTCCCGCTGTGGACGGCGGTGACGACCCTGGCCGGCGGCAAGGCGGTGCACTACCTCTGCGACGAGCAGGCCGACTGGTACCCGGACCTGGACGACATGGCCGCGAAGATCACGGACCGTACCAAGGCCGTGGTCCTCATCAACCCCAACAACCCCACCGGCGCGGTCTACCCCGAGGAGGTCGTGGAGGGCATCCTCGACCTCGCGCGCCGGCACGGCCTGATGGTCTTCGCGGACGAGATCTACGACCAGATCCTCTACGACGACGCCGTGCACCACTCGGCCGCGGCCCTCGCCCCCGACCTGGTGGTGCTGACCTTCTGCGGGCTGTCGAAGACGTACCGGGTGGCGGGCTTCCGCTCCGGCTGGCTGGTGGTCACGGGTCCCCGGCAGCACGCGCGCGACTATCTGGAGGGCCTGACCATGCTGGCCTCCATGCGGCTGTGCGCGAACGCGCCCGCGCAGTACGCCATCCAGGCGGCGCTCGGCGGGCGGCAGTCCATCCGCGAACTGACCTCCCCGGGCGGGCGGCTGCGCGAGCAGCGCGACGTGGCGTGGGAGAAGCTCAACGAGATCCCCGGCGTGTCGTGCGTGAAGCCCAAGGGCGCGCTGTACGCCTTCCCCCGTCTGGACCCCAAGGTGCACAAGATCCACGACGACGAGCGGTTCGTCCTGGACCTGCTGCTGCGCGAGAAGATCCAGGTGGTGCAGGGCACGGGCTTCAACTGGCCGGCCCCGGACCACTTCCGCATCCTCACCCTCCCCCACGCGGACGACCTGGAGGCGGCGATCGGGCGGATCGGACGCTTCCTCGGCGGGTACCGGCAGTAGTGGCCTTCTAGCCTGGTCGCATGGGTGATCTGTTTCTCGTACGGCACGGCGAGACCGAGTGGTCGCGGTCCGGGCGGCACACCGGGCGCACCGATGTGCCCCTGACCGAACGCGGCCGGGAGGAGGCGCGCGCGGTCGTGCCGCTGATCCGCTCGCACCGGATCGGGGCCGTCTTCGTCAGCCCCTCGCAGCGGGCCCGTGAGACGGCCGAGCTGATCGGGCTGCACGACGCGCACACCGACCCCGACCTCATGGAATGGGACTACGGCGGCTACGAGGGGATCACCACCGTCGCGATCCAGCGCGAACGGCCCGGCTGGTTCCTGTTCACGGACGGGGTCACCGCCGGGCCGCCGGACCGTCCCGGTGAGACCGCCGAGCAGGTCGGCGAGCGCGCCGACCGGGTGCTGGCCAAGGCGGACGTGGCGCTCGCCAACACCGAGGGCTGTGTGGTGCTGGTGTCGCACGGGCACTTCCTGCGCGTGCTGACCGCCCGCCGCCTCGGTCTGCCGCCCTGCGACGGGGCGCTGTTCCAGCTGGCCACCGGTGCCGTGTGCCGGCTGGGCACCGAGCACGGGCGGCCGGTGATCGCGGGGTGGAATGTCAGACCCGGGCCGTAGTCTTCACCTGTGCCCGCCGGACACCGGGCGGGCCCGAGGGGACCTGCGCGCACCGGAGAGGAGGCGGGCCGTGACACGACCGCCCACCGCCGCCCAGCGGCGTGTCATCGACGCCGCCGATCCGGTCACCGGACGGCTGCGGGGCACGCAGCCGCAGCTCGCGGCGCTGGTGCAGCGGGGCCTGGCCTTCCGGCACCCGCGCCCGCCGCACGACCACTTCCTGACCCCGGCCGGGCACCGGATACGCGAGAGGGCCGCGCCCGAGCCGCCCGGCAGCGCGGCGCCGCCCGCGGACTCCGGCGTCTTCACCGCGCGTGTGGGCGGCGAGGAGCACCCGCCGCAGACCGGTCCGGCCCGGCGGCGCGAGGTGCACAGCGCCTGGCAGGGGCTGCTGGAGCTGCGCCGCATGACCAACACCGACGGCGCCACCGACCGCCCGTGCGGCTGGGAGCGCGCGCATCTGGTGCAGGCCGCCGCGCTCGCCCTGGAGGCCGCGGGGCACCGGCCGGCCGGCAGCGACACGGGCGGATACCGGGTGCGGGCCACCCCGCAGCCCGAGGCCGTCGCCGTGCACGAGCCGGACGCCGACGCGCTGCGGGCCTGCGCGGGCACACTGGAAGAGGCCGGCTGGCAGGTCGGCGAGCACACCGAGCCGCGCACCCGGGCCCGCTATCTGCTGGCGTCCCCGCGACGGGCATGATGATCGTGCCGAGACCGACGGCGGGGGCGTGCGGCCCACGACGGCCGCTGCGTCCGACCGCCACGATCGGCAGCCGCTGCGTCCCGACCACGACAGGGGAGAACCGTGAGCGATCCGTTTTCCGTACCCGTGACCGTCCGCGGGTACGAGACCGACGTACAGGGCCACCTCAACCAGGCCGTCTACCTCAACTACGCGGAGCACGCGCGCTGGGCGCTGCTGCACGCCGCCGGGATCCGCCAGGCGGACCTCGCCGACCGGGGCGTCGGACCGGTGGCCCTGGAGACGACGATCCGCTACCGGCGTGAGCTGCTCGCCGGCGACGACGTCCGGGTGACCTGTGTCTTCGAGTGGGGCCTCGGCAAGACGTTCCGGATCCGGCAGCTGATCCGCACGGCGGACGGCGCGGTCGCGGCCGAGATCGACGCCGTCGGCGGGCTGATGGACCTCAAGGCCCGGAAGCTGCTGGCGGATCCCCGGGAGCACTTCAAGGAGATGGCGACGGACCCCGGCCTGTTCGGCCTGTAGCGCCGGCGCTCCCCCGCCGCCCGAAGCGAGGTCGGCCGGCGTCGAATTCGGATGCGGGTACGGGGGCGGCCTGGAATGCTCGGGCCCCATGGCCCCACGACGCGTCAAGCCCAGCCTCTACATCTCCGTGGACATCGAGGCGGACGGCCCCATCCCCGGGCCGTACTCGATGCTCAGCCTGGGGGCCGTGGTCGCCGGCCGGCAGGACGCGGACGGCTTCACCGCCGCCGACCCGCAGCAGCGGACGTTCTACCGGGAACTGCGCCCGATCAGCGAGGAGTTCGCGCCCGAGGCGCTGGCGGTGAGCGGACTGGACCGGGACCGGCTGGGCCGCGAGGGCGCCGAACCCGAGGCCGCCCTCGCCGAGTTCACCGACTGGGTGCGCGAGGCGGCCGTAGGCGCCCAGCCGGTCATGTGCGGCTACCCGGCGTCGTACGACTGGACGTTCCTGTACTGGTACCTGATCCGCTTCACCGGATCGAGCCCGTTCGGCCACTCCGGCTGCCTCGACATGAAGACCCTGTACGCCACCAAGGCGGGCCTTCCGCTGCGGGCCGTCGCCAAGGGCACCATGCCGCGCGAGTTGCTGTCCCGGCGCCGCCATACGCACCATGCCCTGGACGACGCCGTCGAGCAGGCCGAGTTGTTCGCCAACCTCATGGCGTGGCAGGGGCCCGGTTCGCCGGGCCGGTGACCTCCTCGCCCGGCACGTACCAGCGTCCGGACACCGCCGGCGGCGACCGAGCCGAACAGCACCACACCGGCGCCGCCGAGCACCGGGCGGGGCACCACGGCGATGAGCGAGGCCGCCATCGGGCACAGGCCCATCAGCACCAGGAAGCCCCCGCCTGCGGCGACGACGTACCGGCTGCGGATCCTGGTCATCGCGACCAGGCCGATGCCGCTGCCGCGGGTTTCAGGGAGGTGGTGCGCGTGGGCACGGGGTGTCGCCCGCTCGACCGCATCGGGCGGCGGGTGAGGCACCGGGGACGGTGACCGTGCCGGGGCGCGCGCGTCGGCGCGCACCCCGGTGCCGGCCGCCGCGGGACCCCGCTCGGGTCCGCGGCTGCCGGCCGGGAGCCGTCCCTCCCGGCCGGGGTCTCGGACGGATCAGCCCTGGGCCGTGATCCGCGCCAGCCGCTGTGCCTGTGCCCGCGTGGAACGGGCGACGGCGTCCTCGTCGACGTGCAGGAGGCGGCCGTTGTCGACGATCTGCGCACCGTTCACGAACGAGGCGGTGACCGGGGCCGCGGCCCCGAAGACCAGGGCGGTCACCGGGTCGGCGATGGAGGCGTGGGCGACGGTGTCCAGCTTCCACAGCACCAGGTCGGCGAGCTTGCCCGGCTCCAGGGAGCCGATCTCGCGGGCGCGGCCGAGCACCCGGGCGCCGCCGTGGGTGCCCAGGCGCAGTGCCTGACGGGCGTTCAGAGCGGCCTCGCGGTGGGCGCCGAGGCGGTTGATGAGCAGGGCGTTGCGCAGTTCGGTGTGGAGTTCGCCGGACTCGTTCGAGGCGGTGCCGTCGACACCGAGGCCGACCGGGACGCCGGCGGCGAGCATGTCGGGGACGCGGGCGATACCGGCCGCCAGCCGCGCGTTGGAGGACGGGCAGTGGGCGACACCCGTCCCCGTGCGGGCGAAGGCGGCGATGTCGGAGTCGTTCATGTGGACGCAGTGCGCCATCCAGACGTCCTCGCCGAGCCAGCCGGTGGACTCGAAGTAGTCGGTCGGGCCCATGCCGAACAGTTCGTGGCAGAACTTCTCCTCCTCCACGGTCTCCGAACCGTGGGTGTGCAGCCGGACGCCGAGGCGGCGGGCCAGTTCGGCGCCCCGGCTGAGCAGTTCGGTGGAGACGGAGAAGGGGGAGCAGGGCGCCACGGCGATCTGGGTCATCGCGTCGAAGGAGGAGTCGTGGTGCCGCTCGACGGTCTCCTCGGTCGCGGCGAGCGCGCCGTCCAGGGTCTCGACGGCGAAGTCCGGCGGCAGTCCGCCGTCCTTCTCGCTGCGGTCCATGGAACCGCGGGCGAGGGTGAAGCGGACCCCGGTCTCGCGGGCGGCGCGGATGATGGCGCCGGACAGGTCGCCGGAACCCCGCGGGTAGACGTAGTGGTGGTCCATGGCGGTGGTCACGCCGCCGCGGGCCATCACTGCGAGGGAGCCCTGGGCCGCGGCGTACACCATGGGCTCGTCGATGCGGGCCCAGGTGGGGTACAGCGCGACCAGCCAGCCGAAGAGGTTGTGGTCGGTGGCCAGGCCCCGGGTGATCCACTGGTAGAAGTGGTGGTGGGTGTTGACCAGGCCGGGGGTGACCAGGTGCCCGGTGGCGTCGATGCGGCGTACGACGTTCTCCAGGCCGTCGGGGGCTCTGCCCGCGCCGAGCGATTCGATCCGGTTGCCGGCGATGACGACGTACCCGCTCGGGTACTCGGTGTCGTGCGCGTCGACCGTCGCGATCGAACAGTTCTCGATGACGATGCGCTGGGCTGCTGCCATGGTTCGTCCCTTTTCACTGAGGTTCGCTGAATCGGAGAGGGCACGGCAGGACCCCGGGGGATTTGAGTGCCGCGGCCGTCCGGGCGGGCCGTCCGGCCGCGGGTGCCGAAAGGGAGATGCGGCCTACAGGTTGGTGAGGTCCTCGGGGATCCTGGCCTCGCAGCCGTTCCGCAGGACCGTGGCCTCGATCAGCCCGTAGGGGCGGTCGGCGGCGAAGTACACCTCGTTGTCGTTCTTCAGCCCGAACGGCTCCAGGTCCACCAGGAAATGGTGCTTGTTCGGGAGGGAGAAGCGGACCTCGTCGATCTCGCCGCGGTGGCCGATGATGCGCGCGCCCATCTGGTACAGCGTCTGCTGGAGCGAGAGCGAGTAGGTCTCGGCGAAGGCCCGGAGCATGTGCTTCCTGGTCTGCTCGTAGGACTCCTCCCAGTCGGGCATCCTCTGCTCGTCGTCGGTCCAGTTGAAGCGCCAGCGTCCGGAGACCTCGGTGGCGAGGATGCGGTCGTGCGCCTCGGGGAGCGTCGTGTACTTGTCCTTGACGTAGCCCCAGAACTCGGAGTCGGTCGAGTTCATCACCACGAGGTCCTTGAGGCCGGAGACGACCTCCCAGGTCCCGCCGTCGTAGGTGATCTGCGTCAGCCGGGTCTCCTGGCCCTTGCGGACGAAGGAGTGCGCGGCCTCGTTCGCGCCGCCGGAACCGGAGCCGGCGGCCTCGATCCGCTCCCAGGCGTACTCCTCGATCCGGATGCGGGCCCGCTGTATCGGCTGCTGCGAGGTGACGAAGTGGCGGGCGAGGTGGATGCCGAACTGCTCGGCGGACTCGATGCCGTGCTCCTTGGCGAACGCGTACACCGTGTTCTTGGTGGTGTCGGTCGGAAGGACGTTGGCGTTGGAGCCGGAGTAGTGGACCTCGTCCATGTCGCCGGAGAGCGCGACGGAGACGTTGAGGTCCTTGATGTGGTGGGTGGCGCCGTCCCGCGTGATCCGCACGACTCGGTTCTCGGCCTTGCCGTACTGGTTCTGTCCCAGGATCACAGGGTGGGCAGGGCGGGAATTGACTGCCATGTCTGCTAGCTCCCTCGGTATACGGAGTAGCCGAACGGGTTGAGCAGCAGCGGTACGTGGTAGTGCTCCCCGGGGTTCACGGCGAAGGTGATCGCCACCTCCGGGAAGAACACGGCACCGCTGTCCCGATTCGCGGGGGCGTCCTGCTGCGCATCGGCTTGCTTCTTCTCGAAGTACGCCTCGACCGCGAAGTCGAGCCGGACGTGGGTGGTGCCCTCCGGCAGCGCCGGGAGGTCCTTGCACCGGCCGTCCGCGTCGGTCGCGGAACCGCCGAGCGCCCGCCAGGCCGCGTCGCGTCCGGCGCGGGCGCTGAGGCGGACGGCGACCGCCTCGGCGGGGCGGCCGACGCTGGTGTCCAGGATGTGGGTGGACACGGAGGCGGTGGTGCTGGTGCTCATGCTGCGCTCAGTCCTCTTCGACGAGTCGGTCCAGTCGGATGCGGTTGATCATGCCCAGCTCGGTCCGGACGATCTCCCGCTCCTGCTCCGGCGGGTTGCCGATCCGCTCTCTGACCGCGTCGCGCATCTGCTCCGCGGTCCTGCCGGTCGCGCAGATCAGGAAGACATGGCCGAACCTCTCCTGGTAGGCCAGGTTCAGTTCGAGCATCTGCGCCCTGAGTTCCCCGGAGGCGCCGGCCATGCCGCGCTGTTCGCGGGCCGAGGTCGGGTCGCCCGGCGCGGGCCGGCCGATCGGCGGGTGTCCGGCCATCGCCTCCTCCAGGTCCGCGGCGGTCAGGGCCGCCATGGCGGCGTCGCTGGCCGCGCCGAGGTCCTCGGGGGTGGCGTAGGGGCGGGCGGCGAGCAGTCGCTCGGCCCACGCGGTGGAGGCGCACGCCTCCAGCAGCGCGGCGAGGGCCGCGTGCTCGTCCAGTTCGTTGAACCGGGCCAGACCCGGCGGCGTGGAAGTGGGCGTCACGGGAGCCTCCGTGGCCTTGTCGGCCTTCGTGCTGTACGGGCTGCGGACAGCTAACGCCCTTCGGCGACAGCGCGTCAACACTTTGTTGAAAATTCCGGGTGCCAAAAACCGCCGCTCCCCCGTGGGGCGGCGGCGGTCGGCGGGCGGGGGCGGCGACCGCTCCCGGCCCCCGTGTCGCGCGGGAGGCGGTCAGACCCCCTTCTCGCGGTTCAGGTAGTTGTAGACGGTGAACCGGCTGACACCCAGTGCGCCCGCCACGGTCTCCACACCGTGCCGCACGGAGAAGGCGCCGCGCGCTTCCAGTATGCGCACGACCTCCTGTTTGGCCTTGCGGTCCAGCTCGGCCAGCGGCTTGCCGCGTTTGCGCTCCATGGCGGCGAGGATGTGATCGAGGGAGTCGGCCAGTTGCGGCAGGCGCACGGCCACGACGTCGGCGCCCTCCCAGGCGAGCACCACGTCGTCGGGGCCGGCCTCGTCCGGCGCGACCAGCTGCCCGCCCATGGCGTCGACCAGTGGCTTCACGGCCGCGATGAAGGGCTGCTCCTCGCTCACCGCTCACCGTCCGCGATCACATTGACCTGGAGCGAGACCCGGGTGGCACCGGCCTGAAGGGTCCTGCGCAGCAGGGCGTCCACCGCGCTCAGCACCGCGTCGGCGCCGCCTTCCGCGGTGTTGCCGAACGGCCCGACGTCCACCGCGTCCAACTCGGCGCCCTCGACGACCTCGCGGGCCACCACCGCGTGCGCGGGTGCCTCGTCCAGGTCGAAGGGCTCGGTCGTGAACTCCACTCTCAATCGCACGCGCTCAACCTAACGCGCGGTGCCGTTTTCCGCCGACCCCTCTTGACAAGCCCGGACACCCGACGGCAATCTTCCAATAAGCAGAAACTAACTTCCACAATACGGAATCCCGACCGCGGAAGGGAGCGCCGTCACCCATGCCAGGTTCTGAATGGGGCACAGCCGCAGAGCAGCGCTTCAACGTCAACCTGTCGATCCTCTTCACGGAACTCCCGTTGCTGGAGCGCCCCGCGGCCGCCGCCGCGGCGGGCTTCACCGCGGTCGAGCTGTGGTGGCCCTGGATCGACTCGCCCACCCCCGAGCACTCCGAGCTCGACGCCCTGCGGAAGGCGGTCCAGGACGCGGGCGTCCGGCTCACCGGCCTGAACTTCTACGCGGGCCACCTGCCCGGACCGGACCGCGGCGCCCTGTCGGTCCCCGGCGAGGAGTCGGAGCGGTTCCGCGCCAACATCGACGTGGCGGCCGACTTCGCCCGGTCGCTGGACTGCACGGCGCTCAACGCCCTCTACGGCAACCGGATCGACGGCGTCGACCCCGCGCGCCAGGACGCCCTCGCGCTGGAGAACCTGGTCCTCGCGGCCCGGGCCGCCGACCGGATCGGCGCGATCCTGCTGATCGAGGCGCTGAACCAGCCGGAGTCGCCGCACTACCCGCTGGTGTCGGCGCCCGCCGCGGTCCGTGTCGTCGACCAGGTCAACGAGGCGTCCGGGCTCGGCAACGCCCGCTTCCTGATGGACCTCTACCACCTGTCCATGAACGGCGAGGACCTGCCGCAGGTGATCGCCGAGTACGCCGACCGGACCGGTCATGTGCAGATCGCCGACAACCCGGGCCGCGGCGCGCCCGGCACGGGCTCGCTCCCGCTCGAGGACCTGCTCGGCCGGCTCCGCAAGCACGGCTACGACGGCTGGGTCGGCCTGGAGTACAAGCCCGGCGACCGCCCGAGCGCCGAGGCGTTCGACTGGCTGCCGGCCGAGGCCCGCGCCGCGCGCTGACGACCCCCGAGCACCGTTTCAGAGAGGTACCCCCATGAGTCTCACGGATTCGCCCCGCCCGCACCGTCCGGCGATCGCCTGGATCGGCCTCGGCATCATGGGCTCCCCCATGTCCGAGAACCTGATCAAGGCGGGTTACGACGTCACCGGCTTCACCCTGGAGCGGGAGAAGCTGGACCGGCTGACCGCCGCCGGCGGCACCGCCGCCGCCGGTGTCGCCGACGCGGTGCGGGACGCCGACGTGATCATCACGATGGTCCCGGCGTCACCGCAGGTCGAGGCCGTCGCCTACGGCCCGGACGGCATCCTGGAGAACGCCCGCTCCGGCGCGCTGCTGATCGACATGTCCTCGATCACCCCGCAGACCTCGGTCGACCTGGCCGCGGCGGCGCGGGACAAGGGCATCCGGGTGCTCGACGCCCCCGTGTCCGGCGGTGAGGCCGGTGCCGTCGAGGCGGTGCTGTCGATCATGGTCGGTGGTGAGCGGGCCGACTTCGACACCGCGAAGCCGATCTTCGAGGCACTGGGCCGCACCATCGTGCTGTGCGGACCGCACGGCTCCGGCCAGACCGTGAAGGCCGCCAACCAGCTGATCGTCGCCGTGAACATCCAGGCCTGCGCCGAGGCCGTGGTCTTCCTGGAGAAGTCCGGCGTGGACCTGGCGGCGGCACTGGAGGTCCTGAACGGCGGCCTGGCCGGCTCGACCGTGCTGACCCGCAAGAAGGACAACTTCCTCAACCGCGACTTCAGGCCCGGCTTCCGGATCGATCTGCACCACAAGGACATGGGGATCGTGACGGACGCGGCCCGCAACGTCGGCGCCGCCCTGCCGGTCGGCGCGACCGTGGCCCAACTGGTGGCGGCCCTGCGCGCCCAGGGCGACGGCGGCCTGGACCACTCGGCCCTGCTGCGCGCCGTGGAACGGCTGTCCGGCGCCGAGGTCTGACCGGCCGAAGACCGCCGACGCCCCTCGGACGACCGCCGAAGCCCCCTCCGAAGACTGCTGAAGACCCCTCCGAAGACCTCCGGGCGGCGTCGCCGCCGACACCTGTCCTGTCGCGCCCAGGCGCCGGCGCCGCCCGGAACCCACCCCGCCCGCTCCTCTCCCAGGACCAGCACCTGCCGGAGAAGCCGGCGCGCTTCGACCGCGAGCGCGTCCCGGAGCGGGCGGACTGAACCACACAGCTGCGTCCGGCATCTGACGGAAGGTCGGAAGCTGGACGCGCGGCCCGCCCGGACCGGGCGACCCGGATGAGGGGTGGCCGCCGGGTCCGGCGGGCGGGGCGAGGACCGCGGCGGCGTGCGAGCCAGTGCGGTGGTGAAGGCCCCGAGGCCTCCTTCTCGACCTGAGGGAAGGAGCGCCCCGGCGCCGTCGCACCGCCGCGGTCCCAGCCGTACCGACCCCGTCCGGCGGCGCGAACGTCCTGTCGCGCCCAGCCTCGCGCCGCCGGACGGCCACACCTCCCCGCCGGTCCAGGAGCGCCGGGTACGGACGGTCCCGTACCCGGCGCTCCTCCGCGTGCTCCGGCGTGCGCCCGCACCGCCGCCGCAGGACCCTGAAGGCATGGCACCAACACAGCAGCCGCATGTCGTCGTGCACCCCCCGGCCCTGGACGGCTCACGGCGGGTCACCGCCGGTGACGAGGCCCTCGGGATCGCCTCCCACCTGGACGACGTCGTGGAGATCCTGCGTCTGGCCGACCTGGACCAGATCGAAGTGGAGGAGAGCGATCTCATCGACTGGCAGGGCGGCGGTCCGGACGACTGGCCCGGCCTGTCGGAGCACCACACGGAATGACCACAAACCGCACGGAACGACCGCGTGGAACGACCACACGGAACGACCGCGCGAGTGGACTCGCGTACGGCACCGGTCGTACGCCGGGTACGGAACCCTCAAATGAACCTCTGAACACACCCCGGGAGGCTTCGGCCCGCCCGTGAGGCGGGCAGATACCCGACACGCGGGACCCGCCGGCACGGGGGCGGCGGGCCCCGCGACGGAAGCGGGAACCGGGAGCGGCAAGAGACCACGAAGAAGCGGGGCGGCCCACCTTCCGGATGGGCCGCCCCGCCGTGCCGTGCCGCGGGATCAGACCTTCAGCGTCCTGATCGAGGTCGGCGCGTGGCCGGGCTCGGTCGCGATCTCCTCGAACTCCACCACGTTGCCGATGTCGTTGGTGGGGGACATGGAGATGTTGGTGACGCGCTCCAGGATCGCCTCGACGACGACCGGCACCCGGTACTCGGCGGCGAGTTTCCTGGCCTCCTCGAAGGCCGCGCCCAGCTCGTTCGGGTCGGTCACCCGGATCGCCTTGCAGCCGAGCCCCTCGGCGACCTTCACATGGTCGACGCCGTAGGCGCCCAGCTCGGGCGAGTTGACGTTCTCGAACTCCAGATTCACCTGGAAGTCGATGTCGAACGCGCGCTGCGCCTGGCGGATCAGACCGAGGTAGGCGTTGTTGACCAGGACGTGGACGTACGGGATCTTGTGCTGCGCGCCGACCGCCAGCTCCTCGATCATGAACTGGAAGTCGTAGTCGCCGGAGAGGGCGACGACGGGCGCCTCCGGGTCGGCCTTGGCGACGCCGAGCGCGGCCGGGACGGTCCAGCCGAGCGGTCCCGCCTGGCCGCAGTTGATCCAGTGGCGCGGCCGGTGGACGTGCAGCATCTGTGCGCCCGCGATCTGGGACAGTCCGATGGTGGAGACGTAGCGGGTCTCGGGCCCGAAGGCCTTGTTCATCTCCTCGTAGACCCGCTGCGGCTTGATCGGGATGTCGTCGAAGTGCGTACGGCGCTGGAGGGTCGCCCTCTTCTCCTGCGCGGCGGCGGCCCAGTCGGAGCGGTCGGGCAGCCGGCCGGCCTCCTTCAGCTCCCGTGCCACCTCGACGAACAGGCGCAGGGCGGCATTCGCGTCGGAGGCGATGCCGTAGTCCGGGGCGAAGATCCTGCCGATCTGGGTCGGTTCGACGTCCACGTGCACGAACGTCCGCCCGGCCGTGTAGACGTCGAGCCTGCCGGTGTGGCGGTTGGCCCAGCGGTTGCCGATGCCCAGGACGAAGTCGGATTCCAGGAAGGTCGCGTTGCCGTAGCGGTGCGAGGTCTGGAGGCCGACCATGCCGGCGTTCAGGTCGTGGTCGTCGGGCAGCACGCCCCAGCCCATCAGCGTCGGTACGACCGGCGTGCCGGTCAGCTCGGCGAACTCGACCAGCAGTCCGGCGGCGTCGGCGTTGATGATTCCGCCGCCGGCCACGATCAGCGGCCGCTCGGCGGCGTTCAGCATGCCGAGCGCCTTCTCGATCTGGGCGCGGGTCGCGGCGGGCTTGTGGACGGGCAGCGGCTCGTACGTCTCCGGGTCGAACTCGATCTCGGTGAGCTGGACGTCGATCGGCAGGTCGATCAGGACCGGTCCGGGGCGGCCGGAGCGCATCAGGTGGAAGGCCTGCTGGAAGACGCCGGGGACCTGCGCCGCCTCCAGGACGGTGACCGCCATCTTGGTGACCGGCCTGGCGATGGAGGCGATGTCGACGGCCTGGAAGTCCTCCTTGTGGATCACCGCGGTCGGGGCCTGGCCGGTGATGCACAGGATCGGGATCGAGTCACCGGTCGCCGAGTACAGGCCCGTGATCATGTCGGTGCCGGCCGGTCCGGAGGTGCCGATGCACACACCGATGTTGCCGGCGTGGGTGCGCGTGTAGCCCTCGGCCATGTGCGAGGCGCCCTCGACATGGCGGGCGAGGGTGTGGGCGATGCCGCCGGAGGCCTTGAGCGCCGCGTAGAACGGGTTGATCGCCGCGCCCGGCACACCGAACGCGTCGGTGACTCCCTCGCACTTGAGGATCTCGACTGCCGCGCGGGCAGCGGTCATACGAGCCATTGAGTACTCCTGCTTCGGCTGTCGGATTCGCACTCCCGTCGCGCCCCGCGGTGAGCAGTCTTCCGTATAGCGGAAGGTAACTTCTACCATCTGGAAGCAATGTAGGGGGAGCCATGAATGCCGTCAAGAGACGGACAGACCGGGGCCGGCAGGAGGACGATGGGGTGCGCTGCCCTGCTGCGACGCCTTGGAGTGGGCCATGCCCGAGAGCGTGCCGGTGCGCTGCCCGGCCTGTCGGCGTGAGCACGTCTACGCCGCGCCGTCCTACCCGTGCGCCTGCGGCGCCCCCGTCAGCCCGGCGCTGGACCGCCTCACCGCGCCGACCGTGATCACGCACCGCGTCTGGGACGAGGAGTGGATCGTCGTCCGGTGCGCGGCCTGCGGCCGGGGCAACCAGTGGCCCCGGCCCGAACTGGGCTGCCCCTGCGGGACGGCGCTGCGGATCCCGGTGGCCGCGCCCGGCGCGCAGCGACGCCCCGTCGCCCTGCGCACCGCCCTCGACGCCGTCACCGCCGCCGCGCTCCATCTGCACCGGCTCGGCCACCGCGACATCCGCCGCGCGGACCAGCGCCCGCCGTCCGGGATCGGGCTGGCGGCGCGCGGGCTGGTCGCCCAGGTCGACCCGTCGGTGCGCCCGGCCACACTCCGGGACGTGGAGTGCCTGTGGCTGACCGCCATGACGGAGTCCGCGGACTGCGTGTACTTCTCACTCGCCGGCTATGCCGAGGACGCCCGCGCACGCGCCGACGCCCTCGGCATAGCACTGTTCGTACTGGGCCCGTCGGGACCTCCGTCCCCGGCCAACGGCGCGGCGGACGCGCTCGACACGGGGGTGTCCTGACCGCATCCCGGCGCGGCGGGGCCCCGCCGCGCCGGGATGCGGGACGCGTGGGGCAGTGAGGAGTCGCGTGGAGTCGCCGGGGCCCTGAGGGTCCTGATGGTCCCGGGGATCCTGCGGGTCCCCGGGTTCCGGACGGTCCTGAGGTCCGGTGGGTCATGGAGCCCCGCGGGTCACGGGAACCCGGGGGTCATGAGGCCCGGGGTCACGGGGCCCGGGGGCCGGTGTCAGTTCACGCCCCGCTCCACGCCGGTCCAGTACGGCTCACGGAGCCGGAACTTCTGGATCTTGCCCGTGGCGGTGCGGGGAATCGTGTCCCGGAACTCCACACTCGTGGGTGCCTTGAACCGGGCCATCCGCTCCTTGCAATGGGCGATGATCTCGGCCTCGTCGGCGGTGGCGCCCTCGGCGAGCACCACCAGCGCCTTGATCGTCTCGCCCCACTTCTCGTCCGGCACCCCGATGACGGCGACCTCGGCGACCGCCGGGTGACTGAAGATCGTGTCCTCCACCTCGATCGACGACACGTTCTCCCCGCCGGTGATGATCACGTCCTTCTTGCGGTCGGAGATCGTCAGATGGCCGTCGGCCGGATCGATCGTGCCGCCGTCGCCCGTGCGGAACCAGTCGCCGTCCAGGGCGGCCGTCGTCTCCTCGGGCTTGTCCCAGTACCCGTGGAGCACGGTGTTCGAGCGCGCCAGCACCTCGCCCGAGCCGGACACCCGCAGTTTCACACCGAGCGCCGGGGCCCCCGCGCGGGACAGCCGGCGGGCCCGCTCCTCGGCGGGCAGTTCGTCGTCCTCGGGCCGCAGGCGGTTGAAGGTGAGCAGCGGCGAGGTCTCGGTCAGACCGTAGATCTGGGTGAACTCCCAGCCCAGTTCGTCACCCATGCGCTGGATCGTCCTGCTCGGCGGCGGGGCACCCGCGCACACCACGCGCACCCGGTCCCGGCCGGGGATCTCGCCCTGCCAGTCGGCCGCCGCGTCGAGCACCG
The DNA here is from genome assembly GCF_003261055.1 of Streptomyces cadmiisoli. Lineage (NCBI taxonomy): Bacteria > Bacillati > Actinomycetota > Actinomycetes > Kitasatosporales > Streptomycetaceae > Streptomyces > Streptomyces cadmiisoli. Next base: position 2,420,038 of record NZ_CP030073.1, read on the forward strand.
CGTTCCACACGGCGGGCGCGCCGCACATCAGCGTGACCCCGTGCCGGTCCACCCGGCGCAGGATCTCCGCGCCGTCCACCTTGCGCAGCACCACCTGCCGCACACCGAGGCCGGCCATGACGTAGGGCATGCCCCAGCCGTTGCAGTGGAACATCGGCAGGGTGTGCAGATAGACGTCGCGCTCCCAGACCCTGGTGTGCAGTCCGAAGGTCAGGCCGTTCACCCAGAGGTTGCGGTGCGTCAGCTGCACACCCTTGGGCCGGGCCGTGGTGCCCGAGGTGTAGTTGATCGTCGCGGTGGCGTCCTCGTCCGGGTCCGCCCACGGGCGCGGCTCGACGCCGAACCGCATCAGTCCGGTCTCGGTGTGCTCGCCCAGCACGAAGCGGTGGGACGTCTTCACCCCGGCGAGCGCCTCGTCCAGCTCCGGGTCGACCAGCAGGACCGACGCTCCGCTCTGCCGTACGACATAGTCGACCTCGTCCGGTTTCAGCCGGAAGTTGACGGGCACGCAGATCCGTCCGCTCATCGGCACCGCGAACAGCAGCTCCAGCATGCGGGCGGAGTTGTGGCTGACCACCGCCACCCGCTCCCCCGGACCGACGCCGAGGGCGTCGAGGCCGGCCTGCCAGGCCCGGACCCGGTCGGCGAAACCGCCGTAGGTCGACGTCGGCACCGGCGGCGCGGGCTGGTCGGGCTCGTCGACCACGCCTGTGACGTCGCGGAAGCTGAGTTCCGCCCGGTCGAGGAAGTCCGTGACGACCATCGGCACACGCATCTGCTCTCTCCTCACCTCGGAGCGCACCGCTGACAGGACGGCCGCGGCCGGGCTGCGAACCGTTCCCGGCCCGGCGTCCCCGGCCCCGCGCGCATCGTGAAATCCGTGTCGCAGGTCTCACTACCCCCGAACCGGGCACACGCCGCACATCAGGCCACCGGCACACCGGCACACCACCCGCCCGGCAGCCCAACCCCACCAGGACTGGCGCAAACCCGACCCCCGTGCCACCGTACGGAGCCCGCGGCGGCGATCGTCGGGCCCGGAGTGATTCATTTCAGGCACGCCTGAATTTGCCCATGCACACGTGCTGTTATTTCCCTCACCATCTCGTCACTCCGAATTTCAATGAGTTGTTGCCTAGAATTTGACCCGGACACGACTCGCGGAGGGAGCGGTGACCGTGCAACGGGACTTCAAGGAGCCTGCCCGATGCCGCCCCGACCTGGTCATCGGACGGGAAGAACTGTTCTCGACGGCACGTGACCAGCTCGGCCGCGGGGGCAGTGTGCTGCTCCACGGACCCGCCGGAATAGGGAAGTCGACGGTCCTGCGGGCATTGGCCGCGGATTACGCCGCGGCGGCGCGCACCGTGTTGCGCTGCTCCGCCACCGAGTCGGAATCGCATCTGCCCTTCCTCGCCCTGGCCGACCTCCTCGGCCTGGTGCTGGACGACGTGTCCGACAGACTGCCCCCCGCCCAGCGCACCGCACTGGAGTCGGCGCTCACCGGCCGCGGCGAGTCCACCCTCCAGCGGGACGGGCTCGCGCTGCGTCTGGCGGTGCTGTCCGCGCTGCGCGCGCTGGCCGCCGACGGCCCCGTCCTGCTGGTCGCCGACGACGTGCAGTGGCTGGATCCGGCCAGTGCGGAACTGCTCGGCTTCGCCGCCCGCCGACTCGGCGACACCCCGGTCCGGATGCTCTGCGCGGTCCGGACCGAGGGCCAGGAGTACGACCGCCATCTGCGCGCGGCCCCGCCGGACACCCTCGCCCTCCACCTCGGCCCGCTCTCCCGCGCCCAGGTCTCCGCACTGCTCGATCACCGCGGCTACACCGGTCTGCCGCGCTCCACGGTCCGCGACATCCACCGCACCAGCGGCGGCAACCCGCTGTTCGCGCTGGAACTGGGCCGCGCGCTCGCCGAGAACCCCACCCCGCCCCGGCCCGGCGAGCCGCTGCCCGTGCCCACCTCGCTGCGGGCGCTCGTCCTGAGCCGGCTGGAGATGCTCTCCGACGACGCCCGGCGCACCCTGCTCGTGGCCAGCGCGGGCGCCCGTCCCAACCTGGCCCTGCTGCTGGCGGCCGGCCGGGAGAACGCCGAGGCCGACACCGCCCGCGCGGCCGAACTCGGGCTGCTGGCCACGGAGACGGAGGGGCCCGCCGTACGGTTCGCGCATCCGCTGATCTCGGCCGCGCTGTACGCCGAGGCGCCCGCGCACGAGCGGCGCGCCGCGCACGCCGCGCTGTCCACGGCCGCCTCCGACCCGATCGAGCGGGCGCGTCATCTGGCGCTGGCGACCACCGGCACCGACCCGGGCGTGGCGGCCCGGCTGGCCGGGGCCGCGGCGCTGGCCCGGGACCGCGGGGCCCCTTCGGTCGCGGCCTCCCTCGGTCTGCTCGCGGCCCGGCGCACCCCGGCCGACAGCGTTCCCGGCCCCGACGAGCGCCGGCTCCAGGCCGCGGAGGACTCGATCACCGCCGGCGAGGTGGACCTCGCCCGGGACATCGCGCGCGAGGTGCTGACCCGCACCACCGTGCCCGCGAACCGGGTGCGCGCCTGGATGGTGGTGATCGAGTCGGCGGGCCAGGCCCTCGGGGAGGTCGACGCCGTCTTCCCGCAGGCGCTGGCCGACGCGGGCGACGACGCGGGGCTGCTCGCCCTGGTGCACTACCAGTTGGCGTGGCGGGCGCTGGTCGTCGAGGGCGACTTCGCCGAGGGCCGCGAGGAGGCCGCGCACGCGGCGGACCTGGCCGCCCGGTCGGGCGCCCGGCGCACCGAACTCCTCGCGCTCGCCTTCCAGGCCCAGGCCGAGACCCTGATGGGTCACCCGGAGGCCCCCGCCACCATCAAACGCGCGCTGAAGGAGCCGCAGGACCCGCAGGTGGCGTGCCATCACAACGGCGCGGGTTCGACCCGGTTCCGCTGGCTGCTGATGAGCGACGAACTGCCCGAGGCCCGCCGTACCGTCACCTCGCTGCTGCGCGAGGTGCGGCGGCGCGGCATGGTCGAGAGCGAGGTGCACTTCCTGCGGATGCTCGCCGAGACCGAACTGCGGTCGGGGCACTGCGGCCGGGCCCTCGACCTGGCCCGCGAGAGCCTGCGGCTGGCCCGGGACTCCGGGATCGGCGAGGTGGCCTCCGCGGTGTTCGCCTCGCTCGCGGAGGCGTCGGGCGGCAGCGTGGACCACGCACTGGCACTGGCCCGCGAAGCGGTGGAGCACGCGGAGGAGGACGGCGACCAGATCTACGTCTCCCGCGCCCTGGCCACCCTCGGGTACGTCCAGTGGGTGGCCGGCGACGCCCACGGGGCGGTGCGGTCGCTGCGCCGGGTGCGGGACCTGGAGCAGGCGCTCGGCGTGACCGATCCGGCGCGCGGCCGCTGGCACGGCGACCTGGCCGAGGCACTGGTGCGCATCGGCGAGCCGGCCGAGGCGCAGGACGTGATCGACGAGACACGCGAGCAGGCGCTGCGGCTGGGCCGGGAGAGCGTGCTGGCCGTGCTCGACCGGGCCGAGGCGCTGGTGCGGGCGGCACGCGGTGAACACGAGGCGGCGCTGGTGCAGTTGACGTCCGTTCAGGACCGGCTCGCCAAGCTGGGCTGCGGGCTGGAGGAGGCGCGGGCCGCCTTCGAGGCGGCCCGGCTGCGCACCCGGCTGCCGGGGCCGACGTCGTTCGACGAGGCGGCGCGGCTGTTCCGGCGGTGCCGTGCGCTGCCCTGGCTGCGGCAGGTGGAGGCGGCGGCCGCCGCCGGCGCGCCCGAGCGGCCGGCCGTCGCGGCGGCCGCGCCCGCCCCGCTCGACGCGCTGGAGGGGCTGGCCGCGATGGAGCGCCAGGTCGCCGCGCTCGTCATGGAGGGCGCGACCAACCGGGAGATAGCCGGGCGTCTGTTCATCAGCGTCAAGACGGTCGAGGCCACGCTCACCAGGGTCTACCGCAAGCTGGGGATCCGATCCCGGGTCGACATCGTCAGACTGGCAGCGGGCCGCCACGCCCAGTGAGGACAGCGGTCGGCGACGGGGGGTCAGTGCCGCGTGCAGCGGCCGGGGGTCAGGGGGCGGCCCGACGTCGGAGCGGCGCACCGAGGGTTTTCCCTGCCCCAACTCCCTTAGGGGGTTCCCTCATTGGGAGGCGTGCGTTCCGGGTTCTACGTTGAGTGCGTGCCGCTCGCCGGGCACACGGGGTCTGGGCCAGACCTTCGTGCTCGACCCCCCACACCCGCGCGACCCCCCACCGGCCACAGTCCGAGGAGACCTGTGTTCGCCCTCACCCGTCCCAGACAGCCCGCCGTCGTCACGGCGCCGGCTCCCGTGGTTCCCACGGCTCCGCGTTCGTCGCGAGCGGCATCGTGTGCGCCGGACACACCTCCGGCGGCGTGGACACCTGCCAGGACGACAGCGACCGCCCGCCGCTCACAGGGGGCGTCCTGGCAGGGATCACTTCCTGGAGCCGGAGCCGCGCGGCGCCCGGCCACCCGGGCTTCCACACGCGGCTGACCACCGTCTCCGGTCCGGTCACCGCGCACGTCGGATCCTGACCGGGCGAAGGATTCCTGAGTAACCCTCAGGTGAATGACCGGGGGGCGTTGCGGGCCTCCACGAGCGGCCCGCAGCGCCCCCTATCCATGTTCGCCGTCCATGTCCGCCGTCCGTGCCCGCGCGACGACGGCCGGTCCGTTCAGGCGATGACGGTCCCGAAGCGGATGTCGTACGACGACTCCCCGTACAGCACCCGGAGCATTCGCGCGCCCTCCTCCGCCACCTCCCCGCCCTGAGCCGCGGTGAGCTTGCCGAAGGGTTCGATGACGAGGGCGTCGCCGATCAGCCGCCACACCCCGGCCAGGAAGCCGTCGACGAGGAGCGGGCAGTAGAACGTGTTCGCCTGCCAGGTGCGGCCCTTGTTCGCGGGCGGCACCACCCGGGTGCGGTCGGCGTGGGAGAGCAGCAGATTGTCGAACTCGGGCAGGAAGCGCGGCGGGGCCGGGGTGTCGGGATCGGGGCGGGGCGCCTCGGGCAGGTCGAAGAGTTCGGTTCCCCGCTCGTCGCGGAAGGTGACCAGACGGGGGCGGAGCCGCTCGAAGACGGGGCGCATCCGGGTCAGTCCGCACCAGGTCTGCATGTCCTTCACCGAGGCCGGGCCGAAGGCGGCGAGGTAGCGCAGCACGGCGCAGTCCGGGGCGGCGGCGGGTTCGGCCGCGCGGCCGAGCCAGTGCTCGGCGGTGGTGAGGGCGACCCGGGCGCCACGGCCCCACAGTCCGCGGGGGGTGACCTGGACGAGGGGAAGGGTGCAGCGGGCGGCGACGGCCAGGGCCTGGGGGTCGGCCTCCGGCCACTCGGCACTCAGGGCCTCGCGCAGGTGCCGCATCGTGCGCGGCTCGGTCTCGACCAGTTCGCGGGCGAGCGCGGCGAGGCGTTCCGGGTCGACCCCGACGAGCCCGTGGCGGAAGAGGTTCAGTTCCCGGGTGCGGGCGGGCTGCACCAGCGGCCGCAGGGTGAGGGCGTCGTCCGCGGTGTGCAGGTGGATGGTCGAGCGCAGGGTGACGATGCGAACGGTCTCGCGGCGCTCCAGCAGCCCGGACAGCGCTTCGGGGGTGAAGCCGTCGAGGCGGGCGGCGAGGGCGTGGTACGGGGGTTTGACCTCCTGGCCCTGGAGACCGACGAGGTGCTCCACCGCCGCCGCGGGCGGCATCGGGGAGCGGCGCAGCAGCAACTGCCGTTCGAGGGTCGCGCGGTTGAGGGCGCGGGTGCCGAGCACGGGCGCCGTCGCGGCGGGCTTCGTCCTGGTCATGGGCGCACGCTAACGCCGACTGCGGACAGCGGCTGTCCGCGTCTGCCATGGATTTCCCGGCGTCCGCCCCCTGTCGATGCCGTTTGCCCCGTATATCCTGCTGGCCGATCACCCAGCGCAGGCCCGACCCGGGAGGCAGCCTCGATGTCCGAGCGACGCGCCCGAACCGCCGCGAAGAACGCCGGGAGGTCCGGCTGGCGCCGTGCCCTCCCCCCGTCCCAGCCGCGGCGGGGCCAGGACCCCGTGCCGGACGAGCCTCCCCCGCCGCCCGCGGAGATCGACAGCGTCGTGCAGGCCGCCCTGTACCGCGACGGGGTCCGCGTCTCCTCCCCCGCCACGCTCGCCGACACCTACCGCGAGCTGCGCGAGCAGCCGTCGGGCATGGCGTGGATCGGCCTGGCCCGCCCGACCGAGGCCGAACTGCTCTCCCTGGCCGGGGAGTTCGGCCTGCATCCGCTGGCCGTCGAGGACGCGATGGAGGCCCATCAGCGACCGAAGCTGGAACGGTACGGCGACACCCTGTTCGTGGTGCTGCGGGCGGCCCGCTATCTCGACGCGCAGGAGGAGGTCGAGTTCGGCGAGCTGCACGTCTTCGTGGGCCCCGACTTCCTGATCACCGTCCGGCACGGCGCGGCCCCGGACCTGTCGGCGGTGCGCCGCCGTATGGAGGGGACGCCCGAGCTGCTGAAGCTGGGTCCGGAGGCGGTGTTGTACGCCGTCCTGGACGCGGTGGTCGACGATTACGTGCCGGTGGTCACCGGCGTCCAGAACGACATCGACGAGATCGAGACCGAGGTCTTCCGCGGCGACCCCGCGGTCTCCCGCCGTATCTACGAACTCTCCCGCGAGGTGGTCGAGTTCCAGCGCGCGACCCGTCCACTGGTCGGCATGCTGCACGGCCTGATGGCGGGCTTCGCCAAGTACGGCACGGACGAGGAGCTCCAGCGCTATCTGCGCGACGTCGCCGACCACGTCACGCACACCAGTGAACGCGTCGACGGCTTCCGCCAGGCCCTGACCGACATCCTGACCGTGAACGCGACCCTCGTCACGCAGCAGCAGAACGCGGAGATGCGGGCGCTGGCCGAGGCCGGGTTCGAGCAGAACGAGGAGATCAAGAAGATCTCGTCGTGGGCGGCGATCCTGTTCGCCCCGACACTCGTCGGGACGATCTACGGGATGAACTTCGATCACATGCCGGAGCTACACTGGGTGTTGGGCTATCCCTTCGCCATCGTCCTGATGGCAGTGGTGTGCACCGGTCTGTACCTCGTCTTCAAGCGACGGGACTGGCTGTAGCGCCGGCCGGAGCCCGCTCGGCGGCGTCGCCGCCGGAGCCCTCTCCCGCGGAACTCACAGGGCAAAACACCACGTCGGAGGCCTGACGTAAAGGCGACTTGGCGCGGGCTGGCCACGTGAGACTGCTGACGAACGCGCCCGTAGCGACCACTCTGTTCGCTCATGAGATCAACGAACAACCGGTGGCGGCGGGGAATCCGTGCCCCGCACCGCCGCACGGTGGCCATCGCCGCCCTCACCGCGGTACTCGCGGGCATGGCCGCACCCGGTAACGCCCAGGAGCCCGCGAAGGACGGTGGGACGGAGGCGGTGCGCGCGTCCGTCCGGACCGTCACTCTGATCACCGGAGACCGTGTCACGGTCACCCGCTACCCGGATGGCCGCCAGGTGGCCGAGGTGCGTCCGGCACATGGACAGGCGGACGGCGGGTTCAGCACCCGCGAGGTCGACGGCCGGGTGCACGTCACCCCGCTCAGGGCCGTCCCCTTCATCGCCTCCGGGCAGTTGGACCGTGCGCTGTTCGACGTCACGGGCCTGATCGAGCAGGGCTACGACGACGCGCGAGCCGAGCAGCTGCCGCTGCTGCTGCGTTACGGCAGCGACGACGCGGCGGGCGGCGCGGCCCGCAAGGCGGCGCCGGCCGGTGTCGAGCACCGCCGGGTCCTCGACAGCGTCGACAGCGTGGCGCTCGACGCTGCCAAGGACCGGCTCGACGACTTCTGGGCCCAGCTGAGCGGTGAGGCGGGCGGCAAGGCCGCCGCGCGGACCGCGAAGTCCGCGCCGCGGCTCGCGGGCGGCGTGGAGAAGATCTGGCTCGACCAGAAGGTGAAGGCCTCGCTCGACCGCAGCGTGGCCCAGATCGGCGCCCCCGAGGTCTGGAAGACGGGCGTGACCGGCAAGGGCGTCAAGGTCGCGGTGCTGGACACCGGCGTGGACGCCGCTCACCCCGATCTCGCGGACCGCCTCGGCGAGATACGCAACTTCAGCTCCAGCGACGACGCCGGCGACCGCGTCGGCCACGGCACGCACGTGGCGGCGACGATCGCCGGGTCGGGCGCCGCGGCGAACGGCACCCGCAAGGGCGTCGCGCCCGACGCCGAGCTGATGATCGGCAAGGTGCTCGGCGACAACGGCTCCGGTTCGTACTCCGAGGTCCTGGCCGGCATGGAGTGGGCGGCCCGCTCGGGCGCCCAGGTCGTCAACATGAGCCTCGGCGGGCCCGCGTCCGAGGACGACCCGCTGGTCACGGCGGTCGAGGAGCTGACGGACGAGACCGGCGCCCTGTTCGTCGTCGCGGCCGGCAACGAGGGGCCGTTCCCGAACTCGGTCGGCTCGCCGGGCACGGCCCCGAGCGCGCTGACGGTGGGCGCCGTCGACCGGGACGACGCGCTCGCCCCGTTCTCCAGCCGAGGCCCCGTCGGTCTGGACGAGACGCTCAAGCCGGATCTGACGGCGCCCGGCGTCGGCATCGTCGCCGCCCGGGCGGCCGGCACCCACATGGGCACCCCCGAGAACGAGTACTACACCGCCGCGTCGGGCACGTCGATGGCGACGCCGCACGTCGCGGGCGCGGCGGCGCTGCTCAAGCAGCGGCACCCGGACTGGACTCCCGAGACCGTCAAGAACGCGCTGGTCGGCTCGGCCGAGACGATCGCGGGTCAGGGCCCGGACGAACAGGGCGGCGGCCGGCTGGACGTGGCCGGCGCCGTCGACCGCAGTGTCGTCGCCACCGCCACGCTGAACTTCGGTGCCCAGGAGCCCGACAGCACCGACACGACGCGGAAGGTGACGTACACGAACACCTCCTCGCGGCCGGTCCGGCTGGCGCTGTCGCTCGAGATGAGGAACGCCCAGGGCGCCCCCGCTCCGGCCGACGCGGTCACGCCCGGCTCGTCGTCGGTGACCGTCGCCGCCGGTGAGACGGTGGAGGTGCCCCTGCGGGCGCGTCCGGCCGATCTGGCGCCGGGCCGGTACTCCGGCCATCTGACGGCGACTCCGGACGACGGCACGGCCGCCGTGCACACGACCGTCGGCCTGACGGCCCGCGGCACGCTGCACACGATGACGCTGCGTTTCGTCGACCGTGAGGGCGGCCCCGCGGCGGCCCAGGTGTTCGAGGTGTACGGCTCCGACCGGCGCTACGACGTGTTCGGCGAGCTTCCCCCCGGGATCGGCGAGCTGGAGCTGACGCTCCCCGAGGACACCTACTTCGTCAAGGCGCTCGTGCCGGGCTCGGACGACAAGGGCGTGCACGCCACGCAGGTGCTGCGGCCCGAGCTCGAGCTCGGGGCCGACACCGTGGTCGTCCTCGACGCCCGCAAGGGCGCGCCCGTCGAGGTCCGCACGCCCAAGCCGTCCGAGCAGCACGGCCAGCTCGACTTCGGCGCCTACCGGGCCGTCGGCGACCGGCAGATCTCCAGCACGACGCTCGAGTACAACTCGGTGCGCACTCTCTACGCCACCCCGACCGCCCCGGTCGCGAAGGGCGACTTCGAGTTCTACTCGCGGTGGAGCATGGGCGCCCCGCGGCTGCGCGCCCGGGTCGCGGCGGCGAAGGCTCCGGCGCTGAACCCCGTGCTGATGACGGGCTCCCGGCTCGTGGACGGCACGCGCGAACTGCCGCTGGCCTTCGTCGAGCCGGAGTCGCTGGACGGGAAGGATCTGCGCGGCAAGGCGGTGCTGATGCGCGAATCCGGGAACGTCTACGAGATGGTGACGGCCGTGGCGAAGACCGGGGCCGCGGCGCTGATGATCGTCGACGCCTCCGGGCGCCCGGTGTGGAGCCCGTGGGACCCGACCGGCGAGCGTGACCCGCTGATCACCATGAACGTGCGGCAGAGCGAGGGCGAGGCACTGATCGCCTGGCTGAAGAAGCACCGCGGGACCGAGCTGGAACTGTCGGGCACCTCGCACAGCCCCTACCTGTACGACCTGATGTTCACCGAGAAGAAGTCCGTGCCGAACCGGCTGTCCTACACGGTGAAGGCGTCCGAGACCGCGACGGTCGAGGCCCGCTACCACCGTCCCGGGACCACGGACTGGACCACGACGCAGCGGTTCTCCTGGCGGCCGTGGCAGGAGACGTCGTTCTCCTCGGACTACCCGTCGTACGTGAAGCTGCCGTCGACCCGGGTGGAGACGGTCACCGCGGACGACACGCTGTGGGAGGAGCGGATGAGCCACATGCCGCCCGCCTTCGGCCCCGTCCAGGCCGCGCCGTCCGACCACCGGGGCATGCGGAGCGGCCTCCACCGCTACTCCCCCGGCCAGCGGGTGCAGGACAACTGGTACGGGTCGGTGGTCCGCCCGACGGCGCCGGCCGGGGACCCCGCGTTCCGCTCGGTGCGCACGGGTGACACCTTCGCGCTGCGGCTGGCGGAGATCAGCGACAGCGAGCACCACGGCTACTCCGGTGACGACCCGACCGACCAGGTGCGCACCCGGCTGTACCGGGACGGAACGGAGATCGCGGACCGCCGTGACCCGTCGGGCAGCTTCCCCGTGGAGCCGGGCGGCGGCTTCTACCGGCTGCTGCTGGAGACGTCCCGCAACTCGCCGGAGTGGACCTGGTCGACGAGCACCGAGTCGTCCTGGTCGTTCCGGTCCGCGGCTCCGGCGGCGGGCAAGGAGGAACTGCTGCCGCTGATGCTGCTCGACTACGACGTGCCGGTGGACCTCCGCAACGAGGTGGACGGCTCGTCGTCGGTGAAGCTGCGGGTGACGGCCCGTCACCAGGACGGCTGGACGGGCGCGCGCGTCGAGGGCATGCGCGTCAAGGTGTCGACGGACGACGGCGGGCGCTGGACGTCGGTGCCCGTCTCGGCCCGCGGCAAGGGCGCGTTCGACGTACGGCTGGACCGTTCCCTGATGCGTCACGCGGACGCCGTGTCGCTGCGCGTCGAGGCCTGGGACGGCTCGGGCAACAAGGTCGAGCAGAAGGTGCTGCGCGCGTTCGGCGTGCGGTAGCCGCCGGGACCCCGGGCGGGGTGGTGAGGTGATCGCCCCCGCCCGGGGGACGGAACGGCGTCGCGCATGAGGGTGCGGCCGGCGGGATTCCGCCGGCCGCACCGTCGTGTGCGCCGTCCGCCCGCGCGGCGGTTCAGGCGTCGAGGTCGTCCGCGTAGTGCCGGAAGCCGTGCCGGTCCCGGTGCATGGTCCACAGAGTGTCCGCCAGGACGGCCGGGTCCTTGCGGTGGTGGCCGGCGACGATCGCGCCGGGGACGACGAGTTGGGCGACGTGGATGCCGTCGTCGGCGAGCCGGTCGTGCAGCAGCCGGGCGTAGGCGCCCTGGGCGGCGAAGGCGACCGACGTGCCCGCGCGGTCGCGGTGCGGCACCACGGCGGTGCCGCCGTTGACGAACAGGATGGTGCCGCGGCCCAGCTCGCGCATGTCGGGCAGCACCTGCTGCACGGCGACGACCGGTCCGTACACCGAGAACTCGACGGGGCCGGTGAGGTCGGCGGCGCGGGTCTCCAGCACCGGCCGCATGTAGTCCGGGTGCGGGACCGGGCTGTACTGGAGGATCTCGATCGGGCCGAGGGCGTCGCGCGCGGCGTTCAGGGCGGCCCTCAGCGCGTCCGGGTCGCGTACGTCGGCGATGAAGGCGCGTGCCGTGATCCCTTCGCCCGCGAGGTCCGCGGCCAGGGCGTCCAGGCGGGCCCGGTCGCGGGCGACGAGCGCGACGTCGTGGCCCTCGCGGCCGAAGCGGCGGGCGACCGCGGCACCGAGGCCCGGTCCTGCTCCGATGACGGCGATCGTGGTCATGGGGTGGTCCCGGGGTTCGAGGTGTCGGTCACGGAACGGCCGCGCGGCCGGCGGCCGGTGGGCGCGGTCACGGCGCGATGAGGACCTTCAGCGACTCGCGGTCGGCCATGGCGCGGTATCCGTCCGGCACCTCGTCCACGCCCATGGTGCGGTCGAAGACGCGGCCCGGGTCGATCCGGCCCTCCAGTACGTCGGGCAGCAGTTCCTCGATGTAGGCGCGGGCCGGGGCGACGCCGCCGGTGAGGGTGATGTTCCGCATGAACTCGTCGAAGCCCATGGGTGCGTCGTCGTACTGGGGCGCGCCGACGCGGCTCACCGAGCCGCCCGCGCGGATCACGCCCAGGGCCGTCCGCAGGGCGGGCAGGGTGCCGACGCACTCCAGGACGGCGTGGGTGCCGTCGCCGCCGGTCAGTTCGCGGACGCGGGCGACGCCCTCCTCACCGCGCTCGGGGACGACGTCGGTGGCGCCGAAGTCCCGTCCGAGGTCGGTGCGTTCGCGGTGCCGTCCCATGAGAATGATCCGCTCGGCGCCCTGCCGCCTCGCGGCGAGCACCGCCGACAGGCCGACCGCGCCGTCGCCCACCACCGTGACGGTCGTCCGGGGGCCGACCCCGGCGGTGACCGCGGCGTGGTGACCCGTGCAGAACACGTCGGACAGGGTCAGCAGCGACGGCAGCAGCGCCGAGTCCTCGGCCACCGGCAGCTTGACCAGCGTGCCCTGCGCCTGCGGGACGCGCACCGCCTCGCCCTGGCCGCCGTCGACGCCGTCGCGCCCCCACGGGCCACCGTGCCGGCAGGAGGTCTGCAGGCCCGCGCGGCAGAAGTCGCAGGTGTTGTCCGACCAGACGAACGGCGCGAGGACCAGGTCCCCGCGCGCGAGGCCGGACACGTCGGGGCCGGTGTCCTCGACGACCCCGAGGAACTCGTGCCCCATCCGCACGCCGTGCTCCGCGGCCGGCATGGAACCGTAGGGCCACAGGTCGCTGCCGCAGATGCAGGAGCGCACCACCCGCACGACGGCGTCGGTGGGCTGCTGGATCCCCGGGTCGGGGACGTCCTCGACCCGGACGTCCCCGGCCGCGTACATGAGTGCTGCGCGCATCGAACATCTCCCGGTCGGTGATCAGTGCTCTCGGCACACGGGGCCGACCTACTCACCGTGCGCCGACACCTGGGGCGGCGCCACCTGGGCCGGACGGTCCGGCCGGGCCTCACCGGCGCCGGCGGCCCCGAGCGGGGTCAGGGCGCCACGTCCTGCCAGGCGGGCGCCCCGCGGTGGCGCCACAGTCCGGCGAGCCAGTACCAGGTGGCGGTGGGCGGGATGAGCGCGCTGCTCACGGTCAGGGTGAGCACCTCGTCCCGGGTGCGCGGTCCCGGTGCGATGCGCGCCCAGGCGAACTCGGCGGTGCCCGCGGCCCAGCCGAGCGCGGCGAGGGCGGCGGCCCGGCGGCGGCCGGCCGCGGCCAGGACGCACGCGGCGGCGCCGGTCGCCGACACGGCCAGGTGCGCGCGGATCCGGCCCCGGCGCGCCACCGCCTTGTGCCACCAGCCGGCACCGTGCAGCCGCAGCATGAGGGCGTCGTCGGCGTGGCCGCACTGGGCGCGCACGGACGCCCAGCGGTCGGCGGGACGCACCGTCAGCCGCGAGGTACGCCGGCCCTGCCGGATGCGCCAGCCGGCGCCGAGGAGGCGCAGCGCCAGGTCGGTGTCCTCCCGCTGGGCGTGCCGCAGCCGTTCGTCGAAGCCGCGGAGCTGCTTGAGGGCGTCCGTGCGATAGGCCATGTCCGCGGTGATCCAGCGGGCGCGGGCACGGGCCACCGCGTCCCGCTCGGCGTCGGTGGGGCGGCGCCTTCCGGGCAGGGGTACGGCGATCACGCCCTGGACGCCCGCCGTGTCCGGCGCGGCCGCCTCCAGGTCCCGCGTGAGCTGCTCGCACCAGTACGGGCCGGCCTGCACGTCGTCGGCGAGGAAGACCACCCAGGCGGAGGCCACCGCGCGCAGGCCCAGGTTCCGGGCGGCGGCGGGGCCGCGGCCTCCGCCGTACAGCACGGTGGTGCGGGAGCGCAGGTCGCCGAGGACGTCGAGCGGATGCGCCGACGCATCGGGATCGGGGGCGGGACGGTCGTCGACGAGGACGATCTCCCGGGGCTTGGTGCCCCTCGCCGCGGCGAGCGCCGCGAGGGCGTCGGCGAGGGTGTCACCGGCGAGGGTCGGGATCACCACGGCGTAAGCGGTGGTCATGCGTCGCCGGGTGCCCGGCGGCACCGGCACCGAAACACCCCGCCACCCGAGTCCTCGAAGTCATTTGCCTAAACTGATTAGGAGGCAAAGCGCATCATCGACCCAGCCGAGCGAAGGGATGGCCATGGCACGCGCGGGACTGACCCCGGAGAAACTGACCCTGGCCGGTGCGGAACTGGCCGACGAGGTCGGCTTCGACCAGGTCACCGTCACGGCGCTCGCCAGGCGCTTCGACGTCAAGGTCGCGAGCCTGTACTCGCATCTGAAGAACTCCCAGGAGCTGAAGACCAGGATCGCCCTGCTCGCCCTGGAGGAGCTCGCCGACCGGGCGGCCGAGGCGCTGGCCGGACGGTCCGGCAAGGAGGCCCTGACCGCCTTCGCCGACGTCTACCGGGACTACGCCCACCGCCACCCCGGCCGCTACGCCGCCGCCCGGCTCCGCCTCGACCCGCAGACCGCGGCGGCCGGCGCCGGGGTGCGGCACGCGCAGATGACCCGGGCGATCCTGCGCGGCTACGACCTCGCGGAACCGGAGCAGACCCACGCGGTCCGGCTGCTCGGCAGCGTCTTCCACGGCTACGTCAGCCTGGAGCTGTCGGGAGGGTTCAGCCACAGCGCCCCGGACTCGCAGGAGTCGTGGGTGCGCGCGCTGGACGCGCTGGACGCGCTGCTGCGCAACTGGCCCGCGCCCTGAGCGGGCGAGCGACGACGCGAACCGGCGCACCGTCGACGGACCGGCGCCACGCACGCCGACGACACCTGGCTCGGCACGCCCGTCGGACCGGACCTCCCGCGCGGTGCGCTCGGCCCGGAGCGCGGCGAGCACGGGGTGCCGTCGCAGCGGCTGTCCGCCCGTGCCCGGCCCCGGCGCGCGGATCCGCGGCTCGCCGTGGTGGAGGGCCCGGCCCGCCGGTGTGCGGACCGTCCGTGGCGTGCGGCCGGTTCCCTGGTCGCCCGTCAGGTGGACCGGTGGGGGAAGGGCGTTGACGGTCCCTCGCGCGGGATGCCGTCCGCGTCTCCCGGGCCGCGCCGCTTCGGCGACGGGACGACCGGCTCGCCCCGGTCACGGGGGATGACGTGCCGGAGCGGCGGAAGCACCGGGCTCCGGGCGGGCGTGGTGCCCGGCTCGCCGGAGATCTTCACGGGCCGGGCTGCCTAGGATCCTCCCGTGGCCACCTTCCTGCTCGAACGCACCGTGCCCCTGCCCCTGCCCGAGGCATGGCGGCGGCTCACCGACTGGCCCCGCCACGGCGAGGTGGTCCCGCTCACCCGCGTCACCGTCACCACTCCCCCGCCGACCCGCGAGGGCACGAGGTTCGTGGCCCGCTCCGGGGTGGGCCCGCTCGCCTTCGACGACCCGATGGAGGTCACCGTCTGGCAGCCGCCGACCGAGGACACCCCGGGCCGGTGCCGGCTGGACAAGCGCGGCCGGATCGTGCGGGGCTGGGCGGAGATCGAGGTGCGCCCGGGCCCCGGGGGCCGCACCCGGGTGCTGTGGCGCGAGGAACTACGCGTCGGCCTCCTGCCCGGCCCGTTCGACCGGGCCCTGGAGCGCGGGTCCGTCGTGGTCTTCGGCCGCGCCGCCAACCGCCTGCTCCGGCGCCCCTGAGCCGCGGCGACGGCCCGGCGGCCCGGAGCAGAGCCGGGCAGGGAACAGCGGCGACCGGGCGCCGTGCCGGCGAGGTCAGGCCACCGACCCGATCCGCCCCGACGGCGCCGCGCTCACATCGTGGTGGATCGGCGTGTGCGCCCCGGTCAGCGGCAGACCGCCGCCCCCGCGCCGCTGGGCGACGATCTCCGAGGCGATCGACAGCGCCGTCTCCTCCGGAGTCCGGGCGCCCAGGTCGAGCCCGATGGGTGACCGCAGCCGCGCCAGTTCCGGTTCGCTGACGCCGGCCTCCCGCAGCCGCTGGTTGCGGTCGAGGTGGGTGCGCCGGGAGCCCATGGCGCCGACGTACGCCACCGGCAGCCGCAGCGCGAGTGCGAGCAGGGGTACGTCGAACTTGGCGTCGTGGGTGAGGACGCACAGCACCGTGCGCGCGTCGACCTCGGTGCGCGCCAGGTACTCGTGGGGCCACTCGACGACGATGTCGTCGGCCTCGGGGAACCGGGCCCGCGTCGCGAAGACGGGGCGGGCGTCGCACACGGTGACACGGTGGCCGAGGAACTTGCCGACCCGCACCAGCGCCGAGGCGAAGTCGATCGCACCGAAGACGATCATGCGGGGGGCCGGGACGGACGACTCGACCAGGACGGTCAGCGGCGCTCCGCAGCAAGAGCCCTGCTCCCCGATCTCCAGGGTGCCGGTGCGGCCGGCGTCCAGGAAGGCGCTCGCCTCGGCCGCGACCGTGCGGTCCAGTCCGGGGTGGGCGCCGAAGCCGCCCTCGCACGAGCCGTCGGGGCGGACCAGCAGCGCACGGCCCGTCGGTCCGGCCGGGCCGGAGACGATCCGCGCCACCGCCGCCGCCCCTCCTCGGGCGGCGACGGCCAGCGCGGACGCGAGCACGGGCCGGACCGGATCGCCGGCCCGTACCGGCGTGACCAGGATGTCGATGACGCCGCCGCAGGTCAGTCCCACGGCGAAGGCGTCCTCGTCGCTGTAGCCGAAGCGCTCCAGGACCGGTTCGCCGTCCAGCAGGGCCTGCCGGCACAGTTCGTAGACGGCGCCCTCCACACAGCCCCCGGAGACCGACCCGATCGCCGTTCCGTGGGTGTCCACCGCGAGTGCGGCGCCGGGCCGGCGCGGGGCGCTGCCGCCGACGGCGACCACGGTGGCCACGGCGAAGTCGCGTCCCTGCTCGACCCACCGGTGCAGTTCGTCGGCGATGTCCAGCATCTGTCGTCTCCTTGACGGGATGGTGCGGAGGGCTCCGAGAGGCGCGGCTAGCGCACGCCCAGCCAGCTTTCGATCGGGTTGAGGGCGAAGTACACAACGAAGATCACCGTCAGCGCCCACATGAAGGCGCCGATCTCCCGCACCTTGCCCCGGGCGGTCTTGATGGCGACGTAGGCGATGACGCCGGCGGCGACGCCCGCCGTGATGGAGTACGTGAACGGCATGATGACGACCGTGAGGAACACCGGGATCGCGGTGGCCCGGTCGGACCAGTCCACGTGCCGGGCGTTCATCATCATCATGGCGCCGATCACCACCAGCGCGGCGGCGGCGACCTCGCCCGGCACGATCGCCGTGAGCGGGGTGAAGAACAGACAGGCCGCGAAGAACAGTCCGGTGACGACCGAGGACAGGCCGGTCCGGGCGCCCTCGCCCACGCCGGTGGCCGACTCCACGAACACCGTCTGGCCCGAGGCGCCCGAGACCCCGCCGATCGCGCCGCCCGCGCCGTCGATGAACAGCGCCTTCGACAGACCGGGCATCCGGCCCCGCGCGTCCGCCAGCTCGGCCTCGGTGCCGACCCCGATGATCGTGGCCATGGCGTCGAAGAACCCCGCCAGCACCAGCGTGAACACGATCATGCCGACGGTCATCGCGCCGACGTCGCCCCAGCCGCCGAACTCGACCTGGCCGAAGACCGAGAAGTCCGGCATCGACACGGCGCCGCCGTGCAGTTCGGGGGCGCCGCTCGCCCACTGACCGGGGTCGATGACGTCCAGCGCGTTCAGGAGGACGGCCGGCAGGGTGCCGCCGACGATGCCGAGGAGGATCGCGCCGGGGATGCCGCGCGCCTGGAGCATGAAGATCGCCAGGAGGGTCGCGGCGAACAGCAGCACGGGCCAGCCGGCGAGTTCACCGGCCGGGCCGAGGGTGACCGGGGTGGACTTCCCCTGGTGCACGAAACCGGCCTTGTGGAAGCCGATCAGGGCGACGAACAGGCCGATGCCCATCGTGATCGCGTGCTTCAGCGGCAACGGGATCGCGTTCATGATCATCTCGCGTAGGCCGGTGACGACCAGCAGCATGATGATCACGCCGTACATCACGCACATGCCCATCGCCTGCGCCCAGGTCATCTCGGGCGCGACCTGGGAGGCGAGCACTCCGGAGACGGAGAGGCCGGCGGCGAGGGCGAGCGGCACCTTGCCGACGAAACCCATCAGCAGCGTGCTGAGGGCGGCCGCGAACGCGGTCGCGGTGATCAGTGCCTTCTGGCCGAGGGTGTTCCCCGCCGCGTCCTCACCGGACAGGATCAGGGGGTTGAGGAGGAGGATGTACGCCATCGCCATGAAGGTGGTGACGCCGCCGCGCACCTCGCGCGCGACCGTGGATCCCCGGCCGGATATGTGAAAGTACCGGTCGAGCCAGGACCGTCCGGCCGGGACGCGGGATTTGTCACCCGCGTCGTCCGCGACGGTCCTCGGCTCCAGAGACTGCTGGGTCATGTGGGCCTACTCCCAAGGTTCACAGGGGCACCCGCGTCGACCGCTACGGCGGTCACGGGATTTGGGAAGGTGCTTCGGCCGCACGACCCGGGGGACGGCCCGAGACGAACGAACAGGGTCTACCGCTGGTTCTTGCTGGTCCCAAGTTCCGCGAGCGGTACGGACCTCGAGTACTCCGGGCGGCGCGGCGGAGTGTGTGACGTTCCCTGCGCCGCCCGGAGGGCTACCGGGTGCCGGTCAGGTGCTCGGGGCGTACCGGCGTCCTGTCCAGCTCCAGACCCGTGGCGTCGCGGATCGCCGCGAGGACCGCCGGGGTCGAGGACAGGGTGGGGGCCTCACCGATGCCGCGCAGTCCGTACGGCGCGTGGTCGTCGGCGAGTTCGAGGACGTCGACCGGGATGGTCGGCGTGTCGAGGATGGTCGGGATCAGGTAGTCGGTGAAAGAGGGGTTCTTCACCTTCGCGGTCCTCGGGTCGACGACGATCTCCTCCATCACCGCGACACCGAGGCCCTGGACGGTGCCGCCCTGGATCTGCCCGACGACGGACAGCGGGTTCAGCGCCTTGCCGACGTCCTGAGCGCAGGCCAGCTCGACGACCTTGACCAGGCCGAGCTCGGTGTCCACCTCGACGACGGCACGGTGCGCGGCGAAGGAGTACTGGACGTGGCCGTTGCCCTGGCCGGTGCGCAGGTCGAAGGCCTCGGTCGGCCGGTGCCGCCACTCCGCCTCGACCTCCACGGCCTCCTCGCCAAGGACGTCCACCAGGCCGGCGAGCACCTCGCCGCCGTCGGTGACCACCTTGCCGCCCTCCAGCAGCAGCTCCGCGGTGGCCCACGCCGGGTGGTACGAGCCGAACCTGCGGCGCCCGAGCTCCAGCACCTTCTCGCGGACGAGTTCGCAGGCGTTCTTCACGGCGCCGCCGGTGACGTACGTCTGCCGCGAGGCGGACGTGGAACCGGCGCTGCCCACCTGGGTGTCCGCCGGACGGATCGTCACCTGCGCGACGCCCAGCTCGGTGCGGGCGATCTGGGCGTGCACGGTGACACCGCCCTGGCCGACCTCCGCCATGGCGGTGTGCACGACGGCGACGGGCTCCCCGCCCACGACTTCCATACGGACCTTGGCGGTGGAGTAGTCGTCGAAGCCCTCGGAGAAGCCGACGTTCTTGATGCCGACGGCGTAGCCGACCCCGCGCACGACGCCCTCGCCGTGCGTGGTGTTGGACAGGCCGCCCGGCAGCTGCCGTACGTCGGCGCCCTCGCTGCTCTCCCACTGGCGCTCCGGCGGCATCGGCATCGCCTTGACGCGGCGCAGGAGTTCGGCGACCGGCGCCGGGGAGTCCACCGTCTGCCCGGTGGGCATGACGGTGCCCTGCTCCATCGCGTTGCGCTGCCGGAACTCCACCGGGTCCAGGCCGAGCCGCTCGGCCAGCTTGTCCATCTGCGCCTCGTAGGCGAAGCACGCCTGGACCGCGCCGAAGCCGCGCATCGCGCCGCAGGGCGGGTTGTTGGTGTAGAGGGCCACGGCCTCGATGTCCACGTCGTCGACCACGTACGGTCCGACGGACAGGGAGGAGGCGTTGCCGACGACCGCCGGGGAGGCCGAGGCGTAGGCGCCGCCGTCCAGGACGATCCGGCACTTCACATGGGTGAGCTTGCCGTCCTTCGTGGCGCCGTGCTCGTACCGGAGCTTCGCCGGGTGGCGGTGGACGTGCCCGAAGAAGGACTCGAAGCGGTTGTAGACGATCTTCACGGGCTTGCCGGTGCGCAGCGCCAGCAGACAGGCGTGGATCTGCATCGACAGGTCCTCGCGCCCGCCGAACGCGCCGCCGACGCCGGCCAGCGTCATCCGCACCTTGTCCTCGGGCAGGCCGAGCACGGGCGCGATCTGGCGGAGGTCGGAGTGCAGCCACTGGGTGGCGATGTAGAGGTGGACGCCGCCGTCCTCGTCGGGGACCGCGAGACCGGACTCGGGGCCGAGGAAGGCCTGGTCCTGCATGCCGAAGGTGTACTCGCCCCCGACGATGACGTCCGCGCGCCGGCGGGCCGCCTCGACGTCGCCGCGGACGATCGGCTGGCGGTGGACGATGTTCGGGTGCGGCACGTGGCCGATGTGGTGGTCCTCGCGGTTGTCGTGGACGAGGATCGCGTCGGGCGCGGTCGCGGACGCCTCGTCGGTGACGACCGGCAGTTCGCGGTAGTCCACCTTGATCTTGGCGGCGGCGCGGCGGGCCGTCTCCGGGTGGTCGGCGGCGACGATCGCGACCGGCTCGCCGTGGTGGCGCACCTTGCCGTGCGCCAGGACCGGGGTGTCCTGGATCTCCAGGCCGTAGTTCTTCACCTCGGTCGGCAGGTCGTCGTAGGTCATCACGGCGTACACGCCGGGCGTGGCGAGTGCCTCGCTCGTGTCGATCGACACGATCTCGGCGTGCGCGACGGTGGAGCGCAGGATCTGGCCCCAGAGCATGTCTTCGTGCCACATGTCCGACGAGTAGGCGAACTCGCCGGTGACCTTGAGCGTGCCGTCCGGCCGGAGCGTGGACTCGCCGATGCCGCCCCTGGTCGGGGAGCCCTGGACGATCTTCGTGGGGGCGCCGACGGGGACGCCCGCCGCGCGGGCGGAGCCGTACGTGGGAGAGGGCATCGTCAGACCGCCTCCTGCTGCCGGGCGGCCGCCAGCCGGACCGCGTCCATGATCTTCTCGTAGCCGGTGCAGCGGCACAGGTTGCCCGACAGGGCCTCGCGGATGTCCGCGTCGGAGGGGTTCGGGTTGCGCTCCAGCATCTCGTCGGCGGCGACCAGCAGACCCGGGGTGCAGAAGCCGCACTGGACGGCCCCGGCGTCGATGAACGCCTCCTGGATCGGGGAGAGCGGGGTGCCCGCACCGGTCTGCGAGTCCGCGGGCCGGGCCGCCCAGTGCCTGGCCTCGTCCAGGGAGGTGCCGCAGGCGCCGGCCTCGCAGCCGCCGGCCTCGCGCCGCTCGGCGAACTCCGCCAGTCCCTCCACGGTGACGACCTCGCGGCCCTCGGCCTGACCCGCGGCGACCAGGCACGAGCAGACCGGCACACCGTCCAGCCGGACCGTGCACGAGCCGCACTCGCCCTGCTCACAGGCGTTCTTGGATCCCGGCAGACCGAGCCGTTCGCGCAGTACGTAGAGCAGGGACTCGCCCTCCCACACGTCGTCGGCCTCCTGCGGACGTCCGTTGACCGTGAAATTGACGCGCATCACGCGACTCCCTCCGTGCGGGCGGCGGTGCCGCGGTACGACTCCCAGGTCCAGGTGAGCGTCCGGCGGGCCATGACGCCGACCGCGTGGCGGCGGTAGCTCGCGGTGCCCCGGACGTCGTCGATCGGGTTGCAGGCGGCGGAGCACAGATCCGCGAACTGCCGGGCGACCGACGGAGTGATGATCTTTCCGTTGTCCCAGAAGCCGCCCTCCTCGAGCGCGGCGTTCAGGAACTCCTCGGCGGTTTTCGCCCGGACGGGGGTGGGGGCGGCCGAACCGATGCCGGTGCGCACGGTCCGGGTCTGCGGGTGCAGTGCGAGCCCGAAGGCGCACACGGCGATCACCATCGCGTTGCGGGTGCCCACCTTGGAGTACTGCTGGGGCCCGTCGGCCTTCTTCACACGGACGGCGCGGATCAGCTCGTCGGGCGCGAGCGCGTTGCGCTTCACCCCGGTGTAGAACTCGTCGATCGGGATCAGGCGGGAGCCGCGGACCGACTCCGCCTCGACCTCGGCACCCGCGGCGAGGAGCGCGGGGTGGGCGTCGCCGGCCGGGGAGGCGGTGCCGAGGTTGCCGCCGACGCCGCCGCGGTTGCGGATCTGCGGGGAGGCGACCGTGTGCGAGGCGAGGGCGAGGCCCGGCAGTTCGGAACGCAGGTTCTCCATGATCGCCGAGTACGGGACGGAGGCACCCAGCCGGACGGAGTCCGCGCCGACCTCCCACTCGGTCAGCTCGCCGATGCGGTTGAGATCCATGAGGTACTCGGGCCGGCGGTGGTCGAAGTTGATCTCGACCATCACATCGGTGCCACCCGCAATCGGCACAGCGGCGGGGTGCTCGGCCTTCGCGGCGAGCGCCTCCTCCCAGCTGGCGGGGCGAAGGAAGTCCATGACCGGCTCTCTTCTTCGTCTCGTGAGGTGCAGATTGAGCCAATCCGTGTGCGGCGGGCCCGGCTCGTTCATGTGCTGTTAACGCGGAGTGAGGCCAGTACACAGGGCTGTACTCCGGTGGGGTCAGTCACCGAAACCATGAAGGAGTTGGCTGGCCAGGGCGGTCATCTTGTAGATTCGTATGAACGGAGGTCATCAGTAACCTCCTGGTTTTCCTCTGGAAACGTGAAGCACAGCCGCGTGACCTGGGACACAGCGCGGGAGACGGCGAGCACCCCTCATCCGCCCGACGAGCGGACCCTTCATCATGGGCCCGTCAAGATCCATCGTATTTTTCGAGACAAAGAAACGGCGGCGACGAGAATGCGGCTGCGCGCACTGCTGGACACCGACGCGCTGGGCCTCAGGTTGCTCGGCGGCGAGGACGAGCTGGACCGCGCGGTGCGGGGCGTGATGACCACCGACCTGCGCGACCCCAGCCGGTACCTCTCCGGTGGTGAGCTGGTGCTGACCGGCCTGGCCTGGCGCCGGGACGCCGCCGACGCCGAGCCCTTCGTACGGATCCTCGTGCAGGCCGGTGTGGCCGCCCTCGCGGCCGGCGAGGCCGAACTCGGGGACGTCCCGGACGACCTGGTGCTGGCCTGCGCCCGGCACCGGCTCCCGCTGTTCGCCGTACACGAGTCGGTGGCCTTCGCCACCATCACCGAGCATG
Source organism: Streptomyces cadmiisoli (assembly GCF_003261055.1). Taxonomy (NCBI): domain Bacteria; kingdom Bacillati; phylum Actinomycetota; class Actinomycetes; order Kitasatosporales; family Streptomycetaceae; genus Streptomyces; species Streptomyces cadmiisoli. The sequence continues at coordinate 2,443,292 of NZ_CP030073.1, forward strand.
TGGTGCGCCAGGTCTCCGGCGAGCGCGCCGGGGACCTCGCGGCCGTGGTGGACCGCCACCGCCGGATGATGACCTCGGGCCCGGCGGGCGGCGGCCCGGAGGTGGTCCTGGACCTGCTCGGCTCGGACCTCGACCTGCGCGCCTGGGTGCTGTCGCCGACCGGGCGGCTGATCGCCGGCCCGAAGGTCGCCGGGACCGCGCTGCCGGCGGAGAGCTGCGCTCAGCTCGCGGCCGAGCACCTGGCGGCCTCGCGCGGCGGCCGCCGCGGCCCCCACCGGGTGATCCTCGGCAGCACGACGTACTCGCTGTTCCCCGTCCGCAGCAGCGGCCGCTCCCCGCAGGCGGCGCGGGACGTGCGCGAGACGGTGCTGTCGGACTGGCTGCTGGCCGTGGAGGCGGACGCCGGCGACTGGGCGGAGGAGCGGCTCGACCTGCTGCACGGTGTGACCCAGCTGATCTCGGTCGAACGGGACCGCCGGGACGCGGCCCGCACGGTGCGGCGCCGGCTCGCCCAGGAGGTCCTGGAGCTGGTGCAGACGGGCGCCGCGCCCGCCGAGATCGCGGCCCGCCTGCGGGTGGCCGCCCCGGTGCTGCTGCCCGGCCTCGGCGCGGCCCCGCACTGGCAGGTCGTCGTCGCCCGGGTCGACTGGCAGGGCGACGAGATCGAGTCCGGACCGGTGGCCCAGTCGCTCCTGGAGGAGATCCTCGTCGACCCGCTGTCGACCGGACCGGAGCCGTCGGACCGCATCGCCGTGGCCCACACCGGCGACGAGGCGATCGCGCTGGTCCCCCTCCCGGCCGTGTCCGCGGAGCACGACGGTTCCGAGACCGGGGTCCTCGCCGACGCGCTGCTGGCGTCGGTCCGCGAGCCGCTGTCGGCGGGCCTGGACGACGACGGCCGGGTCACGCTCGGCGTCAGCGCGGCCGTCCACTCGGCCGAGGGCCTGCGCGGAGCGCTGGAGGAGGCCCGGCACGCCCGCCGGGTCGCGGCCGCCCGCACCGGCCGGGTCTGCGCGGCGGGTCACCAGGAGCTGGCCTCGCACGTCCTGCTGCTGCCGTTCGTGCCCGACGACGTGCGCCGCGCCTTCACCGCCCGCCTCCTGGACCCCCTGCGCGAGTACGACCGCCGCCACCGCGCCGAACTCATCCCGACGCTGGAGGCGTTCCTGGAGTGCGACGGCTCCTGGACCCGCTGCGCGTCCCGGTTGCACCTGCACGTCAACACACTGCGCTACCGGGTCGGGCGGATCGAGCAGTTGACGAGCCGGGACCTGTCGCGCCTCGAGGACAAGCTGGATTTCTTCCTGGCACTGCGCATGAGCTGAAACCCGAAGGACCCAGGAGTCCCACGACTTTGTGAAATCCTTCACCCACCCCCTTGGCCGGGCGGCTGAGTAGGTGCTGGAATGCGGCCACCACTCAACAGCTCAATGGCGTGCTCGGGGAGGGCAACGTGGCGCATACCGCCATGTCTGGTACCGGAACGACTTCCGACGACGATCCTCTCCAGACCGCGGTATGGCGGCTGCGGTCGCGGGCCTGCTGGGCCGACGCGGCGGCGCTGCTGCCGGCGGCCGGCGCGGCCGCCGCGCTGCAACGGGCGTCGCTGCTGGTCGAACGGTGCCTCTACACCGAGCAGGGGTGGGAGGAGGCCGAGGACGCCCTGCGCACCGCGGAGGCGCAGACCCGGACCGACGAGGACCGCGGCGCGGCCGCTTGTGAACGCGGGCAACTTGCCTACGCGGCCACGCTGCACGGGGTGCGGGACCGGGCCGACGAGGCGCGGGCCGCGCTGGGGCGGGCGGCGGCGCTGATCCCGCCGGGCGCCGCGGGCCGGGCCGTACTGGACTTCCGGCGCGGGCTGCTGGCGGAGAACCTGGCGCACTCGCCGCAGGCCGCCCGGGCGGCGTACCGGCGTGCGCACGCGGGGGCGGCGGCGCACTCCGACGCGCTGCTGCTGTCCTTCACCTGGCGCCATCTCGCCGGACTGGCCCTGCGCGACGGGGACTTGGCCGAGGCACGGCACGGGTTCGCCGAGTCCCTGCGGATCCGCGAGGAGTTGGGCTACCTCGTCGGCACGGCGCCGGCGCTGGTGTCCCTGGCCGACGCGGAGACCGAGCCGGAGGCGTCCCGGCTGCGGGAGGAGGCCCGCCGGCTGTTCCGGCTGCTCGGGGGCGTACCGACGTGGCTGGAGCCCCGGTTGGCCCCGCCGGCGGCCACGGCGTAGCCCGGACGCGCCACGGGGCGGGGTGGGCGCGGCGGCTCCGCCGCCGCGGTCATCCCGTCCCCGCGAAGTGCTCCCCCACCAGCGTCCGCACCTCGTCGACGTCCCGGGCGATCAGCGCGTCCAGCAGCGCCGCGTGCTGTGCCGCGTCGGCGACCAGCTCCGAGCGGCCGAGCCCGGTCGCGCCGCCCCTCATCGGCCACTGGGTGCGGCGGTAGAGGTCGTCGGCGATACGGACCAACTGCTCGTTCCCGGCCGGCACGAGCAGGGCGCGGTGGAAGGCCCGGTCGGACTCCGCGTACGTCACCCGGCAGCCGGACGAGGCCGCGCGCACCGTCGCCTCGGCCAGCGGACGCAGCTGCGCCCAGCGGTCCGCGGGCACGGTGCGGACCAGCCGCAGGATGACGGGGATCTCGATCAGCGCCCGGACCTCGGCCAGTTCGGCCAGTTCCCGGGCGCCGCGCTCGACCACCCTGAAGCCCCGGTTGGGCACGACCTCGACGGCGCCCTCCAGGGCGAGCTGCTGCATCGCCTCCCGGACGGGTGTCGCGGAGACCCCGAACCGCTCGCCGAGCGCCGGTGCCGAGTACACCTCGCCGGGCCGCAGGTCCCCCGCGACCAGCGCCTTGCGCAGCGCGTCGAGGATCTGCCCGCGCACGGAGGCCCGCTGGACCACCGGCCTGGCCGGCTCGACACGCGGTCGCGGTACGGGCGGCTCGCTGTGAGTGTGCTCACCGCGCACCGCCCCGGGCACGTGGGCCCGCTCCCGGTCCGTCTCCACGGGCGGGGCCGGCCTGCGCGCGGGCCGCGGCGCGGGACCGGCCGCGCCGACCGGACCGTTCGGGAGCCCTGTACCGGCGGAGCCCTGCGCGCCCTGCTTCACGGGTCCTCCTCCGGACGTGTCAGTACTTAGGGGTCATTACGACGGCTTGTTACTCCTGCGTCAAGCACCTTAGGCGCAGAAGCCCCCACTTCAAATCCCGCGACGATTGAGTAAGGTAAGGCTTACCTCTAACACTTGCGGATCGGTGGTCCCGTATGCCTGTGCCCCGTTCGGCCGTCGCGGACGCGTACGCACGCCTGGCCGAGGTCCTCCCGGATCTCGGCGTCATGGAGCTGAACGCCGGGGAACCCGGCCCGAGCGGCGGCGGCTGGGTGTCCGCGGCCGCGCTCGCGGCCGCCGGCCCCGGCCTCGACGCCTTCCTGGCCTGGGACGACGAGCAGGTGCGCCGCGACTACGGAATGCCGGCCCGCCCGGACGTCGTCGCGAGCTTCGGCCTGCACCGGTACGCCTGGCCCGCCTGCCTGCTGATCACCGTGCCGTGGTTCCTGCACCGCCGTGTCCCCCGCCTCCCCGTGACGGACGTCTCGTACGACCGCACGGCCCCCGGCTTCGCCATGGGCCGCCTCGCCGTGCGTCCGGGCGCCTTCGCCTGCCTGCCCGGCGACCCGGCCGCCGAGCTGCCCGGCGCCGTCGTGGTCCCCGACGAGGAGGCGCTGCGGGAGCAGGTGCGGGCCGCCGTCGCCGAGCACCTCGAACCGGTCCTGACCGGTTTCGGCCCGCGCATGCGGCGCCGCGGTCGCGCCCTGTGGGGCACCGCGACCGACGAGATCGTGGAGAGCCTGTGGTACGTCGCCCACCTCCTCGACGAGCAGGACCGGGCGATGCGGGAGCTGGAGCTGCTGCTGCCCGGCGCCACCCGGCCGTACGTCGGTTCGGCCGCCTTCCGCGAGCTGACCGGACCGAACGGCGAGTCACTGCCCACCCGGGACCGGGCGAGCTGCTGCATGTTCTACACCCTGCGCCCCGAGGACACCTGCGTGACCTGCCCGCGCACCTGCGACGCGGAACGGATCGTCAAACTCACGGCGGTGGCGGCCGGTTGAGTCGGCGTCCAGTAAGATCGTCGGCGTACGAGTCACCCGCGCGGGCACAGGTGTTTCACAACTTCCTCACGCTTCGCGGGAACTTTCCGAGGAACCACCCGTACGGGTAGTGTTACTCGAACTCAACTCCCGCCCCTCACGCGGCAGTTCGAGCAGATCGCTGCCCCGGGCATTCCCTTGCACCTCCTTGGCGGCCTCTTGCACCGAAACCCCCTGAGGGCCGACGGGTTTGGGCCACCATGGCGGGCGTTACGCCCTATCCCAATGCAAGGGACCCCAGATGAGATTGACCGACATATCGCTGAACTGGCTGCTACCCGGCGCCGTACTGCTCCTGGGCATGCTGGTCGCGGTGGCGGTGCTCCGGCGCGGCAAGGGTGTCGCGGCGAAGGACACGAGCGCGGACGACTCGTGGGAGCGTGCCGAGGAGCGCCGCAGGCGCAAGGAGGCCGTCTACGGCACGGCCTCCTACGTCCTGCTGTTCTGCTGTGCCGCCGTCGCGGCGGCCCTGTCCTTCCACGGTCTCGTCGGCTTCGGCCGGCAGAACCTCGGACTGTCCGGCGGCTGGGAGTATCTGGTTCCGTTCGGCCTCGACGGCGCGGCGATGTTCTGTTCGGTGCTCGCGGTGCGCGAGGCCAGTCACGGTGACGCGGCGCTCGGCTCGCGGATACTCGTGTGGACGTTCGCGGGTGCCGCGGCCTGGTTCAACTGGGTGCACGCGCCTCGGGGCCTCGATCACGCGGGGGCGCCGCACTTCTTCGCCGGTATGTCGCTGTCGGCCGCGGTCCTGTTCGACCGGGCGCTGAAGCAGACCCGCCGGGCCGCCCTGCGGGAGCAGGGTCTGGTCCCGCGTCCGCTGCCGCAGATCCGGGTGGTCCGCTGGCTGCGGGCGCCCCGTGAGACCTACAAGGCCTGGTCGCTGATGCTGCTGGAGAACGTGCGGACCCTCGACGAAGCGGTCGAGGAGGTGCGCGAGGACAAGCGCCAGAAGGACGAGTCCCGGATGCGTCAGCGGGAGAAGCAGCGGCTGGAGCGGGCGCAGCTCAAGGCGATCAGCCGCGGTCACGGCCGGGGGTTCCCCGGACGCGGCGGCGGACGCCGCGCGGAACTGCCCACCGTGGAGCAGGGCTCCGAGCGGATCACCGCGGAGCCTGCCATATCGGCGCCGGAACCACTGCCCGTCCGCCAGCGCCCCTCGCTCGAACCGGTGCGCAGCAGCAGCGCTGAGCCGTTCACCGTCGACCTCACGGCCGAGGACGACACCATGGCGCTGCCCCGCCTCGACTCCCTGGAGCGCAAGCTCAAGGACCTGGAGCAGCAGTTCGGTTAGGACCGGTCCGGTCGTCTCGGGACGGGGGCGCGGCGCGCGACAGCGGCCGCGCCCCCGTCCCGTTCGTCGTGCCGCGTCAGGCGGCGTCCGCGTCCAGTTCGAACCAGACCGACTTGCCGACCGCGTGCGGCCGCACCCCCCAGGCGTCGGCGAGGGACTCGACCAGCACCAGCCCCCTGCCGTGCGTCCCGTCGTCGGCCTTCGGCGCGCGCACCCGGGGCCTGCGGGCCACGAAGTCCCGCACCTCCACCCGCAGTCCGCGCGGTCCCACGGCCGCCGTGAGCACCGCCTCGTCGTCCGTGTGCACGATCGCGTTGGTCACCAGTTCGCTGGTGAGCAGTTCCGCGATCTCCGACCGGCCCGGCTCCCCCCAGTGCCGCAGCAGTTCGCGCAGTTCCTTGCGGGCCTGCGGGACCGCCCGCAGGTCCGCCCGGCCCAGTGTGCGTCTGAGCTGCGGCACCGGCGCGGCCCGCGCGCCGTCGGCCCCTTCCTCCACCGTCCCCGCCGGGGAAGCCCCCGCCGTCGTGGAAGCGCCCCCGCTCGCCTGCCTGTTCATGTCCCCCGCCCGCGTGCCGATGTCGGTTCCCCTCCTGGTCGAACACGTTCACGGGGATCCATGCCCCATCGGCACCGGGCCAGTCATGTGGAATTGTCAACGACCGTGTGTTCGGCCACGGACGCGGCCCGCGCGGGCTCGTCACCAGCCACGGCCCGCCCTGCCCGCCTCGGGCAGACTGGCTGAAACCTGACCTGGCGGCGGTCGCCCTCCCGACCCCCGTGGCGAGAGGGCGACCGCCGGATGCCCACCGGCCCGCGGTCAGTACAGCTTGTTGACCGCGGTGGTGGTGGTCTTCTTGAAGGCCCGCACCGGTGCGTCGCCGAAGTCCCCCATCTGCGACCAGTCGACGACGGTCACGGTCCGGCCGTCGCGGCCCACCGACATCAGCCGCACGTCCTGGGCGCCCCACGCGGTCTCGGTGTGCAGCCCGTGGACGCGGGCGCCCTCCTCGACCGGGATCGTGCCGTAGCCGCGGTAGTACGCCTCGACCTCGGGGTTGCCCTGCTCGGCGCGGGCCGCGCAGGACCGGATCTCCTTGTTCATCCGTCCGGCCAGCGCCTTGGCCTTGCCTGCGCTGCCCGTCACGATGGTGAGCTGACGGGCGGTGGTGTCGAGGTCGGTGTAGAAGTCGCGGTAGCGCGAGTCGTAGCCCGGGAACACGTCGTCCAGACAGAACCGGAGCTCGATCGGGACGCCGTCGGTGACCTTGCCGGCGGTCCAGGACGACGAGGGGTGCGGCGGAAGTTGGGAGGCCGAGAGGAACGCGGGCCCGCGGTGCTTGGGCGCGGCGCTGCCGGCCGGTGCCGCGAGTACGGTGGCGGTGGTGAGCGCGGCGGCCGCGAGTGCGGTGAGCGCGCCGGCTCGGATGCGGTTGGGCATGGGTTCCCCCGTGACTGAGTGCGTGCGAGTGTCGGTGCCGTACGACGCCGGGTGGCCGGCCCGGAACCGGTCGATGCGGTACCAAGAGCATCAGCGGTCACGGTGGCCGAACGCAACGACCGGCGCCCGATCCGCGACGGTGGAACCATCCCAGGCCCTGTGACGTGCAGGTACATGGGGTGCCTGGGATGCCTTCCCGGGACGGAACGAGCGCTTCGAGGGCGGAAGTTCGGGGGTAGGGCGTGGCACAGGACGACGTGGCGGAGTTCGCGGCACTGCTGCGGCGGTTGAAGGCGCGCACGGACCGCAGTTACGGCTCGCTGGCCCGTCGGCTCGCCATGAACACCTCCACGCTGCACCGGTACTGCGCCGGTGACGCCGTACCGCAGGACTTCGCCCCCGTCGAGCGGTTCGCCGCGCTCTGCGAGGCCACCCCGCAGGAGCGTCTGGAGCTGCACCGCCGCTGGATCCTGGCGGTGGCGGCCCGGCAGCGGCCGAGGACGGCGCCCGCCGCGACGACGGAGCCGGAGTCCGCGCCCGCCGGACCCGCGGACCGCGCCGCGGAACCCGAACCGGCACCACGGCCCGCATCCGGCCCCGGCCCCCATGTCACCTCGGCCGCGGCGCCCGAGCCCGCACCCGTCCCGGCACCGGATCCCGCACGCGAGCCCCTTCTCGATTCCATGACGCCCCCGGCATCGGCCCAGGCATCCGAACCCGCCCCGGAGTACGCCGACTTCCCCGGCGCCCGGCCCTGGTACCGCCGTCGGCGCGCCACCGTCACCGCCGCCGTCGCCTGTGTCCTGCTCGCCACGCTGGGCGGGCTGAGCGCCCTGCCGACCGACCGCCGGCCCGTCACGGGCGGCCCGGCCTCCGCCCCCGGTTCGCACCCCGCGACGGCACCCGCGTCACCCGGCGCGTCCGCGTCGGCCACGTCGTCCGCCTCCTCCGGCGCGTCCCCCTCCCCCGGCCCGTCGCGCACCGACGGTCCGGCCGCCACGGGCGCCGAGGGCAGCCCGACCGCGCACGGCCCCGGCGGCACCGCGGGCCCGAAGCCGGCCGCGCCGTCGGGCGTCCCCCTCACCTGGACCGCCGACTCCCAGGTCTGGGCGCAGGGCTGCGGTCACGACTACGTCATCGACAAGTCCCCGGGCCAGGTCCCGCCGCCCCCGGCCCCGCAGGACGCCGGGACGTGGGCGGCGACGCAGGGCGCCGTGCACGGGCGGGAGACGAGCATCCGCATCTCGGTGCAGGGCCGGACGTCGACCGCCGTCGTCCTGGAGGCGCTGCGGGTCCGCGTCGTCGGCCGCGCCGAACCGGTCCCCGGCACGGCCTACGCCATGGACCAGGGCTGCGGCGGATCGCTCTCCCCCCGCCACTTCGCCGTGGACCTGGACGTCGACCGGCCGATCGCCCGCTCCGTCGCGGGCAACGACGCGGGCACGCCGATCCCGGCGGTGCGGATGCCCTACCGGGTGTCGGCCGAGGACCCGGAGGTCCTGCTGGTGACCGCGCGCACCGAGACCTGCGGCTGCGCCTGGTACCTCGAACTGGACTGGTCGTCGCAGGGCCGCACCGGGACCGTGCGCATCGACGACCGCGGCCGGCCGTTCCGCACGAGCGCCATCGAGGACCTGCCGCGGTACATGTACGACACCCTGAACCGTCGGTGGACGCCCTACCGCTGAGCAGTACCGGTCGGCCCGGCGCTACGGCCGCGGCACGTTGCGCAGGTTGGAGCGGGCCATCTGGAGCATCCGGCCGACTCCGCCGTCCAGCACGATCTTCGAGGCGGACAGGGCGAAGCCGGTGACCATCTCGGCGCTGATCTTCGGCGGGATGGACAGGGCGTTGGGGTCGGTGACGATGTCGACGAGGGCGGGGCCCTTGTGCTTGAAGGCGTCCCGCAGGGCCCCGGCGAGGTGCCGGGGCTTCTCGACGCGCACGCCGAAGGCGCCGCAGGCGCGGGCCACCTCGGCGAAGTCCGGGTTGCTGTTGGTGGTGCCGTACGAGGGCAGACCGGCGACCAGCATCTCCAGTTCGACCATGCTGAGGGCGGAGTTGTCGAACAGGACGACCTTCACGGGCAGGTCGTGCTGCACGAGGGTGAGGAAGTCGCCCATCAGCATGGTGAATCCGCCGTCGCCGGACATCGACACCACCTGCCGGCCGCGGTCGGTGAACTGCGCGCCGATCGCCATCGGCAGCGCGTTCGCCATCGAGCCGTGCGAGAAGGAGCCGATGACGCGGCGGCGGCCGTTGGGCGAGATGTAGCGGGCCGCCCAGACGTTGCACATGCCGGTGTCGACCGTGAAGACCGCGTCCTCGTCGGCGACCTCGTCCAGCACGGAGGCCACGTACTCGGGGTGGATCGGGACGTGTTTGTCGACCTTCCTCGTGTACGCCTTGACGACGCCCTCCAGCGCGTCCGCGTGCTTCTTGAGCATCTTGTCGAGGAAGCGCCGGTCGTCCTTGGTCCGCACCCTCGGGGTGAGACAGCGCAGCGTCTCGCGCACGTCGCCCCACACCGCGAGGTCCAGCTTGGAGCGGCGGCCGAGGTTCTCCGGGCGGACGTCGACCTGGGCGATCATCACGTCGTCGGGCAGGAAGGCGGTGTAGGGGAAGTCGGTGCCGAGCAGGATCAGCAGGTCGCACTCGTGGGTGGCCTCGTAGGCGGCGCCGTAGCCGAGCAGACCGCTCATGCCGACGTCGTAGGGGTTGTCGTACTGGATCCACTCCTTGCCGCGCAGGGCGTGCCCGACCGGTGACTTGATCTTCCCGGCGAACTCCATGACCTCGGCGTGGGCGCCCGCGGTGCCGCTGCCGCAGAACAGCGTCACCCTGTCCGCCCGGTCGATCATCTCGACCAGCCGGTCGATCTCGGCGTCCCCGGGACGGACCGTGGGGCGTGAGGTGACCAGGGCGGTCTCCACCGCCTTCTCCGGGGCGGGCCGGTCGGCGACGTCACCGGGCAGCGCGACCACGCTGACGCCGCTCCGGCCGACGGCGTGCTGGATGGCGGTCTGGAGCAGCCGCGGCATCTGCTTCGGACTGGAGATCAGCTCGCTGTAGTGGCTGCACTCCTGGAACAGCCGGTCGGGGTGGGTCTCCTGGAAGTAGCCGAGGCCGATCTCGCCGGACGGGATGTGTGAGGCCAGGGCCAGTACGGGCGCCATGGAACGGTGGGCGTCGTACAGACCGTTGATGAGGTGGAGGTTGCCGGGGCCGCAGGAACCGGCGCAGGCCGCCAGCTTCCCGGTGATCTGCGCCTCCGCGCCGGCCGCGAAGGCGGCGGTCTCCTCGTGGCGGACCTGGATCCAGTCGATGGCCGAGTTGCGGCGGATCGCGTCGACGACCGGGTTGAGGCTGTCACCGACGACGCCGTACAGGCGTTTGACTCCGGCGCGGGCGAGGATGTCGACGAACTGTTCGGCGACGTTCTGCTTGGCCATGGATCCATGCACCCCTTAGGTCTCCTTGGGTTCATCAATCCACAGGTACCGCGCTCACGCCTCCCAAACAGCGGCCGCCGTACGGTCGTCGGCGTAGCCCTTCACCCGGACCTGGGTGTCGGCGAGGAAGGCCGCGAGGCCCGGCGGTTGCCCGGGGGACCATCGCTGCGCGAGGTGGGCGGGCAGGTCCGGTTCGCCACGCAGCGGGTCGGCCAGTCCGCCGGTGCACATCAGGAGCGTGTCGCCCGGTCGGGCTACGGAGGCACGGAAACGGAAGGGGTCCCTCGGCGGTTCGGGGGGCGGGTCGTAGGGGGTCGGCGGTGTCGTGATGCCGAGGTCCATGGTGAGCCGGTCGCCCTCGGGGGTCTCGGCCGGCGGGGACCCGAAGCCGACGACGGGCTCGCCGGCCGCGTCGGTGACCCGGGGTTCGATGTCGTACCAGAGGCCGTCGCGCAGCCGGAACAGCCCGCCCGCGCCGACGCCGAAGAACACGCGCGTGCGGCATTCGGGGTCGGCGGGCAGCAGCAGGCAGCGCAGGGTGGCGGAGTACTCGTCGGGCCGGAGGCCCTGTTCTGCGGCGCTGGCGCGGAGTCTGCCGAGGCTGCGGTCGGTCAGCCGGTGCAGGCCGGACTTCAGGTCGCCGCGCCGGGCGGCCCGCAGGTCCTGGGTGAGCCGCACATGGCTGCCGCCGACCGCCCGGCCGATCCACCCGCACACCTCGGCGGCCGCGCGGTGGGCCCCGGCGGTGGCGCGGGCGCCGGTCGCCATGGCCACCAGCACGAGCGCGTCGTCGCCGCTGCCGAAGCGGGCGGTGAGCAGCGCGTCGCGCCGTGGTTCGCCCCGGTAGCGGGCGGAGTCCCCGCGCACCGAGGCCGCGCGCAGGGTGCACGCGCCGTAGCGCGCGCCGTCCAGCACGGTGTCGGCGACCAGGGCGCCGAGGTCGTCGGGGTCGGCGGGCGGGAGCGCGGTGGGCTCCGCTTCGTAGGTGGGCGGTCCGGAGCCGATGTGACGTGGTGTCGTGGGGGCGAACTCGGCGGGCGGTCGCGGGAGCGCGTCCTGCGGGGCCGGTTCGGCCGGTGCCCCGGTGTCCGCGAAGGGGGGCTGCGCCGGGGCCGCGTGCCCGGTCGTCGAGGCGGTGGCGCCGTGCGGCGGGGGCGGGGGCGGGAAGGTGTCGGGCGCCCGAGGTGTGGCGGGCGGCGGTTCCCAGGGCGCACGCCGGGGAGCGGACGCCGGGTCGTGCGGGCCGGCGGCGGCGCGCGGGGGATCCTTCGGCGGGGCCGGAGCGACGGACGGCTGTGCCGGTTCGCCGCGCGGTGCGGGCACGGGCGTCCGGCCTGCCGGCGTCCCGTGCCCGGTGGGCACCGCCGGGGCGTCGTCGCCGGGTACGGAGGCGCCGGGGCCCGGCCCGCGGGTCCGGTCGTCCGTGCTGTCGCCCACCGCTCCGTTGGCGGAGGCGAAGCGGTCGTCCACCGAGTCCGGCGTGCGCGTGGGGCCGGTGTCCTCGGTGGAGCCGTCGTACAACTGCCCCCACCAGTCGTCGGGACCGGTGGGCCTTCCCCCCTGCTGGCTCATGCCCCCAATTGTCCACCGCACGGCGCGGTTGGAAACGGGGCATCGGGAAAATGGCGTCCCGACGCCCTGCCGCGTACGGCGTGTCGGGTCGCGGCGTCGAACTGACACGCGAAAAGGCCGCCGAGCGACTCCACCCCCCACGGGAGAGCCGCCCGGCGACGCAAGAACCCGGCCCCCGTCGAGGCCGGACGCCCCAGCTTGGCAGAGTTACGGGCGGTACGACGATGATGTGCCGCGGCGCTTTTGCGCCGTGGCCGGTTTCCGCCACGGCGCGCCGGGCCGTCCGGGTTGCGGTGCGGCCGGGCCGCGTGCGTGCGGGGCCGGACGACGCGGGTCCGGCGGCGGACGGCTCATCCGTGACCTGCGAGTTCCGGCGTGCTCCGGCACCCTGGGCAGATGGGAGTCTGGGAGCTCCTGCTGGCCGGACTGGTCCTCCTGCTCGGCCTGTGCGGAGTGCTGGTACCCGGCGTGCCGGGGTCGTGGCTCGTGTGGGCCGCCGTTCTGTGGTGGGCGTTGCAGGATCCGCGTCCGGCCACGTGGTACCTGTGCGTGGGTGCCACCGTCGCGCTGTTCCTGTCGCAGGTGGTGCGCTGGGCGCTGCCGCCCCGCCGGCTGCGGCAGAGCGGGGCCACCCCCCGGATGGCGGTGTACGCCGGAACCGGCGCGGTCCTCGGCTTCGTCCTGGTCCCGGTGATCGGCGCGATCCCGGGGTTCATGGGCGGCATCTACCTGTCCGAACGGCTGCGCCTCGGCCGTTCGGGCGAGGCCCGGGCCGCGCTGCGCACGGCGATGCGCTCGGGCGGCTCCAGTGTGCTGGCGGAGCTGTTCACCTGCCTGCTGATCACGGGGGCCTGGCTGGTGGTGGTCGTCCGTGGCTGACCCGTCCGGGCCGACGCGGGCCGGCCACGACGGACGGGCCGGCCCACGACCGCGCGGACTATCGGGCGGCGGGCGCGGGGAGCGGCACGCCCTCCAGCGTGAGCAGCCGCACCTTGCGGTCCAGGCCGCCCGCGTAGCCGGTCAGTGAGCCGTCGGCGCCGATCACCCGGTGGCAGGGGCGGACGATGAGCAGGGGGTTGGCGCCGATCGCGCCGCCGACGGCGCGCACGGCGGCTCGCGGAGCGCCGATCCGGGCCGCGATCTCGCCGTAGGTGGTGGTCGCGCCGTACGGCAGCGCGTCGACGGCGCTCCACACCCGCCGGCGGAACGGGGTGCCGTCGGTGCGCGTCGGCAGGGAGAACGTCTCCAGGTCGCCGGCGAAGTACGCGGCGAGTTGGCCGGCGGCCTCCCGGAACAGGCCGGGGTCGTGCCGCCAGTCGTCCCGGACGCTGCGGCCGCCCTTCTGGCCCGGCACGGACAGGGAGGTCAGCGTGCCGTCCGGGTCGGCGGTCAGCAGCAGTTCGCCGAGCGGGCCGTCGACGGCGGTCCAGTGCGTGGGGGTACTCATCGGTTCTCCAACTCCCCTGCGGCGCGCAGGTGTTGTACGGCGTACGAGCGCCAGGGGCGCCAGCTGTCGGGGACGTCGACGCCGGGCGGCGCCACGTCGGGGTCGCCGAGGGCGCGGGTGCGCACGGCGGCGACGATGGCGGCGTCGAGGCCGGGCAGTGCGAGCAGGGCCGCCTCCGCGTCGTCCCGGTCGGCGCCGGGGTCCAGCCGCACGTCGCCGTCGGCGAGGGCGGCGGCGAGCGCGCCCAGGGTGCCGTCGGGCTCGGCCTGCGCGAGGACGGCCGGTTCGGGGAACAGGTGGGTGAGGCCGCCGCACGGGGCGTCCAGGGCCTTGCCGTACCGGCGGACGAGGTCCTGGGCCGACGCCCGTCCGACCAGTTCGCGCACCGCCAGCTCCTCCGGATCGGCGGCGCCCGGCGAGCGCAGTCCGGGGCGCGCGGCGACCAGGGGGGCGAGGTCCGGGTCGGCGCCGAGCCGCTCGTCCACGGCGTACGGATCGGCGTCGAGGTCGAACAGCCGCCGCAGCCGCTGCACGGCGGTGGTGAGGTCGCGCGGGTCGGTCAGATGCAGCCGCGCGTCGAGCCAGCCGCCCGCGCGCGCCGCGCGCCCCGGGCCGCCCGGCCGCTCGTCGACGGCGGCGATGCCGGTACCGAAGGGGAGGCGGAGGGTACGGCGATAGGTGCGGTCGCCGGGTGGGCCGCTCATCTCCTCGATGCCGGGCACCGCCTGGTGCGCCAGCAGGTCGAAGACGGCGCCCGCGTCATACGGGCCGCGGTGCGCGAGCCGCAGCGGAACGCCGGCGCTCGGCGTGTCCGCCCGCCGCGCCGCTCGGTCGGCGGGGGCCGCCGCGCGCAGTTCGGTCGGCGTCGAGGCGTACACGGCGCGGACGGTGTCGTTGAACTGCCGCACGCTGGCGAACCCGGACGCGAACGCGATCTGTGTGATCGGCAGCCCCGTGGTCTGCAGCAGGATCCGCGCGGTGTGCGCCCGCTGCGCCCGGGCCAGCGCGACCGGTCCGGCGCCGAGCTCGGTGGTGAGCTGGCGCTGCACCTGCCGGGCGCTGTAGCCGAGCCGCGTGGCGAGCCCGGCCACGCCTTCCCGGTCGACCACGCCGTCACCGATCAGCCGCATGGCCCGCCCCACGACGTCGGCCCTCACGTTCCACTCGGCCGACCCCGGCACGGCGTCCGGCCGGCACCGCCGGCAGGCCCGGAAACCCGAGCCCTGCGCGGCGGCGGCCGTGGCGAAGAACCGTACGTTGTGCCGTCTGGGCGTCACGGCGGGGCAGCTCGGCCGGCAGTAGATGCCGGTCGTCTCGACGGCGAAGAAGAACTCACCGTCGAACCGGCCGTCCCTGCTGCGCACGGCCTCGTATCTGCTGTCCTCGTCCATCACGGTGTCCAGTCTCCGCCGTGGCAGGGGGGTGGGCCAGCGGAAATCGGACGTGACGTCGGCTACCTCGTGCGCCCCCTCTTCGCCTCCATCGCCGCCCTGCCCTCGGCGTTCTTGCGCTTCCAGTCCCTGCGGATCTCGGCACGCAGCCGCGCGTCCGTCTTGGCCACGATCCGCTGGTTCTCCCGCAGCAGCTTGCGGTAGCTCTCCAGCCGGCGCACGGGCAGCTCCCCGCTGTCGACGGCGGCGAGCACCGCGCAGCCGGGCTCGGCCTCGTGGGCGCAGTCGTGGAAGCGGCAGCGCCCGGCCAGTTCCTCGATCTCGGAGAACACCTGGCCGACCCCGGTCCCGGCGTCCCACAGGCCCACGCCCCTGAGTCCCGGTGTGTCGATCAGCACACCGCCGGTCGGCAGCAGGAGCAGGTTGCGGGTGGTGGTGGTGTGCCGGCCCTTGCCGTCGACGTCGCGGGCGGCCTGCACGTCCATCACGTCCTCGCCGAGCAGCGCGTTGGCCAGTGTGGACTTGCCTGTGCCGGACTGTCCGAGCAGCACGGACGTGCCGCCGAGGAGCGCCGGCAGGACGTCGAGCCCGTCCCCGTCGAGGGCGCTGACCGACAGCACCGGTACTCCGGGAGCCGCGGTCTCGACGTCCTGGACGAGGTGCGCGAGCGTCGCCGCGTCGGGCACGAGGTCCGCCTTGGTCAGCACGACCACCGGCTGGGCACCGGACTCCCAGGCGAGGGCGAGGAACCGTTCGACCCGGGCGAGGTCGAGTTCCACGGCGAGCGACACGGCGATGATCGCGTGGTCGACGTTGGCCGCGAGGATCTGCCCCTCGGACCGCTTGGAGGAGGTGGAGCGCACGAAGGCGGTACGGCGCGGCAGATACGTCCGTACGTAGCGCGGGTTGCCCCGCGGTTCGACGGCGACCCAGTCGCCGGTGCAGACGACCCGCAGGGGGTCGTTCGGGGTGACGAAGGCGGTGTCGGCCCGCAGCACGCCTTCGGGGGTGACCACGTCGCACTGGCCGCGGTCCACCCGGAGCACGCGTCCGGGCAGCAGCCCCTCCGCATCGTGGGGTGCGAACAGGTCCGCCCAGTCGTCGTCCCAGCCGTAGGGGGAGAGCGACGCGGAAGCGGTGATGGAAGTCAAGGGTGACCCTTCACAAGGGTGGCCCCGGCGGGCGCGCCGGTACGGGCGCGCGAAAGCTGTCGGGTGTCAGCCGGTGGCCACGGAGGTGGATGAGATGGACTTCTGGATGCGGGCAGCGCCCATCGCAGTGACAGCCATCGTTCAACACCTCCTCGACACACGGATCGACAGCACGGCCGGGGTCCGATACCGCGGCCTGTTGCGGGGTAACTCTAACCGGCCCCCGAGGCGGCCCGTCAATCGGTTTTCCTCAGGCTCCGGTGCAGTCCCGGCCGTTCAGTGTGAAGCCGTGGGGCGGTGAGTTCTTGCCGCGCCAGGACGACAGGAAGCCGAAGGAGAGGCTGCCGTCGGCCGGCACCGTCCGGTTGTGGTCGGCCGCGGTGGCGACGACGCGGGCGCCGTGCCGGCTGAGGCGGGCGTCCCACATCCGGCCGATCCGCCGGCCGTCCCGGCAGGACCAGCCGACGCGCCAGTCGTCGAGGGCGTGCTCGGTGGTCACCGTGACGGTGCCCTGGAAACCGTCGGGCCACCGGCCGAGGAGGTCGTAGCGGACTCGGCAGGCGGCCGGTGCGGCATCGGCGCGGCCGGCGCCCGCGTGTCCGTGCGCGGGTCGGCAGGGCCCAGAACGCCGCGCGGCCCCCGACCGCCGGCGCTCCGGTCGCCTTGGGCGAACGGGCGCCGGCCGTCGAGGGCCGCGCCATGTGGTGCGGACTACACCTGCGCCGGCTCCGCGGCGGGGAGGCTGTCCATGAAGGAGCTGACCGAGAAGACGGCGCGGCCGGGGCCGGGCGGGCCGTAGCCGGGGGGCGAGGAGAGGCCGAACTCGTCCATGGTGGCGCGGTAGGCCTCCAGCAGACGGATGTGGTACTCCAGCGGCGCACCCTGCGGGTTGGCCTTGCCGAGCGGGGTGGTCGGCTCGGGACACCAGGTGGTGAAGCGCGGCGTGATGCCCTGCGACATGAAGAAGCGCAGGCCCTCGGTGGTGGACGCGATCGCCTCGTCGACGGTGGTGAAGCCGAACGGCTCGGCCATCTCGACACCCGCGACGAAGTTGGGGATCACGTTGCGCGCGCCGAACACGTCGGCCGAGTCGAGGATGCGCCGGTGCCATTCGTCACGGCCGACGTAGCGCTCCTTGCCCGGGCAGTACAGCTCGAAGAGGCGGCGGTCCCACACCTCGTAGTTGGGGTGGTAGATCTGCACGCCGTAGTCCTTGAACCGCTGCACGTCGTCCTTGGGCAGCGCCTGGGCGACGACCTTGCCGATCCAGCGGCCGGGGAAGCGCTCCTCGATGGCCTTGGCGTAGTGCCCGTAGAAGTCGGCCTCGTCGCGGCCGGCGACCGTCTTGGTGATCGCGCCGCCGGTCAGCGTGTACGCCGTGGACGCCTTCGCGGTGTCGTACCGGTCGATGATCTCCAGGGCTTCCAGGACCTCCTCGACGTCCTTCACCCCGGTGTACGGCCGCCCCGCCGCCTTGTGCTGGCGCCAGTTGTGGTTGATGTCACAGTACTGGCACTCCTCCTTGGCGCCGAAGTACTGGCAGACCCGGAAGACGGTCAGATAGATCAGGTAGCCCCACTGGATGGTCGGGGCGACCTCCATGACGGACTTCCCGTTGGACAGCTTGTGCTTGTAGTACTCCGGCATCGGCGGCACGCCCACGTCGGCGATGCGCGCGCCGTCGAGGTACAGGCCGAGCAGCCCCTCCTCGTCGGCGGCCACGCGGTACGGCGAGGACGGGTTCACCCGCACCGAGACGACGGTGCGGCGCAGGTCGTAGGGGCCGCCGGTGAGGATGATCTCCTCCGGCGGACGGCGCAGCGCGGCCTCGCCCAGCTCCGGCAGGGTGCCGTGGTCGAAGGAGAAGATGAAGTAGGACTTCGGCTTCACCTCCCCGCTCTCGTTGTCGCTGAGGGCGGACGGGTCGAAGGCCACACCTCCGCGGAGCAGGTCCTCCTTGAACACGGCCTCCCGCGGCACGTGCGGGAAGCGCTCCATCAGATCCTCGACGAGCGCGGTGCGGCTGCCCATCCCATGTCTCCTCCCTGGCGCGACGTTCGACTCCTCACGGTATGCCCCCCGCCTCCCGGCGTGTGCAGCCGGGTCCGGTCGGGCGCGGTGTTTCTCCCCCGCGGGCCGCTCCACGCCGGACCCGCGGCGCGCCGACCCCCTGGCGGCGGAGCGGGTCGCGCAGTGATTTGCTGTCCCCGACGCACTCGACGAACAGGGGAGGGGCAGCCGCATGACCGGGACCGTGAAGAACTGGGCGGGCAACATCACGTACTCCGCGAAGGAGGTGCACCGCCCCCGCTCGCTCGACGAGCTGGCCTCGATCGTCGCGGGCAGCGCGCGGGTGCGGGTGCTCGGCAGCGGGCACTCCTTCAACGAGATCGCCGACCCGGGCCCCGGCGGGACACTGGTGTCCCTGGCGGACCTCCCGCCCGCCGTCGAGGTGGACGCGGCGGCCCGCACGGTCCGGGTCTTTGGCGGCGTCCGGTACGCCGAACTGGCCCGCCGGGTGCACGAGCGCGGACTCGCCCTGCCGAACATGGCGTCGCTGCCGCACATCTCGGTGGCCGGCTCGGTGGCCACCGGCACCCACGGCTCGGGGGTCGGCAACGGCCCGCTCGCCGCGGCCGTGCGCGAGGTGGAACTGCTCACCGCGGACGGTACGGCGGTCGTGATCGGCCGGGACGAGGAGCGGTTCGGCGGTGCCGTCACCTCGCTCGGCGCCCTCGGGGTCGTGACCGCCCTCACCCTGGACCTGGAGCCGGCGTTCGACGTCGAGCAGTACGTGTTCACCGAACTCCCCCTGGCCGGGCTGGACTTCGAGGCGGTGATGGGGGCGGCGTACAGCGTCAGCCTCTTCACCGACTGGCGGGAACCGGGCTTCCGGCAGGTGTGGGTCAAGCGGCGCACCGACCGGGCGCTGCCCGGCTTCCCGTGGGCCGAGCCCGCGACACGGGCGCTGCATCCGGTGCCGGGGATGCCCGCGGGCAACTGCACCGAGCAGTTCGGTGTGCCGGGGCCCTGGCACGAGCGGCTGCCGCACTTCCGGGCGGAGTTCACACCGAGCAGCGGCGCGGAGTTGCAGTCCGAGTACCTCATGCCGCGCTCGTCCGCGCCGGCCGCCCTGGCGGCGCTGGACGCGATCCGCGCCGACGTGGCGCCGGTGCTCCAGACGTGCGAGGTGCGGACGGTGGCCGCCGATGCGCAGTGGCTGAGCCCGTCCTACGGGCGGGACACCGTGGCCGTGCACTTCACCTGGGTCGAGGACACGGCGGCGGTGCTGCCGGTGGTGCGGCGGGTGGAGGAGGCGCTGGACGGGTTCGGGGCGCGGCCGCACTGGGGCAAGGTGTTCACGGTGCCCGCGTCCGTGCTGCGCGAGCGCTACCCGCGCCTCGCGGACTTCCGGGCGCTGGCCGGGGAACTGGATCCGGCGGGCAAGTTCCGCAACGCCTTCGTGGACGGCGTCCTCGACGCCTGACCGGCCTGGCCCCTCCCACGGGAGGGACTTCCTTCACCCCCTTTCTTAACTCCTTGTCGGAAGGGCGCGCAGACCATAGCCTTGCGCAGCCGCAGCCGCAGCCGTGAGCGCGGGCGCGGGCGTGAGCGCGGGCGCGGGCGTGAGCGCGGGCGCGGGCGGCGCCGAGGTCGTCCCGGCGGACCGGACCGGCCGGCCGGCCGTTACCGACCGATCGAGAGGGATGAGGCGACACGGGTGAAGCGCACGTCACGTGACATCCGCACGGCGAACCGCTACGAGGTGCTGCGCCAGATCATCGCCGCGTCCCCCACCTCCCGGCAGGAGCTGGCCGCCGCCACCGGGCTGAGCCTCGCGACCGTCGCCACCCTCGTCGGTGAACTGCTCGGCCTCGGGATGATCACCGAGGTCGGGTTCGAGGACTCCGCGGGGGGCCGGCCGCGCGGGCTCGTGGCCGTCAACCCTTCGGGCGGCGCGCTGATCGGTGTCGATATCGCGGAGACGTACGTCCACGTCGAGCTGTTCGACCTCGCGCTGAACGCCGTCGCGCGCGCCGAGGAGGACATGCGTCCCGGGGAGAGCCGCCCGGAGCAGGTGGTCGGGCATGTCGCCGCCGCCGTCGGCGCGGTGATCGCGCAGGCCGGGATCGAGGAGGCCCGGGTCCTCGGCGTCGGTGTGAGCGTGCCGGGGCAGGTGGACCGCGACAACGGTGTCGCGGAGTACGCGCCCAACTTCGACTGGCGCGACGTACCGCTGCTCGACCTGCTCGCCGAGCACCTCGCCCACCCCCTCTACCTGGACAATCCACTGCGCGCGTGCGCGGTGGCCGAGCTGTGGTTCGGGGCGGCCCGGGGACGCGGCGACGCCGTCGTGGTCAACCTGGGGACGGGTGTGGGCGCCGGGCTGGTGCTCGGCGGCGGACTGCACCGCGGTGTCAGCAACAGCGCCGGCGAGTGGGGGCACACCACCCTCGTACTGGACGGCCGGCTGTGCCACTGCGGCAACCGCGGCTGTGTGGAGACGTACGTCGGCGCGCCCGGCATCATGCGGCGTCTGCGGGAGCTGAGCCCCGGCAGCGCCCTGCTGCACCCCGGCGACCAGACCGCGACCGTCGGCGCCCTGGCCCGCGCGGTCGCCGCGCACGACCCGGTCGCCGTCGAGGTGGTCCGGGACACCGCCCGCTATCTCGCGGCCGGCATCGCCGACCTGATCAATCTGCTCAACCCCGAGGTGATCGTGCTCAGCAGCTGGGTCGCGGCCACCCTCGGCGAGCCGCTGCTGGCCGAGGTGCGCGAGGCCGTGGCCCGGCACGCGCTGCGCCGGCCGCTGGCCGCCACCGAGATCGTCCTCTCCCCGATCGCCGGGGACCCGGTCTCCCTCGGCGCGGCGACGTTCGCGCTGGAGGGCGCGCTCGGGTCGCCGCGGCGCGGGGCGGGGTCCGCTCGACGCCCGGTCCCCGCCGGAAGCCGTGGCGCCGCGCCGTCCTGACGGCCCCCACGTTCAGGTTCTCGAACATCGCGCAACGACCCGAGCCGACTTTGTAAGACCCCTTGCCGAAGTCTTGGCCGAAGGCCTAGCGTCCCGTCCGACCCCGTGAGCCCGGCCGAGCCGCGCGCCGCGCCGTCCCGCGACGTGTCACCCGGCGCGGAGGCGTCCGCGTCACCGCCGCACCAGAGACAGGGACTTCGACATGTCGGCTTCGAGGGACGGCACCGGGGGCCGCCGCTCCGTGGCGGGCCGCCGTGCGCCGTGCCGCCGGCGGGCGCACGGCCCGCGGCGGTCACCCTCGTGCCCGGCTTCGCGCCCGTGAGGTCACTCGGACGGGTGGCCGCCTTGCGCGGACCGGTCACTGCGGAGCCGGTCGGCGGTTTCACCCGCTCCCCGTTCCGGCAGTACTTCTTCGCGCATCGTCGTGCCCGGCCCGCCGGCCGCGCTCTCCTCGTACACGACCAAGGGCCCAGCTAGGAGACCGATGTCCTTCCGCACCACCACCGCCGTCGACTACGTCGAGGACGTGGCGCCCGGCCGCGGGGCCCTGCCCCCGCGGGCCTGGTACGCGTCCTCCGACGCGATCTCCCACTCCCTCAACGGCACCTGGCGCTTCCGTCTCTCCCCGACCGCCGACGCCGAGGACGACTCCTTCGCCGAGCCCGGCCACGAGGCCGCGGGCTGGGCCGAGGTCACCGTTCCCGGCCACTGGGTCCTCCAGGGCCACGGCTCACCCGCCTACACCAACCACCTCTACCCCTTCCCGGTGGACCCGCCGCATGTCCCCACCGGCAATCCCACCGGCGACCACCTGCGGCACTTCGACCTCCCGGCCGGCTGGCCGGCCGGCGGCGAGGCCGTCGTGCGGTTCGACGGCGTCGAGTCCTGCGCCCGGGTCTGGCTGAACGGCACCGAGCTGGGCGAGTTCAAGGGTTCCCGCCTGCCGCACGAGTTCGCCGTCGGGCACCTGCTGAAACCGGCCGGCAACGTGCTCGCGGTCCGGGTCCACCAGTGGTCGTCGGGCTCCTACCTGGAGGACCAGGACCAGTGGTGGCTGCCGGGCATCTTCCGCGATGTCACCCTGCTGCACCGCCCGGCGGACAGCGTGCGCGACTTCTTCGTGCACGCGTCCTACGACCACGTCTCGGGCGAGGGCACCCTGCGCGTCGACTCCGACGTCGCCGGCCGGGTGACCGTGCCCGAGCTGGACATCGACGTCGCCACCGGTGAGCCGGTGACGGTCGCCGTGGAGCCGTGGACGGCGGAGACGCCGCGGCTGTACGACGGGGTCCTGGCCACCGGCGGCGAGCGGGTGCCGCTGCGCGTCGGGTTCCGGACCGTCGCCCTGGAGGACGGTCTGATCAAGGTCAACGGGACGCCGGTCCTGTTCCGGGGCGTCAACCGGCACGAGTGGCACCCGGAGCGGGGCCGCGCACTCGACCCGGAGACGATGCGCGAGGACGTGCTGCTGATGAAGCGGCACAACCTCAACGCCGTCCGCACCTCGCACTACCCGCCGCACCCCGCCTTCCTCGACCTGTGCGACGAGTACGGCCTGTGGGTCGTCGACGAGTGCGACCTGGAGACCCACGGCTTCGTGGAGCAGGGCTGGCGCGACAACCCCGTCGACGACGACCGCTGGACCCCGGCCCTGCTCGACCGTGCCGCCCGCATGGTCGAACGCGACAAGAACCACCCCAGCGTGATCATCTGGTCCCTCGGGAACGAGGCCGGCACCGGACGCGGTCTGACCGCCATGGCCGAGTGGATCCACGGCCGCGACGGCGCACGGCTCGTGCACTACGAGGGCGACATCGGCTGCCGCGACACCGACGTGTACTCGCGCATGTACGCCTTCCACGACGAGGTGGAGCGGATCGGCCGCGGTCTCGACGGGGGCACGCGCAAGCGCCGTGAACTGCCGTTCATCCTGTGCGAGTACGGCCACGCCATGGGCAACGGCCCCGGCGGTCTCGCCGACTACCAGCGACTCTTCGAGGCCCACGACCGCCTCCAGGGCGGCTTCGTCTGGGAGTGGATCGACCACGGCATCAAGCACCCGCGGCTGGGCTTCGCCTACGGCGGCGACTTCGGTGAGGAACTGCACGACGGCAACTTCGTCTGCGACGGGCTCGTCTTCCCGGACCGCAGGCCGTCGCCGGGCCTGATCGAGTACAAGAAGGTCGTCGAACCGGTCCGGATCGAGGGCGACGGCCCGGCCGGCACCGTACGCGTCACGAACGCCCACGACTTCGCCGACCTGTCCACGCTCGCCTTCGAGTGGTCGTACCAGGTGGACGGGGAGACCGTCGGCACGGGCCCGCTGTCGGTACCGCCGCTCATGCCCGGGGAGTCGGCCGACGTGAAGCTGCCCGAGCCGCCCGAGGACCGGCGGGGCCGCGGGGAAACCCGGTGGACGGTGCGGGCGGTGCTCGCGCGGGACACCGGGTGGGCCGAACGCGGTCACGAGGTGGCGTGGGCACAACTGCCCGTCACCGAACGGGTGCTGCCGACGCCGGGCGCCGCGCTGCGTCCGACGGTGGACGCGGGACTCGTCCGGCTCGGCCCCGCCGCGTTCGACGCGCGCACCGGGGCCCTGCGGTCCATCGGCGGCATCGACGTCACCGCCCCGCGGCTGGACGTCTGGCGCGCGCCCACCGACAACGACAACGGCGCGCCGTGGCAGTCCGACGTGCGCTACGGCCTGCTCTGGCGCAAGCTCGGCCTGCACCGGACGCAGCACCGGCTGGACGGCGTGGAGGCGGGCGACGAGGCGCTGACGGTACGGACCCGGGTGGCGCCGGCCGCCTCGGACCTGGCGCTGCGGACGGTGTACCGCTGGACGGCCGACGGAACCCGGGTGCGGCTGACCGTCTCGGTGACCCCGGAGGGCGACTGGAAGGTCCCGCTGCCCAGGCTGGGGATCAGGTTCGGGCTGCCGTCCGCCGACCGGGTGACGTGGTTCGGCGGCGGTCCCGGGGAGGCCTACCCCGACACCGGGTCGGCCTCGCGAGTGGGGCGCTGGCACTCCCGTGTCGACGACCTCCAGACACCGTACGTCCGCCCGCAGGAGAACGGTGCCCGCGCCGACGTCCGCTGGGCGGAACTCGGCGGTCTGCGCGTCGAGGGCGACCCGGAGTTCTGGTTCACCGCCCGGCGCTGGACGTCCGAGCAGCTGGACGCCGCGGACCACCTCACCGACCTGATTCCGGGCGGGACGGTGTGGGTCAACCTGGACCACGGGCAGATGGGCATCGGGTCCCAGTCCTGCGGCCCCGGTGTGCTCCCCCGGTACCGACTGCGCGCACGGCCCGCCACGTTCTCCTTCGTCTTCTCGGAGACCGGCTGAGCCACGGTGCCGGGTCGGGGGCGGGCACGCCCCGGACCCGGCACGCTCCAGGCCTGATCGGCCGTCGTGGTCAGTGGTCGGCGCAGCAGGGGGTGGGGTCCGGGACCTCGAACGGGCACAGGGTGCCGCCCACCGCGGGCATGACGGCGAGGACCAGCTCGCCGTCCTGCCACTGCGGCCGTACGTGGTCCCGGGTCAGCACCGCCGTGCCCGGGGCGGGCGGCTCCCCGGCGCCGAGCACCGTCACCCGGTCGATGGCGCTGCGGGACAGCAGTTCCGCGACCGTCAGGGTGCCGGTGAGCGCGTCGGAACCGGGGTAGAGCACCGCCCGGCCGGCGTCGTCCGGGACGCCGGCCGCCACCTCGTACCCCTGGGCCGCAAGCCACGCGCGCGCCGCGCCGTGCACCGCCGGCGAGTCGACCGCGACGGACAGCACCACCCGCGGCCGGTCGTCCCGCACCAGGTGGGTGCAGCCGAACGCGCCCTCGGGCAGCGCGAGTTCGGCTGCCAGCCTCAGCAGCAGGTGGTCGGCCGCGCGCAGGTCCCGCAGACCGGGGTCGACGGTGAGGGTGTGCGGGGTCACGAGGGCAGGACCCACACCGGGTTGGAGTAGAACCACAGGTCGCGCCACGGGTCGGCGTCGCCGACGACGTCCAGGACCGGGCCCGCCGGGTCCACGGCCGCGCCCATCGGGCCGACGCCGTTGCGGTTGCCGTCGGTGCCGCGCAGCCGGACGTAGACCGGGCGGTCGACCCGGCCGAGGTCGTAGGTCAGCCGGACCGTGCCCGTCGACTTGCCGACCTCGTACGACTTGACGACCCTGGCGGTCGGCGCGGTGAAGGTGTCCTTGTCGGCGACCGCGCCGGTCACGTCGCCCTGGATGACGTCGACCCGGGCCACGGTGGGGGTGAAACCGGCCCAGTTGGGGCCGCCCGCCAGAGCCACCTCCGCCGTCAGCGTGACCCGGGTGCCCTTGCGCACGTGCAGGGCGCCGCCCAGGGTCGCCCAGCGGTTGCCGCCGGAGACCCGGACGTCGAGGCCGCTGAGCAGCTGGCCGTGGTCGACCCAGATGCGGCCGGCGCGGATGCCGTCCATGACGGCGGCGTAGGAGAAGCCGTCGGAGCCGACGTGGGTGCGGCTGTAGTAGCCGGGCCAGTAGTCGCCCTGCGTGATGTCGATCGAGCCGCCGTAGACCGGGTCGTCGTAGCGGCCGTTGGCGTCGAAGTCGCCGCCGCCGCGCGCGGCGGTGTCGGCGTAGACCTGGTGGGAGTCGGAGTTGGCGGTGATCCACCAGGGCTTGCCCTCGGCGATGAGGCTGTCCCACAGGCCGCCGACGGTGGCGGTCATCCAGTCGAAGCCGCCCCAGGTGCGGTAGCTCTCCAGCGGGTAGCCGGCGAAGGAGTCGGCGCTCGGGTTGTTGTCGTAGATGCCGCGGGCCCGGCCGGGGCCGAGCGGGGCGGGCAGACCGGCGGCCTGGTGGCCCGGCGCGCCCTCGAAGCCGACGGCGATCTGGTGGCTCACGGGCGTCGCGTCGCGCCAGGCGCGGATCTCGTGCGGGGAGTCGACTCCGCGCCGCGCCGGGTGGTTGGCCAGCATCAGCGCGTCCTTGACCTTGCGCCGCTCGACCTGGTCGGAGAGGAAGGCGAGGCCGGCGACGGCGAGGGCCTCGTTGGCGGGCGAGTTGCCGCCGGCGCCCTTCACGCTGCCGTCGTAGTCGGTCTCGAACTGCTTGAGGACGGAGACCTCGTTCTGACCGGGGTGCACGAAGACCGTGCCGTGCTCGGCGGCCGGGATGTTCCACTCCAGGCCCTGGAAGACGAGGGTGTCCTCGTGGGCGGCGCGGGCCCGCTGGATGTCGGGGTTGACCTTCTCCACCCCGATCCGGGCGTGCGTGGCGCTGCCGTGGTCGGTGATGACCAGCCAGTCCATGCCGTACCGGGCGCCCTGGCGGACCTGGTCGACCACGCGGTACTTGCCGTCGCTGCTGTACTGGGTGTGGATGTGGTGGTCGCCCGCGAGCCACAGGAAGCCCTTCGAGCGGCTCCTGCCGGCGGAGGCGTGGGCCGGGACCTGCGGGGCGAGGACGCTCGCCGCGGCGAGGCCGGCGCCGAGCAGACCGGCGCGGCGCAGCAGGGAGCGGCGCGACTGCTGCTCCGGGGTCAGCGCCTCGTCGGGCACCGACGTGTCGAAGGCGGCGGGCAGCGCCCCGTGGTCGTGCCCGTGATCGTGGTCGTGTCCGTGGTGGTGATGCCCGTGTCCGTGACTGTGCCCCATGATGCGCCTCCTCGATACCGCCGCTGCCTTCCGTGGCGGTTGTTCGCCGCGGCGCCCGTGCGCCGCCTGAGGAGAATCGACGCAAAACATGAACGTTGAACGACCCATCGGTGAGCGCCGGGCGACCCGCACACGGCCGCTCGCCCCAGCGCTCCCCGACCCTCACCGGCACTCAACCGGCCTGTTGCGACAGGGGAGTTGAAGCGCACTCCAGACAATTTCGTACGTGCCGCACGGGCCCGTCACCGGGCCGGACGCGCCGGACGAGGCCGCCGGGAGACGGCCGCGGGTCGCCGGCGAGCACCGCTCCCCGTCCGCGCCCCAGGTGTCCCGCTGACCACTTAGACTGGAAGCTTCGCGGAGGTCACGGGCCGTCCACGGGCCGTTCCGGGGGGAGGAGAGCGCGCCATGTCCCAACAGCAGCTCGGGCGCCGCTCCTTGAACCCCGCCGGAGGGGACCCGGTGCCGTCCGGCGCGGGGTCGCCGCCCGCCCGGTTCGTCGGCCGGCTCGGCAGCGTCGGCTGTCTGGCCGCCGGTTACGCCGTGTTCCAGTTCCTGTTCCAGACGCTGCCGGACTCCCTCGGGGGCGAGACCGCCAAGTACCTGGTCTCCGGGGTGAGCGGGCTCGGCACCGGCGTGGCCGCCTGGCTGGCGGCGGCACTGCTGCGGGCCCGTGGCGCGGCCGCCGCCGGCTCAGCAGCCCCCGCCGCCGAGCCGGCGCCCGCGCCCGGACCGCTCCCCCAGGTCCTCACCGCCGCGTACGACACACTCGCCGGCCAGGTCTCGGTGGTCGACGACCCGGCGCGCGGTCGTCTCACCGGCTGGGCGCACTCGCTGGGCGAGAGCGCGCCCTCCCTGCCGACGCCGGTCGGCACGGCGTACGGACTGCACTGCGTGCTCGAACTCGGCGCGCCCGACGGGCGGCTGAGCACCGGCGAGCTGGTGGACACGCTGTGGCGGCTGCGGCTGCCGGGCGGCGGCTGGTCCGCCCGGTCGCAGGGCTCGGAGGCCCGCCCCGAGGTCACCGCGCTCGTACTGGGCGCGCTGGCCCGCGCGGGCGTGTCCGGCGACCGGCTGGCGCAGGAGGTCGCGCGGTGCACCGGCGCCTTCACGCGCGGCGCGGACCCCGCGGGGCGCGCCTCGACGCATGTCGTCACGACGGTGCTGCGCGGCCTGCTGCGCGCGGCACCGCACGCCGACGTGCTGCCCGAGCTCCGCGAGGCACTGGTCGACGGCGCCCTCAGCGACGATCAGCGGGAGCACCTGCGCTGCTGGGGCTACCGCCTCGACCCGCCGCACGGACCGGCGTCCTCGCTGCACACCGCGCAGGCCGTCGTCGCGCTGGACCGGGCCGCCCGAGTGCTGGGCGAGACCGCCGGGGCCCGCGCCGCCCGGGAGGACGGCGTGCGCTGGCTGCTGGCCTGCGCCGAACGCCACCACCACGCCTGCCGGGACCTGGAGAACCTGCGCGAGGAGGTGCGCCGTCCCCGCACCGACGACCCGGCACGCCACGAGGTCCTGAACGTCCGGCACTTCACGGCCGCCTGGGTGGTGCGCGCCCTGCTGTCGCCGGGTGCGCGGGAGGTCGCCCGCCGGGACGGGCTGGACGCCGTCCGGCGGGAGAGGCTGGACGGCGCGGTCGCCGCGGTGTGGGCCGCGCAGTCGGAGGGCATCTGGCTGTGGGGCCGCAGCGACAGCACCGACCTGCGGCAACCGATGTGGATGACCTATCAGGGCCTGTCCGCGCTGCGGGCCCATGCCGTATGGATGTATCAGCCGGATCGACCGGCCCCGCTGCAGTGACGGGGAGTGGGAGGGCGCATGGGCGGTCGACAGGTCCTGGCGGCACGGCGGCTGCTCGCCGAGACGCTGGACGGCGCACCGCCCGAGGACGAACTGGTCGCCTCGGCCCGGGACGTCGTCGCCGAACTCGGGCGTACCGACCGGCTGTTGGAGCTGATCGCCGAACTCGCCTCCGGCGAGGGCGATCCGGAGGGCTGCGCACGGCTGTCGTACCGGCACGTCCTCGGCTTCGACAAGCTGCTGCTGATCGACGGCGGCCCGCGGCACATGCTGCGCGCCCACCTGTGGCACCCGGGTGCGGGCGCCGTCGGTGAGGAGGACATCCACAACCACCGCTGCGCGCTGGCCTCCCACGTCGTACGCGGCCGGCTCGCGATGGAGCTGTACGAGACCTGCCGCCCCGAGGACGGCATCCGGGCCGAACGCTACGAGGAGTCACTGGCGGCCGGCACCGCCGACTGGCGGCTGCGCCGCGTCGGACCGGCGCGGCTGCGGCTGACCCATGTCGGACGGTACGCCGAGGGCAGCGGGTACGCCCTGCCCGCGCACACCCTGCACCGGGCGTGGTGCGACACGAACGTCCCGACGGTGACGCTGTTCCTGGAGACCGGCCGTGAACGGCGCGGCCACACCGATGTGTTCACGGCAGCGGGACCGCATCCGGGCGCGGTGGCCAAGGTGCCGCTGGACACCCGGGACTACCTGGGTGCGCTGAACGGCCTGGCGGAGCTGCTCAGAAGCTCGTGAGTGCCTGTCGTACGACGTCGAGGTTGTAGTCGTCGATGGCGACGCCGGTCAGCTCGTCGGGCCGCAGCCACGCGTGCGCCTGATCCGGCCGGGGCAGGACGACGTCCACGGAGAGCGGCCTGACGAGGAAGTTCTCCTGCCAGTTCTTGATCTCGTGGCCCCGGTAGTCGCTGACGAAGGAGGACTCGCCGACCTTGCGGACGATCTCGCCGCGCAGCCCGGTCTCCTCCTTCAGCTCCCGCAGCGCACCGTCCGCGGCGCTCTCGTGCGGCTCGAGCTTTCCGCACGGCACGCCCCACACCCGGGGCAGGAACCGCTCGGTCTCGCTGCGGCGCACCAGCAGCACCCGGCCCTCGTCGTCCATGACGACAGCGGCCGCCAGTCGCTTGTCGCCGGGGATGTCCATGGTCATGGTCGCCTCGGTCCCTCGGTCCTGTCGTCCGCGCCGGAGATGAGTCCATTGGGTCTGATACCCGCGAAAGCCTCAACGCTACCAGCCCGCCCGTCACAACGCCGTGCCTACGGTCTCGTCCCGCGCACGTCCATGAGCGCTTCCGGAGGGCGCTCACACACGACGGCGGCGTTCCCCGGGCGGGGGCGCTCGCCACCGCGGCCGCGTCGATCCGGCCCGCGGCGAAAAGCCCCCGCGGCGGCCCCGCACCACACCTCGTCAGGTCACCGGTCTCCGATCTCCGGTCACGGGTTTCCGGTCACCTGGGGCGGCACGGTCCGGACGGACGGCTCCGACAGGGCTGACGGCTCGTCCGGCACCGTGAACCGGAAACGCCGTTCCGTGCCCGTTGCCCAGCGCACCACCAGCTCGCAGGTGTCCTCCACCGTCACGGACACCAGCTCCCTCAGCGGCGGCGGGTCCGGGCGGGCGGTGAGCCGGGCCAGTGCGACGAACAGGCCCGACGGTCCGGTCACGGTACCGGTGAGGGCGTCGTCGAGCCCGAAGACCGGCAGCAGTTCGGACCGCGCGCCGTCGCGCGCCGCCCACCCGGTGATCCGCACCGGCGTCCCGGCCGCGGCGCCGGTCACCAGGTGCGCCCGCACCTCCACCGCGCCCTCGGCGACGACCAGGTTCGTGACCCGGATCGCGTCCGCGACGGTGTGCCGGGAGGCGGCCCAGCCCTCCCCCGTCCCCAGCGGCTCGATCCCGGTCCGGCCGGCCCGGCCGCCGACGGTCACGCTGTTGTCGCAGGAGTCGGAGGGCCGGGTCACGGTCGAGTAGGCGAGGCGTGTGTAGTACGGGTCGTAGCGGACGTCCTCGCTGCCGTGATTGTGGAGGCGGACCAGTCCGTCCGAACGCGTCGACTGGATCAGCCAGTTGGGCGGGCCGACCGCAGTCACCGCGTCGGCGGCCTCCGTCGGGCCCGGGGCCTCGGTCGCGGTCCACACCTCGTGGCCGGGGGGCAGCAGGAGGCCGAGGAAGCCCTTGCTCGCCCAGTACGGCGACGCCGGGCCGGAGTAGTCCTGGAGCAGCGTCTCGTCGGGGCCGTGCCAGCCGGGGGTCAGCAGGCCCCGCTCGTCCACCGCGCCCCGCTCCAGGAAGTACCGCAGCGTGCCCGACGCCAGCCGCCGGGTCGTTCCGGCCGGCAGCGGGGTGCGGCCGGTGAGGGCCCCGAGCCACAGCGGGGCGGCCGTCGCGAACCGGTAGGTCAGGGAGCGGCCCTGGAGCACGGGGGCGCCGTCGGCGCCGAACAGCCGCGCGTGGTCGGCGAGATGGCGGCTCAGCCGGTCGCCGTACCGGTCCAGCAGGCCCTCGTCCTGCTCCAGCCAGGCGTGCAGCACCGGGTAGAGGTGCATCGCCCAGCCGTTGTAGTAGTCGAACTTGCGGCCGTCTCCGTCGGTGTACCAGCCGTCCCCGAGGTACCACTGCTCGATGCGCTCCAGACCGCGCTCGACCGCCGTACGGCAGGCCCGCGTCTCGTGGCCGATCTCGCGGAGGAAACCGCCGACCGTGACCGGGAACAGCTCCCAGTTGCACGGCCAGGCCCGCGCCGTGAGCGCGTCGGACAGCCAGGCCGCGGCGCGGCCGCGCACCGCGTCGTCCAGGCGGTCCCACAGCAGTTCCCTGGTCAGTCGCAGGGCGAGGGCGATCGACGCCGCCTCGACCAGCGGCTGGGACCGGTCCTCGATGCGGGGCCAGACGCCCGAGACGCCGGCGGCCAGGCCCGCCGCGTACCGCTCCAGGACGTTCTCGTCCCGGCGGAAGGCGGCCAGCAGCAGGGTGCGGGCGTAGCCCTCCAGACCGTCGGAGAGGCGGCCGGACCGGCTGGTGTGCTCGCCGGGCAGGTCGTAGAGGGCGAGATCGTCGCCGGCGTACGGCTCCACCGCGGCCAGCAGGGCGTCGGCCGCCGCCTCCCAGTGCGCGCGGGTGTAGCCGGTGTACGGGCTCAGGACGCGGTCGTCCCGGGGCAGATCCATGGCTGGCGGTTCCCTTCCGGCCGGGCCTGGGCCGCCCCGGTTCCGGTCGGGGCGGCCCAGGTGTCCATCCCACCCCTGTCCCGCCCCCGGGCACCAGATGCCGGGCGCAGGTTCCGGACGCGGCTGCGGCGGGTGTCGACTAGCGTCGTCGCATGACCGGCAACGCCCCTGCCGTCGACGGCTCCCCCTCCCTCGCCGACGCCCTCGCCGAAGGGACCGTCGTGCTCGACGGCGGCATGTCCAACCAGCTGGAGTCGGCCGGGTACGACCTGGCGGACGCGCTGTGGTCGGCGCGGCTGCTCGCCGAGCGGCCCGAGGCGGTCGTCGAGGCGCACCTCGCCTACTGCCTCGCGGGCGCGGACGTCGCGACCACCGCCAGCTACCAGGCGACCTTCGAAGGCTTCGCCGGGCGCGGCATCGGGCCCGACCGGGCGGCCGGGCTCCTGCGGCTGAGCGTGGCGGCGGCCCGCGAAGCGACGTCGCGCGCACGGGAGCGGGGCGTGCGGCGTCCGCTGTGGGTGGCCGCCTCGGTCGGGCCGTACGGGGCGATGCTCGCGGACGGTTCGGAGTACCGGGGCCGCTACGGGCTCTCCGTGGCCGAGCTGGAACGCTTCCACCGGCCCCGCGTGGCGGCGCTGGTGGCCGCCGCGCCCGACGTCCTCGCCCTGGAGACGGTCCCGGACACCGACGAGGCGGAGGCGCTGGTGCGGACGGTGCGCGGACTCGGGGTGCCGGCCTGGCTGTCGTACACCGTGGCCGGCGGCCGCACTTGCGCCGGGCAGCCGTTGGAGGAGGCCTTCGCCGTGGCCGCCGACGCGGACGAGGTGATCGCCGTGGGGGTCAACTGCTGCGCCCCCGAGGACGTGGAGCACGCCGTCGCCGTCGCGGCGCGGGTCACCGGAAAGCCGGTGGTGGCCTACCCGAACAGCGGGGAGGCCTGGGACGCCCGGGCGCGGGCCTGGAGCGGTGGCCGCACCTTCGCACCCGCGCAGGTCGAGGGCTGGCGGGCGGCCGGGGCCCGGCTGATCGGCGGCTGCTGCCGGGTGGGACCGGAGACGATCGCCGCCGTCGCGGCGACACTGGCGGCTGGGTGAGCGGCTCGTCCTGCGGACGGCGGGGTGAGCGGGCTCGTCCCGCAGGCGGCGGGGTGAGCGGGCTCATCCCACAAGCCGCAACGTGAACGGGCTCGTACCACAAGCCGCAACGTGAACGGGCTCGTACCACAAGCCGCAACGTGAACGGGCTCGTACCACGGGCGGCGGTCAGTGTCCGCGGACTGCGCCGCGGCGCAGCAGTCGTACGACCGAACGCAGTTCCGCGCCACGGCCGGCGGCACCGTCCTCCGGGACCGGCACGGGCGGTGCGGACGCGCGGGCGGCGGCGTCGGCCGCCCACAGGTCGAACTCCCCGTCGCGCGGGCCGTGCACCGTGCGCGGCTCGCCGTCCCCGAGGATCCGCACCGGGTGCGAGGTGTCCCACGCCTGCCAGCCCGGATCGCCGTCCACGGCGAAGCGCACCCACGCCGAGTGCATCTCCTCGGCCAGTTCCCGCGGCGCGCCCCAGCCGGAGAGTTTGGCCGACTCGGGCACCTCGCCGGTGTCGAAGACGAAGCCGAGTTCCAGCGCGTGGCAGGCGCCGAGGCCGGGCCGCAGCGAGGGCCAGGCGAACTCGTAGACGTACGACGATCCGGGGCGGGCCTCGGCGAGCCGGTGCAGCGGGATGCGCAGCAGGTGGTCGGTGACGAGCTGGCCGACGATCTCGGCGGTGCCGGCCTCGGGGTGCAGGGCGCGGTAGCCGCGCGGCACCTCGTGCCCGCAGCGGCAGCGGGCCATCGCGCCGGCCAGGGCGACCGCGCCGAGCCGGTCGACCCGCTCCAGCAGCCCGCCGGGCACCAGCCACAGCCGGTACTCGTCACGGGTCCAGCCCATGAGCAGTTCGGCGCCCACGGCGGCGTCGCCCTCGACCAGCGCCTGAAGCGGATCGCGCGGGACGAGGTCCCCGTCGACGACGATGCCGAAGGCGGGTCCGCCCAGGATCGGGCTGCTGAGGCGGCCGGCCTCCGCCTGGGCGCGCAGCAGCACCTCGCGGTCGACGGCGGCGAACGCCTCGGCGGTGGCCGGCACCTTCAGCCGGGCCGCCATCCGGCGCACCATCCGCCGCACCTTGTCCCGGTCGGCGGCCTCGGGCGGCCCGCTCTGCAGGACCGCCCGGTGGAACAGGCCCTGTGCCTGCGGGGCGGCGATGAGGGCACCGACGCTGATCGCCCCGGCGGACTGGCCGGCCAGGGTCACCCGGCCCGGGTCGCCGCCGAAGGCCCCGATCGACTCGTGCACCCAGCGCAGCGCGGCGAGCTGGTCGCGCAGGCCGGGGTTGGCGGGCGCGTCCGGGAACAGCCCGTAGCCCTCGACGCCCAGCCGGTAGTTGACGGAGACGAGGACGACGCCGTCGCGGGCGAAGGTGCGTCCGTCGTACACCGGCACACCGGAGGATCCCCTGGTCAGGGCGCCGCCGTGCAGCCAGACGAGGACCGGGAGCCGGGCGGCGGGGCCCGGCTGCGGGGTCCACACGTTCAGGTTGAGGCATCCGTCGCCGGGGACGACCGGGTCGGCGAGGTACTCGGCGAACGCCTCGGAGTACGGCGGTTGCGGCGCCGTCGGCCCGAACGCGCCGGCGTCCCGCGCACCGTCCCACGGGTCGGGCGGAACGGGCGGCCGGAACCGGTGCGGGCCGAACGGGGGCGCGGCGTAGGGGATGCCCCGGAAGACGGCGACCCCGTCTTCGCGCCGGCCGCGGACCGCTCCGTACGGCGTCCGCACCACGGGGCCCGCCGGGTCTTCCGTGCCTGCCGCCGTCATCCGCCCACCAGCCCTTCGCCGCGCTCGTGCACCGTTCAGATCAGAGCACCACATCGCTCGCCCGAATTCCGGTGCCCGAGCCGCTTCGGCGCCTGTTTGGCGTACTCCGGGTGCCGCGGCGGCCGGGTCGAAGTGGTCGTGGCGCCGGACGAGTTCACCGCGCCCGCGGGCCGCCGTCCGAAGAGTCTCCCCGGCCGGGCCGACCCGCGGGCGGGCGCATCCCGCTCTGCCTCACCGCTTCTTGTCGGCCCGCCAGACCGTCATGTCCGCGGTCAGGAAACTGACGCCGCTGTCGGGCAGCGCGGTCGACTTCACCTGGACGACGAGCAGCGCGATCGTTCCGGAGGGGTGCTTCACGCAGATCTCGCTGCCGGCCGCGACGGCGGCCAGCTGAAGCTCGTGCGCCTCGGCTCCGGCGAGCAGCGAACGGCACGATGCGTAGGTGGCCCCCGGCCGCTCGGAGTAGAGCAAGCTGATCACACTGGTGTCGCTCTCCAGCGCGCAGCCGTCGTCGTCGCAGCGGAAGCGGATGTCCCCCTTGCGGTCGTCGCGTTGGCCCGCGTCCTCGATGCCCAGTGAGTTCTCCTCGTCCAGCCACTGGCCCGCGTGCGGCTCGGGCTGCGGGGTCCCGCGTGCCGCCGAGGGGGGCGAGGCGCCCGCCGCCCTGCCCCGGGCGGCGGAGTCGGCGTCGGACGACGACCCGGCTGCCGATCCCGACGACGAGGACGTCGACGACCGGGTGTCCTCGGCGGCGTCGGTGGTCCGGGAGGTGGCCGCGTTCCGTTCGGAGGACCGGCCGGTCAGGTCCGTCACCGTCCAGGCCAGGCCCGTCAGCACCAGCGCGCCCGCCGCCGCGGCGGCCGTGACCATCGCGATCCGCCGTCGGCGGGGGCGCCGCCCGGCCGGTACCGGCCGCTGCGGCCGGGTGGTGAACGCCAGCGTGTGCGCGGAGGCTGGGGCGGCCACCGCCGGGGGCGGCACCGGCACCGGCACCGGCGGCCCCGTGACCTCGGACCAGACTGCCGGGCCCGCGCCGACGTCCTCCCCGAGCCGCTGCCGGCACCACTGGAGGATCTCGGCGAGGGTGGCCCGCTCACCGGGTTCGGCGGCCAGGCACCGGCCGATCAGCGGACGGAGCGGCTCCGGCAGCAGGGACAGGTCGGGCTCCGAGTGCACGATCCGGTAGAGCACGCTGACCGAGGGTCCGTCCCCGTACAGGGGCTCGCCCAGGGCCGCGAACGCCGCCGTCTGGCCGAGCGCGAAGACATCGGTCGCCGCGGTGACCTCGCCGCCGGACGCCTGCTCGGGGGCCATGAACTGGGGGGTGCCGACGGCGGTACCCGTGGCCGTGTGCGCGGTGAGGTCGGCCGCCACCGAGATACCGAAGTCGATCACTCGCGGCCCGTCGGCGGCCAGCAGCACGTTCGACGGCTTGAGATCGCGGTGCACGATGCCCACGTCGTGGATGGCCTGGAGCGCCTCGGCCACCCCCGCCACCAGCGACAGCACCGCCGGCACCGGCAGCGGTCCGCGCCGGGCGACGGCCTCGGCCAGGGACGGTCCGGGCACGTACAGCGTGGCCAGCCAGGGCGGTACGCCGTCCGGGTCGGCGTCGATCAGTTCGGCGGTGTACGCGCCGCGGACCCGCCGGGCCGCCTTGATCTCCCGTCCGAACCGCCGCCGGAAGGCGGGGTCGTCGGCGAGCTCCGGCCGGACCACTTTGATCGCCACGGGACGGCCGCCCTGCGTGTGCGACAGATAGACCCGGCCCATGCCGCCCGCGCCCAGCCGCGCGGCGAGGCGGTAACCGGCCACCACCGGCGGATCGTCCGCCTGCAAGGGCCGGAACACCTCGGTCGCGTCGTGCATCGGTCCTCAGCCCCCAGATCCCCTGAACCCCAGGTCCCCGATCCTCCGATCCGATCCGGGTCGAGCCGGTTCGGACCAGAACCGATCCGGTCCGAAGCGATCCAATCAGTCGATGATCAGACGGCAGCCTAATCGGTGTGCCGGGACCTTTGGCCGGGAGGAGTTCCGCCGCACCGGCTACGCCGAGTCCTCCCGGGCCCACCGTCCGGCGGCCCAGGCGATCCCGCCCCGCAGATGGGCGAGGAAGCCGGGGTCGCGGTACGCCTCACGGGCATGGCCCAGCGCGGTGTAGAACACACGGCCCGCGCCCCGCTCGTGGCACCAGGCCAGCGGATGGTCCGCGCCCATCCCGCCGCCCTCGTAGGAGGACTCGTCGGCCGAGAGCAGGACGCGGACCGAGCCGCGCGGGCTGGTCAGGAAGTCGTACCACTCGTCGGTGAAGTCCCAGACGGCCGGCAGGTGCCGAGTCGCGGGGTGGTCGCGGTCCTCGACGAGCGCCCTGCCCGGCTGGTACGCGGGATGCCGGGCGAACCGGGCGCCGAGCAGTTCGCCGTAGTACGGCCAGCCGTACTCGGTGCAGGCCGCCGCGTGCACGCCGACGAAGCCGCCGCCCGCCTCCACGTAGGCGGCGAGCCGCGCGCGGCCGGGCGGTGTCAGCACCTCGCCGCTGGTGGAGAGGAAGACGACGGCGGCGTATCCGTCGAGCGGGACCTCCAGGGCCGCGGGGTCCTCGGTGTGGTCGACCTCGAACCCGGCGAGGCCGCGTACGGCGGCCACCGCGTCCGGTATGGAGTCGTGCCGGTAGTCGGTGGTGCGGGTGTGGACGAGCAGCCGGGATGCCATGGTGGACGAGCCTAGGCAAATCAGCGGTCGGCACGGAGCCGGATCAGGGCGCCGGCCCGCACCGAGGGGTGCACCACGGGGAATCCGTCCGCGCCGCGCACGCCGACGGACTGCCGGGCCCCCTCCCGGCGCTGTGCCGTTCCACGGGCGGGACGAGCTTGCGTAGCCTCGGTGACGATGAACACGATTCCGGCACACCTCGACCACCTCGTCCTCGCGACGCCCGATCTGGCCGCGACCGTCGCCGACTTCACCCGGCGCACGGGGGTGGAACCGGTACCCGGCGGCACGCACGTGGGTCTCGGCAGCCGCAACCACCTGATCGGTCTGGGCGGCACCGGTTATCTGGAGATCATCGGTCCGGACCCCGACCGGACCGCGCCCGCCGGACCGCGCCCCTTCGGGATCGACACGTTGCCGCGGGCGCGCACGCTGACCTGGGCGATCAGCCCTCCCGACCTGGACGCGGCCGTCGCGGCGGCCCGCGCGCGGGGATACGACCCCGGCCCGCCGCTCCCGATGAGCCGCCGCACGCCCGACGGCACCCTCCTGACCTGGCGCCTGACGGACGGGGCGGCCGCCCACCCCTCCGGTCTCGTCCCCTTCCTCATCGACTGGGGCGACTCGCCGCATCCCACGGCGTCGGACCTGCCCACCACGCCCCTGCTGTCCTTCTCGGCCACGGCTCCCGACCCCGACCGGATCCGCCCCCTGCTGCACGCCCTGGACACCGAACTGCCGCTGTCGCGGGGCCCGGTGGGGCTGGCCTTCACGGTGGACACCCCACGCGGGCCGGTGCGGTTCGGCTGAGTCGACCGTCCACCCCGGCGCGCCCCGCCGGGGCCGCGGCGCCAGGTGTCCGATTCGTTCAAGACTCCGGGCTGCCGGCCGGTCTACGGTCGCCGCATGAGTCCACGATTCGATGCCATCGGCCTGGTCGTCTCCGACATGGCCGCCTCCGTCGCCTTCTACCGCCGTCTCGGCTTCGCGTTCCCGGACGGGTCCGAGGAGCAGCCGCACGCGGAGGCCGAACTCCCCGGCGGGCAGCGACTGCTGTTCGACACCGAGGAGAGCGTGCGGTCCTTCCACCCCGGGTGGCGCCCGCCCACCGGCGGTGGCCGCGCCTCGATCGCGCTGCTCTGCGACGGTCCGGGTGAGGTCGACGCGGTGTACGAGGAGCTGGTGGCCGCCGGCCACCACGGGGAGCTCAAGCCGTGGGACGCCTTCTGGGGCCAGCGGTACGCCGTCCTGCACGACCCGGACGGCAACGGCGTCGACCTGTTCGCGCCCCTGCCGTCAGCGGGTCAGTAGGTCGCCCGGCGTCGTACCCGCCAAGTCCCGTACGTCCCTGGCCAGATGGGCCTGGTCCGCGAACCCGGCGCGGATCGCCGTGTCCGCGAGGGGCACGCCGCTCCGGGCCAGGGCCAGGGCCCGTTGCAGCCGCAGCACACGGGCCAGCGTCTTCGGGCCGTAGCCGAAGGCGGCGAGCGAGCGGCGGTGCAACCGGCGCACGCCGAGGCCGAGTTCGTCGGCGGTGGCGGCGACCGGGCGGCCCCCGTCCAGGGCCGCGACCACATGCCGCAGCACGGGGTCGGGCGGATCGGCCCCGGCTTCGAGACGCAGCGCCGCGTCCTCCAGGCCGCCCGCGGGATCGGCGGCCGCGTTCACCAGCGCGGTGAACCGCCGTACCCGTGCGGCCGGCCACAGGTCGGCGAGTTCGACCCGCCGGTCGCGGACCTCGTGGGCGGGCACGCCGAGCAGTGCGGGCGCGGTCCCCGGGTAGAAGCGGATGCCCGCCCAGGGGCCGTCCGTGCCGGAGGTGACGTGCGCGCGGGTGTCCGGGCCGGCGACGAGCAGTCGTCCCTCGTGCCAGAGCAGGTCCATGCAGCCGTCCGGCAGCACCCGCCCGGCACCGGACCCGGCCGGCGTGCTCCACACCACCGCGCCGTCCACCCGGGCCGCCCGCTCCGTGTACACGTACGCCAGGCTACGCCGGGAGCCCGAGTCCCCGGCCCGCCCGGCGACGGTCCGAGGGCCGAACTAGACCCCGGCCGCCCCGACGGTCGGCGTCGTCCGCCCGGTGCGCGTCCGGTGGTCCTGGGGGCTCACCCCGTACACCCGCTTGAAGGCGTTGGACAGGGCGAAGGCGCTGCCGTAGCCGACCTGGCGGGCGATGGCCTCCAGGGTGTCGTCGGTGTCCCGCAGCCGGTCGGCCGTCAGGGCGAGGCGCCAGCCGGTGAGGTAGGCCATCGGGGGTTCGCCGACCAGTTCGGTGAAGCGGCGGCCCAGCGCGGCCCGGGACACCCCGGCCCGCGCCGCCAGCGAGGCCACGGTCCAGGGGTGGGCGGGGTCGTCCTGGACGAGACGCAGCGCCCGGCCCACGACCGGGTCGGCCAGGGCCCGGTACCAGGCCGGTGCCTCCGCCTCGGGCCGGGCGAACCAGGCGCGCAGCGCTGCGATGACCAGCAGGTCCAG
Organism: Streptomyces cadmiisoli; assembly: GCF_003261055.1. Classification (NCBI taxonomy): domain Bacteria; kingdom Bacillati; phylum Actinomycetota; class Actinomycetes; order Kitasatosporales; family Streptomycetaceae; genus Streptomyces; species Streptomyces cadmiisoli. The sequence goes on from NZ_CP030073.1 coordinate 2,482,801, forward strand.
CAGCCGGTCCAGGACGACCTCCTGGCCCGGCTCGTCACGCGCGATCTCCTCCATGAGCAGCGGTGTGAGCGGGCAGCGCCACACCTGTGCGGACAGGGTCAGCAGCGGGGGCAGCGCGTCCAGCAGCCGACCGCTGATCTCGCCCTGCCACAGGTAGGTGCCGATCAGCATCACCGCCGAGCCGTCGGGCCGGTGGCCCCAGGTGCGCACACCGAGGTCCATGGAACCGTTCAGCGCGGTGCCGTCGGGGTAGCGGCATTCCGCGCCCGGCAGGATCAGGGCCTGCGGCGCCGTACCGGGGTCGTCGGCGCAGGTGTAGGGGTCGGGGCCGCGCGCGATCGCGAGGTCGCCGGGCCGCAGCCGCACCGGCTCCCCGCTGTCGGGGACGATCCAGGCGTCGCCGCGCACCGTCAGCATCACCGTCAGCGGCGCCCGGTCCTCCACCCGTACGGCCCACGGCGGGTCGAAGCACGCCCTGATCATGAAGGCGCCCCGCGCGCGGGGACCGTCCAGCAGGCCCGCGAGGGGGTCCCCCGGGGCGCGCGTGTTCGGGCGTGGGCGCGCGTCCATGGCGTCAGAGTAGACGCGCGCGCAGGGGAATGAGCCGTTCAGCGATGGGCTCCCGGCGGCCCGCGGCAGTTCACTTGAGACATGACGCGGAAAACGGACATGACAGTGGTGGTGACCGGCGCGTCCGGTCGTACGGGGAGCCGGGTCGCCTCGGCCGCGCGGGCCGCCGGGCTGACGGTGCGGCCCGCCTCGCGCGCCCAGGGCTTCGACTGGACGGACCGGTCGACATGGGCGCAGACGCTGCGGGACGCGGACGCCGCCTACCTGGTCCACCCCGGGGACGTGGGCTCCCCGGCCGCCACGCTGGCGGTCGGGCTGCTCGCGCACGAGGCGGTCTCCCTCGGCGTACGGCGGCTGGTGCTGCTGTCGGCGCGCGGCGAGGAACACGCCCGGCCGACCGAGGAGGCGCTGCGGGAGTCGGGCGCGGACTGGACGGTGGTGCGGGCCGCGTGGTTCATGCAGAACTTCAGCGAGGGGCCGCTGGTGGACGGGCTGCGCGGCGGTGAGCTGGTGTTTCCCGGTGGTGAGGTGCGTGAGCCGTTCGTCGACGTGCGGGACGTCGCGGACGTGGTGGTGGGCACCTTGCCGGCGGGCGACCGGTACGCGGGGCAGTCCGTCACCGTCTCGGGGCCGCGCCTGCTGTCCTTCGGGGAGGCGGTGGCGGAGATCGCGAAGGCGGCGGGCCGCGAGCTGGCCTACCGGCCGGTTTCGGCGCGGGAGTACGGCGCCCGGCTGGCCGGATTCGGGGTGCCGCCCGAGGAGGTCGAGCTGCTGGTGGACGTCTTCGACACGCTGCTCGACGGACGGAACGCGTATCTCTCGGACGGTGTGCGGCAGGTACTGGGGCGTGAGCCGCGGGACTTCGCGGAGTTCGCCGCCGAGGCCGCGGCGGCGGGCACGTGGCGGGGGTGAACCCGAGCTGCGGAGACGCGCGGCGAGCGTGAACCACCGCGGCGGCGGACGCCCGGCGGGGCGTGAACCACCGCGGCGGCGGGTGCGGGCCCGCCGGTCGTCCGGTGCGGGAGGGGCCCCGGCCCGCGCCCGGCGACGGGCGGGCCGCCCTCACCGGTTCGTGGGCGAGTCCTCCCCGCCGCCCCGCTGCGAGTTCTTCACCTGCGCGCGCAGCCGCGCGGTGAGGTCGTCGGGCGGCAGGAAGCGGGACCAGCGCTCCGGGAACTCGGAGGGCATGTCGGGGTCGTCCGGGTCGGCGGCCTCGCGGGCGGCGGCGGCACGGGCGACGTACTCGGCGACCTGCGCCTGGCGCAGCCGCTCGTTGGCCTCACGGGCGGCGGCCGTGGCGGCGGCCGGCCAGACCCGGTCGATCGCGGCGTTGACGGCGGCCCCGACCAGGACGGCGAACGCGGACACACCGATCCACAGCAGCACCGCGACGGCGGCGGCGAGCGAACCGTAGATCGTCGCCCCCTCCACGGTGTTGGTCAGGTAGATCCGCAGCAGGAAGCTGCCGAGCACCCACATGGCGAGCGCCACCAGGGCGCCCGGGACGTCCTCCACCCAGGGCGAGCGCACCGGTACCGACACGTGGTACAGCGTCGTCAGGAAGGCGATGGACAGGACCATCACCACGGGCCAGTACAGGACCTGCACGACCGTCGTCGACCACGGCAGGATCCGCACGACCGCGTCCGGTCCGGCCACCATCAGCGGCAGCGCGACCGAGCCGATCAGCAGCGCCACCAGGAACAGCAGGAACGCCATCAGCCGGGTCTTGACGATGCCGCGCACGCCGTCCAGGCCGTACATGACGGTGATGGTGTCGATGAAGACGTTCACGGCGCGGGAGCCCGACCACAGGGCGAACAGGAAGCCGATGGAGATGACGTCCGGGCGGCCGCCGTTCATCACGTCGTCCAGGATGGGCTGCGCGATCTGCTTCACGCCCTTGTCGGACAGGACCGTGCGCGACGCCTCCAGGAGGTTGGACTCCAGGCTGGAGATCGTGTCGGTGCCGGTCCAGTCGTCGACGTAGCCGAGCAGGCCGATCAGGCTGAGCAGCAGCGGCGGTACGGACAGCAGGGTGAAGAACGCGGCCTCGGCGGCCAGGCCGAGGATGCGGTACTCGATGCAGGAATTGACGGTGTCCTTGAGCAGCAGCCAGGCGGTCCTGCGTTTGGAGACGTTCCGGTACAGGGCGCGGGCCCGGTGGAGACGGCCGGACGGCTCGAGGGGTTCACTTGCTGACTGCACGACCCAAAGGTATCGGCCGGACGGGGGCGGGTTCATCCTGGTGGGACGGTGACCGGGGCACGGTGGCCGTGAGGTGCTCCCACCCCTACCGCGGGGTAGGTTCGCACTCATGGCGCGCAGCACCCACACCGTGACCAACCAGCCCCCACCGCTCGTCGGATACGACGTCTTCGGCGCCGACCGCGCCCTGGTGGCCGCCGTCGAACGGCATCTCGATCCCGCCGTGCGCGACGAGGCGCTGGGCGAGTTGTCGGCGCTCGGGCGGTCCGCCGGCTCGGCGCAGGTGCAGGAGTGGGCGGTGCAGGCCGACCGGAACCCGCCGACGCTGCGCACCCACGACCGCTACGGCCACCGGATCGACGAGGTCGAGTTCCATCCGGCCTGGCACCGGCTGCTGGGCAAGGGCGTCTCGGCGGGGCTGACCGCGGCCTGGGGCCGGCCCGGCGGGCAGGTGCGGCGGGCCGCCGGGTTCCTGGTGTGGACACAGGTCGACGCGGGCACCTGCTGTCCGCTGTCGATGACCCACGCGGCGGTGCCCGCGCTGCGCACGGATCCGGTGCTGGCCGCGGAGTGGGAGCCGCGGCTGACGTCCATGGTCTACGACCGTGATCTGCGGCCGGCCGAGCAGAAGGCCGGGGCGCTGTTCGGGATGGGCATGACGGAGAAGCAGGGCGGCAGCGACGTGCGGGCCGGCACGACGACGGCGCGGCCGCTGGCCGAGGACGGGACGTACGAGCTGACGGGGCACAAGTGGTTCTGCTCGGCGCCGATGTCGGACGGGTTCCTGGTGCTGGCCCAGGCGGCCGGCCCGTCCGGCGAGGGCGGCCCCACCTGTTTCCTCGTGCCGCGGGTGCTGCCGGACGGCGCGCGCAACGTCTTCCGGCTCCAGCGGCTGAAGGACAAGCTGGGCAACCGGTCCAACGCGTCGAGCGAGGTCGAGTTCGACGGGACCTGGGCCCGGCGGGTCGGTGCGGAAGGACGGGGCGTGCGGACCATCATCGAGATGGTCGCGGCGACCCGGCTCGACTGCGTCCTCGGCTCCGCGGGCCTGATGCGGCAGGCCGTCGCGCAGGCGGTCCACCACTGCGCCCACCGCGCGGCGTTCGGCGGAAAGCTGATCGACAAGCCGCTGATGCGCAATGTTCTGGCCGATCTCGCCCTGGAGTCGGAGGCGGCGACCACCCTCGGGCTGCGACTGGCCGCGGCCTGCGACGACGGGAGCGAGAGCGAGCGCGCGCTGCTGCGGCTGGCGGTGCCGGTGGCCAAGTACTGGGTGACCAAGCGCTGCGCCCCGGTGGCCGTGGAGGCCGCGGAGTGCCTGGGCGGCAACGGTTACGTGGAGGAGTCGGGCCTGCCCCGGCTGGTGCGCGAGTCACCGCTGAACTCGGTCTGGGAGGGTGCGGGCAACGTCCAGGCGCTGGACGTGCTGCGGGCGCTGCACCGCGAGCCGGAGGCGCTGAACGCGTATCTGACGGAGGTCGGCCTCGCGCGCGGCGCCGACCACCGTCTCGACGGGGCGATCAAGGGCATGCTGACCGAACTGGCCGATCTGGGGGGTGCCGAGGCCCGCGCGCGGCGGCTGGCCGAGCGGCTCGCGCTGGTGCTCCAGGGGTCGCTGCTGGTGCGGTTCGCGCCACCGGAGGTGGCCGACGCGTTCTGCGCCTCGCGGCTGGGCGGCGACGGCGGCGCCACCTTCGGGACGCTGCCGCCCACCCTGGACCTGGCGTCCGTGGTGGACCGGGCGCAACCGCTTGCCTGACGCTCCCGGCAGCACCGCTCCCGCGATCCGGTGCGGCGGGGATGTCAGCAGGGGTGGTGCTGCGCCGACACGGCACCACCCCTGCCCTCCTGGCCCGTCCAGGCCATGAACGCCGCACGGGCGACGTCGCTCAAGTTTCAAACACCGGGGGTCCGTTCACCAGGGTTGCAAGGGGTTGCAACTTTCTGGTCTCTGTGACCGGACTGTGCCCCTCCGTCATCGCCGGGCGGCAGTATGGGTCGGGCCATCAGGGTGCGACCGGAAACCGACCCCCGCGGGGGTTGACAGCCGGTCGTACACCAGGTCGAAACCGGGAGGACCTCAGTGATGCGGTCGTCGATCAACGTGACGCAGCTCGCCGCCGTCGACGCGACGCGGGCGGCCCGGGTGCTCAGCGAGGTGCGCGACGCCGCGCTCGCCGCGCAGCGCGCGGACCTCGCGCCCCGGCCGGTCATCGAGGAGTCCTGGGGACGCATGCTGCGCGGCGGGGTCGACCCGGACCACGACTTCAGATCCGGGCTGCTGCCCCCGGAGGAGATCCGCCGCCGTCGCGAGGAAACACCGCTGCGGCATGTGCTGCCGGTGCTCCGGGAGGGGCTCGTGTCGGTCGCGGACGCCGCCCACCACATCATGGTGGTGGCGGACGCCGAGGGCCGGGTGCTGTGGCGCGAGGGGAGTCCGGCGGTGCTGCGCAAGGCGGACGCGCTGGGGTTCCTGCTCGGCGCCGACTGGCGTGAGGAGGTCGTCGGCACCAACGGGGTGGGCACCCCGGCGGTGGCCCGGCGGCCCGTGCAGGTGTTCGCCGCCGAGCACTTCGTGCGCTCGCACGCCGCGTGGACGTGCGCCGGCGCGCCGATCACGGATCCGCGCGACGGCCGGCTGATCGGCGTGGTGGACGTCAGCGGCCCTCTGGAGACGATGCATCCGGCCACCCTCGCGTGGGTGGACTCGGTGGCCAAACTCGCCGAGGCACGGCTGCGGGAGCTGCACCTGAACACCCTGGAGCGGCTGCGCGCGGTGGCGGCACCCACGCTCGCCCGGCTGAACGGCCGGGCGCTGGTGGTGGACCGGGACGGCTGGACCGCCGCGGTGACGGGGATGCCGTACACCGGCCGGATCGCGCTGCCCAAGTCGCCGTCGACGGGCCGCAGGTGGCTGCCGGCGCTCGGGGTGTGCACGCTGGAGCCGCTGGCCGACGGGTGGCTGCTGCGGGCGGCCGACGAGCCGTCCTCCGGCGGCACCCGGATCGTGCTGGACCTGGGGCAGCCGCGCCGCCGGTCGGTGAAGGTCTCGGGCAGCGCGGGCTCCTGGACCCATGAACTGAGCCCCCGGCACGGCGAATTGCTGTTCCTGCTGGCCGAGCACCGGGCCGGGCGCAGCGCCGCCCAGCTGGCGCAGGACATGTTCGGCGATCCGGCCCGCAGGGTGACGGTGCGTGCCGAACTGTCGCGGGTCCGACGGTACCTCGGGGGTTTTCTGGAACACCGGCCGTATCGTTTCTGCGAACAGGCCGAGATCGATGTGGTCCTGCCGGCCGACCCCCGTGACCTGCTGCCGCACTCGACCGCGCCCGCGGTGCTCCGGGCCCGCGCGGCGGCGGCCATGCACTGACGGGGGGCCTTCACCGGGATTTCACCCGAGATGTCTTCCGGCGAGTTGCCGGGTCTTCGTCCGCGACACGGGGCACCTGCCGTAGCATCCCGTACGGGTCACCCCTCCTGCTCCTCGATCAACGTACGGATCATCAGGCGCAGTTGGCCCGCCTCGGGAGGACGGATGAAGCATCGCGGCAGACACCGCCGGCGCAAGCAGGGCCGCGCGCTGCGGGCGTTCCTGGCCGGGACGGCGCTCGCGCTCACCGGCGCGGCCACCCTGATCAGCGCGTCCCAGGCCACGGTGGGCACCGACCCGGGCGCCCTGAAGCCGCTCGCCTCCGCCCTCTCCCGCCAGGAACTGCGCCTGAGCGAGAACCTGTCGGCGGCCCCGGTCTCCCCGGCGAAGACCGTCGGCGTGGGTGAGGTCCTCGCGAACGCCGACCACAGCCTGCGGCCCGCGGGAGACTGCACCGGCGCCGAGCGCGCCGCGCTGCCCGTCTCGCCCGCCGCCACCAGCGCCCACTGCTGGCCCGAGGCCGACACCAGGGGATGGCGCGCCGGGGCGGTCACCACCTCCGGGGACGCCGACGACGACGGCCTGTGGGGCGCGAACCGGGTGGTCCTCTCCGGCTGGAGCGACCACCGGGGCGCCGCCCGGGTCGCCTTCGTCGACGCCAACGATCCCGGCCGGCTCTCCTACACGTGGGTGCTGCTCGCCGCCCCGCCCGGCGCCGGCCGCGACGCCGGGCCGCTGGTCTCACGGCTGTCCGGGATGGTCTGGTACCAGGACAAGCTGCTGGCCACCGCGGACGACGGGCGCGCCCTGTACATGTACGACCTGGACCGCATCGAGCGCACCGCCGCCCGGGGCGGCACGGCCGTGCCCGCGACCGGTGACCCGGCCGCGCACGCCGTCGGGTACGTACTGCCCGCCGTCGCCACCTACCGCCTGCCGGGCGGGACCCGGATGGGCGGCCTCTCCCTGGACCGCAGCACCACCCCCGACAGCCTGGTGGTCAGCGAGTCGGTGCCGGCGGACGACGACCGCCCGACCCGGCTGTGGCGCTACTCCCTGAACGACGACCCGTCGGGCGCCGGCCTCCTGGCCACGGTCCCCCGCGAGGCCTACGAGACGAAGGTGGCCGCCGTCCGGGGCGCGCTGTCCTACGACGACCGCTGGTACCTGGTCCGCGCGGCCGGCGGACCCGGCGGCCACGGCACACTGTGGCGGCAGGACACCGAGGGCGCGCACGCGGCCCGGTGCGGGACCGACGAGACGTATCTGTGCTGGAGCGGGCCCGCGCAGTCCCTGTCGCACTGGGAGGAGACCGGTGAGGTCTGGTCGCAGTCGGGGCGGGTGCTGTTCTCGCTGCCGCTGGCCTCGATCGACAGGGCGCTGAGGTAGATGATTTTCTGACGGGCATGACGAACATCCCCGTGACCACCTGGTCCCTGGAGCAGACCGCGCCCACCGACCTGCTCCCGGCCGCCGCCCCGGAGGGCGATCTGCGGATCGTCCGCGCCGAGGTGCCCTCGCCCGAGTTCAGCCGGTTCCTGTACGCGTCCGTGGGCGGCGACGTGCGGTGGACCGACCGGCTCGGGTGGACGTACGCGCGGTGGCTGGAGGACCTGGACCGGCCCGGGGTGGAGACCTGGGTGGCCTACGACCGGGGGACACCCGCCGGGTACGCCCAGTTGGAGGCGCAGGACGACGCCGTGGTGGAGATCGTCTACTTCGGCCTGCTCCCCGCCTTCCGCGGGCGCCGCATCGGCGGGCACCTGCTGTCGTACGGCGCCGCCCGCGCCTGGGACCTGGCCGACCGCTGGGCGGGGCTGGCGCCGACCAAGCGGGTCTGGCTGCACACCTGCAGCAAGGACGGCGAGCACGCGATGGACAACTACCTGCGCCGCGGGTTCAAGCTGTTCGACACCAAGGTCGAGGAGGAGGCGGAGGTGGCGTCGCCCGGCCCCTGGCCCGGCGCATACCCTGTCTGACCTGGCCCGACAAGACACCGTTCGCATCATGTGACCGATCACACCCTTGTCCCACACTTCGGGACAAGGGTGTCCGCATCTCGGACAATGCTGGACTGTGTCCAGAACGCCGTGACACGCTGCGGTCATGTCCGGAACTGGAATCGCCTTGGTGAGTCGGCGGCACGTCGATCTCGGCCGCATGTCCAGCGCCATCTGTCCGGCGAGCTGAGACCTCTCCAGCACCGCCGTTCTCGTATTCTTCGCTTCCCCTGCGCACTGCCGCGCCGCGTACCCGCGAGCCCTTGCATGCGCAGGTCAGAGCCGCCATTCCGCCTGTCCCGAAGGACGTAGAAACCATGGCCGCCAACCCGCAGAATCCTGCTGCCGCGACTCCCCGCCGCAAGGTGAGCCGTCACCGCGGTGAGGGTCAGTGGGCCGCGGGTCACTTCACCCCGCTCAACGGCAACGAGCAGTTCAAGAAGGACGACGACGGTCTCAATGTGCGGACACGCATTGAGACGATCTACTCCAAGCGCGGGTTCGACTCGATCGACCCCAACGACCTGCGCGGCCGGATGCGCTGGTGGGGTCTGTACACCCAGCGCAAGCCCGGGATCGACGGCGGCAAGACCGCGATCCTGGAGCCGGAGGAGCTGGACGACGAGTACTTCATGCTCCGCGTCCGCATCGACGGCGGCCGGCTCACCACCGCGCAACTGCGGGTGATCGGTGAGATCTCCCAGGAGTTCGCGCGCGGCACGGCCGACCTCACCGACCGGCAGAACGTCCAGTACCACTGGATCCGGATCGAGGACGTGCCGGAGATCTGGAACCGCCTCGAGGCGGTCGGCCTGTCCACCACCGAAGCCTGCGGCGACACGCCCCGCGTCATCCTCGGTTCACCGGTCGCCGGCATCGCCGCGGACGAGATCATCGACGGCACCCCCGCCATCGAGGAGATCCAGCGCCGGATCATCGGCAACCAGGCCTTCTCGAACCTGCCCCGCAAGTTCAAGTCCGCGATCTCCGGCTCACCGCTGCTTGACGTGGCGCACGAGATCAACGACATCGCCTTCGTGGGCGTCGTCCACCCCGAGCACGGCCCCGGATTCGACCTGTGGGTCGGCGGCGGCCTGTCCACCAACCCCAAGATCGGCGTCCGGCTCGGCGCCTGGGTGCCGCTGGACGAGGTCCCGGACGTCTACGAGGGCGTCGTCTCGATCTTCCGCGACTACGGCTACCGGCGTCTTCGCACCCGGGCCCGGCTGAAGTTCCTGGTCGCCGACTGGGGTGCGGAGAAGTTCCGCCAGGTGCTCCAGGACGAGTACCTGAAGCGCGAACTGATCGACGGACCGGCGCCCGCCCAGCCGGTCGAGCGCTGGCGCGACCACGTCGGTGTGCACCGGCAGAAGGACGGCCGCCACTACGTCGGTTTCGCCCCGCGCGTCGGCCGGGTCGACGGGGCCACCCTGACGAAGATCGCCGAACTCGCCGAGGCGCACGGCTCGGGCCGGGTGCGCACCACGGTCGAGCAGAAGATGGTCGTCCTCGATGTCGAGGAGTCCCGGATCGACTCCCTGGTCGAGGGCCTGGAGGCGCTGGACCTCACCGTCAGCCCCTCCCCGTTCCGCCGCGGCACGATGGCCTGCACTGGCATCGAGTACTGCAAGCTCGCCATCGTCGAGACCAAGGCGCGCGGCGCCTCGCTGATCGACGAACTGGAGCGCCGCATCCCGGACTTCGACGAGCCGATCACCATCAACCTCAACGGCTGCCCGAACGCCTGCGCCCGTATCCAGGTCGCGGACATCGGCCTCAAGGGGCAGCTGGTGATGAACGACCAGGGTGAGCAGGTCGAGGGCTTCCAGGTGCATCTGGGCGGCGCGCTGGGCCTGGAGGCCGGCTTCGGCCGCAAGGTGCGCGGCCTGAAGGTCACCTCGCAGGAGCTGCCCGACTACGTCGAACGGGTCCTGAAACGCTTCCAGGAGGAGCGCGAGGAGGGCGAGCGGTTCGCGGCCTGGGCCGCGCGCGCCTCCGAGGAGGCGCTGTCATGAGCGAACGAGCGGCCCCCTTCTACTGCCCCTACTGCGGCGACGAGGATCTGCGCCCCGGCGAGCAGGGCCACGGCGCCTGGGAGTGCGCGGCCTGCAACCGCGCCTTCCAGCTGAAGTTCCTCGGGCTGCTGGCCCGCGGGCTCCAGCCCGACACGAGCGGAGGGGACGGGATATGACGACGGCTCAGGAAGAGGACACGCGGCGGCTGCGGGACCTCGCCGAACGGGCCGGCCGTGAGCTGGAGGAGGCCTCCGCGCCGGAGATCCTCCAGTGGGCCGCGCGGACCTTCGGCAGGCGTTTCTGCGTGACCTCGTCGATGGAGGACGCGGTCGTCGCCCATCTCGCCTCCCGAGCGATGCCGGGAGTCGACGTCGTCTTCCTCGACACCGGATACCACTTCGAGGAGACCATCGGCACCCGGGACGCCGTCGAGGCCGTCATGGACGTCAACGTCCTGACCGTCACCCCGGCCCGGACGGTCGCCGAGCAGGACGCCGAGCACGGCCCCGCGCTGCACGACCGCGACCCGGACCTGTGCTGCTTCCTGCGCAAGGTCGAGCCGCTGGAGCGGGGCCTGCGCGACTTCGACGCCTGGGCCACCGGACTGCGCCGCGACGAGTCCCCGAGCCGGGCCGACACCCCGGTCGTCGCGTGGGACGACAAGCGCCGGAAGGTGAAGATCTCCCCGATCGCCCGCTGGACGCAGGACGACGTGGACGCCTACGTCACCGAGCACGGGGTCCTGACCAATCCGCTGCTGACGGACGGCTACGCCTCCATCGGCTGCGCCCCCTGCACCCGCCGGGTCCTCGAGGGCGAGGACGCGCGCGCCGGCCGCTGGGCGGGGCGCGGCAAGACCGAGTGCGGGCTGCACGGCTGACCCATGACCGAGTCCTCTGCGAACTCTGCGAATTTGGAGAACCACGTGACGAGCGGAGCCACCGTCTGGCTCACGGGTCTGCCGAGCGCCGGCAAGACCACCATCGCGTACGAACTGGCCGGCCGGCTGCGGGACGAGGGGCACCGGGTGGAGGTGCTCGACGGAGACGAGATCCGCGAGTTCATCTCGGCGGGCCTCGGCTTCAGCCGGGCGGACCGGCACACCAACGTGCAGCGCGTCGGCTTCCTCGCCGAACTGCTCGCCCGTAACGGCGTGAAGGCGCTCGTCCCGGTGATCGCGCCGTACGCCGACAGCCGCGAGGCGGTGCGGGGGCGCCACCGGAAGAGCGGGGCGCCGTATCTGGAGGTGCATGTGGCCACTCCGGTCGACGTGTGCTCCGTCCGCGATGTGAAGGGTCTGTACGCCAAGCAGGCCGCGGGCGAGCTCAAGGGGCTCACCGGGGTCGACGACCCGTACGAGGCGCCCGAGTCGCCCGATCTGCGGATCGAGTCGCAGCACCAGACCGTGCAGGAGTCCGCGGCGTCGGTGTACGCCCTGCTCACCGAAAGGGGACTGGCATGACGGCGACCGTCGCCACGCCGGCGGAGGGTACGGCCGGCCCGTACGCGCTCTCGCATCTGGACGCGCTGGAGTCCGAGGCGGTGCACATCTTCCGCGAGGTGGCGGGCGAGTTCGAGCGGCCGGTGATCCTCTTCTCCGGCGGCAAGGACTCGATCGTGATGCTGCACCTGGCGCTGAAGGCGTTCGCGCCCGCGCCGGTGCCCTTCACCCTGCTGCACGTCGACACGGGGCACAACTTCCCCGAGGTGCTCGACTACCGCGACCGCACGGTGGCGGAGCACGGCCTGCGGCTGCACGTCGCGTCGGTGCAGGACTACATCGACCGGGGCGTGCTCAAGGAGCGCCCGGACGGGACCCGCAACCCGCTGCAGACGCTGCCGCTGACGGAGAAGATCCAGAGTGAGCGGTTCGACGCGGTCTTCGGCGGCGGTCGGCGCGACGAGGAGAAGGCCCGCGCCAAGGAGCGCGTGTTCTCCCTGCGCGACGAGTTCTCGCAGTGGGACCCGCGCCGTCAGCGCCCCGAGCTGTGGAACCTGTACAACGGCCGCCACGCGCCCGGTGAGCACGTCCGGGTGTTCCCGCTGTCCAACTGGACCGAGCTGGACGTCTGGCAGTACATCGCCCGCGAGGGCATCGAGCTGCCGCAGATCTACTTCGCGCACGAGCGCGAGGTGTTCCGGCGGGCCGGCATGTGGCTGACCGCCGGCGAGTGGGGCGGGCCCAAGGACGGGGAGACGGTCGAGAAGCGGCAGGTCCGCTACCGCACCGTCGGCGACATGTCCTGCACGGGCGCCGTCGACTCGGTCGCGGTGACGCTGGATCAGGTCATCGCCGAGATCGCCGCGTCCCGGCTCACCGAACGCGGCGCCACCCGTGCCGACGACAAGCTCTCCGAGGCCGCGATGGAAGACCGCAAGCGCGAGGGGTACTTCTGAGCATGAGCACCACGACGACCGAGGAACTCTCGGCCACCACCCTGCTGCGGTTCGCCACCGCCGGTTCCGTCGACGACGGCAAGTCGACGCTGGTCGGGCGTCTGCTGCACGACTCCAAGTCCGTGCTCGCCGACCAGCTCGAAGCCGTCGAGCACGCCTCCCGCAGCCGTGGCCAGGACACGCCCGACCTCGCCCTGCTCACGGACGGGCTGCGCGCCGAGCGGGAGCAGGGCATCACGATCGACGTGGCGTACCGCTACTTCGCCACGCCCCGGCGCCGCTTCATCCTCGCCGACACCCCCGGCCATGTGCAGTACACCCGGAACATGGTCACGGGCGCTTCCACGGCCGAGCTGACCGTGATCCTGGTCGACGCCCGCAACGGTGTCGTCGAACAGACCCGCCGGCACGCCGCGATCGCGGCCCTGCTGCGTGTGCCGCACGCCGTCCTCGCGGTCAACAAGATGGACCTGGTCGAGTACCGGGAGTCCGTCTTCGCCGCGATCGCCGAGGAGTTCACGGCGTACGCGACCGACCTGGGCGTCCCGGAGGTCACCGCGATCCCGATCTCGGCGCTCGCCGGTGACAACGTCGTTGAGGCGTCGGCGAACATGGACTGGTACGGCGGCCCCACCGTCCTGGAACACCTGGAGACGGTGCCGGTCAGCCACGACCTGAGCCACTGCCACGCCCGGCTGCCCGTGCAGTACGTGATCCGGCCGCAGACCGCCGACCACCCCGACTACCGCGGTTACGCCGGTCAGATCGCCGCCGGCTCCTTCCGCGTCGGCGAGTCGGTCACCGTGCTGCCGTCGGGCCGTACGTCGAAGATCTCCGGTATCGACGTGCTCGGCCGGCCGGTGGCGGTCGCCTGGACCGCCCAGTCGGTGACCGTCCTGCTGGAGGACGACATCGACATCTCGCGCGGCGATCTGATCGTGCCGGCCAAGGACGCGCCGGCGACCACGCAGGACATCGAGGCGACGGTCTGCCACGTCGCCGACCAGCCGCTGACCGTGGGCCACCGGGTGCTGCTCAAGCACGGCACGCGCACGGTCAAGGCGATCGTGAAGGACATCCCGTCCCGGCTCACCCTCGACGACCTGTCGCTGCACCCGCATCCGGGGCAACTCGTCGCCAACGACATCGGCCGGGTGAAGATCCGTACCGCCGAGCGGCTGCCGGTCGACTCCTACGCCGACTCCCGGCGCACCGGATCGTTCATCCTGATCGACCCGGCGGACGGCACCACGCTCACCGCCGGGATGGTCGGCGAGTCCTTCGCCTCGCCGGAGCCGGTCCGGGACGAGACCGAGGACGACGGGTGGGACTTCTGACCGTGCGCTCCACCGACCCCTATTAGCTCCGACCCCTACTGGAGGAACAGCTCCGTGCCCGAACCCCGCCGCTCAGCCTTCCGCCGCGGTGCCACCGCTCTGGCCGCGCTGTCGCTGCTCGCGATCGGCGCGACCGCCTGCGGCTACGGCTCACAGGCGACGGACGACTCCCGGCAGGACGTCGTCGCCGGGGCGAAGAAGATCGACGGCCTGGACTCCGTGCGCATCGGCTACTTCGGCAATCTGACCCACGCCACGGCGCTGGTGGGCCGCCACGAGGGGCTGTTCCAGAAGGAGCTGGGCGGCACGAAGGCGCAGTACGCGACCTTCAACGCCGGTCCCTCCGAGATCGAGGCGCTCAACTCGGGCTCCGTCGACATCGGCTGGATCGGCCCCTCCCCCGCCATCAACGGCTACACCAAGGCCGCCGGCAAGAACCTGCGCATCATCAGCGGCTCCGCCTCCGGCGGCGTCAAGCTCGTCGTCGACCCCGACCGGATCAAGTCGCTCGACGACATCAAGGGCAAGAAGATCGCCACCCCGCAGCTCGGCAACACCCAGGACGTCGCCTTCCTCAACTGGATCAAGGAAAAGGGCTGGAAGGTCGACGCCCAGAGCGGCCAGGGCGACGTGTCCGTCGTCCGCACCGACAACAAGATCACACCCGACGCCTACAAGTCCGGCTCCATCGACGGCGCATGGGTACCCGAACCGACCGCCTCCAAGCTCGTCGCCGACGGCGCCAAGGTCCTCCTCGACGAAGCCGACCTGTGGCCCGACAAGAAGTTCGTGATCACCAACATCATCGTGTCGCAGACCTTCCTCAAGGAACACCCCGACGTCGTCGAAGCGGTCCTGCGCGGATCCGTGAAGACCAACGCCTGGATCAACGCCAACCCGGACGACGCCAAGGCGTCCGCCAACGCGCAGCTTGCGGCGGACACCGGCAAGGCGCTGCCGGCCGAGGTGCTCGACCCGGCGTGGCGGTCCATCGAGGTCACCGACGATCCGCTGGCCGCGACCCTCGGCACCGAGGCGGAGCACGCGGTGCAGGCCGGACTGCTGAAGAAGCCCGACCTGAAGGGCATCTACGACCTGCGTCCGCTGAACAAGGTGCTGGCCGCCGAGGGCAGGCCGACCGTCGAGGACGCCGGGCTCGGCGTCCGGCAAACCCAGTCCCGTTGAGTTCCAGGAGGTGACGACGATGGCCACCACGCTCGCCAAGGCCGCCGACGCCGGTACGTCGGCCGAGTTCGCCGCGCGGATCGCGCACGTCTCCAAGTCCTTCGCCGGCCCCGGTGGGCGCCAGCTCGTGCTGGACGACATCACCCTCGATGTCGCCCCCGGCGAGTTCGTCACCCTCCTGGGCGCCTCCGGATGCGGCAAATCCACCCTGCTCAACCTCGTCGCCGGCCTCGACCGCCCCACCACCGGCCACATCACCACCGACGGCCGACCCGCCCTGATGTTCCAGGAACACGCCCTCTTCCCCTGGCTCACCGCCGGCAAAAACATAGAACTCGCCCTCAAACTCCGCGGCACCCCCAAACCCGAACGCCGCGACCGCGCCGACCAACTCCTCGAACTCGTCCGCCTCCAGGACGCCCACGGCAAACGCGTCCACGAACTCTCCGGCGGCATGCGCCAACGCGTCGCACTCGCCCGCGCACTCGCCCAGGACAGCCGGCTCCTCCTCATGGACGAACCCTTCGCCGCCCTCGACGCCATCACCCGCGACGTCCTCCACGACGAACTCACCCGCATCTGGCACGACACCGAGCTCTCCGTCCTCTTCGTCACCCACAACGTCCGCGAAGCCGTACGCCTCGCCCAACGCGTCGTCCTCCTCTCCTCCCGCCCCGGCCGCATCAACCGCCAATGGCAGGTCGACATCCCCCAGCCACGCCGCATCGAAGACACCACCGTGGCCGAACTGTCCGTCGAGATCACCGAAGAACTCCGTGGGGAGATCCGCCGCCATGGCCAGCACTGACACCGGCACCGTCAAGGACGGCAGCGATCTCGCCGGGCTGGGGGCGGGCCTGGACGCCCTGGAGACGGTCCGGTCCGGCCGCACACCCCTGCGTACGACGCTGACCCGGAAGGTGCTGCCGCCGGTCACCGCCGTCGTACTGGTCCTGGTGGTGTGGCAGGCCCTGGTGTCGTTCAAGATCGTGGACGATCCCGGCAAGCTGCCCTCTCCCGGAGCCGTGTGGGGCGAGGTCGAGACCGCCTGGCTCCAGGGCAGGCTGCTCGACTACATCTGGACCAGCGTCTCGCGCGGCCTGCTCGGCTTCCTGATGGCCCTCGCCATCGGCACCCCGCTCGGACTCCTCGTCGCCCGCGTCAAGTTCGTCCGCGCCGCCATCGGACCGATCCTCTCCGGCCTCCAGTCACTGCCGTCCGTCGCCTGGGTCCCCCCGGCCGTGATCTGGCTCGGCCTGAACAACTCGATGATGTACGCCGTGATCCTGCTCGGCGCCGTCCCCTCCATCGCCAACGGCCTCGTATCCGGCGTCGACCAGGTACCCCCGCTGTTCCTGCGCGCCGGCCGCACCCTCGGCGCATCCGGACTCAAAGGCACCTGGCACATCGTGATGCCGGCCGCACTCCCCGGCTATCTCGCGGGCCTCAAGCAGGGCTGGGCCTTCTCCTGGCGGTCCCTCATGGCCGCCGAGATCATCGCCTCCTCACCCGATCTCGGCGTCGGCCTCGGCCAACTGCTGGAGAACGGCCGCAACACCAGCTCCATGTCGATGGTGTTCCTGGCCATCCTGCTCATCCTGGTCGTCGGTATCGCCATCGACCTGCTGATCTTCAGCCCGCTGGAGCGCAGGGTGCTGCGCGGCCGCGGTCTGCTCGTGAAGGGCTGAGTGTTCACGATGCCTGCTCCCGTCCTCGTCGTCATCGCCCACGGCAGCCGTGACCCGCGGCATGCCGCGACCGTGCACGCCCTGGTGCGGCGGGTACGGTCGCTGCGTCCGGAACTGCGGGTGGAGACCGGTTTCCTGGACTTCAACATCCCCTCCGTGCCGGGCGTGCTGGAGTCCCTGGCGTTGGAGGGCGTACGCCACGTGGTGGCGCTGCCGCTGCTGCTGACCCGGGCGTTCCATGCGAAGGCGGACATCCCGGCGGTCCTGCGGGACGCGCCGCGACGGCTCCGCATCCGTCAGGCCGAAGTGCTGGGCCCCTCGCCGCTGCTGATGTCGGCGCTCGAACGCCGGCTGTCCGAGGCGGGGCTCACGCCCGCCGACAAGCCCTCCACCGGGGTCGTACTGGCCTCGGCGGGGTCCACCGACCCGGAGGCGATCGCGGTGATCGCAAAAATCGCGCGGGAGTGGCGGCAGACCGGTTGGTGTGCCGTGCGACCCGCGTTCGCCTCCGCCGGCTTCCCCCGCACCGAGGACGCGGTCCGCGAACTGCGCGCCCTCGGCTGCAAGCGGGTCGCCGTCGCCCCGTACGTGCTGGCGCCCGGTTTCCTGCCGGACCGCATCGCGCGGGGCGCCGCGGAAGCCGACGTCCTGGCCGATGTGCTCGGTCCCGCGCCGGAGGTGGCGCGGGTCCTGCTGGAGCGCTACGACGCGGCACGGACACCGGCGCTGGCGGCGCTCGGCGCCTGAGCACGGCGGCCCGCGCGAAGGCCGCTGCCCGCGCGGTGCGCGTGGCTCGGGCGGCGCGGTGGGCACGGCCCGCGGAAGGTCACCCCTCGGCCGACCCGGTCAGCTCGACCAGTTTGACGACCGTGTTCCAGTTGCGGGTCGTGGCGATCAGACCCTTGGTCAGTCGCGGTCTGGCCAGCGCCTCGGCGAGCTTGGACCGGCCCAGACCGTCGGGCGCGTACAGGTACACCGCGCGGTCGCCGAACCGGAAGTCCTCGGGGAGATGGGCCGCCCGGTCGATCTCCGCGAACCGGCCCGCGTCGACGGGCTCGGACAGATAGGTGACGTGGAGCTGCTTGGCCTCCAGGTCGGCGGCCGGGAAGGGACAGGCGCCGGCGACCGCCTTCAGATAGGCGTGGTCGCGCACGATCACATCGACCGGGAAGCCGAACCGCTGCTCGATCGCCCGCCCGAGCCCCGCGGCGAGCGACTCCTCGTCGCCGTGGTCGCTGCCGAACACGGCCTGACCGCTCTGCAGATAGGTGCGCACCCGGGTGTGGCCGAGGCTCTCCAGCAGGGTGCGCAGGTCCGCCATCGGGACCTTCCTGCTCCCGCCCACGTTGATTCCGCGCAGCAGCGCCGCATACGTCGTCACCCGCACACCATAGGCGGCCGTCGTGCTCCGTGGGGGCGAGCACGACGACCGCCGGCCCGGGGTGCGGGCTGCGCGAAACTCTGACTGATCCAGGTGCCCCGGATCAACAGCTACACGCAGCTGTGACTTGTTCAACAAGGTTTCGTAATAACAAAGGTCGCGAAGGGGGATCCCTGATCACAGGCCCCGACATCTGCCAATAGATGTAGGGGGCCGGTGTCCTCCCCAGTGGTGAGAGGGGGTTGGCCGTCGGGAGGACGGGGGCCGCGGACGCTTCACCGGGCAGCACGACGAGACGGGCTTATACGGCCCATACCTTCGAAGCGAAAGGTGGCGGCAGGGGGCCGCCGCCGCTCACGAGGGGGCAGCCCGTCATGGGGAACGCTGACGTACGCGTGCGGGGACTCGCCGCCCGGGCCGGCGGCTGGAGTGCCCGGCACCGATGGGCGGCCGTCGGGATCTGGGTGCTGTTCGTCGTCCTGGCGATGGGGCTCGGCTCCGCCGCGGGCCGGGTCGAGGTCCGGGACAGCGACCAGCTCAAGGGCGAGACGCACACCGCCGCCCGGATCGTCGAGGAAGCCGGCATCGAGGAACCCGCCGGTGAGACGGTGCTGGTGCAGTCGAGGAACGGCGATCTGAAGGCCACCGACCCCGCGTTCCGGGCCGCCGTCACCGACGTCGTGGCGGCCGTCGACGCGACCGGCGAGGTCACGGACATCACCACGCCGTACGAGACGGGGACGATCTCGCGGGACGGCCGCAGCGCGCTGGTGCAGTTCGACATGCGAGGGGCGTCGGACACCGCCGGTGAACGTGTCGAGCCGGTGCTGAAGGCGGTCGAGGACGTCCGGCAGGAGCACGAGTCGCTGCGGATCGAGGAGATCGGCGGCGCCAGCATGATGAAGACGTTCGACGACGCCTTCGGCGACGACTTCCAGAAGGCCGAGTACT
Source organism: Streptomyces cadmiisoli (assembly GCF_003261055.1). Taxonomy (NCBI): domain Bacteria; kingdom Bacillati; phylum Actinomycetota; class Actinomycetes; order Kitasatosporales; family Streptomycetaceae; genus Streptomyces; species Streptomyces cadmiisoli. The sequence goes on from NZ_CP030073.1 coordinate 2,501,903, forward strand.
CGGCCGTGCCGGTCGCCCTGGGCATCCTGCTGATCGCGTTCGGGGCGCTGGTGGCGGCACTGCTGCCGGTGGCCCTGGCGATCACCGCGATCATGGCGACGACGGGTCTGATGGCGCTGGTCAGCCACGTCCAGCCGATGAGCGAGACCGCCGACTCCGTGATGCTGCTGGTCGGGCTGGCCGTCGGTGTCGACTACTGCCTGTTCTACCTGCGCCGCGAGCGTGAGGAGCGCGAGGCCGGACGGGACGCCGGAACGGCCCTGCGGATCGCCGCCGCCACCAGTGGCCGCGCGATCATCGTCTCCGGTGTCACGGTGTGCGTGGCGATGGCCGGCATGCTGTTCACCGGGCTCGCCGAGTTCGAGGCGATGGGCCTGGCGTCGCTGATGGTCGTGGCGGTCGCCATGGTCGGTTCGGTGACCGTGCTGCCGGCGCTGCTGTCCCTGCTCGGCGGACGGGTCGAGAAGGGCCGGCTGCCGTTCCTGCGCCGGCGCAAGCACAACGGAAACGGGGAGAGCCGGTTCTGGACCGCCGTACTGAAGGGCGTCCTCGCCAGGCCCGTCGTCGCCGTCGTCGTGGCGACCGGCGCGCTGCTGGCCGTCGCGGCCCCGGCGGTCGGCATGAAGACCCAGAACCTCACCCTGGACCAGGAGTTCGGCGACTCGCTGCCGATCGTGCAGACCTACAACCGGGTCAACGAGGCCTTCCCCGGCGGCTCCGACCCGGCCGAGGTGGTCGTCAAGGCCGACGACATCAACGCGCCGCGGGTGCGGGACGCGATCGCCGACTTCCGTGAGCGGGCGATCGGTTCGGGTGCCTCGCGCGGTCCGATTCAGGTCGAGGTGGACGACGCGCGCGACGTCGCCTTCGTATACGTCCCGCTGGTGGGCGGCTCGGACCTCGACAAGGCGGGCGCCAGTCTGGACAAGCTGCGCGACGAGGTGCGGCCGGCGACGCTCGGCAAGGTCGACGGTGTGCAGGCTCCGATCACCGGTCAGGTCGCCGGTTCCGAGGACTTCAACGACCAGCTCGTCGGCTCGGTGGTCCCGGTCTTCGCCTTCGTCGTCGTCTTCGCCTTCCTGCTGATGCTGCTGTCGTTCCGCTCGCTGACGGTCGCGATCACCTCGATCGTGCTGAACCTGCTGTCGGTGGGTGCCGCGTACGGCATCCTCGTCGCCGTCTTCCAGCACGGCTGGGGCGCCTCGCTGGTGGGCGCGGAGGGTGTCGGTGCCATCGTCAGCTGGCTGCCGCTGTTCCTCTTCGTGATCCTGTTCGGCCTGTCCATGGACTACCACGTGTTCGTGGTCTCACGGATCCGCGAGGCGCGGCTGCGCGGCCGTACGACGAAGGACGCGATCACGCACGGCGTGGTCACCACCGCCGGTGTCGTCACCAGCGCCGCCGTCATCATGGTCGCGGTGTTCTCGATCTTCGGGACGCTGTCGATGCAGTCCATGAAGCAGATGGGCGTGGGCCTGGCGGCCGCGGTGCTCATCGACGCGACGATCATCCGCGGGGTGCTGCTGCCGGCGGTGATGGCGCTGCTCGGTGAGCGGAACTGGTATCTGCCGAAGTGGCTGAACCGCCTGCCGGACCTCACGCACGACGAAGCCCCCGAAGCGGTGGCGCGCCCGCGTCCGCCGGTGGTGGAAGGCGAGCGGGTCGGCGTCTGACGGTCCGTGTCCGCCCGCGGCGAGGGCCCGTCGGTTCCGGGGGAACCGACGGGCCCTTCGCTCATGCCCGCGCCGCGGCCAGTTCGGCCTCGATGAGGTCGGCCGCCCGCCGGGTGCCGCCCTCCCGCGCCATCTCGGCCCGGAGCTCCGACAGCCGGGCGGCCACCGCCGGGTCGTCGACGAGGGCGAGCGCCGCCCCGCGCAGGGCCGCGGCGGTGGCCTCCTCCGCCGGGAGGTGGCGGGCCACGCCGAGCGCCTGCAGCATGTCGGCGTTGCCGAACTGGTCGACGGCCTGCGGTACGGCGATCATCGGGGTGGCCGTGGCCATGCCCTCCTGGCTGCCGCCCGCACCGGCGTGTGTGACGAACAGGTCGGCCTGCTTGAGGATCGCCAACTGCGGTACCCAGGAGTGCACTTCGACGTTCGCCGGCACGTCACCCAGTTCGGCCGGGTCCACGTGCTTGCCGATCTGGAGCACCGTGTGCCAGCCCGGCAGCCCGCCGAACGCCTCGACGCACTCCCGGTAGAAGTCGGTCCGTTTGGTGAAGGCGGACCCGAGCGAGACGAGCGCGACCTTCTCGGCGCCGGCGGGACGGTGCCACTCGCCCTCGGCCGCGCGGTCGCCCTGGCAGGCGCCGACGAAGGAGTGCACGGATTCGTCGACCCGGTCGGCGTTCGGCTGGAGGGCCTTGGGGATCAGCACGATCGACCGGCCGGGGCGGCCCACGAAGGGATCGGGGTGCTCGGTGATCCCGTTCTCCCCGAGCCAGTTCTGGAACCGGGCGTAGTACGCCCGGCCGCGCTCGGACTTCTTCGGCTCCTCCCACATCGGCTCGGCGACCTCCTTCTCGTAGCCGTCCCAGGCCACCAGGTTGGGTGAGAGGGAGATCGCCGGCACGCCCCAGCGGTGGGCGAGGACGCGGGCCGGGTAGGAGGTGATGTCGTGCAGCACGAGGTCCGGCTCGTCGCCCGCGTACGCCTCGATCAGCTGCGGCAGCGCCTGAACGGCGTCGTCGAGGAAGGGCTCGACGTTGTCCAGCAGTGTGCTGCCCCATGCCGACGGGTCGTCTTCGGGCGAGGGCAGTGTGGAGTTCCACGGCTTCACCTCGGCACCGGTCCCGGCGACCTTCTCCGCGAACACGGGCGGGATCGCGTACGTCACCCGGTGACCGCGCGCGACGAGCTCGCGGATCACCTCGAGGCTCGGGTTCACGTGGCCGTGGGCGGCGATGGAGAACATGGCGATGTGGGTCATGGCGACGACCATAGACGAGACGAACCGTCTCGTGCAACTTCGATTCCCTGACCCCGGTGCTCCCTGAACGCTCCGTGCCTCCCTTCGCCGCTCAGCGCTGATAGCGCGCCAGCACGAGATTGCCGTCCCTCTCCAGGCGGCGGCGCAGCTCGTCCAGGCCGATCGCGCCGCTGTAGTACTCCTGGAACGCCGGGGTCGCCACCTTGTCCTTCCATTCCGGGTAGCCGCGGACGGACTGCGCGGGCGCCGAGCGGAGGTGGCCGGCCAGGGCGGTGCCGATGGCCCAGTCGTGCTCGGTGGTGCGCAGGGCGGGATCCTCGAGTGCCCGGGTGCCGGTCGGCAGCATCCAGTCGCCCAGGGCGAGCCGCACCATGTTCTCCGGCCGGAGCAGGAAGTCGATGAACTTTGCCGCCTCCTCCTTGTGCGGGCTGTCCTGCGCGACGGACAGCGTCTGCGGGCTGACGCCCTGGCTGAGCCCGTCCGCTCCGGCCGGGGCCGGCAGCACCTGCCAGTCGAAGCCCTCCGGTGCCTGCTGGACGATCTGCTGGCGGTAGGAGAACCCCAGCGGGACCATCGCGTACCGGCCGCCGAAGAAGCCGGGCAGGGTGTCCGAACCACCGCTGCCCAGGGTGGAGTCGGACGCGCTGCCGTCGGTGTTGACCTGGTCGTGGATCGTGCGCGGCACCGTCTCGTCGGCCGCCTCGAACCGTACGGTGACCTTGCCGTCGGCGCCGCGGTGGAACAACTGCCCGCCCGTGGACAGCGACAGGTTGAGCGTCGCCGAGACGGGCTCCTTCAGCGGCCAGGCCACGCCGTACTTCCCGTCGCCGCCCAGCTCCGCCGTGACCTGCCGGAACTCCGCCCAGGTCCAGGGGTCCCCGGGAGTCGGGATCCGGACGCCGGACTCCCTCAGCCAGGTGGCGTTGGCGATGATCACCCGGGGTTCCTGGAGGAACGGCACGCCGTAGATCCCGTCGCCGAAGGTCGTCGTCCGCCAGCTCCGCCGCGGGATGTCCGATCTCAGCCGGTCGGACACCAGGTCCGTCAGATCGGCGAGATGGCCGCCGTAGGCGAAGTCGGCGAGGTCGTCGGAGGCGTCGTGGATGATGTCCGGCGCCTCGCCGCCCTCGAAGGCGGTCAGGAGCTGGTCGTGGACGCTGTCCCAGGAGCCCTGGACGTACTCGACGCGCACGTCGGGATGGGCGGCGTTCCACTCCGCCACCAACTCCTTGTTGGCCTCGACGGACTCCTGCTGCCAGGCGAGCGACTGGAAGCGGAGGGTGACACGGCCGTCGTCGGTGCCGTCGCCGCCCGCACAGCCGGCCAGCAGCAGTGTCAGGACCAGGACGAGGACAACGGGGTTCGCGCGGCGCATCAGTTCTTCACCGCCCCGGCGAGCATGCCGCCGGTGATCCGCCGCTGGAGGACGGCGAAGACGACCAGCGAGGGGAGCGTGGCGAGGAAGGCGGCGGCGGCCAGGGGGCCCAGGTCCGCGACTCCCTCCGCGCCGATGAAATGGGTGAGGATCACGGGCAGCGTCTGTTTCTCCGGTGTCTTGAGCAGGACCAGGGCGAAGAAGAACTCGTTCCACGCGGTGACGAAGGCGAACAGGGCGGTGGCCGCCAGCCCCGGCGCCATCAGCGGCGCGGTCACCGACACCAGCGTCCGCAGCCGCCCGGCCCCGTCGACCGCCGCCGCCTCCTCCAGTTCGGCCGGCACGGCCCGGACGTATCCGACCAGCATCCACAGCGCGAACGGCAGCGCCCACACCACGTACACCATCACCAGTCCCGGCACGGAGTTGATCAGCCGCAGGTTCTTCAGCACCAGGAACAGCGGGATGATCACCAGCACGAACGGGAACGCCTGGCTCACCACCACCCATCCGCCGGCCGCCCGCGCGAGCAGGGTGCGGTGCCGGGCCATGACGTACGCCATCGGTGCCGCGATCAGCACGGCGATCACCGCCGCCCCGGCCGCGGCGATCAGGGAGTTCGACGCGGCCCGCAGCAGCGGCTGTTCGTCGAAGGCCTGCCGGAAGTTGTCCAGGGTGGGGTCCCGCGGGATCCAGGTGGGATGCAGACTGCCCAGTTCCCGCGGCGGCTTGAGCGCGGTGGAGATCAGCCAGAGGAACGGGAAGGCCAGAAAGACCAGATACCCGAACAGCGCCGTGTACTGGCCGACGCGGGCGGCGGTGCCGGTCCTCATGCGTCGTCACCTCCCTTGAGCCGCCCCACCAGGAACACGGCGAGGAGTATCGAGATCAACGCGACCATGACGCAGCCCATCGCCGCCGCGTAGCCGAACTGGCCGTAGCGGAAGGCCTCTTCGTAGGCGAACAGCATGGGCAGACGGGTGCGTCCGCCCGGACCGCCGCTGGTCAGCACGTAGACCAGGGCGAACGCGTTGAAGTTCCAGATGAAGTTGAGGGCCGTGATGGCCAGTGCGATCGGCCGCAGGGCGGGCCAGGTGACCGTCCTGAAGCGGCGCCAGGCGCCCGCGCCGTCCAGCGCCGCGGCCTCGTGCAGCTCACGCGGGGTGTTCTGGAGACCGGCGAGCAGCGCGACCGTCGTCTGCGGCATGCCGGCCCACACGCCGACCACGATCACCGCGGGCAGTGCGGTGGCCAGACCGCTGAGCCAGTCCCGGCCGTCCCCGAGGCCGACGTCGCGCAGGGTCTCGTTGAGGATGCCGGCGTCCGGGCTGTAGACCAGTCGCCACATGATGCCGACGACGACCTCGGGCATGGCCCACGGGACGATCGCCAGGGCGCGGGCCAGCCGGCGCAGCCGGAGCCGCTCGTTCAGCAGCAGCGCGAGGCCGAGCGCGAGCAGGAACTGCGGCACGGTCACGCCGACCGCCCACACCAGCCCGATCCGGAACGACTCCCAGAACAGCGTGTCCTGGAGCAGGTCCCGGAAGTTCAGCGCGCCGATCCACCGGGTGGGCTCGGTCCGGCCCGACTGGGCGTCGGTGAAGGCCAGCAGGATCCCGTAGAGCAGCGGTCCGACGCTGAGGACGAGGATCGGGATCAGTGCGGGCAGCACCAGGAACCAGGCGCCGTGGCCGGGTCCGGGCCGCTCACGGCCCCGTTTCGGCGGGTCCTCGGCCGCCTGCCGCACCTCGCTCACCCATGTCACGTAATCGGCTCCTTTGCGCGTCTCGTGACGGTTCGGACCCGGCGGGCCTTGGTCATGGTCGTGAAGGCGGTGGATCTCGTCAAGACGCTGTGCACACCGTCCGACCTGTGCGAATGGGACACTGGCCGAAGCACGGCCGGAACCGGGACACGTGGGTGGGGCCCACGGGCCGGGGCGACGACGGACACGGAGGCGGACGATGGACGAGGCACGGGCGCGGGGCGTACTGGCCGCGGCGGGGGTGCTGCCCGGTGCGGCGCGGGACGCCCGGCTGCTCGCCCTCGGTGAGAACGCGGTGTTCGCCGCCGGTGACCTGGTCGTCAAGGTGGGCCGCGACGCCGAACTCCTCGACCGGGCGCGCCGCGAGCTGGACATCGCGATGTGGCTCGCCGAGGCGGGGGTCCCCGCGGTGCGGGCGGCCGAGCCGAAGGCGCTGCTCGTCGAGGGACATCCGGTGAGCGTGTGGCACCGGCTGCCCGACGCCGTGCGGCCCGCCGAGCCCCGCGATCTGGCCGAACTGCTACGCGTCGTGCACGCGATTCCCTCTCCTTCCTTCGCACTGCCGCCGCGCGATCTGCTGGGCGGTGTGGAGCGCTGGCTGCGGCTGGCCGGCGAGGCGATCGACCCGGCGGACGCGGCGTATCTGCGGGAGCGGCGCGACGGGTTCGCCGCGGCGGCCGCCGCGCTCACCCCTCATCTGACGCCGGGCCCCATCCACGGCGACGCGCTGCCGCGCAATGTGCACATCGGCCCGGACGGGCCGGTCCTGGTCGATCTGGAGACCTTCTCCGCCGATCTGCGCGAGCACGACCTGGTGGTCATGGCGCTCTCCCGCGACCGCTACGGGCTTGCGGCCGAGGCCTATGACTCCTTCACCGAGGCGTACGGCTGGGACGTGCGCGCCTGGCAGGGGTGCGCGGTGCTGCGCGGCGCGCGCGAGACGGCCAGCTGCGCCTGGGTGGCCCAGCACGCGCCGAGCAACCCCAAGGCGCTGGCGGAGTTCGAGCGCCGGGTGGCGTCGCTGCGGGACGGGGACGAGACGGTGCGCTGGTATCCGTTCTGAGCCGGGCCGGCCGCGCGCGGGCGGGCACGCTCCGGCCGGCGCCGCGTCCGGCGGCGGGGTCAGATCCGCTCGTCGGCCAACTCCCGCAGCGGCCACGTCCCGTCCACCACCGCGGTCGCGTCGCCCTTGCGGCGCAGGAAGTCCTGGAAGTCCGCCGCCCACTCGGCGTACCACTCGATCTGGCGGCGGTGCAGCTCCGCCGGGCCGAGTCCCGCGACCTTGGGGTGGCGGTCCGCTATCGCGCAGGCCAGCCGGGCCGCGGCGAGGGCGTCGGCCGAGGCGTCGTGGGCGGAGTCGAGCGCTATGCCGTACTCCGTGCACACCGCTTCGAGGTTGCGCTTGCCGCGTCGGTACCGGTCGGCCCAGCGGTCGATGGTGTACGGGTCGACGACCGGCGCGGGGTCCGGTCCGCCGAGCCGTTCGCGCAGGGACGGCAGGCCGTGGCGGTGGAGTTCGGCGGAGAGCAGGGTGAGGTCGAAGGCCGCGTTGTAGGCGACGACCGGGACGCCTGTGCTCCAGTACCCCACGAGCACGTCGGCGATCGCGTCCGCCACCTGGTCCGCCGGGCGGCCCTCGGCCGTCGCGCGCTCGTTGCTGATCCCGTGGACCGCCACGGCGTCGGCCGGGATCTCCACTCCCGGGTCCGCCAGCCACTCCCGGCGGCCGAGCGGCTGCCCGGCCCTGACCTCGATCACGGCCGCCGTGACGATACGTGCCTCACGCGGGTCCGTCCCCGTCGTCTCCAGGTCGAAGCCGATCAGCAGCTCCCGGTGCCAGCCCATGGGCGGCCCCCCTTCTTGGTGGTGCTTTCCCCCATCGGTCTCCACCTTCGCATGCGCCACTGACAACCAGGAGACCGCGTTCCGGTTGGCCGCACACCGGCGAGGTCCGCACGACGTCCCGACGGCGACGGGAAACTGACGGTCAGATCAGGACACGGGGCGCGAATCCGCCCAGGCGACCTCGAACTCCTCCCGGTACGCACCGAAGAGTCCACCCTCGTCCACCTCGTCCGACTTGACCACTCGGCCGCCGTTGCGCAGGACCAGCACCGGCGCCTCCATGCCGCGCGACCGGCGCAGATACGACTGCACCACCGCGACGCCGTCGGAGCCGTCGCCGTCGACGAGATAGGCCGTGAAGCGCGGTGTCTCGTCGTAGACCTGGATCTCGAACGCCCCCGGGTCCCGCAGCCGGGCCCGCACCCGGCGCATGTGCAGGATGTTCATCTCCACGGCCCGGCTCAGTTCGCCCCGTTTGATCCCGAGTTCGCGCTCGCGCCGTTTCACCGCGCTGGAAGCCGGGTTGAGGAACAGCAGCCGCACCCGGGAACCCGCCTCCGCGAGGCGCACGAGCCGCCGCCCGGAGAAGTTCTGCACCAGGAGGTTGAGGCCGATGCCGATGGCGTCGAGCCGGCGGGCGGCGCCGAAGATGTCCTCCGCGGGGAACTGGCGCATCAGCCGCACCCGGTCGGAGTGCACGGCGACCACGTCGGCGTACCGGTCGCCGACCAGGTCCTCTACGGCGTCGACCGGCAGCCGGCGCGCCGACGGCACGTCGCCGCCCGCGCCGAGGACGTCCAGGAGGCGCGCCGAGGCCCGCTCGGCCTGGTTCAGCACCGCCTCGGACAGAGCGCGGTTGCGCGAGACGACGTTGCGGGTGACCTCCAGCTCGTCCATCGCCAGCTCGACGTCGCGGCGCTCGTCGATGTACGGCTCGAAGCACGGCCAGTGCTGCACCATCAGCTCGCGCAGCTGCGGCAGGGTGAGGAAACTGAGGACGTTGTCGTCGGCCGGGTCGAGCAGATAGCCCTTGCGGCGGCTGACCTCGCGCACGGCGACCGCGCGCTGCACCCACTCCTGCCCGGCCGGGCCGGCCGCGGCGACCACCCAGTCGTCGCCGTGGACGGGTTCGTAGATGGGCCGCAGCACGGCGGCCACCACCGCGCGCAGCCGCTGCTCGACGAGGTTCAGCCAGATGTAGGCACGGCCGGCTCGCTGGGCGCGCGTACGCACCTCGCGCCAGGCCTCGGCGTCCCAGTCCAGCTCGGGGCCGATGGAGTGGGTCGCCATCGGCCGTGCCAGGGACACCGTGCCGGGCGGGACGTCTGTGGAGTTCCCCTCGTGACCGTCGTCACCAGGGGGCAGCTCCAGGCCTCCCGAGCCCACCCGCGCACCGCCTTCCGCTCCCCCGAGCATCCCCGTCCCAACGATCAAGGAAGGGTACTCCGGGAGCGGTCGGCGGTGCAGCCGGATGGACAGGCTCGTTTCCCAACTTCCTTATTCCCGGTGCCCGTTCTGATCGGCCAGCTCGGCGGGCGTGAGCGGATTCATAGCCGTCACGTCGCGCGGGGCGATGGACAGGCCCTGCCAGTGCACCGGCATGGGCTGCTGATCCTCGTCGCGGGCGATGTGGTGGAAGCCGATGTTCACCCAGACGACCGGGTGCTCGAGCACCTGTCCGTCGACCCACTTGTCCACCGACTTCCCGTGCCCCGCGCCGCAGTCGGGCAGGTTGTCGCTGGCGAACTGCTCGCACTTGTCGTACTCGGTGAAGTACACGTCGTGCTTGGTGTAGCCGCGTCCGGGGTACTTGGCGCTGGGTCCCGGGACGATCTCGTAGGAGCGGGCGTGTCCGTCCTTGTTCTTGCCGGTCGCGCTGACCACGCGCCACCACCGCATGTTCCGGGCGTCACCGGCGAGTTCGCGGACGACCTCGGTGCGGGTGGTTCTGTTGGTCGGCGCGGGACGGCCGCCGGCCGGGGAGCTGACCTTGGAGTCGTACTGCTCGACCTTCCCCTTGGAGGAGCCGTCGAGACCGAAGTTGAGCCGCCAGAAGACGTTGTGGCTGTGGCTGGTGGCGTAGTCCTTCGCGCCCTTGCCGATGGGCCAGCCGCGGCCGTCCCCGGCGTCGTAGTCCTCGGGGGCGAGGGTGCCGGTGGCGCCGACGTTCATGGTGATCGTGCCGTCGTCCTGGAAGCGCCACTCGGTGATGTACTCGTACCAGCCGACCTGGTTGACGGTGTAGACGAGCAGGTCCTTGCCCTGCTTCTGGAACACCTTGTTCGCAGTGTCGCCCTGCATGCGGTACGCGTGTCCGCGGGAACGGGTGGTCGTGCACAGGCCCTTGACGTTCTCACGGGACGGATCCCACGCGTCGGGCACCCGGACGGTCTTGATCGTGCCGCCCGGGCACTCGCCCGGGGCCAGATCCATCAGCCCCTGCCCGAACCCGGCCTGGGTGAGGTCGCTGTACTCGTTCCTGCCGTCGTCGTAGGGCACGTGGATCTGGCCGAGCCTGGCCGTCGCCAGCACCTTGACGGGCCGGGCCTCGGCGGGCGGCTGGTACGAGATGTGCTCCAGGACGAGGCCGGCCTCCTTGTGGTACCGCCAGCACATGCGCCAGGTGGTGCCGGTGGTGAGCTTCTGCTCGATGCGGTACGCGGCGCTGCACTCGGCGGCCGGCGCCGGGGCGGCCTTCGGCTGTGCGGCGGCGGGCCCGGCGCCGGTCGTGGCGCCGGCGGCCAGCCCGGCCACGGCGAGGGCCAGGGCCGTCCGCCTGCGGGCACTGCTGTGTCTGATCACGGGCATGTCGAAGTGACTCCCCTGCGGAGGACTTGCCGGAATGAGCAAGTGGGAAAGGTGAACGGACCGGTCGTGCGGGGGCTGCCGCTCAGCGGGCGAGCCGGGCCACGGTGCGGGTGCTCAGATCGACCACCAGGGAACGGGTGTCGATCCACGGCCCGTTCTTGACCTTCGGGAACAGGCGTACGCAGCGGTGCTCCCCGCAGCGGTCGAGCGCGGCGGGCTGGGCGCCCGGGGAGGCCCGGTAGACCATGCTGTTCAGGAGCAACTGGCCGGGCGAGGTGAGTTCCTTGCCGGTGGCGTCCTCGTGGTCCGCCCGCAGTCCCGCGCCCAGCGGGTCGGCGATCAGCAGCCGGGCGGCCTCGGTGGTCTCGGCACGGCCGAGCGGCGGCTGCACGCCGCGCTGGGTGGCGGTCCGCTCGACCTTCCCCGTGCCGAGGTCGACGGTCCGGGTGACGAGCGTGTCGTCGCGGTAGTCGTAGAACCTGACGTCCGCCCGCCGGGGCGCGCGCGGATCGTCCAGTTCGCCGGTCTCCGGGTCCGCGAGTTCCGCCCCGAGGCGCTGTGCGCCGCGGCCCCCGTCGACAGCCTCGCCGGAGCTGCGCAGCCGCCGGTCGAGGGCGATCCGCTCGACCCGCTCGATCTCGTCGTCGGTGAGCGGGTCCCGTCCGGTGCCCTTCTCGCCCTGGGCCGGGGCCGCCTCGACGACCGCGGGCGGCACCGCCGCCTGCCCCTGCGGGCCGGTCCCGCGGACCGGCCGCCCGCCGCGGCCGTCCGCCGTTCCCCCGGCGGTGTCGTCCGCGCCCGCCGTGCCCGGCAGGGTGATCCCGGCCATCACGGCGGTCCCCGCCACCGCGACGGCCGTCCCGGCCACCACCTTGCCCAGGTGGCGGCGCACTAATTCGCGCACATCTTCCCCCTACTCCCCCTGTCGGTCCGGGAGTACGTGTTTTTGCCCCAATGGTTCGGCATACCTCGGTATGCACTGGTCGACCGCTAAGAGGGGAGCAAATGACAAGGGGTTCCATCACTTTTGTGGAGACCCGGGGCCAAGGCGGTCCCATGGCGGCGGTACACCTGGAAGAGTCGTGTCCATGCAGGTCTGGCCTGGAGAGGCATATCCCCTCGGCGCCACCTACGACGGCGCCGGCACCAACTTCGCGGTCTTCACGGAGGCCGCGGACCGAGTAGAGCTGTGTCTGCTGCACGACGACGGCTCGGAGACCGCGGTGGAACTGCGGGAGAGCGACGCGTTCGTGCGGCACGCGTACCTGCCGGGCGTCATGCCCGGGCAGCGGTACGGCTTCCGCGTCCACGGCCCCTACGCCCCGGAGCGGGGTCTGCGCTGCAACTCCGCGAAGCTGCTGCTCGACCCGTACGCGCGCGCGATCAGCGGTTCGGTCGGCTGGGGCGAGGAGGTGTACGGCTATCCCTTCGGCGCCCCCGACAAGCGCAACGACCTGGACTCCGCCCCGCACGCCATGTCGTCGGTCGTGGTGAACCCGTACTTCGACTGGGGCGACGACCGGCGGCCCCGCACCGAGTACCACCACACGGTGATCTACGAGGCCCATGTGAAGGGCCTGACCATGCGGCACCCGGGGCTGCCGGAGGAACTGCGCGGCACCTACGCCGCCCTCGCCCATCCGGCGGTCATAGAGCACCTCACCGACCTGGGCGTCACCGCCCTGGAGCTCATGCCCGTACACCAGTTCGTCAACGACCACCGGCTGGTCGACATGGGCCTGAACAACTACTGGGGCTACAACACGATCGGCTTCTTCGCCCCCCACAACGCCTACGCCTCCTGGGGCGACCGCGGGCAGCAGGTGCTGGAGTTCAAGTCGGCGGTCCGGGCGCTGCACGAGGCGGGCATCGAAGTCATCCTGGACGTGGTCTACAACCACACCGCCGAGGGCAACCACCTCGGTCCGACGCTGTCCTTCCGCGGCCTGGACAACCAGTCGTACTACCGCCTCGCCGACGACCCGCGGTACTACATGGACACGACCGGCACCGGCAACTCCCTGCTGATGCGGTCCCCGCACGTGCTGCAACTGATCATGGACTCGCTGCGCTACTGGGTCACCGAGATGCATGTCGACGGGTTCCGCTTCGACCTCGCGGCGACGCTGGCCCGCCAGTTCCACGAGGTGGACCGGCTGTCGTCGTTCTTCGACCTGGTGCAGCAGGACCCGGTGGTGTCCCAGGTGAAGCTGATCGCCGAGCCGTGGGACGTGGGCGAGGGCGGCTACCAGGTGGGCAACTTCCCGCCGCTGTGGACGGAGTGGAACGGCAAGTACCGCGACACCGTGCGCGACCTGTGGCGGGGCGAGCAGCGCACGCTCGCGGAGTTCGCCTCCCGGCTCACCGGTTCGTCCGACCTGTACCAGGACGACGGGCGCCGGCCGCTGGCCTCCATCAACTTCGTCACCTGCCACGACGGCTTCACCCTGAACGACCTGGTGTCGTACAACGACAAGCACAACGAGGCCAACGGCGAGGACAACCGCGACGGCGAGAGCCACAACCGGTCCTGGAACTGCGGCGCGGAGGGCGAGAGCGACGACCCGGCCGTGCAGGAACTGCGGGCCCGGCAGATGCGGAACTTCATCGCGACGCTGATGCTGTCCCAGGGTGTTCCGATGATCAGCCACGGGGACGAGTTCGCCCGCACCCAGCGCGGCAACAACAACGCCTACTGCCAGGACAGCGAGCTGTCCTGGGTGGCCTGGCCGGACGACGAGTCGGCCGGCCGCGACTTGTTCGACTTCACGCGCGCGATGGTGTGGCTGCGCAAGGACCATCCGGTCTTCCGCAGGCGGCGCTTCTTCCACGGGCGGCCCGTCGAGGGCACCCACGACGACCTGTCCGACATCGCGTGGTTCACCCCGCGGGGCCACGAGATGACCCAACGGGACTGGGATTCGTCCCGGGCGTCCGCGCTGACCGTGTTCCTCAACGGCAACGCGATCTCCGAGCCCGGCGCGCGCGGGGAGCGCATCGCCGACGACTCGTTCCTGCTGATGTTCAACGCCTCCCCCCGGACGCTGGACTTCGTGGTTCCGGTCAACCACGGCCGGCAGTGGCAGGTCGTGGTCGACACGGCCCGTCCCGACGGGGTGCCGCCGGGCACCGGCACGAAGGTGGCGGCGGGTGACGGACTGACACTCCCCGACCGGAGCCTGACGGTGTTGCAGCGGCCGGCCTAGGGCCTGTCGTCACATTGCTGTCGGTGCCCGAAGGGCGGCCCCGCGGCGTCCGGTGCGCGCTCTGGGGGTCCCCCCGGCCGAAGACTGGGGGAGTGCCGGGCGGAACTCTTCGTACCGGACGTACCCGGGCTTTCGCCCGGTGCGGCGAGTGGGGGCACCTCCCACGCCTTTCAGGCAGTGGGGGAGCGTGCCGGGCGTCGCGGGGCAGGCGGGAATTCGACGACAGGCCCCAGGGCCGTTCGGGTGCGCCTCCTCGGGGCGCACCCGGTGAACGCGGCCGGGACACGCGTGCGGGCCCGTTGGAGGGGGTGATGTCACGAAACCCGGCCCGGCGGGTACGTAGCCTTCCATGACACCTGAGCGTCCTGATCCCGCGGTGCCGACGGCCACCTACCGGTTGCAGCTGCAGCCCGAGTTCCCGTTCGGGGCCGCGGCGGCGGCCGTGCCGTACCTGGCCTCGCTCGGCGTCTCGCATCTGCACCTGTCCCCCGTTCTGGAGGCCGTACCGGGCTCGCCGCACGGGTACGACGTCGTGGACCACGCGCGCGTGCGCGCCGAGCTCGGCGGTGAGGACGGGCTGCGCGCGCTCGCGGCAACGGCGCGCGAGCACGGCCTGGGGCTGGTGCTGGACATCGTGCCGAACCACATGGCCATGGCCCCCCGGCACAACCACGCCCTGTGGGAGGTGCTGCGGGAGGGACCCGAGTCGCCGTACGCGCGGTGGTTCGACATCGACTGGGCGGCGCAGGACGGCAAGGTGCTGGTGCCCGTGCTCGGGCGGCCGCTCGGCGCGGAGGCCGACCACCTGGTGGTCGACGGCGACGTGCTGCGCTACCACGACCACGCCTTCCCACTGCGCGAGGGCACCCGGGAGCTGCCGCTGCCGCAGCTGCTGGACGCCCAGTGGTACCGCCCGGTGTGGTGGCGGCTGGCCCGCACCGAGCTGAACTACCGCCGCTTCTTCAGCATCTCCGAGCTGATCGGGGTGCGGGTGGAGGACCCTGAGGTGTTCGAGGCCACCCACGCGAAAATCCTTCAGCTGCTCGACGAGGGCGTGGTGGACGGGCTGCGCGTCGACCACCCGGACGGACTGGCCGACCCCGGCGCCTACCTCCGGCGACTGCACGAGGCGACGGGCGGCCGCTGGACGGTCGTCGAGAAGATCCTCGCGGACGGGGAGCACCTGCCCGCCTCCTGGCCCGTCGCCGGGACCACGGGCTACGACGCGCTGCGGCATGTCGACGCCCTGTTCACGGACCCCGCGGGCGCCGGGGAGCTGCTCGGCCAGTACCGGCGGTTCGCCGCGCCGCAGACCGACCGGGGCGGGCACTGGGAGGCGACGGTGCGGCGGGCCGCGTACCGGGTGCTGGAGCACGAGCTGTCGGCCGAGGTGGACCGGCTGACACGTGCGGCCGGCCGGCTGTGCGCGGCGTCGCCGGACCTCGCGCTGCGCGATCGTGCGCCGTGGGCGCTGCACACCGCGCTGCGGGAGCTGCTGGTCCGGATGGAGGTGTACCGGCCGTACACGCCCGGGGACGCCGCGGACGTCGTCACCGAGGAGGCCGCCGCCGAGGCGCGGGCGGCGTTCGCCGTCCCGGAGGAGGCCGGTGCCGTCGACGTGGTGCGCGGCCTGCTGCTCGGCCGCCACGGCGACGGCCCCGGCCATGTGGAGCTGCGGACCCGGTTCGCGCAGACGTCCTCGGCGCTGCGCGCGAAGTCGGTGGAGGACACCGCGTTCTACCGGTACGTGCCGCTGCTGTCGGCGACCGAGGTGGGCGGCGATCCCGCGCTCCCGGCGCTGCCGCCGGAGGACTTCCACGCCTACTGCACGCGCGTGCAGCGGGACTGGCCCGGCACCGGCACCGCGGTGTCGACGCACGACACCAAGCGCAGCGCGGACGTACGGGCGGCGCTGGCCGTGCTGACGCAGTGCCCGCGGCGCTGGGCGGACACGCTGGCCGAGGTGACCCGTACCGGCGAGGGCGTGCCGGACGCCCAGCTGGCGTGGGCGGCCTGGCAGACCGTGTTCGGACTGGGCCCGGCGGATCCGGAGCGTGTCCGCGGGGCGCTGCTCAAGCATGTGCGCGAGGCCGGGCTCTACACGAGCTGGACGGAGCAGGAGCCGCCGTACGAGGAGGCGGTCGAGGCGTTCGTCGACGCCGGGCCGTGCGGGGCCCCCGGGGAGCGGGTGCACGCCCTGCGCGCCGCTCTGGACCCGCACATCGGGGCGAACGTGCTCGGCACGGCGCTGGTCCATCTGACGATGCCGGGGGTGCCGGACCTGTATCAGGGCACGGAGGACGAGTACCGCACGCTGGTCGACCCCGACAACCGCCGCCCGGTCGCGTTCCCGCCCCCGGATCCCGGCGCGGCGAAGCGGGCGGTGACGAGGGCCGCCCTCGCGCTGCGCGGGCGGCGGCCCGCGGCGTTCGGCGACGCGGCCACGTACGTGCCGCTGGCCGCCGAGGGGCCCGCGGCCGCCCACTGCGTGGCCTACGCGCGCTCCGGGGAGGTCGTCGCCGCCGTCACCCGCCTCTCGCTGCGGCTGGCGGAGGCGGGCGGCTGGCGTGACACCCGGCTGACGCTGCCGGAGGGCCGGTGGGCCGACGTGCTGGCACCGGCACGGGAGTTCACCGGGCGGACCCGTGTGGAGGAGCTTTTCACGCCACTGCCCGTCGCCCTGCTGGAGCGGGTCGGCTGAAAAGGGCGGGCCCGGGGCGGGGGGGCGAGGGTCGCCTCCGACCGCACTCGCGCTCCTCGTGCCACAGACCTCCGTCCAAAGGCCCTCCGGCACCTCCCCTGCGGTGTTCTTGACACCGCAGGACGGCCGTGCGGTACTTCGGGTGCGAAGCAGGGGCGACATGACGGGGGTGAGTCTCCTGCCGGAGCTGCGCTACCCCACTGTGACCGAAATGGTGTCGTCCGCCGCGACATTGGCCGCTCAGCATTCCGGCGTGTGCGCCCTCAGACAGATCGGTGTCTCCCGCGCGGGACGCCCCCTGCACCTGTTGTCCGTGGGCCGGGCCCGGCGTGCCGTCCTGGTGGTGGCGGGCGCCCACGCCAACGAACCGACCGGGGGCTCCACGCTCCTCGCGCTGGCCGAACGCGTGGTGCACGAGCGGCCGTTGCGCACCGGGATGTCCTGGCACTTCCTGCTGTGCGCGGACCCGGACGGGGCGAGTCTGCACGTCACCCCCGCACCGCGCAGCCTGCACGACTACCACCTCGGCTTCTTCCGGCCCGCCGGACCCGAACAGCCCGAGTGGTCCCCGGCCGTCCTGCCGCCGGACCGGCTGCCGCCCGAGACGCGTGCCCTGACCGGTGTCATCGACGAGCTGCGCCCCTACCTCCAGGTGACGCTGCACGGCACCGACCTGGGCGGCAGCTGGGTGCAGCTGACCAAGGACATCCCGGGCCTGGCGGAGCCGTTCGCCAAGTCGGCCGCGGAGCTGCACATCCCCGTGGAGACGGGCGCCTCGGACGCGGCCGGCTGGCCCGCGTCGGGGCCGGGCGTCCATGTGATGCCGTCGCCCGGCACGGGGGCGGCCTATCCGAGCATGCCGGACGACGCACGGCACAGCACCTGGTACCACGCGCACCGATACGGCGGTCTGACCGCGGTGGTGGAGGTGCCGATGTGGGCGAGCGACCTGGTGGACGACCCGGCCCCGCATCCGGCGCCGGCCGCGGCGATGCGCCGCCTCGCGAGCCGTCTGCTGCGCGACACCCGGAAGGTCGAGCGGGTGCTGACCGACGCGCAGCCGCGGCTGGAGGGAGTCGACGATCCTCTGCTGCGGGCCGCGAGATGGGGGCTGGAGCTGGTTCCGGGGCTGGCCGGGGACTGGACGTGCACCCCGCCCGCCGACCACAGCATGGCGTACGTCGGCAGCGTCGACGCCTTCGGGCGCCGGCTGCCGCTGCGGGCCGCCGCGATGCTGCTGCGGGTCCTTCAGCGGAACGGCGACCGCGCCGCGCCTCGTCTGGAACGGCTCGTCGCCACCTGGAGCGACGCCTTCGCCGGGCGGTTCCGGGCGCGCTGGGTACCGCTGGAGAACCAGGTCGAGCACCAGTCCCGGACGGTCGTCGCGGCGGCGCTGCACGCGCGCGAACAGTCGGGCTGAACCCGACGGCAGCGGACCGCCCGCCACCGCCGACCCACTCGCCGCCGCGGACCGCCTGCGACCCGGACCGCCTGCCGGAGCGGGCGTCCCGTGTCGCTCCATCAGTCCCGATGCAGCGGCACGACCGGTGCGGAACCCCAGCCCGGCTCGCCCGAACGGGAGCTCTCCGGCGCGTGGCGCAGTGCCAGCTCGAACGCGGCCAGCACCACCTCCGACTGGTACTCGACCTGGCGCGGCACCGGGATCCAGTGCGCCCCGCACTCGTCGCGGTAGTCGGCACACCATTCGTCGACGAGCCGGTCCAGCTCCGGGAGGACGCCGGCCGGGACGCCGCCGGCACCGGTGGCGAGCTGGTGCAGCAGGCCCGCCGTACGCAGCGCCAGCCGCCGCCCGGCGATGCGCAGGGCGGTCAGATGGGCGCTGCTGAGCTGCGGCAGCGGACGTGCCCGGTCGTCGCCGTCGGGGTCCCAGGCGTCGGCGAGACCGGGACAGACGAACAGGTAGTCGTCGACCGGTGCGAGCAGCCGGGCGGCGTCCGGGAGAGCCGTGACGTGCGGGCGCACGCGCGCGAGGATCCGGCGCAGCAGCAGCGTGTCGTGGCGCAGCGTCCCGCTGACGGTGCGCAGCTCCGCGTCCGGGTCGACGGGCACGGAGTCGTCCTCCACGGCGGCCACGCCCCACATGGGGGCCTCCACGACGGCCGTCACGGTGCCGTGCCGGTGCGGGTGGTACCAGGTGGACTCGACCGCGGCCTCGGTGATGGCGGCGGCCAGGTCGCCGGGGCGCGGGGAGGGGATCCGGTAGACGGCGGGCCCCAGGCCCGGCCAGTACAGGGTGTCGTACGCGCCGAGTTCGCGCGGGATGGCGAAGCGGGCCGCCGCGTGGGCCACGCGCTGGGGCAGTCCGGGCAGTTCACGGGTCAGCTCGACGAAGCCGCCGCCGATGTCGACACCGTGCAGGGAGCACTGGAAGAAAGGTTTCAGTTCGTCCTGGAGCGCGAGCAGGGCGCGTGTCTCCGGCAGGGCGGCCCCGGCCGCGCCCTCCGGCAGCCACTCGGGCTGTTCCAGGAAGCCGGGGCGGAAGAAACGCCGGAAGTACCTCTCCAGGCGGTACGGACCCGACAGCCAGCCCTCGTTGTGCCGCAGGCCGTCGGGGTCGAGGCACAGCAGCAGGTTCCAGGTCGCGTCCGCGCCCTCGGTGAGCGCGCGGTCGGCCAGGGCGCGCTCGGCCAGCCGCAGCACGGTGGCGCCACCGACGGGCTCGTTGGCGTGCGGCCCGGCGACGACGAGGGCCTGGCGGCTGCCGTGCCCGAGGGACAGCAGCCACAGCGGCGTCCCCGCGCGCGAGACACCGACACGGCGCAGCCGGGCCGTACGGGGGTGGCGGGCGACCAGAGCGGCCGCTCGCGAGCGCAGCTCGTCGACGGTCGGATAGCGGAGGA
Organism: Streptomyces cadmiisoli; assembly: GCF_003261055.1. NCBI lineage: Bacteria > Bacillati > Actinomycetota > Actinomycetes > Kitasatosporales > Streptomycetaceae > Streptomyces > Streptomyces cadmiisoli. The sequence goes on from NZ_CP030073.1 coordinate 2,521,392, forward strand.
GTGGCGGCAGGGCACACCTCCGTGGTGCCGTCGGTTCACCTGATGTATCTGGTGTACGCACAGTCAGTCACGAGTTCAGGTGTACGTCAACACCGCCCCGTGCGTCACGACTTGCGGGTCCGGCGGGCGGGCCGGCCGGGTTCAGCTCGCCGCGAGCCGGTAGGCCAGCTGCCCGAATCCGACCAGGTCGCCCTCCCGGACGACGGCGGCGCCGATGACCCGCCGGCCGTTCACGGTGGTGCCGTTGGTCGATCCGAGGTCGCGCAGCACCCACATGCCGCCCTGGCGGCTGAGTTCGGCGTGCACGCGCGAGACCGTCTCGTGGTTCAGCCTCAGGCCGCTGCCGGGGTCCCGGCCGATGCGCAGCGGGCGCCCGGCGGCCGGGTGGGGCAGCAGCAGCTTGGGCAGCCGTTCGGCCTGCCAGGCCCGGCGCAGCCGCTCGGTGAAGCCGGACACCGCCTCGACGGTGCCGAACACCATGCGCGACACACGTCCCTCGGTGGCCAGGTCGGCGGTGAGGACGGCCAGCTCGTCGGGGCGCCGGGCGGCGAGCGCCAGTTCCATGCGCCGGACGAACGTGTCGTGCGAGAGCCTGCCCATGGCGACGCCGTCGTGCAGCAGCTTCAGCGCCCTGTCGCGGTCGGCGTCGGAGAGCCGCGCGGGAAAGGCGGGGAACTCGAAGGAGGACGTCACGCTCGTGATTGTCGGACAGTGAACCCCGGGTGTCCAGAAACCGGGGAACGGGCGGCCACGCGCGCGTACGTGACGACACCGCGCCGCAAATGGGGGTATTCACAAGCGGATTGATCGCTCTTGAAGCACGATGGTCGGGCTACATCACGGTGAGCAGACGAAGGGGAACCGTCCGTGCAGTTCGAGGTGTGGGCACCACAGGCCGGTCGAGTGACGCTCCATTGCGAGGGCGCCACGCGCGCGATGGGTCGGGATCCGGCCCGAGCGGGATGGTGGACCGGGGAAGCGGAGGCCGGCGACGGCGCGCGCTACGGGTACGCGGTGGACGACGGCCCGGTGCGGCCCGACCCGCGCTCCCGCCGGCAGCCGGACGGTCCGGACGGGCTGAGCGCGGTCGTCGACCACGGGCGCCGTCCCTGGCGCACCGAGTGGTCCGGCCGCCCGTTGCAGGGTGCGGTCCTGTACGAGCTGCATGTGGGCACCTTCACGCCCGGGGGCACGCTGGACGCCGCCGCCGAACGGCTCGGCCACCTCGTCGAACTGGGCGTCACGCACCTCGAGTTGATGCCGCTGTGCCCGTTTCCCGGGCGGCACGGGTGGGGGTACGAGGGGGTCTCGCTGTGGGCGGTGCACGAGCCCTACGGCGGGCCCGCGGCGCTGAGAAGGTTCGTCGACCGGGCCCACGAACTCGGCCTGGGCGTGGTCCTGGACGTCGTGCACAACCACCTCGGTCCGTCCGGCAACCACCTCCCCGAGTTCGGTCCGTACTTCACCGACACGCACCACACCCCTTGGGGAGCGGCCGTCAATCTGGACGCGCCCGGATCGGACGAGGTACGGGCCTTCCTGCTGGGCAGCGCCCTGGCGTGGCTGCGCGACTACCGGATCGACGGGCTGCGGCTGGACGCCGTGCACGCGCTGGCCGACACACGCGCGTGCCACTTCCTGGAGGAACTGTCGACCGCCGTGGACGCCCTGGCCGCGGAGACGGGACGTCCGCTGTTCCTCGTCGCCGAGTCCGATCTGAACGACCCGCGGATCATCACGGCCCGCGCGGACGGCGGGCTGGGGGTCACGGCGCAGTGGAACGACGACTTCCACCACGCGCTGCACACCGCGCTGACCGGCGAGGCCCAGGGCTACTACGCGGACTTCGCGCGGGCTCCGCTCGAGGCCCTCGCCAAGACGCTGACCGGCGGATACTTCCACGACGGCACCTACTCCAGCTTCCGGGACCGGCACCACGGGCGTCCGCTGGACCGCGCCCGGGTAGCCGCGCACCGGCTGCTCGGCTACAGCCAGACCCACGACCAGGTGGGCAACCGCGCCCAGGGCGACCGCCTCTCCGCCACCCTCTCCCCCGGGCTGCTGGCCTGTGCGGCGACGGTCACGCTGACCGGGCCGTTCACGCCGATGCTGTTCATGGGCGAGGAGTGGGCGGCGGGTACGCCCTGGCAGTTCTTCACCGACCACACCGATCCCGAACTGGCGGAGGCCGTGCGACGCGGCAGGCGGCGGGAGTTCGCCGCGCACGGCTGGGCGGAGGAGGACGTTCCGGACCCGCAGGACCCGGCGACCCGGGACCGCTCCTGCCTCGACTGGTCCGAACCCGGGCAAGAGCCCCACGCGCGCGTGCTGGACTGGTACCGCCGGCTCGTCGCGCTCCGGCACGAACAACCCGACCTCACCGACCCGGATCTCGCCGACATGAAGGTGGCCCACGACGAGGAGGCCCGCTGGCTCGCCTTCCGGCGCGGGGACGTCTGCGTCGCGGTGAACCTGGGCAAGGAGGTCGCCGGGATCCCCCTGGGCACGCGTCCCGCGCGCGTGCTGGCGGCCTTCGAGCCGGTCGACACACCGGACGAGGAAGGGGTGCTGCGGCTGCCCGGCGAGTCGTGCGTGGTGCTGGAACAGCCGTGAACGGCTCCCGGCGTCAGCGGATCGCGCTCACAGCATGTCGTCGTCGGTGCCGTCCGTACCGTCCGCGCCCTCCTCGCGCAGTTCCGTGACGCGTTCCAGCAGGATCGCCTCCCAGGCGTGACGCAGGTGCGTCCGCAGCAGGGGGAGCGGTTCGTCGCTCCGCCCGGCGAGGTGTTCGCCGAGGCGTACGACGCTGTCGCAGCGGGCCAGCCACAGTCCGCGCAGACAGGGGCGGGCGCCGTAACCGGCGAGGGTGGCGGCGCGTACGGCGGCCGGGGAGCCGACCGCGAGGGCGAGCCCGGCGATGTCCTCGGCGGGGTCGCCGACGACCGTGTCGGCCCAGCCGAGGACCCCGCGCACCCGGCCGTCGGCACCGACCACGAGGTGGTCGCCGGTGAGTCCGTGGTGGACGAGGACCGCGGTGCCCCGCTGCGCGGCGAGCTGGACGGCGGCCGGCTGGGCGAGCTGCTGCATCAGCCCGGCGTCGAACTCGTCGGCGGCGGCCAGGCGTTGGGCGGCGCGGGCGGCGGCCCTGCGCAGCGACTCCAGGGAGCGGGCCGCGGAGCGCGGCACGCCCAGCGTCTCCGCCTGCCGCACGGGCACCTCGCGCAGCCCGGAGAGCAGTCCTGCCAGATCGGCCTCGCCGACGGCGGAGACGTCGTGCTCCCGCGCCGAGCCGCCGGGCATCCTGGTGTCCAGCGTGAAGGTGAGCCCGGGGGCCCACTCGCCGTGCGCCACGCTGCTCGGCACGGCGACGGACAGGTGCGGGCGGACGAGGTCGCGCAGGCGCAGTTCCCGGCGCTGGCGTACGGCGGCCTCGCGATCGGGGGCCAGCCGCAGCACGTGACGGGTGCCGACCCACCACGTGGCGGCCCCGCCGGAGTCGGTGACCGGCCGGACGTCGGGCCCGGCGCCGGTCGCGCCTGCCGCGCCCTCCTTGAGCAGGGAACGGACGAGTCGGCGGACGGTGTCCGCGGTGGGTGTCGGTGCCTGGGTCATGGTGGGGCCGTCGTCACTCGGGTGCGTGGCAGGGGCGCTGGGGTGCGGTCAGTCCACTATGACCAGCTCGCGCGTGGTGTCGTTGAGGCGGCGGCCGCCGTCCTCGGTCACCGTCACGATGTCCTCGATGCGCACTCCGAAGCGGCCCGGCAGGTAGATGCCCGGCTCCACGGAGAAGCACATCCCGGGTACCAGGGGCTGCTCCTCGCCCTCGATCATGTACGGGGGTTCGTGGGTCGTGACGCCGATGCCGTGCCCGGTGCGGTGGATGAAGTACTCGCCGTACCCGGCGTCGGCGATCACCGCACGCGCGGCCCGGTCGACCTCCTGGCAGGCGACACCGGGCCGCACCGCCCGGAAGCCCGCCTCCTGGGCCTCGCGCACGAGGTCGTGGACCCGGCGCTCCTCCTCGGTCGGTTCGCCGACATGGACGGTGCGGGAGGTGTCGGATCCGTAGCCGTCCTTGAGGCCGCCGAAGTCGAGGACGACCATGTCGCCGGGTTCGATGACGCGGTCGCCGACCTCATGGTGCGGGTCGGCGCCGTTCGGGCCGGAGGCGACGATGGTGAAGTCGACCTGCTCGTGCCCGGACCGGCGCAGCAGTCCGGCGAGGTCGCGGGCGAGGTCGGACTCGCGGCGGCCGGCGAAGCGGACGGTCCGGATCTCCTCGAAGGCCTGGTCGGCGGCGGCACCAGCGGCCGCGAGCAGTTCCAGCTCGGCGGCGTCCTTGACGGCGCGCAGCATCGGCAGGGCCTCGGTGAAGGAGGCGTAGGAGCTGCCGGGCAGGGCGTTCTGCAGGCCCAGCAGGTGCATGGCCCAGGTGTTGTCGCTGACCCCGAGGCGTCCCGCGGCGTCGAGGAGGGCGGCGGCGGTGGCGTAGGGGCCCTTGCCGTCGGTCCAGTCGCGCAGGGTCAGTGCGGGGGCGCCCGGGGCCTTCGCGGCGTCGGGGGCCTCCAGGGTGGGGACGACCAGGACGGGGTCCTGCCCGGCGGCGAGGATCAGCACCGTGAGCCGCTCGGTGATCGCGGTGGGCGCGTAGCCGGTGAGCCACACCAGGTCCGGGCCGGGCGCCACCAGCAGCCCGGCGAGCCCGGCGTCCTCGGCCGCCCGCGCCGCGCGCTCCAGACGGGCCCTGTAGTCGTCGGCGGTGAAGCGCGCAACCGCGGTGCCGGTCATCCGGGGCCTCCTCGAACCGATACGGGTACCACGGGCAGCATCCTGCCCGTCCCGGGAGGGCCGCGCGAGCGGATGAGCCGGAGTTTCGGGCTCGGGACGGCCCGGGACCGGCGGGAGCACCCGGCGGCACCCCGTGCCGCCTAATGGTTCACCATTGCGCAACCATTTCAGCTGACGTCTGCAAGTCGGCTCACCATCAATCACCTTCCCGGGCGAACACACCGCTGGTCCGGTGGGGACATCGACGCGCGACGTCCGACCGGCGCCTTCCGGGTGGTCATGTGACGACCCCCGGGCGCACCGTCAACTGCTGGTACCCGCCGCTCTCGTGGAGCACCGTCACGACGACCTCCTCGCCCGGCCGCGCCGCACGCACCGCACGGGCCAGATCCGCGGCGGACTCGACGGGGCGGCCGCCGAAGGTGAGCAGCACGTCCCCGCGCACCAGGCCCGCCGCGTGACCGGGGCCCGGGAGGTGCACGCCCACGACCAGGGCGCCCGACTTCTCCGCGTCCACGACCTCGACGGCCAGCGTGGCGCCGACGGCGGCCGGTGACGGCGGTGCCTTCGGTACGGGTCCCACGGACGCCCCTGGCCCCGGCGGGGCGGAGGGACCGGTGCGGGCGCCCGGCGCCGGCGGCCCGGCCTGCCCCGCCTCGCCCGCCTGGCGCTGGAGTTCCGCGAGCCTGCTCATGCCGATCACCGTGGCACCCACCGTGCCCAGCCCGATGCCGGACAGCACCAGTACCGTCCCGAGCAGCAGGCCGAGCGACAGGGTCGTGAGCCGCCGCCCGCGCCGGCGCGCGGCGTGCGGCCGACGGGCGGGGCCCGCACTCGCATCGCCGTCGCCCGGTTCGCGACCCGGCATCGGCTTGGGACGCAACGCAGTCTGTTCCATGGTTCGCCTCCGGGTGGTGCACTACCCGGCGTACCGGTGCGCGACGAGTCACGAACGAGTGAGACTGACGGCCCGTCAAGGATGGAACTGCCGCTCCGAGTGGCGCGCGACGGCACGTCGCGGGCGGCTCCGCGACACCCGGACCCGGTACGGCCTCCACCCCGACAGCCCTACCTCGCACACCGGTCCACACTCCACGGATCACCGCTCCGGCCCCCGCCGTGATCCGCGCCCGGACCCGTTGTCACTGCCGCCTGTTACTTTCTGTGACATGACGGATCACGCCCTGCGCCTGCTCCGCGGCGATGGCCGCCTGGCGTCCCTCGCCGCCTTCCCCTTCGGTTTCGACCTGGCCCGTGCCGCGCACGGCCATGTCGAGCCGGTCCGCCTCGCCTCGGGCGGCCCGCTCGAAGTGGTGGCGGGAGACGACACGGGTGGCACGTACTTCCTGTGCGCGGACGGCTCGGTGCTGTACGCCGATTCCGAGGGCTCGGCCGGCGTCATCGGCTCGACCGTGGACGAGGCGCTGGAGATGGTCGTCGGCCTGCCCGGCTGGTCCGACTACCGGAACCTGTCGCCCGACGACGGCGAGGCGGCGATCCTGGCGCGGGTAGCCGAGACCGAGGACGAGCTCCGGGACTGCTACGGAATCGACGAGGAGCGCGCCGAACTCCGCGCCGCCCTGGGGTTCGCGGACCGTTCCCCGGTCGAACTCGTGGGTCTGCTGCACTCCGCGCTGCTGCGCACCGAACCGGACTTCCTGCTGCTCAACGAGGAGGAGCTGTGCGCGTACGAGCGGCTCGACCGGCATGCGAGGCCGCCGCTGTGGGAGCCCGTCCTCGCCACGGGCCGCGCCGACCTCGCGCTGCTGCGCTCCGGCGACCACACAATCCGTGACGCGCTCGCCGACGACGCGATACGGCGGCGGGTCGCCCTCCGGGCGGCGCAGTTCGACCGCGCCGAAGGGGACCTGGATCTGCTGCGGCATCTGCTGAAGCACGAGGCCGCCTCGTCGATGACGGACGAACTGCGGCTGGCCGCCGTGCTCGTGGGACTGCACGGTCACCCCGAAGACCTGCCGCTGCTCCACGAGGTGCGCGACACCGACTTCGACACCGGGTGCGGCTTGAGCGACGTGCCCGGGACCGACGCGGACGCGGAGGAGCTGCGCGGCTGGGCACGCGGCCTGGACGAGGCCCTGTTCGGCACCGACCCCGCCGACGAGCCCGCGTCCACCTGGACCGAACTGGCGCTGGACCAGGGGATGACGGAGCTCGCCAGAGTCGAGCTGATCCGCGCGCTGGACGAGATCGTCATGGACCAGAGCAAGCTCCGCTCCCCCCGCGGTCAGCAGCGTCTCGACACCTCCCCTCTGCACTGGCTCGCCGTCGAGTTCGAGCGACTCGGCGACCTCCCGCAGGCGCTGCGCGCCCAGCGGCTGTACGCCGCCCTTCAGGAATCCGCCTGGGACCGTGTGTCGGCGCGGCTGACGCAGGCCCGGCTGGAGCGGACGTCCGGCCGGCCCGGAGATGCCGCACGCACGTTGACCCTGCTGAGGGACATCCTGGCCGGCCCGGGTGACGAGACACTGCGGAACTGGCAGGGGGTGAACCTCGGCCGGTTCGTCGCCGAGGAGCACTGCGCGCTGGCCCGGACGTTGGCCGAGGCGGGCCAGGGGGCGCAGGCCCGCACGGTCCTCACGGTCGCGGAGGCCGTGATCGGCGAGCTCTCGGAGGCCGCCGCCAAGGGTGTCCGAGAGCTCGCCGGGGAGACGGCCCGGCAGGTGCGCGGGCTCAGCTGAGGAGAGCGGGCACGGCGGCCGAGGCGCGGTCCGGGAGGAAACCGTGCGTGCGTCGCGCCAGGTGGTGCGACTTGTAGCGGTCGACGCCGCGGTGCCAGTTCACGATGCCTGCCATCCAGTTCTGCAACGCGGTCACATAACCGTCCAGGCTCGTGCGGGCCTCCCCGGTCAGCCTGAAGTCCGCGCAGACGACGGGCAGTTCGGTGGCCGCCACGTGCTCGAACTGCTCCATGCGCTGGTTCAGCAGGTCACCGACGATTCCGAGCGCCGTCGGATAGTCCGTGCCGAAGAAGTGCTGCACCACCAGGACGGCGTTGTGGATCTCCCCCTCGTACTCGATCTCCTTCTGGTAGGAGAACACGTCGTTGACGAGGCACGCGAAGTCCATGGCGGCGTTCTCCAGCGAGCGGACCGGGCCGCTGCGGTAGACCTCCGCGGGGATGCCCGGGCCGTGTCCCATCCGGCACAGACTGAGGGTGAGGTCGGAGCCGAACGTGGCGCGGCGCATCTCCAGATAGTCGACGGGGTCGGGGACACGGTTCTGGATCTGGTTGCCCAGTTCCCACAGCCAGCTCTCCGTCATCACGTCGACCGAGGCCTTCAGCCGGCGTCGGGCCTCCTGGTCCATCGTGACGGTGGTGCGCCGCCACAGGTCGGTCAGACCGCGCTCCATGGCGTTCGCCGGGACGGGCGGCTCGCCCCCGTCGACGGGCATGCAGGCCGACAGGCGCTCCGTGCACAGCCGCGCGGCGGCTAGGTCACGGCGGTGCCCGAAGACGAGCGGGTAGTAGTCGTCGCCGTAGGTGCCCCAGGCCAGCCAGCCGGCGCTGAGGTCGAGGGCCTCCTCGGTGCCGTCCGGGTCGAGTCCGGCCGAGCACAGCGGCAGGTCGTTGGCGTGGAGTTTGTCCTCGTCCCAGACGCCCTCCTGGAGGATGCCCATCCGGTGCGACCAGTCCAGCAGGCGCTGCCGCGCCCCGTCGAGGCCGGGGTGCAGCCGGACCTGGTACGGCATCCGGATGTCGGGGATCAGGGACGGCCCGACCTTCTGGAACGGCACGTGCGTGTAGGCACGCAGCCGTTCCCCGCCGGCGGCGGCGAGCAGCGACCGCACGTCGACACCCGATGTGCCGAGCCCCGTGATCCCGCTCCAGGGCGAGGCGGACACGGCGTTGTCGTTCATGTAGCGACTGGAGCGCATGTGCCATTCGTGGCCGCCGGACTGCCAGTCCTGGAGCCCCTTCGTGTAGGCCGCGATCGCGGCGACGTCGGCGGGGGTCAGGCCCTTCTCCAGCGCCAGCGCGGGCACTTCGGTGAGCGCGGTGTGCTCGAACTGGTGGAGCCGGGAGGTCAGGACGTCGTTGACGGCCTCGGCGGCCTCCTGCGTCGTGCAGCCGAAGAAGGTCTCCAGCACGAGGACGCCGTTGCTGAGCTCGCCCTCGTCCTCCACCTCCCGCTGGTAGGAGAACAGGTCGTTGCGCAGGTGGACGGCGTCGGAGAAGGTCTCCATCAGGACCCTGAGCGGCCTGGCGCCGGCGACGGAGGCGGGCACCTCGGCGGTCGCGTACTCCACCAGGCCCGCGGACCAGGGCGCACCGCCGACCTTGCGGCGCATCTCGATGTACTCGACGGGGTTGGCGATCCGACCCTCGTTGATGTTGGACAGCTCCCACAGGGACTCGTTGAGCAGGTGCTCCGTGGCGATGGCGAACCGGCGCCGCCAGTCGGCGGACATCGAGGGCACGGTGCGCGCCCAGAGGTCGGCGAGACCCGCCTCCACCGGGTTCTCCGGCTCCGGTACGTCGGCCGACAGGTCGAGCGGCATGAACAGCGGCAGCCGGTCCAGGTAGGCCTTGCCGCCGGCGCGGTCCTGGCTGCGCTTGAAGATCTCCAGGAAGTGGTCGTCGAAGAAGAAGACCCACACGTACCAGTCGGTGATGAGCGAGAGGGCTTCGGCGTCGCAGTCGGGATGGGTGTAGGCGCAGAGCAGGCCGTAGTCGTGCGCGTCGAGATCGGCCTGCTCCCAGATCCCGGAACCCTCCAGCATGCCCATGTCGCGTGCCCACTGGGTCGAATGGGCCCGGGCCCGGTCGAGGTGCGGGTTCAGCCGCGCGGGATACGGCATGTAGAAGTGCGGGAGTTCGAAGGGCTGCTGCGTCATGGCCGTGGCCCTACCCGTGGCCCATCGGGGACATCCGAGCGCCGGGACATGATCACACCATCGCGTGAATCGGCGGTGAATCCGGCAGTTGTCGCCGGGCCTTGTGGCGTACCTCCCCGCCCGGCCGGACCGCGGATCGCCTGGACCGGGACGGCCGGTGCCGCCCGCGGCGGGCGGGCGGACCTGCTCTCAGGCCCTGACCTGGATCAGGGCGTGCGTGCCGCCGGTCCGCCAGCGAGGGCCTTCGGCGGCGTCCAGCGCGGTCACGGTGCGGGTGTCGAGTCCGCAGATCACGTCGGACTTCAGGGTGCGCAGGGCGGCGACCGGGCCGGGGAAGTGTCCGGTGAGGTCCGCGAACGGTGTCGTCGGGGCCCACAGCCGGTCGCCGACGAGCCGGCGGTAGTTGAGGTCGCCCTTCACGATCGTCACCGTGGCCGAGGCGAACTCGGCCCGCAGGTCGTCCGGCATCTCGGCGTACGGCAGCGGACCGCAGGAGAAGGGGTGGGCGCGCACGGTGAGACGGCCGTCGGTCAGCGCCTGCCACAGCCTGCGGCCGTGCGTGGCGGCCGCGCCCGGTGCCGCCGTCAGCCGGCGCAGTGCGTCGAGGACGTCGGCCGGGGTGGCGTCGGAGACGTAGTACGGGTGCGGCTTGACGTGCAGGACGGCCCGTTCGACACGGCTTCCGGCGAGCAGACGGGAGACGAGGAGCAGGTCCGGGACGAGTTCGCGGCCGGCGTTGTCCGCGATGAGGTACAGGGTGCCCGCGCCGGACGGCGGAAGCAGGGACCACAGGGTGTCGCTGTCGTCGGCGACCAGGGCGGGGACGGCGGCCGGGGTGTCGGAGGTTTCGGCGGACAGCCGGAATCCGAGGTCGGCGCGGTTGCCCCAGAGCGAGCCGTGCAGCAGCGCACGGTCCTGTTCGTCGGCCGTGAGGTCCGCCAGGCCGTCGAGCGCGGCGAGTTCCTCGTCCGTCCGGGCCGAGTCGAGTTCGGCGAGCTTGTCGGGGCGGAAGGGGTCGATGCCCTGCCAGGGTCCGGGGGCGAAGTGGCCGACGGCTTCGAGGAGGCAGCGGTAGAAGTAGCTCTCGGACCACAGCCACGGCACGTCGAACCAGGAACGCCCGGCGTAGGTGTCGAGCCCCCAGGCGCCCCAGCGGTCCCGGTCGTGCGCGTCGGCCGGCAGCGGTTCGATCGCACCCTCGGTGCAGCTCACGAGCAGCGCGTCCAGCGCGCGCCGCCGGTCGGGACCGTAGGGGAAGGCCCCGCGCACCTGCCGGATGATCGCGGGATGCCGTTCGGCGAGCACGCTGTGCGGGAAGGAACCGGGTTCGTCGCCGAGGAGCAGGGGCGCGGTGGCGGGCATGCGGCTCACCGTATCGCGCGGTTCAGCCGATTCTGATCTCCCGCTCCAGGTGCGTGGCGAGGGCGAGATAGCGCGGTCGCCTGGTCACCGGTACGAGGCCGCGGATCAGGACGTACCACATCTCGGTCACCCGGCGGGGCAGCCGGAGCTGCGACTCCAGGGTGCGGCCCGTGACGCGTATACCGACGAAGAAGCTGACCAGGGAGTGGGTGACGACGTCGATGTCGACGTCGGGGTGGATGTCGGACTCCTTGACGGCGCCGAGCAGTCTGCGCGAGACGATCTCCCGCCACTCGGTGAACGGGTGCGGCAGTGGGGGCCGCACTCCCACACCCCCGGTGGCCAGGCGCAGTCCGGCCCGGGCGACGGGGCCCTCGACGGTCAGCCGGGTCAGGCCGAAGGTGATGCGCATCAGGGCCTCCAGCGACGAGCAGTCCCAGCCGTCCACCTCGCGGGCGAGCCGGCGCAGGGCCTGCGACTGGAGTTCCATGATGGCGTGCGCCAGGTCCTCCTTGGCCGCGAAGTGGAAGTACAGCGCGCCTTTGGTGACCTCGGCGTGCTCGACGATGTCGCTGAGGCTGGTCGACTCGTAACCATGACGGTCGAACAGGTCGGCAGCGGCCGTGATGATCGTCGCGCGGGTCTGTTCGGCTCGTAACTGCCTCGCCATCGGCTGGACTCCCTGAAATAAAAACGGGTTACGCCGTTTGTTTATTGCACCGCCAACGATAGCTCACTCGTCGATGACGCCCACCTGGCACTCGAAGACCTTCGCCCCCTCTTGTGTGGCCAACACGTTCACCCCGCCCCCCTGTTGCTCCTCGGCCTCGATCCAGACGGGTTCGTCCAGTTCGGCGTAGCGATGGAAGACCGCGTGGAAGGAGGCGGGTGGGCCGGTCTTCGCCGCTCCGGCCCAGGCGGCCTGGCGGGCGGCCTCCAGCAGGAGCATGCCGGGCGCGTGGTCGAGAGGGTGGTCGAAAAAAACAGCATGTCCCGTATCAATTCGCAGTTGCCAGCGGTCGTCGCGCTCCGTCGGAGCCAGTACGACGTCCGCGGGCAGGGCGCGGCCCACGGTGTCCGCGGGCAGTCCGGGCGGCACGGACCGGGCGGACACGGTGTCGGGGGTGCGGCCGCCGCGCAGACGGCGGTAGACGGAGTCGCCGACGCAGGTGAAGGCCACTCTCGCGGACGCCACGTGCGCGCCCTCCACGTGGACTTCGGCGGTGTAGCGGGCGCCGGCCGTCCTGCCGCCGCGGTGACGCACTTCGGCGAAGTCGAGTTCGACGACGGGTTCGGCCGGTACGGGACCGAGCGTCAAATGCTCAGGAAATGTGTCCACTTCGAACTGCTGGAGCACGAAATGGAACCCCAGTGGTACGTCGTACTCGGTGTGCGCGATCAGTGTCCCGGCCTGGCGCACCGTCTCCACGACGAGCAGCGGCTCGTAGGCGGAGCGGTCGGAGGACACGTGTAACCCGTGTGCGCGCGGCCACTGGGCGGAGACCGAGAATCGGTCCTCACCGTTCCGTTTCCAGTCGGTCAGGAAGGTCTCGGCGACGGCGGCCCGGTGGACGAACTGCCGGGGGACGGTCGCCATCAGGGACGGGGTTTCGGCAAGCTGCCGCGGTTGAGGCATGTCTCTCCTACGGTCCCCCGAGAGCCAGGCGAACGGTGAGGTGTCCGCCGCGGGTGGCTGCCAGAATACGAGGCGACCGGTTTGTTTTCAATGAGATCACTCCGTAGCACTCTATGATCGGGGCAGTTCTGGCACGATGTGGCGCCCATGGCAGTAACCGGCCAACTGGGCGCCGGGGAGGGTCTCTCATGGCGAAACAGGAGCGCGCCATCAGGACACGCAGGGCGATCCTGGAAGCGGCGGGCGCGGTCTTCGACGAGCACGGCTACACCACGACCACCATCGCCATGGTTCTGGAGCGTGCCGAAGTCACCAAAGGCGCGCTGTACTTCCATTTTCCCTCCAAGGAATCGCTCGCTCAGGCGGTCCTCGACGAGCAGGTGCCGTTCGGCGCGATTCCCTCGCAGCCCTGCAAGTTGCAGGAGGTCATCGACATCACGTTCGTCGTCGGCCAGCGGCTGCTGAGCAACGCGCTGCTGCGCGGCAGCGTGCGGCTGGCGGTGGATCAGTGCGCGCCGCCCGGGGTCGACCACACCGGACCGTTCCGGCAGTGGGCCGACCATCTGACACCGCTGATGGAACAGGCCCGCAGACAGGGGGAGTTGCTGCCGACGGTGGACCCCCGGGACACGGTGGAGCTGCTGGTGGGCTCGTTCACCGGCATCCAGTTGATGGCACGCGCCCTGACCGGTCGCGCCGATCTGGGCCGGCGGCTGTCCGTGCTGTGGTCCCACATGCTGCCGAGCATCGCGGTGCCGGGTCTGCTGCTGGGCCTCGACAGCCGGGCGGACCGGGGCGCGCGGGTCCTCGGTTCGCTCGACTCCCTCGAACCGCTCGACCCGCTCGCCAGGGCGGTCTCGTGATCCTGCTGACCGGGGCGACCGGCACCGTCGGCTCGCTGGTCGCCCGGCGCCTGGCCGGCTCCGTACCGCTGCGGCTGCTGACCCGCGACCCGAGCCGCGCGACCGGCCCGGCCGGGCCGCGGGTCGAGGTCGTGGCGGGCGACCTCGGCGACCTCGACGGTCTGCGGCGGGCCCTGACCGGGGTGCGGGCCGCGCTGCTCGTCACCGTCGACCCCCTGACGCACGCCCACGACGAGAACTTCCTGGCGGCCGCGCGCGCGGCGGGAGTCCGCCATGTGGTGAAGGTGACCACCCAGTCGGTGACCGAGCCCGACGCGACCGATCTGGTGACCCGCTGGCAGCGGGAGAACGAGCGGCTGCTCCGTGACTGCGGTCTGTCGTGGACCCTGCTGCGACCGCGTGCCTTCATGTCCAACACGCTGGGCTGGGCCCGCTCGGTCCGGGAGGAGGGCGTGGTGCGCGCGCTGAACGGCACGACCGAGGTCGCCGCGGTCGATCCGGGCGACCTCGCGGAGGTCGCGGCACGGGCGCTGACCGACCCGCGGGCGCACGCGGGACGGGCGTACGCGCTCACCGGACCCGAACCGGTCAGTCCGCGGCGGCAGACGCGGATCCTCGCCGAGCTGCTGGGACGACCGCTCGACTTCGTCGAGTCGACCGGCGAGCAGGCACTGGCGGGGCTGCTGCGCCGCCATCCGGAACCGGTGGCGCGTGCCCTGCTGGCGAGCGGGGTGCGCGGCCGGGACGGCGGGAAGGCCCGCCCCGACCCGACGCTCCCCGCCCTGCTCGGCCGCCCGGCCCGGAGCTACCGGGAGTGGGCGACCGAGCATCTGCCGGCGTTCCGCGGCTGAGGAGCGGGCGGTCCGGCCGGCGCCCATCCGCACCGGCCGGACCGTCCGTTCGCGGCCCGCGGCCTCAGAAGGTCAGGCTCCAGGCGTTGATCCGGCCCGTGTCCTGGGCGGCGACGTCCTGGACCCGTAGCTTCCAGGTGCCGTCGGCCGTCTCGGCCGAGGCGTTCACCGAGTAGGTGGTCCTGACGTCGTCCGCGGAGTCCGAGGAACTGGAGGACTTCAGGCGGTACGCCGAGCCGTCCGGCGCGACCAGGTCGACGACCAGGTCACCGCGGTAGGTGTGAGTGATGTCGACCTGGACCTGAAGCGCGGCGGGCGCGTTGCCGCTGCGGCCGCTGACGGTGATCGGCGACTCCACCGCCGCCCCCGCGTCCGGTACGGCGACGGAGGAGGTGCTGGAGAAGGTGGGGCCGGTGGGCGTACCCCCGGCCACCGCCTGGACCGTTCTGGCCGCGTCGGCGAGACCCGCGCCGCAGCCGCCGGAGCACGAACCGGGCAGCGTCCGCGCGTTGGTCTTGATGGCCGACTCGATCTGCGCCGGGGTCAGTGCGGGCTCGGCCGACTTCATCAGGGCGGCGAGGCCCGCGATGTGCGGGGCGGCCATGCTGGTGCCCTGGTAGTAGGCGTACGACTCCGTGGACGGCGTCCGCGTGCCGGAGTTCAGCGTGGAGTAGATGCCGTTGGCGGTGCCGGTGCCGGTCTGACCGCCGGGGGCGGCGATGTCCACCAGGGAGCCGTAGTTGGAGTAGGACGCCTTGGCGCCGCTGCGGTTGGTCGCGGCGACCGAGATGACGTTGTTGCAGTTGCCCGGCGAGTGGCCGGCCACGTTGTCGTTGTCGTTGCCGGCCGCCACGACGACGGTGGTGCCCCGGTTCACGGCCGCGTCGACGGCGCTCTGCGTGGCCGAGGTGCAGGCGCCGTCGCCCCCGAGGCTCATGTTGATGACCTTGGCGACGTGTGCGTTGGCGGGTACACCGGAGACGGTGCCGCCCGACGCCCAGGTGATGGCGTCGATGATGTCGGAGTCGTAGCCGCCGCACTTGCCGAGCACGCGGACCGGGGAGACCTTCGCGCCGTGGGCGACGCCCGCCATGCCCTTGTTGTTGCCGGTGACCGCGGCGACGGTGCCGGCCACGTGCGTGCCGTGCCACGAGGAGTTGCCGGCCGGGACCCCCGGGCCGCACTCGCCGGCGTTGTACCAGTCCCCCGGGTCGGCCGGGTTGCCGTCGCGGCCGTCGCCGTCGACGGACACGGCGGTGTCGGCGATGAAGTCGTAACCGCCGACGATGTTCGCGGCGAGATCGGAGTGCGCCGCGTAGCCGGTGTCGATCACCGCGACGGTCACGCCGCTGCCGGTGGAGGTCGGCCACGCGCCGGGGACGTTCATGCCGGCGGTGGCCTCGAACAGGTCCCACTGCTTGGCGTAGTCGGTGTCGTTCGGGTCGGCCTGCGGGGTGTTGAGGCGGTCCGGTACGACGTACGCGACCTGCGGGTCGGCCCGGTACTCGGCGACGACGTCGGCGACGTCCGTCCGCGTGAGGTCCTCGCCCAGGCCGACCAGGGCGGCGCCGGTGCCCAGCCGGCGCCGGAAGTCCAGGTTCTCCTCGGCCCCCGCGCCCTTCGCCTCGGCGTCGGCCGCTGCGGCCCTGTCCGATTTCGCCTCGGCGGCGCCGGACTTGTAGCCGACGATGAGGCGGTCGGCGGGGGTGCCGGGGGCCGCTTCGGTCTGTGCCGCCGGGACGGCGGCCCGCGGGGCGGGTTCCGGGGCCGCGGCGGCCGACGCGGTGGCGGCCGTGAGCAGTGCCGCCGAGACGGTGGCGACGGATATCAGCTTGCGTCCGAGGGCAGGGGAGGTTCGCAAGGGAATGCCTTTCGTGGCCGTGCTCCGGACAGCGCGGAGCGGCGGTCGATGCGCTTCGTCGTCGAAGCGGAGGGGGGTTGGTCGAAAAGCGATGTGCGGGACCGGCCTGGCGCGAAGCCGACCCTGCGGGGTTACCGGCCGGTCAGCTGTGCAGGAACGATAGGCAAAGGGGAGGTCACGGGGATACAGGGGAAACCCTTGATCCGACCGGAAATCCACCCTCGCCGTCCGCCTGTTGACCGCGCTTGCCCCGTTTCCGCTCCCCCGTGCCGCGTGGCCCGGGCGGACACGACGACGGGACGCGGGCACGGCCGGAGGTCGGCCGTGCCCGCGTCCCGTCGTCGGTGCGCGTTCCCGTCGCGTGGGTCAGTTCAGACCGACCGTCTCCAGCCAGTCCTTGGCGACGTCCAGCGGATCCTTGTTCTCCAGCTGCACCTGCGAGTCCAGGTCGAGCAGCGTCTTGGTGTCCAGCTTGGCGGAGACCGCGTTCAGCGCGTCGATGCCCTCCTGCGAGAGCCCGCTCTTGTAGACGAGCGGGGTCACGTTGGCGAACCCGAAGAGGTTCTTCGGGTCCTGGAGGACGACGAACTTCTCCTTGGTGATGGTCGGGTCGGTGGTGAAGATGTCCGCGGCCTGCACGGTGTTCTTCGTCAACGCGGCCTGGGTGAGCGGTCCGCCGGCGTCGAGGGCCTTGAAGGACTTGAATTTCAGGCCGTATTCCTTCTCCAGACCGATGAGGCCCTGGTGCCGGGTCTGGAACTCGGGCGAGCCGCCGATCACCAGCTCGGGCGCGATGTCCTCGAGGTCCGCGAGCGTGGACTGCGCGGTCAGACCGTGCTTCTCGGCGGTCTCGGCGTTGATGGACACCGAGTCCTTGTCCTCGGCCGGCGCCGACTCCAGCAGCGTCAGCTTCTCGTCGAGCTGGGTCTTGACCGCGGCGTTCACGGCCTCGATGGACTTCTGCTCCGCGTCGGGGTCGAGATAGGCCAGCAGGGAGCCGTTGTACTCGGGCAGAACGGTGATGGAGCCGTTCTTGAGCAGGCCGTAGGTCGTCTCGCGGCTGCCGATGTTGGGCTTGTACTCGACCTTGATGCCCTTGGCCTTGAGCGCCTCGCCGTAGATGTCGGCGAGCAGGATGCTCTCGGCGAAGTTGTTGGAGCCGACGACGACGGTGCCGCCGTCCGCCTTGCCCTCCGAGAGCGGGTTGTCGGACTCGTCGTCGGTGGACGAGCCGCAGCCCGCGACCAGCGCCGCCGTGACGGCGAGGGCGGCGGCGGCCGTGCCGCGGTGTCTCGTTGTGAACCAGCTGCTCTTCACGGTTGAAGTCACAATTCCCGTTCCGGGCCGAGGATGTGTGGGGCGCCTGACGTTGGCGGCCGTGCGGGTGTTCGCGCATGCGGGGTGCGGACACACCGCATCCACTGATCCAATCCAGCGGGTTCTCGGTCAGTCAAGAGCGGCCAGGTCACCAATTGGCGTCGGTGTGCGATCGGTTACGAACGATCCGGTAGCGGACGTCGAGCGCCGCGGAGCGGGTTGTAACGGATTCTTGACGTGGAGTGGCGTCAAGACACGTCGCAAGAGGCGATAGTCTCCCCGCAGTTGCTCTCCGGTCACAGCGGTGACACAAGCCGCACCGGTGTCGTCGTGCACCCGTTCACGCACCAACCGGAGCCGATCGAAAACGACACTCGACCGGACACGCGCGTTCATGGCGCGCCGTGCGACACCCGATGAAGGAGGCCCGGTGTCCACGAACGAGCGGGGCGAAGCCGCAGCGAGGGGCGGCGTCCGGGGCTTCACCGACCGCTGGCCTTTCCGCCGCAAGCTCAACGTCCTGGTCGGTGTGCCGCTCGCCGGACTCGGACTGCTGCTCTCCTATCTCATCTCCGACCAGGTGATGCAGGCGCGCAGCGCCGCCGAGGCGGCCACCCTCGTCCGGGACAGCACCCAGGTCGCGGAGCTCGTCGACCGGGTGGAGACCGAGCATCAGCAGGCCATCCTGCTGTCGGTGCGCTACGAGGCCCGGGAGACCGGCGCGCAGCCCTCGCCGGCCGCCTACCGCCAGGCGCAGAAGGCCGTCGACGCCCAGGTCCGAAAGGTCCGCGCCACCTTCGGCGACCGACTGCCGGACACCGAGGCGCAGGCGCTCAGAGAAATCAGC
This sequence comes from Streptomyces cadmiisoli, assembly GCF_003261055.1. Taxonomy (NCBI): domain Bacteria; kingdom Bacillati; phylum Actinomycetota; class Actinomycetes; order Kitasatosporales; family Streptomycetaceae; genus Streptomyces; species Streptomyces cadmiisoli. The sequence continues at coordinate 2,539,774 of NZ_CP030073.1, forward strand.
GGCCTCGGCAGCCTGCGCCGGACCATCGAAGAGGGCTATCTGCCCGCCGACAACATCGACCCGGCCTACACCAACGCCGCCAAGGGCCTGATCGACGGCCTCGGCCTGGACCGCAACGCGGCCCTCGCGGCCACCTTCACCGGCAATCTGCTGGACTCCCTGCTGCGCGCCGACGCCGCGCACAGCTCCTTCGAGACCAGCGTGTTCTCCGCGACCACCGGCGACTCCAACGCGCTGATCGAGTTCATCGGCGCGGTCGGCGCCTACGAGCTGTACACCCACCAGGCCGAGCGGTTCAGCCGGTTCGCCACCGAGGAGCAGGCGGCGGCCCTGCGCGGTATCGAGCACAGCGGCGCGCAGGCGACCATCCTGCGGCAGTACGCCGAGCTCCAGATCGACCCGAGCACGCTGCAGGCCGGGTCCCCCGCCGAGATCCGCGAGAGGTTCACCGAGGCCCTGGCCTCCTATCCCGCGTACCGGGAGCAGTCCGAGAGCCGGCTGCGGATCACCGCCTCGCTCATCGACCGGATCGCCGACCGCGCCGACGACGCCTCCAACGAAGCCTGGTGGAACGCCGCCTGGCTGCTCGCCGTGGCACTCGTCGGATTCCTGGTCTGGGGCGCGTTCTCGGTGGTGGTGCGCCGGTCGGTGGTCCGGCCGGTGCAGGCCCTCACCGGAGCCGCCCGGCAGGTGGCCGATGTCGCCGGCCGGGAACTCGACCGGGTGGCGGACGACGACGCCGAGGACGACGCGCCGCCCCGGCTGCGCGAGATCCCGGTCGGCGCGAAGGACGAGATCGGCGAACTCGCCGAGGCCTTCAACCATGTGCAGACCACCGCCGCCGCCCTGCTGGAGCGCCAGGTGCTCAGCCGGCGCAACGTGGCCGAGATGTTCGGCAACGTGGGCCGCCGGGTCAGCAACCTCACCACCCGGCAGCTCGCCCTCATCGACGCCGTCGAGCGCGGCGAGACCGACCCGGCCCTGCTCGAACGCCTCTACAGCATCGACCACATCGCGGTCCGGCTGCGCCGCAACGCCGACAGTCTGATGCTGCTGGCCGGGATCCGCGAGACGGTCCTCGACTCCGGGCCGACCGCGCTCACCAACGTCGTACGGGCCGCGCTCGGCCAGATCGAGGGCTATCAGCGGGTCGAACTGCACGCCGGTACCGAGATCATGGTGGAGCCGGACATCGTCGGCGACCTGACGCTGATGGTGGCGGAACTCCTGGAGAACGCGGTGTCGTTCTCCCCCGCGGGCAGCTCCGTCGAGGTGACCGTGCACACCGGGGACGCCGGAGCGGCGATCACCGTCGCCGACCACGGCCTGGGCATGAGCGCCGAGCGGCTGGCGGAGGAGAACGCCCGGCTGGTGCGCCGCGAACGCCTCGACCTGGTGCCGACGAAGGTGCTCGGTCTGTTCGTGGTCGGCAACCTGGCCCGCCGCTGGGAGATCGGCGTGACGCTGTCCCGGACGCCGGGGGGCGGAGTGACCGCCGAGGTGTCGATCCCGTCGTCGCTGCTGCTGACGATGAGCGCGCTGGAGCCGGGCCTGCCGCAGCCGCCCGCGATCCCCGCCGCGTCCGGCACGGACTCCGGCCCGCTCCCGGCGACCACGACCGGCGGCGACCGCACCCGCCCGAACCGCACGGTCCCCGCGCCGACGGACCGGACCGCGGCGGACGCCGCCGCGGCGGCCACCAGCTCGGCGGGCGTCCCGTCGGCCGACACCACGTCGCAGGACGCGGCCTCGGCGGGCGCACCGCGGCCCGGACACGACCGGCGCGAGGACGACGCCGCCTCCCTCCCCCGCCGCGTACCCCGCCGTGAGACGGCCGGGGGCGACCGGGCCCCGCTCATTCCGAAGGCCCGCAGCGAGGAGGCACCGGGCGCGACGGGGCCGGACGGGACGGCGCCGGGCGGCTCGCGCCCGCTGCGCCGCCGGGTGCGCGGTGCCACCCTGCGCACCCCCGCCGAGGCCGACCGGCAGGCCGCCCGGCCGACGGCCGCCCCCGCGGACGCCGAGGCGGTGCGCAGCGCGCTGGAGGAGTTCGAGGCGGCCGTGGCACGCGCGCATCACGACAGCGACAGAGACACCAGCAGAGACAGCGACAGAGACAGCACCCGTGCCGGCGGCTCCCCGGCCCTCGGCACGGCCCCCGAACCCAGCGACTCGCACGACCAGGACCTCCCGGAAGGAGCGGAGCAGTGAGCACGTCGACAGGTGGTACTCCCACGGGAGATTCCACGCCGGACGAACTGCGGGCCGCCGCGGCCGACTTCACGTGGCTGCTGAACCGTTTCGCGACGGAGACCGCGGGCGTCGTCGACGCCATCGCCGTGTCCTCCGACGGCCTGCTCATCGCCGTGGCGCAGCTGCGGGAGCGGGCACACTCCGAGCGGCTGGCGGCGATCGTCTCCGGCCTCACCAGTCTCGCCGCCGGCGCGTCCGGCAACTACGGCCTGGGGGCCCTCAACAAGGTCATCATCGACCTGGAGGGCGGCCATGTGCTGGTCTCCGCGATCGGCAGCGGTGCCGTGCTCGGCGTGGTCGCCGACAAGGAGGCCAAGCTGGGCAACATCGCGTACGAGATGACGCTGTTCGCCAACCGCGCCGGTGCCGCGCTCAGCCCGCAGCTCGTGCTCGAACTGAAGAACACCGTCGGCGTCCCGTCGACGGGCTGACCGGTCCCCGCCCGGTCGAGGAGGAAGACACCCCATGGCGGACGGCCGCGCTGTGAGCAGTGCCGGCGAGGACGGCTCCACGCCCCCGGGCCCCGTCCCCGCCGTGCGGCCCTTCCTCGTCACCTCCGGGCGGGTGGCCGGCGCGGGCGAGACCGCGTCCGGCCGGACGATCCCGGTCGAGACGCAGGTGGTCGCCACCGCCGAAGGGCTCGACCTCCTCGACCGGCTGTCCTTCGAGCGGCACGACATCGTGGCCGCCTGCCGGCAGCCGCAGTCGATCGCGGAGATCGCCGCCCGGCTGCGGCTGCATCTCAACGTCGTCCGGGTCCTCGCCGAGGACCTGCGCAGCGCCGGTCATCTGGCGGTGTACGTGCCGAACACCGCCGTCACCCACGACGCGTCCGTCCTGCGAAGGGTTATCGATGGCCTCCGCGCCATCCCCGACTCCCGGGGGGTACTCCGTGACACCGACTGAACCGCTCACCATCGGCGCGGCCGCGCGACGAGCCGTACGGCCGCCGCTGCCGGTGAAGATGGTCATCGCGGGCGGCTTCGGCGTGGGCAAGACCACCGCCGTGGGGGCGATCTCCGAGATCGAGCCGCTCACCACCGAGGCGGCGATCACCGAGGTCGCGGCGGGCGTGGACGATCTGACCCACACCCCGCGCAAGACGACCACCACGGTCGCGATGGACTTCGGCTGCATCACCATCGACCCCACGCTGAAGCTGTACCTGTTCGGGACTCCGGGCCAGGACCGGTTCGGCTTCATGTGGGACGACATCGTCGAGGGCGCGGTCGGCGCGCTGGTCATCGTCGACACCCGCCGGCTCGACGACTGCTACGCCGCGGTGGACTACTTCGAGCACCGGCAGGTCCCGTTCGCCGTGGCGATCAACGCCTTCGACGGGAACGTCGAGCACGCCCTGGAGGAGGTCCGCTGGGCCCTGGACGTCGCCGACCATGTCCCGCTGGTCGTGTTCGACGCCCGCGAGCGCGGCTCGGTGCGGGACGCGCTGCTCGTCGTACTGGAACTGGCGCTGGCCCGCACCGAGGGGTGAGCCGTCCGGCCGCCGTCCGGCCGCCGCCCGCCGGGGCGGGCGGCCCGGGGCTCAGCCGCTGCGGCGCACTCCCCTCGACACCGTGAGGCGTCCGACCGCCCAGAACACCGCGAGGGTGGTCAGCGCCATCACGGCGACCAGCGTGGCGCCGCCCACCACCTTCTCGTAGTCGCGCTGGTAGAGGCCGTCGACGATGTAGCGCCCGAGACCGCCGAAGCTGACGTAGGCGGCGATGGTGGCCGTGGAGACGATCTGGATGGCCGCGGAGCGCAGGCCGCTGAGGATCAGCGGCAGCGCCACCGGCAGTTCGACCCGGAACAGCACCTCGGCCTCGGCCATGCCCATCCCGCGTGCGGCGTCCACCGGCGCGGGGTCGACGGAGCGCATCGCCTCGTAGGTGGTGACCAGGATGGGCGGCACGGCGAGGACGACCAAGGGGATCATCACCGGCGCCATGCCGAGTCCGAGCAGCACGAACAGCAGCACCATCAGGCCGAAGCTGGGCAGGGCGCGGCCGGCGGTGGCGATGAGCGCGAGGGTGTTGCCGCCGCGTCCGGTGTGCCCGGTCAGCAGTCCGACGGGGAGCCCCACGGCGGCGGCGATACCGAGTGCCATCAGGGTGTACTGGATGTGCTCCAGGACGCGGGTCGGGATGCCGTCGTAGCCCTGCCAGTGGGCGCTGTCGCTGAAGAAGGCGTCGACGAAGTTCAGTACGTTCACCGGGCGGCGTCCTTCAGGGCGAGCGCGGCGGGTCCGGGCCGGGCGTCGGCGCCGGTCCTGGCGCGCCCGGTCTTCCCGGTGCCGCGGGGCATCCAGGGGGTCAGCAGCACACGCAGGCCGATCAGTACGGCGTCCACGAGGACGGCGAGCACGGCGGTGCCCACGACCGAGAGCCACACCAGGCGCGGCTGGTTGTAGATCATGCCGCTGTTGAGCAGGTTGCCGAGGGCGCCCTGGTTCCCGATCAGCATGCCGACGCTGACGAGGGAGATGCTGGACACCGACGCCACCCGCAACCCGGCGAAGATCGCGGGAGCGGCGATCGGCAACTGGACCAGCACATAGCGTCGTACGGGCCCGAAGCCCATGGCGGTGGCGGCGTCGAGGGTCTCCCGCGGCACCGAGCGGACGCCGTCCACGATCGCCGGGACGAACACCACCAGGCTGTAGACGGCCAGCGGGATCATCACCGTGATCTCGCTCATGCCGGTGTAGTCGATGAGGACGACGAAGAAGGCCAGCGACGGGATGGCGTACAGCACCGTCGTCACCCACAGCACGGGCGGGTACAGCCAGCGCAGCCGCACGCACAGCTGGGCGACGGGCAGGGCGACGAGCAGCCCGGCCAGGACCGGCAGCAGCGCTTCGCGCAGGTGGAGCCCGACCAGGCCGAGGTAGCTGTTCTGGAGGTCGCTGGGCATGTCGAAGAATTCGGTCATCGCGCGACCTTCTCCGCCCCGCCGTCCGCACGCCGTTCGGCGTGGGCGCCGCGGATCGCCTCGCCGATGGCCTGCTGGGAGACGACTCCGGCCGCGCGGCCCTCGCCGTCCACGGCGACGGCCCAGCCGGTGGGCGAGAGCACGGCGCAGTCGAGGGCGGCGCGCAGCGAGTCGGTGCCGGCGACGAACGGCCGTCCGTGCGGCAGCAGCCGCTCCGGCACGATGCTCCCGGCGGTCAGCTCCCGCGGGGCGCTCCAGCCGAGCGGCCGGCCGTCGAGGTCGGTGACGAGCAGGTAGCGCACGTCGCCGACGGAGCGCGCGGCGATCTGTTCGGCGCTCGCGTCGACGGCGACGATCGGCGCGGTCAGCAGTTCCAGGCCCGCGGAGGGGAAGAAGGACAGCCGCCGGATGCCCCGGTCGGCGCCGAGGAAGTCCTCCACGAACGCGTCGGCGGGGCTGGTCAGCAGCTCCGCGGGCGGCGCGAACTGGGCGAGCCGGCCACCGGTGCGCATCACGGCGACCATGGTGCCGAGCTTGACGGCCTCGTCGATGTCGTGGGTGACGAAGACGATCGTCTTGCCCAGTTCGCCCTGGATGCGCAGGAGTTCGTCCTGAAGGCCCTTGCGGACGACCGGGTCGACGGCGGAGAACGGCTCGTCCATCAGCAGCACGGGCGGATCGGCCGCCAACGCGCGGGCCACGCCGACGCGTTGCTGCTGGCCGCCGGAGAGCTGGTAGGGGTAGCGCTTGGCCAGGGAGGCGTCGAGGCCGACGCGTTCCATCAGCTCCCGGGCGCGGGAGCGCGCCTTCTCCTTGCCCCAGCCGAGCATGCGGGGCACGGTGGCGATGTTGTCCACGATCGTGCGGTGCTGGAAGAGTCCGGCGTTCTGGATGACGTAACCCATGGACCGGCGCAGGGTGTTGACCGGCTGCTGGAGGATGTCGACGCCGTCGAGGAGGATCCGGCCCTCACTCGGCTCCACCATCCGGTTGATCATGCGCAGGGTCGTCGTCTTGCCGCACCCCGAAGGACCGACGAGGACCGTGATCGACCGGTCCGGTATCTCGAGTGACAGACGGTCGACCGCCACCGTGCCGTCCGGGTACCGCTTGGTGACTGAATCTATCCGTATCAAAACGCCGAACACCCTTCGGGCTTGGCTGTCGTTGCTCGCCCGTGCCGTGGCGGCGGGCCGTTGCGGGGAGAGTCTAGACCGGTCGCGTGACCGAACTCTGGCGGGATCCGGCGCTCCTTCACCGTTCCATGACAGGGTCCGACCGCCCCGGACGTCCACGAGAGGCGCCCCGTGCGTCCCGCGGCGCGGTGCAACGGCGGTGGAACGCCGGCGGATCGGCCGTACGGCGCGTCGGTCCGGCCCGGGGCCCGTCGTCAAATTCCCGCCTGCCCCGCCCTTCGGGCAGCGACAGCAATGTGACGACAGGCCCTCGGACCGACCCCGCACCGCCGCACCGCTCCTGTCACCCCGTCACGCCGCGAGCGGCAGCCCGGCGGTTCGCCGCACCCGGCGCCGTGTGTCCACGGCGTACACCTCGCAGCCCTCGCGCCGGGCCGCCCAGGCGACTCCCTCGGGACCCAGCGCGAACGCCGCGGTGGCCGCGGCGTCCGCCTCCGTCAGGGTCGGGGCAACCACGGTGACGCTGAGCAGGCCGGTCGCCGGACGTCCGGTGCGCCCGTCGACGATGTGCCCGCCCCGCTCGTAGAGCGCGGAGGTTGCCACCGCACCGTCGGTCAGTTCCAGGACGGCGCACACCCGGCCCGCGTCGTCGGGGTGCCGCACACCCACGCGCCACGGCCCGCCGGCGACGACCACGTCTCCCCCGGCGTTGAGGCAGAACCGCCGTACCCCGGCGGCCGTCAGCAGCTCCGCCGCCCGCTGCACCGACCAGCCCTTGACCACCGCGCACGGGTCGAGGCCGCGCCCGGGCAGACGGGCGTCGAAGGCGCCGCCGGTCGCCACGCGGTACCGCTCGCACAGGTCGAGCACCTCGGTGAGGTCGGCGCCGACCTCGCCGGGGGCGATCTCGCCGCGGTCGAGCCGGGACACCTCGCTGCCCTCCTTGAACGGGCTGAACCGCTCGTCGGCCTCGCGCAGCCACGCGAACACGGCGTCGGCGAGCCCCTCGGGGACCTCCTCGTCGTCGATCCTCAAGGAGACGGGGAAGCCCATCACGTGCTCGACCCGGCGCACGTCAGGCGCCCCGCGCGTCGATGGCGGCCTGGAGGGAGTCCTGGTACGCCTCGCTGGTGATCGTCGCGCCGGACACGGTGTCGATGTCCGCGCTCTGCGCCCGGAGCGTCTCCTCGATCAGCGTCGGCACCGCGGCCGTGGTCTGCGGGTGGTTCGGCTGCTTCAGCATCCGCACGACACTGATCGCCTCGCCCTCGAAGGTCACCTCGACCTGGACGTCGCCCTTCTCGGTGGCGACGGTCGGGCCCGCGACGACGAGGGAGGCGGCGCCCGAGGCTCCCGCCGACGGGGTGCCGGAGGCGGTCGCGGCGGGGGGCGGCGCGGGCCGGTCGGGCCCGGCGGTGGCCGTGCCGTCCGCGGGTGCGTACCGCCAGACGGGGACGATCCCCGCGACGGTCAGGACCAGGACGGGAAGTGCTCGCTTCACGGTGTGTTCCCCGTTTCCGTCAGCCGGCCAGGCTGAAGCGCTCGAAGTGGATCTGCCGCCTGGGCACGCCCAGCTCGCGCAGGCTGCGCAGCACGGCGGCCGTCATACCGGGCGGCCCGCACAGGTAGACGTCGCGGTCGGTGACGTCGGGGACCAGCCGGGCCAGTTCGTGCGGCGCCAGCCGGTCCGGGGCGACGGGGCCGGTGACCAGGTGCAGTTCGGCGCCCTTGGCCTCGGCGAGTTCGCGCAGCTCGTCGTGGAGCACGGCGTCCCGTTCGGTGGCCACGCGGTGGATCACCACGGCATGGCCGTGCAGTTCCTCCAGCAGGGCCCGGATCGGGGTGACGCCGACGCCGCCCGCGATGAGCAGCGCGTCGGGCCGGGTGCGGTGCAGGGTGGTGAAGGCGCCGTAGGGGCCCTCGGCGAACACCCGGGTGCCGGGCCTGAGCCGGCGCAGCGCGGCGCTGCCGTCGCCCGCGGCCTTCACGGTCAGCCGCAGGGTGCGGCCGTCGGGGGCCGCCGAGAGGGAGAACGGGTTGGCCTGCCACCAGCGGTCGGGGGTGAGGAACCGCCACAGGAAGAACTGGCCGGCCCGCGCCGGCAGCCGGTCGAGGTCGCGGCCGGTGACATGGACGGAGACGACGTCGTCGTTCTCCGGGACGACGGCCGAGACCCGCAGCCGGTGACGGTGGTTGCGCCACAGCGGCAGCACCAGGCGGCCCAGGGCGACGGAGCCGAGCGCGACGCTCCACAGGGTCCACCAGTACGCGGTGGCCGCGGGCGAGGAGACGAAGGTCGACCCGGCGGCCACCTGGTGCGAGAAGGCGAGCACGACGGCGACATAGGTGTACAGGTGGATGAAGTGCCATGTCTCGTAGGCCAGCCGGCGCCGGGCGGAGCGCGCCGAGACCGCGCCGACGGCCATGATCAACGCCAGTGCGACGACCGCGCGCAGCACGCCCTCGACCGTCTCGGCGAGGTCGACCAGCTGGTTCACCGGGTCCAGGCCCGAGGAGTCGGCGTAGCCGAGGACGATGAACACCACGTGCGCCACCAGGGTCCACAGCAGACCGAAGCCCACCCAGCGGTGCCACAGGGTCAGCCGGTCCATGCCGATCCGGCGGTCGAGCCAGGGCAGCCGGGCGACGAGCAGCAGTTGGAAGGCCATGAGCAGGGCGCCGTACAGCCCGGCCGCCCGGCCCAGGACGATCAGCGCGTTGGAGGCGAATCCGGCCTGCGCGAAGAAGACGGTGACCACGGCCGCGTTGGCGGCGAGCACGGCGTACAGGCCGGCGCGGGCCATCACCTTCGGGCGTATCGCCGCGGTGGGCGCGGGCGGTGACTGGACGGTCGTCACGGACGGCAACTCCTCGATCGGGGCCTCAGGACACCGAGCTTCGCCGCCGGGAGCTGTCGAATCGCTGTCGTACGACTTTCAAGTGGATATCGATGTGGGCCCGGGGTCGCCACCGGGCCCGGTGCCGGTGAACGCCTGCCGCACTATGAACGGGTGGAAAAAGTACGACTCCTGGTCGTGGACGACGACCCGCCGATCGCCGATCTCGTCGCCACGGTCGCCCGCTACGAGGGCTGGGAGGCGGTCACCGCGAACTCGGGCGAGCAGGCGCTGAGCCGCGCCGCCGAGTTCCGCCCGGACATCGTCGTGCTCGATCTGATGCTGCCCGACATCGACGGCTTCGGCGTCCTGGACCGGCTGCGCGGGTCCGGGGCGATGGTGCCGGTGGTGTTCCTCACCGCGCGGGACGGGGTGGCCGACCGGGTGGCGGGGCTGACCCGCGGCGGGGACGACTACCTGGTCAAGCCGTTCGCCGTGGAGGAGCTGATGGCCCGGCTGCGGACGGTGCTGCGGCGCGCCGCGGGGCCCGGGTTCCAGCGGTCCGTGCTGCGGGTGGCCGATCTGACGATGGACGAGGACACCCGTGAGGTGCGGCGGGGCGGGAGACTGCTGACGCTGACCCCGACGGAGTACGAGGTGCTGCGCTATCTGATGCGCAGGTCGCCGACCGTGCTCACCAAGGCGCAGATCCTCGACCACGTGTGGGAGTACGGCTTCGGCGGCCGCTCCAACGTCGTCGAACTGGTCGTCAGCCGGCTGCGCCGCAAGCTGGACGAGACCGGCGCGCCGCTGATCCACACCGTGCGCGGCTTCGGATACGTGGTCCGGCGGGCCGCCGAGTGATCCGCCGGCTGCGGCGGACGTACCGGCGGCTGCGCCTGGGCACCCGGCTGGCGCTCGGGCTGGGCGCGCTGTCGCTGGTGGTGTTCGCGGTGGTGGGCACCGCCCTGACGACGTACATGCGCGACTACCTGTCCGCCCAGCTCAACGAGCAGCTGACACTGGGTCAGCTCGCCCAGTCCAAGAGCATCGCCGACCACGGCACGCTCCAGGGGAAGAAGTACTACCGCTGGTACTACGCCGTGTACGACGTGTCGGCGGGCACGCCGCTGCTGCGCAGGCCCGAGGATCCCGCCGATGTGCCGGAGGACCTCGCCGAGTTCACCGCGCTGGCCCGGGCCCAGACCTCCTCGGACACGGAGCTGCTGAGCACCGGGCACCTCACCGGCAAGGGCACCTACCGGCTGCGTGCCTGCGAGGTGGAACCCGGGGTGGTCCTGGTGAGCGCCGCGCCGATGGACGCCATCGAGGACACCGTGAGCCAGCTGATCACGATCCAGGTCGTGACGTTCGCGCTCGCGCTGGCCGCGCTCGTCGTCTTCGGACGGAAGATGCTGCGGCGCGGGCTGAAGCCGCTGAGCGACATGGCGCACACCGCGCACGGCATCGCCTCGCACGATCTGACCGAGCCGGCGGCGCGGCTGCCGCTGCGGGCCGACGGGCCGGGCGGCGGGCCGGAGGTCGAGGAACTGCGCACCGCGTTCAACACGATGCTGGAACACATCGACGACTCCCTCGCCGAGCGGGCCCGTGCCGAACAGCGGCTGCGCCGGTTCGTCGCGGACGCCTCGCACGAGCTGCGGACCCCTTTGATGTCCGTACGGGGGTACGCGGACCTGTTCCAGTACGCGGCCGCCAACGCGCCCGGGGAACGCGACGGGCATCTGGCACGGCTGCGGGCCGAGGCCGCCCGGATGGGCTTCCTGCTGGACGACCTGCTGCTGCTCGCACGGCTCGACGCGGCCGAGGTGGAGGCCCCGCTGCGGCTCGCCGAGGCCGACCTGGTGGAACTGGTCGCGCAGGCGGCCGACGCCTTCCGCGCCGCCCACCGGGACCATCCGCTGAAGGTGTCGACGCCGGACCGCCCCGTGCGGCTGCGGATGGACGCGCAGCGGATCCGTCAGGTGCTGGACAACCTGCTCACCAACGCCGCCGTGCACACCCCGGCCGGGACGGAGGTGTGCGTGGGGGCCGCCGTGACCGACGGCACGGCGCTGGTGCGGGTCACCGATCGCGGACCGGGCATACCGGCCGCCGACCGGGAGCGGGTCTTCGACCGCTTCTACCGCGTCGACAAGGCCCGCAGCCGTGACCGCGGCGGCAGCGGGCTCGGACTGTCGGTGGCGGGTTCACTGGTCCGGGCCCACGGCGGCACGGTCGAACTGACCGGCGAACCGAGCGGGACGGTGTTCACCGTACGACTCCCGATGCGGGCGGCCGAGGCGCCGGAGGCGCAGTGACGGCGGGGGGTGCGGTGCGGGAGCGGTGGTGCCGTCACCCCGGCGGCACCCCCTGGCGTCGGCGTACCCCGGCGACGGCGCGCGGTGCGCGTACGGCGGCTCACGGAGCGGGGCCGGAAGCCTCGTCGGCCTGTGGCGGGCGGTCTCGCAGGCGTGCCGCCAGGACCGCCACGTCGTCCTCCGCGTTCCGGGCGTCGAGACGGGCGAGGACGCTGTCCAGGATGCCCTCGACACCGTCCGCCGCGTCGAAGCGGAGCCTGGCGAGGCGGTCCAGGGACTCGTCGATGTCCTCGCCGCGGTGCTCGACGAGCCCGTCCGTGAACAGCATCAGGGTCTGACTCGCGTCCAGCCGGTACGTGGCCGGTTCGTAGCCGCCGAAGCCGGTGCCCAGCGGCGGGCCGACCGGCACCGGGAGCAGGGAGGTCTCCCCGTGCGCGTCGATCACGGCCGGCGGCAGGTGGCCGGCGCCCGCCACCGTGACCTGTCCGCGGTTCGGGTCGACGCGGGCGATCAGGCAGGTGGCGGGCCGCCGGTCGGGTTCGTGGGCGGCGATGTCGTCGAGCTGGCGCAGCACCCGGTGCGGCGGCAGGTCGGCGGAGGCGATGTAGCGCAGGGCCGAACGGTAGGCGGTCATGTCGACGGCCGCCTCCAGGCTGTGCCCCATCACGTCCCCGACGACGAGCAGCGTCCGCCCGAAGTGCAGCCGGACGGTCTCGCACCAGTCACCGCCGACCAGGGCGCGCTGCCCGTCCCGGAACCCGCCGGACCGGGCCGAACGCCGTCCGGGGCGGGACGCGTCCATTCTCTTGCCCAATTCCCACCTCCGGCCGGACTTCCTGGATTCGGTGAGATCCGGTGAGAATTTCACCGGTCCACGACCGGCGGTCCGATGAATCCTCGGCAATTCCCGAGTCGAACTCGGGCCCGGGGAAAAGCAGCTGGTTATGCTGTCGCTTCCTTCACGGACATCGGATCCTTACCGACAGCGGATCCTCAGGAACAGCGAATCCTTCACGGACATCGAAATACAGGGTGGCCAGAACCCCATGAGCTGGTTCGAATCCATCGTCCTCGGTCTGGTCCAGGGCCTGACCGAGTTCCTGCCCATCTCCTCCAGCGCCCATCTGCGGCTCGTGGCGGCCTTCTCGGGCTGGCCGGATCCGGGCGCGGCCTTCACGGCGATCACGCAGATCGGCACGGAGACGGCCGTGCTCATCTACTTCCGGGCGGACATCGGCCGCATTCTCGCCGCCTGGTCCCGTTCCCTGGTGGACCGGGAGTCACGCCGGGACCAGGACGCCCGGATGGGCTGGATGCTGGTGATCGGCTCCATTCCCATCGGTGTGCTCGGCCTGGCGTTCGACGACCAGATCGAGGGCCCCTTCCGGGATCTGCGCCTGACGGCCGCGATGCTCATCGGCATGGGCCTCGTCCTCGGGGTCGCCGACCGCCTCGCCGCCCGGACGGAGGCCGGTGCCACGTCCGTCCCGGGCAAGTCGCTGCGCGACCTCACCGTCAAGGACGGCCTGGTCTACGGCCTGTGCCAGGCGATGGCGCTCATCCCCGGCGTCTCCCGTTCGGGCGCCACCACCAGCGGCGGCCTCTTCATGGGCTACACGCGCGCGGCCGCCGCCCGGTACTGCTTCCTGCTCGCCGTCCCGGCCGTGCTCGCCTCCGGGCTGTTCGAGCTGCGGCACGCCGGCCAGGGCGGCCGAACCTCGTGGGGTCCCACGCTGCTGGCCACCCTCATCGCGTTCGCCGTCGGCTACGCGGTGATCTCCTGGTTCATGAAGTTCATCGAGACCAGGAGTTTCATGCCGTTCGTGCACTACCGCGTCGCCCTCGGCCTGGTGATCATCACCCTGGTGACCTCCGGCGTGATCAGCCCGCACGCGGCCGGGTCAGCCGGCTGACACCGGCCCGGGGACACCCCGGACCGGTGCGACCGGCGCCGTCACTCCCCTTCGGGCTGAAGCCTCAGGGAGATCGAGTTGATGCAGTACCGCTGGTCGGTGGGGGTGGGATACCCCTCACCGTCGAAGACGTGCCCGAGGTGCGACCCGCACCGCGCGCAGAGCACCTCCGTGCGGACCATCCCGTGCGAGCGGTCCGAGACCAGTTCCACCGCGTCGGTGTCCTTCGGGTCGAAGAAGGACGGCCAGCCGCAGTGCGAGTCGAACTTGGTCTCCGAGGTGAACAGATCGGCCCCGCAGGCCCGGCAGGAATAGACACCCTCGGTCTTGGTGTCGGTGTACTCACCGGTGAACGCGGGCTCGGTGGCGGCCTGGCGCAGCACGGCGTATTCGGCCGGGCTGAGCTCCGCGCGCCACTGCTCGTCCGGCTTTTCGACGTCGTACGACATGTGCGACAGCACCTCACTTCATCAGGCGGTCCAAAATGAGCGGGCCGAGGTCGGTGACATCGCCCGCGCCCATGGTGAGAACCAGATCGCCACCCCTGGCCATTCCCGCGACCACCTCGGGGACCTCCGCCTTGTCGTGGACCGGCGTCACGTCGGCACCGGCGGCGCGCGCCGCGTCGATGATCAGCTCGCTGGTCACGCCGGGGATCGGGTCCTCACGGGCCGGGTAGATGTCCAGGACCACGGAGGCGTCCGCCAGGGCCAGCGCCTCACCCATCTCCTTGCCGAGCTCCTGCGTGCGGGAGAACAGGTGCGGCTGGAAGACGACGAGGATGCGCGCGTCGTCCGCCGCCGCCCGCATCGCCTCCAGGTCGGCCGTCATCTCGGTCGGGTGGTGGGCGTAGGAGTCGATCACCTGGACCCCGGCCGCCTCGCCCTTGAGCTGCAGCCGCCGCTTCACTCCCGTGTACGCCGCCAGCGCCGGGGCCAGCTCCGCGGCCGGTACGCCGAGCGCGGCGCCCGCGGCGAGCGCCGCGACCGCGTTGTGGGCGTAGTGACGGCCCGGCACGGAGACGGTGAAGGTGATCCGCTCGCCGTCCAGCAGGACGGTGACCTCGCTCCTGAGCCCCTGCGGCACGACCGACAGGACGCGCACGTCGGCGTCGTCCGCCTCGCCGTACGTCACCGTCCGCACCTTCGTGCCCAGCCGCCGCGTCAGCTCCCGCGCGCCCTCGTGGTCCGCCGAGATCACCAGCGTCCCGCCGGGCACGATCCGGTCGGCGAAGGTCTCGAAGGACTCGTGGATCTCCTCCATCGACGCGTAGTTGGCGTGGTGGTCGAGCTCGACGTTGAGGACGATCGCCACCTCGGGCGCGTACTTGTGGAAGCTGCGGTCGCTCTCGTCCGCCTCTGCCACGAAGATCTCGCCGTCGCCGTGCAGCGCGTTGGAACCGGGGGCGTCGAGGTCGCCGCCGATCGCGTACGACGGGTACAGACCCAGTTCGGACAGGGAGACCGCCAGCATGGAGGTGGTCGTCGTCTTGCCGTGCGTGCCGGCCACCGCGATCGGGCGCAGGCCGTCCATCAGGGCCGCGAGCGCGTCGGAGCGGTGGACCACCGGGATGCCCAGTTCCGCGGCCCGGGTCAGCTCCGGGTTGTCGGCGCGGATCGCCGAGGACACCACGACACAACTGGCGTCGTCCGCGAGGTGCTCCGCCGCGTGCCCGATGTGCACGGTCGCGCCCAGCGCGCGCAGCGCCTCGGCGGTGGCGGACTCCTTCGCGTCGCTGCCGGCGACCTCGGCACCGCGCTGCGCGAGGATCTTCGCGATCCCCGACATCCCGGCGCCGCCGATGCCGATGAAGTGCGGTCGGTCCATGGCGTCAGGAAGGCCGGGTGCCATGCGTCTATCTCCCCAAGATCCGGTACGACGGTGAGCGCGCTCCTCGGGCGGACCGCGTCCCCACCTTATTGCGTGCGCGGGCCGTCACCTCGCAAGGGACGCCGGCAGCCGGGAGGCACGCGGACGCGCGTGTACCCGTGCGGACCAGGCCGCACAGGGGCGGTACCGGTCCGTGCCGGGCCTTGCTGGTGCCGCGTCGGGCAACGTTTGCCGGTCGAGGAGCGGCGTCCGGTGCGTGCTCTCGGCGTGCCGGCCGTGAGTCCTCGTACTGGATGTACTCGGGCTCTCGGCCGGTGCGGCGAGTGGGGGCACCTCCCACGCCTTTCAGGCAGTGGGGGAGCGTGCCGGGCGTCGCGACGGGGCGAACGTTGCCTGACGCGGCACTAGGCCTTGCTGTGCGAGAACAGCTTCAGGACCGGCACCCCCACCTTGTGCCGGGCCCGCGAGGCCCAGTCGCGGTGGAAGAACTCCTCCACGTAGTGCGGGTCGGTCAGCACGATCACCTCGTCGGCGCCGGTCTCCTCGACCATGCCCTTGAGCGCGTCGAGCGGGTGGTCCTCGATCAGCCGCCCGTCCGCCGTGCTGCCCGAGGCCCGCAGGCCCTGGAGGGACACGTCGAGCGCCCGCTGCCCCTCGCTCCGGGCCTCCTCCCCCTCCGGGGTCCGCCCCTCGCGCGCCGCCTCGTCGAGTTCGCCGAGGGCGAGGTCGTCGATGGCGCGCAGCAACCGGTCCGCCTGATCGCCGCGGGGCTGGAGCAGCACATGGAAGTCGACCGGCTCGTCACCGTGCAAGGTGGTGACGAACTCCACGTCGGCGGACGTCAGGGCTTTCTCGATCATCAAAACGCTAGTGAACACCAGGCGCCCCAATCTCCTCCGGGGCCCGCGAGACCCCTGTCCTCCGTGGCCCGTGCCAGGCCCTGCGGAAACCATCCTGCCCCGTGATCGCACGGGTACTGCGAGTCTTAGTGTGCCCGGCGAAAGCTAAACGGAACGGCATATTCCACCGATCTCAGGACCGACCGTGGCGAGCGAACAGAAAACCGTCCTCCTCCAGCAGGGACACCAGAGCCAAACGCTGCGGGACCGCTACCGACGGCCCACCGGTGATGCGCTGCGCGTCGCCCGCGGCAAGCATCGGGGAGATCGTCAGACACAGCTCGTCCAGCACCCCGGCCGCCACGAACTGGCCCAGCAGTCGCGGACCTCCCTCGGTCAGCAGCCGCGTGTGGCCCAGCTCGGCCAGGGCCCGTACGGCACGGGCGGGCTCCACGCCCACCCCGTCACCGGCGATCAGCACCCGGGCGCCCGCCTTCTCGGCCGCCGCGATCCGGTCCGCAGGCGCCGCGGCGCCGGTGAGGATCAGGGTCGGGGTCAGCGGCGAGGTGAACAGCGGCAGTGCGAAGTCCAGGTCCAGACGGGCGCTGACGACCGCGATCGCGGGCGCGGGCGGCTGTCCGGCGGCCGCGCGCAGGTCCTCGAACCCGGCACGCGCGCGTGCCGGGCGGTAACCCTCCTGGCGGACCGTTTCAGCACCGACCACGACGACATCCGCCAGCGCCCGCAGCGTGCCGAAGATCCGCATGTCGGTGGCGTTGGAGATGGGCTGCGAGCGGCCCTCGTGCTGGGCGGCGCCGTCGAGCGTGGTCACCATGTTGCCCCGCAGCCAGGCCCCCGACTCCCCGGGGCGGGGTTCGGGATGGGCGTAGGCCGCGGCCAGCTCGGCAAGGCTCCACTCGCGGTCGTCCGTCTCGGCGGTCACAGGGAACAGGCGTCGCATGCGGTGAGTGTTCCACGCGTGGCCGAAACCATCCGCCCCGGATACGGCCGACCGGGCTCCTCCCCCGCCGCTCGGCCGCTCGCGCGGTCTGCGTGACCCGTGACGATCCGGCGGCACCGAAAACGGCCGCCCGGCGCGGCACTGGTGCCGTGCCGGGCAACGTTTGCCCGTCAAGGAGCGGCGTCCGGTGCGTGCTCTCGGTGTGCCGGCCGGAAGTCCTCGTACCGGACGTACTCGGGCTCTCGGCCGGTGCGGCGAGAGGGCGTGCCGGGCGTCGCGACGGGGCGAACGTTGCCTGGCGCGGCACTAGCATGGGTAAGCGTGTCCTCCTCCACCGCCGCCGGGCGGAGCCCGATAACCGAAGCCGGCCCGCTGTCCCTCTGCGCGCGTGAGCCGCGCGTCCCCGCGGACCGGCTGGTCGCCGAGATGGTGCCGCCACCCCGCTTCGACTCCGTGCGCTTCGACACGTACATCCCGGACGCCGCC
This sequence comes from Streptomyces cadmiisoli, assembly GCF_003261055.1. Lineage (NCBI taxonomy): Bacteria > Bacillati > Actinomycetota > Actinomycetes > Kitasatosporales > Streptomycetaceae > Streptomyces > Streptomyces cadmiisoli. Next base: position 2,557,281 of record NZ_CP030073.1, read on the forward strand.
CAGCCCAGCCAGACGGACGCCGTGCGGATCCTGGCGGACTTCGCGGCCGGCCTCGGCGGCGCGCACGCGTCGGGCGCCGGCCGGCGCGGCTTCCTCGGTTTCGGCCGGGCCAGGGCGCCGAAGGCCCCGACGGGCCCCCGCGGCGTCTATCTCGACGGCGGCTACGGAGTCGGCAAGACCCACCTGCTCGCCTCCCTGTGGCACGCCACCCCGGCCGAGCCCGCCCTGAAGGCGTTCGGCACGTTCGTGGAACTGACCAACCTGGTCGGCGCCCTCGGCTTCCAGGAGACCGTCCGCACGCTGTCCGGTCACCGTCTGCTGTGCATCGACGAGTTCGAGCTCGACGACCCCGGTGACACCGTGCTGGTCTCCACGCTGCTCGGGAAGCTGGTCGACGCGGGCGTCGCCCTGGCCGCCACCTCGAACACGCTGCCGGGCAAACTCGGCGAGGGCCGCTTCGCGGCGGCCGACTTCCTGCGGGAGATCCAGGGCCTGTCCGCCCGCTTCCGGACCCTGCGCATCGACGGCGAGGACTACCGCCACCGCGGCCTCCCGCAGGCCCCGGCGCCCTGGTCGGACGAGGAGGTGACCAAGGCGGCGTACGCCACCGAGGGCGCCTCGCTCGACGACTTCCCGCATCTGCTGGACCATCTGGCGCGGGTCCATCCCAGCCGCTACGGCGCACTGAGCGACGGTCTCACGGCCGTGTGCCTGACGGATGTGCGGCCGGTCCCGGACCAGTCGACGGCGCTGCGCCTGGTGGTGCTCGCGGACCGGCTCTACGACCGCGAGGTCCCGGTGCTCGCCTCGGGGCTGCCGTTCGACCAGCTGTTCAGCGAGGAGATGCTGAACGGCGGCTACCGCAAGAAGTACTTCCGGGCGATCTCCCGTCTGACCGCGCTGGCGCGCGACGCGAAGCACCTGGCCGAGCCCCGGTAGCGGACACGCGCCTCGCGGACAAGAGCCGAATCACGCCAGGCCACCCGCGCTTTTGAGGCTCTGTGCGGCGCGAAACGCCGAGTTAACCCTGCAAACAACTTTGCAGGGTTAATGTCTTTCTTGACCAGCTGTTGACCAACCGTTGGTCCGCACTAGAGGCGTGGCGAAAGCGGAAGGGGGCTCATGTTCCGAGGTGGGAGGACTCCGACCCGGCTCTCGGCCGACACCGCCGTCCCGCCCGCCCGCCCGCTCCGCACGCCCGCGGCACCCTTCGCAGCTGCGCACACGTTCCGTCATGCAGAGGCCAAGGCCCTGCCCGGAAGCGAACCCTCCGGCAGGCCGCCGCGCATCGAGGACACCGGGTGCCGTCGCGTCACGCACCCCGGGGACCCCACCGGGCCCCGGCGAATACGCGACCGCCGCCGTGTGATCGCCCCCGCGCCCTTCGCGCCCGAGCGCCCCTTGCCGGCGCGGGGTCCGGGGGCCGAAACCGACACCGGCGCGTGCGACGCCGCACGCGCCGACACGTCGAGACGGGCGACCGCCCACGCTCCGGCCGCACTTGAGCCCTTCCGCGGCTGAGAACAGGGCAGTCCCCCACCACCGTCCTGCCCGCCCGACGCGCCCCCACGCGCGCCAGGAGGAAACACCACGTCATGCAGCCCCTCATCGACAACGCCCGTACGTTCGGACAGCGCCCTGAGGAGTTCGCCCGGTTGGCACAGGGCCAGTCCCCCGAGGTTCTCTTCATCACCTGCTCCGACTCACGGGTCGTACCGGCCCTGATCACGGGCGCCCGCCCCGGCCAGCTGTTCGAACTGCGCACCGCGGGCAACATCGTTCCCCCCTACACCTCCGACCTCCCCACCGGTGAGGCCGCCACGATCGAGTACGCCGTCGAGGTGCTCAGAGTGCGCGACGTCGTGGTCTGCGGCCATTCGCACTGCGGCGCCGTCGGCGCGCTGGTGCGCGGCGACGACCTCGACGCCGTGCCCGCCGTGCGCGACTGGCTCGCGCACGCCGCCGGTGAACCACCGGCGGCCGACCCGGGCGACCCGACCGTCGCCGAGGCGGTGCAGAGCCACGTACTGGCGCAGCTGCTGCGGCTGCGGTCGTACCCGTGCGTGGAGCGGCGCCTCGCGGACGGCCGGCTGCGGCTGCGCGGCTGGTACTACGAGGTGCACACCGGTGCCGTGCGCGAACACCGCGCGGACACCGACGCGTTCGAGGCCCTGTGAGTCCGGACGTGACCAAGTATCCGTATCTCAAGCAGGATCTGGCCGCCTCCCTCGTCGTCTTCCTGGTCGCGCTGCCGCTGTGCGTCGGTGTGGCCGTCGCCTCCGGCGTCCCGGCCGAACTGGGCCTGGTCACCGGCATCGTGGGCGGTCTCGTCACCGGTCTGCTGCCCGGCAGCAGCCTCCAGGTGTCGGGACCGGCCGCGGGGCTCACCGTGCTGGTCTTCGAGGCGGTCCGCGAGTTCGGGCTGCCGACGCTCGGCGCGATCGTGCTGGCCGCCGGAGTGCTCCAGCTCGCCATGGGCGCCCTGAGACTGGGCCGCTACTTCCGGGCCATCTCCGTCTCGGTCGTCGAGGGCATGCTGGCCGGTATCGGACTCGTGATCATCGCGGGCCAGGTGTACGCGGCGGCCGGCCTCCGGGCCCCGGCCTCCGGGGTCGACAAGATCGTGGGCGTGCCCGGTGCCCTGGCCGGGGCCGTGACCAGCCCCACGACCCTGACCTCGGTCTCGGTGGGCGTCGGCACCATAGCCGTGCTCGTCCTGTGGCGGCGGCTGCCCGAGCGGGTTCGGGTGGTGCCCGGCGCGCTCGCGGCGGTGGCCCTGGCCACGCTCGTCACCTGGGCGTTCCATCTGCCGGTGGCCACCGTGCATGTGCAGGGACTGCTCGACGCCGTCCACGTGCCCGGGGCCGACGCGTTCGGCGCGCTGGTGAGCCCGGCCGCGCTCGGCACGGTGGTCGCCTTCGCCCTGATCGCCTCCGCCGAGTCGCTGTTCAGCGCGGCGGCGGTCGACCGGCTGCACGACGGTGAGCGCACCCGGTACGACAAGGAACTGATGGCGCAGGGCGCGGGCAACACGGTGTCCGGCGCGCTGGGCGCCCTGCCGATGACCGCGGTCATCGTGCGCAGCTCGGCCAACGTCCAGGCGGGCGCGCGGACCAAGGCGTCCCGGGTCCTGCACGGCGTGTGGCTGCTGCTGTTCGCCGCGCTGCTGCCGGCCGCCCTGGAGCTCATCCCGCTGCCCGCGCTGGCCGGCGTCCTCGTCCACGCGGGCTGGAAGCTGATCCCGTTCCGGCAGGTCGTGTCCCTGTGGCGGGACCAGCGCGGCGAGGCACTGGTGCTCGTCGTCACCGCGGTGGCCATCGTCGTGGTGAACATGTTCGAGGGCGTTCTGCTCGGTCTGGCCCTGTCGGTGGTCAAGACCGCCTGGGAGGCCTCGCACATCAAACTCGAGGTCATGGACAAAGGCGCGGGACCGATCCGGGCCTACCTCTCCGGCAACGCGACCTTCCTGCGGCTGCCGAAAATACTGGACAGCCTGGAGGCGCTGCCCAAGGACCGGCCCATCGAGCTGGACCTGTCCGGTCTCCACCATCTCGACCACGCCTGCCGCACGGCGCTGGAGACCTGGGTCGAACGGCACAGCGCGACCGGTGTCGATCCGGTGAGGATCACCGCACCCTGACCGCCGCCCGGCGTCGGGTCCGGGGGCCGGCAATGGCCCGGGACCCGGCGCCGGGCATATCGTTGGACGTGTAGGTTTTCAGGATTTTGGTCTCCTCGGGGCGAGGGGGTCGTCATGGTCGAAGATCTCCTGGTGGCGGTCGCGACGGTCGGTGCCGCGGGCGTGGTGTACCTGGCCGCGGCGGCGCGAGTGGTCAAGCAGTACGAACGCGGCGTGGTCCTGCGCCTCGGGCGGCTCAGAGGAGAGGTGCGCCAGCCCGGCTTCACGCTGGTGATCCCGTTCGCGGACCGGCTGCACAAGGTCAACATGCAGATCGTGACGATGCCGGTGCCCGCCCAGGAGGGCATCACCCGCGACAACGTCACCGTGCGTGTCGACGCGGTGGTGTACTTCCGGGTGGTCGACGCGGCGAGCGCCCTCATCACCGTCGAGGACTACAAGTTCGCGGTGTCGCAGATGGCGCAGACCTCGCTGCGGTCGATCATCGGCAAGAGCGATCTGGACGATCTGCTGTCCAACCGCGAAAAGCTCAACCAGGGCCTGGAGCTGATGATCGACAGCCCGGCCGTCGGCTGGGGCGTCCAGGTCGACCGGGTCGAGATCAAGGACGTGTCGCTGCCGGAGACGATGAAGCGCTCCATGGCGCGGCAGGCCGAGGCGGACCGTGAGCGCCGGGCCCGGGTCATCAACGCGGACGCCGAGCTCCAGGCGTCCCGCAAGCTTGCCGAGGCGGCGAAGGAGATGTCCGACACGCCCGCCGCGCTGCAACTGCGGCTGCTCCAGACGGTCGTGGCGGTCGCCGCCGAGAAGAACTCGACGCTCGTGCTGCCCTTCCCGGTGGAGTTGCTGCGTTTCCTGGAGGGCCGCACCCCGGACACACCCGTGGAACGTGGGACACCTGCTCCGCGCGTGGTTCCCGGGACGGACGACACCTGATAGACACGGCCGGGTCACAGTCCTGTCCGCCAGCAGGAAGGTTTCCCCATGTCCGTGACCCGTCGTCACGCACTCGTCCGCGGCGGTGCCCTGGGAGTGGGCATCGCATTCTCCGGCGCCCTGTCCGAACTCTTCGCGGGGACGGCCGCCGCCCAGCAGCTCGGCCACTCCGGCTACGGCCCCCTCCGACCCGACCCGAACGGCCTGCTCGACCTGCCGGAGGGCTTCCGCTACCGGGTGCTCTCCCGCGAGGGCGACCCGCTGCGCTCCGGTGAGGGCCCCGTCCCGTCCAACCACGACGGGATGGCCGCGCTGGCCGGCCGTCGCGGCAAGGCACGCGTCGTCCATCTCGTCCGCAACCACGAGAACCGCGCCAACGGCAGAATCGGCGTCCCGACGGTGGAGGGCCTCACCTACGACCCGGCCGGCAAGGGCGGCTGTACGGCCCTGACGCTGGACTCGCGGGGCGCCGTGCTGTCCGAGCGGGTCGGCATCGCCGGTACCGCCGTCAACTGCGCGGGCGGCCCCACGCCCTGGCACACCTGGCTGACCTGCGAGGAGACCGAGGACAAGGCCGGGACCAGCGGCTACACCAAGGACCACGGCTTCATCTTCGAGGTGGATCCGGCCGATCCGCACCGTACCGGCGCGGTCCCGCTGACCGCGATGGGCCGCTTCCAGCACGAGGCGGTCGCGGTCGACCCGCGCACCGGCATCGTGTACGAGACGGAGGACGCCTTCGTACAGCCCTTCGGCCTCTTCTACCGCTTCCTGCCGAGGAAGCCGCTCGGCGGCACCGGCTCCCTGCGGGCCGGCGGCCGCCTCCAGGCGATGCGCGTGCCCGGCCTGCCCGACCTGTCCTCGGTCCAGGAGCCGGGGGCGTGCTTCGACGGCGTGGAGTGGGTGGACGTGCCGGACCCGCTCGCCGCCGAAACACCGGTCCGCCTCCAGGACTTCGGCCGCAAGGGCGTCACCCGCGCGCAGAAGCTGGAGGGCTGCTACTGGGGCGACCGGTGCGTGTACTTCGTGTCGTCGTTCGCCCGCAGCGCGGAGGGTTCGGCGGGCGACCACTTCGGGCAGATCTGGCGCTACGACCCGCGCGACCGGAGCCTGACACTGGTCGTCGTCTTCGGCCCCGACACCGATGTGCAGCTCCCCGGCGAGTCGCCGGACAACATCTGCCTGGCCCCCAGCGGCGGACTGATGGTCTGCGAGGACGGCAACGGCGCCCAGCACGTCTACGGCGTCACCCGCGGGGGCGAGGTGTACACGCTGGCCCGCAACCGCCAGAACATCGGCACGCCCGAGGAACCGGAGTGGGGGGAGTTCGCCGGTGTCGCCTTCTCCCCGGACGGCGCGACGATGTACGTCAACTGCTACGCGCCGGGGACGACGTTCGCGGTGACCGGGCCGTGGCGTAGGTAGCCCGCCGAGTCCGGGGCCCCGGCTTCGGGGCCCCGGACGCACCGGGCGGCGGGCGGGGGCGCACCGCTGCTCCGGTGGGTCGCAGGACGTCCGGGTGCCGGGGCTCCGGAAGGCACGGGTGGGTCCGGGCGGGTGAGACAGGGCGGGCACCGCCGGGCGAAATACCCTGTTTATACTTTTTTCTGTTTTACGTTCGTCCGGTGATCCTTCCCGTACGACGCCTCACCGCCGGGTGCCTGCTCGGGGTCGCCCTCGCCGCCTGCGGCACCGCCGAAGCCCCGCAGCCCCGTCCGCGCCCGCCGGCCCCGGCGCCGCCCGCGGTGCCGGTGCCCACCCTCGCCGCGGGCCCCGAAGGTCTCACCCCCGTCTTCACCAACGGCCCGCGCACCCTGGGCAGGGCGGTCGCGCTCACCTTCGACGCCGACATGACCGCCGACCAGGGCCCCCGGGCGGCGGCGGGCGAACACTTCGACAACCCCGCACTGATCGCGACACTGCGCGAACTGAAGGTCCCGGCCACCGTGTTCATGACGGGGCGCTGGGCGGAGGAGTACCCGGCGCAGGCCCGCGGCATCGGCCGGGACCCGCTGTTCGAGGTCGCCAACCACTCCTACAGCCACTACGCCTTCACACCCGACTGCTACGGACTGCCCACCCTCGGCGAGGACCGGATGCGGGAGGACGTGGAGCGGGCGTTCACCGCCCTGCGCCGGGCCGGCGTACCGAACGCGAAGCCGTACTTCCGCTTCCCCGGCGGCTGCTACGACCGGAAGGCGCTGCGCACCCTCGGCGCCACGGGTGTGACCGCGGTGCAGTGGGACGTGGTGGGCGGGGACGCGTTCGCGACGGACGCCGACGCGGTGGCGCGGGACGTGCTGGACGGCGTACGGCCGGGATCGGTCGTCGTGCTGCACTGCACACGCAGCGCGGCCCCGGCGACCGAGAGCGCCGTCCGCACGGTCGTCCCCGAGCTGCGCCGCCAGGGCTACCGCTTCGTGAAGGTCTCCGAGCTGATCGGGGCCGCGGCCGGACGGACGTGACCCGCATACGCTGGAGGTATGAGCGAGAACCACGACTACTGCGCGAGCGACGCGACCGGGCTGCCCGGTGTGTCGTCCGACACCCTCCGGGCGGCGGCGGACGACGGCACACCCCGTGCCGAGTGCGTGCTGTGCCGGAAGCCCACGGAGTACCCGGAGTCCGCCAAGGGGATCACCCTCTGCCCGGTCTGCGAGTGGCAGGAGGCCCAGCGCACGACCTGCTCGGGGTGAGCGGGCGCGCGGGACACGGCCGCCCGATCGCCCGCGCCGCGGGCTTGGCAGACTGGACGGCGTGAGTGAGGAAACGACTGACAGTCCCTTCCGGTCCGAGGCGGGGGCACGCGACACGGCTCCCCAGTACGTGCTGCCGCTCGTCGTACGGATCGAGCGGAGCGCGCCTCCGGGGCGGACCGACGCGCTGGAGACGGCCGCCCGCGCCGTGCTGGTGCTGCTGAGCGATCCGCGGGCGCTGGGTGAGGGCGAGTGGGCGCGGGCCGTGCGGGACTGGCAGGACGCGCGGATCCGCAAGGTGGTGCGGCGGGCGCGGGGCGCCGAGTGGCGGCGGGCCGAGGCGCTGCCCGGGATCACGGTGACGGGCAAGGCGGCGGAGGTGCGGGTGTTCCCGCCCGTTCCGCTGGACGGCTGGCCCAAGGACCTGGCCCGCCTCCAGGTCTCCGGCACCGACCTGGACGACCCGGAGCCGCCGGTCGAGGCGGCCGGGGGCACGCCGGTGCTCTGGCTGAACCCGGAGTTGGAGATGTCGGCCGGCAAGGCGATGGCCCAGGCCGGTCACGCGGCGCAGCTCGCCTGGTGGGAGCTGTCCGACGAGGACCGTGCCGCCTGGCGCGACGCGGGCTTCCCGCTGTCGGTGCGGGTCGCGGACCCGGCTTCCTGGCGTGACCTCACGTCGATCGGGCTGCCGCTGGTCCGGGACGCGGGCTTCACGGAGATCGCGCCCGGCTCGTGCACGGTGGTCGCCGACCATCCGGCGCTGCGCTGAGCAATTTCCGGCCGACGTTCCTGGCCGGATCTGAACTCCTCGGGCCCGCCGTCCGTACCTCCTGACGGCGGCCGCGCCAACCTCAAATGTTGCTCTGAAGGTGCGCGCCCGGGGGTTGGGGCGCCCGGGCCGGGGCGATACCCCCCTCACGCCGGAGCGGCGGACCGTCGAAGGAGACGAGACAGCGGATCCAGGTGCAGCCGGGCGGGGACCGTGCGCGAGCGGGACATGGCGGAGGGGACGATGGAGCGACTGGGTACCGGAATCGGGTGGCGGCCGGAGATCGCGGACGCCGTGGAGGCCATGCCGGGCATCGACTGGGTCGAGGCCGTCGCCGAGAACGTCTGCCCCGGCCACCTCCCCGACTCGCTGGCGCGGCTGCGCGAACGCGGGGTGAGCGTCGTCCCGCACGGTGTCTCCCTCGGCCTCGGCGGCGCCGAACGGCCCGACGCCGGGCGTCTTGCGGCGCTCGCGGAGCGGGCCGTGGCGCTGGACGCGCCGCTGGTGACCGAGCACATCGCGTTCGTGCGGGCGGGCGGCGCCCTGACCGCGTCGCCGCCGCTGGAGGCGGGGCACCTGCTGCCCGTGCCGCGCACCCGGGACGCCCTCGACGTGCTGTGCGAGAACGTGCGCATCGCGCAGGACGCGCTGCCCGTACCGCTCGCCGTGGAGAACATCGCGGCGCTGATCTCCTGGCCCGGCGAGGAGATGACCGAGGGGCAGTTCCTGTACGAGCTGGCCGACCGCACCGGCGTACGTCTGCTGATCGACGTGGCGAACCTGCACACCAACCACGTCAACCGCGGCGAGGATCCCGCCGAGGCGCTCGCCGAGATCCCGCTCGAGGCGCTCGCCTACGTCCATGTGGCGGGCGGCTTCGAGCGCGACGGCGTCTGGCACGACAGCCACGCCCACCCGGTGCCGCGGCCGGTCCTCGACATCCTGACCGACCTGGCGTCCCGGACGTCACCCGCCGGTGTCCTGCTGGAGCGCGACGAGAACTTCCCCGACCCGGCGGAGCTGGAGCGGGAGTTGTCCGCGATCCGGAGCGCCGTCGAGGCGGGACGGGCCAGGGCCGGGAAGCCGGCCCGCGCGGATGTCCCGCGGACGGGCCCCGCCGCCGCGCCCGAGCCCCGTGACGCCGCCCGCCAGCGGCTCGGTCTCGCGCAAGCGGCGCTGCTGTCCGCGCTCGTCGCCGGTACGCCCGTTCCGGAGGGGTTCGACCGGGCGCGGCTGGGCGTGCAGGCGCGGGCGCTGGCCGGGAAGCGGGCGGACGTGGTGGCCAAGGTCGCACCCGAACTGCCGGAGATACTCGGCGCCGGCTACCGGCCCGCCTTCGTCGCGTACGCCCAGCGGCACCCGATGACCGGCGGCTACCGCCGCGACGCGCTGCACTTCGCCGAGCAGTCCCTGAGCGCCGGACACCCCGAGGACGCCCGTACGCGCCGGGAGTTGCGGGAATGGTGGCTGGACCGCGCGGGCACGGCCCCACGTCCCCGCTCCCGCATGGCCCGGGCCCGCCGGGCCCTGCTCCGCCGCTGACCCGGGGCCCGAGCGGAACGTCACAGAGCCGCAACTCTCCGTCCGGATGATGAACGGGGCATGGTGTTTCCCAGGCCGGTGGCATAGAAACGCGGCATGTTCTGGGTCCTCTTCCTGCTGTCCGCCTGGGTCGTCGCCGGTACGGCGTGCACCCGGCTGTGCCTGGCCGCCTACCGTTCGGCGGACGTCGACGCCACCGCGCGGCGGACACACGATCTGACGCTCTACGAGGCCGCGTTCCTGTCCGGCGGTCCCGCGCGGGTCGCCGAGCTGACCCTCGTCTCGATGGCGCGCCAGCGCCGGCTGCTCCTCGCGCACACCGGTTGGGCGACGGTCGTGGACCCGCAGGGACGCGACGACATGGAGCGGTCCGTGATAGGGGCCATCGGGCCGGAGGGCCAGTCCCGGATAGCCCCCGTGCGCGCGGCGGCGGCCGGCGCCGAAGCGGTGCGCGGGCTCGCCGACCGCCTCGTCGACGCGGGCCTCGCCGTCCCGGCCGGCGCCCGTACGACGGTCGCCTCCGGGGTGCGCCAGGTACGGGCAGCGGCCGTGGCCGTCCTCCTTCTCGGCGTGACCGCGTTGCTGATGCCCGCTCAGGACGACGCGCCCCGGCATCTGATCGCCCTCTGGTTCGCGCTGCCGCTCCTGCTCAGCCTGAGCTGCCTGGCCCTCGCCCGGATCGAGGCCCACCCGTACTCGGCCTGGGCCTCCCCCGCGGGACAGCGCCTGCTGGGCACCCTGACCCGGCACGTGGAGGAAGTCGGGGACGACCGCGCCTACCTCGCCTCGGTGGCCGTGCGCGGCGTCCACGCGATCGGTGAGCCCGAACTGCGCGCAGCGTTCGCGCACCGGGGCCAGTACCGGCGCGACTGACCCGCGCACCGCCGGATCCCGAGGGGGGCGTACGGGCGCATTGGCGCCGACACCGGCCGCTCGGTGCTTGCCTTCCCCGACAACCGACCGAAACATCCCTTTTGTCGCTGCCGCGCTTCGAAGGGATACGCGATGAGAGCTGCCGTCCTCCACACGGCCGCCGGTTGTCTGCTGCTCACCACCCTCGCCGCCGCCCCGGCCCGGGGCGCGTCCGCCCCGGAGTCGGCGCAGACCCGCGGCACCGCCCTGGCCGCCGCCCGCGCCGGGGCCGAGGGCATCTCCTTCGGCCGGTGCGCCGACGCCCACGACGCCGCGGGCGGCCTGGAGTGCGGCACGCTCACCGTCCCGCTCGACTACGCCCGGCCCGACGGCCGGCAGATCGAACTCACCGTCAGCAGGGCGCGGGCCACCCAGCGGGACCCGCTCGACAGCAAGCGCACGGTGCCGCGCCAGGGCGCCCTGGTCTACAACCCGGGCGGTCCGGGCGAGTCCGGCCTGCACTTCCCGCTGGTCGGCCGGCTGCCGGAGTGGAAGCGCCTCGCGGGCGCGTACGACCTGGTCGGTTACGCCCCCCGCGGTGTGGGCCGCTCCGCCCCTCTGTCGTGCCAGGACCCCGGGCAGCACTTCACGGGTCCCACGCAGTCCCCGGAGCACCCCTCGGAGTCGTACAAGCGGGAGCGCATCGCACGGGCGAAGGCCTACGCCCGCGGCTGCGCCGACCGGGCCGGCGCCGCCCTGAAGCACTATCACTCCCTCAACAACGCCCGCGACCTGGACGTCCTGCGCGCGGCGCTCGGCGAGAAGAAGCTGACGTTCATGGGGGCGTCGTACGGCACCTACTTCGGCGCGCTGTACGCGACGCTGTTCCCCTCCCACGTACGCCGGATGGTGTTCGACTCCGCGGTGAACCCGGACCCGGCGCAGATCTGGTACCGCAACAACCTCGCCCAGTCGGCCGCGTTCGAGGGCCGCTGGTCGGACCTGAAGGAGTGGATCGCCAAGCACCACTCCGTGTACGGGCTCGGCACCACCGCGGAGCGGGTGCAGCGCGGTTACGACACGGCGCGGGACCGGCTCGCCGCCGCACCGGCGGGCGGCCGGGTCGGACCGGGCCAGTTGCAGGACGTGTTCCTGGAGGCCGGGTACCACGACGACTTCTGGCCGCAGCGCGCCGAGGCGCTGTCGGCGTATCTGAAGGGCGACCCCGAACCGCTGATCGCGCTGGCCTCGCCGCGCCCGGAGACGGCGGTGGCGGCGGAGAACACCAGGGCGGTGTACACGGCCGTCGAGTGCAACGACGCACCCTGGCCGACGGACTGGAAGGTCTGGGACCGCGACAACACCCGGCTCGCGCGCGTGGCGCCGTTCGAGACCTGGGACAACGCGTGGATGAACCTGCCGTGCGCGTACTGGCCGGCGCGGCGCCAACGGCCCCTGGACGTGCGGACCGGACCCGGGGAGCTGCCGCCGACGCTGATCCTCGCCGCCGAACGGGACGCGGCGGCCCCCTACGACGGCGCCCTCGAACTCCACCGCCGGCTGTCCGGGTCGGTCCTGGTGACCGAGCGCGACGCGGGGACGCACGGCATCGCCGGCGGCCACAACACCTGCGTCAACCGGCACATGGAGGCGTACCTGCTGGAGGGCAGTCTGTCCGGCCGCCGCGCGACCTGCGCGCCGCACGCCGAGCCGGAGCCGGCGCGGCCGGAGCCCGCCGGCCGGGCGGGCGGCGGGACCCCCGGGGCGCAAGCGGTACCGGGAGTGCGCTGACGGTGCGCGCCAGGGTCCGGCCCGGTGGACCGGGCCGGACCCTGCCGCGTTCGCGTGGAGCGGGGCGGTCCCCCGCCTCGTCCCGGTGGGCCGGCCCCGTCAGGCCAGGCCCGCCACCAGTTCGGCGACGTCCTTGCGGCGGCCGGTGTAGAACGGGACCTCCTCGCGGACGTGCATCCGGGCCTCCGAGCCGCGCAGATGACGCATGAGGTCGACGATGCGGTACAGCTCGTCGGCCTCGAAGGCGAGGATCCACTCGTAGTCGCCGAGGGAGAAGGACGCGACCGTGTTGGCGCGCACGTCCGGGTAGCCGCGGGCCATCTTGCCGTGGTCGGCGAGCATGCGGCGGCGGTCCTCGTCGGACAGCAGGTACCAGTCGTAGGAGCGCACGAAGGGGTAGACGCTGACGTAGTCGCGCGGCGTCTCGTCGGCGAGGAACGCCGGGATGTGCGAGCGGTTGAACTCGGCGGGGCGGTGCAGCGCCATGTTCGACCACACCGGCTCCAGGGCGCGACCCAGCCGGGTGCGGCGGAAGAGGTTGTACGCCTCCTGCAGCTGGTCGCTGGTCTCGGCGTGCCACCAGATCATCAGGTCGGCGTCCGCCCGCAGCCCGGAGACGTCGTAGGTGCCGCGGACGGTGACGTCCTTGGCGGCGAGCTGGTCGAACAGCTCCTGGACCTCCTCGGCGTAGCCCGCGCGGTCCTCGGGCAGCGCGTCCTTGAGCCGGAACACGGACCACAGGGTGTAGCGGATGACCTCGTTGAGGTCCTTGGCCAGCTTGCCCTTGTTCGGGATCCGAGCAGGGCCGGTGGTGGGGGCGTCGTCACTCATGCCCTTATTCTCCCGCTCCGCCGTGCAGACTCTGCACCGGGTTGGCGGTGAGCTCCCGCACGGCATCGAGGTCGCCGCCGACCTGGTCGACGGCGGCGTACGCACTGGCGACGCACGCCGGGATGCCGACGCCGTCGTACACCGCGCCGCACACCGCAAGACCCGGGAGCTTGCCGACGTGCTCGCGGATGCGGGCCACGCGCGCGTGATGCCCGACGGGGTACTGGGGCAGGCCGTCGGTCCACCGGGTGACGCGGGTCTCGACGGGGGCCGCGTCCAGCCCGGTCGCCTCGCGCAGATCGGCGCGCGAGACCTCCACCAGCCCGGCGTCGTCGCGCCGGAGGATCTCCGTCTCGCCGTGCCGCCCCACGGAGGTGCGCAGCACCACCAGGTCCGGGTCCTCCTCGGCGATCCAGCCCCATTTCTGCGAGGCGAAGGTGGACGCCTTGACGGTGCGGCCGTCGACCGGCGGCACCAGGAACCCGCTGCCCTCGGGAAGCCGCGCCTCGGTCCGGCGCAGGGCGAGGGTGATCAGCGCCATCGACGCGTACTCCACGGCGGCGAGCTCCGCGGCGGCCGCGGGGGCCTCGGCACGCAGCAGCCGGGCCGCGGCGGGCGCGGGCACGGCCACGATCACGGCGTCGGCGTGCCGGACCCGGTCGGCGGCGGTGACCCGCCACCCGCCGCCCGGCTCGCGGCGCAGCTCGGTGACCGGCGCCCCGGTGACGATCTCGCCGCCGCGGGCCCGCACCGATGCCGCGACGGCGACGGGCAGACCGCCGACACCGCCCCGAAGGCCCATGAACACCGGCCCGGTCTGCGCGGCCGCGGCCGCCTCGGCCTGGATCTCGCGCACGCCCTCGGTGAGCGAGTCGTGGGTGCGGGCAGCCCGGAACAGCTGGGGGACGGCGGAACGCATCGAGATGCGGTACGCGTCGCCTGCGTACACCCCGCCGAGCAGCGGCTCCACCAGCCGGTCGACGACCTCTCGGCCGAGCCGCCGGGCCACGAACTCCCCCACGGCCACGTCGTCGCCGACCTCGGTGCGGGGCAGCTCGGCGTCGCGCTCGATACGGCGCAGCCCCTCCTCGGACAGCACCCCGGCCAGGGCGGACGCGGTGCCCGGCACACCCATGACGTGGCCCTTGGGCATGGGACGCAGGGCGCCGCGGGTCCAGATCGAAGCGGTCGAGGTGGCCGGCGGCTCCAGCCGGTCGGCCAGCCCGACCTCGCGGGCCAGGTCCACCGCCTCCGGACGGCGCGCCAGCATCGACTCGGCGCCCAGGTCGACCCGGACGCCCGCGATGTCGCCGGGCAGCAGCTTGCCGCCGACCCGCTCCGACGCCTCCAGCACGGTCACCCGCGCCCCGCGGGCCAGCAGACGGTGCGCCGCGGCCAGCCCGGCGATTCCGGCTCCGATGACGACGACCTGCCCGAAGTCCCTGGGTGCTGCGCTCATGGCTCCACCTTCTCAGACCGCGCGGACCGGCCCACCGCGCCCCCGTGGCCCCGCCGAGTCCCGACCGTGACCGCATCGGGATCCACCCGGTCCAACGTCTTGCCCCCCACCCGCGTCGAAGAACTGTCAGTCGCCACCACCCCCGGGGGGATGCACCCATATGCGCGCACCACGTTCCGCACGACGTCCGGCCCAGGCACTGGCCGGGATCCTGCTCGGCGCCGCCCTCGCCGTCACGGGCTGCTCCGCCGCCTCCGACGACGGAGGCAGCACCAGCAAGGCCGCCGACGAGGCGGCGGCCCACCGCGACGCCAAGGGCGTGCAGGAGGGCGCGCCCGGCGGCGGCCGCGCGGACGCCGCCCGGGCCACCGCGCCGCCTCGGCTCGGCACCAGCCACATCATCCACACGGTGTCCCTGTCCGTGCAGGTCAAGGATGTGCCGAAGGCCCTGGACGAGGCCCGCGCCACCACCGAGAACGCCGGCGGCTACGTGGGCAGTGAGGCCACCACACGGGGCGAGGAGGACAACGAGCACACCCGTGTGGTGCTGCGCGTGCCCGCCGACAAGTACAAGGACGTCCTCGCCGAACTGGAGGGCGCGGGCCGGCTCCTCGACCGCACCGCGAAGGCCCGGGACGTCACCGACCAGGTCGTCGACGTGGAGAGCCGCATCAGCACACAGCGCGCCAGTGTCGCCCGGATCCGCGAGCTGATGGACCGGGCCACGAAGCTGAGCGACGTGGTCCAGCTGGAGGGCGAGCTGAGCCGCCGCCAGGCCGACCTGGAGGCGCTGCTCGCCCAGCAGGCGTCCCTCAAGGACCGCACCAGCCTGGCGACGATCACGCTGTCCCTGTCCGAGCCTCCGGCGAAGAACACGGCCGGGAGTGACGACGACCCGGGCGTCATGGACGCGCTGACCGGCGGCTGGGACGCGTTCGTGGCGACGCTGCGCTGGATCGTCGTGGCCGTCGCCGCGGTGCTGCCGTTCGCCGCGCTCGCGGCACTGCTCGTCCTGCTCTGGCTGCGACTCGTACGGCCCCGGCTGTCCCGGCCGGCCGGTGTGACGGCCGCGCCCGCGCCCGCGCCGGGTCCGCTGCCGGCCGCCCGGCCCGCGCCGGAGGCGGCCGGCTCCCCGGAGCGGGGCGGGCAGGACTGAGTTCCCGCCTCGCCGTAGCGTGTTCGGCATGAGCATGAGCCGTACGAACCGTGGCGCCGGGGCGGAACGACTGGTCGTGATCGGCGGTGACGCCGCGGGAATGTCCGCGGCGTCCCGCGCCCGCCGGCTGAGAGGCCCCGACGAGCTGGAGATCGTGGTCTTCGAACGCGGCCACTTCACCTCCTACTCGGCCTGCGGCATCCCCTACTGGGTGGGCGGCGACGTCTCCGACCGGGACGAGCTGATCGCGCGCACTCCCGAGGAACACCGCTCGCGCGACATCGACCTGCGGCTTCGTTCGGAGGTCGTGGAGATCGACGTGGCGGGCCGGGGCGTACGCGTGCGTGAGGTGGATCGCGGCGCCGAGTCCTGGACGGCGTACGACCACCTCGTGATCGCCACCGGTGCCCGGCCGATCCGCCCCGCGCTGCCCGGCATCGACGCGCCCGGCGTGCACGGCGTGCAGACCCTGGACGACGGCCAGGAGCTGCTGGACACCCTCACCCGCACACAGGGCCGGCGCGCGGTGGTCGTCGGTGCGGGCTACATCGGCGTGGAGATGGCCGAGGCGCTGATCAACCGCGGCTTCCGGGTGACGGTCGTCAACCGCGGCGAGGAACCGATGTCCACCCTCGACCCGGACATGGGCCGACTGGTCCACCGGGCCATGGAGGGCATGGGCATCACCATGGTCAACGACGCCGAGGTCACCGGGCTCAGCACCGGGGTGGACGGCCGGGTGCGGGCGGTGGGCACCGCGTCCGCCGAGTACCCGGCGGACGTCGTGGTGCTCGGCATCGGGGTGCGTCCGGAGACCGGGCTGGCGAGGGCGGCGGGGCTGCCGCTCGGGCGGCACGGCGGGCTGCTCACCGATCTGTCGATGCGGGTGCGCGGACACGAGAACGTCTGGGCCGGCGGAGACTGCGTGGAGGTCCTCGACCTCGTCTCCGGCCGCGAGCGGCACATCGCGCTCGGCACCCACGCCAACAAGCACGGCCAGATCATCGGCGCGAACATCGGCGGCGGTTACGCCACCTTCCCCGGTGTCGTCGGCACGGCGGTGAGCAAGGTGTGCGACCTGGAGATCGCCCGCACGGGCCTGCGCGAGAAGGACGCCCGCCGGGCGGGCCTCCAGTTCGAGACGGTCACCATCGAGTCCACCAGCCGCGCCGGCTACTACCCCAACGCCTCCCCCATGACCGTGAAGATGCTCGCCGAGCGCAGCACCGGGCGGCTCCTCGGGGTGCAGATCGTCGGCCGCGAGGGGGCGGGCAAGCGGGTGGACGTCGCGGCGGTGGCGCTCACGGCGGGCATGACGGTGGAGCAGATGACGGCCCTGGACCTCGGGTACGCGCCGCCGTTCTCACCGGTGTGGGACCCGGTGCTGGTCGCCGCGCGGAAGGCCGCGTCGGTCGTGCACCGGACGCCGTAGCGGAGTCGCACGCCAAGGCCGTGTCGCAGGCCGGGTACGCCCGTGGTGGTGCCGTACCCCGCCGCCCTGCCCGGCCCCGGCGGCTACGCCGTGCCGTTGATCCGGTCGATCGCCTGACGCGCCTGCTCCGCCGGCGGCCGCGCCGGCAGGGACGACACCGACGACACGGACGACGAGGAGGCCTGCACGGCCGCCGGCTGAGTGCCGGCCGGCTTCGCGTGGGCGCCCGGGGAGACCGACCGCAGCCGGTGGCTCACCGCCTCGTCCAGGGTCACCGGCCGCTGCAACTGCGCCGCCAGCCGTCCGGCCTCCTGGCCGAGCCGGGCGACGTCGTCCCAGGGGAGGTGGACCACCAGCGCCAACTGCGCCTCACCGTCGGGCGTGGCCTGCATCGCGGGAGTGACTCGGTCGTTCATCGCCTGTTCCTCACCTCGTCCCGCGACGCGCCTCACCGTGCCGCGGCCGGTCGAGAAGACATACGCGGGCCCCGGCGGCGGCGTTCACCGATTCGGCGGGCGCTTCGGGGGCAGTCTTTCCTTGTGGTCATCCCCGTCCATGACGTGAACCCCGTGCGCCGTACGCCCTGGGTGACGTACGCGCTGATCGCCGCGAACGTCGTCGTGTTCCTGTCGATACCCGGCATGGCGGGTTCGGTGGCGGGCGACAGCGGCCTGGCTCAGCTGTGCCATCTCCAGGCCTTCCTGGACCAGTACGCGGTGGTGCCGCGTGAGCTGATCCACCATCAGATGCCCCGTCTGGTGCCCAACGGCGAGATCGCGGTGGGTCCGCAGGGACCGGGCTGCCTGGTCGGCCCGCCGGGCTACGACAAGTCGCCGGAACTGAGCGTCCTGACCGCGATGTTCCTGCACGGCGGCTGGCTGCACCTGCTGGGCAACATGCTCTTCCTGCTGATCTTCGGCAACAACGTCGAGGACCGCATGGGCCACGTCCGGTTCGCACTCTTCTACGGCGTCTGCGGCTACGCGGCCTCGTACGGCTTCGCGCTCCTCAACAACGAGTCGGGCGAGCCGCTGATCGGCGCCTCCGGGGCCGTCGCCGGCGTGCTCGGCGCCTACCTCGCGCTGTACCCGAAGGCGCGCGTCTGGGTGCTCGTGCCCTTCCTGATCTTCCTGCCGCTGCGCCTTCCGGCCTGGCTGGTGCTGGGCTTCTGGTTCGTGCTCCAGGCGGTGTACTCCTCCGGGGAGGGCGTCTCCGCCGCGGGCACCGTGGCGTACGCGGCACACATCGTCGGCTTCATCGCCGGCCTGCTGCTCGCCTGGCCGCTGCGGCCGGGCACACCGCCGCCCCCGGAGCCGCGCGGCCTGTTGTTCGGACGGCGGGCGCGGCCCCGGAACACCTGGTGAGTCAGCGGGCCGATCGTGTGTGGACGTAGTCCACGAGGCGGGTCAGCGCGTCCGGGTCGGTGGACGGCATCACACCGTGACCGAGGTTGAAGACATGGCCGTCCAGGTGCGCCGCCGAGTCGAGGACCTCACGGGCCTTGGTCTCGACGGCCTCCTTCGAGGCGAACAGGACCGTCGGGTCGATATTGCCCTGGAGCGCCTTGCCGGGGCCGACGCGGCGAGCGGCCTCGTCGAGGCTCACACGCCAGTCGACACCGACGACGTCTGCGCCGGCCTCGCCCATCAGGCCGAGCAGTTCGCCCGTGCCGACCCCGAAGTGGATACGCGGCACACCGTACGACTCGACCGCCCGGAAGACCTTCGACGAGGCGGGCAGCACGGAGCGCCGGTAGTCGGCCGGGGCCAGGGCGCCGGCCCAGGAGTCGAAGAGCTGGACGGCGCTCGCGCCCGCCTCGATCTGCACCTTCAGGAACGCGGCCGTGATGTCCGCGAGGCGGTCGAGCAGGTCGGCCCACAGCTCGGGGTCGCCGTACATCATCGCCTTGGCGTTCTCGTACGTGCGGGACGGGCCGCCCTCGACGAGATAGCTCGCCAGGGTGAACGGGGCGCCCGCGAAACCGATGAGCGGAGTACTGCCCAGCTCGCGGGTGAGCAGGCCGATCGCCTCGGTGACGTAGGAGACGTCCTCGGGGGTCAGATCGCGCAGTGCGGCGAGATCCTCGCGGGTGCGGATCGGGCGCTCGACCACCGGGCCGACGCCGGGCTTGATGTCGAGATCGATGCCGATGGCCTTGAGCGGGACGACGATGTCGCTGAAGAAGATCGCCGCGTCCACGCCGTGCCGGCGCACCGGCTGGAGCGTGATCTCGGTGACCAGCTCGGGCCGCATGCAGGATTCCAGCATCGGGATGCCCTCACGGACCTTGCGGTACTCGGGCAGGGAGCGCCCGGCCTGCCGCATGAACCACACGGGGGTGTGCGGCACGGGTTCACGCCTGCACGCCCGGAGGAAGGCGGAGTCGTACGTCGCTGTCGGCTGCTGGCCCGCAGGGCTTCCGTTGGCACTCACGGGGCCAATTTTCGCACGGCGCCGGGGCGGGGCCGGCAGCGGCGTTCGCGGCCCTCGGTCCTGTCCGGAAGGGCGGGCCGAACCGGCCTCGGCGGGCATCGGAGCGGCTCCGGCGGGCAGGCGCGAGCGCACAGGCGGGGTGTCTAGCCTGCGCTCGGCTCCCGTTCCGCTTAATCTTCCCCGCATGGCTGCGGCTCAGGGACGACTGTCGGACGACGCTGGCGGAATGGAAGACCCGAAGGGGGAGGACCTGCATACGGGCGAGACGGTGCCGCCGGCCTTCCGGGCCGCTGTCGACACGCTGCGGTCCGCGCGGCCGCGCCCGCAGATCGAGATCGAGCCGACCCGCGCGCCGAAGCGGCTGGCGCCTCACGCGTACGCGCTGGAGGCCACCGTCGTCGAGGGCGACGACGACCTGGCCGACGGCCGGCTGGTACTGCTGCACGACCCGGCCGGGCACGACGCCTGGCGGGGCACCTTCCGGCTGGTGACGCTGGTGCGCGCGGAGCTGGAGGCGGAGATGGCCGCCGACCCGCTGCTGCCCGAGGTGTGCTGGAGCTGGCTGACGGGAGCGTTGCAGGCACGCGGTCTGACGTACGGGGAGCCCAGCGGCACCGTCACGCGCGCGAGCTCGCACTACTTCGGCGGGCTGTCCGCGCGCCCGGCCGCCTCGCAGATCGAGATCCGCGCCTCCTGGACCCCGCGCGAGGGCCGGGACGGGGTGCCGGACACGGCGGCGCACCTGGCGTCCTGGTGCGATCTGCTCGCGCAGGTGGCGGGTCTGCCGCCGGCCGGTGCGGGCGACACGTCCGTGGTGACGCTGCCCCAGCGGCGCGACCCGCAGTCGCGCTGAGCCCTGCGGGACGGACACCGGACACCGCGGGAGGGATCCCGAGCCCCACCGGACAGGTGACGGCACGGGACTCAGGACCGCCGACGGCGCGAAGGTCCGGGACCGCAGGAACCCCGGAACTCCGGAACTCCGGAACTCCGGAACTCCGGAACTCCGGAACTCCGGAACTCCGGAACTCCGGCAGAACGATCTTGCGGGGGCGTCGGGGCGAGGGAGGGACCTCCGTCCGGGCTGTTCCTCCCTCTCCGTCGAACCCCCGCGTGGCCGATTTCCATCGAGGCTCTTTGTCGACACGGCCACTTTCGAGCGCACAGCGATGCGGATCGAAACCGTTCGATCTTCGAATGATCGATCGCGTGTCCGAATTGCCCGGATTGTTACTCACTAGATCGTGATCATTCTCTAAAGGCGGACCGGTTTGTTGCCGAAGACGACTGTGACCTTGAAAGCACGGTTCGTCCCGGCTTCACCCCCCACGAGCCGGCCCCGTCCCGCACCCCAGGAGGCCTGGTGTCCGTTCTCCTCGAGCAGCCCACAAGCCTGGTCGCCTACCGCCCGAACAAGCCGACCGCCATGGTGGTCGTGGCCGACCCCCGCGTGCGATCCACCGTCACCCGCCATCTGTGGGCGCTCGGTGTACGCGATGTCATCGAGGCCTCGTCCATCGCAGAGGCTCGTCCCCGCGTCGGCAACCCTCGTGACATCTGCGTCGCCGACGTCCACCTGCCCGACGGCTCCGGGCTCACGCTCCTGTCGGAGACCCGCGCCGCGGGCTGGCCGAACGGCCTGGCCCTGTCCGCCGCCGACGACATCGGGGCGGTCCGCAACGCCCTCGCCGGCGGAGTGAAGGGCTACGTCGTGACCGGCACCCGTACCAACGTCGGGCTCCCCACCCGGCCGGGTGCCGCTCCCATCGGCGCTGCCGCCGCACGTCTGCACCGCCGCCCCCCGGGTGCCCCGAGTCACCCGGGTGGCTACCGCGAGCTGTCCGGCCGCGAGGTCGAGGTGCTGCGGCTGGTCGCCGAGGGTCAGTCGAACAAGGCGATCGGCGTCTCGATGGGCCTGTCGGCCCTGACCGTCAAGAGCCACCTCGCCCGCATCGCCCGCAAGCTCGGCACGGGTGACCGCGCCGGCATGGTGGCCGTGGCACTGCGCACCGGCATCATCCACTGATCTCCGCCCCTTCGAGCCCCCTCCCCGCGACCCGCCGCCCCTTCACGGACGTGAACCCGACCGCCCGCCGGTTCCGGCCCCCGTCCCCTTCCCGTCGTGTTCCCGTCGCACGTCCGGTCCACCACCGGGCTGACTGATTCACGACCCTCCGGCGCCCGCCGACGGAACGTTCCGTCGGCGGGCGCCGTGCATACACGGATACCCTTGACAGGTGACCGACGCCCAAGACACCGCAGCAGACACTTCACTGCGAACCCCCGGGGGCGCCCCTCCGGACGACGGCGGAACTTCTGCAGCAGGGGCGCCCGACCCGTCACCGAGCCCGACGCCGATCCCTTTGCTGGAGCCGCGCGAGGGCATTCCGCCCGTGATCGCCGACGAGACCGCCCTCGCCGAGGTGATCGCCGCCTTCGCCGCCGGCTCCGGCCCGGTCGCCGTGGACGCCGAGCGGGCCTCCGGCTACCGCTACGGCCAGCGGGCCTACCTGGTGCAGCTGCGCCGGGAGGGCGCGGGCACCGCGCTGATCGACCCGGTGGCCTGTCCCGATCTGTCGGGGCTCGGCGAGGCGCTGTCCGGCGTCGAGTGGGTGCTGCACGCCGCCACCCAGGACCTGCCGTGCCTGCGGGAGATAGGCATGCTCCCCACGGCGCTGTTCGACACCGAGCTGGCCGGACGGCTCTGCGGGTTCCCGCGGGTCGGTCTGGGCGCCATGGTCGAGGGCGTGCTGGGCTTCGTGCTGGAGAAGGGGCACTCGGCGGTCGACTGGTCCACCCGTCCCCTCCCCGAGCCCTGGCTGCGCTACGCGGCCCTGGACGTCGAACTGCTCGTCGACCTGCGGGACGCCCTGGAGAAGGAGCTGGACCGGCAGGGCAAGCTGGAGTGGGCCCGGCAGGAGTTCGCGGCGATCGTGGCCGCACCGCCGCCGGAGCCCCGCAAGGACCCCTGGCGCCGTACGTCCGGGATGCACAAGGTGCGCCGGCGGCGGCAGCTCGCCGTGGTGCGGGAACTGTGGCAGGCCCGGGACCGGATCGCGCAGCGCCGGGACGTCTCGCCCGGCAAGGTGCTCTCGGACGCGGCCATCGTGGAGGCCGCGCTGTCCATGCCGTCCCAGGTGCACGCCCTGTCCGCGCTGAACGGGTTCGGGCACCGGGTGGGGCGGCGGCAGCTGGAGCAGTGGCAGGCCGCGGTGGACCGGGCCAGGGCGCTGCCCGAGTCGCACCTCCCGCAGCCGGGGCAGCCGGTGACCGGTCCGCCGCCGCCCAGGGCGTGGGCGGACAAGGATCCGGCAGCGGCGGCGCGGCTGTCCGCGGCGCGGGCCGGCGTCTCCGCGCTCGCCGAGCAGCTCAACCTGCCGCAGGAGAATCTGATCGCGCCGGACTCGGTCCGCCGGGTGTGCTGGGAGCCGCCGGCCGGCTCGGACGCGGACGGCGTCGCCGCGGCGCTGGCCGGATACGGCGCCAGGCCGTGGCAGGTCGAGCTGGTCACCCCGGTTCTGGTGACCGCCCTGGCCGCGAAGGTGCCGTAAAGATCGTCGTCGCCCGGCGCCCCGCGCCATGAAGGCGCGGTGGAGGAAGCGCACCGAACGCGCCACCGAAGCGGAACGGCGACGTCGACTTCACGCCAGGATCCTTCGAGGCCTGCGCCCGGACGCTTGGGCGATCCGGGGCGGGCCCCGGGGGCGGCGGTGCGGTGCGCGACCGGCGAGGGCGACGGCGGCCGTCTGCCCGGCGGCCCGCACCCGCGGCACGGCGCACACCGCGGAGACCGCCGCGACCGCCGCGACCGCCGCGACCGCCGCGACTACGACAACGAGCGCCGGCGTTTGCCGCCGCCCACGGTCCGGGACCCGGGCGGACGACGCCTCTTTCGGGATGTGACGTTCGCCGCTCCCCCCGGAGGGACTGGGCAGCTACGTTACCCACAAGTAGCATGGGTCTGAGCGCCCGCTCAGCGAAGCGCATCGCAGCAGTGCCATCCCGCACCCTGGAGGAGAGCCATCGTGCCTCGTACCGTCAGGGACGTCGTCTTCGTCGACGGCGTCCGCACCCCGTTCGGCAAGGCGGGCCCGAAGGGCATCTACCACGAGACCAGGGCCGACGACCTCGTCGTGAAGGCGATCCGGGAGCTGCTGCGCCGCAACCCGGGCCTCGACCCGAAGCAGATCGACGAGGTCGCCATCGCCGCGACCACGCAGATCGGCGACCAGGGTCTGACGCTCGGCCGTACCGCGGGCATCCTCGCGGGCCTGCCGCAGTCCGTGCCCGGCTACTCCATCGACCGCATGTGCGCGGGCGCGCTGACGGCGGTCACCACGACCGCCGGCTCCATCGCCTTCGGCGCCTACGACGCCGTCATCGCGGGCGGTGTCGAGCACATGGGCCGCCACCCGATGGGCGAGGGCGTGGACCCGAACCCGCGCTTCGTCAGCGAGAAGCTGGTCGACGAGTCCGCCCTGTTCATGGGGATGACCGCGGAGAACCTGCACGACCGCTACCCGCACATCACCAAGCTGCGCGCCGACGAGTACGCGGTGCGTTCGCAGGAGAAGGCCGCCAAGGCGTACGCCGACGGCAAGATCCAGGCCGACCTGGTGCCGATCTCGGTGCGCCGTACCGACCCGCAGGTCGGTGAGACCGGCTGGGGCCTGGTCACCGCCGACGAGCCGATGCGTCCGGGCACCACGCTGGAGAACCTGGCCGGTCTGAAGACCCCGTTCCGCGTGCACGGCCGGGTCACCGCCGGCAACGCGGCCGGTCTGAACGACGGCGCCACCGCCTCGATCATCGCGTCCGAGGACTTCGCGCGCGAGCACGGCCTGCCGGTCAAGATGCGCCTGGTCTCCTACGCCTTCGCGGGCGTCGAGCCGGAGGTCATGGGCTACGGCCCGATCCCGGCCACGGAGAAGGCCCTCGCCAAGGCCGGCCTCGGCATCGGCGACATCGGCCTGTTCGAGGTCAACGAGGCCTTCGCCGTCCAGGTCCTGGCGTTCCTGGACCACTACGGCATCGCGGACGACGACGAGCGCGTCAACCAGTACGGCGGCGCCATCGCCTTCGGCCACCCGCTGGCCTCCTCCGGCGTCCGTCTGATGACGCAGCTGGCCCGCCAGTTCGAGGAGCAGCCGGACGTCCGCTACGGCCTGACCACCATGTGCGTCGGCTTCGGCATGGGCGCGACCGTCATCTGGGAGAACCCGCACTTCGAGGGGGACAAGTGAGCACCACCGCAGAGCTGTTGAAGGGGGCGGCCCAGCTGTTCCCCGACGAGGTCGTCACGAGCGCGCACGTGCGCCACTTCGACCTGCCGTTCCAGGCCGGGCGGTTCGCCCTGATCACCCTGGACAACGGCCACGACCACACCAAGCCGACCACCTTCGGGCCGCAGTCGCTGGCGAACCTCGACGCCGCCGTCGACCAGGTCGAGAAGGAGGCCGCGGACGGCGAGATCGTCGGTGTCGGCATCACCGGCAAGCCGTTCATCTTCGCCGTCGGCGCCGATCTCAAGGGCGTCGAGCTGCTGAAGCGGCACGAGGACGCGCTCGCCATCGGCAAGGGCGGCCACGAGGTCTTCAAGCGCCTCGCGGGCCTCGCGGTGCCGACCTTCGCGTACTACAACGGCGCCGCCATGGGCGGCGGTGTCGAGGTCGGTCTGCACTGCACCTACCGGACCGTCTCCAAGTCGCTGCCGGCCTTCTCGCTGCCCGAGGTGTTCCTGGGTCTGGTCCCGGGCTGGGGCGGCTGCACGCTGCTGCCGAACCTCATCGGTGCCGACAAGGCCGTCTCGGTCGTCATCGAGAACTCGCTCAACCAGAACAAGCAGCTCAAGGGCAGCCAGGTCTTCGACCTCGGTATCGCCGACGCCCTGTTCGAGGGCGCGGACTTCCTGGAGCAGTCGCTGCTGTGGACGGCCTCCGTCCTCAAGGGCGACATCGAGGTGGAGCGTCCGGTGATCGACCGCGGCGAGGCCTGGGACCAGGCCGTCGCCAAGGGCCGCTTCATCGCCGACGGCAAGGTGCACGGCGCCGCCCCGGCCGCCTACCGTGCGCTGGACATCATCGCCGCCGCCAAGAACGGCGACCTCCAGCAGGGCTACGACGCCGAGGACAAGGCGCTCGCCGACCTGATCATGGGTGGCGAACTGCGGTCCGGCATCTACGCCTTCAACCTGGTGCAGAAGCGCGGCAAGCGCCCCGCGGGCGCCCCGGACAAGAACCTGGCGCGTCCGGTCACCAAGGTCGGCGTCGTCGGTGCCGGTCTGATGGCCTCCCAGCTCGCGCTGCTGTTCCTGCGCCGGCTGGAGGTGCCGGTCGTCCTGACCGACATCGACCAGGAGCGCGTCGACAAGGGTGTGGGCTACGTCCACGCCGAGATCGACAAGCTGCTCGGCAAGGGCCGCGTCAACCAGGACAAGGCCAACCGTCTCAAGGCGCTGGTGACCGGTGTCCTGGACAAGGCCGAGGGCTTCGCCGACGCGGACTTCATCATCGAGGCCGTGTTCGAGGAGATGGGCGTCAAGCAGCAGGTGTTCGCGGAGGTCGAGGCGGTCGCCCCGGCGCACGCGATCCTCGCCACCAACACCTCCTCGCTGTCGGTCTCGGAGATGGCCTCGAAGCTGAAGCACCCGGAGCGGGTCGTCGGCTTCCACTTCTTCAACCCGGTCGCGATCCTGCCGCTGCTGGAGATCGTCCGCGGCGAGCTGACCGACGACGCCTCGCTGGCCACCGCGTTCGGTGTGGCCAAGAAGCTGAAGAAGACGGCGGTCCTGGTGAAGGACGCCCCGGCGTTCGTCGTGAACCGCATCCTCACCCGCTTCATGGGCGAGATCCAGAACGTCATCGACGAGGGCACCCCGGTCGACGTCGCCGAGAAGGCCGTCGAGCCGCTCGGCCTGCCGATGTCCCCGCTGGTGCTCCTGGAGCTGGTCGGCCCGGCGATCGGTCTGCACGTCTCCGAGACGCTGCACCGGGCCTTCCCCGACCGCTTCACGGTCTCCCCGAACCTGAAGGCGGTCGTGGAGGCGGGCAAGCGCGGCTTCTACCTCTACGACAGCGGCAGGCCCGAACTGGACCCGGAGGTCGCCGCGCTGCTCAAGCAGGGCGACACCGTCCTGACCGAGGAGCAGGTCCGGGCGCGGGTGCTGGAAGCGGTGGCGCGGGAGATCGGGCTCATGCTCGACGAGGGCGTGGTCGCCGAGGCCCAGGACATCGACCTGTGCCTGATCACCGGCGCCGGCTGGCCCTTCCACCTGGGCGGCATCACGCCGTACCTGGACCGCGAGGGTGTCTCGGAGCGGGTGAACGGCGAGCGCTTCCTGACGCCCGGCGTGGCGAGCGTCCCGGCCTAGTCCCGGCGGAACCCCCGGTGTTCCGCGTGACGTCGGTCGCGCGGGACACCGGGGGTTCCGCGTGACGTCGGTCGCGCGGGACACCGGCTTTCGCGGGCCGCCTGAAGACCCGGAAGGGGCTCACACCTCTGCCCAGGCCGACAGGGCCAGGCCCGGCTCGTCCTTCTGGCGGGCCAGGCGGAGCACGCCGTCCGGTGTGACGCTGGCGGCCACCACACGGCCCTCAGCGTCCTCCGCCAGGCCCACCCGGCTGCCCGCCGGCAGCGGGGGGCCGGATTCCGACCACCACAGGCCCGCCGACTCCCGCTCGGTCGGATAGGCGGCGAAGGCGACGCGGCCGGAGGCCGAACGCTGGGCAAGGACCGTGCAGTCGTGGCCCTGAAGGATGCAGCGCAGGGCGGCCACCGGCCCGGGGCCCGCCACGGAGAGCAGGGCGACGGGGTCGCCGCCGGGCCGCCGGGCGAAGAGGGTGCCCTCGGGATCGCTGAAGAACAGCGTCGTGTGCTCCTTCGAGGTGGGCAGCGCGGTCAGCGAGCCCGCCACCGCCCGCACCGGCAGCGGATCGTCCTTGACCGGACGGGCTCCCGGCTCCTCCTGGTACCAGCGCAGGACGCCCTCGGGGCTGGTGGCGTACACCTCGACGCGTCCCGACTCCCCGGTGACGGCGACGAGTTCCTCGTCCACCTTGGAGCCCCTCAGGTCGTGCCAGCCGTTCCAGCCACCGCGTTCCTTCTGGTTGACGGTGTGGACGCCCTTGCCGCGGTTGCGTACGAAGACGTAGGCGCGTCCCTCGGCGTCGACGGTGACGGCGGGGTGCCCGGTCCGGTCGCCCTTCTTGTTGGGGTGCCCGATCGGGAGCCAGTCGAGCGGGGCGAGATGGGGGCGGAAGTGGGTGGAATGCACCAGCCCGGACTCGCCCTGGGCCGTGGGACGCCAGGAGACGAGGTGTGCGTATCCGTCGGCGCCCTGGCCGACCGCGAGCCCGGAATGCAGCTTCTGGTCGCCGCCCACCCTGCGGGGGGCGTCGTCCCAGGCTCCGCCGGGTACGCGCTCTGCGCGGCACAGGACGGCGTCGTTCGAGGGCCAGTAGACACCGAGTCGGCCGTCACGGCCGCGGATGAGCCAGTCGCCGTTCACCGGTTCACTCTAAGCGGGGCGGCCAGGTCCGGTCGGTGCCGGGCCCCGACTTCACTCCTGGGGTCACACGCATCGCGAGCCGTTATGGGACCGGTACCGCCTCACCCGTTACAGCGCTCCGATAGGATCCCCACAATATCTGACCATATGTTTACGACTGCCTGACGTCCTCGACCAAGGCCCAGTGTTCTGCGGAGGAGCTTCCGTGGCGTCCACCCGTCGCCCGTCATCCCGTCGCCGGGTTTGGCCAAAGATCAAGTTGCTGCTCCTGGTGTGCGCGATCGCCGCCGGCGCCACGGCGCTGTATCCGGTGTGGCGCGCCGCGAACCCGGAACCGCCGGACTTCGTCGTCCGTTACCGGACCGACACCCCGGCGTCCGCGGAGGCGGCCAAGCCCTCCCTGGAACTCTTCAACGACACGAAGAAGCCGGTGTCCCTGAGCGACATGACGCTCCGGTACTACTTCACCGCCGACGACGACACCGCGTACGCCGTCAACTGCGTCCAGGCCGCGGTCGGCTGCTCGAACATATCCGGCACGGTGGGCACGCTCGACAAGCCCACCGACACGGCGGACCACTATCTGGAGATCGGCTTCACCGCGGACGCGGGCAGCCTGAAGGCTGGCGCGAACAGCAAGGGCATCGACCTGCAACTCTTCCGGGTCGACCACAAGAAGCTGAAGCAGTCCAACGACCACTCCTTCGACGCGGAGAAGTCCAGCTACAAGGAGTCGAAGGCGGTGACCGCCTACCGGCGCGGAGCGCTGGTCTGGGGCGAGGAGCCGGGCGGCGGCGGCGCCACCCCCTCGCCGGACGCCTCCGCGGCGGCGGCCCCGAAGATCGAGGTGCCGTCCGGCGTCCTGTTCGACAACTTCGACTACCTCGACGCCAAGGACCCCGCGCTGTTCAAGCACGGCTGGCTGGTGCGCACCAGCAAGGGCGGCCCCGGTATCGAGGACACCTGGTCGGCCGACGGCGTCACGTTCCCCGCCGACAAGGACGCGATGGGCGGCGGTCAGGTGCTGCAACTGCGCGCCAGCACGGACGGCACCGAGGCCGGCACCAAGCAGGCGAGCCTCGGCACCGCGCAGAGCAAGTTCCGCGAGGGGACCTACGCGGCCCGTATCCGCTTCAGCGACGGCCCGACCTCCGGTGACGAGGGCGACCACGTCAACCAGACCTTCTACACCATCGGCGGCAAGGGCTCGAAGTACAGCGAGCTGGACAACGAGTACATGCCGAACGGCGGCTGGGGCCGGCCCGGACCCAAGCTCGACACGGTCACCTGGTACGACCACAAGACGAACGACCGCGTCTACCAGACCACGAACGAGAGCCTCGACGGCTGGCACACGGTCATGATCCGGGTGAAGGACGGCGTCGTCGCCTACTGGCTCGACGGCAAGAAGCTCTTCCTCAGCAACGGGAAGTACGCCCCGCGCGCCGACATGTCGGTGAACTTCAACCACTGGTTCATCGACCTGCCCTTCGAGGGCGAGCGCGCCTGGGACATGAAGGTCGACTGGCTTTACTACAACGCGAACGAAACCCTGTCGGAGAAGGAAGTCCAAGCCCAGGTCGAGGGCTTCGCCGACACCGGGATGAACTACTTCGACACGGTTCGGGGGTCACAGTGAGGAAGAGGCGCTCCGGCGCACACAGCCACGCCGCGGACGACAAGCCGGTGGTGAGCCGGCGCTCGGCGCTGTTCATGGGTGGGGCGGGCGGCGTCGCCATGGCGGGCGCGGGCGCCTGGCTGGGCAATGTCGCCGCCCAGCCGGCCGGCGCTCCCGTCGCCCAGGGGGCCATCGGCGGACTGACCACGGCGCCGCCCTACGCCCCGTCGGGCCGCCGGCCGAAGAACCGCCGGGCCACCTGGTCCCAGCAGTTCCAGGCCTCCCACGGCTGGACCCCCGGGGGTACGGGCACCGCATCCGCCGAGGCGAACGACAAGACGCAGTTCGTCCGGGGCACGCAGGCGGTGCGGGTGACGACCAACGGCACCGGCAAGCAGTCGTACATCCGTAAGTCCGGTATGACCGCGATGAACCTCACCGGCAAGATGATCAGGCTCCTCTTCCGTGTCGAGGACGTGACCGACCTGGCGAAGATGGTCTTCTACGTCGGCAGCGGCGGACTCCAGAACTTCTTCTCCTGGACGTTCCACACCCACTCCAAGACGTCGGCCAACTACGTCCAGTCCGGGGAGTGGGTGACGGTCCACCTCCAGTGGGCCGACGTCACCAGCGCGACCGGCAGCTACACGATCTCGGCGTCGGGCAAGCCGTCCACCACGACCGGCTTCACCGACATGTCGTTCGCCGTGTACGACAGTGCGGGCGGGCCGGTGACCTACCGGCTCCAGGCCGTCGAGGTGGTCCCGGACACCTCCGGCGTCTTCCCCAAGGGCGCCGTCTCCATCACTTTCGACGACTCCCACAAGTCGATCCACGACCTGGCCCGTCCGGTGATGGACTCCTTCGGCTTCCCCGGCACGGTGTACAACATCGCCGACGCGATCGGCACGGGCAGCTTCCTGACCGTCGATCAGATGCGCTCCATGCAGAACTACTCCGGCTGGGAGATGGCCGGGCACTCGTACGCCAACGCGGTGCACACCGCGAGCTACCCCAAGCTGACCGCGGAGCAGGCCGACGACGACTTCCGCAAGCTGCGGGAGTGGCTGGTGTCCAACGGCTTCACCAGCGAGCACTTCGCCTATCCGCACGGCGCGTTCCAGAAGACCACGGACGGCGTCCCGGTGGACCTCATAGCGAGCCGCCACTTCACCACCGCCCGGTCGATCATCTCCGAGACGATCGAGAGCATCGCCCCGGCGAACCCGTACCGCCTGAAGTCGCTGACCGGTATCACCGACGGCACGGGCATCGGCGGTACGGCGCTGTCGAAGCTCACCGCCGCGGGCGGCAAGCTGGACCGGTGCGTCAACAACGGGGACTGGCTGATCCTGTGCCTGCACAAGATCGTGACGGGAGCGCCGGCCACCAGCACGGAGATCGGCACGGCGGGGCTCACCACGCTGATGAAGGCGATCGACGAGCGGGACATTCCCGTGGTGACCGTGGCGGAGGCCATGGAGTACTACACGTAGGCGGACAGGACGAAGGAGGGGGCGGACCGTGCGGTCCGCCCCCTCCTTCATGTGCCGCTCGTCGCCGCCCTACCAGCGCGGCCCGTTGCCCTGCTGCCAGGACGGGTCCTGGGGGCCGCCCTGCGGGTGCTGGGGCTGCTGCGGGTGCCGGCCGCCCTGCTGCCACTGCTGGTGCGGCGGCTGGGGCTGCTGGGGCTGCTGGGCGCCGCCCGGGTTCCACCGGCCGTCCGGCGGGCCCGGCTGCGCGGGCACGCCCCAGGAGACCGGCTGCTGGGGGTTCACGGCGTACTGCTCGTCGTAGCCGGGCAGCGCCTGCGGCGGGGTGATGGTGGCCGCCTGGCGGGGCCTGGTGCGCAGCGCCACGCCTTCCAGACGCATCAGCTGGAGCGTCTCGGTGACCTTCTTGTCGGAGTAGGGGTCCTCCTCCTCGAAGATCTCCGTCACATCGGCCTCGTGGTCACCGGCCACGGACACCTCGACACCGCCCTGGCGGGTGCCCCAACTGCCCTTGTGCAGGGTGAGCAGGGCGTAGAAGCGCAGCGGGGTCAGCAGGGTCAGCTGGATCACGCCGTAGATCGGCGCGAGCAGGAACATGCCGAACCGCTTGATGAAGCCCATCCCGCGGCGGGGGAAGTCGAGGTAGCGCACATTGCGCAGGTAGCCCATGAGGACCATGAAGACCAGGTAGTCACCGATGTGGTTGACGAACCGCGCCGGGTGCACGATCGGCAGGATGACCATGGAGTAGAACATCGCCGAGCCGAAGACCAGCCACAGCGCGAGTTCCATGCAGGTCAGCCAGAAGGCGGGCCGGGTCTTCTTCTGGTTCCGGAAGGCCCACAGGGACTCCCGGAAGAAGGACTTGTTCCAGCGGACCTGCTGACGCAGGAAGTGCGGCACCTTCTCCGGTACGGCCGTGTAGCCGACGGCGGTCTCCTGGAAGACGACCTGGCCCTCGATGAGGCAGTAGTTGGTCATGCGGCGGTCGTCGCCGAAGACGGCCGGCTTGCCCAGGAACTGCTGGTTGAGGAAGTCCGGCAGGTACTTGCGCACCAGCGAGCCCCGGTAGGCGGACAGCGCGCCGCAGCAGCACAGGACCGACTTCAGACGGGAGTAGGCGGCCCGCTCGAAGAGGAAGGAGTTGCCGTACCGCAGGTCCTGCAGGCGCGTGAAGATGTTGCTGTCGTGGTTGAGCGCCAGCACCATGCCGGTGGAGGCCATGATGCGCTCGTCGGCCAGCGGCAGCAGCAGTTCGCGGACGGTGTCCCGGGACAGCACGGTGTCGGAGTCGACGCACAGGAAGATGTCCGAGTACGGGGCCGCCTCGAAGCCGAGCGCCAGGGCCTCGCGCTTGCCCTTGTTCTCGGGCTGGACGCTGACGGTGTACTTGACGCCCCTGGCCTCGAACTCGCGGCGCATCTTCTTCGCCGTCCGGATGCCGGAGTCGTCGGCGCTCGCGTCGTCGATGATGTGGATCTCGTTCGGCAGCCGGCTCTGCGCGAGAAGGCTGCGCATGCCCTGCTCGAACATCACCGGGTCCTCGTTGTAGATCGGGATGACCGCGGTGACCCAGGCGTTCTCGATGTACTCCAGTTCCTCCCGGCCGGCCTTGGCCGGACGGTAGAAGAGGGCACCGATCATCTTCAGCGCCAGCAGGCCCATCGCACCCATCGAGTACAGGTGCAGCGAGCCCGCGTCCAGCTTGGTGACGATCAGCGCGCCGAGGCCGAGAAAGACGAAGTACGAGACCTTCAGATGCCTTCGCCTGCGGTGCCGCTGGCGGCCGCCGGCGTCGACGGCTCCCGGTACGTAGGTGTCGTCGGTGGTCACAGCTTGACCACCCGGGGGTGATCGGCGGACTTGCCGCGGGTGTCGAACAGCACCTGGGCGCGGTCGGCGAGCAGGGGCAGGTCGATCTCCCGGTGCGGCTGGAGCAGCACCGTGATGTCGGCGGACTCGGCCGTGGCGAGGTAGTCGTCGGTCCGCTCGACGGGCACGCCGCCGACCGACCAGTCCTCGACCCGGGGGTCGAAGTAGACGAGCTCGGCGCCCCGTGCGCGCAGGCTCTCCGCGACCGCGAGGGCGGGGCTCTCGCGCTGGTCGGAGATGTCGGGCTTGTAGGTCACGCCCAGCAGCAGGATCCGGGAGCCGCGCACGGCCTTGCCGTGGTCGTTGAGCAGGTCGGCGGTGCGGTTGACCACGTGCACGGGCATGCGCTGGTTGATCTCCTGGGCCAGCTCCACGAACCGGAACGGGATGCCCAGCGAGCGCACCTTGTACGACAGGTAGTTCGGGTCGATCGGGATGCAGTGGCCGCCGACACCGGGCCCCGGGTAGAAGGGCGAGAAGCCGAACGGCTTGGTGGAGGCGCAGCGGATCGCGTCCCACAGGTCGACGCCGATCTCACGGCAGAACATCGCCATCTCGTTGACCAGGGCGATGTTCACGTGCCGGTAGGTGTTCTCCAGCAGCTTGGCCATCTCGGCCTCACGGGTGCCCTTGGCCTCCACCACGCGGGCCACGAAGCGCTCGTAGAGGGCGCGGGCGGCCTTGGTGCAGTCCGGGGTGACACCGCCGACGACCTTGGGGGTGTTCTCCAGGCCGTAGGTGGGGTTGCCCGGGTCGATGCGCTCCGGGGAGAAGGCCAGGTGGAAGTCCTCGCCGACACGCAGGCCGCCGGCCTCCAGCCGCGGGCGCACGACCTCGTCGGTGGTGCCCGGGTAGGTGGTCGACTCCAGCACCACGAGGGTGCCCGGGGTCAGATGGGCGGCGATGTCGTCGACGGCGGCGTCCACCGCGCCGAGGTCCGGGGCGCCGTGCTCGGTGAGGGGGGTCGGGACGCAGATGACGACCGCGGCGGCGTCGGCGATGACATCGGCCCGGTCGACCGCGCGGAAGCCCTGGTCGAGCATCGTGGCGACTTCAGCGTCGGTGATGTCGTCGACATGCGAACGACCGGCGTTCAGCCCTTCGACGACCCGGCTGCTGCGGTCCAGTCCGACGACCTTCAGTCCGGCCCCCGCGGCGGAACGGGCCAGTGGCAGACCCACGTAGCCGAGTCCAACAACGACGAGATCCACTGTGGCGGTTCTGCTCACGACACCAATCCCCAACCCCGTTGCGTCGGCCCGAGCCGCGTGAAGGGCGCTTATAAGTTCCTGATTCGAACAAGAGTGAGGATGCTAACAAGAACTTCACAGTTCACACACTGATCATGCAGTGCCTCTTATCACTCGACAGGTCATACAACCTTCCCTTCATCTCGCGTGTCTCAGTGATCCCGTTTTCCTCCGCACCGTCGGAGGTTCGCCCGCGCATACATCCAGCCCGGAGAGACATGAGCCAGACCCACCGCGCCACGGCCGACGACCGGCCTCGCAGCCGCCGCCGCGCGCCCAGCCCGAAGCGCGGCCGGCGGCTGCGGCGCGGCCTCCTGCTCGGGCTCCTGGTGGTGCTCCTCACCGGCGGCGGAACGGCCTGGTGGCTGTACCACGGCCTCGACTCCAACCTCAAGGACGGGGCGGTCGATCTGGACCGGGCGCTCGGCGACGAGAAGAACCGGCCGGCCCGTCAGGCGTCGGCCGGGGACGCGGTGAACCTGCTCGTGCTGGGGTCGGACTCGCGCGCGGGCGACAACGCGGCGCTCGCCGGAGGCTCGACCGACGGGGCACGGGCCGACACCACATTGCTGGTGCACATAGCCGCGGGGCGGACCGAGGCGGTCGCCGTGAGCATCCCCCGCGACACGCTGGTCACCCGCCCGGCGTGCACGGGGCGGGACGGCACCGCGTTGCCGTCCGCGGATCGCGTGATGTTCAACTCCGTGTACGCGCAGGCGGGTCCGGCCTGCACGGCGAAGACGGTGGAGAAGATGAGCCGGGTCCGCGTGGACCATCTCGTCGAAGTGGACTTCGCCGGTTTCAAGGAGATCGTCGACGCGATCGGCGGTGTGCCGCTCACGGTCCGCGAGGACCTCCACGACCGCTCCGCCGGGCTCGATCTGGCGGCCGGCACGCACCGGCTGGACGGCACCGAGGCCCTGGCCTTCGTCCGGTCCCGCAAGGGCGTCGGGGACGGCAGCGACCTGGGCCGGATCGGCCGTCAGCAGCAGTTCATGACCGCGCTGCTCACCGAGATCAGACGCCAGGACCTGCTGGGCCACCCCACCCGGACGTACCGGATCGCCGACTCCCTCACCGGTTCCCTGACCACCGACTCCGAACTCGCCTCGCTCAGCGCGCTCGTCGACTTCGGCCGCAGCCTGGACGGCATCGACCCCGCGGCGATGGAGACGATCATGCTGCCGGTGGAGTACGACCGGGTCGACCCGAACCGGGTGGTCGCCGTGGAGCCGCAGGCGTCGGCGCTGTGGCGGGCCGTCCGCGCCGACGAGGAGATCCCGGCCTCGGCGAGGCGGTCTCCGGCGAACGGTGGGACGCCGGCCTCGTGAGCCGGTCCGCACCGGCGTAGCGTCGGACCCGTGACGGAACTGCTGATCATCGACGCCGCCAATGTCATCGGCTCGGTGCCCGACGGCTGGTGGCGCGACCGGCGCGGAGCGGTGGAACGGCTCCGGGACCGGCTGGCGCTCGACGGGGTGCCCGGCCACGAGGACGGCGCGGAGATCGTCCTGGTGGTGGAGGGCGCCGCCAAAGGTGTGGAGTCCGTGCCCGGAGTGCGGGTCGAGGCGGCGCCCGGCAGCGGGGACGACCGCATCGTCGAGCTGGTCTCCGAGGCGGGCGAGCGCCCCTGTCTGGTGGCCACGGCCGACCGCGAACTGCGCCGCAGGGTCACGGCCCTGGGCGCGGACGTGCTGGGACCACGCTCCGTACGCCGCTGAGCGACCGCTGAACGACCGGGGGACGCCGGGTCGGTGGCCGGGCCCCGAGGGGGTGTCCCGGCCTGCGGGGGCGCTGCTGCGCGCCGGGACGGCGAGGTGCCGGCACCCGCCCGGGTACCGGCACCTGGCCTTGCTGAGCTGTCACGCCGTCACCGACGGCTGGCGTATCCGCCCCCGGATCCGCCACGCGGGGCCTCCACGGGGGCGGGCTCCTCACAGCGGCCGGGCTCGGGCGACGTCACGGCCGTGGCCCGCGGCGGTAAATGCCGCGTGGCCGGCGGGGCGTCAGCCTCCCTGGCCCCGGGGCTGTCCCTTCACCTCGTCGGTCGTGGTCTCCTCGTGGCGGCCCAGACGGCTGTGGGAGCGGCCGTAGAGGAAGTACACGACGACGCCGATCGCCATCCAGATGGCGAACCGGACCCAGGTCTCGGCGGGCAGGTTCAGCATCAGCCACAGCGAGGCCAGCACCGACACGATGGGCAGCACCGGGACCCAGGGAGTGCGGAAGGCGCGGGGCAGGTCCGGGCGGGTGCGGCGCAGGATGATCACGCTGATGGCGACCAGGACGAACGCGAACAGGGTGCCGATGTTGACCAGCGCGGCGAGTTCCTCCAGCGGGGTGAAGCCCGCGACGATCGCGATGATCACGCCCAGCAGGATGGTCGGCCGGTGCGGGGTCCGGAACCGCGGGTGGACCCGGGAGAAGAAGCGGGGCAGCAGTCCGTCGCGGCTCATCGCGAAGAACACCCGGGTCTGGCCGAGCAGCAGGATCATGCAGACCGTGGTCAGGCCGACGGCGGCGCCGAAGCTGATGAAGCCGGCGAACCAGGGGTGCCCGACGGCCTTGAACGCGTCGGCGAGCGGGGCGTCGACGGACAGTTCGCTGTAGTGCTGCATTCCGGTGACGACGATCGAGACCGCCACGTACAGGGTGGTGCAGATGATCAGCGAGCCGAGGATGCCGCGGGGCATGTCGCGCTGGGGGTTCTTGGTCTCCTCGGCGGCGGTGGCCACCACGTCGAAGCCGATGTAGGCGAAGAAGACCACCGACGCGGCGGTGAAGATGCCCATCACGCCGAAGTCGGCCGGCGCCCAGCCGAACATCAGCTGGATGAGCGGGGAGTCCAGGCTCCGCCCCGCCTCCTGCGGCTTCGACTCGGGGATGAACGGGCTGTAGTTGTCGGAGTTGATGAAGAAGATGCCCGCGATGATCACGACGAGCACGACGGTCACCTTGATGGCGACGACGACCGAGGTGACCCGCGCGGAGAGCTTCATGCCGACCACCAGGATCGCGGTGAGCACCAGCACCAGCGCCGCGGCGAAGATGTCGAAGCCGAAGCCGTCGGCGCCACCCCTGGTCCCGATCGCCTCGGGTACCTGCCAGCCCGCGTTCTCCAGCAGTGAGGCGATGTAGCCCGACCAGCCGACGGCCACCACCGCCGTGCCCAGCGCGAACTCCAGGACCAGGTCCCAGCCGATGATCCAGGCGGGCAGCTCGCCGAGCGAGGCGTAGGAGAAGGTGTAGGCGGACCCGGCCACCGGGACGGTGGAGGCGAACTCCGCGTAGCACAGGGCGGCGAGGGCGCAGACGACGCCGGAGACGACGAAGGACAGGGCCACGGAGGGTCCGGCGTCGTTCTTCGCGACCGTGCCGGTGAGGACGAAGATGCCGGTGCCGATGATGACACCGACGCCGAAGACCGTCAGGTCCAGGGCGGACAGGGACTTCTTGAGCGCGTGCTCGGGCTCCTCGGTGTCGAGGATGGACTGCTCGACATTCTTCGTCCTGAATAGGGTGCTGCTCACGGCGTACCTCCCAGCTTGTCGTCCCCGACATGATCGAGAGGGGGCTCCA
Organism: Streptomyces cadmiisoli; assembly: GCF_003261055.1. Taxonomy (NCBI): domain Bacteria; kingdom Bacillati; phylum Actinomycetota; class Actinomycetes; order Kitasatosporales; family Streptomycetaceae; genus Streptomyces; species Streptomyces cadmiisoli. The sequence continues at coordinate 2,595,136 of NZ_CP030073.1, forward strand.
TCCGTATGCCCCGACGCGGAGGCATTCACGCGGAAGGACTTGTTCCGCCACCCTTCGCGGTGGCGTCTGCGGCCCATCCGGACGCAGGGCGGCCGCCCGGATTCGCGTACGCCCGCGGTTGCGTGCCCGGGCGTTCGCGTCGCGGACGCAACGGTGCCCCCGGCCGTCGTCGGCCGGGGGCACCCGGTGTGCTGCGGTGGCGGGACGCCTGCGGCCCTGAGGCCTGTCGTCACATGCCCTAGTCGCGGGCGGCCTCGACCTCGGCCGTGGCCCGCTCGTAGCGTCCGTCGAGCTTGGCGACCAGACCGGTGACCTGGCGGGCGATGTCCGGGGCGGTGAGCCCGATCTCCGCCATGACCTCGGCGCGGGAGGCGTGGTCGAGGAAGCGCGGCGGGATGCCGAAGTCGCGCAGCGGCACGTCGACCCCGGCGTCGCGCAGCGCCTGCGCCACCGCGGAGCCGACACCGCCCACACGGGAGTTGTCCTCGACGGTGACCACCACGCGGTGCTGCTCGGCGAGCGGGGCCATGGCCTCGTCGACGGGCTTGACCCAGCGCGGGTCGACGACGGTGGTGGAGATGCCCTGCTTGTCGAGGAGCGAGGCGATCTCCAGGCACATCGGGGCGAGGGCGCCCACCGAGACCAGCAGTACGTCCGGGGTGGTGGTGCCGGGCTCCCGCAGGACGTCCATGCCGCCGATCCGGCGCACGGCCGGTACGGCGGGGCCCACGGCGCCCTTGGAGAAGCGGACCACCGTCGGGGCGTCGTCGACCGCGACGGCCTCACGCAGCTGGGCGCGGACCTGCTCGGCGTCGCGCGGCGCGGCCAGCCGCAGCCCGGGGACGACCTGGAGGATCGACATGTCCCACATGCCGTTGTGGGAGGCGCCGTCGGTACCGGTGATGCCGGCCCGGTCCAGCACGAAGGTCACACCGCACTTGTGCAGGGCCACGTCCATCAGCACCTGGTCGAAGGCGCGGTTGAGGAAGGTGGCGTACACCGCGAAGACGGGGTGCACCCCGCCGGTGGCCAGGCCCGCCGCGGAGACGGCCCCGTGCTGCTCGGCGATCCCGACGTCGTAGACGCGGTCGGGGAAGTACTTGGCGAACTTGTCCAGGCCGACGGGCTGGAGCATCGCGGCCGTGATGGCGACGATGTCCTCGCGCTCCTTGCCGAGTTCGACCATCTCGTCGCCGAAGACGGAGGTCCAGTCCGCGCCCGAGGAGGCGATGGGCAGACCCGTGTCGGGGTGGATCTTGCCCACCGCGTGGAAGCGGTCCGCCTCGTCCTGGAGGGCGGGCTGGTAGCCGCGGCCCTTCTCGGTGAGGCAGTGGACGATCACCGGGCCGCCGAACCGCTTCGCCCGCGCCAGCGCCGACTCCAGCGCCTCGATGTCGTGGCCGTCGATCGGGCCGACGTACTTCAGACCGAGGTCCTCGAACATGCCCTGGGGTGCGATGAAGTCCTTCAGGCCCTTCTTCGCGCCGTGCAGGGTGTCGTAGAGCGGCCTGCCGACGACGGGGGTGCGCTCCAGCACCTCCTTCGTGCGGGCGAGGAAGCGCTCGTAGCCGTCGGTGGTGCGCAGGGTGGCCAGGTGGTTGGCGAGGCCGCCGATGGTGGGCGCGTAGGAGCGCTCGTTGTCGTTGACCACGATGACGAGCGGGCGGTCCTTGGCGTCCGCGATGTTGTTGAGCGCCTCCCAGGCCATGCCGCCGGTGAGGGCGCCGTCGCCGATGACCGCCACCACGTGGTCGTCACGTTTGCGCAGCTGGCTGGCCTTGGCGAGGCCGTCGGCCCAGCCGAGGACCGTGGAGGCGTGGCTGTTCTCGATGACGTCGTGCTCGGACTCGGCCTGCGAGGGGTAGCCGGACAGGCCGCCCTTCATCTTCAGCTTGGAGAAGTCCTGTCGGCCGGTGAGCAGCTTGTGGACGTAGGCCTGGTGGCCGGTGTCCCACAGCACCTTGTCCTTGGGTGAGTCGAACACGCGGTGCAGGGCGATGGTCAGCTCGACCACACCGAGGTTGGGGCCGAGGTGGCCGCCGGTCTTGGAGACGGCGTCGACGAGGAAGGTCCGGATCTCCTGTGCCAGCTGGTCCAGCTCCTCCAGGCTGAGCCGATCCAGATCGCGCGGTCCCGTGATGCGGGTCAGCAGCGGCACCCGTGCCTCCTTGCTGTAGAGCTGTTCGAGCTGTTGCCGGGCTTGTCGAGTCTAATGTTCCGCTCGGGCGGCCGACGCCCGGGCGGCGGGTCACACGTCACGGGATCGGCTCTACCCAGCGCGAGCCGTTCCTACGACATGGCTGTGCCCGGTACCGCCATTGGTACCGGGCACAGGTCTCGCGGGGCGCCTAGGCGCGTCCGGCCGTCTTCTGGGTCTTGCGGGTGATGGAGTCGATGACCACGGTGGTCAGCAGGACGCCGGCGGTGATCATGTACTTCACCGGTTCGGCGATGGACTCCAGCTGGAGGCCGTACTGGATCGAGACGATCACCAGGACACCGAGCAGCGCGTTCCAGGTGCGGCCGCGGCCGCCGAAGAGGCTCGTGCCGCCGATCACGGCCGCCGCGATCGCGTTCATCAGCAGGTCGCCGGTACCGGCGCTCTGGTTGGCCGAGGCGATCTTGGAGGCCAGGAAGAGGCCGCCGATGGCCGCGAAGCCGCCGGAGATCGCGAAGACCGAGATCCGGACCGCGGTGACGTTGATACCGGCGCGGCGCGAGGCCTCGACGCTGCCGCCGAGCGCGAACACCTTGCGGCCGTAGGACGTGCGCCGCAGCACGAAGTCCGTGCCGACCAGGAACACCAGGAAGATCACCGTGGCCAGCGGCAGGCCCTTGTACTGGTTGTACATGAACGCCGCGGCGAAGGAGACCACCGCCAGCAGACCGGTGCGCAGCAGCGTGTCGCTCAGCGGCCGGGACGGGACGCCCGCCGCCTCACGGCGCCGGTTGCCGAGGAACGAGGTGACGAAGAAGACCGCGGTGACCACGGTCGCCAGGCCGTAGGCGGCGGCGACGTCCGTGAAGAAGTACGTCGTCAGCTTGCCGATGAAGCCGTCGCTGTCGAGGTTGATCGTGCCGTTCTCGCCCAGTGTCTGGAGCATGAAGCCCAGCCAGAACAGCAGACCGGCCAGGGTGACCGCGAACGCCGGAGCCCCGAGGACCGCGAAGAAGAAGCCGTGCATCACGCCGATGACGATGCCCGCGCCGATCGCGAAGAGCACGGCGACCCACTCGGGCCAGCCCTGGTTGACCGCGAGCACGGCGGCGATCGCGCTGGACGCGCCGCTGACCGAGCCGACGGACAGGTCGATCTCGCCGAGCAGCAGCACGAAGACGATGCCGACCGAGATCATGCCCGTGCCGACCATCGTGACGGTGATGTCACTGATGTTCTGCGCGGACAGGAACGCCGAGTTGAGGCTCTGGAAGACGACGCAGATGATGATCAGGCCGAGGACGACCGGGATGGAGCCCAGCTCACCCGCCTTCATCTTCCGCTTGAACTCGCCCCAGTAGCCGGCCAGGCCCTGCTCGCGGACGAGCAGGCGCGGGTCGACCGCGGTGACGGCGGCGGCGGCCGCCTCGGGGTTCTCGACGGACTGCTCGTCGGTCGACGTGGAGGTCTTGTCGATGCTCACTTGGAAACCTCCCCGGTCGTGCGCGCCGCACGGCGGGTCACGGCGTTGTCGGTGGCGCCGGTGATGGCGGAGATGATCTCCTCCTGCGAGGTCGTCTTGACCTCGAAGACGCCGTTGTTGCGGCCCAGGCGCAGCACCGCCACCTTGTCGGCGACGGCCTTGACATCGGCCATGTTGTGGCTGATCAGGATCACGGCGTGGCCGCGCTCCCGCAGACGCTCCACCAGGTCGAGCACCTGGGCGGTCTGCTCGACGCCGAGGGCGGCGGTCGGCTCGTCGAGGATGACGAGCTTGGGCTCACCGAGCATCGAGCGCGCGATGGCCACGGTCTGGCGCTGACCGCCGGAGAGCGAGGCGATCGGGATACGGACGCTGGGGATGCGGATCGACAGCGTCGTCAGCAGCTCGCGGGCCCGGCGCTCCATCTCGACCTCGTCGAGGACGCCCCACTTCCGCAGCTCGCGGCCGAGGAACAGGTTGCCGACGACATCGATGTTGTCGCACAGCGCGAGGTCCTGGTAGACCGTCGCGATGCCCAGCGCCTGGGCGTCGTGCGGCCTGTTGATCGTTACGGCCTTGCCGTCCCACTCGATGACACCTTCATCGATGGGGTGCACGCCGGCGATCGTCTTGACCAGCGTGGACTTTCCGGCGCCGTTGTCGCCGACGAGGGCGACCACCTCACCGGCGTGGACCTCAAGCTCTACGTCGGTGAGCGCCTGGACGGCACCGAACCGCTTGGAGACCCCGCGCAACGCCAGCACGGGCGTAGCGGACACGTGAACCATCTCCTTCGCCGCCTGACCCGGCGGGAGGTTGTGCAGAAAGACTGGGGGGATGTTCCGTCCGGCGCCCCGGGACTAGCTTGCGGGGCTGTCTGATGCGCGGGGCGCCGGATGGAGCCTGGTGCGCGGGTCCCCGACGGGCCCGAGGGCCCGTCCCGTACGGGGCTTCACGAATGAATCGCCGTACGGTGGGAGGGACTTGTCGCGCTTACTTGATGCCGAGCTTGTCGCAGGCGGTCTTGTAGTTGCCGGCGCAGATCTCGTCGACGGTGTAGATGCCGTCCTTGATCACGGTGTCGTTGATGTTCTCCTTGGTCAGGGAGACCACCGGGACCAGCACGGACGGGATGTCCTGCGCGCTGCCGCTGTTGACCTTGTCCTTGGCGATGGCACCGAGGTCCTCACCCTTGGCCAGGGCGACCGCCATCTCGGCGGCGACCTCGGCCTCCTGCGGGTAGGACTTGTAGACGCTCATGTACTGCGCGTCCGTGATGATGCGCTGGACGGCGGCGAGTTCGGCGTCCTGGCCGGTGACCGGGATGTCGTCGATGCCCGCGGCCTTCAGGGCGGTGATGATGCCACCCGCCATGCCGTCGTTGGCCGAGTAGACACCGGCGATCTTGCTCTTGCCGAGCGCCGAGATCGCCGTCTCCATGTTGGCGTTGGCGTTGTCCGGCGACCACTCCTTGGTGTCGAACTCGCGGCCGATCTTCACCTTGCCGTCGAGAACGGAGTGCGCGCCCTTCTTGAACATGGCGGCGTTCGGGTCGGTGACCGAACCGTTCATCATGACGATCTGGCTGCCCTTGGCCTTGTCGCCCAGGGCCTCCAGCAGGGCCTCGCCCTGGGTGCGGCCGACCTCTTCGTTGTCGAAGGAGGTGTAGGCGCTGATCGGGCCCTCGGCGAGGCGGTCGTAGGCGACGACCTTGATGCCGGCGTCCGCGGCCTTCTGGATCGAGTTCTTGATCGCCTTGGCGTCCACGGCGTCCAGGATCAGCACGTCCACCTTGTTGGTGATCATCGTGTCGACCTGCTGCGCCTGGAGGTTGGCGTCCTGGCGGGCGTTGTTGTACTGGATCTCCGCCTTGTTGTTCGTCAGCTCCTTGATCTTCTTCTCGATCAGCGGCCGGTCGAACTTCTCGTAGCGCGCGGTCTTGTTCTCCGGAAGGAGAAGGCCGACCTTGATGGCGTCGCCCTTGGCGGCGGCGGAGCCCTTGGATTCCTTGTCGCCTCCCGCTTCCTCAGCACTGCCACAGGCGGCGAGAGAGACTGCCATCGCACCCGCGGCGACAGCAATGGCGGCACGACGCATACGCGTGTTCACTTCATAACCTCCCTGACGAGGCCGCGTCGTTGCGGCCGAGGTGGCTGGAAGTCAACTCGGCCGCACGTGCGACGTCAAGAAGTAAATCCTTAACGGGTTGGCAACGGTGCCATCCGTTCTCTAAGTGAAGGCAGGTGCCACAGCCTGCAACACACCGGTCGCAGTTCCGTCCAAAAGGGTCGAATCGCCCATCTCGCTGAGGGCGAGAGCCAGCGCTCCGAGCACCTCCGCGCGGCCCCCCAGTGCCCCCGGAAGGATCGAGAGCTGGCGGGCCGCGCTCGGTATGGCGTAGCGGCCGACGGACTCCCTTATGGGCCCCAGCACCAGCTCACCGGCCTCGGCGAGGTCGCCGCCGAGCACCACGCGGCTCGGGTTCAGCAGGTTGCAGAGGTTGGCGACACCGCTGCCGACGTGGCGGCCGACATCGGCGATCACCCGGCGGCAGCCCGGGTCCCCGTCCCGTGCCAGCCGTACGACGCCCTCCATCGTCAAGTCCGTACCGTGGCTGGGCTGGAGGAGCGGGAGCACGTACCGCGCGGCCGTGAAGGTCTCCAGGCAGCCCCGGTTGCCGCAGCGGCAGACGGGACCCGATTCGTCGAGGGTGATGTGACCGATCTCACCGGCCGTGCCGCCGGGTCCGCGGTAGATCTTGCCGTCGATCACCAAACCGGCGCCGACACCGCTGGAGACCTTGATGTATGCCAGGTCACGCACGCCCTTGCCGCTGCCCCAGACCAGCTCGCCCAGGGCGCCCAGGTTGGCGTCGTTGTCCACGTGCACCGGCACGCCGATCCGCCCGCGCAGCTCCTCGGCGGGCCGGGCGCCGGTCCAGCCGGGCAGGATGGCGGTCGAGCCCAGCGTCCCGGACTCCACGTCGATCGGGCCGGGCACGCCGAGGCCCACTCCGGCGATCTTGCCGCGGTCCACCCCGGTCGCCTCGATCAGCCGGTTGACCAGCTCCTCCGCCCGGTCGAAGCCCTGGGCGGCGGAGGCGTCCACATCCAGCGGCTCGGACTCCTCGGCCAGCACCTGATGAGCGAGGTTCCCGACCGCGACGCGCAAATGGCTGTGCCCGAAATCCACTCCGATGACGATCCCGGCGTCACCGCTGAGCGAGACGCTGCGGGCCCGCCGGCCCCCGGCGGAGGTGGGCGTGACCTCGACCGTTCCGTTTTCCCTGAGCTCTCGGACGATGTTGGAGACGGTGGCCGCGGACAGTCCGGTCGTCCTCGCGATCTCGGCCTGTGTGAGGGATCCCGCCAGCCGCACGGCTCGTACCACCCGCTCCAGGTTGGCTCGGTGCAGCGACGACTGCGACCCCGGAGTCTCCACGACGACCTCCCGCGCGCGGGACCGCTTCGATGAGGCCCCGTCTATGTCCAACTAGTGAACTCTAAGCTGAGCCGTTCGGGTTGCCTCCCGTCAAGAGGTTGAACAGTATCCGGGTCCGTGCACACAGCAAACACACCGCTCCCCAGCAGCGGGAGCGGTGCGCGTGCAACCGGTTACGGAACGCTACTTCAAGGTGGCGGAGGTCAGGCCTGCCTGCACCTGACGCTGGAAGGACAGGTAGACGACGAGCATCGGGATCATCGCGATGGTCACGCCCGCGAACAGCACCGGCAGATCGGACGCGTATCCCTGTTGCTGCTGGAGCTGGATCAGGCCCTGGGTGAGCACGTACCGTTCCGGATCGTCACCGCTCTGCGGCTGCATCAGGACCGTCGGCAGGATGAACTGGTTCCACTGGCCGAGCGTGTTGAAGATCCCCACGCTGATCAGTCCGGGCTTGGCCATCGGCAGCATGACCTGGAAGAACGTCCGGGTGTGCGAGGCGCCGTCCAGGATCGCCGCCTCGAACACCGCCGTGGGCAGGGTCCGGAAGAAGGCGTGCATGAAGAACACCGTGAACGGCATCGAGTAGGCGACGTACACCAGGATCAGGCCCTGGTAGGTGTTCAGCATGTCCAGCCGCTTGACCATGAAGAACAGCGGGACGAGGGCCAGGAACACGGGGAACATGGCCCCCGCGACGAAGAAGTAGTAGAGCAGGCGGTTGCCCCAGAACTCGTAGCGGGCCAGCACGTAGGCGGCCATCGAGCCGAAGAGCATGGTCAGCGGCACCGAGAAGGCCAGCACCACGACCGTGTTGAGGAAGTAGTCCCCGATGCCCTTGTCCCAGGCCCGGGTGAACACGTCGAAGGTCCAGTTCTGCGGCCAGCCGAAGGCCGAGCCCGCGATCTGGGTGTCGGTCTTGAAGGAGCTGAACACCAGCCACAGCAGTGGCAGGACGATCATCAGGGCCCACAGGGCGAGGAAGCCGTGCGAGAAGGCGTTCAGGGCGATGCCCTCGCCGGGCCGCTGCCCCGACCGGGCCGAGGGCTTGTGCACGGACCGCTGGGCGGGGACGGCCGCGGTCTCCTTGATGGGTGCGCTCATCGTCGTCTCTCCCGCTCAGAACTCGACGCGCTCGCGGCGGGTGGCGCGCAGCATGACCACGGACACGATCAGGGTCAGGAGGAGCATGACGACGCCCATGGCGCAGGCGTAGCCGCTCTTCCCGTAGTAGAGGAAGTTGCGCATCATCACGGTGGACATGACCTCGCTGGCGTGGTCCGGTCCGCCGCCGTACTCGCCCGAGGTCATGGTGGACACCAGGATGAACATGTCCATCGCCGCGATGCCGAGGTAGACCCACGCCGTCTGCACGGAGTCCCACAGCAGCGGCAGGGTGATGCGGAAGAAGGACTGGGCGCGGCCGGCACCGTCGATCAGGGCGGCCTCGTAGATGTCCCTCGGGATGGACTGCATCGCGGCGGAGAACAGCACGAGGTAGAAGCCGACGCCGTGCCACACGACGACCAGGATCAGCGCCCACAGCACGAAGTCCGGCTCGTTCAGCCACTCGATCGGGTCGCCGGCGTCGACGAGGCCCAGCTTCACCAGGAGGCCGTTGAGCATGCCGCCGCTGTCACTGCGGTACACGGCGCCGAACAGCACCGCGAGGATCGCCATCGACAGCACCTGCGGGAAGAAGTAGACGACCTTGTAGAAACCGGACCCGGCCACCCCCGCGACCCCGCCGGCCCGTCCGCGACCGCCCGCGTTCAGCATGAAGGCGAAGAACAGGGCGAGCAGAATGGTGATCACCGGGATGAACACCAGAAACAGGATGTTGTGCCAGATGGCACCCATGAAGATGTCGTCCTGGACCAGCGCCGTGTAGTTGTCCAGTCCGACGAAGCTGAAGGTCTGCGACTGCCCCTTCCAGTCGGTCAGCGAATAGCCGAAGGTCTGGATGTACGGCCAGATCACGAAGATCAGATATAGCGCCACGGGGATGAACAGAAAACCCGCGACGAACCGGTGCTGCCCTTTGCGCATTGGCGATCCTGCCCTGTTGTCCCGACGGCCACTGCGGCGCCGCCGAGGGGGCGCGGGGAACCGGGCGGCCGGTCCACCACGGACCGGCACCCGACGCTCCACCGCACCCCCTGGCGGCGCTCTCCCCGCACTACTCCCGGCGGTTGTTCTTGGCCGCCGGGTCCTTGGCGGCCTTGTCGACGGCCGCCTGCGCCCGCTTGAGCCATTCCTTCGGCTGGATCCGCTGCGCCATCAGCTCGTTGGACGCGTTCTGGATCGCGGTGTCCATCTCGCTGTACCACTCGGTGTACAGGAACCGGAAGGTGTTGTCGCCGGCCGCCTTGGACGCCTCGACGGTCGACTGCGTGCCCGGCCGCAGCTGAACGCTCGGGTCGACACCGTCCTGAAGGATCGTCAGCGAGTTGGCCTCCTTGGCGAACAGCGTCGACCACTCCCGGGAGAGCATCAGCCGCATGAACTCCTTGGCGCCCGGCAGGTTCTTCGCCTTGGACGGGATGATGAAGGGCTCACCGGAGCCGGCCCGGATCGCCTCGAACGGCATCGCGCTGTCCGCCAGCAGCGGCATCGGCATGAACTTCATGTCGAAGTCCTCCGGCGTCTGCTTCAGCTGCTCGTTCTCCAGCCAGGAGCCGCTCGTGATGAAGACGGCCTTGGACTGGTTCCAGCGGGTCTGCGACTCGGTGTGGGTCAGGCCGTTGGTGCCGGGCATCAAGTAGCCCTTCTCCACGACCTCGTAGACCGCCTCGACGGCCGCCAGCGCCGCGTCGGAGCCGACGAACGCCTTCGGGTCGAGGTTGTCGATCGCCTTCATGGCGTCCAGACCGCCCTTCTTGGCGATCAGGTCCATGATGGCGACGTTGATGTAGTACGGGTACTTGCCCTGGTGGGCGAGACCGCCGATGCCCTCGGACTTGGCGTCCTTGCAGATGGCGAGGAAGTCCTCCCAGGTCTGCGGCACCTCCCAGCCCTTGTCCTGGAACAGCTTGCCGGAGTACCACAGGCCCCACACCGTGTAGATGTAGTTGAGGGCGACGACCTTGCCCTCCTGGAGGCCCGGGTCGAGGGTGCCGGGGATGACGGTGTCGCGGACCTTCTTCGACGGATCGTCCACGCTCGGCGCGTCCAGGACCTCGGCGAGGTCGAGGAGTTGGCCGTTCTTGTAGAGGACGTCGATCTTGATCTTCTGGGCGCCGGAGTTGTCGACGATGTCCGGCGGGTTGCCCGCGTTGAAGCGGGGCTGGAGCTTGCCGGTGATCTCCTGGGTGCCGGTGTGGGTGGAGGTGACGCCCCGCTTCTTCTGGAAGTCGGCCTCCCACGCCTTGGCGTAGTCGTCGCCGTAGCCGCCCTTGAAGATGACGACGTCGAGCTTGCTGCCCTTCTTCACTCCGAAGGGGTTGTCCTTGGACGTCTCACCCTTGGTGTCCTCGCCCGAGTCCTCGCCGCCGCCACCGCTGGCACAGGCGGACAGGAAGCTCATCGCGGGTACGGAGACCAGACCGAGCGCGGCGGACCGCTTCATGAGTGAGCGGCGGCCGACGCTTTCGGAACCGTTGTTCTCGGCATTCTCGGCGGAAGTGGATCCCATGCTCAAGTCCTCGCCTTCTCCAGGACTCAGGCGGTGAACCGGATCCTCCCCGGCACCGCGGTGGGGTCATGCTGAGTTGTGCGGAAGTGCGGATCCTGTGAATCGCCGACAGGTATAGTCCACTTCCCGCCAACGGGGCAAGATCGAATGCAAGGTTGGTCGTCGGCTTTTCCGAGTTGAGACCTCGCGGAAATATGAGCTGCCTGCGGTCGCTCTGCCGGAAAAATCCACGACATTGCACTCGAACGCCTCAGTCAACACCCTTGACAGCTCCGAACACTTGAGTCACTACTGGTCCTTGCGCATCATGATTGACAACGTTGTCCAGAGCGCAGGGAGGGTGCGAACTGATGCAGCGCAGAACGCGGCACAGATGGGGTACGGCGGTCGTCGTGACGACCGCTTTCGCCTTGGCGGGGGGCTCGCAGGGAGTCGCGGTGGCCCTGCCGCAGGCACCCGCCGCCGACCGGGAGTTCAGCTCCTCGTTCGAGGCCGGCGAACCGGCCCCGGACTGGCTGAACACCGTGGACACCGCCCCGGACGGCAGCAAGCGGGCCGCCGGCGTGGACGGCGGATACAGCAGCGGCATACCGGGCAATGTGACCGACCACGTCACCGATGTCCGGGCGAACGCGGAGAACTCCGGTGGGGGCGAGGTGAAGGAGAACCTCGTCGACACCGAACCCACCACCAAGTGGCTGACCTTCACGCCCACCGGTTGGGTGGAATTCAACCTTGACAAACCATCCAAGGTCGTTACATATGCGATTACTTCAGCAAATGACCACGATGAACGCGACCCGGTGGACTGGACCCTGAAGGGCTCCACCGACGGCCAGGACTGGAAGACGCTCGACACCCGCTCCGGCGAGTCGTTCGCGGAGCGTTTCCAGACCAAGACGTACGACATCCCGGCGGACGCGGCCGCCGAGTACCGCCACTTCCGGCTCGACGTGACCCGGAACAAGGGCGGCGGCATCCTGCAGATCGCCGACGTGCAGTTCTCGACCGGCGGCGGCGAGGGGCCGGTGCCGCAGGACATGCTCACGCTGGTCGACCGCGGCCCGAGCGGGTCGCCGACCGCGAAGGCGGGCGCCGGCTTCACCGGCAAGCGCGCGCTGCGCTACGCGGGCCGCCACACCGCCGAGGCGGGGGCGTACTCGTACAACAAGGTCTTCGACGTCGACGTGGCCGTCGGCCGCGACACCGAGCTGTCGTACCGGATCTTCCCGTCGATGGCGGACGGCGACCGCGACTACGACGCCACCAACGTCTCGGTCGACCTGGCCTTCACCGACGGCACGCATCTGAGCGACCTGCGCGCCACCGACCAGCACGGCTTCGCGCTGTCGCCCCGGGGCCAGGGCGCCGCGAAGGTGCTGTACGTCAACCAGTGGAACAACGTCGCCTCCCGGATCGGTTCGGTGGCGGCGGGCAAGACCGTCGACCGGATCCTGGTGGCGTACGACTCCCCCAAGGGCCCGGCGAAGTTCCGCGGCTGGGTCGACGACGTGTCCCTGCGGACCGCGCCTCCCCAGAAGCCGAAGGCGCACCTGTCGGACTACGCGGTCACCACCCGCGGCACCAACTCCAGCGGCGGCTTCTCCCGGGGCAACAACTTCCCGGCGACCGCCGTGCCGCACGGCTTCAACTTCTGGACGCCGGTCACCAACGCGGGCTCGCTGAGCTGGCTGTACGACTACGCGCGGGCGAACAACGCGGACAACCTGCCGACGATCCAGGCGTTCAGCGCCAGCCACGAGCCGAGCCCCTGGATGGGCGACCGGCAGACCTTCCAGGTGATGCCGTCGGCCGCTAGCGGGACCCCGGAGAACGGGCGTACGGCGCGCGCGCTGGCGTTCAGCCACGAGAACGAGGTCGCCCGGCCGCACTACTACGGTGTGCGGTTCGAGAACGGCGTCAAGGCGGAGATGACGCCGACGGACCACGCGGCGGTGCTCCGCTTCACCTACCCCGGTGACGACGCGAGCGTCCTGTTCGACAACGTGACCGACCAGGCGGGGCTGACCCTCGACAAGGACGCCGGTGTCGTCACCGGCTACTCCGACGTGAAGTCCGGGCTGTCCACGGGCGCCACCCGCCTGTTCGTCTACGGCGTCTTCGACAAGCCGGTCACGGACGGGTCCTCCAGCGGCGTCAAGGGCCATCTGCGCTTCGACGCGGGTGCCGACCGCACGGTGACGCTGCGGCTGGCGACCTCGCTGATCAGCCTCGACCAGGCCAAGGACAACCTGCGCCAGGAGGTCCCGGAGGGCACGTCCTTCGAGCAGGTCAAGGACCGCGCCCAGCGCCAGTGGGACCGGATCCTCGGCAAGGTCGAGGTCGAGGGCGCGACGCCGGACCAGCTGACGACGCTGTACTCCAGCCTGTACCGGCTGTACCTGTACCCGAACTCCGGCTTCGAGAAGGTCGGTTCGACGTACAAGTACGCCTCCCCGTTCTCGCCGATGACCGGCCCCGACACTCCGACGCACACCGGCGCCAAGATCGTGGACGGCAAGGTGTACGTCAACAACGGCTTCTGGGACACCTACCGGACGACCTGGCCGGCCTACTCGCTGCTGACCCCCTCGCAGGCCGGTGAGATGGTCGACGGGTTCGTGCAGCAGTACAAGGACGGCGGCTGGACCTCGCGCTGGTCCTCGCCGGGGTACGCGGACCTGATGACCGGCACGTCGTCGGACGTCGCCTTCGCGGACGCCTACGTCAAGGGCGTCGACTTCGACGCGGAGGCCGCCTACGACGCGGCGGTGAAGAACGCGACGGTCGTACCGCCGTCGTCGGGTGTGGGCCGCAAGGGCATGACGACGTCCCCGTTCCTGGGCTACACCAGCACGGACACGCACGAGGGCCTGTCGTGGGCGCTGGAGGGCTATCTCAACGACTACGGCATCGCGCAGATGGGCCAGGCCCTCCACAAGAAAACCGGTGAGAAGCGCTACAAGGAGGAGTCCGCGTACTTCCTCGACCGCGCCCAGGAGTACGTGAACCTCTTCGACTCCGAGGCCGGCTTCTTCCAGGGCCGCAAGGGCAACGGCGACTGGCGGGTGGAGTCGTCGGCGTACGACCCGCGCGTCTGGGGCTACGACTACACCGAGACCAACGGCTGGGGCTACGCCTTCACCGCCCCGCAGGACAGCCGCGGTCTGGCCAACCTGTACGGCGGCCGGTCCGGGCTCGGCGAGAAGCTGGACGAGTACTTCAGCACGCCCGAGACGGCGTCGCCGGAGTTCGTCGGCTCCTACGGCGGCGTCATCCACGAGATGACCGAGGCGCGGGACGTCCGCATGGGCATGTACGGGCACTCCAACCAGGTCGCCCACCACGCCATCTACATGTACGACGCGGCCGGACAGCCCTGGAAGACGCAGAAGAACGTCCGTGAGGTGCTGTCGCGCCTGTACACGGGCAGCGAGATCGGCCAGGGTTACCACGGCGACGAGGACAACGGTGAGCAGTCGGCCTGGTACCTCTTCTCGGCCCTCGGCTTCTACCCGTTGGTGATGGGCAGCGGCGAGTACGCGATCGGCTCCCCGTTGTTCACCAAGGCGACCGTCCACCTGGAGAACGGGCGGGACCTGGTGATCCGGGCCCCGAAGAACAGCGCGAAGAACGTCTACGTCCAGGGCCTGAAGGTCAACGGCCGCGGCTGGTCGTCGACCTCGCTCCCCCACTCGCTGATCGCGAAGGGCGGTGTGCTGGAGTTCGACATGGGCTCGAAGCCGTCGAAGTGGGGCACGGGCAAGGGCGCCGCGCCCGTCTCGATCACCCGGGACGACGAGGTGCCGACGCCGCGCACGGACCTGCTGAAGGGTGAGGGCGCGCTGGTCGACAACACCTCCGCGACGGAGGCGAGCGTGACGACGGTGGACCTGCCCGTGTCCGGGCGGGGCCGTGCCGTGCAGTACACGCTGACGTCGTCGGCCGACCGGGCGAAGGCCCCGACCGGCTGGACCCTTCAGGGCTCCTCCGACGGGACCAGCTGGCGGACCCTGGACAAGCGCTCCGGGGAGTCCTTCACCTGGGACCGGCAGACCCGCGCCTTCTCCGTGAAGTCACCGGGCACGTACGAGAAGTACCGCCTGGTCCTGGAGGGCGAGGCGACGCTGTCCGAGGTCGAACTGCTCGTCTGACCGACACCGGACGACAAGAGAACCGGGCCGCACCCCGTCACCGGGGTGCGGCCCAGCCGCTGTGCGGGAGCCTTACTTGCGGATCAGGCTGCGCAGCACGTACTGCATGATGCCGCCGTTGCGGTAGTAGTCGGCCTCACCGGGGGTGTCGATGCGGACGACCGCGTCGAACTCGACGCCCGTGTCGGTGGTGACCTTGACCGTGCGCGGCGTGGTGCCGTTGTTGAGCTCCTCGACGCCGGTGAAGGAGAAGGTCTCCTCGCCGGTCAGGCCGAGGGACTCGGCCGAGGCGCCCTCCGGGAACTGGAGCGGCAGGACGCCCATGCCGATGAGGTTCGAGCGGTGGATGCGCTCGTAGGACTCGGCGATGACGGCCTTGACGCCGAGCAGCGCGGTGCCCTTGGCGGCCCAGTCGCGGGACGAGCCGGAGCCGTACTCCTTGCCGGCCAGGATGGCCAGCGGGACGCCCTGCTCGATGTAGTTGCGCGAGGCGTCGTAGATGAACGACACCGGACCGTCGGCCTGGGTGAAGTCGCGGGTGTAGCCGCCCTCGGTGCCCGGCGCGATCTGGTTGCGCAGGCGGATGTTGGCGAACGTGCCGCGGATCATGACCTCGTGGTTGCCGCGGCGGGAGCCGTAGCTGTTGAAGTCGCGGCGCTGCACGCCGTGCTCCGTGAGGTACTGGCCGGCCGGGGTGTCGGCCTTGATGGCGCCGGCCGGGGAGATGTGGTCGGTGGTGACCGAGTCGCCCAGCTTGGCCAGCACACGGGCGCCGATGATGTCGGAGACCGGGGTGGTCTCCATCGTCATGCCCTCGAAGTACGGGGGCTTGCGGACGTAGGTCGACTCGGCGTCCCACTCGAAGGTGTTGCCGGTCGGGATCGGCAGCGCCTGCCACTGGGCGTCGCCGGCGAAGACGTCGCTGTAGGACTTGGAGAACATGTCCTCGCCGATGGCGTTGGCGACGACGTCGTTGACCTCGGCCTCGGTCGGCCAGATGTCGGCCAGGTGGACCGGCTTGCCCTCCTGGTCGGTGCCGAGGGCGTCCCGGGTGATGTCCACCTTCATGGAGCCCGCGAGCGCGTAGGCGACCACCAGCGGCGGGGACGCCAGGTAGTTCATCTTGACGTCGGGGTTGATACGGCCCTCGAAGTTGCGGTTGCCGGAGAGGACCGAGGTGACGGCGAGATCGTGGTCGTTGACCGCCTTGGAGACCTCGTCCGGCAGCGGGCCGGAGTTGCCGATGCAGGTGGTGCAGCCGTAGCCGACGAGGTTGAAGCCGACCTTGTCGAGGTACGGGGTCAGGCCCGCCTTGTCGAAGTAGTCGGTGACGACCTTGGAGCCCGGGGCGAGGGTGGTCTTGACCCACGGCTTGCGGGTCAGGCCCTTCTCGACCGCCTTCTTGGCGACCAGGGCGGCGGCGACCATGACGTACGGGTTGGAGGTGTTGGTGCAGGAGGTGATGGCGGCGACCGTCACGGCACCGTGGTCCAGCTCGTAGGTCGTGCCGTCGGGGGCGGTGACCTGCACCGGGTTGCTGGGCGCGCCGTTCGGGGCGACGGCCGGGGCGTCGGAGGCCGGGAAGGACTCGACGCCCGCCTCGTCGACGGTGTCCACGTAGTTGCGGACGTCCAGCTTGAACTGCTCGGCGGCGTTCGCGAGGACGATGCGGTCCTGCGGGCGCTTCGGGCCGGCGATCGACGGGACGACCGTCGACAGGTCGAGCTCCAGCTTCTCGGAGAAGTCGGGCTCGGCGGTCGGGTCCAGCCACAGGCCCTGGGTCTTGGCGTAGGACTCGACGAGCGCGACCTGCTGCTGGGAGCGGCCGGTCAGGCGCAGGTAGTTCAGGGTCTCGTCGTCGATCGGGAAGATGGCGGCGGTGGAGCCGAACTCCGGCGACATGTTGCCGATGGTGGCGCGGTTGGCGAGGCTGGTGGCGGCCACGCCCTCGCCGTAGAACTCGACGAACTTGCCGACCACGCCGTGCTTGCGCAGCATCTCGGTGATGGTCAGCACGAGGTCGGTGGCGGTGGTGCCGGGCCGGAGCTCACC
This sequence comes from Streptomyces cadmiisoli, assembly GCF_003261055.1. Lineage (NCBI taxonomy): Bacteria > Bacillati > Actinomycetota > Actinomycetes > Kitasatosporales > Streptomycetaceae > Streptomyces > Streptomyces cadmiisoli. Next base: position 2,612,061 of record NZ_CP030073.1, read on the forward strand.
GGTGAGCTTGAAGCCGACGACGCGCGGGATGAGCATCGAGACCGGCTGGCCGAGCATCGCGGCCTCGGCCTCGATACCGCCGACGCCCCAGCCGAGGACGCCGAGGCCGTTGACCATCGTGGTGTGCGAGTCGGTGCCGACCAGGGTGTCGGGGTAGGCCTTGCCGTCGCGGACCATGACGACGCGGGCCAGGTGCTCGATGTTGACCTGGTGGACGATGCCGGTGCCGGGCGGGACGACCTTGAACTCGTCGAACGCGGTCTGGCCCCAGCGCAGGAACTGGTAGCGCTCCTTGTTGCGGCCGTACTCCAGCTCCACGTTCTGCTGGAAGGCGTCGTTGCTGCCGAACTTGTCGGCGATGACGGAGTGGTCGATGACCAGCTCGGCCGGGGCCAGCGGGTTGATCTTCGCCGGGTCGCCGCCGAGCTCCTTGACGGCCTCGCGCATGGTGGCGAGGTCGACGACGCAGGGGACACCGGTGAAGTCCTGCATGATGACGCGGGCCGGCGTGAACTGGATCTCCTGCGAGGGCTGGGCCTGCGAGTCCCAGCTGCCGAGGGCGCGGATGTGGTCGGCGGTGATGTTCGCGCCGTCCTCGGTGCGGAGCAGGTTCTCCAGCAGGACCTTAAGGCTGTAGGGGAGCCGGGCCGAGCCCTCCACCTTGTCCAGGCGGAAGATCTCGTACGACTCGTCGCCCACCTGCAACGTGCTGCGGGCGTCGAAGCTGTTCGCCGACACGACAGTCTCCTTCATTCATGTGCGCGTTCCACCGCATCCTGCCGCCACATCGTCTTGGCCGATCCGCTAAGGTAAGGCTAAGTTAGGTGACCCTTACCGAGATGGCGACTGCGGTGCGCCTCGGCAGATATCTCGATGTCGAGATAACTCTAGTACATGAGGGCTGGATGGTCATGCCCGGCCCCGGCGCGGGCCCCGCCGCGCGCCCGCGCGCCCTGGTACGCCCGCCCGCGCGGCGGCGGACCGCCGCCGCTTTCGACGAGCCGAGGGATTTCGCTCATCAGTGCGCGATGTCGGGGTAAGCGAAGGTGAGCCGGCGAGCCGGCGAGCCACGCAAGGACGTACGGAAGGAGACCCGCATGCCCCTCACGTTCCGCAAGAGTTTCCGGATCCTGCCCGGGGTGCGCCTGAACATCAACCGGCGCTCCTGGTCGATCACCACCGGCGGCAGCCACGGGCCGCGCCACACCCACAGCAGCACCGGACGTCGTACGACATCGATGGATTTGCCCGGACCTTTCGGATGGCGTCGAACCCGTTCCGCACGGCGGCGCTGACGGTCTTTCACCCGATGGGACCCCCCAGGAGGCGCCATCTCATATCTGAGATAGCCTCAACCCCATGGCAGACGACTACCTCGTACGCATCGGCAAGCTCATCCGTGACGCCCGGCAGCACCGGGGCTGGACACAGTCGCAGCTTGCCGAGGCGCTCGGTACCAGCCAGAGCGCCGTCAATCGCATCGAGCGCGGCAACCAGAACATCAGCCTTGAGATGATCGCCCGAATCGGTGAGGCCCTGGAGAGCGAGATCGTCTCCCTGGGCTACGCCGGTCCGATGCATCTTCGTGTGGTCGGCGGCCGGCGCCTGTCCGGCGCCATCGATGTCAAGACGAGCAAGAACGCGTGCGTGGCACTGCTGTGCGCCTCACTGCTCAACAAGGGGCGCACGGTGCTGCGTCGGGTCGCCCGTATCGAAGAGGTGTACCGCCTGCTGGAGGTGCTGGGCTCCATCGGTGTCCGCACCCGCTGGATCAACGACGGCGTCGACCTGGAGATCGTGCCGCCGGCCGACCTCGACCTCGACTCCATCGACGCCGAGGCGGCCCGCCGCACCCGCTCGATCATCATGTTCCTCGGCCCGCTGCTGCATCGGATGGACCGCTTCAAACTGCCGTACGCCGGAGGATGCGACCTCGGCACCCGGACCATCGAGCCGCACATGATCGCGCTGCGCCGGTTCGGTCTCGACATCGCGGCGACCGAGGGCCAGTACCACGCGATGGTGGACCGCTCCGTCCGCCCGGACCGCCCCATCGTGCTGACGGAGCGCGGGGACACCGTCACCGAGAACGCGCTGCTGGCCGCCGCCCGGCACGACGGCGTCACCGTCATCCGCAACGCCTCCTCCAACTACATGGTCCAGGACCTGTGCTTCTTCCTGGAGGCACTGGGCGTCAGGGTCGAGGGCATCGGCAGCACCACGCTGACCGTGCACGGCATGCCGAACATCGACGTCGACGTCGACTACTCCCCCTCCGAGGACCCGGTCGAGGCGATGAGCCTGGTCGCCGCGGCGGTCGTCACGGAGTCGGAGCTGACGGTGCGCCGGGTGCCGATCGAGTTCCTGGAGATCGAGCTCGCGGTCCTGGTGGAGATGGGCCTCGACCACGACCGCACCCCGGAGTACGTCGCCGACAACGGCCGTACGCGTCTGGTCGACCTCACCGTCAAGCCCTCCAAGCTGGAGGCACCGATCGACAAGATCCACCCGATGCCGTTCCCCGGCCTGAACATCGACAACGTGCCCTTCTTCGCGGCCATCGCGGCCGCCGCGCAGGGCAAGACCCTGATCCACGACTGGGTCTACGACAACCGCGCGATCTATCTCACGGACCTCAACCGGCTCGGCGGCCGCCTCCAGTTGCTGGACCCGCACCGCGTCCTGGTCGAGGGCCCGACCCGCTGGCGCGCCGCCGAGATGATGTGCCCGCCGGCCCTGCGCCCCGCGGTCGTCGTCCTGCTCGCCATGATGGCCGCGGAGGGCACTTCCGTCCTGCGGAACGTGTACGTCATCAACCGCGGCTACGAGGACCTGGCCGAGCGCCTCAACTCCATCGGGGCGCAGATCGAGATCTTCCGGGACATCTGACCGGCATCCGCGTCGTCCGGGACCGGGTGCTCGGCGGCGCTGCCACTCCTTCGCGAGGAGTCGGTAGGAGCGCACCCGGTCGGCGTGGCCGTGGGTGATGGTGGTGACGATCAGCTCGTCGGCGCCGGTGGCCTCCTGGAGTTGCTCGAGCTGGTCGGCCACGCGCCCCGGCGTGCCGACGAACTGGGTGTCGGCCCGGTCCGCGACCAGTGCCCGGTCCGCCTCGGTCCAGGTGCGGGCGCGGGCCTGTTCCGGCGTCGGGTACGGGACGGCGCCCACGGCGGTACGGATGCTGCGCACCCAGGGGCCGTAGCCGGCGGCCGGTTCGCGGGCGGTCTCGTCGTCCTCGGCGACGACGACGTCGGCGGAGACGCTGACGTGCGGCTTGTCGAGCCGGTCGGACGGCAGGAACGCGGCGCGGTAGCCCTCGACCGCCTCCAGCACGGTGGCCGGGCTGACGTGGTGATCGGCCGCGAAGCGCAGTCCGTTGCGGCCCGCGACCTCGGCGCTCCGTCCGCCGCTGCTGCCGAGGATCCACACCTGGACGTCGGCGCCCTCGCCCGGGACGGCGTGCGCTTCGGTGCCGTCCGCCAGGCGGTAGTCGCCGCGCTGCAGCGCGAGGACGTCGTCGACCTGCTCGCCGTAGTCCTGGGCCGCCGCGCCGGGCAGGTGCAGCAGGTGCTGCTGGAGCCGGAACCGGGGCGAGCCGAGCAGGTGCTCGAAGGAGAACCGGGGCAGGATCCGCAGGCCGCCCGGGGTACGTCCGTCGACGACGGGTGTCACGGTCGGCCGGGGCGCGGCCGTCCCGCCCGTCGCCCGGCCGCCCGAGCGGCCGAGGCCCAGGTCGAGCCGCCCCGGATGCAGGGCGTCGATCAGAGATACGGGTGCGGGGGCCGGCTCGGGGTTCACGGCGCGACCCGCCGGGCCGTGGGCCCTGTGAGGTCGGACCGCGCGGCGTGCGCCGCCCGCGGCACGGGGGCGTCCTCGCACCGCGCGCCGTCCCCCTCGCCCCACGCGTCGGACCCGCCCCCGACGTGCGCCGTCCAGTCCAGGATCTGCACCGCCGCCCCCGCGGCCTCCTGTCCCCGGCACCGGGCGTGGTGCCGGCGGGCGATGCCGTCCAGGTCGAGATGCGAGCCGAAGGCCGGATGCCCGGTCAGGCGCCGCGCGTAGGCCCACAGGTGGGGATGGTCGGCGACACGGTGGACCGCGGCGGCGTCCAGGTGCAGCCGGTGCACGGTGTCGAGCTGCACCAGCGTCACCCACAACTGCACGTCGGCGGCGGTCGGTTCGTCGCCCAGGACGAAGTCCCCATCGGCGAGCCGCCACTCCAGTGAGCCGAGTACGCGCAGCAGGCGGGCGAGGGCGGCGCTGCGCTCCCGCTCGTCGACGCCGGCCCGCCCGGCCTGCTGCGCCGCTTCGTTGATGCCGTACTCGCAGAGATGGTCGACGGCCTCCGTCTCCGCGTCCGTGCCGGTCCGGTGGAGGGCGGGCCGGGCGGCGCCGTCGCAGCCGAAACGGGCCAGATCGCTCAGGATGTCGGGGGTGTGCGTGCTGACGATGCGTCCCGTCCAGGTGTCGCTGAGGACGGGTGCGGTGCCCGGTCCGGGATGCCGGTGCGCGCTGGCCTCGTACAGGGGGCGCAGGGCGGAGTGTCCTCCGTCGGCCAGGTCCGGCACGGCGGGCAGCGGCACCACCGGGAGGATCTGCTCCAGGCCGAGCAGGCTGTGGGTGACGGCGATCCGCAGACAGTGCGGGCAGGACAGCGAGAGGTGCAGGCGGTAGCGGCGCGGAACGGCGTAGTAGCCGCTGCCGGCGTCGTGGCCGATCCTGCCCCGGAACGACGGCGGGGACGAGAGGGACGGCACGCTGGTCGAGGGTGCGGCGGACATGAGTCTCCCTGGGTCCGGGTCCGGCTGGTGGCGCGCGGCACCGCGGCGGCGGGCGGCGCACGGGAATTGGGGGCGCGCGACGGCGTCGGCGCGTACCCGAGCAGGGCGGGGGACACGGTCGCGTACCCGAGCAGGGCGGGGACACGGTGCGGCTGGGCACCGCGGGTTCAGCGCGTACTGCTCGCCGCGCTGGAGACCCTCAGGAGATCGATGTGACGGCGGGAGGTCAGCAGCAGAGGCGGCCGGCCCGCGCGCTCGGCGCGGTCGGCGGGCGACTCCGGACGCTCCATCATTTCCTATCGATTCACTAGGGATTCCTCCTTCGGAGTGTCGGACGGCCCTCGCTCCTCGTCAAGAGGGCGTGGCGCGAAAGTCACCGCGGTACCGGGGAGCCGGCGAAGGGGACGTGCGGTGTCGCGGCGGGGGGCTCGGCCGGGTTCTTCCACAGGCCCCGTGCCGCCAGCAGCGGCAGGACGTTCTCGCCGAACCAGTAGGCCTCCTCCAGATGGGGGTAGCCGGACAGCACGAACTCGTCGATGCCGAGCCGGTGGTACTCGGCGATCCGGTCGGCCACCTCGCTGTGGCTGCCGACGAGTGCCGTACCGGCTCCCCCGCGCACCAGACCGATACCGGCCCACAGGTTGGGATGGATCTCCAGGCCGTCGCGCCCGCCGCCGTGCAGGGCGAGCATGCGCTTCTGCCCCTCGGACTCGCTGCGGGCCAGCCCGGCCTGCACGGCGGCGACGGTCTCGGGGTCGAAGCCGTCGAGGAGCCGCCGCGCCTCGGCCCAGGCCTGTTCGGCGGTGTCGCGGGTGATGACGTGGAGGCGGATCCCGAAGCGGACGGTCCGGCCCTCCTTCTCGGCCAGGGTCCGGATCCAGGCGGTCTTCTCGGCCACGGCGGCGGGCGGCTCGCCCCAGGTGAGGTACACGTCCGCGTGGCGGGCGGCCACCTCACCCGCGGCGGGCGAGGAACCGCCGAAGTAGATCTCCGGCACCGGATCGGGCACCCGGGCCAGCCGCGCGTCCTCGACCCGGACGTGCTCGCCCGCCAGATCCACCGTCCGCCCCTGCCACAGTGCCCGGACGACCTGGAGGAATTCGTCGGTACGGGCGTAGCGGGCGTCCTTGTCGAGGAAGTCGCCGTAGGCGCGCTGCTCCTGGCTCTCCCCGCCCGTGACGACGTTGAGCAGCAGCCGCCCGCCGCTCTGCCGCTGGAAGGTCGAGGCCATCTGCGCGGCGAGCGTCGGTGAGACGAAGCCGGGCCTGAAGGCGACCAGGAACTTCAGCCGCTCGGTGTGCCGGCTGACCATGGCCGTGGTGAGCCAGGCGTCCTCGCACCAGGCGCCGGTGGGGGTCAGCGCGCCGGTGAAGCCCAGGTCCTCGGCCGCGCGGGCGATCTGGGCGAGGTAGCCGACGCCGGGCGGCCGGTCACCGCCGGTCGCGGTGGCCGGGGTGCCGTGGCCGCCGCCCACGACGTGCCGGCTGTCGCCGTTGGTCGGCAGGAACCAGTGGAAGGTGAGGCTCATGGGGGCTCATGCCTTTCGCTCGTCGTCGGTCGCGGTCGCGATGCCGTTCATCCGGCGGCCGCCAGGTGCGCGGCCCGGCTGCCCAGGGCCTGGGAGAACTGGTCGACGACCTGGGCCAGCGCCTCGGCGGCTCCCGGCGCGACGGTCAGGGTGTCGTCGTCCGCGGCCGCGATGTCCTTGTCGAGCGTGAACCAGCCCTGGACGATGTGGCCGGCGCCCATGGAGCTGAGCACGGGGCGCAGCGCGTAGTCGATCGCGAGGACGTGCGCCGTGGTGCCGCCCGTCGCCAGCGGCAGGACCGTCTTGCCGACCAGCGCGTACTGCGGCAGCAGATCCAGCAGGGACTTCAACAGCCCGGAGTAGGCGGCCTTGTAGACGGGTGTGCCGATGACGACTCCGTCGGCGCGGTCGAACAGCGCGGTGGCCTCGACGACGGCCGGGTGCCGGAAGTCGGCGCCGAGCAGGGCCTCCGCGGGGATGGTGCGCACGTCCAGCGGAATCACGTCGTGCCCCTGGGCGGTGAGCCGCCGGTCCAGGTGGCGCAGCAGGCGAGCGGTGCGGGAGGTGGGTGAGGGGCTTCCGGAGACGGACAGGACGGTGGCCATGGTGGACCCTTCGGGAGCTGGGATTTCCTGGGACTGGGTGCGGGGCCGGGTGCCGCGCCTTGCCGCGGCACCCGTGTCCCCGACGGCTACTTGTCGGTCTCGGGCAGGCCCGGCGGGTTGATCTCCGAGTCCGTCACCGCCTCGTCGGACAGGCCCCAGCGCTCCAGCACCTTCGCGTACGTGCCGTTCTCGATGATCTCGTCGAGCGCGTCGGCGAGCGGCTCGACCAGTCCGCTGTCCTTCTTGGTGGTGGCCGCGATGAGGCCCTGGAGCGTGGCACCGGCGCCGGAACTGGTGCCGACCACCTCGGACTTCCCGGAGGTCGCCGCGTGGTAGGCGGCGGTGGGGTTGGGCCCGAGGTAGAGGTCGATGCGGCCGGACAGCGCGGTGTAACCGGCGGCCAGGTACAGGGCGCGGGCCTCCGGTTGGCGCGGTCCGGTGGTCAAATGGGCGCGGCGGTGGCCGAGATCGCCGGCGGCGCGCCGTGGTCGAAGGGCTCGTGGGTGGTCCAGATCTTCTTGACGATCCGGATGTACTCACGGATGCGCTCGTAGCGCTGGTCCTTGGTGAGGGTGTCGCCCTCGCGGCCCTGCTCGTGGTCGTTGCCGCCGGTGATGAAGTGGACGGTGAGCCGGCCCTCGCTGATCCGGTCGAGGGTGGCGAAGGTCTTGGCGGCGAAGGTGGGGTACGAGACGTTGGGCCGGTGGGCGAGCAGGATCTGGAGGCGCTCCAGCCTGCTCGCGATGAAGGCGGCGGCCGGCCCGGGGTCCGGCGACCCGGAACCGTAGGCGAACAGCACCCGGTCCCAGCCGTGGTCCTCGTGCGCGCGGGCCGGCCGGAGCGTGTACTCCTTGTCGAAGGCGGCGCCGGAGCGCGGGGTGGTTTCGGAGCCGTCATGGGTGGCGGCGATGCCAAGGAACTCCACTGGCATGGGAGATGACCTTTCCTCAAGTCCTGCGGCACGTGCCGTCGCGCCGTCGCGGGCACGGCGGAGCCGCCCTCGGCGCGGGCCGGGTGCGACGGCGCCTCAGGGGGCCGGGAACCAGGTGGTGGGCAGGTGTGATGACGCCGGGGCGGGGGCCCCGGGCGCGGCGGGACGACGGCGCGTGCCGGTTGTCGCGGGACGGTCCGGGCACGGGCACGGGCACGGGCGGGGGCGCGGACTCGGCGTGAGTCGGGCGCGTACGCACGGCGAGGCCGGGAGCGTGGGAGCGAGAGGCGGCGGGAGCACGGCCCGCCGAGGGGCTACCGAGAAGGAGGGAGGGCGGGCCGTGCGGCCCGCTGCCGCGTCAGGCGCAACACGCGGCGGACCACACCCGACCGAAGTCGATGTGGTCCCGGGTGACCAGGCGCTGCTCGGCATTCATGCGAACCAATTGAGCAGTACATCTCCTCTCTCGTCAACCGGCGACCGGATGCCGGACCGGCGTCGGACACGGCGTCAGGTGCTACCGCTCTCCCCGCCGTACCCCTCCCGTTGTTGCCTTCCCTACATTTCCTATCGATTTACTGGGAAAGTGTTGACGGTGCCCGGACGGGTGCGCAGGATGAAGTACATGTCCCATACGCAGCAACGACTCGTTCGTCGTCGGCATGTCGACTTTGGTCACGTCGTCAGCGCCGCCTGCTGTCGCGGGTAGGCACGCGGTTCCACCACTTCGCGCGTGCCGCTCCGCTCCTTCTGCTTCCTCCCCGGGTGAGCCGGGCGCACCGGGTGAACCCACCCGCGGTGCGCCGGCCGGCCCGCCGCACTACTGAAGGACGACCGCCATGACCACGGCACTTCCGACCCAGGCCACCCCACCGGTCCCACCCCTGCCCGACATGCGCCACCTGCGCCTCGTGGACGACACCACGTGGGGCGGCGACGCGGGACAGGACTCCGCACCACTCGTCGGCTACCTCGTGCTCGTTCCCGAGGGCACCGATCCCGCCCGGTTGTTCGCCGAGGGGGTGCCCCGGCCCGAGATCCGGCCGGTCGCCCGCACGGACGCGCCCTCCGCGCGGCGGGCGCCGGACGACCTCGTCCGTGTCGATGCCGAGCGGCACCTCGCCGAGGTCGACGGACGCGAACTCGACCTGACCTATCTGGAGTTCGAGCTGCTCTCGCATCTCGTGCGGCATCCCCACCAGGTGCACTCGCGCGAGCGGCTGATGGCCGGCATCTGGGGCTACGACCACATCGGCGACGGCCGCACCGTGGACGTCCACGTGGCACGGCTGCGCCGCAAGCTGGGGGCGCACCGGCACCGGATCGTCACCGTACGGCGCGTGGGCTACAAGTACGTGCCCGACGAGCGGGAGAGCACCGACGCCGCATCCTGCGGCCGACCTTGAGGAGACCCTCCCATGGGCCTTGCCCCCGCACCGTCCGGCCCCGCCTCCGCCCCCGAGACCGAGCGGACCGGGCCCTCTCACGCGCACTGGCTGCACGTGGCCCGCGAGGCGGCGGACGACCTGGCCACCGACGCCGCGGTCCGGGACCAGGCGGGCAAGGCCCCGTTCGACGAGGTGTCCCGGCTGCGTGAGGCGGGACTGCTGACCCTCCTCGTACCGGCCGGGCTCGGGGGCGGCGGCGGGGACTGGACCACCGCCTACGCCGTCATCCGGGAGATCGCCGCGGCCGACGGCGCGATCGGCCAACTGCTCGGCTGTCACTACTTCCTGTCGTGGAGCGCCGGGTTCCTCGCCGAACGGCCCGCGCTCGCCGACCGGATCGCCCTGCGGTCCGCGACCGAGCAGTGGTGCTGGGGCGGCGGCCTGGCCCGCCGGGAAGCGCCGCCGCGGCTGACCAGGACGGCCGACGGCCAGGTGCTCGACGGCCGGCAGAGCTATCCCACCGGGGTCCTGGTCGCCGACCGTCTCGCCGTACGGGCCGTGCGGTCCGACACCGGCGAGCCCGTCGCCGTCGTCGTCGACCCGGCCGGCCTCGGCGTGGTGGTGGACGGCGACGCCGACACCTTCGGCCAGCGGCTCGCGGCCGGCGGCAGCGCGGAGTTCGACGCCGTACCGGTGGCCGACGACGACGTCCTCGGCTCCCTGTCCGCGGACGAGGACGTCCTGACACCGCCGGCCGCGCTGGCGTCGCCGGTCGGGCGCCTCGTCTCCGTGCAGCTGCGCCTCGGCATGGCGGAGGGGGTGCTCGCCGAGGCCCGCGAGTACAGCAGGTCGGCGCGGGTGCCCTGGCACGAGGCCGGACCGGCGGGCACCCCGCGGGACCTGCACGCGCTGACCGCCTACGGTGAGCTCACCGTGCTCACCCGCGCCGCGTCCGCGCTCACCGACCAGGCGCTGCACGCCGTGCACACCGGGCTGGCCCGCGGCGAGGAACTCTCCTACGAGGAGTACGCGGAGATCTCCGTACTGGCGGCGATGGCCGACGCCGCCGCCTCCAGGGCCGCGCAGGAGTCCACCGCCCGCGCCCTCGAGATCGTCGGCGCCCGCTCCGCGTCCGCGCGGCTGGGCTTCGACCGGTTCTGGCGCAATGCCCGCACCCAGACCCTGTACGAGCCGGTGGCGGACCGGTTGCGCGACGTCGGCGACTACTTCCTCAACGGCGCGCACCCGGCCTTCGCGCTGCCCGTATGACCTGCGCCGCCCGCCCGGAGGGGAAGCGGGCGGAGCCCTACGCGATAATGGACGTATGCGGATCTCAGCCAGGGCGGACTACGCGGTACGCGCCGCGTTGCAGCTAGCCGCGTCCCGGGACGACGCGCCACTGAAGGCCGAGGCCATCGCCGACGCCCAGGACATTCCGCACAAGTTCCTGGAAAGCATCCTGAACGACATGCGCCGGGGCGGTCTCGTCCTCAGCCAGCGCGGCGGCAACGGCGGCTACCGGCTGGCCAGACCCGCCGCGGCCATCACCATCGCCGACGTCATCCGCGTCGTGGACGGTCCGCTGGTCTCCGTGCGCGGGGTCCGCCCCCCGGAGCTGTCCTACACCGGGCCCGCCGAGTCGCTGCTCCCCCTGTGGATCGCACTGCGATCCAATGTGCGCGAAATCCTCGAAGGTGTCTCGCTCGCCGACGTCGCGTCGGCCCAACTTCCCGCGGAGGTGTCCGCGTTGGCCGACGCGCCGGGCGCCTGGGTGAACCCCTGACACGCCGCGCTCTCCCCTTCGATCCCGAAAAGCAAGACGGCTGCGTCCATCATGTGAACAACCCCTTGGGGAGCGGGCGACCTTCTGCCACGATCCCTATCAGCCAGGTAGGAAAACTAGGGATCTGTGGGGGGTCATGGAAACGCACGACCGCACAGACCAGTTGCTGCCTCTTCTGACCTCGCGTCGGCACATCGACCTCGGCCGCACGTCCAGCGCCATCTGTCAGCCTCGCTGACGCCACAGCACCTGCTTCTGCGGATCCGGCGCAGCGGGCCCCGCGGCTCGCCGCCTCGAGCGGAACCGGCGCTCCCCGTCCGACCGTATCCAGCCACCCCTTCTCGTGGCCCGCCGCGGCATGCCCGCCGCCGGTGGCCGGGAAGTGCCGTGCCGGTGCGGGCCGGCGGGCGCTCGAACCGCTCCCACACTCCTAGATCGTCCACCTTCCCGAGAGGACACCTCCGTGTCTGCCGCACGACCGCACACCACCCTGCGCGCCCTCGCCGCCATAGCCGCGCTCCCGCTCCTGCTCACCGCCTGCGGCTACGGTTCCGAGTCCACCGACGACGGTGGGCAGGCCGAGGTCGCGGCGGACGCCGAGAAGCTCTCCGCCGACGAGGTGCGCATCGGCTACTTCCCCAACCTGACGCACGCCACCGCCCTGGTCGGCGTCCAGGAGGGCCTGCTCCAGAAGGAACTCGGCGGGACGAAGATCAAGGCGTCGACCTTCAACGCCGGTCCCTCCGAGATCGAGGCGCTCAACTCGGGCTCCGTCGACATCGGCTGGATCGGCCCCTCCCCCGCCATCAACGGCTACACCAAGGCCGCCGGCAAGAACCTGCGCATCATCAGCGGCTCCGCCTCCGGCGGCGTCAAGCTCGTCGTCGACCCCGACCGGATCAAGTCGCTCGACGACATCAAGGGCAAGAAGATCGCCACCCCGCAGCTCGGCAACACCCAGGACGTCGCCTTCCTCAACTGGATCAAGGAAAAGGGCTGGAAGGTCGACGCCCAGAGCGGCCAGGGCGACGTGTCCGTCGTCCGCACCGACAACAAGATCACACCCGACGCCTACAAGTCCGGCTCCATCGACGGCGCATGGGTACCCGAACCGACCGCCTCCAAGCTCGTCGCCGACGGCGCCAAGGTCCTCCTCGACGAAGCCGACCTGTGGCCCGACAAGAAGTTCGTGATCACCAACATCATCGTGTCGCAGACCTTCCTCAAGGAACACCCAGACGTCGTCGAAGCGGTCCTGCGCGGATCCGTGAAGACCAACGCCTGGATCAACGCCAACCCGGACGACGCCAAGGCGTCCGCCAACGCGGCCCTGGAGAAGCTGTCCGGCAAGGCGCTGCCCGCCGAGGTCATCGACCCCGCCTGGAAGTCCATCACCTTCCTCGACGACCCGCTGGCCGCGACCCTCGGCACCGAGGCGGAGCACGCGGTGAAGGCCGGACTGCTGGAGGAGCCGAACCTGAAGGGCATCTACGACCTCGCGCCGCTGAACAAGGTCCTCAAGGCCGACGGCAAGGACGAGGTCGACGACGCCGGTCTCGGCGCCGAGTAGCGGTTACCGGACCCGATGAGTCCCCAGGAGGTGACGACCATGGCCACCACGCTCACCAAGACCGCCGAGGACGCCACGCAGGTGCGGCACGCCGCCCGTGTCGAGCACGTCTCGAAGTCCTTCCCGGCACCGGGCTCGCCCGGTGGGCGGCAGCTCGTGCTGGACGACATCACCCTCGATGTCGCCCCCGGCGAGTTCGTCACCCTCCTGGGCGCCTCCGGATGCGGCAAATCCACCCTGCTCAACCTCGTCGCCGGCCTCGACCGCCCCACCACCGGCCACATCACCACCGACGGCCGACCCGCCCTGATGTTCCAGGAACACGCCCTCTTCCCCTGGCTCACCGCCGGCAAAAACATAGAACTCGCCCTCAAACTCCGCGGCACCCCCAAACCCGAACGCCGCGACCGCGCCGACCAACTCCTCGAACTCGTCCGCCTCCAGGACGCCCACGGCAAACGCGTCCACGAACTCTCCGGCGGCATGCGCCAACGCGTCGCACTCGCCCGCGCACTCGCCCAGGACAGCCGGCTCCTCCTCATGGACGAACCCTTCGCCGCACTCGACGCCATCACCCGCGACGTCCTCCACGACGAACTCACCCGCATCTGGCACGACACCGAGCTCTCCGTCCTCTTCGTCACCCACAACGTCCGCGAAGCCGTACGCCTCGCCCAACGCGTCGTCCTCCTCTCCTCCCGCCCCGGCCGCATCAACCGCCAATGGCAGGTCGACATCCCCCAGCCACGCCGCATCGAAGACACCACCGTGGCCGAACTGTCCGTCGAGATCACCGAAGAACTCCGTGGGGAGATCCGCCGCCATGGCCAGCACTGACACCGGCACCGACCAGGGCAAGGACCGCTCGCCGGCGGCCGGCGGGCACGCCGACCCGCACGATCTGGCGGGTCTGGAGGCCGGCCTCGACGCGCTGGACGCGGTACAGACGGGCCGTACGCCGCTGCGCGAGACCCTGGTGCGCAAGGTGCTGCCGCCCGTCACGGCCGTGGCGCTGGTGCTGGTGGTCTGGCAGGTGCTGGTGTGGGCCGGGGCCGCCCCCGCCTACAAACTGCCGTCGCCGTCCGCGGTGTGGGCCGAGGTCGAGAACGCCTGGCTCCAGGGCAGGCTGCTCGACTACATCTGGACCAGCGTCTCGCGCGGCCTGCTCGGCTTCCTGATGGCCCTCGCCATCGGCACCCCGCTCGGACTCCTCGTCGCCCGCGTCAAGTTCGTCCGCGCCGCCATCGGACCGATCCTCTCCGGCCTCCAGTCACTGCCGTCCGTCGCCTGGGTCCCCCCGGCCGTGCTGTGGCTCGGCCTGAACAACTCGATGATGTACGCCGTGATCCTGCTCGGCGCCGTCCCCTCCATCGCCAACGGCCTCGTATCCGGCGTCGACCAGGTACCCCCGCTGTTCCTGCGCGCCGGCCGCACCCTCGGCGCATCGGGACTCAAAGGCACCTGGCACATCGTGATGCCGGCCGCACTCCCCGGCTATCTCGCGGGCCTCAAGCAGGGCTGGGCCTTCTCCTGGCGGTCCCTCATGGCCGCCGAGATCATCGCCTCCTCACCCGACCTGGGCATCGGCCTCGGCCAGTTGCTGGAGAACGGCCGCAACAACGCCAGCATGTCCCAGGTCTTCCTGGCCATCTTCCTGATCCTGCTGGTCGGTATCGCCATCGACCTGCTGATCTTCAGCCCGCTGGAGCGCAGGGTGCTGCGCAACCGGGGCCTGCTGGTGGTCCGCTGACCCCACCGCGCGGTCCCTGATCCGGCGGGCTTTGGCTACCCTCTTCGGCGATGAGCAACCGGTACCTGGACCTCCGGGGCGCGACGGGACGCGCGGCCCCGCTGGTCGTGCTGCGCTGTGCCGCTCTGCTCGCCGTACTGATGTGGCTGCTCCCGGTGTGCGCGCACAGCGCGGAGGAGGCGGTCCGCACGACCCCCGCCGCCGCACCCGGCACCGCACCCGCCGCACCCGCACCGGCCGCCTCCGTTCCCGGCTCGGCGCCGGCCGACTCCGTACCCGGCACCTCCGTGCCGACGGCCTCCGGTCCCGGCGACCCGCCCGCCGCCGCGGCCGCCGCCCGCGCGTTCCGGGCGGGCGACGTCCACGACTGCCCCGACTTGGAGCACCGGCCCGGCGACACCCACTGCCGGCCCGCCGCGAAGGCCGTCGCGAGCACGGCGTCGTCCGGCGTGCCGGTGCCGCCGCCGCGGGCGACGGACGTCACCGGCGCGGGCCGCGACGGGCTGTCGCCGCCGTGCCGCGGCACACCGGACGTACTCGTCCGCACCCCCGGCATCCATCGGCTCGGCATTCAGCGGATCTAGAGCGGCCCGCACGGCCGCCGCGCGGCCGTGCCCGCCGACACCTCCTGCCCCGGCATCCCGTTCCGGGCGCGCAGGCCATCGACCGCTCGAATCGCATCGCCGCGCCCTGCGTGCGCGGTGAGGACAAGGACATGCCATGGGGTCTTCCCGAGCCAAGGAACAGCGCGCCGCCCGTCGCGCCAAGATGGAGGAGATACGCCGCGCCGAGGCGGCGCGCGAACGCCGCAACCGCGTCATCACCTGGACCGCGAGCGCGGTCATCGTGGTCGGTGTCGCGGGCACCGGCTGGTACTTCGTCGACCGGGCGGAGCGGGCCGACCGGGCGAGAGAGGCCGCGGCCGCCGAACCGGTCGCGGGTGAGAAGACCTTCGAGGACCTGGGCCGCGACCACGTCGCCACCCCGGTCGACTACCCGATGTCCCCGGCCGTCGGCGGCAACCACCACCAGGCCTGGATCAACTGCGACGGAGACGTCTACGACAAGGAGATCGGGGAGACGAACGCCGTGCACTCGCTGGAGCACGGCGCGGTGTGGGTGACGTACAACGACAAGGCCGCCGAGAAGGACGTCGCGGCACTGAAGGACCGGGTGTCCCGGACGCCGTACACCTTGATGAGTCCTTACGCCGACCAGTCCTCGCCGATCGTTCTGTCGGCCTGGGGCAAGCAGGTGAGCGTGGACGGCGCCGACGACCCGAGGGTCACGGCGTTCCTCGACAAGTACGTGCAGGGCGAGCAGACGCCCGAGCCGGGTGCCGCCTGCACGGGAGGCATCTCCGCGTGATCCGTCGCGGTCACCCGGATCCGGGGCCGGGTGACCGCCGACCGCGTCGTGCGGGCGACGCGCGCCCCGCCGCCGGGCGCGTGCCGACCGGCGGCGTCATCCTCATTGACATGGCTTCCGGACGCTTGGAGACTCCCCTTCTGCGGAACACGAAGTCTTCTTCACCTGGCGAACATCATCCTTCCCGCTCCCGGAAACGCTCGCGCAGAGGACAGGGACCCATGGCCATCACCCGCGACCTGCTGATCGGCGGCAAGGACGTGCCCGCCGCGTCCGGACGCACCACCGACGACACCGACCCGTACACCGGTGAGACCTACGCCCGGGTGGCCGCGGCGGGCGCGGAGGACGTCGCGCGGGCCGTGGACGCGGCGCACGGGGCCTTCGACGCGTGGGCCGCGCTCAGTCCGTTCGCGCGGCGCGCCGTCTTCCTCGACGCCGCCGGTCTGCTGGACGCGCGCGCCGAGCGGATCGCCGATCTGATGGCCCGTGAGGTGGGCGCCACCCGGCCCTGGGCGTACTTCAACGTGGCGCTGGCGGCGAACATCCTGCGGGAGGCCGCCGCCGCGATCACCGCGCCCCGCGGCGAGGTGCTCAGCGCGCAGGAGCACGGCGCCCTGGGCCTGGCCGTGCGGGAGCCGCTGGGCGTGGTCGCCGCCTTCGCGCCGTGGAACGCGCCCGTCATCCTGGGCACCCGGGCCGTGGCCGCGCCGCTCGCCGCGGGGAACACCGTCGTGCTCAAGCCGAGCGAGCAGGCCCCCCTCGCCTGCGGGTATCTCGTCGCGGACGTACTGCGGGAGGCCGGCCTGCCGGACGGCGTACTGAACGTGGTCACCAACGATCCCGCCGACGCGGCGGAGGTCGCCGAGGCCCTGATCGCCGACCCGCGCGTACGGGCGGTGAACTTCACCGGGTCCACCGCCGTGGGCCGGATCATCGGTGAGCAGGCGGCCCGGCACCTCAAGCCCGCCGTCCTGGAGCTGGGCGGCAAGAACTCCGTCATCGTCCTCGACGACGCCGACGTCGACTACGCGGTGGACGCGGCCGCGTTCGGGGTCTTCATGAACGCCGGGCAGATCTGCATGTCCGGCGACCGGATCCTGGTGCACGCGTCGCTCGCCGAGGAGTTCACCCGGAAGTTCACCGCCAAGGTCGCCGCGCTGCCGACGGGCGACCCGGCCGACCCGAGCACCGTCGTCGGCCCGCTGGTCAGCACGGGCGCGGCCCGGCGGGTGGCGGGCCTGGTGCGGGACGCGCTGGACAAGGGGGCCGCCCTGCTCACCGGGGGCGGCTCACCGGAGGGAGCGGTGCATCCGGCCACCGTGCTGTCCGGTGTCACCGAGGAGATGGAGCTGTACCGGGCCGAGGCGTTCGGGCCGGTGTGCGTCGTGGCATCGTTCGCCACGGACGACGAGGCCGTGGCCCTGGCCAACGACACCGAGAACGGCCTGACGTGCGGCATCATCACCGAGAACGGCACGCACGGTCTGCGGGTGGCGCGTCGTGTCCGGACCGGCATCGTGCATGTCAACGACCAGTCCGTCGCCGACGAACCGCAGGCCCCGTTCGGCGGTGTCAAGGCCTCCGGGTACGGGCGGTTCGGCGGGCGCTGGGGCATGGAGGCGTTCTCCGGCACGCGCTGGGTGACGATGGCCACCCAGCACGCGCACTACCCGTTCTGACCCCGGTCGGGTCAGCCCTGCTGCAGGGTGATGTCCCGCTGCCGTGTCGCGTGGAAGTAGGGCAGCGGCAGTCCGCCCTGCGGGCGCAGTTCGACGAGTGTGGCCTCGACCCGGGCCGTGCCGGCGCGCAGCGTTGCGGGGCCGGCCTGGCCGGTGTTCTCCCAGCGGTGCGTCAGACCGTCGCAGACGGCGCGGGTGCCGCCGATGCCCCGCGAGGCGCCGAGGGTGCCCTGCGCCACCGACGAGCTCACGAACACCGGACCCGTGCCGCCGGTGCAGCGGTAGGTGCCGGACAGGGTGATGGTGCCGTCGGCCGAGATCCGGCCGCTGGGGTCGACGGTGACGGTCTCGTCCGGGGCGGCGGACGCCGGTGCCGAGGGCGCCGCGGCCAGCACGGCGAGCGCGGCGGCGAGCACACCGAGCGCGGAACGTAGGGACATGTGGAACCTCCTGGTGTGTGTGGGGGGATTCCACTGGTACCCGGCGACGGCCCTCGCCCGCGTGACCGTCACCCCGTCGGTGGCGAGTTGGCACCGGCCGTCCGGGATCCGTCCGGGTGTCGTACCCGTCCTGTCACGCTTCCCGCGCGGCCGTTCCCGTGCGCGCACGGCGGGCGCATGGTCGTGGCATACGGATGGTTCCACGACCGTGGAGGTGCGCCATGTGTTCCCACCAGCCCTCGTGCCCCCGGGCCGACGCCCGCGCCCCGCACGTCGTCGCCGCCCACCCCGAGCAGGGCTGGAACCTGCTCTGCAACGGTGTGATCGTCTTCGACGACACCGGTGAACTGCTGCCCGACGGCCGCGTGGTCGCGCCGTGGCGCTACGGCAGCACCGCGAACCCGTCCAGCTCCACCATGGCCTCCTCGTCCCACAGCCGTACGACCTCGACGACCGCCATCGCGGGATAGTCCCGCCCCGCCAGCCGTCGCCAGACGCGCCCCAGTTCGGGGGCGTGCGCGCGGTAGGCGGCGACGTCCGTGGCGTAGACGGTGACCCGGGCGAGGTCGGACGGGGCGCCGCCGGCCGCGCGCAGTGCGGCCAGCAGGTTGGTGAGCGCCTGTTCGAACTGCTCGGCGAGGCCGGATCCGGTGATCTTGCCGTCGGCGTCCAGGGCGGTCTGGCCGGCCAGGAAGACCACCCGGGTGCCGGTGCCGACGACGGCGTGCGAGAAGCCGGTGGCCCGGGACAGGCCGGGCGGGTTGATCCGTTCGGCGGTCATCGCGGCGCCTCCTCGGCGGCGTACAACTCCTTGGCGATGATTTCGCGTTGGACCTCGCTGGCCCCCTCGTAGATGCGCGGTGCGCGCACCTCGCGGTAGAGGTGTTCGAGCAGATGGCCGCGGCGCAGGGCCCGGGCGCCGTGCAGTTGCACGGCTGTGTCGATGACGTACTGGGCGGTCTCGGTGGCCAGCAGTTTCGCCATGGCGGCACGCCGCGGAACACCGTCCGCGCCGTCGTCGTGGGCCGCCGCCGCCGCGTACACCATCAGGCGGGCCGCCTCCGTCCGCACGGCCATCTCGGCGACCTGGTGGGCGACGCTCTGCAGATCCTTCAGCCGGCCTCCGAAGGCCTCCCGCCACGCGGTGTGCACGAGGCTCGCGTCCAGCGCCGCCTGCGCCATCCCGACCGCGAAGGCGCCGACGCTGGGCCGGAACAGGTTGAGCGTGCCCATGGCGACGCGGAAACCCCGGTCCTTCTCGCCGAGCACGTCGTCGGCCGTGACCGGTACGCCCTCGAAGTCGAGGGAGCCGATGGGGTGGGGCGAGAGCATGTCGAGTGCGGTGCCGGTCAGGCCGGGGCGGTCGGCCGGCACGAGGAAGGCGGTCACTCCGCGTGCGCCCGCACCCGGACTGGTCCGCGCGAAGACGGTGTAGAAGTCGGCCTCTGGGGCGTTGGAGATCCACCACTTCTGCCCGGTGAGCCGCCAGCGCGAGGCGCCGTCGGGTGCGGCGGCCAGCGCGGTGCCGGCGTGCTCCGGGGCCGCTCGGGCACCTGACGCGCCGTCGGCGTCGTGGGGCTCCGCGTCCGCGCTCAGCGCCAGCGCCGCCGCGTCGGAGCCGGCGCCGGGCTCGCTCAGCGCGAACGCGGCGACCACGGTGCCCTCCATCACCCCGGGCAGCAGGCGGGCCCGCTGGGCCGGCGTGCCGTGGGCGTGCACCGGGTGGGCTCCCAGGCCCTGGAGGGCGAGCGCGGTCTCGGCCTCGGTGCAGGCGTAGGCGAGGGATTCGCGCATCAGGCACAGGTCGAGCGCGCCGGAGGTGAACAGCCGCTCCAGCAGTCCGAGGCGGCCGAGTTCGGCGAGGAGGGGACGGTTGACCCGGCCGGGTTCGCCCTTCTCGGCGAGCGGGCTCAGCCGTTCGGCGGCAAGCGCGCGCAGCTCGGCACACCAGGCGATTCGGTCCGGTTCGAGTGAGAATGCGGGCATCGCCAGTCCTCTCTCCGAAGCGGGACGACTCCACGGTATCGCGTGCCATTGACTGCCGTCATCAACACGATACGCTCCATGTGCGAGCTACCCAGCCGCCCACCAGGCAAGGGGGCGAACCGCCATGGCCGGTCTGACCCGCTCCGCCCACGTCGACACGTTCGCGCGCGACCACCTCCCGCCGCGCGAGCAGTGGCCCGAACTCCGCTTCGACCTGCCGGAGCTGCACTATCCCGAACGGCTCAACTGCGCCGCCGAACTTCTGCACGGCCCCCCGGACGACCGGGCGGCGCTGCGCACCCCGGACGGCGGGCTGTGGACCTACGGCGACCTGCGCGCCCAGGTCGACCGGATCGCGCACCTGCTCACCACGGACCTGCGCGTCGCGCCGGGCAACCGGGTGCTGCTGCGCGGCCCGACCACACCCTGGCTGGTCGCCTGCTGGCTGGCGGTGCTCAAGGCGGGCGCCGTCGCCGTCACCGTGCTGGCCCAGCAGCGCCCGCAGGAACTGGCCACCGTCTGCGAGATGGCGTGCGTACGGCACGCCCTGTGCGACGTGCGGGCCGTCGACGACCTCGCCAAGGCCGACGTGCCGGGGCTGCGGATCGCGACGTACGGCGGTGACACCCCGGACGACCTGCTGCGCCGCCCGGCCCCGGACGCCCCGTTCCCGGCCGTGGACACCGCCGCCGACGACGTGGCGCTGATCGCCTTCACCTCCGGCACCACGGGCCGCCCCAAGGGGTGCATGCACTTCCACCGGGACGTCCTGGCGATCGCCGACACCTTCTCGCGCCATGTGCTGCGGCCCCGCGCCGACGACGTGTTCGCCGGCAGTCCCCCGCTCGGCTTCACCTTCGGCCTCGGCGGCCTCGTCGTCTTCCCGCTGCGGGCCGGCGCCTGCGCCCTGCTGCTCGAACAGGCCGGCCCCAGGCAGTTGCTGCCCGCGATCGCCGAGCACCGGGTGTCGGTGCTGTTCACCGCGCCCACCGCGTACCGCGCCATGCTCGGCGAACTCGACCGGTACGACATGACGTCGCTGCGCCGCTGTGTCTCCGCGGGCGAGAACCTGCCCGCGGCCACCTGGCGGACCTGGCACGAACGCACCGGGCTGCGCGTCATCAACGGCATCGGCGCCACGGAACTGCTGCACATCTTCATCTCGGCGGCCGACGAGCACATCCGGCCGGGCACGACCGGACTGCCCGTCCCCGGCTGGCAGGCCCGCGTGGTGGACGGCGAGGGCCGCGAACTGCCCGACGGGGAACCCGGACTGCTGGCCGTGCGCGGGCCGGTGGGCTGCCGGTACCTGGCCGATCCGCGCCAGCGGGAGTACGTGCGCGGCGGCTGGAACATCACCGGGGACACCTACGTCCGGGACGGCGACGGCTACTTCCGGTACGTCGCCCGCGCGGACGACATGATCATCTCGGCCGGGTACAACATCGCCGGACCGGAGGTGGAGGACGCGCTGCTGCGGCATCCGGACGTGGTGGAGGCGGCGGTCGTCGGACGGCCCGACGAGGCGCGGGGCATGGCCGTGGTGGCTTTCGTCGTAATGAAGGAGGGCGCCGAGCGGAGCACCGAGGCGCTGCGCGAACACGTCACGTCCGAGCTGGCGCCCTACAAGTGCCCCCGCGAGTTCGTGTACTTGGACGCCCTGCCGCGCACGGCGACCGGGAAGCTCCAGAGGTTCCGCCTGCGGACCGGTGGTGACCGGCAGTGACACACACGACTTAAGATGATCAACGTGTCCGACCTGCCGGCTCCCCGGTCTCTCATCGTCACGCTGTACGGCGCGTACGGCCGTTTCATGCCCGGCCCCGTGCCCGTCGCCGAGTTGATCAGGCTGCTGGCCGTGGTCGGGGTGGACGCGCCGTCGGTGCGCTCCTCGGTGTCCCGGCTCAAGCGGCGCGGTCTGCTCGTGCCGGCCCGCACCGAGCAGGGCGCGGCCGGCTACGAACTCTCGCCGGACGCCCGCCAGTTGCTGGAGGACGGCGACCGGCGCATCTACGCGACCGCGCCGCCGGGGGACGAGGGCTGGGTGCTCGCGGTGTTCTCCGTGCCCGAGTCCGAGCGGCAGAAGCGGCACGTGCTGCGCTCGCGGCTGGCCGGACTCGGCTTCGGCACGGCGGCGCCCGGCGTGTGGATCGCGCCGGCCCGGCTGTACGAGGAGACCCGGCACACCCTCCAGCGGCTGCGTCTCGACCCGTACGTCGACCTGTTCCGCGGCGACCACCTCGGTTTCGCGCCGACCGTCGAGTCGGTCGCCCGGTGGTGGGACCTGGCCGAGATCGCCGAGCGGCACGAGGCGTTCCTCGACCGGCACGAGCGGGTGCTGCACGCGTGGGAGCGGCGCACGCGGACCCCGCCGGAGGAGGCCTACCGCGACTATCTGCTCGCGCTGGACTCCTGGCGCCATCTGCCCTACACCGACCCGGGGCTGCCCGCGGGCCTGCTGCCCGCGAACTGGCCGGGCGCGCGGTCGGCCGCGGTGTTCCGGGGCCTGCACGACCGGCTCAGGGACACCGGCGCGGGCTTCGTCGGCCTGTGACACCCGCCGCGCCGCGGGTCCCCGACAAAACCCTCGCCGGCGCGGCGACGCCGAGCGCGGGATCGGCCGGCCTCAGCTGCCGAGCGTCAGCCGCGGCTTGGGGGCGTCGGTGCGTCCGGTCCGCGGAGGCCTGCTGCCCGCCCGGTACGGGGCCGGCCACGCCACCCCCGGACCCTCGTAGCCCTGCTCGGCGGCGGCGTGCAGCGTCCAGTGCGGGTCGTACAGGTGCGGCCGGCCCAGCGCGCACAGGTCCGTGCGCCCGGCCAGGATCAGCGAGTTGACGTCGTCCCAGGAGGAGATCGCGCCGACCGCGATCACCGGGACACCCGCCTCGTGCCGGATCCGGTCCGCGTACGGGGTCTGGTACGAGCGCCCGAACTCCGGCTGCTCCTCGGCGACCACCTGCCCCGTCGACACGTCGATCGCGTCGGCGCCGTGCGCGGCGAAGGCACGGGCGATCTCCACGGCCTCCTCCGGCGTGGTCCCGCCGTCGGCCCAGTCCGTGGCGGAGATGCGGACGGTCATGGGCCGCTCGGGCGGCCACACGGCGCGTACGGCGTCGAAGACCTCCAGCGGGAAGCGGAGCCGCCGGGTGAAGGAGCCGCCGTAGGCGTCGGTGCGCCGGTTGGTCAGCGGTGAGAGGAAGCCGGAGAGCAGGTAGCCGTGGGCGCAGTGCAGCTCCAGCAGGTCGAAGTCGGCGCGAGCGGCCCGCAGCGCGGCGTCGGTGAACTGCTCGCGGAGATCGGTCAGCTGGGCGCGGGACAGCTCCCGCGGGCTCTGGCCGCCCGCTCGGTACGGCAGGGGTGAGGCGGCGACCAGCGGCCAGTTGCCCTCGGGCAGCGGCTCGTCCATGCCCTCCCACATGAGCCGGGTCGAGCCCTTGCGCCCCGAGTGGCCCAGTTGCACACCGATCGCGGTGCCGGGGGCCTGGGCGTGCACGAACTCCGTGATCCGCTTCCACGCCTCGGCCTGCTTGCCGGTGTAGAGGCCGGCGCAGCCGGGGGTGATCCGCCCCTCGGGGCTGATGCACACCATCTCGGTCATCACCAGACCGGCACCGCCGAGGGCGCGGGCACCGAGGTGGACGAGGTGGAAGTCGCCGGGCACGCCGTCACGGGCGGAGTACATGTCCATCGGCGAGACGACGACCCGGTTGCGCAGGGTCAGGCCGCGCAGCCGGAACGGGGTGAACATCGGGGGCGTCGCGGGCGGGCAGCCGAACTCGCGCTCCACCGCCTCGGTGAAGTGCGTATCGCGCAGCCGCAGGTTGTCGTGGGTGACGCGGCGGCTGCGGGTGAGCAGGTTGAAGGCGAACTGGCGGGACGGCTGGTCCAGATACAGACCGAGGTTCTCGAACCACTCCAGGCTGGCGCGGGCCGCGCGCTGGGTGGAGGCGACGACGGGGCGGCGCTCCGCCTCGTAGGCGGCGAGCGCCTCGGGCAGGGCCGGCTGTTCGTCCAGGCACGCGGCGAGGGCCAGCGCGTCCTCGACGGCGAGCTTGGTGCCGGAGCCGATGGAGAAGTGGGCGGTGTGCGCGGCGTCGCCGAGCAGCACGACGTTGCCGTGCGACCAGCGCTCGTTGACGACGGTGCGGAACGTGGTCCAGGCGCTGTTGCCGGACTTCAGCGGCCGGCCGCCGAGCGCGTCCGCGAAGATCTTGGCGCAGCGCTCGATCGGCTCCCGTTCGCCGAGGTCCGCGAACCCGGCCGCCCGCCACACCTCCTCGCGCATCTCCACGATCACCGTGGAGGCGCCGGGTTGCCGCTCCCCGGCGGGCGCCGCGGGGTCCTGGTCGTGGGACGGGCCGGCGTACGGGTAGCCGTGCAGTTGCATCACGCCGTGTTCGGTCTCGGCGATCTCGAAGCGGAAGGAGTCGAGGGCGAAGTCGGCGGCGAGCCAGATGTAGCGGCAGCGGTGGTCGGTGATCCGGGGCCGGAAGACGTCCGCGTAGGTCTCGCGGGTGCCGCTGTGCACTCCGTCGGCCGCGACCACCAGGTCGTGGTCCGCCGCGAGCCGGTCGGGGTGGGGCGCCTCGGTGCCGAAGCGCAGGTCGACGCCGAGGGAGCGGCAGCGCTCGTGCAGGATCGCCAGCAGCCGGTGCCGGCCGAGCGCGGCGAAGCCGTGGCCGCCGGAGGTGTGGCGTACGCCCCGGTGCACGACGTCGATGTCGTCCCAGCGCACGAAGTCCTTGCGCAGGGCCTCGTACACCACCGGGTCGGCGTGTTCGATGCCGCCGAGCGTCTCGTCGGAGAGCACGACCCCGAAGCCGAAGGTGACGTCCGGGGGGTTGCGCTCCCAGACGGTGACCTCGCGGCCGGGGTCCAGGCGTTTGAGCAGGGCGGCGGTGTAGAGGCCGCCGGGGCCCCCGCCGACGACGGCCACGCGCATGGTCACCGCCCCCGCCACTTCGGTGCCCGCTTCTGGGTGAAGGCGGCGTGGAACTCGGCGTAGTCCTCGCCGTTCATCAGCAGGGCCTGTGTCGAGGCGTCCAGTTCGACGGCGGCGGCCAGCGGCATGTCCAGCTCGGCGGTGAGCAGCGCCTTGGTCTGCGCGTGCGCGAGGGCGGGGCCCTCAGCCAGACGGCGGGCCAGCGCCTGGGCGGCGGCGTCGGCGCCGCCCTCCTCGGTGAGCTCGCTGATCAGGCCGATCCGCTCGGCCTCGGCGGCCCGGACCGGTTCGCCGAGCATCAGCAGCCGGGTGGCGTGGCCGAGGCCGACGACGCGGGGCAGCAGATAGGCGGCGCCCATGTCGCCGCCGGACAGGCCCACCCGGGTGAACAGGAAGGCGAAGCGGGCGGTCGGGTCCGCGACCCGGAAGTCGGCGGCCAGCGCGAGCACCGCTCCGGCGCCGGCCGCCACCCCGTGCACCGCGGCGATCACCGGGAACGGGCACTCCCGTACCGCCCGCACCACCTGGCCGGTCATCCGGTTGAAGTCCAGCAGCTCGGCGGTGTCCATGGACAGGGTCGCGCCGATGATCTCGTCGACGTCCCCGCCGGAGCAGAAGCCGCGGCCCTCGCCGGCCAGCACCAGGGCGCGCACGGACCGCTCCCGGGACAGCTCGGCGAGCAGGTCGCGCAGGTCGGCGTAGGCGCCGAAGGTGAGGGCGTTGAGCTTGTCGGGGCGGGCGAGCGTGACGGTGGCCACGCCGTCGGTGCGATCGAGGCGCAGATGGCGCCAGCGTGAGGTGGGGGCGGCGGAGCCGGTGAAGGGACTCATGGGGTGCGGCCTCCTCGGACGGTCATGGCCTCACGGAGCTGTGGTCAAGAAGTTATCACCGATCCGTAACTGTCGTCATGACTACGCAATAGGCCAGCTCGGTGGCCTGTTCCCAGGAGTGCGGTCCTGTCACATACGTCACCGGGCGTCAATAACGCGGTAACAGCGGGAGCAGCCGTGCACGGCCGTCCGTTCGTCCGGGTAAGCCGGTGGTGCGGGACCGCCGGTCCCGGCCGGCACCCCTCGCAGGACCGTGAGCGGGGGCGCCGTACCATGCCTGAAGTTGATTGCAGGACCGCCTGGCTGCCGGGCGCCCCGGGTACCTGCTCCATGAACGGACTCGCCTTGCACGAACGCCCCTCCGCCTCCTGGCGCATCGCGCTGCCGCACTCCGCCGCGGCGGTGCCCGTGGCGCGCGCCCTGGTCCGTACGGCGCTGACGGAGCTGGAGCACGCCGCGGACAGCGACACCGCCGAGCTGCTCACCGCGGAGCTGGTCGCGAACGCCGTCGAGCACACCGCCGGGGACAGCCCGATAGAGCTGGTGGTGGAGTTGCTGCCGACCGGCTGCAAGGTGGAGGTGCACGACCGGGACCCGGCGCCGCCCGGCAACCTCACCCGTCCCTCGGTCGGCGAGCCCGACCCCTGGCAGGAGCACGGGCGCGGTCTGCTGCTGATCCGCGCCCTCAGCGCCTCCTGCGGTCACCGCCCCACCGAGTCCGGCAAGGCGGTGTGGTTCAGACTGCCGACGGTGCCCGCTCAGCGGCGTCGGCGGCCGGCGTGAGCGCCGCGAGCCGGGACCTGCGGCGCCCGTAGCCGAGGTAGACCAGGACTCCGAGGGCCAGGAACACCGCGAACTGGATCCAGGTCGTCCAGCCCGTCTCGTACATCAGGTACAGGCAGAAGCCCACGCCGAGCAGGGGCAGCACCGGGTTCAGCGGCACGCGGAAGGTGCGCGGCAGCTCCGGCCGGCGGCGGCGCAGCGCGATCACGGCGATGTTGACCGCGGCCATGACGGCGAGCGTGCCGACGGTGCACAGATCGACCACGGAGTCCAGCGACGCGAACGCGGCCGGGACGGCGAAGACCACGGCGATGATCAGCGTGCCGGCGACGGGCGTGGCGGTCCTCGGGGAGACCCGCTCGAAGACACGCGGGACGAGCCCGTCGCGGGACATCGACATCAGGATGCGGCTCTGGCCGTACATCACCGCGAGCACCACCGACGCGATGGCGACGACCGATGACCAGGACGGCGGGCAGGTTGACGGCGCCGCCGTCGCCGGGGCTCGCGGGGCGGGCATGCGGGTGGTGCTCGTTTCTGGTGGTGCGGTGAGCGACGGTGGTCGCGACGGGCGGCCGCGGAGAGGGGTGGGTCCGGGCCGCCGAACAGGGCAGGCGCCGGTCAGGCGAGAGTGGCGACGAGGACGGCCTTGATGGTGTGCAGCCGGTTCTCCGCCTGGTCGAAGACCACCGAGTGGGCGGACTCGAACACCTCGTCGGTGACCTCCAGCGAGGTCAGTCCGTGCCGCTCGTGGATCTCGCGGCCGACCTTCGTGCCGAGGTCGTGGAAGGCGGGCAGGCAGTGCAGGAACTTCACGTCCGGGTTGCCGGTGGCGCGCAGCACGTCCATGGTCACGGCGTAGGGGCCGAGGGCGGCGATCCGCTCGTCCCAGACCTCCTTGGGCTCGCCCATGGAGACCCAGACGTCGGTGGCGACGAAGTCGGCCCCGCGGACGCCCTCCGCCAGGTTCTCGGTGAGGGTGATGCGGGCGCCGCCGGCCGCGGCGAGTTCCCTCGCCCGGCCGACGACCTCCTCGGCGGGCCAGTAGGCCCGGGGCGCGACGATGCGCACGTCCATGCCGAGCAGGGCGCCGGTGACCAGGTAGGAGTTGCCCATGTTGAAGCGGGCGTCGCCGAGGTAGGCGAAGGCGGTCTCGGTCAGCGGCTTGGTGGTGTGCTCGGTCATGGTCAGCACGTCGGCGAGCATCTGGGTGGGGTGCCAGTCGTCGGTCAGGCCGTTGTAGACCGGCACGCCCGCGTAGGCCGCGAGGTCCTCCACGTTGTCCTGGCTGTCGCCCCGGTACTGGATGGCATCGAACATCCGTCCGAGGACGCGCGCGGTGTCCTTCACCGACTCCTTGTGCCCGATCTGCGAACCGGAGGGGTCGAGATACGTCGTCGAGGC
This sequence comes from Streptomyces cadmiisoli, assembly GCF_003261055.1. Lineage (NCBI taxonomy): Bacteria > Bacillati > Actinomycetota > Actinomycetes > Kitasatosporales > Streptomycetaceae > Streptomyces > Streptomyces cadmiisoli. The sequence goes on from NZ_CP030073.1 coordinate 2,639,832, forward strand.
GCCCTGGTCGGCGGCCGCGACCTCGAACGCGCAGCGGGTGCGCGTCGAGGTCTTCTCGAAGATCAGCGCGATGTTCCTGCCCCGCAGACGGCGGGTCTCGACCCCGGACCGTTTGGCGGCCTTCAGCTCCGCCGCCAGCTCGACCAGACCGCGGAACTCCTCCTCGGTGAAGTCCAGCTCCTTGAGGAAGTGGCGGCCGGCGAGGGCGGTCGGGACTGTCGCCATGGGGCGCTCCAGGGTCACGGGTCAACGGGCATGTGGAAGTCTATACGATTGTTGACATTTCTATGCAGGACCCGTCGCGGCTACACGGCATCCCGTTCGACGGGGCAGCTCATGCACCGCGGCCCGCCCCGGCCCCGGCCCAGTTCGCTGCCCGGGATCTCGATCACCTCGATGCCCTGCTTGCGCAGATGCGTGTTGGTGGTGGCGTTCCGCTCGTAGGCGACGACGACCCCCGGCTCGACGGCGAGCACGTTGCAACCGTCGTCCCACTGCTCGCGCTCGGCGGCGTGCACGTCCTGCGTCGCGGTCAGCACCCGGATCTCGCTCAGGCCGAGTGCCGCGGCGATCGCCCGGTGCATGTGCTCCGGCGGGTGGTCGGTGACCTTCAGTTCCTTGTCGCCCACGCCGGGTTCGATCGTGTACGAGCGGAGCATGCCGAGCCCCGCGTACTGGGTGAAGACATCGGCGTCGACCATCGTCATCACGGTGTCGAGATGCATCAGCGCGCGCCGCTTGGGCAGGTCGAGCGCCACGATGGTCTGCGCGGAGCCCGCGGCGAACAGCTTGTGCGCGAGCATCTCCACCGCCTGCGGCGTGGTCCGCTCGCTCATGCCGATCAGGACGGCGCCGTTGCCGATCACCAGCACGTCCCCGCCCTCGATGGTGGACGGGTAGTCGGCCTGCCCCTCGGACCACAGGTGGAACCCGGTGTCGCGGAACAGCGGATGGTGCCGGTAGATCGCCTCGAAGTGCACCGTCTCGCGCTGCCGGGCGGGCCAGCGCATCGCGTTGATGGAGACGCCGTCGTAGATCCAGGCCGAGGTGTCGCGGGTGAAGAGGTGGTTGGGCAGCGGGCCGAGCAGGAAGTCGTCCAGGTCCATCACATGGAAGCGCACGGAGGTCGGCTCGGCGTGCGCCGCCAGGAACTCCCGCTTGGTCATGCCGCCGACCAGCGCGTCGGCGAGTTCCGGGGCGGGCAGTGCCTCGAACGCGGCCCGCAGGTGATCGGTGGCCAGCGGCCCGTACTCCTTCTCGTCGAAGACCCGGTCGAGGACCAGTCCGCGGGCCGCCGGGATCTCCAGCGTCTCCTCGAGCAGGTCGCCGAACAGGTGGACGGTCACCCCGCGGTCGCGCAGTACGTCCGCGAACCCGTCGTGCTCGGCGCGCGCCCGGCGCACCCACAGCACGTCGTCGAAGAGCAGGGCGTCCTTGTTGCTGGGGGTGAGCCTTTTGAGCTCCAGATCCGGCCGGTGCAGGATGACGCGGCGCAGCCGCCCGGCCTCGGAGTCGACATGGAATGCCATGCCTCCATCCTGACCAATCGCGCACACGTTCACCCCACTTTTCGCCGGTGCCGCGCCCCTCGGGCGCACGGAGGCGGGCGGTCCGGCACGCCCCTCGCCGGACGAGAACGGCGGCCGCCCCGTGCCCCCCGTGCCTCCGGCCGGAGGCGGCGTACGACTGCCGGTACGACGGCGTCCCGCCCGTACCGTTCCGTGGTCGGCGGCCGGACACCCGGAAGAACACCGTGAGCCGTGACCTGTTGATCACGCACTTCGTGGGGGCCTCGGCGGTGGTGCTGGTGGCAGCGCACGCGGGGGGACGCCTCGCCCGGTGGCTGGGACAGCCCGGCATCGTCGGGCAGTTGACGGCGGGCATCGCCCTCGGCCCGTCACTGCTCGGCAGTGCGGCACCGGGGGCGTACCAGGCGGTGTTCCCCGAGGCGATCGCCCCCGCGCTGACCGGACTGGCGCAGTTCTCGCTGGTGGTGTTCCTGTCCGCGGTGGGCTACGAGCTGGATCCGGGCGTCCTCGGCGAGCGGGCCCGTACCGCCGTGGCCGTGGCGCCGGCGGCCTTCGCGGTGCCGATGGCGGTGTGCTGCGCGTGCGCGCTGCTGTTCGGCCCCTGGCCGCTCGGGCTGGGCATGCCCGAGCGGCCCTCGCCGGCCATGGTGGTGTTCGCCGGGATCGCGCTGTCGATCACCGCGGTGCCGGTGCTGACCGCCCTCGTGCGGGAGAACGGCCTGGCGTCGACCGTGCCCGGGGTGGTGGCGGTGTCGGCCGCCGGGCTGCTCGATGTGATCGGCTGGATCACACTGTCGGCCGTCACCGTTCCGGCGGTCGTCACCAAGGTCGGCAGCGGCACCATGGCGGCCCGGCTCGGCGACTTGGACCGGCACGAGGCGCGCACGGTCGGTGTGCTGCTGAGCGCCCGCGGCCTGACCGAGCTGATCGCCCTGGACGCGGGTCTGCGCTCGGGCCTGCTGAGCCCCTGTACTCGGCTCACCCAGCCGCTGCTGCACCTGGTCCGCCGGGCCGGCGCCCGGGAACGGCCCGTGCCGCGGCCCGGCCCCGCGGCGGCCGGCCGGCCCGCGTCACGCACGCGGGCCGACTGACCGTCCGGCGCCGGGGTTCACAGCCGCGGGTCCACCGGCTCCGACTCCAGGGCGAGCACCCCGAACACGGCCTCGTGCACCCGCCACAGCGGCTCGCCCTCGGCCAGCCGGTCCAGCGCCTCCAGACCGAGCGCGTACTCGCGGATCGCCAGCGACCGCTTGTGGTTCAGGAACCGCTGCCGCAGCCGGGCCAGGTTGTCCGGGCGGGTGTACTCGGGACCGTAGATGATCCGCAGGTACTCCCGGCCGCGGCACTTGACGCCGGGCTGCACCAGCCGCCCCTCGCCGGTGCGGACCACACCGCCGAGCGGCTTGACGACCATGCCCTCGCCGCCGCGTCCGGTCATCTCCAGCCACCAGTCGACACCGGCCCGCACCGACTCCGGGTCGCCGGTGTCGACGTACAGGCGCCGGGTGGTGCGCAGCAGTCCGCTGCCGTCGTGCTCCACCAGCCGGTCGAGCAGCGCGAGCTGCTCGTCGTGGGGCAGGGCGGCCAGGCTGCGGCCCTGGACCGCGAGGATCTGGAACGGCGCCAGGTGGACGCCGTCCAGTCCGTCGGTGGTCCAGCAGTAGCGGCGGTAGGCCTCGGTGAACGCGGTGGCGTCCGCGGCCCGTGCACGCTGCCGGGACAGCAGGCCCGCCACGTCCACACCGCGCGCCGCCGCGCCCTCCAGCGCGCTCAGCGCCCCCGGGAACACCGCCCCGGCGGCGGCGCCGACCGCCGCGTACTGACTGCGCAGCAGGCCCGATGCCTTCAGCGACCACGGCATCAGCTCGGCGTCGAGCAGCAGCCAGTCGGTCTCCAGCTCGGTCCACAGACCGGCCGCGTCGATCGCCGACCGCAGCCGCCCGAGGATCTCCTCGGAGACGGACCCGTCGTCGAAGAAGGGGCGGCCGGTGCGTGTGTACAGGGAGCCGGTGACGCCCTCGACCCCGAAGCGGCGGCGGGCCGCCTCCGCGTCCCGGCACACCAGGGCCACGGCGCGCGAGCCCATGTGCTTCTCCTCGCACACGACGCGCGCGACACCGTCCGCCGCGTACTGCGCGAACGCCTCGGCCGGGTGCTCCAGATAGCCGTCCTCGTGCGAGGTCGCGGTCGGCGCCATGGTCGGCGGCAGGTACGGCAGCAGCCTCGGGTCGACCGCGAAGCGGCTCATGACCTCCAGCGCCGCCGCCGCGTTCTCCTCGCGGACCGCGACCCGGCCGGCGTGCCGGGTCTCCACGGCGCGCCGGCCGTGCACGTCCGCCAGGTCCAGCGGCCGGCCGTCGTGTCCGCCGGGCGCCTCGGACCGCAGCGGCTTCGCCGGCTCGTACCAGACCCGCTGTGCCGGTACGTCGACCAGTTCGCGCTCCGGCCAGCGCAGCGCGGTGAGGTTGCCGCCGAAGACCGCTCCGGTGTCGAGGCAGATGGTGTTGTTCAGCCAGGTGGCCTGCGGGACGGGCGTGTGGCCGTAGACGACGGCCGCGCGGCCCCGGTAGTCCTCCGCCCACGGGTAGCGCACCGGCAGCCCGAACTCGTCGGTCTCACCGGTGGTGTCGCCGTACAGGGCGTGCGAGCGCACCCGCCCGGACGTGCGGCCGTGGTACTTCTCCGGCAGTCCGGCGTGGCAGACCACCAGCCTGCCGCCGTCCAGGACGTAGTGGCTGACCAGGCCGTCGATGAACTCCCGTACCTCCTGCCGGAACTCCTCGCTCTCGCCGTCCATCTGCGCGACGGTCTCGGCCAGTCCGTGGGTGTGCTGGACCTGGCGGCCCTTGAGGTACCGCCCGAACTTGTTCTCGTGGTTGCCGGGCACGCACAGCGCGTCGCCCGACTTCACCATCGCCATCACGCGGCGCAGCACTCCGGGGCTGTCCGGGCCGCGGTCGACGAGGTCGCCCACGAAGACGGCGGTACGGCCGTCGGGGTGCGCTCCGTCGACGTAGCCCAGCTTGCCCAGCAGTGCCTCCAGCTCGGCCGAGCAGCCGTGGATGTCGCCCACGATGTCGAAGGGGCCGGTCAGGTGGGTCAGGTCGTTGAAGCGCTTCTCGGTGACGACGGTGGCGTTCTCGACCTCCTCCACGCCCCGCAGCACATGCACCTTGCGGAAGCCCTCGCGCTCCAGGTGCCGCAGGGAGCGGCGCAGTTCGCGGGTGTGGCGCTGGATGACCCGGCGCGGCATGTCGGCCCGGTCGGCGCGGGCCGCGTTGCGTTCCGCGCAGACCTGCTCGGGCACGTCGAGGACGATGGCGATGGGCAGGACGTCGTACTGCCGGGCCAGCTCGATCAGCTGACGCCGGGAGTCCTGCTGCACGCTGGTGGCGTCGACGACCGTGCGGCGGCCGGCGGCCAGCCGCTTGCCGGCGATGTAGTGCAGGACGTCGAAGGCGTCCCGGGTGGCGCTCTGGTCGTTCTCGTCGTCGGAGACGAGCCCGCGGCAGAAGTCGGACGAGATCACCTCGGTCGGCTTGAAGTGCCGGCGCGCGAAGGTGGACTTGCCCGAGCCGGAGGCGCCGACCAGCACCACCAGCGAGAGATCGGTGACGGGCAGGGTGCGCCCCTCGGTGTCGACGACGGTCATGCGGCCTTCTCCTCCTTCACGGTGTCGGTCCCGGTGCCGGTCCCGGTACTGGTCCCGGCCGTGCTCACGGTGAACACGGCCATCTGCGTGGGCGGCCCCACCTGCGGGTCGTCGGGCCCGACCGGCCGGAAGCCGACCTCGTACCCGTGCCGTTCGGCGACGGCCGCGGCCCACTGCCGGAACTCCTCGCGTGTCCACTCGAAGCGGTGGTCCCGGTGCCGGACGTGCCCGGCCGGCAGGGACTCCCAGCGCACGTTGTACTCGACGTTCGGCGTCGTCACGAGGACCGTCCGGGGGCGGGCGGAGCCGAACACCGCGTACTCCAGGGCGGGCAGCCGGGGCAGGTCCAGGTGCTCGATCACCTCGCTGAGCACGGCGGCGTCGTAGCCCTTGAGCCGGTTGTCGGTGTAGGCGAGCGATCCCTGGAGGAGCGTGACGCGCGAGGCCTGCCGCTCCCCCATGCGGTCCAGCTTCAGCCGCCGGGAGGCGATCGCCAGGGCCCGCACCGACACGTCGAGCCCGACGATCTCGGTGAACCGCGGGTCCTTCAGCAGCGCCTGCACCAACTGGCCCTGACCGCAGCCGAGGTCCAGCACGCGGGCGGCACCGTACTCCCGCAGCGCGGCGAGGATCGCGTCCCGCCGCTGCACGGCGAGCGGTGTCGGCTTCTCCACCTCCTCGGTCTCGGCCCCGACCGCGTTGTCGAGGTCCTCGACCTCGCTGTCGTCGGACTCGGCCAGCCGCACCAGTTCGAGCCGCTCCATCGCCTGCCGGGTCAGCGACCAGCGGCGGGACAGATAGCGGCTGGTGATCAGCTTCTGCTCGGGGTGGCCGGGCAGCCAGCCCTCGCCGGCCCGCAGCAGCTTGTCGACCTCGTCCGGGGCGACCCAGTAGTGCTTGGCGTCGTCGAGCACCGGGAGCAGGACGTACAGATGGCGCAGGGCCGCCGCCAGAGTGAGCGTGCCGGACTCCAGGACGAGGCGCACGTACCGCGAGTCGCCCCACTGCGGGAACTCGGTGTCCAGCGCCACCGGTTCGGCGGTCACGGTCCATCCGAGCGGCTCGAAGAGCCGCCGGACGAGATCGGGGCCGCCGCGGGCGGGCAGCGCCGGTATCTCGATGCGCAGCGGCAGCGGCTGCCGGGCGCGCTCGGGCCGGGCCCCGCACACCCCGCGCATCGCGCTGGAGAACACCGCGCTGAGCGCCACGGCGAGCAGTGAGGACGCCGCGTACGGGCGGTCGTTGACGTACTGCGCGAGGGCCGCGTCGGGTGCGCCGCCCCGGCCCTTGCCCTTGCCGCGCCGGACGAGCGCCACCGCGTCGACCTCCAGCAGCAGGGCCACCGTGCAGCGTTCGGCGTCGGCCTCGGGGTAGAGGACGTGCGCCGTGCCGTAGGAGGTGGAGAACACCTGCGCCTTGTCGGGATGCTTGTGGAGCAGGAAGCCGAGATCGGTCGCGGGGCGTTCCGGGGTACCGGTGGTGGTGATCGTCAGGAACACGGTGGGTAGGCCTCGAATGGGTCTGAAGTGCGGGTATGCACCCGCCTTGGCCATGCCAAACTACCGACAACCCCGCCTCGGGCACCCGGTATTTTCCGCCGCCCTGTGACAGGCCTGTGACCGGAAGGGTGGCCTCCGTCACAGCTCGACGGGTCCGGTCCTGATCGACTCTGCGGATGCGCCCCCGCCACCCCCGCCACCTCCCGAGTCGTTTCCTCGTCCCGGCGTCCGTCCTCGTCCTGCTGCTCTCGGCCTGCGGGACGCAGCAGGCCGCTCCGCACGACGGCGGTTCGAACGGCTGCCCGACCGTCCCGCCCCCGGACCCCTACGGCTCGCAGCCGGACGACGTGCGGATCACCGGCTTCGCCGGAGCCGGGTGCGGCGAGGTCGAGTACGAGGTCACCAACGGCGAGCCCGAACCCTTCACGTACACCGTCACCTTCGACCTCCGTACGGGCTCCGGCGCCGTGCTGTCGAACCTGACGGAGACGGTCCCGGGCGTCGCGGCCGGCCGCACCGTGCGCCGCACCCTGGCCCTCGGCTCCCAGTCCTCCGCGCAGTCGTCCGACGACGTGCGGATCTCCCTGGTCAGGAGCGTCCCGGCGGACGAGGCGCCGGCCGAGCCGGGTCGCTGCCCGTCGTCGGGGGTACGGCTGTACGCCGACCGGGGCGACGCCGCGATGGGGCTGCGGGTGGTGGGTCTGCACCTGGAGAACTGCGGCACCGAGCCGTACCGGCTGCACGGCTACCCGCGGCTCCGGCTGCTCGACGAGGACCACGAGCCCGTCGACGGCGTGCGGATCCTCCGCGGCGGTGACGCCGTCGCCCTCGGGACAGGCGACGGCGGGCCGCCCGAGCCGCTCGTCCTGCGGCTCGGGGAGCGCGCGGCGTCCGGGCTGGTCTGGCGCAACACCGTCGGAGCCGGGGAGCCGGTCGACGCGCCGTACGTGCGGATCTGGGCGAAGCCCGGCGCCGACGCCGTGACCGTGACCCCGGAGCTCGACCTGGGCACCACCGGCAGACTCGGCGTGCACGCGTGGCGCAAGGAGGACGCGGGCCGGCCCGCCTCCGGCGCCCCGGCACAGCCCTGAGGGAGGCAGAGGCCGGTGAACTCCTTCTTTCTGCTTCTGCTGCTGCTGGTGATCGGCGTGGTGACCGCGGTCGGCCTGTGCGGCTACGCCTTCGGCACGATCGCCGGCCACGGCGTCCGGCGGGCGAGCCGCCCCGCGCGGCTGCGGTTCCTCGCCGCGCTCACCGGCGCCGGGGCCGCCGCCCTGTACACCTGGGGGGCGCTCCATGTGCTCGGCGGCGACATCGCGGCGGGGGACGGCGGCGCGGGCTCCGCGCCCATCCGGCCCTGTCTGGAGGCCGGCGGGCCCGAACGCGGCGCCAGGACCCTGAGGACGAGCGTCAGCGTGATCCCGATCCGCCTGGTCTGCCACACGAGCACCGGGGAGCGCTACACCGCCGCCGTCCCCGGCTACGTCAACCCCGCCGTCGCGGTCCTCTCCCTGTCCGGCGCCGTGCTCGCCGTCGGCGCGGGGTACGCCGGCGAGCTGGACGCCCGTAGAAACAAGGCGAGTTGACCGCGGCGGCGGGGCGGGGCGGCCGGCCGGGCTCTAGGACAGCTGCGACTGGACCTCCGAGGAGATCAGCTCCAGGTGGTCGAGGTCGTTCAGGTCGAGGATCTGGAGGTAGACACGGCGGGAGCCGGCCTCGGCGTAGCGGCCGATCTTGTCGACGACCTCGGCCGGGGAGCCGGCCAGGCCGTTGGCCTTCAGCTCGGCCACCTCGCGGCCGATCGCGGCGGCGCGGCGCGCCACCTCCTGTTCGTCCTTGCCGACGCAGGCCACGAGGGCGTTGGAGAAGACGATGTCGCCGTCCTTGCGTCCGGCCTTCTCCGCGGCGGCGCGCACCCGGCCGAACTGGCGCTCGCTGTCCTCGGCGGAGGCGAACGGCATGTTGAACTCGTCGGCGTACTGCGCGGCCAGCCGTGGCGTACGGGTGGCGCCGTGACCGCCGATCAGGACCGGGATCTTCGCCTGGGCCGGCTTGGGCAGCGCGGGCGAGTCCTTGAGCTCGTAGTACGTGCCGTGGAAGTCGAAGGTCCGGCCGACCTCCGTGGCCCACAGCCCGGTGACGATCTCCAGCTGCTCCTCCAGGCGGCCGAACTTCTCCTTCGGGAAGGGGATGCCGTACGCCGCGTGCTCCTCCGCGAACCAGCCCGCGCCCAGGCCGAGTTCGACCCGGCCGCCGGACATCTGGTCGACCTGGGCGACCTGGACGGCGAGGACGCCGGGCAGCCGGAAGGTCCCGGCGGTCATCAGCGTGCCGAGCCGGATGCGGCTGGTCTCGCGGGCCAGCCCGGCCAGGGTGATCCAGGCGTCCGTCGGTCCGGGCAGGCCGTCGACGGAGCCCATCTTCAGGTAGTGGTCGGAACGGAAGAAGGCGTCGAAGCCGAGGTCCTCGGTGGCCTTCGCGACGGTGAGCAGGGTGTCGTAGGTCGCCCCCTGCTGGGGCTCGGTGAAGATTCGAAGATCCATGCCTTCCATCCTGCCCCTTCATGCTCCTCGCAGACGGCATGAGTCCCCGCGGCCGCGCCTCCGCCGCTCGGCGGGTGTGCCGTTCGGTGGCGAAGCGGGCGGCCCCCGGTCCCGTCCCCGGCTCGGGTGAATCTCGTCCGAGGCGGGCGCGGTGCCGGACGGATCCGGTGACCCGCCTCCCGGGTGATCGTTGGCTCGGGCGGAGCCGGAGCCCCGGCGCCCGCGCCGGAGGGACGACCACCGGGGGCGAGACCCACACCGGCCCTGTCCGGGGCCACGGTCCGAGGAGGCCGTCATGTCCGAGGAGAACGTCCCGCTGCAGGGCGGCGGCGCCCAGCCGAAGGGGCTGGTGCAGCAGATGGAGGAGCTGATGGCGGCGCTGAACGCGGACCTGTCCGCCCTGGACGCGGACCTGCGGTCGGCCGGGCGGCGGAAGCGCGCCGCCCGGCCGGCGGCCGAGCAGCCCACCCACCGGCCCTAGTGCCGCGGCCCCAGGTCAGCCCCTGCCCCTTCCGGCCCCGCCCGGCCTAGCCCGCCTCCCGCTCCGGCAGCGCGGGCTCCCGGTCGGCCAGTCTGCGCAGCATCTCCAGGACCCGGTCCCGAGACTCGTCCGCCGCGTCGATGGCCTCCATGCACTGCCAGTACCTGCCCTCGTCGGGCGCGGAGCACGCGATGCCGACGAGGGCGATACCGACCTCGCCGAGCAGGCCGCCCAGGCTCAGCAACGCCTGGCGGGCGTCGCCGAGTTCGGTCAGGCGGGCGGCGCGCAGCTCTTCCGTGTCGAGCTGCGGGGTGTCGAGCACACCGCAGCCCCTGCCTGCCAGCTCGGTCAACCCCAGTGCCTCGCCCCGCAGTTCGGGCGGGCCGAAGACCGCCAGCCGACTGCCGATCGCCTGAGCCAGCGCCTGGGCCTGCCACACCTCCGTCATGATCTGCGGCACGTCACCGCTCGCCGCAAGGGCACGCCTGCTCGTCAGGATGAGTCGCACCGCGTCCATGCGCTGCCCCCGTCTGTCCCGCCGCGCCTCAGCACGTTTGCCCGAACTCCATCGTTCCACTACCCAGAGTGAGGGCGCCTGAGACGAAAAGCCAGAGGAAGGCGGAAATCTGGGGACAACAATTCGGATTCACTTCGGATTTCAGCTGCGGAGAGTGAAAGTGGACGGACCGACTCCTGCCGCCCGGCGCTGCGGGTCAGGGACCGTCCGGTGCCGGAAAGCGCCGTTCGTTGCGGTCGATCTTCGCGTCCAGCGCGGCCAGCGGATCGATGCCGAGCACCTCGCACACCTGGAGCAGATACGCGAGGACGTCGGCGACCTCGTCCGTCACCCGGTGCGCGGTGTCCGGATCGTCCATCACCCGCGCCGACTCCTCCGGCGTCAGCCACTGGAAGATCTCGACGAGTTCGGACGCCTCGACGCTGAGCGCGGCGACGAGGTTCTTGGGCGTGTGGTACGGCTGCCAGTTGCGCGCGGCGGCGAACGCGGCCAGTCTGCGCTGGAGCTTCGCCAGGTCAAGGGGTTCGGTCACGGCTTCAGGTGTACCACCGTGACCCCGTCGGTCCCCGCGGCCCAGGACGCGTCGCTGACCGCCCCGACGGTGCGGATGTGACCGGCCTCGCCCATCCGGGCGGCCAGGCGCAGCAGTTCGGCGCGCTGGCGCGGGTCCAGGGACCGGTCGGGGCCGTCGGTGAGCACGGTGAGCGTCTGGAGGGCGGCGGGCACCTCGGCGGCCGGGTCGACCGCCAGGACCCCGGGCCCGGTCAGCAGGACCAGGAGGAGGGCGATGTAGCGCAACTCGCCGTCGCCCAGCCGCGCGAAGTCGGTGCGGATGCCGTGGCCCCGGTCGAGCAGTGCGCGGACGGTGCCGTCGCCGCGCGGTTCGGCGAGCACGTCGACGAGGGGCCCGGCGCAGCCGGCCCGCACCGCCGCGACGAACCGGGCGTGCCGGCGCGCGCACTCGGACCGCGTGCGCCACAGGACGTCGGCCAGGTTGTCGCAGCCGCCGAGCAGCCGTCCGGTGCCGGACGGGACGGGGTCGCGCATCCGCTCCGGACGGGGGTCGCAGGCGAAGACCGAGCGCAGGGCGACCACCATCTGCTCGGCGGCGGCGAGCACCCGCCGCTGCCCGTCGGTCCGGCCCGCCACGCGCAGCGGCAGCAGGGCGGTGCCGAGCCGGTCGTCGGGCAGCGGCGCACGCGTCACCGGCGTGGAGCCGGCGGTGTGCCAGGCGGCCTGCACGGCACGTCGGCCCGGGTCGCGCAGGGCCGTCTCCAGCAGGACCACGTCCCCGGCCGACAACCGCTCGCCGACGACCCGCAGTTCGGGTTCGGCCTGGACGGCCAGGTCGAGCCGGACGGGCCCCTCGGGTCCGTCGGCCGTGCAGCCGATGCGGAAGCCGCGGCGGTGCTGGGTGTCGGGCCGGGCGCGTTCGGGCACGCAGGCGGCGGGGTCGGGGAACGCCTCGCCGAGTTCGGCGCCGCCGCCGAGCCGGGCGAGCGCGTCGTAGGCCCGCAGGGCGCTCGTCTTGCCGCAGCCGCTGGGCCCGGCGAGCAGGGTGCACGGGCCGAGCGCGAATCCCGTCCGGCGGTGACCGGCGAACGCGGACAGCCGCAGTTCGGTCACGCGCGGCCGGTCGGGTGGTTCCGGTCGCTGCGGGGTGGGGGCTCCGGACGCGGACGTCGTGGGTGACACGGCCATGTCCGGACCGTAGGGCTCGGCACCGGGGCGAACCGTTCCACCTGCCCGACCTTCCTACGATCGGGCGACCGTACCGGAGCGGCGTCACCCGCAGGGGGCCACCGCTCGACGCCGGGGACGAAACCGATGCGGGGTCCGCCCGCACCCGGGCCCCGCTCCACCGGCCACCGACTCGCGCCCTGAAGCGCCGGCACACGGGCACCCACCCCGAAGGACACCGCCCCCGGGGCGACGGCCCTCACGCGCCCGACATCCGCGCGCCCTCCATCAGGTCCTGCACCTCGGTGCCGGGCGGGGTCAGCAGGAACACGTTGCGGTCCACACGGTGCATGCCGCTCGACAGCCCGAAGACGACACCGGTGCTGAAGTCGAGGACGCGCTTGGCGACCTCGCCCTCCGCGCCGGTCAGGTCGAGCAGCACCGGGATGCCCGCCATCAGCGTCTCGGCGACCTCGCGGGCGTCCGCGAACACATTGACCCGGAGCACGACGAAACGGCGGCGCGTCTCGGTCTCCGCGTCCGGCAGGGCGCGGTGCCCGACGGCCGACGGCCAGGCGTCGCGCCCCCGCAGCGGCACGACCTGGGCGAGTCCTGCCCACTGCTCATCGGTGACGTCATGGCTGTTCACCGGCTCCCCCCGTACTGACTCGCACTCATCACCTGCACCAGCCAATTCTTACGGCAAGTCACCCGTTCGGCCGAACAGCGACACGGTTTGCCGTGAATTCAGGGGCACTTCCTCCCGGTTCGCGACGTCTGCGGGCGGTGCTGCGCAGCCGGGCGTCCCGGGAGGCGACGGGCGGTCGGTCAGGCTGCGGCCCGGGTGAAACGGAGCGTGGCCACGACCGCGGTCGTGCCGCCCATCATGCCCAGCCGGTTCCAGGTCATGCCGAACTCGCCCCGGTCCACGGTGAACTCCGACTCCAGCGTGACCTGTTCGGCGCCGGCCTCGACGAGACGGGCGGTGAGGGTCAGCGGCTTGTCGGTGCCGCGCACGGTGAGCCGGCCCACGACGTCGACCCGGTCGCCGTCGCCGAGCCGGGCCTCCTGGGCGGCGAAGGTGATCTCGGGATGACCTGCGGCGTCGAAGAAGTCGGCGGACCGCAGATGCGCGTCGCGCTTGGCGTTCTTGGTGTCCAGGGACGTCACGTCGAGGGTGAGCGTGCCGGTGGCGGAACCGTCGGCGTGGACCTCGCCCCGACCCGCGACAGCCGCGAACACGCCCCTCACGGTGACCATCCCCCACATCGTCCTGTGCCGTACGGCGACGGTGGAGGCGGCGGCGTCGAGCTGCCAGAGGCCCGTTTCCACGGCGGCGTTCATGAGCGCTCCCTGTAGCTGGGTACTTCAAATTTGGACGACCTCACGCTAGCCCAATGTCCAAATCTGAACAACCCACTCATCCAAAATTGGACAACAGGTACACTCGAACCCATGGCCGACTCCGCCGATCACCCCGCTGACCTGCCCCCATGTCCGCCCGCACCGGGCGGCGGGCTGCTGCCCCCGGAGCTGCGGGCCTGGATGCGGCTGCTCGCCGCGACCGGTGCGGTGGAGCAGCGGCTGCGGTCCGTGGTGAAGGAGCGGCTCGACGTCTCCCACGACGAGTTCCTGGTGCTGTGCCTGCTGGCCGAGCAGCCCGAGGGCGGCCTGCGGATGACGCGGATCGCGGAGCTGCTGGGCCGGCCGAAGACCCGGCTCACCTATCAGATCGCCTGCCTCCAGCGCGGCGGTCTGGTCACCCGGCGCACGGTGTGCGGCGACCGGCGGGGCGTCGAGGTCGACCTCACCGCCAAGGCGCGCGGACAGCTCCAGGAGGCGTCCGCGGCGCTCGCCACGGCGGTGACCGAGGCCCTCGCCACCCGGGTCGGCCCGGCGGAGCGGGAGGCGGTGGCCGGGCTGCTGCCGGGGCTCGGCGACAAGGCGCCGGCCGAATGACACCCCGGCGGGGCTGACGTCGCGGCGGGCGCTCCGGTGCCGACACGCACCCCCGCAGGCCGTTTTCCCCCGCCGGTGCTCTCGCCGGCGTACTCCCGCGGGCGTGCGACCGCCCCCTTAACACCCCGGGGAGTACCGCCCGTTTGCCCCTCGTGCGCGACGCGGCGCACGGGTTCACCGCGGGGCGGCCGGCCGCCGCACGTCCGGGGCCGTCCGCCCGTGCGGGACTCCGGGGCCGCCTTTTCGTCGGCTTGACCGCCGCTTCATCCGCCTGCCCCGAGATGGGTGGGGACAGCGCTGACCGGACGCGGCACAGCGAGCCGGGCGAGTGAGGCCAGCGCATGAGCACGGCACCGGCCGATCCGGCCCCCGCGGCTCACTCCGCCGTGACGTTGGCGAGGATCTTCTCCAGCAGCCGGCTCAGCTGCTCGATCTCGCCGTCGCTGATTCCCTCCAGCATCCGCTCATGGCTGCGCAGGGCGATGGACTCGATCTGCGCGTACATCGCGTCGCCCTCCGGGGTGACTTCGACCGTGACCGCCCTGCGGTCGGAACCGCTGCGCGTGCGCAGCACGATCCCCCGGCGCTCCATCGTCTCCAGATGACGGGTGAGCGTGGGCCCCTCGATGCTCAGGTACTGGGCCAGTCTGCGCTGGATCATCGGCCCTTCGAGCTTCAGGGTGGCCAGCACGGTCCAGGTGGCGAAGGTGACGCCGGATCTGCCGAGCTCCTCCTCGAAGAACGCGCGCGACTCCTTCGCGACCAGCCGTAGTTTGGGGGCGACGCCGCTTCGCAGCCGCAGCGGACCGGCGTCCGCCCCCGTCGTCTCGTGCCGCGGCACCCGTGCCTCCGCTCGTCCCTTGCTCACCGTGGGCATCCCCCGCCGTCCGCCCGGCGAGCAAAGCCGGTTGACCATGGAAGTAATTCATTAGGCTACTAACCATTTTTACGGACCGACAACCAGCGGGCGCCCGTGTGAGTGAGTTGCGTATCGAAGCCGCGGAAGACCTGGCGGATCAAGCCATGCCGGACGTACTGGGCACACGCGACGGCCCGGCCGCCGCACGGACGTTGCGGTGGATGTCCAGCGCCGCCGAGGAGCGATTGAGAGTGATGTAGTGCAGCCCCGGAGCGCCCTCGGCGAGCAGCCGCTCGGCCATGGCGGTCCCGTGCTCGACACCGACACGGTGGGCCGTGTCCGGATCGTCGCGGGCCTGTTGCAGCCGGTGGGCCAGGTCCTCGGGGAAGGCGGCGCCGGAGAGTTCGGCGAAGCGGCGGATCTGGCGCACGTCCGTGGCGGGCATGATCTCGGGGATGATCGGGATCGCGCAGCCCGCCGCCGCCACCCGGTCGCGCAGCCGCAGGTAGTCCTCGACGTGGAAGAACATCTGCGTGATCGCGTAGTCGGCGCCCGCCCGGCACTTGGCGACGAAGTGCCGGATGTCGCTCTCCCAGTCGGGCGAACGCGGATGACGTTCGGGGAAGGCGGCCACCCCGATGGTGAAGTCCCCGAGGGACCGCACGAGTTCCACCAGTTCACACGCGTACGTGAATCCGTCCGGGTGAGGCGTCCACGGGCCGCCGGGGTCGCCCGGCGGGTCGCCCCGCAGCACGAGGACGTCCCGTATGCCCGCGTCCGCGTACCGGCCGACCGTGTGGCGCAGTTCGGCGACCGAATGCCCCACCGCGGTGAGATGGGCGACCGGCCGCAGGGTGGTCTCGGCGGCGATGCGCCGGGTGACGGCGACGGTCCGGTCCCGGGACGAGCCGCCCGCGCCGTAGGTGACGGAGACGAAGTCGGGACACAGGGCCTCCACCCGGCGCACCGCCTCCCACAGAGTGCGCTCGCCCGCGTCGGTCCTCGGAGGGAAGAACTCGAAGGAGAAGGTCGTCATCGCCGTACCCCGGCGGCGGTGCTCACCGCGCCGCCAGGCGGCCGGCGAGACCGTCCACCGAGGAGACCCCGTAGGTGTCGCGGATCCGGTCCAGCAGGTCCGCACCGGACAGCGTGTACTGCTGCGTGCCCGTCGACTCCAGGGCCGTGGTGGCCAGCGCGCTGCCCAGCCGTGCGGCGCTCTCGTGGCCGAGCCCCCAGGCGACGGCGGCGAGGAAGCCGGCCCGGAACGCGTCGCCCGCGCCGGTGGGCTCTGTACTGCCGGACGGCGGCACCGACTTCACGACGACCGAGCGGCGCCCGGCCCGCTGCACCACCGCGCCCTCGGCACCCCGCGTGATCACCCAGTTGCCCACCCGGCCTAGGATCTGCTGTTCGGTCCAGCCGGTCCGCTCCTGGATGAGCACACTCTCGTACTCGTTGGTGAAGAGGTACTTCGGCCCCGCCAGCAGCGCGCGGACGTCGTCGCGTGCCATACGGGCCAGTTGCTGCGAGGGATCGGCCACGAAGGGCAGGCCGAGGCGGACCGCGTCGCGGGTGTGGCGCAGCATGGCCTCGGGGTCGTTCGGCGAGACGACGACCAGGTCGAGGGGACCGCTCCGCTCCTGCACGGTCCGCAGGTCGATCAGGCGCGCCTGGCTCATGGCGCCGGCGTGGAAGGAGCCGATCTGGTTGTGGTCCCGGTCCGTGGTGCACACGAACCGCGCCGTGTGCCGCGTCTCGTCGACCCGGACCGATCCGGTGTCGACGCCGTGCCGCTCCAGCCGTGCCCGGTACGGCTCGAAGCCCTGTCCCACGGCGCCCACGAGCAACGGGCGCAGGCCCAGCGACCCGAGGCCGAAGGCGATGTTCGCCGCCACCCCTCCGGCGCGGATCTCCAACTCGTCGACCAGGAACGACAGCGAGACCTTGTCCAGGCTCTCGGCGATGAACTGTTCCGTGAACCTGCCCGGGTAGACCATGAGATGGTCCTCGGCGATCGACCCCGTGACTGCGATTCTCATCCGTTCCCCTACCCCTGTCTCGGGACTGTTCGTGGCCGCGGTCGGACCCGTACGGCCCTTCGCGACGGTCGGTCGCGGCGGTCGGACCCGTACGGCCCCGGACGCCTGCGGCTTACTGCGGCTTACTGCGGTCGGACGCGTACGGACCCGGGTACGGCGGGTCCGTTCCTCGTCCGGGACGCGGCTCAAGTACCGGTCAGGCGGTCGTCAGCCGCCGTACGGGCGTGTCCTCAGTAGCGCTGCGCCTTGGCGATCTTGGCGGTCAGCGCCGGCTCCGGGGGCTTGCGGCTGATGGCGAGCGGCTGCTCCCGCTCCCCCGGTCCCAGGTCCTCCGCGCCGACGAAGCGGGTCTCGACGACCTTGCCGTCGGAGTCGCGGAAGTCGACCTGGACCGCGTACGAGGCGGTGGCGGCCGTGCTGTTGGTGATGTTCACGACCACCGCGAGCAGCCCGCCCGTCTGGGCCCGCGGCTTTCCGGTCAGCGAGACGTCGGCCATCGCGTTGCCCTGGCCCTTCACGTCCTTCAGCTCCCGCTCGGCGGCCGCACTGGCCCGCGCCACCTCGGCCGAGACGGACGCCTCGAACTCCGAGGCCCGCGCGGAGGCGGACGACGCCGCGGCCGACGCCGAGGCACGCGCGGAGGCCACGGCGGACTCGGCCGCGGACGCGAGGGCGGAGGGCGGACTGCCCGTGAAGGACCCGACGACGGGCGGCGACGGCCTGGGGCTGGTCGCCGTACCGCCGTCGCCGCCCCCGCCGTCGCACGCGGCGAGCGCGACCGTGCAGGCCCCGGCCACGACGAGGGAGGTGAGGGTGCCCGGGGCTCGGTGCCGCCGGGCCGGTCGGTTCTGCTCCTGCGCGTCCGCGCTCATGGCATGGGGTCCTTTCCCGGCCGACGACAGCATGACCGATTCATCCACGTATGGTCGGATCACATGCTGCCTGCACCGGCGATACCCGGCCACCGCACCCCGAGCGGCCGGAGCGGTCGTCCCGACGGGCCGTTGTCAGTGGCCCGCGCTACGGTGCGCAGCAGATGACGGTCCGCCGGTCCGGGAGGTTTCCATGGCTTCGCGTCTCAACCCTTATCTCAGCTTCGACGGTGACGCCCGGCAGGCGCTGGAGTTCTACCAGGAGGTCTTCGGCGGCACCCTGACGCTGAACACCTACGGCGACTTCGGCCAACCGGGCTCCTCCGACTCCGGCAAGATCATGCACGGCATGCTGGAGACGCCGGGCGGCTTCACCCTGATGGGCGCGGACAACCCGCCCGGCACCGAGCACATCCCGGGCAGCAACTTCTCGGTCTGCCTGAACGGCGACGACGCCGCCGAGCTGCGCGGCCACTGGGAGAAGCTGTCCGCCGGCGCCTCGGTGTCCGTCCCGCTGGAGAAGCAGATGTGGGGCGACGAGTTCGGTATGTGCACGGACCGGTTCGGCGTCCCCTGGATGGTGAACATCAGCCCGCGGCAGAGCTGACCCGGGCCGCCGCCCGCCCCGCCGCGGACGCCGGGCCCGCCCCGGCCGTCAAGGACGCGGCACGGACCGGGACATGGTCCGGCGTGGCCCACCTCACCATCCGAATGCCGAACGGGTACGGGCATGCCCCCGGACGGCGCCGTAAGGTGACCCGTGCAGCTGGTTCGCCCCGTCCGCCAGACGGGATGCGTCGCAAGAGGGAACCCGGTGGGAATCCGGGACTGCCCCGCAGCGGTGAGCGGGAACGACCGCCGTCATACGCACTGGGCCCGACGAACAGGGCCTGGGAAGCGACGGCCATTAGGTGTCTCGTACGACGTCGTACGACGAGACGGGCCCGCGAGTCCGAAGACCTGCCAACTGCCCGTGCGCGAAGCACTCGCGCGCGGACATCCCGGTGACCTCGAGGGCGGGTCGGCGTACACACCAGGCGGACGAACGCGCCGTGCCGCGCGTTTCGGCTCCGCCGGGTCCGTCACCCCTTCGCGCTCTCGTCCCGTCCCCGGGATCTCAGGGATTCATCTCGCGAAGGAGATCTCCGTGACCACCGAGTCCGCGGCCGCGGCGACACGGGCCACCGTGTACGGATACCCCCGCCAGGGCCAGAACCGGGAACTGAAGAAGGCGATCGAGGGCTACTGGAAGGGCCGCGTCACCGCCGGCACCCTGCGCGCCACCGCCGCCGACCTGCGCCGCAGGAACTGGCGGCAGCTCTCCGAGGCGGGCATCCACGAAGTGCCCACCGGTGACTTCTCCTACTACGACCACGTGCTGGACACCACCGTCATGGTCGGCGCCGTCCCCGCCCGCCACCGGGCCGCCGTCGAGGCGGACGCCCTGGACGGCTACTTCGCCATGGCGCGCGGCACCCAGGACGTGGCGCCGCTGGAGATGACCAAGTGGTTCGACACCAACTACCACTACCTGGTGCCGGAGTTGGGTCCGGACACGGTGTTCACCGCCGACCCGGCCAAGCAGGTCGGGGAGTTGACGGAAGCCCTCGCCCTGGGCCTGACCGCCCGCCCCGTGCTGGTCGGCCCGGTCACCTACCTCCTCCTCGCCAAGGCCGCCCCCGGCGTGGCCCCGGGCTTCGACCCGCTCACCCTCCTGGACCGGCTGCTGCCCGTGTACGCCGAGGTCCTCGCCGACCTGCGCGCGGCGGGCGCCGCATGGGTGCAGCTCGACGAACCCGCGCTCGTCCAGGACCGCACCCGGGCCGAACTGAACGCCGCGGACCGCGCCTACCGCGCCCTCGGTGCCCTCACCGACCGGCCGAAACTGCTGGTCGCCTCGTACTTCGACCGGCTGGGGGACGCGCTGCCCGTGCTCGCGGGGACCCCCGTCGACGGGCTCGCCCTGGACTTCACGGCGGCCGCCGCCGCCAATCTGGGCGACCTGGCCGCCGCCGGCGGACTGCCGGGCAGGCGGCTGGTGGCCGGTGTGGTCGACGGCCGCAACATCTGGGGCAACGACCTGGAGAAGTCCCTGTCCACGCTCGGGACGCTGCTGGGACTGGCGGAGCGGGTCGATGTCGCGGCCTCCTGCTCCCTGCTGCACGTGCCCCTGGACGCCGCCGTGGAACGGGACATCGAGCCGCAGATCCTGCGCTGGCTGGCCTTCGCCCGGCAGAAGACGGGCGAGATCGTCACCCTCGCCAAGGCCCTCGCGCAGGGCACCGGCGCCATCAGCGCCGAACTCGCCGCCAACCGGGCCGACCTGGCCTCCCGACGGGGCTCGCCGATCAGCCACGACACCGCCGTGCGGGACCGCGCCACCGCCGTCACCGAGGCCGACACCCACCGCGCGCAGCCGTACGCAGAACGCGCCGCCGCCCAACGGGCGCACCTCGGCCTGCCGCTGCTGCCGACCACCACCATCGGGTCCTTCCCGCAGACCGACGAACTGCGCGCCGCGCGGGCCGGACTGCGGGCCGGACGGATCGACACCGCCGGCTACGAGGAGCGCGTCAGGGCCGAGATCCAGGAGGTGATCGCCGTCCAGGAGAAGACCGGGCTGGACGTCCTGGTGCACGGCGAGCCCGAACGCAACGACATGGTCCAGTACTTCGCCGAGCAGCTCACCGGCTACCTCGCCACACGGCACGGCTGGGTCCAGTCCTACGGCACCCGCTACGTCCGCCCGCCGATCCTGGCCGGCGACATCTCCCGCCCCGAGCCCATGACGGTGCGCTGGACGACGTACGCCCAGTCCCTCACCGACCGCCCGGTCAAGGGCATGCTCACCGGTCCCGTCACCATGCTCGCCTGGTCCTTCGTCCGCGACGACCAGCCCCTCGCCGACACCGCGCGCCAGGTCGCCCTCGCCCTGCGCGACGAGGTCCGCGACCTGGAGGCGGCGGGCACGTCCGTCATCCAGGTCGACGAACCCGCCCTGCGCGAGACGCTGCCGCTGCGGGCCGCCGACCGCACGGCCTATCTGGCGTGGGCCACCGAGGCGTTCCGGCTCAGCACCGGCGGGGTGCGCCCGGACACCCAGATCCACACCCATATGTGCTACGCCGAGTTCGGCGACATCGTGCGGGCCATCGACGACCTCGACGCCGACGTCATCAGCCTGGAGGCCGCCCGCTCCCACATGCAGGTCGCCCGTGAACTGGCCGCCCACGGCTATCCGCGCGAGGCCGGGCCGGGCGTCTACGACATCCACTCCCCGCGCGTGCCGGGCACCGAGGAGATCGCCGACCTGCTGCGCACCGGCCTGCGGGCGATCCCCGCCGGACGGCTGTGGGTCAACCCGGACTGCGGGCTGAAGACCCGCGGTGTGCCCGAGACACGGGCCTCGCTGGAGAACCTGGTCGCCGCGGCCCGCGCGGTCCGCGCGGAGCTGTCCGCGTTCTGAGACCCGCCGGACGGACCGCTCCGCCTCCGGGTCCGGAGCCGGAGAGCGGTCCGCCGGGGAGGGAGCCCGCCCTTTCCCTCCCCGGCACCCGGTGCAGGACGGCGGCGGACCGCCGCTTTCAGTCCCTCCCCGGCACCCGGTGCGGGACGGCGGGGGACCGCCGCTTTCCGCGGCGCCGTGGCCGTCTGCCCTGTTCGGCGGTGTCCCGCTGTGGCGTCGAGCCGCGGGCGGCCGAGACTGGGAGGAGGGCCACCGGCCGCTCGTGACGGCAGGAGACGGGGCGTGATGGCAGGAGACCGGGAAGGAAGGCGACGCAGGCTGCCGCACATGCCCGACCTGCACCTACGTCTGCGGGCCGAGCTGGGCCGGATCGACGAGGAGCTGCGGGCGCTGCTCGCGGCGATGGACCGGCTGCAAGGGCTGCTGGACGCCGTGGTGGCCATCAGCCGGGAGGTGGAGCTGCCCGCGGTGCTGCGCCGCATCGTGACCACCGCCATGGACCTGGTCGGCGCCAAGTACGGAGCGCTCGGCGTACTGAACGAGTCGGGGGAACGCCTGGAGCGGTTCATCGCCGTCGGCCTGTCCGAGCAGGAACAGGCCGACCTGGCCGGCACCGACCTGCCCCACGGCCACGGTGTCCTCGGGCACCTGATCCGGCACCCCGAGCCTCTGCGGGTCGACGACATCTCCGGCCATCCGTCCTCCGCCGGGTTCCCGCCCGGCCACCCGCGGCTGCGCAGCCTGCTGGGCGTCGCGATCAGCGTCCGGGGCGAGATCTACGGCGACCTGTACCTCTCCGAGCGCCTCGACGGGCAGTCCTTCGACGTCCACGACGAGAACGTCCTGATCGCCCTGGCCAGCGCCGCCGGTATCGCGATCGAGAACGTCCGGCTCTTCGAACGGGTCCGGGTCGGAGCCGAGCAGTTCCAGCGGCTGCTGCTGCCCACCCTGCCCGACCTGTGGCCCTTCTCCGCCGCCGCCATCTACCAGCCGGCCGCGGAGCCCAGCCAGCTCGGCGGTGACTGGTACGACGCCGTCCTGCTGCCCGACAACGTCGTGGCCGTCGTCATCGGCGACGTGGTCGGCCACGACCTGCAGGCCGCGGCCAACATGGCCTCCACCCGCAACATGCTGCGCGCACTGCTGTTCGACCGGGTCAACCCGCCCGGCGCGGTCCTCACCCAGCTCGACCGCACCCTCCAGGCCATCACGGCCAACCCCATCACCACGACCACCCTGGCACGCATCGAACCGGAGGCGACCGGCTGGCGACTGCGCTGGAGCACCGCGGGCCATGTCCCGCCCCTGCTGATCACTCCCGAGCGCCGCGCGGAGTACCTGTACGCCGAGCCCGGCCTGCCGCTCGGGGTCGATCCCGAGCAGCCGCGTCCGGACCACGAGCGGTTCCTGCCCCCGGACACCACCGTGGTCTTCTTCACCGACGGGCTGGTCGAGCACCCCGACCGCCCCATCGACCGGAGTCTGAACGAGCTCGCGGCACTGGCCACCCTGTACTCCACCCTGCCCCTCCAGGAATTCGTCCAGGCCCTGGCCGACCACCATCCCAGCGACGGTCACGACGACATGGCCGTCCTGGCCCTGCGCACCCCGCCGGGGCATGCCGTGGAGGATCCGGCGGATCCATCGGATGATGGTCGGTGAGGTGGTGCTGAAGCGGAGGCCGCCCGATGACTGTCGTACGGCGTGAAGGGCTCCGGCGCGGCGGCATGGCCGCCCTGGAGATCCTCGCGGTCGCCGTCCTGTACTACGGCTCGGCGAGGCTGGGACTGCTCCAGCAGCTGGTGCGCGGCCAGGTCACCCCGTTGTGGCCGCCGACCGGTATCGCGCTGGCCGGGCTGCTGCTGCGCGGCCCGCGGGTGTGGCCCGGCATCGCGCTCGGCGCGTTCGGCGTCAATGTGACGCTCGGGCCGTCGATCGCCGCCGTGCTGGCGATCGCGGCGGGCAACACCGTCGCGCCGGTCGTCTCCTACCTGCTGCTGCGCCGGGTCGGCTTCCGCAACGAGATCGAGCGCCTGCGGGACGCCCTCGCGCTGATCTTCCTCGGCGCGTTCACCGGGATGCTGATCAGCGCCACGGCCGGCAGCGCCACACTCGTCCTCGCCGGCGTGGTCGGCGCCGGCGAGTTCTGGCCGACGTGGTCGGTGTGGTGGACCGGCGACGCGATGGGCGTCCTGCTGGTGGCGCCCGTCCTGCTCGTACTCTGTACGGCCCACCGGCCCAGGAAGGCCTCACCGGCCCGCTGGATCGAGGCACTGCTGCTGGTGGCGGCCACCGTCTGCGTCGGTTTCCTGGAGGTCAGCCACACTCCGCTGCTGTTCCTCGGCTTCCCGCTGCTGATCTGGGCCGCGTTCCGCTTCCAGCTGGCCGGGACCGCGCCCTGCGCGCTGGCCGTGTCGACCTTCGCGATCATCGCGGCGGCCCAGGGGGTGGGCCCGTTCGCCGGACACGACCTGGTCACCGACATGATCACCCTCCAGGCCTTCAACGGCTCCGCGTCACTGACCGCCCTGCTGCTCGGCGCCGCGGTCAGCGAGCGCAACGAGACCCAGTCGGAGATCGCCCGCACCTGCGCCCACCTCTCGGACCTGGTCACCAGAATCAGCACCGGCAGCCACCACCCGGCACTCGCGGAGGGCGACGGCCGCCCGGAGAACGAGTCCGCCGACGAGGGTGGGAGACCGAGCGGGGACGGCAGCCCGGCCGGAGATCGGCGACCGACCGGGGACGGCAGACCCGGGGATCAAAGACCCACCGGTGACGGCAGACCCACCGGGGATCAGCGACCGACCGGGGGCTGACTCACCGAGGGCCGGGCGACAGTTCCCCGCTCACCGCGGAACGCCGGGTCAGGCGCCCTTCCCCACCGGCTCCAGAATCGCCACGCACTCCACGTGATGCGTCATCGGAAACAGATCGAACGCCCGCAGCGTCCGCACGCGGTACCCCCCGTCCCGGAAGTACCCGAGGTCGCGGGCCAGTGCCGCCGGATCGCAGGCGACGTAGGCGATGCGGCGGGCGCCCAGTGACGACAGGTGCTCGACCGTGTTGCGGCCCGCTCCCGCGCGGGGCGGGTCCAGGACGATCAGGTCGACCTCGGTGATGCCGGTGCGCGGCAGGACCGACTCGACCTTGCCCTGCTCGATGCGGACCCGGTCGAACGAGGCGAGGTTGTGCCGGGCGTCCTCGACGGCCCGCTTGCCCGACTCGATGCCGAGGACCGCGCCCTGGTCCCCGACCCGGTCGGCGAGCGCGCCCGCGAACAGGCCGACGCCGCAGTACAGGTCGAGCGCCATGTCGCCCTTGCGCGGGAGGAGGCCCTGCATGACCGCCGTCACCAGGGTGTCCGCGGCCTTGGGGTGGACCTGCCAGAAGCCGCCGCTGCCGACGCGGTGGGTGCGTCCGTCCGCGCGCTCACGTACGAAGGGGCGGCCGTGGACGCGGTGAATCCCGCCGTCCTTCTCCTCCACCCGCATCACGGACACCGGCCGGTCCAGCTCCACGATCGGCAGACGCGCTCCGGGCCGCGGCGTGAGGATCACCTGGCGGTCCTGCGATCCCGTCGCCGCGATCGCCTCGACGGACTCCATACCGGTCCAGTCGCGCTTCTCGACGCCCAGTTCGCTGACACCTTCGGCGGCGATCATGCAGTGGTCGATGTGCTCCACCTCGTGCGAGCGGTGCCGGCGCAGTCCGGCCCGGCCGTCGGCGTCCACCGCGTACTGGACCCGGGTCCGCCACTGCGGCACCTGCCCGGCCGGCAGTTTGTCGCCCTCGGCCGGCATCACCGTGCCGTCCCAGCCGGCCTCCTCGGGCGTCAGGCCCGCGAGCCGCCGCAGCTGCTCGACGATCACCTCGCCCTTGAGCCGTCGCTGCGCACCCGGCTTCGCGTGCTGCCAGTCGCAGCCGCCGCAGCGGCCGGGACCGGCGTAGGGGCAGGGCGCCTCGACGCGGTCCTTGGAGGCCGAGAGCACCTCGACGGCGTCGGCGCGCAGATAGCGGGCGCCTTCTTCGCCCTCGGTCACCCGGGCCACGACCCGCTCACCGGGCAGCGCGTGCCGGACGAAGAGGACCTGGCCGGACTCGGTGCGGGCGATGCAGTGGCCGCCGTGGGCGACCGGGCCGATCTCGACCTCGTACTCCTGCCCGACCAGGGAGTCCGCCTGCGACTTCTTCGGTTCTGCCTGCATGGCGGGGTGACTCCAGTGATGAGAAGGACTACGGCCGGTACGGGGAAGGACCACGGCCGGACAACAGCCCACCAGTCTACGTGCTCCCCGTCCACGCGATCCCCGCTCGCGTCAGTCCTTGGCGCTGGGCTCCTTGGGCCGCACCTGGGCGGGCCCGCGGCGCACGGCGCCCGGCGCGTTCCAGTCCTGCCGCTTTCCGGCGCGCTTCTTCGCCGCCTCGGACGAGACCAGCTGGTAGGGCACGGAGGTCACCATGACACCGGGCGTGAACAGCAGCCGGCCCTTCAGCCGCAGCGCGCTCTGGTTGTGCAGCAGGTGCTCGTACCAGTGGCCGACGACGTACTCGGGGATGATCACGGAGACCACGTCGCGCGGCGACTCCCGCCGCAGGTTCTTGACGTACTCGATGACCGGCCGGGTGACCTCACGGTACGGGGAGTCCAGCACCTTCAGCGGCACGTCTATGCCGCGCCGTTCCCACTCCTCGCGCAGCGCCTTGGTCTCGGAGGGGTCGACGTTGACGCTGAGCGCCTCCAGGGTGTCCGAGCGCAGCAGCTTCGCGTAGGCCAGAGCTCGCAGCGTGGGGCGGTGGATCTTGGAGATGAGGACCACCGAGTGGATCCGCGACGGGCGGACGCTGTCCTCGCTCGTGTCCTCGGGGGCGGCGAGTTCCTGGGAGACGTGGTCGTAGTGGCGGCGGATCGCGGTCATCGTGACGTAGAAGATCACCATGCCGAGCAGCGCGACCCAGGCGCCGTGGGTGAACTTGGTGATCAGGACGACGACCAGGACCAGGCCCGTGAAGAAGGCGCCGAAGGTGTTGATCGCGCGGGAGCGGACCATGTGGCGGCGCTTGGCCGGGTCCTGCTCGACGGCCAGGAGGCGGTTCCAGTGCCGGACCATGCCGGTCTGGCTGAGCGTGAAGGACACGAAGACGCCGACGATGTACAGCTGGATCAGGCGCGTGGAGTCCGCGCCGTAGAGCCAGACGAGGAGGGCCGCGGCCCCCGCGAGCAGGACGATGCCGTTCGAGAACGCCAGGCGGTCGCCGCGGGTGTGCAGCTGGCGCGGGAGGTAGCGGTCCTGGGCGAGGATCGAGCCGAGCACCGGGAAGCCGTTGTAAGCGGTGTTCGCCGCGAGGAACAGCACCAGTGCGGTGGCCGCGGCCAGGATCAGGAAGAGGAAGCTGCCGCTGCCGAAGACGGCCTCGGCGACCTGCGAGATGACCGGGTTCTGGACGTAGTCCGAACCGACGGGGACGCCGTTCTCGAGCAGATCGTGCGCGGGGTTCTCGGCCATGCGCACGTTCGACGCCATGGCCAGGCCGATGATCCCGCAGAACATCGTCACGGCGAGGAAGCCCATCAGCGCCAATGTGGTCGCCGCGTTCCTCGACTTCGGCTTGCGGAAGGCGGGCACACCGTTGGAGATCGCCTCGACGCCGGTGAGCGCGGCACAGCCGGAGGAGAAGGCCCGCAGCATCAGGAAGACCAGGGCGAAGCCCGCGAGGCCCTGGTGCTCGGCCTTGATCTCGAAGCCGGCCGTCGGCGCCCGCATGGTGTCGTCCAGCACCAGTCCGCGGAACGCGCCCCAGACGATCATGATGAAGACGCCGACGACGAAGACGTACGTCGGAATGGCGAAGAGCTTGCCCGACTCCTTCACTCCGCGCAGGTTCATCAGCGTCAGCAGCACGATCACGGCCATCGCGCACAGGACCTTGTGCTCGACGACGAAGGGGATCGCGGAGCCGAGGTTCTCGATGCCGGAGGAGATGGAGACGGCGACGGTCAGGACGTAGTCGACGAGCAGGGCGCTCGCGACGGTGAGCCCGGCCCTCGGGCCGAGGTTGGTCGTCGCCACCTCGTAGTCGCCGCCGCCGCTGGGGTAGGCGTGCACGTTCTGCCGGTAGGAGGCGACCACCGTGAACATCAGCAGGACGACCGCGGCGGCGATCCAGGGGCTGAACTGGTAGGCCGACACGCCCGCGATGGACAGCACCAGCAGTACCTCGCCGGGCGCGTACGCCACGGAGGACAGCGGGTCGGATGCGAAGACGGGGAGTGCGACGCGCTTCGGCAGGAGCGTTTCGCCCAGCCGGTCACTGCGCAGCGCGCGCCCGATCAGAATCCGTTTGGGCACGTCGGTCAGTTTGGACACAACAGAGGATCGTAAGGGTTCGAACAGGGTGTCGCCCACCTGCCTCCCGGCATCTGCCCCCCGAGTGAAATACCGGGCCCGTCGGTCCACAGGTCCAGCCCACCCGTGGACCCGCATGTCTATATGACAAAACCCTTCTCGTCCTGCCATTCGGAGGTCTCATGCCCGCGACCGCAGAGCTGATCGGTGCCGCCGCCGCACTCGTCGGCCTCGGCATCCTCACGGTTCTCAGCCTCTGGCGCATCGGCCGCCGCTGATCAGGGCAAAGCTGCACGGGGGGTGCCCGCTGCGGACCGTGCGTGTGTAGCTTGGTCGGCGGTCTGAGACCCTAATCAAGCCAAGTCAGCAACACCTGACCTCGGAAGGACGGTCGTGCACATCGTCATCATGGGCTGCGGCAGAGTGGGTTCCGCTCTCGCGCAGACCTTGGAGCAACAGGGGCACACGGTCGCCGTGATCGACCAGGACCCCACCGCCTTCCGTCGCCTTGGCTCCTCGTTCGGCGGCCGCCGGGTCACCGGCGTCGGCTTCGACCAGGACACTCTCCGCGAGGCAGGTATCGAGGAGGCGGGCGCGTTCGCCGCCGTCTCCAGCGGGGACAACTCCAACATCATCGCCGCGCGGGTGGCCCGCGAGATGTTCGGCGTCGAGAACGTCGCGGCCCGGATCTACGACCCGCGCCGTGCCGAGGTCTACCAGCGGCTGGGCATTCCCACCGTCGCCACGGTCCGCTGGACCGCCGACCAGATGCTGCGCCGGCTGCTGCCCTCCGGCTCCGAGCCGCTGTGGCGCGACCCCACCGGCGGTGTGCAGCTGGCCGAGGTGCACGCCTCGGCCAGCTGGGTCGGTCACAAGATCAGCAAGCTGCAGGAGGAGACGGGCGTCCGCGTGGCGTTCCTCACCCGCCTCGGCGAGGCCATACTGCCCACCTCGCAGACGGTGCTCCAGGAAGGCGACCTGGTGCACGTGATGATGCGCGCGGACGACGTCGAGACGGTCGAGGCGGCGTTCGCCGAGGGCCCTGAGAAGGAGGGCGGTCACTGATGCGGGTCGCCATTGCCGGTGCCGGCGCGGTCGGCCGGTCGATCGCCGGTGAACTGCTGGAGAACGGCCACGAGGTCCTCCTGATCGACAAGGCGCCGACCGCCATCTCGGTCGAGCGCGTCCCGCAGGCCGAGTGGCTGCTGGCCGACGCCTGCGAGATCACCTCCCTGGACGAGGCGGCGCTCCAGCGCTGCAACGTCGTGATCGCCGCCACCGGCGACGACAAGGTGAACCTGGTCGTATCGCTGCTGGCCAAGACGGAGTACGGCGTTCCGCGCGTCGTCGCCCGGGTCAACAACCCCAAGAACGAGTGGCTGTTCAACGAGTCCTGGGGCGTCGACGTCGCCGTCTCCACCCCGCGTCTGATGTCGGCCCTGGTCGAGGAGGCGGTGAGCGTCGGCGACCTGGTCCGGCTGCTGCGCTTCAGCCACGGCGACGCGAACCTGGTCGAGCTGACCCTGCCCGAGGAGTCGGCCCTGGCCGGCACGCAGGTCGGCGACGTCGAGTGGCCCGAGGACACCTCCCTGGTCACGATCATCCGCGGCACGCGCGTGCTCACCCCCACCCGGGAGGACTCCCTGGAGGCGGGTGACGAACTGCTGTTCGTGGCCGCGCAGGCCAGGGAGGAGCAGCTGGAGGACCTGCTGTCGGTACGCCGCGAGGACGCGACGAGCTGACACCGGCGGTCGTACGGCGACGGGGGCGCCCCTGGATCAGGGGCGCCCCCGTCGTCGTGTCGAGAGCCGGCAGCGGCCGCAGGTGCTTTCTTCCGGCTGCGCCGGCGGCAGTCGGCCACGCCGGTGCCGGTGGGGGTCGATCGTGCCGGTGCCGGTGCCGGTGCCCGTGCCGGTCGATCGTGCCCGTTGGCGGTCAGTCGTGCCCGTGGCGATCAGTCGCGCGGGTAGCGGTCGTGCCCGTGGCGGTCCGTAGCGTCCATGCCGGTCGGTCGCGCCGGTGCCGGTCGGTCACACCGGTGGCAGTCGCCGAGCCCGTGGGCGTCAGTCGCGCCGGTGGCGAGCGCCGGACTGAGTCTCGCCGTGGGCGCCGTGCGCGTCCCCGCCGGACCCGTCGCGCTCCGCGGCGGCCGCCTCCTTGCGTTCGCGCTCCGCGCGCTCCTCCGCCTCCATCTCCGCGAACACGTCGATGGGCGGCGGCGCCTTCGCCAGGAAGACCCAGGTCAGCCAGACGGCGAGCAGGAACGGCGGGATCTTCAGCGTGACCAGTACCCAGCCGAGCTGCGTGGTGTCGGCCCACCAGTACAGCGGGAAGAGGATCGCGCACTTGGCGAGAAGGATCAGGCCCCACGCCCAGCTGGCCTTGGCGTACGCCTTCTTGCGGCCCGGGTTGCGGGTGCGCCAGGAGAGGTTCTCCTTGAAGACCGGGCCGAGCATCAGACCGATCAGCGGCACTCCGGCCAGCGTCGTGATGATGTACGCCAGCGCCAGGCCCAGCGTGTACAGCATGCCGGGCAGATAGAA
This sequence comes from Streptomyces cadmiisoli, assembly GCF_003261055.1. Lineage (NCBI taxonomy): Bacteria > Bacillati > Actinomycetota > Actinomycetes > Kitasatosporales > Streptomycetaceae > Streptomyces > Streptomyces cadmiisoli. The sequence continues at coordinate 2,669,818 of NZ_CP030073.1, forward strand.
GTCCTTGGCGTTGCCGGTCATCATCGCGAAGACGACACCGAAGGCCACGCCGAAGACGCCGCTGAAGGCGTGCTTGACGGTGTCCTTCATCACCAGGCGGACCACCACGAGCAGCAGGGAGACACCGAGCGCGGCGATCGCCGACAGGTGCAGATCCTTGTTGATCGTGTAGATGGTCACGAAGAGGAGGCCCGGCAGCACCGTCTCGATCATGCCGCGGACGCCGCCGAACGCCTCGAACAGCGCTGCCTCCGTCACCGCGCGGGCGTCCTGCTCAGCGTCTTCGGTGTGCTCAGTCGGCTTGTCGAGCGACGTCACCGGCTACTCCCGTCCGAGGGGTCTCAGTTCGTACTTCGGATTGAACAGCACGCGGCGGCCTCGGCTCATCGAGATCCGGCCCGATGCGATCAGCTTGCGCCCCGGTTCTATTCCGATGATGGAGCGCCTGCCGAGCCACACCACGTCCAGCGCGGCGGAGCCGTCGAACAGCTCGGCCTCCAGGGCCGGGACTCCCGCCCGCGGCCGCAGCGTGACCGTGCGCAAGGTACCAGTAACCGTGACGATCTGGCGGTCGTGGCAGTCACCGATGCGCGTACAACCCGCGGTCTCGGCGTCCTCCCGCAGCTCCTCCGACTCCAGGTCCTCCTGCGAGGTGGAGAGCCGGTCGAGCATGCGCCGGAATCGGCCCACCGGCTTTTCGGATCGAGGAACAGCACTCATGTCTGAAGCCTACCGGGGTCACCGACAGTCACGTACCCCGTGTGCTCCCGGTCGAAAGCTCACTTCTCGAAGCGATATCCCATTCCGGGCTCGGTGATGAAGTGCTTGGGGTGCGAGGGGTCCGCCTCCAGCTTCCTGCGCAACTGCGCCATGTAGACGCGCAGGTAGTTGGTCTCCGTCCCGTACGACGGTCCCCACACCTCCTGGAGCAGCTGCTTCTGGCTGACCAGCCGGCCGGAGTTGCGCACCAGCACCTCCAGCAGATGCCACTCCGTGGGGGTGAGCCGTACATCCCTGCCGCCGCGGTTGACCTTCTTGGCGACCAGGTCGACGGTGAACTCCTCGGTCTCCACCAGCACCTCGTCGTCGCCGCCCCCGGTGGGCTGGGCGCGGCGCACGGCCGCCCGCAGCCGGGCCAGCAGCTCGTCCATGCCGAAGGGCTTGGTGACGTAGTCGTCGGCGCCCGCGTCGAGCGCCTCGACCTTCTCGTCGGAGGAGTGCCGGGCCGACAGCACGATGATCGGGACACGGGTCCAGCCGCGCAGGCCCCTGATCACCTCGACGCCGTCCATGTCCGGCAGACCCAGGTCGAGGACGACGACGTCGGGGTGGCGGGCCGCGGCGAGCTGGAGGGCGCCGGCGCCGTCGTGGGCGGCGTCGACGTCGTACTTGCGTGCCTTGAGGTTGATCACGAGGGCGCGCACGATCTGCGGCTCGTCGTCGACCACGAGCACTCTGGGGGTCTGGGGTACACCCCCAGGAGAACTCATCATGAAGTCTGCCTTTCGGAGTGTGCGGACGGTTCCGCGGAGACGGACGCGGGGGCGAGGGTCGCGGGGCGGGCCGCCGCGCGCAGGGTGAGGACCATGGTGAGGCCGCCACCGGGCGTGTCCTCGGCGTCGAGGGTGCCGCCCATGGCCTCGGTGAAGCCCCGGGCGACCGCGAGACCGAGCCCGACGCCGGTACCGCGCGGAGCGTCGCCGTGGCGCTGGAAGGGCTCGAAGATCCGCTCCTTGGCGTCGTCGGGGACGCCCGGCCCGCGGTCCACGACCCGGACCTCGACACGGTCGGCGATGGCGCTCGCCGCGACCTTCACGGACGTGCCCGGCGGGCTGTACTTGACCGCGTTCTCGACGACGTTCGCCACGGCGCGCTCCAGGAGCCCCGGGTCGACCCGCACCATCGGCAGGGACTCCGGCACGTCCAGCTCGACGCTGTCCTCCGGGACCCCGCCGAGCGCCATCGGCACCACCTCGTCGAGGTCGGCCTCGCGGATGATCGGCGCCACGGTGCCGGTCTGCAGGCGGGACATGTCGAGGAGGTTGCCGACCAGGTGGTCGAGGCGGTCGGCGCCCTTCTCGATGCCCTCCAGCAGCTCGGCCCGGTCCTCCTCCGACCACTCCACGTCGTCGGAGCGCAGGCTGGTCACGGCCGCCTTGATGCCGGCCAGGGGGGTGCGCAGGTCGTGGCTGACGGCGGCGAGCAGCGCCGTGCGGATGCGGTTGCCCTCGGCCAGTTCCTTGGCCTGGTCGGCTTCCTCCTGAAGCCGGCGGCGGTCGAGGACGATCACGGCCTGCGCGGCGAACGCGGCCAGCACCCGGCGGTCCTCGGCGGGCAGCACCCGCCCGGTCAGCGCGAGCGCCATGTGGTCGCCGACCGGGATGTCGACGTCCGCGTCCTCCGGCCGTGCCACGGTGCCGTCGCGGCCGGCCCGGCCCACGCACACCCACGGCTCGACGTCGCCGGCCCGCTCCAGCAGGGCGGCGGACTCCATGCCGAAGGTCTCGCGCACCCGCTCCAGCAGCTCCTCCACGCTGGTCTCACCGCGCAGCACGTTGCCGGCCAGGAAGGACAGGATCCCCGACTCCGCGCGCAGCCGGGCGGCCTGATGCGTGCGCCGGGCCGCGAGGTCCACCACCGACGCCACCGACACCGCGACGCCTATGAAGATCACGAGGGCGACGATGTTCTTGGGGTCGGCGATGGTGAACCGGTGCAGCGGCGGTGTGTAGAAGAAGTTGATCAGGAACGATCCGAAGGCCGCGGACACGAGCGCCGGGTAGAGCCCGCCGAGCAGCGCGGCGGCCACCGTCAGCGTCAGGAACAGCAGCATGTCGTTGGCGAGGCCGAGGTCGACGCTGTTCAGCAGGACCGCCAGGGCCGCCGGCCCGGCCAGGCCGACGATCCACCCCCAGATGATGCGGCCCCGCCCGAGCCGGGCGCCGCGGGCCACCGGCAGGCCCCGGCCCTTGGCGGCCTCCTCGTGCGTGACGATGTGCACGTCCAGGTCGGGGCCGGACTCGCGGGCGACGGTCGCCCCCACGCCGGGTCCGAAGACGTACTGCCAGCTCTTGCGCCGGGACGAGCCCAGTACGACCTGGGTGGCGTTCACCCCGCGCGCGAAGTCCAGCAGCGCCGCCGGTATGTCGTCGCCGACGACGTGGTGGAAGGTGCCTCCGAGGTCCTCCACGAGCGTGCGCTGGACGGCGAGCTCCTTGGGCGAGGCCGCCGTGAGTCCGTCGCTGCGCGCTATGTAGACCGCCAGCACCTCGCCGCCGGCGCCCTTCTCCGCCAGCCGGGCGGCCCGGCGGATCAGGGTCCGCCCCTCGGGACCACCGGTCAGCCCGACCACGATCCGCTCGCGCGAACCCCAGATCTTGGACACCCGGTGATCCCTGCGGTACTGCTTCAGGTACTCGTCGACCCGGTCCGCGACCCACAGCAGCGCCAGTTCGCGCAGCGCGGTGAGGTTGCCCGGCCGGAAGTAGTTCGACAGCGCGGCGTCGACCTTGTCCGGCTGGTAGACGTTGCCGTGCGCCATCCGCCGGCGCAGGGCCTGCGGCGACATGTCGACCAGTTCGATCTGGTCGGCCCGGCGCACCACCTCGTCGGGGACGGTCTCCTGCTGGCGTACGCCGGTGATCGACTCCACCACGTCACCGAGCGACTCCAGATGCTGGATGTTCACGGTGGAGATCACGTCGATGCCCGCCGCGATCAGTTCCTCGACGTCCTGCCAGCGCTTGGCGTTGCGCGAACCGGGGACGTTGGTGTGCGCCAGTTCGTCCACCAGGGCCACCCGCGGCCGCCGGGCGAGCACCGCGTCGACGTCCATCTCGGTGAAGACGGCGCCGCGGTACTCCAGCTCCCGGCGCGGGACCTGCTCCAGACCGTGCAGCATCACCTCGGTCCGCGGCCGCTCGTGGTGCTCCACGAAGGCCACCACGCAGTCCGTGCCGCGCTCCACCCGTCGATGTGCCTCGGACAGCATCGCGTACGTCTTGCCCACGCCCGGTGCCGCACCGAGGTAGATCCGAAGCTTGCCGCGTGCCATGGCCTCATTGTCCGTCTTCTGCAAAATGCTGCGTACGCGGCGTCGACCTTACGGCCACCGTTTCGGACAAATGGGACGAGAGACGGCTCAGGGGGCGTCCTTGACGGAACTCTGACGCACGCACGCGGCGCTAGCGTTCGGCGACCGACCCGTCACTCAGTTCCAGGACCCGGTCGGCGAGGTCGAGCAGGGTCGTGTCGTGGGTGGCGACCAGCGCCGTGACGTTCTCGCTGCGTACGACGGCCCGCAGCAGTTCCATCACGGCGTGCCCGGTCTCCGCGTCCAGCTGCGCGGTCGGCTCGTCGGCGATGAGGACGGAGGGGCTGTTGGCGAGGGCGCGGGCGATGGCCACCCGCTGCTGCTGGCCGCCGGACAGCTCGCCGGGCCGCTGCGCGGCATGGTCGGCGAGACCCACCAGGGACAGCAGCAGCTCGACGCGCTCCTCGCGCTCACGCGGGTGGGCCCGGCGCAGCCGCATCGGTACGCCGACGTTCTCGGCGGCCGTGAGGATCGGGATCAGCCCGAAGGACTGGAAGACGAAGCCGATGCGGTCCCGTCGCAGTTCCAGCAGCCCCTTCTCGCCGAGCTCCGACAGGTCGAGCCCGTCGAGCACGACCCGCCCGCGGTCCGGTTCGTCCAGTCCGCCGACGATGTTGAGCAGCGTCGTCTTCCCGGAACCGGAGCGCCCCTTGAGGGCGACCAGTTCCCCGCGCGGCACGTCGAAGGAGACACCGCGCAGCGCGTGCACCGCGGCGGCTCCGTCCCCGTAGGACTTGTGGACGTCCTCGACGCGCACCATGGTCTCGGTGACGACTCGGTTCATGACCCCTCCCCCGTGGACCGGGCGCCAGTATCACGACCGGCGCCCGGCCGATCAACAACCGGTGCGTAAAAGGGCCGCACCCCCTGCGGGATGCGGCCCGATCTGCGACAGGGTCAGCGGACCTCGGTGATCTCCGGTCCCCGCTGGAGCTGGCCCATGCCGCCGGAGAAGCGGGAGCCGCCCTGCTCGTCCTGCTGAACGCCCTCGGGGACCATCTGAGCGTCGTTCGGCAGCTTCAGGACGATCGGGTCGCGGGGCGCCATCGGCCCTTCGCCGCGGACCACGACCGTGTCCCGGAAGATGTTCTCCAGCAGTCCGGCCGCCTGCGGCTGCACCGCGCCCTGGCCCGAGATCACACCGCGCAGGAACCAACGGGGCCCGTCCACACCGACGAACCGGACCACCTGGAAGCCGCCCGTGCCGTCCGGCAGCTGCACCGGCACCTGGGCCCGCAGCTCCCAGCCGAGCGGTCCCTCGACCTCGTCGACGATGCCACCCTGCTGGGTGATGCCGGTGCCGATCTCCTCGCGCACCTCGCCCCAGATGCCCTCGCGCTTGGGAGCGGCGAAAGCCTGCAACTGGACGGCGCTGTCACGCAGTACGACGGTGGCCGCGACGATCGCGTCGCCCGCCACCTCGACCCGCAGCTCCATGCCGTCGACACCGGGCACGAACAGACCGCCCAGGTCGACGCGGCCCTCGGCCGGGTCACGGACCTCGGTGCTGTCCCAGGGCCCGTCGGGGCGCGGTTCGGGTTCGAGCCGCACCCGCTCGCGCTCTACCTCTTCGTCCGCCTCAGTGTCGACGCTGTCGACGACCTGCTCGGCCTCGCCGGCCGCGCCCTCGGCGGCACCCTTCTTGTTGCGACGTCCGAACACGTCACTGTCCTTCCCGGTCGGATACGACCGAAGCGTATCGATTCCCACCCGTGCTGCCGCCGACGGCGGCCTGACCGTTTGTGCCGCGCCCGCCGTCCACGGCGGCATGACCACCGGTGGACCCGAAGCCCCCCTCGGCCCGTACCGATGCGGGAAGTTCCGCCACCTCCTGGAAGCGGACTCTCTCGACCGGCTGGACGACCAGTTGGGCAATCCGGTCGAAGCGCTCGAACCGCACAGCCTCGCGCGGGTCGAGATTCACCACGATCACCTTGATCTCCCCACGGTACCCGGCATCAACCGTCCCTGGGGCATTCACCAGGGCGACACCGCAGCGGGCGGCGAGTCCGGATCGCGGGTGCACGAATGCCGCGTACCCCTCGGGCAGCGCCACAGACACCCCGGTGGGCAGTACGGCCCGCTCCCCGGGCTTCAGCTCGCAGCTCTCGGTGGTGCGCAGATCGGCTCCCGCGTCACCGGGGTGCTCGTACGTCGGAAGCGGTACGTCCGCATCGACGCGCCGGATCAACACGTTCAGGGGGTCGCGGCTCACGGGTTCACCTCGAAGGCGCGGGCGCGCCTGATCTGGTCGGGGTCGTTCATGGCGGCCTGGATCTCCTCCGCGCGGCCGTTGTCGATGAAGTGATCGACCTTGACCTCGATGAAGAGGGCGTCGGCGCGGACCACCACGGGCCCGTCGGGGCCCCCGATGCGCCCGGTGGCCGTGGAGTAGATCTTCCGTCCGGCCACCGCGGTCACCTCGGCCGCCAGGTGGAGCGTGGTGCCCACCGGCACGGGCCGAGCGTCTCGTCCAGCGCGGTCGCGAGCACACCGCCGTGCGCGAGGCCCGGCGCGCCCTGGTGCTCGGGCCGCACCGTGAACTCGGCGGTGATCGTCACTCCCGCTCCCGCGCGCGCCGCCAGGTGCAGCCCGTGGGGCTGCTCGCTGCCGCAGCCGAAGCACTCGCCGTAGTGCGAGCCGAGCAGCTCACCGGGCGCGGGCGCGTCGGGGTGCCGCACCGGCTTCGTCGCGTCGGCGGGAGGCGTCAGACCTGGGGAAGTACCACTCACAGCCGCAGACCTTACCCGCGCGTCGGCACCGAACGGGCACCGTGCCAAGCTTGCTTCCATGCAGCCTTCCGCCACCCCCTACGAAGAACGCCTCACCGCACCCCTCTCCTGGTGGCTGATCAGCTTCCTGGTGGGGCTCTCGATGGCCCTGATCATGCTGCCCTTCGGCACCCTCGCACTGCTGGGCGGCCTGGTCGGCGGCACCGCGGTGGCGGCGGTCGCCGCGAGTTCCTACGGCGCGATCCGCATCCGCGTGGTGAACGGGTCCCTGATCGCGGGCGAGGCGAAGATCCCGGTGACGGCGCTGGGCGAGGCCGAGGTGCTGGACCGCGAGGAGGCGCGCGCCTGGCGCACCCACAAGGCCGACACCCGTGCCTTCCTCCTGCTGCGCGCCTACATCCCCACGGCGCTGCGCGTGGAGGTCGTCGACCCGGCCGACCCGACGCCGTACCTGTACCTGTCCACGCGCGAGCCGGAGCGGCTGGCGGAGGCCCTCAGGGCGGCGAAGGCGGCCTGCGCGGCCTAGAGGCCGAGGACGGCTCCGCCCGGCCCGCTAGCGGGGCGGTGCGGCGTCCGCACCGCCGAGTGGCTTCAGCGGGTCCACGAGCCCCACGGCGTCCGCGGGGCGCTCCAGCGGCGGCAGCTCGGTCAGCCGGTCCCAGGGCACCTGCGTCTTGCGCAGGTCCGCCCTGATCCGGGCGGCGAGCTTCCTGGTGTCCCGCCGGTTCATCGCCGCTCCCACGGCGGCACCCACCATGAACGGCATGAGGTTCGGCAGATTGCGCACCATGCGCTTCATGATCTGCTGCCGCAGTTCCCGCTTCATCTGCCCGCCGAGCGCGGCGTTGATCGAGGTCGGCTTCAGGGGGTCGATGCCCCGCTCCTCCGACCAGGCACTCAGATACGCGGTGCTGCGGTCCTTCAGGTTGCCGGCCGGGCGGCAGCCGTAGACCTCGTGGAGCTCGGCGATCAGTTTCAGCTCGATCGCGGCGACCCCGGTCACCTCCGCGGCCAGTTCCGTGGGCATCGCGGGAGGCACGGGAAGCATCGCCGCCGCGCCGACGCCCGCACCGACCGTCGCGGACGCCTTGGCGGCGCCGGCCACCAGCTTGTCCGCGATCTCCTCGGGCCCGAGGCCCGGGAAGTGTCTGCGCAGCGTCGCGAGGTCCCGTACAGGGATTCGAGGGGCGATGTCGATGATCCGGTCTGCCAGATGCGCAAGTCCGGCCCTGGCGCGGTCTCCGCTCTTGCGGACGCCGCCCCGGGCCAGGTCCTTGGCCCTGTCCCGGATCGCCACCACCCGGCGCTTGGCGACGGGGTGGGGCGATGGGGCCGGCACCGGGAGGTCAGCCCCGTCACCGGCCGGTTCGAGCGAGGCCGACTCCGCGGGGACCGATCCCCGATCGGAGGAGCCTCGCTCGTCGTCACGCACGCCGTGGGGGCCGTCGGACGGCCCCGAGTCCGCTCCCCGCTGGAAGCGGCGCTTCCGAGGTGGGGTCGAGCCAGTCACGGCCGACCCCTCCTCAGTCGCAGTCGCGGCAGATCGGCTGACCGTTCTTCTCCCTGGCCAGCTGGCTGCGGTGATGGACCAGGAAGCAGCTCATGCAGGTGAACTCGTCCTGCTGCTTCGGCAATACACGGACGGCCAGCTCCTCGTTCGAGAGGTCGGCGCCCGGGAGTTCCAGGCCTTCTGCGGCCTCGAACTCGTCGACGTCGACGGCCGAGGCGGACTTGTCGTTCCGCCGGGCCTTCAGTTCTTCCAAGCTGTCCGAGTCGACGTCGTCGTCGGTCTTGCGTGGGGTGTCGTAATCGGTTGCCATGTCGCTCTCCCCCTCCGGGTGTCTGCGGTGTCTCCAGCGCACGTAACGCGTGAGAGGCCGGACTTGTGCCCGACCCGAGGCGGAGATTTTGCCTCACATCAAGGTCTGTTACTCAATCGACACCCAACCGGACTCCTCATGAGTGATCGGCTTGGATGGCGATCGGGACCGTACACGGTCCGAATGTCGCACTTCAAAGGCGCCTCACCGTGTACTTCCCGTGATCAAGCCCCTGGAAAACCCGGAGTTTCCGGGCTTTCGACGGGCAATATTGATCACGGAGAGTGGATGGCCAGAAAATCGCCCTTGTGATCGATCACACACGGAGCGGCCGGTCGGGTGCCCCGAAAATTCCGCGCAAAGCGAACATCCTCGGGTGTGTCGGCCCATGCTCTCAGATGGGGAAGGTGACGCGCATCACGAGACCTCCTCCCTCGCGGGGCTGAGCGACGATGTGCCCGCCGTGCGCACGGGCCACGGACCGGACGATGGACAGGCCGAGGCCCACGCCCTTGTCGCTCCCCGTCCGCTCGGTGCGCAGCCGCCGGAACGGCTCGAAGAGGTTGTCGATCTCGTACGCCGGCACCACGGGGCCGGTGTTCGCGACGACCAGGACGGCGTGGCCGTGCTGGAGTTCGGTGGTGACCTCGACCCAGCCGCCCTCGGGCACGTTGTACCGCACGGCGTTCTGCACGAGGTTCAGGGCGATCCGCTCCAGCAGGACCCCGTTGCCCTGGACCACCGCCGGCTCGCGCTTGCCGCGGATCTCCACGCCCTTGGCCTGCGCCTCGGCGTGCACCTGGTCGACGGCCTGCGAGGCCACCTCGGCGAGGTCCACGGGCTTGCGCTCGACGATCTGGTTGTCGCTGCGGGCGAGCAGCAGCAGCCCCTCCACGAGCTGCTCGCTGCGCTCGTTGGTGGCCAGCAGCGTCTTGCCGAGCTGCTGGAGCTCCACGGGCGCCCCCGGGTCGGACAGGTGCACCTCGAGGAGCGTGCGGTTGATCGCCAGCGGGGTGCGCAGTTCGTGCGAGGCGTTGCCGACGAAGCGCTGCTGGGCGGTGAAGGCCCGCTGCAACCGCTCCAGCATGTCGTCGAAGGTGTCGGCCAGTTCCTTCAGCTCGTCGTCCGGCCCGTCCAGCTCGATCCGGCGGGACAGGTCGGAGCCGGCCACCGCGCGCGCGGTGCGGGTGATCCGGCCCAGCGGCGACAGGACGCGGCCGGCCATGGCGTAGCCGAAGGCGAAGGCGATCACGGCCAGGCCGAGCAGGGCCAGCAGCGAGCGGCTGAGCAGGTTGTCCAGGGCGTGCTGGCGCTGCTCGTTGACGCACTCGTTCATCGCGTGGTTGAGCTCGGTGGCGGTCGGCTGCGACGGGAAGTTGCAGGTCTCGCTCGCCACCTGGCCGGAAAGGATCTTGAAGGGTAGGTCGCTGCCCACGTTGAGCGCGTTCGCCGCCAGCAGGTAGATGATCGACAGCAGCAGGATGCCGGCGATCAGGAACATGCCGCCGTACAGCAGCGTGAGCCGTATCCGGATGGTCGGGCGCAGCAGCGGAAACGGGTCGGGCTTCCTCGGGTCCCAGGTCGGTTTCGGGGGCGCCTGGGCGGGCGTGGGGTTCGCGGCCACCGTGGTCAGATCCGGTAGCCGGAGCCGGGGACGGTGACGATGACGGGCGGCTCACCCAGCTTGCGACGCAAGGTCATGACGGTCACACGCACCACGTTCGTGAACGGGTCGGTGTTCTCGTCCCAGGCCTTCTCCAGCAGCTGCTCGGCGGAGACGACGGCGCCCTCGCTGCGCATCAGGACCTCCAGGACGGCGAACTCCTTGGGCGCGAGCTGCACCTCCTTGCCGTCCCGGAAGACCTCGCGGCGGTTCGGGTCGAGCTTGATCCCGGCGCGCTCCAGGACGGGCGGCAGCGGAACGCTGGTGCGCCGGCCCAGGGCACGCACGCGCGCGGTGAGCTCGCTGAAGGCGAACGGCTTCGGCAGGTAGTCGTCGGCGCCGATCTCCAGGCCCTCGACCCGGTCGCTCACGTCGCCGGAAGCCGTGAGCATCAGGACGCGGGTGGGCATGCCGAGTTCGACGATCTTGCGGCAGACGTCGTCGCCGTGGACCAGCGGGAGGTCGCGGTCGAGCACGACCACGTCGTAGTCGTTGACGCCGATGCGCTCCAGGGCGGCCGCACCGTCGTACACGACGTCGACGGCCATGGCCTCCCGGCGCAGTCCGGTGGCCACCGCATCGGCGAGCAGCTGCTCGTCCTCGACGACGAGTACGCGCACGTCGCTTGTCCTTCCTGTGTCCACCCGCGCGGCTCCGGGGCGCACGCGAGCAGGGGTCTTCGGGGATGGTGTCGGCCTCCATCCTGCCCTTTTCGGTCATAAGTCGGCGGTAAGTCGCCGGAGCGGGCGGAAGGCGGACGGAGGGCGGTCCCCCGCCGCGGGTCCGGGCACGTGCTGTCGACGTATGCGCACAGCGCGTGCCGCGGGATCGGTGAGGGACCCCGGGTGACTCCGGAGACTGATCCGGGAATGCGAGATTTTCTCTTCCGGTTGAGGTTTCCGGTGAAGGGAGCGGGGGGAGGACGGAATACACCCCGCGATCACGCTCTGCTTGTGCCGCAGCACCATGCGGTACGCCGCTGTCCGCTTCGCAGAGTGGGCGTGGGTGTCCGGCACCGTCGCCGCCCGGCAGGGCAGCGCTGGGCACTCATGGACGTGATCGCCCCTTCCGAACGGCACACCCCCGTGCCACAGACCCACGACCCAGGACGAGGGGGCGCAGCATGGACGCTTTCACCGCAGGACTTCTGCAGCGCATAAGGACGACCGAGTCCGACCTGACGCGGGCTCGTGACGAGGGCGACGACTTCCTCGTCGACGTCGAGCAGGGCGAGCTCGACGACCTGCGCCGCCTCGCGGCCGAACACGGCGTCGAAGTAGGCGCGACCGGTATCTGACCGGCTCATACGTACGAAGCGGGGCCCCGGCGAACCCATCGCCGAGGCCCCGCTTCGTCGTGATCGCACGGCACCGGACCGCCGTGGCGGCACCCGTCAGTCGTGCCAGGCGCCGAAATCCTCCAGGAGCCGCTGGAGCGGCTCGAAGACGCCCGGGGTACCCGCGACCGTCAGATCACGTGACGGGCGCTCTCCGGGGCGTCCACCGGTCAGGGCGCCCGCCTCACGGGCGATGAGGTCACCCGCCGCGAAGTCCCACGCGTTGAGTCCGCGCTCGTAGTAGCCGTCGAGGCGGCCGGCGGCCACGTCGCACAGGTCGACGGCGGCCGAGCCGCTGCGCCGGATGTCCCGCAGCTTCGGAATCAGCCTCGCGGCGACCTCGGCCTGGTGGCTGCGGACCTCGGTCACGTAGTTGAACCCGGTGGAGACCAGCGCCTGGTCCATGGGCGGCGCCGGTCGGCAGGCCAGGACGCGCTCGCGGCCCCGGGCGTCGGCCGCCCAGGCTCCGCCGCCCCGGACCGCGCCGTACGTCTCGCCGCGCATCGGGGCCGCCACGACCCCGACGACCGTCTCGCCGTGCAGCTCGGCGGCGATCGAGACGGCCCAGGTCGGCAGGCCGTACAGGTAGTTGACCGTGCCGTCGAGCGGGTCGATCACCCAGCGGATGCCGCTCGTGCCCTCGCTGGAGGCGCCCTCCTCGCCGAGGAAGCCGTCGTCGGGGCGGTGACCGGAGATCAGATCGGTGATCAGCTTCTCCGCCGCGAGATCCATCTCCGTCACCACGTCGATCGGGCTCGACTTGGTGGCGGCGACGGCGAGGTCGGCCGGACGCCCGTCCCGCAGCAGCTCGCCGGCCCGGTGGGCGGCCTCCCGGGCGAGCCGGAGCAGGTCGGTGTGCAGCGTGTCGGTCACGGCGCTCCTCACGCGTAGGGGCTGTCGGCGCCCGCGGCGGCGGGGCGGGGGGCACGGGCCGGGCAGCAGCCCACGGGGCAGACGTCGTGGCTCGCGCCGAGCGTGCCGAGGGCACAGGGCGTGACCTCCCGGCCCCGCTCGACGGCGGCGCGCTCCAGGACGAGGTCGCGGATCGCGGCGGCGAACCGCGGGTCGGCGCCGACGGTGGCCGAGCGGCGCACCGGCAGGCCGAGCTCCCCGGCCTTGGCCGTGGCCTCCGTGTCGAGGTCGTACAGCACCTCCATGTGGTCGGAGACGAAGCCGATGGGAGCCATGACGACCGCCGGGACACCGGCCGCGTGCCGCTCCTCCAGGTGATCGCAGATGTCGGGCTCCAGCCACGGGATGTGCGGGGCGCCGGAGCGCGACTGGTAGACCAGCTGCCAGGGGTGGTCGACGCCGGTGCGCTCCCGGACGGCGTCGGCGATCAGGCGGGCGACGTCCAGGTGCTGCGCGACGTACGCGCCGCCGTCGCCGTGGTCCTCGACGGGGCCGGAGGTGTCCGCCGCGGAGGTCGGGACGGAGTGGGTCGTGAACGCGATGTGCGCTCCGTCCCGTACGTCGGCGGGCAGGTCGGCCAGGGATCCGAGCACGCCGTCGATCATGGGCTCCAGGAACCCGGGGTGGTTGAAGTAGTGCCGCAGCTTGTCGACCCTCGGCGGTTCGATGCCCTCGGACTCCAGCGCGGCCAGCGAGTCGGCGAGGTTCTCGCGGTACTGCCGGCAGCCCGAGTACGAGGCGTAGGCGCTGGTGGCCAGGACCAGGACGCGGCGGCGGCCGTCGGCGGCCATCTCGCGCAGGGTGTCGGTCAGGTACGGCGCCCAGTTGCGGTTGCCCCAGTAGACCGGCAGGTCCAGACCGTGTCCCGCGAAGTCCTTGCGGAGGGCGTCCAGAAGGGCGCGGTTCTGGTCGTTGATCGGGCTGACCCCGCCGAACTGGAAGTAGTGCCGGCCGACCTCCTTGAGGCGCTCCTTGGGGATGCCGCGCCCACGTGTCACGTTCTCCAGGAACGGCACCACGTCGTCCGGCCCCTCGGGGCCGCCGAACGAGAGCAGGAGCAGGGCGTCGTAGGGGGTGGCATCGCGTGCGTCTCGCATGCGTCGATCCTGCCACCCTGCGCCGACAGCGCGGAAACGGTGGGGTGCCGCCGTGTTCGTCCCCCACCCCCGGGCTTCTCAGGGCAGCCCCACTCGTAAGCTGTACGGACCACCATTACGCCTTACACAGGCCGTATGGGCCCCTGAACGCCGTACCGAGCCGCCGGAGATCCAGTGCCCAGCCCCTATCGCGCCCTCTTCGCCGCCCCAGGCTCCAAGGGTTTCTCCGCAGCCGGCTTCCTCGGCCGGATGCCGCTGTCGATGATGGGGATCGGCGTCGTCACGATGGTCTCGCAGCTCACCGGCCGGTACGGCCTGGCGGGTGCGCTGTCGGCGACGATCGCGCTGGCCGCCGCGGTGGCGGGCCCGCAGGTCTCACGGCTGGTGGACCAGTACGGGCAGCGCCGCGTGCTGCGCCCGGCCACCCTGATCGCGCTGGCGGCGGCGGCCCTGCTGCTGTTCGCCGCGCACTACGAATGGCCGGACTGGGTGCTGTTCGTGGCGTGCGCGGGCATCGGCTGCGTGCCGAGCATCGGCGCGATGATCCGGGCGCGCTGGGCGGCCCTGTACCGGGGCACTCCGCAACTGCACACCGCGTACTCGTTCGAGTCCGTGGTGGACGAGATCTGCTTCATCTTCGGGCCGATCATCTCCATCGGCCTGTCCACGGCGTGGTTCCCGGAGGCGGGTCCGCTGCTGGCGGCGTGCTTCCTGGCGGCCGGCGTCTTCTGGCTGACCGCGCAGCGGGCCACCGAGCCGGCACCCCACCCGCGGGAGCGGCACGGCGGCGGCTCGGCGCTGCGCTCCACCGGCCTCCAGGTCCTGGTGAGCACGTTCGTGGCGACCGGCGCGATCTTCGGCGCGGTCGACGTGGTCACCGTGGCCTTCGCCGACGAGCAGGGCCACAAGGGCGCGGCGAGCGTCGTCCTCGCGGTCTACGCGGCGGGCTCCTGCGTCGCGGGGGCGGTTTTCGGGCTGATGCACTTCAAGGGGGCGCCCGAACGTCGGTGGCTGCTGGGCGTCTGTGCGATGGCCGTGAGTATGATCCCCCTCCTACTGGTCGGGAACCTGCCGTTTCTGGCCGTGGCGCTCTTCGTCGCGGGCCTGTCCATCGCTCCCACGATGATCACGACGATGTCCCTGATCGAAGAGCACGTACCACGCGCGCAACTGACCGAGGGCATGACCTGGGTGAGCACCGGGCTCGCGGTGGGGGTCGCGCTCGGCTCCTCCGCGGCCGGCTGGGTGATCGACGCCGCCGGTGCGCGTGCCGGGTACGGGGTTCCGGCGGTGTCCGGTGCCGTCGCGGTCGCGGTCGGTTTCCTCGGGTACCGCCGGCTCAAGAGGCCGGCGCCGGGACGGGGAGGCACCGTTGAGCAGCACAGCGAGCGGGAAGAGCGGCACGTGGCGTAACTGGGGCGGCACGGTCTCCGTCCGGCCGGTACGGGAGGTCGTGCCCGCTTCCGTGGAGGAGCTGTCCGCGGCTGTGCGGCAGGCCGCTGAGGACGGCCTGAAGGTGAAGGCCGTCGGTACGGGGCACTCGTTCACCTCCATCGCGGCGACCGACGGTGTATTGATCCGCCCTCAACTGTTGACCGGTATACGCGACATCGACCGGGAGGCCGGCACCGTCACGGTCGAAGCCGGTACGCCCCTCAAGAGACTCAACCTCGCCCTGGCCCGCGAGGGCCTGTCGCTGACGAACATGGGCGACATCATGGAGCAGACCGTCTCCGGGGCCACCAGCACCGGCACCCACGGCACGGGCCGCGACTCCGCCTCCATAGCCGCCCAGATCAAGCGCCTCGAACTGGTCACGGCCGACGGTTCGGTGCTCACCTGCTCCGACAAGGAGAACCCGGAAGTCTTCGCGGCCGCCCGCGTCGGACTCGGCGCGCTCGGCGTCGTCACCGCGATCACGTTCGCCGTGGAGCCGGTCTTCCTGCTCACCGCCCGCGAGGAGCCGATGAGCTTCGACCGGGTCACCGGGGCGTTCGACGAACTCTGGGCGGAGAACGAGCACTTCGAGTTCTACTGGTTCCCGCACACCGGCAACACCAACACCAAGCGCAACAACCGCAGCGCGGGCCCGGAACGTCCGGTGGGGCAGCTGAAGGGCTGGTTCGAGGACGAGTTCCTCTCCAACGGCGTCTTCCAGATGGCCAACTGGGTCGGCCGCGCGGTGCCCGCCGCGATCCCGCCGATCGCCCAGGTGTCCAGCAAGGCCCTGTCCGCACGCACGTACACCGACCTGCCCTACAAGGTCTTCACCTCGCCGCGCCGGGTGCGCTTCGTGGAGATGGAGTACGCGCTCCCGCGCGAGGCGGTCGTCGAGGCGCTGCGCGAGCTGAGGGGGATGGTGGACCGCTCCCGGCTGCGGATCAGCTTCCCCGTCGAGGTGCGCACCGCCCCGGCCGACGACATCACGCTGTCCACGGCATCGGGCCGGGACACCGCGTACATCGCCGTCCACATGTTCAGGGGCACCCCCTATCAGGCGTACTTCACCGCCGCCGAGCGGATCTTCACCGCCCACCAGGGCCGGCCGCACTGGGGCAAGGTGCACACCAGGGACGCCGAGTACTTCGCGGAGGTCTATCCGCGCTTCGGCGAGTTCACGGCACTGCGGGACCGGCTCGATCCGGACCGGCGCTTCCAGAACGACTACCTGCGGAGGGTGTTGGGGCCGTAGCCGGCCGCGAGCGCCACGGACAGGGCAGTGACGGCCACTTGAGGCAGGTTCAGATCGTTCTGCCCCGGCTGTTCCGCATCCGGTGATTCCGTGAAGTACGCCACGCTTGTGATCGAGAAATCGGCCCCGCGGGCCCATGTACCGCTGCCCGGAAGAAGTTCCGCGGCGCGGCAATCCACGCACGTGGTCCAAATGGAGTACTGTTGCGAGCCCTGGGTCCGGTCTCCCGCCAGGCTGTCCGGGGCCTTCAAGGACCGCCTGGAGGGGGCTTGTTGCACAGGGTGACGGAGTTGGTCACTTAGCGTTGCGAAAAGGTAACCGTGCCATAACGGCGATCCAGGGCCAGTGCCCGACACGCCGGGCAACTCGGCAAGGTTGTGGCAGGCTGCACCCGGGCAGGCCACACTCGACTAGCGGAAGCAGCGACGCACGTGACGTCGGCAGGCACCACCCGGGAGGTCCCCATGCCCGAACTGCGTGTCGTGGCCGTCTCGAATGACGGCACACGGCTGGTGCTGAAGGCTGCGGACAGCACGGAGTACACGCTTCCGATTGACGAGCGGCTCCGCGCCGCCGTGCGCGGCGACCGTCCCCGCCTCGGCCAGATCGAGATCGAGGTGGAGAGCCATCTCCGCCCCCGTGACATCCAGGCCCGGATACGTGCCGGCGCGACCGCCGAGGAAGTCGCGCAGATGGCAGGCATCCCCGTCGATCGCGTACGGCGTTTCGAGGGCCCCGTGCTGGCCGAACGCGCCTTCATGGCCGAGCGCGCACGCAAGACCCCGGTCCGCCGCCCCGGTGAGAACTCCGGCCCGCTGCTCGGCGAGGCCGTGCAGGAGCGACTCGTCCTGCGCGGGGCCGAGAAGGACACCGTGCAGTGGGACTCGTGGCGCCGCGACGACGGCACCTGGGAGGTCCTGCTGGTCTACCGCGTCGCCGGCGAGCCGCACTCGGCGAGTTGGACGTACGACCCGCCCCGGCGGCTCGTCCAGGCCGTCGACGACGAGGCGCGCTCGCTGATCGGCGAGTCCGACGACCTCGGCGCGGCCGAGCCCAGCTTCCCGTTCGTGCCCCGCATCGCCCGGCTGCCGCGGGACCGCACGATGGAACGCGCTCCGGACCGGGAGCGGCCGATGCTGCCGTCGCCGTCGCCCGAACCGCTCGAGGAGAGCACCGCCGAACGGGACTCGCTGACCAGCCTGCTGGAGGCGGTGCCGAGCTTCCGCGGTGACCTCGTCGTACCGGAACGGCAGGTGCCGGAACCGGCGGAGGAGCCTGTCGAACCGGCCGCGGAGGAGGAGCCCCCGGCTCCCGCGGCCTCGGCGGGGTCCGCCTACGCGGACGTCCTCATGCCCCGTTCGGTCGGCAGTCACCGCGACCGCCTCGTCGGCGCCACCGACCGCCAGGCCGAGGCGGACGGGGTGCGCCCCGGTCGGCGGGCCGCGGTCCCGAGCTGGGACGAGATCGTCTTCGGGACGCGCCGCAAGAAGCAGGAGTGACCCGCGGCGCGGTACGACGCCGCTCGTACCACGCCGCCGCACGACGACAAGGGCCCGCGCCGGAACATCGGCGCGGGCCTCGTCGTGAGCGGCAACGTGCAGGGGCGGCACGGTGTACGGGCGGCACAGCACGACGTCGGCGCAGCACAACCGGCGGCCCGGCACCGGCACGGCACGATGGTGGGGCGGCGCGACGGTGGGGTGGCCCTCCGCACGGAGCGCGACCGCGGGCCGGGGCGCCCTGTGCACCGGACGCCCGACCCTCCCCCGGCACGAAACCGGCAGTACGCGCGTGTGCTTCGCTACTGCGGATCCGGGCCCACCGCGACCGGACGCCGCGGGTCCGACGACCACTCCGACCACGAACCCACGTACAGCGCCGCCGGGATGCCCGCCACGGCCAGGGCCAGTACCTCGTGGGCACCGGAGACGCCCGAGCCGCAGTACACGCCGGCCTCCGTGCCCTCGACGGCGCCGAGGGACTTGAAGCGGGCGGCCAGTTCCTCGGCGGGGAGGAAGCGGCCGTCGGGTGCCACGTTCTCGTTCGTCGGCGCGGACACCGCGCCGGGGATGTGGCCGCCGACCCGGTCGATCGGCTCCACGTCCCCGCGGTAGCGCTCCGCCGCCCGCGCGTCGAGCAGCACACCGGAGCGGGCCAGCGCCGCCGCCCCGTCCGCGTCGAGCATCTCGACCGCTCCGGGAACCGGCTGGAAATCGCCGTCCGCCGGAGTCGGCGCCCCGGTCGAGAGCTGCCCGTCCCAGACCGGCAGCCCGCCGTCCAGCACTCGTACGTCGGGATGACCCGTCCAGCGCAACAGCCACCAGGCTCTGGCCGCCGCCCACCCCTGGCCGCCGTCGTACACGACGACCCGCCGCGCCGACGACACCCCCGCACGGCGCATGGCGGCACCGAACTCGGTGACGTCGGGCAGCGGATGCCGGCCGCGCTCGCCCGCGGACCCGGCCAGCTCCCGGTCGAGGTCGACGAAGACCGCGCCGGGGATGTGCCCGGCCTCGTACTCGGCGCGGCCGTCGAACGGCGGCTCACCGGCCGCTCTGGCCACGCTCAACTGCCAGCGCACATCGAGCAGGACCGGCGGGTTCGCGCCCGCCAGGTCTTCGGCGAGTTCGGATGCGGAGATGATGACGTTCATGGCTCCCATCCTCGCGCACGGGGTGGCCGCGCCGTCCATGTCCGGCTACTCTGCTCGGCCGGACGGGCTCGATCACAAGGCGTACCGTGACGGGCACAAGCTGTACAGCCGATCGACACCCCGGAGCAGTCGCCCGGACGGTGCACGCGACCGCGGAGCGGGGACCCTCCGGGCAGGGGCTGGACGGGTCGCGCCCGGAGCGCGCGACACCGAGGGTGGTGCGAGCATCGGCACCGGGGGTTCCGGAGAGCGAAAACGACGCGGCCACCACGCGGGCCGGGGAGAGAGCGACGATGACCGATGCACGGGGGTCGACCGACCGGAACGGTGAAGCGCACGCACGGTACGCGCCCGGCACACCCTGCTGGGTGAGTCTGATGGTGCACGGGACGGCCGCGACCCAGGAGTTCTACGGAGCGCTGTTCGGCTGGGAGTTCCGTCCCGGACCCCGGCAGCTCGGTCCCTATGTGCGGGCGCTGCTCGACGGCCGCGAGGTCGCGGGCATCGGACAGCTGCCGCCGGACCGGCACCTGCCGATCGCCTGGACCCCCTACATCGCCTCCGAGGACATCGACCGGACGGCCCACTCGGTGCGGCTGTGCGGCGGTACCGTCGCCGTCGGCCCGCTCGACGCGGAGGACGCCGGGCGCCTGGCCATCTGCTCAGACCCGGCGGGCGCCGTCTTCGGGCTGTGGCAGGCGGCCGCGCACCGCGGCACGGCCGTCGCCGGCGTGCCGGGCACACCGACCTGGCACGAACTGCTCACCTTCGAGTCCGAGGGCGTGGCCAAGTTCTACGAGACGGTGTTCGGTTACGAGAGGGAGCCGGTCGTCTCCGCCGACTGCGACTACCTCACCCTGAAACTCGACGGCCGCCCGGTCGCCGGTATCCAGGGCGTGGGCGGCGCCGTGCCACGCGACCGGGGGTCGCACTGGCTGACGTACTTCGAGGTCGACGACCCTGACTCCGCCGTCGCGCGGCTCGTGGACCTCGGCGGACATGTCCTCAGACCGGCGCACGACAGCGCCTACGGGCGCGTGGCGACGGTGACCGACCCCGAGGGCGCCAGGTTCACGCTGGTCCGGACCGCTCGCTGAGGCCTGCGGCGGCTCAGGCCGACGACATGGGCAGCACGTCGGGCGACAGCGGGGCCGCGTGCGCCGACGCGGCCGTCATCCGCCGCCGGTGATGGCGCCTGCACAGCACCTCGTACCCGACCGCGTCCGCCTGGTTGACGTCCCCGACGACCACCTGGGCGCCCTCCACCACCATCTCGCCGCCGATCGTGCGGGCGTTGTGGGTGGCCCGGGCACCGCACCAGCACAGGGCCTCGACCTGGAGCACCTCCACCCGGTCGGCGAGCTCCACCAGCCGCTGGGAGCCGGGAAAGAGCTTCGTACGGAAGTCGGTCGTGATGCCGAAGGCGTATACGTCCAGGCCCAGGTCGTCGACCAGGCGTGCGAGTTGGTCTATCTGTTCCGGGGCCAGGAACTGTGCCTCGTCCGCGATCACGTAGTCCGCGCGCCCGCCGTGCGACAGATGGTCGACGAGGTACCCGTACAGGTCCATGCCGTCGGCGACCTCGACCGCGTCCGTCACCAGGCCGAGCCGCGAGGACAGCTTGCCCTCGCCGGCCCGGTCGTCACGGGTGAAGATCATGCCCTGGAGCCCGCGCGTGGAGCGGTTGTGCTCGATCTGGAGAGCCAGTGTCGACTTCCCGCAGTCCATCGTTCCGGAGAAGAAGACCAGCTCGGGCATGGGAGGTTGAGCACCTTTCGGCGAGATGTAGGGGCAAGGGGTTCAGGAGCGTACTTCGAGCAGGGGGACCAACTGCTCGGCCGGGGTCATGGAGCCGTGGTTGCCGACCATGGCCGACTCCTTGGGCTCCCGCTCCGAGGCGATGATCAGCACGTCGTCACGGGCGGCGGCGATCACATCGCCGAGGCGCCCGTACACACGGTCCTCGCACGCTCCGGGCGGTCCGAACCAGCCCGCCGCGATCGCCTCGTCCCGCGAGGCGACCCAGAACTGCTCGCCGAGCACCTCGCGCCAGCAGGTCAGTACGTCGTTCTCGGCGCCCGGCACCGCGTAGACGTGCCGGGCGCGGCCCTCGCCGCCCAGCAGGGCCACGCCGGCGCGCAGCTCCCAGTCCTCGTCGAAGTCGATGCGGTGCTGCTCGTCGAAGGGCACGTCGACCATGCCGTGGTCGGCGGTGACATAGAGCGCGGTGTTCGGCGGGAGCTGCTCGGCGAGCCGCTGGACGAGCCGGTCGACGTGCATGAGCTGGCCGCGCCAGGTGTCGGAGTCGACACCGAAGCGGTGGCCGGCACCGTCGAGTTCGGCGTAGTACGTGTAGACCAGGCTGCGGTCGCCGGCCGCCAGTTGCTCGGCGGCGAGGTCCATGCGCTCCTCGCCGGACAGCCGGCCGTGGAACGAGCCGCCGCTCAGCGCGACCTTGGTCAGCGGTGTGTTCGCGAAGGTGGGCGAGGAGACCTGGGCGGCGTGCACGCCGGCCTGCTGGGCCAGCTGGAAGACCGTGGGGTGGGGCTGCCAGGTCTTGGGGTCGCTCCAGGGCTGCCAGCGCAGCTGGTTCATCAGCTCCCCGGTGGCCGGGTTGCGCACCGTGTAGCCGGGCAGGCCGTGGGCGGCGGGCGGGAGGCCGGTGCCGACGGAGGCGAGGGAGGTCGCCGTGGTGGCGGGGTAGCCGGTGGTGAGGGGGCGGCCCGTGCCGCCGCGGGACCGCGGGAGCAGCGAGGTCATGAAGGGCGCCTCGTCCGGGTGTGCCCTCAGCTGCTCCCAGCCGAGTCCGTCGATCAGGAACACGCAGTTCCGGTCGGCGGGGGTCAGCTCGGTGATGGCCGGGGTCGTCCCGGGCACTCCCATGCCGGCGGCCAGCGTGGGGAGCAGGTCGGCGAGCGATCCGCTGCCGTACTCGGGCCGGGGCGCGGAGTCGACGGCGAGCGGTTCGGGATGGTCCTCCCAGGCGGTGGTGGACTGGGCCATGTCAGCGGTCGGTGTCCGCGGTCGCCTCGGAGACGGCCTGCGCGAAGGCGAGCGCCTGGCGCACCGTCTCCGGTCCGTCCCCCGCCTCGCTGACGCGCAGGCTGAGGTCGTCGGCCGTCGAGTTGCCCGTGTAGCCGTGGTCGGCCTCGCAGTTGGGGTCGCCGCAGGCGGCGGGCTCCAGGTCGATGCGGGAGACCGCGCCCCAACCGATGGTCAGCACGACCTCGCGCGGCAGCGTGCCCGGCTGGTACTGCTCCGGGTTGCCGACCACGCGGCTGACCACGACCGACGAGATACGGCCCAGCTTCACGGACTCCGTCGACGTCGTGGCGTAGGGCGTCGGCGAGGTGCTGTCGGCGGCCTGCTCGTCGGTGTGGCTGACGATGAACCGGGTGCCGGTGAGGACCAGCACGGTCACGTGCCGCCGCACCTCGTTCTGGTCGAACGTCGTCTCCTGGTGGACCAGGTACGACTGAATGGGGTCGCCGCCCACGGCGGCCTCCACCGCCTCGGCCACGAGGGCCGGGTAGTAGCCGCTGCGTTCGATCGCCGCACGCAGCCCCTGGGTCGTCGTACTGGTCTTGGCCATGACGTCCATCCTACGGGGGCGCACTGACTGCGAGGCACCGCTCACGGCGCTGTCCCCCGCGCGCGTGGCGGGTCAGTAGGCCGGGAGCGTGCGCGGGCCGAGGTCGTCGCGGGCGGGAGGCCGGTCCAGGCGCACGGAGGCGCCGAGCACGCTCAGACCGTGCGGGGCGACGACCACCGGCTCCAGTGTGATCGCGACCACTTCCGGGTGGTCGTCGACCAGCCGGGAGACACGCAGGAGCAACTCCTCCAGGGCGGGGGTGTCGACGGGCGCCGAACCGCGCCAGCCGAACAGCAGCGGCGCCGTCCGGATCGATCGGATCAGCGAGGTCGCCTCACGGTCGGTGACCGGGATCAACCGGTGTGCGGTGTCGTCCAGCAATTGGGAGGCGGCCCCGGCGAGCCCGAAGGAGAGCACCGCCCCGGCCGCCGGGTCGATCACGGCGCGTACGACGGTGTCCACTCCCCGCGGGGCCATCGTCTGCACGACCGGGCGCAGCTCCTCGGGCTTGCCGAACAGCTCGGTCAATTCGGCGTACGCACGGCGCAGTTGCTCCTCGTCGGCCAGGTCCAGGCGGACGCCGCCCAGGTCGGCCCGGTGGCGCAGGTGGGGGGCGGTGGCCTTGAGTGCCACCGGGTAGCCGAGGGCACGGGCGGCGGCCGCGGCGTCGTCGGGGGTGGGGGCGGGCAGGGCGCGGTGCACGTCGACGCCGTACTTGCCGAGCAGCTCGTACGTCTCCGTCGCGCCGAGGGTGAGGCCCTGTCCGCGGGTGAGCAACCCGTCGATCAGCGCGGCGGCGCCCGGCTCGTCGATGTCCTCGTACGCGGGCACCTTGCCCGGATCGGCGGCGTCCCGTCGCCACTGCGCGTACCGGACGGCTTCGGCGAGGGCGCGCACGGCGCGCTCGGCGGCGGGGTACGCCGGGATGAGCCGGGAGTCGGGTTCCGTTTCCGGTTCTGTTTCCTCCCCTTCTTTCGCTGCCGCCGGCTCCTCGGTCGGCGGGTGCGGGGCGGTCGTACCGGTGGGTGGGCTGTCCGCCCAGGTGGGTGGGCGGTCGGCCGCGGTGGGTGGGTGATCGGCCGCGGTGGGCGGGCGGACCGCCGAGGTGGGTGGGCGGTCGGCTTCGGTGGGCGGGTGGTCGGCGGGATGGAGCACGCGGGTGCCGGTCGCGGGGGCGGGAGTGCCGGCGGCAGAGGTGCCGGCGGTGGTGGTCCCGTTGGCCGAGGTTCCGGCGGCCGCGGTTCCGGTTGCGGGCTGCGGTGCCGTGCTGGCCGCGGCCGACAGCGCCTCGGCGAGTCCCCCCAGCTCCACGTGCACCACGAGCACCGGCTTCGTCGGGAACGCCAGGGCCGCCGACCGCAGCGCCTGCGCCAGCGCCGCGTCCGCGACGGAGGCCTCCCCGATCGCCGGTATGGCGGTGACCACGACGGAGTCGCACGTGTCGTCCGCCAGCGCCCGCGACAGCGCCGACCGGAAGTCCTCCGCCGAGGCCTGTGTGGTCAGGTCCAGCGGAGGCAGCGGCCGCAGCCCCTCGGAGAGGCACGCGTCGTAGGTCAGCAGCCCGAGGGACTCGGAGTTCCCCAGGATCGCGACCCTCGGTCCCCTCGGCAGCGGTTGCCGCGCCAGCAGCAGACCGGCGTCGACCAGCTCCGTGATGGTGTCCACCCGGATCACCCCGGCCTGGCGCAGCAGCTCGGACACGGTGGTGTGCGGCAGCCGTGTCGCCCGGACGGCGTGCCCCTGCGGGGCCGCGCCGCCGTGGCGCGCTCCCTGCACGACGACCAGTGGCTTGGCCGCGGCGGTCCGCCGCGCGAGCCGGGTGAACTTGCGCGGGTTGCCGATCGACTCCAGGTACATCAGGGCGACGTCGGTGTCCGGGTCGTCGTACCAGTACTGCAGGACGTCGTTGCCGGAGACGTCCGCCCTGTTGCCGGACGAGACGAAGGTGGACACGCCGGTGACGCCGGTGACGCCGCCGCCGCGCCGGTGCAGCCGGGACAGCAGTGCGATCCCGATGGCGCCGGACTGGGCGAAGAGTCCGATCCGGCCGGGGCGCGGCATCTCGGGCGCCAGGGAGGCGTTGAGGCGGACGTCCGGCGCGGTGTTGATGATCCCGAAGGCGTTCGGCCCGATGATCCGCATGCCGTACGCACGCGCGTGCCGCACGAGCGCGCGCTGGCGCTCCCGCCCGTCAGGACCGCTCTCGGCATAACCGGCGGAGATCACCACCAGTCCCTGCACGCCGTGTTCGCCGCACTCGGTGACCACCTCGGGCACGTACTCGGCCGGGACGGCCACGACGGCCAGGTCGACGGGCTCGTCGATGTCGCGCACCGAGGCAAACGCCGGCACGCCGTCGAGGTCGGTCCGCCCGGGGGGCAGGGCGCTGTTCACCGCGTACAGCCGGCCGGTGAAGCCCGCCTCCCGGATGTTGCCGAGGAGGCCGCGGCCCACCCCGCCGGGGGTGCGGCCCGCGCCGACGACGGCGATGGAACCGGGCGAAAGCAGCCGCCGTACCGACCGGGCCTCGGCGCGCTGTTCACGCGCGCGTTGCACCGCGAGCGAGCGGTCGGTGGGTTCGAGGCCGAACTCCAGGCGTACGACGCCGTCCTCGAAGCTGCGCTTCTGGGTGTACCCGGCGTCCGTGAACACCTTGATCATCTTGCTGTTGGCGGGCAGCACCTCGGCGGCGAAGCGGCGGATGCCGCGCTCACGGGCGACGGCGGCGATGTGTTCGAGGAGGGCCGAGGCGACACCGCGTCCCTGGTGGGCGTCCTGCACCAGGAAGGCGACCTCGGCCTCGTCGGCGGGCGCGGAGGCGGGGAGGCCGTCGGCGCCGATGCGGTCGTAGCGCACGGTCGCGATGAACTCGCCGCCGATCGTGGCCGCGAGTCCCACCCTGTCCACGAAGTCGTGGTGCGTGAAGCGGTGGACGTCCTTGGCGGACAGACGCGGGTAGGGCGCGAAGAAGCGGTAGTACTTCGATTCGTCGGAGACCTGCTCGTAGAAGCTGACCAGGCGCTCGGCGTCATCAACGGTGATGGGGCGGACGCGCGCCGTGCCGCCGTCGCGCAGCACCACGTCGGCTTCCCAGTGGGCGGGGTACTCGCTCCGTTCCGACGAGCTCTGCATGCGCCCCAGAGTACGGCTCGCGTCCGACAACGGCGCGAGGCAGTCTGTGGTCTGTGGAAGCACGAGCGTCGGGCCGAGGCCGCGGTCCGGCACTGCCCGGGGCCGACCACGGGGCGGCACCGGGCACACTTCACGATATGGGAAACTGGTCTAGACAACCCTGAACACCTGAAGGGCAGCATCACATGGCTGAGCGCCGCGTCAACATCGGCTGGGCCGAGGGCCTCCACGCCCGCCCCGCCGCCATCTTCGTCCGAGCCGCCACGGCCGCAGGCGTCCCGGTGACGATCGCCAAGGCCGGGGGCAACCCCGTCAACGCGGCCTCCATGCTCGCCGTCCTGGGCCTGGGCGCCCAGGGTGGCGAGGAGATCGTCCTGGCCTCCGACGCCGAGGGCGCCGAGGTCGCGCTCGACCGCCTGGCCAAGCTGGTCGCCGAGGGCCTCGAGGAACTGCCCGAGACCGTCTGACCGCCTCGCGCGGCGGTCACCGAAGCCGCGTCGCCCGTCCCGGGCGGCGCGGCTTCACCTTTTCCGGCGGCGCGGCTTCGCCCTTCCCGTCGCGGCGCGACTTCACGCTCCCGGCGGCGCGGCTTCGCCCTTCCCTGACGGTCCGGGAAATTTTCCGTGACGGGCACACCCATTCCGCACGGGCACGCCTTTGAGGCGCGCACGTGAATTCCCGCCGCACCCGGAAAAGGGCAGGGCTAATACGCTGCCACCGAATATCTCCTCTTTGTATACGGTGCATGTGTTAATTCCGCAGGCCCGACATGTTTACGGGATGTTGCGAAGTCCTCACACGGTCGGAGCGGGCCTGGCCGCCGGGAAACCGGAGCCGGTGCGCGGTGGTGGCGCGCTCCGTGTGCAGGGCTGTCAGTGCCCGCGCCCGCTCGCCGTCGCCGCGCGAAACGGCGTCCACGATCGCGCCGTGCTCGGTCCAGGACTCCACGGGCGCGGCCGGAGCGTCCACGGTGTACATCCAGGCGATCTTGTGTCGAAGCTGGGTCAGCATCGCGATCAGAGCCGGGCTGCCGGAGGCCTGCGCCAGCGTCTCGTGGAACCAGCCGCCCAGGGAGCGCAGATCGTCGCTGTTGCCCCTCCTGGCCCGCTCCTGGCCCAGCCGGACGAGACCGCGCAGAACCTTCATGTGGGCCTCGGTGCGCCGCTGCGCGGCCCGCGCGGCGCCCAGCGGCTCCAGCAGCATGCGCATCTCCAGCAGGTCGGCGGCCTCCAGTTCGGTGGGTTCCGCGACGCACGCGCCCGCGTGCCGCCGGGTCACCACGAACCCCTCGGCCTCCAGGGTGCGCAGTGCCTCCCGGACGGGGACGCGCGAGACGCCGTAGCGGCGCGCGAGGAGTTCCTCGGTGAGCCGGCTGCCGCGCTCGTGGACACCGGCAACGATGTCGTCCCGGATCGCCGTGCACACCGAGTGCGCCGGAATACGCATGACCGACCTCCGCCTTAATCCCCGTGAAACGTCGACGAGTGACGCGTGTTCGTGACTCTATTCCAATGAGCTGGAATCTCCGACGGCGGGCCGGAATCCATAGATATTTTTTGGACAAACAGGCACCGGAAACACCGAAAGCCCCGGTTCGGTGAACCGGGGCTTTCGGGTGGCGCGGGGGGTCCGTCGTCAGAGGCTCACGCCGTGCGAACGGAGGTAGGCCACGGGATCGACGTCCGAGCCGTACTCGGCGCTCGTGCGGGCCTCGAAGTGGAGGTGCGGTCCGGTGACGTTGCCGGTGGCGCCGGACAGGGCGATCTGCTCGCCCGGGGTGACCGTCCGGCCGACGGAGACCGCGATGGACGAGAGATGGCTGTACTGGGTGTACGAGCCGTCGTTCATCCGGATGACGACCTGGTTGCCGTACGCCCCGTCCCAGCCCGCCTCGACGACGGTGCCGGAACCGACCGCGTGCACGGGCGTGCCGCTCGCGGCGTGGAAGTCGATGCCGGTGTGGCTGCCGGAGGACCACAGGGAACCGCCGGCCTGGTAGCCGGTCGAGATGTAGGAGCCGCCGATCGGCGGGACGTAGGTGTTGAGGCGCTTGCGCTCGGCCTCGCGGGCGGCGCGCTCCTTGGCCTCGCGCGCCTCCTCGGCCCGCTGCTCCGCGAGCTTCTTCGCCGCGGCCTCCGCGCGCCGCTCGGCGGCGGCCTCCTCGGCCGCCTGCTGCTGCGCGACCGCCTGGGCGTCGATCTGCTCGGCGACCGAGTCGCCCAGGGTGATGACCGGCATCAGCCCGGTCTGCTCGGCGGCCGGTTCGGCGGCCGACGCGGAGACGGCCAGGGTGCCGATGACGCCGGTGGTGGTGAGCGCTGCGACGCCCGCCGCACGGGCGGTGGTGCGCTGCATCCGGCCGGGACGACGATGCTTCCCGGTGGCGCGGGTGAACGCCATGTAGTGGCTTGTCCTTTCCTTCCTTCTCGCCTACCGGGTTAGCTGACGGGTTCGGAGCAGGAAGGTCTCCTACGGACACCCTCGCTGGGCGCGGGCGTCCGATTCACCCCAGGGACTGCATCATTGGGTCCCCGGCTCCCCTGGCTCGCGCCGTACGGGGACTCGGCGATGGCTGTCCGGTGCCGCGGACGCGGCGCACTGCGTGACGGACAGCCCGGATGACGCTAAACGGGGCATCTTTCAATCCCCAAACGGAACACCGCTTTTGTAGCGCATGCCACAGGCCAGACAGGCAACCTCTCCCCCAATCCGGACATAAGGGAGCCCTGGTGACTCTTCCTTCACCAGGGCTCCCGCGCGCGTGCCGCCGTCCGGATCCCTACTCGGCCGGAACGACGGTCACTTCGCCGATGCCCAGAGCCTCGACGGGCTCCTTGATCTGCGCCGCGTCACCGACGAGAACCGCCACCAGGCGGTCCACCGGGAAGGCGTTGACGACGGCCGCGGTCGCCTCGACGGTGCCGGTCGCGGCGAGCTGCTGGTACAGCGTCGCCTGGTAGTCGTCGGGGAGGTGCTGCTCGACCTGGTCGGCCAGCGTGCCCGCGACGGCCGCCGCGGTCTCGTACTTCAGCGGCGCCACCCCGACGAGGTTCTGCACGGCGATGTCCCGCTCGGCGTCGGTCAGACCGTCGGCGGCGAGCGTCCTGAGCACCGTCCAGAGGTCCTCGAGCGCCGGGCCGGTGTTCGGCGTGTCGACCGCGCCGCTGATGGCGAGCATCGCGGCACCGCTGCCGTCGGGCGCGGAGCGCAGCACCTGGCTGAACGCGCGCACGCCGTACGTGTAGCCCTTCTCCTCGCGCAGGACGCGGTCCAGACGGGAGGTGAGGGTGCCGCCCAGGCAGTACGTGCCGAGGACCTGGGCGGCCCACACGCGGTCGTGGCGGTCGGATCCGACACGACCGATCAGCAGCTGCGTCTGTACGGCGCCGGGCCGGTCCACGACGACGATCCTGCCGCGGTCGTCGGCGGTCACCGGCGGCACGGGCCGCGACCGGGCCGCGGAACCGGTCCAGGCGCCCAGCGTGTCGCCGAGCAGCGCGTCGAGGTCGACGCCGGTGAGGTCGCCGACCACCACGGCGGTCGCCGTCGCGGGGCGAACGTGCTTCTCGTAGAAGGCGCGGACCGCCGCGGAGTCGATGCCGGCCACCGTCTCCTCGGTGCCCTGGCGCGGCCGGGACATGCGCGAGGTCGCGGGGAACAGCTCCTTGGAGAGTTCCTTGGCCGCGCGGCGGGCGGGGTTGGCCAGCTCGTGCGGGATCTCGTCCAACCGGTTGCGGACGAGCCGCTCGACCTCGCTGTCGGCGAACGCGGGCGCCCTGAGGGCGTCGGCGAGCAGGCCGAGGCCCTTGGCCAGGCGGGACGCCGGAACCTCCAGGCTCAGGCGGACACCGGAATGGTCGGCGTGCGCGTCGAGGGTGGCGCCGCAGCGCTCCAGCTCGGCGGCGAACTCCTCGGCGGAGTGCTTGTCGGTGCCCTCGGAGAAGGCCCGCGCCATGATCGTGGCGACTCCGTCGAGGCCGTCCGGCTCGGCCTCCAGGGGCGCGTCCAGCAGCACCTCCACGGCGATGACCTGCTGGCCGGGGCGGTGGCAGCGCAGGACGGTCAGGTCATTGTCGAGGCTGCCTCGGACAGGGGCCGGGAAGGCCCAGGGGCGGGCCTCGCCCGCCTGCGGCTGCGGGTGGAATTCCATCGCGGCGAGCTCGGTCACTTGGCCGCCTCCTCGTCCTCGTCGGTGGCGGCGGCTTCCGCGCCCTCGGTGTCATCGGCTTCGCCGGACGTCGGCTCGTAGACGAGCACCGCCCGGTTGTCGGGCCGCAGGCGGGCCTTGGCGACCTCCCGGACCTCCTCCGCCGTGACGGTCAGCAGGCGCTGGACGGCGGTCAGGGCCAGCTTGGGGTCGCCGAACAGCACGGCGTACCGGCACAGTTCGTCGGCGCGGCTGGCGACCGTACCGAGACGGTCCAGCCACTCGCGCTCCAACAGGGCCTGGGCGCGCTCCATCTCCTCCTCGGTGGGGCCCTCCTCGGCGAACCGGCGCAGCTCGTCGTCGACGGCGGCCTCGATGACCGGTACCTCGACGTCTCCGGACGCCTTCACGTCCAGCCAGCCAAGGGAGGGCGCTCCGGCCAGCCGCAGCACGCCGAAGCCGGCCGCGACGGCCGTACGGTCCCGCCGGACCAGACGGTTGTACAGGCGGGAGGACTCGCCGCCGCCGAGGATCGTCAGCGCCACGTCCGCCGCGTCGCACGCGCGCGTGCCGTCGTGCGGGAGCCGGTAGGCGGCCATCAGCGCGCGCGAGGGGACGTCCTCCTCGACGACCTCGCGCAGCTGCTCGCCGATGACGTCGGGCAGCGAGCCGTCGCGCGGGGACCGCTTGCCGTCGTGCGCGGGGATGGAGCCGAAGTACTTCTCGATCCAGACGAGCGTCTGCTCCTGGTCGATGTCGCCGACGACCGCCAGTACCGCGTTGTTGGGCGCGTAGTACGTGCGGAAGAACTCGCGCGCCTCCTCCAGCGTCGCCGCGTCCAGGTCGGCCATCGAGCCGATCGGCGTGTGGTGGTAAGGATGCCCGTCCGGGTAGGCGAGGGCGGTCAGCTTCTCGAACGCCGTGCCGTAGGGGACGTTGTCGTAGCGCTGCCGGCGCTCGTTCTTGACGACGCTGCGCTGGTTCTCCAGCGACTCCTCGTCCAGCGCGGCGAGCAGCGAGCCCATGCGGTCCGCCTCCAGCCAGAGGGCGAGCTCCAGCTGGTGGGCGGGCATGGTCTCGAAATAGTTGGTGCGCTCGAAACTGGTGGTGCCGTTCGGCGAGCCGCCCGCGCCCTGCACCAGCTCGAAGTGCCCGTTGTCCTTGACCTGGGCGGAACCCTGGAACATCAGGTGCTCGAAAAGGTGAGCCAGACCGGTACGCCCCTTGACTTCGTGGCGCGAGCCGACGTCGTACCAGAGGCACACCGCCGCGACCGGGGTCAGGTGGTCCTCGGAGAGCACCACGCGCAGCCCGTTCGCCAGGCGGTGCTCGGTCGCTGTCAGGCCGCCGGAGCCTGCCTCGGCTGTGGCCGTGTGACCCATGGGCATGTACGTCCCTTCGATCGCGACGCGGTCGTGGAAACCGCGGTTTTACTACCGGTCCTGCCACTGTATGCAAGCTCGACGACCAGGTGGGAAGTTCCCGGAGCTCGTACGCCGAGAGCGAGAACGGAGTCACTCGCCGCGAGGGCGTAGCCTGCGGTCAGCGCGGGGCGGGCCGGCCGAGGCCGGGTGCCGCGTCCGCGTTGTCAGTACCGCGGTCCACAATGGTCGCGTCAGAAACGTCGAACACTTCAGCACGAGTGAGCTCGACAGCGGCGTCAGCGCCGCGTGGGCGAGCGATCAGGAAACAGGAGGAGCCGGCAGCGATGGCCCGCCGCAGCACGAAGACCCCGCCGCCCGACGACTCGTACGAGGAGCGGATCCTCGACATCGACGTCGTGGACGAAATGCAGGGCTCCTTCCTCGAGTACGCGTACTCGGTCATCTACTCCCGAGCCCTGCCCGACGCCCGTGACGGCCTCAAGCCCGTCCACCGCCGCATCGTCTACCAGATGAACGAGATGGGCGTGCGCCCCGACCGGGGGTACGTGAAGTGCGCCCGCGTCGTCGGCGAGGTCATGGGCAAGCTCCACCCGCACGGCGACGCGTCGATCTACGACGCCCTGGTGCGCCTGGCCCAGCCCTTCTCCATGCGCGTGCCGCTGGTGGACGGCCACGGCAACTTCGGCTCACTGGGCAACGACGACCCGCCGGCCGCGATGCGTTACACCGAGTGCCGGATGGCCGAGGCCACCAGCCTGATGACGGAGTCGATCGACGAGGACACCGTCGACTTCGCACCGAACTACGACGGCCAGGAGCAGGAGCCCGTCGCCCTGCCCGCCGCCTTCCCGAACCTGCTGGTCAACGGCTCGTCGGGCATCGCGGTCGGCATGGCCACCAACATGCCCCCGCACAACCTGCGGGAGGTCATCGCGGCGGCCCGCCACCTGATCAAGCACCCGAACGCCGATCTGGACGCCCTGATGCGGCACGTCCCCGGCCCGGACCTGCCCACCGGCGGCCGGATCGTCGGGCTGTCCGGGATCCGGGACGCCTACGAGTCGGGCCGCGGCACGTTCAAGATCCGCGCGACGGTGACCGTGGAGGACGTGACGGCGCGCCGCAAGGGCCTGATCGTCACCGAGCTGCCCTTCGCCGTCGGCCCGGAGAAGGTGATCGCGAAGATCAAGGACCTGGTCGGGTCGAAGAAGCTCCAGGGCATCGCCGACGTCAAGGACCTCACCGACCGTGAGCACGGGCTGCGCCTGGTCATCGAGATCAAGAACGGCTTCGTGCCGGAGGCGGTCCTGGAGCAGCTCTACAAGCTGACGCCGATGGAGGAGTCCTTCGGCATCAACAACGTCGCGCTGGTGGACGGCCAGCCCCTCACGCTCGGCCTCAAGGAGCTCCTGGAGGTCTACCTCGACCACCGCTTCGAAGTCGTGCGCCGCCGCTCGGAGTTCCGCCGGGGCAAGAGGCGCGACCGGCTGCACCTGGTCGAGGGTCTGCTCACGGCGCTGGTGGACATCGACGAGGTGATCCGCCTGATCCGCTCCAGCGAGAACTCCGCGCAGGCGAAGGAACGCCTGATGGAGCGCTTCGGGCTGAGCGACGTCCAGACCCAGTACATCCTGGACACGCCGCTGCGCCGCCTCACCAAGTACGACCGGATCGAGCTGGAGGCGGAGAAGGACCGGCTCACCGCCGAGATCGCCGAGCTGACCCGGATCCTCGAATCGGACGCGGAGCTGCGCAAGCTGGTCTCCACCGAACTGGCCGCCGTGGCCAAGAAGTTCGGCAGCGAGCGCCGTACGGTCCTGCTGGAGTCCGCCGGCGCCCCGGCGACCACCGTGTCGCTCCAGGTGGCGGACGACCCGTGCCGGGTGCTCCTGTCCTCGACGGGCCTGCTGGCCCGCACGGCGAACGGCGAGCCGTTCCCGGAGGACGCCGAGGGCCGGCGCGCCAAGCACGACGTGATCGTCTCCGCGGTCCCGGCCACGGCGCGCGGCGAGGTGGGCGCGGTCACGTCGTCCGGCCGGCTGCTCCGGATCGATGTCGTCGACCTGCCGCGGCTCCCGGACACGGCGGCGGCCCCGAACCTCTCCGGGGGCGCTCCGCTGGCCGAGTTCGTCTCCCTCGAGGACGACGAGACGATCGTCTGCCTGACCACGCTCGACGAGTCCTCGCCCGGCCTGGCGCTCGGCACGGAACAGGGTGTCGTCAAGCGCGTGGTGCCCGACTACCCGGCGAACAAGGACGAGCTGGAGGTCATCACCCTCAAGGACGGCGACCGGATCGTCGGCGCGGTCGAACTGCGCACCGGCGAGGAGGACCTGGTCTTCATCACCGACGACGCGCAGCTGCTGCGCTTCCAGGCCTCGCAGGTCCGTCCCCAGGGCCGCCCCGCGGGCGGTATGGCGGGCATCAAGCCGACCACCGGCGCCAAGGTCATCTCGTTCACCGCGGTGGACCCGGCCGCGGACGCGGTCGTCTTCACCGTCGCGGGCTCGCGCGGCACACTGGACGACTCCGTCCAGACCACCGCCAAGCTCACCCCGTTCGACCAGTACCCGCGCAAGGGCCGTGCCACCGGCGGTGTGCGCTGCCAGCGCTTCCTGAAGGGCGAGGACTGCCTGTCCTTCGCCTGGGCGGGTGTGACTCCGGCGCTGGCCGCGCAGAAGAACGGCTCGCCGACCGAGCTCCCCGAGGTCGACCCGCGCCGCGACGGCTCGGGCGTGTCACTGGCCAAGCCGGTGGCCGCGGTGGCGGGACCGGTCTAGGCCGTCGGACCGTCGGGGGCGGCCTCCTCGAAGGCCGCCCCCTGATGGGCCGACTCCTGAAGGGCCTCCGCCTCGGAGTGCCGCGCGTAGCGCAGGACGCCCCACATGCCGTGCTCGTCGGCGTGTGGGGCGTCGCTCTCGCAGGCCCCCAGTTCCTTGCCGAGGGCCGTGGTGTCGATGCCCGAGCCGATCAGGACGAGCTGGGTCAGGCGGCTCTCGCCGGCGGGCCAGGGCCCGGGGTAGAAGCGGAGGAACCGTCCGACGGCGTGCACGAGATAGCGGTTGCGGGTGTCGTGCGCACCGAAGTGGACGTACCCCTTGATCCGGTACAGCCCCTCGGGCCGGCTGTCGAGGAACTCCATCAACCGGCGCGGGTCCAGCGGCACTTCGGAGACGAACGACAGGCTGTCGTAGCCCGTGTGCAGATGACCGCCGTGGTCGTGACCGGTGTCGGCACCGTGCTCGTGCAGGTCGTCGAACGACAGCTGCCCGATCCGCTCCCGCGACGGCCGGCAGTCGAACAGGAACTCGGGATCGACACGGCCGTGCACGGCGGGGACGACGGCGGCCCGGTCGGCGAGGGAGCGGACGAGACCGAGGACCGGCTCGGGGTCGGGCACCCGGTCGACCTTGTTGACCACGACGAGGTCGGCCAGTGCGAGGTGCCGTTCGATCTCGGGGTGCCGGGCGCGGGTGTCGTCGAACTCGGCGGCGTCCACGACCTCGATCAGCCCGCCGTAGACCACCCGGGGATTCTCGCCGGCCAGCACCATGCGCACCAGTTCCTCGGGCTCGGCCAGTCCGCTGGCCTCGATGACGACGACGTCGATGCCGAGGTCCGGCCGGGTCAGCCGCTCCAGGTAGCCGTCCAGCTCGCTGGCGTCCACGGCACAGCACAGACACCCGTTGCCGAGGGAGACGGTGGAGTCGCCGAGGGCGCCCGCCACCGCCATCGCGTCGATCTCGATGGCGCCGAAGTCGTTCACGACGGCGCCGATACGGCTGCCGCCGCTGCGGTGGAGGAGATGGTTGAGCAGTGTGGTCTTGCCGGAGCCCAGGAATCCGGCGAGCACGACGACCGGGATCTGCTGCGGGCTCGGGCTCTGCCCCACCGTGCGACCTCTCTCACGCCTACGCGTGCACCGGTTCACGGCCCGGTGCACCTTCGGGATCTCGAATGCTTCCCCAGGATACGAGCCCACGGAATCGCCACGAAGTGAACGATTGTTAGCAGCACTTGCGGGGCAGACGTTGGACATGGCGCCGGTTTGTGCGACCCTCGCTTCCTTCCGTGCGCCTCCTCTCCGCCTCCCCGCCGATCAGAGCCGCTCGGCATTCTGGGAGACGGCAAGCGCCGCCCACCGCTCGCCGGTCCCCTCCCGTCGACCCGCACACCCGACGACCGGCGGACGGCCGCCTGACTCGGGGGTTGACATGGCCACACGGAACAATGCAGCGGGGAGGCTGGCCTCCGCCGCGGCCGGACTGATGCTCGCGACCGCGGCGGTGACGCTGATCGCACGTCAGCGGCGTCTTGAGGAAGCACGCCTGCAGGTGAAGCGACTCGAACTGGAGGAGCTGGCGTCCCGGCGCACGGCGATAGCGCACCAGCAGCGCATGCACTGGGAGCTGCTGGCCAAGGCGATCGACGATCCGTCGCTGGCCGCGGTGATCGACACCTACGACAAGAGCATCCCGGCGGAGAAGCGGCGGCAGTACTTCTTCGCCAACGCTTGGTACGTCAACCTGTACCACCTTCACCGTGCGGGCATCGTGGACCAGGAGGAGTTGTACGGACACTTGCGGGAGCTGTTCCAGAGCCCCCTCCTACGGGAGTACTGGGAGGCGTCCAAGGGCCAGCGCGCGACGTTGAAGCACACCTCCGACGAGGCCCGGATCGGGCGGATGGTGGACGGCCTCATCAGAGACCTCGACGAAGCCGACACGGACGAGTGGTGGGTCGTGGGCAACCCGCCTTCCAACTGATCGCACAAGGCTCAGCGATTCGGCCGCCTCTCGGCAGTCACACCTGTCACAATGCAGCGCGAAAGTGCCCCACATTGTGTAAGGACCGGTACCCCTTGAAGATCGTGCGCCGTATCGGTGTGCCTCCGAGTGCCCGTGGCAGTGCTTCGGGAGCCAACTGCCCCGACCTGTTCGAACTGAGTGACGGCAACTTCGCCGTCATCGGTACGGAGGCCACCGAGGTGCTGGAGAAGGAACTGCCCGCCGACGCCTCCCGCGCGGACTACGAACGCATCGTCATCGTCAGCCGGGAGACCCTCATCCGCGCCAAGGCAGACATCCCCGACGCCTGAACGCAGCGCACGAGCTCACCTCCATCCCCGACTCGTCGCGTCCACCGCCCCGGCCGCAGGCGACCGCCCGCGAACCGGAGCCCGTCCGGCGGGCAGACCGGCATCCCGTACCTGCTCGATCCCCACCGATGAGGCCTGGCGCCAGAACGGCACCAGGCCGCACGCATGTCTCAGGCCGCCTCCGGTACCTTGACCGGCGCCCCCGGCCCCACATACCGCGCCGCCGGCCGGATGATCTTCGAGTCCTGTGCCTGTTCCAGGATGTTGGCGCTCCAGCCCACGACACGAGCCGCCGCGAAGGTGGGCGTGAACATCTCGCGCGGCAGGCCGCACAGCTCCATGACTACGCCCGCGTAGAACTCCACGTTGGTGTGCAGCTCCCGCCCCGGTTTGAGTTCGGCGAGGATCGCCTCCACCCGGCGCTCGACCTCCACCGCGAAGTCCACCAGCGGCCCGCCGAACTCCTGGGCGATGCCGCGCAGCATGCGCGAGCGAGGGTCCTCGGTGCGGTATACGGGGTGGCCGAAGCCCATGATGCGGTCCCCGGCGACGACGCGTTCCCGGATCCAGGAGTCGATCCGGTCCACCGTGCCGATCGCGTCCAGCGTGTCCAGCGCCCGGCTGGGAGCACCCCCGTGCAGGGGACCGGACAGCGCGCCGACCGCGCCCACCAGACAGGCCGCCACGTCGGCTCCCGTGGACGCGACGACCCTCGCGGTGAACGTTGACGCATTGAACCCGTGATCAATGGTTGAGATCAGATACTGCTCGACCGCCCGCGCCTGCCGTGGTTCCGGCTCCGAACCCGTCAACATGTACAGGTAGTTCGCCGCGTACGACAGATCCTCGCGCGGCGGCACGGGGTCGAGCCCGCGGCCCAGCCGGTACAACGCCGTCAGCATGGTCGGTACGGCGGCGGCCACCGCGACCGTGTCCGCCCGGCGCCGGTCCGTTTCGATGTCGTACACGGGCCGGAGGCCTTTGGCCGCGCCCAGCAGGGACAGGGCCGTGCGCAGCCCGGCCAGCGGTCCGGAGCGGCCCCCTGCGGCGGCGATGACGGGAAGCGCCGCGGACACCTCGTCGGGCAGCCTCCGCAGCGCCGCCGTCTCGGCGGCGAAGGCCGCGCCGCGGTCGCCGTCGGGCAGTTCACCGTGCACGAGAAGGTGCCAGACGTCCTCGAAGCCGCGGGTCTGCGCGAGTTCGACGGCGGAGTACTGCCGGTAGTGGTAGAAGCCCTCGAGACCGCGGACGTCGCCGATCTCGGTGTCGGTCACGACGACACCGGCGAGTCCCCGCGGTACATCGACGGAGGTGACTGCGGACCTGTTGACGGACATGAATTCCTCCCTGAACTTGATTCGACTGTCTATGCTTGACTCATCACTGTCAATATTGACGCGATCAACATTCAGTCCAGGCCGATACGGTGACCCCCATGCGTGATCAAGCACCGGACCCCGTCCGGCCGCAGCGACGGCTGAGCACCAAGGAGGCCGCCGAACTGCTCGGCGTGAAGCCCGAGACCGTCTACGCGTATGTGAGCCGCGGGCAGCTCAGCAGCCGGCGCGCGCCCGGCGCCCGGGGCAGCACGTTCGACGCCGCGGAGGTGGAGGCACTGGCTCGGCGGAACAGACGTGAGACCGGCGGGACTCCGTCCTCAGGCGGCGACCTGGCGGTCCGTACCCGCATCACGCTCATCGACCGGGACCGGTACTACTTCCGCGGCGTCGACGCCACCGAGCTGGCCGCCCGGCACTCCTACGAGGAGATCGCGGAGTGGCTGTGGACCGGGCACCTGCGGCCCGGCGTCACGTTCGACGCTCCCGAGGCGGCCGTCAGCGTGGCCCGGCGCGCCGTGGACGCCCTGCCGGACCACGCCGGCCCCGCCGACCGGCTTCGCGTCGCCGTGATCGCCGCCGCGACCGCCGACCCCCTGCGCTTCGACCTCTCCGAGGAGGCCGTGCTGGGCACGGCACGCGCCCTGATCCCCACGATGGTCGCCGCCCTGCCACCCGTGCGGCGCGCGCGCCGCGGCGAGGGGTCACTGGCTCGCAGCCTCTGGGCGCGGCTCAGTGGGCGCGACCCCGACGAGGCGTCGCTGCGGGCGCTGGACACGGCGCTCGGACTGCTCGTCGACCACGACCTGGCGGCGTCCACCCTCGCGGTGCGTGTCGCCGCGTCGGCCCACGCGCACGCGTACGCCGCCGTCTCCGCCGGGCTCGGCGTGATCGAGGGCCCGCTGCACGGGGCGGCCGGCGGCCTCGCCCACCGGATGCTGCTCGACGTACTCGACCAGGGCGACGCTGCGCCCGTGGTGGCGGAGGAACTCCGGGCCGGCCGCCGCATCCCGGGGCTCGGGCACCCGCTGTACACGGCCGAGGACCCCCGCGCGGTGGCCCTCTTCCGGCTCCTCAAGGACATCCCCCACGCCGCGCCCGCCCTCGCTGCGGCCCGGGACGTGGAGGCGACGGCCGCCCGGCACACGCCGCTGCACGCCAATGTGGACCTCGCGCTCGCCGTGCTCACCGCGTCCTGCGCGATGCCGGCCACGGCCGGAGAGACGATCTTCGCCGTCGCCCGGACGGCGGGCTGGATCGCACATGCCCTGGAGGAGTACCGGGAACGCCCGCTGCGGATGCGCCCGAGCGGCCGCTACGTCGGTCCTGAACCACCACAACCCCTCCCGTAACAGGAACACCAGCACGCCCGGAAGTCACGCCGAACCAAGTCAGGTTAGGCTCACCTCTGTGAGTACGTGTGCCACCGTCTCGCGGGACCTCGGCGAGCCCATTTCCGGAACCGCGGCGACCGCCAGGACCTGGCTCCTGCTGGAGCAACCCGGTCCGTGGGGCGCCCGGGCGCTCACCCAGAGCCACCTCGACCCCGCTCTGGGCCGCGCTCTGGAGGCGGCCGCCGAGAACACGGGCGTGCGCATCGCCCTGATCCGCCGCGCCGGGCGCCACGCCGACAGCGGCACGCCCTCCCTGCGCCAGGTGTACGCGGCCCACACCGCGCCCGGCAACACGTGGCTGCGCTCCGCCACCACGACCGACCCGGAGCGTCTGCTCGACCTCGACTTCACCGCGCTCGGCGCCGGTGACCACCGCACGTTCGACGCGGCGCTGCGGGGCCACCCGCACACCGGCGACCCGCTCGCGCTGGTGTGCACCAACGGCAAGCGGGACCGGTGCTGCGCGCTCCTCGGCCGCCCTCTCGCGGCCGAGCTCGCCGCCTCCGGCGTGGGCGGCATCTGGGAGGTCACTCATCTGGGCGGTCATCGCTTCTCCCCGACCGTGCTCGTCCTGCCGTACGGCTACGCCTACGGCCGCGTCGAGGCCCGCACCGTCAAGGAGATCCTGCACGGGGTCACGGAGGGACGGATCGTCGTGGAGGGCTGCCGCGGGTCCTCGGCCTGGGAAAGGCCCGGACAAGCGGCCGAACTGGCCGTCCGGGCGGCGGCCGGCGAGCTCGCGGCGGACGCGCTGAGCGTCGTACGGACCGAGAACGCGGTGCGGACGGACGGTGCCGCCGCCCGCTGGGAGGTGACCGTCGCCCACATCGACGGACGCCACTGGCGGGTCGTGGTGGCCCAGGGCGCCTCCCTGCCGCCCCGCCCGGAGACCTGCGGCACATCGGTGCTGGGCGCGCCGGCGCGGATGGACGTGGTGGCGGTACGCGAACTGACCGTGGCGGCACTCGCAAGCTGAACCGCGGCACCACCGA
Source organism: Streptomyces cadmiisoli (assembly GCF_003261055.1). NCBI lineage: Bacteria > Bacillati > Actinomycetota > Actinomycetes > Kitasatosporales > Streptomycetaceae > Streptomyces > Streptomyces cadmiisoli. The sequence continues at coordinate 2,709,893 of NZ_CP030073.1, forward strand.
CCCGTACATCCCCCCACCCCCACCCGGCACACGGAGTCCGGCGTCCGGCGTCCGGCGTCCGGCCAGGCAGTCGGCCGGTCCGTTCGCCGCCCCGGGACCCCCTACGGCAATGTCGGTCCCCCCACGTACCGTCGTGGGTATGAGCCGCACTCCCCCCACGACGCGCCGCCTGCGCCTCGGCCTGCCGCGCCGGGTGTTCTCGCAGGTGCTGCTGATGCAGGTGGCGATCGCCGCCGGGGTCGCGGTCCTCGCGACCGGGCTGTTCCTCGCCCCGCTCGGCGACCAGCTGGACGACCAGGCCATGCGGCGGGCGCTCGCGATCGCGCAGACCACCGCGGCGCAGCCGCAGCTCGCCGAGGACCTGCGCGGTACGTCCGCGACGGTCGACGGGCCGGTCCAGCGGGAGGCGGAACGGATCCGGAAGGCCACCCGCGCCGAGTACGTGGTGGTGATGGACCGGCAGGGCGTGCGCTGGTCGCACACCGAGCCGGCGGAGATCGGCCGGCACGTCTCGACGGACCCCAGCGACGCGCTGGCCGGCCAGGAGGTCATGGAGATCGACGAGGGCACCCTCGGCCGCTCCGCGCGCGGGAAGGTGCCGCTGCGCGACCGTGACGGCGACATCGTGGGCGCCGTCTCGGTCGGCATCGCGTACGACAGCGTCCGGGCCCGCCTCATCCACTCGATCCCCGAGCTGCTGGCGTACGCCGGCGGTGCCCTGGCCGTCGGCACGCTGGCCGCCTGGCTCGTCTCCCGGCGGGTGCAGCGGCAGACGAGGGACCTGGCCTTCTCGGACATCGCGGGCCTGCTCGCCGAGCGCGAGGCCATGCTGCACGGCATCAGGGAGGGCGTCGTGGCGCTCGACCGCGCGGGCCGCATCCGGCTGCTGAACGACGAGGCCCAGCGCCTGCTGGGCGTCGGGAACCAGGTCGTCGGCAGCACTCCCGACGAGGCCTTCGGCAAGGGACGTACGGCCGAGGTGCTGGCCGGCCGGGCCGCCGGCACCGACCTGCTCACCGTGCGCGGCACGCGCGTGCTGGTGGCGAACCGCATGCCCACCGGCGACGGCGGCTCCGTGGCCACCCTGCGCGACCGCACCGAACTGGAGGAGCTCGGCCGGGAGCTGGACTCCACGCGCGGCCTGATCGACGCCCTGCGCGCCCAGGACCACGAGTACGCCAACCGAATGCACACGCTGCTGGGGCTGCTGGAGCTGGAGATGTACGACGAGGCCGTGGAGTTCGCCGGTGAGGTCATCGGCACCCACCGGGACACTGCCGAGGAGGTCACCGAGAAGATCAAGGATCCGCTGCTCGCCGCGCTGCTGGTCGGCAAGGCGACGGTGGCGGCCGAGCGGGGCGTGGCGCTGCGGATATCGGGCCGCACCCGGCTCCCGGACCGTGTGATCGACGCCAGGGGGCTGGTCACGATCGTCGGCAACCTGGTGGACAACGCGCTGGACGCCGTGGCGGGCACCGCGCACGCGCGCGTGGAGGCCGAGTTGAACGCCGAGGGCCGTACGGCCGTGCTCATCGTCCGGGACACGGGGCCCGGAATCCCGGCGGAGCTACGAGAGTTGATCTTCACCGAGGGGTGGTCCACGAAGAAGCCTCCGGCGCACCGGGAGCGGGGTATCGGCCTGGCCATGGTGCGCAGGCTGGCGGAGCGGCAGGGAGGTTCGGCGACGGTGGACGACGCGGCTGGCGGTGGCGCGGAGTTCACCGTGGTGCTGCCTGAAGCCCTGACCGATCCGGAGGCGGAACCCGCCCTCACCGCTCCGTCGGCCCGCGATGCCGTCGAGGCCGTCGAGGCCGTCGAGGAGGAGGCGCGATGATCGAGGTCCTGGTCGTGGACGACGACACGGCGGTGGCCCGGGTGAACGCGGCGTACGTCGAGAAGGTGCAGGGCTTCCGGGTCGCCGGGCAGGCGCACAGCGCGGCCGAGGCACTACGGCAGATGGAGGCGCTGCCGCAGGTCGATCTGGTCCTCATGGATCACTACCTGCCCGACGAGACGGGCCTGGCGGTGGTGCAGGAGATGCGCCGGCGTGGCCACCAGACCGACGTGATCATGGTGACCGCGGCGCGGGACATCTCCACGGTGCAGTCGGCGATGCGGCAGGGCGCGCTCCAGTACCTCGTCAAGCCGTTCGCCTTCGCGGGCCTGCGCGCCAAGCTGGAGGCGTACGCGCAACTGCGCCGGACCCTGGACGGCGGCGGCGAAGCCGAGCAGGCGGAGGTGGACCGCATCTTCGGTGCCCTGTCCGCACCGTCGGAGCCGAACCTGCCCAAGGGGCACTCCCCGACGACCGCGGAGCTCGTCAGACAGTCCCTGAAGAACGCCGAGGGCCCCTTGTCCGCCCAGGAGATCGCCGAACGCACCGGGGTGAGCCGGCAGACCGCACAGCGCTATCTGAAGCTCCTGGAACGCACGGGACGGGCGACGCTGACCCTGAAGTACGGCGACGCGGGCCGTCCCGAACACCGTTACGTGTGGGCGACCCGCGTCTGAGGCCACGGTCACGGGAGCGCACGGGTGCCCGTCGTCGCCCGTGGACGGCCCCCTGGCCGCCCGCGCGCCGGTCCTGGGCCGCCGGGGCCGGTAAGGCCTTTCCCGTCGGTCCTGGGGGCGACTGTGCGCGTTGCCTGCCACGGCACTAGGCCGCACCAGCCCCGGTGAGCGATCGCACCTGGGTCTCCGCGTGCTTGGCCTCGTCCGGTGGTTCCGCCGAGGTGACCGTGCCCAGCCAGCCGGCGACGAAGCCCAGCGGGATGGAGACGAGGCCCGGGTTCTGCAGCGGGAAGTACTGGAAGTCGACGCCCGGGAACAGCGATTCGGGGCTGCCCGACACGACCGGTGACAGCACGACGAGGGCGACGGCCGGGATCAGACCGCCGTAGACCGCCCAGACCGCCCCGCGGGTGGTGAAGCCGCGCCAGAACAGCGAGTAGAGCAGCACCGGCAGGTTCGCGGAGGCGGCGACGGCGAAGGCGAGGCCGACCAGGAATGCGACGTTGAGGTCGCGGGCGAGGAGTCCCAGAGCGATCGCCAGCACGCCGATACCGACCGAGGCCGCGCGGGCGACGCTCACCTCGCTGCGCGGCCGGGCCCCGCGGCGGCGCAGGGACGCGTACAGGTCGTGCGCCACGGACGCCGAGGAGGCGAGCGTGATCCCGGCGACGACGGCGAGGATGGTCGCGAAGGCGACAGCCGCGACGACCGCGAAGAGGACCGTTCCCCCCGTGGAGCCCGCGCCGCCGCCCAGGTCGAGTGCGAGCAGCGGTACGGCGGTGTTGCCGGCCGTGTTCGAGTCGCGCACCTCGTCGGGTCCCACGATCGCCGCCGCGCCGAAACCGAGGACGATCGTCATCAGGTAGAAGCTGCCGATGAGTCCGATCGCCCACACCACGGACCGCCGCGCCGCCCGTGCGGTGGGCACGGTGTAGAACCGGGACAGGATGTGCGGCAGTCCGGCCGTCCCGAGCACCAGGGCGAGGCCGAGGCTGATGAAGTCGAGGCGCGCCGTCCAGTCCTCGCCGTACTTCAGCCCGGGCGCGAGGAACGCGTCGCCGTGACCGCTGCGCTCCGCCGCCGAGCGCAGCAGTTGGTCGAAGTCTCCGTGGAAGCGCACCAGGACGAGCACGGTGAGCGTGATGGCGCCGCCCATCAGCAGGACCGCCTTCACGATCTGGATCCATGTGGTGGCCCGCATCCCGCCCAGCGACACATAGATGACCATGAGCGCCCCGACCCCGATGACGGTCCAGGACTGCGCCGCCCCGCTCGTCCCGCCCAGCAGCAGGGCGACCAGGCTGCCCGCACCCACCATCTGCGCCACCAGATAGAGAACGGACACGGTGACCGAGGAGGTTCCCGCGGCGATCCGCACCGGACGCTCGCGCATCCGCGCGGCGACGACGTCGGCGAGGGTGAACCTGCCGCAGTTGCGCACCAGTTCGGCGACCAGGAACAGCACCACGAGCCAGGCCACCAGGAAGCCCACGGAGTACAGCAGCCCGTCGTAGCCGAACAGCGCGATGAGCCCGGAGATGCCCAGGAACGAGGCGGCCGACATGTAGTCGCCGGCAATGGCAAAACCATTCTCTATCGGCGAGAAGAGACGCCCTCCGGCGTAGAACTCCTCCGCCGAGCCGTGCCGGTTGCGGCTCACCCAGGTCGTGATCCCCAGCGTGACGGCGATGAACACGCTGAACAGCAGCAGGGCCAGCGACTGATGGTTGTCCGTCACAGGGCACCGCCGCGCGCGCCGCGGGTCAGTTCCTGAGTGTCCCAGCGCAGTTCGAGCGCGGCGCGATCCCTGCGCAGCCGCGCGTGCCGCGCGTAGGCCCAGGTGAGCAGGAAGGTGCTGAGGAACTGTCCGAGCCCGGCCAGCATCGCCACGTTCACCGCGCCCACCACGGGACGGGCCATGAACCCCGGCGCCGTCGTGGCGGTGACCACGTACGCCACGTACCAGGCGAAGAAGCCGACCCCCGCCGGCACGACGAACCTCAGATAGCGGCCGCGCACCTCCTGGAAGGCCGCGCTGCGCTGCACTTCGAGGTACACCTCCGCCGCCGCGGGGGATTTCACGGGGTCGGGGACCTCGGGGCGGGGCGTCGGGACGAAGGACGACGCGGCGGCGCTGCCGCCCGATTCACCCCAGCCGGAGGCCAGTGCGTCGTACCAGGGGTCGTCGTACTTCACGGTTCCTGACGCCGCGGCGACACCGGGGTGGCGATCCTCGCGGTTCTCGAACGAATCCTCGGGGTCGCTCCCGCCCCCGCGGGCGCGACCGTTGCTTGAGTGCATGCTCAAGCATGGACAGAACGGGAAGATCCCCGACTCTTCTTCCCCGCGCTGTTCACCCCATCAGGTGACTCGACCCGCTGGTGACGGCGCCGGGACCACTCAGGGCCCGGCGCGCAGCGCGATCACGCACACCGGCCCGGTCCGGGCGCCTCGTGCGAAGGCGCCCGGGCCGAGCCGGCGGGAGTGCGTCGGAGCGGAGCGGACAGCCCCTACGCGTCGATGCGGGAGCGGTCCAGCGTGGCGGCCGAGTTGGAGATGAACTCCTTGCGCGGCGCGACGTCGTTGCCCATCAGCAGGTCGAAGACCTGCTCGGCGGCCTCCAGGTCGGCCAGGTTGATCCGGCGCAGGGTGCGGTGCCGCGGGTCCATGGTGGTCTCGGCCAACTGGTCGGCGTCCATCTCACCGAGGCCCTTGTAGCGCTGGATCGAGTCCTTGTAGCGGACGCCCTTGCTCTGGAACTCCATGAGCTTGTCGCGCAGCTCGCGGTCCGAGTACGTGTAGACGTACTTGTCCTGGCCCTTCTTGGGCTGGACGATCTCGATGCGGTGCAGCGGCGGCACCGCGGCGAAGACCCGGCCGGCCTCGACCATGGGCCGCATGTAGCGCTGGAACAGCGTCAGCAGCAGGCAGCGGATGTGGGAGCCGTCCACATCGGCGTCGGTCATCATGATGATCTTGCCGTAGCGAGCCGCGTCGATGTCGAAGGTACGGCCCGAGCCCGCTCCTATGACCTGGATGATCGCGCCGCACTCGGCGTTCTTCAGCATGTCGGTCACGGACGACTTCTGGACGTTGAGGATCTTGCCCCGGATCGGCAGCAGCGCCTGGAACTCGGAGTTCCGCGCCAGCTTGGCGGTGCCGAGCGCGGAGTCTCCCTCGACGATGAACAGCTCGCTGCGGTCCACGTCGTCGCTACGGCAGTCGGCGAGCTTGGCGGGCAGCGAGGACGACTCCAGCGCCGTCTTGCGACGCTGCGCGTCCTTGTGCTGACGGGCTGCGATACGCGTACGGGCGGCGGCCACCGCCTTCTCCATGACGACCCGGGCCTGCGCGGCGGCGTCCCGCTTCGCGGACGTCAGGAACGCCTTGAGCTCCTTGGAGATCACAGTGCTCACGATGCGCCGGGCCGCCGAGGTGCCGAGGACCTCCTTGGTCTGCCCCTCGAACTGCGGCTCGGCGAGACGGACGGTCACCACCGCCGTCAGGCCCTCGAGGGCGTCGTCCTTGACGATGTCGTCCTCGGCGACCCGCAGCATCTTCTTGGTGCGCAGCACCTCGTTGAGCGTGCTCGTCACGGCCTGCTCGAAGCCCGCGACGTGGGTACCGCCCTTGGGGGTGGCGATGATGTTCACGAACGACTTGAGGGTCGTGTCGTACCCCGTGCCCCAGCGCATCGCGACATCGACGTCGAGTTCACGGGTGACCTGGGTCGGGGTCATCTGACCGTGCTCGTCCAGGACGGGGACGGTCTCCTTGAAGGTGCCCTGGCCGGACAGCCTCAGGACGTCGCAGACCGGCTTGTCGGTGGCCAGGAACTCGCAGAACTCGCTGATGCCGCCGTCGAAGCGGAAGGACTCCTCGCCCTTGCTGCCGCCCTCGCCGAGCCCGTACTCGTCGCGGACGACGATGGTCAGGCCGGGGACGAGGAACGCGGTCTGGCGGGCGCGCTGGTGCAGGTTCTCCAGGGAGAGCTTGGCGTCCTTGAGGAAGATCTGGCGGTCGGCCCAGTACCGCACGCGTGTGCCGGTGCGGGTCTTGGGGATCTTCTTGGTCTTGCGCAGGCCACTGCCGGCGTCGAACTTCGCGTCGGGGCCCACCGTGGCGAAGGCACCGGGCACACCGCGGCGGAAGCTGATGGAGTGGGTGTTGCCGCCGCGGTCGACCTCGACGTCGAGCCGGGCGGACAGGGCGTTCACCACGGAGGCGCCCACGCCGTGCAGACCACCGGAGGCGGCGTACGAGCCGCCGCCGAACTTGCCGCCCGCGTGCAGCTTGGTCATCACGACCTCGACGCCGGACAGACCGGTCTTCGGCTCGACGTCGACCGGGATGCCGCGGCCGTTGTCGCGCACCTCGACCGAGCCGTCGTCGTGCAGGATCACGTCGATGTGGTCGCAGTACCCGCCGAGGGCCTCGTCCACGGAGTTGTCGATGATCTCCCACAGGCAGTGCATCAGACCGCGGCTGTCGGTGGACCCGATGTACATGCCGGGTCGCTTGCGGACGGCTTCGAGCCCCTCCAGGACGAGCAGGTGCCGCGCGGTGTAGTTGGAACCGTCCCGGTCTGCTCCTGCCAGCAGAGCTGTGGACGGCACGGACGTGTCGGCGGTCACGCGGTTCGCTCCTCGCTGAATTTCAAGTGGGGCCCGTCTGGGTACGGGCGCGGCTAGGGTCGCCGCTCAGAGGGTACCGAGGCCTGGTAGAGCCGTTGTAACGCCACCCTCGGTCCGAACTCAGACTAGTCCAAGGTCGCATGCATGTTCGATCCCTCGATGGGGTGAAGTACATATCACGTTCCCTTCGGCGCATGAACCATTTAGGCTCCGGGCACGTCCTCTTGAACAAACCGGCAAGCCAGCCGGGAGGACGGACACTGACAAACTGCGCGAACCCGTAAGAGACTTTGATACGTATTACGGCACATTCGCCGCCAACCGGCAGCAGACAGCCACCTCGAAAGATTTTTTCGAGGAAAAGCCCCGAGCGGGAACGTTTTCGGGCTGGTTGGATGTTGACCCTGGTACGACAGCTCGTCGAGCTAGAGAAGAGGCGACGTGACTACTGTTCTGACCCCCGCGAGCCCGCTGACGGCCGCTGACCGCTGCGACCGCTGCGGCGCCCAGGCGTACGTACGCGTCGTCCTGCTCAGCGGCGGCGAACTGCTCTTCTGCGCCCACCACGGGCGCAAGTTCGAGCCGGAACTCAAGAAGATCGCCGCTGAGATACAGGACGAGACGGAGCGGCTCACGACCGTTCCGAGCTCCGCTTCCGAAGAAGAGCGCTGACACCTCGCGTCCACGACGAGCCAGCACGGCACCATGCCGAGGACGGGCGGCCGACCCCGTGTCCCACAGGGTCGGCCGCCCGTCCGTGTCCGGCAGTCGCGCCGGTCCCGTCAGGCGCCGTGCCGCGACGAGCGCGCGGCGGTGTCCCAGTTCAGCTTGCGGATGATGTCGGAGACGCGCGTGTAGACGCCCGGACTGCCCGCCTTACCGCAGCCGCTCCCCCATGAGACCAGGCCTATCAGCCTCCCCTTGGCGACCAGCGGACCTCCGCTGTCGCCCTGACAGGAGTCCCGGCCGCCGACGGTCTCTCCCGCACACACCATGGCGTCGGCCCGATACGCGCCGTCGCGGCTCCCCGGATAGGCCGGATACGCGCCCTCGCAGAGGGCGTCGGCCAGGACGTGCACGCGCGCGGCCCGGAGTTCCTCGGCGTAGTCCCCTGCCCCGGTGACATCGCCCCAGCCGTAGACGGTCGCGCCGGTGCCCGCCGCGTACGCCGTGTCCCCCTTGGCCGCCATGCCTATGACCGCGCTCTGCGGCAGGGCTTCTGCGAGCGTCAGCACGGCGAAGTCCCCCACGTTGCTGTCGCTGTCGTAGTGGGGATTCACCCAGGCTTCCTTCACGGGAACCTCGCGCCCCTCGGCCGACCGCAGATCCGTGCGCCCCGTGATGACCTTGAGGTCGCGCACCTTCTCCACGGGCACCCCCAGCGCCTCACGCGAGAGGCAGTGGGCCGCGGTCAGGACGGTCGTCCGACCGACCGCCACGGCACCGCAGAACTGACCCGACCGCGTACCTCCGAACCGGTCACGGCTGGACAGGGCCACCGTCCACGGGCTCTCCGAGACGTCCACCGGAAAACCGCCGACGACTATGCCGTCGGCGGCCGCCGGAGCGGTGGTGGACAGCGGTATCGCGGCCATGGCAGCCGCGAGGACCAGCGGCCGGGCCAGTGCGCGGACAAAAGGTCGGCACATATGCGCTCCTCACTCTGGGGTGCCCATGAGAAACCCAGAGTCATTCAGGAGGCGGCATGCCGCACCCGCGCCGCGTACGCACGAAGGCCCGGCTCCCCGAGGGGAACCGGGCCTTCGCGGCGTACGACGGCGACCTAGTCGAGGTAGTCGCGCAGCACCTGCGAACGCGACGGGTGGCGCAGCTTCGACATGGTCTTGGACTCGATCTGGCGGATGCGCTCACGCGTGACGCCGTACACCTTGCCGATCTCGTCGAGGGTCTTCGGCTGACCGTCGGTGAGACCGAAGCGCATCGAGACGACGCCCGCCTCGCGCTCCGACAGGGTGTCGAGCACCGAGTGCAGCTGCTCCTGGAGGAGCGTGAAGCTGACCGCGTCGGCCGGGACGACGGCCTCGGAGTCCTCGATGAGGTCACCGAACTCGCTGTCGCCGTCCTCGCCCAGCGGGGTGTGCAGGGAGATGGGCTCGCGGCCGTACTTCTGGACCTCGATGACCTTTTCGGGGGTCATGTCGAGTTCCTTGGCCAGCTCCTCCGGGGTGGGCTCGCGGCCCAGGTCCTGGAGCATCTGGCGCTGCACGCGCGCGAGCTTGTTGATGACCTCGACCATGTGCACCGGGATACGGATGGTGCGGGCCTGGTCGGCCATCGCGCGGGTGATCGCCTGACGGATCCACCAGGTGGCATACGTGGAGAACTTGTAGCCCTTGGTGTAGTCGAACTTCTCGACCGCGCGGATCAGACCCAGGTTGCCTTCCTGGATCAGGTCCAGGAAGAGCATGCCGCGGCCGGTGTAGCGCTTGGCCAGCGAGACCACCAGGCGGAGGTTGGCCTCCAGCAGGTGGTTCTTGGCCCGGCGGCCGTCCTCGGCGATGATCTCCAGCTCGCGCTTGAGCTTGGGCGCGAGCTTGTCGGAGTTGGCGAGCTTGTCCTCGGCGAACAGACCCGCCTCGATGCGCTTGGCCAGTTCGACCTCCTGCTCCGCGTTGAGCAGGGGAACCTTGCCGATCTGCTTGAGGTAGTCCTTGACCGGGTCGGCGGTGGCACCGGCGGCGGCGACCTGCTGCGCGGGCGCGTCGTCCTCGTCCTCGTCGGAGAGCACGAAGCCGGCACTCTCGGCGCCCTCGGGCTCCTCCGTGCCGCCCTTGGCCTCCTCGAGCACCTCCTCCTCGATCAGCTCGGCGTCGTCCTTCTTCCCGCCGGACTTCTTGGCGGGTGCGGCCTTCTTGGCGACGGCCTTCTTCGCTGTCGCCTTCTTGGCGGTCGCCTTCTTGGCAGCGGCCTTCTTCTCAGGCGCGGTGTCCTCGGCCGGATCGTCGACGTCGTGGGCTGCCGGTGCGGCCGTCGAGGAGGTGGCCTTCCTCGCCGCCACCGTCTTCGCTGCGACCGTCTTGGTGGCGGTGCGCTTGGCCGGACTCTTCGCTGCGACGCTCTTGCGGGTGCGCTTGGGTTCTGCGGCACTGACCATCAGCGTCACACCCTCTTCCTCGAGGATCTGGTTGAGGCTGCGCAGTACGTTCTTCCACTGAGTGGCCGGAATCTGGTCAGCTTCGAAGGCCCGACGCACGTCATCGCCGGCGATCTGCCCCTCAGCCTTTCCCCGCTCAATGAGCGCCATGACAGAGACGGACTCGGCGATCTCCGGCGGGAGCGTACGGGATGTGCTGGCCGACACGAACAACCTCTCGGAATGTTGGAAAACGACTTCCGGCCCCGTCCACAGCGGACAGGAGCCGACCGCCGACTGGGGATTGGCCGACGGCGCGGGCGGGGGCCGGGAAGACGTACAGCGCCGTGAACGGCGTCCGTATTCCCTCCTCGGCTGTCACCTCTTAGGTCATCGCGCAGTTCCCGGGAGTGTTACGCCCAATCTGCGTGGCCCGGGTCACACCGCGTAAGCGCTCAAAAACGGTCAGATACGGGCAGAGGTGGTTATGGGTTGTTCCGATCAGCGGAGCTGCTCCGGGCCGTTCCCAACTGTTCCGGGCCGTTCCGGGCCGTTCCGATCAGTGTCGCCCCATCCCGAGCCCCTGGCCGTGCCGCTGGCCGTGCCGCTGCGCTGTCGGGTCTCGCCGCATCGAGGTGATGCAGCAAGACCCGACGGCACCGCTTCCCTGGCCTGAGGATGCCGGGGAAGAGGCATGCTCCGGGCCGCCTGGAGGCCGCAAAGCCCGGAGCCACACGGCGGGGAGCCGCGGGGTGACCTCGGGCACGCGGTTCGACAGAAGCGTCCGGGGCCGGCTCGGCCTGCTGGAGCACCGTGGGCTACCGGTGGCGTCCGCGCTTTCGCACCCGAGGCGTCGTGGCAGCCCTTTGGGTCCGAGGCGTCGTAGAAGCCCCTCGGGCTCGCGCTATCGCGGCAGCGCCTCGTCGCGGCGCCCTCGGCGCCCGGGAGACCCCGGGCGCCGAGGGCGCCGCGGAGGCACCGCACGGAGCACCTCCAGGTCGCGACGACCGCGGCACGCGGGGCACCGCCGGGCGGGAACGCCCGCTGGGCACCTTCGAGCCACGAGATCCGTGGCGTCGGGCCACGAGATCCGTAGCGTGTCGGCGCACCGCTGGGCGCGACGCCCGAGGGGACGCCTGCCGACCACTGAGTCCGCGGTGTGCCGCGATGCCGCCCAGGACGCCTCCCGACCGACCACGAACGTCCGCGTCCGCGGCGAACCGTCACACCCGAGGGGACACCTCCCGACCGTGACGCCTGCGGCGCGCGGTCAGTGCTCGCGGCTGGTGTCCGCCCGGGAGCCCGGCCACGAGTGGCGCGAGGGGCGTCGCCGTCCGGAGGCATTGCCGTACGCAGGCATCGCGGTCCGGGGGACTGCCCTCCGGGGGAACTGTCCATCGGGAAACCGCCCACCCGGGGAGGAGGACGGCCGACCCAGGTGGTCAGTGCTCGCGGGGGGCGGGAACCACCCGCTCCACCTCGGGGTGGACCGTCAGCAACTGACGCATGGCGGATTCGGCCGCCGCGCCGTCACCGGTCGCCAGGGCGTCGACGATCCGGCCATGGTGGGCCAGGGACGTCTCGTTCGGCCGGTCACAGCCCGTGACGGGGCCGCCCGAGACCTGGAGGGCGGCGGAGACGATGCCGGAGAGGTGCTCCAGCATGCGGTTGCCCGCGACCTGGATGAGCAGGGAGTGGAACTCGGCGTCGGCTCGGGAGAAGGTGAGCGCGTCGCCCTGCCCGAGTGCGTGGCCCATGATCTCGACCATGTCGGCCAGTCGCTGCTGGAGGTCCTCGCGCCCGTGCCCGGCGGCCAGCCGCGCGGCGAGCGGTTCGATCGTCCAGCGCAGCTCGTTCAGTTCCCGGCGCTGGTCTTCACGCTGCGGCCCGAAGGCGCGCCATTCGATGATGTCCGGGTCGAGCAGGTTCCAGTCACTGACGGGACGCACGCGCGTACCGACGTTGGGGCGGGCGCTGACCAGGCCCTTTGCCTCCAGGACGCGGAGCGACTCACGGACGACGGTGCGGGAGACCTCAAATCGCTGGCCGATCTCCTCGGGCACCAGCGGACGGTCCGCGCCCAGGTCGCCCGAGACAATCATCTGACCAAGCTGCTGAACGAGTTGGCCGTGCAGTCCGCGTCCGCGGCTTCCAGCGGCGCGTCGGCCCACACGGTTCATCTCCGGGTCCGCGCCCTCCCAGGCAGGGGCGCCGACCCGGTCGGGCACATGTGCCTCGGCGTACGGGTAACGGTCGAGTTCGCCCGGGCCGGGGAGACCGGAGTCTGCAGAGCGGGCGGGGGTCATCATGGTGTGCGCAAGGGTACTCACGGATCCTTTGTCGGCGCCGTTTCCAACTCCCTTGAGGTCTTTGGTGAAAAGCACACGAAAGGGTGATCGCTCACCCCGTCGCAATTGACGCCTTATCAGAAAGAAATGGACTTCCCCTGGCGAGGGGCGCGCAGCCGGGGACCGGAAGCGTGCCGGGAGCAGTCATCTCGCCCTGCTTCGAAGGGTCGTGACCGCGTATGCGCAGAGCAGCGCGGTCAGGGACAACGTCAGGGCGCCGCCGACGGGTTGGGAGATCACCCGTGCCACGGCGGAGAGATAACGCTCGCCCCCGAAGGGCCACTGCAGGAGGAACATCTCCCGCATTCGCATGGGAAAGCCGGCCGCGGTCCGCACGGAAGGCCCCTCAACGAGCCTCTGCACCAGGGGTACGACGAGGATCGGTACGGAAACAACGGCGGCGAGCCCGCCGGCGGTCGACCGGAAGACGCCGGCGGCCAGCACACCGGCCCAGGCGCACCCGACGGTGAGGCCCAGCCAACTGGCACTCAAAGAGAGCCAGTCCGCCGGAACCCGCGCGAGTTCCCTTCCGTATACGAGGTAGAGCACCTCGGCGTTGCAGCCCACCGTGAGGACGGCCAGGGCCAGCGCGGTCGCCCCGGAGACGGCGAGCTTGGCTGCCAGCAGCCCCAGCCGACGGGGCACGGTCCCGCGGTCGACCGCCAGCGCGGGGTGGCGGAACTCGTCCCCGAAGGCCAGCGCCCCGAGCAGCCCCGCGCCGATCGCCGCCGGCGGCAGCGGCACCTCGCTCGGCCAGGCGGCGAGCAGACGCTCGTGCGGAGTGTGCCCCAGACGGGCGAGAAGTACGGCGGTCAGCGCGGACACGACGAGCACGGTGGCGGCGGTGACGAACCCGGTACTGACCCCGGCCGCCCGCCGCAGCTCGTACCGCAGCGGCCGCAACGGACTGGGCGCGGCACGGACAGCGATGGGGGGCGGAAGCGAGGGCAGGGATTCGAGCTCACGGGACGTGACGGGGGCGGCGGGGCGAGCGGGGGGTGCGGCGCTCGTGCGGGTTGCAGCGCTTGCGGGGGTCGCCGGTGCGGTCGGGCGAGAAGGCCTGGCGAGACCGGCGGGGTGAGCGGGGGTCTTTGTGGGGCGGTGGGGCGCGATCGCGGGGGCCGTGGAGGGCTCCGCGGGCCCGAGGGAGGGTCTGACGGGGTCAAGGAAGTGCTTGGCGTGGCCGTTGGGGGGCTTGCTGGCGCCGTTGGCTTGGGTGGCGGCGGGCGAGGGGGTGGCGCGTCCGGCTGCGGGGGTGGACTGCGTGGTGGATCGAGCAGGGGTGGCGGGTGCTTTGGCGGGCTGTGACGTCGGGGCTGCCGTGGGCTCCGCGGGGTGCGGCTTCGGGGCTGCACCAGGGGCGGCGGGCGGGGAGGCGTTCGGCGCCGCGGCTGAATGCGGGCTCCCGTTCGTGGTCGGGGCCGGGTGCGGGGTCCCGTTCACCGTCGGGGCCGGGTGCGCGGTCCCGTTCGCCGCCGAGGTCGGGTGCGGCGCACCGTTCGTCGCCGGGTCGGGATGCGCGGGGCGGCCCGATGACGATTCCGGGTGGGGAGCCCGGATCGCCGACGATTCCGGGAGCGGCGCGCGGTTCGTGGCAGGGTCGGAGTGCGGCGAACGCTTCGCCGTCACGTCCGAGTGCGGCGCGCGGCTCGCCGCCGGGGACGCGGTGGGATGCGGTGCGGGAGCCGCGCCGTCCTTCGCCACGGCGTCCGGCCGCGCACCCGAGGCCGAGTCGGCGTCGGCATACGTGTCGGCGTAGATGTCCGCCGGTGGAGTGCGACGGGCCGGCGGAACCATGGTGGCGTGCGGGGTCTCGGACGTCGCCGCGACGACGTCGGCGGGCGCTTTGTCGACAGTCACCGCGTGCGTGTCGGAGCCGCTGGGTGAGGCGTCGGCGAGATCCTCGGAAGCGACGGCCGATACGCGTGCGTCCGACTCGGCCGAACCTGCCGCGGCGGCCTCCTGCTCCTGCACCCTCGCCTCGGGCTCTTCCTGATCCTGAGGTACGGCTACGTCGGCGCCCGCACCGGTGCCGGCGCCAGGCCCCATGTCCCCGATCTCATCAGCGAGTTGGAGTACGAGGATGCCGTGACGGAACGCCGTTTCACCGACATCGGCGCAGGTACTGCCGTAGACGGAGAGGCGATTGCCGCGCTCCTGCACCACCTCGACGGAGCGCCTGGCGGTACGGGCCTCCTTGGCGAGCGCGGCGGCCAGCCGGGTGGACTGCGGGCTGCGGACCGCGACCCGGGGTCGCAGCCGCGTACGGGCGAACTCGGCGGCCTCCTGGTCGGCGACGAGCCTGCCCCGCTCCAGCGTGACGACACGGTCGGCGGTGCGCGCCGCCTCTTTGGGGTCGGCCGTGGTGACCAGGACGGTGCCGCCTTGGTCGGCATGCGCGCGCAGCATCCCGAACAGCCACCGGCTCTCACGTGCGGAGAGCCCGTCCGCGGGGTCGTCCAGAACGAGGGTGTGCGGATCGGACAGCAGGGCGCAGGCCAGACCGAGGCGTCGGTCCATGCCGCGGGAGAGGGTGCCCAGTCGTTCCTCACGCAGACTGACGAGGCCGACGACTTCCAGGACTTCGTCGGCCCGCCGGACCGAGACTCCGGCAGCGGCGCAGAGCATCCGCAGGTGACCGTGGACCGTGCGCCCCGGGTGTCCGGGCACCTCGCCGAGCAGTACGCCCACTTCACGCGTCGGATGGGCGATGCGGTGCAGCGGGCGTCCCCTGAAGTAGGTGAGTCCACGGCCCTGTTGCAGTTCGAGCATCAGTCGGAGCGCGGTGGTCTTGCCCGCGCGAGCGTCTCCGAGCAGCGCGGTGACGCGGCCGGCGCGCGCTTCGAAGGAGACGTCGTCGACGGCAGGCGGAAGGCCCTTGCGGGGATTGCTGGTCAGTCCGAACGCCTGGATCACCTGTAGTAAGATACCGGGCCATTTCGGGTTTTTCGGGCATCGAACTGCTCGATTCACAAGCCGGATCGGACACCTCGGACCCGTGTTCGCCTGTCGAGTCCGCACTCGAATCCTGGCGTGGTGGGCGGAAGCCCTCTGTCAGACCTCGGGCCGCAGCATCGGAGGGTTGAGCAGCGTGGCACCGCCGGCGCGGAACAGCTGGGCCGGACGCCCGCCCTGACGGGTCGTCGTACCGCCGGTCGGGACGAGGAAGCCGGGCGTCCCCGTCACCTTGCGATGGAAATTGCGCGGGTCGAGTGCCACGCCCCACACCGCCTCGTAAACCCGACGCAGCTCGCCGACGGTGAACTCCGACGGACAGAATGCCGTGGCCAGCGACGAGTACTCGATCTTGGAACGGGCGCGCTCTACCCCGTCCGCCAGGATCTGCGCGTGGTCGAAGGCGAGCGGGGCCAGGGGCTCACCGTCCCGGCCGTAGCCGCCCTGCTCAAGCAGTTCCTCGACCGGGGCCCAGCGCGCGTTGCTCGCGTCGCCGCCCGCACGCGGTGCGGGCAGGTCGGGAGCCAGCGCGAGGTGCGCGACGCTGACCACGCGCATCCGCGGGTCCCGCTTGGGGTCCCCGTACGTCGCGAGCTGTTCCAGATGGGCACCGTTGTCCTGGGCGGGCACGGACGGATCATGGACGCACAGCCCGGTCTCCTCGGCCAGCTCGCGTGCGGCCGCCTGCGACAGATCCTCGTCGGCCCGCACGAAGCCGCCGGGGAGGGCCCAGCGCCCCTGGAAGGGCGGCTCACCCCTGCGCACCGCCAGCGCACACAGGGAGTGGCGGCGCACGGTCAGCACGACCAGGTCCACGGTCACGGCAAAGGGCGGAAACGCTGACGGGTCGTAGGGCATGTCCGCGATCATAGTCGTCTGCCTGACGATAAACACTCCCTTCTCCAGCCGCTTCGACGGCTGGTCCGGATCCTCGTGGCAGGAGTCCCCTGCACCGGTTCAGGCCCTCGGCGCCGAGGCATCCTCCGAGGTCACCGTCCGAACCGACATACAGGAGGCGCCCGGCGCCAGGACCGGATGCGGGGGCACGGTTCGGCCTTCCGACGTGCGCCGGGTGACGACCGCTCGCACCAGAAACTGCCTGGCAGCAAGATCACCAGTGTGAGGGCGTCCAAGGGCCGATGTCAGTACGACGTCACACCCCCAACTGAAGCCCACCGGCCGCTTCCTCGACCATGGCGAGGCCGAGGCGGCTGACTCTCGCGGAGAACGGCGCGCCCGCCACCCGGAGTCCCGTCAGCCCGACCTCACCGAGGGGCGCGCTGCGCACGGGCCGCAGGGTGACCGTGCCCGCCGGGACGTCCGGTCGGATGCCGACGAGAGTGGTGAGCAGCAGAACACCCGCGGCCGCGGCCGTGGCGGCCGGACGGGAGGCGGCAGGGTGCGGAAGTGGCGCGCTCCCGTCGGTCCGCTGCTCCCCGGCGTACATCTCGGGCAGTCGATACCCGAAAGCCTCGGCCGCCGCGAGAATGCCGCGCAGCAGCGAGCCGGCCTCCCTCTCGTACCCGGCGGCAGCCAGTCCCGCGACGGCGACGGCGGTCTCCTGGACCCTCACGGCACCCCCGCGGTGGGCGAAGGGGTTGTAACCCGCTTCCTTGAGTCCCAGTCCGCGCAGCCCCCAGCCCGAATCCATCGCCGGGCTGCCGAGGAGCCGGGCCACTTGTTCCGTCCGTACCCGGTCGAGGAGCCCCTGCGCATGCTCTCCCCCGCCCAGCAGGCCGGTGTCGAGGAGGTGAGCGGCGGCCGACCCGATGTACGGCACGGGGCGGCCGTCCGTCGTGAGGGCTGCCGCGGGTCTGCCGCCGCCGGGATCGTCGAGCCAGAAGTCCTCCCGGAAGGCCGCTCGCAGCGCTCGCGCCCAATCCCGGAGCTCGCCGCCGCCGGGCCTGCCGTAGGCGTCGAGCAGGTCCGCGCCGAGCAGCGCCGCACGGTGTGCGTGGGCCTGTGTCTCGCAGCGGACGGGACCACCGGGCTGCGGGTCGCACAGGTACGGGCCGTCGCCGACGACGATGCGCAGCCAGGTGAGGCAGCACTCGGCCGTGGGCAACAGTTCCTCTGTTTCCCGCTCCGGCAGTCCCCACCGTCGGGCCTCCGCGAGCAGCGTGGGGAAGAACAGGGTGGCCTCGGTGCCGGTGCACCCCGGTGGCAGGTGTCCACCGGCGTCCCGGCGCGGCCCGGGAATCATGCCGCGCTGCTTGTCGGAGGTCGTCCGTTGCGCACGGGCGAGCGTGCGCAACGTACCCATGGCAAGGCGGGTGCCGAGTGGCAGCGCCATTCGGGCCGCGGCAAGGGCCTCGGCGGGGGCAAGACCACAGCGCCACGGCGCTCCGGCCGCGAGATGCGTATCGGTCGGATGCGCGGGATCTCGCAACAGCAGACCCTGAAGGTCGTCGATGCTGGTCCGCAGGAGCGCCTCGACCCCGGGGTCGTCGCCCGTTGCGCGGGCCACGGCGAGCGGGCTCGTGGCCGCGCGGCCCACCGCCCGAACGGGGCCCGCCCCGTCCAGGCGCACCCGGAGTTCCACGCTCGCGGCACCCCCCGGGGGCAGGTCCAGCTCCCAGCGCAGAAGCCCCGCGGAGGCGAGTGCGTCGGCGGGCGGTGGGTCAGCCGTCACGTACGAGGTCCCGGCAGGAGACGACCAGCGCAGGCCGCAGTCATGGACGCTGGCGGAAACCTCCGGTCCGGTGACGCCCGAGGCGATCACACCTAGCGGCGCCAGGTCCGTGCCCAGGGCGACCTCGACCGGCACGCGCAGGGGCCGGGACGTCGCGTTGTTCAGCGTGATCCGTTCCGTTCCGTCCGCGTGCCGGGTGCGCTCGACGATGACGTCCGGGTCCGGCCCGGGGCTGGGAGAGATGCGCAGGGTCCCCACGAATCGGGCCCGGTCGGCGCCGTGCATTCGCGCCTGGACGGCGAGCGGTTCACGTGAGGCCACACGGACCTGGCAGCGCGAGAGCAGTCGGCGGCCGGCGCGGTAGAAGCCTTCCAGCCCCTGGCCGGTCAACTGCCCATGTTTCGACGAGACGACAAGGCCGGGAAGCGCCACGCAGATCATGACTTCGTGGGTGGCCGGCAACTCTCCCGGGCGCTGTGGTGACGGTGTGGCCGGGAAGTGCCGGGTCGACGGTGGGGCGGCCGGGAAGGGATCGGAGGGCCTTCGGCGTGGCCGACTCGCGGACAACAGTTGCTGCGGGCGCTGGCCAGAGGGGTGCGGGGCCGGCGCACCAGGGGATGTCGTCCAAAGCGGTGTGGCGGCGGGTGCCTGGGGCGACGCGGGGCCGCGCGCTGTGGAGCGGTGCGGCACTCCACTCGCGACCTTGAGCTGGGTCGAAGCCCCGGTCTCGGCCTTCAGCCAGGGTGGTGCCCCACCGTCCGCGTTCAGTCGGGGCGATGCCGAGTCGTGCACCGTCGTCTCACGGTGCCCGATCCCGTCGGTGCGTGGTGGCGGGCCGCTGCCCGGTCCGGGACGTGTGGCGGATCGGCCGCTGACGGAGCGGTCGTCGGCGGAGGGCGGAGTCGGCTGGTACATAGGGCGACTTCCTCTGCGCTCGGTGCGCCTCGGGCGTGGTCGGGGACAACGGCGGGGCGGCGAAAGGGCACGGCGGTACTCCGGTGCAGGCGGTTCGGACGTTCCGCCAGTCAGGTGAACGGCACCGGGCTCCTCCGGGTCACGCCCTTGCCCCGGCAGCACTGCCGGCCCTTCGCCGAATCGGGAGCATTCAGTGTCGTCACGGGTGGTCCGTTCGACCACGGCCCGTGACCGCAAAGCGCCCCTGCGAGCCAGCCGGGCGATCGCAGCTCTCACCCCCCAGAGCACCCCGACGAGCCAGCCCGGCCACCACAACCACCGATCCCAGAGCTCCCCACGAGCCACCCCCACAACCACCGACCTCCAACCCCCGTGGACCGGGCAATCCATCGACCGGTCACCCGGCCGACCGACACCCCGGCAACCCGACGACACCCAGCAGCCCCCAGCCAGCGCTCACATGTCCCCCGGCGCAGCACTGCCGCCGGGCGCCACGCCCCCGCGGTGGGCGCCGCGACGCCGCAACGCGGCCTTCCCGCTCGTACGCGGGCGCGTACCACCGCTCCTTCCGACGCCGGGACCCGTATTGCGCCTCCGCCTCGTGCGCGGCAGCGCGGGCGACGTCCCGTCCCCTGCTGCCTCAGGTGCCGCGGCCTCGGGCGAACCGGAATCGGTATGGGCCGCATCAGCTGACGCGCGGGCCGGGCGATTTTGCCGCGGCGGCATCACCGCTGCCTGTGTTCGCATCGGCTCGCCCCCGTCGACACCACGCGACTCCGTGGAACAGCTGTCCTGCACGCCATCGGTTTGCTCCACTCCGGGGCGCCAGTGGCCGCTGTTCTCGCGTTCCGTACGCAGGCAACGACGGATCGACTCCGGATCCAGTCCTTCGTTGATGGCCTGGTGCAGGAGGCGGGCGAACAGATAGTCGGGGTCGGCGCCCAAAGCCATGGCGAGTGCCTCGCGTGCCTCCAAGTCGTCCCCGGTCGACCACGCGACCCAACCCGCGAGGGTGAGTGGCGCCGCCGCGTGTTCGCCGTAAGGGCCGACGCAGCGGCGGGCCAGGGCACGCCAGAGCCGCAGTGCGGGACCGGCCTCGTCGCCCTCCATCCACTCGGCCGCCCGATCACGAGTGGTGCGGTCCTGAAGTCCGAGGATCAGCCTCGCGGCCTCGTCGTTCCCGATCAGTTCGTCATCGCGCAGGTCTGCCATGAGCGCGCCGGACACGGGAGCGGCGGCGGCGAGACGGAGCATGGCCTCTTCAGACCCTCGCAGGGTCTCCTCACCAACGGCCGGGCGACTGGATTCGTCCAGCATCCTGGGGACGAGAGCCACACTGCCGGCGTCCAGGGCCGACTCCTGTTCCAGGACCGCCGCCGTTTCCCACGGCAGGAGCCTGGCGCGCAGCTCACGCAGGGTGCCGCGGACCTGAATACCCGCGTAAGTCGCCGCGGCGGCCAGCACGGACGTACCGGGCAGGCCCATCGGCAGGCCCTCGGCCGGGCAGCAGCGCTCATTCCCGCAGCAGTACGACCAGAAGCGACCGTCCGAGATGCACAAAGCCTCGATCACCGGCACGTCGAGAAGGCCGCATTCCACGCGCAGGTTCTGAGCCAGCGGGCGGAGCCGCTCCATGACCTGCCGTCCGGTTTCACCCTTGCCCGGCTCCTGGCAGAGGTAGGCCACCATCTGTTCGGGCTTGTTTCCCCGGCGTGCGCTACCCGTCACCAGGCCGTGCGCCAGTTGTGCGGCCACGGGCAGCCAGTCGTCCGGGTTCCTGGGAATACCGAGCCGCGCCCGACCGCCGAACCTGCCGCGCCCGCCGCGGTCGTGCAGCGTGACGAGCACGATGCTGTCCTCGGGACGGTATCCGAGCAGGTAAGGCAGGGCGTCGGCCAGCTCGGCCGGCGTGCGGAGGGTGACGTTGTGCGCGCCGTCCGCTCCGTCGAACGGAATGCGGTCGCCGCTGCTGATACGCCGCGCACACGTTGCGTCGTCGTCACGCCTTTCACCTGCACCGTGACTCTCCTGTCCTTCGCCTCCTCCGTACCGCTCATGCCCCCTGGGCCTGTGTCCTCCCTCCGACCGCCTGACGTCGTCGTCCTCGAAGGGTCCAGTCGTTTCGCCGTGGTTCGTCATGCGCCGACGATCTCGCGGATGTTGAAGTTCCGCTTGGGCCTGTGGATAAGTCCGATCAGGGACACGTCACGATGCGTAACGGCACCACCCACGCCGGGATACGACTCGCCTTGGGACACGTCACCTAGCCGACAACAGATCCAGCCCTCCCACGCAGACACCCTCCCGATGTCTGGACGGACCCGCCCGATGTCAGTGCCGTCCTGTTGTATGGAACGCATGGAGCACACGAGCAACGCGGATCTCCGGGCGGAGGCCGATACGGTCCTCGCCCGGCTCGTCGGGGACCCCACGGGCACTGCCAGGCTGCGCGAGGACCAGTGGCGGGCGATCGAGGCGCTCGTGGCCGAGCGGCGCCGGGCCCTGGTGGTGCAGCGCACGGGGTGGGGCAAGTCCGCGGTCTACTTCGTGGCGACCTCATTGCTGCGCGCCCGCGGCAGCGGCCCCACAGTGATCGTCTCGCCGCTTCTCGCGCTGATGCGCAACCAGGTCGACGCCGCCGCCCGAGCCGGTATCCACGCGCGGACCATCAATTCCTCCAACACCGAGGAATGGGATGCCGTTCAGGCGGAGATCACCGCCGGTGAGGTCGACGTCCTGCTCGTCAGCCCTGAACGGCTCAACAACCCGGACTTCCGGGACCAGGTCCTGCCCGAACTCGCCGCCGCGACCGGCCTCCTCGTCGTGGACGAGGCGCACTGCATCTCCGACTGGGGTCACGACTTCCGCCCCGACTACCGCCGGCTGCGGACCATGCTGACCGACCTGCCGCAAGGTGTGCCGGTGCTCGCCACCACGGCCACCGCCAACGCGCGCGTGACGGCGGACGTCGCCGAGCAACTCGGCACGGGCGGCACGTCGGACGCGCTGGTGCTGCGCGGCCCGTTGGACCGCGACAGTCTGAGCCTGGGCGTGCTGCAGCTGCCGGACGCGGCACACCGTATGGCCTGGCTCGCCGATCACCTCGACGAGCTGCCGGGCTCGGGAATCATCTACACGCTCACCGTGGCCGCCGCCGAGGAGGTCACCGCGTTCCTGCGCCACCGCGGGCACACCGTCTCCTCGTACACCGGGAAGACGGAGAACGCCGACCGCCAGCAGGCCGAGGACGACCTGCTCGGCAACAAGGTGAAGGCGCTGGTCGCGACCTCCGCCCTCGGAATGGGCTTCGACAAACCCGATCTCGGCTTCGTGGTGCACCTCGGCTCGCCGTCCTCCCCGATCGCCTACTACCAGCAGGTGGGCCGCGCGGGCCGCGGCGTGGAGCACGCGGAGGTCCTTCTCCTGCCCGGCAAGGAGGACGAGGCGATCTGGGAGTACTTCGCCTCCCTCGCGTTCCCGTCCGAAGAACTGGTGCGCCGCACCCTGGACGTGCTCACGCGCGCGGACCGGCCGGTGTCGCTGCCCGCCCTGGAGCCTCTCGTCGAACTGCGCCGCTCCCGGCTGGAGACCATGCTCAAGGTGCTCGACGTGGACGGAGCGGTACGGCGCGTCAAGGGCGGCTGGGTCGCCACGGGTCAGCCGTGGACGTACGAGGCGGAGCGCTACGACTGGGTGGCCCGGCAGCGCAGGACCGAGCAGCAGGCGATGCGCGAGTACGCGGCGACATCGGGCTGCCGCATGGAGTTCCTGCAACGCCAGCTCGACGACGAGGGGGCCAAGCCCTGCGGACGCTGTGACAACTGCGCGGGGGCTCGGTTCGCGGTGGACACGTCGACGGTGGCGCTGGACGCCGCGCGGGTCGACCTGGCACGGGCGGGCGTCGAGGTGGAACCCCGCCGCATGTGGCCGACCGGCCTGCCGGCCATCGGCATCGACCTCAAGGGACGTATCCCGGCCGGTGAGCAGGCCACGTCAGGGCGTGCGCTGGGGCGGCTTTCGGACATCGGATGGGGCAACCGGCTGCGGCCGATGCTCGCCTCGCAGGCACCCGACGGCCCTGTGCCGGACGAGGTGGCGAACGCCGTGGTGGGTGTACTGGCCGACTGGGCCAAGGGGCCCGGCGGCTGGGCGTCAGGGGCGGCGGACGCCCCCGCGCGTCCCGTCGGCGTGGTCACCGTCGCCTCACGCACTCGCCCGGCACTGATCGCGTCTCTGGGCGCCCGCATCGCGGAGATCGGCCGGCTGCCACTGCTGGGCTCGGTGGACTACGCGGTCGACTCGCCGCCGGTTCCGCGAAGCAACAGCGCCCAACGCCTCAAGGCACTCGACGGGGCGCTGACCGTTCCGCCCGCGCTCGCCGCGGCGCTGGCCGAGGCCGGGGGTCCCGTGCTGCTCGTGGACGACTTCACGGAGACCGGCTGGACCCTCGCTGTGGTGGCCCGCATGCTGCGTCGCGCCGGGGCGGAGGAGGTGCTTCCACTGGTTCTGGGCATCCAGGGTTGACCAGGAGTACGTGCCCAGTACACCCAGGCTTCACTCAAGGCCCCGCCGGGTACGGATATAAGCCACAGACCGTTCATTAAGGGTCGGCGGCCCCAATTGCTCGTTGCCGCATCCCAGTTCGACAGGAAGAATTGAGTTCCGCTCCCGCACGGCTCATTCGTGTCCCGGTTGGGCTCTGCTGTGGTGCGCGCTCCCCCGAACCCGACACCCCGCCCTCCGTGTGGGCGCGTAGCCGAAGGGAGGATCGTGACCTTCGGATTCGCTCCGTCCTCCGCGGCATCCACGTCGACGTCCACCAACCTGTCCGCCGCATCCTCCAACCCCGCGACACGTCTGCTCGAACCCGCGGAGTGGGCGGCCGCCGGCATCCCGCTGCTGCGCAATCCCCGCGAGGTCGTGAGCGGCCTGCACGCGCGACACCGCCCCGGGCCCGAGACCGCGATCGTGGCCGTGCTCGATCCCGACGAACGACTCCGGGCCAGCGCCTCCTTCAGCAGGCGCGCGGCCGCCGCCGACGGCTGGATGTTCCGCAACATCCTGCTCGCCCAACTGCGTCGAGTCATCCCGCACGATCTGCGTCGACGCACTCCCGTGCGCACCGCGGTGCTTCTCTACTGCCGTGAGGGCGATGCCCGTTGGACGGAGGAGGACGGAGCATGGATGTGGGGCCTGCGTGACGCCTGCACGCTCCACGGACTGCGCTGTGGCGCGTACGTCACACTCACGCGTGACGGCTGGCAGGTCCTCGGCGAAGGCCGTGGCGGGCGCCGCCCCAGCTCCGTCTCGGCCCCCGAACCCTTCGCCACGTCCGAGGCGCCGCCACCGCCTCCGCGTACCGGCGGCGCCGCTTCCGAGGTCCTGCGTCGCGCCGCGGCCCGCTGAACTCACGGTCCCGGCCATCGCAGTCGCCGGACGACGGCGCGTGACGCAGGCCGAGGCAACCTGCGACGCAGACAGATGTGAACCGCTGCAACGCCGCACACCCGAGCAAGACGAACCAAGCCGCCCCGGCCACGAGTCGTGCTTGAGCAATCGCGCGCGGCTACGACCCTCCCGGCACCGCCCGGGGCGGCGGCGCCAGCCGACGACTCACATCCCCGTCCCGGTGAGGTGGCGCCGACCGATGACTCAGGCCCCGTCCGGCGTCACAGCGCGCCCAGACCGTCGGGTCGAACCCGCACGCCCGGACATCGGGACATGCCGAAGTGTCCGCTGTGCGGATCCCGTCGGGAGGCTGCTCGCCGACCCGCGGTCCCGGGACCTACCGGGACCGGCTCAGACGCCCGCGCCGAGCACCGAGTTGATCTGCTGCGGGTCGCCGCAGACGATCAGCAGGGTGCCGGTCCGGCTCAGGGCCAGCGACAGGACGGTGGACACGGCTTCGGCACCGCCGTTGACGGCGACGACGACCACGGGACGCGACGCGGCACGCTCGACCACGGCGGCGTCCGCGTAGAAGACGTCGTCGCGAGCGTCGTGCTGCGCCCAGTAGGACGCCTCACCGAAGGACAGCTCATGGGCGGCCCACGGGTGCGGTTCACCCGTGGTGATCACCAGCACGTCGCTGGGGGCGCGGCCGGACTCCAGGAGCAGGTCCACGGCCTCCTCGGCGGCGTCGAGCGCCCCCTCGGCCGAAGCCGGGATCAGCTGGATCTGCGGGGTCGCCGAACTCGAGGCGGGCGTGGTGTGGACGGCCGGACCCGCGGGTCCGGGCTTGGTCGCGCCCCCGTGAGGCGTACGTTGCCCCGGCGACGCGGGCCGGAGAGGGCCGGGACGACCAGGACGCGACGGAGCCGCGGGGCGGGGGCCGGGTACGGGACGAGGGGTCGGCGCGGTACGGCCACTGGCCGGCGTGGCGCGGGGACCCTGGGCACTCTCGTGAATCTGAGGCTCCTCGGGGATGAGAGGCATGAGTTGATATCTATCAAACGTAGGTACGGCTCGCGCCGGTGGGTGGCACATACGTGCGATCGGGACCGTCAGAAATCGAAGCCGAGCTGACCGTCGATCTCCGGAACGCTCCCGTCCGCCCAGGTGCGGGCCTTCTTGAGATGCCGCCACTGGGGCAGCGCATCAAGATACGCCCACGTCATCCGGTGGTAAGGGGTGGGGCCCCGCTCCGCCAGTGCGGCCTTGTGCACGGGTGACGGATACCCGGCGTTGTCCGCAAAACCGAAGTCTGCATGTTCGATACCCAGTTCGGCCATCATTTTGTCGCGCTGAACCTTGGCGATCACCGAGGCCGCGGCGACGGCCACACACGACTGATCGCCCTTGATCACCGTGCGGACCTGCCACGGCGCTCCGAGGTAGTCGTGCTTGCCGTCGAGGATCACCGCGTCGGGCTGAACCGGCAGCCCTTCCAAGGCACGCACTGCCGCGAGCCGCAGCGCCGCCGTCATCCCGAAATCGTCGATCTCCTCCGGGGAGGCGTGCCCGAGGGCGTACGACGTCACCCAGCCCCGCAGTTCCTCTGCGAGTCGCGTGCGTCGCTTGACCGTGAGCAGTTTGGAGTCGGTGAGGCCCACGGGCGGGCGGCGCAGTCCGGTGACCGCGGCGCAGACCGTGACGGGACCGGCCCAAGCGCCGCGCCCCACCTCGTCGACACCGGCAATTGTCTTCGCTCCGGTCGTGGCGCGAAGGGAGCGCTCGACGGTGTGAGTAGGCGGTTCGTACGGCATGGCGCCCTTAGATTACGCCGCCCTCAACCGCACGCGACACCCCGGTTCTCCTGAAACGCGCCGGCAGCCGAACTGCGCCGTTTCAGTCGCGGGTCGGCCGGAGCAGCGGAACCATGAAGCGGTCGACCATCTCATCGATCTCCGCATCGCTCCATTCGCTCCCGCACACCTTTGTGCGGTACATCATCATCGCCGGCATGGCGTCGCAGACGTAGCCGTTCGCCGCGTCGGATCGAACCTCTCCCCGCTCGATTCCGCGGTCTATCACTTCGCGGAGCAACCTGATCGTCGGCTCCACGACACCGCCGATGATCACGTCATGCAAGCGCTCGGCTTGAATGCTGTCGCATTCGTGAATGACTGAACGCAAGGCCGAGCCCGGTCTTGAAAACATGGCGTCACGGGCCTGACGGCACAGTGCCACCAGATCCTCGCGCACGCTTCCCAGGTCGGGAGCGGTCTCCATACGCGGCAGTCCGGCCTGGAGGGCGTCCACGACCAGATCCTCCTTGGACGGCCAGCGGCGGTAGACCGCGGCCTTGCCGGTCTGGGCACCGGCGGCCACGCCCTCCATCGTGAGGCCGTTCCATCCGACCGTACCGAGCTGCTCCAGCGCGGCGTCCAGAATCGCGCGTTCGAGCACAGCGCCGCGCCGACGGGGAGCGGCCGCCCGAGCGGAGGCGGCCGTCCAGCGCGAAGTAACCATCCGAGTTCTCCAGCGAACAGGTAAGCGGGGATGCGGGATATGGGGACGAGCGACGCCGCATCGACGGGAAGCGACACGACGCTACTGACGACTTAAGTGAACGCTTGCGTTCACTAGCGGGGACTCACTACCGTTGGGCGTCACAGTGAACGCTAGCGTTCACTAAGCCTTTCGTGGGGGACCCATAGTGACGACCTCTCCATTGCTCAAAGACCGGAAACCGGGTGCCGCCCGCCGACAAGGGCATCCCGGCATCGCTCTCACCGTCATCGCGGCCTGCCAGCTCATGGTGGTCCTCGACGCGACGATTGTGAACATCGCCCTCCCGCACATTCAGAACACGCTCGCGTTCAGCACGACGGACCTCACCTGGGTGGTCAGCGCCTACACCCTGACCTTCGGCGGTCTGCTGCTGCTCGGTGCCCGGGCCGGTGACATCCTCGGACGCCGCCGGGTGTTCATGGCCGGCATCCTGGTGTTCACCTTCGCCTCTCTCCTGGGCGGAATAGCCCAGGAGCCCTGGCAGTTGCTGGCCGCGCGAGCCCTTCAGGGTGTGGGCGGCGCGATCGCCTCGCCGACCTCGCTGGCCCTGATCACGACCACGTTCGCCGAGGGGCCGGAGCGCAATCGCGCCTTCGGTGTCTTCGCCGCCGTGTCCGCCGGCGGCGGCGCCATCGGCCTGCTCGCCGGCGGCATGCTCACGGAGTGGCTCGACTGGCGCTGGGTGCTCTTCGTCAACGTGCCGATCGGCGTACTGATCGCCGTGCTCACCCCGCTGTACATCAGCGAGTCCGAACGGCACCCCGGGCGCTTCGACATAGCCGGCGCACTGACCTCGACCGTCGGCATGGCATCTCTGGTGTACGGCTTCATCCGCGCGGCGGAGGAAGGCTGGCGGGACGGCCTGGCCCTGGCATCCTTCGGCACCGCACTGGTGCTGCTGGTGGCCTTCGTCCTCATCGAGATGCGGGCGAAGGAACCGATAACCCCGCTGAGGATGTTCGCCGAACGGAACCGCTGGGGCACGTACGTGATCATGCTGAGCCTGGCGGCGGCGATGTTCGGCATGTTCTTCTACATCGTCCTGTTCGTGCAGAACGTGTTGGGCTACAGCCCGATCAAGGCCGGCCTTGCCTTCCTTCCCGTCACCGTCGCGATCGTCGTCGGCGCCGGTCTGTCGCAGCGCTTCCTGCCCGTGCTCGGACCCAAGCCGTTCATGGTCGTGGGGTCCATCGCCGTGGTGATCGGGCTCGGCTGGCAGACCTTCATCAGCCCCGACAGCTCCTACCTGGGTGGAGTGCTCGGACCGATGCTGATCTTCGGCTTCGGCATGGGCCTGAACTTCGTGACTGCGACGGTGACCGCGGTCTCCGGTGTCGCCCAGCACGAGGCGGGTGCGGCCTCCGGCCTCCTGAATGCCACCCAGCAGGTGGGCGGTTCGCTGGGTCTGTCCATCCTCACCACCGTGTTCGGCACGGCCAGCGCGAACGAGGCGGAGAACCAGATGCCGCACTTCCTCGCCGAGGCGTCGGCCGAACAGAAGGCGGAGTTCGCGCAGACGCACCAGCTGCCCGCCCCATGGGGGCACGAAGTTCTCTCCCACGGCATATCGACGGCCTTCATACCGGCCGCCGCCATGGCCGTGCTCGCCGTGGCCACGGCGTGGTGGGTCATCCGGGTCCGCAAGAGCGATCTGGAGTCGCTGGCCGGCACGGCGGGCCCCGTGGGCGGCTGAGCGGAGAGGACCGTCACGGGCCGGATCCGGCGGGTGGTCGACGGGCGCCACGGGGGTGCATCCGCGACCGCCGGTCCGGCCCACCGAGCGCAGGGCCCGGCTCACCGCCGGCCACCCGTCGCTCGTACCCGACTCCGAGGGCAGCACCACCCGCGCATCACCCCACGGCCTCGACACCGAGCCGCCGCCATTCACCCGGAACGGCAGCTGGAGACGCCGAGCAGCCGCGAGCGCGGCCCCCAGCAGGAGCACCGGCGCCGACGCCAGAGACAGCATCAGCCACAGCGACACGACCACCACGCCCTCCGCTGCACATGTGTCCCGCCGTGCACTCCGCGCACAGCAACTGCCGGAACAACGGCGGGCAATCACTGAGAGTTCCCCGCGTGCACGGAGAGTTTCGAATCTCTTCCCCGGGGCCGGCCCCGTCCGCACCACGGGCACCATGGACAGAACCCTGCCCGCGACCCCGGGTGCATGACCGGCTAGCAACCCGCAGCACCCAGCCTGGCGCGAGAGGCCGACCGCGCGGCCTACCCGCGACCGCCGACGTACCGGGCCGGCCAGCGCCCTGGAGCACCCGTCCTGCTGAGGGCCCCGAGGACTCGGGCCGACCGCGTCAGGATGCGGGCGTGACCCAGTCGGGCAGGGACTCCGTGCGCCCCACCCACTCCGCGGGAGGCGCTCCCGCCTTCCCCGCGGCGATCACGCCGCCGACGATGGCGCAGTTCGTGTCCACATCACCGCCGACCTGTGCGGTCGTCCAGAACGCCGTCTCGTAGTCACCGAGGGAGCGCGCCGCCGACCAGAGGGCGAACGGCACGGTGTCATGGGCGGACGTACGCCGTCCGCAGCCCAGGACGGCGGCAACGGTGGCCGCGTCGCCGTAGTCCAGCATGTCCCGGGCACGCCGTAGACCCGCGCCGACGGCACTCTTCGGGATGAGGGCGACGACGTCGTCCAGCAGTGACTCGGCACTGGGCGGGCCGCCCGGAGCGGCGGCCCGCGCCGCGGCGGCCGCGACGGCCATGGCACCCACCACGGCCTCCCGGTGCTGATGCGTCGGGTAGGCGGAGATCTCGGCCTGGTGTGTGGCCTGCTCCGGGTCGTCGGCGTACCAGGCGCCGAGCGGGGCGATGCGCATCGCGGCACCGTTGCCCCAGGACCCCTGCCCTTTGAACAACTCGGCGGCCAGTTCGCGCCAGTCGCCGCCCTCGCGTACGAGGCGCAGAAGCCGGTTGACCGCGGGACCGTACCCCCGGTCGAAGTCGTGGTGCTCCGCGAAGGAGCGGGCCAGAGCGTCCTGGTCGATACGCCGATGAGCGGCAAGCACGGCAACCACGGAGCAGGCCATTTCCGTGTCGTCCGTCCACTGCCAGGAACCGGACGGCAGCTCGCGACGCATGAGGAGGGGGTAGTTCACCGGTACGAAGAACTGGGAGCCCAGCGCGTCCCCCACGGTAAGTCCGCGCAAGCTGCCCAGGGCGCGGTCGAGGCGCCCGTCGGGAGAGGAGTCAGTCATCGCCCTGCCACTCTATCCGGTGATCCCGTACGGCTCCGGATCTCGCCAGCGCTCGAACGGCCGGTCCAGCACGTACTTTCCGTCGTCCCCCAGAACGAGCATCCGCATCTCGCCGTTCCCGGGATTGGACAGTGACTCGAAGTCCGCGACGGTCCAGTGGAACCAGCGCATGCAGAACAGCCGCATGGCCAGGCCGTGCGTCACCAGCAGTACGTTCGGAGGGTGGTCGGGCGCCTCGAAGCTGCGGAAGAGGCTCTCCAGGAAGCCGCCCACCCGGTCGTAGACGTCGGCGCCGCTCTCGCCCTGCGCGAAACGGTAGAAGAAGTGCCCGTACGTGTCGCGGTAGGCCTTCTGAAGCCGTACGTCGTCGCAGTCCTGCCAGTTGCCCCAGTCCTGTTCGCGCAGCCTGGGCTCCTCCCGTACCCGTATGAGATCGGGGTCGAGGTGGAAGGCCTGGAGGGTCTCGTGGGTGCGCCGGTAGGGGGAGACGTAGACGCTGACGCGTTCCCGCCCGAAGATCTCCCGTACCTGTTTGCCGGTGTTCTCCGCCTGCCGCCAGCCCCGCTCGGTCAGGGCCAGCGCGTGGTCGGGTTCACGCTCGTACACGGAGTCGTCGACATTGCCGGTTGACTCGCCGTGCCGGACAAGGACGATGCGCCGTGGTCGTGCCATGCCGAAACCCTAGATCGGGTGGCGGCGTATCGAGCACTCGTACGGGCCCTGTACGGCGTAGGTCACACAGTTTTCGCACCGTGAGCCACATGCAGCGCACGATTCCTGGGATCGGAAATCAAACAGGCATTCGGAAAGTCATACCGTCCAAGTGGACTCGAGCTCGACGATGGCGCCGGTGAGCGCCGCGACGTCGGCCTCCGTCTGGGCACGCAGAGCGAGGCGTTCCACGCGCTCGGTGCGGTACTTGCCGTGTTCGGCGGCGGAGCGCCACATCGACAGGACCATGTACTCGTGCCCGGGTGCCTCGGCGAACAGTCCGCGGATCATTCCGGGCGAGCCGGCCATCGCGGGGTTCCAGACCTTCTCCTGCATCAAGGTGAAGTTGTCGACACGTTCCTCGTGGACCCGACATAGCGCCACACGGATCAGGTCGGCGTCCGTGAAGCGCGGCTCGAAACCGGTCTTCACGTCGAAGCGGTAGTCGAACAGCCGGACCTGCGCGTCCTTGAACGTGCCGGACTGGGCCACCGCGAGCCGGTCGTGGGAGCGGGCCATGAACGAGTCGTAGAAGGCACGGCTTTCCCAGAACGAGAAAATGTGGGCCACGGAAGGTCGCCCCCGGCTCCAGCCCCCGCCCTGTCCCCTGAACCCCGGCTCCCCCAGAAGCCCCGCCCACTTTCGCTGCCCGCGCTCGAAGCCGCGGCGGTCCACCACGGTGCAGCGAATCCACTTGACCAGCACCGCGCCATCGTAAGGCCACGGAGCGTGGCGCCGGTCACTGTCTGGCGGAGAGGACGCTCCTGCGTGGCCCCACGCGCGTGGCAGGATGGACAACCGGCTTTGCCCACCCGCCAGTTCGGGCAGCGGGCACTCGGGGAAGGGGGACGACTGATGAACGGAATCAGCAAAGGCATCCGCAAGGTCGAGATCGCGCTGAAGTGGGATCCGAGTCCAGCGGGTCAGCCTCCCAGCGACATGGACATAGTCGCCGCCACCTACCTGGCGAGCGATCCGCACGGCCGGCCCGACTACGTCGTGCACTTCGACAGCCGCTCCCCCGACGGCACCATCTATCTGAACCGCGACAGCAAGGACGGCAAGGGCTTCGGCTGGGACGAGGTCCTCACGCTCGAGCTGACGCGGCTCAACGCGCGGTACGCGCGCGTGGTGGTCGGCGTCGTCATCCAGCAGCGCCCGGAGCAGCGGACCTTCGTCAGCGTGATCAACCCGGTCCTGCGGATCCGCGAGGGCTACACCGACCTGGCCACGGACGACTTCGGCGAGCACCTCGGGTCCACCGCCGCGACGGTAGGCGAGTTCGTGCGCGACGGGTCGGGCGCGTGGGAATTCCACCCCGGGGTGCACGGCTTCGAGGACGACCCCGCCACGTTCACTCGGACGATGGGCGCGCCCCGCAAGCCCTGACCCTCTTCATCCGCCCGTGCGAAGGCGGGGGACGCCGGGCACAGACCCGGTGCCCTCGCCGGGATCGCACGCGAGGACACGTATCTGTCGATCCCCGCGCAGGATGCAGGAACGTCACGCCGAAGCATGAGAGCCGGCGGCCGCGAACGCGGTGGAGGGGACCAACCATGGGCTGGTCCCCTCCACCGGAAGCCGGTCAGCGGCGTACCGGCGACACGTCAGGTGCCGCGATGACGCCGACCGTGTTCAGCGATCAGCTGCAGCCGCTCGTCGAACCGCAACCCTCGCAGATGTAGCAGGAGCCGGCCCGCTGCATCTTCGTACCGCAGGAGAAGCACAGGGGGGCGTCGGCCTGGATGCCCAGCTGCATCTCCACCAGTTCGGCGCTGGTGTGGGCCTCCCTCGGGGCCGGCGCCGGCTTGGCCACCTCGACCTCGGCCTTCGGCGTGGCGACCGCCTTGAGCTCCTGGGTGCGCGGCGCCGACTGGGCCAGGCCCTCGACGTCGACGTCCTCGTCCAGCGGCTCGTACGAACCGGTCTCGAGATGACGCTGGCGCTCCTCGGCGGAGTGGATGCCGAGCGCCGAGCGGGTCTCGAAGGGCAGGAAGTCCAGCGCCAGCCGGCGGAAGATGTAGTCGACGATCGACTGCGCCATCCGCACGTCCGGGTCGTCCGTCATGCCGGCCGGCTCGAAGCGCATGTTCGTGAACTTCGAGACGTACGTCTCCAGCGGCACGCCGTACTGGAGGCCCACCGAGACGGCGATGGAGAAGGCGTCCATCATGCCGGCGAGCGTCGAGCCCTGCTTCGACATCTTCAGGAAGACCTCACCGAGCCCGTCGTCCGGGTAGGAATTGGCGGTCATGTAGCCCTCGGCGCCGCCGACGGTGAAGGACGTCGTGATGCCGGGACGGCCCTTGGGAAGGCGCTTGCGGACGGGGCGGTACTCGACCACCTTCTCGACCTTGGCCTCCGCGGCGGTCTGCGTAACAGCCTTCTCCGCCGGCTCCTTCTTCTTCGCGGAGAGCGGCTGGCCGACCTTGCAGTTGTCGCGGTAGATGGCGAGGGCCTTGATGCCCATCTTCCAGGCCTCGAAGTAGATCTCCTCGACCTCTTCGACGGTCGCCGACTCCGGCATGTTGACCGTCTTGGACAAGGCGCCGGAGATCCACGGCTGGATCGCGGCCATCATGCGGACGTGGCCCATCGGGGAGATGGCCCGCTCGCCCATCGCGCAGTCGAACACCTCGTAGTGCTCGTGCTTGAGACCGGGGGCGTCGATCACATTGCCGTGGTCGGCGATGTGGGCGACGATCGCCTCGATCTGCTCCTCCTGGTAGCCCAGGCGGCGCAGGGCCTGCGGGACGGTGCCGTTGACGATCTGCATCGAGCCGCCGCCGACCAGCTTCTTGAACTTGACCAGCGCGAGGTCCGGCTCCAGGCCGGTCGTGTCGCAGGACATGGCCAGGCCGATGGTGCCGGTCGGGGCGATGACGGACGCCTGCGCGTTACGGAAACCGTTCTTCTCGCCGAGGCGCAGCACGTCCTGCCAGGCCTCCGTGGCGGCGGCCCAGATCGGCGTGTCCAGGTCGTCCATGCGGACGGCCAGGCCGTTGGCGTCGGAGTGCTGCTTCATGACGCGGTTGTGGGCGTCCGCGTTGCGGGCGTAGCCGTCGTACGCGCCGACGACCGCGGCCAGTTCGGCGGAGCGGCGGTAGGCCGTGCCGGTCATCAGCGAGGTGACGGCACCGGCCAGGGCACGGCCGCCGTCGGAGTCGTACGCGTGGCCGGTCGCCATCAGCAGGGCGCCGAGGTTGGCGTAGCCGATGCCGAGCTGGCGGTACGCGCGCGTGTTCTCGCCGATCTTCTGGGTCGGGAAGTCCGCGAAGCAGATGGAGATGTCCATCGCGGTGATGACGAGCTCGACGACCTTGGCGAAGCGGTCGGCCTCGAAGGACTGGTTGCCCTTGCCGTCGTCCTTCAGGAACTTCATCAGGTTCAGCGAGGCGAGGTTGCAGGACGTGTTGTCCAGGTGCATGTACTCGCTGCACGGGTTCGAGCCGTTGATACGGCCGGACTCCGGGCACGTGTGCCAGTGGTTGATCGTGTCGTCGTACTGGATTCCCGGGTCGGCGCAGGCCCAGGCGGCCTCGGCCATCTTCCGGAACAGGGCCTTGGCGTCGACATCCTCGATGACCTCGCCGGTCATCCGCGCGCGGAGGCCGAACTTGCCGCCCTGCTCGACGGCCTTCATGAACTCGTCGTTCACGCGGACCGAGTTGTTGGCGTTCTGGTACTGGACGGACGTGATGTCGTCGCCGCCCAGGTCCATGTCGAAGCCCGCGTCGCGCAGGGCGCGGATCTTCTCCTCTTCCTTGACCTTGGTCTCGATGAAATCCTCGATGTCGGGGTGGTCGACGTCGAGGATGACCATCTTGGCCGCGCGGCGGGTGGCGCCACCGGACTTGATCGTTCCCGCGGAGGCGTCGGCGCCGCGCATGAAGGAGACGGGACC
The DNA here is from genome assembly GCF_003261055.1 of Streptomyces cadmiisoli. Classification (NCBI taxonomy): domain Bacteria; kingdom Bacillati; phylum Actinomycetota; class Actinomycetes; order Kitasatosporales; family Streptomycetaceae; genus Streptomyces; species Streptomyces cadmiisoli. Next base: position 2,744,765 of record NZ_CP030073.1, read on the forward strand.
GGAGGCGTTGCCGCCGGAGGACAGCAGTTCCTTGGAGGAGCGGATGCGGGAGAGGTTCAGGCCGGCACCGGAGCCGCCCTTGAAGATCATTCCCTCTTCCTTGTACCAGTCGAGGATCGACTCCATGGAGTCGTCGACGGACAGGATGAAGCAGGCGGAGACCTGCTGCGGCTGAGGCGTGCCGACGTTGAACCAGACAGGGCTGTTGAAGCTGAAGATCTGGTGCAGGAGGGCATACGCGAGCTCGTGCTCGAAAATCTCGGCGTCGGCGGGCGAGGTGAAGTACTTGTAGTCCTCGCCGGCTTTCCGGTACGTCTTCACGATGCGGTCGATCAGCTGCTTGAGGCCGGTCTCGCGCTGCGGGGTACCGACGGCGCCCCGGAAGTACTTGCTGGTGACGATGTTGACCGCGTTCACCGACCAGAAGTCGGGGAACTCGACGCCACGCTGCTCGAAATTGACCGAGCCGTCGCGCCAGTTGGTCATGACGACGTCACGGCGCTCCCAGTTCACCTCGTCGTACGGGTGTACGCCGGGGGTGGTGTGGATGCGCTCGATACGCAGGCCCTTGGTGGTGGCCTTGGCGCCCTTGGCTCGGGAACCTCGTGCCGGACCGCTCGCCGTCTCTGTCATGCCGCCTCCCTCTACGGGCTAAAACGCCCTGAAGTGCCCCGATGTTCCGAGACACGGTGTTCTGTCTTGTGTCGCGGGGCATCTCGATGCCACCCGCGACAGGTCTTGGATCGCCGTCGACCGACGCCGGATCCGGACGCGCGTCCGGTGCCGGCCCGCCTATCGGTCGGCGGCGCCTGCGGGCTCGGGGACCTGAGAGGTCCCCCCGCACCCGCGTACGTCCTCCTGGCTCCCCCGGCCGCCGTCTTCGTCGTCCGCGGCGGGGCTTCCCGGCTGCTGCCTGAGTTCCGCGATCGCCGCCTCGAAGTCCTCCAGCGACTCAAACGCCCGGTAGACGGACGCGAATCGCAGATAGGCGACGAGGTCGAGCTCCTGCAACGGGCCGAGTATGGCCAGCCCCACGTCATGGGTGGTCAGCTCGGCGCTCCCGGTGGCACGCACCGCCTCCTCGACCCGCTGGCCGAGCACGGCGAGTGCGTCCTCGGTGACAGGCCGTCCCTGGCATGCCTTGCGCACACCGTTGATGACCTTGGTACGACTGAAAGGCTCGGTGACTCCGGACCGCTTGACCACCATGAGCGAACACGTCTCCACGGTCGTGAAACGACGGGAGCAGTCCGGACACTGGCGGCGCCTGCGGATCGACGTGCCGTCGTCCGTCGTACGACTGTCGACGACGCGGCTGTCGGGGTGCCTGCAGAAGGGGCAGTGCATGATTCCCAACCCTCCTCACAGCAGACTCAATAGCCTCAACAGACCCGTGGGCCCCTCGAAGCGACCACAAGCATAGGCGATCGCCGGAGGCCCGAAGACCGGGGGGACCACAACTTCTGGGCCGTTGATGCCATCCAACCACTAGATGTGGGGATTGGCTCGCACATCGACCACCATCTCGCGTGTCGACAGGGGAAACGCTCGCGGGCACGCGCACGCGGCGCCACGCGCGACACGAAGCCCCACAGGCGTGTCGCAGCAGCACCTGGGGAGATACGGTGAGCGCCGCAGGGAGAAGCCGTGGGACTCCCGGGCAGACAGGGGTCAGCACCTGGTCGGCAGGACGCCGAATGGCAGACTGGGCGGCACTCCGAAGGGGCCGGCTCCCCGGCGGTGAACAGTACAACAAGGGACGCTTTCGCCTGACGGGCAACGCGTCGGCAATACACCCAGACACGTGATCGCGTCCGGTGATTCACGCTTTTTCACTCGAACGTGTGTTTGGCGCAACCTTTCGAAAGCAACTACCGTTGTCCAGCAGGGAGACCATCGAGAGGGGCCGACGTGACCACCACCGCAGACAGTGCCATCATCACTGCCCAGGACCGCTCCCAGGGCCGACTCGAGCCGGTGCATGCGATGAACGAAGCCACGAATCCCGAGGGGCACAAGCGCTCCCTACCGGGCCGACCTCCAGGCATCCGGGCGGACAGCTCCGGGCTGACCGATCGGCAGCGCCGGGTGATCGAGGTCATCAGGGACTCCGTGCAGCGGCGCGGTTACCCGCCGTCCATGCGGGAGATCGGCCAGGCCGTCGGGCTGTCCAGCACGTCTTCGGTCGCACACCAGCTGATGGCACTTGAACGCAAGGGCTTCCTGCGCCGTGACCCGCACCGCCCGCGTGCGTACGAGGTCCGCGGCTCCGACCAGGCCGCGTCCGTGCAGCCCACGGACACCGCCGGCAAGCCGGCCGCGTCGTACGTTCCGCTGGTCGGCCGTATCGCCGCCGGTGGACCCATCCTCGCCGAGGAGTCGGTCGAAGACGTCTTCCCCCTCCCCCGGCAGCTGGTCGGCGACGGCGAGCTGTTCGTGCTGAAGGTGGTCGGCGATTCCATGATCGAGGCGGCGATCTGTGACGGCGACTGGGTGACGGTGCGCCGCCAGCCGGTGGCCGAGAACGGCGACATCGTGGCCGCGATGCTCGACGGAGAAGCCACCGTCAAGCGTTTCAAGCGCGAGGACGGCCATGTCTGGCTGCTCCCGCACAACTCCGCCTACGAGCCGATCCCCGGCGACGACGCAACCATCCTCGGCAAGGTGGTCGCGGTACTGCGGCGGGTGTGACGCCCGTCGTGGGTGGCCGTGACACGGCCACCCACCTCTGACCGGGCCCCGGGACCCCTGCGCCGGTTCCGGGGTCCTGTGCTGTGCCGGTGGGGGGGAGGGCCCGAGGTCGCTGCGCCGGCACCGGGCAGCCCCGGGGGCTGGCGGGTGCATCGGGCCTACGCGTCGGCAGAGCGTCGGTCGGTCGATCGGGACGCTCGGCCCGCCGCAGTGTGGGGCAGGCCGGCCCCGTTGCTGCCCCGGTGTCCGCATTCTCGGGCGTCCGTTTTACGTCTCCGCCGGAGCACCTCTCCGGCGTCTGTCGCACCTTGCTGCAGGCCGCATGTCCGGCAACCGTTTCACTTCGCTGCCGGCCGCTTCCGCAGCGTCTGCTTCACTTCTCCCCCGCCTGGTTCGCCGCCGCGTCGATCGCGGCCAGCGACTTCCGGACCTGGTTACGGTCCGTGGTGTACCAGAAGTCGGGCAGCGAGGCCTTGAGATAGCTTCCGTAGCGGGCCGTGGCCAGACGCTGATCGAGTACGGCGACCACGCCGCGGTCCCCCGACGCCCTTACGAGCCGACCGGCGCCCTGGGCCATCAGCAGGGCCGCGTGCGTGGCGGCCACCGCCATGAAGCCGTTGCCCCCGTTGTCGTCGACGGCCTTCTGGCGAGCACTCATCAGCGGATCGTCCGGCCGAGGGAACGGGATCTTGTCCATGACGACCAGCTGACAGCTGGCACCTGGGACGTCCACGCCCTGCCAGAGGGACAGGGTGCCGAAGAGGCAGGTCTTCGGGTCCTTGGCGAAATTCTTGATCAATTCGCCCAGGGTCTCCTCGCCCTGGAGGAGGATCGGGTATTCCGGAATGCGGGAACGCAGGTCCTCCGCGGCCAGCTGAGCCGCCCGCATGGATGAGAACAGACCCAGGGTGCGGCCGCCGGCCGCCTGGATCAGCTCCGTCAGCTCATCGAGCATGTCCGCCCGGTCGCCGTCCCGTGCCGGACGCGACAGGTGCTTGGCGACGTAGAGGATGCCTTGCCTGGGGTAGTCGAAGGGGGAGCCGACGTCCACTCCCTTCCACTGGGGCAGATCGTCACCCCCGGTGCCCTCGGGGGCGAGCCCCAGGGAGGCTCCTACGCCGTTGAAGTCGCCGCCCAGCTTCAGCGTCGCCGACGTCAGCACCACCGAGCGGTCCGCGAACAGCTTCTCCCGCAGGAGACCCGAGACGGACATAGGGGCGACTCTCAGCGAAGCGCCGAAGCGGTCGTGGCGCTCGTACCAGACGACGTCATATTCCGAGCCGTGCGTGATGCGCTCGGCGACATCGTGTACCGACTCGACGGACGCCAGTGCCTGCTTGCGCACCGCGTCCTCGTCCTGCACGGACTTGTCGCGGGTCGCGCCGATGGCGGAAATGACCGTCCGGCACGCGTCGCGCAGCGCCGTCAGCGCGTATCCGAGATCCTCCGGGATCTCCTCCAGACGGCCGGGCAGGGCCAGCTCCATCAGCCGCTCGAAGCCCTCGGAAGCGGTCTGGAGCTGGTCGGCGGCCTTCTCGTTGACGAGTTTGGCGGCACGGCGGACCGCCCGGTTGACCTGGCCGGGCGTGAGCTCGCCGGTGGCGACCCCGGTGACCCGGGAGACCAGCTCGTGCGCCTCGTCCACGATCAGCACCTCGTGCTGCGGGAGAACCGGTGCGCCCTCGATGGCATCGATCGCGAGCAGGGCGTGGTTGGTGACCACGACCTCGGCGAGCTTGGCTCGTTCCCGCGCCAGCTCCGCGAAGCACTCCGCGCCGTACGCACACTTCGACGCGCCGAGGCACTCCCGCGACGAGACCGACACCTGCGCCCAGGCCCGGTCGGAGACGCCGGGGGTGAGGTCGTCACGGTCCCCGTTCTCCGTCTCGTCCGCCCATTCGCGCAGCCGCAGCAGGTCCTGGCCCAGCTTGCTGGTGGGCGCAGCCGCCTCGAACTGATCGAAAAGGCCCTCTTCCTCGTCCTGCGGGACACCCTCATGGAGGCGGTGCAGACAGAGGTAGTTCGACCGGCCCTTCAACATGGCGAACTCCGGACGGCGGCGCAGCAGCGGATGCAGGGACTCCACCGTGCGCGGCAGGTCCCGCTCCACGAGCTGGCGTTGCAGTGCGAGGGTCGCCGTCGCCACGACGACTCGCTCTCCGTGCGCGAGGGCCGGCACGAGATATCCCAGCGATTTACCGGTGCCGGTGCCGGCCTGCACCAGGAGGTGGGATCCGTCGTCGATCGCCTCCGCGACGGCTTCGGCCATGGTCACCTGGCCGGGGCGCTCCGAGCCGCCGACGGCTGTGACGGCTGCATGCAGGAGTTCGGGGAGTGAGGGCTTCGTCATAGCTCGACCACCCTACGGCCCGGCACTGACAAACGGGTGATCGTCGAGGAGGTGAGGGGTGGGATCAAGGCAGGGTTCCAGGGTGGTGCTCGTGCGGAGTTTCAGGGTGCGACCTGCCCGGGGTGCGGGGGTGCGTGTTCGGGGTGTCGGGGTGCGACTTGTTCGGTGTCTTAGAAGCGGATGTGGGGTCGGTTCGGGATCGATTCCGGTCGATCGGAGTCCGTCGGGCCCGATTGGAATCGGTGAGGCTCGATCCGAACCCGTGGGGCCGGGTCGGATTCCGTGGGGCTCCGACGGATTCGGTGTCGCCAGTGGGAACCGAATCGCGGCGAGCGGTGTACCAAATGTGATGACGTCATGGCACAGCGCTACAGCAGATCACGCAGGGACCGCTCCCGGACCATGAGGGCGGCCCGCTTGGCAGGCAGGTCGACCTCGACGGCGAACCGGAAACCGCCGCTGAGGAAGGCCGCGACGGAGGGAGAGTTGCGAATGTCGGGTTCGGCGACGACGCGTGCGCAGGCGAACCGTTTGACGAGCACCAGGTCGGCCACGGCTCTCAGAAGCGTGCCGGCCAGGCCCCGGCCTCGGTCTGCGGGATCACCGATCAAGAGGTGGATACCGGTGTCGTGGGGCCGGGCCGGGTAATAGCGGGCCAGCGAGTCGAGGTCGGCACGATAGATCTCCCAGTAGCTCATCGGAGTGCCGTCCAGTACGCCCAGGCAGGGGACGCAGCGACCGTCGCCGGCCAACCGGTCACGCAGGTACTCCTCGGTCACCTTCTGAGACCCGGCGAGCTCCCAGTACTCCGCCACGGCCGGGTCGTTCATCCACCGGCCGAGGAGTCGTAGATCCCGTTCGATCCGCACGGGAACCAATTGGAAGACCCCGACGGGCGTGTCGGTCGGCCCCCAGTCACCGACGTGGTCGAGGAGGTCGTCGCGCGCTTGGGGGAACGCCATGGGCCGTGCGGCACTCTCCGCCCGGCGTGCGTCCGCGCCGGTCGCCTCCTTGGCGAGCAGTTCGATGAGCCCTGCGGGAAGGCTCAGGTCCAACGTGTCGTCGCCCTCCGCGTCCGCAGGCTTGTCGGTGCTCTCGCCGGTACCGGTGTTCCTGTCGGTGACGGGTGCGGTACCAGCGTCGGGGCTCGCGTCGGTCGGAGGCACGGGCGGCTCCTCTCAGGAGGCGGGTGTGGCGTCTTCCTCGTGGATGAAGGGAGTGGGTGGGCAACGACGAATAGGGGTGGTCAGGGACGGACAGGAGGGTCGGTAGGGGGCGGACAGGAGGGTCTGTCAGGGACGGCCGGGCATTGGAGGAGTGGTCACGGACGGAGGGGGTTGGCGATCGTGACGTAGACGGACTGGGTGTCCACCGGGCCGATCAACTCGTCGAGGCCGTGCAGCCTGGTCAGCAGGTTGGCCTTGCACCGTAGGACCGGTGCGTCGAGGAGGCGGGTGAGGAGCGGACTGCGCAGCGCTTCGGGGCCCGACGCTGCGCTTTCGAGGAAGCGCCGGAAGGCGGCGAGAAGCAGTGTTTCGTCGGCGAGCCGCTGTGAGCCGAACGCGCCGATCAGGCCGAACACATTGTTGATCGCCAGGTAGTAGGCGAAGCGTTCGTCGGTGACCTCATCGGACACGAAGGTGTCGCTGCGCTCACCGATACCGGGGAGCCGCGCATCGAGTTCGGCACGCCGGGACTCGCGGAAGTAGTAGCCCTGATTGTCGCGGTAACGGCCGCCCGCCGGCCAACCGTCGGCGTCCAGCACCAAGAGGGTGTTCTGCTGGTGGGCCTCCAGCGCGATCCCCGCCTCACCGTCCAGCCACAGGACGGGACGGACGACATGTTCGAGGTAGCGGAGGAACCACTCGGCTGCGACAGCTCCTCCCGGGCGGCCGGTCCGCGCGGCGAGCCGCATGACGAGGTCCGCCAACCGGGACCGCATGGTCGCCGTCCTGCGCGGGGGACGGCCGGGTGCACCCGGCCGGGTATCGGGACGGGGCGGGCGAGGTCGGGGCCCGACGAGTCCGGCGACGCAGGAGATGTCGTCGGACGGCTTGACGGGGTTGTGCCGGATCATCACGTCGAGGCCGGCTACGGGTGCGCCGTCGGAGCCGTCGACGCCGAGCCAGGCCGGGTCGCGGACGATGTCGAAGTGGGGGTACGCGGCCTGCCACTGCTGGGACAGCCCACTGCGCAACAGTCGGTGGACCTCGACTCCGCGGTGGAGTTCCTTGCGGAGGTTCTGACGGAGGGAGTTGGTGATGTGCAGTCCTACGGACAGCTTGAGCATGGCTGGTGCGTGGGACCGGTAGACGGTTCGGAGTGACGAGGTGGGGTGCCAAGGGGAGCCATGAGTCCCGAGGTCCCGGATCAGTCCCTTGTCGAGCAATGCCGCGACATCGGTGCGGTGCCGGATCTCGCGGCTCTGCCAGGGGTGCAGCGGCAGCGCGGTACAGCCGTCTGGCAGCGGCAGATCGACTCCGGCAAGTTGGGCCATGAGCTGGGGAGCAGGGATCACCCGACCACGCTCGGTCCACGCCGAGTCGCCGGCCAGGAGGGAAGGAGCGACGGCGATCCAGTGCAGAGGGAAGGCACCGCGCAGTTCCGGCGAGTAGAGCTGAGCTTCGGACTCCGTCACGCCTTGGCGACTCTTCGGCGTCGGATGCAGCGGGTGACCGAGCAGAAGTGACTGCTCGGCTGAGAGGAATCGGTCGAGGATGTCGGCGGGCTCCAGCCGACGCTCACTGATGAAGGAGGCGGTACGGCGGACGGAGTCGGCGACGCGTGCGACGAGGTCGGTGCTGTCGCCGGGGGTGGGGACTACGGGAGGGGCGGGTGTCACGGAAGGAGTGGATGCCGCGGCGGAGGCGGGAGTCACAGGAGGAGTGGGTGCTGCGGCAGGTGCAGACGGTGCGGGGGCAGTCGTCTCGGCGCTGAACGAGGCGCCGACGGACGCGGCGGTTGGGGCAGGCGGGGCGGGGGTGCCAGGCAGGGTTCCCGCAGGCGCACGCTGTGGGGGTACCCCTCCGAGCGACTCTCTGGCAAGCAGGGCCGCGACGGTGACCGCGTCGAGAGGCGGACAAGGCTGGTGGGCGTCCGCAAGATACGGGAGGCCGAAACGGTGCCAGCCCGTGGGCGACCAGTAGTGCACAGGTACTAGAAGGAGGGCGCCACTGGCAGGGAGAGGGACACGGAGAGTGCCGTCGTCGGGAGCCGCGGCGCCGGTCTCCCTGGCCCAGCAGCGCAGCAGACTCTCCAGGGTGGCCGCTTGCGCCACGGTGTGGGCGTCCGGGTGCTCCATGAGGTCGGCCCTGATGCCGCACGGGCGGGTGGTGTCTGGCCGGAATTCGACGTCCTGCCGGAGTTCGTCGTCCTCCCTCGGCTGGGCGCCGGATGCTTCGCTCTGCTGGGCGGGGTCCGTCGGGCTGGTCGGCGGGGGTGGGGTCTGCGCATCGGAGGAGCGCTGTGTGGGGGTGCGGAGGCGACCGTCTGGTGTGGGGGCGGTGGTCACGTGGGTCCTCGTGGAGCTCGTTCTGGTTCAGGTGGGGGGAATCGAGCGGAACTGGGGTGGGGCAGGCGCCGTTTCCGGGGCTTGGCTGCGTCGGCGCACCCGTTACGGTGCCCGCTCGGTGTGACGGGCGCGGGCGTGTTGCCGTGGGGTTCCGCGCGCCGCCGGGTTGCAAACGGTGTGATGGTGGCTGTTGCTTGTCGCAGCCACGAGTGCGTCGGACAAGCGGTCGAGTACTGCGGACGCCTGTTCGTCGCTGATGGTCAGAGGTGGGAGCAGTCGTACGACGTTCATGTGGCGGCCGCCCAGGCCGACGATCAGACCTCGGCGGAGGCACTCCCGCTGGACGGCGGCGGCCAGTTCTGGAGCAGGTGAGTGCGGAGTCGGGGTGTGGTCCGGGGTCGACGAGTCCGGGGTGTGCGCCGGTGCGGGGGTCACCAGTTCGACGCCGAGCATCAGGCCTCGTCCGCGTACGTCGCCTACGCGGGGGGACTGCCGGGCCAGTTCGCGCAGTTGGGACAGCATGCGGGTGCCGAGTGCGGCTGCTCGTTCGGCGAGCTGGTGCTCACGGACATGGGCGAGGGTCGCGGCGCCCGCTGCCATGGCGAGCTGGTTCCCGCGCAGAGGAACGGAGGGAACGGAGGGTCGGTCGGTCGCGAAGTCGTCGCGGTGGACCACCAGGGCCAGTGGCAGGCTGCCGCCGATGGCCTCGGAGAGGACCATCACGTCGGGCGTCACCCCGCTGTGTTCCACGGCCCAGAAGGCCCCCGTTCTGCCGACGCCGGTCCGGGTCTCGTCGACGATCAGGGGGATGGAGCGGGTGGCGGTGCTGCGTCGAACGGCTCGTACCCAGGTGTCGGGCGCGGGGAGCACCCCGCCCTCGTCCTGGACGGTTTGCAGGATCACGCCTGCCGGTGCGGATGTGCCCGGGGGCTGGGAGTCGAGGAGGTCCTCGGTCCAGCGGGCGGCGAGTTCCGCGCCGCGGGTGGCATCGGCTTCGGAAGGACGGCGGTAGTCATGGGGATAGGGCAGAGGGCGGCCTCGTACGGCGAAGGCGTCGTTCCGGCCTTCGGAGGTTTCGGGGGCGCTTGCGGAGGGAGGGACGTCAGATGTCCTTCCATGCTCGGCGCCCACCAAGGCGAGGACATCGGTCCGTCCCGTTGCCGCCCTGACCAGTGCGTATGCCGCTTCTACCGCGTCCGTGGAGGTGGGGCCACAGAACTGGACGCGCGCGTGATCCGCGAGTCCTGGTGGAAGGGTGCGCAGCAGCTCGGTGACGAAGGCGTCCTCGACGGGGGTGGCGAGATCGGGGACGTTGAGTGGTGCACCCGAGTCCAGGACCGTACGGATGGCCTCCAGGACGACCGGATGGTTGTGGCCGAGGGGGAGGGTGCCGGCGCCCGAGAGGCAGTCCAGGTAGCGGCGCCCGTCGGCGCCCTCGACGGTCAGGCCACGTGCCCGGACCGGCACGATCGGCAGGGCGCGCGGATAGGTCCGCGCCGCCGGTTCGCGCACCGGCTGGCGGCGCGAAATCCCCTCGGTCACGGTCACCGCTCCCCGTCCTGCCGCTGACGGGCGACAAGTCCGCCTCTCGCTCTCCTCATCCGGCCCCGAACACCCCTTCCCTGCTCCTGGACCGCGCTCGCCTCGGTCGGCGGGCGGCGTGCGGCGGCGGGCCGTCGAGCGGAGGGGTCGCGTTCGGGGCGTGTACCAGCCCCACCGCCGATCCAGCCCGCTCGCTGCTTCGGGGCGGCCGTGACCTCGGGCCCCGGTGGGTTCGGCCCGAGGCCGTCCTCACCATCTGGGCACCACTGACCGGCCCCGCTGCTCGCCCACACCGCTACCAACCGCGATGGGGCTATGGGGTTACGGGCCTTTTCAAGATCATTACGGGGTGGAACCGCCGGGGTCCCCGTATGACGAACCGCCCGGGCCGGATGCCGGTGGCACCGCGGAGCCCGGGCGGCGGGTCGCTGATCAGGCTTGAGCCGGGGCCGGGTCGCGCAGCCAGACGGCGGTGTCCTGGGGCAGGCGGCCCTGCTCGTCGAGGGGGCCGCTGCTGAGCAGGACGGTGCTGTGTGCGGGGAGTTCCACGGCCGTCCCGGACAGGTTGACCAGGCACTTCAGGCCGTCGCTGCGCTCGAAGGCGAGGACACCGGCGGGGGCGGGCAGCCAGGCCAGCGGGCCGTCGCCGAATCCTGGTGCGGTGCGGCGCAGCCGAAGCGCCTCGCGGTAGAGCGCGTACATCGAGGTGGGGTCGGTGGCCTGGCGGTCGGCCGCGTAGGAGGCCCAGTCCTCGGGCTGCGGCAGCCACGGTTCCGTCTCGGATCCGAAGCCGCAGTAGGGCGCGTCGGCGATCCAGGGCATCGGTACGCGGCAGCCGTCGCGGCCCGGATCGATGCCGCCGGAGCGGAAGTGCATGGGGTCCTGGATGCGGTCGAGGGGGATGTCGGCCTCGGGCAGGCCTAGTTCCTCGCCCTGGTACAGGTAGACCGATCCGGGCAGTGCCAGCGTGAGCAGGGCGGCGGCACGGGCCCGGCGGGTGCCGAGGGTGAGGTCGGTCGGGGTTCCGAAGGTCTTCGCGGCGAAGTCGAAGCCGGTGTCGCGGCGGCCGTACCGGGTGACGGTGCGCGTCACGTCGTGGTTGCACAGGACCCAGGTCGCCGGGGCGCCGACAGGGGCGTGCTCGGCGAGCGTGTCGTCGACGGCGCGGCGCAGCCGGTCCGGGTCCCAGGGGCACGTCATGAAGCTGAAGTTGAACGCGGTGTGGAGTTCGTCGGGCCGCAGGTAGCGGGCGAAGCGTTCGGCGTCGGGCAGCCAGACCTCGCCGACGAAGACGGCGCCGTAGGTGTCGGCGATCGACCGCCACGAGCGGTAGATGTCGTGCAGTTCGTCCTGGTCGATGAAGGGGTTGGGGTCGGCGCCCTCCTCGAAGTCGGGGAGGGCGGGGTCCTTGGCGAGCAGGGCCGCGGAGTCGATGCGTACGCCGGCGACGCCGCGTTCGAACCAGAAGCGCAGGACGTCCTCGTGTTCCCGGCGGACGGCGGGGTGGGCCCAGTTGAGGTCGGGCTGTTCGGGCGTGAAGAGGTGGAGGTACCACTCGCCGTCGGGCACTCGGGTCCAGGTCGGGCCGGAGAACTGGGACGGCCAGTCGTTGGGGGGCAGTTCGCCGTTCTCGCCGCGGCCGGGGCGGAAGTGGAAGAGGCCGCGCTCCGGGCTGCCGGGCCCGGCGGCGAGGGCCGACTGGAACCAGGCGTGCTGGTCGGAGACGTGGTTGGGCACGATGTCGACGATGGTGCGGATCCCGAGGTCGCGGGCCTCGGCGATCAGCTTCTCGGCGTCGGCGAGGGTGCCGAAGGCGGGGTCGATGGTGCGGTAGTCGGCCACGTCGTAGCCGCCGTCGACCAGTGGCGAGAGGTACCACGGGGTGAACCAGATGGCGTCTACGCCCAGTTCGGCGAGGTACGGCAGTCGTGCCCGGACGCCCGCGAGGTCCCCGGTGCCGTCGCCGTCGGCGTCGGCGAAACTGCGTGGGTACACCTGGTAGATGACGGCGTCGCGCCACCAGTCGTCGGTGCGGTGCGGGATGGGGGCTGCCACGTGACGGTCCTTTCGGGCAGAGTGGATCTTCGCCGCCGGCCGGACAGCGGGGCGTCGGACGTGCCGACGGCGAAGGCTGGGGATGGAGCGGAGCGGGAGGAGGCGGGACCCGGGGCGCTCAGCCCTTGAGTCCGCCCGCGGTAAGGCCGCTCATGATGTTGCGCTGGAAGATCAGGAAGATCAGCAGCGTCGGCAGCGACGCGATGGTGAGGGCGGCGATCAGCACGTTGACGGGCACTCCGTTGGAGAGCGAGTAGATGCCGACGTTGAGGGTCTGCTTGGCCGGGTCGGGCAGGGTGAGCATCGGCCAGAGGAAGTCCTTCCAGACGCCGACGATCGCGAAGATCGACACCACGCCGAGGATCGGCCGGGAGATCGGCAGCACGATCGACCACAGCGTGCGCAGCGGGCTCGCGCCGTCCATCGCCGCGGCGTCCAGGAGTTCCTTGGGAATCGAGTCGAAGAAGCGCTTCAGCAGGAAGATGTTGAAGGCGTTCGTGACCGACGGGAGCCAGATCGCCCAGGGTGTGTTCAGCAGGTTGCGTTCGAAGATCGGCACGTCGAGCACGGTCAGGTACTGCGGCACGACGAGCACGGTCGCGGGGATCATCAAGGTCGCCAGCATCATGCCGAGGATGGCCTTGCCGAGGACCGGGCGGAGCCTGGAGAGGGAGTAGGCGGCCGCCACGTCGAGGACGAGTTGGAAGGCCAGGGCTCCGAAGGCGTAGTACAGGGTGTTGAAGAGGAGTCCGGACAGGTCCATGACGTCCCAGGCCCTGGTGTAGTTGGCCGGTTCGAACGATCCGGGGACCAGGGTCGGCGGGGTCTGGATGACCTCCTGGGCGTCCTTGAAGCCGCTGGAGATCATCCAGTAGAGCGGGCCGAGGAAGACGAGGGTGAATCCGCCGACGACGACGGCGAACGTCACCCAGTAGACGGCCTTGCCGCGGGGCCTGGCGAGCTGGGCCGGCGATATGAGCGTGCGTGTGGACATGCTGGTCTCCCGGTCCTACTCGTTCTCGGCGCGGCTGAGTTTGACGTACACCGCCGAGAATCCGGCGAGGATCACGAGCAGGAGCAGGCCGAGGGCCGCCGCGGCACCGTAGTTGTTGAAGTTGAAGGCGTATTGGTAGATCAGGTACACGACGGTCGTGGTGGAGCCTTCGGGTCCGGCGCCGCCCGTCAGCAGGAACGGTTCGACGAAGACCTGCATGGTGGCGATGATCTGCATCAGCAGCATCAGCGAGAGGATGAGCCGCGTCTGCGGGATCGTCACATGCCAGATCTTGCGGAACAGGCCCGCTCCGTCCAGCTCGGCCGCCTCGTAGAGCTCACCCGGGATGCCCTGGAGGGCGGCCAGGTAGATCAGGGCGGCGCCTCCCATGTTCATCCAGGTCGAGGCGATGACGACGGAGAGCATCGAGATGTCGGCGTCCTGGAGCCACTGCTGCTCTGGGAGTCCGAAGAAGCCGAAGAGTTCGTTGAGGAGTCCGTAGCCCGGGTCGTAGAGGTACTTGAACAGCAGGACGGCGGCGACCGGCGGGAGCATCACCGGCAGGTACACGAGCAGTCTGAGGTAGCCCTTGCCGTGCCGGAACTCGTTGATCACCACGGCGACGGCGAACGGCACGGCGAAGCCGAGGACCAGGGCGAGGACCGTGAACAGCAGGGTGTTGCGCCACGCCTGCCAGAACGCCGGGTCGTTGAAGACGGTTCTCAGGTTGTCCAGGCCCACCCACGAGACCTCGCCGCCCTCGGTCTTCTGGAAGGCCAACAGGAACTCCCTGACCATCGGGTACCAGGAGAAGAAGGCGAAGCACAGCACCGCGCCGACGAGGAAGCCGTGGGCGGTGAGGTTGCGGCGCAGGCTCTTGGCGAAGGGGCTGCCGGGCGATGCGTCGCCCGCGGCGCGCGGCGGAGTGCGGCGGCTGCTCTCCGCCTTGCTCGGGGTCAGGCTCGGGGCCGACATCATTGCTCCTCGGTGCAGGTCTACCGGTTGCCTCCCCGCTCCCGGCGGAGCGGGGTTCGTGGTCCGTGCCGGGTGACGGGCCGAACGCCGGGGACGGGGCTGGAGCCCGTCCCCGGCGCGGCGTCCGTCACTGCGTGGCGAGAACCTGGTTGACCTGCTGTTCGGCGGTGGAGAGCAACTTGTCGATGTCGGCGTCCTTGTTGGTGAGGATGCCGGACATCACGTTGTCCAGGATCTTGTAGACCTCCTGGGCCTTCGGCGGCTCGGCCTTGCCGGGGACGGGGTTGTCCATGAAGGCCTTGAAGTTCTCGACCGGCATCGTGGCGTGCTCGGTCCGGGCGGCGTCGTCCGCCGTCTTGGACTCGTTCAGCCAGAAGTTGGGCTGCGGGATGCCGACCGGCAGGCCGTCGGCCTTGGTGCGCGCCCAGTCGAACTGGCCCTTGCCGACGGTGAGGTTCTTGAAGTTGAGCCAGGCGACGGCCGCCTTGATCTTGTCCGGGGAAATCCCCTTCTTGATCATGTAGTTGTTGCCGCCGGCGAGGGTGCTCTGCTCGCCCGGGATCGGCCCCATGCCGAAGTTCTGGTACTTGGCGCCGAGTTGCTGGACCATGTACGCGATGTCGTCGGGCGCGGCAAGGAACATGCCGAGCTTGTCGGTGGCGATCTGCTTCTGCAGGTCGCCCCACTTCAGCAGCTGGGTCTTGCCCATGCTGTTGTCGTCCCACCGCATCGCGTACAGGTTCTCGGCGACCTGCTTGCCCAACTCGTTGTTGAACGCCGCCTTCTGGCCGCTCTCGTCGACGACGTCGCCTCCGAGGCTGTACATCTGCGCGGTGAAGTGCCATCCGCCGGTGTTGCCTGCGCTGTACTCGCCGAAGCCGGCGATGCCGTTGCCGAGGCCGGCGATCTTCTTGGCCGCGGCGCGGACGTCCTCCCACGTGCTCGGCGGCGCGTCGGAGTCGAGTCCCGCCTGCTCGAACAGCTTGCGGTTGATCAGCAGGCCCATCGTGTAGTTGCTGGTGGGCAGGCCGTACAGCTTGCCGTCCTGCTTGAGCGAGGCGAGGACGTTCGGGTCGATGTCCTTCAGCCTCGGCACCGTCTTGTCGTTGACGTACGCGCTGATGTCCTCGGCGCCGGCGTTGTCCAGCACCTGGGGCAGGTCGGTGAAGTACGTGTAGAACACGTCGGGCTGGGACTTGGCCTTCAACATGGCCGTGAACCGCGCGGGTTCCAGACACTGACCAGGTGTGGAGCGGCCCTCGATGGTGACGTTCGGGTACTTCTTGTTGAACTCCGCGACGTCCTGCTTCCACTCCTTCAGCTCGGCCGCCTTCGCCGTGGGGGGCATGCAGTCGATGGTGATCGTGACCTTGGTCTTCGGGTCCAGCGGTGCAGCGGGGTTCGACGACCCGCTGTTGTTGGATCCGGAGTCGTCGTCGTCGCTGCTGCTGGTGCCGCAGGCCACCAGTGCGGTGAGCGAGAGAGCGGAGACGACGGTCAGGGCGCCGACACGGCGGACACGGCGGAACCGAGCACTTCTCATGGGTGGACCCCTTCGGGCATGAACGTGGAAGGCGCCCCACCGCCGATGCGTTGTGGGGCGCCGCTCACTCAACCACCGTGAACAAGTGAACGCAATATCTCGCGCTGATTTCGCAATTGCTTGACAGAGATTCGCGGACGGCATGCAGGATCCACGTCAGGGATACGACGGAAACGAAGGGAGAGCTTCCGCGGCGAACGCCGGGAGGGTGCACGATCAGGTCACGTCATGCGGTGACTTGCCGTGCGGTGTCATGGCTTGGTGCGCGGCGCCGTTGCGCGTGGGGCCGTGGCGGGTACCGGGTGCGCCATCCCATCGCGCGCAGGGCTGTGGCGTGCGGTGCCGTGCCGGCGCGCGTGGGGCCGTGCGTGGCCTGCGGTGACTCACCATGACGCGCCGCGCGGGCCGACCCGCGCCGCACCGTACCGACCGACCTGCGCCGCACCGTGTCGCGCAATGCCGTACCGCGCAATGTCGCGCCGCGCAGTGCCGCGCCATTCCGTGCCGCGCCATTCCGTGCCGCGCCATTCCGTGCCGCGCCATTCCGTGCCGCGCCATTCCGTGCCGCGCCATTCCGTGCCGTACCGTGCCCGGTCGCTCCGCCCGGAGGGGGACGCCCCGCTCAGGCCGTCTGCGGAAGGGCCGCCTGAGCGGTGGATCCCCGAACGACCAGCTCCGGTTCGAACAGCAGCTCGCTGTGCGGTACGTCGTTGCCCTGGATCTGGGCGCAGAGCAGCTCGACGGCCGCGCGCCCCATCGCCTCGATCGGCTGCCGTACGGTCGTCAGCGGCGGCTCGGTGCAGGTCATGAAGGCGGAGTCGTCGTACCCCACGACGGAGACGTCCTGCGGCACCCGCAGACCCCGTCGGCGCACCGCCCGCACCGCGCCCAGCGCCAGGGGGTCGCTCGCGCAGACGATCCCGGTCACGCCCCGGTCCAGCAGCTTCGACGCCGCCGCCTGGCCGCCTTCGAGGGAGAAGATCGACCGCTCCACGAACTCGTCCGCGAGCGCGCCGCCGGCGGCGTCCACGGCCGCGCGCAGCCGGCGCCGCGAGGGAATGTGGTCGGAGGGACCGAGGACGAGCCCGATCCTCTCGTGCCCCAGCGACACCAGATGCCGCCACGACTGCTCGACCGCAACGGCGTCGTCGCAGGCCACACAGGGAAAGTCGAGTCCGTCGATCGCCGCGTTCATCAGCACCACCGGGATACGGCGCTCGGCGAGCTGCCGGTAGTGCTCGTGCGGGGCGTCGGCCTGCGCGAACAGGCCGCCGGCGAAGACCACTCCGGACACCTGCTGCTGGAGCAGCAGTTCCACGTAGTCCGCCTCGGAGACGCCGCCCTTGGTCTGTGTGCACAGCACCGGGGTCAGCCCCTGCTGCGCCAACGCGCTGCCGATCACCTCGGCGAACGCCGGAAAGATCGGATTCTGGAGTTCCGGCAGGACGAGGCCCACCAGCCGCGCCCGCTCCCCGCGCAGCTGCGTGGGACGCTCGTACCCCAGCACGTCCAGCGCCGTCAGCACCGACTGCCGGGTCGCCTCCGACACACCCGGCTTGCCGTTGAGCACCCGGCTGACCGTGGCCTCGCTGACCCCAACCTTCTTCGCCACTTGAGCAAGTCGTCGTGTCATGGACGCAAGCGTAGCGCAAGCGCCGCAAGGCGCTTGCGCTACGCTTGCCGTCCCGAGCCTGCCGGGGTCACCGGCCGGCCGCGGCCCGCTGGGACCGGGTCAGTCGCGAGGCGTCTGCCGTGGCGCGCGCTGCACCGACGCCCCGTTCACGGACCCGTTGATCACGAACTGCGAGCCCGGTTCGATCAAGACGTCGCCCTGCGCCGAGTTCGTCACGGTCACGCCGGTCAGGGTCGCGCTGCCGCGAGCCCCGCTCATGGCGAGGATCCCGGACCCGTTGTTCGACTTGTCGATGGTCACGTTCCTGATCTGGACGCCCGGCATCGCGCCGCCGCCCGTCTTGAACTGGATGCCGTCGTAGGTCGAGTCGTGGATGTCCGTGTCGCGGATCGTGACACCGGGGATGTCCTGGCCCTGCGCGAACAAGGTGATCGCGCCGAACTCCTGCGCCTCTCCCCAGAACGCTCCGCCCGTGCGGTACAGGCCGTTGTTCGCGATCAGGGTCTGGCCCGAGAAGGGCAGCGGATCATGGTCGGTGGCCAGCATGATCCCCGGGTAGTTCATGGTGTCGGAGATCAGGTTGTTCTCGATCGTGTTGCCGTAGCCGCCGTAGACCGCGATGCCGTTGGCCCGCCAGGGCAGTTGGATGGTGTTGTTGCGGAAGTGGTTGTCGTGGCCGATGTCGACCGAGGTGTCCTTCACGTACCGGCTGGCCCAGACGGCGAGCGCGTCGTCGCCCGTGTTGCGGAAGGAGGAGTTGAACACGGTCGAGTTGCGGGTGCCGTTGGCGAAGTTGACGCCGTCGGCGTAGGTGTTGCGGATCCGGACGCCGTTGAACTCGACCCGGTCCCCGGGGCCCCACAGGTCGGGGATGTTGGAGTAGTCGCGGCCGACCCAGGCACCGACGTTGGCGTGCTCGATCCACACGTTGGTGATCTTGGTGTCCTTGCCGAAGCGGCCGTTCAGCGCGACACCGCCCTCCGCGTTGCCGTCACCGCCGCGGATGGTCCCGGAGCCGAAGATCGCGATGTCGGAGATCTTGGTGTTGTCGTCGATGTCGAAGCCGAAGTTGCCCTCGTGCGGGTGGTTGATGCCGCCGGCCTGGTGCGGCGGGACGAGCGAGTAGAGCTGGGCGTGCCACATGCCGGCGCCGCGGATGGTCACGTCCCGGATGCCCACCTGGTTGTACTGGCCCCGGTCGAGCGGGTCGTCGGTGAGGATCTTCTTCTCCTGGCGCCACTGGCCGGCCGGGATCCACACGCAGGGGATCTCGCCCCGCTGGTCGGCGGTGACGGCGCGCTGGATCGCGTCCGCGTCGTCGATGCCGTCGTTGGGCACGGCTCCGTAGGTGGTGATGGAGACGCACTGGTCGGGCTTGGCCGCCGGAGGCGCGACCTGCTCCAGGTCTACGAGGTCGATGATGTAGAAGGCGGCGTCGTCACCGGCGTCGCGCTGCAGACGGAACTTCGTGCCCTGGGGGTAGGTCTCGGTCAGCAGGGCGTGGGACTCGTCGAACAGCCGCCGCGCGTCGCCGCCGGGACGGTTGGTCAGGCCCTCCGGGTCGTCGGTCGTGCCGTAGAGCCAGCTGTGCTTGGACGACAGGTTCAGTTTGCGGACGAAGGTGCCGTCCGCGTAGAGGCTCAGGGTCGCCTCGCGGCCGCCGCCGCCCGCCGCGTCCGGGATCGAGTTCCGCACGACGATCGAGTTCGAGGGCGCGGTGGAGGTGAACTCCACGTACTGGCCCGTGGAGTCGAGGCGCACCGCCTGGCGGCCGGAGGACTCGGTGGCGAAGTTGGTGTGTCCGAAGGTGCGCTCGGCGTCCGTCCTCAGCAGGGTGCCGTTGTGGCGGCCCTCCTCCGCCTCGTGCTCGACGTACGGCACGGCGGCGCCGCGTCCGACGACCAGGGAACGGGCGAAGGTGTTGTTGTCCTCGTTGGTCTCGTCGACGACGTCGGTGGCGTCGGCCGTGCCGGTGAGGGTGGCTCCACCGCTGGTGGCGGTCCAGCTGCCGTTGACGGCCACCGTGGCCGAGCCGCCGGCGGGGACGGCGCCGGTGGTGCCGTTCAGGGTCGTGCCGCCGACGGTGAGCCGGGTGACGGACCCGGCGGGTACGGCGCTCGTGCCGCGGTTGTGCACGGCGACGGTGAAGGTGACCGTGGCGCCGACGGCCGGGCTGGCCGGGTTGGAGGTGATGCCGGTGACCTCCAGGTCCGGTCCGGGCGCCTGGCCCACGACCAGCCGTGAGGCCGCGTTGCGGCTGTTGTTGGTGTTGTCGAGTTCGGCGACGGTGTCCGTCGGGTCGACGACGGCGGAGACGGAGTAGCTGCCCATGGGCCGCTTGCCGACCGCGACCGGCACCTTCACCGAGGCGCCCGCGGCGAGGGCACCGACGGCGGCGCTGCCGGCGGCCGCGCCCTCGAGGCTGACGTTCACCGTGGTCGCCGGCGAGGCGGCGCTGCCCGCGTTGCGGACGGTCGCCTCGACGGTGACGTCGTCCGTCTCGGACGGCGACGCGGGCGACCACGTCAGATCCGTCACGGTCAGGTCGGGAGCGGGCGCCGCGGTGCCGACGACCTCGAACTCCGCGATCTGTCCCCCGCCGGCGCCGGAGTTGCCGAAGAACTGGAGGCGTACGTCCGCGTAGCGGCCGGTGACCGGGATGGTCACCGTGTTCCGGCCGGTCGCCGGGTTGAAGGTGTAGTCGGCCCGGTCCTTCAGCGAGGTGAAGGACGACGCGCCCGCCTGCCGCCCCAGGACCTGGATGTTCTGCGTCCGGGTGCTCCAGACGGGGTCGGGGTTCAGCTTGAGGACGACTCCGGTCAGGTCGGCGTCGGCGCCCAGCCGCACGGTCAGCGTCGACGACTGGCCGCTCGCCTCCCAGTAGCTGGTGGTACTGCCGTCGTTGGCGTTGGACGCGACGTAGTTCTGGGTGGTCGACGACGCCTCGATCGGCTTGCGCAGGGCCAGGTTGGTGCCGGTGGGCGGCGGATCGCCGGGATCCTCGCCGCCGCCGGTTCCGTAGACCTCCAGCTCGGACAGCTGGGCGGCGTTCCAGCCGGTGTTGGCGGCCACCTGCACACGCACGTAGCGCGCCTCGGCGTCGACGTCGAGCGTCACGCTGTTGCCGGACGACGGGTTGAAGACGCGTCCCGCGTTCGCGGACAGGGTGGTGAAGCCCTGCCCGTCGGTGCTGCCCTGGACGCTGAGGGTCTGGGTGCGAGTCTCCCACGACGCGGGAAGCTTCAGCACCACCTCGTCGACGTCGACCGTGCTGCCGAGGTCGATCTGCACCCACTGCGGGAACGCTCCCGCGGGGCCTTCCCAGTACGAAGCCTGGCTGCCGTCGGTGACGTTGCCGGCCGGGTACGCGGCGTGCGCCCCGCCCGCGGTGGCGGGTCTGCCGAGCGCCAGGTTCGGTCCTTCCGCGGCGTGGGCCGCCACGGGCAGCAGCCCGACCGCCAGCAGCCCTGCCGTCACCAGGCCGGCGAACAGTCGCCGACCGTGATGTCTCCCTCTCATGAGGCCTCTCGTTCCCTTCCCTGGGCGCCCGGCACCGCTTCCCGCGCCCGTCCCCGGCGGCGCGCGAGGCGTCTCGGGTGACGGGACGTGCGGGGTGCGCGGGACCGGTGCGCCGTGGTGGACGATGACGCGCCTACCAGGCGTGGGCGATGCCCTGGTAAGGCCGAACGGCTAGAAATCCAAATCTTGAGCGATTTCGTCAATCTTTTGCGGCACTGAGGTGACAGGTTTCTACTGGGTGTCATCTTTGTCAACGGCTGTGCGGCGACGGGGAGTTGGGCCGATCCGACGGAACGGCCCCCGGGGCTGCCGCAGGAAGGGCATCGGAGCGCGTGACCCCGGGGCCGCGACGGCAAGGGGGCGGAGCACGTCAACTCATTTGGCCCCGAAAGGTTTGCCTGGTCGGACAGCTCGTAGCGAAACCGTTGCCGTTCCGTGGGAAGTCCCCCACAGCGAACGCATAGTGTGAGGTGCCATTCCCAGGCGGTCGTCGGACCGGCCGGGCTCCACGCGAGTTCGGCTCCGGATCGCGGCCGCAGTGTCGATTCCTTTCACCACCAGGGGGAGTAACACCATGCGATCCATACGGCCGTCGTTCACCGCTCGCCGGGAGGGGAGCACGCGGAGAACCTCCCCCGTACTGGCCGCCGTCGCCCTGGCATCGGCGCTCGTGCTCACGGCCACCGCCTGCGACTCGGGCGCGTCGGTGGCGGACGGTGCGCCGTCAGCCTCGGCGGTGGACGGCGATGGCAAGATCACGATCCCGGACGACATCAAGGACCAGCTCAAAGAGCACGGGATCGACCTCGACAAGTGGCGCGACGGCGACTGGAAGAACTGGGACAAGGACGACTGGCTGCGCGAGGCCGAGGACTTCGTCAACCCGATCATCGAGGACCTGTGGGACCCGGACCGGATGCGGGAGGCCGAGCAGCCGGACCAGAGCGTCGACGAGGGTGACCTCTCCGGCGACCAGGGCGTGACCGACCCGACGCCGGAGCCCGTCGAGGCGGCGCCCGTGCCGGCGTCGTACCACGCCAACGTCCCCGAGGCCGGCAAGGTGTTCTTCGACTCTCCCGAGGGCACGATGGTCTGCTCGGCGACGGTCGTGAAGGACCCGGCCAACCCCGGCAAGTCGAACATGGTGTGGACGGCGGGCCACTGCGTGCACGCCGGCAAGAGCGGCGGCTGGTACCGCAACATCGCGTTCGTGCCGTCGTACAACGACGCGGGCAAGTCGGCCGCCGAGTTGCAGGGTGTCTCCCCGGAGGAGGTCGCCCCCTACGGCATCTGGTGGGGCGACTGGGTGCAGACCTCGGACCAGTGGATCGAGCAGGGCGGTGCGACGGGCGGTGACGGAGCCGCGTACGACTTCGCGGTCCTGCACGTCACCCCCGAGGAGGGCAGCGGCGGCAAGTCCCTGGAGGAGACGGTCGGTTCGGCCCTCCCGGTGGACTTCGCGGCCCCGGCCGTGCCCGAGGTGGACAGTCTGACGGCCACGGGCTACCCGGCCGCGGCCCCGTTCGACGGCCAGCGGATGTACCGGTGCCAGGACAAGCCGGGACGGCTCTCGATCGCCGCGGCCGACCCGACGATGTACCGCATCGGCTGCACGATGACCGGCGGTTCGTCCGGCGGCGGCTGGGTCGCGGCGGGATCGGACGGCAAGCCCGCCCTGGTGTCCAACACCTCGATCGGCCCGGTGACCGCCGGCTGGCTCGCCGGACCGCGGCTGGGCGAGGAGGCCAAGAGCGTGTTCGACGCGGTCAGCGGGAAGTTCGCGCCGTGACCGTCCCGGTGACGGGCGCTTAGCGGACGCTGCGGTGGGACGCCGTACGGGAAACCTTCACCGTCCCACCGCCGTTCGCCCTCGGCCCCACGGGCATAGTGGGGTCCGGCAGACGAGGCGGATCCGCACGGATCCCCCGTCGACATGACAAGCACATGCCATGAACGGCTTCAACGGGGGTCAACTCACCATGCGTTCCACACGTACGTCCGCCGCGCCACGACGCGGCCGGCGCGACAGGCTCGTCGCCGCGGCGGGGCTCGCCGCCGCGCTGGCGCTCACCGCGACCGCCTGCGGCGGCTCCGGCGAGGACCGGGCGGCGGACAAGCCCGGCGCCACCGCCTCCCGCTCGGGGGACGGCGCCGACGCCGGGCTCGCCATCCCCTCCGACCTCGCGGACCGCCTCAAGGACCACGGGATCGACGTCGACGAGTGGAAGAAGGGCGGCTGGCAGGACTGGGACAAGGACAAGTGGCTCAGTGCGGCCAAGGACTTCGTCAACCCGGTGATCGAGGGCCTGTGGAAGCCGGAGCGGATGCAGTCCGCCGAGGCGGCCGACAAGACGATCTCCACCAAGGACGCGTCGGCCGACGCCGGGGTCAGCGACCCGGAGCCCGCGCCCGTCGAGGCCGCGGCCGAGCGGACGCCGTACCACGACAACGCCGCGCCCGTCGGCAAGATCTTCTTCGACTCGCCCGAGGGCCACATGGTCTGCTCCGGCACCGTCATCAAGGACGTGAACAACCCGGGCAGGTCCAACCTGGTGTGGACGGCGGGCCACTGCGTGCACGCCGGTGCGGGCGGCGGCTGGTACCGCAACATCGTGTTCGTGCCGGCCTACAACGACCTCGGCAAGTCCGAGGCCGAACTCGGCGGCGCGGCCCCGGCCGAGATCGCTCCCTACGGCAACTGGTGGGCGGACTGGGCCTCCACCTCGAACGGCTGGATCGAGGGCGGTTCGGAGACGGGCGGCTCGGGCGCGGCCCACGACTACGCCGTCCTGCACGTGCGTCCGGAGCAGGGCGCGAAGTCCCTGGAGGAGACGGTCGGGGCCGCCCTCGACGTGGACTTCTCCGCCCCGGCCGCGGCCGAGGCCGGGAAGATGGGTGCCTGGGGGTACCCGGCGGCGGCCCCGTACAACGGTCTGAAGATGTTCAAGTGCGTGGACCAGCCGGGGCGGCTCTCACTGAGCCCGTCCCTGCCGACCATGTACCGCATCGGCTGCACCATGACGGGCGGTTCGTCCGGCGGTGGCTGGTTCCGGGTGGTGGACGGCGAGACCAAGCTGGTCTCCAACACGTCGATCGGCCCGGTCGACAACACCTGGCTGGCCGGTCCGCAACTGGGCCGGGACGCGCGGACACTGTACGAGAACATGAGCAAGACCTACGGCGACCGGTGACCGCCCGATGACGAAGGCCCGCCCCTGACACCAGGGGCGGGCCTCTTCACATCCGCGCGGCGCGGCTACGTCCGGTCAGGCGGCCGGAGTCGGAACGTACGGCGTGAGCTCCGCCGCCAGCTCCTCGTGCACCCGCACCTTGAGCAGGGTGCCCTCCGGGGTGTGCTCCTCGGAGATCACCTCGCCCTCGCCATGGGCCCGGGCGACCAGCTTGCCGTGCGTGTATGGCACCAGCGCCTCGATCTCGACGGACGGGCGCGGCAGCTCGTCGTCGATCAGCGCGAGCAGCTCGGCCATGCCCTTGCCGGTCCGGGCCGAGACCGCGATGGAACGCTTCTCGATCCGCATCAGCCGCTGGAGCACCAGCGGATCGGCCGCGTCCGCCTTGTTGATCACCACGATCTCGGGCACATCGGTGGCGCCGACGTCCCTGATGACCTCGCGCACGGCGGCCAGCTGCTCCTCCGGGACCGGATGCGAGCCGTCCACCACGTGCAGGATCAGGTCGGCCTCGCCGACCTCCTCCATCGTGGAGCGGAACGCCTCCACCAGGTGGTGCGGCAGGTGCCGGACGAAGCCGACCGTGTCGGCCAGCGTGTACAGCCGGCCGCTCGGCGTCTCGGCCCGGCGGACCGTCGGGTCCAGGGTCGCGAACAGGGCGTTCTCGACCAGGACGCCCGCGCCGGTGAGCCGGTTGAGCAGGGAGGACTTGCCGGCGTTGGTGTAGCCCGCGATGGCCACCGAGGGCACCTTGTGGCGCTTGCGCTCCTGGCGCTTGATCTCGCGGCCGGTCTTCATCTCCGCGATCTCCCGGCGCATCTTCGCCATCTTCTCGCGGATCCGGCGCCGGTCCGTCTCGATCTTGGTCTCACCGGGACCACGGGTGGCAAGACCGCCGCCCTTACCGCCGCCCATCTGCCGGGACAGCGACTGACCCCAGCCGCGCAGCCTCGGCAGCATGTACTGCATCTGGGCGAGCGCGACCTGGGCCTTGCCCTCCCGGGACTTGGCGTGCTGGGCGAAGATGTCCAGGATCAGGGCCGTACGGTCGATGACCTTGACCTTGACGACGTCCTCGAGGTGGATCAGCTGGCCCGGGCTCAGCTCACCGTCGCAGATGACGGTGTCCGCGCCCGATTCGAGGACGATGTCGCGCAGTTCCTCGGCCTTGCCGGAACCGATGTAGGTGGCCGCGTCGGGCTTGTCGCGGCGCTGGGTCACGCCGTCCAGCACGAGCGCGCCCGCCGTCTCCGCGAGGGCCGCGAGCTCCGCGAGGGAGTTCTCCGCGTCCTGCACGGTCCCCGACGTCCACACACCGACGAGGACGACCCGCTCCAGACGGAGCTGGCGGTACTCGACCTCGGTGACGTCCTGGAGCTCGGTGGACAGGCCCGCCACACGGCGCAGGGCCGCGCGCTCGGAGCGGTCGAACTGATCGCCGTCCCGCTCTCCGTCGATCTCGTGGCTCCAGGCGACGTCCTCTTCCATCAGGGCATCGGCCCGAAGTCCTTCGGGATAGTCCTGCGCGAGGCGCTTGGTGTCCTGGGAAAAGGAAGAAGAGGAGGTCATTGGGTCCTTACGTCGATGGGAAACCAGGTGCGGCGACGGGGCGGAAGCAGCACGCTTCTGTTCCGACGCGACACTCCTCACAACGCATGAGTACCCCGGGAGATTCCCGTGACCCGTGTCGTGGCGGGAGGTGCCGGCCGGTGCCGCCGACCTGAAGATGGTCGCACGGCACGCCCCGTCTCGTCACCGTCTTATTTCTTGGCCGACGGGGCCGCCTTCCGGGGCGCCGAGGCCTTCCAGTCCGGGTGTCCCGGCATCGACGGGGTCTTCTCGCCGTACAGCCAGTCCGCGAAGAACCCGGTGAGGTCGCGGCCGGCGGTCCGGGAGGCCAGGGTCACGAACTGGGTGGTGGTCGCCGTGTCGTCCTTGTGGGTGCTGACCCAGGACCGCTCCAAGCGCTCGAAGGCCTCGCTGCCGATCTCCTGACGGAGGGCGTAGAGGACCAGGGCGGCGCCGTCGTAGACGTTCGGCCGGAAGATGCCGAGGCGGCTGTCGGCCTCGGGTGCCTTGGGCGCTCCGGGCGGGCCGCCGGACGCGCGCCAGCGGTCGGATGAGCCGTAGGCCGCCCGCATCCGGGACTCCAGCGACTTGTTCGACTTCTCCTGCGCGTACAGCGCCTCGTACCAGGTGGCGTGGCCCTCGTTGAGCCACAGGTCGGACCAGGTGCGCGGGCTGACGCTGTTGCCGAACCACTGGTGGGCCAGCTCGTGGACCATGATCGCGTCGACGTACCACTCGGGGAACGCCGGATCGGTGAACAGGCCCTTCTCGAAGAGGGAGAGGGTCTGCGTCTCCAGCTCGAAGCCGGTGGAGGCGTCGGCCACGAGCAGGCCGTACGTCTCCAGCGGGTAGGCGCCGAGCTTGTTCTCCATCCAGGTGATCTGGGCGGGGGTCTTCTTCAGCCACGGTTCCAGGGCTGCCCGGTCCCGGGTGGGCACGACGTCGCGCAGGGGCAGTCCGTGCGGTCCGGTGCGGTGCAGCACCGTGGAGCGGCCGATGGACACCTGGGCGAGTTCGGTGGCCATGGGGTGGACGGTGCGGTACGTCCAGCGGACGGTGTCGCCGGTCTGCTCCACGGCGGTCGCCAGTCCGTTGGCCACGGCCGTGTAGCCCTTGGGCGCGGTGACGCGGAAGGTGAACTGCGCCTTGTCCGAGGGGTGATCGTTGGACGGGAACACCAGGTGCGCGGCGTCGGCCTGGTTGGCCATGGCGAGCCCGTCCGCGGTGCGCAGCCAGCCTCCCTCCCGGCCCTTGACCGGCACGGGGTCGCTCGTGTGCCGGACGGTGATCTGCGTCCGCTGTCCCCGGGGCAGCGGCTTCGCCGGGGTGACGACAAGGTCCTCGTCGGCCGCGACGAACGAGGCCGGCTCACCGTCGACCTCGACCGAGGCGACGGCGCCGCGGGCGAAGTCGAGGTTGATGCGCTCCAGCGGCACGGTGGCGCGCGCATCGATCCTGGTGATCGCCTGGAGGGGCTTGTCGTTGGTGCCGGAGTACGTGAAGGAGAGGTCGTACGACGTGACGTCGTACCCCGGGTTCCCCAGGTGCGGGAAGAGGCGGTCACCGACGCCCAGCGGGGTCGGCGGGGTGGTCGCGGCGACGAGGCACACGGACACCGCGGAGGCGAGCAGCGCCGCCTTGACGCTTCGGGAAACCTTGCGGGACCTGGTGCGTGGACGGGGCGCGTCGCCGGCGTCGGGCCGCGGCGCTCCGTCACGGAAGGTGATCAGCATGGGACCCACGGCTATCAGTGCGCGGGTACCCGGGGAGGACGGCGCGCGTCAGGCCCACCCGAACGGGTTTCCACATGGCTCACAGGGCGCCGCCGCCGGACCCGGCACGGCGCACGGCGGACCAGGTCCGCCCCGCCGTCCGCGGGCGCGGACCGGCCCACGGCGCGCGGCCGTTCGGACGGTTCACCAGGCCGGTGCGTGGTGCTGCGCCCGGCTCACGTCGTAGACCCCGGGCACGTTGCGCATCGCGCGCATGAGGGCGGGCAGATGCGCGGCGTCCGCCAACTGGAGGGTGTAAGTGTGGCGGACGCGCTGCTGGGTCGGCGGCTCGACGGTGGCCGCGACGATCTCGGCGTCCTGGAGGGCGATCGCCTCGGTGAGGTCGGCGAGCAGATGGGGGCGGCCGAACGATTCGGCGACGAGCGTGACCCGGCACTCGGCGCTGTCGCCCCAGCGCACCCCGACCTCGGCGCGCCCGGCGCCCTTCATCCGGGCCACCCCGGCGCATCCGACGCGGTGCACCGTCACCACTCCCCCGCGCACGGCGAACGCGGTGACCTCGTCGGGCGGTACGGGCGTGCAGCAGCCGGCGAGCCGCACGCTCGCCCCGGGCCGGTCGTCGACGACGACGTCCGCGGAGACGCGCGGTAGGGGGCTGTCCGAGGCCGCTCTGGGGGCCGCTTCGGCGGCGGCCGGTTTCGGCGCCGCCGCCGCGGAGTCCTCGGCCACGGGCGCCGGTTGGGCCGCGAGCCGGCGCTGGATGGCGATGCGGGCGGCGGGCGTGTGCGCGTGCTCCAGCCACTCCCTGGACGGCTCGGAGGCCGGGTCCTGGCCCATCAGGAGCTGCACGGTGTCGCCGTCGCGCAGAACGGTGCTCAGCGTCGCGAGCCGGCCGTTGACCCGCGCGCCGATGCACGCGTGCGCGTCCTCCCCGTACTGGGCGTACGCGGCGTCCACACAGGTGGCGCCCTCGGGCAGGCCGAGCCTGCCGCCGTCGGGCCGGAAGACGGCGATCTCGCGGTCCTGGGCGAGGTCCTCGCGCAGCGTCGACCAGAAGGTGTCGGGGTCGGGCGCGGCCCGCTGCCAGTCGAGCAGCCGGGACAGCCAGCCGGGCCGGGTGGGGTCGACGCGCTCGCCGTCCGTCGGGGACTGCTCCTCCGCGGGGGCGGCGTAGGGGTTGCCGAGCGCGACGACGCCGGCCTCGGCGACCTTGTGCATCTGGTGGGTGCGGATGAGCACCTCGGCGACCTGTCCGTCCGCACGCGCGACCGCGGTGTGCAGCGACTGGTACAGGTTGAACTTCGGTACGGCGATGAAGTCCTTGAACTCCGAGACCATGGGCGTCATGCAGGTGTGCAGTTCGCCGAGGACTCCGTAGCAGTCGGCGTCCTCGTTCACCAGCACCAGGATGCGGCCGAAGTCGGCGCCGCGCAGCACGCCGCGTTTGCGGGACACGCGGTGCACGGACACGAAGTGCCGGGGCCGGATGAGGACTTCGGCCTGGATGCCGGCCTCGCGCAGCACACCGCGCATCTCGTCGGCGATCTCGACCAGGGCGTCGTCGGGACGGGCCGCGTTCTCGACGATCAGCTCCCGGGTGTGTTCGTACTCCTCGGGGTGGAGGATGGCGAACACGAGGTCTTCCAGTTCGGTCTTGAGCGCCTGGACGCCGAGCCGCTCGGCGAGCGGGATCAGGACGTCCCGGGTGACCTTGGCGATCCGGGCCTGTTTCTCGGGGCGCATCACACCGAGGGTGCGCATGTTGTGCAGCCGGTCGGCGAGTTTGATCGACATCACGCGTACGTCGTTGCCGGTGGCGACGAGCATCTTGCGGAAGGTCTCGGGTTCGGCGGCCGCGCCGTAGTCGACCTTCTCCAACTTCGTGACCCCGTCGACGAGATAGCGCACCTCCGCGCCGAACTGCCGCCCGACCTGATCGAGCGTCACATCGGTGTCCTCCACCGTGTCGTGCAGCAGGGAGGCGGTCAATGTGGTCGTCTCGGCGCCCAGTTCGGCGAGGATCAGGGTCACCGCGAGGGGATGCGTGATGTACGGCTCGCCGCTCTTGCGCATCTGCCCGCGGTGCGAGGACTCCGCGAGCACATAGGCCCGGCGCAGGGGTTCGAGGTCGGCGTCGGGATGGTGGGCGCGGTGCGCGTCGACGACATGGCCGATGGCGTCGGGCAGCCGGTCGCGGGCGGGCGAGCCGAGGAGCGCGGCGCGCCCCAGCCGGCGCAGGTCGATCCGTGGGAGCGACCGCCTGCGGGGCGCCGCGGGCACCACCGGGCCGGCCGTGGCGCCCGTCACCGCACCCGGGGTCGCAGGGTTCGTGGCCTCCGCACTCATGGGCACCTCCGGCTGCGTCGACCGGCGAACGGGGGTGCCCCATGGCGG
The DNA here is from genome assembly GCF_003261055.1 of Streptomyces cadmiisoli. Lineage (NCBI taxonomy): Bacteria > Bacillati > Actinomycetota > Actinomycetes > Kitasatosporales > Streptomycetaceae > Streptomyces > Streptomyces cadmiisoli. The sequence goes on from NZ_CP030073.1 coordinate 2,774,465, forward strand.
ACACGGCTCAGGGGTCGGCGTCTACTCCCCCGTCCGGGCCGGTGCTTGATGCTACCGACCCCACCACGCGCGACCGACCGCCTCCGGCCGAGCGTGAAACGGATCACCCCATCGAGCGATGGGGTGTGACGTTTACGGTGGAATGGCGTACGCCCCGGAGCGGTTCATATGCCGAACACGCGCCCCGGGGCCGCCCTTTCAGCGTGCGTCCGTCCACCAGTCGGCGTCGATCTCGCCCTCGGCGACGATCACCGCGGGGCCGGTCATCTCGATCTCTCCGTCGGGCTGCTCGGTGATCACGAGCCGTCCGCCGGGGACGTCGACGGTGTACGTCGCCGGAACTCCGGTGACGGCCGGGTCGGCGCCGTCCCGCCGGGCGGTGGCCACGGCGACGGCGCAGGCGCCGGTGCCGCAGGAGCGGGTCTCGCCGGAGCCTCGCTCGTGCACCCGCATCGCGACGTGCCCGGGACCGCGGTCGACGACGAACTCGACGTTCACCCCGTTCGGGTAGGCGCCGGGCGGGCTGAACGGCGGCGGGGTGTACAGGTCGCCCGCCTGGGCGAGGTCCTCGACGAACGCGACGGCGTGCGGGTTGCCCATGTTCACGTTCCGCGCGGGCCAGCTGTGCTCGCCGACGCTCACCGTGACGTCCCCCGCGGGCAGCAGCGCCCGGCCCATGCCGACGGTGATGTCACCGTCCTTGGCGATGTGCACGGTCTTGACTCCCCCGCGGGTGGCCACGGCCACGTCGCCCTCGGCCACATGCCCGGCACGCTGGAGGTAGCGCGCGAACACCCGCACGCCGTTGCCGCACATCTCGGCGATCGATCCGTCGCCGTTGCGGTAGTCCATGAACCACTCCGCCTCGGCCGCCATCGGCACGGCCTCGGGGTGCGCCGCCGACCACACGACGTGCAGCAGACCGTCACCACCGATGCCCGCGCGGCGGTCGCACAGGGCGGCGACGGCGGCCGGGGGCAGATCGATGGCGTTCTCGGGGTCCGGGACGATCACGAAGTCGTTCTCGGTGCCGTGCCCCTTGAGGAAGGCGATCCGTGTGCTCATTCCTCGATCGTACGGGCTGGGTACGACATCAGTTGATCAGGTCGATCACGGTGGCGGCGGGCGTCAGCGGAGCCGGGCCACCCGCCAGACGGCCAGCGCCACGACCGCGGCGACCACGACCGCGTAGCCGATCACGACCCGCCAGTCCGGGCGCCGGCCCGAACCGCGCTGCGGCAGCCCCGGCCAGGTGTGGCCCACCTTGCGGGCGGCCATCATGCCCCAGCCCGCCGCGCAGGAGCAGATCAGCAGCCCCAGCATGGCGATCACGGCCCCGCTGTCCCCGAAGTCGAAGGCCAGCGGGAAGGCGAACATCAGGGAGCCGACCGCGGCCAGACCCACGATGGGCGCGAGCTGCCACAGGCGCAGCCGGCGCTGGGGGCGCAGCTCGACCTCGACCTCGGGCCCGCCCACGAAGATCTCGTCGGGCTCGGGGCCGTCGGCCGTGACACCGTCCGGGGTCTCGTCGGGCCCGTCCGGGCTGAGACGGTCGTCGTCCCGCTCCGGTTCGCCACTCGCGGTGGTGGCGTGCTCGGCGCTTTGTGCGGTGTCGCGAGGGCCGGCCTCCATCGCCACGCGCCCTCCCAACTAGGACTCCACTTGGTCGATCGAAGCTCGATGATGGCACGGCGCCGGAGGCCCCGATGACGGCCGGGGCGTCCCGATGCCATGACGTGATCAGGCTGTAACCGGTCGTTCGACCAACGCCAGAGCGAGCTGCGGAAGTTCCGTGAGGTCCGTCGCGGCCCCACTCAGCCAATGCACCCGGGGGTCGCGTCTGAACCATGAATCCTGGCGGCGCGCGAAGCGTTTGGTGGCGCGGACGGTCTCGTCCCGGGCCTCCTGGAGCGTGCACTCGCCGGCCAGCGCGGCGAGAACCTGCTGGTAGCCGAGCGCACGCGACGCCGTACGCCCGTCTCGCAACCCTTGCGCCTCGAGTGCGCGCACTTCTTCGACCAGTCCGGTCTCCCACATCCGGTCGACCCGTCGGGCGATGCGCTCGTCCAGCTCGGGGCGCGCCACGTCGACGCCGATCTGCACGGTGTCGTAGACCGAGTCGTGGCCGGGGAGGTTGGCGGTGAAAGGACGGCCGGTGATCTCGATCACCTCCAGGGCCCGGACGATGCGGCGTCCGTTGCTGGGCAGGATCGCGCGGCCCGCCTCCGGGTCGGCGGCGGCCAGCCTGGCGTGCAGCGCGCCGGGTCCGCGCAGCGCGAGTTCCTCCTCCAGCGCGGCCCGGACCTGGGGGTCGGTGCCGGGGAACTCCAGGTTGTCGACGGCGCCGCGCACGTACAGCCCGGATCCGCCGACGAGGATCGGCCAGCGGCCCTCGGCGAGGAGGGAGTCGATCCGCTCCCGGGCGAGCCGCTGGTACTCGGCGACCGAGGCCGTGACGGTCACGTCCCAGATGTCCAGCAGATGATGCGGGACCTCGCCGCGTTCCTCGGGTGTCAGTTTCGCGGTGCCGATGTCCATCCCACGGTAGAGCTGCATGGAGTCGGCGTTGACGACCTCCCCACCGAGTTCCCGGGCGAGGTGGACGCCCAGATCGGACTTTCCGGCCGCGGTCGGTCCGACGACGGCGATGACACGAGGGGTGGGGCATGCGCTGCTCACCGCAACAGTCTCGCAAACCTCCGGACCCGGTCTCGAACGAGTTACGTGACGGGGCGTGTGGGGATTCGTTGCCCGATGCGAGGTTCCGCCGCCGGTGTCACGGGGGCGGCGGCCCGGGCGGCGCAACCGTACGCACCGGGCGACGCGGGATTTCGCCCGCACGAGTAACGTATGGAGTTGATATGGGCGTTTTTGCGCGACTTCTTCGCAGGTCGAAGACCAAGGAGGAGGCGGCGACCGCCGAGGTCCAGGCCGACACCGAGTCGGTACGGTCCGAGGTGGACGAGGCTGGAGAGGCGAAGGGGGCGACCGGGACCGGTGGGACCGACGCGGTGACCGCACAGGACACCGGGGCCGAGCGGGCCGCGGCGGCGGACAACGCCCGGAGCACCACCCCGGAGACCGTCGAGATCCCCCAGCAGCAGTCGGCCGCGAAGACGGCCGACAGTGAGGCCGACGAGGGCGCCCGTCAGTAGAGCGCCCGCGAGGGAAGGTGAACCATGCGTCTCTTGGACAACTTGAAGGCCAAGCTCACGCCGGCCAAGGACAAGTTCTCTCACCTCGCGCAGCAGCACGAGGGCAAGATCCACCACGGTATCGAGAAGGCCGCGAAGGTCGTCGACGAGCGGACCAAGGGCAAGTACAGCGACAAGATCCAGACGAGCTCCGGCAAGGCCAAGGGCGCCATGGAGCGAATCGCACACCGGGACGGCACGGAGCACGGGCACGGCACGACGACACCGCCGGGCCCGCCACCACCGGCCTCCTGAACGGCACACCACGGGCGGCCGCGGAGCACCGTGCTCCCGGCCGTCCGCCGTTTCCCGCGCGAGATGCCTCTACGACCAGGCCGCGACCAGATACCCGACCCCGTACGGGGCGGCCTCGTAGAGCAGTGAGCCCTTGAGCCCGGCGCCCTCGGCGGCGCCCGCGAGCACCTGCCAGGACGCCCGTCCGGACGCCTGCAACTGCCGCGCGAGATCCGGATCCAGCGCCTCGACGGCCGCCAGGTCCGCCGCTCCCAGCGCACGCGCGGCCTCCGCGTCGAAGGGCTCCGCCCGCTCGTCGAGATAACCCGGCGCCTTCAGCGACCGGCACGCGCTGGCGTCACCGACCGCCAGCAGCGCCACCCGCCCGGCCCGCGCGGCCAGATCCTTGCCGAGGCCGGCGCACCGCTCGGGCGGCAGGGTGTCACCGACGCCGATGCCCTCGAGGGGGGCGTCGGCCCAGCCGGTCCGCTCCAGCAGCCACGCCGCGACGGCGAGCGACAGCGGAAGGGCACGCGCCGCGTCGGCGGTCCGCTCCCCGCCGAGCCGTACGTCGACGGGCACGCCGAACCCGCGGAACGAGCCGCCGGTGCCCTCCGGATAGGTCAGATGCGTCCGCGCCCCGCCCGTCGGGTCGGGCCCCACGATCACCAGCCGGTCGGGCCGGGCGGCGGCGAGCAGGCCCAAGGCGTCCGTGCACGCCGCGCGGGCGGCGTCCAGTTCGGGGGCGGCACCCGCGGCGACCTCGGGGACGAGAAGCGGCGGACAGGGGCAGACTGCGGCGGCGACAAGCATGATCGGCAGGTTAGCTCCGGTGGGCGCACCGGGCGACGGCGCAGGGGCGTCCTCGTAGGGCACTTCGTTCGGATGGCCCGGCGGCACACACACCTCGCCGCCCCCGGTACGGGGTACCGGCGGCAGGCATGACACCCGCCACCGGCCGTGGTGCGGGCCGCACGCACGTGTGCGGCCCGATTTCGCGCAGGCGCGTCAGTCGCAGCCGCAGCCGCTGCCCGCGGCGACCGGCAGCGGCGCGGGCACACCGATCTTGGGCAGTCCGAGGAGCACTCCGGCCGGCTTGGCCGCCTCGGCGGTGTTGCGCTTCTCCCAGGCGTCGCCCGCGCGCGTACGACGCACGTCGAGGACGGCGCCCTCGGCGAGCAGATGGTGCGGGGCGGCGTAGGTGATCTCGACGGTGACCACGTCGCCGGGGCGGACCTCCTGCTCCGGCTTGGTGAAGTGCACCAGGCGGTTGTCGGGGGCGCGGCCGGACAGGCGGTGCGTGGCGCCGTCCTTGCGTCCCTCGCCCTCGGCGACCATCAGCTCCATGGTGCGGCCGACCTGCTTCTTGTTCTCGTCCCAGGAGATCTCCTCCTGGAGGGCGACGAGGCGCTCGTAGCGGGCCTGGACGACCTTCTTGGGGATCTGGCCGTCCATGGTGGCGGCCGGGGTACCGGGCCGCTTGGAGTACTGGAACGTGAAGGCCTGCGCGAACCGGGCCTCGCGCACCACGTGCAGGGTCTGCTCGAAGTCCTCCTCGGTCTCCCCGGGGAAGCCCACGATGATGTCGGTGGTGATCGCGGCGTGCGGGATGGCGGCGCGGACCTTCTCGATGATCCCCAGGTAGCGCTCCTGCCGGTAGGACCGGCGCATCGCCTTCAGGACGGTGTCCGAGCCGGACTGGAGCGGCATGTGCAGCTGCGGCATCACGTTCGGCGTCTCGGCCATGGCGGCGATGACGTCGTCGGTGAAGTCGCGCGGGTGCGGGGAGGTGAAGCGGACCCGCTCCAGGCCGTCGATGTTCCCGCAGGCGCGCAGCAGCTTGCTGAACGCCTCGCGGTCGCCGATGTCGGAGCCGTACGCGTTGACGTTCTGGCCGAGCAGCGTGATCTCGGAGACGCCCTCGGCGACCAGCGCCTCGACCTCGGCGAGGACGTCGCCGGGGCGGCGGTCCTTCTCCTTGCCGCGCAGCGCCGGGACGATGCAGAAGGTGCAGGTGTTGTTGCAGCCGACCGAGATCGACACCCAGGCCGCGTAGGCGCTCTCACGGCGGGTCGGCAGCGTGGACGGGAACGCCTCCAGCGACTCGGCGATCTCGACCTGCGCCTCCTCCTGCACGCGGGCGCGTTCCAGCAGGACCGGCAGCTTGCCGATGTTGTGCGTACCGAAGACGACGTCGACCCAGGGCGCCCGCTTCACGATGGTGTCGCGGTCCTTCTGCGCGAGGCAGCCGCCGACCGCGATCTGCATGCCGGGCCGCTCGGCCTTCTTCGGCGCGAGGTGGCCGAGGTTGCCGTAGAGCCGGTTGTCGGCGTTCTCGCGGACCGCGCAGGTGTTGAAGACCACCACGTCCGCGTCGCCGTCCGAGTCCTGCGGCGCGCGCACGTAGCCGGCGTCCTCCAGCAGTCCGGCCAGTCGTTCGGAATCGTGGACGTTCATCTGGCACCCGTAGGTGCGGATCTCGTAGGTCTTTGAGGATCGAACGTCCACTGCCGGGCTCCGGTCGCTGCTGCTGGTCATGCCACAAGGGTAGGCCGTACCGGGAGAGCCCTTGTCCCGGCCGCCGCAGTTCGAGCGGCCTCGCCGGTGACGGTGCCCGCGCGGCCTCTCAGGGTTCGATCAGACCGGCGCGGATCGCGTAGCGGGTGAGTTCGAGGCGGTCGCGCATGCCGAGTTTGTTCAGGAGGTTGGCGCGGTGGCGTTCGACCGTCTTCGCGCTGATGAACAGCAATTCCCCGATCTCCTTCGAGCTGTGCCCCTCGGCGACCAGCTTGAGGATCTCCTCCTCGCGGTCGGTGACGGCCCGCTCCGGCAGCCGGTCGCCGCGGTCGTGGCGCTCCAGGTAGGAGCGGACGAGGGCGCGCTCGGCGCCGGGGAGGATGAACGGTTCGTCGCGCATCGCGGCGCGGCAGGCCTCGACCAGGTCGCGGTCGGCGACGGACTTCAGGACGTAACCGCAGGCCCCGGCGCGCAGGGCCTCGAAGAAGTACTGCTCGTTCTCGTACATCGTCAGGAACAGGATGCGCAGCCCGGGCAGGCGCCGGGAGAGCTCGCGGGCCGCCTGCAGACCGGTCATACGGGGCATCGCGATGTCCAGGACGGCCAGGTCCACCTCCGTCTCGCGGGCGAGCGCGACCGCTTCCGCGCCGTCGCCCGCCTCGGCGACCACCGTCAGGTCCGGTTCGCCGTCCAGGATGAGGCGCACGCCCCGGCGCACGAGCGTGTGGTCGTCGGCGAGCAGGACGCGGATCGGTGCGGCCATCACCGGCCTCCCGTGGTGAGCGGTATGCGCAACCGTACGTCCGTGCCCGGCCCCGGCGCCGGTCCCAGGGTGAGCGCGGCGCCGACCAGCAGCGCGCGCTCGCGCATGCCCGATATACCGGTCCCTTCCGGTGCGGAGCCCAGGCCCTTGCCGTTGTCGCGTATCAGGAGTTCGACGCCGTCCGCGGTGGGCGCGAAGCGGAGTTCGGCGCGGTCCGCGCCGGAGTGCCGGGCAGTGTTGGTCAGGCCTTCCTGGGCGACGCGGTACACGACCAGTTCGGTCTCCGCGGGCAGAGCGGGCAGTTCGCCGTGAACGTCGTAGCGCACGGTCAGCCCGTGGCCGGAGAACTCGCCGGCGAGCGAGCGCAGCGCGCTGGCCAGGCCGAGTTCCTCCAGGACTCCGGGGCGCAGCCGGCGGGCGATGCGGCGGATCTCGTCGAGACCGGCGCGGGTGGCGTCCTGGGCCTGCGTCACGTCGTCCCTCAGCTCGCCGGGGACGCGGTCCGCGACCCGCTTGAGCTGGAGCAGGACGGCGGTCAGCGTCTGACCGACCTCGTCGTGCAGTTCGCGGGCGATGCGGTGGCGTTCGCGTTCCTGGGCGAGCAGCGCACGGGCCGCGCTGGTGGCGCGTTCGGTCTCGAGCCGGTCGAGCATGGTGTTGTACGTCGTGATGAGCGCCGCCGTCTCGGAGGGGCCGGCGACCTCGGCCCGGGTGCCCGGCCGCAGCAGGTCCACGATGGCCATGGCCTGGCCGAGCCGCTTCAGCGGGGCCAGTCCCACCCGCAGCACGACCGCGTTGACCACGAGCAGCGCCGCCAGGCCGCCGACGACGACGAGGGCCTCGGCCGGCAGCACCGGCGTCGACACGGTGACCGGTCCGAGGAGCAGGGCCGCTGCCACCACGAGCCCCGCGGCGTTCAAGGAGAAGATGCGCCAGTACAACGACACACCCCTGCTGTCTCCCGTCCGGTCGCTGTCCCGCGGCACTGCCGTGACCAGCCTCTCCGACCCGCGCCGACCCCGTCCATCCGTGCTGACACCCATGTCGCCACCGTACGGGCGGATGGCAGCATTGCGATTGCGCAAAGTTTCGAGGCGGTGGTCCTCGACGAGCACAGCAACGACGAGCAAGGGGAAGAAACGTGTCTGCTCCACGCCTGAGGGCGACGCCGCTGCCAGGGATCGGGACCCAGTACGACCTGGAGACCCGGGAGCACCGCCACCTGTCCGTCGTGGCCCACCGTGACGGCACCCGGACGGTGAACGTCTACCGGTCCGACGACCCGGACTCCTGCGCCCAGTCGCTGCGGCTCACCGGTGCCGAGGCCGGAGCGCTGATCGACGCGCTGCAGCCCGCACACCACAGCAACAGCCTGCTCTCCCCGACGGACCTGGGGCTGGTGGCCGAGCGGATCGAGGTGGGGGCGACGTCGCACTGGAACGGGCGCCTCCTCGGCGACACCCGGATGCGCACCGAGACCGGCGCGTCCATCGTGGCGGTCCTGCGCCGGGCCGAGGCCATCCCGTCCCCGACGCCGGCGTTCCGGCTCGCGGGCGGCGACACCGTGATCGTGGTCGGCACCCGCGAGGGTGTCGACGCCGCCGCCGCGATACTCGGGCGGGAGTGACCCCGTGCACTCCGCGATCCTCCTGATCGAGTTCGGCTCCCTCCTGCTCGGCCTCGGACTGCTCGGACGGCTGTCCGCCCGGCTGGGCTTCTCCGCCATCCCGCTCTATCTGCTGGCCGGCCTGGCCTTCGGCGAGGGCGGGCTGCTGCCGCTCGGCGCGAGCGAGGAGTTCATCGCCACCGGTGCCGAGATCGGCGTGATCCTGCTGCTGCTGATGCTCGGCCTGGAGTACACGGCGAGCGACCTCGTCACCAACCTCAAGTCCCACTACCCGGCCGGGCTGGTCGACTTCGCGCTGAACGCCCTGCCGGGTGCCGCGATGGCGCTGCTGCTCGGCTGGGGTCCGGTGGCCGCCGTCGTACTGGCGGGCGTGACCTGGATCTCGTCCTCCGGGGTCATCGCCAAGGTGCTCGGCGAACTGGGCCGGATCGGAAACCGTGAGACACCGGTGATCCTCAGCGTCCTCGTGCTGGAGGACCTGGCCATGGCGGTGTACCTGCCGATCATCACGGCGGTGCTCGCGGGGGCCGGCCTGGCCGCCGGCAGTGTCACGCTGGCCATCGCACTGGGCGTGGCGGGCATCGTCCTGTTCGCGGCGCTGCGCTACGGGCGGGTGATCTCGCGGTTCGTCTCCAGCGACGACCCCGAGAAGCTGCTGCTCGTCGTCCTCGGCCTGACGATCCTCGTCGCGGGCCTCGCCCAGCAGCTCCAGGTCTCCGCGGCGGTCGGCGCGTTCCTGGTCGGCATCGCGCTGTCCGGGGAGGTCGCGGAGGGCGCCCACACCCTGCTCAGTCCGCTGCGCGACCTGTTCGCGGCGGTGTTCTTCGTCTTCTTCGGACTGCACACCGACCCGGCGAGCATCCCGCCCGTGCTGCTGCCGGCCCTGGGACTGGCCGTCGTCACCGCGCTGACGAAGATCGCCACCGGCTACTGGGCGGCCCGGCGGGCCGGGATCTCCGTGAAGGGCCGCTGGCGCACCGGCGGCGCGCTGGTCGCCCGCGGCGAGTTCTCGATCGTCATCGCGGGACTCGCCGTCACCGCCGGGATCGAGCCGTCGCTCGGCCCGCTGGCCACGGCGTACGTCCTGATCCTGGTGATCCTCGGCCCGATGACCGCGCGCTACACCGAACCGCTGGCCATGCGCTGGAGCCGCCGCTTCGGACGCGGCGGTGACACCCCCGGCCCGGTGCTGCCGTCCAAGGACACCAGGGCGGAGGCCCAGGTGGCGGACTGACCCGGGCGGGACGTCCGGCACGCAACGGGGGGCCTACGCGCGCGCTGCCGACGGGCACTGCGGGCGTCTGCTCGGGCGACGCCGGGGAGTCGTCACGGGCGTCCCGTCGGGCGGGGCTTTCTTCGGTCGTTGCCGTCGCCCGGTCGGCCGGTCGGCCGGTCGGCCGGGCGACGGTCGCGCCGTCGGCCATCGCTTCGGGCGTCCCGTCGGCGATCCCTTCGGTCGCGCCGTCGGCCTCCCCCTCGGCAGTCGCAACGCTCGCCCTGTCGACCGTCCCCTCTGCCGTCGCTCGCGCCCGCGGGCCGTCCCCTCGGTCCTCGTTCAGGCCGTTCCGTCGACCCTCGTGCCTGCCGTGCCGGCGGCGTCGGCGCTGGCGGCGTCCGGCTGCCAGCCCTGGCGGCGCAGGACGGCCGTCACGTCCGGTGCCTCGTAGTGCTCGCCCTTGAGCACCTTGCCGTCGGCGCGGCGGGCGACCTGGCCGCCGGGGCCCAGCTTGGTCATGTTCGAGCGGTGGATCTCGGCGATCACCTCGTCGAGGTCGATACCGTGGACCAGGGCCGTGCCGTACGCCACATAGACGACGTCCGCGAGTTCGTGCGCGAGCCGGTCGAGCGGCCCGCTGACCGAGACTTCCGCGACCTCCGCGGCCTCCTCCGCCAGCAGTTCACCGCGGTGCGCGGCCAGCGCGGGCGCAACGGGCGTCGGGGTGGTGCGGGCGTCGAGACCGAACGCACGATGGAATTCACGGACCAGGTCGGCGGGCGAGGAGTGCATGTGCCGACTGTAACGGCCGCCCGAAACCGGCCCATGTGATTCCGGCCCTGGTCAGCACGGTGCACGACTGGCAGGATCGCGCGCATGTCCAAGGTGCTGCCCCGTATCGGCAGGCGCCGGGCCCTCCAGGGCGCGGCGTCCGGCCTCGTCGCCTTCGGCCTGCTGCTGTGGTGGCTGCTGCCGCTGGGCGAGGACCCGCCGGGCGGCTCGATCACCTTCAGCACCGGCACACCACGCGGCGTCTACCAGAAGTACGGAACCCTGCTGCGCAACGCGCTGTCCAAGGACATGCCGGAGCTGAAGGTGCGGCTGATGACGAGCGACGGTTCGCAGGAGAACGTCGCGCGCGTGGCGACCGGCGAGGTCGACTTCACGATCGCCGCGGCGGACGCGGTGGAGACGTACGAGCTCAACAACGGCCCCGGCGCCGACCGGCTGCGCGGAGTCGCGCGCCTCTACGACGACTACGTGCACCTCGTCGTCCCGCGCGACTCCGACATCGACTCGGTCTCCGACCTGCGGGGCAAGCGCGTGGCCATCGGGCTGCCCCACTCCGGCGTACGGCTGATCGCCACCCGGGTGCTCAGGACGGCCGGCATCGACGCGCAGGAGGACATCACGCCGCTGGCCGACGGCATAGACACCGGGCCGAACCGTCTGAAGCGGGGCGAGATCGACGCCTTCTTCTGGTCCGGCGGCCTGCCCACCGACGGTCTCCAGCAGCTCGCGGACACCTTCGAGTTCCGGCTGGTGCCGATCGACGCCGACTTCGTCTCCGAGATGCACCGGCAGGGCGGCGCCACCCACTTCTACCGCGCCACCAACATGCCGGAGTCGGCCTACGGCACCGCCCGCAACGGCACCACCGTGCCGACGATGGCGGTCTCCAACGTGCTGATCACCCGTACGGACATGGATCCCGAGCTCACCGAGTGGGTCACCCGCACGGTGATCAACAGCCGCGACAACATCGGCGACGACGTCCACTCCGCCCAGCTGGTCGACGTGCGCACGGCGATCTACACCGACCCGGTCCCGCTGCACGACGGCGCCAGGCGGTACTACCGGTCGGTCAAGCCGTAGGGCCGGTCCTCGGCATGGTCACCGTCACCTTCAGCCCGTGCGGCGCGTGGTGGTCGAAGGCGATCGATCCGCCGGCCGCCGTGAGCAGCGCGCGCGTGATGGACAGACCGAGTCCGGAGCCCTTGACGTTCTGATGGCGGCCGCTGCGCCAGAACCGGTCGCCGACACGGGTCAGCTCCTCGTCGGTCAGACCGGGCCCGCGGTCGGCGACCACGATCGTCGAGGTCTCGCCGTTGGAGGCGACGGTGACCTCGACGACCTCGTCGCCCGGTGTGAACTTGAGCGCGTTGTCGATCACGGCGTCCAGGGCGCTGGACAGCGTCACCGGGTCGGCCCAGGCGGTCGTCGCCGGGCAGTCCCCCACCAGCCGTACGCCCTTGGCCCGCGCGGTCGGTGCCCAGGCCGCGACACGCTCGGCGGTCAGCGCGCCGATGTCCGTGAGCCGGAGGTCGGCCTCGGCGTGCTCGGCCAGGGCCAGGTCCAGCAGGTCGTCGAGGACCTCGGCCAGGCGTTTGCCCTCCGTCTGGACCGAGGCGATCTCCTCGTTGCCCTCCGGCAGTTCGAGCGCGAGCAGCTCGATGCGCAGCAGCAGCGCGGCCAGCGGGTTGCGCAGCTGGTGCGAGGCGTCGGCGACGAAGGCGCGCTGCTGCTCCAGCACGGCCTCCACGTTGTCCGCCATCTCGTTGAAGGAGCGGGCGAGCCTGCGCAGCTCCGGCGGACCGCCCGCCGCCGCCACCCGGGACTTCAGGCGGCCGGTGGCGATGTCGTGCGTGGTGGCGTCCAGGACGCGGACGGGTCTGAGCACCCAGCCGGTCAGCCGGAGCGCGGCGCCGACGGCCAGCAGCATGGCGGCCGTCTCGCCGGCGGCGATCACCAGCCAGCCGTGCAGGATCCGGGAGCGCATCTGCCCGGTCGGCGAGTCGGTGACGACGACGGCCACGACGTCGCCGTCCCGGATGACCGGGGACGCGACGACCAGCCGGCTGCGCTGCCAGGGCCACACCTGCCGCGGGTCGTCGCTGCGCCGGCTGAGCAGCGCCTCGTCGAAGGCGTCGCGCACCTCCCCCTCCCGGGGGAGGAAGAAGTCGTCCGGTGCCTGAGCCATGGGGGTGTCGTTGGCGTAGAAGACACCCACGCGAATGCCGTAGACGTCGTAGTAGCTCTCCAGCTCGCGTCTGAGCGTCGCCACCCGGGCGCCCTCGGGAGCGGGCGGAGCGTTGACGAACTGGGCGAGCGCCGCGAAGAACGCCGTGTCGTCGATGCGGTCGACGACCACCTTCTGCTGCTGGGCCGCGGCCACGCTCACGGCGAGGGGGACGCCCAGTGCCAGCAGTACGGCCGCCATCAGGACGATCAGCAGCGGCAGGAGTCGGGTGTGCAAAGCGCCCCGCTACCCGGCCGGGGCGACGAGCCGGTAGCCGACGCCGCGTACGGTCTCGATCAGCGCGGGCATCCGCAGCTTGGCGCGCAGCGAGGCGACGTGCACCTCCAGGGTGCGACCGGTCCCCTCCCAGCTGGTGCGCCACACCTCGCTGATGATCTGTTCCCGGCGGAAGACCACCCCGGGGCGCTGCGCGAGCAGGGCGAGGAGATCGAACTCCTTGCGGGTCAGCTGGATCACCGAGCCGTCGACGCTGACCTGGCGGGTGGCCAGCTCGATGCGTACCGGCCCGAGGCGCAGAACGGTCTCGGTGCTGCCGGTCGACTCGTCGGGGACGCTGCGCCGGCTGACGGCGTGGATCCGGGCCAGCAGCTCGCCGGTGTCGTAGGGCTTGACGACGTAGTCGTCGGCGCCCAGGTTGAGGCCGTGGATGCGGGAGCGGACGTCCGAGCGCGCGGTCACCATGATCACGGGGGTGGCGGTGCGCTTGCGGATCTTGCCGCACACCTCGTAGCCGTCCTGGTCGGGCAGACCGAGGTCGAGCAGCACGACGCCGAATCCGGGGCCTTCCGGGACGAGTGCCTGGAGGGCCTCCTCGCCGCTGCGCGCGTGCGTGACGTCGAAACCGTGCCGCGCCAGGACCGCGGAAAGCGCGGCGGCGACATGGTTGTCGTCCTCGACGAGCAGCAGTCTCATCCCGGCCTCCTCCAGTTCATCGGCAATATGGTCGGTCCGTGTACAAAACGCGAGCACGTGCGCGTGCACCAAGGCAGTCACGCCGATGCATACGGACGGCGTCAAGAGGCTTCCTGCCCCGGGCGCCTTCCGTTACCCGGCCGATACGAGCCAGGTCACCCGTGCTACGACATGTGTCCGACTGCTACCGGATCGTGATACTCAAATTCGCCTCAGATGTAATGACGCAGGTCGCGTAGGGTAGCTACTGTCCTCCGAAACCGCGAGGAGGACGGAGCCTGACAGCGATGACCGAAGTATCGGTGGCCAAGGAAGATATGGCCGCGACCGGCGAACTCGTGGTCCTGAAGAGTGTCAACAAGCACTTCGGCGCGTTGCACGTGCTCCAGGACATCGACATGACGATCGCCCGCGGTGAGGTCGTCGTGGTCATCGGACCCTCCGGGTCCGGAAAGTCCACCTTGTGCCGCACCATCAACCGCCTGGAGACGATCGACTCCGGTTCGATCACCATCGACGGAAAGCCGTTGCCCGCCGAGGGCAAGGAGCTGGCACGGCTGCGCGCCGACGTCGGCATGGTGTTCCAGTCGTTCAATCTCTTCGCGCACAAGACCGTTCTCGAGAACGTCATGCTCGGCCAGATCAAGGTCCGTAAGACGGACAAGAAGAAGGCCGAGGAGAAGGCCCGCGCGCTGCTCGACCGGGTCGGTGTCGCCTCTCAGGCGGACAAGTACCCCGCTCAGCTCTCCGGAGGCCAGCAGCAGCGTGTGGCGATCGCACGCGCCCTGGCCATGGACCCGAAGGTCATGCTCTTCGACGAGCCGACCTCGGCCCTCGACCCGGAGATGATCAACGAGGTGCTGGAGGTCATGCAGCAGCTCGCCCGCGACGGCATGACCATGATCGTCGTCACGCACGAGATGGGCTTCGCCCGATCGGCTGCGAACCGTGTGGTGTTCATGGCAGACGGTCGCATCGTCGAAGAGGCTGTGCCGGACCAGTTCTTCAGCAATCCGCGCAGCGACCGCGCCAAGGACTTCCTGTCGAAGATCCTGCACCACTGACCGTGCCCGTCGCGTCCGCGACGAGCTGCCGCGTCACCCCGCTCTGGACGGCCCGCGTCCCCTTCACCACGCAAAGGATGTTCACCATGAAGCTCCGCAAGGTCTCCGCCGCGGCGGCCGCCGCCATCGTCCTGACCCTGACCGCGACCGCGTGCGGCGGCGACGACGGCGACAGCGGCTCCGGTTCGGGCTCGGGCTCCGGTGGCGGCGACAAGATCAAGATCGGCATCAAGTACGACCAGCCCGGTCTCGGCCTGAAGGAGCCGGACGGCTCCTTCTCCGGCTTCGACGTGGACGTGGCCACGTACGTCGCCAAGGAGCTCGGCTACGAGCCCGACCAGATCGAGTGGGTCGAGACCAAGAGCGCCGACCGCGAGAACGCCCTCGCCCGCGGCGACGTGAAGTTCATCGCGGCCACCTACTCGATCACCGACGAGCGCAAGGAGAAGGTCGACTTCGCCGGCCCCTACCTGCTCGCCCACCAGGACCTGCTCGTCAAGGCCGACTCCGACATCGCCGAGGGCACCGACCTCAACGGCAAGAAGCTCTGCTCGGTGACCGGCTCGACCTCGGCGCAGAACGTCAAGGACGAGATCGCTCCGGACGCCCAGCTCAAGGAGTACGGCACCTACTCGGAGTGCATCGCCGGTCTTCAGAGCGGCGCCGTCGACGCGGTGACCACCGACGACTCGATCCTCGCGGGCTTCGCCTCCCAGGACCAGTACAAGGGCCAGTTCAAGCTCGCCGGCCTCAAGCTGAGCAACGAGAACTACGGCATCGGCGTCAAGAAGGGCGACACCGCGACCGTGAACAAGATCAACGACGCCGTCGAGAAGATGGTGAGCGACGGCGCCTGGGAGACCGCGGTCAAGGAGAACTTCGGCCCGGCCAACTACAAGAACGAGCCCGCGCCGAAGATCGGGCAGATCGTTCAGTAACACCTGGCTCGTCCAGTCATCGGATCTCCGCGCATCTCGCGGAGATCCGTCCGCAAAGCGGAGATTCCCGGTGCGCCGCCGTCCGCCGCGATCACGGCGGCGGCGCACCGCGTCCGCCATGTAGCCATACACCCGGAAGCGCGGGAGATCGTGTTCGACTTTCTTTCAGACTATGACGACCCGAGCCTGCTGGGCGCCTTCTGGGTGACGGTGCAGCTCACTCTCTTCTCGGGTGTCGGCTCCCTCATCTGGGGCACTCTGCTGGCGGGCATGCGCGTCAGCCCGGTGCCCCTGATGCGTGGGTTCGCCACCGCTTATGTGAACATCGTCCGGAACATTCCCCTGACGGTCATCATCGTCTTCACCTCGCTCGGCCTCGCCGACATCTTCGGTGTGACGATGGGCGCGCCCGACAACTTCGAACTCCAGGGCTTCCGCCTCGCGGTCCTCGGACTCATCGCCTACACCGCCGCCTTCGTCTGCGAGGCGCTGCGCTCCGGCATCAACACGGTGCCCGTCGGGCAGGCCGAGGCGGCCCGTGCGATCGGACTGAACTTCACTCAGGTTCTCTCGCTCATCGTGCTGCCGCAGGCCTTCCGTTCGGTCATCGGCCCGCTGGCCAACGTGCTGATCGCGCTCACCAAGAACACGACGGTGGCGGCCGCGATCGGTGTGGCGGAGGCCGCTCTGCTGATGAAGGAAATGATCGAGAACGAGGCTCAGACGGTGTTGATCGGCGCGATCTTCGCCTTCGGTTTCGTGGTACTGACCCTGCCCACCGGCCTGTTCCTCGGCTGGCTGAGCAAGCGACTGGCGGTGAAGCGGTGACCTCCGTTCTCTACGACGCCCCCGGCCCCCGGGCCAAGCGGCGCAATGTCATCCTCTCGGTGACCTTCTTCGTCCTGCTCGCCCTCCTGCTGTGGTGGGTCTGGCAGACGCTGGACGACAAGGGCCAGCTGAACTGGGCCCTGTGGAAGCCCTTCACGGAGTCCGCGGCCTGGACGACGTATCTGCTCCCCGGCCTCGCCAACACCCTGAAGGCCGCTGCGCTCGCCATGATCATCGCGCTGCCGCTGGGTGCCTTCCTCGGTATCTCCCGGCTCTCCGACCACCGCTGGGTGCGCGGTCCGGCCGGCGTGGTGGTCGAGTTCTTCCGGGCCATCCCGGTCCTGCTGCTGATGCTGTTCGCCAACGAGTTCTACGCCCGTTCCACGGACATCTCCAGCGCGGAACGGCCCCTCTACGCGGTCGTCACGGGGCTCGTGCTCTACAACGCCTCCGTGCTGGCGGAGATCGTCCGGGCCGGCATCCTCGCACTGCCCAAGGGGCAGACGGAGGCCGCCAAGGCGATCGGCCTGCGCAAGGGCCAGACGATGACCTTCGTCCTGCTGCCGCAGGCCGTCACGGCGATGCTCCCGGCCATCGTCAGCCAGCTGGTCGTGATCGTGAAGGACACCGCGCTCGGCGGTGTGCTGCTCGGCTTCACCGAGCTGCTGAACTCGCGCGGCACGCTCGCGGCCAACTACGCCAATGTCATCCCGAGCTTCATCGTGGTGGCGATCATCTACATCGTCCTCAACTTCATCCTCACCAGCTTCGCGAGCTGGCTGGAGGGCAGGCTGCGGCGCAGCAAGCGCAGCACCGGCGCGGTACTGGGCGCCGAGGATGTAGAAGAACTGAACGCCGCCGAGGTGGGCGGCCCGCACGGGGGCGGCGCCGGCAAGATCTGATGGTAGGTCAATAGCCTTCAGTGACACGGGGGGCAGTGGCAAGATCGCCACTGCCCCCCGTCACTTGACGCAAGCACCGGCAGTGGGTTGCATACGTTCTGTGATCGTGCACCCTGCTCCAACCTCCTGTTCACACCAGTCCGTCGAGACACCACTGCGAACGGGGAGCGGCGCGCCGTGGACCCGGTGATCATCGTCGGGGCGGGGCCCGTCGGGCTCACGCTCGCCCTGGCGCTGGCGCGTCAGGACGTACCGTCCGTCGTCCTGGACGAAGGACCGGGCAAGGACGAACCGCGACCGGCGCGCACCGTCGTCCTGCGCGAGGACACCGCCGCCCTCGTGGAACGCCTGACCGGTCTGCCGCTCGACGAGTTCGGGACGCGTTGGGCCGGATGGCGATCGATGCGGCGCAAGCAGGTGATGCGCGAGATCACTTTCGGCCACGCGGACGACGAGGGCCCGGCCGGTCCCGCGGACACGGATCGGACGTCTTCGGCCGAGTCCCCGCCCCTGCACATCGCCCAGCACGTCCTGACCAACGCTCTGCGCGCCGCCCTCACCCACCAGCGGCTCGTCAAGATCGCGGTGGACAGCCGGCTCGACACCATAGAGCAGGAGACGTCCGGCGTCACCGCTCACACCCGCGGCCCCAAGGGCACCTGGTGGCGCGGCAGTTTCCTGGTCGGCTGCGACGGCCCGCGCTCCACCGTGCGCAAACTCCAGGACGTCCGTTTCCCCGGCCGTACCGCGGTGGAACGTCACGCCGTCGCCGCACTGCGCGCGGAACTCCCCTGGCCCGGTCGGGCCCTGCTCCACCGGATGCCCCCGTGGCGGACCTCCGGGCCGTCCGGCGGCGAGATCACCGCGCGCCCGCTCCCCGAGGGTGTGTGGCGGCTGGACTGGCTGCTGCCACCCGGCAAGGACCTGGTCACCCCCGAACTGCTGGTGGCCCGTGTCCGGGAGACCCTGGCGGGCTGGACCGACGGCACCACACCGCCGTACGAGCTCCTGGACACCGGTGTCCACACCGTCCACCACCGGCTGGCCCGCCGCTGGCGCGTCGGCCGGGTCTTCCTCGCCGGGGACGCCGCCCACCTGCTCGGCGCGCTCGGCACACACGGCCTGGACGAGGGGCTGCGGGACGCCGACAACCTCGCCTGGAAGCTGGCGCTGGCCTGGCACCACGGTCCGCACGAGGCGCTTCTCGACAGCTACCAGGCCGAACGCCGCGCCGTGATCGCCGCCCGGCTGCGCACCGGCGACCAGATGCTCCCGCTGCTCCGCGGCGGCGGCGCCCTGCGGTCCTACGTCCCCGGCGCCGCCCGCGGCCACGACACCCTGCTCACCGACGGGCACCTGGGCCGCGGCCCGCTGGGTGCCCCGGGCGGCTACGCCGAGTCGCCGCTCGCCCCCGGTGACCTCGAGTCGCGGGCCACCGTCGACACACCGCCCGGCGCAACCGTCGCGGACGTGAGGGTCACCGCGGAGGACGGTTCCCGCGTACGGCTGCGGGACCGGCTCGGGCGCGGCGCGCTGCTCGTCGTACTGGTCGCGCCGGGCACCGGTGTGTGGGAGCGCAAACACTGGGTGACCGCCGGGATCATGCCGCGGCTCGCGGCGGCGGTGACGGCGCTGCCGCACCCCGCCGAGTTGCTCGTCGCCGAGTCCTATCCGGGCGCCGGCGCCCACACCGTGCTCCTGGTCCGGCCCGACGGCCATCTGGTCGTCGCCATGAACGGGGTGCGCCCCGCCGATCTGTACGCGGCGGCCGAGGCCACGCTCGGCGGACCGGCCGAGGCCCGCACCGAGGCGACAGCGGGCAGCCGCTGACCCCGACACCGGGAAAAGCTCGTCGGCTCACCGCCGCTGTGTCCGCATGGTGTCGGTGAGTTGACCGGCCCCCACCGGCATGGTGTACTCCGGATCGTGACCGACACCTGTGTACGCCTGTGGCGGAGGGTCCATGTGGACCTCATCCGCTATGCGGGCTGCGTGTGTCGCCCGTCCTGCTGAACTCGCACTTCTCTTCCTCCGCGCGCCGCCGATCTGCCGCCGCGCGCTCACGCGAACGCTCTTCAGGACGGTGCACGTTGTCTGTCTCCCCCTCCTCCGCATCCTCCCCCTCGGCGCCCTCGGCACCTTTGTCATGGGGGCCGCCCTCCGCCGACGGGTCGGTCAGGCCCCCGACGCAGGCGGACCTCCTCGAATTCGTACGGCGCACGGCCGCCGACGACGCGCTGATCGACTCACTGCCCCTCGACCCGCAGGGCCGCACCTGGGTGCGCCTGGAGGGGCCCGGCGGCAGTGAGGCCTGGCTGATCGGCTGGCCGCCCGGCACGGGCACCGGCTGGCACGACCACGCCGACTCGGTGGGCGCCTTCCTGACCGCCCGCGGCGAGCTGCGGGAGAACTCGCTGGCCGCCCGGCTGCCCACCGACGGCTGGAAGACCCTCGAACTCACGGACGGCGTGGACCGGGAGCGTCTGCTGCCGGCCGGGCAGGGGCGCTCCTTCGGCCGCCACCATGTCCACGAGGTGCTCAACGAGTCCACCGACCGGCACACGGTCTCCGTCCACGCCTACTACCCGCCCCTGCCCCGCATCCGCCGCTACAGCCGCACCGGGCACGTACTGCGCCTGGAACAGGTCGAACGCCCGGAGGACTGGCAGTGAGCGGAGTCGACGGAGCGAGCGGCGGGGGCGGCGAAGCGGTGGACGGAGGGGTGGTCACAGTGGCGGACGGAGGGACGGACGGAGGGACGGACGGAGCGGTGCAACCGGTCAGTGCTGATCGCGAACCGGCGGGCGGCATAGACGAGTTGCTGAAGCGGGTACGAGCGGGCTACGAGCGGGTGGAGCCCCAGGAGGCGTACAGCGCCGCATCGGCCGGGGCGGCACTCCTGGTGGACATCCGGTACGCGGCCCTGCGGGAGCGGGACGGCCTGATCCCCGGCGCCCTTGTCGTGGAGCGCAACGAACTGGAATGGCGCCTCGACCCCCGCGGCAGCCACCGTCTGCCCGAGGCGACGAGCCATGACCTGCAGGTCGTCGTGATCTGCAACGAGGGCTACGCGTCGAGCCTGGCGGCCGAGTCCCTTCATCGCCTGGGCCTGCACCGTGCGACCGACCTGGTGGGCGGCTTCCAGGCCTGGCGGTCCGCGGGGCTCCCGGTGGTGGTGTAGGCAGGGCTCGGTGGTGGTGCGGGCAGGGCTCGGTGGTGGTGCGGGCAGGCTCGGTGGTGGTGCGGGCAGGCTCGGTGGTGGTGCGGGCGCGCGGGGTGGCGGTGCAGGTAGGGCCTGATGCCGGTACGGACAAGGCTCGGTGCTTGTGTAGGTAGGGCCCCTGGTGCTGGTGTACGTGGGGCCTGGTGCTGGTGCAGCCGTGGGTTCGTGGGTGGCGTAGCCGTGGGTCCGGTGGTGGCTTGGCCATGGGTTCGGGGCGGGGCCCGTTGTAGATCGACCGGGTGGAGCCGGCCCTGGACGCGATCGGCGCCCCCGCGCGTCTACCGTGTCCCAGGGCCTGCTCCGCCCCTCCGCACTCACGCTCCCCGGCGGAGGCTGTGGGTTGTGCAACCGCGTGTGCAGCCGGGTTCGCGTTCTGCCGCTTCTCTCGTCGCCCGTCGTCCTTCGCGCCTGTGGCGTCTCGCCTGTCGCCCCTCGCGTGTCACCCCTCGCACCTGCGGCGCCTCGCTTCTCGCCAGCGCGGTTCAGTAACCCTCGTCGGCGAGGAACTCCGTGTCCTCGCCCTCCTCCTCCAGCGCCTGCCGGACGACGCGCAGAGCCATTCCCTCCGGGTAGCCCTTGCGGGCGAGCATGCCCGCCAGGCGGCGGAGGCGTTTGTCGCGATCGAGGCCGCGGGTTGCGCGCAGCTTTCGGTCGACGAGCTCACGCGCGGTCGCTTCTTCGCGCTCGGAGTCGAGTTGAGCGACGGCCGCGTCGATCAGTGTGGAGTCGACTCCCTTGGTGCGCAGTTCCTGGGCGAGCGCCCGCCGCGCCAGCCCTCGGCCGTGGTGGCGGGACTCCACCCAGGCGTCCGCGAAGGCGCTGTCGTTGATCAGCCCGACCTCCTCGAACCGTGACAGCACCTCCTCCGCGACATCGTCCGGGATCTCCCGCTTGCGCAGCGCGTCGGCGAGTTGTCTCCGCGTGCGCGGGGTCCCGGTGAGCAGGCGCAGACAGATCGCCCGCGCCCGCTCACCGGGGTCCCCTTGGGACTCCCCCTTCTCGGCCCTCGACGAGGAGAAGGCGCCCCCGTCCTCTTCGGACGGTTCTTCGAAGCCGCGCCGACGGCGTCCACGCCCTCCGCGTGAACCGCCCTCGCCACGCCTCGTGCGGTCGCGACCACGCCGACCGCCGCCGTCCGTACCCTCAGGCAGGTACGGACCGTCGTCCGACCAACCCTCGTCGTGCCCGGCAAAGCCCTCTTCGCCCGTGCTCCCCGGCTCCGGCTCCCGCGGAATGCCGGGGGAGGCGTACTCAGCCCAGTCGGTTCGCCGTGTCACGGGGTCAGCTCTTGGCAGCGGCGGCCTTGGTCTTGGCCGTCTTGGCCGCCGCCGGAGCCGGAGCCGGAACCGCCTTGGCCGCGTCGTCCGGGGTGGTGGCGGCCGCGGCGTCCGCGCCCGGCTCGGTGGTCGGCTCCTGCGGCCGCACGCCGACGCCCAACTTCTCCTTGATCTTCTTCTCGATCTCGTTGGCCAGGTCGGGGTTGTCCTTGAGGAAGTTGCGCGCGTTCTCCTTGCCCTGGCCGAGCTGGTCGCCCTCGTACGTGTACCAGGCGCCGGCCTTGCGGACGAAGCCGTGCTCCACGCCCATGTCGATCAGGCCGCCCTCGCGGCTGATGCCCTGGCCGTAGAGGATGTCGAACTCGGCCTGCTTGAAGGGCGGCGCGACCTTGTTCTTGACGACCTTGCAGCGGGTGCGGTTGCCGACCGCCTCGGTGCCGTCCTTCAGGGTCTCGATGCGGCGGATGTCGATACGCACCGAGGCGTAGAACTTCAGGGCCCGGCCACCGGTCGTGGTCTCCGGGGAGCCGAACATCACGCCGATCTTCTCGCGGAGCTGGTTGATGAAGATCGCGGTGGTCTTGGACTGGTTGAGCGCGCTGGTGATCTTTCGCAGGGCCTGGCTCATCAGACGGGCCTGGAGACCCACGTGCGAGTCACCCATCTCGCCCTCGATCTCCGCGCGCGGGACGAGCGCGGCGACGGAGTCGATGACGATGAGGTCGAGCGCTCCGGAGCGGACCAGCATGTCCACGATCTCCAGGGCCTGCTCGCCGTTGTCCGGCTGGGACAGGATCAGGTTGTCGATGTCGACGCCGAGCTTCTTCGCGTACTCGGGGTCTAGGGCGTGCTCCGCGTCCACGAAGGCGACCTGGCCGCCGGCCTTCTGTGCGTTCGCCACCGCGTGCAGGGTCAGGGTGGTCTTACCGGAGGACTCCGGTCCGTAGATCTCCACGACACGGCCGCGCGGCAGTCCGCCCACTCCGAGGGCCACGTCGAGGGCGGTCGACCCGGTCGAGATCACCTCGATGGGCTCCATGGACCGCTCGCCCATGCGCATGACCGCGCCCTTGCCGAATTGTCGTTCAATCTGTGCGAGCGCGGCTTCGAGAGCCTTCTCGCGGTCGGTACCTGCCATGGGTTCCACCCGGTTTGCTTGAGTCGATCGCTTCACGTCAAAGACGCTAACGCCTGCCACTGACAATGCGCCCCGACGCTGGTCCGGCCTGTGGATAACTCGGGCACATCTCCACCAAAATCCGGCGAAAACTCCCCGTCGAGAGCTCCGCCGGAGTCTCCATAAGAATGGATGTTCGATTTTTGTGTCAAGCGCACCACACGGCACTTCCGAGACTACGTCGGCTCACCGACAACAGGACCGACCCGCTCGACTCCGCGCCGACAGCCCAGTCCTGCGGCCCGGCGGGGCTCGTATCCGGTAATCCGACTCGTATCCAGTTGGTGCTGCTCGTCCGGCCAGTGCTGCTCGTCCGGCGTGCTGCTCATCCAACTCGTCGGGCTCGTGGTACTCGATCGGCTCGTGTCGCTCGTCCGGCTGTGCTGCTCGTCCGGCGTGCTGCTCATCCAGCTCGTCGAGCTCGCGGTTACTCGATCGGCTCGTGCCGCTCGTCGGGCTCGTGCCGCTCGGGCTCGTGGTACTCGATCGGCTCGTGTCGCTCGTCCGGCTAGTGCTGGTCGTCCGTGGAGCTTCGCTCCGAGGACTCCTCCCGAAGTCGGTCGCGGTCGCCCCACAAGGCACGCAGCCGCGTGAACGCGCCGCGCCCCGGCTCCCGCCTGCGGTGCCCGTGCACGCGCGGGTCGTCCGTGACGGCGTACCTCTTCACGTACGCCCCGAGGAAGGCCTGGAGCGTGGCGACCGCCGGAATGGCGATCAGCGCGCCGACCGCGCCGAGGAGCGCGGTGCCTGCGACGACCGAGCCGAAGGCGACCGCGGGGTGGATGTCGACGGTCTTGGAAGTCAGCTTCGGTTGGAGCACGTAGTTCTCGAACTGCTGGTAGATCACTACGAAGATCAGCACCCACAGCGCGTACCAGGGGTCGACCGTGAAGGCGATCAGCATCGGCAGGGCACCGGCGAGATAGGTGCCGATGGTGGGGATGAACTGCGACACGAGCCCCACCCAGACGGCCAGCACGGGCGCGTAGGGCACGCCCAGGATCTCCAGCAGCACGTAGTGGGCGACGCCCGAGATCAGCGCCATCAGACCGCGCGAGTACAGGTAGCCGCCGGTCTTGTTGACGGCGATCTCCCACGCCCGCAGCACCTCGGCCTGGCGGGCGGGCGGCAGTACGGAGCAGAGCGCCCGGCGCAGTCGCGGTCCGTCGGCGGCGAAGTAGAACGAGAACAGGGTGATCGTCAGCAGTTGGAACAGGCCCCCGAGCACCTGCGCGGACACGTCCAGGACGCCGGTGGCGCTGTTCTGCACATAGTTGCGCAGCCAGTCGGAACGGAGCAGTCCTTCCTGGACGTCCACCCGCCTCAGTTCCGTGTTGAAGTGCGCGTTGATCCAGTTGATGACGGAGTCGAGGTAGTCCGGGAAGCCCTCGACCATCGTGATGATCTGCCCGGCGAGCATCGAGCCGAGCAGGGTGACGAACCCCGCGGACACGATCATCACGGCCAGGAAGACGATGCCGGTGGCGGCACCCCTGCGCATCCCCCGGGACGCCATCCAGCTCACCGCGGGCTCGATCGCCAGGGCGAGGAAGAACGCGATCAGGATGTTGATCAGCAGGCCGGTGAGCTGATGGAAGGCCCAACTGCCCAGCTGGAAAACGGCGATGAGTGCGAGCGCCAGCACCATGGCACGGGGCAGCCAGCGCGGCATGCGCGCACCCGACGCGGCCCTGCCGGCGGGAGGCCGGGCGGGCGGCGTCGGGCCTATCGGGGATGCGTGCGGGGCTGCCTGCCCGGTCTCGTCAGTGGGTGCCACGGTGCAAGTCTCACTCACACCGGCGGCAATCGGGACGGGTCCTGCGATCTTCGTGACCGGTCAGCGTTTTTCCTGCGGCACGTTCATGACGGAGCAGACCACTCGCCACACGTCCTTGGCCTCCCAGCCGCCTTCGAGCGCCTCGTTCACGGTGCGTCCGCCGAGCTCCGACATCACGTGATCACGCGCGAAGGTCTCGGCGTAACCCGTGCCGAAGTACTCCGCCATCCGTTCCCAGAAGACCGTCAACCTCATGAAACCAGTATCCCGCCCCTGAGAGTGGGCCCGAGCCGGTACCACTCGCCGACACCGCTTTCCGCTTTACGGTCTGATCCATGGCCGAAACTGGAGCTTCACCACTCCCCACGACGCCCCGGGCGCACTCCCCGATCTTCCGCGCCGAGCACTTCGTCTGGCTCACCGCGCGCGTGCTGGAGCAGCGCTTGTTCGCTCACCACTTCCTGCACGGCGGCGCCGACGCGGTGGAGACGGCGCTGGACGCCTACCGCAACCAGGACGGCGGGTACGGCCACGCCCTGGAACCCGATCTGCGCGGTCCGGTCAGCCAGCCGCTGCACACCTCCCACGCCCTGCGCGTCCTGGACGCCATCGGGCGCTGCGGCGGGCAGCGGGTGGAGCGTGTGTGCCGCTATCTGACCTCCGTCTCGACGGCGGACGGCGCGCTGCCGGCCGTCCATCCCAGCCAGCGGGGATACCCGGCCGCCCCTTTCGTACCGATCGTCGACGACCCGCCGAGCGATCTGCTCGCCACCGGTCCCGTGGTGGGCCTGCTGCACCGCAACGAGGTGTGGCACGCGTGGCTGTTCCGGGCCACCGACTTCTGCTGGCAGGCGGTCGAGTCCCTGGCGCGGTCGCACCCCTACGAGATCCAGGCCGCCGTGACCTTCCTGGATTCGGCCGCCGACCGCCGGCGTGCCGAGGCGGCCGCCGACCGGCTGGGGCGCATGGTGCGCGAACAGCGCCTCGCGGTCCTCGATCCGCAGCGGCCCGAGGCCTTCCCCGTGGCTCCCGGCTACGCCCCCGGCGAGCATCACTTCCCGCACGACTACGCGAAGACCCCGCGCTCCGTGGCACGCGCGTGGTTCACCGACGAGGAGATGACCCGGTCACTGGACTTCCTGGAAGGCGAACAGCACGAGGACGGCGGCTGGCCGATCCGCTGGCGCCAGTGGGCACCGGGCACGGCCCTGGAGGCGCGGCCCATGGTGACGATCGAGGCGCTGCGCACCCTCAGGGCGTACGGCCGGTGCATCGGCTGATCCCACCACCCGCCGGTACGGCTCAGCCGCCGATCGCCCGCACCCCCGCCGTCACACCCACGGCGGCTGCGACGACGAGCAGGAACGGGGCACGCAGGAACAGCGCCACGGCAGCCGCGGCCAGCCCCGCCACGCGCGCGTCCAGCACCAGTGCCCGCCCGTCGGCGAAGGCCTGCTGGGCCGTGAGGGCGGCGAGGAGGGCGACGGGCAGGAGCGCGGCGAGCCGCTTGACCAGGGGCCGTTCCAGGACCCCGGCGGGGACGAGGAGACCGGCGAGTTTCACTGCGTAGCAGCCGACGGCCGTGACGCCGATCGCGATCCAGATGTTCAACGATCTTCCTTTCGCCCGGGCTGCTCGGGGCCCTGCTCGTTCAGCGTTCGGTCGCCCGGTTCCTGCTCGTCCGGGGCCGGTTCGCTCGGCTCGGGTCTGCTCAGCACCGGATTGCTCAGCAGCGGTTCACTCGGCTCCGGCTCGCCTTGTTCCGGCTCGTCTCGTGGTGGTTCGTCTCGTGGTGGTTCGCCTCCGCCCGTCTCGTCGTCCTCCTTGCGTCGCGCGCGGCGCCCTTCCACGTACAGCACGGCCGGGGCCGCGAGGGCGGCCACGAGCACCGGAACGCCGGCGGGCAGCACCGGCAGCAGCCCGAGCCCCAGGACCACGGCGAGCCCGGCGACGGCCCGCTCCGTACCGGTCCTCAGCATCGGGGCCAGCAGCGCCAGGAAGACGGCGGGTCCGGCGGCGTCCAGCCCCCAGACAGCTGTGTCGCCGATGGCCTCCGCGCCCAGCGCGCCGAGAAGTGTGGTCAGGTTCCACAGCAAGTACAGGCTGAGACCGGTCACGGTGAACCCGATCCGGATGCTGCGCCGCGTGGGCTGTGCGAGGGCGACCGCCGCCGTCTCGTCGATCACCCACTGGGCGGCGAACGGACGCACCGCGCGCGGGAGGGCCAGCAACTGCGAAAGCCGCAGCCCGTAGAAGGCGTTACGCACGCCGAGGAAGAAGGCGCCCGCGGCGGCTGTGAGCGGGTTTCCTCCCGCGGCGAGCGCTCCCACCAGCGCGAACTGTGAGGCGCCGGTGAACACCAGCAGACTGAGCGCGCAGGTCTGCAACAGGGTGAGCCCACTGCCTGCCGACGTCACCCCGAAGGCGAACCCCGAAAGTCCTACGGCGACCCCGACCCCGAGCGCGTCCCGTACGACGGCGCTGTCAGGTTTTCCACCACCGTCGTGCCGTACGCCTGCCGAGTCGTCCCGTATGTCCGCCGAGTCACGCCGTAGGTCCGCTGGCCCTATGTCTGCCGACGCTGTCTGTTCTGCCACACGTCGGACGGTAGGTGCAGCCCGTGAGCGGTGTCTTGTACGTTCTTGCGCTCCCGTTGGTAGGCACCGGGAGGTACGCCGACGATCCTGCTGAAGTGCCGGTTCAGGTGCGGCTGGTCGGTGAACCCGACTTCGGCGGCAGCCTCTGCGGGAGCCGTTCCCGCGTCCAGCAGCCGCCGCGCCCGGCGCACCCGGGCATCGGTCAGCCAGGTGTGCGGTGGCATGCCGTACGCCTCCCGGAAGGCCCGCAGCAACGCGAACGGGCCGGTGCCGAGGTCCCGCGCCAGCGCCTCCAGAGTCGGGGGCTCGGCCATGCGTTGCTCCAGTGCCTCACGCGCGCGTGCCGCGATCCGAGCGCCCGCCGTCCGCACCTCTCGTTGCGGCAGCGCGCCGCCGTTCAACCGCAGCAGCCGCGTCACGGCGACCCGGAGCAGGGTGTCGGCGGCCAGCGCGTTGCCCTCGTCGGCGGCACGCAGTACCTGGTGCACCAGGCCCACCGCGTACGGGTCGTCCAGCACCGGCTGGACGAAGCCCGGCGTTCCGCGGATGGCGGTCGTCTCCGCCGCGATCTCCGCCACCACCTCCGGCGACGGGTAGACCGCCCCGTACCGCCAGCCCTCCGGCACCCCGGCCCGGCCGGTGTGCGGGGTCTCCGGATTGACCAGGGCGAGCGTCCCTGCGCCCGCGTACACGTCGCCTCCGCCGTGGTGGAAGACCTCCACACCGTCGGCGATGGCAGCGATCACGAAATGCTCGTGCGTGTGCCGGACGAAGGTCTTGCGGATGTACCGGGCCCGCAGCAGATCGACACCGGGCAGCTCCGCGTACTGCCAGTGCCGCGCCCGTTCGCCCGTGCCCGCCATGGCTCCCATTCTCCCGCCTCGGACATCGCGTCCGGGATCCCCGAGGCGGGGGCGACGAGTGGCCGCCGGCAGGCTGACCGGAGCAGCCGCACCCCACACCTTCGCGACCCGCCCGCACATCGGGCCGCCCAACGCACCACTCACCGCGCCGCCCAACGCACCACTCACCGCTCCACACCCCGACCGCCGCGCCACTCACCGCTCTCTACCTCGACGGTCACCCCTCCCCCACGTCGACCGTCGTCCCCCTCCCACACCTCGGCCGTCGTCCCCCTCCCACACCTCGGCCGTCGTCCCCCTCCCGCCCCGGATCGTCGCCCCCACCCGGCGCCCGACCCACAAACGCCCAGGTCAGCCGCATTGTCGGTGGCGGGGTGCAGGATGGATCCATGGCGAGCTCCAGGCACCGAGCCCTCGACGGCTTCTCCCCCGCGACCCGCGGCTGGTTCACGGGGGCCTTCTCCGCGCCCACCGCGGCCCAGGCGGGGGCGTGGCAGGCCATCGGCGAGGGTTCGGACGTGCTGGTCGTCGCCCCCACGGGTTCCGGCAAAACCCTGGCGGCCTTCCTCGCCGCCCTGGACCAGCTCACCTCGACCCCCCACCCGGCGGACCCCAGGAAGCGCTGCCGCGTCCTGTACGTCTCACCGTTGAAGGCCCTCGCCGTCGACGTGGAGCGCAACCTCCGAAGCCCGCTGACCGGTATCCGCCAGGAGTCCGTTCGCCTCGGCCTGCCGGAACCCGACGTCAAGGTGGGCATCCGCTCCGGTGACACCCCGGCCGCGGAGCGCCGCGCCCTGGCCACCCGTCCGCCGGACATCCTGATCACCACGCCCGAGTCCTTGTTCCTCATGCTGACGTCGGCCACGCGCGATGCGCTGACCGGCGTGGAGACGGTGATCCTCGACGAGGTGCACGCGGTGGCCGGCACCAAGCGCGGCGCGCACCTCGCCCTGTCTCTGGAGCGCCTGGACGAGCTGCTGCCGAAACCGGCCCGCCGTATCGGCCTGTCCGCGACGGTCCGCCCGGTCGACGAGGTGGCCCGTTTCCTTTCGCCGCAGCGCAAGGTGGAGATCGTCCAGCCGAAGTCCGGCAAGGAGTTCGACCTGTCCGTCGTGGTCCCGGTCGAGGATCTGGGCGAACTGGGCGGCTCCCCGGTCGCGGACGGCTCGGAGGGCGCCGAGCGCCCGTCCATCTGGCCCCATGTCGAGGAGCGCATCACCGACCTCGTCCAGTCGCACCGCTCCACCATCGTCTTCGCCAACTCCCGCCGCCTCGCGGAGCGCCTGTGCAACCGGCTGAACGAGATCGCGTACGAGCGTGTCACCGGCGAGACCTTGGACGAGCACCACTCCCCGGCCGCGCTCATGGGCGGTTCGGGCGCGGCCCAGGGGGCGCCACCCATCATCGCCCGCGCTCACCACGGGTCGGTCTCCAAGGAACAGCGGGCCCTGGTCGAGGAGGACCTCAAAGCGGGCCGCCTGCCCGCCGTGGTCGCCACCTCCAGCCTTGAACTCGGCATCGACATGGGCGCCGTGGACCTCGTGGTCCAGGTCGAGTCCCCGCCGTCCGTGGCCTCCGGTCTCCAGCGTGTGGGGCGCGCCGGCCACCAGGTCGGCGCGGTCTCCACCGGTGTGGTCTTCCCCAAGTACCGCGGCGACCTGGTCCAGGCTGCCGTGGTCACCGAGCGGATGCGCACCGGCGCGATCGAGTCGCTGAAGGTGCCGGCCAACCCCCTGGACGTGCTGGCCCAGCAACTCGTCGCCATGACATCCATGGACACCTGGCAGGCCGACGACCTGCTCGCGACGGTCCGCCGGGCCGCGCCTTTCGCCGCGCTGCCGGAGTCGGCGTTCACCGCGGTCCTCGACATGCTCGCCGGTCGTTACCCGTCCGACGCCTTCGCGGAACTGCGCCCACGCGTGGTGTGGGACCGCGTCACCGGCGCGGTCACCGGCCGCCCCGGCGCGCAGCGACTGGCCGTCACGTCCGGGGGCACGATTCCCGACCGCGGTCTGTTCGGTGTCTTCCTCGCCGGAGCCGACCCCAAGAAGGGCGGCGGCCGGGTCGGCGAGCTCGACGAGGAGATGGTCTACGAGTCCCGTGTCGGGGACGTGTTCACGCTCGGCACCAGCTCCTGGCGCATCGAGGACATCACCCGCGACCGGGTCCTGGTGTCCCCCGCGCCCGGCGTGCCCGGCCGGCTCCCGTTCTGGAAGGGCGACCAGTTGGGCCGCCCACTCGAACTCGGGCGTGCGGTGGGCGCGTTCCTGCGCGAGGTCGGCTCCCTGAGCAAGGAGGACGCGCGCCTGCGTCTGCTCGCCGCCGGCCTGGACGCCTGGGCGGCGGACAACGTCCTGTCGTATCTGGACGAACAGCGTGAGGCGTGCGGCCACGTCCCGGACGACCGCACCATCGTCGTCGAGCGGTTCCGTGACGAGCTCGGTGACTGGCGGGTCGTCGTGCACTCCCCCTTCGGCGCCCAGGTGCACGCCCCGTGGGCGCTCGCACTCGGCGCCAAGCTCTCCGAGCGCTACGGCATGGACGCGCAGGTCATGCACGCGGACGACGGCATCGTGCTGCGCCTGCCGGACGCCGACCTCATGGGCTTGGACCTGCTAGACCAGGAGCCGGTGAAGCTGGGCACGGAGTACGACGCCGAGCAGGCCCCCGTCGGCGCGGCGGACGTGGTCTTCGACAAGGGCGAGGTCGACCAGATCGTCACCGACCAGGTCGGCGGCTCGGCCCTGTTCGCGTCGCGTTTTCGCGAGTGTGCCGCGCGGGCGCTGCTGCTGCCGCGCCGCAACCCGGGCAAGCGCACCCCGTTGTGGCAGCAGCGCCAGCGCGCGTCCCAGCTCCTCCAGGTCGCCGGGGAGTTCGGCTCGTTCCCGATCATCCTGGAGGCGGTGCGCGAGTGTCTCCAGGACGTGTTCGACCTCCCCGGGCTCGTCGAACTGATGGGGGACCTCGAATCCCGCAAGGTCCGCCTGGTCGAGGTCACCACCCCGGAGCCGTCCCCCTTCGCCCGCTCCCTCCTCTTCGGCTACGTCGCCCAGTTCCTCTACGAGGGGGATTCGCCGCTCGCCGAGCGCCGGGCCGCAGCCCTGTCGCTGGACTCGCGGCTGCTCGCCGAGCTGCTCGGCCAGGCGGAGCTGCGCGAGCTGCTCGACGCGGACGTGCTGACCGAGCTGGAGCGGGAACTCCAGTGGCTCACCGAGGACCGGCGCGTCAAGGACGCCGAGGGCGTCGCCGACCTGCTGCGCCTGCTCGGCCCACTGACCGGCGACGAGTTGGCCGAGCGGGGCGCCGAACCGCGGTGGGCCGAGGAGTTGGCAGGTGCCCGCCGGGCGATCAGGGTACGTATCGGCGGAGCCGACCACTGGGCGGCGATCGAGGACGCGGGCCGTCTGCGCGACGCCCTCGGCACGGCGCTGCCGGTCGGCGTCCCCGAGGCCTTCACCGAGCCCGTGAAGGACCCCCTCGGCGACCTCCTTTCGCGCTACGCCCGCACTCACGGTCCGTTCACCTCGACCACGGCCGCCGCCCGCTTCGGCCTCGGCGTCGCCGTCACTGAGGGCGCCCTCCAGCGGCTCGCGGCGTCCGGCCGGGTCGTCCAGGGAGAGTTCCACCCCGCCGGCATCGGCCAGGAGTGGTGCGACGCGGCCGTGCTGCGCCGCCTGCGCCGACGTTCCCTGGCCGCGCTGCGGCACGAGCTGGAGCCGGTGCCTCCGCCCGCGCTCGCACAGTTCCTCCCGCAGTGGCAGCACATCGGCAGGGGACACACACTGCGCGGCGTCGACGGACTGGTGCGCGCCATCGAGCAGTTGCAGGGCGCCTCGGTGCCCGCTTCCGCCCTGGAAAAGCTCGTCCTCCCGTCGCGCATGTCGAACTACTCCCCGGCGATGCTCGACGAACTCACCGCCGCCGGCGAGGTGGTGTGGGCCGGAGCCGGCTCGCTGCCCGGCAAGGACGGCTGGGTGTCCCTGTATCTGGCCGACGCCGCGCCCCTCCTCCTCCCGCCGCCGCACCCGCTGGAGCTGACCGCGCTTCACCAGTCCGTCCTGGACGCACTCTCCGGCGGCTACGGACTGTTCTTCCGCCAGATCGCCGATCACGTCAGGTCCACCACCCACCCCGAGGCCACGGACCCCCAACTGGCAGACGCGGTCTGGGACCTGGCCTGGTCGGGCCGGCTGACCAACGACACCCTGGCACCGCTGCGCTCCCTGCTCGGCTCGGGCCGCACCGCGGGCTCCACGGCCCACCGCGCCAAGCGCGCCGTACCCCGCGGACGCTACGGCTCCCTGACGGCAGCGGCCCGCACCGCGTCCCGCAGCGGCCCGCCGACCGTCGCCGGCCGCTGGTCCCTGCTCCCGGCCCACGAAGCCGACCCGACCGTGCGCGCCCACGCCCTGGCCCGCACTCTTCTGGACCGGCACGGGGTGGTGACCAGGGGCGCGGTCGCCGCGGAGGGCGTCGAAGGCGGCTTCTCGGCGATCTACCGGATCCTGTCCGCCTTCGAGGAGAGCGGTCAGGCCAGACGCGGTTATGTGGTCGAAGGGCTCGGCGCGGCCCAGTTCGCCATGGACGGTGCCGTGGACCGCCTACGAGCCGTGTCCAACGCCCGCGAGCGGGGCGACGGACTGCTCGACCCCGGCTTCGGAAACGGCCACCCCGTGCGGGCCGGCACTCCCGACGGCCGTTTCACCGGCTCCGGAGCCGGTCTCGACACCTACGACGCCCACAGCCCCAGCCCATCGGATGCCCACGGCCCCAACGCATCCGACGCCCCTGGCCTGAGCCCGTTCGACGCCCTCGGCCCCTTCGACGACCACGCCTTCCGGACCGACCCGGGACTCGGTTCCGCCGACGACACCGACTTCCCGTTCCCCGACCCGGCGCCGCACGAGTACGTGTCCCCGCGGGACTACGCCGCCGCGGGCACCCAGCCCTGGCAGAACGGCGGACGCGCGGCCTACGCCCCCGACTCCCCCGCCCGTCACCACCGCAGCACCCTAGCGTCCAGAGCCGTCGTCCTGGCCGCGGCCGACCCGGCGAACGCCTACGGCGCGGCCCTGCCGTGGCCCGAACCACCGACCGGCGCCGGACACAAACCGGGCCGCAAGGCGGGATCCCTCGTGGTCCTCGTGGACGGCGAACCGGTGATCTACATGGAACGCGGCGGCAAAACCCTGCTGGCCTGGCCTGCCGACCCGGACACGCCGGCCACCGACGACGACCGCCTGGGCACAGCCGCCGAGGCCCTCGCCGCGGCCGCCCGCGCGGGCTCCCTGGGCACGGTGACGGTGGAGCGCATCAACGGAAGTCCAGCACTCACGTCCCCCACCGGCACCCTCCTGGAGGCAGCCGGCTTCATCGCCACACCCAGAGGCCTACGACTGCGAGCGTGAGCCTCCCACCCACTCCCGCCCGCCGCCCCACCGAACCCGCACCACACGCCCGGCCCCAGCCGGCTCCCGTCCCCGTCCTTCGTCCCCGTCCCCCCAGCCCACACCCTCACCCCAACCGCCACCCGCACCCGCGCCCCCACCCGCGCACACCCCCCCAGAGCACAGCCCCCAAGCCCCACTCCCCCACCCCCTCCCCACCCCACCCATGCCACCCTGAACGCATGCCTGAAGGAGACACGGTCTGGCAGGCCGCGAGGCGTCTGCACGGCGCGCTCGCGGGCAAGGTGCTGACCCGCTCCGACCTCCGCGTGCCGAAGTACGCGACGGCCGACCTCACCGGCCGCGCCGTTCTGGACGTCACCCCGCGCGGCAAACACATCCTGACCCGTATCGAGGGTGGCCTGACCCTGCACTCGCATCTGCGGATGGACGGCTCCTGGAAGGTGTTCGCGACCGGGCGGCGCTGGACCGGCGGCCCGGCGCACCAGATCCGCGCGATCCTGGGCAACGCCGATCACACAGCCGTGGGCTACCGCCTCCCCGTCCTCGAACTGCTGCGCACCTCCGACGAGGACCGGGCCGTCGGCCACCTCGGTCCCGACCTCCTCGGACCGGACTGGGACCCCGAGCGGGCACTGGCCAACCTCCTCGCCGACCCCGCCCGCCCGCTGGGCGAAGCACTGCTGGACCAGCGCAATCTGGCGGGCATCGGCAATGTGTACAAGAGCGAGCTGTGCTTCCTGCTCGGTGCCACTCCCTGGCTGCCGGTCGGTGCCCTGCCCGCCGACCGCGCCGCCCAGCTCCCGGCCCTCGCCAAGAAGCTCCTGGAGTTCAACCTCGAACGCCCGACCCGCAGCACGACGGGCCGACGCGGCCAGGACCTCTTCGTGTACGGCCGTGCCCCGCGCCCCTGCCTGCGCTGCGGAACGTCCGTCCGAGTCGCCGACCAGGGCGACGGTTCCCGCGAGCGCCCGACGTACTGGTGCCCGGCCTGCCAGAGCGGCCCAGCCCCGGCACCCGGTGCCTCGGACATCAGGGGCAACCCGGCGCCGTACCACCACGGAACCCGGCGCCGCCCAACCAATTGACGACCCGTCAGAAACCCTCGTACCGTCCCAGCATGGCCGTGAAGGCGTACGACCTCACCGGACGCACCGCATTCGTCACCGGCGCCGCCGGCGGCATCGGCCGCGCGACCGCGGTCCTGCTCGCCGGCGCCGGCGCCACCGTGCACTGCGCCGACCTCGACCGGCAGGGCCTGCACGAGACGGCGACCCTGATCAAGGAAGAGGGCGGCACCGCCCGTACCCACCATCTGGACGTCACCGACCGCGCCCAGGTCGGACGCGCCGTGAAGTCCTGCGAGCGACTGGACGTCATGGCCGCGATCGCCGGGATCATGCACAGCAGCCCGGTCCTGGAGACCCGGGACGAGGACCTCGACCGGGTGCTGAACGTCAACTTCAAGGGAGTTCTCTACGCCTGCCAGGAGGCGGCCCGTCTGATGCTCGACCGGAACATCAGGGGCAGCATCGTCACGATGGCCTCGGGCGCCGTCGACACGGGCGGGCCCGGCCTGCTGTGCTACGGCGCCGCGAAGGCGGCCGTCGTCCAGCTGACGAAGACCCTGGCGACCGAGCTGGGCCGCTACGGCATCCGGGTGAACGCGGTCGCGCCCGGCTGGATCCGCACCCCGATGACCGACCGCCACGACGAGGCCGCCCAGGCGCACACGGAAGCGATCATGGCGCGTATGTCACCGCTGGGCCGGGTCGGCGAAGCGGACGAGGTCGCCCACGCGGTCCTTCACCTGGCATCGGACGCGTCGGCGTTCACGACGGGCCAGATCCTCCGTCCGAACGGGGGCGTGGCGATGCCTTGGTAGCGGCGGACCGCCATGCGTGGCGCCACCGTGCCACCCCCCGCGCGCCCGCCCTCGACTTGGGCGCACAGTGCACCGGCAACAGACTCAACCCCCAGCCCCCGGCCGCGACAGCACCCTCCAGCGCCCCGGCGTCCGGGGCGAGCACCAGGCGCAGCACGGCCCACCACCAGACCGACCCCAGACCCAGCACAGCCCCCCAGCGAACTATTCGGCCGGTCATGCCCGGTCACCTCCCGTCGGCCGCCGCCGGACCGCGCGCCCACGCTTCCGCAGCGACGGTCCCCGTGAGCCGACCCTCACCCTCGGAGCGCGCAGGACCCGCACCCCGAGAACGCCCGAGAGCGCCCGGGAGCGGCACACCCCCATGGACCCCCGACCCGCGCCGAGGCGTGCCCGCATCGCCGACGTCCGCACCGCCCGCGACATCGGAGTCGCCAACGGCGCCGACGCCGCCGACGTCGACCGGTGCATCCGGCTCACTCGGCGTCACCTGGAGTCACCCGGCACCGCCCCGGTCACCCGTTCTCGGCCTGGAACATCCAGTGGTGCTTCTCGAGATCCGCCGTGATCCCGATGAAGATGTCCTGCGACACCGGGTCCGGCTGCCCGGTCGACTCCACCCGGGCTCGCATCCGGCCGATCACCGCGCCGAGGGCTTCCACAAGGATCCCCACGGCTTCCTCGTCCTGGATCCAGCCGCCGGGCACGACCCCGATGCCGCTGCCGACCGCCACCGTCGAGGCCCGCCCGTCGGGCGGGACACCCAGGGCGGAGGCGCGTTCGGCCACGGTGTCGGAGTGGGTCCGGGCGGTCGCGACCACCTCGTCGAGCTGAAGGTGCACCGACCGGAAGCGGGGTCCCACGACATTCCAATGGATCTGCTTCGCCACCAGCGAGAGATCCACCAGATCGACCAGGGCACCCTGCAACGCCTCGGAGACGGACTTCAGATCCACATCGGACAGTGGGCTCTTGACGACGTACATCGCACCTCCGTTGGCTCGCCCGTCATATTCCTCCACGATGACTGCGGCGCTTCGGAGCGGCAAATGCGAAAACCCCGACGGCGCCCCCCAGGGGATCTCCCCGGGAAGCCCCTGTCGGGGCCTCACACGTTTTCTCGAGCGTGAGCCTCAGCCCACGCACCCGACCCGCGTGTTCGTCACGCGGCGACCACGTCCACCGCTTCTGCGGGGGCCTTGATGGTCACCCGTTCCGGTGGCACGCCGGTCACCGATACGGAACCCAGCATCGGGCGAACTGCCGTGGTGACGGGCTCGCTGGGTGTGGCGGCAGCAGACTGGGCCAGCTCCGCGAGGGCGAGCTCGTCGCTCACTTCCCGCATGAGCTCGGACATCCGTACGTCCAGCGCGTCGCAGATGGCGGCGAGCAGCTCGGAGGAAGCCTCCTTCTGCCCCCGCTCCACCTCGGAGAGATAGCCGAGTGAGACTCGGGCGGACGAGGAGACTTCGCGCAGAGTACGGCCCTGGCGCTGGCGCTGCCGACGCAGCACGTCACCCAGCAGGCGACGGAGCAGAATCATCGGTGGCTCCCTCCTCGGACCGCGTAGCCGCATCCTTCACGCCCCACCGTACCGCCTTGCGCTGCGGCCGTGCGGGGAGCGATGTCGTGTTCACTCAGGGCTGCAAACATCAAAACCCCCCGTTCCGTTCCGTATCCTGTGCCCGCTCATTCCCGGTCTGTTCGCCCGCAAGCTCCTTCAGGAGCAGTGCGAGTACGCTCCGTACACTCTCCATACGAATTTCCGTACGGTCGCCGTTCAACCTCAGGGGCTCCACTTTTCCGCCGCCGGCAGAACCGGAACCCGGTCCGAAGGGGCCGTCGAGGGCAACGAAAACCGTCCCGACGGGCTGTCCGTCCTGCGGTTCCGGCCCGGCGACACCGGTGGTCGCGATGCCCCAGTCGGCACCCAGGACCTTCCGGACACCGGCCGCCATCTCCGCGGCGACCTGCGGATCCACTGCGCCGCGCTGGGCCAGCAGAGTGGCGTCCACGCCGAGCATCCGGTGCTTCAGTTCGGTGGCGTACGCCGTCACCGATCCGCGGAACACCTTGGACGCTCCCGGAACCGATGTCAGCTCCGCCGCCACCAGGCCACCCGTCAGCGACTCGGCGACGGCGAGGGTCTCGCCCCTCACCGTGAGTAGCCGGATGACTTCGGTGGCCCCGGAACTCACGCTTGCTGCTCCTCCAACGCGGCTCGGCGCTCAGCGATTCCCTGCCTGCGCAGCACGATGGCCTGTCTCACATAGTCGAGCCCGGTCAGCACGGTCAGCACGACCGCCGCCGCCATGACCCAGAACCTCAGGGTGGCCAGCCATCCGGTCAGCGCGAGTACGTACATGCCGACGGCCACGCCCTGGGTGAGCGTCTTGAGCTTGCCGCCGCGGCTGGCCGGGATGACGCCGTACCGGATGACCCAGAAACGCATCAGTGTGATGCCGAGTTCCCGGCCGAGGATCACCGCCGTCACCCACCACGGCAGATCGCCGAGGGCCGACAGACAGATGAGCGCCGCACCCATGATCGCCTTGTCGGCGATGGGGTCGGCGATCTTCCCGAAGTCGGTGACGAGGTTGTAGGTGCGTGCCAGATGGCCGTCGAACAGGTCGGTGATCATGGCGATGGCGAAGGCCGCCCAGGCGAACGACCGCCAGGCCGGGTCGTAGCCGCCGTCGGCGAGCATCAGTGCGACGAAGCCGGGGACCAGCACCAGCCGGAGCATGGTCAGGAGGTTGGCGATGTTCCAGACGCTGGCCTGGTCGACGGCCGCGGCGGCGATCTTCCCGCCACGTACCGGCTTCGTGCCGTCCTGCGCTCCGGAAACGCCCGCTGCCGTGGCATCCCCGCCCGGGTCCCGCCCCCTGGAGGAGGCCCCTCGTGGGGCGGTGCCCTGGCCGGATGCGCCCCGGGGGGAGGCCGTGGCGCCGTTGGGCTTGGCGGGGCCGCCCGCGGCCGACGCCGGCACTCCGGTCATCTGCCCGCCTCCTCACTGTGCGGGAAACCGCCCGCGCGCACGCCTGCGAACGCGCCCGGCAGCGGCTCGGCCACCAGGTCGACGCCTTCCGTACCGACCACCTTCGCCTCGACCATACGACCGACGCTCAGGCCCTCGCCGCTCGTCAGCAGCACCTGGCCGTCGGTCTCCGGAGCCTGGTGGGCCGCCCGGCCGTACGTGCCCTCCTCCGGGTCCACGGACTCCACGAGGACCCTCAAGGTCTGGCCGACGCGCTCCTCCGCGCGCTGCGAGACGAGCTCCTCGGCCAGTCGCGAGACCCGCGCCAGCCGGTCCGCGACGACGTCCTCGTCGAGCTTGTTGTCGTAGGTGGCGGCTTCGGTGCCCTCCTCGTCGGAGTACCCGAAGACGCCGATGGCGTCCAGTCGCGCGCTGTTGAGGAACCGCTCCAGCTCGGCCAGGTCGGCCTCGCTCTCGCCGGGGAAGCCCACGATGAAGTTGGAGCGGACGCCCGCCTCGGGCGCCTTGCCGCGGATGGTGTCGAGCAGTTCCAGGAAGCGGTCGGTGTCGCCGAAGCGGCGCATCGCGCGCAGCACGTCGGGCGCGGAGTGCTGGAAGGACAGGTCGAAGTACGGGGCGACCTTGGGCGTCGAGGTCAGCACGTCGATCAGACCGGGGCGCATCTCGGCCGGCTGGAGGTAGCTCACGCGCACCCGCTCGATGCCGTCGACCTCGGCCAGGTCCGGCAGCAGGGACTCCAGCAGCCGGATGTCGCCCAGGTCCTTGCCGTACGACGTGTTGTTCTCGGAGACCAGCATGATCTCCTTGACGCCCTGCTCGGCGAGCCAGCGCGTCTCGTTCAGCACGTCGCTGGGGCGGCGCGAGATGAAGGAGCCGCGGAAGGACGGGATGGCGCAGAAGGTGCAGCGCCGGTCGCAGCCCGAGGCGAGCTTGACCGAGGCGACGGGCGCGCCGTCCAGCCGGCGCCGCAGCGGCGCGCGGGGCCCGGAGGCGGGGGCGAGGCCGTCCGGCAGGTCCACCGGGCCGTGCCCCGGCAGGGCGACCGCGGCCGACGACTCCTGGCGCTCCGCGGGGCTGATCGGCAGCAGCTTGCGCCGGTCCCGCGGGGTGTGCGCGGCGTGGCCGCCGCCGCTCAGGATGGTCTGGAGCCGGTCGGAGATGTCCGCGTAGTCGTCGAAGCCCAGGACGCCGTCGGCTTCCGGGAGGGCTTCCGCGAGCTCCTTGCCGTACCGCTCGGCCATGCAGCCCACCGCCACGACGGCCTGGGTTCTGCCGTGTCCCTTGAGGTCGTTGGCCTCCAGGAGGGCGTCGACGGAGTCCTTCTTCGCGGCGTCGACGAAGCCGCACGTGTTGACGACGGCCACGTCCGCGTCGGAGGCTTCCTGGACCAGCTCCCAACCGTCCGCCTCCAAGCGGCCTGCGAGCTCCTCCGAGTCCACCTCGTTACGGGCGCAGCCAAGGGTGACGAGTGCGACGGTACGGCGTTCAGGCATGGGCTCAAGACTACTTCGTCCCACTGGCACCCCACGTCGACGGGGTTGGCC
The DNA here is from genome assembly GCF_003261055.1 of Streptomyces cadmiisoli. NCBI lineage: Bacteria > Bacillati > Actinomycetota > Actinomycetes > Kitasatosporales > Streptomycetaceae > Streptomyces > Streptomyces cadmiisoli. The sequence continues at coordinate 2,814,449 of NZ_CP030073.1, forward strand.
GATCTTGGCCAACCCCGTACCGACCGCATGGTGTGGAAACCGCTTATCCGACCTGCGGATCGCCCTTCGTGTACGTCAGGCGCTCCACGGACCCCGGCTGGAAGTCGTCCTGGATCTTCTTGCCGTTCACATGGAGCTGGATCACGCCGGCGTCACCGAGCACCAGGTTGATCTTGGAGTTGTCCTGGAAGGTCTTGGACTCGCCCTGCTTGAGCAGTCCGTCGAACAGCAGCCGCCCGCTGTGGTCCTTGGCCGAGATCCAGCTGCGGCCGTCGACCGCGCTCACCTGGACGGTGACCTTGTCCTGCGGGGCGGCCGCGATGGCGCTTTCCGTCGGGTCGGGCTTCGGCTCGGTGTCCCGGCCCTTGCCGGAGGTGGGGGACGCGGACTTGGTGGCGGAGGGCTTGGCGCCTTCGGCGACCGGCGCCTCGGAGCCGCTGTCGGAGTCGCCGCCCCGGACCACGGTGAATCCCACGAAACCGATCACGACGACGATCGCGGCGACCATGGCCGCGGTCCAGTTCGGTCCCCGCTTCTCCGGGCGGATGCGTTCGGCCTCGAACAGCGGCGCGGCGGGGGTCGGCGCCGGGCGCCCGCCGCGCTCCGCGTCGTACTGCGCGAGAAGGGGAGCCGGATCCAGGTGGACGAACCTGGCCAGCGTCCTGATGTGCCCGCGCGCGTAGACATCTCCGCCGCAGGCCGCGAAGTCGTCCGCCTCGATGGCGTGCACGATGGCGATACGGACCCTGGTGGCGGTGCTGACGTCGTCGACGGTCAGCCCTGCGTCGATACGCGCCTGCTGAAGGGCGCGACCGATCGTGGGGCGGGCTTCCTGGGCATCGTCTTCGAACGGACGCTCGTCTTCAGGGGAGTTGCCGATGGACACGGGGGCGCCTTTCGAGCGTGTAGCCGCCTGTGCTGGAGGTTCAGTTTAGGGGTGGTACGAAAGAGTGGGGCAACCGGGCGGTAGGACTTTGTACGCCATCCGAATGCCCGGACATCCCGGATGGCGTGTCGGGTGTTGACCGATCGTCGGGAAGCCTCTTTGCGCTTCCCTCAACTTGACGTACGGCGGAGTGAAACGGTTGCTCAATGATCGCTTACGGGTGAGTCACGATCGAACAACACACCGCACGACGGCCGTCGACCACCCGTCTCCCTACGCTTCAGGTTCCCCACGGATCAACGCGATCACGCCATCCAGGTCGTCGGGTTTCACCAGAACCTCACGTGCCTTGGAGCCCTCGCTCGGCCCGACGATGTTCCGCGACTCCATCAGGTCCATCAGCCGCCCGGCCTTCGCGAAGCCGACGCGCAGCTTGCGCTGGAGCATGGAGGTCGACCCGAACTGCGTGGAGACGACCAGTTCGGCGGCCTGGCACAGCAGGTCGAGGTCGTCGCCGATGTCCTCGTCGATCTCCTTCTTCTGCTTGGTGCCGACGGTGACGTCGTCCCGGAAGACCGGCGCCATCTGGTCCTTGCAGTGCTGGACGACGACGGCGACCTCCTCCTCGGTCACGAACGCGCCCTGCATGCGCACGGGTTTGTTCGCCCCCATCGGCAGGAACAGCCCGTCGCCCTTGCCGATCAGCTTCTCGGCGCCGGGCTGGTCGAGGATGACCCGCGAGTCCGCGAGCGAGGAGGTGGCGAACGCCAGCCGCGACGGCACGTTCGCCTTGATCAGACCCGTCACCACGTCCACGGACGGCCGCTGGGTGGCGAGCACCAGGTGGATTCCGGCGGCGCGGGCGAGCTGGGTGATGCGCACGATGGAGTCCTCGACGTCCCGCGGCGCCACCATCATCAGGTCGGCCAGCTCGTCCACGATCACCAGCAGGTACGGATAGGGCTGGAGGTTTCGCTCGCTGCCCTCCGGCGCCTTCACCTTGCCGTTGCGCACGGCCTCGTTGAAGTCGTCGATGTGCCGGTAGCCGTACGCCGCCAGGTCGTCGTACCGCAGGTCCATCTCCCGTACGACCCACTGCAGCGCCTCGGCGGCCCGCTTCGGGTTGGTGATGATGGGCGTGATCAGGTGCGGGATGCCCTCGTACGCGGTGAGCTCGACGCGCTTGGGGTCGACCAGGACCATGCGGACGTCCTCGGGGGTCGCGCGCATCATGATCGACGTGATCAGGCAGTTGATGCAGGACGACTTACCGGAACCGGTGGCTCCGGCGACCAGGACGTGCGGCATCTTCGCGATGTTCGCCATCACGTAGCCGCCCTCGACGTCCTTGCCGAGCGCCACCAGCATCGGGTGGTCGTCCTCGGCGGCCGCCGCGAGGCGCAGCACGTCACCGAGGTTGACCATCTCGCGGTCGGTGTTCGGGATCTCGATGCCCACCGCGGACTTGCCGGGGATCGGGCTGATGATCCGCACATCGGGGCTGGCGACCGCGTAGGCGATGTTCTTGGTGAGCGCCGTGATCCGCTCGACCTTCACCGCGGGGCCGAGCTCGACCTCGTACCGCGTGACCGTCGGCCCGCGCGTGAAGCCGGTGACGGCGGCGTCGACCTTGAACTCGGTGAATACGTTGGTGAGCGAGGCCACCACGGCATCGTTGGCGGCGCTGCGCGCCTTTCCCGGTCCGCCGCGGGCGAGGAGGTCCAGGGCCGGCAGGGAGTAGGTGATGTCGCCGGACAGCTGGAGCTGCTCGGCGCGCGGCGGGAGGTCGCGGGGGCCGGCGGGCGGCGCCTTGGTGAGGTCGGGAACCTCGGCCTTCAGCTTCTCCTGCTGGGGCCGCGCCGCCGGGACCGGTGTGGGCGTGGGGGTCGGTGTCGTCTCCGCGCGGTCGCCGACGCTGACGCCCTGGGTGAGGTCGGCGACGATCGGCGAGGGCGGCATGCCGTGCAGCACGGCGCCGTCCAGCGCGGCGGCGGCGGCCGCGGCGACGTCCACGGCGTCCATCTGCCGGCGCATCTCGGGCTGCGGCACAGCCGAGCGCCTGGGGCGGCTCCGGCGCCGGGAGAGCGCTTCCTGCTCCGCCTCCTCGGGGTCGTACGCCTGCGGGACGCGCCCCCGTCCGCGGGGGCGGGCGGGCAGCGCCTCACGCCACTGGTCGTCGTACCGCTCGTCGTCGTCGCCGTACTCGGTGTACTCGTCGTCCGCGCGGTCGCGCACGAGGCCGAGTCTCGTCCCGAGCAGCCGCAGCCGCTGCGGGACGGCGTTGACCGGAGTGGCGGTGACGACCAGCAGCCCGAAGATCGTGAGCAGGACGAGCAGCGGTACGGCCAGCACCTCGCCCATGGCGTACGTCAGCGGGGTCGCGGCGGCCCAGCCGATCAGGCCCCCGGCGTCCCTTATGGCCTGCATTCCGTCGACCCGGGCGGGCGAGCCGCAGGCGACGTGGATCTGCCCGAGCACGCCGATGAGGAGCGCGGACAGGCCGATGACGATGCGCCCGTTGGCCTCGGGCTGCTCGGGGTGCCGGATGAAGCGCACGGCGACGACCGCGAGCAGGATCGGCACCAGCAGGTCCAGCCGGCCGAAGGCACCGGTGACCAGGATCTCGACCAGGTCACCGACGGGGCCCTGCAGATTGGACCAGGTGCCCGCGGCGACGATCAGCGCCAGGCCGAGGAGCAGCAGCGCGATGCCGTCCTTGCGGTGGGCCGGGTCGAGGTTCTTCGCTCCCTGCCCTATGCCGCGGAACACGGCGCCGACGGCGTGCGCGAGGCCGAGCCACACGGCGCGCACGAGCCGGTACACGCCCCCGGTCGGACTGGGCGCCGGCTTGGGCGCGGGCTTCTTGGCCGCGGCCTTCTTGGCGGGTGCCTTCTTCGGGGGTGCCTTCTTCGCGGCGGCCTTCTTCGCCGGAACCTTCGCGGGAGCGGCCGCCTTCTTGGCGGGCTGCTTCTTGGCTGCGGAGGGACGTGAGGCCATGGGTGTGAGATTACCGGTGGAGACGGCAGCGAACACACGCGTCCATTGCTTCACCCGTTCGTGTCGCCCTTGCCGGGGTCGGAAATTGACGCGGGCTCATGAAGAGGTGGCCCGCGCCGCCGTGGTCAGGTCGCGGGGGCGCGCCTCGCGGTGCTCAGGTGCCGGGGAGCGGTTTCCGGGGGCGGCGCCGGGCGCGTTCGTCCTGATCACCATTCGCGCCGGCCGGCTGCCGCGAGCCCGGCGCGGGCGCCGCGTGGGACGCCCGGCAACTGACCCCGGCCCGACTTCAGTTCTGCGACGGCACCGAGGGGGCGCCGCCGGTGCCCGGCTCCAGCGCGTCGAGCGCCCGGCGCAATCCCGTGAGCTTGCGCTCCAGATGAGCCGCCGTGGCGACCGCGGCCGCGTCCGCCGCCTCGTCGTCGAGCTGCTTGGACAGCGCCTCGGCCTGCTCCTCCACGGCCGCCAGACGCGCCGACAGCTCCGCGAGCAGACCCGCCGCCTCCTTGCCGCCGACCGCGCTCTTGCCGCCGCCCTCCAGCTGGAGGCGAAGCAGCGCCGCCTGCTCCCGCAGCTGGCAGTTCTTCATGTACAGCTCGACGAAGACCGAGACCTTGGCGCGCAGCACCCACGGGTCGAACGGCTTGGAGATGTAGTCGACCGCTCCTGCCGCGTAGCCGCGGAAGGTGTGGTGCGGGCCGTGATTGATCGCGGTGAGAAAGATGATCGGGATGTCCCGGGTCCGCTCCCGGCGCTTGATGTGCGCGGCGGTTTCGAACCCGTCCATTCCCGGCATCTGGACGTCCAGCAGAATGACCGCGAAGTCGTCCGTGAGCAGTGCTTTGAGCGCTTCCTCCCCGGACGATGCCCGCACCAGCGTCTGATCGAGCGCCGAGAGGATCGCCTCCAGCGCCAGCAGATTCTCCGGCCGGTCATCGACCAGGAGGATCTTGGCCTTCTGCACCATGGCCCGCCCTCCTCGCCCCGGCAGTGCACCGGGCGCCGCCCCGTGGGCCGACTCCGTTGCGCCGCCCATCCTCGTGCCGGTCATCGTAGCCGCACCCCGCCCGTCGCCACACCCTGTCACCGCGATGTCACTGTGCACGTAGCACAAACGTGGGGGGAGACCAGAAGGTTCCCCGAATCCCGTACTTGTACACGGCTACGGCCACACTGAGTCAGCAAGTTCGGATGAACATCTACGGTTCATTCTCCCTGCATCCACTGCTCCATCACCGTCAGAAGGTGATCGGGATCGACCGGCTTGGTGACATAGTCGGACGCTCCCGACTCGAGCGCCTTCTCCCGGTCGCCCTTCATCGCCTTGGCCGTCAGCGCGATGATCGGCAGCCCGGCGAACTGCGGCATCCGGCGAATCGCCGTCGTCGTCGCATAACCGTCCATCTCCGGCATCATGATGTCCATCAGGACGACCGCGACGTCCTCGTGCTGCTCCAGGACCTCGATGCCCTCGCGGCCGTTCTCGGCGTACAGCACCGACAGCCCGTGCTGTTCGAGGACGCTGGTGAGCGCGAAGACGTTGCGGATGTCGTCGTCGACGATCAGCACCTTCTCGCCGCCGAACCGGATGCCGCGCGGCTGCGCCTCCGGCTCCTCGGCGGCGATCGGCCACTGCTCCTGCGGCAGGGCCCGCGGGTCGCTCGCCGGAACGGTCCTGCGGCGCCGCCGGAACAGCGCCGCCGCGCCGTTCTGCGTCTCCCGGTACGACTTCACCTCGGCGGGAGTCTCGACCACTGACTCCGCGAGCTCCGGCCACGCCTCCGTGAGCCCGCCGGCCGACGGGACGGGCGCTGGCTGCTGGTAGCCGTGCGGCGGGAGTTCGCTCGGGTGCAGCGGCAGGTACAGCGTGAACGTCGACCCACGGCCGGGCTCGCTCTGAGCGTGGATCTCGCCGCCGAGGAGTTGCGCGATCTCGCGGGAGATCGACAGGCCGAGTCCGGTGCCTCCGTACTTGCGGCTGGTGGTGCCGTCCGCCTGCTTGAACGCCTCGAAGATCACCCGCATCTTGCTGGCCGCGATACCGATACCGGTGTCGGTCACCGAGAACGCGATCAGCTCCGCGTCCGGATCCGCCAGCGAACCGGCCTCCAGCAGCTGCTCCCGGATCCGCTGCGGCACGTCGTCGCGCGCGGGCCGGATCACCAGTTCCACCGAACCGGAGTCGGTGAACTTCACCGCGTTGGACAACAGGTTGCGCAGCACCTGGAGCAGCCGCTGCTCGTCCGTGTGCAGCGTGGCGGGCAGCTCCGGCGACACCCGCACGGACAGGTCCAGGCCCTTCTCCGCGGTCAGCGGCCGGAACGTGGCCTCCACGTAGTCCACGAGCTGGACGAGCGCGATACGCGTCGGTGAGACGTCCATCTTGCCCGCCTCGACCTTCGACAGGTCCAGGATGTCGTTGATCAGCTGGAGCAGGTCGGAGCCGGCTCCGTGAATGGTCTCGGCGAACTCGACCTGCTTCGGGGTGAGGTTCCCGTCCGCGTTGTCGGCGAGCAGCTTGGCCAGGATCAGCAGCGAGTTCAGCGGCGTACGCAGCTCGTGCGACATGTTGGCGAGGAACTCGCTCTTGTAGCGCATGGAGACCGCGAGCTGCTCGGCGCGCTCCTCCAGGACCTGCCGGGCCTCCTCGATCTCGGTGTTCTTCACCTCGATGTCGCGGTTCTGCTGGGCCAGCAGCTCGGCCTTCTCCTCCAGTTCGGCGTTGGACGCCTGGAGGGCCTTCTGCCGGTTCTCCAACTCTGCCGACCGCTCGCGCAGTTGCTCGGTCAGCTCCTGCGACTGCTTCAGCAGCACCTCCGTCTTGGTGTTGACGGAGATGGTGTTGACGCTGGTCGCGATCATCTCGGCGATCTGGTTGAGGAAGTCCTTCTGGATGTGCGTGAACGGCGTGAACGACGCCAGTTCGATGACACCGAGGACCTGGCCCTCGAACAGCACCGGAAGCACGATCACCTGCGCGGGCGGCGCCTCGCCGAGCCCCGAGGAGATCTTCAGATAGCCGCTGGGCGCGTTCTCCACCAGGATCGTGCGCTTCTCCTGGGCGGCCGTCCCGACCAGCGCCTCACCCGAACGGAACGACGTCGGCATGGAGCCCATCGAGTAGCCGTACGAGCCCAGCATCCGCAGCTCCAACCGGTCGTCCGGGTCGGAGCTGTCGCCGAACGGCATCGCGACGAAGAACGCGCCGTGCTGCGCCGAGACCACCGGGGTCAGCTCGCTCATGATCAGCGAGGCCACGTCCTCCAGATCGCGGCGGCCCTGCATCAGCGCGGAGATCCGGGCGAGGTTGCCCTTGAGCCAGTCCTGCTCCTTGTTGGCGATCGTGGTGTCGCGCAGGTTGGCGATCATCTTGTTGATGTAGTCCTGGAGCTCCTGGATCTCGCCGGAGGCGTCCACGTCGATCTTCAGGTTCAGGTCGCCGCGGGTCACCGCGGTCGCCACGCGCGCGATGGCACGCACCTGCCGGGTCAGGTTCCCGGCCATCTCGTTCACGGACTCGGTGAGGTCGCGCCAGGTGCCGTCCACGTCACGCACGCGTGCCTGACCGCCCAGCTGGCCCTCCGTGCCCACCTCGCGGGCGACACGGGTGACCTCCTCGGCGAACGAGGACAGCTGGTCGACCATCGTGTTGATGGTCGTCTTCAGCTCGAGGATCTCACCGCGCGCATCGATGTCGATCTTCTTCGTCAGGTCGCCCTTGGCGATGGCGGTGGTCACCATCGCGATGTTGCGCACCTGGCCGGTCAGGTTGGACGCCATCTGGTTCACGGACTCGGTGAGGTCCTTCCAGGTGCCCGCCACACCCGGCACGTGCGCCTGACCGCCGAGGATCCCGTCCGTGCCCACCTCGCGGGCCACCTTGGTGACCTGGTCGGCGAACGAACTCAGCGTCTTCACCATCGTGTTGAAGGTGTCGGCGAGCTGCGCGACCTCGCCGCGCGCCTCGATCGTCACCGTCCTCGTCAGGTCGCCGTTGGCGACGGCCGCCGCGACCTGGGAGATGTTGCGCACCTGGACGGTCAGGTTCTTCGCCATCAGGTTGACGTTGTCGCTGAGGTCCTTCCAGATGCCCGTGACGCCCGGCACGTGCGCCTGACCGCCCAGGATGCCCTCGGTGCCCACCTCACGGGCCACCCGGGTCACCTGGTCGGCGAACGACGACAGCTGGTCGACCATCGTGTTGACGGTCGTGACCAGTTCGAGGATCTCGCCCTTGGCGTCGACGGTGATCTTCTTCGACAGGTCGCCCTTGGCGACGGCCGTCGTCACATCGGCGATGCTGCGCACCTGCACGGTGAGGTTGTTCGCCATGAAGTTCACGGACTGGGTGAGGTCCTTCCAGGTGCCGGAGACCCCCTGCACCTCGGCCTGACCGCCCAGCTTGCCCTCGGTGCCCACCTCGCGGGCCACCCTGGTGACCTCCTCCGCGAACGAGGAGAGCTGGTCCACCATCGTGTTGAGGGTGTTCTTCAGCTCCAGGATCTCGCCGCGCGCGTCCACCGTGATCTTCTGCGACAGGTCACCCCGCGCCACCGCGGTCGCGACCTGCGCGATCTGCCGCACCTGAGCCGTCAGGTTGCCGGCCATGCCGTTCACGGAGTCGGTCAGGTCGCGCCACACACCGGCGACGCCGGGCACCTGCGCCTGACCGCCGAGCCGGCCCTCCGTACCCACCTCACGGGCCACCCGGGTCACCTGCTCGGCGAACGACGACAGCTGGTCCACCATCGTGTTGACGGTGTTCTTCAGCTCCAGGATCTCGCCGCGCGCGTCCACCGTGATCTTCTGCGACAGGTCACCCCGCGCCACCGCCGTCGTCACCTGCGCGATCTGCCGCACCTGAGCCGTCAGGTTGCCGGTGATGGAGTTGACCGAGTCGGTCAGCTCCTTCCAGGTGCCCGACACGCCGTCGACCCGCGCCTGACCGCCGAGCCGGCCCTCGGTGCCGACCTCCCGGGCCATCGTCGTGACCTGGTCCGCGAAGGAGGACAGCTGGTCCACCATCGTGTTCACGGTGTTCTTCAGCTGGAGCATCTCGCCGGAGACGTCCACCGTGACCTTCTGCGACAGGTCGCCGTTGGCCACCGCCGTCGTGACCTGCGCAATGTTCCTCACCTGTCCGGTGAGATTCCGGAACGCCGTGTTGACGGAGTCCGTCAGGTCCTTCCACGTCCCCGCCGCGCCCGGCACCTGCGCCTGGCCGCCCAGCTCACCCTCGTGCCCGATCTCCCGCGCCACGCGCGTGACCTCGGAACCGAAGGCGGACAGCTGGTCCACCATGCCGTTGACGGTGTTCTTCAGCTCCAGCATCTCGCCGGCCACGTCCACCGTGACCTTCTGCGACAGGTCGCCGTTGGCCACCGCCGTCGTCACGGCCGCGATGTCGCGCACCTGCGTGGTGAGGTTGCGGAACACCGTGTTGACGGAGTCCGTCAGGTCCTTCCACGTCCCCGCCGCGCCCGGCACGTTCGCCTGCCCGCCGAGCCGCCCCTCGCCGCCGACCTCGTTGGCCACGCGCGTGACCTCGTCGGCGAAAATGCGCAGCGTCTCGGTCATCTGGTTGATCGTCTCGGCGAGCTGCGCCACCTCACCGCGTGCCTGGACCGTCACCTTGCGCGAGAGGTCACCGCTGGCGACGGCCGTCGTGACCTCCGCGATACCGCGCACCTGGGCCGTGAGGTTGCCGGCCATCGTGTTGACGGAGTCGGTCAGCTCCTTCCACACGCCGGCCACGCCGGGCACCTGGGCCTGCCCGCCCAGCTCGCCCTCGGTGCCCACCTCGCGGGCCACCCGGGTCACCTCGGAGGAGAACGCCGAGAGCTGGTCCACCATCGTGTTGACGGTTTCCTTCAGCTCCAGCATCTCGCCGGCCACGTGAACCGTGACCTTCCGGGACAGATCACCCTTGGCCACCGCGGTGGTCACCAGCGCGATGTCCCGCACCTGAGCGGTGAGCCGGTACGCCATGGTGTTGACGGACTCCGTCAGGTCCTTCCACGAACCCGACATACCGCGCACCTGGGCCTGTCCGCCCAGCTTGCCCTCGGTACCCACCTCGCTGGCCACCCGGGTGACCTCGTCGGTGAACGTCGACAGCTGGTCGACCAGGTTGTTGACGGTCCGCCCGACCTTCAGGAACTCGCCGCGCAGCGGGTGCCCGCTCCCGTCGGGAGCCTGCGTCCGCAGCTCCATCCGCGGCACCAGATCGCCCTCCGCGACCGCGGACAGCACCCGGCTGACCTCGGACACGGGCCACACCAGATCGTCGACCAGGGCGTTCGACGCGTCGATCGCCGCCGCCCAGGAGCCCTCGCAGGCGCCCGTTTCCAGCCGTTCTGTGAGCTTGCCCTCACGCCCCACCACCCGACGGACACGCGACAGCTCGCCCGTCAGGTGCAGATTGCGGTCGGCGACCTCGTTGAAGACGGCCGCGATCTCCGCCATCACGCCGTCGCCGGACACCGTGAGCCGCCTGCGGAAGTTGCCGTCCCGCATCGACACCAGAGCCGCGAGCAGCCGGTTCAGGGCGGCCGTGTCCACCTCGGTGGTCCCGTTCCGATTGCTCGGGGACTGTCCGCCCTTCGCACGCGGCTTAGTGCCCCGCGTCGCTGCGCCAGACTCCACTGTGTCCCTCCCGCAGGGGTCGACCGTTACTGCTGTGCTCGGGTACTACTACTGCTCGGCGTACCGGTTCATTCTGCGTGTCGCGACCCACCGAGCGGGCCGCGCTCACCGGCGGGGGCACCGGGCCGCACCGAAGGCTCCTGCCCGCCACACGCGGATCACAGTCTCGGCCTGCCCGAACCTCCACCGGAAGCCTGCCCAGTGTTTCACCCATGCCGAACCAGGCCATAACAGTTCGGCAGCTTCGCACACCGTCCGCACACCCTCCGGACGGAAACACAGCAGACCGGCATCCGCATGGACGGCGAAGGTAAGTAACCTTGCATGCGGCTGTCCAGCCGCGCCGGTCCGTCCGGCCTGGGCGGTGGCACGACAACGAGCGGGCATCGGAGGGGCGGCCGCACACATGACCACCGGACTGATCCCTGGGGGACAGCCCCCGGACCCCCGGCCGACGAGCGGCATGCCGTCGCAGACGCGACGGGAGTCGGTCGACGAAGGGGCCGAGCACGTCGAAAGCAGGTCGAGGAGTTCAGTGATCACCGCGCGCGCGGCCGCCAGTTTCGAGCCCGTCGGGCGATCGGTCGCCTCCGCACGCTCCTTCGTCCGCGACACGCTCCAGGGCTGGGGCTACGGCGACGTGGTCGACGACGCCGTCGTCCTCACCAGCGAACTGGTCACCAACGCCGTCGTCCACGCGGGCACCACCGCCGACGTGCTGTGTCTGCGCACCGAAGGCGGCGTACGCATCGAGGTCGCCGACCACTACCCGGAACGCGAGGTGCCGCTCCAGGGGTCGGCCGTCAACATGGGCAGCCTCGACCGCGAGGGCGGGCGCGGCCTCCAACTGTGCGCGGCCCTCGCCGCCCGCTGGGGCGTCGAGTACACCCCCACGCACAAACAGGTCTGGTTCCAACTCGACCTCCCCGAGCGTCCCGTGGGCACCCGCACCGCCGGCCCCTCCCTCCCGGCCGACCTGCTGCCGCTGGCCGACAGCCGGGTCCGCGTCGCCGTCATCCAGATCGACCGGAACTCCTCCATCACCGCCTGGAACGAAGACGCCGAGGAACTCTTCGGCTACCCGGGCGAACAGGTCATCGGCAAGCCCCTCACCGACCTGGCGGCCTGGCCGCACACCCCCGGCACCAGCACGGGCATCGCGGAGGCCCTCCAACTCTCCCGCTGGGAGGGCAGCTACGGCGTCCGCGACGCGGCCGGCCGCGTCGTCCCCGTCTATGCCTCCCACCTCCGCGTCCGCGACACGGCCGGCGAGCCGTCGACCGTCTGCCTCCTCGTCCGCGACCACGAGCGCGCCGTCCTGCAGACCCCGATGCGCCTGCCCGCGTCGGACTCCGGCAGCTCCTCCGAAGGCCAGAACACCGACCCCTTCGAGGTCTTCATCGGCTCCCCCGCCCCGGACGACCTCGACGGCCTGCTCCAGCGCACGGTGGAACGCGCCCGCGACATGCTCGACGGCGACTCCGCCTTCCTGCTCCTCGCCACGGACGACGAGACGGAACTGGAGGTCCGCGCCTCCACCGGCCTGCCCTCCGCCCGCCAGCGCTTCGCCCGCGTCCCCGTGGAGGCGGGCCCCGGCCGGTACGGCTCCGCCCGCATGCCGGCCGTCCACGACGACCTCGCGGCGGTCCCCGGCGCGGTGCCCCTGCTGAACGGCACCGGGATGCGCTCGGTCGTCACCGTCCCGCTGAAGGTCGAGGGCCGCCTCACCGGCTCCCTCGGCGTCGCCGCGGAGGGAGCGGGCAGATACTCCAACGAGGAGGCGCTGCGTCTCCAGTTCGCCGCCGACCGCATCGCACTGGCCGTCGAGTCCGCCCGCCTCGGCGAACTCGAACGCCTGCGCCGCGGCTCCCTCAGCTTCCTCGTCGAGGCCTCCGACCTGCTCGCCGGCACCCTGGACCGCGACCAGACCTTGGCCCTCATGGCCCAGATGACGGTCCCCACGCTGGCCACCTGGTGCGCGGTCTACACGATCGCCGACCAGGCCTCCGAGCCCTACCTCTCGTACGTCCTGCACGAGGACGAGGAACTCATCGACGGCATCAAGTCCCTGCTGTCCCGGATCCCGCCGCCCGACCCGGTCCCCACACCCGGCGCGCGCGTCTGGTCGGCCCCGGCGGAGGCCGCCCACCAGGCCGCCCTGCGCTCCTCCATGCGCAGCCTGGGCCTGGGCGAACCGACCACGGTCAGCTCCGGAATCGGTACGACCCTGGCGACCGCGTCCGCGGTGGGCGGCGAGACCGTCGTACTCCCCCTGGTCGCGCGCAACCGCGTCATCGGCATGCTGACCCTCGGCAAGCCCATCGACGAGCACTTCCGCCAGGAGATCCTGGAACTGGGCGAGGACCTCTCCCGCCGGGCCGCCCTGGCCCTGGACAACGCGCGCCTGTACTCCGAGCGCACGGCCATCAGCCAGTCGCTCCAACGCAGCCTCCTGCCACCCGAACTCCCGGAGATCGAGGGCGTGGAGGTCGAGGTCATCTACCGCGCGGCCGGCGAGGGCAACGAGGTCGGCGGCGACTTCTACGACGTCTTCCCCATCCGCGACGGCGCCTACGGCTTCGCCATCGGCGACGTCTGCGGCACCGGCCCCAACGCCGCGGCCGTCACCGGTCTCGCCCGGCACGCCCTGCGTCTGCTGGCCCGCGAGGGCCTCAGCGGCCCGGCGGTCCTGCAGCGGCTGAACTCCGCGATCCTCGACGAGGGCGCCCGCAGCCGCTTCCTGACACTCCTGTACGGCGAGCTGCGCACACTGGAGGACGGCAGCGCCGAGCTGAAGGTGGTCTGCGCGGGTCACCCGCTCCCGCTCCGCCTGCGCCAGGACGGCACGGTGGAGCCGGCCGCCGAACCGCAGCCGCTCCTCGGTGTCCTGGAGGACCTGGACCTCTACGAGCAGACGGTCATCCTCGATCCGGGTGACGTCCTGCTCTGTGTCACGGACGGCGTCACCGAACGCCGAGAAGGCACCCGCATGCTGGGCGACGACGGCCTCACCGACGTCCTCACCACCTGCACCGGCCTCACGGCGGGCGCGGTGGCGGCCCGTGTCATGCGCGCCGTGGAGCGCTTCGCGTCGGACGCCCCGTCCGACGACATGGCCATCCTGGCCATGCGCGTCCCGGCACCCCACAACGCCTGAACAACGAAAAAGGCCCCCGCCCGAAAGGGCGGAGGCCTTTTGTCGTGGAGCCCCCAAACGGAATCGAACCGTTGACCTTCTCCTTACCATGGAGACGCTCTACCGACTGAGCTATAGGGGCCGGTCGCCGTTGCGAAGTTTCCCTCGCGGCAACGGAATAGATCATACCCTGAACAGACCCGTGCTCCCAACCTCGATCGCCCGACACGGACCGATCACTAAGCGGGCTGCAACAGACCACCGAGCGCATTGCAGGCCGAGACGATCCGCTGCATGTCACGCCTCGTCAAAGACCCGTCGACAGGCAGCGCAAGCGTTTCTTCAGCGGCCCGCTCGGTCTCCGGCAGCGACACGCAGCGCCGGAAATCGGGCAGTCGGTGCACCGGCGTCTTGACCGGCACCCGGCACTCGACTCCCCTGGCCCGTACTGCGCGCGCGAACGCGTCCCGGTCCGGCCTCCCGTTCCCCGGCACCCGGACCACGTACTGCTGGTACGTGTGCCCCACACCGCCGTCGGGCGTCCGCACGCCCTTCAACTTGGTGTCCAGATAGGCCGCCCGCTGCCGACGCTGCGCCACCTCGTCGTACGGCGCCTCGGACTCCCCCTGCTCCAGCACCAGGATCCCGTGCCGCTGCCCGACCGCGTGCAGGCCGACGACATCAGCCGGGCGACCGAACCGGTGGACGGCGACGATCGCCGCGGTGCGCCCGGTCACGACCGCCTCGACAGCGGACGGGTCGAGGCAGTACGACACCGGGTCGATGTCCGCGAACACCGGCAGAGCTCCCGCCAGAGCCACGGCTTCCGAGACCTCGGCGTTCCCGAAGGCCGGCACGACGACCTCGTCACCGACACCGATGCCGGCGGCTCTGAGCATTGCAGCAGTACCCATGCTGCGGATGGTGGTTGCGCAACGTGAACTTCAAGTGACGCAGAACAAAAAAGGGTTGGACCCGGAATCGAAATTCCGGGTCCAACCCTGTCAAAGTTTGTTCGGCGGCGTCCTACTCTCCCACAGGGTCCCCCCTGCAGTACCATCGGCGCTGTGAGGCTTAGCTTCCGGGTTCGGTATGTAACCGGGCGTTTCCCTCACGCTATAACCACCGAAACACTATGAAACTGACAACCGGACCGCATGTGGCCATACGGGGCTGTTCGTGGTTTCAGAACCAACACAGTGGACGCGAGCAACTGAGGACAAGCCCTCGGCCTATTAGTACCGGTCAACTCCACACGTTACCGTGCTTCCATATCCGGCCTATCAACCCAGTCGTCTACTGGGAGCCTTACCCCATCAAGTGGGTGGGAGCCCTCATCTCGAAGCAGGCTTCCCGCTTAGATGCTTTCAGCGGTTATCCCTCCCGAACGTAGCCAACCAGCCATGCCCTTGGCAGAACAACTGGCACACCAGAGGTTCGTCCGTCCCGGTCCTCTCGTACTAGGGACAGCCCTTCTCAAGACTCCTACGCGCACAGCGGATAGGGACCGAACTGTCTCACGACGTTCTAAACCCAGCTCGCGTACCGCTTTAATGGGCGAACAGCCCAACCCTTGGGACCGACTCCAGCCCCAGGATGCGACGAGCCGACATCGAGGTGCCAAACCATCCCGTCGATATGGACTCTTGGGGAAGATCAGCCTGTTATCCCCGGGGTACCTTTTATCCGTTGAGCGACGGCGCTTCCACAAGCCACCGCCGGATCACTAGTCCCGACTTTCGTCCCTGCTCGACCCGTCGGTCTCACAGTCAAGCTCCCTTGTGCACTTACACTCAACACCTGATTACCAACCAGGCTGAGGGAACCTTTGGGCGCCTCCGTTACTCTTTAGGAGGCAACCGCCCCAGTTAAACTACCCATCAGACACTGTCCCTGATCCGGATCACGGACCCAGGTTAGACATCCAGCACGACCAGACTGGTATTTCAACGACGACTCCACCTGAACTGGCGTCCAAGCTTCAAAGTCTCCCAGCTATCCTACACAAGCCGAACCGAACACCAATATCAAACTGTAGTAAAGGTCCCGGGGTCTTTCCGTCCTGCTGCGCGAAACGAGCATCTTTACTCGTAGTGCAATTTCACCGGGCCTATGGTTGAGACAGTCGAGAAGTCGTTACGCCATTCGTGCAGGTCGGAACTTACCCGACAAGGAATTTCGCTACCTTAGGATGGTTATAGTTACCACCGCCGTTTACTGGCGCTTAAGTTCTCAGCTTCGCCCCACCGAAATGGAGCTAACCGGTCCCCTTAACGTTCCAGCACCGGGCAGGCGTCAGTCCGTATACATCGCCTTACGGCTTCGCACGGACCTGTGTTTTTAGTAAACAGTCGCTTCTCGCTGGTCTCTGCGGCCACCCCCAGCTCGAACAGTAAATGCTCTCACCAGGCGTGGCCCCCCTTCTCCCGAAGTTACGGGGGCATTTTGCCGAGTTCCTTAACCATAGTTCACCCGAACGCCTCGGTATTCTCTACCTGACCACCTGAGTCGGTTTAGGGTACGGGCCGCCATGAAACTCGCTAGAGGCTTTTCTCGACAGCATAGGATCATCCACTTCACCACAATCGGCTCGGCATCAGGTCTCAGCCTCAAGTGCGACGGATTTACCTATCGCACGGCCTACACCCTTACCCCGGGACAACCACCGCCCGGGATGGACTACCTTCCTGCGTCACCCCATCACTCACCTACTAACCGCTTGGTCCGGCGGCTCCACCACTCCCCTCAACTCCGAAGAGATCAGGGCGGCTTCACGGCCTTAGCATCACGATGCTCGATGTTTGACGCTTCACAGCGGGTACCGGAATATCAACCGGTTATCCATCGACTACGCCTGTCGGCCTCGCCTTAGGTCCCGACTTACCCTGGGCAGATCAGCTTGACCCAGGAACCCTTAGTCAATCGGCGCAAACGTTTCTCACGTTTGTATCGCTACTCATGCCTGCATTCTCACTCGTCAACCGTCCACAACTACCTTCCGGTGCTGCTTCACCCGGCAGACGACGCTCCCCTACCCATCACAGCGGGCGTTGGCCCTACATGCTGCAATGACACGACTTCGGCGGTACGCTTGAGCCCCGCTACATTGTCGGCGCGGAATCACTAGACCAGTGAGCTATTACGCACTCTTTCAAGGGTGGCTGCTTCTAAGCCAACCTCCTGGTTGTCTGTGCGACTCCACATCCTTTCCCACTTAGCGTACGCTTAGGGGCCTTAGTCGATGCTCTGGGCTGTTTCCCTCTCGACCATGGAGCTTATCCCCCACAGTCTCACTGCCGCGCTCTCACTTACCGGCATTCGGAGTTTGGCTAAGGTCAGTAACCCGGTAGGGCCCATCGCCTATCCAGTGCTCTACCTCCGGCAAGAAACACACGACGCTGCACCTAAATGCATTTCGGGGAGAACCAGCTATCACGGAGTTTGATTGGCCTTTCACCCCTAACCACAGGTCATCCCCCAGGTTTTCAACCCTGGTGGGTTCGGTCCTCCACGAAGTCTTACCTCCGCTTCAACCTGCCCATGGCTAGATCACTCCGCTTCGGGTCTTGAGCGTGCTACTAAAAACGCCCTGTTCGGACTCGCTTTCGCTACGGCTACCCCACCCGGGTTAACCTCGCAACACACCGCAAACTCGCAGGCTCATTCTTCAAAAGGCACGCAGTCACGAGAATGTGCAAGCACATTCCGACGCTCCCACGGCTTGTAGGCACACGGTTTCAGGTACTATTTCACTCCCCTCCCGGGGTACTTTTCACCATTCCCTCACGGTACTATCCGCTATCGGTCACCAGGGAATATTTAGGCTTAGCGGGTGGTCCCGCCAGATTCACACGGGATTTCTCGGGCCCCGTGCTACTTGGGTGTCTCTCAAACAAGCCGCTGACATTTCGACTACGGGGGTCTTACCCTCTACGCCGGACCTTTCGCATGTCCTTCGTCTACATCAACGGTTTCTGACTCGTCTCACGGCCGGCAGACCGCAAAAGAGAGATCCCACAACCCCGTATACGCAACCCCTGCCGGGTCTCACACGTACACGGTTTGGCCTCATCCAGTTTCGCTCGCCACTACTCCCGGAATCACGGTTGTTTTCTCTTCCTGAGGGTACTGAGATGTTTCACTTCCCCTCGTTCCCTCCACACTGCCTATGTGTTCAGCAGCGGGTGACAGCCCATGACGACTGCCGGGTTTCCCCATTCGGAAACCCCCGGATCAAAGCCTGGTTGACGACTCCCCGGGGACTATCGTGGCCTCCCACGTCCTTCATCGGTTCCTGGTGCCAAGGCATCCACCGTGCGCCCTTAAAAACTTGGCCACAGATGCTCGCGTCCACTGTGCAGTTCTCAAACAACGACCAACCACCCATCACCCCCGGACCAAACCGGAGTTCACTGGGGCCGGCGACTGAAGGAAACTTCATTCCCTCAGACACCCAACAGCGTGCCCGGCCAGCCCCCGTCCGAAGATCATGCGTTCCACGCTCTGACGAGCAGTACTAGCAGCCCCCGACCCAAGACCTGGCCGAATAGTCAACGTTCCACCCATGAGCTAACCACCGTCGATCGTTCGCCGACGTAGTGGCTCTGGACCACCAGGTAAACCTGGCAGCCTAGATGCTCCTTAGAAAGGAGGTGATCCAGCCGCACCTTCCGGTACGGCTACCTTGTTACGACTTCGTCCCAATCGCCAGTCCCACCTTCGACAGCTCCCTCCACAAGGGTTGGGCCACCGGCTTCGGGTGTTACCGACTTTCGTGACGTGACGGGCGGTGTGTACAAGGCCCGGGAACGTATTCACCGCAGCAATGCTGATCTGCGATTACTAGCGACTCCGACTTCATGGGGTCGAGTTGCAGACCCCAATCCGAACTGAGACCGGCTTTTTGAGATTCGCTCCACCTCACGGTATCGCAGCTCATTGTACCGGCCATTGTAGCACGTGTGCAGCCCAAGACATAAGGGGCATGATGACTTGACGTCGTCCCCACCTTCCTCCGAGTTGACCCCGGCGGTCTCCCGTGAGTCCCCAGCACCACAAGGGCCTGCTGGCAACACGGGACAAGGGTTGCGCTCGTTGCGGGACTTAACCCAACATCTCACGACACGAGCTGACGACAGCCATGCACCACCTGTACACCGACCACAAGGGGGCGCCTGTCTCCAGACGTTTCCGGTGTATGTCAAGCCTTGGTAAGGTTCTTCGCGTTGCGTCGAATTAAGCCACATGCTCCGCCGCTTGTGCGGGCCCCCGTCAATTCCTTTGAGTTTTAGCCTTGCGGCCGTACTCCCCAGGCGGGGCACTTAATGCGTTAGCTGCGGCACGGACAACGTGGAATGTTGCCCACACCTAGTGCCCACCGTTTACGGCGTGGACTACCAGGGTATCTAATCCTGTTCGCTCCCCACGCTTTCGCTCCTCAGCGTCAGTATCGGCCCAGAGATCCGCCTTCGCCACCGGTGTTCCTCCTGATATCTGCGCATTTCACCGCTACACCAGGAATTCCGATCTCCCCTACCGAACTCTAGCCTGCCCGTATCGACTGCAGACCCGGGGTTAAGCCCCGGGCTTTCACAACCGACGTGACAAGCCGCCTACGAGCTCTTTACGCCCAATAATTCCGGACAACGCTTGCGCCCTACGTATTACCGCGGCTGCTGGCACGTAGTTAGCCGGCGCTTCTTCTGCAGGTACCGTCACTTTCGCTTCTTCCCTGCTGAAAGAGGTTTACAACCCGAAGGCCGTCATCCCTCACGCGGCGTCGCTGCATCAGGCTTTCGCCCATTGTGCAATATTCCCCACTGCTGCCTCCCGTAGGAGTCTGGGCCGTGTCTCAGTCCCAGTGTGGCCGGTCGCCCTCTCAGGCCGGCTACCCGTCGTCGCCTTGGTGAGCCGTTACCTCACCAACAAGCTGATAGGCCGCGGGCTCATCCTGCACCGCCGGAGCTTTACAACCTCAACCATGCGGAAGAGGCTCATATCCGGTATTAGACCCCGTTTCCAGGGCTTGTCCCAGAGTGCAGGGCAGATTGCCCACGTGTTACTCACCCGTTCGCCACTAATCCACCCCGAAGGGCTTCATCGTTCGACTTGCATGTGTTAAGCACGCCGCCAGCGTTCGTCCTGAGCCAGGATCAAACTCTCCGTGAATGCTTCCCCGTGATCGGGGCGAACACCACGAGAGCGGAACGATCGGAGGAATAATCCGACCGTTCACAGCGTCCTCGCTGTGTTATTTCAAAGGAACCTCGCCCCAGCAGATGCTGGAGACGGGGTATCAACATATCTGGCGTTGACTTTTGGCACGCTGTTGAGTTCTCAAGGAACGGACGCTTCCTTCGTACTCACCCTCTCGGGCTTTCCTCCGGGCGCTTCCCTTCGGTGTTTCCGACTCTATCAGATCTTTTCTCGATCCGATTTCCTCGGTGCTTTCCAGGTCCGCGCTTTCGCGCTTTCCTTTCCGGCGGTTCCGACTTTATCAGAGACTCTGAGTCGGAATTTCCACCCCCACTCGGAGAGTCCCTGCGGATGCGTGAAGCATCCGGGTTCCCGGGGTGGCGGAGCCGTAAACCTACTGGAGCGGGGCGCCTCGATGCAAATCGAGGCGCCCCGCTCCGAGTTCACGCGTACGAGGGTCGTACGCGGGTCAGACCTCCACCACGACCGGGAGGATCATCGGACGGCGCCGATACGTGTCGGAGACCCACTTGCCCAGCGTGCGGCGGATGAGTTGCTGAAGCTGGTGGGGCTCGACCACGCCGTCCTGGGCCGAGCGCTCCAGGATTTCGGTGATCTTCGGGACGACGTCGCCGAAGGCCGCGTCCTCGATACCGGAGCCGCGGGCCTGGATGTGCGGCCCGCCGGTGATCTTGCCCGTGGAGGAGTCCACGACGACGAAGACCGAGATGATGCCCTCTTCGCCCAGGATCCTGCGGTCCTTGAGGGCGGGTTCTCCGACATCGCCCACGGAGAGACCGTCGACGTACACATAGCCGGCCTGGACCTTGCCGGAGATCTTCGCCTTGCCCTCGATGAGGTCGACGACGACTCCGTCCTCGGCGATCACGATGCGGTCGTGCGGGACACCGGTCAGGGCTCCCAGCTCGGCGTTGGCCCGCAGGTGGCGCCATTCGCCGTGCACCGGCATCAGGTTCCGCGGCTTGCAGATGTTGTAGAAGTACAGGAGCTCGCCCGCCGACGCGTGGCCGGAGACGTGGACCTTGGCGTTGCCCTTGTGGACGACGTTGGCGCCCCAGCGGGTCAGACCGTTGATGACGCGATAGACCGCGTTCTCGTTGCCGGGGATCAGTGACGACGCCAGGATCACCGTGTCACCGTCGACGATGCGGATCTGGTGGTCGCGGTTGGCCATGCGCGACAGGGCCGCCATGGGTTCGCCCTGCGATCCGGTGCAGACCAGGACCACCTCGTGGTCCGGCAGGTCGTCGAGTGTCTTGACGTCCACCACTAGGCCCGGGGGGACCTTCAGGTAGCCGAGGTCCCTGGCGATGCCCATGTTGCGGACCATGGAGCGGCCGACGAAGGCCACCCTGCGGCCGTACTCGTGCGCCGCGTCCAGGATCTGCTGGATGCGGTGGACGTGGCTGGCGAAGCTGGCCACGATGATGCGCTTGCGGGCCGCGCCGAAGACCTGGCGCAGGACGTTGGAGATGTCCCGCTCATGCGCCGTGAACCCGGGCACCTCCGCGTTCGTGGAGTCGCTGAGGAGAAGGTCGATGCCTTCTTCGCTCAGGCGCGCGAAGGCGTGCAGGTCGGTGAGGCGGTTGTCCAGCGGGAGCTGGTCCATCTTGAAGTCGCCGGTGTGGACGACCATGCCGGCGGGTGTGCGGATGGCGACCGCGAGGGCGTCGGGGATGGAGTGGTTGACCGCCACGAACTCGCAGTCGAAGGGGCCGATGCGCTCCCGGTGTCCCTCCGCCACCTCCAGGGTGTAGGGGCGGATGCGGTGTTCCTGGAGCTTCGCCTCGATGAGGGCGAGCGTCAGCTTGGAGCCGATCAGCGGGATGTCCGGCTTCTCGCGGAGCAGGTAGGGGACACCGCCGATGTGGTCCTCGTGACCGTGGGTGAGGACGATGCCCTCGATGTCGTCGAGGCGGTCCCGGATGCTGCTGAAGTCCGGCAGGATCAGATCGATTCCGGGCTGCTCCTCCTCGGGGAAGAGCACTCCGCAGTCGACGATCAGCAGACGGCCGCCGTATTCGAAGACCGTCATGTTTCGGCCGATCTCGCCGAGGCCGCCGAGCGGGGTGACGCGCAGGCCGCCCGTGGGAAGGGGCGGGGGCGGGCCGAGTTCAGGATGCGGATGACTCAAAAGACTCTCCTCACCACACGCGCCACGTACCGGTTGGGCACGTGGCGCGCGTGACGTTCGTGCAGAAGCAGTTGTCGTTGTGGGGTGCGGGCACCGGTGGCCCGCTTATTCAGTTGTGAAGTCTTTACGTGCCCGGTCGGGCGAAGTCCGTTGTCAGAGCTGTACCCCGCCGGCGGCAAGATCGATCTTGAGCTGCTCGATCTCCTGAGGCGTGAGTTCGACCATGGGCGGACGCAGGGGGCCGCCGGGCAGGCCCTGGAGGGCGAGGGCGGCCTTGGTGGTCATGACGCCCTGGGTGCGGAACATGCCCGTGTACACCGGGAGCAGCTTCTGGTGGATCTCGGTGGCCTTCTGGACGTCGCCCGCGAGGTACGCCTCGACGAGTTCGCGCAGCTCGGGGGTGGCCACGTGGCCGACGACGGAGACGAAGCCGACGGCGCCCACGGAGAGCAGCGGGAGGTTGAGCATGTCGTCGCCGGAGTACCAGGCGAGGCCCGACCGGGCGATGGCCCAGCTCGCGCGGCCCAGGTCGCCCTTGGCGTCCTTGTTGGCGACGATCCGCGGGTGTTCCGCCAGGCGGACGAGCGTCTCCGTGTTGATCGGGACTCCGCTGCGGCCGGGGATGTCGTACAGCATGACCGGCAGCCCGGCGGCATCGGCGATGGCCGTGAAGTGCCGGTACAGGCCCTCCTGCGGGGGCTTGTTGTAGTACGGCGTGACGACGAGCAGGCCGTGCGCGCCGATGCTCTCGGCGGCGCGGGCCAGCTCGATGCTGTGGTGGGTGTCGTTGGTGCCGACTCCGGCAACAATGTGCGCCCGGTCGCCCACGGCCTCCAGGACCGCTCGTACGAGATCCGATTTCTCCGCGTCGCTGGTGGTCGGGGACTCGCCCGTGGTGCCGTTGATGATCAGGCCGTCGTTGCCTGCGTCCACCAGATGCGTGGCGAGCCGCTGAGCGCCGTCGAGGTCGAGTGCGCCGTCCGCCGTGAAGGGCGTGACCATGGCGGTGAGGACCCGCCCGAAGGGGGTCTGCGGAGTGGAGGTCGGAGCCATGGGTTACACGCTACTCGTTGCGCACGGCCGGGTCTGCCGTCGGAGAGAGGGAAAAGTCAGGACAAAGACGGAGCCCGGCACTGCCTGCTCGGGGGTTCAAGCAGTGCCGGGTCCGTTTGATCAGGCTAGATGAACTTCTCTAAATGCCGCAATACGGACACTTCACCCGGCGGATCCGTACATCAGTGCCCGGCGGGGAAACGTATGTCGGCCACGGGGCCGCACGACCGCTGGCGTTGAAGGCCGCACGGGCGGGTGGCATCGGGTCCGCTGGATCGCGGAGAACAACCCGACCGGTTGTTCCGGGCGGGCGCCGCCCGCTCCGCGCCCCGGGTGCGACATCGGGTCTTTCGGTGCCCGGCCGCCACATACGCCTCCGAACTTCGGCAACTTCTGTGAATTCGGTGAATCCGGGCACCTTTTGGGGCACTCGCTCGTCTGTCCCAGTGACAGCGGCTCGTTCGATCCCGAGACGTTCGACCCCCGAGAGGAGAAGCACCCCCGATGTTCCGTCGGCGTGAACCCGTGCCCTTCGCCTTCCTCGCCGAAGCCGACAGGTTCCGCAGCAATGTCGCTCCCCCACCCCGTGAGCGCGCCACCGCCGGGCAGATAGCCGGGCGCTCGCTCATGGGCCTCACCATCGTCGCCGCGCTGATCGGCTCCTTGATCGTCGGCATGCCCGCGCTGGAGCCGGACCAGGCGTCGACACCGACCCAGCAGTCCCGGGCGGCCGACGGGCGTTGAGCCCGCGCTTACTCGGACGGACCCCCTGGGTGGTGGGCGTGGACGCAGGTCGATAACCTCACCGGGCACAGCCCATGGATGGATTGAGTGAGGACCAGCCCGTGCCCCTGCCTTTCCTGACGGCCGACCGCACCTTCGACTCGGCGGACGAGATCGCGCTGCCGTTCGACGACCGCGACCGCTGGCGGCGGCCCTACCGACCCGGCCCCTGGCGAGTGGGCGCGGCCGCGATCTGCTTGCTGCTCGCCTCGTACGTGCTCTTCGCGGCCGTGATCATCGCGCTGACCGGCACGCTCACCTCCGCCTCGGTGGTGTTCGGCATCGCGCTGGTGATCATCATCGGTGCCCTGCGTCTGCTGCGCATGGGTGTGTGGGTGAGCGCCCACGGGCTGCGGCACGTGAGCTTCTTCCTCACCAGGACACTCCGGTGGGATCGGGTCGACGCCGTGCGCACGGTGCAGCAGCCGGTGCGCTGGCTCGGTCTGCCGCGCACCGTGCAGGGGCAGGCGCTGATCCTCGTACGTGAGGGCCGCCCCTCCGAGGACGTACCGACACTGCTGACCACGCACAACGCGGACTTCCTGGCACGAACGGAAGCCTTCGACCGGGCGGCGGACACGGTGGAGGTCTGGGCCGACGAGTACCGGCATGGTGGCTCCGCCGGCAAGTGACGGCGAGGGGCGAGGCCGCCTACGAAGGGCGGCCGGAACCGAGAGCTGCCGACATCGAGTGGATTTGCCGATGCCCGGCCGGCCGGAGCCGCGGGCCGTCGGCGGAGAGCCTGGTGCGCCGCCGTCGTCGAGTGCGTCGTCCGTCCGGCTTCAGTGACCCTCGGTGATGGTTGATCGGTCCAGCCAGTACGTACGACAGGGGCCGGCCCGCGTGTGCGGGCCGGCCCCTGCTGCTGCGACCGCTCTGACCGGCGGTGCGGGGAAGGTCAGGCGCTGACCGGCTTGCCGTCACGCAGCGCGATGGCACGCTGCATGGCTTTGCGGGCACGCGGGGTGTCGCGGGCGTCGTGGTATGCCACGGCGAGGCGGAACCAGGTGCGCCAGTCGTCGGGAGCCGCCTCCGTCTCGGCCTTGCGCCGGGTGAAGACCTCGTCCGCCGAGTCGCGGTCGATCCGGCCGCTGGGCAGGCGCCGCAGTTCGTCGACGGGCAGGCCGCCCTCGGCGTCGAGCTCGGCGGCCAGCCGGTTGGCCCGCTGGACGAACTGCGTGTTCTTCCACAGGAACCACACGCCGATCAGCGGCAGGACCAGCACCGCGACGCCGAAGGTGACGGTGATGACCGTGCCGGCCTTGATGAGCAGCACACCGCGGCTGCCGACCAGGACGAAGTAGAAGACCAGGACGACGGCGGTCAGGGCGTAGGACAGCTTGGCTCGCATAGGTGTGTCAGCCCAGGTCCAGGAAGTTCTCCAGGCCGAAGGTCAGGCCCGGAGCGGTCACCACACGGCGCGTGCCCAGCAGGATGCCCGGCATGAAGCTGCTGTGGTGGAGGGAGTCGTGCCGGATGGTGAGGGTCTCGCCCTCGCCACCGAGGAGGACCTCCTGGTGGGCCAGCAGACCACGCAGGCGAACGGCGTGCACGGGCACGCCGTCGACGTCGGCGCCGCGGGCGCCGTCCAGGGCCGTGACGGTGGCGTCCGGCGCGGGAGCGGTGCCGGCCGCGCGGCGGGCGTCGGCGATGAGCTGGGCGGTGCGCGTGGCGGTGCCGCTGGGCGCGTCGACCTTGTTCGGGTGATGCAGTTCGACGACCTCGACGGACTCGAACCAGGGGGCGGCGATCTGCGCGAACCTCATGGTGAGCACGGCCCCGATGGAGAAGTTGGGCGCGATCAGCACGCCCGTCTCCGGGGACTGGGCCAGCCAGCCCTCGAGCTGTGCGAGGCGCTCCTCGGTCCACCCGGTGGTGCCGACCACCGCGTGGATGCCGTGCCGGACGCAGAAGTCCAGGTTGCCCATCACCGAGGCCGGGGTGGTCAGTTCGACGGCGACCTGGGCGCCGGTCTCGGCCAGCGTCTCCAGTTTGTCGCCCCGGCCGAGGGCGGCTACCAGCTCCATGTCCTCGGCCGCCTCGACGGCTCGTACCGCCTCGGCACCGATCCGGCCCTTCGCTCCGAGGACCGCCACGCGCAGCTTGCTCATGTTGTTGCTTCCTTACCGGATACGGGGGGTCAGGCGACGGCGTCGTGCAGCCGGGACGCCTGCTTGTCCTTCAGGGGACCGATGACCGACAGGGAGGGCCGCTGTCCCAGGATGTCCCGGGCGACCGCGCGGATGTCGTCCGCGGTGACCGCCGCCATCCGGGTCAGCATGTCGTCGACCGACATCTGCTCCCCCCAGCACAGCTCGCTCTTGCCGATGCGGTTCATCAGCGCGCCGGTGTCCTCCAGGCCGAGGACCGTGGATCCCCGCAGCTGGCCGATGGCCCGCTCGATCTCCTCGTCGGCCAGTCCGTGCTCGGCGACCTGGTCGAGTTCGTCGCGGCAGATCTTCAGCACGTCGTGCACCTGCGACGGCCGGCAGCCGGCGTACACGCCGAACAGACCGCAGTCGGCGAAGCCGGACGTGTACGCGTACACGCTGTAGGCCAGGCCGCGCTTCTCGCGGACCTCCTGGAAGAGGCGGGAGGACATACCGCCGCCGAGGGCGGTGGTGAGCACGCCGAGAGCCCAGCGGCGCTCGTCCGTGCGGGCCAGACCCGGCATGCCGAGCACGACATGGGCCTGCTCCGTCTTGCGGCCGAGCAGTTCGACACGGCCCGCCGTGCGGATGGTGCGCCGTCCGTCGCGCGGGGCGATCGGAATGGCGTCCAGGTCCTTCAGGGCACCGGCCCGCTCGAAGGCGGCGCGGACCTGTCGTACGACCTTGTGGTGGTCGACGTTGCCGGCGGCGGCGACGACCAGGTGGGTCGGGTCGTAGTGCTTGCGGTAGAAGCGGCGGATGCGGTCGGCGGTCAGGGCGTTGACCGTGTCGACCGTGCCGAGGACGGGGCGGCCGAGGGGGTTGTCGCCGAACATGGTGTGCGCGAACAGGTCGTGCACGCAGTCGCCCGGGTCGTCCTCGGTCATCGCGATCTCTTCGAGGATCGCGCCGCGCTCGACGTTGACGTCCTGCTCCAGGATCAGCGAGCCGGTCAGCATGTCGCAGACGACGTCGATGGCCAGGGGCAGGTCGGTGTCGAGCACGCGCGCGTAGTAGCACGTGTACTCCTTGGCCGTGAACGCGTTCATCTCGCCGCCGACGGCGTCGAGCGCCGAGGAGATGTCGAGTGCGCTGCGGCGCGACGTGCCCTTGAAGAGCAGGTGCTCCAGGTAGTGCGTGGCGCCGTTGAGCGCGGGGGTCTCGTCGCGGGAGCCGACGTGCGCCCAGATGCCGAAGGTGGCGGAGCGCACGGACGGCAGGGTCTCGGTGACGACGCGCAGGCCGCCGGGGAGGGTGGTCTTGCGGACCGTGCCGATGCCGTTCGTGCCCTTGACGAGGGTTTGGGTACGGGCGACGGCCCGCGCCTCCGAAGAGGTGCGGGCCGTCGTCCTGGTGCTACGGGACGTCACTGGTCGGCGTCGTCCTTCTTGTCCGAGCCCGCGGCGGAGCCGCCGTCGGATGCGCCTTCCTCACCCTCGATCACGGGGATCAGGGAGAGCTTGCCGCGGGAGTCGATCTCGGCGATCTCGACCTGGACCTTCTGGCCCACACCGAGGACGTCCTCGACGTTCTCCACGCGCTTGCCGCCGGCCAGCTTGCGGATCTGCGAGATGTGCAGCAGACCGTCCTTGCCCGGGAGCAGCGACACGAACGCGCCGAAGGTGGTCGTCTTCACGACCGTGCCGAGGTAGCGCTCGCCGACCTCGGGCATCGTCGGGTTGGCGATGCCGTTGATCGTGGCGCGGGCGGCCTCGGCGGCGGGACCGTCGGCGGCACCGATGTAGATGGTGCCGTCGTCCTCGATGGTGATCTCGGCGCCGGTGTCCTCCTGGATCTGGTTGATCATCTTGCCCTTGGGGCCGATGACCTCACCGATCTTGTCGACCGGGATCTTCACGGTGATGATCCGCGGCGCGTTGGGGGACATCTCGTCGGGCCGGTCGATGGCCTCCATCATCACGTCGAGGATGTGGAGACGCGCGTCGCGGGCCTGCTTCAGGGCGGCGGCCAGGACGGAGGCCGGGATGCCGTCCAGCTTGGTGTCGAGCTGGAGGGCGGTCACGAACTCCTTGGTGCCGGCGACCTTGAAGTCCATGTCACCGAAGGCGTCCTCCGCACCGAGGATGTCGGTGAGGGTGACGTAGTGCGTCTCGCCGTCGATCTCCTGGGAGATCAGGCCCATCGCGATGCCCGCGACCGGGGCCTTCAGCGGCACACCGGCGTTCAGCAGCGACATGGTGGAGGCGCAGACCGAGCCCATGGACGTCGAGCCGTTGGAGCTCAGCGCCTCGGAGACCTGGCGGATCGCGTAGGGGAACTCCTCGCGGGACGGCAGGACCGGCACGAGGGCGCGCTCGGCGAGCGCGCCGTGGCCGATCTCGCGGCGCTTCGGGGAGCCGACGCGACCGGTCTCACCGGTGGAGTACGGCGGGAAGTTGTAGTTGTGCATGTAGCGCTTGCGGGTCACCGGCGAGAGGGTGTCCAGCTGCTGCTCCATACGGAGCATGTTCAGGGTGGTGACGCCCAGGATCTGGGTCTCGCCACGCTCGAACACCGCGGAACCGTGCACCCGCGGGATGGCCTCGACCTCGGCGGCCAGCGTGCGGATGTCGGTGACACCGCGGCCGTCGATGCGCTTCTTCTCCTTGATCACGCGCTCCCGGACCAGCTGCTTGGTCAGCGAGCGGTACGCGGCGGAGATCTCCTTCTCGCGGCCCTCGAACTCCGGCAGGAGCTTCTCGGCGGCGAGCGACTTCACCCGGTCCAGCTCGGACTCGCGCTCCTGCTTGGCGGCGATGGTGAGCGCCTGGGCCAGCTCGGGGCGGACGGCGGCGCTGAGCGCCTCCAGGACGTCGTCCTGGTAGTCCAGGAAGATCGGGAACTCGCCGGTCGGCTTGGCGGCCTTCGCGGCGAGGTCGGCCTGGGCCTTGCACAGGACCTTGATGAAGGGCTTCGCGGCGTCCAGACCGGCGGCGACGACCTCTTCGGTCGGCGCCTCGGCACCACCGTCGACCAGCTTGATCGTCTGGTCGGTGGCCTCGGCCTCGACCATCATGATCGCGACGTCGCCGTCCTCCAGGGTGCGGCCCGCGACGACCATGTCGAAGACGGCGTCCTCGAGCTCGGTGTGCGTCGGGAAGGCCACCCACTGGCCGCGGATCAGCGCGACGCGGACGCCGCCGATCGGGCCGGAGAAGGGCAGACCGGCCAGCTGCGTCGACGCGGAGGCGGCGTTGATCGCCACGACGTCGTACAGGTGGTCGGGGTTGAGCGCCATGATCGTCGCGACGACCTGGATCTCGTTGCGCAGGCCCTTCTTGAAGGACGGGCGCAGCGGGCGGTCGATGAGGCGGCAGGTGAGGATCGCGTCCTCGGAGGGCCGGCCCTCGCGGCGGAAGAAGCTGCCGGGGATCTTGCCGGCCGCGTACATCCGCTCCTCGACGTCGACCGTCAGGGGGAAGAAGTCGAGCTGGTCCTTGGGCTGCTTGGAGGCGGTGGTGGCCGACAGCACCATGGTGTCGTCGTCCAGGTACGCCACGGCGGAACCGGCGGCCTGCTTGGCCAGGCGGCCCGTCTCGAAGCGGATGGTGCGGGTGCCGAAGGCGCCATTGTCGATGACGGCCTCGGCGTAGTGGGTCTCGTTCTCCACTAGCGTTTTCTCCTCGTCTTCGTCCCTCCTCGCCCGTATTGGCCGGGGGGACGGTGGCGGAGAAGCGCTCCGTCTGGTGCGGGCCGGTCTTCGATCGAAGCACCCGGGGCACTCCCCCGGGGGCCACTACCGAGGACCGGCGGCGGCGAGGTGCGCTTCTCCTCGTTCGTCTTTGTGATTCCGCCATACCCCACGGGTACGCGCCATCACGTTGTGTCGTACGTATTGCGTTGTGCTACCACACTACAAAGGGGCAGTGACACTGCGCACGTTTCCGCACGTACGGCAAAGGGAGCGGCCCCCTGTAACGGTGGGAACCGCTCCCTTCTCGGCGTGTTACTTGGCGCCGGCCGCACCGCGGCGGATGCCGAGGCGGTCGACCAGCGCACGGAAGCGCTGGATGTCCTTCTTCGCCAGGTACTGCAGCAGGCGACGGCGCTGACCGACCAGGATCAGGAGACCGCGGCGGGAGTGGTGGTCGTGCTTGTGGGTCTTGAGGTGCTCGGTCAGGTCGGAGATCCGACGGGACAGCAGAGCGACCTGGACCTCGGGGGTGCCGGTGTCACCCTCCTTGGTACCGAACTCGGAAATGATCTGCTTCTTCGTAGCGGCGTCGAGCGACACGCGTACTCCTCATGGTCTGTGAGTGGCCACCGAGTGCCCCCGGTCTTCATCTCGGGGAGGCTTCCGTTACTCGGGAGGCGGGGATCCGCTGGGCGCGGCCTCCGGAGCGGCGCTCCAGGGGTGCGTACACAAACGGCCGTCAGCCAGGGTACCAGCAGGTGAAGCCCGCCCGTCCCACGGTCCGCGAACCGCCCGACCGGCCCGGACACGGCCACTAGGGTGAGCGATCGGATCGTTACGTACGCCGGGAAGCCGGGACGGGAAGCCGGGAAGGGGTCGCTTCGGCATGACGGAGACGGAAGCGGAGACGAAGGCACGCAAGGAGCGCGAGCGGGACGAGCTCTACGCGTTGGACATCTCGGACGTCCAGTGGCAGAGCGCGCCCGGCACCGAGCACCACGAGGAGCGGGTCGAGATCGCCCACCTTCCCGACGGTGCGGTGGCCATGCGCTCGTCCCTCGACCCGGGCACCGTGCTGCGCTACACCGAGGCGGAGTGGCGCGCCTTCGTGCTGGGCGCACGGGACGGGGAGTTCGACCTCGACCCGGCACCGGGCCGAGGAGGGCCGGACGCGCAGTGACGCGCGGCCGAGGAAAGCCGGACGCGCGATGACGCGGGGGCGATGACGGACGGCACGTCGACGACGGGGTGGGACCGGACAGCGGTCCCACCCCGTCGTCGTGCGCCGGCACCCGTCGGTCCTTTTCGTGCAACGAGTCCGCCCCGACGTTCCGAATCGGCCCTGTCGTGTCGGCCGTGGAGCGTGTGCGCTCACTTCCGGCCACTGCGTACCAGCGCGCCCAACCTCCGTTCCGATAGGCGGGCTTCACGGGTATCGCCCGGTTTGTTCACCGTATCGAGGCCTGTGCAGGGGCAGTTCGGGGCAGGCTGTCACGCAGCGGACGTGGGCTGAGGGGTGGCCGGGCCTGCCGGGGCGGCACTTGTGGTGACTAGGCTGGGACCGGGCGCGACGCCAGAACCCGTGGAGCGGGCGTCGGCGTCTCAGGGGGAGAGCCGGTGGATCGGACGACCGTGGATCGGACGACATCGAAACGACCTCGCACGACTTCGGAAGACGAGCAAAGGTCGCCCCCAGTACGACATGAGGGTGCTCGACCACACCAGGAGGAACTGTGAGCAGCGATCGGGACGGGATCCGCGGGGGCTGGGCGACGCCCGGCGATGACCAGCCCGACGCGGAGTCCGCCATCGAGACGACGGGCGAGTTCACCATCGACTACGCGCCGCCCGCCTGGTACACGCAGAACGCGTCGAGTGGGTCGTCGTCGGCTTCTTCATCACCATCGCCGTCGTCCCCGTCGTCATCGCCGTCGTCTTCTTCGCCTTTCCCGGGCGCATCACCGGGCTCGCCCGCCGCGCCCGCGCCGTCGCCGTCCGCCCCCGCTGTGCCGCCGTCGCCCGCGCCGCCGGAGTACCTGCCGGGGCTGACTCCGCCGGTTCACTCGGTGCCCGGTGCGCCCTTCACCCCGCCGCCGCCCGCACCCGCCCCTGGTGCGCCCTTCACCCCGCCGCCACCGGCGCCCGCGCCCGGTGCGCCGTTCACTCCGCCGCCGCCCGCACCCGCGCCCGGTGCCGCCTTCACTCCGCCGCCGCCGGCTCCGGCGCCCGGCGCGCCCTTCACTCCGCCCGTGCCGCCGGCCGGTGACGCGGGTGCCGTGCCCAGGCTTCCGGTCGGGAGCGGGTTCGAGCCGCAGGCCGGGACGGGTGCTCCCGCCGATCCCGCCCCCTCGGCGGCCGATCGCATCGCTTCGCCCGCCGATGCCGCCTCTCCGGCCGCCGTGCCGAGCATTCCGGTCGGTGGGTTCGCGGCACCGGCGGTTTCGGAAACCTCGCAGTTCCCGGAGTCCCCGGAGTCCCCGGAGACCCCGGAGACCCCGGAGTCCGGCGCGACGTCGGAGCCTTCCGGGAGTTCGGACGCCGTGAGCGCGGCCGACGCCGCCGCGGATGACGCAGGTTCCGGCAACGGTGACTTGGAGAGCGGCGCCACCATGCGGTTCTCCGCGGTCGCCCTCAAGCGGCAGATCGCGGACCGTACGGCCGATGCCGCTGCCTCCGACGGTGGGGATGAGGACCCGACCGAGCCCTCGGGCGAGGGCCGTGACAGCACCGACGAGGACGACACCGCCGGTGAGAGCAACGACGTCGACGCCGCGGATGTCGACACTCCGAGCGCGGACACCGCACAGGCGGAACCGGACCACTCTGAGCCCGAGTTGGCCGAGGAGGCCGGGCAGGCCGAGACGGCCGATGCCGAACACGACGAGCCCGCGTCCGTACCGCAGGACGCCGTTCCCGCGGATGCCGACCCGTCCGACGACGAGCAGTCCGACGACGAGCTGTCCGAGAACGCGACCTCCGAGGACGTGACCTCCGAGGACGCGACTTCCGAAGACCAGGCCTCCGACGACCACGACTCCCACGACGACGGCTCCCACGACGACGGCTCCGAGAACAAGGGCGCCGACGCCGAGGAGGCCGAACCGACCGACGACGTACCGGCTGCGATCGAACCGGCCGACGCCGAGCCGACGGACGCCGTGCCCGCGGACGCCGTACCCAGCGACGCCGTACCCGCGGACGCGATCCCGGTTGACGGAGCTGCCGAAGACGGTTCCCCCGAGGACGCGGTGCCGGCCGCCGCCGAGGCCCCGCAGGACACGCCGCCCGCGTGGACTCCCTCACCCGCGGCGCAGGGCGGAGTACCGCCGCTGCCGCCGTCGTACCAGCCCGCGGCACCGGCGCCCGCCGCCCACTGGCCCGCGCAGCCCCAGGTGCCGCACACGGAACCGGTAGCGGCGCAGAACGGGCCGCACGTGCCCGCTCAGCAGCCGCCGGTCCCGCCCCAGCCGCACGTGCCGCAGCAGCCGCCACAGCCGTCGTTCCCGCTTCAGCCGCCGCAGCAGCCGTCGTTCCAGCCTCAGCCGCCGCAGCCCGCGCCGGCCGCGTGGACCCCGCCGCCCGCTCAGACGCCGCCGGTGCCGCACCCGGCCCCCGGCTTCCCGCAGCCCGGCGCTGCGGCTCCGGGCACCCAGCCGCCCGCCGGCGCGCCGGTGCCCGACCCGCAGCAGGGGTACGGCTTCCCGCAGCCCGGTGTGCCCGACGCCCAGAGCGGCTACGGCTTCCCCCCGGGCGCCCCGGTCCCCGCCGCCGACGCCCGTCCGGAGCAGGCACCGTCCGCCGCCCCGCAGCCGCAGGCCCCCGCCGGTTACGGCTTCCCGCACCCCGGGGACCCGGCCGCAGCCGCCCCCTCGAACATCCCGCCGGCGCCCGCGACACCGCAGCCGCAGGCCCCCGCCGCCTACGGCTTCCCCCAGCCCGGCGCCCCGGCTCCCGTCGCGCAGCACCCCGCCCCGGCGAGCCCCCACATCCCCGCCCAGCCCGGGGGCTACGGCTTCCCGCAACAGCACGGGCAGCCGGAACAGCCCGGACAGCAGATGCACCCCGGCGTACCCCCGCAGCCGGCGCAGCCTCAGGCTCAGCCGCAACCGGACGCGCAGAACCCGGCCGTTCCTGCCCAGGGAGCCCCGCAGGGCTTCGCCGGTCAGCCCTCGCAGGGCGCCCCGCAGGCCCAGCCCCCGCAGCGGCCGGTGGACCCCCGGGTCGGCACCGCCTGGCCGCAGCCCGTGCAGCACGACCAGCGCCAGCCCGTCAACCCGGGTGCGGCGCCCCTCGGTTACACGGCGGCCGTGGAGCTCTCCTCCGACCGACTGCTCAACAACAAGCGGCAGAAGCCGAAAAGCGGTCGGCCGACGGCGGGGTCGCGGTTCAAGCTCGGCGGCAAGAAGGAGGAGGCGGAGCGGCAGCAGAAGTTGCAGCTGATCCGGACGCCGGTGCTGTCCTGCTACCGCATCGCCGTGATCAGCCTCAAGGGCGGTGTCGGCAAGACCACGACGACCACCGCGCTGGGCTCCACGCTCGCCAGCGAGCGGCAGGACAAGATCCTCGCGATCGACGCCAACCCGGACGCCGGAACACTCGGCCGGCGCGTGCGCCGCGAGACCGGGGCCACCATCCGCGACCTGGTCCAGGCGATCCCGTACCTGAACTCGTACATGGACATCCGGCGGTTCACCTCGCAGGCCCCGTCCGGCCTGGAGATCATCGCCAACGACGTCGACCCCGCCGTGTCCACCACGTTCAACGACGAGGACTACCGGCGCGCGATCGACGTGCTGGGCAAGCAGTACCCGATCATCCTCACCGACTCGGGCACCGGTCTGCTCTACAGCGCGATGCGCGGTGTGCTCGACCTCGCCGACCAGCTCATCATCATCTCCACGCCGTCCGTGGACGGTGCGAGCAGCGCCAGTACGACGCTGGACTGGCTGTCGGCGCACGGCTACGCCGATCTCGTCTCGCGGTCGATCACGGTCATCTCGGGTGTGCGCGAGACCGGAAAGATGATCAAGGTTGATGACATCGTCAGCCACTTCGAGACCCGCTGCCGCGGTGTCGTCGTGGTGCCGTTCGACGAGCACCTCTCCGCCGGTGCCGAGGTCGACCTCGACATGATGCGGCCGAAGGTGCGGGAGTCGTACTTCAACCTGGCGGCGATGGTCGCCGAGGACTTCGTCCGTCACCAGCAGATGCACGGTCTGTGGACGAACGACGGCAACCCGCCGCCGGTGGCCGCGCCGCCGCTCCCGGGCCAGCCGCTGCCCGGGCAGCCGTACCCGCAGCCGGGCCAGGCGTACCCGCAGCCCGGCGTCCCGGGCGACTCCGCCCACCCCTACCCGCAGCCCGGCGCCCCCGGCCAGCCGTACCCGCAGCCCGGCGCCCCCGGCCAGCCCGCGCAGCCGTACCAGCAGCCCGGCCAGGCGTACCCGCCGCCCGCGCACCCCGGTCAGCCGCAGCCGTACCCGCCGACCGGTCAGCCCTACCCTCAGCCGGGCCAGGCCTACCCTCAGCCGGGCCAGGCCCATCCCCAGGCCGGTGAGGCGTACCCGCAGCCCGGTCAGGCGCAAGCACAGCCGGGCGTGCCCGGTCAGCCCGGGTACCCGCAGCCGGGTCAGGCCCACCCGCAGCCGGGCGAGGGGTACCCGCAGCAGCCGCCCCAGCAGTAGCGGCCGCGGTCCCACGCGAAGGGCGGCCGGTGCCCCACAGGCACCGGCCGCCCTTTCGGCGTCCGACGGACGACTACCGTGCCGCCGCGATCAGCTCCCGGCACTTCTTGACGTCCTCGGCCATCTGCTCCAGCAGGGCCTCCAGCGTGTCGAACTTGGCCTGGCCGCGTACGAAGGTCAGGAAGTCGACGGCGACGTGCAGGCCGTACAGGTCCAGGCCCACGCGGTCGATGGCGTACGCCTCCACCGTGCGCTCCGTGCCGTCGAACTGCGGGTTCGTGCCGACGGAGATCGCGGCGGGCATCGCCTCGCCCTCGACGTGCAGCCACCCGGCGTACACCCCGTCGGCCGGGATCGCGGTGTGCGGCAGCGTCTCGACGTTGGCCGTCGGGAAGCCCAGCTCACGGCCGCGCTGTGCGCCGCGGACGACGACGCCCTCGACGCGATGCGGACGCCCGAGGATCTCGGCGGCGCCCGCCACGTCGCCCTGGCCGACCAGCCGCCGGGTCAGCGTGGAGGAGAACGGCTCGCCGCCGCCCGCGTCGCCGGAGACGAACAGGTCGACGACCTCGACGTCGAAGTCGTAGACCTTGCCCTGCTCGGCGAGGAAGTCCACGTTGCCCGCCGCCTTGTGGCCGAAGCGGAAGTTCGGCCCCTCGACGACCCCCTTGGCGTGCAGCTTGTCGACCAGCACCTTCACAACGAAGTCGGCCGGTGAGAGCTTCGAGAACTCCGCCGTGAACGGGAGGATCAGGACCGCGTCCACGCCCAGCTCCGCCATCAGCTCGGCACGGCGGTGGTGCGGGGCGAGCAGCGGCGGGTGGCTGCCGGGGCGGACCACCTCGCTGGGGTGCGGGTCGAAGGTGACGACGACGGCGGGGACGCCCAGCTCACGGGCGCGCTCCACGGTGTGCCGGATGATCACCTGGTGTCCGCGGTGGACACCGTCGTAGGAGCCGATGGTGACGACGCTGCGCCCCCAGTCCTGGGGGATGTCCTCCAAGCCACGCCAGCGCTGCACTGTGACCGCTCCTCGAACCCGTGTCGGTACTTGTCGTCTACCTCTTACGCAGGTCTAAGGGTGCCATGCCGCGAGGGTTCGGCCCGCATCGGCATGGGGGCTGTGATCCTACGCACGTGGTGGTGCGCCGTCATGCGGGGATCCGGACGCCGGCCAGGTTCTCGATCGTCCGGCGGGCGCTCGGGCCCACCACCGCGGCCCAGTCCGGCGCCGAGTCCGCCAGCCAGCCGGTGACCCGGGCGGCGAATCCGGGCACCGTACGGCCGAGGTCGACCAGGGTGCGGTCGAAGCGGGTCGCGCCCTCCGGGGTGCGGACCAGGAGCAGGCCGGTACGGCGCACGAGCTCGCCCGGCTCGTCCCCGCCGCTCCGTACGACGGCCCTCAGCAGCGACTCCAGGACCGCCGGGTCGCGCTCGTGGGTGAGGAGGAACTCGCGCAGTTCCCGGCGCAGGGGGCCGGGGCCGGCGAGCACCGCGGCGAGCGCGGTCCGCACCGGCTCGGGTCCGCCGTCCAGCACACCGGTGACCAGGGGGAACAGGAAGGTGTGGGCGGCGGGGCCCTGGTCGAGGCGCCGGTCGACGTAGGCGGCGACGGCCGGGGCGTGCTCGGGGTGCCGGGCCACGGCCTCCCGTACGAGGTCGGCGACCCGGCGGCCCAGGGCCGGGGTCGTGACGTCGGCGAGGGCGCGCAGCACCGCCTCGGCGTCCGGGCCCTGCAGGCGTGCCCGGAAGGCACCGAGGACGGGCTCGGGGTGGGTCGTCAGCGCCGCGGCCAGCGCACTCGCCGGGAGCCGCGGGTCGCCGGCCACGAAGTGCTCGACCGCTCTCGGCAGGTGGCGGGCCCGGGCGCGCGGGTCCGTGACGAGGATGCCGAGGGCGCCGCCGTGCAGGGTGCCGTCGGCGGGGCGGGCGAGGAGGGCGAGGGCCGCGTACCGCAGCAGGTCGCGGTCGGCCTGGGTACGCGCGTGCGGGGCGGCCCGCAGTCCGTACGTCACCGCGGCTTTCCGCCGCGCCGCCCGGTCGTCGTGCGCCCACCGGTCGACCGCCCGGCACACCGCGGACGGCTCCTCCTCGGCGAGTACGGCGAGCAGTTCGTCGCCGTGCCGGTGCGCGTGGGCCACGAGCGCCTCGGTGAGGTCGTCCAGCGCGCGGTGCCGGTGCGTGTGCAGCAGCGCCTGCGCGGCCGTGGCGACGGTGGCGCGCGGGGTCGCGGGCAGCACCCGCCCGTCCTCGAACCAGCGCACCAGATGCGGCTGTACGGCGGTGGTGTCGCGGGCGAGGAGGCGGGAGACCGTGTCCAGGTAGCGCCCCTGCCCGATCGCCGGATCGCCGGGGCCGCCCGCCGGATCGGCCCGGACGAGGCGGCGCAGCAGGTCGAAGCGCTCGGCCTCGGCCAGCGGCAGCTCCGTCCAGAAGGCGGGCCCGAACTCCTGCGGCACGAACTGCTGGTGGCGCCGCCATTCCGGGATCCGGTCGGCCAGCAGCCGCAGCACCGCGACGTACGCCGTGGCGTCCGGCACCCCGTGCAGCGTCTCGGCCAGCAGCCGGGCGGCCCACCAGGAGCGCGGGTCGGCGTCCAGAGCGTGCGTCAGCTCCTCCAGACGGC
Organism: Streptomyces cadmiisoli; assembly: GCF_003261055.1. Taxonomy (NCBI): domain Bacteria; kingdom Bacillati; phylum Actinomycetota; class Actinomycetes; order Kitasatosporales; family Streptomycetaceae; genus Streptomyces; species Streptomyces cadmiisoli. Next base: position 2,852,390 of record NZ_CP030073.1, read on the forward strand.
GGGCGAGCCGGCCGGTGCCCTGCTGACGGGCGACGAGGAGGAGGGCCTGGACGACGGGGCCGATGCGGTGGGGCGGGACGGACGGGGGCCGGCCGGGAAGCGGGGCGCTGTGCACCAGCGCGCGCAGGGCGTCGTCGAGGTCGAGGTGCATGCCCTGGATCCAGTCGGCGAACTCCTCGTGCGCGAAGCGGTAGCCGGTGCCGGCCGGGACGAGGAGGCCTTCGGCGAGGACGGCGGACGCCCAGCCGGCACCGCCGCCGAGCCGTGCCGGGGCGGTCCCCCACGGGAACAGGACCTCGAACGACGCCCGGTCCAGCTCGCCCTGCCCTCGGCCGAGGCTGCGCCGGGCCGCCTCGTGGACCTGTCCGGCCACCCTCGCCGCCAGCCGCCGTACGGCGGTGCCGCGCAGACCGCGCTCGGCGGCGAGCCGTGCCGCGACGCGCAGGCACATCAGGTCGAGGTGGGCGGTGAGGACGTCGTACCGGTCGACGGAGATGACGGCCGGCGCGTCCGGGTGGGCGGCGCACACCTCGGACAGGAGGCGCAGGGTGAGGGGATGGCGGGCGTCGGAGGCGGTGAGCGCGTCGTCGGGCAGGTCGTAGCGGGCCAGGGCCTCGCGGGTCTCGCTCTCGCTCAGGTCGGCCAGGAGGACGCAGGGCGGAAGGCCGGCGCGGCCCCGGTCGCGCCGCCGGCCCGCGTGCAGCACCTCCGGCGGGAACTCCGCGCCCGCACGCTCCCAGTACTCCGTGCGGCAGGCCACCACCAGCCGCGCACCCGTCTCCCGCAGCCAGCGCGCCGTCCCGTCCGTCCAGTCGGTGAGCCGGCCGGCCAGCGCCGGCGGCATCTCCTCGGGGCCGTCCAGGAGCAGCAGCAAAGGGCGTCCGGCGGCGCAGGCGAGGGCGGCGAGACGCTCGGGCGTCGTGTCACCCAGGGCGCCGGGCAGGCACTCACGGTCCGGATCGCCCGGATCGGCGGGAAGATCCACGAGGTGCGCGTCCCCCGCGTCCGCATCACGCCTCCCCGGGCTCCCCTGCGCCACGTCGGTGTGCCGTCCCCGACCGGGCACGCCCGCCACGGAACGCGTCCGTCCGCCCCCGCCGTCCACCCCGGCGCCGGGCCCGCCGGACGGTCGGCCGCCTGCTTCGGTGTCGCCCCGGTCTGCTCCCCGCCACCCGGAACCGCCGTGGCCCGGACCGGCGTGCCGCCCCCGGCCGGAACCACCCACCGCGGACCGCAGCCGTCCGCCGCCGGCACCGCCCGGACCCGAGCCGGTGCCCCCGGCCCCGTCGCCACCCCCGCCGGACATGGAACCGCCGGACACGGGACCGTCGGGACCGAGACCGTCGAGACCGCCCGGGCCGATGTCACCCGTCTCGGGCAGAGAGACGGACCGGGACGCGGCCACGATGCGGGCCGCCCGGGTCAGCGCGCGGCCGGCCGCGTCCGCCAGCGAGGCGTCGTCGTCCATCAGGTCGGCGCCGCGCAGCCACAGTGTGGGGGCCGGTTCCGGGCCGAGGTGACGGCGGGCGGCCAGCGCAGCGAGTTCCGTGGTCCGGCCGCTGCCCGGCGGCCCGACGAGACCCAGGACGGCGGCGGGGCCCACCGTGAACGCGGCGAACTCCCCCACCGTCTCGGCCCGTTCGACCGGCTCGACCTCACCGCACGCCGCGGCACCCGTGCCGCCGAGGTGGCCCGCGAGAGTCCCGGGCGGACCGTCCTGCCCGACCGAGGTGGCGGTCAGTTCCAGCACTCCGGCGAGGTTGAGGTCGGCGCCGTACGCCGGAACCGTCGCGGCGTTGCGGGCGAGGAGTTCGGCGAGCGGACCGCTCTCGGTACGGCGGGGCGTGACGGCGAACCCGATGTCGCGCCGGCCGGTCTGCAGGGCGGTGCCCAGCACGGCGACCACCGCGCCGGTCGAGGCGTCGATCACCGGTCCGCCGGCCGCGCCGCCGCCGAGCCTGAGCGCGTCCCGGCCTGCCGTACCGATCGCCAACTCCAGTACGTCGTCGAGGAGATGGAAGCGGTCCGTGGCCGTGTACGTCACGCTGGTGGCGCCCAGCACACGGGCCTCGCGCCAGCACCCGGCGGCGATCCGCACGTACGTCCCGTTCGCGATGCGGTCCCGCGCGGTGATGGGCAGCGGCTCGGCCCGCAGTCCCTCGGTGCGCACGAGGGCCAGATCGATCTCGGGCAGCGGGGTCACCGCGTCGGCGGTGACGACGCAGCTGCGGCCCCCGGAATCGCGCAGCACGAGGCGGACGAGACCGTCGACGGTCTCGTGGCTGGTGAGGACCGTGCCGTGGTGGTCGGCGAAGAAGCCGGTGCCGCGCGGGCGTCCGGCGAGGTCGTGGATGCGCACCAGGGCGCCGTCACCCGGTGCCGGCCCTGTCCATGGAGCGTCCTCGTGCCGCGCCGTCCGCGTGTCCTGCGGCGTCCGGCGGGTGCCTCCGGTCCGCCGGCCACGTCCCGCCATGGTCGAACCTCCCCCGCCGTGCCGTACGGGCGTGCGTGCCCTTCGTTCGACGGTAGGCGCGGGATGATCAGGGGGACAGATCTCGAGGTGAACGCGCCCCCTTGCACTCCCCCGGTTCACTCCGAGCGCCTGCCCGGACGGGTGAATGGACGGGGGACGTTGGATACACCCTAGGGGTGGGGGAACCGAGGGGGACCGTGGAGCGGCGGCAGAGGAGGACCCCGTGACCGCCGCTCCACGGGCAGCACCGCGCGGGCCCGACCCCAGCCGGGCCGGTGGGGACCGGCCCTCGGGGGTCAGGCGAACACGGCGAGGCTCTTGGCCTTGCCCCGGTGCTCCTCGACCAGCGCGAGGAAGCCGCCCTCGGGACCGAAGACGGCCACCGTGCCGGCGCCCGCGTACTGGTCGGGCATGTCGAGCCGGACGCCGTTGGTCAGCAGCCGGGCCCGTCTGGCGTCCACGTCCCAGCGGGGGAAGGCCGCCGCGGCGGCCTCGGCGATCGGCATCACCGTCAGCTCCTCCTGGAGCTGTTCCAGGGTGCGCGCCGCGTCGAGCCGGTACGGCCCGACACGGGTCCGCCGCAGCGCGGTCAGGTGCCCGCCCACGCCCAGGTCCGCGCCGAGGTCACGGGCGAGCGCGCGGATGTACGTGCCGGAGGAGCAGACCACCGACACCACCAGGTCGAGCACGGGGGTGCCGTCCTCGGCGACGGCCTCGCGGACGTCGTACACGCTGAAGGACGACACGGTGACGGGCCGGGCCGGGATGTCGAACTCCTCGCCCTCGCGCGCCCGCTTGTAGGAGCGCACCCCGTCGATCTTGATGGCGCTGACCTTGGACGGCACCTGCATGATGTCGCCGGTCAGCTTCGCGACCCCCGCGTCGACGGCCTCGCGGGTCACCTTGGAAGCGTCGGTCGACGCGGTGACGTCACCCTCGGCGTCGTCCGTCACCGTCGTCTGGCCCAGGCGGACGGTGCCCAGGTACTCCTTCTCCGTCAGGGCGAGGTGCCCGAGGAGCTTGGTCGCCTTCTCGACACCGAGGACGAGGACGCCCGTCGCCATCGGATCGAGGGTGCCGGCGTGGCCGACGCGGCGCGTCCTGGCGATGCCGCGCATCTTGGCGACCACGTCGTGCGAAGTGAAGCCCGACGGCTTGTCGACGATGACAAGGCCGTCGGGCGTGGTGTGCTTCTGGGTCATTCGGCCGTGTCGTCCTCGTCCTCACCCGGCTTCTTGTACGGGTCGGCTTCCCCGGCGTACGCGGCGCCGGTGGCCGCCTCACGCACCTTCTCGTCGGAGGCACGGGCCTTGTCGAGGAGGTCCTCGATGGTCCGGGCGTTGTCCGGGAGCGCGTCGGCGACGAAGGTCAGCGTCGGCGTGAACTTCACGCCGGCCGCCCTGCCGACCTCGGAGCGCAGGATGCCCTTGGCGCTCTCCAGACCGGCGGCCGCGGCCGCCCGCTCCTCCTCGTCGCCGTACACCGTGTAGAAGACGGTCGCCTCCCGCAGATCGCCCGTCACCCGGGTGTCCGTGATGGTGACGTGCGTGCCGAGCCGCGGGTCCTTGATCCCGCGCTGCAGCTTCTGGGCCACCACCTCTCGGATGAGGTCCGCCAGCCTCTTAGCCCGCGCGTTGTCGGCCACTGGTCCGTCTCCCGTTCTTTCCTGTCTTCGTTCTGTTGGTCAGTCGTCGTCATCGCCGTGGAAGCGGCGTCTGACGGACAGCAGCTCCACCTCGGGGCGGCCGGCGACCAGCCGCTCGCACCGGTCCAGTACGTCCGTCAGATGCCCCGCGTCGCCGGACACCACCGCCAGGCCGATGAGGGCCCTTCGGTGGAGGTCCACGTGGTCCACCTCGGCCGCGCTCACGGCGAACTTCCGCTGGAGTTCCGCGACGATCGGGCGGACGACGGAGCGCTTCTCCTTCAGCGACCGTACGTCGCCGAGGAGCAGGTCGAAGGACAGCGTCCCCACATACATGTATGGAACCGGTTCACCCGCCGGCCCGGGATCGATGGCCCCGCCATCTCGATGGGCGGGGACATCAAGAACGGTACCGCGCGCCCGCCGGGGGCTCGACCGGGTTTTGCCCGGGCCGACGGCCCCCGCGGGGTCGTCGCCGTACCGTGCCCGCGACGCATGCGTGCGGGCCTGAGCGTGCCGGGGCGCGGCTTCACCGCACCCCGGCACCCAAACCGCGCGGTGGCCGACGGGAGCGATGTCCCGTCGGCCACCGGTCGGCCACCGGCTGTTACACCCGCGGCTTCTCGCGCATCTCGTACGTCGCGATGACGTCGTCGACCTTGATGTCGTTGAAGTTGCCGAGGTTGATACCGCCCTCGAACCCTTCGCGGATCTCGGTGACGTCGTCCTTGAAGCGACGCAGACCCTCGATGTTGAGGTTCTCCGCGACGACCTTGCCGTCGCGCAGGAGGCGCGCCTTGGTGTTGCGCCTCACCTCGCCGGAGCGGATGAGCACACCCGCGATGTTGCCCAGCTTGGACGAGCGGAAGACCTCGCGGATCTCCGCCGTACCGAGCTCGACCTCTTCGAACTCCGGCTTGAGCATGCCCTTGAGGGCCGCCTCGATCTCCTCGATCGCCTGGTAGATGACCGAGTAGTAGCGGACGTCCACGCCCTCGCGCTCGGCCATCTGCGCCGCACGGCCTGCCGCGCGGACGTTGAAGCCGATCACGATGGCGTCCGAGCCCATCGCCAGGTCGATGTCGGACTCCGTGACCGCACCGACGCCGCGGTGCAGGACGCGGATGTCGACCTCTTCGCCGACGTCGAGCTGGAGCAGCGAGGACTCCAGGGCCTCGACGGAACCAGAAGCGTCACCCTTGATGATGAGGTTGAGCTGCTGGACCTCGCCGGCCTTGAGCACCTTGTCCAGGTCCTCCAGGGAGACCCTGCGGGTGCGCTTGGCGAAGGCCGCGTTGCGCTCGCGCGCCGCGCGCTTCTCGGCGATCTGGCGTGCCGTGCGGTCCTCGTCGACGACCAGGAAGTTGTCGCCGGCGCCCGGGACGTTGGTCAGACCCAGGACCTGGACCGGAGTCGACGGGCCCGCCTCGGCGACGTTGTTGCCGTTGTCGTCGAGCATGGCGCGCACTCGGCCGTAGGCGTCGCCCACGACCATCGTGTCGCCGACCCGCAGCGTGCCTCGCTGGACGAGGACCGTGGAGACGGCACCGCGGCCGCGGTCGAGACGGGACTCGATCGAGATGCCCTGCGCGTCCTGGTTCGGGTTGGCCCGCAGGTCGAGCGAGGCGTCCGCCGTGAGGATCACGGCCTCCAGCAGCGAGTCGATGTGCAGACCCTGCTTGGCGGAGATGTCGACGAACATGGTGTCGCCGCCGTACTCCTCGGCCACCAGGCCGTACTCGGTCAGCTGACCGCGCACCTTGGTCGGGTCGGCGCCCTCGACGTCGATCTTGTTCACCGCGACCACGATCGGCACGTCGGCCGCCTTGGCGTGGTTGAGCGCCTCGACCGTCTGCGGCATGACGCCGTCGTTGGCCGCGACGACCAGGATCGCGATGTCGGTCGACTTCGCACCACGGGCACGCATGGCGGTGAACGCCTCGTGACCCGGGGTGTCGATGAAGGTGATCTTGCGCTCTTCGGCGTTGACCTCGGTCGCGACCTGGTAGGCACCGATGTGCTGGGTGATGCCACCGGCCTCGCCCGCGATGACGTTCGTCTTGCGGATGGCGTCGAGCAGGCGGGTCTTACCGTGGTCGACGTGACCCATGACGGTCACGACCGGCGGACGGACGACCAGGTCCTCCTCGGAGCCCTCGTCCTCACCGAACTCGATGTCGAAGGACTCGAGCAGCTCGCGGTCCTCCTCCTCGGGGCTGACGATCTGAACCGTGTAGTTCATCTCGCCGGCGAGGAGCTCCAGCGTCTCGTCGGAGACCGACTGCGTCGCCGTGACCATCTCGCCGAGGTTCATCATGACCGCGACGAGGGACGCCGGGTTGGCGTTGATCTTCTCCGCGAAGTCGGTGAGCGACGCACCGCGCGACAGGCGAATGGTCTCGCCGGTGCCGCGAGGCAGCATCACGCCGCCGACCGACGGGGCCTGCATGGCCTCGTACTCCTGGCGCCTCTGCCGCTTCGACTTGCGACCGCGACGCGCGGGACCGCCGGGACGACCGAAGGCGCCCTGCGTGCCACCACGGCCACCGGGACCACCGGGACGACCGCCGAAGCCGGGACGGCCACCGCCGCCACCGAAGCCACCGCCGCCACCACCGGGACCGCCGCCACCGGGACGACCGGCGAAACCGCCGCCGCCACCCGGACGACCGCCACCGCCGCCACCCGGACGACCGGCGAAACCGCCGCCGCCACCGGGACGACCGGCACCGCCACCGCCACCGGGACGACCGGCACCGGCCGGGCCGCGACCGCCACCGGGGCCGGGACGCGGGCCGGCAGCGGGACGCTGCGGCATCATGCCGGGGTTCGGACGCGGACCGGCGGGGCCACCGCCGGGACGCGGGCCGCCACCCTGCGGACGCGGCATCGAACCCGGGGTCGGACGGGCACCGCCCGGAGCCTGCGGACGCGGGCCGCCGGCCTGGCCGCCGGGACCCTGCGGACGGGGACCGCCGCCGGGAGCACCGGCACCGCCGGGACGCGGAGCACCGGTACGGGGCGCCTGGGGGCGCGCCATGCCGGTGGAGCCACCGGAGGTGAAGGGGTTGTTACCCGGCCGCGGACCGGCCGGACGGGCGCCACCCGGACGCGCGGGGGCGCCGGGACGGGCACCCTGGGCACCGGGACGCTGGCGGTCCTGACCGCCACCGCCGCCGCCACCGGGACGAGCACCGGGCTTGGGGGAGCCGGGGCGCGCGCCACCGGGCTTCGGACCCGACGCGGCGGCCGGAGCCGGAGCGGACGGGGCCGGCGCCGGGGCAGCCGGCGGAGCGGTGAACTCCGGGGCCGCCGGTGCCGGACGCGGCGCGGGCTTCGGGCCCGGGGTGGGACGCGGGCCGGAGGCCGGCGCGGACGCCGGAGCCGGTGCCGCCGGAGCCGCGGGCTGCTGGGCAGCCGGAGGCTTGGGTGCGGCCGGCCGCGGGGCAGCCGGACGTGCCGCCTGCGCCGGGGCGGGCGCGGCGGGCTTGGGGGCGGCCTTCCGAGGGGCGGGCTTTCCGGCGGACTTGCCGTTGCCGCTGCCCTGCTGGAAGGCATCCGTCAGTTTGCGTACTACGGGCGCCTCGATCGTCGAGGACGCCGATCGGACGAATTCACCGAGTTCCTGGAGCTTGGCCATGACGACCTTGCTCTCCACACCGAACTCCTTGGCGAGTTCGTATACCCGGACCTTAGCCACTTCGCTCCTTTGAGGTCCGGGTTGCGGCCGGACCGTCGCTAGTTCATGGGCGTACTCATCGCGTACTCATCGAGTGCTCATCGCAATCTCGACCTGCTTTCGACTCGCGAGGTACCAGGCCGCACGGGGGGTTCCGCACGACGTGTTTCTTACCGTGTTGCCTGCTCAGCAACTGTTGTCCGCTCGACATACCCGCGCAACGCGTTTGTGTCGAGCGCACCCTGGGCGCGCAGCGCCCTCGTGAACGCCCGGCGGCGCACCGCCTGGTCGAGACAGACCGGGACGGGGTGCACATAGGCACCCCGGCCGGGCAGCGTACCGCGTGGATCAGGAACGCATGCGTCCTTGATCGCCACGATCCGCAGCAGTTCGCTCTTGGCCGCCCGCTCCCGGCACCCCACACAGGTGCGCTCAGGGCATGCTCCGGCATGCGTCCGGCCAGACACGGCTAAGTCTACCTCCCCGCACCGACCTCACCCTTTCGGGGCAGGGATCGAACGGTTGTTGTCGTGATCTAAGCCACCACGGGCCGAGATCTATTCCTCAGGCTGTTCGGTGTCCGGACGGATGTCGATCCGCCAGCCGGTGAGCCTTGCGGCGAGCCGGGCGTTCTGCCCTTCCTTGCCGATCGCCAGGGACAGCTGGTAGTCCGGCACCGTCACACGGGCGGACCGGGCCGTCATGTCCACGACCTCGACCTTGGACACCCGCGCGGGTGACAGCGCGTTCGCCACCATCTCCGCCGGGTCGTCCGACCAGTCGACGATGTCGATCTTCTCGCCGTTCAGCTCGCCCATCACGTTGCGCACCCGGCCGCCCATGGGGCCGATGCAGGCGCCCTTGGCGTTCAGACCCGATCGGGTGGACCGTACGGCGATCTTGGTACGGTGACCGGCCTCACGCGCGATGGCGGCGATCTCCACCGAACCGTCGGCGATCTCCGGGACCTCCAGGGCGAACAGCTTCTTCACGAGGTTCGGGTGCGTGCGGGACAGCGTCACCGACGGACCGCGGACGCCCTTGGCCACCCGGACCACGTACGAGCGCAGCCGCATCCCGTGCGGATAGGTCTCGCCGGGCACCTGCTCCTGCACCGGCAGGATGGCCTCCAGCTTGCCGATGTCGACCAGCACGTTCTTGGGGTCGCGCCCCTGCTGGACGACGCCCGTGACGATGTCGCCCTCACGGCCTGCGTACTCGCCGAGTGTCGCGTCGTCCTCGGCGTCGCGCAGCCGCTGGAGGATCACCTGCTTGGCGGTGGTCGCGGCGATCCGGCCGAAGCCGGACGGGGTGTCGTCGAACTCGCGGGCCTCCTGGCCCTCCTCGAGGTCCTCGGGGTCCTCCTTCGCCCACACGGTCACATGCCCGGTCTCCCGGTTGAGCTCCACGCGCGCGTGTCGGCGGCTTCCCTCGGTGCGGTGGTAGGCGATGAGGAGGGCCGCCTCGATCGCTTCGACCAGCAGGGAAAAGGAGATCTCCTTCTCCCGCACCAAGCCCCGCAGGGCACTCATGTCGATGTCCACGGCTACGCCTCCTCCTCTTCCTTCATGTCCTTCTTGTCCTTACGGCTGAACTCGACCTGGACGCGCGCCTTGGCGATGTCCGCGAAGGCGAGTCTGCGTCCGGTGGGCTTGCGGCCCTTGACGCCGGGCACCTCGACGTCGACGCCCTCGTCGTCGACGGTGAGGATTCTGGCGACCAGCTCCGCCCCCTCCGCCAGCCGGAAATCCACCAGGCGGCCGGTGGCGCGCACATAGTGCCGGTGCTGGGTGAGGAGGCGCTCCGCGCCCGGGGTTCCGACCTCGAGGGTGTACTCGCCCTCGCCCATCGCGTCCGTCTCGTCGAGCTTCGCCGAGAGCGCGCGGCTCACATCGGCGATGGCGTCCAGGTCCGCCCCGGTGTCGGAGTCGACGACGACGCGCAGCACCCGCTTGCGGCCTACGGAGTCCACTGCGATCTCTTCGAGATCGAGGCCCTGGGAGGTGACGAGCGGTTCCAGAAGTTCTCGCAGCCTCTCGCTCTGGGTGGTGCTCATCCGGGTGACTCCTCGGCCGCGTGTGCTGTTGTGGGTTGGTCGCGTGTCTGGTCAAAGGGTATCCGGTCGCGGGGGGTGTTGCCGTCCACCTGTGCCCGGGCGGTGCCGGTGAGTGGTCGCGGAGGGGTGCGCGGGTACCGTGATCACGGGCATGCCGCCCAGGCCTTTCGTACGAGCCTTCGAGGACGTCAGCCGTGCCGATTCCCCTGTCGCAGCGCACCCCCTCGGGACCGCGCAGACGAACCCTGCTCGCCTCGACCGCGGGCGTCGTGTTGCTCTCGGGCTGCTCCGGCGGGCCGGATGACGCCGGCGCCACCGGCAGCACTCCGTCGGCCGCAGACCGGGCACGCGCGCGTGCGGCCCGCGAAAGCCGCGAACTCGCCGCGCGGTACGACGCGGTGATGGCCGCGCACCCCGCGTTCACGGTCAGGTTGCGGCCGCTGCGGGACGCGACCGTGCGGCATGCCGAGGCGTTCGGCGGCACACCCGGGAAGGCGTCTCCCACCGCCTCCGCTTCCGCCTCCCCCTCGGCGTCGGCGTCGGCGTCGCAGCCGCCCGTCGTCCCGGCGGACGGAAAAGAGGCGCTCGCCGGGCTCGCGACGGCCGAGCGGAAGCTCGCGGACGGGCGTGCCCGGGCGCTGCTCTCGCTGCCGGGCGAGCTGGCCCGGCTGCTGGCGTCGGTGGCGGCGGCCGGGGCGGCGCACGCGTACCTGCTGACGGAGGGTGAGGGATGAGCAAGCCGAAGGACGGGGAGCTGCGGGCGCTCCAGGCGGCGCTGGCGGCCGAGCACGCCGCGGTGTACGGCTACGGGGTGGTCGGCGGCCGGATCGACGAACAGGGGCGCGCCCGTGCCCGGGCGGCGTACGACGCCCATCGTGCGCGGCGGGACGCGCTGGCCCGTGACGTGCGGGACCTGGGCGGTGAGCCGGTCGCCGCGGCGGGCGGCTACGCGCTGCCGTTCCCGGTGACGGACCCGGCGTCGGCGGTACGGCTCGCCGCCGAGTTGGAGGAGCGCGTGGCCGGGGTGTATTCCGACCTGGTGCGCGCGAGCGGGGGCCGGATGCGGGGCACGGCCGCGGGCGCGCTGCGCGAAGCGGCGGTGCGGGCGGTGGGCTGGCGCGGCGGGAGCGTAGCCTTCCCTGGTCTCGCCGAGCGGGCGGCGGCCGACCGCGGCTCGGGGACGGCCGGTCCGCCGGCTTCGGCCGCGGCACCGACGGCGTAACTCCGCAGGAAGGAATCGACTCGCGTATGGCTTTCGAACCGCCGCAGCGTCTCGTCAGGGCGCTCGGTGAGACGGCACCGGACGGTGACGACTGGTTGGAGAAGCTGCCGGAGGCGGTCCAACGGGCCGTCGATCTACGCGAGTTGACCGTGGAACGGGTGCAGGTTCCGGGTGGGCGGAGCAGTCTCGTGGTGCTGGTGCGCCGGGCGGACGGGACGCCCGCGGTGCTCAAGCTGGCCCCGTCCCGGGCGCGGCCGGAGAGCGAGCGGGCAGCGCTCGCGCACTGGGACGGGCTGGGCGCCGTGGAGCTGCTGGAACCGGTCGCCGACGACGGCGCGCTGCTGCTGGAGCGGCTGCACCCGGATGTGTCGGTGCGCTCGCTGCCGGAGGCGCGGGCGCTGCTGGAGGCGGCGGGGACGCTGCGGCGGCTGTGGGTGGCACCGCCTGCCGGGGACGCCGCGCACCCCTTCGAGACGGTGGCCGAGCGGACCGGGCGGCAGGCCGCGGCGATGCGGGCGAGCGCGGTGGCCGACCCGGAGGCCGCGCCGCTGGTGGACGCGGCGCTCGCGGCCCGCGAGGAGTTGCTCGGGGATCCGCCCGAGCAGCGGCTGCTGCACGGCACGTTCCGGCAGAGCAAGGTGCTGGCCGGGGGCCGGATGCCGTGGCTGGCGGTGGGTCCCGACCCGGTGGTCGGGGAGTGTGCCTTCGACCTGGCCCGGCTGGTGCGTGACCGGGTGGAGGACCTGATCGCGACGCCGTCCGGGGCCGCGACGACCCGTAGGCGCGTCAAGCGCCTCGCCGAGTCGCTGGACGTCGACCAGGAGCGGCTGCGCGGCTGGACGTTGTTCCGGGCCGTGGAGTCCGGGGTGCGGGCGCTTCGGGTGGGCCGGGTGCGGGACGCGGAGCTGCTGCTGGAGTTCGCGAGCTGGTTGTGAGGCCCGCGGGCGCTCCGGGGACGAGCGGCGCGCGCCGTCCGTCCCCGGAGCCCGGGATCAGGCCGTGAGGCGGGCGATCGCCTCGTCGACGGAGAGCTCCTCGCGCTCACCGGTCCGGCGGTCCTTCAGCTCCAGGACGCCCTCGGCGGAGCGGCGGCCGGCCACCAGGATCGTCGGTACGCCGATCAGCTCGGAGTCGGTGAACTTCACGCCCGGGGAGACACCGGCGCGGTCGTCGACCAGGACGCGGACACCGGCCGCGGCGAGCTTCTCGGCGACGTCGAGGGCGAGTTCCGTCTGCAGGGCCTTGCCGGCGGCGACGACGTGCACATCGGCCGGGGCCACCTCGGCCGGCCAGCACAGGCCCTTGTCGTCGGCGGTCTGCTCGGCGAGGGCGGCGACGGCGCGGGAGACGCCGATGCCGTAGGAGCCCATGGTCACGCGGACCGGCTTGCCGTTCTGGCCGAGCACGTCGAGCTTGAGGGCGTCGGCGTACTTGCGGCCCAGCTGGAAGATGTGGCCGATCTCGATGGCGCGGTCCAGCCGGAGGCCGGTGCCGCACTTCGGGCAGGGGTCGCCCTCCTGGACCACCACGACGTCCACGTACTCGTCGACCTCGAAGTCACGGCCCGCGACGACGTTCTTCGCGTGCAGGTGCTCCTTGTTGGCGCCGGTGATCCAGGCCGTGCCCGGCGCCACGCGCGGGTCGGCGAGGTACTTCACCTTGTCCAGGCCCTGCGGGCCGACATAGCCGCGGACCAGGTCGGGGCGGCCGGCGAAGTCCGCCTCGGTGACCATCTCGACGGCCGCCGGGGCGAAGTGCGCCTCGACCTTGCCCAGGTCGACCTCGCGGTCGCCGGGCACGCCGACGGCGACGATCTCGCCGTCCACCTTCACGAGGAGGTTCTTCAGGGTGGCGGAGGCCGGGACGCCGAGCGAGGCGGCGAGCGTCTCGATGGTCGGGGTGTCCGGGGTGGGGATCTCCTCGGCGGCCGGCACGCCGGCGGCGTCCACGGTCCTCAGCTCGTAGGCGATCGCCTCGGTGTTGGCGGCGAAGTCGCAGTTCGGGCAGTCCGCGAAGGTGTCCTCGCCGGCCTCGGCCGGGGCGAGGAACTCCTCCGACTTCGAGCCGCCCATCGCGCCCGCGGTGGCGGCGCAGATGCGGTAGTCGAGGCCGAGGCGCTCGAAGACCTTCTGGTAGGCCTGGCGGTGCAGCGCGTACGACCGGGCCAGGCCCTCGTCCTCCAGGTCGAAGGAGTAGGAGTCCTTCATCAGGAACTCGCGGCCGCGCAGGATGCCGGCGCGCGGGCGGGCCTCGTCGCGGAACTTGGTCTGGATCTGGTAGAGGATCACCGGCAGGTCCTTGTAGGAGGACGCCTGGTCCTTCACCAGGAGGGTGAAGATCTCCTCGTGGGTGGGGCCGAGGAGGTAGTCGCCGCCCTTGCGGTCCTGGAGGCGGAACAGTTCCGGTCCGTACTCCTGCCAGCGGCCGGTCGCCTCGTAGGGCTCCCTCGGCAGCAGGGCTGGGAGCAGCACCTCCTGGGCGCCGATCGCGTCCATCTCCTCGCGGACGATCCGCTCCACGTTGGCGAGGACCTTCTTGCCGAGCGGCAGCCAGGTCCACACGCCGGCGGCGGTGCGGCGGACGTATCCGGCGCGGACGAGCAGCTTGTGGCTGAGGACCTCGGCGTCCGCCGGGTCGTCGCGCAGCGTCTTCGCCATCAACTGGGACATGCGCTGGACCGGTGCCTTGGCCATGGTTCTCGTACTCCTGCTGCTGGGGGTCCCCCGCTCGGACGGCGCCGAGAGCGGCGGAGGGTGATGCCAAGGAGGTTAGCCGGGCGGCACGGGACGGTGGAAATCCGTTATCGGCGGAGCAGCGGGAGGGGGGCGCCCATCACGGCGTACGGTTTGGGCGCGCTGGGGAAGTGGACCTGCCGGGCGAGATCCACATAGCCGAGCGAGCGGTACAGGCCGCGGGCGGGACTGTCGGTGTCGATGGCCGAGAGGATGGAGCGGGGCTCGGTGGCCGAGTCCGTGATCCGGGTGATGAGCGATCGGCCGATGCCGCGGTTCTGGTGGCGCGGGTGCACATGCAGTTCGGTGATCACGAAGGAGTCGTCGAGCCAGGCGTCCTGCCCCTGAGCGCGCAGATAGGGCTCGACGACGGTGGACCACCAGTGGGTGCGGTCGTTGGGCATGCCGTAGACGAAGCCGACGAGGTGCCGGCCGACGGTGGCACCGAGGGCCCTCGCTCCGGGGTAGGTCATGTGCCGCAGCACGATCTGGCGGCGGACGGCCACTTCCTCGGAGCCCAGTCCGAAGGCCACGGCCTGAACTGCCAGGGCTTCGTCGACGTGGAGGGGGAGGTCCAGGGGGGCGATCTCGATGTCGCGAAGCATGTCGGGGAGCCTACAGGGGGGTTGAGGTCGTTCGCCCCGTGCGGGTCGGAGAACGGCTGGTCGCGCGGTTGCCGGTGGTCCGCCGGGGTGGCCCGGTGCCGGAACGGGCGAACGTCGCACGCCGGGGCACGAGGGCCGTGGCAGGCAACGTTCGGCGTCGGGCGAACGTGGCCCGCCGGGGCACTAGAACAGCACGCTCATGAAGGCGCCGACCTCCTGGAAGCCGACGCGTCGGTAGGTGCGCCGGGCCGCCGTGTTGAAGTCGTTCACGTAGAGGCTGACCACCGGGGCGAAGTCGGCGAGCGCGTACCGCAGAACGGCCGCCATGCCCGGCGCCGCCATGCCCTGTCCCCGGTACTCGGGGGCCACCCACACGCCCTGGATCTGGCAGGCGCGGTCGGTCGCGGCGCCGATCTCCGCCTTGAAGACGACCTTGCCGTTCTCGTCGAGGCGGGCGAAGGAGCGGCCGGAGCCGACGAGTTCGGCGACCCGGGCCTGGTAGAGCAGGCCGCCGTCACCGGCGAGCGGCGAGACGCCGACCTCCTCGGTGAACATCGCCACGCACGCCGGCATGATCGTCTCCATTTCGTCCTTGCGGACGCGGCGCACATAGGGGTCCGGGGCGACATCGGCCGGCATGCGGTCGGTGACCATCAGCGGCTGGTGGCCGCGCACCTCGCGGGCCGGGCCCCAGTGCGGTTCGAGGAGGCGCCACAGCTGTGCGGTGGGTTCGGCGGGACCGACGACCGAGGAGCAGCGGCGGCCGGCCCGGCGGGCCCGGTCGGCGAAGGCGCGTACGGCACGAGGGGTGGCGCAGATGGGGACGAGGTTGGCGCCCGCGTAGCACAGGGAGGTCAGCATGCCGTCCTCGTACCAGCCCCACATCTCGCCGCCGAGGCGCCAGGGGTCCAGGCCTGCGACCTGGACCCGGGACGCCACGAAGGCGTTCGCGACCGGCTCACGGTCGAGGACGGCGAGCGCGGCGTCCAGGTCGCTCGGTTCGAGGACCCGGGAGGTGGTCTGGGTCAACACGTGCGGGGCCTCAGGGTCGGGGCTGCTGATTTCCGCACTGTACCTGCCGAATTTGTGTGGCGCCGCCCGTCGTCCGGGACCGGCGGTCGCCGCACCGTCCCGAGGCCGCGGCCCCGGGTCACGCCCGGGGCCGCACGCTCTCGTCCTGGTGCCTCCGGCCGGCCGGAGGAGCCCGGCCGGTGCGGTGCCGCGAAGGTCAGCCGGCCACCGAGACCGACGGCTCGCCCGAGGTCACGCCGTCCGCCTCCATCTGCTCGGCGAGCTTCATGGCCTCTTCGATCAGCGTCTCGACGATCTTGGACTCGGGAACGGTCTTGATCACCTCGCCCTTGACGAAGATCTGCCCCTTGCCATTACCCGAAGCCACACCCAGATCCGCCTCACGAGCCTCCCCCGGCCCGTTCACCACACAACCCATCACAGCCACCCGCAACGGGACCTCCATCCCCGTCAGCCCCGCCGTGACCTCCTCCGCCAGCTTGTACACATCCACCTGCGCACGACCGCACGACGGACACGACACGATCTCCAGACCACGCTGCCGCAGATTCAACGACTCCAGAATCTGGATACCGACCTTGATCTCCTCCACCGGCGGAGCCGACAACGACACCCGGATCGTGTCCCCGATCCCCTCACTGAGCAGCGCACCGAACGCCACCGCCGACTTGATCGTCCCCTGGAACGCCGGCCCCGCCTCCGTCACCCCCAGATGCAACGGATAGTCACACCGCGCCGCCAGCTGCCGGTACGCCTCGATCATCACCACAGGATCGTTGTGCTTCACCGAGATCTTGATGTCCCGGAAACCGTGCTCCTCGAACAGCGACGCCTCCCACAACGCCGACTCCACCAACGCCTCCGGAGTCGCCTTGCCGTACTTCTGCAGCAGACGACGGTCCAACGACCCCGCGTTCACCCCGATCCGGATCGGCGTACCGTGCTCCTTCGCCGCCCCCGCGATCTCCCGCACCTTGTCGTCGAACTGCTTGATGTTCCCCGGATTCACCCGCACCGCGGCACAACCCGCCTCGATCGCCGCGAACACATACTTCGGCTGGAAATGAATATCCGCGATCACCGGAATCTGCGACTTCCGCGCGATCGTCGCCAGCGCATCCGCATCATCCTGCGTCGGACACGCCACCCGCACGATCTGACACCCCGACGCCGTCAACTCGGCGATCTGCTGCAACGTCGCACCGATGTCCGACGTACGCGTCGTCGTCATCGACTGCACCGACACCGGAGCATCCCCACCCACCGCCACCGACCCGACCTGGATCTGCCGGCTCGGCCGGCGCTCGGCGAGCTTGGTCGGTACGGACGGCATGCCGAGAGAAATCGCAGTCATCTGCTGTGCAACCCCAAGTCGTGGATCAACGTCCAGGTCCCGTCAGCGGCGGGCTCCAGGGTTCGAGATTACGGCACGCCCTCGGGCGCCAGCACATCACGCCCGTCAAACCCACTCGATGGAAGGCGGCCCGGCACGCACCCCTCTCCGCCGTGCTCCGAACGGGAGGACTGCATCGTGCCGGGCCGCGGCCGACTCCGGCCGGCTAGGAGATTCTCACCGGGTTAACGACGTCCGCGATCAGGACGAGGATCGTGAAGCAGACGAAGATCCCGGCCACCACGTAGGCCACGGGCATCAGCTTCGCCACGTCGAACGGACCCGGGTCCGGACGGCGCAGCACCCTGGCCACGTTGCGCCGCAGCGACTCCCACAGGGCGCCGGCGACGTGCCCGCCGTCGAGTGGGAGCAGCGGGAGCATGTTGAAGAGGAACAGCGAGAGGTTGAAGCCCGCCACGAGCATCAGCGCCATCGCCAGCTGCTGGGTCGGCGGGATGTCCAGGGTGAAGATCTCGCCGCCCACGCGGGCCGCGCCGACCACGCCCATGGGCGAGTCCGGTTCGCGGGGGGCGCCGTCGAAGGCGGCGTCCCACAGGGCCGGGATCTTGCCGGGCAGGGCGGCGAGGGAGTCGACGGCCTCGCCTACGCGGTCGCCCATCCAGGTCACGGAATCGCCGAAGTCCTGCCGGACGATGCCGGTCGCGGCGCTGAAGCCGAGGAATCCCGCGGTGACGTACTCGCCCTGGACGATCTGGCCGCTGGAGTCCTTCTTGGCGACCTGGTTGGTGGCGATCTTCGCGTGCAGGGTGACTTCCTCGCCCTTGCGGTCGACGACGACCGGCACCTCCTTGCCCGGGTTGGCGCGGATCAGGTCGGACAGCTCGTTCCAGTCGTCCGTGCGCACCCCGGCGAACGAGACGATCCGGTCCCCGGCCTTGAGTCCGGCCGCCGCGGCCGGGGAGGCGGGGTCGGACTTCCGGCAGTCGTCGCGGTTCTCGCTCTGGGCGATGACGCACTGGGAGACCGAGCTGACGCTGGTGGTCTGCTGGGAGATGCCGAAGCCCATCAGGACGGTCAGGAACAGCACGACCGCCAGGATCAGGTTCATGAACGGGCCGGCGAACATGACGATGACCCGCTTCCACGGCTTGCGCGTGTAGAACATGCGGGTCTCGTCGCCGGGCTTGAGCTCCTCGAAGGCCGCCGAGCGGGCGTCCTCGATCATGCCGCGCCAGGGGGAGGTGGAGCGGGCCTCCAGCCGGCCGTCGGGGCCGGGCGGGAACATGCCGATCATGCGGATGTAGCCGCCGAGCGGGATGGCCTTGATGCCGTACTCCGTCTCGCCCTTGCGGCGCGAGAAGATCGTCGGGCCGAAGCCGACCATGTACTGCGGCACCCGGATGCCGAAGACCTTGGCGGTGGACAGATGCCCCAGCTCGTGCCAGGCGATCGAGAACAGCAGTCCGACCGCGAAAATCACTATGCCGAGGATCATCATCAGGGTCGTCATGCACGCGCCTCCGCGGTGGCCGTCTGTGCCGTCAGTTCCCGGGCCCGGGCGCGCGCCCAGGTCTCCGCTTCGAGGACGTCCGACACGGTCAGTGAAGTTCCCGTGTGCGGGGTGCCGTGCTCGTCGACCACCCGCGTGACGGTCTCCATGATCCCGTTGAACGGCAGCGCGCCCTTGCGGAACGCCTCCACGCACTCCTCGTTGGCGGCATTGAACACCGCCGGGGCCGTGCCTGCGAGCTCACCGACGTGCCGGGCGAGACCCACGGACGGGAAGGCCTCGTGGTCGAGCGGGAAGAACTCCCAGGTCGACGCCTTGCTCCAGTCGAAGGCGGGCGCGGCGTCGGGGACACGCTCGGGCCAGCCGAGACCGATGGCGATGGGCCCCCGCATGTCCGGGGGCGTCGCCTGGGCGATCGTGGATCCGTCCGTGAACTCAACCATCGAGTGAACATACGACTGGGGATGCACGACCACCTCAATGCGGTCGAAGGGAATGTCGTAGAGCAGGTGCGCCTCGATGACCTCCAGGCCCTTGTTGACCAGGGTCGCGGAGTTGATGGTGATCACCGGGCCCATCGCCCAGGTGGGGTGGGCGAGGGCGTCCTCGACGGTGACGTGCGCCAGCTCCTGCTTCGTACGGCCCCGGAAAGGCCCCCCGGAGGCGGTGACGACGAGCTTGCGGACGTCCGCCCGGGTGCCGGCCGCCAGGGACTGGAACAGGGCGGCGTGCTCGGAGTCGACCGGGATGATCTGGCCCGGCTCGGCGAGCGCCTTGACCAGCGGGCCGCCGACGATGAGCGACTCCTTGTTGGCGAGCGCGAGGGTGCGGCCCGCCTCCAGGGCGGCGAGGGTCGGGGCGAGGCCGATGGAGCCGGTGATGCCGTTCAGCACGGTGTGGCAGTCGCTGCCGGCGAGCCGGGTGGCCGCCTCGGGACCGGCGAGGATCTCGGGGAGCCGCTCCCCCGCCGCGTACCGCGCGGCGAGCGCTTCGCGCAGCGCCGGTACGACGTCCTCGCGGGCGACCGCGACGGTCGGCACCCGCAGACGGTGCGCCTGCTCCGCGAGGAGGGCGACCCGGCCGCCGTTCGCGGAGAGTCCGGTGACCCGGAACCGGTCGGGGTTGCGCAGCACGAGGTCGATGGCCTGGGTGCCGATCGACCCCGTGGAGCCGAGGATCACCACGTCCTTCGGGCCGTCTGCCGTCACCGGGTCGTAGACGAGGTGCGGGTCGGCGAGGGGGGCTGGACTGTCGCTCATCCCCCCATTGTTGCCGCAACGGATGCCGGCCAGGGACAGGGCATCCCCCGTCGGCCGGCTCGGGCGGACTTGTCAGCGCAGGAGCGGTCATCGGGGTTTGTGAAACCACCGTGAAGATCGTGTGATGACACTTCGGTGACGGCCGGGCGGGGGCCGTGCTCAGGGCCGGCGGTGTCGTCATCCGCCAGGAGGTTCGACAGCCTCGGCAAGGACAAGTCGAACCACAGGTACGTCCTCCCCGACGTCAGGATCGGCACGGGCAGGACCATGAAGGTGCGGAGGGGCGTCGGCTCGGACACCGCGGCGAACAAGTACCAGGACCGTGGCTGGTACGTCTGGAACAGCACCAGCGACAGGGCCACGCCGACCAAGGCGAGTGGCGCCGGGGTCGACTCCTGCTCCTGGACGACGCGGGATCCGAGCGACACGTGGTGCCGGCCCTCACCTGACGGGTCGGCGCACATTCTCCTTCTGCGAGGGTCCGGGGGCCGCGTCGGCGATCCACGGGCCCTCGCCCGAGGGGTCGATGACTCCCTCCTCCAGCCACTCGTAGCTGCCCGCCAGGACGCCCTTGACGACCTTGCGGTCCAGCTCGTCGGTGTTGGACCACAGCCGGCCGAAGAGTTCGTCGACACGGACACGGGCCTGTTGGCAGAAGGCGTCGGCGAGCTGATAGGCCTCGCGGCCGTGTTCGCCCCGGCTGCGCAGGAGTTCGGCGCGTACGCAGGCCGCGCTCATCGCGAACAGCTCGGCCCCGATGTCGACGACCCGGCCCAGGAAGCCCTGCTTGGTCTCCATCCGGCCCTGCCAACGGGACATGGCGTAGAAGGTGGAGCGGGCCAGCTTGCGGGCGTGCCGCTCGACGTAGCGCAGATGCGGGGAGAGGTCGATGCCGTGCTTGAACTGCCCGTACGAGGCGGGCAGTTGGCCCGGTCCCGCGACCAGCTTGGGCAGCCACTTGGCGTAGAAGACACCCGCGTTGGCGCCCGCCCTCGCCTTGTCCTGGAGGGTCTTGTCCGGGTCGATCAGGTCCCCGGCGACCGAGAGGTGCGCGTCGACCGCCTCGCGGGCGATCAGCAGATGCATGATCTCGGTCGAGCCCTCGAAGATGCGGTTGATGCGCAGGTCCCGCAGGATCTGCTCGGCCGGCACCGCGCGCTCGCCGCGGGCCCGCAGCGACTCCGCGGTCTCGAAGCCGCGGCCGCCGCGGATCTGCACCAGCTCGTCGGCCATGAGACAGGCCATCTCGGAGCCGTAGAGCTTGGCGAGGGCGGCCTCGATGCGGATGTCGTTGCGGTCCTCGTCGGCCATCTGCGAGGACAGGTCGAGAACCGCTTCCAGGGCGAAGGTCGTGGCGGCGATGAAGCTGATCTTCGAGCCGACCGCCTCGTGCAGCGCGAGCGGCCTGCCCCACTGCTCGCGCGCGCCCGACCACTCGCGGGCGATCTTCAGACACCACTTGCCGGCGCCCACGCACATCGCGGGCAGCGACAGCCGGCCCGTGTTGAGCGTGGTGAGGGCGATCTTCAGGCCGGCGCCCTCGGGGCCGATGCGGTTGGCGGCCGGGACGCGGACCCGGTGGAACCGGGTGACGCCGTTCTCCAGGCCGCGCAGGCCCATGAAGGCGTTGCGGTTCTCGACGGTGATGCCCTCGGACCCGGCCTCCACCACGAACGCGGTGATGCCGCCCTTGTGGCCCTCGGACTTCGGCACACGGGCCATGACGACGAGGAGGTCGGCGATGACGCCGTTGGTCGTCCACAGCTTCACGCCGTCCAGGACGTAGTCGTCGCCGTCCGGAACCGCGGTGGTGGCGAGCCGGGCCGGGTCGGAGCCGACGTCCGGTTCGGTCAGCAGGAAGGCGGAGATGTCGGTGCGCGCGCAGCGCGGCAGGAACGTGTCCTTCTGCTCCTGCGTGCCGAACAGCTTGAGCGGCTGCGGTACGCCGATCGACTGATGCGCGCTCAGCAGTGCGCCGACCGCCGGGTTGGCGGAGCCGACCAGGGCGAGGGCCTTGTTGTAGTAGACCTGGGTGAGGCCGAGGCCGCCGTACTTGGTGTCGATCTTCATGCCGAGGGCGCCGAGCTCCTTGAGCCCGTCGATCACCTCGTCGGGGATCTGCGCCTCCCGTTCGATCCGGGCGGAGTCGATCTTCGTCTCGCAGAAGTCGCGCAGCTTGGCGAGGAACTCCTCGCCCCGCTGGACGTCCTCCTGGGCCGGCAGGGGATGGGGGTGGATGAGGTCGAGGCGGAACCGGCCGAGGAACAGTTCCTTGGCGAAGCTGGGCTTGCGCCAGTCCTGTTCACGGGCCGCCTCCGCCACCTGGCGCGCCTCACGTTCGGTGACGGTGGGTCGGGTGGTGGGAGCTGCGGACATGAGGCTCACCTCGCCGCGAGTCGGGATCAAGGTCCATTCGGTTACCGACGGGTGCTACTCGATCGTATGTACCCGATCCCGGGCGGGGCCACCACCCCGCGCGCAGCGGTCGGTCCGATGCGGACGCGCTACGGCCCCGTGTCCGGCCGGCTGTCGCCCGTCGGGGACCTCGGCTCCGGACCCGGCCGCCGGGGCGCGCGGGGCGCACGGGCCGTCCTGCGCCGATTGCGCCGAACGGGTGCCCCGGAGCGGCCGCCGGCGGGGGTGCTGCGGACGGGGGAACGCCGACGGCCGGAGCCCCCGCACATCGGGCTCCGGCCGTCGGCGTCGGATGGCGTCAGAGCGCCAGGCCGGTGAGGATCAGAACACGCTCGTAGGTGTAGTCGTCCATCGCGAACCGCACGCCCTCGCGGCCCACGCCCGACTGCTTGGCACCGCCGTACGGCATCTGGTCGGCGCGGTAGGACGGCACGTCGCCGATCACCACGCCGCCGACCTCCAGGGCGCGGTGGGCGCGGAAGGCGGCCTGGACGTCGTGCGTGAAAACGCCCGCCTGAAGGCCGTACTTGGAGTCGTTGACGGCGGCGAACGCCGCCTCCTCGCCCGCCACCCGCTGGACGGTCAGGACCGGGCCGAAGACCTCCTCGTGGGCGATCGTGGCGTCGGCCGGCACATCGGTGAGGACGGTCGGCGCGTAGGAGGTGCCCTCGCGCTTGCCGCCGGCGAGCAGCTGCGCACCGCCGCGGACCGCCTCGTCCACCCAGGACTCGACGCGCCGCGCCGCGTCCTCGCTGATCAGCGGGCCCACGTCGGTCCGCTCGTCGGAGGGGTCGCCGCTGACCTGCGCCTCGACGGCCGCGACGATGCGCGGCAGCAGACGGTCGTACACGGCCGCGTCGGCGATCACGCGCTGCACGGAGATGCAGGACTGGCCGCCCTGGTAGTTGGAGAAGGTGGCGATGCGGTTCGCCGCCCGGTCGAGGTCCTCGTCCGAGGCCCAGTCGGCGAGGACGACGGCCGCGCCGTTGCCGCCCAGCTCCAGGGTGCAGTGCTTGCGCGGCACCGAGTCCATGATCGCGTAGCCGACCTTCTCGGAACCGGTGAAGGAGATCACCGGCAGCCGCTGGTCCTGGACGAGGGGAGGCATGGCCTCGTTCGGGACCGGGAGGATGCTCCAGGAGCCGGCCGGCAGGTCGGTCTCGGCGAGCAGCTCACCGAGCAGGAGCGCGGACAGCGGCGTGGCGGGGGCCGGCTTGAGGATGATCGGGGCGCCTGCCGCGATGGCCGGGGCGACCTTGTGGGAGACCAGGTTGAGCGGGAAGTTGAAGGGCGCGATGCCGAGCACTACACCCTTCGGGAAGCGCCGGGTCAGGGCGAGCCGGCCCTGGCCGCCGGCCTCCGTGTCGAGACGCTGGGCCTCGCCGCCGTTGAAGCGGCGGGCCTCCTCGGCGGCGAACCGGAACACGGAGATCGCGCGGCCCACCTCACCGCGGGCCCACTTGATCGGCTTGCCGTTCTCGGCGCGGATCAGCCGGGCGATCTCCTCGGTGCGCTCGGCGAGCCGCCTGCTGACGTGGTCCAGTGCCGCGGCGCGGACATGGGCGGGGGTGGCGGCGAACTCGTCCCGTACGGCGTACGCGGCGGCCACCGCCTCCTCGACCTGGTCGGCGGTCGGCACGCTGACCTTGCCCACGAGGCCGCCGTCCCAGGGGGCGGTGACGTCGAAGGATTCCTCGCCGGTGGCCTGACGGCCGGCGAGCCAGAAGGCGTGGATGGAGGTCATGTGAGTCCCGGCCCTTCCGCGTTGAGGGTGGTTGGTTTCCGGGACAACGGTAGGGGTGCGAGGAGCGACCGTCGGTTGGCCGATCCGTAGCAATCGGGCGCGACGGTGCGACGGTTTGTCTTAGACGACGCCCTGGGACTCGGGCGCGGTGGCCTTCAGCGCCAGCCAGAGCTCCATCCGCACGTCCGGATCGTCCAGGGAGCGGCCGAGGATCTCCTCCACGCGCCGCATCCGGTAGCGCAGGGTGTGCCGGTGGACGCCCAGGTCGGCGGCGGCCGCGTCCCACTGGCCGTGCCGGGAGAGCCAGGCCCGCAGGGAGGCCACGAGGTCGCCGCGGCCGGTCGCGTCGTGCTCGTGCAGCGCCCGGAGGAGTCCGTCCGCGAAGGCGCGCACCGCGTCGTCGGCGAGCAGCGGCAGGACGGAGCCCGACGCGAGCTGGTCGTGCTCGACGAGGACCCGGCCGCGGCGGCGGGCGACCGACAGGGACTGCTCGGCCTGCTTGTACGCGCCGGCCGCGGCGATCGGGCCGGCCGGCGCGGACATGCCGATGACCACGTCGTCCTCCTCGCCCGCCGGCTGTTCCTGGGCCGTCCGCGCCGTTTCCCGCGCGGCCGCGTACTCGCCGCAGGCCGCGACCGCCGCGCCCCCGTCCGCGGCCAGCAGCACCAGCCGCTGCCCCTCGGGCACGACCAGCACCGCCTCTCCCGCGCCGGCGGCGGCCGCCTCCACGTCCTCGGCGAGCCCGGCGAGGCCCGCCGGGGCCGGGCCGCACTCCGCGACGACGATCCGGAACGGGGCGTCGAGGAGGCCGCCGTAGAGGTCTCCGGCGACGGCGCGGGCGTGGTCCGGCTGGCCGGCGAGCAGCATGCGCAGCACGGCGGCGCCGATCCGTTGCTCGGCGGCCTGCAGGGAGCGGGAGCGCTCGGTGGTCAGGGTGAGCAGGGCGATGGCCGAGTGGAGCGCGTAGCGCTCGACGGTGCCGAGGGCGGCGGCCGTGCCGACGGCGAGGGCCGCGCGGGGGCGGCGGCCGGTGCCGATGGTGTGCAGTTCGACGCGGTCCTCGTGCTCGGGGCCGCCGACCACGGAACTCGCGGGTGCCGGGCGCTCCCGCAGCCGCTCCACTTCGGCGGTCAGGCGGCCGGCCCTGCGGCCGGACCACTCCGGCGCGGCGGCGGCGACGCTGCCCGAGGCGTCGTAGAGCGCCGCCCAGCCGTCGATCTGGGCGGCGAGCGCGGCGAGCAGTCCCTCCGGGCCGGCGGTCAGCGCCTGCCGGGTCAGTTCCCGCTGGGCGGCGAAACCCGCGGTGACCGCGCGGTACTGGTCGGCGGCGATGGCGGCCGACACCGCCTTGATGATCGCGAGGAAGGGTGTGCGGCGGGGAACCTCGATCAGCGGCAGGCCCTCCTCGCGCGCCGCGTCGACGAGCGCCTCGGGCGTGTGTTCGTAGTTCACGCCGACCGCGAAGCCGAGCCCCACGACGCCCGCGCCGACCAGCCGCTTCACATAGCGGCGCATCGCCTCCGGGTCCTCCGCGTCCAGCTTGAGCGCGGTGATCAGCAGCAGTTCCCCGCCGTCCATGTAGGGGACGGGGTCGGCGAGCTCGCTGACGTGCGCCCAGCGCACGGGCACGTCGAGGCGGTCCTCCCCCGCCCGCACGGTCAGTTTCAGCGCGGAGTGGTGGACGAGGGACGCGAGCGTGGGGGGCATGGGGCCTTCAGGTCGACGGTGACTTCGGGTGCGGCGCGGAATGCGGGGATCGGTCGATCGTGGTGATCTTTTGGCCGCCTTGTATGAACGACCACTGTCGATTCTGCCTCACCGTACGGTCCCGGTGCCGGGAAGGCCTCACTCGCGCAGATCCACCAGCAGCGGCGGCGCGTGCTCCCCCGTCACATCCGTCAGCGACAGCACGGCGTGCCCCGGCGGCACCCCGTGCGCCAGCTCGGACGCGGACCAGCGCTCCCGCTCGACCTGGCGGACGGTGACCGCCTCCGTGGTGACCGCCTTGCCGGTCACCAGTTTGCGCAGGGCGTGGATCGCGCGCGTCATCGGCTGGTCGGCGAACACGGTGTGCTGCGCGACGTCCCGGGTCTCCACCCACTCGGTGCCCCAGGCGGCGGCGAAACGGCTGCCGTCCCAGGTGGTGACCCCGGACAGCGCCATCCGGCAGCCGACCGCCCCGTAGAGCGGGCCGTGCAGGCTGTCGGGGACGTCGGCCATCGAGCGCAGCGCGAGGACGACGCCCGCGTTCTGCGAGCGCAGCCGCTGGATCCGCCGTACCGACTCGGTGGTGACGGCTCCCGTGGCGTCGTCGAGGACGAGGCAGGCGAAGTGCCGCCGCCCGCTGTCGCGCAGCACGGCGGCGAACTGGGCCAGTACGAGCCGGGTGATCTGCCGGGCGGCCTCCTCGTGCCCCTGTGCGGGCAGGTCGATACGGACCCGCAGGGGGTGGTGGGCGACGGCGCGCAGCGAGAACGGCCGGATCGTGTCGTCGCCCGCGCCGAAGAAGGCGGCGAAGACGGGCCGGTCCAGCAGCGCGAGCCGGTCGGCGAGCTCCGGGCCGGGGTCCCCCGCGGCGCCCCGCTGGCGCAGTCGGGCGTCGAGCTCCCGGCGCATGCCGGCGTGCCGGTCGTCGGTCAGCGCCTCGCGCAGGGCCGCGACCGCCGACGGCTCACCCTCCAGGAGCTCGCGCAGCACAGGAAGCGTCGGGAAGACACCGTGGGCGGCCCGGTAGGGGCCGAGCAGCTGGGCGAGCGCGGTGGCGGCGCGCTGGGCACCGACGTTCTCGAGGTCGCCGGCCAGCGCCTCGGCGAGGAACGCGGCGGCCTCGTCGGGATCGTCGGAGTCGGCGTACGGGTCCAGGTCGTGGACGGACGCGGGGTCGCCGACCCGGACCACGACGTCGAACGCCGAGTCCGGCCCGAGCGGCGTCCCGGCGGCGCTGACGGCGACGACCGCGCAGCGGCCGGTCAGCGCCTGGAGGGCCAGCGACTCCACCACCGGAGCGATCACGCGCCGGGACTTCCCGGCGCCGGACGGCCCCACGACGAGCAGCGACGTGCCGAGCGTCTCCGGTCCGAGGGCGGCGCCGACCCCGCCGTAGGCGAGCGGCGTGCGCTCGCCCTCGGCCCACCGCCCGATGCGGACCTGCCCGGCGAGCACGTCGTGCCGGGTGGCGCGGCCGGGCAGGTCGCGGGCGCCGGAGGGATGGGTCAGCGCGGCGCCGCCGTGGCGCAGCACGGCCTCGGTGAAGGCGGCGGTCCGCCCGTCGCCCCGGGCGCGGGTCCAGGCGTGGCTCAGCCGGGCGCAGTCGACGTCGTTCATACGGCCGGCCGCGGCTTCGCGGGTGAGGACGTCGGCCGCCTCGTACTGCCCGGCCTCGCGCAGCTCGGGCCAGCGCGCCGGAGGCTGCTCCGCGGCGGGCTCCGGCTCCCGGTCCCGCGCCGCGGCGCCGCGCGCGGCGAGCCACGTCCGCACCAGCGGCAGCCAGCCGCCGAGCCTCGCGAAGGGCCACAGGACGAGCAGGGTGATGGCGGCGTACAGGGCGTCGGTGAGCCAGGCGGAGGTGAAGACGTCGTAGCCGCCGGTGATCAGTACGACCAGGGAGAACAGCGGTGCCACCACGGGCAGGGCGTCCCAGCCGACGCCGGGGAAGGCGGTGGGGAAGACGAGGCTCAGGACGGCCAGGGCGCCCAGCGCCGCCAGCCCCGCCCGCGCGGGCTGCTCCCGGCGCGCGACGACGTGCCGGACGATGTCGGCCCAGGAGCCCAGACGGCCCATGACGTAGACGAGCAGCAGGAAGAAGGCGCCGTCGTAGACCACCTTGGCCTCCTGGCCCTGCATGCCCTTGGGCGACGCGAGGGTGCCTCCCCACCACCAGTCGTCCGGGGTGAAGACCCGCAGCAGGGCCCATTGGTAGGGGAAGCTGCCGCGGCGCCACAGCGACCACAGGACCAGTGCGACGGCCAGCGGGACCAGCACGCCCACGACCGTGACCGGGGACAGCCGTTCCGCGGCTCGGGCGGCCTTCGGCAGGCGGTAGCCGAAGCGCCAGATGCCGGGGCGGGTGACCGGACGGGGTTCGTTGAGCCAGTCGGTGACCGCCGCTGGGGTCCGCTCCGCGGCGGGCGGCCCGCCCTGCGGGCGCGGCGGCATCGCCGGCATGGCCGGCGGCCCGGCCGGCCGCGGCACAGGATTCGCATGCGTACCCCGCGTCTCCCGCGTCCCGTCGCTGTCCATCGCCGTTGCCCCCTGACCAGCCGTTCCGTCCACCGTCAGCGAGTCAATCTAACGCCCTCGCAGGGGGAGTTCACCGCATACGCGGCCGGGTCGGCGGTGATCGGCCCCCGGTTGCCTATGTCCACCGCGGACAACCGATTCCGGCGACAACGCCCACATGGAGCATGCCCCCGTACCGGGTACGGCTCTAGCCTGCGAAGAAACATGGCAAGCGTCCGAAAACCCCCACCCGGAACATCCGGCCCTTCAGGCAGCCCGGATCACACCGGAATGCAAGATCACCAGGGAGCCCTCATGACCGCACTTCCGCAGGAGCGCCGCGTCGTCACCGCCATCCCCGGCCCGAAGTCGCAGGAACTCCAGGCCCGACGTACCGCCGCGGTCGCCCAGGGTGTGGGCTCCGTGCTGCCCGTGTTCACCGCGCGGGCCGGCGGCGGCATCATCGAGGACGTCGACGGCAACCGCCTGATCGACTTCGGCTCCGGCATCGCGGTGACCTCCGTCGGCGCCTCCGCCGAGGCCGTCGTGCGCCGCGCCGCCGCGCAGCTCGCCGACTTCACGCACACCTGCTTCATGGTCACGCCCTACGAGGGCTACGTGGAGGTCGCCGAGGCCCTGGCCGAGCTGACCCCGGGAGACTTCGCCAAGAAGAGCGCGCTGTTCAACTCCGGCGCCGAGGCGGTCGAGAACGCCGTCAAGATCGCCCGTGCGTACACCAAGCGCCAGGCCGTCGTCGTCTTCGACCACGGCTACCACGGCCGTACCAACCTGACGATGGCGCTGACCGCCAAGAACATGCCGTACAAGCACGGCTTCGGCCCGTTCGCCCCCGAGGTCTACCGGGTGCCGGTGGCGTACGGCTACCGCTGGCCGACCGGTCCGCAGAACGCCGGCCCGGAGGCCGCCGCGCAGGCCATCGACCAGATCACCAAGCAGGTCGGCCCGGACAACGTGGCCGCGATCATCATCGAGCCGGTGCTCGGCGAGGGCGGCTTCATCGAGCCCGCGAAGGGCTTCCTGCCCGCCATCCGGCAGTTCGCCGCCGACAACGGCATCGTGTTCGTCGCGGACGAGATCCAGTCCGGCTTCTGCCGCACGGGCCAGTGGTTCGCCTGCGAGGACGAGGGCATCGTCCCGGACCTGATCACCACCGCCAAGGGCATCGCGGGCGGTCTGCCGCTCGCCGCCGTCACCGGCCGCGCCGAGATCATGGACGCCGCCCACGCGGGCGGCCTGGGCGGCACCTACGGCGGCAACCCGGTCGCCTGCGCCGGTGCGCTCGGCGCCATCGAGACGATGAAGGAGCTCGACCTCAACGCCAGGGCGAAGAACATCGAGGCGCTGATGAAGGCGCGCCTGACCGCCATGGCCGAGAAGTTCGACATCATCGGCGACGTCCGCGGCCGGGGCGCGATGATCGCCATCGAGCTGGTCAAGGACCGCGCCACCAAGGAGCCCAACCCCGAGGCCACCGCCGCGCTCGCGAAGGCCTGCCACGCGGAGGGCCTGCTGGTCCTGACCTGTGGCACCTACGGCAACGTGCTGCGGTTCCTGCCGCCGCTGGTGATCGGCGAGGACCTGCTCACCGAGGGCCTCGACATCATCGAGCAGGCCTTCGCCGGCGTCTGATTCCGGGGCCCGTCCCAGCACTGCGGGGGCGGGCTGCGGCAGAGGGTGTGAAGAACGTGTGCGAGGTGGATGGCGGGACGGGAATCCGTCTGTCGCGCCCGCACCCCCTGCCGTAGGTTCTACCCAGATGAGAGATACACCCGCTCACAGGGGACTGTGGGCGGCATCAGGGCGGGGCCTCCCCAGCTTCGACCTGGTCGTGCCCTCGCGCACAACCGGAGCCGAAAGGCTCCGGGTCTCCTCACCGATCGGACAGTCGCCCGCCCCAGACCCCCCGGGGCGCGCGGCGTTCCGATCCGGACGGCCGCCTGGGAGCGGTTCGCCCTGAAGGGCCAGCGCATACCCCCCCCTTGCGCTGGCCCTTCAGCGTTGTCGGCGCGGCCGGCATCGTCCGCGTGTTCGACCCGGGGACCTCGGACACCAATGGTCTGGACAGGGTGCGGGCGGTTTCCCGACCGGGTCGGCCCCCTGCGAAGCTGGTGCGGTGCCCCCGGTGTCCCGCGCGCTCCCTCCGCGTCCTGTCCTCGCGCTGCTCGCGCTGCTCGCCGTGCCCGTCGGCCTGTTCGTCCTGATCACCTGGCAGGTCGTCGCCGACGGGCCGCTGGTCGGGCTGGACGAGCGGATCAGTCGCGCGCTCGTCCGGCCCGACCGCGTCTCCGAACTCCTCGCCGATCTGGGCAATGTGCAGGTGGCCGTGCCCGTGCTGGTCCTCGCCGCGGTGTGCGCCGCGCTGCGGGCCCGGACCGCGGGGAGGGAACGCTGGTGGCTGCCGGGCGTGGCCGCCGCCGTCCTGATGGCGCTCGTCCCGGCCCTGGTCGTCCCGCTCAAGGAGCTGACCGACCGCCCCGGTACCCCGGTCGTCCCGCCGGCCACCGGCTACTACCCGTCCGGCCACACCGCGACCGCCGTCGTGGCCTACGGCTGCGCGACCCTGCTCCTCCTCCCCTGGCTGCGCGGCACGCACCCGCGCCGGGCGCTGCTCCTGCTGTGCGCCGCCGTCAATCTCGGTGTCGGTTTCGGGCTGGTCCGGCGCGGCTACCACTGGCCGCTGGACGTGGTGGCCAGTTGGTGCCTGGGCGCGGCACTGATCGGCGGCTTCGTGGTGCTCGTCAGCCGAAGTAGCCGTCGAACGTCCGCTGGAACTCCCAGTTCGAGTAGCGGTCCCAGTTGATCGACCAGGTCATCAGGCCGCGCAGCGCGGGCCAGGTGCCGTGGGTGGTGTAGGAGCCGCAGCTCGTCTTCTCGGTCAGACAGTCGAGTGCCTTGACGACCTCGCCCGGCTGGACGTGGCCGTTGCCCGCGTTGGTGGACGCCGGCATGCCGATGGCCACCTGGTCGGGGCGCAGCGGCGGGAAGACGTTGTTCGCGTCGCCCGCCACCGGGAAGCCCGTCAGGAGCATGTCGGTCATGGCGATGTGGAAGTCGGCGCCGCCCATCGAGTGGTACTGGTTGTCCAGGCCCATGATCGGTCCGGAGTTGTAGTCCTGGACGTGCAGCAGGGTGAGATCGTCCCGCATCGCGTGGATGACGGGCAGGTAGGCGCCCGCCCTCGGGTCCTGGCCGCCCCACTGGCCGGTGCCGTAGTACTGGTAGCCGAGCTGGACGAAGAAGGTCTCCGGCGCCATGGTCAGGACGAAGTCGTCGCCGTACTTCGCCTTGAGGGACTTCAGCGCCGAGATCAGGTTCACGATCACCGGAGTCCTCGGGTTCTTGAAGTCCGTGTCGTCGGCGTTCAGTGAGAGCGAGTGGCCCTCGAAGTCGATGTCCAGGCCGTCCAGGCCGTATTCGTCGATGATCCTGGAGACGGAGGAGACGAAGGTGTCGCGGGCCGCGGCCGTGGTGAGCTGCACCTGTCCGTTCTGGCCCCCGATCGAGATCAGCACCTTCTTGCCGGCCGCCTGTTTGGCCCTGATCGCCGCCTTGAACTCGGCGTCGCTCTCGACGTTCGGGCACTCGGCGACCGGGCAGCGGTCGAACCTGATGTCACCGGAGGTGACCGAGGTCGGCTCGCCGAAGGCCAGGTCGATGACGTCCCAGCTGTCGGGCACGTCGGCCAGCCGGGTGTAGCCGGAGCCGTTGGCGAAACTGGCGTGGAGGTAGCCGACCAGGGCGTGCGGCGGCAGGTCCGGGGAGCCGCCGGACCCCGGGGAGGTCGTCGCGGTCACCGTGGCCGAGCGCGCGGACTCGCCCGCGGCGTTCACCGCGGCGACCTGGAAGGAGTACGCCGCCGAGGGGGAGAGTCCGGTCACGGTGGTCGATGTGCCGCTGACCGTCCGGATCTTCTGCCCGTCGCGGTAGACGGCGTACTCGGTGGCTCCGGTGACCGCCGTCCAGGACAGGGCGACGCTGGACGACGTGACGGTGCCGGTTCTCAGGCCGGTCGGCGCGGCGGGCGGCTGGCCCGCGTCGACGCCGGGGCCGATCAGCGTCAGGTCGTCGGCGTGGTACGCGCCGGTGCCGTACCAGCCGTGGGTGTAGATGGTGACCCGCGTGGTCGACGGGCCGGTGCGGAAGGCCGTGGTGAGCTGCTGCCAGTCGGGGGCGGACTGGGTCCAGGTGGAGACGTCGGTGGTGCCGGTGCCGCTCGCACCGAGGTAGACGTAGGAGCCGCGGACGTAGCCGGCGAGCGTGTACTGGGAGTCGGGTCTCACGGTCACGGTCTGTGCGCATCTGGCGTTGTCACTGCCGGCCGGGGTCGCCTTCAGCGCCGAGCCGCCGCTGCGCACGGGGCTGCCGACCGTGGTGCCGGACGTGCAGGTCCAGCCGTCGAGGCCCGCTTCGAAACCGCCGTTGCGGGCGAGGTCCGCGTCGGCCGCACGGGCGGCCGACGAGAGCGCGGTCATAGCGGGCACGGCCAGCAGGAAGGCCGCGCCGGCGGCGAGCAGCCGGGGACGCGCGAACGGTCTGTAGCGATCCACAAGTGCCTCCGGGCATGGGGGAATTGGAGGGCGGAGCGCGACACAACTTGGTCCAGACCAATTTGCTTGTCAAGACGTCCCGCCGGAGCCTGCCCGGCCGTTCGCGTCCGCCCGCGCGGGCGGACGCGAATCGCCGGGCGGTCCCTGGTGCCGCGGCAGGCACTAGCGGTCGTCCTCCACGGCGAGGCCCGCCGCCGCCTCGTGCATGGCCA
This sequence comes from Streptomyces cadmiisoli, assembly GCF_003261055.1. NCBI lineage: Bacteria > Bacillati > Actinomycetota > Actinomycetes > Kitasatosporales > Streptomycetaceae > Streptomyces > Streptomyces cadmiisoli. Next base: position 2,885,114 of record NZ_CP030073.1, read on the forward strand.
GTTCGAGCAGCGCCGGGTCGGTCAGGGTGCCCGAGCCGTCCGGCGGGACCAGCCAGCGCACGCCGCGGGTCGCCCGGCCGGGGTACGGCACCACGATCCAGGTTCCGGCCCCGGCCGTGCGGATGCCCGTGCCGAGCCAGCGGGCCGCGGTTCCGGGCGGCACAAAGAAGCCCATGCGCCCGTCGCCGAAGTCGGCGAGCACCGGGCCGGGTTGGTCGATGATGCGGGTGATGACGTCGAGCGTGGGATAGCCGAGGTCGCCCGGCAGGATCAGTACGTCCCAGGCCTTGCCGGCCGGCAGCAGCGCCACCCCGTGGGGGTTGCGCTCCCACTCCCATCGGCAGGCCTCGGGGTCAGGTGCGACGGATGCCAGCCACTCGACCGCCGTCTTCGCCCCAGTCATGAGGGACCTCCCTGTGTCTGTCGTGGACGCGGGTCGCGTCACGAGGGAGAGGGAGGTCCCCCGCCGGGCATTACGCAGGTTCCGGTGCCCTGTTGGAGTGAACCGGATCACAGGGTCAGCTGTCGAAGCCCAGCCCCAGCCGGTCCATCGTCCGCAGCCACAGGTTGCGCCGGCCGCCGTGGGCGTCCGCCCTGGCCAGCGACCACTTGGTGAGCGCGATACCGGTCCAGGCCAGGGGCTCGGGAGGGAACGGCAGCGGCTTGCGGCGCACCATCTCCAGTTCGGTGCGCTCCGTGCGCCGTCCCGCGAGCAGGTCCAGCATCACGTCCGCGCCGAACCGGGTGGCGCCGACGCCGAGCCCCGTGTAACCCGCGGCGTAGGCGACCTTCCCGCCGTGCGCCGTGCCGAAGAAGGCCGAGAAGCGTGAACAGGTGTCGATCGCGCCGCCCCAGGCGTGAGTGAAACGCACCCCCTCCAACTGCGGGAAGCAGGTGAAGAAGTGACCGGCGAGCTTGGCGTACGTCTCGGGGCGGTCGTCGTACTCGGCGCGCACCCGGCCGCCGTACGGGTAGATCGCGTCGTAGCCGCCCCAGAGGATGCGGTTGTCGGCGGTCAGGCGGAAGTAGTGGAACTGGTTGGCGCTGTCCCCGAGGCCCTGCCGGTTCTTCCAGCCGAGCGCGCCGAGCCGGTCGGCGGTCAGCGGTTCGGTCATCAGGGCGTAGTCGTAGACCGGGACGGTGTAGGGACGGACGCGTCTGACCAGGCTGGGGAAGATGTTGGTGCCGAGCGCGACCTTGCGGGCGCGGACCCGGCCGTAGGGGGTGCGCACGGCCATTCCGGCGCCGTACGGCTTGAGGTCCAGGGCGGGCGTGTGCTCGTGGATGCGGACGCCCAGGTCCCGGCAGGCGCGCTTCAGACCCCAGGCCAGCTTGGCGGGATGGAGCATGGCGACGCCGCGGTGATCCCACAGACCCGCCTGGAAGGTGGGTGAGTCGACCTGGGCCCTGACCGCTTCGGCGTCCAGGAACTCGATGTCGTCGGCGAGGCCCTTGCGGCGCATCTCCTCGTACCAGTCCCGCAGTTCCCACGCCTGGTAGGTCTCGGTGGCCACGTCGATCTCGCCGGTGCGCTCGAACTCGCAGTCGATCCCGTGCCGGGCGACCGCCGCCTCGATCCCGTCGAGGTTGCGGGCGCCCAGCTCCTGGAGCCGGTGGATCTCGCCGGGCCAGCGGGCCAGGCCGTTGGGCAGGCCGTGGGTGAGGGTGGCGGCGCAGAATCCGCCGTTGCGGCCGGAGGCGGCCCAGCCCACCTCGCGGCCCTCCAGCAGGACCACGTCCGCCCGCGGATCGCGCTCCTTGGCGTTGAGCGCGGTCCACAGTCCGCTGTAACCACCGCCGACCACCAGCAGGTCGCAGGTCTCGGCGCCGGTGAGCGCGGGTTCGGGCCGGGGCCTGCCGGGGTCGTCCAGCCAGTACGGGACCGGCTGGGCGTCGGAAAGGGATTTCGTCCAGTCGTTGCCGGGGCTCATGGCGCTCGGGGCCATGATTTCAACTCCCTACGAGGGTGTACGCCTCAGGCTCACGCCTTTTGCCTGCGGCGGCGGTTTCCGATGACCATCGAGGCCACCACGAACAGTACGGCGATCAGGAACATGGCCGTTCCGATGACATTGATCTGAACGGGCGTTCCGCGCTGCGCCGATCCCCAGACGAACATGGGGAAGGTGACGGTCGAGCCCGCGTTGAAATTGGTGATGATGAAATCGTCGAAGGAGAGCGCGAAGGCGAGCAGCGCGCCCGCGGCGATTCCGGGTGCGGCGATCGGCAGGGTGACCCTGAGGAAGGTCTGGACCGGGCCCGCGTACAGGTCCTGCGCGGCCTGCTCCAGTCTCGGGTCCATCGACATGACACGGGCCTTGACGGCCGTCACGACGAAGCTCAGGCAGAACATGACGTGGGCGATCAGGATCGTCCAGAACCCCAGCTGGACACCCATGTTGAGGAACAGGGTGAGCAGGGACGCCGCCATGACCACCTCGGGCATCGCCATCGGCAGGAAGATCAGCGAGTTGACGGCGCCGCGCGCGCGGAAGCGGTACCGCACCAGCGCGAAGGCGATCATCGTGCCGAGGAGGGTGGCGCCCAGCGTCGACCAGAACGCGATCTGGAGGCTGAGCGACAGCGAGCCGCACAGGTCGGCGACGCCGCACGGATCGGTCCACGCGGCCGTGGAGAATTCCTGCCACTCGTAGTTGAAGCGGCCCTTCGGATCATTGAAGGAGAACACCGTCACGACGATGTTCGGCAGCAGGAGGTAGCCGAGCGTGACCAGTCCCGCGATGACGACGAAATGGCGCTTGAGCCAGTTGACGAAGGTCATTTAAACCAGATCCTCCGTGCCGGACTTGCGGATGTAGAGCGTCACCATGATGAGGATCGCGAACATCAGGATGAACGACAGGGCCGCCGCCGTCGGATAGTCCAGAATCCGCAGGAACTGCGACTGGATGACGTTTCCGATCATGCGGGTGTCGGTGGAGCCGAGCAGATCGGCGTTCACGTAGTCGCCGCTGGCCGGGATGAAGGTCAGCAGCGTGCCGGAGACCACACCCGGCATGGACAGCGGGAAGGTGACCTTCCGGAAGGTGGTGGAGGGACGGGCGTACAGGTCGCCGGCCGCCTCGTGCAGCCGCCCGTCGATGCGCTCCAGCGAGGTGTAGAGCGGCAGGATCATGAACGGCAGGAAGTTGTACGTCAGACCGCACACCACCGCCAGCGGAGTGGCCAGCACACGGTCGCCGGCGGTGACGCCGAGCCAGCTGGTGACGTCCAGGACGTGCAGTGCGTCGAGGGCGCCGACCACCGGGCCGCTGTCCGCGAGGATCGTCTTCCAGGCGAGGGTGCGGATCAGGAAGCTGGTGAAGAACGGCGCGATCACCAGGATCATGATCAGGTTGCGCCAGCGGCCCGCCCGGAACGCGATCAGATAGGCCAGCGGGTAGCCCAGCAGCAGGCACAGGATCGTCGCGGAACCGGCGTACAGCACCGAGCGCAGGAACTGCGGCCAGTACTCGGACAGCGCGTTCCAGTAGGTGGCGAAGTGCCAGGTGACCTCGTAGCCCTCCTCCAGGGAGCCCGTCTGCACGGACGTGGAGGCCTGGTAGACCATCGGCAGCGCGAAGAACACCAGCAGCCAGAGGATGCCGGGCAGCAGCAGCCAGTACGGCGTCCGGCGGCCCCGTCGGCGCGGGGCTTTCGCCGGTGTCTCGGGCGCCGCGGGTGGCGCCTCGGTGAGCGTCGCCATCAGACCTCTTCCTCGACCTTCTCTACGCCCGCCTCGATGTCCTGCGCGGCGTCCAGGCCGAAGGTGTGCGCCGGGCTCCAGTGCAGGACGACCTCGGCACCGGGGACCAACCGGGCGTCGCGGTCGACGTTCTGGGCGTAGACGGAGAGCTCGGGACAGACGGGGCTGTCGATGACGTACTGCGTGGAGACACCGATGAAGCTGGCGTCGGCGATCCGCCCGGTGACGCGGTTGCGGCCGTCCGGTATCTCGCCGGCCTCGTCCGCGTGCGTGAGGGATATCTTCTCGGGGCGCACGCCGACCAGCACCTTGCCGCCGATCGTGGTCGCCGCGGAGCAGCGCGCCTCGGGGAGCACCAGCTTGCCGCCGCCCGCTCTGACGACCGTCTCCCCACCGCTCAACGCGTCCACCTCGGCCTCGATCAGGTTCGAGGTGCCGAGGAAGTTGGCGACGAAGGTGGTGCGGGGGTTCTCGTACAGGTCGGCGGGGGCGCCGAGCTGCTCGACCCGGCCCGCGTTCATCACGGCGACCGTGTCGGCCATGGTCATGGCCTCCTCCTGGTCGTGCGTGACGTGCACGAAGGTGATGCCGACCTCGGTCTGGATGCGCTTGAGCTCCAGTTGCATCTGCCGCCGCAGCTTGAGGTCGAGGGCGCCCAGCGGCTCGTCGAGGAGCAGCACCTTGGGGTGGTTGATCAGGGCCCGTGCGACGGCCACGCGCTGCTGCTGCCCGCCGGAGAGCTGGTGCGGCTTCTTGCGGATGTGCTCGCCCAGTTGCACCAGCTCGAGCATGTCCTCGACCTGCTTCTTCACCGACTTGATGCCGCGTCGGCGCAGACCGAAGGCGACGTTCTCGAAGATGTCCAGGTGCGGGAAGAGCGCGTACGACTGGAAGACCGTGTTCACCGGCCGCTTGTACGGCGGCAGGTGTGTCACGTCCTGGTCGCCCAGCCGGACCGTGCCCGAGGTCGGCTCCTCCAGGCCCGCGATCATGCGCAGCGTGGTGGTCTTGCCGCAGCCCGAGGCGCCGAGCAGGGCGAAGAACGAGCCCTGCGGCACGGTCAGGTCCAGCGGGTGCACGGCTGTGAAGGAGCCGTAGGTCTTGCTGATTCCGTGGAGGCGGACGTCGCCGCTGCTGTCTGTCGTCATCGTCGTCACGCCCCTGTGAGCTTCGCGAACTTCTCTTCGTAGGCCGTCTCTTCCTTCGAGCTCAGTGAGCGGAAGGCACGAGACTTGGCGGCCATCTCCCGGTCGGGAATGATCAGCGGGTTGTTCGCCGCGTCCTCGTCGATCCGGGCGAGTTCCGCCTTCACCCCGTCGACCGGGCACACGTAGTTGATGTACGCGGCGAGTTCCGCGGCGGGCTTCGGCTCGTAGTAGTAGTCGATGAGACGTTCGGCGTTGGTCTTGTGGCGGGACTTGTTGGGCACCAGGAGGTTGTCCGTCGAGGTCATGTAGCCGCTGTCGGGGATGACGAAGTCGACGTCCGGGCTGTCGGCCTTGAGCTGGACGACGTCACCGGCCCAGGCGATACACGCGGCGAAGTCGCCCTTGGTGAGGTCCGAGGTGTAATCGTTGCCGGTGAAGCGGCGGATCTGGCCCTTGTCGACGGCCTTCTGCAGACGGGCGATCGCCGCGTCGAAGTCGTCGTCGGTGAACCTGCCGGGGTCCTTGCCCATGTCCAGCAGCGTCATGCCGACGCTGTCGCGCATCTCGGACAGGAAGCCGACGCGGCCCTTGAGCCGGGGATTGTCGAGCAGGTCGGAGACCGAGGTCACCTCCTCGCCGTCCAGCGCCTTGCGGTTGTAGGCGATGACCGTGGAGATACCGGTCCAGGGGTAGGAGTACGCCCGTCCCGGGTCCCAGTCCGGGCTGCGGAACTGCTGGGACAGATTGGCGTAGGCGGTGGGGAGGTTGGACGCGTCCAGCTTCTGGACCCACCCGAACCGGATCAGTCGTGCCGCGAGCCAGTCGGTCACGCAGATCAGGTCGCGGCCGGTGTCCTGGCCTGCCGCGAGCTGCGGCTTGACCTTGCCGAAGAACTCGACGTTGTCGTTGATGTCCTCGGTGTACTTGACCGCGATGCCGGTCCGCTTCCTGAACTCCTCCAGCGTCGGGTGGCGCTTCCCGCTGTCGTCGACGTCCATGTACTCGGTCCAGTTGGAGAAGGCCACCGTCTTCTCCTTCGCCGAGTGGTCCTCGGACGAGACACCCGACGTCCTGGCCGCCGGGGGGATGCCGCAGGCGCTCAGCACCCCCAGACCTCCGACCGCGAGCGCACCGCCCGCGGAGGCGCGCAGCAGGGAGCGGCGGCTGAGGGCGGCCCTGCCGTTCCGGAAACTGCGCCGCACGGCGGCCACCTGGGCCGCGGACAGGCGGTCGGGCTCGTACTGCTCCATGCGCGTGGTGCCCTTTCGGGAGGATGGGCGGCCGCCGTCGGGCGGCCTGCTGTGGCTATCGGTCCCCGAAGATCGTGCGGTGCCAGTCCTTCCTCGCCACCGCCGTGTTGTCGTACATGACGTGCTTGATCTGGGTGTACTCCTCGAACGAGTACGCGGACATGTCCTTGCCGAAGCCGGACTGCTTGTAACCGCCGTGCGGCATCTCGCTGATGATCGGGATGTGGTCGTTCACCCACACGCAGCCCGCCTTGATCTCGCGGGTGGCGCGGCCGGCGCGGTAGACGTCCCGGCTCCAGGCGGAGGCGGCGAGCCCGTACGGGGTGTCGTTGGCGAGCCGGATGCCTTCGTCGTCGGTGTCGAAGGGCAGGACCACCAGCACCGGTCCGAAGATCTCGGACTGGACGATCTCGCTGTCCTGGGGCGCGTCCGCCACGAGGGTGGGGCGGTAGTACGCGCCGGCGGCGAGCTCTGCCTGCGGGGCCTCGCCGCCGGTCACCACGCGCGCGTAGGCACGCGCCCGGTCGACGAACCCGGCGACCCGGTCGCGCTGGGCGTGCGAGACGAGCGGGCCGAGGTCCGTGCCCGGCGCGAACGGGTCGCCGAGCCGCACCGTCTCCATGAGAGCCGCGGTCCGCTCCACGAAGGCGTCGTACAGCGGCCGTTGGACGTACGCGCGCGTGGCGGCCGTGCAGTCCTGCCCGGTGTTGATGAGCGCGCCGGCGACGGCACCGTGGACGGCCGCCTCCAGGTCGGCGTCGTCGAAGACGACGAAGGGGGCCTTGCCGCCCAGTTCCAGATGGATCCGCTTGACGGTGGCGGTGGCGATCTCCGCGACGCGCTTGCCGACGGCGGTGGAGCCCGTGAAGGACGTCATGACGACGCCGGGGTGACCGACCAGGTGCTCACCCGCCTCCCGGCCGGTGCCGGTGACGATGTTGACCACACCGTCCGGGATGCCGGCGTCGGTGGCGGCCTGCGCGAACAGGAGCGAGGTCAGCGGGGTCGGCTCGGCGGGCTTGAGGACGATCGTGTTGCCCGCGGCGATCGCCGGGAGGATCTTCCAGGCGGCCATCTGAAGGGGGTAGTTCCACGGCGCGATCGAGCCCACGACCCCGATGGGTTCGCGGCGGACGTACGAGGTGTGGTCGCCGGAGTACTCGCCGGCCGACTGTCCCTGGAGGTGCCGGGCGGCCCCCGCGAAGAAGGCGGTGTTGTCGATCGTCCCGGGCACGTCGAACTCGCGGGTCAGCTTGAGGGGTTTGCCGCACTGGAGGGACTCGGCCCGGGCGAACTCCTCGGCGCGGTCGGCCAGTACCGCGGCGAAGCGGTGCAGCGCCTCGGAGCGCTCGCCGGGCGTGGCGCCGGACCAGCCCGGGAAGGCCGCCTGCGCCGCGGCGACGGCCTCGTCCACGTCGTCGGGGCCGGCCAGGTCGTAGGTGAGGACGTCCTCGCCGGTCGACGGGTCGACGACCGTGTGCGTGCGACCGGACGTGCCCTTCCTGAGGCGCCCGGCGATGTACTGCGCGCCGTCGGCGAAACGGTCCTGGGCGGCGAATCGTTCCGGGGCGGTGTTTCCCGGGTTGTGCATGTCGCTCTCCTCCGCCGTCGCCCCGTGGTGCACGGGGTCGGGTGGCGTAGCTCCAGCTCGATTTGAGTGCCGATCCTGACAGAGCCATGGGACTCCAACAAGTGATTCCGTTGTTGCCTTTTGGTTACGCGACGGAATCTGTCGACCAGGTGTCGAGTCGGCACGGAAAAGGCAGGACGGACTGTCAGTGGTGCCTGCCAGACTCGCGTGCATGGAGAGGATCACCGGGACGATCGACTCGCTGGACGCGCTGCTCGGCGAGGTCCGCTCGGGGGCATCGGTCAAGTATCTGCACTTCTGGGGCCATCGGCCCCGGCCGGACGGGCGGATCGGATCGAGCTGCCTGAGCCAGTGGTGGCCGTCGCCGTTCACCGTGGACGGGGTGGAGTACGCGACGGCGGAGCACTGGATGATGGCCGCCAAGGCCCGGCTGTTCGAGGACCCGGAGGGAGAGCGCCGAGTGCTCGCGGCCGCTCATCCCTCCCAGGCGAAGAACGCGGGGCGTCTGGTGCGCGGCTTCGACGACTCCGTGTGGCGGCGGGAGCGCTTCCGGATCGTGGCCGAGGGAAGCGTGCACAAGTTCCGCGCACATGCCGACCTGCGGGAGTTCCTGCTGAACACCGGACAGCGGGTGCTGGTCGAGGCGAGCCCGGTGGACCGCGTCTGGGGCATCGGGCTCGCGGCGGACGACGAGGCGGCCTCGGATCCGACGCGATGGCGCGGGCCGAATCTGCTCGGATTCGCGTTGATGGAGGCACGGGAGAGACTGCGGGCGGAGTGAGGAGGGGCGACGCAGGGCGACAGGCGCCCTCTCGCCGCACCGGCCGAAAGCCCGAGTACGTCCAGTACGAGGACTTCCGGCCGGCACACCGAGAGCACGCACCGAACGCCGCTCCTTGACAGGCAGACGTTGCCTGCCGCGGCACTAGGTCACGGTCACCAGGATGCCGAAGCCGATGCCGAGGAGGAGCCCGGCGGTGCCGCAGATGATCCCGGCCAGGGCCTGACCGGGGTTGGTGGCCTCCCCGCGGTTCGCCTTCGCGCGTCCGATCGCCCCGAAGACGATGCCCAGGATGCCCAGGACGATCGCCACGGGCCACAGGCAGAATCCGGCGGCGGCCACGATGCCGACCACGAGCCCGGCGGTGCCGAGTCCGTTGCTCGGCATCTGCGTCGCGCCGGGCCAGCCGTAGTAGCCCGGCGCGCCCTGCGGATGCGGGCCGGGGTACGCGCCCTGACCGGGGTAGCCGTAGCCGCCGGGGTAGCCGTACTGCATCGGGCCCGGACCGTCGGGTGCGATGGGCGGGGGCGGGACGGCGCTGTCACCGGGGGCCGGAACGCCCGCGCCGAAGGGGATGCCCGCCTGGGCGGGCGGAGGAAAGGCGGCGGGCGCACCGGACGCCCCGTCCGCGGGGCCCGGCGCGGCCCAGCCCTGATGGGGTGCTCCGGTCGACGGGGCGGCGGGGGCCGCCCATCCCTGCGGGCCCTGGCCCGCCGTGCCGTCCGCGGACGGCACGGACGTGACCGTCCGCTGGTCGTGGACGGAGGGGAGGCCCGGGGTGTCGGGGCCGCTCCACGCGAGGGTGGCGCCGGGACCGCCCGCGGCGCCGTTCGCCGGGGGTGCCCAGGGGTCCGTGCGACGCGGGTCCGCGGCGGTCCGCCCGTCGAGGGGGACGTGCGGAGTCGTGTCGTGCGGGGTCCGCCACACCATGTCCGCGTCCCGGTCGGCGCCCGGCTCGGGCGCCGCGTCCGGCGACACCAGCGGCACCGCGGTGCCGTCCTGCGTCATGCCGTACGCCGTCTCCCGGTCCTGCTGGACCTCCGGTATCTCGGCGCTGTCCAGGACGACCTCGGGTTGCGCGTCCGGCGACGACGGCTTCGGCGGCGCCCACTGATCACGGCCGTCCGAGCCACCCGGCCACACACTGCCCGACGCCGCGCTGCCCGACCCCGTACCGGCCGGCGTGGCACCACCGGGCGTCACGCCACTCGGCGTCGCACCACCCGGCGTCGTACCGGCGGACAACGCGCCGCTCGGCGCGGCACCACCCGGTGTCACGGCACCCGGTGTCACGGCACCACTCGGCGTCGCACCGGCCGCCGCGTCGCCCCGCCCGGTCGCCCCGGGCGCGGCTTCGGCGCCCGGCGTCGGCGGCTGCCTGTCGTCGGACATGCGCGGGACCCCCCATTGTCGAGCGTGCCGTCATGCTACGTCCCCCGCACGACCCGCCGGAGGCCCGGCCTACCATGACCTCTGATTCACCGATCAGCCGATCACCGCGCCCCGCCCCCCGCGGCCCGCGGGCGCCGTTCCCGGGAGGAACCTTGACCGACCACGCCACCGCGTCCGCCGTCGCCGGCACCCGTACCCCGCAGGCCTTCATCGCCGGACTGCCCAAGGCCGAACTGCATGTGCACCACGTCGGCTCCGCCTCCCCCCGGATCGTCGCCGAACTGGCCGCCCGCCACCCCGACTCCAAGGTGCCCACCGACCCCGAGGCGCTGGTCGACTACTTCACGTTCACCGACTTCGCGCACTTCATCGAGGTGTACCTGTCCGTCGTCGACCTGATCCGCACCCCGGAGGACGTGCGGCTGCTGACCTACGAGGTGGCCCGGGACCTGGCCCGCCAGCAGGTGCGGTACGCGGAGCTGACCATCACGCCCTTCTCCTCCACCCGGCGCGGCATCGACGAGCGGGCCTTCATGGACGCGATAGAGGACGCGCGCATGGCGGCCGAGGCCGAGTTCGGGACCGTTCTGCGCTGGTGCTTCGACATTCCGGGCGAGGCCGGGCTGGAGGCCGCCGAGGAGACCGCGCGGCTCGCCACCGACGACAAGCTGCGCCCCGAGGGACTGGTGTCGTTCGGACTCGGCGGGCCCGAGATCGGTGTGCCGCGGCCTCAGTTCAAGCCGTACTTCGACCGGGCCATCGCCGCCGGGCTGCACTCGGTGCCGCACGCCGGTGAGACGACCGGACCGGAGACGGTCTGGGACGCGCTCACGCACCTGCGCGCCGAGCGCATCGGGCACGGCACGAGCTCCGCGCAGGACCCGGAGCTGCTGGCGCATCTCGCCGAGCACCGCATCCCGCTGGAGGTCTGCCCGACCTCGAACATCGCCACGCGCGCGGTGCGCACCCTCGACGAGCACCCCATCAAGGAGTTCACCCGCGCCGGCGTCCTCGTCACGATCAACTCCGACGACCCGCCGATGTTCGGCACCGATCTCAACAGCGAGTACGCCGTCGCCGCGCGCCTTCTCGACCTCGACGCGCGGGGCCTTTCCGACCTCGCGAAGAACGCGGTCGAGGCGTCCTTCCTGGACGAGACCGGCAAGGCCCGTCTGGCGGCGGAGATCGACACGTACACCGCGGTCTGGCTCGCGTCCTGACCCACCACCAGAATGGGGCCATGCCGAACGTGACCGCCGTGGCCCACCGCGGTGCCCCGTACCACTTCCCCGAGAACACGATCGACTCCCTGCGTACCGCGCTCGACCTGGGCGCGGACGCCGTCGAGGTCGACGTACGGCTCACCCGGGACGGCGTCCCGGTGCTGCTGCACGACGAGACGCTGAAGCGGCTGTGGGGGCACGACCGGCCGCTGCGGTCGCTGTCGGCGGACGAGGTGCGCGGCCTGACGGACGGGCGGGTGCCGACGCTGGCCGAGGCGCTCGCCGCGACCGAGGGAAGCCGGGTGATGCTCGATCTGCCGGGCACCTCCGACGTCCGCGCGGCACGCCGGGTGGTCGACGTCGTCCGGGAGTGCGGGGCGGCGGACCGGGTCTACTACTGCGCGCACGCCCAGGCGATGCTCGCGGTGCGCGCCGCCGACCCGGCCGCCGAGATCGCCCTGACCTGGACGACGCTGGCACCGCCGCGCCGCGCGCTGCTGGACGCGGTGCGCCCGCGCTGGCTCAACTACCGGTTCGGGCTGGTGGACCGGGACCTCGCGGAGCGCGTCCACCGCGACGGGTATCTGCTGTCCGTGTGGACCCCGGACACCCGGCGCGCCATGCGCAGGCTCCTCGACCGGGGCGTGGACTCGATCACCACGAACCGCGTCGACGCCCTGTGCGCCGTGCGCAAGAGCCACACGCACTGATCCCCGGCGCCGGGCCGACGAGCATCCGAGTACTCGTCGGCCGGCCCGCCCCCCCACGAACACCGCCACCGCACGCGCGAGCGCTGCGGCCCCGCGTCAGGTGGCGAGCACCGGCACGGGCGTGGGGGTGAGTGCCTCCAGCCGCTTGATCCGCCGGCGTACGACATACAGCGGGATGATCCCGAACACGCCGAACGACATGTCGACGACGCTCCACCAGAACGGGATGTCGCGGATCGGTCCGCAGATCAGGGCGAGCGGGATCACGCCCGCGCAGGCGATCATGCCGAACTCGACGACCCAGATGTTGCGGACCGGGTCGCGGTAGGGGCCGTAGAACGCGACCGCGATGACGAGGTGCGCGAAGGCCAGCCAGTCCGTGCCGTACAGCAGGAACGGGTATTCGGCGTCGGCGGTGTCGAGTCCGCGCCGCACCCGCTCGATCCAGTCCATCAGTCCCGGCAGGTGCTCCGGCACGGACAGCGCCCGCAACAGGTCCTCCGTCCAGCGCAGTTCGTGGACCAGCGGGAAGGCCGTTGCGCCGCTCAGCACGAGGCAGACGACGAAGAGGACCAGCCAGGCGCGGATGCCCTTCAGCAGGGCGGCTCTGTCGCTCATGGGGTTGAGCGTACCGGGTTTTGAACATGTTCAAAACACTGCCGTGGGCCACTCGCGCACTCCCCCTGCCCATATACCCCCTCGGGGTATATGCTCGACCCTCATGGATACCCCCCGTAGGTATATGACGCAGGCCGGTCAGGTCACCAGGAGCCCCGTATGAACACCTTGCAGAAGATCGGTGCCTTCGGTGCCGCGCTCGCCGCGACCTTCACCGCCGCCTACGGGATCGGGTACGCCGTGACGCCCGGCGGGACCGATGCCGGGGCCCGCGACGCCGCCGAGGCCCCGGCACCCCACGACGCGCCGCCGGCGGCACCCGGCGGTCTCCAGCTCACCGAGCGCGGCTACACCCTCGACCTGGAGACGACCCGGATGACGGCGGGCGAGCGGAGCGAACTGCGTTTCGTGGTCCGGGACATGACGGGGCGTCCGGTCACCGGGTTCCGGCGCGAGCACGAAAAGGAACTGCACCTGGTCGTCGCCTCTCGCGACCTGACCACGTACCGGCATCTGCATCCCACCCGTGCCGCCGACGGCACCTGGCGCACGTCGGCCGCGCTGCCGGAGCCCGGCGGCTACCGCGTCTTCGCGGACTTCACGCCCGCCGCGGAACGGACGGGGCTCACCCTCGGCGCCGACCTCGCGGTCGCCGGGCGCTACCGGCCGGATCCCCTGCCCGCCGTGTCACGGACCGCCACCGTGGACGGCTACTCCGTCGAGCTCGGCGGCGCCCTGCGCGCCGGCGGCACCGGCGAGCTGACCTTCGAGGTCTCCCGGGACGGCCGGCCCGTGGCCCTCCAGCCCTACCTCGGTGCCCGCGGCCATCTTGTCGCCCTGCGCGCCGGCGACCTCGCCTTCCTGCACGTCCACCCGTACGAGAAGGCCCACGGCACGGCCCCGTCCGGCTCCGAGGTCGCCTTCTCCGCCTCCGCCCCCAGCGCGGGTTCCTACCGGCTGTTCCTGGACTTCAAGGTCGGCGGAACGGTGCGTACCGCGGCCTTCACCGTCGACGCCGGCGGCCGGCCGCCGAAGCCCGCGCACAAGACCACGCCCGCGCCGGCTCCGGAGCGGGACGCCCACGAGGACGCATCGCACGGGCACTGAGGACGGCCCTGGCGAGCACGTCCGCGCCGGAACGCGCCGCGGCCCCGGGCGGAGACTGCTCCACCCGGGGCCGCGAGGGTCACGTTCCGTACGGACTGCTTCGTACGGACTGCTTCGTACGGACTGCTTCGTACGGACTCGTCCGTACGATCTGCGCCGTACGGACAGGGACTACGAGTCCAGCGACGTCATCACGTGCTTGATCCGCGTGTAGTCGTCGAACCCGTACGCCGACAGGTCCTTGCCGTAGCCGGACTTCTTGAATCCGCCGTGCGGCATCTCGGCGACCAGCGGGATGTGGGTGTTGATCCACACGCAGCCGAAGTCGAGCTTCTTGGACATGCGCATCGCGCGGCCGTGGTCCTTGGTCCACACCGAGGAGGCGAGGGCGTACTCGACGCCGTTGGCCCACTCGACGGCCTGGTCCTCGTCCCGGAAGGACTGGACGGTGATGACCGGGCCGAAGACCTCCTTCTGCACGATCTCGTCGTCCTGCGTCAGACCGGAGACGACGGTCGGAGCGTAGAAGTAGCCCTTGTCGCCGACCTGGTGACCGCCGGTCTCGACCTTGGCGTGCGCGGGCAGCCGCTCGATGAAGCCGGCGACCTGCTCGAGCTGGTTGGGGTTGTTCAGCGGGCCGTACAGCACGTCCTCGTCGTCCGGCTCGCCGGTCTTGGTCTCGGCGGCGGCCTTGGCGAGGGCCTGCACGAACTCGTCGTGGATCGCCTCGTGCACCAGGACGCGGGTGGCGGCGGTGCAGTCCTGCCCGGCGTTGAAGAAGCCGGCCACGGAGATGTCCTCGACGGCCTTGGCGATGTCGGTGTCCTCGAAGACCACGACCGGGGCCTTGCCGCCCAGCTCCAGGTGGACGCGCTTGACGTCCTTGGCGGCCGACTCGGCGACCGCCATGCCGGCCCGCACCGAGCCGGTGATGGAGGCCATCGCGGGGACCGGGTGCTCGACCATCAGACGGCCGGTCTCGCGGTCACCGCAGATGACGTTGAAAACACCCTTGGGCAGGATCGAGCCGAGGATGTCGGCGATCAGGACGGTGGAGGCCGGGGTGGTGTCCGACGGCTTCAGCACGACCGTGTTGCCGGCCGCGATCGCGGGGGCGAACTTCCACACGGCCATCATCATCGGGTAGTTCCACGGCGCGACCTGCGCGCAGACGCCGACCGGCTCGCGGCGGACGATGGAGGTGAGCCCCTCCATGTACTCGCCGGCCGAGCGGCCCTCCAGCATCCGCGCCGCACCCGCGAAGAAGCGGATCTGGTCCACCATCGGCGGGATCTCCTCGGTGCGGGTGAGCCCGACCGGCTTGCCCGTGTTCTCCACCTCGGCCGCGATGAGCTCCTCGGCGCGCTCCTCGAACGCGTCCGCGATCTTCAGCAGGGCCTTCTGACGCTCGGCGGGCGTGGTGTCGCGCCAGCCCGGGAACGCGGCCGCGGCGGCGGCCATCGCGGCGTCGACGTCGGCCTGTCCGGACAGCGGCGCCGTGGCGTAGGCCTCGCCGGTCGCCGGATTCACCACCTCGGTGGTCCGTCCGTCCGCGGCGTCCCGGAACTCTCCGTCGATGTGGTTGCGCAGACGACGCAGCTCGGTGCTCACTGCCGGCCCTCCAGGTTCGGGTGTCCAATCGCTGAGACACCCACACTAATCCGTCGTCCCACGGTTTCAACACCCCCCGACCGAGCGAATCTGCGAAATCCGCAGACTGAAACCGCATGAACAACGAATTTCATCAGTGCGACCTTGCGAAACCGACGAGTCCTCGTGCACAGTGAGCGCGTGGCCAGTCGAAGCGCAGACCAGAGGGGCTCGCGTGACTTGCGCGATTCCTCCCGTGAGTCCTCACGCGATCCCAGGAACGGCAGTCCGCAGCTGGACGCCGTCTCCCTCGCCATCATCGGACAGCTCCAGGAGGACGGCCGCCGGCCGTACGCCGCCATCGGCAAGGCCGTCGGCCTGTCCGAGGCGGCCGTGCGCCAGCGCGTCCAGAAGCTGCTCGACCAGGGCGTGATGCAGATCGTCGCCGTCACGGACCCGCTCACCGTGGGCTTCCGCCGGCAGGCGATGGTCGGGATCAACGTCGAGGGCGACACGGAGTCCGTCGCCGATGCGCTGACCGGCATGTCGGAAGTCGAGTACGTGGTGATGACCGCGGGCTCGTTCGACCTCCTCGCCGAGATCGTCTGCGAGGACGACGACCACCTGCTGGACGTCATCAACAAACGCATCCGGGCCCTGCCCGGCGTGCGCTCCACCGAGAGCTTCGTCTACCTCAAGCTCAAGAAGCAGACCTACATGTGGGGAACCCGATAACCGTGAGCACCAAGGACCTCAGCCGATCCGCGTACGACCACCTGTGGATGCACTTCACCCGCATGTCCTCGTACGAGAACTCCCCCGTGCCGACGATCGTCCGCGGCGAGGGCACCTACATCTACGACGACAAGGGAAAGCGCTACCTCGACGGTCTCGCGGGTCTGTTCGTGGTCCAGGCCGGTCACGGCCGGGTGGAGCTCGCCGAGACCGCCTTCAAGCAGGCGCAGGAACTGGCGTTCTTCCCGGTGTGGTCCTACGCCCACCCGAAGGCCGTGGAGCTGGCCGAGCGCCTGGCCGACTACGCGCCGGGTGACCTCAACAAGGTCTTCTTCACCACCGGCGGCGGCGAGGCGGTCGAGACCGCCTGGAAGCTCGCCAAGCAGTACTTCAAGCTCCAGGGCAAGCCCACGAAGTACAAGGTCATCTCGCGTGCGGTCGCCTACCACGGCACCCCGCAGGGCGCCCTGTCCATCACGGGCCTGCCGGCTCTGAAGGCCCCCTTCGAGCCACTGGTGCCGGGCGCCCACAAGGTCCCGAACACCAACATCTACCGCGCCCCGATCCACGGCGACGACCCCGAGGCCTTCGGCCGCTGGGCCGCCGACCAGATCGAGCAGCAGATCCTCTTCGAGGGCCCCGACACGGTCGCCGCGGTCTTCCTGGAGCCCGTCCAGAACGCCGGCGGCTGCTTCCCGCCCCCGCCCGGCTACTTCCAGCGCGTGCGCGAGATCTGCGACCAGTACGACGTACTGCTCGTGTCGGACGAGGTCATCTGCGCCTTCGGCCGCCTGGGCACGATGTTCGCCTGCGACAAGTTCGGCTACGTCCCGGACATGATCACCTGCGCCAAGGGCATGACGTCCGGCTACTCCCCCATCGGCGCGTGCATCGTCTCGGACCGCGTCGCCGAGCCCTTCTACAAGGGCGACAACACCTTCCTGCACGGCTACACCTTCGGCGGCCACCCGGTCTCCGCCGCCGTCGGCCTGGCCAACCTCGACCTCTTCGAGCGCGAGAACCTCCCCGGGCACGTCCTCGCCAACGAGGCCGCGTTCCTGTCCACCCTCCAGAAGTTGCACGACCTGCCGATCGTCGGCGACGTCCGCGGCAACGGCTTCTTCTACGGCATCGAACTGGTCAAGGACAAGGCGACCAAGGAGAGCTTCAACGAGGAGGAGACCGAGCGGGTCCTCTACGGCTTCCTGTCCAAGGCCCTGTTCGACAACGGCCTGTACTGCCGCGCCGACGACCGGGGCGACCCGGTCGTCCAGCTCGCCCCGCCGCTGATCTCCGACCAGGGGACGTTCGACGAGATCGAGCAGATCCTGCGCGCGACCCTCACGGAGGCGTGGACGAAACTCTGATCCACCCGGGCGCCCCGCTGCCGCGGGAGTCGCTCCGATCTTCCTTCTGGATGATCAACACCGGCCCCGGTGCCGTCCGTTCGAGTGAGAAACGGCGGTCCGGGGCCGCGTGCCTGTCCGACCTCCCGGCAGCGCGTGCCTAGCGTGCCCAGTGACCGATCGGCCCAGCCTTCGTTCCCCCGCACGGGGGACCTGGCACGGGATAAGCGGATCAGAACTGAGGTGTACGCACATGGAGGCACCACCGGACAACGACGTGCTCTGGGCACGCGCCCTGTACTACCAGCACAAGGACGGCTCGCCGGGGCTCCAGGGCGTCTCGCTCGGTGTCCACGAGGGCGAGATCCTCGCGGTCAGCGGGCCGCGCGGCTGCGGCAAGAGCACGCTGCTGAGCTGCCTGGCGGGACTGGTGCGGGCACACAGCGGCGAGGTCTGGTTCAACAGCGTCCCCGTGCACACCATGGGCCCCCTCGCCCGGGAACGGCTGCGCCGTGACCGCTTCGGCTGGATCGACCCGACGCCCGTACTGGTCCCGGAGCTGAACGTCTGGGAGAACGTCGCCCTCCCGCTGATGCTGCGCGGCACCGGCCGCCGGCGCGCCAAGACGATCGCCCGGGAGTGGCTGGACCGCCTCGACGTCGGCGACAGCGCCCGCCGGCGCCCCCACGAGCTGCGCCAGGCCGAACGGCAGCGTGTGTGCATCGCCCGCGCGCTGGCCCCCTCCCCGACGGTGCTGTTCGCCGACGAGCCCACCGCGCCGCTGCACCTCGCCGACCGCACCCATGTGCTGCGCACGCTCACCACGGCGGCCCGCTCGCACCGCATCACCGTGCTGCTCGCCACCCACGACGCGGAGACCGCGGCGCTCGCCGACCGCACGATCGCACTGCTCGACGGACGCCGGGTGAACACCGTCCACCTGCCGCCGGCACCGGAGACGGAGGGCCGGGCGGCGTGCTCGCTCTCCGTCTGACCCGCGCCGCCCACCCGGCCGTCCAACTGCGCCGCCTGCTGGTCTCGGCGGCGTCGGCCGGGACCGGCTTCCTGCTGCTGTGCACCCTCGGGCACGCGATGAGCAACCCGGCCGCGCCGGCCGCCTCCGTCCTGCGGCTGGCCTGGTGCGCGGCGCCGCTGGTGGCCACGGTGCACTTCGCGGTGGCCGTCGCCCGCACCGACCCCGGCACCCGGCCCCGCTCCGGCCTGTCGGCGATCGGCCTGGGACCGGCGCGCATGATGGCGGTGTCGGCCACCACGACCGCCCTGTCGACGGTCCTCGGCTCGATGCTGGCGCTGCTGTTCTTCCTGCACCTGCGCGGCGACATCACGGGCATGCCCTTCGACGGAGCGGCGGCCGCGTTCCTCGCGGCGGGCACCCCGCTCCCCCTGCCCGCGGCGCTGACCCTGCTCGCCCTGGTCCCGGCGGCCGCGTGCGTGTCGGTCGCCCTGGTGCTGCGGCCGCGCGACCCGAGGCCGGCCCCGCGCGGCGGCACGCGGACCGGACTCGGCCGCTTCGGCCGCGCCGGGACCCGGGAGACCTTCGGCGCGTACGGCCGCTTCGGCAGCCGACTGCGGCGCACGGCGCACGGCGGCTCGGGCCGCGCGACCGCGACGGCCGACGCGGGAACGCTCGCCGCCGGGACGGCGCTTCTCCCGGACGAGGAGAGCACCGCACAGGAGCCGGACGGCACGGCCGATCCCTTCTCCGCGCTCACGCCGCCGGCCGACACCGACCGGCCCGACCCGACCGCCGTCCTCCCCTGGAGCGTCGCCGTCGTCGCGGCGGGCCTCGCCGCGGAGGCCTACGCCGTCCGCACGACGACCGGTGGCCTGGCCATGCCGGGCGGGCTGGCCGCCGGGCCGGTGGGTGTGCTCGTCGGCTGGGTCCTGGCCGCCGTCGGGCTGGCACTGGCCGGTCCCGGCCTCACCCATCTGTGCGGCCGGCTGCTCCAGGCGGTCCACCCCGGCGCCGTACGGCTGCTCGCGGGCCGGGTCCTGATGGAGGAGTCCGCCCGGATCGGCCGCCCGCTCGGCATCGTGTGCGCGGTCGCCTCCGCCGCGTACGCCATGGCCGCCCTCCAGGACCCGGACACCGCGCCCCTCGGCCCGCTGACGGCCCTCGGCTACTGCCTCGTCGCGGGCTGCGCGCTCGCCACGCTGCTCACCGCCGCCGTCGAGACCAGGCAGGCCCGCGCCGCCACCACCGCGGCGCTGCTCCGCATGGGGGCGCCGAACACGCTGCTGCGCGGAGCCGCCGCGCTGCGCGCCGGCGTCCTGCTCGCGGTGTTCGGCCCGCTGACGGTGCTGGTGGCCGAGCTCGCGGCCCGGCCGCTGGGCCGCTGAGCACCCGTTCGAAAAAAGATCACCGGACAGCGATGAGTTCCCGGCAGCCGCCCGGTCTACCCATCGAACACCATGAGCCCCGATGGGAGAGACCACCGATGTACCAGCAGCAGATCTTCGTGAACCTGCCCGTGAACGACCTCGACGCCTCGAAGAAGTTCTTCACCGAGCTGGGCTGGACGATCAACGCTCAGTTCAGCGACGAGAAGGCGGCCTCCGTCGTGATCAGCGACACCATCTTCGCGATGCTGCTCACCAAGCCGTTCTACGCGACCTTCACCAAGAAGGAGATCGCGGACTCCGCCAAGACCAGCGAGGTGCTGCTGTGCCTGAGCGCCGAGAGCCGCGAGAAGGTCGACGAGCTGGTGGAGAAGGCGATCGCCGCCGGGGGCACGGCCACGGGTGACACCCAGGACCAGGGCTTCATGTACGGCCGCGCCTTCGACGACCTGGACGGCCACACCTGGGAGGTCATGTGGATGGACCCGTCCGTCGTGGAGGGCTGAGCGGGCATCCGCCCCCGGTCGCCGAACGGCACGCCTAGCATGGGCGGGTGCAGCCGACACCCGCTCATGTCCCCCGAACCGCCGCCCACGATCGCGAGATAGAGTCCCTCGCCGAGTTCGACGAGGTCGTCGCGCGCGGCACCCTCGCCCGATTCCGCATCCAGGCCGTCGATCTGACGGACCGTACGGACGTCCTGTGCTCCGTCGACACCTCGGGCGCCGTGTTCCTCGGCTGTCCGATGGACGAGCGGGCCGCCGGCGCCGTGCGCGCGGCCGGCGCCCTGGTCTTCCCGCCCGTCCCGGATCTGCCCTTCGACCCGTACCGCGGATTCGTCTACACCCCCGACGAGTTGTTCGACGAGCTCGCCGGCGGCTACGAGGCCACACCGGACGCCCGGTCGTACGCCTGGTTCCAGGAGACGAAGGCGGACGGCGACATCTTCGCCTCCATGCTGCGCTCCGTCCACGACGACGCCGTCTCGGACGCGCTGGACGAACTCCTCGCCGGAGCACCGGTGGTGGGCGTCATGGGCGGCCACGCGATGGCCCGCGGCACCCAGGAGTTCGCGGGAGCCGCCCGCCTCGGTCGCGAACTGGCCCGCGCCGGACTCACCGTCGCGACCGGCGGCGGACCCGGCGCCATGGAGGCCGCCAACCTCGGCGCGTACGCGGCCCCGCACGACGACGCGATGCTCACCGAGGCCCTCCGGCTGCTGGCGAAGACACCGGGGTTCACCCCGTCCGTCACCGCGTGGGCGCGCGCCGCCTTCGAGGTGCGCGACCGCTGGCCGGGCGGCGGGCCGTCGGTGGGGATCCCGACCTGGTTCTACGGCCACGAGCCGCCGAACGCCTTCGCCGCGCACATCGCCAAGTACTTCTCCAACGCCACCCGCGAGGACGGCCTGCTGGCCCGCTGCACCGCGGGGGTGGTGTTCCTGCCGGGCGCCGCCGGCACGGTCCAGGAGATCTTCGACAACGCGACCCCCAACTACTACGCGTCGCGCGGTGAACCCCTGCCCATGGTCCTGGTGGACCGGGCCCACTGGACGGAGCGGCTGCCGGCCTGGCCGCTGCTGCGGGCCCTGGCCCAGGAGCGTTCGATGGCGGACCGGATCGCCCTGGTCGACCGGATCGAGGAGGCTCCGGCGGCCTTGAAACGCCTCGGCGGTTAATAACCGAGCAAAGCCAACGGACATGGCGGTCACACGGATTGACACTGCTTATGAAGCGCTTATAAACCTGTGAGGCTCCTGGGGCGGTGAGCCTCGGCGGCAGCTGTCGCCTCATCTCCCCCTCAACCCCCCGCATTTCGCGCATCCCTATGAAGGACAAACGTGTCCATAAATCGCCGTAACGCGCGCCGTTCCGTGCGCATCCTCGGTGTCGTCTCCGCCTCCGCCGCGCTCGCCCTGGGCGCCGCGGGCAACGCGCTCGCCTGCAACATCAGTGAGTTCTCGGCCGCGGCCGAGTGCGACGGCGCCAAGGGCATCATCACGGTCACCGACAAGGACCCGTCCGGGACCCCGGCGACCGTGTCGGTCTACCTCGAGAACAACGGGGCCGACGAGCGACTCGTCGGTGAGCAGGAGGTCAAGGGCTCGCGTGAGGGTGTGACCATCACCTTCACCGAGGACTGGCGGCCGAACGCGACGTACCGCATCCACGTCAAGGCCGGCCGTCAGGTCGACGAGGACATCAAGCCGAACCTCGTCACCCCTGCCACCGCCTGCACGGCCGAGGAGACCCCCTCGTCGCCGAGCCCGTCGGAGACCCCGTCGGAGTCGGCGCCCCCGTCGACCCCGGCCGAGTCCGACAACCCGTCCCCGTCGGCCTCGGAGGGCGCGAGCAGCGCCCCCGCGGACACCGCGAGCAACGCTCCGTCGCCCGCGGTCGGTGACTCCAACCTCGCCGAGACCGGCGCCGGTTCCAACACCGGTCTGATCGCCGGTGTCGCGGCCGCCCTGGTCGCCGTCGGCGGCGGAGCGGTCTTCTTCGGCATGCGCCGCCGCGGGGCCGGCAACAACAGCTGATCCCCGTCCGGTGCGACCGTGGCCCGTCCCCTTCCCGGGGGCGGGCCACCCGCGTGTCAGCCGAACGTCGCCCGCTCCAGCCAGAACTCCAGCAGCTCGCGGTCGCCGAGCACCTCGATCCGCGGGTCGTCCAGGTCGAGCCGGCGGTAGAAGGCGAGCAGCACGGCGGTGAGCGGGCCGCGCAGCGCGACGGTCGCCTTCTCATGGCCGCGGCGCCACACGATCCCGGTCTCGGTGAGTTCGATCAGCCACTCGGCGTCGGCTTCCGGACCGGCGTCGGTGGCGTGCAGATGGATGCCGAGGCCCGGCCCGCGCAGTTCGCGGGCCGCGTCCTCGGGGGCCGTCCGCTGGACGAAGGCGACGATCTCCAGCCATTCGTCGATGGCGTCCGCGGCCACCTCGGGCGCGACCTCGTACGGGAGCCGCGCGGCGAGCGCGGCGTCGGCGCGGTGCACGGTGATCTCGTGGGTCATCCGCCGGGCCCAGAAACCGGCGTCCGGAATCCCGGCCCAGCCCCAGACCTTGGCGTCCGGTCCCGCCGCCCGCAGCGCACGGACCAGCATCTGCGCGCTCTCGGCCAGCCACGCGCCCAGCGCCGCCGGGTCCCCCTCGGCCCGCGGCCCGTCACCGCCGGGCACCCGCTCCTCCGGGATGTCCTCCTCGGCGCGGGTGCGCACCAGCAGTTCCACCCAGCGCAGGGAGCGGCCCACGTGCCGCACCAACTGCTCCAGTGACCAGTCGGGACAGGTCGGCACCGTGGCCGACAGATCGGCCCCCGACGTCACCACGGACCTCAGCAGGTCTGTCTGGAGGGCGATTTCGTCGCAGTAGCGGTCGTGCACGAGTCGCGTCATGGGCCGCACCCTACGGTCCGGCCGATCAGCCGAGCACGACGATTTCGGTCTCGTCGAACCCGGCCCCGACGGTGTCGCCGACCTCCGGCGCCGCCCGCAGCGCACACGCCGCCTCCAGCCGCGGCGCGCCCTCGGGTTGCAGGTGGACGGCGACATGGGTGCCCTTGAAGGTGCGCGCGGTCACCGTGCAGCGCAGCCCGGCGTCCGCCGGCACGAGCCGCACACCCGCGGGCCGTACGAGCACCGTGCGCGTTCCCTGCGCGGCACCCTCGGGCACCGGCAGCTTGCCCCACGGCGTGGCCGCGGCCTGCCCGCTCACCGTGGCCTCGACCACATTGTCGAAACCGAGGAAGCGTGCCACGAACTCGTCCGCCGGACGCTGCCACACCTGGAGCGGCGTACCGGTCTGGGCGATGCGCCCGTCCCGCATCACCACGACCCGGTCGGCCAGCGCGAACGCCTCGCCCTGGTCGTGCGTCACGGCGAGCACGGTAGTGCCCAACCGGCCGAACAGCTCGCGCAGTTCGACGACCAGCCGCTCCCGCAGGGACCGGTCGAGCTGCCCGAGCGGCTCGTCCAGCATCAGCAGCCGCGGCCTGGGCGCCAGCGCGCGGGCCAGCGCCACCCGCTGCTGCTCACCGCCGGAGAGCGCGGCGACGGCCCGGCGCGCGGCGTCCGGCAGACCGACCAGTCCCAGCAACTCCCTTACCCGCTCGTCCTGTTCGGTGCGGGAGGCGCCGTGCATCCGCAGCCCGAAGGCCACGTTGCCGCCGACGTCCCGCTGCGGGAACAGCTGGTGGTCCTGGAACATCAGGCCCACGCCCCGCCGGTGCGCGGGCACGCCGGACTGGTCGCGTCCGTCCAGGCGCACCCGCCCGGCGTCCAGTGGCTGCAGCCCGGCGACCGCGCGCAGCAGGGTCGACTTCCCGCTGCCGCTGGGCCCCAGCACACACACGACCTCGTGCTCGGCGACCTCCAGGTCGACGCCGTCGAGCACCGCCCGCCCCCCGAACCGCACGGTCGCGCCCTCAAGGCTCAGCAGCATCAGAACTCTCCCGTACGGTCGGTGCGCAAGCGCTCCAGCACCAGCAGCGCCACCGCGCACACCAGCATCAGAATCGTCGAAAGGGCCATGGCCTGCCCGTAGTTGAGTTCACCGGGACGCCCCAGCAGCCGTGCCACGGCGACCGGCAGCGTCGGGCTGTCCGGCCGCGCGATGAAGACCGTCGCCCCGAACTCGCCGAGCGACACGGCGAAGGCGAACCCGGCCGCGACCAGCAGCGCCCGCCGCACCATCGGCAGGTCCACCTCGCGCCAGGCACGCCACGGCGACGCCCCGAGCACCGCCGCCGCCTCCCGCAGCCGCGCGTCGACGGCCCGCAGCACCGGCAGCATCGTCCGTACGACGAACGGGACGCCGACCAGCGCCTGCGCGAGCGGCACCAGGATCCACGAGCTGCGCAGGTCCAGCGGCGGTTCGTCGAGGGCGATCAGGAAGCCGAAGCCCACCGTCACCGCCGAGACCCCGAGCGGCAGCATCAGCAGCGCGTCGAAGCCGCGCACGAACCGCCCCGCGTCCCGCCGGGTCAGCGCCGCGGCGGCGAGCCCGCCGATCAGTACGGCGATGGCGGTGGCGGCGACCGCGTAGGTCAGCGAATTGCCGATCGCGTGGATCGGCGGGACCAGGAAGGTCCCGCCGTCCTCACGGGTCAGCGCCCGGTAGTAGCCGAAGTCGGGCGCGTCCAGGGAACGCTGCACCAGCACGGCCAGCGGCAGCAGGATCAGTACGGCCACACAGCCGAGGACACCGGCCAGCAACGCCCACTGCCCCGCGCCCCGGGGGCGGCGCGCCGTCCCGGACGCGTCGACCAGACGCAGCGCCGTCTCCCGCCGCCGTACCGTCCAGGCGTGCACGGCGAGGATCGCGCCCACCGCCCCGAACTGGATCATCGTCAGCACGGCGGCGGTGGGCAGGTCGAAGATCTCCGAGGTCTGCCGGTAGATCTCCACTTCGAGGGTGGAGAAGGTGGGCCCGCCCAGGATCTGCACCACGCCGAAAGAGGTGAAGGTGAACAGGAAGACCATCAGCGCGGCGGCGGCGACGGCGGGCCCGAGCGCGGGCAGGGTCACGGTGCGCCAGGCGGCCCAGCGCGACGCCCCCAGCACTCGCGCGGCCTCCTCCTGCCGCGGGTCGAGCTGCGCCCACAGTCCGCCGACGGTCCGCACGACGACGGCGTAGTTGAAGAAGACGTGCGCGAGCAGGATCGCCCACACGGTGGTGTCGAGGCGTACGCCCCACAGCTCGTCGAGCAGGCCGCCCCGCCCGACCAGTGCCAGGAACGCCGACCCGACGACCACCGTGGGCAGCACGAACGGCACCGTCACGACGGCCCGCAGCAGCTGTCTGCCGGGGAAGTCGAAGCGGGCGAAGACGTACGCGCCGGGCAGCGCCACCAGCAGCGTGAGCGCGGTCGAGGCGACCGCCTGCCAGGTGGTGAACCACAGCACGTGCCGGATGTCCGACTGTGCCGCCACCTCCACGATCCGCCCGAACCGCCAGTCCCCGTCGGCCTTCAGCCCGCGGGCCACGATCGCCGCGACCGGGTAGGCGAAGAACAGCCCGAAGAACGCGACGGGCAGGGCGATGAACCCCAGCCGCGCCGCGCCTCCCCTGTTCGGCCGCTTCCCCGGGGCTACTTCAGTACGAGCGAGGTCCACGACTTGACCCACTGGTCGCGGCCGGCGGCGATCTCGGCCGGGTCCATGGTCTGCGGGTCCTCGGCCTGCGGCCCGTACTTCACGAACTCCTCGGGCAGCTGGGCGTCCTCACGCACCGGGTGGACGAACATGTTCAGCGGCATGTCCTCCTGGAACTCCTGGGTGAGCAGGAAGTCGATCAGCGCCTTGCCGCCCTCGGCGTTGCGCGCGTTGCTGAGCAGCCCGGCGTACTCGACCTGCCGGAAGCAGGTGCCGTCCGCGACCCCGGTCGGCGCCGTCTTCGGCTTCGGGTCGGCGAAGACGACCTCGGCCGGCGGCGACGAGGCGTACGACACGACCAGCGGCCGGTCGCCGCCCGCCTCCCGGCCGCCGGCGGAGCCGGAGAACTCCTCGTTGTACGCCTGCTCCCAGCCGTCGACGACCTTCACGCCGTTGTCCTGGAGCTTCTCCCAGTAGCCCTCCCAGCCGTCCTCGCCGTACCGGGCGACGGTGCCGAGCAGGAAGCCGAGGCCGGGCGAGGACGTGGAGGCGTTCTCGGTGACGAGGAGGTTCTTGTACTCGGGCCGGACCAGGTCGTCGAGCGACTCGGGCGGGGTGAGGCCGTGCTCGCTGAAGTAGGCCTTGTCGTAGTTGACGCAGATGTCGCCGGTGTCGACCGGGGTGACCCGGTGCTTGTCCGGGTCGGCCAGGTACTCGGGGACGACCCGGTCGGCGCCCTTCGCCTCGTACGACTGGAACAGGCCGTTGTCCAGGGCCCGGGACAGCAGCGTGTTGTCGACGCCGAAGAAGACGTCGCCTTGCGGGTTGTCCTTGGTCAGGATCGCCTTGTTGACGGCCTGCCCGGCGTCGCCGTCCTTGAGCACCCGGACCGTGTACCCGGACTTCTTCTCGAAGTCCTTCAGCACGTTCTTGGACACGGCCCACGAGTCGTGGCTGACCAGGGTGACCGTCTTGGAGTCCCCCGTGTCGCCGCTGTCGGACGAACCGCACGCGGACAGTGTGACGAGGCCGATTCCCACGACCACCGCTGTGAACTTCTTGGTGTTGCCCACCGATTTTCCTCCTGGCTGACCAGGAAGAGACGCGGCCCTGCCCGGGATCCGCGACGGATACCGGGCAGGGCGCAACAGCTCGAGTGACGACCGATCTCCCTACCCAGAATGACCTGGGCGAGGTTCAGAGGGTCTGCGGACTGTCCCGCACTCTCAGCGCTGTGGCGCTCCCCTGCCGGAATATGAAGATGTGTACGGCGTCAGACTACCGCTCGGTCGCGGCGAGCTGACCACACGCTCCGTCGATCTCCTGGCCACGGGTGTCCCGGACCGTGACCGGTACCCCGTGCGCGGCGATCGCCTCGACGAACGCCTTCTCGTCCTCGGGCCGCGAGGCGGTCCACTTCGAGCCGGGCGTCGGGTTGAGCGGGATCAGATTGACGTGCACGGGCCTGCCCTTGAGGAGCCGGCCGAGCCGGTCGCCGCGCCAGGCCTGGTCGTTGATGTCCCGGATCAGCGCGTACTCGATGGACAGCCGGCGTCCCGACTTGGCCGCGTACTCCCACCCGGCGTCCAGGACTTCCCGCACCTTCCACCGCGTGTTGACCGGGACGAGGGTGTCACGCAGCTCGTCGTCCGGCGCGTGCAGGGAGATGGCGAGCCGGCACTTGAAGCCCTCGTCGGAGAACCGGTGGATGGCCGGCACCAGCCCGACGGTCGACACGGTGATCCCGCGCTGCGACAGCCCGAGTCCGTCCGGTTCGGGGTCGGTCAGGGCGCGGATCGCGCCGACGACCCGCTTGTAGTTGGCGAGGGGCTCGCCCATGCCCATGAAGACGATGTTCGACAGCCGCGCCGGACCGCCGGGGATCTCACCGTCCCGGAGGGCGCGCATCCCGTCGACGATCTGGTGCACGATCTCGGCGGTGGACAGGTTCCGGTCCAGCCCCGCCTGTCCGGTCGCGCAGAAGGGACAGTTCATCCCGCAGCCGGCCTGTGAGCTGATGCACATGGTCACCCGGTCCGGGTACCGCATCAGCACCGACTCGACGAGCGTCCCGTCGAACAGCCGCCACAGCGTCTTGCGGGTGGTGTCGGCGTCGGTCGACAGATGCCGTACGACGGTCATCAACTCGGGCAGCAGCGCCTCACGCAGCCTGTCCCGGGACGCGGCGGGGATGTCCGTCCACTGTTCCGGATCGTGCGCGTACCGCGCGAAGTAGTGCTGCGAGAGCTGCTTGGCACGAAACGGCTTCTCACCGATCTCGGCCACAGCCTCCTTGCGCTCGGCAGGCGTGAGATCGGCAAGATGCCGCGGCGGCTTCTTGGCTCCGCGCGGCGCGACAAAAGTGAGTTCTCCGGGCTTAGGCATGGCTGTACCAGTGTCGCAGATCCACTTGGGTGACCTGGGGCTGCTGCCGCAGGGCTACGACTGTCGGTAGTAGTCGTCACCGGTCGTCATCGAGCGGCTTCGGACGGCCCAGGCACGGCCCCGCTGATCGGCCTCTCGCACCGCCCGCTCCGAGCTCTGCCTCGACGCCCGCGCGGCTGAGCGAGTTCCAGGTGCCGCGTCGAGCACTGGGATTCCTTATCCTAGGTATCCGATTTCTTCACCCTGAGGTTCAATCGTTAAAGTCGACGATTGAAGGCATATGAAAGCGAACGTACGATTCCACGGGTCTCGCCGCAGGGCGGAAGAACGTATTCTAGCCGCCGGGGGCCGTAGGCGCAGGACACCATCTCGCGCATCATCGCGGACCGAGCGCGACTTGGCCACGTGGGCTGCGGTCATCTCGGCGACAGTGGCCGCGATCGCCTTGATCTTCACCGGTTTGGTCGCCTTCTGGGACATTGAAACAGCAAGAGACCAGCTGACCCAATCGCAAAAGGATGCCGAGAGAAAAAAGCGCGAGCAGGCCTCGATGGTCACCATCTGGCCCGAAACGGATTCGAACGGGCAAATGTACGGTGTCGTCGCCAACCGATCCAGGGACCCTGTATCCGGCGTCGACCTCTTTCTACGATGGAGGGACGAGTCCGGGGAATATCACTTCCACCTCGGCACGATTCCACCGTGCACCCGCATGAACATCAAGTCGCAGGCTGCCCATCTGACCACCGAAGCCTTGTACGACAAAGACTTAACCCGGCGGGTCGCGCACCAGAATCTGATCATCCTGCGCATGTCCTTCACCGATTCGACGGCAAGCATTTGGAGCAGAGATTCTCTCCACTTGAGAGAAATGCCTGTAGAGAAGGGGGAGGTTGATTCCTTCTCAAAGAATTGGGAGGAGCATTTGCTGCGCGTGGCAAAGTCACGACATCTTTTCGACCCCAAGGTGATCGAAAACTGCGGGAGAGAGGCTTAGCCTCTGCGGACGATTCGCCGAGGGCTCTCCGCGCAACGCCTTCCACCATTCATGCGGGACCCTCGCCCTGACCGGACGCTCACAGGTCGACCGACCTGAACAGGGCGTCAAACGGTCAGCCATGACGGACGGTTACGGATTTCCGCTGTGCCGCATCCTGGCCGGCGCCCACTGTCATGACTCGCCGCTGCTCGGCCTCGACCGCGGACCTGTCGGACGACCTCGGCCCACTGCCTGATGAGTCGCCCCGGCTGAATTGAAGGCTCGATTCGCAGGCACGGCGCCCGAGTTGCGGGATGCGGCGAGGGGGCGAAGAGTGGTGTTTGAACGCCTGTACACCGTTGAGTCATGAATCTCCGGTGACCTTGAGCCGCCTCACGGGCTCAGCTCACACGGGCAATGCATCACATCACAGAGCGCACCTGGAATCGCCATGCCCAAAACCGCCCGGCGACAGATCTCCCGCCTTGTCGGCGGACCCTGCTTGGCTGCCGCTCTCGCACTGTCGACAGGCGTGACCACGGCGGGGGCAGCACCGGACGCCCTCACACAAGCTACGACCGCAACGCCAGCCCAACCCTCGCCCCCTCCTCCGCCCACACCGCTGGTGCCCACACCCACCGAACCCACGCCACCGGTGCCCCCCTCGCCCACACCCACAACGCCGACACCACCGGTGCCCCCATCACCCACACCCACAACGCCCACGCCACCGGTGCCTCCACCACCCACAACGCCGGTACCCCCACCCATGGAGCCCCCACCCACGGAGCCCGAAGAACTGGCAGAGCTGAGGCAGGAAACAGAGGATCAAGTATCGAAACTGCCCAAGGATTTGAAATCGGTGGCACGGCCCACGACGATAAGTAGTTTTGCCACCATCAATAACCCGAGCACGACGCCGGAGGACCGGGCCACGCACACGAGAACCATGCAGGCGTTCAATGAAACGCTGAAAAGAAGCCAAGACCCGAAGGTGTCGCGGCGAGACCGGGTCGCGTACGAGAGGATCGCAATGAATATGGTCAAGGTGCAGGCTATTATCCTGCACCCGGACACGGAGCAGGAGAAGCGAGAGTTCTGCATGAAAGAGTTGGAATTCATATCCAATGAACTCCTGACCGTCCAGGACCCGGAGACGAGGCCAAAAAAGTCGAAGGACCGAGAAGAGATCCAGAAAGTCGTAGATGAGAACAGCAAAGCGCTGGCCACCGTCGCGGACCCGAATGCGTCGCCAAATGAGCAGAACGAGGCGCAAGCAAAACTGGACCGACTGCCCGACTCACTTGAGAATCCCCAGTACCTTGAATTGACGAAGGAAATCAAGCGCTATCAGGTACCCGAAGCCTGCGTAAACATCGTAGGTTACCGAACACGTCAGGCTGGATGGCCGAGCGGATCTCTCTGGGGTCTTTCCGATCCGTCGTGCGCTGCGACGGTGGCTGAGGGCGCCCGCGACAGCAGCAGCCAGTGGAGCGCACTGTTCGAATGCGTGAAACAAAGCATTGAATGCCGAAACCCATTCGCTACATGTGCGGTTCACATTCCCAAAGACTGAAAGCGCGAGATCAGTTCAGGCCTCTGTGAGCAGGCGGAGTCGGCGGCCGGGACGTGCCAGCAACGTTGACAGTCAACGCCGTGACGGCGACTGGTTGTGACACCCGCCCGGCAGCGCCTTGTCGGCTTCCGGCTGCTTCGCCCGGCGGTCGGTCGGATCCCGACGGCCCGCCGAACCTGGGGTTCGGCGGGCCGTCGGAGATCAGATCTCTGGAGTCAGCATGGGATCAACACAGGCAGGGGTCCGTCCCCCAGCCCAGGCCGCGGACGTCGTCGTCCCGCAGCGCACCGGAGTACGCCTGGACCTCGTCGACGTCGCCGTGCAGGTACTCGCCCCAGCCGTCACCCGTCTTTCCCCGGCCGATCTGGAGGGCACCGCTGCTGTGCCAGCCGTCGGGGAGGTGGCCGACCGCCTCAGCGCCGGTGTACCCGTTGACGTAGAGCTTGATCGTGTCGGTCCCGTCGTCGTAGACCACCGCGAGACGCTGGCCCGGGCCCTCGCCCCCGTCGGCGCCCGTGATCTCGGACACCACCCTCTCGGGAGCCCCGGCCTCGTCCTTCTCCGGCATCACCAGTTGCCACGAGTACGTGGACGGCTCGTAGCGGACCTTGAACGCGTCGGTGTGCTCGCCGGCCTGCGAGAGCACGGTCATCGGATGATCCGGCTCGGAGTCCGCGAGGCGTACGACGACACCGACGGTGAAGCTGTCGCGGGTGTCCACGACGGGACCGTCGGCGGCCGCGTACCCGGTTTCGCCGTCCAGGTGCAGATGACCTTCGCCCACGAGCGGCCACGGCACGGGGGTGCAGTCGGGATTGAGCGCACAGTCGTCGGAGCCTCGATAGATCGAAGCTCCGGTGCCGAGCCGCAGAGGCGCGCCACCCGACTGCTCGGGGCTCGCGTCGTCCGCCGCGTCCTCCAGCGACCAGTGGCCGAGCAGCTTCGGCTTGCGCCATGACAGATCGGCCACCTCGCCCGGTACGACGATCCGGTCGTGGACCTGTACGTCCCCGATGTCACCGCGCCACCGGTCGCGGTAGCCGGTGGCCCCGCGGGCGCGTCCGATCTGGAAGGCACCGGCCGTCCCGGCGGGATTCGCCTCCGCCGCGGTGCCGACCTCGTGGCCGTTGACGTACAGGTGCGCGCGCCTCGTCTCCGCGTCGTAGAGCCCCAGTAGATGCGCCCACTCGCCGGACTCGGGCGCGCCACCGGACACCCGCGCACCCGACATCGCGAACGACCAGACAGGCCCGGGATCCTGGCGCAGCCCAAGGCTGAAGCCGGGCACTCCGTCCGCGTCCTGGCTGGCGACGGTCATGTTCCGACCGGTTTCGGCGGGCCGCACCCACGCACTGACGGCGAAGGACTTGCGGATGTCCGTGGCCGGGGCATCCGTGGTGAGGAAGCCATGGCCACTGCCGTCCAGGCTGACCGTGCCGGTCGCTCCGGTGCCCGCGGGCGCCGGACCGCCGAAGGTCACGCCGGTGCCCGCACGGGCGACGGCGCCCGTCTCGGCAGAGGCCGAACGGGAGCCTGCCGGGTCGTCCAGCGGCCAGTGGGCGACAGGGGCACGCCCCCTCTTCACGTTGAAGTTGTACTGCGCCCGTTCGCCCAGGCGGCCGGAGCGGTCGATCGCATGGACCATCAGGTAATCGGGCCCCGACCTGAGCGGCAGGTAGGGAATCGTCACGGCCGCACCCGGACGCTCGGCTGAGACGGTTCCGTGCGGGCCACCGAGAAAGCTGTACCTGTACGACACCACGTCATCGGAGGGTGAGTCCATGGTGAAGTGGCCGTAGACGCCCACCCCGTCCACCCAGAACACGTCCTCGGGGTTGGGGTATTCGGGGGACGTGATCGTCGCCTTCTCGGGATTCGTGTCGTCGTACACGAACGAACAGAGCGTGCCTTCTCCCTCATCGCTCCATGGGGAGGCCGCCTCGCCGTCATGGGCGCGGACATGCCAGGAAACGACGGTGTTCGCCGGGATGTCGTCCGGCATGGTCCAGTAATGGAACGCACCCGAGGATGAGGTGACGGTGGTGTGAGCACGGCGCTGCTCCACCCCCGTCGCGTCCGTCCACCACGCCTCGAATTCTGCCGTGACCGGGCTGAACTCGGAGGGCTGATTGTCCTCCTCGGGGTCGTACAGCACGGCACTGAGCCTGGGCGGCTGCGAAACGTACGCCGTGTTGTCGCCCGTCGCGCAGGCCTTGCCCTGCGACTTGAGGTCCTGCGCAAGGGGCTGCTCGGGCGGCAGGTTGTCCACCGCGTGCGCCGTACCGGCAGCCGTGGCGAGCAGCGCCGCGACGCAGCTCCCCGCGAGCGTCATACGTCTGCGTCTGCCCGTCCTTCCGAACCTGATCAACTGTCCCTCCCCTGTGGGCTCTTGGCACTCGTGGATCACACGAGCCGCCCGAAGCTAACAGAGACGACCGACAACGCAGAAAGGGTTTTCCCTGCACTCAGCCGCTGGTCCGGGGCCCTCCGTCCTGCCCTTCCCCGAGCCGCTGCCCGACACCCACTGGAATCGGCCATCGCACGGAAAAAGGCCCGCCACCCCAAGGGCGGCGGGCCTCCACGTCCGGTCCGGCGGTCAGCCGGATCCCACGAACAGCACCAGCAGCAACCACACCACCGGTGCCGTCGGCAGCAAGGAGTCCAGCCGGTCCATGATGCCGCCGTGGCCCGGCAGCAGCGTGCCCATGTCCTTGATGCCGAGGTCGCGCTTGATCATCGATTCGCCGAGGTCGCCCAGCGTGGCGCTGGCGGCGACCGCGAGACCGAGGAGCAGCCCCTGCCACCAGGTGCCGTCGTCGATCAGGAACTGCATGCACAGCGCACCGGCGACCATGGCGAAGGCGACGGCTCCGAGCAGGCCCTCACGGGTCTTGCCGGGACTGATGCGCGGGGCCAGCTTGTGCCGGCCGAAGCGCCAGCCGACGGCGTAGGCGCCCGTGTCACTGACCACGGTCAGCAGCAGGAACATGAAGACGCGGCGCGGACCGTCGTCCGCGGTGAGCATCATTGTCACGAAGGTCGCCAGGAACGGCACGTAGAACGCGGCGAAGACCCCCGCGGTGACGTCCTTGAGGTAACCCTCCGGCGGTTCCGTCATCCGCCAGACCAGTACCGCGAGCGCGGTGAGCGCCATCGCCATCCAGGCGCCCTCGGCTCCGCGGACGTATCCGGCGACGACCATCGCTGCGCCGCCCACCGCGAGCGGTACGAGCGGCGCCTTGATGCCCTTGCGCTCCTCGAGCCGCTTGGTCAGCTCCCACAGGCCCACCACGACGGCGACCGCGACGACCCCGACGAACACCGCCTTGACGATGAACAGCGAGGCGACGATCACCGCGCCGAGTCCGACCCCGACACCTATCGCGGCGCTCAGGTCCCGGCCCGCGCTCTTCTTCTGCGGGGCGGGCGCCGGTTGCGGGGCGTCGTGCATGGGCTCCGGATTCTGCGGCGGAGTGAAGGGCTGCGCCGCCGGGCTCTCGTCGCGGAACAAGGGGCCGCCCAGCCGAGCGGCCCCCCGCCCGTCATCCTGGTTTCCGCCGGTTGCGGATACGTCGGGCACAGGGGACATGGGGCGAGTCTGCTGCGCGTCTAGCGCATCGTACGTGGGACCCGCCGGGGCGGCCCCCTGGACAGGCCCCCGCTCGGACGGCCCCCAGTACCCGGCGTGCGGCGGCGCTCCCCAGGAAGAGTCGTTCATCAGACCTCGAGCAGCTCTGATTCCTTGTGCTTGAGCAGCTCGTCCACCTGGGCGACGTACTTCGCGGTGGTGTCGTCGAGCTCCTTCTCCGCACGGCGGCCCTCGTCCTCGCCGATCTCGCCGTCCTTGATCAGCTTGTCGATGGCGTCCTTGGCCTTGCGGCGCACGGAGCGGATCGAGATCTTCGCGTCCTCGCCCTTGCCCTTGGCGACCTTGATGTACTCGCGGCGGCGCTCCTCGGTGAGCTCCGGGAACACCACCCTGATGATGTTTCCGTCGTTGCTCGGGTTGACGCCCAGATCCGAGTCGCGGATCGCCTGCTCGATGTTGCGCAGCGCGCTCTTGTCGAACGGCGTCACGACCGCCATGCGCGGCTCCGGCACGGAGAACGAAGCCAGCTGGTTGATCGGCGTCGGTGCACCGTAGTAGTCGGCGACGATCTTGTTGAACATCGCCGGGTGCGCACGGCCGGTGCGGATCGCGGCGAAGTCCTCCTTGGCGACCACGACGGCCTTCTCCATCTTCTCCTCGGCCTCGAGGAGGGTCTCTTCGATCACCACTTGCTCCTGCGTGTCTTGAGTAGGCCCGGCTGCGGTTCCTCGGACGGGGCGGCGGCCGGCTGCGTCGCGTCTTCTTCCTGCACGGTTCCCGACCGGCAGGACATTGTCCATCCCCCGGCCGTGGTCCGTGGCCCCCGTCCCCCGGACAGATGCGGTCCCTCGGACGGGAGTGGTTCCACCGGTCAGTCCCGGCTGCCTTGGTCACCCACAAGCGTGCCGATCTTCTCACCCTTGACGGCGCGGGCGATATTGCCCTCCTTCAGAAGTTCGAAGACGACGATGGGGAGCTTGTTGTCGCGGCACAGCGTGATGGCGGTGGCGTCGGCGACCTTCAGGTCCCGTGTGATGACCTCGCCGTAGCCGAGGGAGTCGAACTTGACGGCGTCCGGGTTGGCCTTCGGGTCGGAGTCGTAGACCCCGTCGACACCGTTCTTGCCCATGAGCAGCGCCTCGGCGTCGATCTCCAGGGCGCGCTGCGCGGCGGTGGTGTCGGTGGAGAAGTACGGCATGCCCATCCCGGCGCCGAAGATGACCACACGGCCCTTCTCCAGGTGCCGTACGGCACGCAGCGGGATGTACGGCTCGGCGACCTGGCCCATGGTGATGGCGGTCTGCACGCGGCACTGGATGCCTTCCTTCTCCAGGAAGTCCTGGAGGGCGAGGCAGTTCATCACGGTGCCGAGCATGCCCATGTAGTCGGAGCGGGCGCGGTCCATGCCGCGCAGCTGGAGCTCGGCGCCGCGGAAGAAGTTGCCGCCGCCGATGACGATCGCGATCTGCGCGCCGTCACGCACGACGGCCGCGATCTCACGGGCGATGGCGTGCACCACGTCCGGGTCGACGCCCAGGCCCCCACCGCCGGAGAAGGCCTCTCCGGACAGCTTCAGCAGAAACCGGCCGCGTACTTTGCCGTCGTCGCTCTTCTCGACGTTGGTGGTCATGGGGATCTCCTCGTGGTGCACATACGAAGAAGGCCATTGCCGGTGGTGGGTTCGCATCCCATACGCGGCAATGGCCTCCTCGTCAGATCTGCTGTCGTCCGTCGGGCGCGCACGCGCCACGGCCCGCGCGAGCGGCGCGGACGACTGCACCCGACCCTATCGGGATCGAGTACCCGTCGCTGTACGGACTCAGATGCCGACCTTGATGCGCGAGAAGCGCTTCAGGGTGACACCGGCCTCGTCCAGGACCTTCTGGACCGACTTCTTGTTGTCCAGCGCGTACGGCTGGCCGAGCAGCGTGGCGTCCTTGAAGAAGCCGTTCAGGCGACCCTCGACGATCTTGGCGATCGCGGCCTCGGGCTTGCCCTCGTTGCGGGTGGTCTCCTCGGCGATGCGGCGCTCGCTCTCGACGACCTCGGCCGGCACGTCCTCCTTGGCGAGGTACTTCGGCGCGAAGGCGGCGATGTGCTGGGCGATGCCCTTGGCGACCTCGGCGTCGGGCTTGTCGAGCTCGACGAGGACACCGATCTGCGGGGGCAGGTCCGGCATCGTGCGGTGCATGTACGCGGTCACGAAGCCGCCGGCGAACTGCGCGAAGCGGTCCAGCACGATCTTCTCGCCCAGGTTGGCGTTGGCCTCGTCCACGAACGCCTGGACGGTCTTGCCGGGCTCGATCTCGGAGCCGAGCAGGGCCTCGAGGTCGGCCGGGGAGGTCTTCGCCACGTGCTCGGCGATCGCCTGGGCGACGCCCTGGAACTTCTCGCCCTTGGCGACGAAGTCCGTCTCGCACTTCAGCTCGACCAGAACGCCGGAGGAGTTGTCGTCGGCGATGATGGAGACCACGGCGCCGTTCTCGGCGGAGCGGCCCTCGCGCTTGGCGACGCCCTTCTGGCCCTTGATGCGCAGCGCCTCGACGGCCTTGTCGACGTTGCCCTCGGCCTCGTCCAGCGCCTTCTTGCAGTCCATCATGCCGGCGCCCGTGAGCTCACGGAGCTTCTTGACGTCGGCGGCGGTGTAGTTCGCCATGAGTCTGTGAATCTTTCTCGAAAGTCTGGAGGATCGAAGATCTGCGGGGTCCGGTGGATCCGCATGCACTGCAGATCTACGACACGCCGCTGACCTACGGGTGAACGGCGGGAGCGGACTTCATGTCACCGCTCCCGCCGTCAACGCTGACGGACGGTCAGGCCTGCTCGCCCTCGGCGGCCGGGGCGTCGGCAGCCGGAGCCTCGGCGACCGGAGCGTCGGCAGCGGGCGCCTCGGCGGCCGGAGCCTCGGCGGCGTCCGCGGCGGGGGCGTCCGCGGCAGGGGCCTCCTCGGCCTTCTTCTCACCCTCGAGCAGGTCGCGCTCCCACTCGGCGAGCGGCTCGCCCGCGGCCTTCTCGCCCTTGTCACCGGTGGCGACGCCGGAACGGGCGATGAGGCCCTCGGCGACGGCGTCGGCGATCACACGGGTGAGCAGGGTGACGGAGCGGATCGCGTCGTCGTTGCCCGGGATCTTGTAGTCGACCTCGTCGGGGTCGCAGTTGGTGTCGAGGATGGCGACGACCGGGATGTTGAGCTTCCGGGCCTCGCCGACCGCGATGTGCTCCTTCTTGGTGTCCACGATCCAGACGGCGCTGGGCACCTTCTGCATCTCGCGGATACCACCGAGGGTCTTCTCGAGCTTGGCCTTCTCGCGGGAGAGGACCAGCAGCTCCTTCTTGGTCAGACCGGAAGCGGCGACGTCCTCGAAGTCGATCTGCTCGAGCTCCTTGAGGCGCTGCAGACGCTTGTAGACGGTGGAGAAGTTGGTGAGCATGCCGCCCAGCCAGCGCTGGTTGACGTAGGGCATGCCGACGCGGGTGGCCTGCTCGGCGATGGCCTCCTGCGCCTGCTTCTTCGTACCGACGAACATGACCGTGCCACCGTGGGCGACGGTCTCCTTGACGAACTCGTAGGCGCGGTCGATGTACGACAGCGACTGGAGCAGGTCGATGATGTAGATGCCGTTGCGCTCGGTGAAGATGAAGCGCTTCATCTTCGGGTTCCAGCGACGGGTCTGGTGACCGAAGTGGACGCCGCTTTCCAGCAGCTCCCGCATCGTGACGACGGCCATGGCCGTTCTCCTTGAATTTCTCGGTTGTGCCGCGGATGCCGGACGGCTCCCGCGCCTGACGCCCACGTGCGCCGTGCCACTGAGGGACCGAGGGGCGCTGACACGAACCGTTGCCGGACTCGTATCGGGGCGTGCGAAGTCGACCCGGTGGCCCGGGTCGCCACCAGAAGTGTACGGGACCCGCGGGGTCCCGGGTGACGCCGCTGTCCACAACCGGGGAGTGGTCCACAGGGTCCGGCCGTGATCGAACGGGGTGCGGGACGGTTTTCCGCATGCGAGCGATGCGATGCACCCGAGTGATCCCGGCGTTGCCGCTGGGCGTGGCACTGGCGGTCCTGTCCCCTGCGGCCGGGGCGGACACCGCGCCGGCCGCAGGGCCCGCCGCCCCGGACGCACCGGTTCCGGCGATCGGCCGCGTCTGGCCGGTCGGCGTACGCCCGACCGTGCTTCGCGGCTGGGAGCCCCCGGCGAGCCGATACGGCCGCGGCCACCGCGGGGTGGATCTCGCGGCGCCGGCCGGGACCCCGGTGCGCGCGGTCGCGGCGGGCCGGGTGTCGTTCGCGGGCAGAGTGGCCGGCAACGGCACCGTGTCGGTGGAGCTGCGCGATTCGGGTGTTCCTCCGCTGCGCACGACGTACCAGCCGGTCCGCCCGTCCGTGGCGAAGGGGGCCGTGGTTGAGGCCGGTGCGGTGGTGGGCACCGTGGAGCCCGCGGGCTCCCACTGCGCGGCCACCTGCGTGCACTGGGGCCTGCTGAGGGGCCCGACGTACCTGGACCCGCTGTCCCTCCTGCCACCCGAACTGCTGCGCCGACCACCGTCCCGGCTGCTCCCGGTACTCGGCGTGCCCCCGCCAGAGGCGTAGCCCGGGCAGCCCCGGTCCGGGCAGACGTTCCCGGACGGCCGGTGCCCTTGCTTCCGCGGTCCCCGGGGGCGCGGTGCGAGGGCATCGGGTACGTGGATGGTCTGGCGCCCCGGCGGCGGCCCACGGGGCGCGGTACGGGAGCCTCGGGTACGCAAACGGCCAGGCCCTCCGGCGGCGATCCACGAGGGGCGCGGTACGGACGGGGCTCGGGTACGCAGACGGCGCCGACGGTCGGACACCCCGGCGCGGGCCGGAGTCGGAGCCGAAGTTCAGGCATGCGGACGGGACGCCGCGGCCGACCGGAGTCCACCCGTCCGCACCGACCGACCTCCGCCCGTCAACGGCCCGTGCCGCCTGCCACCCGCCCGGAGGACGGTCGGCCGACAGGGTCGGACGACGCGCCGGGCGAAACGGTCCGGGTCAGCCGACCGGGCCAGGCGACGGTGTGGGTCGGGCGACGGGCAAGTGACGGCCTGGGGCCGCCGGTCAGGTCAGCCGACAGCCAGCCGGTCAGGTCGGCCGAACGCCAGCCGTTGAGGTCGGCCGAACGCCAGCCGTTGAGGTCGCCGACGATAATCAGTCCTTGAGGTCAGTCGACGGTCCACCGGTTGTCAACCGCGAACGCCGCGCAGCGCCATCCCCACCGCCGCCTCCGTCACGACCGACGGCTCCTCCGCCGCCCCCAGCTCGATCCGGCGCACCGCCGAGTCGACGACCCCTTGCAGCAGCATCGCCGCGAGCCGGGGCTCCTTGTGCCCCATGCCCCCCAGGGCATCGACGATCATCGAGATCAGCCCGCCGTGCGCCGCCCGGATCTTCTCCCGCGCGCCCGCATCCAGCTCGCTCGCGGAGATCGCCACCACGGCCCGGTGGCGCCGGTCCCCGACCAGCTCGAGTTGCTTGCGCACATACGCCTCGACCTTGGCCTCCGGCTCGCCGACCCGCTCCATGGCGGCCGACACCTCCGCCGCCCAGACCGGGAAGTCGACCTCGCACAGCTCCTCGACCACGGCGGCCCGTGACCGGAAGTACTCGTACACGGACGACCGCGCGAGCCCCGTCCGCTCGGCGAGGGCGGGGAAGGTCAGCGCCTCCGTCCCACCCTCGGACAGCAGGGAACGGGCCGCGTCCAGCAGGGCGGCTCGCTGCATCGACCGGTGCTCGGCCACGGAGGCCGCTCGAATCCTTGGCACGTCGTCCACTTTACGGACGGACCACGGCGAGCGGGAGTGAATCGCGTCGCCTTGCAGTCGTCCGGCCAGGTCAACGCCCGAAGCCCGCAAGTTTGGCGCGCAGCTGGAGCACGGACTTGGTGTGGATCTGGCTGACGCGACTTTCGGTCACCCCGAGCACATTGCCAATCTCGGCCAGGGTGAGGCCCTCGTAGTAGTACAGCGTGACCACGGTCTTCTCCCGCTCGGGCAGCGTGTTGATCGCCCGTGCCAGGAACCGGCGCAGCTCCCGGTCCTCGGCCACCTCCACCGGATTGTCGGCGGCGGTGTCCTCCAGCGTGTCCATGAAGCTGAGACCGTCGCCGTCCTCACCGCCGACATGCAGCAGCTCCTCCAGCGCCACGACGTTGGCCAGCGACAACTGGCTGAACACGGCGTGGAGTTCGTCGATCGCGATGCCCAGCTCGGCGGCCACCTCCCCCTCGGACGGCGTCCGCCGCAGCCGTGCCTCCAGCGTCGCGTACGCCCGCTCCACGTTGCGCGCCTTCTGCCGCACGGACCGCGGGATCCAGTCCAGCGCCCGGAGCTCGTCGATCATCGCGCCGCGGATCCGAGTGATCGCGTACGTCTCGAACTTGATCTCCCGGTCGATGTCGAACTTCTCGATCGCGTCGATCAGACCGAAGACCCCGGACGACACGAAGTCCGCCTGTTCGACGTTGGGCGGCAGCCCCACGCTCACCCGGCCGGCCACGTACTTCACGAGCGGTGAGTAGTGCAGGATCAGCTGCTCCCGCAGCCGCTCGTCCCCCGTCGCCTTGTACGACCGCCACAGCTCGTCGAGCGTCGAGGGAGCGGGGGGCCGCACGCTGCCACCGTCACGGGCGGCTGGGGGGATCGCCGCCCGGTCGGACCCGGAGGTGTGCTGGGGCATTCGTCGCCTTGTGCCGTTCTGCCGTGAAGGGTGGCGCCTGGGTGAGTGTCGGTCTGCTGTCGAGTTGTCGGTCTGCGTCGGAATCCTCGTGAGCGTAGCGTGACTGAAGAGTCGCGGTGTGCGAAGGGCGGTGCACAACCCGCACGGAGATACGTTCCGCCGAACCACAGGCCGGGCCATGGCGGTCGCTCTCCGTGATCGCCATGACCCGCCAACTGCGGGCTTTCCCAAGGGTGTCGGGGTTACCTCGGACGGCCGAACACACACCGTCAACATCGTTTCGGAACGCCTCGAACGGAGATCACGGCCTGGCGTGTCAACTTCCAGCCATCGCCGTGTCGTTCGACGTAACCAAGTGCTCTCAGTTCGTACAGTCTCGCGATGGCGGCGTCCTCCGTGGTCGGGGTGGAGCGCGCGATCTCCTCGGCCGTCGCGGCGCGGCGGGCGGGCAGCGCGGCCAGGACACTGCGGACGTCGGGCGCGAGCAGATCCCGCGGCAGCACCGGTCCGCGCCGGTCCGGTGCCAGCTCCCCGATACCGCCCACCAGCTCCACGACTTCCGCGGCGTCGGTGATGAGGGTGGCCTCCCCGCGCAGCAGTTCGTGCACGCCGGCGGACAGCCCGCTGGTGGTGGGGCCGGGCACTCCCATCGTGTGACGTCCCAATCGCTGTGCGGCACGTGCCGTGACGAGTGAGCCGCTCCGGTGGGCGGCCTCGATGACGACCGTCCCCCGGGTGAGTGCGGCGATCACTCGGTTCCTGACGATGAACCGGCTGGGCGTCGGATGATCACCGGGCGGCAGTTCGCCGACCAGCAGTCCCTGCTCCGCGATTCTGTTGATCAACCGGGCGTGGCCCCGCGGATAGGGCCGGTCCAGGCCGCAGGCGAGCACGGCGACGGTGGCACCGCCCGCGCCGAGCGCACCGCGGTGCGCGGCACCGTCCACGCCGTACGCACCGCCGGAGACCACCACCCAGCCGCGCTCGGCGAGCCCCGCGGCGAGGGTGGCCGC
The DNA here is from genome assembly GCF_003261055.1 of Streptomyces cadmiisoli. Classification (NCBI taxonomy): domain Bacteria; kingdom Bacillati; phylum Actinomycetota; class Actinomycetes; order Kitasatosporales; family Streptomycetaceae; genus Streptomyces; species Streptomyces cadmiisoli. Next base: position 2,926,998 of record NZ_CP030073.1, read on the forward strand.
CATGTGTGCCCCGTACTCGGTGCAGGCACGGGCGCCGACGACGGCGACGGACCTCAGCGCCCACATCCGCAGGCTGGGCCGCCCGCCCACCCACAGCCCCAGCGGCCTGGCGTCCCCCAGGTCGTCGAGCTGCCCCGGCCACTCCGCCGCCCCCGGGCACACGAAGCGCACTCCTGCCTCGCGCGCGACGGCGAGATCCCGCTCCGGCTCCGCCCGCCCGGCACGGGCTCGGAGCCCCGCCCACCGCTGGTCCCCCACTCCGGGCAGGGGAGCGCCGTCCTCCCGCAGCCGCCGGACCACCTCCGCGAGCCCGAACTCCCGCACCCACCGCCCCGTCGTCTCGTCGCCGGGCTCGACGACCCGGGAGAGGAAGACCCGGGCCAGCAACTCCTCGTCCGGACCGCCGCCGACGCTCATGCCGGCGCCCCGATGGCCATCGGCACCCCGCGCGGTACCCCGGTGCGCAGTTGCAGCGCCAGGGCGACGTCCGTCGCGTCCGGCCGGTCGTGTCCCGCGAGGTCCGCGACGGTCCAGGCGACCCGCAGCACTCTGTCGATCCCCCGTGCCGTCAGCACACCGCGCTCCAGATTGCGCTCCGCCTCGTCCATGGCGCCCGCGGCGGCGTGCCAGCGGCTGCGCAGTTCCCGGCCGGGCACTTCGCCGTTGGTCCGCCAGGGCGTGCCCGCCAGCCGCACCGCCGCCCGCTCCCGGGCCCCGCGCACCCGGTCGGCGACCGTCGCCGTGGACTCACCGCGCGCACCGTGTCCGGTCAGCGCGGTGCGGGCGACGCGGTCCACTTCCACTCTCAGGTCGACCCGGTCCAGAAGCGGTCCCGACAGCCGGGCCTGGTAGCGGCGGATCGCGGACGGCGGGCACTCGCACCGGGCGTCGGTCTGCGAGAAGTGACCGCACGGACAGGGGTTCGCGGCGAGCACCATCAGGAACCTGGCGGGGAACCGCACGACACCGGCGCTGCGGGCGATCACGACGTGCCCGGCCTCCAGGGGCTGCCGCAGCGCGTCCAGGGCCTTGCCGCTGAACTCCGGCGCCTCGTCGAGGAAGAGCACCCCTCGGTGGGCCAGCGACACCGCGCCGGGGCGCGCGACCCCCGGGCCGCCGCCGACCAGGGCCTGCATGGTGGCCGAGTGGTGCGGCGCGCAGTAGGGGGCGGCGTCGATCAGCGGCTTGCCCGGCGGCAGCAGCCCCGCCACGGAGTGCACGGCCGTGACCTCCAGCGCCTCCTCGCGGCCGAGGCGGGGCAGGACCGCGGGCAGCCGCTCCGCGAGCATCGTCTTGCCCGCCCCCGGCGGCCCCTCCAGGAACAGGTGGTGACCGCCGGCCGCGGCGACCTGCACCGCGGTCCTGGCCGACATCTGGCCGACGACATCGGCGAGGTCGTGGTCCTGGTCGTACTGGGCGGCGCCGAAGCTGTGCAGGCCGGTGGCCGCGCCGGTGCCGGGGACCCGCAGTCCGGCGAGCAGCGGGTCGGGGCGTCCCGGCTCGTCCGGTTCCTCGTCGGGCACCGCCTCGTCCGCCAGCACGGCGATCAGCTGCCGCAGACTGCGCACACCGAGCACGGACACCCCGGGCACCAGCGTGGCCTCGGCGGCGGCGCACTCGGGGACCACGACCTGCTCGTAGCCGGCGTCGGCGGCGGCCAGCACGGCCGGCAGGGTGCCGCGCACCGGCCGGACCCGTCCGTCCAGGCCCAGCTCTCCGATCATCACGATGTCGGCGAGCACCCGCGGGTCGATCCGCTCGCAGGCGCCCAGCACCGCGCAGGCGACGGCCAGGTCGAACCCGCTGCCCGCCTTGGGCACGGACGCCGGGCTGAGTCCGACGGTGAGTTTCTTCTGCGGCCACTCGGCGCCCGAGTTCACCACCGCGGCCCGGACCCGGTCACGGCTCTCGGTCAGGCTCTTGTCCGGTAATCCCACCAGCGTGAACGCGGCGACACCCGGTTCGAGGTCGGCCTGCACCTCGACGACCACGCCCTCGACGCCGACCAGGGCGACGGAGCACGTGCGTGCGAAGCCCATCTCAGGCCACCCCCCGCGCGTGCTCGACCACGGGCGCGCCCCGGGCGGGCAGCACGATTCCGACGAGGTCGATGCGCACACCGCCGGGCGGTGCCCCTCCGTGCTCCTGCACCCAGCGTTGAGCCAGGTCACGCAGGCGCTCGGCCTTGACCGGCGTGACCGCCGACATCGGATGCTCGTACGGACCGGGCCCGCGGGTCTTGACCTCGCAGACGACGAGGACGTCGCCGTCCCGCGCCACGATGTCGATCTCGCCGGTCCTGCCGCAGCGCCAGTTGCGCGCCAGGACCGTCATGCCCGCCTCGACCAGCCGCCGCGCGGCCAGGTCCTCGCCGTACGCGCCGAGCGCCCTGCGTGCCAGATGTGTGTTCATGGTCGGCACCACCTCCGGCGCCAACCGTCACGCATTCGCCCGCGGCTGTTGGATCTTGGTGGGCTACTCGCCGGTTGTGGACAACCCCGTCACCCACACGAATGAAGGAGGTCGGCGATCACCCGCCCGGCAGCTCCAGATCGCTCTTGTTCAGCTCCTCAATGTTCACGTCCTTGAATGTGAGGACGCGGACCTGCTTCACGAACCGGGCCGGCCGGTACATGTCCCACACCCAGGCGTCCGCCATCGACACCTCGAAGAACACCTCTCCCTGAACCGAGTGCACCTGCATCTCGTAGTCATTGGTGAGGTAGAAACGCCGCTCGGTCTCGATCACGTATTTGAACAGACCGACGACATCGCGGTACTCCCGGTAGAGCTTGAGCTCCATCTCGGTCTCGTACTTTTCGAGGTCCTCGGCGCTCATGGCATGTTCCCCTTCAGCCGTGCGATCCCACCATTGTGCGCCAGTCCCACGAGCCTCTAGACGATTTCGGTGTCAAGGATCTGCGGCCTGGCGGGGGGACCTTCGTCGAGCAGCCTGCGCAGCAACTCGGCGAGTCTGGTCGGATACACCGTCTCATGCGCCTCGCTCAGTTCCTGACACGTCCACCACCGCGCACCCACGACGCTGCGGCGCTCCAGTTCGGTGAGGCCGACGGCCTCGGTAGCCGTCTGGTCCGTACGGGCCAGGTAGTACCACTCGTCCTGATCCCAGCGTCGCCCCGCGAACGGGAACGAGCACATCCGCCGCCACAGCACCGGGCCCAGTTCCACGGCCGTGATGCCGGTCTCCTCCGCGAGTTCCCGCAGGGCGGCCTCCTCGCGGGTCTCCTCGCCCTCCAGGCCGCCGCCCGGGGTGAACCACCAGTCGTCGGAGGGATCGTCCGGTTCGTGGCCGTGCAGCAGCAGGATCCGGTCCCGCGGGTCGAGCAGCACGACCCGGGCCACCTTGCGCATCTCGCCGCCCAGGGCTCCGACGGAGCCCCCTTCCGCGTCCGTCATCTCAGCGGGCACCGGTGGGCTCCGTCCGCGGGCGGCCGCGGCGCGCGGCGCGCTGGGCGAGCGGTCCGTAGGCGGCGCCTCCGAGCACCAGCACCGCGCCGGCGACGATCAGGGCGCCCATGGTGCGCAGCGGGCCCGGCTCGGACAGACCGCCGAGCGCCTCGAAACCGGTGGGGCGCTCCAGCATTCCGTCCATGGGCCATACGACGGCGTCCACGCGCGCGGACACCGCACCGCGCGCGACCGTACCGCCGGCGGCGTCCGTCAGGTGGGCGGTGGAGTCCAGCGAGCCGTGCCGCTCGTCGCCGAGCAGGAACAGCCGGCCCTCGGGCACGTCGACGGTCGGGAAGTTCGCGACCTCGGCGGCCTGCCCGTCGGGCAGATACGGTTCGTCGATCTGCTTGCCGTTGACCGTCAGCTTGCCGTCCCGGCAGCAGGAGACGGTGTCCCCGCCGATCGCGACGACCCGCTTGAGCATCGGCGCGTTGCCCCAGGTCGCGTCCTTGAAGACGACTACGTCGCCGCGGCGCACCTCACTGCCGTCCACCCGTTCGGCCAGCACGCGGTCGCCGACGCCGATCGTGGGCGACATGGAGCTGGTGGGCACGGTGTACGGGCGGTAGACCACCGCCGCCCAGGCGAATCCGCCCAGGAAAAGGAAGAGGCCCAGCGCGACCGCCAGTCCGGACAACCGCTGTCCGGTCCGGCCGCCCGCCGGGCCACTGCTCGTCCCACCGCCGTGCGGGGCCGTCCGTGTCGCGCTCTCGCCACCCATGGATCCGCACCCTACCCGGGGTACCTGACCGGGTCAGCCCTTACGATCCGGCCGAGGTCACAGTTCCACCAGGGCTTCACGAAGCCCCGGACGGATCAGCGGGTCTCCTCGACCGTGATCCGGCGGCGGCGCCACAGGGCCACCGGCACGACCCCGGCGAGCGCCACGGCGTTCGGGGCTGCGGTCAGCGCGGCGGCGGCGGACGACCGGTCGTTCAGCCCGGCCTGGTCGAAGGTGTCCGGGACGGGGAGCGTGCCCCAGCGGTTGATCGGCCAGGCCTTGACGATGGCGCGTCCGACGACCTTCTCCACCGGGACCATGCCCTTGTTGGCGTCGCCCTGGTTGTAGCGGGAGTCCCGGGAGTTCTGACGGTGGTCGCCCATGACCCAGATGAAGCCCTCGGGGACCTTCACCTTGAACTGGCCGCCCTGGTCGTCGACGCTGCACGGCGTGTTGCCGGGGTAGACGTACGACGCCTCGTTGAGCGCCTTGCCGTTGACCTTCACCGGGCCCGTGCCCTTGCACTCCACCGTGTCGCCGCCGACGCCGATGACCCGCTTGATGAGGTCCTTCTCCTCCGCGGACGGCATCAGACCGATCCAGCTGAGGACGGTCTGGAACGCGTTCGGGTTCACCGTCGGCTCCCCGGCCAGCCAGTTGTCCGGGTCGTGGAAGACGACGACCTCGCCGCGGTCCGGCTCGGAACCGAACCACGGCGTCAGCTTGTCGACGAGAACGCGGTCGCCCTCCTGGAGGGTGTTCTGCATCGAGTCGGAGGGGATCGAGAACGCCTGCACCAGGAACGTCTTGATCAGCAGCGCCAGCACCAGCGCGATACCGATCAGGATCGGCAGCTCCTTCCAGAAGGAGCGCTGCTTCTTCGGCTGCTCGGGTTCGGGGCCGCCCGGCCCCTGCGTCCCGGCCCCTGCGTACCCGTTCGTCACCCTGCCGTCCTCGGCTGCTGTGTCACTCCCTGTGGGAGGGACGTCGTCCGGCGCCGTGGGGGCTGCGTCCACCGGGCGTCCGCGGTGCTCCTCGCCGTCGTGTCCGGACCGTGCGCCAACCGCCACATCCCCCACGCCAACTCCTTACTCTGTGCCGCTGCCTGCCCCATGCACGGCGCAGGCCCACCACTCCCATAACGAGCGGGAGTTCCGCAGGGCTCGGGAGGTGGATCGTTGCGTTCGGATCGTCGGGGGCAACCCTATGCGACGTCACGGGGGCCGCGGTCGACCCGGACGTCGAGTCGACGACGGAAGCATAGGTATTGGGTTCGTCGAGGGTGGTCCAGTGGCCGAGCGGCCAGGCGATGACGACGGCGCGGCCCACCACTTCGTCCTCGGAGACGGTGCCGCCGTAGTCGGTGTCCTGGTGGGAGCGGGAGTCCGCCGAGTTGGACCGGTGGTCGCCCATCACCCACAGCCGGCCCTCGGGCACGGTGATGTCGAAGTCCATGGCCGACGGTTCGTTGCCCGGGTAGAGGTAGTCCTCGACCAGGGGTACGCCGTTGACCGTGACCCGCCCCTGCGCGTCACAGCATTTGACGCGGTCGCCGCCCACGCCGACCACCCGCTTGATCAGGTCCTTCTCGTTCTCCGAGGGCAGCAGGCCGATGAAGGTGAGACCGTCCTTGACCTGCTTGACGACGATCGGGTCGTCCTTCTTCTGGGTGGGCTGCTCGTCCTGGAGCCAGCCGCCGGGGTCCTTGAAGACGACGACGTCGCCGCGCTGCGGCCGGGAGCCGAACCAGGGGGTGAGCTTGTCGACCAGGACGCGGTCGCCGATCTGGATCGTCTGCTCCATGGAGCCCGACGGGATCACGAAGGCCTGCACGAGGAAGGTCTTCAGTACGAGGGCGATGAGGACGGCCACGCCGACGAGGAGCGGTATCTCCTTGATCGCCGAACGGCGCCGCCGGCGCTTGACCTTGCGCTGGAGCTTGCGCCGCTCCGCACGGGTGCGCCCGTCGGACCCGCCGGTGGCGCGCCGGATGCCGGTGGGCAGCAGGTTGTCGGCGGCGCTGGTGGGGGCACCGCGCGGTTTGCCGCGGTTACCCATGGGCACCGTCCGCCGGATCCGACCCGCCGGCCGCCGGGGCGGTGCCGCCCGGCGCTGCGGGCACGCGCGCATAGACGTCGGGGCGGTGCAGGCGGGTGAGGTGGCCGACGGGCCAGACGATCCAGTCCGCCCGGCCGATCACCTTGCGGACGGGCACCATGCCGCCGCCCGGTGAGCCCAGATGGTCGCGGGAGTCGCTGGAGGCACTGCGGTGGTCGCCGAGGACGAAGAGGGCGCCGTCCGGCACGACGACGTCGAAAGGCACTGTGGACGCGCTGTCCCCGGGGTACAGGAATGTCGACTCGTCGACCGACCGGCCGTTCACCCGGAGCCTCCCGTCCTTGTCACAGCAGACCACGTGATCTCTTCCCACGCCCACGACCCGTTTGATGTAGTCGGCGTCCCCGAAGTATCCGCTGCCGTCGAACACGACCACATCACCGCGTCGCGGCCCAGCATCGAAACGGTACGCCAACTTGTTTACGAGAACGCGGTCGCCGATCCTCAATCCGCGCTCCATGGAACCGCTCGGGATCTGGAACGGCTGGAGCACGAACGTGTTGAGCAGCAGCAGAAACACCAGGCAGACCAGCGTGGTCAGGGTGATCCGGCCGCCCGGGACGTACTCGGCGACGCGCGACACCAACGCGAAACGCGACCGTTCCTCCGGCCCCTGCGTGTCCGGGATCTCACCGGATCCGGAAGGGCGGGAGGAGCGGTCGCGCTCCGTCGTCTGTGCTTCGGTGTCCATCGGGGCCAGATGTTATCCGGCCCCGATCGAACGCCGGAAAAGCGCTCAGTTCTCGCGCTTCTCCTTGATCTTCGCCGCCTTGCCGCGCAGGTCGCGCAGGTAGTACAGCTTGGCGCGACGGACGTCACCGCGGGTGACGAGCTCGATCTTCTCCACGATCGGGGTGTGCACCGGGAAGGTGCGCTCGACGCCGACGGAGAAGGAGACCTTGCGGACCGTGAAGGTCTCGCGCACGCCGGCGCCCTGGCGACGGATCACCACGCCCTTGAACTGCTGCACACGGGAGCGGTTGCCCTCGATGACGCGGACGTGGACGTTGACCGTGTCGCCCGGACGGAAGGCCGGAACGTCGCTGCGCAGCGACGCGGCGTCGACGGAGTCGAGCAGGTGAGACATTTCGTCTGCTTTCTTCGCTGATGCCACAGGTCATCAACGGAAACTAGGTTTTCCTGGATGAGCGCTGCGCGGTTCGGGGCGGGCGTCGTGTCCCCCTGTGGCAGGGGCGCACGCCGGACGACGCACAACAGCGGGCTATTCTTCCACGCCCGCCGCCCGGCGCCAAAATCGGCCGTGCGGCTGCCCCTCGGGATCCGGTTCCCAGCCGAGGATGGAGAGCATCTCGCGGTCCTTCTTGTCGAAGGCCTTGGGGTCGCAGCGCTCGATGAGGTCGGGCCGGTGGGCCGTCGTCCGCGCCAGGGCCTCGTCGCGGCGCCACCGGGCGATCTTGCCGTGATGGCCGCTGAGCAGCACGTCCGGGATCTCCCGGCCGCGCCACCGGGGCGGCTTGGTGTAGACGGGACCCTCCAGCAGGGAGGCCATGGCGCCGGGGGCGAAGGAGTCGTCCCGGTGGGACTCGGCGTTGCCGAGGACACCGGGCAGCAGCCGGGCGACGGCCTCCGTGACCACCAGTACGGCCGCCTCGCCGCCGGCGAGGACGTAGTCGCCGATGGACACCTCGAAGACGGGCATCCGGGTGGCGTACTCGTCGACGACCCGCCGGTCGATGCCCTCGTAGCGCGCGGGCGTGAAGATCAGCCAGGGGCACTCGGAGAACTCGACGGCGAGTTCCTGGGTGAAGGGACGGCCGCTGGGGGTCGGTACGACCAGGGCCGGCCGGTGCGAACCGCTCTCGTAGCCGTCGGCGAGGACGGAGTCGAGCGCGTCGCCCCAGGGGTCGGTCTTCATGACCATGCCGGGGCCGCCGCCGTAGGGGGTGTCGTCGACCGTGTTGTGCCGGTCGTACGTCCACTCGCGCAGATCGTGCACATGGACGTTCAGCCGGCCACGCGCGCGTGCCTTGCCCACCAGGGAGACGTTCAGCGGGTCCAGATATTCGGGGAAGATCGTGACGACGTCGATGCGCATCAGGACTCGTCCCTCGACGAGGCGATCTCCGCTCGGTCGTCGATCAGGCCGGGCGGCGGGTCGACGACCGCCCGCTGCTCCGCCAGGTCGATCTCGGTGACGATCTCCTCGACGAACGGGATCATCACCTCGCTGCCGTCGGGGCGTTCGACGATGAAGAGGTCCTGCGAGGCCAGGTGCGAGATCTCGGTGATCCGGCCGATCTCGGTACCGTCCACCGTGACGACGTCGAGGTCGATCAGCTGGTGGTCGTAGTACTCGTCCTCGTCCTCGGGCATCTCGTCCGGGTCGACGTCGGCGATCAGGAGGGTGTTGCGCAGCGCCTCGGCACCGGTGCGGTCCAGCACGCCCGCGAAGCGCAGCAGGAGCCGGCCGCTGTGCACCCGGCCCGACTCGATGGTCAGCGGTCCGACGGAGGCCGGGTCGGTGGTCAGGACGGCACCGGGGCCGAGCCGCAGCTCCGGCTCGTCGGTGCGCACCTCGACGGTGACCTCGCCCTTGATGCCGTGGGCGCGGCCGATCCGTGCGACTACCAGCTGCACTTGTCTCGTTCTCCTGTTCTGCGACTGTCGTGAACGACCGCGGGCCGGGGACGGCCCATCGGCCCTCCCCGGCCCGAGCCGGTACTGCTTTGCGTCAGCGGACGTGGTCCACGTCGACCAGGTCGACTCGGACTCCGCGGCCGCCGATGGCGCCCACGACGGTGCGCAGGGCGCGTGCGGTGCGGCCGTTGCGGCCGATCACCTTGCCGAGGTCGTCGGGGTGCACCCGGACCTCGAGTACACGCCCGCGACGCAGGTTGCGCGAAGCGACCTGCACATCGTCAGGGTTGTCGACGATGCCCTTCACGAGGTGCTCGAGAGCCTCCTCGAGCATGCTCAGGCCTCGGTCGACTCAGAGGACTCGGCCGCGGCCTCGTCCTTCTTCTCGGCCTTCTTCTTCTGGGTGATCGCCTCACCCTTGCCCTCGTCGTCGCCGCCGAGAGCCTCGAAGGACGGACGCGCGGCCTTCGGCTGCGCGACGAGCAGCGGCGCCGGGGCGGGCTCGCCCTTGAACTTCTGCCAGTCGCCGGTCTTCTTGAGAATGGCGAGCACGGGCTCGGTCGGCTGGGCGCCGACACCGAGCCAGTACGCCACACGCTCGGCGTCGACCTCGATCACCGACGGGTTGTACGTCGGGTGGTACTTGCCGATCTCCTCGATCGCACGGCCGTCACGGCGGGTGCGGGAGTCGGCGACGACGATGCGGTAGTGAGGCGAACGGATCTTGCCCAGACGCTTCAGCTTGATCTTGACTGCCACGGGAGTGGGTTCTCCTGGTTTTGACGTGGTTGGGCACGGCGAGAGTTGCCGCGTGGGGTTGCGGTACCCGAGTGCCCGACGGACGCGTCAGCCGGAGGAGAGAGGGGTCCTGTGCGGCTGTCGAGTGCAGCCGCCCATTCTGCCACACCGTGCGGACCGGCACCGACCGAGGGTGCCGGCGGGCACGACTGAGCGGCATCCGGCGCCGGGAGTCCGGCATCGGATGCCGGGACACGGCTGCCACGAGCAGCCGCGTCCTCAGCTCGCCGCCGCGCCCACGACCTCCGGGATGCGGAACGGCTTGCCGCACCCGCCGCACATGATCGGCGCCTGGGCCAGCACCGACGGAACGACCCGCACATTGCGGCCGCAGTCGCACACCGCCTTGACCCGGACGCCGCCGCCGGAGGAACCGTGCCGCGCCGCCGGACCCCGGAAGGTACGGGAGGTGTCGGCGGAGGTGGCGGCGGTGTGGGCGGTCAGGGCCCGCTGGAGGCGGTCGATCGTCGGGCGGTAGCGCCGTTTCGCCTCGGGGTTGAGGGTGACCAGGGAGAAGCCGCTGCTGGGATGCGGCTCCTCGGGGTGGTCCAGGCCCATCTCCTCGGCGATCGCGAGGAATCTGCGGTTGTGGTAGCGGCCGGCGCGGGAGGTGTCGCGGACGCCGCGGGCGGCCGCGATGCCGTGGACTGCCTCATGGAGCAGCCGTTCGAAGGAGAGCTCGTGTCCGCAGGCGGACGACGACTCCCCGATCAGGGATTCGGGCGCGGCAAGGTCCGGCAGCTCGGGGTGGTACCGCTGAATATCGGCCCACGCCTGTGCCAGCTCTGCGGCGAGAACAGGTGGTGTCGTGCTCACGTAATGACAACGAGCCGGAGTCCCCCGGTGTTCCTATTCCGGGGCATCCCAAATAATTTGCACGTACCCGTCAGTTGCCGCTGATGCGACCTGACGAGGGCGGGTGCGCTGATCTGCGGAGAAGCCTCGCAGCTCCTACCAAGCCGGTACGTAGGCTGACGTACGACCCGGCGCGTAGACGATGTCCGCGCGCCGGGGTAGGTGTGGTCCGCGCATGCGCAAGAGGCGTTTCGGTCGCGATTCTTCCGGAAGGGCCCTGTCTCAGTAAGCGCGCGCGACGATCGCGACGTTACCGGGTGCGTCGTCGGTGTCCGGCACCGACCCGTCCCCGGCGACCAGACACCGTACGGTCACGGCGTGCTCGGCCAGCTTGACCTCGCCTTCTTCGCCGAGGCTCGCCCAGGGGATGCGCGCCCAGCCGCCGGCGGCCGTCGCCTCGACGGCTTCCTCGATCGTCGTCACGTCGACGGTGCGGGACTCGCGGCGCTCGCGGGACTGGGTCAGCAGCAGCGCCTGGTCCTCCTCGAGGATCGCGGGGAGCATCCCCGGGAGCGCGTCGAGGGCCACGGGTTCCTTGCCGCCCGGGATGCGGCGGACCAGCATCGCCGAGTTGTTCTCCAGGTCACGGGGGCCGACCTCGATCCGTACGGGGACGCCCTTCAGCTCCCAGTCGACGGCGCGGCGTCCGAACGGGGTGTCCGTGCGGTCGTCGACGCGGACCCGGACCCCGGCCGCGGCGAGCCGGTCGCCGATCTCGCGGACCTTGGCCAGAACCGCGTCGTCGCCCTTGATCGCGAGGACGACCGCCTGGACGGGGGCGAGCCGCGGCGGCACCCGCAGCCCGTTGTCATCTCCGTGAGTCATCACCAGGGCGCCGATCATGCGGGTCGTGGACCCCCAGGACGTCTGCCAGACGAGTTCCTGCTTGCCTTCCTTGGACAGGTACCGGGTGTTGAACGCCTTGGCGAAGTTCTGGCCGAGTTCGTGGCTGGTGGCCATCTGGAGGGCCTTGCCGTCCCCCATCATGCCTTCGAGCGTGAGGGTGTTGATCGCGCCCGCGAAGCGCTCCTTGACGGTCTTGCGGCCGGCGACGGTGTCCATGGCGAGGACATCGACCATGAAGTCCTCGTACACCTTGCGGTGGATGTGCGCGGCGAAGTCGCGGGCCTCGTCCTGGGTGGCGTGCGCGGTGTGGCCCTCCTGCCAGAGAAACTCGGTGGTGCGCAGGAAGAGGCGGGGTCGCAGTTCCCAACGGACGACGTTCGCCCACTGGTTGATCAGCAGGGGCAGGTCCCGGTAGCTCTGCACCCACTTCGAGAAGTAGTCGTTGACGATCATCTCGGAGGTGGGGCGCACCACGGCGGGCTCTTCGAGCTCCTTGCCGCCGCCGTGCGTGACGACCGCAAGTTCGGGGGCGAAGCCCTCGACGTGCTCGGCCTCCCTGGTGAAGTACGACTGCGGGATCAGCAGCGGGAAGTACGCGTTCTGGGCGCCCGCCTCCTTGATCCGGGCGTCCATCTCCTGCTGCATCCGCTCCCACAGCCCGTACCCGTACGGTCGGATCACCATGGTGCCGCGCACCGGCCCGTTGTCGGCCAGTTCGGCCTTGTTGATCAGATCCTGGTACCAGCGCGGGAAGTCGATGTCCCGCGGGGTGAGAACGGGTGCCTTTGCCATGGCGAGATGGTACGGGCACAGATTGCCGGAATGTGAATTCTCGCCACTCGTGAGGGCACCCCTCAAGCGGGGCTCCGCGACCCCTGGACGCGGTCGCGAGCCCGGAGTTTCCTGGCATACGGGGGGAGGCCGAGCGTACGTCACGGGGGCGATGGAAACGGGCACAGAAACAACTCTCTGCGGATTGGGGCGCTTTCGATGACACCTACGCTCGTGCGGCAGCACCAGCCTCACGCGGGGCCCTCGCCCCATGTGGACCTCGCTGCACGCGCGCGTGACTGGTCGGAGATCCAGGAGCGGATGCTCGTACCGCTCCACGAGGCGGTCTACCGGCGACTGGACGTGGGCCCCGGCACCCGGCTGCTGGGCCTCGGCTGCGGTTCCGGGCTGGCGCTGCTGATCGCCGCCTCCCGGGGCGCGTCGGTCACGGGCGTCGAGCCGTCCTCCCCCGAGCGACTGGCCCTCGCCCGCGAGCGCCTGTTCCCGGAGTCGCCGGTCTCCCGCGCGCGTGCCGACACCCGGCTCGTCGACCAGGCCCCCGGCGCGGCCGTGGACGGTGCGGCTCGCTTCACCCTGGTGACCGCCTTCGAACCCATCGGATGTCTCGCGGGCGACGCGGAGGGGCTCGGTGATCTGCTGGCGGCCGCGGTGCCGCTCGCGGAGCGCGGGGCTCCCGTGGTGCTGACCGGCTGGGGGCCGCCCGAGCGCTGCGCGACGTCGTCCGTGCTGCGGGTGGCGGCGAAGCTGGCGGATCCGCTGCACGGCGCGGGCCGCCCGCGGCCGGCGCTGCGCGACGACCTGGAGGAGGTCGCGCAGCGGGCGGGGCTGCGGCCCGACGGCTCGGGGCGGGTGGCGTGCCCCTTCGGGTACGCCGACCTGGACAGCGCGGTGCGCGGACTGCTGTCGACGGGGCTGTTCGACGCGGCGATCGCGGCGACCGATCAGGAGCAGGTCGACAAGGAGATGGCGGAGGCGCTGCACCCGCACCGCCGCCCGGACGGCACGGTGTGGATGCCGAACGTGTTCCGCTACCTGATCGCGCGAACGCCCTGACCTGGCCCGGCGCACGGCGCAGCCGCCGGCCGGGCGAGGCGGGCCGGGCGGCGCGGGGCCGGGCGGCTAACTCTGCTCGGGCTCGTCCGGTTCGAGTTTCGTCAGCCGTGAGACACCGGCGATCCGGTACGCGTCGGCCTCCTCCAGCGTCTCGCGTTCGAGCAGCGCCTGGGCGAGCGCGTCGAGTTGCCGGCGGTGGTCGCGCAGCTTGCGGCACGCCTCCTCGTAGCACTCGTCGACGATCCGCCGCATCTCGCCGTCGATCACGTCCAGTGTCTGCGGTGCCGCGGACAGACCGTACGCCTGCTGGGCGTCACCGGGCAGCGCGGACAGCCGGCCCACCTGGCTGCTCATGCCCCAGCGCGCGACCATCCCGCGGGCGATGCTGGTGACCTGTTCCAGGTCGCTCTCGGAACCGGTGGTGATCACGTCGTAGACGACGTGTTCGGCGGCCATGCCGCCGAGCGCGCCGATGATCCGGCCGCGCAGGTACTGCTCGGTGTACGCGTACTTGTCCGACTCCGGCGTCGACAGCGTCACCCCGAGCGCCCGGCCGCGCGGCACGATGGTGATCTTGCGGACCGGGTCGGCGCCGGGCTGGAGCATGCCCAGCAGGGCGTGGCCGCTCTCGTGGTAGGCGGTGCGGCGGCGCTCCTCCTGGGGCATGACCAGGGCGCGTTCGGCACCGAGCTGGACCTTCTCCAGCGCCTCCGAGAGGTCGCTCTGCGTGACGTTGTCCTGGCCCCGCTTGACCGCGAGGAGGGCGGCCTCGTTGGCCAGGTTGGCCAGCTCAGCGCCGGTCATGCCCGGAGTCGTACGGGCCACCCGGGCGAGGTCCACGTCCGGGGCGAGCGGGATCTCCCGGGTGTGGATCCGCAGGATGGCCTCGCGACCGCCCCGGTCCGGGGGCGAGACGCTGACCGTCCGGTCGAAACGGCCGGGGCGGGTCAGCGCGGGGTCCAGGACGTCCGCGCGGTTGGTCGCGGCGACCACGACCACGCCCTCCGAGCCGGAGAAGCCGTCCATCTCGGTCAGGATCTGGTTCAGGGTCTGCTCGCGCTCGTCGTGGCCGCCGACGGAGGCACCGGCGCCGCGGGCCCGGCCGATCGTGTCGATCTCGTCGATGAAGATGATGGACGGGGCCACCTTGCGGGCCTCGGCGAACAGCTCACGCACCCGGGAGGCGCCCACACCGACGATCATCTCGATGAACTCGGAGGCGGACGCGGAGAAGAACGGCACCCCCGCCTCCCCGGCCACCGCCCGCGCGAGCAGCGTCTTCCCGGTGCCGGGCGGCCCCGAGAGCAGCACGCCGCGCGGCATCTTGGCGCCCATCCTGCGGTAGGCGTCCGGATTCTTCAGGAAGTCGACGACGTCGCTGAGCTCGCCCTCGACCTCGTCGATGCCCGCCACGTCCGCGAAGGTCGTGCGCTCCTGTCCCGCCTCCAGCGCGACCGGTTTGGGCGGCTCCCTGCGCCCGAACATGCCGCCCGGCCCGCCGAGCCCCGTCCGCATCCGCCGCGCGATGAAGATCCACAGCACCACGAGCAGCAGGATCGGCGCCAGCGAGAGCAGCAGATTGACCAGCACACTGCGCTGCTGGACGACCGGCTCGGCCGTCACGGTGACGTTGTTCCGGGTCAGATCCGCCCAGAGCTGGTCGTCGGCGAACTCGGGCCGCTGGGTCTTGAACTTGGTGTAGGTGCCCTCGCCCGCGGGGTTGTCCTGGGCCTTCTTCAGCTGGCCCTGGATCGCGTCGCCCTTGGAGTAGATCTTGCTGACGTTGCCCTCGTCGACCTGCTTGCTGAACTCGGTGTACGAGATCGTCGGCTCGTCACCGCTGCCGAGGTACGACAGCGCGATGTTGGCGATCAGGAAAACGATCAGCGCGGTGACGGCCAGGGTCCACCAGCCGCCGCGTATTCGCCGCTTGCCCGG
This sequence comes from Streptomyces cadmiisoli, assembly GCF_003261055.1. Taxonomy (NCBI): domain Bacteria; kingdom Bacillati; phylum Actinomycetota; class Actinomycetes; order Kitasatosporales; family Streptomycetaceae; genus Streptomyces; species Streptomyces cadmiisoli. The sequence continues at coordinate 2,942,188 of NZ_CP030073.1, forward strand.
TGGCGGCTTCGGCGGTTCGTCGGGCGTCCCCTCGCTGCGCCAGGGCTGCTCGGGCGACTTGCGCGGAGGAGCAGGGTTGGTCATATCGGGACGTTACGACACACCGGGCTCCCCAGCATGTGCGCGAACGGCGCCGGGGGCGCCCTCACGGTCGAGGGCGCCCCCGGCGCCGTAGGTCGGCAGTACCGCTGCCGTGCTCCCCGGGGAGCGGTCAGCCCATGAACTTCTTGAACTCGTCCGGCAGCTCGAAGTCCTGCGCGCCCTGCTGCGGCAGGCCGAAAGCGCCCGGGTTCTGGGCGGCGGCGGCACGCCGGGCGGCCTCCTCCTGCTCCTGCTGCTTGCGCTTCATCGGGTTGCCGGAGCGCTGCTTGCCCTTGGCTTTCTTCGGCTGCTTCTTCGACCGGCCCGGACCGCCACCCATGCCGGGCATCCCAGGCATTCCCGGCATTCCGCCGCCCTGGGCCATGCGGGACATCATCTTGCGCGCCTCGAAGAACCGCTCGACGAGCCCCTTCACCGCGCTGACGTCGACACCCGAACCCTTGGCGATACGGGCCCGCCGGGAGCCGTTGATGATCGTCGGGTCCTGGCGCTCGCCCGGGGTCATCGACTTGATGATCGCGGCGGTGCGGTCGACGTCCCGCTCGTCGAGGTTGTTGATCTGGTCCTTGATCTGGCCCATGCCCGGCAGCATGCCGAGCAGCTTGGAGATGGAGCCCATCTTCCTGACCTGCTCCATCTGGGCCAGGAAGTCGTCCAGGGTGAAGTCCTGGCCCTTCTTCGACGCCAGCTTGGAGGCCATCTTCTCGGCCTCTTCCTGGCTGAACGTCTTCTCCGCCTGCTCGATCAGGGTGAGCAGGTCACCCATGTCGAGGATGCGGGAGGCCATCCGGTCCGGGTGGAAGGCGTCGAAGTCGTCGAGCTTCTCGCCGTTCGAGGCGAACATGATCGGCTTACCGGTGATCTGCCGGATCGACAGGGCCGCACCACCGCGGGCGTCACCGTCGAGCTTGGACAGCACCACACCGTCGAAACCGACGCCGTCGCGGAAGGCCTCGGCGGTGTTCACCGCGTCCTGGCCGATCATCGCGTCGACGACGAAGAGGATCTCGTCCGGCGAGACCGCGTCCCGGATGTCCGCGGCCTGCTGCATCATCTCCTGGTCGATGCCCAGGCGGCCGGCGGTGTCGACGATCACGATGTCGTGGACCTTGGACCGGGCGAAGTCGATGGAGTCCCTGGCGACCGCGACCGGGTCACCGACGCCGTTGCCCGGCTCGGGCGCGTAGACCGCGACACCGGCCCGCTCGGCGACGACGCTGAGCTGGTTGACCGCGTTCGGGCGCTGGAGGTCGGCGGCGACGAGCAGCGGCGAGTGGCCCTGCTCCTTGAGCCAGAAGCCGAGCTTGCCCGCGAGCGTGGTCTTACCCGCGCCCTGGAGACCCGCCAGCATGATCACGGTGGGCGGCTGCTTGGCGAACCGCAGCCGCCGGGTCTCGCCGCCGAGGATCGTGACGAGCTCGTCGTTCACGATCTTCAGGACCTGCTGGGCCGGGTTCAGCGCCTTGGAGACATCGGCGCCGAGGGCACGCTCCTTGACGTTCTTGATGAAGCTCCGGACGACCGGCAGCGCCACGTCCGCCTCGAGCAGCGCGATACGGATCTCGCGCGCGGTGGCGTCGATGTCCGCCTCGGAGAGCCGTCCCTTGCCGCGCAGGTTCTTGAAAGTCGCTGAGAGGCGATCGGAGAGAGTATCGAACACGGCGCTCGCGGTCCTCGGGGTCGGTGACGGGCGGATGAATCGCCCTCCAGGGTATCCCGGCTCCACGAGTCCGGGTCATGCTCATCCCCGCAAGGCCTCCTCCAGCTTGCGCGCCACGGCCGCGGCGTCCTCGCCCGGCAGGGGCGCGCCCTCGGGCCCGGTGACGTAGAAGGCGTCCACCGCGTTCGCGCCGAGGGTGCTGGCATGGGCGCTGCGCACCCGTACGCCGGCGTCCTCCAGGGCCCGCCCGATCCGGAAGAGCAGTCCCGGGGCGTCCTGGGCACGCACCTCGATCACCGTGGCGTGACGGGAGGCGGCGGAGGCGACGGTGACCCGCGGCGGCGGCGCGACCACACCCCGGCGGCGCGGGTAGGCGGCGTCGCGCTCGGCGAGGCGGCCCGCGATGTCCAGGGACCCGTCGAGGGCGCGTACGAGGTCGGCGCGCAGCCGGACGGCCTGCGGCAGGGAGCCGTACTCGGCGGCCACCCGCCAGTCGAGCAGCAGCACCGCGCCCTCGACGCCGTCCGGCAGCTCCAGGGCGCGCAGCTCGGCCGTGCGGACCGTCAGCCGGTGCATGGCGAGGACACCGGCCACCGCGGGCAGCACCCCGGGCTGGTCCGGTACGGCGATCAGGAGCTCGACGCCGAGCGGTTCCGGGTCCGCGGCCGGCTGGTCCTGGGCCGGCGGCTCGGTCTGGGCCCGCAGCGCGAGGACGGGGCCGCCGGTGGCGACCGCCTCGATCGCGAGCCGCTCCTGCTCGGCGGTGGGGGCGGCCTCGGGTTCGTCGAGGAAGTCCCCGGACAGGACGCCCGAGACCCTTTTGACCAGGTCGGCGACGAGTGAGCCGCGCCACGACGACCATGCGGCCGGGCCGGTGGCCAGCGCGTCGGCCTCGGTCAGCGCGTGCAGCAGCTCCAGGGTGCTCTGCGAACCGACCGCCTCGGCGACCGCCCGGACGGTGGCCGGGTCCTCCAGGTCGCGCCGGGTGGCGGTCTCGACGAGCAGCAGATGGTGCCGGACGAGTGCGGCGAGCACCGCCACGTCCGAGCGGTCGAAGCCGATCCGGGCCGCCACGTCGCGGGCGATGATCTCGCCCGCCACCGAGTGGTCACCGGGCCAGCCCTTGCCGATGTCGTGCAGCAGCGCGGCGACCAGCAGCAGGTCGGGGCGGCTGACCCGGCGGGTGAACTCGGAGGCGCGCACCGCGGTCTCGATCAGATGCCGGTCGACGGTCCAGATGTGCACCGCGTTGCGCTGCGGCCGGCAGCGCACCCGCTCCCAGTCGGGCAGCAGGCGGGTGATCAGGCCCTCCGCCTCCAGTGCCTCCCAGACCTCGATCGTGGGGCGGCCGGAGCCGAGCAGGGTCACGAGCTGTTCGCGCGCCTCGGCGGGCCAGGGCGTCGGCAGCGGGCGCACCGCGCCGGCCAGCCGCCGTACCGCGTGCAGCGAGAGCGGCAGGCCCGCCTGTGCCGCCGCGGCGGCGGCACGCAGGGGCAGCACGGGGTCGCGCTCGGGGCGTGCGGCCCGGGCGAGCACCACCTCGCCGTCCTGCTCCACCACGCCCTCCGCCAGCGGTGACCGCTCGGCGACCGGTTTCCCGCCGCCGAGCATGGCGCGCAGCCGCGGCCGCACGGCCCGCGACCGCAGCACCCGTCCCACCTCGCGCCAGGTGACATCACTGGCGTACGCGATGACCCGGGCCGCCTCGTACACCTGCCGCAGCAGGGTGTCGGCGTCGAGCAGGCCCAGCTCGGCGGCTACCTGGTCCTGCTCCTGGAGCGCGAGCCGGTCCGTGGCGCGCCCGGTGGCCAGGTGCAGGGCGTCACGGACGTCGAGCAGCCGGCGCCGGGCGTCGTCGAGGCCTTCGCGCGGGGCGTCGGCCAGCCAGGAGGCGGCGACGGCGCGCAGCGCGGTGGCGTCCCGGAGACCGCCGCGGGCCTCCTTGAGGTCGGGTTCCAGCAGGTACTGCAGCTCGCCCTGGCGTTCGGCGCGCTCTGCGCACAGCTCCTGGAGTTCCGGCAGGCGTTTGGGCGCCTGGTTGCGCCAGTCGGCGAGGACGGCACTGCGCAGACCGGCGGTGAGGCCGAGGTCACCGGCCAGATGCCGGGCGTCGAGCAGGCCGAGCTGGACCTTGAGGTCCTCGCCGGCCGTCCGGCGCGCCTCGGCCGGTGTGCGGACCGAGTGGTCGAGGGAGAGGCCGAGGTCCCAGACGGGGTACCAGAGGCGGTCGGCGAGCGCGGCGACGGCCGCGGGGTCGCCGCCGTCGTGCAGCAGGAGCAGGTCGAGGTCGCTGCGCGGGGACAGCTCACCGCGGCCGTAGCCGCCGACCGCGACGAGGGACACCCCGCGCGGTGCGCCCTCCCGGGCCCCGTCGGCGTCCTTGCGGGACTGCGGACCCGCTGCCCCGTCCCGTGCCCCGGCGCCGAAGAGTCCGGCCAGCCAATCGTCCGTCAGGCCGGACAGGGCGGAACGGCGCGGCGGCCCGGACCGCGCCCCCTCGGTGAGGAGGCGCAGCCGGGCCGCCGCGTAGCCGCTGGGTCCCGAGTGCTCTGCTTCCGTACCTTCGCGCGTGCTCGTCACCCAGCGACTCCTGTTCCTCGGTGTCAGAGCGCGTCCGGACCGCGCTCGCCGGTCCGGACGCGGACGGCCGTCTCGACCGGGAGCGACCAGACCTTGCCGTCACCGATCTTGCCGGTGCGGGCGGCCTTCACGATCACGTCGATCAGCTGCTCGGCGTCGTCGTCCTCGGCCAGCACCTCGATACGGATCTTGGGGACCAGGTCGACGGTGTACTCGGCGCCGCGGTAGACCTCGGTGTGACCCCTCTGACGACCGTAACCGCTCGCCTCGGTGACCGTCAGTCCGTGGACTCCGAAGGCCTGAAGGGCCTCCTTGATCTCGTCGAGCCGGTGCGGCTTGACGACGGCGGTGATGAGCTTCATGCGTCCACCTTCTTGCTCGCAGCGTCGGTGACCGGGGCGGTGGCCGCGGTCCGCGCGGCGCCGCCGCCGGCACCGCTGAAGTCGTATGCGGTCTCGGCGTGCTCCGCCTGGTCGATACCGGCCACCTCCTCGTCCTCGGAGACCCGCATGCCGATGGTCTTGTCGAGGAGGAAGGCGAGGATCGCGGAGACGACCAGCGAGTAGGCCAGGACCGCGAAGACACCGGCGCACTGCTTCCAGAACTGGTCCAGGCCGCCGCCGTAGAAGAGGCCCTTGACCTCGGACTGGCCCTTGCCGCTGGCGAAGAAGCCGACCAGCAGCGAGCCGATGACACCGCCGACGAGGTGGACACCGACGACGTCCAGGGAGTCGTCGTAGCCGAACTTGTACTTCAGGCCGACGGCCATGGCGCACAGGACACCGGCGACCGCGCCGACGGCGATCGCGCCGACCGGGGAGACCGCGCCACCGGACGGGGTGATGGCGACCAGACCGGCGACCGCGCCGGAGGCGGCGCCCAGCGTGGTGAACGCGCCGTGGCGGATCTTCTCGTAGATCAGCCAGGCCAGCATGGCGGCGGCGGTGGCGACCTGCGTGTTGACGAACATCAGCGCGCCGACGCCGTCGTCGTTGCCGAGCCAGGAGCCGGCGTTGAAGCCGAACCAGCCGAACCACAGCAGACCGGCGCCGAGCATGACCAGCGGCAGGCTGTGCGGGCGCATCGGGTCCTTCTTGAAGCCGATGCGCTTGCCGATGACAAGGATCACGCCGAGCGCCGCGGCACCGGCGTTGATGTGCACCGCCGTACCGCCGGCGAAGTCGATCACACCGAGCTCGAACGCCCAGCCGCCCGCGCCCCAGACCCAGTGGGCGACCGGGAAGTAGACGACGGTGGCCCACAGCGCGACGAACAGCGCCCACGCCGTGAACTTCACGCGGTCCGCGAGGGCACCGCTGATCAGGGCGGGTGTGATGATCGCGAACATCAGCTGGAAGACCAGGAAGACGAAGATCGGGATGGTGTAGCCGTCCCACAGGTCCGTCAGGCCGATGCCGCTGAGGCCGACCCAGTCGGAGTTCCAGCCGATGAGGCTGCCGGAGTCCGTGCCGAACGCCATGGAGAAGCCGTACAGCACCCACAGGATGGTGACGATCCCCAGACTGATGAAGCTCATCATCAGCATGTTCAGGGTGCTCTTGACCCGGACCATGCCTCCGTAGAAGAAGGCGAGGCCCGGTGTCATGAGCATCACCAGAGCGGAACAGATGAGCATGAAGCCTGTGTTCGCGGACGACAGCGTCGGTGCGTCCGCCGCAAGCGTGATGGCTGGTGCCATCGGCGTCTCCTCGTCGTTGGATACGGCCCCGTGCGGGCGAAGCCTTGGAGCGGTCATGAGGGGTGGGCCGGTTATGCGCCATGAGATTGGCGCAGCGCCGTTTCGGTGGAAGCCCCTCGTTGTTTCGCGGCGGTGACGAAGGCGCCGTGCGTGTTACGCGTCGATGAACTGCCTGCTGCCGGACTGCGCGATCGTTATCGTGGCGCAACCTTCCGTGGCAGCTTCCGCGGAGGACGGGAACCGGCCGCGGCGGCCTTCCGATGACCTGGCATGGGGGAGCCGAGTCGGGCAGTTCGGGAGGGCCGGCCGCGGCCGGGGTTCATGGGTCGGGCCGGGTGCTCAGACGGCCTCGGCGGTCTCCGGCAGCTCGGCGGCGAGCCGGTCGGTGAGGTCCACCACCTCGGCGAGGTCGCCGAAGTCGCGGGCGGCGGTGTCGACGGTCTTGCGGATCCGGGTGTTGACCCGCTCGGAGCGGACCTTCTTGGCGACGTCCATGGCCTGCTCGGCGTATCCGGCGCTGCGCTCGGGCTCGCGCCGGAGCAGATGCACGGTGGCCATGCCGATCAGGTTGAGCGCGTACGACCGCTGGTGCTCGGTGTCGTCGGCGAACAGCTCCACCGCCCGCCGCATCAGCGGCTCGGCGAGCGAGGCGTAGGTGGGGCTGCGGCCGGCCACATAGGCCAGGTCGCGGAACGAGTGCGAGTTCTCCCCGTGCAGCTCGGCCTCGGAGAAGAAGCGGATCCAGTCGGGGTCGGGCTCGTCCCACTCGTCGGCGTCGACGAAGGTGTCCTCGGCCATCCGCACGGCCCGCTTGCACTTGCCGGGCTGGCCCATGTTGGCGTACGCGCGGGCCTCCATCGCATACAGCATCGACTGGGTGCGGGGGCCGGCGCAGTCACGGCTTCCGTACTGCGCGAGGTGGATCAGCTCCAGGGCGTCCTCGGGCCGCCCGAGGTGGATCATCTGGCGGCTCATGCTGGACAGGATGTACGAGCCGAGCGGCTTGTCGCCGGCTTCCTTGGCCGCGTGCAGGGCGAGGACGAAGTACTTCTGCGCCGTGGGCTGGAGGCCGACGTCGTAGCTCATCCAGCCGGCCAGCTCGGCCAGCTCGGCGGCGACCTTGAACAGCTTCCTGGTGGTGGCCTCCGGCTGGGGCTCCTGGAGGAGGTCCGTCACCTCGTGCAGCTGGCCGACCACCGCCTTGCGGCGCAGACCGCCGCCGCACTGGGCGTCCCACTGCCGGAACATCACGGTGGTGGACTCCAGGAGGTCCAGCTCCGGCTTGGAGAGCCGGCCGCGTGCCCGGGTGGCGGGCACCTGGGCGGACTCGTGGCGCGGGGCCGGCGGCGCGGGCACCAGCCAGCGCTGCATCGGCTCGATCAGGGCCGGGCCCGCGGACAGGGCCAGCGAGGTGCCGAGGAAGCCGCGCCGCGCCAGCATCAGGTCGCTGCGCGAGAACTCGCCGAGCAGGGCCACCGTCTGCGGGCCGGTCCACGGCAGGTCGACACCCGTGGCGGAGGGCAGCTGGCGGGCGGCGCGCAGGCCGAGGTCCTCCACCGAGACGACGCAGCCGAACCGCTCGGAGAACAGTTCCGACAGGATCCTCGGGATCGGCTCGCGCGGGTTCTCACCGTCCAGCCAGCGGCGCACCCGCGAGGTGTCCGTGGAGATGTGGTTCGCCCCCAGCTGGCGTGCTCTGCGGTTCACCTGCCGTGCCAGCTCGCCCTTGGACCAGCCGCTGCGCACGAACCACGAGCCCAACAGCTCATTCGGGCGCTTCTCAGCGTTCGTCCCGCTGCCGCCGTTGCCGCCCACTGGAAGGCCCCCATCCCTCTGATCGCTTGCACCAGGTGCGCCAAGCCTTATCAGAATGCCCGTCAACTCGGCCGTCCGTCCGGCGCTTGCCACTCTTCGAATGAGCAACCGGCTTGCCTCGGGCATACCCACCAGTGCATGTGCCCCGGATGTCGTGCACTCAAAGTAATCCTACGATCACCGGTCCATCCATGGCGTTCGCGGAAACGCCACCATTCGCCACCCCTTCGAATGAACTCGCTGTCGCCGCCAGGCGATTCACTTGACACAGCACAGAGGGAAGCGAGCGCAGCGTTGCACGCAGGGGCGCGCACCGCCAGACACACCACCGGGAACGCTTCCGGACGCCGACTGGGCCACCGCCCGAAGCGGGAACCGGAAACACAGAGTCACACTGCGATTCCGTCTCGTAACCACCGGTGCGTCGGACCCGTTGGAGGGGGCATGGGCTTCACGATCGGCAGCAGTCGAGGGATCCGCGACATCCGGTCCGGCTCGCGCCGCCGCGGCCGCTCGTCGGAGTGCACCGCGGTCGCGGAGTACACCGGGCTGTGGGGCTGGGACGTCGCCCCGGGCGCCCGTGCCGCCGCCGGCGTGTGCTCCTGCGGGCGCCCCGACTGCCGCGCGCCGGGCGCGCATCCGCTGGACTTCGCCCCCGAGGTGCCGGCCGGCGCGACACTGGACGCGGCGACCGCGGCCTGGGCCGACACCCCCGGCGCCGCGGTGATGCTGCCGGTCGGGCGCGCGTTCGACGTGATCGAGGTCGCCGAGTCCGCCGGGCGCCGCGCGCTGGTGCGGCTGGAACGCATGGGCCTCCCGCTCGGCCCAGTCGCCGCCACCCCGGACGGCCGCGCCCACTTCCTGGTCGCCCCCGGCGCCGCCGCCGAGCTCCCGGCGCTGCTCTACCGCATGGGCTGGGACGACCCGAGCCTCGATCTGCGCGGCCTCGGCCCCGGCTCGCACATCACGGCCCCGCCGTCCGACCGCGCCGGTCTCGGCCCCGTCCGCTGGCTGCGCCCGCCCGACCTGGACTCGGCCACCAAGCCGCCGGCCGCCCGGCTGCTGCTGGGGACGCTGGCCTACGTGGCACACCGGTCACGCGCCTCGGACCGGCCCTGAGGGCCTGTCCGGCAACCCCGCCCGCCGCGCGAGGGCCGGACACGCCCTGGCCCGACCCGGGCCGCACAGCGAAGCGCCCGTCCCCGACTGCACCTTGGGGGCGGGCGCTTCTTGCCGTTCCTGCGCTCGGGTGGGTCACTCTCCGATGAGCGCATCCACGAAGGCCTCGGGCTCGAACGGCGCCAGGTCGTCCGCGCCCTCGCCGAGCCCGACCAGCTTGACCGGGACGCCGAGCTCGCGCTGCACGGCGACGACGATGCCGCCCTTGGCGGTGCCGTCCAGCTTGGTGAGCACGATGCCGGTGATGTCGACCACCTCGGCGAAGACGCGGGCCTGGACGAGCCCGTTCTGACCCGTGGTCGCGTCGAGCACGAGCAGCACCTCGTCGAGCGGCGCGTGCTTCTCGACGACGCGCTTGACCTTGCCGAGCTCGTCCATCAGACCGGTCTTGGTGTGCAGCCGGCCCGCGGTGTCGATGAGCACCACGTCGGAGCCCATCTCCTTGCCCTCCTTGACCGCGTCGAAGGCGACGGAGGCGGGGTCGCCGCCCTCCGGCCCGCGCACGGTGTGGGCGCCGACCCGCTCGCCCCAGGTCTGGAGCTGGTCGGCGGCGGCGGCCCGGAAGGTGTCGGCGGCGCCGAGCACGACCGTGCGGCCGTCGGCCACCAGGACGCGGGCGAGCTTGCCCGTGGTGGTGGTCTTGCCGGTGCCGTTGACGCCGACGACCATCACGATGCCGGGCTTGGTGCTCTCCGGCTCGGTCCGCACGGTGCGGTCGAAGTCGGTGCCGACCAGCGTGAGCAGCTCCTCGCGCAGCAGGCTCCGCAGCTCCTCTGGGGTGCGGGTGCCGAGCACCTTCACGCGCTCGCGCAGGCGCTCGACCAGCTCCTGGGTGGGCTGGACGCCGACGTCGGCGGTGAGCAGGGTGTCCTCGATCTCCTCCCAGGTCTCCTCGTCGAGGTGCTCGCGCGACAGCAGCGAGAGCAGTCCCTGGCCCAGGGCGTTCTGGGAGCGGGAGAGCCGGGCGCGCAGCCGGACCAGACGGCCGGCGGCGGGCTCGGGGATCTCGATCGGGGGTGCTTCGGGGATCTCGATCTCGGGAGCGGGCGGCTCCTCGACGGCGACCGGGGCCGAACCGTCCGGGAGATCCACTTCCTCTATGGTGCGGCGCGGTTCGTCGCGCGGCGTCTCGGCCTCGTCGCCGACGTGCGGCTCGGCCGGAGGGGCGGTGATGTCGGGCGTGGCGGGCGGTGGCGGAGGCAGCGACTTCCGGCGCCGGCTGCCGACGATGAGCCCGCCGAGCGCGCCGATCACGACCACGGCGATGACTACAGCAAGGATGACGATTTCCATAACCCGTCCAGTATCGGCCATGGGGTCCGCCGGGCCCAGCTCGTGCGTTCCTCCAAGTGGGCGCCGGTCATGTCAGGACCACATCAGGGCACGCGTCCGCCGCCCTGGCCATCTGACGCACCGTCAGCTACGGTCCCCCCACATCCGCCCGGTGAAGGAGGGGCCTCCCATGCCCGTCACGGTCGTCCGCTTCAACCTCGTCGATCCCGGCGCCACCCCCGCCTCGCTGCACGCCCGCTACCGGGCGGCCCTGGAGATGGCCGCGTACGCCGACGACCGGGGGATCACCACCGTGCAGACGGAGGAGCACCACGGCGTCGAGAACAACTGGCTGCCCTCGCCGTTCACCTTCGCGGGCGCCGTCCTCGGCGCGACCCGGCGCCTGGCGGTCACCGTGTCGGCGGTGATCGGGCCGCTGCACGACCCGCTGCGGCTCGCGGAGGACATCGCGGTGCTGGACCTGCTCGGCGGCGGGCGGCTGGTGACCGTCGCGGGCATCGGGTACCGGCCCGAGGAGTACGCCCTGTTCGGCGTGGAGTGGGAGCGCCGCGGCCGGTTGCAGGACGAGGTGCTGGAGACGGTGCTGAAGGCGTGGACCGGCGAGGAGTTCGAGTACCGGGGCCGCACGGTGCGGGTCACTCCGCGGCCGTACTCCGATCCGCACCCGCTGCTGCTGGTCGGCGGCTCCTCGAAGGCCGCGGCCCGTCGCGCCGCCCGCCTCGGCCTGCCCTTCTTCCCCAGCGCGCATCTGCCGGAGCTGGAGGCCTACTACAAGGAGCGGCTGGTGGAGTACGGCACGGAGGGCTGGACCATGATGCCCGCCGCCGAGACGCCGCTGCTGCATCTCGCCGAGGACCCCGACCGGACCTGGGCGGCGTACGGCGGGCACTTCCTGCACGAGGCGCGGACCTACGCCTCCTGGCAGTCGGCCGACATCCGCTCGGCGGTGCGGTCGGCGGCCACCACCGTGGACGAGCTGCGCGCCGAGGGCGTCTACCGGGTCCTGACCCCGGACGAGTGCGTGGCCCAGGGGCTGGACAACCTCGTCCTGCATCCGCTCGTGGGCGGTATGCCTCCGGAGGAGGGGTGGCGCAGCCTGCGGCTGTTCTGCGAGGACGTGCTGCCCCGGCTCACCGGCTGAGCGGGGCGGCGTGTCCTTCACGGGGGCGAGGAGAGGGGCGGCGGGGACTGTGCCCTTCTCCTCGGGCTCGGGGAGTGAGGAGGGCCGGGGGGCCGGGGCCGGGGTCAGCCCATCTCCTCCAGCTTCTTGCCCTTGGTCTCGGGCACGAACTTCACGATGAACGGGATGGAGAGGAAGGCGAACACCGCGTACATGACGTAGGTGAGCGACAGGTTCCAGTCCGCGAGGTCCGGGAAGGTGATGGTGATCACCCAGTTGGCGATCCACTGGGCCGAGGCGGCCACACCGAGCGCGGCGGCGCGGATCTTGTTCGGGAAGACCTCACCGAGCATGACCCAGACGACCACGCCCCACGACATCGCGAAGAACAGGACGAACGCGTTGGCGGCGATCAGCGCCACACAGCCCTGCGCGGTCGGCAGCGGGTCGCTGCCGCTCTGGTACGAGAAGGCCCAGGCGGCGAAGGCCAGCGACACGCCCATGCCGATCGAGCCGATCAGGGCGAGCGGCTTGCGGCCGAGCCGGTCGACGAAGATCATCGCGATCACGGTGCCGATGATGTTGATGATCGAGGTCTCGAACGAGTAGAAGAAAGAGCTCGCCGGGTCGACGCCGACGGACTGCCACAGCAGGTTCGAGTAGGAGAAGATGACGTTGATGCCGACCAGCTGCTGGAAGACGGACAGGCCGACACCGATCCAGACGATCGGCAGCAGACCGGAGCGGCTGTCCAGCAGATCCCGGAACGTCGACCTGTGGTCGCTGCGCATCGCCTGCTCGATCTCGCCGACCCGGGCGTCCAGATCGATGTCGCCCTCCACGCCGGCGAGCACCTTCCTGGCGTCGTCCACGCGGCCCACGCTGATCAGATGGCGAGGCGACTCGGGGATGGCGAAGGACATCAGTCCGTAAACGACGGCCGGCACGATCATCACGCCGAGCATCCACTGCCATGCCTCCAGGCCCGCGATCTCTCCGCGCTCCTCGCCGCCGGCCATGTCGAGTATGGCCCAGTTGACGAGCTGCGAGACGGCGATGCCGATGACGATGGCGGCCTGCTGGAAGGAGGCGAGCCTGCCGCGGTGGGCGGGCGGGGCGACCTCGGCGATGCAGGCGGGGCCGATGACCGAGGCCATGCCGATGGCGATGCCGCCGAGCACGCGCCAGGCGGCCAGGTCCCAGGCGGCGACTAGCGCAGTCGCTGGCTGATGACCTTCGACACACCGTCACCCTGCATGGAGACGCCGTACAGCGCGTCGGCGACCTCCATCGTGCGCTTCTGGTGCGTGATCACGATGAGCTGCGAGGCCTCCTGCAACTCCTGCATGATCCGGATCAGGCGCTGGAGGTTGGTGTCGTCGAGCGCCGCCTCGACCTCGTCCATCACGTAGAACGGGCTCGGCCGCGCCTTGAAGATCGACACCAGCATCGCGACGGCGGTGAGCGACCGTTCGCCACCGGAGAGCAGGCTCAGCCGCTTGACCTTCTTGCCCGGCGGCCGGGCCTCCACGTCGACGCCCGTGGTCAGCATGTTGTCCGGGTCCGTGAGCACGAGCCGCCCCTCGCCGCCCGGGAACAGCCGGCTGAAGACGCCCTCGAACTCCCGCGCCGTGTCCCGGTAGGCCTCCGTGAACACCTGCTCGACCCGCTCGTCGACCTCCTTGACGACCTGGAGCAGATCGGCGCGGGTCTTCTTCAGGTCTTCGAGCTGCTCGCTGAGGAACTTGTGCCGTTCCTCCAGCGCCGCGAACTCCTCCAGCGCCAGCGGGTTCACCTTGCCGAGCTGCTGATACGCCCGCTCGGCCGCCTTCAGCCGCCTCTCCTGCTCGGGCCGCGCGAACGGCCTCGGCTGATTGCGCGGATGCTCGGGATCCTCCGGCAGCTCCTCGCCCTCGGCGGGCGGAGACGGCGGTACGAGCTGGTGCGGGCCGTATTCGGATACCAGCCCTTCCGGCTCCACGCCCAGCTCCTCCAGCGCCTTGCTCTCCAACTGCTCGATCCGCATGCGCTTCTCGGCGCCGAGCACCTCACCGCGGTGGACGGAGTCGGTGAGCTTGTCCAGCTCGGCCTTGAGGTCGCGGCCCTCGGCGCGGGCGGCGGACAGCTCCTGCTCACGCCGCGCCTTGGCCGCCTCGGCGGCGGCCCGCTCCTCGTCGGCGCGCCCGAGGGAGACCTCGACGTGTACAAGCAGCAGGCGCGCGCCGGCGGCGACGGCCTGCGCCACCTCCGCCTCGTGCCGCAGCCGGACCCGCCGCTGCTCGGCACGCGCGCGTGCCTCGCGTTCGGCGCGCGCCGCCCGGTCCAGCGAGTCGGCCCGACCGGAGAGTCCCTTGACCCGTTCCTCGTGCGTACGGACCTGGAGGCGGGCCTCCATCTCGGTCTGCCGGGCGTTCGCCCCGTCGGCGGCGAGCCGGTCCCGGGCGGAGTTGTCGGGCTCCTCCTCGACCGGCATCTCCTCGGCGACGGCCAGCCGTTCGGCGAGTTCCTCGACGTCCAGCAGTGCTTTGTCGAGCGCGTCCTGCGCCCGCGCCGCGGCGGCGACACTGCGTTCGGCCTCGCCCGCCGCCGCCCGGGCCTGCCCCGCCAGCCGGCCGAGCTGCTGAGCGACGGCGGACTTCTCGCGGTCCGCGGCCCGGCGCCGCTCCCCCAGCTCCTCGACGAGCGCGGCGGCCTCACCGCGCCGCTCACCGGCCACGCTCTGCGCCTCGGCCAGCTCCTCGCAGCGCACGGCGAGCTCCTCCAGCTCGGCCGCGGCCTCGTCGACGGAGGCCTGCACTTCGAGCAGGCTCGGCGCGCCGGCGGACCCGCCGTGCGCGAAGTGCGCCCCGAGCAGGTCCCCCTCGGCGGTGACGGCGGTGAGCCCGGGCTGCGCGTACACCAGGTCCTCGGCGTCCTCCAGGGTGCCGACGACGACGATCCCGCGCAGCAGCCGCCGCACGGCGGGCATCAGTTCGGCGGGCCCCCGGACCAGATCGGCGGCGTACGGCCGGCTGTCGGAGCGCGTCTCGTGCGGTACGTCGTCGGGGGCACCGCTCAGCAGCAGTGCCGCCCGCCCCTGGTCCTGCTTGCGCAGCAGCCGGATGGCCTCGGCCGCCGCCGCGGGGGTCGTCACGGCGATCGCGTCGGCCGCCGCGCCGAAGGCGGCGGCCAGGGCGACCTCGTGGCCCGGCGTCACGGAGAGCAGTTCGGCGGCCGGGCCCAGCAGTCCGGTGAGCCGGTCCTTCGCGCCGAGCAGCGCGCCGGTGCCGTCCTTGCGGCGCAGGCCCAGGGCCAGCGCCTCGTGGCGGGCCTGCGTCGCCGCCCGCCTGCGCTCGGCCGCGGTGGCTGCCTCCCGGGCGGCGGCGAGCGCGGTCTCGGCCCGGGCGAGCTGCCGCTTGGCCTCGTCGTGCCGGTCGCCGAGCTCCGCGTCGCCGGCGTCGAGGCCGTCCACCTCGGCCTTGAGCGCCTCGTACTCCTCCTGGGCGGCGAAGGCCCGTTCCTGTGCCTCGTCGCGGGCGGCGGCCAGCCGGTCGATCTCGGCCTGGGCGGAGGCCGCGCGCGAACGGGCGGCGCCGACCTGGCCGTTCAGCCGGGCCAGCCCTTCACGGCGGTCGGCGATGGCGCGGGCGGCGTCCTTCAGACGGCGCTCCTCCAGGGCGAGTTCGCGCTCCAGGTCGGCTCGGTGGGCAACCGTGTCCTCCAGGGCACGCTCCGCCGCCTCCAGTGCCGCTTCGAGTTCCGCCTCCTGCTCGCGGATACGGTGCGCCTCGCGCTCCATGTCCTCGGGATCGCGGCCACGCCGCTCCTCGGGCGGCGCGGAGGTCGCGCTCTTGACCCGCGCGTCGGCGAGCGAGACGGTGCCGCGCACCCGCTCGGCGAGCTGCGACAGCTCGTACCAGGTCTGCTGGGCGCGCTGCAGCCGGGGCGTGAGCTGCCGCACCTCGTCCTCCAGCAGCGCCTCCCGCTGGAGCGCCTTCTTCAGCTCCTGCTCGGCGGCCTCCTTGCGCTGCTTGAGCGCGGCCTCGTCGGCGACCTCGGTCTTGAGCGCGTCCTGCAGCCGGACGAGATCGTCGGCGAGCAGGCGCAGCCGGGCGTCGCGCAGGTCGGCCTGGATGACGGCGGCCCGGCGGGCGACGGCTGCCTGCCGGCCGAGCGGCTTGAGCTGGCGGCGCAGCTCGTCCGTCAGGTCCTGCACGCGCGCGAGGTTGGCCTGCATCGCGTCCAGCTTCCGGAGCGCCTTCTCCTTGCGCTTGCGGTGCTTGAGGACGCCGGCGGCCTCCTCGATGAAGGCGCGGCGGCCCATGGGATCGGCGTGCAGCACGGAGTCGAGCTGGCCCTGGCCGACGATCACATGCATCTCGCGGCCGATGCCGGAGTCGGACAGCAGTTCCTGGATGTCGAGCAGACGGCAGGTGTCGCCGTTGATCTGGTACTCGCTGCCGCCGTTGCGGAACATGATCCGCGTGATGGTGACCTCGGCGTACTCGATGGGCAGCGCCCCGTCGGAGTTGTCGATGGTCAGCGACACCTCGGCCCGGCCCAGCGGCGGGCGCCCGGTGGTGCCGGCGAAGATGACGTCCTCCATCTTGCCGCCGCGCAGCGACTTGGCACCCTGCTCGCCCATGACCCAGCTGAGCGCGTCGACGACGTTCGACTTGCCCGAGCCGTTCGGTCCCACGACACACGTGATGCCCGGCTCGAACCGGAGCGTGGTCGCCGAGGCGAAAGACTTGAACCCTCGGAGGGTCAGGGCCTTGAGGTGCACGCCGCTGGACTCTACCTTCCGGGGTTGTCTCACTCCATGAACCCGCGGTTTCGCCCGTGAACGTGCAGGGCACACCAGACGTTAAAGAAGGTGAAAGGATGCGGGGGCAAAGAAAGAAGGGACGCCGAAGCGTCCCTTGCAACTTCTGACAACTTAGCGGTTGATACGGGCAGCCCAACCCCTGCTGTCGTGGTGCGACACAGTGATCAGGTGAGCGCAGGCTCCGCCTGGTGTGCGTCGACGCTCTCCATGATCCTGTCGTGGTGAGAAGCGGCAGCCGTCAGCGCGTCGTTCTCCGCCTGGATCCGTACGAGCTCGGATTCGAGGTCCTGGACGCGCTGCTGGAGCCGTCGCATCTCGGCGAGGAGTCGAGGGTCGGAGCCGCCGACGTAACCGAGAAGCGCCTTTGCCATGATGGATGGTCCTCCACACTGAGTGACCGACCGATGCGGTGTGGGTCGTGAGGGATTCGCACCCGCGGCCGCTTGGCACTGTGGAGTTGTGCTGCCGTTCATACATGCCAAACAGCTAAGGTGCGCGGGGCTTTCAGCGTCTCACCAAAAAGTTTGACGGTCAACACGATCACGCCCCGTATTGGTGAGCATCCCGGGGTGCGCGGCCGGAAGAACGGCGGCGCTGCGACTCCTGCGGGGCCCTGGGGGCGTGGCGATCATCTTTGCGTGTGGAGCCTGCCACGACAAGGGGTTCTTGGCAACCACCTGCTCGTTTCCGCTCCGGACGGCCGTCCCGGCCCCCGCTCGGGCGGCCTTTCGGCGCCGTCGGGTCAGCGGATCGCGAAGCCGTCGTAGCCGCCGCGCGGTGTGTCCCAGATCTCGGTGACACCGTCCACCCGCCCGGGCGTGTCGGCGCCCAGGAGCCAGTCGAGCAGGCCCTGGCAGCCGTCGCGGGAACCCTCCGCGACCACCTGGACCCGACCGTCGGCCAAATTGAGAGCAAAACCACTCAGGCCGCCGATCTCCAGTGCCTTGGCGCGCGTGAACCAGCGAAAACCCACACCTTGAACGCTTCCTCGCACCCAGGCGACCAGCCGTACTTCCTCGCTCATGGGTGCAACCTAACCGGCCAATGTCACCGTGGACACTTCCTCCCCCCGCGCCATGCGGTACCGTCCAGCCCCAATGAATCTCATATGAAACCCACTCGATCGAGTGGGTATGGTTGACCGTTCGGGCGGATCGCATGGAGGAATCGTGCGGACGGACGAACGGACGAGTCGACCGCGAGGACGACGAGTCGATCGCGAGGACGAGGAAGGCCAGAACATGGGACGCCACCGACGCTCCGACGCCGGACGCGCCGCCACGGGCCGTGCCACGGGGGTCAACGAGACGCACGGCTTCGCCGTGGAGGGCCACGACCCGCTGCACTCGTACCCGGCCGACCGAGGGGCACCCGGCATCGCGCCGTACCTGAACCCCGAGGCGTACGCGGAAGCCGTCACGCGCAGCGACTCCTACCTCTTCGCGCCGGACGAACGCCGCGAGGACTTCGCCGACACGGCGGTCTTCGCGGACACGGCGGCCTTCTCGGACACGGCGGCCTTCTCGGACACGGCGGCCTTCTCGGCCGACGGGTACATACCCGACGACGGCCCCCGGCGGGCCGGCATACACCGGCGCCCCAAGAAGAAGGCCGCGACGCCGGTCCGCACCGGGCTGCTGGGCGTGTCCGCGGCGGTGGCGATCGGCACGGTCGCCGTGGCCACGGGCGTGCTGCCCGGCGGTGACAGCTACACCCTCGGCGGAGGCGCCGGGGACAAGGTCCAGACCTCCGACACCCCGCCCAACACCGAGACGCAGCAGGGCGGCACGTCCGGCAGCGCCGAGGACGGCGGTGTCACCACGGCCCCGGCCGGCGGCGGCTCGGAGAGCCCCGACTCGCCCGCCCCGACCCCTTCCGCGACGAAGCCCGAGAAGGAGCCCACCACCGAGGCTCCGACCGAGAAGCCGACGCAGACCACGCCGTCGAAGAAGCCGAAGACGCCGGCCTCCCCCGGCAAGGGCGCGACCAAGTCCCCGGCCAAGACCGAGACACCTGCCTCACCGATCTCCGCCGAGTCCGCGGCCGAGGCCGAGGTGCTCAGGCTCGTCAACAAGGAGCGCGCGAAGGTCGGATGCGACGCGCTGGCCGCGAACAGCGCTCTGGCCGGCCTCGCCGGCGACTTCAGCAACGCCATGGCCGCACAGGGCTTCTTCGACCACACCGACCCCAGCGGAGCCACTCCGTGGGACCGCGCGGAGGCCGCCGGGATCACCAGCCTCGGCGGCGAGAACATCGCCCGCGGCCAGGCCGACGCCCAGGCGGTGATGGACGCCTGGATGGACAGCCCCGGCCACCGGGCCAACATCTTGAACTGCGACTTCAAGACACTGGGCGTGGGAGTGCACTACGGCTCCGGCGGACCGTGGTGGACGCAGAACTTCGGCTACTGAGCCCTCGCCGCCTGCGCTGACCCCCGGTGGGCGCAACCCGGTGGTCAGCGCTGTGTTCGAGTACGCTCTCGGCATGACCAGCACATCGGAACGCGCGGCCGAGCCGGACGTCCCGTACGACGTGTTCTCCAAGGTCTGCCCGTCGCGCGGGACGCTGGAGCATGTCACCGGGCGCTGGGGTGCGCTGACCCTCGGCGCCCTGCACCAGGGGTCCTTCAGGTTCAACGAGCTGCGCCGCCGCGTCGACGGGGTGAGCGAGAAGATGCTGTCCCAGACCCTGCACGCGCTGGAGCGCGACGGCCTGGTGCACCGCGAGGCCCAGCCGACCAACCCGCCCCGCGTGGACTACGAACTCACGCCGCTCGGCCATGACGTCGCCGAGCGCCTGCTGGCCCTGATCGACTGTGTGGAGAGCCGTATGGACGACGTCCTCGCGGCACGGGAGCGCCACGACACACGGGAAGCGCACCGCTAGCGCGGCTACGGCGCCGTCCGCGGCGGGCGCTGGCACTTCGGGCAGTAGTAGCTGGAGCGGTTCATCCACGGGCGCCGGCGTACGGCGGTGCCGCAGCGCCGGCACGGCAGGCCCTCGCGCCCGTAGGCGTCCAGCGAGCGGTCGAAGTAGCCCGACTCCCCGTTGACATTGACGTAGAGGCTGTCGAAGCTCGTGCCGCCCACCGCCAGGGCCGCGTTCATCACGTCCCTGACATGGCCGAGGAGTTGCAGCGTGCGGGGGCGGGTGAAGGTCGACGTGGGGCGGTCGTAGTGCAGCCGGGCGCGCCACAGCGCCTCGTCCGCGTAGATGTTGCCGACCCCGCTGATCAGCGACTGGTCGAGCAGCGCGCGCTTGACGGTGGTCCGCTTGCGGCGCAGCGCCTGGTGGAAGGCCTCGTCGTCGAACAGCGGATCGAGGGGATCGCGGGCGATGTGCGCGATGACGTCGGGCAGGCCGTCGGGGGTGGTGTCGTGCAACGACAGTCCGCCGAAGGTGCGCTGGTCGACGAAGCGCAGCTCCGTGTCCAGTTCGTCGGCGAACCGGACGCGGATGCGCAGATGCTTCTCGTCGGGCGCGGTGTGCGGCTGCACCAGCAACTGGCCGCTCATGCCGAGGTGGGCGAGGACCGCCTCGCCGGTGTCCTCCAGCGGCAGCCACAGGTACTTGCCCCGCCGGTGGGGCGTACCGACGCGATGCCCCTTGAGACGGTGGGCGAAGTCGTCGGGCCCGGCGGCATGCCGGCGCACGGCGCGCGGGTGCAGCACCTCGGCGTCGGCGACGGTCCGGTCGGCGACCCACCGCGCGAGACCGCGCCGTACGACCTCGACCTCGGGCAACTCGGGCATGTGCTCCCCCGTGGCGAACCGGTGTATGTGCCGAGCGCCCGCCCCGGTACGGGGACGGGCGCTCGGTCGCGCTTCGTGGGCGGAAGGCGACGATCAGTCGTCGGCGTCGACGACCGCGGTCGCCCCGGCGTTCTCGGCCGCCGCGGCCTGAGCGGCCTCGGTGACCGCCGCCGACTGGGCGGCCTGCGCGGCCTGCGCCGCCTTGGCCCGCTCGTCCGCCGCGGCCCGGATGGCCCGCCAGGCGGACTCCGCTGCCTGCTGCTCCGCCTCCTTCTTGCTGCGGCCGGTGCCGGTGCCGTACGAGACGCCTCCGACGCGGGCGGCAGCAGTGAAGGTCTTCTCGTGGTCGGGGCCGGTCTCCGTGACCAGGTACTCGGGGACACCGAGGCCTTCGGTCGCGGTGAGCTCCTGGAGACTGGTCTTCCAGTCCAGGCCGGCTCCGAGGTTCGAGGACTTCTCGATCAAGGGGTCGAACAGACGGTGCACCAACTCCGCCGCCGAATCGAGACCCTGGTCGAGATAGACGGCACCGATCACCGCTTCCAGGGTGTCGGCGAGGATGGATGCCTTGTCCCGGCCTCCCGTGCCCTCTTCACCGCGGCCGAGCCGGATGAAGGAGCCCAGTTCGAGCGTGCGTCCCACGTCCGCCAGCGCACGAGAGTTCACCACCGCTGCCCGCAGCTTGGCCAGCTGGCCCTCGGGCAGATCGGGGTGGGTGCGGTACAGCGTGTCCGTGACGACGAGGCCGAGCACGGAGTCTCCGAGGAACTCCAGCCGCTCGTTCGTCGGCAGACCGCCGTTCTCGTACGCGTAGGAACGGTGGGTCAGCGCTCGCACCAGAAGGGCGGACTCGACCTTGTAGCCGAGCCGCCCTTCCAGAAGCGTGTGGGACGAGGCCTGGTGGTCCGCCGATGCACTCCCGCTCGCGCGGGGGGACTGCTTCTTAGGCGTGGACACAGTGCCTCTCACCAGCCGCTCAGACCTCGAGGACCTGGCGCTTGTTGTAGGTGCCGCAAGAAGGGCACGCGATGTGCTGCTGCTTGGGCTCGTGGCAGCGCTCGCACGCAACCAGGGTGGGGACCGCAGCCTTCCACTGCGACCGGCGGTGGCGCGTGTTGCTGCGCGACATCTTCCGCTTCGGAACAGCCACGGCTACTTCTCCTGCTTCTCGGCGGCGCGTGCTGATCGAGGCGCTTCGCCGCTCATCTCGTCCTTCTCGCCGGGTTCGAGTGAATCGGCGAGTCCCTGCAATGCCGCCCAACGGATGTCGACGGCGTCATGGTGGTGGTCCGGGTCGTCCGCCAGCCGCGCTCCGCACTCGGAGCACAGCCCGGGGCAGTCTTCCCGGCACACCGGCTGCATCGGCAGTGCGAGCACCACCGCATCGCGCAGCACGGGTTCGAGGTCGAACAGGCCGTCCTCGAGATGGAGCCTGTCCTCGTCGTCCTCGGCGTCGTCGCCCGGTTCCGCGATCACGCGGCCCCGGTCGTCGGCGTCAGGGTACGAGAACATCTCCTGGAATTCCGCTTCGAGCTCCAGCTCGACCGGCTCCAGACACCTTACGCACTCCCCCTCGGCCTGTGCACGGGCGGTGCCTGTGACGAGCACACCTTCCATGACCGACTCGAGTCGGAGTTCGAGCTCCACCGGAGCGCCTTCCGGCACTCCGACGACGCCCTGGACACCGAAGTCCTGCGGAGCGTCGACCGTGCGGTTCAGGCGCTGGAGCGCACCAGGACGCCGACCCAGCTCGTGTGTGTCGAACACGAAGGGGTTGCGGTGGTCGAGGCGGGCGTTCAGAGCCATTCCTGCTTTCGATCTTGTGAGCTCAGAGGGACGCAGTCCCCGGGACGCGAATGTTCCCGGGCAGCGCTGATCGCGGACGTCTACGAACCAGCGAAGCGCACACGCGACCGAAGAGACAGGATACTGGACCTTTCGCTCTCGGCCCAATCGGTGCTCAGCGGCCCTGCTCGTACTGCCGCAACTGCTCCGCGCTGATCATGCTGGTGTCGAAGAGGCTGGCCTCGTCGAGTGCCTGTGGCTGGTGCACCTGGGGTGCCTGGGGCTGCGTGTACCCGTGGTGGCCCTGGTTCGGGTCGTAGGCGGGCTGCGGCGGGTAGGCGGCGTACGGATCGGCGTGCTGGTAGCCGTACGGGTCCTGCTGGGCGTACTGCTGCTGGTAGCCGTACGGGTCGGGCTGCGTCTGCTGCATGGCGGCCTCGCCCGCCCGGCCGTAGTCGGCGGTGGCGGCGTAGGCGTCCTGCTGGGCGTACGACTGCTGGGCCGGCACCGCGGGCCGCTGCTCGGCCGGGGCGTCGGCGAGGGCCGCGAGGTCGGCGAGGTAGTCCGCGTCACTGCTGTGCTGGACGGTGGTGGCGTCGTCGGCGAGGACACCGAGGTCGTCGGTGGCGATCCGGCCGTGCAGCTTCTGCCGGCCGCGGCCGACGGCCTCCAGGGTCTTGGCGAGCACCGCCTCGAAGGCGCCGAGCTTGACGTCGACGTACTCGTCGGCGGTGCGGCGCAGGGTCTCCGGGTCGTGGCTGCGCTCGGGGGCGTCCTCGTCCTCGTAGCCCTGGTCGTCGAGGCCGGGGCCGGTGCCGAGGAGCTTCTCGCGGCCGCGGCCGACGGAGCCGAGGGTCTTGGTGAGGACGACCTCGAAGTTGGCGAGCTTGGAGTCGACGTAGTCGTCGGCTTCGGCGCGGACCTCCTCGGCCTCCTTGCGGGCCTCGGCGAGGATCCGGTCGGCCTCGGCTTGGGACCGGCGGGCGACCTCGGTGTCGGAGATCAGCGAGCCGCGCTCGGCGTGCGCGCCCTGGATGATCCGCTCGGCCTCCTGGCGGGCCTGCTCGACCATCTGCTCCCGGCCGCCGATCAGCTCCTCGGCCTGGGCGAGGGAGTCGGGCAGCGCCCCGCGGACCTCTTCCAGCAGGGCGAGCAGGTCGGCGCGGTTCACCACGCACGAGGCCGACATCGGCATGGCCCGGGCGCTGGAGACCGCGGTGACGATCTCGTCGAGCTTCTTCTGTACGTCCACCGGTTGCTCGCCACTCTCTACAGCTGTGTTGGAGACGGACGCAACGACTGTACGGCCATGGGGCGGCTGCCGGACACCGAGTGACGCGGCGTCAGGAACTCAGTCCTTCCTGAGCCGCTCGGTCAGCGCCGCGAAAACCGCCGGCGGCACCAGGTGCGAGACGTCGCCGCCCCAGGTCGCGACCTCCTTGACCAGGGAGGACGACAGGAAGCTGTAGGTGGGGTTGGTGGGCACGAACAGCGTCTCCACCCCCGAGAGGCCGATGTTCATCTGGGCCATCTGCAACTCGTAGTCGAAGTCGCTGACCGCCCGCAGGCCCTTGACGATGGCCGGGATGTCGCGCTCCTTGCAGAAGTCGACCAGGAGGCCGTGGAAGGCCTCGACCCGGACGTTCTCGAACTCGCTGGTGACCTGGCGGATCAGGTCGATCCGCTCATCGATCTCGAACAGGCCCTTCTTGGCCTTGTTGATCATCACCGCGACGTAGACCTCATCATACAGACGGGAGGCGCGGGCGATGATGTCGAGGTGTCCGTTGGTGATCGGGTCGAACGACCCGGGACAGACGGCGCGGCGCACTTGAGATCCCTCGCTCTCCGGTCCGGTCATGGAGCGTCTTCGCACGTAGAGGCGGCGCGACCGTACCAAAACGTTCCCTCGCCGTAGCGACGGGCCCTGATCGCCTCGAAACCGTCCGGCCATCCGAACTCCCCGCCCCTGGTGCTGCGCTCCACGGTGACGAGGGCTTCCGGCGCGAGCCAGCCCTGCGTGCGGAGTGTGAGCAGAATCTCCCGAAGATCGTCATCCGTGACCGCGTACGGCGGGTCCAGGAACACGAGGTCGTACGGCCCGTCCGGCGGCGACTGGATGATCTGCTGGGCCTTGCCCGACCTCACCTCGGCGCCGGGCAGGCCGAGGTTTCTGACGTTCTCCCGGACGGTGCGGACGGCTCGCGGGTCGGCCTCGACCAGCAGTGTGTGGCCGGCGCCGCGGGACAGGGCCTCCAGGCCGACCGCGCCTGAGCCGGCGTAGAGGTCGAGCACCCGCTCGCCGTCCAGCGGGCCGCCGAGCAGGGACTGCCAGGTGGAGAAGAGTCCCTCGCGCGCACGGTCGGAGGTGGGGCGGGTGCCTTGTCCCTGCGGGACGGCCAGGCGGCGTCCGCCGGCTGCGCCGGCGATCACGCGGGTCATCTCGGGTCCTTGTTCGTGGGGTGGTTACGGACCCAGTCTGACAGGGGTGGGGTGGGGCGGCGCCGTCCCGTCGCGGGAGTGCGGGCGTTCGGCGGCCGGTGGTCGTCGCGCGAAGGCCGGCACGGGCGGCCCGCGCCTCGGCGTGGGAGCGGTGCGCGTGGGAGCGACAGGTGCTTCAGCCCTTTTCCAGATACTGCTCCCGCTCCTCGTCGAGCAGTGCCTCCAGCGCCGTGCGCAGGCCGGGCAGCCGGGTGAGTTCCGGGTCGGCGGCGACGACCGCGGCGGCCTCCTCGCGGGCCTCGGCGATGATCTCCTCGTCGTCGATGACCGCGAGCACCCGCAAGCTGGAGCGGACACCGGACTGGGCCTGGCCGAGGACATCGCCCTCGCGGCGCTGTTCGAGGTCGATACGGGACAGCTCGAAGCCGTCGAGGGTGGCCGCGACGGCGTTGAGCCGCTGGCGGGACGGGCCGGCCTCGGGCATCTCGGTGACCAGCAGGCACAGGCCGGGCGCCGAGCCCCGGCCGACCCGGCCGCGCAGCTGGTGGAGCTGGGAGACGCCGAAGCGGTCCGCGTCCATGATCACCATCACGGTGGCGTTCGGCACGTTCACCCCGACCTCGATGACCGTCGTGGCGACCAGCACGTCCGTCTCGCCGGCGGCGAACCGGCGCATCACGGCGTCCTTGTCGTCGGGGGGCATCCGGCCGTGCAGGACCTCGACCCGCAGATCCCGCAGCGGGCCCGCGGCGAGCTGGTCGGCGATGTCGAGCACGGCGAGCGGGGGCCGCTTCTCCGCCTCGTCCTCGGGGGACTTGCGCTTCTTCGGGTCCTCGTCCTCGTCGCCGATGCGGGGGCAGACGACGTACGCCTGATGGCCGTTGCCCACTTCCTCACCAACCCGCTCCCAGGCCCGTGCGAGGAAGTGGGGCTTGTCGGCGGCGGGCACGACATGGCTGGCGATCGGGGACCGGCCGGCCGGAAGCTGGTCCAGGACGGAGGTCTCCAGATCACCGAAGACGGTCATGGCGACCGTGCGCGGGATGGGCGTGGCGGTCATCACCAGCAGGTGCGGGGGCTGCTTGCCCTTGCCGCGCAGGGCGTCGCGCTGCTCGACCCCGAAGCGGTGCTGCTCGTCCACGACGACCAGGCCGAGGTCGTGGAACTGCACCTTGTCCTCGATCAGCGCGTGCGTGCCGATCACGACACCGGCCTCGCCGGTGGCCAGGTCCAGCAGCGCCCGCCGCCGGGCCGCGGCACCCATCGAGCCGGTCAGCAGCACCACCTTGGTGGCGTGCTCGGTACCCCCGAGCATTCCGCCCTCGGCCAGGTCGCCCATCATCTCCACGATCGAACGGTGGTGCTGCTGGGCGAGCACCTCGGTCGGCGCGAGCATCGCCGCCTGGCCCCCGGCGTCGACCACCGCGAGCATGGCCCGCAGGGCCACCATGGTCTTGCCGCTGCCGACCTCTCCTTGCAGCAGCCGGTGCATCGGATGCGCGGTGGCCAGGTCGTCGAAGATCTCCCCGGAGACCTTGCGCTGGCCCTCGGTGAGGGTGAAGGGGAGCCGGTCGTCGAAGGCGGCCAGCAGTCCGTCCGGCAGCGGTCTGCGCGGGACGGCCCGCAGCTGGGTGTCGGCGTGCCGGCGGCGGGCCAGGGCGACCTGGAGGACGAACGCCTCGTCCCACTTGAGGCGGTCGCGGGCGTCGGCGATGTCCGCCTTGGTGTGCGGGCGGTGGATCTTGAGCAGCGCCTCGGGGAGGGGGACCAGACCGCGGCCCGCGCGCAGGGAGTCCGGCAGCGGGTCGACGGCCTCCTGGGCGCTGGGCAGCACGGTCTGGATCGCCTTGCCGATCTTCCAGGACTCCAGCTTGGCGGTGGCCGGATAGATCGGGATCAGGGCGCCCGCCCAGGTGTCGACGGTCTCGTCGGAGTCCCCCTTCAGCAATTCGTACGCCGGATGCGCCAGTTGCAGACGGCGGTTGAAGACGGAGACCTTGCCCGAGAACATCGCGCGGGTGCCCGGCAGGAGTTCCTTGTGGGGCTTGTGCACGCCGTTGCCGAAGAACACCAGTTGGATCCGGCCGCTGCCGTCGGTGATGGTCACCTCCAGGCGCTGGCCCTTGCCCCGGGGCGCCCGCGCCGAGGCGAAGGAGTGCAGCCGGGCGTCGGCGACCTGGGCCACCACGGTGACGTGTTCGTCCATCGGGAGGTCGGCCAGCTGGGTGAGCTGTCCGCGCTCCTCGTATCTGCGCGGGTAGTGGTGAAGGAGGTCGCCGACGGTGTGCAGGCCGAGGTGCTCGGCCATCACCTTCGCGGTGGCGGGGCCGAGCACCTTCTTCAGTGGTTCGTCCAGTGCGGGCACGAGATCCATTGCACACCACGGCACTGACATTGCCGCACACGTCTCGGGGGCACATCCGTAATGTCTCGGGAAACTCCTGGTCAGGCCGCTCCGTGGGGCTCTAGGATGACCCGCCTACGGCCATCCTTCCGCGGTCACCGCCTCATCGGGACCGCCCGACCCCGCGCCGAAGTCAGTCCCCCACCGGCGCTGTGACGATGGACTCCCAGACCTCGCAGTCATCACAGGCATCCCAGGCCCCTTCCTCACCACACACGTTCCAGGTCGACCTGCGTGGTCTGGTGGACCTGCTCTCGCACCACCTCTACTCCAGCCCGAAGGTCTATCTGCGCGAGCTGCTCCAGAACGCGGTCGACGCCATCACGGCCCGGCGGGCGGCCCAGCCCGACGCGCCTGCCCGGGTGCGGCTGCACGCGGAGGGCGGCACCCTGCGGGTGGAGGACTGCGGCATCGGGCTCACCGAGTCCGACGTGCACGACCTGCTGGCGACCATCGGCCGCAGTTCCAAGCGGGCCGAGGGCATCCAGGAGGCGCGCTCCGACTTCCTCGGCCAGTTCGGCATCGGACTGCTGGCCTGCTTCGTGGTCGCCGAGCGCATCCGGGTCGTCAGCCGCAGCGCGCGTACGCCCGACGCCCGACCCGTGGAGTGGACGGCGACGGACGACGGCTCGTACACCGTGCGGACCCTGCCGGACGAGGCCCGGCCCGAACCCGGCACCACCGTGCACCTGGTGGCGCGGGCCGGCGCCGCCGAGTGGCTTGCCGAGGACCGGGTGCTGGCACTGGCGCGGGACTTCGGCTCGCTGCTGCCGTACGACGTGCGGGTGGGCGACGAGGAGGTCACCGACCTGCCGGCGCCCTGGGACCGGTCGTACCCCTCCCCCGCCACGCGCCGGGTGGCCCTGGCGCGGCACTGCCACGAGCTGTTCGGGTTCACGCCGCTGGACTCGATCGACCTGGCCGTGCCGCTCGCCGGGATCCGCGGCACCGCGTACGTGCTGCCCGCGGCGGTCAGCCCCGCGCAGCGGGCCCGGCACCGTGTGCACCTGAAGGGCATGCTGCTGACGGAGCGGGCCGAGCAGTTGCTGCCCGACTGGGCGTTCTTCGTGCGCTGCGTGCTCGACACCGACAGCCTGCGGCCCACCGCGTCGCGCGAGGCGCTGTACGAGGACGAGACGCTGGCGGCCGTGCGGGAGGCGCTCGGCGAAAGGATTCGGTCCTGGCTGACGGGGCTGGCCGCGGGTGATCCGGAGCGGCTGGCGGCGTTCCTGTCCGTGCACCACCTGGGCGTGAAGTCGCTCGCGCGGCACGACCGGGAGATGCTGCGCACGATGCTGCCGTGGCTGCCCTTCGAGACGACGGACGGGCAGCTGTCCCTCGCGGAGTTCGCGCTGCGCCACCCGGTGGTGCACTTCACGCGGACCGTCGAGGAGTTCCGGCAGGTCGCCGCGATCGCGTCCGCCCAGGGCATCGGGGTCGTCAACGGCGGATACACCTACGACAGCGAACTGGTCGAGGCACTGCCCTCGGTCCGGCCCGACACCGTGGTCGCCGAGCTCGACGCCGACACCGTGACCGCCCACCTGGACGCCGTCGACCCGGCCGACGAGCTGGCCCTGTCGGGTTTCCTCGCCGCCGCGCGGGCCGCCCTCGACCCGCTGGGCTGCGACGTCGTGCTCCGGGCCTTCCACCCGCTGTCCGTGCCCGCGCTGCACCTGGACGACCGGTCCGCGCGGCACGAGCAGGCCCGCGCCGAGGCCGAGGAGCAGGCCGACGACCTGTGGGCGGGCATCCTCGGCTCCCTGCGCGGCAGCGCCCCGCGCGCCCGTCTGGTGCTCAACCACCTCAATCCGCTGATCCGCCGGATCAGTTCGCTGAGTGAGCCGGAGCTCGTCGGCACCGCCACGGAGTCGCTGTACGGTCAGGCCCTGCTGATGGCGCAGCGCCCACTGCGGCCGGCCGACTCCGCGCTGCTGAACCGCGCGTTCATCGGCCTCCTCGAATGGGCCACCCACAGCGACTCCGATGCCCCGGAGGAGGGTCACCGATGAACCGGATCACCGACTTCGACACGCTGCGCCGGGCGATGGCGGACAACGCCGAGCAACCGGAGGGCCCCGCCCGCAACGCGCGCGCGGAGCAGCTGCTGGCCGAGGCGGAGAAGCTGAACGTCCCGCTCGCCGTGATCGAGGCGCTCGGACACCAGCTGAAGGTCTACAACTACAGCTCCGAGAAGGACAAGATGTTCGTCCCCTTCGCGCGCCTGCTGCGCATGTGGGACGAACGGCCCGGCGACTTCGACGAGTACGAGACGCACTCGTTGCACTGGGTCTTCAAGTGGATGTCGGCCGGCATGCTCGACCAGCCGCACATCCCGCTCGCCGCGATCGAGAAGTGGCTCGGCGAGATGGAGCACCGCTACCGCCTGGCCGGGCACTCCGAGCGCGCCGTGCGCAGCGCCGAGTTCAGCGTGGCCGCGCACACCGGCGACCTGGACCGCGCGGAGCGGGCGTACGCCGCGTGGCTCACGGCCGACCGGGACTCCATGGCCGACTGCCACGCGTGCGAGCTGCACGGACAGGGCTGGTGGCAGACCCAGCGGGGCGCGGACGCAGAGGCGCTCGACCTGTGGGCGCCCGTGCTGGACAGCGAGTTCACCTGCGCCCACGAGCCGCACACCGTCCTCGCCGCCTCGTTGGCGCCCCTGCTGCGGCTGGGCCGGCTGGACGAGGCGCGGGCCCACCATCTGCGGGGCTTCCGGCTCGTACGGCCCATGGAGAGCATGCGCGCCGCGTACGCGGACCACGTCGAGTTCTGCGCCCTGTCCGGCAACGAGGCGCGCGGTCTGGAGCTGCTGGCCGAGCGGCCCGCGTACTTCACGGACACCGGGCATCCGCGCAGCCGGCTGGAGTTCATGTGCGTGGTGACCCTGCTCATGGACCGTCTGACCGAGCTGGGCCTCGGCGGCCGGCAGGTCCCGGGGCCGGCGGGCCGGGTCTGGACCGCGCGGGAACTGGCCGCGCACGCGCGCGCGGAGGCCCTCGGCCTGGCCGCGCGCTTCGACCAGCGCAACGGCACGCCGTACGTCAGTGAGCGGGCACGCGCGCGCATGGAGCGGCGGCCGCTGGTGGACCGGCTCCCCCTAGGGATCCGCGCCGAGCGGCTGCCCCGGACCGTGCGGCCGGCGCAGCCGGTCCCCGCGGCTCCCGTCGCGGCCCCGCCGGCCGGGGGCGCTGACGCACCGGGCCTGGCCGCCCTGCTGGCCGAGGCGCGGCGCCTGTCGGACGGTCTCGAACCGAACGCCGTGGAGGCGTGGGCGGCCGTCTCGCGGGCCTCGGAGGGCGTCGAGCTGGACCCCCGCGCCCGTGCGGAGATCGCCGACCACCGGGCGATGGACCTCGGTCCCGAGGGCGCCGAACTCTTCGAACGCGCCGCCGAGCTGTACGCCGAAGCGGACGACCCCGGAGAGGCACTGGCCGCACGCACGCGTGCGGCGTACGTACGCGCGCTCGGCGGGCAGGTCGCCGAGGCGGTGCACGCCGTCGCCGAGCCCTACGACCGGGTCCTCGGTCTGTACGCCGAGGGCACCACGGGCGTCCGGCAGACCGCGTCCGTGCTGATGGGGCGGGCCCGGATCCTGATGCGCCGGGTGCAGGACGCCGACGACGCCGCGCAGGGCCCGGAGTCCGGGGCCGCTCCGGCGGAGCAGGCCGCCCCGCACGGCGCACCGGACGGAACCGAGCCGGACCACGACGCCCCCGAGACCGGCGGCCCCGCCTCCGGTGCCGGGCGTGACACCGTCCTCGCGGAGGCCGGGGCGGCCGCGCGGGAGGTGCTGGCCCTCGTCGAGGGGCACGCCGGGGACGACGTCCGGCTCGCCTCGCGGGCCGCCGAGGCGCGGGCGATGCTCGCCGAGCTGGCCGTGCACCACGGGGACCTGGAGGCGGCCGCGGAACTGTTCGCGCGGGCCTCGGGGGCGTACGTCGACGCGGGGCTGCCCTGGTTCGCGGTGGAGTACGAGGCCCGGCTGGCCGGGCTCGCGCACCACCTCGGCGACACGGCGGAGGCCGAGCGGGCGCTGAAGGCGGCCCTGGAGCACGGCGGGCCCCAGCTGGAGGCCACCGGGCGGGCCCAGCTGCACCTCCAGCTCGCCGAAGTGCTCGGCACCCGGGACCTGTCGGCGGAGGCCGCGGAGCACGCCCTGGAGGCGGCCCACTGGGCCGACGAGGCGGGCGGGGGCCCGACGTTCGGCGCCTGGGCCCGCCATCTGCTCGGCGGGTTCCTGCTGCGGCAGGGGCGGTGCGCCGAGGCCGCGGAGGTACTGGAGTCGGCGCTGCTCGACCTGACCGTCGAGACGCACGGCGACGGCGCGATCGTGCAGACCCAGTGGTGGCTCGGCGACTGCCTCAGCGAACTCGGCGAGCACCGTGCCTCCGCCGAGCGCCGGTTGCAGGCCGCGGAGATCGCCCGGCACTGGCCCGAGCAGCACGACCACGCGACCCTGGCCCACCTGGCCGCCGAGTCGCTCGGCCACGCGGGGCTGCCCGCCGAGGCGGACCGGGCGTACGCGCGCGCGGGCGACCTGTGGCGCTCCCTCGGCAATGTGCACGGACTCGTCCGCTCGCTGCGGGGCCGTGCCTGGCTGGCCCTGGGCGCGGAGGACAGCGCCGACACGGCACGCGAGTTGATGACGCTCGCCCTGCGCGAGTGCGAGAGCGCGCTGAACGCCGCGTCCGACGAGGAGACGCGGCAGCGGCTCACGGCCGAGCTGGGGCACACCCACCGCCAGTTCGGCGACCTGCTCGCCCGGTCGTCCGCCGAGGACGCGGGGGACGGCTCGATCCAGGCCGCGTTCGCGGAGGCCCTGTCCGAGGTCGCGGAGGCCGTCGAGGTGTTCGCCACCCTCGGGTACGAGGCGGTGCACAGCCGTACCGGCGCCGAGCTCGCCGCGGGCTGGCTGGCGTCCGACCTGGGCCGCAGCGCCGAGGCGGCCGCACGCGCGCGTGCCGTGCTGACCGCGTACGAGGACGCCGAGGACGGGGACGACGAGGCCCGGGCGCGGCGGGCGGAGGCCGAGCAGCTGCTGCGGGTGGCGAGGGAACAGGAGGATCGCTGAGCGCGCGCCCCGGCCGGGGCGCGGGGCGTGGGGTTCCTCGGGCTACTCCACCCCGATGAGCAGCACGGCGCCCTGCCGTCCGCCCCGGTAGACCACCGTGTCGACGGCGAGGTACGCCTCCCGCACCCGGACCTCGAGTCGCTCCGCGACGGAGTCGGGCGCCTCGTCCCCGAGCACGATGGTGACCAGCTCCCCGCCGGCCGAGAGCATCCGGTCGAGGACGGACTCGGCGGTGGCGAGGACGTCCGCCCCGATCACGGCGACATCCCCGTCGATGAGTCCGAGGACGTCACCGGCCTGGCAGATGCCGGCCATGGTCCAGGACTGGCACTCGGCGACGGCGACCTCGCCGTAGCGGGTCGCGCCGGCCGCCGACGTCATCGACACCACGTCCTCGTCGAAGCGGCGCTCCGGCTCGTGCACCGCCAGCGCGGCGATGCCCTGGACCGCTGAACGCGTGGGGATGAGGGCCACCCGGATGCCCTCCGCGCGGGCCTGTTCGGCCGCCGCGGCCGCGGTGTGGCGCAGGTCGGCGTCGTTGGGCAGCAGGACCACCTCGCGCGCGTGCGCCCGCCGCAGGGCCTCGACCAGTTCCCCGCTCGCGGGCGGCTCCCCGGGACGCGCGAGCACCGTCGTGGCGCCCGCCTCGGCGTACAGCCCGGCCAGGCCCTCGCCGGGCACCACGGCCACCACCGCGCGCTGGACCCGTTCGCGGGGCGTCCGCTGCCCGCCGGTGGTGTGCACGTCGTCGGCGCCGAAGTGCGTGATCCGGATCCGGTGCGGCCGTCCCGCCTCGACGCCCGCCTCCACGGCGGCCCCGGCGTCGTCCACATGGACGTGGACGTTCCACAGCCCGTCGCCGCCGACGACGACCAGGGAGTCGCCGAGGGAGTCGAGCCGCGGCCGCAGCCGCGCGACCGCCGCGTCGTCGGCCTCCAGCAGATAGATCACCTCGTAGGCGGGACCGCCCTGCGGGACGCTCTCCGCGCACTCAGCGGTCTCGTCGGCGTCCGGGGCGCCCCCCGTCGCCGGCGCCGCGTCCGAGGGCACACGCGTGTGCCCGGGACCGGCGGACACCGCCACCGCGCCCGGCGCCTCCCCCGTGAACGTCTCCACCAGCGCGGCCAGCACCGCCACCAGTCCCCGGCCGCCGGCGTCGACCACCCCGGCGCGTTCGAGCACCGCCAGCTGCCCCGGGGTCGCGGCCAGCGCCGCGCGCGCCCCCTCGTAGGCGGCCCGCGCGACCGTGCCGCAGTCGCCCTCGGCGCCGTCGGCCGCCTCGGCCGCGGCGGAGGCGACCGTCAGGACGGTGCCCTCCACCGGGTGGGCCACGGCCTGGCGCGCCGAGTCGGCCGCGCGTCGCAGCGCGAGCCGCAGCCCCCGCGCGTCGGTGTGACCGTCCTCACCGTCGGCGAGGACCTGCGCCATACCGCGCAGCAGCTGGGCGAGGATCGTGCCGGAGTTGCCCCGCGCCCCGATCAGCGCCCCGTGGGCCATCGCCCGGCTGACCTCGGCCAGCGAGGGCCCGTCGGTCTCCCGGGAGCCGATCTCGTGCCCGGCGAAGACCGCCTCCACGGCGGCGACCGCGGACTCGACGGTGAGATAGAGGTTGGTGCCGGTGTCCCCGTCGGCCACGGGATACACGTTGATCGCGTCGATCTCCTCCCGGGCACGTCCCAGTGCCTCCAGCGCGAGACCGCACCAGGTGCGCACCGCGAGACCATCGAAGAACGTCTGCGGCACCTGCGCCACCTGCGCCTCCTTGAGCTGCTGGACGTGGGAGGCAGCGTAGCCCCGGAGCCCGTGCCCTCCGGAAGAGGGCGGCGGCGTCGGCCCCCGAGCCGCCATGGTAATTTCGTTCTACGGACGCAGCCGTTGTATGCTGCTCCGGTTGCCCGACCTCGTTCGGGCCTCCCCCTGGCTACGCCACTCAGATCGCGGATCTCTTCCGAGAGACCAAGATCCTGATCCCGGCCTGCCGGGATCAACCGTAAGTGCATCTGAAGTCTTTGGAGTGACCCGTGGCTGCCAACTGCGACGTCTGCGGCAAGGGGCCGGGCTTCGGCAACAACATCTCGCACTCGCACCGCCGTACGTCCCGCCGCTGGAACCCGAACATCCAGCGTGTGCGTACCGTGGTCGGCGGGACGCCGAAGCGCGTGAACGCCTGCACCTCGTGCATCAAGGCCGGCAAGGTCTCGCGCTGACACACCGCTGCTAAGCGCGCGGCCACTGCTGGTTCGCTGCAGAGCCGGTCCACCTGAGGGTGGGCCGGCTTTTTGCTGTGCCCGCCCGGACCGTGGACCGGCTTCCTGCCGTGCGCGCCCGGCCCGCCGCCCATACGTCGGCGGAACCGGACGCGACAGACGTCAGACCGGGGGCGTGTCCCTGTTCAGGGCCCACCCGTGATCGACCGGGCCGATCCCCCCGCCGAGCGCGAAGCCGGCGGCGATCGCGCCGGTGACGTACTCCTTGGCCGCCGCCACCGCCTCCGGCACCGACTGCCCCTTCGCCAGCTGCGACGCGATCGCGGAGGCGAGGGTGCAGCCCGTACCGTGCGTGTGCCGGTTGTCGTAGCGCGGTGCGCGCAGCCAGTGCTCCGCGGAGCCGTCGGTGAGCAGGTCCACGGCCTCGCCCGACAGGTGCCCGCCCTTGATCACGACCCACTGCGGCCCGTACGCCAGCACGGCAGCCGCGGCCCGGCGCAGGTCGGACTCCGATTCGACGCGCACTCCGGTCAATTGCGTGACCTCGTCGAGGTTCGGCGTCACCACGGTCGCGATCGGCAGCAGTTTCGTCCGGACCGAGTCCAGCGCGGAGGCCGCGAGCAGCGAGTCGCCGTGCTTGGAGACGCCCACCGGGTCGACGACCGCGGGCGCGTCCGTCCCGCCGAGCAACTCGGCGACCGTCTCGACCAGTTCCGCCGAGGCCAGCATGCCGGTCTTCACCGCCTGCACGCCGATGTCGTCCACCACGCTGCGGTACTGGGCCCGCACCGCCTCCACGGGGAGCTCCCAGGCACCCTGCACGCCGAGGGAGTTCTGCGCGGTGACCGCGGTGATCACGCTCATGCCGTGCACACCGAGGGCGAGCATCGTCTTCAGGTCGGCCTGGATGCCCGCGCCCCCACCGGAGTCCGAGCCGGCCACGGTCAGCACCCTGGGCGGCGCGTTCATGACTCGATGTCCCCGAAGTGGTCCCAGCCGCCCTTGCTGGTCCAGGGCGCCCCGTCCACGGTCACCTGCGGCAGCGCCGACGGGTTGAGCACCTCGCCGATCACCTTCCAGCGGGCGGGCAGTTTCACGTCCGGCGGGAACGTCGCGACGATCGCGTGGTCCTCTCCCCCGGTGAGCACCCACTGGAGCGGGTCCACCCCGACCGCCTGGCCGATGTCGTTCATCTGCGAGGGCACGTCGATGGCGCCGGAGCGGATGTCGATCCGGACCTTGCTGGCCTCCGCGATGTGCCCGAGGTCGGCGATCAGTCCGTCGCTGACGTCGCACATCGCGGTGGCGCCGAGCGCCGCCGCGGCCGGACCGGCGTGGTAGGGCGGTTCGGGGCGCCGGTGCGCCTCGACGAAGGCGCGCGGCGAGCGGAACCCGCGCGAGAGCACCGCGTACCCGGCGGCGGACCAGCCGAGCCAGCCGGTCACGGCGACCAGGTCACCGGGCCGCGCACCGGCCCGCGTCACCGGTTCCTGGTTGCGCAGATCGCCGAGCGCGGTGATCGACACCGTGATCGTGTCACCCCGTACGACATCGCCGCCGACCACGGAGGCGCCCGCGACCTGGCACTCGTCGCGCAGCCCGTCCATCAGCTCGGTCGGCCAGGTGACCGGGAGTTCGGCGGGGACGACCAGGCCGAGCAGCAGCGCGGTCGGGACGGCGCCCATGGCGGCGATGTCCGCGAGGTTCTGCGCCGCCGCCTTGCGGCCCACGTCGTACGCCGTGGACCAGTCCCGGCGGAAGTGCCGCCCCTCCAGCAGGATGTCGGTGCTGGCCACGACCCGCCGGTCGGGCGCGGCGACCACCGCGGCGTCGTCACCCGGTCCGACCCGCACCGCCGGGGTGGTGGTGAGACGGGAGGTGAGCTCCCTGATGAGCCCGAACTCCCCGAGCTCACCAACAGTGCCCTTCATTGCCCTTGCACCCCTTCTGTCCACGTACATGCCCGGTCGCGGGTCATCAGTGTCCTCGATACGGTCGAGGTGACCGTCAACTTCCGTCCCGCCTGCACCCCGGCGCGCGTGCCCCGGTCACCGCAGGTCTCCCCGCGGCGAGCGGCAACGCGATACCGTGGCGTTCCTTTTCCCCACATGATCCTCGTGGCCGCCCTGGAGGTTCCGTGGTACAGGCGTACATCCTGATCCAGACGGAGGTCGGCAAGGCGTCGACCGTCGCCGAGACGATCAGCAAGATCCCTGGGGTGATCCAGGCCGAGGACGTCACAGGTCCGTACGACGTCATCGTGCGCGCTCAGGCGGACACGGTCGACGACCTCGGTCGGATGGTGGTCGCCAAGGTCCAGCAAGTGGACGGGATCACCCGCACCCTGACCTGCCCGGTCGTCCATCTGTAGCCCCCGTCTACCCTTGGCCGGTGAACTTCTTCCGTCCCCGTCAGCGCATTCTCGTCGGGCTGCCCGCGACCGTTTTCTTGATCACTGTCGCGGGCTGCTCCTCAGCAGACGACACTGCCACCGCCGCGGTTCCCCGTCCGGACACCGAGGTCACAGAACTGTGTCGAAACCTGGACGAGGCACTGCCGAGGAAGGTGGCCGGCCTGAGCCGCGACGACCCCGAGCCCCCGTCCGCGCTGACCGCGGGCTGGGGAGGCCCGGCGATCATACTGCGCTGCGGGGTCGTACGACCCCCGAAGATGCTCGAACCCGACGTGGCCGAGGGCCGCGACGCCGACGCGGTCGCCGGGGGCGTCAACGGCGTCGACTGGCTCCAGGAGAAGCGCGACGGCGGGGGGTACCGCTTCACCACGGCGGGCCGGCTCGCCTATGTGGAGGTGACCGTGTCCGAGGGGCCGGACAGCGCGGCCGTGCTCGTCGATCTGGCGTCGGCCGTGAAGAAGGCGATCCCCGAAGGGATCGCCGACTGATTCCGCCCCGGGATTTCCGCCGGGGGACGGCGGACCGGCCTACCGCAGGCCGGTCGAACGGTTCAGCGCCGCCTGGATCAGGCGGTCCACGAGTTCCGCGTAGCCGACCCCGCTCGCCTGCCACATCTGCGGATACATCGAGATGGGCGTGAAGCCGGGCATCGTGTTGATCTCGTTGATCACGAACTCCCCGTCCTCGGCGAGGAAGAAGTCCGCGCGGACCAGCCCTTCGCAGGACGCCGCCTCGAAGGCCGCGACGGCGAGCCGCTGCACCTCGGCGGTCTGCTCGCCGGTCAGCGGCGCCGGCACGATGCCCGGCGTCGAGTCGATGTACTTGGCCTCGAAGTCGTAGTACGCGTGCGCGTCGGGTGGCGGGATCTCCGCGGGGAGCGACGCCCGGGGACCCTCCTCGAACTCCAGCACGCCGCACTCGATCTCACGGCCGCGCACCGCGGCCTCCACGATGATCTTCGGGTCGTGCTGCCGCGCCTCGGCCATCGCCTCGTCGAGCCCCTCGAAGGACTCGACCTTGGTGATGCCGATGGACGAGCCGGCCCGGGCCGGCTTCACGAACAGCGGCCAGCCGTGCTCACCCGCGAACTCGGCGATGCGCCGACGGGCACCGGCCTCGTCCCGCTCCCACTCGCGCGGCCGGATCACCAGGTACGGGCCCACCCTCAGCCCGAACGAGGTGAACACCCGCTTCATGTACTCCTTGTCCTGGCCCACGGCCGAGGCGAGCACGCCGGAGCCCACGTACGGCACCCCGGACAGCTCCAGCAGGCCCTGGAGGGTTCCGTCCTCGCCGTAGGGGCCGTGCAGCATCGGGAAGACCACGTCGACCTCGCCCAGGGCCTTGGGCACGGAACCCGGCTCGCTGTAGACGACTTCGCGGTTGGCGGGGTCGACGGGGAGCACCACGGCGCCGTCGCCCGAGTCGGTCAGGTCCTCGACGGCCGGCGTGCGGCGGTCGTTGATCGCCATCCGCTCCGGCTCGTCGGCGGTGAGCGCCCACCGGCCGTCCCGGGTGATGCCGATCGGCAGGACCTCGTACTTGGTCCGGTCGATGGCCCTCAGGACGGCGCCGGCGGTGACCACGGAGATCCCGTGTTCGGAGCTGCGCCCGCCGAACACGACGGCCACGCGCGGCTTGCGGGTCGGCTGCTCAGGGCTCTGGGGGAGGTTCTCGCTGCTCATATCGCGATGAGAGTACCCGGTGGTAGGGCCCTGATACAGCGCATGCGGGACCGCGTCGCCCGGCGTCGCTCAGCGTCGCTCGGCCTTCGCGCTGCGCGACATCAGCTCCTTGAGGGCGACCACCGGAGGCTTGCCCTCATGGACGATTCCGACCACCGTCTCGGTGATCGGCATGTCGACATCGTGCCGCCGGGCCAGATCGAGCACCGACTCGCAGGACTTGACGCCCTCGGCGGTCTGCTTGGTGACCGCGATCGTCTCCTGCAAGGTCATGCCCCTGCCGAGGTTGGTCCCGAAGGTGTGGTTGCGGGACAGCGGCGAGGAGCAGGTCGCCACCAGGTCGCCGAGGCCCGCCAGTCCGGAGAAGGTCAGCGGGTCGGCGCCCATCGCCAGCCCGAGCCGGGTGGTCTCGGCGAGGCCGCGCGTGATGAGCGAGCCCTTGGCGTTGTCGCCGAGGCCCATGCCGTCGGCGATGCCCACGGCGAGCCCGATGACGTTCTTGACCGCGCCGCCGAGTTCGCAGCCCACGACGTCGGTGTTGGTGTACGGGCGGAAGTACGGCGTGTGGCAGGCGGCCTGGAGGCGCTGGGCCACCGTCTCGTCGGCGCACGCCACCACCGAGGCGGCCGGCATGCGCGCGGCGATCTCACGGGCCAGGTTGGGCCCGGTGACCACGGCGACCCGCTCCGGGCCGACACCGGCGACATCCTCGACGACCTCGCTCATCCGCATCGCGGAGCCGAGTTCGACGCCCTTCATCAGCGAGACCAGCACGGTGTCGGGGGCCAGCACCGGCGCCCAGGCGGCGAGGTTGGCGCGCAGCGTCTGCGAGGGGACGGACAGCACCGTGAAGTCGGCGTCCGCGGCGGCGACGGCGGGGTCCGTGGTGGCGCGCAGGTTCTCCGGGAGCTCGAAGCCCGGCAGGTAGTCGGGGTTGGTCCGGCCGGAGTTGATCGCCTCGGCGACCTCGGCCCGGCGCGCCCACAGGGTGACCTCGCACCCCGCGTCGGCGAGCACCATGCCGAACGCCGTCCCCCACGAACCCGCGCCGACGACCGCCGCCTTGACCGCCTTGCTCACTGCGCCTGCCCTTCTTCCCGGCCGGACGGCCCGGCCGTCTCCAGACCGGACGTCCCGTCCTGTGTGCTCCCGCCCAGCCGCTGCGCCTGCGTCCGGCGGCGCTGCTCGCTGCGTTCCCGCTTGGGGTCGTACGGCGCCTCGGGTGCCCGCTCGCCGCGGATCTCCTCCAGCTGGCGGGTGATCGCGGCCATGATGACCTCGGTGGCCTCCTTGAGGACCTCCGCCGTCATCTCCATGCCGTAGAAGCGCGAGAGGTCCACCGGCGGACCGGTCAGGACGTGGTGGGTCTTGCGCGGGAAGAGGTCGGGCTTCTTGGCGTACGGCGGCAGAAGTTCGTTGCAGCCCCACTGGGCGACCGGGATCACCGGGCACCTGGTCTGGAGCGCGACCCGCGCGGCGCCGGTCTTGCCGGTCATGGGCCAGCCGTCCGGGTCGCGGGTCAGGGTGCCCTCGGGGTAGAAGGCGACGCACTCGCCGCGCTCCACCGCGTCGATCGCGGCCCGGAAGGCGCTCAGCGCGTCACTGCTCTCGCGGTAGACGGGGATCTGGCCGGTGCCGCGCATCATGGCGCCGACGAAACCCTTCTTGAAAAGGCCACTCTTCGCCAGGAATCGCGGAACGCGTCCGGTGTTGTACTGAAAGTGCGCGTAGGCGAAGGGGTCGACGTGCGAATTGTGATTGACCACGGTGATAAAACCGCCCGCGGCTGGAATGTGCTCCATTCCGCGCCAGTCCCGCTTGAGCAGAACCACCAGCGGCGGTTTGCAGATCACCGCAGCGAAGCGGTACCAGAAGCCGATTGTGCGGCGGGGCACGCGGACACCTTCCTAGTCTGGGGCCTGGGGGCCGCACAAGTGTCGCCCCAGCCCGCCGGTCTGTCGAGCACACCGTACGCCCAGAGCCCCTGCCCGCCCGCCGGGCCGGGTGACAATGGCCCCGACTAGGGAGGGACGAACGCCTGTGCTGTGGACCTTGGTGGTACCGGTGAAGCCTTTGGCACGGGCCAAGAGCAGGCTCTCGGACGCCGCCGGCGACGGACTGCGGCCGAGCCTCGCGCTGGCGTTCGCGCAGGACACCGTGGCGGCGGCGCTCACCTGCCCGGCGGTACGGGCTGTGGCGGTTGTCACGGACGACGTCCTGGCGGGTCGCGAGCTCGCCGCGCTGGGCGCCCAAGTGGTCACCGACGAGCCGCACGGCGGGCTGAACGCCGCTGTGGCGCACGGTGCCGCGGCGGTGCGCGCGATGCGCCCGGAAAGCCCGGTGGCCGCGCTCAACGCCGATCTGCCCGCACTGCGCCCGGCGGAATTGGCCCGGGTGCTGGACGCCGCCGGTGAATTCCCGCGCGCTTTCCTTCCGGATGCAGCCGCAATCGGTACGACGCTGCTGGCCGCTGCGCCGGGCCGGGAATTGCTCCCCGCGTTCGGCACCGAATCACGGGCCCGGCATCACGCCTCCGGGGCCGTGGAACTGCGCCTCACCGGCGTGGATTCCGTACGCCAGGACGTGGACACCGGCGACGACCTGCGCGCGGCGCTCGCGCTGGGTGTGGGCGCACGGACGGCGGCGGTGGCCGCGCGGCTGCTGATCCCCGAGCAGTAGGCTGCCGTCATGCAGGCCACCGCATACACGTACGACGCCGGGACGCGCAGCGGACAGGTGTTGCTCGACGACGGCACCCCGGTCTCCTTCGACGCCGCGGCGTTCGACGCCGGCGGGCTGCGACTGCTGCGGCCGGGACAGCGTGTGCGCATCGAGGTCGAGGGGTCCGGGGACAGCCTCCGGATCACCCTGGTGACACTTCAGACGCTCTGAAAACCCCAGTTCAGCGGCTTGTTCGTCGCTTCCGGGGGTCCGATCGCCGCCAGTGGGCACCGCATCCCCCGAACACGCCGCGGGCCGGGCTCCCCTGGGGAGTCCGGCCCGGCGCGTGAGTAACCCTGTGCCCTTACCTCTTGCGGGCGGTGGCCTTCTTCGCGGCGGTCTTGCGCGCCGTCGACTTCTTGGCGGGAGCCTTCTTGGCGGTCGCCTTCTTCGCCGGGGACTTCTTGGCCGCCGCCTTCTTGGCGGTGGTCTTCTTCGCGGCGGCGGTCTTGGCGGTCGCCGTGGTCTTGGCGGGGGCCTTCTTCGCCGTGGTCTTCTTGGCGGCCGCCGTGGTCTTCTTCACCGCGGCGGTGGTCTTCTTGGCGGTGACCTTCTTCGCGGCGGCCTTCGTGGTCTTCTTGGCCGCGGCCTTCTTCACCGTCGCCGCGGCACCGCCGGTCAGGCTGCCCTTGGGCGCCTTCTTCACGGCGACCTCACCGCCACGCGGGAGCTTCTTCGAGCCGCTGACCAGGTCCTTGAACCCCTGGCCCGCGCGGAACCGCGGCACCGAGGTCTTCTTGACCCTAACCCGCTCTCCCGTCTGGGGATTGCGGGCGTAGCGGGCCGGACGGTCGACCTTCTCGAACGAACCGAAGCCGGTGACCGAGACCCGGTCCCCGCCGACGACCGCGCGGACGATGGCGTCCAGTACCGCGTCGACAGCATCGGCGGCCTGCTGGCGGCCGCCCATCTTGTCGGCAATCGCTTCTACGAGCTGCGCCTTGTTCACGTCTTCCCCTTCGGAGACATCGCCAGAACGAAAGTGTTCAAGCTTTTTCGCACGTTAGGCAGATATATACCGCAAATCAAACACGAAACGGGCTAATCACCCTTGTGCCGCAGCAGACTCGGCGGTTACCGGGCCGTTCAGGCTTCGGCTCCGGGGATTCGCCCCTCGTCGAGATCGGCCGTGAACCGCTCCAGACGCCTTGTCGCATCGGCGAGATCGTGCTTGGCCGCGGCCGTGATGACCAGCAGCTTCCGGGTCAGCGCCATCCGTACGCCCTCCGGGACTTGCAGTGCGCGCACCCTTGCGTGCGCTTCCTTGAGCTGGTCCGCGACTGCCGTATAGAGCTCGAGTTGGCCGTCGTGTTCCATGCACAGATTGTGCCATCTGGGGCGAGTTGTCGCCCGCTCGGGGGGCAACTGCCGCCTAAATCGGGCATCCGCGCCCGGATCGAGGCCGCGTTGTCAAGACGCGCGTACCCCAACAACAGCCGTCATCGCATGAGGAGTTGAGAGAACGCGGGATGCCCGGTGCGGCCATCCGGGTGCGAAAAAGGCTGTACCCCCGATCGGGCCGATCGGGGGTACAGCCGGGGTGTTGGGGTGGCCGAAACTCGACCCCTGAGGGGACTTGGTTCAGACCTTCAGCGTGCGCGGCTTGTGCGCGGGCCGCCCCGCCTCGTAGGTGGCGATGTCGTCCTCGTTCTGGAGCGTGATGGAGATGTCGTCCAGCCCGTTCAGCAGCCGCCAGCGGGAGTTCTCGTCCAGCTCGAAGGAGGCCGTGATGCCCTCCGCGCGCACCTCGCGTTCGACCAGGTCGACGGTCACCTCGGCCTCGGGGTCACGCTCGGTGAGCTCCCACAGAGCATCCACGACCTTCTGCTCCAGCACGACCGTGAGCAGGCCGTTCTTCAGCGAGTTGCCGCGGAAGATGTCCGCGAAGCGGGAGGAGATCACGGTCTTGAAGCCGTAGTTCTGGAGCGCCCAGACGGCGTGCTCGCGCGAGGAGCCGGTACCGAAGTCGGGGCCCGCGACCAGCACGGACGCACCCTGCCGCTCGGGCTGGTTGAGGATGAAGGACGAGTCCTTGCGCCAGGCCTCGAACAGCCCGTCCTCGAACCCGTCGCGGGTCACCTTCTTGAGCCAGTGGGCGGGGATGATCTGGTCGGTGTCGACGTTGCTGCGGCGCAGCGGGACGGCCCGGCCGGTGTGGGTGGTGAAGGCTTCCATGGCTTATCGGACTCCAGCGGGCGTACGGGCGGGCTCATCGGTCAGGTCGGCCGGGGAGGCCAGGTGTCCCAGGACGGCGGTCGCGGCCGCGACCTGCGGCGACACCAGATGCGTACGGCCGCCCTTGCCCTGCCTGCCCTCGAAGTTGCGGTTCGAGGTGGACGCGGAGCGCTCACCGGGGGCCAGCTGGTCGGGGTTCATGCCGAGGCACATCGAACAGCCCGCGTGCCGCCATTCGGCGCCGGCCTCCTTGAAAACGATGTCCAGGCCCTCGGAGACCGCCTGGAGACCGACCCGCGCGGAGCCCGGGACGACCAGCATCCGCACGCCGTCGGCGACTTTGCGCTCCTTGAGGATCTCCGCCGCGGCGCGCAGGTCCTCGATCCGGCCGTTGGTGCAGGAACCTACGAAGACGGTGTCCACCTCGATGGAGCGCAGCGCCTGACCGGCCTCCAACCCCATGTACTCCAGGGCCTTTTCGGCGGCCAGCCGCTCCGATGCGTCTTCGTACGAAGCGGGGTCGGGGACGGACGCCGAAAGCGGCGCGCCCTGCCCGGG
Source organism: Streptomyces cadmiisoli (assembly GCF_003261055.1). Classification (NCBI taxonomy): domain Bacteria; kingdom Bacillati; phylum Actinomycetota; class Actinomycetes; order Kitasatosporales; family Streptomycetaceae; genus Streptomyces; species Streptomyces cadmiisoli. Next base: position 2,985,662 of record NZ_CP030073.1, read on the forward strand.
GTTGGTCCCCCAGGTGACGAACGGGGACAGCTCCTCGGCGTCGATGACGACCTCGGCGTCGAACTCGGCGTCGTCGTCCGTGCGCAGCGTCCGCCAGTACTCGACCGCCGCGTCCCAGTCGGCGCCCTCGGGGGCGTGGGGGCGGCCCTGGAGGTAGGCGAACGTGGTCTCGTCGGGGGCGATCATGCCCGCGCGGGCGCCGGCCTCGATCGACATGTTGCAGATGGTCATCCGGGCCTCCATCGAGAGCTTCTCGATGGCCTCGCCGCGGTACTCCAGGATGTAGCCCTGGCCGCCGCCGGTGCCGATCCGGGCGATGATCGCCAGGATCAGGTCCTTGGCGGTGACACCCTCGGGCAACTCGCCGTTGACGGTGATCGCCATGGTCTTCGGGCGGGCCAGGGGCAGCGTCTGGGTGGCCAGCACGTGCTCGACCTGCGAGGTGCCGATGCCGAACGCCAGCGCGCCGAAGGCGCCGTGCGTGGAGGTGTGCGAGTCGCCGCAGACCACGGTCGTGCCGGGCTGGGTCAGCCCCAGCTGCGGGCCGACGACGTGGACGACGCCCTGCTCGACGTCACCGAGCGGGTGCAGGCGCACCCCGAACTCCGCACAGTTCTTGCGCAGTGTCTCCAGCTGGGCGCGGGAGACGGGGTCCGCGATCGGCTTGTCGATGTCGAGGGTCGGGGTGTTGTGGTCCTCGGTCGCGATGGTGAGGTCGAGCCGGCGCACGGTGCGGCCGCTCTTGCGGAGGCCGTCGAACGCCTGCGGGCTGGTCACCTCGTGCAGCAGGTGCAGATCGATGTAGAGGAGGTCGGGCTCGCCCTCGGCGCGCCGGACGACATGGTCGTCCCAGACCTTCTCCGCGAGTGTCCTACCCATCGCTTTCCCTTCGGCCGACGAAGCTGCGCCGACCCAACTAGAGATCTTGAGGAGGCGGCGCCCGCGCCCCTTGTTCTGCGGGTGTCCACCACCAGGCCCTTTGTATCCACGGGCCGCTGTGTATCCAGGGTGGCGTGTTCCACCGAAAATTGAACTTGCGTTTCACAGAGTGAGACGCAAGTATCGTTGCATGGACAACAGTAGCGGCGTCGGCGTTCTGGACAAGGCGGCCCTCGTCCTGAGCGCTCTGGAGTCCGGTCCGGCCACCCTCGCGGGTCTGGTCGGCGCCACCGGACTGGCACGACCCACGGCTCACCGCCTGGCCGTGGCCCTGGAACACCACCGTATGGTCGCGCGTGACATGCAGGGCCGTTTCATCCTCGGCCCGCGACTCTCCGAGCTGGCCGCGGCCGCCGGCGAGGACCGACTGCTGGCCACGGCCGGCCCGGTGCTCACCCACCTCCGCGACGTCACGGGCGAGAGCGCCCAGCTCTACCGCCGCCAAGGCGACATGCGCATCTGCGTCGCCGCCGCGGAGCGCCTGTCCGGACTGCGGGACACGGTCCCGGTCGGCTCCACCCTCACGATGAAGGCGGGCTCCTCCGCTCAGATCCTGATGGCCTGGGAGGAGCCGGAGCGCCTGCACCGCGGCCTCCAGGGCGCCCGCTTCACGGCGACGGCGCTCTCGGGCGTACGGCGCCGGGGCTGGGCGCAGTCGATCGGCGAGCGCGAGCCCGGTGTCGCGTCCGTCTCGGCGCCCGTGCGCGGTCCGTCGAACCGGGTGGTGGCCGCCGTGTCCGTCTCCGGCCCCATCGAGCGTCTGACCCGGCACCCGGGACGCATGCACGCCCAGGCGGTCATCGACGCCGCCGCCCGCCTGTCCGAGGCCCTGCGCCGCTCCGGCTGACATCGGGGACATCCCGAGGAGGGCCCGCCTCAACGCCGCGGCGGGCCCTCCTCGGTTCCTTGGCCCTCCGGATCCCCGCTCGACCGAGCCGAAGCACGACGAAGGCCCCCCACCGAAGTGGAGGGCCTTGTCCTTGTGTACCCCCGACCGGATTCGAACCGGCGCTACCGCCTTGAGAGGGCGGCGTGCTAGGCCGCTACACAACGGGGGCATGGACACTGCGTTTCCGCAGGTCCGAGCTGGTCTACCTGGACTCGAACCAAGACTAACTGAACCAGAATCAGTCGTGCTGCCAATTACACCATAGACCAATGTGGTTTAGACCAGTCAGTACCCCCGACCGGATTCGAACCGGCGCTACCGCCTTGAGAGGGCGGCGTGCTAGGCCGCTACACAACGGGGGCCCTAGCGATCCTGCGTCGAGACCGGCGGGAGCTACCCTGACCGTCCTCGCGGGAAGGATCTGTACCCCCGACCGGATTCGAACCGGCGCTACTGCCTTGAGAGGGCAGCGTGCTAGGCCGCTACACAACGGGGGCTTTGCAGATGAGCTCTGCGAGCTGGCCTACCTGGACTCGAACCAAGACTAACTGAACCAGAATCAGTCGTGCTGCCAATTACACCATAGGCCACTGGAACGCAAGCCCCGATGGGGATTTTGTTCTAGTTTGCTCCTCCGGGCACTGGCCTTTCGGCCCGCTCCCCGGCGGCGCAGGAAGAACATTACCTGAAGGAGGACGGGGCTCCAAAACGGGTATCCGCGCCGAGGATCGCGGGGAGTTCGGCGAGCGAGGAGATCCGCCGCGGTCCGCGGGAGGCGTCGTCGTCGGCCCGGGCGCCGGCACGGTCGATCCACACGGACAGCAACCCGGCGTCGGCCGCGCCCCGCCCGTCGATCTCCGGGTGATCGCCGACGTACGCCACCTGGTGCGGGGCGAGTTCCAGCGCGTCGCAGGCCGCGAGGAAGGCGCCGGCCTCGGGCTTGGAGACGCCCAGTTCGGCGGCGCACAGGATCGCCTCGAAGCGGTCGTGCACCCCGAGGACGCGCAGCTTGCGGTCCTGGACGTGGATGCTGGAGTTGGACAGCACGGCGTGCCGGTGGCTGCCCGCCAGGGCGTCCAGCACGGGCAGCACGTCCGGGAACAGGGCCCAGGCGGTTTCGTAGTGGGTGATGTACCGCTGGAACCAGGCGTCGGCTTCCTCGTCGGTCAGCTCCCGGTCGAGGAACACCCGGACCCGGTCCCGGCGCTGTCCCTCGAAGGTCACCTCCCCCGCCGAGAACCGCGCCCACTGGGCGTGGGTGACCTCCCGCCACCGCTCCAGCGCCCGTTCGGCGCTCTCGTACGTGTCCAGCAGCCCCTCGGCGGTGAGGTGCCCGCGCATTCCGGCGCGGTCCGCACCGGTGTAGTCGAAGAGGGTGTCGTCGACGTCCCAGACCACGGCCCGAATGCTCATGAGCCGACGGTAGCTCCGCCCCCGGCGGCGCGGGGGCGGATCGGCGATTGTCAGGCCGCCGCGTCGCCCGGGTCCGGGGCCACGAAGAAGTCGGTGAGGAAGCAGGTGATCTCGCCGGACGCGGTGCGGCCGATCCAGGTGGGGTAGGCGCCGTCGCCCCAGCCTGAGGTGAAGGCGGCCACGGTGTTCCCCGTGTCGGGGGACGTGACCAGGTGGACCACCGCCGACCAGTCGCTGTCCTGGAAGGCGTCCCACAGCGGGCCCTCGTCCCCCTCCGTCTCCGGGAAGCCCTTCTCGGCCGCGGCGTCGTAGAAGCAGCCGGTGCCGGCGTCGACGCCGTAGCCGAAGAACTCGTCGTCCTCCAGTTCGGCGAGGTCCTGGCCGGGGAGCAGGGCCAACTCCCAGGTCGTCGCGGGTTCGTCGCGGATCACCAGCCGGGCCGCCGCCACCCGGCGATGGGGGTCGTCGGACTCGGGCTCGCCGGGCTCGCCGAGGGTCGCGACGGCGGCCTCCACGCGGTAGCGGCCGGGGGCGACGGTGGCCGTGAAGGGTTCGACGTCGCCGCTGCCGAGGTACACGAACGGGTCGCAGGCGACGACCTGGCCGGTCGGCAGGTCCAGTTCCCCGCCGTCGGTCACGTGGATCACGCCGGTCGTCCCGGACTCGTAGGTGAACGTGCTGCCCGGCGTGAACAGCCAGGTGTAGTCACGGGAGGACATCGGCATGACGGCGCCTTTCCGGATCTTGTGAGCGAGTGAGCCGGAACACTAGTACGCACCGCCGACACGCACGCGTGAGGGGCGGCGGCCTTCCCGGCCGCCGCCCCTCGTCCCGCGGATGTGCCCTACGCGGCGAGCTTCGCGAGCGCCGCGTCGATCCGGGCCAGGGTCTTCTCCCTGCCCAGGATCTCCAGCGACTCGAACAGCGGCAGGCCGACGGTACGGCCGGTCACCGCGACACGGACCGGGGCCTGGGCCTTGCCGAGCTTGAGGCCGTGGGCCTCGCCGGCCGCCAGGACGGCCTCCTTGAGCGACTCGGCGGAGGCCCAGTCGGCCGCGTCCAGCTTCTCCCGGGCGGTGCGCAGCAGGGCGTCGGAGCCCTCCTTCATCGCCTTGGTCCAGCTGGCCTCGTCGAAGACCGGCTCGGGCAGGAACAGGAAGTCGACGTTGTCGGTGATCTCCGAGAGGACCCTCAGGCGGGTCTGCGCGTGCGGCGCGACGGCCTGCCACTTCACCTCGTCGAAGGCCTCCGGGGCCCACGGGGCGAACGGGGCCTGGAGCCACGGCCGGCAGCGCTCCGTGAACTCCTTCACGTCGAGCAGCCGGATGTGGTCGCCGTTGATCGCCTCGCACTTCTTCAGGTCGAAGCGGGCCGGGTTGGGGTTGACGTCCGCGATGTCGAAGGCCGCAACCATCTCGTCCGTGGAGAAGATGTCCTGGTCGGCGGAGAGCGACCAGCCGAGGAGGGAGAGGTAGTTGAGCAGGCCCTCGGGCAGGAAGCCGCGCTCGCGGTAGAGGTTCAGGCTCGACTGCGGGTCACGCTTGGAGAGCTTCTTGTTGCCCTCGCCCATCACGTACGGCAGGTGGCCGAACGCGGGGATCGCCTTGGCGACGCCCAGCTCGATCAGCGCCTTGTAGAGGGCGATCTGCCGGGGGGTGGAGGAGAGCAGGTCCTCGCCGCGCAGAACGTGCGTGATCTCCATCAGGGCGTCGTCGACGGGGTTCACGAGCGTGTAGAGGGGGGCGCCGTTGGCTCGTACGATCCCGTAGTCCGGGACGTTCTCCGGGGTGAAGGTCAGCTCGCCGCGGACCAGGTCCGTGAAGGTGATCGTCTCGTCCGGCATGCGGAAGCGCACGATCGGCGCGCGGCCCTCGGCCCGGTACGCCTCGACCTGCTCGTCGCTCAGCGCACGGCAGTGGCCGTCGTAGCCGGAGGGCCGGCCGGCGGCGCGGGCGGCCTCGCGGCGGGAGTCCAGCTCCTCCTGCGAGCAGTAGCAGTGGTAGGCGTGGCCGGCCTCCAGCAGCTTGTGCGCCACGTCCTTGTAGAGGTCCATGCGCTGCGACTGGCGGTACGGCGCGTGCGGGCCGCCGACCTCGGGGCCCTCGTCCCAGTCGAAGCCGAGCCAGCGCATCGCGTCGAGCAGCTGCTCGTAGGACTCCTCGGAGTCGCGGGCCGCGTCGGTGTCCTCGATGCGGAAGACCAGGGTGCCGCCGTGGTGCCGCGCGAACGCCCAGTTGAACAGGGCGGTGCGGACCAGGCCCACATGGGGGTTACCGGTGGGCGACGGACAGAAACGGACGCGTACGGGGGAGCCGGGTGCGCTAGCCACGCTTGACAACCTTGTTGGTGAGAGTGCCGATGCCTTCGATGCTGACGGAGACCTCGTCGCCGACAGCGAGGGGGCCGACCCCCGCGGGGGTGCCCGTGAGGATCACGTCGCCGGGGAGCAGCGTCATGGCCTCGGAGATGTTGACGATCAGGTCCTCGATCGAGTGGATCATCTCGCTGGTACGGCCGAGCTGGCGCTGCTGTCCGTTGACGGTGAGCTGGATCGTGAGGTCGGAGGGGTCCAGGTCCGTCTCCACCCAGGGGCCCAGCGGGCAGGCCGTGTCGAAGCCCTTGGCCCGCGCCCACTGCTTCTCGCGCTTCTGGACGTCACGGGCGGTGATGTCGTTCGCGCAGGTGTAGCCGAGGATCACGTCGTGGACGCGTTCGCGCGGGACCTCGCGGCACATGCGTCCGATGACGACGGCCAGCTCCGCCTCGTGGTGGAGGTCCTCGGTGAACGAGGGGTACTGGATCTCGTCGCCCGGGCCGATCACCGAGGTGGACGGCTTGAAGAAGGCGAACGGGGCGTCGGGCACCTCGTTGCCCAGTTCGCGCGCGTGCTCGGCGTAGTTGCGGCCGAAGGCCACGACCTTGTTGGGGAGCACCGGCGGCAGCAGCCGCACCTTGTTCAGTGGGACCTTCGTCCCGGAGAGCTCGAATTCCGCGAACGGGATGCCCTTGATGATGTCGAGGACGAGCTCGTCCGGCTTGTCACCCTCGACCGCGCCGAAGGCGACGTTCCCGTCGATGGAGAACCTGGCGATGCGCACGGGTTGCTTGGCCCCTTGACTGAGCTGACTGGAGTCTGACGCTCCAGGCTAACGCGGCAAGGCTCGGGCGCCTCGCGCATTCGAGCTGCGAGGCGCCCGTGGGTCCTTCCGGCGCCGGGCGGCGCTGCCGCGCTACTCCGCGGCGGCCGCGCCGACCGGAACCTCCATGAGGACGGTGCGCCGCGGGTTGGCGGTCTGGGCCGGCAGTTCGACGGAGTGTTCCGGCTGCGCGGGGGTCTGCAGTTCCTCGGCGCCTTCGAGGTGCGCCAGAGTCGTACGCCGCGGGTTGGCTATCGTGCGGAACATCATCGTCGTCTTCACGGTTGTTCTGAACCCTGTCGTGTACGGGCGCCGGGGGCGCCGGTTGGCAGATGCGTGCCTCTTGTAAAGCGTCAGGCTAAACATCCGATTCCCCGCCGATGACACGAAGCGCCGTGGATGTCTGTGTGAGTTTGCTCACGAAGCCGAGGCCAAATCGGTCAATTCAGGCTGACAACTCATGCCAATGAAACGGACATTGCCCGCCTGAACCCAACATTCCGCTCCTGATCATGGCGACTGGGACACCGGGCGGGACTCGGTGACTCGCTCCGGTATGTCCGCTATAAGTCGGCCGTCGCTCTACGCGTGGTGACCTCGCACTCACGTGGTGTCACGGATGTCACAGGCTGACCAACTGGCCTTGTTGGAGATCCGGCACTGTGCTGGAATTCCACGGACCGCCGCAGGGATCGAGCCGGCGCGCAGGGGGCGCGAAACAGCGTCGCTCTGACGGGTGAGCGGCGAGATAGGGGGAACCAGCGCCGGTCACTCACGACCACCCGGGGACGCATTCAGGGCGCTCCCGAACTACGCCGACACCGTCTTTCCGTTCGCGCGGGGGGACGCCTGGTCCAGAGGTTGCGACGCTAGTGCAGGGACGTTTCAAGAGGGATGGCAGCGCTTCGGCAGAGCCGGAGCCGCACGGCGGGACCGACCGCGGTTCCTCGCCCCAGCACGCCCAGGGCCCGGGCCCGGCCGGTGACGGCGGCGCGCACTCCGGGCGCGCGTCGACGGCCTCCACGCGCCCCGGCGCGTCCACGGCCTCGGGCGCTTCGGCCACGACACCGGCGGTGAAGCCGCCGCAGGGAGCGAGTGGCCCCGGGCCGCGAATAGCCCTGCGCAACTGGCGCATCTCGACGCGTCTGGTCTCGCTGCTCGCCCTGCCGGTGGTCGCGGCCACCTCGCTGGGCGCGCTGCGCATCAACCAGTCGATGGAAGACATCCAGCAGCTCGACAACATGAAGCTGCTGACCGAGATGACCAAGCAGGCGACCGAGCTGGCCGCCGCGCTCCAGGAGGAGCGCGACCAGTCCGCCGGTCCGCTGGCGCACGGCTCGACGGCCAGCGCGATCACGGTCAAGGGCTACCAGACCAAGACCGACCGGGCGCTGGAGAACTTCCTCGCCGCGTCCGAGGAGGTCGACGACGCCAGCAAGGACGGCAACCTCCAGGGTGTCCGCGACAGCCTGGTCGGCCTCGCCCGCGACCTGAACGGTCTCAACGAGATCCGCGGCAACGCCTACGAGGCCAAGGACAACTCGACCCAGACGGTCGAGGCCTACCACCGCCTGATCACCCACCTGCTGGACCTCTCGCAGGACATGGCCGAGGCCACCAGCAACCCGGAGATGATCCAGCGCACCCGCGCCCTGTCCGCGTTCTCCTCCGCCAAGGAGTACGCGTCGATCCAGCGCGCGGTCCTCGCGGCGGCCCTGCCCGCGAACAACAAGTCCGTCGGCGACCTCGCCGAGAACGACCGGCTCTACGCCGAGTCGTCGCTGGAGAGCCAGATCTCCGAGCTGCGCAGCTTCACCAGCATCTACGGCGACGGCGCCGAGGACCTCCTCAAGCCGATCGACAGCGGCAACGCGACCATCGAGGCCACCGACACCTACGCCGGCCGCGCGCTGCGCAAGGACGGTCTGAAGGGCCTGGAGAAGCGCTCCTACCGCGACTGGCTGGACGACAGCTCCACCAAGATCCAGCAGATGAAGAACATCGAGCGCACGCTGCTGGAGGACATGGAGCAGAAGGCGCGCGAGCTGCGCAGCGAGTCGGAGCGCGAGGCGATCGTCTCCGGTGTCCTCATCCTGCTCGTGCTCGGCGTCTCTCTCGTCGGCGCCTTCGTGGTGGCCCGGTCCATGATCCGCTCGCTGCGCCGGCTGGAGGACACCGCGACCAAGGTGGCCCAGGAGCGGCTGCCCGAGCTGGTCGCCCAGCTGTCCGAGTCCGACCCGCAGGACGTCGACACGTCCGTGGAGTCGGTCGGTGTGCACTCCCGAGACGAGATCGGCCGTGTGGCCGCGGCGTTCGACGACGTGCACCGCGAGGCGGTCCGCCTCGCCGCCGAGCAGGCCCTGCTGCGGGGCAACGTCAACGCGATGTTCACCAACCTCTCGCGCCGCTCCCAGGGTCTGATCCAGCGCCAGCTGTCGCTGATCTCCGAGCTGGAGTCCCGCGAGGCGGACCCGGACCAGCTGGCCTCGCTGTTCAAGCTCGACCACCTCGCCACCCGTATGCGCCGGAACGGTGAGAACCTTCTCGTTCTCGCGGGTGAGGAACCCGGCCGGCGCTGGACCCGTCCGGTCCCGCTGGTCGACGTGCTCCGCGCCGCCGCGTCCGAGGTGGAGCAGTACGAGCGCATCGAACTGGCCGCGGTGCCGACCACCCAGGTCGCCGGCCGCGTCGTCAACGACCTCGTGCACCTCCTCGCCGAGCTGCTGGAGAACGCCACCTCGTTCTCCTCGCCGCAGACCAAGGTCAAGGTCACCGGTCACGCGCTGCCCGACGGGCGCGTGCTGATCGAGATCCACGACACCGGCATCGGCCTCTCGCCCGAGGACCTCGCGCAGATCAACGAGCGGCTCGCCGCGCCGCCCACCGTGGACGTCTCGGTCTCCCGCCGCATGGGTCTGTTCGTGGTCGGCCGACTGTCGCAGCGCCACGGCATCCGCATCCAGCTGCGCCCGTCCGACTCCGGTGGTACGACCGCGCTGGTCATGCTGCCCGTCGACGTCGCCCAGGGCGGCAAGAAGCCGCAGGGCAAGCCCGGTCCGGGCGGCCCCGGCGTCAGCGGTGGTCCGGCCGCGGCGCAGGCCGCCGCCGGTGCCGCCGCGGCCCGCCGCAACAACGGCGGTTCGCTGGGCGCGGGTGCGCCCGCCGCGGGCGGCGCGCTCGGTGCCGGCGCCGGTGGCGGTGGCCGTCTCGGTGCCGGTCAGGGCCCGCGGGCCGCACTGCCGCCGCGGGACACGAGCGCCTTCGGGGCTCCCGGCGGAGCCCGGGGGCAGCAGACTCCCCCGGCGCAGGGCCGGCCCGCCCCGGCCGGTGTCGGCAACGCCCAGGCTTCCGGTGCGCAGGACACTCGTGGTCAGGTGCCTCCGCAGCGCGGCGAGACGGGTGCCGAGCGCGGCCGTCGCGGCCGCCAGGCGCAGCTGCCGCCGCGCGGTGGCGCGCGGGCCGAACTGCCGGGCGGCAACCAGCAGCGCCCGAGCTGGAGCGACGAGAACGCGCAGCCGCCGGTGCCGCGCGCCTCGCTGGACACCCCGCGCGGCCACGAGGAGCCGGACGTCTCCCACACGTCGCGGATGCCCCGCGTCGACGAGCGTCACGGCCCCGGTGCCACTTCGGAGATGCCGGTCGTCCCGCGGTCCGACGACCGCCAGGGCGCCGGTGCTCCCGGTGACTTCCCCCACCCGGGTGCCAACGTCCCGCAGAACGGCGGCCCGTTCGTCCGCTCGGACGTCTTCGGCACGCCGAACGCCCCGACCGCCACGGGCCAGTACCCCGCCCAGCAGCCGTACGACAACGGCTCCACGGGCCAGTACCCGGTCCAGCAGCCGTACGACAACGCCTCCACGGGGCAGTTCCCGGTGGCTCAGGGGTACGACAACGGCTCCACCGGCCAGTACCCGGCACAGCAGGCGTACGACAACGGTGCCACGGGCCAGTACCCCGCGCAGCAGGCGTACGACAACGGGGCTACCGGCCAGTTCTCGCCGCAGGGACACAACGGGTCCACGACCGGACAGCACAACCTGCCGGGCGGTCACCGCAACCAGTCGGGCACGGGCCAGTTCGAGCGGCCGCAGGACAACTTCGGAGCCCAGCGCCACCAGGCCCCGCAGCATCCGCAGCAGCAGCACCGGCCCGTCCGCCACGAGCCGGAGGCGCTGCCGCCGGCCCAGGGTCCCGGCGACGGGCGTACGCCGCTGTACGACACGCTGGAGACCAACTGGTTCCACGGGCAGCAGGCTCAGCAAGGTCATCACGGCCAGCAGGGTCAGCAGCCCGAGCAGCAGCGCCGGCCGCAGAGCAACGGCTCCGCGCCGGCCCCCCACCAGCCGCAGGCTCCCGCTGCTCCTCCGCAGCGTCCCGCGGCCGCCGCTTGGCGCACGTCGCCGAACGACGAACTCGTCCGGCAGGCGGAGCGTGTACGGCAGCCCGCCGCGGGCGGCGTCACCACCTCGGGCCTGCCGCGCCGGGTGCCCCGGGCGAACCTCGTCCCGGGCACGGCACAGCAGCAACCGCACCAGAGCGGTCCGCAGGTCTCGCGTGCTCCCCAGGACGTGCGCGGCCGGCTGACCAACCTCCGTCGGGGTATCGCCCAGGGCCGTCAGGCCGGGACCGGCCAGACGGGCAGTTTCCCCACTCACCAGCAGGAGCGTTAGTTGAGTCCGATGAGCCAGGCGGCACAAAATCTGAACTGGTTGATCACCAACTTCGTGGACAACACCCCCGGGGTGTCCCACACCGTCGTCGTGTCCGCCGACGGACTCCTCCTGGCGCTGTCGGAGGGCTTTCCGCGTGATCGCGCCGACCAGCTGGCGGCCGTCGCATCGGGTCTGACGTCGCTGACGGCCGGAGCCTCCCGGATCTTCGAGGGCGGCACCGTGGCACAGACCGTCGTGGAGATGGAGCGAGGTTTTCTCTTCCTCATGTGCATCTCGGACGGCTCGTCCCTGGCCGTTCTCGCGCACCCCGAGTGCGACATCGGCCTCGTCGGCTACGAGATGGCGCTGCTGGTCGACCGCGCGGGCGCGGTGCTCACGCCCGACCTGCGCGCCGAACTGCAAGGAAGTCTGCTCCACTGACACGCCAGGATCCACCCGTCTCACCAAATCACCGTCCGGCCGACACAATCCCCCCACCGGCCCCCGTCAGACGGCACGCCTGACCAACTTGCTGTCCCGCCCGGAGGATTCATGACCCCGCCCACCGCCTCTCATGATCCGTACACAGATCCGTACGGGGACGAGGGCGACCAGCCGCTGGTCCGTCCGTACGCGATGACCGGCGGCCGGACCCGGCCGCGCTACCAGCTCGCCCTCGAGGCATTGATCAGCACCACGGCCGACCCGGCAGCGCTCATGGGGCTGCTCCCGGAGCACCAGCGCATCTGCCACCTGTGCCGGGAGATCAAGTCGGTGGCCGAGGTCTCGGCGCTGCTCGCCATGCCGCTCGGCGTGGCCCGGATCCTTGTCGCGGACCTCGCCGAGGCCGGTCTGGTGGCCGTCCACCAGCCGGGCGGCGACGAGAACAACGGCGGTGCACCTGACGTGACACTGCTCGAAAGGGTGCTCAGTGGACTTCGCAAGCTCTGAACCGAGAGGCGCCACCACGTCGGCGAAGATCGTGGTGGCCGGTGGCTTCGGCGTGGGCAAGACCACGTTCGTCGGCGCCGTCTCGGAGATCAACCCGCTGCGCACGGAGGCCGTCATGACGTCTGCTTCGGCAGGCATCGACGACCTCACGCACACCGGGGACAAGACCACCACGACGGTGGCGATGGACTTCGGCCGTATCACCCTGGACCAGGACCTGATCCTGTACCTGTTCGGCACCCCCGGCCAGGACCGCTTCTGGTTCATGTGGGACGACCTCGTCCGCGGCGCCATCGGCGCGGTGGTACTCGTGGACACCCGCCGCCTCGCGGACTGCTTCCCCGCGGTGGACTACTTCGAGAACAGCGGTCTGCCGTTCGTCGTCGCCCTCAACGGATTCGACGGCCAGCAGCCCTACCAGCCGGACGAGGTCCGCGAGGCGCTCCAGATCGGCCCGGACACCCCGATCATCACCACCGACGCCCGCCACCGCTCGGACGCCAAGTCCGCGCTGATCACGCTGGTGGAGCACGCCCTGATGGCTCGGCTGAAGTAGCACTCAAGTACGCGGCGGCGTACGGCAGTTGCCGTAGGCGTGTCCGGCAGGGCGCGGAAGCCGGCTGTGGCCTTTGACACGGTCGGCTTCAGTGTTCATAACGTTTCGGCAGAGGAATCGGGTGGTACCGCCACGCGTCGCGATCGACCGGTCTCGCTGCGCGCACAAAAGCCCCGTCTTTTGACGGGGCTCGCTCTTTATGACCCGTTTTATCGGGGGCCTGAGGCGCACGAAATCCCCGTCATCCCATGTTTGGAAGACCGCAGGTCCGCGTGCTGGAATGCCTGAACTGCCCAAAGGTCAAAGACGTACTCAGTGGTCGATGGCGAACTGGGCCCTGAGACACCGCGGCACGACGAAGGTGCCGACCGCCGAGAGGTTGTTGGTCGAGTGAGGCGAAGCAACAAAGGTCCCGAGCCGCCCGCCCGGGGCAACTTCACGCCGCCGTCACGCGGAGCGGCGCCCGCCCCGGTTGTGCCCCGCTCGGAGCCGGCCGCCGCGCCCGCTCCGAGCGGGGGGCGTTTCTCCCCCCGGAACTGGCGAGTCCCGACCCGCCTGAACGCGATCCTGCTCATTCCCGTGGCAGTCGGCCTGGTCATGGGCGGCTTCCAGGTGAACAGTTCGATCGAGACGTGGCAGGAAGCCGAGGACGCCGAGAGCACGGCGCGCCTGGTCAGGGCATCCCTGACCTACGGCGACGCGCTCTACAACGAGCGTGACGTCACCGCGGTCCCGCTGCTGACCGGCAAGGGTCAGGACGACCCCGCCGTCATCCAGGCCCGCAAGCAGACCGACGAGGCCGCGGACCTCTTCGACGAGGCCGCGCAGAACATGCCGCAGAAGGCCGGTCTGGAGCGCCGTCTGGCGCAGTTCCGCAAGGTGGAGCCCAAGCTGCAGAATCTGCGTGCGGCGGCGTACACCAAGACGTTCAAGGGTGTGGAGACCGAAGAGGGCTACGTCGGTGTCGCGCACCCCCTGATGGAGTTCGCCAACGAGCTCGGTCTGGGCACCGGAAACATCACCAGCTACGGCCGTACGGTCTACGCGATCTCGCTGACCAAGGCCGCGCTGTCGCTGGAGCGCTCCATCGGTACGCACCTGCTGGTCAAGCCGGGCCCCGAGCCCACCGACCTGGCCAAGCAGCGCGTCGCCCTGTCGTCGTACGCCTATCTCGAGGGCATCGCCGTCGAGGAGTACATCGGCGGCGGTACCGCGGCGGACGAGCAGAAGCTCAAGGACGCGGAGACGGAGATCAAGGCCAAGGGCCTGGCCGCGGCCAAGGAGGCGCTGGCCAAGGACCCGGGTTACAAGGCTCCGCCGGCCAAGCCGCAGGACATGATCGCGGCGGTCGCCTCGATCCAGTCCACGGACCCGGCCGAGCGCGCGGCCCTGGCGGACCAGGGTGTCACGGCCCAGAACTGGTGGGCGGTCAACACCCTCAAGTACGAGGCCTACCGCAAGATCGAGTCGGACATGGCCGACACGGCGGTGAACGAGGCCGCCGCGATCGCCGACGACGCCAAGCGCGACGCCTTCATCGTCGGTGCGGCCGTCGTGGTCGCGCTGCTCGCCGCGTTCATCCTGGCCGGCATGGTGGCCCGCCAGATGAGCCGCTCCATGCGCCAGCTGCGCAACGCCGCCTTCGGCATCGCCGAGCAGCGCCTGCCGATGCTGGTCGACCAGCTCTCGCGCACCGACCCGGGCCGTGTCGACACCCGTGTGTCGCCCATCCCGATCACCTCCACGGACGAGATCGGCGAGGTCGCCCGCGCCTTCGACCAGGTCCACCGCGAGGCCGTCCGGCTCGCCGCCGAGCAGGCCCTGCTGCGGGGCAACATCAACGCGATCTTCACCAACCTGTCGCGCCGCAACCAGTCGCTGATCGAGGGCCAGCTGACCCTGATCACCGACCTGGAGAACAACGAGGCGGACCCGGACCAGCTGGAGAACCTCTTCAAGCTGGACCACCTGGCGACCCGTATGCGCCGCAACGGCGAGAACCTCCTGGTCCTCGCCGGCGAGGAGCCGGGCCGCCGCTGGGACCAGCCGGTCCCGCTGGTCGACGTGGTGCGCGCCGCCTCCTCCGAGGTGGAGCAGTACGAGCGCATCGAGATATCCGGTGTGCCGGAGGCCGAGATCCACGGCCGCGCCGTGACCGACCTCGTGCACCTGCTGGCCGAGCTGCTGGAGAACGCCACCACGTTCTCCTCGCCGCAGACCAAGGTCCGGGTCACCGCGACCCGGCTGCCGGACGGCCGCGTCATGATCGAGATTCACGACAAGGGCATCGGCCTGACGGCCGAGGACTTCGCGGACATCAACCACAAGCTGGCCAACCCGCCGACCGTGGACGCCGCGATCTCCCAGCGCATGGGTCTGTTCGTGGTCGGCCGGCTGTCCGACCGGCACGGCATCCGGGTCCAGCTGCGCCCCTCCGGCGAGCAGGCCGGCACCACCTCGCTGGTCATGCTCCCCGATGCCATCACCCACGGCGGTGGCGGCGAACAGGCGCCGGTGCGCGAGGAGTTCACCGTCTCGCAGATCATCCCGGAGCAGCAGTTCCAGGGTGAGAACTTCAACCACCAGCCGATGCGCACGGCGGCGGAGCTGGGCTTCGACGACAGCCGCTACATCGAGGTCCCGGACGACATCCGTGACCTGGACCCGGTGGGCCGTTCGCTGATGCGCGAGGAGCGCCGCGCGGCGCTGGAGGCCCAGACGCACGGGCCGCAGTCCCCGGAGGAGCTCACCGAGTCGGCCGCGTACGCCGACGGCTTCGACGGCGCGCAGGCCTTCGACAACCCGGCCCCGGGCTACGACGACCGCAACGGCTACCCGGACGAGTCCGCCGTCTTTGGACAGCAGACCGGCTACGAGGACCGGACGGCGTACGACGGCCAGCAGCAGCAGACGGCGTACGACGACCAGTACTTCGCGCCGAACGGGATGCCGCAGGGCGATGGTTTCGCGACCAACGGCGGCTACCCGGAGTCCGCGTATGCGGAGCCGGAGTCCAATGGCGCACCGCAGGCCGGTTCGAAGGGCTTCTCCGCCTTCGAGGAGCAGCCTTACCAGGGCGACTGGCAGCAGCAGGACGGGTACCGCAACGGCTACCCCGATCAGTACGCTCCGGAAGCGGAATCCCCGGAGGCCGCTGACGCGGGCGAGCCGGACCGCGTAGGCTTCGACCGTCCGGCGACAGGTCCGTCCGCCGGCCACGCCCTGACCGACGCCGGGCTCCCCCGCCGTGGGTCCACCGGCGGTGGCCAGAGCGCGGTCCGGCCCGCCGACCGGGAGCCGGCCGCCGCTCCCTCGCAGGAGGGCATCGGCGAGGACGGCTGGCGCTCGGCCAATGACGAGCGCTGGCAGCAGGCGGCGCAGCTCCGCAAGCCCAAGGCCGGCGGAGTGACCTCTTCCGGCCTGCCGCGGCGGGTGCCCAAGGCCAATCTGGTCGAAGGTGCCGCGGAGACCACTCCGCAGGGCGGCCCACAGGTCTCCCGCGCTCCCGAGGACGTCCGGGGCAGGCTGAGCAACCTGCGTCGGGGCGTCCAGCGGGGACGCAGCGCAGGAAGTGAAACGAACGGCCAGGGCTTCGGTCCTGACAGCACCTACAACCAGGAGCGTTAGTGTGAGCCCGATGAGCCAGGCGGCACAGAACCTGAACTGGTTGATCACCAACTTCGTGGACAACACCCCCGGGGTGTCCCACACCGTGGTGGTCTCCGCCGACGGACTCCTTCTGGCGATGTCCGAAGGCTTCCCCCGCGACCGCGCCGACCAGCTCGCGGCCGTCGCGTCCGGTCTGACCTCGCTGACCGCCGGTGCCTCGCGCATCTTCGAGGGCGGCAGCGTGAACCAGACGGTTGTGGAGATGGAGCGAGGATTCCTCTTCATCATGTCCATTTCCGACGGGTCGTCCCTCGCCGTTCTGGCACACCCCGAAGCGGACATCGGTCTCATCGGGTACGAGATGGCCCTTCTGGTGGACCGTGCGGGCACGGTTCTGACCCCGGATCTTCGTGCGGAGCTCCAGGGAAGCCTTCTCAACTAACAGACAGACGGTGCGTTTTCACGTCCCGTGGCCGTAAGGTTTCGGGACGCGGCTCCACAGGGATGGGTGCCCGGCACAGTCGGAGGAGGAGAAAGTGGCAACACCCCCGAACGGTTCATCATCGGGCAACTGGTCGTACGGCCCCGGCCAGGGGCAGCACGACGGTTCCCAGAACCGGTACAACTTCCCCTCCACGCCAAGCCACCGGCAGCCGTACGCGCCACAGGGCCCGGGCCCCGCGCCGTACGACCAGCCGGCCGCTCCGCGCATCCAACCCGTGCAGCCGCAACGCCGCACCCCTGAGCCGACGCCCGCCGGGGCGTCGAACAACCCCCTGGTGCGCCCGTACGCAATGACGGGCGGTCGCACCAGGCCGCGGTACCAGCTCGCCATCGAGGCGCTGGTGCACACCACCGCGGCTCCGCACCAGATGCAGGGCCAGCTGCCCGAGCATCAGCGGATCTGCAACCTGTGCCGGGAGATCAAGTCGGTCGCCGAGATCTCGGCGCTGCTCACGATTCCCCTCGGCGTGGCCAGGATCCTCGTCGCCGACTTGGCGGAGGCGGGCCTGGTAGCCATCCATCAGCCCGGCGGCGACGAGAACGCCGGCGGCCAGCCAGACGTGACACTGCTCGAAAGGGTGCTCAGTGGACTTCGCAAGCTCTAGCGGCGGTCCTTCCCGCTCCACCACGTCCGCGAAGATCGTGGTGGCGGGCGGCTTCGGCGTGGGCAAGACCACGTTCGTCGGCGCCGTCTCGGAGATCAACCCGCTGCGCACGGAGGCCGTCATGACGTCTGCTTCGGCAGGCATCGACGACCTCACCCACACCGGGGACAAGACCACCACGACGGTGGCGATGGACTTCGGCCGCATCACCCTGGACCAGGACCTGATCCTGTACCTGTTCGGCACCCCCGGCCAGGACCGCTTCTGGTTCATGTGGGACGACCTCGTCCGCGGCGCCATCGGCGCGGTGGTACTCGTGGACACCCGCCGCCTCGCGGACTGCTTCCCCGCGGTGGACTACTTCGAGAACAGCGGTCTGCCGTTCGTCGTCGCCCTCAACGGATTCGACGGCCAGCAGCCCTACCAGCCGGACGAGGTCCGCGAGGCGCTCCAGATCGGCCCGGACACCCCGATCATCACCACCGACGCCCGCCACCGCTCGGACGCCAAGTCCGCGCTGATCACGCTGGTGGAGCACGCCCTGATGGCGCGCCTTCGGTAGATCGGTCCCGTACGCAGCGGACGGGCGGCCCCTCCCGACTCGGGAGGGGCCGCCCGTCTTCGTGTGCCGGGAACCCGGAACGCGTACGGGACGGGGCCCCTCCGGTGGAGGGGCCCCGTCCCGTGGTGCTTGTCGAGCGGTGCGGCCGGTCAGTGCCAGCTGTGCGGGGCGCGGAAGCCCGGCTCGCGTTCCAGGCGGCGCCAGCCGGCCTTGGCGCGGCCGCGGTGCACCGGGGTGGCCTCGGATGTACGGGCGGCGGCACGAGCCAGCAGGATCGCCGTTATCGCGGCGACTTCCTCGGGCTCTGCATGGCCCTTCTCGACGCGGATGTCAGGGGTGCTCATGGGTGTCAGTCTCCGTGGATGAGGTTTCCGCGGGGGTACCGCGAAGGTTCCGCCGGGTTACTGCGGGGGGTTGCCGTGCTTGCGTGAGGGCAGGTCCGCGTGCTTGCTGTGCAGCATCGCCAGGGACGTGATCAGTACCTCGCGGGTCTCCGCCGGGTCGATGACGTCGTCGACCAGGCCGCGCTCGGCCGCGTAGTAGGGGTGCATCAGCTCGGACTTGTACTCCTTGACCATGCGGGCCCGCATGGCCTCGGGGTCCTCGGCCTCGGCGATCTGGCGGCGGAAGATGACGTTGGCGGCACCCTCCGCGCCCATCACGGCGATCTCGTTCGTCGGCCAGGCGTAGGTGAGGTCGGCACCGATGGACTGGCTGTCCATCACGATGTAGGCCCCGCCGTACGCCTTGCGCAGGATCAGGCTGATCCGCGGGACGGTCGCGTTGCAGTAGGCGTAGAGCAGCTTCGCGCCGTGGCGGATGATGCCGCCGTGCTCCTGGTCGACACCGGGGAGGAATCCGGGAACGTCCAAGAAGGTGACGATCGGGATATTGAAAGCGTCACACATCTGCACAAAGCGTGCAGCTTTTTCGGACGCTTCGATGTCCAGGACACCCGCGAGGCTCTGCGGCTGGTTGGCCACGATGCCGACGACCTGGCCGTCCAGCCGGGCCAGCGCGCAGATGATGTTGCGGGCCCAGCGCTCGTGGACCTCCAGGTACTCGCCGTCGTCGACGATCTCCTCGATGACCTTGGCCATGTCGTACGGCCGGTTGCCGTCCGCCGGGACCAGGTCGAGCAGGACGTCGCCGCGGCGGTCCGCCGGGTCGGACGGGTCCACCCGCGGGGGGTTCTCGCGGTTGTTCTGCGGCAGGAGCGACAGGAGGTAGCGCACCTCGGCGATGCAGGTCTCCTCGTCGTCGTACGCGAAGTGGCAGACACCGCTCGTCTCGGCGTGCACGTCCGCGCCGCCCAGGCCGTTCTGGGTGATCTCCTCGCCGGTCACCGCCTTGACCACGTCCGGGCCGGTGATGAACATCTGCGAGGTCTCGCGGACCATGAACACGAAGTCCGTCAGCGCGGGGCTGTACGCCGCGCCGCCGGCGCAGGGGCCGAGCATCACACTGATCTGCGGGATGACACCGGACGCCTTGGTGTTGCGCTGGAAGATGCCGCCGTATCCGGCGAGGGCGCTGACGCCCTCCTGGATACGGGCGCCGGCGCCGTCGTTGAGGGAGACCAGCGGGGCCCCGGCCGCGATGGCCATGTCCATGATCTTGTGGATCTTGGTGGCGTGGGCCTCGCCCAGGGCGCCGCCGAAGATGCGGAAGTCATGGGCGTAGACGAAGACCGTACGGCCCTCCACCGTGCCCCACCCGGTGATGACACCGTCGGTGAACGGCTTCTTGGCCTCCAGGCCGAAACCGGTCGCCCGGTGCCGGCGCAGCTGCTCGACCTCGCGGAAGGTGCCCGGGTCGAGGAGCAGTTCGATCCGCTCACGGGCGGTCAGCTTGCCCTTGGCGTGCTGCGCCTCGGTCGCCCTCTCGCTCGGGCCGGCCGTCGCCTGCGCGCGGATCTCGTGCAGTTCGGCCACTCGCCCGCGCGCGTCCGTCGGCTCGCCCGGCGCCTCATCCAAAACGGTCATGTAGCGACCTTACGAAGGACAGCCGGGAAAGCGGCCCGTTGACTCCGTACAGTCTCGCGGGTGTTTTCCTGGTACCCCTGAACAGAACCAGGGGGGCATGCAGCCGTTCCGACTGCTCAGAGGGCTTCGGCGTTGTAGGGGTCACACAAACGCGACAGCTGAGAGACACCGCACATTCATGTCGGTCGCATGCCGCCTGTGGAGTGACACGCGAGGATACCGGGTCAGCCGAAGCGGTTGAGCAGCCGCCGGTACACCCCCGGCGCGAGCCCCCGGACGCGGCCCGGCAGGGTCAGCCAGCCGGGTACATGGACGTCGTCCCGGCCGCGCCGTACCGCGTGCCAGACCTCGGCGGCGACCCGGTCGGGCGTGGTGAGGCGCGGCCGGGAGCGTCGGTAGGGGGTGCCTCGGCGGGCGAAGAAGGCGGTGTCCACCGGGCCCGGCACGACGAGCGTCACCCCCACCCCGGTACCGCGCAGCTCCTGCCGCAGGGCCTCGGCGAAGGCGGCGACACCGGCCTTGGCGGCGGAGTACACCGCCTCCTCCCGCACTCCCACGCAGCCCGCGACCGAGCCGACGAGCACGATTCGGCCGCGGCCTGCGGTCACCATGGCGGGCAGCACCTCGCGCACCAGGTGCAGCGTGGCGTTGAGGTCCACGGTCAGCACCCGGTCGATGTCGGCGGGCGGCATGGTCACGAACGGGCCGGCCCAGCCGATGCCCGCCCCGGCGACCAGCACGTCGATCCGACCGGTGGCGCGCAGCGCGGACCGCGCCAGCCGGCCCGGTCCCCCGGGTGCGGCGAGGTCGGCCGGCAGCATCACGGCCGACGTCCCGGCGGCCGTGTCCGCCAGCCGCCGCCGGTCCTGCCCGCTGACCACGAGCTGCCATCCGCCGGTGGCGAAGCGCCGTGCGGTGGCGGCCCCGATGCCCGAGGAGGCGCCGGTGACAAGGGCGACGGGGCGGTCCGTGCGGTGCGGCGGCACGGGCCCGCGCGCGGCGAACAGCGTGCGGGCGGCGGCTGTCCGGGCACTGTGGACGGAGCCGGTACGGGTCACTGGGCGGTCTCCCTGCGCGCTGGGGGTCCGGTCGGCTGCCGATCCGGTGGGCGGACGTGTGGTCCGGAACACCGCTCGGCACTGCTTGAGCGGTCCCCGGCGCCGGTCGTGGGCCACTCCTGAGGGCCGCCCGGTACACCCGGTCGGCGGCACGGGCGGTGCGGGACGCGGGCGGGCCGGGATACGACGGACACGACGGACACGAAGGGGGACACCGGCGGACTCCCCGTTCCCGTCCCGTTCGGTTCCGGCTACGTGGCGAGGTCACTGATGCGCTTGCTGCTCGTCCACCCCAGCGCCCTGATGTACTCCGAGATCTTCCTGCGGCTGGAACCGCTGGGCCTGGAACGTGTGGCGGGCGCCGCCCGGGACGCCGGGCACGAGGTGCGGGTGGTGGACCTCCAGGTGCTCGGCCGGCGGCGGCTGCACCAGGAGGTCCGGTCCTTCCGTCCGGAGGCGCTCGGCATCTCGCTGAACTACCTGGCGAACATCCCGGAGGCCATCGAGCTGGCCGCCGGGGTGAAGCGGGCCGTCCCGGGCTGTTTCGTCTTCCTGGGCGGGCACAGCGTCTCCTTCGTCGCGGAGGAGGTGCTGGAGCAGGCCGAGGGGGCGGTGGACGCGGTGGTGCGCGGCGAGGGCGAACCGGCGGTGGCGCCGCTGCTGGCTGCCGTCCGGGACGGCGGGCTGTCGCAGGTGCCCGGCGTCGTCACCGCCGACGGGCGCGGTCCGGCGCCGCTGATGCTGCACGGCATCGACTCCCCCGCCCCGGCTCGGGACCTGATGCGCAACCGCCGGCGGTACTTCATCGGGGAGCTGGACCCCTGCGCCTCCATCGAGTTCACCCGCGGCTGCCCGTGGGACTGCTCGTTCTGCTCGGCGTGGACGTTCTACGGCCGCAGCTACCGCAAGGCCTCCCCCGAGGCGGCCGCGGCCGAGCTGGCGTCCGTCCGTGAGCCCAACGTGTTCATCGTCGACGACGTCGCGTTCATCCGGCCCGAGCACGGGGACGCCATCGCCGCGGAGGTGGAGCGCCGCCGCATCCGCAAGCGCTACTACCTGGAGACCCGCAGCGACGTCCTGCTGCGCCACCCCGAGGTGTTCGAGCGCTGGGCCCGGCTGGGGCTGCGCTACATGTTCCTCGGCATGGAGGCCATCGACGCCGAGGGCCTGGAGCTGTTCCGCAAGCGGGTCAGCCCCGACGAGAACCTGCGCGCCCTGGAGACGGCGCGGCGGCTGGGCATCCAGGTGGCCGTCAACCTGATCGTCGATCCGGCGTGGGACGAGGAACACTTCCGGGCGGTGCGGGAGTTCGCGCTCGCGGTGCCGGAGATCGTGCACTTCACCGTGATGACGCCGTATCCCGGTACGGAGATCTGGCACACCGAGTCCCGCCGGCTCACCACCCGCGACTACCGCCTCTTCGACATCCAGCACGCCGTGGTGCCGACCGCCCTGCCGCTGGAGCGGTTCTACGAGGAGCTGGTGCGCACCCAGGCCGTGATCAACCGCAAGCATCTGGGGCTGCGCACGGCGTACGGCGCGGCGCGGGTGCTGGGCCGCAACCTGCTGCACGGGCAGACGAACTTCGCCCGCATGCTGTGGAAGTTCAACCGGGTCTACAACCCGCGCCGCCAGATCGCCGACCACCGCATGCCCGTCCGCTACGAACTGCCCCTGCCGCAGCGCCTCGACGTCGCCGACCGGCGCCTGCTGTACGTCCACACGCGGGGTGCGGCGCCGGGCGCGCCGGACCCGCGGGTCACCGAGTAGGCGGGCCGGGAAGGGGCGTCGTGGCGATCGCCGTCCTCGCCTCGCTCGCCGCCGCCGTCTGCTTCGCCGTCGCGGGGGTCCTCCAGCAGTGGGCGGCCGCCGCGCGGCCGGACGAGGAGGCCCTGTCGCCGCGGCTGTTGGGCCGGTTGGTCCGGGATCCGCTGTGGCTGTGCGGGATCGGGGTGGCGGTGGTGGCGTACGGATTCCAGTCGCTGGCCCTGGCGTTCGGGCCGCTGAGTCTCGTCCAGCCGCTGATCGTGGCCGAGTTGGTCTTCGCCGTGCCGCTGTCGGCCCGGGTGCACCGGATGCGGCTGGGCCGCCGGGAGTGGCTCGGCACGCTCGCCGTGGCCGGCGGGCTGGCCCTCGCGCTGGTGTCCGCCCGGCCGCACGGCGGGCGCCCGGAGTCGGCGTCGGCGCTGTCGTGGCTGCTGGTCCTGGGCGCGACCGCCGCGCTGGTCGCCGTCGCGCTGTCGGCCGCCCGGTTCCTGTCCGGGCCCGGGCGGGCGTCGGCGACGGCGCTGGCGGCCGGGGTGGTCATGGGCACCCAGTCGGCGCTGCTGGCGGCCACCGTGGAGCGGCTCCGGCACGGACCGGGTGCCGCCTTCACCGCCTGGCAGACGTACGCCCTCGTGGTGGCGAGCGTCGGCGGTCTGCTGCTCATCCAGAGCGCCTTCCAGCAGGGTCCGCTGGCCGCGAGCGTGACGGTGATGGACGCGACGGAGCCGGTGGTCGCCGTGGTGCTGGGCACCTCGGTCTTCGGTGAGCTGATCCACACCGGCCCGCCGGCCGGCGCGGTGGCGGTGGCGGGCCTGGCACTGGTGGCGGCCGGGATCGTGAGCCTGGACACGTCGCCCGTGATCGCGGCGCTGCACGGTCGCGGGTCCGGTCCGAGGTGAGCCGGCGGTTCACGCCGCGCCGGCCGCGGTGCCGCGGGGCGCGCGGCCGCCGCGGGGCGCGGCGCCGGCCGTCCACACCGGGAGCAGGTCCTCCACCAGGACGCGGTCCCAGGAGGGGTGCGCGGTGCGTGCCGTGACGGCCGCCCGGTGCCGTACCGCCGCCAGCAGCCCCGGCCGGTCGACCAGCGCGCAGAGGGCGTCCGCCCACTCCGTCGGGTCGTCGTGCCGTACGACGACGCCGTCCCGGCCGGGCTCGGTCAGCCACTCGGTGGTGTGCGCGCCCTCGGGCAGCAGCACCGCCAGACCACAGGCCATCGCCTCGGCGACGACATTGCCGGAGGTCTCCGTGCGGGACGGGAAGGCGAAGACGTCGCAGCCGGCGTAGACCCGGGCGAGCCGCTCCTGCGGGAGGTTGCCGAGCAGGGTGACGTCGGGGCCGAGGGCGCGCCGCAGGGCGTCCGCCTCCGCGCCGCGGCCGGCCACGACGAGGTGCGCGGCTCGGCCGCGCCCGAGCACCGTGCGGACGCTCTCGGCGAGCAGCGGCACGCCCTTGGTGGCGTCCAGCCGGCCGGCGAACAGCACCAGCGGGCGGTCGGCCGGTACCCCGTGCTCGCGGGCGAGCCGGGACCTGGCCGCGGGGTCGGGACGAAAGCGCCGGTGGTCGATGCCGCGGCGCAGCGGGGCGACCCGGTCGGCGCCCAGCGTGCGGGCGAGTTCCGCGCGTCCGTCCGGGGTGGGAGCCAGCACCCGTTCGCAGTGGCCGAGCAGCCGGTCGCGCCTCCTGCGCAGCAGCCGCTCCGCCCGGGCCGCCAGGAAGTCGCCCGCCCCGGGACGGGAGCCGTGCAGCCACCGGTCGGCCAGATAGCGGCTGTAGACGGAGGCCAGCAGGGGGACGTCCGTGTGCACCGAGGCGACGAGCCGGGGCGCCGGTCCGCCGCGCGGCCGGGCACGGGCCCGCCGTACCGCGGTGGCCGCGTACGCGAAGCTGTGCGTCAGGTGCCAGACGTCGTGCCGGGGCAGCAGCGCGGCCAGTCGCCGGTGGTGCGGCGCGAGGTCGGTGACGTCCTCCGCGCCGTCGGCCGACGTCAGGGCGGAGCTGGCGAGCACCGGCCGGAGCATCACGAACCGGACGTGCGCGGACAGCTCCTCGACCCGCTCCCGCTCGCCGAGGAAGTAGACGGTCAGATCGACGTCCGGTCCGTGCGGCACGCGCCCGCCCGGCCCGGCGGCGCTCTCCGCGAAGCGCTCCCAGCATTTGACGTGGCCGCCCGACGTGCTGCCGCGCATCAGCTCGACCAGGACCGCGACCGAGGTCACGGCGACCGTGTTCCACTGCGGCCGCCGGGCCAATCGCGAGCCGGCCGGAAAAACATCCGCGGCGGGCGGAATAGGACCGCGGTCACCCCTGTTAGGGTGGTTGAACATTCAACAGCCCCGTCCCCAAGGAGCAGTCATGGGAATCTTCGGCAACCGGAAGTCCGCCACCACCGCCACGGCAGCCGTCAACCCGGAGCTCGCCGCGCTGACCGGCGACTACACCATCGACCCGACGCACTCGACGCTCGGTTTCGTGGCCCGCCACGCGATGGTCACCAACGTCAAGGGCAGCTTCGTCGACTTCAGCGGTTCGCTGCACCTGGACGGCTCCGACCCGTCGCGGTCCACCGCGTCCCTCGACGTCAAGATGGACAGCATCACCACGGGCAACGCCGACCGTGACGGCCACCTCAAGACCGCGGACTTCTTCAAGACCGACGAGTTCCCGACGATGACCTTCCGCTCCACCAAGGCCGAGGCTCTCGGCGGCGACGACTACCGCATCACCGGTGACCTCTCGATCCTCGGCGTCACCCGGCCGATCACCATCGACCTGGAGTTCAACGGCGTGGCCAAGGACCCGTACGGCAACGACCGCGCCGGCTTCGAGGGCAAGGCCGAGATCCTGCGCTCCGACTGGGGCCTGACCTGGAACGCCGCGCTGGAGACCGGTGGCGTCCTGGTCTCCGACAAGATCAAGCTCAACTTCGACATCTCGGCGATCCGGAACGCGTGACACCCCGCGTCCGCTCACCTCTCGCCGACTGAGCACGCCCGCCCTCCGGAATCCCCCGACCGGAGGGCGGGTGTTCGTCGCGCCACGCCCCGGCCCGGCGTCTCCCTCTGGCTGGATTGCGCCCCTTGTGTGTGAGCTCACAGCCTTCCCATAATCCAGCTACCGAAATTGACGTGTCCTTGCCAGCACGTAGGCGATCCCTGGCAGCTGAATTGGCATGCGCGCGTCATTCCACCCCCCACGGAAGGCGTCACGTTGAAGACTCTCCTCAAAGCCCTCAAGAGATGTGCGGTCGCCGGTGCCGCCACGCTCGCGGTCGTCAGCCTTCAGCCCGTGTCCTCCGCCCAGGCGGCCCCCGCGCCCGTGGTCGGCGGCACCCGTGCCGCGCAGGGCGAGTTCCCGTTCATGGTCCGGCTGTCGATGGGCTGTGGCGGCGCGCTCTACACCCAGCAGATCGTGCTGACCGCCGCGCACTGCGTCGGCGCCAGCGGCAACAACACCAGCATCACCGCCACCGCGGGTGTCGTGGACCTCCAGTCCACCAGCGGTCGCGTCCAGGTCCGCTCCACCAAGGTCCTCCGGGCGCCCGGCTACAACGGCGACGGCAAGGACTGGGCCCTGATCAAGCTCGCCCAGCCGATCAACCTGCCGACCCTGAAGATCGCCACCACCACGCAGTACAACACCGGCACCTTCACCGTCGCCGGATGGGGCGCCGCGTCCGAGGGCGGCGGCCAGCAGCGCTACCTGCTCAAGGCGAACGTGCCCTTCGTGAGCGACGCCACGTGCCGCTCCTACAGCGGCTACAGCGGCCTCATCGCCAACGAGGAGATCTGCGCCGGCTACACGGCCGGCGGCGTCGACACCTGCCAGGGCGACTCCGGTGGCCCCATGTTCCGCAGGGACGCCGCGGGCGCCTGGGTCCAGGTCGGCATCACCAGCTGGGGCATCGGCTGCGCCCGGCCCAACGCACCCGGTGTGTACACCGAGGTCTCGACCTTCGCCTCCGCGATCGCCTCGGCGGCGGCCACTCTCTGAACCCCGCCCGCAGCGCCACGGGCCCGGTGCCGTCCGGCACCGGGCCCGTCTCGTCCCCTCGGGCTGCCAGGCGGTCGGGCCGCCGCGCGGTCACGCCGTCGGGCGTCACGCGTTCAGACGGTCAGGCGGTCAGGCGGTCAGGCGGTCAGGCGGTCACACCGTCACGCCGTCACGCGGTCACGCGGTCACGCGGTCACGCCGTTCAGAATCCGCCGCCGAAGTCCCCGCCCCCGCCGAAGTCGCCGCCGCCGAAGCCACCGAAGCCGCCGCTGAAGTCGTCGGTATTGAAGTCCGCGCCTGAGACGTCACCGCCCTGGTATCCGCCGGCGCCGAAGTCGCCGTAGCCGGAGCCGTAGTCCGCGGCGTAGGTCGGGGTCGCCATCGCGCTGCCGAGCAGGGTGCCGATGAGCAGGCCTGGCAGGATGCCGCCGCCGAAGTAGCCGCCGGCCCACGGACCGTAGGCGGGACCGGCGTCCCAGTACGGACGGCGGCCGGACTCGGTCTCCACCTCGCGCACCGCCGGGTCCAGACCGTCGGACAGCCGCGCCCGGTCGGCCGCGCACACCGGCACCTCGCGGGTCGCCCCGCCGGGCGGCGTCCAGGTGGCGTCGGCCACCGAGGGGCCGTGGCGCGGGTCGAAGAAGCAGGGCGGACGGCGCTCGGGCAGCGGGCGGCCCGCACGGCGGGCCGCGAGCAGGGCGAGCGAGAACCGGCCGTCCTCCAGGGTCTGGGTGACCGCGCGGACGTCCTCGGGCCGCTGCGCGGAGGCCATGTACGACTTCGCCTTCTCGTAGGCGTCCAGCCCATGTGCGTAGTCGGCGCGCATCGCGTCGTCCGCGCCGGGCTCGGAGGGGTGGAAGTCCAGCCGGTCCAGTTCCTCGCCGAAGGCCGTGATGTCCTCGTCGACGACGACCCGCAGCTTCTCCAGTGCCGCCCGCTGCTCCGCCTCGTGGCGGCTGCGGTTGCGGCGCACCAGCGTGTACGCGCCCGCGCCGCCGGCCACCAGGACGGCGCCGGCGGTGATCAGCGCGGTCGTCGACACACCGTCGCCGGCGCTCTCGCCCCAGCTGCTCGGCGCGGAGCCGCCCACGTTGCGCAGCGCGCTGTCGACGAAGTCGTTGAGCTGCGCCTTCGCGTCGCCCGCGGACTGCACCGAGGTGACCAGGTTGGTCACCGCCGCCCGGCCGAGCACGCTGCTGTCGGCGCGCGCGTCGAACCGGTCGCCGAGGCGGACGCCGTACAGACCGGTGACGCCGGTCTCGGTGCGCAGGTTCTCGAAGAGGCTCTGCGTCGGGAAGTCGGCGGGGAGGACGGCCACGAAGACGGGTTTGTCCGCGTCGCGGATCTTGTCGGCGAGCGCCTCGGCGTCCGCCGTCGACAGCTGGCCGGAAGCGGCCGGGTCCACGTAGACGGGGCTCTCGCGCAGCGCCTCGGCGACCCGGGACAGATCGGTGGCCGCGTGCGCGCCCGGCACACCCGCCAACAGCAGCGCCGCCACGGCGGCAACCGGCACGATCAGCAGGCGTAGGAGCCTTTGAACCAGCGCGGCCTTCATATGTTCGAAGCTACCTGAACGGGGACAGAAACGGACATCGGTACCGGGACGGAATTCGTCCCGGTACCGATGTCGCACGGGCAGGGCCGGGCCGCCCGGTACGCGCCGGCACGGCTTCTCCTTTGCCGCCGCGCAACGCCGTCCTGTGCGGCGGCGTCCTATGCGGCGGGCTCCACGCCGGCCCGCAGCAGGCCGTAGGTGTACGCGTCCTCCAGGGCCTGCCACGACGCGGCGATGACGTTCTCCGCGACGCCCACCGTGGACCACTCGCCCGCCCCGTCGGAGGTGGCGATGAGCACCCGGGTGGTGGACTGGGTGCCGTGCTTGCCCTCCAGGATGCGCACCTTGTAGTCCACCAGCTCCAGCTTGGCCAGCTGGGGGTAGATCTTCTCCAGCGCGACGCGCAGGGCGCGGTCCAGGGCGTTGACCGGGCCGTTGCCCTCGGCGGTCGCGACGATGCGCTCGCTCTTGGCCCACAGCTTCACCGTGGCCTCGTTGGCGTGGCTGCCGTCGGGCCGGTCCTCGACGATCGCCCGCCAGGACTCCACCTCGAAGTACTTCAGCGGCCTGCCCTCGGCCTCGGCGCGCAGCAGCAGCTCGAAGGAGGCGTCGGCGGCCTCGTACGTGTAGCCCTTGAGTTCGAGCTCCTTGACCCGGTCCACGACCCGGCCGACCAGTTCCCGGTCGCCGCCGAGGTCGACGCCCAGCTCCTTGCCCTTGAGCTCGACGGAGGCGCGGCCCGCCATGTCGGAGACCAGCATGCGCATGGTGTTGCCGACCTGCTCGGGGTCGATGTGCTGGTAGAGGTCCGGGTCGACCTTGATGGCGGAGGCGTGCAGCCCCGCCTTGTGCGCGAAGGCGGACACCCCGACGTAGGGCTGGTGGGTGGACGGGGTGAGGTTGACGACCTCGGCGATGGCGTGCGAGATACGGGTCATGTCACGCAGCCGTCCGTCGGGCAGGACCTTCTTGCCGTACTTCAGCTCCAGGGCGGCGACCACGGGGAAGAGGTTGGCGTTGCCGACGCGCTCGCCGTAGCCGTTGGCCGTGCACTGGACGTGGGTGGCGCCGGCGTCCACGGCGGCGAGGGTGTTGGCGACGGCGCAGCCGGTGTCGTCCTGGGCGTGGATGCCGAGCCGGGCGCCGGTGTCCGCCAGCACGGTGGCGACGACCGCCTGCACCTGCGCCGGGAGCATGCCGCCGTTGGTGTCGCACAGGACCACGACGTCGGCACCGGCCTCCGAGGCGGCGCGGACGACGGCCTTGGCGTACTCGGGGTTCGCCCGGTAGCCGTCGAAGAAGTGCTCGCAGTCGACGAAGACGCGGCGGCCCTGTCCTTTCAGGAAGGAGACCGTGTCGCGGACCATCGCCAGGTTCTCGTCGAGCGTGGTCCGCAGGGCCAGTTCCACATGTCGGTCGTGCGCCTTGGCGACCAGCGTGATCACCGGGGCGCCCGAGTCCACCAGCGCCTTGACCTGCGGGTCCTCGGCGGCGCTGCCACCGGCGCGGCGGGTGGCACCGAAGGCGACGAGCTGGGCGTGCCGAAGGTCGATCTCCTGCCGGGCGCGGGCGAAGAACTCGGTGTCGCGCGGGTTGGCGCCCGGCCAGCCGCCCTCGATGAAGCCCACGCCGAAGTCGTCCAGATGCCGTGCGATGGCCAGCTTGTCCGCGACGGTGAGGTTGATGCCCTCCCGCTGGGCGCCGTCGCGCAGGGTGGTGTCGAAGACGTGGAACGAGTCGTCGAGTTCGCTGGTTTCCGTCATGGTCTGAAGGCTCCTGATGTATGGATCTCGGTCTGTACCGGAATGACCGGCTCCACCGTCCCCCAATGATCCCTCGCGCTGAGCCTTCGGCTGAAGGTGGGCCTGAAATGCGAAAAACCTCTCGCGGGTGCGAGAGGTCTGCGCGCGGGTCGAGGACGACGGTGGCCGCCCGTACCTGGTCGTACGTGGCGGTCACTGCGGACCGGCGCGCCTGCTGCCAATAATCGTGGCGAACGAGAGCACGAGGGCAGTTTGGCACAGACCGCCCCCGTGCTCACCGGCGTCTCAGTATGCGAGCCCCGGTTCACTCACCGCACACGGCGGACGAAGCCGTCGTAGAGACCGTTGGTGTCGTCGGGGACGAGCTGGGCGGAGGCGGAGGCGAGGCCGATCCGGCGGGCGTCCGCGCTCACCGAGGAGGCCGACACGGAGGTGTCCGTGACGGGCCCGCCGGTGACGGATGCACTGACCAGGGTGGTGCCGCCGGTGAGCAGATCGCGCAGGTAGACGTTGGCCGGGCCGGTCCGCCCGTCGGCGAGCCGCGGGTCCGCCGTGTAGACCAGGTACCGCCCGTCGCGGCTGAGCAGCGGCTGACCCGGGCGGCTCTCACCGTCGGGACCGGGATCGACGCGCCGGGTGACGTCCGTGCGCAGGTCACGGACGTAGAGGTCGGAGGCGTCCGCGGGGGCGTCGCCCGGGACGAGGTCGTCGGCCGTGTAGTGGAAGGCGATGGTCCGGCCGTCCGCGGAGAGCGAGGCGGGCATCGCGTAGTACGGGGTCGGTGTGCCGTCCGGTGTGACGGTGACCCGCTCCTCGGTGCCGGTGCGGCGGTCGTGCACCCAGGTGACGCCGTTGCCGCTGCGCGGCACCAGCTGCGTGTAGGCCACATAACGGCCGTCGGCGCTCAGGTCCTGGAGCAGCGCCGGGTTGTCCGGGCGGTCCCGGTTGCTGACCCGCTCCGTGCTGCCGGTGCGGCGGTCGTGCACGTACACGACGCCGAACAGGTCGCGTGCTCCGCTCTCCATCCGGTCGGCCTTGGCGTTGAAGGCGATGTACCGGCCGTCGGCCGACATGGTGGCGCCGGCCGCGAAGGCCGAACCCCCGTCGAAGCCGACGCTGATCCGCTCCGTGTCGCCGGTGCGCCGGTCGTGCAGATAGATGTCGTCGGCGGCGTCGTTCGCCGGCGGCTCGTCCCAGTGGACGAGATTCCGCGCGTTGGAGCGGAACACGACGTACCGCCCGTCCGCGCTGATGGCCTGGGCGGAGGACGGCATGTCGGCCTGGGTGCCGTCCGAGCCGACGCTGACCCGCTCCACCGTGCCGTCACGCAGGTCGCGCACGAAAACGTCCGCGTACCCGTTGGTGTCGCCGGGCACCAGGTTGGACGCGTAGGACGTGAAAACCGCTGAGCGGCCGTCGGAGCTGAACTCCGGTCCGTAGGACTCGCCGTCGCCCTGCTCCCCCGTCGCCGTCAGCGTGACCCGCTCGGTCCGCGGCGCCGGGGCCGCAGACACCGCAGACACCGCAGACAGAGCGACCATCGCCCCCGCGAGCGCCGCGATCGACGCCCCGCGCATGGTTCTGAGCACTTTTCCCCCTGCTTTCCCCGTTGACGCTTCTCCCCCGGCCCCGCGCCGAGGGCTCTCTCGAGGCAAGCGCATCACCGAGGAGCGGGTCAATCCCCCGAATTGAGTACAACCCGGGCGCGCACTCAGGTGTCCGCGAGAAGGCTGTCCTGAAGGAACTCCCGCACATGGCCGAGAACCTGCGCCCGGTCCGTCCCCCGCAGCCCGATCGCCACATGGATGGAGAGGCCGTCGAGCAGCGCCCGCAGCCGGGCGGCGAAACGGTCCGGGTCGACCGCCCGGAACTCCCCCCGTGAGACGCCCTCCGCGAGCAGTGCCACCAGGTCGCGGTGCCAGGCGCCCTCGATGGCGGACTGCCGGGCGCGGGCGTCGTCGTCGGCGTTCTGCGACCGGTTCCACACCTCGAGCCAGAGGGTCCAGTGCGGGTCGCGGTGGCCGTCGGGCACATACAGCCCGACATAGGCGTCGAGGCGTTCGCGGGCCGTGCCCGAGCGGCTGAGCAGCCGGCCGCGCTCGGCCCCGAGGCGGCCCTCGCTCCACTCCAGGGTCCGCAGCAGCAGTTCGTCCTTGGTGCGGAAGTAGTACAGGAGGTGTCCGCTGCTCATACCGACCTCGCGGCCGAGCGCCGCCATGGTCAGCTTCTCCAGACCGCGCTCGGCGATCATCTCCATGGCGGCGGCGAGGACCTGCTCCCGCGGCGGGGCCGGGGTCCGGCGGGGCGTGCTCATTCGGCGGCCACCCGTCCGCCGCCGCCCGCCGGGCCGGCCACCGGGATGCCGCGCGGCCGGGCGTACCCCGGCCGGCGCGACGGCCCGGGCGACCGGCGCGACGGGGCGGTGCGGTGTCCGCGGGGCGGGCGCGGCGGCAGTACGTTCACCCGTACGTTCTACCCGACCGCGGTCTTCGGCTGCTGCTGGGTGACGCAGTGGATGCCGCCGCCGCCCGCGAAGATCGTCCGCGCGTCCACCAACGTCACCGTCCGCTTCGGGAAGAGCCGGCGGAAGATCCCGGCGGCGATCTCGTCGCGCGGATCGTCGAAGCCGCACAGGACGACGCCGCCGTTGCAGACGTAGTGGTTGATGTAGGAGTAGTCCGCCCAGTGGCCGTCGGCCTCCAGGACCGTCGGCGCGGGGACCTCCACGACCTCCAGCCGGCGCCCGCGCGCGTCCGTCTGCGACCTCAGCAGGCCGATGACCTCCTTCGTCACCTCGTGGTCGGGGTGGGCCGGGTCCGGCTGGTGGTGGGCGACCACGACGCCGGGGCGGGCGAAGGCGGCGACGATGTCGACGTGGCCGAGGGTGCCGAAGCGGTCGGCGGCGCCCGCTCGCCGCTCGGCCGGCGAGGGAGGGTAGTCGCCGGTGAGGCCGCGGGGCAGCCAGATCGCCCTGCGGGTGCCGAGCCGGGCGTGGATCTCCGCCTCGACCTCCGCCCGCGACCAGTGCGGATTGCGCTCCGGACCGAGCTGCACGGTCTCCGTGAGCAGCACCGTGCCCTCGCCGTCGACATGGATCCCACCGCCCTCGTTGACCAGCTCCGAGGTGTACGTCCGCGCCCCCGCGAGGCCGGCCACCTGCGCGGCGATCCGGGCGTCGTGCTCCCAGCGGGCCCACGGCTGGGCACCCCAGCCGTTGAACGTCCAGTCGACGGCGGCCAGTTCCCGCCCGTTCGTCAGGAACGTGGGGCCGATGTCGCGCATCCAGGCGTCGTCCAGTTCCCGCTCGACCGTCTCGATCCCGTCGCCCAACAGGCTCCTGGCCTGCGCCGACTGTCCGGGACCGCACACCATCGTCACCGGTTCGAAGCGGCGCACCGCGCGGGCGACCGACGCCCAGGCGGTCCGGGCGGCGGCCAGTTCCCCGGGGTCGTCGAAGGTCGGGTTCGGGCCGGGCCAGGCCATCCAGGTGCGCTCGTGCGGGCTCCACTCGGCGGGCATGCGGAAGCCGTCGGCGGCCGGTGCGGTCATGTGGCGGGTCCTCACAGGAAGTACAGGCGGTTGAGGGAGACGGACTCGGCCGGCGCCGAGCGCAGGGGCTCGCCGTCGAGGGTGACCAGACCGGTGCGCGGGTCGACGTCGACGGCTCCGGTACGGGAGTTGAGCCGCAGGTCGGCCGGTCCGATGCCGCGTGTGCCGCGTACGGCGACCCTGCGGCGGCGGGTCGGCATCCGGTCGTTGCCCTGGTCCAGGGCCGCCCGCGCGACGAAGGCCACCGAGAGGTCGGCGGGGGTGGCGCCGTGCGCGCCGAACTGGGGGCCGAGGACCAGCGGTTCGCAGGTGTCGGTGGCCGCGTTGGGGTCGCCGACCACGCCGTAGGCCGGGAAGCCGGCCTTGAGCACCAGCTGCGGCTTGGCGCCGAAGTACTCCGGCCGCCACAGCACGATGTCGGCGAGCTTGCCGGTCTCGATCGACCCGACCTCGTGGGACAGTCCGTGCGCGATGGCCGGGTTGACGGTCAGTTTGGCGATGTAGCGCAGGACCCGCTCGTTGTCGTGGTCCGCCGGGGCGCCGAACTCGGCCTTCATCTTCCCGGCCATCGCGAACGTACGGCGGACGGTCTCGCCGGCCCGTCCCATGCCCTGCGCGTCCGACGAGGTGATGCCGATGGCGCCCAGGTCGTGCAGCACGTCCTCGGCGCCCATGGTGCCGGCCCGGATCCGGTCGCGGGCCATGGCGGCGTCGCCCGGCAGGTCGGTCTTCAGATCGTGGACGGAGACGATCATGCCGTAGTGCTCGGCGACCGCGTCCCGCCCGAAGGGCAGCGTGGGGTTGGTGGAGGAGCCGATGACATGGGGCACCCCGGCCATCTTCAGCACGTTGGGGACGTGTCCGCCGCCGCAGCCCTCGATGTGGAAGGCGTGGATGGTGCGGCCCTCCAGCACCCGCAGGGTGTCCTCGACCGACAGGCATTCGTTCAGGCCGTCGCTGTGCAGGGCGACCTGGACGTCGTGCTCCTCGGCGACCCGCAGCGCGGTGTCCAGGGCACGGGTGTGGGCGCCCATGTCCTCGTGCACCTTGAAGCCGGAGGCGCCGCCCTCGGCGAGGGCCTCGACGAGCGGGGCACCGTGGGACGACGAGCCGCGGCCGAGGAAGCCGATGTTGACCGGCCAGGCGTCGAAGGCGTTGAACGCGTGCCGCAGCGCCCACGGCGAGTTGACCCCGACGCCCCACACCGGCCCGAACTCCTGGCCGATCACGGTGGTCACGCCGGACGCCAGCGAGGCCTCCATGATGCGCGGCGACAGCAGGTGCACATGGGTGTCGACGGCACCGGCCGTGGCGATCAGCCCTTCGCCGGACACGATGGAGGTGCCCGTGCCGACGACGACGTCGACACCGTCGAGGGTGTCGGGGTTCCCGGCCCGCCCGATGGCGTGGATCCGCCCTTCGCGGATGCCGATGGAGACCTTCCGGATGCCCTGCGCGGCGTCGATCACGACGACGTTGCTGATGACGACGTCGCAGGTCTCGCGGACGGCGGCGGCCTTGAGGTGCAGCCCGTCGCGGGCGGTCTTGCCGAACCCGGCGAGGAACTCGTCGCCGTAGGACTGCGCGTCCGACTCGACGCGGATCACCAGACCCGAGTCGCCGAGCCGGATCCGGTCGCCGGCCCGGGGGCCGTGGGTGGCGGCGTACTCGTACGGATTCACCGCTCGACTCCCAGGTATCCGCAGGCGGCGGCCCTGCGCAGGGCCTCTTCCCGCGCGCCCGGCGCGTCCAGCGCGCCGTCGACCAGTCCCGCGAAGCCGATCGCGATCCGGTCACCCCCGATCGGCAGGAGACCGACCTCGACGCTCTCCCCCGGCCCGAAGCGCACCGACGAGCCGGCGGGCACGGCCAGGCGCATCCCGTAGGCCGCGGGACGGTCGAAGTCGAGTCGCGGGTTGGCCTCGAAGAAGTGGAAGTGCGAGGTCACCGAGACCGGCACGGTCGCGGTGTTGGTCACGGTCAGCCGGATCTCCGGCTCGGGCTCGGCATGCGCCGGTCCCGGCAGCAGCGCGCCCGGTCCCCGCGCGCCGAGTCCCGGTCCGCCGATCGGGTCGGCGACGACCGCGAGCCGGGAGCCGTCGTCGAAGACCGCCTCCACGTGCACCTCGGTGACGATGTCCGCCACGCCGGGCAGCACGTCGTCGGGACCGAGCACCGAGCGCGCCCGGTCGATCGCCTCGGCGAGCCGGGCGCCGTCGCGGGCGGCCTCGCAGACGGTGTCCGCGATCAGCGCGGTCGCCTCCGGGACGTTGAGCCTGAGTCCGCGGGCCCTGCGGGACCGGGCCAGTTCGGCGGCCGAGAACAACAGCAGCCGGTCGCGTTCCGTGGGGGTCAGTCTCACGGCGCAGACACCTCCTTGCCTTCCTCGCTTTAGAGCATCACTCTAAAATGAGGATTCAGCAAGCCCAGGATTAGGAGAAGCAGCAGGGACGAGGCCGCGTTGAGTGGCACTCAAAAATCGGCCGCGGGATCCGGCGAGCGCCGGAGAAGACGAGCCCCACCGGGAGAACAGCGCGGAGTGGACGCCATCCGCGAGCAGAAGCGCGCCGTGCCGGCCCGCCGGGCGCGCCCTGCCGCCCGCACACGAACGGGCCGCACCGGACGGGGAGTCCGGGGCGGCCCGTGGGACCGGAGAGCGGCGGCCTCGCGCGCGCCGGGGTTCGCGCCGGGGTTACCGGGCGGCCGGGAGCGCCCTATGGCCTGGCGTCAAATTCCCGCCTGCCCCGCGACGCCCTTCGGGCAACGAGAGCAATCTGACGACAGGCCCTGGCCGTGCCCTAGCCGAGCTGGTGCATCCAGCCGTGCTTGTCGTCCGCGGTGCCGCGCTGGATGTCCAGCAGGGCCCGGCGGAGCCGGAGGGTGACCTCGCCCGGCTCGCCGCCGGAGTGCTGCCACTGCGTGCCGTCCAGCTTGACCGTGCCGACGGGGGTGATGACGGCGGCCGTGCCGCAGGCGAACACCTCGGTGAGCGTGCCGTTCTCGGCGTCGCGCCGCCACTGGTCCAGGGAGACGCGGCCCTCCTCGGCCTCGTAGCCGAGGTCGCGGGCGACGGTGAGCAGGCTGTCGCGGGTGACGCCCTCGAGGATCGAGCCGGTGAGCGTGGGGGTGACGATCTTGTCGCCGTACACGAAGTACAGGTTCATGCCGCCGAGTTCCTCGACCCACTTGTGCTCGACGGCGTCGAGGTAGCAGACCTGGTCGCAGCCCTTGGCGGCGGCCTCGGCCTGGGCGAGCAGCGACGCGGCGTAGTTGCCGCCGGTCTTCGCGTCGCCCATGCCGCCGGGGACGGCCCGCACGCGGTCCTCGGAGACCCAGATGGAGACCGGCTTGACGCCGCCCGGGAAGTAGGCGCCGGCCGGGGAGGCGATGACCAGGAACAGGTACTCGTTGGCCGGCTTCACACCGAGTCCGACCTCGGTGGCGATCATGAACGGGCGCAGGTACAGGGACTCCTCGCCACCGTGCGCCGGGACCCACGCCTTGTCCTGCCGGACCAGGGCGTCACAGGCCTCGACGAAGGTCTCGACCGGCAGCTCGGGCATCGCCAGCCGGCGGGCGGAGCGCTGGAAGCGCAGGGCGTTCTGGTCCGGGCGGAAGGTGGCGACCGACCCGTCGGGGCGGCGGTAGGCCTTGAGCCCCTCGAAGATCTCCTGCGCGTAGTGCAGCACGTTGGTGGCCGGGTCGAGGGAGATCGGCGCGTACGGGACGAGCTGTCCCTCGTGCCAGCCGCGGCCCTCGGTCCACTTGATCGTCACCATGTGGTCGGTGAAGTGGCGGCCGAAGCCGGGACTGGCGAGGATCGCCTCCCGTTCCGCGTCGGAGAGCGGGCTGGCGGAGGGCTTGAGCTCGATCGTGGGCGTCGTCATCAGTAGATGTCCTTCACTTCCTGGCGAACGTCTGGGCAGCTCCCCCCGCCTTCGGCCGGGGGTCCGGGGGTCGCCCCCCAGAGGATGCAGCACCGGTTGCATCGACGGGCCGCGCTCACGCCAGTACTGCCAGTGGCCAGTGCTAGGACGTCCGAGCATTCCCTCATTCCGCGGCTCCGCGTTCGATTATCGCCCGCGAGTGGCCGGGGACGAAACGGCGTGAATACGGCCCAGGGGTTGATGGTGACACCCTGCGCGGGCAGTGAAAAGCCGCCGGGTGCGGTTGGCGGCCCGGCGGCCTCGGGATATCTGCGTCGGATTCCGAGTGGCGCGGGGCCTCAGCCGGCTACGCGTACGGAGAGCGCGTCACCGATCTCGGCGGTGCTGCGGGCGGGCTTGCCCACGCGCTCCGCGAGGTCGGCCGCGACCGCGTCCTCGATCCGGGCGGCCTCGGCCGCGTGGCCGAGATGGCGCAGCAGCAGGGCGACGGACAGGACGGTGGCGGTGGGGTCGGCCTTGCCCTGGCCGGCGATGTCCGGGGCCGAGCCGTGCACGGGCTCGAACATGGACGGGAACGCGCCGCCGGGGTTGATGTTGCCGGAGGCGGCCACGCCGATTCCGCCGGAGACGGCCGCGGCGAGGTCGGTGATGATGTCACCGAAGAGGTTGTCCGTGACGATTACGTCGAACCGCTCCGGCTGCGTGACCAGGTAGATGGTCGCCGCGTCGACGTGGATGTACTCGGTGGTGACCTCGGGGTACTCCTCGGCCACGCGGTTGAAGACGTTCGTCCACAGGTGGCCCGCGAAGGTCAGCACGTTGTTCTTGTGGACCAGCGTGAGCTTCTTGCGGGGGCGGGCCTGGGCGCGGGCGAAGGCGTCGCGCACCACACGCTCGACGCCGAAGGCCGTGTTGACGGAGACCTCGGTGGCGACCTCGTGCTCGGTCCCCCGGCGGATGCTGCCGCCGTTGCCGGTGTACGGGCCCTCGGTGCCCTCGCGGACGACCACGAAGTCGATCTCCGGCTGGCCGGCGAGCGGGGTGGCGACGCCGGGGAGCAGCTTGCTGGGGCGCAGGTTGACGTGGTGGTCGAAGGCGAAGCGGAGCTTGAGCAGGAAGCCGCGCTCCAGGACCCCGGACGGCACGGACGGGTCACCGATCGCGCCGAGCAGGATGGCGTCGTGCTGCTTCAGCGCGTCGAGGTCGGCGTCGGTGAGGGTCTCACCGGTGGCGTGGTAGCGCCGGGCGCCGAAGTCGTAGTCCTTGGTCTCCAGCTTCACATCCTGCGGAAGGACGGCGGAGAGGACCTTCAGGCCTTCGGCCACGACCTCCTGGCCGATGCCGTCACCGGGGATCACTGCGAGATTGATGCTGCGAGACATACGCGTACCGTACTCCTCGTCCCATGGGATGACACAGCATGTCCGCGATACGGACAGGCGGTCGGGGGTCGGCGTCGTCCCGTCGTCTGCCGTTCACCCCTGCGTACGGCGGGTGTTGGGGTGTGCTGGGAAGTTCACCCGCATGGAGACCCCCGACGTCGGCGTTCCGCCGCGGCTCGCCGACCGGATGAGCATGGCGGAACAGTACGACTACCTGCGCACCAAGGTCGTCCGGCGCCGCACGCTGGTGACGGCGGGCGCCGTGGCGGGCGGGCTGCTGACCGGCTGCTCGGGACCCGGCACGGGCTCGGCGGGTCCGGCCGCGGCCACGTCGGCGGCGGGCCCCGGCTCGGCCGTCGTCCCGTTCGGCCGCCATCTGGCCTTCGGCGCCGACCCGAGGACGCAGATGCGGATCTCCTGGCAGGTGCCGGCCGCGGTGCGCCGGCCGTACGTCCGCGTCGGGGTCCGCCCCGACGACCTGGGCCACCGGACCGACGCCGAGACCCGCGACCTGCACACCCCGGAGCTGCCGGGGGTGCGCGCGGCCGTCGAGCAGTACTACCTGCACGCGGCGCTCGACGGACTGCTGCCCGGCACGACCTACTACTACGGCGTCGGCCACGAAGGCTTCGACCCGGCCTCGCCGCGCCACCGGTCCGCGATCGGCTCGTTCCGCACGGCGCCGGCGAGCCCGGACTCGTTCGTCTTCACCGCCTTCGGCGACCAGGGCGTGGGCGAGGCGGCGGCCCTCAACGACAAGCTGCTGCTGCGCCGGAAGCCCGCCTTCCACCTGCACGCCGGGGACATCTGCTACGCCAACCCCACCGGCCGGGGCAAGGATTCGGACTCCTACGACCCGACGCACTGGGACCTGTTCATGCGGCAGAGCGAGCCGGTGGCCGGCTCGGTGCCGTGGATGGTGACCACCGGGAACCACGACATGGAGGCCTGGTACTCCCCCGACGGCTACGGCGGCCAGCTCGCCCGCTTCTCACTGCCCGACAACGGCTTCGACCCGCGCCGGACACCGGGTGCGTACAGCTTCGTCTACGGCAACGTCGGCGTCGTCGCGCTGGACGCGAACGACGTGTCGTACGAGATCCCCGCCAACCTCGGCCACACGGACGGCCGGCAGACGCGATGGCTGGACCGGACGCTCGCCCGGCTGCGCGAGGAGGTGGACTTCGTGGTGGTCTTCTTCCACCACTGCGCCTACTCGACGTCCTCGCACGCCTCGGACGGCGGTGTGCGCGCCGCTTGGGTGCCGCTGTTCGCCAGGCACGAGGTGGACCTGGTGATCAACGGGCACAACCACGTCTACGAGCGGACCGACGCGATCAAGGACGGCCGGGTCGGCCGGCGGGTGCCGGTCGGCGCGTCGACGGATCCGACGCGGGACGGGATCGTGTACGTCACGGCGGGCGGTGGCGGCAAGGACCTGTACGGCTTTCCCGCGGGCGTCCGGGAGAGCTACGAGGGGCACGTGGCCGACGAGGAGTCCGTGGACACCTTCCGCTGGACCAGGTCACGGCTCGCGAAAGCGGAGACCGTGGAGTGGTCACGCGTGCGGTACCGGGGCTTCTCGTTCCTGTCGGTGGAGGCGGTGGCGGGCACCGCTCCACGACTGGAGGTGTCCGCCGTCGCGTCGAGCGGCGAGCGCATCGACCACTTCGAGGTGCGGCGCGGCCGGTAGCCGGCGAGCGGCCACGGGGTCCGCGCCGCACCCCGGCCGGTTGCGGCTCCCGGCTCGGTGTCCCGTGCGGCGGTTGGCTCAGTGTCCCGTCGAGCCGCCGTTGTCGCGGCGGTCGAGGGCGCGCTGGAGAGCGGCTGCGGCGTTCTTGCGGTCGGAGTCACTCGTACGGGAGACGTGGCGGACTCGGCGGCGGACGGTCGTCTCGGCCATGGGAAATCGACTCCTTCGAGAATCCTGGAGTGCGGCAGGGGGATACGAGACGCCGGATGGGGCGGGGAGCGGTGCCGCAGGGGTTGCCTGCACGGGGCCCGGCTCACGACCGCCATTCGCTGGATCGAGCGAGACGTTCGGCTCCTACAAAACTAAGCGAGGACGGAGCGTCTGTCTCCACAATTACTCGGACTTCCTACTATCTGAGACGGCGGCGCGGGTCACCCGGCCGTGAACCGGCCCTTTCCGCGGGCGCGGTCAGAGCACGTCGCCGTCCCGCCAGTCGAAGAGGAGTTCGTGCGCGGCGTCGAGCGGACCCGCGAGCGCCGGCCGGACATAGGTGCTCCCCTCCTCCTCGGGAAGGCGCACGACGCCCGCCGGGCCCAGCGCCCCGATGCGGCCTGCCCAGCACTGCCAGCCGCGCGCCTCGTAGAGCCGGGCCCCCTCGTCGCTGGCGGACAGGGCGCCGAGGTCGTAGGCGCGGTCGACGATCCCCTCCAGCTCGGCCATGACGCGGCCGCCGAGCCCCTTGCGGCGGGCGTCGGGCCGTACGCCGACGTTCTCCACGTATCCGACGCGCAGCCACCGGTCCCGGTGCCGGGCGCGCCGCATGATCACCGAGCCGTGCGCGGCGAGCCCGGCATCGTCGTCGACCAGGACGTGCAGGCCGCCGAGGCCGTGCTCCCAGTCCTCGTCGCCGAACTCGCCGTCGAAGGCCGCGTCCAGCAGGGCGCGGATCTCGTGCAGCCGGGCGGGGGCGAGGTCGGCGGTGTGGGCGATCACCGGCCCAGTATCGCCGGGGCGCGGCCGGCCGTACATGGAAACCGCCCCCGGTCCGGAGGG
The DNA here is from genome assembly GCF_003261055.1 of Streptomyces cadmiisoli. Classification (NCBI taxonomy): domain Bacteria; kingdom Bacillati; phylum Actinomycetota; class Actinomycetes; order Kitasatosporales; family Streptomycetaceae; genus Streptomyces; species Streptomyces cadmiisoli. The sequence continues at coordinate 3,027,161 of NZ_CP030073.1, forward strand.
GGATCCGGATCGGGGGCGGAGTCAGGGGTACCGCTCGGGCGTCAGCCCATGTGCGGGTACGTGTAGTCGGTCGGCGCGACCAGCGTCTCCTTGATGGCGCGGGTCAGGGTCCAGCGCATCAGGTTCTGCGGGGCGCCGGCCTTGTCGTTGGTGCCGGAGGCACGGCCGCCGCCGAAGGGCTGCTGGCCGACGACGGCGCCGGTCGACTTGTCGTTGATGTAGAAGTTGCCCGCGGCGTAGCGCAGCTTCTCCATCGTGTACGCGGCGGCGGCACGGTCGCCGGAGATGACCGAGCCGGTCAGGGCGTAGTCGGACACCGACTCCATCTGGGCCAGCATCTCGTCGTACTTGTCGTCCTCGTAGACGTGCACGGCGAGGATCGGGCCGAAGTACTCGGTCGTGAAGACCTCGTTCTCCGGGTCGGCGCACTCGATGACGGTCGGGCGGACGAAGTAGCCGACCGAGTCGTCGTAGGAGCCGCCGGCGACGATCGTGCAGGACGGGTCGGACTTGGCGCGGTCGATCGCGGCCTTGTTCTTGGCGAAGGCGCGCTCGTCGATGACGGCGCCGATGAAGTTCGACAGGTCGGTGACGTCACCCATGGTGATGTAGTCGACCTCGGCGGCGAACTCCTCCTTGAAACCGTCGTTCCAGATGGACGCCGGGACGTAGGCACGGGAGGTCGCCGAGCACTTCTGGCCCTGGTACTCGAAGGCACCGCGGGTCAGGGCGGTCTTCAGCACCGCGCGGTCGGCGCTCGGGTGCGCGACGACGAAGTCCTTGCCGCCGGTCTCGCCGACCAGGCGGGGGTAGGAGCGGTACTTCTCGATGTTGTTGCCGACCGTCTTCCACAGGTACTGGAAGGTCTTGGTCGAACCGGTGAAGTGGATGCCCGCGAGGTCGCGGTGCTCCAGGGCGACCTCGGACACCTCGATGCCGTCGCCGGTGACGAGGTTGATGACGCCCTTGGGCAGACCCGCCTCCTCCAGCAGCCGCATCAGCAGCACGGCGGCGTGGGTCTGGGTCGGGGACGGCTTCCAGACGACGACGTTGCCCATGAGCGCGGGCGCGGTCGGCAGGTTGCCGGCGATCGCCGTGAAGTTGAACGGCGTGATCGCGTAGACGAAGCCCTCCAGCGGGCGGTGGTCGAGGCGGTTCCACACACCCGGGGAGTTGGCCGGGGGCTGCTCGGCCAGGATCTGGCGGGCGTAGGCCACGTTGAAGCGCCAGAAGTCGACGAGCTCGCAGGGGGTGTCGATCTCGGCCTGCTGGGCGGTCTTGGACTGGCCGAGCATGGTGGAGGCGGCCAGGGTCTCGCGCCACGGGCCGGCCAGCAGCTCGGCGGCGCGCAGGATGATCGCCGCGCGGTCGTCGAAGGACATCGCGCGCCAGGCCGGCGCGGCGGCCAGGGCCGCGTCGATGGCGTCCTGCGCGTCCTGCTGGGTGGCGTTGCGGTAGGTGCCGAGGACGGCCTTGTGGTTGTGCGGCTGGACGACCTGGAAGGCCTCGCCGCCGCCCATCCGCTGCTCGCCGCCGATGGTCATCGGCAGGTCGATCGGGTTCTCGGCCAGCTCCTTGAGCTTGACCTCCAGCCGGGCGCGCTCGGGCGAGCCGGGGGCGTAGCCGTGCACCGGCTCGTTGACGGGGGTGGGGACCTGGGTCACAGCGTCCATGAGTTCCGTAACTCCTTACTGAGCGGTGGGTGGGTCAGCCCTTGGTGATCATGCTGCGGGCGAAGAAGCGCAGGTTCGCGGGCTTCTCCGCGAGGCGGCGCATGAAGTAGCCGTACCAGTCCGTGCCGTAGGCCGTGTAGACGCGCATCCGGTGTCCCTCGGCGGCCAGTCGCAGGTGCTCCTCGCTGCGGATGCCGTACAGCATCTGGAACTCGTACTCGTCCAGCTTGCGCCCGGCGTGGCGGGCCATCTCCTGGGCGATGGAGATCAGGCGCGGGTCGTGGGACCCGACCATCGGGTACCCCTCGCCCTCCATCAGAGTCCGCAGGATGCGCACGTAGGCCTTGTCGATCTCGTGCTTCTGCTGGTAGGCGACCTCGGCGGGCTCCTTGTAGGCGCCCTTGACGAGGCGTACCCGGCTGCCGTTCGCGGCGAGGCGGCGGGCGTCGGCCTCGGTGCGGAAGAGGTAGGCCTGGATGACGCAGCCGGTCTGCGGGAAGTCCCGGCGCAGCTCGTCGTGGATCGCGAACATCGAGTCGAGGGTGGTGTGGTCCTCGGCGTCCAGGGTGACCGTGGTGCCGATCTCGGCGGCGGCCTCGACGACCGGGCGGACGTTGGCGAGGGCCAGCTCGTGGCCGCCCTCCAGCGCCTGTCCGAACATCGACAGCTTCACGGACATCTCGACCTTCTCGCCGAGCTCCAGCGCCTTGAGCCGGTCGATCAGCTCGAGATAGGCGTCCCGGGCGGCGGCGGCCTGCTCACGGGTGGTGATGTCCTCGCCGACGACGTCCATCGTCAGTTCGAGGCCGCGGGCGGTGAGGTCCCGGACGATCGGCAGGACGTTGTCGACGGTCTCGCCGGGGATGAAGCGGTCGACGACCTGTTTCGTCACCGGGGCCGCCGAGATCAGACGTCGCATCCGGTCGCTGCGCGACGCGGCGAGAATCACGGGACCCAGCACGGGGCACCTCCTGAGCACAACCAACACAAGGCCGACACCCGACGATTCGGGCACGGCACGGAGAACCACCGTGAAACCTAGGGATCCCTTCGATCGTGGGCCATCGACAGCTGTCACGCATCCCTGCCGCAGATCTCAGACAGATGTATGAAGGAAGCCGGGAAATGCGGCAGAATGCCCTGGTGGCGTCGGATTACAAGGATGACTACCAGGAGCTGGTCGACGAGATCTCCGAGCTCCTGGGCGCCCCCGCGACGCTGGAGAACCGCGACTTCGAGCTGATCGCGTTCGGCACCTACGACAGCGAGGGCGATCTGGACCCCTCGGCCCTGGACCCGGTGCGCGCCCGCTCGATCCTGACCCGGCGCTCCACCTCGGCCGTCCGTGCCTGGTTCGAGGGCTTCGGCATCACCCGGGCCACGGGTCCGGTGCACATCCCGCGCGCCCCGGAGGCCGGGGTGTACCGGGGCCGCGTCTGCCTGCCGGTACGCCATCGGGGTGTGGTGCTCGGATACGTCTGGCTGCTGGAGGACGACCCGGGCCCGACCGAGCAGCAGCTGTCGGCCGCGATGGCGGTGACCGTGCGGATCGGGGCGCTGCTCGCCGACGAGGCGCAGCACGGCGCCGACCTCACCCGGGAGCTGCGGGCGGCGCTGACCGCCGAACGCGGCTGGCAGCGCGACATGGCGGTGGCGGCACTGCGCACCGCGCTGGGCCCGCGCGCCGAGGGTCCGCACGCGGTGCTGTGCCTGGCGCCGTGGCCGTCCGCCGACCCGGACGACGCGCCGTCGGCCCGTACGGTGCCGCACGCGACCGCCCTGTGCACGCTCCCGTGGGGAGCGACGGGGCAGAGCCTGGCGGTGCTGGTGCGGCTGCGGTCCGCGGACGCGCGCACCCCGGCGCTGACGGCGGCGTCCCGGCTGCTGGGCGAGGGCATCCGGGCCGGCGTCGGTGAACCGCTGACCGCCCTGGCCGAACTGGGCACCGCCTGGCAGCAGGCCTGCGCAGCGGCCCGCGCCGCCCTGGCCGAGCCCCGTCTGGGCCAGGTCGTCGAGTGGTCCCGCATCGGGCCCTACCGCATGCTGACCGCCCTGCCCCCGCAGCCGGGCCACGACCCCGCGGTCGCTCCCCTGCTGTCCCCGACCCAGCGCGAACTGGCCCGCACCGCCGAGGTGTTCCTCGACTGCGCGGGCCAGGCCGGGCGCGCGGCGGCCGAGTTGGGCATCCACCGGCAGACGCTGTACTACCGCCTGTCCCGGGTCGAGCGGCTGACCGGCCTGGACCTGGACGACGGCGAGGACCGGCTGCTGCTGCACATGGCACTGAAGCGGGCGCGGCTCTGACCGGCGGTCAGCTCTTCGTGGCGCCCTCGATGACCCGGCGCAGGCCCTCGGTGAGCCGGTCGGCGTCGCTCGCGCTGTCCGGATCGAAGGTCCACTGCGCCATCAGACCCATGAGCACCGTGAGGTAGAAGGCGCCGAGCGTGTCCACGGTCTCGTCCGTGACGTCCTCCTCGCGGCCCCCCATGAGGAGCGAGACGAGACCGCGGGCGCCCTCGCGCTGGGCCCGCGCCAGATGGTCGCGCACCTCGGGCAGCCGGTCGCCGATGGCGACGATCTCGGCGCTGAGCCGCCACACGGAACCGGGCTCCCGCATCGTGGCGACGACGTTCGACCACACGGCGCGGAACCGGTCCAGCGACCCGGGCTCGCCCGGCATCTCGACCGCCCCACCGCCGTCGAAGGCGACGGCCATCTCCTCGACGAGTTCGATGTACGCCTGCGCCAGCAGCGCGTCCTTCGACCCGTAGTGGTAGCCGATCGAGGCCAGGTTGGTCCCCGACTCCCCGACGATGTCGCGCGCCGTCGTCCGCACGAAGCCCTTCGCCAGCAGGCAGCGCTTGGCGCCCGCCAGCAGATCCTCACGGTGTCCCATGCCACCAGCGTATCGCCGCCCTGTACAACCGTCCCATACGCCCGTCCCATACAGACGTCCTAGACAGCCGTTTAATACGCTCGTACAGTCGACGGCATGACCACGATCCCCACGACCCCGCCGGCCCGCGCGGGGCGCCGCGAGTGGACCGCGCTCGGCGTGCTGATGCTCCCGCTGCTGCTGGTCTCGATGGACGTCTCGGTGCTCTACTTCGCCATCCCGGCGATCAGCGCCGACCTGCGACCCACCGGCACCCAGCAACTGTGGATCTTCGACATCTACGCCTTCGTCCTGGCCGGACTGCTGATGACGATGGGCTCGCTGGGCGACCGCGTCGGCCGCCGCCGGCTCCTGCTGATCGGCGCCGCGGCGTTCGGTGCCGCCTCGCTCATCGCGGCCCACGCCGACAGCGCCGAGACCCTCATCGCGGCCCGCGCCGTCCTCGGCATCGGCGGCGCGACCCTGATGCCCTCGACGCTCGCACTGGTGCGCACCCTGTTCACGGACCCCGCCCAGCGCGCGACGGCGATCGGACTGTGGGCCGGCGTGCTGACCGCGGGCGTCGCCCTCGGCTCGGTGCTCAGCGGCGTACTGGTGGAGTTCTTCTGGTGGGGCTCGGTCTTCCTGGTCAACCTGCCCGCGATGGCGTTGCTGCTGGTCCTCGGCCCGATGCTGCTCCCCGAGTCGAAGGACCCGGACCCCGGCCGCTTCGACCGGCCGAGCGTCCCGCTGTCGATGGCCGCGGTCCTGCCCGTGGTCTACGGCCTGAAGGAGATCCCGTCCCACGGCTGGAACGTCCGCTACGTCGTCTCGATCACCGTCGGGATGCTCTTCGCGGCCCTCTTCGTCCACCGCCAGCGCACCGCGGCCTCCCCCATGATCCCGCCCGCCCTGTTCCGGAGCCGCGGTTTCGCCCCCGCCGTCGCGCTGAACCTGCTCGCGCTGTTCGGGATGATGGGCTCCGCGTACTTCACCACCCAGTACCTCCAGTCGGTGCTCGGCAAGAGCGCGATGGAAGCCGCCCTGTGGGCGCTGCTCCCCTCCGTGCCGATCGGCCTCGCCGCCCCCCTCGTGACCCATCTGGTGCGGCGCGGCGTGCCGCGCGAACACGTCGTGACGGCGGGCTTCGCCTCCGCGGCCGGGGGTTACGGGGTGCTGGCCCTGACCGGTCCGGACTCGCTCCGGCTGGTGCTGGCCGGGTGCGCGGTACTGGCCTGCGGCGTGACGATGGTGACGACCCAGATCGTCGACCTCGCCCTGAGCGCGGCCCCGGTGGAACGGTCGGGCACGGCGTCGTCCCTGATGGAGACCGGCGCGGAGTTCGGCGGGGCGCTGGGCATGGCCGTCCTCGGCTCCGTCGGAACCGCCGTCTACCGCCGCAACGTCCCGGACGGAGCGCCCGCCGAGGCGCACGAGACCCTGGGCGGCGCGCTCGCCGTCGCCGAGCGGCTGCCGGGACGCGCGGGGGACGTCCTGGCGGCCGCGGCCCGGGAGGCGTTCACGGACGGGATGCGGGCGGCGTCGGTCGCCGGAGCGGTGGTACTGACGGCCGCCGCGGCGCTCGCGGCGCTGACCCTGCGGCGGATCCGGGTCCCCCGGGTGCCTCGGCCGGCGCGGAAGGCGGCCGTCTGACGCGGCGAGACGGCGTACGAAAGGCGCCGGACGCTGGTTCCCCAGCGTCCGGCGCCTCGCCGTCCCGCGTTCGTGCGGCTCAGTGACGTGCCTTCGGGATCAGACCAGGTTCACCGAGCGGGCGGACGTCGCACCGATCTCCGCGGCGACCTCGCCCAGCACGGCGGAGGACACCGTGTCGTCCACCGTCAGGACGGCCAGCGCCTCGCCACCGGCGGCGGACCGCGCGACCTGCATGCCCGCGATGTTCAGCCCCGCCTCGCCGAGGATGCGCCCGACCGTGCCGACGACACCCGGCCGGTCCTCGTACCGCAGGACGACCATGTGGTCGGCGAGCGCGAGGTCCACGTCGTAGTCGCCGACCGCGACGAGCTTCTGGAGGTGCTTCGGACCGGCGAGCGTGCCGGACACCGACACCTCCTCACCGTCGCCGAGGGTGCCGCGCACGGTGACCACGTTGCGGTGGTCCGGGGACTCAGAGCTGGTGGTCAGCCGCACCTCCACACCGCGTTCCTGGGCGAACAGCGGCGCGTTGACGTAGGACACCGTCTCGTCGACGACGTCCTCGAAGACGCCCTTGAGAGCCGACAGCTCCAGCACCTTCACGTCGTGCTGGGTGATCTCGCCGTAGACCTCGACGTCGAGGCGGACGGCGACCTCGCCGGCGAGCGCGGTGAAGATCCGGCCGAGGCGCTCGGCGAGCGGCAGGCCCGGCTTGACGTCCTCGGCGATGACACCGCCCTGGACGTTGACCGCGTCGGGGACCAGTTCACCCGCGAGGGCGAGCCGCACCGAGCGGGCGACGGCGATACCGGCCTTCTCCTGCGCCTCGTCGGTGGAGGCACCGAGGTGCGGCGTGGCCACGACCTGGTCGAACTCGAACAGCGGCGAGTCCGTGCACGGCTCCTTGGCGTACACGTCGAGTCCGGCGCCCGCGACCCGGCCCTCCTTGAGGGCGGAGTACAGCGCCTCCTCGTCGACGATGCCGCCACGCGCCGCGTTGACGATCCGCACGCTCGGCTTGACCTTGCGCAGCGCCTCCGCGCCGATCAGACCGAGGGTCTCCGGCGTCTTCGGCAGGTGGACGGTGATGAAGTCTGCGACCTCCAGCAGCTCGTCCAGCGACAGCACCTTGACGCCCATCTGCGCGGCCCGCGCGGGCTGCACGTAGGGGTCGTAGGCCACGACCTTCATACCGAAGGCGGACATGCGCTGTGCGACGAGGGCGCCGATCCGGCCCAGGCCCACGACACCGAGGGTCTTCTCGGCCAGCTCGACGCCCGTGTACTTGCTGCGCTTCCACTCGCCGTTCTTCAGCGCGGCGTTGGCCTGCGGGATGTTGCGGGCGGTGGCGACGATGAGACCGCAGGCCAGCTCGGCGGCGGTCACGATGTTGGAGGTGGGGGCGTTGACCACCATCACGCCGGCCTTGGTGGCGGCGGAGACGTCCACGTTGTCGAGACCGACGCCAGCTCGTGCGACGACCTTGAGCCTGCTCGCGGCGGCGATCGCCTCGGCGTCCACCTTGGTGGCCGAGCGGATCAGGATCGCGTCCACCTCGGCGATGGCCGGCAGCAGCTCGGAGCGGTCCGCGCCGTTGCAGTGACGGATCTCGAAGTCCGGACCGAGCGCGTCGACGGTCGCGGGCGACAGTTCTTCAGCGATGAGTACGACAGGTTTCGAGCTCACGTGAGTCCTCACAAGTCTGGGGGCACCTCCCAAGCCCTCAACGGCTATGGGGGAGCATGCGGACGGCCGTCCCGACGGCCGCAGGCGGAGGAGGGGCTAGCCGCGTGGAAGACGCACGACGCTGTGGGCCCTGACGCGTATGTAGTACGGCAGTGTAGTGGCGCGTTGGAGGTCGTCTTGCGCCTCGGCGGAAGGATCACCCGTCCGTGGCAGGACGCGATGGACAACGTCTCTTCCACTCGACGTTACCCGTGGTTCGCCGAAGGGGCCGGAGTGCACCACTCCGGCCCCTTCGGCATGAGGCTTACGCCTCCTCGTTCACCCACGACATGAGCTTGCGCAGCTCCTTGCCCGTGGTCTCCAGCAGGTGCTCGGAGTCCTGCTGCTTGTACTCGTTGTACTTCTTCAGACCGCCGTGGTACTCGTCCATCCAGTTCTGGGCGAACGTGCCGTCCTGGATCTCGGCGAGGACCTTCTTCATCTCGGCCTTGGTGGCGTCGGTGATGATGCGCGGACCGGTGACGTAGTCGCCCCACTCGGCGGTCTCGGAGATCGACCAGCGCATCTTCTCCAGGCCGCCCTCGTACATGAGGTCCACGATCAGCTTCAGCTCGTGCAGGCACTCGAAGTACGCGATCTCCGGCTGGTAGCCCGCCTCGGTCAGCGTCTCGAAGCCCGCCTTGACCAGCGCGGCCGTACCACCGCAGAGGACGGCCTGCTCACCGAACAGGTCGGTCTCGGTCTCCTCGGTGAAGGTCGTCTTGATGACGCCGGCGCGGGTGCCGCCGATGCCCTTGGCGTACGACAGCGCCAGCGCGAAGCCGTTCCCGGTGGCGTCCTGCTCGACGGCCGCGATGCACGGGACGCCGCGGCCCTCCTCGTACTGGCGGCGCACCAGGTGGCCCGGGCCCTTGGGGGCGACCATGCAGACGTCGACACCGGCCGGGGGCTTGATGAAGCCGAAGCGGATGTTGAAGCCGTGGCCGAAGAACAGGGCGTCGCCGTCGTTGAGGTTGTCCTTGATGGACTCCTCGTAGACCTGGGCCTGGATCGGGTCCGGCACCAGGATCATGATGACGTCGGCCTCGGCGGCGGCCTCCGACGGGGTCACCACGCGCAGGCCCTGCTCCTCGGCCTTGGCCTTGGACTTGGAGCCCTCGTGCAGACCGACACGGACGTCGACACCCGAGTCACGCAGCGACAGGGCGTGCGCGTGGCCCTGGCTGCCGTAACCGATGACCGCGACCTTGCGGCCCTGGATGATGGACAGGTCGGCGTCGGCGTCGTAGAACAGCTCGGCCACTTTGGGTTCTCTCCTTGGGGGTGCAGGTGTTGCGTCCCACCGTATGACGGCGGCGGGAGGGGAGGTTCGGGGGTCTCGGCATACGGGCGGCCGGGTCGTCGTCCGTCCGGCCGCCCGCGGGGGTCAGGCCGACCGGTCCAGTGCGCGGAGCGATCGGTCCGTGATCGACCGTGCGCCGCGTCCGATCGCGATCGTGCCGGACTGGACCAGTTCCTTGATGCCGTACGGCTCCAGCATCTTGAGCATGGCGGACAGCTTGTCGCTGCTGCCGGTGGCCTCGATGGTGACGGCCTCGGGCGAGACGTCGACGGTCTTGGCCCGGAACAGCTGGACGATCTCGACGATCTGCGAGCGCGTCTCGTTGTCGGCGCGCACCTTCACCAGAACGAGTTCCCGCTGAACGGCCGAACCCGGCTCCAGCTCGACGATCTTCAGCACGTTGACCAGCTTGTTGAGCTGCTTGGTCACCTGCTCCAGCGGCAGGTCCTCGACGTTCACCACGATGGTGATGCGGGAGATGTCGGGGTGCTCGGTGACGCCGACCGCGAGCGAGTCGATGTTGAAGCCTCGGCGGGAGAACAGGGCGGCGATCCGGGCGAGGATGCCCGGCGTGTTCTCCACCAGGACGGAGAGCGTGTGCTTGGACATTTCTCTTTCGTCTCTCTCGCTCAGTCGTCTTCGTTGTCGCCGAAGTCGGGGCGGACGTCCCGGGCGGCCATGATCTCGTCGTTGGAGGTGCCGGCCGCGACCATCGGCCACACCATCGCGTCCTCGTGGACGATGAAGTCGACGACGACCGGGCGGTCGTTGATCGAGTTCGCCTCCTCGATGACCTTGTCGAGGTCGTCCGGCGACTCGCAGCGGATGGCGTAGCAGCCCATGGCCTCCGACAGCTTCACGAAGTCGGGGACACGGGTGCCGGTGCCCGGCTGCTTGCCGTCGGCCTCGGGACCGCTGTGCAGCACCGTGTTGGAGTACCGCTGGTTGTAGAAGAGGGTCTGCCACTGGCGGACCATCCCGAGCGCGCCGTTGTTGATGATGGCGACCTTGATCGGGATGTTGTTCAGGGCGCAGGTGGTCAGTTCCTGGTTGGTCATCTGGAAGCAGCCGTCGCCGTCGATCGCCCACACCGCGCGCTCCGGGGCGCCCGCCTTGGCGCCCATGGCGGCCGGGACCGCGTACCCCATCGTCCCGGCGCCGCCGGAGTTCAGCCAGGTCGCGGGCTTCTCGTAGCGGATGAAGTGCGCCGCCCACATCTGGTGCTGGCCGACGCCCGCCGCGAAGATCGTGCCCTCCGGCGCGAGCTGCCCGATCCGCTCGATGACCTGCTGCGGGGAGAGCGAGCCGTTCCCGGGCTGGTCGTAGCCGAGCGGGTAGGTCTCGCGCCAGCGGTTCAGGTCCTTCCACCAGGCCTCGTAGTCGCCCCGGTGGCCCTCGCCGTGCTCCTTCTGCACCGCCTGGACGAGGTCGGCGATGACCTCGCGGGCGTCACCCACGATCGGCACGTCGGCGGCGCGGTTCTTGCCGATCTCGGCCGGGTCGATGTCGGCGTGGACGATCCTGGCGTGCGGCGCGAAGCTGTCCAGCTTGCCGGTGACGCGGTCGTCGAAGCGGGCTCCGAGGGCGACGATCAGGTCGGCCTTCTGCAGCGCGGTGACGGCGGTGACCGAACCGTGCATGCCCGGCATTCCCACGTGCAGCGGGTGGCTGTCGGGGAATGCGCCGAGCGCCATCAGGGTGGTGGTGACGGGCGCTCCGGTGAGTTCCGCGAGGACCTTGAGCTCGGTGGTGGCCTGCGCCTTGAGGACACCGCCGCCGACGTACAGGACGGGGCGCCGGGCGGAGGTGATCAGCTTGGCGGCCTCGCGGATCTGCTTGGCGTGCGGCTTGGTCACCGGGCGGTAGCCGGGCAGGTCCATCGTGGGCGGCCAGGAGAAGGTGGTCTGCGCCTGGAGGGCGTCCTTGGCGATGTCGACCAGGACCGGGCCGGGACGGCCGCTGGAGGCGATGTGGAAGGCCTGCGCGATCACCCGCGGGATGTCCTCGGCCTTGGTGACCAGGAAGTTGTGCTTGGTGATCGGCATCGTGATGCCGACGATGTCCGCCTCCTGGAAGGCGTCCGTGCCGATCGCCTTGGAGGCGACCTGCCCGGTGATCGCGACCATCGGCACCGAGTCCATGTGGGCGTCGGCGATCGGGGTGACCAGGTTGGTCGCGCCGGGACCCGACGTCGCCATGCAGACCCCGACCCGGCCGGTGGCCTGCGCGTAGCCGGTGGCGGCGTGACCGGCGCCCTGCTCGTGCCGGACCAGGACGTGCCGCACCCGGGTGGAGTCCATCAGCGGGTCGTACGCCGGAAGGATCGCACCGCCGGGAATGCCGAATACCGTGTCGGCGCCGACCTCCTCGAGAGAGCGGATGAGGGACTGCGCACCCGTGACGCGCTCGGGGGCGGACGACTGTCCTCCGGATCGGGGCCGCGGCTGCGGGTGATGGGCCCCGGAGGCCTGCTCGGTCATCGGCATTCTCTTCTCGATGCTGAGGGTTTTTGCGAGGTTTGTACGGTGAGCGACTGCTGTGCGACAGGTGCCTGTGCAACAAAAAACCCCTCGTGCCGATAGGCAAGCGAGGGGAGCGCGCCGGTGTGGTCGCTGGGGTTTCCGGAACGTCCTCCGGTGGATCCCAGCTCAGCCGACGCGCTGTCCAAGTACGAGAATTCGGGTGCGCATGGGACAGACCCTCCCCCCGGCACACACCCACTGTCAAGTGGGTGGGACGGGAGTCTCATTATGTGAGCGGAGGGTCGTCCCGCTGGGGAAGACCGTGCTCACACCGCTGGTACTCACCCCTCCGGTGTACACCCCGGCGCCGCCCGCGAAGGCGGGTTCGACCGGTTCGTGCGGCACCGGACAGTGACCTGCGGTGAGCGCCCGGCGCAGCCGGTACTCGTCCAGCGGGCCGGAGAACGCCATGCCCTGGCCGTGCGTACACCCCATCGCGCGCAGGGCGACGACCTGCTCCGGCAGATCCACCCCCTCGGCGACCGACTGGAGCCCGAGATCACCCGCGATGCGCAGCAGCCCACTGGTGATCTTGTGCAGTCGCGCGGACTCGACGACTCCCTCGACAAGACTCCGGTCGAGCTTCAGGACGTCGAGCGGGAGCCGTCTGAGCGCCGTGATCGCCGGGCCTCCGCTGCCGAAGCCGTCCAGCGCGATCCGGACGCCGAGGCGCCTGAGCGCGCCCAGCCGGCGCTCCAGGTCGTCGAGGCAGACCCCGGTGTCGATGTCGGACAGCTCCATCACCAGCGCCCCGGAGGGCAGCCCGTGGCGGGTCAGCAGGGCCTCGACGGAGCCGAGCGGCATGGACCGGTCCAGCAGGCGGCGGGCCGCCATCCGGACCGCCACGGGCACGGCGACGCCGCTCGCGGCACGGTCGGCGGCCTGCTCGACGGCCTCCTCCAGCATCCAGCGGCCCAGTTCGGCGGTCCTGTCGCCGTCCTCCGCCACGCGCAGGAACTCCGCGGGCGTGAACAGCACCCCCTGCGAGGACCGCCAGCGCGCCTGGGCGGTGACCGAGGTGATCCGGCCGTCCTCCAGACGGACGACGGGCTGGTGCAGCAGGGTGAACTCACCGTCGTGCAGTGCGGCCCGCAACCGGGTGGCCAGCTCCGCCTTGCGGACGACGTCCTGCTGCATGTGCGGCTTGTACAGCTCGACGCGGCCCTTGCCGGCCGACTTCGCGCGGTACATCGCGAGGTCGGCGTTGCGCAGCAGCTCTCCCGCGCCGAGACCGGGTTCGGCGAAGGCCACGCCGATGGAGGCGGCGACATGGACATCGTTGCCGCCGATGACGAACGGCTGCGACAGCGTCACCCTGAGGCGGTCGGCGAGCTCCAGGATGTGCCGTTCGCGGGCCGAGCGGTCCCGGGCGCCGTCGCTGACGATCAGCGCCGCGAACTCGTCGCCGCCCAGCCGGGAGGCCATGTCGCCCTGCCGGAGCGCCTCCTGGAGTCTGCGCGCGGCCTGGACGAGCAGTTCGTCCCCGGCCTGGTGCCCGATCGTGTCGTTGACCGCCTTGAAGCCGTCGAGGTCGATGAACAGCACGGCCGTGCCCCGCAGGGCGGCACCGCGGTCGGTGCTGCGGCGGCCGGACAGGGCCTGCTGGACGCGCCGGGTGAACAGGGCCCGGTTGGGCAGGTCGGTGAGCGGGTCGTGCTCGGCGTTGTGCTGCAACTGCGCCTGGAGGCGCACCCTTTCGGTGACGTCCCGGCTGTTGAAGATCAGGCCACCGTGATGGCGGTTGACGGTCGACTCGACGTTCAGCCAGCCGCCGTCGCCGGAACGGAAGCGGCACTCGATACGGGTCGTGGATTCGTCGAGCGGGCCGGCGGCGAGGAAGCGGCGCACCTCGTGCACCACGCAGCCCAGGTCCTCCGGGTGGATGAGTTCGGCCAGTTCGGTGCCGACCAGTTCCTCCGCGGGGCGTCCGTAGACCCCGGCGGCAGCCGGCGAGACGTAGCGGAGCATGCCGCTGGGCGCGGCGATCATGATGACGTCGCTGGAACCCTGCACCAGGGAGCGGAAGTGGTTCTCCTTCTGCGCCAGCTCATGGGTGAGGGTGATGTTGTCGAGCAGCATGATCCCCTGGCGCACCACCAGGGCGAGCACGACCGTGCCGCCGGTGAGCAGCACCACGCGGTCGACGCTGCGGCCGTTGAGCACGTTGTAGAGGATGCCCAGCGTGCACACGGCGGCGGCGAGGTACGGGGTGAGGGCCGCCAGGGAGCCGGTGAGCGGCCGGGTGGCCGGAAACCTGCCGCGGTCGCCGGGTGGCGCGGGCTGGTGCGGGTGGGCGGACCCGCGCTGTCCGGGCAGGTGCTCGTGCACCACGCGCGTGTGCGGTTCGGTGCCGGGTCCGCCGGTCCTGGACGCGACCCAGGGCGCGTACGCCAGGAGCAGTGAGCCGGCGAACCAGCCCGCGTCCAGCAGTTGGCCCGAGGTGTAGCTCTGGTGCAGCAGCGGTGAGGCGAACAGGGCGTCGCACATGACGGTCAGGGCGAGGGCCCCGATCGCGGTGTTCACCGCCGAGCGGTTCGCCCCGGAGCGCCGGAAGTGCAGCGCGAGCACCATGCTGACCAGGGCGATGTCGAGCAGCGGGTAGGCCAGCGACAGCGCGGTGTGCGCCACCCCGGGTCCGCCGCCCTTGGCCGCCTGGGCGAGCGCGAGGCTCCACGACAGCGTGACCAGGGACCCGCCGATCAGCCAGGCGTCCAGGGCGAGGCAGACCCAGCCGGCCTTCGTCACCGGCCGTTTGGCGAGGACCAGCAGGCCCACGATGGCGGGCGGCGCGAAACAGAGGAAGAACAGGTCGGCGTAGCTGGGGCTGGGCACTTCGAGCCCCAGGACCACCTCGTACCACCCCCAGACCAGGTTGCCGAGGGCGGCCATCGTCGAGGAAAGGGCGAACAGCAGCCAGGCGGAGCGGAAGCGCACCCTGGGGTTGCGGGCGTAGAGGAAGCAGGACACGGCCGCCGCGCCCGCCGCGGCGCTCAGCCCGAAGTCCCCCATGATCAGGGCCAGTCGCTCCGAACCCCAGCCGACCGCGGATCCGACGGCGTAGGCACCGCAGACCACGGCCAGCAGGAGTTGGGTGAGCATGCTCGACCCGCCACCGGCGGCCGCCGGCCGGGACCGCTCGGTCGCCGGCGCGGGCTGTTGCCGCAGCGTCTGGTCGAGGGCGGTGGCGGGCGGCGATGGCGAGTTCACCGGGACCTCCCGGTCCGTGCCGCCAGCGCGTACCGCGGGTCCCGGTGCGCCGGGGGTCCGGGCTTCCTCCGGCTGGTGAGCCCGCGGTGGTATCGGCTGTGGTGTGTGGTGCGGCCGGCGTGGTGGCCGCGTCTGGCCGCGGCCGTGCGCCGGGGTCGCCGCCGGCTGCTCCGCCGCGTCGGATCGTCCGTCCATAGGCCGTGCATCGCCCGTCGCCCCCCTCGCAGTCTGAAATGTCCATCCCCGGCGCCGAACAGTCGCGGCGCAGCCCCTGTCGGGACGATACACCAGTCTCGTCACTCAGGGACATAGCCTCTCTACGCTCCGTGACGAACGGCGAGAAGTCGGCCACGGAACGCGGTCGAAAGGTTGCGGAGGGTACCGGAACCGGACGACGCGCCTGTCGCGCCGGGTGGGAGGCGGTCGGTCAGGTTCCGTCGGTGCCCGTCGTAAGGATCACGTTGCGCAGCGGCTCCCGGTTCACGAAGCGGCTCAACTGGTCCACCAGCAGCCGCTCGGCCCGCGGCCGGAAGGCGGAGGTGGGCCCTCCGACGTGCGGGCTGATCAGCACTCCGGGCGCGTGCCACAGGGGATGCGCGGGCGGCAGCGGCTCGGGATCGGTGACGTCGAGGGCGGCGGTGATCCGGCCGCTGTCCAGCTCCGTGAGCAGGGCCTTCGTGTCGACGACCGGGCCGCGGGCGACGTTGACGAGCAGTGCGCCGTCCTTCATGTGGGCCAGGAACTCGGCGTCGACCAGGCCTCGGGTGGCCTCGGTCAGCGGCGTGGACAGGATCACGACGTCCGCCTCGGCGAGCTGGGCGGGCAGTTCGGTGAGCGGAAGCACGGGACCGCGCGCCGTGGTGCGGGCGGAGCGCGCCACGCGCGCCACCCGCGCGAGCTCGAACGGCGCGAGCCGGTCCTCGATCGCGGCGCCGATCGACCCGTATCCGACGATGAGGACGTTCCGGTCGGCGAGGGCCGGGCGGAAACCGCCGCGCCACTCGCCCCTGTCCTGCGCCCGCACGAAGTCCGGGATTCCGCGCAGCGACGCCAGGATCAGGGTGAGCGCCAGCTCCGCGGTGCTCGCCTCGTGCACCCCGCGCGCGTTGCACAGCAGCACCCCGGGCCGCAGGTGCTTCAGACCCGGCTCGATGCTGTCGGTCCCGGCGGACAGCGTCTGGACGACCTCGACGGAGGCCAGCCGCGGCATCGGCCGCATCCCGACGTCGCCGGGCCTCATGTAGGGGACGACGTAGAAGGAGCAGTCGGCGGGGTCCGCCGGGAACTCCTCGTCGCCGTCCCAGAAGAGGTAGTTCGGTCCCTGCGGAAGTCCTTGGATCTCGTCGGGCGGGATGGGCAGCCACACGTCAGCAGTCATGGTCACGAGGCTAAGTGAGGCGCCTGAGAAGGCAGAGGTTAGGTTGGGGTGGCAGGAGAGGGAGGGTTACGGGCAGGTGGAGCGCAGGACGATCGGCGCGGCGGCGCTCGCGGTGGGGTCCGTCGGACTCGGATGCATGCCGATGAGCTGGGCGTACAACACGTCGCGACAACGGGGCGACGAGTCGCTCAGAGCGGTGCACCGGGCGCTGGATCTGGGCTCGACGCTGCTGGACACGGCCGACATGTACGGCCCGTTCACCAACGAGCTGCTGGTGGGGCGGGTGCTCAAGGAGCGGCGTCC
Organism: Streptomyces cadmiisoli; assembly: GCF_003261055.1. Lineage (NCBI taxonomy): Bacteria > Bacillati > Actinomycetota > Actinomycetes > Kitasatosporales > Streptomycetaceae > Streptomyces > Streptomyces cadmiisoli. The sequence goes on from NZ_CP030073.1 coordinate 3,043,803, forward strand.
GGACGCGTTCGTGTCGACCAAGGTCGGGCTGCTGGTGGGCGAGCAGCACATCGTGGCCAACGGCCGCCCCGGGTACGTGAAGCGGGCGTGCGACGCGTCACTGCGGCGCCTTCAGACCGATGTGATCGACCTCTACCAGCTGCACCGCGCCGATCCGGAGGTCCCGGTCGAGGAGACCTGGGGCGCGATGGCCGAACTCGTACGGGCCGGGAAGGTACGGGCGCTGGGGTTGTGCGCGGTGGGCGCGCGCGGCGGGCGCCGGTCGGGGGCGCGGCTGCACGACGCGACGATCCGGCAGTTGCAGCGGGTGCAGCAGGTCTTCCCGGTGAGCGCGGTCGAGGCGGAACTGTCCGTGTGGTCCCCGGAGGCGCTGGAGACGCTGGTGCCGTGGTGCGAGTCGCGCGGTGTCGGCTTCCTGGCCGCGATGCCGCTCGGCAACGGCTTCCTGACCGGCACGCTGACGCCGGGCGAGGGCTTCGAACCCGACGACATGCGCGCCCGCCACCCCCGCTTCACCGCGGAGATGATGGCGGCGAACCAGCCGATCGTGGCCGGGCTGCGCCGGGTGGCCGCGCGGCACGGCGAGGACGTCACCCCGGCGCAGGTGGCGCTGGCCTGGGTGCTCGCGCAGGGCCGGCACGTGGTTCCGGTGCCGGGGGCCAAACAGGAGCGCTGGGTGGCGGAGAACGCGGGGGCGGCCCTGCTGCGTCTGTCGGACGGTGATCTGGCGGAGGTGTCGGGGCTGCCGGAGGCACAGGGCTCGTGGGAGTGAGCCGGGCCCGCGGTTCTCCGATCCGGTGGTTCGGGATCGGGTGATCGGGAACCTGTGAGGCGCGAGCGGTGTATGACAAGTAGAACCCGCCGCGTCGAAGGGACCAAGATCGTGCAAAGTCGAGCTGTGTCGGCCATCCTGGCCACGGCCGCGCTTCTGCTCACGGCCGGCTGCTCCTCCGACGACGGGGGAGGGAGTTCCGCCGGCGCCACGAGCAGTCCACCGGGCGGCACGTCCGCGCCGTCGTCGCCGCCCGGCCGTAGCGCCGAGGAGACCCCGCCCGCGAAGGGCTCGGTCAAGGTCGTGCGCACGGTGGCCGAGGACCTGGACAGCCCCTGGGGCCTGGCTCCCCTGCCCGACGGCAGCGGCCTGCTGGTCTCCTCGCGCGACGAGGGCACGATCACCCGGGTCGACACGAAGACGGGCAGGAAGACCGAGCTGGGTGAGGTGCCGGGGGTGTCACCGGCCGGCGAGGGCGGGCTGATGGGCCTGGCGCTCTCCCCCGACTTCGCCTCGGACCACATGGTCTACGCGTACTTCACCTCGGCCTCGGACAACCGCATCGTCCGCCTGCGCTACGACGAGCGCAGGCCCGCCGGCGAACAACTGGGCGCGCCCGACACGGTCTTCCGGGGCATTCCCAAGGGCTTCATCCACAACGGCGGCCGGATCGCGTTCGGCCCGGACCGGATGCTGTACGCGGGCACGGGCGAGAGCGGTGAGGAGGGCCTGTCGCAGGACCGGAAGTCGCTGGGCGGGAAGATCCTGCGGATGACGCCGGAGGGCGAACCGGCCCCGGGCAACCCGTTCCCGGACTCCACGGTGTACTCGTACGGGCACCGCAATGTGCAGGGTCTGGCCTGGGACGGCCGACAGCGGCTGTTCGCCGCGGAGTTCGGCCAGAACACCTGGGACGAGCTGAACGCGATCAAGCCAGGCGACAACTACGGCTGGCCGGAGGCGGAGGGCACCGCCGAAGAGGCCGGCTTCCACGACCCGGTGGCCCAGTGGAGCACCGACGAGGCCTCCCCCAGCGGGATCGCCCACGCCGAGGGCTCGATATGGATGGCGGGCCTGCGCGGCGAGCGTCTGTGGCGCATCCCGCTGAACGGCACGGAGGCGTCCGCCGATCCGCAGGCGTTCCTGGAGGGCGAGTACGGCCGGCTGCGCACGGTGGCCTCGGCGGGCGGCGACAAGCTGTGGCTGGTGACGAGCGAGACGGACGGGCGGGGATCCCCCGACGGCGGGGACGACCGCATTCTGGAGCTGGAGGTGAGCTAGCCGGGTGCCGTCCGGCGGCGGATCAGTCTCGCTCCGGGTTCCCGTCCCCGGCTTCGGGTGGGCGTACGACCACCTTGCCGGACGCGAGGTCTATGGGTCCGCGGCCGGGGTCGGCGTCCCCGACGTCCTCGCGGGTCAGTTCCAGCCGGTTCTGTTCGTCGCGGGTGTGTTTGCGGCCGGGTGAGAACAGTTCGTCGAAGACGTTGAACACGGGGCCTCCCTCGGCCGGATCGTTTTCCAGCGTAAGCCCGGGCCGTCCGGTTCAGGTGGTGAGGGTTTCGGTCGGGAACAGTCCCAGCCGGTGCGCCACGGCCGCCGCCTCGCCGCGCCCGGAGACACCGAGCTTGCCCAGGATGTTGGAGACGTGGACGCTGGCCGTCTTCGGGGAGATGAAGAGTTCCTCGGCTATCTGGCGGTTGGTGCGGCCGGCCGAGACCAGCCGGAGCACATCGCGTTCCCGGCTGGTCAGGCCCAGGTCGTGGGCCGGGTCGTGGGGCCGCTGCTGCCGTGGGGCGGGGCCGAGACCGATGCGGGCGCGCTGGGCGAGCAGGCTGACGGCATCGGTGAGGGGTCGTGCGCCGAGGTGCTCGGCCACGGCGTGCGCGAGGCGCAGCAGTTCCGTGACACGGTCGCGCTCGTCGTCGCCGCCGGTGGCGAGCAGGGCCTCGGCCAGCCGGTGGCGGACGCGGGCGAGGTCGTAGGGGCGCTCCAGGCCTTCGAAGGCGGTGACCACCTCGGACCAGACGTCCGGGGCGGTGATTCCCGCGGCCCACTGCAGTTCCGCGCGCACCCACAGGTCGTGGGCCTCCCAGATGGGCGCGCCCGTCGTGAGGCGCTTGGCGGCGCCGAGGATGCGGTCCAGGGCGGCTTCGCGGCCCTCCCGGGCGACGGGCAGTCGGCGGCTGTCCGCCTCGGCGGTGGCGGCGGCGAGCAGCAGCCTCCAGCCGAAGCGCTGGGTGCCGGGCGGGGTGCCGGCGTCGAGAGCGCGGTCGAGTGCGCCGCGGGCGTCCAGGACGCGGCCCTCCGAGGCGGCGACGCCGATGCCGATGAAGGCCAGCGGGAGCCACTGCTGGGGGACGGGGTCGTGGGTGCCGAAGGAGCTGTGTGCGGCGGCCAGTTGGCGGGCGGCCTCGGCGGCGTCACCGCGGGCCAGGGCGACATGGGCGAGGCACAGTGCGGCGGCGCCCCGGGGCTTGGCGCTGTGGCCCCGGCGCAGCGCGTTCGAGGCGGCCTCGGCGGCCTCGTCCCAGCGGCCGAGGGAGAACAGCGAGTCGGAGAGGTTGCCCCAGACGAATGCCTCGGTGTCCAGCAGACCGTACTTCCGGGCGAAGCCGGTTCCCTCCTCCAGGATCCCGACGGCTTCGGCGGAGCGGCCGACGGCTTCGAGTTCGGAGGGCAGGTTGACGTAGGTGCGGCCGGCGACATGGAAGTGGCCGTCGGCCAGGGACTGCTCCTTGACATCGTACAGCTCCGCGAGTCCGGTTTCGATGTCGCCGGCGTCGACGACGAGGACACCGCGGGTGACGCGGGCGTTCAGTTCGATCTCGCGGGCCCCGACCATGCGCGCGTACTGCACCGCCCGCTCCGCGGCGGCGAGGGCCTCGGCACCGGGTTCGTGCAGCATGCACCAGGTGGCGACGTTGGTCAGGACCTCGGCGTGCACTTCGGAGGGCGGCAGTCCGCGGACCAGTTCCTGCGCGGTGCCCAGTTCCTTCCAGCCGTCGTCGCGGCCCTTCGCCTGGACCAGCCGGGAGCGCTGGACCCAGAACCAGGCGGCGAGCAGCGGGTCATCCTCCTCGTCCAGCAGGCGCAGCGCCCGCTTGGTGATCTTCAGTGCGCGTTCGCGCTCTCCGCAGAAGCGGCCCGCGACGGCGGACGCGGCCATCAGGTCGAGGTAGCGCAGCGGGGTGGTCGCCGGGTCCGCGGCGTCGGGGGCGCGGTACACCTCCGTGTGGTCGACGGGGCGCAGCGCGGCCTTCACCTCCTCGGGGGCGACGTCCCACAGCTCCATCGCGCGTTCCAGGAGCCCGAGTTGCTCGGAGTAGGCGTGCCGGCGGCGGGCGGCGGCCGACGCGTCGAGGACGGCGGGCAGCGCCTTGGCGGCGTCGCGGGCGTGGTACCAGTAGCTGGCCAGGCGCATGACGCGCTGGTCGGCGGGGACCAGGCCCGGGTCGGCCTCCAGGGCTTCGGCGTAGCGGCGGTTGAGGCGGGAGCGCTCGCCGGCCAGCAGGTCGTCGGCGACGGCCTCGCGGACCAGGGAGTGGCGGAAGCGGTATCCCTCGTCGTCGCCCGGGGTGGCGAGCAGGATGTTGGCGTTCACCGCCGCCCGCAGCGCCTCGATCAGATCGTCCTCGGCGAGCCCGGCGACGGCGGCGAGCAGCCGGTACTCCACGGTGGAGCCGCCCTCGGCCACGATCCGGGTGACCCGCTGGGCGCTCTCGGGCAGCGTCTCGACCCGGACGAGGAGCAGGTCGCGCAGCGAGTCGGTCAGGCCGGTGCAGCAGTCCTCGGAGCAGGCGACGGCGAGTTCCTCGACGAAGAAGGCGTTGCCGTCGGAGCGCCGGAAGATCTCGTCGACGCGGTCCGGGTCCGGTTCCGCGGCGTGGATGCCCGCGATCTGGCGGGCGACCTCGGCGCGGTTGAAGCGGCCGAGTTCGATGCGGTGGACGGTGCGCATCCGGTCCAGCTCGGCGAGCAGGGGCCGCAGCGGATGGCGGCGGTGGATGTCGTCGGAGCGGTAGGTGGCGAGGACGACGAGGCGGCCGGTGCGCAGGGTGCGGAAGAGGTAGGCGAGGAGGTGGCGGGTGGAGGCGTCCGCCCAGTGCAGATCCTCCAGCGCGACGAGGACGGTGCGGTCGGCGGCGACGCGTTCCAGCAGGCGGGCGGTGAGTTCGAACAGGCGGGCCATGCCCTCCTCGTCGTGCCGGCCGGTTCCGGTCTCCCCCAGTTCGGGCAGCAGCCGGGCCAGTTCGTCCTCCTGGCCGGCCGCCGCGGCGGCCAGTTCGGCGGGCAGTTCGCGGCGCAGGGCGCGCAGCGCGGTGGAGAAGGGGGCGAAGGGCAGCCCGTCGGCGCCGATCTCGACACAGCCGCCGAGAGCGACCACGCTGCCCTCACGGGCCGCGGCCGCCGCGAACTCCTCCACGAGGCGGGTCTTGCCGACACCGGCCTCACCGCCCACCAGCAACGCCTGCGGCTCGCCCGCGGCGGCACGGGCGAGCGCGTCGTTCAGCGTGGTCAACTCCTCGGCGCGGCCGACGAACACGGGACTGACGGACCTGGTCTCCACGCGACCGAGCATCGCACGGGGGTCCGACGGCACGGCACCGGTTTTCGCCGCGGGCGCCACGTCGGCGGCACCGTCCCGCCTGCCCTCGCGACTCACGCGGTGCGGGGGAACCGGTGCCGCCGCGGACGGCGGGTGTCCGCCCCGCCGACGGCGGCGCGTTCGGCGGCTTCGCGGCGGGCGGCGCGGGCGCGGCGCACGGCCTCGCGGGCCGTCCGCTCCCGGTCGGCCCGGCGGATCAGCTCGGCGGAACGGATCCGCTGGAGCTCGTACTCGTACATCGCTCTCTCCCCTGTGAGACCGGTCGGTGGTGTCGCTCGGTGCGACGCCTCCACCTTCGTCCCCCAGGGGGGTCCGCCACATCGGGAGAGTTCCTCATCTCGCGAGGGGTACGGGGCCTCAGAACGTGCGTGAGGGGTCCCGGGGCGCGCGTAAGGCACTCACGCCGGCCCTGGGACCCCTCGGGAGGTGCGGGGATTCAGCTTGTCGCGGGCAGTCCGAGCAGGACGTCGGTGTACTTCAGGACGGCCAGGACCAGACCGAGGACGCCGAGTGAGACACCGGCCCAGGAGACCGACTTGATCCAGGGGGCCTGCGGCCTGCCGGGAGCGCCGAACGCGGGCCGGGCCAGCACGACGACACCGACGACCAGCGCGGCCAGCGCGAACAGTCCGGCCCACAGCGCGTTGGCGTTCCAGGCGTCGCCGTAGCCCTCCCGGACCATGGTGGCGACGCTGGAGGACTGCGAGGTCTGCAACTGGCCCATCAGCGACTCGCGCGCGGAGGCCACCGTGCCGACCCAGCTGCCGGTCAGCGAGACGATGCCGAGGGCGGCCGAGACGACGGCGGCGGCACCCTGGCCGACGCCGGGGTCGACGGAATCCCCGGACCCGGCGTCCCGCGGGTCCTCGGTCCGCTCGTCGTCGTCCAGCACGTCGGAGTCGGCCCCTGGGGCCTCGCCGGTCACGGGGCCCTCCGCCTCAGGAGCCGTCTGCTCCTCGTCGGTCTTCGCCCCGGTGCCGTTCTCGGCGCCGGTCCCGTCCACAGTCTTGGTTGCCATGCCAGGCACCGTACGGACGGAGTCTGAGAGGTTCCTTAATGATCGCTGCCGCTGGTGCGCGCGCCGGCCGCACGCCATTCGGGGGCGAGGATCGCCCAGATCTCGGAGTCCTGACGGACGCCGCGCCAGGGGAAGGACTCGCGCAGCACGCCCTCGCGGGTCATGCCGAGCCGACGGGCGACACTGACGCTGGCCTGGTTCGCGGATGCCGCGTGCCACTCCACGCGGTGCATGCCGCGCTCGCCGAACGCCCAGTCGATCAGGACACGGGACGCGCGCGTGACGAGGCCCTTGCCGGTCCCGGCGGGCTCCAGCCAGCAGCCGATCTCGCAGACGCCGGTCGCGGCGTCGAAGACGCGGAAGAGGACGCCGCCGACGAGCTTCCCGTCCAGCCAGAGCCCGTGCAGGGAGCCGCTGTCGGCGGCGCGCCGGTCGGCGTACGACTGGAGGAGGGCCCGCGCGGAGTCCGGGTCGGTGGCCTTGGAGCCGAACGGGATGTACCGGGTGATGAAGTCACGGCCGCGGTCGAGGTGGGCGAGGAACTCCTCGGCGTGCCAGGGCTCCAGGGGCCGCAGCAGGGCCCCGTCCTCACCGAGGGATATCGCGTACATCCTGTTGCCGCTCCTTCTCCAGTACGTCGACGACATCGGTGAGCTTCTCACGATCGGCGTCGGAGTCCCGGAGATTTTCCCGCCCGACGCGGCACTCGGGCGGCTCGATGCTGATGCGGGGCAGCCATCGGTCGAGCCCGCGGGGCAGCCACCAGTTGGCGCCGCCGAGGAGGTGCATCAGGGCGGGGACGAGGAGGGTGCGCAGGACGAACGCGTCCAGGGCGACGGCGGCGGCCAGCGCGATGCCGAACATGGCGATGACACGGTCGCCGCTGAGGACGAAGGCGAGGAACACCGCGATCATGATGACCGCGGCGGAGTTGATGACCCGGCCGGTCTCGGCGAGGCCGACGCGGACGGCCCGCCGGTTGTCGCCGGTCTCCAGCCACTCCTCGTACATCCGGCTGACCAGGAACACCTGGTAGTCCATGGAGAGTCCGAACAGCACGGACACCATGATCACGGGCAGGAACGGCTCTATCGGGCCCGCGCTGCCGAGGCCGAGCAGTTCACTGCCCCAGCCCCACTGGAAGATCGCGACGACGACGCCGAACGCGCCGGTGACGGCGAACATGTTCATCGCTGCCGCCTTCAGCGGGATGCCGACGGAGCGGAAAGCCAGCAGGAGCAGCAGGCAGCCGAGCGCGATGACGGCCCCGACGAACAGCGGCATCTTCCCGACGATGACGTCGGCGAAGTCGTCGTAGCCGGCCGTCACGCCCCCGACGTGCACATCGAGCGAGGTGCCCGTCTCGGCGCGCGGCAGCACCTCGGTGCGCAGCCGGTCCACCAGCTCACTGGTGGTCTTCGACTGCGGGGAGGACTCGGGTACGACGGTCAGGTGGGCGGTGTGGCCGCCGGTGTCGAAGGTCGCCGGTGTCACGGCCGCCACGCCCTTCGTGCCGCGCAGCGTGGCGTCGAGGTTGTCGAGGGCGAGCCGGGCCTCGGCCCCGTGCACCTCGGTGACCAGGACGAGGGGTCCGTTCACGCCGGGGCCGAAGCCGTCGGCCAGCAGGTCGTAGGCCTGCCGGGTGGTCGTGGACTCGGGGTTGTTGCCCTGGTCGGAGGTGCCCAGATGGAGCGAGAAGGTGGGTACGGCGAGCAGGGCGACGAGGCCGATCGCGATGGCGCCGAGCTTCTTGGGGTGCCGTTCGACGAAGGCGGCCCAGCGGGCGGCGAACCCGGTGGCCACCTCGGGCTCGGGACCGTGCTCGGCCAGCCGGCGGCGCTCGCGGCGGCTGAGGGCGCGCATGCCGATGAGCGACAGCAGCGCGGGCAACAGGGTCACGGAGGCCGCGACGCTGAGGACCACGGTCAGCGAGGCCGCCACGGCGACGCCGTTGAGGAAGCCCAGCCGCAGGATCAGCATGCCCAGCAGGGCGATGCACACGGTGGCACCGGCGAAGACCACCGCGCGTCCGGTGGTGGCGACGGCGTTGGTGGCCGCCTCGGCGACGCTCAGGCCGCGTTTCAGACCGCGCCGGTGCCTGGTCACGATGAACAGCGCGTAGTCGATGCCGACGCCGAGCCCGACCAGCATGCCGAGCATCGGCGCGAAGTCGGCCACGGTCATGGCGTGCCCGAGCAGCACGATCCCGGCGTACGCGGTGCCGACGCCGATCAGCGCGGTGGCGATGGGCAGCAGGGACGCGGCGAGCGAGCCGAAGGCGAGGAACAGCACGACGGCCGCGACGAGCACACCGACGACCTCGGCGATGTGTCCGCCGGGCGACTCGGTGATGCCGATGGCTGCACCGCCCAGCTCCACCGTCAGCCCGTCGGCCTCGGCGGCCTTCGCGGTGTCCACGACGGCCCGCGCCTGGGATTCCGGGATGTCCTGCGGCTGGGCCTCGAAGGCGACGGAGGCGTAGGCGGTGCGTCCGTCCCGGCTCAGCTGGGCGGCGCCCTGGCCCTCGTAGGGGCTCACCACGGACGCCACGCCGGGCAGCTCCGCTATCCGGTTCAGGGTGCGGGTCATCGTCTGTTCGACGTCGGCGGCGCGCACGGTGCCGGACTCGGTGCGCCAGACGACGGTGCCGCTCGCGCCGCCCAGGTTCGGGAAGTTCTTCTGGAGCAGTTCCTCGGCGCGGCCGGACTCGGTGCCGGGCACGTTGTAGTCGTTCGAGTAGGCCGAGCCCGTGACGGCTGCCGCGGCGGTGACCCCGCCGAAGGCGAGCAGCCAGAGCAGGACGGCTGCAAGGCGGTTCCGAACACACCAACGTGCAAGGGCGGCCACGAACATGCTCCCAGTGTGGTGACTTGTGGATCTTTGACCGGGAACAGTCGTCCAGGAACTGAACAGCCCGCAAAGAACGCATGAGCAATGCACGGCCACTCTGGCAGGCGGAACTGATCGTTGGGTTGTTTCGTGGGCTTGTTCACAGGCATAAAGGGGCTGTCAGAACGGCCGATCGCGCACCGGCGCCCGTCAGTCGAACTGGTCCCCCAGCGCCATCACCATCACTCCGCCGACCAGCGTCCACACGGCGCGCCGGGTACGGCCGCGCGCCCCGAGGAGCGCGGCGAGGGCGCAGAGCGCCGCGCCGACGGCGTACGCGGCAGCGGCGAGCGCCGGAGCCGCGCCGCCCGTGGCGCGGAGTACGGCCGCGGCCAGTCCCGCGAGCGCGAGCACCGCCCCCGTACCGACGGCCGACCACCGGGCCCGCCGCGCGTCCTCCGCGGGGTCGTCGGGGTCGTCCGGCTCATCGAGCTCTTCGGCGTCTTCCACGCGCCGTACGGGATCGGCGATGTCGTCGGGGTCTTGCGCGACTTGCGCGGTATCGGCGATGTCGTCGGAGTCTTGCCCGACTTGCGCGGAATCGGTGACGTCGTCGGAGTCTTGCCCGCCTTGCGCGGAATCGGTGACGTCGTCGGAGTCTTGCCCGACTTGCGCGGAATCGGTGACGTCGTCGGAGTCTTGCCCGCCTTGCGCGGAATCGGTGACGTCGTCGGCGACCTTGGCGCCGTGCGCGGAATCGCGGACGTCCTCGCCAACTTCCGCACCTTGTACGGGGTCTCCGCCCGCACCGGCCGCTACGGCTCCGCGCGCCGCGTCGTCCCGCACACCGACCGCTGCCGCGCCCGGCGCGAACTCGCCGCCCTCCCCGGCCTGTTCCGCCGCCGACGTGGTCTCGTCGCCCCTCCCGGCCGCTGCCGCCCCGCGCGCCGCGTCGTCGCCCGGCCCGGATTCTCCGGTCCGCGTGCCGACCGTCTCCGGCCCCGCTTCCGGCTCGGCCGTCTCGGCCGTCTCGGCGAGCGGCTCGGAGGGCGTGTCGGAATCAGCGCGTCCACTCATGGCGCGCGAGCGTAGCGCCTGCGGCGGGTACGTCGGGTGCCGGGCCGGAGCTTGCGCAGCCCGCGTACGCGCATCCGTCGGTACGCGCGGCGTGGGTGCGCTGATGCCCCGTCATGCCCGAGGGGACGCACCGTGATCGGTGCGTCCCCTCGGGGCCTCGCTCATCGCGTGGGTGTTCAGCCCTCGCTGACGCCCAGCTTCTCCAGGATCAGCTCCTTGACGCGGGCCGCGTCGGCCTGCCCCCGGGTCGCCTTCATGACCGCGCCGACCAGGGCGCCGGCCGCGGCGACCTTGCCACCACGGATCTTGTCCGCGATGCCCGGGTTGCCGGCGATGGCCTCGTCCACGGCGGTGCCGAGGGCACCCTCGTCGGAGACGACCTTCAGTCCGCGCTTGTCGACGACCTCGTCCGGCGTGCCCTCGCCGGCGAGGACGCCCTCGATGACCTGGCGGGCCAGCTTGTCGTTCAGCTCGCCGGAGGTCACCAGCTCGGTGACACGGGCGACCTGCGCGGGAGTGATGGCCAGCTCGTCCAGCGACTTGCCCGACTCGTTGGCGCTGCGGGCGAGTTCACCCATCCACCACTTGCGGGCGGACGCGGCGTCGGCGCCGGCCTCGATCGTGGCGACGATCGGGTCCAGGGCACCGGCGTTGAGGATCGCCTGCATGTCGGTGGCGGAGACGCCCCACTCCTCGCGGAGCCGGCTGCGGCGGACCAGCGGCAACTCCGGCAGGGTGGCGCGCAGTTCCTCGACCCACTCGCGGGACGGCGCCACGGGCACCAGGTCCGGCTCGGGGAAGTACCGGTAGTCCTCGGCCTCCTCCTTCACCCGGCCCGACGTCGTGGACCCGGTGTCCTCGTGGAAGTGACGGGTCTCCTGGACGATGGTGCCGCCGCCGCCGAGCACGGCCGCGTGCCGCTGGATCTCGAAGCGGGCCGCACGCTCCACGGAGCGCAGCGAGTTGACGTTCTTCGTCTCGCTGCGCGTGCCGAACTTGTCGGCGCCCTTGGGCATCAGCGACAGGTTGACGTCGCAGCGCATCTGGCCCATCTCCATCCGCGCCTCGGAGACACCGAGGGCGCGGATGAGCTCGCGCAGCTCACGGACGTAGGCCCGCGCGACCTCCGGGGCCCGCTCGCCCGCGCCGACGATCGGCTTGGTGACGATCTCGATCAGCGGGATGCCGGCCCGGTTGTAGTCGAGCAGGGAGTGCGAGGCGCCGTGGATACGGCCGGTGGCACCGCCGACGTGGGTCGACTTGCCGGTGTCCTCCTCCATGTGCGCGCGCTCGATCTCCACGCGGAAGGTCTCGCCGTCCTCCAGCTGCACGTCGAGGTAGCCGTTGAAGGCGATCGGCTCGTCGTACTGGGAGGTCTGGAAGTTCTTCGGCATGTCCGGATAGAAGTAGTTCTTCCGGGCGAAGCGGCACCACTCGGCGATCTCGCAGTTCAGCGCGAGACCGATCTTGATCGCGGACTCGACGCCGATCGCGTTGACGACGGGGAGCGCGCCGGGCATGCCGAGGCAGACGGGGCAGGTCTGGGTGTTCGGGTCGGCGCCGAGCGCGGTCGAACAGCCGCAGAACATCTTGGTCCTGGTGCCGAGTTCGACATGGACCTCGAGGCCCATGACGGGGTCGTACGACGCCAGCGCGTCCTCGTACGACACCAGGTCGGTCGTGGTGGTCACGGTGAAACTTCCCTCTCAGCCCAGCAGGACGTCGTCGTCGCCCAGCCGCTTCAGCTCGCGGTAGAGGATGGCGAGGCCGGTGACGATCGCGGCGGCGGACACGGTGGCATCGATGAGGACCAGCGTGTCGTTCTCGGCGCGGGCCTTCTTCAGCCGCTTGGCGACACCGAACGCGCCGAAGGCGGTGGCGGCCATGGACAGGTACGTACCGGACTTGGACTTCTTGAAGCCCTTGGCCTTGGTCAGTGCACTCACAGCGACGGAGCCTCCTCGATCAGCGGGTGCCCCCACTTTTCCACGAAGGCGGCCTCGACGGCGGCGCCGACCTTGTACAGGCGGTCGTCCTGCATCGCCGGGGCGATGATCTGGAGACCGACCGGGAGGTTGTCCTCCGGGGCGAGACCGCAGGGCAGCGACATGGCCGCGTTGCCCGCCAGGTTCGTCGGGATGGTGCACAGGTCGGCGAGGTACATCGCCATCGGGTCGTCGGCGCGCTCGCCGATCGCGAAGGCGGTGGTCGGGGTCGTCGGGGAGACGATCACGTCGACCTGCTCGAACGACTTCTCGAAGTCCCGCGTGATGAGGGTGCGGACCTTCTGCGCGCTGCCGTAGTACGCGTCGTAGTACCCGCTCGACAGGGCGTAGGTGCCGAGCATGACGCGCCGCTTGACCTCGGCGCCGAAGCCGGCCTCGCGGGTCAGCGAGGTGACCTCCTCCGCGGAGTGCGAGCCGTCGTCGCCGACGCGCAGGCCGTAGCGCAGGCCGTCGAAGCGGGCCAGGTTGCTGGAGCACTCCGACGGGGCGATCAGGTAGTACGCCGACAGGGCCAGGTCGAAGGACGGGCAGTCCAGCTCGACGATCTCGGCGCCGAGCTCCTTCAGCAGCTCGACCGACTCGTCGAAGCGCTGGATGACGCCGGCCTGGTAGCCCTCGCCGCGGAACTGCTTGACGACGCCGACGCGCATGCCCCGCACGCTGCCGTTGCGGGCGGCCTCGACGACCGGCGGGACCGGGGCGTCGATGGACGTGGAGTCGAGCGGGTCGTGCCCGGCGATCACCTCGTGCAGCAGCGCCGCGTCCAGGACCGTACGGGCGCAGGGCCCGCCCTGGTCGAGCGAGGACGAGAACGCCACCATGCCGTAGCGGGAGACGGCGCCGTAGGTCGGCTTCACACCGACCGTGCCGGTGACGGCGGCCGGCTGGCGGATCGAGCCGCCGGTGTCGGTGCCGATGGCGAGCGGGGCCTGGAAGGAGGCCAGGGCGGCGGAGGAGCCGCCGCCGGAGCCGCCGGGGATCCGGGTGAGGTCCCACGGGTTGCCGGTCGGCCCGAAGGCGCTGTTCTCGGTCGACGACCCCATGGCGAACTCGTCCATGTTGGTCTTGCCGAGGATGACCACGTCGGCCGCCTTCAGCCGCTTGGTCAGGGTGGCGTCGTACGGCGGAATCCACCCCTCCAGCACCTTGGAGCCGACGGTGGTGGGCACGCCCTCGGTGGTGAAGATGTCCTTCAGCGCGAGCGGCACGCCGGCCAGCGGGCCGAGCTTCTCGCCGCGCTCGCGCTTGGCGTCCACGGCACGGGCCTGGGCGAGGGCTCCCTCGCGGTCCACGTACAGGAAGGCGTGCACCTTCTCGTCGACGGCCTCGATACGGGCCAGGTGGGCCTCGGTGACCTCGACGGCCGTGAGCTCGCCGGAGGCGATCTTCGCGGCGGTCTCGGCCGCGGTGAGCTTGATGATTGCGTCCGTCATGCGGATTACTCCTCCCCCAGGATCTGCGGCACCTTGAAACGCTGCTGCTCCTGGGCCGGGGCGCCGGACAGCGCCTGCTCGGGGGTGAGCGACGGGCGGACCTCGTCCGGGCGCATGACGTTCGTCAGCGGGAGCGGGTGCGAGGTCGGCGGTACGTCTTGGTCGGCGACCTCGCTGACGCGGGCCACCGCGCCGATGATGTCGTCCAGCTGGCCTGCGAAGTGGTCGACCTCTTCGGGCTTCAGCTCCAGACGCGCCAGCCGGGCGAGGTGGGCGACCTCCTCGCGCGTGATGCCAGGCATGCAGCGATCCTCTGGGGTGAGAGTGTGTGGTTTGGGGCCAATCCTATGGGGCAGGACCGGTCGGCCGTTAAACGGTTTCGTTCGCCCCGCGTCCGACCCGCTGATCGGGCGGGGTGAATCCCGTCACCGACCCGCCCCGATCCCCTCACGGACGGGCCCGAATCCCCCGCTCGAATCCCCCGTGGAACGACCCCGCCGGACCGCGGAGCGGGAGCTAACCCACGCGTCCGGGGTCGTCGGCCGCCGCCGGGAGGGCCGCCGCGGGGCGCTGCCAGCCGCGGGAGCCGCGGGCGCGGAGCCAGGCCGTGGTCTCCTCCGGCGGCATCGCCGCGGCCACCAGCCAGCCCTGTACGGCGTCGCAGCGCAGGTCGCGCAGCCGCTCCCAGGTCTCGTCGTCCTCGACGCCCTCGGCGACGACGAGCAGGCCGAGCGAGTGCGCCAGGTCGACCGTGCAGCGCACGATCTCCGCGTCCTCCGTGTCGATGGCCAGCCGGGCCACGAACGAGCGGTCGATCTTCAGTTCGCTGACCGGGAGCCGGCGCAGATGGACCAGTGACGAGTAGCCGGTGCCGAAGTCGTCCAGGGACATCTTCACGCCGTGCCCGGTGAGCGCGGCGAGGGTGTCGGCGGCGCGCTGCGGGTCCTCCAGCAGCACATGCTCGGTGATCTCCAGCTGGAGCGCTCCCGCCGGGACGCCGTGCCGGGCGAGGCGCGCCGCGACGGAGCCCGCGAAGCCGGGGGTGTGGACGTCGCGCGGGGAGACGTTCACCGCGACGGGTACGAACAGGCCCTGGGCCCGCCATTCGGCCACCTGCCCGAGCGCGGTCTCCAGCACGTACTCCGTGAGGTGCGGCATCAGCCCGGAGGACTCGGCGATCGCGATGAACTCGTCCGGCGGCACCTTCCCGCGCTCCGGGTGGACCCACCGGACCAGCGCTTCCAGGCCGGCCACCTGGCCGTCGAAGCGGACCTTGGGCTGGTAGTGCAGCTCGACCTCGTGCGCGTCCAGAGCCCGGCGCAGGTCGGCGAGCAGGCCCAGGCGGTCCGGGGTGTTCGAGTCCCGCTTGGACTCGTAGACCTCGACGCCCGTACGGTCCCGCTTCGCCTGGTACATGGCCACGTCCGCGCGGCGCAGCAGGCCCTCCGCGTCGAGCGCGTGGTCGGGGAAGACGGCGACTCCCGCGCTGGCCTCCAGGACGAGGGTGAGCCCGTCGAGGTCGAGCGGGGAGCTGAGGGCGGTGACCAGGCCGCGGGCGATCCGGGTGGCGGAGGTCGTGGAGTCGGCCACCGGCAGTAACACCGCGAACTCGTCGCCGCCGAGCCGGGCGGCCTCGGCGCCGCGC
This sequence comes from Streptomyces cadmiisoli, assembly GCF_003261055.1. Taxonomy (NCBI): domain Bacteria; kingdom Bacillati; phylum Actinomycetota; class Actinomycetes; order Kitasatosporales; family Streptomycetaceae; genus Streptomyces; species Streptomyces cadmiisoli. Next base: position 3,059,189 of record NZ_CP030073.1, read on the forward strand.
GGCAGTGCCAGTCGCAGCCGGTCCGCGGTCTGGAGCAGCAGCCGGTCACCGGCGAGATGGCCGAGCGTGTCGTTGACCGACCGGAAGCGGTCGAGGTCGATCAGCATCAGGGCGGCCCGGGCGTCGATGCGCTCGGCGTCGTCCAGTGCCGTCCAGATCCGCTCCAGGAGCCACTGCCGGTTGGGCAGACCGGTGAGCGGATCGCGCAGTTGCTCCTCGGCCCGCGCGCGGGCGATCCACAGGGTGGAGTCGAGGGCGACGAGGGGGATGGCGAACAGCGGCAGCAGGATCGGCTTGGCGACGGCGACGACGCAGACCAGCGGAGCGATGCCGAGCAGCGCGACCGCGACCAGGCCATGTCTGACGAGGGCGGTACGGGCGATGGTGGGCAGTCCGCTGTCCCGGGGGGCCTGGAGGTACCACAGGAGCGTGCGGGAGACGGCGAGGTAGGCGGCCGCGACCAGGACGACCTCGGGGCCGGTGTACAGGGACCAGCTGTCCGGGTTCCACGGGTTCTCGACGGACGGTACGCGTCCGAAAGCGGCCATCACGAGCGCGCCGAAGCCGATGCCGAGGATGTCCACCGCGCCGTGCAGGACACCCTGGCGCCACCGGTGGCGCCGGGCTATGCCGACCAGCACGACGACGGTGAGGCTGACCATCCCGGCGGGCACCCAGCCGTACAGCAGCAGCACGGCGAGGGTGAGTGCGGCGCCGGAGCCGGTGCCGCCCCACCAGCGGGCCCGGCCGAGCGCGACCAGGTGACCGACGATGACGCCGGTCAGCACGGCGAACGACCAGCCGGCCGTGCCGGACGGGAAGAGGGCGTGGTGGCCGGTGAACGCCCGCAGGAATCCGGCTCCGAGGGCGAACCCGGCCGCCGCGACGACGGCCGCGGGCAGCGCGGGCCAGGACAGATGGGGGTGCCGCTCCGGGTCGCCCGGCAGACCGGCGGTCAGCACGGCGTCGTGCGCGCCCGCCGGCAGCGGCCGGCCGATGGCGTGGCCGGGCGCCTCGGCGCCCACGCACCAGGCCGCCCGCAGACCGCCTCGCCACGAGTCGGCCATCCGGCGCAGCCGTGAGTACGGGGCGGTGCTCTCGGTCGGTTCCATTCCCGTCCCTCTCACAGCCGGCGGTGCCCACGCCCCGCGGCCCGATGCCCGATTTCCCTCAACGGCACCGCGTTGGAAACCGTCCCCCGGACCCCTCGGAACAAGGTCCTCACGGGCAGGGGTTGCCCCGACCGCAGCTGGGCACGGCAGGTGCACACCTCAACAGTAGGCCGCAGAAGGCTTCCACGGGCAGCGGTCGTCGACGGTTGCCCGAATGCGACCCGCCCGCCCTTATGCATCTGGTATGCGCCGATCGGGTGTTCTTCAACCGCTACTCTTCGGCCGGAATCGCCGCCTCCGACGCCGCCTCAGGCCCCTGCTCCAGAAGGACGTTGAAGCCGTCCTCGTTCAGAACGGGCACCTTGAGCTGCATCGCCTTGTCGTACTTCGACCCCGGGCTGTCACCCACGACCACGAAGGAGGTCTTCTTCGAGACCGAACCGGTCACCTTCGCTCCCCGGCGCTGGAGTTCCTCCTTCGCGCCGTCCCGGGTGAAGTGCTCCAGCGTTCCGGTGACGACGACGGTGAGGCCTTCGAGCGGACGGGGACCCTCGTCCTCGCCGGTGCTCTCCTGCTCCATACGGACACCGGCCGCCCGCCACCTGCGGATGATCTCCCGGTGCCACTCCTCGGCGAACCACTCCTTGAGGGAGGCGGCGATGATCGGGCCGACCCCCTCGGTGTCCGCCAGTTCCGCCTCGGTCGCCTGCTCGATCCGGTCGATCGAACGGAACTCACGCGCCAGCGCCTCGGCCGCGACCGGGCCGACATGACGGATCGACAGGCCGGTGATGAACCGGGCGAGCGGGCGCTCCTTGGCGGCGGCGATGTTCTCCAGCATGGCCAGGGCGTTCTTCTTCGGTTCCCCCTGCTGGTTGGCGAAGACGGTGGCGATCTTCTCCTCGCCGGTCTTCGGATCGCGCTTGGGCAGACCGCTGTCCTGGTCGCGGACGTACGCCCTGATGGGCAGCAACTGCTCGGCGGTGAGGTCGAACAGGCCGCCCTCGTCCCGCAGCGGCGGCTCCGCGGGCACCAGCGGCGCGGTGAGCGCGGCGGCGGCCACGTAGCCGAAGTGCTCGATGTCCAGCGCCTTGCGGCCCGCGAGATAGAACAGCCGCTCCCTCAACTGGGCGGGGCAGGCTCGGGCGTTCGGGCAGCGCAGGTCGACGTCGCCCTCCTTCATCGGCCTGAGCGGTGTCCCGCACTCGGGGCACTCCGAGGGCATCACGAACTCGCGCTCGCTGCCGTCGCGGAGGTCGACGACCGGGCCGAGGATCTCCGGGATGACGTCACCGGCCTTGCGCAGCACCACCGTGTCGCCGATGAGCACGCCCTTGGCCTTGACCACGTCCTGGTTGTGCAGGGTGGCGAACTCGACCTCCGAACCGGCCACCGTCACCGGCTCCACCTGCGCGTACGGGGTGACCCGGCCGGTGCGTCCGACACCGACGCGGATGTTGACGAGCTTGGTGTTGACCTCCTCCGGCGCGTACTTGTACGCGATGGCCCAGCGCGGGGCGCGCGAGGTGGAGCCGAGGCGGCCCTGGAGGGGGATCTCGTCCAGCTTGACCACCACGCCGTCGATCTCGTGCTCCACGGAGTGGCGGTTCTCGCCGTAGTACGCAATGAACTCCCGTACGCCGTCGAGGTCGTCGACGACCCGGTTGTGCGGGGAGGTGGGCAGGCCCCACTGCTTCAGCAGGTCGTAGGCCTGGGAGAGCCGGTTCAGTCCCTGGAAGCCCTCCAGGGCGCCGATGCCGTGGACGACCATGTGCAGCGGGCGGGTGGCGGTGACGCGCGGGTCCTTCTGGCGCAGGGAACCGGCCGCCGCGTTGCGCGGGTTGGCGAAGGGCTTGTCGCCGGCGGCCACCAGGCGGGCGTTGAGCTCCTCGAACTTCTCCATCGGGAAGTAGACCTCGCCGCGGATCTCCACCACGTCCGGGACGCGGTCGCCGTGCAGACGGTCCGGGATCTCCGCGATCGTGCGGACGTTGGGCGTGATGTCCTCGCCGGTCCGGCCGTCGCCGCGGGTCGCCGCGCGGACGAGGCGACCGCGCTCGTAGGTCAGGTTGACGGCCAGGCCGTCGACCTTCAGCTCGCACAGGAAGTGGTACTCCTGGGCGCCCAGTTCCCGGGCGACGCGGTCCGCCCAGGCGGCCAGGTCGTCGTCGTTGAAGGTGTTGTCCAGGGAGAGCATCCGCTCGCGGTGCTCGACCGCCGTGAACTCCGTCTGGTACGAACCCGCGACCTTCTGGGTCGGCGAGTCCGGGGTGCGCAGCTCCGGGTACGCCTCCTCCAACTCCTCCAGGCCGCGCAGGAGCTGGTCGAACTCCGCGTCGCTGACGACGGGGGCGTCCTTCACGTAGTACCGGAAGCGGTGCTCCTCGACCTGCTCGGCGAGCCGCGCGTGCCGCTCCCGGGCCTCGGCGGGTACCGCTGTGGAATCCGCTTGCTTGTCGCCGGCCACCGTGTTGTCCTCCCGTTACTCAGGGTTGTCCGCGAGGGACCTCGCCGCCCGGACGCAGTGGGCGAGCGCCTCGCGCGCGTAGTCCGGGGACGCGCCCGCGAGTCCGCACGCGGGCGTGACCGTGACGGCCTCCGGAAGAAGCTCCGGAGACAGCCCCAGCCTGCGCCAGAGCGTCCTGACACCCATGACGCTACCGGCAGGGTCCGACAATGGACCGTCCGTGCCGGGGACGACACCGGCGAACAGTCGGGTGCCGCTCTCCACGGCCTCACCGATGGCATCGTCGTCACGCTCCGTGAGGAGGGAGGCGTCGAAGGACACGGCCCCCGCGCCGGCCCGGCGCAGCAGGGCGAACGGGACGTCCGGCGCGCACGAGTGGACCACCACGGGGCCGTCCCCGTGCACACCGACGACGTCCCTCAGGGTGGCCTCGACGATCTGCCGGTCGACCGCGCGGTGCGTGCGGTAGCCGCTGGCGCTCCTGACCCGGCCGCGCAGCACGGCGGTCAGGGAGGGCTCGTCCAGCTGGAGGACGAGCCGCGCGCCGGGGATGCGGCGGGCGACCTCGGCGAGGTGCAGGCGCAGCCCCTCGGCGAGCGAACCGGCGAGGTCGCGGCAGGCGCCGGCGTCGGAGAGGGCGGCCTCGCCGTTCCGCAGCTCCAGCGCGGCGGCGAGCGTCCACGGACCGACCGCCTGCACCTTCAGCGGGCCCTCGTACCCCTGGGTGAACTCCTCCAGCGCGTCGAGGTCCTCGCCGAGCCACGACCGGGCCCGCTTGGTGTCCCGTCCCGGGCGGTCCCCGATCCGCCAGCCGCTGGGCTCCACCCGCGCGTACAGCTCCACGAGCATCCCCGCGGTGCGGCCGATCATGTCCGCGCCGGGCCCGCGGGCCGGCAGTTCGGCGAGGTACGGGAAGTCCTCGAAGGTTCCGGTGACGGTCCTGGCGGCCTCGCGGGCGTCGCCGCCGGGCATGGACCCGACGCCGGTCGCGGCACCGAAACTGGTCTGGCTGTTTTCGCTCACTCCGAGAGAGTACGTAACCCCGAGGGGGTCGTTTCACCGGTCGGGGGTCACCGCCCCGGCCGCACCGTCACATCGTTGATCTCCGCGTCCTCGGGCAGGTCCAGGCACATCAGGACGGTGGTGGCGACGGACTCGGGGTCGATCCAGCGCGCGGGGTCGTACTCCTTGCCCTCCTGCTGGTGCACCTTGGCCTGCATGGGGCCGGCGGTGCGGCCGGGGTAGACGGAGGTGACGCGGACGCCGTCCGCGTGCTCCTCCTCGCGCAGGGAGTCCGCGAGGGCCTTCAGACCGTGCTTGGAGGCGGCGTACGCGGACCAGCCGGCGTGGGCGCTCAGGCCAGCGCCGGAGTTCACGAACAGCACGTGTCCGCGGGCCGCGCGCAGTTGCGGCAGGAACAGCCGGGTCAGTTCGGCGGGGGCGAGCAGGTTGACGTTGAGCTGGTGGCGCCAGGTCTTCGGGGTGAGGTCGCCGACCGGGCCCAGGTCGACCACGCCGGCGATGTGGAGCAGGGAGTCGACCCGGTCCGGCGGGCTCTGGTGGGAGAGCGCCCAGCTCAGCCGGTCGGGCTCGGACAGATCGCCGACGAGGGTCCGCGCCCCGGGGAACTCGGCGGCCAGTTCCTTGGCGCGGCCGGCGTCACGCGCGTGCAGCACGACCTCGTCCCCGCGTGCGTGCAGACGGCGGGCGACGGCCGCTCCGATGCCGGAACCCGCCCCGGTGATCACATGTGTAGGCATGCCGCCATGCTCGCACCACCCGTGCGTCAGGCGACGCCCCGGCTCTCCTCCAGGAAGGCCAGCGCCCCGACCGGCTCCTCGGCGAAGAACACCAGGTCGGTCAGCGGGAGCGGCAGGAAGCCTTCGTCCTCCATGCGGTGGAACTGCTGCTTCAGGCCGTCGTAGAAGCCCGCGGTGTTCAGCAGCACCACCGGCTTGTCCGTGTGGCCGTGCTTCTTCAGTTCCAGGATCTCGGTCGCCTCGTCGAGCGTGCCGGTGCCGCCCACCATGATCACCACCGCGTCGGCCTTCTCCAGCAGCAGCCTCTTGCGCTCGGCGAGATCACGCGCGACCACCATCTCGTCGACACCGGTGCGGGCGGTGGCCGCCAGGAACTCCACGGAGACGCCCACCAGCCGGCCGCCCGCCTCCTGGACGCCGTCGGCGACGACCTTCATCAGCCCGACGTCGGAGCCGCCCCACACCAGGGTGTGCCCGCCCTTGCCCAGCAGTTCCGCGAAGTCGCGGGCCGGACGGGTGTAACGGTCGTCGAGGTCGGCGGCGGAGAGGAAGACGCAGATGTTCATGGAGTCACCGTACGCGGGAAGAACCGGCGGCCCGTGAGCGCTTTCCCTGTATGACCCGAGGACACACGATCACCATCGAACACGGCACCCGGCGCGTGCGCGTCGTCCATGACGGGCAGGTGCTGGCCGAGAGCGACCGGCCCCTCGTCCTTCGGGAGACGGGGAGCCCCGTGCGCTACTACCTCCCGTCGGAGGACGTCCGGCTCGATCTGCTCACGCCCTCCGAGACCCACACCCACTGTCCCTTCAAGGGCACCGCGTCCTACTGGTCGCTGCCCGGCGCACCGGACCTCGTCTGGGCCTACCCGGAACCGAAGCCGGACGTGGCCGAGATCAAGGACCACCTGTGCTTCTACGACGTCGAAGAGGTGTGACGGCCTCTCCGACGCACGCCGTCTCCCCCACCTCGACGTGAGTCGAGGTGGGGCTGAGGTGATGTGACGACGGGGCCGGACGGCCTCAGGCCGAGACCGCCGCGGCCCGCGCCGTCGACGCGATCGTCGCCGAGCCGACCACGCGCGTGCCGTCGTACAGGACGATCGCCTGGCCGGGGGCCACGCCGCGGACCGGCTCGGTGAAGTCGACCTCCAGGGTGCCGTCGACCAGCTCGGCGGTCACCTCGGTCTCGCCGCCGTGTGCGCGCAGCTGGGCGGTGTACGTGCCGGGGCCGACGGGTGCCGAGCCGCACCAGCGGGGCTTGATCGCGGTGAGGCCGCCGACGTCCAGCGCGGACGCGGGGCCGACGGTCACGGTGTTGTCGACGGGGGAGATGTCCAGGACGTAGCGCGGCTTGCCGTCGGGGGCGGGGGTGCCGATGCGCAGGCCCTTGCGCTGGCCGATGGTGAAGCCGTACGCGCCCTCGTGCGTGCCGACGCGGTTGCCCGACTCGTCGACGATGTCGCCCTCGGCCCGGCCCAGGCGCCGGGCGAGGAAGCCCTGGGTGTCGCCGTCGGCGATGAAGCAGATGTCGTGCGAGTCGGGCTTCTTGGCCACGGCCAGGCCGCGGCGCTCGGCCTCCGCGCGGATCTCTTCCTTGGTGGTGACCGTGTCGCCGAGCGGGAACATCGCGTGCGCGAGCTGCTTCTCGTCGAGGACTCCGAGGACGTACGACTGGTCCTTGGCCATGTCGGAGGCGCGGTGCAGCTCGCGCGAGCCGTCCTCGCGGACGATCACCTGCGCGTAGTGCCCGGTGCAGACCGCGTCGAAGCCGAGGGCGAGCGCCTTGTCCAGCAGCGCCGCGAACTTGATCTTCTCGTTGCAGCGCAGGCACGGATTGGGGGTGCGGCCCGCCTCGTACTCGGCTACGAAGTCCTCGACCACGTCCTCGCGGAAGCGGTCGGCGAGGTCCCAGACGTAGAACGGGATGCCGATGACGTCCGCGGCGCGGCGGGCGTCGCGTGAGTCCTCGATCGTGCAACAGCCGCGCGCGCCCGTGCGGAAGGACTGCGGGTTGGCGGACAGGGCGAGGTGGACGCCGGTCACGTCGTGCCCCGCCTCGGCCGCGCGGGCGGCGGCGACGGCGGAGTCGACACCGCCGGACATGGCGGCGAGGACGCGGAGGGGGCGGGAGCGCTGCGGGGTGTCAGTCATAACCCTTCCAGGGTACGGGGGCGCGGGAACCGGGGCCCGCGAGTATCCGTTCTGGCTGACATGAGACAGAACAAGGACGGCTCCGGCGGGCGGATAGGGCGGCGCGCGCTGATCCTCGGCGGGACCGCCGCCGTGCTGGGCACGGGGGCCGTGCTGGCGCGCGACGAGCTGTCGCGGCTGTGGTGGCAGGTGCCGGGCGTGGACAAGCCGCGGGTGGCGGGAGCCGTCGACTTCCGGGACGCGCGCTGGGTTGCGGCCTCCTCGGCGAACTGGCGCCGGGCGGACCGCCCGGCGGACTACTCGATCGACATGGTGGTCATCCATGTCACCCAGGGCAGCTTCAACAGCGCGGTGCGGGTCTTCCAGGACCCGGGCCACGGCGCCGCGTCGCACTACATCGTCCGCAAGGACGGTCACGTCACGCAGATGATCCGCGAGTTGGACGTCGCCTACCACGCGGGCAACCGGGACTACAACGAACGCAGTGTCGGCATCGAGCACGCGGGCTTCGTCGACCGCCCCCAGGACCTCACCGACGCGATGTACGCCGCCTCGGCCCGTCTGACGGCGGGGATCTGCCGACGGTACGGCATACCGGTCGACCGGGAGCACATCATCGCGCACTCGGAAGTGCCGGGGACCGACCACACGGATCCCGGCGAGCACTGGGACTGGGACCGCTACCTGAAGCTGGTGCGGCGGGCCGGCACGACTCCGGCCTGACCACGCGTCACATCAGCCCCGCCGCACGGGCGCGTTCCACCGCCGGGCCGATGGCCTTGGCGACCGCCTCGACGTCGGCCGCGGTGGAGGTGTGGCCGAGCGAGAAGCGGAGCGTGCCGCGGGCGAGGTCGGGGTCGGTGCCGGTGGCGAGCAGGACGTGGCTCGGCTGGGCGACGCCCGCGGTGCAGGCGGACCCGGTGGAGCACTCGATGCCCTGGGCGTCGAGGAGCAGCAGCAGCGAGTCGCCCTCGCAGCCGGGGAAGGTGAAGTGGGCGTTGGCCGGGAGGCGGTCCACCGGGTCGCCGCCCAGGATCGCGTCGGGCACCGCCGTGCGGACCACCTCGATCAGGTCGTCGCGCAGGGCGCCGATCTCCCGGGCGAACTGTTCGCGGTGCTCGGCGGCGTGCCGGCCGGCGACCGCGAAGGAGGCGATGGCGGGCACGTCGAGGGTGCCGGACCGCACATGGCGTTCCTGGCCGCCGCCGTGCAGAACGGGTACGGGGGTGTGCTCACGGCCCAGAACGAGCGCGCCGATGCCGTACGGACCGCCGATCTTGTGGCCGGAGACGGTCATCGCGGCCAGCCCGGACCGGGCGAAGTCGACCGGCAGTTGACCGAAGGCCTGGACCGCGTCGGCGTGCAGCGGGATGCCGAACTCCGCCGCGGTCGCGGCGAGTTCGGCCACCGGCAGGACCGTGCCGATCTCGTTGTTGGCCCACATGACGGTGGCCAGGGCGACGTCGTCGGGGTTGCGGGCGATGGCCTCGCGCAGCGTCTCGGGGTGGACGCGGCCGTAGGAGTCGACCGGGAGGTACTCCACGGTGGCGCCCTCGTGCTCCCCGAGCCAGTGGACGGCGTCGAGGACGGCGTGGTGCTCGACGGGGCTGGCCAGCACCCGGGTGCGGGCGGGATCGGCGGCGTGGCGGGACCAGTACAGGCCCTTGACGGCGAGGTTGTCGGCCTCCGTTCCGCCGGCGGTGAAGACGACCTCGCTGGGGCGGGCGCCGAGGGCTTCGGCGAGGGTCTCGCGGGCCTCCTCGACGGTTCGCCGTGCGGCGCGGCCGGACGCGTGGAGGGAGGAGGCGTTGCCCGTGACGCCGAGGTGGGCGGTGAGCGCCTCTGCCGCCTCCGGGAGCATCGGGGTGGTCGCGGCGTGGTCGAGGTAAGCCATGGTGAGGCCGATTCTACGGCCCCGGGGCGACCGGTCCTGCGGTGCCCGTGGCGGGATCCTGCCGTCTCGCCCGCGCGGTCACACGCTCCAGGAGACGGTGCCGTCCGCGTGCATGAACGCCGCCAGTACGACGAGGTCGGCCACGCCCAGCGCGAGGCCGAGCCAGGCCCGGCCCCGGCGGTCGGTGCCGCGTCGCAGCGCCACGGCCGCGAGGGCGATGGCGGTGGGGCCGAGGAACACGTTCAGGACGAGCAGGCCCAGGAGGCCGAGGACGAAGGACGCGACGGCCATGCCGTCGGTGTCCTGGATTCCGGTGCGGCGCGCGGCCGGTGCGGTGAGGTGCATGGTGTCTGCTCCCGACGGGTGTATCGGTGGGAAGGACGACGGTCGGTCCGTGGCCGACCGCGGTGGGTCGGTGCCGGGGCGGCGGTTGATGGGCGCCCGGACGGCGGCCGGCTGGCACCCCGACGGGGGTCGATTCGCGTCCGTCGAGGGACGGTTGGTCGCGGCTGGCGCTCGGCGATCGGCGATCGGTTCGTGCCGCACGGCGGTCGATTCGTCCCGGTCGGCGGCCGGGGCGTCTCGGACGGTGGTCAGTTCGTCCGCGCGGCGCGGCGGCGGCCGTGGCGCTCGCGGAGCGCGAAGACGCCGAGCCAGCCGGCGATCACGACTGCGGCGACGACGGTGAAGGAGAGTGGTGCGTGGGCGACGGTGCCCATGACCAGGCCGAGCAGCAGCAGTGCGGCGACGAGGAACAGCACGGGTTCGAAATCCCCCTCCGGGTGCCTTCGGGCGTTTCCGCGCGAAGGCTCGGTGAACGTTTGTCGTTACAGTTGTTCACTGACTACCCAGTCTAGCCCCCCACGACTTTCCAATTCGAGAGAACAGTTGTTAACTGCATGGTATGAGTCACACGCTCGGCCTTCGGCAGGCACAGAAGCAGAAGACCCGGCAGGCGCTTCTGGACGCGGCGCTGGAGCTGCTGGAGGGCCAGAGTCTGAGCAGTCTGGGCCTGCGCGAGGTCACCCGTGCCGTGGGGGTCGCCCCGACCGCCTTCTACCGGCACTTCCGCTCCACCGAGGATCTCGGCGTGGCGCTGGTCGACCAGGCGCTCGGCAGTCTCCACCCCATGATCCGGTCGATCGTGTCCACCACCGGCGACAGCGAGGAACGCATCGCGCGCGCGGTGGAGTTGATCGCGGACCACGTCGACGCGTATCCCTCACACGTCCGCTTCATCGCCCGTGAGCGGCACGGCGGGGTACGGCCCGTACGGGAGGCGATCCACGACGAACTGGCCCGGTTCGCCGAGGAGGTGGGGACCGCGCTGGCCACCGACCCGCAGGCCGAGGGCTGGAGCGACGACGACCTGCGGATGCTCGCGGAGCTGTACGTCGACCAGATGCTGGTCACCGCCTCGCTGTTCCTGGAGGCCCTCCAGGGCCCCGAGGAGGAGCGGCGGCACGTCACCGGTCTCGCCGTTCGCCGACTGCGTCTGATCAGCATCGGCCGGGCGCACTGGCTGGACTGACGCCGCCGGCGGGCGCGGGCGTGCCCGCCCGGGACGGCGGAACCGTCAGCCGAGCCGGACGCGGGCCAGCTGGCGGGACTGGGCGACCAGCCGGTCCGCGCTGTCCCACACCTCGGCGTCCTCCTCCAGGAATCCGCCGGCGAGGTTGCGGGTGGCCACGGACACCCGCAGCGGGCCCGGCGCCGGACGGCACCGCACGTGCACGGTCAGCTCGACGGTGGGCACCCAGCCGGAGATCCCGAGCTCGAAGGCGGTCGGCGGCAGCGCGTCGACGGCGAGCAGCAGGGACAGCGGGTCGGCGTCGCGGCCGTCCTTCAGACCGAACCAGGCGCGCATCTCGCCCTTGCCGGAGGGCGCGCCGAGGGCCCAGCCCAGGGTCGACGGGTCCAGCTTCAGCATCAGACGGTCGGTGATGGCCGAGCTGCCGGGCACGGGGGCGGGTCCGTCCTCCGGGCCGAAGCACTGCTCGATCGGCGGAATGGCCGGCGGCTTCGCGGTGGTCCGGACGTCATCGGGGAGGGTGTCGAGGTCGCCGTAGGAGGCGATGACCCGGATCCGCTCGACCTCCTGGCCGTGCTCGTCGCGCTGGAGGAGGGAGGCCTGTCCGGTGGACAGACTCCGGCCGGTGCGCACCACGTCCGTGCGGACGACCGCGGGGCCCGGCCGGGAGGCGGTCAGGTAGTGCGCCGAGATCGTGAAGGGGTCGGCGTGCGGGAGGGCGTCGGCGAGCGCCCGGCCCAGGACCGCGAGGAGGTAACCCCCGTTGACGGCGCTGATGATGGTCCAGCCGGCCGAGAGGTCGATGTCGTACACGCCCTCCGCGCGCCGGACGACCGCGGTGTCTCGGTCGAACTCGCTGTTGCCGATGGTCGCCTGGGATGCCTGAGCCATGCCCGTACGCTACAACAAAAGATTACTAAGCGGTAGCTTTGGAGGGATCCTCCTCCCGCACCGTCGACCTGCGGTTCCAGGCCCTCGGCGCCCGCCAGTGACAGCGCATCGCGAGCAGGCGCAGGACGAAGGCCGCCACGACCGCGATCCCGCTGGTCAGCGGCGTCAGCGCGTCACGGCTGATGCAGACCGCGACCATCGAGGCCCCGACGATCGCGGGGACGGCGTACAGGTCGCGGTCCCAGCGCAGCAGTGAGGGCACCTCGTTGGCGAGGACGTCGCGCAGCACACCCCCGCCGACGGCGGTGGCCAGGCCGAGGGCCGCCGAGGCGGTCAGACCCAGGCCGTACTCGTAGGCCTTGATCGTGCCGGAGACGCAGAAGAGGCCGAGTCCCGCCGCGTCGAAGACGTTGACGCCGGCCTGGATGCGCTCGACCTGCGGATGGAGGAAGAAGACGAGCAGCGCGGCCAGCAGCGGGGTGAGGAAGTACCCCAGATCCGTGAACGCGGCCGGCGGTACGGCCCCGATGACCAGGTCGCGGAAGAGGCCGCCGCCCAGCGCGGTGACCTCGGCGAGGACGGCGATGCCGAAGACGTCGAAGTTCTTGCGGACGGCCAGCAGAGCGCCGGAGATGGCGAAGACGAAGATGCCGATCAGGTCGAGCGTGTGCTGGACGGATGGGCTGAACAGTTGCTGGAGCACCCATACATTCTGACGTGCCGAGGGGCGTGCACCTGCCGAAGCAAGGTGCACGCCCCATCACACATCTGATTTAGCTACTTCTGCGACGCCTTCGGGCTCTCGTCGCCGTCGTCGTCGGAACCGGCCGCCTTCGCGGGCTCGGCCTCCTCCGACGCCGCCTCGGACTCCGAGGACTCCGAGGACTCCGAGGACTCCGAGGACTCAGTCTCCTCGGAAGCCTCGGCCTCGTCCGACGCCTCCGCCGGTGCCGGAGCCTCGGCGGACTCCGACGTGTCCTCGGCCACCGCCTTCGCCACGGCCGCGCTCGTCTCGGCCGACTCCGCGAGGACCTCGTCCGCGACCAGCTCGGCCGCTTCCTTGGCGGCGGTCAGCAGAACGGTGTCCTGCGGCGCCTGGTCCTCGAAGTTCTCCGGGTGGTGGCAGGCGACCCGCTGACCGGGGCGCAGCTCCAGCAGCGGCGGCTCCGTGGTCCGGCAGGTCTCCGTCGCCTTCCAGCACCGGGTGTGGAACCGGCAGCCGCTCGGCGGGGAGATCGGCGACGGCACGTCGCCCTTGAGCAGGATGCGCTCGCTCTTGACGCCACGGCGCGCCGGGTCCGGGACCGGAACGGCCGACAGCAGCGCCTTGGTGTACGGGTGCATCGGGGATCGGTAGAGCAGATCGCGGTCGGCCAGCTCCACGATCTTGCCCAGGTACATCACCGCGATCCGGTCCGAGACGTGCCGGACGACCGACAGGTCGTGCGCGATGATCACGTACGTCAGGCCGAGCTCCTGCTGGAGGTCGTCCAGCAGGTTCACCACCTGCGCCTGGATGGAGACGTCCAGCGCGGAGACCGGCTCGTCGGCCACGACCAGCTTCGGGTTCAGGGCCAGCGCGCGGGCGATGCCGATGCGCTGACGCTGACCGCCGGAGAACTCGTGCGGGTAGCGGTTGTAGTGCTCGGGGTTGAGCCCGACCACCGACAGCAGCCGCTGCACCTCCTTCTTGATGCCGCCCTCGGGCTGGACGCCCTGGAGCTTGAAGGGGGCGCCGACGATCGTGCCGATGGTGTGGCGCGGGTTCAGCGACGAGTACGGGTCCTGGAAGATCATCTGCACGTCGCGGCGCAGCGGACGCATCCCGCCGACACCGAGGTGCGTGATGTCCTTGCCCTCGAACTCCACCTGACCGGCGGTCGGTTCGAGCAGGCGGGTGATCAGCCGGCCCATCGTCGACTTGCCGCAGCCGGACTCGCCGACGACGCCGAGGGTCTCACCGGCGCGCACCTCGAAGTCGATGCCGTCCACCGCGCGGACGGCGCCGACCTGACGCTTCAGCAGGCCCTTGCGGATCGGGAAGTGCTTCTGAAGGCCCGTCACCTTCAGCAGGATCTCACCGGGGGCGGCGTCCGCGGTCAGCGTGGCTCCGTCGCTCTGCGCGGGGATACTCACTGCATTTTTCTCGCTCACAGCTTCGGCGCAATCTCTTCGGTCCAGATACGCTCCCGCTGCTCCTGCGACATGTGGCAGGCAGCCCAGTGCCGGCTGCCGACCTCGGACAGCTCGGGCCGGACCGTGCGGGTGACGTTGTCCTTCGGCACGTCGGCGTACGGACAGCGCGGGTTGAAGGCGCAGCCGGACGGGACGTTGATCAGGGAGGGCGGGGAGCCCTTGACCGGGATGAGGCGCTCCTGCTGCTCGCGGTCCAGGCGAGGCATCGAGCCGAGCAGACCCCAGGTGTAGGGGTGGCGGGGCTCGTAGAACACCTTCTCGGCGGGACCGCGCTCCACACAGCGGCCGCCGTACATCACCAGCAGGTCGTCGGCCAGTTCGGCGACGACGCCCAGGTCGTGGGTGATGACGATGACCGCGGAGCCGAACTCCTTCTGCAGGTCCCGGATCAGGTCGAGGATCTGCGCCTGGACGGTCACGTCCAGCGCGGTCGTCGGCTCGTCCGCGATCAGCAGCTCCGGGTTGTTCACCAGCGACATCGCGATCATCGCGCGCTGGCGCATACCGCCGGAGAACTCGTGCGGATAGTTGTCGACCCGCTTGTCGGGCTGCGGGATGCCGACGCGGTCGAGCATCTCCACGGCACGACGCCTGGCCGTCTTCTTGTCCACGTTGTGGTGGATGCGGTACGCCTCCACGATCTGCTGGCCGATCGTGTAGTACGGGTGCAGCGCGGACAGCGGATCCTGGAAGATCATCGCCATCTCGCGGCCGCGCAGCTTGCGGACCTGGTCGGCGGGCGCGGACAGCAGCTCCGTGCCGTTCAGCCAGATCTCGCCGGAGATCTGCGCCTTGCGCTTGCCGTACTGGCCGGCGGTGTGCAGGCCCATGATGCCGAGCGAGGTCACCGACTTGCCGGAGCCGGACTCGCCGACGATGCCGAGGGTCTTGCCCTTCTCCAGCTGGAAGCTGAGCCCGTCGACGGACTTGACCAGGCCGTCGTCGGTCGGGAAGTGCACCTTCAGGTCGCGCACTTCCAGGAAGGCGGTCGGGGCGGCGCCGACGGTGGGTTCACCCACGGCGGCTCCGGTCTTGCTGAGTTCGGTCATGAGAGCCTCACTCGGGGGTCGATCACGGCGTACAGGACGTCCACCACGAGGTTGGCCAGGAGCACCGCGAGAGAGGTGATCAGGGTGACACCCAGGATGATGGGCAGGTCCTGGGTCTGGATGCCGTTGAGCACCGCCTGGCCGAGGCCGGGCAGGCTGAACGTCGTCTCGGTCAGGATCGCGCCGCCGATGAGGGCGCCGAGGTCCATGCCGAGCATGGTCAGGATCGGTGTCATCGTCGAGCGCATGGCGTGCTTTCCGATGACGACCTGCTCGCGCAGGCCCTTCGCGCGGGCGGTGCGGATGTAGTCCTCACCGAGGATCTCCAGCATGGTGGCGCGGGTGATACGGGCGTACATCGCCGCGTACAGGAACGCCAGGGTGACCCACGGGAGGATCATGCCGCCGAGCCAGCCGGAGAAGCTCTCCTCCAGCGGCACGTACTGCCCGTCGATCCAGCCGAGCCCGTACGAGAAGATCGCCAGGCTCAGCAGACCGGTGAAGTAGATCGGCAGGGAGACGCCGCCGAGGGCGACGACCATGGCGCCGCGGTCCCACAGGGTGCCCCGCTTGAGCGCGGAGAGCACACCGGCGGCGACACCGAAGACCAACCACAGCAGCGCGGCGCCGAGCGCGAGACCCAGGGTCACCGGGAAACGGTCGGTCAGCACCGGCCAGATGGCCTGCTCGCTGCGGAAGGAGTAGCCGAAGCACGGCGCGGTGCAGTGCGTGACGTCACCGCCGGCCGCGTACGTGCGGCCCGCGAAGATGCCCTTGAAGAACTCCCACACCTGGACGTAGACCGGCTCGCCGAGCCCGAGCTTCGTCCGGACGGCCTCGACCGCCGCAGGGTCGGCCTGCTTGCCCACGAAGCTCGTGGCGATGTCCACGCCCACCCACTTGGGGACGAGGAAGAAGATGCTGAAGACCACCACCATGATGACCACGAGCATCACTGCGGCGGCAAACAGCCGCCTGATGAGATAAGTGAGCACAGCGCTCGGCCCGCCGCGGACCGCGGGCCACCGGAGGTTGTCCGGTGGCCCGCGATCACACTGCGCCGGCCTTCACCTGCCTTTCGTGCCGTTCGGCGGGTGTGCCGGTTACTTCGCGGACTTCAGGCCGAGGTTGACGAAGTCGTACATGCCGCTGTAACCGTCGGACGTGTAGACGTTCGCCAGCCGGCTGCCGCGCCAGTTGATGAACTTCTCGAACACGAAGGGCAGGTAGTAGCCGCCCTCCATGACCTTGTGGTTGATCTCCGTGGAGATCTGGGTCTTCTCGGCGTCGTCGAGGGTGTTGACGTAGTCGTCGAACAGACCGTCGATCGCCTTGTCCTTGATCAGGGCGTAGTTGTTGTTGCCGCTCTCAAGGATGTAGCTGCTGTCCCACAGCGGGAGACCGAAGCCCTGGACGGTCGGGAAGTCCGGACCCCAGCCCATGATGATGATGCCGTAGCCCTTCTTCTTCACGTTGGAAGGGCTGCCGATGATGCCGCTGGTCTGCGAGCCGTCGTACTGGTCGATCTCGGCCTCGATGCCGACCTTCTTCAGCGACGCCTGGAGGGACTCGGCGGTGGCCACCTCGACCGGCTTGTTGTTGCGGACCGCGATGGTGGTCTTGAAGCCGTTGGGCTTGCCGCAGGCCTTCAGCGCTTCCTTGGCCTTGGCGGCGTTGCCGGCCTTGTTGGCACCGGCGAGCTCGTACGGGTCGTACTTCTGGCCCTCGGCACCCGGGACCGACGGCGGCAGCATGTTGGTGCCGATGTCGCCACCGGCGATCGGGCCACCGCGCGCGGTCTGCAGGGAGACGTGGTCGGCACCGTAGATGACGGCCTTGCGGCAGTTCTCGTTGTCGAACGGCTTCACGCTCTGCGGGAAGACGGCGTAACGGACGTAGCCGGAGACCGGGTTGTCCAGGTTGCCCTTGTGCTGCTTCAGGGCGGTGGTGCGGCCCTGCGGCGACATGCCGGTCTGGTTGATGTCCAGGTCGTAGTCGCCGTTGATCAGGCGCTGGTCCATGTCATTGGCGTTGGAGAAGAAGTTGACCGTGATCGCGTCCGGGTAGGCCTTGCGGACGGGGTCGGAGGACTGCTTCCAGTTCTCGTTGCGGACCAGCTTCAGGGACTTGCCGGGCTCGTACGAGTCGAACTTGTACGGGCCGGAGGAGAACGGGTGCAGGCCGTACTTGGACTTGGTGTCCTTGTCCTGGCGGACCGGCGAGGCCGAGACCAGGGCCAGCATCTCCTCGAAGTCCGAGTTGGCCTTCGGCAGCTTGAAGACGATGGTCTTGTCGTCAGGCGTCTCGATGGCCTTCAGACCGAGCTTGTCCTTGGACTTGTCCTTGTACGGGCCCTGGTACTTGCCCTCGGGGTCCAGGACGTCCTTCAGGTAGACCGGACCGCCGGCGAGGACGTCCTGCGCCCAGACGCGCTCGATGCCGTACTTGATGTCCTTGGAGGTGATCGGCTTGCCGTCCTCCCAGGTCACGTCGTCGCGCAGGGTGTACGTGTAGGTCTTGCCGTCGTCGGAGACCTCGGCGAGACCGGCCGCGAGGTCCGGGGCCAGCTCGGCGCCCGCGGCACCCGGCTCGGCCTTGTTCGTGACGAGCTGACGGGCGTAGTAGCGCGAGAAGTTCCACATGAAGCCGTAGTAGCCACGCGTGGTGTCCCACGAGTCGGCGTCCTGGGCACCCGCGAACTTCAGCGTGCCGCCCTTCTTGGCGAGGTCGGCCTGGGCGACCTTGTTGTTGGCCGCGTCGAACCCGGCCGCGCCGTTCTTCGAGCCGCCGTCGCCGCCGCCGTTGCCGCCGTCGCCGCCGCCGCACGCCGCCGTGGTCAGCAGCGCAGCGACCACTGCGGCAGCGGCCATGGCCTGCTTGCGCCGCCCTGAGGTGCGTTGGGTAGTCACGATCTCGGATCCTCCGGATTAGATGAGAGACCCCGTGTCAGTGCCACGGGTCGCTTTGGGGTACGGCAGTTCAGCGGGAGGCCTTCGGGTCCAGCGCGTCACGCACGCCGTCGCCGAAGAGGTTGAAGGCAAGAACGGTGATGAAGATCGCCACGCCCGGGATCACCATGTACATGGGGTCCGATTCGTAGTAATCGATCGCGTTCGAGAGCATCTGCCCCCACGAGGCCGTGGGCGGCTTCACGCCCACACCCAGGAAGCTCAGCGCCGCCTCGGTGAGGATGTTGGTGGGGATCATCATCGTCGTGTACACGACGATGGGGGCGACCAGGTTGGGCAGCAGCTCCTTGAACAGGATGTAGAACTGCCCGGCGCCGAGCGAACGGGCCGCCTCGACGTACTCGCGCTCGCGCAGGGACAGCGTCTGACCGCGCACGACGCGTCCGATGTAGGGCCAGCCGAAGAAGCCGATGACGAGGATCATCACGAACAGGCGCACGCCGGTGCCGGACAACCCCAGCATCTCGTTCGGCATGACGGAGACCAGCGCGATGATGAACAGCAGCTGCGGGAAGGCCAGGAGGCCGTCCATGACACGGCTGATGGTGGAGTCGACCCAGCCGCCGAAGAAGCCGGCGAGGATGCCCAGGATCGTGCCGAGGACGACGGCCACGACGGCGGACAGGAAGCCGACCAGCAGGGAGATCTGCGCGCCGTAGACGATGCGGGCGAAGATGTCGCGGCCGCTGACGGGCTCGACACCGAGCAGGTGCTCGCCGCTGATGCCGCCGAGGGAGCCGATGGGGGTACCGAACAGCGGGTCGATCAGGTTCTCGTGGTGGGCCTCGGGGTCCTGCCCGACCAGGCCCGTGATCACCGGCGCCAGAACGGCGACCAGGATGAGGAAGAGCACCACGACGCCGCCCGCCAGGGCCAGCTTGTCGCGCTTGAGGCGTTCCCAGGCGATCCGGCCCAGGGACCGGCCCTGTACGGCCTTCGCGTCGCCGCTGGCCTGCGCCGCTTCCGCGGCAGCACTCGGGGCCGCTTCCGCGGTCGGCTCGTGCAATGGTGCCGTCATCTGGCAGGGACCCCTCTCAACCGGCGGTGACCGGCCCGCGCTTGCCGCTGTGGCGGCATCATGATCAGTCCTTCGTACACACAGGGGCGCCCATCCGGACGAACATCCGGACGAACACCCCCCGGAGCGGGAGTCTTCAACGCTTTGGCGATCTGTTGCCAGACTTGGCGGTGAATGGATGCGTAACCGTGATGCTGTCCTGGGGTTTCCGTTATCCGGACGGTGGATAACGGGGGTCGGACAGGTACTTAGTCATCCAAATGGGACATGGGCCATCTTTCCGCCCGGGTCTACGCGCGAAGAGGAGGCCCTTGGTACAGACCAAACGGTCGGTCGGGGGTCGTCTTTCGGTCAGCGCCGGCCCGGAGCGGGCGGGTAGCCGTAACCCGCTGTAGGCACCTGGGCCGGTGCGGAGCCGTGCGCCTCACGGTCGTAGAAGGGCCTGGCGTTGGCCCGCAGCCACAGCGCGACCGGGTCGTACTCGTCGGACATGGCGACGGTCGACACCGGCAGCCCGTCCGGGACGGCCCCGATGGACTGCTGCATCATCGCGCGCACCGAGTCGACGGCGGGCGGGGAGGTGTCGTAGACGTCCAGCCCGATGGCGAGATACGGCGCCCCGAGCGCCGGCTGCACCCAGGCCCGGCGCAACGAGCGGACGGCCGGGGTGCGGTGGGCGTTCTGCGACAGCAGGGCGTAGAACTGCGGGATCTGGATGCCGGGCTCGGACAGCCGCAGCGGGCCCGAGGGCTGCCGGTCCAGGCCGGTGGCGATCCTGCGCAGATCCAGCCAGGGAACGCCGACCCCGCCGCCGGGGGCGTGCGGGTTCAGCCAGAGGCCGTAGTGGTCGGGGTAGAGGGTGCGGGCGACGTCGAGGCCGTCGACCACTTCGTACGACCGGTTCCACCCGCTGGCCGAGAGCTCCTGGGCGGAGGTGACACAGGGCGCGTAGCCGAAGCCCTCGACCTCCATGTTCCCGTACTGGGCGTCGGGGGAGCCGGCCTGGCCGTGCCACAGCAGCATCCAGACCTGGCCGGAGGACGGCGTCGCGAGCGCGCGCAGCAGTGCCTCGTAGGCGTCGTAACGCCCCGGCGTCACCTGGCGCAGCATGTGCTCGACCTGCCCCGCCGCGGCGGTGCCCGTGCCGCTCGCGCTCACTGTTACCGCCCCTTCGTACACTGCCCTGCTCGAGCCGTGACCCTAGCTTAAGCCCGGCCGCTGACGCGGCACTTGTCGTTGTTCCGCGGTTCCGCGGTTCTGCGGTTCCGCGGTTCTGCGGTTCCGCGGTTCGCGGTTCCGCGTGCTGCGCACCTGCCGTGCGCGTTTCGTGCGTACGGCCCCTTCGCGGCCGTACGCGGCCGTTCGCCACCGGGCCGGGCGGCGGGCCGCCGCCCGTGCGCCGCGGCCCGCCGTGCCGAGCGGTGCTCAGTGCTCCCGTTGGTAGAAGGGGCGCACCCGCTCGCGCATCCAGTCGCCCACCGGGTCCTGGGTCACGTCCAGCAGGACGAGGTTGACCGGCCAGGTGACCGGCACCCGCGTCAGGGCCCGGGACAGGGCGTCCATGGGCAGGGCCCGGATGTCGTCGTCCCACCGGGACAGCTCCACACCGACGAACATCACCGGCTCGGCCGTCTCCACCGCGGCGAGGCAGCGGCGGGCGGTGACCACGACACCCGTGCCGGCGAACTCCGCGGAGGCCGCGGCGAGGAAGTCGACCGGGTCGTCCTGCCAGTCGGGCTCGAACAGCCGGACGCGACCGCCGCCCGCGGGGCCGTCCAGCGGGGTGCGCCCGGCCCGGCACAGTTCGGCCACCGCGGGCGGCGGCAGCGGGATGCCGACCGCACCGCCCGGGTTGACCGCGATGCCCGCCTGCGGGGGCAGACCGCGGGCGAACTCGACGGCCGGTGCGACGGTGTACGACATATGGGCGCCGACGGCCTGCCGCAACTGCTCCTCGGAGCTGAAGACCGCGACGTAGGCCTGACCGCCGATGTCCAGGGTGGGCAGGTCGAGCGGGCCGCTGCGCGGGCCGCCCCCGTTGGGCAGCGGCACCCAGAGGAAGCTGCGACCCAGCACCTCCACGATCCGGCCGCCGGCCGACGGCACGCCGAGGGAGGCCGCCAGCACCTCCTCCAGTTCGTTGCCGGGCCATCCGCCGTGCGGATGGGGGTGTGCCTGCGCCGGGAAGCCCCCGGTGAGGTCCGCGGGGCTGTCCGCGGGGAAGTCGTCCATCTGCCTACCGCCTGCTCCGTGCCTGGATTGCGGCTGAAAGGCTAGCCGCCGCGCGCGGGGCCGGTCCCGTCAGCCCGTGAAGCCGATGCGGCGCAGGGTGTCCGCCGCCGCGCGGTCGAGCAGGACCGCGGCGGCGCAGCCGCGCGGCAACCGGCCGCGCTCGGCCCGGCGCACGAGGCGGGCGGCGGCCCGGCGGTGCCGCGCGAACGCGTACCGCGAGACTCCGCGGCCCCGCTCGCGCTGGCCGGCCAGGGCCTCCTCGGGCGTGACGTCCAGCAGCAGCAGATGCAGGGTGCCGCCCCGGCGGCGCGCCTCACGGGCCAGCCAGGCGCGCACCCAGGCCTGCGTACCGCAGTCGTGGACGACGACTCCCTCGCCGGTGCGCAGGGCGCTGCGCAGTCCGGCGTAGTGGGCGAGGCGGACCAGGGGGCGGTAGACCGCGTACGGGATCCGGTCCGGCAGCCGGTCGTCCCAGCGGTCCCGGACGTCCTGGGAGTCGATGCGCCGGGCGCGCACCGCCCGCCGCATCAAGGTGGACTTGCCGCTGCCGGGCAGGCCCGTGACCACGACCAGGTCGCGTGGGCCGAACAGCAGCGCGTGCGGGCTGCGGCCCCCGCGGTCGCGCAGGTCGCGGACGACGGGCGACGCCGACGCGGCGCACTCCTCCCGGGCCGGTGCGGTCGGTTGCTTGGGCAGCGCGAATCCCGAAGCGGTCGCGTACGCCGTGATCCTGTTCACCGTGATCGTCCTCCCCTGGGGCGGTTCACGAGTTCCCATCCCCGTTGAGTGTAAAGAGAAGGTAATCCGCGGACCTCGCGTTTACGTTCCCTTACCGCAACAGGGCTGCTACAGCGTGTCGTGGCCACCGTGCCGAAACCGTGCGGCCGTGGTGCGCGGGCCGGTGAAGGCCCGGTAGGGCGACCCTGCCGCAGCGAGCGGATGCGTGCAATGATGTGCGCGCCAACTGCATACCGGCCGTTTGAATCCGCGCGGGAGAGTCCCCGGCAGCACTGCCGTCGGGGCGCCGAAGGAGCAAGTCCCTCCCTTGAATCTCTCAGGCCCCCTTACCGCGCGGGCGAGGCACATCTGAAAAGCGGGCCGCCGTATCGGGCGGCCCCACCCAAGGTGCAAGCCAGGACCCGTCCGCGGTCATGGCGAACCTCTCAGGTTCCGATGACAGATGGGGAGGAACGACCTCGCCCATCCCCGTGCTCGGCTCCGCCGGCGTGGGGACCCCATCCCCTGGGAGACCGACCGATGAGCAGTACTTCGCTCCGCCGCACCGCGCTCGATGCCCTGCATCGCTCGCTGGGCGCGACGATGACCGACTTCGCCGGCTGGGACATGCCCCTGCGCTACGGCTCCGAGCGCGACGAGCACCTCGCCGTCCGCACCCGGGCCGGGCTGTTCGACCTCTCGCACATGGGCGAGATCACCGTGACCGGCCCGCAGGCCGCCGACCTGCTGGACCACGCCCTGGTCGGCAACATCGGCGGCGTCCGGCCCGGCCGCGCCCGCTACACGATGATCTGCCGCGAGGACGGCGGCATCCTGGACGACCTGATCGTCTACCGGCTCGCCGACACCGAGTACATGGTCGTGGCCAACGCCTCGAACGCCCAGGTGGTGCTGGACGCCCTGACCGAGCGCGCCGAGGGCTTCGACGCCGCCGTGCGCGACGACCGGGACGCCTACGCCCTGATCGCCGTCCAGGGCCCCGAGTCCCCCGGCATCCTGAAGTCGGTCACCGACGCCGACCTCGACGGCCTGAAGTACTACGCGGGCCTGCCGGGCACCGTCGCCGGCGTGCCCGCGCTGATCGCGCGCACCGGCTACACCGGCGAGGACGGCTTCGAGCTGTTCGTGAAGCCGGAGCACGCCGTGGAGCTGTGGCAGGCGCTGACCGAGGCCGGCCGCGACGTCGGTCTGACCCCGTGCGGGCTGTCCTGCCGGGACACGCTGCGCCTGGAGGCGGGCATGCCGCTGTACGGGCACGAGCTGTCGACGTCGCTGACGCCGTTCGACGCCGGGCTCGGCCGCGTGGTGAAGTTCGAGAAGGAGGGCGACTTCGTGGGGCGGGAGGCGCTGCGTGAGGCCGCCGAGCGCGCCGAGTCCCGGCCGCCGCGGGTCCTGGTCGGCCTGGTCGCCGAGGGCCGCCGGGTGCCGCGCGCCGGGTACCCCGTGGTCGCCGGCGGCGAGGTGATCGGCGAGGTCACCTCCGGTGCCCCCTCCCCCACGCTGGGCAAGCCGATCGCGATGGCGTACGTCGACGCCGCGCACGCGGCGCCGGGCTCGGCCGGTGTGGGCGTGGACATCCGGGGCAGCCACGAGCCGTACGAGGTCGTGGCGCTGCCTTTCTACAAGCGGCAGAAGTAGCACTCTGTCCGAGTCGGCGTGACGCTCGGCACACCGTGCCCGCTCGCCCGCGGCTCCCAGCAGTTCTTCATTCATCAGCACTCCCCCGCGTACAGGAGAATTCAGGCCATGAGCAACCCCCAGCAGCTGCGCTACAGCAAGGAGCACGAGTGGCTGTCGACCGCCGAGGACGGCGTCTCGACGGTCGGCATCACGGAGTTCGCGGCGAACGCGCTCGGTGACGTGGTCTACGCCCAGCTTCCCGAGGTGGGCTCCACCGTGTCGGCGGGCGAGACCTGCGGCGAGCTGGAGTCGACCAAGTCCGTCAGCGACCTGTACTCCCCGGTCTCCGGCGAGGTCACCGAGATCAACGAGGACGTGGTGAACGACCCGTCCCTGGTGAACTCCGCCCCCTTCGAGGGCGGCTGGCTGTTCAAGGTGCGGGTCGCCGACGAGCCGGGCGACCTGCTCTCCGCGGACGAGTACGCCGCCCACACCGCCGGCTGAGGAGTCGTACCCCCCATGTCTGAAGAGAAGACCCTGCTGAACACGCCGCTGCACGAGCTGGACCCGGCGGTGGCCGCGGCGGTCGACGCCGAGCTGCTGCGCCAGCAGTCCACCCTCGAGATGATCGCCTCGGAGAACTTCGCCCCGGTCGCGGTCATGGAGGCGCAGGGCTCGGTCCTGACCAACAAGTACGCCGAGGGCTACCCGGGCCGCCGCTACTACGGTGGCTGCGAGCACGTCGACGTGGTCGAGCAGATCGCCATCGACCGCGTCAAGGAGCTGTTCGGCGCCGAGCACGCCAACGTGCAGCCGCACTCGGGCGCGCAGGCCAACGCGGCCGCGATGTTCGCGCTGCTCCAGCCCGGCGACACGATCATGGGTCTGAACCTCGCGCACGGCGGGCACCTCACCCACGGCATGAAGATCAACTTCTCCGGCAAGCTGTACGACGTGGTCGCCTACCACGTCGACGACGCCACCGGTCAGGTCGACATGGCCGAGGTCGAGCGGCTGGCCAAGGAGCACAAGCCGAAGCTGATCGTCGCCGGCTGGTCGGCCTACCCGCGGCAGCTGGACTTCGCCGCGTTCCGCCGGGTCGCGGACGAGGTCGGCGCGTACCTGATGGTCGACATGGCGCACTTCGCCGGTCTGGTCGCCGCCGGGCTGCACCCCAACCCGGTGCCGCACGCCCATGTGGTCACCACCACCACCCACAAGACGCTGGGCGGGCCCCGCGGCGGTGTGATCCTCTCCGTCCAGGAACTCGCCAAGAAGATCAACTCGGCGGTGTTCCCCGGCCAGCAGGGCGGCCCGCTGGAGCATGTGGTCGCGGCGAAGGCGGTCGCGTTCAAGGTCGCCGCCTCGGAGGACTTCAAGGAGCGCCAGCGCCGCACCCTGGACGGGGCCCGGATCCTGGCCGAGCGCCTGGTGCGGGACGACGTGCGGGCGGTGGGCGTCGACGTGCTCTCCGGCGGCACGGACGTCCACCTGGTCCTGGTCGACCTGCGTGACTCCGAGCTGGACGGCCGGCAGGCCGAGGACCGCCTCCACGAGGTCGGCATCACGGTCAACCGCAACGCCGTCCCGAACGACCCCCGGCCGCCGATGGTGACCTCCGGCCTGCGCATCGGCACGCCCGCGCTGGCCACCCGCGGCTTCACCGCCGAGGACTTCACCGAGGTCGCGGACGTCATCGCCGAGGCGCTCAAGCCGTCCTACGACGCCACCGCGCTGCGGGCCCGGGTCACCGCGCTCGCGGACAAGCACCCGCTGTACCCCGGCCTGACGAAGTAATCCTCCGCGGGGCATCGCGCACACTGGAAGGTGAGCGCGGTGCCCCACGCCCTGTACCACCCCCGTTCCTAGGAGTCACCGTGGCCATCTCGGTCTTCGACCTGTTCTCGATCGGCATCGGCCCGTCCAGCTCCCACACGGTGGGCCCCATGCGGGCGGCCGGCATGTTCGCCCGCCGGCTGCGCAACGAGGACGTGCTGGACTCGGTCGCGTCGGTGCGCGCCGAGCTGTACGGCTCGCTCGGCGCGACCGGACACGGGCACGGCACGCCCAAGGCGGTGCTGCTCGGTCTGGAGGGCGCCTCGCCGCGGACCGTCGACGTCGAGACCGCGGACCAGCGGGTCGAGGACATCAAGAGCGCCGGCCGGATATGCCTGCTCGGCGAGCACGACATCGCTTTCGACTTCGACTCGGACCTGGTGCTGCACCGCCGCGAGACGCTGCCCTACCACGCCAACGGCATGACGCTGTGGGCGTACGACGCCTCCGGCGGCGAGGTCCTGTCCAAGACGTACTACTCCGTGGGCGGCGGCTTCGTCGTCGACGAGGACGCGGTCGGCGCGGACCGCATCAAGCTCGACGACACCGTGCTGAAGTACCCCTTCCGCACCGGCGACGAACTGCTGCGCCTGACCCGGGAGACCGGCCTGTCGATCTCGGCTCTGATGCTGGAGAACGAGCGGGCCTGGCGCACCGAGGAGGAGATCCGGGACGGTCTGCTGGAGATCTGGCGGGTGATGCAGACGTGCGTGTCGCGCGGCATGTCCCGCGAGGGCATCCTGCCGGGCGGGCTGAAGGTGCGCCGCCGCGCCGCGGTCACCGCCCGCCAACTCCGCTCGGAGGGCGACCCGCTGGCGCACGCCATGGAGTGGGTCACGCTGTACGCGATGGCCGTGAACGAGGAGAACGCGGCCGGCGGCCGGGTGGTCACGGCCCCGACCAACGGCGCCGCGGGCATCATCCCGGCGGTCCTGCACTACTTCGTCAACTTCGTGCCCGGCGCGGACGAGGACGGCGTCGTCCGCTTCCTGCTCGCCGCCGGTGCGATCGGCATGCTGTTCAAGGAGAACGCCTCCATCTCCGGCGCCGAGGTCGGCTGCCAGGGCGAGGTCGGCTCCGCCTGCTCGATGGCGGCGGGCGCGCTCGCCGAGGTGCTCGGCGGCAGCCCCGAACAGGTCGAGAACGCGGCCGAGATCGGCATGGAGCACAACCTCGGTCTGACCTGCGACCCCGTCGGCGGTCTCGTCCAGATCCCCTGCATCGAACGCAACGGCATGGCCGCGGTGAAGGCCGTCACGGCGGCCAAGATGGCGATGCGCGGGGACGGCACGCACAAGGTGTCGCTGGACAAGGTCATCAAGACCATGAAGGAGACCGGCGCGGACATGTCGGTGAAGTACAAGGAGACGGCGCGCGGCGGGCTCGCGGTGAACATCATCGAGTGCTGAGCGCGTCACCCGTGCCACCGAGGGGAATCATCAACTCGCGTCCCCCCACAGGCACTCCAGGGAGCATTCATGCTGCGCGGCATCGACGTCAGCTCGTACCAGTCCTCCACCTACGACACCGACGGCCTCTCCTTCGTCTTCATCAAGGCGACGGAGGGCCGTTCGTACGTCAACCCCAAACTGTCCGCCCAGACCGGCCGCGGCCGGGACGCCGGACTCGTCGTCGGCTTCTACCACTTCCTGTGGCCGGGCAACCTGACCGCCCAGGCCGAGTACTTCGTCGGCAAGGCCCCGGACCGGCCGGGCGACATCCTCGCCGTCGACTGGGAGACGACCGGCGAGGGCACCCGCGCGAGCAACGCGGAGAAGGACCGCTTCATCAGGAAGGTGAAGGAGCTGCGGCCCGACAACCGGGTCGTCCTGTACTGCAACCGCGACTTCTGGCTGAACGTCGACACCACCTCCTACGCCGGGGACGGTCTGTGGATCGCCGACTACGTGACGGCCGGCAAGCCCCGGATCAAGGCGAAGTGGCGCTTCCACCAGTACACGGACGACCCGATCGACAAGAACGTGGCCGACTTCGCGAGCCGGGCCGCGCTGCGGGAGTGGGCCGAGGGCGCCTGACGGGACCGAGGGCCCGGGCCGGACGGCCCCTACGCGCGGAACGCCGGCTTGCGGTCCGGTGAGGCCGCCGCCAGCGCGCCGGTGACCTCCGCGACGCCGGCCCGCAGGCCGTAGACCGGGGTGTCGGGCTGCTGGCGCCAGGACTCGTCGAGTCCGCCGGAGTCGACGGTGTCGAATCCCAGCTCGTCGATCAGGTCCATCACCTTGCGCTTGGCCGCCCGGTCGTCGCCGGCCACCGGCAGGGCCATACGGTCCGGGGCGCCCGCCGGACGCGGGCGCTCCAGGATGTCCTGGGCGAAGGTGCCGTTGAAGGCCTTGATCACGGGGTGCCCGATCCGGCGTTCGGTCCAGCGGCTCTCGGTGAGGCCCTCGTCCTCGATCTCGGCGATCCGGCCGTCCCGCTCCCTGGGGTAGTAGTTGCCGGTGTCGATGACCGCGACGCCCTCGGCCGCGCCGTCCAGCAGCCCGGACGGCAGGTCGGGGACCGCCTTCATCGGGACCGTGACGACCACGATCTCGGCGCCGCGGGCGGCCTCCTCGACCGGGACGGGGGTGGCGCCGGTCTCCTCGGCCAGTGCCGTCAGGGTGTGCGGGCCGCGTGAGTTGGCGACCCGGACGTCGTGGCCGAGGGCGGTGAGCCGGCGGGTGAGGTTGCCGCCGATGTTGCCGGCGCCGACGATGCCGATCTTCATGACATGACCTTCCGGGGTGGGGTGCTCGTGACGACGGCCCAACCCCGGAGAGGGTGCGTCTGTTCCGGCGGGTGCGGCGGACGGGTGACGGACCCGGCGACGTCACTGCGTCATGGCGTCGCGCGTGACGCGGGTGGCACACGGCACGCACAAGGGCGCCCCCTCGCGGCATGTGCGAGGGGGCGCCCCGGTGGGCCGTGCCCTGTCACTTGTTCAGGTACGACCAGAACTCGTCGAACGACAGCATCTTGTCGCCGTCGAGGTCGCGGTGGGCGATGAGGGCCTCCGCCACCGCCTCGGTGACATTCCAGTCGCCCCCCTGCGCCAGAGCGGTCTTGAACTCGGCCGCGGTGATCTCACCGTCGCCGTCCGTGTCGATCCGCTCGAACTGCTTGCGCGCTTCCTCGATGTCCGCCACCGGTCCGCCCCTTCGCTCACTCGCGTCCGACGCTTGCTCGTCGCACACGCCTCGTCGTACTGGTCGTACGTGTCGTACTGGTCGTACTGACGCAGGTCAGACTAACGGGCCTCCCTCTCCTCCCATGCGGCGACCACCCACGCGAAGCCCTCGCGGTGCGCGGCCTCGGCGGCCACCGAGCGCGTCACCGGAAGCAGGCGCCCTCGTCGGACCGGTGCCGGACCCTGCGGACCCGCTGGTCCGGTGGGACGGGCCGGTTCGCCGACGGTGCGGAGCGAAGTGCCGCCGTCGATCACGTATGCGACTCTGGGCCTTCCAGTGGGTGGGGACACAAGGAGCCGGGGGCGCGCTCGTGGCGGAGACCTTGCGGGACGTTCTGGACGCGGCGGCGCGGGGCGTCTTCCCGCCGGCGGACGGCGGCACCACGATCGTGCCCCAGTACTCGCCGCGGGACGCCGGTGTCCTCGCCTTCACGGCCCACTCCGTCGTGTTCACGGACGAGGACCCCGCCTGGGTGCGGGCCGCGCTGGCCGCCGTCGACTGCGACGCGCTCGCCGCGACCATGAACCCGGTGTTCCTGGCGGCCTTCATGGCGCGTACGGGCCGCGGGACGGACACGATCGACGTCCTGGCGGTGGGGCAGGCGCTCCCGGGCGAACCGTCCGTCGCCCTGACGCGGATCGCCGATCCGGGCCGTCCGCGGGTCGCCGGGTCGCTCCGGCGGCGCGACGAGGTGCGGGTGTGGGCGGCGGACGGCGGCCTGCTCGTGCTGGGGCGCGGGGTCGCCGGGCGGCTGGAGGCCGCGGTGGAGGTGGCGGAGCCGGTACGGGACCGGGGGCTGGGGCGTCTGCTGGCGACGGCGGCCCGGCAGTTGTCGGACGGCGAACCGGTGTGGGCCCAGGTCTCCGCCGGCAACGCCCGCAGCCTGCGCGCGTTCCAGGCGGCCGGTTACCGTCCGGTGGGATCGGAGGCGCTGTTCGTCCCCCGTTGACGCGGTGCGCCGCTCAGCGGTCCGCGACCCGCATCTCGAACCAGGTCGTCTTGCCGCGCGGCAGCAGATCGACGCCCCAGCGGTCCGCGAGCTTGTCCACCAGGAAGAGGCCGCGGCCGCTGACGTCCATCTCCTGCACCGGCATCAGACAGGGCAGCCCGCGCGAGGGATCGCGGACCTCGACGCGGATCCAGCCGCGGCGGCGGCGCATGCGCAGTCCGAAGACCCGTGCACCGGTGTGGCGTACGGCGTTGCCGACGAGTTCCGAGACAAGTAAGACGGCGTCCTCGGTCATCTTCGGGGTCAGGCCCCACTGACGCAGGACCACCACCTGGGCCAGCCGGCGCGCCGTGGCCGCGGACTCCGGGCGGGACGGGAGCGGAACCTCCGCCTCGGTGGGATTGCCGAACAGTTCGAACGCCTGGATCGCCCGTTCGTCCTCGACCGCCGGTGACCAGCGCGCCGCCGTCGCACGGCCGCGTCCCTGCGGCTGTTCGATGCCCTCCAGCCCCGCCATGCCCCCATCATGGCCGCCCGGACGGGCCTCCGGGGCCGTTCCTGAGGAATACACCCCCCGGAACGATTCGTTCCGCACGATGCGCTCGACATATGCCACTGGCGATTCGGGATCGTTCCCATCCCCTCCGACCTGCGAAGACGGGCCGCTTGTTGGCAATGGACCGGCTCCCTCGACAAGACAGGCTTAAGGTTGCGTTAAGGCTTCCATAAACCGCCCCGTCGAGGAACCCGAATCAGACATCGCGTCAATTGCAAGCGCTTCAGCCTGTTTTCTGTGGCGAGTTCGGGCGGACCCCGGCGGCGGCATCGGGGAACCGTCCGCCAACTCCGGGTAAAGACAGGGGACTCAGAGGAACTTCGCCTTACCCGGCCCCTCCTCCACGAAGCTGCGCATCCCCCGCTCCCGGTCCTCCGTCGCGAACAGCCCGGCGAACCAGTTCCGTTCGACGGCGAGTCCGGTGTCGATGTCGGTCTCCAGACCGGTGTCGACGGACTCCTTCGCCGCCCGCAGCGCGAGTGCCGGGCCCTGCGCCAGCTTCGCCGCCCACGCGTGGGCCGTCTCGTACACCTCGGCCGCCGGCACCAGTCGGTCCACCAGGCCCAGCGCGAGTGCCTCCTCGGCCTTCACCATCCGGCCGGTGAAGATCAGGTCCTTGGCCTTGGACGGACCGATCAGCCGGGCCAGCCGCTGGGTGCCGCCCGCTCCGGGGATCAGGCCGAGCAGGATCTCGGGCTGGCCCAGCTTGGCGTCGTCGGCGGCGATGCGGTAGTCCGCGCACAGGGCGAGTTCGCAGCCGCCGCCGAGCGCGTAACCGGTGACGGCGGCGACGACCGGCTTGGGAATGCGCGCCACGGCGGTGAAGGAGTCCTGGAGGGCGCGGGCGCGCAGGACCATCGCGGTGTGGTCCATGTCCTGCATCTCCTTGATGTCCGCACCGGCCGCGAACACCTTCTCCCCGCCGTAGACGACGACGGCGCGCACGTCCTCGCGGCGTGTGGCCTCCTCGGCGAGTTCCTTGAGCCGGTTCTGCGTGGCGACGTCCAGGGCGTTCATCGGCGGGCGGTCGAGGCGGAGCGTGCCGACGCCTTCGGCGACTTCCAGATTCACGGTCATGCAGGCAGGTTAACGGGCACTAACGGCATCGGCCCCGGTGCGGTACCTCACACCGGGGCCGTCGCGTCGCGCGGGACTTACGCCTTCCACTTCTCCCACGACATGTTCCAGCCGTTGAGCCCGTTGTCCGGGTCGACGATCCGGTCGTTGGAGTTCTTCACGACCACGACGTCGCCGAGCAGGGAGTTGTCGAAGAACCACGCCGCCGGCGCGCCCTTGTCCCAGCCGCCGCGCACATCGCGCAGGCCGACGCAGCCGTGGCTGGCGTTGTAGTTGCCGAAGGCGCCGCCGGCCCAGTAGTTGCCGTGCAGGAAGGTGCCGGAGGTGGTCAGGCGCATGGCGTGCGGGACGTCCTTGATGTCGTACTCGCCGCCGTAGCCGACGGTCTCGCCGTTCATCCGGGTCACTTCCAGCTTCTCGCTGATGACCATCTGCCCGTTCCAGGTCTCCATGCCGCCCTTGCCGGTGGTGACCGGGATGGTCTTCACGACCTTGCCGTCCCGTGTGACCTTCATCGTGAGCTTCTTGGCGTCGACGACGGACACCTGGCTGCGGCCGATGGTGAAGGAGACGGTCTTGGCCTGCTCGCCGTAGACACCGGGGCGGCCCTCGACGCCGTCGAGGTTGAGCCGGACGGTGACCTTCGTACCGGCCTTCCAGTACTTCTCCGGCCGGAAGTCGAGGCGGTCGTTGCCGAACCAGTGCCCCTCGACCTCGACGGCCGGCTCCGTCGTGATCTCGACGGCCTTCTCGACGTCGTCGGGCTTGGTGATGCCCCGGGTGAAGTTCAGGGAGAAGGGCATTCCGACCCCGACCTTGGACCCGTCCTCGGGGGTGAAGTGCCCGGTGAACGTGTTCTTCGGGGTCAGCGTGGTGAAGTCGGAGTCCTCGGCGGCCTCACGGCCCGCGGAGTCCTCGGCGACCGCGTGCACCTGGTACTTGGTGGCGGCGGCCAGGTGGATGGACGGCTTCCAGGTGGCGCCGTCCTTGGATATCTCGCCGTCTATCTCATTGCCCTTGCCGTCCTTGACGACGACCTCGGTCAGCTTGCCCTCGGCGGCGGTGACCTTCAGGGCCCCGCTGGTGTCCACGGACTTGGCGCCGTCCTTCGGCGCTATCGTGACGGCCGCCTCCGACTGCTTGCTCTGAGCCGAGGCGGCCGGCTTGCCCTTGCCGTCGCCGGAGCCCGCTCCGCCCGTCCCCGAGTCCGAGCCGCCGCCGCACGCCGTCACGGCCAGCAGCGCCGCCCCGGCGATCACCGCCGGCAGCCGTCCGCGTCCGCGCCTCGCGCGCGCGTCAACCGACGCCCCCGATATCGGTCGCACCTTCAAGTTGTTCTCCCCTCAACGGGCCCCGGTCCGGCCCTCGCGCCGGCCCCGGCGGGCCCGCGTCCCCCGCGCGTCCCGCGCGCACGGCGCATATTAACCACATGACCAGGGCGGACGGCGCCGTGTGAATGTCACCGTTCCGTCCCAACATCGGCAGGCCACGCGGTCGCCAACCCGCCCCGCCGAGGGGTCACTTCACGGCACTGCCCGATTTCCACTCCTTCCATCCCATGTTCCAGCCGCCGAGCCCGTTGGCCGGGTCGACCGTCCTGTCCTTGCTGTTGACGACCTCGACGACGTCCCCGATGAGGCTGCGGTCGAAGAACCAGCCCGCCGGGGTCTCGGAGCTGCCGCCCTTCACGTCGCGCAGCCCGACACAGCCGTGGCTGACGTTCTTGCGGCCGAAGACATCGGCGGTCGACCAGTAGTTGCCGTGCAGGAAGGTGCCGGAGTCGGTCAGCCGCATCGCGTGCGGGACGTCGGGGATGTCGTACTCGCTCTTGCCGTCGGGCTTGCGGAAGCCGACGGTGGCGCCGTTCATCCGGGTCACCTCGTGCATCTCGGTGACGACCATCTTGCCGTTGTACGTCGTGGTCTTCGCCGCTCCGGCGCTGATCGGCACCGTGCCGAGCAGTTCGCCGTCCCGGTGCACGTCCATGGTGTGCGCGGCGGCGTCGACCAGGGAGACCTGGCTGCGGCCGACGGTGAAGGCGACCGTCTTGTACTGCTGCCCGTAGACACCGGGGGCGCCCTCCACGTCGCGCAGGCGGACGGCGACGGTGACCTCGGTGCCGGGCTGCCAGTACGCCTCGGGGCGGAAGTCGAGGCGGTTCTTGCCGAACCAGTGGGGGCGGATCTCCACGGCGGGTTCGGCGGACACCCGCAGGGCGCGCTCCACCGCGGCGCGGTCGGTGATCTCCCGGCTGAACCGGACCGAGACGATCATGCCGGTGCCGACCGTGGAGCGGTTCTCCGGGGTGACGTACCCGATGAAGCGCTCCGCGGGGACGTACGTCGTGAACGTCGCGTGGCGTGCCGAGCGGCGGCCCTCGGCGTCCACGGCCACCGCGTCGACCGAGTACTCGGCGGCCAGGGCGAGCCGGTCCTCGCGAGGCTCCCAGCGCCGGCCGTCGGCGCTGATCCGGCCGGGCACCGCGCTCTCCTGGGCGTCCTGCGACTTGACCACCCGCACCGACTCCAGCCGCCCTTCGGGCACCCGTACGGAGAGCTTCTCCCCGGGGCGCACCCCCTTGCCGCCGTGGGCGGGCGAGATGTCGATGACCTCCGCGGGTGCCGAGGGTCTGCCGGGCCCGCCGAGTCCGGCGATGCCGTCCGAAGTGCAGCCGGCGGCTCCCGCCAGCAGTCCGGCCCAAGCCAGTAGGGCGGCCAGTGCGGTCCCCGCGCGCCGTGCGCGCCGATGTACGTGCCTCACAACCGTGCCCAACGACCGGGCCCGCCCTGGGGAAACGTGAGTGCGAGCCAAGCTCTGGGCAGAACAGTGGGGAGGACGACGGGACGGAGAGCCGCGGGAGGGACACCGCCGGCCGTTTTCGCACGTCGTTCCACGAGCCGTGGGAGGCTGACAGGTGTCCAGCGCAGCCGAGCAGGAGACGGTGGCGGAGCAAGGTGCCGCCGGACAGCGGGGCCCGGTCGCCGCCGTGAACGGTGTGCAGCGCAGGGCTCCCGGGATGCCCGCGTGGCCCGGTGCGCCGATGCCGCTGGGCGCCCGATTCCGGGTCGGCCCGGACGGGGTGGCGGGCACCAACTTCGCGCTGTGGGCGGGGGGCGCGGAAGCGGTCGACCTGTGCCTGTTCGACGACGAGGGGGTGGAGTCCCGGCACCGCCTGACCGAGCTGACGCACGAGATATGGCACGGCTTCCTGCCGGGGGTGATGCCGGGGCAGCGCTACGGCTACCGGGTGCACGGCCGCTGGGATCCGTGGACCGGCGGCCGCTGGAACCCGGCGAAGCTGCTGCTGGACCCGTACGCGCGCGCGGTGGACGGCGACTACGGCCCTTTTGGAATGTCACCCGAGGTGTACGGGCACGTCCGTGACTGGCCGCAGCAGCAGGTCGCCGACACCGTGCGCGACGAACGGGACTCGGCGCCGTACGTGCCCAAGGGCGTGGTGGTCCACGACGAGGCGCCCGACGACGAATGGATGGACGACCGCCGTCCGAAGACCCCGTGGGCGGACTCGGTCATCTACGAACTGCATGTGCGCGGATTCACCCGGACGCACCCGGACATCCCCGAGGAACTGCGCGGCACCTACGCCGGGCTGGCGCACCCGGCGGCGATCGAGCACCTGACGAGGCTCGGCGTCACGGCCGTCGAGCTGCTGCCCGTGCACCAGTTCGCGCACGAGGACCATCTGCTGCGCCGCGGCCTGAAGAACTACTGGGGGTACAACTCGATCGGCTATTTCGCGCCGCACGCCGGGTACGCCGCCTCCGGCACCCGCGGCCAGCAGGTCGGCGAGTTCAAGGCGATGGTGCGCGCCCTGCACGCGGCCGGCATCGAGGTCGTCCTCGACGTCGTCTACAACCACACCGCGGAGGCGGGCGAGCTGGGGCCGATGCTGTCGCTGAAGGGCATCGACAACCGCGGCTACTACCGCCTCCAGTCCGACGCCCGCCGCTACGCCGACTACACCGGCTGCGGCAACACCCTGCACGTCGTCCAGCCGCACGTGCTGCGCCTGATCACGGACTCGCTGCGGTACTGGGTGACGGAGATGGGCGTGGACGGCTTCCGCTTCGACCTGGCGGCGGCGCTGGCCCGGTCCAT
This sequence comes from Streptomyces cadmiisoli, assembly GCF_003261055.1. NCBI lineage: Bacteria > Bacillati > Actinomycetota > Actinomycetes > Kitasatosporales > Streptomycetaceae > Streptomyces > Streptomyces cadmiisoli. The sequence continues at coordinate 3,094,547 of NZ_CP030073.1, forward strand.
GCACGACGTCGACATGCTCTCCCCGTTCCTCGCGGTCATCGCGCAGGATCCGGTGCTGCGCCGCGTCAAGCTGATCGCCGAGCCCTGGGACGTCGGGACCGGCGGCTACCAGGTGGGCGCCTTCCCGCCCCTGTGGACCGAGTGGAACGACCGCTACCGCAACGCCGTGCGGGACTTCTGGCGGCACGCGCTGCCGGACGTCCGGGAGATGGGCTACCGGCTGTCGGGCTCCAGCGACCTGTACGCGTGGGGCGGGCGCAGGCCGTACGCCTCCGTCAACTTCATCACCGCGCACGACGGTTTCACGCTGCGCGACCTGGTGTCCTACGAGCGCAAGCACAACGAGGCCAACGGCGAGGGCAACCGGGACGGCTCGAACGACAACCGGTCCTGGAACTGCGGGGCCGAGGGCGAGACGGACGACGAGCGGGTACGGGCGCTGCGCCGGCGGCAGCTGCGGAACCTGCTGACCACGCTGCTGCTGTCGACCGGTGTGCCGATGCTGGTCGCGGGCGACGAGCTGGGGCGCACCCAGCGCGGCAACAACAACGCCTACTGCCAGGACAACGAGATCAGCTGGCTGGACTGGGGGCTGCTGGACGACCCCGAGTGGCGCGCCCTGTTCGAGCTGACCGCCCGGCTGATCAAGCTGCGGCACCGGCATCCCGTGCTGCGCCGGCGGGCGTTCTTCTCCGGGCGGGCGCACTCCGCGGACGGCCTCAGGGACCTGGCCTGGTTCACCCCGCGCGGCACGGAGATGACCGAACGGGACTGGTACGCGCCCGCGGCGACGCTCGGCATGTATCTGTCCGGACGGGACATACCGGGCCGGGACGAGCGGGGAGCGCCGATCCTCGACGACAGCTTCCTGGCCGTACTGCACGCCGGGGAGCGGCCGGTGAGCTTCGTACTGCCGGGACCGCCGTGGGCCGAGCGGTACGAAGTGGTCGTCGACACCTCGCGGGAGGAGCAGGACGCGGCGCCGGAGACGGCGCACCGCGCGGGGACGGCGATCACGGTGCCGGCCCGGGCGGTGCTGCTGCTGCGGGTGTGCTCCTGACCCACCGCGGCCGGGCGGGCGATCCGCCGCACGGAACCGGCCCGCACGCGAAGGCGCAGGTCGCGGGACCGAGCGGAGGACCGAGGGCCCGCGCAGGTCGGGTCAAAACTCGGTGGGCGATGTCAGTGGCGAACCGTAGGCTCGCTCCTGATGCCCACAACACATGCCACCCCGCCCGAAGACCGCTCCACCGTACGCTCGCTGCTGCGCCTGTGGCCCTACGTCCGGCCGGTGCGGGCGCGTCTGTTCACCGCCGCGTTCGTCGCGATACTCGCGTCCTGCGTGGGCCTGGTGATCCCGCTCGTCCTGAAGTGGCTCGTGGACGGCCCCGTCGCCGACCGTGATCCGGCGGGCGTGTGGCTGGGGGCGCTGTACCTGCTGCTGCTCGGACTGGCCGAGGCACTGCTGTTCGGGCTGCGGCGGTGGCTGGTCGCGCGTCCGCTGGCGGGGGTCGAGGCGTCGATGCGGGCCGACCTGTACCGGCATCTGCAACGGCTGCCGGTGGCCTTCCACGACCGGTGGCCCTCGGGGCAGTTGCTGTCCCGCGGCACCACCGATCTGATGCTGGTGCGTATGTTCCTCGCCTTTCCACTGACCTTCCTGCTGGTCAACGCCGTGACGATCCTCGTGGGCGTGATCATCATGCTGGCGCAGGACCTGACGCTGGGACTGGTGATCCTGGGGCCGGCGGTACCGGTGATGGTCACCTGCCTGATCTTCGAGAAGCGGTACGCCGCGGTGGCACGGCGCGCGCAGGACCAGGTCGGCGATCTGACGACGGTCGTCGAGGAGAGCGTGCTCGGCATCCGGATCATCAAGGGGTTCGGGCGGCACCGCAGCCAGGCGCGGGCGTTCCGGGAGCTGTCACGGACACTGCGCGGCACGGAACTGCGCAAGGCGCGGCTGCTGGCGACGATCGTGGGCGTCATCGTGACGCTGCCGGAGGTGGCGATCGGGGCGGCACTGGTGCTCGGCGCGGTGCAGGTGGCCGACGGAACACTGTCGGCGGGCACGCTGGTTGCCTTCCTGTCCACGGCCCTCGCCCTGCGCTGGCCGGTCGACTCGATCGGCTTCCTGCTGGCGATGAGCCAGGAGGCCGCGACCGCCACGGAACGGTACTTCGAGGTGCTGGACGAGGCGGAGGAAGACGCGTCGCCCGGCGCGCGCGGGTCCGCGGCCGGCGACGGACTGCGGTTCCACGGCGTCACCTTCCGGTATCCCGACGCCCCCGAGGACTCCGCGCCCGTGCTGGAGGGCATCGACCTGCACGTGCGGCCCGGCGAGTCCATGGCCCTGGTCGGCGCCACCGGAAGCGGCAAGACCACACTGACCGCGCTGGTCCCCCGGCTGCACGAGGTGACCTCCGGGCGGATCACGCTCGACGGCACGGACATCGCCGCGATGTCCCGGCAGGAGCTGCGCTCCAAGGTCGCCGTCGCCTTCGAGGAACCCACCCTGTTCTCGGCCAGCGTCGGGGAGAACGTCCTGATGGGCGCCCCCGACGGGGCCGGAACCGCCGAGCTGCACCGCGCCCTCGCCGTCGCCCAGGCGGAGTTCGCCCACGCGCTGCCCGAGGGGACGGACACCCAGGTCGGCGAGCAGGGCCTGAGCCTGTCCGGCGGTCAGCGGCAGCGGCTCGCGCTGGCCAGGGCGGTGGTGGGCAGACCCGGCTTCCTCGTCCTGGACGACCCGCTGTCCGCGCTGGACGTGCACACCGAGGCGGCCGTCGAGGCGGCGCTGCGGGACGTCCTCGCGGACACCACCGCCCTGATCGTGGCGCACCGCCCGTCGACGGTCCTGCTCGCCGACCGGGTCGCGCTGCTGTCCGGCGGCCGGATCACCGCCGTCGGCACGCACCACGAACTGCTGCACACGAACACGGAGTACGCCCATCTGATGTCGGGGGCGGACCGGACACGCCAGGAGGCAGCCCGATGACCGCGTCCGCCACCTCCGCACCGGTCGCCGACGACCCGGAGGACGCACGGCACGGCAAGGCCGGCGACCCCTTCGACCAGGACGTCCTGCCGACACCGCCGGGCGCGACGGCCGCGCTGCTGCGCTCCCTGCTCGCGCCGATGAGGACCCGGGTCGTCCTGACCACGGTCCTGCTGCTGCTCCAGCAGGCGGCCGTACAGGCCGGCCCGCTGCTGGTGGCGTACGCCATCGACACCGCCGTCCCCGCGTTCCGCGACAACGACCACGGACCGCTGTTCGCGGTGGGGGCCGGCTATCTGCTGTGCGCCCTGGCGTCCGGCGCGCTGCAGTACGCGTTCGTGGTCACCTCCGCCCGGGTCAGCCAGGACGTGCTGCTCGACCTGCGCGGCCGGATCTTCCGGCACGCCCAGGCACTGAGCGTCGACTTCCACGAGCGCTACACCTCGGGGCGGCTGATCTCCCGCTCCACCACGGACGTCGAGTCGCTGCGCGAGCTGCTGGAGGAGGGCCTCCAGGAGCTGGTGATGGTCATCCTGTCCTGTGTGTACGTCGCGCTGATCCTGCTCTGGCTCGATCTCGGGCTCGGCGCGGTGGCGGTGGCGTCGTTCGGTCCGCTGTGGTGGCTCGTCCGGATCTACCGGCGGCGCGCCCGGCGGGTGTACGAGCTGCGGTCGACCGCCATCGCGGCGGTGATCGTGAAGTTCGTGGAGACGATGAACGGCATCCGGCCGGTGCGCGCCTTCCGCCGCGAGGCCGCCAACGACGCCGAGTTCCGCGTCCTGAACCGGCGGCACGAGCGGACCAACGGGGACGCGCTGCTGGAGATGGCCCGCTATGTCATCGGCTCGCGCGTGGTGGGCAACACGGCGGTCGCGCTGATCGTTCTGTGGGGCGCCCACCGGGTGGCGGACGGCACGCTGGCGCTGGGCGTGCTCGCGGCGGCGGTGCTGTACCTGCGGCGGATGTACGACCCGATCGACCGGTTCGGCATGTTCCTGAACTCGTACCAGTCGGCGGCGGCCTCCCTGGGGAAGATCGCCGGGCTGCTGGCCCAGACGCCGTCGGTGCCGGAGCCCTCCAGCCCCGGCCGGCTCCCGGAGCCCGCCTCCGCCCACCCCGGCCGCGAGGTCGTCTTCGACGCGGTCCGGTTCGCCTACCGCACCGGCGGCGAGGTGCTGCCCCGCTTCGACCTCACCGTCCCGGCGGGGCAGACGGTCGCGGTCGTCGGCACCACCGGCGCGGGCAAGTCGACCCTGGTCAAACTGCTCGCCCGCTTCTACGACCCGTCCGAGGGCCGGGTGCTGCTGGACGGGGTCGACCTGCGTGAGCTGGCCGTGCCCGAACTGCGGCGCGGGGTGGTGATGGTGACCCAGGAGGCGTTCCTGTTCTCCGGCACGGTCGCGGACAACATCGCTCTGGGCCGCCCGGACGCGAGCCGTGAGGAGATCGAGCGGGCCGCGCGGGCGATCGGCGCGCACGACTTCATCAGCGCGCTGCCCGAGGGCTACGACACGGACGTGCGCAAGCGGGGCGGCCGGATCTCGGCCGGCCAGCGCCAGCTCGTCGCCTTCGCACGGGCGTTGCTCGCCGACCCGGCGGTGCTGATCCTCGACGAGGCGACCAGTTCGCTGGACATCCCCGGTGAGCGGGCCGTGCAGCGGGCGATGGCGACGGTGCTGAAGGGGCGGACGGCCGTCGTCATCGCGCACCGGCTGTCCACGGTGGAGATCGCCGACCGGGTGCTGGTCATGGAGCACGGCCGGATCGTCGAGGACGGCACCCCGGCCGAACTCATCGCGGGGACCGGCAGGTTCGCGGGCCTGCACAAGGCCTGGCAGGACAGCCTGGCGTGACGGCGGACGACGGCGGCGGGCGGCGACGGAGGACGGGCGACGGATGATCGACGCGTACGAGGAGCCCGGCGCGCCCGACACCCGCGGCGGCGGCCGGTACCTGTGGTGGCTGGTGCGCAGGCAGCCGGGCCGGGCGGCCGCCGGGTCCCTGCTGGGCTGCCTGTCGCTGGTGACCCCGGCGCTGGTCCCGTATCTGCTGTCCCGCGCGATCGACGACGGGCTGGCACCGGGTGACCGGGCCGTTCTGATCGGCTGGGCGGCGGCGGTGCTGGTGGCGGGCGCGCTCACCGCCTGGCTGAACATCATGCGCCACCGGATCATGACCCGGCTGCGGATGGACGCCCACTTCCGCACCGTCAAGGTCGTGGTGGGGCAGACCGTCCGGCTGGGCGCGTCGCTGCCGCGGCAGGTCGCGGCCGGTGAGGTCGTCACCATCGGCGTCGGTGACGTGCAGACCATCGCGATGTCGCTGACCGTGGTCGGCCCCGGAGTGGGCGCGGTCGTCACCTACGCCGTGGTCGCCGGGCTGCTGCTGCCGGTGTCGCCGCTGCTGGCCGCGGTGGTGCTGCTGGGCGTGCCGGTGACCGGGGTCCTGGTCGGGCCGCTGATGGGGCGGCTGCAGGATGCCGAGACGGTCTACCGGGAGCGGCAGGGCGTGCTGACCGCGCGGATCGGCGATCTGGCCGGCGGGCTGCGGGTGCTGGGCGGACTCGGCGGCAAGGAGCGGGTCGGCGAGGCCTTCCGCCGCGACTCGCGCCGGCTGCTGGCCGAGGGGTACCGGGTCGGGGAGGTGACCAGCTGGATCCAGTCGCTGGGCTTCGGACTGCCCACCCTGTTCCTCGCCCTGGTGACCTGGCCGGCGGCCCGGCTGGTGGCCCAGGGGGACATCACCGTGGGCGAGTTGGTGTCCGTGTACGGGTTCGTGGCGGTGCTGGTCGTACCGGTCGCGTACGTCCTGGAGTTCGCCCACCAGATCAGCCGGGGCCTGGTCTCGGCGCGGCGGGTCGTGGGGTTCCTGCGGCTGGAGCCGCTGGAGGCCGACGGCATCCACGACGCACCGGCCGAGCCGGCGGTGCTGCACGACCCGGTCTCCGGGGTGCGCGTGCCGCCGGGCCGGCTGACCGCGCTGGCCTGCGCCCGGCCGGCCGACGCCGGGGCGGTCGTCGACCGGCTCGGCCGGTATCTGCCGTCCGAGGCCACCTGGGGCGGGCGGCGGCTCGACGAGATCGCGCTGCCGCAGGTCCGGCGGCGGATCCTGGTCGCCGACCACGAGGCCGACCTGTTCGCGGGCACCCTGCGCGAGGTGGTGTGCGGGCGGTCCGGACCGGACGGCCGGGACGACGCGGCGATCGCCGCCGCCGTGCGCACGGCCGCCGCCGACGACATCGTGCGCGGCCTGCCGGACGGGCTCGACTCGCGGATCGACGCGCAGGGCCGCAACCTCTCCGGCGGCCAGCGGCAGCGCGTGCGGCTGGTACGAGCGCTGCTGGCCGACCCCGAGGTGCTGCTCGCGGTGGAACCGACGTCCGCCCTCGACGCGCACACCGAGGCCGCGGTGGCCGAGCGGCTGCGGGCGGCACGCGCGGGCCGCACCACCCTCGTGACCAGTACGTCCCCGCTGGTGCTGGACCGGGCGGACCTCGTCCACCACCTGGTCGACGGCAAGGTCGCCGCCGTGGGCACGCACCGGGAACTGCTGGCCCGCGAACCCGGCTACCGCGCACTGGTGACCCGCGACGCACCCCCGGAACCGGACACCGAAACCGGACCGGAGGCCACGCCCCACCCCGCGCCGGACGGCGGACCCGGTCCGGACGCGGCGGACGGGTCCGATGTCCGGGCCGGTGCCGAGGAGGCCGTTCGATGACTGCGCCGGATTCCGGGACCGAGGGCCGGGGCCGGTTGCCGCTCGCCGGTCCCGCCGAGGTGCGGCGGGCGATCGTACGGCTCCTGCGGGGCGACGGCCGGGCCTTCGCCGTCGTCCTCGCCCTCAACACGGTGGCCGCCGGGGCCGGTCTCGTCGGACCCTGGCTGCTGGGCCGGATCGTCGACGAGGTCCGGGCCGGTGCCGGAGTCGACGTCGTCGACCGGCTGGCGCTCACCATCGTGCTGTGCGCGGCGGCGCAACTGGTGCTGTCCCGCTGGGCGCGCCGTGCGGGGCACCGGTTCGGCGAGCGCATGCTGGCCACCGTCCGGGAGGAGTTCGTCGCACGGACGCTGTCCCTGCCCGCGTCGGTGGTGGAGCGGGCCGGGACGGGCGACCTGACGGCCCGCGGCACCGCCGACGTGGCGACCGTGGGCACCACCCTGCGGGACGCGGCCCCCGAACTGCTCATCGCCTCCCTCCAGGCGCTGTTCCTGCTCGGCGCCGTGGTCGCGGTGGACCCGCTGCTCGGCGGCTGCGCCCTGCTGGGCCTGGTCGGCGTCTGGTTGCCGCTGCGCTGGTACCTGCGCCGGGCGCGCACCGCGTACCTCGCCGAGGGGGCGGCCACCTCCGACGTCGCCGAGGTCCTCGCGGCCACCGCGGCCGGGGCCCGTACGGTGGAGGCGTTCGGGTTGCGGCGGCGGCGGACCGCCGCGAGCCGGGACGCGCTCGAGACGGCGCGCCGCACCCGGCTGCACACGCTGTATCTGCGCAGCGTGTTCTTCCCGTCGGTGGACTTCGCCTACGCCGTGCCCGTGGTGGGTGTGCTGCTGACCGGCGGATTCCTGCTCGACCGGGGTGAGCTGAGCCTGGGCGCGATCGTCACGGCCACGCTGTATCTGCGGCAGCTGACGGAGCCGCTCGACACGCTCCTGGTCCGGGTGGAGCAACTCCAGGCCAGCAACGCCTCGTTCGCCCGGGTGGAGGGACTCGCGCGGATTCCCCGGACGGCGCAGGCCGGCTCCCCCGACCCGGACGGCGACCGTATCGACGTCACCGGCGTGCGCTACGCCTACGAACGCGGCGGCGAGGTGCTGCGCGGCGTGGACCTGACGGTGCGGCCCGGGGAGCGGCTCGCGGTCGTCGGTCCGTCCGGCGCCGGCAAGACCACACTGAGCAGGCTGCTGGCGGGCGTCGACGCGCCGGACGCGGGCAGCGTGACCGTGGGCGGTGTGCCGGTCGCCGGTCTCGGGCCGGAGCGGCTGCGCCGCCAGGTCGTCCTGGTCACGCAGGAGCACCATGTCTTCCTGGGCACGGTCCGGGACAACCTCCTGATCGCCGAACCCTCCGCCTCGGACGCGTCGTTGTGGGCCGCGCTGGCCGCGGTCGGCGCCGACGGCTGGGTGCGTGAGCTGCCCGGCGGCCTGGACGCCGAACTCGGCCCGGCGGGCCGGCGCACCGACGGCTCGCAGGCCCAGCAGCTCGCCCTGGCCCGGGTGGTGCTGGCGGACCCGCACACGCTGATCCTCGACGAGGCCACCGCGCTGCTCGACCCGGCGACCGCCCGGCACACCGAGCGCGCCCTCGCTGCCGTGCTGGAGGGCCGTACGGTGATCGCGGTGGCGCACCGGCTGCAGACCGCGCACGACGCGGACCGGGTGGCGGTGATGGAGGCGGGGCGGCTGACCGAACTCGGCACGCACGAGGAGCTGGTGGCGGCGGACGGCGCGTACGCACGGCTGTGGCGGACGTGGCACGGGGAACCGCGGCCGTAAACGTCGGTAATCCGCATATCGAACGTGAACTCCGGGCAACGAACGACTTCCGGACAAACCTTTGACGCGCTCCTGACAGGTCGGGTACTTCGGTGCCACGCTTCCCACGGCCCGCTTCACGGCAACCCCACTGATCCGCCGCCGTGTCGTCCCGTGGCCGCGTGCACCTGGTTTCGCGTTCTGCCCGGACGGCCCACCAGCCGCCCGGATCTCCCCTGGCCGCGCAATCCGCGGCCACGCTGAAGGAGTCAGTGTTGAGACTTAGTTCTTCGCGCAGACGCACCTCCCACACCCTGCAGCGTTCCGTCGCCTCCGTCGCCCTCGCCGGCGTCGCGGCCCTCCTCGCCACCGCCGTGCAGTCAGGGGCGGCGACGGCCGCCCCGCAGCAGGCACCGTCCGCGTCGGCCGAGGCCGGCGCCCAGCCCGTGAAGCTCACCCCGGCCCAGCGCGCGGCGCTGATCCGGGCGGCCGGCGCCGACACCGCGGCGACCGCCGACGAGCTCCGCCTCGGCGGCAAGGAGAAGCTCGTCGTCCGGGACGTCGTCAAGGACGCCGACGGCACCCTGCACACCCGCTACGAGCGGACCTACGGCGGCATCCCCGTCCTCGGCGGCGACCTGGTCGTCCGCACGGACGCGGACGGCCGGACCGAGGGCGTCACCAAGGCGACCCGGGCCGCCGTCGACGTGCCTTCGCTCGACCCCGCGATCAGCACCGACCGGGCGGAGCGGCAGGCGCTCGGCGCCGCGCGGGCGCAGGACGCCAAGGGCCCCGACGTGGACCGCACGCCCCGCAAGGTCGTCTGGGCCGCGAGCGGCAAGCCGGCCCTGGCCTACGAGACCGTCGTCGGCGGCCTCCAGGAGGACGGCACCCCGCAGGAGCTGCACGTCGTCACCGACGCCACGACCGGCAAGAAGCTGTACGAGTGGCAGGCCGTCAAGAACGGCACCGGTCACACGGTCTACAGCGGCACGGTCGACCTCACCACCACCCAGTCCGGGTCGACGTACAACCTCACCGACGGGGCGCGCGGCAACCACCGCACGTACAACCTGAACCGCGGCACCTCCGGGACCGGCACCCTGTTCTCCGGCTCCGACGACGTCTGGGGCAACGGCACCGCGTCCAACCCGGAGTCGGCCGGCGCGGACGCGCACTACGGCGCCGCGCTGACCTGGGACTACTACAAGAACGTGCACGGCCGCAGCGGGATCAGGGGCGACGGCGTCGGCGCCTACTCGCGCGTCCACTACGGCAACAACTACGTCAACGCGTTCTGGTCCGACAGCTGCTTCTGCATGACCTACGGCGACGGCTCCGGCAACGCCAACCCGCTCACCTCCATCGACGTGGCCGGCCACGAGATGACGCACGGCCTCACCTCGGCCACCGCGGGGCTCGTCTACAGCGGCGAGTCCGGCGGTCTGAACGAGGCGACCTCCGACATCCTCGGCACCGCCGTCGAGTTCTACGCGAACAACTCCTCCGACATCGGGGACTACCTGATCGGCGAGGAGATCGACATCAACGGCGACGGTACGCCGCTGCGCTACATGGACCAGCCGAGCAAGGACGGCGCGTCCAAGGACAACTGGTACTCGGGCATAGGCTCGATCGACGTGCACTACTCGTCCGGCCCCGCGAACCACTTCTTCTACCTGCTCAGCGAGGGCAGCGGAAGCAAGGTCGTCAACGGCGTCAGCTACAACTCGCCCACCGCGGACGGGCTCCCGGTGACCGGCATCGGCCGGGCGAAGGCCGAGCAGATCTGGTTCAAGGCGCTCACCACGAAGTTCACGTCCACGACCAACTACGCGGGCGCCCGCACCGGCACGCTGGCCGTCGCCGGTGAGCTGTACGGCACGTCGAGCGCCGAGTACAAGGCGGTGCAGGACGCCTGGGCCGGTGTCGCCGTCGGCCCGCGGCCCGGCGGTCCGGGCGGCGGTACCTCCTTCGAGAACACCGGTGACGTGTCGATCCCGGACAACGGCGCCGCGGTGACCTCCTCGATCGCCGTGACCGGCCGGGCCGGCAACGCCCCGGCCAACCTCCAGGTCGCGGTCGACATCGTGCACACCTGGCGCGGTGACCTGGTGATCGACCTGCTGGCCCCGGACGGGACGGCGTACCGCCTGAAGAACTTCAGCTCCTCCGACTCGGCGGACAACGTCGACGAGACCTACACGGTCAACGCCTCCTCCGAGGTCGCCGACGGCACCTGGCGGCTGAGGGTGCAGGACCAGGCGGCACGGGACACCGGCTACATCAACAGCTGGAAACTGACCTTCCCGTAGTCCCCGGTGCACGAGGCGGCACCCGGCGCGCGTCCGCCGCCGGGTGCCGCCCTACGCTTGGGCGCATGTCGTTCACCTACGAGGACGTCGGCGCCACCCGCGAGACGGGTTTCTGCCCGCCCGGCTTCCACCCCCTGCATGTGCGCACCCGCATAGGTGAGGGCGAGGCGGTGTTCCGCCGCGCCGCCGAGGCCGTGAGCACCTGGGAGATGCACCGGGCGATCGGTGTCGGCGTGGAGGCGACCGCGGACCGCGCGGCCCCCGGGGTGGACGTCACCATGACCCTCGCCGGCATGATCAAGGCGCCCTGCCGGATCGTCTGGACGGTCTCCGAGTACCGCCGCACCGGCTGGGCCTACGGCACGCTCCCCGGTCACCCCGAATGCGGCGAGGAGGCCTTCCTCGTCGAACGCACCGGAGACGGCACGGTCTGGCTGACCGTGTCCGCCTTCAGCCGCGCCGCGAAGTGGTACGCCCGCGCGGGCGGTGCGGCGACGAGGGGGCTGCAGCAGGCCTACGCGCGACGCTGCGGCAAGGTGCTCCGGCAGCTGTGCGAGCCGGAACAGCAGGACTGAGGCCCCCTCACCACCCGGCGGGTCAGCGCAGCAGCACCCCCGCCCCCTCCACCACGTCCTCCGACGGCACCGCCACCAGGCCGGGCTCAGCGCTCGACGCGAGCAGGCGATGCGCCGGGAGGATGCGCACCGTGTACCCGTAGGGCCCGGTGCGGTCCAGGGACAGCGGACCCTCGTACACCCAGCGGCCCTCCGCGTCCGCCCCGCCCACCGACTTCAGCGGGACCGCGGTGGCGTCGGCGATCCGGTCCTCGGAGTCCACCCGCCCGGACACCGCCTGCACCTCCACGTCGTCGGGGGCGAGTTCGCCGAGGCCGACACGGACCCGCAGGGTGAGCGTGGTGCCGAGTTCGGCGGTGGCGGTGGTCGCGGACGTCTCGACGTGGTCGACGGTGACCGCGTGCCAGGCCGCGCGCAGCCGGGACTTCCACTCGGCCAGCTCACGTGCCGTGTCCGGGGCCATGGCGCGGTGGGCGCGGGCGGCCGGAGCGTACAGCCGCTCGACGTACTCGCGGACCATCCGGCCGGCCAGCACCTTCGGGCCGAGCAGGGTGAGGGTCTGGCGCACCATCTCGATCCAGCGGTCGGGCAGACCGCCCGGTCCGCGCTCGTAGAAGCGCGGGGCGACACGCTGCTCCAGCAGGTCGTAGAGGGCGGCGGCCTCGATGTCGTCGCGGCGGTCGGGGTCGGTGCCCGCGCCGTCCGCCGTCGGGATCGCCCAGCCGAAGTCGGGCTGGAACCACTCGTCCCACCAGCCGTCGAGGACGGAGAGGTTGAGGCAGCCGTTCAGGGCCGCCTTCATACCGCTGGTGCCGCAGGCCTCCAGCGGGCGCAGGGGGTTGTTGAGCCAGATGTCGCAGCCCGGGTACAGCTTCTGCGCCATCGCCATGCCGTAGTCGGGCAGGAAGACGATCCGGTGCCGTACCCGCGGGTCGTCGGCGAACCGGACCAGTTCCTGGACGAGCCGCTTGCCTCCGTCGTCCGCGGGGTGCGCCTTGCCGGCCACCACGATCTGGACCGGGCGCTGCGGGTGCAGCAGCAGGTCCATCAGCCGGTCGCGGTCGCGCAGCATCAGCGTCAGCCGCTTGTACGACGGGACGCGCCGGGCGAACCCGATGGTCAGGACGTCCGGGTCGAGGACGCCGTCGATCCAGCCCAGCTCGGCCGTGCCGGCGCCGCGCTGCCGCCAGGAGACGCGCAGCCGGTCCCGCACCTCGGCCACCAGTTGCTCGCGCAGGGTGCGGCGAAGGTCGTGGATGTCCTGGTCGGGGATGTCCGCCACCGCGTCCCAGCGGTCCGCGTCGCCGCCGGTGAAGGCGTCCTCCGCGCGTTGCGCGCCGATCTGGCGGGCGCCGAGCCGGAACACCTCGGGGGCGATCCAGGTCGGGGCGTGCACACCGTTGGTGACCGAGGTGATCGGCACCTCTTCGGCGTCGAACCCGGGCCACAGACCGGAGAACATCTCACGGCTGACCTTGCCGTGCAGCAGGGAGACGCCGTTGGCGCGCTGGGCCAGGCGCAGGCCCATCACGGCCATGTTGAACAGGTTGGGCTCGCCTCCCGGATAGGTCTCCATGCCGAGCCGGAGGATGCGTTCGACATCGATGCGCGGGAGTTCGGCGCCGGGGCCGAAGTGGCGGGCGACGAGTTCGCGGTCGAAGCGGTCGATGCCCGCCGGGACGGGGGTGTGGGTGGTGAACACGGTGCCCGCGCGGACCGCTTCCAGCGCCGAGTCGAACTCCAGGCCCAGGTCGGCGAGTTCGGCGATCCGCTCCAGGCCCAGGAACCCCGCGTGCCCCTCGTTGGTGTGGAACACCTCGGGCCCGGGATGTCCGGTCAGCCGGCAGTACGTGCGCACCGCCCGGACGCCGCCGATGCCGAGCAGCATCTCCTGGAGCAGCCGGTGCTCGCTGCCGCCGCCGTAGAGCCGGTCGGTCACGCCGCGTTCGCCGAGGTCGTTCTCCTCGACGTCCGAGTCGAGCAGCAGCAGCGGGACCCGGCCGACCTGGGCCAGCCAGATCCGGGCACGCAGGAACCGGCCGCCCGGCAGGGCGAGGGTGACCTGGGCCGGGCTGCCGTCGGCCTCCTTCAGCAGGGCCAGCGGCAGCTCGTTGGGGTCGAGGACGGGGTAGTGCTCCTGCTGCCAGCCGTCCCGGGACAGGCTCTGCCGGAAGTACCCGTGCCGGTACAGCAGCCCGACCCCGATCAGCGGCACGCCGAGGTCGCTGGCCGCCTTCAGATGGTCGCCGGCCAGGATGCCGAGTCCGCCGGAGTACTGGGGCAGGGCGGCGGTGATGCCGAACTCGGGCGAGAAGTAGGCGACGGCGGCGGGCAGCTCACCGGGCTGCGCCTGGTACCAGCGGTCGCCGGTGACGTAGTCGTCGAGTTCGTCGGCGACGGTGGTGAGCCTGCGCAGGAACCGGCGGTCCTCGGTCAGCTCGGCGAGCCGCGCGGGCCGCACGCTGCCCAGCAGGCGTACGGGATCGCCCCCCGAGGCGGCCCACCGCTCCGGATCGACGGACTGGAACAGGTCGCGTGTCTCGGTGTGCCAGGACCAGCGCAGATTGCGGGCCAGATCGCTCAGCGGCCGCAGGGAGTCGGGAAGAACGGGTCGGACCGTGAACCGACGGATCGCCTTCACATTCCACCTCGTCAGCGTGCGGAGGAGGACGCACAGCGGCGTGCGTCCCGTCGTCGCTATCGACGGTAGTGGTTACTTCGCCGTCCGACGGGGGCTCGCCGGGACGCTCAGGGCGCACTACGGCGCGTGGGGGTCGGTGAACTCGACGTCCGGGGGGAGAAGATGCCCGAGCTGCGCGAGGCGTTGGGCCACGGCGGTGGGGGTGCGGGCCAGCTGATGGGCGGCGGAGAGGATGTGCACGAGAGGGACGGGGACCTGTCCGTCGAGCCACAGCCAAGAGGTCTGCGCGCCGTGACGGAGCAGCACCAGGTTGTCGCCGGGGCTCCACTCACCCGCCGGCGGTTCCGGCGCCACGTCATGCCCCCAGCTCGTCAGACGCTCGACCACCTGGTCAGTCGTCAGCTCGCGCGTGCGCGCGACCCGGATCACGTGGTGCCACGGGACCCGCCGGTCCACCTCCAGCCAGGGCGGACCGCCGTCCTGCTTGAGGCTCGCCACGGCCAGGTCGAGATAGTCGCGGGGCTGTCGCGGATGCTCGTCGAGCCCTCGGACGGTGAACCCGAGTTCGATCAAGCGCAGCGCGACGTCCCGATCCGCCAGCCGGTTGTCCCGCGCCAGAGCCAGAACGGCGTCGGCCTCGACGTGGCCTGGAAGATAGCCGCCCGATTGCCGGGGCACCCCGTAGAACCGGTACAGGTCCTCGGCAAGCCTCCGGTATGCGTGCAGTTCCTCGGCGGCCGGCAGCTCGGGCGGCGTGAGGCCCAGCTCGACGAGCCGTTGGACCAGTTGTTCCGGGCTCTGCCCTCCGGCACGGGAGATGCGCAGCAGGTGGTAGAGCAGCAAACGCTCGTCCTCGGAGAGCCAGGGCGGCCGGCTGTCGCCGTTCCGGCTGATGAGTGCCAGGTCGGTGCTGTCGACCAGGTCGGGCATCGTGCCGGGCGCCAGCTCGTGTCCGGCCGCGGTGAGCACCTCGGCAACGTGGTCCGCCCGTCCGGGAAAGGCGCCGACAGCCAGGACCAGGTGGGCGGGCATCACGGGCCGGTCGCGCGGCAGCTCGGGGCCGCCGGGTTCCAGATGCCGCCTCAGCACGAGGTCGGGCAGGTCCGCACGGTTCGGGGGCCAGGAAGGCGTCTGGCTCACGCCCAGCTCGTCGTCATCGGGTACCCGGAATCCCAACCCCGCGAGCAACCGCGCCAGCGCGCGGGGATCTTCGTCGTTCCGCCGGGCGACCTTGCGCACCGTGGCGACGCTCAGCTCGGCTCCTGCCGACATCCAGGGGTACATGCCGTCCCCGTCGCTGCTGAGCAGACGTACATTCGGCACGTCCGCGAGCCGCCGCAGGACATCGTCGTCGGGCAGCTTCAGTCCGAAGGCCTTGAGCCGGTCCGCGGCGCGTTCCAAGGGAAGTCCGCTCGACTGGGCGGCCACCAGAATCAGTCCTGGTGCGAGATGCTGCTCGCCGTCTTTTTCGTCGACCTGGCTCAGGAGCAGTTCATCGGTGGGGCGCGCCACCAGGAGCGGGGACCGGGGGCGGACTCCGGAACCCTCGTCGGCGGCCGCCCAGACCCGTGCCCGCCACTCAGCGAAGACGCCGCCGTAATCCGTACGCACCATCGCCTCGCCGGCCATCCGGGTGCGGTCCACCAGAAGTCGGTCACCTGGGCAGCAGCCCACGAGGCCCGCGTCCGCCACGAACTCGGCGCCGTCGGGCGAGCGGAGTGCGAAGCGGTGTCCACGTGCCACCGCCTGTTCGGCGATCAGGTCGGCGAGCCGCGCCTGCCGCTGGGGCTCAGGACCGAGTTCCAGCCGCTCGCCGGGTTCCGGCCAGCCGCCCCGTGCCAAGGCGTGCAGCCACTCCAGTGACAGCACACCCCCGCCCTCCTCGAACAGCACCGGGATCTTCTCGGTGAGGAGATCGGCGACGTACGCCTCGTGGTCGTCGAGCATGGCCCCGCGGTCCAGCCGCAGCGTCGGCGCGTGCTTGCCGGTGAGGTTCACCACGCAGCCGAAGCGGTCCTCCCCCGCCCACAGCCCGTCCGCCAGAACGCCGCCCCGCCCGCCGCACCACCACACACCGTCCCCGGCGTCCTGCGCCGCGGGGGCCTCTCCCTCGTGCCGCCACGCCCCTTCCGGGTCGGAGACGGAGTCACGGCCGAGGTGTTCGGAGATGGCGCCCGGTCGCCACCGCAGCGGCTCGTCCTCGCCCTCCGTGACCGTCACGGCGAAGTCCGACACCCACAGATGCCTGCGCATCACCTCGCCGCAGGACACACTCTCCTCGGGGTTTCGCAGATAAAGCCGCACGGCGGTACCCGCCCACCGGCTGTTTCCCTGCGGAGTGACGCGGAACAGCGCTCCGGGCCCGTCGATGTCGACGACGAGTTTCTCCCCGGGTCCGAAGTCGGGGCTCAGTCGGCTCGTCGTCACCCGGATCTCGTCGGCGAGCATGAAATAGCTGAGCACGCCGATGCCGAACCGGCTGTTCGGGTGGAAGGGGATTCCGGCCTTGGCCCACTCGGCCCGCTCCTCCAGGAACTTCCGCTCCTCCACGAACCGGCTTCCGGCAAAGGCGAACAGGTGGCGCAGCTCGTGCCGGCCCATGCCGATGCCGTTGTCGCGGCACTCGATATAGGCCCGACCGTCCTCGTCCTCTCCCTGGGTGAAGACGATCTGCCCCTGCCAAAGGTCGGGCTCGTCGGGGTTGCGGAGGTTCCACAGATCGGTACGGGCCCGCCGGTACCGGCAGGCGTCCAGGGCGTTCTGGTACAGCTCGCGCAGCGCGAGGGTGCGGTCCTGGTAGAGCTGTTCGCCCATGAGCAGGTCCCGGACCCGGTCCCCGTCCAGCCTGAACCGTACGTCGGACCTGTCGTACCGGGGCCTGCGGTCGTCGTCCAGTGCGGGTGTCACCTTGCCCGCGCCGAACGCGGCCGGAACTCCCCAGCTCGCCACCCGTTCTCCGGCCGGGCCGCGCAGCACGGCGCGCACGGCCCGGTCGAGGGTGTCGGCGTGGTCGCGCAGGGCCAGCTCCACGGCGAGGTGCGGGCAGGCGGTGGACAGTGCGCGGCAGCGCGGACCGTCCGGTTGCCAGGTCGCCTCCCGCAGCGCGGTGCGGAAGGAGTCGCCGTCGACCGGGGCGCTGATGCCGAGGTGTTCGGCGACGAGGGAGGAGAGCAGCGTCGGGTCGACGGCCATGTGGTGGGCGACGGTGAGGAGGATCCCCGTCTTCTCCCAGTCCACGGTGTGCTCGGCGCCGCGCTGGGCGGCGACGGTTTCCGGCTCCGGCGGCTGCCACTGTTCGAGGTCCAGTCCGATCAGCTCGACGAGCCGCCACAGCCGGTCGGGACCGAGTACCTCACGGACCAGCCACGGCTCGAACTCCGGTTCCTCGGGGAGAGTTACGAGGCCGGCGAGCCCGGATCCGCGGACCGCGTCCCGGGTCGCCGGCAGCCGCAGCAGCCATTGCCGGGCGAGCCACCACGCGATGGCCCGGGCGTCCCCGTCCCGGCCGCGCTGCCGGGCCCTGCGCTCGCGGTCCTTGAGGGCCAGGTGGCCGGAGCAGTACCGGTCGAAGGCTCCCCGGTCGGCGAAACCGCAGTCCGCCAGGGGGCCGGGCGCGCCGTCCACCAGCGTCCAGGGCCGCAGGTCCCGGGCCAGATGGGCGAACCGGGTGCCGAAGGCGGTGTAGAGGTAGGGACCGGCGACCAGCAGCGCGGCCTCGGTGAGGCTGAGGGCCGGGGCGGGGGCCGTCCGCTCGTCGTCTCGGCGGGGGGTGGGGGCCGACTCGTACAGCATCGTCGCGACGCCGAGACTCATCCGGCTCTCGCTGCCCATGGGGCGCCAGATGTCCCCGTGCTCGGCGAGCCATGCGTCGGCGATGTCGGTCTCGTGTCCCCACAGCCCGACGAGCCGGGCGACCGCGATCCGCACCTGTTCGACGGCCTGCTCGGCCTCGGACTCGTCGAGCCGCTCGCACACCACGCGCCGCCATGCCTCGTGCTCGACGGCCATCTGCTGCCAGGGGTGTTCCTGGACCCGGTCCGGCCCGCCCGGCCCGCGGCCCGGGAACAGTACGAGGCCGTCCTTGCCGGTGGGACAGTTGACCTGCACTCCCTGATCGGAGCGGCCCCGGTCGCTGCGGGCGATCTCCCGGACCCGGTCGTCGAGCAGGCTCTCCATCGCGTCCAGGGCACCGGGAGCCGCCGCGTCCCGGGCGATCTCGGTGAGTGCTCTGGTGAAGTACGAGAATCCCTTGGCGCCGTCCCCCGCCGGGCCGTCGTCGGCGGGCGGTCCGGCGGCCGGTCCGAACCCGGCGGCACCGTACCGTGTGCAGGCGTAGACGTGCGCGTACCGGGGCCGGCCGGGTGCGCCGCCCTCGGCGTAGCCGGTGCTGCCCTTGCTCCAGTCGCGTTCGTCGGTGCCGGCCTTGGTGAACGACTCGAAGTCCACCCGGCAGGCATCGACGGCGACGACCAGTTGATCGGCTCGTGAGTCCAGCAGGTAGTCGCCGAACTCGATGCGCAGGCAGGTGTCCAGGAAGTGCCGTGAGCCGCTGTGGGCCGGACCGGTGACCAGGTAGTCCGAGCCGTCCTTGTGGAAGCCGTGTCCCGACAGCACGAGCAACAGGTGGTCGCCGGGTGCCGCGCGCAGCACAAAACGTTCGATCTGGTCCTTGATCGCCGTCCCGTTCAGCTCGTCCGCGTCAAGAACCATCGCCTCCTGATACCCGGAAGCCTTCAACGCCTCAGCCAGTCCCCGCAGTTCACTGGTGATGAAGGGCATCGGCCGGAACGCGGAGTCGCCGCTGTAATGGTCCACGCCCACCAGCAGGGCGCGGAACCTCTGGTCTCTTCCGTCCGGTGCGCCCCGGCTACCGCCCACTGCCGGCCGGCCGCGGGGTCAGCGTCAGCTGGATGCCGCCCGTGCGCTGGGCCTGGGCGCCGACACCGAGGACCACGAGCTGCCCCGAGGCGGTCAGTTGGCAGGACACCTGCACCTCGGAGATGCCCCAGCCGTCGGGACCGGCTTGGTCGAGCCCCTCGAAGGCGTCCCGCAGCCCGTTCAGGGTGCGGCTCAGACGGGCGTTGAGGTCGGCGGGCGTGAAGCTGCGGCGGCGGACCCGTTCGCCGTCCTCGCCACCGCCCCGGCGCCAGGACTTGTCGTGGCCGCCGCGGTCGTCCGGCTCGTCATCGACGACCAGGAACTCCAGGTCGCCCGAGGTCTCCTCGTCCGTGGTCCGCTCGTCCGTCGTCCGCCGCGCGCCGCCCGGATCCCGGTCGTAGGACTCCATGCCCCGGCTCCCCCACACTCGTCACAACACTTCCGGCCGATCATAGGCCGATCTCCGCCACCGGCGTCCGGCATTCGCGCCACACCGCGTCCCGGTGACACCCCGCCCCGTCGCCGCTTCTCCGCCAATTCTCGGCGGCCGGGAATCGCCCCGGCGGTCCGTCCGTCCTCGGCGGCCTGGAACAGCCCCACCGATCCGCCGGGCCACGACGGCCTGGAATCACCGCAACCGTCCGCTGCTCCCCCACCCACCCCATGGGCGATATGGCCGATTCCGCCTGCCTCGGCGTCCTTGTGGTGCTTCGGGGGGCACGAGAGGCTGCCCACTGGCGTGCCGGCCGGTGCGCCGGGTCCGCCCGGGCGCCGCCGGCCGGGGCACGCCGTGTCGAGGAGGGGAACTCGGGCCATGGCACGGACGCGAACACGGCGTCTGCGCTGGGCGGGTGGGCTGACCGCGGTGACGTGCACCGCGGTGTTGTCGGCCGGCACACCGTCCGCGCAGGCCGCCGCACCGGAGGGGCGGATACTCGGCGCCGGTGCACCCGGCGCCGTCACGGGAAGCTATCTGGTGACGTTGAAAGAGGGAACAAAGGCTCCGTCGGTCGCCGGGAAGGGCGTCGCCGCGAAGTACGGGGCGAGAATCAGCCACATTTTCGGCGCGGTCCTGAACGGTTACGCCGTACGGGCCGACGAGAGACAGGCGAAGCGGCTGGCGGCCGACCCGCGGGTCGCCTCCGTCGCGCAGGACACCCGGGTGGTCGCCGGCCACACGCAGAAGAACCCGCCGTCATGGGGACTGGACCGCCTCGACCAGCCCGGCCTGCCGCTCGACAAGAGCTACACCGGGCCGGAGTCGGGCGGCGCCGGAGTGACGGTGTACGTGATCGACACCGGCATCCGCATCTCGCACAAGGACTTCGGCGGCCGGGCCGGCCACGGCTGGGACTTCGTCGGCGGGGACAAGTCCGCCGGGGACGGCAACGGGCACGGCACGCACGTCGCGGCGACCGTCGCCGGCCGCTCCCACGGCGTCGCCAAGAAGGCCAGGGTCGTCGCCGTACGTGTGCTCGACAACGCCGGCGCGGGTACGACCGCGCAGGTCATCGCCGGTGTCGACTGGGTGACCCGGCACGCTCGCAAGCCCGCTGTCGCCAACCTCAGCCTGGGCGGCTTCTACAACGCGCAGTTGGACGCCGCCGTACGCACCTCCATCGCCTCCGGCGTCACGTACACGGTCGCGGCGGGCAACGACGGCCTCCCCGCCGGGCTCTACTCGCCCGCGGGCGTCCGGCAGGCCATCACGGTCGGCGCCACGAGCCGGACGGACGCGCGGGCGTCGTTCTCCAACTACGGCGCCGCGCTCGACCTGTTCGCCCCGGGTGTGTCGATCACCTCCGCGTCCCATCGCAGCGACACGGGCGCGGTGACCTTCTCCGGCACCTCGATGGCGTCGCCGCACGCGGCGGGCGCGGCGGCGCTGTATCTGGCCGGCCATCCGAAAGCCACCCCGGCACAGGTCTCCAAGGCCCTGGTTTCCAGGGCGGTTTCCGGCAAGGTCTCCGGCCGGGGACCCGGTTCACCGAACGAACTCCTGCAAATACCCCGCTCGTAGCGGCGTATTCCGGCCTCAGTGGAAGGATCGGCCCCGTTCATTCCGAACGGGGCCGGTCTTGTGCGTAGACATACGCGTGAGTAGTTAACAAAGTGCCGGATTGCCCACCCGAATAGGGTGGGAAGGCTCCAGCGGTACGCCCCACCGGCACATCACGCACGACCCACCTCCCCACAGCCATCCGCCCACCCACGTTGACGCGGACAGGAGCGGTGATGCCCGCCACGCACCACTCGTCAGCACCCCGGACGACCCCCGGCGCCACGGGTGCCGATTCCCCCCTCGTACGCCCGGCCGACGCCGGCCCGCCGGCCCCGGAGCCATCCTCCGCGGGCGAGGCCACGGCCGTCGGCCGCATACCCGTCCTCGATGTCCGGCCGATCGTCCAGCACGGGCGCAGGCCCGCCAAGGCGGTGACCGGTGAGGCCTTCGAGGTCTCGGCCACCGTGTTCCGCGAGGGACACGACGCGGTCGCGGCCAATGTCGTGCTGCGGGACCCGGAGGGCCGGGCCGGGCCGTGGACGCCGATGCGCGAACTCGCCCCCGGCACCGACCGCTGGGGCGCCACCGTGCGCGCCGGCACGCCCGGCCTGTGGACGTACACCGTGGAGGCCTGGGGCGATCCCGTCGCCACCTGGCGGCACCACGCCGAGATCAAGATCCCCGCGGGGATCGACCCGGACCTGGTCCTCGAAGAAGGCGCGCGCCTGTACGAGCGAGCCGCGGTCGGAGTGCCGGACGGCGAACGGCCCGCGGTCCTCGCGGCCCGCGCGGCCCTGCGGGACGAGACGCGTTCCGCCTCCGCGCGCCTCGCGGCGGCGTTGACGCCGCAGGTGACGAGTCTGCTGGCGCGGTATCCGCTGCGGGAGTCGGTGACGGCGTCGGATCCGTTGCCGTTGCTGGTGGAGCGGGAGCGGGCGCTGTTCGGGTCGTGGTACGAGTTCTTCCCGCGTTCCGAGGGCACCGCGGAGCGGCCGCACGGGACGTTCCGGACCGCGGCGCGCCGGCTGCCCGCGATCGCGGCGATGGGGTTCGACGTGGTGTACCTGCCGCCGGTGCATCCCATCGGCAGCACGTTCCGCAAGGGCCGCAACAACTCGCTGTCGCCCACGCCGGAGGACGTGGGGGTGCCGTGGGCGATCGGTTCGCCGGAGGGCGGGCACGACGCGCTGCATCCGGCGCTGGGCACGATCGAGGACTTCGACCGGTTCGTGGCCCGGGCTGCGGCGCTGGGGCTGGAGGTGGCACTGGACTTCGCGTTGCAGTGCTCGCCGGACCATCCGTGGGTGGACAAGCATCCGGAGTGGTTCCACCACCGCCCGGACGGGTCGATCGCGTACGCGGAGAACCCGCCGAAGAAGTACCAGGACATCTACCCCGTCGCGTTCGACCGGGACATGGCGGGGCTGGTGGCGGAGACGGTGCGGGTGCTGCGGCACTGGATGGCGCACGGGGTGCGGATCTTCCGGGTGGACAATCCGCACACCAAGCCGGTGGTGTTCTGGGAGCGGGTGATCGCGGACGTCAACGGCACCGACCCGGACGTGATCTTCCTGGCGGAGGCGTTCACCCGGCCCGCGATGATGCACACGCTGGCGCAGATCGGCTTCCAGCAGTCGTACACCTACTTCACCTGGCGCAACACACGTCAGGAACTGACGGAGTACCTGACCGAACTGTCGGGGGAGGCCGCCTCCTACATGCGGCCCAACTTCTTCGTCAACACGCCCGACATCCTGCACGCCTACCTCCAGCACGGCGGGCGTCCCGCCTTCGAGGTCCGGGCCGTGCTCGCCGCCACCCTCTCGCCCACCTGGGGCGTGTACTCGGGCTACGAGCTGTGCGAGAACACCCCGCTGCGGGACGGCGGCGAGGAATACCTCGACTCGGAGAAATACCAGCTCAAACCCCGTGACTGGGACGCCGCCGAACGCGAGGGCCGCACCATCGCACCCCTGATCACCACCCTCAACACCATCCGCCGGCAGAGCCCGGCCCTGCGTCAGCTGCGCGACCTCCACTTCCACCACGCGGACCAGGAAGCGGTGATCGTCTACTCCAAGCGGACGGAATCGAACACGGTTCTGGTGGTCGCCAACCTCGACCCCCACCACACCCAGGAGGCCACGGTCTCGTTGGACATGCCGCAACTCGGCCTGGAATGGCACGAGTCGGTGCCGGTGCGCGACGAGCTCACCGGCGAGACCTATCACTGGGGCAGGGCCAACTATGTGCGCCTGGAACCCGGCCGCCGGCCGGCGCACATCCTCACCGTCCTGCGACCGTCCACCCCGCAGACCGGAGGGTCACCCACAACATGATCGTCAACGAGCCCGTCCCGGACACCTTCGAGGACACCCCGGCCCAGGACCGGGACCCGGAATGGTTCAAACGCGCCGTCTTCTACGAGGTCCTCGTCAGGTCCTTCCAGGACAGCAACGGCGACGGCGTCGGCGACCTCAAGGGCCTGACCGCCAAACTCGACTACCTCCAGTGGCTCGGTGTGGACTGCCTCTGGCTCCCCCCGTTCTTCAAGTCACCCCTGCGTGACGGCGGCTACGACGTCTCCGACTACACCGCCGTACTGCCCGAGTTCGGCGACCTCGCCGACTTCGTGGAGTTCGTCGACGCCGCCCACCAGCGCGGCATGCGCGTCATCATCGACTTCGTCATGAACCACACCAGCGACCAGCACCCGTGGTTCCAGGAGTCCCGCAAGGACCCCGACGGCCCCTACGGCGACTACTACATGTGGGCCGACGACGACAAGCAGTACCAGGACGCCCGCATCATCTTCGTCGACACCGAGGCCTCCAACTGGACCTTCGACCCGGTCCGCAAGCAGTACTTCTTCCACCGGTTCTTCTCCCACCAGCCCGACCTCAACTACGAGAACCCGGCCGTGCAGGAGGAGATGGTCTCCGCGCTGCGCTTCTGGCTGGATCTGGGCATCGACGGATTCCGGCTGGACGCGGTGCCCTACCTCTACGCCGAGGAGGGCACCAACTGCGAGAACCTTCCGGCGTCCCACGAGTTCCTCAAGCGGGTGCGCAAGGAGATCGACGCCCACTATCCGGACACGGTGCTGCTGGCGGAGGCCAACCAGTGGCCGGAGGACGTGGTCGACTACTTCGGCGACTTCGGCTCCGGCGGCGACGAGTGCCACATGGCCTTCCACTTCCCGGTCATGCCGCGCATCTTCATGGCGGTCCGCCGCGAGTCCCGCTACCCGGTCTCCGAGATCCTCGCCAAGACACCCGCCATCCCCTCCGGCTGCCAGTGGGGCATCTTCCTGCGCAACCACGACGAGCTCACCCTCGAAATGGTCACCGACGAAGAACGCGACTACATGTACGCGGAGTACGCCAAGGACCCGCGCATGCGCGCCAACATCGGCATCCGCCGCAGGCTCGCCCCCCTGCTGGACAACGACCGCAACCAGATCGAGCTGTTCACCGCCCTGCTGCTGTCGCTGCCCGGCTCGCCGATCCTGTACTACGGCGACGAGATCGGCATGGGGGACAACATCTGGCTCGGCGACCGCGACGCGGTGCGCACCCCCATGCAGTGGACGCCGGACCGCAACGCCGGCTTCTCGTCGTGCGACCCGGGCCGGCTGTATCTGCCGACGATCATGGACCCGGTCTACGGCTACCAGGTGACCAACGTCGAGGCGTCCATGTCGTCGCCGTCGTCGCTGCTGCACTGGACCCGCCGCATGATCGAGATCCGCAAGCAGAACCCCGCCTTCGGCCTCGGCTCGTACACCGAACTCCAGTCCTCCAACCCGGCCGTACTGGCGTTCCTGCGGGAGCACGGCGACGACCTCGTGCTGTGCGTGCACAACTTCTCCCGCTTCCCGCAGCCGACCGAACTCGACCTGCGCTCCTTCACCGGACGCCATCCGGTCGAGCTCATCGGCGGGGTCCGCTTCCCCGCCATCGGCGAACTGCCGTATCTGCTGACCCTGGCGGGCCACGGCTTCTACTGGTTCCGGCTCCGCAGGGACGCGGTGTAGCACACAGGGCGGAGCGGGCGGTTTCTCCCGCTCCGCCCGGGGCACGCATCAGTAACACCCCGCCCTCCCGCGTGAGCCGAACCGGCTGGAAGCGCCCCGCAGGCGAACCGAAACGCAGGGAAAGGACGCACGCCATGTCGGAAGCCGTCACCCGCCCCGCCACGGCCGGCCCCGGGCTCCTCGCGTCACTGGATCCGCTCCTGCGCACCTGGTTGCCACGACAGCGCTGGTTCGCGGGCAAGGGACGTCCGATCACCGGGTTCTCGCTGGTCGCGGCCACCGAACTGCTGCCGGCCGGAGGCCGGCTGGGCCTGCACCACCTGCTCGTCCGGGTCCACCAGCCGCATGTGCCGGTGCAGGGCGCCGCCCCCGCGCCCGCGGACTGCTACCAGCTCCTGATAGGCGAGCGCGAGGCGTTGCCGCCCCGGCTGGCGCCCGCGCTGATCGGCCATGTGACCGAGGGCCCGCTCGCCGGACGCACGGTCTACGAGGCCCTGTACGACCCCCGGCCCGCCGAGGTGATCCTGGAGGCGCTGCGCGCCCGGGCCCGTATCGGCGGGCTCCGCTTCGAACGGGACCCGCGGCAGGAGATCCGCCCCGCCCTGGTGCCCCGGGCGCTCACCGTCGAGCAGTCCAACTCGTCGGTCGTCTACGGAGACACGTTCATCCTGAAGCTGTTCCGCCGCGTCCATCCCGGCGTCAACCCGGACCTGGAGCTGCCGCTGGCCCTGGCCCGCGAGGGCTGCTCGCGGGTGCCCGCGCCGACGGCGTGGATGCGGGCCGAACTGACCGGCGAGTCCTACGTCCTCGGTGTCCTCCAGCCCTACGTCCAGGGCGCCGCGGACGGCTGGGAGCTGGCGCTGCGCGCGCTGGCCAAGGGCGAGGACTTCGGCGCCGAGGCACGGGCGCTCGGGCGCGCCACGGCCGAGGTGCACACGGCGCTGGCCCGCGCGCTGCCGCCCGTCACGGTGGGCCGTGCCCAGCTGGACTCGATGGTCGACGGCATGGTCGAGCGCCTCGACGCGGCCGCCCAGGCGGTGCCCGCGCTGCGACCCCACGCGCCAGGACTGCGTTCCGCCTTCCGGGCGCTGGCCGATCTGGCGGCCGAGGGCCAGGTCTGGACCGCTCAGCGGGTGCACGGCGATCTGCACCTCGGGCAGTGCCTGCGCTCCCCGTCCGGCACGTGGTCGCTGATCGACTTCGAGGGCGAGCCGGCCCGGCCGCCGGCCGAGCGCCGGATGCCGCAGCCGACCGTGCGGGACGTCGCGGGGATGCTGCGCTCCTTCGACTACGCGGAGCACTCGGTCCGGCCGCCGGTGCCCGGTTGGGCGGAGACCTGCCGGGCCGCGTACTGCTCCGGGTACGCGGAGGTCGACGGCCGCGATCCGCGTACCGACCCGGTACTGATGCGGGCGTACGAGACCGACAAGGCGGTCTACGAGGTCGTCTACGAGGCCCGGCACCGCCCTGACTGGCTCCCGGTGCCGCTGTCGGCGGTGCGGCGCCTGGCGTCCTCCCACCTGACCTGATCCCCCTTCTCCTAGGAGGCACCGCACGTGACCCCCCGTAGCCCCGCCAGCGGTTCGGACCCGAAGAAGACGGCCGAGGAGAAGGCGGCCGCGCCGAGGAAGGCGACGGCGAAGAAGGCCACGGCCACGAAGGCGGTGACGGAAGAGACGGCCGCGAAGAAGGCCGCGGCGAAGAAGACGGCCGTGCCGAAGAAGGCCGCCGCCGAGAAGACCGCGGTGGGGAAGAAGACCGCGGTGGGGAAGAAGGCCGCGTCGAAGGAGCCCGCGGGGCGGACGACGCCGGGGAAGAAGGCCGCGGTGAAGCGGAGCGCCGCCGGGAAGGCAGCGGTCCAGGACGCCGTGGCGAAGAAGGCCGGCGCGAAGAAGGCTGTGGCGAAGAAGGCCGGCCCCAAGAAGGCGGCGGCGAAGAGGACCGCGGCCGGGAGGACCCCGGCGGCGCGGGACCGCACCGGCCGGGGCGCCGTCGACCGGGCGGCCGCGCCGAGCGTCCCCGCCGCCCCCGCCCCCACCCCCGCGCTCGACGCCGTGGACCGGGAGCGGCTGCTCGCCGGTACGCACCACGATCCGCACTCCGTGCTCGGCGCCCACCCGGTGCCGGACGGTGTCGTGTTCCGCGCCTTCCGCCCGTACGCCCTGTCCGTCACCGTCGTCGCCGGCGGTCTGCGCGCCGAGCTGCACGACGACGGCGACGGGTTCTTCTCCGGGCTGGTCCCGCTGCGGGACGTCCCCGAGTACCGCCTCCGCGTCGCGTACGAGGGCTCCGAACTGGACACGGAGGACCCGTACCGCTTCCTGCCGGCGCTCGGTGAACTCGATCTGCATCTGATCGGCGAGGGCCGGCACGAGCAGCTGTGGCGGGCACTGGGCGCCGAGCCGATGACCCACCAGGGGGTGAGCGGCACCCGCTTCACGGTGTGGGCGCCCAACGCCCGCGGGGTTCGGGCGGCCGGCGGTTTCAACTTCTGGGACGGCACGGGCTTCCCGATGCGTTCGCTCGGCGGATCCGGTGTGTGGGAGCTGTTCGTGCCCGGGATCGGCGAGGGCGAACTGTACAAGTTCGAGATCACCCGCCCCGACGGTTCGAAGACCCTGCGCGCGGATCCGCTGGCCCGGCGCACCGAGATTCCGCCCAACACCTCGTCCGTCGTGCACGCCTCGCACCACCGGTGGGGCGACGACGAGTGGCTGGCCCGCCGGACCGAGGTGCCCGCGCACGAGGCGCCGTTCTCCGTGTACGAGGTGCACCTGGCGTCCTGGCGCCCCGGACTGACGTACCGGCAGCTCGCCGAGCAGCTGCCCGCGTACGTGAGGGACCTCGGCTTCACCCATGTCGAGCTGATGCCGGTGGCCGAGCACCCCTTCGGGGGCTCGTGGGGCTACCAGGTCACCGGCTTCTACGCCCCGACCGCCCGCCTCGGCACCCCGGACGACTTCAAGTACCTGGTCGACGCGCTGCACCGGGCCGGTATCGGGGTGCTGATGGACTGGGTGCCGGCGCACTTCCCGCGCGACGACTGGGCGCTGGCCGAGTTCGACGGGTGTCCGCTGTACGAGCACGCCGATCCGCTGCGGGCGGCCCACCCCGACTGGGGCACCCTGGAGTTCGACTTCGGGCGGCGCGAGGTGCGCAACTTCCTGGTCGCCAACGCCGTGTACTGGTGCGAGGAGTTCCACATCGACGGCCTGCGTGTGGACGCGGTGGCCTCCATGCTCTACCTCGACTACTCGCGCGAGCCCGGCCGGTGGACCCCGAACGAGCACGGCGGCCGGGAGAACCTGGACGCGGTGGCGTTCCTTCAGGAGATGAACGCCACCGTGTACCGGCGTACGCCGGGCGTGGTGACGATCGCCGAGGAGTCCACCGCCTGGGACGGCGTCACGCGCGCCACGCACCACAGGGGCCCGAGCGGCTTCGGCGGTCTCGGTTTCGGGCTGAAGTGGAACATGGGCTGGATGCACGACTCGCTCCAGTACATGAGCCACGAGCCGGTGCACCGCAAGCACCACCACCACGAGATGACCTTCTCGATGGTCTACGCGTACAGCGAGAACTACGTCCTGCCCATCTCGCACGACGAGGTGGTGCACGGCAAGCGGTCGCTGGTGTCGAAGATGCCGGGCGACTGGTGGCAGCAGCGCGCCGACCAGCGCGCGTACCTCGGCTTCATGTGGGCCCATCCGGGCAAGCAGCTCCTGTTCATGGGGCAGGAGTTCGCGCAGGGCGCGGAGTGGTCGGAGGCCCACGGGCCCGACTGGTGGCTGCTCGATCCCGCCTACGGCGCGGAGGCGGACCACCGCGGCATGCGCGACCTGGTCCGCGACCTCAACTCGGTGTACCGCCGGACCCCGGCCCTGTGGCAGCGGGACATCCATCCGGACGGATTCGAGTGGATCGTCGGCGACGCCGCCGACGACAACGTCTTCGCCTTCCTGCGCCGTGCCGCCGACGGCGCACCGCTCCTCGCGGTCAGCAACTTCTCCCCCGTCGCCCGCCACGACTACCGACTGGGCGTCCCCGAGGACGTCCCGGCCTGGCACGAGGCGCTGAACACCGACGCGCTGAAGTACGGCGGCGGCGATGTCACCAACCCCCACCCGGTCAAGCCGGAGGCCGTGGGCCGGCACGGCCGCCCGGCGAGCATCCGGCTGACCCTGCCGCCGCTGGCCACGGTGTGGCTGCGCCCGGCGTAGCGCCTCACCCGGCACCGGGGACGGGAACGAAGACGGAGCCGGGCGACCGGCAGCGCGACGTCCCGAGGACGTCCGCTGCCGGTGAGCCGGCTCCTATCCGACGGTTTCGGCGAGGCCCTTCGGCAGTTCGCCCGTGTGCAGGACGCCGAGCCGCTGGGTGGCCCGGGTCAGTGCGACGTACAGGTCGCTGGTGCCGTACCGCCCGGGTTCGACGACCAGCACCGAGTCGAACTCCAGGCCCTTGGCCTGGCGCGGGTCGAGCAGGACGACCGAGCGGGTCAGGTCGGGCTCGGCGCCGGCCGTCACACCGTCCAGCCGGGCGGCGAGGCGGCGGTGCAGATCGCGCGGGGCGATCACCGCGAGCCGGCCCTCGGCCGGGGTCAGCTCCTCGACCGCCTCGGCGACCGCGCCGGGCAGGTCGCCGGTGGCGCGCACCCACGGGTGGACGCCGGTGGACCGGACGGAGCTGGGCGGTTCGAAGTCCGGCACCTGGGCGCGCACGACGGCCGCCGCGAGGTCCATGATCTCCGCGGGGGTGCGGTAGTTGACGCCGAGGCGCGTGTGGTGCCAGCGGTCCTCGACGTACGGCTGGAGGATCTCCGACCACGAGCCGACGCCGGCCGCCTCCGCGGTCTGGGCCGGGTCGCCCACCAGGGTCATCGAGCGGGTCGGGCTGCGCCGCATCAGCAGCCGCCAGGCCATCGGCGACAGTTCCTGCGCCTCGTCGACGATGATGTGCCCGAAGGCCCAGGTGCGGTCGGCCGCCGCGCGTTCGGCGGCGCTGCGGTGGTCCTCCTCCTCGTGACGCTCGGCGAACCGCTCCGCGTCGATGATGTCGTGCGCGGACAGGACCTCCGAACCGTCGGGGTCGCTGTCCTCCTTGTCCTCGAACTCGTAGGTACGGGAGGCGAAGGAGACGTCCAGCACGCCCTGGGCGTAGGCCACCTGGGTCTCCCGCTCGCGCTCCGCGCGGGCCCGCCGCACCCGGTCGTCCTCACCGAGGAGTTCGGCCGCCTCGTCGAGCAGGGGGACGTCCGCCACGGTCCAGGCCCGGGTCACCGGGCGGCGTACGGCGGCGGCGTCCTGCGCGCTCAGATATGCCTCGGGCGCGGCGAGGAAGTCCGCGACGAGCTGCTGCGGGGTCAGGAGCGGCCACAGCCGGTCGATGGCCGACCAGACCTCGGGGTTGTCGGCGAGTTCGTCGCGGATCTGGGTGACGTCCACGGCGTCCAGGAGGTTGGAGCCGTCGTAGGGGTCGGTGCCGATGCGTTCGGCCACCATGTCCGTCAGCGTGTTGAGGATGTGCCCCTCGAAGTGCTCGCGGGCGGCGTTGTGCGGCAGCGCGGCGGCACGGGTCCGCTCGCGGGCGACGCTCACCAGGCCGTCGTCGAGCATCAGCACCTCGCGGTCGTGCTCGATCGTGACCACCGGGTCGGGCAGTGCCTGCCGGTCGCGTACGACCGCGGTGAGCACGTCGGCCATCGCGGCGCCGCCCTTGACCGCGGCGGCCTCGGCGGTGTCGGTCGCCGTCGCCCGGACGCCGGGGAACAGTTCCCCGACCGTCGCCAGCAGCACCCCGGTCTCACCGAGGGAGGGCAGCACCTCGCCGATGTAGCCGAGGAAGGCCGGGTTGGGGCCGACGATGAGCACGGCCCGTCTGGCGAGCAGTTCCCGGTGCTCGTAGAGGAGGTACGCGGCCCGGTGCAGGGCGACTGCCGTCTTGCCGGTGCCGGGGCCGCCCTCGACGACGCGCACTCCGCGGTACGGGGCGCGGATGATCTCGTCCTGCTCGGCCTGGATGGTCTGCACGATGTCGGTCATGCGCCCGGTGCGCGCGGAGTTCAGCGCGGCGAGCAGCACGGCGTCGCCGGTGGGGTCCTCGTGGCCGGTGCGGGTGGCGTCGCCGAGGTCGAGGATCTCGTCGTGCAGGGCGGTGACCCGGCGGCCGTCCGTCGTGATGTGCCGGCGCCGTCGCAGGCCCATCGGGGTGTGGCCGGTGGCCAGGTAGAAGGGCCGGGCGACGTCGGCCCGCCAGTCGATCAGGATCGGCGTGCGCTCGGCGTCGGCGGCGCGCAGGCCGATCCGGCCGATGTGGTGGCCGGCGCCGGAGGCGAGGTCGATCCGGCCGAAGCAGAGCGAGCCGTCGACCGCGTTCAGCGCGGCGAGCAGCCCGGACCGCTCGGCGACGAGGATGTCCCGCTCCAGACGGGCCTGCATCGGTGTGTTGCCCTGTCCGAGCGCGTCCGTGACGGAGGTCTCGACGTCGCCGCGCAGCACATCCACGCGCGCGTACAGGTCGTCGATGAATTCCTGCTCGCGGCGCATTTCATCGTCCGGAATCCCGATGTTTGACGAATCCATGTTTGACAATTCCGCTCCCGCCCGGATATACTCTGCTCATTAAGCGTCCTCGCGCCCACATTTCTGTGAAGTCGCGAATCATTGAATATACGCAGAGAAATCCCCCGAGCGCAATTGCTCGGGGGATTTCTTTGCGTCCGCTCGGGTCACTCCTCGCCGGTCAGAGCACCTCGGACAGTTCCGCCAGGAGCCGCCGCTTGGGCCGGGCCCCCACCATCGACCTCACCGGCTCGCCGTCGCGGAACACCATGAAGGTCGGCATGGACAGCACCTTGTACGCGTTCGTCGTCAGCGGGTTGTCGTCCACGTTCAGCTGCACCACCTTCAGCCGCTCGCCCTCCTCCGCGGCGAGCGCGCTCAGCACCGGGCCCATCTGCCGGCACGGCGGGCACCAGTCGGCGGTGAACTCCACCAGCACGGGGAGCCGCGCCCCGAGCACTTCCTCGACGAAGTCCTCGTCGGTCACCTCGGGCACACCCGTCGCTCCGCTCACCGCTGCCCTCCCAGTTCGCACTCCGGTTCCGGACCGCCCGGGACCAGCGCGTCGGCGGCCAGCCGGTCCCGCGCCCGCTCGGCGCGCGTGAGCTGCCGGGCGACCGTCCGCCGGACCTCGCCCAGCTCGCCGATCAGCGCGTCCAGCTCGTCCAGCTTGCGCCGGTAGACCGCCAGCGACGCGGGACACGAGTCGCCCGCGGGGTGCCCGGCGCGCAGGCACTCCACGAAGGGGCGGGTCTCCTCCAGGCCGAACCCGAAGTCCTGCAAGGTCCGGATCTGCCGCAGCAGCCTCAGGTCCCGCTCGTCGTACGTCCGGTGGCCGTTGCCGTCCCGCCGGGCGGGCAGCAGACCGCGTGACTCGTAGTACCGAAGCGTGCGCGTGGTGGTCCCGGCCCGTTCGGCCAGCTCGCCGATTCGCATGCCCTCGAACGTAAGCCCTGACGCCGGCGTCAGGGCAAGGGCGGCGGCGGGGGCGGGCGCCACGGCGGCGGTCCGGTGGCCCGGCGGCGGTGCGCCCGGCCGGCCGTCACGTGGCTCACGGCCGCCGTGCGACCGGCCGCGGGGGGACGAACGGAGCCGGACGGCCAGGTCACGGGGGATGACCTGACCGCCCGGCGGTCCACGGACGGGGCGTGCCCCGCCGTACGGCGGCTACGCCTTGGCCAGTTCCTTGTCGTCGTCGGCCGTGCGCGGCGCGGGCACCTCGGAGGCGGCCGGCGCCGGGCCGTGACCGTCGTCGAGCAGCGTCCGCTCGTCGAACGGCAGCCGGCCCGCCAGCACCTCGTCCACACGCTCCTTGTCGAGCTCCTTGGTCCAGGTGCCGATCAGGACCGTGGCGACCGCGTTGCCCGCGAAGTTCGTCAGGGCGCGGGCCTCACTCATGAAGCGGTCGATGCCGACGATCAGGCCGATGCCGTCCACCAGGGCCGGCTTGTGCGACTGGAGGCCGCCGGCCAGCGTGGCCAGTCCGGCCCCGGTGACACCGGCGGCGCCCTTGGAGGCGATCAGCAGGAAGAGCAGCAGCGGGATCTGCTCGCCGATGGACATCGGGGTGCCCATGGCGTCGGCGATGAACAGGGACGCCATGGTCATGTAGATCATGGTGCCGTCGAGGTTGAAGGAGTAGCCGGTCGGGACGGTGATGCCCACCACCGGCTTGCTCACGCCCATGTGCTCCATCTTCGCGATGAGCCGCGGCAGCGCGGACTCCGAGGAGGAGGTCGACAGGATCAGCAGGAACTCGCGGCCCAGGTACTTGAAGAAGGTCAGGATGTTCAGACCGGAGACGAACTTCAGCAGCGCGGCGAGCACGATGAAGACGAACAGGAAGCAGGTGACGTAGAAGCCCAGCATCAGCACGGCGAGGCTCTTGAGCGCGTCCACGCCGGCGGAGCCGGTGACGGCGGCGATGGCGCCGAAGGCACCGATCGGCGCGGCCCACATGATCATCGCGAGGATGCGGAAGACCAGGCGCTGGATGTGCTCGACGGCGTGCAGGATCGGCTGTCCGGTCGAGCCCATGGCCTGGAGGGCGAAGCCTGCGAGCAGGGCGATCAGCAGGGTCTGGAGGACCTCGCCGCCGGTGAACGCGGAGACGATCGTGGTCGGGATGATGCCCAGCAGGAACTCGGTGGTGTCCTTGGCCTCGGCGTCGACCTGCGCGTGGCCGGTCTCCTTGATCGTGTCGGTGATGGCCAGGCCCGTGCCCGGG
Organism: Streptomyces cadmiisoli; assembly: GCF_003261055.1. Taxonomy (NCBI): domain Bacteria; kingdom Bacillati; phylum Actinomycetota; class Actinomycetes; order Kitasatosporales; family Streptomycetaceae; genus Streptomyces; species Streptomyces cadmiisoli. The sequence goes on from NZ_CP030073.1 coordinate 3,128,250, forward strand.
TCCAGGATGTTGCCGACGACCAGACCGATGGCGAGCGCCACCAGCGACATCACCGAGAAGTAGATCAGGGCGATACCGCCGACCGCACCCACCTTCGCGGCCTTGCGCACCGAACCGATCCCGAGCACGATCGTGCAGAAGATGATCGGCGAGATCATCATCTTGATCAGGTTCACGAATCCGGTGCCGATGGGCTTCAGCTCGACGGCGAAGCCGGGCGCGGCCAGGCCCACGGCGATGCCGAGCGCGACCGCGACGATCACCGCGATGTAGAGGTAATGGGTGCGGTCCCGCTTGGCGGGCTTGGCAGGTGCCGTATCGGCTGTACTGGTCACGACTGCCCTCCTTGACGACGTCATCGGCATCACCGGCGTGCGGCTCACGTCCGGGGGATCTGGAAATTCCCGGAAGTCGCGCTCCCGGGCTGCGGTGACTATCTCCCGGCCTGTGAGGGCGGTCACCCTTCCGTTCATTTAGTTCGCGCTTAACGTGCGAGGCACACTGACGACATGCGCTACCCCCTCCCGAGACCCCGCAGCCTGGCCGGCCAGCTCTTCGCGATGCAGGCCGTGCTCATCGCTGTGCTGGTCGCGGGGTACGCGGTGTTCAGCTACTTCAGCGACCGCAGCCAGGCCCAGGAGGCCGCCGGCCGGCAGGCCATGGCCGTCGCGCGCTCAGTCGCCGACGCCCCCTCGGTGCGCGAGGCGATCCGCACCTCCGACCCCTCCGCGGCCCTCCAGCCGTACGCCCTGCGCGTGACCGAGGACACGGAGGTCGACTTCGTCACGATCATGAATCCGAAGGGCATCCGCTGGACCCACCCGGACGACGAGCAGATCGGGCAGCGTTTCCTCGGTCACATCGCGCCCGCCCTGCGCGGCAAGTCCTTCACCGAGACGTACACCGGCACCCTCGGCCCTTCCGTCCGCGCCGTCACCCCCGTCCTGGACGACGGCGAGATCGTGGGCCTGGTCAGCGCCGGCATCCGGGTCGACGCGATCAGCGAACGCGTCCAGGAGCAGCTGACGGCCCTGATCGGCGTCGCCGGTGTCGCCCTGGCCCTCGGCGCGATCGGCACCTACGTCATCAACGCCCGGCTGCGCCGCCACACCCACGGCATGAACGCGGCCGAGCTGAGCCGGATGCACGACTATCACCAGGCCGCGCTGCACGCGGTGCGCGAGGGCCTGTTGATGCTGGACGGGCAGTACCGGGTGGCGCTGATCAACGACGGCGGGCGGGAACTGCTCGGGGTGAGCGGGGACGTCGTGGGCCGCTCGGTCGCCGAGATCGGGCTGCCGGCGCCGCTGACCGGGGCGCTGCTGGCGTCCGAGCCGCGGGTGGACGAGGTCCATCTGACGGCCGACCGGGTGCTGGTGGTCAACACCTCGCCGGTGTCCGGCGGGGAGCGGCGCGGGACGGTGGTGACGCTGCGGGACGTGACCGAACTCCAGTCGGTGATGGGCGAGCTGGACTCGGAGCGCGGCTTCACCCAGGCGCTGCGCTCGCAGGCGCACGAGGCGGCGAACCGGCTGCACACCGTGGTGTCGCTGATCGAACTGGGCCGGTCGGAGGAGGCCGTGGACTTCGCGACCGCCGAACTGGAGCTGGCGCAGGCGCTGACGGACCAGGTGGTCGCGGCGGTGGGCGAACCGGTGCTGGCCGCGCTGCTGCTGGGCAAGACCGCTCAGGCCCACGAGCGCGGTGTGGAGCTGGTCGTGTCGGCGGACAGCCGGCTCGACGACGGACTGCTGCCGGGCAGCCTGCCGGCCCGGGACCTGGTGACGATCCTCGGCAACCTGATCGACAACGCGGTGGACGCGGCGCAGGGCAGTGTCCGGGCCCGGGTTACCGTGTCCGCGGTCGCGGAGGACGGTGAGCTGGTGCTGCGGGTGTCGGACACCGGCGCGGGAGTGGACCCGGCGCACACGGAGGCCGTGTTCCAGCGCGGGTTCTCCACCAAGCCGGCCGGACCGGGCGGCCGCGGCCTGGGACTGGCCCTCGTACGGCAGGCGGTGCACCGGCACGGCGGGACGCTGTCGGTCGCGGAGGCCGACGGGGGCGGTGCGGAGTTCGAGGTGCGGTTGCCGCTGCGGGAGCGGACGGCCGCCGGCGGTACGACGTCGGGAGGCCGGACATGACGCAGCAGGAACCGATCCGCGTCCTGGTCGTCGAGGACGATCCGGTCGCCGCCGACGCGCACATGATGTACGTGGGCCGGGTGCCGGGATTCGTCGCGGTCGGCAAGGCGCGAACGGGGGCCGAGGCCCGGCGCGCGCTGGAGCGAACGCCGGTGGACCTGCTGCTGCTCGACCTGCACCTGCCGGATGTGCACGGACTGCACCTGGCCAGGTCGTTGCGGGCGGCCGGGTACCACGCGGACGTGATAGCGGTGACGTCGGCACGGGATCTGGCGGTGGTCCGCGAAGGGGTGTCGCTGGGAGTCGTGCAGTACGTCCTGAAACCGTTCACCTTCGCGACGCTGCGGGACCGGCTCGTGCGGTACGCGGAGTTCCGGGGCGCCGCCGGCGAGGCCAGCGGGCAGGACGAGGTCGACCGCGCGCTGGCCGCGCTCCGGGCGCCCGGTCCGGCCGCGCTGCCCAAGGGCCTGAGCGCGCCGACGCTGGAGCGGGTGACGGGCGCGCTGCGGGACGCGCAGGGAGGTCTCACGGCGGCCGGGGTGGGCGAGGCGGTCGGGATCTCCAGGATCACGGCACGCCGCTACCTGGAACATCTGGTGGAGGCCGGGCGGGCGATGCGCCGTCCGTTGTACGGACAGGTGGGGCGGCCCGAGTTGGTCTACCGGTGGGTGCGAGGCGGCGCGAAGTAGGCGCCGGGCACCCGACGGACGCGCCCGCGCCACCCTGGCCGAAAAGGGGCGCTGATGGTGATCCCGGCTGAAAGCGGGCAGCCTTCATGAGGCCGTGGCGGCGAACCACGACGAACATCAAATCCGACGCACACGCATTGACCTGACTAGACCACTCCTCTTACGTTCACCGGCAGACAAGCCCAGGCCACAACGACGTAGGCCATAGGAGGTCGCGCCCGTGCGCCCCACCGCCGTACTCATACCCCTGGTCGCCGCGGTGCTCACCGCCCCCGCCCTCACCGCATGCGGATCGGGCTCCGGCAGTGACCCCGACACACTGAAGGTCTCCTTCAAGCAGTCGACGGACAACTCCGTGAAGGTGATGGACAACTTCCTCGCGGACATCAAGAAGCAGTTCGAGAAGGCCAATCCGGGCAAGAAGGTCGAGCTCGTCCCGATCAAGGCGCCGGACTCGGAGTACTACACCAAGCTCCAGCAGATGCTCCGCTCGCCGAAGACCGCACCGGACCTGGTCTACGAGGACACCTTCCTCATCAACTCCGACATCACCAGCGGCTACCTCAAGCCGCTCGACCCCTACCTCGCCAAGTGGAAGGACTGGTCCCAGTTCATCGACACGGCGAAGGCGGCGGCCAAGGGCGAGGACGGCAAGACGTACGGCGTCCCCGACGGCACCGACACCCGCGGCCTCTGGTTCGACAAGGGCGTCTTCGAGAAGGCCGGGCTCCCGGCCGACTGGCAGCCGAAGACCTGGGACGAGGTGCTCGACGCGGCCCGGACCATCAAGGAGAAGGTCCCCGGCGTCACACCGCTGAACGTCTACACCGGCAAACCGGCCGGCGAGGCCGCCACCATGCAGGGCTTCGAGATGCTGCTGTACGGCACCGATGCCGGCGGCAGCGACCCGCTGTACGACAAGGGCAGCAAGAAGTGGATCGCGGGGAGCCAGGGCTTCAAGGACGCCCTCGCGTTCGTCGAGACCGTCTACAAGGAGAAGCTCGGCCCGGACGTCGCCGACGCCCTCGACCCCAACTTCGGTACCCGGGTGCGCGGTGAGCTGCTTCCGGAGGGCAAGCTCGGCATCAACCTCGACGGCTCGTGGCTCCCGCAGGACTGGCTGCCGGGCAGCGGGCACGAATGGCCCGAGTGGTCGCAGAAGCTGGGGCTCGCCGCGATGCCCACCCAGAACGGCCAGGCCCCCGGCAAGGTGAGCATGTCCGGCGGCTGGACGTGGGCCGTCCCGGCCAAGGCCGCCAATCCGGACCTCGCCTTCGAGTTCATCAAGACGATGCAGACGAAGGCCAACGCCCAGAAGTGGTACATCGCCAACTCCGGCATCGCCGTGCGCGAGGACGTCGCCGCCGACCCCGAGTACGTCAAGGCCCAGCCCGGCATCGAGTTCTTCACCGACCTCGTCGCCAGCACCCACTACCGGCCGGCCTACCCCGCGTACCCGAAGGTCTCGGTCGCCATCCAGGAGGCGATGGAGGGCGTCACGACAGGTGACGTCTCGGTCGACGACGCCGCACGCGGTTACGACGAGACCCTCAAGGACGTCACCGACAACCAAGTGATCGAGAAGTGAAGAGTCCCACGGTGGAACGGCCCACGGTGACGCCCTCCGGCGTCGCCGTGGCGCCCCGCCGCCCTCGCACCCGCCCGCTGCTGCGCCTGCTGCCCCTGTCCCCGGCCGTCGTCCTCCTGCTGCTGTTCCTGGCCGGCCCGATCGCCTACTGCGCCTGGATCGCCTTCACCGACCTCCAGCTGACCGGCCAGGCCGAGTCCTCCTTCGTCGGTCTCGAGAACTTCCGTACGGCGTTCACGGACGAGGCCTTCCTCAACGCCGTCTGGCTGACCCTGGTCTTCACCGTCGTGTCGTCGCTGATCGGCCAGAACACCCTCGGTCTGGCGCTGGCCGCGCTGATGCAGCGCGCCTCGAAGCCGGTCCGCACACTCACCGGCGGCATCGTGATCACCGCCTGGGTGCTGCCGGAGGTGGTCGCCGGCTTCCTGCTCTACGCCTTCTTCCGGCGCGAGGGCACCCTGAACGCCATCCTGGAATGGCTGCATCTGCCGTCCCAGAACTGGCTGTTCACGCTGCCGATCCTGGCCGTGTCGTTCGCCAACGTCTGGCGGGGCACCGCGTTCTCGATGCTGGTCTACTCGGCCGCCCTGAACGAGATTCCCAAGGAGATCACCGAGGCCGCCGAGGTCGACGGCGCCGGCGGCTGGCGCCGTATGTGGCACATCACCCTGCCGATGATCCGCCGCTCCATCGGCACGAACCTGATGCTCAACACCCTGCAGACCCTGTCGGTGTTCGGGCTGATCTGGGTGATGACCAGGGGCGGGCCAGGCGACCGCAGCCAGACCCTGCCGCTGTTCATGTACGAACAGGCCTTCCAGAACAGCATGATCGGCTACGGCACCGCGGTGGCGCTGCTGCTCCTCCTGGTCGGTTCCCTCTTCTCGGTCGTCTACATGCGCCTGCTGCGGACGGAGATCTGAGCACGATGTCCCGCACCCGTACCGTCCGCCGCCGCGCCGCCGACGCCTCTCTCCTCGCCGTCGCCGCCGCGTTCGTCCTGCCCCTGGCCTGGGTGCTGCTGTCCGCCGTGGACCCGCACGCCGACCTGAGGGTGAAGGCCCCCAACGGACTGACCTTCGACAACTTCGACGCCGTCCTCACCCAGGACATCACCTTCACCCCGCTGCTCAACAGCCTGATCCTGTGCGGCGGCGCCACCGCCCTGACCGTGGTGTGCGCGGCGCTCGCGGCCTACCCGCTGTCCCGGTTCCGCTCACGTCTGAACCGCCCGTTCCTGCTGACCATCCTGTTCGCGACCAGCCTGCCGATCACGGCGATCATGGTCCCGGTGTACGCGCTGTTCGTGCAGATCGACCTGATCGACACGATGCAGGGCACGATCCTGTTCTTCGCCGCGTCCCAACTCCCCTTCGCCATCTGGCTGATGAAGAACTTCATGGACGGTGTGCCGAGGGAACTGGAGGAGGCGGCCTGGACGGACGGGGCGTCCTCGCTCCAGTCGCTCGCCCGTATCGTGCTTCCCCTGATGGGCCCGGGAGTGGGCGTGGTGACCGTCTTCTCGTTCGTGATGATGTGGGGGAACTTCTTCGTCCCGTTCATGCTGCTGCTCACCCCGGACCAGATGCCGGCGGCCGTGAGCATCAACGAGTTCTTCGGCAATCGGGGCATGGTGGCGTACGGCCAGCTGGCCGCGTTCTCCATCATCTACTCGACGCCGGTGATCCTGCTGTACGTCCTGATCGCCCGCCGGCTCGGCGGCGGCTTCGCGCTGGGCGGGGCGGTCAAGGGGTGAGGCCGACGGCCGCCCGTTCCCGGCCGCCCCGGACGGACGGCCGGGAACCGTAGATTCCTACGATCCGTGATTGTGGCCGAACAGACCGTGGTCAGGATCCTCCCGTACCCCTACGTTGTGGCCCGTGCGCCGACCCTCAGCCCGACCGAACCAGCCCAGCCCGCCTTTCAACGCACTCGCCGCCCGCCGGCTCCGTGCCGCGCTCGGCATGGGGCCCGAGGAGGTCGCGTACGGTATGCGCGCCTCGTTCGGGCTGCCGTACATCACCCCGGATCTCGTCGTCGCCTGGGAACGCGGCATCGCGGGCCCGAGCAGCCAGGAACTCACCGCGCTGGCCGGCGTGCTGTGGTGCTCGCCCGGTGAACTCATCGGCCGTCCGCGGACCTTGCGCGAGCACCGCATCTCGCGCGGGCTCGCCCCGGAGGACGTCGCCCGCGGCGTCGGACTCGAACTCCTCGCGTACCAGCGGATGGAGGAGAACGACGCGTGGCGCGGCACGGACCGGCAGTCCATCGCGCTCGCCGGCCTCCTGGACCTGGACCTCGCCGACTTCATCGCCGTCACGGGCCGCGAGGCCAGGCTCGCCGACCTGCTGCGCAGCGCCGTGACCACCCGCTGGCAGGGCTACGTCCGCCCGGTCACCAGGACGGTGCCGCTGGACCGCGGCCTGCTGGAGGCGACCCTGGCGGAACTGCACCGGGACTACCAGGGGCAGATGGTCGCCACCCTGAGCTGGGGCGGCGGCACCGCGGACGCCGGCGACCCCGGCCGGGACTTCCTCGACCGGATCGTCGACCACTTCTGGACGACGGTGCGGCGGCACAGCGAATGAACCGGCGCCACCGCAGGGGCGCCCGGTGGGTCCCGGGCGCGGCGGGCTAGAAGACCGACTCGGCCTCGTCCATGCGGTCCTTGGGCACCGTCTTCAGCTCGGTCACGGCCTCCGCGAGCGGCACCATCACGATGTCGGTGCCGCGCAGCGCGGTCATCCGGCCGAACTCGCCCTGGTGCGCGGCCTCCACGGCGTGCCAGCCGAAGCGGGTGGCGAGCACCCGGTCGTACGCCGTCGGCGTGCCGCCGCGCTGGACATGGCCGAGGATGACCGGCTTGGCCTCCTTGCCGAGCCGCCGCTCCAGCTCGTACGCGAGGGCCGTGCCGATGCCCTGGAAGCGCTCATGGCCGTACAGGTCGATCTCGCCCTTGCCGTAGTCCATCGTGCCCTCGGCGGGGTGGGCGCCCTCGGCCACGCAGACGACCGCGAACTTCTTGCCGCGCGCGAACCGCTCCTCGATCATCTTCGCCACGTCGGCCGGGTCGAAGGGCCGCTCGGGCAGGCAGATGCCGTGGGCGCCGGCGGCCATGCCGGACTCCAGGGCGATCCAGCCCGCGTGCCGGCCCATGACCTCGACGACCATCACGCGCTGGTGCGACTCGGCGGTGGTCTTCAGCCGGTCCATCGCCTCGGTGGCGACACCGACCGCGGTGTCGAAGCCGAAGGTGCGGTCCGTGGAGGAGATGTCGTTGTCGATGGTCTTCGGGACGCCGACCACCGGCAGACCCGCGTCGGACAGCATGCGGGCGGCGGTGAGGGTGCCTTCGCCGCCGATCGGGATCAGGGCGTCGATCCCGAAGTCGCGGATCATGTCCGAGGCGTTCTCGCAGGCCTCGCGCAACCGGTCGCGCTCCAGCCGGGAGGAGCCGAGGATGGTGCCGCCGCGGGCCAGGATGCCGCTCACCGCGTTCAGGTCCAGGGTGCGGTAGCGGCCGTCCAGCAGGCCGGAGTACCCGTCCTCGAAGCCGATGACCTCGTCACCGTACTGCGCGACCGCCCGGTGGACGACCGACCGGATCACGGCGTTCAGGCCGGGGCAGTCGCCGCCCGCGGTGAGGACTCCGATGCGCATCGTGCTGTGTCTCCTGGTCGCTGTTGTTACCGGTGAGCCACGAACGATTGTTTCACGTCCCCCAAGCGGGTGCCGCGCGCCGGTGTCCCACCCGGATGCGTCCACCCGCCCCCCTGTGGTACTGACAGGCGCCTTATCCAGCTGCGAGGGTATTGTCAAGAGGGTTCCGCTCACCCTGGTGGGCGAATTTTGTGATCCCGAGGCCCCCTGACAGACGAAACGGAGAGCACGCGTGACGCGCAGCGTGTACGTGACCGGCATCGACCGAGGCGACGGCCGCCAGGTCGTCGAACTGGGAGTGATGGAGCTCCTGACCCGGCAGGTCGACCGCGTCGGCGTCTTCCGCCCCCTCGTCCACGACGGGCCCGACCGTCTCTTCGAGCTGCTGCGCGCCCGCTACCGGCTCTCCCAGGCCCCGGCGACGGTCTACGGCATGGACTACCACGAGGGCTCCGCGCTCCAGGCCGAACGGGGGACGGACGAGCTGGTGTCCACGCTCGTCGACCGGTTCCACCGGGTCGCGCGGGACTACGACGTCGTCCTCGTGCTCGGCACCGACTTCGCCGACACGCAGTTCCCGGACGAGCTGTCGCTCAACGCCCGGCTCGCCAACGAGTTCGGCGCCTCGGTCATCCCCGTCGTCGGCGGCCGCAAGCAGACCGCGGAGTCCGTGCGGGCCGAGACCCACAACGCCTACCGCGCCTACGCGGGCCTCGGCTGCGACGTGCTCGCCATGGTCACCAACCGGGTCGCCCGCGACGACCGCGACGAGATCGCCGAGCGGCTCGCGAACCGGCTGCCCGTGCCCTGCTACGTCCTGCCCGACGAGCCGGCCCTGTCGGCCCCGACGGTCGCCCAGATCGGGCACGCGCTCGGCGCGAAGGTGCTGCTCGGCGACGACTCGGGGCTCGCGCGCGACGCGCTCGGCTTCGTCTTCGGCGGTGCCATGCTGCCGAACTTCCTGGGCGCCCTGACCCCGGGCTGCCTGGTCGTCACCCCCGGCGACCGGGCCGACCTGGTCGTCGGCTCGCTCGCCGCGCACAGCGCCGGCACCCCGCCGATCGCCGGCGTGGTGCTCACCCTGAACGAGGTGCCGGGCGACGACATCCTCACGCTGGCCGCCCGGCTCGCCCCCGGCACCCCGGTGCTGTCGGTGTCCGGCAACAGCTTCCCCACCGCGGAGCAGCTGTTCTCCCTGGAGGGCAAGCTCAACGCGGCCACCCCGCGCAAGGCGGAGACCGCGCTCGGACTGTTCGAGCGGCACGTCGACACGGGCGAACTGCTCAAGCGGGTGAGCGCCCCCAGCAGCGACCGCGTCACCCCGATGATGTTCGAGCACCAGCTCCTCGAGCAGGCCCGCTCCGACAAGCGGCGGGTCGTGCTGCCGGAGGGCACCGAGGAGCGGGTGCTGCACGCCGCCGAGGTGCTGCTGCGCCGCGGGGTGTGCGATCTCACCCTGCTCGGCCCCGTCGACACGATCCGCAAGAAGGCCGCCGACCTCGGGATCGACCTCGGCGACTGCCGGCTGATCGACCCGGCCACCAGCGAGCTGCGGGACTCCTTCGCCGAGAAGTACGCCGAGCTGCGCGCCCACAAGGGCGTCAGCGTCGAGCTGGCGTACGACGTCGTCTCCGACGTGAACTACTTCGGCACGCTCATGGTGCAGGAGGGCCTCGCCGACGGCATGGTCTCCGGCTCCGTGCACTCCACGGCCGCCACCATCCGTCCCGCCTTCGAGATCATCAAGACCGACGCCGACGCCAAGATCGTCAGCTCGGTCTTCTTCATGTGCCTCGCCGACCAGGTGCTCGTCTACGGCGACTGCGCGGTGAACCCCGACCCGAACGCCGAGCAGCTCGCCGACATCGCCATCCAGTCGGCGTCCACGGCCGCCCAGTTCGGTGTGGAGCCGCGGATCGCGATGCTGTCGTACTCGACCGGCACGTCCGGCTCGGGCGCCGACGTCGACAAGGTGCGCGAGGCGACGGAACTCGTCCGCGGTCGGCGTTCCGACCTGAAGATCGAGGGCCCGATCCAGTACGACGCCGCCGTAGAGCCGACGGTGGCCCGGACCAAGCTGCCCGGTTCCGAGGTCGCCGGACAGGCGAGCGTGCTGATCTTCCCCGACCTCAACACCGGCAACAACACCTACAAGGCCGTGCAGCGCTCGGCCGGCGCCATCGCCGTCGGACCCGTGCTCCAGGGGCTGCGCAAGCCGGTCAACGACCTGTCCCGGGGCGCCCTCGTCCAGGACATCGTGAACACCGTCGCCATCACGGCGATACAGGCCCAGTCCCCGACCCGGAAGGCGACCGCCCAGTGAGCTCCACCCGCCCGTCCGCCACCACCGCCCGGTCCGACGGGCCGGGCCGGGCCTCCGCCACCCGAGTCCTCGTCCTGAACTCCGGTTCGTCGTCGGTGAAGTACCAACTGCTCGACATGCGCGACCGCAGCCGGCTCGCGGTGGGGCTGGTGGAGCGGATCGGGGAGGAGACCTCCCTGCTGAAGCACACGGACCTGACCACGGGCGAGTCCCGTGAGTGGAGCGGCCCGGTCCCCGGTCACGACGCCGCCCTGAAGGCCGTCGCGGCGGAGCTGGCCAAGGACGGCGCGGGGCTGGACTCCCCCGAGCTGGCCGCGATCGGCCACCGCGTGGTGCACGGGGGCAAGTCCTTCACCGAGCCGACCGTCGTCGACGACGCGGTGCTCGCCGAGATCGAGCGGCTGATCCCGGTCGCCCCGCTGCACAACCCGGCCAACCTGACCGGCATCCGCACGGCCCGCGCGCTGCGCCCCGACCTCCCCCAGGTCGCCGTCTTCGACACCGCCTTCCACACCACGATGCCGGAGTCGGCCGCCCGCTACGCGATCGACGTGAAGACCGCCGACGAGCACCGCATCCGGCGCTACGGCTTCCACGGCACGTCGCACGCCCATGTGTCCCGGGCGACGGCCCGGCTGCTCGGCAAGGCCCCCGAGGAGGTGAACGTCATCGTGCTGCACCTCGGCAACGGGGCGTCCGCCACGGCGGTCCGGGGCGGCCGGTGCGTCGACACCTCCATGGGGCTGACGCCCTTGGAGGGGCTGGTGATGGGTACGCGTTCCGGAGATCTGGACCCGGCCGTCATCTTCCATTTGATGCGTGTTGGCGGAATGTCCGCCGACGAGATCGACACTCTTCTCAACAAGAGGAGCGGACTGATCGGTCTCTGCGGGGACAACGACATGCGGGAGATCCGCCGCCGGATCGACGAGGGCGACGAACAGGCTCAACTCGCCTTCGACATATACATTCACCGGCTGAAGAAGTACATCGGCGCCTATTACGCGGTGCTCGGCAGGGTGGACGCGATCGCCTTCACGGCCGGGGTCGGCGAGAACGCGGCGGCGGTGCGGGAAGCCGCCGTGGCGGGCCTGGAGGAGCTGGGCCTCGCGGTGGACGGCGAACTGAACGCCGTCCGCGGCGACCGGCCGCGGCTGATCTCGCCCGAGGGGTCACGGGTGGCGGTCGCGGTGGTACCGACCGACGAGGAACTGGAGATTGCGACACAGACGTACGCGCTTGTAAAGGGTTCCCAGAACCTCACCTGAGCGGCATCCCGCCCTTTTGTATTTTCCGCCAGACGGAATATTCCGCAGCGAAACAAACCGATAGGATCGCCCCCATGCGCCGTTCGAAAATCGTCTGTACTCTCGGCCCCGCGGTCGACTCCCACGAGCAACTCGTCTCGTTGATCGAGGCCGGCATGAACGTGGCCCGCTTCAACTTCAGCCACGGCACCCACGCCGAGCACCAGGGGCGGTACGACCGCGTCCGGGCCGCCGCCAAGGAGACCGGCCGCGCCATCGGCGTCCTCGCCGACCTCCAGGGCCCCAAGATCCGCCTCGCGACCTTCGCCGAGGGCCCCGTGGAGCTGGTGCGCGGTGACGAGTTCACCATCACCACCGAGGACGTCCCGGGCGACAAGACGATCTGCGGCACCACCTACAAGGGCCTGCCCGGCGACGTCGCGCGCGGCGACCAGGTCCTGATCAACGACGGCAACGTCGAGCTGAAGGTCCTGGACGTCGAGGGCCCGCGGGTGCGGACGATCGTCATCGAGGGCGGCGTCATCTCCGACCACAAGGGCATCAACCTGCCCGGCGCGGCAGTCAACGTCCCGGCGCTGTCCGAGAAGGACGTCGACGACCTGCGGTTCGCGCTGCGCATGGGCTGCGACCTGGTCGCCCTCTCCTTCGTGCGGGACGCCAAGGACGTCCACGACGTCCACCGGATCATGGACGAGGAGGGCCGGCGCGTCCCCGTCATCGCCAAGGTGGAGAAGCCGCAGGCGGTGGCGAACATGGAGGACGTCGTGATGGCGTTCGACGGCGTGATGGTCGCGCGCGGCGACCTGGCCGTCGAGTACCCACTCGAAAAGGTGCCGATGGTGCAGAAGCGCCTGATCGAGCTGTGCCGGCGCAACGCCAAGCCGGTGATCGTGGCGACCCAGATGATGGAGTCGATGATCACCAACTCCCGTCCGACCCGCGCCGAGGCCTCCGACGTGGCCAACGCGATCCTGGACGGCGCCGACGCGGTCATGCTGTCCGCCGAGTCGAGCGTGGGCGCGTACCCGATCGAGACCGTCAAGACGATGTCGAAGATCGTCCAGGCGGCCGAGCAGGAGCTGCTCTCCAAGGGCCTCCAGCCGCTCGTCCCGGGCAAGAAGCCGCGCACGCAGGGCGGTTCGGTGGCCCGTGCCGCGTGCGAGATCGCGGACTTCCTCGGCGGCAAGGGCCTGGTGGCGTTCACGCAGTCCGGTGACACCGCCCGCCGTCTGTGCCGCTACCGCGTCGCCCAGCCGATCCTCGCGTTCACCACGGACGAGTCGACCCGCAACCAACTGGCCCTGAGCTGGGGCGTCGAGTCGCACGTCGTGCCGTTCGTGAACAGCACGGACGAGATGGTGGACCTGGTCGACCAGGAGATCGACAAGCTCAACCGCTTCGAGCCCGGCGACATCATGATCATCACCGCCGGCTCGCCCCCCGGTGTCCCCGGCACCACCAACATGGTCCGGGTCCACCACCTGGGCGGCGACAAGAAGGCCTGACGGACGACGTCACCCGACGACACCGAGGGCGCCCCCTGTGAACCAGGGGGCGCCCTCAGTGGTGTGCGGCTCCCGGACGGACCTGCGGAAACGCTCAGCCGGTGACGAACTGATGCAGTCCGGGCACGTGCAGGGTCCCACCGAACTGGCCGGCCTGCTGCACCTTCACCTTGGTGAAGTAGATCAGCGGGATGTTCAGCGGCGGCGGGTGCTCCGGGTCGAACGTGACGGGTATGAGGCCCAGCAGGTTGCCCGAGATGCTCTCGGTGTACATCACCGTCTCGCCGTCGCGGATGGTCGACGTCGAGCCCTCGGCCGCCTGCACGTGGTACGTCTTGCCGGACTGCTCGTCCTTCACCGTCTGGTGCAGATCGCCGATGTCGGTGCCGTCCGAGATGACGTACTTCAGGACCTCCTTGACCGAGCCGTTGGCGGTCTTCACCTTGACTATGCCCTTGTAGTCGGCGCCCTTCAGCAGCAGCGAGCTGGCGTCCAGGAACCACGGGTCGTCGGGCAGCGGCACGGCGTTGTCGACGCCGCCCTCCTCGTCGGTGGCGACCGGGCAGTCGTCCACGTCGGTGGTCTCGCTCGCCGAGGGACTCGGCGTCGGGGACGCGGTGGGCTCCTCCGTCGCCTCCTCGGCCGGCTCGTCCGTCGCCTCGTCCACCTGGTCGGCGACGTCCTCGACGATGTCCTCGACCGGGTCCGTGACCTTCCCGGGCGAGTCCTGCGGGGTGTCCCCGCCTGCGCCGGAGGACGGCTCCTCGCTCGGGTCCGCGCCCTGCGAGGCGGACGGCGACGGCTCCGGGCCGGCCGGCTCCGTCTCCGTGCCACCGCCCGTGATGCCGTCGACGACGTCGTCGACCACACCGGTGATCGTGTCGCCGATGGTGTCCAGCACGCCGTCGTCGCCGGAAGCGGACGGCGACGGCGCCGGCGCGTCACCGGCCGCGGACTCCGCCGGCGCGGACGGGGTCGGCTCGGGCTCGGGCTCGTCGTCGGAACCTGAATCCGACGAAGAGCCGTCGCCCGGCGAGCCGGACGGGTCCGCGGCACCGGCGTCCGACGTCTGCGACGGACTCGGCTCCGGCTCACCGGCGGACTCGCTCGCCGACGCGGACGGCGACGGCGACGGCGACGTGGACGGGCCGTTCTCGGCGTCCTCCAGCGCGGCGACGCAGTCCTTGTACTCGTCGGCCGTCAGGCTCCGGGAAGCCGGCTGCTGGTCCTCGGCGAGGGCGAGCTTCGGCGTGAACCCCATCCCCATCAGGACCGCGGTCGGCATCGCCGCCAGGGCTATCGCCTTTCCGGCCGGCATGTGGAACCTGGTGAACAGCGGCTTCTTGGGTGCCGCGTGGCGCGGCCCGGTTCTCACACGGGACTCGTCCACATCAGTCCCATGGGTCCCCTCGTCAGCCGGCACTGTGCCTCCCGTTCGCCTCGTTGCCGGGGCTCGTTCCTGACAGATCGTTGGGCTCGCCCACCTCGTCCGCGACTCCCGTGCCCGGTGCGGGCGCGCCCTCGGGGGCTGCGCCCTTGCCCTCGGTCTTCACCTGCGCCGGCTGCTGCGCGGACGGACCGTCCTCGGCCCACGCCACGGCCATCGCGCCGCCGATGAGGGCGAGCAGGAAGCCGACGAGGAAGCCGCCGAGGTTGGACACCGGAATGGACACCAGGGCCAGCAGGATCGCCGCGACACCCGCGAAGGTGCGGACGTGCTTCTGGAACCAGAGGCTGAAGCCCAGGACGACCAGCAGCACGCCGATGATCAGGGATCCGGCCCCCGCGGTCGTGGCCATCGCCAGCGTCAGGTGACCGATCCGGAGGTTTGCGTACGGGAAGTAGGCGATGGGGAGTCCGCCGAGCATGACGAACAGGCCGGCCCAGAAGGGCCTGGTGCCCCGCCAGGCGCGGAAGTTCCGCCGAAAGACCCGGAGGTAGTGCTCGTCGGTGCCGGGCGCGGCAGGAGTCTCGGCGCTCATGGAAAACAGCTCCCTGGAACGGCGTTGCTGTGGTGGAGAGATGTACTGCTGCTGCTCTGAAAAGCGGTCAGATGCGGGGCAGCCGGTGTGGAGAGTGGACGGGCGGGGGCGCCATCGGCTCCCCCGCCCGTCAGCGAGTGCTTAGTAGCACTCCTTGACACCCGTCGACAGCGACATCTTCAGGCCGCTGAGCTTGAAGGTTCCGGCGGTGGTCGCCCACGCCGTCTGCTTCACGTCCTTCAGGGTGACCGAGTCGGCCTGCTGGGCGAACCCGTAGGGGTTGGACTGCTCGCCCCCGCCCTTCATGCCCGGACCCTTGTTGGCGTCCTTGGCGGCCACACCGATGTCGATGCCCCGGAACACCGCGTCGGCCTCGAGCTGGGCGACGTCGATGTACAGGTTCTCGGCCTCGACCGGAGTGGCGCCGTCGCCGGCCCGCAGGATCAGGCTGACGTTCCCGAGCACCGGAATGTTCGGGGTGACGACCGACTGGCACAGGCTCTTGATCGTCGCCGACTTGAACGCCGAGACGGCGACGGGGTGAACCGTCTTCTTGCCGTCGAGCGTGTAACCCTCGTCAAGGGCGCCGTACTGCGAGAAGCCCGTACCGTCGAGCTGCTTGGTCGTGACCTTGAACGACTGGCCGGAGACGCTGAACGACGCGGCAAGAGCACCCTGAGCGAGCGCGACACCTATACACGCCGTGGCGGCCACGCTGGGCACCATGACCACAGCGAACCGCTTCCATCTGGTCCCACCACGCACCTGGGACTCCATATTTCCTCCTTCTCGGACGTACATCTCCTGGCACCCGGCTCGCCCTCGGACGACGGCTCGGCGGGACAGGGATGGGAGAAGTGCTACGTCCTCGGTAAGGAGAGCGCCCGCGCTCGGTGGCGCGAAACCGCGCCCGAATCACCGGCGATCACCCCCGAGCGACAACCACTGGTCGCGCCTGACACGCATCACGCACAACCTTGCTGGACAGGCTTCGCCGTCGGGCGAAGACCCCCCTGTCCGAGAGCCGGCGCCACTGCCGCCGGCTCTGCTCGGTGGGGACCCAGGAAGTCCCGTGACCCGACCGGCTGTCGGGGTGCGGGAATGGACCGAGCGTCGCCGATCGTGGTGCATTCTCGCCGCCCGCACAAGGGGGTTCGTTACTCGCTAGTAACGGCCGGATAACCGAACAACGACCCGTCGGTCTCGCTCGACGACTCAGGGTGGCATCTCAGGGGAGGACAAAGCCATTGATCGCTGGACAGAGTCCGACAGAACATCGCCTGCGACTTACTCGCAGTAACAGCGGCCGCGTTTACCAAGATTTGGTAAAGCGCGGCCGCACACACACTTCCTCGGCAGTCCCGTCACACAAGCCCCGACGGCCTCACCTCATCGGGGAACCCGCGGAACGGGTCCCCCGACCCGCTCAGAACAGGGCGCGAGCCAGCGCCCGACGCGCCGCGATCACCCGCGGGTCGTCGGCGCCGACCACCTCGAACAGCTCGAGCAGCCGCACCCGGACGGCGTCCCGGTCGTCGCCCGCCGTGCGCCGCACGGTGTCGATGAGCCGCCCGAACGCGTCCTCGACGTGCCCGCCCACCAGATCCAGGTCGGCGGCGGCGATCTGCGTCTGCGCGTCGGCCGGCTTCTCGGCCGCGTCCTTGCGCACCTGCTGCGGGTCGAGCCCCTGGACCCGCTCCAGCAACTCCGCCTGCGCCAGACCGAGTTTGGCCTCCGGGTTGGTCGGGTCGTCGGACAGCACGTTCTTGTACGCCTGGATCGCGCCCCCCAGGTCGCCGGCGTCCAGCGCCTGCGCGGCCGCGTTCAGCAGCCCGTCGTGAGGGCCGGCCGGCACCTGCTCGGGATCGGGCCGCTCGCCCGGCTCCGCGTCCGGGTCGACGGTCAGGCCGGTCAGCCCGAAGCGCTCCTCGGCGACCGTCACCAACTGGTCCAGGGTCTGCCGGATCTGCGCCTCACCGGCCGCTCCCTGGAACAGCGGCAGGGCCTGGCCCGCGACGACGGCGAAGACCGCCGGGATCCCCTGGATCCCGAACTGCTGCATCAGCATCTGGTTGGCGTCGACGTCGATCTTGGCAAGGACGAAGCGGCCGTCGTACTCGACGGCGAGCCGCTCCAGGACCGGGCTGAGCTGCTTGCAGGGCTGACACCACTCGGCCCAGAAGTCGATGACGACCGGGACCTCGGTGGAACGCTGCAATACGTCTTGCTCGAATCCGGCCTCGTCGACGTCGATGACGAGGTCGGCCGGGGAGACGGCTCCGCCCCCGCCGTGCCGGGCGGCTTCGGCGCGCGCCTGCTCCGCCTTCGCCTTGGCCTCTTGGGCCGCCTTGACCGCGGCGAGGTCGACGACACCGCTCATGGACATGTTCCGTGGCTGCATGCGTCTATCCTCCCCCGTTACCGCGCGTGTGTGAAAAACGGTGTGAAAGCCGGGCCGCTGTCGCGGCCGGCCGGCTGCTCCCGGCGCCGGGTCCCCACCCGCGCCACGTGGTCGTCGCTCGCGCGTGCCGGGTGCGTACGAGACATACGTGACGTACCGGCGCGCACGCTTTCGCTACGAGTCGTAGCGTAATGGCGGAGGGGGTCCCGGGGACACCACAACCCGGTGATCTCCCTCACTGCTCCGCCGAAACGGCCGGTTATGGTCGGGGGATGCACAGTCGCACCCCCGCCGGCCGCACCGGACGCCCTCGCAGCGCCGCCGCGGACACCGCGATCCTGGCCGCGACGCGGGAGGCGCTGGTCGAACTGGGCTGGTCCCGGCTCAGCCTGGGGGACGTGGCCAACCGGGCCGGGGTCGCGAAGACGACGCTGTACCGGCGTTGGGCCGACAAGCACGAGTTGGTCGTCGACGCGGTGGCGGAACTCTTCGACGCGCTGCGCCTGCCCGACCGCGGCTCCCTGGCCGCCGACATCGAGGGCGTCGTCCTCCAGTTCGCCTCGATCCTGGCGCGGCCCGAGGCCAGGAGCGGGCTGATGGCGGTCGT
Organism: Streptomyces cadmiisoli; assembly: GCF_003261055.1. Taxonomy (NCBI): domain Bacteria; kingdom Bacillati; phylum Actinomycetota; class Actinomycetes; order Kitasatosporales; family Streptomycetaceae; genus Streptomyces; species Streptomyces cadmiisoli. The sequence goes on from NZ_CP030073.1 coordinate 3,146,414, forward strand.
GGCGGAGTCCACCCGCGACGACGCGCTGCGCGAACGTATCCGTACGTCCATCGTGGACCGCCAGAAGCGGCTGGTCGTCGAGGGCCGCGCCCGCGCGCAGGCCCGCGGCGAGCTCCCGCCGCGCACCGACCCCGCGCAGGTCGCCCGCACGGTCGACCTCATCTTCGACATCGTGGCGGGCGCGGTGGTCCACCGCACCCTGGTCAGCGCCGAACCGGCCGACGAGGAATGGGTGCGGAGCTTCACGCGGGTGCTGCTGCTGGGACTGGCGGGGGCCGAGGAGGCAGGCGCCGGGGAAGTCGAGGCGAGAGCGGGACAGGGCTAGGGACCGGAAGGGTCAGGGCCGGGCGAGGGTCGGGGGCCGGGCAACGGTCGCAGGCCGGGCAACGGTCAGGAGCCGGGCAACGGTCAGAGGTGGGGGCAGGCGCGAGCAGGTCGCACACCCGGTCCTGCGGTGTGCGACCTGTTCCGTGTCCGCGTCGGTGCGGCGCCTCGGGCGTCAGAAGCCCGCCGGCTCCGTGTACACGCCCCACTCGTCGCGCAGGACGCCGCAGATCTCACCGAGCGTGGCCTCCGCGCGCACCGCGTCCAGCATCGGCCCGATCATGTTGGAGCCGTCCCGCGCGGCGGCGAGCATCGCGTCCAGCGCGGCACGCACCGCCGCGTCGTCGCGGCCCTCCCGCCGTGCGCCGAGCATCCGTACCTGCTCGCGCTCCACCTCGTGGCTCACCCGCAGGATCTCCAGGTCCCCGGTGACGGACCCGGTGTGGACGTTGACGCCCACCACGCGCTTGTCGCCCTTCTCCAGGGCCTGCTGGTAGCGGAACGCGGACTCCGCGATCTCGCCGGTGAACCAGCCGTCCTCGATCCCGCGCAGGATGCCGGAGGTGATCGGACCGATCGGGTGCCGGCCGTCGGGGTGCGCGCGCAGCCCCCGTTCCTTGATCTGCTCGAAGATCTTCTCCGCGTCGGCCTCGATCCGGTCGGTCAGCTGCTCGACGTACCACGAACCGCCCAGCGGGTCGGCCACGTTGGCGACGCCGGTCTCCTCCATGAGGACCTGCTGGGTGCGCAGGGCGATCTCCGCCGCCTGCTCGCTCGGCAGGGCCAGCGTCTCGTCGAGCGCGTTGGTGTGCAGCGAGTTCGTGCCGCCCAGCACCGCCGCGAGCGCCTCCACGGCCGTACGGACGACGTTGTTGTACGGCTGCTGCGCGGTGAGCGAGACTCCGGCGGTCTGCGTGTGGAAGCGCAGCCACTGGGCCTTGTCGGACTTCGCCCCGTACACGTCCCGCATCCAGCGGGCCCAGATCCTGCGGGCCGCGCGGAACTTGGCGATCTCCTCGAAGAAGTCGACGTGCGCGTCGAAGAAGAAGGACAGCCCCGGGGCGAAGACGTCCACGTCCAGCCCGCGCGACAGGCCCAGCTCCACATAGCCGAAGCCGTCCGCCAGGGTGTACGCCAGCTCCTGCGCGGCCGTCGCCCCGGCCTCGCGGATGTGGTAGCCGGAGACGGACAGCGGCTTGTAGGCGGGGATGCGTTCGGCGCAGTACTCCATCAGGTCGCCGATGAGGCGCAGATGGGGCTCGGGCTGGAACAGCCACTCCTTCTGCGCGATGTACTCCTTGAAGATGTCCGTCTGGAGCGTGCCGTTCAGGACGCCCGGGTCGATGCCCTGCCGCTCCGCGGCGACCAGGTACATGCAGAAGACGGGGACGGCCGGACCGCTGATCGTCATCGAGGTGGTGACGTCGCCGAGCGGGATGTCCTTGAACAGGACGTCCATGTCGGACGCCGAGTCGATCGCCACGCCGCAGTGCCCGACCTCGCCGAGCGAACGGGCGTCGTCGGAGTCGCGGCCCATGAGGGTCGGCATGTCGAACGCGACGGACAGTCCGCCGCCGCCCGCGGCGAGGATCATCTTGTAGCGCTCGTTGGTCTGCTCGGCGTTGCCGAAGCCGGCGAATTGCCGGATGGTCCACGTACGACCGCGGTAGCCGGTCGGATACAGGCCGCGCGTGAAGGGGTACTCCCCCGGCCAGCCGATCCGCTCGAAGCCTTCGTAGGTGTCCCCGGGGCGGGGCCCGTACATCGGCTCCACGGGGTCGCCGGAGAGCGTGGTGAAGTCTGCCTCCCGCTTGCGCGCGGTGTCGTACCGGGCCTGCCAGCGGCGGCGGCCCTCCTCGATGGCGTCAGCGTCCATGCCGTCAAATTTACTTGGACGTCCTAGTAAATGTCGACGGCTGGCGGGGGTGGATTGAAAAAGTGCAGGTGAGGGGGGTGGTGGGGGGTGGGGCCGGGGGGTGGTGGGGGGCCGACCGAGGGTAGGCCGGGGCCGACCGAGGGTAGGCCGGGGGCCGGGGCTTGGGCCGGGGCTCGGGGCCGGAAGCTCGCGGTTGGGGCCTGGGGGCGGGACGCCGGGCCGCCGTACGCGGGGGCGTACGGCGGGCGGGTGCGGCTCGGGGTCCGCCGGGGCGGGGCGCCCGGCTAGACCTTTGCGGTCTGCGGGGCGGCGTCGGTGACCTTGGCCTCCAGCTCGGCGGAGATCTTGCGTTCGACGAAGAAGGCGGCTGTCGGGACCGTGCCGGCCAGCAGGACCCAGAGCTGCTTGGCGACCGGCCACTTCGCCTTGGAGCCGAGGTCGAAGGCGAAGACGAGGTAGACGACGTAGAGCCAGCCGTGCGCGATGGAGACGACGCGGGTCGCGTCCGCCGCACCGTCCACGTCCAGCAGGTACTTGCCGATCATGCAGAGGCACAGCAGCACCAGGAGCACACCGGTGACGTAGGCCATGACGCGGTAGCGGGTCAGCACGCTCTTTTTCATGCCGTCGAGCGTATCGACCCGTTCCGGGCGATCTTGCCCCGGGTCACTGCTCCTCGAAGTCGCTCGCGGCGACCCGCAGCGGGCGCAGCATCGCGAAGATCTCCGCGCATTCCTCGGAGTCGTACACGCCGAGTCCGAAGTCCATCGCCATCAGGTCGCGGGTCGCGGCCTCGACCACTTCGCGGCCCTTCTCCGTGATGACGGCGAGCGTGCCGCGCCCGTCGTTGGGGTTGGGGCGCTTGTCGACGAGGCCGGACTTCACCAGTCGGTCGACGGTGTTCGTGACGGATGTCGGATGCACCATGAGGCGCTCGCCGATCTTCGACATCGGGAGTTCGCCGGCCTTGGAGAAGGTGAGCAGTACGAGTGCTTCGTAGCGGGCGAAGGTCAGGCCGTACGGCTTGACGACGGCGTCGACCTCGGCGAGCAGAATCTGGTGTGCGCGCATGATCGAGGTGATCGCGGCCATGGAGGGGACGCTGCCCCAACGCTGCTTCCAGAGTTCGTCGGCGCGGGCGATGGGGTCGAAGGGGAGGCTGAGCGGCTTCGGCACGGCACCTGACCTTACCCGCCAGTCATATGGCGGTCAGCCCTGTCTCGCCCTTCGGTCGATCGGGGGGCGGCGGGCGGTACGTGGCGCCGGCGGCGCCGGGCGGGTGTCGGGTGTGGGTGCGTCTTCACTTGCGGCGCCGTGGGGGTGTGGGGTGCGTCGTCACCTGCGGCGCCGTGGGGGTGTGTGCGTCATCACGTGCGGCGCCGCGGGGGCGTGGGATGCGTCATCACGTGCGGCGCCGTGGGGGTGCGTGCGTCGTCACCTGCGGCACCGTGGGGGTGCGTGCGTCATCACCTGCGGCGCCGCGGGGGGCGTGGGGTGTGGTGCCTGCGGCGCATGTGCGGGTGAGTGGGGGTGGGGGTAGCGCCTACGGTTCGATGGGGGCCGGGGGCGCGCCGGGGGGTGTCCGTCCTCGGTCTGGCGCGAAATCGGTCGCTCACCGGCGAACCCGCGTTGACACGCCAGCCGCTGCGGGCGGACACCCCCCGCCACACCCCCTCCCGCCGTACGCGACCGCGACACCCACCCCGCTCGCGGGCATGCGCCCGCCCCGATCCGCCCGACCCGCGGGCACGCGCTCCGCGCACAATCCCGCCCGATCCGCGGGCATTCGTGCCGCTGGGGCGGCACGGGTGGGCGCGGCGGCACCCGCCAACGCCGGGCCGCGCAACCCGCCCGACCTCGGCTGCGACACCGGGTCGCGTGACCCGCCCCACGTCGCCGGGGCACCGGCATCCCGGCGATCAAACGCCGGGCCGCGCCCGCCGCAACCGGTGCCGGACCGCTCGCTGCGCCACCGGCCCCAGGTCCTCCAGCGCCGCGACCAGCGCGCCCAGCTGCTCCAGCGCGTCCAGCGCCGCCCGGGCGCCGTCCTCGTCCACCCCTTCGTACAGCTCGATCCCCACGAAGGACGCCGCCACCGCGCGCGCCAGCCCCCTCGCATCCACGAACTCGCCGAACGGTGTCGCCGCCAGGATCCGGATCAGCGCCCCCTCGATCTCCGTGATCCACAGGTCGAGGCCCGCGGCCGTGGCCGGTCCGAGGCCGGCGTGGGTCTGGGCGCCGGCGAGGAGCTGGCCGAGGAGCGCGACATGCCCCCCGGCCCGTTCCTGTTCGTGGATCTCCCGGCCGACGGCCAGCAGCTCGGCCAGGGACGTGGCGGTGGCGAGCCGGAGCCGGAAGCGCGCGACCGCCTGTTCGGCCCCGTAGTGGCAGGCCGCCGACAGGAGTTCGTCCACCGAGCCGAAGTGGTAGAAGACGAGCGCCTGGTTGACCCCGGCCGTCGCCGCGATCGTCCGGGCCGACGTTTTCGCGATGCCCTGCTCGGTGAGGGTGCGCAGCGCGCCCTCCAGGAGTTTGTTCTTCGTCTCCAGGGACTTGGCCGTCTCGGGGCTCACGCGCGTGACTCCTCGCGCACCGGCCGCAGGCCGGGCCGGACCGTGCGGTTCGAGATGTCCGTGTACGTCGCGGAGAAGGAGCCCTCGTAGCCGAAGAGAGGGCCGAAGTGTTTGTTCACCACCCGGACCCGGACGCGGAAGCGGCCGCACGTGTCGTCGTAGGACTCGCGCACCTCGGCCGTGGCACCGATGAGTTCGGGGACGCGGATGTCGACCGGGCCCTCCCGGAACCGGTGCTCTCCGGACCTGATGAGGAGGGAGCCGTCGGGCTCGGCGTGGAAGTGGAGGTCGCTGGCCAGGTGCTGGTGGGTGCCGAGGTAGTCGAGGACGCGGTCGCCCCGGGGGCTCAGCACCATCTGGGCGTCGAAGCGGCGGGCCCGGCCCGGCAGGTCGAAGGTGCGCACGAAGGTCACGGTCTCACGCCCGAACGTGTCGAGGTACGACACGTTCTCGATGGTGAAGGGGACGTTCCGGCCGACCCGGGGGACGAGGATGTTGCGGGTCGCGCCGAGGGCGAGGAACGGTTTGACGAACGCGCCGCCGTGCCAGACGCGGTGCATCACACCCCGCCCCGTGCAGGCCTGTCCGTTCGTCAGCCCGACCGAGAAGCGGCGGCGCAGCTGAGGGTGGAGGCGGTCGAAGTCGGCGCCCATCGCGGTGCGGAAGATCGACGTCATCGCGGGTTCTCCAGGGTGCCGAGGAGTCGGGGGGCCCGCACGCGCGTGGGCGGTGTGCGCAGACAGCGCCGGGCGGCGGGGGTCCGGGGCAGCGGCGCGGCGAACAGGGCCAGGGACACCGTGACCACGAGGAGCAGCGGCCAGAGGTAGGCCATCGTCGCGGCCAGGGGGCCGAAGAGGCGCAGGAAGGAGTCCAGTCCGAGGCCGGTGCAGGCGACGATGACGACGAGGGCGCGGACGGCGAGTTCGGTCAGCCAGTTGAGCAGTGCGCGCTCGGGTGTGATCCCGCGCTCCAGCCACAGGCGGAGCCGGTCGAACGACCAGGCGGTGGCCCAGCCCATCAGGGGGCGGAAGAGCAGCCGGTCGGCCAGTGCGCCGCAGCGGCCCCAGCGGGGGCGGTAGTCGTAGCCGGTGAGGAAGCGGACGCCGTCGCCGTCGGGGACGTAGCGCCAGTAGCCGCCGCCCTCGGCGATCAGGGAGAGCGGGTGGGGTGAGGAGAAGCGCAGGGCGGAGGTGCGGGTGCCGTCCGGGCGCTCCTTCTCCCCGGCGCAGACCCCGGTCCCGGCGATCTTGAGAAAGGGCAGCACGCGCGTGGCGTAGCGGAAGTGCTGCGCCTCGCCCTCCGCGCGCGGGAGAGGGTCGATCTCGGTGAAGCGCAGGTCCCAGCGCCGGTGCCGGGACGGCTCCTGTGTGCGCGCCCACAGCTCGTCGAGGTCGGCGCGGATGCGTGCCTCTATGTAGAGCCCCATGGCTCGTTCCCCCAGTTCGACCGCGAATTGAGCGACTGCTCAAACGTCGTGTGCACGACGGTACATTTTTTTGAGCGACCGCTCAACGGGTGGGACGAGAGAACCCCGGCCCGAGGGGCCGGGGTTCGTCAGCCGCGGGGGCTACTGCGCGAGGTGGCGCTCCACCGTCTCCACCTTGGAGGTGAGGCCGTCGGTCACCCCGGGACGGATGTCCGCCTTCAGCACGACGGAGACACGCGGCGCCCGCTCCTCCACGGCGGCGACGGCTCGTTTGACGACGTCCATCACCTCGTCCCACTCACCCTCGATCGAGGTGAACATCGCGTCGGTACGGTTCGGCAGGCCCGACTCGCGGACCACGCGCACGGCGTCGGCGACGTACTCCCCGACGTCCTCGCCGACGCCCAGCGGCGTCACGGAAAAGGCGACGATCACGCGCTCATGGCCCCTTCCTTGCGGGCGCGGGACGCGATCACCGCGTCGTCGGCCTCGCGCTTGAGCATGCGCTCGGCGAAGAAGCCGCCGGTGGGCAGCACCGAGAGGACGAAGTAGAGCGCGGCCCGACCGAAGGGCCACTTCGCGCGGTTCCAGGCGTCCGCCCAGAAGATCACGTACACGACGAAGAGGAAGCCGTGGACCGCGCCCATCAGGGGCACCGCGTTGAAGTCCGTGGTTCGCTTCAGCACCGAGCAGAGGAGCAGGACGAGGAAGGACACGGCTTCCGGAGCCGAGACCAGGCGGAGGCGGCGGAGGGCTGTGGCGGTCTTGAGGTCCACGGGTCACCTTCGGTGGGAGGGGTTCAGAGCCTTGTGAATGCAAGCACAAACGCTCCCGCCATTGTGGCAAACGCCGGACGGTGGCCCGGGCAGGGGGCCCGCACGGCCGCCCCTGAGGGCGTTATCAGGGTTTTCTCCCCCTACGGGCTCTGTCGTCCCCACCCCGTCGCCGGTTACCTTCGCATGCGTGGCGATGTTCCGACTGCAAGGCAGCAAGGTGCTCGCCGTCGACATGACCGGGGACGCCGTGAGAGCGAAGAACGGCTCGATGGTCGCGTACGACGGACAGATGGCCTTCAAGAAGATGAGCGGTGGCGGTGAGGGCATCCGGGGCATGGTGACCCGGCGGCTCACCGGTGAGCAGATGACGATGATGGAGGTGAAGGGGCACGGCACCTGCTGGTTCGCCGACCGTGCCACCGAGATCAACCTCGTCGACCTCCAGGGGGAGAAGCTGTACGTGGAGTCGAGCAATCTGCTGGCGACCGACGCCGCCCTGCGCACGGGGACGTCCTTCACCGGGCTGCGCGGCGCCTCGCAGGGCAACGGGCTGTTCACGACGACGGTCGAGGGACACGGACAGGCGGCGATCATGTCGGACGGGCCGGCGGTCGTGCTGCGGGTCAGCCCGCAGTTCCCGCTCACCGTCGACCCCGGGGCGTACGTCGCGCACCAGGGGAACCTGCGTCAGTCGTTCCAGTCCGGTGTGACATTCCGCACCCTCGTGGGCGAGGGCGGCGGGGAGGCCTTCCAGATCCGCTTCGAGGGGGACGGCCTCGTGTACGTCCAGCCGAGCGAGCGGAACACCATCGCGGGAGATGTGTGACATGCCCTTCCGTGAGATCAACTCCAAGATGGTCGAAGCGACCGTGGTCCCGGGTCAGCGGCTGTTCAGTCAGCGCGGCGCGATGCTCGCCTACCGGGGCGACGTCTCGTTCACTCCCAACATCGCCGGCGGCCGGGGCGGGGTCATGTCGATGATCGGCCGCCGGGTCGCCGACGAGGACACTCCTTTGATGACCGTCGAGGGCAGCGGCATCGTCCTGTTCGGGCACGGCGGCCACCACGTCCAGGTGATCAACCTCGCCGGCGACACCCTCTGCGTCGAGGCCGACCGCCTCCTCGCCTTCGAGGGCACACTCGACCAGGGCACCGTCTTCCTGGGCGCGCAGGGCGGTGTGATGGGCATGGTCCGGGGCCAGGTCTCCGGGCAGGGCCTGTTCACGACCAGCCTGAAGGGCTACGGCTCGGTGGCCGTGATGGCGCACGGCGGCGTCTTCGAGATCCCGATCACCCCGCAGCGCCCGGTGCACGTCGACCCGCAGGCCTATGTCGCGCACCACGGCGACGTGCGCAACAAGCTGTCGACCGCGCTGGGCTGGCGGGACATGGTGGGCCGAGGCTCCGGCGAGGCGTTCCAACTGGAGCTGAGCGGCAACGGTGCGGTGTACGTCCAGGCGTCGGAGGAGAAGCTGTGACCCACGGTCCCGTCGTCCATGACCCGGCGACCCTGCCCGCCGACGACAACGTCAACGCCTACACCTTCTGCGTGGAACTCAAGGGGACCGAGTGGTTCCTGCAGAAGGGCAAGATGATCGCCTACTACGGCTCGATCGAGTTCAACGGCATCGGGCACGGTCGACTCGACCGACTTGTCCGTACTTCGTTTCATTCGCCACTGCACGCCGCCGACTGGGTCGTGGCGGCGGGCTCGGGCCGGATGCTCCTCGCCGACCGGGCCTTCGATGTGAATTCGTACGACCTGGCGGACGGCAATCTGACCATTCGCTCCGGCAACCTGCTCGCTTTTCAGCCAACTCTGACACTCAAACAGTCGATCGTGCCGGGCTTTCTGACCCTGATCGGAACCGGGAAGTTCGTGGCCGCATCCAACGGTCCGGTGGTGTTCATGGAGCCCCCGCTCCGGGTGGACCCCCAGGCGCTCGTCGGCTGGGCCGACTGCCCGTCGCCGTGCCACCACTACGACCACGGCTACATGACCGGCCTGATGGGCGGTCTACGTGCACTGACGGGCCTCGGCGGGGCTTCCGGGGAGGAGCACCAGTTCGAGTTCGTGGGGGCCGGCACGGTCCTGCTCCAGTCGACCGAGACACTGATGGCCGAGCAGGCCACGGGCGTCACTCCGCAGCAGGCGGGGGTACCCGGCAGTGGCACGGTGACCGGAGGGCACGGATCGCAATCCGGCGCACCGCGCCTTCCCGGACAGCTGGGGGACCTCCAGCGTCGCTTCGGGCTGTGAGCGGTAGTCTGCGGAGTGTGACATCGAACGCGTGCACACCGTCACACCACCCTCACTAGTTCGCTTTTCAACTTCTTAGGTAGACTTCATTCATGGAGACCGAGACGGCCACGCGCTGGCTGACCGATGCGGAGCAGTGTGCCTGGCGCACCCACCTGGAGGTCAACCGACTGTTGACGTACCAGCTCGAAAAGGACCTGCAGCCGTTCGGCCTGACGATGAACGACTACGAGATCCTGGTGAACCTGTCCGAGTCCGACGACCTTCGGATGCGGATGAGCGACCTCGCCTCTGCCACCTTGCAGTCCAAGAGTCGCCTCTCCCATCAGATCACCCGGATGGAGAGCGCGAACCTGGTGCGCCGGGAGAACTGCGAGTCCGACCGGCGCGGACTCTACGCGGTGCTCACCGAGCACGGTCTGGAGACGATGAAGAAGGTCGCGCCGCACCACGTGGCGTCCGTGCGCCGGCACTTCATCGACCTGTTGTCCCCGGACTCGCTGATCGAACTCGACAAGGCGCTCAAGCCCATCGCGGAGCACCTGCGGGGGCAGCGCGGCCGCCCCTGACCGGGAGGCCGCCTACCCGAGCGGCAGGCGGAGCTCGAACTGGGCTCCGCCGGCCGCCGCGTCGCGGACCGTGAGCGTGCCGCCGTGCCGGACGGCGACGTCACGGGCGATGGCGAGGCCCAGTCCCGCGCCGCCCTCGTCCCGGCTGCGCGCCGCGTCCAGCCGTACGAACCGCTCGAAGATCCGCTCGCGGTCCGCCACGGGCACCCCCTCGCCGTCGTCGGCCACCTGCACGACGGCGCGGTCCCCCTCGCGCCGTACGGCCACAGAGACGGCCGAGCGCGCGTGCCGCTGCGCGTTGTCCAGCAGGTTGGCCAGCACCCGGCCCAGCTGGCCGCGCGATCCGGCCACTTCCACCGAATCGGCGGTGACCGACACCCCCGTGCGGCCCGCGGCCTCCTCCCGCGCCAGCGCGCCGAGGTCCACCCGGGCGTCGGCGGGCCGCTCCCCCGCGTCCAGCCGGGCCAGCAGCAGCAGGTCCGCCGCCAGCCGCTGAAGCCGGACGGTGTCCTCCACCGCCCCTTCGAGGTCCAGCAGTTCGGGGTGCGCGGCAGCCACTTCCAGCTGGGTGCGCAGCGAGGCGATGGGGCTGCGCAGCTCGTGCGAGGCGTCGGCGACGAACCGCCGCTGGCGCTCCACCGAGGACTCCAGCGCGGCGAGGGTCTCATTGGTCGTGCTGGCGAGCCGCGCGACCTCGTCGTGGGTGTCCGGTTCGGGAACCCGCCGGGACAGGTCCTCGGACGCGGTGATCTCGGCCATCTCGCGCCGGATGCCCTCCACCGGCCGCAGAGCGCGCCGGGTGACCAGCCAGGTCACGCCGCCGACCACACCGAGCAGCAGCGGGAAGCCGATCAGCATGGCGGTCAGCGCGGTGTCCACGGCGTTCTGTTCGGCGGCCAGCGGGGCGCCGGCGTACACGGTGACCCGGTCCCCGTGCGGCAGGTCCACCTCGACCGCGGCGAAGCGGTAGTCCGCCGTGTCGCCGTCGATCGTCGCCGAGCCGTCCTCGAAGGACACCTCGTCGCCGATCTCGCCGGGCTCCGGGGACGAGTCGTCGTCATCGTCGCCCTCACCCGCTTCATCGTCGTCGCCCTCGCCCCGGGGAGCCGCCGGCTGCTCCGGCCGGACCGCGGTGCTGCCGGTGCCGCTGATCCGCTCCAGCTTGTCGGTGGCGGCGAGGAGCCTGCCGTCCTTGTCGACCACCTGGAGGGGAGGGTCGTCCTCGTCCACGGGCAGATCCTCGTACCGCTGCCCGGCGGCGATCCGCGCGGCGGCCTCCCGCGCCGTGCGCTCCGCGTCCGCGCCCGCCTGCTCGGTCAGGTTGGCGTACAGCGCGAGCAGCACGGCGGCACCCGCGGCGACCAGCGCGACCGCCACCACGAGCGTCGCGCCGAGCGCCGCCCGTGCCCGGACGGAACCGAACAGACGGCTCACCGCGGTGACTCCAGCCGGTACCCGGCACCGCGGACCGTCCGGATCAGCCCGGCGCCCAGCTTGCGGCGCAGCGCGCTGACGTACACCTCGACGATGTTCGGGTCACCCTCGTACGCGAAGTCCCAGACGTGCTCCAGGATCTCGGCCTTGGACACCACCTCGCCGGCCCGCACCGCCAGCTGCTCCAGGACCGCGAACTCCTTGGCGGTCAGGGTCACCTCCTCGTCGCCCAGCGAGACCCGGCGGGCCGCGGTGTCGACCCTGAGGCGGCCGAGGACCAGCACCGGCGAGCCCCCGCTCTGCCCGCGCCGGCGCAGCAGCGCCCTGACCCGGGCCACCAGTACGACGTACGAGAACGGCTTGGTCAGGTAGTCGTCGGCGCCGGTGTCCAGGCCCTCCGCCTCGTCGTACTCGCCGTCCTTGGCGGTGAGCATGAGGATCGGCACCTCGTTGCCGGCGGCGCGCAGCGCGGAGCAGACGCGGTAGCCGTTCAAGCCGGGCAGCATGATGTCGAGCACGATCAGGTCGTACGGCGACTCGCTCGCCCGGTGCAGGCCCTCCAGCCCGTCGTGGACGACGTCCACGGCATAGCCCTCCGCCGTCAGGCCCTTGGCCAGGGACAGCGCGAGGCGTTTCTCGTCCTCCACGATCAGCAGCCGCATGCGCCAAGGGTCGCAAACCGAACCTGAAGGGATCTTCAGGCGGCTTCAGGCGGGCTTCAGCATCCCTCCCGCACGGTGGTTCCTGTCGGAACACGACCCAGTTGGGGGAGAAACTCCATGTCCACGAAGCGCAACATCCTCGTCGCGGCGCTCACCGCGGCCACCGTGATCGGCGGCGGTACGGCACTGGCGGTGACGAGCGGCAGCACCGGCGGCGGTTCGTCGGCGACCCCGACGGCGCCGGCCTCGGTCACGGTGGACGGCACGGGCGGACGCGGGGACGACGACCGGACCGACGACCGGGACGCCCGCGGCGACGACGCCGGGCGCGGCACGGTCACCGCCGTGCAGGCGATCGACGCCGCCCTGAAGGCGGCCCCGGGCACCGTCGTGTCCGTGGACCTCGACCGGGACGACGACCGGGACGACGACGGAGACGACGGCGGGCGCCGCGCCTGGGAGGTCGCTCTGCTGGAGCGGGGCACCACGGCGCGCGTCGTGAACGTCGACGCCTCGAACGGCCGGGTCCTCGGTACTCGCGCGGGCGACGACGACGATGTCGACGGCGACGACCGCGCCGGGGCCGGCGACGCCGCGGTCACCGCCCGGGAGGCCGTGCAGGCCGCCTCCGCGAAGGGCTTCGTCACCTCGATCGACCTCGACGACGACGACCGGTCGGTGAGCTGGGACGTGGAGGCGATCGACTCCGCGGGGGTGGAGCGCGACTGGAACGTCGACCTGCGGACGGCGGCGGTCACCGCCGACCCGCGCGACGACGGTACGGACGACCGCGGCGGGGACGACGACGGAGACGACCGCGGCCGCGACGACGACCGCGACGGCCGCTCGGACGACGACGGCACCGACGACCGCGGGGACGACGACAGCCGTGCGGACGACCGCCGCGGGGACGACGACGACGACCGCGGCCGCGACGACGGCAAGCACGACAACGACGACCGGGATGACAGGAACGACGACCGCGACGACCGCGACGACCACGACGACGACTGACGGTTGGGGGCAGGGGCCCGGCGCGCGAACTCCTCGCGGCCGCCGGCCCTGCCCTTCCCGTCCGCCGAGCGGGCCGGGCGCGGTGCCGTCAGTCGCCCGCCGTCAGCCCGGCCACCAGTTCGTCGGCCGCCCGGTACGGGTCCAGTTCCCCGGTGACGATCCGTTCCGCCAGGGTGCTCAGACGCCGGTCGCCGTGCAGGTCGCCGATGCGCCGGCGCAGGGTCGTCACGGCGATCGTCTCGACCTCGCGCGAGGCGCGGGCGAGCCGGCGTTCGCCGAGGACGCCCCGCTCCTCCATCCAGGCACGGTGCTTCTCCAGGGCCTCGACGACCTCGTCGATGCCCTCGGCGCGCGAGGCGACCGTCCTGACGATCGGGGGTCGCCAGTCGCCGGGTCCCCGGGACTCGCCGAGGCCCAGCATGTGGTTCAGTTCCCTGACGGTGGCGTCGGCGCCGTCCCGGTCGGCCTTGTTGACGACGTACACGTCGCCGATCTCCAGGATTCCGGCCTTCGCCGCCTGGATGCCGTCCCCCATGCCGGGGGCGAGCAGGACGACCGAGGTGTCGGCCTGGGAGGCGATCTCCACCTCCGACTGGCCCACCCCCACGGTCTCGACCAGGATCACGTCGCAGCCCGCCGCGTCCAGTACGCGGATCGCCTGCGGCGCGGCCCAGGCGAGTCCGCCCAGGTGACCCCGGGTCGCCATCGAGCGGATGTAGACGCCGGGGTCGGAGGCGTGATCGGACATGCGGACCCGGTCACCGAGCAGCGCACCCCCGGAGAAGGGCGACGACGGGTCGACGGCCAGGACGCCGACCCGCTTTCCCTGCTTGCGGTACGCCGTCACCAGCGCCGACGTGGATGTCGACTTGCCGACACCGGGCGAGCCGGTGAGGCCGACGACGTAGGCGTTGCCGGTCAGTGGGGCCAGCGCCGCCATGACCTCCCTGAGCTGCGGGGACGCCCCCTCCACCAGGGAGATCAGCCGGGCTACGGCCCGCGGCCTGCCCTCCCTGGCCTGGGCCACCAGTGTGGAGACGTCCTGCATCACAGCTCCGTTCGCGAGACAGCGGGCGACAATCCGGTCAGGCCTTCGGTACCCGCACGATCAGTGCGTCACCCTGGCCGCCGCCCCCGCACAGGGCGGCCGCGCCGACGCCGCCGCCGCGCCGCTTCAGCTCCAGCGCGAGGTGCAGCACCAGACGGGCGCCGGACATACCGATCGGGTGACCCAGGGCGATGGCCCCACCGTTGACGTTCACCCTTTCGGTGGACACGCCCAGGTCCTTCATCGACTGCACCGCGACGGCGGCGAAGGCCTCGTTGATCTCGATCAGGTCGAGGTCGGAAACCTCCAGGCCCTCCTTCTTCAGGGCGTGCGCGATCGCGTTCGACGGCTGGGACTGGAGGGAGTTGTCGGGACCCGCCACATTGCCGTGGGCGCCGATCTCCGCGATCCAGTCGAGGCCCAGTTCCTCGGCCTTGGCCTTGCTCATCACGACCACGGCCGCGGCGCCGTCGGAGATCTGCGAGGAGGAACCGGCGGTGATGGTGCCCTCCCGGGTGAACGCCGGGCGCAGCTTGCCGAGGCTCTCGGCGGTGGTGTCACCGCGGATGCCCTCGTCCTTGCTGAACAGGACCGCGTCACCCTTGCGCTGCGGGATCTCGACGGGGGTGATCTCGGCCTCGAAGACGCCGTTCTTCTGCGCGGCGGCGGCGCGCTGGTGGGACAGGGCGGCGATCTCGTCCTGCTCCGCGCGGCCGATGCCGAGCCGGGTGTTGTGCTTCTCGGTGGACTCGCCCATGGCGATGTTCTCGAAGGCGTCGGTCAGGCCGTCGTGGGCCATCGCGTCGAGCAGTTCGACCGCGCCGTACTTGTAGCCCTCGCGGGACTTGGGCAGCAGGTGCGGGGCGTTGGTCATGGACTCCTGGCCGCCCGCGACGACCACGTCGAACTCACCCGCGCGGATCAGCTGGTCGGCGAGGGCGATGGCGTCGAGGCCGGAGAGGCACACCTTGTTGATGGTGAGCGCGGGGACGCTCAGCGGGATGCCGGCCTTGACCGCGGCCTGGCGGGCCGGGATCTGGCCCGCGCCGGCCTGGAGCACCTGGCCCATGATCACGTACTGCACCTGGTCGCCGCCGATCCCCGCACGGTCGAGGGCGGCCTTGATCGCGAAGCCGCCGAGGTCGGCTCCGGAGAAGGACTTCAGCGAGCCGAGCAGCCGTCCCATGGGCGTACGCGCGCCCGCGACGATCACCGACGTCGTGCTGTTCGATCCAGTCATGCGCTGTGATCCCCTTACCGGCCTGCACGGGCCGAGGAGTGAACGAGGGTTTACTTCGAATGTACTGATCCGTCGTCCACCACGTCATCGGGCTGTCGGTGTGATCGCGCGCACGTTGCGTAACCACCTCCGTAGCGCTGCACTGAAACCATGCTGACGCGAATCGACCACATCGGGATTGCCTGTCATGACCTCGACGCGACCGTCGCGTTCTACCGGGCAACGTACGGCTTCGAGGTGTTCCACACCGAGGTCAACGAGGAGCAGGGCGTCCGCGAGGCCATGCTCAAGATCAACGATACGTCGGACGGCGGCGCCTCGTACCTGCAACTGCTGGAGCCGACCCGCGAGGACTCCACGGTCGCGAAATGGCTCGCCAAGAACGGCGAGGGCGTCCACCACATCGCTTTCGGTACGGCGGATGTGGACGGCGACGCCGCCGCGATCAAGGACAAGGGCGTACGCGTTCTGTACGAGGAGCCGCGACGCGGCTCCATGGGGTCACGAATCACCTTCCTGCACCCCAAGGATTGTCATGGCGTACTGACAGAACTGGTCACTTCGGCACCTGTTGAGTCACCTGAGCACTGATGCTCGTACATATGGGCCGGTAGGGTTGGGGGCGGTCGCCGCTCCGGCAGGGCGGCCGCATGTCCGGGGTCCGGGTTTCGGGGGACGAGCGTCGGGGCAGCAGCCCATGCTCCGTCGTTGATCTGACACCATTCCCCGGGGGCCCCGTTCGGCGGATGGACGGAGCTCGTACGGAGAGACTTGCGACCAGGGGACGGATGGGACCGCGCAGTGCGGGGCTACGAGAGCCAGGAGCGAGAGCCGGCGGCTGACGTCGACCACCTGACTCGGTTCGAGGCCGAGATGAAACGGCTGAGGACCGAGCGGGAAAAGGCCATCCAGCACGCCGAGGACCTCGGCTACCAGGTCGAGGTTTTGCGCGCCAAGCTGCATGAAGCACGGCGCACGCTCATGACGCGGCCTGCTTATGACAGTGCCGACATCGGCTATCAAGCCGAGCAGTTGCTGCGCAATGCCCAGATGCAGGCCGACCAGATTCGCGCCGACGCCGAGCGCGAGCTGAGCCAGGCCCGGGCACAGACCCAGCGCATCCTCCAGGAGCACGCCGAGCAGGCGGCCCGGCTGCAGGCCGAGCTGCACTCGGAGGCGGTCTCCCGGCGGCAGCAGCTCGACCAGGAACTGGCGGAGCGCCGCCAGAACGTCGAGTCCCACGTCAACGAGAACGTGGCCTGGGCCGAGCAGCTGCGCGCCCGGACCGAGCAGCAGGCGCGCCGCCTGATGGACGAGTCGCGCACCGAGGCCGAGCAGGCCATGACGGCCGCCCGCGCGGAGGCCGAACGGGTGACTTCCGAGGCCCGGCAGCGGCTCCAGAGCGAGGCCGAGTCCGCCCGCGCGGAGGCCGAGCAGCTGCTGCGGCGCGCCCGCACGGACGCCGAACGGCTGCTGAACGCCGCCTCCACGCAGGCCCAGGAGGCCACCGACCACGCCGAACAGCTGCGCAGCAGCACCGCGAGCGAGTCCGACGCGGCGCGCCGGCAGGCCGGCGAGCTGAGCCGGGCCGCCGAGCAGCGCATGGCCGAGGCCGAGGAGGCGCTGCGCAAGGCGCAGTCCGAGGCGGAGAAGCTGGTCACCGAGGCCAAGGAGTCCGCGACCAAGGCGCTGGCCAACGCGGAGGCGGCCAACGAGACCCGCACCCGTACGGCCAAGGAGCAGGTCGCCCGCCTGGTCAGCGAGGCGACGAAGGAGGCCGAGAGCACCAAGGCCGACGCCGATCAGGTCGTCGAGGACGCGCGCGCCCAGGCGGAGAAGATCGTCGCGGAGGCCTCCGAGAAGGCCCGCACGATCACCGCCGAGGAGACCGCGGGCCAGCTGGCCAAGGCGGCCAAGACCGCCGAGGACGTGCTCAACAAGGCGGCCGACGACGCCAAGAACACCACCAAGGCGGCCGGCGAGGAGGCCGAGCGGATCCGCCGGGAGGCGGAGACCGAGGCGGACCGGCTGCGTGCCGAGGCGCACGACATCGCCGAGCAGCTCAAGGGCGCGGCGAAGGACGACACCAAGGAGTACCGGGCCAAGACGGTCGAGCTCCAGGAGGAGGCGCGCCGGCTGCGCGGCGAGGCCGAGCAGCTGCGGGCCGACGCCGTCGCCGAGGGCGAGAAGATCCGCGCGGAGGCCCGCAAGGAGGCCGTCCAGCAGATCGAGGAGGCGGCCAAGACCGCCGAGGAGGTGCTGGCCAAGGCCCGGGCCGACGCCGACGAGCTGCGCCAGACCGCGACGACGGACAGCGAGAAGGTCCGTACCGAGGCCATCGAGCGGGCGACGACGCTGCGCCGGCAGGCCGAGGAGACCCTGGAGCGCACCCGCACGGAAGCCGAGCGGCACCGCGACGAGGCCATCGAGCAGTCCGAGGGCATCAAGGCGGAGGCCGAGCGGGCCGCGCGCGAACTGCGCGAGGAGACCGAGCGGGCCGTGGCGGCCCGGCACACGGAGGCCGCCGACGAGCTGACCCGGCTGCACACGGAGGCGGAGCAGCGGCTCGCCGGCGCCGAGCAGGCGCTGACCGACGCCCGTGAGGAGGCCGAGCGGATCCGCCGCGAGGCCGTGGAGGAGAGCGAGCGGCTGCGGGCCGAGGTGGCGGAGCGGATCCGCTCCCTCCAGGCCCAGGCCGAGGCGGAGGCCGAACGGCTGCGCGACGAGGCCGCGTCGGACGCGTCCGCGTCCCGCGCGGAGGGTGAAGCCGTCGCGGTCCGGCTGCGGTCGGAGGCGGCGACCGAGGCCGAGCGGCTCAAGACGGAGGCGCAGGAGACCGCCGACCGGGTGCGCGCGGAGGCGCAGGCCGCGGCCGAGCGGCTGGCGCAGGAGGCGTCCGAGACGCTGGCCGCCGCGCAGGAGGAGGCCGCCCGGCGCCGTCGCGAGGCCGAGGAGCTCCTCGGTTCGGCTCGTCAGGAGGCCGACCAGGAGCGCGAGCGTGCCCGCGAGCAGAGCGAGGACCTGCTGGCCTCGGCGCGCAAGCGGGTGGAGGAGGCGCAGGCCGAGGCCGTCCGTCTGGTCGAGGAGGCGGACCGGCGGGCCACCGAGATGGTGTCGGCCGCCGAGCAGCACGCCCAGCAGGTCCGGGACTCCGTCACGGGACTGCACGAGCAGGCGCAGGAGGAGATCCAGGGGCTGCGCTCCGCCGCAGAGCACGCGGCGGACCGCACCCGGCGCGAGGCCCAGGAGGAGGCGGACCGGGTCCGCTCCGACGCCTACGCCGAGCGCGAGCGGGCCACCGAGGACGCGGGCCGCGTACGGCGCGAGGCCAGCGAGGAAGCGGAGGCCGCGAGGTCGCTCGCCGAGCGGACGATGGCGGAGGCGATCGCCGAGTCCGAGCGGCTGCGCACCGAGGCCGCCGACCACGCGCAGCGTGCGCGCACCGAGGCCTCGGACGCCGTCGCGCAGGCCGATCAGGACGCGTCGCGCACCCGGGCGGACGCCCGTGAGGACGCCAACCGGATGCGTTCGGACGCCGCGACGCAGGCGGACACCCTGATCACCGAGGCGCGGTCCGAGGCGGAGCGGCTCACTGCCGAAACGATCACGGAGGCCGACCAGGTGCGGTCCGACGCGATCGCCAAGGCCGAGCAGCTGATCGGGGACGCGACCGGCGACGCGGAGCGGCTGCGCGCCGAGGCCGCGGAGACGGTCGGGTCGGCGCAGCAGCACGCCGAGCGGACCCGCGCCGAGTCGGAGCGGGTCAGGGTGAACGCCGAGGCGCAGGCCGAGCGTGTGACGACGGCGGCCCGCGAGGAGGCCGAGCGGACCCTGGACGAGGCCCGCAAGGACGCCAACAAGCGGCGCTCCGAGGCGGCCGAGCAGGTCGACACGCTCATCACGGAGACCGCGGCCGAGGCGGACAAGCTGCTCACCGAGGCGCAGCAGCAGGCGCTGAAGACCACCGCGGACGCCGAGGCCCAGGCCGACACGATGGTGGGCGCGGCCCGCAAGGAGGCCGACCGGCTCGTCTCCGAGGCGACGGTCGAGGGCAACACGCGCGTGGAGAGGGCCCGTACGGACGCCGACGAACTGCTCGTCGGCGCGCGCCGGGACGCGACCGCCATAAGGGAGCGGGCGGAGGAGCTGCGCGACCGGATCACGGCCGAGATCGAGGAGCTGCACGAGCGGGCCCGCCGCGAGGCTGCCGAGACGATGAAGTCGACCGGCGACCGCTGCGACGCGCTCATCAAGGCCGCCGAGGAGCAGCTCGCCAAGGCCGAGGCGAAGGCCAAGGAGCTGGTGTCGGAGGCCAACTCCGAGGCCGGCAAGGTGCGGATCGCCGCCGTGAAGAAGGCCGAGGGCCTGCTGAAGGAGGCCGAGCAGAAGAAGGCGGCGCTCGTGAAGGAGGCCGAGGAGCTGCGGGCCGAGGCGATCCGCGAGGCGACACGCACGGTCGAGGAGGGCAAGCGCGAGCTGGAGATCCTGGTGCGCCGGCGCGAGGACATCAACGCCGAGATCTCCCGTGTCCAGGACGTCCTGGAGGCGTTGGAGTCCTTTGAGGCTCCGTCAGCCGGCAAGGACGGCGGCGTCCGGGCGGGTGCCACGGTGGGCGCGCCCCGTTCGGGGGGCAAGTCGTCGGACGGCTAGTGCCGGGGCGGATCGGCGCTTCGCGTCGTCGCCCGATGGGCCGCTCGAAGGGCGGGCGGCCCGGCGGTGTCGGGGCCGTGTCCGGGCGGGCGGGGCGCAGTCTCCCGCAGGGGGACCGTTTGTGGGTCTGCGTCAGGTGGGGCGGGAGTGCATGCATGGCTCGCCGGATCGCGGGGAATTGTCAGACCGATCCTGGTCAGGAGGTCTGGTTCGGGGCTTTCCGGGGCCTTTGACCGACTCCTTGGCAAGCAGTCCGACGGTTAGCCACTCAAAAGGGGTGTCATTCTCCAGATCAAACACGCATCCGCTCGATGACACACCGCTTCGGCCCCTAGGATTCCACCTATCACCTCACCGGTCTCATTCGACAGGAACCCCATGAGCGACACTTCCCCCTACGGCTTCGAGCTAGTGCGGCGTGGGTACGACCGCGCTCAGGTGGACGAACGTATCTCCAAGCTCGTCTCCGACCGTGACAGCGCTCTCTCCCGCATCACCGCACTGGAAAAGCGCATCGAGGAGCTCCACCTCGAAACGCAGAACGCCCAGGCCCAGGTGAACGACGCCGAGCCGTCGTACGCGGGTCTCGGCGCTCGCGTCGAGAAGATCCTCCGACTCGCCGAGGAGGAGGCCAAGGACCTGCGCGAGGAGGCCCGGCGCGCGGCCGAGCAGCACCGCGAGCTCGCCGAGTCCGCCGCTCAGCAGGTGCGCAACGACGCCGAGTCGTTCTCGGCGGAGCGCAAGGCCAAGGCCGAGGACGAGGGCGTCCGTATCGTCGAGAAGGCCAAGAGCGACGCCTCCCAGCTGCGCTCCGAGGCGCAGAAGGACGCGCAGTCCAAGCGCGAGGAGGCCGACGCTCTCTTCGAGGAGACCCGCGCCAAGGCCGCGCAGGCCGCCGCCGACTTCGAGACGAACCTGGCCAAGCGCCGCGAGCAGTCCGAGCGCGACCTGGCGTCCCGTCAGGCGAAGGCCGAGAAGCGCCTGGCCGAGATCGAGCACCGTGCCGAGCAGCTGCGCCTGGAGGCGGAGAAGCTGCGCACGGACGCCGAGCGCCGGGCCCGCCAGACGGTGGAGACGGCCCAGCGTCAGGCCGAGGACATCGTCGCCGACGCCAACGCCAAGGCCGACCGTATCCGTTCGGAATCCGAGCGCGAGCTGGCCGCCCTCACCAACCGCCGCGACTCCATCAACGCGCAGCTGACCAACGTGCGCGAGATGCTGGCGACCCTCACGGGTGCCGCGGTGGCCGCGGCCGGCACGCCGGCCGAGGACGAGCCGATCTCCCGCGGGGTGCCGGCGCAGCAGTCCCGCTGACCGCCCGGCGTACGCCCTGCGGACATCCGCCGAGCCCTCTGCCACTCCGGTGGCAGGGGGCTTTGTGCCGCTTTAGCGTGGCCGCATGATCGAGGTCGAGGGGCTGACGAAGCGGTACGGCGAGAAGGTCGCGGTCAACGGGCTGACGTTCACGGTGAGACCGGGCATCGTCACCGGCTTCCTCGGTCCGAACGGCGCCGGCAAGTCCACCACGATGCGGATGATGCTCGGTCTCGACCGGCCCACCGCGGGGGACGTCCGCATCGACGGCCGGCACTACGCCCGGCTCAGGGACCCGTTGAAGTACATCGGCGCCCTGCTCGACGCCAAGGCCGTGCACGGTGGGCGCACCGCCTTCAACCACCTGCTGTGCCTGGCGCAGAGCAACGGCATCCCGACGAGCCGGGTGCGCGAGGTGCTGGACACGGTGGGTCTCACGGCGGTCGCGCGGCAGAAGGCCAAGGGCTTCTCCCTCGGCATGGGCCAACGGCTCGGCATCGCCGGGGCGCTGCTCGGCGACCCGCGGATCCTGATGTTCGACGAGCCGGTCAACGGCCTCGACCCCGAGGGCATCCACTGGATCCGCACGCTGATGAAGTCGCTGGCCGCGCAGGGCCGTACCGTCTTCGTCTCGTCCCATCTGATGAGCGAGATGGCGCTGACCGCCGACCACCTCGTCGTCATCGGACAGGGCCGGCTGCTCGCGGACCTGTCGATGCCCGACTTCATCGCGCGGAACTCGCGCGCGTACATCCGGATCCGCACCCCGCAGCCCGAGCGGCTGCGCGACGTGCTGCACGGTGCGGGCGTCACGGTCGTCGAGACCGGTGACGGGGCGTTCGAGGTGGAGGGCGGCAAACCCGAGCCGATCGGTGAGCTGGCCGCCGAGCACCGGATCGTGCTGCACGAGCTGAGCCCCCGGCAGGCGTCCCTGGAGGAGGCGTTCATGCGGCTGACCGCGGAGTCCGTCGAGTACCACTCGCGTTCCGGCCCGCCCCCGCAGCAGTGGGGCGACGGCTGGAGGAAGGGCTGAGCATGGCCACGACCCAGGTCATCAGGTCGGAGTGGACGAAGATCCGCTCCGTCGCGTCCACGGTGTGGACGCTGTCCCTCACCGTGGTGGTCACCATCGCCGTCGGCATGCTGATCGCGGCGCTGTCCAAGAGCGAGTTCGACACCCTGCCGGCCCGGGACAGGCTCTCCTTCGACCCGACCTACATCAGTTTCGCGGGGATGAGCCTCGGACAGCTCGCGATGATCGTGTTCGGGGTGCTCGTGGTCTCCAACGAGTACAGCACCGGCATGATCCGCACCTCGCTCGCCGCCGTCCCGCAGCGCGGCACGTTCCTGTTCGGCAAGCTCGCCGTCGCCGGCCTGCTCGCCCTGGCGGTCGGCATGGCGACCGGCTTCGCGACGTTCTACGCCGGGCAGGCGATGCTCGGCGACCTGCGGGCGTCGATCGGCGACCCCGGTGTGCTGCGCGCGGTGATCGGCGGCGGGCTCTACATGACGCTGATCGCGATGTTCTCGATGGGCGTCGCCGTGATGCTGCGCTCCCCGATGCTGTCGCTCGGCATCCTGATGCCGTTCTTCTTCCTGATCTCGAACATCCTGGGCAATGTCTCGGCCACGAAGGAGGTCGGCCGGTTCCTGCCGGACCAGGCCGGCAGCAGGATCATGCAGGTGGTCCCCCCGCCGGACGGCGACACCCCCTACGGCCCCTGGGGCGGGCTCGGGATCATGGTCCTGTGGGTGATCGCATCGCTCCTCGGCGGATACGTCCTGCTGAAGAGGCGGGACGCCTAGGGAGAGGCCCGGTGGCGGTGAGTTTTTACCCGCTCTTGGAGGGAACCGTCAGCCACTCGATATCCTCCTAAGCCTTACGGGGGCGTCTGCCCCGCTGTCCTGAACCTTGCGATGGGTGCGGAGCATGATCGAGGCAGTCGGCCTGACCAAGCGCTACGGCGACAAGACCGCCGTGCACAATCTTTCCTTCCAGGTGCGGCCCGGAGCCGTCACCGGCTTCCTCGGGCCCAACGGCTCGGGCAAGTCGACGACGATGCGGATGATCCTCGGGCTGGACAACCCCACCTCGGGGCAGGTGACCATCGGCGGCTACCCCTACCGCAGACTGCCGAACGCGCCCCGCCAGGTCGGCGCCCTGCTGGACGCCAAGGCGGTGCACGGCGGCCGCTCGGCCCGCAACCACCTGCTGTCGCTGGCCCAGCTGTCCGGCATCCCGGCC
This sequence comes from Streptomyces cadmiisoli, assembly GCF_003261055.1. NCBI lineage: Bacteria > Bacillati > Actinomycetota > Actinomycetes > Kitasatosporales > Streptomycetaceae > Streptomyces > Streptomyces cadmiisoli. The sequence goes on from NZ_CP030073.1 coordinate 3,169,825, forward strand.
CGGCGGGTGGACGAGGTGCTCGGCGTGGTGGGCCTCCAGGAGGTGGCCAGGCGCCGCTCCAAGGGCTTCTCCCTCGGCATGGGCCAGCGGCTCGGCATCGCGGCCGCGCTGCTCGGCGACCCCCAGGTGCTGCTGTTCGACGAGCCGGTCAACGGCCTCGACCCCGAGGGCATCCTCTGGGTGCGGAACCTGATGAAGTCGCTGGCCGCGGAGGGCCGCACCGTCTTCGTCTCGTCCCACCTGATGAGCGAGATGGCGCTGACCGCCGACCACCTGATCGTCATCGGTCGCGGACAGCTGCTCGCCGACGGGAGCGTGCAGGACTTCATCGCGCAGAACTCGGCCGGTTTCGCGCGCGTGCGTACCCCCGACACCGAGCCCCAGCTGCGCGAGAAGCTGACGGTCGCGCTCACCGAGGCGGGCGCGCACGTACTGCCCGAGCAGGACGGCGCGCTGCGGGTGACCGGGCTGCCGCTGCCCCGCATCAGCGACATCGCGCACGACACGGACGTACGCCTGTGGGAGCTGTCGCCGCACCAGGCCTCGCTGGAGGAGGCGTACATGCGGATGACGCAGGGCGCCGTCGACTACCGCTCCACCACCGACCAGCGGGCCGGACTGATGCAGCCGCTGCCGCCGGGCGCGCAGCCGCCGATGCCGGTGCCCGGGCAGGGCCAGCCGGGCTGGTACGCCCCGCCGTCGCCGCAGCAGGGCGGTCAGCCGTTCGCGATGCCCCAGGGCGTGCCGGGCGCGGTCCCGCCGGGGCCGTACGGCGCCCCCTCGGCGCCCGGCACGCCCGGCGCGGGACAACCGAACCCCTACGCGCATCCGGCGCCGCAGGCAGCCGCTCAGGGCGCCGCTCCGGTCCAGGGCCTCGTGCCGCCCGCGCCCGCCGCCCCCGCGCGGCCCGCCTCCGCCCCCATCGACCCGACCAAGCCCGAGGACGTCCGATGAGCACGCCCCAGCCCCCGATGCCGCAGGCCGCCCCCGAGTGGCAGGCGGCGTCCGGCCCGTCGTACGCGGGCCCCGCCTACACCTCGCCGATCCCCGTGGTGCGCACGCACCTGGGGCACGCCGTCGCCTCGGAGTGGACGAAGATCAGGTCGGTGCGCTCCACGATGTGGACGCTGGGCGTGTTCGTCCTGCTCGTGGTCGGCATCGGGCTGCTGGCCGGCGCGCTGGTCGCGAACGACCCGGGCGAGGGCGGGATCGGCGACGAGAACCCGCTGTCCCTGGGCTTCTTCGGACTGCTCCTCGGCAGCATGTGCGTGATCACGCTGGGCGTGCTGACCACGGCCTCGGAGTACGGCACCGGGATGATCCGGACCACGATGACCGCCTGCCCGACCCGGGGACGGGTGCTGGCGGCGAAGTCCCTGGTGTTCTTCGCGGTCGCCTTCGTGGTCACCCTGCTGTCGACCGCGCTGGTCGCCCTCGCCCAGATGGGCATGCTGGAAGGCGTCCGGGAGCCCACCGGCGAGGAGTGGCTCAAGGGCACGGTCGGCGTCTCGCTCTACATCGCGCTGCTCGGACTGCTCTCGCTGGTCATCGGCTCGATCGTCCGGCACTCGGCGGGCGCCATCACCATCATGATCGCCGCTGTCCTCGCGCCGCTGGTCATCGCGATGTTCATGTTCTCGCAGTCGCTGGAGGACCTGCGCGAGGCGCTGTTCGAGTACTCGATCCCGAACCAGTTGAGCGTCTTCTACTCCACCTCGCTGACCGAGTCCGGCCCGTCCGGCTGGGACCCGCTGTGGATCATGCTCGGTGTCACCGCCGCCGCGTTCGCCGGCGCCTACGCCCTGCTGGAGAAGCGGGACGTCTGAACCCCGGGACGGGTCCGGCGCGTCCGGCCCGTCCTAGAACCTCGGCGCGTTACGGGACCGCTGCACCCGCGTGGTGCGGCGGTCCCGTGCGTTCCAGCACGCCTTGTGCCAGTGCCGGCGGTCGTCCACACCCGCGTGCTCGGGCCAGACCACGACATGCGGCACGCCCGCGGCGATCAACTGGTCGCACCCGGGGCATCGGTACGTCTTGCCCTCGGAGCTCGCCCCGGCCACATGGCGCACGCTCCAGTTCTCCCCCTGCCAGTCCTCCGTCGACTCCCAGCCTCCGTAGCGGCCCGGGCGGTCGTCCTCGGCGCTCCGGCCGGACGCGGCGGCACCCTTCGGGCCCTTGGGTCGGTTGTGACGCGGGGACACGGAACACCTCTCGGAGCTGTACTGGAAGTGGGTCGCGTCCAGCCTACGCGCGCCGCGCACGGGTACGCGGAAGCAGGCGATCCCCACAAGTCCCCCTCGCGGACCATCCATTCTGCTGACAATCCGCAAATCCCTTCGCCAAGCCGTGTCCTCGGCACGTGTCAGACGGTTATGCCGTGTGGGGGAGCTCCGTGTCGGAGCCAAGGAAGCAGGAAAAGCGATGCGCGTTGGAAGTTTCGTGTTGGCGGCCCAGTTCCCGGGTCAGGGCCAGGGGGAGGCGCTGCACCGCGCGGTCCGCTCGGCTGAAGTGGCCGAGGAGGCCGGGCTGGACTCGGTCTGGCTGGCCGAGCACCACTTCGTGCCGTACGGGACATGCCCTTCGGCGATCACCCTGGCCGCCCTGCTGCTCGGCCGCACCCGCCGCATCCGTGTGGGTACGGCGGTCAGCGTACTGCCCACGACCCACCCGGTGGCGCTCGGCGAGCAGGCCGCGCTGCTGCACGTGACGAGCGGCGGGCGCTTCTCGCTGGGCGTGGGGCGCGGCGGACCGTGGGTCGACCTGGAGGTCTTCGGGACCGGTCTCGAGGCGTACGAGAAGGAGTATCCGGAATCACTCGATCTGCTGGCGCGCTGGCTGCGCGAGCCCGCGGTCGCGGGTCCCGGCGGCCGGTTCTCCTTCCGCGAGGTCCCCGTGGTGCCGAGGCCGTCGGAGTCCCTGTCGGAGACCGAGGGCCCCGAACTGCTCGTCGCGTGCACGTCCCCGGCGAGTGTGCGCATGGCCGCCGAGCGCGGACTGCCGATGCTGCTGGGCATGCACGTGGGCGACGAGGAAAAGGCCGAGATGGTGTCCCTGTGGCGGCAGCACGCGCGTGCCGCCGGGCGTCCTCCCGAGGAGATCGCCGACCCCGGCCATGTGTCGGCCGGTGTCTGCCAGATCGCCGACCGGCGCACCGAGGCGGCGGAGACACTGCTGAAGTCGATGCCCGGCTGGCTCAAGCAGGGCCTGGACGCGCACATCACGGTGGACGGCCGGGAACGGCGGATGCGCGACCCCCTCGCGTACACCGAACTGCTCTGCGGCCTGCACCCGGTGGGCACTCCCCGGCTGTGCGCCGACCGGCTCGCCGCGACCGGCGAGCGCACCGGAGTCTCCCGGTTCGCCCTGCTCGTCGAGGGCTCCGGAGACCTGGCGGCGACGGAGGAGAACGTGCGGCGGCTCGGTGCGGAGGTACTGCCGCAGCTGTCCTGATCCCGTCAGCCGCGGCGGAGGCTTGCCGCTCCGGTACAGATCGCACCTCCCGCGTACGGAGCGGCAAGCAAGCGGTTCGCCGCCTCAGCAGTCCCGCAGCTCCGGGGACTGGTTCAGCAGCTGGCCGCGGATCGAGGTGAAGCGGGCCAGCCTCTCGTCGGACGAGGCGTCCAGCGGGAACACCGCGACCCGGTGGCAGTTCTGGAAGGCCAGCCGCACACCGAAGTGCCGCTGAAGCGCGCCGCGTATGGCGTCACTCGCCAGCGCACGCAGCAGCTGACCGCGTGCCTGCTCGTCCGGCGGGGGCGTCTGGTTGTCGGCGAACTCTCCGCCGTCCACCTTCAGCTGGGCCACCAGGGAGCTGATCATCTCCCATGCGTAGGGCAGGGAGGTCCGGACGCAGTCGACGAAGGCAGCTTCGTCGACCTCGCCTCGCTCGGCCTGTTCGAGTAGGGCCGGTGAGACGTCGAGCGACATGGGTTCTCCTCTCGCACCCCCAACCAGCAGGGGTTGCCGGACAGATGAGGGAGCACGCGGTACCGAACACGCTGCGTACACGCACCGCGACCTCCCGTTTAATACGTTAGGCAACAGACGGTTACGGCACCAGAAGAATGCGGATACAGGCAACTCCCAGCAGGCACACAATCGGCCACCACCGAACACGGGTGTTCCAGAAAAACAGGACGGGCCGCCGGGCCCGCCGGCCCGGGCGGCGCCGGGAGCCGGGTGGGCGAATCGCGTGGACTGCTCCCCGTCGAGTAGCGTTGCCGACCATGCGTCTCGTCATCGCCCGGTGCTCCGTCGACTACGCGGGTCGACTCACCGCCCACCTCCCCACCGCTCCCCGTCTGATCCTGGTGAAGGCGGACGGCAGCGTCTCGATCCATGCGGACGACCGGGCCTACAAGCCCCTGAACTGGATGTCGCCGCCCTGCACGCTGAAGGAGGGAACGGGCGACGAGGAAGGCGTCTGGACCGTCGTCAACAAGGCGGGCGAGAAGCTCATCATCACCATGGAGGAGGTCCTCCACGACTCCTCGCACGAACTGGGCGTGGACCCCGGCCTGATCAAGGACGGCGTGGAAGCGCACCTCCAGGAACTGCTCGCCGACCGGATCGAGACCCTCGGCGAGGGCTACACCCTGATCCGCCGCGAGTACATGACCGCGATCGGCCCGGTCGACATCCTCTGCCGGGACGCCGAGGGCCGCACCGTCGCCGTGGAGATCAAGCGGCGCGGCGAGATCGACGGCGTGGAACAACTCACCCGGTACCTGGAACTGTTGAACCGCGATCCCCACCTCGCGCCGGTACGGGGCATTTTCGCGGCGCAGGAGATCAAGCCGCAGGCCCGCGTCCTGGCGACGGACCGCGGCATCGGCTGCCAGGTGCTCGACTACGACGCGATGCGCGGCATCGAGGACGACAAGCTGCGGCTGTTCTGATCCCGGCGGGAGCACACCGGGAACACACGAGGGCCGGGTCCGCACGACGGACCCGGCCCTCGTGTGCGCACGGTCTCAGATGACCGGTTGCGACGTGCTCGGCGAGCCCGCCTCGCTGGTCTCCGGGGCACCGGCGGACGACGTGGTCTCCACCGGGCCGCTGGCCGAGTCGGTGGTGGACGGGGCGGTGTCCGTGGGCTCCGGCGGCTCCGACGTCTCGGTCGGCGGCTCCGAGGTCTCCGTGGGCGGATCGGAGGTCTCCGAGGGCGGATCCGTCGGGTCCGTGGGCGGCTTCGGTGACGTCGGCGGCTTCGACGGGGACTTGGTCGGCGAGCTCGTCGGGGAGTCGTCGCCGGGGTCCCGCGTACCGCTCGGGTCGTCGGACGGCTCGTCCGCCCCCGAGCCCGTCGCGGTCGGGGTGGGATCGTCCGACGTGCCGAGCGTGCCGTCGGGGCCCGGGTCGGTCGGCCGGCTCGTCGCCTCGCCCGTGTCGCCGTCCTGGTTCGCCGGGTCGGCGCCCAGTCCGTCCTTGCCGGCGCCCTGGCTCGCGGACGGGTTGACGCCGACCTGCTGGGACGGGCTGTCGGCGTCGTTGCTGGAGGTGGCGCCGAGCGTCACCACCGTGCCGAGCACCGCCACGAGCAGCGCGCCCGCCCCGGTGGCGACGAGGTTGCGCTTGGCCAGGCCGCGCAGGCCGCCCCGGTCCCGGTGCGGCGCCGCCCCGGGCGTGGAGCGGTGGGTGACCAGGGTCGAGGTGTCGGAGGGCCGCTGGAGCGGCGGGAACTGCGCCGAGGCGGCGGGGACACCACCGGGCGGCGACGCCGACTCCTCGTGGCGGGCGTGGGACATCTCCTCGCCTGCGGCGGACCCGAGGGCGGGCGTGGCACCGAGCACGGGCGCCGACGCGCTGTCCGGCGTGGTGCCGGAGCGGTCGGCGACCAGGGCCAGGGCCCGGCGGCCGGCGACCGTGCCGCGCTTGTCGGCGACGGCTCCGCGCAGCCCGATGGACGCCTCCAGCTCGGCGCGCGCCCGGTCCGGCCGGTCCTCGCACAGCGCGAGGACGCCGAGCTCGTGGTGGAAGTAGGCCTGTTCGGTCACGTCGCCGGAGAGCCGGGCGGCCTCCGCGCCGAAGCGCAGCGCGCGCTCCCAGGCGCTCCAGTGCAGTCCCGCCGCGAACGCGGGCGCCGCGGTGCGGGCCAGCTGCACGGTGGCGCTCTCCTCGCCCTCGGCGGGCGGGGTGGTCGCCGGGACGAGGACACCGAGCGCGGTGAGCAGGGCGTCCGCCTCGGCGCACACCCGCTCGGGGGTGACCGAGGGGTGACCGGCCCACCAGGCGTAGTGCCGGGCGGCCGTCAGGACCTGCTCCTCGGTGTCGTCGGCGTATCCGGCGGCCTCCAGCTGGGTCTGCACCCCGGCGGCCAGCCGGTAGCGGGAGCCGACCGGTGAGACCAGCGCGCAGCTGAGCAACTCGCCCAGCGCGGCGTCCGCATGGGTGTCGCCGACCAGGGCGGGCAGGTGCGCCTGGTGCGGCACCTCGCCGCCGAGCGCCACCGCGAACCGCAGCGCGGCGCGGGCCGAGGCGCTCAGCCGGGAGGCGAGCAGCGCGGCCGGCGCGGCTCCCTCGGCGAGCGAGGGCAGCGGCACCTCCTCGGCCTCGGACGCGCCGGGCAGGGCGTCCAGGGCGGAGTCGGCCGGGAGTTCCTGGAAGACGCCGAACTCGTCGAAGGCGTCGACGCCGGCCCGCAACCGGTCGCGCTGCCGCAGCAGGGCGCCGGCCTGTACGAAGCGCAGCGGCAGGCCCTCGGACTCGAACCAGAGGTCGCCCGCCCAGTTGGACTCCTCCTCGGTCAGGGAACGGCCGACGGCCTGTTCGAGGAGGTCGAGGCCGCCCGCGCGGTCGAGGCCGTCGAGGAAGACCTCCTCCATCGACGCGTCGGCGGACGGCGCCGGCACGTCGGGGGTGGCGCTGATCAGGAACGCGCATTCCGGGGTGGCGGTCAGCAGTTCGTCGAGCGCCGCGCCGCCGAACTCGATGTCGTCCAGGACGACGACGGCACCGATCTGCCCGACCAGTTCGAGAAGTTCGTCCGGTTCGGGGCGGTACAGCGGTGCGCTGTGGACGGCGTAGAAGAGGTCGTGCAGCAGGTCGTTCACGCCGCGGTGGAAGCCGGACAGCCGGACCACGCCGTCGGGGGCGAGGTCCTCGCAGTCCTCGGCGACCATGCCCAGCAGGCGGGTGCGGCCGGAGCCTCCCGGGCCGGTCAGGCGCACCGAGCGGCCGCGGGCGAGCAGCCGTACCAGGCGTTCGCGCTCGTCCTGGCGGCCGAGGAGCGGCAGGTCGGGCCGGCTCGGGCCGGGCAGGACGGGCGGCGCCGCGGCGCGCTCGACCTCGGCACGCTGCGCCGAGGTCAGCTTCTGCGGACGGCCGGGCCGCTCGCCGGGCGGGCACAGCTCGATCTCGCTGCCGTCGACGGGGTTGACGGTGAGCAGGAAGTCACCGGCGACCAGTTGGGCCGTGCGGGCGAGCGCGGGCGCGTGCTGGCCGAAGTCGGTCGTGAGGGAATCTCTGGGCGGCCGCTGGCGCGGCGGGTCGCCTCCCCCGGTCTCGAATTCGCTCGAGCGGGAGGTACCGCCGTCGTCGTAGCCGTTCTCCTCGGCTCCCCGGGTGTTCGGGTCCATCGGTTCAAGCCCCCCAAAAGCGTCGGGTGCGTCGAGCCCCTCCCGGCCTTGCCGCACACCGCGCTGTCGCTTCTGGTCCGGACCCGCTCGAGGGTTGATCAGAGGCGGGCGACCGAACCCTAAACCTTCGCTCAGTATCTACGACAGCCCGGGGTACCGCCCCGTCCGAGACGTCACAGTCTCGTGAGGATTGGGTGCGTCGGGCGTTTCGCCGTACCGTGCCCGATCTCCTCAGTCCGCCTGATCACAGCGGTGTCGGGGGTCACACCCGGGGCAGCGACTCCAGCCCGATGCCGCCCTCGACCGCCAGGATCCGGTGCAGCCGGGTGGCCACCAACAGGCGCTGCATCTGCGGCGGTACGCCGCGCAGCACCAGGCGCCGGCCGCAGCGGCCGGCCCGCCGGTGGGCACCCATGATGACCCCGAGTCCGGTGGCGTCCCACGAGTCCAGTTCGGACAGGTCGAGGATGAGGTCGCCGACTCCGTCGTCGACGGCCGAGTGCAGTACCGCACGGGCGTCCGCAGCGCTGCGGACGTCGAGGCGGCCCCCGACGACCACCTCGGCGTGGTCGCCCCTGATGTGCATATGCGCTCCCCGTGCGTGCGTCGTATTGCTCCGCGATGCGTGCGATGCCGAAAGTGATGCCCGTGATGCAACCTCTGACTGTGTTGGACGGTCAGAGGTTGCCGTCTGTAAGCGAACCGATACCGAATTCACCCCGAGGTGTGATGCCCCCCGGAGCATGTGCGGCTTCAGTGCTTGTAGAAGCCCTGCCCGCTCTTGCGCCCGATGTCACCGGCGTCAACCATCCGGCGCATCAGCTCCGGCGGGGCGAACTTCTCGTCCTGGGTCTCGGTGTAGATGTTGCCGGTGGCGTGCAGCAGGATGTCGACGCCGGTGAGGTCCGCCGTGGCGAGCGGGCCCATGGCGTGTCCGAAGCCGAGCTTGCAGGCGAGGTCGATGTCCTCGGCGCTCGCGACGCCCGACTCGTAGAGCTTGGCCGCCTCGACGACGAGCGCCGAGATGAGCCGGGTGGTCACGAAGCCGGCCACGTCGCGGTTGACGACGATGCAGGTCTTGCCGACGGACTCGGCGAACTCCCGTGCGGTGGCGAGGGTCTCGTCGCTGGTCTTGTGACCCCGGACCAGCTCGCACAGCTGCATCATCGGCACCGGCGAGAAGAAGTGGGTGCCGACGACGCGCTCCGGGCGCTCGGTCACCGCCGCGATCTTGGTGATCGGGATGGCGGAGGTGTTGGAGGCGAGCACGGCCTCGGGCTTCGTGATCTTGTCGATGGTGCGGAAGATCTCGTGCTTGACGTCCAGCTTCTCGAAGACAGCCTCGACGACGATGTCCGCGTCGGCGACGGCGTCCAGGTCGGTGGTCGAGGTGATGCGGGCCAGGGCGGCGTCGGCGTCGTGCGCCTCCAGCCTGCCCTTGGCGACGAACCTGTCGTACGAGGACTTGATGCCGTCGGTGCCACGCCGGAGCGCCTCGTCGGTGACGTCGCGCAGGACGACGTCCCAGCCCGCCTGCGCGGAGACCTGGGCGATGCCGGAACCCATGAGACCGGCCCCGATGACGGCGAGCTTCCGTGCCACTGACGTCTCCCCTTGTGATGCTTACCCGCTGTTTACGTATGTTCTCTCGGGCGGACCCTAGCGTTCGTGAGGGGCTGTGTGAGCGGTAAGTAATGCGCGTCACGTCTCAGATGACGGACATCACACCGGCACGGGTCATTCGACGCCTCGTGCGGCGCAGTTGGGCCTCTTCCACCCCGACGGCTTCGCCGTACCGCCCTGGAGCGGCCGTGTCCCGCGCGGCGCGTCCGGTGATCGTCGGCACACGCGCGTCCCGTACGGGCCGGGCGTAACTAGGCTGGACCCATGGTCAATCTGACGCGCATCTACACGAGGACCGGCGACCAGGGCACCACCGCCCTCGGCGACATGAGCCGGGTCGCCAAGACGGACCTGCGGATCTCCGCGTACGCCGACGCCAACGAGGCGAACGCGGTGATCGGCACGGCCATCGCGCTGGGTGGGCTGGACGAGGAGATCGTCGAGGTCCTCACCCGTGTGCAGAACGACTTGTTCGACGTGGGTGCGGACCTGTCGACACCGGTGGTGGACGACCCGAGCTTCCCGCCGCTGCGGGTGGAGCAGTTCTACGTCGACCGGCTGGAGGCGGACTGCGACCGCTTCAACGAGCGGCTGGAGAAGCTCCGCTCGTTCATCCTGCCGGGCGGCACCCCGGGTGCGGCGCTGCTCCATCAGGCCTGCACGGTGGTCCGCCGGGCCGAGCGCTCCACCTGGACGGCGCTGGAGGCGCACGGCGAGACGATGAACCCGCTCACGGCGACCTACCTCAACCGGCTGTCGGACCTTCTGTTCATCCTGGCCCGCACGGCCAACAAGGAGACCGGCGACGTGCTGTGGGTGCCGGGCGGGGAGCGCTAGGCGGCCCTGCTCCCCGGCCGGCGCCGCCCCCGCGCGGCAGTGGGCGCGAGGACGTGTCGCGGATCGCCCCGGCCCCGTCGCTCCCGTGCTCGGTCGGCCAGCGGGCGACGGGACGGGGGCGCGTCCCACGTCAGCGCGGGGTCCGCTCGCGCGGCAGCGGGGTCCCTGGCAGCCCCGCCGGGGCCTTCTTCGGCCAGATCGCGTACGACAGCGTGATCAGTCCGTGGATACCGGCGGCGCGCCAGGCGATGAAGATCCAGCTCTCCAGGGAGCCGGTCCGGCCCGGGTCGTCCACGTACCACATGGCGATCAGCAGCAGCACACTGGCGACCGCGGCGCCGGTCACCGTGCCGAGCCAGATCCGGGCCTCGTGCCGGGCGCGGGCCATGCCGTACCGCGGCGGCTTCGCGGGCGGCGGGGCGCCGCCGAGCCGGTGGGCGGCGTGGCCGTCGAGCCATTTCACGGTGCGGTGGCCGTGCCCCACGGTGTAGCCGATGTAGACGGCGGCCAGTCCGTGCTTCCAGCTGGGGTCGGCGCCGTTCTCGAGGTCGATCGCGGTCGCGACCAGCAGCACGACCTCCAGCAGCGGCTCGGCGAGGAGCAGTCCCAGTCCCGTGCGGCGCATCCGCAGCACGTATCGGAAGAACAGCCCGGCGGCCAGCAGCACCCAGAAGCCGACCTCGCAGACGATGATCAGCGTGACGATCACGGCTCACTCCTCTCGGTCACCCTTCCAGGCTCCCGTCGGGATCCGCCCGAATCGTCGTCGTCGCTGACGAAGTGCGACTGCATCCTTCGATGTACTCGCCGACCGTTCCCGGGCATCAGGCGCGGGCCGCGCCGTCCGTGTTGGATGGTGCCATGGCCCCGCGACTCCCCCACCCGCACCGCTTCGACGGCTACGTCGCGCTGGCCGGACTGCTCGGCGGCGTGCTGCTGTGGGCCATCGGCCTGGGCACCCGGCCCGCCGACGAGCCGCTGGTGCTGTGGCCGGGGCACTGGCCGGTCCTGCTGCCGCTCGCCGTGACGGCCGGCTGCGAGCTGCTGCGCCGGTCCGCCCCGCGCACCGCGCTGCTGACGGCCACGGCCGCGCTGGTCCTGGACACGGTGACCGAGGGCAACCTGGTCACCGTGCTGATGTACACCGACGTGATCTACGCGGCGGTGTTGTACGGCACCCCCGCCTCGGCCCGCCGGATCCCCCGGATCACCGGGCTGCTCGCGGTGGCCGGGACGATCGTGCCGTTCGCGGTGTGGCGGGTGCCGGAGGCGCTGCTGATCGGGGTGGCGGTCGGCATCGTCGCGTTCGCGCCCGCGTCCACCGGGCTGATCGTGCGCAATCACCGCGAGGCCGCCGAGGCCGCCCGGCTGCGCGCCCAGCAGACCGCGCTGCTGGCGGAGATGGACCGCACGCAGGCCGTCGTCGCCGAACGCTCGCGCATGGCGCGGGAGTTGCACGACATGGTCGCCAATCACCTGTCGGCCATCGCCATCCACTCCACGGCCGCGCTCTCCCTGGACGATCCCGGCACCTCCAAGGAGGCCCTCGGCGTCATCCGTGAGAACAGCGTGGAGGGACTGGCGGAGATGCGCCGGCTGATCGGCATCCTGCGGGACGACAGCGGTGACTCCGAGCCCGCCGCCGCCCCCACCCTCGACGGTCTCGGCGCACTCGCCGACACCGCCCGCGCCAACGGCCTGGAGGTCGTCGTCGACGCCGCGCACGGCGACCGGCTGCCGGCGCCGGTGGAGCTCGCGGCGTACCGGATCGTCCAGGAGTCCCTGACCAACGCCCTCAAGCACGCGGGGCCGGGCCGGGTCACGGTGGTGCTGCGGCGGCTCGACGGGTCGCTGTCCATCGTGGTGAGCAGTGCGTACGGCGACCGGGAGCAGCCGAGCGTGCCCGGTTCCGGTGCCGGCCTGATCGGCATGCGGGAGCGGACCGCGCTGCTCGGCGGCACGTTCGAGGCCGGCGCGCGGACCGGTCCGGACGGCGGGCTCTGGGTCGTGCGGGCCACCCTCCCCGTCGTCGAAGGAGAGACCGAATGATCCGCGTGCTCGTCGCCGAGGACCAGTCCGCCGTCCGGGCGGGACTGGTCCTGATCCTGCGCAGCGCGCCCGACATCGAGGTGGTCGGCGAGGCCGCCGACGGTGAGCAGGCGGTGTCACTCGCCCGTGAACTGCGACCGGATCTGGTGCTGATGGACGTTCAGATGCCGCGGCTGGACGGGGTGTCGGCGACACGGCAGGTGGTCGGCGAGCGACTGGCCGACGTCCTGGTGCTGACCACCTTCGACCTGGACGCGTACGTCTTCGGGGCGCTGCGGGCGGGCGCGTCCGGATTCCTGCTGAAGGACACCGACGCCAAGGGCCTGCTGGAGGCGGTGCGGACGGTGGCGGGCGGCGAGGGCCTGATCGCCCCGGCCGTGACCCGCCGGCTCATCGCGGAGTTCGCCGCCGAGCCGGTGCGGGAGCCGAGGGCGGACCCGGCGGTCGTGGAGAGCCTGACCCGGCGGGAACGCGAGGTCCTGTCCTGTCTCGGCGAGGGCCTGTCCAACGCCGAGATCGCGAGCCGCCTCGACATGGCGGAAGCCACCGTGAAGACGCACGTCAGCCGGTTGCTGGGGAAGCTGGAGCTGCGCAGCCGGGTCCAAGCGGCGGTGCTGGCACAGGAGTTGGGGATCTAGAAGGCTGCTGAAAATCTCGGGTTCTGGCCCCGGCTCGGTGGAGTTGGGGCCAGTCTTGTGAGCATGCAGGGGGAATGGGCTGGGGAGTTGGTCGGGCCGGATGTGTGGGAGACCTGCCGGGAGTTGATCCCGGCCGGGAGTGTGTTCGCGTTCCTGGCCGAACATCGCGAGGCGCTGTTCCCGCCGTCGATGTTCGCGGACATGTATCCCTCGTCCAACGGGCGGCCGAGTCTGCCGCCGCAGGTGCTGGCCGCGACGGTGGTGTTGCAGAGCCTGCAGGGGCTGTCGGATTTCGAGACGGTCCAGGAACTGCGGTGTGACCTGCGGTGGAAGGCCGCTTGCGGGCTCGGGCTGTACGACATGGCGTTCGATCCGTCGCTGCTGACGTACTTCCGGCGTCGGCTGCGTCATTCGGCCGATCCGATGCGGATCTTCACCAAGGTCAAAGAGGTCGTGGCCGCGACCGGTGTGCTCAAGGGCAGGCAGCGGCGGGCGCTGGACTCCACCGTGCTCGATGACGCGGTGGCCACCCAGGACACCGTCACCCAGATCATCTCCGCGATCCGCCGGGTGATCCGCGAGGTTCCCGGCGCGGAGGAGGTGGCCGCGGGGCACTGCCGGGCGCACGACTACACCGACCCGGGCAAGCCGAGGATCGCCTGGGACGACGAGTCGGCCCGCGCCGCGCTGGCCGACGCGCTGGTCACCGACGCCCTCAACCTGCTCGGGCGCCTGCCCGAGCAGAACCTGGGCGAGAAGGCGGCGAACGCGGTCGGCCTGCTGGCCCTGGTCGCCGGCCAGGACGTGGAACCCGCCGAGGACTCCGACGGGCGCGATGGCCGCTGGCGTATCGCGAAGCGCACGGTGGCGGACCGGGCGGTGTCCACCGTCGACCCCGACACACGGCACATCCACAAGAACCGCACCCGTCACCAGGACGGCTTTAAAGGGCATGCGTCTTTCGAGCCGGAGACCGGCCTGTTCACGGCCGTCGCCCTGACCAGCGGCTACGGTCCCGACAATCACGAGGCCGCCGTCGCCTGCGAACTTCTGGAGGGGGAGGACGGCGAGTTAACCGTGCTCGGCGACTCTGCCTACGGCACCGGGGACCTGCGCGCACAACTGCAGGCCGACGGCCACACCCTGGTGATCAAGCCGCCACCGCTGCGGCAGGCCGTCCCCGGTGGCTACACCATCGATGATTTCCGTATCGACCAGGCCGCCGGCACCGCAACCTGCCCGGCCGGACACACCGCCAACCTCGGCCAGATCAAGGCAGGCAGCGCCCGCACCGCCCAGTTCAAGCGCGCATGCACCGGCTGTCCCCTGCGAGAGCGCTGCACCACCTCCAAGACCGGACGCACCCTCAACGTCCACCCCCACTACGAGCTGCTGGCCGCCGCCCGGTCACAGGCCGCCACCGACGTCGGCTGGCAGGACGAATACCGCCGATGGCGGCCACCTGTCGAACGCGCCATCGCCTGGCTCGTCGCCAAGGGCAACCGCCGGGTTCCCTACCGAGGCGTCATCGCCAACAACATCTGGCTCCACCACCGCGCCGCCGCTCTCAACCTCCGCCGACTGATCACCCTCGGACTCACCCGCACCAACACCACCTGGCACCTCGCCCCTGCCACCGCATAGCGAAAAGGGCCGCCCGGCCTACGGCCGGACAGCCCCACAACAAGATTTTCAGCAGCCTTCTAGGGCAGTTTCGAGAGCAGTGGTCCAGACCTATTGACCCGTGGTCCAGACCTTTCTATTCTCGCGGCACGGTGGGCCTGATGGCTCAGTCATGCCCCCGACAACCCACCCCCCAAGGGGTCTCGACGGTGACACGAGCGTGAGCGCGTCAGGCCCCCGCGGGCCCGGCCCGGTCACGGTCCCGCACCGGCCGAAGCGCCCCTCGGCGAACAACAGAACAGGAGGCGCAGCATGCGCTTCAGACACAGAGCCCTCGCAGGGCTCGCGACCCTGTTGCTCCCCTTTGCCGGTCTCGTCGGCCTCGCCGCCCCCGCCCAGGCGGCCACCTCGGCCACCGCCACCTACAACAAGACCCAGGACTGGGGCACCGGCTTCGAGGGCAAGTGGACCGTCAAGAACACCGGGACCACCACCCTCAGCTCCTGGACCGTCGAGTGGGACTTCCCCTCCGGCACGTCCGTCACCTCCGCGTGGGACGCCGACGTCACGTCCTCCGGCAACCACTGGACCGCCAAGAACAAGTCCTGGAACGGCACCCTCGCCCCCGGCGCCTCCGTCTCCTTCGGCTTCAACGGCGCCGGCTCCGGCGCCCCCTCGAACTGCAAGCTGAACGGCGGCAGCTGCGACGGCGGCACCGTCCCCGGCGACAACCCGCCCTCCGCCCCGGGCACCCCCTCCGCCTCGGACATCACCAACACCTCGGTGAGGCTGTCCTGGAGCGCGGCCACCGACGACAAGGGCATCAAGAACTACGACGTCCTGCGCGGCGGAACCAGGGTCGCGACCGTCACCGGCACCACGTACACGGACACCGGCCTGACCGCCGGCACCGACTACTCGTACACCGTCCAGGCCCGTGACACCGCCGACCAGACCGGCCCGGTCTCCGGCGCCCGCGCGGTCCGCACCACCGGCGGCGGCACCGACCCGGGCCCCGGCCCCGGCGAGAAGATCAACCTCGGCTACTTCACCGAGTGGGGCGTCTACGGCCGCAACTACCACGTGAAGAACCTGGTGACCTCGAACTCCGCCTCGAAGATCACCCACATCAACTACGCGTTCGGCAACGTCAGGAACGGTCAGTGCACCGTCGACGACACCTACGCCGCCTACGACAAGGCCTACACCGCCGACCAGTCCGTCAGCGGCGCCGCGGACACCTGGGACCAGCCCCTGCGCGGCAACTTCAACCAGCTGCGCCAGCTGAAGGCCAAGTACCCGCACATCAAGGTGCTGTACTCGTTCGGCGGCTGGACCTACTCCGGCGGCTTCGGCCAGGCGGCACAGAACCCGGCCGCGTTCGCCAGGTCCTGCAAGGCCGTCGTGGAGGACCCGCGCTGGGCCGACGTCTTCGACGGCATCGACATCGACTGGGAGTACCCGAACGCCTGCGGTCTGACCTGTGACACCTCGGGCCCGGCGGCGTTCAGGAACCTGATGTCCGCGCTGCGCACCGAGTTCGGCTCCAACTACCTCGTCACCGCGGCCATCACCGCCGACGGCTCCTCCGGCGGCAAGATCGACGCGGCCGACTACGGCGGCGCCGCCCAGTACCTCGACTGGTACAACGTGATGACGTACGACTACTTCGGCGCCTTCGACGCGGACGGACCCACCGCTCCGCACTCCCCGCTCACCTCGTACCCCGGCATCCCGGCGGCCGGCTTCAACTCGGCCGACGCGATCGCCAAGCTCAAGGCCAAGGGAGTCCCGTCCGCCAAGCTGCTGCTCGGCATCGGCTTCTACGGCCGCGGCTGGACCGGCGTCACCCAGTCCGCCCCCGGCGGCTCGGCCACCGGCGCCGCCCCCGGCACCTACGAGGCCGGCATCGAGGACTACAAGGTCCTGAAGAACTCCTGCCCGGCCAACGGCACCGTCGCCGGTACGGCGTACGCGCACTGCGGCAGCAACTGGTGGTCCTACGACACCCCGTCGACCATCGCCGGAAAGATGAGCTGGGCCAAGAACCAGGGCCTGGGCGGCGCGTTCTTCTGGGAGTTCAGCGGCGACACCGGCAACGGCGAGCTGGTGACCGCCATCCGCAACGGCCTGTCGTAAGCACGTTCAAGGACTGACGGGCGGCACACGGCACTGACGCTCCCCCGGACATCGTCCGCGGGAGCGTCACCCCGACGGGTGGATGTGGCTACGCCACATTCACCCGTTGTCCTGGCGGGGCCGCTTCGAGCCACGCGAGGAAACCGGTCAGCGCGTCCTCGCTCATCGCGAGCTCCAGCCGCGTGCCCCGGTGCAGACAGGCCAGGATCACCGAGTCGGAGAGCAGCGCCATCTCCTCCTCGCCCTCCGGGAGCCGGCGGCCGGCCACCTCGATGGCCGAGCGCTCCAGCACGCGGCGCGGCCGAGGGGCGTAGGAGAAGACGCGGAACCACTCGACCCGGTCCCCGTTGTAGCGGGCCACACCGTACGCCCAGCCCTTGCCGCCCGTGTCGGGGTTCTCCGCGACGTCCCAGCGCAGCGAGCAGTCGAAGGTGCCGCCCGAGCGCTGGATCAGCCTGCGCCGCAGACCGAAGACGAACAGACCGACCACCACGAGGGCAACGACGATTCCGCACACAGTCAGAGCGAGGACCATCGACACCGACCTCCTCGTCTCCTAGGTAACGGAACGGAAAAAACACCCACATCTGGCTCAGCCGCGACCGGATCCGGATTGCTCCGGTTCCAGCCGCGGCTGAGTGACATCATCACCGGACGCTCCCCCAGTGCCGCACCGGCCTGGGAGGCGCCCCCATCGTCAGCGCGCCGTCGCAGCGCGCAGTCGGACCTCCGCGCGACGCCCGGCGGACGCGTCGTCCGCCGACTGCGCGCGTTCGAGCGCCCGCTCCGCACGCTGGACATCGATCTCGTCCGACAGCTCGGCGATCTCGGCCAGCAGCGACAGCTTGTTGTCCGCGAACGAGATGAAACCGCCGTGCACCGCGGCGACGACCGTCCCACCATCACGCGTACGGATGGTCACCGGGCCCGACTCCAGCACACCGAGCAACGGCTGGTGACCGGGCATGACGCCGATGTCGCCGGACGTGGTGCGCGCGACGACCAGGGTGGCCTCGCCGGACCAGACCTGGCGGTCGGCGGCGACCAGCGCGACGTGCAGCTCAGCAGCCAAGGTTGGCTCCTCGGATCACCACCCGGCGGTAGTGCCGGGTGTGGGTCAATTCTAGTAGGCGTGGTGAGAGGGGCGGACCGCACCCCGCGGAGCAAGCCCGCGGGACGCTGCTCCACCCCTCTCAGCCGAGAGCGGGTCCTGGGACGAGCCGGTCGGGCCCGTCCCAGGTTCCGGCTCAGGAGACGCCCAGCTCCTTCGCGTTCTTCTTCAGGTCCTCGATACCACCGCACATGAAGAACGCCTGCTCCGGGAAGTGGTCGTACTCGCCGTCGCAGATCGCGTTGAACGCGGCGATCGACTCCTCCAGCGGCA
This sequence comes from Streptomyces cadmiisoli, assembly GCF_003261055.1. Classification (NCBI taxonomy): domain Bacteria; kingdom Bacillati; phylum Actinomycetota; class Actinomycetes; order Kitasatosporales; family Streptomycetaceae; genus Streptomyces; species Streptomyces cadmiisoli. Next base: position 3,187,695 of record NZ_CP030073.1, read on the forward strand.
CGTCCGAACCGTCGACGCCGGTGAACTGCTTGGCGACGTGGGTGTTCTGGGACAGGAAGCGCTCCACGCGACGGGCACGGTGGACAACGAGCTTGTCCTCCTCGCCCAGCTCGTCGATACCGAGGATCGCGATGATGTCCTGGAGGTCCTTGTACTTCTGCAGGATCGTCTTGACGCGCATGGCGGCGTCGTAGTGGTCCTGCGCGATGTAGCGCGGGTCCAGGATGCGGGACGTGGAGTCCAGCGGGTCCACGGCCGGGTAGATGCCCTTCTCGGAGATCGGACGGGACAGAACCGTCGTCGCGTCGAGGTGGGCGAACGTGGTGGCCGGGGCCGGGTCGGTCAGGTCGTCCGCGGGGACGTAGATCGCCTGCATCGAGGTGATCGAGTGACCACGGGTCGAGGTGATGCGCTCCTGGAGGAGACCCATCTCGTCGGCCAGGTTCGGCTGGTAGCCCACCGCGGAGGGCATACGGCCGAGCAGGGTCGACACCTCGGAACCGGCCTGGGTGAAGCGGAAGATGTTGTCGATGAAGAACAGCACGTCCTGCTTCTGCACATCGCGGAAGTACTCCGCCATGGTCAGACCGGCGAGGGCCACGCGCAGACGGGTGCCCGGGGGCTCGTCCATCTGGCCGAAGACCAGCGCGGTCTTGTCGATGACGCCGGACTCCGACATCTCCTCGATGAGGTCGTTGCCCTCACGAGTGCGCTCACCGACACCGGCGAACACCGACACACCGTCGTGGTTGTTGGCGACGCGGTAGATCATCTCCTGGATGAGCACCGTCTTGCCGACGCCGGCACCACCGAACAGACCGATCTTTCCACCCTTGACGTACGGGGTGAGAAGGTCGATGACCTTGACGCCGGTCTCGAACATCTCGGTCTTCGACTCGAGCTCGTCGAAGTTCGGGGCCTTGCGGTGGATCGGCCAGCGCTCGCCGTCGTACGACTCGTCGACGTTGAGCACCTCACCGAGGGTGTTGAACACCTTGCCCTTGGTGAAGTCGCCGACCGGCACGGAGATGGAGCTGCCCGTGTCGGTCACCGGGGCCTGGCGGACCAGACCGTCGGTGGGCTGCATGGAGATGGTGCGGACCAGGCCGTCACCCAGGTGCTGGGCGACCTCCAGGGTCAGCGTCTTCTTCTCGCCCTGGTTCGCCGGGTCGGCGACCTCGACGTGCAGCGCGTTGTAGATGTCCGGCATCGCGTCGACGGGGAACTCCACGTCGACGACCGGGCCGATGACCCGGGCGACGCGGCCCGTAGCCGTCGCGGTCTCAACAGTGGTGGTCATTAGCGGTCACTCCCCGCGGTCGCGTCGGCGAGAGCGCTCGCGCCACCGACGATCTCGCTGATTTCCTGGGTGATTTCGGCCTGGCGGGCCGCGTTGGCAAGACGGGAGAGCGTCTCGATGAGCTCACCCGCGTTGTCGGTCGCCGACTTCATCGCGCGCCGCGTGGCGGCGTGCTTCGAAGCGGCCGACTGGAGCAGCGCGTTGTAGATACGGCTCTCCACGTAGCGCGGCAGCAGGGCGTCGAGGACGTCCTCCGCCGAGGGCTCGAAGTCGAACAGCGGAAGGATCTCGCCCTTGGGGGCTGCTTCCTTCGCGACCTCTTCGAGGCTGAGCGGCAGCAGCCGGTCGCCGAGCGCCGACTGCGTCATCATCGACACGAACTCGGTGAAGACGATGTGGAGTTCGTCCACGCCGCCGTCGGCCGTGTCCTTCTCGATGGCCTCGATCAGCGGGGCCGCGACCTTCTTGGCGTCCGCGTACGTCGGCTCGTCGGTGAAGCCCGTCCACGACTCCGCGATCTTGCGCTCACGGAAGTGGTAGTGGGCCACACCACGGCGGCCGACGATGTAGGCGTCGACCTCCTTGCCCTCACGCTCGAGGCGCGCGGTCAGCTGCTCCGCCGCCTTGATGGCGTTGGAGTTGAACGCGCCGGCCAGCCCGCGGTCGCTCGTCAGGAGCAGCACCGCGGACCGCGTGACCGTCTCGGCCTGCGTGGTCAGCGCGTGCTTCGTGTTCGAGCCCGTACCGACCGCGGTCACCGCGCGGGTCAGTTCCTGCGCGTACGGCGTGGAGGCCGCCACCTTGCGCTGCGCCTTGACGACGCGCGAGGCGGCGATCATCTCCATCGCCTTCGTGATCTTCTTGGTCGCGGTGACGGTTTTGATGCGACGCTTGTAGACCCGGAGCTGGGCTCCCATGAGTCAGGTCCCTTCCGTCGTCACTTGCCCGCAGCGGCCGGGACGTCCTCGCCGAGCAGCTTGCCGTCGGAGGTCTCGAACTGCTTCTTGAAGTCCGCGATGGCCTCGCCGACGGACTGGAGCGTGTCGTCCGACATCTTGCCGCCCTCCTTGATGGAGGTCATGAGGCCCTGCTCCTTGCGGTGCAGGTACTCCAGCAGCTCCTTCTCGAAGCGGCGGATGTCGGCGACCGGCACCTCGTCCATCTTGCCGGTGGTGCCCGCCCACACCGAGACGACCTGGTCCTCGGTCGACATCGGCTGGTACTGGGCCTGCTTCAGCAGCTCGACCATGCGCTGACCGCGCTCCAGCTGCGCCTTCGACGCGGCGTCCAGGTCGGAACCGAAGGCGGCGAACGCCTCCAGCTCACGGAACTGGGCGAGGTCGACGCGCAGACGGCCGGAAACCTGCTTCATCGCCTTGTGCTGCGCGGAACCACCGACTCGGGAGACGGAGATACCGACGTTCAGCGCGGGGCGCTGACCGGCGTTGAACAGGTCCGACTCCAGGAAGCACTGGCCGTCGGTGATGGAGATGACGTTGGTCGGGATGAACGCCGAGACGTCGTTGGCCTTGGTCTCGACGATCGGCAGACCGGTCATCGAGCCGGCGCCCATGTCGTCGGAGAGCTTCGCGCAGCGCTCCAGCAGCCGGGAGTGCAGGTAGAAGACGTCACCCGGGTAGGCCTCACGGCCCGGCGGGCGGCGCAGCAGCAGCGACACGGCGCGGTAGGCGTCGGCCTGCTTCGACAGGTCGTCGAAGATGATCAGGACGTGCTTGCCCTCGTACATCCACTGCTGGCCGATGGCCGAGCCGGTGTACGGGGCGAGGTACTTGAAGCCGGCCGGGTCGGAGGCCGGGGCGGCGACGATGGTCGTGTACTCCAGCGCGCCGTTCTCCTCCAGCGCGCGGCGGACCGACGCGATCGTCGAGCCCTTCTGGCCGATGGCGACGTAGATGCAGCGGACCTGCTTCTTCGGGTCGCCCGAGCGCCAGTTGTCGCGCTGGTTGATGATCGTGTCGACGGCCAGGGCGGTCTTGCCGGTCTGGCGGTCACCGATGATCAGCTGACGCTGACCACGGCCGACCGGGGTCATCGCGTCGACGGCCTTGTAGCCGGTCTCCATGGGCTCGTGCACCGACTTGCGCTGCATGACCGTGGGGGCCTGCAGTTCAAGGGCGCGGCGGCCCGAGGTCTCGACCTCGCCGAGTCCGTCGATCGGGTTGCCGAGCGGGTCGACGACGCGGCCGAGGTAGCCCTCGCCGACGGCCACGGAGAGCACCTCACCGGTGCGCTGCACCGGCTGACCCTCCTCGATGCCGCTGAACTCACCGAGGACGATGGCACCGATCTCGCGCTCCTCGAGGTTGAGGGCGAGGCCGAGGGTGCCGTCCTCGAACTTCAGCAGTTCGTTGGCCATGGCCGAGGGCAGACCCTCGACCTTCGCGATGCCGTCGCCGGCAAGGGTGACCGTACCGACCTCCTCGCGCGAGGCCGCGTCCGGCTTGTACGACTGGACGAAGTTCTCCAGCGCGTCCCGGATCTCCTCCGGCCGGATCGTGAGCTCCGCCATCTGGGTTCCCTGCTCTCCTTGTTGGGCCCGAAGTTTCACTTTGGGGGGATGGGGACTCCCCCCTGGACGAGGTGAATCCTCTGCACGGCCCAACTGGGCCGTTACGTACGTGGTGCGTATTGAGTTGCTGCTAGCTCGCCAGGCGGCGGGCGGCGTCCTCGATGCGGTCCGCGATGGAACCGTTGATGACCTCGTCGCCGACCTGCACCCGGATCCCGCCGAGGACCTCGGGGTCCACGTCGATGTTGAGGTGCATGTGGCGGCCGTAGAGCTTCGCCAGGGAAGCGCCCAGGCGCTGCTTCTGCGTGTCGCTCAGCGGTACCGCCGAGGTGACGACGGCGACCAGGCGGTCCCGGCGTTCGGCGGCCAGCTTGGACAGGGACTCCAGTCCCGCTTCCAGGCTACGTCCCCGCGGCGCGGTCACAAGGCGCGTCACCAGACGCTCGGTGGTCGGCTTCGCCCGGCCGCCGAGCAGCCGGTGCAGCAGCTCGACCTTGGCCGAGCGCTCGGCCTTGCGGTCGGTGAGCGCGGCGCGCAGCTCCGTGTTGGAGGAGATGATCCGGCCGAACCGGAACAGCTCGTCCTCCACGTCGTCGAGCGTGCCCGACGTCTGGGCCGCGGTGAGGTCGGCGACGTCCGCCAGCTCCTCCATCGCGTCCACCAGGTCGCGGGACTGCGACCAGCGGGAGCGCACCATGCCGGACACCAGGTCGAGGGTCTGGCCGCCGACCTGCCCGCCGAGCAGGCGCTGGGCCAGCTCGGCCTTGGCCTCACCGGCCTGCGCCGGGTCGGTCAGGACCCGACGCAGCGACACCTCGCGGTCGAGCAGCGCGGTGACGGCGGCCAGCTCGTCGGCGAGCCGCGCCGCGTCCACGGACGTGGCGTCCGTCAGCGCGTCGATACGCTCGCGTGCGGCTGCCAGGGCCTCGCGGCTCGCTCCGTTCATCGCGCGGCCTCGGCCTTCTCCTCGAGCTCGTCAAGGAAGCGGTCGATCACGCGGCTCTGCCGGGCGTGGTCCTCCAGGGACTCACCGACCAGCTTGCCGGCCAGCTCCGTGGCGATCTTGCCGACGTCCTGGCGCAGCGCTGCCGAAGCGGCCTTGCGGTCCGCCTCGATCTGGGAGTGGCCGGCAGCGATGATCTCCTCACGCTGCCGCTGTCCCTCCGCGCGCATCTCGGTGATGAGCGCGGCACCCTGCTCCTGCGCCTCCTGGCGCAGGCGCGCGGCCTCGTGCCGGGCCTCGGCGAGCTGGGCCTTGTACTGCTCAAGGACGCTCTGGGCCTCGGTCTGCGCGGCCTCGGCCTTCTCGATACCGCCCTCGATGGCCTCGCGACGCTCTTCCAGAACCTTGTTGATGTTCGGGAGGAGCTTCTTGGCGAGGAAGCCGAAGACGATGACGAAAGCGATGAGGCCGATGACAACTTCCGGCCACGGCGGAATGAGGGGGTTCTCCTTCTCACCCTCAGCCGCCAGGAAAACCAGGGCGGTAGTCACATCAGTGCCTTTCGTCAAATGGGACGGTCGTCGGGCTCGTCTTAGTAGACGAACGGCATGACGAGACCGATCAGGGCGAGCGCCTCACAGAAGGCGAAGCCCAGGATCTGGTTGGCGCGGATCAGGCCGGCCGCCTCGGGCTGGCGGGCGAGGGCCTGGGTGCCGTTACCGAAGATGATGCCAACGCCGACGCCCGGGCCGATGGCCGCGAGACCGTAACCGACGGAACCGAGGTCACCGGTGACAGCAGCAAGGTTGGACATGCCAGTTCTTCCTTCTCTTTACGGACCGGTGGGGGTTGGCCACCGGACGAGTGTGGGGTTCGAAAGCGGGGTGCTCAGTGGTGCTCGGCGAGCGCGCCCTGGATGAAGGTGCAGGTCAGCAGGACGAACACATACGCCTGGACGGCCTGGATGAAGAGCTCGAACGCGGTCATGACGATGACCATCGTGAACGAGACGGCCGAGTACGCGATGCCGATGCCGTTCAGCATGTACCAGGTGGCGATGGTGAACAGCAGCAGCAGGGTGTGACCGGCGAACATGTTCGCGAAGAGTCGGACCGCGTGCGTGAACGGGCGGACCAGCAGGTTCGAGAAGAACTCGATGGTCATGGCCAGCGGGAGCACCGGGCCGAGCGACTTGTCGTAGCCCGTGAAGTTCTTGAAGGCGCCGACGAAGCCGTGCCGCTTGAACGTCAGGGAGACCCAGGTGATGTAGACGATCAGGGCCAGGATGGCGGGGTAGGCGATGATCGAGGTCACCGGGAACTGGGCCACCGGGATGATCGACCAGAGGTTCATCATCCAGATGAAGAAGAAGAGGGCGACGGCGAGCGGAACGTACTTCTCGCCTTCCTTCTTGCCGATCGTCTCGTAGACGATGCCGCGGCGGACGAAGTCGTAGCCGGCCTCGGCGACCATCTGCAGCTTGCCCGGGATCACCTTGGGCTTGGCGAACGCCGCCCAGAAGAAGACCACCACGATGATGGAGCCCAGCAGGGCCAGCAGCATCGGCTTGTTGAAGTAGAGGCCGTTGCCGTCGGCGTTGCCCCACAGCGGCTCGAAGAGGAACGAGTGCAGGCCCGGAGCCGGGAAGCCACAACCGTCGAACAGGTGGCAGTCGGTCTCGAAAGCGAGCACCTGCGTCGGGTCAGCACTCACCGCGGGCTCCTTCGTCGTGGCGCATAGGTACGGCAACCTCGTTGTGTCGGCGCGGCGCGCAGCCGCGGTTCGGCACGGGACTGGTGTTACGGATGTGGGGGCGGCTGTGGGGCATCACGCCTCGCGTTCGAGCAGGCGTCAGCTCGGATGCCCGCGCCCGCGATGCCGCAGTTGGCACCGGACGATAGCAGGGTCTCTCATGCACCTTTATCCCGGCCCTACCTCTCACGACGAGCGCCCCGACTTTTCGGACCTGTCGCCCTTGGGCGAGGCTTCCGAGTCGGGCTCGACGTAGAGGATTTTGGACTTCATGTGGGCACGCGTCTGCGCGGCGATCCAGGTCAGGGTGCCGACGACCAGCGTGAGCGCGAACGCCCGGGGATTGAACAGCGTCGTGTTCTTGAAGGCCGCGACGAAGACGAACAGCAGCAGGATCTGCGCCGCGTAGAGCATCAGGCCCATGGCCTGGAAGAGATGCGGAAGCGACTTGGCGGTGCGTTGCAGCACGTACAGGCCGATCCCCATGAAGAGGATCACCACCAGGGTCGCGACGACCGCCCCGATCGCCCCTTCGCCACCGGCAACCACCGCACTGACGACGGCGGCTGCAGCGCCGACAGCAGCTGTGGGCACAGCGGCCTGGGCCAGAATCCGGACGTCGTTGGACGGCATGGCGGCAACTCCGCTTTCAAAGGGGGGCAGGTGTCGTCATGGACGAGCGTAGTCCCGGGTGAGAGAGAACCTCTGGGCCGGTGGACCGTCGCACTGCGGTCCTTACGGCTCTGTCCGGGGGTTCTCGTGAACGGTATCACAAACTATTTGATGAGGTCTTTACCTGGAGGTGTGCCTGCTGTCACACATGAGAGTGATGGCGCGCGTCTGTGCAGAAACCAGGCCGAGTTGTCTGCTATTGGGCCGGTTCCTTCCCCCACGTCTTGGCAATGCTTTAGTCAGATTCTTACCTTGAGAAGCGCGAGCGGGGGCCGACGGCTGTTGCGCCGTTGACGCCGGCCACTCCCGCGGCGACGGGAGTGCGGTCCTCCTCGTCGGCCGGCGCCTCGGCCGTCTCGCCCTGCTCCGGAGTGTTCACGGCGGGCTCGGCGAGCGCCTTGCGGCGGCGGTAGCGGGGCGGCACGAAGTGCTCGGCCCACTTCGGGGCGCGCGGCGTGAAGCGCGGCAGCAGGAGCAGGGCCAGCCCGATCGCGCTGAGGAACACGATGCCCAGCACGATCCACATCGACGCCGAGTTCACCGAGTAGGCCAGCGCCCCGAAGGCGATGAGCGCGGACCAGAAGTACATGATCAGCACCGAGCGGCTGTGCGAGTGGCCGATCTCCAGGAGCCGGTGGTGCAGGTGCCCGCGGTCCGCCGCGAACGGCGACTGACCGCGCCAGGTGCGCCGCACGATCGCCAGCACCAGGTCCGCGGCCGGGATCGCGATGATCGTCAGCGGCATGACCAGCGGGATGTAGACGGGCACCATCTGGTGCACGGCGTTGCGCTCGGAGCCGGAGAACAGCTTCATCACGTCGGGGTCGACCTGCCCCGTGACCGAGATCGCGCCCGCCGCGAGCACCAGGCCGATCAGCATCGATCCGGAGTCGCCCATGAAGATCCGCGCCGGGTGCATGTTGTGCGGCAGGAAGCCCAGGCACATGCCCATCAGGATCACGGCGAAGAGGGTGGCGGGGGCGGCCGCCTCGATGTTGTAGCCGTACCAGATGCGGTAGGCGTACAGGAAGAACGCGCACGCCGCGATGCACACCATGCCCGCCGCCAGACCGTCCAGGCCGTCGACGAAGTTCACCGCGTTGATGGTGATGACCACGAGCGCGACGGTGAGCAGGGTGCCCTGCCACTGGGTCAGCGCGACCGTGCCGACACCCGGCACGGGCAGCCACAGGATGGTCAGGCCCTGCACGACCATGACGCCGGCGGCGATCATCTGACCGCCCAGCTTGATCAGGGCGTCGATCTCGAACTTGTCGTCCAGCACGCCGATCAGCCAGATCAGCGCGGCCCCGGACAGCAGGGCCCGCGGTTCGTTGGAGTTCTCGAAGACCTGGCTGAGGTTGGTGAGGTGGTTGGCGACCAGCAGGCCCGCGCACAGGCCGAAGAACATCGCGATCCCGCCGAGCCGCGGGGTGGGCTCGCGGTGCACGTCACGCGCCCGGATCTGCGGCATCGCTCCGGCCATGATCGCGAACTTACGCACCGGCCCGGTCAGCAGATACGTCACCGCGGCCGTGATGCAGAGCGTCAGCAGGTATTCACGCACGGGCTTCCCCACAGGTCTCGCTGGCCATCTCAGCCTCACACCCTAGCGAGGGAGGCATATGGATGGGGACTTCCGGGTAGCGACGATGGTTGCACAGTGCGCTGGGTACCCCGTGCCGCGCGGCGCGCTCCTGTGCCGCGGTGTCGCGCGGACGCACGCCTGTCGCCCGGGCCGGACCGCGTCAGCCGGCGCAGCGCGGACGCTTCTCGCTCCGCTTCTCATATGTGGCGAGCGTCTCGGCGTTCTCGTCGACGGCGGTCTTCGGACGACCCGATGCCAGAGCACCGGACCCCCGCCGGACTCACCCTCGCCCTGCGGCCGGCGTTCTTCCGACGCTGTTCACTGCGGATACGGCGGAAATCCGCCGGTCAGCTCCCGCACCTCCGCGCGGGCCCGCTGCGGGTCCGTCTCGGCGCGCAGGACGCCGCCCAGCAGGGCCGCGACACGGTCCATCTCCCGCTCCCCCATCCCCTGCGTGGTCACCGCCGCGGTGCCCAGGCGCAGGCCGCGGACCTCGTCGTGCGGCAGGGCGCAGCAGTCGAGGATCATGCCGGCCGCGGCCAGCCGGCCCCGGGCGGCCCGCCCGTCGACACCCAGCGGGCCCGGGTCGGCGGTGATGAGGTGGGTGTCCGTGCCGCCGGTGGTGACCACCAGCCCCTCCTCGGCCAGTCCGGCGGCCAGCCGGCGGGCGTTGGCGACCACCTGGTGGGCGTACGCCGCGAAGGCCGGTGTCGCCGCCTCCCCGAAGGCGACCGCCTTGGCGGCGATCGTGTGCATCTGCGCGCCGCCCTGCGTGAAGGGGAACACCGCCCGGTCGACCCGTTCGGCGAGCTCCCCGCCGCACAGCAGCATCCCGCCGCGCGGCCCGCGCAGCACCTTGTGCGTGGTGGCGCACACGACGTCCGCGTACGGCACCGGGTTCGGCGCCGCTCCCCCGGCGACGAGCCCGATGGGATGGGCCGCGTCCGCGATCAGGTAGGCGCCCACCTCGTCGGCGACCTCGCGGAAGAAGGCGTAGTCGATGTGCCGGGGCTGGGCGATCGAGCCGCACACGATCGCCTTGGGGCGGTGCGCGCGGGCGAGGGCGCGGACCTGGTCGTGGTCGATGAGCCCCGTCTCCGCGTCGACCCCGTACCCCACGAAGTCGAACCAGCGGCCCGAGAAGTTGGCCGGGGACCCGTGGGTGAGGTGCCCGCCGTACGGCAGGCCGAGGGCGAGGACGGTGTCACCGGGGCGCAGCAGCGCGGCATACGCGGCCAGCACGGCCGAACTGCCCGAGTGCGACTGGACGTTGGCGTGCTCGGCCCCGAACAGCGCCTTGGCCCGCTGCACGGCGGCCCGCTCCGCGAGGTCGACGATCTCGCAACCGCCGTGGTAGCGGGCCCCCGGATACCCCTCCGCGTACTTGTTGGCCAGCGGCGAGCCGAGCGCGGCCAGCACGGCCGGCGAGGTGAAGTTCTCCGCGGCGATCAGCTGCAGCGTCGTGGACTGCCGGTTCAGCTCCCCGAGCAGGATCTCGGCGAGCTCGGGGTCCTGCCGCCGCAGGACGTCGGCGGCATCGGCCTCAAGGGCAGGGGTGACCGGCATGGTGGGCTCCGGGCGTCGACGGTGACGTACGTCCAATGTAGGCCCGGCACCGGTGGGACGCGCGGTTCTCAGGTCCGTGCGGGTACTCCGGTCAGCGCCGTGACCACCGGGTCCAGCGCCTGGTGTATCTCGTCCCCGACGGACCGGAAGAACGGCAGCGGCGCACCGTACGGGTCGTAGACCTCGTCCGCCTCGGCCGTGGGGGCCAGCAGCCAGCCCCGCAGCGCCGCCGCGGCCCGCACCAGCGCGCGGGCCCGCGCCACCAGCCCCTCCTCCAGCGGAGGCAGCGTGGCGGGGTCTATCGCCCGCACCAGTCGGGTGAACTCCTTCAGCGTGAACGTCCGCAGACCCGCCGAATGGCCCATGGAGATGACCTGGGCGCGGTGGTCCCGGGTGGCCGTCAGGACGAGGTCGGCACGGATCACGTGCTCGTCGAGCAGCTCCCGGCCGGTGAACCCGGACGCGTCCGCGCCGAACTCGGCCAGCACCGTCTCGGCGTTGGCCTCCATGGGCGCGCCCTCGTGGCCCCAGGTGCCCGCGCTCTCCACGATCAGCCCGCCGCCCAGGACGCCGAGCCGTTCCGCCACGAAATGCCGGGTCAGCCGCTCGGTGATGGGCGAGCGGCAGACGTTTCCGGTGCTGACGTGGAGGATGCGGAAGCTGTCGCGCGGAAGCCCCACGAAGGTCGTCGTGATCTCCGCCGCGCTCTCCCCGTTGCCTATGCCACGCCCCGCGTCAGGGGCTGTCAATTGGCCACCTCAAGGTCGGGTACGACCTTGCGCAGATCGTCCGGCGAGAGGGCACCCTCGCGCAGCAGGACGGGCACCGAGCCGCTGACGTCGACGATGGAGGACGGCACGATGCCGGGGGTCGGGCCGCCGTCGAGGTAGACGGAGACGGAGTCGCCGAGCATCTGCTGGGCGGCGTCGCAGTCCTCCGGCGCCGGGTGGCCGGTGAGGTTGGCGGAGGAGACGGCCATCGGGCCGACCTCCGTGAGCAGCTCGATCGCGACGGGGTGCAGCGGCATGCGCACGGCGACCGTGCCCCGGGTGTCGCCCAGGTCCCACTGGAGTGACGGCTGGTGCTTGGCGACCAGCGTCAGCGCGCCCGGCCAGAACGCGTCGACGAGCTCCCAGGCCAGCTCGGAGAAGTCGGTGACCAGGCCGTGCAGGGTGTTCGGGGAGCCGATGAGGACGGGCGTGGGCATGTTGCGCCCCCGGCCCTTGGCGTCCAGCAGATCGGAGACGGCCTCCGAGGAGAACGCGTCGGCGCCGATGCCGTACACCGTGTCGGTGGGGAGGACCACCAGCTCGCCACGGCGAACGGCGGACGCGGCTTCGCGCAGACCGGTGACACGGTCGGTCGCGTCGTTGGTGTCGTATCGCCGTGCCATTTCAGCGGGCCTCCTCGTACACGAAGTACACGTACTGCCGGGGGGTGGGGTTCGGGCGGCTCACGGCAGCGCCCTGCGGGCGGTGGCGAAGCGCGGCCGGTTGTTGAGGTCGGGGTGGTCGGCGGCGTCGGCCCAGCCCCGTGCCTCGGTGAAGATCCACGGCACCTGGCCGCCCTGGGTGTCGGCGTGCTCGATGACGACCACACCGCCCGGGCGCAGCAGCCGGTGCGCGGTGCGCTCCAGGCCGCGGATCAGGTCGAGGCCGTCCTCGCCGGAGAACAGGGCCAGTTCCGGGTCGTAGTCCCGCGCTTCGGGAGCGACGTACTCCCACTCGGTGAGCGGGATGTACGGCGGGTTGGAGATGACCAGGTCGACCTGGCCGTCGAGGTCCGGGAAGGCCGTCCGCGCGTCACCCTGCCGCAGGTCGACCCGGCTTCCCTCGACGTTCTTGCGGGTCCAGCGCAGCGCTTCCTCGGACAGCTCCACCGCGTGCACCCGCGAGCGCGGCACCTCCTGGGCGAGCGCGAGCGCGATGGCACCGGAGCCGGTGCACAGGTCCACGATCAGCGGCTCCACGACATCCATGGCGCGCACGGCGTCTATGGCCCATCCGACCACCGACTCCGTCTCGGGGCGCGGCACGAAGACCCCCGGCCCCACCTGGAGTTCCAGGTACCGGAAGAAGGCGCGGCCGGTGATGTGCTGGAGCGGCTCGCGCTGCTCACGGCGCGCGATGACCTCCCAGTAGCGGGCGTCGAAGTCGGAGTCCCGCACGGAGTGCAACGCGCCCCGCTTCACGCCGTGCACGAACGCGGCGAGCTCCTCCGCGTCGTTGCGCGGTGAGGGCACGCCGGCGTCGGCCAGCCGCTGGGTGGCCTGCGCCACCTCCGCGAGCAGCACACTGCGGGGGCTTGGGGGTCGCCCCCCAAATTCTTGCTGCACGCTCGTCCTCCGTTGGTACTCGTAAATGCCTTACGCCGCCGCGAGCTTGGCGGCCGAGTCCGCGTCGACACAGGCCTGGATCACCGCGTCGAGCTCGCCGTCCAGGACCTGGTCCAGGTTGTACGCCTTGAAGCCGACCCGGTGGTCCGAGAGGCGGTTCTCCGGGAAGTTGTAGGTACGGATCTTCTCGGAGCGGTCGACGGTGCGGACCTGGCTGCGGCGGGCGTCGGCGGCCTCCCTCTCCGCTTCCTCCTGCGCCATGGCGAGCAGCCTGGAGCGCAGGATACGCAGTGCCTGCTCCTTGTTCTGCAACTGGCTCTTCTCGTTCTGGCAGGAGGCGACGACTCCGGTCGGAATGTGCGTGATGCGCACGGCGGAGTCGGTCGTGTTGACGGACTGGCCGCCGGGTCCGGAGGACCGGTAGACGTCGATGCGCAGATCGTTCGGGTTGATCTCGACGTCGACCTCCTCCGCCTCGGGCGTGACCAGCACACCGGCCGCGGAGGTGTGGATCCGGCCCTGCGACTCGGTCGCGGGTACCCGCTGCACGCGGTGCACACCGCCCTCGTACTTCAGCCGGGCCCAGACGCCCTGGCCGGGCTCGATCTGCCCGCGGGCCTTCACCGCGACCTGGACGTCCTTGTAGCCGCCCAGCTCGGACTCGGTGGCGTCGATGATCTCGGTCTTCCAGCCGACCCGCTCGGCGTAGCGCAGGTACATGCGCAGCAGGTCGCCGGCGAACAGCGCGGACTCGTCGCCGCCCGCGCCCGCCTTGATCTCCAGGATCACGTCCTTGTCGTCGCTGGGGTCGCGCGGGACGAGCAGCAGCCGCAGCTTCTCGGTCAGCTCCTCGCGCTGCTTCTCCAGCTCCTTGACCTCGGCGGCGAACTCCGGGTCGTCGGCGCCCAGTTCCCGGGCCGTCTCGATGTCGTCACCGGCCTGCGTCCAGGAGCGGTACGTGGCGACGATCGGGGTGAGCTCGGCGTAGCGCTTGTTCAGCTTGCGCGCGTTGGCCTGGTCGGCGTGGACCGACGGATCGGCGAGCTTCGTCTCCAGGTCGGCGTGCTCACCGACGAGTTCCTCGACGGCCTCGAACATCTTGGGCTCCTGAGATGCGTACGGAAAAGGGAAGGCGGGCGACCAAAAACGCCGGTCCCGGCATGCCCCTGGTGGGGACACGGCCGTGGACCGGCGAAATGGGGCTCGCTACTTCTTGGAGCCGGCAGCCTTGCCGAAGCGGGCCTCGAAGCGGGCCACACGGCCACCGGTGTCGAGGATCTTCTGCTTACCCGTGTAGAACGGGTGGCACTCGGAGCAGACCTCGGCGCGGACGGTGCCGCTCTGGATCGTGCTACGGGTGATGAACGACGCGCCACAGGTGCAGCTGACCTGCGTCTCGACGTACTCGGGGTGGATGTCGCGCTTCAAGGTGTCTCCTAGTTCCGGGAGGGCGCCGGGTCGCAGCCGCGGGATGCGGAGGCGTGAACCGGAGCCGACGTACCAGTCTGCCAGGACTGGCGCCATCACCCAAAACCGGGGGTTGCCGTGATCTATTCCGTGCGCGCCGCGGCGGGCTCCCGGCCGCCGTGCGGCGGGCCGCCCGCCGACGCGGGGCGGCGGCCGGTCAGGGCCTGACCACGCCCTCGGCCTCGCCGGTGGCCGTGCCCTCGGTGGCGGACTTCGGGATCGGCCGGTCGTTCTTCAGGGCGGTCCACACCAGCTCGGCCTTGCTCTCGTCGAGGACGACGCGGTTGGCGTCGGCGGTGTCGTACTGCACCGGCATGGTGACCATGGTCATGTTCGAGGCGCTGATGCCCTTCAGGCCGCTCGCGAAGGACATCAGGGAGTTCACCGAGCCCAGCTCGGAGTCGGTGGTCACGGCCCGGGTGGCGGTGTCGGCGAGGTTGTACAGCTTCTTCGGGCCGGTGAACAGGCCGACGTGCTTGACCTCCTCGACCAGCGCCTTGAGGAAGGCCTGCTGGAGCTGGATGCGGCCGAGGTCGGAGCCGTCGCCGACGCCGTGCCGGGTGCGCACCAGGCCGAGCGCCTGCTCGCCGGTGAGCCGGTGCGTGCCCTGCTCCAGGTCGAGGTGGCTCTCCGGGTCGCGGATGTCCTCCGTCGTGGTGACGGTGACCCCGCCCAGCTCGTCGATCAGCTTCTGGAAGCCGCGGAAATCGACCTCCAGGTAGTGGTCCATGCGGATGCCGCTGAGGGCTTCCACGGTCTTGACGGCGCAGGCGGCGCCCCCGGTGCTGTACGCGGAGTTGAACATGACGTTCGAGGCGGCGTCGTGCGTGGTTCCGTCGGTGTCGGTGCACGCCGGGCGGTCGATGAGAGTGTCGCGCGGGATGGAGACGACACTGGCCTTCTTGCGGCCCTCGTGGACGTGCACGATCATCGCCGTGTCCGAGCGGGCGCTGCCGTCGTCGGCGCCGCCGCCCAGCTCCCGGTTGCCGCCGGCGCGGGTGTCCGAGCCGAGGACCAGGATGTTCTGCGAGCCGTCGTCGGCCTTGGCGGGCCGCCGCGTGCCGAGCGCCTGGTCGATGTCGACGCTGTCGATGTTGCCGTTCAGCTTGAAGTACACGTAGCCGAGGCCGGTACCGCCGAGGACGACAACGCCCGCCGCGGTCCAGGCCGCGACCACCAGGCCCTTACGGCCCTTGCCGCGCGGTTTGCGGCGGCGGCCCTTGCCGCTCTGGCGCGGGCCGCGGGATTCCGGTCCACCCGGTATGTCGGGCTCCGCTGTGCTGTCGGCAGACATGTGCTCCTCGGCTCTCCTCCGGTCGATCGCCCCCGCGGTCCGGAACAGGCGTGTACCGCACCATCGTCGCCCCGTACGGTCTGACGGGAAAACTCGGCACAGGGTTGCACACAAGACTGTGAGGGGCCGCTCCCCGTCACCTGGGTGACGGGGAGCGGCCCCTCACGGTTGCCCTGTCCGGACGGATCAGTCGCCGTTGCCGGGGGTCGGCGTCGTCTTCTGGATCTGCAGCAGGAACTCGGCGTTCGACTTCGTCTGCTTCATCTTGTCGAGCAGCAGCTCGATCGCCTGCTGCTGGTCGAGCGCGTGCAGCACCCGGCGCAGCTTCCAGACGATGCCGAGCTCCTCGCCGCTGAGCAGGATCTCCTCCTTGCGGGTGCCGGACGCGTCGACGTCCACCGCCGGGAAGATGCGCTTGTCGGCGAGCTTCCGGTCGAGCTTGAGCTCCATGTTGCCGGTGCCCTTGAACTCCTCGAAGATCACCTCGTCCATGCGGGACCCGGTGTCCACCAGGGCGGTGGCGAGGATGGTCAGCGAGCCGCCGTCCTCGATGTTGCGGGCCGCACCGAAGAAGCGCTTCGGCGGGTACAGGGCGGTCGAGTCGACACCACCGGACAGGATGCGGCCGGAGGCCGGGGCGGCGAGGTTGTACGCACGGCCCAGACGCGTGATCGAGTCGAGCAGCACGACGACGTCGTGGCCCAGCTCCACCAGTCGCTTGGCGCGCTCGATGGCGAGCTCGGCGACCGTGGTGTGGTCCTCGGCCGGACGGTCGAAGGTCGAGGAGATGACCTCGCCCTTGACCGACCGCTGCATGTCGGTGACCTCTTCCGGACGCTCGTCGACGAGGACGACCATCAGGTGGCACTCGGGGTTGTTGTGCGTGATCGCGTTGGCGATCGCCTGCATGATCATGGTCTTGCCGGTCTTCGGCGGGGCCACGATCAGACCGCGCTGGCCCTTGCCGATCGGCGACACGAGGTCGATGATCCGGGTCGTCAGCACACCCGGGTCGGTCTCCAGACGGAGCCGGTCCTGCGGGTAGAGCGGGGTCAGCTTGTTGAACTCCGGGCGGCCACGGCCGTGTTCGGGCGCCATGCCGTTGACGGAGTCGAGCCGGACCAGCGCGTTGAACTTCTCGCGGCGCTCGCCCTCCTTGGGCTGGCGCACGGCGCCGGTGATGTGGTCGCCCTTGCGCAGCCCGTTCTTGCGGACCTGGGCGAGGGAGACGTACACGTCGTTCGGACCGGGCAGGTAGCCCGAGGTGCGAATGAAGGCGTAGTTGTCGAGGATGTCCAGAATGCCCGCGACCGGGATCAGGACGTCGTCCTCGGTGATCTGCGGCTCGCTGCTGCCCATCTCGTCGCGGCCACGACGGCCCCGGCGGTCCCGGTAGCGGCCGCGGCGGCCCCGACGGCCACCGTCGAAGTCGTCGTCGCTCTGGCCCTGGCTCTGGCTCTGCCCCTGGCCGCCCTGCTGCTGACGCTGCTGCTGGCCCTGGCCGCCCTGCTGGTCGTCGCCCTTGTTGCGGCGGTCCCGGCCACGCTCGCGGCGGTCCCGGCGACGGCCCTCGCCGCCGTCCGCGTCACCCTGCTGTCCGGGCGCCTCGGTCCTGGACTCGTTCTTCGCCTCGGCCGCGATCCCGCCCTGCGCGTCGGGGCTGCCCGCCTCGGCGGTGGCCCGGCGACGGCGGCGCTCGCCGGAGGCGTCGTCTCCCCCGCGCTCGGCTTCGCTCGCTCGGGCGGCACTCCCGGCCGGCTGGCCGGGGATCTCGATCTGCTGCTGGGCCACGGCCTTCTCGGCCGGCGCCTCGGCCTTCTTCTCGGCCTTGGCGGCCTTCTCGGCGGGCGCGTCGTCACCCGTGCGCGCCTTCGAGGTGGTGCGCCGCTTGGGCTTGGCCTCGCCGGCCGCGTCGGCGCCCTTCGCCGAGGCTCCGGAGCCTGAAGCGGCCTGGGAGGCACCGCCGCCCTGCGCCTCCTTGATGACCTCGATCAGCTGGCTCTTGCGCATACGCGCGGTGCCCCTGATACCGAGGCCGGATGCGACCTGTTGCAGCTCGGCCAGCACCATGCCCTCGAGGCCGGTACCGCGGCGGCGCCGGGAGCCTGCACCGGTGGCAGGCGCGGAGGCGTCCGTGGCGGGCGCGGCAGCGGTCTCCTCGACACGTGCGCCCATCAGATCGGTGGTGTCGCTCACGAAGGGTCCTTCCCTGGAGCGGACGTCGGCCTGTCTGGCTCGGCGACCGGTTGTGCTGTCCGGCTTCGGTCCTTGCTGTGCGAACCGTGCCGGGGCGGTGGTCCGCCAAAGCGGCGGAGGAAATATCTGGTGATGGCGCTTCCTGAAGCCGTGGCACCCAGTGTCACGTGGCGTGGTCGCACCGGTTCCGGAGCGTGCCCGTCGGACCGCTCAGTGTCGACGTACGACGTACTGCCCGCGTACGAGGTACAGAACACTGTGCGGCTTGGGGAGCTCCCGGAAGAATGTCTGTCCCGGACTGGGACACGAGGCACCTCGCCATGGTGGGGTCGGGTGCAGACTTGAGGTTAACACTACCGGATCCAACAAACATTCCCCCTCTCCAAATCCGGCAATCGCGTGCTTTTAATCGGTGCTCGCGGTCGCGAGCGGCAGCACGCTCGCTCCCTGCGGATCCAGGGCCAGCCGGTTCGCGGCCCAGTCCCGGCCCGCCAGCTGTTCGACCTTGTCGGCCGTGCCGGCGTCGGCCAGCGCCATGACGGTGGGTCCGGCGCCGGAGATGACGGCCGGGATGCCGTCCGCGCGCAGCCGCTCCACCAGGGCCGCGCTCTCCGGCATGGCGGGCGCGCGGTACTCCTGGTGCAGTCGGTCCTCGGTGGCGGGCAGCAGCAGCTCGGGGCGCCTGGTGAGGGCCTCGACGAGCAGGGCGGCACGGCCCGCGTTGACGGCGGCGTCGACGTGCGGCACCGAGCGCGGGAGCAGTCCGCGCGCCGTTTCCGTCAGGACGGGCTTTCCGGGTACGAAAACCACCGGAACGATGGAATCGGCGGGCTCCATCCTGATCGCCCGGGCGCTCCCGGCTTCCATCCAGGACAGGGTGAAACCGCCCAGCAGACAGGCCGCGACGTTGTCCGGGTGGCCCTCGATCTCGGTGGCGAGTTCCAGCAGCGCGGCGTCGTCGAGCTTGGCCTCGCCGCCTATGGTCACCGCTCGCGCGGCCACGATGCCGGCGCAGATGGCGGCCGAGGAGGAGCCCAGGCCGCGGCCGTGCGGAATGCGGTTGGCGCAGACGATCTCCAGGCCGCGCGGCTGCCCGCCGAGGGAGTCGAAGGCGGTCCGCAGAGAGCGGACGAGAAGGTGGTTCTCGTCACGCGGCAGCGTGTCGCTGCCCTCACCCGCGATGTCGATGTGCAGCCCGGAGTCGGCCACCCGGACGACCACGTCGTCGTAGAGGCCCAGCGCGAGGCCGAAGGCGTCGAAGCCCGGGCCGAGGTTCGCGCTGGTCGCGGGGACGCGCACCCGTACGGCGGCGGCGCGGAAGGCTGGACCGGCCATCGCTCGATGACTCTCCTTGAGCTGCGTGACTGCCGAAGACATTCGATGACGTACGACGAACCCGGGGCCGTCCTGGGCCGGGAGGCCGGACGCTGCCCGGCTGCGGAGACGACGCGGCACCGCGGCATATGCGGCGGGCGGGTTCAGTACAGCCTATCGAAGGAAGGTTCTGTGGCGACATAGGGCGCACAGGAGGCGCACGATGCGTGTCGTAAGCCCCCTGTGCACCCCCCACCGGGAAGACCCCCGGCGGCGGTGTCACACCAGGCCGAGGCGCTCGGCCGCCGTCGCCGCGTCGACCGGGACGGTGACCGGCTGCGGGGCGCCCGCGACGGCCCAGTCGGGGTCCTTGAGGCCGTTGCCGGTGACCGTGCACACGATGCGCTGACCGGGGTCGACCTTGCCCTGTTCGGCGGCCTTCAGCAGACCCGCCACGGACGCGGCCGACGCGGGCTCGACGAAGACGCCCTCCTGAGCGGCCAACAGGCGGTAGGCGCGCAGGATCTCACGGTCCGTCACCTCGTCGATGAACCCGCCCGACTCGTCGCGCGCGGCCAGCGCGTACTGCCAGGAGGCCGGGTTGCCGATCCGGATCGCGGTGGCGATCGTCGACGGGTCCTTGACCACCTCACCGCGCACGATGGGCGCACTGCCGGAGGCCTGGAAGCCCCACATGCGCGGGGTCGCGGCGGCGAGGCCGTCCGCGGCGTACTCCTTGTAGCCCTTCCAGTAGGCCGTGATGTTGCCCGCGTTGCCGACCGGCAGGACATGGATGTCGGGCGCCTGCCCGAGCATGTCGACGATCTCGAACGCGGCCGTCTTCTGGCCCTCGATACGCACCGGGTTGACCGAATTGACCAGCGCCACCGGGTAGTTGTCGGAGAGGGCGCGGGCCAGCGTGAGGCAGTCGTCGAAGTTGCCGTCGACCTGGAGGATCTTCGCGCCGTGCACCAGCGCCTGGCCCATCTTGCCGAGCGCGATCTTGCCCTGCGGCACGAGGACGGCGGAGACCATTCCGGCCCGTACGGCGTAGGCGGCGGCGGACGCCGAGGTGTTGCCGGTGGAGGCGCAGATGACCGCCTTGGCCCCCTCCTCCTTGGCCTTGCTGATGGCCATCGTCATCCCGCGGTCCTTGAAGGAGCCCGTCGGGTTGGCGCCCTCGACCTTCAGGTGGACCTCGCAGCCGGTGCGCTCGGAGAGCACCTGCGCGGGCACGAGGGGCGTTCCGCCCTCACGGAGCGTCACGACCGGCGTGGTGTCGGATACCGGCAGCCGGTCCCGGTACTCCTCGATGATTCCGCGCCACTGGTGGGTCATTGCTGCTTACTCTCCTTCAACCCGCATGATGCTGGCGACACCCCGCACGGTGTCGAGCTTGCGCAGCGCCTCGACGGTCCCGCTGAGGGACGCGTCGGAAGCGCGGTGCGTGACGACGACGAGGGACGCCTCGCCGCCGCCGTCCTGCCGTCCTTGCTGGCGAACCGTATCGATCGACACCCCGTGCTCGGCGAACACCGTGGCCACCTGGGCGAGAACACCCGGTTTGTCGGCCACGTCAAGGCTGATGTGGTAGCGCGTGACGACCTCGCCCATGGACGAGACGGGCAGCGCGGCGTACGCGGACTCGCCGGGCCCGGTCGCGCCGCTGAGCCGGTTGCGGCAGACGGCGACCAGGTCGCCGAGGACCGCGGACGCGGTCGGGGAGCCGCCGGCCCCGGGGCCGTAGAACATCAGCTGCCCGGCGGCGTCCGACTCGACGAAGACCGCGTTGTAGGCGCCGCGCACCGAGGCGAGCGGATGCGTCAGTGGAATCATGGCCGGGTGCACGCGCGCGGTGACGGACCCGCCGTCCGCGGCCCGCTCGCAGATGGCGAGCAGTTTGATGGTGCAGCCCATCGCCTTCGCCGAGGCGAAGTCGGCGGCGGTGACCTCGGTCATCCCCTCGCGGTAGACGTCGTCGAGGCGCACCCGTGTGTGGAAGGCGATTCCGGCGAGGATCGCGGCCTTGGCGGCGGCGTCGAAGCCCTCGACGTCGGCGGTGGGGTCGGCCTCGGCGTAGCCCAGCGCGGTGGCCTCGTCGAGGGCCTCCTGGTACCCGGCGCCCGTGGAGTCCATCTTGTCGAGGATGAAGTTCGTCGTGCCGTTGACGATGCCGAGGACCCGGTTGACCTTGTCGCCCGCCAGCGACTCGCGCAGCGGGCGGATCAGCGGGATGGCGCCGGCCACGGCGGCCTCGTAGTAGAGGTCCGCGTCGTGCTCCTCGGCGGCGGCGTGCAGCGCGGCACCGTCCTGGGCGAGCAGGGCCTTGTTCGCCGAGACGACGGAGGCACCGTGCTCGAAGGCGGTCGTGATCAGCGTACGAGCGGGCTCGATGCCGCCGATGACCTCGACCACCACGTCGATGTCGCCGCGTTTGACCAGCGCGGTCGCGTCGGTGGTGACGAGGGCCGGGTCGATGCCCTCGCGCACCTTGTCGGGACGGCGGACCGCGACGCCGGCGAGCTCCACGGGCGCGCCGATCCGGGCGGCGAGGTCGTCGGCGTGCGTCGTCATGATGCGCGCCACCTCTGAGCCGACCACTCCACAGCCCAGCAGCGCCACCTTCAGCGGACGCGTACGCATCATCCGACCTCGTTTCTTCCTACCGTCACGGTTGAACCAGTCTCACGCACCGGACGGGAGTTTCTGCGTCATGTCCGGATTGTGAGACAACTATTTCATTTTTCCGGCGGCGGGAAACCGGAGATCTTCCGCCGCCCCGGCACCCGTGTGGGACATCACCCGACGTCGAGACGCAGCAGGTCCTCCTCCGTCTCACGGCGGACGATCACCCGCGCCTCGCCGTCCCGCACGGCGACCACCGGCGGACGCAGCACATGGTTGTAGTTGCTGGCCATCGACCGGCAGTACGCGCCGGTCGCGGGTACGGCGAGGAGGTCACCGGGCGCCAGGTCGGCCGGCAGGAAGGCGTCCTTCACCACGATGTCCCCGCTCTCGCAGTGCTTGCCGACCACCCGGGAGAGCATCGGCCCGGCGTCGGAGGCACGCGAGACCAGCGCGACGCTGTACTCGGCGTCGTACAGCGCGGTGCGGATGTTGTCCGACATGCCGCCGTCCACGGACACATACGTCCGCAGCCCGTCGAGGGGCTTGATGGTGCCGACCTCGTACAGCGTGAAAGCGGTCGGGCCGACGATGGCGCGCCCCGGCTCGACCGAGATGCGCGGCGTACGCAGGCGGGCGGCCTCGCACTCACGCGAGACGATCTCGGTCAGCGCCTTGGCGATCTCGTGCGGCTCGCGCGGGTCGTCGTCACTGGTGTACGCGATGCCGAGACCGCCGCCGAGGTCGATCTCCGGCAGTTCGACACCGTGCTCGTCGCGGATGTCCTTCAGCAGCCCGACCACACGGTGTGCGGCGACCTCGAACCCGGACATGTCGAAGATCTGCGACCCGATGTGCGAGTGGATGCCGATCAGTTCGAGCCCGTCGAGCTGGAGGGCGCGCCGCACGGCCTCCGCGGCCTGCCCGCCGGCCAGCGGGATGCCGAACTTCTGGTCCTCGTGGGCGGTGGCGATGAACTCGTGGGTGTGCGCCTCGACACCGACGGTGACACGGATCTGCACCCGTTGCCGCCGGCCGAGCGACCGGGCGATGTGGGCGACACGGACGATCTCCTGGAAGGAGTCGAGCACGATCCGCCCGACCCCCGCGGTCACCGCCCGCTCGATCTCCTCGGGGGACTTGTTGTTGCCGTGGAAGGCGATGCGGTCGGCGGGCATCCCGGCGGACAGCGCCGTGGCCAGCTCACCACCGGAGCACACATCGAGGTTCAGCCCCTCCTCGTGCAGCCAGCGCACGATCGCCCGGGACAGGAACGCCTTGCCGGCGTAGAACACGTCGGCGTCATGCCCGAAGGCGGTACGCCAGGCGCGGGCGCGGGCGCGGAAGTCGGCCTCGTCGACGACGTAGGCGGGGGTGCCGAACTCCTCGGCGAGCTGCTTGACGTCGATGCCGCCGACCGTGACGACTCCGTCGTCGTTCCGGGTGACGGTCTGCGCCCACACCTTCGCGTCGAGGTCGTTGAGATCGGCGGGCGGGGCCGAGTAGTGGCCCTCGGGCAGGACATCGGCGTGACGGGGCCCGGCGGGGTGTGCGGAACGGCTCATTTTCGGCGTGCTCTTTCAGAGATGGTCGGGTGCGTCGATGCCGAGCAGGACGAGGCCACCGGCCAGCACCGTCCCGGCGGCTTCGGCAAGAGCGAGCCGGGCACGGTGGGCGGCCGAGGGTTTCTCCTCACCGCACGGGAGGACGGCGGGCAACAGGACGAGCACGGCATCGGCGACGGTGACGAGGTGCCGGGCAAGACGATCAGGACCGCGATCACGGGCGGCGGCGGCGAGGATGCGGGGGTACTCGGCCAGGGCCGCTTCGAGGGGAGCGGGGGCCGGGTGGGGGAAGGTGGGTTCGCCGTGTGCCGCGTCCGGCACGCGACCGGGGTCGGCCTCGAAACCGAGGTCGCCCGCGTTACGGACGGCGGCCCGCACGCGGGCATGCGCGTACCGCACCCGGAAGAGGGGGTTGCCCTCCCGCTGGACAAGATGGTCGGAGCTGATCCGGGGCCGGTCGTGCGGCGCGGGATGCAGCAGGGCCCAACGACCGGCGTCACGCCCCAGAGGGAGCGGCGTGGTGAGGGCGGGGGTGGGGCGGAGGGGTGGGTGACGGAAAGCGGCGGGCACGTCGGTCCTGGCGAGGGGGGCGGGCGTATCGGGCCCGGTGAAGCGGGCCGGCACATCGGGCCCGGCGACAGGGGGCGGCGTGTCGAGCCCGGCGACGGGGGTACGCGTATCGGACCAGGTGAAGCGGGCCGGCGCATCGGGCCCGGCGACAGGGGGCGGCGTGTCGAGCCCGGCGACGGGGGTACGCGTATCGGTCTCGCCCCAGGCGTCGATGCGAGCGCCGAGCACGGACTCCCACTCCGGCTCGAGCGGTCCCGCACAGCTCGTGCGGACGAGGGCCCCCTGGGAGCGCAGGATCCGGGCGACGGCGTCGGCGACGACGGCGGCGCGCACCTCATGGGCGCAGTGCACCTGGACGACCTGCCCCGCGAGGGCGTCGGAGTGCCCGTAGCGCGGGCCGTCGCGGAGGATGCGGCGCACGAGGCCGGTCGACGCGGCTTCGTCGAGGGCGATGTTGAGGAACCCGGGCCCGGTGATCTCGACCCCGGTCACTCCATCGGCCCCCGCGAGGTACGGCCGGAGCACCTCCGCGACCTGCCGCGGCGGCCGCCCCGCCGGGCGCGCGAGCTGAAGGGCGACGTTGGTGGCGTAGTCGCCCCATCCCCCGGGCCGCGACCGCTCGACCACGACCCGTGCGGGCACGCTCACACTCAGCGCCCCGTCGTCAACAGCACACCGCACCGCGCGCAGCACGGTGCGGGACAGCTCGACGGGGGTCACGGGACAAGCGTATGGGAGGAGGGGGGTGGGTATGCGAGTTGGTTTGCGGATGGTCCGGGATGTGGACGGCCCGGCGACCGGCCGGTCCGGCCGGTGTTCCAGGTGACCCGGTTCGTCCGTTTGATCCCGCTGGACCGAAGATCGTGCGACTGGACTGCTTGCCCGTCACCGGGTCGGCTCACTCAGCGGCGCGCCCTCCCGGCCCCGGACGGAACGCCTCACGACCGAGACGCTCACCCCACCGATACGTCTACCGATGCCCGCGAATCGGATCCTCCGTCGGAGTGCTCAGCCGACGAAGTACGACGGGGTACTCAGCCGGCAAAGCGCTCAGCCGCTCGCCCGACCGGCCCGCTCGGTCTCACCGGCACCGAGCAGCCCACCACCCACTCCAGACTCACCGGCCCCACCACCCTCTCCATCGCCGTCATCACCGTGACCGCGCCGCTCCATCAACCGCCCTACGAGCTGCACGAGTTCGTCGGGCTCGAAGGGCTTGGAGAGGAAGGCGTCGACGCCGACGTCGAGGCCGGCTTCGACCTCGTACTGCGTACAGGCACTGACGATGGCGAGGGGCAGATCGCGGGTCCGCGGGTCGGCACGCAGCCGGGCGGCGGTCCGGAGCCCGTCCAGCCGCGGCATGACGACATCGAGCGTGACGACATCGGGCTGCACCTGATGGACGACATCCAGACACTCGGCACCATCGGCCGCGGTCACGACCTCGAGGCCCTCCAGCTCGAGATTGACCCTGATCAACTGCCGGATGACCTTGTTGTCGTCCACAACAAGCACCCGGCCTGACGCGCCTGGCACAACTCGAGAGTAGGTGGGGACCGGCCACCGCGTCCGGCTTTTCCCCACTTCCGACCCGCACGGGCCCTCGACGCCCCACCTGACCTCGGATCGCCCGCGCGTAAAGCGTTCATGGACACCCCGTCGGAGCTGGTAGGGTTCTACCCGTCGCAGCGAACACCGCGAACGACACGCCCCCGTAGCTCAGGGGATAGAGCAACGGCCTCCGGAGCCGTGTGCGCAGGTTCGAATCCTGCCGGGGGCACTTCGCAGGAAGTGCCTAAAGACCCCGCCATCAGCAAGGACGCTGAGGACGGGGTCTTCGCGTATGTGCAGGCGTGTGCTGCCGGAAGCGGCCATAAGCCGGGCTCTGTGGACTATTCGTGGACAGGATCTTGGGGCATCTTCCCTGGTCAGCCCCGAGGTTTCCGAAGTGGCCATCAAACGGCGTCAGGCCACTCCTCAGGGGGTGGGGGTGGTCCGGGATCGTCCTGCCGCTCCGCGCGCCGCGCGTTCTCCCCTCGCAAGCTCGTCAACCACGGCCACAGATCCGGCAGAGGTTGTGCCGGGCAGGCCAGGCGGTGTTCGACACGGCACCGCTGGGACTGGTCCGGCGGACACACTCCGTAGACCGTCACCCGCCCATCAGGCAGCTCGATCCACCGATGCTCCGCCGGCACCGTATGGGCCAGCGGATGCATGTCCGGCTCCAGCAACACCCAGTCCTGATCAAGCGTCGCCACGCGATCCTGCAGCAGCCCGCAGTATGGACAGCGAGGCTGCCCACCGCCCAGCCGCCGCGGCTTCTCATCCAAAACCCCCATGCTGTGAGAGTCGTCGGCCCGCCGGTCCGGGCGTAGAGCGCGAACCAGACGGAAACCCTGGGGCAACCGTGCGGCAGCGAGACGAAACATGACGCGGCAGGTGCAGCCAGCAACCAACGGCCGACGGCACATGGCCGAGATACGGCGAAGCCCCCAGCCCGTGAGGGTTGGGGGCTGACGGCCTACGTGCGTAATCACTCGTATTCGCGCAACAACTCCTCGATCTTGCGGTTGGCGATCTCCTGGCGTCCGTCAATGCACTTGGCGTAGCGGCCCAGCAGTACCTCCACGCTGTTGCCCGCGCGTTCGGCGACCTCCGTCGGGTCCACCCCGGAGTTGAGCCAGGTCGACAACGCCGAGTGCCGAAGGTCGTACGGGCGCGCCGCGAGCGGTGAGGCGACCACGGCCGGCGAAAGCGCCAGCGCACGAGCCTCCTGCCAGACGCGGTAGTACGTCGACGAGCCGACCACTCCCCCACGCTCGTTGGTGAACAGCCGCCCGTCCTTGGCGGTGCCGAACGTGTCGAGGTGCTGTCGGAGGATGGCGACGAGCTGGGGCGGGATCGGCACGAGCCGGACCTCTTCCGCGGGCCGGTTCTTGAGGCCCCGGTCGTCATGAGTTTCGCCGGAGTCCGTCCATTTCTTTCCGACGCTGGGACGCGTTCGGTTCAGCAACACTGCCCCCCAGCCGACCTCGGATAACTTCAAATCCGCATCAGTAAGGCCGACTGCCTCTGCCGGACGCAAAGCGCCGTAGTACATGCAGGCGAACAGGCCCACAAGTCGGCGGCCACGCGCCCGGCCGTACCCACCAACATACGAGACTGCAGTCAGCAGAGAACGAGCCTGCTCGGGATTGGCGGCCACCCGAGGATCAACCTCTCCCGCCACCTTCGGCTTATTCCAGCGGATTGCCGTGATCGGGTCTTCTTTGAACTCCCCGAGGTCCACTGCATAGTGCATTGCGTTGACGAGTGTCCGACGCTTACGCCGGACGGTCTCCGCGGCAGCAGCCGTCCCATCGAGTTTCAGCTTGAGCGAGTCCAGGAGTGCCCTGCCGATCGCAGCGTCACCGAGGTCCGAGAGCGGGCGCGACGCCTTGGCCACCCAGTGCAAGGTGTTCGCGATCTCAGTCGGCAATTCACGGTCATCCGGTCCGGGGAGGAGAAAAGCCCAGTTGCGAAGCGCCTTCCTGATCAGCTCCTCAGACGGCTGCCCCGGACGATCGTCGAGGAGGGCCATCGTCACGGCAGTCAGGGCCTCATTGATCCCGTTGCGCGTGTTCGGCGCCGCGTGCGGCCACTTCATGGCGAGATACTTCAAAGCGAAGGCATACCAGGTCATCGAGGCCGCCTTTTCGACCATCGAATCAGGCAGCCCAGTCGTCGTATCGAACTCTTCACCGGCGTGGGCAGCTCGGAGCAACTTGGACCGGTAGTGGTCCGCCAGCCCTTTGGTGCGGAACTGTTCGGAGAACACGTTCCCGGCAACTGTCCATCGGACGTCATAGGACGACTTCTTGGTGTTCCTCTTCCGAACACCCCACACCTTCACGTCGAGAGACTTCATGCCGCCGCCTCCAACTGCCTCAGCCAGGCGGTGAAGTCACTCCGCCACACCCGGAGCTCCCCATTGGGCAGCTTGAAGGCAGCTGGCCCCTGCCCGAGATCGCGCCACCGGTAGAACGTCCGGCGAGACACCGCCCAATTCGTCCAAGACCTGGCGAACAGTCACCTGGAGGATCGTGGACTGCTCGTGGACTGGTACGCGGTACGCGACTGCTTGCCAGACGCTGGCCAGCGTCGATGCTGGGTGCCGCAAAGGCCTCCGGACACGTCTCCCAGGACTGCAAGTCCATCGTGCGATGCTCGGCATCGCACACCTGCACAAACTAGCCCTCCCGGGATACCCCAGAGCCAGTCCGAGGCGGTCGCCTCGGACTGGACTTCTCAAACTTTGCGAGAGAAGCGTTAGCCCACTGCGTTGCGAACCGTTACCCTTCCGCCAGTTCACGCAAAATCGCCGATGAGCCACGCGAGTTGACGAGTACTACCGGTCGTGCCCCACGCTTGGCGGCGATGAAGTCAGTGGCGGCATGCTTTGCCGATGCGGTCACCACGACAAAGACGTCAGCGTTGGCTGCCTGTGCGGCGAGCTTACTACTGCCATCGTGTTCGGCACTCGTCTCGATGTCGATCTTGGGTACCAGGATGCGCAGTATCTGTGCAGCCCGGGTGGTGGCGGACTCGGTGAGGGAGTACAGCACAACCTTTGAGTCTTGCAGGTAGCGGTATGGCGCTCCGGGGTCGGCGTCCTGTACTTGGTCGGCGAGCAAGTCTTCCGGGACACCGGCTCCCAGTTCGCTGGCTATGAGCTTGATGGCTTCAAGGTCGGTTGGGTTCAGTGCTGACTTGAACGGCCTGACCGTGTTGGTGATTTTGTAGAACAGTTCAATGGTGGCGGGGCTCGTTGCTGCTGCCGATGTAGCTGTCGCCGCCTGCAGTATGTCGATCGCCCACGTCGTGGTCACAGCAGAGACGTTCGCGGAGACGATCAACTCGGTCCACTCGAGCGCCGACGCGAACACCGCGGAGGCAGGGTTGGCAGACAGTAGATAGTCCAGCAGGGCTTGGGTCTGCACCCGGACGCCGGCCGAGTTCTTACCGCTGAGTGCGAGACCGGCAAGGATGCGTTCACTGAGTTCGGCCGCTCCGTCTTCAGCAAAGATGTCGCGGTGCGCTGCCATGAACTGGCCTCCGAGTTCACCGAGTTTGCCCAGTGTCCCGTCAGACGCGTCGTGAAGCCACGCGGTCAGCGCACTGCTGCTCAGCGGTGTCCAGCCGTCGGTGATTTCGGGGCCGGTCGCCAGCGTTGCGCTGCCATGGTCTCCGTCCAGTGCATCCAGCCAGGTGCGCCAATCCAAGCGGGGCCCGGCCTGGGTGAACTGCTCCAACCAGGCGAGATCATCGCGCAGGCGTGCGCTCGCTCCGTCGATCAAGCCTTGGAGGTGATGCGTGGAGATGTACTCAAGTGCCAATGCTGCTTGCTGTGGTGACTGCAGGTCCCGTGCACAGGTCAGGAGCAGGTATGCCGCGTGCAGGCTCGGTTCGAGCGTCAGCACGAGTTTGATGGCTGCCTGAAGTTCGCCCCGGGCCATCAGCCCGGTCGCGCGCTCCAGGGGCGATTCGCTCGAGGAGTCGAGCTGATCCTCAGGGGCGGACGGCTCGGACGGGGCGGAGTGCTGAGGACTTTGTTCTCGGCGCAGGTACAGCACATTGCGCAGGTGGGCGGGCAGACCGGGTTCGATCGTGCCGGCTTCGTCGAGGAGTCGGTTGAGTGTGTCGTCTCCGGTGTCGTTTTCGACCTCGATGAGGAATTCCACGACAGCCTGCGCCCGACTCGTCCTCGGTGTGCCCGAGAACAGTGGCCGGAACGCTGCAGGGAGCGCGGTAACGGCACCGAGTAGTTCTTCCTCATTGCCTGCTGCGTCGTACGGGGCGAACCATGTGGCGTAGGCCGCCTGCTGGATCACTTGAGTGACGCTCAGGGGGCGGCGCATGGCGAGGACGTGGTCGAGGTCCCGGTCCGCGAGGACGGCCTTCCAGTCTTCGAGCCCTGCGAAGAGTCGTAGTCGCAGGAAGGCTAGGTTCGCCTGGTCGAGATCGGCGGTCGCCTCAAGTTCGCGCAGGCAGGCCAAGGCCACGGCACGGTCGCGGGCAGCAATGGCGTGTCCGAGGTCGTCGAGGACCTCGACAGTCGTACGGGGAGCGTCGAACTCCGAGGGCGGTCGGCCGTTGAGGAGTTTAGTGAGCACCAGCAGGGCGTCGCGTACCCGGCTTCGCGCGTGTTTC
Source organism: Streptomyces cadmiisoli (assembly GCF_003261055.1). Lineage (NCBI taxonomy): Bacteria > Bacillati > Actinomycetota > Actinomycetes > Kitasatosporales > Streptomycetaceae > Streptomyces > Streptomyces cadmiisoli. The sequence goes on from NZ_CP030073.1 coordinate 3,217,601, forward strand.
CACTCCTCCGAGTCCGCTGTCCGGCGGGGCAGTACTTCAAAGCGCAGGGGTTTGACGGATGCGTTTGCCAGTACGGCGTCGAATGGATCAGTCGGGTTGAGGGCACCGCGTTGGTGGGGCAGGTCGCTGAAGGTGGGGCCGATCCAACTGTCGAGGATGGCGAGTGTCTCGCGCTGCTGGCGGGGGGTGGGTGCGAAGCCATACCACCACAGACGCCCTTGAGAACTTCGCGGCAGGAATCCGATCTGGCGCTGCTGGATGCCTGCCATGAAATTATCGAGTATGAGTTGAAAGTCCGGTCCTACCCGTGTGGGCGTGATGTCGTTGCCTGAACCGAAGAATTCCTTGAAATCTACGCTCATGGCAACTGGTACCTGTTCTGGTATTCGACCCAAGCGCGGGCGATCTGGTCGGGGTCGGATACGACGGTGACGCCTTCCTGGTTCACTCTCTGGCCGAAGAACGTGAAGTTCATCGAACCGTGCACGTGGAATCTGTCGCTCACCATGCCCTTGTCGTGCAGGGTGTTCCGGATGAGCAGGGACGGCCGTGGCCCCACCGGGGCGAGGTCGGTGAGGCGTTGTCCTGTGACGGCGTTGCGCGACTCGTCCCGCATGATCACTCGGACATCCGAGCCACGGCGCGCGAGATCGATGAGTACCTCCGTCAGCCGGATGGGTCGGGCTGGCAAGGCGGGGAGCACGCTCTTGAACTGTCCGGATGCATTGTCGATGACGACAATGTCGGAGATCCACGGGGACAGTACCCACAGGCGACTTGACGGGGCCAGCAGTTCAGACACCAGGAGGTTCTGCAGCAGATCGGTGAGTTGTCGGGTCTCGCCGGCCCCGACGGTGGTGATCCTTCTCATGCGGACACCTCGGCAAGTTCGAGGGTGGCCACGACGCTGCCCTCAGAGCGGTGGTCGATCTCAACGACTCGTGGAAACACCTGGAGGAAGTCCGTTTCGATGGGACGGATCGACAGATCCACCAGCATGTCCGCCAGGGCGGATACGTCCTCGGGAGGTGCTATGAGCTGGGCGGATCCCTGTTGAGCCAGGCGTGTGCGCACCAGGGTGTCCGCGTCGAGATCTGTCACGCTGATGAGGTCGTCTATGGACGTGAACAGTCCCCGGATGAGATCGGGTGCGGCTGGCGGATTGTCGAAGTAGGGGTTCCACGACTGCAGTGCTCCGGCACGTATGGCCCATCCGCGTGGCCAGAGTGCGCTTTGGATGGCGTCGATACGCTGGCGGTCTGAGGAGTTCGCGGACAGGTTCAGTCCGGCGTCCAGGTCGTGCCGCTGGCGCATCAGGTAAGCCCAGGTACGCGGCGAGATTTCAAGGCCCAGGCGTTGCTCTTGGATCTCCCACTCGCCGATGAGGGTACATAGTGCCTGGTCCGTCTGTGCGGTCGATCCTGGCCGGAGCAGGCGGTTCGCCAGGCTCGAGACGACGGACTGCTCCGCGCCGTGGATGCCTGAGGCGCGCAACTGCGCCCGTATGCGGTCAAGGTTTTTCACCCGGTCCGCCTGTGTCGCCGAGCCTCGGTATTCAGCAACGAGGTCGAGCCAGTCGCTGCGCTCGGTGGTGTAGCGCACGATCCGCCGCATGTGCGCGTCGACCAGTTCAGTGGTGGAGGGCTGGACGGCTCTCATTATCAGCCGCAAGAACCGCCGCGGGTCGGGGCGTACGCGCGTCGCCAGCGCTTCGATGAAGCCGCCGCCGCCGATAGAGGCTTCGGTGAGCCAGACCTGGCCGTGGCGCCATGTGCCGTCGGGGGCGTAGCCGGGTTCTATGTCGACGATGATGCCTTCGGGGTCGTGCTCGGGGCAGATCTCCCGGGCAGCCCACAGGGCCGCCTGTCCCAGGGTGGCAAGAACACGCTGACGCAGCCAGGCTTGGAATTGTGCGGGGTCAGGGTCCCAGACCTGGTCCGTCAGATGGTCCAGGCGGGCAATGATGCCCTTGTCGGCAAGGAGTTGACGCAGCCGCTCACCGACCCGGCCGAGTGTGGCGCTTTCGCTCTCTTCGACGTCAGAACTGCGGAACATCGCCTTCAGGGTGTCCGTCAACCGGTCGGCGAAGGTTTCCCGCACCATCTGGTAGGCGTGGGGAAGCGACGTGCCGTCACTCACGGCGGACATCAGCAGCATGCATTCGATGGTCTGGTGCAGCCATTCCAGTTGGAACTTGTTCATCTGTTCCAGCAGTTCGGGGTCGTTCGTCAGAACATGCTGGAACCAGGCGCTGCGCAGGGCCGGGTCGAGGTCGCCCGGTGGAGCGATCACGTCCGGCACCGTGGTGGTCAGGCGCAGGCCGTCGACGTCGTAGGTGGCTCCGAGACCGACCCGCTCGTCATCGAGCGAGAACTGTGCTTTGACCCGGGCTTCGCCGCCGCGGGCGAAGACCAAACTGGCCTCGCTCTGGATGGCAAGACGGCGGACCTCGACGTGGGCGTTTTGAGCGTGCAGGAAGAAGCGTGCTTCGTCGATGAGGCTGCCGATGGGATCCGACAGGGGAAGGCGGGCGACCAGGCCGAGGCCCCTCTCCAGGAACTGGGATCGCCAGACCAGGGACGCGTTGGAAGCATCCTTGAGTTCTGGCGGTGCGAGTTGGAGGTCCACCCTGTCGGGGCGGACGATGGGGATGGGGGTAGGGACACCGCCGACTTCGACGGTGGCGGTTTCCTCCCGATGGTGCGCCTGCAGGGCAGGGGCGAGATCCATGACGGTCTCGCGCTGGCCGTAGGGCACAGGGATCCAGTGCCGGTGCTCGAGGTTGCGGGTGGCAAAGCGCCGTGACACTCGTCCTGGCGCGTACTCGCGCAGCATCTGCGCCAGGCCCATCGCCTGCAGTTCAGGTTCCTTCTCCCACGACTGCTGCGGGGGTATGACTACGTACCCTTCGGGAAGTGCGAGTTCGCTGAAGAGGTTCTCGGGGAAGAAGTCGGGCAGCGGATTCTTGCCCATCAAATCCTTGCCCTTGACGTACGTGTGGTCCTCCGCGACAGCCCACTCGCTGTCCAGCCGTCGGGCCAGCGTGGGTACGGCCGCCAGGATCAGCGGGCGAGGGGGATGCCACAGAATCTCGGCGGCCAACTCCTCGGAGACCTGAAGTGCGCCTTCGATCCACAGACGGAGGCTGCGCTGGCGGCCGGGATCGCGCAGTAGATGGCGCAGAATGGTGACGGCTGTCTGCTGGACCTTGCGGTTGTCCGGGTACTTCGGATCGGCGAGACCCTTCAAATCACGCCACAGCTTTGCGTACCGGTAATCGGACTGCAGTTGTGCTGCCAGCCAGTCAAGCATCGCCAGGGTAGCTTGGATGCGCAGGACTGCCCGGTTCCGGATGGGAAGTACCAGTTCGGGCAGGACGGGATCGAACAGTGCATCCCAGGCCTCGTAGGTGGCACGGTCGCGTCCGTAGTCGGAGAGCACCACCACGGTGTACGGGCGCATGCGGCGGCTTCGCCCGGCACGGCCCTTGCGCTGCAGGAATGCGGCGACACCGCGGGGCGCCTTGTGCTGCAGCACGGCGCCAACGTCCGGATCGTCGAAGCCGACCTCAAGCGAGGCAGTTGCGACGACGAGTTGGGAGGCGGTGTCGACTCCCGCGTCTTGCGAGGTGGTCCGGCTCACGTTGAGGCCCGGGCGGTCGAGTTTGTGGCCCAGTTTCACCGGCAGGTCCCAGACCTGGCCGGCGCGCCGCTGGTCGGTGAGGTTGTCTTGCCCGGGACGTCGCAGGGATGCCAAGGGGTCTTTGAACTGCTGGGTACGCGGGGCGCGGTAGCGCTGGCCTTCCGCGTCGAGGAGGTAGAAGAAGAGCCGGTTGGTGACGTCGAGGTCGTCGGTGAAGACGAACGCCTTGGTGCCCAGAAGTCCCTGGGATGTGCGCTCTGCCGGGTGGTCGAGGACGCGCGGGAGGAGCATCGCCGTCTGGATGGTGGTGGACAGTACGGAGGCGCCACTGGTGGGGTCGCTGCGCACGGCGACCATGTATTCGGCGCCCTCGTACTCCATCTCGTCTGCGCCTGGCTCGATGTTGGTGACGAGTCCGTCGTCAACGCCCGTCAGATCGGCCATGTGGCGAACGGCGTTCGACAGCGTCGCGGACAAGCCGACGAAGGTGACCGGACTGCGCAGCGAGTGGTGCCAGCGTCGCAGGACGAGGGCTGCCTGGGCGCCGGTGGTGCCGCTGTAGGTGTGGATCTCGTCGAGCAGCATCAGGCGGGGTTTCTTGGCCGCGCCAACGCCGAACAGTGTGCCCAGGGACAGGTCGGACAGGCCGCGGTTGAGCATCTCGGTGGTGGTGAACAGCACGTCCGGAGGCCGTCGGCTCATCCGGTGCCGGGTCAGAACCAGCATGGAGTCGTCGAACACACGCGGGCAAGTGCCGCAGATCAGGCGTTCCGTTCCAGCCTTGGCGTCCTGCTCGGACCAGAACAGTGTGCCCCCGCACACGGTGTATCCGTCACCGGGACAGGTGAAGTGAGGGCACTGAAAGCCTTCGGCCCGTTTCGTCCATGCGGAATAGGAGGCCGTCAGGCTCTTCGTGCTGGTTGGGGTGTCCTTGTTGAGTACCCCGATGGTCATGGGCCGGCCGTTGGTCTTCGTCCACAGGTGGTCGAGCCGCCGGGCGTGCGCGAAGGCGGTGTTGAGTTGGTCCTTGAGGAGTTCGTTGCGCGGGTATACGGCCAGCGCACGCGTCCATGCCGACTTGTCCTGGAGTCCCGTCAGGTAGGCGAAGGCCGGCAGGTAGAAGGCGAGTGTCTTGCCGCTACCGGTGCCGGCACCCACGACGGTGGCGGTGGTGATGTTGGACTGCAGGGCTGTGAAGATCTGGCGGCTGGCACGGACCTGGAAGCCGCTGAGGTCGGCGTGTTGGGGACCCCGCCACGTCATGGCATCGATGACCTGGCGGTAGAGGTCGTGGAGCACATCGGTGCCGTCGATGACTGCGTGTCTGGACTGGTCGCGCCGCGGGTAGGCACGCGGGCGTCGCGCGTAGCGGAAGTCCGAGACGAGAGCAGCCCCTTGGTGCCAGGCCGTGGGGTCGTTGGAGGGGAAGATCTGGCGCAGTCGGGCCAGCAGGCGCAGCGTCTCCCCGTTGCGGGTACGCCACCGTGACGGCGAGACCGCATCATCGCGGATGATCAGCCCCTTGTCCTCGAGGGCCTCGATTGCCTCCTGGGCGGTGTCGAGTTCGCCGCGCTCCATGAGGACGTCATCGATGTGGGTGTGCAGTTCGCCTTCGGTGAATCCGCCGTCGACAACGCCCCAGGACAGCAGGGGGTCCTCGTGTTTTTCGAGGACGCCGAGGATTTCACTCTCGGTCTCAGGAGTCACCGCAGCCTCACCCAGAAGCGGTCCAGGATTCCCAGCCTCGACAGCCCGGCAAGGACCTCGGGGGTGAAGGAGTTCAAGGGCGTCCCTGCGGCTTCCTGGGCGCCCGTAATCACTCGGGCGAGGACCGGGTCAACGAGTGCGGCGATCTGCTTGCCGCATGCTTGGAGGCTCTCCAGCGCCGCAGTCAGCCTGGCGACGTCACCCGACTCGGGGACGGCGCGGTTGTTCAGGACATTGAGCACGCCTTGCGCCTTCTCAATCTTGATGCGGATCTCTTCCACGTCGATCCCGCTCTTGCTCAGCGTAGCGACAAGATCCTCATTGATCACCGGTACTTCACGGTTGCGTTCAGCAGTCCATGCCTGCTCAACGGACTTACGAAGGCCCTTCACAAAGCCATCGGCTGCCTTGACCTGCACCTTCAGTGCTTGCAGTGGGGCATCGGCGTCCTGGCTCGGGAGCATTTCGGCGAGCGCGTGTAGATCTGCGGCCAGTTGGGCGGCCTGCGGACCGAGGTCCGTGCCCAAGGCAGCATGGACTGTGCGCAGTTCGGTGACGCCCCGACTGAGGCGCTGGATCGTCTCGATGAAGGTCTCGACGTTCTCGGCCTGTCCGGCCAACTCGCCGGTGCGGCGGTTGATCTTGTCCTCGTCGTGGGCAGCGACCGCTGCCACACGCAGACGCTGAACTTGTTCGATGAGCGTCATGCGCCCCCCTCAGGTCCGGCCACGTCCATGACCTCGCGGCTCAAGGTCTCCAGCCCGGCCACGAGCCGCTGGAGGGTCTCGTCGTACTCACGCTGAGCTTCCGAGGCCGGTCCGGCCTGAAGCTTTTGCTCCAGCACCTTCACAGCAGCCAACGCAGGGTCGAGCCACGCCCGGATGCGCAGGGCCGGCCCCTCGTCCAGGGTCACCAGGCGCAGACGCTGATCGGTGGTGAGGGTGGGCCAGGCGTCAAAACCCTCACTCAGGTCTTTCACCTTCTTTAGATCACCGGCTTTCACCGACTTCGCCGCGCTGTGGAGGGCAGGCGCGTTGATCGAGTTGGCTGACTGGGCAAGCGCTGCCAGGTCGGAGAGCAGGGTGTTGAGGGCATGGGCCACCTCGGCGACGTCGCCGCCGAGATCGCTCACGTCGGGTACCAGCCGTCGGGTTTCCTCGAGCATCGGATCCAGCATGGTGGTTCGCTTCTTGATGCCGTCCGCCACTTTTCTAATCTGCTCGGGGACGTGCTCGGGCCAGGGCGCCTCACCCGCGTCGTCGCGCATTGCGCGTACAAGGCGCGGCAGGTCAATGGCCAGCGGCTTGCCGGTGCCCTGGCGGTAGGACGTCAAGCGGAGCAGTCGCCGCTGAAGGAGGTTGCGATCCGCCTTCGGGTCAGCGCTGGTGAAGCGGTCCTGCAGTCCCCGTGTGTGGCGCCGTTGCTCGGGATCGGCCAGCTTCGACGGCCTGGCGAAGAGCGCCTTGACCCGGCTGAGTGCGTCGCTCTTGTACGAGTCGGCGATCCCCAGTGACCTGCTGACGGACAGAAGGGCGTGGGCAAGGCGGCTCAGTTCGGCGTCGTCACCTTGTGAGGGAAGGAGGGAAGCGGACACGCTGTCCGCCCATGCCTGGACTTTGATCATGCACAGGCTTTGCAGTGCGTCGCCCTGCGGCACGTTCGCCCAGGACTCCTTCGCGTCCACCCAGGCGAGCGCACGAAGAACTCGGACGTCCTCCATGTTGCGGTGGTCAATCGAGATCAGCGCGGTCTGCAGGGCACTTCCGTCCAGTGCGATCGAAGTCTTCGCATCAAAACTTGGCGCAAGTTCCGCCCCTCCCTTGGTCCAGTCTCCGCTGTCGCCTCCGTATCCGTCTTCGAGTCCCAGATAGCCAATGACGGCGGTGTGCACGATATTCCTGAGATCGTTGCGGTGTCTCTGAAGAAGCTCGCCGGTCTTGTGCCATTCGTCGACGGCCCGGACCAAAGGCGGCTTCGAAGCCGCTGGCGGCGGGGACGAAGGGGGCGGAGACGGCGAGCCCGCAGGGGGCTCTCCCGTTTCGTCCGAGGGCGGGATCGAACCCGGCCGCACCGTCTCATGCAGGTGGGTCTGCTGCTCGGTGATGAGGTCCGGCAGGGGCGGGATGGCGAATGCTTCATGAATCGTCGGGTGAAGGTTCTGCGGTCCGTGACCCGGCCCCCAGAAGCGGACCATCCGTACGCGGCGCTCGGAGAGTGCGGGGTCACCTGGCGTGCGCAGCCGGACCTGGTCCTCGACGTTGTCGAGGGTGTCCAGCGCACCGGTGTGGAAGTCGTTCTCGAATCCGGCGCTGGGAAAGCGGCCTTCGTCGAGTTCGGTCTGGTCGCGGTGCAGGACGGGGCGCAGGACGCGGGTCAGAACGTCGCGCGCGACAAAGGCATCACCCTTGGACTGACTGCGGATGGCCCGGTCGAGTGCCGTCCTGCTGAACGGAAACAGGCCGACGCCTGCAACCTCCCCGAATGCCTGGTGGCAGTTGTCCCGGACGGGGCATTGCAGACAATGGTTGAGCTCCGGGCGTTCGTCCGTGTGGTGCTTGTCGATCTCCTTGGAGCCGACGCGTACCGCGTTGAGGTACCGGGCGGCGAACCGTGCGGGGTCGAACGGGGCTGTTTTGTCCGCCGGAAGTTCGAGATCGAAGACCTTATAGGTCCGCGTGTACACCGTCTCTGGCATCTGGTTGACGAAGTAACCAGTAGTGACGGCCATGACGACACGCATCGGGCACAGGGCGAGCGTCTCGGTGGGCAGCAGGGTGATTGCGTCGATGAGGCCGCCCTGAATGCCTTGGAAGATCGAGAAGTCCTCGATCAGGAGGAGAAGTTCCAGTCCCTGCCTGTGCAGGTCGAGGCGTAGTTCGACGAGGAGTTGCTTGAGGTCGTCTCCCCCGATCCCGAAAACCTCACTGACTGCCGGTCCGAGTTGCTCGTTGAGCATCTTCGCTGCCAGGTCCCGCAGGGGAGCATCGCTGGCGAGTGCGCTGGCGACACTAGCGGCGTCGGCGCCGGCCTTGCTGACATCGTCGACCGAGAGGTCCAGGTCTGCTGCGGTGAAACCGAACGCGTCCTCCTTGTCCTCCGAGCCCTTGCCGGAGAGCTTTTCCCGGACCAGACGCGCGATGGGACCGTTGTCGGCGAGCAATCGTCTGCGAAAGACGGGGTCGCCCAGCAGTGCGGGCAGGCCCTCCGCGGAGGCAAGGAAGGCACGGAGATCGTTCTCCTCGGGTGTGCCCTCTTTGTCTGCTCCGCGGGTCTCGACCAGGACAGCCAACTCGTTGCGCAGTCGGAGTTGTGCGGTGGTTTCGTCCGAGGCAGCATCCGAAGCGGCAGCGACCTTCGCGCGCAGCTCCGCGGCGCGTTCGCCGGTGGCGTGTTCCAGGATGAGTTCAAGGATCCCGCGCAGCGACATGCGGTGTTTGGGGACAAAGATCAGCCGGGTCGCGTCGTTGGGCTTCAGGTTGATGCGAAGCCAGCGGATCAGGTGCGACTTACCTGTGCCCGACTTCCCGAGGATGGGGATGATGGGCTGGTCCGCCGGCAGTTCCTCGACGGCGCGCCGCAGGTTGTGTTCGTCGACGATGGTGCCGCCGACAGCGCTGTCCACCCGATCGCGCAGGAGGATCGGGATCGAGGTGTGCGTGGCGAGGAAGACCCCGTTGGAGGTGCTCTCTGCCTCGACCGGAATGATGGCTGGGGCCTCACGGGCCTCCCAGCATGCAGCAGGAAGAGTGCCCCGCCAGGTCATCGCTTTCCTCCTCGAACCAGGGTGACGTGCGTTTGGCGTTGGCTGTCGAATCGCGACAGCCGGATGCCGTCTGCGTCCGGCAGGGTGTCGAAGACCAGCCGACCGCGGTCCTGCAAGATGCGCAGTGCCTGGCCGACCGAACTGTCGGCGCAGTCTTGTGCGATGCCCGGGTCGGGGTCTCCGCCAGGGAGGTACGCCATGAGGGAGGCGCGGACGAGACCGCCGTGCAACACAGGCAGTTTGGCCGCCAACTGGCCCAGGAAGTCGCCGATGGGCATCTGTCCGGCAGGCAGTTCGTCCAAGACGTCGTTGATCGCCACGACGGGGAGGGGCACAAATCCTGATTTGGCCTGTATGAGCGAAGGCGCCGCAAGGCCAAGTACCTGTCCCCATCGGGAGCTGGGACCCCAGCGTGTGTCGTTGGTGATGGCCCAGGTGTCATTGTCCGGGTCCGGGAATTGCGCGTGCTGGAGGTCCTGAATGCCGCCGGTCCACGACAGGGGACGCCCGAGCGCGTCCTGCGCGAGGAACCACGACATCGCTCTCAGCAGATCACGTGCCCCGCCGGTGAGGCTCTCTCCCGGGCCGGTCTGCCACGGATCTCCGTCACGGTCCAGATCGAGGGCATGCTTTTGGAGTGCCCGGCGGAACGCCGCCGGCGACAGGGTGCCTCCCGTGGCAGCGACGGTGCCACTCACGGTGATCACGCCGGCTGTGTCGCTGCAGAGCATCCCGATCGCCCGGAAGGTGGACAGGGTGTCCGAGACACCTTCAGCGGAGGAGACTGCCTCGTTCAGGCCTGGCGGTCTGAACGCCTCGATCAATTCTTCCTCGGTCCAGGCCCGTCGGGACCCGGCGAGGAAGTTGATGATGGAGCGGCCCAGGGCCGGAAGGCTTCGCGGTGGGTTCAGGACAGCCATCAGAGTCTCCTGAGGAAGTCGTCAATGGTCCAGTGAGGGCTGCGGATGCTCTTGATGAGGGCATCTGGATAGGCCGGGTCGGGCATGTCTTCCGGGACGACTACGACGCGTAGCGGTCCGCTGGTGGGGGCGAGCCATGAGAGGGGCGGCGTCTGCCCGTGGTCCATCAGGATCAGACTCGGTACCGAGAGGCGCGCAGGTACCCCGCGGGTCCGCAGGGGGTCCACGGCAACCATGCCCTCGTCGGCGAACCGTGAGGCTGTACGGATGGCCGGGAGGCCGAGCAGCGCGGCCGTGGCAACGATGCCGCGTACGCCGTTGGTGACGCATGACTGGATGAGGTTGCTCAGGGCAGTTCTGAGGCGTCCGCTGGGATAGGTGACCACAATGCTGCGGTGGCCGGCGGCCAGGTTCGCCAGGGCTGCGCTGGGGCTTCTGCCGAGGTCGGGCATGAGCGCTTCTGCGACGAGGGGACGCGCTGTGTGCAAGGCGGGCTGGTGCACGTGCTCCTCTGCAGGACATCCGGAACACGCGGGCGCCACGTTCTGGCTGGCCCGCATGGCGCCTATGTCCGTGTAGGTGTACTCCTCGCTCAGTACACGTCCCCAGCATTCTCTTCTTGCCAGCAGGCGGGTGATGCGCGCCGTTGAGGCGGCTTCGGCATTCTTGATCTCTGCGCGGGTGCGCTGCAGGGCGGCCTCGAGGGTCTGCCGGTCCAGGTTGGCCACGTGCGGTCTGAGCCGTACCGGAACGTGGCTTACGAAGGCCGTCCACTCCTTGCTGAACCGTGCTTGCCAGGCCTGCTCGGGCTCACCGGCTATGCGTTCGACCACCGGGGGATCCAGCCTGTCGATGGTGATGAGGTTGGCGCGTTCCATGAGGACGAGCGTGTTGCGGTTCCACAGTTCGTTGGCGTCCGAGGGTTCGTCGCCGTGCCCGGGTACCACCGTGGTGTCCAGGACCAGGCCGTTGCCCGCCTGCTTCGGGGACAGGTTCTGATCCCGCATGGCTTCCCACCGGTTCCACGCCTTGACGTCCCCGATCACGGTCGCGTTTTCGACTCGCTGGCCTTCGGCCGCGTCAGGCTCGGCGGGAAGCCAGACCGACAGCGCCGCGTGGCCGTCGCGTCCCGCGCGGCCGACTTCCTGGTAGAAGCGGTCGACCGAGGCCGGGACGCAGGCATGCACCACGGTCCGGACGTCGCTCTGGTCTACCCCCAGACCGAAGGCGCTGGTGCCGACCACGATGTCGGTCGTGGTCGGTCCGTCGTCGCCGGACCATCCGCGCATGATGTCCAGACGTTCGGCAGAACCGAGGTCTCCGTGGAAGACGGCGGTGCGTACAAATCCGGCAGCCCGCAGGCGCTCAGCGATGATCTTGGCGGGCTCCTTCTTGGTGGTGTAGATGATCGCCGGCCGCGGAAGGTGGTGCATCGCTTCGATGAGGCGTTCCATCCGGACGTCGGGTGACGTGGTGGTGCCCAGGAGGTAGCGCAGTTCGGAGCGTAGGAAGGTCGATCCGACGAACAGTGACTCGGCGCTGCCTGCGAAGAGTTGATCGTTGAGTTGGAGGCTGGGTGCGGACAGCGTCGCGGACAGGAGTGTGATGCGTGGCGGGGGGTGCCCGGCCCCGGTGGCGAGTTCTCGCAATTCACCTACGAGCGAGGCGACGATCTGGAACTCGGGACGGAAGCTCAAGCCCCACAGGCGCACTAGGTGCGCCTCGTCGATGACGAGGCTGGTGAGTTGGCCGGATGTCGCGAGGGTGCGCAGCGTGGTGGTGAATCCTCGTACAAGGGCTTCGGGTGAGGTGAGAAGGATCCGCTGAGTTCCCTCGCGCAGGCGTTCCTTGATGGCTGCGCGTTCCTCGCTGACGCGGTCGCTGTGATAGGCCAGTTCGCGAGGGAGCACGGACGCCGGGAATCGTTTGTGCAGGTGGCGTTCCTGGTCGAGGGCCAGGGCGATGGTGGGCAGCACCACGATGGTGGTTCCGCGCTGCCGGAGCAGCCCAGGGGCCAGACCGACGAGGGATTTGCCCGTGCCGGTGGGCAGGACGACGTGCAGGGTGGAGGCTGGATCGGCAAGGGAGGCGGTCCGCACTGCGCTGGCTTGGCTGCGTGAGCGGTAGCGGTTGATGTCGGGAGCGATCGCGTGCAGGGCTGGATCGACGGACACCGGGCTGTTCGGGCGAGCGCTGGTCTCCACCGTCGTGTTGTCGGCGAAGACGAACGGGCCGGGGCTTGCGCAGGCGAGGTCGATCCAGCGGGGGTCGCCGTGGAGCCAGTCAGGCGTCCAGGCGTCGCCGAGGCGCACGGTGTGCCGTGTGGCGCCGAACCGTTCGACACGCAGGTGCGCTCGCTCGAGCGCCTGCAGGTCGATTCCGCGTTCGGGGAGGTTGATCTCCAGTTCGTGGTGGCGCTGGCCCGTCACGCCGGCTTGATGGCGAAGCATCTGAGCCAGGAGAGCGGCGATGTCGCCGCTGAGGGCGGACCCGGCAAGGCCGGAGCGCCAGGCATCGGCGAACCGCCGGTGCGGGCCGGTGAGCTGTTCTGCCGATGCCTCCTTGCCCAGGATGATGCGCTGAACGATGTCGAGTTGAACGGTCACGCGCTGCCGTCCTGCTCCAGGCTGCGGCCCGAGACCACGACCACACCGGTGCTGTCCAGGCGGAGCGAAGGCGTTTGGAGGGCCGTCAGCAACTCCTGGCCCGCCAGCGCTTCCGTTTCCACTTCTTCCTCCAGTTCAGCGCGCTCGTTTCCCTCCGAGCGCGCGGCCCGCAGTCGCAACTGCCGCAACCGGGTGGCTATGTCGGTCCCGGCGAGGTCCAGGGCCCGGGTGCGGGTCTCGTTTACGGCGTCGTCGCTGTGGGCCAGACGCTGAGCACTGTGCTCAGCAGCACGCCAGCGCGTCCCCCATTGGGCGGCCGGAATGAGTTCGTATGCGTGCGTGATGCGCTCTGAGTTGAGTGAGTAGTCGCCTCCCAACTGCCCGGGTACGGGCTTTGCATAGCGTGCCTGCAGGGCGTCGAGATGGCGCCCGTCGGTGATCGGTGTGCCGTTTACGTCGGTCCACACGGTCACGATGAGCGGCGGGAAGAGCGCGTCGGCGCGGCGTCGCAGGGACGGCAGGTCCACCAGGTCGCTGCTCCAGGCTGCAGCCAACTGGTCGAGTAGGTCGCTTTCCGGGCTGCCCTGCAGAGGTTGCGCTTCGACGGCGTAGTCGAAGCGGTAGGCGAGGCGCTCTGCGTAGGGCCAGGCGGGGACCCACCGCCACATGCCGAAGGCTCTGCCCCGGTCGTCGTTCCACAGGAAGTCGGACACGGCATCGATGAACTGATCGCCGTAGCGGTAGAGGCGGACGTCTTCGTGCTCGACGGCCACTTTGCGTACGAAGGTGCCGCGGTGTCCTGCGAGCGGCACAAAGTCACGCTGCAGTCTCGCAGCGGGTATCAGCGGGATCTGAACCTGTCCGGCTGTCTGCCGACTGACGGGTTCGTAGCCGCCGATCGCATGGGCGGGGTCGCCGGCCGGTGCGAACCGCAGGTTCCCCGCCCCCCGCCGCGCGGACAGCAGCGCATCTGTGACGTCGGCAAACGAGGCCGCCTCGCCCTCCGAGGCCATCATCCGGCCGTACACGGAGCGCTCGTCGGCAGGTGCTTCGATGCTGTCCAGGGCGTCCTGTTCCTGTACGCGCTTGACCTCGTCCTCAAGCATGGTGTGGACCATGCGGATGGCATCGGGTGCCGCCGCGGCACCGTGCTCGAACAGCATGTCCCAGGCGGCGTCTGTGGCGGCGTCCACCATATGCTGCAGGCTGGCTACGGACTTGTCGAAGACGGCGAACCCTTCGCTGAGGATCCGCATCCACGCTGCGGCAAACGACTGCGTGTCGGTCGTCTCCGCCACCGAGTAGGAGCGCCAGGCACCGCCTTCGCGCTGCGCGTCCCACCGGTCACATCGGCCGATCCGCTGTTCGAGGCGGTTTGCCCCGGGCGGCAGGCCCACGTGAATGAGGAGATCGGCGAACTGGAGGTTTCGTCCTTCTTCCGCTGAGTGGTCAGCAACGAGGACGGCTGCGGTCCGGCTCTGCTCAAAAGAACGGACTGCCTGCTCGGACACTGCGGGCGAGTCACTCGCGAGGTGCTGGTAGACCGCCCCGGGCAGCAACTCCTTGAATGCGCTGGCCAACTCCCCTGCCAACTGCGGTGTCGGGCAGAAGACGACCACCCGTTCACGTGCTTTGAACAGATAGGTCAGTGCATCAGCCAGCGGGCGTGCCACGTCGCGGCGACGGTCGACGAACTTCAGGTCGCTCTCGATGCGGTCGAGTGCTTCCTGCTCGCCCGGCGTGGCAGCCGCTCGGGACTGCGTCCACGCGCGCAGGGAGTCCGGGTCCAACGACAACGCCACGGCCGTTGCGAAGGCGGAGGCTGCCTCGCGGCGGGCCTCCTCGTCGAACTCGCACGCGGCAAGGGCCTCCTGGCGCCAGTTGTCCAAAAGGGAGGCAAGGCCGGCAAAAGAGGACGAGGGTAGAACCACCTGCTGGGGGCGCAGGCGCCCGGTGACTCGGTACGACTGGTGCAGCGCAGCGGTACGGCGGGTGCGCAGCATCCGGCGGTGGACCCGGTACACCTCGGAGACATAGGTGCGCAGCGCGCCGATCGCCACGGTCAGCACTTGCCGGTCCGGTCCTCCGACTGCCTGCCGGACCTCACTGATCAGGGCGGCGACTTCGGCGTCTTCAGGAAACGCGGCGCCGATCTCCGTGAGGCGCTTGTTCAGCAGGACGCCGGGAAAGTGGGGTTGGAGTCCGAGGAACAGCCGGCCCAGCGCGGAGCGTGCCTCCATGCGCTGGCGCAGGTCCTCGGCCGTCGTATCCCGGTACACGGCCGGGTCGAGGAGTTTGAGCATGGCCAGGAAGGCACGTTCGTTGTGCAGCGCTGGGGTCGCCGACAGCAGCAGCAGGCGCGGACTGGCTGTGGCAACCTCGGCAAGGCGCGCGTAGCGGCTGGACAGTTCGGGCTGCTCGCTGTGCGCCAGGCGGGCCAGATTGTGTGCCTCGTCGACCACGACGAGATCAGCCGGTTCCCACGTGTCGGGTGCGTCGTCGCGGGAGTACACGATGCGGGCGCCCGGAAAGTCACCGGTGCGGAACTTGCCCGACAGTTCCCGGCGCCACTGCTCCAGGAGGAACGGCGGGAGAATCAGTTGCACGGTGAGGTCGGGCTGGTCCAGCAGGAGTTCCCGCATGACCAGGCCGGCCTCGATCGTCTTGCCGAGACCGACTTCATCGGCCAGGAGGTAGCGCTGCACCGGGTCCTGCAGCACGCGCCACACGGTCTCGACCTGGTGCTCGTACAACTCGATACCGCTCGAGAGGGCACCGCGCATGCCGTGGGCCGCCGAGCGCTGCGTGAGGGTGCTCTGCAGGAAGGGGCGCCGCATGTCGGCCAGCAGAGGCGATTCCAGCAGTCCGGCGCTGGCAAAGCCGACGGGGTCGGTCAGCGACTGGTCCCAGCGGACATACAGGTCTTTCTCGGGAAGGTATCCCTCCCAGTTGCGCGCCCGTACGTGGATGTCCCGATGGGCTGAGGTGGCGATGACGCGCCCCGAGCGCCACGCGGTGCCCGTGGACCAGAACACCCGCGTCTCGGGTGCCAGCGCGAACCGTTTGAGCCCCTCCCTCGGGACGGTGTGGCGACGGCGCTCGCCTGGATGCTGTCCTGGGGTGTCGAAGTACTCGAGGATCAGGCCATCGCCGTTCTTGCCCACGAGTTTCCCCGCCCCGAGCGTGTTGGCGCTGGACACCAGCAGATCACCCCGGCTCAGCGACGGGCCGCGGGAGGTGTCGCTGCTGCGTACCGGGCGGCTCGCCTTCGGCGTGCGGGGTCGGGCCGGCGCCGCCTTGCCCGGGCTGCCGTCGATGGTTCGCGATCCGCGGCATTGCGGGAACCGTGAACAGCCCCAGAAGCAGTTGCCTGCGTTGGCGCCCCGCGATGCGAATTGCATGACCATATTGGCGCCGCACCGGGGGCACGCGACAGCTTCGTCCGTCATGCCGCACCCCCTTCTCGGCCAGTGGTGCACAGCAGCAGTGCCGGCAGGTGGGCTCGACCCCAGAGGCTCAAGGTGCTGCCTGCGGACCGCGACGGTAGGACCCTTGAGCACGGGTCGACTCCGCCGTGCAGCCTGCCGCCTGACGCGGCGCGCAGCGGCATGTGGCACCTCTGCATCACCAATCCCCCATGGAGAACCGCGCGCCGCCACCACCTCAGATATTCCGCCATCACCTCAAAGCGGATGAATATGCCCTTCCCTCCCACGGGCATTGCGTTGCACCTGCACGCCGAACAGCTGGCGAACCGGACGAAATCCCCCACCCTCAGCCCCGACATCGCACTTCCTTCACAAGATGCTCACATCCAGCCGGCTGAAGCGTAAGCCGCACCACTGACAACGCCCCCGCCGGGTAGACCATCTTGGGCGATCGCGATGCGTCGACGCCGGGTCACCGCACCGAAGCCACAACCCGGGCCGCCTGCCACCACTCCATCCGGTGCCGCCCCACCGCCACCCTTCCACGCCGCCCCGCCGGGAATGAGATCACGATAAAGATGATCATTTAATTTCATAACCCATACGGTTAGTCCGGTCAATACCGAGCGCAAGCGATCAGCAACTGACGCTGCGGGAACACCGCGACGCTTGCGATGCCGTGACACCGCAGGGACTCCGAGCCGAGGAGGAGACCTGACCGGCCCCGTCCAGCGGGACCGGCAGAAGAAGGGGTAGCCCAACACCTGCCGTACGGATAGATACAAGCGAGGCAGGACGAGGCCTCATCCTGTCTGCAGCTACGTTCGAGTGACCCAACTGCCCGTCATCGAGTTGACGATCGCTACCAGATCTTGCTGCAGGTTCATCAACACCAGCGCCCAGGGCCTCGGTCCCGCCGGCAGCCCGGGCCGACACTCGCCAGGGTCAATCGGCATCTTCATCGGCTGGTGTACGACGGTGGAGAGCTGGCGGCAACACCGCAGGAGCAGTGGGCCGCTGCGGCCCAGAAAACGGATTCGCCCGCCACCGGATACCGGTAGCGGGCGAATTGCCGTCCTTCGAGGTGCCCCGGAGTCGGGTACCGCGAACGTCAGGTCAGTTGTGTACCGCGCGGACAAGCAGGTCGGTCAGGAGGCGGATGTCGTTGGGGGTGTTCTGCAGGCCGTTCCAGCGGCGCTGTTCGCCGTCAGGGAAGCGCCACATGCCCGAGGTCCAGGCGGTGACCGGCATCAGGCCCAGAACAGCGTTGCGTACGGCGTCGCAGTCGACTTCTTCGGCTTGCATGCCGTCGGTGAGGCTGTCCATGACGAAGCCCATGGCCTGGATGCCGGCGCCGTGGGTGAGGCGGGACTGGCGGGGCGGGAGTCTCCAGGCGTCGCTGAAGGTGTCCTTGACCATGATCCAGAAGGAGCGCAAGTGCTGCACCATGCGGTCGACGTCGCCGGAACCGTCTTCGGGGTTGCGGTACTGGTAGAGGGCGCCCTCGAAGAGGCTGTGCTCCAGCATGCGCAGGATGGCCGTGTCTTTGATGTTGCCGTCGGGTGACGTCGGACTGGCGATGCGGCCGTAGAAGGGGCCCTGGCCGTCGGTGTTGAGGCGGGTCATCAACTGGGCGGGCAGTCGCTTGCGGGCGTAGGCGGGCGGGAGATGGCCACTGGTTTCGGGCAGAAGTTCGTGGATGAGGCCCTTGGGCAGCGGCTTGGTGGAGTTGACCAAGATGAACTGGGAACGCTGGTCGTCGTGGTTGTCGGCGATGAACCCGACGGCGGCGACGGGGAATTCGACGAGATCGGCGTCGCGGATGGCGGCGCTGCGCTGCTGGCCGTCGACGATCAGGGCGGGCTTGTCCTCGTCGGGAAGGGATTCGTCGACGGGGATGACCAGTTCGCCGGGGACGGAGTAGTCGACTCCGTCCTTGCGCCGTGCTCCGGTCTCGAAGCGGACGTTCTCGTCGAAGGCCAGGACGAGGGCGTTGGGGAGCATGGCGTTGTCGGACTCGAGGTAGCGGCGGATGCCGCGGATGTGGCTGAGGACCTCGGGGCGCTGGTAGCCCTGGAGGTTGCTGTCGTCGTCGCGTCGGACGCGGGAGACGGCGGCGAAGCTGTGGAGTTTCTTGCCGTCAACGGCGAAACAGTAGATCTTTCTGTCACCCTGGCGCACTTCGAGCGCCGGGAGCCTGAGTTCGTAGCGGTCGGCCATTGCCTCTCCAGACATATCAAAAAACGAAAAGTAGGGGGTTACCCGAAGGTGAGGGAGCGCATCTTGGCCTCGAGTACGGTCAGATTATGGAATCCGCGACGCTTGTTGCGTTCACTTCCGCGGAATATGGCGATCTCGATGCCGTGCTTCTCGCACAGGGCACAGGGGCAGGCGCGCCAGGGCGCGTCGCTGAGGGTGCGCTCGTAGAGCGCGAGATAGCTCTTCTTCTTCGGGCCGAGTACGAGGGACTCGTACGCCTGGAGTGCGGTCAGGACGTCCTCAAGGGAGGTTTCCTCGCCGTCGAATTCCCGCAGGGCGCGCAGGCAGGCCCGTTCTGCGGTGATGGCCTCGGCCTGGGAGACGCTTCCCGAGAGGATGAGGCGTTTGAGGGCAGGGTTCCCGTCGACTTGGGGAACGCGGATGGCGGTGTAGGCGTCGGTGGCGGTGTGGTAGTTGTTGCGGTCGTCCATGAAGGCCTGGCGGAAGACCGAGGTGCTGTCGAAACTGGTCACACCGTGGCGGGCGAACTGCTCCATGCTGTCAACGCGGTTGATGCCGAGCAGGTGCAGTTCGGCGTCGTGATTGCGCACTTCATCAATGGCTCGCAGGCAGGCCAGGATCTCGTGAGACTTGAGAGGGACCATGCCTCCGAGAGCGATACGCCGGTATCCCATTTTCTGCAGTTGCGCGACGGAGTGGGCGTAACTATCCGGCCCCCATCCCTGGGCGGCGCCAACAGGTTCGAAGCAGGCGCCGTTCTTTTTGGCCGCGGCGAGAAAGTTCTCGGCAAGCTCCAGGGAGATCTGCTGGCGTTCCAGCCACGCCGGTTCTGGTTCTGTATCAGATTCTTGAGGGATGTAGCCGAAGATGATGTGGTCGATGCTGATGCCGGCGTCGAATCCGCAACGGCCGTAGAAATCGATGACTTCATCGACCTCGTACGGAGGACGTTCTTCGTCGATGTAGTTGAAGGCGCCACAGTCACCGATGGTGGAGCAGGTTTCGGGAAGGCGGAAGAAGTTCCGCACACCCAGGCGGTAAAGCCGCTCGCGTTGCGGAGTGGAGTATTTCCCTGCGCCCTTCATGGATCCGTCGACAACAGCCTTGCTGACAAGAATCCCGTCATACGGGATCGGCGTCACGGCCTGGTGGGCGTAGACGTCGTCGCGCTGACGGACTCGGTAAGGCGAGTACTCGTCGTTGACGAAGTCATAGGTGGGGCTCACCAGGTCCTGGCTGTCAGGGAAATAGAATTTCACGCGGCTTTTGCCTTTTCCTGCACATAGATACGGAGGAGGTAGTTCGACAGGGTGCTGATGTGGCGCGGATTGTTCTGGAGTTCGTTCCAGGGGATGTTCAGGTCTGGCCAGCGCCCCTTGGTCCAGTAGCAGTGCGGGGCGATCAGCGCGAGTTCGTCGCGTGCCTGCTGCAGTGCGTGGGGGGAGGCGGGGTCTATGGCCATCATCACGCGGTCCATCAGGCGTCCCATGGAGCGGATGCCGACGCCGTGCATGAGGCGGCTACGGGTGGGCGGCAGGCCCCAAGCGTCAGGGAAAGTGTCGCGTACCGCAGTCCAGTAGGTGATGAGGATCTGGCGGATGGTAGCGGTGTCCACGGTGTTGTTGGAGAGGTTCTTGTAGGGGAAGAAGGCTCCCGATGGGGAGTTGAGGGCCTCCTGGATGGCCGTGGTGAGACTGTTGTCGGTGACGACAGCGTCGGCTTTTTGCTCAGCGGTGGTGGAGGGGCGGCGCACCAGTCCGCAAAAAGGTGAGTCCTTGTCGTGGTTAAGCGCTTCGACCAGGACCGCGGGGAGTTTACGGGCGGATAGCTTGGTGGGCAGAGCGGTGCCGACCTCGGGGAGGAGCTCGGTGACCAGGTTGGTCGGCAGGGGGGAGACCGTGTTCACCCGCAGGAACTGGTCCCGCTGGGTTTCAAGGTCCTCAGCGACGAAGCCGGCGATGGTGACGGCCAGGCGGGTGTTGCGGGTGCGAGCCAGAGCGAGGCTGCGCTGCTGGCCGTCGACAATCCAGGCAGGCCGGGGGGCGTCGGGGGAATCTGGCAGCGTGATCTCCAACGTGCCAGAGGTGCACAGGCCGTCACTGCTGCTGGGGCCGGGGCTCGATTTGAAGCGCACACTGGCGGGCAGAGCCATGATCAGACCGTTGGGGAAGAGGACCTCGTCGCTGTCGAGGTATTCCAGGATCTGCCGTACGTGCTGCTTCTTCTCCGGGCGCTGGTAGCCGATGAGCTTACCGGCCTCGTCGCGGGAGATCCGGGCGACATCGGCGACCTGATGGACCTCTTCTGCCGCCAACGTGAACACGTACAGCGGGATCGTGGGGTGCTGCTCGATCCGCAGGGCTCGGCGTTTCAGCACGGTGGAAGTCATCAGCGGCCAATCGTTGATTCGTACAGGCCTGCGAAGCGCTTTTGTTCGCAGGCCATCCCCTTGTCTCGAAACAGACGCAGCAGGCGGGTACGAGAGGCGTCGGGATAGGTGCTCTTCATCTCTTCAATGAAGGCGATGACGATCTTGTCCGTAACCGGTGTGCGGTCGTAGCGCTCAGGCCGGGCAGTCTGGGCGACCCAGTCGTCCCAGCGCAGTTGGGCGGAGGGGTCGGTGAGGCGTCCAGGTGTGCAGTGCTCGAGCCAGGAGGCGGCCATGCGCACGTTGAGACTGGTCAGGGTGCCGCCCAGGGCCTGGCGCAGGCCGGCGTTGGCGGGCACGCGCCGTATGCCCTCGATGTCGGTGGCGCCACCGATCAGGACGACATCGGTGGCGGTATCAGCGAGGGCCAGCAGATCGTGGTGCATGGCCTGGGCATAGGGCGAAGACAGCACAACGAGGGCGCGTCCGGCGGCGCCAGCGACCTGGGGCAGGTCGCAGGTGCCATCCAAGCGCTGCAGATGATCCCACCACTGGGAGCTCTGGGCGCTGGCGGAAGCCACGGAATCTACGTGCCGGGTCACGAAAGTCGCGGCGTAAGAGGGGGCGGGGCTGGACACTGGACGCAGGCCCAGGCCTGCCGAGGCTGCATACAGGCGGGGGGTGAAGCCTGCTTGGGATGCAGCGTGGGTGAGCGCGAGGGCGCGTTTCCACTGGTCTCCCCGGTACAGATGCTCCAGCGCCGTATGCCTGCTCGCTGTGGTGCGCAGTCGGTGCGCCCACTCCTCGGCCCGCTGGGGCAGGTCGGCAGCCACCAGGCTGCGGGCCTGCAGGTCTGCCGCGGGAGGGGACGCTTTCCGGTCCGTGCAGGTGACCACGATCGGCAACTCGTTCACTGCGGCTAGACCCCTGAGTTCCGGTAACTCGTTTGTTGTTGTGATTACTGTAGCCGCTAGTTAGAGGGGTAGGCTGCGTCTGCCTCGACTGAGGCAACTGGACTTCGGATAAGGGAGTGACAGCATGGACCGTCCCGCGATCGTGTTGCTGAGCGGCGGCCTGGACTCGACCACGGTGCTGGCCATCGCCAAGGACCAGGGGTTCACTCCCTATGCGCTCAGCTTCCGCTATGGCCAGCGGCACAGCATCGAACTGGAAGCTGCCAAGCGCGTTGCCGAGGTCCAGGGGGTGGCCCGGCACGTCATCGCCGACATCGATCTGCGGGTCTTCGGTGGCTCTGCCCTGACCGCCGACATCGAGGTTCCCAAGCACGAGTCGCTGGATGACCTCGAGGACGGCGGGGTGCCGATCACCTACGTGCCGGCCCGCAACACGATCTTCCTGTCGTTCGCACTGGCTTTCGCCGAGACCGTAGGCGCCAGCGACATCTTCACGGGAGTCACCGCCGTGGACTACAGCGGCTACCCCGACTGCCGCCCCGAGTACATGGACGCCTTTGCCACCATGGCGAACCTGGCGACCCGGGCCGGCGTGGAGGGCACCTCCCGGATGACGCTGCACTCCCCCCTGATCGCCATGTCGAAGGCCGACATCGTGCGCGAAGGCCTGCGTCTGGGCGTGGACTACTCCCTCACGTCCTCCTGCTACGACCCCGATGACCAGGGCCAGGCCTGCGGCAAGTGCGACACGTGCCTGCTGCGCCTGAAGGGCTTCGCCGAAGCCGGCGTCACCGACCCTGTCCGGTACCAGAGCGCCTGAACATGACCTATCTGATCAAAGAGATCTTCTACACCCTGCAGGGAGAGGGCAGCCACGCAGGGCGCCCGGCGGTCTTCTGCCGTTTTTCCCGCTGCAACCTGTGGACCGGCCGGGAGGCAGATCGCTCCCGCGCCATCTGCCAGTTCTGCGACACCGACTTCGTCGGCACCGACGGGGAAGGAGGCGGCCGGTTCGGCACTGCGGAGGATCTCGCCGATGCCGTCGAGGCCGCCTGGCCCAGCACCGACCGTGCCCACCGGTTCGTGGTGTGTACCGGCGGCGAGCCCCTGCTGCAGTTGGACGAGGGCGCCATCGCCGCCCTGCACGGCCGTGGCTTCGAAGTAGCGGTGGAAACCAATGGCACCCGGCCGGCTCCCCGCAGTATCGACTGGCTGTGCGTCAGCCCCAAGATCGGCTCCGACCTGGTCCTGACCAGCGGGGATGAACTGAAGCTGGTCTACCCCCAGGCCGGCGGCGACCCGGCTCAGTTCGAGGGGCTCGACTTCGAGCACTTTCGGCTGCAGCCGCTGGATGACGCCCATCGTGAGGACCACACCCGCGCTGCTGTCGAGTACTGCATGAAGAACCCGCGCTGGACACTCTCTCTCCAGACGCACAAGTATCTGGGAATTCAGTAATGGAAATCTTTCGCGAGTTCACCTTCGAAGCAGCCCACCGTCTGCCGCGCGTGCCCGAGGGCCACAAGTGCGCCCGACTGCACGGCCACTCCTACAAGGTCACCGTGCACGTGGAGGCACCCGTCGATCCAAAGGCGGGCTGGGTGATGGACTTCGGCGACATCAAGCAGGCTTTTAAGCCGATTGATGCACAACTCGACCATTACTACCTGAACGACATCGAAGGTCTGGAAAACCCCACCAGCGAGAACCTGGCCCGCTGGATCTGGGACCGGATGGCCGCAGAACTCCCTGCTCTGTCGGCAATCACCGTGCGCGAGACCTGCACCTCCGGTTGCACCTACCGAGGCGAGTAGCAGGATGCACGACATTCAAAACGAGGTCGACCACCGCGGCGTAGCCATCGACGAAGTAGGGATCAGCGGCCTGCGCTACCCCGTCACGTTCGATGACGGCCACACGCGCCAGCACGGTATCGCCGACATCAGCGTCACCGTTGGCCTGCAGGCCGACCGGCGCGGCACCCACATGAGCCGCATGATCGCCCTGGTACACGAGGAGGTGGCCACCCTCGCCCCGCAAGAGTTGCCCATCGCCCTCAAACGAGGGCTCGCTCTGCTCGAAGCCCCCACCTTGGCCATCGCACTGTCCCTGCCCGTCGCCACGGCCGTGACCGCACCCGCAAGTCAGCGGCAGTCGTGGCAAACCCACGACGTCACCATCACCGGCCGCATCACCGCCGACACCTGCACCGTCGCGACCACAGTGACCACCGACGTCACCAGTCTGTGCCCGTGTTCGAAGGCCATCTCCGACTACGGGGCCCACAACCAGCGCAGCGAAGTCACCCTCACGGTCACTGGGACCGCCGACGCGCCCTACCCCCTGGAGATCCACGAAATCGTCGATCTGCTGCGCAGTTCCGGTTCTGCCCCCGTCTTGCCCCTCATCAAGCGGCCCGACGAACGCGTCGTCACCATGCAGGCTTACGACCATCCCGTTTTTGTCGAAGACATCATTCGCGATATAAGCCTGGTATGCCGTGAAAAGGGCCTAAAGCATGCGATCAGGGCGAAGAATCTGGAAAGCATTCATAGCCACGACGCCATTGCCAGCCTGACCTTCTCTGGCTGAACCCACGCACACGCCCCAGGACGGGAAGGGGGGTGCCATCCCCCTTCCCGCGCCGCGCCTGCGGCGGCCAGACGCATCGTTCCACCCGAGCCCGCGGGAGGCGCCCACTGGCGGCTATGCACGCGCCCCGCAACCCGTACAGCGGGCCAGCACCCGCGACGCTGTCCGCCGCGCCCGCCATCGAGTGACCCGCTCGACTCCCTCAGCGTGGTTTCGCCGGCTACCCGACGCGGATCTTGCACACCCCGGAACCAGGCATTTATCCCAGCCTCACAGCACGGACCGGGGCCTTAAGAATGTCAGTGCCGTGTGCTGTGCTGTCTGCACATTCGCCCCACCGCCCGTTCCCGGCTGGAGCCGAGCGCACCACCCCACTACCGAGACAGAAAGTAGATCGTGAAGTCTCCCGCTCCTGCCGGTATTGCCACACTCATCGCTTACATCGCCACTATTCCGGCCGCCAACTTGGCCGTCACCCATTTCGGCGCGATACCCGTCGGCCTCGGCTACGTGGCGCCTGCCGGTGTCTACCTCGTCGGCCTGGCGCTTGTCTTGCGCGACCTTGCACGGGAGGCGGTCGGCCGAGGCGCCATCCTCGCCGCCATAGCCGTCGGCACCGTTCTCTCCTACCTTCTCGCTGACCCCAGCCTCGCCACCGCGTCAGCGATCGCCTTCGCCGTCGCTGAAACCATGGACTTCGTCGTCTACGAACCCCTGCGCAAGCGAGGACTACTGGTCGCAATACTGGCCTCGAACGCCGTCGGACTTCTGGCCGACAGCCTCTTGTTCCTCCACCTTGCCTTCGGCTCCTTCAATTTCCTGCCTGGACAAATCCTCGGCAAAGCGTGGATGACCTTCGCAGCCGTCGCAGTCCTGGCGCTACTGCGCCGCCGCTCACGCGCTATCGCCTGACCTTCCCAAGCTGTCCTCCACGCACGGCAGGAAACCTCACCGCAATCGCCTTCGCTCAGGCCCTGTGGGAGAAGGGAGTTCCCGGCGTTTGCGTCGTCACAGAGGCCGTGTCGTTGCAGGTGAGGGTCAGCAACTTCGGCGGAAGTGCGGCGAGTTGACCTACTTCTCGGTAACTCGCTACCGTCTCAGTAGAATTGAGGGGGCACACCCCAGCACACACTCCTCCACCCCACCAGCGCCGATGGAAAGCCCATTGGTGGTGCAGGGTTGGAGACCGGGCCTGTTGAGCGGCTGGCCGCAAGGGCTCAAATCTCGCTCAGGCTTTCGAACTCATGCAACGTCCGAGCAGTGCCTCTCCGTAATTTCATGACTACCTGATCGCCACGGGGGCGATCCACCGAGACCAGGTGGTTCCATGAGTGACACGGGCGTTCCGAGAACTGCGCCGACCCTTGTCCGTCTGAACTTCGCGAGGGTGGTCACGGCCACCGCCCCGGCAGCCGCTGACGATTCGAATCCCGACGTTCCGGTCATGGAGACCGCTGTGGTGAAGACGTCCTTCCCCCTTCGATGCACCGTGGAGGAACCCGCCGTCACTCACAACCAGCTCGCCCTCGGTGCCGCCGACTAGCCCGGCACCGTATCGGTGTCCGCGCCGTCGAGTGTCATCTGGTCCGTCACCGTCGGCCGAGGTGATCCCACCTCGGAGGACGCCCCCCACAACCAGTTCGGCAGCCCGTGAGTCTCATCCCCTGACGGCCTGACGGGGAGTGGAGGCGCCGGTGGATGAGCCTGAGGCCTTGCTGCGCCGTGGGGCGGATGCCAGCAGGTCGCCGCTTGGATGGAGGGCGCCGGCCGTTCTCGGCGCCGTCGTGCTGTGGATGACCTTCGGGCCGTTTGGGTCGTTTTGGGGTTATTTTCTTGGTTGGGTGGGGGTGCTGGCGGCTGCCGCTGGGGTCTCTCGCCTGGCTCACCGGCGGGGTTGGGCCAGCCGGCGCCCCTCCCCCGGCCGCCTCCTGCGTGCCCTCCCGACGCTCCGGCCCGAATCGCCGCTGCTCGATCCTCGTTGGGCCAGAGCCCGGCTCGCCGCCGTGGGCTTTCTCGTGTGCGCCGCCATTGCGGGGGTCATGGGATGGAGTGCCGCTCAGGAGTACCGGACACTGGCGGAGCTCCGGGATCAGGGGCACAGGACCGACGCGACCGTAGTGGGGATCACCAGTCGGTCGGAGGAAGGCCGGGCGACCGCCGTGACGGTGCGTTTCGGGACGGCGGCCGGATCCGTGCGCGCGGATGTCGACGTCTCGCTCAGTTCGGCGATCGGTTCGGAGCCGGGAGCCCGGATACCCGTGTCGTACAACCCGGCCGACCCCACCGAGGTCGTCCACGTCGACTACCTCGACGGACGCGACGCCGACGGAGTTCGGCAGGGTTCCATCGTCATCGGGTTGCTCGCGGCGGGCCTGCTGGCGGGGGCCGCTCGGGAGGCGGTTCGGGCCCAGCGGCAAACGGCTGCGGCTTCGGGTTCGGCCGGCAAGGGGCCGGGTTCCCTGCACGCCGGCGACTGACCGGGCAGACGCAACTCGTGATCACGTTTCGCCTCGGTGCGCTCGGCCACGGTTTGGCCCCCGCGCGGCCCGCCGTCCCGGAATCGGCGGGCCGACGCCTCAACAGGCGCTGTCGCGGGGTAACCGGAATGTATGCCTCCGGCGGCGAAAACGGAAGACCCCGGTCGTAGGAGGGCTCTCGCCCGGCTCCGTGGTCGCGGGTTCCGCCCTCACCCGCCCCCCGACCCCCAGTCCGTCCCCTCCACCTCCGCCGCCACCACATCCCCCGCCAGGCGGAAGACCAACGAGCCGAACAGGAACCCCGCTCCGATCGCGCCCAGGACGATGTGGTCGCCTCGGCGGGCCCGGCCCTCGTGGGCCAGGCGCCACAGGGCCGTCAGGGGGGAGGCCGCGGCCGTGTTGCCGAGGGTGTCGGCGGTGACGGGGACGCGTTCGGGGTCCGCGCCGGCCATCCGGCCGATCTGCCTCACCAGCTTGGCGTTCGCCTGGTGGACGGCGAATCCGCTGACCTCGTCCACGGTGACGCCGGCCGTCGAGAGCGCCTCGCCGAGGGACTTCGGGACGCGGGTCATCGCCTCGCGGAGCACCACGTTGCCGTCCATGAAGATGTACGGCGACCGGGGTGTGTCCGTCGTCGACGTGGGGACCTCCTGGTGCAGGCGCCAGTGGTTCGGCAGGCGTACGGCGTCCGAGAAGACGTTGCCCAGGTCGTAGCTGAGCAGCCCGTCGGGGCCGTCCGACTTGCGCAGGACCACCGCGCCCGCCGCGTCGCCGAAGAAGATCCTGGTGACGCGGTCGTCGGGGTCGGTGATCCCGGAGCCGCGCTCGGCGCAGACGACCAGGGCGGTCTCCAGGCCCGGCTCCTGGAGGAGGCAGGCGGCGGTGTAGATGCCGTAGGCGGCGGAGGCGCAGGCGTGCTGGGTGAGGTCGATGATCCGCGGGGTCTCGATGCCCAGGCGCTCGGCCAGGCTCACTCCCAGCGAGGGCATGATCCAGTCCGGGGTGGTGCAGGCGACGAGCAGGACGTCGACCTCGCGGGGCCGGACGCCGTCCGCCGCGAGGGCCTTCTCGGCGGCCTCGGCGGCGAGGTCCAGCACGCTTTCGTGCGGCTCGAGGAAACGGCGTTCGCGGATCCCCGTCTTCTTCTCTATCCACTCCGGCGTGGTGTCCAGCGTCTCGCAGAGCTCGGCGTTGGTGACCACCCTGTCGGGCAGTGCCAGGGCGACGCTGCTGGGGCTGACGGGTGCGAGTTCCCACCTGGGCATGACGGCCTCCTCCTCGGTTCGGGGCTCGGGGGTGGGGCGGCGCTCAGTTCTCCTCGAACGCCATGCGTACCGAGTCCCGGAGATAGATGCTCGGGGCGGGCCGTTTCTCCAGCGTGATCCCGAACCACTTCTCGTACGCCGCCAGCACCGCGGCGTCGCCGGCGAGTTTCTCGGTCGTCCGGTCGCCTCCCCTGGTGACGGTCAGCACGTCGTCCTTGAGGACGACCCAGCCGTCGTCCAGGGGCAGCGAGCAGAACATGTTCTGCAGGAGCATCGAGTCGGGGCTGGTCCGGTACCAGTAGATGACCTGGTCGAAGTCGGACAGGGCGGTCGGATCGTCGTGGACGCGGTACTGCGGTTTCCCGTCGCGCAGGATGTCGTGGGCGCGGTCGTCCACCTTCCGGACCGAGAAGACGCCGTGCGGGTCGTCCTGCGCCTCGGGCGAGTCGAGCAGGATCGGATAGCGGCTGCCCTTGCCGAACCCGACGTCGACGAGCCAGCGCGCGCCGTCGATCTCCGCCATGACCAGCAGGTGGTTGTACGGGTCGCGCAGCCGGCCGTCGATCCACACGCGCCCGTGGCGGACGTGCACGGTGAAGCCGAGGGCCTGGAGCAGGAAGTAGAAGGAGGAGTTGGTCTCGCCGCAGGCGCCGCCCCGGCGCTGGTGCACGATCTTGTCGACGATCCGCTCGTCCTTGTAGTGGATCTCCCTGCCGAGGTGGTAGTCGAGGCTTTCGAAAGGCACCGACATCACGTGCCGCTCGTGCAGATGCCGCAGTGCGGCGAGGTCGGGCCGGTCCGGGCGGTCCGCCGAGATGCGCTTCAGATAGGCGGCCGTCGTCGCTTCGTCCAGCATGCCGTTTCCCCTGGTGGTGTGGGTCGGATCAGGTGTCGAACGAGAAACGGAGCGAGTTGTTCAGGTGCGGGCTCGGTACCGGACGCTCCTCCAGCCTGATCCCGAACCACTTGTCGTACGCCGCCAGGACCGCGGCGTCGTCGGCGAGCTTCTCGGTGCGCCGCTCGTCCCCGGTGGTGACGGTCAGCACGTCGTCGCGCAGGCTGACCCAGCCGTTCTCCAGGGGCAGCGAGCAGACCAGGTTCTGGAGGAACGGGGAGTCGGGGCTGGTGCGGTACCACCACATCGTCTGCCGGAAGTCGATCAGTTCGACGGGTTCCTCGTGGAGGACGTACTGCGGTGTCCCGTTGCGCAGCACTTCGACGGACCGCCGGTCCAGGCGCCGGACGTGGAACTCGCCGTGCGGGTCGGGCTGGGCGTCCTCGGTGCCGAGGCGCAGCGGCTGCCGGCTGCTCTTGCCGAACCCGATGTCGGCGATCCACCGCTGCCCGTCGACGGCCACCGTCATCAGGATGTGGTGGTACGGCGGTGTCGTGACGCCGTCCCCGATGTGCACCCGGCCCTGGTGCAGGGTCACGTCGTAGCCCAGTGACCGGAGCAGGAACCAGAACGCGGTGTTGATCTCACCGCACAGTCCGCCGCGGTGCTCGTGGACGACCTTGTCCACAGCCCGTTCGTCCATGCAGATCTCGGCGCCGCGGTGGTAGTCGAGGTTGTCGAAGGGCACCGACAGCACATGCCGTTCGTGCAGGTGACGCAGGGTCTCGGCGTCCAGGCGCCTGGGGTGCCGCGCCGAGATGCGGTCCAGGTAGGCGGCGACGGTCTTCTTGTCCAGCACGGCGTCTCACACGTCCTTTCCGGTGAAGCGCGGGAAGAGTGCCTCGGCGTTGCCGTGGTCGAGCCGCGCCCGGTCCTCGGCGCCGAACCCGCCGTACCGCACCACCTGGTGACCGGTGTCGAGGGTGTACGACTCCGGCATGAGCGGGAAGTCCGAGCCGACCAGGATCCGGGTGGCCGGCGCGAAGGACCGCAGGGCGGCGAGCGCGTGCGGGTCGCCGGTCATGGCGATGTCGACGTAGAGCCGCCGCAGCGATCCGACGGGGTCGGCGGGGAGCCGCTCGGCCAGGGGCGGGCTGATCAGTCCGCCGCAGGCGAGCCGGCCGGCGTAGAAGGGGACGCCGCCCCCGCCGTGCGGCAGGATCACCGGCAGTTCGGGGAACCTCTCCAGCGTCTGGTTGTAGAGGAGTTGGCTGGCCACCCGGACCGTCTCGAAGGGGAACTCGTAGAGCGAGGCGGGCAGGCCGAGGCCGGGCTGGTCGGTGGCCGGGGGGAGGGTCGGGTGCACGAACAGCGGGCTGCGCCGGCGGGCCGCGGCGGCGAAGAGCGGGTCCATCGCCCGGTCCCCCACGTACAGCCCGGCGTAGTTGCTGACGAGCCCCACGCCGTCCAGGCCGAGAGTGTCGGCCGCGTACTCGAATTCCTGGAGTACGAGGTCCATATGGGGAAAGGGCAGGGTGGCGAAGGCGCCGAAGCGGCCGGGGTGCGCGGCGGCCAGTTCGGCGAGGTATTCGTTCACCCGGCGGGCGAATTCCGCGGCCGGCTTCGCCTCCAGGGTGGCCGGCACACCCGGCCACACGCTCACCACCGCGCCGCGAATGCCATGGCGGTCCATCATGTCGAGGCTTTTGCGCGCGTTCCAGGTCGGCCTTTCGATCCCGGGCAGAATGGTCGCTACGCCCAGGTTCTCCAGTTCACCGAGATAGAAGTCCGGCAGGATGTGGTGATGTACGTCGATGGCCCGCGACCACGGCTTCGACGCGGGCGCCGCTGTGCTTTCCGGCATGGGTCGCCGTCCCGGTGCTCAGGCCCGGCTCGTGCCGGGCGGATTGCTGATCAGGCAGCGCCAGACGCCGTCGGAGCCGCGCCGCAGGATGTCCGCGGCGGTGCCTTCCAGACGCAGGTGCTTGCCGTCCGGACCGGTTCCCTCGTGCACGTAGTCGCAGATCATGAGGGCCGTGTCGCCGGCCGTGTAGATGTGGCGGACCGACAGCTTGACGGGCAGGCGCTCGGGCAGTGTCTCCGCCGCCGCCTTCCACATCTGCTCACCGCTCTGGGCATGGCCGGGTGAGAGCACACGGACGGCCTGCGGGTCGAAGAGCTGCCGGATGCCTTCGATGCTGCCCGAGTTGAATGCCTGCTCGAAGGCGGCGGGAAGCTCCGCGGGATCGGTCGGAAGGGCGATCTGCTCGCCTGTGGGATTCACCATGGGGAACAGCACAGGGCACCGCCGCGGTGGCGCTCAACCGGGGTCCGGCCAGTTTGTCAGGTCGCGGACGGCGGGGAATCCGGCGGGAATTCGGTGACCTGACGAACTGTGCGGGGCGCTCCTGGGCAGCTCCTTCGCGTGGCGGTGAGGATGTCGCTTCGTGTCCCGGGGACGACGTTTTCCCGGCAACGACGAATGGCGAGGAGTGTTCCATGGTCAAAGTGGCCATCATCTTCCATTCCCGGAGCGGAAACATCTTCCGGCTGGCGTCGGCGGCGGCCGCGGCGGCGGAGAAGGCGGGCGCGGAGCCGAAGCTGCTGAAGGTTCCCGAGCTGCCCGACCCGATGGTGCTGGACAAGGAGGCCTACGCCGAACTGGGCGAGGCCACCCGCGACATCCCGGTCGCGACGCTGGAGGACCTCGTCGAGGCGGACGCGATCATGATCGGCACGCCGGTCCACTTCGGTCTGCCGGCGCCGCAGCTCCTGCACTTCTTCGACCGGTCCGGGCCGGTCGCGATCCCGGGAAAGCTGGCGAACAAGGTCGCGACGGTGTTCGCCTCCGGCTCGGCCGCGCACGCCGGGCAGCAGGCGACGATCATGGCCGTGCACAACGTGCTGTGCCACTGGGGCTGCCTGATCGTGCCGAACGGTTCGAGCGTGGAGGTCCTGGCGTCCGAGCACAACGGTTCGCCGTACGGCACGTGCAGCATCTCCCGGCACGCGCCCGACAATGTGCACGAGGACAACCTGCGGGCGATCGAGTACCAGACCCTGCGCCTGGTGGAGGTCGCCACCGCCTACGGGATCGGGCTCGGGCAGACCGAATCCGCCATCGAGTACGTCGACATGGGCTTCCTGATGAAGAAGTTCCCCCGTCTGTCCGTGGACTGAGCGGCACGGCAACTCCCGCACCCGCGGCGCCCCACCGGGCCCGCGGGTGCGTCGCGTGCGGCGGATGTGTCCCGTACCCGGCGCCTCCCGTGACCGGAGTCGCGTCGTGCGCCCGCGGGTGCGCAACCCCGGCTCTCAACCAGCGTTCCGCGCAATGGTACGTTGTTCTAGAGGCAGATCAGCGTACGAATGCCCGATCGATGTCCGGCAGGAAGTCGGCTTGCAGGAGGAACTCGTGAAACTGGTCATGTTCGGCGCGAACGGCCCGACCGGACGGCTGGCCACCGAGCAGGCGCTCGCCGAGGGCCATTCCGTCACCGCCGTGACCCGCCGGCCCGACGCGTTCCCGCTGAGCGGCGCCGGGCTGACCGTGGTCGGGGCGGACATCCTGGACCCCGACGCGGTGGACCGTGCGGTGGCCGGTCACGACGCGGTCCTGTCGACCGTCGGTGTGCCGTACACCAAGGAGCCGGTGACGGTGTACTCGGCGGGCACCGCGAACGTCGTCAAGGCGATGCAGACGCACGGCATCCGCCGCCTGGTCTGCGTCAGTTCGATCGGGGTGAACTACGAGGACGCCCCGGGCGAGGCCTTCATCTTCCGGAAGGTGATCGTGCCGGTGCTGCTCAAGATGGGCCGCCCTCTCTACGAGGACGCGGCGCGGATGGAGGACGTGGTGCGCGGCAGCGGACTGGACTGGACGATCATCCGCCCGGCCGGTCTCTTCGACGCGACCACCACGACCGACTACATCGTCAGCGAGCCCCGCCACCCGGGCTGGTTCACCTCGCGCAAGGACCTGGCGGACGCGCTGGTGCGCGAGGGCGTCGACGACCGCAATCCCGGTTCCGTCGTCGAGGTCATCACCACCCAGGGCGTGCCCAGCTACTTCCAGGTGTTCATGAAGGAAGCGCTGCACATCGGCGGCAGCAAGAAGTAGCCGCGGACCGCGCGGCAGCGGCCCGGACCCGTCGGCGGACGGGTCCGGGCCGCCGCCGTGTCGGGCGGGCCGGCCGGTGGCGGTCAGCCGGCCCGCAGCAGGGTCAGCCCCATGGACATGCCGCCGCCGAACGCCGCCAGCAGCACCAGGTCACCGTCGGCCACCGTGCCCGAACGGGCCAGCTGGTCCAGGGTGATGGGGACGGAGGCCGCGCCGGTGTTGCCGTAGCGCGTCACCGTGGTGGCCATCCGTTCCGAGGGGATGCCCAGGCGCCGGGACATGGTCTCCAGGAGCCGTCCGTTCGCCTGGTGCGGGACGAAGTGCACCGTCCGGTCGCGCCGCACCCCGTTGTCCGCGAGGAACTGCTCGATGCCGGGGACGACCCGGGTCTCCACGAACTCGGTCACGCCCCGGCCGTCCATGGCGAAGTACTGCCTGCCCTCGCGCAGCGTCTCCTGGGTCGCGGGCATCCGGCTGCCTCCGCCGGGTACGCCGATGAGGTCGCGGGCGGTGCCGAAGCTGGCCAGCCGGGTGGAGAGCAGCCGCTGCCGGCCGCCCGGGCCGAGCACGACGGCCCCGGCGCCGTCCCCGAACAGCACCGTCGTGCGGCGGTCGGTGGGCGAGAGGATGCGCGAGTACACGTCGGCGCCGATGACCAGGGCGTACTCGGCCGAGGTGCCGGCGAGCATCCGGTCGGCGATGGACAGCGCGAAGGCGAAGCCGCTGCACACCGAGTTCACGTCGAAGGCGGCGGTGCCGTGGCCGGCGCCCAGTTCGTCGGCGACGACACAGGCCGTCGCGGGCTGCGGGGAGTCCGGGGTGGAGGTCGCCACGACGATGAGGCCGAGGTCGGCGGCGCCGATGCCGGCCTGTTCGAGTGCGGCCCGGGCGGCGGCCACGGCGAGGTCCGAGGTGGCCTCCTCGGGCTTGGCCCAACGCCGTTCACGGATCGCCGTCTTGCGCAGGATGGCCTCCTCGGAGACCCCGACCAGGCTGCTCATGTCCTTGTTGTCGATGACGCGACTGGGTACGTAGGCCCCCGTACCGAGCACGCCCCGTGCACCCTGGGCGGCACCGCATGTGATCATGGTCTGCTCCAATGTCGTCCTGACAGGTACGGGCACACGCCGGCGTCGGCCGCGACAGGGAACAGGGCCAGTGGCAGGCCCCTCCGTCCGTGTGCCGTGCGCCCCGCCGCTCCCGGCGGCTCCGCCCGAGTGCCGGTCCGGCGCCGTGCGGGGAACGGCGTGCCGGGGCCCGCGCAGCCGCGTGGAATCAGAACAGTTCGCGCACGTCCCGAGGTCCAGCCGGTGCTCGCGGATCTGTCAGATGAGCCCGCGCGGAGGGATCGACTCCGGCCAATTCGGTGGCCGGAGCGGGGGACGTACGAGGAAGGAGGGGGACGTGGACGGCGCGCCGGGCGTCAGGCTCCGGGCGCGAGCTGGGCGTCCAGGCCGTCGAGGAGGTACTTCAGGCCCAGTCGGAAGTTCTGCTCCCAGTCGTCGTCGAGCATGTACTCGTACGTGCTGAGGGTGGGGTACCGGTCCTTCTGCAGGGTCAACCGCTCCTGCGCGGCGGTCCGTTCGTCGCTCGTCCAGCGCAGGCTCGACTGGCTCGCGGTGGAACCCTGGACGTGGTTGTACAGTACCCAGCAGGCGGCCTGGACCTGCCGCCCCTCGAATCCGGCCCGCGCCAGCGTCGCCTGGAGGAACTCCAGCCATGCGAGGAAGTTCGGTCCGATCGAGGGCCGTTGCCGCAGGGGCAGCGCCGCGGACCACGGGTGCCGCAGCAGCATGTCCCGGCATCCGGAGAGGAGTGCCACCACATTCTCCTGCCAGCTGCCGGTCCCCGGGTCGGGGAGCGGGGCCTCGGCGAAGATGGCGTCGATCGCCAGGTCGATGACGTCGTCCTTGGTGTCGATGTGCCAGTACAGCGTCGTGGCACCCGCGCCGAGTCGCTCCGCGAGACGGCGCATGG
Source organism: Streptomyces cadmiisoli (assembly GCF_003261055.1). NCBI lineage: Bacteria > Bacillati > Actinomycetota > Actinomycetes > Kitasatosporales > Streptomycetaceae > Streptomyces > Streptomyces cadmiisoli. The sequence goes on from NZ_CP030073.1 coordinate 3,252,435, forward strand.
TCAGCCGCTCCATGCCCTCCTCGTCGAGCAGGGCGACGGCCGCCTCGGTGATGCGCTCCCTGGACAGCGGCGGCTCGTTGCGCGGTGTCGGCGGCTGCCGCAGCCAGACGCTCTGTGCGGCACCGGAGCTCGCGCGACCGCGGCTCCGTGGCTTGCTCACGATCTCACCCACCACCCTTTCCCGGCTCATCGTAATGGCGAGCCTCAGGGTAGTACATTGATCGGCGCTCCCGACCGACGTACCGGTGCCCGATCGACGTTCGAGACCAGGTACGCCGCCGTGCGTCCCCCACCGCACCCGCAGGCCTGGCCGTGCTACGACCGCACGCAAGGAGGGCACGCATGAAACTGGTCGTGTTCGGCGCCCACAGCCCGACCGGTCACCTGGTCACCGCCACCGCGGTGGCCGCGGGCCACACCGTCACCGCGATCACGGGGCGGCCCGCCGAGTTCCCCTTCTCCGACCGCGGGGTGCAGGTCGCCGACGCGGACCTGATGGACGCCGACGCGGTGGACTGGGTGATGTGGGGGCACGACGCCGTCGTCTCGGTGATCGGCGCGCCGCCCTCCAGAAGGCCGGTCACCGTGCACTCGCAGGGCGTCTACAACATCGTGAAGGCGATGGTGAACCACGGTCTGCGGCGGCTGGTGTGCGCGAGTTCCGCCGGCCTCGACGCGGTGGACCAGCCCCGGCGGGGCCGGCTGCGCCGCCGGGCGTTCCTGCCGGGCAGGCGCGCGGTGCACGAGGACGTGCTGCGGATGGAGAACGTGGTGCGCGAGTCCGGGCTCGACTGGACCCTGGTGCGGCCGGGCAGGCTGGTGAGCCGCGGCGACGTCACGGACTACCGTCTCGCCACGCACGCGGCGCCGCGCCGCTTCACCTCCCGGGCCGATCTCGCGCACGCCCTGGTCCGCGAGGCCACCGGCCGCGGCCGGGTGCGGGAGACCGTGTACGTCACCACCGGGCACCTCGCGGCCACCTTCCGCTCCGCGCCGCGGAATTGCGATACGTAATACTCGCACGGATGCGTCCGCTCATGCCGAGCGCGAATGAACAGTGGATTTCGGCGAACGGTGTGTGCACGGCGGACGGAACGCGCGGTGGAATCGCCGAGCGCCGGGATCGAGGGTGACACTGACAGTCGGTCACTTCGGCCGCCCGGGACAACGGGTCGCGCGCGGCCCGGCCGACACGTTCTCCCTCCTCAGCCCCGTAGGTGACAGATGTAGATCCGGTCAGTGGTGGACAGGTCTATACGTCGATAAAGTTGTGCCCGATTTGGTCGAATATCGCGGCATCGGGCGTTGCGGCCGCGGCACATGAGGCGCTGACCGACCCCCGCGGGAGGGGTACGGCTGCCGCACGCCCGCGAACAGTCATGGGAAAGGCGCCGTTCGCCCTGTGTGCACATGAGCGATGAGGGGTGCGCCGGCGCGTTCACCCAACCGTCCGCGGGCCGCTTCTCCGGTCCGGCGCGAGCATCTACTCGGGGGTCATTTCGTGAATGCATCCTGGTTGCCGCTGATCGATTTCGAGAAGGGAAGCCAGAAAGCGGGTCGATTATTCACTGAAACAGATCCGTCTGATGATTTACTGCGGCAAATGTCGAGGTCCTTGTTCGCCTCGCTGCCACGCGCCGACCAGCGGAAGAAGGGCGTCGAGTACGTCAGGGGCCTGTTGGAGGCGCCGGGCCGCAAGTCGATAAGGAACATCGCGAATCTGATAGGCGGCCGGGCGACCGATCAGAGCCTGCACCACTTCATCAGTGAGTCGACCTGGGACTGGACGCCGGTGCGCCAGGCGCTCGCCCGTTATCTGGTGCCCCGTCTGCCGGCGGAGGCCTGGGTGGTGCACAGCACGGTGATCCGCAAGGCGGGGCAGCACTCCGTGGGAGTGGACCGCCGGTTCGTGCCCGCCGAGGGACGTGTCCTCAACGCCCAGCAGGCCGTCGGCGTCTGGGCCGCCTGCGGCGGCCGCAGCAGCCCGGTGGACTGGGGCCTTCATCTGCCCCAGGCGTGGATCGACGACCGCTCGCTGCGCAGCCGGGCCTCGATCCCGGACAGCGCCGGGGCCGAGACGCTGTCGGACCGGGCCGCGAAACTCTGCGTGGACATGGTGTCGGAGTGGGCGATGCCGGTACGGCCGGTGGTGCTCGACGCCTGCTCCCTCAACGCGGCCATGCTCTTCGACCGCCTGGGCCGCGTGGGCATCCCCCTGCTGGCCAGGATCGACCCCTCGCTCCCGCTGATCGTCAACGACGCCGCCCTGACCGGGCACCGGGGTTCGGCGAGCATGCCGGCCTGCGAGGTGGTCCGGGCGGCCAACGGCAGCCGGCAGCCGGTGCGGTGGCGGCTGCCGGGCCACGGGGGCGGTGCGCGCTCGGGGCTGCTGGCGAGCGTGACCGTGAAGCTCCCCTCGGGGCGGACCGGAAGGCTGCGGGCCGGGCACGGCCGGCGGCTGACGCTCGTCGGTCTGGCCGAGAGCCGCCGGCCGGACGGGACCCAGCTGTGGCTGACCGATCTGGCGGACCGCCAACCGGCCGTGGTGCTCCCGCTGTTCACCCTGCTGGACCGGGTCGAGCACGACTACTTCGAGGTGGCCAAGAGCGTCGGCGTCGAGGACTACGTGGGCCGCTCGTTCGACGGCTGGCACCGGCACATGACCCTCGCCTCGGCCGCGCACGCCGTCGCCGTGCTGTCCTGCGCCCGGCGGCCGGCCGGCCGGCGGGCGGGCGGAGCGGCACACGGCACCTGACGAAGTCCGCCACGGCGTGTTGTCGCGCCCCGGCCCCGACCACAGGATCGGTGTGTCGGCCGGCCCGCTCACCACGGCAACCCCCACGCCGCTGGAGCGGGCCGGTGCGGCGGGCGGCCGGGGCGGCTCGTCCGCCGGCCGCCGTGGCGGCCCGCCTCGCCCGCCCGTGCGGGCTCGTGCGCCGCTCACCTCCGCGTCCTTCGGACCCCGGGCCCCCGGCCGGCGACCCGCCGCGTGCCGGGGCCCGGGTGCCGCCCGGCGACCGCGGGACGTACCCACGGACCGTCCATCCGCAACGGGAGACTTCAGTGGACAACCCTGTGCTCGACATCGGATCGAAACCGGCCCGGCAGCAGCCGAGGTGGGACGACACGGAGACGGCCCGTCGGGTACGGCGGCACCTGCTGGCCTCGCCGGGACTGGTGGCCCCCGAGGAGGTGCGCACCCTGCGCTCGGCGCTCGCCGAGGTGGCCGCCGGACGGGCCCTCGTGGTGCAGGCGGGCGACTGCGCCGAGGACCCCGCCGAGTGCACCGCGGGCCATATCGCCCGCAAGGCGGGCCTGCTCGACGCGCTCGCGGCCGAGCTGCGGGCCGGCACGGGCCGGCCGGTGCTCCGGGTGGGCCGGATGGCGGGGCAGTTCGGCAAGCCGCGCTCCAAACCGACCGAGTGGGTCGGCGACGTCGAACTGCCCGTCTACCGCGGCCACCTGGTCAACGGCCCCGAGCCGGACGCCCGCAGCAGGCGGCCGGACCCGCTGCGCATGCTGTCCTGCTACCGCGCCTCCGCTGCGGTACTGCGAAATCTGGACCGGTACCGCACGCAGGGACGGCCGGGGACCGGAGCGCGGGTGTGGACGAGTCACGAGGCGCTGGTGCTGGACTACGAGGTCCCGCTGGTGCGCCGGGACCCGGCCGGGGCGCTGTTCCTCACCTCCACCCACTGGCCGTGGATCGGTGACCGCACCCGCCAGCCGGACGGCGCCCATGTCGCGCTGCTCGCCGCGGTCGCCAACCCGGTGGCCTGCAAGGTGGGACCCGGTATGACGGTGGAGGAACTGCTCGCGCTGTGCGAGCGCCTGGACCCCGCCCGCGAGCCCGGCCGGCTCACCCTGATCGGCCGGATGGGCGCGGAGTCGGTGGCCCACCGGCTGCCGCCGCTCGTGGCGGCCGTGCGGGCGGCGGGGCACCCCGTCGTCTGGCTGTGCGACCCGATGCACGGCAACACGGTGACCGCGCCGGACGGGCGCAAGACGCGCTATCTGGACTGGATCGTGCGCGAGGTGCGGGACTTCCGCGGCGCGGTGCGCGCGGCCGGCGGCGTCGCCGGCGGCCTGCACCTGGAGGCCACCCCGGACCGGGTGGCCGAGTGCGCGGCGCACCCGTCCGACACCGACCGGGACCGCGAGCCCTACACCAGCCTGTGCGATCCGCGGCTCGGCCCGGACCAGGCGGTGGCCGTGGTCTCGGCCTGGGGCGCGTAGGCCCGTCGCGCACGACCGAACCCATTCGACCCCGTACGGAGGAGGACCCCACATGGACGGGAAGATCGCCCTGGTCACCGGAGCGGCCGGCGGGATCGGCGCCGCGGTGGCCCGCTCGCTCGGCGAGCGGGGCGTCGTGGTCGTCGCGGTCGACCGCGACGCCGACGGGCTGCGGCGGACGGTGCAGAAACTGGCCGCGGACGGGGTGACGGCGCGGGCGTTCCCGGCCGACATCACCGACCGAGCCGCGGTCGACGCGCTCGTCGACTCGGCCGAACGGCGGCTCGGCCCCCTGGACTTCCTGGTCAACGCGGCCGGTGTGCTGCACCTGGGCGAGGCCCGGCACCTGAGCGACCAGGACTGGGACGCCACTTTCGCGGTCAACGCCACGGGCGTGTTCGTGATGTCGCGCGCGGTCGTCAACCGGATGGTGCCGCGCCGCGGCGGCGCCGTCGTCACCGTCGCGTCGAACGCGGCCGGCACCGCGCGCACCGGGATGGCCGCGTACGCCGCGTCCAAGGCGGCGGCCACCATGTTCACCCGGTGTCTGGGGCTGGAGGTGGCCCGGCACGGCATCCGCTGCAATCTGGTGGCGCCCGGCTCCACCGACACCCCGATGCTCAGCTCGATGTGGCGGGACCGCAGCGGCCGGCAGACCACGATCGCCGGGCGGCCGGAGGAGTACCGGGTCGGCATCCCGCTCGGCAGGCTGGCCCGGCCCGCGGACGTCGCCGACGCCGTGACCTTCCTGCTGTCCGACCGGGCCGCGCACATCACCCTGCACAGCCTCACCGTGGACGGCGGCGCCGCCCTCGGCGTATAGCCCCGCGCGACCGGACGAGGCGGAGAGAAGACCATGACCGGGATACCCCTCATCGAACCGTACGAGCTGCCGAGCGCGCGTGAACTGCCCGATCCCGTCCCGAGCTGGCGGGCCGACCCGGGGCGCGCGGTCCTCCTGGTGCACGACATGCAGTACTACTTCCTGCGGGCGCTGCCGGGCCCGCTGCGCGCACAGCTGCTGGGCAACACCGCGCGGCTGCGCGAACGCTGCGCCGCACTCGGGATCCCGGTCGCCTACACGGCGCAGCCGGGCGCCATGGACGATGTGCAGCGGGGGCTGCTCAAGGACTTCTGGGGGCCCGGTATGCGGGGCCTGCCCGGCGACCGCGAGATCACCGCGGAACTGGCGCCCGGCGGCGGCGACTGGCTGTTCACCAAGTGGCGCTACAGCGCGTTCTTCCGCTCCGGTCTGCTGGAGCGGATGCGGGCGGACGGGCGCGACCAGCTCATCCTGTGCGGGGTGTACGCGCACGTCGGTGTGCTGATGACCGCGGTCGACGCGTTCAGCAACGACATCGAGACGTTCCTGGTGGCCGACGCGGTGGCCGACTTCTCCGCCGACCGCCATCGGCAGGCACTCGACTACGCGGCGCGCTGCTGCGCCGTCGTCTCCACGGTCGAGGAGGTCGTCGCGTGACGTCCGTTCTGCTGGACACGGTGCCGGCGCCGCGGCCCGCGCCGTTCGCGCTGCCGCACCGGGCCACCGCGGACGGCGGCCGCCGGCGCCGGCCGGCACCCGGGTGCTGGTGGTCGACGCCGAGGACACCTTCACCGCGATGCTCCACCACCGACCGCGCTCCCTGGGGCTCGCCGTGACGGTGCGCCGGTTCGGCGAACCCTGCCCGCTCGACGACCACGACCTCGTGGTGCCCGGTCCCGGCCCGGGGGATCCGCGGGACACCGGGCATCCGAAGGCCGCGCGGCTGCGCGCGCCCGCCGACACGCTGCCGGCCGGGCACCGGCCCTTCCCCGCCGTGTGCTTCAGCCACCAGGTGCTGCGCGACCGGCTGGGGTTCGAGCTGGTCCGCCGGAAGGCGCCCGACCAGGGGACGCGGCGGGAGATCGACCTGTTCGGGGCGCGCGAGAGCGTCGGCTTCCACAACCCGTTCGCCGCCCGGTCCCGCGAGGACAAGGTGGAGTGCGAGGGCGTGGGCACGGTGGAGGTGAGCCGGGACCGGGACACCGTGGAGGTGCACGCGCCGCGCGGGCCGCGGTTCGCGTCCGTGCAGTTCCACGCCGAGTCGGTGCTCACCCGGGACGGGGGGTGCATCATCGCCGGACTGCTCGCCGACCTCGTATGAGCGGACACCCCGAAGCGGCTGCACGAAGGGTCCTGGCCCTTCGTACAGCCGCCTTTTCGCGTGGTGCGGGGTGGCCGCCCGCCGTCTCAGCGGCCGGCGCCGACAGCGCGTGCCCGCAGCCGGCCGCCGCTCATCGGCGGGCTCCGGTGGCGGACCCCTGGGGCTCGTGCAGCCAGGCCACGTGGTCGTGCAGGGGGGTGCCGGACAGGGCCGACAGCATCTCGTTGCGTGCCTTCGCCGCGGCGCCGGCCGGGTGCCACAGGCGGGTGCTCGCCCGGGCCGCGCGGGTGATCCGGGCGGTACGGTCGCGGCGTTCGGCGTTGTACGTCTCGAACCGGTCGGCGATCGTGTCCGTCCCGTCGTCCAGCAGGTCGCCCAGCGTCACCGCGTCCTCCAGGGCCTGGCAGGCGCCCTGGGCCGCGTAGTGCAGCATCGGGTGCGCCGCGTCGCCGAGCAGGGTCACCCGGCCGTCGGTCCAGCGCTCCACCGGGTCCCGGTCGACCAGCACCCACGACTTCCACTCCTCGCCGAGCGCCAGCAGCCGCCGCGCGGTCCCGCCGAGGGCGGCGAACGCGGACAGCACCCGCTCGCGGTCCACGGGGACGCCGGCCAACGCCTCGGTGGCGCCGTTCTCCACGCTCGGCGCGAGGTTGAGGTACCGGCCGCCGCCGATCGCGTAGTGCACGAAGTGGCGGCCCGGACCCGCCCACCAGGTCACCGCGTTCCACCGCAGGTCCTCGGGGACCCGCTCCATCGGGACGACCGTGCGGAACACGGTGATGCCCGAGACCCGCGGCTCGCCGTCGCCGACGAGCTGCCGGCGGATCGCCGAGTGGATGCCGTCGGCACCGATCACCGCGTCACCGGTGACCGGTTCGCGGTCGTCCAGCAGGACCGTGGCGCCGGATCCGTCCTGGCGGTAGCCGGTGGCGCGGCAGCCGGAGCGCAGCTCGACCGCGGGCGAGCGGCGGCAGGCGTCCAGCAGCAGCCGGTGCAGCTCGGCCCGGTGGACCACCACGTACGGGTTGCCGAAGCGGCGCCGGTAGGTGCCGGTGAGCGGCAGGCTCGCCACGTGCTCACCGCTCACGCCGTCCATGAACCGCAGTTCGCCGATGTGCACGGCCAGGGCGCGCACGGCGTCGCCGAGGCCCAGCCGGTCCAGGGCGTGCAGACCGTTCGGCGCGAGCTGGATGCCCGCGCCGAGCTCGGCGAACTCGGCGGCCCGTTCCAGTACGACCGCCCGGTGTCCGCGCCGGGCCACGGCGACGGCCGTCGCCAGCCCGCCGATGCCGCCCCCGACGACGATCAACTTCGCCATCGCCGCCCCCTACTCGCCCCGGCCGGCGGCCAGCAGTTCGGCCAGCCTGAGCCGTTTGATCTTCGTGGTGGCGGTCTGCGGCAGGTCCGACAGCCGCCACTGCACCGGTTCGGCCATCGCGGGCAGCCCGGCCGCCGCGCGGCGCCACGCCTCCCGGTCGAGGGGACCGCCGTCCTTGGTGCACACCACGGGGACGGCCCTGCCGTCCGGGCCGGAGATGATGATCACCTCGGCGAGTTCGTCCAGCCGCGCGAAGAGGGTGTCCTCCGCGGCCAGTGTGCTGCCGAACCCGGGGATCAGGTCGACCTCGCGGTCGAGCAGGTGCAGGCACCCCCAGCGGGACTTGAAGCCGACGTCGCCCATCCGCCACCAGCCGTCGTCCAGCTGCCGGGCGTACCGGTCGTCCTCGCCCAGGTAGGTGGTGATCCGTCCGTCGCTGCGCACCTCGATGTGACCGGGGTTCTCCGGCGAGGGCGGCCGTCCGTCGCGGCTGACCACCCGCACCCCGGTCATGCCGGGGAAGGGCATGCCGACGCAGCGGCCGTCGGCGTCGGGGGCGTGCCGTCGCGTGAAGGCGCGCACCACCGTGGGGCCCACCTCGCTCTGCCCGTAGAGCTGCCCGAACAGCGCTCCCCTGCGGCGGGAGGCACGCAGCAGCCGGTGCACCGTGCGCGGGTGGATCGCGTCGAAGGTGCTGCTGAACAGCTTGACGTGAGCCAGCGGTCCGCGCGGGTCGTCGGCCAGTTCCTCCCAGCGTATGAAGGAGTTGGGGTGCGCCTCCAGGATGCCGGGGCGGACCCGGGCGAAGAGGTCGGCGGCCCGCACCGGGTCGTCGTCGGCGAGCACGACGATCGGGAAGCCGTTCAGCAGCGAGATCGCCAGCGCGGTGAACAGCCGTGAGTGCACGAAGGACACATGCATGGCCACGGTCTCCCGCCCGCGTACGACCGGCGCGATCGCCAGTCGCTGCGGGCGGTAGCGGGCCTGGAGGGTGCGCCCGGTGTGCACGGCCAGCTTGGGGACGCCGGTGGTCCCGGAGGTGTGGGTGATCAGCGCCGGGTGATCGGGGGGCATGGTCACCGGCGGTACCCGGCGGACACCCGCGAAGTCCCCCAGTTCGACCGCTCGGGCGTGCGTGCCGGAGGCGAGCAGCACGCTCTCGGCGAGGTCGAAGACCGCGGCGGGCAGCGCCGTGTCCAGCTTGGCCCGGTCGGTGACCAGGTGCGGCCGGTCGGCGCGCCGCACCAGTTCGGTGACCGTCTCGCCGTCGAGCTGGGGCGAGAGCAGCACCGGCACCGCTCCGATCCGGCTGATCGCGCAGGCCAGCAGGGGGATGTCGAAGCTGTCCGACTTGTGGACCACGACGCGCTCACCGGGCCGGATCCGCGCCGCCCGGAGCCGCGAGGCCAGGTCCGCGACCAGGTCCGCCAGTTCCGCGACGGTCGCCCGGCGGCCGAGGTCCGGCGCGAGGTCCAGGTCGTGGTCGAGGATGAGCACGTTCGCCGGATGCCGGGACGCCGCGCGCTCGAAGAGCGTCCCCAGCCGGATTCCACGGTTTCCTGTGCGCTGAAGCAGCATCTGTCCGCCTTCCGCCGGTTGCTGCGGAGAATCAGGGATCGGGTCGGGAGGTGGTGCGAGCGGTGCGCGGGGAGCGGGGGGTCAGGCCTGCTCGACGATCCGCTTGACGCGCCGCACGGTCGCCGCGAGGTCGTCGGCGAGCTTGGCCGTCCAGTCGCCGAAGAAGCGCCGTTTCTCGGCCGCGTCCATGTCGGCGGTGATGCCGCGGATGCCTTCGGTGGGCCTGCCCATCCAGAAGCCGTGCACCAGGACGCAGCCCCGGCCGGCGGCCTCGATCTCGAACGACCAGACGCTCTCCTGCCGTTGCCCCGAGCTGTCCCGGATCGCCCAGCGGAAGCAGCGGCCCGGCTCGGCCTCGACGACCTCGGAGTCGGTGGTCCACGCGCCGCGTACGACGGGCGCCCAGGCGACGACGTCGGCGGGCCGCTGGTTCTCGCCCCGGAAGACCGCGCCGACGGTGCCGGGGGTGCCGGACACCCACCGGCCGCCCGTGCACTCGACGCTCCACTCCCCGCTGCGCGTCAGGTCGCTGACCGCGGCGTACACCCGGTCCGGGGGCGCCGCGACCTGCGTGCGGGCGCTGACCTGGAACAGGGCTGGGTTCTCGAGTTCGGTGTCCGTCATGGCCGGAAGCCTCGCGAGTGGCACGGAACCGGGTCAACGAGCGCCGCCCGGGTCCGTCAAGTCGCCGGGCGGCGACGCGTTCGAGCGCCGCGGGGTGTCAACGGGCCCGGTGCCGGGGTGTCATCGGCCCTGTGCCGGGCTGTGTTCAACCCTTTGCCGGGCTGTGATCGGTTCCGTGCCCGGCTGTGATCGCCCCTGTGGCGAGCGCCGTTCGCGCGGGGCCGCTTCGTCGCGGGCGGGCATGGCGGCGGCCCACTACCGCCCTGCGCGCGCGAGCCGCGCCGTTTCGACCGGATCACGGGGCGCCTCATGAGCCCCCTGCGCGCGCGAGAGCCGCGCGTGCCGGCGGGCCGCAGCGTCAGGACGACCGCCGGGCTGCCGGGATCCGGCCGGACGGCGGATCCTCGCGGCCGGGCACCGGCCGACAAGCGGTCCTTCACAGCCGGGATCCCGCCGGACGGCGGTCCCTCACAGGCGGGCGGCGCCCGAGTTGACGCAGGCCAGCAGGGTGCGGGCCTGGATGTTCAGGTAGTGGCCGTGCGCGGCCAGGGAGTTGAGCTGTCCGACCGTCGCCCAGGTGTATCCGCGCGGTGGTGCGATCGGCGCGGTGTCCTCGTCGGCCTCGACGAACAGGTACCGCACGCACGCGTCCAGGAACCGCCCGCCCTCCTCGGAGTGCACGGCCGAGTACGTGACGGCGCCGTCCCGCTCGGCCCGCAGTGCCGCCTCCAGGAAGCGCGGCCGGTCCGCGGCCGGTACCGCCTCCCAGTCGCGCGGCGCGCACTGCACGGTCGGCGCCAGTTCGACCCGGTTGAGGTAGCCGGCCTCCACGCGCGCGTGCACGAGCAGATGGGCGACGCCGCCCAGGCGCCGGAACAGGAAGGCCGCCACGCCGGTGCCGCACGGCTCGATCAGTGGCTGGGACCAGCCGCCGACCTCCCGGTTCCCGGCCTCCACGGCGACCCCGGTGACCTGGAAGAACCGGCCGTCGGGGCGCCGTATGGCGTCCGCGTCGCGGGTCCAGCCCTCGACCTCGGCGAGCGGCATCAGCCGGACGTCGACGTCGTGCCGGGCGCGCTCGGACGTGAACCAGGAGAGCAGTTCCAGGTCGGAGTGGCGGGCGCCCGGCTCGGCCGCCGGCAGCGGCAGACAGCCCAGGACGGTACGGGCGTCCATGTTGACCACGTTGTCCAGCCGGAGCAGTTCGCCGAGCTGGCCCAGGGTGAGCCAGCAGTAGTCGGCGGCGGGCGGCACCTCGGCGTCGGCGGCCTCGACCAGCATGTTCCGGTTGGCCTTGCGGTAGAACCAGGCGCCGTGCTCCGACTGGAGCGAGTCGGCCAGCACCCACTCGGGCGCCGCGTCCGTGAAGTGCTCCAGGTAGCGCACGGACGAACCGGCGTGCACCCGCTGGTAGTTGCTGCGGGTGGCCTGCACGGTCGGCGACAGCTGGAGCAGGTTGGGGTTGCCGGGTTCCATCTTGGCCTGCATCAGGAAGTGCAGTACGCCGTCGAACTCCTTGGCGAGGATGCCGAGGATGCCCACCTCGGGCTGGTGGATGACGGGCTGCTGCCAGTTGCCGATCGGCCCCTCGTCGACCCGGGCGGACAGCCCTCGCACCGCGAAGAAGCGGCCGCTGCGGTGCACGAGGTCGCCGGTGCCGGGCGCGAAGGACCAGTGGTCCAGCTCGTCCAGGGGCACCCGCCGCACGGTGAACCGGTGGGCGCGGGCCCGCTCGGCGAGCCATCCCGGGACGTCCTCGGTGCGCAGTCGGTGGCCCTCGCCGGTCGCGGCGGCGGAGCGGGCCAGCCGTGCGGGCAGGTCCTGTGCGGTCCTCGGGCGCAGCAGGGCGACGGTGCTCATGCCGGCCCGCCTCCCGGTTTCCCGTCATCGGCCGCACGTCCACCGGCCCCGGCTCCCCCACCGGCCCCCGCTCCCCCACCCGTTGCGGCGGCTTCGGCGGCGAGATGGTCCACGGTGCGGCGCAGCGCCTCGGTCAGCGGGGTGTCCGGCGTCCAGCCGGTGACGGACCGGAAGGCGGACGCGTCGATCGTGATGCTCGCGAAGTCCCCTGCCTCCGCCTGCTCGGGCGGCGGCACCGAGACCACCGGTACGGGCGGACGGCCGGTGCGCTCGGCGGCGAGCGCGGCGACCTGCTCGAAGACCGGTCCCAGGGGCCGGCCCTCACCGGTGCCGAGCAGCCAGTGGCGGCCGGCCAGCGCCTCGGCGTGGTCCAGGCCGGCCACGACGGCGCGGGCCAGGTCGTCGATGTAGAGCAGGTCGCGGCGGACGGTTCCGTCGTGCCACATCGTCAGCGGCTGTCCCGCCAGGGCGCGGCGGGCCATCGCCGAGACGACGCCCCGGTCGCGGGCCGCGGGACCGGCGCCCGGCCCGAACACGGTGGGCAGGCGCAGCGACGTCCCGCACAGCGCGCCGCGGGCGGCGGCGTCGAGCAGCAGCCGTTCGGCGGCCAGCTTCTGACGGTCGTACGGGCCCTTGGGGCGGTCCGGTTCGGTGCCGTCGAGGACCGGTTTGCCCGTCGGGCCGACCTGGGAGGCGGCACCCGTGAAGACGACCCTGGGGCGTGGTCCGGCCGGGCGGGCGGCGAGCGTGTCGACCAGGTCGCGCACGATGCCCACGTTGACCCGCTCGGCGGCCGTGTCGCCGTCCTCGATCCGCCAGGTGGCCGTGGCCGAGCTGTACAGCGTCGCCAGGACCACCGCGTCGGCGCCGGCCACCGCGGCGGCGAGCTCACCCGGCTCGGTGAGGTCGGCGGCCCGTATCTCGATGTCGGCGCGGGCGGCGGGCGGCGCGGTCGCCCGGCGCCGGGAGACCGCCCGGATCCGCACGGGCCGGTCGGCGAGTTCGCGCAGCACGGCCGAGCCCACGAAACCGGTGGCGCCGAGCAGCGCGATCGTGGGAGTGCCGGCGCGGTCGGGTGTCAGGGCCACAGCGCGGCCTCCACTTCACGGCAGGTGTCGTAGTCGGGCAGCAGGCCCTTGTCGCGGGCCTCGGCGAGCGTCGGCGCGGCGCCGTCCCGCGGGGACTGCCGCAGGTCGCCGCCCTCGGGCAGCGGAAGTCCGAGCGCCGGGTCCAGCGGGGAGACGGCCAGCTCGGCCTCCGGGACGTAGCCCTCCGACATCACGTACACGACGATCGAGTCGTCCTGCCGGGACAGGAAGGCGTGGCCCACGCCGACCGGGATGTACAGCGCCCGGCAGTCGCCGCCACTGAGCTCGGTCGTCTGATGGCGGCCGAAGGTGGGGGACCCCACTCTGAGGTCGACGAGGAAGTCCAGGACCCGTCCGTACGGGCAGTAGACGTACTTGGCCCGGCCGGGCGGGGCGGCGGTGTAGTGGATGCCGCGGAGCACCCCGCGGGCGGAGACGTTGTGGCTGATGTCCCTCACGGGGAACAGGGGGCGGCCCACGGCCTGGGTGAACGCGCTCTCCTGGAACGGCGACGCGAAGCACCCCCGGTCGTCCCCGAAGACCTGGGGCGTGAATTCCCGGACGCCCTCGATGGCCGGTGTGCGTACCCGCATGGCGGTCATTCGCCCTTCTCCTCGGCGGTGGTGATCTCCAGCAGGTACCGGCCGTACGGCGAGTGGGACAGGGCCAGGCCGAGCCGGTGGCAGGTGTCGGCGTCGATGTAGCCCATGCGCCAGGCGATCTCCTCGATGCAGCCGATGCGCACCCCCTGTCTGCGGGAGAGGATCTGCACGTACTGTCCCGCCTCGGTGAGGGCGTCGTGGGTGCCGGTGTCGAGCCAGACGAAGCCCCGGCCCAGCTGGACGAACTCGGCCTTCCCGCGTTCCAGGTAGGTGCGGTTGACGTCGGTGATCTCCAGCTCGCCGCGTTCGGAGGGCCGCAGCCCACGGGCGATGCCGACCACGTCGTTGTCGTAGAAGTACAGGCCGGTGACGGCCAGGTTGGAGCGCGGCGCGGCGGGCTTCTCCGCCAGGCGCAGCAGGCGGCCGACGGCGTCCACCTCGCCCACGCCGTACCGCTCGGGGTCGCCCACCGGGTAGCCGAACAGGACGCAGCCGTCGATGTCGCGGGCGCTGGATCGCAGGATCTCGCCGAAGCCGGGCCCGTGGAACAGGTTGTCGCCCAGGACGAGCGCGACCGCGTCGTCGCCGATGTGCTCGGCACCGACGAGGAAGGCGTCGGCGATGCCCCGGGGCTTGTCCTGTTCGGCGTAGCTCAGGCGCAGTCCGAGCCGCGAGCCGTCGCCGAGCAGCCGCTGGAAGCCGGGGACGTCCTGCGGGGCCGCGATGATCTGGATCTCGGTGATGCCGGCCAGCATCAGCACGGACAGCGGGTAGTAGATCATCGGCTTGTCGTAGACCGGCAGCATCTGCTTGGAGACGCCCAGCGTGATCGGGTAGAGACGGGTCCCGTGGCCGCCGGCGAGGATGATCCCCTTCATCCTCCGGTCCCCTGCGTGGCGGGGTCGGCGGGCAGCACCTCGTAGTGGCTGGGCCGGCCGTCCTCGTGCACCAGGTGGCCCAGGCCTTCGGCCTCGCGGCGGTGCAGCAGCTGCCAGCCGCCGTCGGGGTGGCGCAGCGCCACCGAGTGCCACGGCGTGGTCCACACGTCCGCGGTGCCGACGAACCGGATGCCGAACTTGCCCTCGCCGCGGTTCTGCGGATGGATCGAGAGGCGGACGTTCTCGGGATGGTGCTCGGCGATCAGCTCGCCCCAGGCGCGGCTGCGGACGATCACCTCGTAGGCGCGCCGGCGGCAGTCGCGCTGGAGCGCCGAGCGGGAGCCGTCCCACTCCGCCGCGTCCTCCATGAGGAACTTGGTGATGCCGCGATACATCCGCAGGGTGGACTCGTCGCTGCGCACCTCCTCGCGCAGCTGCTCGATCGACGGGCCGAGCGTCTCGGCGGCGACCTTGCGCTTCTCGTCGTACGACAGGTCGGGCCCGTAGACGTCCTTGAGGTCGAAGGTGTCGAGGTGGGCGGAGAGGCCCTCGGCGGCGATCATGCGGCGCAGTTCGTGGCCGTAGGCGTCGATGTGCTCGTCGGGGACGCCGATGACGTCGCCGAAGATGTGTCCGTCGGAGCAGATCAGGATCTTCGCGCCGGGGGCGTGGACCTTGGCGATCTCCGCGCACAGAGAGCCCAGGAAGCGCAGCGCGAGCCGCTCCCCGTGGTCCGGAAGATGGCCTAAGACCTTGTCCGGGTTGGGCGATTTGCAGGGGAAGCCCGGCAGGCTGAATATCACCGGTTCTTCACGTCGGACGAACTCGGCCATCTGCCGCAACTGCTCGGGGAAGTCCTCGGGGGTGTCGAGGTGCGGGTCCGTCTCGGCGGCCCGGCGGTGCGGGAGCAGCAGTTCGAGGATCTCGCGGCTGACGCGCTCGGCGGAGGAGGGGGAGGTGACGGTGGTGGACATCTGGGACATGGGTGATCGACTCGCTTTCCTCATGGAACGGATGCGGACATGCCGCCGGGTGACCGCCCGACGGTGGGCGGCCGGGGGTCGGGCCGGCCGGGGTCTCGTGCGCTCAGTGGCGCACGGGGCAGCCGGTGGCCGGCGCGGTCGCCGACGGGCCGTAGGAGACGGGCAGTTCGTCGACACCGCGCGCGAGGACGGCGCGGACCCAGTCGAGTTCCTGGTCCTCGACGGCGAGCCGCAGTCCGGGCAGTCCGGTGAGCAGCGCGCGTAGAGCGATCTGGAGTTCGATACGGGCGAGTGCGGCACCCGGGCAGAAGTGGATGCCGTGACCGAAGGCGAGGTGCGGGTTGGGCGTGCGGTCCAGGTCGAGGGTGTCGGCGTCGGGGAACCGCTCCGGGTCGCGGTTGGCGGCGCTCAGCGACACGATGACCGAGTCGCCGGCCGGTACACGGGTGCCGAGCAGCTCCGCGTCCTCGGCGAAGAACCGCCAGGTGGTGAGTTCGAAGGCGCTGTCGTAGCGCAGGAGTTCCTCCACCGCGCGGGCCAGCAGCGCCGGGTCGTGCCCCTCGCCCTCCGTCACGGCCTCCTGGAGCCGGCGCAGTTGGGCGGGGTGGCGCAGCAGGGCCACGAGGGCGGTGGTGATCTGGTTGGTCACCGGCTCCTGCCCGGCGACCAGTAGCTGGAAGACGATGGAGTCCTGCTCCTCCTTGCTGATCTCCCCCGCGTCACGGGCCACGACGAGCTTGGTGAGCAGGTCGTCGCCGGGGTCGCGGCGCTTGTCCTCGGTGACCTCGGCTATGTAGCCCTGGAGTCCGCGCAGCCGTCCTTCGTAGACCGGCCGCAGCGGGTCGGCCGGGCCGACGGGCTGCACGACCTTGCCCCAGTCGCGGTCGAACCGGGCCGCCAGGGCGGGCGGCAGGCCGATCACCTCGGCCAGCACCCGGAACGGGAAGTGCGCCGCGAAGGCGGCGACGACGTCGATCTCACCGGTCTCGGCACCGCCGTCGAGGGCGGTGGCGAGCAGTTCCGCGGCAATCTCCTCGAAGCGGGGCCGCATCCGCTCGACGTGGCGGGGCGAGAACGCCTCGGTGACCATCTTGCGCATCACGGTGTGCTTCGGCGGGTCCTGGTGCAGCAGGTGGACCTGGAGCTGCGAGTGCTGGGGCTCCGGCATGATGGCGGCGCGTTCCCGCCAGGCGCTGTTGCCGAGGTCGTGGTTCTTGCCGAGCCGGTCGTCGTTCAGGGCGCTGTGCGCGGCGTCGTACCCGGTGACCAGCCATGCGTCGACCCCGCTGGGGAAATTGACCCGGTGGACGGGGCCTTCCTCGCGAAGCTTCCGGTACAGCGGGTACGGGTCGGTCTTGTACTCCTTGCCGTAGAGGGGCAATGGTTCGGAATTCGGCATGGCCTTACGCTTCCTTCGTTCCTGGCGGAGAGGCGGGAATGGATGGTTTCCGCGTTGTTTCGACGGAATCACAACATGCCGACCCGCGGCCGTTCGTTCCATCCGCGGAATCCCGGCCGGCTGAACGCACGCATACGGCGCGGGAATTCGGGCACGGCGCTGGATTCGTCCGCCGAACAACTCGCGGAAACCGGCGGTTCACTCGATTCTGCGTATGCGGTTCAGAGCCTGGGCGCGAGAATCTCACCCGTGTTCACGTCGCGTACCGTGATCGCCTCCATGGGGCAGATCTCGGCGGCGTCGACCACCCGGGCGTCCGGCTCGGTCAGTTCCGCCACCGCACGGGCCCGTCCGGCGTCCAGGCGCAGCCGGCCGTGCGCGGTCGCCAGGCACAGCCCGGAGCCGGCGCAGGCGAGCCGGTCGACCTCGAGACGCCACTGGCCCCGGTCCGGTGCCGGGGTCCCGCTCGTCGCGGCGGGGCGGGACGGCACCGGGGTCACCACTCCACCAGAAGGGATTCGGGGGCCCGTGCGATGAGTCCGGGCTTCCACGGGACGTCGTCCACCGCGCCCGCGAGCCGCAGGCCGGGGAAGCGGTCCAGCAGTCCGCCGATCGCCGCCTTGAGTTCGGCGCGGGCGAGGGCGGCCCCGAGGCAGTAGTGGATGCCGTGGCCGAATCCGAGGTGCGGGTTGCGCTCCCGGTCGAAGCGGATGGCCTCCGGGTCGTCGAAGACGCGTTCGTCGCGGTCGCCCGCGGCCCGCTGGAAGATGACGGTCTCGCCTTTTCGGATCAGTACGCCGCCGACCTCGACGTCCTCGGAGGCGCGGCGCGGGAAACTGCCCGTCGAGCGGAGCGGAATGACGCGCAGCATCTCCTCGATGGCCGGGTCGAGCAGGGCGCGGTCGGCGAGGAGACGCGCGTAGAGGTCGCGCTGGGCGAGCAGCAGGAACGACACGTTGGAGATCATGCTGAGCGATGTCTCGTGGCCGGCCATGAGGATGCCGATCCCGGTGCGGACGGCCTCCACCTCGGTCATGTGGCCGGCGTCCAGCGCCTCGATGAGGACCGAGATCAGGTCGTCGGAGGGGCTGGCGCGGCGGAGGGAGATCAGTTTGCGCAGGAACTGCTCCAGGCCGTCCCGGGCGGCGTTCACCTCTTCCCTGGTGTGGGCGGAGGTGGCGACGAACACATCGGAGTACCGGCGGAACTCCGCCCGCTCCTCGTAGGGGACGCCGAACAGCTCCACGATCATGCGGACCGGAAGCGGAACCGCCAGCCGCTGCACGAGATCGCCGGGCGGGCCGGCCGCCTCCATCGCGTCGAGTTCGGTGGTGACCAGTTCCCGCATGCGGTCGGTGAGGTCGGAGACGATGCGCGGCCGGAACGCGTGCGCGACGATCTTGCGCATCTTCCCGTGGTCCGGCGGGTCCATGCTCAGCAGGTTCCCCGGGCGCAGCGGCAGCGGCGTCACCCGCGCGGTGTCGGGTTCGGTCGCGGCGCGGGAGCTGAACCGGGGGTCGGCGAGGAACTCCTTGATCTCGTGGTAGCCGGTGATCAGCCAGGCCTCACCGCCGTAGGGCATGGTCACCCGGGACACCGGTGCCGTCCGGCACAGCTCCATGTAACGGGGATTCAGATCCAGCCGGACCACGGGACCGAAAGGGTATTGCTCGGGCCGGGCAGTGTCGTGGGCCGCATCCGTGACGGTCACGGTTTCCCCCTTCTGTGAAATCGTCCGCCGCCTACGGAAAATGTGATCCGGGACACTCGGGTCGAGGTATCTCGACGCGTCACCCGCGCGCGGGTCCGCGGAATTCCGCCGGCAAGGGCGATGAGGTCGAACGAAAAGCGATTCAGCAGGTCTGGCCGGTCGTCGGTCAGCGGCACCGCGACCGCGTCGTACCCAGCCTGTCGCTCGGGGATCGTCTCACAGAAACCAGGGGCCGGAAGGCGTTCGAAATCGAGGCTCGCATTCCGCATGAGCGCCGGTATTCAACATTCAACGAAAAGCGGCGGGCGGCGCCCGGTCGGGCGTCACCCGCCGCGGCGGCGTGGGCGGTTGTGTCACCTGCGGGCGTACAGCCGCATCGTGACCGGGCCGAAGACGAACAGCAGCAGCGCCGCCCAGCCCAGGACCCAGGCGATCTCCGACGCCGGCCGGTCGCCGGCCATCAGGGAGCGCACCGCCTCGCACAGATGGGAGACCGGGCTGTTGTTCACGAACGCCTGCAACCAGCCGGGCATGGTCCGCGGGTCGACGAAGACATTGCTCAGGAAGGACAGCGGGAAGATCACCATCATCGACACCCCCATCACCGACTTCTCGGTGCGCAGCAGCAGACCGAACATGGTCCACACCCAGGAGAAGGCGAAGCTGAACACCAGCAGCAGGGCCACCCCCGCCAGTACCCCGAGGACACCGCCGTCCGGCCGGAAGCCGAGGATCAGACCCACCGTCAGGATCACCACGGAGGCGACGGTGTAGCGGAGCATGTCGCCCAGCAGGTAGCCGACCATCGGGGCGGGCCGCCAGATCGGCAGGGTCTTGAAGCGGTCGAACACGCCCTTGGCGATGTCCACGTTGATGGAGATGCCCGTGTACATCGTCGTCATGATGATCGACATCACCAGGATGCCGGGCAGCAGGAACTGGATGTACTCCTCGGTGGAACCGGCCAGGGCCCCGCCGAAGAGATACGTGAACATCAGCACGAACATGATCGGCATCGCGGTCACGTCGAACAGCTGCTCCGGCAGATGCTTGATCTTCAGCATCGCCCGCCAGCCGAAGGCGGTGGAGGCGGCGGCCGCGCCGGCCCTCGGCCGCGCTCCGGCCGGGGCGACCAGCAGTTCGGCCAGGGACTCGGAGGAGACCCGGACGGGCCCGTCGGCACGGTCGTCGGTCTTGGTCGCGGTGGTCATGCGATGGCCTCCTGAACGGTACGGCCGCTGCCGGGGGCGTCGTCGGTCAGGGCGAGGAAGACTTCGTCGAGGCTCGGCTGCCCCAGGGAGAAGGTGTCGACGGAGATGCCGGCCCGGGCCAGTTCCGCCAGGGCGCGCGAGGCCCGCTCCGCCGCACCGGAACCGTCGGTCCCGGTCAGCCGGGCGGTGAGGGCGACCGGGTCGGGTTCGAGCGTCACGGGCGCGTCGTCCAGGGCCAGGCGCAGCAGCTTCTCGGCTTCGGGGCGTTGCGCCGCGTCGCGCAGCCGCAGATGCACCGAACCGGCGCCCACGGAGGCCTTGAGCTCCCCCTTGGTGCCCTCGGCGATCACCCGGCCGCTGTCGATCACCGCGATCCGCCCGGCCAGTTGATCGGCCTCGTCCAGGTACTGGGTGGTGAGCAGCACCGTGGTGCCCTGGGCGACGATCGCCCGCACGATCTCCCACACGTGGTTGCGGCTGCGCGGGTCGAGGCCCGTGGTGGGCTCGTCGAGGAAGAGCAGATCGGGGGTGTTGAGGATGGACGCCGCGATGTCGAGCCGGCGCCGCATGCCGCCGGAGTACGTCTTCACCTGCCGGTCGGCCGCCTCGGTCAGGACGAAGGCCTCCAGCATCTGCGCGGCCCGCACCCGGGCACCGGACCTGCCGTGGCCGAGCAGCCGGCCGAGCAGGATCAGGTTCTCCGCGCCGGTCAGGTCCTCGTCCAGCGAGGCGTACTGGCCGGTGAGGGAGACGCGGGAGCGGACCTCGTCCGCGTCCCGGACGACGTCCCGGCCGAACACCCGGGCCCGGCCGCCGTCGGGACGCAGCAGGGTCGCGAGCATCTTCACGAAGGTGGTCTTGCCCGCCCCGTTGGGTCCGAGGACGCCGTAGACCATGCCCTGGGGGATGACGAGATCGATGCCGTCGACGGCCCTCTTGTCCCCGTAGGTCTTCACCAGCCCCTCGGTCTCGATGGCAGGTGCCGAACTGTGCGCGGTCATGGCGTCATCCCCCGTCGGGTCCTGGCTGTCGGGTCTTTCGTACGGCGCGGTCCGCCGTGGATCCTGTCGGTGCGAGCGCGCGGGTGGTCAGCCACGCGGGCCTCCCGGGGCCGTGTCGACGGCCGGTGAGGCCGGTGCCGGGCGGCCGCGCAGCCGCGCGACGGCGAGCAGCCCGCCGATGCCCGGGACGGCGGCGCGCCACCGGGCGCCGGAACCGGCCGCGGCCGGGGCCATGCACGCGGCCCCGATGGTGACGAGGTACGCCGTGCCGTGCAGGGGCCCGACGAGCGAGGTGATCACCCGCAGGTGCACGGTGAACAGGTTCAGGAAGAGCAGAGCGAGGGAGGCCGCCTCGACAGCGGCGGCGATCCGCAGCGTACGCACCGGGTCACGCTCCCGCGACGGAGCCGGTTGACAGCGCCTTGATCACTGGTGGGCCCTTTCGCCCTCGGCAATATGTTGGCTGCCAATAGATAGCACACCAATACCCTCATTGTGTAGGCTGCCGACTCATGAGACAGGATGCGGTGCGCGGTCACCTGGACGGACTGCTGCTGGCCGTGCTCGAACCGGGCCCCCTGCACGGCTACGCGATCATCACGGCGGTGCAGCAGCGCAGCGGGGGCGCGCTCGAACTGCGCACGGGCACGATCTATCCCGCGCTCAACCGGCTGGAGCGGGTCGGCCTGCTGCGCAGCAGCTGGGAGTCCGCCGGTGAGCGCCGCAAGCGCTGCTACGAACTCACCGAAGCGGGACGGCGGACGCTGGCCCGCGAACGCACGGCGTGGCAGGAGTTCACCACCGCCATCGGCTCGGTCCTCAATCCCGTCTCGCCGCCCGGAGTGGTCACATGAGCGCCGTCACCCCGCAGACCGATCCCATCGACGACTACGTCTCCGCCCTGGCCGCCGCCCTGCACGGCCCGGAGCGGACCAAGGCGCGCATGGTGGCCGAGGTGCGCGAGGGCCTCACGGACGCGGTGTCGGAACGCACCCGCGCGGGACTGACCTACCAGCACGCGGCCGACGAGGCGGTGCAGGAGTTCGGCAGCGCGGACGAGCTGGTGGGCAGCTGGCAGCGTGAGCTGACCATCGCCCAAGCCCGGCACACCGCGCGGGCCGTCGCGCTCACCATCCCCTTCGTGATCGCCTGCTGGTTCCTGGTCCGGCAGGCCGGCACCGACCAGACCTGGCAACTGCCGCGCACGGCCCAGCTGCTGGCGGTCAACCTCGCCGGTGTGTCGGCCGTCGCCGCACTGCTCTCCGCCGCCACGCTGGCGGCCACCGGCACGCTCGCCCGCTGGCTGCCCACGCCTGACCGGCTGCCGCTGACCGTCGCCTGGGCGGCCACCGTCGCCAGCCTGTCCATGGCCGTCGCCACCCTGGCGCTCGCCATCGCCGCCGCCCTGGGCACCAACTGGCTGCTGCTCGCGTTCGCCGGGGCCCTCGCCGCCACCTCGCACGCGCTGGTGGCGGGTTCGGCACGGTCCTGCCGGCACTGTGCGCGCCTGACGGTCACGGACGGCCGCGGCGACGGCTGACGGCACCGTCCGCGACGCGCCGCCCCCGCGAACAGCGCGGCCGCCGCCGCACCGGGACATCGCACCCGGCGCGACGGCGGCACCCTCGGCACGCGTCATCCGTACGCCTTCTCGCGGAGCGCCTCCTCCGGGGTCTCCTCGATCCGCTTCATGGCCATCGTGAGGATCGGCGGAGCCATCAGCGAGGTGACGACCGCGATCAGGACGATGATGGTGTACGTCTCGGTGGTCAGCACCCCGAGCCGCAGTCCCGCCATCGCGATGACGACCTCGACGACGCCCCGGGCGTTCATCCCCGCCCCCAGCGCCAGCCCCTCCCACCGGGACAGCCGGCTGAGCCGGGCGCCGGCGTAGGCACCGGCGAACTTGCCCAGCACGGCCACGAAGAGCAGCAGGAACGCCGCGCCCAGCACCTCGGGATCGGCCAGCCCCGTCAGATCCATCCGCAGTCCCGCGGCGGCGAAGAAGACGGGCGCGAACACCCTCAGCACCACCGTGCGCAGCGCGGCCAGCCGGCCCGGTGCGAGCTGTCCGGTGGAGCTGATGACGATGCCGCACACAAAGGCACCGAACATGGGCTCCTGCTTCAGCGCGTGCGCCGCTGCGGCGGACAGCAGCAGCATCACGACCACCGCGGCGACCGTGGATCCCGGATCGGACGACCGTGCCGTCCTGCGCAGCACCGCCCCGACGGCCGCGCGGCCCACGGTGGCGGCCAGTACCAGGAAGACCAGCAACGAGGCGAACGCCAGGCCCGCGTGACCGAGCGTCAGGCCGGTGGTGGCCAGCGCCGTCACCATCGACAGCAGGAACCACGCCACGGTGTCGTCGATCGTTCCCGCCGTCATGATGAGCTGCCCCATGTTGCGGTTGAGCAGTCCCATGTCGGACAGGGTCTTGGCGATGACGGGCAGCGCGCTGACGCACATCGCCACCCCGAGGAACAACGCGAACACCCCGCGGTCCACGTCCGCCGGCAGCAGCTTGTCCGGCAGCAGGTAGGCGACGCCGATGCCCATGGCCAGCGGTACGAGGAGTCCGCCCAGGCTCACCTGGAGGGCCGTCCGGCCCTCCCGGCGGATCAGTCCGAGGTGGAGCTGGGTCCCGGTGACGCCGACCAGGAGCAGCAGACCGATCTGGCTGAACGCGTCCAGGAGGTGGAACTGGTCCGCTTCCTTGGGGAACAGCCAGTCGGTCAGCGCCGGGGCCGCCCACTCCAGGAGCGAGGGCCCCAGCAGGACGCCGACCATCAACTCGCCCACCACGGCGGGCATCCCCCATCGCCCGGCCAGCCGGCCGAGCAGCAGCGCGAGCGCGAGCAGCACACCGACCTGGAGCAGGAGCAGCAGCAGCGGGTGCGCGCCGAGGGGCGCCACGGGTGCCGCCAGGACGGACGGCGCCGCCCCGTACGGCATCACCGGCCCTCGGCGGGCGCCTGGTACAGAGCCTGCCAGTACCAGGTGAAGGGCGCGGCCCACTCGTCCGCGACGCAGCTCCAGCTCTCGTGCGGGCGGTAGGCCACCACGAACTTGCGGGCCTGCTCGCGCACCGCGCGGTTGTCGTGGACGTCGATGACGTCGGTCAGCAGTCCCGCGTCCAGGGCGCGGGCGATGGCGGCCTCACCACGGGCGTGGTCGTCGAGGCTCTTGTCCATGTATTTGCCGACGGGGTTGTTGGTGTAGAAGTTCCGGCCGCGCTCGGCAATGAGCGAGAGGTAGTACCGGACGGTCTTGACGTCCATTTCAGCGAGGGAGTCGATGTTGATGCAGAGATCGAATTCCGCGTCGCCCAGGGATGCCTCGATCTCATCGATGGGAATGA
Source organism: Streptomyces cadmiisoli (assembly GCF_003261055.1). Lineage (NCBI taxonomy): Bacteria > Bacillati > Actinomycetota > Actinomycetes > Kitasatosporales > Streptomycetaceae > Streptomyces > Streptomyces cadmiisoli. The sequence goes on from NZ_CP030073.1 coordinate 3,276,429, forward strand.
ACGTGATCTTCTTGAACTCCTCGTCCGGGAGCACCGCCCGCAGGTATTTGCGGGAAAGCGCCATCGTGGTCGGGAGATCGATGATCGTGTAGGCGGCGATGTCCTTGTTCGACATCAGCGTGTGACAGGTCCGGCCGTATCCGGCGCCGATCTCCAGAACGCGTCCGCCGTCGAGATCGACGTTCTTCTCGATGAACTCCAGATCGCTGACGGCCCGCAGGTAGTCCAGGTCGACGGACTCCCCGTCGTACGTGACCGCGTACGGCCGGCCGAGGTCGCGCCCGCTGATGCGGCGCAGCCGGTCCCAGTTGTCCGCGCTGAGCTGTCCGGCCAGGTTGTAGATGAGCGTCTTCAGATACCGGACGCCGTTCGTGCGCACATCGAAGTAGGTCAGCCGGTAGTTGACCTGGCTCGTCTTGAAATCGGCGAGGTCACCGATCAGTTCCTCATTGACCTCGTTTTCCCCGATGTATTTCCAGAGCTCGTTCACCTGCGGCTTGAAACCCATTGAATACCTTCCCCGAGTTGCGTCCGACTCGTTGGAGAATATGGCTCGGGAATCAGCGGTGACAAGATTGAACGGAGCGCCCGGACGGTTTTCGGTAACCGTCCGGGCGCTCTCCTTCGTAAATCAGCTCCGGCCGCGCGGGCCCACGGTGAATCCCGGGCTGACACCCACCGCCGCCGTACCGAACGGCTCCAGCGCCCAGCCGGGGTTGGCCTGGTCGTGGGCGGCGGCGGGGTGGGTGACGGAGACGCAGGGGTCGACCGGGGCCACGGCGGCGACCAGGTACCGGGCGTCGCGTCCCTGCACGGTGTCCGGGACGGTGGCCGGACGGGCGAGGGCGCCGCCGAGGTGACGGATGTTCACGATCACCATGGTGGGTCCGTCCAGCCGCGCCAGGTTCTCCAGGGCCGTCGTGTCGAGGGCGTCGACCAGCAGGTTCTCACCGATGTACGGGCCGGGGTTGTCGGGTTCGGCGTGCACCCGCTCGTACTCGGCGAACGGCATCGGCGCCAGGGTGTCCTCGATCGGCGGGGCGACCCTGCGCAGCGGGGCCACCAGCCGGTCGGCCTCCTCCCGCGAGCCGCGCAGGGCGACCGCGACCCGGGCGATGCGCCGGCCGCGCAGCATGGGCGGCAGGTAGTCGAGGTCGGGGAACGACATCACCCGGAGCGTGGAGGTGAGTTCCTCGGGCAGGTCGGCGGTCCACTCCTGGAAGGCGTGCAGCACCGCCGGGTCGCCCTTGCTGCCCGTCGCGCCGATGTCGAAGGTGAGGCCGCCGCCCTGCAGCGGCCCCTCGGACAGCAGGCCGACCGTCATCCCGGTGACGACCTCCCCCCGCATCGGTCCGCTGCCGCGCAGATGGGCGAACCACTCGGCGTCGCGCGGGCCGACCTCCCGCTCCTCGCCCTCGTCGGTGACGACGGTGAAGGAGCGGACCAGATCGCTGGCCCAGCCGTCGGAGCGGGCCAGCAGGCTGATGCCGCCGCCCAGGGTGTAGCCGACGGCGCCGACGCAGCCCAGGCTGCCGCTGGGCGGGACCAGCCCGTGCGGTGCGGCGGCCGCCAGGACGTCGTTCCAGGTGGCGCCGCCGCCGACGCGGGCGGTGCGGGCCACGGGGTCGATCAGGACGCCGTTCATCCGGCGCAGCGTCACGACGACGCCCTCGTTCGCGGCGAAGCGCATGCCGTGACCGGTGTTGTGCACGGTGACCGGAACGCCGTGCTCACCGGCCAGGCGCAGCACGGTCCGCACGTCGGCGGCGTCCCGCGCACCCACCACCAGGTCCGGCTGGTGCCGCAGCCCGAGCTGGAAGCTGGCCAGTTCCTCGGTGAATCCGCTGTCGTCGGGCAGCAGCACCGGTCCCGCGACGGAATCGGCCAGGACTCCGGCGAGGGCGGAGGCTTCGTTCTCGATCGTCATGTCTGTCCTTGTCCTCGACTGCGCGCGAAAGGGCGGTTCTGCGGGCGTACGGCGGTCAGGCACCGGTGGTGGAGCCGGGCCGGACGATCATCAGGACCACGACGACGGCCCAGAGCAGGTTGAAGATGCCGGTGACCATGGCCAGCCGGGCCGCGGCCGAGCGCGTGGCCTCCGCGGTGGCCGTGCCGACGGCCGTGCCGGTGCCCGCGGTGACGCCGGCGGGCTGGGCGAGCAGCCGCTCCTGGCCGGGCAGGATCGCCGCCAGCAGCAGGGCCGCGGCGATCGCGGTGAGGACGATCGAGACGATCAGCCAGGCGTCGCCCAGCACCCCCATCTGGGCGCCGGTGGCGATACCGAAGACCGGGACGGCGACGCCGACGACGGTGTACCCCCGGCAGATCCGGTGCAGCAGCGCGGCGGTGGCGGGGGTGCGCTCCTCGCCGCTCTGGTCCTCCCCGGTCTGCGGCTTGACGAAGCGGGGGAACATCGAGGCCGCGACCGTGATCGGCCCGATCGCCACGATCGCCGCCAGCACATGCACCGAGAGCAGCAGTTTGGTCACCGGGGAGTCCCTTCTGGATTGCCTGCCAATACGTTGGCTACCAACCAATTGGTAGCACACGAGAACCCGCCCTGAGTAGGCTGCCTACCTATTTCCGGCCTGCCGCGGCGCCGAGCGGCCGGGCCGCGTCTCCCTCGCCGCCCGCGACGAGCGGCTCCCACCAGGCCGTTCGGGTCCGGTACCAGTCGACGGTCGAGGCCAGACCGCGGTCGAAGGGGACGGTGGGGGCGTAGCCGAGGGCGCGCAGCTTCCGGTCGCTGAGCGCGTACCGGAGGTCGTGGCCCTTGCGGTCGGGCACGTGCTCGACCATCGCCCAGTCGCGGCCGACCGCGCGGAGCAGCCGCGTCGTCAGCTCACGGTTGGTCAGCTCGGCGGTGCCCGCGATGTGGTAGCACTCCCCCGGCGCGCCCCGCTCGGCCACCACCTGGATGCCGCGGCAGTGGTCCTCGACGTGGATCCAGTCCCGCACGTTGTTCCCCTCCCCGTACAGCGGGACCGTGCGGCCGCGCAGCAGATTGGTGATGAACAGCGGGATGACCTTCTCCGGGTACTGGAAGGGCCCGTAGTTGTTGCCGCAGCGGGTGACCGAGACGGGCAGCCCGTGGGTGCGCGCGTAGGCGAGGGCGATCAGGTCGCCGCCCGCCTTGGACGCCGCGTAGGGCGAGTTGGGGGACACCGGCGCGTCCTCGCTCCAGGCGCCCGTGGCGATGCTCCCGTAGACCTCGTCCGTCGAGACGTGCACGACCCTCGGGGTGGCCGCGTCGAGGCAGGCCCGCATCAGGGTCTGCGTGCCGAGGACGTTGGTGCGGACGAAATCACCGGAGTCCTCGATCGAACGGTCCACATGGGTCTCCGCCGCGAAATTCACCACCAGGTCGTGCCCCGGCACCACACGCGAGAGCAGCTCCGCGTCACAGAGGTCGCCCCGGACGAATTCGATACGGTCGGCGACGGATTCGAGATTTGCGGGATTCCCGGCGTAAGTGAGCTTGTCCAGCACGGTGATCCGTGGCGTCCGCCCCGTTGTCTTCGGGCCGGACACGAGCATGCGTACGTAACCGGAGCCGATGAACCCGGCTCCGCCGGTCACGAGTATTTGCATGGAACACACCTCCGGAAACCATGCTTTCCTCCGGCGTCCCGTTCGGCCAGATCACGGCGGCCTGAACAGGCCACGAACGGTCCGGGGCAGGCGAGTTGTGGGTTAGCGTTCCGCCCACAGCAACAATCGGCCGAGAAGAGAGGCAGAGCCTTGGCGAATGTTCTCGTGGCGACGGCGCCGGCCGAGGGCCATGTCAATGTCATCATGCATCTGGTGAAAGAGCTGGTACGCCGCGGAAACACCGTGACCTGGTACACGGGCAAGGTTTTCCGGGACCGCGTCGAAAGGACCGGGGCGGCATTCTCACCGATCGTCTCCGGATTCGACTACGGCGGAATGACGCACGACGAGGCGTTTCCGCACCATGCGGGGCTCACCGGCGTCAGGGGAATGGTCGCGGTGTTCCGTGACGTGTTCCTCGGCACCGCGCCCGACCAGTTGCGGGACCTCTCGGCCCTCGCCGACGAACTGAAGCCGGACGTGATCGTCACGGACGAGACCACGTACGCGGGCGGGTTCCTGAGCGAGCTGAAGGGGATTCCGCTGGTCTGGACGGCCACGTCGATCTACACGCTCGGCAGCCGGGACACCGCGCCCTTCGGCATGGGCCTGAAGCCCAGCTCCTCCTTCCTCGGGCGGCTGCGCAACCGGACGCTGAAGTGGACCGCGGACCACGTCCTCATGCGTGAACTGCGCCGCGTCGCGGACCGGACGCGGGCCGAGGTGGGCCTGGCGCCGATCGCCGCCGGCGCGTTCGAGAACATCGTCCGGATGCCGTCGCTGTACCTGCTGGGGACGGTGCCGTCCTTCGAGTACCCGCGCAGCGACCTGCTGCCGCAGACCCGGTTCGTGGGCCCCATCACGGGAACGGCCTCCGACGAGTTCGAGGCGCCGCACTGGTGGGACGACCTGCGGGCGCACGACACCGTGGTGCACCTCACGCAGGGCACCGTCGCCAACGAGCCGGAGCGGCTGCTGCGGCCGGCGATCCGCGCGCTGTCCGCCCTCGACGCGCTGGTCGTCGTGACGACCGGGGTGCCGCCGGAGCAGCTCGACCTGGGTCCGCTGCCGGACAACGTCCGGGTGGAGCGCTTCGTCCCGTACCACCACCTGCTCCCGCACGCCGACCTGCTCGTCACCAACGGCGGATACGGCGGTGTGACCGCGGCGTTGAGCAACGGTGTCCCGCTGGTCGTGGCCTCGGCCACCGAGGACAAGAACGAGGTCGGCGCGCACGTCGGCTGGTCGGGGGCAGGCGTCCACCTCAAGAGCGGCGACGACCTGGAGCGCCGGCTGGGCGAGGCGGTGCGGCGCGTGCTGAGCGAGCCGTCCTTCCGCGCGCGGGCGGAGCGGTTCGGCGCGGAGTACCGGGCGCTGAACGGGCCGCGCCGCGCCGCCGAGCTCATCGAGGAGCTGGCGGGCGGCGCCGGCCCCCGGGCGGGCGGCCCGGAGCGGGAACGGTCCCCGCGTCACGCGTAGCGCACCGCGGCGGCGATCACGTCGCAGATGCGGTCCACATCGTCCGGAGTCACCGACAGCCCGGTCGGCAGGGCGAGCACACGCTCCGTCAGCGTCTCGGTCACCGAGAGGTCGACGGGCGTGTGCACGGTCTCCCGCCGGTAGGGCGGCATGGTGTGGCAGCCCGGCGAGAAGTACTTCTTGGTGCGCACGTTCTCCGCGTCGAGGACGGCCATGAGCCGGTCCCGGTCCAGGCCCGCCGCCTCGGGGTCCACCCGTACGACGACGTACTGGTGGTTGTGCGTCTGGCCCTGCGGCGCCGCCATCAGGGACACCCCGGGCACGTCGGCCAGGCCCGTCCGGTAGCGCGTGTACAGGGCGCGGTAGACCTTCAGCATGTCGTCCAGGTGCTCGACGGAGGCGATGCCCATCGCCGCGGACGACTCGTTCATCTTCGCGTTGGTGCCCGGGCCGACGACGTCCATCGTCTCGTCGAAGCCGAAGTTGTGCATCGACCGCACGCGCGCGTGCACCTCGGCCGAGTCCGTGGCGACGAGCCCGCCCTCGAAGCAGTTCAGGATCTTCGTCGCGTGGAAGCTGAACACCTCCGCGGCGCCGGCCGGGGCCGGCCGCAGGGGCAGGCACCCGAACGCCTGGGCGGAGTCGAAGACGAGCGGCACGCCCGCCTCCCTGGCCACGTCGTCGAGTCCGGCCGTGTCGCAGAGGTTGCCCCAGATGTGGACGCCAAGGATGCCGCCGGTGCGCGGCGAGACGGCCTTGGCGACAGAGCGCGGATCGAGGGTGCCCGTCTCGGGATCGACGTCGGCGAAGACCGGGGTGAGGCCGATCCAGTCCATCGCGTGGGCACTCGCCACGAAGGTGAACGACGGCATGATCACCTCACCGGTGACCCCGCACGCCTTCACGGCGACCTGCAGCGCGGTGGTGGCGTTGTTCGTGGCGGTGTTGTGCGCGCGCAGGGTCCGCTCGGCCGCGAGCGCCTCGAACCGCCGCACCAGCGGCCCGAGGTTGCTCAGCCAGCGGCGGTCGATGGCCTCGCCCACCAGTTCCAGGTAGCGGTCCTTGGCGGGGACGTTCGGGGTCCCGACCCTGATGTCCTCGGCGAAACCCGGCGTACCCCCGTAGTACGCCAGGTCGCTCCGGGTCCGTTTGGTCCTCACGACGCCGCCGGCCAGACGGCGTAGCCGCGCAGCCCGTACATCAGTGGTCGCGGGGCCGGCCAGGTCAGCGACCGCTCGACCTCGCCGAAGACCACGGTGTGGTCACCGACGGAGTCGGCCCGCACCACCCGGCAGTCGGCCACCGCGTGCGCCACGTCCGGCAGATGCGGTCCCCCGCAGCCGGGCGGGTCCTCCCACTTCACACGGTCGAACCGGTCGGAGGCGCCCGACGCGAACAGCTCCGCCGCCGGGCGCCCGGCCTCGCCCAGCAGGTTGACCGAGAAACGGTCCTGGTCCAGTACGGCGCCCAGCGTCGGGCTCCCGTTCCGTAAGCAGATCAGCAGGGTCGGCGGCCGCAAGGTGACACTGCTCAGCGACGAACACGTCATGCCCCACGGCCGCCGGGCCGCGTCGAACGCCGTGACCACCGAGACGCCGGTGGGAAATCCGGCCATCAGCTCGCGAAATTCCCCCGGTGCGAGAGTGGCCGCCGAAGGGGTGTTGGGTGCGATCATCCCGGCATCACCAGGTTTCCTTCCGTAGCATGGCCGCTTCTGACGTCAGTGCAGCTGAGCGAGGTATTCGTGCTGGCTGGGCAGGGTGCGCAGGAGGTCCTTCGCGGTGGCCCGCACCCGCTCGAACTCCTCGGCGGCGGCGGTGCCGTCCATCAGGTCCAGCGCGCCCGCCGCCCGCAGCGGGATCCCCTTCAGTCCCATCAGCATCGCCACGTAGGAGTACGCCTCGAAGCCGTGGTAGTGCGGGAAGATGTTCTCCGCGTCCGGCAGCTTGTTCTGCCACTGCTCCAGCCGCCCCTGAAGGGCGTCGGGGACCTTGCGGGTCTTGGCGTCCTGCCAGTACTGGTTGTCGTTGCGGGCCGCGCCCCGGTAGTGCAGCACCAGGAACTCCCGCACGCCGTCCATGCAGTTGTTCACCGCGCGGTTGTAGGAGTCGCGCAGCCGCTGCGACCAGTCCTGCTGCGGGAAGTGCTTGACCAGCTGCTCGATGCCGTGCTGGATGAAGAAGATGCCGGTCGACTCCAGCGGTTCGACGAACCCGCTCGACAGGCCGACGGCGACGCAGTTCTTCGTCCAGGAGTTGCGGCTGCGGCCGATCCGCATACGGATGTGGTTGGCCTCCAGTCCCTCCGCGCCCGGACCGACGAACTCCCGCAGGGTCCGCTCGGCCTCCTCGGGCGAGCAGTACTCGTCGGCGTAGACGTAGCCCGTGCCGATGCGGTCGAACAGCGGGATCGTCCAGATCCAGCCCGCCTCCATCGCGGTGGCCCTGGTGTACGGGGGGATGCCCCGCTCGGCCGTGTCCACCGGGACGCGCAGCGCCACCGCGCGGTTGTTCGGCAGCGTGTCCTGGTAGGAGACGAAGGGCTCCTCCAGCGCCTTGTTCAGCAGCAGGCCCTTGAAGCCGGTGCAGTCGACGAAGAGGTCGCCCTCCAGGTCGCCGTGCTCGGCGGTGGCGACCGCCGAGATCCAGCCGCGGTCGTCGAGCTTGACGTCCACCACGTCGTCGACCACGTGCCGCACCCCGCGGCTGACGCCGTACTCGGTGAGGTACTTCGCGAGCAGCGCCGCGTCGAAGTGGTAGGCGTACGGGAACTGGGTGTCCTGCTCGGTGAGGGTGGACCGGAACGCGGCGCCCCCGGGGCCGAGGTCGCTGTTGCCGCGTTCGAAGAGGGTGCCGTCCAGGAAGCGTGGCGAGCGCAGGTTGTCGCCCAGCGCCGCCATCACGAAGTTGTCGGCGTCGAACCTCTCGGAGGGCCGCTGCTTGAGCCACCAGTCCGTCAGCGGGAAGCCGTCGACGACGCGCAGCCGCTCGAAGGGGTGGTAGAAGTGCTCCCCGACCCCGGACCAGTTCTGGAAGCGGATGCCCAGCTTGTACGTGGCGTTGCAGGCCGGCATCCAGTCGGTCTCCTTGAGACCGAGGTACTCGAAGAAGTGCCGGACGGTGCTGAAGGTGGCCTCACCGACGCCGATGGTGGGCACCCGGTCGGATTCCACGACGGTCACCGATATCCGCTCGCCGAAGGCGGCCTTGAGATAACTCGCGCTCATCCACCCGGATGTACCGCCGCCCACGATCACTATCTTGTCGACCATGCTTTTCTCCTCGCTTTCCGTTGTTTACCGACAGGTCTCAAGAACGGGGCAGGCCGCGCAGTGAATCGGGCAGACGGTCGAGATTGACCATGTTGCACCAGGTGCTCGCGGGCTCGGTCATTCCATGGAGGGCGCCGTATTCCTCGCCCGCCTTGGTCAGCAGGAAATGCAGATCGCTCGCCAGTCCGACGAAGCTGAACCCGTCGTCGATGCGGTCGCGGACGGAGGCGGAGTCCCGGCACAGGGTGCCGTAGGGGACGCCGTGCTCGCGGCAGGCCTCGGTCACGGTGCGCACGGCCTCCTGGAACGCCGGCTCCGGGCTCCAGAACTTGGCCGGCAGGCCCAGTGACAGATGCAGGTCGTTGGGGCCGATGAAGACCAGGTCGATGCCCTCGACGGCGAGGATCTCCTTGATGTTCGCCACGCCCTGCGCCGTCTCGATCTGGACGCCGACGAGGATCTCGTCGTTGGCCTGCGCGATGTAGTCCGGCGCGTTCACACCGAAGCCCACGTGCGGGAGCATGCCGCCGCCGCCGCGCTCGCCGTGCGGCGGGAACCGGGCGAAGCGCACCGCGTCGGCCGCTTCCTCGGCGGAGTTCACCATGGGCACGATCACGCCCTGGGCGCCCGCGTCCAGCGCGTGCTTGATGTGGTCGACGGTGCCCGCGGCGACCCGGGCGACCGGAGTGACCTCACCGGCGCTCAGATCGGAGATCGCGCCGAAGATGTTGCTCGCGGTCGCGTGGTCGACCGGGGTGTGCTCGAAGTCCACCAGCATCCAGCGGAAGGCGCCCTGCGCGACGAGCAGCCTGGTCGCCGGAACACTGTGCAACTGGAGCCAGGTACCGACCGCCGGACTTCCCTGCCGAATCAGTTCGAGCGTCTTATTGGTGCGCAGCATCAGCCTGTGTCCTCTTCCGGTTGTCCACGTGCAGTCCGTGGGCGACAAGAAATTCCTCGATCCGCTCGGTGACGGTGGCGAAGATCGCCTGAATCGTCTCCCGGTCGGCTCGTTCCGTCTTCAGCAGTTCGGCGAACAGAATCGCCGCACCCGAGTTGGAAACCCATTCCGGGACGATGGTCACGCCCTGCCGGATCCAGTGCGCCTTCACCTCGTGCGTGGAAAAGGCGTTATTGGCTCCGCAGACCACGACCTGGCCAAAGTCGCGGACGAACTCCCGCATGACGGAGTCGGTCACCGCGTAGCGGGTGGCGCACGGGGTGAGCACCTCGGGCCCGGTGACCGCGACGAACTCCGTGAGGAGGTCCTCGTCCGACTGGCCGGCACCGCGCGGCACCCATTTCCAGCCCCTTTGCGGGTCCTGCCGCACCAGTTCGCCGAAGGCGGCCCGGTCGGTCCCCTCGGCCCGGCGGCGCAGCAGCTCCGCCACGTCGATGCCGTCGTGGTCGACGAGGTAGCCGTCCTTCTCGCAGATGCCGGTGACGAGGCCGATGCCGCGGGAGGTGAGCGAGTCCGCGGTGTTGGAGCCGACGCTGCCGAATCCCTGGATCGCCACCCGGGGCCGCCCGCCGGCGGACAGCCGGATCGACTCCGCGACCGAGTGGCCGGTGGCGGCGTCGTCCACGGTGGCGTGGTCGTTCCACGTCCGGGACAGCCGCTGCGGCATGGCCGGCGCCTGCGAGGGGATGCCCGCGTGCCGGGCCAGCGTCGCGGCCATCGCGGTGAACGCCGTGGGCAGCGCGAGGTCCTCGCGGGCTATGCGCTCGATGACCTCCCTGCTGGTGTACAGGTCGGCGCCGGTGCTCCACTCGCGGGCGATGACGTCCCGGTGCGCGATCATGAACCGGCGCAGGACGCCCTCGGCCTCCGGCGAGGCGGGGTCGAAGCGGATGCCGCCCTTGCCGCCGCCGAACCGTGGGCGCTGGAGGGTGTTCTTCAGCGTCATGGTGGCGGCGAGGTCGGCCACCTCGGACAGCGTGACGCGCGGGTGCATGAAGAGGCCACCGCCCGAGACACCGCCGATCAGGCTGTCGATGACCAGCCATCCCTCTGCTTCGGTCAGGTCGTCCCGCCAGTGGAAAACCTTGGCGAATTGGGTCGTGCTCACGACGTGTTCACCCTCCGATCGGCCGCAGCGGCTGAGCCGCCGCGGTGCCGCGGCGGTCACGTGAGTAGATGTCGAGGGCTTCCCGGTAGCTGGAGCTGGCGAAGTTGACCAGCGTGGGAAGCGGGGTGGCGCCGGCCGCGGGACGCGGTCCGGTGCCGTTCAACTCGTCGTAGTTGGCCAGCGACAGGGCCGAGGCGGCCTCGTGCTCCGGCACGCGCTCGCGCTGGAACTCGGCGAGGGCGGTGCCCTGTTCGTCCGGCCACTTCTCCAGGACCCGGGTGAGGGCGGCGCAGTCCTCCAGGCCGAGGTTGACGCCCTGTCCGAGGAAGGGCGCGACGGTGTGCGCCGCGTCGCCGAGCAGCACCACCGAGTCGGCGTGCACGACCGGCGCGCAGTTCACCACCGAGATCGGAGTGACCGGCACCCGTGCCGGGTCCGGTTCGACGGGGCGGTGGATCGCGGCCGCGTCGGGGAAGCCGCGCCGCAGGAAGTCCCGCAGCGCCTCCTCGGTGGCGAGGCCGGCGAAGGTGAGAGCGCCCTCGCGGGGCAGGACGAGCGTGCAGCGCAGGGAGCCGTCCCGGTTCGGCAGCCCGACCATGAAGAAGCCGTCCCGGGGCCAGACATGGATCGCCCTCGGGGACATGCGCTCGTCCCCCGGCTCCGGCCGCAGCGTGATCTCCCGGTACTCGACACCGGTCTGCCGCTGCCGGCACCGCGTCAGGCCCTGCTCGGCGAGCCGCTCGCGGACCACGGAGTGGGTGCCGTCGGCGCCCACGAGCAGGTCGTACCCGACCTCGACCGGCCGGCCCCGCCGGTCGGTGAAGGTGGCCCGGCGGGCGGCGAAGTCCACGCCGGTGCACTCGGTCTCGAAGGTGAACCGCACGCCGGGGCCCGCACTGCGCATCAGCAGTACGTTCAGGTCGTTGCGGTCGATCGACAGGTTCTCCCAGTCGGCGCGGCCGTAGCCGGCGGCGGCGATCCGGCCGTCCGGCTCATGGCGCACCCGGCTGTCCATCGGCACCACCAGCTCCGCCAGCGCCGCACGGTCGCAGTGGCCGTCCAGCGCCTCGGTGCCGCGGGGTGAAAGGGACAGATTGATCGTGCGGCCGTCGTAGCGCAGGCCGCTCTCGACGTAGTGGGGGCGCTTCTCGTGGACCTCGACCGCGTAGCCGCGGCGGCTGAGGACCTGGGCGGCCAGACAGCCGACCGGGCCCGCTCCGACCACCAGCGCCCTGCGGGCGGGCATGCGTGTGCTCATCAGTGAAGACATCTGGTTCAACCCAAGCCTCTGGCCGAGATCCGCCGGGGACTCAGGCCGCGTCGACGGTGGCCAGGACGGTGCGCAGGCTCTCGATCACGCGGTCCTGCCGTTCGGGGGTCAAGGACGGGTACATGGGGAGCGAGAAGATCTCCCCGGCCAGCCGTTCGGTGACCGGCAGGGAGGTCTTCGCCGACTCCAGGTGGGCGAATCCGGCCATGGTGTGCACGGGCCACGGGTAGCTCACGTTGAGCCGGACGTCGTGGTCGTCGCGCAGCCGCTCGATGATGGTGTCGCGGGCCGGGTGGCGCACGACGTAGACGTAATAGACGTGGTCGTTGCCGGGCGCGGTGCGCGGCAGGACGAGACCGGTGTCGCCGAGCGCGCGCGCGTAGCGGTCGGCGACGGCGCGGCGCGCCGCGATGTAGCCGTCCAGGCGGCGCAGTTTGCGCCGCAGGATCTCCGCCTGCACCTCGTCGAGCCGGCTGTTGTGGCCCGGCAGCGCGTCGACGTAGTAGCGCTCCTGCATCCCGTAGTAGCGCAGGCGCCGCAGGTTCTTGTCGACGTCGGCCCGGCCGGTGATCGTCGCGCCGCCGTCGCCGTACGCGCCGAGCACCTTGGTCGGGTAGAAGGAGAAGGCGGCGGCGTCACCGGTGGTGCCGGCCAGCCGGCCGCCCTGCCGGGCGCCGTGGGCCTGCGCGCAGTCCTCCACGATGTGCAGCCCGTGCTCACGGGCGACTTCGACGACCGGGTCCATCGGCACGCACTGCCCGTACAGGTGCACCGGCAGGATGCAGCGGGTCCGCTCGTTGACGGCGTCGGCGAGTTGCGCGGTGTCCATCAGGTACGTCACCGGGTCGATGTCCACGAACCGCGGGACCGCGCCGGTGCCGGTGATCGCCACCACGGTCGGCGCGGCGGTGTTGGAGACGGTGACGACCTCGTCGCCCGGGCCCGTGCCCAGTGCCTCCAGGGCGAGTTTGACCGCGTTGGTGCCGTTGTCGACTCCGGCGCAGTGCTCGACCCCGTGGTAGGCGGCGAATTCTTTTTCAAATTCGGAAACGCTCGGGCCGAGCACGAGTTGCCCCGAGGAGAACACCGAGTCGACCGCGTCGAGAATGTCTTCGCGCTCGGCGGCGTACTCGTCCTGATAGGACCACACCAAGGTCGTCATCCGATTCTCCAGCCTCGTCTTCGCCAACGGCCCGACCATATCCCGGGACCTTCCTCCGCCGATGTGTTCGACCTCGGCGGGAGCCGCCGGAGAGCAATTACCTGCGGACTTCTCCGGGTTCGGCGGCCGTGCCGACGAAAACACCCGGACCGCCGTTGCCCAGATCGATGAGTTCGGCGTCCAGACCGGCCTCCCGGAAAGCCGCGAGATATTCCTCGCGCGGGAACAGGGCCATGATGTGTTCGTCGGTGAAGTGCCAGATTCCCTCTCCCGGCCTGGCCACGACGTAGTGCACGGTCATATGGCTGCTGGAGCCTTTTCTGACGGAGTGCGAGACCCGGCCGACGGTCATTCCCTCGAACTCGACGACATCGCCGCCGACATGGCCGCTGACGAAATTCTCCGTGAACCACCACGGTTCCACCAGCACGACGCCGCCGGGCCGGAGATGGCGCCGCAGACAGCACAGGGCGGCGCGCAGCTCGGCGCCGCCGGAGATGTTGCCGATCGCGCTGAACAGGCTCGTCACGGCGTCGAACCGGCGGCCGAGGTCGAAGTCGCGCATGTCCGCGCGGTGGAACGGGACGCCGGGCAGCCGGCGCCGCGCGTGGTCGAGCATCGGCTCGGCCAGGTCGGCGCCCTCCACCCGGTCGAAGACCTCGGCGAGGTGGCGCAGATGGGTGGCGGGCCCGCAGCCCACGTCCAGCAGGTCGCGGGCGCCCGGGTTCCGTTCCGTGATCAGCGCGGCCACCTCGGCCGCCTCGGCCGCGTAGTCCTTGCCGCGGCCGAGGTAGATCGCCTCGTAGAGCGGTGCGACGTCGTAGACGGTGCGTGCCGCGGCCAGCGCACGACCCCACTCGGTCGGCGTGGCGGTGGTCATCCGGCGCGTCCCCCGGAGTTCTCCACCAGCTCGCCGAGGCGCCCGACCACGTCGCTCGGTGTCGGCAGCCCGCGGATCTCCTCGCGGACCTCCAGGGCGGCCGTCCGCATCTTCTCGTCGGCCAGCACCGATTCGAGCAGTTCGCGGCCGACCTCCTCGGGCGGCACGGCCATGCCGACGCCGCGGCCCGCGACCGCGTCCATGATGAGCGGCCGGCCGAGGCCGCCGAAGGACGGGATGATCTGCGGCAGTCCGCTCATGATCGCGCCGAACGCCGAACCGGGCCCGCCGTGGTGGATCACCAGCGAACTGCGTGACATCAGCGACACCAGCGGCGCCCAGCCGAGCGTCGTCACGTTCCGCGGCAGCGGGCCGAGGTCGTCGAGGTCCACGTTGGGTGCCGCGAGCACGAACTCGGCGTCCATGTCGGGTGCCGCGGCGACGATGTTGCGTACGACGCGCGCGGTCTCCAGCGGCGGCGGGCCGCTGCCGAACGTCACGGCGACGCGCGGTGTGTCGCGCTCGGCGCGGACGAGGTAGTCGTAGGCGTCGGACGGCAGCACACCACCGCCGTTGAACGGGATGGCGGCCATCTGCCAGGAGTCCGGCTCGATCACGCCCATGCTGGGCGGGGTGATGTCGATGGTGGCCGTCACCTCGGGCAGGTCCACGCCGTGCGCCTCGAACAGCTCACCGTGCATCTCGCGCATCAGCCGGGGCGAGTCGTCGGTGCGGACCAGCCCGAACTCGTTGCGCACCGCCGGGATGCCGAGCTTGGCGGCGGCGACCAGGGCGGGGGTCAGCAGCGGCGAGTAGACGATGACGTCCGGCCGCCACTCCTCGGCGGTACGGATCATGGCCTCGACCATGTCGGGCTGGAGGCGCAGCGCTCCGGCGACCGCCATGCCGATGGTCTCGTGGTAGTCGGGGTCCAGGGCGTCGTTGTTCAGCCGGGCGATCACATCGGGTCGGTGCCGGGCGAGCTTGCCCTGCATCTGCGTCAGCGACAGGCCGGGGGCGACGTCGACGCAGCGCACGCCGGCCTCCCCCATCAGCAGGCCGGGGCCGCAGGAGGCGACGAGCACCTCGTGGCCGGCCAGTTGCAGGGCCCAGCCGAGCGGCACCATCGGATAGGTGTGACCGGCACCGGGACTGATCATCATCAACACGCGCAAGGCGTCTCATCTCCTTCGGGCACGCCGACCGGACTCGGGTGGGGTCGACGGATGGGGTCGACAGGCGTGGTCGACGGCTGTGGTCAACAGATGGGGCGGAGGCGGGGGTGTGCCCCGCCGGGGCGCGGGACCCGTCGGTCGTGCGGGTGCGGGGCCTCGCCGTGGTGCGGATACCCGACCTCGCCGCGGGGCGGGGCCTCTCCGCCGCACGTGTGCGGTCCCGCCGGGTGCGCGTGCCGAGCTCGCCGGGGTCCGCGCGGGGCCCGCCCGGGTGCGTCAGGTCGCCCCGGGCGGGCCGCGCTCAGCGGAGTTCCGGGATCGGGTGCTCCGGGCGCAGGCCGACCCCGATCGTGCGGGCCGGGCCCGCCTGGAGGGCCGGCAGCCGCTTCAGGATCCGCAGCACCACCGGGGTCGGAGCCTTGCCCTCGCCGCGCACCCACGGCTCCAGGAACCGGGTCTGGAGAAACCGCTGGAGCCGCTGGGTGGCCACGGTGGGCGGGGTGCGCCGCTTCTGGACGCGCTGGAGGTGCTCCTCGGTGACCGTGCCGGACGCCAGCGGGCCCGCCAGGATGTTGGCGGCGGCCACCGCGTCCTGCACGGCGAGGTTGATCCCGACGCCCATGATCGGCGACATCGTGTGGGCGGCGTCCCCGATGCACAGCAGCCCGGGGCGCCACCAGCGCGGCAGGCGGTCGATCTGGATGTCCAGCACCTTCACGTCGTCCCAGCTGCGCACCTCGTGGACCCGGTCCGCGAGGAAGGGCGTCAGTTCGCTCAGGGTCTCCCGGAACCAGTCCAGGCCGCGCGCCTGGACCTCCTCGTAGCCGCCCTTGCGGACGGTGTAGGCGGTCTGCCAGTGGGTCTGGCGCTCGATGCGGACGAGCAGCTTGCCGTCGGAGAGGCGCCCGACCATCCCGCCGGGGTCGCCCTCCTTCTTGGAGAGCTGGAACCAGAGGATGTCCATGCCGGAGCCGAGGACCTCCGGCCGCAGGCCCGCGGACCGGCGCAGCGCCGACCGCCGGCCGTCCGCGGCCACCGTCAGGTCCGCCCGCAGTTCGTGCTCGCCCTCCGCGTCGCGGTAGCGCAGCCCGGTGACCCGGCCGTTCTCCTCGATCGCCCCGACGACCTCGCTGTTCCGCAGGAGCCGGAAATTCGGGAACCGGTCCGCCTCCTCGACCAGGAAGTTGAGGAAATCCCACTGGGGCAGGAAAGTGATGTGCTTGGTCCTGCCCGGCAGCCGGCTGAAGTCGGCCAGCGTGAAGTTTCCCTCGTCGGTCACCACCTGGAGCCGATAGATTTTCTGGTGAGCCAGCTTCAGGAATTGCTCCTGAAGTCCGAGTTCCTCCATCAGCCGGTGTGTCGAGGCGTGCACGGTGTCACCGCGGAAGTCACGCAAGAAATCGCTGTGCTTCTCCAGGACCACGGTTTCTACACCAGCCCTGGCCAGCAGCATGCCGAGCATCAGTCCAGCGGGCCCGGCTCCGGCAATGGCACACGTCGTCCTACTCGTTCCCACTTTCCCCCACATTCTGTGTTCAGCTCGCGCCGAAAGCCGCGGTCCAAAAGGAACACCCGGCCGGAAGACGGTGAGAAATCTACAACCGCCGGAAACGTTCAAGCGAGGGCAAAATCATTCCGCGGTTCGGGTCCGGGTCACCGCCTCCTCTTCGAGTTGATCGGCGAACTGGGTCCACCGGAGCGCGCTTTGCCGGGCCAGCATCGCGACCGCGTCCGTGCAGTGCGTGGGCAGATTCATCACGATGCTCGTCCAGGCCGAGGTGTCGAGGTCGTGCATGGCGAGCAGTCTCAGCACCACCCGCCCGGACTCCGTCGACCGCAATGCGGGATCCCTGCGCAGCCTCTTGAGGAGTTCCGCCGTCGGCAGGGGCAGTGCGTCGCGCGGCGCGCGTGCCGGGTTCTGCCGGGACTGCTGCTCCACCGCCATGGACCGGCCGCCGTTCGGCATGGGGTCCTCGCCGCGCAGCAGGCGCATCTTGACGTCGTGGGCGGTCCCCAGGGAGATCCCGGCGGCCCGCGCGACCTCGCGCAGACTGGCGTCGGGCCGTTCGGTGAGCATCCGGCCGGCCCGCTCCCGCCCCTGGGCCACACCCCGGGGATGGACCTTGCCGTCCATGCCGATCCGGGCGTTCAGGTGCGGATCCTCACCGGTTGAACGCCGGACCCGGGCGACCGTCCGGGCGGACAGACCCGCCACCACCGCCACATACCGGTCCGACATCTCCGGGTTCTCGCGCAGTAATCGGCCCGCGGCCGCCACCCTCTCGGCATACGACAGTGGCATGCCGTGCGCGGTGTTCAACCGCACGGAGATCGCGAACAGTTCGTGCTCCGGCACGTCCAGCAGATAGGCGTCGATGGTCGTGTCGCCGCGGCGCCTCGCGGCGTCCAGCCGGTGCATCCCGTCCACGACACGCCAGGTCGGCCGGTGGACGACGATCGGCGGAAGGCGGGCTTCCACCTCATTCAGGATGTCGACGTGGCCCTGGTCGATGCCTTTCATCCGCGGTGAATCCGCGGGGATCAAGGAATCTATCGGAACCGCGCGGCGTTCAGGGGCGGCGAACCCCAAACGCGCGCCGTCGGTGGTCAGTTCGGGAAGTATCTCGGACAGATTTGGCCGAAAACGCTCAACAGTTCGTGTATCCATGGACCTTCAGCTCTCAAGGCGCTGATCAGCGCTGGGTCGTCGAGTCGTGCGGCGGTTTTTTGTCGTCGCGGTCGACTGCCTTCCGGCCGGTGCCACGCGCGAACCGGCGATGTCCGGCAGGTCGTGCCGGAAATCGTCGGTCGGGCGGCAGCGGTCGAATCCCGTACTGCGGTCAAAGGCAGGAACACGGACACCCGGACACACGGGTTCCGGGGCACGAGACCGGCGCGCACACGCTGCGACCAGCCATGCCGTCGCAGACAACGATCACGGGTACGGCGCCGCCGATGCGGCGGAATGCGCTGTGCGGAGACTCAGACGCCGGCCATCACGACCGATGACGAGCGAGTGCATTCCGACGAACGGATGGCGGACGCCGGGACCCCGGAGTACGGCTCTGCGGATGACGACGCAGAGAAATGCCGGAACCCCGACACCCGCGGTGCCGCGTCACACGGCGCTTCAGCATCCTGACCGAGCTGGAAGATCCCTTTACGCCCAGTTGATCCACACTTTTCGGCGACTTGACCTTCGTCGCCCTGAAGAGGCTCGTTGTTCGGGCGATTCAGCACACCCCGAGCACAGTTGCGTCCTACTTGCGTCAGACAGCACACGGCTCCCCCTGTCTGCAATTCCCCGTACGCATATCGAAATCTAGCCGACGCACGGAGAGTGGGCAGCCTCGTTCAGCGGTTCCGGTTCCGATACGAGCCATCGCCGGGGCGGGCGCCGCGGACCGGGTCCCAGCAGGAGAAACCGGTGCTCCGCGGGGTGATCCGCGCCGTGCGCGAGGTCTGGACCACCGGCCCCGCCGGGCGAGTTGAACGAGCCGTTCCGTGCGCCGCGGCGCACGTCACCCCGGACCTGGCACATTGGCGCCGGAGCGCACCCGAGAGCGACCGGAGTTGTACGCTCCCCGGCCCGGCGTCCACCCCCGGATGGCACGATGGCCACCATGGCCACGGGTTCCGCGCTCCGCCTCACGCGTTCCGCGCTGTTCGCGGCGGTCTGCGTGGCGACCACGGGGCTCGGGCACGCGCTGACCACCGGGCGGACGCTGCCCGGCTGGGTCGTGGCCTGCGCCTTCACCGCTGTCGCGGTACTCGGCTGGTGCCTGTCGAACCGGGACCGCTCGGCCGCCGCGGTGACCGGTTCCACGGTGGTCACCCAGTTCGCCCTGCACCTGGCCTTCACCATCTCCCAGCTCCCGGGCCGCGACCCGCGCCCGGAACTCTCGGCCCACGCGGGCGCGACGCACTCCGACCACGCGCCGGAGGGACGCTCGCACGCCATGGAGGCCGCCGTGCTGCTGGGCGACCACGCGACCGCGACGTCGGGGCACGGCGCCTGTGCCGGGGTGTGGCTCGCGCACGCGGCGGCGGGGGCGCTGTGCGGACTGTGGATGTGGCGTGGGGACGCGGCCGTGCTCGGCCTCGGCCGGCTGCTGCTCCTGATGCTCTGGGCCCCGCTGAGGCGGGTCGGCCGGCTCGCGGGCGTCGCCGTCCCGAAGCCGCCAGCGGCCCTGCACCCGGCGCACACCGCCGCGCCGGCACCGGGCCGGGTACTTCTCCATCACGTCGTCTCCCGCAGAGGTCCTCCGGTTCTCCTCCTTTCCTTCTGACACCGCCCGGCGGGGCCGCACCGGACCCCGGTACCGCCGACCGCGACGGGCGAGGAACCGCCACCTCCCGATACCGGCGGCAGCGCACCGACACCGCACGGCCGACGCGGCCCGCACGGCCGCCGAGCGCGCGGCGGGCGTCGGGGGAAGCGCCCGCCCGTGGCCGCTCGGCGGACCGCGCGGACCGCTGCCCTCAGGGCCGGCCCCGGTGCGTGGTCACCGCGGACGCGGTGCCGCTCACAGCACCAGTTCGGGCTGGTGGTGGTCCAGCCAGAGCGCCAGGTCGACCACGCGCTCCAGCCGCAGCCGGTGGCCCCACTCCAGCTGGTCGGCCGGGGTGTCCAGACAGGGCTTGATACGGGTCTCGTCGGCGATGGAGCGCACCCGGTCGTCGGCGAGGGCGTCGCGGGCCATGTCCTGAAGTCCGCGGTTGTAGTCGGGGTGATGGGTGGCCGGGTAGTGGTTCTTCGGCCGGTACAGCACGGAATCGGGAGCCAGGCCCGCGCCCACCGCGCGCAGCAGGCTCTTCTCCCGCCCGTCGAAGCTCTTGAGGGACCAGGGCGCGGCGAAGGCGTACTCGACGAGCCGGTGGTCGCAGTAGGGGACGCGCACCTCCAGTCCCTGCGCCATGCTCAGCCGGTCCTTGCGGTGCAGGAGCTGGCGCAGCCAGCGGGTCAGGGACAGGTGCTGCATCTCGCGCTGCCGGTGCTCGGCCGGGGTCTCGTCGTCCAGGTGCGGCACGGCGGCCAGCGCGCCGCGGTAGGTGTCGGCGCTGAATTCACCGATGCGCAGGTCCAGTTCGGGGTTGAGCGGCATGGCGGCCTCGTCCCCGGTGACCAGCAGCCAGGGGAAGGTGTCGGCGGCCAGCGCCTCGGGGTTGTGGAACCAGGGGTAGCCGCCGAACACCTCGTCGGCGGCCTCACCGGACAGCGCGACGGTGGAATGCCGCCGGATCTCACCGAACAGCAGGTACAGCGAGGTGTCCATGTCACCGACGCCGATCGGCGAGTCCCGGGCGACGACCACCGCGCGCCGGTGCTCCGGGTCGAGCAGGTCCCGCGGGTCGAGGACGACGGTGGAGTGGTCCGTGCCGATGAAGGCGCCCGCCTCCGTGGCGTACGGGGTGTCGTGGCCGGTGCGCAGCACGTCGCCGGTGAACTGCTCGGCCTGGTCGCTGTAGTCGACGGCGTACGAGCGGATACGGGCGTCCGGGCCCTCGCGCAGGCGCAGTTCGTCGGCGAGGAGCGCGGTCACGACGGTGGAGTCGAGGCCGCCGGACAGCAGGCTGCACAGCGGGACGTCGGCCTCCAGCTGCCCGCGGGCGGCGCCGCCGACGAGCCGGGCGACCCGGTCGACGGCGGTGTCCTTGTCGTCCGTGTGGGCGGCGAGGTCCAGTTGCCAGTAACGGCGCTCGCGGATGCCGTCGCGGTCCAGCACCAGCACACCGCCGGGTTCGACCTCGCGCACCCCCGACCAGACCGTCGGGCCGGTGTTGAACAGCAGGCTGTACGCCTCCCGCAGCCCGTCGGCGTCCACCCGGGGCCGGATCTCCGGGTGGGCGAACAGGGCCTTGGGCTCGGAGGCGAAGGCGAGACCGCCGTCGACGGCGGCCCAGAACAGCGGTTTGACCCCGAGCCGGTCGCGCACCAGCACCAGCTTGCCCGCACGCTCGTCCCAGACGGCGAAGGCGAACATGCCGTCCAGGTGCTCGGCCAGGTCCTCGCCCCATTCGGCGTACGCGCGCAGCACCACCTCGGTGTCGCTGCGGGTGCGGAACTCATGGCCCCGGCCGCGCAGTTCGGCGCGTAATTCGTGGTGGTTGTACACCTCGCCGCTGTAGCTGAGCACGGCCGTCGGCGCGTCGGGCCGGTCGGGCATCGGCTGGGCGCCGCCCGCCAGGTCGATGACGGCCAGCCGGCGGTGCCCGATCGCGGCGTGCTCGCCGAGCCAGACGCCGCCCGCGTCGGGACCGCGCGGGGTGAGCGTGGCGGTCATGGCCTCGATGACCCGGGGCCGGGTGCGGGCGTCGCGGTGGAAGGACGCCCAGCCGGTGATTCCACACATGGGGCTACTCCTGGGTGAGGGGTACGTCGACGGTCTTGTCGGGCAGCCGGACGGCGGAGCCGCGGGCGGGCAGGGCGAGGAGGGGTACGGCGAGACAGGCGGCGGCAGCGGCGAGCGCGAGACCGGCGCGGGCGCCGGCCTCCGATCCGGCGATGCCCCAGACGGCGGTCGCCAGCGCCGGGCCGAGGGTGAAGCCGAGACTGCGGGCGAGCTGGAGGGCGGAGCCGACGGTGGCGGCCCGGTCGGGCGGCGCGGCGCCCATCACGAGGGCCTGGGTCGGGCCGCCGTTCAGCCCCATGCCGACGCCCGCGAGGGCGAGCCGCCAGGCCACGTCGGGCGGTGACCAGCCGTCCCCGAGGGGGACGAGCAGGAGCAGGCCGACGGCGGTGAGACCGGCGCCGGTCACGGCGACCCGCCGGGCTCCGTAGTGGTCGGCGAGCCGTCCGCCGAGCGGTCCGGCCAGTCCCATGCCGAGGGGGAAGGCGAGCACGGTCAGCCCGGTCGTGGTCGCGCTGACCCCGTCGTCCCGCTGGAGGTGCAGGGCGACGACGTAGTGCATGGCGGCGAAGCCGGCGGCCAGCGACAGCACCGCCCCGTGGGCCGGCAGCAGCCCCGTGGCGCGCACCGCGGCGGTCACCGGCCGCCCACCGGGCCCGCGCAGCCACCACCACAGCGGGGGCAGGGCGGCGACCGCGAGGGTCAGCCAGAGGGGGCCGCCGGAGGCGAGGGTGAGGGACAGGAGCAGCACCGTCACACCGGCGGCGACGAGCGAGGAGTCGGCCAGCGAACGGCGGTCGGGGGCGTGCAGCCCGCCGTCGCGGGACATGACGCGCCGGACGACGAACAACGCCAGCAGACAGAACGGGATCTTGACGAGGAACACCCAGCGCCAGCCGAGCTGGTCCAGCAGCAGTCCGCCCACCGCCGGTCCGGTGACCGCGCCCAGCGGGCCGAGGGTGGCGGGCACGCTCATCGCCCGGCCGCGCAGCTCCGGCCGCACCGACCGCATCGCCAGCACCGGCATCAGCACGAACAGGACGGCGGCGAACGCGCCCTGGGCGACCCGGGCCCCGATCAGCCAGGAGGCCCACGGCGCGACCGAGGCGGCGGCGCTGAACAGGGCGAACCCGGCGGCGGCGGTCAGCAGGGCGGATCGTGTGCCCACCCCGTCCAGCCACCGGCCGACGGGCAGGAGCAGGGCGACGACGGGCAGTTGGTAGCCGAGGACCGCCCACTGCGCGGTCGCGGCCGACACGTCCAGACCGTCGGCGATGTCCGCGAGTGCCACATTGACGATGTTCATGTCCAGCATCGCGACGAACGACAGCACGCCCGCCACGGCCACCAGGGACCAGCGGTCCTCGCCGCGGGACAAGTGACCGGCCCGTTGGTCCGTCACGTCTGCGCCCTCCCCACCCGGGTGGGGCTGCCCGGCGGCAGCCTCCGTTCCAGAAGTCGGACGGGGCCGGGGCCGAGTTCCCGGCGCGGGTCGGAAAAGCCGTGTTCCACGGGGTCAGCGGCTGTTGGGAACGACAGGTGAGGCCACCGTGCCCGGCACGGCGGCGTCCTCGCCGGTGGTGGCGTACTCGTCCACGGCCGTGTCCGCGGGGCTGCGGTGGTCGAAGGCGATCAGCGGGTCACCGGTCAGCGGGTGCTCCACGACGGTCGCGCGTACGCCGAAGACCTTGGCCAGCAGCTCGGGCCGCAGGACCTCGCGGGGCGGGCCGGACGCGACGACGCCGCCGTCGTGCAGGACGTGCAGCCGGTCGCAGACGGAGGCGGCGGCGTTCAGGTCGTGCAGGGACACGAGGGTCGTGCGGCGCTGGGCGCGCAGCAGGGCGAGAAGCTCCACCTGGTGGCGGATGTCGAGGTGGTTGGTGGGCTCGTCCAGGACGAGGACGTCGGTCTGCTGCGCGAAGGCGCGGGCCAGCAGGACGCGTTGCCGCTCGCCGCCGGACAGCTCGGTGAAGCGGCGGCCCGCGTGGTCGGCCATGCCGACGTCGGCGAGCGCGCCGGCCACGATGTCGCGGTCGGCGGCGTCCTCGCCGGCGAAGGCCCGCTTGTAGGGGGTGCGGCCCATGGCGACGACCTCGCGCACGGTCAGCTCGAAATCGCCGCCCCGTTCCTGCGGGAGTGCCGCGATCCGCCGGGCGCTCTGCACGGGGCTCAGCTCGCGCAGGTCGGTGCCGGCCAGCAGCACCCGGCCGGCGGCCGGTTTCAGGTGCCGGTACACCGTGCGCAGGAGCGTGGACTTGCCGCTGCCGTTCGGGCCGACGAGTCCGGTGATCTCGCCCTCGTCCGCGATCAGATGGGCCCCGGCGACGACCGTACGGCCCGCGTACGCGACGTGCAGGTCCTCGACGTCGATCCTCAACGTGCGCTCCCCGAGTTCTCGTCCGGCGTCCCGGACGCCGTCAACTTGCGCTCCCCAGCCGCCGGTCGAGCAGATACAGCAGGGCCGGGGCCCCGATCAGCGAGGTGACGACACCGACCGGCAGTTCCTGGGTGTCCATGGCGGTACGGCACACGATGTCGACGACGACCATCAGCAGCGCCCCGAACAGCGCGGAGATCGGCAGCAGCCGGCGGTGGTCGCCGCCGACGACCAGCCGGCACACGTGCGGGACCATCAGGGCGACGAAGGCGATGGCCCCGGACACCGCCACGAGGACACCGGTCAGCAGGCTGGTCACGGTGAACAGTTCGCGGCGCAGCCGGACGACGTCGACGCCGAGGCCGGCGGCCGTCTCGTCGCCCATCAGCAGGGCGTTGAGGCCGCGGGCGCGGGCCTGGAGCAGCAGTGCGGCCGCCGGCACGGCAACGGCGGGTACGGCGAGCAGCGGCCAGTTGGCGCCGCCGAGGCTGCCCATGAGCCAGAACAGGACGCTGTGCGTCTGCTGCTCGTCACCGGCCTGGAGGACGAGGTAGCTGGTGAATCCGGACAGGAACTGGCCGATCGCCACCCCGGCCAGGACCAGCCGCAGCGGGGCGAAGCCGCCGCCGCGCCGGGCCACCGTCCACACCAGGGCGAAGGTGGCCAGCGCGCCCACGAAGGCCGCGCCGGACAGGCCGAGGCCGAGCGCGCCGCCCGCCCCGAGCCCGAGGACGATCGCCCCGACCGCGCCGAGCGAGGCGCCGTTGGAGATGCCGAGCAGGTAGGGGTCGGCGAGCGGGTTGCGCACCAGGGCCTGCACCGCCGTACCGACGAGGCCGAGGCCCGCGCCGACGAGGGCCGCCAGCACGGCGCGCGGGACGCGCAGTTGCCAGACGATCAGGTCGTCGGTGCCGGGCCGGGGCGGTTCGCCGGAGAGCCGCCGCCACACCACGCCCCACACCTCGCCGGGCGGGATGGAGGTCGATCCCCAGGCCACCGCGGCGGTGAGCGCGAGCAGCAGTGCCGCGGCGAGGACCGCCGCCAGCGGCGCGGCGGGCACGACGCGCGGCCGGCTGTCCGTCCGCGGGCTCTTGCGGGCCGGCAGGGTGACGCTCACGATCAGTCGACCTTGCCCGGGTAGAGCTTGCGGGCGATCTCCTGGACGGTGTCCGCGTTGGTGACACCGGCGATGGTGGTCCGCTCGGAGCCGATACGCAGGAAGTTGCCGTCCTCGACGGCTCGCAGGCCCTTGGTGGCGGGGTTGCTCTCCAGCCACTTCCGGGCCTCGTCGAAGGCCTTGTCGTTGGCGGCGTCGCTGCCCCGGTTGCGTACGCCGAGCTGGATCCAGTCGGGGTTCTCGGCGATCACGTCCTCCCAGCCGACCTGCTGGAAGTCGGCGTCGCAGTCCGCGAAGGCGTTGCGGGCCCCGGCCAGGGTGATGACCGCGTTGGCGATCTGGCGGTTGCAGACGACGACGGGCTGCTTGGTGCCGGCGTCGTAGTCGAAGAAGAAGTACGTGGGCCGCTCGCCCTCGGGGGTGGAGCCGACCGCCCGCTGGACGGCGGCCACCTTCCGCTTCATGCCGTCGACGAGTTCCTTCGCCCTGCCGGAGGTGCCGGTGACCGCGCCGAGGGAGGTGATGTCCTCCTGGACGGCGGTCAGGTCGGTCACCGGGCTGTCGTCGCCGGCGGCGCAGGCGGTGGACTTCAGGTAGACCCGCTTGATGCCGGCCGCCTTGAACTCCTCGTCGGTGGGCACGTCCGCCGTCCCGCCCATGTCCATCGCCCCGAAGGTGTCGAGGAAGACGTCGGCGCCGGAGCCGAGGAGTTTCTCCTTCGGGATCACGTACCGGCTCATCACCTCGACCCGCTGGGCCTGGGCGTCCAGCTCCGCGGGGAGGGTCCCCTTGCCCGGCGGGAAGCCCGTGCCGATCACCTTGTCGCCGGCGCCCAGCCGGAGCAGCAGTTCCAGGCTGGAGGCATTGCTGGTGACGATCTTCCCGGGCGCCTCGGAGAAGCTGGTCTCGGCGCCCGAGCAGTCGGTGACGGTCACCGGGTAGCCGCCGGCCACCGAGTCCCCGGCGGGTGCGCCGCCGGCCGAGTCACCGTCCCCGCCGCCGCAGCCCGTCGCCAGCAGTCCGCCGAGCACCACGGCCGTCGTACCCCACCACGCGCGAGAACGCATCGCACCTCTCCAGGTTCCACTCGGTACACGGGCGGACGGACGCCACCCGCTCCAGATGTCGGACCGGACTCCCCTGCGGTTCCCGGTGGTTGACGCGCGCGGTCACTGCGGACCGTCGCCGGGCAGGACCACCACCGCCTGCGTCCTGATCGGTCCGCTGTTCTCGAAGTAGAGGGTGAACCGCACCAGGTCGCCGGTGCGCCAGCCGGCCTTCGCGCGCACGGTGATGTCGAGGCCGAACGGGGACATGGGCAGGCTGCCTCCGGCCGGGACGGTCACAGAGTCCACGGTCTCGGGGTACGCCGCCGAGCCGTCGGTCATCCGGTGCGTGCTGAGCGTGGGCTCGCCCAGGGAGCCGGTGGACGTCACCCGGGTCAGCCGGTCGTCCATGCCGCCGGTGTTGTCTATCCGGAAGAAGGCCGCGGTGTCGCCGCTCTCGCTGGACGGCAGGAACACCCGTCCCTGGCTGACCTCGATGCTCGCTCCCTCGCCGGCGTTGCCGACCAGGGTCCAGGCGGCCAGCGCGCCCAGTGCGATCCCGCAGGCGGCGACCGGCGCGAGGGCGGCCCGCAGGCTCTCGGTGAGGCGCTTTCCGCTGGGCCGCCAGGATGTCTCGGTCATGCCTCACCACTCCGGCGCGGCATCGTGGACGGCTGACGCGCGGTCATCGGTCACTGCTCCCGGCAGGAGAGGGGACGGGCGAGGGCCGGTTGCCCGGGGTCGGGCCGGTGGCGGCCGGCCGACGGCCCCGGGCGGGCGACGGCTGCCAGGCGCGCAGGCGCAGGCTGTTGCCGACGACCAGGACGGAGCTGGCGGACATCGCCGCCGCGGCCAGCATCGGGTTGAGCAGGCCGACCATGGCGAGCGGCACGGTGACGGCGTTGTAGCCGAAGGCCCACATCAGGTTGGCGTGGATGGTGGACAGGGTGCGGCGGGCGAGCAGGACGGCATCGGCGAGCGCCTCGATGTCGCCGCGGACCAGCGTCACGTTGGCGGCGCCGATCGCCGCGTCGGTGCCGCTGCCCATGGCGATGCCGAGGTCGGCCCCGGCGAGCGCCGCGGCGTCGTTGACGCCGTCGCCGACGACCGCGACCCGGCGGCCCGACTCCCGCAGCTCCTTGACCAGGCCGGCCTTGTCCTCGGGGGTGCAGCGCGTGTGCACCTCCTCGATGCCGAGCGCGTCGGCGACGGCCCTGGCCGGTGCCTCGCGGTCGCCGGTGGCAAGCACCGGTTCGACGCCGAGGCGGCGCAGCCGGTCCACGGTCCGGTAGCTGCCGGAGCGCAGGACGTCCCCGACCTCGATCAGCGCCAGCGTCTCGCCGTCGACGCGGACCAGGACGGGGGTGCGGGCGGCGGACTCCGCCGCGGCGAGGGCGTCCGCGAGTGCCGCGGGCAGTTCGTCGTCCGGTGCCACGACCTCGACGACCCGTCCCTCGACCCGGCCGCGCACGCCCCGGCCGGCCGTGGCGGTGAAGTCGGCCGGCTCGGGCAGCGGGCTCCCCGGGCTCTCGCGTTTGGCGTACCCGACGATCGCGCGGCCCAGCGGATGCTCGGAGCCCTGTTCGACGGCCGCGGCGAGCCGCAGCACCTCGTCCCGGCCGGGGCCGTCCGGCACGGCCGTGACCCGGGCGACCGTCATGTGCCCGGTGGTCAGGGTGCCGGTCTTGTCGAGGACGACGGTGTCGATGTGTTCGAGGCCCTCCAGGGACTGCGGGCCCCGTACCAGGACGCCGAGCTGGGCGCCGCGGCCGGTGGCGGCCATCAGCGCGGTCGGGGTCGCCAGGCCCAGGGCGCAGGGGCAGGCCACGACCAGGACGGCCACGCACGCGGTGACCGCGGCCTGCGGGTCGGCGCCGGCCCCGAGCCAGTAGCCGAGCACGGTCACGGCGAGCGCGAGGACGACCGGCACGAACACGCCGGCCACCGAGTCGGCCAGCCGCTGCGCCTTGGCCTTCCCGGCCTGGGCCTCGGTCACCAGCCGGGTGATGCGGGCGAGCTGGGTGTCGGCACCGACGGCGGTGGCCCGCACCAGCAGCAGACCGCCCGCGTTGACGGCCCCGCCGACCACCGGGGAGCCGGAGCCGACCTCGACCGGCTCGCTCTCTCCGGTGACCAGGGACAAGTCGACGGCGGAACTACCCTTCACCACCTGTCCGTCGGTGGCCACCCGTTCACCGGGGCGTACGACGAACACCTGCCCGACGGTCAGCTCCTCGATGGCGACGAGCCGTTCCGAGCCGTCGTCGCCGCGGACGGCGACCTCCTTGGCGGCGAGTCCGGCCAGCGACCGCAGGGCGGCTCCGGTGCCGTGCCGGGCCCGCGCCTCCAGGAAGCGCCCGGCCAGCACGAACAGGGGGACGGCGACGGCCGCTTCGAGGTAGACGTGGGCGACGCCGTCGGAGGCGGAGGGCAGCAGGCTGAACGGCATCCGCATGCCGGGTTCGCCGGCGCCGCCGAGGAACAGCGCGTACACCGACCAGGAAAAAGACGCCACGACGCCGAGCGAGACGAGGGTGTCCATGGTCGCCGTCGAGTGCCGCAGTCCGCGCAGCGCGCGGAGGTGGAACGGCCACGCGCTCCACACCGCGACCGGGGCGGCCAGCGCGAAGCACAGCCACTGCCAGTTGCGGAACTGCCAGGCGGGCACCATGGACAGGGCCAGTACCGGCACCGCGAGCAGGGCGGTGATCAGCACCCGGTCCCGCTCCCGGCGTACGCCCTCGGCGTCCGGGTCGGCCTCCGGGTCGGTCTCCTCCGGCCGGCGGGCCTTCGGCGGTTCGGGCAGTGCCGCGGTGTACCCGGCCTGTTCGACCGTCGCGACGAGTTGCGCGGGGCTGACCTCCGGCGGGTGGCTGACCCGGGCGCTGCCGGTGGCCAGGTTGACCGCGGCGGTCACGCCCTCCAGCTTCGCCAGCTTCTTCTCGACCCGTCGCACACAGGCCGCGCAGGTCATGCCGCCGACGGTGAGGTCGGTGGTGAGCAGCGGGGGTGCCGGTTCCGTGGCCATCAGTGGTCGCCCATTCCCGGCATCTCGTCGGAGTCGGTGCCCGCGCCCGGTTCGTCCTCGACGCCGGTGCCCGGTCCGGCGGGCCGCATGTCGGGGGCGACCGGTCCGAGGGCGGATCCGACGCCGTACGACGCCGCGAACACGAGGGCGAGGAGCAGGAGGAAACCGGTCAGCGCGGGTGGCGGCGCCAGTCTGCGCAGCGCCTGGGCACCCGTGCCTCGGGAGGTTTTCCGTAACCGCTCCATCAGTGCCCTCCTGACCTGTACCGGTTACAGGAGTCGGACCTGATGAGGGGTGGGTTCCCGGGCCGCCGTGTGGCCTGCGTCACACAGACGGGCGGATGGGTCGGAACGGGCGCGCGGCCCCGCCGGACCGCCCCGGACGGCCGCCCCGCGCCGACCGCCGCTCCGGCGGGCGCGGACCGGAGAACCGCCGCGTTCCCCCTGGTCGGAGCGGTGTATGGCCGGGGTCACACCAGGGGGTAGTACGTCCTCCACATGGCCTACAAGGGCGGCCCGGGGAGGGCAAGGTCACAGCGAGGTCCACTGCTGACGGCCTGGCTCCTGGCCTAGCATCCGAGCCATGACGGTCCTGCCCGACGACGGGCTCTCCCTGGCCGCCGAGTTCTCCGACGCGACCCGTGAACAGTGGCAGCGCCTCGTCGCGGGCGTCCTGCTGAAGTCGGGCAGGCAAGTCGAGGGTGCTGCGGCCGAGGACGCCCTGTCCACCACGCTTGAGGACGGACTGCGGATCCGCCCGCTGTACACCGGCCACGACACCGCACCCGAGCCCGGACTGCCCGGTTTCGCGCCCTTCGTGCGCGGCGGCCGCCCGGAGGGGAGCACGGCCGGCGGCTGGGACGTACGGCAGCGGCACACGGTCCCCGACCCGTCCGCGGTGCTCACCGACCTGGAGAACGGCGTCACGTCGCTGTGGCTGGTCGTCGGCGAGGGCGGTATCCCCGTCGAGTCGCTCGGCCGGGTCCTGGAGGGCGTGTACCTCGATCTGGCGCCGGTCGCCCTGGACGCCGGAGCCGATGTCGAGTCCGCCGCGCGGGAGTTGCTGCGGCTGTACGCGGAGCGCGGCGTCGACACGCGGGCGGTGCGCGGCGGCCTGGGCGCCGACCCGCTGGGCCACGAGGCCCGCACCGGCCGGGCGGCGGACTTCGCGCCCGCGACCCGGCTGGCCCTGCGGTGCGCCGAGGAGTACCCGGGACTGCGGGCGCTGACCGTGGACGCGTTGCCGTACCACGAGGCGGGCGGCTCGGCCGCGCAGGAGCTCGGCTGCTCGCTGGCGACCGGTGTCGCCTGGCTGCGGGAGCTGACCTCGGCGGGCATGGGCGTCGCGCAGGCCTGCGCCCAGCTGGAGTTCCGTTACGCGGCCACCGCCGACCAGTTCCTGACGATCGCCAAGCTGCGGGCCGCGCGCCGGCTGTGGGCGCGGGTGGCCGAGGTCTCGGGGGCCGCCGAGGCGGGGGCGCAGCGTCAGCACGCGGTGACCTCGCCGGTGATGATGACCCGCCGCGACCCGTGGGTGAACATGCTGCGCACGACCGTGGCGGCGCTCGCCGCCGGGGCGGGCGGCGCCGACGCCGTCACCGTGCTGCCCTTCGACCACGCGCTCGGTCTGCCGGACGCGTTCGCGCGGCGCATCGCCCGCAACACCTCCACGATCCTCATCGAGGAGTCCCACCTGACCCGGGTGATCGACCCGGCGGGCGGCTCCTGGTACGTGGAACGGCTCACCGACGAACTGGCCCGCGCGGGCTGGGAGTTCTTCCAGGGCATCGAGCGTTCGGGAGGCCTCGCCGCCGCCCTGCGCTCGGGCCGGCTCGGCGACGACCTCGCGCGCACCTGGCAGAAGCGCAGCGCAAAGCTGGCCGGACGGCGTGAACCGATCACCGGTGTCAGCGAGTTCCCGCACCTCGCCGAACGGCCGGTGGAGCGCGCGCCGGCGCCGCGCGGCCCGTCCGGCGGGCTGCCGCGGGTGCGGCGCGACGAGGCGTTCGAGGCGCTGCGGGCCCGCTCCGACGCCCACCTCACGGCGACCGGCCGCCGGCCGCGGATCTTCCTGGCCGCGCTCGGCCCCGCCGCCGCCCACACCGCGCGCCTCGCCTTCGCCTCGAACCTGTTCCAGGCCGGCGGCATCGAGCCGGTCACCGAGGGCGGGTTCGAGGACAGCGGCGCGACCGAGGCGTGTCTGTGCTCCAGCGACACGGTGTACGCGGAGCGGGCCGCCGACGCCGCCCGGGACCTCAGGGCCGCGGGCGCCCGCCGGGTGTTCCTGGCCGGCCGCCCCGGTGAGTACGACGGTGTCGACGACCACGTCTTCGCCGGCTGCGACGCCGTCGCCGTGCTGACCGCCACCCTCGACCGCATGGGAGTGTCCTGATGGGCGAGATCCCCGACTTCACCGGTATCGAGCTGGGGACCCCGGCCGCCGGGGGCGGCGCCGACGAGTGGCGCTCGGCCCTGAAGAAGGCCACCGGCGGGGACGACCTGCTCTGGGAGACCCCGGAGGGCATCACCGTCAAGCCGCTGTACACGGGGCAGGACCTGGAGGGCCTGGACTTCCTGGGGACCTACCCGGGCATCGCCCCGTACCTGCGCGGCCCGTACCCGACGATGTACGTCAACCAGCCCTGGACGATCCGCCAGTACGCGGGTTTCTCCACCGCGGAGGAGTCCAACGCCTTCTACCGGCGCAATCTGGCGGCCGGCCAGAAGGGCCTGTCCGTCGCCTTCGACCTGCCCACGCACCGCGGCTACGACAGCGACCACCCGCGCGTGACCGGTGACGTCGGCATGGCGGGCGTGGCGATCGACTCGATCTACGACATGCGCCAGCTGTTCGACGGCATCCCGCTGGACCGGATGACGGTGTCGATGACGATGAACGGCGCCGTGCTGCCCGTGCTCGCGCTGTACATCGTGGCGGCCGAGGAGCAGGGTGTGCCGCCGGAGAAGCTGGCGGGGACCATCCAGAACGACATCCTCAAGGAGTTCATGGTCCGCAACACCTACATCTATCCGCCGAAGCCGTCGATGCGGATCATCTCCGACATCTTCGCCTTCACCTCGCAGCGGATGCCGCGCTACAACTCCATCTCCATCTCCGGCTACCACATCCAGGAGGCGGGCGCGACGGCCGACCTGGAGCTGGCGTACACCCTCGCGGACGGTGTGGAGTACATCCGGGCGGGCCGCGAGGCCGGACTGGACGTGGACGCGTTCGCGCCGCGGCTGTCCTTCTTCTGGGCGATCGGCATGAACTTCTTCATGGAGATCGCCAAGCTGCGGGCGGCCCGGCTGCTGTGGGCCAAGCTGGTCGGACAGTTCGAGCCGAAGAACGCCAAGTCGCTGTCCCTGCGCACCCATTCGCAGACCTCGGGCTGGTCGCTGACGGCGCAGGACGTGTTCAACAACGTCACGCGCACGTGTGTGGAGGCGATGGCGGCCACCCAGGGCCACACCCAGTCGCTGCACACCAACGCCCTCGACGAGGCGCTCGCCCTGCCCACCGACTTCTCCGCCCGAATCGCGCGCAACACCCAGCTGCTCATCCAGCAGGAGTCGGGCACCACACGGGTGATCGACCCGTGGGGCGGCAGCGCCTACGTGGAGAAGCTGACGTACGACCTCGCCCGGCGCGCCTGGCAGCACATCCAGGAGGTGGAGCAGGCGGGCGGCATGGCGCAGGCCATCGACGCCGGCATCCCCAAGCTGCGGGTGGAGGAGGCGGCGGCACGGACGCAGGCCCGGATCGACTCCGGGCGCCAGCCCGTGATCGGCATGAACAAGTACCGGGTGGACAGCGACGAGCAGATCGAGGTCCTGAAGGTCGACAACTCCTCGGTGCGCGCCCAGCAGATCGACAAGCTGCGGCGGCTGCGCGCGGAGCGCGACGAGACCGCCTGCCGGGACGCGCTGGACGCGCTGACCCGGGCCGCGGGCGGCGACGGCAACCTGCTGGAGCTGGCGGTGCACGCGGCGCGCGCGAAGGCGACGGTGGGCGAGATCTCCGACGCCCTGGAGAAGGTGTACGGCCGGCACGCGAGCCAGATCCGTACGATCTCCGGTGTGTACCGCAACGAAGCCGGCGAGTCCCCCGCGGTGGACCGCACCCGCACCCTGGTCGACTCCTTCGAGGAGGCCGAGGGCCGCCGCCCGCGCATCCTGGTCGCCAAGATGGGCCAGGACGGTCACGACCGCGGCCAGAAGGTGATCGCCACGGCCTTCGCCGACCTCGGCTTCGACGTGGACGTCGGCCCGCTGTTCCAGACGCCCGCCGAGGTCGCCCGGCAGGCGGTGGAGGCGGACGTGCACATCGTCGGCGTCTCCTCGCTGGCCGCCGGTCACCTCACCCTCGTCCCCGCGCTGCGGGAGGAACTGGCGGCGGAGGGCCGCGAGGACATCGTGGTCGTCGTCGGCGGCGTGATTCCGCCGCAGGACGTGCCGACCCTGCTGGAGATGGGCGCGGTGGCCGTGTTCGGGCCGGGGACGGTGATCCCGGACGCGGCACACGACCTGGTGCGGCGGCTGGCGGCCGGCCTCGGACACGAGCTGTGATCGGTCTCGACGCGTATGTGAAGGGTGTGCTGGACGGGAAGCGGGCGACGGTGGCCCGGGCCATCACCCTCGTCGAGTCCACCCGGCCCCAGCACCGGGCGCTGGCCCAGGAGTTGCTGACCGAGCTGCTGCCGCACAGCGGCCGGGCCCGGCGGATCGGTGTCAGCGGTGTGCCGGGGGTGGGCAAGTCGACCTTCATCGACGCGTTCGGCACCCTGCTCACCTCGCTCGGCCACCGGGTCGCCGTCCTCGCCGTCGACCCCTCGTCGAGCCGTACGGGCGGCTCCATCCTGGGCGACAAGACCCGGATGGAGCGGCTGGCCGTGGACCCGGCGGCGTTCATCCGCCCCTCGCCCACCGCCGGCACGCTCGGCGGCGTCGCCAAGGCCACCCGCGAGTCGATCGTGGTGATGGAGGCGGCCGGGTACGACGTCGTGCTGGTGGAGACGGTCGGCGTCGGCCAGTCGGAGACCGCCGTCGCGAACATGGTCGACTCCTTCCTGCTGCTCACCCTGGCCCGCACCGGCGACCAGCTCCAGGGCATCAAGAAGGGCGTCCTGGAACTCGCCGACGTGATCGCCGTGAACAAGGCCGACGGGCCGCACGAGCGCGACGCGCGCGCCGCGGCCCGGGAGTTGTCCGGCGCCCTGCGCCTCATGCACGGCCGGGACGCCGCCTGGACCCCGCCCGTGCTGCACTGCAGCGCTCGTGAGTCGACCGGCCTGGACGCCGTGTGGGAACGGCTGGAGCAGCACCGCACGCTGCTGGAGTCCACGGGCCGGCTCGCCGCCAAGCGGCGCGACCAGCAGGTCGACTGGACCTGGTCGATGGTCCGCGACGAGCTGCTGGGCCGGCTGCACGCGGACCCGGCGGTGCGGGCGCTCGCGCCGGAACTCGAACAGCGGGTCAGGGACGGGGAGTTGACCGCGACCCTGGCGGCCGAACGCATTCTGGGGGCGTTCGGCGGGACCTGAGCGTCCCCCGTGGGACGGCGCGACGGCCGGGACGCGAGCGGGCGGGCACCGTCCGCACGCCGCCCGGGGCGCGCTTGTCCCGTCCCGGGATGAGCACTACTGTCACCACGCCTTGGTGCACGGGAAATCCGGTGTGAAACCGGTGCGGCCCTCGCCACTGTGATCGGGAAGTCCGGCTCCGGCCCTCAGGGGCAGCCACTGGGTCCTCGGACCCGGGAAGGCGGAGACCGGGCGGTGTCACCCGTCAGCCAGGAGACCGGCCAAGGCGCGTCGTACACCATCCACGAGGTGCTGGAGAGGGTCTGCTGAGCCATGCACATAGCCGAGGGTTTTCTTCCTCCGGCGCACGCGGTCGCCTGGAGCGTCGCGTCGGCGCCGTTCGTCGTCCACGGAGTCCGGTCACTCACCCGTGAGGTCAAGGAGCACCCCGAGAGCACACTGCTCCTCGGTGCCTCCGGGGCCTTCACGTTCGTCCTGTCCGCGCTGAAACTGCCGTCCGTGACCGGGAGCTGCTCGCATCCCACCGGCACCGGGCTGGGCGCGATCCTGTTCCGGCCGCCGGTCATGGCGGTGCTGGGCAC
This sequence comes from Streptomyces cadmiisoli, assembly GCF_003261055.1. Taxonomy (NCBI): domain Bacteria; kingdom Bacillati; phylum Actinomycetota; class Actinomycetes; order Kitasatosporales; family Streptomycetaceae; genus Streptomyces; species Streptomyces cadmiisoli. Next base: position 3,311,367 of record NZ_CP030073.1, read on the forward strand.
CATCACCCTGCTGTTCCAGGCGCTGCTGCTCGCGCACGGCGGCCTGACCACGCTCGGCGCCAACGTCTTCTCGATGGCGATCGTCGGGCCGTGGGCCGGGTACGGGATGTACCGGCTGCTGCGGCGGTACGACGTGCCGCTGATGGTCGCGGTGTTCTTCGGAGCGTTCGTCGCCGACCTGTCCACGTACTGCGTCACCAGCGTGCAGCTGGCGCTCGCCTTCCCCGACCCGGGCAGCGGATTCCTGGGCGCACTCGGCAAGTTCGGCACCATCTTCGCCGTCACCCAGATCCCGCTCGCGGTCAGCGAGGGCCTGCTCACGGTGCTCGTGATGCGGCTGCTGGTGCAGTCGAGCAGCGGTGAGCTGACCCGGCTCGGCGTCCTGGTCACCCGGAAGGCCGGCACCGAGGCGGTGGCCCGGTGAACCGGAACACGAAGATCAACGCCCTGCTGCTGCTCGTGGTGGCCGCGCTCGCGGTGCTGCCGCTGGCCCTCGGCCTCGGCGACCACAAGGAGGAGCCGTTCACCGGCGCCGACGCCCAGGCGGAGACGGCGATCACCGAACTCGAACCGGACTACGAACCCTGGTTCACGCCCTTGTACGAACCGCCGTCCGGCGAGATCGAGTCGGCGCTGTTCGCCCTACAGGCGGCCATCGGCGCGGGCGTGCTCGCCTACTACTTCGGTCTGCGCCGGGGACGCCGCCAGGGCGAGCTGCGGACCCGCGCGGACGCCGGGGAGCGGGACGCGCGGACGCCGGCCGAGGGGTCCTGATCGCGCGTGCTGCCGATCGACGCGGCGGCGCACAGCAGTCGCTGGCGCCGCCGCCATCCCGTCGACAAGGCGGTGCTCGGACTGGGACTCACGGCGCTGGCGATCTCGCTGCCGCCCTGGCCGGGCGCCGCCCTGGTACTCGTGACGGCTCTGGTGGTGCTGCTCGGTCCGGCGGGGGTGCCCCCGCGCCGGCTGTGGCGCGCCTACCGGGTGCCGCTGGGCTTCTGCGTGACCGGAGCGGCCACTCTGCTGGTGCAGGTCGGCGGGCCGGGCGGGTTCGTCGGCCCGGCCGAGGGGGGTCCGGTGCGCGCCGGGGAGCTGCTGCTGCGCACCTCGGCCGCCTCGCTGGGCGTGCTGCTGTTCGCGTTCACCACGCCGATGTCCGATCTGCTGCCGCGGCTGGTACGGGCGGGCGTGCCCGCGCCCGTCGTCGACGTGGCACTGGTGACGTACCGCATGAGCTTTCTGCTGCTGGACGCGGTACGGCGGATCCGGGAGGCGCAGGCGGCCCGGCTCGGGCACACCACCCGCGCCGCCACCTGGCGGTCCCTGGCCGGGCTGGGCGCGACCGCGTTCGTGCGCGCCTTCGACCGGGCGGCCCGGCTCCAGGCGGGGCTCGCCGGGCGCGGCTACGACGGCACCCTGCGCGTGCTGGTGCCCGAGGCCCGTGTCTCCGTCCGCTTCGCGGCGGCCAGTGTGTCGCTGCTGGCCGCGCTGGTCGCCCTCACCCTCGTATTGGAAAGGCCCCTGTCATGAGCGATTCCGCGCTCGTCGCCCTGCGGGGCGTGTCCTTCGCCTACGCGGACGGGCCCGTCGTGCTCGACGGTCTGGACTTCGCGGTGTCCGAGGGACGTGCGCTCGCCCTGCTCGGGCGCAACGGCAGCGGCAAGACGACACTGATGCGGCTGCTCAGCGGTGGACTGCGGCCGCGCGCCGGGCAGCTGACGGTGGAGGGCCGGCCGGTCTCGTACGACCGCCGGGGGCTGACCCGGCTGCGGACGACGGTGCAGTTGGTGGTGCAGGACCCGGACGACCAGCTGTTCGCCGCGTCCGTCGCCCAGGACGTGTCCTTCGGGCCGCTGAACCTCGGCCTGCCCGAACCGGAGGTGCGCTCCCGCGTCGCCGAGGCACTCGATGCGCTGGACATCACCCGGCTCGCCGACCGGCCCACGCACCTGCTCTCCTACGGGCAGCGCAAACGGACCGCCATCGCCGGTGCCGTCGCCATGCGGCCGCGGGTGCTGATCCTCGACGAGCCGACCGCGGGCCTCGACCCCGACGGCCAGGAACGGCTGCTCGCGACCCTGGGCGGGCTCATCGAACGCGGTACGACCGTGGTGATGGCCACCCATGACGTGGATCTCGCGCTGCGCTGGGCGGACGACGCGGCGCTGCTCACCCCGTCCGGTGCGCGCACCGGTCCCGCGCCCGCGACCCTGGCCCGCGCGGACCTCCTGCAACAGGCGGGACTGCGGCTGCCGTGGGGGGTGGCGGCGGCGGAACTGCTGCGCGCCCAGAAGCTGTTGGACGCGTCGGCGCCCGGTCCGCGCACGGCCGAGGAGCTGGCCGCCCTCACGGCGTCCCGCACCGGCGCCCGGGACTGAGACCGCGGCGCGCACCACGGTCCGGCCCGCACCACGGTCGGGCCCGACCGCACCCCTCCCTCAACAGGCGGGCCCGACCGCACGCCCCACACACACAACCGGCAGGTGCGGCCGGGTTTCCTGTGACGCACGCCATAACCCGTCCGGGCAGATTTTGCCCGGCGTGATGATTGCCGGACGCCTTTGATCCGTATCCCTTGACGTCCGGAGCCGTTCGCCGCTGGAGGCAGAATGCGCATATCGCGCAGCATGGTAGGAACCGTCTTCGTGGGCGGCGCACTCACCCTGACGCTCGCCGCCCTCGCCTATCCCGCCATGCTCGGGATCGAGAAGACGTCGAGCTCGCAGGACCGCATCATCGCCAACACGCCGTACGGACCGCTCACCGAGGCCGACCGGGACTTCGTCGTGAAGGTGCGGGCGGCCGGGCTGTGGGAGCACCCGCTCGGGCTGCTGGCGATGAAGCGCGGGACCACGCCGGAGATGAAGGAGGCCGGCGAGCACCTGGTGGTGGGGCACGCCCGGCTCGACGCGACCTGCCGCAAGATCGCCCCCGAACTGGGCATCACCCTGCCGAACCAGGCGTCGCCGCAGCAGGAGCAGTTCGTGGCGAGCGTGGACGCGGAGCAGGGCAAGCAGTTCGACACCACCGCGGCGAACATCATGCGCATCACGCACGGGCAGATCTTCCCGGTCGTCGCCAAGATCCGTGCCAGCACGAAGAACACGCTGGTCCGGGCCCTGGCGGACCAGGCCAACGACACCGTGCTGGACCACATCACGGTGCTGGAGAAGACCGAGATGGTCAACTTCGACCAGGTGAACCTCGTGCAGACCAGCCCGCCGAAGCTGCCCAAGGAGCAGCTGACGCCGCCTCCGCCGCAGCCCGGAGCGCCGGTCCTGGTCCTGCCCGAACCTCCCGGTCTGGACGTCAACACCTCGACCCCGTCGCCCAGTCCGACGGTGCGCTGACCCGTCCCGGCACGCGGCACGTCCGGGGCGTGCCCGGCGGCCGGGGAAGGGGACGGGGCGGGGGCGGGCCGATCGGTCAGGCCGACCGTTTGCGGGTGGCGGTCTTCTTGGCCGCCGTCTTCTTCGCGGCGGTCTTGGCCGCCGACGTCTTCTTCGCCGCCTGCGCCGACTTGGCGGTCGACTTGTGCGCCGCGGCCGTGCTCTTGCCGGCGGTCGTCTTCTTCGCGGTGGACTTCTTCCCGGCGGGCTGCTTGGGCGTGCCCCGGCCGCTCTTGCGCTCCGGCAGCCGCCGGACCTCGGCCTCCTCGGCCGGCCGCTCGCCGCGGGACTCCTTCGCCGCCCGGACGCTGCTCTCCAGGGCGGCCATGAGGTCGAGGACCTTGCCACCCTTGGCCGGTTCGGGCGCCTCGGGGAGTGCCTCTCCGGCGGCCTTCGCGGCGACGACCTCCTCCACCGCCTCGCGGTACTCGTCGTGCAGGTCCGCGAGGTCGACCTCGCCGAGGGTGTCCATGAGGGCGTCCGCGAGGTCGAGTTCCTTGTCGCGGACGGTGACGTCGGCGTCCGGGGCGACACCCTCGGGGGCCCTGACCTCGTCCGGCCACAGCAGCCCGTGCATGGCGATGGCGTCGCCGACCACCCGCAGCATGCCGAGCCGCTCCCGGCCGCGCAGCGCGAACTTGGCGATGGCGACCTTGTTGCTGCGCTTCAGCGCCTCGCGCAGCAGTGTGTACGGCTTGGCGGCCGGGGCACCGCTCGCCGCGAGGTAGTACGCCGCGTCCATCTGGAGCGGGTCGATCCGGTCGCTCGGCACGAAGGCCACGATCTCGATCGTCCGCGCGGTCGGGATGGGCAGCTGGGCCAGGTCCTCGTCGGAGATCGGGATGATCGTCCCGTCCGCGTCCTGGTACCCCTTGCCGATCTCCGCGCCGCTGACCTCGCGGTCCTCCAGCTCGCAGAACTTGCGGTAGCGGATCCGCCCGCCGTCCTCCGTGTGGATCTGGCGGAAGGAGATCGAATGGCTCTCGGTGGCGTTCACCAGCTTGATCGGGATGCTGACGAGGCCGAACGAGATGGCTCCGTTCCATATGGATCGCACATTCAGCACCTTTCGCGGCAGAATCAGCTGGTTTCATGTGATTCTCATCGTATGACGCCGATCACAGAGGTGGAGGGACGGCGGGTCCCGCTCAGCAATCTGGACAAGGTGCTGCACCCGGCGACCGGGTTCACCAAGGGCGAGCTGCTGCACTACTACGCGACCACCGCCGACGTGCTGCTGCCCCATCTGCGCGATCGGCCGGTGTCCTTCCTGCGCTACCCGGACGGACCCGAGGGCCAGCGGTTCTTCACGAAGAAGGTGCCGCCGGGTACGCCCGAGTGGGTCACCACCGCGCAGGTGCCCCGTTCGGAGGGACCGGGGCGGATGGTGCTCGTGCAGGACCTGCCGAGCCTGATGTGGGCGGCGAACCTGGTCGCCGAGTTCCACACGCACCAGTGGGTGGTCCAGCGGCCCGAGGTGGCCGACCGGCTGGTCCTCGACCTGGACCCGGGGGCGCCCGCGAGCGTCGTGCAGTGCTGCGAGGTCGCGCTGTGGCTGCGGGAGCGGCTGGCGGCGGACGGCGTCGAGGCGTACGCCAAGACGTCCGGGTCGAAGGGGCTGCACCTGCTCGCCGGGGTCCGTCCGACGCCCTCGGACCTGGTGGCGGACTACGCCAAGCGGCTCGCCGTGGAGGCGGAGAAGGCGCTGCCCCGGCTGGTCGTGCACCGGATGACCAAGAGCCTGCGGCCGGGCAAGGTGTTCGTCGACTGGAGCCAGAACGCCGCGCGCAAGACGACGGCGGCCCCCTACACGCTGCGGGCGCGGACCGAGCCGACCGTGTCGGCACCGGTGACCTGGGACGAGGTGGAGGCGTGCCCGGACGACGCCGCGCTGACCTTCCTGGCCTGCGACATCGGCTCACGCGTGCGCGACCACGGCGACGTGCTGGCCCCGCTGCTGGACCCCGCCCGGTCCGCCCCGCTGCCCTGACCCGCGCCGAGCAGCCGCACGCCGCCCGCCCGGGTGCCCTCACCCCCACCGCGCAGCCGCACGCCGCCCGCCCGGGTGCCCTCACCCCCACCGCGCAGCCGCACGCCGCCCGCCCGACGCCGCCGGTGCGGCGCTCAGACCCGCGCCCAGGTGTTCCGGTCCCGCGCCATCGCGTGCAGGGCCTCCACGTCCGCCGGTTTCAGCACGCCCCCGAGCCGTGTCAGACCCGGCAGGTCCGTCTCCGCCAGGACGCGGACCTCGCGGACGGCCCCGTCGAGCGCGACCCGGGCCGGGCCGACCAGCACCAGCACGGGCCGGACCTCGGCCGTCAGGGCGTACGAGGCGCGGCCGGCGTCCGCGCGGATCCGGCGCAGCAGCGGCACCGCGGGCCGCCGCCCCGCCGTGACCACGGGGTCGGCGACCACGACCCGCAGCTTGCGGACGGGCAGCGCGTGGACGGCGAACAGTCCCCCGGGCCCGATCGCCAGATGGTGGATGCGGTCGCCGCCGGGCAGCGCGATGGAGTGCAGGGCGTGCCAGCCCGCGCCGTCCAGCCGGTCCAGCGCCTCCCCCACCGTCCGCTCCGCGTCCAGTGCCGCGCGCCGGGGGTCGGTGCGCAGCCGGGGCAGCGCCCCGCCCGGATCGCGGTCCAGCGCGATCAGCAGGGCCTCGCCGGGGCGGTTGGGCGCCAGGTCGTCGTCCGGGTGGAGGGAGAGCCGGGCCAGCTCGGCCGGGGTGGGGACCGGCGGCGGACCCACGGTGACCGGGCCGGTCAGAAACGGGTGCAGGGCCTCCAGGACGTCGTCTCTGCGGTCCTCGCCGAGCAGATTGACCCGGGCGGCCTCACGGTCGTACCAGGCGATGTTCCTGCCGTCCGCCAGACGGACGTACAGCCGTTCCCGGCCGTGCCGCCGGGTCGGCACGACGCGCAGTGCGCTCATGCGTCATCACCCCCTCGACCATGGGAACAGGCGGGGTGCTCCAGGGGCAAGAAGCCGGTTACCGTTGAGAGGAGTTGGGCAGACCCTCGGGGCAGCCGTTGGGGAGGCGCCGTTGCGTACCCGCAGGAAGCAACCCGACGTACCGGCTCCGGACCAGCCGTGGGACGAGATCGTGCCCGGTCTGTGGATGGGCGGACACGAGTTCACGGGCCGGTCCGGTCAGGTCGAGTTCGCCGTCGTCGGAGACGAGTTCGATCTCGTCCAGAGCCTGCTGCGGCTGCCGGGCCACGGCCCGGACCCGGGTGTCGAGCACCAGGTGTGGCCCATTCCCGACGGGCCGCTGGACGGCACACAGCTCGCGGGCGTCATCCGGCTGGCCGAGGCCGCGTGCGACGCGATGGACCAGGGCCGCCGGGTCCTGGTGCGCTGCTACCACGGGTACAACCGCTCGGGGCTGGTGATCGCCCACGCCCTGGTCCGCGGGGGTGCCTCCACCGAGACCGCGATCCGGCTGATCCGTGCCCGCCGCTCGCCGTGGGCCCTGCACAACGACCTGTTCGTGGAGTATCTGCGGGCGGGGCTGCCGACCGTGCGCCTGCTGGAGGAGCTGGCCGAGTAGCGGCCGGCCGCGGGCGAACCGGGCGGGTGGCCGAAACGGACCGCGCCGCGCATAGGGTGGAGGCGGCCCCGCCCGTCGACCACCGTGAACCACAGGAGCCCAGTGCCCCTCCGCCTCCCCTCGCCCGTCCGCGTCCTGGCGTGCGCCGCGGTCGCCCTGGTGTCGGTGACCGCGACGGCCTGCGGCGACGCCGGCGGGCTGCGGAGCGCGGGGCCGACCCCGACGGCGGTCGGCCCGGCACGGCTGTGGCCCGACCTGCCGCCGGCGTCCAGCCCCGCCTACGAGATCGGCGAGGTGGACACCCACGTCGTCAAGGGCGTCGGCGTCCCCGGCGGCGACATCCGCGCGGTGGACCCGGTGGCGGTCGTCCGCGCGGAGATCACCGCGAACCCGGACGACTACGCGGGGAGCCGGGCGCGGTACCGGGACACGGCCCGCCGGATGGACGACTGCGGCGCGGCCGGGAGCCGGGGCTGCCCGGTCCTCCGGCCGTACTACCGGGATCTGACCGGTGACGGGCGGGACGACCTGACGCTGGGTTTCCGGCTGCTGCCCGGCGAGCTGACCGGCGTCCGCGTCTACACCGTCCACCGGCACCGGCTCCAGCAGGTCATGGCGTACGACGACGCCCTGAGCGGGGTCGAGATCGCCGGGCGGTCGGTGATCCTGCGCGCGCCGTCCGAGGTCACCGGGTACGAGTACCGCCTCCAGTGGACCTGGGACCGCGACCAGCGCGCGATGCTGCTCACCCACGACGAGATGCTGCGCACCTCGGGCCGCGAGAAGCCCGGACGGCCGTCGGCCACGCCCTCGGCGAGCGCGCGGTGAGGGCGGCGCTGCCCCGCTGGGCGGGCCCGCTCGCGGTGCAGGCCGCCGTCTTCATCACGGTGATGTGCTGCGCGCTGACCGCGCTGCTCGGTGTCCTCGTACATGTCTCGGTGACCAACCAGACCATCGGCGAGGCCCGCGACCTGGCGCTGTCCCGGCTGACGGAGGCGACCGCGGCCTACGAGGCCGGGGACCCGCTCACGCCGGGCGCGGACCTCGACCCGGCCGGGCTGCCCGCGCCGTTGCGCGAGCTCGCCGCGGCGGGCGGACGCGGCACGATGGTCGGCGACCACGACGGGCGCCCCACGATGTGGGCGGCGGGTCCCGCCGACCGCGGCCGGACCCTCGCGGTGGCGGTCGACCACTCCCAGCAGGCCCGCACGATCCGGGGCCTGGACCGGGCGATCGTCTGGTCGTCGGCGCTGGCCATCGGCGCGACGCTGCTGGTGGGGGCGTTCGCGGTGACCCGGGTGACCCGGCGGCTGCACGCGACGGCCCGGGTGGCCCGGCGGATCAGCGCGGGCGACCTGGACGCCCGGGTGAACGACGTCCTCACCCGCGATCCGAGCCGGCCGCAGGACGAGGTGGCCGCGGTGGCCGCCGCGCTGGACTCCATGGCCGCCTCGCTCCAGGGCAAGCTGCTCGCCGAGCAGCGGTTCACCGCGGACGTGGCGCACGAACTGCGCACCCCGCTGACCGGTCTGCACGCGGCGGCCGAGCTGCTGCCGCCGGGCCGTCCGACCGAGCTGGTGCTGGACCGGGTGGCCGCGCTGCGCACCCTGACCGAGGACCTGCTGGAGATCTCGCGGCTGGACACCGGGCGGGAGCGGCTGGACGTGGCCGACGAGGAGCTGGGCGCGCTGGCGGCCCGGGTGGTGCGGGCGTCCGGGACCGGCACCCGGGTGGAGGTCGTACGGGACGCGCGCGCGGAGACCGACCGGCGGCGGCTGGAGCGGGTGCTGGGCAATCTGGTCGCGAACGCCCACAAGCACGGCCGCCCGCCGGTGGTGCTGGCGGTCGACGGATCCGTGGTGACGGTGCGGGACCACGGGGACGGCTATCCGGAGTACCTCCTGGCGCACGGGCCGCAGCGGTTCCGCACCGAGGCGGGCGCGAAGGGGCACGGGCTGGGCCTGACGATCGCCCTCGGGCAGGCGGAGGTGCTGGGCGCGCGCCTGGAGTTCGCGAACGCCCCGGACGGCGGGGCGGTGGCGGTTCTGACGCTGCCTCGGACGGCGCCGGACGGGGACACGCCGCCGGACGAACCGGTCTGAGGCGACCGCTCAGCCGGTGCTCCCGGCCCGGTCCGCGCCACCCTGGTGACCGCTCGTACCGGGAACACCCGAGAACAACCCTCGCCATTTGGGTAGGTTCCGGACATGACGAAGGCCGTAACCGGAACCACCGTGGCAGCGGAAGCCCCCGCTCCCGCGGTTCGCCTCCCCCGGCGCCGTGGCATCGAACTCGCCCTCATCGTCGTGGCCGTACTCCTGTCGGTGTACGGCTACTGCGCCGTCGGCCTGGCCCGGCAGGGCACCCTTCCGCCCGGCGCCGCCGGCTACGGCGCCGGACTCGGTGTGCTCGCGCTGCTCGCGCATCTCACGGTCCGGCTGCGCGCCCCCTACGCCGATCCGCTCCTGCTGCCCATCGGCGTCCTGCTCAACGGCCTCGGCCTGGTGCTGATCTACCGCCTCGACCTGGAGACGCCCGACGATCTGGCGGCGCCGGCCCAACTCGTCTGGTCGACCCTCGGGGTGGCCCTGTTCATCGTGGTCGTCGCCGCCCTGCGCGACCACCGCGTCCTGCAGCGCTACTCGTACGTCTGCGTCGCCGCCGCACTGGCCCTGCTCACCCTCCCGATCTTCTTCCCCGCGGTGAACGGGGCGCGCATCTGGATCCGGATCGCCGGATTCTCGATCCAGCCGAGCGAGTTCGCGAAGGTGCTGCTCGCGGTGTTCTTCGCCGCGTACCTGGCGGCGAACCGCAACGCGCTGGCGCACGCGGGCCGCCGTCTGTGGCGGTTGCAGTTCCCCACCGGCCGGGTCCTCGGCCCGGTGGTCGCGATCTGGCTGGTGAGCGTCGGCGTCCTGATCCTCGAACGCGATCTGGGCACCTCGCTGCTGTTCTTCGGCCTGTTCGTGGTCATGCTCTACGTCGCCACCGGACGCGCCGGCTGGATCGCGGTCGGCCTGACGCTGGCGACACTGGGCGCGGTGGCCGTGGGCCGGATGGAGCCGCACGTGGCCGCCCGGATCCACGACTGGCTGCACCCGTTCGCGTCGATCGACGCCGGCCAGGGACCCAACCAGCTCGCCCAGTCCCTGTTCGCCTTCGCGGCCGGCGGGATGCTCGGCACCGGTCTGGGCCTCGGCCGCTCCACCCTCATCGGATTCGCCGTCAAGTCCGACTTCATCCTGGCCACGGCCGGCGAGGAGCTGGGCCTGCTGGGCCTGTCCGCGATCTTCCTGCTGTACGCCCTGCTGGTCGAGCGCGGCTACCGGGCCGGGCTCGCCCTGCGCGACCCCTTCGGCCGGCTCCTCGCGGTGGGACTCGCCTCGATCGTGGCGCTCCAGGTGTTCGTCATCGCGGGCGGGGTGACCGGGCTGATCCCGCTGACCGGCATGGCGATGCCGTTCCTGGCGCAGGGCGGCTCGTCGGTGGTCACCAACTGGGCGATCGTGGCGCTGCTGATCCGGGTGAGCGACTCGGCCCGACGGCAGTACGACGGGGAGGTCGCCCCGTGACCCGGTACATCAGGCACGCCGCGGCCTTCTGCGCCCTGCTGCTCGTCGCGCTGCTGGCCAACGCGAGCCGCATCCAGGTCGTCCAGGCCCCGGCGTACGACGACAACCCCGCCAACCGGCGCCAGGACATCGCCCGTTATTCGCAGCCGCGGGGCGACATCCTCGTCGACGGCCGGCCGGTCACCGGCTCCAAGGACACCGGCGAGCAGCTCCGCTACGAACGCACCTACGACAACGGCCCGTTGTACGCCCCCGTGACCGGTTTCGTCTCGCAGCGGTACGGCTCGTCGTTCCTGGAGGACACCGAGGACGGCACGCTGGCCGGCACCGACCCGATGCTCTCGCCGTTCCCGCTGTGGAACGACTTCACCCGGGCCCGGAGCCCGGGCGGCGACGTCGTCACGACCCTCGACGGGGCGGCGCAGCGGGCCGCCTACGAGGGGCTGGCCGACCGCAAGGGCGCCGTGGCGGCGCTGGAACCGGCGACGGGACGCGTCCTGGCGCTGGTCTCCACCCCCTCGTACCACCCGGAGACGCTGTCGGGGAACGCCCCGTCGGTGACCCGGTCCTGGCTGGAGCTGCAGCAGGACCCCGACAAGCCGATGCTGAACCGGGCGGTGCGCCAGACGTATCCGCCGGGTTCGACCTTCAAGGTGCTCACGGCGGCCGCCGCGCTGGACGCGGGGGTGATCCGCAACGTCGACGCGCGGACCCGCTCGCCCGACCCGTACACCCTGCCCGGCACCCGGACGACCCTGCGCAACACGGCCCGCAACTGCCGCAACGCCTCGCTGCGGGTGGCCTTCGAGTGGTCCTGCAACACGGTGTTCGCCAAGCTGGGCGTGGACGTGGGCGTGACCGGCATGGCGGCGACGGCGCAGGCGTTCGGGTTCAACGACGCGGGACTGCGGATCCCGTTCGCGGTCTCGGCGAGCACGTTCGACACCACGGTGGACCGGGCGCAGCTGGCCCTGTCCTCGATCGGGCAGTACAACACGCGCGCCACGCCGCTCCAGATGGCGATGGTGGCGGCGGCGGTGGCCAACGGCGGGCAGTTGCGCCAGCCGTATCTCGTGGAGCGCACGACCACGCACCGCGGCGCCACGGTCGCCTCGGCCGGCGGCCGCCCGGTCCGCCAGACGATGTACCCGTCGACCGCGCGGCGGCTGCGGGAGCTGATGCGGGACGTGGTGGAGCACGGCACGGGCGCCAACGCCGCGATCCGCGGCACGACCGTCGGCGGCAAGACCGGCACCGCCCAGCACGGCATCGGCAACGCCGGCACGCCGTACGCCTGGTTCGTGGGGTGGGCGCAGCCCGCGGGCGATCCGGTGCCGAAGGTGGCGGTCGCGGTGGTGGTGGAGGACTCGAACGCGCACCGCGGCGACATCAGCGGGGGCGGGCTGGCGGCACCGCTCGCACGGGCGGTGATGACGGCGGCGCTCGGGCCGTGACCCGGCGGGCAGCCTCCGCCGGGCCGGAGTCCTGGTCGTGCCGGGAACGGCGGACCCCGCCCGGCCGTGCTCAGGTGCGCGCCGGGCCGTCGCCGTCCGCGCCCGCCTCGATCGCCGCGCCCACCTCCGCGATCCGCTCCCGTTCCTCGGCGGCGAAGCGTTCGGCGTCCAGCCGCTCGGCGACCTCCTCGTCCTCGGCCATGAGCAGGTCGAGGTTCGCGTCGCCCAGCTCGAAGACGCCGAGGTCGACGTAGGCCCGCTGGAGGCGCTCGCCCCACAGGCCGATGTCCTTCACACAGGGGACGATGCGGCTGAACAGCAGCTTGCGGAACAGGGCGAGGAACTCGGAGCGTTCGCTGTACTCCTCCGCCTCCGCCTTCGGGATCCCGAAGTTCTCCAGCACCTCCACGCCCCGCAGCCGGTCGCGCATCAGGTAGCAGCCCTCGATGACGAACTCCTCGCGTTCGCGCAGTTCGGCGTCGGTGAGCTGCTTGTAGCAGTCGCGCAGCGCCATGCGACCGAAGGCCACGTGGCGGGCCTCGTCCTGCATCACGTACGCCAGGATCTGCTTCGGCAGCGGCTTGTCCGTGGTGTCCCTGATCATGCCGAAGGCGGCCAGCGCGAGGCCCTCGATCAGTACCTGCATGCCCAGGTACGGCATGTCCCACCGGCTGTCGCGCAGGGTGTCGCCGAGCAGGGCCCGGAGGTTGTCGTTGATCGGGTAGAGCATCCCGATCTTCTCGTGCAGGAAGCGGCCGTAGATCTCCGCGTGCCGGGCCTCGTCCATGGTCTGCGTCGCCGAGTAGAACTTGGCGTCCAGGTCCGGGGCGGACTCGACGATCCGGGCCGCGCAGATCATCGCGCCCTGCTCGCCGTGCAGGAACTGGCTGAACTGCCAGGCGGAGTAGTGCCGGCGCAGTTCGCCGCGGTCGCGGTCGGTGAGCTTGGCCCAGTGTCTGGTGCCGTACAGCGACAACGCCTCGTCGGGGGTGCCGAGCGGGTCGTACGGATCGACTTCCAGATCCCAGTCGATCCGCTTCTGCCCGTCCCACTGCTTGTCCTTGCCCTTCTGGTAAAGGGCGAGCAGGCGGTCGCGGCCGTCGTCGTACTCCCAGGTGAAGCGGGCCGCGCCGGTCGCGGGAACCGGCCACAGGGGCTGTCCGGGCTCCATGGCGTACTGGTCGTAGGTCGGCATGTTCCGCAGGTTCACACGTAGTAGACGCGGGGTCAACAAGTCGCGCACGGGGGATTGACGAGCTTACTGACAAGCAGTCTCATAAGACCGGTGACCCGTGACCGACCCGACCGCACCCCCGTACGACGAGGTGGCACTCACATGACGACCACGCCGGAAGCCGACGCCCTCGAAGGGCTGCGCGACGCGCTCGGCCTGCTCAAGGACCGCGAGCAGGTGGCCGAACGGCTGCTCGACTCCTCCGCCAAGCACTCCTTCGACCCGGACGAGGAACTGGACTGGGACGCGCCCTTCGAGGAGGGCAAATGGTTCTGGCCGCCCGAGCTGGTGTCGCTGTACGGCACCCCGATGTGGAAGCGGATGGGCGAGGAGCAGCGGATCCTGCTCTCCCGGCACGAGGCGGCCGCGCTCGCCTCGCTCGGCATCTGGTTCGAGCTGATCCTGATGCAGCTGCTGGTCCGGCACATCTACGACAAGGCGGCCACGAGCGCCCATGTGCGCTACGCGCTGACCGAGATCGAGGACGAGTGCCGGCACTCGAAGATGTTCGCCCGCCTCATAGCGCACGGTGACACGCCCTGGTACCCGGTGAGCCGGGCCCACCAGCAGCTCGGACGGCTGTTCAAGACCGTCTCGACCACCCCCGGCTCCTTCACCGCGACCCTGCTCGGCGAGGAGGTGCTCGACTGGATGCAGCGGCTGACCTTCCCCGACGAGCGGGTGCAGACGCTGATCCGGGGCGTGACGCGGATCCACGTGGTCGAGGAGGCCCGCCATGTGCGCTACGCCCGCGAGGAACTGCGCCGCCAGATGCTGACCGCGCCGAAGTGGTCCCAGGAGTTCACCCGGATCACCTCCGGCGAGTTCGCCCGCGTCTTCGCCGTCGCCTTCGTCAACCCCGAGGTCTACACGAACGTGGGCCTGGACAAGCGCGAGGCCCTCGCCCAGGTCAAGGCGAGCGGCCACCGCCGCGAGGTGATGCAGACCGGCTCGAAGCGCCTGACGGACTTCCTGGACGACATCGGCGTGCTGCGCGGCGTGGGCCGGCGGCTGTGGAAGTCCTCGGGCCTGCTGGCGTAGCCGGCCCGGCCGCCCCCGCGAACGCGACCCTGTCGCGGCGGCACCGCGGTTACGCTGCGAGCATGACCCCCGCCGCCCCCACCCCCGCCTACCGCCGCCTCAGCGTCGAAGAACGCCGCACCCAGCTCCTCGACGCCGCACTCGGCCTGTTCGCGCACCGCGCGCCCGAGGACGTCTCCCTGGACGACGTGGCGGAGGCGGCCGGGGTCTCCCGCCCCCTGGTGTACCGGTACTTCCCGGGCGGCAAGCAGCAGCTGTACGAGGCCGCGCTGCGCTCCGCCGCCGAGGAACTGGAGCAGTGCTTCGACGAGCCGCGGCAGGGCCCGCTGGTCGCGCGGCTGCGGCGCGCCCTGGACCGCTACCTGGCCTTCGTGCACGAGCACGACACCGGGTTCAGTGCCCTGCTCCAGGGCGGCAGTGTGGTGGAGACCTCCCGTACGACCGCCATCGTGGACGGGGTGCGGCGGGCGGCGGCCGAGCACATCCTGCGCCACCTGGGCGTCGCCGAGCCGGGTCCGAGGCTGCGGATGACCGTCCGCATGTGGATCACGGCCGTGGAGGCGGCCTCGCTGATCTGGCTCGACGAGGACAAGGAGCCGCCCCTCGACGAGCTGCGCGACTGGCTGGTGGAGCAGTTCGTGGCGGTGCTGTCGGTGACCGCCGGGCGCGACCCGCAGACCGCGACGGTGGTGCGGGCGCTGGCCTCGGCGGATGGCTGAGACTGGTGCCGTGAAGAGCGAAGACACCCCCTTCGAGGGCGGGCCGATGGACGGCCGCGTCCTGCCCGTGCTCCTCGGGATGACCGGGCATCCGCCCAAGACGTACCGCATCCCCGTCCCCGACCCGCACGGCGGCCCGCCCACCGTGCTGGTCTACCGCCGGGAGCCCCGCGCCGCGGGCAGACCGGTCGGACTCACCCGGCGCTGGAAGTACGTCCACGACCCGGCCGGCGAGCGGCCCGGCGGGCGGCTCAGATGGCCGTGGTCCAAGCCGCACACCACGCCGGAGCGCAAGTCGGGGGACTCCGGCGGGTGACCTTGTTGCGCCGTTCGGCGCACACTTGACGGACGGTCGGACCGATCACATCAGATGCTCGCGGTGCGGAGCGGAGACGCTGCCCCGCACCGGAGGTGATGACGTGTCAGGAAGGCTGTTGCGCCTGGTGTGTACGGCGACCGTGGCGGCCCACGCCGTTCTCGCAGCCGTTCCCGCGGCGGCCGTGCCCGAGCCCCGCGATCCCGGCAGCCGGTCCATGGCGGAGCTGCTGACGGATCTTCAGCGGCTCTACCGGCAGGCCGAGCAGGCCACCGAGGTCTACAACGGAACCGAGGAGAGACTCCGAGATCAGCGCTCCGTGGTCCGCCGGCTCGACGCCGACCTGACCCGGGCCCGGCTCGACCTGCACGACAGCCGCGGCGCCGCGGGACGGCTCGCCCGGCAGCAGTACCAGAGCACCAGCGACATCTCCCCCTACGTCAAGCTGCTGCTCGCCCGCGATCCCCGGCGCGCGCTCGACCAGGGACACGTGATCGGCCAGTTGGCGCGGGAGCGGGCCAGGACGGTGGACGTACTGACCGGCGG
Source organism: Streptomyces cadmiisoli (assembly GCF_003261055.1). Classification (NCBI taxonomy): domain Bacteria; kingdom Bacillati; phylum Actinomycetota; class Actinomycetes; order Kitasatosporales; family Streptomycetaceae; genus Streptomyces; species Streptomyces cadmiisoli. The sequence goes on from NZ_CP030073.1 coordinate 3,327,188, forward strand.
CGAGCGCAGGGCCGACGAGCTGGCCCGCAAGGCGCGCTCGGCTCTCGACCGCCAGCTCGCCCTCGCCCACCGGCAGCGGACGGCACGCGACGAGGTGCGCCGGCGCTTGGACGCGGTGGAGAAGATGCTCGCCTCGCTCAGTGCCGAGCAGCTCACGGCGCTCGCCACGTTCGAGCGGAGCGGGATCGCGCGGGCGCAGCGGAGGTTCATGGCGTCGGGCGCCCTGAGCGGCGTGCGGCGCCCGACCCCGCAGGGCGACCGCGCCGTGCGCTACGCCGTGCGCCAGCTGGGCAAGCCCTACGAGTGGGGCGCCGAGGGACCGCGGTCGTTCGACTGCTCGGGGCTGACCTCGCAGGCTTGGGAGGCCGCCGGGACACCGATCCCGCGCACCAGCCAGGAGCAGTGGGCGCGGCTGAAGCGGATCCCGCTGCGGTCCCTGCGGCCCGGTGACCTGGTGGTGTACTTCCGGGAGGCCACGCATGTGGCGCTGTATCTGGGTGACGGAATGGTGGTGCAGGCACCGCGGCCCGGTGCCCGGGTGAAGGTCTCGCCGATCGCCGCCAACCCGATCCTGGGCGCGGTCCGCCCGGACCCCACCGCCCGGCCGCTGAGCCGCTACATCGCGCCGAGACTCCCCGCCGGAGCCATGACGGGCTCACACGAGGGCTACGCCTCGACCACCCCTCCACCCCGACCCAGCTGACCCCCGAGGGGGCGTCCAGCACGCCCCCACCCCACAGGGGCGCGGGGAACTGCGCGACCGACCCCTACGGCCCGGCACCCGAAAAACGCCCCGCAGCCCACCCCCGCCAGGGGCGCGGGGAACTGCGCGAACTGCGCGACCAGCCCCCACACCCCCGCACGCGAAGAACGCCCCCGAGCGGACGCTCAGCCCCCCGCAACCTCCCCCAGAAACGCCTCCGTCTTCCCGGGCTCATAGAAGAAGTTCTCGAAGTCGGCCGGGTCGTTGAACCCGTTGGCGAACCGATCAGCCACAGGCTGAAGCTGCCCGGCCGCCCCGATCAGGTTGAGAATGTGCTCCGGCGGCGGAGCCAGCATCGCGTTCGTCCACTTGGTGACATGCCGCGCCGTGTCCCAGTACCGGTCGAACGTCGCCCGCATCCACTCCTCGTCGAACTCCTTCTCCCCGCGCTCGAGGATCGACGCGAGGTACGCGGCGGCGCACTTGGACGCCGAGTTGGAGCCCTGCCCGGTGATCGGGTCGTTGGCGACGACCACGTCGGCGACACCGAGGACCAGGCCGCCGCCGGGCAGCCGGCCGACGGGGTTGCGGACGGTGGGGGCGTAGCGCCCGGAGAGCGTGCCGCCGGCGTCGGTCAGCTCCACCTTGGTGGCCCGCGCGTACTCCCAGGGAACGAACTTCTCCATGAGCTCAAGGGTCAGGGAGAGGTGCTCCGCGGGGTCCTTGACGCCGTTGAAGACGTCCAGCGGGCCACCGGGTACGCCCTCCCAGAACAGGATGTCGGCACGGCCGGAGGTGGTGAAGGTCGGCATGATGAACAGCTCGCCGACGCCGGGCACCAGGTTGCAGCGGACCGCCTCGAACTCCGGGTGCTCCGGACGCGGGCCGAGCCCGTGGACGTAGGCGACGGCCAGGGCGCGCTGCGGCTCGCTGTACGGCGAGCGGTCGGCGTCGCGGCCGAACATCTGCACGAGTTCGCCCTTGCCCGCGGAGACGAGGACGAGGTCGTACGTGCGGGAGAAGTAGTCGAGGTCGCCCACGGCAGCGCCGTGGATGACGAGCTGGCCGCCGCGCTGCGCGAAGGTCTCCATCCAGCCGGCCATCTTCACCCGCTGGTCGACCGACTGCGCGTATCCGTCGAGCCGGCCCACCCAGTCGATCACGCGCTGCGTGGGGCCCGGGTCGTGCGAGCCGGGCGCGGCGACCGAGACGCCGAGGCCCTCGATCCTCGGGGCCTGGGACTCCCAGAAGTTCAGCTGGAGATCGCGCTCGTGCTGGAGCGCGGTGTGGAACATGCACTGCGTCGACATGACCCGGCCCGAGCGGATCTCGTCCGCCGTCCGGTTGGACATCAGGGTGACCTCGTACCCGTGCGACTGGAGGCCGAGGGCGAGCTGGAGTCCGGACTGGCCGGCTCCGACGACGAGTATCTTCCGCATGCGGGTGGTGTCTCCTACGACTACTGGACGACTCGGGGCTACTCGGGGGTCACTCGGGCGTTTCCTCGAGCGCGTGGCCCACCAGGGCCAGCAAGGTCTCGATCACCGAGATCCGACGCCGCGCATCCATGACCATGACAGGTATGTGCTGCGGGATCGTGAGGGCTTCGCGCACGTCGTTCGGCTCGAACAGCTCGGTGCCGTCGAAGTGGTTGACCGCGACGACGTACGGCAGACCGCAGCTCTCGAAGTAGTCGAGCGCCGGGAAGCAGTCCTTCAGCCGGCGGGTGTCGGCCATCACCACCGCGCCGATGGCGCCGCGCACCAGGTCGTCCCACATGAACCAGAACCGCTGCTGGCCGGGTGTGCCGAACAGGTAGAGCACCAGGTCGTCGTCGAGCGTGAGCCGGCCGAAGTCCATGGCCACGGTGGTGGTCAGCTTCTCCGGTGTGGCCGTGAGGTCGTCGGTGTCCTCACTGGCCTGGGTCATCAGCGCCTCGGTCTGGAGCGGTGTGATCTCCGAGACCGCGGTGACCAGCGTGGTCTTGCCCACGCCGAAGCCGCCCGCGACGACGATCTTCGTGGCGACCGGAGCGCGACTGCGGTCCGTCTGCCAGGACTTGAGCTCCTCGTCGGACTCGACGAGTGCGGACACGCCGAAGGAGGAGTCGGCGTCAGAGACGACGGAGTCCACTCAGCACCCTTTCCAGCAGTGCGCGGTCCGGCCGGCCCGTGCCGTGCGCGGTCCCGGTTCCGTACACACGGATCTTTCCCTGGTCCGCGAGGTCGCTCAGGAGCACCCGGACCACGCCGAGCGGCATCTTCAGCAGCGCGGCGATCTCGGCCACCGTACGCATCCGGCGGCACAGTTCGACGATGGCCCTCATCTCCGGCATGACCCGGGTGGTGAGGGAGCCGTTCGTCAGTTCCTTGCGCTCCTCGGGCGCGTCCAGCGCCGCGGTGCTCGACACGAACGTCTCGACCAGCAGCACGTGCCCGAAGCGGGTACGGCCGCCGGTCAGCGAGTAGGGGCGCACCCGGGCGGGCCTGCGGTCACCGCCGCGCACGGGAAGCTTCTTGGGCGTACTGCTCATCGGTCACTCCCCGTAGGTTCGGACTCCAGGGATTTTCGGAGCTCGCTGCGGAGTTCGGGCGTCAGGACGTGGCCGGCACGGCCGACGAACAGCGCCATGTGGTACGCCACGACGCTCATGTCGCAGTCCGCTGAGCCGTGCACGCCGAGCAGCGAGCCGTCGCTGATCGACATCACGAACAGGCTGCCCTCGTCCATGGCCACCATGGTGTGCTTGACCCCGCCGGAGTCCATCAGCTTCGACGCGCCGATGGTCAGGCTGCCGATGCCGGAGACGATGGTGGCGAGGTCGGCGGAGGAGCCGCGCGGGCCGGAGGGGGTGTCCTCGCGGGACTTGCGGGCCTCCTCGTTCCGGCCGGAGTCGGAGGAGAGCAGCAGCAGACCGTCGGAGGAGACCACCGCGACCATGAGGAGGCCGGGCACCTCCTCGACGAGGTTCGTCAGCAGCCAGTGCAGATTGCGGGCCTCACTGCTCAGTCCGAAGGTACTGGGCGCGGTCAACTGCTTGCCTCCTCGACGGTGCCCCCCGTGGCTTCCTCGGCTTGTGCGTGTGCGCTCGCGGTCCCGGCCGCGTCCGGCGTGCCGGTCCCGGGCGCCCGCTCGGCGATCTCCGCCTCGACGTCCCGGCGACCGGCCTCCGCCCCCCGGCGGAAGCCGCCGAGGCGGCGACGCAGCGCCTCGGCGTCGACGGATCCGCTGCGCGGCTTGGGCGCCGCGGCCGGTGCGGTGATCTTCGGGGTGCGCTTGGGCAGCCCCTTGTCGGTGACGGGCCCGTCCCCCTCGTCGGGGACGCGTTCATGGCTGTCGGGGCCGATGGCGTAGGGATCGGCGGGCGGCTCGGTGCCGGCCTCGCCGGTGGTGTACGCCGTGGCCGCGGCCGGCGGCGCGGAGGCCTGCTCGGGGAGGAAGAGTTCCATCGTGGTCTCGGCGGGCGCCTCGGGCGGGGGCGCCGTCCGCCGCGGCGGAGCGCTCCGCCGCACGTGCTCCCCGGTCTCCGCGGTCTCGGCGGTCTCCCGGCCCTCGTGCCCGGCGTCCTCCGCCGCCCGCTGCTCCGCGGGCTCGGTCTCTTCCGCGGCCCGCTCCCGGACGGCCTTCTCCGCCAGTGCGACCAGCGGGTCCTCGCCCTTGGCCCGGCCGCGCAGGACGTTGGAGTTGGCCTCGGCGTCGGCGCCCGGCAGGGAGACGGCGTAGGTGCCGTCGGAGGGCGACGAGGCGGCCGGAACGGCGGTGCCCGGCACGGCGGCCAGGAGTGTGTCGGGCAGCACGACGACGGCCGCGATCCCGCCCTGCTTCTGCTCGCGCAGCTGGACCCGCACCCCGTGCCGGTGGGCGAGCCGGGCGACGACGTACAGGCCGAGCCCGAGCCCGTCCTCGCCCTCCTGGTCGTAGGTGGCCTCGGGGTCGAAGTCGGCGAGACGGCCGTTGAGGCGGCTCATCCGCTCCTCGGTCATGCCGATGCCCTCGTCCTGGACGGAGAGCATGACCTCGCCGTTCTCCAGGAGCCAGCCGGAGACCTCCACCGGCAGGTCCGGCGGGGAGAACGCGGTGGCGTTCTCCATGAGTTCGGCGAGCAGGTGCGACAGGTCGTCGGCGGCGAACCCGGCGATGTGCGCGTGCGGCGGCAGGGCGGCGATCCGGACCCGCTCGTAGCGCTCGATCTCGCTGACCGCGGCCCGTACGACGTCGACCATCGGCACGGACCCGGCGTGCTGCTGGACGTGCTCGGCTCCGGCCAGCACCAGCAGGTTCTCGCTGTGCCGGCGCATGACGGTGGCGAAGTGGTCGAGCTTGAACAGGGTGGCGAGCCGGTCGGGGTCCTGCTCGCGCTCCTCCAGGCCCTCGATGACGCCGAGCTGCCGCTCGACCAGGCCGAGGGTGCGCAGCGCGAGGTTGACGAAGGTGCCGCCGATGCTCTCGCGCAGCCGCTCCAGCTGGGCGGCGGACTCCGCGAGTTCGGTGCGCAGTTCCTCGCGGGCGTCGGCCATCTTCTGCCGCTGCCCGACCAGGTGCCTGCGGTCGGACTCCAGTGTGGTCAGGCGTTCGTGCACCGAGACGGCCTGCGCGTGCAGGGCGTTGACGGAGCGGACCACCTGCGCGAACTCGTCGTTGCGGCCGGTGAACTTCACCGGCTCCGCGGCGGACGGGTCCTCGGCGCCGGCCAGCCGGGCCGAGCCGATCCGCAGCACGGCGAGCGGGCGGGTGAGGCTGCGGGCCATACCGGTGGCGACGCCGACGGCGAGCAGCATCAGCGCGCCGAGGATCGCGATCCGGATCTCCAGCTCGGTGACGTCGTCGTCGCGCAGCGCCTCCAGGTCGTCGACGCGGCGCTCGTAGAGCGCGGACTCGACGCCGCGCATGGTGTCGACGCGGGCGGAGAGGGCGGCGCCCAGCCGCTCGCGGTTGGTGCCGAGTTCGGCGTCGGAGAGGGTGGGCGCGTCGGTGAGCGCGGCGAGGTACTTGTCCGCGGAGTTGACCTCGGGGCCGGTGACCGTGGAGTCGTAGGAGGCGCGCGCGGCCTTGGTCGCGGTGTCCTGGAAGTCGGCCAGGGCCGCCTCGGAACGCAGCCGGGCCTGCATGGCGGCCGCGGTGAGGGCGGCGCGCTGCTTGGTGTCGGCCTCCGTGGAGACGGTGGTCTCGGTCGGCAGCCCGGTGATCGGGTCGATGACCGTCTGGGTGGTGCGGGGCACGTTGAGCGCGGCGAGCAGCAGTCCGCGGGTGGCGGACGCCTGCTGCACGGCGGTGTCGAGCTCGGCCAGCGCGTACGCGCCGGAGCCCGCACGGGGCGGCAGCTGCTCGGCCAGTTCCTCGGCGAGCCGGTGCAGTTCGTCGATGGCGTCGGAGTAGGCCTCGTGCGCTTCGAGGGCGGTGCTCTTCCCGGTCAGCGCCGCCCTGCGCACGGACGCGATCTCGTCGAGGCCGGCCCGCAGCGAGGCGGGGGTCCCGGTGTCGGCGCGCAGTTCCTCCACCTGCCGGTCGACCCGCGCGCTGCGCTGCTCGGAGGGCGCCTGGGCCTTGGGGCGGCCCGCCGCGATGTAGGGGGTGACCTCGTCGCGTTCGTCGGCGAGCGAGTGCGCGAGGACCAGGGCGTCCTTGGTCTGCCCGGCCAGCGTCACCAGGTTCTGGCTGTCGCTCAGCTGCTCCGAGGCGGCGATGACCGAGGGGGTTCCGGCCCCGGCGATGGCGGCGGCCACCACGGCGACCGCCACGACGAGCCGATTGCGTACCTTGGTCGGACGGCCCCTGCCGACAGGGGGATGCTCCGCGCCCCCCTCGGAGGCCGTCTGCTTGCCTGTGCGCCGAGGCCTCGTCTTCTGCACCGGTGCTCGCATTCCTGACTCGTGTACCCATGGGCCCGGGTGACGTCCCGTCAACTGGTGTCCACACCCGGTGCGGTTCCGGTCCCCGACCCTCCCAGTGCCGGTGGGCGGTGATCATGCATCGGCTGACCCGCCACCCGAAGGAGTGAACATCGGAGGGGAGTTGGCGGGCAAGTTCCCGGCCGGCGCGCGTCGGCGCCGCACGGCGGGCCGGTTGGACTCGGACGGCGGGCTTTGGCAGTATTCGCCGCCACGTCTTCCCGGACTCCACCATTCCTGCCCAAATCCGGCGTCTGACCTGCGACGGTACGGCTGCTCGGCAACCGATCGCCCCCTACGGCGAACCTTGTGAAGGCCTCGTGCAGACTGGCCGGATGCGCACGGAACTTGTTTCGGAGCCGGGCGACCCGGCCCGCCCCAACGAGGACTTCGCGGGTGTCGGACTACCCGCCTGCGGACAGGGCGGTTCGCTCGTCGTGCTGGACGGGGTGACTCCGCCGAGCGGCGGGACGGGCTGTGTGCATTCCGTTCCCTGGTACACCGCGCGCCTCGGCGGGGCACTGACCGAACTGACCGTTTCACTCCCGGATGTGCCGCTGGCCGAGGCCCTGGCCCGCGGCATCACGCGGACCGCCGAGGCACACCGGGCCACCTGTGACCTTTCTCACCCGCGCACCCCGCAGGCAACCGTGGTCCTCGTCCGCTGGTCCGGGGGCGGCGTCGAGTACCTCGTCCTGTCGGACTCGGCCCTCCTCGTCGAGTCCCCCGACGGCACGGTCACCCCGTACCTCGACGACCGCCTGTCCCGGCTGCCGCGCGCGAGCCTGGCCACCGACGCCCTGATCGACACCACGCTGCGCAACAAGGAGGGCGGCTTCTTCACCGCGGCGGCCGATCCCTCGGTCGCCGGACGGGCGGTGACGGGGGTCCTGCCGCGCGCGGAGGTGCGAGCGCTGGCCGCGCTCACGGACGGGGCGGCCCGCTGGACGGAGAAGTTCCGGGAGGGCGACTGGACCGACCTGTTCGGCTTCGTCCGCAAGCAGGGTCCGCGGGCACTGGTGGACCGGGTGCGGGCGCTGGAGACGGCCGACGCCCAGGCGCGCGCGCATCTGGGCCGCAGCAAGACCCACGACGACGCGACGGTCGTCTACGTGGAGCCGTGACCGCGCCGGGCGGACCCGCCCGGCCGGTGCCCTACTTCTCCATCCCGGCGTTCAACTGGTGGAGCAGCCGGGCGAGTTCGGCGACCTCGCAGCGGTCCCAGTGGTCGAGCTTGCTGACGTAGCGCGCCCGGCGGGCCTCCCGGACCCGCTGCACCCGCGTGCGCCCCTCGTCGGTGAGGTGCACCAGCCAGGCGCGGCCGTCCGCCGGATCGGGTTCGCGGGCGACCAGGCCGAGGTCCTCCAGGGCACGCAGCTGACGGGACATGGTGGCCTTGCCGACACCGATGTAGGCGGCGAGTTCGGTGGCCCGCTGCCGGCCGCACTCGTCGAGCCGGACGAGCAGCCCGTAAGCGGCCGACTCCAGGTCGGGGTGGACCTCGCGGGCCATCTCGCCCTGGTTGGCGCGGGCCCGCCGCAGGAACACGGTCAGCTCGCGCTCCAGATCCAGGAACTCCTGGTCCACTTCGGTCGGCGACACACCGGATGCGCCCAGGTGTCCGTCGCCGTTTCCGTCCTCGTGCACGTCAGTCCCCTGCTCCGGTTTCCCGATCCTGAAAGTCCTCGCCGGCCGTCGGCATCGCCGCAGCGTGGTCAGTATTTCGCAGGCGGGCACCCTCGGCAGCGCCCGGAGCCGTCCGCTCCGCCCCTGCGCCGCGTCGGCCGGCCCCTCGTACGACCCTCGTACGCCCCGTCGGCCCGCCCTCCGTACGACCCTCGTGTGCCCGTCGCCCGCGCCCGCCCTCGCCCGCCCTCGCCCGGCCCGCCGTACGGCGAAGGCCCGGGCCTCCCTCACGGGACCCGGGCCTCCACTGTCCGATCACGTCCGTCACGCCGCGACCGGAACCTCCGGCGCCGCGCCGTTCGTGGCCGGCGACAGCGCCAGTTCCAGGACCTGCCGGACGTCGGTCACGGCGTGGACGTCGAGCTTGTCCAGCACCTCGGCCGGGACGTCGTCCAGGTCGGGCTCGTTGCGCTTGGGGATGATCACGGTCGTGACACCCGCGCGGTGCGCGGCGAGCAGCTTCTGCTTCACGCCGCCGATGGGCAGGACGCGACCGGTCAGCGACACCTCACCGGTCATCGCCACATCGGTGCGCACCGGCCGGCCGGAGAGCAGCGAGGCCAGCGCGGTCGTCATGGTGATGCCCGCGCTCGGGCCGTCCTTCGGCACCGCGCCCGCCGGGAAGTGGATGTGCACGCCCCGGTCCTTCAGGTCGGCGACCGGCAGTTCGAGCTCGGCGCCGCGGCTGCGCAGGAAGCTCAGCGCGATCTGCGCCGACTCCTTCATCACGTCGCCCAGCTGACCGGTCAGGGTCAGTCCCGCGCCGCCGGTCTCCGGGTCGGCCAGCGACGCCTCGACGAACAGGACGTCTCCGCCGGCGCCGGTCACCGCCAGTCCGGTCGCGACACCCGGCACCGCCGTACGCCGCTCGGCCGGGTCCTGGGCGGACTCGGGCACATGGTGCGGCCGGCCGATCAGAGCGCGCAGGTCGCCGTCCGTGACGGTGAACGGCAGCTCCCGCTCGCCCAGCTCGTGCTCGGCGGCCACCTTGCGCAGCAGCCGGGCGACGGACCGCTCCAGGTTGCGCACACCCGCCTCGCGCGTGTACTCGCCGGCCAGCTTGCGCAGCGCGCTCTCGTCGAGCGTCACCTCGTGCTCGGCCAGCCCGGCGCGCTCCAGCTGGCGCGGCACCAGGTGGTCACGGGCGATGACGACCTTCTCGTCCTCGGTGTAACCGTCCAGCCGGACCAGCTCCATACGGTCGAGCAGGGCCTCCGGGATGGCCTCCAGGACGTTGGCGGTGGCGAGGAAGACGACGTCGGACAGGTCGAGTTCGACTTCCAGGTAGTGGTCGCGGAAGGTGTGGTTCTGCGCCGGGTCGAGCACCTCGAGGAGGGCCGCGGCGGGGTCGCCGCGGAAGTCGGAACCGACCTTGTCGATCTCGTCCAGGAGCACCACCGGGTTCATGGAACCGGCCTCCTTGACCGCGCGCACGATCCGGCCCGGCAGCGCGCCGACGTAGGTACGCCGGTGACCGCGGATCTCGGCCTCGTCGCGGACGCCGCCGAGGGCGACGCGCACGAACTTGCGGCCCATGGCGTGCGCCACCGACTCACCGAGGCTCGTCTTTCCGACGCCGGGCGGGCCCACCAGCGCGAGCACGGCACCGCCGCGCCGCCCGCCGACGACACCCAGGCCCCGGTCGCTGCGCCGCTTGCGCACCGCCAGGTACTCGGTGATCCGCTCCTTGACGTCCTCCAGACCCGCGTGCTCGGCGTCCAGGACCGTCTTGGCGCCCCGGATGTCGTACGCGTCCTCGGTCCGCTCGTTCCAGGGCAGTTCGAGCACGGTGTCGAGCCAGGTGCGGATCCAGGAGCCCTCCGGCGACTGGTCGCTGGCCCGCTCCAGCTTGTCGACCTCCTTGAGAGCGGCCTCACGGACCTTCTCGGGCAGGTCGGCGGCCTCCACGCGGGCGCGGTAGTCGTCGGACTCCTCGCCCTCCTGCTCTCCGTTCAGCTCGCGCAGTTCCTTGCGGACGGCTTCCAGCTGGCGCCGCAGCAGGAACTCGCGCTGCTGCTTGTCGACGCCCTCCTGGACGTCCTTGGCGATGGTCTCGGCGACGTCCTGCTCCGCGAGGTGGTCGCGCAGCTGCCGGGTGGCGAGCTTCAGCCGGGCGACGGGTTCGGCCGTCTCCAGCAGTTCGATCTTCTGGTCGAGGGTGAGGAAGGGCGAGTACCCGGAGTTGTCGGCCAGGGCCGACACGTCGTCGATGGCCTGCACCCGGTCGACGACCTGCCAGGCGCCGCGCTTCTTCAACCAGGCGGCGGCGAGCGCCTTGTACTCCTTGACCAGCTCGGAGACGTGCCCGGGCAGCGGCTCCGGCACGCTCTCGTCGATCCGGGTGCCCTCGACCCACAGGGCCGCGCCCGGCCCGGTCGTCCCGGCGCCGATCCGCACGCGTCCCCGGCCCCGGATCAGGGCTCCGGGGTCGCCGTCGGCGAGCCGCCCGACCTGTTCCACGGTGCCGAGCACACCGGTGCCCGCGTACGTCCCGTCGATCCTGGGCACCAGCAGGACCCTGGGCTTTCCGGGCTCGGAGCGGGCAGCGGCCTGCGCTGCCTCCACCGCGGCCCGCACATCGGCGTCGCTCAGGTCCAGCGGGACCACCATTCCGGGCAGCACGACCTCGTCGTCGAGCGGCAGCACGGGCAGGGCGAGCGGTGTGAACGCCGTGGACTCAGCAGCCATGATCTCCCCTTCGGCAGTCAAGTTGAGTTATGCCGACTCAATGCTCGTGAGCCGCCGAATGTTCCCCGGGACTCGTTCGCTCTGAGCGATCGGGCCGCCACAGGCACGCACACCCCGGCCGTCCCCCTGGGCGACACGCCCCTCGCCCTGCTCAGGGCGACACCCCCTCGCCTTGTTCCGTCAACATCCCGTTGGAGAAGTGCCAGGATGGGCCGATGTCCACCACGTACGACATCCCCGAAGTCCTGGACCGTCGTGAGGGCCCCCACGGCGAGGTGGTGCTGCGCCGCCACGGCTCCGTGCTCCAGATCATCGCCAACGGCTGCTTCCTGATGGACACCTCCGACGGCCGGTCCGAGCGGCTGCTGGTCGACGCGGCGCTGAACGCGCTGGACGACCGCCCCGCACCCCGCGTCCTGATCGGCGGACTCGGTGTCGGCTTCTCGCTCGCACACGCCGCGGCGAACCCCCGGTGGGGCGGGATCACGGTGGTCGAGCGGGAACGCGCCGTCATCGACTGGCATCTCGACGGACCCCTTTCGGGGGTCTCGCGCGACGCCCTCGCGGACGGTCGTACGCAAATCGTCGAAGCGGATCTGGTGGATTACGTCAATGAGACTTCCGACACGTTCGACGCCCTGTGCCTGGACATCGACAACGGGCCCGGCTGGACCGTCACGGACGGCAATGCGGGGCTGTACTCGATGGCCGGACTGGCAAGCTGCGCAAGGGTGTTGAGGCCGGACGGGGTGCTCGCCGTTTGGTCGGCGCAACCCTCCCCGGAATTTGAAGGAACCTTGTGGAATGCCGGTTTCCGGCATGTGCGTACCGAAGAGATCCCCGTTGCCCGGGGCGTACCCGACATCGTGCATCTCGCCGTCCGACCTGGATAGCCGAGCTGCGGTGACTCCCCGTACCCTGCTTGCCTGACGCGGATCGTTCAAGCGTCGAACGCAGTCATGGGATCACCCCACGGATTCCGGAAAGCACACTTCAGGGGCGGGCGATGGAGCAGACACATACCTCCCACAACGGCACGGCGGCGACCAGCCCGGGTGCACAGCGCCGGGTGCTGGTCGTCGAGGACGACGCGACGATCGTCGACGCCATCGCGGCCCGCCTGCGCGCAGAGGGATTTCTCGTCCAGACCGCCGGCGACGGTCCGTCGGCGGTGGACACGGCCGAGGCCTGGCAGCCCGATCTGCTGATCCTCGACATCATGCTGCCGGGCTTCGACGGCCTGGAGGTCTGCCGGCGGGTGCAGGCCCAGCGGCCGGTGCCGGTGCTGATGCTGACCGCGCGGGACGACGAGACCGACATGCTGGTCGGACTCGGCGTCGGCGCCGACGACTACATGACCAAGCCGTTCTCGATGCGGGAGCTGGCCGCACGCGTGCACGTGCTGCTGCGCCGGGTCGAGCGGGCGGCGATCGCGGCCGCCACTCCGCGCAGCGGCATCCTGCGCCTGGGCGAGCTGGAGATCGACCACGCCCAGCGCCGCGTCCGGGTGCGCAGCGAGGACGTGCACCTGACGCCCACCGAGTTCGACCTGCTCGTGTGCCTGGCGAACACCCCCCGCGCCGTGCTCTCCCGTGAGCAGCTGCTGGCCGAGGTGTGGGACTGGGCGGACGCCTCCGGCACCCGGACCGTCGACAGCCACATCAAGGCGCTGCGGCGGAAGATCGGCGCCGAGCGGATCCGCACGGTGCACGGCGTGGGCTACGCGCTGGAGACGCCGACGCCATGAGCGGGGGGCGGCCGGCCGCACGGAGGAGCCCCGGCGAGCGCTGGGGCGGCGTACGCCCGTTCTCGATCAAGACCAAGCTCGGTGCGCTGGTCGTCATCTCGGTGCTGATCACCACGGGGCTGCTGATGATCGCGGTGCGCACCGAGACCGAACTGCGTTTCATCACGGTCTTCTCGATGATCGCCACCCTGCTGATCACGCAGTTCGTGGCGCACTCGCTCACCGCGCCGCTGGACGAGATGAACGCGGTGGCCCGCTCCATCTCGCACGGCGACTACACCCGCCGGGTCCGTGAGAGCCGCCGGGACGAGCTGGGCGACCTGGCCGTCACGATCAACCGCATGGCCGACGACCTGGAGGCCGAGGACCGGCAGCGCAAGGAGCTGGTCGCCAACGTCTCGCACGAGCTGCGCACCCCCATCGCGGGGCTGCGGGCGGTGCTGGAGAACATCGTGGACGGCGTCACGCAGGCCGACCCGGAGACGATGCGGACGGCGCTGAAGCAGACGGAGCGGCTGGGCCGCCTGGTGGAGACGCTGCTGGACCTGTCCCGCCTCGACAACGGCGTCGTACCGCTCAAACAGCGGCGCTTCGAGGTGTGGCCGTATCTGTCCGGGGTGCTGAAGGAGGCCAACATGGTCGCTTCCGCGCGCGCGGGCATCGCCTCCGGCTCGGGCAGCCACACCCGCACCGACGTCCATCTGCACCTGGACGTCTCCCCGCCGGAGCTGACCGCGCACGCCGACCCGGAGCGGATCCACCAGGTCGTCGCCAATCTGATCGACAACGCGGTCAAGCACAGCCCGCCGCACGGCCGGGTCACGCTCAAGGCCCGGCGCGGCGCGCTGCCGGAGTCCCTGGAGCTGGAGGTCCTGGACGAGGGGCCCGGCATTCCGCGCTCGGAGTGGCACCGGGTCTTCGAGCGGTTCAACCGCGGTTCGGTCAGCCGTCCGCACGGTCCGGGCAGCGACGGCGGCACGGGTCTCGGCCTGGCGATCGCCCGCTGGGCGGTGGATCTGCACGGCGGCCGGATCGGAGTGGCCGAATCCGAGCGGGGTTGCCGGATTCTTGTCACCCTTCCGGGACTGCCTTCCCCATCGAGTTGACGTAGGGTTCGAAGCGGAGCCACAAGATCCACAGGCGTCCGCGCAGGACGACACGTGTGATCAGGCAAAGGCCCGTGCGCGGTGCGCGCAGGGCCCGGGTCGTCGTACCCCTCTCACACCGGAACCACGCTTGTTTCCCGCCATTTCCCACCCTGAAACACGCGCTCAGATGTGACTTACACGACGATGAACGGGCCCGGCCTCACCTTATGGGTCATGGAGGCGTAGCCTTTATTTCCGCTGTCCATCACCTTGTGAAGCGGAAGAGGGCGGTTGCCGCCGTGTCGCCAGAGTCCCCGAGTAACGCATCGAGTTCCGCCACCCTTCGGGCGGGCGGTGCCTCCACGACCGACACCGATTCAGCGGGCAAGAACCCCGCTGCGGCGTTCGGTCCCAATGAGTGGCTCGTCGATGAGATCTATCAGCAGTACCTCCAGGACCCGAATTCGGTAGACCGTGCCTGGTGGGACTTCTTCGCCGACTACAAGCCGGGAGCGCCCGCTCCGGCGGCCGCGGAGACCCCGACGGCCCCGGCCCCCGCCCCGGTGGCTCCGGCCGCGCCCGCCGCACCCGCGGCCCCGAAGCCCGCCCCGGCCGCTCCGGCACCGGCGCAGGCCGCCGCACCGGCCGCCCCGGCGAAGGCCGCGGCACCGGCTCCCGCGCCGGCCGCCAAGCCGCAGCCCCGGGCCGCCGCCCCCGCCGCGCCCGCGGCCGAGGCGCCCCAGGGCCCCGAGCTGATCACGCTGCGCGGCCCCGCCGCCGCGGTCGCCAAGAACATGAACGCCTCGCTGGAGCTGCCCACGGCCACGTCCGTGCGCGCGGTCCCGGTGAAGCTGCTGTTCGACAACCGCATCGTGATCAACAACCACCTCAAGCGGGCCCGGGGCGGGAAGATCTCCTTCACGCACCTGATCGGCTACGCGATGGTGCAGGCCATCAAGGCCATGCCGTCGATGAACTGGTCGTTCGGCCAGAAGGACGGCAAGCCGACCCTCGTCAAGCCGCCGCACATCAACCTCGGCCTCGCCATCGACCTGGTCAAGCCGAACGGCGACCGCCAGCTGGTCGTCGCGGCGATCAAGAAGGCCGAGACCCTGAACTTCTTCGAGTTCTGGCAGGCCTACGAGGACATCGTCCGTCGCGCCCGCGACAACAAGCTGACGATGGACGACTTCACCGGTGTCACGGTCTCACTGACCAACCCCGGCGGCCTCGGCACCGTCCACTCGGTGCCGCGTCTGATGCCCGGCCAGTCGGTGATCATGGGCGTCGGCGCCATGGACTACCCGGCGGAGTTCCAGGGCACCTCGCAGGACACCCTGAACAAGCTCGGCATCTCCAAGGTCATGACGCTCACGTCGACCTACGACCACCGGGTGATCCAGGGCGCCGCCTCCGGCGAGTTCCTCCGCCAGGTCGCGAACCTCCTGCTCGGCGAGAACGGCTTCTACGACGACATCTTCGAGTCGCTGCGCATCCCCTACGAGCCGGTCCGCTGGCTCAAGGACATCGACGCCAGCCACGACGACGACGTCACCAAGGCCGCCCGGGTCTTCGAGCTGATCCACTCCTACCGGGTCCGCGGCCACGTCATGGCCGACACCGACCCGCTGGAGTACCGCCAGCGCAAGCACCCCGACCTGGACATCACCGAGCACGGCCTGACCCTGTGGGACCTGGAGCGCGAGTTCGCCGTCGGCGGCTTCGCCGGCAAGTCCCTGATGAAGCTGCGCGACATCCTCGGCGTGCTGCGCGACTCGTACTGCCGCACCACCGGCGTCGAGTTCATGCACATCCAGGACCCCAAGCAGCGCAAGTGGATCCAGGACCGCATCGAGCGCCCGCACACCAAGCCGGAGCGCGAGGAGCAGCTGCGCATCCTGCGCCGTCTGAACGCCGCCGAGGCGTTCGAGACCTTCCTCCAGACGAAGTACGTCGGCCAGAAGCGCTTCTCGCTGGAGGGCGGCGAGTCCGTCATCCCGCTGCTGGACGCGGTGCTGGACTCGGCGGCCGAGTCCCGCCTGGACGAGGTCGTCATCGGCATGGCCCACCGGGGCCGCCTGAACGTCCTCGCGAACATCGTCGGCAAGTCGTACGCGCAGATCTTCCGCGAGTTCGAGGGCAACCTCGACCCGAAGTCGATGCACGGCTCCGGCGACGTGAAGTACCACCTGGGCGCCGAGGGCACCTTCACCGGCCTGGACGGCGAGCAGATCAAGGTCTCGCTCACCGCCAACCCCTCGCACCTGGAGGCGGTCGACCCGGTTCTGGAGGGCGTCGCCCGCGCCAAGCAGGACATCATCAACAAGGGCGGCACGGACTTCACCGTCCTGCCGGTGGCCCTGCACGGCGACGCGGCCTTCGCGGGCCAGGGCGTGGTGGCCGAGACCCTGAACATGTCTCAGCTGCGCGGCTACCGCACCGGCGGCACGGTCCACGTGGTCATCAACAACCAGGTCGGCTTCACCGCGGCCCCCGAGTCCTCGCGCTCCTCGATGTACGCGACGGACGTGGCCCGCATGATCGAGGCCCCGATCTTCCACGTGAACGGCGACGACCCGGAGGCCGTGGTCCGCGTCGCGCGGCTGGCCTTCGAGTTCCGCCAGGCGTTCAACAAGGACGTGGTGATCGACCTCATCTGCTACCGCCGCCGCGGTCACAACGAGTCGGACAACCCGGCCTTCACCCAGCCGCTGATGTACGACCTGATCGACAAGAAGCGCTCGGTGCGCAAGCTCTACACCGAGTCCCTGATCGGTCGCGGTGACATCACCCTGGAAGAGGCCGAGCAGGCGCTCCAGGACTACCAGGGCCAGCTGGAGAAGGTCTTCACGGAGGTCCGCGAGGCCACCTCGCAGCCGGCGTCGGTGGAGACCCCGGACACCCAGGCCGAATTCCCGGTCGCGGTGAACACCGCCGTCTCCTCGGAGATCGTCAAGCGGATCGCCGAGTCCCAGGTCAACATCCCCGACCACATCACCGTCCACCCGCGTCTGCTGCCGCAGCTGCAGCGCCGGGCGACGATGGTCGAGGACGGCACCATCGACTGGGGCATGGGCGAGACCCTCGCGGTCGGCTCCCTCCTGCTGGAGGGCGTCCCGGTCCGGCTGGCGGGCCAGGACTCGCAGCGCGGTACGTTCGGCCAGCGGCACGCGGTCATCATCGACCGCACCACGGGCGACGAGTACACGCCGTTGCAGTACCTGTCCGAGGACCAGGCGCGCCTGACCGTCTACAACTCGCTGCTCTCCGAGTACGCGGCGATGGGCTTCGAGTACGGCTACTCGCTGGCCCGTCCGGACGCGCTGGTGATGTGGGAGGCGCAGTTCGGCGACTTCGTCAACGGCGCGCAGACGGTCGTGGACGAGTTCATCTCGTCCGCGGAGCAGAAGTGGGCCCAGACGAGCGGCGTGGTCCTGCTGCTGCCGCACGGTTACGAGGGCCAGGGCCCGGACCACTCGTCCGCCCGCCCGGAGCGCTTCCTCCAGCTGTGCGCGCAGAACAACATGACGGTCGCCATGCCGACCCTCCCGTCGAACTACTTCCACCTCCTGCGGTGGCAGGTGCACAACCCGCACCACAAGCCGCTGGTGGTCTTCACGCCGAAGTCGATGCTGCGTCTGAAGGCCGCGGCGTCGAAGGCGGACGAGTTCACCTCGGGCCAGTTCCGGCCGGTCATCGGTGACGCGTCGGTGGACCCGGCGGCGGTCAGGAAGGTCGTCTTCTGCGCCGGCAAGGTCTACTACGACCTGGAGGCCGAGCGTCAGAAGCGCGGCGCGACGGACACCGCGATCATCCGTATCGAGCGCCTCTACCCGCTGCCGGGTGCGGAGCTCCAGGCGGAGATCAAGAAGTACCCGAACGCCGAGAAGTACCTGTGGGCGCAGGAGGAGCCGGCGAACCAGGGTGCCTGGCCGTTCATCGCGCTCAACCTGATCGACCACCTGGACCTGGCGGTCGGCGCCGACGTCCCGCACGGCGAGCGCCTGCGCCGCATCTCGCGGCCGCACGGCTCGTCTCCCGCCGTCGGTTCCGCGAAGCGGCACCAGGCGGAGCAGGAGCAGCTGGTGCGTGAGGTGTTCGAGGCATAGCCCGTACGGCATGCGAGGGGCCCGGCCCCGAGTCCTGGTGACTCGGGGCCGGGCCCTTTCGTGTGCCGTCCGCGTCAGGTCGGCTGGGGCTCGAAGTCCCAGTAGGGGTGGCGGCGTTCGAGGATGCAGCGGGTGTGCATGTGCGCCTCGACGCACTTCGGACAGCGCGGGTGGGTGAGCGGGTCGAGCGGGCTTGCGTCTTCTCCGACCGGCCCTGGCCGGAGCACGCTCGAACTGCGACGAGGCCGGCCGCCCGGACGGTTCCGGTGCGAGTCCCGGGACCGGGCGGGCGGCGCATATTCTGAGGTCATGTACTTCACCGACCGAGGCATCGAAGAACTGGAGAAGCGGCGCGGCCAGGAGGAGGTCTCCTTCGAGTGGCTCGCCGAGCAGTTGCGGACTTTCGTCGACCTGAACCCGGACTTCGAGGTGCCGGTGGAGCGGCTGGCGACGTGGCTGGCCCGGCTGGACGACGAGGACGACGACTGAGGCCGACGGACAGCGTCCGGGTCGAACGACGACGGCCGACGTCGACGGAGACCGACGGAGACCGGCTGAGGTCGGCTGACGACGGCTCGGTCGACGCACGACGGCGGGCGTCCACGGACGACGGCTGAGGCCAGCGGCAGACATCGGCTGACGACGGCCGAGTTCGACCGACGCGAGCGGCACGCCCGACGGGGGCTGAGGCCGGCGAACGACCGTCTACGACGTCCCCGGGCACCTCCGGGACACCCCCGGACGCCCCAGGACGTCCCGCCGGTGTCAGTCCCGGGGCCGCCCCAGGTCGTATGCCAGGCCCAGCGTGCCGTGGCCCATCAGGAACGCGCCCGCGGCGGTCCAGCCGCCGCTGCGGCGGCGCAGGCCCCACGCGGTCAGCGGCAGGCCCGCGGCCACCTGCGTGAGGGCCAGCGCACGCGCTCGGGGATCCCCGGACCAGGGGAGATAGCGGCCCAGGCGGCTGCCCCGTACGACATCGAGATCCGCGCCGACCGCCGCGCGCCACCCCGCCCATTCGATCGTGCGGGTGTCCGGCTGCGCGCGGGCCGCGTCCCGCAGGCGGTGCGCGGGCTCGCCCGGGCGGAGACCGGCGGGCAGCGAGACCCCCTCGCGGCCGAGGACGTCGAGCAGCCCCCGCAGCCGGGCCGGCGCGTCGGCCGTGAGGTCGGGTTCCGTGAGGCGTTCCAGGGCCTGCAGGCCGAGGACCGGGTCCAGGCCGAGCCGTGCGGCGAAGGTGCGCATGGCCTCGTCCTCGCCGGCCGGGGTGCCGCCGGAGAGCCAGACGTAGTCGACCGGGCGGCGGAAGCCGGAGGCGAGTGTGCAGCCGGCGCGGTCCGCGTCCCACCACAGGGCCAGTACGGGCCAGGGCGCGCCGACCGCGAGAGCGGTGGCCCAGCCGGTGAGCACCCGGTCGACGGGATCGACACCGGCCAGCCAGGGCCCGCCCTCGGGGACCAGGACGCTCCATCCCTCACCGGCCCGGGTGAGCAGCATGCGCTCGCGGAGCAGGGGGGCGACGGGGGCGACGGACTCGGGGAGCGCCCGGCAGAGCAGAAGGGCGCCGGGAGCCACGGCGTCGGCCCGGGCATCGGCCTGGAACTCTTCCGTCGACATGGTCACACGCTAGGGCATTTGCCCGGCTTTGGAAGGTCGGCGGCCGTCACGAGCACTTCTTGACTTCCGACCGCCACGATATATCGTGTCTTACGGGAGACGCGATATGACGTGTCGTGTCCGTCCGTCCGGTCCCGCCCGCGGCCCGGCAGGTCGAGGAGGTCAGCACGATGTCCGAATGGTCCGTCGCCGAGCCGAGCAAGCTCACCTTCGACGAACCCTTGAGCGAACTCCAGGTGCGCATCGTCAACGGAACGGTGAACGTGGTGGGGACCGACGAGGGTTCCGCCCGCCTGGAGGTCGGCGAGATCGAGGGGCCGCCGCTGCTGGTCACCCGGCAGGGCGGCACGCTCACCGTGGCGTACGAGGACCTGCCCTGGAAGGGCTTCCTGAAGTGGCTCGACCGCAAGGGCTGGCGGCGCAGCGCCGTGGTCACACTGGCCGTGCCGGCCGCCACCCGGGTCGAGGTGGGTGTGGTCGGCGCCGCCGCCGTGGTCTCCGGCATCGAGGGACGGGCGGAGGTGAAGGGCGTCTCCGGGGACACGACCCTCGTGGGACTCTCCGGCCCGGTCCGCGCCGACACCGTCTCGGGCAGCGTGGAGGCGCAGGCCCTCTCGGGCGACCTGCGCTTCAACTCCGTCTCGGGTGACCTGACGGTGGTCGAGGGCGCGGGGTCCTCGGTGCGGGCCGACTCGGTCAGCGGCTCGATGATCGTCGACCTGGACCCGACGGGCGGCCCCACCGACATCAGCCTGAACAGCGTCTCCGGCGAGATCGCGATCCGGCTGCCGCATCCGGCGGACGCGGAGGTGGAGGCCAACACCGCGAGCGGCACGGTCTCCAACGCCTTCGAGGATCTGCGGGTGACGGGTCAGTGGGGGGCGAAGCGGATCACGGGCCGCCTCGGCTCGGGCAGCGGCCGGCTGAAGGCCACGACGGTATCCGGCTCCATCGCCCTGCTGCGGCGCCCGCCGTCGCAGGACGGGCCGTGGGACGGCGCGCCGGACGGACCGCGGCGGGAACCGGGGGAGAATTCGGCGTCCGGCCAGGACGTCAGGACGACCACACCCGACGCCCCGGCCGACGGTACGACCGACAAGAAGGTGCTCTGACATGCCTCCCGTCTTCGCCCACGGCCGCCTGCGTCTCTACCTGCTGAAACTGCTGGACGAGGCCCCGCGCCACGGCTACGAGGTGATCCGCCTCCTGGAGGAGCGCTTCCAGGGGCTGTACGCGCCGTCGGCGGGCACGGTCTACCCGCGCCTCGCCAAGCTGGAGGCCGAGGGCCTGGTCACACACACCACCGAGGGCGGCCGCAAGGTGTACGCCATCACGGACGCGGGCC
The DNA here is from genome assembly GCF_003261055.1 of Streptomyces cadmiisoli. Classification (NCBI taxonomy): domain Bacteria; kingdom Bacillati; phylum Actinomycetota; class Actinomycetes; order Kitasatosporales; family Streptomycetaceae; genus Streptomyces; species Streptomyces cadmiisoli. The sequence goes on from NZ_CP030073.1 coordinate 3,348,056, forward strand.
GCGCCGAACTGGCCGACCGCAGCGGTGAACTGGCCGATCTGGAGCTGGAGATCCGCGAGTCGGTGGCGGAGCTGGCAGCCGAGATCCGCGCCGACGTACGCGGCGCGGCGGGCGACCTGCGGCGCGAGATGCGGGCCGCGGCGACCGAGGCCCGCACCGGCACCGACGGCCGCGGCACCGCCGGGGACTCCGCAGGCCAGGGCGGCTTCGGCGGTTACGGCGACAGCGAGGCCTGGCGCGCCGCCAAGGAGGAGATGCGCCGCGTGAAGCAGGAGTGGAAGGAGCAGGCCCGGCGCGCCAAGGACGAGAGCCGCCGGGCGCGCGAGGAGGCCCAGCGGGCCCGGCACCAGGCCAAGGAGGCGCAGGACCGTGCGCGGGCCCAGGCGACGGAGGAGGTGCAGCGCATCGCGCAGCGGGTCCAGGAACAGGTGCAGGACCACTTCTCGCGGGGCGACTGGCCCACGGGCGTACGCGAGGGCCTGACGGAACTCGCCAAGGAGTTCGGCGACTTCGGCAAGCACTTCGGGGAGGACTTCGGCAAGGACTTCGGCTTCGGCCGCGGCGGCGCCGACAAGCCGGCCCCGGGACCGGACCGTGCGGCGGAGCCGCGGGACGTCCCGGCCGACCCCGAGCCGGCCTGGGCGCACGACGACGCCTCCACGGGCGACCCCGCCCGCGACCTGGACCGTCTGCTGGACCGCTTCCGCGACGACATCCGCGACGCGGCCCGCGACAACGGCGTCACCCCGGCCCAGCTCCGCGACGCCCGACGCCATCTGTCCACGGCGGCGGCCCACATCGGAGTGCTTCTGCGCTCCCCGAAGCAGTAGGCCCGCCCCTCGCGTCCCGCCGGTCGGCCTCGCGGCGACGGCCGCGCCCGGCCGCGCGGCCGAAGCCCGCCGGCGGGCCGGCCGTCCCCGGGCCGCCGGCCCGGGGCGAAGCCCCCGTCAGCCCGCCTCGACCTCTCCCCCGCCGTCCAGCACCCGCGTGACCGTGTCGTACGTGACCCCGTGGTCCGCGAGCACCTCCGCGGCGACGCCCGGCCGGGAGGCGAGGGCGAGGAGGATGTGCTCGTCCCCGATGTGGCGGTCCCGGCGGGCGACGGCGATGCGCAGGGACCTCTCCAGTACGTCCTTGGCGTCCCGGCCGAAGGAACCGCCCCCGGACCACCGCCCCCGGTCCTCGCGCTTCCCCGACATGGCGCCCACGCCGTGCGCCTCCTCCACCCGCGAGACGATCTCCGCGACGTCGATGCCCAGTCCGGCCAGGGCGTCCGTGTCCGCCTGCGACAGCCCGGCGCGGCGGCGGGCCTCGTCCAGTGCCCGCGTCACCGACCCGGCACGCCCGGACAGCCCCAGTTCGGCCAGCGCGAAAGCGCCCCGGCCCTCGCCCCGGTCGAGCAGCGCCAGCAGCAGGTGCTCGGCCTCGACGGTCCCCGTCTCCGTGCTCTCGCGGTGCGCGACGGCCCCCTTGACCACGGCGCGGGCGTCCTTCGTGAACCGTTCGAACATCATCGCCTCCCGTACTTCTTGTGCACGGCCTGCCTGCTCACGCCGAGTTCCGCGGCGATCTCCTGCCACGACCAGCCCTGATTGCGCGCGTTGCGCACCTGGACGGCCTCCAACTGCTCCAGCAGCCGCCGCAGCGCGGCGACCGCGCGCAGTCCGATCCGCGGATCGCGGTCACCGGCCCGCTCGGCGAGTTCCGTAGCTTCCGTCATGCATGTCAACCTACGTTGACGTCAGTCATCCGTCAACCCCAGTTGACATGACGAACGGCCGGCCCGGAAATCCGGACCGGCCGTCGTACGACCCGAGGAGCAGCGGCCGCCGCGGCGGCGGCCGGCCGCGTCAGCCGTTGGTGAGCACGATCTTCCCGAACTGCTCGCCCGCCGCCATGCGTTCGAAGCCCTCCCGGGCCCGGTCCATCGGCAGCTCGTCGTCGATGACGGGGCGCACCCCCGTGGCGGCGCAGAAGGACAGCAGGTCCTCCAGCTCCTCCTTGGTCCCCATCGTGGACCCGACGACCTTCAGCTCCAGGAAGAAGATGCGGGTGAGTTCGGCGTGCGAGGGCCGGTCGCCGCTGGTGGCGCCGGAGATGACCAGCGTGCCGCCGGGCCGCAGGGACTTCACCGAGTGCGACCAGGTGGCCGCTCCCACCGTCTCGATCACCGCGTCCACCCGCTGCGGCAGCCGCGCGCCCGCCTCCAGCGCCTCGACGGCGCCCAGTTCGAGGGCCCGCTTCCGCTTGGCCTCGTCCCGGCTGGTCGCGAAGACCCGCAGCCCGGCCGCCTTGGCGAGCACGATCGCCGCGGTGGCGACACCGCCGCCGGCGCCCTGCACCAGGACGGAGTCCCCCGGCCGTACACCGGCGTTGGTGAACAGCATCCGGTACGCCGTCAGCCAGGCGGTCGGCAGACAGGCGGCCTCCGCGAAGGACAGCTCCTTCGGCTTGGGCAGGACGTTCCAGGTCGGCACCGCGACCTGCTCGGCGAACGTGCCCTGGTAACGCTCGGTCAGGATCGAGCGCGGCTCCTTCGGGCCGACGCCGTGGCCGGTCTGGCCGATGACGGAGTGCAGGACGACCTCGTTGCCGTCCTCGTCGACACCGGCGGCGTCGCAGCCGAGGATCATCGGCAGCCGGTCCTCCGCGAGACCGACGCCGCGCAGGGACCAGAGGTCGTGGTGGTTGAGGGAGGCGGCCCTGACGTCGACGACGCTCCAGCCCGGCCGGGCCTCGGGGGCGGGGCGCTCCCCCGACTCCAGGCCGGTGAGTGGCTGGTCGCGGTCGATCCGGGCGGCGTAGACAGCGAACATGGGCCCGACGATAGGGTCCGCGTCCGCCCCGCGGAACCGTACGGCCCTGTGACCAATGCCCTCTTGTCACCCGCGGGCGCCGGACACCCGCGCCACCGAGGGGCCACCGGCAGTCGGCCGACGGGCGGCCGGCCGGGGCCTCGCCGTGGCCCGCGCGGGCCACTTCGCGAGTCGCTCCGGAGATTCCCGCCCGCCGCGCGACGCGCTGCGGGCGACGACGCGGTCCGCCGGACGGCCCCGGCACGACCACCCGAACGGACGCGGCCGGGCGGACAGGCGAACGGCCCCGTCCTCGGTGGACGGGGCCGTCGACCGGACGTCAGCGGCGTGCCACGCCCTCGGCCCGTGCCGCCGCGGCGACCGCGGCCGTCACGGCGGGAGCGACCCGCTCGTCGAACGGTGAGGGAATGACGTAGTCGGCCGCGAGGTCGTCACCGACCACACCGGCCAGCGCCTCGGCCGCCGCGATCTTCATGCCCTCGGTGATCCGGGAGGCCCGGACCTGGAGCGCCCCCGCGAAGATGCCGGGGAAGGCGAGCACGTTGTTGATCTGGTTGGGGAAGTCCGACCGCCCGGTCGCCACGACCGCCGCGTACTTGTGCGCGACCTCGGGGTGCACCTCGGGGTTCGGGTTGGCCATGGCGAAGACGAACGCGCCCTCCGCCATCGAGGCCACCGCCTCCTCCGCCACCGTGCCGCCGGAGACCCCGATGAAGACGTCCGCGCCCTCCAGGGCCGCCTCCAGCGATCCGGAGAACCCGGCCTTGTTGGTGAACCCGGCCAGCTCCCGCTTGACCGGCGTCAGGTCCTCCCGGTCGGCCGAGACGACGCCCTTGCGGTCGGCGACCGCGACATCGCCGATGCCGGCCTCGACCAGCATCCTGGCGATCGCGACACCCGCCGCTCCGGCGCCCGAGATGACGGCCCGCAGATCGCCGAGCCCCTTCCCGGTCAGCCGCGCGGCGTTGCGCAGCGCGGCCAGCGTCACGACCGCCGTGCCGTGCTGGTCGTCGTGGAAGACCGGGATGTCGAGCCGCTCCTGGAGCTTGCGCTCGATCTCGAAGCACCGCGGTGCCGAGATGTCCTCCAGGTTCACGCCGCCGAAGGAGGGCGCGAGCCGGACCACGGTCTCGACGATCTCGTCCACGTCGGTGCACGCCAACGCGATCGGCACGGCGTCCACGCCGCCGAACTGCTTGAACAGGATCGCCTTGCCCTCCATCACCGGGAGGGAGGCCTCGGGTCCGATGTCACCGAGCCCGAGCACGGCCGTGCCGTCGGTCACGACGGCGACGACGGACGACTTCCACGTGTAGTCGTGGACGAGTTCCGGCCGCTCGGCGATCGCGGTGCACACCTTCGCGACGCCGGGCGTGTACGCCAGGGACAGATCTTCCTTGTCGCGGACCGGCACGGTGGCCTGCACGGCCATCTTGCCGCCGCGGTGCAGCGCGAACGCCGGATCGATGGAATCGAGGGGCTCCGCCCCTCCCTCCTCCGTATTGCCGTCGCTGCGAGGATTGACGATCTCCGCTGCCACTTTGTTTGACCCCTTAAGTCTTCAAGGTTTGAGGGTTGACCACTCCTGGTGAGGGGTGGGCGGGCACCGCGCACGGCCCAGGTGAGTGATGCGTACGGGCACATACGCGACGGGCGCGCCGCACACGCGCCCTGAGCCCCGGATGAGGGGTGTAAAGAACCTTCTTACCCGACGGAGGGTGTCAGCGACGAGTCCGCAGAGCGAAGGTCACATGCCAGTGACATGACTCATGCCCGAATATGGGGACAGGGGCTCGACAAACCGGCGCAGACCGCTCAACGAACGCCCTGCCTCGACTATCGAACATCCACATTCTGGGACGGACCGGAGATCTTGCGGCCGGAATGGATGATTCCCGCAGAAGCTCCGGTCGGGATGTCCCGGAGTGGTGCGGTTCGAGGGTCACTCGTTATCCGATTTTGACATGACGCTTCGCCTGAGTGGTCGAGTCCGAATGGCAAGATGCGGTAATCACACGAGGTCGCGACACCCGAAGCTGTGTGTTCTCGTCGACCCATCGGCAACTCCACCCATCCGCCGGAGGAACCCACAATGACCGCCAGCTCCACCCGTCGTACGACCGCCGCGCGTTCCCGGCTAGCCGCGGTCGGTGCGATCGCGGTCGCCGGTGCCCTGCTTCTCACCGGCTGCGGTGACCAGACGGAGAACAACGGCTCGGACGGCACCGACACCGCGTCCAAGAGCTCGGCTCCGCTGGCCGACAAGCTGCCGCAGGAGATCCGCGACAAGGGCGTCATCAAGGTCGGTTCGGACATCGCCTACGCGCCGGTCGAGTTCAAGGACGACTCCGGCAAGACGGTGGGCATCGACCCCGACCTCGCCGCCGCCATGGGCAAGCAGCTCGGCGTGACGTTCCAGTTCGAGAACGGCACCTTCGACACCCTCATCACCGGTCTGCGCTCCAAGCGCTACGACATCGCCATGTCCGCGATGACCGACACCAAGGACCGCCAGGAGGGCGTCGACTCCGACACCGGCAAGAAGGTCGGTGAGGGCGTCGACTTCGTGGACTACTTCACCGCCGGTGTCTCGATCTACACCAAGAAGGGTGACGACCAGGGCATCAAGACCTGGTCCGACCTGTGCGGCAAGAAGATCGTGGTGCAGCGCGGCACGGTCTCCGAGGACCTCGCCAAGGCCGAGGCGAAGAACTGCCCCAAGGGTGAGAAGCTCAGCATCGAGGCCTTCGACAACGACCAGCAGGCCCAGACCCGCCTGCGCGCGGGCGGCGCCGACGCCGGCTCCTCCGACTTCCCGGTCGCCGCGTACGCCGTGCAGACGTCCGGCGGCGGCAACGACTTCGAGCTGGTCGGCGAGCAGGTCGAGGCCGCGCCGTACGGCATCGCGGTCGCCAAGTCCAACGCCGAGCTGCGCGACGCCCTCCAGGCCGCCCTGGATGCGATCATCGCGAACGGCGAGTACGACAAGATCATAAAGAAGTGGGGCGTCGAGGACGGCGCCGTCGACAAGGCCACCATCAACGGCGGCAAGTGATCGCCGGGTCAGCGACCGGCGATCACTGAAAGGCAACACCCGTGACTGTTGACATCGACAAGACGACGGGGCCGGCCGGCACACCCCCGGCCGGACCGGAGGCCATCAAGGCCATCCCGGTCCGGCACTACGGGCGGTACGTCACCGCCGTCGTCGCGCTCGCGCTGTTCGGCGCGGTCGTCTACGCGTTCTCCCAGGGCAAGATCAACTGGGGTGCGATCCCGGACTACTTCTTCGACGACCGCGTCCTCAGCGGTGTGGGCAAGACGCTCCTGCTGACCGTGCTGTCCATGGCGATCGGCATCTTCGGCGGCATCCTGCTCGCCGTCATGCGCCTGTCGAAGAACCCGGTGACCTCGTCCATCGCGTGGTTCTACATCTGGTTCTTCCGCGGCACCCCGGTCCTGGTCCAGCTCATCGTCTGGTTCAACCTGGGCCTGGTCTTCGAGTTCATCAACCTCGGGCCGTTCTACCGGGACGAGTGGTCGGACTTCATGACCCCGTTCCTGACCGCGCTGCTCGGCCTCGGTCTGAACGAGGCCGCGTACATGGCGGAGATCTGCCGTGCCGGTCTGCTCGCGGTCGACGAGGGCCAGACCGAGGCGTCGCACGCGCTGGGCATGAGCCACGCCAAGACGCTGCGCCGGATCGTCATCCCGCAGGCGATGCGCGTGATCGTGCCGCCCACGGGCAACGAGGTCATCAACATGCTGAAGACGACCTCGCTGGTGTCGGTCGTCCAGTACTCGGAGTTGCTGCGTGTCGCCCAGGACATCGGCCAGACCTCCGGCGCCCCGGCCGAGATGCTCTTCCTGGCCGCGGCCTGGTACCTGCTGCTGACCTCGGTCTTCAGCGTCGGCCAGTACTACCTGGAGAGGTACTACGCCCGCGGTTCGAGCCGCTCGCTGCCGCCGACGCCGATGCAGAAGATCAAGGCCAACATGTTCTCCTTCGGCCGCCCGAAGGGAGGCGTGGCATGACCGAGAAGCCCAGCAAGACGGACGAGCCCGTGAAGCACTCCACCGTTCCGATGGTCAAGTCCGAGGGCGTGCACAAGTCCTTCGGTCACGTCGAGGTCCTCAAGGGCATCGACCTGGAGGTGAAGACCGGCGAGGTGTTCTGCCTCATCGGCCCCTCCGGTTCCGGCAAGTCGACCTTCCTCCGGTGCATCAACCACCTGGAGAAGATCAACGCCGGACGGCTGTACGTCGACGGCGAGCTCGTCGGCTACCGCCAGAAGGGCGACAAGCTGTACGAGCTGAAGGACAGCGAGGTCGCGATCAAGCGGCGCGACATCGGCATGGTCTTCCAGCGCTTCAACCTCTTCCCGCACATGACGGCGGTGGAGAACATCATCGAGGCGCCGATCCAGGTCAAGGGCACCAGCAGGGCCCAGGCCCGGGAGCGGGCGCTGGAGCTGCTGGACCGGGTGGGTCTGGCCGACAAGGCGGGCAACTACCCCTCGCAGCTCTCCGGCGGCCAGCAGCAGCGTGTCGCCATCGCCCGGGCCCTCGCCATGGACCCGAAGCTGATGCTGTTCGACGAGCCGACGTCGGCGCTGGACCCGGAGCTGGTCGGTGACGTCCTCGACGTCATGCGCGACCTCGCCGAGTCCGGCATGACCATGATCGTCGTCACCCACGAGATGGGCTTCGCCCGCGAGGTCGGCGACAGCCTGGTCTTCATGGACGGCGGCGTGGTGGTCGAGTCCGGCAACCCGCGTGACGTGCTGACCGACCCGCAGCACGAGCGGACGCAGGCGTTCCTGTCCAAGGTGCTCTGACGGCGGACACGGCGAAGGGGCGGTACGGCTTTCCGTACCGCCCCTTCGCCGTGCCGCGGCCCGGCCCGGCCAAGCCGCCGCGTCCGGCCTACCGCAGCGCGAGCAGGAGCGTGTCGGACGGCGAGCACCACACCGGGCGCGCCTCGGCGAAGCCCTTCTCGCGCAGGACGCGCGCGTGCCACGCGGCGGAGGGCATGTCGCCGTCGGCGTGCTCCCCGTAGATCTCGAACCGGCGGGCGGTGGGCCCGGCGAGCACCGGGTCCTGGGCGGCGAGCTGCCACCACTCGGCCCAGTCGACGGCTCCGGCCTGCCGGGCCCGGTCCATGCGCGCGTGCCGCCGGGCGCGCTCGGCGGCGTTGATCCGGGGCGTGGTCTCGTCGATCATGTGGTCGGCGTTCATGAAGACGCCACCGGGCCGGACGAGTCCGGCGAGCCGGCCGTAGAGCGCCTCCAGGGGCCCGGTGTGCAGCCAGTGGAGGGCCGTGGCCGTGAGGACGGCGTCGTACGACTCGTGGGGCAGGAGCGCGGGCCAGTCGGGGGCCTTGAGGTCGGCCTCGACGAGCGTGACGCGGTCGTCGCCCGCGAAGGTGCCGCGGGCGATGGCGAGCAGCGCGGGGTCGAGGTCGACGCCGGTGCTGGTGGCCCCGGGGAAGCGGTCGAGGAGGCGGGCGGTGATGCTGCCGGTGCCGCAGGCGAGGTCGAGGACGCGCGGCCGGTCGCCGACAAGGGCCTCGACCATGTCGAGCATGACCCTGAAGCGCTCCTCCCGGTCGGGCATGTACCACTCCTGCTGCCGGTCCCAGCCGGCCTGCCAGGCCTGCCAGTCGGTACCGGTGCCGGTGGTGTCCGTGTCCGTCATTCGCGACCCTCCGTGACGCTCGTCGCACAACGCGATGCGTAATACCCTGGAAGCACGATCATCTGTTACCTGACCGCATGCACGACCATAGAGCGCCTCCGTAAGGACTACAAGTGGAACTGGCCTATTACTCGGACTACGCCGTACGTCTCGTGAACAGCGAGGAACCGGCCCGGGGCAAGGACTCGCTGACCTCCGTGGACGCCGTGCGCGATCTCTTCGGCGGGAACCAGTCGGCGGCCCGTCGTGCCGCCGAGGCGGACGTGACGCGGTTCCGCTCGGTGCGCGCCCGGCTGCGCGCGGTCTTCGAGGCGGCCGACGGCGGCGACGAGACGCTCGCGGTGGACCTGCTCAACTCCCTGCTCCTGGAGTTCCCGGTCAGCCCGCAGATCTCCGGGCACGACTTCCGCGACGACGACGGCCGCCCGCTGTGGCACATGCACCTGGCGGACCACCCGTCCAACGCGACCGCCGGCTACGCGGCCATCGCCGCGATGGGCCTCGCCTTCCACCTGACGGAGTACGGCGTCGACCGTCTGGGCCTGTGCGAGGCGTCCCCGTGCCGCAACGCCTATCTCGACACCTCGACCAACCGCTCCCGGCGCTACTGCTCCGACCGCTGCGCCACCCGCGCCAACGTGGCCGCCTACCGCGCCCGCAAACGCCTGGAGGCCGACCGGTCGGACAGCACGGGCCGGGCCGCCGACAGGGCCCAGGCCGCCACCGCCAGCGGCGAGCGCTGACCGGGCCGCCGCGGCCGGTAACGGAAGCGCACCCGCCCGAGGACAAGGTCCTCCGGCACGGTGCCGTAGTCGGTGCTGTCACCGCCCGCGTACGCGTTGTCCCCGAGCACCCACCAGCCGCCCTCGCGGCGCTCCGCGACCCGCTTCACGACCAGCAGGTCCTGCTGGAAGGGATGACGCAGCACGACCACGTCCCCCGGCCGGATCCGAGCGCCGTAACGCACCACGAGCCGGTCCCCGTGGTACAGCGTGGGCACCATGGAAGGACCGGTCACCTCGGCCAGCCCGTACGGCAACGACCCCCCGCGCTGGGTCTCCTGCGACAGCTCCGGCATCGCCGGCACCTCCCCGGTTCGTTCCTCCACCAGTCTCAGTCTGACCCCGGACTTTTGTCCTAAGCCCATGGGGGCACTCGCGAAATCCCGTCCCTCAGGGAGTAATGTCCCACCTGAGAAGACGATCACGAGGGAGGAATGCTCCATGCTTTCCCGCCTGTTTGCCCCCAAGGTCAAGGTCAGCGCACACTGCGACCTTCCCTGCGGTGTGTACGACCCTGCCCAGGCCCGCATCGAGGCGGAGTCGGTGAAGGCCGTCCAGGAGAAGATGGCCGCCAACGACGACCCGCACTTCCAGGCGCGCGCCACCGTCATCAAGGAGCAGCGCGCCGAGCTTGCCAAGCACCACGTCTCGGTCCTTTGGAGCGACTACTTCAAGCCCCCGCACTTCGAGAAGTACCCGGAGCTGCACCAGCTGGTCAACGACACGCTGAAGGCTCTTTCCGCCGCCAAGGCTTCGACCGACCCGGCGACGGGCCAGAAGGCCCTGGACTACATCGCCCAGATCGACAAGATCTTCTGGGAGACGAAGAAGGCTTGATCTTCGATCATGCCGTTTGACCTGCGATTGCTCCGGTCGTCCGGTCCTCCGGCCCGCACCCGGCCCCGCTGAAGGGTCCGGGTGCGGTCTTTTTTTGCCCGGCGGGCGGGACGGGGCGATCGCCGAGCGGAGAGAACCGCCCCGGCTCCCGTACGCCCGCGATCTACGATCGCGGCCATGACCATCCGCTGGACGTACGCCTTCATCGACCGGCCCGTCGAACTCCTCGGCCCGGCCCAGGACTTCTGGACGGCCGTCACCGGCACCCGGCTGTCCGCGCCCCGGGGCGCCCACCAGGAGTTCGTGACGCTGCTGCCCGGCGCCGGGGCGGACGCCTGCGTGAAGGTCCAGGGGGTCGGCGGCGGGGACGGCGGGGCGCATCTCGACTTCTCCGTCGAGGACGTGCCGGAGTTCGTCGCCTCGGCCCGGCGGCTCGGGGCCGGGCCGGTCGCCGAGCACGAGGGGTGGGCCGTGCTGCGTTCACCCGCGGGGCAGCTGTTCTGCGCCGTGCCCTGGAGCGGGGAGTCGGCGCGCCCGCCCGTGGTGCGCGGCAGCCGCCTGGACCAGGTGTGCGTGGACGTACCGCCTTCGTCCTACGACGTCGAAGTCGCGTTCTGGAGCGGACTGCTGGACGACTGGGATTCCCGGCCGGGCTCGCTGCCCGAGTTCCACGCGGTCACACCGCCGGCCGGGCTGCCCGTACGGCTGCTGCTGCAGCGCCTGCGCGCCGAACGGCCGCCCTCCGCCCACCTCGACCTCGCCTGCGCGGACGTCGGGTCGACCCGCGCCGAGCACGAGCGGCTGGGCGCACGGCCGGTGTCGCGCGGCGCCCACTGGTCGGTGATGCGGGACCCGGCGGGCGGCACGTACTGCCTGACCGAGCGGGACCCGGAGACGGGCGGGCCGCCCACCCGGCGCTGAGCGCGCGGGCGTGCGGCACGGGGCTGCCGTCCACGGCGCCCGGCCGTAACGGACAGCCCTTAGGGCCTCAGCCGGGCCGCTCTGCCGCGCAGGTACCGCTGCTCGGGCAGGCTGAGCGTGCCGGCCGCCGCCGACTCGTAGGCGGCGCGGGCGGCCTCGTGGTCACCCGCCCGCTCCAGGAGATGGGCGCGCACCGCGTCCAGCCGGTGCCGCATACCGGCCGGAGCGCCGGCCGGTTCCGCGAGCCGGTCCAGTTCGGTGAGCCCCGCGCGCGGACCGTGGACCATGGCGAGGGCCACGGCGCGGTTGAGGCGTTCGGCGGGACCGGGCACGAGCCGCACCAGCACGTCGTACAGCCCGAGGATCTCCCGCCAGTCCGTCGCCTCGGCGGACGGGGCCTCGTCGTGCACCGCGGCGATGGCCGCCCGCAGTTGGTACGGGCCCGGGCGGCCCCCGCCCAGTGCCCGGGTGACCAGGAAGACGCCCTCCTCGATCGCCGCCTTGTCCCAGCGGCCGCGGTCCTGTTCGTCGAGCGGGACGAGCTCGCCGTGGGGTCCGGTACGCGCGTCCCGGCGGGCGTCGGTGAGCAGCATCAGCGCGAGCAGGCCGGCCACCTCGCCGTGGTCGGGCAGCAGGCGTCGGACCGTACGGGTGAGCCGGATCGCCTCGCCCGCGAGCTCGCGCCGCTGGAGCGCGGGACCGGACGTCGCCGTGTAGCCCTCGTTGAAGACGAGGTAGAGGGTGTGCAGGACGGCCGGGAGCCGGTCCTCCCAGTGGTCGGGCCGGCCGAAGCGGACACCGCGCACCTTCTGCTTGGCCCGGCTGATCCGCTGCGCCATGGTCGCCTCGGGGACCAGGCAGGCGCGGGCGATCTCCGCCGTGGTCAGTCCGCCGACCGCCCGCAGGGTGAGCGCGATCTGCGCGGGCGGCGTCAGGTCCGGGTGGCAGCACAGGAACAGCAGCGTGAGGGTGTCGTCCTCGCGCGGGGCGCGGTCGGTTCCGGGCGGCGGGGCGGTGAAGGCGTCACGCGGGGTGAGCGCCGCCGCCCGCTCCTCGCGCTGCCGGCGCGCCTGTTCACTGCGCAGCGCGTCGGTCAGCCGCCGTGCGGCGACCCTGATGAGCCAGCCGCGCGGATTGCCGGGCACGCCGTCCGACGGCCACCGGTCCGCCGCGGCGAGCAGGGCCTCCTGCACGGCGTCCTCGGCGGCGTCGAAGTGCCCGTACCGCCGCACGACGGCGCCGAGGACCTGCGGCGCGTGCCGGCGCAGCAGGTCCTCGATCTCGTCCGTACGGTTCATCGGGTGGTTCAGATGTCCCCGGCGCCGTCCAGGATGGGCCGGATCACCACCGGGTAGTCGGGGGCGCCCGCGGGCTGCGGGCAGCGCGCCACCCGGTCCGCGATCTCCGTGACGCGCTCCAGGCTCCGGCACTCCAGGACCCAGTAGCCGGCCAGCATCTCCTTCGTCTCGCCGTACGGCCCGTCGGTGATCACGGTCGTTCCGTCCGCGCCGAGGGTGACGAGGCGGGTCCGGTCGGGCTCGGCGAGCCCCTGACCGTCGACCAGCTCACCGGACTCGGCGAGGTCGTCGTTGATCGCGTTCATATGGGCGTACATGGCCTGGAGGTCCTCCTGGTTCCAGGCCGGGGACTGCTGCGAACCCTTGCCCTGCATCGCGTCGTAGTCCGCCTGGGTGCCCTGCACCATCACGAGGTACTTCATGACTCCGCTCCTTCGGTTCCGCCGCCTTCCACGGGCGGCTTCCACGGGGGACGTCGGAGCCGGGTCCGGATTCTCGACATCGGTGCCGGAGATTTCTCCGGGGCGCGGTTCAGGACTTCTCGGCCTCGCTCACCCGGTGGGGCTCCTTCGCCTCCGGCGCGGCGGCGGGCCGCTCCTCGACGGGCTCGGCGTCGCCGCTCTCGGCGTGTGTCGCGCAGTCGGGGTTCCGGCACGGGCCCGGCACCCACTTCGGCACCCACGCGCCCAGTGTCTTGTACCGCCGGACGATCGTTTCGACGGGCTGTCCGCAGACGGGACAGTCGTGCTGTGCGCTGTCCATGTCCTCAGAGTAGGGCGAAGGGCGACTCAGCGCTTCCTTCTGTACGTCCGCACGATGATGCCGTTGCCGAACGTGCGCGTGGCCCCCGGCTCGAAGGCGTGGACGGCGGATCCGGAGCCGAACATCGGCATGCCGTCGCCGAGCACGACCGGGTAGGTCTTGACGACGAGTTCGTCGACCTCGTCGATCAGTTCGCCGGCGAGCCGCGAGCCGCCGCACAGGTAGATGTCGAACCCGCTGTCCTCCGCCTTCAGTTGCCGGACCCTGCCGACCGGATCGTCCGCGACGATCTCGACGCCGGGATCGGGCGACTCCCCGAGGGTGCGCGAGGCGACGTACTGGCGCAGATGGGCGTACGGGCTGGTGATGCCCTCCTTCAGGGCGAGGTCGTAGCTGCCGCGGCCCTGGATGATCGTGTCGAACCGCTTGTTCGGCACGTCGTCCACGCCGAGTGCGCGGCGCCCCTGCGTCGGCAGGGTGTCGGGGTGCTCCGTCGTGAGGTACTCCAGGAACTCCGGGTCCACCAGGCCGAGCATGGCGGAGGCGTCGCCCTCCGGGTCACCGATGAACCCGTCGATGGAGCAGGCGATGTAGTACACGAGCTTTCGCAAGCCGATCCCTTTCCGTAGGCTGCGTCCCGTCCGTTGACCACTCCAGTTGTAGTACTCCAGACGTAGTGGTTGCAAGGGCGTTTCCGAGGCACGAGTCAAGTGGGAGAGGGGATTCCGGATGGCCGGCAATCCTGAACGCAGGGCGGCGCTGGTCGACGCCGGGGTCGAGGTCCTGGCCCGGGAGGGCGCCCGCGGGCTGACCTTCCGCGCCGTGGACGCCGCGGCGGGCGTGCCCGTGGGCACCGCCTCCAACTACTTCACCGCCCGCGACGACCTGCTGCGCCAGATCGACGACCGGCTGCACCGGCGACTCGCCCCGGACCCCGATGTGCTCGCCGAACTGATGAAGGCGCCGAAGGACCGCTCGCTGGTGGTGGCCCTCATGCACGACCTGATCGGCCGGGTGACCCTGGACCGCACGGGCTACCTGGCCCTGCTGGAACTGCGCCTCGAAGCCACCCGGCGCCCCGAACTGCGCGAGTCGTACACCACGTCGGTCCGCGGCGATCTGGAGCACGGCATGCGGTTCCACCGCGAGGCCGGGCTGCCCGGCGGCGACGAGACCGTGACGGTGCTCTATCTCGCGATGCAGGGCCTGATCGTCGAGCACCTGACCCTGCCGGGGGTGCTGGACGGCGTCCTGCCCGGAGTCGGCGTCCCGGAGGAACTGACCGAGCGGATCGTACGGTTGGTGGTACCGGAGAAGTGACGGCGGCGGGCTCCTGATCGGCGAAGTGACGGCCGCGGCCTCCTGGCCGACGGCGACTGCCGGCCCCGCCATCGAGCGGTGGGCGCCGTACATGCATGAGGCGGGCCCCGCACACCGTGGGGAAGTGCGGGACCCGCCGGGCCGGAGCCCTCGGGGACGGGCGGGTCAGGAACCGCTCGCCCCGGTGGCTCCGGGGTCCTTCGGTGCGGCGCTCAGCTGCTGCGCCGCGTCACGAACTCCGCGAGCGCGAGCAGGCCGCCGGCCGCCTCCGGGTCCGGGATCGCCCGGGACAGTTCGTGCATCGCCCGTGCCATCCGGTCCGACGCCTGGGCCTGCGCCCAGTCGCGTCCGCCGGCCCGCTCCACGGCCAGCACGGTCGGCTCCAGATCCCCGCCGTCGTACGGGGCCTCGTACAGCTCGGCGAGTTCGACGGCGGCCGGTGTCCCCGAGGTCAGCGCGGCGACCACCGGCAACGATTTCTTGCGGGCGGCGAGGTCCGCGCCGGCCGGTTTGCCGGTGCGGCTCGGGTCGCCCCATATGCCGATGACGTCGTCGATGAGCTGGAAGGCCAGCCCGGCCTCACGGCCGAACGCGTCCACCGCCTCCACATCGGCCGCGGACGCCCCGGCGTACAGCGCGCCCACGGCGCAGGCGCACCCCAGCAGCGCGCCCGTCTTGGCCTCGGCCATGGCGAGCACCTGGTCGAGCGTGACGTCCGCGGGGCCGCGGCGCTCCATCGCCGTGTCCACCTGCTGGCCCTCGCACAGTTCGACGACGCAGGCGGCGAGCCGGACCGCCGCCGCGCCGGCCGCCGGGTGCGGATCCTGCGCGAGCAGGCGCTGGGCGAGCGCCTGGAGGGCGTCCCCGGCCAGGATGGCGTCCGGGACGCCGAACACCGTCCACGCGGTGGACCGGTGCCGGCGGGTGGTGTCCCGGTCCATCACGTCGTCGTGCAGCAGGGTGAAGTTGTGGACCAGCTCCACCGCCACGGCCGCCCGGACGGCCGCCGCCCTGGCCCCGGGCCCGCCGAGCGCGGCGGCGGTGGTCAGCACCAGGGCGGGGCGGATCGCCTTGCCCGCGTTGCCCGCCGCGGGTGTGCCGTCGGCGTGCTCCCAGCCGAAGTGGTAGCGCGCGACCCGGCGCATGCCGTCGGGCAGCGACTCGATCGCGGCGCGCAGCTCGGGGTCGACCGACGCCCGGGTGCGCTCCAGAATCACCCCGGCCTCGGGGCCGTCGAGCGGCAGCGGCCCGCTGTCCGTGTCGGTGGCGATGGAATGCCGCCCTTCGAGCGTCCCGACCGGACGCCGCTCGGCGTCCGTCAGTGACTGGGTGATGGACTCGGTCATGGGATCGGGGTCCCCCCTCGGAGAGTCGGCGGACGGTGGCGCTTCCGCTCCGGTCGGGCGCGTACCCCGAGGTGTACCCGCCCGGACGGGCGGGGACACGACGTGCCTTCCGGCCAGGTCACCGCCAGCGGCCGATCTCGACGTTCTCCAGCACGCCGAGCGCGTCCGGGACGAGGACCGCGGCCGAGTAGTAGGCCGTCACCAGGTACTTGATGATGGCCTGTTCGTTGATGCCCATGAACCGCACGGACAGACTCGGCTCGATCTCGTCCGGCAGCCCGGACTGCCGCAGACCGATGACGCCCTGCTCGGCCTCGCCCAGACGCATCGCGATGATGGAGGTCGTACGGGCCTCGGTGACCGGGATCTTGTTGCACGGGTAGATGGGGACGCCGCGCCAGGTGGGGATGCGGTTGCCGCCGACGTCGATCGTCTCCGGCACCAGCCCCCGCTTGTTGAGTTCGCGGCCGAACGCGGCGATCGCACGCGGGTGGGCGAGGAACATCTTGGTGCCGCGGCGCCGGCTGAGCAGCTCGTCCATGTCGTCCGGGCCGGGCACGCCGTCGTGCGGCTGGATCCGCTGGTCGTACTCGCAGTTGGTCAGCAGGCCGAACTCGCGGTTGTTGACCAGCTCGTGCTCCTGGCGCTCCTTCAGCGCCTCGACGGTGAGCCGGAGTTGCTGCTCGGTCTGGTTCATCGGCTGGTTGTAGAGGTCGGCGACACGCGAATGGATGCGCAGCACGGTCTGGGCGACGCTCAGTTCGTACTCACGGGGGCGGGCCTCGTAGTCCACGAAGGTGTGCGGGATGTCGGGCTCGCCGGAGTGGCCGGCCGCGAGGTCGATCGCCTTCTCGCCGTATTTGTTGGTGCGCTGCTGCGGGATCGCCCGGAGCTGTTCGAGGTGCTCGCGCAGCGTGTCGGAGCGCTCCGCGATCTGCTCGGCATCCCGCCGGGACAGGACGAGCACGGTGCAGGGGGTGATGGCGCGGGCCGTGAACTCCCAGATGGCGTCCGGGTCGAGCAGGGCCTGGTCGCCGAGGTAGGCGCCGTCGGCGAGGACCCCGAGGCTCTCGTCGCTGCCGTACGGGCCGGTGCCGATCTTCTCCACCCTGCCGTGCGCCAGCAGATAGACCTCGTCCGCCTGGTTGCCGAAGTCGGCGATCACCTCACCCGCGGCGATCTCGCGCTGCTCGCAGCGCTGGGCCAGTTCGGCCAGAACCTCCTCGTCCTCGTACGACCGCAGCGCCGGCAGCTCGCCCAGCTCCGCGGGGATGACCTCGACCCGGTCGCCGGTCTTCACGAAGGTGATGCGTCCGTCGCCCACCGCGTAACTGAGCCGCCGGTTCACGCGGTACGTGCCGCCCTGGACGTCCGTCCACGGCAGCATGCGCAGCAGCCAGCGTGAGCTGATCTCCTGCATCTGGGGTACGGACTTGGTCGTGGTGGCCAGGTTCCGCGCGGCCGCCGTGCCGAGGCTCTGCTGCGGCTTGGTCTGCTCCGCACGGACCTCTTCGCCTACCGACATAAGGAATTGCCCTCCCGGTCATGCCCTGGCCGCCTGTGCGCCGGGCACCGATCTCCGCGAGCAAAGCCTTCCATCACGCACAGTGCTGGTGCTATTACCCGAAAGAGCGGGAATGGATCAGGAGCCGTTGGGCACGAACGCGGTTTTCGTCCAGTGGTGCGCGGCGCCCGCGCGCCTGACCGATTCGGCTCGCACGCTGCGCGAACCAGTGTCCCCGGCGATCCGGCCCCCCGGGCGGGTGCCGCCACGCCCGGGCGACAATGGCCGGGTGACCGGCCCCGACGCCCCCGCCCCAGGCCTCCTGCGCCCGCTGCTGCCCTCGCCCGTGCAGGAAGTGCGGGACGACCGGTTCACCCGGCGCGGCGTGCGGCTGCTGCTCAAGCGCGACGATCTGATCCACCCGGACCTCATCGGCAACAAGTGGCGCAAGCTCGTGCCCAACCTGACCGAGGCGGCGGGCCGGCCGGTCCTCACCTTCGGCGGCGCCTACTCCAACCATCTGCGCGCCACCGCCGCCGCGGGCCGCCTCCTCGGGCTGACCACCGTCGGCGTGGTCCGCGGCCAGGAGCTGTCCGGCCGCCCCCTCAACCCGTCCCTGGCCCGCTGCGCCGCCGACGGCATGCGCCTGCACTTCGTCGACAGGTCGACCTATCGCCGCAAGACGGACCCGGAGACCCTCGCCGCCGTCCTGCGCGCGGCCGGCGCCGAGGACGCGTACGTCGTCCCGGAGGGCGGCAGCAACTCCCTCGCCGTACACGGGTGCCGCGCGCTCGGCGAGGAGCTGCACGGCCGGGCGGCCGTCGTCGCCCTCGCCTGCGGTACCGGAGGCACCCTGGCGGGGCTCGCGGCGGGGCTGACCCCCGTACAGCGCGTGCTGGGCTTCCCGGTCCTCAGGGGCGGCTTCCTGACCGCCGACATACGCGCCCTCCAGGAGCAGGCCTTCGGCGGGCCGCGCGGCGAATGGCGCCTCGACGACCGCTTCCACTTCGGCGGCTACGCCCGTACCTCCCCCGACCTCGACGCCTTCGCCGCGGACTTCGAGACGCGTCACGGACTGCCCGTCGAACGCCTCTACGTCGCCAAGATGCTGTTCGGCCTGCTGGCCCTCGCGCAGGAGGGCGCGTTCGCGCGCGGGACGGCCGTGGCCGCGGTGATCACCGGCCGGCCCTTCCCCGAACGTGCCGGGGACGGGCCGCACACGACGGACCGGACGTCGGTCGACTCCCCGGAGGGGCCGTCCGGCCACGCACCCTAGGTCGTCTCCCGGTACGCCGCCGCCTCCTCCAGGTCCAGTCTGCGCAGCAGGGTGCGGAACATCTCGTCGTCGATGTAGCGGCCGTCGCGCAGGCGCCGGAACATGTCGCGTTCGGCGCCGATCATCTCCCGGGCCAGTCGGCGGTAGGTGTCGTCGGCGCTCTCACCGGTGATGGGGTTGGGCTGGCCGAGGCGCTCCCAGACGGAGTTGCGGCGGCGTTCGAGGACCGAGCGCAGGCGGTCGGCGAGCGGATCGGGCAGGGCGTTCCGCTCGTCGGTCAGGAGTTCCTGCAGACGGCGCTCCGCGGCCCGGGACGCCTGCGCCTGGGCGTTCGCCTCGGCGAGCGTCTGGGTCTGGAGGTCGGGGCGCGGCAGCTTGAGCACCCCGATCAGCGGGGGCAGGGTCAGCCCCTGCAGCACCAGGGTGCCGATGACCGTCGTGAAGGTCAGGAAGAGGATCAGGTTGCGGCCGGGGAAGGGCTCGCCGCCGTGCACGGTCGCCGGGATCGAGAAGGCGATGGCGAGCGAGACCACGCCCCGCATCCCGGCCCAGGAGATGATGAACGTGCCCTTCCAGCCGGGGTTCGTCTCCCGTGCCCGGATGCGCGCCGACAGCACGCGCGGCAGGAACGTCGCCGGGTACACCCACACGAACCGGGTCACGACGACGACCAGGAAGAGGGCGATCGCGTACCAGGCGGCGTCCATGCCCTCGTACTCCCCGAGCCCCCTGAGCACCACCGGCAGTTGCAGTCCGATGAGCGCGAAGACCGACGACTCCAGGACGAAGGCGACCATCCGCCACACCGCCTCCTCCTGGAGCCGGGTGGCGAAGTCGACCTCCCAGGCCCGATGCCCGAGATAGAGGGCGACCACGACGACCGCGAGGACACCGGAGGCGTGCACCTGCTCGGCGACGGCGTACGCGACGAACGGGATCAGCAGGGAGAGGGTGTTCTGGAGCAGCGGCTCCTTCAGGCGGGTGCGCAGCCAGTGGATCGGCACCATGAGGATCAGTCCGACACCGACACCGCCGATCGCGGCGAGCAGGAACTCGCCGATCCCGCCCATCCAGGTCGCGCCCTCGCCGACGGCGGCGGCGATCGCCACGCGGTAGGCGGTGATCGCGGTGGCGTCGTTCACCAGGGACTCGCCCTGGAGGATCGTGGTGATCCGGGACGGCAGGCCCACCCGGCGGGCGATCGCCGTGGCCGCCACCGCGTCCGGCGGCGCCACCACCGCGCCCAGCACCAGGGCCGCCGTCAGCGGCAGACCCGGCACGATCATGTACGCGGCCCAGCCCACGACGAAGGTCGCGAACAGCACGTATCCCACCGACAGCAGAGCGACGGGCCGCATCTGCGCCCGCAGGTCGAGGTAGGAGCTGTCGATGGCCGCGGTGTGCAGCAGGGGCGGCAGCAGCAAGGGCAGGACGATGTGCGGGTCCAGGGTGTACTCGGGCACCCCCGGCACATAGGAAACGATCAGTCCCGCCGCCACCAGCACCAGTGGCGCCGGCACGGGAGTGCGTCTCCCGGCCGCCGCGACCGCGGCGCTGCCCGCGATCAGGAGCAGCAGTGGCATCACGTCCATCGAACTCGCCCGCCCTCATTTTCCGCGCGGTCTTCCGCACGCCCGTCGTAACCTGGCAATCATGAAACAGTGCACGCACGCCGACGCGCTGCCGCACCCGGAACCGGGTGCCGTCACGGAGACCTGCCCGCAATGCCTGGCGGAGGGAGTGCACCCGGTGCAGTTGCGGCTGTGCCTCACCTGCGGTCACGTCGGTTGCTGCGATTCATCCCCGGGCCGGCACGCCACGGAGCACCACGAGCAGTCCGGCCACCCCTTGATGCGGACCCTGGAACCCGGCGAGAGCTGGCGCTGGTGCTTCGTCGACCATGTCCTCGCCTGAGGGCCGGCGGCGACGCGAAGCGGACGGTTCGACCGTCTGACGTCTGGGTACGTCAACCCGGCGCGCGCTGTTCCCAATTGGGGCCGCCCGCCCTCTAGCCACTGTGCGTATTCATGTGTTTACTATGAGTGACAGCAAGGGGCGGGGTCCCGGGGACAGGACGGTTGCGAGCGCGGTAGCGTCACCGCTGAAGCACACATCGCGTCATCCCGAGGGAAGACCCTCGGCCCCGTAAAGCTTGTACCACCTTGGAGGTGAGGGTGTCCCAGATCGCAGGCGAGCCCGCGACCCAGGACTTCGTGGAAGTCCGGCTGCCGGCTGCGGGTGCCTACCTGTCGGTGCTGCGGACGGCCACGGCCGGCCTCGCGGCCCGTTTGGACTTCACCCTCGACGAGATCGAGGACCTGCGCATCGCGGTCGACGAGGCCTGCGCGATCCTGCTCCAGCAGGCCGTGCCCGGCTCGGTGCTCAGCTGCGTCTTCCGGCTCGTCGACGACTCGCTGGAGGTCACCGTCTCGGCGCCGACCACGGACGGTCACGCCCCCTCACGGGACACCTTCGCCTGGACCGTCCTGTCCGCCCTCGCGGGCAAGGTCTCCTCCGCCGTGGACGACGACAAAACCGTTTCGATCAGCCTCTACAAACAGCGCGGCGCGGGACCCGGGCCGGCGTGAGGAACGGGGACGGGCCGGTGCGGGACGAAGATCGCGGCACACGGGAGCAGCCGGCCGAGGACGGGGGTCCCGACGGTTCCCGCCGCATGGCGGACGGCATCGACAGCATCCCCGAGCAGGCCCGGCCGCATCCGGAGGACGAATCCGACGACACGGCGGAGGCCGGCTTCCCGGACGACGGGCAGCGAGAGCAGGAAGGTGCCGTGCAGAGCGCGCCTCTGGAACGGCGGATCGGGGTGTCCCCTGCCCCTGGGGCTCCCCCCGCTCGAGCGAAGTCGAGAGCGGGGGAGGAGACGAGGGCTCGGGGAAGGGCGACGGGCGGGACGATGAGCGAGCACGAGCGATACTCCGAGCATGACGCGCCGGCCGCACGGGCCACGCAGGCCGCACCGGCCGCGCAGGCGACACAGGCCACGCCGGTCACGCATGCGACGCAGCACAATCCGCAGGACCGCAGCGGAGCGCGCGCCATGTTCATCGAGCTGCGCAAGCTGAAGGAGGGCAGCGCGGAGTACGCGGAGCTGCGCAACCAGCTGGTGCGTATGCATCTGCCGCTCGTCGAGCACCTCGCCCGCCGCTTCCGCAACCGGGGCGAGCCGCTGGACGACCTCACCCAGGTCGCCACCATCGGCCTGATCAAGTCGGTCGACCGCTTCGACCCGGAGCGCGGCGTCGAGTTCTCGACGTACGCGACCCCGACGGTCGTCGGCGAGATCAAGCGGCACTTCCGCGACAAGGGCTGGGCGGTGCGCGTCCCGCGCCGGCTCCAGGAGCTGCGGCTGTCGCTGACCACCGCGACCGCCGAGCTCTCACAGCTGCACGGCCGCTCCCCCACCGTCCACGAACTCGCCGAGAAGCTGGCCATCTCGGAGGAGGAGGTCCTGGAGGGCCTGGAGTCCGCCAACGCGTACTCCACGCTGTCCCTGGACGTCCCCGACACGGACGACGAGTCGCCCGCCGTCGCCGACACACTCGGCGCGGAGGACGAGGCGCTGGAGGGCGTGGAGTACCGGGAGTCGCTCAAGCCGCTCCTGGAGGACCTCCCGCCGCGCGAGAAGCGGATCCTGCTGCTGCGGTTCTTCGGCAACATGACGCAGTCGCAGATCGCTCAGGAGGTCGGCATCTCGCAGATGCATGTCTCGCGGCTGCTGGCTCGGACACTGGCCCAGCTGCGGGAGAAGCTCCTCGTCGAGGAGTAGCGGCTAGCTCTGGTCCTGCGCGTTGCCGGGCCCTCGGATCCCGAGGGCCCGGGTCGTCTCGGCGTTGACCAGCAGCACGAGCGCCGTGACGGCGACGACGGCCAGCACGATGCCCCCGGGGATGGCCATGCTGTCGGCCTGGAGCAGGTTGTAGGCCACGGGCAGCGCGATGATCTGGGTGATGAGGGCCGGGCCGCGGCTCCAGCTGCGCCGGCCGAGCAGTCCCCGCGCCGCCAGCAGCGGCAGCAGGGCGAGCACGACCAGCGTGATGCCCCCGGTCACGGCCTGCTGCCGGTCGTCCGGGTGCCCGGTCAGCCCCAGCACCCCGATCCAGACGCCGCCGACCACCAGCGCGAGCCCCTCCAGCGCGGTGAGCGCCGCGGCTGCGGTCAGCCGGACGGGACGGGGGCCCGCCTCTTCGGCGGCTTCTGACGCGGGGTTCTGCTGAGAGCTCACCCCTGAAGGGTAGCCCCGACCGCACGGCCCCCTGCGTCGAGGCCGGGCGCGCGCGGATCCGGCGGCCCCTCCCCCGCGGGCCGTGCGTACCGCGCCGGAGCGACGGCGGGACAGGAGCACCCGGGGCCGGTCCGGGTGTTCTCGAAAGGGTGACCCGCGCGCCCGCCCGCGCCCCTCGACGGCCCGGCACCGCAAGGCACGAGGGGCAGGAGACGGCGGGGGCGCCCGTGTCCAGACTCACGCCTCGATCTCCGGCTGATCTCCCATCCGGTCTGGGCCAGGTACCCCCCAGTAGGTACCCTGCCAGTCATGCGTGCACTTCTCGTGGTCAATCCGGCGGCAACCACCACAAGCGCACGTACGCGCGATGTCCTCATCCACGCCCTCGCCAGTGAGATGAAGCTGGAGGCGGTCACCACCGAGTACCGCGGGCACGCGCGCGATCTGGGCCGGCAGGCCGCGGAGAGCGACGACATAGACATGGTCGTGGCGCTCGGCGGCGACGGCACGGTCAACGAGGTCGTCAACGGCCTCCTGCACGCCGGGCCCGACCCGGAGCGCCTGCCCGGCCTCGCCGTGGTCCCCGGCGGCTCCACCAATGTCTTCGCCCGCGCCCTCGGCCTGCCCAACGACGCCGTGGAGGCGACCGGCGCGCTGCTGGACGCCCTGCGCGAGGGCAGCGAGCGGACCGTCGGTCTGGGGCTGACCTCGGGCACACCGGGCACCGAGGACGAGGCCGTGCCGTCCCGCTGGTTCACCTTCAACTCCGGACTCGGCTTCGACGCGGGTGTTGTCGGCCGGGTCGAGCAGCAGCGCGAGCGCGGCAAGAAATCGACGCACGCCCTCTACGTCCGCCAGGTGCTCCGCCAGCTCATCGGCGAGCCCAGTCGCCGCAACGGCACGATCACTCTGGAACGGGCCGGCGAGGACCCCGTGACTGATCTGATGGTGTGCATAGCGTCCAACACGGCGCCCTGGACGTTTCTCGGCAATCGCCCGATGTACGCGTCTCCTAAAGCCTCGTTCGACACAGGGCTCGACGTATTCGGTCTCAGCCGTTTGTCCACGGCTGCGGTTGCCCGGTATGGGACCCAGTTGCTCACTTCGTCCCCCGAGCGCGGCCCCCGTGGAAAGCACGCATTGTCCCTGCACGACCTGAGTGAGTTCACCTTGCATTCGAAGGTGCCACTGCCCCTTCAGATGGACGGCGACCATCTGGGACTGCGTACGAGCGTGACGTTCACAGGCGTACGCCGTGCACTGCGTGTGATTGTGTGAGCAGAAGAGGCTAAAGTCCTTTCACTCGAACGTTTAGGCCAGGATCCACCCCATGGAAGTACGGCTGTGACCTAGTCGACACCGAGGAATCAAAAAAAACTTTTCGGAAGGGGTTGTATCCGTCGCCGAGGTTTGCGAGTCTCTACATGGCGATCGGGACGGCCCGCAACACCGGCCTCCACAGATCACCGGAACCCCTCAACACACCACAGGACCACGCCAGGGAACCTGGCGGTCGGCCCTTCACTTGTTGAGGGATTCGTGAAAGCGTTCACATTCACAAGCAACCTGCACGTAATCAAGGAGAGGTAGCAGCCATGGACTGGCGTCACAACGCCGTTTGCCGCGAGGAAGACCCCGAGCTCTTCTTCCCCATCGGCAACACCGGTCCTGCGCTGCTGCAGATCGAGGAAGCCAAGGCCGTCTGCCGTCGCTGCCCCGTCATGGAGCAGTGCCTGCAGTGGGCGCTCGAGTCCGGTCAGGACTCCGGCGTCTGGGGTGGTCTCAGCGAGGACGAGCGCCGCGCCATGAAGCGCCGCGCCGCCCGCAACCGGGCTCGTCAGGCCTCCGCCTGACACACCCACCCCGCTGACAGCCTGAGCTTGGCGGCGCGTACAGCGAGTACGCATCTCCCGCCCCCGAGCCGCAGCGCGCAGTACCCCCGATGCGCTTGACACAGCAGCAAGCAAAGCCCCGGACGACACCGTCCGGGGCTTTTCGCTGCGCCGGGCCGCCCGGCCGGCGGCGGACGGCGCGAGCGGCTGCCGGTTCAGCGGCGCGCGGGCCCCGCGCTGGTCACTTCTGTGCCCGTACCGGGATGTCCAGGACCACCTGGGTGCCGCGCTCCGGAGCCGGGACCATGTCGAACGTGCCGCCCAACTCCCCCTCCACCAGCGTCCGGACGATCTGGAGGCCCAGGTTGCCGGAGGTGTGCGGGTCGAAGCCCTCGGGCAGGCCGACACCGTCGTCCTGGACGGTGACCCGAAGGCGGGTCTCCTTCGTCGTGCCGGTACGGATGGCCGAGACCTCGACCGTGCCGGTGTCGCCCTCGCGGAAGCCGTGCTCCAGCGCGTTCTGAAGAACCTCGGTCAGCACCATCGACAGCGGGGTGGCGACCTCGGCGTCGAGGATGCCGAAGCGGCCGGTGCGCCGGCCGGCCACCTTGCCCGGTGAGATCTCCGCGACCATCGCGAGCACCCGGTCGGCGATCTCGTCGAACTCCACGCGCTCGTCCAGGTTCTGGGACAGCGTCTCATGCACGATGGCGATGGAGCCGACCCTGCGCACCGCCTCCTCCAGGGCCGCGCGGCCCCGCTCGGACTCGATGCGCCGGGCCTGGAGGCGCAGCAGGGCGGCCACCGTCTGGAGGTTGTTCTTCACCCGGTGGTGGATCTCCCGGATGGTCGCGTCCTTGGTGATCAACTCCCGCTCGCGGCGGCGCAGTTCCGTGACGTCCCGGAGCAGGACCAGCGAACCGATCCGGGTGCCCTTGGGCTTGAGCGGGATCGCCCGGAACTGGATGACGCCGTCGTGTGCCTCGATCTCGAACTCGCGCGGCGCCCATCCGCTGGCCACCTTGGCGAGCGCCTCGTCCACCGGTCCCCGGGACGGCGCGAGTTCGGCGGTCGTACGGCCGAGGTGGTGGCCCACGAGGTCGGCGGCCAGGCCCATGCGGTGGTAGGCGGACAGGGCGTTCGGGGAGGCGTACTGCACGATGCCGTCCGCGTCGAGCCGGATCAGCCCGTCGCCCACGCGCGGCGAGGCGTCCATGTCGACCTGCTGGTTCGCGAAGGGGAAGGCGCCTGCCGCGATCATCTGGGCGAGGTCCGACGCGCTCTGGAGGTACGTCAGCTCCAGGCGGCTCGGGGTGCGGACGGTGAGCAGGTTGGTGTTGCGGGCGATGACGCCGAGGACCCGCCCGTCCCGCCGTACCGGGATCGACTCGACGCGGACCGGGACCTCTTCGCGCCACTCCGGGTCGCCCTCGCGCACGATGCGCCCCTCGTCGAGGGCGGCGTCCAGCAGGGGGCGCCGGCCGCGCGGGACGAGGTGACCGACCATGTCGTCCTGGTAGGAGGTGGGGCCGGTGTTCGGGCGCATCTGGGCGACCGAGACATAACGGGTGCCGTCGCGGGTGGGGACCCACAGAACCAGGTCGGCGAAGGAGAGGTCGGAGAGCAGTTGCCACTCCGAGACCAGCAGATGGAGCCACTCGAGGTCGGAGTCGTCGAGGGCGGTGTGCTGGCGGACCAGTTCGTTCATGGAGGGCACGATGTGAGCGTACCTGGGGGTTTGTACGGGCCCCTAATGGTCCGCCGCGGGGTCCGGGGGGTGCCGTACGGCCCTGGAAGCACCCGCGGGCCGCGGCGCCTGGGAGGGACCCTCAACCCTCCCGGCACCGCAGCCCGGAGCAGCATCGGCCACGGGGTGTGCGGTCCCGGTCGGCCGAAGGATGAGGAGCCGGGGCAGTCAGGGCAGAGAGCTCCGGTTCCTCGGTCCGTCCTCCTGTGCGGGGAGGACGGAGGCTCTTGGTGGTTCCGTCGCGATGGACACTTGCATTCTGGACTAGACCACTGTGCGGTGTCCATGCGTCGGGACCGTTGTTGTCGGAGCCTGTTTGGAGTTGGCGCTTCGCAGCCTAACCCGCCCGGCTCGCCTACGGGGCCGGATGGCCGTTGCAATTTCCGCGGGCGCCGCTCGGTCCGCTCCGCCCCCACCGGGCACGCGGGGCGCTCAGTGGGTCTCCGTGATCTTCGCCAGGGCGCGCGGGGCGTCGGGGTCCTGGCCGCGCGCGATCGTGACCTCGTGGGCGAGGAGCTGGAGCGGGATGATCTCCAGGACGGGCTGGACCTCCTCGGCGACGTTCTCGGTGGGCAGGACGAAGCCGACGGAGGCGCGTTCGACCCGGTTCCCCGGGCCGACCACGAACAGATCGGCGCCGCGCCCGCGCAGCCGGTCGAGGACCGGCTGGAGCATCTCGCCGCCCTTGCCGTCGGTCACCACGGCGATGACCGGCGAGACGTTGTCGACCATGGCGAGGGGGCCGTGCAGCAGGTCGGCGCCGGAGTAGGACAGGGCGGGGATGTAGCTGGTCTCCATCAGCTTCAGGGCGGCCTCCTTCGCGGTGGGGTAGCCGTAGCCGCGCGAGGTGATCACCATGCGCTCGGCGAAGCGGTAGCGGGCGGCGATGGCGCGCACCTCGTCCTGCCGGGCGAGCAGTTGCTCGGCGAGGCCGGGCAGCACCCGCGCGGCGCTGCCGTCGCCGCCGCGCAGCCCCTCGGCGAAGAGGTACAGCGCGAGGAGGGAGGCGGTGTAGGTCTTGGTTGCGGGGAGGGCCTTCTCCGGCCCGGCCAGGATGTCGATGTGGTACTCGGAGACACCGGCCAGCGCCGAGTCCGCGTTGTTGGTGACCGCGAGAGTGATCGCGCCGGACTCGCGGGCCGCCCGGGTCGAGGCCACGAGGTCGGGGGAGCCTCCGGACTGGCTGACGGCGATGACGAGGACGTCGGTGAGGTCGGGGCGGGCCCCGTAGGCCGTCGTCGTGGACATCGAGGTGAGCCCGCAGGGCAGGCCCAGACGGATCTCCAGCAGGTACTTGGCGTACAGGGCGGCGTTGTCGGACGTACCGCGGGCGGTGAGCAGCACGAAGCGGGGCGCGCGGGCGGCGATCTCCTGGGCGACCCGGCGGACGGCGGGGGCGCCCTTGTCCAGGATCCGCTGCAGGACGGCGGGCTGCTCGGCCATCTCGCGCGCCATGATCCGGCCGGGGACGTCGATGTGCGGGGCGTGGGGGTCGTGCGGGTACGGGGTGGCGGTCATAAAGAGATCCTCCGCGTCTGGCCCTGGCGTTGTCCTGACGGCTCTCTTCCGACCTTCCCATTGCACTCCCCCGCGGCGCGCCACGCCTGCGCGCGGGAAGCCTCGGACGCCGCCGCCCGGGGAGCGCCACCGCCCGGCGGGCCCGGCCCCGTGCCCCCTTCCGGCGCCGCCGCCACCCCCGGGACCGCCCATCGCCCGGCGGTCGTCGGCCCCTGCGGTGAACAGGGCCGCTCTGTTAGATTGGTCTAAACCACATGGCCCCTATCCGGGTCCCTACGAGTCTCCTCTCCAGATCGGCAGGCCCAGCGTGGAAGTTGTCATCGTTCCCGACGCCGAGGCGGGCGGCGAGCTGATCGCCGAGGCCATGGCCCAGCTGCTCGGGCGCAGGCCCGACGCCCTGCTGGGTGTGGCCACCGGCTCGACCCCGCTGCCCGTGTACCAGGCGCTGGCGGCCAGGGTGCGGTCCGGCGCCGTGGACACCTCGCGGGCGCGGATCGCGCAGCTCGACGAGTACGTGGGGCTGCCGGCCGAGCATCCGGAGTCGTACCGCTCGGTGCTGCGGCGCGAGGTGCTGGAGCCGCTCGGTGTGCCCATGGCCGCGTTCATGGGGCCGGACGGCACGGCCGAGGACATCCCGGGAGCCTGCGAGGCGTACGACCGGGCACTGGCCGAGGCGGGCGGGGTGGACCTCCAGCTGCTCGGCATCGGCACCGACGGGCACATCGGGTTCAACGAGCCGTGCTCCTCGCTGGCCTCGCGCACCCGGATCAAGACGCTGACCGAGCAGACCCGGATCGACAACGCCCGCTTCTTCGACGGCGACATCGACCAGGTGCCGCAGCACGTCATCACACAGGGCATCGGGACGATCCTGGAGGCGCGGCATCTGGTGCTGCTGGCCACCGGAGAGGGCAAGGCGGAGGCGGTCGCCGCGACCGTCGAGGGCCCGATCGCCGCGGTGTGCCCGGCCTCCGCGCTCCAGTTGCACCCGCACGCGACCGTCGTCGTCGACGAGGCCGCCGCGTCCGAGCTGAAGCTCGCGGACTACTTCCGGCACACCTACGCCAACAAGCCGCAGTGGCAGGGGATCTAGTGCCGTAGCAGGCAACGTTCGCCCCGATGCCCGAAGGCGCCGGTCCCGTGCGGGACCGGCGCCTTCCTGCGTGTCCGGCGCGGGCGCCGGGGCCGGCTCAGCGAGCCCCGGCGATGACCTCCGCCGCGGCCCGGCCGCACACCCGGGCCGCGCCGTGGGTGGCGATGTGCAGGGCGCCGCGGGGGGCAGCCTGGGGCACGCCCATCTCGACCACGATCGTGTCGGGGCGTGCGGTCAGCAGCATGTCGAGCGCCGCCGCCATCCACGGGTGCCGGTGCTCGTCGCGCACGACGGCCACGATCCTGCGGGTGCCGGCCGCGGTGAGCGCGGCGGGTCCGGCGTCCTCACCCGCGAAGGTGCCCGCCTCCGTGCCGGGGAGCAGCCCGGCCAGTTCCGCGGTCACGCCCCAGGGGGTCTCGTCGCCGACGGCGATGTTGGCGGCGGGCGTCAGGGTGGCGATGTACGGGGCCTCGGTGAGCGGGACGGCGGTGTCCGCGCCGGTGATCCTCAGGGCGCGCCGGGCCGCGCGCAGTCCGACGTCGCTGCCGGGGCCGGACCGGCCGGCGTCCTCTGCCGCGGTCGCCGCCCAGCGGGCCAGCTCCCGGACGCGGTGGGCGGCGTCGGCCAGGCGTTCCTCGGCGAGCCGGCCGCTGCGCACCGCTCCCACGAGGGCGTCGCGCAGCCGGCGTACCGTCTCGTCGTCGGCCAGTCCGCCGCCCACGCAGATCGCGTCGGCGCCGGCCGCGACGGCGAGCACGCTGCCCGTCTCGATGCCGTACGTGCCCGCGATGGCCTGCATCTCCATGCCGTCGGTGACGATCAGGCCGTCGTGGCCGAGGTCGCGGCGCAGCAGGTTCGCCAGGATCCCGGCGGACAGGGTCGCCGGCCGCTCCGGGTCCAGGGCGGGGACGAGGATGTGGGCGCTCATCACGGCCCGGGAGCCGGCGGCGACGGCGGCGCGGAACGGCGCCAGTTCGCGGTCGCCGAGCACGGACGCGTCCGCGTCGATGCGGGGCATCGCGTGGTGCGAGTCGACGGCGGTGTCGCCGTGGCCGGGGAAGTGCTTGGTGCAGGCGGCGACGCCGGCGGACTGGAGGCCGGCGACGTAGGCGGCGGTGTGCCGGGCGACCAGGGCGGGGTCGGCACCGAAGGACCGGACACCGATCACCGGGTTGCGGGGGTTGGAGTTGACGTCCGCCGACGGGGCCCAGTTGAGGTTGACGCCGCAGGCGGCCAGCCGGCGGCCGAGTTCGTGGGCCACCTCGCGGGTCAGGTCGACGTCGTCGACCGCGCCGAGGGCGTGGTTGCCGGGGAAGGAGGAACCGGTGCGCACCTCCAGGCGGGTGACGTCGCCGCCCTCCTCGTCGACGGCGACCAGGACGTCCTCCCGTTCGGCGCGCAACTGGGCGGTCAGCGCGGAAAGTTGCTCGGGGGAGGCGATGTTGCGGCCGAACAGTCCGACGGAGGCGAGGCCCTCGCCCAGGCGGCGCAGCAGCCAGTCCGGTGCCGTGGTACCGGTGAAGCCGGGTTGGAGGACCGTCAGCGCGTCCCGGGTGAGCGTGTCGGTTTCGCTGGCGAATGTGGTCATCGAGGGCGTTATCCCTTCACAGCGCCGGCGGTCAGCCCGCTGACGGCCCTGCGCTGGAGGAAGACGAAGAGGATCAGGATCGGAACGGCGAAGAGGGAGGAGGCCGCCATGGTCGCGCCCCAGTCGTTGCCGAAGACGGTCTGGAAGCTGGTGAGCCACAGCGGCAGCGTCTGGGCGCCGGCCTCCTTGTTGACGACCAGGACGAGCGGCAGCTCGTTCCAGGCGGTGATGAAGCCGAACATCGAGGTGGCCATCAGGCCCGGCGCGAGCAGCGGGAAGATGATCTTGAGGAAGGCCTGGCCGCGGGTGCAGCCGTCGACCATCGCCGACTCCTCCAGTTCCCGGGGCACCGCGGCGACGAAGCCGCGCAGCGTCAGGACGGTGAAGGGCAGGATCATCATCGTGTAGAAGAGGGTCAGCGGAACCAGGCTGTTCAGCATCGACGCGTCCCGCACGATCATGTAGATCGCGATGACCATGACTTCCCAGGGCGCCATCTGCGCCATCATGAAGCCGACGATGAAGCCGCGCCGTCCCCTGAACCGCATACGGGCCAGGGCGAACGCCCCGGCGAGCGCGATGAGCAGCGAGAAGACGACCGCGAGCACCGTGACGATCAGCGAGTTGGCGACGAACGTCCAGAAGTTGTCGGCGTCGGTCGCGGTCTTGAAGTGGTCGAAGGTGATGTCGGTCGGGAACCAGACCGGATTCTCCGAGATGATGTCGCCGGTCGGTTTGAACGCCGTGGCGAACATCCAGTACACGGGGAAGACGAAGCCGATGAACAGCACGACGGCCGTGACGTTGGGCCACAGGCGGCCGAAGAGCGAGCGCTTCACAGCTCGTCCTCCTCTTGCTTGAGCACGACCCGCAGGTAGTACGCGGTCAGAGCGAGCAGGATCAGGATGGTCAGGACGGCGATGGCCGCGCCCATTCCGTAGTGCTGGTTGCCGACGCCCTCGATGTAGGCGTAGACGGGCAGGATCTCCGTGAGCCGGTCGGGGCCGCCGCCGTTGAAGGCGAAGACCTGCACGAACGCCTTGAAGACCCAGATGATCTCCAGGAACGTGGTGGCGTAGAGGAACGGACGCAGGAACGGGAACGTCACGGTGGAGAAGATCCGCCAGGCACCGGCGCCGTCGAGGGCGGCGGCCTCGTAGAGCTCGTCCGGGATGGTGGTGGTCGCGGCGTAGAGGTTGAGCGCGACGAAGGGGATCGACATCCAGACGATCAGCACGGTGACGACGAAGAACGTCGACATCTGGCTGCTGGTCCAGCTGTAGTCGGCCATGGAGTGCCAGCCGAGCTTGTCGAGCACCCAGTTGACGACCCCGAAGCGCTGGGCGAACAGCCACTGGTAGACGGTGGTCGCGGCGACCACGGGCATCGCCCAGGCCAGCACGAGCCCGATCATCAGCATGACCCGCATGCGCCTGCCGAGGCGGGCGAGCAGCAGGCCGATCAGGGCGCCGAAGATCATGATCAGGACGACGTTGACCGCCGTGAACAGGATCGAGCGCAGGGTGACGCGCCAGAAGTCCTCGCCGGTGAGGACCTCTTTGTAGTTGTCGATGCCGTTCCACTCGGTGACGTGCTGGATCAGCTGCGCCATGTTGAGGTTCTGGAAGGACAGCAGAACGTCCTTCAGCAGCGGCCAGCCCAGCAGCAGCACGGTGGCCGCGCAGGCCGGCAGCAGCAGCAAATACGGGGCCAGCGCGCCGGCCCGCGACGTCACGCGCTGCCCCGGCCCGCCGGATCCGCTCTTGCCCGATGGGGTGGTGTCCAGCGGACCGGAGGGCGGCCGTTCGGTCTGCACGGTCATGCTCGCGATCTCTCTTCTCGGCCTACGAAGTCCCGTCAGCGGGAACAGGAGCGGGAGCGGGGGCCATGAGCGGCCCCCGCCCCGTCGGCGCCGGCTGTCAGCTCTCCTGCGACAGGCGCTTGTTGAACTCCTCCTCGACCTGCTGGGCGGCCTCGGCGGGGGACTTGCCGTTCAGAACGGCGGTCATGTAGGTCTTCACCGGGTTCGGCGCGTTCTCGACGGCGGCCCACTCGGGGATCAGCGGTGTGGTGCCACCGCCCGCGGCGGCCGGCGCGGCGGCCTCGGCGGCGGCGTTGCCCGCCAGGTTGGACTGGAGCGACTCCTTGTTCGGGATGACGCCGTTGAGCTTGGCGAGCCGGCCCTCGTGCGTGTCGGACAGGGCGATCCTCAGGAACTCCTTGGCCAGCTCCTGCTTCTTGCTGCCCGCGGCGACCGAGAGGTTGGAGCCGCCGAGGAAGACACCCTCGGGCTGGTCGGCGGTGTCACCCGGGATGGTGAAGTAGCCGATCTGCTCCTCGATCTCCGGGTTGGCCTCGATGGCGATGCCGGCCTCCCAGCCCATCGAGATGATGGCGCCGACGTTGCCCTTGGCGAAGACCTCGCCCTGCTGCGGGGTGGCCTCGTCCTTGTCCTTGGGCGCCTTGGAGAGGGCCTGGAACTTCTGGTAGGTCTCCATCGCGGCGGCGACCTTGGGGTCACCGAGGTTGGAGACGTACTTGTCCCCGTCCTTCTTGACCAGTTCGCCGCCCTCGCCGACGACCAGGCCGACGAAGTGGTACCAGTTCTGGCCGGGCAGGTAGATCGGCTCGGCGTCGGTCTTGTCGCCGATCGTCTTCAGGGCGTCGTAGAACTCGTCGCGGGTCTTGGGGGTGTCCTTGATGCCGGCGTCGGCCCAGACCTTCTTGTTGTACATGACCACGCGGTTGGCGAAGTACCAGGGCGCCGCGTACTGCTTGCCCTCGAAGACCGAGGAGTTGTTCAGGGACTCGGTCCACTCCGCGCCGATCTCGGACTTCAGGTCCGCGAGGTCGGCGAGGCCGCCGGTCTTGGCGTAGGCCGGGGTCTGCGTGTTGCCGATCTCGAAGACGTCGGGCGGGTTCTCCTCGGACAGGGCGGTGGTCAGCTTCTGCTGGATGCCGTTCCACTGCTGGATCTCGAACTTGACCTTGGCCTTGGTCTTCTTCTCGAAGGCAGCGGCGACGTCCTTCTGCCACTGGTCGGGTGACGAACCGTCCATCACCCACACGGTGAGCGTCTGGCCCGCGAAGCCGTCCGCCCCGGTCTTGCCCTCGTCGCCTTCGTCGCCCCCGCAGGCCGCAATGGAGACCATCATCGCCGCGACACCGATCGCGGATATCAGCTTGCGCTTCACGCCATCCTCCTCAGGGATGCCACAAACCCCCCTCGTCCCCACGGTGAGCGTCAACTCCGTGCGTACCGTCCGGGGCCGGGACCTGGACCAATGGTGTAGACCAGTAGGGGGAGCTTGGCTCAGACCAAATGGCGTGTCAAGGGTGCTCGTGCGCCTCCGACCAGCCGTTATGGGACCTACATATGCAGGAACCTTTAAGTAAGAACCCGTCGAAAACACCGGCTCGACGAGGCACACTTGGGTAGACCACTTGACTGCATGGACTAGACCAGCGAAGGCACCGACGGTATACAGAGGGGATCACGGAGCGTGCGGGGAACCTCTGGCGCGCGTCCGTGCCACGATGTGACCCGCGACCGGCGGATGTCGGTCGCGTCGGTACAGAAGCCGGGAAGGCGGAGCATGAGCACTGACGTCAGCAGTGCGGAGAACGAGAACGGGGCACCCGTCCGTACCGCACGGGTGCCCAAGTACTACCGCCTGAAGAAGCACCTGCTCGACATGACCGAAACGCTGCCGCCCGGCACACCGGTCCCGCCCGAGCGCACCCTGGCCGCGGAGTTCGACACCTCGCGCACCACCGTGCGCCAGGCCCTTCAGGAACTGGTGGTCGAGGGCCGGCTGGAACGCATCCAGGGCAAGGGCACCTTCGTCGCCAAGCCGAAGGTCTCGCAGGCGCTCCAACTCACCTCGTACACCGAGGACATGCGGGCCCAGGGCCTGGAGCCGACCTCGCAGCTGCTGGACATCGGCTACATCACCGCCGACGACACCCTGGCCGGTCTGCTCGGCATCTCCGCCGGCGGCCGGGTCCTGCGCATCGAGCGCCTGCGGATGGCCAACGGCGAGCCGATGGCGATCGAGACGACCCATCTGAGCGCGAAGCGCTTCCCGGCGCTGCGCCGCAGCCTGGTCAAGTACACCTCGCTGTACACCGCGTTGGCCGAGGTGTACGACGTGCATCTCGCGGAGGCCGAGGAGACCATCGAGACCTCGCTGGCCACCCCGCGCGAGGCCGGTCTGCTGGGCACGGACGTCGGCCTGCCGATGCTGATGCTCTCCCGTCACTCGCTGGACCGGGACGGCGAACCGGTGGAGTGGGTGCGGTCCGTCTACCGGGGCGACCGGTACAAGTTCGTGGCGCGCCTCAAGCGGCCCGAGGCGTAGCCGGAGGCACAGCCCGCGCGGGCGGCGCGGCCCGCGCCGCCCGGTCCGGAACCCAAGGGCCCCGCGACACAACCCTGTTCGCGGTGTAGCGCAGATCACATCGACTGTCCTACGGTCCTCCCGTCATCGCATACGACGGGAGGACGACCCGTGCGCACAGCGAACGCCCGAACCATCGTCATCTGGAGCCTCGTCGCACTGGTCGGCGCCGCCGGCTGGACCGTACTCGCGTTGTCGCGCGGTGAGGAGGTCTCGGCCGCCTGGATGGTCGCGGCCGCCCTCGGCTCGTACGCGATCGCCTACCGCTTCTACTCCAAGTTCATCGCGAACCGGGTCCTGAAGGTCGACAAGACCCGTGCCACCCCGGCCGAACGCCTCGACAACGGCATCGACTTCCACCCGACCGACCGCCGCGTCCTGCTGGGCCACCACTTCGCGGCGATCGCGGGCGCGGGACCCCTGGTCGGTCCGGTGCTCGCCGCGCAGATGGGCTATCTGCCCGGCACGATCTGGATCATCGTCGGCGTCATCTTCGCGGGCGCCGTCCAGGACATGGTGGTGCTGTTCTTCTCCACCCGGCGCGACGGACGGTCCCTGGGCCAGATGGCGCGGGAGGAGATAGGGCCGTTCGGCGGGGCGGCGGCGCTGCTGGCCGCCTTCGCCATCATGATCATCCTGCTCGGGGTGCTCGCCCTGGTGATCGTCAACGCGCTGGCGGCCTCCCCGTGGGGCACCTTCTCCATCGCGATGACCGTCCCGATCGCCCTGCTGATGGGCTTCTACCTGCGGGTCCTGCGGCCCGGGCGGGTCGCGGAGGTCTCCCTGATCGGCGTGGCGCTGCTGCTGGTCGCGCTCGTCGCGGGCCGCTGGGTCGCCGAGTCGTCCTGGGCCGACACGTTCACCCTGGCGCCGTCCACGCTCGTGATCTGGCTGGTGGCGTACGGCTTCATCGCCTCGATCCTGCCGGTGTGGATGCTGCTCGCTCCCCGCGACTACCTGTCCACCTTCATGAAGATCGGCACGATCGTGCTGCTCGCGGCCGGCGTGGTGATCGCGCTGCCGACGCTGAAGATGGACGCCGTCACCGACTTCGCCTCCCGCGGCGACGGTCCGGTCTTCGCGGGCTCCCTGTTCCCGTTCGTCTTCATCACCATCGCCTGCGGCGCGCTCTCCGGCTTCCACGCCCTGATCTCCAGCGGGACGACGCCGAAGATGATCCAGAAGGAGACGCAGGTCCGGATGATCGGCTACGGCTCCATGCTGATGGAGTCCTCGGTCGCCGTGATGGCGCTGATCGCGGCCAGCATCATCGACCCCGGCCTGTACTTCGCGATGAACGCGCCCGCCGGAGTGATCGGCACCACCGTGGAGAGCGCCTCCCAGGTGGTGGGCAGCTGGGGTTACCAGATCTCGCCGGCCGACCTGGCCAAGGCCGCGGAGAGCGTCGAGGAGTCGACCCTGCTGTCCCGCACCGGCGGCGCGCCCACCCTCGCGGTCGGCGTCTCGGAGATCTTCTCCCAGGTGACCGGCGGCGGCCTCAAGGCGTTCTGGTACCACTTCGCCATCATGTTCGAGGCGCTGTTCATCCTGACCGCGCTGGACGCCGGCACCCGCGTCGGCCGGTTCATGCTCCAGGACATGCTGGGCAACGTCCACCGGTCGTTCAGGAACGTCAGCTGGAAGCCGGGGCTGGTCATCACCAGCGCGATCGTGTGCGGCCTGTGGGGCTACTTCCTGTGGGTGGGCGTCCACGAGCCGCTCGGCGGCATCAACCAGCTGTTCCCGATCTTCGGCATCTCGAACCAGCTGCTGGCGGCCGTCGCGCTGGCGGTGTGCACCACGCTGCTGGTGAAGTCGGGCCGCCTGAAGTGGGCGTGGATCACCGGCGTCCCGCTCGCCTGGGACGCCACCGTGACCCTGACCGCCAGCTGGCAGAAGGTGTTCTCCAGCGACCCCAAGGTCGGCTTCTTCAAGCAGCGGCAGGTGTTCCAGGACGCCATCGACCGCGGGGAGATCCTGCCGCCGGCCAAGACCATGGACGACATGCGCACGGTCGTCACCAACTCCACGGTCGACGGTGTGCTCACCGCCCTGCTCGCCCTGCTGATCGTCGTCGTGATCGTGGACGCGACCCGGATCTGCGTCCGGCACGTCCGCCGACCCGCGCTGTCCACGCTCAGTGAGGTGCCGTACACCGAGTCGAAGATCGTCGCGCCGGCCGGGCTGTTCCCGACGCAGGAGGAGAAGGAGGAACAGCGCCGTGCGTCCGTCACCGCTGCTGCGCCGGGTGATTAGCGGGGTCCGCTGGTACGTGCGGGAGCTGACCGATGAATCGGCCTACGACCGCTATGTCGCCCACCTGCGCAAGAACCGCCCGGAGGCGGAGATTCCGTCCCGACGGGACTTCGAGCGCATGCGGACGGACCAGCAGGAAAGGGACCCGCGGCAAAGTTTCCGCTGCTGTTGAGGAACCGGTATGTGAACAAGGGCTTCCGCATGTGGGACACCGTGACCTACATTGCCTGCGCGTTGCACCAGGTGATCAGCGAGGGGACGGAGCCACCAGATGTCACAAGCCCCACCGACGAGCGGAGAAGCGGTGGTGACGCCCGTGCGCGTCATCATCGCCCTCTGTCTCACAGCGCCCTTCGTGGCGATGCTGTGGGTCGGTTCGTACGCGAAGACCGACCCGGCCTTCATCGGCATTCCGTTCTTCTACTGGTACCAGATGGCCTGGGTGGTCATCTCCACGGTGCTCACGATGATCGCCTACCGGCTGTGGCAGCGTGACCAGCGCGCCCGCAAGTCCGAGGGGGGTGCCGACGCATGAACGACGGCGTGAACGGCGTCGCGCTCGCCGTATTCATCCTCTTCTTCCTGGCCGTGACGGTCATGGGCTTCCTGGCCTCGCGCTGGCGCAGGGCCGAGAACGAGCAGAGCCTCGACGAGTGGGGTCTGGGCGGCCGGTCCTTCGGCACCTGGGTCACCTGGTTCCTGCTCGGCGGCGACCTCTACACCGCGTACACCTTCGTGGCGGTGCCGGCGGCGATCTACGCTGCGGGCGCGGCCGGCTTCTTCGCCGTGCCGTACACGATCCTGATCTACCCGCTGATGTTCCTCTTCCTGCCCCGTCTGTGGTCGGTCTCGCACAAGCACGGCTATGTGACCACCTCGGACTTCGTCCGGGGCCGCTTCGGCTCCAAGGGCCTGTCGCTGGCGGTCGCGGTGACCGGCATCCTGGCGACCATGCCGTACATCGCGCTCCAGCTGGTCGGCATCCAGGCCGTGCTGGACGTGATGGGCGTCGGCGGCGGTGAGAACACGCACTGGTTCATCAAGGACCTGCCGCTGCTGATCGCCTTCGGCGTGCTGGCCGCCTACACGTACTCGTCGGGTCTGCGCGCGCCGGCCCTGATCGCGTTCGTGAAGGACACGCTGATCTACCTCGTCATCGCCGTCGCGATCATCTACATCCCGATCAAGCTGGGCGGTTTCGACGACATCTTCGCCGCGGCGAGCGACAAGTACACGGAGGCCGGAGCGGGCGGGCTGGTGCCGCTGGACGGCTCGCAGTGGACGTACGCCACCCTGGCGCTCGGTTCGGCCCTCGCGCTGTTCATGTACCCGCACAGCGTGACGGCCGTGCTGTCCAGCCGCAGCCGGGACGTCATCCGCCGCAACTCCACCATCCTGCCGCTGTACTCGCTGATGCTCGGCCTGCTCGGCCTGCTCGGCTTCATGGCGATCGCGGCCGGCATCAAGGTGGAGAACGGCCAGCTGGCCATCCCCCAGCTGTTCGAGAACATGTTCCCGGACTGGTTCACCGGCGTCGCCTTCGCGGCGATCGGCATCGGCGCGCTGGTGCCGGCGGCGATCATGTCGATCGCGGCCGCGAACCTCTTCACCCGCAACATCTACAAGGACTTCCTGAAGCCGGACGCGACGCCGGCGCAGGAGACCAAGGTCTCCAAGCTGGTCTCGCTGCTGGTGAAGGTGGGTGCGCTGGTCTTCGTCCTCGGCATGGACAAGACCGTCGCGATCAACTTCCAGCTGCTGGGCGGCATCTGGATCCTGCAGACCTTCCCGGCCCTGGTCGGCGGCCTGTTCACCCGCTGGTTCCACCGCTGGGCGCTGCTGGCCGGCTGGGCGGTCGGCATGCTCTACGGCACGGTCGCCGCGTACGGCGTCGCCTCGCCGACGCAGAAGCACTTCGGCGGCTCGTCGGCCGAGATCCCCGGCATCGGCGAGATCGGCTACATCGGTCTGACGGCGTTCGTGCTGAACCTCGTCGTCACGGTGGTCATGACCTTCGTCCTGCGGGCCGCCAAGGCCCCCGAGGGCGTCGACGAGACCAGCCCCTCGGACTACACGGCCGACGCGGGCGACCCGGGCGTGCAGAAGGAGCTGCCGCCGGCCGTGGCCGGCGCCTCGCACTGAGCGACTCCCCGACGGGCCGCCGGACGAAATCCGGCGGCCCGTTGCCGTACCCCTCGGGCACACTCGCCCCCATGGACATCGTGATCCGCCCGGCGGCGCCCGAGGAGTACGAGACACTCGGCGAGATCACCGCCCGGGCCTACCTCCAGGACGGCCTGCTCGACTTCGGGGAGAGCGACGCCTACCTCGGCGAGCTGAAGGACGTGGCCAAGCGGGCCGCCGCCGCGCAGGTCCTGGTCGCGGTGGCGGACGGCGCTCTCGTGGGCGGTGTGACCTTCGTGCCGTCCGGCGGCCCGATGGCGGACATCGCGGGTCCGGCGGAGGCCGAGATCCGTATGCTCGCCGTCGACCGCGAGGCCCGCGGGCGCGGCGCCGGGGAGAGCCTGGTGCGCGCCTGCGTCGACCGCGCGCGGGCCACGGAGGGCTGCGTACGCGTCGTGCTGTCGACCCAGCGGAGCATGCGCTCCGCCCACCGGATCTACGAACGGATGGGCTTCGTCCGCACACCCGAGCGGGACTGGAACCCTCTGCCGCAGCTCGACGGCATCACTCTCCTCACCTATCGGCTGACGCTCTGAAACCGGCGCGACACAACATCTGGGGGCGTCACCCGAACCCGGCACAAGATGTATGCTCATGCTCGCTGTCGCCGCAGGGGAATCCGGTGCGAATCCGGAACTGTCCCGCAACGGTGTACTCGTACACGTATGCCCGCATGCGTTCATACGAGCGTCAGTCCGAGGACCTGCCGACAGCGCGCCCGACCGTCCGGTTCGGGTGCCATGACGTCCGGGCCTCGTGGAATGGGTCGGTGGACGCGACGCCGCGTGCGCTCGTGAGCTGCCCCCTGCCCTCCGCAAGGCCCCGTGCCGAGCGAGGGAGAGCCCCACGTGACCATCGCGCCAGCCGAACCGGCTTCAGCGACTGAGGCGGCCCAGGAGCCCGACGGACCCGGTGCCGCACTGCTGCGCACGCTGACCGAGCTGACCGCCGACCTCCCCGACGCCGACGCCGGCCGGGTCGCCGCCGCCGCGCTGCGCGGCCGGTCCGCGCGGGCCGACGAGACGGAGTTGCGCGAGCTGGCCACGGAGGCCGCCGCCGGCCTCATCTCGGAGGACCCCGCCTACTCGCGGCTGGCCGCCCGGCTGCTGACCGTCTCCGTCGCCGCCGAGGCCGCCTCGCAGGGCGTCACCTCCTTCACCGGGTCCGTCGCCGTGGGCCACCGGGAAGGGCTCATCGCCGACCGGACCGCGGAGTTCGTGGGCCTGCACGGCGAGCGTCTCGACACGCTGATCGACACCGCGGGCGACGACCGGTTCGGCTACTTCGGACTGCGCACGCTGCACAGCCGCTACCTGCTGCGCCACCCGATCACCCGGCGGGTGATCGAGACGCCGCAGCACTTCATGCTGCGGGTGGCGTGCGGGCTCGCCGAGGACGACTCCAGCCGGTCCGTCGACGAAGTCGCGGCGCTCTACGGGCTCATGAGCCGCCTCGACTACCTGCCCTCCTCCCCCACGCTGTTCAACTCCGGCACGCGGCACCCCCAGATGTCGTCCTGCTACCTGCTGGACTCCCCCCTGGACGAGCTGGACTCGATCTACGACCGCTACCACCAGGTCGCGCGTCTGTCCAAGCACGCCGGCGGCATCGGGCTGTCGTACTCCCGCATCCGCTCCCGCGGCTCGCTGATCCGCGGCACGAACGGCCACTCCAACGGCATCGTCCCGTTCCTGAAGACGCTCGACGCCTCCGTCGCCGCCGTGAACCAGGGCGGGCGGCGCAAGGGCGCGGCCGCGGTCTATCTGGAGACCTGGCACTCCGACATCGAGGAGTTCCTGGAGCTGCGCGACAACACCGGTGAGGACGCCCGGCGCACGCACAACCTCAACCTGGCGCACTGGGTCCCGGACGAGTTCATGCGGCGGGTCGACACGGACGCGCAGTGGTCGCTGTTCTCCCCGGCCGACGTGCCCGAACTGGTGGACCTGTACGGCGAGGAGTTCGACGCCGCCTACCGCCGGGCGGAGTCGGCCGGGCTCGCCCGGAAGACGGTGCCCGCCCGGGAGCTGTACGGCCGCATGATGCGCACCCTCGCGCAGACCGGCAACGGCTGGATGACGTTCAAGGACGCCGCCAACCGCACCGCCAACCAGACGGCCGAGCCGGGCCATGTCGTGCACTCCTCCAACCTCTGCACGGAGATCCTGGAGGTCACCGACGACTCGGAGACCGCGGTCTGCAACCTGGGCTCGGTCAACCTGGGCGCCTTCGTGGACACGGCGGCCGGCGACATCGACTGGGAGCGGCTGGACGCCACCGTCCGCACCGCCGTCACGTTCCTGGACCGCGTGGTCGACATCAACTTCTACCCGACCGAGCAGGCGGGCCGGTCCAACAGCAGGTGGCGGCCGGTCGGTCTGGGCGCGATGGGCCTCCAGGACGTGTTCTTCAAGCTGCGGCTGCCCTTCGACTCCCCGGAGGCCAGGCAGCTGTCCACCCGGATCGCCGAGCGCGTCATGCTCGCCGCGTACGAGGCCTCCGCCGACCTCGCCGAGCGCAACGGCCCGCTGCCGGCCTGGGAGAAGACCCGTACCGCGCGCGGTGTGCTGCACCCCGACCA
Organism: Streptomyces cadmiisoli; assembly: GCF_003261055.1. Taxonomy (NCBI): domain Bacteria; kingdom Bacillati; phylum Actinomycetota; class Actinomycetes; order Kitasatosporales; family Streptomycetaceae; genus Streptomyces; species Streptomyces cadmiisoli. Next base: position 3,390,057 of record NZ_CP030073.1, read on the forward strand.
CTACGGCGTCGAGCCGGCCTGGCCGGAGCGCTGGGCGGCGCTGCGCGAGCGGATCGCCGCGGTCGGCATGCGCAACGCGCTGCTGCTGGCCATCGCCCCCACCGCCACCATCGCCTCGATCGCCGGTGTGTACGAGTGCATCGAGCCGCAGGTGTCGAACCTGTTCAAGCGCGAGACGCTCTCCGGTGAGTTCCTCCAGGTCAACTCCTACCTGGTGAACGAGCTCAAGGAGCTCGGCGTCTGGGACGCCCGCACCCGTGAGGCGCTGCGCGACGCGGGCGGCTCGGTGCAGGACTTCACCTGGATCCCCGAGGACGCGCGGCGGCTCTACCGCACGGCGTGGGAGATTCCGCAGCGGGGCCTGATCGACATGGCCGCGGCCCGCACCCCGTACCTCGACCAGTCCCAGTCCCTGAACCTGTTCCTGGAGACGCCGACCATCGGCAAGCTCTCCTCGATGTACGCGTACGCGTGGAAGCAGGGCCTGAAGACGACGTACTACCTGCGTTCGCGCCCGGCGACCCGGATCGCGCGCGCCGCGCGGGCCCAGACCACCGTCCCCGTACCGCAGCCGGCGGCTCCCGTTGACGCCGTCGCCTGCTCCCTGGAAAACCCCGAGTCCTGCGAGGCCTGCCAGTAATGCCCGACCACCTCCCCTCGACGACGGCGCCCCGCGCCGGCAAGAGCCGGAACCAGAACCTCCTCGACCCCGGCTTCGAGCTGACTCTGCGCCCCATGCGCTACCCGGACTTCTACGAGCGCTACCGGGACGCCATCAAGAACACCTGGACCGTGGAGGAGGTCGACCTCCACTCGGACGTGGCCGACCTCGCGAAGCTGTCGCCCGCCGAACAGCACCTGATCGGCCGCCTGGTGGCCTTCTTCGCCACGGGCGACTCGATCGTCGCGAACAACCTGGTGCTGACGCTGTACAAGCACATCAACTCCCCCGAGGCGCGCCTGTATCTGTCCAGGCAGCTGTTCGAGGAAGCGGTGCACGTCCAGTTCTATCTGACGCTCCTGGACACCTATCTGCCCGACCCGGAGGACCGTGCCGCCGCGTTCGACGCGGTGGAGAACATCCCCTCCATCCGGGAGAAGGCCGAGTTCTGCTTCAAGTGGATGGACTCGGTCGAGAAGCTGGACCGCCTGGAGTCCATGGCCGACCGCCGCCGCTTCCTGCTCAACCTGATCTGCTTCGCGGCGTGCATCGAGGGCCTGTTCTTCTACGGCGCGTTCGCCTACGTCTACTGGCTGCGCAGCCGGGGTCTGCTGCACGGCCTCGCCACCGGCACCAACTGGGTCTTCCGTGACGAGACGATGCACATGAGCTTCGCCTTCGACGTGGTGGACACCGTCCGCAAGGAGGAGCCGGAGCTGTTCGACGACCAGCTTCAGCAGCAGGTCACCGACATGCTGCGGGAGGCCGTCGGCGCCGAGCTCCAGTTCGCCCGCGACCTGTGCGGCGACGGCCTGCCGGGCATGAACACCGACTCGATGCGGCAGTACCTGGAGTGCGTCGCCGACCAGCGTCTGACCCGGCTGGGCTTCGCGCCGGTGTACGGCTCGGAGAACCCGTTCTCCTTCATGGAGCTCCAGGGCGTCCAGGAACTGACCAACTTCTTCGAGCGCCGCCCCTCGGCCTACCAGGTCGCGGTGGAGGGCACGGTGGACCTGGACGAGGACTTCTAGTCAGTCCTCCTCAGGTCGCTCGCTCCCCGACGCCGGCCGCGGTCCTCGACGGACCGCGGCCGGCGTCGCTCGTGGGCCGGCGCCTTTCCGGTCGCGGCCGGCGGTGGGCCGGTCGCCGCCGGTCAACGGGTGGTGTGCAGACGGTAGGTGCGGGTACGGACCCCGCCGTCGCTGCGGTACGACCGCTCGCCCGCGGTGCGGCGGCGCCGCTCGGACTGCCTGAGCTGGCGGTCGATGCGCCGGTCGCGGACGACACCGACGGCCGCGGGCAGGATCATGATCGCGAAGAGTGCGACGACGGCCAGCATTCCGATGAGGGCTTCGATCTGGTTCGTGTTCATAGACACCACTGTCGCGCCGGACACTCCTTACCGGCAGTGGCAGGACTGCCGTAGGCCCTCGAATTCCTGCCAGCGCTCGGGCACACTGGAAAGATGCTCCGGAACGTGGCGGCCGTCCTCGTCGACGGCGTGAATCCCTTCGAACTCGGCGTCGTCTGCGAGGTCTTCGGCATCGACCGCAGCGACGACGGACTGCCGGTCTACGACTTCGCGGTCGCCTCGGCCGAGCAGCCGGTGCTGCGCGCCAACGCGGGCTTCTCGATGCAGGTCGAGCACGGGCTCGAGCGGCTGGAGGCGGCCGATCTGATCGCCGTGCCGGCCGGCTCGGGGTACGAGTCCCGGACCTTCCCGCCCGGTCTGCTGGACGCCCTGAACCGGGCGGTGGAGCGCGGCGCCCGGGTGCTCAGCGTGTGCTCCGGCGTCTTCGTGCTGGGCGCCGCGGGGCTGCTGGACGGGCGGCGCTGCGCCGTGCACTGGCGGCACGCCCAGGAGCTGTCCCGGCGGTATCCACGGGCGATCGTCGAGCCGGACGTGCTCTACGTCGACGAGGACCCGGTGATCACCTCGGCGGGCACCGCCGCCGGCATCGACGCCTGTCTGCACATCGTGCGCAAGGAGCAGGGGCCGGAGGTCGCCAACCGGATCGCCCGGCGGATGGTGGTGCCGCCGCACCGGGACGGCGGACAGGCCCAGTACATCGAACGGCCACTGCCCCGCTCCGAGTGCGACACGGTCGCCGAGGTGCTGGTGTGGATGGAGCGCAACCTGGACCAGGAGGTGACCGTCGAGCAGCTCGCCGCCCGCGCGCTGATGTCGCCGCGCACCTTCGCCCGCCGCTTCCAGCAGGAGACGGGGACGACTCCGTACCGCTGGATCCTGCGCCAACGGGTGCTGCTGGCCCAGCGGTTGCTGGAAGTGACGGACGAGACGGTGGACGCGATCGCGGGCCGCACGGGGTTCGGCAACGCGGCCGCGCTGCGCCATCAGTTCGTACGGGCGGTGGGCACCACGCCGCACGCGTACCGGCGCACGTTCAGGGGACCGCAGGCCGCCTGAACGCGCGCCCGTCGCTCACCTCCGCACCGGCCTGAGCAGCAGTTCGTGCGGGCGGAGCGTGATGCCCACACGGGTCGTGTCATCGGACCCGGGCACCTGCTCGAAGCGGTACGCGGTCGCCACCGCCGCCGTGATCAGTGAGAGCTGCGCCATCGAGAAGTGGTCACTCGGGCACTTGCGGTTGCCCACGCTGAACGGGCTCATGGCGTATTTCGGTACGTCCTTGGCACGTTCCGGAAGCCACCGGTCGGGATCGAACTCCAGGTTGTCCGCGTACGAACGCGCATCGCGCTGGATCGCATACGGGCTGTACACGATGTCCGCCCCGGCCGGAATGCGATAGCCGCCGAGTTCCGTGTCGGTGACCGCCCGCCGCGTCAGTATCCATACGGCCGGGCGCAAACGCATCGCCTCGACGACGACATTGTTGGTGTGGGTGAGCTTGCGGACGTCCTCGAATGCGACGGGCCGCCCACCGGTTACCGATTCAACTTCGTCCCGGACCCTGTCCGCGTGTTCCGGATGTTCGGCGAGCACCTGGAGCAGCCACATGATCGTGGAAGCCACGGTTTCGCTCCCGGGAGTGAGTATCGCGACGACCTGGTCGTGGATCTCCTGTTCACCGATCGGGTCCCCATTCTCGTCCTCGGCCTCCAGCAACGCCGTCAGCAAATCGTCCGGCTTTTGACCGGACGCCCGGCGCTCGGCCACGATCTCGTCGACCAGGAGATGCAAATCGGCCAGCGCCCGGTTGAATTCCCGGTTGGCCGGAAGCGGCAGCCGGTACAGCGGTCCGAGCGGTACGACCATGCGCCGGTACATACCGCGGAACACGGTGGCGAGCGCGACGCACAGCCGCTCCGCCCGCTCGTCCATGTACTCGCCGCGCAGCAGGCAGCGGGCCGCGATGCGCACGGCGACCCGGAAGGACTCGGAGGTGCACTCGATCGTCTCGCCGGGCTTCCAGCGCTCGGCCAGCGCGTGCGCCTCCTCCTCCATGATCGGGCCGTACGCCGGGATGGCGTCGAGCCGGAAGGCGGGCTGGATGGTGCGCCGCTGGCGGCGGTGGCGCGGGCCGTTCGCGGTGGCCACGCCCTCCTTGCCGAGCAGCCCCTCCAGGGACTCCCACAGCGGGCCGTCGATCTTGTAGTCGGGGCTCAGCGCGAGGGCTCCGGTGAGCGCCGGGGTGGTGACCGCGTACACCGTCTTCGGGCCGAGTTTCAGCCGGACGACATCGCCGTGCTCGCGCAGCCCGGACATGAAGGCCAACGGATCACGGACCAGCTTGAGGCCGTGCCCGAGGACCGGGACCCGACCGCCCGCGAGGGGCGGTACACGCAGTTCCGAAGCCGGTGCCGGGGCTTCGGGCTTGACAGACTCGACGGTCATTTCTCACCTGCCGTTTCGTTGTTGACGTACGGGGGCGTGGACCGGTCGTCCCAGCTGTCGACCGTGTAGCGGCCGGACTCGTGGTGGAACCAGTAGACCGAGCTGAACCAGTTGCGCATATTCGCGAGGCAGGCCCGGACGGCAACACTCAATTCCTTGCCGTCCGGCGTTCCGTCGTCGAGGCCGTCGGCGAACCGCAAGGCCTTCTCTTCGACCACGACGAATTCGGTGATGCAGCCGTCGACACGCCGCCGGACTTCCGCGACCGCCTCTTCCAGCGTCAGCCCCTCATGGGTGATGAGGCTGATTCCGAGATTGTGGACGTCATCGCCCGCGATTTCCTTGGGAAGTGAACACAGGTCGTTGTACCAGGCGGCGAATTCCTGACTCAGCAGCGCCGCCCTTCGATATGCCGGATGTTTCCGTACGGCGTCCGGGAGTTCCCGTCCGGCGCTCGGCTCCAACAGGTCGGTCCAGATCCAGTGCGCAAAGGTGAGCCGCCGCAGCGCCAGATATTCCTGGACCGGGGGAATCACCCCCTCGGTACGGTTGCGGAACTCGCGGTCGTAGGCCTCGATCACTTCGTGGAAGTGCCGGGCGAAGCGTTCGTTCCAGGTTCGGGGCAGGAACGCGTACAAGCGCAGCACACTGTCCGCGAAACCCGCGACCAGGGGATCCTCGTGGTGCAGATGGTGCCGAGGAGAGTCGAGTGCCTCGTGCAACCGCGTCCTCAACCGGCGCCATGCCGCCGGCCGGCGGTGGACGACGTCTCGGTCGTGACGGTCGTCCCAGACGAAGAACCACGCGCTGTAGTCCGTTATCGCCTGGAGCACCTCGTCCGGGGCACCGAGGTAGTACCCCGCCATCAGATCCGTGTAGCACAGGCCGTCGGCATATTCCTCGACCTTGTCGGCCGGCATGAGCCGCTTTTCCAGGAGCCAGGCCCGGGTCTTCTCCTGGAGCCTGGGCCAATACGGGTGCAATTGCCTGGGAAACGCCGCCTCGATCACCGGAAGGGAGAGCGACGGTGGTATGGCGATCGCTGTCGCGGTCGATGTGGTGCTGTGTGGGAAAGCAGGCACGAACAAACCCCTCTCAGCCGCCAGTTGCGCACACCCCTCCCGCCGTGCCGGGCGTGCGCCGTTGCGTATCTCCGCACTTCCCATTCAGCACCACAACTGACCGATCTGGGAACGGATTTGCTTCATTCACTACCCCACAGTGCTGAGAATCCCCTCTTGCCTGACCGGTTTTGGATCACTAGGGGAGCGCATCCGATCGAACGTGCGACGGACACACGAACGGCGCCTGATCGGGGAGGGACCCTGATCAGACGCCGTACGAAGGAAGGCGGTGCGGCGGCTCAGCCGTTCGCGACCACGGGGTAGCGGGGCTCGTTCTCGGCCATCTGCCGCAGCGCGTCCTTGCGTTCGCGCTTGGAGAGCCGGTCGATGTAGAGGTACCCGTAGAGGTGATCGGTCTCGTGCTGCAAACACCGAGCGAAGTAGCCGGTGCCGCGCACCTTGATCGGGTTGCCCCGCTCGTCCTGCCCGGTCACCTCGGCGTAGTCCGGGCGCGCGAGCGGCGCGTACGCGGTGGGCACGGACAGGCAGCCCTCGTTGCTGTCGTCCAGCCGGCGCTGCTCCGCGGGCAGCTCGACCACCGCGGGGTTGCACACCACACCGACGTGCCGGACGCCCTCGTCGTCCTGGCAGTCGTAGACGAAGACCTTCAGGTCGACACCGATCTGGTTGGCGGCCAGGCCGACGCCCTCGGCGGTGCGCTGCGAGGCGAACATGTCCGCCACCAGCTGCTCCAGCTCGGGGCCGAAGTCGGTGACGTCCTTGCACTCCTTGTGCAGCACCGGGTTCCCGACGACCGTGATCGGCCGCGAGGTGCCGCGCTCGCGCCAGGCGCTCTCCCGCTCCTCGGCGTCCTCCGTGTCGATGACGAAGCCCTCGTCGTCCACGGGGAGCACGCCCGCGTGCTGCTGATCGGTGTCCTGCTGCGCCATGACCGACGTATGCCTTTCCTGCAAAGAACTGGGGTGTGCGGTTATACAGGGTACGGGGACGGTCAGCAGACCTCTTCCAGGTCCCGCCAGTCCCGGGAGTCCGGGCTGTCCGCGACCCAGCCGTCCAGCAGCCCCCGTACCAGTGAGGCCGGCGCGGCCACCCCGCACTCCCGCTCCGGCACCCACAACTGCCCGTCCGTGCGGTGGCCCAGCGGCCCTGGGTGCCCCGGCTCGCTGTGGTCGTGCGGGTCGAGGTGCTCGCCGTCGCCCTCGTCGGACGGCATCCGTGACTCCGAGCACAGCCGGCACAGCAGCCGCACGGAGGACGACCAGTCCTCGGCGGCGAAGCCGGCATCCGCGGCGAGCTGCTCCAGGGCGTCCCGGTCGGACTCGGTGGCGGCCTCCAGCAGGACCACCCAGGTGGGCACCGGCGAGGGCGCCCACAGCTCGATCTCGTCGAAGACGGGGTAGGCGTGTCCGGCGGTCGTGGTGCGCTCCCCGTGGGGCACACCGTCGTGCAGGACCACCTCGCCCCAGCGCCGCCCCGAGGACGGCAGGGGAATGGACAGCACCTCGATCCGGGCGGGATCCAGCCGCCGTCCCCACACCACCTCGGCCTCGCCCTCGGGTGACAGCCGTACGGCCGAGCTGCCCAGGTCCATGCCGACCGGCTCACCGGACACCGCGGCGCCGCCGGGCACGTGCAGCCCGTAGGCCTGCCAGGCGCGGCGGGCCAGCGGCCAGTCCTGGAGCGCGGTCGCGGCGATGCCGACGTTCCACCAGTCGGGTGCGCCGGCCTCGCGGTCGAGCAGGGCCACGGCCCGCAGACCGGCCGCGCGGGCCTGCTCCCAGTCGTGCCGGAACTTGTGCAGCAGGGCGAGGTTGAACCAGGACTCCGACAGCCAGGGCTCCAGGTCGGCGGCCCGGGTCAGCAGCGCGCCCGCGTCCTCGTACCGGCCGTCCCCGATCAGCGTGAACGCGCGGTCGGTGGCCTGCCGCCAGGAGGCGGAGGGCCGGTGCCGTCCCTTGCCGAAGATCCTCACGATTCCCGCCTGCCACTTCCGTTCGGTGGGCTGGCCTTGCCCCCGGACACCCTTCTCTTCGCATCCAACCATGTACGGCTGGAAGGGCGCTCATTACCCATGGGTTACCCAGCCGGCAGCGGGGTCAGACCGCCCGGCCGGGGCTCGGCGCGCCCCTCTTGCGGGCCGCTGTCATCCCAGTCGTTCACGGGCCGCTCCCTGATTCCACAGCACCCGGGCCAGCGCCTCGACGACCTCGGGGGCGTAGTCCCCGGCCGTCGCCAGCCGCAGTTCCTCCAGCGCCGTCAGCGCCCCGCCGGGCCCCGCGTCGCGCACCTTCTCCTCGTAGGCGTTGACCGCGCGGACGATCCGGGCGGCGAGGGGCTGCTCCGGGCAGGGATCGGCCTGCCGCTCCACGATCAGCGCCACCGAGGGGGCCACACCGGTCCGGCGCACGACGGCGCCGCCGAGCAGCGCGATCCGGCGCTGCTCGGCGGCGGGGAGCCCGGCCGTGGCCCCGGCGGGCACCGGATCGACCAGGCTGAGCTGACCGATGTCGTGCATCAGCGCCGCGTACTCCAGCACGGTGAGGTCCGGCTCGCTCAGCCCGAGTTCCCGTCCGACGGCCCGGCTGAGCGCGGCGACCCTGCGGGCGTGCCCCGCCGGGGTGTAGCCCGCGATCTCGGTCGCCCGCGCGAGGGAGGCGATGGTCTGGCGGTAGGTGGTCCGCACCGCCGCGTACCGACGCAGGGACACCTGGGCCAGCAGCAGCGGCAGACAGAACACCGGCAGCGCCCACAGCCCCACCACGGCGACCCCGAGCGCCATCACCGCGCCCGTCGCGCACACGGCCGATCCGATGCCGGGCAGGGCCCGCAGCTCGTCCCGCAGCAGCGGGCCGAAGGGCCACCCGGTGCGGGAGTGCGCCAGCGCCGCGGCGAGCACGGCGTCGCACAGCTCGCTGACCGCGAGCAGGGTGATCAGCAGCAGCGCGTAGGCCGGTCCGCTCCAGTGCCCGAACGTGCCGTGGCCGTACAGGGATTGGAAGCACATGGCGGCGCAGGCGACGGTGAGCACGCGCCGGGCCAGATGATCGGGCGTCGGCCCGCGCCCGCGCGCGATGTGCGGCACGCATCCGACGAGTGACGCGGCGAGCACGACGCTGACCACCTGGGCGACACCGTGCGCGGTGGGCTGCCCGGCGTCCTGCCCGAGCAGCGCGTACGACAGCGCTCCCGCGGCCCCGAGCGGCGCCGCCTCCCTGACCTGCGGTCCCGTCCAGCGGGCGAGTTCACCGACGGTGACCAGCAGACCGAAGGCGAGGGCGGCCCGCCGGTCCTCCAGTCCGGTCCGGAGGGTGACGCCGAGGCAGACGCAGGCGATGAGGGCGGCGAGGCCGTGGAGGGCGCGGAGGAGGGCGAGGGGGCGGCGCGCCCCGGGCGAGCTCAACGGTGCGCTCCCGTCCGGCCGGCGACGGACGGATCGGACCGGTCGGCCGGCCCGCGCGGGCGCGAGGGGGCGCCGTCGGCGGTCACGACGGGATGCCAGCCGCAGCGCACGACGGCCCGTCCGAGGGCCGCGACCATCACCGGGTCGAACTGCGCCCCGGCGCATCTCTCCAGTTCCTCCAGGGCGGCCGCCACGGGGCGTCCGCGCCGGTAGGAACGGGTGGAGGTCATCGCGTCGAAGGCGTCCGCGACGGCGACGACCCGCGCGGACTCGGGGATCTGACCGCCGGCGAGCCCGTACGGGTAGCCGCTGCCGTCCAGCCGCTCGTGATGGTGCAGTACGGCCGCCCGGGCCTCGCCGAGGAAGGAGATGCCCCGCACCATCTCGTGCCCATACTCGGGGTGCAGCTCGATCACCCGCCGCTCCTCGGGCGTGAGCGGCCCGTCCTTGCGCAGCAGGCGCGTGGGCACGCCCAGCTTGCCCACGTCGTGCAGGATCCCGGCGAACCGCAGGACCTCCACCCGCTCGTCGTCCATGCCGAGCTCGCGGGCGATCATCATCGAGGCCTGTCCGACCCGCTCGCTGTGCCCGCGTGTGTACCGGTCCTTGATGTCGACCGCCTGGACCAGCGCCCGGATCGTCGCCTGATGGGCGCCGCGCTCCCGGTGGTACTGCGCGAAGGCCCACCACGACACGCACATCGGCAGCAGCACGAGCAGCGCGGCCGGCGGCCCGTACGGGCTGCGCCACAGGACGGCCATCATCAGCCCGGCGAGCCCGTGCACCGCGAGCGGTGCCAGCGTCCGCGGGAACAGCCCCCGCCAGGCGGACCGCACCGGCACGTGCTCGGCCAGGGCGAGAATGCCGCCGTCCAGCACCGTCAGCACCAGGCAGAAGGCCAGGACGGCGGCCGCGGCGGGGACGAGCGCGTAGGGGAAGTCGGGGGTTCCGACGGCGGTGCCCCCGTCGAGCGCCGTGTGCGTCCGGGCGGCCGCCCAGACGGCGAGGACGAGCTGAGCGGTCCGCCAGATCCGTCGCAGCCCGGCCGGCCGCTGCTCCACCGGCGCCACGAGCGCCCCCGGCAGCACGACCAGCGCCGCGGCGCACGGCGGGAGCAGGAAGGCGGCGGCGAGCAGGACGGGATGGAAGCTGCCGGGGAACCGCCTGCGGGCGAACCACTCGCCGCCGGCGTACAGAACCGCGGGCAGCACGACGGCCCACCAGGGCGGGTACGCCGTGGTGGGCCGTGGCAGCAGACAGAGCAGGGCGCCGAGGACGACACAGGCGATGTACACACGTGCCCGTCCCGGTACCGCCTCCATGACGTCGCCCCTCCCCCGGTCCCGCGGACCATGCCTGTCCAGGCTCCGGAGCCTAGGACGGCGGGTGGGTGGGCGTGGCCGTCGAGCGGCCGATTAGCACGTTCGGGTGATGGTGCCCGCGAAGCGGAGTCAGGACTCCTGCGGCGTGGCCGTCACGTCGTGCTCGGGCACGGTCTGCCCGGAGCGGATCAGATCGATCCGCCCCATCACCTTGGCCCGCAGGTCGGTGGGCACGTCGTCATGCCCGCAGCACCGCTTGACCAGTTTCTTCACGGCCTGCTCCAGACCGTACTTCTCCAGGCACGGCGAGCATTCCTCGAAGTGGTGCTGGAACTTGTCGCGGTCGATCTCCGGCATCTCGCTGTCGAGGAACTCGTACAGGTGGTCGAGGACCTCACTGCAGTCCGTCTCGTGCGACTCTCCGCAGCTCATGAGCCCGAGCCTTTCGCTTCGTTCGACTCTCCGGCGCCGGCCGGGACGAGCCCGCGTTCACGGGCGTAGTCCTCGAGCATGCCGCGCAGCTGACGGCGGCCCCGGTGCAGCCGGGACATCACCGTACCGATGGGTGTCCCCATGATGTCCGCGATCTCCTTGTACGCAAAGCCCTCGACATCCGCGAGATAGACGGCGATGCGGAATTCCTCGGGGATCGCCTGCAGCGCTGCCTTGACGTCCGAGTCGGGCAGGTGGTCGAGCGCCTGCGACTCGGCGGAGCGCAGACCGGTCGACATGTGCGACTCGGCGCGTGCCAGCTGCCAGTCCTCGATCTCCTCGGCCGCGCTGCGCTGGGGTTCGCGCTGCTTCTTGCGGTACGAGTTGATGAAGGTGTTCGTGAGGATCCGGTACAGCCACGCCTTCAGGTTCGTGCCCTCCCGGAACTGGTGGAAGGACGCGTAGGCCTTGGCGTAGGTCTCCTGCACCAGGTCCTCGGCATCGGCCGGGTTGCGCGTCATGCGCAGCGCGGCGGAGTACATCTGGTCGAGGTATTCGAGCGCGTCCCGCTCGAAGCGCGCACTGCGCTCCGCGGTCGTCTCAGCGCCGTTGCCCTGGCCCTCGGGCAGCTCCGCCTGGCCGTTGTCGGTCCCTGCGTCGGTACCGGTGACCGGACCCACCTCCTCAAGATTGCGGGCAGGACCGAACCCGGTCCCACTCGAATCGGAGAATAGACGACCTTCGGCGGGGGGCGCCTGTCGATCCGTCCCCGATCCCGCCCGAACCCGGGCGTTCTTGGCCGCGTGCAGCACCGTCCAGTCCAGGTCGGCACGGCTGCTGCGGCTCGGGCAGAAGGTCGAACCCATGCGGCGGACTTCCTCTCCTACGACGTCGGTGCACACCGATCAGCACTTCCGTCCGCCTCAACAGTGACCGGGGCCGCGGCATTCCCGGGGCTTCATCCGAGTGACGCCGCCCACCGCGCCACGGCGTCGGTGAGCACGTCCAGGGCCTGCTCCTGGGTGATCTCGGCGCGCTTCGGCACGGCGAAGCCGTGATCGGCGTCCGGCACCTCGACCAGCTCGTGCCGCCCCTCGGGGAACTCCGGGGGCCTTCCCCACGGGTCGTTGCCGCCCTGCACGACGAGGGTCGGCACGCCGGCTGCCAGCAGTTCCTCGGCGCGGGACTTCTCGGGCCTGCCCGGCGGGTGGAGGGGGAAGGCGAGGGCGAGCACCGCCGCCGCGCCCAGCTCCGCGGCCGTACGGCAGGCGACCCGGGCGCCCGCGCTGCGGCCGCCGGCGACGACCGGCAGTCCTCGTGCGGCCAGGGCAGGCCAGATTCCGCGCCAGCCCGTGTCCAGCGTCTTCGGCGCGGGCGCCATCTTCTTGCCGGCGACCCGCCAGGGCTGCTCGACGCGGGCCACGCTCACGCCGATGCGGGGCAGCGCGTCCGCGAGCGCCTTGAGGTCGCGCGCCTCGATGCCGCCGCCCGCGCCGTGGCCGACGGCCAGCACCAGCCTGGCCTTCTTCGCCTCGTCCCAGGTGATCCGGGCGGTACCGGCGTCCGTCTCGATGATCTCCGTCACATCAGAAGAGTGTGCCCTCCACGGGCCCCTCCAGCTCCTTCAGCAGCTCCGCGCCGTTGTTGCGGACGTTGCTGACGGCGGTGGTCACCGGGTAGGCGCGCATCAGGCCGGGCGGGGGCGCCACGAGCAGCTCGCGCAGATCGTCGGGGTCGGTGCGGGAGGGGTCGAGCCAGGCGTCCCAGCGGTCGGGGGTGAGCATCAGCGGCATCCGGGGGTGGATGTCGGCGAGTGTGCGGGGGCCGTCCGCGGGGGCCACCGCCAGCGGGGACGTCTCGGCCTCGGTGGTGATCACCGAGCAGGTCACCCACCAGGCCAGCGGGTGGTCGTCGGGCAGTGTCCGGTCCCGCCAGAACTCGTACAGCCCGGCCATCGCGAAGACCGAGCCGTCGGCGGGGAGCACGAAGTAGGGCTGCTTGCGCGGCCGCTTCTTCTTCCCCTCGACCTCCAGCTCCCGCTCCTGCGTGCCGGTGACCCACTCGTAGTAGCCGTCGGCGGGCAGGATGCAGCGCCGGGCGGCGAAGGCGCGGCGGTAGGAGGGCTTCTCGTGGACCGTCTCGGCCCGCGCGTTGATCATCCGGGCGCCGCCCTCGGGCGTCTTGGCCCAGGACGGCACGAGCCCCCACTTCAGCCTGCGCAGCTGGCGAACCGGCCGCGGATCGCCGGCGTCCTTCACAGGACGGTCGAGGACCGCGTAGACCTCTTTGGTCGGAGCCACGTTGTAGTCGGGTGCCGGGGTCTCCTCCGGCTCCCACTTCTCGATCTCGAAGGTCGCTGCGAGATCCTCGGGCCCACGACTGGCCGCATACCGTCCGCACATACCTGCAACACTGCCAGACTCCGCCGACCCGAGGGGCCCACGTCGAACATATGAACACCATCGCTTCCTCCTCGCTCGCCTCCGTCTGGGACGAGGTCTCCGGCACCCAGCCCGATCCCGACCTGTGGGTGGTGATCGCGACGCTGGTCGCCGCCCTCGCCGTGGTCGTCCCGCAGGCGCTGTGGCGCGTCTCCCGCAACGCGATCACCATCGCCCACGAGGGCGGTCACGGCCTGGTCGCCCTGCTGACCGGCCGCACCCTGACCGGCATACGCCTGCACTCCGACACCAGCGGCCTGACCGTCAGCCGCGGCAAGCCGTACGGCCTCGGCATGATCCTCACCGCCGCCGCCGGCTACACCGCTCCCCCGCTGCTCGGCCTGGGCGGCGCCGCGCTGCTCACCACGGGCCGCATCACGCTGCTGCTGTGCGCCGCCACGGCGCTGCTGGTGGCGATGCTGGTGATGATCCGCAACGCCTACGGGGCGCTGACCGTCGTCCTGACCGGCGCCACCTTCGTGCTCGTGTCCTGGCTGACCGGACCGCAGGTGCAGGCGGCGTTCGCGTACGCGGTGGTGTGGTTCCTGCTGCTCGGCGGGGTCCGCCCGGCCTTCGAGCTCCAGGCCAAGCGCTCCCGGGGCGGGGCCGGCGACTCGGACGCGGACCAGCTCTCCCGGCTGACGCACGTGCCGGCGGGGCTGTGGTTCTTCCTGTTCCACGCGGTGTCGCTGTGCTCACTGCTCGGTGGGGGCAGATGGCTGCTGGAGCTGTGACGGCCCCCGCGGCGGCACGCTGACGGCGGCGCCCCGCCGTGTCGACGCGCGGCTCCGCCGCCCGGGCACGACCAGCCACGACGCAGCAGCACCCGAAACGCGCCCTCCTTATAAAGTGGGGCCCATGGTCCCGAACCCCGCACCCACCGCCCTCTGGCCCGCCCCGTACGCGGGCGGAGCCGTCGACGCCACGGTCCACGTGCCGGGGTCCAAGTCGGTCACCAACCGCGCCCTGGTGCTCGCCGCCCTGGCGTCCGAGCCGGGCTGGCTGCGCCGCCCGCTGCGCTCGCGCGACACGCTCCTGATGGCGGGCGCCCTGCGCGCGATGGGTGTCGGCATCGAGGAGACGGTGTCCTCCAGTTCCTCCGTCGCCGGCGGTACCGGCGAGGCGTGGCGGGTGCTCCCCGCCGGTCTGGGCGGCCCGGCCACGGTCGACGTCGGCAACGCCGGCACGGTGATGCGGTTCCTGCCGCCGGTGGCCGCGCTCGCCGACGGGCCCATCCGCTTCGACGGCGACCCGCGGTCCTACGAACGCCCCCTGAACGGTGTGATCGACGCGCTGCGGGTGCTCGGCGCCCGGATCGACGACGACGGCCGGGGCTCGCTGCCGCTGACGGTGCACGGCGGGGGCGCGCTGGACGGCGGTCCGGTCGAGATCGACGCCTCCTCGTCCTCGCAGTTCGTCAGCGCACTGCTGCTGTCGGGGCCGCGTTTCAACCAGGGCGTCGAGGTCCGCCACACGGGCTCGTCGCTGCCGTCCCTGCCGCACATCCGCATGACGGTCGACATGCTGCGCGCGGTCGGCGCCCAGGTCGACTCCCCGGAGTCGGGCGGCGAGCCGAACGTGTGGCGGGTCACCCCGGGCGCACTGCTCGGCCGTGATCTGACCGTCGAGCCGGACCTGTCCAACGCCCAGCCGTTCCTGGCCGCGGCCCTGGTGACGGGGGGCAAGGTGCTCATCCCGGACTGGCCGGCCCGCACCACCCAGCCCGGCGACCGGCTGCGCGAGATCTTCACCGAGATGGGCGGTTCCTGCGAACTGACCGACTACGGCCTGGAGTTCACCGGTTCCGGCGCGGTCCACGGCATCGACGTCGACCTCGGCGACGTCGGCGAGCTGACCCCCGGTGTCGCGGCGGTCGCCGCCCTCGCCGACTCCCCCTCCACGCTCCGCGGCGTCGCGCACCTGCGCCTGCACGAGACGGACCGGCTGGCCGCGCTCACCAAGGAGATCAACGAGCTCGGCGGTGACGTCACGGAGACCGCCGACGGCCTGCACATCCGCCCCCGCCCGCTGCACGGCGGGGTCTTCCACACCTACGAGGACCACCGCATGGCCACCGCCGGCGCGATCATCGGCCTGGCGGTGGAGGGGGTGCGGATCGAGAACGTGGCGACGACGGCCAAGACCCTGCCGGACTTCCCCGATCTGTGGACCGGGATGCTCGGGGCGTAGAGACGCAGGGATCAGGTCATGCGCCGCTACGGCAAGCACACCGACGAGGACGACATCCGCTCCCGTCCCAACCGCAAGGGCAACCGGCCCCGCACCCATATCCGCCCCAAGCACGAGGACGCCGCCGAGGGCATGGTCCTCACCGTCGACCGGGGGCGCCTGACCTGTCTCGTCGAGGGCCGGGTCGTGATGGCCATGAAGGCGCGCGAACTGGGCCGCAAGGCCGCGGTGGTCGGCGACCGGGTGGCCCTGGTCGGGGACCTGTCCGGGAAGAAGGACACGCTCGCGCGGATCGTCCGCATCGAGGACCGCACGTCGGTGCTGCGCCGCACCGCGGACGACGACGACCCCTACGAGCGGGTGGTCGTCGCCAACGCCGACCAGCTCGCCATCGTCACCGCCCTCGCCGACCCCGAGCCGCGCCCCAGGCTGATCGACCGCTGCCTGGTCGCCGCGTACGACGGCGGACTGGAGCCGCTGCTGGTGATGACCAAGTCGGACCTCGCGCCGCCCGACAAACTCCTGGAGCTGTACGGCGCCCTGGACATCCCCTACGTCGTGACCAGCCGAGAGGAACTGGAGACCGGCGACGCGGCGGACCGGGTGCGCGAGGAACTGGACGGCAAGATCACGGCCTTCGTCGGTCACTCGGGCGTCGGCAAGACGACCCTGGTCAACGCGCTGGTGCCGGTGGAGCGCCGCCGTCTGACGGGCCATGTGAACGCGGTGACGGGCCGCGGCCGCCATACGACGACCTCGGCCCTGGTGCTGCCGCTGCCGGACGGTGCGGGCTGGGTGGTCGACACCCCGGGCGTACGGTCCTTCGGCCTCGCCCACATCGACCCGTCGCGGGTGATCCACGCCTTTCCCGACCTGGAGCCGGGCACGGAGGGCTGCCCGCGCGCGTGCAGCCACGACGAGCCGGACTGCGCGCTGGACGCCTGGGTGGCCGAGGGCCACGCGGACCCCGCGCGCCTCTATTCGCTGCGGCGCCTGCTGGCCACGCGGGAGCGGACGGAAGGCGACTGACCCGCGCGGTGTTTCTCTTCATGCGGGGTTTGTCGTGCTTCGGGTCCGGTAAGGGCATAATCGCAAAGCCGGATCCGAGCGGGAGCAAAGTCCGACGAGCGGTCACACGACGTGGAGATACGGGGAGGACAGCACATGGCGTGGCTGCTGGTCATCGTGGCCGGGTTGCTGGAAACCGGCTTCGCGGTGTGTCTGAAGCTGTCGCACGGCTTCACCCGGCTGTGGCCGACCATCGCCTTCTGCGTCTTCGCGCTGGGCAGCTTCGGTCTGCTGACCCTGGCGCTGAAGAAGCTCGACGTGGGTCCGGCGTACGCGGTGTGGACCGGCATCGGCGCCGCCGGTACCGCGATCTACGGCATGGTCTTCCTCGGCGACCTGGTCTCGACGCTGAAGATCGTGTCGATCAGCCTGGTGATCATCGGCGTCGTCGGTCTTCAGCTGTCCGGCTCGGCGCACTGAGCGCCCGGCTCACACCGGATGCCGGTGCAGAGCGCCGCGCACCAGGTCGGTGACACCGCCCCGGTCGGGCGGCGCGACCACGCACGACAGCGCGAGGCGGACGACCAGCTCGCAGGACCGGGCCAGATCCGCGGCGTCCGCCGGGCGCGCGCCGGGACCGGCCAGCGCCGCCACGGCCCGGTCGCGGACCAGTTCCACGAAGTCGCCGGGCGAGGGCAGCGGCCCGTCGGCACGCCGCTGGGCCGGTACGGCGGAGGTGGACGGCACGGCCGACAGCCTCGGCTCGGGCAGCTTCTCGTTCCAGCAGCCGGTGAGCATGGCGTGCACCAGCGCGTTGTTCCGGGCGGCCGACGCGGTCCACTCGGCGGTGGCGGTGAGCCGGTCGCGGGTGTCGCTCGGGGTGGCGAGCGCCCGTTCCACGCCGGCGAGGTAGCCGTCGGCCTCCCGGCGCACCAGCGCCCGGGCCAGCCCGTCCTTGCTGCCGAACTCGTTGTACAGCGTCTGCCGGGACACCCCGGCCGCCGCGGCCACGTCGACCATCCGCACCGCGCCCCACGGTCTGCGCGCCAGTGCCGTGTAAGCGGCGTCCAGCAGTGACTCCCGCGCCACAGGCATCATCGCCTCCCCGGGACGGCAACTCTGCGCCCAGGTTTGACGCGCCGCCGGGCACTGTCAAGGGGTCTCGTCGGCCTCGCGACAGCGTGCCCGCGCCGGGCCCGCGGTCCGGTCGCGGGACCCGTTCCGGGGCCGGGCGGCGGCCGGCCGCGCCGGCCGGCCGAACGCGGCCCACTCCTTTGCCGCACAACGAACCCCTGACGCACCACAGCCCCCATAGCCCGGCGCCGCCGGATCCGGATACGGTTCACGCATGCCCGACTATCTCGACGACCTGCGTCTCGCCCACGTCCTGGCGGATGCCGCCGACGCCACGACGACGGCCCGCTTCAAGGCTCTCGACCTCAAGGTCGACACGAAGCCTGACATGACGCCGGTGTCCGAGGCCGACCGGGCGGCCGAGGAGCTCATCCGCGGCCAGCTCCAGCGCGCCCGCCCCCGTGACGCCATCCTCGGTGAGGAGTACGGCGTCGAGGGCACCGGCCCGCGCCGCTGGGTCATCGACCCGATCGACGGCACCAAGAACTACATCCGCGGTGTCCCGGTGTGGGCCACCCTCATCTCGCTGATGGAGGCCGGGGAGGGCGGCTACCAGCCCGTCGTCGGCCTGGTCTCCGCCCCTGCCCTCGGCCGCCGCTGGTGGGCCGCCAAGGGCCACGGCGCCTTCACCGGCCGCAGCCTGTCCTCCGCGTCCCGGCTGCAGGTGTCCCGGGTCGGGAAGCTGTCGGACGCCTCCTTCGCGTACTCCTCGCTCTCCGGCTGGGAGGAGCGGGACCGGCTGGTCGGCTTCCTGGACCTCACCCGAGAGGTCTGGCGCACCCGCGCGTACGGGGACTTCTGGCCGTACATGATGGTCGCCGAGGGCTCGATCGACATGTGCGCCGAACCCGAGCTGTCGCTCTGGGACATGGCCGCGAACGCGATCATCGTCACGGAGGCGGGCGGCACCTTCACCGGTCTCGATGGCCGCCCGGGCCCGCACAGCGGCGACGCGGCCGCCTCGAACGGCCTGCTCCACGACGAACTGCTCGGGTACCTCAACCAGCGTTACTGAACGTCCTCTTGTTGACCCTCTCTTTGCCTGCCACTCTGAGAGTCCCCCCACTTGTGCATTTGTGAAACCGTGAACAATCGGCGGGGGGCACTCCAGGAGGTGGCTCCATCCCATGCTCGTTCGCGACGCCATGAGCTCGGTGGTCCTCACCATCGGTCCCACCCACACCCTTCGCCAGGCAGCCGCCCTGATGTCCGCCCGCCGGGTCGGCGCGGCGGTCGTCCACGATCCCGACGCCGGCGGGATCGGCATCCTCACCGAGCGGGACATCCTCAACTCCGTGGGTCTCGGACAGGACCCCGACACAGAGCTCTCCCACGCCCACACCACCGCCGACGTCGTCTTCGCCGCCCCGGCGTGGACCCTGGAGGAGGCGGCCCGCGCCATGGCGCACGGCGGCTTCCGTCACCTCATCGTCCTCGACCGCGGCGAGCCCGTCGGCATCGTCTCGGTCCGCGACATCATCCGCTGCTGGGCACCCGCCCGGCAGCACGTCCCGGCCTGAGAGGCGGCGGACGGCGAGACGGGCCGGGCTCCCGGGGGAGTCCGGCCCGTCCGCCACGGCAAGCGGTCCAGTGCTGGTGTGATCAGCCGCGCAGGGCCTGGACCGCGGCCTCCAGCCGCTTGCCGAAGTCGGCGTCCGCCCGGCGGAAGTTGTCGACGGCGCGCGCCGCGATGTCCTCGCGCGAGACACCGGCGATGCTGCCCGCCAGGTTGGCGATCAGCCGCTCCCGCTCGTCCTCGGACATCAGGCGGTAGAGGTTGCCCGCCTGGACGAAGTCGTCGTCCTCGGCGTGTGCGGGGACGGGGTGGTTGCCCGTGCCGCCGGTGAAGTCCGCGACCGGCGCCCACAGCGGGCGGTTCGTCTGGAAGGGTCCGCCGAAGCTGTTCGGCTCGTAGTTCTTCGCGCCCTTGTGGCGGCCGTCGTACAGGTGGCCGTCACGGCCGTGGGTGCGGGCCTCGGTGGCGTGCGGGCGGTTCACCGGCAGATGGTCGGCGTTGATGCCGACGCGGTAGCGGTGGGCGTCGCCGTAGGCGAAGAGGCGGCCCTGGAGCATCTTGTCCGGGGACGGGCCGATGCCGGGCACGAAGTGGGCCGGGCTGAAGATGCTCTGCTCGACCTCGGCGAAGATGTTCTCCGGGTTGCGGTCGAGCACCAGCCGGCCGATCTCGATCGGCGGGTAGTCCTCGTGCGGCCACACCCTGGTGAGGTCGAACGGGTTGAAGCGGTACGCCGCCGCCTCGGCCGCCGGCATGATCTGCACCTGCACGGTCCAGCTCGGGAACTCGCCGCGCTCGATGGCCTCGCGCAGGTCCCGCTGGTGCGAGTCGGGGTCCCGGCCGGCCAGCACCTCCGCCTCCTGCGCGGTGAGGTTCTTGATGCCCTGGTCGGTCTTGAAGTGGTACTTGACCCAGAAGACCTCGCCGGCCTCGTTGTTCCACTGGAACGTGTGCGAGCCGTAGCCGTTCATGTGGCGGTACGAGGCGGGAATGCCGCGGTCGCCGAACAGCCAGGTCACCTGGTGGGTCGACTCGGGCGACAGACCCCAGAAGTCCCAGACGTTGTCCGCCTCCTGCGAGCCGGTGTACGGATCGCGCTTCTGGGTGTGGATGAAGTCAGGGAACTTGACGGCGTCCTTGATGAAGAACACCGGGGTGTTGTTGCCGACGAGGTCGTAATTGCCCTCCTCGGTGTAGAACTTCACCGAGAAGCCGCGCGGGTCGCGGACCGCGTCGGCCGCGCCCAGGTTGCCGGCCACCGTCGAGAAGCGCAGGAAGACCTCCGTCTCCCGGCCGATCTCCGAGAGGAACGCGGCGCGCGTCCAGCGGCTCACGTCGGCGGTCACCGTGAAGGTGCCGTAGGCGCCGGCGCCACGGGCGTGCACGACACGCTCCGGGATGCGCTCACGGTTGAAGTGGGCCAGCTTCTCCAGCAGGAGCTGGTCCTGGACGAGCACCGGGCCGCCGATGCCCGCGGTCTCGCTGTTCTGGTTGTCCGCTACCGGGGCACCGGCCTCCGTCGTGAGCGACCCCTGGGTCACGTGCGCCTCCCGCGTCAGTCCTGATTGTTCCTGTTTCTCGGCCAAAGCCAGGCTCGATCCTACAATGGACATTGTCTAAGTCAAATGAGGTTCCAAAGTCACACCCGTTCGGAAACTCGCCCCCTGACTGTTAGGCTGGTCCTCATGAGCGACCTTCTGGAACGACTGCGCGGACGTGGATGGCGGATGACCGCGCAACGGCGCGTCGTGGCCGAGGTCCTCGACGGCGAACACGTCCATCTGACGGCCGACGAGGTCCACGCGCGGGCCGTCGCCAAGCTGCCCGAGATCTCCCGGGCGACCGTCTACAACACGCTGGGCGAGCTGGTCACCCTCGGCGAGGTGCTCGAGGTCTCCACCGACAAGCGCGCCAAGCGGTACGACCCGAACGCCCACCGCCCGCACCACCACCTGGTGTGCGCCCGGTGCGGCGCGATCCGCGACGTCCACCCGAGCGGCAACCCGCTGGCCGACCTCCCCGACTCGGAGCGCTTCGGCTTCACCGTCTCGGACGTCGAGGTGACGTACCGCGGCGTCTGCCCGAACTGCGCAGCGGCCTAGCGCCCGCGCTGCGAGCCCCGGCACCGATGGGTGCCGGGGCTTTCTGCTGCGCAGATCCTTCCGCTCCGTGATCGCGTATCCGAGGGAGCGGGGCCTGGAAGGCGGTGGGTCACAGGCCGCGAACGCACCGAAGGCCGGGACCATGTGGTCCCGGCCTTCGGCCTTCAGTAGCGGGGACAGGATTTGAACCTGCGACCTCTGGGTTATGAGCCCAGCGAGCTACCGAGCTGCTCCACCCCGCGTCGATGAACGCAACATTACGTCAGTGACCAGCAAAGAGGCAAATCAGTTGTCCGGAGCCGGTCGCCCGCGTCCCGCCGGGCGCCGTCGGCGACCGGACCGGGACGCGGCTACGCGGACAGTTCCTCCCGCAGCGCGTCGCGCAGGCGGGCCGCCCGCTGCGACAGCTCCGGCGGGCCCAGGTTCACCGCGAGGTCGGCCCACCGCTGCCCCTCGGCGAGTTCTCCGCGCCGTGTGTAGACGAGGGCGAGCCGGAGTGCCGCGCGGCCGTGGCCGGCCTCGGCGGCCCGGGTCCACCACACGGCCGCCTCCGGCTCGCTGCCCTCCCGTGCCAGCAGCAGCCCCAGGTTGAACGCGCCGTTGCGCGACCCGGCCTCGGCGGCCACCCGGTACCACCGGGCGGCCTCGACGACGTCGCCCCGCGCCGCCGCGAGCATCCCGACCCGCACCTGCGCCCGGCGGTGCCCCTGGGTGGCCGCCCGCTCGTACCACTCCTCGCACTCGGACTTCTGGTGCGCCGGTTCGCCCAGTTCGTGCGGTGACACCGGCGGGCGCCGCGCGTCGAGCAGGGCCGCCAGCCGGTACGCCGCCTCCGCGCTGCCGCCGCCGGCCGCGCACCGCAGGTGCCGCTCCGCCTCCCGCTCGTCGCCCTCCCGCAGCCGGGCGATGCCGACCTGGAGCGCCGCCTCGGTGTGCCCGGCGGCGGCGGCCCGCTCGTACCAGCGCAGCGCGGGCCTGTCCTCGCCCCGTCCGGCGTGCAGGATGCCCAGGTTGAAGGCGGCGTCGACGCTGCCCGCCTCCGCGGCCTTGGAGAACCACGGCTCGGCGCCGGTGGTGTCGCCGCCCTGGAGCAGCAGGACGGCCAGGGCGTTGGCGGCCTCCCGGTGTCCGGCGTAGGCGGCGCGCCGGTACCACTGCTCGGCCTGGGCGGTGCGCTGCTGCTCGGCGCAGAGCAGTCCCAGGTTGTAGGCGCCGTTGACGTCACCGGCGTCCATCGCGGCCCGGTACCACCGCTCGGCGGTCTGGGTCTGGCCGCGTTCGGCGTGCAGGGCACCCAGCGCGTTGGCCGCGTTGCCGTCGCCCTCCTGGGCGGCCCGCAGCCACCAGACGGCGGCGCTCTCCTCGTCCCCGGCGTCCCGCAGCAGGAACCCGAGCGCGCAGGCGGCCCGCGGCTCCCCGTCCTTGGCGGACGTCAGGTACCAGCGCCCGGCCTCCTTCAGCTCGCCGCGCTTCTCCAGGATCGCCCCGAGGTACAGCGCGGCACGGCGGTGTCCGCGCGCGGCGGCCTGCCGGTACCACTGCTCCGCCTCGGCCTCGGGATCCTGGTCGGCTCCGCTGCCGGGCTCGGTGCGCTCCGGGTGGCCGGCCCGTCGGTCGAGCGCGCGGGCCAGCCGGTACGCCGCTTCCCGGTGCCCCCGCTCGGCGGCGGCCCGCATCCACCGCTCCCCGGCCTCCCCGCGGTGCTCCAGCAGGTCGGCGAGAGCGTAGGCGCCCAGGGCGTGGCCCTGCTCCGCGGACTGGCGCAGCCAGTACTCGGCGGCGGGTTCGTCGCCCCGCTCCCGGTGGTGCCGGCCGAGCGCGTGCGCGGCGGCCGCGCTGCCGGCGACGGCGGCGATCCGCCACCACCCGGCGGCCTCGTCGGGGTACCCGCGCTGGTGCAGCAGGACGCCGAGGTTGTTGGCGGCGGCGCGGTCGCCCTCGGCGGTCGCGGCACGCAGATGGGGTTCGGCTCCGTCGAGATCGCCGCGGCGCAGCAGCATGGCTCCGAGGACACTCATCGCCTCGGCGTCACCGGCCTCGGCCGCGCGACGCTGACGCGCCTCCTCGGCCGCTTCGCCGGTTTCGTCCCGGGTCTCCTCCTGGCCGGGAGGCTGCACAAATCGCCCTGTCTCGAACAGAGTTGCCTTGTCCCCCATAACGTCCATCGTCGCACCACCTGCAACCCGGGTACATCTGGTATACCGCAGCCAGTGAGGTCACTTCAGCGTTTTGTCGACATGCCCACAGAGAGATAAGTCAAACACAGTTCGGCCAACTCGCCCCACCGGCACGGCGACAGACGGCGTCGGCACATGCGTTCGCACATCACAAAGGCCCGGATCCTGAAAGGATCCGGGCCTTCGCTGTCGTACGACCGGTCGAGACCGGCGTCCAACTTCAGTAGCGGGGACAGGATTTGAACCTGCGACCTCTGGGTTATGAGCCCAGCGAGCTACCGAGCTGCTCCACCCCGCGTCGTTGTGATGCAACCGTACCACGACGCGGGGTGGGCTTTTCGATCAGACGTCGTCCGGGCTGGTGCTGGGGCTCGGACTGCTGGTGGGACCCGGTTCGTCGGCGGCTCCGCCGCCCGTGCCACCGGCCCTCGACTGCGCCTCCTCGGCCCGCTTCAGCGCTTCCTCCAGGTCCTCCTGGGCCCGGCCGTAGGCTTCCCAGTCGTTGTTCTTCAGGGCTTCCTGGCCGGCCTCGAAGGCCTTCTGGGCGTCGCTGAGCGCCTCCTGGACCGTCGGGTTGTCCGACGTCGGCGGCGGCGGGGTGGTGTCCTCGCCCTCACCCTCGTCCGGCGGCGGCGGGGTCGAACCCTCCGCGCCGAAGACCTTGTTGAGGGCCTGGTCGAGGGTGTCCTCGAAGGCGGTGTTGCCTCCGTAGGAGACCAGCACCTTGCGCAGCAGCGGGTACTTCAGTCCACCACCGCGTACGTAGACGGGCTCCACGTACAGCAGTCCGCCGTCCAGCGGCACGGTCAGCAGGTTGCCGTACTCCACTTCGGAGTCGCCGCCGCGCAGCAGCCTGATGGACTCGGCGATGTCCTGTTCGGAGTTGAACTGGCTCTGGACCTGTTTGGGTCCGTTGACCGTCGTACTGGTCGGCAGTTTCAGGACTCTGATCTTGCCGTAGCCGTCGGTGCCCGCCTCCGCGTCGACCGCCATGAACGCGCTGAGGTTGTCACGTCCGTTGGGTGTGAACGTGGTCGTCAGCGAGAACGCCTGTTCCTTCTGGTCCGGCATCCGCATGCTCAGGTAGTACGGCGGGACCGCGTCGCCCGACTTGTTGGTCGGGTCGTCCGGCACCTGCCACACCTCGCTGCCGCTGAGGAAGGTGTCGGCGTCCTTGACGTGGTAGCGGGTGAGCAGTTCACGCTGGACCTTGAACAGGTCCTGCGGGTACCGGAGGTGGGCCATCAGGTCGCCGCTGATGGCGGTGCGGGGCTCCACCGTGTCGGGGAAGGCCTTCATCCAGGTCTTCAGGACGGGGTCCTTGGTGTCCCACTGGTAGAGCTTGACCTCACCGGTGTACGCGTCGACGGTCGCCTTCACCGAGTTGCGGATGTAGTTGACCTGGTTCTGCTGGGCGACCACGGCACGCTGATCGTTGGTCGCGGTCAGCGAGTCGGCCGTGGTGTCACCGAGGGTCGTACGGGAGGCGTACGGGTATCCGTTCGTGGTCGTGTACGCGTCCACGATCCACTGGATCCGGTTGCCGACCACCGCCGGGTAGGCGTCGCCGTCGATGGTCAGCCAGGGCGCCACCGCCTCGACGCGCTCCTTGGGCGTGCGGTTGTACAGGATCCGCGAACCCTCGCCGATCGCGCCCGAGTAAAGGATCTGCGGCTCGTTGAGCGCCACCGCGTACGCGGCCCGGTTGACCGGGTTCGCGAGGTTGATCCCGCTCTTGCCCTCGTAGCTGTAGGTCTTCTCACCGCTGTCGTCGGAGTAGTCGATCTCCTTCTGGGGACCGCCGACGATCGAGTAGGTGTTGGTCTTCTCGCCGTAGTAGATCCGCTGCTCGTAGGAGCCGAGTTGGCCCTTGGACGGCAGGTCGGACTCGGTGAAGACCGGTCGGCCCTCGGAGTCGGCGGTGGTGCCCTTGGCGGCGACCACACCGTAACCGTGGGTGTAGCGGAAGTGATTGTTGATCCAGTTCTGCTTGTCGATGCCCGCGTAGTTCAGCTCGCGCAGACCGATGACGGTGTCCTGGTCCTTGCCCTGCTCGCTGTAGCGGTCGACGTCCAGATTGGTGGGGAATGCGTAGTACTTCCGCATCTGCTGGAGCTGCTGGAACGTCGGGGAGACGATGTTCGGGTCCATGATGCGGATGCTGGCCGTGGCGTCGACGTCGTCCCGCAGCTTCGTCGGGTCGTCGTTGTTGCTGGTGCCCGAGTACTCCGTGACCTGGGTGCCCTCGATGCCGTACGCGTCACGCGTGGCCTTGAGGTTCTTCTCGACGTACGGGGCTTCCTTGGCCTGCTCGTTCGGCTGGACCTGGAACTTCTGCACGATCGCCGGGTACAGCCCGCCGATGAGGATGGCGGAGAGCACCATCAGGCCGAAGCCGATGAGGGGCAGCTGCCAGGTGCGCCGCCACAGGGTGGCGAAGAACAGCAGCGCGCAGATCACGGCGATGCAGAACAGGATCGTCTTGGCCGGCAGGTAGGCGTTGGCGTCGACGTACCTGAGGCCGGTCCAGTTGTCCGTGGCCTTGAAGTCGCTGGACTTGACCGCGAGGCCGTACCGGTCGAGCCAGTACGCCACCGCCTTCAGGGCAACGAAGATGCCGAGGAGCACCGACAGATGTCCGGTCGCGGCGGCCGTGGCACGCGCGCCCGGGCTGGTGATGCGCAGCCCGCCGTACAGGTAGTGGGTGAGCGCGGCGGCGATCACGGAGAGGATCGCGGCGGCAAAGCCGAAGCCGAGCAGGAACCGGTACCAGGGCAGGTCGAAGGCGTAGAAGGCGACGTCGAGGTTGAACTGCGGGTCCTTCTGCCCGAAGGGCACGCCGTTGACCCACATCAGCCACGTGCGCCACTGGCTGGACGCGGACGCGCCGGCGATCAGGCCCACCAGGGCGGTGATCCCGAGCAGCAGCCACTTCTTGTACGGCGCGATGCCCATCCGGTAGCGGTCGAGGCTCTGCTGCTCCATCGACATCGCGCTCAGCGGTGGGCGCAGCCGGTGGGCCAGCCAGATGTTGAATCCGACGGCCACGGCCATGAGCAGGCCGAAGACGAAGAAGAGTCCGATCTTGGTCCACAGGGTGGTGGTGAAGACGGACGAGTAGTTCACCGACCGGTACCAGAGCCAGTCCGTCCAGAAGCCCGCGAACATGGTGAACGCCATGCCGAGTACGGCAAGGACGCCCAGTGTCATGAGCAGGGTCCGGACACGCCGGGACGGGCGGCCCACTCTGATCCGTGGCCCCGTCGGGCCTCCGCCGCGGTCCGGCATCTGGAAAGCCAAGGTGGCACCTCGAAAGTCGCTGTTGGTCTGTCAGGCCCTCGTTTTCTCGGGCCGTCCTTGGGCCCCGTGATCGTAGGCCCTCACCTATGCAACTTACTCACGCTTTACTCGGTTCCCGATTCCGGCCGGGAACGAGGCAGGATTGTGACCATGTCCAACACCCCCATGGCGGCGAGCCCGCTCACCCGGGCCGTACTCGAGATCGACGAGTACGCCTCCGGCCTCGGCTGGGACCAGCCCGCCCGCCTTTTCGCCCTCGTAGACACCGCGCGGCTGCGGACTCAGGAACCCTCGCTCGCGGCGCAGCTCGGCCTGGAGGACGAGCAGGAGACGACCCCTCTCACCCCGATCGAGCAGGACGAGATTCCGGCGGACAAACCGCTCGACGAGTTCCTCGGCACGATCGCCTGGCCGCCCGCCGTGGTCGGCTGCGCGCTGACGGTGGAGCGGCTGATGCTGCCGCCGTCCGCGGAGGCCGAGGTTCCCGACGACCTGGGCGAGACCGCGCTCGCGAAGTGGGTGGCGCGCCACCCCGACCGTCAGGAGGTCCGGATGACGGTCGCCGTCCTGCGGGACGGGACGCGCGAGTCGGCGCTGCGGCTGCGGGAGAAGGACTCGGCGACCGAGGTCCTGACCGGTGGCGAGCTGGTACCGGGTCTGGCGCAGGCGCTGGCGGCCACGTTCGAGGACTGACGGCGGCCCGCGGGCCGGGCGGACCGGCCCGCGGGCGGGGCGGCCCCGGCGGACGGGGCGCCCCGGCCGTGCGGCGGGCAGGTCCGGCGACCGGCTCCCGCGCGGTCAGCTCGCGGTGGAGCAGGCCGGCAGGTCGTCGGTGTCTCCGCTGCGGATGTCCTTCAGGGCGTCGAGCGCGTCGCCGATGGTGTCCACCTTGACGAGGCGCAGGCCCTTCGGGGTGTCCTTGGCGGCCGCCGCGCAGTTGTCCGCGGGGGTGAGGAAGTACTCGG
Source organism: Streptomyces cadmiisoli (assembly GCF_003261055.1). Taxonomy (NCBI): domain Bacteria; kingdom Bacillati; phylum Actinomycetota; class Actinomycetes; order Kitasatosporales; family Streptomycetaceae; genus Streptomyces; species Streptomyces cadmiisoli. Next base: position 3,417,607 of record NZ_CP030073.1, read on the forward strand.
CGCCCTTGTCGCGGGCGCCTACGGTCTTCATCTCGATACCGCCGATGGGGCCGACGTCGCCCGCGTCGTCGATGGTTCCGGTACCGGCGACGAAGGCACCTCCGGTGAGGTTGCCCGGGGTGAGCTTGTCGTAGATGCCGAGGGCGAACATCAGACCGGCGCTCGGGCCGCCGACATCGGCGAGCTTGATGTCGATGGCGAACGGGAAGGTGTGGTCGGTGTCGGCGGAGATGCCGACGACGGCGCGCTTCTCCCCGGCGTCGTCGGAGGCCGCCGTGGTGATCGTCACCTTCTCGGTCCTCGTCGCCGTCCGGTTGTCCTTCTCCGCCGCGGCGTGCTCCTTGGCGGGCACGATCGTGAAGACCACGTCCTCGCCGGGCTTGTGCTCGGTGACCAGTTCGGCGACGTCGGCGGGCTGCTTCACCGCCGTGCCGTCGACCGCCTTGATCACGTCACCCGCGTGCAGTTCGCCCTCCGCCGGGGAGTCCTTGACCACGGTCGAGACGATCACCCAGGACCGGACCGGCACGTCGAGCTGCTTCAGGGCGGCGACCTTCGCGCTCTCCTGGGACTGGCTGAACTCCTCGGCGTTCTCCTGGGTGGACTGCTCCTCGGTCTTGCCGTCCGGGTAGAGCGTGTCGTGCGGCACGACCTTGTTGTCGTGCGCGAGCCAGCCGTAGACCGCTTCGACGAGGTTCATCCGGTAGTCGGCGCTGGTGACGCGGACGGTGGTCATGTTGAGGTGGCCGTCGGCCGGGTACGTCTTGCGCCCGGAGATCTGGAGCACCGGCTCGCCGTCGTGGTCCCCGAGCGTGTTGACCGTCGGCCCTGGTGACATCTCCGAGTACGGCACGGGGATGAGCACTCCCGCGCACAGAAGCGCGATCAGCATCAGGGTGGAGGCGAGCATCGTCGCGGTGCGGCGTGGCATGGCACGACAGTACGGGACGGGTCTGTCGGCGCACCGTCAGGGCGGCAGGCCGTTACGGACTGGTGTGCGACCTCTCCATGGCCTCGCAGAACCGCGCGTATCCGTCGAGCTCGGGGCCGTCGCTTCGCGCCTTACGGGTCCTGTTGGCCCAACTGCCCCACAGGCCCGCGGCGACCGCAGCCACAAGCGGAATCAGCAACCAGGCAAGCGCCGCCATGCCGACCTCCCAACCCGATGAGCGTCCGCGACTTAATGATCAGCAGATTAACCATATGCACTGACAACGCTCCGGGCAGGGTGGCGGTTACGCAACCGGAGGGTCGGGGGACAGAGCGTGCGGCCGATTGGCGGGGGTACGGAGGGCGCCGGCACGTGGGTGGGTGGGCCCGCGGGCGGACGCGGCCGGCGCGGCGGGGGCGCGGCGAGCGGGCAGGCGTGGCGAACGGGCGGCCGGCCCGGGTGGCGGGAAGCGTCGGACGGACGCGGCGGGCGGGCCGGCGCGGCGGGTGGGCCGGCGCGGCGGGTGGGCCGGCGCGGCGGGTCGGAATCGTCGGGCGGGCGCTACGCGCCGACCCACTCCTCGGTGCCGTCGGAGAACTTCTGGTGCTTCCAGATGGGCACCTCGTGCTTGAGGTCGTCGATCAGCCTGCGGCAGGCCTCGAACGCCTCGGCGCGGTGCGGGCACGACACGCCCACGACGACGGCGAGGTCGCCGATCCGCAGGTCGCCGACCCGGTGCACGGCCGCGAGGGCCCGGACCGGGTACTCGGCGACGACCTTCTCGGCGATCCGCCGCATCTCGGCCTCGGCGGTGGGATGGCAGGAGTACCCGAGCTGGTCGACGTCGGCTCCCGAGTCGTGGTTGCGGACCGTTCCCACGAACAGGGCGGTCCCGCCGGAGGCGGCGTCCTCGACGGCCCGGAAGACCTCGTCGACGGAGAGCGGCGTCTCGCGGATGCCGATCAGCTTGACGGGGTCCTGCGCGCCCCGCTCACCGGGATGATCGTTCGTGGCTGCCATGGGTCCATCGTGCCCCACACCGCCGACAGCGCGGAATAGCGCTTTCACCCGCACGCGCGTGGGCGGCCTTGGACTCTCCTACAGGGGCCGCGGAGTGTCCGGTGCCGCCGCGCGGGGGGTGGCGGCGTACCCGCGGACGGCACTCGCCGGGGCCCGTTCCGGCCGTTTTCGCCGTCCGTCGGCGCCCGTCGGGGGTGGCGTCAGATGCGGCGGCGCGCCTTCCTGGCCCGCCGCACCACGGCCGCCGCGCCCAGCAGTGCCACGGTCGCGCCCGCCGCGCCCGCCGCGGTGGCGTCCTTGCGTCCGAGGCGGCGCCCGGCGACGGTGTGCCGCCCGGAGACCTCTTCCAGGAGCTCCGCGAGGACCTCCTCGTTGGTCCACTGCGGCCGCCATCCGGCGTCGTGCAGCCGGCTCCCGCTGACCACCCAGGGGTACATCGTGTACGCCAGGTCGCCCGCCGGCGACGGTGTCAGCCCGATCCGGTGCAGCCGGGCCGCAGCTCCCAGGGCGACGGCCGAGGGCAGTTCCATGCGGCGGATCCCGGTCAGCTCCTCGACCTCCTCCTGCTCCAGCCAGCCGTCGCAGGCGACGGCGAGTTCCCCGTCGACCTTCTCCAGGACGGCGTACTCCAGAGCGCTGCACAGGTCTTCGACGTGGCAGAACTGCCAGGCGGGCCGCGAGCCGGCCACGACCAGCAGCCGAGGCGACTCGAAGTACCTGGTCAGCGCGGTGTCGGTGCCGCCGATCAGCACGGCGGGCCGTACCACGGTGACGTTGAGGCCGGGGTGCGCGCGGGGTGCCCGCCGGGCGAGCCGTTCGATCTCCAGCAGGTCTCCGACGCCGGTGGCCTCGGCGGTGGCGCGCAGCTCGGCGTCCTCGGACAGGGGGAGCTCGTTGTCGGGCAGCGCCCCGTAGACCATGGCGGACGTGCACAGCACGACCCGGTGGACCCCGGCGGCCGCGGCCGCGGTGAGCACGGTCTGGGTGCCCCGCACGTTGTAGGCCGTCCGGGCGGCGGCGTCGGTCTCCAGATCGAGGTCGAGTGCGAGATGCACCACCACGTCCGCGCCGCGCAGCTTCTCCGCGATCGCCGGGTCGCGCACGTCGAGGATGTGCCACAGGGCCGCCGCGCACTCCCCGCGCCGCTCGTCGATGGCGATGACCTGCTTGATCTCCTCGGACGCGGCCAGCCGCGCGGTGAGCAGCGCGCCCACGCCGGTCGCGGCGCCGGTGACAGCGACGACGGGCGCGCGGCGGCTGGACGGGGTTGAGTGGTTTCGCGCTGCGCGAACCTGCGGATCTGGGGAACTCACCGGGTATCTCCAGCGGTTGTCTTCAATACGAGCGCGAGTGACGCGTGCGTACCAGGTGGCATCCATCCTGCCGCAGGCTGAGAGTCGGCGAAGCACCGAGGCCCGATCCGCGCCGGGTGTCTACGCTGGGTGGTGTTGTCGGGCAGTCGTGCCGCCGGAAAGAACCGGTGGCCTTACCAGCCGAGGAATCCCGTGAGTGACACCCCATTCGGATTCGGCCTTCCGCCGGAGGAGCCGGAGAACGGCGACGAGGGCAAGGAGAAGGACCAGCAGAGCGGTGGTGGGCAGGGACCGGGCAACCCGTTCGGTTTCGGGCTGCCCGGCGCCGGAGGCTTTGGTGGCCCCGGGGCGGACAATCCGCTCGCTGCCATGTTCGGTTCGCTGAACCCCACCGACCTGGGCGCCGCCTTCCAGCAGCTGGGCCAGATGCTCTCGTACGAGGGCGGCCCGGTGAACTGGGACATGGCCAAGCAGATCGCCCGCCAGACGGTCTCGCAGGGCACGTCCGACGGCGCCAAGGACGCGAGCGTCGGCCCGGCCGAGCGCAAGGCGGTCCAGGACGCCGTCCGGCTGGCGGACCTGTGGCTGGACGACGCCACGTCGCTGCCGTCGGGCGCAGCCTCCGCGGTGGCGTGGAGCCGCGCGGAGTGGGTCGAGGCGACGCTGCCCGCCTGGCAGGAGCTCGTCGACCCGGTCGCCGAGCGGGTCGGCGCCGCCATGGGCGACGTCCTGCCGGAGGAGATGCAGGCCATGGCCGGCCCGCTGATCGGCATGATGCGCTCGATGGGCGGCGCGATGTTCGGCACGCAGATCGGGCAGGCGGTGGGCGTGCTCGCGGGCGAGGTGGTCGGCTCGACCGACATCGGCCTGCCGCTCGGCCCGGCCGGCAAGGCCGCGCTGCTGCCGGTCAACATCGACACGTTCGGCAAGGACCTCGGCGTGTCCCAGGAGGAGGTGCGGCTGTACCTCGCCCTGCGCGAGGCCGCCCACCAGCGGCTCTTCGCGCACGTGCCGTGGCTGCGCTCGCACCTGTTCGGCGCGGTCGAGGGGTACGCGCGCGGGATCAAGGTGGACACGGCCAAGCTGGAGGACGTGGTCGGCCAGTTCGACCCGCAGAACCCGGAGCAGTTGCAGGACGCGCTCCAGCAGGGCATGTTCCAGCCGGAGGACACCCCGGAGCAGAAGGCGGCCCTGGCCCGTCTGGAGACGGCTCTGGCGCTGGTCGAGGGCTGGGTGGACGCGGTGGTGCACGCGGCGGCGAAGCCCCGTCTGGGCTCGGCGGACGCGCTGCGCGAGACGCTGCGCCGCCGGCGTGCCACGGGCGGTCCGGCCGAGCAGACGTTCGCCACGCTGATCGGTCTGGAGCTGCGTCCGCGCCGGCTGCGCGACGCGTCCCGGCTGTGGGCGTCGCTGACGGACGCGCGCGGGGTCGACGGGCGCGACGCGCTGTGGGCGCACCCGGACATGCTGCCGAATGCTTCCGACCTGGACGACCCGGACGGGTTCGTGCACCGCGAGCAGCTCGACTTCTCCGAGCTGGACCGGATGCTCGGCGAGGCGGCGGACAAGCCCGACCTGACGAAGCGGGACAAGGACGGATCCGAGGGCGACGACGCGTCATGAACCTGTACGACGACGCGGTCCTCGTACTCAAGGGCTACAAGGGCCAGCCGGACCTGCGTGACGCCTACCTGGACCATCTCGCATCGCATCCGGACGGCATGTGGAAGGCGTGCCACGCCGGCCATGTCACGGCGAGTGCCCTGGTGGTGGATCCCGAGCACGGCCGGGTCCTGCTGACGCTGCACAGGAAGCTGCGGATGTGGCTCCAGATGGGCGGTCACTGCGAGCCCGGCGACACCACGCTGGAGTCGGCGGCCCTGCGGGAGGCGGCGGAGGAGTCGGGGGTGGCGGGCCTGACGCTGCTGCCCGGTGGCCCGGTGCGGCTGGACCGGCATCCGATCCCGCCGCCGTGCCACTGGCACTTCGACGTGCAGTACGCCGTCCTGGCACCGCCCGGAGCGGTCCAGGAGATCAGCGACGAGTCCCTGGACCTGCGCTGGTTCGGGTACGACGAGGTGGCCGGCGTGGCGGACGAGTCCGTCGTACGGCTGCTGGAGGCGACGCGCGCCCGCCTGTGAACCCGGGCGGGGCCGGATGTCGGGCAGGACACAGGGCGACAAGCCGTGAGGGGCGTCCACGCTCGGCGGACGCCCCTCCTGCATGCCCTCGGGCGACTGTCGCCGCCGGTCGTGGACGGGTCAGCTCCAGACGTTGCCCTGGTTCTGGCCGCGCGCTCCCTGCTGCCCCATGCCGAACTGCGCGGCGGCTCCGTGCCCGATCTGGGCGTTCTGCGGCGGCAGCAGTTCGCTGGGCTGGACCAGGGCGTAGCCGGTGCCCATGAAGCTGAGCTCCCAGCCCTCCCCGGTGCTGCCCCGGCGCCGCCACACCCCGGAGGAGTGGGTCTGCGCCTGCATCTGCACCCGCAGCCCGGTGGACCACGCGACGATCGCGTCGGCGTCACAGTTGACGTACCTGTCGGGTGTGACCTGCATCATCAGGGGCGCGCCGGAGGTCATCAGGGCGACCCGGCCGCGTCCGGTGATGTTGAGCTGGTACTTGCCGGACCCGGAGATGCCGTACAGGCTGTCGACGGCGATGACCTCGTGGTGCAGGGCGGAGTCCATCGCCAGCACGTAGCTGCTGTCGACGGTCAGCCCGTCCTGGTCCACCTCCATCACATGGATGTGCTGGGCGAGGTTGGCGAGGAAGACGGTGCCCTGCCCGTGGCAGCGCATCAGGTCCAGGCCCTCGCCGGTGTGCGCACGCGAGCGTGCGGCGCTGCGGCTCTGGAACTCGGCGTCGAACTCGACGAGCCCCTGGTAGGCGACCATGGTGCCCTTGCGGGCCAGGATGTCGTCGTGGCCCTCCAGGGTGACGCGCAGCATCTGCTTGTTCTGCAGGCTCCAGCGTTCCTGGGTCTGCTGGTCGTTGTGGGCGAAAAGTGGACTCTGCATGGTGTGGTACTCCCCCTCAGCCCCGGACCCGGAGACGGTCGGTGCTGTCCTCGCTGGGCTGGACGACGACGATGCCCTGGCCGGAGAAGGCCATCTGGAACGCCTCGCCGCTGCCCCGGCCGATCAGTGACTGCGCCTTGAAGCTGCGCTTGCCCTTCACCTTGAGGTTCGGGGACCAGGCGACGAGCGCGTCCGGGTCGACGTAGGTCTCGTCCTCGCCGCCGCCGCAGTCGACGACGATCGGCTTGCCCCGGGAGGTCAGCGCGACCCAGCCCTGCCCGGAGATCCTGGTGTTCCACAGGCCCTGCCCGGCGAACTTCGCCAGCCCCTTGACCCGCTCGACACCCCACGTCAGATGCGCGTCGAAGGCGAGCAGGTTGGTGGCGTTGACGGAGATGCCGTCGCCGTTGAGGTTGATCACGACGACGTTGGCGCCGTAGTCGGCGAGGTAGAGAAGTCCGTCGCCGGAGCACTTCATCAGGGGCGCGCCCTCGCCGGTCGCCCAGTCGCGGGCGACCTGCCGGACGGCCGGCGGGTTGGGCTCGTACTGGATGAAGCCCTCGTAGGCGACCATCGACCCCACGCGCGCGAGGAGGTCGTTCCCGGTCTGCATGGCGACCTTCAGCATGTGGTTGCCGTGGTTGTCCATGCGGGCGGTGACGGGTGCGGGGGCGTGGCCCGCGAGCGGCTGGTTCATGACGGGCTCTCCCTCAGATCTCGTACGGCTGGACGACGATGAAGTTGCCGGGCGCGCCGCGGAACTGGAGGTTGACGCTCTCCCCGGTGTCACCGGGGTAGGCGTTGCGCCGCATCCGCACCTGGCTGGAGACGACCACCTGGGAGGCGGCCGACCACGCGACCACGGCGTTGCAGTCGGCGAACGTCGTCGGCGTGACCGGCAGCACCACGGGCGTGCCGTGCGTCTTGACGACGATCGTGCCGGTGCCGGTGAACTGCATCGTGAACAGCGCGCCGCCGGGGATGCCGTGACCCTCGATGCGGCGGATCTCGTACTGGAGGCTCTCGTCGAAGGCGAGGACGTTCTCGGCGGAGACGCAGATGCCGTCGCCCTGGAGCTCGATGGGATGCAGCATCGTGGAGTTCTCGGCGAGGAACACCTGTCCCTGACCGGTGCAACGCATCAGCTGCATCTCCTGGCCGGTCGCGTTGCCGACGATCCGGCCGGCGAATCCGGCGCCCTTGTAGCTGAAGTCGACCTTGCCCTGGTAGAGCACCATGCTGCCCTGCCGGGCGAGCACGGGCTGGCCACCGATGCCGAGGTCGACACGGACCAGCTTCCGGTTCTGCTGCGTCCAGCGCTGCCCGGTCGGCGTCTCCCGGAACTTCTGGAGCGCCGCGGCCACACCGGGTGCCTGCCCGGCGCCCTGCGGGACGCCGTACGGAGCGGTCTGCTGACCGGGGACCTGCCCCGGCGGCTGCTGTCCGAAGCCCGGCGGCGGGGTGGGCTGCCCGTAGCCGGGCGGGGGCGTGGGCTGCCCGTGGCCCGGGGGCGGCGCGGGGGCCGTCGGGGCCTGCGGCTGGGCATAGCCGGGCGGCAGCGGTGCGGTCTGGCCGGGCGCGCCCTGGCCGTACGGCGGCTGACCGTACGGCGGCTGCTGCGGGCCGGGCTGGCCGTAGGGCGGTGCGGGCGCCGGGGCGGGCGGGGACACGGACGGGCCGGGCGGCGTCATGGGCGCCACGACCGTCGGCGCGGTGTGGACCGGGGGTGCGGGTGCCGGAGGCGGGGGCGGGGTGGCCCCCGCGGGGGGCGCGAAGCCCTGCGCCGCGGGCTGCGGGGCAGGGGCGGGCTGCGGCGCGGGTGCCGCCGGGGCGGCCGGGACGCCGAAAGCGGGCGGCGCGGCCGCCTGCGCGGGCGGCGCGAAACCGGGAGCCCCGCCGCTCTGCGGCTGGGGCGCGGCCGGCGCCTCCTCCTCCTGGACCTCACCGCCGAAGTTCTTCAGCAGGGCGTCCAGTCCGCCGTCGAAGCCCTGCCCGACGGCGGCGAACCGCCACACGTCCTTCAGGTAGAAGTCGCCCAGCATCACGGCGCGCTCGGTGGAGAACTCCGAGCCGTTGAACGCGTACCGGGCCACCTCCTCGCCACCCGCGACGATCCGGATGTAACCGGTGGTGATCTGCGACATCTGTCCGGCGCCGTCGACCGTCGCCGTGAAGGACAGCTTGTGGATCTGCTGCGGGATCCGGTCGAGCGTGACCCGGAAGGACTCCGTGTCGCCCGCCTGCGCACCCAGCAGCTGAACGGCCTCCTCCGGAGACTTCTGCTGGTTGAAGAAGACGAAGTAGCGGTCGTCCGACAGCCGTTCGTCGGCGTCCAGACCGAAGCAGCTGATGTCGAAGGTCAGTCCGGGGCCGGAGATCTGCACACCTACGTACAGATCCGTGCCCGCGGTGAGGTCACTGATCTTGGCCTTGTGGCCGCGCTGGAATTCCCTGGCCATGCGTAACGACCGTCCCCCATCCCGAATACAAGTGCGTCGCGCCAGGCTAACGGCAAACTCGGACACCGGAAGGAGTCGGTACAGACCCGGTACAGAACCACGCCGCGGCAGCCGCGGCACCGCGGTGACCGGCCGGATCACTCACCGCGGGCGCCGGGCGGATGCGGCAACCGGCCGGCCGCCACCACGCCCTCCAGGTAGCCACGCGCCCGCTCCGTACGCGGGTACGCCTCCAGCAACCGCCAGAAGCGGGGCCCGTGTCCCGGCACCAGCAGATGCGCCAACTCGTGCAGCAGGACGTAGTCGACGACGTACTCGGGCATGCCCTGCAGCCGGTGCGACAGGCGGATGCTGCCCTCCGACGGCGTGCAAGAGCCCCAGCGGGTGTTCTGGTTGGTGACCCAGCGCACCGTGGCCGGCCGGGCGCGACCGTCGAAGTACTGCGCGGACAGCTGCTCCGCACGCGCGGCCAGTTCGGCGTCGCCGAACATCCGCTTGCTCTCCTGGGCGGCGAGTTTGTCGAGCATGACGGTCACCCAGCGCTGCTCCTCGGCCTCGGACATCCGGGCCGGGATGAGCACGACGGTGCGATCGCCCTCGCGGTACGCGGAGACCGTCCTGCGTCGACGGGTACTCCGGCGCACCTCGATCGCGCTCGCCCCCGAGCCGCTCGGCGGCGGACTCGTCGTGCTGCGCTGTGGCTTTCCGGCACGATGCAGTGGGTCGGCGGGCACGCCCCGACGTTACCCGCTGCACACGGGTGAAGTCCCGACCCCGGGGCGGTTCCGTTCCGATCCCCCACCGAGCGTCTGATTTGTACGACAAACGCTCACCCTCTGTGGACAACTCCCACCCCCGTCCACCCGCGCCGGGCATGCTGGCACTCGAAGCCCAGGGACCTTTCACAGGCTACGGGGGCCTGACATGCATCCATACGGGGGCCTGACATGCATCCAATGGTGAAACCGGCGCTGCGGCGCGGCTGGCGCGACCTCAACACCGTGCAGTTCGGCATGACACCGGCGCACGCCATGGCACTGGGGCCGATGGACCCGGCCACAGGACACTTCCTCGACCTGCTCAACGGCACACGCGGCCTGCCGCTCCTGCGCGAACAGGGACGGCACATGGACCTGCCGGACGGTCATGTCGACGCGCTCGTGGACCGACTGGCCCGGTCCGGACTCCTCGACGACGCCAAGGGCGGCGGCCCGCCCGCCGACGCACTGCGCGAGAAGAAGGACACGCTCGACCGGCTGCGCCCCGATCTCGCCTCGCTGTCCCTGACCACCTCCGCACCCGGCGAAGCCATGGGCCGGCTGGCCGCACGGCGCTCCCTGCGCGTCCAGGTCCGCGGAGCCGGCCGGGTGGGCGCCGTCCTGGCGTCGCTGCTGTCGGCGGCCGGGATCGGCGAGGTCGACGTGCGCGACTGCGGCCGCGTCGAACCCTGGGACGTCACACCCGGTGGACTGCCCGCGGAGTGCGTCGGCGAGCGCCGCGACGAAGCCGCCCGACGTCACGCACGTCGGGCCGCCCCCGGCCGCCCGCCCCGCCGCGACCCCCGGTCACACACCGAGACTCCCGAACCCGGATTCTCCTTGGTGATCCTCGCCCCACGCGACGACGTCGCCGTGCACGCCCCCGCCCCGGACACCGCGCACCCGCTGATCACCTCCGGCACACCCCACCTGTACGCCGGAGTCGTCGAGGGTACCGGCATGGTCGGCCCCCTCGTCCTGCCCGGCGAGACCGGCTGCGCCCGCTGCCTGCACGAGACCCGCACCGACGAGGACCCGGCCTGGCCCCGTCTGGTCGCGCAGTGGCGCTCGGGCAGGCAGCCCGACGTCCGGCCCTGCGACCTGGCCCTCGCCACCACCGTCGCCGGACTGGCGGCCGGGCACGCGCTCACCTACCTCGACAATCGGTCGGCCTCCGCGGCCGGCGTCCGCTGGGAGGTCTCCCTCCCCACCCTCCGCTGGCACGCCCGCCCCGTCCGGGCACACCCGGCATGCCCGTGCGGCGCTTCGGAGAAAACCCGAGGGGAAGGCACCTCGGAAGAAGCGCAGGCACACGAGACAATGGCGGTGGAACGGCCATCAGCGGAGCCACGCCGTACGGCGGGCGCGGCACGGCCGGCTGGGACCTGGAGGGCGCATGTCTGATCTTCCCCGCAAGGCGGTCACCCGCACCGCCAAGCTCGCCACGCTCCCGCTCGGCTTCGCCGGCCGGGCCACCTGGGGCCTGGGCAAGCGGATCGTCGGCGAGTCCGCGGAGATCGTCGGCCGCGAGTTGCAGCAGCGGACGGCGGAGCAGCTGTTCAAGGTGCTCGGCGAGCTCAAGGGCGGCGCGATGAAGTTCGGACAGGCCCTGTCCGTGTTCGAGTCCGCCCTGCCCGAGGAGATCGCCGGCCCCTACCGCGCCGCGCTGACCAAGCTCCAGGACGCGGCACCCCCGATGCCGACCCGCGCCGTCCACGCCGTGCTCGACGAGCAGCTCGGTGACGACTGGCGGGAGCTGTTCCTCGAATTCGAGGACAAGCCGTCCGCGGCCGCCTCGATCGGCCAGGTGCACCGCGCCGTGTGGCACGACGGGCGCGAGGTCGCGGTCAAGGTGCAGTACCCGGGAGCAGGCGAGGCCCTGCTGTCCGACCTGAACCAATTGAGCCGATTCGCCCGACTGTTGGGTCCGCTGATCCCCGGCATGGACATCAAACCGCTGATCACGGAACTCAAGGACCGCGTCTCGGAGGAACTGGACTACGGCCTGGAAGCACAGGCCCAGCAGATCCACGCCGACGAGTTCGCCGGCGACCCGGACTTCCTGGTGCCCGCCGTCGTCCACCAGTGCGACCAGATCCTCGTCACCGAGTGGATCGACGGCACCCCGCTCTCCGAGATCATCACGGACGGCACCCAGGAACAACGCGACCGGGCCGGCCAGCTCCTCGCCCGCTTCCTCTTCTCCGGCCCCGCCCGCACCGGCCTCCTGCACGCCGACCCGCACCCGGGCAACTTCCGCCTGCTACCGGGCGACCCCGACTCGGACGAGGACTGGAGCCTCGGCGTCCTGGACTTCGGCACCGTCGACCGCCTCCCCGGCGGCCTGCCCACCCCCATCGGCGACTCCCTGCGCATGACCCTCGACGGCGAAGCCCAAGCCGTCTACGACCTGCTCCGCGAGGAAGGCTTCGTCAAGGAATCCATCGACCTGGACCCCGACGCCGTCCTCGACTACCTCCTGCCGATCATCGAACCCGCCCGAGTCGACGAATACACGTTCACCCGCGGCTGGATGCGCAGCCAGGCAACCCGCGTCGGCGACCCCCGCTCCCCCGCCTACCAGCTCGGCAAACAGCTCAACCTGCCGCCGTCCTACCTCCTGATACACCGGGTGACCCTCAGCACCATCGGCGTGCTGTGCCAACTCGGCTCGACAGTACGGCTCCGAGACGAACTGGAGGAATGGCTGCCGGGATTCCTGCCCGAGGACGAGCTGCCCGAGGACGAGCTGGACGAGGACGAGCTGGACGAGGACGGGCTGGACGAGGAGACCGCGGCAGAGGCGTGAGGGGGGCGGTTGGGGGCGTTCTGGGGCGGGCGCTTCGGGGCGGGCGCTTCGAGGCGGGTGCTTTGGGGAGCCGGGCTGCCGTTTTCGGGAAGGTCGAGGGGTGGGGTGGGAGGGTGGGGAGGGGGAGGGGGGAGGGCCCCCGGAACCCGGAACCCGGAAAGCCCGCCTACCACCAAGCCGAGTCCAACCGCCCCTCGATGGCCCTGAGGTGCTCCCGCGAGCAGTTGTCGCAGAAGTAGCGGTGAGTGCCGTGCTCCACGGAGCAGGTCCAGGTGGGCTGCGGGCCGTGGGTCCGGGCACCGCAGCGGGCGCAGACGATGGGGCCGGACTCCGGGGCGGAGCCGTCCTTGTCACTGTCTCCGGGGAGGCTCGTCACCCGGTGACGATATCGCCGTCGCCGATGGATCTCCCGGCACAACGCACCGCGGGGGCCGGTCCGCTCGTACGGACCGGCCCCCGCGGGGATCTTCTGCCTCTTCGGGGCGGGAGGCTACCGCTTCAGATGGTGCGGGTTACTGCATGACCGCCATGGCGAGCGCGCGGCGCGCGCGCCGCGAGGCGCGCTCCGCGCGGCGCTGCATCCGGCGGGCGGCCACCAGGCTCATGGCCCGGCGCTCGCTCTGCGCCTGGTGCAGCCGGTCGTGCATATGCGCACGAGCCAGGGCTTCTGGGATGAGTTGCATCTCGCGGGTCCTGTTCTGACGCGAGTCGTTCGCGCCGGTGGTGGTGAAGTCTGAGGTTGCTGAGCCGGTGGGCTCGTTGGTGGACGGCTTCATCGGGGCCTGCTTCTGGGGGTCGTGCGTGAGGGGACGGTCGATCGTTCCTGCGGTGTTCATGCCGTGACCGGGTTCTTGCGCGGGCGACCACGGGGCCGCTTCCGGGCGACGACGACACCCTGGACGAACAGCTCGCCACCCCAGACGCCCCAGGGCTCACGCCGCTCCTTGGCGCCGGCGAGGCAGGCATCCATCAGCGGGCAGGTGCGGCAGAGGGACTTGGCGTACTCGACGTCCGCCGGCGACTCGGCGAAGAAGACCTCCGGGTCGTAGGAGCGGCAGGGGACGGGTACGCCGAGGTTCTCGATGGCGTCGTCGAGCGCGGTGAGCGCGGTGAGCGGAGTCAAGGTGGAGTCCTCCGTGAGGCCGGGCGGGGGGATCGTCTCGGAAGGCGGTACGGACGGGGCGTGCGCTTCGAGTTGCACGGTGTCGTTTTCCTCGTCTGGTCGTGCCGGTCCTGTTGGACCGGTTGGCGGCTGGTACCGGGTTCTTTTCTTGTCCCGAGGCCCCTTCGCTCCGTCGTCCCGTTCGGGACAAACAGAAGGGCCGCGGATCCCGGATGGGGTTCCGCGGCCCTGAAGGCGCCGGCCTGATCGCCGATCAGGCTGGATCACTCCAGGGTTCTGGCCCACGGAAGGCCCACATCTGGTGGTGCTGCGTCGTCTGCTTCCGGTTACCGGCACCGGTCGCCGTAAAGGCATAGGCCTTGGCCTGTGCCACTACTGCCGCTTCCAGTGCCTGAATCGGTCGCTCGTCACGCTCGCGGACGGGAAGGCCCGCGAGGGACAGGGAGGACGCCGGACGGACGGCGGCACGAATGCCGGACAGACCGGTGCCCGGGTTGGTGGCGCCGAGCATGCACACGGAGGCGACCGAGCGATCGGTCATTTTGACGATGCTGGTGGAGCTCTTCTTGATGCTGATCACTGGACTCGCCTCCTCTCGGCGTCTAGGGGGACTGGGGTGAGCCAGTCCGACGGATATGCAAGTACATCACGGAATCAGGGCCTCCGAGAAGGCCGCTGCTCCCGTGCGTTAGAACCTATGGGGATTGCTGGGGCATGCGCAAACTATTTTTTCGACGAGTTCGGATCAGTCCTCGTCTTCTTCTGCCTCCGGTTCGTGGCCTGCGCAGATGGCCAGGACATCGGTGCCGTAGCGCTTGAACTTGCGTACTCCGACCCCTGGGATACGCGCCAGTTCGCCCTCGTCGTCGGGGGCGGCTTCGGCGATGGCGATCAGGGTCTTGTCGGTGAAGACGCAGAAGGCAGGCTGGCCGCTGCGCCGCGCCTGGACCTCGCGCCACTGCCGCAGACGTTCGTAGAGCCCTTCGTCCATGTCGGTGGGGCAGTCCTCGCAGCGCATCAGCTTCAGCTCGCCGGCGTCGGTGAGGGTGCGCCCGCAGATCCTGCACCTGGCGGGCGTGCGCTGGGTCCGTCGCGGTACGGGGACGCCGGTGGCGATGTGCACGTGCCCGCGTTCGATGCCTCCGGTGGCGCCGGTGCCCGAGCGGTTCGAGGTGGTGGCCGATCCGGGGCGCAGTCCGTCGAGGAAGCGGCTGGGCCGGCGGTTCGGGCGGCCGCCGGGTGAGCGGGCGAGGGACCAGGAGACGTGGAGGTGTGAGCGGGCGCGGGTGACGCCGACATAGAGGAGGCGGCGTTCCTCCTCGATCTGCGGGTCGGTCTTCGCGTAGGTGATCGGCATCATGCCTTCGGCTACGCCCACGAGGAAGACGACGTCCCATTCGAGGCCCTTGGCCGAGTGCAGGGAGGCGAGGGTGACGCCCTGCACGGTAGGGGCGTGCTGGGCGTTGGCCCGTTCGTCGAGTTCGGCGACGAGGTCGCCGAGGGTGGCGTCGGGTCGTGCGGTGGCGAAGTCGTGGGCGAGGTTCACGAGTGCGGCGAGGGATTCCCAGCGTTCCCGCACGGCGCCGGATCCGGCGGGGGGTGTGGTCGTCCAGCCTTCGCCGGACAGCACGGCCCTGACCTGGGAGGGGAGATCGACGGTTTCGTCCAGCAGGGCGTCGTTGCCGCCGAATCGGGCCGCGCCGCGCAGGGCGAGGCCGGCCTTGCGCACCTCGGGGCGGTCGAAGAACCGTTCGGCGCCGCGCAGCTGGTAGGGGATCCCGGCGTCGGCGAGGGCCTGTTCGTAGGTCTCGGACTGGGCGTTCGTGCGGAACAGGATGGCGATCTCGCTGGCGGGGACGCCGCTGTCGAGGAGTTCGCGGATGCGGTGGGCGGCGCTTTCCGCCTCGGCGGGTTCGTCGGTGTGCTCGGTGTAGACGGGCTCGGGGCCGGGGGGCCGTTGGGAGATCAGTTCGAGCCGGTGGTCGGCGGCGCGGCCGCGGGCCTGGGTGAGCAGTCCGTTGGCGAGGTGGACGACCTGGGGTGTGGAGCGGTAGTCACGGACGAGCTTGACGACGGTGGCGCCGGGGTGGCGGGTGCGGAAGTCGAGCAGGTGGTCGGGGGTTGCTCCCGTGAACGAGTAGATCGTCTGGCTGGCGTCGCCGACGACGCAGAGGTTGTCGCGGTCGCCGAGCCAGAGTTCGAGCAGGCGTTGCTGCAGGGGGCTGACGTCCTGGTATTCGTCGACGACGAAGTGCTGGTACTGGGCGCGGACCTGGTCGGCGATGTCGTGGCGGTCCTGGAGGATCGCGACGGTCAGCAGCAGGACGTCTTCGAAGTCGATGACGGCGCGGTCCCGTTTGAGGTCTTCGTAGGTGGTGTAGAGCTGGGCGATCTCGGCCGGGTCGCGGGGGGCTTCGCGGCCGGCCTTCGCGGCTGCGAGTGCGTACTCGGCGGGGATGGTCTGGGTGACCTTGGACCATTCGATCTCGGCGGTGACGTCTCGCAGCTCACCCCGGTCGAGGCGGATGCGGCAGGCGGCCGCGGCGTCGGCGACGAGTTGGATCTTGCGGTCGACGAGCCGGGGCATGCCTCCGCCGACTGCTTTCGGCCAGAAGTATTGGAGCTGGCGCAGGGCGGCCGAGTGGAAGGTGCGGGCTTGGACGCCGTTGGCGCCGAGGTGACGGAGGCGGCCGCGCATTTCGCCGGCGGCGCGGTTGGTGAAGGTGACGGCGAGCACGGTGGAGGGCTGCAGGATGCCGGCTCTGACGCCGTAGGCGATCCGGTGGGTGATGGCTCGGGTCTTGCCGGTACCGGCGCCTGCGAGTACGCACACCGGTCCGTGCAGCGCGGTGGCGACCTCGCGCTGTTCCGGGTCGAGCCCTGCGAGCACCGCGTCGGCGTCACTCGGCGCTGCCACGTGCTGTGCGTCGCCGGGGCCCTGCGGGAAGAGGGTGGAGTGCGTTGCTGCTGTCACACGGCCATGCTGCCAGGTCGCCGGAGACGGGTGAGCCGGTTGTCCACAGGCGCACCCGTTTAGTCGTATTAATGCGGCAGGCGTCACGTCTCAGTACGGCGGGGGCACGGCTTTGTGCGGCGGGGGTCACGTCCGGTCGATGCGGCAGGGGTCACGTCCTGGCGATGCGGCAGGAATCACGTTCCGGTCGTTGCGATGGGGGGCGTGGCCGGGGGTGCGCGTGGGAGGCGTGTCCGGATGGATCGCGTGGGAGGCGTGTCCGGATGGATCGCGTGGGGTACGTCCTGGCGGTGCGGGCGGGCCCTGGTGGCGCGAGGGGTCCGGGAGGCGCGACGGGTCCGGGGTGGTCCGTGGGCCGTGTCGGGGCGGTGCGGGCCCGGCGGTCGGGGCCCGGCGTTCGTATACCCCCGGCGGGAATGGTGGGCCGTTCGAGTGCGTTCCCACTCTGCGACCAACCGTCCCCGACCCGTTGAGGAGCGAGCCAGACATGCCGGGCACTGTGACGATGTACAGCACCACGTGGTGCGGATACTGCCGTCGGCTGAAGAGCCAGATGGACCGCGAGGGCATTGCGTACACGGAGATCAACATCGAGCAGGACCCGGAGTCCGCGGTGTTCGTGGAGAAGGCGAACGGCGGCAACCAGACGGTGCCGACCGTGCTGTTCCCGGACGGGTCGACGCTGACCAACCCGTCGCTGGCGCAGGTCAAGCAGAAGATCGGCGCCTAGTCGGCGTACTCGAAGGGGTGGCCGTCCCGGGAGGGGCGGCCACCCCTTCGTCGTGTGGTCAGAACGTGGTCGGACGGTCGTCGCAGGACGACCTGAACGTGGTCAGAAGGTCGTGCGGGTCGGCAGGGGCTTTCCGTACCAGAGCTCGATGAGGCGGGCCGCGATGGAGATGCCGTAGGGCGGCAGTACCTCGCCGGAGTCGAAGGCGGCGGTCAGTTCGTCGCGGGAGAACCAGCGGGCCTCGTGGATCTCGTCGCCGTCGACGTTGATCTCGGTGGTGGTGGCGCGGGCCATGAAGCCGAGCATCAGGCTGGAGGGGAAGGGCCAGGGCTGGCTGGCGACGTACTCGACCTGGCCGACGGTGATGCCCGCTTCCTCGTGGACCTCGCGGCGTACCGACTGCTCGACGGACTCGCCGGGCTCGACGAAGCCGGCGAGTGTGGAGAAGCGGCCTTCGGGCCAGTGGACCTGGCGGCCGAGCAGGATGCGGTCCTTCTCGTCCGTGACGGCCATGATCACGGCGGGGTCGGTGCGGGGGTAGTGCTCGGCGCCGCAGGCGGGGCAGCGGCGGATGTGGCCGGCCGCGGCGATGACGGTGCGTTCTCCGCAGCGGGAGCAGAAGCGGTGGGTGCGCTGCCAGTTCTCCAGGCCGACGGCGTGCACCATGAGGCCCGCGTCGCGGGGAGAGAGCAGCAGGCCGGCCTCACGCAGCCCGGCCGGGCGGGCGGACTGGTCCATGCGTCCGGGCAGTGCGTCCTTCTGGAGGGCGAAGTAGCTCACACCGTCCTCGTCGGTGCCCAGGAAGTAGCGGTGGGCCTCGGTGAGGGGGGCTTCGAAGGACGGGCTCATGACGAGCTCGGTGCGTCCGTCGGCGGTTTCGTCGATGAGGACCTGGCCGCCGGAGACCACGAAGCAGCGGGTGGTGGGGTGGCTCCATGCCGCAGCGAGCCAGGCCTCGTCGAGCCGGTGGTGCGCGGCACGGTCGATGCCGCTGGGAGCGGTGAGCGAGACGGGTCGGTCGGCGGTGTGGTCGGTCCAGGTGGTCACGGGTGCTTCCAACTCCCCCGGTGGAACGGTTGATTCGGCGGCGGTTGAGCGGACGTACGGCAGGAGGCGACCGGGTCCGCCGCGGCTGCGTGGTGCGGGCGGTCCTTCCAGTGTGCCCCGGACGGGACAGTGCTCAGGTCGCAGCGGTCAGGGTGCATGGCGCCAGTGCTCGGCGAGGTCGCCCCACAGGTGGGCGGCGGTTTCGGCGCCTTTGAGGAGCAGATCGAGTTCTACTTTCTCGTTCGGGGCGTGCCAGCCGTCGGAGGGGACGGAGATGCCCAGGAAGAGGATGGGGGCGCCGAGGACGTCCTGGAGGTCGGCGGCGGGTCCGGAGCCGCCCTCACGCGTGTGGAGGACGGGTTTTCCGAAGGCGCGGCTCATGGCGCGGACGACGGACTGGAGTGCCGGGTGGTCCAGTGGCGTCAGGCAGGGGCGGGTGGCGGCGGAGAAGGTGATCTCGTGCCGGATGCCGTCGGGGGTGTGGTCGGCGGCCCAGGTGCGGACGGCCCGCTCGATGTGGTCGGGATCCTGGCCGGCGACCAGGCGGAACGACAGCTTCACCATGGCCGTCGAGGGGATGATCGTCTTGGTGCCGGCGCCCTGGTAGCCGCCGCCGATGCCGTTGACCTCGGCGGTGGGGCGGGCCCAGATGCGTTCCAGGGTGGTGTAGCCGGTCTCGCCGTGGGTGGCGTGCGACTTGGCGGTGCGCAGCCACCGCTGTTCGTCGAAGGGCAGCTCGGCGAACAGGGCGCGCTCGCGGTCGGTGAGGTCGACGACGCCGTCGTAGAAGCCGGGGATCGTCACGCGCGCGTGGTCGTCGTGCAGGGCGGCGACGAGGCGGGCGGCGGCGGTCGCCGGGTTGGGCACGGCACCGCCGAAGGAGCCTGAGTGGATGTCCTGGTCGGGGCCGTGCAGGCGGATCTCGCACTCGGCGAGGCCGCGCATCCCGGTGCACACGGTGGGGGTGTCCTCGGACCACATGCCGGTGTCGGAGACGATCACCGCGTCGGCGCCGAGCCGGTCGGCGTGCTCCTCGACGAGGGCGCGGAAGTACGGCGAGCCGGACTCCTCCTCGCCCTCGATGAGCAGCTTCAGGGTGACGGCCGGGGTGGTGCGGCCGGTGGCGGCGAGGTGGGCGCGGACACCGAGGGTGTGGAAGAACACCTGGCCCTTGTCGTCGGCGGCCCCGCGCGCGTACAGGCGGTTTTCCCGGACGGCGGGTTCGAACGGGTCGCTGTCCCAGCCGTCCTCGCGGGCCGCGGGCTGTACGTCGTGGTGGCCGTAGACGAGGATCGTGGGCGCCGTCGGGTCGTCGGAGGGCCACTCGGCGTACACGGCGGGGGCGCCCGGCGTCTGCCAGACCTCGGTGGTCGGGAAGCCGGTCTCCTTGAGCTTGCCGGCGAGCCAGTCGGCGCTGCGCCGCACGTCGGGCGCGTGCTGGGGCTGCGCGGACACCGACGGGATGCGCAGCCACTCGGCGAGGTCGTCGAGGAAGGCGGCACGGTGCTCGTCGATGTACGTGCGGACGGCGCTGTCCGGGGTCTGGCTCATGGTCACGAGCCTATCGGCCCGCGGTGACACCCAGATCGTGCGGTTCGTCACCGGGCGGCTCCTCCAGCAGCAGGCGCTCGAGCGCGGCGCGGTCCGGCAGGCCACGGGGCCGGACCACCTCGCCGGTGCGTACGTACACGAAGGTGGCGGTCACCGATTCCAGGGGTACGCCCCGCTGCTCGGCCCAGGCGAGCCGGTACACGGCCAGCTGGAGGGGGTCGGCGGCGCGGGTGCGGCTGGTCTTCCAGTCGACGATCTCGTACGTCGTTCCGCCGCCGTCGCCGCTCGCGTCCCGGTACACGGCGTCGATACGACCCCGTACGACGCGTCCGGCTATCGCGAGCTGGAAAGGCGTCTCGACGCGGTAGGGCGTTCGGTGGGCGTACTCGGTGCGTTCGAAGGCCTCCTTGAGGGCGTCCAGATCGTGTTCGTCGGCTACGTCGGCGTCACTGCCGGGCAGGTCCTGCGGCTCCAGCATGGGCAGGGTCAGCTCTTCGAAGCGTGCCTCGATCCATGCGTGGAACCGGGTGCCGCGGCGGGCGGCGGGCTGCGGGGGCCGGGGCATGGGGCGGGCCAGCTCCTGCGCGAATCCGTCCGGGTCGGCGGCCAGGCGCAGCAGCTGGGTCGCGGTGAGCGAGGCCGGCAGCGGCACCTCGGTGACGGACTCGCGGGCGCGCAGGAGCTCCCCGGTGAGGGCGTCGAGGTCGCGGTCCCAGGAGGCGACGGCGCGGGCTTCCTCTGGCGTCAGCGAGGTCGACCCTGGTTCCTGGGGGTGCGGGCGGGCGGCCCATGACGCGTCGGAACGGTCCGGGGCCGACATCTGGTGCGGGACGGTCGGTCGCGGAGCGTCCACCGGGGGGTGCGCGTCCGCAGGCGTGTGTGCGTCCCCGGGGTGGCGTGCGCTCGTCGGGCGGTGCGCGTCTGTGGGGTGATGTGCGTCTGTGGGGTGATGTGCGGCCGTGGGGCGGTGCACGCCGGCCGGACCGTGCGCGTCCTTCGGGCGGTGTGCGTCCCAGGAATCCCATGAGTCCCAGTCGGCCGGGTCGCCCTCGGGAGCCTCTCCGTGGAGGATCTCGCCCTCGTACCGGCCCGCGTCCTTGTACGGGCCGTCGCCGTACGGGTCCTCGTCGTCGTACGGGTTCGTGTCCTCGTGGACGGTCGTGTCTTCGTAGGCGGGGTCCTCGTAGGCGGGGTCCTCGTCGTCCGGTGGCGGGGGCCAGTCGGGGTCGTCGTGGATGTCGGGGTCGTGAACGGCGGTGCGGTGGCCGGCCTCGTCGGAGGCGAGATCGTCCAGGTGGGCCAGGACGGTCGCGGCGGCCGCGCGGCGTCGGGCCAGCGCGGTGTCGTCCAGGGGCAGCGGCCAGCGCTGCTCGACGGCGGCCCGGTGCAGGGCCGGGTTCTCCTCGTCCTCGGCCGGCTCGTCCGCCCAGGCCTCGATCTCGCCGTGGCCGGCGGTGCAGTGGTCGTACAGGGCCATCAGGAAGTCGGAGGGCCCGCGCGGTCTCTTCTGGGTGGGGCCCCACCAGTGGCCGGAGCCGAGGAGCAGGGAGCGGGGGCGGGTGAAGGTGACGTAGCCGAGGCGGAGCTCCTCGGTGTGCTGGTGGTCCTTCATGGCCTCGTGGAAGGCCTTCATGCCGCGTGCGTCCCAGGTCTCGAGGTCGGGCAGCGTGTCGGCGTCGCCGCGCAGCTCGTGGGGCAGCACCTTGGCCTGGGCGGTCCACTTCTCGCGGCCCTGGCCGCTGGGGAAGGTGCCGGTGACCAGGCCGGGGACTGCGACGACGTCCCACTCCAGGCCCTTCGACTTGTGCGCGGTGAGCACTTTGACCGTGTTCTCGCCACCCGGGAGGGCGTTGTCGAGGCCCTTTTCGTACTGCGCGGCGGTGCGCAGGAAGCCGAGGAAGGCGAGGAGGCTCGCCTCGCTCTCGTGGGCTGCGAAGGACGCGGCGACGTCCAGGAAGTTGGCGAGGGTTTCGCGGCGGCGGGCGGCCAGGGCGTGCGGCGACGCCGACAGTTCGACCTCCAGGCCGGTGACCGCGAGGACGCGGTGCAGTACGTCCATGAGCGGGTCGGACAGGGAGCGCCGCAGGTCGCGCAGTTCGGCGGCCAGGCGGGCGAACCGCACGCGCGCGTCGGGCGAGAAGGGCAGCCCGTCGTCCTGCCCGCCGCCCTCCAGCGGTGTCTCCAGGAAGGTGTCGAGGGCGTCTGCGAGCGAGATGACCTCGGCCGGGTCGACGCCTTCGACGGCTTCCGCGAGCCTGCGGTCCGGGTCGTCGTCCGCGTCCACGCGCGCGTGGGACACGAGGAGCCGGGCGCGCCGCCCCAGCAGGGCGAGGTCGCGTGCGCCGATGCGCCAGCGGGGGCCGGTGAGCAGCCGGACCAGGGAGGCGTTGGCGCCCGGGTCCTGGAGCACCTCGCAGACGGCGACCAGGTCGGCCACCTCGGGCAGGTGCAGCAGGCCGGACAGGCCGACGACCTCGACGGGGATGTCGCGGGCGACGAGGGCGCCCTGGATCTCGGCGAAGTCGGTGGCCGTGCGGCACAGGACGGCGATCTCGCCGGGCTCCTTGCCGGTGCGGACGAGGTGGGCGATGGAGTCGGCGATCCAGTCGATCTCCTCGGCGTGGGTGCGCAGCAGGGCGCAGCGGACCAGGCCGTCACGTTCGGCGCCCGGGGCCGGGCGGAGTGCCTCGACGCCCGCGTGCATGGCGCGCAGCGGCTCGGCGAGGCCGTTGGCGAGGTTCAGGAGGTAGCCGCCGCTGCGGCGGTTCTCGCTGAGTGCCTGGCGGGTGGCGGGGCGGCCGTGGGCGTGGGCGAAGTGGTCAGGGAAGTCGTCGAGGTTGGCCACGGAGGCGCCGCGCCAGCCGTAGATGGCCTGGCAGGGGTCGCCGACGGCGGTCACGGCGTGGCCGGTGCAGCCGCCGAACAGGCCCGCGAGGAGGACGCGCTGGGCGACGGAGGTGTCCTGGTACTCGTCGAGGAGGACCACGCGGAACTCGTCGCGCAGGATGCGGCCGACGTCGGGGAGCTGGGCGAGGCGGGCGGCGAGGGCGATCTGGTCGCCGAAGTCGAGCAGGTCGCGCTCGCGTTTCGCGGTCCGGTAGCGCAGGACGAGTTCGGCGAGGTCGCGGCGGGCGGCGGCCGCCTCGGGCACCTTGCGCAGGTCGGCGTTGGTGAGCTTGACGTCCGCCACCGCGCGCAGCAGGTCGGCGTCCCAGGCGCGCAGGTCCTCGGGGCGGACGAGGTGTTCGGCGAGTTCGGAGTCGAGGGTGAGCAGGTCGCTGACGAGGTCCGGGAAGGAGCGGGTCAGCGCCGCGTAGGGGCCGGGGGCTTCGCGCAGCACGCGCGCGGCCAGCTGGTAGCGGGTGGCGTCGGCGAGGAGACGGGAGGTCGGTTCGAGGCCGATGCGCAGGCCGTGGTCGGCCAGGAGGCGGCCCGCGAAGGCGTGGTACGTGGAGATCACCGGTTCGCCGGGCGGGTTGTCGGGGTCGATGACGTCCGGGTCGGTGATGCCCGCCTTGACCAGGGCCTTGCGGACGCGTTCGGCGAGTTCCCCGGCGGCCTTGTTGGTGAAGGTCAGTCCGAGGATCTGCTCGGGGGCGACCTGGCCGGTGCCGACCAGCCACAGCACGCGTGCCGCCATCACCGTCGTCTTGCCGGAACCGGCTCCGGCCACGATCACCTGCGGGGCGGGCGGCGCGATGATGCAGGCCGTCTGCTCCGGGGTGAACGGGATCCCGAGGAGCTCCTTGAGCTGCTCGGGATCGGTGATACGGGCGGGCATGTCGAAAAGGCTAGCCGCGGCCACTGACAGCGGATGCCGGATCGCTCCCCTGGTCAGGAGAGACGCAGGTCAACGCATGTGATGCGGTACGTGCGGTACGTCACGCACTCGTACGGCGCGGTCCGCACGCCGCCCCCTCTTCCCACCCTGCCCCCGCTTCGGGCCTTGCTCCGCGTAGCCCCCGTGCGTCGCCCCCGCGTCACTCCACCACGTGGCGTCCCTCGGGGCGGGCGCTGCACGACGCGCGGAAGGCGCAGTGCGTGCAGTGCTGGCCGGTCGTCGGTGTGAACCGTTCGTCGAGCACCTTGCCCGCGGCCGTGGCCAGCAGGTCACCGACCCACTCCCCTTCCAGGGGCTCCTGGGCCTGCACCTTGGGCAGGGTCTCGCCGCCGTCGCGTCGGGCGGCGCCCTGACGCAGCTGGACCAGTTCGGCGCCGCCCGGTTCGGGGCGCTCCCCGTCGAACGCCTCGTCCACGGCGCCCTCGCGCACGGCCAGCTGGTAGACGGCGAGCTGGGGATGGCGGGCCACCTCCGCCGCGCTCGGCGCCTGTTTGCCGGTCTTGAAGTCGACGACATAGGCGCGGCCGTCGCCGTCCGCCTCGACGCGGTCCATCGAGCCGCGGATGCGCACCTCGTAGTCGCCCGCTTCGAGGGTGACGTCGAAGTCGTGCTCGCTGGCCACCGCGGTACGCCCGGTGCGTTCCATGACGTGCCACTTCAGGAAGCGTTCCAGCGCCACGCGCGCGTGCTGCTTCTCCTGCGCGGATTTCCACGGCGCGTCGAAGGCGAGCGCGTCCCACACCGAGTCGAGGCGTTCCATGAGGACGTCGAGGTCCGCCGGGGTGCGCCCGGAGGCGACCTCGTCGGCGAGGACGTGCACCACGTTGCCGAAGCCCTGCGCGACGGTGGCGGGCGCGTCGGCCTTCACCTCTCGGCCGAGGAACCACTGGAGGGAGCACGTGTTGGCGAGCTGGTCCAAGGCGCTTCCGGACAGCACGACGGGCTGGTCCCGGTCGCGCAGCGGCACCTTGGACTCGGTCGGCTCGAACATGCCCCACCAGCGGTAGGGGTGGGC
Source organism: Streptomyces cadmiisoli (assembly GCF_003261055.1). Lineage (NCBI taxonomy): Bacteria > Bacillati > Actinomycetota > Actinomycetes > Kitasatosporales > Streptomycetaceae > Streptomyces > Streptomyces cadmiisoli. The sequence continues at coordinate 3,442,195 of NZ_CP030073.1, forward strand.
CGAGGGCACCAGGGGGCGGCCGTCGTCGTCCGCGAGCGCGGCAAGCCGGGCCAGCCGGCGGGCGGCGGCCTCCCTGAGCGCGTCGGACACGCGCGGGTCCACGGTCGTGGCCCGCAGCTCGGCGACGAGCGCGGCCACGGACAGCGGGCGGCGCGGGCGGCCGGTGACGTCCTTGGGTTCGACTCCGAGTTCGGTCAGGAACCGGGAGGGCTGGTCGCCGTCGTCCGCGGGTGCCTTCACCGCGGTGACGACGAGCCGTTCACGCGCGCGTGTGGCGGCGACGTAGAACAGCCGGCGTTCCTCGGCGAGCAGGGCGCCCGGTGTGAGGGGTTCGGCCAGTCCGTCGCGTCCGATGCGGTCGGCCTCCAGCAGGGAGCCGCGGCGGCGCAGGTCCGGCCACAGGCCCTCCTGGACTCCCGCGACGACGACCAGACGCCACTCCAGTCCCTTCGCGCGGTGCGCGGTCATCAGGCGCACGGCGTCGGGGCGTACCGCGCGACGGGTGAGGGTGTCGGCGGCGATGTCCTCCGCCTCCAGCTCCTCCAGGAAGTTCAGGGCGCCCCGGCCGCCGGAGCGTTCCTCGGCGCGGGCTGCGGTGGCGAACAGCGCGCACACCGCGTCCAGGTCACGGTCCGCGTTGCGTCCGGCGGCGCCGCCACGCCGGGCGGCGCGCTCCAGGCGTGCGGGCCAGGGCGTGCCTTGCCACAGGTCCCACAGCGCCTCCTCGGCCGTACCGCCGCCCGCGAGGCGCTCCCGGGCGGTGCGCAGCAGCGCGCCGAGGCGCTGGGCTCCGCGCGCGTAGGCCGGGTCGTGCGCCACCAGACGCTCGGGTTCGGCGAGCGCTCGTGCCAGCAGCTCGTCCGACGGCGGCGGCAAGGGGTTGCCGGCGGCGCGTTCCTCCTCGCGCAGGGCGCGGCCGAGGCGGCGCAGATCGGCGGCGTCCATGCCCGCGAGGGGGGAGGCGAGCAGGGTGAGCGCGGTCTCGGTGCTGAGCCAGGGGACGTTGCCCTCGGGGTCTCCGGGCTCCTCGGGCTCCTCGGGCTCGTCGTACCCCTCGGACTCCAGGTGCCGCTCAGGCTCGGGCTCCCCGAGCTCCGCGGACTCACCGGGCTGCCCAGACTCCCGGAGCTCGACATGCCCTTCGGGCTCCCGGACCTCGGCATGCTCGGTGTGCTCGGCGTGCTCGGCGTGCTCGGCGTGCTCGGCAGATTCCAACCGCTGCCCGGACTCCCCGGTCTCCGCATCTCCTCCGGAGCCCGTCTCCCCCACCACGTCGTCCCGCTCCCCGCGCACGCGAGTACGCGCGTGTCCGCCGGCCCGGTCGGACTCGGCCATCGCCACGGCTCGAAGGGCCGTGAGCAGTGGAGCCACGGCGGGCTCGTGACGCAGCGGCACGTCGTCGCCGTCGATGTCGAGGGGCACACCGGCAGAGGTGAGGGCGCGGCGGACCGTCGGGATGCTGCGGGATCCGGCACGCACCAGGACCGCCATCTCGCCCCAAGGGATGCCGTCCTCCAGGTGCGCCCTGCGGAGGATGTCGGCGATGTTGTCCAGCTCGGTGCCGGGCGTCGGGTACGTCTGGACCTCGACGCGGCCCCCGTCCCGTACTGGGGCCAGCTCACGGTGGGCGCGGACTTTCTCGGCGGGCAGGCGGGTGAGCGGCATGCGCTGGGTCAGCAGCCTGGTCGCGGACAGCACGGCGGCGGCGGAGCGGCGGGAGGTCCGCAGCACCTCGACGGGTGCGGGGCGGCCGTCCGCGCGCGTGAAGGCGCGCGGGAAGTCGAGGATGCCGTTCACGTCCGCGCCCCGGAAGGCGTAGATCGACTGGTCGGGGTCGCCGAACGCGACAAGGGTGCGTCCCTGGCCGGCCAGAGCGTGCAGCAGACGCACCTGGGCGGGATCGGTGTCCTGGTACTCGTCGACGAACACGGCGTCGTACTGCTCGGTGAGCCGCCGGGCGACCTCGGGGCGGCGGGCGAGGAGCACGGCGCGGTGGACCAGTTCGGAGTAGTCGAGCACGCCCTGGAGATCGAGGACGTCGAGGTACTCGGCGAGGAAGGCGGCGGCGGCCCGCCAGTCGGGGCGGCCGATGCGCCGCGCGAAGGCGTCCAGAGCGTCGGGGTCCAGGCCCAGCTCCCGGCTCCGGGCCAGCACCGCGCGGACCTCGTCGGCGAAGCCCCGGGTGGTCAGGCAGGCGCGCAGCTCGTCCGGCCAGCGCACGTGCGCGAGGCCGAGCCGTTCCAGATCGGGCTGGCCGGCGAGCAGCTCGCGCACGGTCACGTCCTGTTCCGGTCCGGACAGCAGCCGCAGCGGTTCGACGAACAGGTCGCTGTCCTGTTGGGCGCGGACCAGGGCGTAGCAGAACGAGTGGAAGGTGGTCGCGCGGGGCGCGTTCGCCACTCCCGTGCGCAGGGCCATGCGGTCGCGCAGTTCGACGGCGGCCTTGCGGCTGAAGGTCAGCACCAGGATCCGTTCGGGGTCCGCTCCGCGCGCGATGCGGGCCGCGACGGACTCCACGAGCGTGGTGGTCTTGCCCGTGCCCGGACCCGCCAGGACGAGCAGCGGTCCCGCCTCGTGGTCAACCACGGCCCGCTGTGGTGCGTCCAGACGAGGGGGATCCATGCGGGGCGGCGGGGTTCGCACCAGTCGGTAAACGCCACGGCTCCCCTGTCGCACCTGGGGGTGCGACAGGCGCTGAGTGGAGAAAGAGGAGCTCACGTGGTTCGCCGGTCCTGGTGGGTGCGCGATCTCTCACTGCCGGCGCGAGGCGCCGTCATCGGTCGGTCGTGGTCGGGTGACGGGTGGGCCGGCCGTCCTCTGTGGAGGGCGGTGACCGCGAGGTGAGGGGGGCACGTGCGGGCGACGCTACGCCGACGAAAGGGCCGGAAGCAGGGCTTCCGCTTCTTCCCTCCCGCCTCATGCGACCCTCGTGTCCCTCGGCTCACGAACGTACGTCATGCCACGGACGTCGTCAGTTTCCCCCGTACGGATCACGCGTCACCCGCGGACGCGTCCGATGGCGGAAGCTGTCAGGTGTGAACCTCCGCGCGTTCGCCGCCGTCCCACCGCGCCCGTCTCATGTCGATGCGCGGCAGATGGCCCTCCGCGGCCCTGGCGGCGGCCTTGAGCGGTGTGCCCTCCGTGCGGTACTGAGCGAGCGCCTCCAGTTCGTGACCCGGCAGCAGGGCGCCGTCCGCGCGGACCACACGCCACCACGGAACGGCTCCCCCGTAGAGGGCCATCACCCGGCCGACCTGACGGGGCCCGCCCTCCTCCAGCCACTCGGCGACGTCGCCGTACGTCATGACACGGCCGGCCGGGATCCGTTCTGCGACGTCGAGGACGCGCTCGGCGTACTCCGGCAGGGCGTCGGCGTACTCCGCGCGGGCGTCCCCGGGAAGGCTCTCCTCGCTCATTCGTCCCATCCTGCCGCACGCCACCGACAACGTGACATGCCCGCCACTGTCCGTAGCCCTCGCCCTGGCGGGGCTCTTCGGGCAGACTGTGCGCCCCCGCATTTGCACCCTGATGCCCCCGTGTGTCGGTGGGGCATGCAACCATCGTGCGGGCGGTGACTGGTGATACGAGATCAAGAAGAGACGATGAAGCAGCAGGGTGTGCACGCCGAGGGCGCGGAGAGCACCTCTGATGCGTCAGCCTGCCCGGACACCGCCGACACGGACGAGAAGCCGGTGACGAACGCCGCCCCACCGCCCGGGAAGGGCGACAATCCCGACGCCGCCGCCCGAACGCCCGGCACAGGCCAGGACCCCGAGACCACCGCGCCGCCCGGCAAAGGCGAAAACTCCGACGACCCCGCACCGCCCGGCGGCCGGAGCGAAAGCCCGGAAGCCCAGCGAACGCCCGGCAAGGGTGAAAGCCCGGAGGCCGCCGGAGCGCCCGGCGACGGCGAAAGCCCCGAGGCCGCCCGAACGCCCGGCGACGGCGAAGGCCCCGAGGTAGCGCGAACGCCTGGCGACGACGCCGGCGAAAGCCCAGAGACCACCGCACCGCCACCGCCCGAGAAGGGCAGCGCCCCTGACACCACCCCGTCCCACGGCAAGGGCGCAGGCCCGGAGGCCACCACCCCACCCCGCGGCAACAGCGAAAGCCCCGAGCCCACCGCACCGCCCCGGAAGGGCAAAGCCCTCGACACCGACCCCGGCGACACCCACTCCGACGAGGTCGAGGGCGACGAACCGCTGCTGCCCGCGCGCGTGCACCGCCCCTCGGATCTCATGCGACTGCTGGTCGGCGTGCTCGGCGTCGTCGTCCTCATCGCCATCGCCGCCTTCGCGCACGGCACCACGTCGGGTCTCGAACAGGACATCAACAAGGGCACCGGTCAGGCACCCGACCTCCTCATCAAGATCGCGGGGCTGGCGTCCAGTATCGCCATCCTCCTGGTCCCGGTCGCGTTCGCGATCGAACGGCTGATCAAGCGGGACGGGCTGCGCATCGCCGACGGCGTGCTCGCGGCCGTCCTCGCGCACGGGGTGACCCTCGCGACCGACCTGTGGGTGGCGAGAGCCGCCCCCGACTCGATCCAGGACGCGCTCACCCAGCCCTCCCCGGGCGACATCAACGCCCTCACCGACCCGGTGCACGGCTATCTGGCGCCCGTCATCGCGTACATGACGGCCGTCGGCATGTCCCGCAGACCGCGCTGGCGGGCGGTGCTGTGGATCGTGCTGCTCCTCGACGCGTTCTCGATGCTCGTCACCGGGTACACGACACCGTTCTCGATCATCCTGACGGTGCTGATCGGCTGGTCCGTCGCCTACGGCACCCTGTACGCGGTCGGCTCGCCCAACGTCCGGCCCACCGGGCGGACTCTGATGGCAGGTCTGCGGACGGTCGGCTTCCGCCCGGTCAGCGCGTCCCGCGAGGACATCACCGACGCGGCCGACGGCGACCGCGGACGGCGCTACTTCGTCACCCTGGAGGACGGGCCACCCCTGGACGTCACGGTCGTCGACCGGGAACAGCAGGCGCAGGGCTTCTTCTACCGGGTATGGCGCAATCTGACGCTGCGCGGCTTCGCCACCCGCAGCAGTCTCCAGTCGCTGCGGCAGGCGCTGGAGCAGGAGGCGCTGCTGGCGTACGCGGCCATCGCGGCGGGCGCCAACGCGCCGAAGCTGATCGCCACCTCGGAGCTCGGCCCCGACGCCGTGATGCTCGTCTACGAGCACACCGGCGGCCAGACCCTCGACTCGCTGGCGCCCGAAGAGATCTCCGACGAGCTGCTGCACAGCACGTGGCACCAGGTGCGCGCGTTGCAGTCGCGGCGCATCGCGCACCGCAGGCTCGCGGGTGACGCCGTCCTGGTGGATCGTTCCGGCAGGGTGGTCCTCACCGATCTGCGCGGCGGTGAGATCGCGGCCGGTGACCTGTTGCTGCGCATGGACGTCGCGCAGTTGATGACGACGCTCGCCCTGCGCGTGGGTGCCGAGCGGGCGGTCTCCTCGGCGGTCGCGGTGCTCGGCCCGGACGCCGTCGCCGACTGCCTGCCCATGCTCCAGCCGATCGCGCTGACCCGCTCCACGCGCGCGACGCTACGGCGACTGGCCCGCGAGCGCGCCGACCGTGAGCGGGAGGCGGTGCTGGAGGCCTCACGGCAGGCCAAGCAGGCCCGTGCCGAAGCGGCTGGGCACGACGTCACCGGGGTGACGCTGGAGAAGGCCGGCAAGAAGTCCGAGCGCGCGCAGGCAAGAGCCGAGAAACGGGCCATCGACGAAGCGGTCGAGGAGGCTCGTGAAGACGATCTCCTCACGCAGATCCGGCACCAGGTGCTGCGGATCAGGCCGCAGGCACCGGTCGAGCCGGCCCGGCTGGAACGGATCCGGCCGCGCACCCTGATCAGCTTCATCGCCGGCGCCATCGGCGCGTACTTCCTGCTGACCCAGCTCACGCACATCGAGTTCGGGCCGCTGATCGCCAACGCCGAGTGGGGCTGGGTGATCGCTGCCGCGCTGTTCTCGGCGCTGAGTTACATCGCCGCCGCGATGAGCCTGCTGGGGTTCGTGCCGGAGCGGGTGCCGTTCCCGCGGACCGTGGCGGCCCAGGTCGCCGGGTCGTTCGTGAAGATCGTGGCGCCGGCCGCGGTGGGCGGCGTGGCGCTCAACACGCGCTTCCTCCAGCGGTCGGGCGTCCGACCCGGGCTGGCCGTGGCCAGCGTCGGCGCCTCGCAGCTGTTCGGGCTGGGCTGCCACATCCTGATGCTGCTCGCCTTCGGCTATCTGACCGGTACCGAGAAGACACCGTCCCTGTCGCCGTCCCGGACGGTCATCGCGGGTCTGCTGACGGTGGCGGTGCTGGTGCTCGTCGCGACCTCGGTCCCGTTCCTGCGGAAATTCGTCGTCACGCGTGTGCGGTCGCTTTTCGCCGGTGTCGTGCCGCGCATGCTGGACGTCCTCCAGCGGCCGCAGAAACTGATCACCGGCATCGGCGGCATGCTGCTGCTGACCGCCTGCTTCGTGATGTGTCTGGACGCCTCGATCCGCGCGTTCGGCGACGAGACGACCTCGCTCAGCATCGCAAGCGTCGCCGTGGTCTTCCTCGCCGGCAACGCGCTCGGCTCCGCCGCCCCGACGCCGGGCGGTGTGGGCGCCGTCGAAGCCACCCTGACCGTCGGTCTGATCGCCGTCGGCCTGCCGAGCGAGGTCGCCGCCCCAGCGGTGCTGCTGTTCCGCCTGTTGACCCTGTGGCTGCCGGTGCTGCCGGGCTGGCTCGCCTTCAACCATCTCAGTCGCAAGGGCGCACTGTAAGACACGGTGCGCCGCACGGCGGGCACCCTCGCGCGCGTCCTCGTGAAAAGACACCCGCACGCACGCGTCCCTCGTACGGCCCGCGCCCCGAGCGCCCGGCCCGATGCGGCCGCAGGATGGAGACATGCCGAAGCCCTCCCGCCTGAGCGCCGCAGCCCTCGCAGCCACCGCCGTGCTGCTCTCCAGCGTGCTGGCCGGATGCGGCGACGACCGCCCCGGGAACGAGGATCTGACCCGACAGAAGCTGGTGTGGCGGGACTGTCCGGCGCCCTCTCCGGCCCAGGGCGGCGGCGACGCGCCGTCACCGCTGCCGGACGGCGACGACTGGCAGTGCGCCACCATGAAGGCCCCGCTCGACTGGGACAACCCCGGGGGCGCCACCATCGACCTCGAACTGATCAGGGCGCAGGCGAGCGGCCCGGCGAACCAGCGGATCGGCTCGCTGATCTTCAACTTCGGCGGGCCCGGGGGCTCGGGTGTCACCACCCTGCCCGCGTTCGGCGCGGACTACGCGAAGCTGCGCACCCGCTACGACGTGGTCAGCTTCGACCCGCGCGGAGTCGGCCGCAGCGCCGGAGTCCGCTGCGAGAACGACCAGCAGCTCGACGCCTACTTCCAGCAGGACGCAACCCCTGACACCGCTCCCGAGCGTGCCGAGCTCGTCGAGAACGTCATGGAGTTCAACAACGCCTGCGAGAAGAACTCCAAGAAGATGCTGCCGCACGTGCGTACCACCGAGGCGGCCCGCGACATGGACCTGATGCGCCAGGTCCTCGGCGACGACAAGCTGCACTACTTCGGCATCTCGTACGGCACCGAACTCGGCGGCGTCTACGCCCACCTGTTCCCGAAGAAGGTGGGCCGTGCCGTCTTCGACGCGGTGGTCGACCCGACCCAGGACCCCGAACAGGGCTCGCTCGGACAGGCCAAAGGCTTCCAGCTCGCGCTCGACAACTTCGCCGAGAACTGCGTGTCCCAGGTGGAGGACTGCCCCATCGGGGAGACCGCCCAGGACGTCAAGAACCGCATCGCCAAGCTGCTCGCGGACCTGGACCGGGATCCGATCCCGGGCATCTTCCCCCGCGAACTGACACAGACGGCGGCGACCAGCGGCATCGCGCAGTCGCTGTACTCACAGGACTTCTGGGAGTACCTCACCGAGGGCCTGGAGCAGGCCTACGACGGCGACGGCCAGATCCTGCTGCTGCTGTCGGACTCCATGAACGGACGCAGCCAGAACGGCGAGTACAGCAACCTCGTCCCGGCCAACGTGTCCATCAACTGCGCCGACGACAAACCGCGGTACACCAGCCAGTACGTGCAGCAGAAGGTGCCCGAGTTCCGCGCCGCCTCTCCGCTGTTCGGCGACTACCTGGCCTGGGGCATGCTCAGCTGCACCGACTGGGCCGTGCCCGGCGCCGCCGAGCATCCGGACGTCAGCGCGTCCGGCGCGGCGCCGATCCTCGTCGTGGGCAACACGGGCGACCCGGCAACGCCCTACGAGGGCGCGCGCAAGATGGTCGAGGCGCTGGGCCCGGGCGTCGGCGTGGAGCTGACCTACCGGGGCCAGGGACACGGCGCGTACGACAGCAAGAACAAGTGCGTCCAGGACGCCGTGGACGGCTACCTGCTGGACGGAAGGGTGCCCAAAGCCGGAACCGTCTGCTCCGAGTCCTGAGCCGGAGTCCGGGGCCGGAATCCTGAGCCGGAACCCTCGGCCGGAGTGCCGAGCCGTGAGTCCGCAGAAACCGAAAAGCGCAGGAACTGGTGATCTCAAAACTGAAAAGTCGCAGGTCAAACGGTTATCCACAGGCTGCGACGGCTTCTGTTCGGTCGGCCTACCATGGCGGGACAGCCGTTCGCGATCGAGGTGCGGCGGCCCCGGAGGGGGGATGTGTCCATGGCACGGTTCGTACGGTGGACGGCACTGGCCGTCGCCGGCGCGCTCTTGACGGCGGGTTGCAGCGGCGGTTCGTCGGACGGCGGCGACGGGAAGGGCGGGGGCGGTACGCCGTCCGATTCGTCGGACGGATCCACGTCCGCGCTGCCCTCGTCCCTCACCGAGCAGCGACCCGACTGGGGCGACTGCAAAGCCCGCGACGACGCCCCCGCACCGGGCGACGACTACCGGTGCGCGACGCTCAAGGTGCCACTGGACTGGTCGAAACCCGAGGGCGCCACGATCGATCTGGCGCTGATCCGCGCCGGGGCCCGCGGCGACGACCGCATAGGCTCGCTGCTGTTCAACTTCGGAGGCCCCGGCCAGTCCGGTGTCTCCACACTCCCGGCCTACGCCTCCACCGTCTCGTTGCTCCACGAGCGGTACGACCTCGTGAGCTGGGATCCGCGCGGAGTGGGCGCCAGCGAGGGCATCCGCTGCCGCGACGACCGCCGGATCGAAGCCGCCGAAGCCGTGGACTCCACCCCGGACACCCCGGCCGAGGAAGAGGCGTACCTGAAGGACGCCGCCGACTTCGGCAAGGGCTGCGAGGAGTCCGCCGGAAAGCTGATGGCGCACGTGTCCACCGCGGACACCGCCCGCGACATGGATCTGATGCGGCTCGTCCTCGGCGACGACAGGCTGCACTACTTCGGCATCTCGTACGGCACCGAACTCGGCGGCGTCTACGCCCACCTGTTCCCGGAGAACGTCGGACGTCTGGTGCTGGACGCGGTCGTCGACCCCAGCGCCGACGCCGTCGGCCACGCGAGGAACCAGACCCTGGGCTTCCAGCGCGCGCTCGACGACTATCTGGAGTCGACGGGCCAGGATCCGCGGCAGGGCTCGCAAAAGATCGCCGACCTGCTGGCCCGCATCGACGCCGAGCCGCTGCCGACGTCCACCGACCGCAAGCTCACCCAGGCACTCGCGCTCACCGGCATAGTCCTGCCGCTGTACAGCAAGTCCGGCTGGCCCACCCTGACCAGTGCCCTGGCCGCCGCCGAGGACGGCGACGGCACCGCGCTCCTCGCGCTCGCCGACGGCTACAACGAGCGGGACGCCTCCGGCCGGTACAACACCACGACCCACTCACAGCGGGTCATATCGTGCCTGGACGACAAGCAGCGGCCCACGGCCGACGAGGCGAAGGGGCGGCTGGCGGAATTCGAGGAGATATCCCCGGTGTTCGGGGCCTTCCTCGGCTGGGACACGGCGGGCTGGTGCCACGACTGGCCGGTGCCGGGCCAGTTCGACAGCCCTGAGGTCAGCGCGCCGGGGGCGGCGCCGATCCTCGTCGTCGGCAACACCGGCGACCCCGCGACTCCCTACGAGGGCGCCCGCAGGATGGCGGACGAGCTGGGCAAGGGAGTGGGTGTCGTACTCACCTGGAAGGGCGACGGACACGGCGCTTACGGAAGCGGCAGCGACTGCGTCGACTCCACGGTGAACGCGTACGTGCTGAAGGGCACGGTGCCGAAGGACGGCAAGGTCTGCTCATGACGCGGACGAGGGCTCCGCACACGCAGAAGGTGTGCGAAGCCCTCACCCGAACTAGCCGGAGGCGTGGGTTTCGCCTCGCCCGTCGGCGGCCGGCCGACGGGAAGGAAGATCAGTAGACCGGCTTGTCCGGCTCGATCTGGTTGACCCAGCCGATGACTCCGCCGCCGACGTGGACGGCATCCGAGAAACCGGCGGACTTCAGGACCGCAAGGACCTCCGCACTGCGGACGCCCGTCTTGCAGTGCAAGACGATCTTCTTGTCCTGCGGAAGGTTCTCCAGGGCCGTGCCCATCAGGAACTCGTTCTTCGGGATCAGCCGGGCGCCCGGGATGGAGACGATCTCGTACTCGTTGATCTCCCGGACATCGATGATCTCGATGTTCTCGCCGTCGTCGATCCACTCCTTGAGCTGCTTGGGAGTGATCGTCGAGTCCGCGGCCGCCGCCTGGGCCTCCTCGGAGACGACGCCGCAGAAGGCCTCGTAGTCGATGAGCTCGGTGACGGTCGGGTTCTCGCCGCAGACCGCGCAGTTCGGGTCCTTGCGGACCTTGACCTGGCGGTACTGCATCTCCAGGGCGTCGTAGATCATCAGTCGGCCGACCAGCGGCTCACCCGTGCCGGTGAGGACCTTGATGGCCTCGGTGACCTGGATGGAGCCGATGGACGCGCACAGCACGCCCAGCACGCCGCCCTCGGCGCAGGAGGGGACCATGCCGGGAGGCGGGGGCTCCGGGTAGAGGCAGCGGTAGCAGGGGCCGTGCTCGGACCAGAACACGGAGGCCTGGCCGTCGAAGCGGTAGATCGAACCCCACACGTACGGCTTGTTCAGCAGCACGCACGCGTCGTTGACCAGGTAGCGGGTCGCGAAGTTGTCCGTGCCGTCGACGATCAGGTCGTACTGGCTGAAGATGTCCATCACGTTGTCGGCCTCGAGCCGCTCCTCGTGAAGGACCACGTTCACGTACGGGTTGATGCCGAGCACGCTGTCGCGTGCGGACTCCGCCTTGGAGCGGCCGATGTCGGCCTGGCTGTGGATGATCTGGCGTTGCAGGTTCGACTCGTCGACCTCGTCGAACTCCACGATGCCGAGGGTGCCGACGCCCGCCGCGGCGAGGTACATCAGGGCCGGCGAGCCCAGGCCGCCGGCGCCCACACAGAGCACCTTGGCGTTCTTCAGCCGCTTCTGCCCGTCCATCCCGACGTCCGGGATGATCAGGTGGCGGGAGTACCTGCGAACCTCGTCTACGGTGAGCTCGGAAGCCGGCTCGACCAGGGGTGGCAGCGACACGGGGACTCCGTTGGTCGGTCAATCACTTCTAGTGTTCTCCCGCTAACACTGCCACGGCCTTTTTCATTCCGAGACACCTGTTCCGATCCGCGAGACGATTTCGTCCCAGTAGCCGGGCATGCTCTCCCACGGGTCCGTGCGGCCGCCCCGGTCCGTGCGGTGCGTGCGGTCCGTGAAGTAGATCGTGGCGGCGCCCTGCCAGCGCGCGACACGCAGCGCCTCGTCGAGATGGCCGAGGGGTATGCCGTGCACGAAGTGGCAGAAGCGCTCGGGTGGATAGTCGGCGGTCCACTCCGCCGCCTGCGACCAGCGGTAGTCGCTCCACGGGCCGGAGAACGTGACCAGCTGGTCGGCGTTCTCGGCATAGCCGGGGTACGGGTGGGTGCCGTGGCCGTACACGATGTGGGCACCTTCACCGAGGGCGCGCAGGGTGGTGGTGATGCGGCGGATCTCGGGCAGGTCGTCGCGGTCGGCGGGGCAGTGGTCCAGCAGGAAGCCGTCGACCTGGTACCAGTCGAGGAACCGGCGCGCGTCCGACAGTGCCTCGTCGAAGTCGCGCCCGCCGTAGCGGGTGTCGATACGGCCGAGGACGCGGACGCCCGCGTTGCGGATCCGGCCGGCCGCCTCCAGGCAGTGCGGGTCGGGGCGGACGCCGGGGCCGTCGGCCACGTCGAGGACGACCCAGTGCAACGGCGCGCCGGGACGGGTGAGTTCCCCCCACTCAGTGGGGGCGAGAAGGGGGTGAGCGAATCCGGGGATACCGAGTCCGGTGCGTTGGACCGTGCCGGCCGTTAACGCTTTTCTCCTGGTCAGATGCGGCATGCCGCCTCCATCCAGATGTCCGCAAGGGATTCTTCGAGGTTGATCCGGGGGCGCCAGCCGAGCCGGTCACGGGCGGTGCGCACGTCGGCCTGCTGCCAGCTGCCGCAGCCGTCCGGATACGGGTACGCCATGGGTGCGGCGTGCGGTGTGTGGTCGGGGTCGGCGCGGTGACCGAGGACGTCGTGGCGCGGGTGGCCGAGTTGTTCGGGCCTGGGGTGGCCGATGGAGGGCCGGAGAGGACCGGGCGGACCGTCGAGTTCGTGCAGGGCTCCGCCGTAGCCGGCGACGCGGGCCAGGACAGCGGCGGCGTCGCGCAGCCGTACCGCGCGGCCGGAGCCGATGTTGATGACGCCCTGCGCGGCGGAGAGCGAGGCGGCGTGGACGGCGCGGGCCACGTCGCGCACGTCGACGAAGTCGCGCTGGGCGCCGAGGCCGCCGAGCTTGAGTTCGCCGTCGCCGGTCTGCATGGCGCGCCGCATGGCTTCGGCGAGGCGGCCGAGCGGCGATCCGGCGGGCGTGCCGGGGCCCGCCGGGGAGAACACACGCAGGACCACGGCGTCCAGGCCGGAGCCGAGGACCAGTTCGGTGGCGGCGAGTTTGCTGACGCCGTAGGGGCCGCCGGGGCGCGGTACGGCGTCCTCCGCCGTGGAAGAGCCCGGCTGGCTGGGGCCGTACTCGGCGGCGCAGCCGATCTGGACGAGGCGGGCGCCGCAGCCGCTGCGCCGCAGTGCCTCGCAGACGGTGGCGACGGCGACGGTGTTGTGGCGGGTGAGTTCACGTGCGCCGCCACGGGTGGAGCCCGCGCAGTTGATCACGACGCCGGGGTGGACGGCGTCAAGGAAGCGGGTGAGTGCGCCGGGGCTGCCGGACGCGAGGTCGAAGCGGACGTCGGCGTCGTCGCCGCGGCCGAGCGCGGTGAGCTGGACGGCCGGGTCGGCGAGCAGGCGGTCGGCGACGAAGCGGCCCAGGTAGCCGTTGGCTCCGATCAGCAGAACCCTCATCGGGCGGCTCCCGTGGCCAGGTCGGCGGGTCGGGAGGTAGTCATGCGGTGTTCTCCTTCGAAGGGGTGGTGCGGTTGCCTCCGACGTCCTGGCCGGGCGCCTGCGGCAAGGGGTGCGGCGGGTCTGTCGTGCGCCGTCGGCGGGGCGCTGCCCGCGCCGGGCGCGGCGGGGGTGTCCGCCGGGGTCGTGGTCGTCATGGGCCGTCCGTTCGTCCGTGCGCCGAGGCGCGGGTCAGACTGCGGCCGGCGTGCAGCAGCAGGGAGAGAGCCGCTGCTCCGCAGGCCAGAGTCGGGATGCTGCCGGGGCCCCAGGTCTCCAGGAGGGTCCGGACGGGGACGGCAAGGGCCTCGCCGTGGGGCAGGCGTCCGGCGAGAAGCGTGGCCAGGGCGGTGGCCTCGACCGTGGCGGCCGCGGTGAGGATCACGGCGGGGGCGTGGGTGAAGCCGTGGACGGTGAGGAGCCGGGCGAGGAAGAACAGGGCGCCGAGGGCGAGGGTCTGCGGGTATGCGGCGGGGGCGTCCAGGGCGGCCGAGCTGAGTGCGAGGAGAGCGGTCAGCGCGGCCAGGAAGAGGGTGAACGTACCGAGCAGCAGGGGGCGTACGGAGGCGGCGAACTCCTCCAGGCCGCGGCTCGCGGTCAGTTTGCGGCGTGACCGCGCGGCGAAGAGATGGGCGCTCCAGGCGGCGGGGGCGCAGGCCAGGGTGAGGGCGAGGAGCGGGACGACGGTGAAGGGCCAGGGGCCGTCCGCGGTGCCGGTGGGAGGGCCGTCGGGGCCGCCGGAGGCGACGGCTTGCAGCAGTCCGTCGCCGAGGACGGAGTAGGCGAGGAGCCAGCAGACCCAGGCGCCGGTGCCGCGGGCCGGGGGCGGGCCCGGTCGGGCGTCGTCGCGCCCCAGCGGGCCGCGTGACAGGGCGGCCCGCTGGGCGAGCGCCACGGCCAGTACGCCGGCGGCGGCCAGCGCCAGGCGCGCCCGGCCGTGGGTGAGGTGCACCCCGGCCAGAGCCGCGGCGCAGAGCGTGCCGGGCAGCAGCGTGCGCACGATCCAGTCCGCGCGCATACGGGGGCCTGCCGGGGCCGCGGCGCGCCGGGACGCGTCGGCGTCACGCGGTACGCGTGCGTACATCTCCTCCGCGAGGGAGAAGACGTCCCGGTGGCGGAAGCGCGCGGCGGTGCGGTCGGTGACGCCGTGCGCCTCCAGGCCGGCGGCGATCTCCAGGGGATCCACGGCCCGTTCGCAGAGTTCGCGGTGACGGTGGAGCAGGGCCTTCACGGGATCCGCGGCACCGTGCCGGGCCATGGGAGCGCCGAGGGCGTCCGGCCGGCTCGACGCGGCGGTCGCCCGCGTGGAGTCACCGTCACGCCCGGCACGCGTCCCCGCGGATCGACCGCCCTTCTCGCCGCCGCCCACCGGAACACCGGCGTCTGCGAGGGCGCCCACTTCCGCCAGAGCACCGAGGTCCAGCAGGTCACGGTGGTCCGCGGTGTCACCGACACCGACCGAACCCTGGCCCTCCCGCGAATCCCGGCCCTCCCCCGAGCCACCGACGCCCGCAGAATCACCCAGGTCCGCCGATCCACGGCCCGAGCCCGACCCCGAGCCTCCGTCGCCCGCCAATCCCCCCAGACCACCCGAACCCAAGCCCGAGCCCGAGCCCGCACCCGCACCCGCACCCCCCAAACCAACACCCTCCCCCGAGCCCTCCCAGCCCCCCGTGTCCCCCGCGCCCCCCGCCGCCTCCGCGTCGTCGCGTCTGTGCACGTCGTTCATCGGACGGCCTCCGTGGCAGGCAAGGGGAGCGTGGCGCGCACCGGCGGGCCGGCGGCCCAGCCGGGGCCGCCGCGTGCGGCGAGGTGTGTCGCCGGGTCGGTCCAGCGGCCCGGGACCCGGGCCTCGGCCGGCACCCCGAAGGGCCGCGGGTCGCCGGTTTCGTCGAGGACGACGCGGCGCACCGGACTGCGCGAGACGATCTCCAGGTAAATGCCGTGAAATGCCGCGACGTTCTGTTCCACGGTGAACAGTTCGAGGGCACGGGCGCGTGCGGCGGCGCCCAAGCGCTCACGGCGTTCCGGGTCGCGCAGCAGCGCCACGCACGCCTCCGCCAGCGCGTGCGGATTGCGCGGCGGCACCACCAGCCCCGTACCGCCGACGACCTCCACCACCGCGCCGACGTCGGTGGAGACCGTGGCCCGGCCGCAGAGCATGGCCTCGACGAGAGGGATCGGGAACCCCTCGACGACGCTGGACAGCACGGTCACCGCGCCGGAGGCGTGGGCGTCGGCCACGGTCGGGGCGTCGGGGCCGCCGACCTCCTCGAAGGAGACGGGGTTGTCGCCGACGGCGTGCGGGCCCGCCGCCTCGTCGGGGAACAACTGGGCGGCCAGGACTTGGCAGTGGGTGAGGTAGGCCGCCCCCTCGGCGCCGGCGGGCGCACCGACGATCCGCAGCCGGGTCCGCGGGGAGCCCTGTTCGGCCCGGCGCGTCTCCCGGATCTCGGCGAAGGCGTGCAGCAGGGAGACGAGGTCCTTGGTCGGTTCCACCCGGCCGACCCAGACCAGCGTGTCCGGCGCCGTGCGCTCCGGCGACTCGCCGACCTCCGCGAACGGCCCGGCGTCCATGCCCGGGTACACGGTGCGCAGCTTCGTACGGTCGGCGCCGCAGCGTTCCTGCCAGCGGCGGGCGTGGGCGTTGCCGGGCGTGATGCGGTCGGACCGCCGGTAGATCTCGGCGGCGAGCCGTCCGTGGAAGGCGGCCAGCAGGGACCGTACGGCGGGCGGGGTCTCGGCGCCCGCGGCGAGGTAGTGCGAGCGCAGTTGCACCCCGTACTCGGTGAGCAGCAGGGGTACGCCGAAGAAGTGCCGGGCCAGCAGCCCCGGCAGGGCGGCCACGCCGCCGGACGCCGCGTGGCACAGGTCGACGGAACCGAGCCCGTCGTGCTCGTACCAGTCGAGCGAGAGGGGGCGCAGGACGCGCTCCAGGTGGGCGGCGACGGCGAGCAGATCGGGTACGCGCGCCTCGTGCGCCGTGCGCGGGGCTCCCGGCGCGCGGCAGGCGCGTTCGAGGGCGCTCACGGCGGCTTCGGAGCGCAGCGCGCCGACCAGGCCGCCCTCCTCGCGGGCGAGTTCGGCCAGTCCGTACAGGGCGTTGCCGAAACGGTCCGCCTCAGCGGGCGACGACTCCGTCGAGGACTCCCCGGGGCCGCCGGCGCACAGGGTGCGGGCGAGGTCGCCGTAGCACTCGGCGAAGCGGCGGCGGGCGTGGCGGCCGTAGACCACCCCGTCCTCCTCGGCCGTCCACAGCGGTGCCGTCCGGACGCGGCTGACCTGCGGCGGCAGCGCGATCCAGCCCTCGTCCTCCTGCTGCTCGCTGCGACTGAGCGCGTAGATGTCGAACTCGTGCTGCGCGAGCCCGCGCACGAGCCGGTCGCACCACAGTCCGGCATCACCGCTCAGGTACGGATAGCCACCCTCCGTAAGCAGTCCGATGCGCACGAGTGCACCCCCGATCTCCCGTATGGGAGCCGCCGAGGCTCGGCGGCTCGCAGCGGAACGAACGTAAGCGGACATGCCGGTGGCGCGACGGACGGTTGTCCGTCGCGCCACCAAAAGGGGTGAACGGTCGTAACTTTCCCGCACGGAGCGCGTTCCGTCGCGCTAGGAGATCATCCGCGCACGGGCGGTCACGCTGCGTCCGGTCGGCTCAACTCCCCGGGTACGGCCACGGGTTGGCCTTGCAGCGGATCCCGTCGTGCTCCAGGAACTTCGTCTGCTGCTGCATGACGGGAGCGAGGTCGCCGTCCTTGTCGCAGGTCACATGGGAGTAGCCGAGGCGGTGGCCGATCTCGTGGTTGATCAGCATCTGGCGGTAGGCGTGGATCTTGTCGCCGTACGTCTCGGAGCCCTGCGCCCAGCGATAGGCGTTGATCATCACGCGTTCCGTGGAGGCGGAGTCGCACGAGACGTTGTCGATCGTGGTGTCCAGGCCGGATCTGGAGCACCAGTCGGCGGTGGTGCCGGGACTGGCGAGCGTGATCACGAAGTCGGGGCTGCCGGAGTGGATCCGCTCGAAGGTGCGGGCGCCGTCGTGGGCCCAGCTCCGGTCGTCGTTGAGCGTCTGCTGCACGGCGTCCGCGAACAGTTCGGCGTCGAGGCCGAGGCCCTTCTCGACGTCCACGCGGTAGGTGAACTTCTGGCCCCTGCCGGGCGCCTTGTCGACCCCGGCGACGGCGTCGAACTTCCCGGAGCCGTCGAGCTTCGCGCTCAGCGGGTAGGTCTTGGCCATCTTCTGGTCGTACGTCAGCGGTACGGCGCCGGGCGACGCGGAGCGCGTCGGCCGTCCGTCGCCGCGCGAGGCGGAGTCCCGGGTGTCCCGGTCCTGCTCCTGGTCCCGGTCCTGGTCGACGGCGGCCCGCGACTGCACCTCGGCGTCGTCGCTCCCGTCGGCCACCTGGCCCGCGACGACCACGGCCAGCACGGTGGTCACGGCGGCGGCCGCGATCCCGGTGAACGCGCGCCCCTTGCCGCTTCTGGCCGGAGCGGGTTCTCCGGTCGGCGGTGCGTCGTCGAGGTCGGGGGCGGGGCGGACGTCCCAGCTCGTGACGGAGGCGTACGGGTCCGGGGCGAGCGCGGCGGAGGTCTGCCCGCGGGGCGCGAAGAGGTTCTCGTTCTCCTCGAACGCGTCGACGTACTCCTGCCGCGGGCCTCGCGTCGTCCGCCGCTGCCCGGGAATGCCCGCTCCGGGCGCGACCTCGGGGCCGCCGCCCGGCCTGCCGCCCGACTCGCCCCAGCCACCGCCTCGTTCACGCTGCTCGGGGTGGCCTCCGCGCACCTGGGGGATGCCGTGCGCGGGAGTGCCGTCCGCAACCCGGGGGAACCCATGGGCGGGGGTCCCGTCCGGCAGCCGCGGGACACCGTGGGCGGGTGTCCCGTCCACGAACCGCGGCACCCCACCAGGCACCGAACCGTCCGGCAGCCGCGGCACCCCGCGTGCGGGCGTCCCGTCCGGCAGCCGAGGCACCCCGCGTGCGGGCGTCCCGTCCGGCAGCCGAGGCACCCCGGGCGCGAGTGTCCCCTCCACGAACCGCGGCACCCCGCCCGGCACCGAACCGTCCGGCAAGCGCGGCACGCCGCGCGCGGGCGTCCCGTCCGGCAAGCGCGGGAATCCGTGCGCGGGTGTGCCGTCCACGAAACGCGGTACCCCGTACCCCGCCGGTCCTTCGGCGGGTCGCGGCACCTGGCCGGTCGGCATGCCGTCGGCGGTCAGCGGTGTCCCCGGCGCGGCCGGGCCTGCGGCCCGTCTCGGGACGCCGTGTCCCGCGCCCGCTCCCCCGGTCGGTGCCTGACGGCTTCCCGACGGACCGGGGGTCCGTCGGCGAGCTCCCTTTTCCGCGGCCTCACCCTTCGGTGCCGGGCCGCGGCGGCTGTGGCGTCCCACGTCGCCCCTCAGTCTCCCGTACTCGTCGTGTCGGCCCGCTCGGTGGCCGTCCCGGAGGCAGCGCCTCCGGGCTCCGTCTCCGAGAGCAGGTCGCGGAACGCCGTCGCCACCGCCTTCGGGTACTCCATCATCGCCACGTGACCGGCGTCCGGGATCGTCAGGAGGCGGGCGTCCCGGAAGCTGCGCGCGGCCTTGTGGGCCATGCGGTGGCGCACAAGCTGGTCCCGGCCGCCGTAGACGAGGAGCGTGGGGGCGAGGACGCGTTCGGCCTGCCGCCACAGTCCGTGCTGGCCGCCCAGAGTGTACGCGTTGACGATCCCGCGTGCGGAGCGGGCCATCGCGTCCCAGAAATACGGCAGTTGGAGGCGCCGCTCCATTTCCTGGACGGCGTTGCTGAATCCGTCCGGGGTGACCTGCCCGGGGTCGCCGTAGCAGAGCGTGACCACGCCCCGGACGCGCTGCTCGGCCGTCCAGCCCGTGGTGAGCCTGCTGAACAGCGGGACCACCCCGGGCACTCCCAGCAGGGCGGTCGGTACGGCACTGCGCTGGATGAGCAGCTCGGGCAGTGCCGGCGAGACGAGGGTGAGCGTCCGGACGAGGTCGGGCCGGACGGCGGCGACGCGGGTCGTGACCGCGCCGCCGAGGGAGTTTCCGAAGAGGTGCACCGGGCCGCGGCCGGCGGCGTCGAGGTAGCGGACGACCGCACGCGCGTGCCCGTTGATCGAGTAGTCGCCGTCGTCCGGTGGCGGGGAGTCGCCGAAGCCGGGCAGGTCGATCGCCTCGCAGTCGACGTCCGCGTCGAGCAGCTGCATCAGCAGCGACCAGTTCTGCGACGAACCGCCGAGGCCGTGGACGTAGAGCGCGGGAGGCAGGCCCTCGCGCGCGGGGGGCCTCGACCGGATCTTCAGTGTGATGCCCGGCAGCTCGACCGAGCGCAGCCGCTCACCGTCCGCGACCCTGACGGGAGCCACCTTCGGGAGCACGTTGCTGGCCGGCACATAAGGCAGCTCGGTCGAAGACATGCGGGCAATGTTACGAGGTGATCACGCCGTGGCTCATGTGTTCGCCGTCACAGACGCAGGAGATCACCGTATCTGCACATTCCGCGCGAATACGCAGTGTGTGACGATTCGGACGCAGATCGCATAGCGTCCGGATGGCGTGTCTCCTAGGCTCGTACAGAGGGCACCCGCTTGTGGCCCCTGGTTCCTCCAGGGGACTTTCGTGGAAGGGAGCCCGTGATGGCCATTGACCCGACCGACCCCGAGACGTTCGAGGACGAGGACATCGAGGAAGCCCAGGAGTTCGACGTCGAGGCCGCCGAGGGCGACGCCGCCGAGCAGCACACGGACGTCTCTCCGCACCGGGACGACCCGCTCACCGGCGTGGACCCGGACCGGGCCAACGAGGCGGACCTCATGGAGCAGGCCCGGCTGGTGACTCTCGACGAGGACGACTACCGCTGACGTGCGACGACCTCGCACACGGGGTCCGGGGCGTCGTTGAGCTGGAGTGGGACCGATTTTTGCCCGATCCGCACTTGTTCGAAACTTCTGTGCGGCTTTCGTAGCCGTCCGGTCCGTGAAATTCTGCGCTCGCGGCGCGCACGTCACGGTTACCGAAAAGTACGATGGCGGCGCGGCGCACACCGCATGTGGACGAACTTGGGAGGCGGCGTGACAGCCATCGAGCAGACAGAGGCAGCACGCCCGCGAGGCACGCGCCTGCCGCGCCGTGCCCGACGGAACCAACTGCTGGGCGCGGCCCAGGAGGTCTTCGTGGCGCAGGGCTACCACGCGGCCGCGATGGACGACATCGCCGAGCGCGCCGGGGTCAGCAAGCCCGTGCTCTACCAGCACTTCCCGGGCAAGCTCGACCTCTACCTGGCCTTGCTGGACCAGCACTGCGAATCCCTGATCCAGTCGGTACGCACGGCCCTGGCGTCGACGACGGACAACAAGCAGCGCGTCCGGGCGACGATGGACGCGTACTTCGCGTACGTCGAGGACGACGGCGGCGCCTTCCGGCTGGTCTTCGAGTCGGACCTGACCAACGAGCCGGCCGTGCGCGAGCGCGTCGACAAGGTCACCAACGACTGCGCCGAGGCGATCTGCGACGTGATCGCCGAGGACACCGGGCTCTCGCGCGCCGAGTCGATGCTGCTCGCCTCCGGGCTCGGCGGACTCGCCCAGGTGGTGGCCCGCTCCTGGCTGCACAGCGACCGCAGCGTGCCGCGCGACCAGGCGGTGCAGTTGCTGGCCTCGCTGGCCTGGCGGGGCATCGCGGGCTTCCCGCTGCACGGCAGCGAACAGCAGCAGCACTGAGGCACACCGGCCGGACCGGCACGGGCCCGGACCGGCACGGACGTTTGTTCCCGTTCGCTGTTCGCTCCTGGCGTGCCCGCCGGGAGCGTGCGGGTCCCCTCACCGGGCTAATGTGTGCAGGTACGGCGCGGGAGCCCGCGCACTTCACTGACCGTTCGGAGGGACATAGCCGTGGAGGTCAAGATCGGCGTGCAGCACGCGCCGCGCGAGATCGTTCTGGAGAGCGGTCAGAGCGCCGAAGAGGTCGAGCGCGCGGTGGCCGAGGCGCTGGCCGGCAAGTCGCAGCTGCTCACTCTCGTGGACGAGCACGGCCGCAAGGTCCTGGTCCCGGCCGACCGTCTCGCCTACGTCGAGCTCGGCGAGCCGGCACCCCGCAAGGTGGGCTTCGGCGCGCTCTAGGCGAACGCTGCGAACAGACACGACGAAGGGCCCGGCGGCTCGTACGAGCCGCCGGGCCCTTCGTCGTACGCGGGCGTGCGGCGGGCACCGCGCGCTGTGAACACGCTTCACGAACGGAGCACATCTCGCACACAGGGGAGGATTGCATTCCGCAGGTCAGGGGTAAGACGGGCTACGACCGTTTCGGGCAGGCCGGCCGTGTGGGAGGACTCTGACATGCTCCTGGAAGCGCTCAGCTCCGCGATTCTCGGCCTGGCCCTGGCATGGGCCTACGCCGTCCGGCTGCCGCACCGCCTCCCGGCCCGCCCGCTGGTGCTGTCGACCGGTATCGCCGGAGCCCTTTTCGGCGCCTTCGTCACCCGCAGCGCGCTGGACGCCGGCGGCTTCCTGCTGAGCCTGATCGGAGCGGCGGTCGTCTCCGCCGCGTCCCTGTCGCTGCTGCTGCGCCCGGCGGGAAGACTCCGGCGCCGGTCGGCGACGGCCTGAGCCGCCGCCGAGCCCGACGCCGCACGGGGCGACACCAGGAATCCCACGCGGCACCCCGCCGGGCACACCGCGCGGGACCGGACGGCCGGGGCCGGTAGGACCGGCCCTCCGCCGTGTCCGGCCTCAGGCGGCCAGACCCAGGGCGGCCATCCGCTTGGTGTGGGCCTCGGTGATCCGGGAGAACATCCTGCCGACCTCGGCGAGGTCGAAGCCGTCGGCCACCCCGCCCACGAGCATCGTGGACAGCGCGTCCCGCTCCGCGACCACGCGCTGGGACTGCGACAGGGCCTCGCCCATCAGCCGCCGCGCCCACAGCGCGAGCCGTCCGCCCACCCGGGGATCCGCGTCGATCGCCGCCCGCACCCGGTCCACGGCGAAGCCGGCGTGCCCCGTGTCGTCCAGCACGGCGAGTACCAGGGAGCGGCTGTCCGAGTCGAGGCGGGCGGCCACCTCACGGTAGAAATCGCTGGCGATCGAGTCGCCGACGTACGCCTTGACCAGGCCCTCCAGCCAGTCCGAGGGCGCCGTCTGCCGGTGGAAGCCGTCCAGCGCTGCGACGAACGGCTCCATCGCCGCGGTCGGCGCCTCACCGATCTCGGTGAGCCGGTCGCGCAGCCTCTCGAAGTGGTGGAACTCGGCCGACGCCATCTTCGCCAGCTCCGCCTTGTCCTCCAGCGTCGGCGCCAGCTTGGCGTCCTCCGCGAGCCGCTCGAACGCCGCGAGTTCCCCGTACGCGAGTGCCCCGAGCAGGTCCACGACCGCGGCCCGGTACTGCGGATCGGCGGAGGCGGTCGCCCAGTCCTGGGCGGCGACTCCGGTGTGTTCGGCGGGGTCAGGGGTCTCGGCGACGTTGTCAGGCTTGTCAGAGGTCGTCATGAAGCGCACAATAGCCCGCTCTCCCCATGGCGGAAGTCCCTGGTCAATCAGTGTGACTACGACGACGCCGACGACCGCGTCCGCACATGTGACGACGACAACGTGACCGAATCGGCCATCGCGTGTGCGCGAATCCGGGGTATGGTGGTAATGCGCCTGCTGGTACGGCGAACAGATCACCGTGCCTCGACAGGCCGCACGTATGAGGATGCCCGGTCGGTGGCCCGATCGGCTCCGACCCGACAGCCCTCCCTGACCGTACGGCACAGAGCGTACGACGATCGGAGGGACCCTCAGCGGTACGAGCGCTAGAGCGTCGGCAGTGGTCCCGTGTCATACGGCTTCGCTGTACGGCAGCCGACGTCCCCGGCACGGTCCGACACGACCCCCGCGCTCGCCTCGCACCGCGTACACAGAAGAGGCAGCACCCTGACTACGACGTTCCGAGAGCTCGGGATCCTTCCCGAGACCGCCGAGGCCCTGGAAGCCGTCGGCATCGTCACCCCGTTCCCCATCCAGGAGATGACCCTCCCCGTCGCCCTCTCCGGCACGGACGTCATCGGCCAGGCCAAGACCGGCACCGGCAAGACGCTGGGCTTCGGCCTCCCGCTCCTCGAGCGCGTCACCGTCCCCGCCGACGTGGAGGCCGGACGCGCCGCCCCCGAGGCACTCACCGAAGCACCGCAGGCCCTGGTCGTCGTCCCGACCCGCGAGCTGTGCACCCAGGTCACCAACGACCTGCTCACCGCGGGCAAGGTCCGCAACGTGCGCGTCACCGCGATCTACGGCGGCCGGGCCTACGAGCCCCAGGTCGAGGCGCTGAAGAAGGGCGTCGACGTGGTCGTCGGCACCCCCGGCCGTCTGCTGGACCTGGCCGGCCAGAAGAAGCTCAACCTCAAGCACGTCAAGTGCCTGGTCCTCGACGAGGCCGACGAGATGCTCGACCTGGGCTTCCTGCCCGACGTCGAGAAGATCATCAACATGCTGCCGCCGCGGCGCCAGACCATGCTGTTCTCGGCGACCATGCCGGGCGCGGTCATCGGGCTCGCCCGCCGCTACATGTCGCAGCCCACGCACATCCGCGCCACCGCGCCGGACGACCAGGGCGTGACGGTCGCGAACATCTCGCAGCACGTCTACCGCGCGCACAACATGGACAAGCCCGAGTTGGTCGCCCGCATACTGCAGGCGCGGGGCCGGGCGCTGGCCATGGTCTTCTGCCGCACCAAGCGCACCGCGGCCGACCTCGCCGACCAGCTCAAGCAGCGCGGCTTCGCCTCCGGCGCGGTCCACGGCGACCTCGGCCAGGGCGCCCGCGAGCAGGCGCTGCGCGCCTTCCGCAACGGCAAGGTCGACGTGCTCGTCTGCACCGACGTCGCGGCCCGCGGCATCGACGTCGAGGGCGTCACGCACGTCATCAACTACCAGTCCCCCGAGGACGAGAAGACCTACCTGCACCGCATCGGCCGTACGGGCCGCGCCGGTGCCTCCGGTACGGCGATCACGCTGGTCGACTGGGACGACATCCCGCGCTGGCAGCTGATCAACAAGGCGCTGGAGCTCGACTTCCACGACCCGGTCGAGACGTACTCGACGTCCAAGCACCTGTTCAGCGAGCTGGACATCCCCGAGGGCACCAAGGGTGTCCTGCCCCGCTCGGAACGCACGCGCGCCGGGCTCGACGCGGAGGAGCTGGAGGACCTCGGCGAGCCGGGCGGCCGCGGCCCGCGCGGTCGAGGCGGACGGGGTGGCCGGGACGGGTCCCGCACGACCGACCACGAGGAGCGCGCCGCCCGCACGCCGCGCCGCCGCCGTCGTACGCGCGGCGGTGCCGCGACGGAGCAGACGGACGCGCCGGCCGAGGCCGTGACGGTGTCGGAGACTGCCGTGGAGGAGGCCGCCGCGCCGCGCACCCTGCGCCGCCGGCGCCGCACCCGCGGTGGCGCGACCGCCGAGGCGGCGGCCACCACGGCCGTCAACGGTTCCACGGCGTCCGAGGCCGCGGCCACCGCCGTGGAGACGGCCGAGGGCGCGAGCGGCACGGACGCCGCCGAGGCCCCGGCGCAGCCGCGCCGTCGTCGCACCCGCAAGTCGGCGGAGGCCACTCCCGCCGAGGCGGCCGTCGACACGGTCGAGGCGATCGCCGAACCCGCGGAGCAGACGCAGGCACCCCAGCCGCGTCGCCGTACGCGCAAGGCCGCCGAGACCGCCGAAACGGCTGTCGACACCGCGGAGGGCATCGAGGCCAAGCCGCGTCGCCGCACCCGCAAGACGGCCGAAGCGGCCGAAGGGACGACCGAGGTCGCCGCCCAGGCACCTGAGGCCGAGACCAAGCCGCGCCGCACCCGCAAGACCGCGGCGACCGCCCCGGCCCCCGCGGAAACCGCCGTCGACACCGCCGAAGGCACCGACGCCAAGCCCAAGCGCACCCGCAAGGCCGCAGCGTCCACCGACGAGCCCGAGGCAAAGCCGAAGCGCACCCGCAAGGCCGCCGCCACCGCCACGCCGGCCGAGACCGCCGTCGACACCGCGGAAGGCACCGAGGCCAAGCCCCGTCGCCGCACCCGCAAGACGGCCGAAGCGGCCGAAGCGACGACCGAGGTCGCCGCCCAGGCACCCGAGGCCGAGACCAAGCCGCGCCGCACCCGCAAGACCGCGGCGACCGCCCCGGCCCCCGCGGAAACCGCCGTCGACACCGCCGAAGGCACCGACGCCAAGCCCAAGCGCACCCGCAAGGCCGCAGCGTCCACCGACGAGCCCGAGGCAAAGCCGAAGCGCACCCGCAAGGCCGCCGCCACCGCCACGCCGGCCGAGACCGCCGTCGACACCGCGGAAGGCACCGAGGCCAAGCCCCGTCGCCGCACCCGCAAGACGGCCGCCTCCGCCGTGGAGGTGGCCGCCGAGATCCCGGCACAGGCCACGCAGGAACCGGCGACCGCCCCGCGGCGCCGCACCCGCAAGGCGGTGTCCGTCGCGGAGCCCGCGGACGACTGATCACCGTCCCGACGGCCCGGTCCCCTCACCAGGGGGCCGGGCCGTCGGCATTCCCGCACCCCGGGCAATCACCTCCCGCCCTCCCGAAGACGCCCCCGGTACACCCCCGCCCGCTACCCTCGGCCCGTGACCAGCCCCAGCCACCTCTCGCCGCCCCACGGGGCCCGCGCCCACCTCCTTCGGACCGAGCGCGGCGACTTCGCGGTCGTCGACATGCCCGTAGCCGCCGGCGTCGAGCCGCGCGGCACGGCGCTGCTGCTGCCCGGGTTCACCGGCAGCAAGGAGGACTTCCGCCTGATGCAAGGTCCGCTCGCCGAGCGCGGGTACCGGACGGTGGCCGTGGACGGGCGCGGCCAGTTCGAGTCGGACGGGCCGGCGGACGACGAATCCGCCTATGAGCAGCCCGAGTTGGCACGGGACGTACTCGCGCAGGCCGAGGCCGTCGGCGCACCCGTGCATCTCCTCGGGCACTCACTGGGCGGGCAGATCGCGCGGGCGGCCGTCCTCCTGGACCACCGCCCCTTCCGGTCCCTGACGCTCATGTCGTCGGGCCCGGCGCAGATCTCCGTCTCCCAGCAGCAGCGCGTGAAGCTGCTGCGCGACTCGCTCGCCGTGATGACGATGGCCGACGTCTGGGAGGCGATGCAGGCCATGGGTCCGCCGGAGGAGGTCGGCGGCCCGGCGCGCGGCATCGGCGGCCCGGACCTCCTGCGCCGCCGCTGGCTGGGCAACAAGCCGGCACAACTCTTCGCCACCGGGCGCCAGTTGTGCACCGAGCCGGACCGGGTCGCCGAACTCGCCGCGGTGCCGCTGCCGTTCCATGTGCTGTCGGGCGCACGGGACGACACCTGGCCGGTGCCCCTGCTGGACGACATGGCGGTACGCCTGGACGCCCACCGCACGGTCGTGGAGGGCGCAGAGCACTCACCGAACGCGGACCGGCCCCTGCCCACGGCCCGCGCGATCGCCGACTTCTGGGACAGGGCGTAGGCACGGCCGCGCCCGAGACGGCACCCGGCCAACCGTCCTCCGGCTCAGCCCTCCGTCTGCCGGCTCGGCACTCGGCCCGGTGGTCAGTACTGCGTCTGAAGGTGCTCCCAGAACCCGTCCCGCAGGGACCGGCGCAGGTCCGCCTGGCCGCGCAGCGAGTACTGGAGGATGCCCTCCGCCTCCACCAGCAGGTCCTGGTCGACCGAGCCGGGCAGGTACGGGTGTCCGGGCAGCAGTTCCACCAGCGCCTCCCGGCCCCGCGCCGCCAGCCACTTCGCCGCGATCTGCGCACCGACGAAGCGGACGTCCTCACGGGTGGGCCGGGCGGTCGTGGCCTCGAAGGCGGCGGCCGTGCGGCGGGAGACGTACGGCTTGAAGAAGTCGAGGTCGAGGGTGCGCTGGCTGTCGACCTCCCACAGCAGCGGCTCCGCCTGGTTGCGCGCCTCGGGCGCCTCGATGCCCCACAGGTGGACACGCGCCCCGTAGCCCTGTGCGGCCTCGACGGCGGACACCAGGTCCTCGTCGCCGCCGAGCAGGGCCGCGTCGCTGATCGCGCGGTGCCGGGCGAGGGACTCCAGGTCGGAGCGGATCAGGGAGTCGACGCCCTTTTGCTGGTTGTTGGCGTTGAGGTTGCCGAGCCGGACCTTCACATCGGGGAGTTCGGCGATGGACTGCTGCTCGGCGGTGTGGATGCGGCGCCGGGCGCCGTCGTACCAGTAGACCCTCAGCAGCCGGCTGTCCGCGAAGATCGTCCGGGCCCGGTCGATGAGCGCGTCGATCAGTCCCTCGGCGTCGAGGTCGAAGGCGCGCCGGTCCTCGGTCCCGGCGACGAGCCGTCCGGCGGCGGCGTAAAGATATCCGGCGTCGACGAAGATCGCGTGGGTCGAGGGTGTCTTCGCCACCTCGGCGAGCATGCGCTGAAGCAGCTCGTTCGTGCGGTCGATGCGGGCGGACAGGGCCGCGAGGTCGTCGTTCATCGCCTCTATTGTCCCGGTGGTCACGCTGCGAACACAACCGGTCCCGGTTAGTCTCGATACAGCCGCTTACCGGGCAGTAATTAGACGTTCGAAAAATTTCTTTAGCGTAGGGAATGTTTGTAACAGACATGCCGTTGCATATGTATGTAGCCGGCGGCGCCTGTGCCTCACCGGCTCTCCAACAGTAGTTCTCCTCAGGAGGATGACCAGACGAAGGGAGAAGCCATGCGCTTCGAAATCATGCGACTCGACGACGTGGACGGCACGCCCGTCGACACGACCGTCGTGGACGCCGCCTCCGTCAACCGGATCGTTCAGCAGGCCGCGGCGATCGGGCAGCGGCTGTGGATCCGCCCGGCCGAGACCACGGCCTCATAACGGATCCCCCCACACAAGCTTCAGGGCCCCGTACGGACATGCCGTACGGGGCCCTGCTGTTGCCGGCCGCACCGGACCGACCGGCGCGGCTGCACTTGGGCTAGCCGCCCCGGATCACCTGCGTGACGCCATTGATGATCTGCTGCACGGCGATCGCGGAGAGCATCATGCCCGCGAGACGCGTCACCAGCACGACACCGCCGTCCTTGATGATCCGGATGATCACCAGCGAGTAGCGCATCACGAGCCAGAGCACGACATGGATGGCGAGGATCGCCGTCCAGACCGACACCTGCATGCCGACGTCGTCGGCCTTCTGGACGGCCAGGATGACCGACACGATCGCACCCGGCCCCGCCAGCAGCGGCATGCCGAGCGGTACGAGGGCGACGTTGACGTCCTTGGTCTGCTTGGGCTCGTCGGTCTTGCCGGTGAGCAGGTCGAGCGCGATGAGCAGGAGCAGCAGCCCGCCGGCGATCATCAGCGCGGGCACCGAGACATGCAGGTAGTCGAGGATCTGGTTCCCGAGCAGACCGAACACGGTGATCACACCGCCGGCCACGCAGACGGCCTGGAACGCCATCCGCTTCTGCATCGTGGCGGGCCGCCCGGCGGTCAGGCCGAGGAAGATCGGGGTCACCCCGGGGGGATCCATGATGACGAAGAGGGTCAGGAAGAGGGAGCCGAAGACGGCGAGGTCGAACATGGGGAAGTACAGGCCTTGCAGATGAAGAGGGAAATGTGAATCGGGGGCGTGCGCCTCAGGCTCCGCCGGTCCCGGGAACGGGGAACGCTCCGGTGGCCCGGCGGGTGATCTCGCCGTAGACCTCGGGGTCCGTGGTGTACTCGCCGAGCGCGACGGTCTTCCGGCTGCCGTGGTAGTCGCTGGAGCCGGTGACCAGCAGTCCGAGCTCCTCGGCCAGTCCGCGCAGCCGCACCCGGGTGTCCTGGTCGTGGTCCATGTGATCGACCTCGATGCCGTCCAGCCCGGCGGCGGCCAGCTCGGCGATCGCCGACTCCGGTACCGTCCGCCCCCGCTTGGCGGCCCCGGGGTGCGCGAACACGGCGACGCCGCCGGCCCCCTTGATCAGCCGGATCGCCTCGAAGGGGTCGGTCTCGTGCTTCGCGGCGTAGGCCCGCCCGCCGTCGGCCAGCCAGTCCGGCGTGAAGGCGTCGCTCACGGTCGGTACGACACCCAGCTCGACCAGCGCGGTGGCGACGTGCGGCCGACCGACCGAGCCGTCCCCGGCGATCCGCGCGACCTGCTCCCAGGTGACGGGCACACCGAGTTCGTTGAGCTTGGTGATCATGCCCTTGGCCCTCGGCACCCGGTCGTCGCGCACCAGCTCGCGCTCGGCGAGCAGCGCGGGCTCCTCGGCGTCGAACAGGTAGGCCAGCAGATGCATGCCGACACCGTCGACACGGCAGGACAGCTCGGCGCCGGTGACCAGGGTGAGCCCCTCGGGCAGCGCGGCGATCGCCTCGGCGTGCCCTCGGGTGGTGTCGTGGTCGGTCAGCGCGACGACGTCCAGTCCGGCGGCGGCCGCGTTGCGCACCAGTTCGGCGGGGGTGTCGGTGCCGTCGGAGGCCGTGGAGTGGGTGTGCAGGTCGATGCGCACGACGCGGACTCCAGGCGGTGACGGGACGGAACGGGGCGCGTCAAGGATACGGGCGCCCCGATGCCCTTGTCACACCCGCTCCCGCGCTGCGCCCCCTACCGAGCCGCGCGCCGGACCCCCCGGGGCGGGACGCCGTGGTCTGATGCCCGCGACCACCCCGCCCGCGACCGGCACCGTCCCGGCACCGCCCGCCGGCTCCGGGGAGGCTGTCGGCTCAGGGCCTTCAGGGTTTGAACAGGCGCGGTGAGAGCGCCCCGCACGGCACGAGTTCCACCTCGGCGCCGGCGTCGCGCACATCGGCCAGCACCAGCTCGTCGTACATCAGCAGCCCCGACTGCTCGGGCCAGACGACCGCCCACAGCCACAGCCCGCGCGCCTCGCCCGCGAAGACGGCTCGGTCCGTCGGACCGCCGGCGACGTGCCACAGCGGCGTGGGGCGGCCGGCCGCGAGCACCTTGGCCTGGGGCGGCTTGCCGACGTCCATGTACGGTCCCGGGTCCGGGCCGTCGATGCCCGCGTATCGCGCGCCGAGGCCCACGCCGAGTTCCTCGGCGACCAGGATCAGTTCTCCCATGCCGCCGAGCGGGCCCGGACCGGAGCAGGCGACGGCCGTCGCCCGGCCACCGCTGCGGTCGTCGCCGGCGCAGGCCACGCCGGTGAACAGCCAGCCGACCGGCAGCGGCCACGGCATCCACACCGGTACCTGGGTGCGGTGCACCACGACACTGAGGGCCTCGACGCTGGGCGGGATCACGGGCTGCAGTGGATGCACGGTGCCGTGCACATCGCACTGCCAGGAATCGGCGAAGAGTCCGGGAGCCCTGACCCGGCCACCACACTTCGGGCAACTGGGTTCGCCCCTCATAGGGCCCCACGGTCCTACCCCTGCTCCGCCACGTCAAGGACGATCACCCGTCCGGACGGAAACCTCGATTCCCGGGAGTCGGACGCCCCCGGCATCGATCAGCCGGGCCGGCCCACCTCGTATACAGGTCAACCATTGCCTCGGCCGGCTCCGGAGCGGCAGCGGGCCCCGGGCCGGACAGCGCGCCGTCCTGGCCGTCACCGGGCCGGCGCCCTCGCCAACTTCCGCTTTCCGGACGGATGTTGGTGACCTTCCTCACTCCAGGGTGACGGATCTGCGGGCCGGGTCCCGTAGGTCCGTGCCCTCGGACAGCCACCTCTCCTGGAGCGCCTGCGCGCCGTGCACCCGCTTCCAGGCGGCCTCGTTCGGCGTCATGGGCAGCAGGGGAAGGAAGCGGACGGGATCGAGCGGCTCGGCGAGTTCCAGGTCCTCGACCAGTCCGCCCGGCTCGGCCACCAGGACCGAGGTGAACGGGGCATCGGGCCACAGCGCCTCGCCGACGTCGAGCGAGGCGCCGGGAGCCACCACCAGACCCTCGACCTGCGGGGACGCGGCGAGCACGGCGAGCGGCCGGAGCACCTTGTCGGTGTCGGCGCGGCCGGATCGGACCGAGAGGATCAGTTCGGCGCGCGGCCCCTGGACCGGGTCGGCGAGCATCGCGGTGGGCTCCGCCATGGGCTGGGCCGACATGCCGAGCGTGGCGTAGCGGACGACGTCCCCCTGCTGGAAACGCAGCACCTCGACGCGGTCCGTACCGAGGAAGGTGACCGCGGCGCGCGCGTCCGGTTCGCCCAGCGTGGTGCGCAACCGTGCCTCGACCAGAGGAAGAACATCTGCCATGCCGCGAGCATAGAACTCGTCAGGACTGGGCAAACGAACACCTTGACACTTCAGTCGGCTGATACTCTTGCCCGGTGTTCGGGGCAGCACGCAGAAGCGTCGCTCTCGAGTCCCGACGCCGACGACACTCCCTTACGAGGGACCGGCCGGAGGAGGTGGGGCTGCAATGGACCGAAGTCGACCGTGCAGTACCACCCGCTCTTCCCACCGCTGACGTAGCTCTGGCTCTGTCCGGCCACCACCTCTCGTTTGCGTTTCTCCGCGCGGAAGAGCACTTCGTTCGCCTTGCCTGATCTGTCTGAACTGCATCAGCAGCTGACTCAGCAGCAGAACTCTCCACCGCGACGGTGCGGTGCTCCCCGCTTTGTGGACGTGCCAAACATCCCGTGAGCCAGGACGTCCCCATTCCGGGCAGTTCCACCCGTCGCAGCCGACTTCCGCTGCTCGTTGCGAAGGAGCCTGCCATGTCGATGATCCGCGACCTCCGTGCTGCGGTCCGCCCGTCGCGTCCCGTGCTGCGCAAGGACACCGGCCCGTACGACACCACGCGCGACCCCGGCACGAGCTCCGCCGTCGTCGACTGCGCCGTCTACCGCGACGGCGCCCGCGTCGAGACCCCGAAGGCGCAGACCCCGCACGACGCGATGCGGCAGGTGCGGCGCGACGGCGGCTTCGTGTGGATCGGCCTGCACGAGCCGACCGAAGCCGAATTCGCCGGTATCGCACGCGAGTTCGGACTGCACCCGCTGGCCGTCGAGGACGCCGTCCAGGCCCACCAGCGCCCCAAGCTGGAGCGCTACGACGACTCCCTGTTCACCGTCTTCAAGACGATCCACTACGTCGAGCACGACGAACTCACCGCCAACAGCCAGGTCGTCGAGACCGGCGAGGTCATGTGCTTCACCGGCCGGGACTTCTTCATCACCGTCCGGCACGGCGGCCAGGGCTCGCTGAGGGCCCTGCGGCACCGGCTCCAGGACGACCCCGAGCTGCTCGCCAAGGGCCCCTCCGCGGTGCTGCACGCCATCGCCGACCACGTGGTGGACGGGTACATCGCGGTCGCCGACGCGGTGCAGGACGACATCGACGAGGTGGAGACGGAGGTGTTCTCGCCGGGCCGCAAGGGCAGCCCGCGCGGTACCGACGCCGGCCGGATCTACCAGCTCAAGCGCGAGGTGATGGAGTTCAAGCGGGCGGTGTCGCCGCTCATGCGGCCGCTGCAGCTGCTCAGCGAGCGGCCCATGCGGCTGATCGACCCCGACATCCAGAAGTACTTCCGGGACGTCGCCGACCACCTGGCGCGGGTGCAGGAGCAGGTGACCGGCTTCGACGAACTGCTGAACTCCATCCTCCAGGCCAACCTCGCCCAGGCGTCCGTCGCCCAGAACGAGGACATGCGCAAGATCACTTCGTGGGCGGCCATCATCGCCGTACCGACGATGGTCTGCGGTGTGTACGGAATGAACTTCGACTACATGCCGGAGCTGCGCTGGAGGTTCGGCTACCCGATGGTGCTCGGGATCACCGCGATGATCTGCCTCGGCATCCACCGGACGCTGAAGCGCAACGGCTGGCTGTGAGCGGCCTCGCCGGTACCGCGGCACTACGCTTCTCGCATGACTGGTGAGCTGCTCGACCGGGCCCTCGTCGAGGAGGCCACGAAGAAGTCCGGCCTCGTCTGGGTGCGGGGCCCCGGTGTCCCGGACCGCGCCCTGTGGCACGTGTGGCACGAGGGCGCGGCCTGCGTCGTCGGCGACGGACCCGGCGAGCAGCCGCTGCCGGGACTCGTCGACGGGGCCGCCGCCGAGGTGACCGTCCGCAGCAAGGACAAGGGGGGCCGGCTGGTCTCCTGGACGGCGAAGGTGGTGGAACTCGCGCCCGGCTCCGAGGAGTGGACGGCGGCCGTCGCCGACCTCAAGGGCAAACGGCTCAACGCGCCCGACGGTGAGGCCATGACCGACCGGTGGCGGCGTGAGTGCCGGGTGCTGCGCCTGGAGCCGACCGGGGCGACCGGCGTCCTGCCCGACGGCTCCCTGGCCGAGGCGCCGCTGCCGTCGCCGGCCACGACACGGCAGCCGGTCCCCGCGGGCCTGCCCCGGCTTCTGATGAAGCGGCGCGGACGTAGATGACCGGCCGCGAGCGGACGTACGGAACCGGCTGCGACAGGGGCGGGCCGGCCTGCGACGGCCGGCTGCGACGGGGGCCGGCCTACGACGTGGGCAGTTCCCGCCCGTAGTCCACCGTCTCGTCCTTGGCCGGCTGCTT
The DNA here is from genome assembly GCF_003261055.1 of Streptomyces cadmiisoli. Classification (NCBI taxonomy): domain Bacteria; kingdom Bacillati; phylum Actinomycetota; class Actinomycetes; order Kitasatosporales; family Streptomycetaceae; genus Streptomyces; species Streptomyces cadmiisoli. Next base: position 3,475,959 of record NZ_CP030073.1, read on the forward strand.
GAGGGCGAAGTCCTCGCCCCAGTCGGCGAAGGTGAGCGTGCCGGCGCCGCCCCCGCGGACCAGGAGCAGCGGGTACGGCTTGCCCTCCAGGGAGACGTCCAGCGTGCCGCCCGAGCCCTCGTCCCCGGCGATGCGGATGGTGCGGGTGCCGGACTGCTCGTGATGGCCGTCGGTCTTCAGCGAGCCGTGCAGGGTGAGCAGGCCGTCGAGGAGGACGTCCTTGTCGGTGAAGCCGCTGAAGCGCTTGTACGAGGGATCGCCCTGCGGCACCTTCACATACTTGCCGTCGAGCTTGTCGGCCGCCGCGGCGTCGCTCTTCCCGCCCTCACCCTTGCCGTTGTTCCAGAAGTTCGCCTCGGCCATGAGGAACAGTTCCTCACCGACCCGCAGCAGCTTGAACGTCGCGCCCTCCGCGGTGACCGACCCGGTCCCGCCGTCCGCCTTCAGGCGCATGTCCAGCTTGTAGGTGTTCCCGCCCGCGACGACGTTCCCCGACAGCCGCACCGTGTCGGCCGACTTCGCGGCCGCGCGGGTCTCGGCCTGGATCTTGGCGGCGGGCAGCTTGCCGACGCCGTTCGTGCCGGCGTTCGGATCCTCCTCGCTGCACCCCGTCAGTCCCGTTCCCGTCACGACCAGTGCGCACATCGCGCCGACCAGCGCGCTACGGCGGGTGCGGGCCTGGGGCATCGCAGTCACAGGTGGTGCTGCCTTTCTGACGTGTCTCCCGAGCGGCGTACCGCAGCGTACCGGGGCACCGCGCAGCTGACGGAGCCAGTCCGTCCGGACCGCTCACCAGGGCGTATCCGATCGGGACGGGCTAGCCTGAAGCCCAACTGAGCGAGCAATTCGAAAAAAGCAGGACGAAAGCAGCGCACTGCACGAAAGACCAGCGCACAGCATGAGAAGGAGGCGCGGCCATGGCAGCGGGCGCCCCCCGGATCTTCGTCTCGCACCTGTCGGGCGTCGCCGTCTTCGACCCGAGCGGCGACCAGGTGGGCAGGGTGCGCGATCTGGTCGTGATGCTGCGCGTCGGCCGCCGGCCGCCGCGGGTGCTCGGCCTGGTCGTCGAACTCTCCACCCGCCGCCGCATCTTCCTGCCCATGACCCGGGTGACCGGTATCGAGTCCGGCCAGGTCATCACCACCGGCGTGCTCAACGTCCGCCGATTCGAGCAACGCCCCACCGAGCGGCTGGTCTTCGGTGAACTGCTCGACCGGCGCGTGGCGCTCGTCGAGACGGGCGAGGAGGTCACCGTCCTCGACCTGTCGGTGCAGCAGCTGCCCGCCCGCCGCGACTGGGAGATCGACCGCGTCTTCGTGCGCAAGGGCAGAAAGAGCCGCGGCTTCCGGCGGGCCAAGGGCGAGACGCTGACCGTCGAATGGTCCGCCGTCACCGGTTTCTCCCTGGAGGAGCACGGACAGGGCGCCGAGAATCTGCTCGCCACCTTCGAACAGCTGCACCCCGCCGACCTCGCCAACGTCCTGCACCACCTCTCCCCCAAGCGGCGGGCCGAGGTCGCCGCCGCCCTCGACGACGACCGTCTGGCCGATGTGCTCGAGGAACTCCCGGAGGACGATCAGATCGAGATCCTCGGCAAGCTCCAGGGCGAGCGCGCCGCCGACGTCCTGGAGGCGATGGACCCGGACGACGCGGCCGATCTGCTCGGTGAACTGCCGGAGGAGGAGAAGGAGCGGCTGCTCAGCCTGATGGAGCCCGCCGACGCGGCCGAGATGCGGCGCCTGATGGCGTACGAGGAGCACACCGCCGGCGGTCTGATGACCACCGAGCCGATCGTGCTGCGACCGGACGCCACCGTCGCCGACGCCCTCGCCCGGGTCCGCAACCGCGACCTGTCCCCCGCCCTCGCCGCCCAGGTGTACGTCTGCCGCCCGCCGGACGAGACGCCGACGGGGAAGTACCTGGGCACCGTCCACTTCCAGCGGCTGCTGCGCGATCCGCCGTACACCCTCGTCAGCGCACTGATCGACGACGACCCGCAGACCCTGGCACCGGGCGCGGCGCTGCCGCTGGTCGCCGGGTTCTTCGCGACGTACGACATGGTGGCCGCGCCCGTCGTCGACGACTCCGGGGCGCTGCTGGGCGCGGTGACCGTGGACGACGTGCTGGACCACATGCTGCCGGACGACTGGCGGGAGACGGAGTTCGACCTCGACGCGGACGGCGCCGAGGACGAGGGGATGGCCGCGCATGGCTCCTGAGCGCGAGACCGTCGGCCGCGAGCCGGGGCGTGAGGGCGTCCGCGAGCGCGTTCCGGCGGGGGCCACCGCGACGGCCCGCCACCGCGGGCGCCTGGACCAGCCGCGCCCGCCGCGCCGCCGCATCCTGCCCGAGTGGGACCCGGAGGCCTTCGGCAAGCTGTCGGAGCGCATCGCGCGGTTCCTGGGCACGGGACGGTTCATCGTCTGGATGACGTTCGTGATCGTGGCGTGGGTGCTGTGGAACGTGTCCGCGCCCTCGCCGCTGCGCTTCGACGAGTACCCGTTCATCTTCCTGACGCTGATGCTCTCGCTGCAGGCCTCCTACGCCGCCCCGCTGATCCTGCTCGCGCAGAACCGGCAGGCCGACCGCGACCGGGTCAACCTGGAGCAGGACCGCAAACAGAACGAGCGGTCGATCGCCGACACCGAGTACCTGACCCGCGAGATCGCCGCCCTGCGGATCGGACTGGGCGAGGTGGCGACGCGGGACTGGATCCGCTCGGAACTGCAGGACGTGGTCAAGGACCTGGAGGAGAGCGCGGACGGCCACCGCCTATTCCCGGCGGAGCGGTCCGGGGCACGTGATGCAGACGACCGGTGACGGGGCTTTCCGGGCCACCTGTGCGGCGCCGTACCATCGTCCTATGGCTACGGAAGACGCGGTGCGCGAGGCACTGGCGACAGTGAACGACCCCGAGATCAACCGGCCCATCACCGATCTCGGGATGGTCAAGTCGGTGGAGATCGGCGCGGACGGAGCGGTCGCGGTCGCGGTGTACCTGACGGTCTCCGGCTGTCCCATGCGGGACACGATCACGCAGCGCGTGACGGACGCGGTCTCCCGGGTCGAGGGGGTCACGCGGGTCGACGTCGAACTCGACGTGATGAGCGACGAGCAGCGCCGCGAGCTGGCGACGTCGCTGCGCGGCGGCCAGGCCGAGCGGGAGGTCCCGTTCGCCAAGCCGGGCTCGCTGACCCGGGTGTACGCGGTCGCGTCCGGCAAGGGCGGCGTCGGCAAGTCGTCCGTGACGGTCAACCTGGCGGCGGCGATGGCGGCCGACGGCCTGAAGGTGGGCGTCGTCGACGCCGACATCTACGGCCACTCCGTACCGCGCATGCTGGGTGCCGACGGGCGTCCCACCCAGGTCGAGAACATGATCATGCCGCCGTCCGCGAACGGCGTGAAGGTCATCTCCATCGGCATGTTCACCCCGGGCAACGCCCCCGTCGTCTGGCGCGGGCCGATGCTGCACCGCGCCCTCCAGCAGTTCCTGTCGGACGTGTACTGGGGCGACCTGGACGTCCTGCTGCTCGACCTGCCGCCCGGCACCGGCGACATCGCCATCTCCGTGGCCCAGCTGGTCCCGAACGCGGAGATCCTGGTCGTCACGACGCCGCAGCAGGCCGCAGCCGAGGTCGCCGAGCGGGCCGGCGCCATCGCGGTGCAGACCCACCAGAAGATCGTCGGCGTGGTCGAGAACATGTCGGGTCTGCCGTGTCCGCACTGCGGTGAGATGGTCGACGTGTTCGGCACGGGCGGCGGCCAGCTCGTCGCCGACGGCCTGACCCGGACGACCGGCGCGAGCGTCCCGGTCCTCGGGTCCATCCCGATCGACATCCGCCTGCGCGAGGGCGGCGACGAGGGCCGGCCGGTCGTCCTGTCCGACCCCGCCTCCCCGGCGGGCGCGGCCCTGCGCTCGATCGCGGGCAAGCTCGGCGGACGGCAGCGGGGCCTTTCGGGGCTGTCGCTGGGGATCACCCCGAAGAACAAGTTCTAGACGTCCCGACGGGGCACAGGGCCCCGCGAGGGGGCCTCGCGCCCCTGCGACGAAGGGGCGCCGCGGACGAGCGGCGCCCCTTGTCTCATGCGTACGCGGCGACATCCTTGACGACGGCGAAGCCGAGCCCGTACGCGCTCATGCCCCGGCCGTAGGCGCCCAGGTGGACGCCCTCCTGCGTCGACCCCGCGAGCACCCAGCCGAACTCGGACTCCCGGTAGTGGAACGGCGTCGACACCCCGTCCACCGGCAGGGAAAGCGTCGACCAGTCGGACCCGGCGAGATCGTCCGCGAGGACCCACGCCGTCTCCGTCTGCTGATCGAGCCAGTCGTCCCGCAGGCTGTGGTCCATCTGCCCGGGCCAGGTGAAGGACAGCAGCCCCACCCCCGCGAGCCAGGCCGCCGAGGAGACCGATGTGGCCTCCAGCAGCCCCGTGCCGTCGGCGCTGCGCCGCACCGGGTTGGCGGCGACCGTCACCACGACCGCGAAACGCTCCCGGTCCTCCGTCGACTCGCCCCGCACCGAGGGCTCCTCGCCGTGCCCGATCGAACCGTGCTCCACGGCCCCGTCGGCCGCCGTACCGACCTGCATCAGCCAGCGCGGACCCGTGAACGCCTCGTCGAGGCCGTACCAAGGGAAGGGCGCGCGCAGGTAGCCGTCGGCTGTACGCCGGGCGGAGGTGAGCTGTTGTCCACCCTCCGCGGCCGGCGTGTGCGCGACTGCCCCACTCGTCGTCTCCATGTGCCCGGACGCCTCCTCGCTCTCGTCGGACCGGGCGGCCCGCCCCCCTTCGGGCGTACTCGTCCGGTCCGCACAACAACTCGGCAGCATATCGACACCACTCGCGGGCGCAGGGAACGCACCCGGCGCGCGGGTCACCCGGGCAGCGCGTTCAAGCCGCGCGGGGGGCGACCGCCGGGGCGGTCAGGTGGCGTCGGCGTCGAAGGGCGGACGCTCGTCGGGCTTCTTCGTCATGTCCACCCGGGCCCCCGAGGAAGCGGCGGCCGAGGAGGCGGAGGAGTCGGACTGGTCCGTGTCACGGCCGTGCACGGCGTCCGTGACCTCGGCCATCTCCTTCTTCAGGTCGAAGCCGTTGCGGAGCTCCTTGAGCCCCAGGTCGTCGTTGTCCAGCTGCTTGCGGATGAACGTCTTCGGGTTCAGGTCCTCGAACTCGAAGTCCTTGAACTCCGGACCCAGTTCCGTGCGGATGTCCTGCTTGGCGCTCTCCGAGAACTCGCGGATCTTCCGGACCGTACGCATCACGTCCTGGATGACCTTCGGGAGCTTGTCCGGACCGAAGACGAGCACGGCGAGGACGATGAGCGCCACCAGCTCTAGCGGTCCTATGTCATTGAACACCTGAAGCTCCTTGCGATGTCCCGGGCCGGAACAACGGTACCCGCCGTTCCTGTCCGACCGGTACTGCCCCGTGGCCCCCGAGTGCGTGCAAGTGAGCGGTTTTCCGGTTGTTTGCCTTGTGCATACCGGGACCTGAGTGGCGTTTGTGGCATTTCCACGGCTTTGCTCAGTCGCCGCCCGACGAACCGAGCACCAGCGAGATCGTCCGTTCCTCGCCGTCGCGCACCAAGGTCAGCTCCAGGCGGTCGCCGGGGCGGTGGGCGCGGGTCTTGACGATCAGTTCCTCACCGGAGTGGACGCGCTGGCCGTCGACCTCGGTGATGACGTCGCCCGCCCTGATGCCGGCCTTGTCACCGGGGCCGCCCCGGGTGACCGGCGGGCCGCCGTCGCTGCCCTTGCCGCCCACCCGGGCGCCGTCGCCGGTGTAGTTCATGTCGAGGGTGACGCCGATGACCGGGTGGGTCGCCCGACCGGTGTTGATCAGTTCCTCGGCGACGCGCTTGCCCTGGTTGACCGGGATGGCGAAGCCGAGCCCGATGGAGCCGGACCGGCCGCTCTCCGCGTCGGAGCCGTCGTCGGCCGAGCGGATCGCGGAGTTGATGCCGATGACGCGGGCCCGCGCGTCGAGCAGGGGGCCGCCGGAGTTGCCGGGGTTGATGGCGGCGTCGGTCTGGAGGGCGTCGACGTAGGAGATGTCGCTGCCGTCGCCGCCGTCGCCGCCCGCGGTGATGGGGCGCTGCTTGGCGCTGATGATGCCGGTGGTGACGGTCCCGGCGAGGTCGAAGGGGGCGCCGATGGCGATCACCGGGTCGCCGACCTGGACGTTGTCCGAGTTGCCGAGCGGCAGGGGGCGGAGACCGCTCACACCGCGGACTCGCACGACGGCCAGGTCGTAGCCGCTGTCCCGGCCCACGACCTCCGCCTCGGCGGTGTCGCCGCTGTGGAACGTGACGGTTATCTCGCCGTCGTCCCCGGCGGGTCCCACGACGTGGTCGTTGGTGAGGATGTGGCCGCGGCCGTCCAGGACGAAGCCGGTGCCGGTGCCCTGTTCCTGCGCGCCGCTGACGTGCAGGGTGACCACGCTGGGCAGGGCCTTCGCGGCGATCCCGGCCACGCTGTCGTCGGGCCGGTCCACGGGCTCCCGGCCGGCCTGCGGCAACTCCACCTCCGCCACGCCGTTGCGCTCCAGATAGGCCCCCACCATGCCGCCCAGGCCACCCGCCGCGAGCGCGATCAGCGCGGCACCGAGGACGATCACCTTCCAGGCCCGCCTGCGCCGCTGCTGCTCGGTGAGCACCCTCGCCCCGGTCTGCTGAAGCGGCCCCGCACCCCCGCCCGCCGCCGACACGGCCCAGGGGTCGTAGCGCCCCCAGGGATCGGTGGGGGGCACGGAGTCGCCGGCGAGGGCGCCGGGGGCGGTGAGGGCGCCGGAGCCGGTGGGCACCGGGGCGTACGGGGTCTGTGTGCCCGGGGGAGGCCCGTCCGCCGCGGCGTACGGGCCCGCCGCGGGGGCGCCGGGCACCTGGGTGCCGTCGGCGTGCGGGGGCGGCGCAAGGGGGCCTGGCGGCTCCGGGTGGGCCGATGCCGCCGGATGGGGCATGGGCGCAGCAGCGCCGGGTGCCGGAACGGAGGTGTCCGTCGCGGGCAGCGGCGCGGGCACGCCGTGCGGTGGCGCGGGCGGGGCGGCCGGGTGCCGGGCCGGCGGAGCGGGCGCGGATATCGCCGTGCCCTGCGCGGGCGTCGTCCCCGGGTGCTGCACCGGCGGAGCGGGCGCCCACGGTCCGGGCCTGCCGTACGGCGGGGTGCTGTAGGGGTCGGGGTCGTGCAGGGGCGTCACGGGAGCCGGCGGGACGTGCGCGGCCGCGTCGTCGACCGGGACGGGCTCACCCGCGCCGCCCACGGGAGCGTCCGCGCCCTCCGGCACGCCGGGCAGGGACGACTCGGCCGGGACGACGGCCCCGAACGGCTCCGCCTCCTCGGACACCGACGCCGCGAAAGCCGACGCCTCCGGCACCTCCGACACCCACGCCGCGGAACCCGACGAATCCGGCACCTCGAACACCGGCGCCGCGGAACTCGACAGATCCGGTGCTGCGGAGGCCGTGCTCACCGGGGTGTCCGGTGCGTCCTGCGGTCGCCGCAGCTCGAAGTCCCCGTCGGAGGACACCGCGGCGGAGCCCGGTACGCCGGCGGGGCGCGCCAGCTCGAAATCCCCGGCGGTCTCGCCGACCGGCGAGGCCGTGGCCTCCTCCGGCTGCCCCGTACTGCCCTGCGTGGGCTTCCCCTCGTTCATGCTCTCCCCAGCGCCGGCCACGGCACGCCGTCGGTGGCCCGCAGTACGTCGGTTCCGCGTCGGTCGCCCTGACACGGACACGCTTCACCCGGGGATTCAACCAGGTTCACGCGCCGGGGCGCAGCGCCCGGTCGGCGCCGGGTCAGCGGGACGTGCCGGAGGACGAGGACGGCGCGGAGGTCGCGTCGGCCCCGGGCGCCGCGAGCAGACCGGGAGCCGTGATCTCCGACGACGTCGACCACATGGTCAGGGAGATCGGCGGAGTGGCCGACAGCGGACGTATCAGCGGGGACATGGCCGCGGCACCGGCCACCACGGGTGCGGCGACGGCGTGCAGATCCGACCCGGCCTGCGCGGCGGCCGGTGCCGGTACGCCGGGCAGCAGCGGCGCGGACGCCTGCGTGGGGGCCACCGGCCCGTCCCCGAGGGTCCGTCCGCCCTGGCCCTGCACGAGCAGCGGGCCGACCCCGCGGCGCCGCTGGTTGTCCGGTGGCGTGCTGGTGCCCGCTCCCGCCGAACGCGCGGGCGTGACGTTGCTGCCGCTGCCGGAGCCGCTGCGGCTCTCCGAGTCGCCGGGGGTGCCCGTGGTGACGCCGCCCAGGGCGATCGCGGCCAGCGACACCGCGCCGGCGGCGACGAACGCGAACCGCCGTCCGCGCGAGGCCGCCGCGCGGTCGGCCTCGCTCCGCCCGACATCGTGGATGCGGAAACCGCGCTGCGCCGCCGAGGTGGGCAGCACGGGCGCGTGGGTGGGGGTGGGGACGTACCCGAACTCGAAGCGCTCGCCGCGGCTCGTCCCGAAGACACCGGCCGTGGCCCCTCGGGGCAGTCCGCCGCCGAAGCCTCCCGGCACCGGCGGCACTCCGTCGTCGAGGTCGCCTCCGCCGGGCAGCCCTTGAAGGCGGGCCAGGAAGCTCTCGGAGGGCGGCGGCGGGGCGGCCTCCGCGAAGACGTTCTTCAGCCGGCGCTGGGCGTCGACCTCGGCCTTGCACTTCGCACAGGTCGCCACGTGCGCCAGGACGCGTTCCCGCGTCTCATGACCCAGCTCGCCGTCGACCAGCGCGGCGAGTCGGTCTCCCAGATGCTGTTCCGCGAGGTGTCCCTCGGCGGCTTTCGGTCGTGATCCACTCACGCGGACGCGCCCCCTCCCCCCAGCGCGGGAACGCGGGGCACGAAGGAACGGCGCTCGGCGCGCGCCTCGGGCGAGCGGTGCGCCAGAGCCTTGCGCAGCTGCGATCGGCCGCGGTGGATCCGGGAGCGGACGGTGCCGAGCTTCACACCGAGGGTCGCGGCGATCTCCTCGTACGACAGTCCCTCGATGTCGCACAGGACGACCGCGGCGCGGAACTCGGGTGCGAGGGTGTCGAGGGCCTGCTGCACGTCCGCGTCGAAGTGCGCGTCGTTGAAGACCTGCTGCGGGGACGGCTCGCGGCTGGGCAGTCGCTCGGCCGCGTCCTCGCCGAGGGCGTCGAAGCGGATGCGCTGCTTGCGGCGGACCATGTCCAGGAAGAGGTTGGTGGTGATGCGGTGCAGCCAGCCCTCGAACGTGCCCGGCGTGTACGTCGACAGCGAGCGGAACACACGGACAAAGACCTCCTGCGTGAGGTCCTCGGCGTCGTGCTGGTTGCCCGTGAGCCGGTACGCCAGGCGGTAGACACGGCCACTGTGCGTGCTCACGATCTCCTCCCACGTGGGCGGAGTCCACGCCTGCCCGTCCGCGTCGGTGGAGAAGGTCGCGGTCTGGGTGTGGTCAGCGGCGTGGCTGTCAGCAGCGGTGTCGTTCACGGATTTCGGCCTGCCTGCCGACCCGAGGAAGCGCCGCAGCGCTCCTGCCCGGTCTGCAGGCGCGGCCGCACCTCCCCTGTCGGCTCTGGTGGTGTCCAGTGGAGCCCCTACCATAGCCACCTCGTCCGTTAGCTCCGGATAAGCGGTTTTACGAGAATTTGATCTGTGCTGATACGGCTGCGTCAGCACTTGCTCGCCATCCCGTTCGCCCTCGTGATCCAACCGTGTCCCCCGCTGTCGTTCTCCACCCCTCTAAACGCCTGGTCCCATCTGCGGGTTCCCGGCGGCAACGGATACAGTCACGCCGAGGCAACCACGGGGACAGGAGAGGGTCATTACCGGCAACCGGCCGACGAGCTGGGCGTTCTCCGACGCCTATGTCGCCGAGGACGAAGCACTGCGCTGGGCCCGGGACCGGGCCCGGGCGGCAGGGCTGCGCTCGGTGTCGCCCGGCACGGGTGCCGCGCTGAGGTTGCTGGCCGCTTCCGTGGACGCCAAGGCGATAGCGGAGATCGGCACCGGGACCGGGGTGTCGGGGATCCATCTGCTCCACGGGATGCGCCCGGACGGTGTCCTGACCACGGTGGACCCGGAGCCCGAGCACCAGCAGTTCGCCCGGCAGGCGTTCCGCGCCTCGGGGTTCGCCAGCAATCGCGCCCGCTTCATCCCCGGACGGGCCCTGGACGTCCTCCCGCGGCTCGCGGACGCCGGCTACGACCTCGTCTTCTGCGACGGCGACCGGCTGGAGGTGCTGGAGTACCTCGCTGAATCGTTGCGTCTGCTGCGTCAGGGCGGACTGGTCGTGTTCGAGGGCGTCTTCGCCAACGGCCGCACGGTGGACTCGGGTCCCCAGCCGACCGAGGTGCTGCGGCTGCGGGAGCTGCTGCGCGCGGTGCGCGAGAGCCAGGAACTGGTGCCGTCGCTGCTGCCGGTGGGCGACGGACTGCTGTGCGCGGTGAAGCGGTGAGTCCGCGCGGCGGTCGGCGGTGACCCGTCCGGCCGGCGCCCCGCGCGCGACCGGCGGGGAACACGCAGCCGCCCCGGCATCACGTACGTGCCAGGGCGGCTGAAAGGGTACGGTCGCCTGCGGTGTCAGCCCACGACCTTCTTGAGGGCGTCGCCGAGCGCGTCGGCCTCGTCCGGGGTCAGCTCGACGACGAGCCGACCGCCGCCTTCGAGCGGAACGCGCATGACGATGCCCCGCCCCTCCTTGGTCACCTCGAGCGGGCCGTCGCCCGTCCGCGGCTTCATGGCCGCCATGCTCGTTCCCCTTCCTGAAAACCAGCTCATCGTCAAAGCCGACGGCCCGCTGAAGGGCAGGCGCGGTCCGTGAAGCGGGACACGCGGCACCGGCATCGAACACATTGCTTCCAGGCCATTATCCCGCATCTCACGACCCGATGACCAACATCAGTCGGCATCGCTTGGGCAACGCGCGCGAGCAAAACCACTCAATTCGGCGATGTGGCTGCGATACTGCGCGGCCGCGCAGACTTCGGCCGAGCGCATACCCGGCCGAATTGTTTGACGCAGGTCACACAGACGCTCGGGACCGTTCCCGGTGATCTCGGCCATGCTGTCCTGTGACAGGGCGTACCGACCGGTACGCCCGAACCGCCGCGACGGAGGGATGCGCCATGGCCGACACCGTGCTCTACGAGGTGAGCGACGGGCTCGCGACGATCACGCTGAACCGCCCGGAGGCGATGAACGCGCTGGACATCGCCGCGAAGGTCGCCCTCCGGGACGCGGTCCGGTCCGCGGCCGCCGACGACGCGGTGCGGGCCGTACTGCTGACCGCCGCCGGCGAGCGGGCGTTCTGCGTGGGCCAGGACCTCAAGGAGCACATCGGGCTGCTCGCCGCCGACCGGGAGTCGGGCGAGGGCCGGACGATGAGCACGGTGCGGGAGCACTACAACCCGATCGTGCGGGCGCTGACCGGAATGCCGAAGCCGGTGGTCGCGGGCGTGAACGGCGTCGCGGCCGGGGCGGGCTTCGGCTTCGCGCTCGCCGCCGACTACCGGGTGGTGGCGGACACGGCGGCCTTCAACACGTCGTTCGCGGGCGTCGCGCTGACCGCCGACTCCGGTGTCTCCTGGACGCTGCCGCGGGTCGTCGGCCCCGGCCGCGCCACCGACCTGCTCCTGTTCCCGCGGAGCATCAAGGCGCAGGAGGCGTACGAGCTGGGGATCGCGAACCGGGTCGTGCCGGCCGCGGAGCTGCGGGCCGAGGCGGAGCGGGTGGCGCGCACGCTGGCCGAGGGGCCGACGGTGGCGTACGCGGCGATCAAGGAGGCCGTGGCGTTCGGCTACGGCCACTCGCTGGCCGAGACGCTGGAGAAGGAGGACGAGCTCCAGTCCCGGGCGGGGGCCTCCCAGGACCACGCGATCGCGGTGCAGGCGTTCGTCGACAAGGAGCGGCCGAAGTACCTGGGGCGCTGAGCCCGGCCGGCGCCGGGCGCGTCGTCGTCCGGCGCCGGCCCCGCCCCTTGCCGCGCTCGCCCCGGGTCAGGTGCGGATCGGCCCGGCCGCGCGCGCCACACAGGTCTCCAGGTGGTCGTCGACCAGTCCGCACGCCTGCATCAGGGCGTAAGCGGTCGTGGGGCCGACGAACCGCAGACCGCGCTTCTTCAGCGCCTTGGACAGGGCCGTCGACTCCTCGGTGACCGCGGGGACGTCGGCGAGGGTCTTCGGGACCGGCCGGGTGGCGGGGTCGGGGGCGTGGGACCAGATCAGCTCGTCCAGCCCGCCCGGCGCCCAGTCCGCCAGTACGCGCGCGTTGGAGAGGGTCGCGTCGATCTTGGCGCGGTTGCGGATGATGCCGGTGTCGGCGAGGAGCCGCTCGCGGTCGGCCTCGGTGAAGGCGGCGACCGCGCCGATCCGGAAGCCGGCGAAGGCGGCGCGGAAGCCGGAGCGGCGGCGCAGGATGGTGATCCAGGACAGGCCGGACTGGAAGGCCTCCAGGGACAGCCGCTCGTAGAGGGCGTCGTCGCCGTGGACCGGGCGGCCCCACTCCTCGTCGTGGTAGGTCACGTAGTCCGCGGTGGACAGGGCCCAGGGGCAGCGCGGCGCGCCGTCCGGGCCGGCCACGGCCGTGCCCTCGCTCACCGGTCGTCCTCGGGGCCGGGCTTCTCCAGGGAGGTGCGGCCCGCGGACCGGGCGCCGGCCAGGGCGGACTCCAGGTCGGCGATGCGGGCGTCGCGCTCGGCGAGTTCGGCGGCGACGCGGTTCAGGGCGTCGTCCACGTCCGCCATGCGGTAGCCGCGCGCGGCGAGCGGGAAGCGCAGGTCGTCGATGTCCTCGGGGTGGAGCGGGCGGTCCTCGGGCAGCGGGTCGTGGAGCCGCTCGGGCGCGGCCTCGGGCAGCGGACCGTGGTCACCGCCGCCGACCACGGCCAGCGTCACCGCGGCGACGACGACGGCGAGGGCCACGACCAGGAACAAGAACATCACCATCGCTGAAGGGCCCCCACGCGGAGAGTGCCGGCTCGTGCCGACGACGAATGTGTCTGGGTCCGATCGTGCCATGCGAGGCTGGCGGTTAGGGTCGCAGGCGGTCATGGACCGATGACCACGACGCACGAGGAAAGGTCGCAGGGGATGCTCAGGCTGGGCAGGCGGGAGTTCGACCCGCAGGAACCGGTGATCATGGCGATCGTGAACCGGACCCCGGACTCCTTCTACGACCGCGGGGCCACGTTCCGGGACGAGCCGGCCCTCGCGCGGGTGGAGCGGGCGGTCGCCGAGGGCGCGGCGATCATCGACATCGGCGGGGTCAAGGCCGGACCGGGCGAAGAGGTGACCGCCGAGGAGGAGGCCCGGCGCACGGTCGGGTTCGTGGCGGAGGTGCGGCGCCGGTTCCCGGACGTCGTGATCAGTGTGGACACCTGGCGGCACGAGGTCGGCGAGGCGGTGTGCGAGGTCGGCGCGGACCTGCTGAACGACGCGTGGGGCGGGGTGGACCCGAAGCTCGCCGAGGTCGCCGCGCGCCACGGCGCCGGGCTGGTGTGCACCCATGCCGGGGGCGCGCAGCCCCGCACCCGGCCGCACCGGGTGACCTACGACGACGTCGTGGCCGACATCCTGAGGGTGACCGTGGGCCTGGCCGAGCGGGCGGTGTCGCTGGGCGTGCCGCGGGAGTCGGTGCTGATCGATCCCGGGCACGACTTCGGGAAGAACACCCGGCACAGCCTGGAGGCGACCCGGCGGCTCGGGGAGATGGTGGAGACCGGCTGGCCGGTGCTGGTGTCGCTGTCCAACAAGGACTTCGTGGGAGAGACCCTGGACCGGCCGGTGAAGGAGCGGTTGATCGGCACGCTGGCGACGACCGCGGTCTCCGCCTGGCTCGGGGCGCAGGTGTACCGCGTGCACGAGGTGGCGGAGACGCGGCAGGTGCTGGACATGGTGGCGGCGATCGGGGGGTGGCGGGAGCCGTCGGTCGCGCGACGCGGTCTGGCGTAGCCGCGCGGGCCCGCCACCCGAGCGGGCGGTGCGCCCGCCGTCCGGTGACGGGACCCGCCCGCGGGCCCCGGGGCGGTCGCTCCGGGACCCGGCCACGACGAGGCCGGGCGGCGCGAGGCGCCCGGCTCGGACGGTCTCAGCGGCCCGCCTCCTTGGAGACCAGGGCCACGGCCTCGTCCACGTCGTCCGTGACGTGGAACAGGTCCAGGTCCATCTCCGCGGCCTTGCCCTGGGCGACCGTGGTGCTGCGCAGCCACTCGATGAGGCCGCCCCAGTACGCGGAGCCGAACAGCACGATCGGGAAGCGGGTGACCTTCTGGGTCTGGACCAGGGTCAGCGCCTCGAAGAGTTCGTCGAGGGTGCCGAGGCCGCCCGGCAGGACCACGAAGCCCTGCGCGTACTTCACGAACATCATCTTCCGGACGAAGAAGTAGCGGAAGTTCAGCCCGATGTCGACGTACGGGTTCAGCCCCTGCTCGAACGGCAGCTCGATACCGAGGCCGACCGAGATGCCGCCCGCCTCCAGCGCGCCCTTGTTCGCCGCCTCCATCGCCCCGGGGCCACCGCCCGTGATGACCGCGAAGCCCGCCTCCACCAGGCCCCGGCCCAGGCGGACGCCCGCCTCGTACTCGGGCGAGTCCGCCGGCGTACGCGCGGAGCCGAACACGCTGATGGCGGGCGGGAGTTCGGCCAGCGTGCCGAATCCCTCGATGAACTCCGACTGGATGCGCAGGACCCGCCACGGGTCCGTGTGGACCCAGTCGGACGGGCCGCCCGCGTCCAGCAGTCGCTGGTCCGTCGTGCTCGCCGTCACCTGGCTCCGCCGCCGGAGGACCGGGCCGAGGCGCTGCTCCTCCGGGGGCTGCTTCTTTCCCTCAGGGTTGCCGGTGGCCATGTGCGCTCCCTCCGTTGCGGGGTCGTTCCACCTCAGCCTAGATCTACGCGGGTCAAGGACGCGGTACGACGGCGTGTCCGCCATGAAACGCCATGGCACCGGCGGCTCACGCGGTGAGCCAGGACCGCAGCCGCTCCTCGCCCGCCAGGATCTTTGCGGTGTCCACCCGCTCGTCCCGCTTGTGGGCCAAGTGGGGGTTGCCCGGACCGTAGTTGACCGCGGGGACGCCGAGCGCGCTGAAGCGGGAGACGTCCGTCCAGCCGTACTTGGGCTGCGGGGTGCCGCCCACGGCCTCGATGAAGGCCGCCGCGGCCGGGTGAGACAGGCCGGGCAGCGCGGCTCCGCTGTGGTCGTCGACCACGAACTCGCTCACCCCGCAGTCCGCGAAGACCTCGCGGACGTGGGCGACGGCCTCCTCCTCGGTGCGGTCCGGGGCGTAGCGGAAGTTGACCGTCACCACGCACTCGTCGGGGATGACGTTCCCGGCCACACCGCCCGAGATGCCCACGGCGTTCAGGCCCTCGCGGTACTCCAGGCCGTCGATCACCGGGCGGCGGGGCTCGTACGCGGCGAGGCGGGCCAGGATCGGGGCCGCCGTGTGGATCGCGTTGGAGCCCATCCAGCCGCGCGCCGAGTGGGCCCGCTCGCCCCGGGTCTTCAGCAGCACCCGCAGCGTGCCCTGGCAGCCGCCCTCCACCTCGCCGTCGGAGGGCTCCAGCAGCACCGCGAAGTCACCCGCGAGCCACTCGGGGTGCGCCTCGGCCACGTGCTTGAGGCCGTTGAGCTCGGCGGCGACCTCCTCGTTGTCGTAGAAGACGAAGGTCAGATCGCGGTTCGGGGCCGGGACGGTGGCCGCGATGCGCAACTGGACCGCGACGCCCGCCTTCATGTCGCACGTGCCGCAGCCCCACAGCACGCCCTCGTCGTCCAGCCGGGACGGCACGTTGCCGGCGATCGGCACGGTGTCGATGTGACCGGCCAGGATCACTCGCTGGTCCCGGCCCAGATCGGTGCGGGCGACGACGTTGTTCCCGAAGCGGTCGACCGTCAGGTGCGGCAGGGTGCGCAACGCGGTCTCGATCGCGTCCGCCAGCGGCTTCTCACTGCCGCTCTCCGAGGGGAAGTCGACCAGCCGGGCGGTGAGCCGCGCGGCGTCCAGGGTGAGGTCAAGCGGGGTGTCGGCCATGCGGTAGACCCTAACGCGCAGGCCTTCGACGCACTGTTCCCGGACGGGGCCCGGCGCACCGTACTCTCCAGTACCTTGTACGCGTGTCTGAGCCACCCCGCCCTCCCAAGCGTCGCGGCCGCCTCTTCCGTTTCGGGGCGGCCTTCGTGGTGATGCTCGCCGTCGCGGGCTACCTCGTGGTCCAGTACGTCACCGGCGGCGCGGGCGGTCCCGGCTGCAAGGTGGTCTCGGCCGACGGGGACGAAGCCGCGTACGAGTTCTCGCCCGAGCAGGCGGTGAACGCGGCGACGATCACCGCGGTCGGCACCGCGCGCGGACTGCCCGAGCGGGCCGTGACGATCGCGCTCGCCACCGCGCTGCAGGAGTCGGCGCTGCGCAACATCGAGCACGGTGACCGCGACTCCCTCGGCCTGTTCCAGCAGCGGCCGTCGCAGGGCTGGGGCACGGAGCGGGAGATCATGGATCCGGTCTACTCGGCGGGCGAGTTCTACGACCACCTGGTGAAGGTGCCCGACTACACCCGGCTGCCGCTGACCGTCGCCGCGCAGCGCGTGCAGCGCAGCGGTTACCCGGAGGCGTACGCCAAGCACGAGCCGGACGCCGCGCTGCTCGCGGCCGCGCTCAGCGGGCGGGCCGCGGCCGTGCTGACCTGTCAGGGCCGGCCCGACCCCGTCCGTGTCTCCGGGCCGGACGCGGTGCGCTCCGCGCTCGTACGGGACTTCGGGCGGGACGCGGTGGAGCAGGCCGGCGCCGAGGTGGCCGCCGACGAGCGGAAGCCCGCGCCGGGCGAGCCGGTCACCGAGACCGACGGGCGCACCGTGACGGTCCCGCTGACCGCGGACGGCGGACCGGACGGGCGGGACGCGCGGGACGTCGGCGAGCGGGGCTGGCAGGTGGCGCACTGGGCCGTGGCCAACGCCTCCGCGCTGCACATCAAGCGTGTCCTGTACGACGGCCGGGAGTGGACCTCCGGGCGCACCAACGGCGAGTGGCGTCCCGTCGCCGACGACGCGAAGGGCGGCACCGGAGCACGGAAGGCCGCGAACTCGGTCCGAATTGTCACTGCACAGTAGTGCGAGACCTACCTCCTGAGAGGTACATGCAACGGGCCTCCACGGGGGTGTGTTCAGGTTTTCGTGACCTCACCCCCGTATCCCCGGAAAGCCTTGTGAACACAGCGCCGTAAGGATTCGGCAGAGTTTCGGGACGGGTCTTCTTTGCCCGTTTTTATCCGCAGGCGATAATGCGACGCATTGCCAAGTCTTTACGTTGCGCCGCCGCAACCTTCGGGGGCTTCGAGCGGTAGTCACTGCGTCCGCGACCGGCGATCAAATGCCGGGAGCGGTCCGACACTTCATCGTTTCCTCCCGTCAAAGGAGCATCATGTCCCTCCCTCTGACCCGTCGGATCGCCCGTGCCGCGCTGCTCGTCGCAGCGGGAGCGGCCGCCGGGGTCGGTGCGGCCGGCTCCGCCAGCGCGGCCCCCGAACTGCCCGCTGCCCCCAACGTCGGCGGACTGACCGCCCTGGACGGGGCGACCGTCGGCAACACCGTCGACAGCGCGGCTCAGGACGTCACCGGGCTCGCTGGCGACACCGGCAGCAAGGCTGTCAAGAAGGCGGTGCCGGCCGCGGGCAAGACCGGCGGCCAGGCCGCGAAGAAGGCCACGCCGGCGGTGCAGAAGGCCGCTGGTGAGGCTGCCGGGACCGCCGGGGACGTCGTCGGTGACACCGCTTCGACCGCGACCAAGGGCGGACTGCCCACGGACGGGCTGACCAAGGGCGGGCTGGCCAAGGACGGGCTGGCCAAGGGTGGGCTGCCGGCCAAGTCGCTGCCCGCGACGGGGCTGCCGATCGGCTGACGCCGGGTCGTACGACGGCGGGGTCCGGGACGTGTCCCGGACCCCGCCGTTCGTCGTGTGCGCGGGCGGCTGCCCGCGCCGGGCGGCCTACGCCGCGAGGCGCTTCACCGCGGCCGCGACCCGCTCGTCGGTCGCCGTCAGGGCCACCCGCACGAAGTTCTCCCCCGCCGGGCCGTAGAAGTCACCGGGGGCGACCAGGATGCCCAGAGCGGCCAGGTGCGCCACCGTGGCCCAGCAGGACTCGTCGCGGGTGGCCCACAGGTACAGGCTCGCCTCGCTGTGCTCGATGCGGAAGCCGTGGCCCAGCAGGGCCTCGCGCAGGAGCGTGCGCCGGGCGGCGTAGCGCTCCCGCTGCACGCGGACGTGGTCGTCGTCGCCGAGAGCCGCCACCACGGCCGCCTGGGTCGGCGCCGACGTCATCATGCCGCCGTGCTTGCGGATCTCCAGCAAGGGGGCCAGGACGGCCGGGTCACCGGCCAGGAAGGCGGCGCGGTAGCCGGCGAGGTTGGACCGCTTGGACAGCGAGTGGACCGTGACGATGCCCTCGTACGAGCCGCCGTTGACGTCCGGGTGGAGGACGGAGACCGGGTCCGCCTCCCAGCCCAGCTCGATGTAGCACTCGTCGGAGACCAGCAGCACGCCGTGCTCACGCGCCCAGGCGACGATCCGGGTCAGCTCGGCCTTCGACAGGACCCCGCCCGTCGGATTCGAGGGCGAGTTCAGCCAGAGCAGCCTCAGGTTCGCCGGGTCGAGCTCCGTCGGGTCGTCGTAGGCCTCGTGGCCGGCCCGGGCCAGGCGCGCGCCCACCTCGTAGGTCGGGTAGGCGAGCCGCGGGAAGGCGACCCGGTCGCCGGGGCCGAGGCCCAGCTGGGTGGGGAGCCAGGCGACGAGTTCCTTGGAGCCGACGATCGGCAGGACGTGGTGGTGGGTCACGTCCCGGGCGCCGAGGCGGCGGCGCAGCCAGCCGGTGATCGCGTCGCGCAGCTCGGGCGTGCCCCACACGGTCGGATAGCCCGGGGAGTCGGCCGCGGCGATCAGCGCCTTCTGGACGAGCTCGGGCACCGGGTCGACGGGCGTACCGACGGACAGGTCGACGATGCCGTCCGGGTGACCGGCCGCCGTCTGCTTGTACGGCGCCAGCTTGTCCCACGGGAAGGCCGGGAGACGGTCGGAGACTGCGGACACGTTCTGGCTCACTTTCTCGTGCGTACGGCCCGACGGGGCGGCAAACGCCTCGGTCCCGCACGGCCGACGACCGCGCGGATGGCGATCAGGCCGTACGGGACCGAGGCGGCACGGGCCGGGGCCGCTTGCGGGATTACTCGCCCTGCGGCGGGAGCGCGGCGATGAAGGGGTGATCCCTCTCGATCAGACCGAGCTTGCTCGCGCCACCGGGCGAGCCGAGCTCGTCGAAGAACTCGACGTTCGCCTTGTAGTAGTCCTTCCACTCCTCCGGCGTGTCGTCCTCGTAGAAGATCGCCTCCACCGGGCAGACCGGCTCACACGCACCGCAGTCGACGCATTCGTCCGGGTGGATGTACAAGGACCGGGAGCCCTCGTAGATGCAGTCGACCGGGCACTCCTCGATGCACGCCTTGTCCTTGACGTCGACACAAGGCTGCGCGATGACGTAGGTCACGCTGTCGTTCCTCCTCGATTGGGCGCCGGCGGGCCTCCTCAGGCTCCGCCGCCTGGCGCGCGGGAGCGCGGCGTCGTCGATGCCCGCCCCTAGTATCTCCGTTCTTGGGCATGATCCGAACAGGAGGGGTGAACCGACCTGTGGAAATCTCGTCGATGGGCCGCCTTGAGGTCCGTATCACCACTGCTGACGTGGGCAAACGGGTCTCCGTACGCCGGTTGGGCCACACTGGTGTCACGCAGGAGAAATTCACCGACACGGTGGGTGTTCTCACATCCTGGGACGACGGTGTGCTGGTGATCACACGGCGGGACGGTGAGCGCGTCCGGATCGAGGAGTCGTCGCTGGTCGCGGGCAAGGTGGTGCCCGCGGTACCGGCGCGGCGGCGCGGTCCGGCCGCCTCCTACGAGGAGCTCGCGCGGGTCGCCGCCCGGTCCTGGCGGCCGGTGGACGGCGAGCGGCTGGGCGATTGGGAACTGCGCGCGGCCGGCGGATTCACCCGGCGGGCCAACTCCGTGCTGCCGCTGGGCGATCCCGGCATACCGCTCGACGACGCGCTGGCCTTCGTACGCCGGTGGTACGGCGAGCGAGGGCTTCCCGCGTACGTCCAGACCGCCACCGGCGCCGTGGGCGCGCAGGAGGCGCTCTGCGCGGCGCTGGAGGCGCGCGGATGGACGCGTGAGGTGACCGCGGAGCTGTGGACCGGGGCGCTCGCGCCGGTCGCCGACCGGGCCGAGGGGAGCGGGGTCGTGCTGTCCCGGGAGGCGGACGCGGCATGGCTCGCGCGCTACCGGCGCACGGGCGTCGGCGAGGTGGCTCTGAAGGTGCTGGGCAGCGGCGCGTCGGTGTGGTTCGCGACCGTGCCGGGCGAGGGCCCGGTCCCGGCCGCCGTCGGGCGGTGCGTGGTCGACGGGCGGTGGGCCGGGTTCGCCGCGGTCGAGGTCGCCCCGGAGCTGCGGCGGCGCGGGCTGGCCGGCGCCGTGATGGCCGCGCTGGCCCGGCGGGCCCTGGAGGAAGGCGCCTCGGCCGCGTGGCTCCAGGTCGAGACGGACAACGCGGGGGCGCGGGCGCTGTACGCCGGGATGGGATTCGCCGCGCACCACGCGTACCACCACTACCGGGAGCCTCAGGCGTCCGGCGTTGTCCGGAACTGATCGCGGGAGGTCGGCAGTGAACATGCGTCCCCCCTTCCCGCCTCCGCCGGATCGCTCGGCCGAGCTGCGGCGGAGGTTCGCCGAGGAGGTCCGGTCCGAGCGGCCCGATCTGGCCACCCTGTGCCTGCTCATCGGAGCGGAGGCGGACGGGACCCTGGACGAGGCCGGGATCGACGCCGCGCAGCTGGCGCTGGACGAACTGGCCGGCCGGCTGCCGTTCCGGCCGGGCGGACCGCGCGCCTGGGCCGCGGCGTTGCACGAGCTGCTCGGCGAGCGGTGCGGGTTCCATGGCACGCCGGGCGACTACCAGCGTCTGGAGTCCTCGCTCCTGCACTGCGTACTGCGGCGGCGGCGCGGGCTGCCGATCGTGCTGTCGGTGGTGTGGGTGGAGGTGGCCCGGCGGGCGGGGGCACCGGTGTACGGGGTGGCGCTCCCGGGGCACTTCGTGGCCGGTTTCGGGGAGCCCGAGGAGCAGGTGCTCGCCGACCCGTTCGACGGGGGGCGGGTGCTGACCGGGACCGACGCCGAGCTCCTGGTCGTGGGCGCGACAGGGGCGCCGCTGGATTCCTCGATGCTGGAGCCCGCGCCGCCGCTGGACGTGGTGGTGCGGATCCTGAACAACGTCCGGGCGTGGGCGGCGGCCCGCGCCGAACGCTCCGACGTGGCGCTGTGGGCGGTGGAGCTGTCCCTGCTGATGCCCGCGCACCCGGCCCGGCTGCGCTACGAGCGGGCCCAGCTGCTGGTCCGCCGGGGGAGCTTCCTGGAGGGCGCCGCGGAGCTGGACGCGTACGCCGAGGTGGTGGGCGCGGTCGACGAGGGCGCCGCCGAGCGGATCCGCGGTGAGGCGGGCGTCGCTCGGGCGATGCTCAACTAGTCCGCCCCGTCCAGTCCGCCCCGTCGCCCGGGGGGCTGCCCGGCGGTCCGTGTACGCGGCGAGGGGGCACCCGGCGTGTGCCGGGTGCCCCCTCGTGTGCGGGTCTCAGCTGGGGTCGGTCTCGATGACGGCGACCCGGTCGCCGGTGCTCTTGAGCGCCGTGCGCAGGGCGCCGATGACGTCCTCGACGGTGACGGCGGTCTTCTGGCCGGTGCCGCGGGTGATCAGGACCCCGTCGAAGGTGCTGCCGTAGAGGTCCTTCAGCGCCGCCTTGTCGTAGGTGTCGACGAGCTTGCCGTCGACCGCCTGGACCCGGAGGAACTTCCACAGCGAGTTCTCCGGGCTGAACGCGATCGAGTGCGCCGCGTCCGTCTGCACGGAGACGTTGGCGGACATCGCGGGCTCGGCGAACTCCTTCATCATCCGGTCGACTTCGGCGTTGGGCACCGTCGGCTGCCGGGTGGTCGTGGGCAGCCGCACCGGTGTGGCGGTGCCGGTCTCGACCTGCTTGCGGTAGGCCGCCTCGACGGTCGCGCTCGCCTGGTCGACGGCGATGCCCTTGCCCGGCTTGCCGTAGACGGCGACGGCCTTGCCGGACTCGAACTTGATCGTGCCGTCGGAGGCGCTGCCGGCGCCGCCGGCCGCGGTCTCCAGGGCGGAGTGCAGCTTCTCCTCGTCGATCGGCATGACCGGCTCGACGACGCGCTGCTGCCCGAAGAGGGAGCCGATCACGGAGATCGGGTTGTAGTCGCTCTGCGCGGCCGCGCCGACCGTCGCGTCGACGTCGAACTGGAGGCCCGACTGGTCCGGTTTGAGCGAGACGGTGTCGCCGTCGACGGAGAGCTTCAGCGGGTTGTCGATCCGGTCGCCGAGCGCGTCGTCGAGCTTCTTGACGGCGTCGTCGTGGGTGCCGCCGCCGATGTCGACGCCGAGCACGGTGGTGCCCTTGGGCACGTCGGAGTGGTTCATCAGCAGCCCGGCGCCGTAGGCGACACCGGCGATGAAGACCACGCCGCCGCCGACCAGGGCCAGCTTGTTGCGCCCCTTCTTCTTCTTGGGCGCGGCGGCGGGCACGTTCTGCTGCACCGGCTCGGGCAGCTTCGGCGGGGTGTACGCGGCCGGCCCGTCCAGGGGCGTGCCCGCGCCGAACGGCGCGCCGCGGTCCGCGGACGGCACGACCGGGATGCCGCTGGTGACGGTGTGCCCGGAGACGTTGTCGGGGGCGTTGAAGGCGCTGCCGGGGGGCGGTTGCGGGGCCGGCTTCTGCGGCGTGAGGATCGCGGTGTCGTCACTCATGCCGGCGGCGGCGCCGGGCACGCCCGGAACGGTGCCGGGTACGCCCGGGTGCCGCGGGACGAGCGGGCCGTCGCCGGTGACCGGACCGCCGGTCGGGCCCGCGGGGCCGTGCGGGCCGCCGGGACGGCCGGTGCCGCCCGGCCCGCCGAGACCGCCGTGCCCGCTGACGCCGTTGTGTCCGGCCGCGCCGTGCGGGCCGCCGGGTGCGCCCGGGGTGCCGTAGCCGCCCTGGCCGTTCTCCGCGAAGTACGGCAGGTCGTCGCGGCGGGGTTCGCCGGCGCCGCCCGTACCGGGGTGCGGGCCGCTGCCCGTCGGGCCCGCGGCGATCGCCTCGGTCACGTCGAAGCTACCCGTGCCGCCGCCGTGCCCGGGAGCCACCGGACCACCGGTGGCGCCGGGCAGTCCGGCGCCGTTGGTGCCGCCGGGACGGGCACCGTCCCCGGGCCGGGGACCGCCCGGCAGGCTCACGGAGCCGACCACGCCGCCGGGGCGGCCACCGGCCGGGAGCGCGGGCGCGCCGGCCGCCGGGCCGGAACCGCCGGGCTGCCCGGCGGTGTTGGCCGCGCCGCCGCCCGGACCGCCCTTGGGCTGGCCGGACTTGCGGGGGGCGAACCAGTCGCTGGTCTTCTCCTCCGCCGGCTGAGGGTGCTCGACGGGCGTCTCGGCCGCGCCGTTGGGGACGGCGGCCGGACTCGGCGGTGCCGCTTCGGCGGCGGTGTCCTCGGCGGCCTCGGTACCCGCTACGGGCTGACGCACGACGACGGGCGGAATGGGCCGTGATCCGGGGATGTTGATCCGGATCCGCGTCGTCAGCGTGGTCTCGGTCTTGCGCTCCTCCGGCCGAGCGGCCGAACGGCCCGCGTCGGCAGCGCTGTCGGAAGCCGTGGGGGTGCCGTAGGGCGGGGTGCCCGAAGGGTATGCGGCTCCGCCGCGCCCGTTGGGCCCGGAGGACGAACTGTCAGTTTCACGACTCAAGGCAGGTTCTCCCGGTTGGCTCCACCGCCGGTGTCGACCTCACGTGCTCGGGCGGCTCGGCGGCGGCACCACCATACTGGCCACCCCCGTTCCGTATCCCGCGACCGCTGGGGAAACCCACACCGGACTCGCACGAGGGTCTGACGGCGAAGTGGTACGTCACTTGCCAAGTCGGGCGGACCGACCGCCCGGTTGCCGTCCCGGACCGAGCGTGGCGCACATCACAGCGACGGCCATCCCGCCGAGCAGGAAGATGTACGAACCGCCTCCCGCGGCGAACACGAAGTCGCCCTCGGGACGGCTGGCGGTGAGCAGGACGACCGCGAGCATCCAGCCCGCGGCGGACGCCACGGCCCCGCCCCGGCCGCCGGTCGCCCGGGCCGCGCCCAGGAAGAGTCCGGCCCCGCCCAGCAGGGCCAGCAGCAGTCCGCCCGGGAACCAGCCGGACTGCACCAGCGCACCCGCGACGCCGACGACCGCGCCGAGCACGAACAGCCCCAGGTGGGCGGCGATCCGCCCGGCGGAGGGCCGTCGCAGCGGCTGGGCGAGCGTCGAGCCGTGCCCGCTCATGAACCCTCCTCCATCCCGTCGAACAGATCCGTCTCCCGCACCCGGCCGCTCCCGCCGTCCACCAACTCGTAGTGCTCCGTGGTGAGGACGGGCTGCGCGAGTCCGTTGGACAGCGCGAAATACGGTTCGGCGACGGTGATCTGCGTGGCGTGCGCGCGCATCGCGGCGGCCTTCGCGGCAGCGTACGCGGTGCCGTCGATCTCGGTGGTGACGCGCTCGTCGTCCACGACGCCCGGAACGTCGTCGAGGCCGGCGGCCCGGTCGAACGGGGTGCGCGGCAAATCCTCACGAAGGCCGGCGAAGGCCTTCTCGGCGGTGGCGCGGGGCACCCGGTTCCAGTAGACCTTGGCGATGGGCCGGCCCTCGGCGGCGGCCAGCTCGGCCGCGCGCGTGGCGACCCGGTGGGTCTGGATGTGGTCGGGGTGGCCGTAGCCGCCGTCGGGGTCGTAGGTGACCAGGACCTGGGGGCGGACCTCGCGGATCACCTCGACGAGACGGGCGGCGGCCTCGTCGACGTCGGCCTGCCAGAAGCAGCCGGGGTCGTCGTTGTCGGCCAGGCCCATCATCCCGGAGTCCCCGTACCGCCCGGCGCCGCCGAGCAGACGGAAGTCGGTGACGCCCAGCTCGCCCATGGCCGCGGTGAGCTCGCGCAGACGGTGCTCGCCGAGGGCGGCACCGGTGAGATGCGCGAGCTCGGGAGGGATGACCTCGCCGCGCTCACCGAGAGTGCACGTGACCAGGGTCACATGGACACCCTCGGCTGCATACCTGGCCATGGTCGCGCCGTTGTTGATCGACTCGTCGTCCGGGTGCGCGTGCACCAGCAGCAGACGCCGAAAGGGCAGTTCCGTCATGAGGTCAGCCTACGAGGGAGAACCCTCGCAGGCGGGACCGGATCAGAACTTGATGCTGCCGATCATTCCGGCGATGTTGCTGGTCAGCTCATTGATCGTGGGCGCGATGGTGGAAGAGGCGAGATAGAAGCCGAGCAGGACGCACACGACCGCGTGCCCCGCCTTGAGCCCCGACTTCTTTATGAGCAGGAAGACGATGATCACCAGCAGCACCACCGCCGAAATCGAGAGTGCCACGGCGGCTCACCTCCAAGGACCCGGGATCGAGGGGAAACAGTGCGGGGGAACTTGTAAATCCATACAGCGGCCAGCAGGTTCATACCCACACAGCGCTAGTGATCATAACTTTCCGTACGCGCGCATCGATCGGCGCACGGCCGCACAAGGGGGCGCATGGCCAATATGGTCGGGGCATGACGACCGAGCCTGTCTCCTTCCCCCGACGCCATGCGCGCACCCAGCGGTTCACGCTCGGCGCGCCGCGCTCGTTCACCGTGGCACCCGACGGTTCCCGGGTCGCTTTCCTGCGCTCGGGCTCCGGCACGGACCGGGCCAACGCGCTGTGGGTCCTCGACCTGGCGGACGGCACCGAGCGCATGGCCGCCGACCCGCGCACCCTGCTGGGCGGGGCCGCGGAGGACCTCTCGCCCGAGGAGCGCGCCCGCCGCGAACGCAGCCGTGAGGGCGGTGCCGGCATCGTCGGCTACGCCACCGACGCCGCCGTGGAGTTGGCCTCTTTCGCCTTGTCAGGAGGGCTTTTCACGGCGGAGCTGCGGGCCGGCACCGCCACCCGGCTCCCCGTCCCCGGCCCGGTGATCGACCCGCGCCCCGCTCCCGACGGACGGCACATCGCCTACGTCACGGGCGGCACCCTGCGGGTCGTGGGCGCCGAGGGCGAGGGCGACCGGGCGCTCGCCGAGCCGGAGTCGCCGTCGGTTTCCTATGGTTCGGCCGAGTTCATCGCGGCCGAGGAGATGCACCGCGACCGGGGCTACTGGTGGGCGCCGCAGTCGGACCGGCTGCTGGTGGCGCGGGTGGACGACACGCCGGTGCGGCGGTGGTGGATCTCCGATCCGGCCCATCCCGGGCGTGACCCACGACACGTCCCCTACCCGGCGGCCGGCACCCCCAACGCCGAGGTGCGGCTGTTCGTCGTCGGCCTCGACGGGGCGCGCACGGAGGTCGTCTGGGACCGGGCGCGTTACCCGTATCTGGCGCGAGTGCACTGGTCAGCGGCGGGTGCGCCGCTGATGCTGGTGCAGGCGCGGGACCAGCGCAGCCAGTTGTACCTGGCCGTCGATCCGGACACGGGTGCGACCCGGATGGTGCACGCCGATGAAGATCCAATTTGGCTTGATCTTTTCCCTGGAGTGCCGTCCTGGTCCCCCTCCGGGCAGCTGGTGCGGATCGCCGACGAGGGGGGCGCGCGGGTGCTCGCGGTGGGCGAACGCCCGCTCACGGGACCGCAGTTGCATCTGCGCGCGGTGCTCGACGTGACGGCCGACGACGTGCTGGTGTCGGCCTCGGCGGGCGAGGACGCGCAGGCGCCGGAAATCGGCGAGGTGCACGTCTACCGGGTCAACGAGCTGGGCGTGGAACGCCTCTCGCAGGAGCCCGGTGTGCACTCGGCGGTCCGCGCCGGCGACGTGACCGTCCTCGTGTCGGCGACCCTCGACCGGCCGGGGGTCCGGGTGCAGGTGCTACGGGACGGCAAGCCGGTGACGACCATCCCGTCGTACGCCGATGATCCTGGTTTGTCCCCGCGCGTGACGCTCACCATGGGGGGCGCACGGAAGATTCCGTGCGCCGTGCTTATGCCGCGGGACTACCACGGTGACACTCCCCTGCCGGTTTTGCTGGATCCCTACGGTGGTCCCCACGGTCAGCGGGTGGTCGCGGCGCACAACGCCCATCTGACGTCGCAGTGGTTCGCCGACCAGGGGTTCGCGGTGGTCGTCGCGGACGGGCGCGGCACCCCGGGCCGCTCGCCCGCCTGGGAGAAGGCGGTCCGGGACGACATGGCGGCGGTGGTCCTCCAGGACCAGGTGGACGCGCTCCAGGCCCTCGCCGCCGAGTTCCCGCTCGACCTCGGCCGGGTCGCGATCCGCGGCTGGTCCTTCGGCGGCTATCTGGCCGGACTCGCGCTGCTGCGCAGGCCGGACGTCTTCCACGCCGGGATCGTGGGCGCGCCCGTCACGGACCTGAGGCTCTACGACACCCACTACCAGGAGCGGTACCTCGGGCACCCGGGCGAGCAGCCGGAGGTGTACCGGAGGAACTCGCTGATCGACGACGCCGGACTGGTCGACGCCGTGGAGCCGGCCCGGCCCATGATGATCGTGCACGGGCTGGCGGACGACAACGTGGTCGTGGCGCACTCCCTGCGGCTCTCCACGGCCCTGCTGGCCGCCGGCCGGCCCCACGAGGTGCTCCCGCTGTCCGGCGTCACTCACATGACCCCGCAGGAGACGGTCGCGGAGAACCTGCTCCGGCTCCAGCTGGACTTCCTCAAGCGGTCCCTGGGGCTGGACTAGTGCCGCGTCAGGCGACGTTTGCCCGTCGAGGAGCGGCGTCCGGTGCGTGCTCTCGGCGTGCCGGCCGTGAGCCCTCGTACTGGACGTACTCGGGCTCTCGGCCGGGGCGGCGAGTGGGGGCACCTCCCACGCCTTTCAGGCAGTGGGGGAGCGTGCCGGACGTCGCGACGGCGCGAACGTTGCCTGCCGCGGCACCGGCGCCCGTCACGCGGCGGGGCGGGAGGGCCGGACACGCCCCCGCCGCAGGGCAACGGGCCGGGACGACATGGCGCGTCCCGGCCCGTTCACGGCACCCGCACGGCCGTACGCGGAAGAGACTGACGCGTCCGTATATCGCGACCGGGTCCGCGGAGTTGCCTGTGTGTTACTCCTCGCCCGCGGCGGGCACCACCTGCTTCTCCTCCGCGAAGAGGCAGGCCGAGTCATGGGCGGCCGGGCCCGGCCCGAGTCCGGCCGGCACGGCCAGCGGCGGCACTTCCAGGGCGCAGCGCTCCCGCGCCTTCCAGCAGCGGGTGCGGAAGCGGCAGCCGGAGGGGATGTCCGCCGGGGACGGCACGTCGCCGGCGAGGATGATCCGCTCCCGGTGCTCGCGGGCCTCCGGGTCGGGCACCGGCACCGCGGAGAGCAGCGCCTGGGTGTACGGGTGCGTGGGATGTTCGTAGATCTCGCTGTCCCGGCCGATCTCCACGATCCGGCCGAGGTACATGACCCCGACCCGGTCCGAGATGTGCCGGACGATCGACAGGTCGTGGGCGATGAACACGTAGGACAGCTCGAACTCGTTCTGCAGGCGCTCCATCAGGTTCACCACCTGCGCCTGGACCGACACGTCCAGCGCCGAGACCGGCTCGTCGGCGACGATGATCTCCGGGCGCAGCGCCAGGCCCCGTGCGATGCCGATGCGTTGGCGCTGGCCGCCGGAGAACTGGTGCGGGTAGCGGTTGATGTGCTCGGGGTTGAGTCCGACGACGTCGAGGAGTTCGCGGACCCGGCGGCGCCGGTCGCCCTTGGGGGCGGCCTCGGGATGGATCTCGTACGGCTCTCCGACGATGTCGCCGACGGTCATACGGGGGTTGAGGGAGGTGTACGGGTCCTGGAACACCATCTGGATGTTGCGGCGTACGGCCTTCAGCGCCCGGCCGGACAGCCGGGTGACGTCCTCGCCCCGGTACCTGATCTCTCCGGCCGTCGGCCGCTCCAGGCCGACCAGCATCCTGGCGACGGTGGACTTGCCGCAGCCGGACTCGCCGACGATGCCGAGGGTCTCGCCGCGGTCGAGCGTGAGGTCGACGCCGTCGACGGCACGCACCGCGCCGACCTGCTTGCGGAAGACGACGCCGCGGGTCAACGGGTAGTGCTTGACCAGGCCCCGGACCTCCAGCACGGTCTCAGCCATCCAGGCACTCCCTCCAGAAGTGGCAGGCGCTGCCCCGGGGCCCGTCCGACCGTGTCACCTCGTGCAGCGGGGGCACGTCCGTCCGGCAGACGTCCCGGGCCAGCGGGCAGCGCGGGTGGAAGGCGCAGCCGGGCGGAATGTTCGTGAGGCTGGGCGGCAGCCCCTTGATGGCGTGCAGTTCGCGGCCCTTGTGGTCCAGGCGCGGGATGGATTCGAGCAGGCCCCTGGTGTAGGGGTGGGCCGGTGCCTTGTAGATGTCGTGGACCGGGGCTGACTCCACGATCCGGCCCGCGTACATCACCGCGATCCGGTCGGCGACGTCGGCGACCACGCCGAGGTCGTGGGTGATGAGGATCAGCGCCATGCCCAGCTCGCGCCTGAGCTCCGCCAGCAGTTCCATCACCTGGGCCTGGACGGTGACGTCGAGGGCCGTGGTGGGCTCGTCGGCGATGATCAGGGCCGGTTCCAGGGCGAGCGCCATCGCGATCATGATGCGTTGCCGCATACCGCCGGAGAACTGGTGCGGGTACTGCCGCACGCGCTCCTTGGCGGCCGGGATGCGGACCCGGTCCATCAGCTCCACGGCCTTCACCCGCGCGTCCTTCCTGGACATGCCCCGGTGGACCACGAACATCTCGCCGAGCTGGTCGCCGACGGACAGCACGGGGTTCAGCGACGACAGGGCGTCCTGGAAGATCATCGCCATCTCGGCGCCGCGGATCCTGCGCCGCTCGTCCTCCTTGAGCCCGAGCAGGTCCCTGCCGCGGAAGAGGACCTGACCGCCGGTGATCCGGCCGGGCGGTGTGTCGAGGATGCCCATGACGGCCTGTGCGGTGACGGACTTGCCGGAGCCGGACTCACCGAGCACCGCGAGGGTCTCGCCCGCGTCCACGCCGTAGGTGACGCCGTTGACGGCTCTGGCGACGCCGTCCCGGGTCCGGAACTCCACGTGCAGGTCGCGTACGTCGAGCAGCATGGCGGCACCTCACCTCAGCTTCGGGTCGAGGGCGTCGCGCACCGCGTCGCCGAGCATGATGAACGCCAGCACGGTGATCGCCAGCGCTCCGGAGGGCCACAGCAGGGCGTGCGGGGCGTTGCGGACGAACGGCGAGGCGGCGGAGATGTCGATCCCCCAGGAGACACTGGGCGGCTTCAGACCGACACCGAGGTACGACAGGGTCGCCTCCAGCGCGATGTAGGTGCCGAGCGCGATGGTCGCGACGACGATCACCGGGGCGACGGCGTTGGGCGCGATGTGCCGCAGCAGCAGCCGGGAGTCGGAGGCGCCCAGGGCGCGGGCGGCCTGGACGTAGTCGTTGTGCTGGACGGTGATGACGGAGCCGCGGGCGATGCGGGAGATCTGCGGCCAGCCGAGCAGCACCATGAATCCGATCACCGGCCAGACGGAGTTGCTGGTCACCACCGACAGCAGGACGAGACCGCCGAGCACGACCGGGATCGCGAAGAAGATGTCGGTGAGCCGGGACAGGATCGAGTCGCCCGCCCCGCCGAAGAACCCGGCGAGGCCGCCGAGGACGCTGCCGAGCAGCGTGACCCCGAGCGTGGCGCACACACCGACGGTGACGGAGGTACGGGCGCCGTAGACGGTGCGGGTGTAGACGTCGCAGCCCTGTCCGTCGAAGCCGAAGGGGTGGCCGGGCTGGGAGCCCTCCTGGGCCTTGGCGAGGTCGCACTCGAGGGGATTGCCGGAGGCGATCAGGGACGGCCACAGGGAGATGACGAACAGGAAGAGGATCACCAGGGCCGAGACGACGAAGACGGGATTGCGGCGCAGGTCGTGCCAGGCGTCGGACCACAGCGAGCGGGGCTTGGCAAAGCGGCCGGGGCCGTCCGGCCCGTCGGGTGCCCGCTCCAGTGTCCGTGCCTCGCTGGTGGCCAGGTCCATGGCTCCCCCCATGCCGGTCCCGGCCACCGCGCCGGCGGGTTCCCTGGGCTCAGACATAGCGGATCCTCGGGTCGAGTACGGCGTACAGGAGGTCGACGAGGAGGTTGGCGATCAGGAAGACCAGGACGAGGACGGTCACGAAGCCGACGACGGTCTGGGTGTTCTGGCGGAGGATGCCCTGGTAGAGCTGGTAGCCGACCCCGTGGATGTTGAAGATCCGCTCGGTGACGATGGCGCCGCCCATCAGCGCGCCGATGTCGGTGCCGATGAAGGTGACCACGGGGATCAGCGAGTTGCGCAGCAGGTGCCGGGTGATCACCCGGTGCCGGGGCAGGCCCTTGGCGACGGCGGTGCGGACGTAGTCGGAGCGCCGGTTCTCCGCGATGGAGGTGCGGGTCAGCCGGGTGACGTACGCCAGGGAGACGGAGGCGAGCACCAGGCCCGGCACGATCAGTTCGTCGAAACGGGCCTCGGAGGACACCGACGGTTTGATCCAGCCCCATTCGACGCCGAGCAGAAGCTGGAGGAGCAGGCCGGTGACGAAGGTGGGCACGGAGATGACCACGAGGGTGAGCAGCAGCACGCCGGTGTCGACCGGGCGCCCGCGGTGCAGTCCCGTCACGACGCCCAGCGTGACGCCGATGACGATCTCGAACAGGATCGCCACCAGCGTCAGCCGGACGGTGACCGGGAACGCGCTCCCCATCAGTTCCGTGACGGGCTGGCCGTTGAAGGCGGTGCCGAAGTCGCCGGTGAACAGGTTGCCCATGTAGGTCAGGTATTGCTGCCACACCGGCTTGTCGAGGCCGAACTCCTGCCGGAGCCGGGCGGCCGTCGCCGGGTCGCACTCGCGCTCGCCGCACAGGCCGGCGATCGGGTCGCCCATCACGTTGACCATCAGGAAGATCAGCAGGGTGGCCCCGATGAAGACCGGGACCATCTGCAGCAGGCGCCGGACGACGTACCGTCCCATGGCGCCGCCTCAGCTGACCTTGATCTGGTCGTAGACGGGGACGCTGAACGGATTGAGTTTCACGTCCGACAGCCGCTGCGAGTAGCCGGCGCTGCCGTTCTGGTACCAGAGCGGGATGGCCGCCATGTTGTCCCGGACCACCTCCTCGGCCTGCTGGAAGGTCCGGACGGCGGTGGCGGTGTCGCTCTCGGCGTTGGCCCGGTCGACGAGGTCGTCGAACTGCTGGTTGGACCACTTGCCGTCGTTGGAGGAGGCGTTGGTGTAGTAGAGCGGCTGGAGGAAGTTCTGGATCAGCGGGTAGTCCATCTGCCAGCCGGCCCGGAACGGGCCCACCAGCTTGCGCTCGCTGATCTGGTTGCGGAAGTCGGCGAAGGTGCCGACCGGGCTGCTGACGCAGGCGCGGTCGTTGCCCAGGGCGTTGTTGATGGAGTTGCAGACCGCGTCGACCCACTGCTTGTGGGAGCCGGTGTCGGCGTTGAAGGTGATCCTGACCTGTCCGCCGGGCAGCCCGCCGCCCTCCTGGATGAGCTTCTTGGCCGCGGCGGCGTCGTACCGGCACCACTCTCCGCACAGGCCCTCCTTGAAGCCGCCGTCCACGCCGAGGACCGGGGAGGTCCAGTCCGTGGCGGGGGTGCGGGTCTTCTGGAAGATGGTCCGCGTGATCTGCTCGCGGTTGATCGCCCGTGACAGGCCCTTGCGGACCTTGTCCATGCCGGGCTTGTCCCAGGCGGCGTCGTAGTAGGGGAAGGCGAGGGTCTGGATGATGCCGGCGGGGGTGTTGAGGTAGCGGTCCCCCAGGTCCTGGCGGACGTTCCTGAGCTGAGCGGCGGGAATGTCGTCGGCCAGGTCGAGGTTGCCCGCCAGGAGGTCGGTGTAGGCCGTGTTGTTGTCCGTGTAGACCTTGAGGTCGACGCCGCCGTTCTGAGCCTTGTCGTCGCCGGGGTAGGCGTCCCAGGCGCGCAGCGACATCTGGGAGCCCTTGATGTACGACTCGACGGCGTACGGGCCGTTGCCGACGGGCTTGCTGAGCCAGGCGTCGTGGTCGTCGAAGAACGCCCTCGGCAGCGGGGCGTAGGCGGGGTAGCCGAGGGTGTCGGGGAAGGTCGAGAACTTCTGCGCGAGCCGGACGGTGAAGGTGCGCTCGCCGGTGACCCTGAGGCCGGAGAGGGTGTCGGCGGTCTGCTTGCCGCCGCTTTCGGGGTGCACCTTGTCGTAGCCCTCGATGTAGCCGAAGAAGTAGGCGTTGCGCTGGTTGTTCCGCAGGCTCGCGCCGTAGTTCCAGGCGTCGACGAAGGACCGGGCGGTGACCGGTTCACCGTTGCTGAAGGTCCAGCCGTCCTTGACGGTGACGGTGAAGTTCTGCGAGTCGGAGGTCTTGATGCTCTCGGCGAGCATGTCCTCGGCCTCGCCGGTGTCGGGGTTGTAGCGCTTCAGCCCTCGGAAGATCATGTCGAGGACCTTGCCGCCCTGCACCTCGTTGGTGTTGGCCGGCTCCAGCGGGTTCTGCGGGTCGCCCCAGGAGGAGCTGAGCACCGCGGCGGTGTCGCCGCTGCTCCCGCCGCCCCCGCCGCAGGCGGTCGCCACGAGGGCTGCCGCCACCGCACCCGCGGCCCATGTGGCGTGCGTGCGTCCGCGCATGGAGTCCCTCCTCTGTAGCGCGTTGCCGCCAGCGCCGGGGCGCTGACCGTTATCGGCCAATATCCGACGATTCGACGCGATCGCGCACATGCGGGGGGCTCTTTGGGCTACTGAAGGCGGGGGTGGGGGTGAACCGGGTGGGTCGAGGCGGAGGGAAATCGGACGGGTCGGGGTGACTCAGGAGGAGGCGGGAGCGGCGGATCGGGGCCGGCCCGGGTTCTTCGGCCGTAAATCCCGGATCCCTGTACTGATCGGCCGGACAGCAGGCACACTGCCCGGATGGTTGATCGTTCCTTCCGTGACGCCGCGCTCGCCGAACTGTACGAGGCCCTCAACCCATGGGGTCCGGGTGACGACTTCTACCTCGATCTGGTGATGTCGGCCCGTACCGTGCTCGACGCCGGCTGCGGGACCGGGCGGCTGCTGCGGCGGGCGCGGGAGGCCGGGCACACGGGGCGGCTCACCGGACTCGATCCGGCCGCCGCCATGCTCGTCCAGGCCAGACGGGCCGCACGCGACGTGGAATGGGTGCTCGGGGACCTCGGCACCACCTGGTGGGAGGGCCGGTACGACCTGGTCGTGATGACCGGACACGCCTTCCAGGAACTCCTCGGCGACGAGGAGCTGCGGAGTTCCCTCGCCGCGGTCCGGCGCGCCCTCGCCCCCGAGGG
This sequence comes from Streptomyces cadmiisoli, assembly GCF_003261055.1. Taxonomy (NCBI): domain Bacteria; kingdom Bacillati; phylum Actinomycetota; class Actinomycetes; order Kitasatosporales; family Streptomycetaceae; genus Streptomyces; species Streptomyces cadmiisoli. Next base: position 3,510,274 of record NZ_CP030073.1, read on the forward strand.
CGCGTTCGTGTTCGAGACGCGCGCCCCCGCCGCGCGTGCCTGGGAGTCCTGGACCCCGGACGTGATCCACGAGTTCCGCGGCCCGGAGGGGGACGTCGTGCGGGTGTGGCACGAGGCCGAGACGCCGGTGCACGGGGACCGGGTGTCGTTCACGGAGACCTACGACGGCCCGCGGTGGGACGAGCCGCAGATCTGCCGGAGCACCGTCCGTTTCCTGGACGAGGACGCGCTGGACCGCTTCCTGGACGAGGCGGGCCTCGCCGTGCGCCGGCGGTTCGGGGACTGGAAGCGGGGACCGCTGACCCCCGCCTGCCGCGAGATCATCACCGTCGCGGGGCGGGCCTAGGGTTCCTCGCACGGCGGGCTCAGGGCTCGCCGGGCGGGCTCACGGCTCGCACGGCGAGCCGAAGGGCCTGTCCGGCGATTCACGTCGCGAGGCGACAGGAGTCGCCGGACAGGCCCTGGGCGATACTCGGGACGTCAGTCCTCGTGCTGGTCCTCCTCCAGCGCCTTCAGCGCCGGGTCGAGGACCACGTCCTCCTCGCGGGCCGCCGTGCTGGGGTCCTCCGGGAAGTGGCAGGCCGTCAGGTGGCCCTCCCGGTTGCCGGAGATCTGGACCAGCGGCGGCTCGTCGGTGGCGCACTTGTCCTGCGCCTTCCAGCACCGGGTGCGGAAACGGCAGCCGGACGGCGGGTGGATCGGCGAGGGCACGTCGCCGGCCAGGCGGATGCGCTCCCGGTTCTCGGTCTCGTCGTCGACCGCGACCTCGGGGACCGCGGACAGCAGGGCGTGCGTGTACGGGTGACGGGGCCGGTTGTAGATCGAGTCGCGGTCGCCGACCTCCACCACCTTGCCGAGGTACATCACGGCCACGCGCTGCGAGAAGTGCCGCACGATCGCCAGGTCGTGGGCGATGAACATGAAGGCGATGCCCAGCTCCTGCTGCACCTTCTGAAGCAGGTTCACCACCTGTGCCTGGATCGAAACGTCCAGCGCGGAGACCGGCTCGTCGGCGACGATCAGCCTCGGGCTCAGCGCCAGCGCTCGGGCCACACCGATGCGCTGCCGCTGGCCGCCGGAGAACTCGTGCGGGAAGCGGTTGTAGTGCTCGGGGTTGAGGCCGACCAGCTCCAGCAGTTCCCGGACGCGCTTCTCGCGGCCGCCCTGCGGCTCGATCCCGTTGACCTCCATCGGCGACTTGATGATGGTGCCGACGGTCTGCCGCGGGTTCAGCGACGAGTACGGGTCCTGGAAGATCATCTGGATCTCGGACCGGACCGGCGCGAGCTGGCGGCGCGTGGCGCGGGTGATGTCCTGGCCGGCGTAGGTGATCTGCCCCGACGTCGGCTCCAGCAGCCGCGTGATCAGCCGGCCGGTCGTCGACTTGCCGCAGCCCGACTCGCCGACCAGGCCGACGCTCTCGCCGACGCCGACGGTCAGGTCGACCCCGTCGACGGCCTGCACCGCGCCGACCTTCCGTTTGATCGGGAAGCCGCCGTATATCGGGAAGTGTTTCGTCAGGCCCTTGACCTCCAGCAGCGTTTCCGTCGCGGAGGAGGAGTCGCCGGTGGAGCCCTGCTGTGCGGGGAGGGTGAGGTTCTCGCTCATGATCTCGGTTCTCCCTAGCGCAGCCGGGGCTGGATCTCGTCGATGAAGATGGTCTGCTTCTGCTCGGACGTCAGGTGACAGGCGGTGGCGCGTCCCTCGCCGAGCGACGGGCGCACGTCCGTGCACAGAGTGCCGGACACCTTGTCCCTGAAGGCGCAGCGCGGGTGGAAGGGGCAGCCCGACGGCGGGTTGAGCAGGGAGGGCGGGGAGCCCGGGATCGGCGTCAGCTCGGCGTGGATGTCACCGTCCAGGCGCGGCATGGAGCTGAGCAGGCCCCAGGTGTACGGGTGCCTGGGGGTGCGCAGCACCTCCTTGACCGTGCCGCGCTCCACGGCCCGGCCGGCGTACATCACCAGCAGGTCGTCGGCCATGTTGGAGATGACGCCGAGGTCGTGGGTGATGAAGATGATCGCGGAGCCGAACTCCTGCTGGAGGTCCTTGAGCAGGTCCAGGATCTGCGCCTGCACGGTCACGTCGAGCGCGGTGGTCGGCTCGTCGGCGATCAGCAGGTCGGGGTCGCACATCAGCGCCATGGCGATCATCGCGCGCTGCCGCATACCGCCGGAGAACTGGTGCGGGTAGTCGTCGAAGCGCACCTTGGGCTGCGGGATGCCGACCTTCTCCAGCATCTGCACGGCCCGGTCCTTGGCCTCCTTCTTGGAGGCGCCGGTGTGCTTCATGTACGGCTCGGACAGCTGGCGGCCCACCGTGTAGTACGGCGAGAGCGCGGTCAGCGGGTCCTGGAAGATCATCGCCATCTTGTTGCCGCGGAGCCGCTCCAGCTCCTTCTCCGTGGCGGTGACGAGCTCCTTGCCGTCGAGGACGATCTCGCCGTCGACGGTGGTGGTCCGCGGGCTGTGCAGGCCGAGGATCGTCAGGTTGGTGACGGACTTGCCGGAGCCGGACTCGCCGACGATACCCAGGGTCTTGCCGCGCTCGACATCGAAGGACAGGCCGTCCACGGCCTTGACGATGCCGTCCTCGGTGGAGAACTGCACCCGCAGGTCACGGACCGAGAGGAAGCTCTCGGGCCCGGTCGGGGCCGGGACGTCCTCGGTTTTGGTCAGTGTGGTCACGGTGGATCGTTCTTCCTAGGAGAGCCGGATGCGCGGGTCGATCCAGGCGTACACGATGTCGGCGAGGATGTTCAGGATCAGGATGAAGAAGGCGCCGACCAGCATGACACCCATCGTCAGCGGGAGGTCCTTGGTGACCGCGCCGTCCACGGCGAGGCGTCCGATGCCCTGGAGGGAGAACGTCAGCTCGGTGACGACACCGCCGCCGAGCAGGGCGCTCAGGTCGATGCCGAGGACGGTGACGATCGGGATGAGCGAACCGCGCCAGGCATAGCGGAAGAAGACGTATCTCTTCGGCATGCCCTTGGCCCGGGCGGTGCGCACGTGCTCCTCGGCGAGCTGCTCGATGAGCGAGGCGCGTGCCATACGCGTGTACTGGGCGGTGAAAATGGTGGCCATCACGACCATCGGGATCCACAGCCCGGCCAGCCAGCCCAAGGGGTCGCCGGTGAACGGCACGTACTTGGGGTCCTCCACCCAGCCGGTGCTGTACACGAAGATCATCAGCACGATCGGGCCGAGGAAGTAGATCTGGAACGAGCTGAGCACCATGGACGTGCCGGTGGCGATCTTGTCCATGGCGGAGCCGCGCCGGTAGGCCGCGATCATGCCCGCACCGAGGCCGAGGATCAGGAAGACGGTCATGGCGCCGACGGTCAGCGACAGCGTCAGCGGGAAGCGGTCCATGATGATGTCCCAGACGAAGTCCCCGTAGTAGAAGGACTGTCCGAGACACGGGGCGGCGCAGTGGCCGTCGGGGAAGTCACGGCCGGCGACGATGCCGGACATGAAGTCCCAGAACTGCGTCCACAGGGGCTCATTGAGGCCGTACGCGGTGCGGATGGCCTCGAGACGAGCGGGCGAGCAGTCCTTGCCACAGGCCAGTGAGGCGTAGTCGGACGGCGCGGCGACGAACAGGAAGAACGTGGCGGCGCCGATGAGGAACAGAGTGACGACGGCACCGGCCGTGCGCCGGAGTATGAACTGAAACATGGCGGCAAAGGCTGCTCTCTGCGGAGGCGATGGGCGGTTTCACGGAACCGCGGAGGTGCGCCCCGCCTGGTGCGCACCCCCGCGATCAGCCGTAGAGAGTTACGACTTCAGGAACAGACGGGTGACGTCGATGTAGCTCGACTCGGTGCTGTAGCGGGCACCGCCGATGTTCGAACCGTAGAGCTGGAACTGCTTGGTGTACCACAGCGGAGCGGCCGGGTTGACGTCCTCCACGATGTAGTGGTGCGCCTCCTGCCAGGTCTTCGCGGCCTCGGTCGGCTCCTGGGTCAGGGCCTTCTTGATCAGCTCCTGGACCTTCGGGTCGTTCAGGTGCGCGTAGTTCGACGAGCCGTCGGCGACCTGGTCACCGTCGTAGATCGGCGTCACGACCGTACCCGGCGACGGCCAGTCCTGGCCCCAACCGGTGATGTACATGTCGTACGGGTTCGAGAGCTTACCGATCTGCTCGTAGTAGCTCGCGGAGTCGATCTCCTTGGAGACGACGTCGATGCCGACCTTGCCCAGCGCGTCCTCGATGGCGACCTTGCGCTTCTGGCCCTGCTCGGTGTTGCCGTAGGCGAAGACGAGCTTCTTCTCGGCGGCCGGGACGTCGGCCAGCAGCTCCTTGGCCTTCTCGATGTTGCCCTGCGGCGTCTTCAGGCGGCCGTACGGGTCGTACTTGGCCTCGTAGCCCGGCAGGGTCGGGGCGAACAGGTTCGGGGCCACGTCGCCGCCGTAGGCACCGCCCTCACCGGCGATGAGGGACTTGGAGTTCACCGCGTAGGTGACGGCGTCACGGACGGCCTTGTTCTTGACGCGGTCGAGGTTGAACGTCAGCTGCATGACGTAGGGCTGGTAGCCCTTGATCGTGCGCTTGTTGACCGCGGCGTCGCCGATGACGTCCTGGATCTGGGTGGACTCCACGCCGCCGGTGAACTGGATGGCGTTCTTGGCGTCGCCCTGGTCGGAGATCAGACGCTTGGTCTGGGTCGACTCGGTGACACCGAACTGGACGTCCCAGCCGTCCACGTACTGGTTGCGGACGGAGTCCGTCTTCGGGTCCCACTGGTCGTTCTTGACCAGCTTGAGGGCCTTGCCGGCCTTGTACTCGGCGATCTTGTAGGGGCCGAGGGCGACGGGCGCCTTGTCGTACTTCGCCTTCGTGTCGGTGGCCTCCGGCACGATGGAGTAGCCCGGCATGGCGAGCATCTGCGGCAGGTCGGGACGCGCCACGTCGAAGTGGAAGACGACCGTCTTGTCGTCCGGGGTCTCCAGGACGGAGTCCGGCAGGTGCTTCTTGCCGAAGCCGCCGTCCGGCAGCTCCTTGCGGTAGTCCGGGCCGCTCAGCCAGTTCTGGAGGTACGTCGGGCCGTCGAAGATGAACTCGGCGTACTGGCGCTCGATGGTGTGGCGGACGTCGGCGGAGGTGATCTCCTTGCCGTTCTGGTCCTTGATGCCGTCCTTGAGCTTGAACGTCCAGGTCTTGCCGTCGTCGGACGACTGACCGGAGTCCGTCGCGAGGTCGCCCACGACGCTGACGCCGCCCTTGCCGTCCTCCTTGAAGTTCGTCAGCCCGCGGAAGAGCAGGTTGGCGACCTGGCCGGCGTCGGAGACGTAGATCTGGCCCGGGTCCAGGTGGGAGAGGCCCGCCTCCTGGTAGACGGTGATCGTGCCGCCGCTCTTGGCACCGGGGACCTCCTCGGCCGGACCGGTCGAGGCCGCGGCGTCGGCGTAGGTCACCGCGTTCGACTGGACCGCGGCCTCCTCCTGGTCCTCCTTGGAGTTCTTGTTGGAGCTCGTGCCCTTGTTCTCCGAGCAACCGGTGAGCGCGAGGGAGCCGGCCGCGATGGCGACCATGACGGCGCGCGCTCTGCGCGAGGTGAACGACTTCATAGCGGTGTATGCACCTACCTGTCGGTTGTTATCCATGAGTACTGCCTGACGCGGCTGGTAGGCCGTCGCGGGGGCGGCAGTCACCCCCCACCAATGGACGATTACCGCCCGGACTTGGGGTCGAAGGCATCCCGTACGGAGTCTCCGAGGAGGTTGAAGCACAGGATGAAGATCACCAGGGCCACACCGGGGAAGAACATGAACGCCGGGTCCTGCTCGGCGTACTTGGCGCCCGCGGCGAACAGCCGTCCCCAGTCGGGCGTCGGCTCGACGAAGCCGACACCTGCGAAGGACAGGAAGGCGATGGTGAGGATGGTGCTGGGGAGCTGGTACGTGAACTGCACCAGGATCGGCGAGACGATGTTCGGCAGGATCTCCTTGCGGACGATCCGGCCCGGCGAGGCGCCGGCCACCTTGGCGGCCTCCACGAACTCGCGCTCACGCAGCGACAGCACGGTGGAGCGGACCAGCCGGGACATGCCCATCCAGCCCAGCAGCCACAGCACGATCAGGATCGCCACCGCCCGGAAGTACGTGGGCGTCTCGTCCCGCGGGTCCACGAAGAACGCGGTGACGACGGGCATGAAGGCGATGAAGAACAGCTGCTGCGGGAACGACAGGAAGAAGTCGGTGATCCGGCCGAGCCAGTAGTCCGTCCGGCCGCCGAAGTAGCCGCCGATCAGACCGATGATGACGCCGGTCACCATCAGCAGCACGGTCACGCCGAGAGCCATGAGCAACGAGGTGCGCATGCCGTACACGAGCATGGCGAACAGGTCCCGCCCGTACTGCGGCTCGACACCGAACCAGTGGTCCGCGGACACCCCGCCGAAGTAGCCGAGCGGCAGCCCGAAGTCGTCCAGGACGGGCTGGTCCGCGTAGGTGGGGTCCTGGCCGTACAGGGTGTAGGGGTTGGTGCCGCTGATCGCGGTGAGCAGCGGCGCGCACAGCGCGACGAGGAAGAAGAAAATGACTACGCCGGCGCAGAACATCCCTGTACGGTCACGCTTGAAGCGCTGCCACATCAACTGCCCGGGGGAGCGACCCTCAAGCTTCTTCGCGCCCTCGGCGACCTCGGAGGTCGCCTCGAGCTCTGGGTCCAAGGCGACCGTGGACCCGGGGCCCTCGGCCTTGGTTGGACTGGTCATGTGTGTTCTTCCCCCGGGGGGTTGGAGAGTTGAGCGCAGCACAGATACCGGCAGGTTCTGTGGTTTGGGGGAACTTTCGCCAAGTGCATCAACGCGCGTCAAGGGCGGAAGACCGAGGGATCTCCCTAGCATCCATTTTTTGAGCAAAAATTGCAAAGATTGACACCTGCGCGCGCTTGACAGGTGAAGCAAGAAATCGGCAATTCGGGCATACCGGGAGGGATTTTTGTTTACATGTCCGAAACTTGATCGCCGAAGCACCGATATGCGAACAGCACTTCAAACGGCCTTGAAAGACTCCTGAACGTCCTCCCGGAAAAAGACCCGGCCCTCCCCCGCTGCGGGGAGGGCCGGGTCGTCCCGGCGGGCCCGTGACGGGGCCGCCGGAGGGTCCTGGCGGGGCGGTCAGCCGTGCTTGGCGCGGCTCGCGGCGCGGGCCCGCTCACGCTGGTCGAGCGCGACCTTGCGGATGCGAACGGCCTCCGGGGTCACCTCGACGCACTCGTCGTCACGGCAGAACTCCAGCGACTGCTCCAGCGACAGCTTGCGCGGCGGCACGATCGACTCGGTCACATCGGCCGTGGAAGACCGCATGTTGGTGAGCTTTTTCTCCTTGGTGATGTTGACGTCCATGTCGTCGGAGCGGGAGTTCTCACCGACGATCATGCCCTCGTACACCTCGGTGCCCGGGTCCACGAACAGCACGCCGCGCTCCTGGAGATTCGTCATCGCGAAGGCGGTGACGGCGCCGGAGCGGTCGGCGACGAGCGAGCCGTTGTTGCGCGTCTGGAGCGCGCCGAACCAGGGCTCGAAGCCCTCGTGGATGGAGTGGCCGATGCCCGTACCGCGGGTCTGGGTGAGGAACTCGGTCCGGAAGCCGATCAGGCCGCGGGAGGGCACCACGAACTCCATGCGGACCCAGCCGGAGCCGTGGTTGGACATGTTGTCCATGCGGCCCTTGCGGACGCCCATGAGCTGCGTGACGGCGCCCATGTGCTCCTCGGGGACGTCGACGGTCATGCGCTCGACCGGCTCGTAGACCTTGCCGTCGACGTCCTTGGTGACGACCTGCGGCTTGCCGACGGTCAGCTCGTACCCTTCGCGGCGCATGGTCTCGACGAGGATGGCCAGGGCCAGCTCACCGCGGCCCTGCACCTCCCAGGCGTCCGGCCGCTCGGTCTCCAGCACCCGGAGGCTGACGTTGCCGATCAGCTCGCGGTCCAGCCGGTCCTTGACCTGCCGTGCGGTGACCTTGCGGTCCTTCACGGCCCCCTTGGCGTCGGCGCCCTTGCCGGTGCCGCCCCGGCCGACCAGCGGCGAGGTGTTGGTGCCGATGACCATCGAGATCGCGGGCTCGTCGACCGTGATCAGCGGCAGCGCCACCGGGTTCTCCGGGTCCGCCAGGGTCTCGCCGATCATGATCTCCGGGATACCGGCGACGGCGCAGATGTCACCCGGGCCGGCCTTCTCCGCGGGGCCGCGGGTGAGGGCCTCGGTCATCAGCAGCTCGGAGATGCGCACATTGCTGACGGAGCCGTCGCGCTTCATCCAGGCGACCGTCTGCCCCTTGCGCAGCTCGCCCTGCTGGACGCGCAGCAGCGCGATACGGCCGAGGAAGTTGTCCGCGTCGAGGTTGGTGACGTGGGCCTGGAGCGGGGCGCCCTCCTCGTAGGTGGGGGCGGGGATGTGCTCCAGGATCGTGGAGAAGAACGGCTCCAGGCTGTCGCTGTCGGCGGGGACGGTGCCGTCGGCCGGCTTGGTCAGCGAGGCGATGCCGTCACGGCCGCAGGCGTAGACGATCGGGAACTCGATCTGGTCCTCGTCGGCGTCCAGGTCGAGGAAGAGGTCGTAGGCCTCGTTGACGACCTCGTCGATGCGGGCGTCCGGACGGTCCGTCTTGTTGATGCACAGGATGACGGGGAGCCGGGCCTGGAGGGCCTTGCGCAGCACGAAGCGGGTCTGCGGCAGCGGGCCCTCGGAGGCGTCGACGAGCAGGACGACGCCGTCGACCATCGACAGTCCGCGCTCGACCTCGCCGCCGAAGTCGGCGTGGCCGGGGGTGTCGATGATGTTGATCGTGATCGGGTCGCCACCGTCCTTGGGGTGGTACTTCACCGCCGTGTTCTTGGCGAGGATCGTGATGCCCTTCTCACGCTCCAGGTCGTTCGAGTCCATCATGCGGTCGTCGACGGAGTCGAGCTGGTGGGCGGCGAAGGCACCGGCCTGCTTGAGCATGGCGTCGACGATGGTCGTCTTGCCATGGTCGACGTGGGCGACGATGGCGACGTTGCGGATGTCGTGACGCTGAACGGACAGTGCCATAGTGCGGCGAACTCCCGGGATGGTGAGGACAGCTGCGCAGTCGCTGCGCCAGCCTGTGCCGGGCAGGACACGCCTCGGCCTTGTCCTATGGTACGGGGCCGCCGCGATGGGGGCTTGGCCGGATACGTCCGTGCAGGTCAAGCCCCCTTTGCGGGGTGCGGTCAGGAGGGTGACGGGCCCGCCGCCGCCCTCGCGCCCTTCTTCAGGAAGCCCATGTCCTCGTAGATCGGGGTGGCGAGACCGAATGCGCCCGCGTTGGCCAGGTTCTCTCGGGCGGCCGTCAGCTGGGGGCGCTGGTAGAGCGGGATGGAGCCGGCGGCGGCCCAGATCCGGGCGTCGGCCTTGCGGACGAGGTCGCGGGACTCCTCCTGGTCGAGGGTGGCGACGGCCTGGTCGAAGAGCTGGTCGACCTGGTCGGTGCCGACCCGGGTGTAGTTCTGCTCGACTGTGACCGAGCCGTCGGCGGCCGGGACCGGCTTGGCGTAGACGGGGCGGGCGTCCGTGGCGGGGAAGGCGGACGCGGGCCACGAGTACAGGGCGAGGTCGAACTCGCCGGCCGCGATGTGGTCCTTGAAGTAGCTCTCGTCGGGGACCTTCTTCATCTCGGTGCGGATGCCGATCCGCACCAGCATGCGGGAGATCCGGTCGGCGACCGTGTGCAGCGACGAGGAGCCGGGCCCGGACGGCAGCACGAAACGGAGGGTGAGCAGTTTGCCGTCCTTGGCCAGCGGCCGGGACGGGGCGCCCGCCGGTGCGGCGGTGCCCCTCGGGGCGTACGCGCCGGGCACCCCGCCGCCCTGCTGGATCTCCTGCTGCTTGCCGTCCTTGAGCTCGGCGTCGGTGGGGGCCTTGTTGTCGGCGGTGTCGGCGTTCGCGCCGTCGTCCTCGCCGACGATGTACGTGCCGTCGTCCTCGTCGGCCGGCTTCTCGGTGCCCTTCTCCGGCCCCGCCGCCTTCTCCTTCTTCGTCTCCTCGACCGGTCCGCCCGGCACCCAGCCGGCGTCCGCGAGCAGGGCCTGCGCCTCCTCGGCGTCCTGGTCGCCGAGGGCGCCGCTGTTGTCGGCGTAGGCGGCCTGGCCGGACAGGGCGAGGTGGCTGCCGACCGGCACCGCGGGCAGCCCCAGCGGCTTGAGGACCGCCTCCGCCAGCTTCTTCCGGTCCAGGGCGCGGGCCACGGCCCGGCGCACCCGTTCGTCGGCGAGCGGACCGGAGGAGCCGTTCAGGGCGAGCTGGGTGAAGGCCGCTTCGAGGGACTTGCGGATCTCCAGGGCCTGGATGGTCGGGGCGGCCTGCGCGCCGCCCGCCTCGGGGGCGCCGTTCGCCTCCGGGTCGCCGCTCTCCACGTCGCCGCCGCTGTCCTCGCCACCGGCGGACTCCTCGGCGGAGGCGGACTCCTCGGCGGCGGTCTCGTCCGCGGAGCCGGACGCGTCGGCCGAGGGGCTCTCCGCCTTGGAGTCGTCCTCGGGGGAGGCGCTCGCGCCCGCGGTGCTCCGCAGCGGGCTCCCGGCGCCCGACCGGGAGGCGAGCGTGATGCGGCGGATGTCGGCGGGGTCGATCTCGGCGAGGTCGAGCGTCCCGGCGGCCAGCGCGGCCGAGCGCTCCTCGCGCGGCACGGCCCGCAGCACGATCCGGTTGAGCTTGGCCGGACGGCCCCACCAGCGGGGGTTGCGGGCGAGGACGACCTCGTGGGCCTTGCGGTCGGCCTTCTCGACGGTGAAGGGGCCGCCGGTCACCTTGAGCTTGGTGCGCGCCCCGTCGTTGAAGGTGTCGGGCGTGCCCATGACCTCCTTGGGGTACAGCGGCGAGAACAGCGACCGCCAGTCCGCGTAGGTCCGGGCGAAGGTGACCTTGACCTCCAGGTCGTTGGATCCGCGCTCGATCCGCTCGATCCGGTCGTAGCCGGCGTTGCGGGCCGTCCAGTAGGCGCTGTCCTTGCCGGACAGGGCGCGCCACTGGGCGGCGAAGTCGGCGGCGCCGATCTCGCGGCCGTCGCTCCAGACGGCCTGCTGGTTGAGCTTGTAGAGGACCACCTGCCGGGGCTCGGTGTCGACCACCTCGGCGGTCTCCAGGTAGTCGGAGTTGATCTCCGGCCGGCCGGCCGCGTTCAGCCGGTACATCGAGGGCAGGACGGCCTGCGCGACCCGGGTGGTGGTCGCGTCGGCGTCGGCCTGGAAGGTGTTCAGGGTCTCCGGCACCGCGTCCACGGCCCAGCGCATGGTGCCGCCGTCGGCGACCTGGGCGCGGGCGGCGACGGCGATGTCCTGGCCCGCCAGGGGCCTGCCGGCCGGGTCCTTGGAGCCGCATCCGCCCAGGGCGGGTACCGCGAGGACGCCCGCGGTGAGGAAGGCGACCGAGCGCATGACCGCGCGCAGTCCGACGCCGTCGTGGGACATCTCAGGTACCTCCGGGAGCCGCGGGGGCTATGATCACGTTTGGCGGTATATGGAGTTGATCGGATGTATTCGGTGATATGCCGTAACTGAAGAGGAAAGGGTTCGGCGACACGGGGCGACACGGCGACGGCGGCCCGCAAGCCCACCCGTGCGGCGCAACGCGCCCGGGGGTACACCCGTACGCCTCGGCCAATCGGTGCACGTCCCTTCACAGCGGACGGTGTGACGCGCAACACTCGCAGGCGCATGACCGTTGCCGCTCACGGCCGCACGGCCGACGGAAGTGAGGTCACGCCATGTCCGTGCACGACGAACTGATGTCGGTCCAGCGCAGTCTGGACGAGCTGTCCCGGTCGGTGGCCCGCCTGGAACAGCACCTCGGCAGCGGCGGACTCGACATGCGCCGGGTCCGCGCCGACTGCGCGCATCTGCGTGAGAGCGTCGCGCTGCTGCGCGAAGCGTCGTCCGCGCCGTCGCCGGTCCGCCGACCGGACCTCGTCACGATCTCCGACGCCCCCTACGACTACTCCCTGTGGACGGACTCGGACGACGAGGGTCTCGGCGCCCGGGACCGGCACGCCCCCTGAGCCCTCGAACCGACCGGAGTCATACGTTGGCCACTGGTACGGAACCCTCGACCACGGATCCCCATCCACCCGGCGGCGTGCACGGCGCGACACGTGCCGCCATCGCTGCCCCGCACCTGCGCACCGACCGCTGGTGGCTGGCGCCCGCCGCGACCGCCGCCGGACTGTTCGCCTTCATCGTGTACTCGACCTGGCGGGCCTTCGCGAACGCCGACTACTACGCGGCCCCCTACGTCTCGCCCTTCTACTCCCCCTGCCTGGCGGAGAACTGCGAGCCGATGAAGGGCGGCCCCAACTGGGAGATCTTCGGCAGCTGGTGGGGCATCTCGCCCGCGATCATCATCCTGATCTTCCCGCTCGGCTTCCGCCTGACCTGCTACTACTACCGCAAGGCCTACTACCGGGGCTTCTGGGCGTCCCCGCCGGCCTGCGCGGTCGCCGAGCCGCACGGCAAGTACAGCGGTGAGACCCGCTTCCCGCTGATCCTGCAGAACATCCACCGGTACTTCTTCTACGCGGCGATCCCGGTCGCGGGCATCCTGACGTACGACACCGTGCTCGCCTTCCGCGACGAGGACTACGCCTGGGGCCACATGGGCCTCGGCACCGTCGTCTTCCTGGTCAACATCGTGCTGATCTGGGCGTACACCCTGTCCTGCCACTCGTGCCGGCACATCGTGGGCGGCAAGCTCAAGCACTTCTCCAAGCATCCCGTGCGCTACCGGATGTGGCAGTGGGTCGGAAAGCTGAACGCCCGGCACATGCAGCTGGCGTGGGCGTCGCTGCTGAGCGTGGCGCTCGCCGACTTCTACGTGTACCTCGTCGCGTCCGGTGTCTTCGACGATCCGCGCTTCTTCTAGATGAGTGGGGCTTTTTGATGTCCGTGGTGGAGCGACAGGAGTGGGACGTCGTCGTGATCGGCGCGGGCGGCGCGGGACTCCGGGCCGCCATCGAGGCGCGTGAGCGGGGCGCCCGTACGGCCGTGATCTGCAAGTCGCTGTTCGGCAAGGCGCACACGGTGATGGCCGAGGGCGGCATCGCCGCCGCGATGGCCAACGCCAACCCGCACGACAACTGGCAGGTCCACTTCCGCGACACGCTGCGCGGCGGCAAGTTCCTCAACCAGTGGCGGATGGCCGAACTGCACGCGCAGGAGGCACCGGACCGGGTGTGGGAACTGGAGACCTGGGGCGCCCTGTTCGACCGCACGAAGGACGGCCGGATCTCCCAGCGCAACTTCGGCGGCCACGAGTACCCGCGCCTCGCCCATGTCGGCGACCGCACGGGCCTGGAGCTGATCCGCACCCTCCAGCAGAAGATCGTCGCGCTCCAGCAGGAGGACCACCGGGAGACCGGCGACTACGAGTCCCGGCTGAAGGTCTTCCAGGAGTGCACGGTCACCCGGGTGCTGAAGGACGGCGACCGGGTCGCCGGGGCCTTCGCCTACGAGCGCGAGTCGGGCCGCTTCTTCGTGCTGGAGGCGCCCGCGGTGGTGATCGCCACGGGCGGCATCGGCAAGTCCTTCAAGGTGACGTCGAACTCGTGGGAGTACACCGGCGACGGGCACGCGCTGGCGCTGCTCGCGGGCGCTCCCCTGCTGAACATGGAGTTCGTGCAGTTCCATCCCACGGGGATGGTCTGGCCGCCGTCGGTGAAGGGCATCCTCGTCACCGAGTCGGTGCGCGGCGACGGCGGGGTGCTCAGGAACTCCGACGGCAAGCGGTTCATGTTCGACTACGTCCCCGACGTCTTCAAGGACAAGTACGCCGAGTCCGAGGCCGAGGCCGACCGCTGGTACGACGACCCGGACAACAACCGGCGTCCCCCCGAACTGCTGCCCAGGGACGAGGTCGCGCGGGCCATCAACTCCGAGGTCAAGGAGGGCCGGGGATCGCCGCACGGCGGGGTCTTCCTGGACGTGTCGACCCGGATGCCCGCCGAGGTGATCAAACGCCGGCTGCCGTCAATGTACCACCAGTTCAAGGAACTGGCCGACGTCGACATCACGGCCGAGGCGATGGAGGTCGGGCCCACCTGCCACTACGTGATGGGCGGTATCGCCGTCGACTCGGACACGGCGGCGGCGCGCGGGGTGCCGGGCCTGTACGCGGCCGGTGAGGCGGCCGGCGGGATGCACGGCTCCAACCGGCTCGGCGGCAACTCGCTGTCCGACCTGCTGGTGTTCGGACGCCGGGCGGGACTGCACGCGGCCGAGCACGCCGCGGGCCTCGCGGCGTCCCGCCCCCGGATCGACGACGACCAGGTGGACGCGGCCGCCGCCGAGGCCCTTCGCCCGTTCTCCGCGGAGGGCGGCGAACCGGCCGAGGGACCGCCGGAGAACCCGTACACCCTCCACCAGGAACTCCAGCAGGCGATGAACGACCTGGTCGGCATCATCCGCCGGGAACCGGAGATGAAGCAGGCCCTGGAGAAGCTGGCGGAGCTGCGGGTACGGGCCCGGCGGGCGGGAGTGGAGGGCCACCGCCAGTTCAACCCGGGCTGGCACCTCGCCCTGGACCTGCGGAACATGCTGCTGGTCAGCGAGTGCGTGGCGAGGGCGGCGCTGGAGCGCACCGAGTCGCGGGGCGGCCACACCCGCGAGGACCATCCCGCGATGGAGCGCCGGTGGCGGCGGATCAACCTGCTGTGCCGGTCGGCCGATCCCACCGAGGGACTGGCGGCCACGGATCCGGTCCACGGCCAGATCACCCTCACCCACGAGACGACCGAACCCATCCGAACCGACCTGCTCGCCCTCTTCGACAAGGAGGAGCTGGTCAAGTACCTCGCCGAAGAGGAGCTGTACGAATGAGCAGCTACGAGGCCCGCTTCAAGGTGTGGCGCGGGGACACCGACGGCGGCGGCCTGGAGGACTTCGAGGTCGAGGTGAACGACGGCGAGGTGGTCCTGGACATCATCCACCGCCTCCAGGCCACCCAGGCCCCCGACCTGGCCGTGCGCTGGAACTGCAAGGCGGGCAAGTGCGGTTCCTGCTCGGCGGAGATCAACGGGCGGCCCCGGCTGCTGTGCATGACCCGTATGTCGGTGTTCGACCGCGAGGAGACGATCACCGTCACCCCGCTGCGGGCCTTCCCGGTCGTCCGGGACCTGGTCACGGACGTCGGGTTCAACTACACCAAGGCCCGGGAGGTCCCGTCCTTCGTACCGCCCGCGGACCTCGGTCCCGGCGAGTACCGGATGATGCAGGAGGACGTGGACCGCTCGCAGGAGTTCCGCAAGTGCATCGAGTGCTTCCTGTGCCAGGACACCTGCCATGTGGTGCGTGACCACGAGGAGAACAAGCCGGCGTTCGCCGGTCCCCGGTTCCTGATGCGGGTGGCGGAACTGGACATGCACCCGCTGGACGCGGCGGACGAGTCGGGCCTGGACCGCAAGCGCACGGCCCAGGACGACCACGGACTCGGTTACTGCAACATCACCAAGTGCTGCACGGAGGTCTGCCCCGAAGGCATCAAGATCACCGACAACGCCCTGATCCCGCTGAAGGAACGGGCCGTCGACCGCAAGTACGACCCGCTGGTGTGGCTCGGGAACCGGATCCGCAGGCGGTCCTCGTCAGCGTGAGGCCCGCAGGTAGCCCGAGTGGGCGACCTGGCCGAGGAACGTCAGCCTCGTGTCCGTGGCCATGTGCTTCTCGAAGGCCTCCTCGATGCCCGGCCACTTGGGGTGCCCGAAGTCGTCCAGTACGACGATGCCGCCGGGGGCGACGATCCGCTCGGCCCACTCCAGGTCGGCGGCGACGCCCTCGGCGGAGTGGTCGCCGTCGACGACGATCACCCCGTAGGAGCGGTCCGAGACCCGGGCGCGCACCTCGGGGTCCTCGGAGAACCCCTGCTCGATCCGGGTGGCGGCGCCGGCCGCGCCCGCCAGCGCCAGGTTGGTGCGCACCGCGGCCTCCCGGACCGGGGTGCCGGAGGCGTCCTCTCCCATGGTCGCGCCGGGCTGCAACTGGGTGCCGGCGAGCGGGTCGACGATCGTCAGACGCGGGTCGCGCCCGGCGCGCTCCAGCATCCGGATCAGGGAGGCGCCGAACATCCCGTACAGGGTGCCGATCTCCAGGACCTCGTCGTTCGGCGGGTCCAGCAGCGGCACGGCGGCGAGCTTGCCGCAGATGTTCATGGTGCCGCCGGCGATCCTGCCGACACCCAGCGCCTCCATGCCGATGAGCAGCCGGAAGGCCTGGGCGACGTTCCGCTCGGCGCCGGCGGCGTCTCCCGTCACCTGCGCCAGTTCCTTGATCGTGCGGTTGAGATGGGGCCCCGACGGCAGCCGTGACGCACCCCGCCCGGTCCCGTCGAAGAACAGCTCCAGGGGGCGCTGGCGGGCCCGCAGTCTCTTCAGCTCCTGCTGCGACGCGTCGAGGGAGGCCTCCGCCACGATCCGGCGCACCTGCCGCTCGATGCGCTGGTCCATGAGTTCGGCGATCGGCCGCAGGACGCGCCGGGCCGCCTTGCTGGTGATGAGCGCTCGCATGAGTGTGTGGTCCTCACAGGAATAGGAGGAGTGGACCGTAGGCCGCGCACAGGGAGCGCACAACAAACACGGGCACCCGGCCGGGGAAAGGGCGTATGACGTCTGAACGACCGTTCGGTGACGCCGCCGACGCCGTCGGACGCGCACCGGTCGCGGGCCCGCATTCCCGGCCATACGCTCCGAAATGTGACGTCGTCCCTGATCCGGGGCCGGCCGCGGCGCACCGGATCCCCGCTGTGCGCGCGCCTGGTCCAGGCCGTGCTCGGCGGTGCGATCGCCGTGCTGTGGCTGGTGCTGCCGGCGATGACGACGGACACCGGCACGCGTCCGGGGCCCGGGGCGAGCGCGGCCGTACGGCAGGAGGACGGGACGCACACCGCCGACCTGGTGCTGCCGCTGATCGCGGCGCTCGCGGCGGTCGCGGTCGCCGCGTACGGGTACACGCGGCGGACCCGGCGCGCCCGCACCCGGACCACCCCCGGCGGCGTGCTCCCCGGACCGCCGCCCGTGCCGTCGCTGGAGACGCTCGACCGGCAGTCCCGGCTGGCTCTGGTCGAGGCCGACGACTGCGTGCGCACCAGCCGGGAGGAACTCGCCTTCGCCGAGGCCGGGTTCCCGGCGGCGGACGGCGAGCCGTTCGTCCGCGCGCTGCGTGCGGCCGGGGCTGAGCTGTCGGCCGCCTTCCGCATGCGGCAGCGCTGCGACGAGGGCGTCCCGCGGGAGGAGTCGGCCCGGCGGCAGGCGCTCGCCGGGATCGTCGGACGGTGCGCGGAGGCGGGGCGGCGGCTGGACGCGGAAGCCGCCGGGTTCGACGTGGCGCGGGGTCTGGAACAGGGTGCCGGTACGGCGCTGGAGGTCGCGGAAGGGCGTTTCCGGGAGCTGACCGGCCGTACGGCCGCCGCGGAGACCGCCCTCGCGGAACTCGCCGAGCGGTACCCGCCCGGCGCGACGGACGCCGTCGTCGGGAACGTCGAACAGGCCAAGGACCGCCTCGTGTTCGCGACGGCCCGCCTCAACGAGGCCCGCCGGGCGGCCGACTCGGGCGCTCCCGGTCCGGCGGCCGGCCGGCTGCGCGCCGCCGAGGGCGCCATCGCCCAGGCCGGCGTCCTCGTGGACGGCGTCGAGCGGCTCGCCCGGGAGCTGACCACGGCCGCGGGGACGGTCCCGGCGGCGCTCACGGGTGCCGAGGCGGAGATCGCGGGGGTGCGGGAGTGGCTGGGGAGGGAACCGGGCGGTGAGGGGCGGCAGGGGTCGTCCCCGGCCGTTCCGGAGGTGCCCGTGGGCGAGCTGCGGGCCCGGCTGGCGCACGCCGACACCGTGCTGGCGTCGGTGCGCGAGGAACGGACGGCGGGGCCGTACGACCCGCTCGACGCGCTGCGCCGGATCGTGCGGGCCGTCGCCCCCCTGACGACCGGCCGGGCCGGGGTGCTCCCGGCCGCCGCGGCGCTGGTCGCGCACAGCGCCACCGCGGTCGCGGACGGCTTCGTCACGACCCACCGGGCCGCGGTGGGTGCCACGGCCCGCACCCGGCTGGCCGCCGCCGAGGACATCCTCGACGACGACCCGCTGGCGGCCGACGCGTTCGCCCGTGAGGCGCGGGACCTCGCCGAGCGGGACGTACGCGCGCACGGCACTCCGCAGACCGGACCGGACGCGTACGAGGCCGGTGCCGGCGGCGCGGTCCTCGGCGGGATCCTGCTCGGCGACGACCGGGCCGTCGGCCCGCCCGCGAGCTTCGGCGGCCCCCGCACCCGGGCACGCCGCACCACGAACGCCCCGTGACACCCGGCCGCGGACCGGCTCCGCCGCCCGCGCCCCGGACGCCCACTGGGGCCTCCACGACCGCCGACGGCCTCGGACCGCCCTGACGCCCGTCGCCCTTCGCCCGTCGCTCGTCATGCGTCGGGCCGGGCCGGTGAGGGGTTCAGAAGAGGCTCAGGAGGGCCTCCGCCGGGTCCACCATCCCGTGCTCCCCGTCCGGCAGCGGGAGTTCGAACCACACGGTCTTGCCGCGGTGGGTGCGGCGGGAGCCCCACGCGGCCGACAGGAGGCCGACGAGCTGGAGTCCGCGGCCGCCCTCGTCGGTGTCCCGGGCCCGGCGCCGGCGCGGCTGGACGAGGCCGGAGTCCCAGACCTCGCACACCAGGGTGCGGTCCAGCAGCAGGCGGAGTCTGATCTCGCCCTCGCCGTACCGCAATGCGTTCGTCACCAGCTCGCTGACCAGCAGCTCCGTGGTGTCGACCAGTGGTTCCAGGTCCCAGCTGAGCAACTGGCCGCGCGCGTACTCCCGGGCGCGGCCCACGCTGCGCGGTTCACGCGGCAGCGTCCAGTCGCCGACGGACTCGGCGGGCAGCCCCTGCACTCGGGCCATCAGCAGGGCGATGTCGTCCTCGCCGTGGTGGGTGTCGAGGGTGTTGAGGACGTGGTCGCAGACGTCCTCCAGCGGACGGGACGGGTCCGTCAGCGCGCCGACGAAGGCCTGGAGCCCCTCGTCCAGCGGGTGGTCGCGGGACTCGACCAGTCCATCCGTGTAGAGCGCGAGCAGGGCACCCTCGGGGAGTTCGACCTCGACCTCCTCGAAGGGCTCACCGCCGACGCCGAGCGGCATGCCCGGCGGCACGTCGAGCATCAGGGCCGCCTCGCCGGGCTCGACCAGCACCGGCGGCAGATGGCCCGCGTTGGCGAAGGTGCAGCGCCGGGTGACGGAGTCGTAGACCGCGTACACGCAGGTCGCCAGGTACACCTCGGACAGGTCGGCCTCGCGGGGCCGGCGGGCGGCGCGGGTGGCCTGTTGGATGCCGCCGGGGCCGAAGGCCTGGGAGGGGCCGCCGGGCGCGCCGAGTCCGCGGGCGATCTCGTCCAACTGGGAGAGCACCTCGGCCGGTTCCAGGTCGAGCTGGGCCAGGGTCCGCACCGCCGTGCGAAGTTCGCCCATCGCGACCGCCGCGCGCAGTCCGCGGCCCATGACGTCGCCGACGACCAGCGCCGTACGGTGGCCGGGCAGTTCGATGACGTCGAACCAGTCGCCGCCGACCTCGCTGGGCCGGCCGGTGGAGACGTTGCCGGGCAGGTAGCGGCAGGCGATGTCCAGGCCGGAGGCGACCGGGTCGCCGGGCGGGAGCAGGGACCGCTGCAGTATCAACGCGCGTTCGTGCTCGCGCCGGTAGAGGCGCGCGTTGTCGATGCAGACGGCGGCCCGCGCGGCGAGCTCCACCGCGACGTCGCGGTCCCGGTCGCCGAACGGTTCGCTGCCCTTCGTACGGGAGAACTGCACGAGCCCGACGACGGTGTCGTGCGCGACCATCGGCACGACCAGGGTCGACTGGACGAGCCCGCCCTCCTCGGCGGGGACGGCTCGCGGGCGGGCGGTGCGCAGGGCGTCCGCGCAGGGCGAGTTGAAGGGGTAGTGGTGGACCGCGCCGACCGCGACCGGCTTGGCGGTGCTTTCGAAGGGGACGTCGGAGACGGCGCTGGCGAAGGCCACCCGGCGCAGTTCGGCACTGCCGTCGGCGAGGCCCGGTGGGGTCTCGTCGCCGGCCAGGAGTCCTTGGTAGAGGTCGACGGTGGCCAGGTCGCAGAAGCCGGGGACGACGACGTCGAGGAGTTCGCGGGCGGTGGTCTCCAGGTCGAGGGAGTTGCCGATCCGGGCGCCGGCCTCGTTCAGCAGGGCGAGATTGCGCCGGGCGGCGGCGGCCTCGCGGGCGGCGGCACGGCGGGCGGTGATGTCGATTCCGAGCCAGGCGATGCCGATGGGACGGCCGCTGCCGCTGTGCACCCGGTAGAGGTTGACGGACCAGTGACGGCGTTCCTCGGAGCCCGGTACGAAGCCGGTGACGTGCATGTCCGTGATGGAGTCGCCGGTTTCCAGGACCCGGCGCAGAGTGGCGGCGACCCGCTCGGCCTCGCCGCGCGGCAGATAGTCGTGGACGCCCTTGCCGCGGTGGTCGTCGGGCGTACCGCCGAAGATCGAGGCGAACCGCTGGTTGGCGCGGCGCACCCGCAGATCGGAGTCGATCAGCAGGAAGCCGAACGGAGATTGACCGAAAATGGCCTGCGATGCGGCGAGGTCGGTCTCGATCCTGCGCAGTACCCGGACGTCGACGACGATGCAGACCGCCGCCTTCTCGCCGTCCTCGTTACGCGTCGGCATCACATAGACCTCGGCGAGTCCGTCCCGCTCGGGCCCGAAGCCGGGCTCCCGGAACAGGACGCCGTCCTCCTCCGGCACATCGGGCAGCCGGAAGGGGATCACCCCGGTCCATTCCCGCCCGTCGAGGATCTCGGCCATCTTCCGGTGGCCGCGGTCCCGCAGGTCGGGGTCGACGAAGGCCGCGATGGGGTCCATGCCGACGGCTCGTTCGGCGGGGATGCCGAGGAGTTGCTCGGCGCGCAGGCTCCACTGGTCGACCAGCCCGTCGGCGCCGATGGAGAAGGACGCCACCTTGATGTACTCGTACATGGAGCCGGGTGGACTGCTCTGCCACAGGGGATCGCCGACCGGCGCCTCACCGGAGGCACCCGCGGCCTCCGCCCTCGCGCCGTCCGACGGGTCCTCGGACTCCGTGGCCTTCGCTGGTATCTCGCTCACGCGAACCGTCCCCTCCAGCTCACCGCGTCCGGCACCGGTCACCGGGGGCGGCTGCCCGCAGTATCCAGCACTACGGCGCCGCACAACACGGTGTTCACGATCACAACACGGTCGAGGCTGTTTTCGGCCCGGACCGCGACAACACTTCCAGTCTTCTAACCAGGGGACACGCCCTCGAATCACACGTTCGGGCACCGACCGCCGACCCGTTCCGGTCACCGAACGGGCATACGTCCCCCACCGGGGCCCGTTCGGGCCCGGCGCGGGCGTTCCGGGCCACCGGTCAGTCGGGTACCGCGAGCTCGAACCACACCGTTTTGCCCGACTCCCCGGGGCGGGTGCCCCAGCGGCGCGAGGAGGACGCCACCAGTTGCAGGCCGCGCCCGCTCTCGTCCTCGGGCCGGGCGACGCGCTCGCGGGGCGGTTCGGGCAGCGGGTCGGAGACCTCCACGAGGAGGACGTCGGACGGCTCGTCGGGACGCACCAGCCGGACGCCGATCGGTCCGGTGGCGTGCCGCAGGGCGTTGGTGACGAGTTCGCTGACGAGCAGGGCCGTGAGGTCGGCGACGCTCTCCAGACCCCAACCGTGCAACTTGCGGCGGACGACGGAGCGGGCGGTGCGCACGGCACCGGGGTCGGCGGGAAAGGTCCATTCGGCGCAGCCACCGTCGGTGTCGATCACGCCGATCACTTCCCAGGCCATTGAGCCCACTCATGTCCGGTTTCATGGGGTTAATGGGCACATACCCGGTATCCGGGTCGCAGTACCGCTGAGCCCGGCGGCCGATGGCACGAACGACCTACGGGTCCGACGGCGGGCGCCGCGGCACCGCGCACCGGAGCCGAACCGTCAGGCGCCCAGGCGGGCGGCGGCCTCCCGCACGGCCGGCACGTCCTGGTCGAGCCAGTCCACGTCCCACAGCTCGCCGGAGGTCAACCAGCGCAGCGCGTCGTGGTCTTCCAGCGGTTCGGGGTCCGGGGAGGCGGGACGCAGACGGGCGGTCCACACCTGCAACACGTACGGCGGCTTCAGCGGCCACTCCCCCGCGACGCGCTCGACGGCCTCGGCCTCGACGCCGAGTTCCTCGCGCAGTTCGCGCTCCAGGGCCGCTTCGGGTGTCTCACCCGGCTCGACCTTGCCGCCCGGCAGCTCCCAGCGCCCGGCGAGCTCCGGGGGCGCGCTCCGGCGCGCGGCGAGCAGCCGGCCTTCGTCGAGCAGGGCGGCTCCCACCACCACGATGCGTTCGGTCATGCGCCGGAGCCTAGGGCGTGCGTGCCGGTCCGGGCCGTCGGCCCGGCGCGCGGCTCACGCCCCTTCGCCCGCGCCCTGACCGATGCGCTCGACCCAGTAGAGCTGTTTGTGTCCGCGGCTGTCGAGGCTGTCCGCGATCTTCTGGGCCTCGGCGCGGGTCGCGTACCTGCCGACGCGGTAGCGATTGCCGTTGTCGTCCTGCCGTATGACGAGCCACTGAAGAGTCACCGTGCTGTCGTTCATCGCGCCCCTCCGCTTCCCGCCCTCGGCCCGCGCGCCCCGCCCGCTAAGGAAACCGCAATCCGCATATGCCCGAGCCTACGCCTAACCTTCACGCAGCGAATACGGCTTTTCACAAAGAGGTACGCAACAAGCCAGGGCCAGGGGGGCGCGCGGCATCAAAAGCGCCGTGCGCCCGCTTCGGTGCATCCGGTCAGCGGCATATCGGGCACGCCCGCGGCCACCTGCGAAGACGACCGGATTCCACCGGCGCGCGCCGCACCCCACGAGGGGCGCATGCCGGAAGCAACTGCCGCGGGGGCGTGCGCCGCGAGGCCCGGGGAACGTAAAAGTGTGCGCTACTTCACCGGAAGGTGGTACGAGACCCGGAAGCGGTCGGCCGGGATCACGACGTCGGCGGTCTCGACGGGGCGCCCGGAGGCGTAGAAGGTGCGCTGGACGACGAGGACGACATGGCCGGGGACGCCACCGAGCGTGAGGAGTTCCTCGGCGAGTCCGGGGCGGGCGCCGACCTCCTCGGTGACGTTGTCGACGACGACGTCGATGGCCGCCATGCGCTCGACGACGCCCATGCCGCCGAGCGGTCCCTCCTCGGGCAGCATGACGGGCGTACGGCCGGTGACGGCGATCGGCTCCCAGGAGGTGGAGAGCATCATCGGCTCGCCGCTCTCCCGGAAGAGGTACTTCGTGCACATCACGCGGTCGCCGGGCCGGATGCCGAGCCGCTCGGCGATGGCACCGCTCGCGGCGGTCTGCTCGCTGCTGGACTCCCAGGTGCCGCGCGCGGCGGCGTCGGACTGCTCCTGGCGGAACGGGGTGGCGCCGCCGGCCGGCCGGAAACCGGAACGGGCGACGCTGCGCGGCACGGGCCGCTCACGGACGTACGTCCCGGAGCCGGAACGGCCCTCGACCAGCCCTTCGGCCATCAGCACCTTGCGCGCCTCCAGGGCGACGGTGTCCGAGACGCCGTACTCCTGGCGGATTCTGGCCTGTGACGGCAGGCGGGTGTGCGGCGGCAGCTGACCGTCGACGATCTTCTTGCGGAGATCACCCGCGACACGCAGATACGCCGGCTGCTCACCGAAAGTCACTGGCCGCTCCCATCAGGTTGTACAGACAGCTACAGCGTGGCAACCGTGGGTTCCCGCAGGCAAGCAAAGGCCAGAGAATCACTCGAAGTGATGACTTGTGGCGGGGAGGGCTTTGCGCAGGCTCTTTCTCCCCGCTGCGGACGCGATCACACCTGCGCGCCCGCGCCGTCACACCTGCGCGTCGGACTCGCCCGTCTCGGCGCCCGGGTCGGGCGGGCTCGTGTCCAGCCCCAGGGCCTTGCGCGCGGTGACGGTGGCCGGACCGTCGTAGAACTCGTACCCGGCGTCGTAGTGCAGGTAGAACGCGACCGGGTCGTCGGCCTCGGCCGCCTTCGACCAGTCGCCGCGGGCCGAGTCGAGCTCCTTCACCAGGTCGGCCAGGGGCTGTTCGGCGACCGCGGGCCAGCCGTGCCCGCGCAGCGCGCCGCTCTGCTCGGCGAGCACGTCCTCGACCTCGCCCGCCCAGGCGCGGTTCGCCGCCAGGTCCTCGTCGGGGAACGCCTCGGGCTCCGTGTCCAGTACGGCGTCGACGGCGCGGGCCGCCTCCAGGTAGGCGAGTTGGTCCGTGTCGAGGGTGGTGGCGTCGTTGCGCAGGGAACCGGTCAGGACGCCGCGCTCGTCGGTGTTGCCGAAGATGCAGGTGATCTCACGGTCGCCGAGCCGCCAGCTCTGGCGGGTCGGGGTGAGGTAGTACACGTCGACGTCGTCGGGCAGCGCCCAGGCGTCCATCGCGTAAGCGCCGTGCAGGGCGTAGCACTTGTCGTCGGCGACGTCGGTGACGCGGGCGTCGCCCGGGTAGCCGCCGTCGGGCAGGGTGACGGTGCCGAACACCTCACCGTCGTGCTCTCCCTTGCACGGCACGACGTCGAGGTCGTACGTGATGCCCTCCAGGGAACCGCTGGGCGAGTCGAAGCACTCGCCCTTGTCCGGCGAGACGGTCGCGCTCTCCCGCGCGCTCTCCTTGAACCCCTCCCAGAAGGCCGACACCGCGCCCGTGGAGAGCGACAGCACCCACAGCGCCAGGCCCACCGACGACAGCACGGCCCCGGCGACCGCCATGCCCCTGCCGCGCTCGCCCTTCCGCTTGATCTGCCGCAGCGCGATCAGGCCGAGGACGAGCCCGACGGCCGGCAGGAAGCACAGGATGCCCAGCACGAGCGCCGCGATGGCGACGCCGTTGACCACCGCCGGCGGCGGGTAGGGGCCCCAGGGCCCGTACTGCTGCGGCCCGTAGGGCCCCGGGGGCGCGTAAGGCCCCGGAGCGGCGTACGGCAGGCCGGGATCGTGCGGAGCCGGGTACTGACCCTGGGGGCCCTGGGGCCGCTCGGGCCCGGGGGGCGGAGGGATGGACACGGGTACCGTGCTCCTGATTCGGGCGGAAGTTCGGAACGGTCGTACGACCTGGCGCATGGTAAGCCCCCGCCCTCGGGGCGGGCCGGGCCGAGGGCCCGGGATCCGTCCCCGAGGGCGAGGGCGTCAGGTGCGCGAAGCCGGTCGCGGGACCGTCAGAACTGCAGCGCCCAGGCGTCGATCCGCCCGGTGTCGATGGCCGCGTTGTCGCTGACCCTCAGTCGCCACGTCCCGTTGGCCGCCTCCGAGGAGGCGTTGACCGAGTACGTGGTGTCGATGTTGTCCGCACTTCCGCCGGTGCCGTACGACTTGAGCGTGTACGCCGTGCCGTCGGGGGCGACCAGCTGCACCTGGAGGTCGCCGATGTAGGTGTGGACGATGTGCACCTCTACGGCGAGCGCGGAGGGCGCGTTGCCGGAGACGCCGGAGACGGTCACCGGGGACTCGGCCGTGGAGTTGTCGTTGATCGCGTAGTCACCGGTGTTCTCGAAGCGCGGACCGGGCGGCGTGGGGTTGCCGCCGCCGACGTGGAGCAGGCGGTTGGGCGAACCGGTGCCGGGGCCGGTGACCACGTTGGGGGTCGCGGCGGCGGTCAGCGCCGCGGCCACCTGCGCGGGTGTGGCGGTGGGGTTGTCGGCCAGGTGGAGCGCCACCGCCCCGGCCACGTGCGGGGTCGCCATCGACGTGCCGGAGATGGTGTTGGTGGCGGTGTCGCTGGTGTTCCAGGCCGAGGTGATGGACGAGCCCGGGGCGAACAGGTCCAGGACGGAACCGAAGTTGGAGTAGCTCGCCTTGGCGTCGGTCGATGTGGTGGCGCCGACCGTGATGGCCTCGGTGACGCGGGCGGGCGACCGGGTGGAGGCGTTGGTGGACTCGTTGCCGGCCGCGACCGCGAAGGTGACGCCGGTGCCTATGGCGTTGCGCACGGCGGTGTCGATCGCGGTGTCGGCGCCGCCGCCGAGGGACATGTTGGCGACGGCCGGCTTGACCGCGTTCCGGGCGACCCAGTCGATACCGGCGACGACCTGGGCGGTGGTGCCGGAGCCGGAGTTGTTCAGCACCCGGACACCGACGATCCGCGCCTTCTTGGCGACGCCGTAGGCGTTTCCGGCGACGGTGCCGGCCACGTGGGTGCCGTGGCCGTGGCCGTCCTGGGCGGTGTTGTCGTTGTCGACGGCGTCGTAGCCGTTGGCCGCACGGCCGCCGAAGTCGCTGTGGCTGATGCGGACGCCGGTGTCGATGACGTACGCCGTGACGCCCTGACCGGCCGAGTCCGGGTAGGTGTACGAGTTGTTCAGCGGGAGGTTGCGCTGGTCGATGCGGTCCAGGCCCCAGGAGGGCGGGTTGGGCTGCGTCGCCGCGATCGTGAAGGTGCGGTCCTGGACCACGGAGGCGACGGCCGGGTCGGCGGCGAGACGTTTCGCCTCGGCCTCGGACGCCTCGACCGCGTAACCGTTGAGGGCCTTGTGGTACGTGCGCTCGATCGTGGCGCCGTACTTCTCGGCCAGGGCGCGGCCCGCGGCGGAGCCGGAACGGGCCCGGTCCGCCTTCAGGGTCACGACGTAGCTGTCGGCGACGGCGTTCGCCGCGCCCTCGTACTGGATCCGGCCTTCGGCGGCGGGGGCCGCGCCGGCGGGGAGGGCGGAGACGACGCTCGCGGTGAGTACCGCGGCGGTCGCGAGGCCCATGGCCGTCAGTCTTCGACGGGCATGACGCATCACTGCCATCTGAGGGATCCTCCTCAATCGGTGGTGCGCTGGTGTGGGGGCGACACACGGATGAGCAGGACATGACAATCCGACGGGAAGCTCACCGGTGCGTCAGCCGAAAGATTGCGGCTTTCACAGGAATTGCACAAGGGTTCCCGCACGGATGTAACGGGGCTGCCATACGGCCGACATGACCTTTCGTCAGGCGGCCCGACGTCGAAGCCCCCACCGGGGTGGGCCCGCACCGGACCGCCGGCCCGGTGCCGCCGGCCACGTACGCGGCGCGCCCCCGGCCGTCTCGCGGTCGTCTCGCGTCCGGCCCTGGCTGGATTTACACGGGGAGCAATGCGGAGATCTGTTCGGTCACCGTGGCAGCCAAGAACGAGATCCGGTCATTCAGATAGAAGTGACCGCCCGGATGAGTACGCAGCTCGAATCCGCCTTCCGTGTGCTCGGCCCAGGAACGCACCTCGTCGACGGTGGCCTTCGGGTCCTCGGTCCCGATGTGCGCGCGCACGGGCGCCGCGAGACGTGAGCCGGGGACATGGCGGTAGCTCTCGGCCGCGCGGTAGTCGTTGCGGATGGCCGGAAGGACCATGCTCAGCAGGTCCTCGTCCTCGAACACCTCGGCGTCGGTACCGCTGAGCGCCCGCAGTTCGGCGAGCACGCCCCGGTCGTCGAGCAGATGGACGGCGTCGCCGCGGTGCCGGGAGGGCGCGCGCCGGCCGGAGACGAACACGGCCAGGGGCACGGTGCCCGACCGCTCCAGCCGAAGGGCGAGTTCGTAGGCCACCGTCGCGCCCATGCTGTGGCCGAAGATCGCCAACGGCCGGTCGGTCCACCGCAGCACCTCGTCGACCAGCGCGTCGGCAAGGTCGGGCAGGGAGTCGATCAGCGGTTCGTCCATGCGGTCCTGGCGCCCCGGGTACTGCACCGACAGCACGTCGACGGCGGGCGAAAGAGCCCGGGAGAAGGGAAAGTAGTACGACGCGGAGCCACCCGCGTGCGGCAGGCACAGCAGCCGCACCGGTGCGTCGGGGGCCGGGTGGTACCGGCGGATCCAGCGGCCGGCGTCGGCCCGGTTCGCCGTCACGGCGCGGACCCCGAGCCCGACGCCCGCTCCGTCCGCTCCGGCATCCGATCGGCCGTCCGGCACTGCTGCTCGGTCATGAGACACACGTTGCCTCCCGCGGCATCCGGTGTCAAGCAGCTCCCCGGGTGCCATCGGTGACATGCTGTGTACGATGGTGGGGTGAGCACCCGCCCCGAAGTGAGTCTGGCCCAGCGCAAACGTGAGCTGGTCTCCAACGAGCTGACCGACGCGGCGCTCCAGCTCCTGGCCCGGAAGGGGTTCGACGGGGTCACCATCGACGAGATCGCGGCCGCCGCCGGGGTGTCCAAGCGGACGTTCTTCCGGTACTTCGCGTCCAAGGAGGACGTCGTCGTCCAGTTCCTGGCCGAGGTGGGGACCGGGATCCGCGCCGAGCTGGCGGGCCGTCCGGCCGAGGAGCCGCCGTCCGTGGCCCTGGGGCACGCCGTCTCGGCCTCCGTGGCCGCCTGCGCCGGCCACTCCGAGCGCGCCCTGCGCGTGGTCCGGTTGATCCTGGGCACGCCCGCCCTGCTCGCCCGCTTCCTGGAGCGCCAGGCCCACTGGCGTGGCGAACTGGCCGAGGAACTGGCCGACCGCCTCGGGCTCGACCGCGCCACCGACCTCTATCCCCACATGGCGGCCGGCATGGCCCTGACCGCCTTCGACACCGTCCTCCAGCGCTGGAGCGACAGCGACGGCACCGAGGACCCCGCGGCCCTGTCCGACCGCGCCTTCGCGATCATCGCCCCGGCGCTGGACGCGGCCGGCCGGGCGAGCGCCGGATGAGCGGCACCGCGGGTTCGGGATGCGGCGGGCGGGCGTGGGCACCTGGCCCTGAACACGGCCGGCGGGCCGACGCGGGCACCCTGCGCTGAACGCGGCCCGAGGATCGGACGAACGGCCGGGACCCGGACGAACGGCCGGGACCCGGACGAACGGCCGGGACCCGGATCACCGGCCCGGGACCCGACCCACCGGCCCCGGGCCCTCGGACCACCGTTCAGGGGGCTCGGACACCGCGCTCGATCTGCGCGAGGATGCCGCGATCGGTGATGTCGGCGTCTGCGGCGAGCAGGAACGCCTTGCTGAGGATCAGCGACAGCCGGTCGTCCTCGAACGGCAGGAACACCTTGCCGCCTGCCGTACGGCGCTCGGGGACGACGCACAGACAGGAACCGTCCGGCTCCATCAGGATGTTGGCCGAACCGAGGTGTATCCGGTACGTGCGCAGCTCGCCGCGCACCACGAGGAAACGGCCGTCGAAGGAACACCGGTCGGCGATCCTCAGCCGCGGCACGATCCGGCGCAGGGCGTCGCGGCGCGTCTGCGCGCTCTCGTTCAGCTCGGCGAAGGAGGCCCGCTCCCAGTACGCGCGCTCGGGGCCCCGGTCCGTCCACTCCGGGTCGGCGGCGATCGAGGTCACTCCGACGAAGAGGTCCACGTCGCGCATCGCCTCGCTGAACACCAGCGGCGGCACCTCGGCCAGCGGCGCCTCGCGCCATCCGCCCGCCACCCGCCGGGCGAAGCGCACCTGGTCGGTCGAGGCCAGCTCCTCGTCCCCCGCCCCGTCGGCGCGGGCGTGGAAGAAGCGGGCCTGCCACCGACCCGCCGCCAGGGTCCGCACCGCGTCGTCGCCGTCCCCGCCGTCCCAGGGCCCGAGCAGACGGCTCGCCCAGCCGCGGGCCCGGAACAGGGCGAACATCCTGCGGTAGTGCACGAGGTGGGCGGCGAAGCGGTTGGAATGGACACGGGTCTCCTCCTCGGCCGGGGTGAGGAGGTAGATCTCGCGGAACGCCTGCTTGAACGGCTGCCGGAGGTGGCGTTCGGTGAGCAGGTCCCGCCAGGCCCGCACGCGGCCGGGATCGGAACGCAGGGGGTGCCACAGCCGTACCCGGGCGTCGTCCGGCGCGTCGGGCAGGTCCTCGCCGGCCTCGGGCAGCACGGGACGCCACTCGCCCGGTAGGACCTCGATCTCCCAGATCAGCCGCCGCACCACGGACCGGGCCAGCGGATGCCCGGCCAGCTCGGTGCGCCACCAGCCGTACGGGTGGACCGCGTCGACCGTGAACCCGCCCTCCAACGCCCGTGCGAGGGTGAGGAGTTGGACGTCGACCCGTTTCACCAGATCACGCATTTCCTTGACCAGGCCGCCGTGATCGCGGCGGACGGGCGCGGGGACACCGCGCAGCGGACGCCCGTCCTTCTCCCAGGTGAGCCCGGCGGTCCCGGCGACCGTGACGACGGCCGCGTAACGCCCGCCCGCCTCCCTGCGCAGGACGCCTTCGCCGTCGAAGCCGAGCGTCGGAAGCCGTAGCGCCACGTCGGTCCGCTCGGCCAGGGCGGAGTCCAGCTTCTTGAGCATCTTGTCCAGTTGCTTCGGCACCCCGGCGTGCCGGGCGGTCACCCGCACGGTGCGCACGGCGGTCACCAGTTCCGGCGTGGGGAAGTCCTGCCCGGCGCGGACGAGCTCGTACAGCAGCGCCTGCGACGGCAGCGTCCTCGCGGCCGTCGGGGCGACGGAGATGCCGGGCAGCAGCCGGCCCAGCAGCTCCGGCAGCCACGGCTCGTCGCGCAGCAGCGCCACCCGCGCGGCGTGGCCCAGCGCGACGACCTCCCGGTCCGTGAACGCCTTGTCGGCCCGGTACGGAACGGCACCCGACTGGATCGCGTCGGCGCGGTCGGCGGCCGCCCGCAGCGCGCGCCGGGCGAAGTCGGCGTAGGCGGGTGTGCCCGCGATCTCGCGCCAGGCCTCCTCCAGGGGCGGTGGCGCGTTGAACGACGCGACGCGGTCGGTATCGGCCAGCAGCGCCCGCTCGGCCGGGGCGAGGCCGGTGATCACGGCGATCTGCTCCAGCGCGATGGGGCCCGCGTCCCGGCCCAGGCGCTCCACGACGGCGCGCACGGCCCGGTCGCCCGCGAGGCCCGCCATCGCCAGCAGCGCGTACGGCTGTGCCACCCGGTCCTTGTCCAGCAGGAACTCCGTCATGGCGCGGGCGGGTGCGGCGACATCGGGCCACGGTCCCGTGCAGCGCGCCAGCGAGCTGACCGCGAGCGCGGCGTCCGTCCAGTCCCGCCGTTCGCTCTGCTCCGCCAGCGCCTCGAACATCCGGCGGCACGCGTCGGGCGTGTACCGCGGCTGCCGCTCCCGGCCGGCGATCTGGACCAGGTACCGGACGGACGAGGACGGCCGCGCCGCCTCGCCGGTCACGCGGTACGCCGCGGGGAGAAGGCTGCCGAGCTCGTCGTCGGAGACCTCCGCCAGATCGGCGTGGGCGACCCCGGCCGCGACCGCCGGGTCGGTGAGCGCGTCCGCCAACCGGGCCGCGAGCCTCATCGGACCCCCTCCCCGGCCGGACGCCGCCTGCGGACACGGTCGGGCGAGCCCTTCGCACGGATGTCGCCCACGCGGGCGAGAGCGTCGTAGCGCATGCGCAGATCATGGCAGCCGGGACTGACAATGCGATCGTCCGAAGGGCGGCCGTGCGCTGACACGGTGGCGTCGTCAGCACCGGTGCCGGGAGCCCGTTCCGCGGGAGACGGCCGGGTCGCCGAGCCGCAGGCGCCGCGGGCCGCCGGACGCCCCGCCACCCGCACCCCGAGCCGCACCCGCGCCCGTTTCCGCGCCCGTTTCCGCGTGCGTCTTCCGCGCCCGCACCGATCCGCCCGGCGCCGCGCTCCCGTCACGGCGCCGGCACTCTCCCCGCCCGCGCCCCCTACTGGCTCCCTACCGGCCCCCGGGCTTGAACGTCACCGGAAGCCGCAGCGGGCCGCGCAGGCCGCCGGGGCGCCAGTTCAGGTCGGCCGGCGGCACGGCGAGGGCCAGGTCGGGCAGGCGGCGCAGTACCGTGCCGATCGCGATGTGGCCCTCCAGCCGGGCGAGCGGCGCGCCGAGGCAGTAGTGGATGCCGTGCCCGAACGCGAGATGGCCGTTGTCCCGCCGGGTGACGTCGAGCCGGTCGGGGTCGCTGAACCGGGCCGGATCCCGGTCGGCGATCGCGGACGCGATCAGCACCGTCGCGCCCCGGGGCACGCTCACGCCCGCGATCTCGACTTCCTCGCGCGCGAACCGGGCGATGCCGGGGCTGACCGGACCGTCGTAGCGGAGGAATTCCTCGATCGCGTCGGGCAGCAGCTCGGGGTCGTCCCGCAGCAGCCGGAGCTGGTCGGGGTGGGCGAGGAGCGCGGCGATACCGCTGCCGATCAGATTGACCGTCGTGATGTACCCCGCCACCAGCAGCAGGAACACCATGGCGATCAGCTCGTCCTCGTTCAGCCGGTGCTCGTCGTCGCGGGCGCTGATCAGCGCGCTAAGGAGATCGTCCGCGGGCTCGGACCGCCTGATCTCCAGGAGCTTCGTCAGATACGCCCGCATCCGCCGCCACGCCTCGTTCATGACGGCCGGGTCCGGGGGCCGCTCCCCGCGCACGAGCAGGTCGTCGGTCCACTGCTGGAACTCGTAGCGGTCGTCCAGCGGGACACCGAGAAGCTCGCTGATCACGGTGACCGGCAGGGGCAGCGCGAAGTCCGCGATCAGCTCGGCCCGGCCGGCCGGCACCACCTCGTCGAGCAGCCGGTCGGTGATCTCCTGGACCCGCGGCCGCAGCTCGGCGATCCTGCGCGCGGTGAACGCCTTGGAGACCAGACGGCGCAGCCGGGTGTGGTCGGGCGGATCGGAGCGCAGCATGTTGCTCATCATGGACTCGCGCTCGGTCTCGGGCAGTTGCGCCACCAGCCGGGGGTCCGCGGCGTCCCGGATGTCGCTGCTCAGCCTCGGGTCGGACAGGGCGGCGAGCCCGTCCTCGTAGCGGGTGACCAGCCAGGCGTCGAGTCCGCCCGCGATGACCGCCCGACGGACCGGTCCGGCCTCGCGCAATTGCCGGTACAACGGAAAGGGATCCGTCACGAAGGCCGGATCACCGTAGGGGAGCAGGACCGGCTGTTGGCTCATCATGCCTCCCCGGGCACGTAGCGAATATTTGTGACAGTTTCTGACACTCCAGGGTATATGCACCGATATCACCGTCGGTGGTGTTGCCGGAGGGAGGACCGCGATGGACACGCCGGGCGGGCGGGACGCGACGGGGACGCGGGGCGCCGAGGACACCGCGGAGGCGGCCGGGCGGACCACGTGCTGTGTGGTGGGCGGCGGCCCGGCGGGCATGGTCCTCGCCCTGCTGCTGGCCCGGTCCGGCGTGGCGGTGACGGTCCTGGAGAAGCACGGCGACTTCCTGCGCGACTTCCGTGGCGACACCGTCCATCCGACCACCCTGGCGCTGCTGGACGAACTCGGCCTCGGCGAGCGGTTCGCCCGGCTGCCGCAGCGACGGGTCTCGACGGTGCAGCTGCCGCTCGGCCCCGACCGGTCGCTGGTCACCGTCGGGAACATCGGCGCGCTGCGCAGCCGGTACAACTACATCGCGATGGTGCCCCAGTGGGACCTGCTCGACCTCCTCGCCGACGAGGCCGCGCGGGAGCCGGCCTTCTCCCTGCGCATGAACACCGAGGCGACCTCCTTCCTCGTGGAACGGGGCCGCGTCACCGGCGTGTCCTACCGCACGCCCGACGGCCGTACCGGCGAGCTGCGGGCCACCCTCACGGTGGCCTGCGACGGCCGGGGGTCCCTGGCCCGCTCGCTGCCCGAACTGGGGCTGCGGGAGTTCCCCTGCCCGATGGACGCCTGGTGGTTCCGGCTGCCGCGGAGCGAGGGCGACCCGCACGGGCTCGTCGGCGGCGTGGGCGACCGCTTCCTGAGCGCCATGATCGACCGCGGGGACTACTGGCAGTGCGCCGCGCTGATCCCCAAGGGCGGCGACGCCCGGCTCCGCGCCGCCGGCCTGGACCGGTTCCGGGACAGCTACGCGACCGCCGTCCCGTGGATCGCGGACCGGATGAGCAGCCTCGGATCGTGGGACGAGGTGAAACTGCTCGACGTACGGCTCGACCGGCTCCGGCGCTGGCACCGGCCGGGCCTGCTGTGCATCGGCGATGCCGCGCACGCCATGTCGCCGGTCTTCGGCATCGGCATCAACCTCGCGGTCCAGGACGCGGTGGCCGCCGCGCGCCACCTCGTCGGACCGCTCCGCGACGACGCAGCGGCACTGCCGGCGGCGGTACGCCGCGTCCAGCGCCGCCGCCTGCCCACCACGGCCGCCACCCAGCGCCTCCAGCGGTTCGCGCACACCAACGTCATCGAACCGGTCCTGGCGGGCGAGCCGCCGTTCGGCGACCCCAAGCGAGCCGAACGCCTGAGCGAACTGCTCACCACATCACGCCGGCTGAACCGCCTCCCGGCGTACTTCCTGGCCTACGGCGCCCTACGCGAACGCCCACCCACGACCTCACTCCGCCCTTCGACCCCGGACTGACCCCGGGGCACGACCGGGCAGGCGCAAAGACGCGGTCCGGTGGTCGGGCGAAACGGCCGCGGCCGACTCAACACCTGTGCGACGCCGGTATGGTTCGGCCCCGGCGCTTCCGCCGATTCGGCGATTTCCCCAGGAGAACGACGGGATAAAGACGATCACTGCAACCAGCGATCGTCCATCACACGGAATCCGACGGAAACGAACTCGACTTGGCCTCCTGCCACAGAACGGCTCCGTCGTGCCTCCCGTCGCGCACCCGCGCGGGTGAAGAGATTGCAATTCATGACAGACACTTGGCACCGCCATCCCGGACCGTGACACTATGGATACCGCGCCCTGTACGGCACTTGGGGCCGACAGAGCCCGCTTCCGGTTCGTTCAGAAATTGTGCCGCGCCATTCAAATCCGCACAGGCAAGTGACCTGGAGGGCGCCATCTCCGCGGACTCCGCATCGGCAACCGGTCAACCGGTGTTTCCTGGTGCCCGCGTGGCCCCCGGCGAGGAACCGCTGATGCGCAAGGTCGCCGAGGCATTGAGCCCTGCCACGGGTGATCACCGCAACATCATCGTGTCGGGACTCACCGCGGCCGGGAAGACGACGCACGCGCTGCTGATCGCGAAATGGCTGGGCTACGACTATGTCTCGGCCAGCGAACTCATGCTCAGGCTGCTGAAGGTTCAGCCGGACATGGACAACACGCTCTGGGCCACCAGCCTTTCGACCATCGAGCGACTCCGTAACCAGTATCCCGCGGACGAGGAGGTCAACCGGCTGCTGATCGCGGAGGCGCAGCGCCGGACCAGCACCGTCTTCGATTCCTGGTCCCTTCCCTGGCTGATCGACGACATCCCGTGCGTGCGGCTCTACATCGAGTCCGATCTGCGCTCCAGAAGCCTGAAGGTCAGGGTCTCGCAGCAGCCGCACGCGGTGCGGCGCTCCCTCGAGGAGTGCACGGCGCTCGCCGAGGAGAAGGACCGGACCACCGCTGTCCGGCTTCAGCCGCTCCTCGGTGTCGACATACGCACGGACCGCTCGGTCTTCGACGCCGTGCTCGACAACTCCGCATACATCGACGAACCCACCATCGAGGCCGCGCGCGCCGGAATCTCTGCGTTCCACGCCTCGATCCAGCGGACGCTGTGCCGGCTGCGCGCCGACCCGGCCGCCGCACCCGACAACACCCACAGAACAGGACCGTTACCGCAATGAAGCTCCTCCACCTCGCCGGCTGCATCATCAAGGACGACGAAGAGCGGATCCTTCTGCTCCACCGCAACACCACCAAGCGCACCCAGTGGGAGATCCCGGGCGGCAAGATCGACGACGGTGAGTCGCCCGAGCAGACGGCCGTGCGCGAACTGGAGGAGGAACTCGGCGTCCAGGTGAAGATCGCGGGCGAGCTGGGCGGCAAGTCCTTCCAGGAGGACGGGTACACGATGAAGTACACCTGGTTCCGCGCCGTGGTGCTGGCCGGCGAGCCCACCGTGATGGAGCCGAGCACCCACGACGACGTCCGCTACTTCGCCGTCGGCGACCTGGAAGAACTCCGCGACGAGCTCTCCCCCAACACGGTCAACTTCCTGGACGAGTACACCTCGGGACGCATTTCGCTCTGACCCGGACCACGCAGACAGGGATATTCATCGGGGGGACCATCATGCAGGTGCACATCGAAGCTCCGGAGTCCGGCTCCACGGTCCTGGCACGGGCCGGGGCCGTGCACGCGGACTACATGTACATGTATCCGCCGCGCCAGACGTACCGTCCGCTGGCTCTGTCACCGGCGGAACTGGAGGCCAAGCTCCGTGCTTCCTTCGGTCGTTCCGATGTGCTCAACCTGTACGTGCACGTCCCGTTCTGCCGGCAGATCTGCAGCTTCTGCAACCTGTACACGACGACCGGCGAGGGGACCGACCACCGGGAGTACACGACTGCCGTCCTCGAGGAAGCGTCCCGCTACACCCGGTTCACCGAGCCGAAGACCGTGGCCACGCTCTACTTCGGCGGCGGAACCCCCTCGCTGCTCGCTCCGGAACTGCTGGGCGCCATGACCGAACGCCTGCTCGCGGACTTCTCGGCGCCGGGGACCCCGGCGCCGAGCGAGATCGCGCTGGAGGTCGACCCGGCGACGGTCGATCAGGCACGCCTCAGGGACCTGCGGCAGGCCGGCATCAACCGGGTGAACCTCGGGTACCAGTCGCTCGTCCCCGAGGAGGTGACGCGCATCGGCAGGCGTGAAGGGGCCCGGCGCACACAGGCCTTGGAGATCGCCCTCGGCACCGGCTTCGACAATGTGTGCGTCGACCTCATCTACGGACTGGAGCGGCAGACGGACGACGCCTGGCGCACCTCCGTACGCACCGTGGCGGCGATGGCGCCGCAGACCGTGTGCGCGTACCCGCTGACCACCCGCCCGCTGACCAGCTACGGGAAACGCGGCTACACCTTCGTTCCGGCCGAGACGCTCTACCGCCGGTACGACATCGCCCACGAGTTGCTCACCGCGGCCGGATATCGACAGGAAACCCATGTCCGCTGGGTCCGCGGCGGCGGTGGCTACGTCCAGAAAGTGAATCACTGGCGTATGCAGAACGTTCTGGGGCTCGGCGCCGGAGCACGCAGCTATCTGTGGGAACTGGACACCCGAAACGGTTACTCCTTGCGCTCGCGGGGGGACGCGCTCCATTCCTATCTGCGGGCTGCAGGAACGGACACCCTGCCCATCACCGACGGCTATCTCATGACCGACGAGGAGCGCCGGCGAAAAGCGGTCGTCCTCAACCTCCTCCACCTGGACCGCTCCTGGTTCACCTCGCTGTTCGGCACGGACCCGGTGGAGGCGTTCCCGGTCGAGTTCGCGTGCCTGGCCGATGCCGGAATTTGCGAGATCGGCCCGTCCGAGATCCGTCTCACCGCACATGGCACCCGCATCAGGGATCTCGCCGTCCAGATGTTCATAAGCCCAGAAGTACGTGACCGTCTGGGCAAATTCAGCTACAGCGAATGAGTCAATCCGTGCCTTTCGACCAGTTCAAGCTGACGTGGCTTCATCTGTCCGACATCCATTTCGGCCATGGCAGGCACCATGCCTCGGCCGAACGCGATGACGTTCTCGAAGCCCTGCTGGAGGATCTGCTCGACCTCCGCGACCGAGACCAGATCCCGCCGGTCGATCAGGTCGTGGTCAGCGGCGACATCGCCTTCTCCGGCGGAGCCCTCTCCGCCGCGGAGTACGACGACGCCAGGCGGTACCTCCTGCGCGTCGGAGACCGGCTCCGGCTGGGGCCCGACGCGATCCTCGTCGTCCCGGGAAACCACGACGTGGACCGGCGGGTGGCCGCGGAGGACGACGACGTGCGCCGCATGCTCGCCGAGCTGCGCGCGGGCCGGCCGGTCGAGGAGGCGCTGGCATCCCCCCGCGACAGTGAACGGCTCATGTCGCGCTTCGGCGCCTACCACGCGTTCGCGCAGAACTTCGGCGCCGGTCTGGAGGAGACCGACGGGCCGCACCCGTTGTACTGGTCCACCGTGATCGACGCCCGGGACGATCTGCGCGTGCGCATCGCGGGCGGAAACAGCGCGCTGCTGTGCCAGGGCGACGACGACGAGGGCAAGCTCCAGCTCGGCCTGCGGCAGCTGCGCGAGATCCTGGAGCCCGGCGGTACGCACGACGTCTCGGTGCTGCTCACCCACCATCCGCTGGACTGGATGCGGGACGCGCCGGAAGCGGAGGCGCGGATCGAGCGGTGGGCGGACCTGCATCTGTGCGGCCATGTGCACCAGCCCGAGTCGCAGTCCCGGTCGCGCGGCGGCGGCTCCAGACTGGTGCGGATCCAGGCCGGGGCGACCCACGAGTACGACACCGGGGCCGACCGGGGCACCGGCAGCTTCACCTACTCGGTCACGTCGCTCTACACCGACCCGCAGGGCAGCGTCTGGGCGAGGATCTGGCCGCGCCGCTGGGTACCGAGCCGGGTCACGTTCCGGGTCGACCCCGAGGCCGTACCGGACGGCCACCTGTACGTGGACCACCGGATCCGGGAGCCTCGCCGGGCACCCGAGACGAGTACCGCGGCCGCCGCCGAGAGGGCCGACGCGCTCGGGCGGCTCTGGAAGGCGTCCGAGCGCTCCGTCCGCCGCATCGGCGCACGGCGCACCGCCTATCCCCTGGACATGAGCATCGGGGAACTGCACCGCCGCGGCCTGTACGTGGAGGCGGGCCTGTCCGATCTGTCGGACCGGTCCCGGAGGCTGACCCTGGAGTCCCTGTGCACGGCCGTCCAGGCGGATCAGTCGGTACTGCTGCTGGGTGAGCCGGGGAGCGGCAAGAGCGTCACCTCCTACGCCGTACTGGAGGAACTTCGGCGGCGCCGGGTGCCGGCGCTCGCGCTGCGGCCCTCCGACCTTCCCGAGGTGCTCTCCGACTCCGGGGTCAGCGAACTCACGCTGACGCTGAAGCAGGCGGCCACCGAGGAGCTGGGCGGCATCGTCCTCGTCGTCGACGGACTGGACGAAGGACTCGGCGAGTTCGACACCTCGATGGATCTGGCGCATCTGCTGCACCGGTTGAGAGACCGCTACCGCCTGGTCGTCACCTGCCGGCGCAGGGAGTTCGAGGACCAACTGGCCAGATTCGTCGAGGGATCGACCTTCGACCGGATCGTCTCGCTGAACGAATGGAGCCTGGAGAACCAGTTCACCGACTTCGTCTCCCGGCTGGTCGCCGCCGGACTGCTCGACTCGACCGATGTGCTCGACGCCGTCCGGAACTCGCCGGCACTCGCGACCCTCGCCAGACGCCCCCTGTACGCACGCATGCTCACGTTCCTGGGCAGCCAGGACGTGCTCTCGGTGCAGACCCTCGTGGGTCTGTACGGGGAGTACATGGACAAGCTGTCGGCGGCCAGCGATGTCGCGCTGCAGGGCGCCGGATGCGTTCTGTCCACGACCTCTCAGGAGGTCTGGACGAGGGCGGCGTGGTTCATCTTCTCCAAGGGACTGCTCATCGAGGAGCGATTCAGTCTGCACGCCGTCGGCAAGATGCTCAGCGCCGACCTCGACGTCCAGCCGCGCTGCCTGTCCCGTGCGCTCAGCCAACTCTGCGACCAGTGGCGCGTGGCCGGCCGGGTGTGGGCGCGGTTCGTCCACTACTCCTTCTTCGAGTACCTGGTGGCCCGCTACTACCTGGAGCAGGTCAACGAGGCGGTGCTGCGCGGCTCCGCCGCCGACCTCGCGGACATGCTCGGCCTGGACCTCACCCCTGAGATCAGGCACTTCCTGGCCGACGAGCTGCGTGCCGTGGGCACCGTGAAGCTCACCATGGCGCTCGTCTCCGCCTACCAGGAGACCAAGGTGCTGCCGATGGGCCTCGCCAAACAGCGCACCACCGGAAACCTCATCGCCTACCTGCTCTCCCGCTCCGCACCCGACGCGGCCGCCGCGCTGCGCCAACTCCTCGCCGACGAGCAGGACATGTTCCTCCAGCAGTCCCTGCTGTGGGGACTGTGCCATCTCGGCGACGAGGACGCGCTGGAGCGCTTCATCGCCGAGTCGCGCGGATCGGCGCAGTGGCGGGCATGGAACCGCGGCTACCTCATGTACTACTACGGCGACCTGGACCGCCGTGAGGACCCGCCCTTCATCGACACCGACCGGACGCAGAGCTGGGGACGGACCCGCGAGCGCTCACTGGCCCTGATGTCCGCACCCCGCTACACGACGGCCATCGACGCCCGGCGCCGCTACCTCGATCTGTACTCGCTGTACGACTACGCGGTGTGGCGGAACGAGAAGCTGACGGCGCAGGACGGCGCTGTGGCGGAACGCGTCCTGGCATCGCTGTGGCAGGACCGGTCGATCGGCGGAACGCTGTTGCAGGAGCTGCAGGCCATGCACGCCGCGGCCACCGAGGCGGGCTGAGACGGGGAGGCAGACATGGCAACCCGGCGTATACCCGACCTGAAACTGTCGGCGCTCCCCGAGCTCCCGGAAACGGCCGACGCACGCGTGGCCGCGCTGTCCCGGATGTATCGCCACACCGAAAGCTATGCGCTCCAGGCGATCGACTGGTACCTCGCCAAGCGGAGACGTCCCTCGCAGTGGTCCAAGCTGCTGCGCGGGAGTGCCGTCTGCTCGGCCGTACTGGGAGGCATCGTGCCCCTCGTCCACAGCGCCTCGCCCGGGCTGATCTCCCCGGACTGGGGTTTCGTGCTGCTCGCGCTGGGCGCGGGGTGCGTCCTCGTCGACCGCGTCTTCGGCCACTCCTCGTCATGGACCCGGTTCACCCGAGCCGGCCTGGCACTGCAGCACGCCCTGGCGAGGGCGCAGACGGACTGGCTCGCCCTCACCCTGT
Source organism: Streptomyces cadmiisoli (assembly GCF_003261055.1). NCBI lineage: Bacteria > Bacillati > Actinomycetota > Actinomycetes > Kitasatosporales > Streptomycetaceae > Streptomyces > Streptomyces cadmiisoli. The sequence continues at coordinate 3,550,827 of NZ_CP030073.1, forward strand.
CGCTGGAGACCCGGCAGCCCGCCGCGGAGGACCACGACGCGCTGCTCTCCGTCGTACGCGCGCTGCAGGCCGACGTGCGGACGATCACCGAGGACGAGACCACGAGCTGGGTCGGGTATCTCACCGACGGCTTGGACGAGCTCGCCTCCACGACCTCGCGCGGCCAGACCCTGACCTCGGCCGCCGACCGCCCACCCACCGCTGCGGGGCGCCTGCCCGGACCGCCCTCACCACGCTCGGGGCGGAGGGACGATCCGGCCCCGCGTCGGCAGGGAACCGACGAGGGGGCCGGACTCCGTGAGCCCGGCCCCCTCTGAGCCGCCTGTCTGCCGGATCGGCAAGACGGCTGTGCTTCATCCGCTCACACGTTGAAGCGGAACTCCACCACGTCGCCGTCCTGCATCACGTAGTCCTTGCCCTCCATGCGGGCCTTGCCCTTGGCGCGGGCCTCGGCCACCGAGCCGGTCTCGACCAGGTCGTGGAAGGAGATGACCTCGGCCTTGATGAAGCCCTTCTGGAAGTCGGTGTGGATGACACCGGCGGCCTCGGGGGCGGTGGCGCCCTTCTTGATCGTCCAGGCCCGGGACTCCTTGGGGCCGGCCGTCAGATAGGTCTGGAGACCGAGCGTGTCGAAGCCGACGCGGGCGAGCGTCGCGAGGCCGGGCTCGTGCTGGCCCACGGACTCCAGGAGCTCCAGGGCCTCCTCCTCGTCGAGCTCGGCGAGGTCCGCCTCCAGCTTGGCGTTGAGGAAGATCGCCTCGGCGGGCGCCACCAGCGCGCGCTGCTCGTTCTTGAAGTCCTCGTCCGTCAGCTCGTCCTCGTCGACGTTGAAGACGTACAGGAACGGCTTCGTCGTCAGCAGGTGCAGGTCGTGGAGCAGCTCCGCGCGCTCGCTGCCCTGGACGAAGCCGTGCGCGAAGAGCGTGTCGCCCTTCTCCAGGATCTCCTTGACCTCCTCGACCGCCTTGACCTTGGGAGCCACGTCCTTCTTGATGCGGGACTCCTTCTGGAGGCGCGGAAGGACTTTCTCGATGGTCTGGAGGTCGGCGAGGATCAGCTCGGTGTTGATCGTCTCGATGTCGTCCTTGGGCGAGACCTTGCCGTCGACGTGGACGACGTTCTCGTCCTTGAAGGCGCGGATGACCTGGCAGATCGCGTCGGACTCACGAATGTTGGCCAGGAACTTGTTGCCGAGGCCCTCACCCTCGCTCGCCCCGCGCACGATGCCCGCGATGTCCACGAAGTCGACCGTCGCCGGCAGGACCCGCTCGGACGAGAAGATCCCCGCCAGCTTGGCCAGGCGGGGGTCGGGTACGCCGACCACGCCCACGTTCGGCTCGATCGTGGCGAACGGGTAGTTGGCCGCCAGCACGTCGTTCTTGGTCAGGGCGTTGAACAGGGTCGACTTGCCGACATTCGGCAGACCGACGATTCCGATCGTGAGCGACACGTTGCGACTTCCCGTACGTGAGAGGGGCCTGGGGCGGTGGGCGGGGGCCAGGACACGTCCGGCCGATCCACCAGTCTACGGGGTGCCCGGCCCCGGCCCGGCGACGTATCGAACGCATGCCCAAGCTCCACTCACCGGCGTGTCTGATGGGCTATTCGGCACATAAGCAGACCTAAGTTGGACCAGTGGAGCCACACAGGACGCAGCACGAACCGCGACGCGCCACGTCGCCGCCCCTGCCCGAGCAGGCGGCGCACCGGGGCGCGGGCGGTGCGGGCGGCCGGTCGAGGGGTGGATCGGGTGGCGGTTCCGGGGCGGGGGGATCCAAGGGCGGATCGAAGGGCGCTCTGCAGGGCGGGGCCAGGGGTGCGCCGCAGGGCGGGGCCGCGGGCGGCCGTTCCGACCGTGCCGCCCGGGCAGACCAACCCCGTCGGCCCGACCGTCCTGACCGCCCCGACCGCCCTGACCGCCCCGGACGTGGCGAACGGCCGGACCGGCAGCGGTCCCACCCGGGCGGTACCGGTCCGGCGCGCGCAGCGGGAGGTGCGGGGATGGCGAAGCGGCCGACCGGGCCGCGGGAGACCGTGCACCGGCACCCGGAGGGCCGGCCGGTCCCGCATCTGCCCGCTCCCCGGCTGACCGGACTGGGCTGCGGGCTGTTCTGCTGCGCGCTGATGCTCGCGCTCGGGTTTCTGGACCAGTGGCTGTTCGGGGCGTCGCTGCCGGTCTACGGCGTGCTGTTCCTGCCGGTGTGCGTGCTGACGGCGCTGTGGGTGCGGCGGGGAGACCTGGTGATCGTGCCCATCGTGGTGCCGATCTCGTTCGCCGCCGGGCTGCTGCCGGTCGCCGAGCGCGGTGACGGCGTCAGCGGACGCTTCGTGGGGCTGTTCACCGCGCTGGCGACGCAGGCGGGCTGGTTGTACGGAGGGACGCTGGTCGCGGGGGTCCTGGTGACGGTGCGGTGGATCCGCATGCTGCGCCGCCGGACGGCCGGCGCCCGAATGTCCGGGTGAGGTGGCCCGCCACGGTGGGCCACCGATCCACCACTCCGGTGCCCGGGAGCCCGTACCCACCAGGCCCCCCGCACCTGACCGGCCCTACCCGTTCTTCGCCGCCCGCATCGCCGCCCCCACGATGCCCGCGTTGTTCTGCAGCTGCGCCGGGACGATCTCGGCCTTGATGCCCTCGATGTAGTGCAGGAACTTGTGCGCCTTGCGGCTGACGCCGCCGCCGATGATGAACAGCTCGGGCGAGAACAGCATCTCGACATGTGCGAGGTAGTTCTGGACGCGCTGGGCCCAGTCCTCCCACGACAGGTCGTGGTCCTCCTTGGCCTTGCTGGAGGCGCGCTTCTCCGCGTCGTGGCCGTGCAGCTCCAGGTGGCCCAGCTCGCTGTTGGGGACGAGGGCGCCGTCGATGAAGACGGCGCTGCCGATGCCGGTGCCGAAGGTCAGCAGGATGACGGTGCCCTGGCGGTCCTGTCCGGCGCCGAAGGACATCTCGGCGATGCCCGCCGCGTCCGCGTCGTTGACGACCGTCACCTCGGCGCCGCCGAGACGGCCCCGGAGCAGCGCGCGCGCGTCGGTGTCGATCCAGCTCTTGTCGACGTTCGCCGCCGTGCGGATCGTGGAACCGCCGGTGACGACACCCGGGAACGTGACACCCACCGGTCCCGTCCAGCCGAAGTGGTCGACAACCTCTTTGACCCCGTCGGCGACGGATTCGGGTGTCGCCGGATGCGGTGTCAGTACCTTGAAGCGTTCCTCCGCCAAGTCGCCCCTGTCCAGGTCCACAGGGGCGCCCTTGATCCCTGATCCGCCGATGTCCACGCCGAAGATCTGCATGGCTCCACGTTACGACGGACGACTGACGGTCACTTCTCGGCGGGGTCCTGACCGCCGCCCGTGCGCTCGGCGATCAGCGCCGCCGCCTCCTCGCGCAGATCGCGGCGGAGCTCCTTCGGCAGGGAGAACGTGATGGACTCCTCGGCCGCCTTGACGATCTCGACATCCTCGTAACCGCGGCCCGAGAGCCATTCGAGGACCTCTTCGACGAGGACCTCGGGGACGGAGGCGCCGGAGGTGACGCCGACCGTGGACACGCCCTCCAGCCAGGCCTCGTCGATCTCGGAGGCGAAGTCCACGAGGTAGGCGTCGCGGGCGCCGGCCAGCTTGGCGACCTCGACGAGGCGCTTGGAGTTGGACGAGTTGCGGGAGCCGACCACGATCACCAGGTCCGCCTCGGCGCCCATCTGCTTCACCGCGAGCTGGCGGTTCTGCGTGGCGTAGCAGATGTCGTCGCTCGGCGGGGAGATCAGCTGCGGGAACTTCTGCTGCAGGGCGTCGACGGTCTCCATGGTCTCGTCGACGGACAGCGTCGTCTGGGACAGCCACACGACCTTGGAGGGGTCGCGGACCTCGACCTTGTCGACGTCACCGGGGCCGTCGACGAGCTGGATGTGGTCGGGGGCCTCGCCGGAGGTGCCGATGACCTCCTCGTGGCCCTCGTGGCCGATCAGGAGGATGTCGTAGTCCTCGTTCGCGAACCGGACGGCTTCCTTGTGGACCTTGGTGACCAGCGGGCAGGTCGCGTCGATGGTGGCGAGGCTGCCCTGCCGGGCCTCCTCGTGGACGGTGGGGGCGACACCGTGCGCGGAGAACATGACGATGTTCCCGGGGGGTACCTCCTCCGTCCGCTCGACGAAGACGGCGCCCTTCTTCTGGAGGGTCTGCACGACGTACTTGTTGTGGACGATCTCGTGGCGGACATACACCGGGGCCCCGTACTGCTCGAGGGCTTTCTCGACGGCGATCACGGCGCGGTCCACACCCGCGCAGTAGCCACGGGGGGCGGCGAGCAGGACACGGCGGCCAGGCGAAGCAGTCATGGCACCCATCGTAAGGCCGCGTCGAGGGGCCGAAGATCGCGTGTCCGTGACGGTCCCGGGGAGACCGGCGGGGAGCTGTGACGGGAGGGGCGGAACTCGAACAGGCCGAGGGATCGGAGGTACTGATGTCCGACGCCGGCAGCGCGCCGCCCGTGGCGGACGAGGGCCGGCGGCTGCGGCGCAGTCTCGGCTCCCGGGACCTGGTCGTGTACGGGCTGCTGTCCATCGCGCCGACGGCCCCGGTGGGCGTGTTCGGCACGCTGGACGCCCGGTCGCACGGCGCGGTGGCGCTGGTCTGCGTTCTGGCGGTGCTGTGGACGCAGCGGCGCGCGAGGGCGGTGGCCGGCTGACCGGTGCCGTCCACCGGGCCGGGGCGTGGTCCGCGGCGACGGGATTGTCGGTGTCGGCCATTACGCTCGCCGCATGGCTGTGAACACGTCCGCGGACACCCCCATCCCCGTCGGTGAGGTGTCGCGGCTCATCGGGGGGTGGATCGACCGGCTCGGCGCGGTGTGGGTCGAGGGGCAGATCACGCAGTTGTCGCGGCGGCCGGGCGCGGGCGTGGTGTTCCTGACGCTGCGGGACCCGTCGTACGACATCTCCGTCAGCGTCACCTGCTACCGGCAGGTGTTCGACGCCGTGGCCGACGTCGTCAGCGAGGGCGCCCGAGTCGTCGTCCTGGCGAAACCCGAGTGGTACGCCCCGCGGGGGCAGCTGTCGCTGCGGGCCACCGAGATGAGGCCCGTCGGGGTCGGGGAGCTGCTGGCTCGTCTCGAGCGGCTGAAGAAGGCCCTGGCGGGCGAGGGCCTGTTCGCGCCGGAGCGCAAGCGGCCGCTTCCGTTTCTGCCCCAGCTCATCGGGCTGGTCTGCGGCCGGGCCTCCGCCGCGGAGCGCGACGTGCTGGAGAACGCCCGGCACCGCTGGCCGGCCGTCCGTTTCGAGGTGCGCAACGTGGCGGTGCAGGGTGTGCACGCGGTGCCGCAGGTCGTGCAGGCGGTGAAGGAGCTCGACGAGAGCGACGACGTCGACGTGATCATCGTGGCGCGGGGCGGCGGCAGCGTGGAGGACCTGCTGCCGTTCTCCGACGAGGAGCTGGTCCGGGCCGTCGCCGCCTGCCGCACGCCGGTGGTGTCGGCCATCGGCCACGAGCCCGACACCCCGCTCCTGGACTACGTCGCGGACCTGCGCGCCTCCACTCCCACCGACGCCGCGAAGAAGGTCGTGCCGGACGTGGGCGAGGAGTTCGAGCGGGTACGGCTGCTCCGCGACCGCGCGCGGCGCTGCGTCCACGCGCTGCTGGACCGGGAGGAGCGCGGGCTCGCGCACGCGCTCGCGCGGCCGGCGATCCAGGATCCGCACCGGATGATCGACGAGCGGGCCGACCAGGTGGACGCGCTGATCGACCGGGGGCGGCGGTGTCTGGGACACCACCTCGACCGGGCCGAGTCGGAGCTGACGCACACGCACGCGCGCGTGGTGGCGCTCTCCCCGGCCGCCACCCTGAAGCGGGGCTACGCGGTGCTCCAGAAGTCCGACGGGCACGTGGTGCGCGGCCCGGACGAGGTGACGGCGGACGAGCGGCTGCGGGCCCGGGTGGCCGAGGGCGAGTTCTCCGTACGAGTCGATGTCGAGTCAGGTCCCAGGGAGGGCGAATGAGCAGCAAGGTGGAGGAGACGCTCGGCTACGAGCAGGCGCGCGACGAGCTGATCGAGGTCGTACGCCGCCTGGAAGCGGGCGGTACGACGCTGGAGGAGTCGCTCGCGCTGTGGGAGCGGGGCGAGGAGCTGGCGAAGGTGTGCCGGCGGTGGCTGGAGGGGGCGCGGGCCCGGCTGGACGCGGCGCTGGCCGAGGAGGCGGAGGAGGACGAGATCGGCGGGGACGCCGTGTGAGGGGGACGCCAGGGATGGCGGGTGACGAGGGCGGTTGGTGACGGGGCCCGCCGGGGCGGCCGGGGACCCGGGGAAAGCCGGAGCGGCTCCGCGTGACGGATGCGGGTGTTCTGTGAGGTGGATCACCGCGGGCCACCTTTTGGTTGAACGTTGAACTTTATCGACGTACGGTCGTCGTGTCAGCCAGTCCGCACCCCCGGATTCCGACACAAAGACCCAGAAAGTTCCCGATGTCTCTCGTTCTTGACTCCGCCGCCCAGGACCTGCTGTTCCGCGAGGCCCGCACCGCCAACACGTTCACCGACGAGCCGGTGACCGACGAGCAGGTACAGGCGATCTACGACCTGGTGAAGTACGGCCCGACCGCCTACAACCAGTCGCCGCTGCGCATCGTCCTCGTCCGCTCCGCCGAGGCCCGCGAGCGCCTGGTGAACTGCATGTCCGAGGGCAACCGGGCCAAGACCGCCGCCGCCCCGCTGGTCGCGATCCTCGTCGCGGACAACGAGTTCCACGAGGAGCTTCCGCACCTGTTCCCGCACTTCCCGCAGGCGAAGGAGCTGATCTTCTCCGAGCGCCCGGTCCGCGAGGCGTCCGCCCAGGTCAACGCCTCGCTCCAGGCCGCGTACTTCATCATGGGCATCCGCGCCGCAGGTCTGGCCGCCGGCCCGATGAACGGCATGGACTACGCCGCCGTCCAGAAGGAGTTCCTGGACGACGACCACGTTCCGCTGATGGTGGTCAACATCGGCAGGCCCGGCCCGGACGCCTGGCACTCGCGCTCGCCGCGCCTCCGGTACGACGAGATCGTCACGACCGTCTGAGACACCTGAGAGCCTGCGACGCCTGCGACGCCTGCGACAGGGCGTGAGCACGGCGAAGGCCCCCGGCAACGGCGCCGGGGGCCTTTCGTGTGTCCTGTTCGACTCGAGGTGCGGGCGGTCAGCCCGTGCGCAGCGCCCGGGCCACCTGCGCCAGCTGCTCGAACGACCCCGTGCCGGCGACCACCGTGGTCGCCTCCGCGGGCTGCTCCCCCTCGGCCAGCACGAGCGCGTCGTACCGGCCGCCGGTGTAGCGCACCCACGTACGGCCGCCGATGTCCTCGGTGACGTCCGTCTCCCGCGCGCCCTGGCTGGCTTCCTCGATGACGGCGGACCGCTTGCCGGCGGACTGCTCCAGCGCCACGTACTCACCGTCGGGGGTGTGGAAGCCCAGGTGCCACTCGTCGCTCCGGGTGCCGTCGAAACGGACGGACGTCGCCTTCCAGCTCTGCGGCAGGCCCTCGGGGGCGGCCACCGCGTAGGCGGCGGCGCGGCGTGCCGTCAGCAACTCGACCCGGTAGTCGACCCGCTTGAGGTCGGGTGCGCTGCCGTCGCGCGGGAGGAAGATGTAGACGAATCCCGCCGCGAGCACACACACGCCCAGGGAGAGCACCATGCCCCGGGCCGTCTTCTGCTTGCCGTTCGTACCTGCCACGCTCCTATCGTCGCAGGTCCCTCGCCCGCTCATCCGTGGGGGGCCCTGCTCATTCTGTCGGGCTGAGGATAGAGTCGTGGGAACACCCTCATCCGGCCGTCGTCGTATCAGAAAGGTGCGTTCCGATGACCGAGCATCAACTGCCGTCCGAACTCGATGTCCCTTCCGAGGCCCCCGACCGCAACCTCGCCCTGGAACTCGTCCGTGTGACCGAGGCCGCGGCGATGGCCGCCGGCCGCTGGGTGGGCCGCGGTGACAAGAACGGCGCCGACGGTGCCGCGGTACGCGCCATGCGCAGCCTCGTCTCCACCGTCTCCATGAACGGCGTCGTCGTCATCGGCGAGGGCGAGAAGGACGAAGCCCCGATGCTCTTCAACGGGGAGCGCGTCGGCGACGGGACCGGGCCCGAGTGCGACATCGCGGTGGACCCGATCGACGGCACCACGCTGACCGCGAAGGGCATGCCGAACGCCATCGCGGTGCTCGCCGCCGCCGAACGCGGGTCGATGTTCGACCCGTCCGCCGTCTTCTACATGGACAAGCTGGTCACCGGCCCCGAGGCGGCCGACTTCGTCGACATCGACGCGCCCGTCTCGGTCAACATCCGCCGGGTGGCCAAGGCCAAGCGGGGCACGCCGGAGGACGTCACCGTCGTCATTCTCGACCGGCCCCGGCACGAGGGGATCATCAAGGAGATCCGGGACACCGGCGCGCGCATCAAGCTGATCACCGACGGTGATGTGGCGGGCTCGATCCTGGCGCTGCGCGAGGGCACCGGTATCGACCTGCTGCTCGGTGTCGGCGGTACGCCGGAGGGCATCATCTCGGCCTGCGCCGTGAAGTGCCTGGGCGGCACGATCCAGGGCAAGCTGTGGCCCAAGGACGACGAGGAGCGGCAGCGGGCGCTGGACGCCGGGCACGACCTCGATCGGGTGCTGACCACGGAGGACCTGGTCACCGGGGAGAACGTGTTCTTCGTCGCGACCGGGATCACCGATGGGGAGCTGCTGCGGGGTGTGCGGTACCGGGCCGAGACGGCCACGACCGACTCGATCGTGATGCGGTCGCGGTCCGGAACGGTGCGGAGGATCGACTCCGAGCACCGGTTGAGCAAGTTGCGGGCGTACAGCGCGATTGATTTCGATCGGGCGAAGTAGCCCCGCGGGGTGGGAAGGGGCGGGGGTGAGGTGGTGGGTCGGCCGCGGGTCGTGGGGGCTTGTCGCGCAGTTCCCCGCGCCCTTCTGAGGCCGGCCGGTTCCCGCGGCCCTGCCGACAGGTCCCCGGCGGCCCTGCTGAAGCACTCCCGCCACCCTGTCGACAGGTCCCCGCGCCCCTGCTGAGGGGTGACAGGTCCCCGCGCTCCCTGTGCGTGGGTGTGGTTCTGAGGGCGCCCCCGGTGCGGTGGGGGCGCCCTTTCATTGTGTGGGGGTCAGCCTGCTGCGGCTATGGTGCCCGTGGCGCGGGAGACCTTCTTCAGGTCCAGTTCACGGCGGCGGCGCCGGGCCAGGACCACCCGGCGTTCGGCGGCGGTCAGGCCGCCCCAGACGCCGTACGGCTCGGGCTGGATCAGGGCGTGTTCGCGGCACTCGACCATGACGGGGCACCGGGCGCAGACCCGCTTGGCCGCCTCCTCCCGGGACAGCCGCGCGGCGGTCGGCTCCTTGGACGGCGCGAAGAACAGGCCGGCCTCGTCGCGCCGGCACACGGCCTCCGTGTGCCAGGGTGCGTCTTGGTCCCTGTCTCGCACTGGCCCCCGCTGGGCCGGAACGGCAGCTACCTGCAGGGACGAATGCGGCGGTTGCAGCACGGTCTACTCCTGACGACGGCTTCGCGAGCGAGAGACGATGCGTCAAGGTCTACCCGCTGTACGCGTGCCTATGCAGGGAGTCCCCAACCGCTGGAGTTCGTGCGTTCCTGTGCGACGGCGGGGACTCGCGACGGGTGGCCGGATCCCCGCGAACCCCCCGCGGCTTCACAACCGTCAATGCGAAAGGTGCTTGCGCAAACTCTTGTCGACCTTGCGCTGCACACGGTCGAGGATGTCCGCGACGATCTTGCCCCGCTTGGGTCGCGCCTCGATGTTGCCCAGCACCGCCCAGCCGTCCACGAAGACGACCGGCGCCTGCGGGTCGGTCGCGTCCAGCGTGTCCACCTCGAAGTTGCCGAGAACGCCGCCGCCCGCGCCGCGCAGCGAGACGTTCTCCGGCACGCGGACCTCGATGTTGCCGAAGAGGGTGAACGCCTTGATGACGACCTGCTGGTACTCGAAGATCGCCTCGCTCAGGTCGATCTCGACGCTGCCGAAGACCGAGTAGGCGTGGATGCGGCGGCCGGCCCGCCAGCGCCCCTTGCGGACGGCGCTGCTGAACACCGCGACGACGTTGTCGTCCGGGTCGGCCGGTATCTCCCCTGGCGTCGGGCGGTTCGGCACGGACACGTACGCCGGGGCGGCCTGCACCTGGTGGGCGCCCGGCAGATCCCGGACCAGCGGCTCCAGTTCGCCCACCGTCTTCGCGCGGTAGACGTCCTCGACCCGCTCGGCGTGCTCCTCGGCGGTCAGGCGCCCCTCGGCGAGGGCGTCCCGCAGGATGTCCGCCACGCGGTCGCGGTCGGCGTCGGAGGCGCGCAGTTCGGAGGCGGCGGGAGGGGAGGCGGCAGCGGGAGCGGTCTGCTTCTGAAGGTCCACACCAGCAGCGTACCCAAACACGATAGATCGCGATAGCCCTCCGTTGCGGCCGGCGGTGCCGCCGGCCGCGGTCCGGGCCCGGTGAACGATCGGGTCGAACTGAGCCTTACCTCACAACCTCGGCGCGCGCGGCACGTCCTACGCTGTTGAAGCCCGCCAGTGTCGGCGGGCAGCCGTCCGTAGAGTGAGGAATGGGCGAGATGCCTGAGTTCGCGTACACCGATCTGCTCCCGATGGGAGAGGACACCACCCCCTACCGGCTGGTGACCTCCGAAGGTGTCTCCACCTTCGAGGCCGACGGGCGAACGTTCCTCAAGGTCGAGCCGGAGGCCCTGCGCAAGCTGGCCGAGGAGGCCATCCACGACATCCAGCACTACCTGCGCCCCGCGCACCTGGCGCAGCTGCGCCGGATCATCGACGACCCCGAGGCGTCGAGCAACGACAAGTTCGTGGCGCTGGACCTGCTGAAGAACGCGAACATCGCCGCCGCGGGCGTGCTGCCCATGTGCCAGGACACCGGTACGGCGATCGTCATGGGCAAGCGCGGCCAGAACGTCCTCACCGAGGGCGGTGACGAGGAGGCGCTGAGCCGCGGCGTCTACGACGCCTACACCCGGCTCAACCTGCGCTACTCGCAGATGGCGCCGCTGACCATGTGGGAGGAGAAGAACACCGGCTCCAACCTCCCGGCGCAGATCGAGCTGTACGCGACGGACGGCGGGGCGTACAAGTTCCTGATCATGGCCAAGGGCGGCGGCTCCGCCAACAAGTCGTTCCTCTACCAGGAGACGAAGGCGGTCCTCAACGAGGGCTCCATGATGAAGTTCCTGGAGGAGAAGATCCGTTCGCTGGGCACGGCCGCCTGTCCGCCGTACCACCTGGCCATCGTGGTCGGCGGCACGAGCGCGGAGTACGCGCTGAAGACCGCCAAGTACGCCTCGGCGCACTACCTGGACGAGATCCCCACCGAGGGTTCGCCGCTCGGGCACGGCTTCCGGGACAAGGAGCTGGAGGAGAAGGTCTTCGAGCTGACCCAGAAGATCGGCATCGGGGCGCAGTTCGGCGGCAAGTACTTCTGCCACGACGTGCGCGTGGTCCGCCTGCCCCGGCACGGCGCGTCCTGCCCGGTCGCGATCGCGGTGTCCTGCTCCGCCGACCGCCAGGCCGTCGCGAAGATCACCGCGGAGGGCGTCTTCCTGGAGCAGCTGGAGACCGACCCGGCGCGCTTCCTGCCGGAGACGACGGACGAGCACCTGGACGAGTCCTCCGACGTCGTCAGGATCGACCTGAACCAGCCAATGGACGACATCCTCGCGGAGCTGACCAAGTACCCGGTCAAGACCCGCCTCTCCCTCAACGGCCCGCTGGTCGTGGCCCGCGACATCGCGCACGCCAAGATCAAGGAGCGGCTGGACGCCGGCGAGGAGATGCCGCAGTACCTCAAGGACCACCCGGTGTACTACGCGGGCCCGGCGAAGACGCCCGAGGGCTACGCCTCCGGCTCCTTCGGCCCGACCACGGCCGGCCGTATGGACTCCTACGTCGAGCAGTTCCAGGCGGCCGGCGGCTCCAAGGTGATGCTGGCGAAGGGCAACCGCAGCAAGCAGGTCACCGACGCCTGCGGCACCCACGGCGGTTTCTACCTCGGCTCCATCGGCGGCCCCGCCGCCCGCCTCGCCCAGGACTGCATCAAGAAGGTCGAGGTCGTCGAGTACGAGGAGCTCGGCATGGAGGCGGTCTGGAAGATCGAGGTCGAGGACTTCCCGGCGTTCATCGTCGTGGACGACAAGGGCAACGACTTCTTCCAGAACCCGGCGCCGGAGCCGACCTTCACACACATCCCGGTGCGCGGTCCCGGCCTGGCCTGACACCCGGCGGCGCGGCCCCCGCGCCCGCTCGTACCGCCCCGGTCTCCCCACGGAGGCCGGGGCGGTCCCGTGTTCGCGCACCCCGATCCCGCGTTCCCGGACCCTGTTCCGACAGTGCGGTATGTGACATAGTACTGGCGTGAGCAAGCGACTGACCTGCGATGTCATGGTCGTCGGAGCCGGGATGGTGGGCGCCGCCTGCGCGCTGTACGCGGCTCGTGCGGGCCTGGACACCGTGGTGGTGGACCGTGGTCCGGTGGCGGGCGGCACCACTGGCGCGGGCGAGGGCAATCTGCTCGTCTCCGACAAGGCGCCGGGTCCCGAGCTGGACCTCGCCCTGCTGTCCGGCCGCCTGTGGACCGAGCTGGCGCGGGAGGCCGGGGACACGGTCGAGTACGAGCCGAAGGGCGGCGTCGTGGTCGCCGAATCGCCCGAAGGGCTCGCCGCGCTGGAGGAGTTCGCGGCCGGGCAGCGGGCCGCCGGTGTCGACGCCGAGAGCGTCCCGGCGGACCGGCTGGGCGAGCTGGAGCCGTACCTGGCGCCCGGGCCGGCCGGCGGTGTGCACTATCCGCAGGACGCCCAGGTGATGCCGGCCCTGGCGGCGGCACACCTCGTCCGCCTCTCGGGCGCGCGGGTCGAGACCGGCCGCACGGTCACCGGCGTGCTGCGCGCCGCCGACGGATCGGTGCGCGGCGTGCGCACGGACCGGGGCGACCTGCACGCGCCGTACGTGGTGAACGCGGCCGGTACCTGGAGCGGCGAGGTGGCTGCGCTGGCCGGGGTGCACCTGCCCGTCCTCCCCCGGCGCGGCTTCGTCCTGGTCACCGAACCCCTGCCGCGCCGGATCCGGCACAAGGTGTACGCCGCGGACTACGTGGCCGACGTCGCCAGCGATTCGGCGGCCCTGCAGACCTCGCCGGTGGTCGAGGGCACCGCCGCCGGGCCGGTGCTGATCGGCGCCAGCCGGGAACGGCTCGGCTTCGACCGCACCTTCTCGCTGCCGGTGGTGCGGGCCCTCGCGGCGGGCGCGACCCGCCTGTTCCCGTTCCTGGAGGACGTACGGGTGCTGCGGTCGTATCTGGGCTTCCGCCCGTATCTGCCGGACCATCTGCCCGCCGTGGGGCCCGACCCCAGGGTGCCGGGGCTGTACCACGCCTGCGGGCACGAGGGCGCGGGCATCGGGCTGGCGACCGGCACCGGCCATCTGATCGCGCAGGCGCTGGGCGGGAAGTCCCCGGAGCTGGACCTGACGCCGTTTCGCCCCGACCGCTTCCCGGAGGCCTCGTGAATCCGCTGCGCCTGGTCCGGGCACGCCCGGACGCCCCGTTCACCGTCACGTTCGACGGCCGGGAGATCCCCGCGCTGCCCGGCCGGACCGTCGCCGCCGTGCTCTGGGCGGCGGGCATCACCTCCTGGCGCACCACCCGGACGTCGGGCAGCCCGCGCGGGGTCTTCTGCGGGATCGGGGTCTGCCACGACTGCCTGGTCACCGTCGACGGCCGCCCCAACCAGCGGGCCTGCCTCGTCCCGGCCGTGCCCGGCGCCGACATCCGTACGCAGGAGGGCACCGGTCATGACGCGTGAACCGGCGGGCCTCGCCGTGGTCGGCGCCGGACCGGCCGGCCTCGCGGCCGCCGTGGCCGCCGCCGGGCTCGGGGTGCGCGTGGTCCTGCTCGACGCCGCCCCGGGGCCGGGCGGGCAGTTCTACCGGCAGCCCGCTGCCGGCCTCGGGGCACGCCGCCCCGGGGCGCTGCACCACCAGTGGCGCACCTGGCGGCGGCTGCGCGCCGCGCTCGACACGCTCGTCGACCGCGGACGCGTCACCTGCCTGACGGAACATCATGTGTGGGCCGTGGAGCGGGAGGCGGACGGCCTCACCGTGCACGCGCTGCTCGGGCCGGAGCAGGACCGGTCCGTCGCGGTGCGCGCCGCGTCCGTGCTGCTCGCCACCGGCGGGTACGAGAAGGTGCTGCCGTTCCCCGGCTGGACGCTGCCGGGGGTGCTCACCGCGGGCGGGGCGCAGGCCATGCTGAAGGGCGGGCTCGTCCTGCCCGGCCGCCGCGCGGTCGTGGCCGGCACCGGACCGCTGCTGCTGCCGGTGGCCACCGGGCTGGCCGGGGCGGGCGCCGCGGTCGTCGCGCTCGTCGAGTCCGCCGGTCCGAAAGACTTCGTCCGCCGCTCCCGCGCCCTGGCCGCCGAGCCCGCCAAGCTCGCCGAGGGCGCCGGGTACGCGGCCGGACTCGTGCGCCACCGGATCCCGTTCAGGGGCCGCCACACCGTCGTCGAGGCGCACGGCGGGGACCGGCTGGAGGCCGTGACCGTGGCCGCCCTCGACGCCGAGGGACGCCCGAGGGCGGGCACCCTGCGGCGGCTGGCCTGCGACACGCTGGCGGTGAGCCACGGCATGCTGCCGCACACCGACCTCGCCGAGACGCTGGGCTGCCGGCTCGACGGGCCGGACGTGCACGTCGACGACGAACAGCGCACCGACGTGCCCGGCGTGTGGGCCGCCGGGGAGGCCACCGGAATCGGCGGAGCCGCCCTCGCGCTCGCCGAGGGCCACATCGCCGGACACTCCGTCGCGGCCCGGCTGGCCGGTACGGCACCCGACCCGGACGCCTGGGCCGGGGCCGCTCGGGTCCGCACCCGGCTGCGCGCGTTCTTCGCGGCCCTGGACGGTGTCTACGCCCCGCCCCGGCAGTGGCCCGAGCTGGTCACCGACGACACGGTCGCCTGCCGCTGCGAGGACGTCACCGCGGGGGCCGTGCGCTCGGCCGTGCGCGATCTCGGTGCCGGTGATCTGCGCACCGTGAAGCTGCTGACCCGGGCCGGGATGGGCTGGTGCCAGGGGCGGATCTGCGCCCCCGGGGTCGCCGGCGTCGCCGGGTGCGACCTCACCCCGACCCGCCGTCCGATCGCCCGGCCGGTGCCGCTCGGCGTACTCGCGACCCCGCCGGACCGGCCCGACGCACCAGGGCACCCCGAGGCACCCGACCGGCACGACGAGCACGACCAGATCGACCCGCCCGACCCGACTCCTTCGAAGGGGCTTTCATGACCGTTCCGTACGAGCGTCCCTGGCGCGGTGTTCTCGTCGCCACCGCGCTTCCGCTGCGCGACGACCTCTCCGTCGACCACGGCCGGTACGCCGAGCACTGCGCCTGGCTGGTGGAGAACGGCTGCGACGGCGTCGTGCCCAACGGCTCCCTCGGCGAGTACCAGGTCCTCACCCCCGAGGAGCGGGCCCGGGTCGTCGAGACCGCGGTCGCGGCGGTCGGCGGTGACCGCGTGATGCCCGGCGTCGCCGCGTACGGGTCGGCGGAAGCCCGGCGCTGGGCCGAGCAGGCGCGGGACGCCGGCTGCGGGGCCGTCATGCTGCTGCCGCCCAACGCCTACCGCGCCGACGAGCGCTCCGTGCTCGCCCACTACGCCGAGGTCGCGCGGGCGGGCGTGCCCGTCGTGGCGTACAACAACCCCATCGACACCAAGGTCGACCTGGTCCCCGAACTGCTGGCGAAGCTGCACGGCGAGGGTCACGTCCAGGCCGTGAAGGAGTTCTCCGGCGACGTCCGCCGCGCCTACCGGATCGCCGAACTCGCCCCCGACCTCGACCTGCTGGTCGGCGCCGACGACGTACTGCTGGAACTGGCCGTCGCCGGCGCCAAGGGCTGGATCGCCGGGTACCCGAACGCCCTGCCGGGGGCGAGCGTGCGGCTGTACCGGGCGGCCGTCGACGGCGACCTGGCCACGGCCCGGAAACTGTACGAGCAGCTCCACCCGCTGCTGCGCTGGGACTCGCAGGTCGAGTTCGTCCAGGCCATCAAGCTCTCCATGGACGTCGTCGGACGGTACGGCGGTCCCTGCCGGCCGCCGCGCGTGCCGCTGCTGCCCGGGCAGCGGGACGAGGTGCGGGCCGCCACCGAGCGGGCCGTGGCCGCGGGACTCGGCTGAGGAAGGCGGAGCCATGCGCAGCAGACTCGTACTCCACGCCGTCGACTCGCACACCGAGGGCATGCCGACCCGGGTGATCACCGGCGGCGTGGGCACCATCCCCGGCGCGACCATGAACGAGCGGCGGCTGTACTTCCGCGACCACCGCGACGACATCAAGCAGTTGCTGATGAACGAGCCGCGCGGCCACTCCGCCATGAGCGGGGCGATCCTCCAGCCGCCCACCCGGCCGGACTGCGACTGGGGCGTGGTCTACATCGAGGTCTCCGGCTGTCTGCCGATGTGCGGACACGGCACCATCGGGGTGGCCACGGTCCTCGTCGAGACCGGCATGGTCGAGGTGACCGAGCCGGTCACCACCATCCGGCTCGACACTCCGGCGGGCCCGGTGGTCGCCGAGGTCGCCGTCGAGAACGGCGCGGCCCGCGACGTGACCCTGCGGAACGTGCCGTCCTTCAGCGTCGCCCTGGACCGCCGGGCGACCCTGGCGGACGGGCGGACGGTGACCTACGACCTGGCCTACGGCGGCAACTTCTACGCCATCCTGCCGCTCGCGGAGTTCGGGCTGCCCTTCGACCGCGCCCGCAAGGACGACATCCTGCGGGCGGGCCTCTCGCTGATGGACGCCGTCAACGCGAAGGAGGAGCCGGTCCACCCGGAGGACCCGTCGATCCGCGGACTGCACCATGTCCACCTGATCGCGCCCGGCTCCACCGCGCGCCGCTCCCGCCACGCGATGGCCATCCACCCGGGCTGGTTCGACCGCTCGCCCTGCGGCACGGGAACCAGTGCGCGGATGGCGCAGCTGCACGCGCGGGGCGAACTGCCGCTGCACACGGAGTTCGTCAACGAGTCCTTCATCGGCACCCGGTTCACGGGCCGGCTGCTGGGCACGACGGAGGTCGCCGGGGTGCCCGCCGTGCTGCCGAGCTTCACGGGCCGGGCGTGGATCACGGGCACGGCGCAGTACCTGCTCGATCCGGACGACCCCTTCCCCGCCGGGTTCGTCCTGTGAAGGGATACTGGCGGCACGTGACATAGCACAGTCAGGAGACGACACACCATGCCCGCGCACGCGCCCAGCCTGCCCACGCTGGGCGGTAAGAAGAGCAGCTACCGCGAGCGGGTCGCGGACGCGCTGCGCGCCGCGCTGATCGCCGGTGAGCTGCGCACCGGCGAGGTGTACTCGGCGCCCGCGCTCGCCGCCCGGTTCGGGGTGTCCGCCACCCCGGTGCGCGAGGCGATGCTGGACCTCGCCAAGGAGGGCCTGGTCGACGCCGTCCCGAACAAGGGCTTCCGGGTCACGGCCGTCTCGGAGCGGCAGCTCGACGAGTACACCCACATCCGCGCGCTGGTCGAGATCCCCACGACGGCCGCGCTGGCCCGCACCGCCGACCCGGTGGCGCTGCGGGCGCTGCGCCCGGTCGCGCAGGAGATCGTGACGGCGGCGGCGGCCGGCGACCTGATCGCGTACGTCGAAGCGGACACCCGGTTCCATCTGGGCCTGCTCGCCCTGGCGGGCAACGCCCACCTCGTCGAGGTGGTGCGCGACCTGCGCGGCCGCGCCCGCCTCTACGGGCTGACCAAGCTCGTGGAGGAGGGCCGGCTCCGGGCGTCGGCGGAGGAGCACCTGGAGCTGCTGGACGCGCTGCTGGCCCGCGACGAGGACGCCGTACGAGCCGTCATGACCCGCCATCTCGGCCATGTCCGCGGCCTGTGGGCGGCCCCCGGGCCGGACGGCGGCGGACACTCGTGAGGTGACCCGGGCCCCGTCGGGATCAGCCGTCCCGGAACGGGAATAGGGCCCGGCGCGCGACACGCTCTTGCTCACGGAGGTACGACAACGATGACGACGACTGCCGACGACGGCGACCAGAGCTACCGCATCGAGCACGATTCCATGGGGGAGGTACGGGTCCCCGCGGACGCCAAGTGGCGGGCCCAGACCCAGCGCGCGGTGGAGAACTTCCCCATCTCCGGACAGCGCCTGGAGCGGGCGCACATCGAGGCACTGGCCCGGATCAAGGGCGCCGCCGCGAAGGTGAACGCACGGCTCGGGGTGCTCGACAAGGACATCGCCGAGGCGATCCAGGAGGCCGCGGCCGAGGTCGCGGAGGGCCGGTGGGACGCGCACTTCCCCGTCGACGTCTTCCAGACCGGGTCCGGGACCTCGTCCAACATGAACACCAACGAGGTCATCGCCACCCTCGCCACCGAGCGGCTCGGCCGGGCCGTCCACCCCAACGACCACGTCAACGCCTCGCAGTCGTCCAACGACGTCTTCCCGTCGTCCCTGCACATCGCCGCGACCGCGGCCGTCACCCGCGATCTGGTGCCCGCGCTGGAGCACCTGGCGGCGTCGCTGACCCGTAAGTCGCAGGAGTTCGCCGATGTCGTGAAATCGGGCCGCACGCACCTGATGGACGCCACGCCCGTCACCCTGGGCCAGGAGTTCGGCGGATACGCCGCCCAGGTGCGGTACGGCGTCGAGCGGCTGCGGTCCTCCCTGCCGCGGCTCGCGGAACTGCCGCTGGGCGGCACCGCGGTCGGCACCGGGATCAACACCCCGCCCGGCTTCTCCGCCGCCGTCATCGAGGAGGTGGCCCGCGCCACCGGGCTGCCGCTCACCGAGGCGCGCGACCACTTCGAGGCGCAGGGCGCCCGGGACGCGATCGTGGAGACCAGCGGGCAGCTGCGGACCATCGCCGTGGGGCTGACGAAGATCTCCAACGATCTCCGGTGGATGGCCTCGGGGCCGCGCACCGGGCTCGCCGAGATCGCGCTGCCCGACCTCCAGCCCGGCTCGTCGATCATGCCCGGCAAGGTCAACCCGGTCATTCCGGAGGCGGTCCTGATGGTCGCCGCGCAGGTCACCGGCAACGACGCGACGGTCGCCTGGGCGGGCGCGTCGGGCAACTTCGAGCTGAACGTGATGCTCCCGGTGCTGGCGAAGAACGTCCTGGAGTCCGTCCGGCTGCTGTCCACCGCCACGCGGCTGCTCGCCGACCGGACCGTCGACGGCATCACCGCCGACCGGGAGCGGGCCCGCGAGTACGCCGAGTCGTCGCCGTCCGTGGTCACCCCGCTCAACAAGTACATCGGGTACGAGGAGGCGGCGAAGGTCGCCAAGAAGTCGCTGGCCGAGCGCAAGACGATCCGTCAGGTCGTCCTGGAGGGCGGCTACGTGGAGCGGGGCGACCTGACCGTCGAGCAGCTCGACGAGGCGCTGGACGTGCTGCGGATGACACATCCGTAACGAGTCGTTCCGGTACATGACCGGCGCGTGAACCGTGGCACGCGCCGCAGCGTCGTATGCCTGTGACACCTAATATCTGTGCATGGCGGACGACGGAGCGGTGAGACGCGTGGAAGCGGGCGGAGCTACGGCCTTCTGGGCGCCCGGGAGCCAGATCCTGTGGCGGTACCGGGAGAACGCCGGGAACCGCTTCCACATCGCGCGCCCGGTCACCGTCGTCCGGCACGATCCGGACCTGCTGGCCGTCTGGATGGCACCGGGCACCGAATGCGTCAAGCCGGTGCTCGCCGACGGCACGCCGGTGCACATGGAGCCGCTCCGGTCGCGCTACACCAAGCCGCGGGCCGTGCAGCGCGACCGCTGGTTCGGCACGGGTGTGCTGAAGCTGGCGCAGCCCGGCCTGCCCTGGTCGGTGTGGCTGTTCTGGGAGCCGGGCTGGCGGTTCAAGAACTGGTACGTCAATCTTGAGGAGCCCCTCGCGCGTTGGGACGGCGGCGTGGACTCCGAGGATCACTTTCTCGACATCTCCGTCGACCCCGACGGCAGTTGGTACTGGCGGGACGAGGACGAGTTCGCGCAGGCCCAGCGGGACGGGTTGATGGACGCCCGCTCGGCCGCGCGGGTCAGAGCGGCGGGAGAGTCCGCGGTGGAGGTGATCCGGGCCTGGGGTACGCCGTTCTCGGACGGATGGGAGGACTGGCGTCCCGATCCGTCCTGGTCCGTCCCGTTGCTGCCGGACGACTGGGATCGTACGCCCGCGCATGTGTCCTCATGAGACCCTTGATGCGCCCCGGGGCGAGAAACGTAGGATCGTCCTCCGCAACCGAGAACAACCAGGGCCGGTGTGCGGCACCGTCGTTGAGGAGTGGTGGCAGGTGGCAAGGTGGGAGCGCGGCCACAACTCCCGGAGCACGCACAATGCCTGATCACATGTCACCGAGGGGCGGCAGGACGTGAGCGAGGGGTACGAGGGCAACACCCGGGCGGTTCCCGGTCGGTCCGCCGACAGCACGGGAACGGCCTCTGACCACGCGGGAAATCCGTTCCTGGGGCATGTATTCCGGGTATCGGGACTCCTGCGGGACGAACTGCACGCCCCGGACGGATGGATGCGACACGCGTGACGGAGCAGCCGACCTCCTTCGAGCGCCCCCAGACGGGCGTCAACCCCGCGGACCCCCGCGGGGCGCTCCTGCGTACCCCGGCGGCACCCGAGCCGCACGCCGGTACGACCGCGTTACCCGCACAGGCCCGCGGCACCGGTGAGACGCCCTCGGCGACCTCGGTGACGCCCGGCGCCGGCGCCGGCCCCGAGCATTCCCAGCCGGCCACCGCCGAGACCGACACCCACCGCCCGCGCCCCGCCCCGGAGGCCATCCCGGCGCAGCCCGGCCTCGACCAGGAGCGCTCGGTGCACGGCCCCGGCGGTCAGGAGCGCCGTTCCGGGCAGGTCACCGCGCCGGGCCGGCCCACGCCGATGCGCCGGGACGGGGACCGGCTGCGGTTCGTGGGCGCCGCGACCCGGCGGATCGCCCGCGGTATCGACCTCGACGAGATCGTCATGGGGCTGTGCCGGGCGACGGTGCCGACGTTCTCGGACGCCATCCTGGTCTATCTGCGCGACCCGCTGCCGGTGGGCGACGAGCGGCCGACCGGTCCCGTCGTGCTGCGGCTGCGCCGCACCGACCGGATCCCGGAGGAGCGGGACACCGAGAACGGCTTCATGCCGGTGTTCCAGCCGGAGCCGTCGGAGCTGTCCACGCTGACCGCCGAGCTGTGCGAGGTGCGTCCCGGTGGCGCGCTCTCGGAGGTGCTGCGCGGGGTGCGGCCGGTGTTCGCCGACGCGCCCGCCGCCCGGGCCGCGCTGCCCGAGCTGCTCGGGGACGACGGCGAGGCGCTCGTCCCGAACGGCCAGCGGGCGATCCTCGCCCCGCTGCGCGGCCGCCGCCGGGTGATCGGCGCCGCGGTGTTCCTGCGCCGCCCGGAGCGGATCCCGTTCGAGGCGGACGACCTGCTGGTCGCCGCCCAGCTCGCCACGCACAGCGCGCTCGGCATCGACAAGGCCGTGCTGTACGGGCGTGAGGCGTACATCGCGGACGAGCTCCAGCGCACCATGCTGCCCGAGACCCTGCCGCAGCCGACGGGTGTGCGGCTGGCCTCGCGTTATCTGCCGGCCGCCGAGACCGCGCGGGTCGGCGGCGACTGGTACGACGCCATCCCGCTGCCCGGCAGCCGGGTCGCCCTCGTCGTCGGTGACGTGATGGGCCACTCCATGACGTCCGCCGCGATCATGGGCCAGCTGCGCACCACCGCGCAGACCCTGGCCGGGCTCGACCTGCCGCCGCAGGAGGTGCTGCACCACCTCGACGAGCAGGCCCAGCGCCTGGGCACCGACCGCATGGCGACCTGCCTGTACGCGGTGTACGACCCGGTCTCGCACCGGATCACCGTGGCCAACGCCGGGCATCCCCCGCCGGTCCTGCTGCACCTGGGCGGCCGGGCCGAGGTGCTGCGGGTTCCCGCGGGCGCCCCGATCGGGGTCGGCGGCGTGGACTTCGAGGCCGTGGAGCTGGACGCGCCGGCCGGGGCGACGCTGCTGCTGTACACGGACGGACTCGTCGAGTCCCGGCTGCGGGACGTGTGGACCGGCATAGAGCAGCTGCGCGAGAAGCTCGCCGCGACCGCGCAGCTCACCGGACCCGACCATCCGCCGCCGCTCGAAGCGCTGTGCGACGAGGTGCTCGACATGCTCGGGCCGGGCGACCGGGACGACGACATCGCGCTGCTCGCCGCCCGCTTCGACGGGATCGCCCCGAGCGACGTGGCGTACTGGTTCCTGGAGCCGGAGGAGATGGCTCCGGGCAAGGCGCGGCGGCTGGTGCGGCGGGCGCTCGCCCGCTGGGAGCTGGAGGACCTCACCGACTCGGTGGAGCTGCTGGTCAGCGAGGTCGTGACGAACGCCGTGCGCTATGCGTCACGGCCGATCACGCTGCGTCTGCTGCGCACGGACGTCCTGCGCTGCGAGGTCGGCGACGACGTGCCGCAGCTGCCGCGGCTGCGGCAGGCGCGCGCCACGGACGAGGGCGGACGCGGGCTGTACCTGGTGAACCGACTGGCCCGACGGTGGGGCGCGACCCGGCTGAGCACGGGAAAGGTGGTCTGGTTCGAGCTCAATCAGGGGTGAGCGGGGCGGCCTCGGCGGTACGCGCCGGCGGGCGCGCCGCCCGCTCGGCGCACCGCGGGTGACCGCGCGGCCACACCGAGAATCGAACCGGACTTGGACCCCGTCCAAATGTTGCCGACCTTGCGTCGTGGGAGTTGACTGCTGGGAGTGAGCGAAGCGACCTGACCGACCCCCTCATGCACGACGGGAGGACGCTCGTGACGCAGGCACCCCAGCAGGTTCCTTACACCACGTCCAACGCGGGCATCCCGGTGGAGAGCGACGAGCATTCGCTCACCGTGGGTTCCACCGGCCCGATTCTGCTCCAGGACCACTACCTCATCGAGAAGATGGCCCAGTTCAACCGGGAACGGGTCCCGGAGCGCGTGGTGCACGCCAAGGGCAGTGGCGCGTACGGATTCTTCGAAGTCACCAATGACGTCAGCCAGTTCACCAAGGCCGACCTGTTCCAGCCGGGGAAGCGCACCGACATGCTGGCGCGCTTCTCGACCGTGGCGGGCGAACTCGGCTCCCCCGACACCTGGCGCGATCCGCGCGGTTTCGCGCTGAAGTTCTACACGGAACACGGCAACTACGACCTGGTCGGCAACAACACGCCGGTCTTCTTCGTCCGTGATCCGCAGAAGTTCCAGGACTTCATCCGCTCCCAGAAGCGCCGCCCGGACAACGGGCTGCGCGACAACAACATGCAGTGGGACTTCTGGACCCTCTCCCCCGAGTCCGCGCACATGGTGACGTGGCTCATGGGCGACCGGGGCGTACCGAAGACGTACCGCCATATGAACGGGTACTCCTCCCACACCTACATGTGGGTCAACGGCGGCGGTGAGAAGTTCTGGGTCAAGTACCACATCAAGACCGATCAGGGCATCGACTTCCTCGGCCAGGAGGAGGCCGACCACCTCGCGGGAGCGGACGCCGACGTCCACCGGCGTGATCTGTTCCAGGCGATCGAGCGCGGCGAGCACCCGTCCTGGACGGTGTACGTGCAGGTGATGCCGTTCGAGGACGCCCCGGACTACCGGTTCAACCCGTTCGACCTGACCAAGGTGTGGCCGCACGGCGACTACCCGCTCATCGAGGTCGGCCGGATGACGCTGAACGCGAACCCCGAGGACTACTTCGTCCACATCGAGCAGTCCGCGTTCGAGCCGTCCAACATGGTGCCGGGCATCGGCCCGTCGCCGGACAAGATGCTGCTCGGCCGGCTGTTCTCCTACCCGGACACCCACCGGTACCGCATCGGACCGAACTACACGCAGCTGCCGCCGAACCGGCCCCGCTCGCAGGTGAACTCCTACGCGAAGGACGGGCCGATGCGCTACGAGCCCGCCAACGTCGCCGCCCCGTACGCCCCGAACTCGTACGGCGGGCCCGCCGCGGACGTCGGCCGGTTCGGGGACGTCGCCGGATGGCAGACCGCGGGTGAGATGGTGCGCGAGGCCTACCGGCTGCACCGTGAGGACGACGACTTCGGCCAGCCCGGGACCATGGTCCGCAGTGTGCTCGACGACGCGCAGCGCGACCGGCTCGTGTCCAATGTCAGCGGTCACCTGAAGAACGGGGTGACCCGGCCCGTCGTCGACCGGGCCCTCCAGTACTGGCGGAACATCGACAAGGAGATCGGCGACCGGATCGCGCACAACGTCAACGGCGGGTAGGCGCGGCGCGGACACCGCGAAGGGCGCCCGGCTCACCGCCGGGCGCCCTTCGCGTGCCTGCGCTACTGCTGATCCCCGTCGTCGAGCGGGGGGTCCTCCGTTTCGCCCGGGTCACCCGGCTCCGACGTGTTGCTGCCGGACGGCGACGGGGGCGGCGGCTCCGGGTCCGACTCGCTCGGCGACGGCGGCGGCGACTCCGGGTCCGACTCGCTCGGCGACGGCGGCGGCGACTCCGGGTCCGACTCGCTCGGCGACGGCGGCGGCGACTGCGGATCCGACGTGCTCGGCGACGGCGGCGGCCTGACGCCCGCGCCCTGGTCGGTGTCCAGATCGAACTTGGTGACCTTGCCCATCACCCCGAAGGTGTACTCGGCCCAGATCATGGCCGGGAAGCCGCCGCCGTTGACGCGCTCCTCGCCGCCGGCGCCGTACATCGGGACCTGCTTGTGCGGGGGCTTGTCGTCCTCGCCGAACAGTCCGATCGAGGTGACCAGGCCGGGCGTGTATCCGGTGAACCAGGCCGACTTGTTGTCGTCGGAGGTGCCGGTCTTGCCCGCCACCTGCTGGCCGTCGCGTGCCGGGTTCTCGCGCACCGAGGTCCGCGCCGTACCGTCGTCGACCACGCCGGTGAGCACCGAGGTGACCGTGTCGGCGGCCTCCCGGCTGATCACCTGGTCGCCGATCGGGTCGGGGAACTCGACGGCGGTGTCCTTGTGCTCGGCCGACGCCACGATCGACGGGGTGACCTTCTTGCCGTGGTTGTCGAGGGTGGCGTAGATCCCGGCCATCTCCAGCGCGCTGGCGCCCATGGAGCCCAGGGTCTGGGCCGGTACGGCCTGCATCCCCTCGGTGTCCATGCCGAGCGCGCCGGCCACCTCCATCACCTTCGCCATGCCGACGTCGGTGCCCATCTGCGCGAACACGGAGTTGACGGACTTGTTCATGGCCGTCTGCACGGTGACGTCGCCGTAGTCGACGTCGTCCTCGTTCGGAGGGGCGAAGCCGACCTTCCGGCCGTCGTCGACGACCGGGCGCCTGCTGTCGCCGTCGTAGATCGTGTCGGCCGCGATCGGTGTGCCGTCCTGGGTCTCCGCGCCCTCGTCCACGGCCGCGGCAAGGATCACCGGCTTGAAGGTCGAGGCCGGCTGGTAGTCACGGCGGGTGGCGTTGTTGGTGAAGTGCTTGACGTAGTCGATGCCGCCGTACATCGCGAGGACCTCGCCGGTCTTCGGGTCGAGGGAGACACCGCCGGCCTGCACATCGGCGTCGACCTTCCGCTCGCCCTTGTCCAGCTTGCCGGTGAGCTGGTTCTTGACCGACTTCTCGAGCTGGGCCTGCTTCTTCCGGTCGATGTTGACGGTGATGGTCCAGCCGCCGCGGTCGATCTTGGCCAGCGCGTCGTCGGTGTCCTCCGCCGCGCCCTGCGCGACGAGCTGCCGGGCCAGCTGGCGGTTGGCCGCCTCCACGATGTAGCCGGTCTGGCCCTGCATGCCCGGGGCGCCCTGCGGTTCCTTCGGCACCGGGAACTTCATCCCGCCGCGCTCGCCGGAGTCCAGCCAGCGCTGCTCGACCATGTTGTCCAGGACGTAGTTCCAGCGCTGCTCGACCAGCCGCTTGCTGGTGTCGGAGGCGACCGCCCAGTCGTACTGGCTCGGCGCCTGGAGCAGCGCGGCGAGGTAGGCGCCCTGCTCGACGGAGAGGTCGCCGGCGTCGACCCGGTAGTAGGCCTGGGCGGCGGCCTGGATGCCGTAGGCGCCGCGGCCGTAGTAGCTGGTGTTGATGTACCCCGCGAGGATGTCGTCCTTGGACTTCTCGCGGTCCACCTTCAGGGAGATCACCAGCTCCTTGAGCTTGCGGGTGACCGTCTGTTCCTGGGTGAGGTAGTAGTTCTTGACGTACTGCTGGGTGATCGTCGAGCCGCCCTGCTTGCCCTTGCCCGACAGGGTGTTGAGCAGTCCGCGGGCCGTGCCCTTGAGGTCGACGCCGGAGTCGCTGTAGAAGGACTTGTTCTCGGCGGCGACGAAGGTCCGCTGGACCTCCTTGGGGACCTGGGACAGGTCGACGACCTCGCGGTTGACCTCGCCCTTGCGGGTCAGGGTCCTGCCGTCGGTGTACTTGTAGACGTTGCTCTGCTCCTGGGCGAGGGCGTTGCCCTTCGGGATGTCTATGACCAGGTACAGGACGATGAAGCCGCCGATGCCGAGCAGCGCGAGTCCGAGGAACGATCCGAGGATCTTCTTCCAGGTGAACAGCGCGCGTATACCGCTCTTGCCGGAGCCCGCCGCGCGCGACGAGCGGCGGGTTTTGGGCGCCGCGCGGCGGCCACCGCGCTGTCGCGCTCGTCTCTCTTCCGCTCGTCCCATGGGTCCGCTCGCTCCGCTTCCTTCTCGGGTGTCACACACAGTCGTGGTTCGGGTCGGCTCAGAAAGCTAACACCGCTGTATATGAGCAAGTCCTCTCGATCCGGCTCTTTCCGGACGTGACAAACAGCACCTGTCTCAACGGAACCGACGTTCGAGAGACGGTTGAGGTTGCCGCAACGGGGTAAAGTGCTATCACTTTGCTAGGATGGCGATATGCCGACGCGGGGCACGGCTCCGCGGTCACAGAACGGGGGAACCACCTATGTCCACGCACGACACGGCGCCCGTCGCCGACATTCCCGAGATGCCGGCACCCCGCGTGCGCGAGTTCACGGCGCGCAGCATCGGCGGCGGGCTCGCCCTGCTCCTGGGCCTGATCGGACTGCTCGGCGGGATCGGCATGGTCGTCGCCGCCACGACGGTCTCCGCGGCCGGCGCCAAGGCCGCGCTGATAGTGCTCGGCATTCTGATCGGTGTCTGCGCCTTCGTCGCGATGTGCGGACTGAACATGGTGGCGCCGGGCGAGGCCCGCGTCGTCCAGCTGTTCGGGCGCTACCGGGGCACGATCCGGCAGGACGGCCTGCGCTGGGTGAACCCGCTCACCTCCCGCACCAAGATCTCCACCCGGGTGCGCAACCACGAGACCCCGGTCCTGAAGGTCAACGACGCCTACGGCAATCCGATCGAGCTGGCCGCGGTCGTGGTCTGGCGGGTCGCGGACACCGCGCAGGCCACCTTCGAGGTGGACGACTACATCGAGTTCGTCTCCACGCAGACCGAGGCGGCGGTCCGGCACATCGCCATCGAGTACCCGTACGACGCGCACGACGAGGACGGGCTGTCGCTGCGCGGGAACGCCGAGGAGATCACCGAGAAGCTCGCCGTCGAACTGCACGCGCGGGTGGAGGCCGCCGGGGTCCAGATCATCGAGTCCCGCTTCACCCACCTCGCCTACGCCCCCGAGATCGCCTCGGCGATGCTCCAGCGGCAGCAGGCCGGGGCGGTCGTCGCGGCGCGGCGGCAGATCGTGGACGGAGCGGTCGGCATGGTCGAGGCGGCGCTCGCCCGTATCGCCGAGGAGGACATCGTGGTGCTCGACGACGAGCGGAAGGCGGCGATGGTGTCCAACCTGATGGTGGTGCTGTGCGGTGACCGGGCCGCGCAGCCGGTCCTCAACACCGGGACGCTCTACCAGTGACGGATCCCGCCGAGGAGGCCACTCCGCAGCGGCGGCCGCAGCAGCGCAAGCAGGTGCTGCTGCGGCTGGATCCGCTGGTCCATGACGCACTCGCGCGCTGGGCGTCCGACGAACTGCGCTCGGCCAACGCGCAGATCGAGTTCCTGCTGCGGCGGGCCCTCGCGGAGGCGGGCCGGCTGCCCGGCGGGACGGCCCCCCTGCCGCGCCGCGGCCGCCCGCCCGGCGGTCAGCCCGGCGGTCAGCCTCCGCGGCAGTAGCAGAACCGTGACAATCACCGCTGACCAGCGCTGAACGGTGCCGGGGACGACCTTCCCATGATCTACACACTGGCTGTATACGTACGGCGTATACACGGTGTGTAGAGTGCTCGCCATGTCCATCGGTCACACTCTCCTGGGGCTCCTGGAATCCGGCCCCCGCCACGGCTACGACCTCAAGCGCGCCTTCGACGAACGCTTCGGCCAGGACCGGCCGCTGCACTACGGCCAGGTCTACTCCACGATGTCCCGCCTGCTGAAGAACGGCCTCGTCGAGGTCGACGGCATCGAGCCCGGCGGCGGCCCCGAGCGCAAGCGGTACGCCATCACCGACGCCGGCATCACCGACGTCGCACGCTGGCTCGCCACACCCGAGAAGCCCGAGCCGTACCTCCAGTCGACCCTCTACACCAAGGTCGTCCTCGCGCTGCTCACCCGCCGCGACGCCGCCGAGATCCTCGACTCCCAGCGCTCCGAACACCTGCGCCTGATGCGGATCCTCACCGACCGCAAACGCAAGGGCGACCTGGCGGACCAGCTGATCTGCGACCACGCCCTGTTCCACCTCGAAGCCGACCTGCGCTGGCTGGAACTGACCGCCGCGCGCCTCGACAAACTCGCCCAGGCGGTGGCCAAGTGACCTCTCCCCACGGCTCTCTGCTCACCGCCGAAGCCCTCCGCAAGGCCTACGGCCCCACCCTCGCGCTCGACGGCGCCGACTTCTCCATCCACCCCGGCGAGGTCGTCGCCGTGATGGGCCCCTCCGGCTCCGGCAAGTCCACGCTCCTGCACTGCCTGGCCGGCATCGTCACCCCCGACGAGGGCTCCATCCGCTACGACGGCCGGGAGATGGCCGCCATGAGCGACGCCCGGCGCAGCGCGCTGCGACGCTCGGAGTTCGGGTTCGTCTTCCAGTTCGGCCAGCTCGTGCCCGAACTGACCTGCGTGGAGAACGTCGCCCTGCCGCTGCGCCTGAACGGCACCGGCCGCAAGGACGCCGAACGCACCGCGCTGACCTGGATGCAGCGCCTGGAGGTCGACGACCTGGCCAAGAAGCGGCCCGGCGAGGTCTCCGGCGGCCAGGGCCAGCGCGTCGCCGTGGCACGGGCCCTGGTCACCGGCCCCCGCGTGCTGTTCGCCGACGAGCCGACCGGCGCACTGGACTCCCTCAACGGCGAACGCGTGATGGAACTGCTCACGGACGCCGCGCGATCGACCAACGCCGCCGTCGTCCTGGTCACCCACGAAGCACGCGTCGCCGCCTACTCCGACCGCGAGGTCGTCGTACGGGACGGCAAGTCCAGGGACATGGAGCGCGTCGTATGAGGCTCCGTCAGTGGTCCAGGGACCTGGCGATGGGCGTCGGGTTCGCGTTCTCCGGCCGGGGCGGCTGGGTGCGCGCGGTCCTCACGGGGGTCGGTGTAGGGCTCGGGGTGGCGCTGCTGCTGCTCACCACCGCGCTGCCGAACGCGCTGGAGGCCCGGCACGACCGCGAGCAGTCCCGCACGGACTTCTCGGTCCTGTCGTTCGGCGAGAACGCGATACCGAAGTCCGACGCCACCCTGCTGATCGCCGACGTCGGCACCACCTACCACGACAGGGACGTCCGCGGTCGCGCGCTGGAGCCGGAGGGGCCGCGGGCGCCGCTGCCGCCCGGCGTCGACAAGTTCCCGGCCGTCGGCGAGATGGTCGTCTCCCCCGCCCTGAAGAGGCTGCTGGAGTCGGCCGACGGCAAGCTCCTGCGGGAGCGGCTGCCGGACCGGATCGTCGGCACCATCGACGAGCCCGGCCTGATCGGCTCCCGGGAGCTGGCCTTCTACCGGGGCACCGAAGGGCTCGCGGCCCAGCTGGACACCGGCCCGGTGGACCGCCTCGAGCGGTTCGGCGACCCGAACCCGACGTCGGACCCCTGGGATCCCGTACTCACCCTGCTGCTCCTGGTCGTCTTCGTGGTGCTGCTGATGCCCGTCGGCGTCTTCGTCGCCGCGGCGGTGCGGTTCGGCGGCGAGGGACGCGACCGGCGCCTCGCGGCGCTGAGGCTGGTCGGCTCCGACAGCCACATGACCCGCCGGGTCGCGGCGGGCGAGGCGCTCGCCGGGTCCGTGCTCGGCCTGCTCCTCGGGACCGGCTTCTTCCTGGCCGGACGGGAGATCGCGGGCTCCGCCGAGCTGTTCGGCGTCAGCGTCTTCCCCAGCTACCTCAACCCCTCCCCGGTGCTCGCCGTACTGGTCGCGGTCACGGTCCCGGCGGCGGCCGTCCTGGTGACCCTGTTCGCCCTGCGCGGGGTGGTCATCGAACCGCTCGGCGTGGTGCGCACGAGCAAGCCGAGCCGGCGCCGGCTGTGGTGGCGGCTGCTGCTGCCGCTGGCGGGCCTCGCGATGCTCGCCCCGATGATCGGGCAGGGCAACGAGTCCGGGCAGTTCAACCAGTACCTGGTCGTCGGCGGCGTGATGCTGCTGCTGGTCGGCGTCACGGCACTGCTGCCCTGGATCGTCGAGACGGTCGTGGGCCGCATCGGCGGCGGCTCGGTCTCCTGGCAGCTGGCCGTGCGCAGGCTCCAGTTGAGCAGCGGCACGGCGGCCCGCACGGTCAACGGCATCGCGGTGGCGGTGGCCGGCGCGATCGCGTTGCAGATGCTGTTCTCCGGAGTGGAGAGCGACTTCACCAAGAACAACTCCTACGACCTCACCCGGGCGCAGATGCAGGTGCCCGTGCCCGAGGGCCTGCCGCTCGCGTCGGCCGCGGCGGAGTTCCGGAAGACCGAGGGCGTGCGCAATGTCTACGCCTACTCGGAGGGCTACGCGAGCGACCGGCCGGTCGATCCCGAGATCGGCGCCTCGGTGACCGTCGGCGACTGCGCGGTGCTGCGCGAACTGGCGAAGCTGCCGTCGTGCCGCGACGGTGACGTGTTCGCGCTGACGGGTGTGGAATGGGACGTCGACGGCATCCGACTGGCGAAGAAGGGCGGGACGCTGTACTTCGACCCGTCGTTCGAGGGCGAGTCCCCGGGCCTGGAGGCGGCCTGGACCCTGCCGGCCGTGAAGCGGGCCGAAGCCCTGCCGGGCCTGACGGGCGAGAAGCGCGCGGGATTCCTCGCCACTCCGAAGGCGATGCCGGACAAGGCCATGGAGACGTTCTCGGGCCAGCTCTACCTCGGGACCGACAAGACGGTGCCCGACGTGTATGAGCAGGTGCGCAACACGGCAGCCGCCGTGCACCCGTTCGCCGATCCCATGACATTGCGGGGCACCGAACGCGTCGGGCGCTACGACTCCATCCGCACCGGCCTGTTCGCCGGCGCGGCCTGTGTCCTCGCGCTGATCGGCGCCAGCCTGCTGGTCTCCCAGCTGGAGCAGCTGCGCGAGCGCAGGAAGCTGCTGTCGGCCCTGGTCGCCTTCGGCACCCGGCGCCGCACGCTGAGCCTGTCGGTGCTGTGGCAGACGGCGATCCCGATCGTCCTCGGTCTCGCGCTCGCCGCGGTCGTCGGCCTGACCCTGGGCGCGGTGCTGCTGAAGATGACCAGCACCTCGGTGACCGTGGACTGGGCGAGCGTACTGGCCATGACGGGCATCGGCGGGGGCGTCGTCCTCCTGGTGACGCTGCTCAGCCTGCCGCCGCTGCTGCGGCTGATGCGGCCGGAGGGCCTGCGCACGGAGTGATCCGGCCGGCGCCGTCCACGACCCGTACGGGCAGCGGCCGCAGTGCCTCGCGCAGTGCGGCCGCCAGCTCCTCGTACTCGGCCTCGCGGGCGGCGCCGGTACGCATGGCGAGGGCGATCCGGCGGGTCGGGACGGGTTCGGCGAAGGTGCCGGTGAGGAGCCGGCTGCTGCGGCTGGTCTCGACCCGCACGGCGGTGCGCGGCAGCAGGGTGCAGCCCAGCCCGCCCGCGACCAGCTGCACGAGGGTGGACAGCCCGGCGGCCGTGGTGGCGACAGGGGCGTTCGCGCGGCCCGCCTCCCGGCAGATGTCGAGGGCCTGGTCGCGCAGGCAGTGCCCTTCGTCGAGCAGCAGCAGGTTGAGTTCGCGCAGCGCCTCCCGCGCGATGCCCTCCCGTCCGCCCAGCTCGTGCTCCATCGGCGTGACCAGCACGAAGTCCTCGTCGAACAACGGGAGTTCGGTCACCCCGGGCACCCCGAGCGGCACGGCGAGCAGCAGCAGGTCCAGCCGCCCCGAGGCGAGGCCGTCCAGCAGGGTGGCGGTCTGCTCCTCGTGCACCTGGAGGTCGAGGTCGGGGTAGCGGTCGTGGACCAGCCGCAGCACGGTCGGCAGGAGGTACGGCGCGACCGTCGGGATCACTCCCAGCCGCAGCGCCCCGGTGAACGGTGCCCGGACCGCCTCGGCCTCCTCCAGGAGCGCGCCGACCTCGTTCAGTACCGCCTTCGCGCGGACCGACAGCCGCTCACCGGCGGGCGAGAGCAGCACCTTGCGGGTCGTCCGCTCCAGGAGCGTGACGCCGAGGGCCTCCTCCAGGGCGGAGACGGCGCCGGACAGGGCGGGCTGGCTCATGCCGATCGCGGCGGCGGCGTCACGGAAGTGCAGATGGTCGGCCACGGCGGCGAAGGCGCGCAACTGGGCGAGACTCGGCTGCTTCCTCTTGCTCGTATTACTGACGGTCACTGATAGCTGCCTCCGATCAACCCGACCGAGTGTAGCTATTTCCCGAATCAATGCTCGTTGTGCCACCATCGCGAGCGTCCAACCTTTTGGGAAACGCCCACAGAACGGGCCTTTCCTCGCTGCAAGGAGAGTTAGTGCTCACTGTCGGTGACAAGTTCCCCGAGTTCGAACTGACCGCCTGCGTCTCGCTGGAGAAGGGCAAGGAGTTCGAGGAGATCAACCACAAGACCTACGAGGGCAAGTGGAAGGTGATCTTCGCTTGGCCCAAGGACTTCACCTTCGTGTGCCCGACCGAGATCGCCGCCTTCGGCAAGCTGAACGACGAGTTCGCCGACCGCGACGCCCAGGTCCTCGGCTTCTCCGGTGACTCCGAGTTCGTGCACCACGCCTGGCGCAAGGACCACGACGACCTGCGCGACCTGCCGTTCCCGATGATGGCCGACTCCAAGCACGAGCTGATGCGCGACCTCGGCATCGAGGGCGAGGACGGCTTCGCCAAGCGCGCCGTGTTCATCGTCGACCAGAACAACGAGATCCAGTTCTCGATGGTGACCGCGGGTTCGGTCGGCCGTAACCCCAAGGAGGTCCTGCGGGTCCTCGACGCGCTCCAGACGGACGAGCTGTGCCCGTGCAACTGGACCAAGGGCGAGGACACCCTCGACCCGGTCAAGCTGCTGGCCGGTGAGTGACTGACATGTCCCTCGACTCCCTGAAGTCCTCGATCCCGGACTACGCC
Organism: Streptomyces cadmiisoli; assembly: GCF_003261055.1. Taxonomy (NCBI): domain Bacteria; kingdom Bacillati; phylum Actinomycetota; class Actinomycetes; order Kitasatosporales; family Streptomycetaceae; genus Streptomyces; species Streptomyces cadmiisoli. Next base: position 3,584,303 of record NZ_CP030073.1, read on the forward strand.
AAGGACCTGAAGCTCAACCTGGGTTCGGTCATCGGCAACTCCGACCTGCCCGCACAGCAGCTGTGGGGCACGGTGCTGGCGACCGCCATCGCCTCCCGTTCCCCGATCGTGCTGCGCGAGCTGGAGCCCGAGGCGAAGGCGAACCTCACGCCGGAGGCGTACACCGCGGCCAAGTCCGCGGCGGCCGTCATGGCGATGAACAACGTCTTCTACCGCACCCGCCACCTGCTCTCCGACCACGAGTACGGCACCCTGCGCGCCGGCCTGCGGATGAACGTCATCGGCAACCCCGGTGTCGACAAGGTCGACTTCGAGCTGTGGTCCTTCGCCGTCTCCGCCATCAACGGCTGCGGCATGTGCCTCGACTCGCACGAGCAGGTGCTGCGCAAGGCCGGTGTCGACCGCGAGGTGATCCAGGAGGCCTTCAAGATCGCCTCCGTGATCCAGGCGATCGGCGTCACCCTGGACGCCGAGGCGGTCCTCGCGCAGTAGCGCCGGCCCGTCCACGCGTCGGGGCCCCGTCCACCTCCACGGTGGGCGGGGCCCCTTCGGTCGTGCTCAGGTCCGCCCGGATCGCTCAGGGCGCCGGGTCGGCGGGCGGGACGGGCGTGGTGGGGGCGACGGAGGACGCCGTGGCGCCCCGTGGCTGCGGGGACTGCCGCAGGGCTGCCTCACGGGAGTGCGCCCGCAGATAGCCGACCACCGTGTTGGTCACGGCCACCAGCGGTACGGCCACCACCGCACCGCCGATCCCGGCCACCAGTCCGCCGGCCGCCACCGACAGCACCACCGCCAGCGGATGCACCCGTACCGCCCGCCCCAGGATGAACGGTTGCAGGATGTGCCCCTCGATCTGCTGCACCGCGAGCACCACGACCAGCGTCATGACGGCGGTGAACACGCCCTGCGTCACCAGCGCGACCACCACGGCCAGCGCTCCCGACACCACCGCACCCACCAGCGGGACGAAGGCACCGAGGAAGATGAACACGGCGAGCGGTACGGCCATCGGGACGTCCAGGAAGTAGATCCCCAGGCCGATGAAGATCGCGTCGATCATCGCCACTATCACCGTGCCGCGCACATAGGCGGTCAACGTCTGCCAGGCCCTCGGTCCGGCCCCGGCGACCCCCGGCCGGGCGGCGGCCGGCACCAGCTTCAGCGTCCACTCCCAGATGCGGCGGCCGTCGTAGAGGAGGAACAGCGTCGAGAAGACCGCGAGCAGGATCCCCGTCAGCGCCTCGACGATGACCGTGACACCCTCGAGTCCCGCGGACGTGATCTGGTCGGTGTTCGCCCCGACCGCGTCGCGCAGGTTCTCGGCGATGTCGTTGATCTGCTTGTCGGTGACGTGGAAGGGGCTGTCCAGCAGCCAACGGCGCAACTCGTCGATGCCGTCCTGGACCTGGTCGGAGACATTGCCGATGTTCTCCATGACCTGCCAGGTCACGAACCATCCGATCAGCCCCATGACGACGAAGCCGAGGATCGCGGTGAGCACGGTGGCCGGTCCGCGCGGCACCCCGTACCGCCGCAGCCGGGCCACGGTCGGTTGCAGCAGCGCGGTGATCAGCAGTGCTCCGACGAAGGCGAGCACGACGAGTTGAACGGCGCTGATGACCCGCATCAGCACCCATACCGTGCCGGCGAGCACCAGCAGCCGCCAGCCGGCCTCGGCGGCGACCCGCACCCCCCAGGGCACGGCCTGCGCCGGATCGGGCCGGACCACCACCGGTACGGACTCGGTGCCGTGGGCGGGAGGCGTCGTCCCGGTGTCGGCGGGCGGCTCGGGCTCGGGAAGCTCGGCGCGCGCCTGCTCCGCCTGGGCCCGTCGTTCCTCCCAGCGCTTGCTCAGCTCGGCGGCCCCGGTGCCGAGTCGACCGAGCCACCCTGGCACTCGCGACATGATCCGTCCCTTTCCCCCGTCCGTCCCCACCACTCCCCCTGGCGTCGTCCCGTCAGACCGTACATGGCCGAAGCCCCTCACCGAAGGACGGCGAGGGGCTCGGGGAAGTTGTGCGGGGGCAGGCTCAGTACCAGTTGTTGGCCTGCCAGAACGTCCAGGCGTCACAGGGACTGCCGTAGCGCTCGTTCATGTAGTTGAGGCCCCACTGGATCTGGGTGGCCGGGTTGGTCTGCCAGTCGGAACCGACGGAGGACATCTTGGACCCGGGCAGTGCCTGGAAGAGACCGTAGGCACCGGACGACGGGTTGACCGCCCGGTAGTTCCAGTCGGACTCGTGGTCCACGATGTTGCTGAAGCACTGGAACTGCGCGCTCGGCACCATCGACCTGGCCATCGCCTGGATCTCGGAGATGGAGTACGAGCTCTGCGGAGCGAAGCTGGACGCGTCCCGGACCGAGGAGCGGCTCGCCGCTTCCTCACGCGCCTCTTCGCGCTCCTTGGCTTCCTTGGCCGCCTTCTCGGCAGCCTCCTTCTTGGCGATCGCGGTCTCGGCCGCCGCCTTGCGGGCCGCCGCCTCGGCGTCCTTCTTGGCGCTGGCGTCCGCGGCGATGGCCTGAACGTTGGCCTGCTGCGTCAGGGACGCGGTCTGCACCTGGGCCTGCTGGCCCGCGGGTATGTCCGCGAGGAGCGTCAGGTCGGTTGCCGCCGCCTCGGCGTCGTTGTTCTGCGCGGTGCTGCCCGAGGCAACGCCGACGACGCTTCCGACTGCGGTGACCGCGGTGGCCGAAGCCACTGCGAATCCCCGGACCGAAATCCGGCTCACACGGTTTCCTTCCAGCATCGCCCGCCTCGGTGACCCTGGCGGACGCAATCGTGCCCCTGGCACTGACCTCCCCAACTACCGGGTCACGGGAGGCGCGGGCCCGGTGGGCAACTCCCGGCAAGGGAGAGCCGCTTGGTGCTCGGGCGGCATACGACGGTGCTGTATGGAGTTGGCGGTGTTGCCTGGGTTGTGCTGTAACGCTGGGGTTACAGGTGTGCCGTATGCGGGGCCTGACAGGAATGAGACTCTGCCGCAACCGGACGGCGGGTGGCAATTCTGAGTTGCGTGTGAAAGCTCACATCCCGTTTGACCCGAGCGATTCGGAGAAACCACGTCACGCGAAGGCGCCGCCCGGCTAGGCTCTCAGCCTTTTCCGGACGGCGCCAACTACCGCGTAACCACCCCGAGATGGGGCGTGTGGGTCAGATCTGCCCGTCCTCCAGCATTTCGGTCACAAGCGCGGCGATCTGGGACCTCTCGGACCGCGTCAGCGTCACATGGGCGAAAAGCGGATGCCCCTTCAGCTTTTCGACGACCGCCACGACACCGTCGTACCGGCCGACCCGCAAATTGTCCCTTTGTGCCACGTCATGCGTGAGAACGACCCTGGAATTCGCGCCGATCCGGGACAGAACGGTCAGCAGGACGTTGCGTTCGAGTGACTGGGCCTCGTCCACGATCACGAAGGCGTCGTGGAGGGAGCGTCCGCGGATATGGGTGAGCGGAAGGACCTCCAGCATCCCGCGCGCGGTGACCTCCTCGATGACCTCGCGGCTGGTGACCGCGGACAGCGTGTCGAAGACGGCCTGAGCCCAGGGGCTCATCTTCTCCGCCTCGGTACCGGGCAGATAGCCGAGCTCCTGCCCGCCCACCGCGTACAGCGGACGGAAGACCATCACCTTCTGGTGCTGACGGCGCTCCAGCACCGCCTCCAGGCCCGCGCACAGCGCCAGCGCCGACTTTCCGGTGCCGGCCCGGCCGCCCATCGAGACGATCCCGACCTCCGGGTCCAGCAGCAGATCGAGCGCGATGCGCTGTTCGGCGCTGCGGCCCTTGATGCCGAACGCCTCCCGGTCGCCGCGCACCACCCGGACGTTGCCCTCCGGCGTCACCCGGCCGAGCGCCTTGCCGCGCTCGGACTGGATGGTCAGGCCGGTGTGGACCGGCAGGTCGGCGGCCTCCGGGACGTAGACATGGCCTTCGTCGAAGAGGATGTCCACCTGCTCGCCGGACAGCGTCAGTTCGGACATCCCGGTCCAGCCGGAGGAGTCCGTGATGGCGAGTTCCGCGCGGTACTCCTCGGCGAGGAGTCCCACGGAGGAGGCCTTGATCCTGAGCGGGAGGTCCTTCGACACGACGGTGACGTCGAACCCCTCGGCCTGCAGATTGCGCGCGACCGCCAGGATGCGGGAGTCGTTGTCCCCCAGGCGGTAGCCGGTGGGCAGCACGCTGGGGTCCGAGTGGTTGAGCTCGACACGGAGCGTTCCGCCGAGGTCCCCGATCGGGATGGGGGCGTCGAGGCGGCCATGGCGCACCCGGTAGTCGTCGAGCAGGCGCAGGGCCTGCCGGGCGAAGTAGCCGAGTTCGGGATGGTGCCGCTTCGCCTCCAGCTCCGTGACGACGACGACCGGCAGCACGACCTCGTGCTCGTCGAAGCGGCTCAGGGCGTTCGGGTCGGCCAGCAGGACGCTGGTGTCGAGAACATAGGTGCGCCGGTCTGGCTTGTGGCGCTTTGTGCTGGTCACCACGGAAGGACGTACCCCCTCGGAAGAGGTCGGGGAGCGACGGAGAGGAGCTGGACCGGTTGACGGCTCCGATGCACGGGCCGAGAACCGGCCCTGTGGCTTCGTCCGTGCTGTGACCGCACGATCCGGCTGGTGCAAAGGGCCTCCCGGGCGGACGGCCCCGTGCCGCCCGCTGAGATCCGACACCCGTGGTTCGGGTGTCGACCTGTTTGGCTTATGCCCTCGAACAAGCGCTGCCATGCCACGGCATATGACGGCGCGCTGGTGAACTCCGTGTGAAGCGGGGTACGTCCGCCGTAGCGGCGGGAGGTCCGTCAGCCGCCGTAACGGCGGTGCCGGGCGGCGTAGTCGCGCAGGGCGCGCAGGAAGTCGACCTTGCGGAAGGCCGGCCAGAAGACCTCACAGAAGTAGTACTCGCTGTGGGCCGTCTGCCAGAGCATGAATCCGGACAGCCGCTGCTCACCGCTGGTCCGGATCACCAGATCGGGGTCGGGCTGGTCACCCGTGTAGAGGTGCCGGCCGATCATGTCGACGTCGACGGCCTCGATGACGTCCTCGATGGAGCTGCCCCGGCCGGCGGCTTCGAGCAGCATGGAGCGGACGGCGTCGGCGATCTCCTGGCGGCCGCCGTAGCCGATGGCGACGTTGACCAGTATCCCGTCGACGTGGGCGGTGGCCTCCTCGGCCTCCTTCAGGGTCGTCTGCATCTGCTGCGGCAGCAGGTCGCGGGTGCCGACGTGGTGGACGCGCCAGCGGCCGTCGGCGGCGAGGGCGCGCACCACGTCCTCGATGATGCCGAGAAGCGGGACGAGTTCGTCCTGGGGGCGGTCGAAGTTGTCCGTCGACAGCAGCCACAGGGTGACGACCTCGACGTCCGTCTCGCTGCACCAGCCGAGGAACTCCTCGATCTTCTCGGCGCCGGCCCGGTGGCCGTGCACGGTGGTGGAACCCGCGGCCTTCGCCCAGCGCCGGTTGCCGTCCATGATGACGCCGATGTGCTTGGGCACCTGAGCGTGGTCCAGGTGGCCTTCCACCCGGCGTGCGTAGACCCTGACCAGCAGGCCGCGCAGCTTGTCGCGCAGGTTCACGTGATTGTCAGCCCCTCCGTACGGATCGGACAGGCGCGGTTGAGCGCGATCCCTGTCCGCATGGCGGTCCACGGGGGCGAAGCCTACCCCCGCCGTGTAACGGCGCCCCAAGGGGTGGCGCCGGGCACGAAAAAAACGGGCCGGTCCGTGGGGGGGAGACGGACCGGCCCGAGGGGGGGTTTCCACCATAACCCTTCGTAAGGGATGCTGCGTGCACCGGCGCGAGACAACTACTCTCCGAAATCGTCCGGCAACGCGCCGGTGGCCCCGGAACACCCGGTTCACAGCCAGTTCACAGGGCATACGCGGCCGGATCGGGGACGGTTCCCGGAAATGTCCGTTTCCCTCTGATGGGCGATCGGGCGTCGTCAGCGGCTTGACGCCGACCGGGCGGGGCACCGCGCAGCCCCCTCCACTGCGCGGCGCCCCCCTCGCGTCTTTGCTCACGCGAATTTCCTTGGTCTGAACTTACGGGACGGGGGGCGGCCGGTGCGAGCGGCGACCACGATGCGGGACCGCGCCATGGAGGACGAAATCCGGCCTCGTTCCCGCCCGGCGTCCGTGCCGTGAGCGCTGAAGCGAGGGCCAGAGGGATCACCTGGGCCGAGGCGTGCGCGGCCGGCAGGAGCGGCAGTTCCTGACCCGGCCGGCCGCACCTGGTACGCCCGTCGGCGAAAGTGCGGGCCGAGGGAAACCACCCGGGCGGAGGTGCGCGCCGCGCTGTGGCAGGAGGCGGTACGCGCGCTCGTGCGGCGGCATCTGTACGCCTACGGGCCGGCGACGCCCCGCGACCTCGCGAAGTGGCCGGCCGCGCGGCCCGGTTGGACCGATCGGGTGTTCGCGTCGCGGGCCGCCGCCGGGGAGATCGAGGAGTTCCCCTTCGAGGGCACGCGCGCGGGGGGCGCACGCGTGAGCGGGCGCCGCGGCCGTCCGCCGCCCGGGAGTTCAGGCGCGGGCCGGCGGCTTGCGGGCGTCGAAGAGGTGGCGGGTGCTGTGGGTGACGAACGAGCCGTCGGCGCGGATCCGCTCGTGCACGGCCCGGAGGCGGTCCGCGTACGCCTCGGCGGTGAAGTCCGGGACCATCCAGATCACCTTGCGCAGGAAGTGCACGACGGCGGCGACGTCGTGGAACTCCATCCGCAGCCGCTGCGCCCGCAGGTCGGTGACCTCCAGGCCGGCGGCCTCGGCCGCCGCGCGTTCGAGGTCCGGCCGGCGGGCGTCGCGGCGGTGCTCCGGCCGGGGTCCGAGGAAGTGCTCGACGAGTTCGCCGCAGCTGCCGGGACCCACGTGCTGGGCGAAGTACGTGCCGCCGGGCCGCAGCACACGGGCGATCTCGGCCCAGTGCGGGCTGACGGGGTGACGGCTGACCACGAGGTCGAAGGTGCCGGCGGCGAAGGGCAGCGGCGCGTCCTCGGGAGCGGCGACGACCACGACGCCGCGCGGGGCGAGCCGGGCCGTGGCCCGGGCGACGTTCGGCGGCCAGCCCTCCGTCGCGGCGAGGAGGCGGGGGCGGCGCGGGGCGGCGCCGAGGGCGAAGTCGAGGACCTCGCCGCCACCGGTCTGGATGTCCAGCGCGGCGTGCGCCCCGCCCAGGCGCCGGGCCGCCGACTCCGCGTAGCGCCAAGGCGGCCGCTCCTCGGTGGCCCGGCCCTCGAACCAGGAGAAGTCCCAGCCGTCGGTGGGGACGGCGGCCCCCTCGGCGACGAGTTCCCCGAAGCTGCGGCGGTCGTGGTCCATGCCGTGATCGTCGCAGGGCGCCGTCGGTGCGCGCCGCTGATTTTCCGGGGACGGCCGGTGACGACGACACGGGCGTGCCGTACCGGGGCCACCGGGAGGCGACCGTCCCTCCCCGTGCGCTACTTGACCAGCGGACGTACTTCCCGTGCGGTGAAGCGGACGAAGCCCTCCGGGTCGGGTTCGTCGGCCGTGGGCTGGAGGATCACCGTGTCGGCGCCGGCCTCGGCGAGCCGCCCCACGGCCTCGGCGACGGCCGCCGCGTCCCCGGCCGCCCCGAGACCCGGAACGGAGCCCGCGCCCTCGGCGGCGAGTTCGGCGCGCACCCGGGCCTCGGCGTCCGGGCCGGTGGCGGTGAGCAGATAGACGACGACCTCGTGCGGGTCGGTGCGGTGGGCGGCCCGCCGGCCCTCGTCGATGAGCCGGCGTGCCCGCCGCACGCCGTCCGGTGAGGTCACACAGGTCAGGACGGTGCCGTCGGCGGCCTCGCCGGACAGCCGCAGCGAGCGCGGTCCGGTGGCACCCGCGAGGACCGGGACGGGTCCGGCCGGCGGCCAGTCGAGGGCGACGTCGTCCAGCGTCACGTATCGGCCCTCGGTGGTGAGCCGCTCCCCGCGCAACAGGGCGCGCAGCGCGAGGAGATGCTCGCGCAGCAGGGTCAGCGGCGACTCGGCGCGCGCGCCGACCTGCCCCATCCAGTCCTGCACCCCGTGCCCGACGGCGAGGACCGCGCGGCCCGGGAACATCCGGTGCAGCGAGGCGGCCTCCATCGCGGTCAGGGCGACGTTGCGCAGCGGCACCGGCAGCAGGCCCATGCCCACGCGGACCCGTTCGGTCCAGGCCAGGGCCGCCGCGGCCGTGGAGACACCGCCCTCCCGGAAGCAGTCCTCCCACAGCCACAGTTCGCTCAGCTCCGTCTCGTCGGCGAGACGGGCGAGGGCGCGCAGCCGCTCAGGGGGGAGTTGGGGACGGAAGACGGCGCCGAGTTCGGTCATGTCCACTTCCTATCCCGCGCGCGCCACCCGGACACAACGGTTTTCCTCCCGTCCCGTCCGTCCCGCACCGCGGCCCGACCGCGCCCCCCGGTGCCCTGCATCGAAGGATGTACCGGGGTTTCGTCCGGCCGCAGGACGATCGGGCCGGATCTCGCCGGGAGCCTGGAAGCATGTCGAACAGCCTGCGCGCCCCCGAGGACACCGCCGCGCCCGGCGCCCGCGCCACCGCCCGGCTGCCGCTGCTGGACGTCCTGCGCGGCGCGGCGATCCTCGGCACGCTGATGACCAACGTGTGGATCTTCGCCGCTCCGGGTTCCGAATGGGCGTTCCTCCAGGGTGCGCCGATGGCGGACCCGTTCACGGAGCCCGCGGAGGCGGTGTTCCGGTTCCTCGCCGACGGCAAGTTCCTGGCGATGCTGACGGTCCTGTTCGGCGTGGGCCTGGCCATCCAGTACGACTCCGCCGCCCGCCGGGGGACGCCCTGGCCGCGCGGCTACCGGCCGCGCGCCCTGTTCCTGCTGGCCGAGGGCACGCTCCACTTCGTCCTCGTCTTCGGCTTCGACGTGCTGATGGGCTACGCCGTCACGGCCCTGCTCGTCGCCCGGCTGCTGGTCCGCTCCGAGCGGGTGCGGCGGGCGGTGATGTGGACGTCGGCGGGCCTGCACGTCGCGCTGATGTCGCTGATCACCCTGTCGCTGCTCGCCGACCCGTCCGCCGGCGGCCGGGTGTCCGCCGGCGCGGTGGACCTCTACGCGCACGGCAGCTGGCTCGACCAGATCGCCTTCCGGCTGGAGAACGCCGTCGTCCTGCGCCTGGAGCCGGTCCTGTCCTTCGGGCTGCTGGTCTTCCTGTTCCTGCTGGGCGTCCGCCTGCACCGCGCCGGTGCCTTCACCCCGACCGGACACGGCCGCCGGCTGCGCGCGCGGATGGCCGGGTGGGGGCTGGGCCTGGGCGTCCCGTGCAACGCGGCCCTCACGCTCGGTGGCCAGGACTTCTTCTTCCTGGGCCGCTACGTGGCCGCCCCGGTGGTCGCCGTCGGCTACCTCGGACTGATCGGCGTCCTGCTGGACCGCGGGTGGCTGCCCGCCCCGGTCTCCCGCGGCCTGACCGCCGTCGGCCGCACCGCCCTGTCCTGCTACGTCGCCCAGAACCTGCTGTGCATGCTGGCCTGCTACGGCCTCGGCCTGGGCCTGGCCGAACGCCTCGCCGACGGCGGTCCCTGGTGGGTGATGGGCCTGTGGGCGGCGGTGAGCGCGACGCTCGTCACCGCGGCCACGCTGTGGCTGCGCCGCTTCCCGAACGGCCCGCTGGAGTCCGTGCAGCGCCGCGCGCTGCGCCGCTGACGACGCCGGTCACGCCGGCGCGGGCCGGGAGACGTGGCCGACGGCGGTGGTCACCCGCAGCGCGATGACCATGTCGCGGTAGAGGCCGTCGGTGGCCAGGAGCTCGGCGTGGGTGCCGATCGCCCGGACCCGCCCCTGCTCCAGGACGATGATCTGGTCGGCCTCGACGACCGTGGACAGCCGGTGCGCGATGGTGACGACGGCGGCCCGGCGGGCGCGTTCCCGTACGAAGTCCTGGACCGCCGCCTCCGTCAGCCCGTCGAGCTGGGCGGTGGCCTCGTCCAGCAGCAGGATCTCGGGATCGGCGACGAACGCGCGGGCCAGGGCGACGCGCTGGCGTTCACCGCCGGACAGCACGGTGCCGTCGAGGACGGTGCCGAGGCCGTCCGGCAGGGTCCGGGCCCGCCTGGTCAGACCGACCGCGCCGAGCGCCGACCACAGGTCGTCGTCGGTCGCTCCGGGGCGCAGATAGCGCAGGTTGTCGGCGAGGGTGCCGGGCACCAGCGGGGTGTCCTGCTCGACGTAGGCGATACGGCGGCGGGACTCGTGGGCGGGCCACTCCTCGAACAGGGCCCCGTCGAGCCGCAGCCGGCCGCTGTCCGGCCGCAGGAACTCCAGCATCAGGGAGAAGACGGTGGTCTTGCCCGCTCCCGAGGGCCCGACGATCGCGGTGTGGCCGCGGCGCGGGATGCCGAAGCTGACGCCGTCCAGGGCGCGGGGGCCGTCGTCGGCGTACCGGGCGGTGACGTCGCTGAACGACACGATGTGCGCGCAGGACCCGGCCACCGGCGCGGTCCGGTCCCGCGCCGGACGGGGAACGGCCGCACGCGTGTGGCCCTCCTCCAGTTCGAGGTCGTGCACCTGGGCGATACGGGCGGCGGCCGCGATGCCGGACTGCAACTGCGAGAAGGTCTCCGCCAGTTCCGTGGCCGGTCCGACGAGCTGGAAGGCGTACAGCAGGAAGGCGATCAGGCCGGACACCGACAGTGCGCCGGAGTCCACCCGGGCGGCGCCGACGGCCAGGATCAGCAGGATCGCCAGCTGGACGCCGGCCATGGTGACCGTCCACACCACCGACTCGATGCCCACGGCGCGGACGCTGTGCCGCGCCGACGCGTCCGCCTCGGCCACGATCCGCCGCGACTCCCGCTCCTCGGCCCGCGCGGACTTCACGGTACGGATGGCCCGCAGCGCGCCGTCGAGCGCCGCGCCCAGTCTGCCCACCGACTCCTGCGCGGCCTGCTGCGCCTGGGCCAGGCGGGGCATCAGCACCGCCACGAGCACACCGACGCCCGCGAGGCCGCCCAGGGTGACGGCGAACAGGACCAGGTCGAGGAAGGCCATCAGCGTGAGCGCGCCGACCAGGCCGACCACGCCGTTGACCAGCTGGGTCAGGCTCGACGCGGCCGCCTCGCGCATCAGCACGGTGTCGGAGGTGACCCGGGTGACGAGTTCCCCGTTGGGCCGGCCGGTCAGCTCGCCGACCCGCAGGCGCAACAGACGGCGCACCATCGAACGGCGGGCGTCGCGCACCACCCGCTCGCCCATGCGGCCGAGCAGGATCCACTGGAACGCCTGCACCACCGAGCCGATCACGAGCAGCCCGGCCAGGGCGGTCACCGCGGGCGCGACGGACCGGGAGTCCGCGAGACCGTCGAGCACCCACTTGGTGACCAGCGGGGTCGCGAGGGTGGTCGCGCTGACACACAGCCCGAGCACCAGCCCGAGGACGAGGGTGCGGCGATGAGGGCGCACGAAGAACCAGAGGAGACGGACGTTCGGCACGACGACCTCTTTCAATGAAAGCCCAGCACTTACTTATGGGACACTGATGTCCCATTCCAGGTTAACCGAGTCCCGCCCTGGAGTGTCCACTGATAGATTCGGGACGTGAGCACGACGTCAGTCCCCGATCCGGCCACCGCGGAGTCCGGGACCCGCGGCCGTACGCGCCGCGCCATCCTGGACGCCGCGGCCTCGGTGCTGGCCCGCGACCGCCGGGCCACCCTCGCGGAGATCGCCCGCGCCGCCGACGTGGGCCGCAGCACCCTGCACCGCTACTTCCCGGACCGCGACCAGCTGGTCCGCGCCGCGACCGAGGACGCCCTGGAGCTGATCGACCGGGCGGTGCACGACGCCGCGACCGATCAGGGCCCGCCCGCCGACGCGATGCGCCGGCTCGCGACCGCGCTGGTCGACACCGGCGACCGGATGATCTTCGCCTTCGGCGACACGAGCCTGCTCGCCGAGCTGGAGAGCCAGGGCGACGACGGTGACGCCACCGAGCGCCGCGTCCTCGACCTCATCGAACGAGGCCAGGCGGACGGGACGTTCGACTCCGGTGTCGGAGCGCAGTGGATCATGCAGGTGCTGTGGGCGCTGGTGTACGCGGGCGCGGAGTCGGCCCAGCAGGGGACACTGCCGCGACCCGGCGTGACCGCGCATGTCATCCGCACACTGGAGGGCGGAGTCCTCGGGCGCACGGACGGCACCGGACAGCACGCCACCGGACAGCAGGGCTGAGCCCGGCGGCCGCATCCGGCTTGCGCCCCGGGAGGCGCACCCAGGCCAGGAAGGCGCGCCACCGGTACGAGCCCGTCCCGGCCGCCGCCCTCAGTCCGCCGTGAACGCCCCCAGGACGACCCCGGTGAACGCGCCGCCGATCATGAACGGGCCGAGCGGGATCGCCGACCTGCGCCCCGCCCGGCCCGTGAGGACCAGCGCGAGCCCGTACAGGGCCCCGTAGACCAGCCCCGCGAAGCCGCCGACGAGCAGCACGGACCAGCCGTACCACCCGAGAGCCGTGCCCAGCGGCAGGGCGAGTTTGACGTCGCCGAAGCCGAGGCCGGCCGGGTCGACGAGGAACAGCACGAGGTACGCCGCACCGAGCGCGACACCGCCGAGCAGGGCCGTCGGCCAGGAGCCCGCGGCGCCGGGCAGGGCCGCCGCGACGCCGAGCAGCGCGGCGGTCCCGGCGGCCAGGGGCAGGGTCAGCACGTCCGGAAGCCGCTGCACCCGGACGTCGACCAGGGCGAGGAGCACCGCGACGGGGGTGCTCAGCAGCCACACGGCGAGTTCGGGCCGAGCCCCGGTGGCGGCGGCGAGCACCGCGCAGACCACGGCGGCACCCGGCGCGACGACCGCCGTGTCCGGGCCGTACGGCGCACAGGTCACCTCCGCGCAGCGCGCCCGCCCGACCCAGCCGCCGAACGCCCCCGCGATCGGATGCCCGCCGGGACAGCGACCGCTCCAGGACTGCCCGGCCTCCACCGAGAACCGGTGGGCGGCCCGCGGCAGCAGCAGTCCCGTACCGGCGCCCCACAGGGCCGCCGCGAGAGTCAGGAGTGCGCGCACGGCGGGACGATAGCCCCGCCACCCGGGGCGGGACATGGGCCCGTGGGCCCATGTGGGGCCGCCCCGCCGCGGATACGGTCGGTGCGCACACCGAACGGCGGACGGCGGAGGTGTCCTCGCGATGGGACGTTGGCGGGACGGACGGGGCGAACTCGTCGTGCACGGGGACACGGCACCGACCACGGTGCCGCTGGAGATCGCGGCCTCCTACCGGGCGCGCACCAAAGGGCTGTTGGGCCGCGACCGGGTGGACGGCGCGCTCCTGCTCTCCCCCGCCAACAGCGTCCACACCTTCCGGATGCGGATCCCCATCGATGTCGCCTACCTCGGCCGCGACCTGACCGTCCTCGCCGTCCGCACGATGCGACCGGGCCGGCTGGGCCTGCCCCGCCCACGCGCCCGGCACGTGGTGGAGGCCGAGGCGGGCGCCATGGCGGGGTGGGGGCTGCGCACGGGGGTACGGGTGGAGATCGTCGAGCGGTAGGCGGGCTCGGGCATCAGCCAGGTGGTTCGGCCGGCTCGGGCATCGGGCAGATCGTTCAGCCGGCTTCGGGCATCAGGCCGATCGTTCAGCCGGCTCGGTGATCGGACGGTCGGTGACCAGGGCGGTCAGGATCATCGGGGCGTCGCCGTCGGACTGGTTGAGCGAGACGGCGACCCAGCGGGGCCCGGCGCCGGGGGCGGCGGTGACCGGCCCCCACACCGCCAGGTCCCCGAAGCAGTCGTGGTCGGCGAGGGCCTGGAACGGCTCGGGCAGAGGCTCGCCCGCCTGTGCCCGGAACAGCGGCACCCTCATGCCCACGGCCCGGTGGGCCCCCCATCTGCCGTCCAGTTCCCGTACCAGCGCGGCCAGATGCCCCTCGGCCGCCTCCTCCGCCGCGCTCCACTCCTGCGCGTACACGCCCGTGAGCGCCTCGCCCTCCCAGAGCGGTACGAGCACGAATCCCGCGCCCTTGGTCGCGGTCCACTCCCCCGTGTCCGGCGCGCCCTCGTCGGCCGTGGCCGCACCGGCGCCCGCCAGGGGCTCGGTCAGCAGCGCGTCCAGACCGGACAGCGCGCCCGCCGCGTCGAAGGCCCTCCGGGAACGGGCGGTCACAGGACGGCCCGGTCCAGCGGCCGGGGCAACGGCTCCAGGGCCCCGGCCTCCCTCAGCACCGCGTACGCCCGTACGACGGCGGCGGTGTCACCGGGGTCCGCGACGTGCAGCAGGACACCGCCCCCGGCGAGTTCCTTGCGGGGGATCCCCGAGGAGTCCGGGACACGCGCCGCACGCCCCGGGGACAGGAATCCGACCCAGCCGACGGACGGCTCGCCGACCATGAAGTCGGCGTCGTCCTCCAGGGCGTCCATGACGTCGTCGTCGGTCACGTCGCCGAAGTCGGGCTGCCACGACTCCGCGACGGCGGCGAGGAGTTCGGCGTCGGGGACCTCGGCGTCGTCGGGCGACTCGACGGCGATCACGATCGACTGGAGCAGGTTCTCCGGCGAGCCGCCCGCCACACCGCTGAGCTCCGCCTTCCAGCCCGGCACGCCCTCCGCCACCAGCCGCAGTCCCGTTCCGGTGCGGTCGGACCAGTCCTCCGCGGCACGGGCCGCCCGCAGCGCGTCCAGCAGGGACGCCGTGTCGGGTGGGGATCCGGGCCGGACCGCCCCGGCCGGGCCCGCGTACCGCCAGGTCCAGGATGCCGCGCCGCCCTGGCCCGCCGCCGGGAGCAGCCGGACGAGCCCGTCGAGGGTGGCGCTCCATCGCTCGGCCAGCCGTTCCACCGGCTCGGGCCGAGGGCCCCAGAAGCCCCGCACCACACGTCGCATGTCCTGTCCTCCGTCGCCTCTCGTTGACAGATCCGAACGCCGTCACAGTAGTCGACCCGGCCCGCTCGCCCCGTCAGTCGAACGCCTCCGGCCTCCTGGTGCCGCCGGCCGGTTTCTGCTCGGTGTGGAAGACCCGGATGCTCAGTCCCTCGTCCCGGAACGCCCTGCGCGCGGCGTCGGCCACGTCCTCGTTGGAGAAGTGCCATTCGACGCGCCGGTCGCCCGCCGCCTCCACCTGCCGTCGGGCCTCGGCGACGAACTCCTGCTTACCGGACTCGGTGAGCCGGCCGGGATCGCTCCTGGACAGATAGCTCGCGTAGCCGTTCTTGGCCTCCAGATACGTCCGCCGGGAGGCGTCCCAGCCGTCGTACTCGACGTCCGGCACCCCGTCCCTCGGGTGCGGAACGACGTACTCGTAACCGCGCCGGGTGTTGGTGATCTGCTCCTGATAGCGCAGCCAGGACTCGTTCTTCCAGTTGGGCGCGGGGTTCCGGTCGCGGCTCGCCCAGAAGCCGTCACTGCCGTCGGCGTCGCCGTAGGTGCGGGTTTGCAGGTCCTCGGCCCAGTCGGGCGCGTTGTAGTTGCGCGGGTCGCTGGTGTCGTTGCGCTCGGGGTCGGGCCACTGCCGCTTGTTCTCCAGGGCCTCCTGGGCGCGGGCCGGCTCCTCGGCGCGCTTGCGCTCCACATAGGCCTGCCGCTCCTGCTCACGCGCCTGGCGCGCCTGCTCCCCGGCCTCCTCGTCGCATCCTTCGTTCGCCACGAGGCGGTAGGGGACGCGGGCCGGCGCGGCGGCGAGGACGGTGCTCCCGCCGCCCGGAGCGCCGGTGAGTGCGGGGGGTGTGCCGCCGCCGCCACCCTCGTACGCCCTGCCGTACGGAACCTTCGGGCCGGGAGCGGCGATCGTGCAGCCGCTACGGCGGGCGGCGTCCTCGGCCTCGTCCGCCGCCTCGTCGGCGCGCCGCGCGGCGTCCTCCAGGGCGTCGAGGTCGCCCGCCCGGGCGGCGCGCTGGGCGTCCTGGGCGGCCTCGGCCGCGCCGTCGGCGAGCCGGCCCAGCCTGCCGAGCGCACCGATCTTCTCGGCGATCTTGGCCTCGCCGTAGCCGGGGATGAACAGCGACCCGACGTTCCACAGGACGGTGGTGACGGCGCGCGTCTCGTTGCCGCTGTTCCACTGGTCCACGACGTCGTCGCCGATGAACATGTCGAACAGCACCGTGCCGCCGGTCCCCAGCGAAGCGCCGCCCCAGTCGAGGAGCGCGCCCAGGTAGTCGCCGTCGCCCCACATCTCGCGGGCGTCGGCGGTGCCGTCCCACCACTCCTGCCCCAGCGAACGGCCGTAGTCCATCAGGCCGTTCCACGTCTCGACGGGATTGGTGACGGTGTTCCACATGCCGACCAGATCACCGCCGATGCCGTCGACGAAGAGGCCCTCGCCGACCTGCTGGAGCTGGTCGCCGGCACAGCCGAAGAACGCGCCGAACCCGGAGAAGCAGCCCTCGTCGTCGCCCCCGCCGTCGTCGTCACCTCCGGCCGTGGGGTCCTCGTACGGAGGCTCGTCGATCTCGTCCGCGTCGGCGACGGGGTCCACGACGTGACGGTCGACGGCGGAGGGGGTGTCGGGGGCGGGGGTGTCGTCGGTGGGGCCGTTGTCGTCGGCGTTGCCGTCGCCGGTGTTGCCGCCGTCGTCTCCGCCGGCGCCTTGGTCTCCGCCTGTGTCCCCGTTCTGACCGCCGTTCTGACCGCCGTTCAGGCCGCCGTTCTGGCCGCCGTTCTGGCCGTTTCCTGGGGGCTGGTCGCTGCCGGGGTTCTGGTCGGTTCCGTCGCCGGCCGTGACCTCGTCGCCGTCGCCGGTGGCCGGGCACGCCGTACCCGTCACCCGGCACACCTGCGACTGGATGCCGGTCAGGATCTGCGTGCCGAGACCGGTGACGACGAGCGCGCTGATGATCGCGACGACGACCGCGACCAGACCGGCGTACTCGACCGCCGTCTGGCCGTCGTCCCTGCGCCAGCGGATCATCCGCGCGAGGGAGAAGGGCCGGTGCGGCCGCCGGTCCGTCCGCGGCAGCCGGTACCACGCGCGGCTCGCCGGACGGGTCAGCAGGTACAGCACCACGGCGGGCACGAGGAGCTGGGTGAAGCCCCGGGCCGATCCTTCGGCGATGTTGGAGATCGAACCGAGGACCAGCCAGACCTGTACGGCGATCAGACCGGCCCAGATCCTGACCCCGCCCGCCCGGCTGCGGCGGGCCAGCCACCAGCCGAGCACACCGGGCGCGGCCGCGTACACCACCCTGGCGAGCAGACCGCCGTCCACCGCGTCCACGGACGACGCCGTGAGCAGGACCCCGAGGCCGCCCACGACGGTCGCCGCGAACAGCAACCGGACCAGGACGAGGGCGGACGAGAGCGGACCGGGTATCTCCCGCCGCCCGTCCCGCCCCGATGCCCCCGCTCCCCCGAACGCCGACACTCCCCCGATCGAGGCCATGTCCCCCGCCTCCTCAATTCCGGCCGGACGGAGGCAATTTCAAGCCTCCACCTCGTCAATTGAGGCTAGGGAGGGGCCGGTGACCCGGCATGGGCCCGGAGACCCAAATCGACGCCCAGTGGACGTGGGGCCCAGGGGCCCGGCGGGGCGTACTCAGCCGGTGACGACGTGCAGGACCGCGGTGCCGTCCGCCCCCGTCGCCGCCTGGATCACGACGGTGCCGGGCTCGGCGCTCGGCCGACCCGAGTCTCCGAGGCCGCCGCACGAGTTGCCGCTGCCGTTGTCGCGGAGAACGGTGAGGCAGCCCTGCCCCGGGCCGCTCGCGCCGGCCTTGGAACGGCCGTTGTCCGACTGCACCGAGTACTCGATCTCGTTCGGCCCGACCTTCGTCACGGACAGGGTCGCCATGCCCTTCGGACCCTTGAAACGGAACGTCACCGGTTCGGACACCGCGATCTCGCAGTCGCCGTCGGCACAGGCGGCCGTGTCCGCCCCGTCGGCGGCCGCGACCGACGGCGACGGATTCCCTGCTGATGGCGACGGCTCCGTTGCCGATGGGGACGGTTTCACCGCCGGGGTGCGGTCGGCGTCCGTGCCGCCCGCGCAGCCGGTTGCGGTCAGCGCGACCGCCATGGTCAGCGCGGCTGCCGCGCATGCCGCGCTTGCCGAAGTCGTCCAGGCCATGGTGCTCCCGTTGTCTGACGCGGCTGCCCGCCCCGCCGGTACGGGTGTGGGACGGGCAGCCGGATGGTGCTCGGGTATCAGCTCTCGCCGCGCGGGAAGGAGACCTCGACGCGACGGTTCTTCTTGCGGCCGGACTCGGAGGAGTTGTCGGCGATGGGGTACTGCTCGCCGTAGCCGCGCACCTCGAAGGTGATGTCCGGGTTGTTCAGCTCGCCGTCCAGCACGTCGTGCACGGCGTTCGCGCGCTGCCTGGACAGCACGTCGCCGTGAGCCGAGGAACCGAGGTTGTCGGTGAAGCCGAACACGCGGATCCTCGTGGCGTTCTGGGCCTTGATCTCGTCGGCGATCGCGACGATCCGCGCCTTCGCCTCGCCGCCGAGCTTCGCGCTGTCCTTGCCGAACAGCACCTCCGCCTGGAGCGCGAACTTCACGTCCGCGTTGGTGTCCTCACGGCGTTCGTCTCCGCTCTGGTCCTCGACTACCTGCTTGATGTCGAGAACCTTGGGTTCGGCGAGGGTGGCGCCTTCCGGGATCTTCAGATCGGGGTCGTTGGCGTCGACCTCCACGGGGGCGGAGGCGGATGCCTCCGTACCCGGCGGGACGCTCGGACTGTCGTCGGCGTGAGCCGTCGCGGCACCGCAGACACCGGTGGTGAGCAACGCCGTCGCGACGGCCAGGGTCAGGGTCACACGGGTGCGGGTCATGTCCGGCCTCACCCGGAGATCGAGATGGTGGCGCTGGCGAACGTCGGAAGTTGGAAGCTGACTTCGGTGGTACTGGTGGGTGGGGACGGGAACTGCATGAAGACCGGCACGGTTTCACCGGGCTTCATCGACCCCAGATCCGAAGTCGTGAGCGGGCGGCCGTCCGTGTCCCGCAGCACGTAGTACCGCTTCTTCCCCTCGGAGTCCACCAAGGTGGCCCCGCCCAAAGACCGACCGTGCTGGATGATCTCGGTCTCATCTCCCCTGAGAGCCGCGGGCACTTGCACCCGTTCAGCTCCATCGTTCTTCAAGTCTCCATTCACGGTCAGAAAGCCCCCGGAATCCCGCTCAGCAGAGGTGAGAGTGAGCAGCAGGCCATCCTGGCCCTTCAGCTCTGCCAAAGGCTCCGCTGACTGGCCTTGCTGAGCATCGGCACTGGATCCGCTGTCCTTCGAAGCAGACGCCGATCGGTCCGGCTTCTCGTCATCCCCGCCACCACCACCGCAGCCGACCACACCGAGGGCCAGACCAGCCGCCACGGTCAGGGCGGCCATCCCCCTGAGGGCCTTCGTTGTGAACCGAATGCTCATGCCTCTGCTTCCTTCGTCACTCGTCGTTCGCTTGTCAGTCGGCCAGGTGAACGTCGAACAAGTCCTCAGGCCCAGGCAGGTCACTGAGGTCGTCCGGGGTCAGGTCCCAGTTCTTGTCCTTGCACTTGAGGCTCGGCAGCACCTCGTCCCCGCCATCCTGCTCGGAGGGCTGGAACGTGCAGCGCGACTCGACGACGGCAGTTGCGGACGCCTTGGCGGTCTGGTCCTCGGTGCCCGGGACGATCGTGTCCCCCACGGGGTCGTCGGTCTCGGCCTCCACCGTGTAGCCGAGGAGTCCGTCCGGATCACAAGCAAGTACGTGCGCGTCGTTCTGCGCCGCGAGCTGATCCGCGCGCCAGCACGGATCGAGAACATCCACGTTGCCGTCGAAGATGTCCTGCCACAGGGTCGGGTCCAGCACGTTTTCGACCCACTGGCCAGCGAGTTGGTCACGGGTGTCCATCGCCGCGGCGAGCGCTGCGGCGTCCGCCGCGGTCTGGGCCTCGTTCCTGGTCGCTGCGGCCTGGCCGACCGCAAGGTACGCGAACGCGAGAAAGAGCAGGCCCGCCACCACCGTGATGTAGATGGGGAAGGCCTGCCCTGCGTCGCGGCACGTGTGATGCCTCCTCAGCCGCCAGTGACTTCGGTGATCTTGTCGCTGATCGCGTCGAAGATCGACTCGCCGATGTCCGTACCCGTGATCGCCAGCACGATCGCCACGACCACCGCGATGATCCCCAGGTACTCGACGGCCGTCTGCCCCTCGTCGTTGCGGGCGGCACGAGCGCGGAAGTACGAGGCGGTGGTGTTGAACCAGTTGTTCATGGTGTTCCCCTCCGGTATCGGCATCGGTGCCGCTTTCGACACCGGAAAGGTACGGCGGAAGACCCCTCCCGTCAGAGGGCCCCAGGGCCCAATCCCGGGCCCAACGCGAGGCCCAGCGCCGCCTGTCCGTCCCCCCATGCGTCACCGCGGCTCACCCCAGTCCCCGTTGTGAACCCGGCGCCGTGCCCAGCCACTTCGCCGCGGCCTGAGAGCGGCTCGTGCTGTGGAGCTTCGCGAAGATGCGGTTGATGTGGTTCTTGACCGTCTTCTCACTGATGAAGCATGTGGCGGCGATCTGCTGGTTGTTCATGCCGGATGCGATGAGGTCCATGATCTCCGCCTCCCTCGTGCTCAGTTGGAACCGTGCCCGATACGTAGACTGTGCCACATCTGATTGCACCTGCGAAAGGTTTTCCGGCGAATTGGCGCGTGTCATTGCGTCTCGGGGAGCGAAACTTGACGCGGACGTCATGATCTGATGATTTGCAGTCGCATCTATCTCGCCCAGGCCATCGGGGAGCCCCGACACGTCGCCTCCGCTCCGTCCGGCACCGACGCTGGCGGCCCCTTTGGCCGCTCCACCCCCTTCGCCGCGGAGCTGCGCCAGCAGCGCACCCGCCGCCGTGGGGGTGAAGTGCGGCCTGCCGTGCTTGATGTCCCGGACCGCGGCGACCAGCTGGTCCGCCGTGAACTCGCCGTGCACCAGGTAGCCTCCGGCCCCGCGCCGCAGGGCCTCCTGGACCACCTCCGACTCCCGGCTGTAGGTGAGCATCACGACAGGCGCCAGCGGCACCAGGTACGGCAGGGCCGAGATGCCGTCCACTCCGGGCATGCGGACGTCCAGGAGCACCACGTCCGGGCGCTGGGCCCGGGTCGCCTCGTAGGCCTCGCGGCCGTCGGCGGCCTCCGCCACGACCGCGATGTCCGCACGGCCGGACAGGAGCGCGACCAGGCCGGCGCGCACCACCGGGTTGTCGTCGGCCACGACGACCCGCAGGGCGACCGTTTGCCGGGGCGGCGGGAAGTCGGCAAACGGGTTCTGGGGCGAAGACGGCGGCGGAGCGCCGGGATCGGGCGTTTGCTGCTGTGCGTCCGGCATTCTTCGGCCTCCTCTCGGGTCGTGGGGTCAGGCCGCGGGTGCGGTGGGTGTGTGCAGGGCGGCGAGCGGCAGTTCCAGGCGCACCTCCGTGCCCTGCGGATGGCTGCCTCGTCCGACGCGGATGCGGGCGCCCACAGAGGCGGCCCGCTCGACCATGCCGACCAGGCCGAAATGGCCTGCCCGGCGCAGCTGTTCGAGGGTGGTTCCGGGAGGCAGGCCGCGTCCGTCGTCGTAGACGCTGATACGCAGCAGGTCGCCGTGGACACCGGCCCGTACGTCGACCTTCGTCGCGGACGCGTGGCGGTGGGCGTTCTCCATCGCCTCCGACGCGATCGTGAGGAGCTGGCGGGCCACGGCGGGCGGGACGGGCGGCACCGCGTGCGCACCGGTGGGCCGGTACGCGGTGGGCGTACCGGTGCGGGCGTGGAAGTCGCGGGTGCGGGCGGCGAGTTCGACCAGGACGTCCGTGCCGTGGTCGGGGTCCGACTCGCGGCGCAGGTCGGCGAGGAGTTCACGGGACTCGGCGGCGGCCCGGCGCGCGGAGCGGGCGACCAGTTCGGCCTGTCGCTTGACCAGGCCCGGGTCCATCTTGTCGGCCGAGCCTGCCAGGCCGTCCGCCGCGAGGGCCACGCCGTGCAGGGTCTTGGCGACGGAGTCGTGCAGTTCGCGGGCGAGGCGGGCGCGTTCCCCGGCCACCGCCTCGGTGACGGCGAGCCGGGCCTGGACCGTCGTCAGGGCGTGGGTGGCGGCGCCGAAGCGGAGCATGAGGTTGCGCAGCGTGGAGCCGACCGCTCCGGCGATGACGCAGAGACCGGGCAGGAGCAGGGCCTCGGCGAGGCTGCCGTGCGGGCTCCGCGCCAGGGTCGCCTGGACCAGCAGCAGGATCAGGGACTGCAGGGAGGCGAAGCAGGCGGCGCCCCGCCAGCCGTAGACCAGTCCGGCGAGCAGCGGCGTGCAGACGCTGACGTAGGCGAGGGTGGTGTCCGGGCCGGCGGAGATCAGGGGGAGGGAGCCGAGGAGGGTGTCCAGGGCCAGGAGGCTGGGGTGGCGCAGGAGCAGCGGACCGAACCGTTCCCAGTCCCTGAACAGGACGTACGACACCATGAAGGTGACCACCACGGCCGCGCCGACCAGGCGGACGCCCAGGCCCGGAGACGCGTTGAGGAGAGCGGCGGGCGCGGCGAGGGCGATCATGGCCAGCCGGAAGCCGAACACCTGGCGGCACATCGCTTGCAGGGCGTTGACCTGAATGGGCAGTGCGGGGGCCGATACCGGACTGGCCGCGGACGGCGCTACGGGCGCATGGGGCGCCGCCCCGTCCTCGCCCGACCCGCCACCCCGACGCCCACCCGCATCCGCATCCGCATCCGAACCGGGCCCTGACCCCGCACCCACATCAGCGCCCGCACCGGCCCCGGCCTCCCAGCCGCCGGCCCCGAAACCCCCCGGTGCCCCCGGCACCTCCGGCGCCGACGGCATCCCCGAAACCCCCCGCGCCGCCCCCGTCACCCCCATCACCCCCGACGGATCCGCCCGCGCCCACCCCGGTGGCAGTGCCGGGGTCGCCGATGTGACCGGGATGTCCGGTGCGCCCGTGCGGACGTGGGCCGGCAGGACCGTGCCCGCCGGCGGTGTGGTGATCTCGGGCGGCTTGGGGCGGCGGCGCAGCAGCCCCACGCCCTCCCTCGGCGGCGGTGTCGTCATCGGCCTCGTCACCCGCCCCTCTACTCGCCCGTGATCGTGCCGAAGTCGGTGCCGGAGCCGAGCAGCAGGCCCGCGCCGAGGAGCAGCATCGTGGCCGGGACCATGAACGTCGTGATCATCATGGTGGCCTTGGGTACGGCACGGGCCGCCTTGCGGCGGGCGTTCTGCGCGTCGGTGCGGCGCATGTCCTTGGCGAGGGAGACCAGCGTGTCGACGATCGGCGCGCCCAGTTCCTCGCCCTGCTGCAACGCGGTGACGAACATCGCGACCTGCTCGGAGTCGTTCCTGCGGCGCAGTTCCGCGAAGGCCTGGCGGCGGCTCATACCGAGGTCCATCTGGCGCAGGGTGATGCGGATCTCGTCGGCCCAGGGTCCCTCGTAGCGGGTGGCGACCCGGTCCAGGGCCTGGCGGAAGCCGAGTCCGGCGCTGACGACGACGGCGAGGACGTCGAGGAAGTCCGGCAGGGTCCGCTCGATCACGTCCTTGCGCAGGCGGATCGCCGACCAGATGCCGACCTCCGTCCAGAACGCGCCGAAGGCGAACAGCAGCAGGGCCATCAGGACGTTGCCCTGGAGCAGGAAGACCAGTCCGCCGAGCCCGCCGAGGAAGCCGTAGACCGCCCTTCGGGCCGCGTACCGGTCGATGGTCAGGCCGCCGGGGTTGCCCGCCAGGTCGATCCTGCGGCGGTACTTTGCGACCTGCTTGGGGCCCATCAGCCGCTGGACGGCGGGGGCGTAGCGCATGCCCAGCCGGTCGACGAGCGAGTCCACCGCGCCCGTGCGGGTCGAGCCGACCTCCAGGGCGAGCGCGAGGTCGCCGGGCAGTTTCGCCTCCGCCCGGTACATCCGGATGCCGGCGAAGACGCCCCAGACTGCGAGGCCCATCAAGGTGGCGAGCACGAGTGCCATGGCGATCCCCTCCGCCTCAGACGTCGATTCGGGACATACGGCGGATGAGGACGAAGCCGACCGCGTACAGCGCGAACGCGATGATCACGCAGGCCTGGCCGACCGGTGAGCCGGTCATGCGGTCCAGTGCGCCGTCCTTCACCCCGTTCATCAGGAACAGGGATCCGACGCCCATCACCGGGACCGCGTAGGACGTCATGCTGACCTGGGAGAGCTGGGTGCGGATCTCGCGCCGGGTCTCCTTGCGCTCCTCCAGGGTCTCGGTGAGGTTGCGCAGGGCGCTGACGACCTGACCGCCGGCCCGGTTGGACAGGACCAGCGTGGTGACCAGGACGACCAGTTCGCGCGAGGGCAGCCGGTCGGCCAGTTCGCCCAGCGCGTCGTCCATGGACGCGCCGACCGCCAGCTGGTTGGCCACCTTGGACAGTTCCTCGCCGGCCGGTGCCTCCAGTTCCTCGGCCGCCATGCCGATCGCGGTGCGCAGGGCGAGGCCGGCCTGGGTGGCGTTGGCCAGGATCCGGGCCAGTTCGGGGAGTTGGTTGATGAACTTCTCGATGCGTTTCTGCCGCTGCCAGTTGAGGAACTGCACGGCCACCCAGATGCCCAGCAGTCCGGCGATCGGGCCGAAGAAGGGCGCGAGCGTGGCCTGGCCGATCAGCCACAGTCCGGCGACGGTGGCGAGCATCGCGGCGAAGAACTCGCCGGGTGTCACGTCCAGGCCCGTCGCGGCCAGCCGCAGCTCCAGTTTCCGGCCCGGCCCGGTCCTGCGCAGCCGGCGGTCCAGGTCCCGGAAGTAGCGCCGGCGTCCGACGACCGGGATCTGGCCCGTCGCCGACAGCCGGTCCACCAGGGCCCGGCGCTGGGCCTTGCCGGTGTTGTAGGCGTGGGCTCCGGCCACGGCGAGGACGCAGGTCAGCAGGGTGACGCCGGTGGTGAGGGAGACGAGGGTCTGGAGTTCCATGGGGAGGTTCCTGCCTACCTGGCTTCTCGGGTGGCTAGCTGTTCTGCGGACTGGGCCACGCCGAAGGCCTGCGGGACGGGCTGGCTCGCCATGTAGAGGCGGTCGGCGGTGCGCCGGGGGAGCGGGAAGTGCTCGAAGGCGCCGTGGACCCGGCCGTCGGCGGCCATGGGCAGGGCCCTGAAGCGGGCGACGGTGGCCAGCCGGTAGGGCTCGCCGCCGTGGCTGTCGAGGACCGCGATCTCGGTGACCCGGCGGGCGCCGTCGGCGAACCGGGTGAGCTGGACGATCACGTCGAGGGCGCTGTTGATCTGGTCGTGCAGCGCCACGAACGGGATCTCGACGTCGGACATGGAGGCCAGTGTCTGGAGCCGCATCAGGGCGTCCTCGGCGCTGTTGGCGTGGACGGTGGCCAGGGATCCGTCGTGGCCGGTCGACATCGCCTGGAGCATGTCGAGCGACTCGCCGCCGCGGACCTCACCGACGACGATGCGGTCGGGGCGCATGCGCAGGGAGTTGCGCACCAGGTCGCGGATCGTCACCCGGCCCTGGCCCTCGACGTTCGGCGGACGCGACTCCAGGCGGATGACGTGCTGCTGCTGGAGCTGGAGTTCCGCGGAGTCCTCGATGGTGATGATGCGGTCGGCCGCGGGGATGAGGCCGGACAGGGCGTTGAGCAGCGTCGTCTTGCCGGTGCCGGTCGCCCCGGACACGATGATGTTGAACCTGGCCTGCACCAGCCCGGCGAGCAGGTACAGCATGTGCTCGTCCAGCGAGCCGAAGCCGATGAGTTCCTGGAGGGTGAAGGAGCGGGGGAAGCGGCGGATGGTGAGGGTGGCGCCGGTCAGGGACAGCGGCGGGATGATGACGTTGACGCGTTCGCCGGACGGGAGGCGGGCGTCGACCATCGGGTTCGACTCGTCCACGCGCCGGTTGACGGTGGACACGATCCGCTCGATGGTCTGCATCAGCTGGTCGTTGGAGGCGAACCGCATCGGCAGCTGCTCGACCCGTCCGCCCCGTTCGACGAAGATCGCGTCCGGGCCGTTCACCATGATCTCGGTGATCGACGCGTCCTCCAGCAGGGGTTCCAGAATGCCGAGGCCGAGGGCCTCGTCGACGACGCGGCGGATCAGCTGGGACCGCTCGACCGTGGACAGCACCGGGCCCTCGCGGCTGATGATGTGCCCGAGCACCCGCTCCAGGCGCGCCCGGCGCTCGGCCGCGGCGAGCGAACTCATCTCCGCGAGGTCGATCTCCTCCAGGAGTTTGGCGCGGTACGAGGCGACCAGGTGGCCGTCCTCGCCCCGGCTGCCGTTCTCCTCGGGGGAGTTGATCCGTGCCCGCAGGCTCATCGCCGTACTCCCTGTTCAGTGGTCGATCGGCATCGTGGCCGTCTTGTGCGCGTCGCCGAAGTCCCAGCCGGGGACGATCGACGGGATGTCGACCGTGGCGGTGACCTGGACCTCGTCGCCCAGTTCGGCGCTGGTGCAGTCGGTGCCGTCGGCCAGCCAGGTGCTGACGGCGGCCTGGCAGTCCTGGGCGTAGGGCCCGTTCAGCGAGGCGCTGCGGGCCCCGGTGCGGGCGGCGGTGCCGGCCTGCTGGGCGGTGTAGGCGACCAGTCCGATCTGTACGGCGGCCAGCGCGACGAGGACCAGGATCGGGATGAACCCGAGGTACTCGATCGCGACCTGCCCGCGGTCGCGGGCTCTGCGCCGGTACGGCATCTCAGTCCACCTCCTCCTCCACGGCCCCGGCGTGGCCGTCGACCTCGAAGGGGAATCCGATGGAGCCGGGGAAGAGGACCGGCACCCGCAGTGTGACGTCGGCGGTGACGAAGCCACCGCTCGTGGTGCACTGCACGTCGGCGTCCCCCTCCCATGCGTCCGGCAGGTGCTCGACCCCTGCCTCCTGGCAGGCGGCCTGCCGGTCGTCGGCGGCGGTGCCCGCTCGTACCGCCTCGTCAGCAGCGTTCCCCGCGAGGGTGAAGGTGTACCCCAGGAGCACGAACTGCCACAGCAGCACCAGCGTCAGAATGATCAGCGGTGTCATGCCGAGGAACTCGACGGTGACCTGGCCGCGGTCCCGCTTCAGTGCCGCCCGCATCGTCATCCCCCTCCGTCCTTGCGCCGGCGGAAGGTGACCGAGCCGCGGTCGCCCCGCAGCCGGCCGCCGCTCCGGCGGTCGCTCTCGGGCGGGTTGACCAGGCCCAGTTCTCCGGCGAGTCCCCACAGGGCCTGCTTCACCGTGCTCCTGCTGTCGAGCTCGTGCAGCCGGCCCGCGTCCACGACTCCCTGGAGTTCCTTGAAGTTGGCGGGGACGACGCCCGCCGCCACCGGTGTGGCGGTGATCTTCCGGATGAGCTGGGGCTGGATCTCGGTGGCGCGCGTGTGCCGGTTGACGACGATGGTGGTCTCCTCGGCCTTGCGGATCTGGAGCCGGTCCCACATCCGGGCGGTGCGCTTGGCGCCGCGGACGGCGATCACGTCGGGGGTGGTGACGAGGAGGGCGATGTCGGCCATCTCGACCGCCGCCGCGCCGGCGCCGCTCATCTGGGCCCCGCAGTCGATGACGACCGTCTCGTAGCGGGAGCGCAGGGCGCTGACGATCTGCCGGGCGGCCCGGTCGGTGACCTCCTCGCCGCGTTCGCCCTCGCCGGGGGCGAGCAGCAGCGCGACGCCGGTGTCGTGCCGGAAGACCGCGTCGGCCAGAACGCGCGGCGATATGTCGGTGATGCCGGCGAGGTCGACGACGGAGCGGCGGAACTGCACGTCCAGGTAGGAGGCGACGTCGCCGGTCTGGAGGTCCATGTCGACCAGCGCGGTGCTGCGGCCGGACGCCTGGGAGGCCAGGGCCAGTTGGACGGCGGTCACGGTGGCGCCGACTCCGCCCTTGGCGCCGCTGACGGTGACGACGGTCCCGCCGACGCCGGTGAACACGTCGCCGCCGTGGCCGAGATGGCGGCGTACGCCCACCGACCACTGGGCGACCGCCTGGACGCGGTTGGCGAGTTCCTCGTAGCTCAGCGGCAGGGCGACCAGGCCCCGGGCGCCGGAGTCCATGGCGGCCTGGAAGAGGCCGGGGCCGGCGTCGGAGGTGACGAGGATGACGCCGACCGCGGGGAAGCGCAGCGCCACCTCGCGGATCAGTTCCAGTGCCGGGACGGGTCCGATCCGCTCGTGCACGACGACGACCTCGGGCAGTTCGTCGACGGATTCGGCGGCGAGCCGGGCGAGGGTGTCGATGAGCTGGGTGGAGTCGACGACCGGGGCGACCGGCTCGGCGTCCGGGAGCTGGCTGAGCAGGGTCGTGACGGAGCGGATCGCGTCCGCGTCGCCGACCGCCGCCAGGATCCTCGTGGGCATGGGGGCCTCACTTGTCCTTCGCGAGTTCGTAGGTGCGGTCCGCTTCGGGGACGGTGGTGTCGCTGCCGGGCGCGACCAGGGCGAGCCGGACGCGGTCGGCGAAGGACTCGGCGTAGGTGATGCGCTGGGCGTCGATCGTGGACAGCGCGAAGGTGATGGGGACGGCGTCGGTGGCGCGGCGGCCACGGTCGTCCTGGTCGGGTTCGAGGGACGTCAGCCTGCCGACGTCGATCACCCGCGCGCTGGTTACGATGATCTTGGACTGAGCGGGGTCACCCTCACGCCCGCCCGCGAAGGTGGCGTACACGTTGACGGTGGACCCCGGCGTGATCTTGCCGGCCACACCGGTCGCCGCGTCGATCATGATGGCGACTTCCTGCTGCCCGGGTTGCAGGGCGGGCTGGTCGACGATCATGTCGCTCTGCAACAGGGAGCCCTCACGCAGGGTCGTGACGGCGATCTTGCCCTCGATCTCCCTCAGGTCCGTGACCGCGTTGGCCGACAGCCAGCGCTCGGGCATCTCGATCTTCTCGAACTGCGCCGTGGTGAGGACCGTGTAGGGCGCCACGTTCGCCTTGAGCCGGTACGCCGTGACCTCTGGGCCGACCTTGGACTTCACGTCGTTGATGACGGACAGGACGCCCGCGAACGCGCCGAGGGCGCAGATGACGGACAGAAGCAGGAGTATCACGCCGCGGCGCTGACGGGAGTTCATGAACCGTGCAACCTCATTGGGGATCTCGGTCGAGTGGGCTGGGTTCGTGTGAGCGGTGGGGGTCGTGCGCGGCCCTCAGGGGCGCCGGGACCCCGTGCGTGTCCCGTGGTTCAGGACTCACCTGGCGGGGATTCGGTTCTCGTGGGTCGGTGCGTGGTCCGGTGCGGTGGCGGAGCAGAACACGCACCGGTCACCGATGACCTCGATGCCGCACCAGTGGCATCTGCTCCGGCGCACGGAGCTGACCAGCTGGTAGAGGACCGAGAGGTCGGGCAGGTAGGTGCAGAACTCGATCAGCTTGCCGGTCCCCCACCAGTCGGCGGACTCGGCGGGCAGCGGGACCTCGCGCAGGCCCTGCACGCTCCACGCGGGGGCCAGCGAGGCGGAGACCCAGTCGGACTGGAGCTGCCCCTTGGCGACCAGCATCCAGGTGGCGAACTCCGGGCCTCTCAGCGTGGCGTCGGGGGCGATCTTCACCAGCCGCGGCTCGGGGTGGGCGATCACGCCGAACTGGCTGCCCGGCATCCACGACCTGGCGTGCGACTTGAGTCCGACGGGGACGCGGTCGAGCCGGGCGACGGAGCCGAGCTGCGCTCCGGCGTGGATGTAGTGGGTGAGCAGCCGGCCGGCCGAGGCGAGGACGCCGGGGCCGAGGTCGCAGGAGGCGAGTTGCCGCAACTGCCGGGCGAGGACGGCGAGTCCGAGTGGCGGCAGTTCCGGGCTGAACAGGGCGATCCGGTCGCTCTCCAGGATGGACCGGATGGTGTGCAGCCGCCGCGTCACGGCGGCGGGTACGGCACGCGAGCAGACGACGATCACATGCCCGTGCGTCTCGATCAGCATCTGCACGTCCGCCAGCGTCCGCTCCAGCGGGTGCTGGTCCACGTCCTGGAGGACGGCGGCGGGCAGGGTGCGTTCGTCCTGTGGCGGCAGGGCCATGTCGGCGCTGGTCACGGCAACGGCTGTTGGCACGCGTAGCTCCCCGTTTCCCGCCCGGTCGGCCCACCGGCGTAACTCCGGTGCACCGAGGTGACTTCACTGCGTGACTACCTCAGCACTGTATCCGTGCCTCCGTGACCGAAGAACAGCGTTTCGGTAGCTGGCGTGCAACCGCTGTTTCACAAGACACGTCAAATCGGGGCAGGTTGAGCATCCCGACCGACCCGAAAGAGTGGAGCCCTGATCAAAGGGGCCGACAACGGACGCTCGAAGGGCGTCAACCCGGTGCCGGCGGTGGTGAATCGGCCTGGACCCCTTGACAGCGGAATTGGTCTGGACCAGCTTATAGGTCCAGCGGTGGCCACCGTCGTTCTGTCGTCCAGTCGTTCTGGAAGACCCCACTCCCCCACCGGAGGCCCCAGTGGACCGCGTACGCAGACGGAGACGGACCCGCATCTGGTCGGGAGCGGTGACCGCCGCCCTCGCCCTCTCCCTCACGACGATCGGCCAGGCATCCGCCGCGGACGTCAACAACGCCAAGAACGCCGGCTTCGAGTCGGGCCTGAGCAACTGGACCTGTTCGGCCGGCAGCGGCACGACCGTCTCGTCGCCGGTGCACGGCGGCACGGCCGCGCTCAGGGCCACCCCGGCGGGCCAGGACAACGCCCGCTGCTCCCAGACGGTGGCGGTCCAGCCCAATTCGACCTACACACTGAGCGCCTGGGTGCAGGGCGGCTACACCTACCTGGGCGTCACCGGCACCGGCACCACCGACGTGTCGACGTGGACGCCGGACTCGTCGACGTGGAAGCAGTTGTCGACGACGTTCTCGACCGGCTCCGGCACCCGGTCGGTGACGGTCTACACGCACGGCTGGTACGGCCAGGCCGCCTACCTCGCCGACGACGTCTCGGTGTTCGGCCCCGACGGCGGCGGGGGCGGCGACCCGACCCCGACCGTCCCCGGCGCCCCGACCGGTCTGGCCGTCTCCGGCACGACCTCGTCGTCGGTGTCGCTGGCCTGGAACACGGTCTCGGGCGCGACGGGCTACAGCGTCTACCGCAACGGCACGAAGGTCACGGCGGTGACCGGCACGTCGGCGACGGTGACCGGCCTCGCGCCCTCGACGTCGTACTCCTTCCAGGTCACCGCGACCAACGCGGCCGGTGAGTCGCCGAGGTCGGCGACCGTGACGGGCACCACCCGGCCGACCGGCGGCACGCCCGGCCTGCCCCGGCACGCGGTGACGGGCTACTGGCAGAACTTCAACAACGGCGCGGCCGTGCAGCGGCTGTCGGACGTGCAGTCCCAGTACGACATCATCGCGGTCGCCTTCGCGGACGCCACCGGCACACCGGGCGCGGTCACCTTCAACCTGGACTCCGCGGGTCTCGGCGGCTACACCGTGGACCAGTTCAAGGCCGACGTCCGGGCCAAGCAGGCGGCCGGCAAGAAGGTGATCATCTCGGTCGGCGGTGAGCGCGGCACGGTCTCGGTCAACGACGCCGCGTCGGCGACGAACTTCGCGAACTCGGTCCACACGCTGATGCAGTCGTACGGCTTCGACGGCGTCGACATCGACCTGGAGAACGGACTCGACGCGACGTACATGACGCAGGCTTTGCGCGCCCTGTCCGCCAAGGCGGGACCGTCGATGATCCTGACGATGGCGCCGCAGACGATCGACATGCAGTCGACGTCCAACTCCTACTTCCGGACGGCGCTGAACGTGCAGGACATCCTCACGGTCGTCAACATGCAGTACTACAACAGCGGTTCGATGCTGGGCTGCGACGGCAAGGTCTACAGCCAGGGCTCGGTGGACTTCCTGACCGCTTTGGCCTGCATCCAGCTGGAGGGCGGGCTGTCCCCGTCCCAGGTGGGCCTCGGCCTCCCGGCCTCCACCCGGGCGGCGGGCGGCGGCTACGTCTCCCCGACCGTGGTGAACAACGCCCTGGACTGTCTGACCAGGGGCACCAACTGCGGCTCCTTCAGGCCGGCGCGGACCTATCCCGACCTGCGCGGCGCGATGACCTGGTCGACGAACTGGGACGCGACGGCGGGCAACGCCTGGTCCAACGGGGTCGGACCGCACGTGCACGCCCTTCCGTAGCGTTCGGCCCGGCTCTCCCGTGAGGCCCGCCCGGCGGGCCTCACGGGTCGGCTCAGGACTGCGAGGGCCGGCCGTCCGACGCGAGCAGCGCCGCCGCCGCATCCGGCTCCGGGTCGCGGCGGCGGCCGCTGACCAGCGGCACCGCGCCGATCGCCACCGCTCCCAGCACCGCCGCCACCGCGAAGGTGGTGAAGCCCAGGCCCGCGTTCCCGCCGGCCAGGACCACACCGCCCAGCGTCGGGCCGACGACCGCGCCCGTGCGGCCGATGCCCGTCACCCAGCCGAGCCCGGTGGCCCGCTCACGCGGGGCGTAGACCCGGGCGGTCGCGGCGTAGACCATCACCTGGGCGCTGAACAGCCAGATACCGGTGAGGAAGACGACCGTGTACGCGGCGCCCAGCGGCATCTCCGCCCGGAGCACGAAGGTGCCGCAGGCCGTCAGCAGGAACCACACCGCCGAGACCTTCACCGGCCCGAACCGGTCCGCCGTACGGCCCGCGATCAGCATGCCCACGATGCCGCCGGCGTTGATCACCATCAGGAAGGTGACGGAGGACGACAGCGAGTAGCCCGTGGCCCGCATCAGTTCCGGGAGCCAGGTGGAGACGCCGTAGACGAGGAGGAGACCGGCGAAGGAGGCGGTCCACAGCAGCGGCGTCGCCCAGCGGGTGCCCGGCGCGAACAGCGCGCCGATCGCGGACATGCGCCCCTTCGCGCTCGCCTCGGGCGCCTGGGCCGTACCCGGCCGGTCCAGGCCGTAGCGGTCGGCGACCGCGTACGCCTCCTGTGTGCGGCCCTTCGCGAACAGCACGCCCGGCGACTCCGGCAGCCACTTCAGCACCAGCGGCACCGCGATCACCGCCGGCAGCACGCCCGCCCAGAAGACCAGGCGCCAGCCGTGGTCGGGGGCGAGCGCGAGGCCGAGGCCCGTCGCCGCCATGCCGCCGGCGTGGTACGAGGTCATCATCAGGCCGGTGGCGAGGGCCGCCCGGCGCGGCGGCGCGAACTCGGCGACGATCGCCAGCCCGATCGGCATCAGACCGCCCAGCCCCAGGCCGGAGACGAAGCGGCCCGCCCCGAACAGCGCCGCCCCCGGCGCCACCGCGCACAGGGCCGAGCCCAGTGAGAACAGCAGCACGCTGGCCGTCACCAGCGGCTTGCGGCCCAGCCAGTCGGTGAGGGTGCCCGCGGTCAGCGCCCCGATCAGCATGCCGAAGGTGGTCCAGCTGCCGATCGTGCCGGCGAGCCCGGTCGAGAAGCCGAGGCCTTCGTCGGCGAGCAGGTGCGGCATGGTCGCGCCGTAGATGTTGACGTCCATGCCGTCGAAGAAGACGGCGAGCCAGCACAGGGCGATGACCGGGGCGACGGTCCGGAAGGAGCGGTCGGGCGGGGAGGCGGCGGTGGGGGCCACGGGTCACTCACTTTCTGCCACGGCGGTGTGGCGGCGGTGGCGCGATGACTCCGCGAGCACCGCGCCCTGTTCGCCTGGTGAAAAGTGATTCACTCGGAGTCGTGCGAGTGTGCCCGCGGCCCCGTTCCGTGTCAATGGTTTGCGGACGACCCGGTTCAGCGGCCCTGCGGCATCAGAAGAAATCCGCCCACGGCTGGTCCCAGACCTGCTTCACGCACAGCACCAGGAACAGCAGTCCGGCGATCACCAGCATGCCGTTGCTCACCCATCCGTTGCGCCACTCGGCCGGTGTGCGGTCGGAGTTCAGCAGCCAGATCAGCGTGCCGGCCAGGAACGGCAGGAACGCGGCGCCGAGCACGCCGTAGATGATGACCAGCCGGAACGGCTGGCCCTGGAAGAGCAGGACCATGGGCGGGAAGGTCAGCCACAGCAGATACGCGCGGAACGGCCAGGAGCGCTCCCGCTCGCCCGAGGCGATCTCCTCGCCCTTCGCCTGCGTCCGGCCCCGGTAGCGGGCCACGAAGTCGGCGAACATCAGGCTGACGCCGTGCCAGACGCCGATCAGGGAGGTGAACGAGGTGGCGAAGAACCCGATCAGGAAGAACGTGGCGGTCGCCCCGCCGTACTCCTCCTCCAGGATGTCGCCCAGCTGGATCAGGCCCTTGTCACCGCTCTCGATGGCGACGTTCATGGAGTGCAGCAGTTCGGCGCCCACGAAGAGCATCGCGATCACGAAGATGCCGGTGGTGGCGTACGCGACACGGTTGTCGAGCCGCATGACCTTCATCCAGCCGCTGTCGGTCCAGCCCTTGGCGTTGACCCAGTAGCCGTAGGCGGCCAGCGTGATGGTGCCGCCGACACCGCCGATCAGTCCGAGGGTGTTGAGGACGGAGTCCTTCTCGTCGGGCAGCACCGGCAGCAGACCCGCCAGCGCGTCCGGGATGTTCGGGGTGACGCGGATCGCCAGACAGACGGTCACCACGAACATGACGCCCACCAGGACCGTCATGACCTTCTCGAAGACGGCGTACTTGTTGAACCAGACGAAGACCAGGCCCACCAGACCGCAGGCAATCCCCCACCATTCGAGGGCCATGACATCCGGGAACAGCGCCTGCAACGGCAGCGCGCTCGACGACATCGCCGCCGCGCCGTACACGAAACCCCAGACGACGGTGTAGACGGCGAAGAAGTACGTCGTCCAGCGACCCAGGCTCGCCCAGCCGTCGAACAGGGTGCGGCCGGTGGACAGGTGCCAGCGCCCGGCCGCCTCCGCGAGGGAGATCTTCACCAGACAGCCGATGACCGCGGCCCACAGCAGGGTGTAGCCGAAGTTGCTGCCCGCGATCAGGGTGGCCACCAGGTCGCCGGCTCCGACACCGGTCGCCGCGACCACGATCCCGGGCCCGATGTACTTCCAACTGGACTTGCGCGGACCCGAGTCGGAGTTCGTCTCGGGTGCCGCGCCGGTTCGGATGCTGTTTCCCGTGGTGTCCTCCATGAAGGTCAAGAAAGCCCAACGGCGGCCGGGCGACAAGAGGACGAACAGGATCTTCACCCGATGTGCGCGAGGAACGGACCCCGGCGGCCGGGCGTCCCGCCGGGGCCCGGGCACCGCGTGTCCTACGGCTGTCGCCGACCGCAGCCGTCGCACGCGCAGGTGCCGAGCTCGAACCAGACGGTGGTCCCCGCCCCGTCCTGATCGCAGCCCCAGCGCCGGGCCAGCGCGTCCACCAGGAACATCCCCCGGCCGCTCTCCCCGGTGCCCGCCTCGACCACCCGCGGGGTGCGCCGGCCGCCGTCGGCGACCTCGCAGCGCAGGACGCCGTGCGCGGCGGTCACCGTGAGCCGGAACGGGCCCGCTGCGTGCAGCAGGGCGTTCGTCGCGAGCTCGCTGACCAGCAGTTCGGCCGTGGCCACCAGGTCGTCGTCACCGGTGCCGTCCCGCTCCGCGAGCCCCCACCCCTCCAGCCGCCGGCGCACCTCGGCGCGTGCCTGACGGACCGACGTCGGACGGGGGTCGAACTCGACGCTCACGTTGCCCGCCCGCATCGGTGGCTGAAGATAGGCGCCGTACCGGGGGTCGGGATCCGGGCGGCCTCCCCCGGAGAGTTGCAGCATGCCTCCAGGATGTCCGGTGCCGGTGGACGGCACACGGGGAGTACTACCCGATTCCATACCTGCTCGGACGTGCGCATACCGGTCACGGCACTAGCCGTACTGCAGCCGTACGACGCCGCTCGCGCCGTCCTGGCGTACGTCGACGTAGGCGCACACCTGACGGGCGAACCAGAGGCCCTGGCCGGGTGCCGGTTCCGTGGCCGGCGGCGGGACGAACCCGGCGAGCGGGTCGTCCACCCGGCGCGCCGAGCGCAGTTCGCAGACGCAGGCCGGGGCCTCGCCCCAGAGCAGCACGCGGGTGACGGGGTCGAGCGGTTCGGCGGCCTCGGTGACGGCGGCGGCGAACAGTTCGGCGTCGGCGGGGGGCAGTCCGCGCCCGGTGGCCCAGCTGTGGACGGCGTGCGGTTCGGGGACGGACAGCGCCAGGGCGTCCGCCGGGGGCGGCGGCAGGGCCACGGCGTCGAGTTCGGCGGCGATGCGCAGCGGGTCCTCGTAGACGCCGGTGCCGGGGTGGGCGCGGCGGGCGGCGTCGACGACGGCGGGGCCCGCGGTACGGGTGTCGTACGCGCATAGGGCGGTGGTCGCGAGCGGGGCGAACAGCAGGTTGGCGAAGGCCTCGTAGCGGATCCATTCGCTTGTCTCGCGGGCCGACCGGCCGGCCCGTCCGCTCCAGTCGGGCTCCATCAGGAGGTGGACGCGGCCGTGCGGGGCGGCGTGCGCGGCGAGATAGCCGGCGCCCTGGGCGACCGCGTTGGCGGCGGAGCCGGTGTACCACTCGGTGTGCGGGACGAAGCCGACCTGTCCGGCCTCGCCGCCGAGGGCGTCGCGCAGCAGGGCGAGTTTGGCGGGGGCGGCGATGGCCACCGGCGGGGGCTCGTCGACGGCGAGGCCCTCGGCGAGGAAGGGCAGGGCGGCCGCGACGAACGCCTCGTCGGTGTCGAAGACGGCCATGCGGTGGTCGAAGGTGCCGTGGGCGCGTGCGGATCGGGCAGGCACGGGCTTCCTCTCGGTGGTAGGGGCGGGGTTCAGCGCCGGGCGGTGACCCAGGCGGCGATCTGGCTGCGGTTGCTGAAGCCGAGCTTGCTGAGGATGCGTTCGACATGGCCCTCCGCGGTGCGGCGGGCGATCACCAGACGGTCGGCGATCTGCTGGTTGGCCAGTCCCTCGGCGACCAGTTCGGCGACCTCGCTCTCCCGGCGGGTGAGCCGGACGCCGGGCCGGGTGCCCTCGCCCGCGGGCCGTTCGCGGCGGTGCTCCTCCAGGGCGTGGCCGACGATGTCCGTCAGGCCGAGTCCGCCGCCGCGTTCATAGGCCCGTGCGAAGGCGGCCGTGCCGAGGTCCCGGCGCAACCGGGTCTCGGTGTCGCGGCGCCGGGAGTTGAGCGCGTCGGAGCCCCAGCGGCCCCGGTCGACGTCGGTCCAGACCCGGTCGGCGCCGCCGAGCAGGACGGCCGCCCGGTCCTGGGCGCCGCTGCGGCTGGCGATCTGCGCGAGCAGGTCGAGGGTGAGGCCGATGCCGACGACGTCGTTCACGGCGAGTTTGAGCCGCAGTGCCTCACGGGCGTGCCGTTCGGCGCGCGGGTGGTCCTGGCGCACGCTGTGGGCGAGGGCCAGCATCCGGTGGACGTAGGAGAGCACCCATTCCTCGCCGTGCCGCTCGCACAGCCGCCGGGTCTCCTCGCAGACCTCGATGGCCCGGTCTGCCTCGCCCAGGAAGCCGAGGGAGCAGGCGAGTTCGACCCGGTCGAGGCCGACGAGGCTGAGGTGCTGGCCGGGCACCCGGCCGCGGTCCGCGGCGGCCCGGAAGTGGTCGCGGGCGGCGGCCAGGTCGTCGCTGAACAGCGTGGTCACGCCGACCACGTACTCGGCGTGCGCGGCCTCGGCCGCGTCCCCGAGCCGGCGGGCCAGCGCACGGGCCTCCTCGGCGCGGCGCCGGCCGCGGGTGAGGTCCTCGGGGCAGCCCGCGAGCAGCCCGGCGACCCACAGGCCGCGGGCGCGTTCGGGGGTGGGCTCGGGGCTGGCGTCGAGGGCGCGGTCGAGCCAGTAGCGGCCCTCGCGGGGGGCGCCGCAGGCGTGCCAGTAGAACCACAGGGTGCCGGCCAGGCGCAGGGCGGTGAGCGCCTCACCGGGAGCGGTCAGGCCGAAGTCGAGGGCGGCGCGCAGGTTGTCCCGGTCGGCGTTCAGCCGGGCCACGATCTCCCGCTGGCCGCGTCCGAACCAGGCGCGTTCGCAGGCGCCGGCCCGCTGCTGCATCCAGTCCCGCTGGCGGCGGCGGGCGGCGGACTCGTCGTCCGGTCCCTGCCGGAGTCTTTCCAGTCCGTAGTGGCGCAGGGTGTCGAGGAGGCGGTAGCGCACGCCGTCGGGGCCGGGTTCGCGGCACAGCACGGACTTGTCGACGAGCCCGGCGACCGCTTCGAGCACGTCGTGGACGCGGACCCGCTCGCCGTCCGCGCACACCGCCTCCGCCGTCTCCAGGTCGAAGCTCCCGGCCAGCACGGACAGCCGCGCCCACACCGAACGCTCCCGTTCGCCGCACAGTTCGTGGCTCCAGTCGACGGCCGCGCGCAGGGTCTGGTGGCGCGGCGCCACCGCGGGGCTGCCGCCGGACAGGAGGCGGTAGCGGTCGTCGAGGCGTTCCAGGAGCTGTTCGACGCCGAGGACACGCATCCGGACGGCGGCGAGTTCGATGGCGAGGGGGAGCCCGTCCAGGCGCCGGCAGAGGCGGGCGACCGCGCGGCGGTTGGCGGGGGTGAGCCGGAAGCCGGGGACGACCGCGGCGGCCCGGTCGGCGAAGAGCGCGACGGCGGGGTTGGACTCGGCCGCGCCGAGGTCGCCGTCCGGGTCGGGGACCGGCAGCGGCCGTACCTCCAGGAGGTGTTCCTCGGTCAGGCCCAGGCGGTGCCGGCTGGTGGCGAGGACCCGGACGCCGGTGGTGCCGCGCAGCAGGGCGGCGGCCAGTTCCGTGCAGGCGCCCAGCAGATGCTCGCAGTTGTCGACGACGAGCAGCAGACGCCGCTCGCGCACCTGCTCCACGAGGGCGTCCAGGGCGGGTTGCGCGGAGTGGTCGTGCAGGCCGAGGGCGTCGGCGGCGGCGAGCGGGACGAGTGCCGGATCGAGCAGACCGGACAGCTGCACGAACCGCACGCCGTCCGGGAAGGCGCGCGCGAGGCGGGCGGCGATCCGGCCGGCCAGCCTGGTCTTGCCGACGCCGCCCGGACCGGTCAGCGTGACCAGGCGGGCGCGGGACAGCAGTTCGCGGCCTTCGGTCAGTTCGGTCCGCCGGTCGACGAAGCTGGTCGTCTCGACCGGCAGGTGACCGTCCCGTCGTGGCGCTGATCCGCCCATGATCAGCCAGTCCTCTGGGGGTGGGGGTTCGCCCTTGCGCGGACTGCCACTCTTCCCCCGCACGTACATATATGCACGCGTTGCTCACACCGACGGGTGCACTTCGCCGGGGACGGCACCGGGCGGGGGCGTCATGCGTACACTTCGCGGCCGTTCGGTCCCGTGGCGGGCGCTGTTTCCGGCACGGACGTCGGCGCGGGTTTCGGCCACCGGTTCCCGGCCCGCTCTTGACCTGGTCATGCCAGAAGCCGACGATGAGCGCCACACCGCACCAGCACGTCGTACGTCGCACCGGAGAACCACCCCCCATCACCCCCCACCGCTCCACTCCCGCTTCCGGCAGACCCCGGAACCACCGGAGAAACAAGGAGACTTCATGCGACTTCGGACACGCGGCTCGGGCGAACGCGGCGGCAGACGCGCCGCGGCACTCGCCACCCTGCTCGCCCTCGCCCTCGCGGCGCCCCTCTCGGCGACCACCACCGACGCCACCGCGGACGGGGCGGACCGGCCGGCGGCCTCGGCCGACGACATCCGCCAGTACGAGATCCATCTGCACTCCGACGCCGAGGACCGCACGGCGATCCAGCGTTCGGGTGTCACGGTGGACGAGGCCGACGACCACACCATCGTCGTCTCCGGCCGCGCGGACCAGGTCAGGAAGCTGCGCTCACAGGGCTACGAGGTCACCCCGCTCGGCGCCGTCCCGGACCGGTCGGCAGGCCAGGACGACGTCCGGCTCTACGACTTCCCGTCCGCCGACGCCCGCTACCACAACTACGCGGAGATGACGAGCGCGATCAGCTCCCTGGTCGCCGCGAACCCGGGCATCGCCAGCCAGCGGGTCATCGGCACCTCCTACCAGAGCCGGAACATCGTCGCCGTCAAGATCAGTGACAACGTCGGCACCGACGAGGCCGAGCCCGAGGTGCTGTTCACCCACCACCAGCACGCCCGCGAGCACCTCACCGTCGAGATGGCGCTGTACCTGCTGCGCGAGCTGACCTCCGACTACGGCACCGACTCGCGCGTCACGAACATGGTGAACAACCGGGAGATCTGGATCGTCCCGGACCTCAACCCGGACGGCGGCGAGTACGACATCGCGACCGGCTCCTATCGGTCCTGGCGCAAGAACCGGCAGCCCAACTCCGGCTCCTCCTACGTCGGTACGGACCTGAACCGGAACTGGAACTACCGCTGGGGCTGCTGCGGCGGCTCGTCCGGGTCCACCTCGTCGGAGACCTACCGCGGCTCGGCGCCCGAGTCCGCGACCGAGGTGCGGGTCGTGGCGAACTTCGTCCGCAGCCGGGTCGTCGGCGGGCAGCAGCAGATCAAGGCCGGCATCGATTTCCACACCTACAGCGAACTGGTGCTGTGGCCGTTCGGGTACACCTACTCCGACACCACGACCGGGATGACGGCGGACGACCGCAACGCCTTCGCCGCGGTGGGCGGGAAGATGGCCGCCAGCAACGGGTACACGGCCGAGCAGTCCAGCGACCTGTACATCACCGACGGCTCGATCGACGACTATCTGTGGGGCTCGCAGAAGATCTTCGGGTACACCTTCGAGATGTACCCGTCGTCCGCCTCCGGAGGAGGGTTCTACCCGCCCGACGAGGTGATCGAGCGGGAGACCTCGCGCAACCGCGACGCGGTGCTGCAACTGCTGGAGAACGCCGACTGCATGTACCGGTCGATCGGGAAGGAAAGCCAGTACTGCGCCTAGCCGGCTACTCGCCGTCCTCGAAGTAGGCGTCGAGGACGGCGTCCAGCGCGGTGTCCCACTCCTGGTGCCGGGACTTCGCGTCGGCCTCGATCTCGATCGGGTACCACCGGCGGTCCGGCGTGTGCACGGTCACCGTGAACCGCTTGCCGAAGCGCGGCGATTCCGTCTCGACCGCGCCGATCTCGTCCCAGCGGAACTCGCACCGCTCGTCGTCGAGGCTCAGGCGCACACCGCTGCGGTCGGCGACGATACGGGCGCGGCGGTCCGCGGCCTCGAACACGGGGCCGTCGGCCGCCGCGTCCGCAAAGTCCTCACCGGCCTCGATGTCGCCGTCCGCCTCGGAGTCGGCGCCCGCCTCGCGGTCGGCGGCCTCCTCGCCGCCACCGGCCGGGCCGGCTTCGCCGTCCGCCGTGTCGGCCGAGTGCTCCTCGGGGGCCGCGTCGCCGGGCTCGACCGCGTCCTCGGACACGGCGGGCTTCTCCGGCGCCGAGAGCCCGGGGATGTGGGCCGGGTTGACGCCGGCGTCCAGGGGCTGACTGCTCGTACTCATACGCTGCTCCACAGCGCAGCAGTATGGTCGACGATCCTGTGTCCGAGACAGTCGGCCCCGACTTCGTTATACGAAGATGCTCAACGCGGCCGCCACGACGAAGCCGGCCACCGACAGCACCGACTCCAGCACCGTCCACGTCTTGAGCGTGTCCCGTTCGCTGATGCCGAAGTACTTGGCGACCATCCAGAATCCTCCGTCGTTGACGTGCGAGGCGAAGATGGAGCCGGCGGAGATGGCCATGATGACCAGGGCGACGAAGGCCTGCGAGTGGTCGCCGCCGGCGAGCAGGGGCGCCACGATGCCGGCCGTGGTGACGATGGCGACGGTCGCCGAGCCCTGGGCGACCCGCAGCACCACCGAGATCAGGTAGGACAGCACGATCACCGGCAGGCCCACGTCGTTGAAGGTGTCCGACAGGGCCTGCGCCACACCGCTCGCCTTCAGGACGGCGCCGAAGACCCCGCCCGCGCCGACCACCAGCAGGATGTTGCCGACCGGCTTCAGGGACGCGGTGGAGACCGTCTCCAGGGACTTGCGGGACCAGCCGCGGCGGATGCCGAGGACGTAGTACGCGAGGAACAGCGCGATGGTCAGCGCAACGAACGGGTGGCCGAAGAACTCGATCACCGAGCGGGTGGTGGACGGGTCGAGCGCGATCGACGAGAACGTGGCGGCCAGGATGAGGACCAGCGGCGTACCGATGATGGCCAGCACCGTGCCCAGCGCCACGGGCCGTTCCCGGGGTTCGGTCCCCGCCGCGCGCTGCTCGTCGGCGACGGCCTGCTTGGCGTCCTGGGCCGCCTCGACCATGTCCTGCGGCACGGCGACGAAGATGCGGCGGCCGATCCAGGCCGAGTACGCCCAGGCGACCAGCACCGCGGGGATGCCGCAGACGATGCCCATCAGGATGACCCAGCCGAGGTCCACGTGGAGCAGGCCGGCGGCGGCCACCGGGCCGGGGTGCGGCGGCAGGAAGGCGTGGGTCATGGACAGACCGGCCAGCAGCGGCAGGCAGTACAGCAGGATCGAGCGGCCGGAGCGCTTGGCGGCCGCGTAGACGATCGGAGCGAGGACGAAGATGCCGACGTCGAAGAAGACCGGGACACCGAAGATCAGGCCGGTCATGCCCATCGCCAGCGGGGCCCGCTTCTCACCGAACAGGTTGAGCAGACGGGACGCCAGCACCTCGGCGCCGCCGCTGACTTCGAGGATCGCGCCGAGCATCGTGCCCAGCCCGATGATGATCGCGACATGCCCGAGGATGCCGCCCATGCCGGACTCGATGGTGGAGACGGCGTCCGAGCGCTGGACGGTGCCGAAGAGTTCGGTGACGGAGAGTCCGGCCAGCAGGCCGACGACTATGGAGACCGCGAGCAGGGCCACGAACGGCTGGAGCCGGGTCCGGATGATGAGGAAGAGCAGAAGCGCTATGCCGATGGCGGCGACGGTCAGCAGTCCCGCCGTGCCGTCGATCAGCAGGAGCAGGCCGCCGGTGTGGGGTGGGGTCGCCGCGGGGGCGGCTGCGGCGAGCGGGAGGGACAGATGGGACATTCAGGGGTCCTCTGCGTGAACACATACTGCTTTCGGGCAGGGAGGATCACGGCACGGCGCCCCGGGGGTGTGGGGTGCCGTGCCGTGATGTGGTGCGACGTGCGGGAGGTGGGGAGGTGACGGCCCTGAGGGGTCAGCCGAGGACGGCGAGGGCGTCGATCTCGACGAGGAGT
Organism: Streptomyces cadmiisoli; assembly: GCF_003261055.1. Lineage (NCBI taxonomy): Bacteria > Bacillati > Actinomycetota > Actinomycetes > Kitasatosporales > Streptomycetaceae > Streptomyces > Streptomyces cadmiisoli. Next base: position 3,627,083 of record NZ_CP030073.1, read on the forward strand.
CCGGCGGGCAGTCCCACGTAGACCGTGGTGCGCGCGGCGGGCGGCTGGGTGAGGCCCTGCTCCTCGAAGTAGGCGTTGTAGATCTCGTTCATCTCGGCGAAGTGGCCGACGTCCGTGAGGTAGACGCGGATCATCATCACGTCGTCCCAGGAGGCGCCGCCCTCCGTCAGGATCGCCTTGACGTTGGCCAGGGTCTGGAGGGTCTGCTCACGCAGGGTGGGACCGGCCGGCGTCGGGGGCCTGCCCTCCTCGGCGGGCAGGAAGCCGACCTGGCCGGCGACCTGGAGGATGTTGCCCTTCTTCACGCCGTGGGAGAACTTCGCGGGCGGGGTGGTGTGGGTCGTGGGGGTGAGGGCGGTCTTCTCGGTCATACGACGTCCTTGGTCGGGGTCCTTCCGGAGTACTCGCCGCTGATCGCGTCCGCGGTGCGGCGGACCAGCGGGAGCAGGGTGAGGAGTTCGTCGGCGGTGACGACGACGTTGGGCGCGGACACCGACATCGCGGCGACCACCCGGCCGTCGGCGCCGCGGACGGGCGCCGCGACGCAGTTGATGGACTCCTCGTGGCCACCGAGGTCGGTGGCCCAGCCCTGTTCGCGCACCTTCTCCAACTCCCGCAGGAAAGCCGGGGCGTGGGGCGTCGAACGGGACGTGTACATGGGGTAGTCGAGCTTCTCCGCGACCGCCCGGCGTTCGTGCTCGGGCAGGTCGGCGAGGAGCAGCTTGGCGACGGCGGCGACGGTGATGGCGACGGGCTTGCCGATCCGGGAGTACATGCGCACCGGGTAGCGGCTCTCCACCTTGTCGATGTAGAGGACCTCGTCCTCCTCGTACACCGCGAGGTGGACGGTGTGCCCGCACTGCTCGTTCAGCCGGGCGAGGTGGGGGTGGGCGATCTCGCGGATGTCGAGGTTCTCCATCGCCTCCTGCGCGAGGGCGAACAGGCGGGCGCCCAGGCGGTAGCGCTGGTCGGCCTGCCGGTAGACGAAGCCGTGCTCGTGCAGGGTGCGCAGCAGGCGCAGCGCGGTGGACTTGTGCACGCCGAGGCGGTCGGCGACCTGGCCGAGGTCGGCGGGCCCCTCGGCGAGCAGCGGCAGGATGCTCAGCGCGCGGTCGACGGTCTGGCTCATGGCGTACGTACCTCCTCGTCGCCCCGGGCGGCGGCGTCTGTCCAGCCGGGGCCGAGTCGAAGTCTCCCCCACGCGGAGTCGTCCAGGGCCGCCAGCCGGTCGGCGTGGTCGCGGGCGGGCGGGACGGCCAGGTCGCCGGGGACGGTGAGGACGGCGGCGGCCATGAGGTGCCCGTGCCGGAGCCGGTCCCGCACGGGGAGCCCGCGCAGGGTGGCGGAGAGGAACCCGGCGGCGAAGGCGTCACCGGCACCGACCGCCGCCGCGACGTCGACGACGAGGGCCGGGACGAAGCAGGTCGCCGGGACGGAGCACGTCGCCGGTTCGGCGCCGGCCGGCGGCGACGGGGTGGCGGGGTGGACAAACGGGGCGGTACCGGCCGCAGCGGGCGCGGCGTCGGCGGGCAGTCCGGGCCGGGGGCCGGCCGCCGGCCCGGGGCCCTCAGCGGCCGGTGCGGCGCCGGCCGGCGGTCCTGGCTGCGGGACGGTCGCACGGAACGGGCCGGACGCGGTCGGTCGGCCCGGCGCCGGACCGTCCGTCGGCGTGCGCTCGAACGCGGTGGCGCCTCGTGCTCCCTCCTTCACCACCAGGACCCCGGGCTCCGGCAGCAGCGCGCGGATCGCCTCCGGGCCGCCGGTGACGCCCCAGGCCTCCCGCGCCTCGTCGGTGCCGACGAAGACGATGTCGGCGCGGCGGGCCAGGTCGAGCAGGATGCCCGGGCCGCCGGAGGCTCGCCACAGGCCCGGCCGGAAGTTGACGTCGAAGGAGACCGGCGGGCGGCCGGGCCGCGGGGCGGTCAGTTCGCGCATCAGCCGCAGGCAGTCCGCGGACAGCGCGGCCGTGATGCCGGACAGGTGCAGCACGCGCCCGGCCCGCACCGCGTCCATGTCCAGGTTCTCGGCGGTCATCGCGGAGGCCGCGGATCCCGCCCGGTAGTAGGCCACCTCGTGCGCGTCGGTGGCCCGGTCGCCGGCGGTGCGGAAGTAGACGCCCGTCGGCCGGTCGGGATCGCGGCCCACGGCCGCGGTGTCGACGCCGTAGGCACCGACGGCCGCGACCAGATGGTCGCCGAAGCCGTCCGCGCCGACCCGGCTCACCCAGCGCGCGGAGTGTCCGGCGGCGGCCAGCACACAGGCCACGTTGGACTCGGCGCCGCCGATCGCCCGGTCGAAGGAGGGGACGTCGGCGAGGCGGCCCGGCCGGGAGGGCAGGAAGGTGACCATGGACTCGCCGAGCGCGACGACGTCCACGACGCCGGGGGCGGTGCGGGCTGCGGTGGCGGTCACGATGGCCGGGACTCCTCGTCGTCTCGCGGGCCGGCGGATCCGTTGACCCCGCGTTGGCCGAGATGTTAGACAGCGGTCAGCGATATACGCAATGAATGTTGCACCCACTGCAACGCACCTGATCAGGGAGGATCCATGGCCGGAGAAGCGCTCGCCCGCCTCGCCGAGGAACGTGTCGACCACCGCTTCAAGGGCCTCCCGCCGGACGCCGACGGCCTGACGGTCGGCGAGCTGGCCGCCGAGCGCCGCAACCTCTTCACCGGCGGCTTCACCACCCCCGTCCTGGCCCTGTCCGCCGAGCACCTGGAGCACAACCTCCGGCTGATGGCGCGGTACACGACGCGGCACGGCCTGGCCTTCGCCCCGCACGGCAAGACGTCGATGGCCCCGCAGCTCTTTCAGCGCCAGGTCGAACGCGGCGCCTGGGGCATCACCCTCGCCGTACCGCACCAGGTGCGGGTGGCCCGGGCGTTCGGCGTGGCGCGGGTCTTCCTCGCCAACGAGCTCGTCGACCCGGTGGCCCTGCGCTGGATCGCCGCGGAACTGGCCGCCGACCCGGACTTCCGCTTCGTCTGCTACGTCGACTCGGTGCGCGGCGTGGAGCAGATGGCCGCCGCCCTGGACGGCGCCGCCCGCCCCGTGGACGTGGTGGTCGAGCTGGCCGCCGGGGACGGCGCCCGCACGGGTGTCCGCACGGAGGCGGAGTGCGCGGCGGTCGCCGACGCCGTGGCGGCCACGCCGTCGCTGCGGCTGGTCGGCGTCGCGGGCTACGAGGGCGAGGTGCCGCGGGCGGACCCGGAGCGGGTGCGCGCCTGGCTGCGCCGGCTGGTGGCGCTGGCCGCGGACTTCGACCGGGCCGGGCGTTTCGAGGGCCTGGACGAGATCGTCGTCAGCGCGGGCGGCAGCGCCTGGTTCGACGCGGTGGCCGACGTGTTCGCCGAGGTCCCCGACCTGTCCGCCCCCGTACTGAAGCTGCTGCGCTCCGGCGCGTACGTCTCGCACGACGACGGCCACTACCGCGAGCTCACCCCCTTCGCCCGCGTCCCCGAGGAGGGCGCCCTGGAACCCGCGTTCCGCCTGTGGGCGCAGGTGGTCTCGCGCCCCTCCGCCGAGCAGGCCTTCGCCAACGCGGGCAAGCGGGACGCCGCCTACGACCTGGACCTGCCCGTCGCGCAGGTGGTGCGCCGCGACAAAGTGGTCCGCCCGGCGGCCGGCATCGAGGTGACCGCCCTGTCCGACCAGCACGCCTGGCTGCGCACCGCCCCGGAGGCGGAGCTGGAGGTCGGGGACTGGCTGGGCCTCGGCCTGTCCCACCCCTGCACGTCGTTCGACAAGTGGCAGCTGATCCCGGTGGCCGAGGCGGACGGCACGGTCGTCGAGTACATCCGCACGTTCTTCTAGGAGGCCCGGCATGGCAGACCTCGTCATCCGCGACGCCGACGTGGTGGACGGCTCCGGCGCCCCGGCGTACCGCGCCGACGTGGTGGTGGACGGCGGGCGGATCGTCTCGATCGTCAAGGAGGCGGCCGCGGCCGGCTGCCAGCGGCCCGGGGCCGTGCGGGAGCTGGACGCCGAGGGCCTCGTCCTGGCCCCCGGCTTCATCGACATGCACGCGCACAGCGACCTCGCCCTGCTCCGGGACCCCGACCACGGCGCGAAGGCCGCGCAGGGCGTGACCCTGGAGGTGATCGGCCAGGACGGGCTGTCCTACGCCCCGGTCGACGACCGCACCCTGGGCGAGGTGCGCCGCGCCATCGCCGGCTGGAACGGTCCCGGCGACGACGTCGACTTCGACTGGCGCTCGGTCGGCGAGTACCTGGACCGGCTCGACCGGGGCATCGCCGTCAACGCCGCCTATCTGATCCCGCAGGGCACGGTCCGCGCGCTCGTCGTCGGCTGGGAGGACCGCGAGGCCACCCCGGAAGAGCTGGACCGGATGCGGCAGTCGGTGGCCGAAGGGCTGGAACAGGGCGCGGTCGGCCTGTCGTCCGGGCTCACCTACACCCCCGGGATGTACGCCGCGGACGCCGAACTGACCGAGCTGTGCCGGGTGGTGGCCCGCTACGGCGGCTACTACTGCCCGCACCACCGCTCCTACGGCGCCGGGGCCCTCAGGGCGTACGAGGAGATGGTCGCCCTGGCGCGGGAGGCGGACTGCGCGCTGCACCTCGCCCACGCCACCATGAACTTCGGCGTGAACAAGGGCCGCGCGCCCGAACTGCTGTCGCTGCTGGACGACGCGCTCGCCGCCGGGGCCGACATCAGCCTGGACACCTACCCCTACACCCCCGGCAGCACCACCCTGGCGGCGCTGCTGCCGAGCTGGGCCGGCGAGGGCGGCCCGGACGCGACCCTGCGGCGGCTGGCGGACGAGGCCCGCGCCGAGCGGATCCGCCACGATCTGGAGGTGACCGGCTCGGACGGCTGCCACGGCGTGCCGGTGGAGTGGGACACCGTCGAGATCTCCGGGGTCACCGATCCCGCCCTGGCCGAGTACGTCGGCCGCACCGTCGAGGAGTCGGCGGCGCTGCGCGGCGAGGCCCCCTGGACCACCGCCCGCCGGCTGCTGGTCGAGGACCGGCTGGGCCCGACGATCCTCCAGCACGTCGGCCACGAGGAGAACGTGCGGGCCATCATGCGGCACCGGGTGCACACGGGCGGCTCGGACGGCATCCTCCAGGGCGCCAAGCCGCACCCGCGCGCGTACGGCACGTTCCCGCACTACCTGGGCCGCTATGTGCGGGAGCTGGGCGTGCTGTCGCTGGAGGAGTGCGTGGCCCACCTCACCTCCCGCCCGGCGGCCCGGCTGCGCCTGCCGGACCGGGGGCTGGTCCGGGAGGGGTACCGGGCCGACCTGGTGCTCCTCGACCCGGCCACGGTCGCGGCGGGCTCCACCTTCGACCGGCCCCGCACCCTGCCGACGGGCATCCCGCACGTGCTGATCGACGGGCGGTTCGTCGTCGAGGACGGCCGGCGCACCGACGTACTGGCGGGGCGGTCGGTCCGGCGCACCCCCGTGTGACCGGCCGGTACGCACGGCCCGTGCCGCCCGGCCCGCGCGTCGGGACCGCGCGGCACGGGCGGGCCGCACCCCCCTCGTGTACGCCGCCGGCCGAGACCGCACAAGTACCCGTACGGGGGCTTGTGGATCACCCGTCCACAGCATGCGCCCGCACCTTTTGTCTCATGTGGCGGAAAGCACGACGCGGGGGGCGTTACCCCGCCGTAAGCTCCCAGACATGCAGGTGATCCAGTCGACCAAGCTCGCCAACGTCTGTTACGAGATCCGGGGCCCGGTGCTCGAGGAGGCGATGCGGCTGGAAGCGGCCGGTCACCGCATCCTGAAGCTGAACACCGGCAACCCGGCGGCCTTCGGCTTCGAGTGCCCGCCGGAGATCCTGGAGGACATCCTCCGCAACGTGTCCACGGCCCACGGCTACGGGGACGCGAAGGGCCTGCTGGCCGCGCGCCGGGCGGTCGTCATGCACAACCAGACCCTCGGCATCGAGACGGACGTCGAGCACGTCTTCATCGGCAACGGCGTCTCCGAGCTGATCACCATGGCGATGCAGGGCCTGCTGGACGACGGCGACGAGGTCCTGGTGCCGGCCCCGGACTACCCGCTGTGGACGGCCGCCGTCTCCCTGTCCGGCGGCACGGCGGTGCACTACCGCTGCGACGAGCAGTCCGACTGGATGCCGGACCTGGCGGACGTCGAGCGCAAGGTCACCGACCGCACCAAGGCGATCGTCATCATCAATCCGAACAACCCCACCGGCGCGGTCTACGACGAGGCGGTGCTCAAGGGGCTGACCGACATCGCCCGCCGGCACAACCTGCTGGTCTGCTCGGACGAGATCTACGACCGGATCCTGTACGACGGCGCCACCCACACCCCCACCGCCGCCGTCGCGCCCGACCTGCTCACCCTCACCTTCAACGGCATGTCGAAGGCCTACCGGGTGGCGGGCTACCGGGTGGGCTGGATGTCGATCTCCGGCCCCCGCGCGCACGCCGACTCCTACATCGAGGGCCTGACGATCCTGGCGAACATGCGCCTGTGCGCGAACATGCCGGGCCAGCACGGCGTGGTGGCCGCGCTGAGCGGACGCCAGTCGATCAACGAACTCGTGCTGCCGGGCGGGCGGCTGCGCGAGCAGATGGACGTGGCCTACGAGCTGCTGACCCGGATCCCGGGGGTGAGCTGTGTGCGGCCCAAGGGAGCCCTGTACCTCTTCCCGCGTCTGGACCCGAAGGTCTTCAAGATCAAGGACGACCGCCGGATGGTCCTGGACCTGCTGCGCCGGGAGAAGATCATGGTCGTGCACGGCACCGGCTTCAACTGGCCGGAACCGGACCACTTCCGGGTGGTGACGCTGCCCTCGGTCGGCGATCTGCGGGACGCGGTCGGCCGGATCGGCAATTTCCTGGACGGCTACGGCCAGCACTGACCTCACGCTGTGTGGCCACCCACCCCCCATTTCGCGAATACGCTCAACTTTAGACGAAATCCAAGCTAGGATGGCTTCTGTTGAATCAGGAGGCCGTCCCATGTACGAACCGATCCGCACCAAGTCGGTCCACACGACGATGGCCGGCAGCAGCCCCGACTTCCCCCACCGCTCCCGCGAGGAGGAGCTGGACATCCAGCTCGCGGGCCATCTCGCGGCCCTGCTCGCCGTGACCGACGAGCTCCGCGCGCTGACCCCGTCCGCAGACCTGGACGCAGCCGCCGGCCGGCTCACCGAGCAGGTGACCCGGCTGCGGGGAGGACACGCGCCGGCCCGCCCGTCGCTGACGTCGGCCGCCCCCGAACCGCGCCTCGCCGCTCTGCACCGGCGCGCCCACACCCTCGCGGGCCGCGCCCTGGTCGTGGCGGCGTCGCGCGCGGACACGGCGGCGGCCATCCTCAGCGCCGAGCGCATGGACGCCCACGCCGAGGCGGAGGCCGGCCGGCGGGCGCTGCGGGCCGCCGGCTGATCCCACCGCCGGGCCGCGCGCCCGGCCCCACGGGCGGCCCCGGTCCGCGTGCACCCGCAGCGACGCGCGGACCGGGCGCCATGAAGCGCCATGGCGCGCGGCGCCACGGCACCCGTTCGGAACCGGCCGTTCCAGTTGCGTACCGGGACCGCAACGTCACCCCCCGTTCACCCCACGCCGAGGGGAATGTTGAGCTCCGCGAGGAATCTCCACGGCGTGAGACGTATCGCGGGAATCGTCCTCGCGGTGTTGCTGACGATCGGCGTGGTGGCAGCCGTCGTCGCAGGCCGGGACACGGACGACAAGGGCACGGCAACGAAGACCGTGCGAGCAGTGATCGGGTCGGAGAAGGCCGAGTTCTTCGCCGATCCCGAGGTGGTGGACGCCCTGGCCGCCGAGGGCTACACCGTGCGGGCGGAGACCTCGGGTTCCTGGGCCATGGAGGAACTGGACCTCGAGGGCTACGACTTCGCCTTTCCGTCCAGCAACGCCCCGGCCGACGCGCTGGCCGAGAAGTACCGGGTGCGGCAGCCCTTGCCTCGCCCCTTCTACTCCCCCCTCGTCGTGGTCGCCCACCGCAACGCCGCCGAGGTGCTGGCCGCGGCGGGACTGGCCGAGCTGGACCGGCCGGGCAGCGGCCTGCTGGACATGCGCGCCTACCTGGACGCGGCCCGCGACGACCGCACCTGGCAGCAGCTCGACGGGGCGGAGAAATACGGTGAGCTGAGCGGCACCCTGTACATCGCCACCACCGATCCGCAGACCTCCAACTCCGGCGCCCTCTACCTCGCCGCCGCCTCCTACGTCGACAACGGCGGCCGGGTGGTGGCGAGCGGCGCCGACGTGGACCGCACCGCGCCCCTGCTGCGCAAGCTGGTGACCGTCCAGGGCGCCCAGCAGTCCAGCTCCGACGGGGCGTTCCGGGACTTCGTCAGCGGCGCCGGCAACCCGCTCGTCCTGGTCTACGAGTCCCAGGTCGCCGCGCTGCTCACCCAGGGCCAGGGCGTGGACGACCTCACCGTCCTGTACCCGGACACCACCGCGACCAGCGACCACACCGTGGTGCCGCTCACCGACGAGGGCCGGGCGATCGGCCAACTCCTGTCCACGGACCCGGAGTTGCGGGAGCTGGCGGTCCGGCACGGGTTCCGTCCGCAGGGCGGTGGCCCCGAGTTCACCTCGGCCACCGACGACCACACAGACCACCTCAACCAGAAGCTGACCGGTGTCCGGCAGGCGCCCGTGCCCACCTCCGCGGTGCTGCACGAGATGGCGCGCCGGGCGCGCGGCTAGGGGGATCAGCACATGACCGAGTACGGCAGCAGCACCAGCCAGAACATCAGTCCCAGCCACGACGACACCTTCACCCTCACCCCGCCCGAGCCGGTCGCCGCCGTCCCCGTGGAGAAGGCGGGCGGTCTCGTGCCCGTCGACGACGGGGTCCGTACGGAGATGGCCCGCAAGGCGGCGGACTACGTGGCCGGGCTGGCCGCGCTGGACGCCCGTTCACCCGAGTTCGCGGGCAAGGTCGGGGAGATCACCGGCCTCGGCGCCGGGGAGATGCGCACCGCGGCCGCGCAGTCCAACCGCATGCTGGAGCGGACCGTGCGCAGCCTGCCGGCCAAGGGCGGGGACGCCCAGTCGCAGGTGGCCGGATCCCTCGTGGAACTGCGGCGGGTCGTGGAGGACCTGGACCCGCGCGACCTGTCCGCCACCCGGGGACGCAAACTGCTGTCCCGGCTGCCGGGCGGCAACAGACTGCGCGACCACGTGGCCAAGTACGCCTCCGCGCAGGGCACCCTCCACAAGATCGTCGGCTCCTTGCGCGGCGGCCAGGACGAACTGCGCCGGGACAACGCGGCGTTGCAGACGGAGCGGGTCCGGCTCTGGGAGACCATGGGCAAGCTCCAGGAGTACGTGGTGCTCACCGCCGCCCTGGACACGGCCGTCGAGGAACACGTCGCCGGTGTCGAGGCGGGCGACCCGCAGGCCGCCGGCTCGCTCCGGGCCGATGTGCTCTTCCCGGTCCGGCAGAAGCACCAGGACCTGCTCACCCAGCTCGCGGTGTGCGCGCAGGGCTATCTCGCCATGGATGTCGTACGCCGCAACAACGACGAGTTGATCAAGGGAGTCGACCGGGCGGCGACCACGACGGTGTCCGCCCTGCGCATCTCGGTGATGCTGGCCTCCGCCCTGGACAACCAGCGCAAGGTCGTCGAGCAGGTCAACGCGCTGCGCGGCACCACCGAGGACCTCATCCGCGGCAACGCCGAGATGCTCGCCACGCAGAGCGGCGAGATCCAGCGCATCGCCGCGGACCCGGCGGTCGGCGCGGAGACCCTGCGCAACGCTTTCCAGCAGATCTACCGCACGCTGGACACCATCGACACGTACAAGGTGCAGGCCACGGAGGCGATGGCGGCGACCGTGGAGTCCCTGACGGCCGAACTGCAGCACGCGAGTGCCTACCTGGACCGCAGCCGCTCGCAGAACGCGCTGGAAGGCGGTCTCGCATGAGACGCCTCCTCGCCCTGGCCGTGGCCGGGCTCACCCTGCTGACCGCCTGCACGACGGCCCGGGACGACGAGCCGGACGGGGCCGCCCGCGCCTACCGGCCCGGCACCCTGCGCGTCCTCGCCTCCAGCGAACTCAGCGACATGACGCCGGTCCTGGACCGGATCCGCGAGGACACCGGCATCACGGTCCGCCCCACCTACCTGGGCACCCTCGACGCCGTGGACCTGCTCGCGCGGGGCCGGGCGGACGGCGCGTACGACGCGGTGTGGCTGTCCTCCGGCGACTGTCTGCGGCTGCGCCCGGAGGCGGCCGAAAAGGTCGTGTCGGAGACCTCGGTGATGTCGAGCCCGGTGGCGATCGGTGTCCGCCCCGCCACCGTCGAGGCCCTCGGCTGGCAGCCCGGGAAGGTCACCTGGTCCCAGGTCGAACGGGCGGTCCGGGCCGGCGACCTCACCTACGGCATGACCGACCCGGCCCGCTCCAACTCCGGCTTCTCCACGCTGGTCTCCGTCGCCTCCGCGCTGTCCGGCGCCCAGTCCGCGCTCACGGACGCGGACGTACGCCGGGCCACGCCGCGGCTGAAGGAGTTCTTCCGCGGCCAGAAGCTGACCTCGGGCTCGTCCGGCTGGCTGGCGAGCGCGTACAGCCGGCGCGGCGACGTCGACGCGCTGCTCAACTACGAGTCGGTCCTCAAGGGCATCCCGGGCCTGACCGTGATCCGCCCCGGCGACGGGGTGGTCACCGCCGACTACCCGCTCGCCTCCCTGGCCTCCGCGGGCGCCGAGGCCCGCGAGGACGTCCGGCGGCTCACCGAGGCGCTGCGCTCCCCGGAGGTCCAGCGCGCGATCACCGACCGCACCCACCGCCGTCCGGTCGTCGCCTCGGTGCGGCCCGCGCCGGGCCTGGACACCGCCCGCCGGCGCGAACTGCCCTTCCCCGGCAGCCGCTCCGTCGCCGACGGACTGCTCGACTCGTACGAGAACGAGCTGCGCCGCCCCTCCCGGACGGTGTACGTGCTGGACACCTCGGGCTCCATGGAGGGCGACCGGCTGGCCCGGCTGAAGACCGCGCTCACCGGCCTGACCGGGGACTTCCGGGAGCGGGAGGAGGTCACGCTGATGCCGTTCGGGTCGGACGTGAAGAGTGTGCGCACCCATGTCGTGGACCCGCGGGACCCGCGCACCGGCCTCGACGGGATCCGGCGGGACACCGAGGCGCTCGACGCCGAGGGCGACACGGCGGTCTACACGTCGCTGGAGAAGGCGTACGACCATCTGCGCACCGACCGGGACACCTTCACGTCGATCGTGCTGATGACCGACGGCGAGAACACCACGGGCGCGACGGCCCGCGACTTCGGGGCCTTCCACGGGTCGCTCAGCGGCGCCCGGAAGGAGATCCCCGTCTTCACCGTCCTCTTCGGCGACTCGGACCGCGCGGAGCTGGAGCACATCGCCGACCTGACCGGCGGCCGGCTGTTCGACGCCCGGAAGGGCTCGCTGGACGGCGCCTTCGAGGAGATCCGTGGCTACCAATAGGGCACTGGGCTTTCTGGAGTCCCGCAAGAACCTCACCGGCAGCGCCTGCGGCCTGGTCGGCCTGGTGCTGACCTTCGCGGGCGTCGCGGGCCCGTACTGGCCGGTCGTGGTCGCGGGACTGTACGGCGCGGGCGCGCTGGTCGCCCCGCCGGAACGGCCGCCGCTGCCCGACTTCCCCGACGCGTCCGCCCGGTTGGACGAGTTGCGCGGTGACTTCGACACCCTGTGCGCGTATCTGGCGGACGTCGACCTGCCGCCCTCGGCGGCCGGTGAACTCACCGAACTGACGGGGCTGCTCGCGGCGTTGCTCGAACCCGGCTGGGTCTCCGAGATCCTCTCCCGGGACCCGGAAGCCGTGCACGCCCTGTCGCGCACCGTGCGGCAGGACGTGCCCGAGGCCGTCGACGCCTTCGTCCGCACCCGGTGGTGGCACCGGATGACGCCGGGGCAGGATCCGCCGGAGCGCCATCTGGAGCGGCAGCTGACGCTGCTGCGGGGGGAGGCGGACCGGCTGGCGGCGGGTCTCAGGGAGATCGAGGCCCGCCGCCAGGAGTCGCACACCCGCTATCTGGAGGACAGGCGCCGGACCGGCGGGACCGCCGGCTGACGGCCCGTCCGCACGACGGCCCGCGGGCCCCGCACGCCGTTGTGCGGGGCCCTGCGGCTGTCACCGCGGCCGGCCGTGACGACGGAGCTGGTCAGGGCACGATCGGAAACCGGCCGCGGAGTCTCGGGGACGGTCAGCCCAGGCGTCGCACCAGGGCGTGGTACTCGTCCCACAGCTCCTTGGGGGTGTGGTCGCCGAAGGTGTTGAGGTGGTCGGGGACCAGGGCGGCCTCCTCGCGCCACACCTCCTTGTCCACGGTGAGCAGGAACTCCAGGTCCCGGTCGGCCAGATCCAGCCCGTCGGTGTCCAGGGCTCCGGGGGCCGGCAGCACACCGATGGGGGTCTCGACGCCCTCGGCCTTGCCCTCCAGGCGCTCGACGATCCACTTCAGGACACGGCTGTTCTCGCCGAAGCCGGGCCAGACGAACTTGCCCTCGTCGTTCTTGCGGAACCAGTTGACGTAGTAGATCTTCGGCAGCTTGGCCGCGTCCACGGACTTGCCGACCTCGACCCAGTGGGCCATGTAGTCGCCCATGTTGTAGCCGCAGAACGGCAGCATCGCGAACGGGTCGCGGCGCAGCTCGCCGACCTTGCCCTCGGCCGCGGCGGTCTTCTCGGAGGCCACGTTCGCGCCGAGGAAGACGCCGTGGTTCCAGTCGAAGGACTCCGTCACCAGCGGTACGGCGGTGGCACGCCGGCCGCCGAAGAGGATCGCGGAGATCGGCACGCCCTTGGGGTCCTCCCACTCGGGCGCGATGATCGGGCACTGGGAGGCGGGGACGGTGAAGCGGGCGTTGGGGTGGGCGGCGGGGACGTCGGCGCCCGGCGTCCAGTCGTTGCCCTTCCAGTCCGTCAGGTGGGCCGGGGTCTCCTCCGTCATGCCCTCCCACCAGATGTCGTTGTCGTCGGTGAGGGCGACGTTGGTGAAGACCGAGTTGCCCCACAGCGTCTTCATCGCGTTGGCGTTGGTGTGCTCACCGGTGCCGGGCGCGACGCCGAAGAAGCCGGCCTCGGGGTTGATCGCGTACAGACGGCCGTCCTCGCCGAAGCGCATCCAGGCGATGTCGTCGCCGATCGTCTCGACGGTCCAGCCGGAGATGGTGGGCTCCAGCATGGCGAGGTTGGTCTTGCCGCACGCGGACGGGAAGGCCGCCGCGACGTACTTGGACTCGCCGTGCGGCGGGGTGAGCTTGAGGATCAGCATGTGCTCGGCGAGCCAGCCCTCGTCGCGGGCCATCACGGAGGCGATGCGCAGCGCGTAGCACTTCTTGCCGAGCAGCGCGTTGCCGCCGTAGCCGGAGCCGTAGGACCAGATCTCGCGGCTCTCCGGGAAGTGCGAGATGTACTTGGTCTGGTTGCAGGGCCAGGGGACGTCCTGCTGACCGGGCTCCAGCGGGGCGCCGAGGGTGTGCACGGCCTTCACGAAGAAGCCCTCGGAGCCGAGCTCGTCCAGCACCGGACGGCCCATGCGGGTCATGGTGCGCATGGAGACCGCGACGTAGGCGGAGTCGGTGATCTCGACGCCTATGGCGGACAGCGGCGAGCCGAGCGGGCCCATGCAGAAGGGCACGACGTACATGGTGCGGCCCCGCATCGAGCCGCGGAACAGGCCCTTCTCGCCCTGGAAGATCTCCCGCATCTCGGCGGGGGCCTTCCAGTGGTTCGTCGGGCCGGCGTCCTGCTCCTTCTCGGAGCAGATGAAGGTGCGGTCCTCCACGCGGGCGACGTCGGTCGGGTCGGAGGCCGCGTAGTAGGAGTTGGGGCGCTTGATCGGGTCGAGCTTGCGGAAGGTGCCCTTCTCGACGAGCTGCTCGCACAGGCGCTCGTACTCGGCCTCGGATCCGTCACACCAGACCACGCTGTCCGGCTCGGTCAGTTCGGCGATCTCGTTGACCCAGGAGATCAGCTCCTGGTGGTTCGTCGGGATGACGGGGGGAGCCGCGATGTTCCGCGCCACGGTTGCTCCTAAATGAGGGGTTTTTTGACTATGTGCCCCGTGGGGGCTGCGACCCGGATGCTGCGCAAGTCCGACCTTGGGCGCTCATCCGGTGCCGACCGCACTCATTTGATCATCCGAGTTCCCCGCCCATTTGTCCAGAGGGCCGCCCACCTGAGCGAGTGAGGAAGGACACGTAACCTCAGTGTTTCTCCGCGTTTCCCCGCGCGCACGTCGGGTTCGACCGACCGCCCCTCGGGTGGCCTCGGGCGACGTGAAGCTGCGGGATGCCCAACTCCCGTGAGATGATGGCCACTCCCAACGATCCGTTGATCCGTAACTTACGGTTGCGTAGGTACCATTCGGCCATGACTGCGTCCGCCTCCGACGCGCCGCTGGACCCGCCGGTCGTCGACCGAGTTTCCGAGGCGCTCTCCCTGCCCCACCCGATCAAGCCCAAGCTGCGCGGGTGGCTGCACCTCGGGATGTTCCCCGCGGTGCTCGTCGCGGGCCTCGCGCTCACCGCCCTCGCGGACTCCCCCCGCGGCCGCCTCGCCTGCGGGATCTACGCCCTGACGGCGTGCCTCCTGTTCGGTGTGAGCGCGCTGTACCACCGGGGCGACTGGAGCCCGCGCATGGACGGCGTGCTGCGCCGCCTGGACCACTCGAACATCTTCCTGATCATCGCCGGCACCTACACGCCGCTGACCCTGCTGCTCCTGCCGAGCAGCAAGGGGCGCTGGCTGCTGTGGGGCATCTGGGCGGCGGCCCTGGCGGGCATCACCTTCCGGGTCTTCTGGGTCGGCGCCCCGCGCTGGCTCTACACCCCGTGCTACATCGCCATGGGCTGGGCGGCCGTCTTCTTCCTGCCGGACTTCATGCGCACGGGCGGGATCGCCGTCCTCGTCCTGGTGGTCGTGGGCGGTCTCCTGTACAGCGTGGGAGGTGTGGTCTACGGCATCAAGCGCCCCAACCCGTCGCCGCGCTGGTTCGGCTTCCACGAGGTGTTCCACTCCCTCACGCTGGCGGCCTTCGTCGTGCACTACGTGGGCATCTCGCTGGTGGCGTACCAGCACCCCTAGAAACCCGCCCTCCGCCCCAGGGCCATGGCTCCCGAGCCGTGGCCCTTTCGCATGGCCGGGCCGTGCCCGCAGCCGCGCACGGGTTGACAGTCACTGTCTTTTGACAGCGACTACCGCACAGATTCTCGGCCTCGGCCGGATTCCGACTGTGTTCATGACATGGTCACCCCCCGGCCGATGGCCGAGAATGACTCCCATGACGGCCGCACGGACCCCATTCCCCGCCGACCGCCCCCAGCCGGGGCTGCGCGAGCGGAAGAAGCTCAAGACCCGGGCGGCGATCCGGACCGCGACGTACGAGCTGATCGAGGAGCAGGGGTACGACACCACGACGATCGAGCAGATCGCCGACCGCGCCGAGGTGTCGCCGTCGACCGTCTTCCGCTACTTCCCCACCAAGGAGGACATCGTCCTCACCGACGAGTACGACCCGCTCCTGCTCCAGGAGTTCCGCGCCCGGCCGGCGGACGAGCCCTGGCCGCAGTCCCTGCGCCATGTCGCGCACCGGGCCATCGCCCTCGGTCTCGGCGAGGACCCCGAGGTCACCCGGCTGCGCTGCCGGCTGATGGTGGAGGCCCCCGCGGTGCGGTCCCGGATGATGGAGAGCATGTCGGCCGTGGGCCGTGCGCTGGCCGGGGTGATCGGCGAGCGCACCGGGCGGGATCCGGAGAGCCTGGAGGTGCGGATCCTCACCACGACCCTGATCGGCGGGCTGATGGAGATCTCCCAGTACTGGGCGCGCCACGGCTTCCGTGAGGACCCGGACGAGCTGGTCGACCGCGCCCTGGCCGTCTTCGAGCACGGCCTGCCCGGCGAAATCCACTGAGGCCCCGGGCCTCCTGCGTGCCATCCTGATCAGGTGACCGGACCCGAGATCCGCCCCGAGATCCACGTCGAATTCGCCCCCGAACTGGCCCTGTTCGTCCCGCACGCGCGGCGCCGGGGCGCCACCGCCCTCACCACCGACGGCGTCTCGACGCTGGGCCATGTCGTCGAGTCCCTCGGCGTCCCGCTGACCGAGGTCGGCGCCCTCGTCCTGGACGGCCGCGAGGTGCCCACCGGGCACGTCCCGCGGGACGGCGAGTCCGTGCGGGTCCGCGCCGTGCGGCGTCCGCAGCGGGTGCCGGGCGCTCCCCTGCGCTTCCTGCTCGACGTCCACCTCGGCACGCTCGCCCGCCGGCTGCGGCTGCTGGGCGTGGACACGGCGTACGAGTCGACCGACATCGGCGACCCGGCGCTGGCCGCCCGCTCCGCCGCCGAGCGGCGCGTCATGCTCAGCCGCGACCGGGGCCTGCTGCGCCGCCGCGAACTGTGGGCCGGCGCCTATGTCTACAGCACCCGCCCCGACGACCAACTCGGCGACATCCTCGACCGGTTCGCCCCCGAGCTGCGGCCCTGGACCCGGTGCACCGCCTGCAACGGCCTGCTGCGGGAGGCCGCCAAGGAGGAGGTCGCGGCGCAGCTGAAGGGCGGCACGCAGCGCTCGTACGACGTCTTCGCGCAGTGCCGGGAGTGCGGGCGGGCGTACTGGAAGGGCGCGCACCACGACCAGCTGGAGGCCATCGTGGAGCGCGCCCTCACGGCGTTCCCGAACCGGGGCTAACGCCGGCGCAGATCACCCTTTCCGCAGGCCACGCCGTCCCTGTTCGGGTCGAGGCGCAGCGGGTCGTCCTTGCCGTTGACCTTCAGACGGCCGTAGTCGTTGTCCTTCAGCCAGTCGCAGCGGGCCACCGTCGTCTTCTTGACCTCCTTCGGGAAGGCCGTCGGCACGCACACGTTGGCCGAGCCGTAGTGCCGGTCGCAGCCGGAGACGGTGGTGCCGACCTTGTGCGAACCCCGCTTCTTGCCGGGGCCGGTGACCTTGCCGGACAGGTCGTCGGCGAAGGAGTGGACGTGCGCCGAGGCGTCGGTGGCCCGCAGGGCCTGCGGACCCTGGAGGTGCACCCACTCGGCGACCGACGGCACGCCGTTGGCGTCGACCGCGAAGAGCATGTACCAGCCGGGCGGGGCCAGGTTGGGGTTGCTCGTCACGTTCAGGTCGATGTTGTCGCCGTCCACCGACAGGGGCAGGTCCACGAACCGCTGGTTCGGGTCCGACGAGTGCGTCACCGCGGCCGGGCGGATCAGCTCCGCCTTGGCGATGGGCCGGTCGACGGTGATCCGCTGGGTGTCGCCGTAGTTCCACTCGCTGTCGATCACCGAGGTGATCGTCGGGCGGTCGCCCTTGTAGAGGTAGGGCGGGGTGTAGACGGACACATTGTGGTTCCAGGAGCCGTTGCCCGGGTTGTCGCCGGTGCTCATCACCCGGCCGTCGGGCAGCAGGAACGCGGAGGAGTGGTAGCCGCGGGCCTCCGGGTCGGCGGCCACCGGGTCGAAGGTGCCGGTCTCCGGGTCGTAGATCGACGACTCGTGCACGGGGTTGGCGCGGTTGTGCAGCGCGCCGCCCGTCTCCAGCACCTTGCCGTCGGGCAGCAGGACCGCGGAGACATACATCTTGCCCTGGTCACCGGTCTGCGGGACGGGGCCGTTGCCGAGGTCCACGGTGCCCTGCGGCAGCGGCGGGCCGGCGACGTAGGACGGATCGGGGTCCTTGAGGTCGATGACGTCGGTCAGCCGGTTCGCCTCCGGGTTGGAGTCGATGTTGCCGCCGCCGATGGTCAGCACCTTCTGGTCCTGGGCCGGCGGCAGCAGCACGCTCGCCGACTGGTCGCGCTCGTCCTTGTTCCGCAGGCCGGGCACCTGGGTGATCGAGTTGGCGTCGTAGTCGTAGATCGCCGAGCCGGTGCCGGGGATGTTGTTGCCGAAGACATGGCTGCCGGAGTAGAAGAGGCGGCCGTCCTGCATGAGGATCATCGACGGGTACAGGCCCCAGAAGGACCAGGTCTGGTTGACCTTCCAGGTCGGCAGCCACTGCTGCTCGGCGTCGGACCACAGCTCGGCGGTCACCGAGCCGGTGGAGTCCTCGCGCAGACCGCCGAAGGAGATCACGTCGCCGTTGCCCAGAATGGTGGCCGACGGGTACCAGTGACCGTCGTTCATGTCATTGGTCTTGGTGTACGTCTCGGTCTCGGGGTCGAAGATGTACGAGTCCTTGAACCCCTGGTAGCCGATTGTGCCGTCCGCCGACGGATAGCCCTTGTTGCCGCTCATGACCAGCACCCGGCCGTCCTGGAGCTGGACGTGCCCGGCGCAGAACATGTCGTCCGGGGTGGGAACGACCCGGTAGGAGCCGTCCTCCGGGTCGTACACCGCGGAGGTGAAGGTGCCCGCCTCGAACAGCGCCGGGTCGTTGCCCGAACCCGCGATCAGCAGCACCTTGCCGTTGTGCAGCACGACCGAGTGCATCGAGCGGACCGGGTTCTGCGCGGGCAGCACGTCCCAGCGGCCGTTCGCGCACTCCTGCGCGGTACCCGTGCAGTCCGGTTCCGGCACCGGGTCGGCGACCTGCTCCATCGTGTAGTCGTCGGTCGTCGCGGAGCCGGTGCCGTAGACGGACACACCCCAGCTGATGCGGTCGGTGCCCGCCGGGACCTCGGGGGTGCGGACCGTCGCCTCGGTCCACGCCCCGGCCATCTCCAGCGTCTTGAGGTCGGTCCAGTACTGCCACCCGGCCGTCGTGTCGTGCCGGAACAGCGTGATGTTCGCGTCCGGCGTCGTCGTCTTGTACCAGAGGGAGAGGTCGTACTGCTTGCCCGCGGTGACCACCGGCGCGCAGTCGGCCGACTCGGTGATCAGCGCCTTGCGGTCGCCGTCGACGCGGCGGGTCAGCTCCACCTTCATGGCCTTGGTGCCGGAGTGCGCGTCGGAGGTCGTGGTGAAGCTGAAGTCGTTGTCGCCCCAGCCGGACTTCGACCAGCAGTACGGCATGTCGCCGGTGCCGGCCGTCTCGAAGCCCGGGTTCTTGATCAGGTTGGCGGCGGAGGCGGGCTGGGGTGCGGTCAGAAGCAGGCCACCGGTCAGGCCCGCCACGGCCAGGAGTGCGGTTCGTCTACGGCGTCTGTTCACACGGCTCTCCTTGCTGTGCGGCTCCCGCGCGCGCAGGCACGGGCGGTTTTGCCGGCCTCCGGCGCGGCAGATAGACCAGCGCTTCGGTACCGATGAAGCGCAGGACGAAGGTCGTCACCAGCGCGAGCGCGGTGGCGGGCAGCACCCCCATGCCGAACGCCCCGACCAGCAGGGCGATCAGCGGGATGCGCAGCACCAGGTCGGCGTTGGCGAGCAGGGCGAACCGGCACAGGCGGTCCCACAGCCGCCGGTGCCGGCGGCGGTCGCGGAACAGCAGCCGCTCGATGAGCAGGAAGTTCCAGGCGACGCCGAACTGGTTGGCGACGATCTCGGCGGGCAGGTAGTGCATGCCGAGACCGGTGAGGGCGTACAGGCCGAGCAGGTTCGGTACGAAGCCGGTCGCGCCGATCAGGCCGAAGACCACCATGCGGGCCACCGGTGAGGCGGTGCGCAGTCCGACCAGGTGGCGCAGGAAGCGCAGGCCCTCCCGCGCGGTCGACTTGGACTCTCCGGCGAACCGGTCCTGGAAGACGAACGGGACCTCGGTGACCTGCCGGGGACGGCTGCGCACGGCGAGTTCGAGCAGGATCTTGTAGCCGAGGGGCTGGAGGACCTCGGCGGTGACCACGCTGCGCCGGATCGCGAAGAAGCCGCTCATCGGGTCGCTGATGCCGTGCAGTCTGCGCGGGAAGAGGGCCTTGGTCAGCCAGGTGGCGCCGCGTGAGACGGCCACGCGGTAGCTGCCGGCGAGCCCGGCGCGGCTGCCGCCCTTGATGTAGCGGGAGGCGACGACCAGTCCGGCGTTGGCCCGTTCACCGGTCGCCACCAGGTCGGGGACGAGCGAGGGCGGGTGCTGGCAGTCGCCGTCCATGACGACGATCCAGTCGGAGCCGGCCGCCTTGATGCCCTCGACGACGGCGCCGCCGAGCCCGCCCGCCGGCTCCTCGCGGTGCAGCACGGTCACCGGGAACGGGCAGTCCTGCGCCGCCTCGCGGATCACCTGAGGGGTGTCGTCGGTGGAGTCGTCCACGAAGACGACCTCGCAGGGCAGCCGCGCGGGCACCGACTCGGTGATCAGTTGCAGCAGGCGGCGGACGTTCGCGGACTCGTTGAACGTCGGTACGACGATGGTCACGGCGCCCGGCTCGGGGACCTCGGCGGCGCGGACCGCCGGATCGCCCAGTTCGCCGGGGACGACGGAGTCCTGGCTCATCGCTCGCCTCCCGCGGCCCCGGCGGCGGCCTGGATCCGCCGGATCTCGATCCGGTCCTCCCCGGTGCCGAAGACGGCGACCGGGGTGGAGTTCTCGATCGCCGCCCTCACGTTGGGCAGGTCCACCGCGTCGCGCCGGACCGTCGGCGAGGCGACGACGTAGTCGATGTCGCGCCAGCCGCGCGGCATCGTCTTCGTCACCGCGGGGTCGAGGTCGGCCTTGTAGAACCAGATCACGCCGAGTCCGGGCCGGTAGCCCGCGTGCACCAGGTCCAGCCAGAGGGCGTCGTCGACCAGGACGCGGGTGTCGCGCGGGTTCGCCACCTCGGTGGCCAGCCACTTCGAGGCGGCCCGGTAGGGGGCGTTGGCGTCCGCGGTCATGGCGGTGCGGTCGCCGTCGTACCAGCGCGGCACGACGTAGGCGCCGGCCGCGACGGCCAGCACCGCCGCGAGCGCGTAGCGCCCGCCGGTCACCAGCCGCCTCTCACCGTCCCGGCGCCGTCTGCGCAGCACCGCGTGGGCCACCGACGCCGTACCGCCGGCCAGCACCAGGGCGAGGAACGGCAGCGCCTGGAGGACGTACATCGCGGGCAGGTAGCCGCTCGGCCGCATCGCCATCAGGGCGAGGATCGCCACGGTGAGCGCCGGGCCGGCCAGTGCGCGGGCGGTGATCGACCAGCGCCAGGTGACCAGCAGCAGCACGGCGCCCGCCAGGCCGCCGAGGGGCAGAATGCGGTCGTAGTACAGCCACGACCGGAGCACGCCGTAGGAGCCGGAGCCGGGGTCGAGGATGAAACCGGAGCCGGGCCGGCTCAACTGGTAGACCACGCCGTCCCACAGCGAGACGTGCCCGGCGCCCGGCCACAGCTCACCCTTGAGCAGGGCGAACAGCGGATACGAGATGCCGAGCAGCGCGCAGGCGGTGACGGCGCCGGTGATCGCGAACTTCCGGGTGTCCCGGTGGCTGTGCCGCCACATGGTGACCAGCACGGCCGGCAGGACGAGCAGCATCGTCTCCTTGGTGAGGACCGCCGCCGCGGCGGCCATGCCCGCACCGAAGTGGTGCCACAGGTGCCGGCTCGGGGAGGCGGCCAGGGTGAACGCCAGCAGCGTCCACATCACGGCGATGTTGTCCAGGAAGATCTCGCGCTGCAGGACCACCGACAGCGGGGAGAGCCCGAACAGCGCCATGGCGAGCCCCGCGGCCCACCGCGGCAGGGACAGCCGCCGGGCCAGGACGTAGACGAGGACGGCGCTGATCGCGCTGATCAGCAGCATCGCCACCCGCATGGAACCGACCGTCATCGACTCCGGCGCGAAGTGCGCGGGGATCCAGGTCAGCAGCGCTATCTGGATCCAGCCGAACGGCGGGTGGTCGTACCAGTAGGTGTAGTGGGCCAGGCCGCGGCCCTCCTGGACGGCCCAGGCCTGGGCGAGGTAGGTGCCCTCGTCGTCGCTGTAGGTCGGGTAGTCGGCGATGTTCCAGCCCTGTACGACCAGGATCGCCACCAGGAGGACCCCGCACAGGATCAGGTCGGAGCGCGAACGGCGCAGCCGGAGCGGAGGCGTTGTCCGGAGGGTCGAACCGGTTCTGGGCACAGCTGTCCGCTGCGCGGGGACCTTGACGTCGGTCGCCGCGGGAAGGGTGGAGGTCACGCAGGAACGTCCTCTCGGTTCACGTGCGCGAGATGTGCGCCGACGTGGCTGGTCAACTCCCAGTCGTTGCGGCCGCGTTGTTCACGCCAGACGGCACGCACCGCGGCCCCGGCGAGGAGCACCTGGTAGAAGGGCCCGCCGACGATGAGCTTGACGTAGTGCACGAAGCGGACCCGGAGTCCGTACTGCTTGCCGAAGTCGTGCAGCCCGACGAGTTCGAACACGAAGGTCACGAGGGCGGTGACGGCCGGCAGGAAGGTGATGAAGGCGACGCCCACCGGCACGTCGAGGAAGAGCGCGACGGCCACGTTGAGCGGGATGATCACGCCGGAGATCGCCTGAAGGTACGGCGTCATGAGCGTGTAGCGGGCGAGCAGCCGCTGCCGGAAGCCCGGCAGCTGCTTCCAGTCCCGCTTCCGGTAGACCTGGAGGAACCCCTGGTTCCACCGGGTGCGCTGCTTGAGCAGGGACATCAGGCTGCCCGGCGTCTCCTCGCGGGTGACCATGTCGGAGTCGTAGGCCACGACGACCTTCTTGCCGACGCTGGAGAGCCGTACGCCCAGGTCGCAGTCCTCGGCGAGGCAGTCGGGGTCCCAGCCGTCGGCCTCGCGCAGCACCTTCGTGCGGACGAAGACGGTGTTGCCGCCGAGCGGGATGAACCCCTTCTGCGCGTGCAGGTGCAGCCGCGACCTGAACCAGAAGAAGTACTCCAGGCAGTTGCGCAGGCTGTACCAGCTGGAGTGGAAGTTGATCAGCTGCACGCCGCCCTGGACGACGTCGGCGCCGGTGGACCGGAACGCGTGGTCGACATGGGCGAGCAGCTCCGGATGGACCTGGTCCTCCGCGTCGAAGACCCCGACGACGTCGCCGCGGCAGTGCGGCAGCGCCGTGTTCATGGCCTTCGGCTTGTTCTTCCTGTCGTGGGTGTCGACGACGACCCGCACGCGCGGGTCGCGGGCCTCGGCCCGCCGGGCGACCTCGGTGGTCTCCGGGTCGTCGTGCCCGACGATGACGATGATCTCGAAGTCGGTGTGTGTGGATTCCAGCAGCCGCTGGATGGTGTGGTCGAGCACGGCCTGTTCGTGCCGGGCCGGCAGGAGCAGCGAGAACGACAGGTGCTCACCGCCGTCCGGCCGGCTGAAGCGGGTGGACGCGAGCACTTCGGGCGTACGCCACGCGTGCATCTGCCACCACAAGGTGAACGCCGCCATCCAGAACAGGGCCAGTGAAACGGCAGCGATGAAGACAGACGTCAGCAACAGATCCCCCCAGATCCCCAAACCCCCCTGCCGAGACGCTGGTTCACTGGCGTCCCGACACTGTGGAGAGATTAGGGGGGAAGTGTGAAGCGCGAAAGCTGTTCCGATAAATAGCGTGTTTCGTACAGGTGTGGGGGCTGGGGCAACATGTCAGGACACCTGCCGCGTCGCCCCGGACCGGATCAGCCCTCCAGCGCCGCGCGCAGCCGCTCCGGGTCGGTCGTCGGCGCGTCGCAGGTGAAGTTGCGGCAGACGTACGCGGACGGTGCGCCGCCGACGAGCGGACGGTCGGCGAGCAGCGGGAACTCGTCGCTGCCCGGGACGCCGTAGGCGACCACCGCGCCGGGCGCGGTGCCCAGCAGCGCGGTGCGGTGCAGGACCTTCGTCGCCGGGTCGTCGAGCGCCGGGCCCACCACCGCGACCTCGCGCGGTCCGTCGAGCCGCGCCTCGGCGACGGCGAGCCCCCACCCGATGAACCGGGGGACCCGCGGGCCCAGCGCCTTCACCACGCCCAACGCCCGCTCGGCTGCGGTCCGGTGGGGTTCCGCGCCGGTCTGCGCGGCATAGGCCAGCAGGGCGCCCGCGGCCGCCGTCCAGCCGGACGGGGCGGCGTTGTCGGTGGGGTCCTGCGGACGGCGGATCAGCCGCTCGGCGTCGGCGGCGGTGTCGTACAGCCCGCCCGACTCCTCGTCGACGAAGCCGACCAGGACGTGGTCGAGCAGCAGCCCGGCGAACTCCAGCCAGACGCCCTCCCCGGTGACCGAGGACAGCGCCAGGAACCCCTCGGCGACGTCGGCGTAGTCCTCCAGAACGCCCGCGTTGGCTCCGACCCGGCCGTCCTTGCTGGTGCGGGCGAGGCGGGCGCTGTCGTCGAGGTGGACGCGGACGAGGAGGTCGGCGGCGGCGAGGGCGGCGTCCACCAGGTCGGGGCGGTCGAAGTAGGCGCCGGTCTCGGCGAGCGCGGCGATCGCGAGGCCGTTCCAGGCGGCGACGACCTTGTCGTCCCGGCCGGGCGCGGGCCGCTCGGCCCGCGCGGCCCTCAGCCGCCGCTTGACGGAGGCGACCTTCTCGGCGTCGAACACCTCGTCCTGCTGCGGCAGTCGGAGAACGGAGGCGCCCTGTTCGAAGGTGCCCTCCTCGGTCACGCCGAAGCAGCGGGCGGCGAGCCCGGCGTCGTCGCCGAGGACGTCGCGGAGCTGCTGCGGGGTCCAGACGTAGTACGCGCCCTCCACGTGGCGGCCGGTGCCGTCGTCGCTGTCGGCGTCCAGCGCCGAGGCGAAACCGCCCTGCTCGGTGCGCAGTTCCCGCACCATGAACTCGGCGGTCTCCAGGGCGACGCGCCGGGCGAGCCCGGAACCGGTGGCCCGCCACAGGTGCGCGTAGACGCGGCACAGCAGGGCGTTGTCGTACAGCATCTTCTCGAAGTGCGGAACGATCCAGTCCCGGTCGACGGAGTAGCGGGAGAAGCCGCCGCCGAGCTGGTCGTAGATGCCGCCGCGGGCCATCCGCTCGCAGGTGTCCCGCGCCATCTGCAGGGCGCCCTCGGAGCCGGTGCGCGCGTGGTGGCGCAGCAGGAACTCGATCACCATGGACGGCGGGAACTTCGGCGCGCCGCCGAACCCGCCGCGCTGCGGGTCGTACTCCCGGGTCAGCCCGAGCAGGGCCTGCGCGAGCTCCTCCTCGCCCGGTGCCTCGGTCCCGCCGAAGCCGACCTCGCGTCCGGCGAGGTCCCGGACGATCTTCCCGGCGACATCGGTGACCTCCTCCCGCCGCTCGCGCCACGCGGTGCTCACGCCCTCCAGCACCTGCCGGAAGGAGGGCATGCCGTGCCGGGGCGCCGGCGGGAAGTACGTACCGAAGTAGAACGGCTCCGCGTCCGGGGTGAGGAACACCGTCATGGGCCAGCCGCCCTGCCCGGTGGCGGCCTGCACCGCCTCCATGTAGACGGCGTCCACGTCGGGGCGCTCCTCGCGGTCGACCTTGACGCTGACGAAGTGCTCGTTCAGGAACTCGGCGGTCGCGTCGTCCTCGAAGGACTCATGCGCCATCACATGGCACCAGTGGCAGCTGGAGTACCCGACGCTGAGCAGGACGGGCTTGTCGCTCCCGCGCGCCTGCGCGAACGCCTCGTCCGACCAGGGCCACCAGTCGACGGGGTTGTCGGCGTGCTGGAGCAGGTAGGGGGAGGTCTCGTGGGCGAGTCGGTTCGGCATGCCTCCATCCTGCCCGACACGGCCGGAGCCCGCCGGAACGACCGGCCGGTGATCGTCCGCCCTCTCGCCATCGCGGCCGTACGGAAGGACACTCGTAGGCAAAGCAGTTGTCGCCGGAGGGGGACGGGACATGCGTGACAGTCATCGGGCGGCGGCCGAGCGGCTGTTGGTACGCGCGGTGGAGGAAGAGGTACGGCGGTCGGGCGGCCGGGTCGACGGCAAGGTGCTCATGGCGCGGGCGCGCGGCGCGCTGGACACGATGGCGGGGTCGGCCGCGGAGGAGTACGCGGCCTACACGCGCGCGCTGGACGAGACGGAGGCCGGCCGCCTGACCTTCGGGCAGCGGTACGCGCGCGAGGGCGCCGGAACCCCGCTGCTGGTGGCCGGTGTGGCCGCGGTCGCGGCGGCGGCGGCCGACCTGGCGCTCGGCACGGGCGCGGGCACCGCGCTGGGCGCGGGCGTGGCCGTCGGCGTGGTGGGCGCGGCGACGACCGTCGTGAAGGTCGCCGGCTCGCATCTGCCGGCCGCCCACCACCGGGCCGGTGCCGCGGGGCAGCCGGGCGGGCCGGAACAGCTGCGGCTCCAGTGGCTGACGGCACTGGACGTGCGCGGGATCCGGCCGTTCCTGGACCAGCAGCGGATGCTGGCCTCGTCCACCGGCGCGACGAAGACCGGGCCCCGGCTGAAGGGGGCCGACAAGAGCGGGGCGGCACGCGGACGCAGTGTGCTGGCCCAGTCCTTCGGCCAACTGCCGGAGCCCGTGGGGCCGTTCGCGGGGCGGCGGCGGGAGCTGGCACGGATCCGGCAGTGGGTGCAGGCGGCCCGCGCGAGCACCCGGACCCGGCCGACGGTGGTCGTGCTGCACGGGGCCCCCGGCAGCGGCCGTACGACGCTCGCGGTGCGGGCCGCCCACGACATACGGGACCAGTTCCGCGGGGCGTGCGTGGTCGATCTGCGCGGCGGCAGCCCGGAGGAGCAGCCGCTGTCCACCCGTGAGGCGCTGCTGCATCTGCTGAACCGGCTGGGCGCGCCGCGCGAGCAGCTGCTGTTCCGGGAGCGTTCCTCGGCCGAACAGCAGGTCAAGCGGCTGAGCGAGCTGTACCACCAGCATCTGACCGGGGTGCCCGTCGTGGTCGTCCTCGACGACGCCTGCGACCCCGAGCAGGTCCGCACCCTGATCCCCGAGCGGTCCGACAGCCTCGTCCTGGTCACCGCGCGGGAACCGCTGGACCTGCCCGACGACGAGACGGCGTGGCTGCACCAGCTGCCAGTCGACGCGCTGGACACGGCGGGCGCGGAGGAACTGCTCGGCGCCACGGCGCAGAACACCTCGGGGCCCTACGACGCCGAATCCGGCGAGCGGATCCGGCAGTTGTGCGGAGGGCTGCCGCTGGCGCTGCGTGTCGCCGGCTCGTCGCTGGGCCCGCGCTCGCCCCGGCAGCTCGCCGCGGACCTGGGCGCCTACGGCCCGGTGGAACCGGTGGAGCGGGCCCTGTGGCTGCGCTACACCGACCAGGCCGACCCGGCGCGGCGGCTGCTGCGCCGGCTCGCGCTGGCCGGGCGCGCCTCGCTGGGCACCGCGGCGGCGGCGGCACTGCTGGCCACGAACGATGCGGAGGCGACCCGGCATCTGGTCGTGCTCTGCCGGGCCGGACTGATCGACCGGGTGCGGGGCAGCCGCTACCGGCTGCACGACCTCGTCCGGGCGTTCGCGCACGCCCGTCTGCTCGACGAGGAGGAGCCCGCCGAGCGGACCGCCGCGCAGGAGCGGCTGATCGTGAACTACGCCGAGCTGGCCGACTCGGTGCTGCGGCTGGTCGACGGCAACATGTCGACCCGCTCCGACCGCTTCGGCCCGCACGGCTTCTCCTCCCTCGACGACGCGCTGCGCTGGCTGGACGACGAGTCCAGCTTCATCACCGCCACGCTGCGGCACGCGGAGGGCGTCGACCAGGGGGCGGTGCTGAACCTGCTGGGCGCGCTGTGCGACTACTGCCTGCTGCGCGGCGACCTGTACCGGCTGGGCGAGATCAGCGAACTCGCCCAGGCCGTGGACGAGGGGCTGCTGATCCGCTCGGTGCAGTGGCGCACCGGCATCGCGGCCCGGCAGCTGGGCGAGCTGGACAAGGCCCGTACGACGCTCTCCTCGGTCGTCGACCTGTACCGGGAGGCGCAGCACGACGCGGGCGCGGCCCGTGCCCTGTGCTCCCTCGGCATCACGCTGCACCACCAGGGCAACCTCGGCGAGGCGGCGGCACGGCTGCGCGAGGCGCTCGACATGCAGGCTGCGCCCGCGCTGGCCACCGACCGGGCCTGGACGATGCACGCGCTGGCCGCAGTCGAGCGCGACCGCGCGCATCTCGCCGAGGCCCTCGACCTGCTGCACCGCTCCCTGGAGCTGCACCGGGCGGGCGAGTCCCTGCACGGTGAGGCCTGGGCCCACTTCCAGCTCGGCCAGCTGTATCTGCGCCTCGGCGACGTGGAGCACGCCGAGGGCGAGCTGCGCGCCGCCCTCGACCGCTACGGCCGCACCCGCGACGCCCGCGGCGAGGCCTGGGCGCTGACCCAGCTGGCGCGGGCCGGACTGGTCGCGGGCGAGGGGGCGCAGGCGGTGGAGGAACTGCGCGGCGCGGCGGCCCGGCACCGCGACAACGAGGACGCCCGCGGCGAGGCGTGGACGCTGTACTACCTGGGCCAGGCCCTGGAGGAGACCGGCCACCTCGACCAGGCGGTCCGCGAGCTGGAGCGCTCACGCACGATGTTCTCCCGTATGCGGGACGTGTACGGCCTGGCCTGCGCCCGGCACCACTCGGCCCGCGCCACCCGGGACCAGCGCGCCGCCCAGACCGGCTCGCTGCGCAACTCCGGTTTCGCCCGCCAGCTCCTCGTGGACGCCCGCGCCGACTTCCAGCGCATCGGCGTCGCGCACGGCGAGGCCTGGACCTGTCTGGAACTCGCGGTCGTCGACGCGGGCAACGCGCGCACGGCCCAGGCGCTGACCCTGTGCGACGAGGCCGTCGGGCTGTTCGCCTCGTACGGCGACCGGCGCGGCGAGGACTGGGCGCGCTTCCTGCGCTGCACCCTGCTGCCGTACGCGGCGCCCGGCGGTGTCGAGGTCGGCACGGCGGTGGCGCAGGAGGAGCTGGCGCAGCTGGGCCGGGCCGGCCATCCGGCACGCGACGAGAAGCTGGACGACTACGTGGAGGCGTACCAGCTGCTGCTGGAGCGCGGGGTCAGCCTGGAGTCCGGCTGGCAGGCGTGGCGCCTGGGCATGGTGCCGAGCCGGCACGCCCGGGAGGTGATGGGGGTGGCGGTACCGGCACGGCGGTGACCCGCCGCGCCGGGAGCACTCCGGGCGTCGCCCTCAGCCGCGCCGGGCCTCGAGCCCGGCCGGGGAGTCCTCGGATCCCGCCTTCGGGTCCGGGGACTCCTTGAAGTCGACCCGTCCCATGTGGCGGTTCATCGACTTCATCAGGCCCCAGACGGCCAGGGCCATCACCGCGAAGACGACGAAACCGAGGACACCGGGGGTCACCTTGTCCTCGTCCAGCTCCTTGGCCAGGGGGACGAGGTGGGTCATTGCCAGGCTCACGCTTGCGCTCATGTCAGGCATTGTCGCGGATGCCCGCGAAGAGGTCGTCCTCGGGGAGGGAGGTGTCCACGAGCGACTTCGCGAGCTCGTACTCCTCCGTCGGCCAGACCTCCTTCTGGAGTTCCATCGGCACCCGGAACCAGCCGCCGTCGGGGTCGATCTGGGTGGCGTGCGCGATGAGGGCCTTGTCACGGATCTCGAAGAAGTCCGCGCACGGAACGTGCGTGGTCAGCGTGCGGTCCTTGTGGCCCGATTCGTCCCATCGCTTGAGCCAGTCCCCGTAGGGGGACTCCATGCCCCGGTCGACCAGCGCCTTGTGCAGCGCCTCGGTGCGGGGGCGGTTGAAGCCCTGGTTGTAGTACAGCTTCAGCGGCTGGTGGGCGTCGCCGAACTCGCTCTCCGGGTACTTCTCGGTGTCCGCGGCACCCTCGAACGCCACCATCGTGATCTTGTGGGTCATGATGTGGTCGGGGTGCGGGTAGCCGCCGTTCTCGTCGTAGGTGGTGATCACCTGCGGACGGAAGGAGCGGATCCGCTTCACCAGCTCGCCGGCCGCCTTGTCGATGTCCTCCAGGGCGAAGCAGCCCTCCGGCAGCGGCGGCAGGGGATCACCCTCGGGCAGACCGGAGTCGACGAAGCCGAGCCAGTCCTGCTCGACGCCGAGGATCTCGCGCGCCTCGTCCATCTCCCTCTTGCGTACCTCGTGAATGTGCTCCTCGATGTACTTGTCGCCCTGAAGCTTCGGATTGAGGATGGAACCGCGCTCTCCGCCCGTGCAGGTCACCACCAGCACGTCCACCCCCTCGGACACGTACTTCGCCATGGTGGCCGCGCCCTTGCTCGACTCGTCGTCGGGGTGGGCGTGCACGGCCATCAGTCGCAGCTGGTCAGTCAAGACTCAATCCTCGTTTGGTCGGCGCCCGGGGTGACCGGGTGCGAACGGCGGCTTCTATAGTGACCGAATCGGGGGGCGAATAATTCCGGGACCCCGTCCCGGAGCCCCGTCCGGGACCGATGTCCCGCCCCTGCCGAGAGGACGATCATGAGTACGGTGAGCGCGCGGCCGCCCGCGGGCCGGTACGGCCGTTCCTCGGACGAGCGCGCCGACCGCACCCTGAAGGTCGTCGGTGCCGCGCTCGGTGTGCTGCTTCTCGGCGTGATCGGGTACTTCGGGTACCACTACGTCGGCCAGAACAAGATCAGCGCCGAGGTGATCAGTTTTGATCTCGCCGACGACGCGGTGAAGGTCGAGCTCGCCGTCGAGAAGGACGCCGGCGCCTCCGGCTACTGCACCGTGCGCTCACAGGGCGAGAACGGCGCCGAGGTGGGCCGCGCCGACTTCCGCTTCGACGGGGACGCCACCCGCGTCACACGGACCGTCACGCTCCGCACGACGGAACCGGCCACCACGGCCGAGCTCCTGGACTGCCACGCCGACTGAGGTCACGCGCATTACCCGGCGACTGACCTGCGTTGACGTCATTTTGGTGACTTATGTCCTCCCCCTTCCGCCGCTGAATTGTTAGGCTCGTGGTTTCGCCCACTCGTGAAGGAACATTCTTCTGGGTAGGGCGATGCTTTGTATTCCCAGTACCGACGAGGAGCACCTGTGACCCAGACCAG
Source organism: Streptomyces cadmiisoli (assembly GCF_003261055.1). NCBI lineage: Bacteria > Bacillati > Actinomycetota > Actinomycetes > Kitasatosporales > Streptomycetaceae > Streptomyces > Streptomyces cadmiisoli. The sequence continues at coordinate 3,657,715 of NZ_CP030073.1, forward strand.
CGAGAACGTCACCTGGCTGACCCAGGAGGCGTACAACAAGCTCAAGGTCGAGCTTGAGCACCTTACTGGTCCTGCGCGCACGGAGATCGCCGCCAAGATCGCGGCTGCGCGCGAGGAGGGCGACCTGCGCGAGAACGGCGGGTACCACGCGGCCAAGGAGGAGCAGGGCAAGCAAGAGCTCCGTGTGCGCCAGCTGACCCAGCTCCTGGAGAACGCCAAGGTCGGAGAGGCTCCGGCCTCGACGGACGGCGCCGTGGCGCCCGGCATGGTCGTGACGATCGCGTTCGACGGTGACGAGGACGACACGCTGACGTTCCTGCTCGCCTCGCGCGAGTACGCGAGCGCCGACATCGAGACGTACTCCCCGCAGTCCCCGCTCGGGTCCGGCGTGATCGGCCACAAGGTCGGCGAGGACGCGGAGTACGAGCTGCCGAACGGCAGGAAGGCCTCCGTGCGCATCCTGAAGGCCGACCCCTACAGCGGCTGAGCCGGACCCGCGCCCACCGCTCGGGACCACCCGTACCAGACAGCCGAAAGCCCCCGGCGTCCCAGTGACGCCGGGGGCTTCGTCATGCTCCGGGCCGCTCGCAAGCGGCCGTGGGTCAGGCCGCTGCCGAGCGGTACTTGCGCACCGCGAGGGTCCGGAAGATCAGGATGATGACGACCGACCAGATCAGTGACGCCCAGACCGGGTGCTGCATGGGCCAGGCGTCGGACGTCTGGAAGCCCGGCGGAAGGTTGCCGAACAGCTCACGGCACGCCTGCACGGTGGCGCTGAACGGGTTCCACTCCGCGATGTGGCGCAGGAAGGACGGCATCTGGTTCGCGTCCACGAACGCGTTCGAGATGAACGTCAGCGGGAACAGCCAGATCAGACCGCCCGAGGTCGCCGCCTCAGGAGTGCGCACGACCAGGCCGATGAGCGCCCCGATCCACGAGAACGCGTATCCGAGGAGCAGGAGCAGGCCGAATCCGGCGAGCACCTTGCCGAAGTTCTCGTGCGTTCGCCAGCCGACCAGCACGGCGACCACGGCGAGGACGACCAGCGTCAGGGCCGTCTGCACCGAGTCGGCGAGGGTCCGCCCCGTCAGCACCGCGCCGCGCGCCATGGGCAGCGAGCGGAAGCGGTCGATGAGGCCCTTGTGCATGTCGTCGGCGATGCCCGCGCCCGCGCCCGCCGTGGCGAACGTGACGGTCTGGGCGAAGATGCCCGCCATCAGGAACTCGCGGTAGGCCTGGGTGGAGGTGGACGAGCCGACCTGGATCGAGCCGCCGAACACATAGGTGAACAGCACCACGAACATGATCGGCTGGACCAGCCCGAAGATGATCATCTCCGGAATCCGGCTCATGCGGATCAGGTTCCGGCGGGTGATGACCAGGGAATCGGTCACGGCACTCACTTGGCGTTCTCCTTCTTGCGCTTGCGGCCCTTGGCGTCGGCGGCCGTGCCGCCCTCTTCCGGCTCGCCGTCCTCGCCGTCCTTGGTCTCCGCCAGATGGCCGGTGAGGGACAGGAACACATCGTCGAGGGTCGGCCGGCGCAGACCGATGTCGTCGATCTCGATGCCGCGGGTGTCCAGCTCGCGGATCACCTCGGCGAGCAGCTTGGCGCCGCCGGTGACGGGCACCGTGAGCTTGCGGGTGTGCTCCTCGACGGTGGTGTCGCCCTTGCCGAAGCCGCGGAGCACCTCGGCGGCCGTCGCCATGTGCTCACGCTCGTGCACCACGACCTCGACGCGCTCGCCGCCCGTGCGGGCCTTGAGCTGGTCGGAGGTGCCGCGGGCGATGACCCGGCCCTGGTCGACCACCGCGATGTCGTGCGCGAGGTGGTCGGCCTCCTCCAGATACTGCGTGGTCAGCAGCAGGGTCGTACCGCCGGAGACCAGCTGCTTGATGACCTCCCACAGCTGCTGGCGGTTGCGCGGGTCGAGGCCGGTGGTCGGCTCGTCCATGAACATCACGGGCGGCGACACCACCAGGGCGGCCGCCAGGTCGAGCCGCCGGCGCATACCGCCGGAGTAGGTCTTGGCGGGCCGGTCGGCGGCGTCCGCGAGATTGAACTGGTCCAGCAGCTCACCGGCCCGGACCTTCGCGGCCTTCGCGCTCATCTGGTAGAGCTGGCCGACCATCTGGAGGTTCTCCCGGCCGGTCAGGTATTCGTCGACGGCGGCGAACTGGCCGGACAGGCCGATGGAACGCCGGACCCGGTCGGGGTGGGCGAGCACGTCGATGCCCGCGACCACGGCCCGGCCGCTGTCGGGGCGCAACAAGGTGGTCAGGCAGCGGACGGTCGTCGTCTTGCCCGCGCCGTTGGGCCCGAGCAGGCCGAGGACCGTGCCCTCGGGGACATCGAGGTCGACGCCGTCCAGAGCCCTTACGTCGCCGAAGGTCTTGACCAGGCCTTCGGCATAGATGGCGCCTGGCATATGAGTCTCCACGTCATGGTGATGCTTCGAAAAGCGCTTGCGGGTTCGGTGCGGTAGCAGGTTCTGTACCGGTGGACCGAAGGGATGGGGATGGGGATGGGGATGGCAGGTTCTGCGCACAGGCAGGAGTTGCAACGCGCGACACCATAACGCGATGTATCGCGTCTCACAATCGAGTTTTCCCCCTTGAACGACGAAGCGTCCGTGATCTTGGCCTGACCTCGGCCTTCATCGGTCCCACGGCGCCCGGCGCCTCAGTCGATGACGGTGTACCCGGCCTTCCGCAGGGCGTCGCCGACCTCGGCGCAGTGGGCCGGGCCCATCGTCTCCAGGTGCAGCTCTACCTCCGCCTCCGTGAGCCCGAGCCGTGGGTCGGTCCGTACATGGCTCACATCGAGCACGTTAGCGTCAGCCACTGACAACACCCCGAGGAGCGTCGCGAGCGCACCCGGCCGGTCCGTCAGCCGCAGCCGTACGGCCAGGTAGCGGCCCTGCGCCGCCATACCGTGCCGCAGCACCCGCTGCATCAGCACCGGGTCGACGTTGCCGCCGGACAGCACCGCCACGACCGGCCCCTCGAACGCCCCCGGGTCGCCGAGCAGCGCCGCCACCGGGCTCGCCCCGGCCGGCTCGACGACCAGTTTGGCCCGCTCCAGGCACAGCAGCAGCGCCGCGGACAGCTGGTCCTCGGTGACCGTACGGACCTCGTCCACCAGATCCTCGATGATCGCGAACGGCACGTCACCGGGCCGCCCGACCCTGATGCCGTCGGCCATCGTCGCCGGGTTCTCCACCGACACCGGCCGCCCCGCCGCCAGCGAGGGCGGGTACGCCGCCGAACCCGCCGCCTGGACGCCGACGATCCGCACCTCGGGCCGCAGCGCCTTCACCGCGACGGCGATACCGGCCGCCAGCCCGCCGCCGCCGACCCCCACGACGACGGTGCGCACCTCCGGGCACTGCTCCAGGATCTCCAGGCCGACCGTGCCCTGGCCCGCGATGACGTCCGGGTGGTCGAAGGGATGGATGAACACCGCGCCCGTCTCGGCGGCGTACTCCTGCGCGGCGGCCAGGGTCTCGTCGACCACCTGTCCGTGCAGACGTACGTCGGCGCCGTACTCGCGGGTCGCGCTTATCTTCGGCAGCGGGGCGCCGTTCGGCATGAACACCGTGGCGCGCACACCGAGCAGAGCGGAGGCGAGGGCGACGCCCTGCGCGTGATTGCCCGCGCTCGCCGCGACCACGCCGGCCGCGCGCTGCTCGGGCAGCAGGCCGGCGATCCGGACGTAGGCCCCGCGCAGCTTGAAGGAGCCGGTCCGCTGGAGGTTCTCGCACTTGAGATGGACCGGTGCGCCGACCAGCCGGCTCAGATACCTGCTGCTCTCCATCGCGGTGACACGTGCAACGCCCGAGAGCATCTTCTGCGCGCCGCGTACGTCGTCGAGGGTGACCGGGGGCGGGGGGACGGCCTCGCGGTAGTTCATGACTCGAGTCTCGCAGTTCACAGGCGGCGAAACCCGCTGTGACCAACCTCCGAGACCGGATTGCGCAGCGCCGGTACGGCCTGCCCCCCATCCGCGTACCCTGTCCCCCAACCCAGCACCCAGCATGAAGTGAGCCCCCGGCCATGCCCACAACACCTGAAATGTCGATGGACATGACGACCGTCGGTGACACCGGTCTTCTCGACGCGCTCCAGCACGAGGTGGCGCTGTTCGCCCGACGTGCCGAACAGACCCGGCTCGGCGGTGTCGGACAGGTGCGCAACTCCATGGACCGCGCCGCGTACCTGCTGCTCAACCGGCTCGACAAGGAGGGGCCCATGGGCGTCAAGGCACTCGCCGCGAGCATGGGCATCGACTCGTCGACGGTCACCCGGCAGGTGGCTCCGCTCGTCGACACGGGCCTGGTCAAGCGGACCTCGCACCCCGAGGACGGGCGTGCGGTGGTGCTCCAGCTCTCCCCGCGCGGCCTGTCGCGGCTGGAGGAGGTCCGCTCGTCCCGGCGTCAGTTGATGGCCGAGCTGACCCAGGACTGGACGCCGGACGAGCGCGAGGCGTTCTGCGCCCTGCTCACCCGTTTCAACGTGGCGCTCTCCACCCGTGCGGCCCCGCAGGCGGTGCAGGGCGTGGAGCCGACCTCCGCCTCCTGACCCGCCCGCGGTACGGCGCCCGCCTCGCGTGACGGGCGGGCGCGCCGCGTGCACACGCGCGCGTGCACGCGGAGACCATGTCCTGCCCGGACCGCCCGGACCTGTCGCGTCCCGGGACCGCCGTGGCGAGCGCGGTCCGCACGGCGCCTCCCCCACGTGCCCCGCTGTGCGCGGCTCTTGACCGACGGCCCACCTCTGGCCTCATATGAGACCGGGTCCCGCGGTCGTACGCGGGTTCGCCTCCGGCGGGCCGGGTGAGCCGCCGGGACCGGTGTCGTCAGGTCGGCCTCAGGCGGGAGGCGCGGTGCGAGAACGGCAAGCGTCCCAAGGTGCCCGCCGGGACCGGGAGTTCGAGGCGTTCGTCGCCGGCGCGGCCGGGCGGCTGCTGCACACCGCCACGCTGCTCACGGCCGAGGCCCCGAACGCCAACCCGCGCGCGCGGCGCCTGCTGACCCTGGCCCTCGCCCACACCTACGCCTGCTGGGACCGGCTGCGCGGCGAGGACCCGTACGTCCGCACCCGCCACTACCTCGCGCTCCGCTTCGCGCACGGCGCCTGGCACCACTACGCGCACCGGGCCCGGCTGCGCTACGCCGCTTTCGGCAGGGCCCGCCCACCGGTCGTCGGCACCTTGGCCGACCTGACACCGCAGGAGCGCCTGGTCCTCGTCCTCAGGTTGTACGAAGGGGTCGCCGAGGAGCAGACGGCCGCCCTGCTCGGACTGCCCGTGGAACGCGTCCGCATGCTGTGCGACCGGGCGACCGCGACCCTCCTGCACCCTCCCCGCGGCCCGGCCCCGGCGATGACGGGCGCGAACGCGGCGGCGGGCGCGAAGGCGGCCGCGTCATGACCGGGGGTGGACGATGAGCCGGCTGGACCGGGAGGCCGCGGCGCGGCACATCATGGAACAGGGCACGCCCCGGGTGCCACCCGACCTGTGCGCCGACGCCGTACGCCGCGGCAACCGCCTGCTGCGGCGCCGGGTCCTCGTACTGCGTCTGGCGTGGCTGCTGCTGTTCGCCGCGACCGTGGCGTTCACGGTCTGGGCACTGACGGTCCGGCCCTGGGTGGAGCCGCCGTCGCAGACGACCCCACCGCTGACGGGCTGGTGAACCGCTTCTAGCCCAGCGCCTGCTTGAGGTCTTCCAGCAGGTCGTCGACGTTCTCGATGCCGACGGACAGGCGGACGAGGTCGGCGGGGACCTCCAGGGCCGAACCGGCCACCGAGGCGTGCGTCATACGTCCCGGGTGCTCGATCAGCGACTCCACGCCACCGAGGGACTCACCGAGGGTGAACACCTTGGCCCGGTTGCAGACCTCGACGGCCGCCCGCTCGCCGCCCTCGACCCGGAAGGAGACCATGCCGCCGAAGGACCGCATCTGCTTGGCGGCGATCTCGTGACCGGGGTGGTCGGGCAGACCCGGGTAGAGCACCTTCGTCACGCGCGCGTGCCGGGTGAGCATTTCGGCGACCCTGACGGCGTTCTCGCTGTGCCGGTCCATCCGCACGGGGAGCGTCTTCGCGCCGCGCAGCACCAGCCAGGAGTCGAAGGGACCGGCGACCGCGCCCATCGCGTTCTGGTGGAAGGCCAGCTCCTCGCCCAGGGTCTCGTCGGACACCACCAGCGCACCGCCGACGACGTCCGAGTGACCCCCCATGTACTTGGTCAGGGAGTGCACCACGACGTCCGCGCCGAGCGACAGCGGCTGCTGGAGGTAGGGCGTGGCGAAGGTGTTGTCGACGACGAGCCGGGCACCGGCGTCCCGGGCGATCTGGGCGACGGCGGCGATGTCGGTGATGCCGAGCAGCGGGTTGGAGGGGGTCTCCACCCAGACGACCTTCGTCCGCGGCGTCATGGCGGCCCGGACGGCCGACGGGTCGCTCGTGTCGGCGACCGACCATTCCACGCCCCAGCGGGCGACGACCTTCGCGAACAGCCGGAACGTGCCGCCGTACGCGTCGTCGGGGATGACCACGTGGTCACCGGGGCCGAGCAGCGTGCGCAGCAGGCAGTCCTCCGCCGCCAGTCCGGACGCGAACGCGAGTCCCCGGCGGCCCCCCTCCAGGGCGGCGAGGTTCTCCTCCAGCGCCGTCCTGGTCGGATTGGCGCTGCGGCTGTACTCGTAGCCGCCGCGCAGACCGCCCACCCCGTCCTGCTTGTAGGTGGACACCTGGTAGATCGGCGGTACGACCGCACCGGTGAGGGGGTCGGCCGTGTTGCCCGCGTGGATGGCGAGCGTCTCGAAGTGCTGACTGATGTGCCTGTCGCTCATGGGACCCGAGCCTAGTGCGCCGACGAGCCGATGCGGCCGCGCGGCGGCGGGGCAGCGCGGGGAACGGTCCTCCGCCCGGCGGACCCGGGTTTTCCACAGGTCCGCGGTACGGGTTGGCCAATTGTCGTCGGCGTCTGGTTCGCTTGAGGCATGGAGATTCTGTGGGTCCTGCTGGCCCTGCTCATGATCGGCTTCGTGCTGGGCCCGATGGTGATGCGCAGGCGCAGGGGTATCGAGCTGGTCGGGCCAGGACATCCGGACGCCGCGGATCCCGCGAACTACGGATTCGTGCGTCAGGAGGAGCTGGACGTCCGCATGCCCGGTCCCGACCAGGACCTGGTCGACGTCCTGGACCTGGTCCAGCGCACTCAGGACCACCGGGCCGCCGCCCAGCTCCTCGCGGGCACGGAGGCGCCGGGCGAGGTGCGCTGGCAGCGCGTGCAGGCTTTCGCCGGCGCCGCGTCGCTGGAGCTCCAGCAGCGGCCGGGCGGTGTGAGCGACACGCCGGGCGGGCAGTGGCTGCGGGTGTGGCGGGCCGAGGCGCCCAAGGACGCGGGCGGCGCCGCGGTGCACGCCGAGTTCCTGGTGCAGCAGGCGTGGCGGACGGCGACGCCCGGCACGGACGAGTTCCGGATCATCATGGAGGAGGCGAAGGCGGCGTGCGGCGAGGCCGCGCTGCTCGCCCCCGGCGACCCGGTCCCGTACATCATCGAGCTCTCCGTGGCCCGGGGCCTGGCCTATCCGCGCGCGGAGTTCGAGCAGCTCTGGCTGAAGATCCTGGACCGCGCCCCGAACCACATGGGCGCTCACCTGGCCGCCCTGCACTACTGGTGCGAGAAGTGGCACGGTTCCAGGGAGCTGGCGTACCAGTTCGCGGAGGCCGCGGCGGCGCGTGCCCCGCAGGGCTCGCTGCTGGCGGCGATGCCTCTCTTCGCGGTCTTCGAGCACCTTCCGGAGGTCAACCTCGTCGCGGGCTTCTACCAGAGCGAGGTCGTGACCAAGGCGATGCACGGCGCACTCCACGCGGTGCACTCGGCCCGTGCCGACGACCCGATGCTGGCGCACGTCCGCCATCTGCTGGTCTTCTTCCTGGTCCGCGCCGAGCGCTGGGCGGAGGCCATGAGCCAGCTGATACACATCGACGGCCACGTCGGCGCCCTGCCCTGGACGCTGTCGCGCGACCCCGCCGCGGAGTTCGCGGTCTACCGGGCGCTGGCCGTGGCGGGCTACGAGGCGAACGGCGGCAGCCCGGCGACCCTGCTGCACTGACGGCCACGGCCACGACGCCCGCACGGCGGTGTTCGCCGCGACCGCCCCGAGCCGCCACCCGGTGGCCGGGGCGGCGCCGTACCCCGCACCCGACCGGAATGGAGGGGGTCGCGAGAACGTTGAGCAGCATGCCTCCCCTAAACGAAGGGCCCCCACCATGCTGTTCGGCCGTACGCCCGTCCTGCCCACCCCCGAGCAGGCACTGAAGGGCCGCCCGGCGCCGATCTTCACGGTCCCGGACCTCCACACCGTCCTCGGCACCCCGCTGCTCGGCCCGTACCCGGAGGGCCTGGAGATCGCGGACTTCGGCATGGGCTGCTTCTGGGGCGCCGAGCGCACGTTCTGGCGACTCCCGGCGGGGGTGTGGACGACCCTCGTCGGCTACCAGGGCGGCCACACCGAGCACCCCACCTACGAAGAGGTCTGCTCGGGCCTGACGGGCCACACGGAAGCGGTCCGGGTGGTCTACGACCCGGCGCTGATCTCCTACGAGAAGCTCCTCCAGACCTTCTGGGAGGCCCACGACCCGACGCAGGGCTTCCGCCAGGGCAACGACATCGGCACCCAGTACCGCTCGGCGGTCTACACCCACACCCCGGCCCAGGCAGCCGCCGCGCAGGCGTCCCGCGAGAGGTACCAGAAGGTCCTGACGTACTCGGGCCACAGCAGGATCACCACGGAAATCCTCCCGGCCGAGGACCGCGTCTTCTACGTCGCGGAGTCGTACCACCAGCAGTACCTGGACAAGAACCCGGGAGGCTACTGCGGGATCGGTGGGACGGGAGTCAAGCTGTGTACCCCGTTCGAGACGAACTAGGGCTCCTGCCCGACCGGTGTCGCCCCCACCCCGGATCCCAAGGACAGGTAGTCACCCAGGGCGCCCCTCCCCGCAGCGACCTATTCGGCAGGGAGTAGGAAACGGGGGCGTTTATGGCGCGAGCCTCGACGATCACGGCCCCAACGTTGCGCTTTAGCGTGAAGGTCCACAGACTGCCTCACGCGCCGGAAGCCCACGGGGCCGTGATCACCCGCGCCAAAGCAGCTGCCAGCCAAAGTCGCTGCGCCAGCCTCTCGGAAGCGTTTATCAAGCGAGGCATCGCCGTCAAATAATGACTCCCGTTTCTTCCGACTGACGTCCTGAGCACGGCCGTTGATGCCCTAAGATGGCGCCCCTTGTTGAGCACAACATGACCAAGAAGGAGGGGCAATGGACGCAGAGCTAGTAACCCTCGCCTCAACTGCGGGAACCGCAGTGGTAACCGCTCTCACCACCGACCTGTGGCAGCGAGCCCAGACCTCGATCGGCACCCTCTGGCGGCGCGCGTACCCGGAGCGTGCCGACACTGTGGAGGCAGAGCTCACGGAGACCCGCGCTCTGCTCCTCGCCACCCCAGAGAACGATATGGCCGAGGTTTCGATCCAGGAATGGCGCCTGCGTTTCCACCGCCTGCTCACCACGCACCCCGGACTCGCCGAAGAGCTGCGCCGTGTGCTGGCCGAGGACCTCGCACCCGCGCTCTCAGCCCATCCTCGGGGCACGTCCACGGTCTTCAACGCGACAGCGTCCGGGCACGGGCGTGTCTACCAGTCCGCCAGGAACCAGACGATCAACGAGCGATGACCGAGAAACCAGACTCCCCGACGGTTCCGGCCAGCGGTCGGACCTTCACAGCGACTCCAGCGGACCAGGCACGGGCGTACCAGGCCAGCCGGGACCAGACGATCAACGAACACCATCACTACGCGCCACGTGGTTCGCTGAAAGTACACATGGCCTGGTCAGTGGCAGGTGTAACAGTCCTGGCACTTGGTGCGTTGGTGGGCGTTGAGTTGTGGCAACGGCATACGGCAGCGAACGCGACACCTGTTGGCGATAAAAAGGTCCGGCAGGTCTCAGCCTCCTCTACGCCTAGCACCACCCCGAAGCCATCCGGCACTGTATCCCCAGGTCCGTCACCTACAAAGGCACCAGTGCAACAGGAACCGACGGCTCCAACACCGAATCCCACACCCTCCGCGTCTGCTTCCGAACCGCCGTCCAACCCGGCAACGAGTTGTACCGGGTGGAGGGATTCAGGTGTCATCCACGTGCAGGTCAAAGCATGCAGCCGTATCGAGAACGACCACCTGTACATGAACGCCGAATGGCGTACAACGTCCGGTTCCGCGCTGGTGGACGTCTACATCTGGTTGGAGGACGCCGCGGGCAAGGAGGTTGTTTACCCGGGCACGTCCATGCCCAACGGCATGCCGTCGTACAACATGGCCGCCTGGCAGACACCCCAGATCCATCCGCAATGGAAGGAGTACAAGGTCGGCAAGGCTCTGGCACATGGCGAGAAGTACCAGGTGTCCGTATCAGTGAGGGAACGGGGTGGCGCTAAGCCCAATATTTTCAGCCCCACAGTGGTAGGTCACCAACTGGGGGTTGTCTATCCTTAAGCCATGCCCACCGCGCCACCACCACAACAACATGTCGGTGACACAGTCAACCAGACAGGAAACGGCAAGGTAGTCGAGGACATCACTTTGTCCTCCTGGAAGTCGCTAAAGACCTATGGAGACTTGCACAGCGCCCAACCTGACCGCGCAGACTCTGGAAGGGTAGCGCCGACTGTGTGCACTGCGGTCAAATTCCTCACCTCAGCACGGTTCTGCGAACGACGTCGTGGGGCCGCAGACGGCAGAAGGCGCAGCTGCTCCTTCATGTAGACAGGCAATACTGTCCTAGCCCAAGGCTGGGAATAAGCCGGCAGGAAGAACCAGATCAGCTTCGGGTCAGCTTCCCCACCGTTGTCAAACGTCGGGCAATGATTTCATCCCCAAATCAAGGCGCGAGCCGGAACCACTCTTCCGAGAGGGCTTGAGTTAGCACCCGAGACAACCCGTTCATGAACTCTTCACACTTCTTCATGTGCACAGAGAACATCCCTCCCGAGATCTTTTCCTTTCGGCTGCCATGGGCGATGTCGTTGCGAACTCGCTTCACGAACTCGATCGAACTGTATTGCTCTTTCGCGACTCGATCGACCGGAATTCCCAGAGATACCAAAGCTCGTTTCAGGACGTCTGAACCCAGGTTCATCTCCATAGAAACAGCAACCTCGGCGGCTATGGAAACAGGCCCATCGCTCAATTCCTGAAGTCTCTTAACGAAGGAAATTTGATGTCGGGCCCGACTTGTCAGCCGGCCCTCTTCCTCACTGGCTCCAACCCCTTTCCTCAAAGTGTCAAATTCGACAGCGAGGGCGGCCGCCATAAGCTCCGGCTTCAGATGCTTCACAGGGAGACTGCGCGCATTTACAGCGGTGACGTACAGAGATAGGGCATTGCGCGTAAATCCTTCGAGATGCGCATACTGCATCACGAGGATCGCGCGAAGCGAGTACACCGAAGCTTCCTCCGGCGAGACGTCACCAAGTAGGTGGTTAAACAGGTGCCGCAGCTCATCAAGGCGCCAGGCCATGTCTTCTTCGAGCTGTGCCCGCATCTCTGAGACTTTCACGAAAGAGCCTTCGAGAATCGATCAGCAAAGAAGCCGACGCGGACCTGGAGCGAGATGCGATCGTTTTTACCACCTCCCGTCGCTTGCAGAAATCCTTGATCAGTTTTCCCTTGCCTGACTACGTTCGCCAACGCTGCGATTTGCTCTTCGTTATCAGGGTCAATTCGGTCCAGAACGTTCTGAATCCCTAGAGCAATACCTTCGAAGTGATAGACGGAGAACTGCCAGCGAGCTTCTCCACGCTTAGAAACAGTTCCCATGATCTTCTGTGCGAACCCGGACGCCTCGCCGACTTTATGGAGAACCTCAAAGGTCTTCTCGAAAGTCTTCGCTTCACGCTCGTAGTCGAATTGCACGAGGCCGGAAGGGTCCGACACGGCCTCCATGTAATCCGTCAAGAAGTCGGCAATGTCATGCTTATACGTAGCGCCGACATTCTTGAAGGCGAAGAAGCGGAGAACCAGCTCTTGGTCGAACTTCTCCCTCTGCGCCTTCTCAGTCAAAGTCTCGACGCAATACGCAAAGTCAAGGTTACGCGCCAAGTCAATCATGTATTGATTGAACTTATTGGAAAGCAGGCGAATGGTGGCGTTCCGGACTTCCTGCTTTGAAAGTTGCTCGCCACCGGTATTGAGCCGCTTGAACATGTAGTACCGCAGACGCGGATCACTCTCCTTGCGCAGAATCTCCGCTCGGATATAGCTGCGCTTAATTTTGATCTCCAGCGCCCGCGGAAGGTTCGCATAGGTGTGCCCGTTGAGCTCAGGAACGATATCGCAGTCAGACAGAACCAAGGGATCTTGCAGTTCCCCTTTTAGCTTCAGCTCGCCCCTGAAGTGCAGGAAGGACGAAATACGCTGCAATCCGTCAATCAACTCATAAACACGATCTTCTCGCTCAATCAGAAAGATTGGCGGAACGGGAAGCTCAAGCAAGAGAGACTCGATGAACCGAGACTGCGCACCTTCGGTCCATCGAAACATGCGTTGGAACTCGGGGTCGATGATGAGCTCTTCAGACTCATACATGTCTGCCAGCTCATTGAAAGAGAAGTCATTACTTTTGGTTCTGATACCAGTAATTTTCCTGTCAACCGCCTGAATCAAATCATCCGGCGACAGAGTTCCTTCTGACATTCTCTACCCCCTACGCAAAGTGATGACCGATTCCTCGACATCACCCTTCTTATAAGCTCTTGCCGCAGTGTTCAGGGCGGTCAGTGAGCGGCGCACCTCGAACCTTTCCTGAAGCTCAAGATCCCATCCACGCGCCCTCGACTCTTCAATGCAGATTTCCGCAAGCGGAACTGGAACATCCTTGTAGAAAGAATCCTGGATCACAAGGTGTACCGTCGCTTTGCGCTTACAGACGCGATTCAACTGATCGAAGCCAGCCGTCAAATCATCGAGGTACTGCCGGGCTTGTTTTAGGTAATAGCCCGATGAGGCTTTACTGTCGTGCTGCGCGATGCGCTCAAGAAGCGACTTCCCAGCCCCCCCCAGGGCGCTCAAATCCAGAGAATCTTCCCGTCGAATCAGCGTAGTACCCATCAGGCCAGAACGGAGCCTCCTGTCCGAGGAGATATCGATGCCGAGTATCGCTAGCTCTCTCGTGTACGCAACCGCATAGTCAATCCGAGTCAGATAGGGAGGCGACGTAAGGACTACATCAATGCGCTCGTCGGCGATCGGAAGGGCAGAGGAATCCCCACCAATCAGCGTAATCGGCGCGGAGTATTTTGGATGCTCCGCTGCACGGCTGGAAACAAAGTAGATCTCGCGCTCGACGGCTAGATCCACCTCGCTGTAGTCCAGGTAAATTAGGGACGACTCTTCTTTAGCTCTCTTGACCCAGGTTGGATTGCTACCTTCAAAAGATTTCGTGAGGGATCGAACCGCACGGAAGAGAGCGACCATACCAATGGTATACAAGTCGACGTCAAGCTTCTTAATTACGCGATGCCAATCGCGTATCCGGGCAATCGCTTCAGCGTCAAACCAGGCAGCTAGTGGATCTCGTCGAAAACGCTCGGTATCGCGCGTGCGAGGTTTGGGGGGCCTCTTAATGTCGCCCGTGCATCTACCTGCATCGGAACGTAGGCGGGCGATCACGTTGGCCACCGGATTCCGGTCCACTCCAATGGACTGAAATCCGAGATGTTGGGCGGCAAGGGTCGTAGTGCCGCTGCCATTCCAAGGATCCAGGACTACGCCTGAGGCTTCCCATCGCATTAGTTGGTTACAGGCCCACTCAAAGGAGAATCCCGCATAATACGGAAATACGTCCGCCAAGCCCGCTTTCTCCACTGCCGGCCGCTTAGGTGAGAGGGCACCCCCCCGAGTGGCGCCAGGCGCCTGCACGTCGTCAAACAGAGTCGGGATCGGCTCCTGGCTTGCAGCTTGAAGCGGGCTGCGAGTGAGGCGATCCACTTTCCTTCTCTCAGATTCGTAGCAACGATTGCGAGCCCCCAGTGTACGAGACTGGGTCGTGGGGTCGCGGATGGTACACCTTCTCACGAAGGGGCGCCTCCGGGCTGTGCGGGCTCCCTGCTGTCCGGCGATCCGAGCAACGCTCGCGCGGGGCAGGTGCAGACCTGCGGACCACTTGTGGACGGACAATCATCGAAGTAGCTATCAGCCGCCTCCGACCAGGCCTGGCCCCTGCAACTGTCTCGGCCTCCGGAACCTTGTCAGGCAAACCCGATTCGGTCGGGCACCAGAGGAAGCGACTGCGCCAGCGGCGGCGTCAAAGTGCCGTAACGTCACTCACTGACAAGACAGTAGCGTGATCTAGGGCATCGCCGGCGTGGTAGCCACAGGCGGCGACGTACACCACACCCTCCTGCCCCCAGCCGGCGACAATCCAGCGAGCAGCCCTGGTGCACGGTGCCCCATCACTCTGGCGGCGCTCGGAACACGCGATCTTGGGCGTGAAGTATCCAACAGGGCTCCCTGCCACTACGGGAGCCCGTACATCAACGAAGGCATCGGAGACAGGATGTGCCGAATCGAGCACTGCCCCCTGGAGTGCCTGCTGTCCTCCAGCGTCCTCCGTGCCGAAGATCTCGGCAGCGAAGCGCCCAACACCGTCGGAGCAGAACAGTGCAAAGGTGCGCCGCTCCACGTTGGGGTACGGGCTGAATGGGAGGGTCAGGTTTACGTCCCAGCCGTAGCGGTTCATCTCAAACGCCATCGAGTCCGTCATTCCGGGTGCCCAGCCGTGGCAAGGTCTGCCGTGAGGATCAAGCTCCGGATCTAGAGGTGTTAGCGCTGGCATGATCAGGCGGAGCACGATTCTCCCTCACGTCACACTCGGCTGGCGAATTCTTGAGCAACGAACGTCGCCGCGGTAATTCTCCTGAACCAAGAGACTACTTGCCGTGCTGGCCCCCCACCGTCGGTGAGCAGCGGGCAGGTTCGGCCCGCACCACAAGTGCACCAGATCGAGCGGGGAGTAGCGGGGAATCATGGTGAAGGCAACCGCGGGCCGACGTGCCCACGGCTCGATCGTTTACCCAGGTCAGCGCCCGAGCTGGTTGTAAGTGCTCGCAGCTTCCCAAGCTGATGCTCCCTGACATTCGCCCGGAGTCGGGAGAAGTAAACTGCCATTCCACTGAGTGGGGGGCGAACACTAGCGGTCAGCTGGGGCGTGTGACGCGTCCTTGAATGCTGCGCCTCGATCGTCTGCGGCTGGGTACGGTCATCGTCATGTCCGGCACACGTCGGGTTGGTCACCCGTAGACGTGTGCTGGTGGATCGCGCGACCAGGGGAGCTGGTACGAGCATGGCGGTTGACGCTGCTCGCACGGAAGATGGGTTCACATCGGCGAGGGCTGCGAAGGTGATGTCTGCCGCCTGCCGGGCGGTCGGCATTGACGACAGAGACGCCGAGTTGATTCGTCTTGGGGAGAACGCGTTGTTTCGGCTGGCCTCCGTGCCGGTGATCGTGCGCGTGGCTCGCGGGGAACAGTGGTTGCCAACGGCCCGCACAGAAGTTGCCGTGTCACGGTGGTTGGCGGAGGAAGGGTTCCCGGCTGCTCGCATCGTCGAGGATCTGGAGCAGCCGTTCTTGACTGACGGGCACCCCGTGACCTTTTGGCATCTGATCGTCGAGGCCGATCGTAAGGCGACGTATGGCGAGTTGGGTGGCGTCTTGCGGGATCTGCACTCGCTGACCGTGCCGGACGGTGTGGTGCTTCCGTCGTTCTCGCCCTTCGACAAGCAAGAGCTGCGCATGGACCGAGCCGTGATTCCGCGGGATGACAAGGTCTTCCTGAGGAACCGCTGGCGTGAGCTTCAGTACAAGTACGCCGAGTTGAAGTTCGAGACCCCGAAGGGGCCGGTGCACGGGGATGCCCACGTGCAGAACCTCATGGTCGATGATCAGGGGCGCGTCATCCTGATCGACTTCGAAGCCTTCTGTTACGACCACCCTGAGTGGGATCTCATGGTGACGGCAGTCGAGCATCACAGCCTCGGGTGGCAGACCGACGAGCAGTACGCCGACTTCGTGGCCGCATACGGGCGTGACCTGTACGACTGGCACGGGTACGAGACGCTGCGGGGTATCCAAGAGTTCGGCATGACGACGTGGCTCATGCAGAACGTGCAGGAAGACGAGCAGACTGCGGCTGAGTATCGCCGGCGTATCGCTGGGCTGCGTAACGACGATGCTCCTCGGGACTGGCGGCCCTGGTAGCTGCTAGGCCGTGTTTTAGAACTCGCTGACCTGGCTGGTGGGCCGTCCGGGGAAGTCGCGGGCGGCCATCCAGATAGTGAGGTCGCGGGCGATGTCGTTGATGCTGGTCGCCGTGGTGACCTCGTTCTCATCGCGGGTGGTGTCACGGCGGACGATCTCGTAGCCGCCTTCGTCCAGGACGGCCACGGAGGCGAACCAGACGGGATCGTCCTCGTCGGGCTGGACGACGACGAACGTGTTGTCGGAATCGTTGAGGTCGCTGATCAGCATGAACAGCGCGTCCTCGGAGGGGTCGACGATGCGGTCGCCGCTCTCGCTGTCGGCGCCGTAGTACTGAGCCCCCATCGTTGCCTTCCCCTCGCTGTCGACCCTGGTCGCGGTCAGCATGGCATGAGGAACCGACAGCTCAGTCCGGTCACAGCCATTCGCCGATCGCAGCGATCAGGACGGTGGCTTCGAAGCGGACGGCGAGTTTGTCGAACCGGGTGGCGACCGCCCGGTTGCCGGTTGATCCCGCACTCGACCGCGTGCCGGGCCTTGTAGTCCTCGCGGTCGAAGGCCGGAGGCCGCCCGCCAGCGTTCCCGCGCCGTTTGCGGTGGGCGGCCTGGTCGGCTGGCTCCGGGATCGTGCAGCGGATTCCTCGCTTTCGCAGGTAGGCCCGGTTGGCGCGGGAGGAGGTCTTGTCGCCCCGCACTCGCAGCGGCCGGACACGGGGACGGCCCGGTCCGGTGCGGGGCACCCGGATGCCTTCCAGGACGGCGGTGAATGAGGACTGTCACCGCGCTGACCTGCGGTGACCAGCAAGGACAGCGGCCGTTGGCCGGCTGGTGGCCAGGGCCAAGAACACGCCGACCTGGGCGTTCTCGATGCGTCCCGCGGTGCCGGTGTACTGCCGCTGCACCACGGCCGAGGAGCGGCCCTTCTTCACAAAGCCGGTCTCGTCCACGATCAGTACGCCGCCGTCGGCGCCGAGGTGGTCAGCAGCGTAGGCACGCAGGTCGTCGCGGACCGCATCGGCGTCCCAACGGGCGTAGCGCAACAAGCGCTGCATCGGTCCGGGCCGGGTCTGGCCCGCCTACTCGGCCAGCTGCCAGCAATTCTTCCGCTCGACACTCGACAGCAGCCCGAGCAGGTAGGCGCGAGCTGCTGTCCGAGGTTCAACTCGTTTGAACCGCCCCGCGATCCGGGCCATGGCCTGGTCGAACATTTCCCGCCAGCGGGCAGGGTCTACGCTATGGCCTGCGGCCAACGCACGATCTTCAGGAGTCCACACAGCCCCCGATGATCACGCGGTGGCCGTACCCGTTCCCAGCCGGGACCTGACGCAAGATCGCGAAACCAAACTTGAGTATTAGCCGCCGAATACGGCGTTGACAATTTCATGCCCCTGCTGAATGAGCAGCGAGAGGCCACCCGTCACTTCAGAAGCGGAAGTAAGGGCTAGCATGACGCGATCAGTGGCGCGTCGAAGAACTCCCTGATCTGCGGGGGCGTCAGAAGCTGCGGTTTCCAATTCGCGTACGCCGTCCAGAAGCTCCGCCTCCTCCTCAGCGGGAAGGTTCAGGACGGGCGCCATTTGCCTGATCAGCGTTGCCAACTGTAGAAGATGTCCAACTTGGGCTGCGTCAAATCCGAAGTTGTTCGTTTGCCGTACGGTTCCATGGCTCCCCCCGATGACGCTCCCCTTCGGGTTATGCACGTTGTATGTGGTGGTGGAAGCGCCGCCTTGCGTCGGGTTAATGAACCTAGAGACCGGCATGCCCATCTCGGCACAGTCAACCCCTTTTGCCGTTAGGCGTGGATACATGAGATCGTCTTCATCTACGTCCTCATCATAGATATCTCGTGGATACCTAGGCTCAACGAGTCCTTGATTCCAAAGATAGCCCTGCGCCTCATCCACCTCTGCAGCAGTGATCAGTACTCCCTCGTAGCTCGGCGGGGGCTGAGTTGCGAGGAACCATCCTAGCCCGGCCGGTAATGTGCTTTGGTCCTGGTACAGCCAGCGGATGATCGCGGTTCGGATGTGGTCTTTGCGACGAATGAGTGCGCGTTCGGAATTCATCTAGACCCCCAGCAGAGTTACAGCGGGACATCTACCCATTTAGTGTTAGCCGCCGAATACGGCGTTGGCAATTTCATGCCCCTGCTGAATGAGCAGCGAGAGGCCACCCGTCACTTCAGAAGCGGAAGTAAGGGCTAGCATGACGCGATCAGTGGCGCGTCGAAGAACTCCCTGATCTGCGGGGGCGTCAGAAGCTGCGGTTTCCAATTCGCGTACGCCGTCCAGAAGCTCCGCCTCCTCCTCAGCGGGAAGGTTCAGGACGGGCGCCATTTGCCTGATCAGCGTTGCCAACTGTAGAAGATGTCCAACTTGGGCTGCGTCAAATCCGAAGTTGTTCGTTTGCCGTACGGTTCCATGGCTCCCCCCGATGACGCTCCCCTTCGGGTTATGCACGTTGTATGTGTGGGTGGCCGCGCCACCTTGCGCCCGGTTGTTGAACTCAGAGACCCGCAGGCCCATCTCGACGCAATCGATCCCCCTCGCGGTCAGACGCGGCATAGAGAGGAGATCTGGGTCCTCGTCCTCGTCGGGGGTGAATGAAGGCTCGACGAGACCTTGACCCCACAGATAGTGCTCCGCCTCGCGTACCTCTTGACGGGTGATCCGCACTCCGTCATAACTTGGCGAGGGCTGAATTCGGAGAAAGTCTTCCAACCAAGAGGGCGTTTCCGTGCACTGGTGTAGCCAGCGGATGATTGCGGTCCTGATGTGGTCTTTGCGACGAATAGACGCGAGTGCGGAATCCACCCTTTAGACCTCCGGTAGAGACTCAACGGGGGTCGATTGTACTGACGTACCAGCATTGCTGGTGGCTCAACCGTCCAACGTCTCTGTAACAAGCGAGCTGAGCGCATGCCTGGCCCCGTACCCAACCGCGAGGCCGACCTCGCCCGCCCGCGCGAACGCCAGGGGAGCGACGTTCAGTCCGTGACGCGCGGCGTCGCCCGGCCCACGAAGGTGCCGAACGCTGACCGCCCCTGGCATCCGATCGCGAAGCGCCTGTGGGCCTCCCCGAAGGAGTCCGGCCAGTCCGACATCTACCAGCAGTCGGACTGGGCTCTCGCCTACTCCCTGTGCGAAGACCTCTCCGTCTGCAAGAAGTCGGGGAAGCGATCGGGGCAGACTCCAGACCATCTCCTCGGCCTTCGAGCGACTCCTCGTCGCCGAGGGCGATCGGCGTCGTGTGCGCATCGAGTTGAATGAGCCCGAGCCGGAGGAGCAGTCCGCGGCCGTGCTGGCGATTGCCGACTACAAGAAGGAGTTGGGGATGAGTGGGCGCTGAGCCCCGAACGAGGTCGGAACCCAGCGCCTTCTCATTTCTGGTCTGCCCTTCGGGCCCTTTGCTCTTCAAGCCAAAGGCGACGTAGACGCAGTGCACCGCGCAAGCCGTGCAGAAGGTAGAGAACTACCCGACACCATCCTTCTACGTCATCGACCTGGATATGAGTATCCAATTGACCTTCACCCCACTCAACTGAGTGCTCTCCGTTTCCGGAGGGCGCCAGTCGAACGACCGCAGGTGCGGCCCCGCCCGAGGGGAGGGCGGTGAGCGGGGCTTGACTACCCCTCACAGACAAGGACGCACCACCAGCCCGAGTAGCTCCGGGTGTTCGTTCGTGGAGGTGGGCCTTGGCGGCACAGCTCGCCGACGAGGAGATCGACGCCCTCGAACCGACCTTCCTCGGCCCCACATGGCTGCGGGAGCAGGACAGAATCTGGAAGCTCCCCGAGCGCACGCTCGGCTGGCAGATCGCCCGGTGGTGCGCGGAGTTCCTGAAGGCCGAGGACGGCGGGCCTGACGCTTCAACGCGCGAGCAGCTCCGCTTCGTGCTCTGGTTGTACGCGGTCGACGAGACTGGCCGCTTCATCTACCACAAGGCCGTGTTGCAGCGCCTCTGGGGCCAAGGACCCGCTCTTGACCTTAATCTCGTCTGTCAGTCCCCGTCGTCTAGCCTGGGCACCTTCCCCCGCCGCAGTAGCGCTCTCCCGGCCGCCATCGTCGCGTGAATCGATGGGGCGGTGATGGGGATTGATGCTTCTCCGCGCCGGCGAACGATGCTGATGAATGCCCCTCAACCGACCCGTCGACGATGGCCCCGTGGACGCTGCATCGGTCCGGGCCGGGTCTAGCCCGCCTGCTCGGCCAGCTGCCAGCAATTCTTCCGCTCGACACTCGACAGCAGCCCGAGCAGGTAGGCGCGAGCTGCTGTCCGAGGTTCAACTCGTTTGAACCGCCCCGCGATCCGGGCCATGGCCTGGTCGAACATTTCCCGCCAGCGGGCAGGGTCTACGCTATGGCCTGCGGCCAACGCACGATCTTCAGGAGTCCACACAGCCCCCGATGATCACGCGGTGGCCGTACCCGTTCCCAGCCGGGACCTGACGCAAGATCGCGAAACCAGAGTGGAGTACTAGTCGTCGTCCTCGTCCAGGCGGGCGAGTGCGTCGTGCACCTTCTCACTGAAGGCGACCACAGTGGGATTGGTGGCGTGGGTGCTGACCTCGGCTTGGAAGTCGGTGACGTAGCGCTGGAAGCGGGTGGACTGGAGGGAGTCGCCGCCGTCGACTGCGAGGCTTGCTGTGGTGACGGCTGCTTCCAACTCGCCGTTGAGTAGCTGACTCTGCGCAAGGACCATGCGGCAGAACCCAAGGGTTCGTGCGTACTTCGGGTCGGTGCTGTCCACGGCGCGCTGGGCTTGCTCGACTGCCTCGCGGCGCATCTTGAGGTCCCGGAAGCAGTGGCAGAGTTCGCCCATGAGTTCTGCTTCGTCGAAGTAGCGCAGCCATGCGGGATCGTCTGCTGTGTGGGCGCGCTCGAAGTGGCGCTCTGCCTCTCTCATTGCCCTGCTGGCTGCGGTGCCGTCGCCTGCGTTGGAAAGGGCGCGGGCTTCCATGGCTGAGTAGTTGGCCATGGCGCGCGGGGTGGCTCGGCCCTTGGCGCCCTCGACGGCGGCGCGGGCCAATTGGATAGCCTGTGCGTGGCTGCCGAGGTAGTTGGCTTGGTGGCTGAGGTTGCCGAGGATGCGGGCGCCGAACATGCGGTCATCGACGACTTGCGTGAGGCGCAGGGTGGACGTCAGGTAGCGGTGGGCGAGCCGGTGGTTCCCCGTGTCGTATGCGGTCCACGCCAGCAACTGGGAGACCTCGGCGGCTGCGCTGAACAGTGCTGTGCCGACCTTTTGGCTGTAGCTCGCGTCCAGGAGGGGGAGCACCTCGTGGCGGAAGTAGTGCCGCAGCGCTTTGTGGCCGTGGCCTCCGCCGTACTTGAAGTCCAGTTGCATGAACATGTCGGCGGCATCTCGGATCGCGCGGACGTCGCGCATGCCCACTCGTTGGTGAGCGGGTTTGTGGGCGTGGATGCCGTCGGGGCGAGCGATCATCCATGACAGGACCGCGGAACTGAGGTCGCCTTCCGCGATGACGAGTTCTGCTGCTGCCGGGGCTTCTGCGCGCTCCTGGGCCAGTCTGTCGAGCATGGATAAGACGTCTGGAACGGTGCTTGGGTAGCCAATGGGCTCCGGCGTGGTCGCCTTGGTGCTGCCGAAGAAGCCGAGATCTCCGGGTGTGATGCGGCGGCCGAGCTTTGCCGAGAGAACGTCTGCCATGATCGCGGCTGTCTGTGGCCTGATGCTTGAGCCGTGGCGCCATCGCTGTACGGCGACGTGCGTTGTGCCCAGCTCGATGCCTCGTCGGCCGGCCTCGTCTGTCATGCGTTTCGCGAGGCCCTTGTTCGAGATCTTCGCTTCACTCATGACGGCGATCAACTGCGCGTTTGGCTCTCGGCTCATGCTCCCCTGCCAACCCGAGAATGACGGCGAGTATTCATCCTGTCACAGCAGTATCGCCCTGGGGGTTCATTCGCGAACCCCCCTTGGGTTTGCCGGTGTTCACGTGAACCCCCTTGTGAACGCTCCCGCCTTGACCTCGGGCGCCGTTCACTGGTCGGCACAGATCGGTGGGTCACAAGGCTCGCCAGTGCTCCGGAGGGAACGCGGTGGAAGTGCAGCAGAGCAAACACTCAGCGAACGCCTCGGTGACGGTCGCCCCGCACCGCTCGGTGCACGATCCGGACAACGGTCATTTCCGGGCGCTGACGCTCCATGCTGAGGATCCGGACTGTGTGAAGGCAGCGCGTGACATGGTCGGCTGCTATCTCCAGACCTGGGGATTGACGTACGCGGTCGATGACGCGCGGCTCGTCGTGTCCGAGCTGGTCGGCAACGCCGTCCACCATGCGGTCCCTGACAACCGCCTTGCGATGCCTGGTGCCGCGCGGCGTATCGATGTGTGGCTGATGACCTATCCCGATCTGCTGGGGATCGGCGTCTCGGATGAGGACTCCACTCCGCCCGATCTTCCGGCGGGCGAGTTCATTTCGCCGGAGTTGGCGGGTGACTTCATCGAGGCGCTGTTGCCTGATCGGGGGCGCGGGCTGTTCATCGTTCAGCGCCTGGCCGATGCGGTGTGGTGGTCGCCAGGACTCAACGGCGGCGGCAAGACCGTGTGGTGCCGCCTCGATCTCGACCGACTCTGGGCCGAGCACTCGGCCTGACTGACACCGGGCCACCGCCCTTGTCTGCTCCCTCGCGATCGGGAGCGGGCGGCGACCCGGTCACCGGCTGGAGGCTGACCACTCCGGCCAAAGGGCGCGGCCTCTCGTAGGTCCGGGGGCTCCCCTCCCGAGTGAGGGGCCGCGCTTCAGATCCTCATATAGGCCGGGCCACCCCGTCAGCCCTGGAAAGCGAAGGGTGGCCCGGCTGGGAACACGGCGGTCCCCGGTGCCTGATGGTACCGGGGCCGTCGTGCTGCTTTCTGGCCCTGACCAAACGAAATTGACGATCCGTTATCTAGATCAGGGCAGAGGTGGACAAGGTGACTGGCTCGGGTGAGGGCTGGCTGAGTGACGGTCTCGACGCGCCGGGCGCGGACTCGGGTCTCTGGGTCTCCGGTGTCGACTACATCGGCGGGTGGCGCGAGGCGCGTGAGACCGCCGATCGGTTAAACCGGGCGCTGCTCGGCTTGGGGTTCGAAGTGCCCGCCGTGCGGGCCGTGGCGTCGACGAACGAGGACGGCCGCGGGGTGGTGCGGCTGACCGGCTGGCCTGGTGCGGTAGAGCACCTCGCGCGACTGCTGGAGACCTGCCCGGATCGTGACGGTGGTGCGTCGTGAACGGCTTTTCAGCTGGTGAGCGGTGCGCGTGGGCACGTCGTCGGCCGGAGAGACTTTGGGCTGGAGCTGCCATGGGGCGAGTGAACAGGGGGCCCTACGCTGGCCCGGCGAATCGGGCAGGCACTGGTGCTGCCCGCGGTTGTGCCCGATGGGCCCCCTGTTCTTCGAGGCTCGCCCCATGGTGGCTGCCTAAAGTCTCGGAGGGCGTCGACCCCCGGCCCCGTGGGCCCTGGCCTGCGACGGCCGGTCGTCGCCTCGACTTCTTGGGGGTGCTGCGGTGTGGGGCGCCGGCCGTCCGGACGGGACCGGCGGTCACGCCGCACGCCCGGCCGGGGCGGCCGGGCGCCCCGGCGCGCCGCAGGCGCGCCCTTGAGGAAGTGAAGGCCATTTCGACCGATCATCCCCGCCGCTCAGGCGCGGGTGCGTGGCGTGGGCTGCTTGTCGGCGGTGATCCGGTAGGCGAGTTCGGCACGGTCCGCGCCGAAGCGGAGTTCTTCGAGAAACACCGGGCGTTCGTCGGCATCGTGCGCGACGCGAGCAACGTGCAGGATCGGTGTCGCGTCCGGGAGCTGGAGGGCGGTTCGCTGGTCGGGCAGCGGCATGTGCGCGCGTACCGTCTCGGTCCAGGACAGCTCGTGTCCGGCCTGGGTGAGCAGCCGGTAGATCGCGGCGGGAGGCTTGCACGGCTCCTTGCCGAGGAGCGGAACAGCCTCGGCGACCTCGAACGGGATCAGCGTCCGGTGCATGGCACGGGTCCCGGTGCTGGGATCGACGAGGAGCCGGTCACAGCCGAACAGTGCTTCCTCCTCGCCGAGTTGGAGGAGGCGGCCAGTTTCCTTCGTGGTGCGGGTGCGGTAGGTGCTGGGCTGTTCGGTCTCCTGCCAGATGTCGCCGTTGGGCATCACGAACTTGCCCTCGGCCGTGCGGCTGATGCGGCGCTCGATGGTCAGGACGGGGTGTCCGCTGGTGCGTACGAAGCTGCCCTTGCCGTGGCGGACGTCGATGAGCCCTTCGGCGCGCAGGGCCGCGATGGCGTTGCGGACCGTGGGGCGCGAGACGCCGTAACGGGCCATGAGCTGGGCCTCGGACGGCAGCAGGGACTCGGGCGCGAACTCCCCGGACAGGATCGCTTCGCGGATCGCTGCGGCCACCTGCTGGTACAGGGCTCCGGGGCGCTGGATCTCTGACATCTCGGGATCTCCCGGGGTGAGGTCATAGTCACGTCGCACGCGCGACATCACTCGTCAGCATAAGTAGTTGCGGGGGCGCCGTACAGGACTTCATAGTCGTAACTCGTAAGGACAAGTGACGTCAGCATGTTGCTGGTGTCCCAGCGGCCAAGGAGGCCAATCACCATGCAGTCCATTCCCGTGGACACGGCACGACTGGGCGTACTGCGGTGCGCCATCGCGCCGGAAGCAAAGCTCAGCAATCACGAAACGCAGGAGGTGAAGAGGGACCGAGAAGGCAACCCCGTCTACACCGTCGCGGTCACCGTGCGGCAGGACGGGCGACGGATCTCCGTCATCGAGATCGCTGTGTCCGGCGTTCCGAAAGGCATCGAGGAAGGGCAGATCGTCCGCGTCACCGGCCTGACGGCCTTCGTCTGGTCGATGGGCGAGCGGCACGGCGTCAGCTTCCGGGCCGAAGCCATCACGCCCGTTCCGGCAGCACCGGCGCAGGGCAAGGGCGGTGGCGCGTGATGAGTCCGATCCTGCTCGCGCTCGGGCTTGCGGTGCTGGCCTGGGTGCTGGTTGTCGGGGACCTGGTCCGCCGGCATCGCCCTGCCTGGCACTGGTACATAGTCGGCTACCCGGTGACCGCCTGGCGAGTGGTGGCCACCTGGCGGCGGATCGCCGTACTCAACGACCTCGCCATCTCCCGGCTTCCGTCGCGCACGCACCTCGGTCACCTGCTGGTCAAGGGTGACCCGGTGCGGCCGGTGGCCCCGCGTTGCTCGTTCCCTCGCGCCACCTCGATGGGGCTGAGCGTGGTGGTGCGGCTGCACGCGGGACAGACCCCGGCGACGTACGTGAAGGCGGCCGATGCCTTCGTGCACGCGTGGAAGGTGCACGCCGTACGGGTCACCTCCCCGGAACGCGGCGTCGTGCTGCTGACCGCCATGGCGCACGACCCGCTGGAGCGGCCCGGCTTAGCCACGGCTCCGGCCGAACTGCTCTCCGTACTGATCGGGGCGCTGGAGACAGGCGGGGCGTGGGTGATGAATCTGCGCCTGGTCCCGCACTGGCTGATCGCCGGAGCCACCCGGTCCGGCAAGTCGACACTGCTGGCCCGGCTCATCACCCAGCTCGCCACGCAACGCGTCGCCCTGGTCGGCATCGACTGCAAAGGCGGCATGGAACTCGGCCTGTTCACCGCACGACTCAGTGCGCTGGCGACCTGCCGCCGTGAAGCGGTCGCCGTGCTCTCCGCCCTAGTGATCGACATGCAAGACCGGATGAGTGCCTGCCGGTCGGCCGGGGTCCGCTCCGTCTGGGAACTGCCGGACAAGCTCCGCCCGGTGCCGGTCGTGGTCCTGGTCGACGAGATCGCCGAGCTGTATCTGTCGGACGGCACCCGCGAGAGCAAGGCGGAAGCCGAGCAGTGTTCCACGCTCCTGCTGCGGCTGGCCCAGCTCGGTGCCGCCCTCGGTATCCACCTGGTCGTGGCCGGCCAACGCGTCGGCTCCGACCTCGGCTCCGGGGTCACCGCCCTGCGTGCCCAGCTCGGCGGCCGGATCTGCCACCGGGTCAACGACCCCGGCACCGCGGAAATGACCCTCGGCGACCTCAACAAAGACGCCGTCGCCGTCGCCCAATCCATCACCCCCGAAGAGCGCGGCGTGGCCGTGTGTACCGGGCCGGACGGCGGCTGGAGCCGTGCCCGCTCGCACCTGACACCGACCGATGAGGCCGTGGCAACGGCACGGAAGTACTCCGCGATGACCCCGGAACTGCCCCTCGTCACCCGCGCCCTCGCGGCGGTGGAAGGAGAGCACAAGTGATCAGCGAAGGTGCGGTGTTCATGTTCGCGGTGGTCTTCGGGATCATCACCGTCCTCCTCGTCCGCTCCCGCAACGTCCGCGCGTGGGAAGCGGTGTGCGTCGGACTCTTCGGCCTCTACCTCGGCCAGACCCCCGTGCTCTTTACCGTCCACGGGCTCGTGACCTGGATCATCAGCGGCTTCTCCCACACCTGAGCAGAAAGGACACCCCAGCCATGCCCATGCCTCGCGTGAGGTGCCCCCAGTGCAAGGGGGACGGCGCCCGCAAGACCTGGACCGGCCGCATCCGACGCTGCCGCGTTTGCCGCGGTACCGGCACCATCCGCTGAACTGCCAAATCATCCCTGACCAAGAAACGGAGTGATCCCCATGACCGACGACGCGCCACCACCGCTACCCCTCACCCGTGCCGCTACGGCGGCCCACCCCGGAAGGTCACCACCATCACCCCGCACCCCACCACCCCGGCCGACAGGCGCGCCGCCCTCGACCGCGCGGCGCGCCTGCGTCAACTCCCCGAAACCGACCGCGACGCAATCCGCATCGCAAAAGACCCCCAGTTCGCCCGCTGGCTGGAGCAGATCACTGCCACTGGCGGGTGTGCTCACCCCATCCATCTCACCGGCTCCACCACCACCCTGGACAGCGCAACCGGCGAGATCCTCCATCACTACGACACCCGCAACGAACCCGGCGAACGTCTCCTCGTCCGGTGCCGCAACCGCCGCGCCACCGTCTGCCCGGCCTGCTCCCACCTCCACGCCGGAGACACCTTCCACCTCGTCCGCGCGGGCCTTCTCGGGGGCAAGAACGTCCCCGCCGCCGTCCGCTACCGGCCCCGTCTCTTCGTCACCCTGACTGCTCCGTCCTTCGGACCCGTCCACCGGGCGACGGACGTCTGCCGACCCCGCCGCGACGGCGGTACCTGCGAGCACGGCCGTCCCCTCGGCTGCGGAGCTGCCCATACCTCCGATGCCCCGATCGTCGGCCAACCACTGTGCCCCGACTGCTACGACTACACCGGCCACGTCCTCTGGCACGCACATGCATCCAAGCTGTGGGACCGGTTCGTCATCGACGTACGGCGGTGCCTCGCCTCTTCGGCCGGCCTCGTACAGTCCCGCTTCGCCCAGCACGCCCGGCTGTCCTTCGCCCGCGTTGCCGAGTACCAGAAACGGGCAGCCGTCCACGTCCACGCCATCGTCCGCCTCGACGGCCCGACCGGGCCCGACGAAGACCCTCCGGCTTGGGGGACGACCGAACTACTCGCCCGTGCAGTTCATGCCTCCGCCGGGCGGGTTCTGGTCCACACCCGTTACAGCCCGGCCATAGGAGAACGAGCCTTGGGCTGGGGCGCCCAGGTCGATGCCCGGCCTCTGCGCGCCGACGGCGACGGACCCGCTGATGACGCGGTAGCCGCGTACGTCGCCAAGTACGTCACCAAGGGAGCCAGCGACACCGGCGCCGGCCTCGACCACAAGGTCACCAGTTGCGCAGGCATCGAGACAGCACCCGTTAACGCACACGTCCGCAGCCTCATGCGCGCCTGCTGGAGATTGGGCGGCCTGCCTGAGTACGGGCAGCTCAACCTGCGCACCTGGACCCACACCCTCGGCTACCGGGGCCACATCCTCACCAAATCCCGCGCCTACTCGACGACATACGCAGCGCTCCGCACCGAACGCGCCACCCACATGGGCCACACCGACCTGCCCGACACCGCAACGGAACGGAACTGGCGCTACGCAGGCTCAGGCCACACCCCGGGCGCCGCACTCATCGCCGCCGGAGTCGCTGACGACTTGGCGGCCGCCCGGGAAGCGGCGCACAGCGCTGTCTCGTCCATTAGGGGGGACGCACTTGGTGCCGGATGAGCTTCGAACACGAGTTGCTGCGTCACGCGCCCGACAGGGGCTACCACCGGTCATTGAGGATCTGGCAATCATCGAGAAAGTTGTCCGCGCCCTTTTACTGGTCCAGCCGGAATGCGATTCACCAAGACTTGCCGACGATCGATCTCATTAAATTTCAGCCGGATCTCTCCGAACGGGCCAGCTTATCGCAGAAAAGTGGGCAGAAGCTCTGCATTTCTAGCCAATGCGCAATCCAAGCCGCAGAGCGTAACTCGCGAGGCAGTCTTTTGCCATTACCGCCGTCTCTCGACTGGCACTTTTCAAAGAAGCAGCAATATTTGTCAGGATCTGGAAATCTGCAGTGTTCGGATCAGGTGGATGCAGGCAAACCCTGTCGTACTCGCGCAAATGCCTTTCGAATTTCTCTCGCTGCCCATAAATGGACTCAAAGTTTGACATTGAGAGATTTTCCGATGCAATGGACCAAACTTCAAGAAACCTCGTTCGCAAGTCAGGCTCGGAGTAGTTCGGGGTATATAATCTATACTGGATCAGATTATTTCTTGATTCGGCATCCAGATACATGCCTCTCATCAAGTCCGCCACTTTCGAGCAGGCCTTGTCTGCGAGATCGTACTTCTCCTCGTTGCGCTTCCTGCGATCCTCTTTCCCTGTGATTTTCGGTGCCCGCCCTGCCCCCCATGACGTCACGCCCGCTGCCACGACGGCTCCAACTGCGGCCGCGGATGCGGCGAGGATCGTTGTCATGGATGAACTTGGCATGGGCATGGATGTACCACATTCGCCCCACCCCTGTCTGGCGAATGCTCTAGAAGGATCCGCTTCGGCGGCTCAGTTGCGCGGAGCAAACTACGCATCCGACGGCAACCGGCCCAACATGGAGTCCGCTTGTGGCCCTCCACCAGCCCTCATGATTCGACAGGTGAGCGCAAACCTATGCTCAGGCGGGCGGGAGTTAGGCGATCCAGTCGAACACGAAACGATCAACATCCCACCGCTTGCGCGGATTCGCTGGACGCACCTCGATCGACCGGACGCACGCCGTGATGATGGCTCTGCGCTGGGAGTTGTTCATCTTCTTCCATCGGGCCTGCATATCCTCAAAGGTGCCCACAAAACCACTGAGGACTGCGATCCGGGAAACCTTCGCCAGCTTCGCCCGGTTCACGTCAAGTCGCTCCTCAATTGACTGACGGGCGATCATCCATTCCTTACGGCTGATCCTTCGCTCGCCCATGTCCTTCGCTAGGGCTTCGAGTTCCTCCTCGTCTTCCCGGATCTCGTCGTACAACCCTTTGCCGACGTAGTCCTGATCGCGTAGGCGCTGCATGAACGCCGGAGACTCCAGAGCGGCCAACACCATGTCCCGCACGTGATCGTCCGTCCGCTCGGCATTCGTGGCCGTACCGGCGCAGGAGTCCGTACCAGGAGTGTTGGGGCAAACGTAGCGTGGCACGCCGCTCCTCGGCCGGCCCACCATGCCCCAACCGCACGGGGTTCCGTCTGCCTTCGGCTTCCAGCAGTGCAGGACACTGGTGAGCAGATAGCTTCGCTTGGTCGTGCCCTCCACGTTGCGCCTCCGGGCCGGGTCGCTGAGAATCCGCCGGACGCGATCCGAGTCATCATGGCTGATGATGCCCGGCCAGACGGCATCGGCAACGATCTCCCCAAGCAGCGGGCGCGTGCTTCCCCACGAACCACGCGGCGTGTGTTCGCGACGGCCGCTGATCCGAGCAGACGCCAGCAAGCGGCGCAGTCCAGAGGGCTTCCACGGCTTACCTGCCGGGCTCGTGATCCCCCGTGCCTGCCAATCCCGACAGATGCTCGCCAGGCTCTCGTTCGCAAGTATGCGCCGAACTCCTTCGCGTATGGCCTCGGCCTCGCTCTCACATATCGTCACACGGTCGTCCTCGTATCCGAATGGCCGCTTCCCTCCCCCGGCCACCCGCCCCGCCTCGGCGGCCTGGCGACGCTGGCGCTTCTGTCGTTCGGCCTTGTGCTCCGCCTCATGGCGCGCGGCAGCTCCCAACATGCGGGCGACCATGCGACCGGTCGGTGTCGCAAGGTCGATTTCCCCGCTGACCGTGGCCAGCTCGACGCCCCGGCGATCGGCAAGGTCAATGACGTCTTCCAGCTCGCGCGGCGAACGTGTCAGCCTGTCCACGTGCCATACCGCGATCGCGTCGACCTCGCCCCTCTTCACCGCAGTCAACAGTTCTTGCCACGCCGGCCGCGGCGCTCCGGAGTACGCGCTGACGTCGTTGTCCGTGTGCACGGCTACTACATCCCATCCCACGCGGGCGCATAATGCCCGGCAGTCCTCCTCCTGGCGCGCGACGCCGAGTCCTGCACCACCCCGGTCCTGGCTGATCCGGCAGTAGATCGCTGCTCGCCTCGCACCCGAAGTGCCCCTCTTGACCGTGGAGTTCGTCATGGGTCACATAGGTACACCCTCGTAGGGACGGGGGTGTCCTGTCCGGCGGGTATCGCTCCGGCGGCAGAAGGTACGGAGCGGTAGCCGACCGGGCCTGAGCCCGCTACGGGACGCTCCCGGCCCGACCGGCCTGCGCTGTCGTGCGGCCCATCGGCGGCAGCGGGCCGCTCAGCGGGCCCCTCGGTCACGAGCGCAGGTGCGCGGTGAGTTCGTCTCCGGCCGGGTACGGCCGCTCCTGGGGCAGCAGTCGGGTCGCGGCGGCCAGGTCGCCGCTGCCGACGTGTGCGTGGATCTCGTGGGCGAGTGGGGTCACGTCGCTGATGGAGACCGTCCATTCGTCCGCGTAGCGTCGTGCGGCCTCACCAGAGAGGCCGAGCTGTAGGGACCGGTACGGCAGGGGCCGCAGGTGAAGGTCGCGCTCCGGGTCCCACTGCACACGGGTGGGCGCACGCTTCAACCGGCGCTGCCAGGTGGCCCGGTCGGGATGTACCCCGCGGACGTAACTCGACAGGCACGCGTGCCGCAGCGCCCACTCGAAGCCGTCGCGAGCGATCTCGACCGCGAGAACGGTCTCCTGTCCTGCCTTCGTGCCCCAGCCGCAGCGGTACATCATCCACAGGAACGACGGCTTGATCCATGTCAAGCCGTGTTCACAGTCCCTTGTCGCGGTACTGCCCAGGCGCCAACCCCGTGTCCAGGGCGGGGGAGTTGCCGGCGAGGAACGTAAGTCGGCATGCCGCGTGCGAGCATCCCTCATGCTCCTCTTTTTCTCTGCCCTGCCTGCTGCGCTGGCGCTCACGGCAACTGTGACCGGTCTCGTCACGCATGCGGTGCGACGGGTGCGGGAAGGAGGCAGGCCACGTCTGGCGAGCCCCAGGCCCTTGGCGCTCGGCACCGGACTCGCTGCGACCAGCGCGCTCCTGATCTTCAGCTACGCCGATCTGCTCTACTCACCCGGGTTCTACGGGGACAAGACCTGCATGGTCAGGATGGGCGTCAGGACCTACCCGGACTCGCACAGCTACTTCCCGCTCAGCACGGTTTGAAGCGGCGTGGAGATCGTCCCGCCCTGGGTCAATCCGGCGATCGTGGTGCTGCTCGCCCTGGCGGCAGCGGCACTCGTAGCTCTGCCGTTCGCATACGTGGTAAGCCGGGCGTCCACCAGGACCGCCTGACATGCGCCGTGCCCGGTCGCACCAGCAGCGCGGCCTGCTTTTCTCACTGGAACGGGCACTGGACGATTCCGGATCGCACCTGGCCGGTATTCGTTGGCCAGGGTAAGCAGTCTGGTCCGGTCAGACCTGGGCGGCGTCCGAATGGCTGTCGCCACTCCGGCGTGTCCAGAGCGACAGGTCGCTGCTTGTCGCCACGGCAATTGTCTGCCCGGAAGGTGAGAAGCCGGCTGCGCGGAATGTGGAGTAGTTCGAGTGAAAGATGTGCCACCACTTCTCTCCGTGCGGACCGGCGTGGGGCAACCCGCCATCACTGGACAGCAGGACACGGTCGTTCGGCCAGGCCGGGGCGACGACCTCTAGGGTCCAGCCGTCCCCGGTAGTGGTGTGAAGCCCACCGCCGAAGAGTCCCGCGATGCGTACGCGGCTTCCGGTGATCGGCCCCAGCCCGGGGCAGGTCAGGTCGGCAACTGCGTCAGGGGTGCTGTCCTCGGGGTCGAGGTCGCGGTCCCTGGCGATCTTCTCGCCGGTGACGGCGTCGAAGAGCCCGTGGCCATCGTGCGAGACGGCCATGACCAGGTCATGGCCACTGTCGGGATGCGCCGCGAAGCCGATGCCGAGCAGTCCACCGACAGGGACGCCGTACGCGTACTCGAAGACGGGCCGCCAGGGCGCGGGCGCGGGAACGACAGGGGCAGCGAGCAATCGGTCTCGTAGAGCCCGCTGGTAGGCGGAGAGTCCCGGTTCACTCACGGATTGCTCCATCGGAGCCGTCCTCTTGATCCACTTCATCACCCCCTCATGATCTCACTCCAGCGGGCTACCGCGCGGAGCCAGACAGCTGAGAAGATCACGGCATGGCAGCCTCCGACGAACGTCCGCCCGATGGCTGGGCCTTCCTTGGCGTCGGAGACCCGTTCCTGGTTGTCCCTGACGAGCAGCGCGGCCTTCTGGCCGTGGCAGGCCCGGATGCTCACGGAAGCGCTACGCCGGTCGCGGTCTGCAACAGCCGTTCCTTTGTCCGTCGTGTGGCTATTCGCTCACGCTTCCCGGTGCACGCGCTGGCCTTCCATCCCCGGCGTCCACTGCTCGCGATAGGTACCGGCAGGTACGACGGCGGCTACTTCTTCGAGGGAGAGCTACTCCTCCTGCACCTGAAAACGGGCGCAGTGACTTCTCTCATCGAGAACGACTTCGGCCGTCAGGTTCTGGGACTGGAGTGGCTCGACGAACGGTCACTGCAGGTCCTCATGGCGCCGCCAGACGACTGGCAGGACGAAACGGCGCACGAGAACGGACACGTTGCTGTGGTGGCGCGAGCCGACTGGACCACTGTCCCCGCACGGTCACTCAACGGTCGGGACCTGGCCGGCCCAAGGACCCCCGCGCCGCGTCCCGAGCCCCGCGAGGCAGCGCGACGAGCGGTCGCCACACTGCGATCCCTTTGGCAAGCCCAACGAGCCGAACCTTCGGGAGACCTGTGAACGTCCCCCGATGTCACCAGGACGGCACGATGCACCCTGATAACGGATGGAGGCTGTGAGCGAGGCTTGATGACCCACGTCAAGCCGTGTTCATCACCCCTTCCTCGGCAGAGCCGTGGTCATCCTCGGGTCTGGAGACGCCTGCAAGGGGTCGGCCTTCGCGATCGAGTCGCCGCTGCCGGGGCGGGTCCGGCCGGTCGGAGGACTGCTCCTCGTCCCGGTCGTTCGATGTGGCTGACGGCGTGGTGAGCCAGGTATGGGCAAGAGCGGCCGCGGCCTGATCAGAGCACCGCGAGTGCTTTGTGTATGCGCTGCGACGTGCCCTTGTGCGTGACCCATCTGCTCAGGGTCTCCAGTTCCGTCCGTGCTGCCCGATTCCCGAGCAGAGCCAGCGCGACGATGCCCGCCTCAGCCACTTGAGGCGAGCGGGGAGCGTCTCCGGACCGATGATCCAGGGAGGTCTCGACGAGGCCGACGAGGGCATGGACGGTGTCAGGCCGAGGCGGAAGGAGGGAAAGCATCCAAGCGAGTCCACGTAGCACGTGGGAGTTGTACGGGTCGAAACACGCGTTCACATCGAACGGGAGGTGCGGATGACCGAGAAGCGGGAAGGTTCGATCCAGATGAGCCAGCTCCAACCACCTGAGTACTGCCCGTCTCGCCTCCTCCGGGTCAACGGCGTTCAGCAAGGCCGATCCGGTCCGTCTCCACTTCGCCGATGGTGCGGCAGCCGTCGCGGGGGCCGCATGCTCCAGCAGCCGCTGCCACGGCCCTCCTCCGGCAGTTGCTTCCTTGAGAGCCGCGTCGGCCCACGGTTCACCGGGATTGAGTACCGGACCAGGAAAATGACCCAGTAGGTTCCGCATTCCGGGCTCCGCGCCGTTCGCGGCCGCCTGCGTGCGACGGAAGCCCGGCAGGTTCGCTGCCGCACTTGTGCGCCGGAAGGCGGCCAGTATGGCCGTGTCGGGAGTACGCCTGGCTGCGAGTTCCGCGTCGGCCAGTTCCCAGATCCGGTGGGTCGACCAGATGAGGTATTGGTCCCTCAACCGGGAGAGCTGTTCCTGGCGTTCGGCAGCCAACAGGTCCCCGTCGAGGCCACGGACGACTCCGGAAGCAACCATGAGTAGTTCGGTGCGGAGGTATCCCGGATCCCGCCTGAACTCCTCGGTCGACCAGTCGTCTTCCACGCGGACGTACCAACGGGCCCATATGCCAGCGAGCTCCAGACGGTCCTTGTCGGGCAGTGCGCGTAGGAGCTCCATGTTCTCGAACCCCACACCCGTCATGGAGCCGTTGTTGCAGGCGGCCCGCATGACGGCGCGAGACAGCTCAGGCAGATCGCCGTGCTCCGCGAGGGCGCGGTATTGAGCGGCCTGTTCTGCCAGGACCTGGGTATTCCCCATCCATCTGCTCATGGCTGGCATCCTAGAAGGGGCCACTGACATCGAACGTGTCCCCACCCGTAGGGCTCAGGCGTTCTCCCGCCTCCGAAGGGCGTCCATGACCCGAACGCAGGCGACCGACAGAAGTCTGTCAACGCGGCTTGATGACCCATGTCAAGCCTTGCTCACAGACCTCTGCCCGGTAGTACGGCGATGGCCGCTATGCAGGAAACCGGTCTTGGATCGTCGAGGAAGATATGGACATGGTTGATCACTCTCGCGGGGTGTCC
The DNA here is from genome assembly GCF_003261055.1 of Streptomyces cadmiisoli. NCBI lineage: Bacteria > Bacillati > Actinomycetota > Actinomycetes > Kitasatosporales > Streptomycetaceae > Streptomyces > Streptomyces cadmiisoli. The sequence goes on from NZ_CP030073.1 coordinate 3,692,915, forward strand.
CCGATGCCGCTCGTGAACGACGAGTGGGCGTACGCCCTCTGTGGTGGCCTGACGATCCCGGGGAGCTTCACCTTCGGCAGCGCCACCGTCGTCATAGGTAATGCCGGGACACTGATCATCGTGGAAGCCGGGGACAGCCTCGACGAGAGCTGCGTGTGGAACGCCGACGAGGTACGCCTCCTTGGTCCTACGCCGACGCCGGTCAAAAAACGGCTCGTGGAAGAACCTCTGGAGCGGTCCACGGACGACCCGAAGTTGCCTGTTCATCTGACGGTCCGGGTCACGGAAGGCCTTCAGTATCTCGGCACCGGAGCTGTGGCGCGGGCCACAACCGTACGCCATCCTGACTGCGACGAAGAGGTTCTCACCGACTGCGCCCTTCGACTTGATTCGCCCTTGACCAGGCCTAGCTTGGACCGGGTTCGTCCTCGCCTTCCGTCGGTGGATCTCCCGAACCTGGAGTGGCTCAGCCAGGTGAGTGGCGACCGGGCCAGTGCGCTCGAAGAGTTCATCACCGGTTGGTATCCCGCTGAGTCTGAGACTGACGAACCGGTCTCGATACAGACACCTCCCCTGGATCTTCCGCACGGACTGAGGCAGTTCCACCGGCTGGCACAGCACCGCCCTCGCTGCCTGGGAGTGCAGAACCGGCTCCTTCCCCTCTCCGAGCTTCAGACCGACCCGACGGGGGAGATGTTCGTCTTCGGTGAAGAGAACCAAGGAGGATTCTTCTGGTCGCTGCTGTGGACGCTCGACGGCCCCGAAGTCGATCCGACCGTCTGGCTCCGTGAGTACGACGAACCTCCGATCGCCGAGCGGGAACCTCTCAGCGGCTTCCTCATCCAGTTCTCGCTCTATGAAGCCTCCATGGGTGCCGACTACCTTGCACTTCCCCGCCGGCTCACAGCACAGCAGGTGGACCTGCTCACCGAGGGGCTTCTCCCCGTGCCCCTGCGTCCGTTCTGGCCCTGGGCGCCCACGCGCTTCTACGTGGCTCCCGGACTCGTCCTGCATGTCTCAGACGAAGGTGGTGACAACGGATTCAGCGCCTGGGCTGGCGCCACCCACAGGAGTGCTCTCGCCCCTTTGGTCGACGTCGCGGTCGAGTGGATCCAATTCGATGGCTGACGCCGGGGCGCACCATCGCCTTCGCGGCCGGACACAGGCAGAGTTCTGTGAACGCTGCTTGATGATCCATGTCAAGCCTTGCGCACAACCCCTGTCGAGGAGAGTCGCCCTCCTCTGCGTCCCTACGGAGGGTGTGATTCTCGAAGCTTGCGCGAAACCGAACGGCGCTGACGTGCTTTCGGTGCCGTAGACCGGGGAGAGGCTCAGGGTGATCAGCACGTGGTGGCTCATGCAGGGAGAGGCGAGGGTCGGTGAACTCCGTGAGTACCAGATCGACGAGCCGACGTACCTGTGCCACTTCTTGCCTGGGCCTGGTTGGGAGACCGTCGGTTCACTGTTCGAGGCGTGGGAGGCCGTACAGGGCACTGGCCCTGACGGGAGCCGGGGCATGGAGGCCATCCGCCCTTTGACGGATCTTGGGCTGACCCGGAACCTTCGGACGGGAGCCCGCCGTTGAACTGCTTCAAGGACTGCATCCTACGCATTACGGGGACACGTCCCGCCCCCGTTGCTGGCCTGCCGACAAACACGCGTGCCTGTCCAGACCGGCGCTGTTACGGTGCCGCATCGTGAGTACAGACATCCATGGCGGCATCGAGTTTCGTCACCCCGGCGTAGACACCGACTACTACGACGGTGAGCCGTGGGTGGCCGCCATGGATCTCTGGCCGCTGTACGACGAGACCGACTACGCAGCCTTCGGCTGTCTCTTCGGAGTCCGCAACCACGCGGGGTTTCAACCGCTCGCACCAGACCGCGGCCTTCCCGGCGATCTGTCGAGCGGGTTGCGTTCGCAGTTGGGGTCCTGGGTTGCAGCGGGTGACCTGTACGGCGCGACCTGGGTCAGCTGGGCGGAGCTTGCTTCGATGGATCGCGCGACCGCGCCTGATCACTTCATCGGCCGGCTGACCTGGCGCCCGAAATCGCTGCCGTCGACACTGCATCAACAACTCGTCCCCGATTCCTGGCCGTTGGAAGCTCTTTCCGCGGTAGGTGCGCCGCCCGCGGACTTGCGCAGTGCGACGGGACGCATGGAGTGGACCACCGACGAACTGATGTGCGCATACGAACCACTGACCGTTGGCGCCGTCCTGGGACCGGAAACGCACTGGCCACATGTCTTCGCCGTGATGAAGGCCCTGGCAGACCGCTTCGGTGATGACGGCGTCCGCCTGGTCGTGGCATTCGACTGACCACACAGAAGCTCTCATCTCAGCGGACTCGCGAGCCATCCGGACTGGCAACTCGCACGGTGCTGCAGCCGTCGTCGGACGGCGTACTCCCTCGCAGCGAGCAGCAGTCGAAAATCGGTGGCCACCTGTGCTGGCCGACCCCACGCTGTACGCCATGGAAGAACCGCACCGCGAGATCCGCGCGCTCCACACGGCATCCACGATCACCGTCTACCAGGCTTACACCCCTGAAATCGGAGTGCCCGCCGTCCGCGACGGCCGCTTTCCCTCCACGTGGCTGCGGGATCGCATGACGTGGATTAAACCCAGCTTCCTGTGGATGATGTACCGCTCCAACTGGGGGACCCGTGCCGGGCAGGAGACCGTCCTTGCCGTCGAGATCACTCGCGACGGCTTCGACTGGGCGCTGCGCCACGCCTGCCTGTCGAGCTACGTTCGCGGCCTGCATCCCGACCGTGGCACCTGGCAGCGTGACCTCAAGCGCGCACCGGCCCGTGTCCAGTGGGACCCCGAACGCGACCTGCACCTCCGCCCCCTGCCGCACCGCTCGCTGCAACTGGGACTCTCGGGCGGGGCATCGTCGCGCTACGCGGACGAGTGGATCGTGTCCATCAGCGACGTGACTCCACTGGCCCGAGAAATCCGCACAGTCGTCAATCGCGGCGATCTGGATTCCGCGGCACAACTGCTTCCCCAGGAACAGCGATACCCCGCCGGTGACGAACTGCTCGCCCACCTGCGGCCCTGACCAGCAACACGCCGGCAGCCGTTCACGATCATGCCGACAGCACGGTTGAGGTCTATGAAAGCGGCTTGATGACCCATGTCATGCGATCCCGCTTCCACCCGGCGGGGAAACGGCCCTGGTGAACCGCGGGCGTGCCGATCTCGGGTGAGTACGCCTGGTAGACGGTGACCGTGGACGCCGTGCAGTGCGCGCGGATTCTTCGTTGCGGTTCTTCCATGGAGCACAGCGTGAGGGCGGCCGATCCCGGCCGGCCATTGATTTTCGAACGCGGCCGCTTCCTCGCGAGCCGGTCGTGGCGCCGCGCACCCGGGGACACCGCGGCCGGTCGGGCCGCTGTCGGTGGTGCGGAGTCGCTCGGTGGGCCTTTGACCTTGACACGGTGACAAGGCTTTCACTGCTTGCCGAGGAGGTGGTCTCGATGACCATGACGGGACTGGACGCGGAGGCGGTACGAGCTCTCCAGGGCCTGGAGGACGGCCGTTCGTCGGTGCGGCTGCGGGCGGCGCTGGCGGTCGGCACGACGCCGGATCCGCGCTTCGTCGACAAGCTCGTCGGGCGATGCGCGATCGAACCGGAGTTCTTCGTCCGCGACATGCTGACCTGGGCGCTCACCCGCCACCCGGTGTCGGTGACGCTGCCCGAGCTGCTGCGCGAGGTCCGCTCGGAGCGGGCTCAGGCACGGAGCCAGGCGCTGCACACACTGTCCAAGATCGGGGACCGGCGGGCGTGGCCGGCGATCACCCCGGCGCTCCTGTCCGACACCGACGACGAGGTGGCGCGGAGCGCCTGGCGGACCGCGGTCGTGCTCGTGCCGGAAGGCGAGGAGTCCGGGCTGGCGGCGGTGCTGGTGACGCAGCTCGGACGCGGTGAGCGGGAGACGCAGCTGAGTCTCAGCCGGGCGCTCGTCGCGCTGGGCGAGGTCGTCCTGCCGGCGCTGCGCGCTGCGGCGACGACGGCCGCCGACCCGCGCGTACGGATGCACGCACTCGCCACGGAACGGCTGCTGCGCGACCCGGAGACCGGATTCGAGTTCGCGATCGAGGAGGCGAAGCGCGTCGTGGCCCTCGGCGGGTCGGGCCGGGAGGGACGATAGGACGTGTTGATCGGTGAGGTGGCGCAGCGGTCCGGGGTCAGTGCCCGCATGCTCAGGCACTACGAGTCGCTCGGCCTGCTGCGGCCTTCGGGGCGTACCGGCTCCGGCTACCGGGAGTACTCCGGCGAGGACATCCGGCGGATCTTCCACATCGAGAGCCTGCGGTCGCTGGGGCTGTCGCTGCGGGAGATCGGGCGCGCGCTCGACGATCCCGGCTTCACGCCCTCGGCGCTCGTCGACGACCTGATCCGTCAGACGCGCGAACGCATCGCGGCCGAGACCGAACTGCTCAAGCGGCTGCGCCGGATCGACGCCGCGGAACCCACCGGCTGGGAGGAGGTCCTCCAGGTCGTCGCGTTCCTCCAGGCCCTGGGGTCGACGAGCGCCGCCGCGCGCCAGCGCGCCGCCCTCTCCTCGGCCGACGAGGTCGCGGTGCCGGTGGAGGCCCTGGTCGAGGCGGTCCTGAGGGAGACGGACCCGAACGTCGCCGGAGCCCTTCGATGGGCGCTGGCGCGTTCGGACGGCGACGGCACACCGCTCCTCGCCGAGGGCCTCGGTTCACCGGTGGCCGCGGTGCGGGAGCGTGCCGTCCGGGCCCTGGCCGAGCTGCCCGGTGGTGAGGCCGCCGCCCGGCTGCGCGACGCCCTCACGCACCCCGATGCCGTGGTCCGCGGCCATGCGGCCCTGGCGCTCGGGACGCGTGGCGTGCCCGACGCGGTCCCGACACTCATCGACATGATCGTGGCGGGCCGGAACGACACCGACGCCGCCGACGCGCTGAGCACGCTGGCGAGTGACACCGCGGCGGCGGATCGGATCGCCACCGGGCTCGTCGACCGCCTCGCCCACGACACCACGCGAGCGCCGGCACGCGTACGGCTCACCCAGGCGCTCGCGGACATCCCTGGGACCACGGCGTCACGTGCCCTCGTGGAGCTGTCGCGCGACGGGGACCGTGCCGTCGCGCTGACCGCGACGTACCTGCTTCGGCTGCGCGACGGACGGTGACGGATCTCGCCCGCGGTGCCGCGTGCGCGGCCCGCCCGCCGGGGTCCCCGATGTGTCGCCGTCCGTCGTTCTCCGCGTTCCGCCGGGCCGCCGGGCCGCCGCCCGGTCAGCTGTCGGCGCGGGCGGGCAGCCGCCATCCCGGGCGCGGGAAGTGGCAGGTGTAACCGGCCGGGTAACGCTGCAGGTAGTCTTGATGCTCGGCCTCGGCCTCCCAGAAGGGACCGACCGGCTCCACCTCGGTGACGACCTTGCCCGGCCACAGGCCGGAGGCGTCCACGTCCGCGATCGTGTCCTCCGCGATCCGCTTCTGCTCGTCGTCCACGTAGTAGATCGCCGAGCGGTAGCTGAGGCCTATGTCGTTGCCCTGGCGGTTCTTCGTGCTCGGGTCGTGGATCTGGAAGAACAACTCCAGGATCGCGCGGTAGTCGGTCTTCGCGGGGTCGAAGTGGATCTCGATGGCCTCCGCGTGCGTGCCGTGGTTGCGGTAGGTCGCGTTCGCCACGTCACCCCCGGTGTATCCCACCCGGGTCGCCGTCACCCCCGGAAGTCGGCGGATCAGCTCCTCCATCCCCCAGAAGCAACCGCCCGCCAGCACGGCCCTCTGCGTCTGCGCAGCCATCACTGCCTCCTTCTACCTGTCAGATCGTTCACTCGGGCCGCTCGGCGCTCACGCCACCGGCATCCTTTGCCCGCCCTCCTCAACACACGAGGGGTCCGGACGATTCCGTACCCGTGTCCGGCGGTGGCGGCCGTGCCCCTCAGTCGTTCGAGCCCTTGCTCTGATGATGGGAGACCTGCTCCCGTGCCGTACGCCACCGTGACCGGGTCTGCTCGACCACGCTGTCCCACTGCCGGCGGACCTCGTGGTCGGAAGGGCGGTCGCCCTGACGGATCCGGCCGAGTTCGTCGCCTACTTCTCGTCCCAGTGCCGCCGATGCCACGAGGACGAGCATGGCGGCGAACAGGGCGGAGATCATCGCGAAGACGGCGCCGACCACCCCGTAGCGTGCGACGGAGGCGTTGAAGAGGTGCGGCATGTAGATCTTTGCACCCACCGAATACGCCACCGTCAGTACGGCGCCGGTGACGCCGAAGGGAAGCAGGTCCGGCCGGCTGATCCGCTTCGCCGACAGGATCCAGCCGCTCCAGACGAGGAATGCAGCGGTCACCGGTACCTCGCACAGCAACGCGGCCACGCCCAGCGCGCCCTTGCCGAGGAGCGCGTCGAGCAACACGTTGACCACGCCGTAGCCACCGAGAGTGAGGATCCACCACAGGCCGTTGCGCGTGTTGCGCATACTGAGGGGCTTGAGCTCCCATGCCTGCTCGAAGAGCCGCTGCGCGGCCCGCGCGAAACTCAGCACCGAGATCGTCAGGAACACGATTCCGAAGATGCCCACGCTCGCGCTGGTCCCTTCGGCGGGGGAGAACAGCGAGCCGACCGCCGCGGCGCTCGCGCCGGTGAGGCCGTAGCGCCCGATGATCCGCTCCGCGGCGTCGTAGTGCGCGAAGACGGCGCCGAGGAGGATGGAGAGCGGGACCAACGCCGTCAAGGCGCTGGACGCCAGGGCCATGGAGCGGTCGAAGCCCACGATCTTCTGAAACCGGTTGATGACGCGCAACGCGAAGGCGGGCCGCAGCCAGAACGTCAGCGTTCGGACGAGGCGCTCGCGATTGATCCCCGCCGTGCTGCCCTCCGTGAAGATCGGGACCTTTGTAGGCAAAGTGAGCATAACGGACGGCAGTCGGACCGGTGAACGGCGACACGGGAAGCAGTACCGGCCGAACGGACGCCCCCTGCCGTACCGGTCCGTTCAGCTCGGCCTCTCGGGGGGCTCTCGTCGTGTCGGACGCCTCGCCGGCGCGGCGCCGCCCCGTCGTGTCACTCCACCTCGATGCCGAAATCCTGTACGAGCCGCTCGAGGCCGCCGGTGTAGCCCTTGCCGCCCAGGACGAAGTCCCAGTCGCCGTTCGGCCTGCGGCGGAAGGAGCCGAGCACCAGGGCCGTTTCGCGGGGGCGGCCGTCGGAGACCTCCAGTTGTCCCAGTTCGGTCATCGCCGGGTCGAGGAGGCGGATGCGGGCGTCCGTGAAACCGGAGAGGTCGGCGTCCGGGGTGACAGCCGGGTCGACGGCGGCCACGAGGACGAAGCGGTCGGCCTCGGGCGGCAACGCGTCGAAGCAGACGGAGATCGCCGCCTTGTCGGGCGCGGTGGCCGGCAGGGCGCTCACGGAGCCGTCCGGTGTCCGGGTGTTGTTGAAGAAGACGAAGTGATCGTCGCTGAGGACGCGGCCGCCGCGGCAGACGAGCGCGCACACGTCCAGGGCGACGCTTCCGGTCCACGACATGCCGAGGACGTTGTAGTCGTCGGGCAGCGACGGGTCGGAGGGCGGTGGGGCGGGGGTCGCGCCTTGCCGACCGGCGCCGCCCAGCCGCCCGCGCAGCCCGTGCCGGTGCAGCAGGTCGACGAGTTCGGCGCCCGAGATCAGTTCCAGGGGTTTCCCGTTGGCGAAGGTGTGCGAGCCCGGACCGAATCCGGACGTGGTCACCAGGACGCCCTTGTTGGCACCGACGTCCTGCACGGTCCCGTACAGGTCGCGTACGGCGGTGGGGGGCACCGTGTTGCGGTAGCGCTTCACCTGGACGACGATCTCGCCGCCCCGGATCAGTGCCGGGTCGAGCGCCTTGACGTCCACGCCGCCGTCGTTCGAGCGCCGGGTCGTGACCGCCTGCATCCCCATGGCTTCGAACAGCTCGGCCATGTGCTGCCTGCCCTCCCCGAGGCACTCCGGCCGTCCCCACAACCAAGGGTGACGAGTCGACTCTAGCCAGTGCTCGACCTCGCGCACATCCACCCGGCAAGGACGAGCTGTTCGGGATTTCCGCAGGTCACCACGACCGGGCCGCCACCACGTCGGCCGATCGCCGCCGGACCGATGAGTCCTGGCCTCCGCAGCCGTCTACAACTGCGACACGACAGACACGACAGACACGACAGACACGACCGGAACGCGTCGAGGAGACGGAACATGAGCACCGAGCAGAACCCCGCGGCCGAGGGCTTCTCCTACCGGCTGACCCGCACGCTGGACGCCCCCGCGGAGCGGGTGTGGCAGGCGTGGACCACTCCCGAGCAGTACGCCCGGTGGGCCTATGCCGCTCCCGGATCCGTCGAGATGGACGTACGGCCGGGCGGGGCGTGGAAGGCCACGATGGTCACGCCCGACGGCGGACAGTTCCCGCTGACCGGCTCCTATCTCGACGTCGCCGAGAACCGCCGCCTGGTGGTCGGCATGGACGTGGCCGGCAAGTCCGCTCCGGCGGCGATGACCCTGGAACTCGACGCGGAGGACGGGCGCACGCGGATCGTGCTCCACCAGAGCTGCGACACCGCCGAGGAGCGCGACATGGCCGAGCAGGGCAGCACCATGCTCCTCGACAGCCTGGGCGCCTTCCTGGCCGGAGGGGCGGGGAGCTGAGTCCGGCCCGTAACGCGGGCAGCCGGCTCCTCGGGTGGTCGCTCACCCCGCCGGCACCCCCGGTCCCGGCCGGGTCAGCGCGGAGCGGAGCCGGCGGCGCGAGGTGACCCCGAGCTTGGCGAAGACGTTGCCGAGGTGCCACTCCACGGTGCGGGGGCTGATGAACAGCTGGGCGCCGATCTCGGCGTTGGTGTGGCCGTCCGCGGCCAGCCGGGCGATCTGGGTTTCCTGCCCGGTGAGTTCGCCGCTGACGCCGGTCGACCGCGGGCGCACGGTCTCGCCGGTCGCGAGCAGTTCCCGGCGGGCGCGCTCGGCGAAGCCCTCCGCTCCGATGCGGCTGAACGTCTCGTGCGCGGACCGCAGTTGGGCCCTGCTGTCCTGACGGCGGTTCCGGCGGCGCAGCCACTCGCCGTACAGCAGCCGGGCGCGGGCCAGCCGGACGGTGATACGGCAGTGGCCCAGATGCTCGACTGCTTCCTGGTAGAGGGCCTCGGCGGCGCGGTCGTCATCGCTGAGGAGGGCGCGCGAGCAGGCCTCCGTGCCGAGGGCCCAGGCGGTGCCGCTCGCGCGGGTGTGTTCGGTGAGCACGTCCAGCGCGGGCGCCGCGGTCTCCGGCCGTCCGGTGCGGGCGGCGGCCTCGATCTGCTCGACCAGGCCCCAGGCGAAGAGGCCGAGGTCCTCGTACTGGCACGCGCGCGTAGCGGCGGTGAGCGCGGCGTCGTAGCGGCCGAGGCCGTTGTACAGCAGTGCGGTGGCGCAGTCGGCGAGGGCGAGCGAGCGGCCCTCGCCGCGTGCGGCCACCTCCTCGCGGGTGGTGCGGATGAGGTCCAGTGCCTCGGCCTCGCGTCCCCGCCAGGCGGCGAGGACCAGGGACGTGTACATCATGGGTGTGCCGCCGGTCGCCTCCGAGATCGCCGTGGCCTCGTCGATCAGGGCCGCCGCGGTGTCGAAGTCGCCGGTGTGGACGGCGAGACAGGCCAGGTAGGTCAGCGCCGTCGGCAGGACGGCGAGCGCGCCGGCCGCGCGGGCGGTGCGGACGGCGTCGGTGGCCAGCTCGTGCCAGGCGTCGTCGTCCCACAGTTCGGTGGCGAGCGGTTCGGGGGTCACCCGGAACGCCAGCCACAGCCGGGCCCGGTCCGCTTCCGGCCCGCCGCAGCCCTGCTCGCGGACCGTGCGCAGGGCGCGCCGGAGGCCGTCGGCACCGGCGGCGCGGCCGTCGACGATCCGGCCGGTCAGGCCGTCCAGCAGGGTGTCGACCACACGCGGCGGCGTGGGTGGCGGCGGTGCGGCGCGGGCGGCCTCGGCGATCTCCCGCAGGCCGGGGCCCTCGCTCAGCCGCCCGGCGAAGATGGCCGCGCCGAGCGCTTCCAGCAGGGTGTCGCGGGCGAGGGCCGCGTCCAGGGGAGCCAGCCGGTGCGCGGCGTCGAGCAGCCGTCGGGGCGCGTCGCCGCCGCGCTGCCGGGCGAAGACGAGCCGGGCGCGCAGCCGCTCCAGCCGGGCGCGCTGGAGGTCGTCGAGCGGGTCGGCCTCGACGGCTGCCAGCGTGGTGTGCGCCTCGTCGACCGCCCCGGCGTCGATCTGGGCCTGGGCGGCGGCCAGTGCGCGGCTGACGCGGCGGGCGGGGTCCGGGGTCAGCTCCGCCGCCCTTTTCAGGAACGAGGCGGACGCGGCGGCTCCGCCCCGGCCCCGTGCGCGGTCGGCCGAGCACACCAGGTCGGCGGCCACGTCCTCGTCGGGCCGGGCGGCGGCGTGAGCGCGGTGCCAGGCCCGGCGGTCGGGGTCGAGGCGGGAGTCGGTGGCCTCGGCCAGCGCCCGGTGCGCGGCCCTGCGGTCCGGTGCGGCCGTCCTGCGGTAGATGGCCGAGCGCACCAGGGGATGGTGGAACCGCACGCGGGTGCCGAACTCCACGAGTCCCGCGGACTCGGCGGGCGCCGCGGCGTGCGCCGGTATCCCCTGCTCTCCGGCCGCACGCCACAGCAGGTCGGCGTCCCCGGTGGGCTCGGCCGCGGCGGTCAGCAGCAGCAGTCGGCTGTCCGGCGGCAGTGACCGGAACCGCTCGTGGAAGGCGGCCTCCACGCAGCCCGCCGCGGAGTGGCCGCCGGGAAGCCAGAAGCCGCCCGCCAGGTCGGCGGGTGCGAGGGCGCGCGGCAGGTGCAGCAGGACCATCGGGTTGCCGCGCGCCTCGGCCACGATCCGGTCCCGAACGACCGGGTCGAGCGGTACGCGGACGGCCGAGGCCAGCAGGGCCTGCGCGTCGGGCGGGCTGAGGCCCTCGACGATCAGCTCCGGCAGGCCCGTCGGCACCCGGTGGCCGTGGTCGCCGTCGCGCACGGCGAAGATCAGTGCCACCGCGTCGGCCAGCAGACGCCGGGCGACGAAGGCCAGCACCTGCAGGGACCCGTCGTCGAGCCACTGCGCGTCGTCGACGAGGCAGGCCAGCGGACGTTCCTCGGCGGCCCCGGCGAGCAGGCCGATCACGGCCAGGCCCACCAGGAACCGGTTGGGCGCCTCGCCCTCCCGCAGTCCGAAGGCGACGGACAGCGCGTCGCGCTGCGGCCCCGGCAGCCGGTCGATTTGGTTCAGCAGCGGCGCGCAGAGCTGGTGGAGGCCCGCGAACGGAAGCTCCATCTCCGACTCGACGCCCGCGACGCGGACGGTACGGAACCCGGTGGCCCGCCCGGCCGCGTGGTCGAGCAGCGCGGTCTTGCCGATGCCCGCCTCACCGCGCAGGAGGAGCACCGCGCTGTTGCCCGCCCGCGCCATGGCCAGCACCCGGTCGAGCGCCGCGAGCTCCTGGCCCCGGCCCCGCAGTGCGATCCGCGCGTCGGTGGCGGGCATGACCATGGATTCGAACCTTCTGCCCCATTAGGTAATCTAATGCGATCTTATTCCCTTTTGGGTTCCATGACAGTTGGGTACACCCGGTCCCGTCCCCGGTCCCGGTCCCGTCCCCGGGGTGCGGCCACGGGACGAACGCCGGGGGTCCGCCCGGACCGAAGCGCACCCGTCCGGTCCAGGGTGGACGAGCCGGCGGCCCGAAGTCGTCGGCGTAGGCAAGGAGACCCCCACATGGCAGACACTCCCGCAGCGGCGACGATCCGTCCGTTCACCTTCGAGTTCTCCGACGCGGAACTCGACGACCTGCGCCGCCGTGTCCAGGCCACACGGTTCCCCGAGAAGGAGACCGTCTCAGACGAGTCGCAGGGCACCACGCTCGCCACCGTCCAGGAACTCGCCCGCTACTGGGCGACCGAGTACGACTGGCGCAGGATCGAGGCGCGGATCAAGGCGCTGCCCAACTTCATCACCGAGATCGACGGCCTGGACATCCACTTCATCCATGTCCGCTCCAAGCACGAGGACGCGCTGCCGCTGATCATCACGCACGGCTGGCCGGGGTCGATCATCGAGCAGCTCAAGCTGGTCGAGCCGCTGACCGATCCCACCGCCCACGGCGGTGCGGCCTCGGACGCGTTCCATGTGGTGATCCCGTCGATGCCGGGCTACGGCTTCTCGGGCAAGCCCTCCTCGACCGGCTGGGGCCCGCAGCGCATCGCGCGTGCCTGGGCCGAGCTGATGAACCGCCTCGGGTACACCAAGTACGCGGCGCAGGGCGGTGACTGGGGGGCGATCGTGGTCGACGAGATGGGTGTGCAGCAGCCCGAGGGCCTGGTGGGTATCCACACCAACATGCCGAAGGTGGTGCCGCCGGCCATCGAGGCGGCCATCATCAAGGGCGATCCGCTGCCGTCCGACGTGGTTCTCGCCAACGACGAGGAGAAGGCGGCCGTCGAGCAGCTGGACTTCATGTACCGGCACGCCTACTACGCCTACCTGATGGGGTCGCGTCCGCAGACCCTGACCGGGCTGGTGGACTCCCCGGTGGGCCTGGCGGCGTTCATGCTGGACCACGACGCGGCGAGCCTGAACCTGATCTCCCGGGCCTTCGCCGGCCAGGAGGGCGGCCTGACGCGTGACGACGTGCTGGACAACATCACGCTGTTCTGGCTGACGAAGACCGCGGTGTCCGCGGCCCGTCTCTACGCGGAGAACACCACCCCGTTCTTCGGCGCCAGGGGCGTCACCCTCCCGGTCGCCGCGAGCGTCTTCCCCGACGAGATGTACCGGGCCCCCAAGAGCTGGGCCGAGCAGGCGTATCCGAACCTGATCCACTTCAACCGCCTGCCCGCCGGCGGCCACTTCGCCGCCTGGGAGCAGCCCGGACACATGGTCGACGAACTGCGCACCGGCCTGCGGTCGCTGCGCTGACCGACCGTGACGCGCTGCGTTCCCGCGCGGTGACCCGACAGGGCGGCCGAGTGCACCGGAATCCGGGGTCCTCGGCCGCCCCGAGCCATCGCGCCGCCCCGGGCCGTCACTCCGCCCCGTCCGCGCCGCGCTGCCGGCCCGCGTCAGTCCCAGATGTTCCCGTAGATGGTCGAAAAGACGGTGACGGGGCCTCCGACCGCTGAATTGAGGCAGTTTCCTATCCACTCGGAAATTCCGCCGTCGCCCTTCGCGCCGAAAACCGCTCCGAGGGCCATGAAGGGGACCCCCAATACCAGTCCCGCGGTGGCGCCGGCCAGGCACACAAGAATGATCAGGGCCGAGATACCGACGGCAATGGGCAGCGCGAACAAAGAAATCAAAAACTTGATGGCAGCCATGTCTCCCCCGAGCGCACATGTGATTCCCGAGTGGCCGGACCCGGGCAAGGGGCAACAGTGTAGGACTGTCGATCTTCGGGTCCGACCCGCCCGACAGGGGATTACGTCACAACGCTGTGCGTGACGACGCAAGCTGACGTAGACCGGGTAAGCCGCGCCCCGCTCACCTCGTGATCTCCGCGACGGAAACCGTGATTGCCTCCGCGCCCGCGTATTGCGCGGCTTTCCGGAGAGCCCCGACACTGAGGTCCGGGCGGGGTGTGGAGGGGGACGTGGAGATCGCTGTCGGCGTGGGGACGTACGGCCGCGGGGCACGGGCATGACCGCGGCATCGGGCACGGCACCGGCCGCGTCCCGGGTGCGGGAGCACCTGCGCCGGGTGGACACCGCGATCGCGCGGCGTGTGGCGCCCGGCCCCGCGGGGCGGGAGTTGCTGAACCTGGTTTCCCGGGAATTCCGGGATCTCGGACAGGTGCGCCTGGAAAGGGTGGGCTCGGCGCGATGCGGCACCAGCGTCGCCGGGTTCAGCGATGTCGACGTACTCGTGGTCTTCACCGATCCGATACGCGATCTGCTGTACTCGCCCGACTGGCTGCGCGAGGTGACGAACGGTACGTGGAATCCGGCGGACGGAAGTCTGCCGTACTCCCTGCGTAACGTCCTGGACGTCCTGGCGGAAACTCCGGCCGGAGAACCGCCGGCGAAATCCCTGCTTCCCGATCCACCCCGTCCGGAACGGGTCTTCGGTGACTTCGCCGACCGCCTGACCGCACTCGGGCGGACCGTCAGTGGATTCGACACTCCCCGGCCCGACTTTCCGGCCGTCACCTTCGCGTCGAAGTGCGACGATCCGTCGATCGAGCTGGTACCGGGCCTGGAGGCCGACTTCCTCTGGGACGGCCCGGAGCACACACCGTCCTCCGGACTGTCGTACCGGGTGTTCCCGGGTACGCGAGATCGCTGGCTGGGCACCAACCCGGAACAGCACGACGCCACGCTCAGTTGCAGTCCGGGCGGCAGTGACTACACCTGCCGGGAGATGATCAGGCTCCTGAAGCTGCTGCTGAAGTACGCGGGAGGAGTTCCCCTCCGCTCGTACTTCATCGAGTTGTTCGCTCTGCGCTGGATCGAGGGCTCCCACGACCTGCCGGCCCGTACCGTCGAGGACATCCTCGAGCGGATGGCCGCGCTCGGCCGGCACCCGTACACGCACACCGGGCGGCTCACGCGGGACATCGCGTCCGTACTCGCCGCCCTGGCCGAGCAGTTGCGGACCTGCACGGCCGGGGGACGGCTGCTGGACACGGTCGATCTGACCACACCGGAGACGTCGGGGCAGACCGAGGCCTGCGCTACGCCGACGGCCCAGGCCGAGTGCGCGGACGGTGTCGCGCGTCTCCACGAGGCGGTCCTCCGGGCCCGGCACGCGGAGGAGGCGGGGGACGCGGAGACCGCCGTCGACCTGTGGCAGCGGCTGCTGCACCCTCCCGGCGGCCCCCGGCCCTGACCATGCCCGGCCAAACCCACGCGCCCACGCCCTGACGACGCCCGGCCCACACCACGCACCCCCACCCTGACCCCGCCCGGCCCACACCACGCACCCCCACCCTGACCACGCCCGGCCCCGACGACGCCCCGCCCGGCCGTGCCACCGGCACCCGCCGCGTGCCGATCCCGACTCGAATGAGGTGTTCGTGTCCCTGTTCCCCGGCGACATGCCCGACTCCCTTCGTGCCATCGCGCAGGAGGCCGACCGGATCCACGAGAGTGCGCTGTGGAGCGCCCAAGGGCAGTTCGAGCAGGCCAAGTTGTGGCGGCTGATCAACCTGCTGCTCGGCGTGCCGGCCGCGGCGCTGGCGGCCGTGTCCGGCGGGACCGCGCTCGCCGGGGACGTGGGCATCTGGCCCGGGGTCCTCGCGCTGGCCGCCGCCGCCCTCAGCGCGACGCTGACCACGGTGAACGCCTCCCGCCGGATGGCCCAGGCCCAGACGTCGGCGAACGCCTATCTGCAACTCCAGACCGCCGCGCGGCAGTTCCTCACGATCGACCTGGCCGGCGCGAGCCGTGAGGAGGCCCGCCAGACGCTGCGCGGCCTGACGAGCACGCGCGACGAACTCAACCAGGCGGCCGATCCGCCGGGCCGTATCGCCTACCGGCTGGCGGGCCGGAACATCGGCGCCGAGGGCCAGCGCTACGGCGCGGACGGGACGCCGGACCGACCGGCCGCCCCCGTCACGCCCCGACTCCGCCCGTGACCCGCCGAGCACCCCGGGTGCCGTGGTGGCCGTGGGGCGGAGGAGGGCTCCCGGGCGTCGCGGGCCTGCGCGGCTCCTTTCCGACGGGCCGTTGTCGGACCCCGGTGCTTTGATGGCTGGCATGACCACCAGGAAGAACGTCGTCGTGGAGCGGCGTATCGCCGCCGGCCGGCTGCCGGTGTGGGAAGCCCTGACCGACCTCGGGGACATGGAGCGCGTGCTCAGCGGCGTCACGAAGATCGAGGTCCTCACCGAAGGGGCCTTCGGCGTCGGCACGCGGTGGCGCGAGACGCGCCGGATGTTCGGCCAGGAGGCCACCGAGGAGCTGTGGGTGACCGCCTGCGAACCGCCCGAGCGCTATGTGGTGGAGGCCGAATCGCACGGCTCGCACTACGTCTCGGAGTGGCAGTTGCGCGCGGACGGCCCGCTGACGACCACGGTGCGGATGACCTTCGGCGCCTCGCCGACCCGTGCTTCCACGGGGCTGCTCGCCAGGATCATGGGCGGGGTGGGCGCGCGGGCGGTGCGGAAGGCGATCGTGAAGGACCTCGACGACCTGGCCGCGGCGGTGGAGGGCCGCAGCGGCTGAGGCCGGCCGGGGGTCCGCCCGCCCCGTGCGGTCCCCGGCCCGCCCGCCCGGCCGACGCCCCTGAGCGGTGCCGCCGCTCAGCCCCCGGTCCCGTACGGCCGCGTGATGATCTCCAGGTTGTGGCCGTTCGGATCGTCGAAGTAGGTGCCCCGGCCGCCGTCGTTGTGGTTGATCTCGCCGGGGCGGCGGTGGTGGGGGTCCGCCCAGAAGGTCAGGCCGGAGCGCTGGATGCGGGCGAAGATCGTGTCGAAGTCCGCCTCGGAGACCAGGAAGGCGTAGTGCTGGGGCGTGATGTCGCCGTCGGTCTCCATGTAGTCGAGCGTCACGCCGTTCGGCAGCTCGACCGGGGTGAAGGGGCCGAAGGGGTCGCTCACGTCCAGGCCGAGCAGCTCGGCGAGGAATCGTGCCGAGGCTTCCTTGTCATGGGCGGCGACGATGGTGTGGTTCAGCTCGATCGTCATGGAGTGGCCTCCTGCGCGTCGCGGAACTCACGAGCGGACACTTCCACGCTAGCGCCGCCCGCCGTCACCCACCCGGACGGTTTCGGTCCGTACCGAGCCCCTCACGCACCCGGTTCCGGCCGTACCGGAAGCCTTCCGCTTCCGCCCGTGCCCAGGGCCCCCGGCCGAAGGGGGAGGCCGGGGGCCCTGGTGCATCGGCAGGAGCGGAGGTCAGATCGTCGAGGTGTCGATCACGAACCGGTAGCGGACGTCGCTCGCCAGCACCCGCTCGTAGGCCTCGTTGATCTGGTCCGCGCGGATCAGCTCGATCTCGGCGCCGAAGCCGTGCTCGGCGCAGAAGTCCAGCATCTCCTGCGTCTCGGCGATCCCGCCGATCGCGGACCCGGCGAGGGTCTTGCGCCCGGAGATCAGCGAGAAGAGGTTGAGGGAGATGGGCTCCTCCGGGGCACCCACGTTCACCAGGGCGCCGTCGGACTTGAGCAGAGCGAGATACGCCGCGAGGTCCAGCGGGACCGAGACCGTCGAGACGATCAGGTCGAAGGTGCCGGCCAGCTCCTCGAAGGTCCTCGGGTCGCTGGTGGCGTAGTAGTGGTCCGCGCCCAGCTTGAGCCCGTCGTCCTTCTTGCGCAGCGACTGGGACAGGACCGTCACCTCGGCGCCGAGAGCGTGCGCGATCTTGACACCCATGTGCCCGAGGCCGCCCATGCCCAGGATCGCGACCTTCTTGCCGGGGCCGGCGTTCCAGTGCTTCAGCGGGGAGTACAGCGTGATGCCCGCGCACAGCAGCGGCGCGGCCTCGTCCAGGCCGAGCCCCTCGGGGATGCCCACGACGTAGTTCTCGTCGACGACGATCTTCTCGGCGTAGCCGCCGTAGGTGGGCTCACCGTTCTTGTCGAGGGCGTTGTACGTGCCGACCATGCCGCCGCCGGTGCAGTACTGCTCCTGTCCGGCCCGGCAGCTCTCGCACTCACGGCAGGAGTCGACCATGCAGCCGACGCCCACCCGGTCGCCGACCGCGAAGCGGCTGACCGCCGGGCCGACCTCGGTGACGACGCCCGCGATCTCGTGGCCGGGCACCATCGGGAAGATGGCCTCACCCCAGCCCTCACGGGCCTGATGGATGTCGGAATGGCAGATTCCGGAGTACTTGACGTCGATCAGGACGTCATGCGCGCCGACCTCACGGCGCTCGATGGTGGTGCGCTCCAGCGGAGCCTTGGCGGCTGGTGCGGCATAGGCAGCGACAGTGGTCATGCCGGTGGGTCTCCTCGGAAGACGGTCCGTGCCCGGCTGTCTTCCGCCGGGCACGGCATCCAGCCTGCCGAGGTTGCGCGCGTCCACCCAGATCACGGCTTTGCGTACGCTCGCTGTGCCTACCACTGGCGGGGACAGGATGGTGTGCGTACGACCGGTGATACTGGGCCCATGGACGACCATGCCGACGACACCGCGGGCGCCGGGCGTGAGCACCGGTGCGGCGCTGGACCGACGTGCCGAGCTGTGCGAGTTCCTGCGCAGCCGGCGGGCCCGGCTGAAGCCGCAGGACGTGGGGCTGCCGGTGTTCGGGCGGCACCGCCGGGTGCCGGGGCTGCGCCGGGAGGAGCTGGCGCAGCTGGCCGGGGTGTCCGTGGCGTACTACACGCGTCTGGAACAGGGCAACGGGCGCAACGTCTCGGCGGAGGTGCTGGACGCCATCGCGCGGGCATTGCGGCTGAGCGACGCGGAGCGCGCCCACCTCACGCACCTGGCCAGGCCGAAGCAGCACAAGAAGAAGCCGGCCGCGCGGGCCACGCAGGTCCGGCCGGCACTGCGGCAGCTGCTGGAGACGATGGACGGCGTCCCGGCGTACATCGTGGGACGCCGTTCGGACGTCCTGGCCTGGAACCGGATGGCGTCCGCCCTCTTCGGCGACTGGGGCGAGCTGCCGGAACGCGAGCGCAACTGGGCGCGGATGGTGTTCCTGAAGCCCGAGTACCAGGACCTGTTCGTGGAATGGGAGCAGAAGGCGGTCGACATCGTCTGCCAGCTGCGGATGGAGGCCGGCTGCCATCCGGACGATCCGCGGCTGGCGGCGCTGGTGGGCGAGCTGTCCGTCAAGAGCGAGGACTTCCGCCGGCTGTGGGCCACGCACGACGTCAAGGAGAAGACCCACGGAGTGAAGCGGATGCACCATCCGCTGGTGGGTGACCTGGCGCTGTCGTACGAGACGTTCCGCCTGATCGGCGACCCGGAACAGATACTCGTCACGTATCACCCCGAGCCCGGCTCGTCCTCGGAGCAGGGGCTGCGGCTGCTGGCGAGCTGGGGCGCGGACGCGACCCGGGCGGGCGACGCCGCCTCGGCCCCGCCCGCCTGACACGGCCTGCCCGTGCCGGGCAGACGGAAAGCCCGCCGGAAGCCGAGCTTCCGACGGGCTTTCGCCTTTACGTCACTTGCCGTAGTACGCGTTGTAGATCGAGATCGTCGACTTGTTGTTCTGCTTGTCGGTGATCTTGGCGTGGAAGGAGATCGCCTTCCCCTTCGCCGGGTTCTTGAAGCTGATCTTGCCGTTCTTCACGGTGACCTTCTTCCAGGTCTGGCCGTAGTCGTACGACACGTACACCGCCAGCGACTTGAGGTTGGCGCCCTTGGCGGAGCCCTCGACGGTGACCGGGACGGTGGCCGTGCGGCCGGCCGTGACGCGGCTGTCCAGCGTGGTGTTCGCGTTGAAGCGGACGGTGGACGCCGGGAGCTTGGCCATGTCGGCGGTCGGCTTCTTCGAGCGGAACGTCCAGCTCGCGTCGATCCGCGTGGACGCGGCCGCGACCTTGACGCTGCGCTTGACCGAGGTGGTCAGACGGTACTCGGCGTCGCCGGTCGGAA
Organism: Streptomyces cadmiisoli; assembly: GCF_003261055.1. NCBI lineage: Bacteria > Bacillati > Actinomycetota > Actinomycetes > Kitasatosporales > Streptomycetaceae > Streptomyces > Streptomyces cadmiisoli. Next base: position 3,712,397 of record NZ_CP030073.1, read on the forward strand.
CCGTGAACGCCTTGTCGCCGAAGAGGGGGTCGTCGTGCGTGCCGACCTTGGTCCCGTTGCGGTACAGGGTCGTGGCGACCGAGGTGAACAGCGACGAACCCGGGTGCTGCGAGCTGTCGGAGAACAGCGGCACGTAGCCGTAGATCTCGTTGCCCTGACGGAACAGACCGAACTCGGAGTTCAGATGCGGGCCGAAGACCGCTCTGTTGAAGGTCTTCGCGTACGACTTGCCCGCCTTGAACAGCTGCGGTTCGCCGAGCGTGTAGTACGCCTCCGACAGCGGGTAGCCCTCCGGGTCCTTGCCGCCGTACTGCTCGAAGTCGAAGGACCACTTGACCGCGTCGCCCGTCGACACGTGCAGCGTGCGGGTGCCGGGCAGCTTCTGCTCCACGGGGCTGCCGAAGACGACGTCCTCGGGGAAGTAGCCGAGCGGCGTGACCCCTCCGGTCTTGCCGGAGGCGGCGGCGCCGAGGCCGGTCCTCACCGTGGCGAGTTCGCTCTGCTTGAAGTGGCGGACCTTGTCGCCCTGGATCTTCTTGACCGTGGCGGTGGTGGCCACGTCGTACTCCGTGGCACCGCCCTTGGTCCACTGCCCGCTCCAGGTCTGGCTGAGACCGCTCGCGATCTCCCCGCCCAGGTGAGCCATGCGCAGGTCGGCGAAGGACCCGGCGCCGAATCCGAAGCCGATGCCCGCGGTGTCGTAGATGTAGCTGATCATCGCGGAGTGGGGCTTGGCGGAGGCGTCGGGCACCCGGATGTCGGCCGCCTCGGTCTTACGGGCGTCGATCGTCACGGAGGTGTTCTTGGTGACGGTCAGCCGGGGCTGGACCAGCCAGTCGAGGCCGCCCTCCAGGGTCACGAAGTCCTTGGCGATCCAGGCGTCCAGGAGGTACGTGCCCTTGGGGATCCGCAGCGTGGTGGTGCCGGACTCGGTGATCGGGACCTGGAAGCCGCGGCCCTCGACCGCGCCGGTGTAGCCGAGCAGCGCCGTGTTGTAGTCGTCGGTCGGCTGCCCGTCACGGCCGATGTGCTTGACCGTGACGTCGTAGGACTCGACCTCGCGCTGCACCGCGGCGGCCGTACGGACGCTCTGCCCGCCGCCCGTCGCCGTCACGTACGCGGAGTAGGCACCGTCGAGGGTGCCGCCCAGCCTGGTGTCGACGGTCAGGTCGACGGAGGCCTTGCCGCCGGCCGGGACGGTCACCTCGGCCGCGCCGAGCTTGAAGAAGCCCGCCGGGGCGGGCCGGCCCTTGGGGTCGGTGGCGGTCGCGCTCAGGTCGAGCGTGACATCGGTCGTACCGAGGTTGCGGTACGTCAGCTCCTTGGTGACCGGGGTGTCGTCCGTGTGCGGCCACTGCTGGACGCCGAAGCTCACCGAGACCGGGTCGGCGAACACCGTCTGCTTGACGGCCTTGTCGACCTGGATCCGGCCCGAGCCCTGCTGGAACGGCGTGTAGGCGCCGGCCTTCGTGGACGCGGTGAGCACGCCCTTGATCTCGGCGTACGTCCAGTCCGGGTGCTGCTGCTTGAGGATCGCGGCGGCGCCCGCCACGTGCGGGGTCGCCATCGACGTACCCGAGATGGTCAGGTAGCCGGCCGGACTCTCGCCGACCTCCTGCTCGATGACGCTGCCCTTGGCCGAGGCCGCCGTGATGTCCACGCCCGGACCGGTGACGTCCGGCTTGACCGCGCCGTCGCCGACCCGCGGGCCGGTGCTGGAGAAGCCCGCCAGCTGGTCCTTGTCGTCCACGGCGCCGACGGTGAGCGCGGCGTCCGCCGAGCCCGGCGAACCGACCGACTCCGGACCGGAGTTGCCGGCCGCGACGGCGAACAGGATGCCCTTCTCGGCGGACAGCCGGTTGACGGCCGCCTCCAGCGGGTCGACCTCCGGCGAGTCCGGACCGCCGAGGCTCAGGTTGACGACGTCGGCGCCCTGCTCGGCCGCCCACTCCATACCGGCGAGGATGCCGGAGTCGTCGCCGAAGCCGTTGTCGTCGAGGACCTTGCCGTTGAGGATCTCGGCACCGGGCGCGACGCCCTTGAACTTGCCGCCGGACTTCGCGCCCGTGCCGGCCGCGATGGACGCGACGTGCGTGCCGTGGCCGTACTTGTCGGTGGCGTCGGCGGCGGCGGTGAAGTTCTTCGACGCCGTCACCTGGGACTTGAGGTCCGCGTGGGTCGCGTCCACACCGGTGTCGAGGACGGCGATCTTCACGCCCTTGCCGTCGTACCCGGCGGCCCATGCCTTGGGGGCGCCGATCTGGGCGACGGACTTGTCGAGGGTGACCTTGCGGACGCCGTCGAGCCAGACGTGCGCGATGCCGGCGACGGTGCGGCCACCGTCGGTGACCGCGTCCCACAGCTCGGGAGTGTCCTCGTGCGCGGTCTGCACCGCGTCCGCGTTGAGGGTCTCCAGGCTCTGGCGGAGGGTGCCGGCGTCCCGGACGTCGGCCTTCGCCGCGCTCGCGGCGCCCCGGTAGCCGACGATGACCTTCAGGCCGTTCTTCTGGGCCTTGCGGGTCGCGGACTTGTTCAACTCGGTGATGTCGAACAGCCGCTGGTCCAGCTTGCCGGTGGCGACGAGACGGGCCGCGTCCGCGGGTATGACGAGGGTGTGCCCGTCGGCCTTGCGGATCTGTACGGGTATGTGCTCGCGGCCCTCGGCCCGATCCAGGCCGACGACCCGCCCCTTGGCGTCCACGGTGACCCGGTCGCCGGTGATCAGGGTGATGCGGTGGTGCGACTTGAGGTTCGCAGCGCCGGTCACACGCTGCTCCGGCTTCGCCGACGCCGGGCTGGTCAGTCCCGCGGCGAGGGCGACGGCGGCCGCAGTGGCGACCGCGGCGGCACCGGCTCTCTTCACTTGTCTGCGCAAAACTCCCCCTGGAGTGGTGGAACCGGGCGAATTCCCCGTTCACCCGGCCGGGGGGCATCCCGCACACCTGCGCGTGCACCCCCCGGAATCTCGCAGTATGCCGGGGGGTGATCACCCACCTCAAGGGAGGTCTCTGTCACGAGTTCGCTATAGACCGCCCCCGGTCGGGGCCGGTCGAGCCCGGTCAGGACCGTTCGGTCGCCGCGTTCTCCTTCACGCTGATCCGGCCCTTGCGGATCGTCGCCAGCCGGGGGGCCTTGCGGGCGATGGCGGAGTCATGGGTGACCATGACGAAGGTCAGCCCGAGCTCCTTCCACATGCGTTCCAGCACCTCCATGATCTCGTCGCGCATCGACTCGTCGAGGTTTCCGGTGGGTTCGTCGGCGAGCAGCACCTTCGGCTGCTTCACCAGGGCCCGCGCGATCGCCACGCGTTGCTGCTGACCGCCGGACATCTCCCCGGGCAGATGTCCGAGCCGTTCACCGAGTCCGACCGACTTCAGCGCCTCCGCGGCCCTTTCGCGCCGCTCCTTTCCCTTCAGGCCGAGCGGCACGAGGGCGGTCTCCACGTTCTCCTGGGCGGTGAGCGTCGGGATCAGGTTGAAGCTCTGGAAGACGAAGCCGATGTTCTCGCTGCGCACCCTGGTGAGCCTGGCCTCGGGCAGCCGGGCCAGATCGGTGCCGTCGAGGACGACCTCACCGGAGGTCGGCCGGTCCAGGCCGCCGAGCATCTGCAGCAGCGTGGACTTGCCACCGCCGGTGGGTCCTTGGATGACCAGGCGGTCGCCGTCGGCGATGGTCAGATCGATGCCGTCGAGGGCGTGGACGGTTTCCTTGCCGCGCGTGTAGCGCTTGGTGACGGCCTTGAGTTCGTACATGGCTGGCAACTCCTGGAAAAAAGGTGGGGGTGGGACGGTCGGGTCTCGGTCACTCGACCCGGCGCAGCGCGTCGGCCGGCCGCAGCCGCGACGCCCGCCATCCACCGAACGCACCCGCGACCAGGCCGCCGGTGACCGCGAGACCGACCGCGAGGACGATCGTGGTGACGCTGACCGGCGCGGTGAGCGCGACGTCGAGGGTGCGGGAGGCCGCCTCACGCGCGGGCCCGCCGGCGAAGCCGCCGCCCCCCGGGCCGCCGCCCATGCCGCCCATGCCGCCGCCCCCGCCGCCGAGTTCGGCCTCCAGGGTCGGGCTGACCGCGGTCACGGCGTACGCGCCCGCCAGTCCGATCGCGATGCCCAGCGCTCCGCCCAGCAGACCGTGCACGACGGCCTCGCCGACCACCTGCCGGGTCACCCGCCCCGACCGCCAGCCCAGCGCCTTGAGCGTGCCGAACTCCCGCACCCGCCGCGACACCGCCGACGACGTCAGCAGCCCGGCGACCAGGAACGCCGCCACCAGCACCACGATCGACAGCCACTTGCCGACGGTGGTGGCGAGGTCGGACGCGGTGGACAGGGAGCCGGAGACGGTGTCCGCGAGGTCGGCGGAGGTGGTCACGGTCGTGCCGGAGATGTTCTTCTGGATGGCCGACTTGACGCCGTCGATGCGCTGCGAGTCGGTGGCCTGGACATAGATCGTGGTGATCTTGCCCTTGGAGTCGCTGAGGGTCTGGGCCTGCTTCAGCGGGATGTAGAGGTTGGCCGCCGCGTCGCCGCTCTCCGGCGTGGCGATACCGATGACCTCGTACTTGACGCCCTTGACGGTGACGGTGTCGCCGACGGCGAGCTTCTTCTCCTTGGCGTAGGCCGCGTCGGCGACGACGACCTCGGCGTCGGTCTCCGACGACTTGAAGGTGCGGCCGCTGGTGATCTTCGAGGAGGTCAGCGGGCCGAGTGCGGGCTCGGTGACGTCGGTGCCGTAGACGGAGTAGCTGTTGACGTCGAAGTCGGCGCCGCCGCCCTCGACCCGGCCCTCCGGCTGACCGTTGCCGCCGCCGGGGCCGCCGGGCATCGCGCCGCCGTCCTGCTGGAACCGGCCGCGGGTGAACTCTCCGCTGACCTTGACGACCTGGAGGCTCAGCCCGCCCACCGCGTCGGACACGCCGTCCTGCGCGGCGACCTTGCCCACGGTCGAGTCGGCCAGGGTCTCGAAGCCCTGGACCATGACCTGGTCGTTGCTCTGCTCGTCGTCGGATTCGCTGTCCCGCGCGTCGAACCGGAAGCGGGGCCCCTGCCGCGCGCCGTCCTCCTCGGCGGCACGGGCCTTGGTGACGGTCATGTCGGTGCCGAGCCCGTACAGGGACTCCAGGACCTTGTCCTGGGCCTTGCCCATGCCGGACGACACGGAGGTGACCACGATGACGAGCGCGATGCCCAGCGCGAGTCCGGAGGCGACGACGACGGCCGCCTTTCTGCGGCGGCGCAGCTCGCGCCTCAGGTAGGTGAAGAACATGCGCCGCAAGTTATGGAGGCACCGTGATGACGGCATAAGGCCGCCATAAGAGAAGGATGAGAAGGTCGGGCCGGGGCCCGGAAAGCACGAATGCCGCCCCGGGAGGCGGCATTCGCGGTGCGTCGAGGGGGCGTCAGGCGGCGGAGCCCGCCTTCCAGTCGGCCCAGCTCATGTTCCAGCCGTTGAGGCCGTTGTCCGGGGCGATGGTCTTGTCGCCGGTGTTCTGGACGACCACGACGTCACCGATGACCGAGTTGTCGAAGAACCAGGATCCCGGCGTGTTGGGGTCGTTGGCGCCCTTGGTGTCCGACAGGCCGACGCAGCCGTGGCTGGTGTTGACGCTGCCGAAGATGGACTTGGCACCCCAGTAGTTGCCGTGGATGAAGGTGCCGGAGGTCGACAGGCGCATGGCGTGCGGCACGTCCTTGATGTCGTACTCGCCCTTGCCGTCGTCGTCGGTGAAGCCGACCGTCGCACCGTTCATCCGGGTCTCCTTGAACTTCTCGGAGATCACCATCTGGCCCTCGTACGTCTTGTTCTCGGGGGCGCCGGCGGAGATCGGGATGGTCTTGACGACCTTGCCGTCCTGCGTGACCTTCATCTGCTTGGTCTGCGCGTCGACGTAGGAGACCTGGTTGCGGCCGATGGTGAAGGAGACCGTCTTCTGCTGGACGCCGTAGACGCCCTCTGCGCCCTCGACACCGTCGAGCGCCAGCTTCAGCGTGACGGTGGAGCCTTCCTTCCAGTACGCCTCGGGGCGGCAGTCCATCCGGTTGGCGTTGAACCAGTGGCAGGCCACCTCCTGGCCGCTGCTGGTGCTGACCGTGACGCCCTTCTGGACCTCGGCCTTGTTGGTGATCGCCTTGTCGAAGTTGATCGAGACCGGCATGCCCACGCCGACGGTGGTGCCGTCGTCCGGCGTGAAGTTGCCTATGAAGCTGTTGTCCGGGGAGACGGTGGTGAACGAGGCGTTCTCGTGGGCCTCGCGGCCCTTGGCGTCCTCCGCGGTCACCGCGATCTTGTAGGTGGTGGCCCGCTCCAGCTGGCCGGTGGGCTTCCAACTGGCCTTGTCGGCGGATATCTCGCCCTCGACGGCGGTGCCGTCGGAGGTGGTCATCTTCACCTCGGTGAGCGTGCCCTTGCCCACGGTGACGGCGGCGGAGTTGTTGATGGAGGCGTTGGCCGAGCCGTCCTTCGGCGTGATCTTGATCTGGGCCTCGGAGCTCTTCTGCGCCGCCGCCTCGTCGACCTTGGCCTGCGAGGTGTCGTTGCCGTCGTCTCCGGAAGCCTCGCTGCCGCCGGAGCACGCCGAGAGCACCAGCACACCGCCGAGCAGTACGGACGCGGCCCGCAGGCCCTTGCGCCGCTTACTGTTCGTTATCACACGCTTCTCCATCGTCGCCGATTCCCCAAAACCCCAAGAATCCCCGTTAAGAACTTTCAACGCTACGACCGGTTCGTCCCGTTCCACATTCCTCGAATGTGTGGGGCACACCACTTTCACCCTGTGACGAGTGGTGCGGGTGTCGGTCCGTGCGCCACTTGAGACGAGAAAACCCCGGGCAGCGGTTGCCGCCCGGGGTCAGGTTTTCCCCGGACCGCGTCAGCCGACCCGTTCCTCCGCGCCGCCCTGTTCGTCTTCCCGGTCGTCGGCCACATCATCCTCGTCGAGGTCCCAGTCGGGCGAGTCCGGGTCGTAGTCGACCGGTTCGCTGCTCCAGGAGGCCTGTTGCAGCTCGATCCCCGGCACCTGTCCGACCAGGTCGAAGGGGTCCACCAGGTAGGCGAGGGCCTCCGCCGTGTCTTCCGTCACAGCGCTCTCGGCGTGCACCCGCTCCTGCGCCGGCAGCTCCGGGTCGTCGGTGATCCGCCGCAGCGCGGCCCCGGTCACCGCCTCCTCGTCGTGGATCTCGATGACGACTTCCACTCGAAGCCGTACAAAACGTGATGTCTCTGGAGTGCTCATGCCCGGAGAGTACGGCCCCGGGCCCCCGCGACTTTCCCACGACCCGCGGCTTTCACTAGCATCGCTCCACACGGCCAATTCGCCAGCGTCACAAGGGGATCGATATTCCGTGTCATCCGCTCGTCGTCCGTTGCTGACCGCCACCGCCGCGGGCACCCTGCTGGGCGCCCTGTGGTTCGTCCCGTCCGCGAACGCGACGGGGGACGAGCCGGGGAGAGAACGGCCCTCGGTGACCCGGACGACGCAGGCCAGGTTCGCCACCACGGCGATCGGCACGGAGACCGACGGCACCCGGCTGGCCGACACGGGCAGCTTCGACAGCACCCCGTACGTCGTCGGCGGTTCGTTCTGCCTGGCCCTGGGCGCCGGATTCGTCGTCTACTCGGTGCGCCGGGAGCGTCTGGGCTTCTGAAAAGGGGTTTGACGTGTCCTCGACCCCGGCGTCATAGTCCCGATCATGAAGAGATCATCGGGTGCGCGGTGGAGCGCCACGGTCGCCGTGAGCGCGCTGTCGCTCGCCCTCATCACGGGCTGTGCCGAGGCCGGCTCGGACGACTCCGGGGATTCCAAGGGATCCGGCTCGGGCTCGTCGGCCGCCGCGAAGGCCCTGAGCGCCACAGAACTGAAGAAGCTGATCATCGCCGAGGGCGATGTCGAGGGGTACAAGGTCGAGGCCACCGACGCCTCTTTCCCCAAGGCCAAGAGCGAGGTGAAGGTCGACAAGGCGGAGTGCGAGCCGCTCGCCTTCGCCATGGCCGGGCTCGCGCCGGGTGACTCGTCCGCCGAGGCGAGCAGCCAGGCCACCGAGGAGAAGAAGCCGTCGGACACCGCCTCCGACTCCCTGGAGGACCTGGCGTCGGGTGAGATGGAGGACGCCCTCACCGACGCCATGAGCGTCAGGATGACCGTCGTGGGCCTGTCCTCCTACGAGGGCGACGGCGCCGAGAAGACGTTCAAGTCCGTGTCCGACGCGGTCGCGGGCTGCGCCGGCGGCTTCACCGTCGCCGCGCAGGGCGAGGAGCAGAAGCTCACCGGGATCGCCTCGGTGAAGGCCTCCGGCACCGGCGACGAGTCGGTGCGGTTCTCCTCCACCGCCCCGACGGAGGAGTCGGGTGGCGAGCCGGTCAAGGTGCTCACCGAGGTGGTGCGGCACGGCGGCACCATCGCCACGTACTACTCCGTCGACCTCGGCTCGATGCTCACGGGTGAGGACCCCCGGATGCCGACGCCGGTCATCGAGGCCCAGGCCGCCAAGCTGAAGTGACCCACCGGGGCCCCGCCGTCGTCGTACGGAGGGGCCCCGTGCGTGTTCCCGCAAGGGGCCGGTGCCGGTCACCGCGCGGCGCCGGGGCCGGCCGCGGTCACCGCGGCCGGCCCCGGGCCACGGTCACTGCAGCGGGCCGGTGACCGCCTCCGCCGCAGCGACCAGCCGTCCCTCGCGTACGAAGACGTCCGCCGCCGCGAGGTCGGGCGCCAGGAAGCGGTCCGGTCCCGGGCCCGCCACCCCCGCCGCGCGCACCGCGTCGATGACCGCCCGCGAGGCCGGGGCCGGCTCCAGCCCTTCGCGCAGTTCTATGGCGCGGGTCGCGGCGTACAGTTCGACGGCGATCACCCGCGCGAGGCTGTCCACGGCCGTGCGCAGCTTGCGTGCCGCGGACCAGCCCATCGAGACATGGTCCTCCTGCATCGCCGAGGACGGGATCGAGTCCACCGACGCCGGTACGGCGAGCCGCTTCATCTCGCTGACCAGCGCGGCCTGCGTGTACTGGGCGATCATCAGCCCGCTGTCCACCCCGGCGTCGTCCGCGAGGAACGGCGGCAGTCCGTGGCTGCGGTTCTTGTCCAGCAGCCGGTCCGTACGGCGCTCGGCGATCGACGCGAGGTCGGCGGCGGCGATGGCGAGGAAGTCCAGGACGTAGGCGACCGGGGCGCCGTGGAAGTTGCCGTTCGACTCGACCCGTCCGCCCCCGGTGCCGAAGCCGTCGAGGAGGACGACGGGGTTGTCCACCGCGGCGGCCAGTTCGCGGTCGGCGACCAGGCGGGCGTGGGCCAGCGTGTCCCGTCCGGCACCGGCCACCTGCGGGGCGCACCGCACGGAGTAGGCGTCCTGGACCCGGGGCGCGTCGTCCTGGTGATGACCGGTCAGGCCCGAACCCTTCAGCACGGCCAGCATGTTGGCGGCGCTGGCGCCCTGGCCGGGGTGCGGGCGGATGGCGTGCAGTTCGGGGGCGAGCACCCGGTCCGTGCCGAGCAGGGCCTCCAGCGAAAGGGCCGCGGTGACGTCGGCGGACTTGTAGAGGGTGTCCAGGTCGGCGAGGGCCATCAGCAGCATGCCGAGCATGCCGTCGGTGCCGTTGAGGAGGGCGAGGCCCTCCTTCTCACGGAGTTCGACGGGTTCGATGCCGTGCGCGGCGAGGAGTTCGGCGGCCGGGCGCACGGTCCCGTCGGGTCCCTCCGCGTCGCCCTCGCCCATCAGCGTCAGGGCGCAGTGGGACAGCGGCGCGAGGTCGCCGGAGCAGCCCAGCGAGCCGTACTCGTGCACGACCGGGGTGATACCGGCGTTCAGCACGTCGGCCATGGTCTGCGCGACCCCGGGCCGCACACCGGTGTGCCCGGAGCAGACCGTCTTCAGCCGCAGGAACATCAGGGCCCGTACGACCTCCCGCTCGACGCGCGGGCCCATGCCGGCGGCGTGCGAGCGGACGATGTTGCGCTGGAGCAGGGTGCGGAGCTCATGGCCGATGTGCCGGGTCGCCAGGGCGCCGAAGCCGGTGGAAACGCCGTAGACCGGTTCCGGCTTGGCCGCCAGCGCCTCCACGACCTCCCGCGCCGCGGTGAGGGCGGCGACCGCCTCGTCGGAGAGCTCGACCCGGGCGCCCGCGCGGGCCACGGCGAGTACATCGGACGCGGTGACCCCGGACGTCCCCACCACCACAGTGTGCATATCCATATTCAGGAACGTACACAGTGAATTCGAAGATGTCACGAGTGGATGCGCGACGTGCCCCTTACCGCTGTGACGGCGGCGGTGTTCACGGGCGGCCGCGGAAGCGGCGCCGCTCCGGGGCGTGCTCGTCGGAGGGGGCGTCGGCGAGACGCACCACCGGGTCGTCGGGTCCCTCGCGGCCGGCCACGACCGCACGGGCGGCGCGCACCCCCTTGGCCCGGTACTGGGCGGCGTCCGCGAGCCGGAACAGCCTGCGGGCGGAGCGGACCGCGCCGATCGGGTCCCCGGTGGAGGCGACGCCGCAGGCGACACCGTCGCCCAGTTCCAGCTCTGCGGCCCGGCGGCACAGTTCGTCGGCCACCTTGACCACGTCGTTTGCGGACGGCCCGACCGCCAGCAGACAGAACTCGTCGCCGCCGAGGCGGGCCGCCAGCGTGCCCGGGAGCATCGCCCCGCACAGCGACAGCACGGAGCCGAACCGTTCCAGGAGCCGGTCGCCGACCGCGTGCCCGCGGGTGTCGTTGACCCGCTTCAACCCGTTGAGGTCGCAGACGACGAGGCTGACGACGACGCCCTCGGCGCGGTGCCGTTCGACGGCCCGGTCCAGGTGCACATCGACGGCCCGGCGGTTGGCGAGCCCGGTGAGGGAGTCGGTGAAGGCCAGCCGCCGGGCCTCCTCCAGTTGCTCGGTCTGCGCGATTCCGGCGGACACCACGGCGGCCAGCACCGTGGCGAAGTCGGCGTCCGCCCGGTCGAGGACGGCCGCGCCGACCGGACGCGCGACATACAACTCGCCCCAGGCCCGGCCGTGCAGCACGACGGGCGCGACCACGCAGCTGCTGCGGCCCCGGCGGCGCAGCGCGGCGACCCGCTGGTGGCAGTACCCGGCACGGCCGGCCGTGGCACCGTCGGCGGTCTCGACCCACGCGTCGGGCTCGCCGCCGCCCGCCCACCGCTCGTGCAGGAACTCGGTGATCTCGGCGAACTGGTTGACCGGATAGGTCTCGTCGTCCGGGAACTCGTCCTCGTCAGGTGCCCGCTCGCCCACGTTCACCAGGACCCGGAGGCGACCGAGGTCCCGCTCCCACACCGACAGCGCGGCGAAGCTCCCGTCCAGCGCCCGGCACGCCCCGAGCGCCGCGGCCCGCCAGGAATCGCGCGGGGTGTGCGCCGCGGCCATGCCCTGAGCCAGCGCCACGACGGCCGCGAGTCGGTCATCCTCACCCATCACTCCAGGCTAGGGATGTTTGAGGCGATTCGGGATGTTTGCGGAGCGCTGGGGTGACCACGCGGCGACCGAGCGCCCGCACCCCTCCTACGAGCGGTGCGGCCGCCTCACTCCCCCGGCCACTGGGGCCGCCGCTTCTCGTTGAACGCCGCCACCCCCTCCGCGCGGTCCCCCGAGAACGCCACCGAGCGCCAGGCCGCGTCCTCCACCTCCAGTCCGGCCCGCAGGTCCAGCCCGTGCCCCAGCCGCAGCGCCCGCTTGGCGGCCCGCAGACCGACCGGCGAGTTCGCGGCGATCCGGGACCCCAGCGCCAGCGCCTCCTCCCGGTCGCGCCCCTCGTCCACCAGAACGTCCACCAGGCCCAGCTCCCGCGCCTCGGCGGCCTCCACCCGGCGCGCGGTGAAGATCAGCTCGGCGGCGCGGGCGGCCCCCACCCGCCGGGGCAGCAACTGCGTACCGCCACCGCCCGGGATCACCCCCACGGACACCTCCGGCAGCCCGACCACGGCCGTACGGTCCGCGACGATCACGTCGCAGGCCAGCGCCAGCTCGAAGCCGCCGCCGAGCGCGAAGCCGTGCACGGCCGCGACCGTCGGCACCGGCAGCTCCAGCACGCCGGTGTACGCCCCGCGCGCGACCGGCCGCTGCCGCACCAGCTCGGCGTCGCTGAAGGAGTTGCGCTCCTTGAGGTCCGCCCCGACGCAGAACGCCCGCTCGTGCGTGGACGTCACGACCACCACACGTACGTCACGGTCCTCGCCCAGCGCGGCACACGCGTCGGCGACGGATCTGGCCATCTCGGTCGAGACGGCGTTCATCGCCTTGGGCCGGTCCAGGGCCAGCTCCGCGACATACCCCTGCTCATGCCGCCTGACCAGCACGAACTCCCCGAACCGCTCCTCGCTCACGACACCCTCCCGGTTAACGTGGGTTAACAACGCCGATCCCGATCATCGCAGCCCCGCGCGCACGGGGAAAGGGCGGACGCCCCGCGGCCCGACACCCCGTTCGAGTGACATCCGCGCGACTCCCGCCCGCTTGTTCACGGGAGCGCATAGCGTGCGCACCGCCGAGGCGCATCGGGGGCGCGACGGCATCGGGAGGGATCGCCATGACGACCGACACGACGAACACCTCGGCGAGGAACCGGCCCACGCGGGAGCGGCGGGGCGAGGGGCAGGGCGCGGACGGCGCGGAGCGGGGTGACCGGCGGACCGCGGAGCGTGCCGGGGAAGGGGTCGCGGAACGAGGCACCGCGCGGGCCACGGAACGGGGCGATCAGCAGGGCGCCCAGCGGGCCGAGAAGCACGGCCGGACGCAGGGCCGGAAACAGGGCGGGGAACGGACGGCGGCACGAACGGCGGCGCGAACCGGGGAACGGACGGCGGCACGAACGGCGGCGCGAACCGGGGAGCGGGGCGAGGAACGGACCGCGGAGCGGAACCCGGAGAAGGGCGTCCAGCGGGCCGGGAAACGAACCGCGGACCAGACCACCCGGCGGACCGAGACACCGGCCGAGAAGCAGACCGAGAAGCAGGCCGCGAAGCCGATCGAGGCACCGGCCAGGAAACAGGCCGCCGAACCGGGCGAGGCACGGGCCGCCAGATCGGCCAAGGCACGGCCCGAGAAGCAAGCCGCGAAACCGGCCGGGACACGGATCGAAAAGCAGGCCGCCAAACCGGCCGAGAAGCCGCTCAAGGCTCAGGCTCACGCCCACACCGAGAAGCCGGCCGAGGCGCGGGGCGAGAAGCGGACCGGTGCCGAAGGTGAGGGTGCGGCCCTCGCCGGTTCGTGGCCGTGGGGCGCTCGGGGCCGGCACCGGCGGCCCCGCCCCCGCAAGATCCTGTTCGCCGTCGGCGCTCTCGCGCTGGCCGCGGGCGCGCTGGGCCTCGTACGTCTGGTGTCGCAGCCCGCGCCCGACACGCCCGGCATCGCTCTGGCGGAGCCCGGTCCGGACCGGGTGACCGGAACGTCCCCGGCGACCGACCGGCCCGGCAGCGCCCGGCACGTTCCCGACGCGGGCCCGTCGGCGAGCGTCCCGCCGGGCACGGCCGGCATCACGCCGGCCACCGGTACGGGCCCGGACCCGCTCCTGTCCGCGACCACGTCGTCGACCCACCCGGCCATCGTCCCCACCGGCACACTCCCACCGGCCCTCCATACCCCCGGCGCTCCGCCTCCCGGCACCACGGCCGCACCCCGGCCTCCGGAGACCACGGGCCCCGCTCCGCGACCGACCCCCACGCCCAAGCCCACGCCGCCCCCGCCGAACACGCCGCCCCCGGCACCCCCGGCATCGGACCGTCCGGGAATCTGCGTACCGATCATCAACCTCTGCCTGGGCGGATCGGGCGACTGACCCGAACCGAACACCCCGCACGCCGCCCCGACGACCGGCCCGGGACCAAGACCCACCGCACGCCCCGGCACCCCGCCCCCGCCCCCGCCGAACAGACGAGCCCCCGACTGCCGCCGGTCTAGGCGGTCCCCTCGCGCCGGGTGAGCAGCCAGGGTTCGACCACTCCGAGGCCGCGGACCGGGCGCTGCCACATCGGCTGGAGCGCGAAGCGGTACGTCGGCGGCTCCTCGCCCTCCTTCTCCGCGGCGGCGGCGGCCTCCGCGGCCTCCGCCTCGGAGGCGGGCGCCTCCCCCGTGCGGATCAGCTCCTCGGCGAACGCGCTGTCGACCAGGACGGCGTCACGCGGAGCTATCGACGTCAGCCGTGAGGCCAGGTTCACCGTCGTACCGAAGACGTCACCCATACGGGTCGTCACGGTGCCGAAGGCTATGCCTACGCGCAGCTCCGGCATCGTGTCGTCGTTCGCCATCGTCTCCACGAGCAGCAGCGCGATCTCCGCGGCGACGCCCGCGTCGTCGGCGGCGTACAGCACCTCGTCGCCGAGGGTCTTCACGAGCCGTCCGCCGCGCGCGGCGACCAGGTCGGCGGCCGTCGTCTCGAAGGCCTCGACGAGTTCGCCGAGTTCCTCCTCCTCCAGGCGGCGGGTCAGCCGCGTGAACCCGACGAGGTCGGCGAAGCCGACGGCCAGCCGGCGGTCCACCATCTCCTCGTCGTCGGCGGCCTGGATGACGCGTCCGGCGGAGGCGGCGAGCTGGCGCCGCCAGACGTAGACGAGGAACTCCTCCAGCTCGGGCAGGAGCAGCTCGATGATCGGGTACGTCACCTCGGTGCGGGTCATACCGGGCTCGGGGGGCTCGGTCAGGCCCTCCAGGAAGGAGTCGATCTGCCACTCGGCCAGGCGGGCCGTGGTCTGCCCGGTGGACCGGGCCACCTGGACGGCCATCGCCTCGCTCAGCAGCCCCGCCTCGACGAGACCGGCGAGTCGGCGCAGCGCCAGCACGTCGGCCTCGGTGAGCGCCTTCGCCTGCCCGATGTCGGCGAAGCCCATCGCCCGCCAGAAGCGGGAGGCCAGCTCCATGGAGACACCGGCGCTGCGGGCCGCCTGGAAGGGGGTGTAGCGCCGTTCGGCGCCGAGGATGAGCGCTTCGAGGCGCAGCGCGAGGGGGTCCTCGCCGGAATCGGCGTCATGGGCGTCCCCCCGCTCGAACGAAGCCGAGGGTCGGGGCGGATCCACTCGGCCGTGCGCGTCCGTGCCGGAGCCCGTGTCGTCGACGCTCACGCCTGTTGCCCTTCCGATCTGCCGCGGTCAGGTATCGACCGGCCCCAACTTTACGTCAGCTGTGGGCCAGCTCACTCTTCGCGGGTCTGCGCAGCCCGCGGGCAGGTTGCACCCCCGATCCGTCGCCTGCGCGGGCGGGCGCGTCCCCGGGCGCGGGCGGCCGTGACCGTGCGGTCCCGGCGCCGGCCGTCCGGTCTCAGGCCGGCCTCAGGTGCACGATGTCCCCCGCTCCCACCGGCTCCTGCACTCCCTCCTGCGTCGCCAGCACCAGCCGTCCGTCCCCGTCGATCGCCACCGCCTCGCCGGTGATCGACCGATCTCCCGGCAGTTCGGCGCGTACCTCTCTTCCCAGCGTGGCGCACCCGGCCGCATACGTCTCCTGCAGCCCGCTGACCATGGGATCGCCCCCTGCGGCCCGCCACCGTCCGTACCAGTCCTCCAGCGCGCGCAGCACGGCCCTGAGCAGGGGATCGCGGTCGGTGCTCGACGCCCCGGCCAGCGCCAGCGAACCCGCGGCCGGCACCGGCAGTTCCGGCTCGCGCAGCGTCACGTTGATGCCGACGCCGATCACCACACCGTCCTCGCCGGCCCGCTCCGCCAGGATGCCGCCGGCCTTGCGCTCCTCGCCCCCGACGCCGACCAGGAGGTCGTTGGGCCACTTGAGTGCCGTGTCGACGCCCGCCGCCCGGGACAGTGCCGTCGCCACCGCGACGCCGGTGAGCAGGGGCAGCCAGCCCCAGCGGGCGACCGGGATCTCGGCGGGGCGCAGCAGGACGGAGAAGAACAGGCCGGAGCGGGCGGGGGCCGTCCACTGCCGGTCGAGCCGGCCGCGGGCCGCGGTCTGCTCCTCGGCGACCAGTACGGTGCCCTCGTCGGCCGTGCCCGCGACCGCGCGGGCCACCAGGTCGGTGTTGGTGGAGCCGGTGTGCTGCACCACCTCCAGCTCCGTCCACAGGCCGTCCCCGCGCAGCAGGGCGCGACGCAGGGCCGTCGCGTTGAGGGGCGGCCGGTCCAGGTCGGACCACCTGCTGTCATTCGGCTCTTGTGCATCTTGCGGCGTCATGCAAGCCACCCTAGGTGTGGTAAACGCCGCACTGCCGATCGGTAGGCCCCCCACTACTCTACGGATGAGTAACCGTCCCCCCTTTTGAGCAGGCAGGGAGCCGCATCCCGATGTCCGAGCCGGAAGAGATCGACATTCATACGACCGCGGGCAAGCTCGCGGACCTTCAGCGCCGCATCCAGGAGGCGACGCACGCCGGTTCGGAACGCGCGGTCGACAAACAGCACGCCAAGGGCAAACTGACGGCCCGTGAGCGGATCGATCTCCTGATGGACGAGGGATCCTTCGTCGAACTCGACGAGTTCGCCCGGCACCGCTCCACCAACTTCGGCCTGGAACACAACCGCCCCTACGGCGACGGCGTCGTCACCGGCTACGGCACCGTCGACGGCCGCCCCGTCGCCGTCTTCTCCCAGGACTTCACCGTCTTCGGCGGCGCCCTCGGCGAGGTCTACGGCCAGAAGATCGTCAAAGTCATGGACTTCGCCCTCAAGACCGGCTGCCCCGTCATCGGCATCAACGACTCCGGCGGCGCCCGCATCCAGGAAGGCGTCGCCTCCCTCGGCGCCTACGGCGAGATCTTCCGCCGCAACACCCACGCCTCCGGCGTCATCCCCCAGATCAGCCTCGTCGTCGGACCCTGCGCCGGCGGAGCCGTCTACTCCCCCGCCATCACCGACTTCACCGTCATGGTCGACCAGACCTCCCACATGTTCATCACCGGCCCCGACGTCATCAAGACCGTCACCGGCGAAGACGTCGGCTTCGAAGAACTCGGCGGCGCCCGCACCCACAACACCACCTCCGGCGTCGCCCACCACATGGCCGGCGACGAGAAGGACGCCATCGAATACGTCAAACAGCTCCTGTCCTACCTGCCGTCCAACAACCTCACCGAACCCCCCGCCTTCCCCGAGGAAGCCGACCTCACCCCCACCGACGAGGACCACGCACTCGACACCCTCGTCCCCGACAGCGCCAACCAGCCCTACGACATGCACACGGTGATCGAACACATCCTGGACGACACCGAATTCTTCGAGACCCAGCCCCTGTTCGCCCCCAACATCCTCACCGGCTTCGGCCGCGTCGAAGGCCGCCCCGTCGGCATCGTCGCCAACCAGCCCATGCAGTTCGCCGGCTGCCTCGACATCACCGCCAGCGAAAAAGCCGCACGCTTCGTCCGCACCTGCGACGCCTTCAACGTCCCCGTCCTGACCTTCGTCGACGTCCCCGGCTTCCTGCCCGGCGTCGGCCAGGAACACGACGGCATCATCCGCCGCGGCGCCAAACTCATCTACGCCTACGCCGAAGCCACCGTCCCCCTGATCACCGTCATCACCCGCAAAGCCTTCGGCGGCGCCTACGACGTCATGGGCTCCAAACACCTCGGCGCCGACCTCAACCTCGCCTGGCCCACCGCCCAGATCGCCGTCATGGGCGCCCAGGGCGCCGTCAACATCCTCCACCGCCGCACCATCACCGACGCCGACGACCCCGACACCACCCGCACCCGCCTCATCACCGAATACGAAGACACCCTCCTCAACCCCTACATCGCCGCCGAACGCGGCTACGTCGACGCCGTCATCATGCCCTCCGACACCCGCCGCCACATCGTCCGCGGCCTACGCCAACTCCGCACCAAACGCGCCACCCTGCCCCCCAAGAAACACGGCAACATCCCCCTGTGACCCCGGAGCCACCCATGACCATCAAAGTCGTACGGGGCAACCCCACCCCCGAGGAGCTCGCCGCCGCCCTGGCGGTGGTCAGAGCCCGCGCCGCGGCGGCGTCCGCCGTGCCGCCCGGCGCCACCGGCCCGCGGGACGCCTGGTCGGACCCGTCGCGCGTCGCCGCCCAGCACCTGCCCCAGCCGGGCCCGGCGTCCTGGGCGCGCACCTACTGGCCGGGCTAGGGCCTGTCGTCACATTCCTGTCGTTGCCCGAAGGGCGGCCCCGCGGCGTCCGGTGCGTGCTCTCGGCGTGCCGGGCGGAAGTCCTCGTACTGGACGTACTCGGGCTTTCGCCCGGTGCGGCGAGAGTGGGTGCCGGGCGTCGCGGGGCAGGCGGGAATTTGACGACAGGCCCCAGGGCCTGGGCCGGTGATCGGGCCGTGTCTGTCCTGGCGGCGTCCGCGGCCCGTTCGCAGAAGTTGAGTACGCGTACTCAGGCGCCGCCCGACGTCACCGCCCGACGATCGAAGGCATGCTGTGGTCCGACCCGGAGAACGAGCCGCCCGAGGAACTGCGCGAGACGCAGAAGATGTTGCGGCGGCTCGGTGTTCTCGTGGCGCTGGCCATGGTGCTCACGATGATCGTGATCGGGCTGGGCTGACCACCCGCGAACCCGGCCGTTCTGCGGGGGCCGGCCCGGCCCGTACCCTGATCGCATGACCGATCAGCCGCGCCGCCGACTCGTCCTCGCCTCCCAGTCCCCCGCCCGGCTCGGACTGCTGCGCCAGGCCGGACTCGACCCCGAGGTGATCGTCAGCGGCGTGGACGAGGACGCGGTCACCGCGCCCACCCCCGCGGAGCTGGCGCTAGCCCTGGCCGAGGCGAAGGCCTCGGTGGTGGCCGCCCGGCCCGAGGTCAAGGGCGCCCTGGTGATCGGCTGCGACTCCGTGCTCGACCTGGACGGCCAGGCGCTGGGCAAGCCCGCCGACGCCGAGGAGGCCGTCGCGCGCTGGAAGGCGATGCGCGGACGGGCCGGCACGCTCCAGACCGGCCACTGCATCTACGACACGCTGAGCGGGCGGTACGCCTCCGCCACCGCCTCCACGGTCGTCCGTTTCGGTGAGCCCACCGACGCGGAGATCGCCGCCTACGTCGCCTCCGGTGAGCCGCTCTACGTCGCCGGCGCGTTCACCCTGGACGGCCGCTCGGCCCCGTTCATCGACGGCATCGACGGCGACCACGGCAACGTGATCGGCATCAGCCTGCCGCTGGTGCGCCGCCTGCTGGCCGATCTGGGGGTCGGGATCACGGAGCTGTGGGCGCCGGCGGAGGGCTGACCGGGGAGCCGCCGTCCCCCTTGCCGCCCGCCGGTACCGCGTCGGCCGGCTCCGCCCGGCCGTCGTAGGTCATCAGCAGCAGCACGATCAGGCCGAGCACCACCACCATGAGGAGGAACGCGGTCCAGCCCACCAGCCCCCAGGTGAACGCGCCCAGCAGGCCGTGCACGACGGCGGCGCTGATCAGCAGGACCCGTCCGAACCCGGCGGGAGCCCGGTCGCGCAGGGCGACGAGCAGGGCCACCAGGCCGCACAGGGCGAAGTAGAGGCCGAAGACGACCCCGCCGGCCTTCGAGGACACGGACATCACGTCCGGGTCCAGCCCGGCCAGGGACATGTCCTGACGGTCCACCACGACCCCCAGGAACCAGTTCAGCGCGGCCACGCCGAGCGCCTCCGCGAAGAGCACGACCGCCACGATCCAAGCCACCGGCCTGCGCACCACCGGTCCCCACCCACTTCCCGAGCCGCCGAGCCGTCCGGCCTCGTCCGGCCGGCACTGCTGTTACCCCAAGTACGTTCGAGCCGTCGTGAACGCTACTAACGGGTAAACCCGGGGACAAGGGTTCTGCGGAAGGCAAAGATGCATTGGGCCATTCGTAGGGACTCGACAAAGAAACCGGGTGGGGCGCAGCACGCTCTCACAGAGACCTTGACCACATCGGAGGGCTAGGGTTTTCCGGAGGAATCCTGCGTAGCACCGTGCGACATGGGATTTCGCGGGTCGAGCGAGCCTCGCATCACGCTCCGTGTGGGCAAGCTCACCACTGGGGACGGGTCGAAGTGCCGTGTCGGCAGTCCCTAAACTCGGCTTGTTTCAAGGAGGGAGCCTCATCGTGCGCAAGGTGCTCATCGCCAATCGTGGCGAAATCGCTGTCCGCGTGGCCCGGGCGTGCCGGGATGCCGGCATCGCGAGCGTGGCCGTCTACGCCGACCCGGACCGGGACGCTCTGCATGTCCGCGCCGCGGATGAGGCGTTCGCTCTGGGCGGTGACACCCCGGCGAGCAGCTACCTCGATTTCGAGAAGGTGTTGCGGGCGGCGCGGGAGTCGGGTGCGGACGCGGTCCATCCGGGGTACGGCTTCTTGTCGGAGAACGCGGAGTTCGCGCAGGCGGTGCTGGACGCGGGGCTGGTGTGGATCGGTCCGCCGCCGCAGGCGATCCGGGATCTGGGGGACAAGGTCGCCGCCCGGCACATCGCGCAGCGGGCCGGGGCGCCGCTGGTGGCGGGGACGCCGGATCCGGTCTCGGGTGCGCCCGAGGTGGTGGCGTTCGCCGAGGAGCACGGTCTGCCGATCGCGATCAAGGCGGCGTTCGGTGGTGGCGGGCGCGGTCTGAAGGTGGCCCGCACGCTGGAGGAAGTGCCGGAGCTGTACGAGTCGGCGGTACGTGAGGCGGTGGCCGCGTTCGGCCGGGGCGAGTGCTTCGTCGAGCGGTACCTCGACAAGCCCCGGCACGTGGAGACCCAGTGCCTGGCCGACCGCCACGGCAACGTCGTGGTGGTCTCCACGCGTGACTGCTCGCTGCAGCGCCGCCACCAGAAACTGGTCGAGGAAGCCCCCGCGCCGTTCCTGTCGCCGGCGCAGGTCCAGGAGCTGTACCGGGCCTCGAAGGCGATCCTGAAGGAGGCCGGCTACGTCGGTGCCGGCACCGTGGAGTTCCTCGTCGGCACCGACGGCACCATCTCCTTCCTCGAGGTCAACACCCGCCTCCAGGTCGAGCACCCGGTCACCGAGGAAGTCGCCGGGATCGACCTGGTCCGTGAGATGTTCCGGATCGCCGACGGCGAGGAACTCGGCTACGACGACCCGCCGCTGCGCGGACACTCCTTCGAGTTCCGCATCAACGGCGAGGACCCCGGCCGCAACTTCCTGCCCGCCCCCGGCACCGTCACCGCCTTCACCCCGCCCACCGGCCCCGGAGTCCGCCTGGACGCAGGAGTCGAGTCCGGCAGCGTGATCGGCCCGGCCTGGGACTCCCTGCTCGCCAAACTGATCGTGACCGGCCGCACCCGCGCCGAAGCACTCCAGCGCGCCTCCCGGGCGCTCGCGGAGTTCCAGGTCGAGGGCATGGCCACCGCGATCCCCTTCCACCGCGCCGTGGTCACCGATCCCGCCTTCGCTCCCGAGCTGTCCGGATCGGACGATCCCTTCACGGTCCACACCCGCTGGATCGAGACCGAGTTCGTCAACGACATCAAGCCCTTCGCGTCGCCGGCCGACACCGACACCGACGAGGAAGCCGGCCGTGAGACCGTCGTCGTCGAGGTCGGCGGCAAGCGCCTGGAGGTCTCCCTGCCCGTCTCGCTGGGCATGTCCCTGGCCCGGACCGGCCTGGCCGCCGGCGCCAAACCCAAACGACGCGCCGCGAAGAAGTCCGGCCCCGCGGCCTCCGGCGACACCCTCGCCTCACCCATGCAGGGCACCATCGTCAAGGTCGCCGTCGAAGAAGGCCAGCAGGTCCAGGAAGGCGACCTCGTCGTCGTCCTGGAAGCCATGAAGATGGAACAGCCCCTCAACGCCCACAGGTCCGGCACCATCAAGGGCCTCACCGCCGACGTCGGCGCCTCCATCACCTCCGGCGCCCTCATCTGCGAGATCAAGGACTGACGGCCCCGACCGCACAGCGGTCGAGGAGACGGACGCGGCGGCGCGTTCGGCGAGGGTCTCCCTCGCCGGGCGGGCCGCCGCGGCGTTGTGTCCCCGGGTCGGCCGTCCGGCCGTCACGTCCGCCCGGACACCGGTGCCGCCCCCGGCGAACGGGGACACTCCAGCCGTCCGGTGACTCCACCCGACGCCAGGTCGTCCCGGGGCCGTGCCGTCCCGATGACCCGTCATGCCGACGCCGCGTCACCCTGACGGCCGAGCGTCGTCGCGGAGGTTCCGGCGGGCCGGCGTCGCGCCACGGCAGACGGTCCACCGGCCGACGCACCGCCATCCGGACGGCCCAACGCCGCGAAGACACGGCGTGCGACGCGAGCCGACTCCATGACCCCGCGG
The DNA here is from genome assembly GCF_003261055.1 of Streptomyces cadmiisoli. Classification (NCBI taxonomy): domain Bacteria; kingdom Bacillati; phylum Actinomycetota; class Actinomycetes; order Kitasatosporales; family Streptomycetaceae; genus Streptomyces; species Streptomyces cadmiisoli. The sequence continues at coordinate 3,734,518 of NZ_CP030073.1, forward strand.
CTCACCGTCGGCAGAGGCCCCATGCCCGAGCTGATCCCACCGTCGGCGGAGGCCCATGACCTGAGCTGATCCCACCGTCGGCGGAAGCCGCCACCCGAACCGGATTCACCGTTGGCGGAGGCCCACCACGCGGGCCCGATGCACCACCGGCGGAATCCCGTCACCCGAACGAACCGGATTCACCGTCGGCGGAGGTCCGCCACCCGGGCCCGTTCCGTTCCCGGCGGCTGGTCGCCCAGGACCGCAGCCGTACGGAGGGTGGGGCCGCCGGGGACCTGGCCGCGGCGCGGCCCCGGGAGCGGTACGTCCCGGCGCTGCTGACGCGCCGGGCCGGCATCACCCCCCACGTTTCCGTTTCCCGGGGCGCCGGTCCCCGCCACCGCGATCTGCACGCCCTGGTCGGCCAGCGCCTGCAACTCGGTGGCCGCACGGTCGTCGTGCGGCGGGGGCTCGTCCGTCACCAGCCGGGTGATCAGATCGGTCGGGACCGTCTGGAACATCGTGTCGGTGCCGAGCTTGGTGTGGTCCGCGAGGACCACCACCTCCGCGGCGGCCTGGACGAGTGCGCGGTCGACGGAGGCCGAGAGCATGTTGGACGTGGACAGTCCGCGCTCGGCGGTCAGACCGCTTCCGGACAGGAAGGCCCGGGACACCCGCAGCCCCTGGAGGGACTGCTCGGCGCCGGAGCCGACCAGGGCGTAGTTGGAACCGCGGAGGGTCCCGCCGGTCATCACGACCTCCACCCGGTTGGCGTGGGCGAGCGCCTGGGCCACCAGGAGGGAGTTGGTGACGACGGTCAGGCCGGGGACCCGGGCGAGCCGGCGGGCCAGCTCCTGCGTGGTCGTCCCCGCCCCGACCACGATGGCCTCGCCCTCTTCGACGAAGCCCGCGGCGAGATCGGCGATGGCCGTCTTCTCGGCGGTCGCGAGATGTGACTTCTGCGGAAAGCCGGACTCCCGCGTGAATCCGCCCGGCAGTACCGCACCGCCGTGCCGGCGGTCTAGGAGTCCTTCTGCCTCCAGTGCGCGCACGTCCCGCCGTACGGTCACTTCGGAGGTCTGGACGACGCGGGCGAGCTCACGGAGCGACACGGCCCCGTTCGCTCGCACCATTTCGAGGATCAACTGGCGACGTTCTGCAGCGAACACGAAACTGACAGTAACCCCAACGACCGTCTGCTTTCAGCAGTTTGCGCCGAATAACAGAAGTTGTTCGCACACAGCAGCGGGAAGTGGTATAGGAACCTACTCTCCCCGCCTATGCCGCCCGCATGGGCGGCAACTCCCCGTGACCAGCGGGGAGTCGGTTTCGGCCGTCAGACTTCGCCGGTCGCCTTGCGGGTGTACAGCTGCCGCGCCACCTCGGCGATCGACCCCGAAAGGGAGGGGTACACGGTGAACGCGTTCGCGATCTGTTCGACCGTCAGATTGTTGTCGACGGCGATCGAGATGGGATGGATCAGCTCCGAGGCGCGCGGTGCGACGACCACACCGCCGACCACGATGCCGGTGCCCGGCCGGCAGAACATCTTCACGAAGCCGTCCCGGATGCCCTGCATCTTGGCGCGCGGGTTGCGCAGGAGGGGCAGCTTCACGACCCGCGCCTCGATGACGCCGCCGTCCACGTCGGCCTGCGTGTAGCCGACCGTGGCGATCTCCGGGTCGGTGAAGACGTTGGAGGAGACCGTCTTGAGGTCGAGGGGGGCCACCGCGTCGCCGAGGAAGTGGTAGACGGCGATGCGTCCCTGCATGGCGGCGACGGACGCGAGGGCGAAGACACCGGTCACGTCACCGGCCGCGTACACACCCGGGGCGGTCGTCCTGGACACCTTGTCGGTCCAGATGTGACCGGAGTCGCGCAGCTTGACGCCCGCCTCCTCCAGACCCATGCCCGCGGAGTTGGGGACCGCGCCGACGGCCATCAGGCAGTGCGAGCCGGTGATGACCCGGCCGTCGGAGAGGGTGACCTCCACCCGGTCGCCGACCCGCTTGGCGGAGGCGGCACGGGAGCGGGCCATCACGTTCATGCCACGGCGCCGGAAGACGTCCTCCAGCACGGCGGCGGCGTCCGGGTCCTCGCCGGGCAGCACGCGGTCGCGGGAGGAGACGAGGGTGACCTTGGAACCGAGCGCCTGGTAGGCGCCGGCGAACTCGGCGCCGGTGACACCGGAGCCGACCACGATGAGCTCCTCGGGGAGCTCGGTGAGGTCGTAGACCTGGGTCCAGTTCAGGATGCGCTCGCCGTCGGGCTGGGCGTCGGGCAGCTCGCGCGGGTGGCCGCCGGTGGCGATCAGCACCGCGTCGGCGGTGAGCGTCTCCTCGGTGCCGTCGGCGGCGGTGACGACGACCTTGCGGGAGCCGTCGAGGGCCTGCATGCCCTCCAGCCGGCCGCGGCCGCGCATCACCCGGGCGCCGGCCCGGGTGACGGAGGCGGTGATGTCGTGGGACTGGGCGAGCGCGAGGCGCTTGACGCGTCGGTTCACCTTGCCGAGGTCGACGCCGATGATGCGGGCGGCCTGCTCCTGCGGCGGGGTGTCGTCCTCGACGATGATCCCCAGCTCCTCGTAGGAGGAGTCGAAGGTTGTCATCACCTCGGCCGTGGCGATGAGCGTCTTCGACGGCACGCAGTCGGTCAGTACCGACGCTCCGCCCAGACCGTCGCAGTCGACGACGGTCACCTCCGCGCCGAGCTGCGCGGCCACCAGCGCCGCTTCATAGCCGCCGGGTCCGCCACCGATGATCACGATCCGAGTCACGTACTCCATTGTCCCGCACCCCTCAACGTGCCACCGCCCCGGGGTTCGACCGGGCTATCACAGGTACCCCGGAGACGGAAGTGACAAGCGAGCCGACTGCCGTACGCTCGGTCCATGTCGCTCTACGCCGCGTACGCCGGCCACCTCGACGCGCGGCTGATGTCGCGTCGCGTCCCGCACTCCCCGCTGCGGGCCACCGGGTGGCTGACCGGCTGGCGGCTGACGTTCGGCGGTGAGCACATCGGGTGGGACGGAGCCCTGGCGACGGTGGTCGAGTCGCCCGGCTCCCAGGTGTTCGTGGCCCTCTACGAAGTCGCGCCGATGGACGAGGACACGCTCGACCGCTCGGTCGGGGCGGCCGGACTCGACGCCTACCGCCGGTTCCGGATCCGCGCGCACACGCTGGACGGCGAGGAACCGGCCTGGACGTACGTCCTCAACGGCTACGAGGGCGGACTGCCCTCGGCCCGCTACCTGGGCGAGATCGCGGACGCCGCGGAGTCCGCGGGAGCACCCCACGACTACGTCATGGAACTGCGCAAGCGGCCCTGCTGAGCCCCGGGGCCCACCGTGGCGCGCGAGGGTCGTCGGAAACGACAAGACAACGATCGCAATCCCGTGAGCTCTGTCATCTACGCGCGTAGGCCGGGACCGGCTACCCTCATCCGCGTGAACGCATCTCTTCTTCCGGACGACATCCAGGGCGACCCGTACGCCGCCGCCGACGCGGCGGCCGCTCGCCTGCGCGAACTGACCGGCGCCGAGTCCCACGACGTCGCCCTCGTGATGGGCTCCGGCTGGGCCCCGGCCGTGGACGCGCTGGGCGATGCCGACGCCGAGTTCCAGGTCACCGAGTTGCCCGGGTTCCCGCCGCCCGCCGTCGCGGGCCACGGCGGCAAGGTCCGTTCGTACCGGATGGGTGACAAGCGCGCCCTGGTCTTCCTCGGCCGTACCCACTACTACGAGGGCCGCGGGGTGGCCGCCGTCGCGCACGGCGTGCGCACCGCGGTGGCCGCCGGCTGCAAGACCGTCGTGCTCACCAACGGCTGCGGCGGTCTTCGGGAGGGTATGCGTCCCGGCCAGCCCGTGCTGATCAGCGACCACATCAACCTGACGGCGACGTCCCCGATCGTCGGCGCGAACTTCGTCGACCTCACCGACCTGTACTCGCCGCGGCTGCGCGCCCTGTGCAAGGAGATCGACGCGACCCTGGAAGAGGGCGTCTACGCGCAGTTCCCCGGCCCGCACTACGAGACGCCGGCCGAGATCCGCATGGCCCGTGTGATCGGCGCGGACCTGGTGGGCATGTCGACCGTGCTGGAGGCGATCGCCGCCCGCGAGGCCGGCGCCGAGGTGCTGGGCATCTCCCTGGTCACCAACCTGGCGGCCGGCATGACCGGCGAGCCGCTCAACCACGAGGAGGTGCTCCAGGCCGGCCGGGACTCCGCGGCGCGCATGGGCGCCCTGCTCGGACAGGTGCTGGACCGCCTGTAGGCCGCCGGGGCCGCTCCGGAGCACACCGCAGGAACACGACGAGAGGGTTGACCCGACGTGCACGACGATCTCCTCGCACGGGCAAGGGCGTGGCTGGCCGAGGACCCCGACCCGGAGACCCGCGCGGAACTCGCCGGGCTGATCGACGCCGGGGACGTCACCGAGCTGGCCGAGCGCTTCGGCGGCACGCTCCAGTTCGGCACGGCGGGTCTGCGGGGCGAGCTGGGCGCCGGGCCGATGCGGATGAACCGCTCCGTGGTCATCCGCGCCGCCGCCGGCCTCGCCGCCCACCTGCGCAAGCAGGGGCACGCCCGGCAGGACGGCGGCAGCGGCCTGGTCGTCATCGGGTACGACGCCCGGTTCAAGTCGGAGGAGTTCGCCCGCGACACCGCCGCCGTGATGACCGGCGCCGGACTGCGCGCGGCCGTCCTCCCGCGGCCCCTGCCGACGCCCGTGCTGGCGTTCGCGATCCGGCACCTCGGCGCGGTCGCCGGGGTCGAGGTCACCGCCAGCCACAACCCGCCGCGCGACAACGGCTACAAGGTGTACCTCGGCGACGGCTCCCAGATCGTCCCGCCCGCCGACGCGGAGATCGCCGCCGAGATCGACGCCGTACGGTCCCTGGACGACGTGCCCCGCCCCGCGGACGGCTGGCAGACCCTCGACGACGGCGTCCTGGACGCCTACCTGGCCCGCACGGACGCCGTACTGGCCCCCGGCTCCCCACGCACGGCCCGGACGGTCTACACGGCGATGCACGGTGTCGGCCGCGACGTCCTCCTCGCCGCCTTCGCCCGCGCGGGCTTCCCCGCGCCGGCCCTGGTCGCCGAACAGGCCGATCCGGACCCGCGGTTCCCGACCGTCGCCTTCCCCAACCCGGAGGAGCCCGGCGCGATGGACCTGGCCTTCGCGAAGGCCCGTGAGACGAATCCGGACCTGGTCATCGCGAACGACCCGGACGCCGACCGCTGCGCCGTGGCCGTCCCGGTCGGCGACGACTGGCGCATGCTGCGCGGCGACGAGGTCGGCGCGCTGCTCGCCGCGCACCTGGTGGACCGCGGGGCGCGCGGCACGTTCGCGGAGTCGATCGTCTCCTCCTCCCTCCTCGGCCGGATCGCCGAGAAGGCGGGCCTGCCGTACGAGGAGACCCTCACCGGTTTCAAGTGGATCGCCCGGGTCGACGGCCTGCGCTACGGCTACGAGGAGGCCCTCGGCTACTGCGTGGACCCCGACGGCGTGCGCGACAAGGACGGCATCACCGCCGCCCTGCTGGTCACTGAGCTGGCCTCACGGCTCAAGGAGGAGGGCCGCACCCTCCTCGACCTGCTCGACGACCTGGCCGTCGAGCACGGCCTGCACGCCACCGACCAGCTGTCGGTCCGGGTCGAGGACCTGTCGGTCATCGCCGACGCGATGCGGCGGCTGCGCGAGCGGCCCCCGGCGCGGCTCGCCGGTCTGCCCGTCACCCGCGCCGACGACCTCACCGAGGGCAGCGACCGGCTGCCGCCCACGGACGGCCTGCGCTACACGCTGGACGGCGCACGGGTCGTCGTCCGGCCGAGCGGCACGGAGCCGAAGCTGAAGTGCTACCTGGAGGTCGTGATCCCGGTCGCCGCCCACGCCGACCTCCCCGCGGCCCACGCCCGCGCGTCGACCCTGCTGACGTCCCTCAAGAGCGACCTGTCCGCGGCGGCCGGCATCTGACGGCAGGCCCCGGAACGTGAGCCGGGGCGGGCCCTGCCGGGGGCTCGGCGACGATTCCGCGCCGCGGGACGATCCCGAAGGGGAACGTCCCGCGGTTCCGCGGGGCGGCTCGGGTCGGAGTGCCGCGGTTCGCGGGCGGCCGGAGCCGGCGTGCGGCTCGCCAGTGCCGCGTCAGGCAAGGTTCGCCGGTCGAGGAGCGGCGTCCGGTGCGTGCTCTCGGCGTGCCGGCCGTGAGTCCTCGTACTGGACGTACTCGGGCTCTCGGCCGGTGCGGCGGGTGGGGGCACCTCCCACGCCTTTCAGGCAGTGGGGGAGCGTGCCGGGCGTCGCGACGGGGCGAACGTTGCCTGACGCGGCACTAGCCCACCGCCAGCAGCACGGCCAGCAGCACCGCCCCGGCGATCACCGGCACCACCACCTCGTACGCCCAGCGGACCGTCACCTCGCCCTGCGCCGTGCTCGCCTTCTCCCGGGCCTCCAGCGTCAGCCGGAGGTCGTGGATGATCTGGTCGCTCTCCGCCCGGACGGGCCCGTCCGTCCCGGAGCCGCCCCCGAAACCGCCGAGGCCCCCCATCCCCTTGGGCCGGCTGACCCTGCCGCTCTGCTCCGCCTCCCACCGGGCGGTCTTGCGCGCCGCCCGCTTGCGGCCGCGCAGCGAGACGGGCACGGCCCACAGCTGGTACTTCGTGCCGGACTTGGCGACGACCTCGTTGGTGTAGCCGGAGCGCAGCGAGGCGACCTCGCCCCAGGGCAGCTCGACGACCCGGAACGGGTTGCGCACCCGCAGCCGGTCCTCGCCCGAGAAGACCGCGGGCCGGATCGTGAAGGCGACGACCAGCGGCGCCACGACGAGCAGGGTGGCGAGCGCCTGCCAGGGCGTACTGCCCTCGCTGTTCACCATGGCGTCGATGCTGATCCAGCCGGCGAGGGCGAGCAGCAGGACGCCGGCGACGAGCCCCATGGGTGAGCGGTAGATCCGGTCCTTGGTGGTGGGGCCCGAAGGCTGCGGTGCTGGTGACTGGTGGTCCGGGGTGGTCATGGAGCCGATTCTGCCCGACGTCTCCGAAAGGTCCCCACGCGGTGCCACCCGGCGCGGCCCGCGCACAGCCGCTCCGGCCCCGATCCGCAGCACCCGCGCAGCACGGGTCCGCAAAAGCCGCGACACCGCCCTGCCCCCGAACCGCGGGGTGATTCCCCTCGCCCGCCCCACGCGTGAGGGTCCGGGGGGTGTACAGCCGCTACGCGCGTAGATATGCTCGTCTGGTGACCATGCCCACCTCTGCACACACCCTCACGGACGTGGCGGCCTCCGAGAGCACGCTGCGTCGGTTCCTCCACGGGCTGCCCGGCGTCGACGCGGTCGGCCTGGAGGCGCGTGCCGCCTCGCTCGGCACCCGTTCCATCAAGACCACCGCCAAGGCGTACGCCATCGACCTCGCCATCTCGATGGTCGACCTGACGACGCTGGAAGGCGCGGACACCCCCGGCAAGGTCCGGGCCCTCGGCGCCAAGGCGGTCCGTCCCGACCCGACCGACCGCTCGACCCCGTCGACGGCCGCGGTCTGCGTCTACCCCGACATGGTGGCCGCCGCGAAGGAGGCCGTCGCCGGATCGTCGGTGAAGGTCGCCTCCGTCGCCACCGCCTTCCCGGCGGGCCGCGCCCCGATCGCCGTCAAGCTGGCGGACGTGCGCGAGGCGGTCGCGGCCGGCGCCGACGAGATCGACATGGTCATCGACCGCGGCGCGTTCCTCTCGGGGAACTTCATGAAGGTGTACGAGGAGATCGTCGCCGTGAAGGAGGCCTGCGGGGCGGCCCGCCTCAAGGTCATCTTCGAGACCGGCGAGCTGTCGACGTACGACAACATCCGGCGGGCGAGCTGGCTCGGCATGCTGGCCGGGGCGGACTTCATCAAGACGTCGACCGGCAAGGTGGCGGTGAACGCGACCCCGGCGAACACCCTCCTCATGCTGGAGGCGGTGCGCGACTTCCGCGCGCAGACCGGGGTGCAGGTCGGTGTGAAGCCGGCCGGCGGCATCCGCACCTCCAAGGACGCCGTCAAGTTCCTGGTCCTGGTCAACGAGACCGCCGGCTCGGACTGGCTGGACAACCACTGGTTCCGCTTCGGTGCTTCCTCGCTCCTGAACGATCTGTTGATGCAGCGTCAGAAGCTGGCCACCGGCCGCTACTCCGGCCCCGACTACGTCACGGTGGACTGAGACCCCATGAACACGGACATGCAGACATCCGCATTCGCCTACGCCCCGGCCCCCGAGTCCCGCTCGATCGTCGACATCGCGCCGTCCTACGGCCTGTTCATCGACGGTGAGTTCGTGGAGGCCGCCGACGGCAAGGTCTTCAAGACGGTCTCGCCCTCCACCGAGGAGGTCCTCTCCGAGGTCGCGCAGGCCGGCTCCGAGGACGTCGACCGCGCGGTGAAGGCCGCCCGCAAGGCCTTCGAGAAGTGGTCGGCGCTGCCCGGCGCCGAGCGCGCGAAGTACCTGTTCCGCATCGCGCGGATCATCCAGGAGCGCAGCCGTGAGCTCGCCGTGCTGGAGACCCTGGACAACGGAAAGCCGATCCGGGAGACCCGCGACGCCGACCTGCCCCTGGTCGCCGCGCACTTCTTCTACTACGCGGGCTGGGCCGACAAGCTCGACCACGCCGGGTACGGCCCGGACCCGAGGCCGCTGGGCGTCGCCGGCCAGGTCATCCCCTGGAACTTCCCGCTGCTGATGCTGGCGTGGAAGATCGCTCCGGCGCTGGCCACCGGCAACACCGTGGTCCTGAAGCCGGCCGAGACGACCCCCCTGTCGGCCCTCTTCTTCGCGGACGTCTGCCGCCAGGCGGGCCTGCCCAGGGGCGTCGTCAACATCCTTCCCGGCTACGGTGACGCGGGCGCCGCGCTCGTCGCCCACCCGGACGTCGCCAAGGTCGCCTTCACCGGCTCCACGGCCGTCGGCAAGGAGATCGCCCGCACGGTCGCGGGCACCCGCAAGAAGCTCACCCTGGAGCTGGGCGGCAAGGGCGCCAACATCGTCTTCGACGACGCCCCGATCGACCAGGCCGTCGAGGGCATCGTCACGGGCATCTTCTTCAACCAGGGCCAGGTCTGCTGCGCGGGCAGCCGCCTGCTGGTGCAGGAGTCGATCCAGGACGAGCTGCTGGACTCCCTCAAGCGCAGGCTCTCCACCCTCCGCCTCGGTGATCCGCTCGACAAGAACACCGACATCGGCGCGATCAACTCCGCCGAGCAGCTCGCCCGTATCACCGCGCTCGCCGAGACGGGTGAGGCCGAGGGCGCCGAGCGCTGGTCCCCCGCCTGCGAACTGCCCTCCTCCGGCTACTGGTTCGCCCCGACCCTCTTCACGAACGTCACCCAGGCGCACACCATCGCCCGCGACGAGATCTTCGGCCCGGTCCTGTCGGTCCTCACCTTCCGCACCCCGGACGAGGCCGTCGCCAAGGCCAACAACACGCAGTACGGCCTGTCCGCCGGCATCTGGACGGAAAAGGGCTCCCGCATCCTGGCGGTCGCGAACAAGCTGCGCGCGGGCGTCGTCTGGTCCAACACGTTCAACAAGTTCGATCCGACCTCGCCGTTCGGCGGCTACAAGGAGTCGGGCTTCGGCCGCGAGGGCGGCCGCCACGGCCTGGAGGCGTACCTCGATGTCCGATAAGTCCGAGAAGTTTGACGAGCGACTCTCCGTCTTCAAGACCTACAAGCTGTACGTGGGGGGCAAGTTCCCGCGTTCCGAGAGCGGCCGGGTGTACGAGGTGACGGACTCCAAGGGCAAGTGGCTGGCCAACGCGCCCCTCTCCTCCCGCAAGGACGCCCGTGACGCGGTCGTCGCCGCCCGCAAGGCCTTCGGAGGCTGGTCCGGCGCCACCGCCTACAACCGCGGTCAGGTGCTCTACCGGGTCGCCGAGATGCTGGAGGGCCGCCGCGACCAGTTCGTGCGCGAGGTGGCCGACGCCGAGGGCCTGTCGAAGTCCAAGGCCGCGGCACAGGTGGACGCGGCGATCGACCGCTGGGTCTGGTACGCGGGCTGGACGGACAAGATCGCCCAGGTGGTCGGGGGCGGAAACCCGGTCGCGGGCCCGTACTTCAACCTCTCCACCCCCGAGCCGACGGGTGTGGTGGCGGTCCTCGCCCCGCAGGACTCCTCGTTCCTGGGCCTGGTCTCGGTGACCGCCCCGGTGATCGCGACCGGCAACACGGCGATCGTGATCGCCGCCGAGAAGTCCCCTCTCCCGGCGCTGTCCCTGGCCGAGGTGCTGGCCACCTCCGACGTACCCGGCGGCGTGGTGAACGTCCTCTCCGGCCGCACGGCGGAGATCGCCCTCCCGCTCGCCGCCCACCAGGACGTCAACGCGATCGACCTCGCGGGCGCCGACGACTCGCTGGCGAAGGAACTGGAGATCGCGGCGGCGGACAACCTCAAGCGCGTACTCCGTCCACAGCCTGTGGATTACGCGGCGACTCCGGGCACCGACCGCATGACGGCGTTCCTGGAGACGAAGACGGTCTGGCACCCCACGGGTGCGCTGGGGGCCTCCGGCTCCTCCTACTGACCGCCACCGCAGACCAGAGGGCCGCGCCTCCCCTCCGTCCGGGGGAGACGCGGCCCTCTGCCGTACGCGCTTCAGCCCTGCTGCGCCGATCCCGTCACCTGCCCGACCACCGGCATCTCCCCGACCGACGGGGCCTGCGTCACCGGACGGGTCAGGTCCCGGGTCTTGACCGCCTTGAAGTCCCCCACCTGGGTGTCGACTCCGTTGTCGAGCGGGTCGGCGTTGGTGCCGGCGAGCGGGTTGGGCTTGACGCCGGCCACGGTGCCGGTGACGTGCGGCACCTGGTCGGTCAGCGTCCGCACGGCCGTCCGCGGGGCGAACTCGCCGAGCGCGACGGGCTGCGGCTCGGCGGCGGCGGAGGTGGTCGCACCCGCCCCCAGGGCCGCACCCGCGGTCGCGAGTGCGATCAGAACACGCCGGGCGTTCGACTGCCGGGCGGAGACGTGTCGGGCCATGACTGGTGCCACCTTCTGCTGCATAGAGTAAGCGAATCGACACGAAGAGTAGTTGAGGTGTGACACGCGCTTCAAAGCCGACCCGCGGGGTCGTTCAGGAGTGGTCGGATGCATCAGACTGGTGTCCCGTGAGCTCCCATCCACCGATACCCACCCGGGTCGTGCTGCTGTGCGGGCCCTCCGGCTCCGGCAAGTCCCTCGTCTCCGCCCGTTCCGGCCTGCCGGTGCTGCGGCTCGACGACTTCTACAAGGAGGGCGCCGACCCCACGCTGCCGCAGGTGCCGGGGAGCTCGGACATCGACTGGGACCACCCGGAGTCCTGGGACGCCGCCGCCGCCGTCGCCGCGATCGAGCGACTGTGCCGCACGGGGCGCACCGAGGTCCCGGTCTACGACATCTCGCTCAGCGCCCGCACCGGCGAGAACACCGTCGACATCGGCCGGACCCCGCTGTTCATCGCCGAGGGCGTCTTCGCCGCCGAGATCGTCCGGCGCTGCCGCGAACTCGGGGTGCTGGCCGACGCGCTGTGCCTGAGCCGCGGCCCGCTGCGCACCTTCCGCCGCCGCTTCGTGCGCGATCTGAAGGAGGGCCGCAAGTCGGTGCCGTTCCTGCTGCGCCGCGGCTGGCGCCTGATGCGTGCCGAGCGTTCCATCGTGGCCCGGCAGACCGCGCTCGGCGCCCACGCCTGCGACAAGGACGAGGCGATGGGACGGCTGGCGGCCGCGGCGGCGGGACGGTCCACGACGCTGCGCACGGCCGCCTGACCCGGACGCCGCGCACACACGCGAAAGCGGGACCGGACGGACCCCCCGGCCCTCCAGCCCCGCTTCCGTACCACTCCCCCGTGGTCCCCCCGGACCCCGCTTTCCCCCGTGCTCCCCCCGGTGGGCGCTCCCCCGCGCCCCCGCCGTCAGGCGACAAGCTCCCCGAAGGCGTGCTGCTCGTCACGGCCGAAGCTGAGGACCTCGTCCTCCCGCAGCCTGCGGAGCGACCGCCAGATGCTGGACTTCACCGTGCCGACACTGATGTCGAGGATCTCCGCGATCTCCGGGTCCGTGCGGCCCTCGTAGTAGCGGAGGACCAGCATGGTGCGCTGGAGCTCGGGCAGCCGGGCCAGCGCCTGCCACAGGACCGCGCGCAGCTCGGTGCCGCGCATCGCGTCCGTGTCGCCGGCCGTCTCCGGCAGTTCCTCGGTCGGGTACTCGTTCAGCTTGCGGCGGCGCCACGCGCTGATGTGCAGGTTGGTCATGGTGCGGCGGAGGTATCCGCCGACCGCCGCCTTGTCACTGATCCGGTCCCACGCCTTGTACGTCGAGAACAGCGCGCTCTGCAGCAGGTCCTCGGCCTCGAAGCGGTCACCGGTGAGGTGGTAGGCGGTGGCGTACAGGGAGGCGCGGCGTTCCTGGACGTAGGCGGTGAATGCCGCTTCGGCATCCGCCGTCTCCGTCGGCGCGCAACGCTCCCCCGATTCCTCCCTGTACGCGGCTCCCCCGTGTGTTTCCCCCGTGAAACCGTCAACCACCGTCATGTAGGGCTGAAGCCCCGGCTGTGCATGCGCGGTGTGCTGACGCCCGGTGCCGCGAGCGCACCCCCGCCCGCTCACGGCACCGGACTTCTCGGAACCCCGGTGCGTGTTCACGTCGTGCAGACGCGTGATCACTGCGCTGGTGCTGATGCCGTGCAGCGTGTTCATCTCGCGCCCCCCGTCGTGGACTTGCCCGTGTTCTGTCTTGCTCGGTCCTGCTTCCTTGCCCGTGCCGAAAAGCTTGCCGGGGTCACTTCATGGACGTGTCCGCCGACTGTCACAGACCTGTCACAGGGGTCGGCTCGTATGTCGTTCCTACGAGACGTACAAACCGGTCACGGAGCAGAGCGGTACGGCTACGCACCTGCCCGAGTGTCGAAACGCCACCCCACCATGGGCCAGAATGAGCCCGTGCCTTCCCTGTTGCTGATCGAGGACGACGACGCCATCCGAACGGCCCTGGAGCTCTCACTGACGCGCCAGGGACATCGCGTGGCGACCGCTGCCAGCGGAGAGGACGGTCTGAAGCTGCTGCGTGAGCAGCGGCCGGATCTGATCGTGCTGGATGTGATGCTGCCCGGTATCGACGGGTTCGAGGTGTGCCGGCGCATCCGGCGCACGGACCAGTTGCCGATCATTCTGCTGACCGCGCGCAGCGACGACATCGACGTGGTCGTCGGCCTGGAGTCCGGAGCCGACGACTATGTCGTCAAACCGGTGCAGGGCCGGGTGCTGGACGCGCGGATCCGGGCGGTGCTGCGCCGCGGTGAGCGGGAGTCGAACGACGCGGCGACCTTCGGCAGCCTGGTCATCGACCGTGCGGCGATGACCGTGACGAAGAACGGCGAGGACCTCCAGCTGACCCCGACCGAGCTGCGGCTGCTGCTCGAACTGAGCCGGCGGCCGGGACAGGCGCTGTCGCGGCAGCAGTTGCTGCGTCTGGTGTGGGAGCACGACTACCTGGGCGACTCGCGGCTCGTGGACGCCTGTGTCCAGCGGCTGCGCGCCAAGGTCGAGGACGTGCCGTCGTCCCCGACACTGATCCGTACCGTGCGGGGTGTGGGCTACCGGCTGGATCCGCCTCAGTGACGAAGGGGCAAGGGGGTCTCCGCGGCTGGGCCGCGGCACGCAAGGGAGTTCTGTCGGCGCTGCGTTTCACCAGCCTGCGGCTGCGGCTGGTCGTGGTGTTCGGGCTGGTGGCGTTGACCGCGGCGGTGTCCGCGTCCGCCATCGCGTACTGGCTCAACCGTGAGGCCGTGCTCACCCGCACCCAGGACGCGGTGCTGCGCGACTTCGAGCAGGAGATGGAGAACCGGGCGGGCGCGCTGCCCGAGCACCCCGGCCAGGACGAGCTCCAGAGCACCGCGGGCCAGATGGCGAGCAGCAGCCAGCGGTTCAGTGTGCTGCTCGTCGCCGAGGACGCGAACGGGCGCACGGTGTACGGCAGTTCCGGCGGCCTCAACGACGGCTTCGCCCTGACGGACGTACCGGAGTCGCTGCGTACGGCCGTCGCCGAGGAGCAGCCGCTGACCTCCGGGAACAAGTCGCCGTACCACCTGTACTGGCAGCGGATCGTCGACGACGGCACCCCGTACCTGGTGGCGGGCACCCGCGTGATCGGCGGCGGTCCGACCGGGTACATGCTCAAGTCGCTGGAGCCGGAGGCCAAGGACCTCAACTCGCTGGCCTGGTCGCTGGGCATCGCCACCGGTCTCGCGCTGATCGGTTCCGCGCTGCTCGCGCAGGCCGCCGCGACGACCGTGCTCAAGCCCGTGCACCGGCTCGGGGTCGCCGCGCGGCGGCTCGGCGAGGGCCAGCTCGACACCCGGCTGCGGGAATCGGGCACCGACGAACTGGCGGAACTGTCACGGACGTTCAACCGGACCGCGGAGGCGCTGGAGAAGCGGGTCGCCGACATGGCCGCGCGGGACGAGGCCTCGCGCCGGTTCGTCGCCGACATGAGTCACGAGCTGCGCACGCCGCTGACCGCGATCACCGCCGTGACGGAGGTGCTGGAGGAGGAGCTGGACTCCGAGAGCGGCGGCATCGACCCGATGATCGAGCCCGCGGTACGGCTCGTGGTGAGCGAGACCCGGCGGCTGAACTCCCTCGTGGAGAACCTGATGGAGGTCACCCGCTTCGACGCGGGCACCGCCCGGCTGGTCCTGGACAACGTCGACGTCGCGGACCAGATCACCGCCTGCATCGACGTACGGGCCTGGCTCGACGCGGTGGAACTGGACGCGGAGCGCGGTATCCACGCCCGCCTCGACCCGCGCCGACTGGACGTGATCATGGCCAATCTGATCGGCAACGCGCTCAAGCACGGCGGTTCGCCGGTGCGGGTGTCCGTGCGGGAGCACCAGGGCGACCGCGACGGGGCCGACGAGGGCAAGGCGGGCGCGGAGGTCGTGATCCAGGTGCGGGATCACGGGCCCGGCATCCCCGAGGACGTCCTGCCGCACGTCTTCGACCGGTTCTACAAGGCGAGCGCCTCCCGGCCGCGCTCCGAGGGCAGCGGGCTCGGCCTGTCCATCGCCCTGGAGAACGCGCACATCCACGGCGGCGAGATCACCGCCGCCAACTCCCCGGAGGGCGGCGCGGTGTTCACGCTGCGGCTGCCGCGGGACGCCTCGGCGCTGGCGGCCGAGGAGGAGCGCTCGATGGAGAGGGGGGACCTCCGATGAGGCGGCACGTGCGCCTGCTGGCGCTTCCCCTGCTGACGCTCCCCCTGCTCGGCGGTCTGCTGGCCGGCTGCGGCATCCGGGCCACGGAGGTGCCGACGGACTTCGGCCCCGCGCCGTCCCGCGCCCAGTGCTCGCTGACCGGGGCGGACACCGCCACCCGGTCCTCGCGCGGGATGCCGGTGCGGGTGTTCCTGCTGTGCGGTTCGTCGCTGGTGCCCGTCGACCGGACGGTGCGGGTGCCCGAGGGCACGGCGGACTCCGAGCGCCGCGTTCTGGTGGCGCGGGCGCTGCTGGACGAACTGGCCACGACGCCGTCGGCCCGGGAGGCGGAAGCCGGGTACTCGACGGACGTGCACGGCGGCATCACGGTGCGCGGGCCGGGCGCCGGCGACCCCGACGACACCCTTCGCCTGGCCACCGCCCCCGAGGACCTCACCTCGTACTCCCTCGCCCAGATCGTCTGCACCTTCTCCGACTCGGCGGCGGCCGAGGGCGACGGCTCGGTCATCCTCGGCGGCCCCGGCCGCGAGCGGCCCCTGCGCTACGAGTGCACGGACGAGGTCCGCTCCCGGCCCGGCTCCGTCGAGCCGCCGTCGACGCGGGTCGCGGGCGGCTGAGCCCGGATGTGGCGCATGCCTCGTCCCGGTCGGGGCCGCCGGCCGGAACCGATCGTGCCGGAGGCCGCGTCTAGGGGATCGTGCAGCGTCAAGGCTCCATGGGCGGCAACGCCGCGATCCGCATGCGTGTGACGGGGGGTGTCCTCCTCGTCGCGCATCTCGTGTTCGTCGCCTGGTGCACGCTGCGTCCACTGGACGTCCCCTGGGTGATGCCCGCCAATCTGCGCCCGCTCGCGGGCATCCGGGCCGATCTGGCGCTGGGCTGGCCCGAGGCGGCGCGCGGCATCGGGGGCGGGCTCGCGCTGCTGGCGCCGCTGGGTGTCCTGCTTCCGCTGGCCGGGGGGCGGCCGGCCGTCTCGCCGCTGGGTTCGCTGGCCCGTACGGTCGCGGCCGGGGCGCTGATCTCGCTCACCATCGAGCTGTTGCAGACCGGGGTGCCGGGCCAGGTCGTGGACGTGGACTCGGTGCTGCTGAACGCCGCGGGTGTGGCGCTCGCGCATGTCGCGGTCGTACCGGCCGGGCGGTACTGGATACGCCGCAGGTCTCAGTCCCGGCTCCGGGAGGCCCTGCGCCGGGACGAGTCCGCTCAGGGTCGGACCCCGACGATTCCCAGGGTCGGCATCGCCCCGTAGAGTGACGCTTTGCCCCCTTCGTCTCCGTACCGTGGAAGTCAGTCGAGGCCGCCATCGGGGAAGCCTCGGCACGACGCTCACGAAGGAGTCGCCATGTCCCGCCTCGCCCGTCCCAGCAGCGGCCGGATGATCGGCGGAGTGTGCGCAGCGCTGGCAGGGCGCTTCGGCACCTCCGCGACAACGATGCGTGTGATCTTCCTGCTGTCCTGTCTGCTGCCGGGGCCGCAGTTCCTGCTCTACCTCGCGCTGTGGATCCTGCTGCCGTCGGAGAGCAAGTCACGGACGGCCTGGTGACCGAGCCCTCCTGAGCGGAACCCCCCCTCCCTCAGGAGAAAGACCGATGGGGCGCACCCGGGAAAGGGTGCGCCCCATCGGCATGTGCGAGGCCGGTGCTCAGCCCAGCGGGAGGCCGTTCACCGCGCTGCCGTGCGTGGGCAGACCGCCGAGCAGTGCGGCGACCGGGGCGACCGGGCCCTCGACGGGCTTCGGGCGGGCGGCCTTGCCGGTGGAGAAGCCGGGCTGCGCCTGCGCCAGGGCCTCGGCCGGGTTGGGCAGCGCCCGGGGGAGGTCCTTCGCCGGCAGCGTCCGGGTGACGCTCTTCAGCGCCTGGCCGGCGTCGGGGACGGCCGGTGCGGCGTCGGCGGCACCCGCACCGGTGGCGGCGAAGGCGGCACCGAGAGCGGCGACGCCGAGGGTCTTCGCAGCAGACTGCTTCATGTTGAATTGCATCCTTGACTTGCTTGAAATGGGATGACGGGGATCGGGAGCGGCCCATGAACGTAAACACGCGACGGCTGGGGCCGCAAACATCGAAATGCGGACGGATTGTGAATGCGCGTCCGCGTCCCCGTCCCTCGATCAGGCCTCGTCGGACGCGGAATCGCTGGTCGAAGCGGTCTGCTTGAACAGCCATTCGGACTTCAACTCGGCATAGCCGGGCTTGATCACGTCATTGATCATGGCCAGTCGTTCATCGAAAGGAATGAATGCTGACTTCATAGCATTGACCGAGAACCACTGCATGTCGTCGAGCGTGTAGCCGAACGCTCCGACCAGGTGCTCGAATTCCCGGCTCATGCTGGTGTGGGACATCAGCCGGTTGTCGGTGTTGACCGTCGCACGGAAGTGCAGCCGGCGCAGCAGCCCGATGGGGTGCTCGGCGTAGGAACTGGCCGCGCCGGTCTGGAGGTTGGAACTGGGGCACAGCTCCAGCGGGATGCGCTTGTCCCGGACGTACGCGGCGAGCCGGCCGAGCTTGACGCTCCCGTCCTCGGCGACCTCGATGTCGTCGATGATGCGCACCCCGTGGCCGAGCCGGTCGGCGCCGCACCACTGGAGGGCCTGCCAGATGGACGGCAGTCCGAAGGCCTCGCCGGCGTGGATGGTGAAGTGGTTGTTCTCCCGCTTGAGGTACTCGAACGCGTCGAGGTGCCGGGTGGGCGGGTAGCCGGCCTCGGCGCCCGCGATGTCGAAGCCGACGACGCCCTGGTCGCGGTAGCGGTTGGCGAGTTCCGCGATCTCCAGGGCGCGGGCGGCGTGCCGCATCGCGGTCAGCAGGGCGCCGACCCGGATCCGGTGGCCGTCGGCCCGCGCGGTCCGCTCCCCCTGCCGGAAGCCCTCGTTGACGGCCTCGACGACCTCTTCGAGGGTGAGCCCGCCCTCCAGGTGCTGCTCGGGGGCGTAGCGCACCTCGGCGTAGACGACGCCGTCCGCGGCGAGGTCCTCCGCGCACTCGGCGGCGACCCGGACCAGGGCCTCGCGGGTCTGCATGACGCCGACGGTGTGGGAGAACGTCTCCAGGTACCGCTCCAGGGAGCCGGAGTCGGCGGCCTCGCGGAACCACAGGCCCAGCTTGTCGGGATCGGTCTCGGGCAGGGCCGAGTAGCCGCCGGTGTGGGCGAGTTCGACCACGGTGCCGGGCCGCAGCCCGCCGTCGAGGTGGTCGTGCAGCAGAACCTTGGGTGCCCGGCGGATCTGGTCCGAGCTCGGGGTGTTCCCCATCCGGTCAGTCTGGCTCGTCATTTCGGCACTTTAACTCCTACGCGCGTAGAGCGCGTGGGACGCGAAACCGTCGATACGTAACGGTGACCGTGCGAACGGGTGGCGTACACCAGTGCTTCTGACACTGTTCTGTCATGGCACAGCAAGCGACGCCGGTTCGCTCGGCCCGGCTGGGGCGGGCGCTCGGTCCGGAACCGACTGCGGTGAGCGGGGTGGTGCTGCTGCTCCCCGGTGGCGACGCGACCTCCGCGCGCCGGCCCTCGCCCCTGCTCGCGGCCGCGTCCGTAAGGGGGTTGGGGCGCCGGCTGTCGCGTGCCGGCCGTGACGAGGGCCTGATCGCGCACATCGTGCACTACCGCTACCGCGGCTGGAACGGCAGCGAGGCGCATCTCGCGCGCGACGCCTCGTGGGCCGCCGACGAGGCGGTACGGCGCTACGGCGACGTCCCGGTCTGCCTGGCCGGCCGCGACATGGGCGGCCGGGCCGCGCTGCACGCGGGCGGCCACGAGGCCGTCAACTCCGTGATCGCGGTGGCCCCCTGGCTGCCGGAGGACGATGTCGCGGCGCCGCCCGAACCGGTGAAGCAGCTCGTCGGCCGCAAGGTGCTGATCGTGCACGGCACCAACGACGAGCGCACCGACCCGGAGCTGTCGTTCCGGTTCGCGGCACGCGCGAAGAAGGCCAACCGGGACGTCTGCCGGTTCGAAGTCCACGGCGACCGGCACGGGTTGCACCAGTACCGCGACGAAGTGCTCTCCCTCGCCGAGGACTTCGCCCTGGGAACCCTGTTCGACCGCGCCTTCTCCCGGCCCGTCGAGGACGCCCTGGCCGCACCACCGCCCCTGGGCCTGCGCATGCCGCTCGCCGCGGGCTTCGGGCGGTCGCTGCGCCGGTAGCCCCGCAACGCCGCCGGGCGCGACCATGGGCCCGGACCCCGCGGCCCCGGACGCGGTGCGGTGCGGCGGGGCCGAGCGGGGTCAGTCGGGCAGCAGGTGGCCGCGGCGGGACAGCAGGAACCTCTTGAACGCCGCCACCGGGGGTGTGTCCGGGCGGCCGTCCAGCCAGGCGACGCCGATCTCGCGTGCCGCGCGCGGAGCGGTGACCGTGAGTTCCACGACGCCGGGACGCGCCACGGTGGGCGGTGGCAGCAGCGCGACCCCGAGACCGGCCGCGACCAGACCCCTGAGCGTCTCGGTCTCCTCCCCCTCGAAGGCGATCCGGGGTTTGAACCCGGCCTCCCGGCACAGGTCGTCGGTGATGCGGCGCATGCCGTAACCCGGTTCCAGCGTCACGAAGATCTCCTCGGCGGCCTCGGCGAGGCGGACCCGTTTCCGGCCGGCGAGACGGTGGTCGGCCGGGACGACGAGGCGCAGCTTCTGCTCGTCCAGACGGCGCGCCACCAGGTCGGGGGCGTCCGGGACGGGAGAGGTCAGGCACAGGTCCAGCTCGCCGGCCCGGAGCCGTTCCAGCATCGCCTCGCCGTAGTTCTGGACCAGGCTGAAGCGGATCCCCGGATGGTCGGCGCGGAAGGCCTGGAGCAGGCCAGGGACGGTCTCGGCGCCCATGGTGTGCAGGAACCCGAAGGCCACCTTGCCGGTGGCCGGGTCGGCATCGGCGCGCACCTCCTCGGCGGCCCGCGCGATCTCGGCCAGGGCGCGTTCGACCGAGGCCAGGAACGTCCGGCCGGCGGTGGTCAGCGACACCGTACGGCCGCGGCGGGCGAACAGGTCGACGCCGAGGTCCTGTTCCAGCCGCACCATGGCCCGGGACAGGGTCGACTGCGGGACGTTCATCTCCTGCGCGGCGCGTGTCACGTGCTCGGTGCGGGCGACGCCGGCGAAGTGCGCCAGCCGCGGGGCGAGCAGCGCGACGATGTCTTCTGTGTCACTGCTCGGTGACAGCCGGCTTCGTGACCTCTGTTGATGCTCCACAGGAACGATTATGGCGATTCCATGCATTGGACGGATGAGTGGGCGGGTCCTTAGGTTCGAAGCATGAACCCCGCCGATACCGGGGCGTCCACCACCCTGGACGCCGCAGCCCCCGTCCCTGCCGCCCCCGTCGCCGACTCGCGCATGGCCCCCGGCGGGCCCGGCTACCGCCGGATGAGCCTCGCCCTGTTCCTCGCGGGCGTCGCGACCTTCGCGCTCCTCTACTCCACACAGGCCCTCCTCCCCCTGATCTCCGGCGACTTCGGCGTGACGGCGAGCGAGGCCAGCTGGACGGTGGCGGCCTCCACCGGCGGACTGGCGCTGTTCGTCCTCCCGATGAGCGCGCTGTCGGAGCGGTACGGCAGGCGTACGGTCATGACGGCGTCCCTCGCTCTCGCGGTGGCGATCGCCCTGCTCATCCCCTTCGCGCCCTCGCTGGGCGCGCTGGTGGCGCTGCGGGCGGTGCAGGGCGCGGCGCTGGCCGGGCTGCCGGCGTCGGCGGCCGCGTACCTCGCGGAGGAGGTCCGGCCCCGCGCGCTGATCACCGCGATCGGCCTGTTCGTGGCCGGCAACAGCATCGGCGGGATGAGCGGCCGGGTGCTGACCGGCTGGGTCGCGCAGGAGTGGGGCTGGCGGATCGCGGTCGGCGCGCTCGGCCTGGTCGCCGTGGCCTGCGCGGTCGCCTTCCGGCTGCTGCTGCCGGCCCCGAAGCACTTCGTGCCGGGCTCGCCGCGTCCGCGGGTGCTGGCCCGCACGGTCCGCGACCACCTCGCCGACCCGCTGCTGCGCCGCCTGTACGCGATCGGCGCCCTGTTCATGACGGTGTTCGGCGGCGTCTACACGGTGATCGGGTACCGCCTGACCGAGGAGCCGTTCTCGCTCCCGCAGGGCATCGTCGGCTCGATCTTCCTGGTCTACCTGGTCGGCACGGTGTCGGCGTCGACGGCGGGCCGGCTGGTCGGCCGGCTGGGCCGGCGCGGCGCCCTGTACCTGGCGGGCGGCACCACGGCCTCGGGCCTGCTGCTGTCCACGGCGGACTCGCTGGCGCCGGTCCTGGTCGGCCTGGTCCTGATCACCGCGGGCTTCTTCGCGGGGCACGCGGTCGCCTCGGCGGCGGTCAGCAAGACGGCCACCCGGGGCCGCGCCCAGGCCGCCGCGCTGTACCAGTCGGCGTACTACATCGGGTCCAGCGTGGGCAGCACCGTCGGGGCCGTGGCCTTCCACGCGGGCGGCTGGGCCGGCACCGTCGGGGTCGGGCTGCTGGCGGTGCTCGGTGTCGTGGGCATCACCCTGCTCGGCTCCCGCGCGGCACGGCTGGCGACGCGGGTGGCGTAGCCGCTCAGTGTCTCATTCCCCGCCCCGGTGACCAGCGCCTTCCGCCGGTCCGGGGGCCATTGTCAGTGGGCTGCGGTAGCTTCCGAAGTGCTGGGCTCAATGGCGCGGCACGGGACGGCCACAGGGGTGGGTGGACGATGGGCAACGGCACGGCGACGACAGACCTCGAAGCGGCACTGGAGAAGCACCGCGTCGAGCTGACCGGTTACTGCTACCGGATGCTCGGTTCCTCCTTCGAGGCCGAGGACGCGGTCCAGGACACCCTGGTCCGCGCCTGGCGCAGCTTCGACAAGTTCGAGGGCCGCTCCAGCGTGCGCTCCTGGCTCTACCGGATCGCGACGAACGTCTGCCTCGACATGCTGAGCGCCGGGAACAAGCGCGCCCGGCCGATGGACCTGTCCGAGGCCACCCCGCTCGCCCGGGCCGCCCTCTCGCCCCGCCCCGACCACACCTGGCTGGAGCCGATGCCCGACGCCCGCGTGCTGCCCGCGACCGCCGACCCGGCCGAGGCCGCGGTCGCCAAGGAGTCGGTGCGCCTCGCGTTCATGGCGGCCCTGCAGCAACTGCCGCCCAAGCAGCGCGCGGTGCTGATCCTGCGCGAGGTGCTGGCCTGGAAGGCGGCCGAGGTGGCCGAGCTGCTCGGCACCTCCGTCGCGTCGGTGAACAGCGCCCTGCAGCGCGCCCGCGCGACCCTCGCCGAGCGGGCGGACACGGGCGCCGACGCGGCCGTGAGCGACCCGCTGGACGAGGAGCAGCAAAAGCTCCTGGAACGGTACGTCGCCGCCTTCGAGGGGTACGACATGACGGCGCTGACGGCCCTCCTGCACGAGGACGCCGTGATGACGATGCCGCCGTTCGACCTGTGGCTGCGCGGCCCCGCGGACATCACGGGCTTCATGACCACGATCGGCTCCGCCTGCGCGGGCTCCCGCCTGCGGCCCGTCCGGGTCAACGGACTGCCGGGCTTCGCGCACTACAAGCCGGACCCGGAATCGGGCGGGTTCGCGCCGTGGGCGGTGCAGGTGCTGGAGATCTCAGACGGCCGGATCACCGGGTTCCACTGCTTCCTCGACACCAAGCGGTGGTTCCCGCTGTTCGGGCTGCCCCTCCATCTCGAAGCGGAGGCCGACCAGGTCGAGTAGGGCGTGCAGAGCGGGGGCGGGATCCCGCAGCCGGATCCGTCCGCCGGCCCGCTTGGCCGTCAGCTCCAGGCGGGCCAGCAGATCCACGGCGGCGAGCCCCGGCGGTCCGAGCCCCGCGACGTCGCACACCACCACGGGCGCCCCGGTGGTCTCCAGCAACGCCCGCACGTCGTCGCACAGCCCCGCCACCTCGTCTCGGGCGACGACGGGGCCGGCCAGCACGATGTCCGCGGGGGTCATGGCATCCACGAGCGGTAGACCGGACGGGCGGGCGGAACTCATCGGGCCGACGCCGATCCGGTGCCGTGGGCTGTCCGCGATGCAGGATCACATTGACCCGCCGCCCTCCTTCCCCGGAGGGTTGGATGTATGCCCCATGGATCATCACCGCCCGTGCCGCCCGACGCCTCCGTGACCGTCATGGAGGCGTTGTGCAGGGGGTGTTGAGCGGCTTCGTCGTCATCGCCGTCGTGATCGCCGTGGGCTACGGCATCGGCCGGGCCGGTCATCTCGGGGAGCAGGGCCGCGAGGTCCTGACCAAGCTCGCCTTCCATGTCGCCTCACCGGCCCTGCTGTTCACCACGCTGGCCGGGGCCGACCTGTCGGTGGTCTTCTCCGACCGGCTGCTGGTCACCGCGCTGAGCACGGCGGCGGTGGCCGGGGTGTTCGTCGCCGTCGGCGCGGTCCGCCGCTGGGGAGTCGGCCGTACGACGATCGGCGCCCTGTGCTCCAGTTACGTCAACTCCGGCAACCTCGGCATCCCGATCGCGGTGTACGTACTGGGCGACGCGTCGCTGGTGGCGCCGGTGCTGCTGTTCCAGCTGGTCGGGGTCACGCCGGTCGCGCTGACGGTCCTGGACCTCGCCGGCGGCGGCCGGAAGCGGCCGCTGTGGCAGCGCCTGCTGACGCCGCTGCGCAATCCGATAGCGGTCGGATCGCTGGCCGGGGTCACGGTGTCGGCGGCGGGCGTCACCGTCCCCGGTCCGCTGCTGGACCCGCTCACCCTGATCGGCAACATGTCGGTCCCGGCGGTCCTGCTGGCGTTCGGCATCTCCCTGCGCGGCAGCGCACTGCCCCTGCGCGGCGCCGAGCGGGCTCCCGTACTGCTCGCCGTGGCCCTGAAGTCCTTCGCCCAGCCCGTGGCAGCCTGGGCGCTGGCGGCGGGCGTCTTCGGCCTGCGGGGCGCGGCGCTGCTCGACGTGGTGGTGACCTCGGCGCTGCCCGCCGCGCAGAACCTCTTCACGTACGCGAGCAGTTACCGGGTGGGTGAGGTCCTGGCGCGGGAGGCGATCCTGCTGTCGACGGTGCTGTCGGTACCGGTCCTGGTGGCGGTGGCGGCGCTGCTCGGGTGACCCCCGGTACGCCGGACGGGACCGGTGGTGGTCCACCGGTCCCGTCCGCGCGAAGGAGAGGCCGCGGGTCAGGCGATGCGCTCCAGCACCACCGGCGACGCGGTGAAGGCCGTGCCCGGCGCGGCGATGTCGTACGAGCCCTCGACGGCCTCCAGGGCGTAGGAGAACCGCTCCGGCGTGTCCGTGTGCAGGGTCAGCAGCGGCTGGCCCTCGGCCACCCGGTCGCCGGGCTTGGCGTGCATCTCGACGCCGGCCGCGGCCTGCACCGGGTCCTCCTTGCGGGCCCGGCCGGCGCCCAGGCGCCAGGCCGCGATGCCGATGTCGTAGGCGTCCAGGCGGGTCAGGACGCCCGACGCGGGTGCCGTCACCACATGCTGTTCCCTCGACGTGGGCAGCGCCGCGTCCGGGTCGCCGCCCTGGGCCGCGATCATGCGGCGCCAGTGGTCCATCGCGGAGCCGTCGGCCAGTGCCTTGGCCGGGTCGGCGTCCTTCACACCCGCCGCGTCGAGCATCTCGCGGGCCAGCGCCAGCGTCAGCTCGACCACGTCCGCCGGGCCGCCGCCCGCGAGGACCTCCACCGACTCACGGACCTCCAGGGCGTTGCCCGCGGTCAGGCCGAGCGGCGTCGCCATGTCCGTCAGCAGCGCCACCGTCCGCACGCCGTGGTCCGTGCCGAGGCCCACCATGGTGGAGGCCAGCTCCCGGGCGTCGTCCAGCGTCTTCATGAAGGCGCCCGTGCCGACCTTCACGTCCAGGACGAGCGAGCCGGTGCCCTCCGCGATCTTCTTCGACATGATGGAGGAGGCGATCAGCGGGATGGCCTCGACCGTGCCGGTGACGTCGCGCAGCGCGTACAGCTTCTTGTCGGCCGGGGCCAGTCCGTCGCCCGCCGCGCAGATCACCGCGCCGACGCCGTCCAGCACCGAGAGCATCTCCTCGTTGGACAGCAGGGCGCGCCAGCCCGGGATCGACTCCAGCTTGTCCAGCGTGCCGCCGGTGTGGCCGAGGCCGCGGCCCGACAGCTGCGGAACGGCCGCACCGCAGGCGGCGACCAGCGGGGCCAGCGGGAGGGTGATCTTGTCGCCGACGCCGCCCGTGGAGTGCTTGTCGGCCGTCGGGCGGGACAGCGCGGAGAAGTCCATGCGCTCACCGGAGGCGATCATCGCGGCGGTCCAGCGGGCGATCTCCCGCCGGTTCATGCCGTTGAGCAGGATGGCCATCGCGAGGGCCGACATCTGCTCGTCGGCGACCTCGCCGCGGGTGTACGCGTCGATGACCCAGTCGATCTGGTCGTCGCCGAGCTCACCGCGGTCCCGCTTGGTGCGGATGACGGAGATGGCGTCCATGGCCATGGCTGGCTTCCTTCCGGAAAGTGCGAGGTGTACGGCCCCTGGGAACCGGGTCCCAGGGGCCGTACGGGAGTTACGAGGAGAGGTGGCCGGGGCCGAAAGCCTGCGGCAGCATCCGCGACAGCGGCAGGACGCCCTCCGGGGTCTCCAGCAGCAGGTCCGGGCCGCCGAACTCGTGGAGCAGCTGCCGGCAGCGGCCGCACGGGACGAGGATCTCGCCCCTGCCGTCCACACAGGTGAAGTGCGTCAGACGGCCGCCTCCGCTGCGCTGCAGCTCCGAGACCAGCCCGCACTCGGCGCACAGGCCGAGGCCGTAGGAGGCGTTCTCGACGTTGCAGCCGGAGACGGTGCGGCCGTCGTCGACCAGGGCGGCGACGCCGACCGGGTAGCCCGAGTAGGGGGCGTACGCGTGGGTCATCGCCTCGCGGGCCACCTCGCGCAGCGCCGCCCAGTCGACGTCGGCCGGCGGGGTCACTTCCCTTGTCCCTTCCGGTACGGCAGGCCGTCCGCCTTCGGCACCCGCAGCCGTTGCGCGGAGAGCGCGAGGACGACCAGCGTGATGACGTACGGAGTGGCGGAGACGACCTGGTTGGGCACCTCGTTGGTGCCGGCGTACCAGGCGAACATCAGCGCGCCGACGACCACGGTGATCACAGCCTGGACGTACTTCTTGCGGATCGCCAGCCAGATCGCGCCGATGATCAGCAGCAGGGCGCCGAGCAGCAGCAGCGCGTGGACGTTCTCCGAGCCGCCGCGCAGGTTGAGGCTGTCGGTGTAGCCGAACAGGCCGGCGCCGATGGCGAGGCCGCCGGGCATCCAGTTGCCGAAGATCATCGCCGCGAGGCCGATGTAACCGCGGCCGCTGACCTGGCCCTCCAGGTAGAACGGGTTGGCCACGATGGACAGGAACGCGCCGCCCAGGCCCGCCAGACCACCGGAGATGATCACGGCCAGGTACTTGTACTTGTAGACGTTGACGCCGAGGGACTCGGCGGCGACCGGGTTCTCGCCGCAGGAGCGCAGGCGCAGGCCGAACGCGGTGCGCCACAGGATCCACCAGGTGGCGGGGACCAGCGCGATGGCGATCAGGGTCAGCCAGGAGACATTGGTGACCAGACCGCCGAGCAGGCCCGCGATGTCGGAGATCAGGAACCAGCCCTTGTCGTTGAGGTCCCTGAGCCCGTCGGCGAGCCCTGGCACGGTGAAGTGGCCGAGGGAGTCCACCGCCGGGGACTGCTTGGCCGAGCCGCCCGCGTGGCCCTCGAAGGCGAGGGGCGCGAGGTAGCGGGTGGCGCCGAGGGCGAGGATGTTGATCGCCACACCGGAGACGATGTGGTTGACGTTGAAGGTGACCGTCACGAAGGCGTGCAGCAGACCGCCGATCGCGCCGCCGAGGATGCCGACCAGGACACCCGTCCACGGGCCCCACTGGAATCCGGCCCAGGCACCGAACCAGGTGCCGAGGATCATCATGCCCTCGAGGCCGATGTTGATGACGCCCGCGCGTTCGGCCCACAGACCGCCGAGACCGGCGAGGCCGATCGGCACGGCGAGCTGGAGCGCGGTGGACATCTGGCTGACGTTGGTGATGCCGTCCGCGCCCGTGATGATGCGGACGAGCGAGGTCAGCGCCAGGGCTCCGGCGATGACCAGCAGCAGGACGGGCCACGACATCCGGCGGCCGGTCGGCGCCACGGGGCGCAGCGTGGGCTGGTTGACGTCGAGGGCTGAGGTCTGCGGGGCGGTCATCGGCCAGCCACCTCCTTCGTGTTGTTGGTGGCGCCGAGGACGTGACCGGCGGCCAGCTCGGCGCCGACCCGGCGCTGCTGGCGACGCTGGCCCCACTCACGGACGGCCTCGTAGGAGACGACGACCGAGAGGACGATCAGGCCCTGCATGATGACCGCGATCTCCTTGTCGTAGCCGTGGAAGTCCAGCTCGGGCGAAGCCTTGTCGAGCCAGGCCCACAGCAGGGCGGCGAACGCGATGCCGACGGGGCTGTTCCGGCCGAGCAGCGCGATGCCGATGCCGAGGAAGCCGATGCCGGTGGGGAAGTTCAGGCTGTACGTGTGGGTGTCGCCGAGCAGGATCGGCAGACCCGCGAGACCGGCGATCGCGCCGGAGAGGAGCATGGCGGTCAGCACCATGCGCTTGGGGTCCACACCGCTGGCCGCGGCGGCGGTCTCCGAGGCGCCGGAGGCGCGCAGGTCGAAGCCGAAGCGGGTGCGGTTGAGGGTGACCCAGTAGCCGATGCCGAGCAGGATCGCGAGGACGACCAGGCCGTAGATCTCGCCGGCCGCGCCCATGTCGATGCCGGGCACCCAGCCGGACTCGTGCATCTCGCCGGTGGTGTTGTTGTTGCCGACCTTGACGCCGAAGACGTTCGGCAGCCACAGGTAGGCGATGACGGAGGTGGCGATCGCGTTGAGCATGATCGTCGCGACCACCTCGCTGACACCGCGGGTGACCTTCAGGACACCGGCGATACCGGACCAGAAGGCGCCGGTGAGCAGCGCGGTCAGGATCAGCAGCGGGACCTGGACCACGGCCGGCAGGTTCATGTGGGCGCCGACGACGGCGGCCATCATGGCGGCGAGCTGGTACTGCCCGTCGACACCGATGTTGAACAGGTTCATCCGGAAGCCGATGGCCACCGCGAGCGCCGCGACGTAGTACAGCGAGGCCTGGTTGATGATCAGGACCTGGATGTCGGAGAAACCGAGCTGTTCGAACATCAGGGCGAACGGCTCGACCGGGTTCTTGCCGGAGGCGACCAGCACGATCGCGCTCAGCACGAAGGCCACGGCGAGCGCGATGACCGGTCCGGCCACCGCGAGGAGCAGGCGCTCCTTGTCGAACTTCTTCATCAGCGGGCCTCGTCTTCCGGAGACTCGGGAGACTTGCGGATCTCGGGGGCGTCTGCCGGGGTGTCGGGGATCTCTTCGTGTTCCAGGTGGCCGGTCGCGGCACCCGTCATGGCGGAGCCCAGCTCCTCCGGGGTGATCGTGGCCGGGTCGGCGTCGGCGACGAGCCTGCCGTTGTAGATCACCCGCAGGGTGTCCGACAGACCGATCAGCTCGTCCAGGTCGGCGGAGATCAGCAGTACGGCCAGGCCCTCGCGGCGGGCCTCGCGGATGTGGTCCCAGATCGCGGCCTGCGCGCCGACGTCCACACCCCGGGTCGGGTGGGCGGCGATCAGGAAGCGCGGCTTGTGGCTCATCTCGCGGCCGACGATCAGCTTCTGCTGGTTGCCGCCGGACAGCGAGGCCGCGGTGACGTCGATACCGGGGGTGCGGACGTCGTACGCCTCGACGATGCGGCGCGTGTCCTCCTGCGCGGCCTTCGGATCGAGCCATACGCCCTTGGCGTTGGGGCGCTCGGTGACGTGGCCGAGGATGCGGTTCTCCCAGAGGGGGGCCTCCAGCAGCAGGCCGTGGCGGTGCCGGTCCTCGGGGATGTAGCCGATGCCCTGCTCGCGGCGCTTGCGGGTGGCCCAGCCGGTGATCTCCTCGTCGGCGAGGGCGATCGTGCCGGAGTCGGCGTGCCGCAGACCGATCAGCGCGTCGACCAGCTCGGTCTGGCCGTTGCCCTCGACACCGGCGATGCCCAGGACCTCACCGGCGTGGATGGTGAAGCTGATGTCGTCCAGCAGCGCCTTGCCGCCGGCCGCCTCCAGGCGCAGGCGGTCCACCGTGATCACGGGACGGTCGGTGACCGTGGACTCGGCGGTCTCCGGGGTGGGCAGTTCGCTGCCGACCATCATCTCGGCGAGCTGGCGCGGGGTGGTCTCGGCCGGGACTGCCGTGCCGACCGTCGTGCCGCGGCGGATGACGGTGATCTCGTCGGCGACGGACAGCACCTCGCCCAGCTTGTGCGAGATGAAGATGACCGACAGGCCCTCGGCCTTGAGCTCCCGCAGGTTGTCGAAGAGCGCGTCGACCTCCTGCGGCACGAGGACGGCCGTCGGCTCGTCCAGGATCAGCGTGGTGGCGCCGCGGTAGAGGACCTTGAGGATCTCCACGCGCTGGCGGGCGGCGACACCGAGCTCCTCGACCAGGACGTCGGGGCGCACGTCGAGGCCGTAGCGCTCGGAGAGCTCCTTGATCCGGCGGCGGGCGCCGGCGCCGATGCCGTACAGCTTCTCGCTGCCCAGCGCCACGTTCTCCAGCACGGTGAGGTTGTCGGCCAGCATGAAGTGCTGGTGCACCATGCCGATGCCGCGGGCGATGGCGTCGGCAGGGCTGTGGAAGGTGACCTGCTCGCCGTTGACCGCGATGGTGCCCTCGTCCGGCTTCTGCATGCCGTAGAGGATCTTCATCAGGGTCGACTTGCCGGCGCCGTTCTCGCCGACGAGGGCGTGCACGGTGCCCTTGCGGACGGTGAGGTGGATGTCGTGGTTGGCCACGACGCCCGGGAAACGCTTGGTGATCCCGGCGAGTTCGACGGCGGTCGCCTGACCGTTGACCGCCGCTCCGGCCGGAGGGCTGCTGGACGCGTTTATGGCGCACTCTCCTGGGGACGGGGGTCGTCTACGCGCGTAGCGCCCCTACGGCATGCGAAGGGGCGACGCACCGTGACAACGGGGTACAGGGAGGCACCCTCCCCGTACCCCGTTGAGCGGACGTAACCCCGCGGTTACTGACTGCTCGGAGTCCTGCTGTTTCAGCTGCTCTTGACCTTGATCTCGCCGCTGATGATCTTTTCCTTGGCCGTCTCGATGGCTTCCTGGAGTTCCGCGTCGTCCGCGAACTTCGGGTTGGAGTCCGCGAGTCCGACCTCACCGGTCTTCAGATCGCCCCTGACGATACCGGTCTCGGGCTTGCCGTCCTCGACCGACTTCGCAAGGTTGTACACCGCCTTGGCCACGTCCTTGGTGGCCGAGGTGAGGATGGATTCCTTGTACTTGGCGAGAGCTTCCTGCGCGTACTGGTCGGAGTCCACACCGATCGCCCACACCTTGTTCGCGGCGGCGGCCTCGATGACGCCCTGACCGGACAGACCGGCCGCCGCGTACACGATGTCGGCCTTCTTCTCGATCTGGCCCTCGGCGGCGGTCTTGCCCTTGTCGGGGCTGGAGAAGCCGCCCTCCTCCGCGGTCTGCGTCAGGTACTGCGACAGGACCTTGACCTTGGGGTCGGTGTCCTTGACGCCCTGCTCGAAGCCCGCCTGGAACTTGTGGATCAGCGGGATGTCCACGCCGCCGACGAAGCCGACGACGTCGGACTTCGTGCTCTTGGCGGCGGCGACACCGGCGAGGTAGGAGGCCTGCTCCTCGGAGAAGACCAGGTCCGCCACGTTGTCGGCCTCGACCTGGGAGTCGTCGACGATGCCGAAGGTGGTGTCGGGGTACTTCGCCGCGACCTCCTTCACGGCCGGCGCGTACGCGTAGCCGACGCCGACGACGGGGTTGTAGCCCTGCTTCGCCAGCGACGACAGACGCTGGATCTTGTCGGCGTCGGTCTCACCCTCGGTGGGCTCGATGTCGGCCGTGTCGTAGCCGAACTCCTTCTCCGCCTGCTCCAGGCCCGCGTACGCGGCGTCGTTGAAGGACTGGTCGCCCTTGCCGCCGATGTCGTAGGCGATGGCGAGACCCTTGTCGCCCTTCGACTCCGAGGACGAACTGCTTTCGGTCGAGGTGCCGCCACAGGCGGACAGAGCGAGGGCGAGGGACGCGGTCGCTGCGCCTGCGACCGCTATGCGGGAAACCCGGCGCATGTGTGGTGCTCCTGTCGTACAAGCGCCGCACGGTTCGGCTTCGGCGCTGGCTTCGCCGCAGATTAACGCGCGTAGACCTGCCTGAAAACCCCTTCTGTCCACCTTGTTATCCGCCCGTGGCCAATGTCTCCTCACACCAGGTCACAGCCTTGCCGACCGCAAAGACGGAGTGGCGCTGCGTGACACGGGACCGCCCGACGCGACGCGGGCGGGCGCCTGAGGGCGCCCGCCCGCGTCGACCCCGAGACGGGCCGGACCGTTCAGTGGGAACGGCAGATCACTCGGTGTCGACCTTGATGGTCCCGGCGATGATCTCTTCCTTGGCCTTGTTCACCTCGTCCTGGAGACCGGCGATCTCCGCGAACTTCGGGTTGCTCTCGGCCAGGCCGACGCCGTTGACCTTCAGGTCGAAGACCTGGGTGCCGGTGAGCGGCTTGCCGTCCTCGACGGACTTGGACAGGGCGTACACCGCTCCGCCGACGTCCTTGAGGGCGGAGGTGAGGATGTAGTCCTTGTACCCCGCGAGGGCTTCCTGCTGGTACTGGTCGGAGTCGACGCCGATCGCCCAGACCTTGGCCTTGGCGGCGGCCTCGATGACGCCCTGACCGGACAGACCGGCCGCCTGGTAGACGACGTCGGCCTTCTTCTCGATCTGGCCCTCGGCGGCGGCCTTGCCCTTGTCGGGGCTGGAGAAGCCGCCCTCCTCCGCGGTCTGCGTCAGGTACTGCGAGACGACCTTGACCTTGCCGTCGCTGGTGTCCTCGACACCCTGCTTGTAGCCGGCCTCGAACTTGTGGATCAGCGGGATGTCCACACCGCCGATGAAGCCCACGGTGTTCGACTTCGTGGCCTTGGCGGCGGCGACACCGGCGAGGTAGGAGGCCTGCTCCTCGGCGAAGACCAGGGAGGCCACGTTGCCGCCCTCGACGACGGAGTCGACGATGCCGAAGGTGGTCTTCGGGTACTTCTTGGCCACGGCCTCCATCGCGGGGCCGTAGGCGAAGCCGACGCCGATCACCGGGTTGTAGCCCTGCTTGGCCAGCGAGGCCAGCCGCTGCTCCTTGTCGGCGTCCGTCTCGCCCTCGGTGGGCTCGATGTCGGCGGTCTTGTAGCCGAACTCGCCCTCGGCCTTCTCCAGACCGGCGTACGCCGCGTCGTTGAAGGACTGGTCGCCCTTGCCGCCGATGTCGTAGGCGATGGCGAGGCCCAGGTCCTCCTTGGGCTTCGTCTCGTTGCCACTGTCAGTGCTGGTACCACCGCAGGCCGTGGCGGCGAGCGCGACCGACGCGACCCCCACCGCGACGCGGGTCAGTTTGGATATCTGACGCATCTGAAGTTCCCCATTCTCCAAAGCCCCGCAGTGGGTGCTCGGTTCGGCGCACATTAACGCGCGTAGACACTCCTGGGAACGGGGTTCTGCGTGGCCGTTATCCATTCGTGCCGATGGCCGGTAACGTCCCTGTGAACCATCGCCGCGAACGGTGCGCGCCTGGGGCGATCCGGGCGCCGTGAAGCGCATGGGTGCTCACCACGCGCACCAGGCTGCCGCCGGTGCGGACGGGCCGCAACCCGGGGTCTCCGGGGCGCAGCGGCCCGCCGCTCGCCGGGTCCCGTCCGGTCGATGCGCGCCGCCGCCCGCGCGGCGGCCTCGCGGGCCCTACGGCATGCCGACCAGTGCCGCGGCGGTGAACAGCTCCACGCCGACGGTGATCGCGGACTCGTCCACGTCGAAGTCGCCCTGGTGCAGATCGCGCACGGTGCGCTCACCGGGGCTGCGCACGCCCAGCCGGGCCATGGCGCCCGGCACGTGCTCCAGGTACCAGGAGAAGTCCTCGCCGCCCAGGCTCTGGTCGGTGACCTCGACCGACTCGGCCCCGCGCCGCGCGGTCATCGCCTCGCGCAGCAGCTCGGTGGTGTCGGACTCGTTGACCACCGGGGGGACACCCCGCACGTAGTTGATCTCCGACTTGGCGCGGTGCAGGTTGGCGACCTCGTCGATCGCCGCGTGCACGATGTCGGGCGCCTGCCGCCAGGTGTCGAGGTCCAGGCAGCGCACGGTGCCGGACAGCTCGGCGTGCTGCGGGATGACGTTCGGCGCGTGTCCCGACTCGATCCGCCCCCAGGTCACGGCGAGTCCGCTGCGGGTGTCGACGCGCCGGGCGACCAGCGCGGGCACATCGGTGACCACCCGGGCGACGGCCGTGACGAGGTCGGTCGTCAGATGCGGCCGGGCGGTGTGCCCGCCGGGGCCGTCCAGGGCGATCTCCAGCCGGTCGCAGGCCGACGTGATGGGGCCGTGGCGCAGCCCGATCCGCCCGGCGTCGACCCTGGGGTCGCAGTGCACGGCGATGATCCGCTCCACGCCGTCGAGCACCCCGCAGTCGATGGCGTCGGCGGCGCCGCCGGGCAGCACCTCCTCGGCCGGCTGGAAGACCAGCCGTACGGGCCGCGGCAGCAGGCCCCGCTGGTGCAGCTCGGCCAGGACGAGCCCGGCGCCCAGCGCCACGGTCGTGTGCACGTCGTGCCCGCAGGCGTGCGCCCGGTCGGGCACGGTCGACCGGTAGGGGCATCCGGTCTTGGCGTCCGGGATGGGCAGGGCGTCGATGTCCGCGCGGAAGGCCAGCATGGGGGTCCCGCCGCGCCACTGGCCGCCGTCGGCTCCGACGTCACATACGAGCCCCGTCCCGACCGGGAGGACCCGCGGCTTCAGGCCGGCCTTCTCCAGCCGCGCCTTGATCGCCGCGGTCGTACGGAACTCCTGGTTGCCCAGCTCGGGGTGCATGTGCAGGTCGCGGCGGAACGCGACGAGTTCGGTGCGCAGCGCCTCCGGCAGTTTGCCGGGCAGGGCCGCGTCCCCGGGGCGATCGGCGTCGGACTCCAGTGACATCAGTTGCTTCACCCTCTGAAGGGTAGGACGCCCGGGCGGCCAACTGACGCGAGATCAACAAAACTTCAGCCCGTTAGGGGAAGAAAATCTGGCCGTCGGACGCATAGGTATCGAGTCGGGTGGGTAAACTCGCCGGTTTTGCCCGGACGCCCCGATCACGGGTGTCACCCCTTTCTCCACGCATACCACGCCCGGCCCCACCCGCGCGCTTCCGTTCACCTGTCGGACCCCTGCGGAACACCCCGCCCGGGTGGCGTGCGTGCCCGCGACGGATCCGGAGACCCCCTTCCTGGCGGCCACCCGAGCCTCGTACTGAGCCTCGTAGGGGTGGACGTGGCCCCGCGGACGGTCGAGCCGGCCGGGCGTGATCATTCCGGCCCGCGCTTCCACGTCGGTTCGATGACCCGGCTGGACCTGCCGGACGACAGCCTGGCCGGGGTCCTCGCGCTGTACTCGGTCGTCCATGTGCCGGACGGGCACCTGCCGGACGTGTTCGCCGAGTTCCACCGCGTGCCGCGGCCGGGCGGCCATGTCCTGCTCGCGTTCCGGTCCGGCGACACCGAGGACCACCGGCACCTGACGGAGCGCTACGGGCACGCCGTCGACCTGCACTCCTACATGCGTACACCCGAAAGGGTGGCCGACCTGCTGACCGAGGCGGACCTCGCCGTCCGGGCCCGGGACCTGCGCGAGCCGCAGGAGGAGGAGACCCTGGCGCGGGCGTTCCTGCCGGCCCGCGAGCCGGGCGGCCCGGGGCGCCCGGGGCGGTGCCGGGCGGGCGCGGAGGGCGCGGGCCCGGGCGTCGGGGGCGAGGTGGCAACCCGGGCCCCCGTCCGCCGGCCCTACACGGCCTGTACCGCCGACAGTCGGTGCACGTCCCGTGCCGTCCCCGTCACCCCGTCCAGGAAGCCCTGGGCGCGGGGCGAGGCGGTCCGGGTGAGCCATTCGGGGTCGATGTCGCAGACCGCCACGCGGACGTCCGTGCCGGCCAAGGCCAGCGGGAGGGTGTGGACGACCGTGGACGGGAAGCTGAGGATGGTGCGGCCGACCGGGCCGCGGCGCGCGATCAGCTCCAGGGGGAGGTCGGGCCGGACGATCTCCAGGCCCGTCTCCACCGCGAGCCGGTGGAGCTTGTCGGTGCTCTCGCGGCGGTGGGCGAAGTAGCGGCGGGCCCCGTGCTTCTTGGCCAGGGACCGTACGGCGTCGAGGTACCGCTCGTTGTCCACGACCCCCGTCTCGACCAGCGAGGTGCCGACCATGTCGGCGCCCTTGGAGATCCGGGGCGGGCCGAAGCGGGCGCGGGTCCAGGCGAAGTCGTTCGCGGTGACCGTCACCCCGCCCGGCGCCTCGTCGATCGGCATCGAGGAGAACACCTCGACCCGGCGGTCCGCGCCCGGCGTCAGACGGCGCCGGGCGGCGGACGACACCGGGGCGAAGATCAGATCGCGGGGGCGGCGGCGGCTGCCCCGGCGGTGCCAGCGGACCAGGCGTTCGCCGCGGGCCAGCTGGGTGACGAACTCCATGGTCGCCGTGCCGTCGTCCACGACCACCAGGTCGCGGGCGCGTGTGATGCTCAGCAGCAGTTGCACATAGCGCGAGAACGGATCGCCCATGACGATCCGTTCCGCGCGGCACAGCGGGCCGACGAGCCCGCCGATCGTCTGGAAGGGCGCCGACGCGCCGCCGCGCGCCTCCTCCCACCGGACGGTGTAGCCCTCCTCACGCGCCAGTTCCGCCATCCGCCGCAGCTGGCCGCGGGTCATCGGATCGAGCGGGGACAGGACCACGAGCGTGAGCCCCGCACCGGGTGCGTGGACATGCGCCCACTCCAGCACGTTCAGGAGCTGTACCGGACTCTCGACGAAGGCGAGAGTATGAGGGCCGGCATTCCCGGCGCGGGGGCTCATCGGCGTACGACCGTCCCGTCGTAAGGCGTTGTGGGAGTTGTAGGCGTGGCGGGCCCGTCGGCCCCGCGCGTCAGACCTGGACCGGCTCGCCCGCGGCCGCGGCGATCTCGGCCTCGGCGACGACGCCCTGGACGCGGCGCAGCTTCTTCATCGGGCCGAGCTCCGACTCGTAGACCTGCTTGACGCCGTCACCGAGGGAGGCCTCGATGGTGCGGATGTCGCGCACCAGGCGGGACAGGCCCTGGGGCTCGACGGAGGCGGCCTGGTCGGAGCCCCACATGGCGCGGTCCAGGGTGATGTGACGCTCGACGAAGGTGGCGCCGAGGGCGACCGCGGCGAGGGTGGTCTGCAGGCCCGTCTCGTGGCCGGAGTAACCGATCGGGACGTTCGGGTACTCCTGCTGGAGGGTGTTGATCACGCGCAGGTTGAGCTCCTCGGCCTTGGCCGGGTAGGTCGACGTGGCGTGGCAGAGCAGGATGTTGTCCGAGCCGAGGACCTCGACCGCGTGGCGGATCTGCTTCGGGGTGGACATGCCCGTGGAGAGGATGACCGTGCGGCCGGTGGCGCGCAGCGCCCGCAGCAGCTCGTCGTCGGTCAGGGACGCGGAGGCGACCTTGTGGGCGGGGACGTCGAACTTCTCCAGGAAGGCGACGGCCTCGGTGTCCCACGGGGAGGCGAACCAGGCGATCCCCTTCTCCTTGCAGTGCTCGTCGATCCGGCGGTACTCGTCCTCGCCGAACTCCACGCGGTGGCGGTAGTCGATGTAGGTCATCCGGCCCCAGGGGGTGTCGCGCTCGATGTCCCACTGGTCGCGCGGGGTGCAGATCTCCGGCGTGCGCTTCTGGAACTTGACCGCGTCGCAGCCCGCCTCGGCGGCCACGTCGATCAGCTTGAAGGCGTTCTCCAGGTCACCGTTGTGGTTGATGCCGATCTCGCCGGTGATGTACACGGGCCGGCCGGGGCCGGCCGTCTTCGAACCGAACGTGCGCAGGCGGGAGTTGGTGCTCATGGCAGGAACATTCCTTACTTGGTGGAGGGGTCGAGAGAGTCGAGAGAGGGTCCGAGGATCCAGCCGGCGATCTCTCGGATCGCGCCGACGCCACCGGGGACGGTGGTGACCGCGCGTGCGGCGCCGCGTACCACGTCGTGGGCGCTCGCGACCGCTACCGGCCAGCCGACGAGGGCGAAGCACGGCAGGTCGTTGACGTCGTTGCCGACGTAGAGCACGCGCTCCGGCGCGATGCCCTGCTCCTCGCACCACTGCTTGAGCGCGAGGTCCTTGCGGTCGATGCCGTGCAGCACCGGGATCTTCAGCTTCCGGGCACGGGCGGCGACGACCGGGTTCTGCTCCGAGGACAGGATCAGCATCGACAGGCCGCTGCGCCGCAGGGCCGCGATGCCGAGGCCGTCTCCGCGGTGCACGGAGACGAACTCCCGTCCATCGGCGTCGATCAGCACCCGGTCGTCCGTCTGGGTGCCGTCGAAGTCGAGTACGACCGCGTCGACGTCGCCGGCGGTCGGCAGGGCGCCGGGGCGGTCCGCGTCGAACAGCGGGGCCAGCGCCCGGGCGCGGGCGAGGTCGTGCGGGTCGTCGACCTCCAGCACCCGCGCGGGGTCGGTGCGCACCAGCTCGGTGCGGCCGAAGAAGCGGTGCCGGTGCTCACGGAAGCCGGCCGCGTCCATCGCGTAGGCGGCGCCGGTCTCCAGCAGGTCCTGGGGGCGGTCCTGGCGGCGCGGGCGGAAGGACTTGTCGTGGTTGACGCCGTAGCCGCCGCCGGAGCTGCGGGAGTCGGCCGCGGTGGCGACGTCGTCGGCCTCCGCCTCGACATCCGCGTCGCGCCAGATGAAGCCGTGGAAGGGCGCGACGGTGACGGCCGTGTCGGCGCCGTTCTCGACGACCGCGCCGGCCACCCC
This sequence comes from Streptomyces cadmiisoli, assembly GCF_003261055.1. Lineage (NCBI taxonomy): Bacteria > Bacillati > Actinomycetota > Actinomycetes > Kitasatosporales > Streptomycetaceae > Streptomyces > Streptomyces cadmiisoli. Next base: position 3,772,493 of record NZ_CP030073.1, read on the forward strand.
GTCGATGTCCTCGCGGATCAGGAAGGGGCTGGTGCACTGCACGAGCAGGACGGCGTCCACGGTGGCGCCGTGCAGCGCCTCGTGGGCGTCCATGGCGTGCAGCACGGCGGCCTCGGAGGTGGCGGTGTCACCCGCGATGGCGGCCGGACGCAGCACGACCTCGGCGCCGGCCGAGCGGGCGGCGGCCGCGATGGCCTGGTCGTCGGTGGAGACCACGACGTCCGTCACCAGGCGGCTGGCGACGCACTCGCGCACGGCACGCGCCACCAGCGGCACACCGCCGACGGGCGCGAGGTTCTTCGCGGGTACGCCCTTGGAGCCGCCGCGGGCGGGGATCACCGCGAGCACCCGGCGCACCGAAGCGCCCTGGCCCGCTTCCGGGTTGGACATTGGCTGTACTCCTTGACGTGCGTGAGGTGGGGTCCCGTGGCTCACAGCTCACCCATCCGCCGGATGACGGGCGCGACCCGCTGGACGCCGTGCCGGTAGGCGCCGCGTGCGGCGCGGCGCACGATCTGCCGGACCGGGCCCGGCTCCTTGTCGTGGGCGGGGGCGCCGGGCAGCGGGCTGCCGTCCGGGCCGAGGTGGTGGCGGGCGAGGATGCCCGGCAGATAGCCGGGGGCGGTCGCGGGCGTGTAGTACGGCGTCAGGGGCGGCAGGCCGCCGGGCCGGCCGAGCAGCTTGGTGATCCGCTCGCGGGCCGCGTCGAAGGCCGTCTCGTAGGAGCCCGCCCCGGAGGAGGAGCCCCCGGCCGCGACGCCCTGCCGGTCCACCCAGTCGGCGTCGGGTTCGGGCCGGTGCCCCGCGTCTAGCTGGTCCCAGGAAGCGAGGCAGCCGGAGCCGACGAAGTGGTGGTTGCCGAGCACCTCGCGCACACCGAGGTCGGTCAGGACGACGGTGGGGATCCGGCGGTGCAGCGACTCCAGCGCGGCCGTCGAGCTGACGGTGACCAGCAGGTCGGTGCGGTCCAGGACCTCGCCCATGTTGCCGTACACCAGCTGGAAGTTGGGCGGCAGCTCACCGTGCCGCTGCGCCAGCTTCTGGTACGGCAGTTCCTCGATGTGGGTGGTGTGCTCGCCCGGCTTGGAGCGCAGCTTGAGCAGCACTTCCCGCTCGGGGTGCAGCCGGGCGTGCTGGACGAGGCGGTCCAGCAGGTAGGTGCGGTCCTTGCGGCTGTCCGGCACGGACGGCTGGGCGGCGAAGACGACCGTGTAGGGCCTGTCCTGCGCGGAGGTGTCGGGCCCGCCGGTGTACTTGGCGCCACCGAGGAACGGCAGCGCCACCTCGGTGACCGCGGAGGAGTCGGCGCCGACCCCGTCGAAGACGGCGCGGAAGCGCTCGGCGTCCTGGCGCGAGTTGGCGAGGACGAGGTCCGCGCCGTGCCGCAGCAGCAGACCGTCGGCGAGCTTCTCGTAGACGACGCCGACGTAGCCGGTGACCACGACGGGTCGCTTCTCGCGGCCCTCCCACACGTGCGCCAGACCGTGCAGCATCGCCTGCACGCCGCCGCCGACCAGGGAGAGGACCAGGACGTCGTACGACTCCTGCGCCATCGCCCGCAGGAACTCGACGGCCGTGACCTCGCGCAGCGAGTCGGCGTGGACGCCCACCTCGGCCAGCTGGCGGGGGGTCGGCGTGGCCCGTCCGCGCAGCAGGAATCCGTCCAGGGCGTGCGCAACTTGCGTCTCGCCTTGCGGTCCGGCTTCCATGGACGGGCCCGGAGCGATACGGCTCGCGGTGAGCGCACCCCATTTCCAGCGGGTGTCGGAGTCCGCGAGTACTGCGATCCGCGTGGGCTTCGTTGTACTTGGTGGCACGTCCAAGACGCTAGGAAGCAATTTCTAGTTGCAGCCCAACCGCGCCTCAACGAAAAGTTAACAGAAACCCACTGAGAGCCGAACTGGCTCGCCGGAGCCCAGGAAGTACACGGGATGCACCGTATGGACACATTGAGTTCACCCCCCGTACCCTCACCGGAAAGTTCCCCAGCGGGGCCGCCTCCTAGGCTTTCGCAGGTGCCAAAGCTTTCCGTGATCGTGCCGTTCTACAACGTGCAGCAATACGCCCCGGACAACTTGCGAAGCCTTCGCGCGAATGCCCGACCGGACTTCGAGTTCATCCTGGTCGACGACAAATCGAAGGACGAAACCCCGGCGATTCTCGAACGTGCGGTCGAGGAACTCTCCGATGTCGCCCAGGTGCGCTATATCCGCAGAGAGGAAAACGGAGGGCTGGCCACTGCCCGCAACAGCGGCCTCGATGCCGCGACCGGCGAGTACATCACCTTCCTGGACGGGGACGACTGGCTCGCCCCGGGCTATCTCGGTGAGCTGGTGACCGCCATCGAGCGGCTCGGCTGCGACTTCGTGCGCACCGACCACGTCCAGGCCACCGCCCGCGCCCGCACCGTGCACCGGGCCCCCGTCGGACGGCGCCACGAGGTGCTCGATCCGCGTGGCGCGATCCTGCCCGCCAACCGCACCACCTCCGTGGACTACGCCTACGCCTGGGCGGGCGCCTACCACCGCCGGCTGCTGGACAAGGGCGTGCTGCACTTCACCGACGGGCTGCGCACGGCCGAGGACCGGCCGTGGATCTGGAAGCTGCACCGTGAGGCGGAGTCCTTCGCCGTGGTGAGTCTGCTCGGTGTGTTCTACCGGCGGGGTGTGGCCGGCTCGCTCACCCAGATCGGCGACGTCCGCCAGCTCGACTTCATCCGCGCCTTCGACCAGGTCGTCCAGGAGACCGCGGCGGACCGCGACGCCGACCGTCTGCTGCCCAAGGCGGTGCGTACCTACTGCGCGATCATCGCCCACCACCTGTCGGAGATCGACAAGTTCGAACCGGCCGTGGCCAAGCAGCTGCGGGTGATGAGCGCGGCGGCGATAAAGCGTATGCCGCAGGACGCGCTCGGCGACGTGCTCGACACCATGGACCTGCGTCGTGCCTCCAAGCTGCGGCGGCTGCGGCGCCGGGTCACCACAGCGAAGGCGGCTGCCTGATGTCCCGTACCACCCAGATCTTCTGCGTCTCGACGCTGTACGGCGCCGCCACGCTGGCCGCCGCGATCGACTCGGGCTGCTTCACCGAGGCGGACCGGCGCGTGCTGTTGGTGTTCAACAACTCGACCACGCCGGAGACCACCCCGGCCGTCGACGAGATGCCGGGCTTCGGCATGCTGCGCGACCACTTCGACGACGTCCTGTCGTACAACGAGGCGATCCGGCCCTTCCACCCCGGTGCCTGGGCGCCGCGTCCCGACGACCTGCCGCTGTTCGAGCGCTATCTGCGGCTGCTGTGGGGCCTGGGCGACGACCGGGTGGAACTGGTCATGGAGTCCATCCAGGTCAACCCCGCCCTCGGGCTGGCGCAGATCTTCACCGGCGCCCCGGTCGAGGTGTACGCCGACGGCCTGATGAGCTACGGCCCCACGCGCAACAAGCTCGACCCGCTGGTCGGCACCCGGGTGCGGCGGCTGCTCCACCTGGACCTGGTGCCGGGGCTCAGGCCGCTGCTGCTGACCGAGTTCGAGGTGCCGGCCCAGGTGGTGCCGACGGAGGCCTTCCTGAAGGTGATGAGCGGGCTCACCGGCGCGGCCGGCGAACTGCCCGCGCTGCCGGACGGCGCCGCTCTGCTGCTCGGCCAGTACCTGTCCGCGCTGAACATCCTCTCCCCCGCCGAGGAGGAGGACCTGCACGTGCGGATGATGCGGGGGGCGGTGGCCCGCGGGCACCGCTCCATCGTGTTCAAGCCGCACCCGACCGCGCCGGCCCGCTACAGCCGCGCCCTGGAGGCCGAGGCCGGCAAGCTCGGCGTGGACCTCACGGTCCTGGACACCCCGGTGCTCGCCGAGGTGCTGTTCGCCAAGGCCCGCCCCGCGCTGGTCGTCGGCTGCTTCTCGACGGCGCTGTTCACCGCGTCCGCGTTCTACGACCTGCCGGTGGCCCGGATCGGCACCGCTCCGCTGCTGGACCGGCTCACCCCCTACCAGAACAGCAACCGCCTGCCGGTGACGCTGGCCGACGCGCTGCTGCCGGACCTGGAGGAGCGCAAGGGCGAGGAGCAGGTCGCGGACGCGCTGGTGGGCGGCCTGGCCGAGGCGGTCGGCTTCACCATGCAGCCGCAGATCCAGGCGGAGCTCAGGCCCGCGGCGGAGCGCTTTCTGTCCACGCATCTCGGGCCGCGCACCCAGCGCTACTTCAAGAAGCGCCGGCTCACCTCGCTGGGCCTGCCGGGCGGTATCCCGGAGCGGCTGTCGTTCCTGCCGCACAACTCGGCCGCGCGCCGGGTGGTCCGGCGGGCGCGGGCGCTGAAGAAGGCGGTGCGCCGCTGAGCGCGGCCGTGCGGACGGGGTGAGACCGGCGGGTGGGCCACGGGCGTGGTCCACCCGCCGTGTCCGTTCGGTCACCGGGCTCCGGCTGTGCACAGGGCTTCGGCGAAGAGCAGATGAACAGCCGGGAACAATCGAACAGGCCGGTCGTGCGGGTGCCTACGATCACGCAATCGCGCACCAGGTCCTCGGCACCACCTCAACCGATCCGTGAGGCCACCATGACGAACCTCGGCCGGCTCTACTCCCTCCTGGACGACGTCCGGCTCCCGGACGACCTGCCCTACACCCAGGTGAGCTCGTGGGAACTGAAGTTCCTCTACCTGCTGGGCCGGCATCACCTCACGGGCGAGGACCGGCTGGTCGAACTGGGGTCCGGCGGGGGCGGCTCGACGTACGCGCTGGCCCTCGGGCTCCAGCAGAGCCCGGTGTTCGACGAGAAGACGGGGCGGCTGCACGCGTACGACTTCTTCCGGGTCGGCAAGGGCACCTTCGCCACGGAGAAGTTCTTCGACGCCGGCAAGGCGCCCGAGGGCGACAACTCGTTCCTGGAGGAGTTCCGGGGGCGTATGGAGCCGTTTCTGCCCTTCCTGGAGATCCACGCCGGTGACCTGTGGCAGACCTCCGACCCCGGCGACCGTTCGCCGGTCGAGTTCCTGCACATCGACATAGCCAAGACGCCCCGTGTGTTCAAGTGCGTCAGCGAGCGGTTCCTGACCCGGCTGCGGCCCGGGTCGGTCGTCCTCCACCAGGACTTCGCCGGACCGCGGCTGCCGTGGCTGCACTACAGCACGGGCGCCCTGCTGCCGTACATCGAGATCGCCGGCCCGCCGATCCGCTCCACCCTCGCCTTCGAGGTCACCGCGCCCGTCCCGCGCGACGTGCTCACGGCCATCAGCGAGGACAGCTTCTCCTACGAGCGGAAGCTGGAGCTGATCTCCGCCGTGCAGGAGCGCGTCGACCGCGACCACACCGGCGGTATCCCGTTCCGGTCCGTGCTGGAGCTGGCCAAGGCGTACGTCGCCCACTACGACGGCCGGCACAAGCAGGCCTGGGCCATCGCCAAGCCGCTGGCCTCGGACGAGTACCTCGCCCGCACCCGCGCCGACCACTTCGCGCAGCTGCGGAAGGCCTACGAGCAGGACCGCCGCTCGAACGGCGGCGGCTCCGCGCTGTCCCGGGTCAAGCGGCTGGTCCGCAGGGCCGTGCGCGCCTGAACCGGGGTCCGCGCCCCCTCGCGTCCGAAGGGGCCGCCCGGCCGGGACCTCGGCGTCGGTCCCGGCCGGACGGCCTCCCGTCGTGGGTCAGCCGCCGAGGACGGCGCGCAGGTCCGCCGCGTTCGCCTGGGTGATCCGCCACAGCTCCTGCTGCCTGCCGTGCACGTCGGCGACGGTCTTGGCGTGGTCGGCGAGCAGATCGCGGGAGCGCTCCACCAGCACGTCGGCCAGGTTCCGGTCGTGCACGGACACGCCCCACTCGGGACGCTCGATGTCGCGCAGGAAGTACGCCATCTTCGGGTGCGAGATCAGGCTGATGATCGGTGTGCCGCAGCCGAAGGGGATCATGCCGGCGTGGCCGCGCATGCCGATGACGAGCCGGGTGCGCGCGTACAGGTCGCGGATCTCGTCGTTCTCGAAGTCGTACATCGGGATGACGGGCATCGAGACGCCGTGCTCGCGGCGCAGGTCGAACGCGATCTTCTCGTCGTCCAGTGAGTGCGCCACGCACTGCACGTCGCCGAGGTCGCCCAGCTCCCGCACGGCCCTGGCCATCTGCTCCAGGAAGTAGCCGTAGTCGTGGCCGAAGCGCAGGGAGGCGCGGTCGTAGGCGGCGTTGACGAGGATCGTGTCGTCGCGCTTGACCGGGTCCTGCCAGTTCGCGACGAGCTGGCGGGTGACCGTGGTCGGGCAGGGCTGGAAGCGCACCTTGTCGTGCAGGTGCGACGGGAGCATCGCCCGCACCTTCTCGATCGAGCCGTGGTTGCGCAGCCCGAAGAACGCGGAGCGCTCGACGAGCAGCCGCAGCGAGTCCCGGAACCGCTGCGCGCGGTAGGACTGGCCGTCGAAGGCGTTGAAGCCGACGGCGTAGACCGCGATCGGCACGTCGATCCGGCTCATCAGCTCGTCGGGGACGTTCCACTGCCAGGCGCTGTTGCCGTTCGGCATGGTGTCCGGGATGAACAGACCGCCGCCGCCGATCACCAGTCCGCGGCGGGCGTTGACGCGCTCCAGCGCCGGCTCGTCGAACAGCCGGTGGGCGTGCACGGAGTGCCAGCGGCGGTTGGTGGTGTCGGGGTCGAAGGCGAGCCGCACGCTCTCGGGGAGCAGCTTGTCGCCCGCGTTGCCCTGCCGGTCCATGTAGAAGGCGACGTGCGCGAGCTGGTCGGCGGGGCTGCCCTGCTGCTGGGCGGGGACGCCGATGGTGCGCTGGTGCCAGATGCGGCTCGCGCGGTGCGTCGGGTCGACGGTCAGGCCCTGGAGGGCGTACTGCTGCGCGGCGCCGTCGTCGCCGTGCACCCAGGAGACCTGGGCTAGCCGGGCGAAGGCCGTGGCGGCGCGGTTGGGCGCGGAGGTGGCCAGCAGCAGCTGGGCCCGGGCCTCCTCGTAGCGGGAGACGCTCATCAGGGCGTGGCCGTACACCTCGTGCGGCCAGGCCTCGTCGATGGGGATGTGGACGCGCTCCATGATCTCGACCGCGGACTGGTAGTCGCCCTTGGCGATGTGCGCGTGGGCGACCCGGCGTGCGGTGTCGACGTGGCCGGTGCGCTCCACGTGCGGGGTGCCGAAGTGGATCAGCAGGTCCTGGTGCATCGTGCCGCCGCCGCCGAGGTAGGCGGCCTGCAGGTCGGCGTCGCTCAGGTCGAACTCGCGCCAGCGCTCCTGCGCCAGGTCGTAGCCGGCCTCGCCGCCCTGCCAGGGCTTGTGGCGGCCGGTGAAGTGCAGGATCGCGGTGTCCTCGGGGACCGGGAGGTCGCCGGACAGCCGCCGCTTGACGAAGTTGTACCGCGCGTCGAGGCGGACGAAGTCACCGTCGAGGACGGCGTTGAGGATGCCCTGGTCGTGCTTGTCGAGCTCGTAGGAGCCGCTGCGTCCGACCTGGTCGATCCTCGCGTAGAACTCGTCGCTCAGGTATTCCTTCTGAATGACGAGCAGGCCGCTGTTGAGCTTGTGCCGGCCGTAGAAGAACTGCGGTACGGCGGCGAGTCCCTCGCGCAGCGACAGCAGTTCCGCGAGCGAATCGAGGACCACCATGTCGGTGTCCAGGGTGATCACGGTGTCGTAGTCGCGGATCTTGAAGACGTCGAGGATGAAGTACGCCTTGCGGACCAGGTAGTTGTCCTGGTCGCCCTTGGCGTAGGAGTCGTAGTGGTCGGCGTCGACGCGGCGGAAGCTCACCCGCGGGTGCAGGGCGCGGATGCGGGCCACGGAGGACGGCTTGAGGTCGTCGTGCAGGACGATGAAGTCCTCGCAGACACCCGGGTTGGACAGGGCCAGGGAGCGCAGCAGGACGAGGAAGCCGGGCAGGTAGTTCTCGTCGACGAAGCTGGCGAAGGCGATACGGCGCTTGCCGGTGAGGGCGCGGGCCGAACCCTCGTCCGAGGCGGGCGCCGCGGTGCGGGCCGTCGCGGGGACGGGGGACGATATGTGGGTCGCGGTCATCGCAGGGAGATCCTCATGCCGGAGACGCTCTGGGCCCGTTCCATGACCCACGCCTTCTCGCTGGTGTATTCGTGGACGGACGTGATCGGCATCTTCATCGCGGCGTCGATGCGGTAGGCACCGCTCTCGTAGAAGTCGAAGCCGATCAGGTCGAGGGTCGGGCTGACGTCGAGGAAGTCGAGCAGCCAGAGCATGTTGAAGCCGGAGGTCGGGATCGCGGGCCAGACGTCGTTGCCCAGCTTGCCGATGTTCCGCAACGGCCAGCGCAGCGACTCGTCACCGAGGAACTTCTGCGCGCCCGGCACGAGGCGGTTGCGCAGGGAGTACTTCCAGTCGTTGGAGATGCCGCCGAAGACCAGCCGGATGTCGACGGGCCGGTCCCAGTTGAAGCCGTGCTTGTGGATCGAGACGTGGATGTCGGTCCGCTTGCCGGTGTGCACCGCGTCGATCTTGTACGAGTTGAAGCGCACGACCAGGTCGTAGCCGTCGATCTCGGCGCCCTTGCCGCTCTCGCCGACCTTGCCGGAGTTGGCGACGAGGCAGATCGACTTCCCGGCGACCTTGTTGCGGAACTCGCCGAGGCTGATCCATTGCAGACCGCCGAACAGCGGGTCGTCCAGCGGGCCGCGCATCCGGTTGCGGCGCTGCTCGGCGAACAGGGCGATCGCCTGGGTCAGTTCGGGCGTGGGGCGGTGCTGGGCGCTGGTGCTCAGATCCAGGTAGTGGCCGAGCGCCTCCTGGAACTCCTGCTCGGGGGCTTCGGCGCGGTCCAGCGCGACGAGCGCTCCCACGAGCCGGGCCCGGGCGCCGTCCCAGTCGCCGGCGGAGTGCGTCTGCAGGCCGTCCGCCCACACGTCGGTGGCGGGGCCCGCGGCGAACGCGGCGGAGTCGGGGACGGTCCGCTGGAGCAGGGTGAGCAGCTCGCCGCGCCGCTCCTGGGCGGTGCGCAGGCCGGCGACCTTGGACCGGACGCCGAAGCCGTCCTCCTGGGTGAGGCCGAGATAGCGGTCGAACGCCTCGACGGCGGCGTCCGGGCGGCCCATGGCCTCCAGCAGCCGGCCCCGCAGCCGCCAGCCGGCCCGGGAGTTCTTGCGCTGCGACAGCACCGTGTCGTTGATCAGCAGGGCCAGGTTCAGCTCGTCGTCGTAGCCGCAGTCCAGGGCCTTGTTCGCGACGCCGAGGAGCGCGTCGAGGAGTTCGTTGCTCAGTGTGCCGCCGGTGACGGCCTTGGCACCACGTCTGATCAGGCCGCTCGCACCCGTGGCGGCCGGCTGGGCCTGCTCCTGCGTCGCCCAGAGTGCGAGCAGTTCGCGCAGTTTCTCGGCCAGGGCTATTCGCCGCTTGTCGAGGCTGCCCACGAGTTTGCCGCTGTGCACGGCGCACGCGCGCAAGCAGTCCTCCAGCTCGGCCGGGGTCACCTGCGCGGTGGGCGGCCCGGCGTCAGTGGTCGCCGATGCCGGGTCCCCTGTTCGGGAACGGGACCATCTGCTGCGAACCGTCATGGTGCTCCTGCTCTGGATGGGACGACGCAGGCAGATATCTGCCTGGGTAAACGTGGTGGATCGGAGAACAGTAAGAAACCAATACGACGCAGAGGTGAACCGCTCGGGACCGGCGGGCAAATCGTGTTTCCGTCGAACGGAATTCCATCGAACGACGTTTAGGGTGGCGTGCGGCGTCAAAGAGCGTTGACGGAGGCCTCCTGGGGTTATGACTGATACGGGCGCTTTGTACGGAACGGCGTCCGAAGAGATCTGCGGACGGACGAGGCAGCCGAGGTAGGAAAGCGTGACCGAGACGGTCGTCACCACAGCAAAGCCCCAGCCCACCGCGCCCGCTCCGGGCGGACCGCGGCAGGCCCCGACGGGCCCGCCGCGGAGGAAAGCCTCCGGCGGCCGGCTGCGCGCCCTGGACGGGCTGCGACTGCTGGCCGCGCTGATGGTGGCGCTCTACCACTACGGCGGCCGGGGCGGCGACGTCACCCACGCCTGGGGTTCGTCGCCGCAGATCCAGTTCCCCACCCTGCACTCGTGGTTCGCCTACGGCTGCCTCGGCGTGCAGATCTTCTTCGTGATCAGCGGCTTCGTGATCTGCATGAGCGGCTGGGGCCGGTCCCTGCGCGACTACTTCGCCTCCCGGGTCGCACGGCTGATGCCCTCGTACTGGGTGGCCGTCGTCCTGGTGACGGCCGTGTTCGCGCTGCCGGGCGTGGCCTACGAGGCGGTGTCGCCGAGCGACGCGCTGGTCAATCTGACCCTGCTTCAGCAGCCGCTGGGCGCGGACCGGGTGCTCGGCGTGTGCTGGACGCTGTGGGTGGAGATCCGGTTCTACGCGCTGTTCGCCCTGTGCGTCGTACTGCCGGGCGCGAACCGCCGACGGGTGGTGCTGCTGTGCGCCGTCTGGACGCTGCTCGCGGCCGTCACCCGGGCGGCCGACCAGCCCTTCCTCGACCTGGTCGTGATGCCGGAGTACGCGCCGTTCTTCATCGGCGGCATGGGCATCTACCTGCTGTACCGCGACCGCAGGGACGCCGTCGCGTGGGGCATCGTGCTGGTGAGCTGGCTGACCGGCCAGCACTACGCGGTGCAGAGCCTGTGGCACAGCGACGGCCCCGGCCACTTCTCCTACCGCTCCGCCTCGGTCATCATCCTGATCGTCACGTTCGGCTTCGCGGCGGTGCTGGCGGTGGCGCTCGGCTGGCTGAGCCGGGCCGACTGGCCGTGGCTGACGGTGGCGGGCGCGCTGACGTACCCCTTCTACCTCGTCCACGAGCACCTGGGCTGGGCCGTGATCGAGGTGCTCCACCAGGACTTCGGCGTGCCCTCGTGGATGACGGTGGGCTGCACGCTCGCGGTGATGCTGACCCTGGCGTGGCTGTTCAACCGGTACGTCGAGGAGTGGGCCACACCGCTGCTGCGGCGGACACTGGCGGCGGCGGGGACGCGCCCCGCACCGAAGGGCTGACGGGCCGGCACCGAAAGCGGCGGACGGGGCCGGGGCGGCGCCGTCGGCCCGGAGGCGGTCGGCGCGGGACCGGCGGCGTACGGGTGGGCCGGCCCGGGTGGCCGGGTGACCACCGGCGCCGGTTACTCGGCCGAGGAGCGAAGTCGACGTACTGTGCGCAGGGAATTGACCCGTTGTTCATCTGTCGACTGGTTTGGCCGGATTGTTCGCCCGGGCAGGCGCTGGGCAGTTCCTGACCGCACCATTCGCACGAGGAAGGGCGTTCTCCTTCCATGACCACTACACACGACACGCCATTGCGGCCTCGCCGGCTCGACGACGTTCCGGGCTGGTTCCCCGTACTCGACCAGGTTCTCTTCGACTGGTTCCTGGACCGGCAGGACGCCGCGGAGGTCCGCGGCGACCTGCTGGAGGTCGGGGTCTACATGGGCAAGAGCGCCATCTTCCTCGGCCGCCGTCTGCACGAGGGCGACCGGTACACGGTGTGCGACCTCTTCGAGGGCGACGCCCCGGACGACGCCAACCGCGCCGAGTCCACGAAGTCGTACGGCGCCCTCACCCGCCGGGCCTTCGAGACGAACTACCTCTCCTTCCACACCGAACTGCCCCGCGTCGTCCAGGGGCCCAGCTCGCTGGTGCCCGCCGAGGTCGAGCCCGGCTCCTGCCGGTTCGTCCACATCGACGGCTCCCACCTCTACGAGCACGTGTACGACGACATCGGCGCCGCACGCGACGTCCTGCTGCCCGACGGCATCGTGGTCCTGGACGACTTCCGCTCCGAGCACACGCCCGGTGTCTCCGTCGCCGCGTGGGAGGCCGTGCTCAGCCGGGGTCTGCGTCCGATCTGTCTGAGCACGCAGAAGCTGTACGGGACCTGGGGCGACCCCGAGCCCGTGCAGGACGAGCTGCTCACGGCGGTCCGCGACCGCGACGACTGCCGGCTCAGCGTGCAGCATGCGGCCGGCCACCGGCTGGTCCGGCTGAAGTCCCAGGGCATGCGGGCCCCCGACTTCCCGCTGTCCCGTCACGCGGACGAGCCGGCGCCCGTCCCGGCGGCGGCCCGGACACCGGCGAAGGCGCCCGCGCCCCCGGCACCACGGCCGCCCCGGCCACGGCGCAGCCGCGCCCGCCGTCTCGCGGTGGACCTGCTGCCGCCCATCCTGACCCGCGCCATCGTCAACGCCCGCGGCAACGGTCGGCCGGAGGCACGCTGACGCGACCGGCGCACCACCGCCCGCGCCGCCGTACCTGCCGTACCTGCCGTCACTGCCTCCGCCGCCGAGGCCGCCGGCGCTCTAGGAGCTCAGCGAGAGCTTCACCGCGAAGCCGAGGAAGAGCACGCCCGCCGCCGAGGTCGCGCCCGCCGACAGCCGCTTACGCCGGCGGAAGACGGTGGCGAGCCGGGTGCCGCTGAATATCAGCGCGCTGAGGTAGAGGACGCTGGCCAGCTGGGCGAAGGCGCCGAGCACGACGAAGGACAGGGCCGGGTGGGCGTACCCCGGATCCACGAACTGCACGAAGAAGGCGACGAAGAACAGGATCGCCTTGGGATTGAACAGGCTGATGACCAGGGCCCGGCGGAAGGGCCGCTCGTCACCGGCGCCGGGCGCGGCGGGAGCCTCGACGGCCTCCCGCCGCGCCCGCCACATCGCCCACGCCGCGCGCAGCATCCCGATCGCCAGCCAGGTCAGATAGCCGGCGCCCGCGTACTTCACGATCCCGAAGAGTACGGCGTTGCCCTGGAGCAGGGAGGCGACGCCGGCCGCGGAGAGTGTCATCAGCACGGTGTCCCCGCACCAGACCCCGGCCGCGGCCGTGTACCCGGACCGCACTCCGCGCCTGGCCGCGACGGACAGGACGTACAGCGAGTTGGGGCCGGGGAGCAGGACGATCAGGGCGAGTCCCGCCAGGTAGGTGGGAAGGTCGATGACACCGAACATGGACAGGAGTGTCGCACGAAGGTACGACAACGCAGCCGGTCAGAACGTGTCGTTCGGTACATGGGTCCCCCAGGTGTGCCGCAGCGCGTCGCACACCTCACCGACCGTGGCCCGCGCCCGCAGTGCCTCCTTCATCGGGTACAGGACGTTGTCCTCGCCCTCCGCGGCCCGCTTCAGCGCCGTCAGGGCCGAGTCCACCGCCCGCCGGTCGCGCCTCGCGCGCAGCTCGGCGAGGCGTGCGCACTGCCGGGCCTCGATGGCCGGGTCGACGCGCAGCGGCTCGTACGGCTCCTCCTCGTCGACGCGGAAGCGGTTGACGCCGACCACGACCCGCTCGCCCGCCTCGGTCTCCCGCGCGATGCGGTAGGCGTTGCGTTCGATCTCGCCCTTCTGCACACCGCGCTCGATCGCGGCGACCGCGCCGCCGAGGTCCTCGACCCGGGTCATCAGCGCGACCGCGGCGCCCTCGAGGTCGTCGGTCATCCGCTCCACCGCGTACGAGCCCGCGAACGGGTCGACCGTCGCCGTCAGGTCCGTCTCGTGGGCCAGGACCTGCTGGGTGCGCAGGGCCAGGCGGGCGCTCCGGTCCGTGGGGAGGGCGATCGCCTCGTCGAAGGCGTTGGTGTGCAGCGACTGCGTACCGCCGAGCACCGCGGCCATCGCCTGCACGGCGACGCGGACCAGGTTCAGCTCGGGCTGCTGCGCCGTCAGCTGCACACCCGCGGTCTGGGTGTGGAAGCGCAGCGTCCAGGACCGGGGGTTCTTCGCCCCGAACTCCTCCCGCATCACGCGCGCCCAGATCCGGCGCGCGGCACGGAACTTGGCGACCTCCTCCAGGATCGTCGTACGGGCGACGAAGAAGAAGGACAGCCGCGGGGCGAAGTCGTCCACGTCCATGCCCGCGGCGACCGCCGTGCGTACGTACTCGACACCGTCGGCCAGCGTGAAGGCGATCTCCTGCGCGGGTGAGGCGCCCGCCTCGGCCATGTGGTAGCCGGAGATCGAGATCGTGTTCCACTTCGGGATCTCGGCCCGGCAGTACCGGAAGATGTCGGCGGTCAGCCGCAGCGAGGGCCGGGGCGGGAAGATGTACGTCCCACGCGCGATGTACTCCTTCAGGACGTCGTTCTGGACCGTGCCCGTGAGCCGGTCGGCCCCGATCCCCTGTTCCTCCGCCACCAGCTGGTACATCAGCAGCAGCAGCGCAGCCGGTGCGTTGATCGTCATCGAGGTGGAGACCTCGCCCAGCGGGATCCCGCCGAACAGCACCCGCATGTCCTCGACGGAGTCGATCGCCACGCCGACCTTGCCGACCTCGCCGTGCGCGAGGGGAGCGTCGGAGTCGTGGCCCATCTGGGTGGGCAGGTCGAAGGCGACCGACAGTCCCGTGGTGCCGTGCGCGATCAGGTCCCGGTAGCGGGCGTTGGACTCCGCCGCCGTGCCGAACCCCGCGTACTGGCGCATCGTCCACGGGCGGCCGGTGTACATCGTCGGGTGGACACCGCGGGTGAACGGGTAGGCGCCGGGATCGCCCAGTATCCGGGCGGGGTCCCAGCCCGCCAGGGCGTCCGGCCCGTAGACCGGCTCGATGGGCAGTCCCGACTCGGACTCGCGCGCCATGGTGTGCCTCCCGCGCAGCGCTGGACTCACTCCTCGTCCACAACGATGCCGCGCCGTTCGCAACCCGTCATACCGGGGGAGCATCTCAGGTGACGTCAGCGCCCTTCCGTGGGGCGGCGGTGGGGACGACGGGGGGCTGTCGTGGGTACGACGGGCAGGGGCAGGACGATCGCCGCGCTGGTCGCGCTGGCCGCGGTGTGCGGCTGCACGGCCCAGGCGGTGGACGCGGACGGCGGGCGGCGCGGGCCGGTCCACCTGGACATCACCACCACGGGGCCGCCGCCCACGGCGCCCGGCGCGTCCGCCGCGCCCGGCCGGCCCGCGGACCGCGGTACGCCCGCCGCACCGTCCTCGCCGCCGCCTCCGCCCCCCGAGCCGCCCCGCGTCCTGTGGGCACCGGGGGACACGGGCCGGGACGTGCGCGAGCTCCAGTCCCGGCTGCGTCAGGTGGCCTGGCTGTTCGACGGTCCCACCGGGACCTACGACGATCTGACCGAGCGGGCCGTCGAGGGCTTCCAGCGCAAGCGCGGGCTGCCCGCCACGGGTGAGACCGACACGGTCACCTGGCGCCGGCTGCTGGACATGACCCGCGAGCCGGGCCGCTGGGACCTCTATCTCATGGGCGGTCAGCCCGCGGACGCCCCGGACCCGCGCTGCCTGACCGGCCGGGCGCTGTGCGTCAGCAAGTCGAGCCGCACCCTGCGCTGGATGATCGACGGGCGGACGGTCACGACGGTGCCGGTGCGCTTCGGGTCGTCGTACACCCCGACCCGCGAGGGCGAGTTCCGGGTCTACTGGAAGTCCCGCCACCACCACTCCACGCTCTACGACTCGCCCATGCCGTACGCCATGTTCTTCAGCGGCGGGCAGGCGGTGCACTACTCGTCCGACTTCGCCGCCCGCGGCTACGCCGGCGCCTCGCACGGATGCGTCAACGTGCGGGACGAGGCGGCGATCGCGGACCTGTTCGCCCAGGTGCGCACCGGCGACAAGGTCGTCGTGCACTGGTGAGACCGGAGCCGCGGCACTGAAGGGGATTCGGGCGCGGGCGGGACCGGGGGAACGTGTCCCGCCCGCGCCGAGGTGCACGAGCCGTGAGTACGGGGGGAACCCCGGCTCGGTGCGACGGCCGATGACCAGTCGGCTCAATCAGTACTGCGCCATCGCGGCCGAAAATGTCACAGCTCTCGCCATGGGTGGTTCAACGCGATACGGAATCCCAGGTCAGAGGGTCGCGTACGACGGTTCCGGGGACGGCCGCGGTGCGGTGACGGGCCGGTCGGGCGCGGCGTCCGGCGGCCCGGACGAGACCAGATCCCGGTCCCAGCCGCCGTCCCCGCCGGCGCCGTCACCAGGGGGTATGTGGTCGTCCCCGTCGTCGCCCCGGCCGTCGCCGTCGCCCGAGTCCTCGCCGTGGTCGCCGCTGTGATCGCGGCCCTGGTCGCCGTCGCCTCGGTCGTCGTCGTGATCGCCGCGGTCGCCGGGATCGCCGTGCTGGCCGTCACGCCCGGGACCCTTGTCGTCCCAGTTCCCGAAGCCGCCGGGGCCCTTCAGGACGCCCTCGCAGTACCGCTCCACACGCGACCAGCCGCCCGCCAGCTTCTCCAGGGTCCGCCGGCGGCCGGGGTCCGGATCCGTACCACGGCGCACGTCGCGGCAGGCCGAGACGACGGCCTCCCACCACTTGCCGTACCGGTCCCGCCGCGTGCGGTCGCGGTCCTCGGCCCTGCCCTCGTGGCCCGGTCCGGGCTTGCCGGCCGGGGGACCGCTCGGGGCGTCGTCGCGTTCGGTCGCGCCGGGACGGCGGTCCGGGGCCGGCGAGGACGGTACGCGCGGGCGGCCGGGATCGGGCGGCGCGGGGGCGGAGACCGAGGCGGCCGGGCCGGGATCGTCGTCGAAGGGGGTCGGCAGGGCTCCGGTTCCGGTGGCGACGGCCACCCCGCCGATCATCCCGACGGCCAGCGCGGCGGCCAGCCCGAGCCGCACCGGGCGGGCCCAGCGCGGCCGGCGGACGGCGGACGAACGGCCGCGGACACGACCGCCGATCCGCACGAGACCGGCGTCGGAGGACGCGCCGTGCCCCGGCAGGGCGAGGTCCTCGCGCTCCGCCCGCGCCTTGCGGAAAGCGGCCAGCGCGGCGGCCTCCCCGGGCAGTTCGTCGCCGGTCGGCGCGGGTTTCACGGAGAGTGCGTCCAGGGTTTCGGCGAGCCGCGCGGCCCGCTCCCCGGCGGCGGCGTCGACAGCGTCCAGTGGCTCTCCGCGCAGCAAACGCTCCGCCGTTTCGCGGTCCAGCCACCCGTACTGCTCGTCGGCCATCACATGTCCTTCTGCGTCCGCGCGCGCACAGGCGTCACACTCGCGGACGTCACCGCGCGACCGCGCGGTTCTCGCTGAGGCGGCAGGGCGTCGAGGGCCCCGGCCGATTCCGGATCGGCTCCGGCCTCGCCGAGAAGCTCGGCGAGTCGCTTCAGACCGCGGTGCGCCGCGGTGCGCACGGCGCCGGCGCGCTTGCCGAGCGTCTCGGCCGCGGTCTTCGCGTCGAGGCCCACGACCACCCTGAGGACGACGGCCTCGGCCTGGTCCTGCGGCAGCCGGGAGATGAGGGAGAGGGTGCGGTCCGTGGCCAGGGCCTCGATCGCCTCGCCCGCGGTGTCCGACTCGGCGGCCCGGCCCGTCAGTTCGGTCTCGTCGCCGCCTATCGCGGGACGGCGGCCCCGCATGCGGATGTGGTCGAGGGCGCGGTTGCGGGCTATCCGTGCGGCCCACCCCCGGAACCGGTCCGCGTCACCGGTGAACCGCTCCAGGTCCCGGGCTATCTGCAACCAGGCCTCGGACGCCACGTCCTCGGCGTCGGGGTCGCCGACGAGCGTCCGTACGTACCCGAGCAGCCGTGGATGCACCGTGCGGTACACAGTCCGGAACGCGGTTTCGCTTCCGTCCTGCGCCGCAAGCACCGCGGCCGTCAGCTCCGCGTCGTCCCCCAGCACCCGCGCGCCCCTCTTTGCGCCTGAGCCGGTGCCGCTCTCGCGGACCGGAATTCGCCGTTGTGGTCGTCAGTCAGTGGTTGCGACTCCGAGGCCCGCAGTGGTCACGGTGGTCTTCCTGCCTCCGCGGTCCGGCGCGAAAGGCACGTTACGTCCTGAAACCGCTCCCCGTCCATGTCCGTAGAGGATGCAACTAACTCGTGACACGCACGGGTGTGACAGAAAACGCACTCATGGCGCTGTAGTGAGTACGGGCCGCCGCGCGGCCCGTGCCGCGCGACGGCCGGGGCCTCTCCTGTGGGGGGTGGCGGCCCCGGCCGTTGCCTTGGCACTGAAGCCGCTTACTGGCCCCGGCCCTTGGCTCGACCGGGCGCGCCCTCGCCGTGGCCGCCGGATTCGCCCCGGCCGCTCGGCTTCCCGGAACTGCGCGCTTCACCCTTCGCCGGCGCCTTCGCCAACACCTCGGCGCAGTACGCCTGCACGTGCGGCGCACCGCCCGCCGACTCGATCAGCCGCTGCCAGGCCGTCGCCTCCAGCGCCCGCCCGCGGCCCGCCACCCGCTCGTAGGCGCGGCAGTGCGCCTCGGTGTCCTCGGCCGGGTCCGGACGGTCCCGGGTCCCGTCGCCGGCGCGGGAGGGAGCGGGAGCGGGGGACGCCGGAGCACTCGGCGCGGGTCGATGCGACGGCCTGTCAGAAGAACGGTCGGGCGCGGCGGGTGAACCCGGCGAACCGATCGCCGCGAACCCGACTCCGCCCAGCGTGAGGCTCGCCATCAGGACGGACAGCGTGGTCCGCGCCGACCAGGACGCCGGTCGCCACCGGGGACGCCAGTCGTCCCGGCGCCAGTCGTCCCGGCGCCAGTCGTCCCGGCGCCGGGTGCGCGCGCCGTGCGCCCCCGCGTCCCGGGCGGCCCGGAACGCGGCCACGGCGCGCTGCTGGGCCCGCGAGTCCACCTCGCCGTCCCGCAGCGCGGCACCGAGCAGCGCCGCCACTCCGTCGTCCCCGGGGCCGGGCGCGGCGCCGTGCGGGTGCGTGCGCCGACGGCCCGTTGCACCGCCCTCGTCTCGCCCTTCGCCCATGTCCGATTCCGTTCCTGTACGAGCCGCCCCGTCCGTCCGGTGGATGGGCTCCGACCGCCGATCGGCCCGGCCGCCGCCGTCGTTCACTTCGACTCCCCCAGCGTCCGGGGGCCGTCCCGCGTCACACCTCGGCCGCCCAGCCGGTTGCCGAGCTGCCTCAGCCCCCGGTAGGCGGCGGTGCGCACGGCGCCGGGCCGCTTACCGAGGACCCGGGCCGCGGCGGGGCCGTCCAGACCGACGACCACCCGCAGCAGTACGGCCTCGGCCTGATCGCGCGGCAGTCCGCGGATCAGTTCCAGGGCGTACGCGGTGGAGATGGCCTCCAGGGCCTGCTCGTGCGTGCTGTGCGGGCCGGGCAGTTCGAGCATGTCCTGCTCCAGCGCCGTCGCCTGCGGCCGTACCCGCCGCCGGCGCAGATGGTCCAGCGCCCGGTGCCGTGCGATGGTCGCCGTCCAGCCGCGGAAGCCGGCCCCGTCGCCCTTGAACCGGCCGAGGTCCCGGGCGATCTCCAGCCAGGCGTCGGACGCCACGTCCTCGGCGTCGTCGCCGACGAGCCCGCGCAGATAACCGAGCAGGCCCGGCTGCACGATCCGGTAGAGCACCGCGAACGCGGCCTCGTCACCGTCCTGGGCCCGCGCGACCGCCGCGCCCAATTCCCCGTCGTACGCCGCTAGGCGCCGGGGTTTCCCTCCCTGGCCCAAGACGTTCCTCGTTCGTACGGGTTCGTGGAAGCCGGCGGCGTGCGGCATGTCCCTGCCGTGTGCACGCACCCACGGTCATCAGCGTCAGGCGCCACAGAAATGTCACAGCGCGTCAGACACCACGGAAATGTCTTGCCGCCTCAGGCGCAACACAAGTCCCTCAGGTGACGTTTCCAGGGGGGCGTGCGCTGTCTAAGTGCCACCTGTGCGACAGGTGGGCTGACTGAGCTTATTTCCTAGGGGTGGGACATTTGAGTCCTCGTAGTGGCCGTGCCTACAGACCGCTGAGCCTACGGCGGAGAGCATGGCTGACCATCGGAGCCGTCCTGGTCGGAGGTGCCGGAGCCGTCACGTACGCCGTCGCGGATCAGCCCGCCCCGGCCGACGGCAAGGGGCCGGCCCGCGAGCCGTCCGTCCACACGCTGAAGCTCCAGGACGAGGGCAGGGGCCGCCGGGGCCTGGACCGGCGGGACACCCACCGGTTCAGCGCCGTGGTGCTGACCTGGAACGACACGGAGGCGAAGGCCAAGGGCACACCCCAGGTGCGCACCCGGGACGTCGAGACCGGCGCCTGGTCGGGCTGGCGGGAACTGGACGCGGAGCCGATCCAGGCGGACGGCGCCGAGGGAGCGCGGGCCGCCGCCCGCGGCGGCACCGAGTCGCTGTGGACCGGCGACTCCGACGGCATCGAGGTCCGCCTCGTGAACGCCGACGGCACCGAGGCGGCCGGGCAACCGGCCGGAATGGACGTCAAGCTGCTCGACCCGGGCACGGACTCGGCGGCCATCGGCACCGAGTCCGGCACGGAGCCCGCCGCGTTCGCCGCGGAGACCACCGCGCCGGGCACGGAGTCCCCGGCGTCCACGGACCCCGCGTCCCCGCCGGCGTCGGAGTCCCCGGCCGAGTCCGAGTCGGCCTCCGCGCCCGAGTCCCCGGCCACGTCCGAATCGGCGTCCGAGTCGGCGTCCCCGTCCGGGTCGCCCACCGAGTCGGCGTCCCCGACGCCGACCCCGACCCCGACGGTGCCCGCGCCCCGGCCCTCGACCGTGGTCAAGCCGCCGATCATCACGCAGGCCGAGTGGGGCGCGTCCACGGACTACGACGGCACCCCGACCTACGGCACGCAGATCAAGGCCGCGGTCGTCCACCACACCGGCGTGGACCCGGACAACGCCCTGTCCTGCGCCGAGTCCCGGGCCCGGATGCGCACCATCCAGCAGGGCCACTTCGCCCAGGGCTACTACGACATCGGCTACAACTTCGTCGTCGACAAGTGCGGCCAGATCTTCGAGGGCCGCAGCGGCGGCATGGACCTGCCCGTGGTCGGCGCCCATGACGCCGGGTTCAACACCGACACCCTCGGCATCTCGTACATCGGCAACTACGAGACGGCCAGGCCGAGTCGCGCCGCCCTCGACGCGATCGCCCGGATCGTCGCCTGGAAGTTCGGGATGTACGGCCTCGACCCGACCGGCAAGGTCACGCTGACCTCCGGCGCCGAGAAGGGCTACAGCGGCAACAAAATCCCGCTGGGCGGGCAGATCACGCTGCCCCGCGTCTTCGGGCACAAGGACACCAACACCACCGCCTGCCCCGGCCTCAACCTCTACCCCAAGCTGGGTCTGATCGCGGCCCTCGCCAAGACCCCGGGCGTCTCGCACGCGCTGCCCACCTCGGACTACAACCGCGACGGCGCGGGCGACCTGGCCGCCGGCACGTCCAAGGCCAACCGCGTCACCATCGTGCCGGGCGGCCTGAACGGCCCGGTGACCTCCTCGAAGATCTCCCTGACCCAGAACAGCCCGGGGGTGCCCGGCTCCTCCGAGACCGGTGACGGCTTCGGCGCGGCCACGGTCTGGGGCGACGTCAACGGCGACGGACACGCCGACCTCGCGATCGGCTCCCCCGGCGAGGACGACACCAGCGGCAACACCGACCGCGGCCAGGTCAGCGTCATGTACGGACCCGACTTCACCAAGGGCTTCTCGTACACCACCTCCACGGTGACCGCGAAGGGCGCCAAGCTCGGTACCGCGGTGGCCGTCGGCGACTTCGACGGCGACGGCAAGGCGGACGTCTTCTCCGCCGGCACCGGCACGGGCGGCAACTACCACGTCCGGCTCGCGGGCGGCGCCGTGAAGGCCGACCGGCTCACCACCGCCACGGGCTCGGTCGCCCACCTCGACGCCGCGACCGGCGACTTCAACCGGGACGGCTACGCGGACGTCGCCCTCAACTACCGGGACTCCGCGGGCATCGGCCGGGTGGTCCGCTTCGCCGGGTCCGCGACCGGCCTGGCCAAGGCCGGGGTCCTGTCCGTCAAGGGCGGGCGCGCCGTCGCCGCCGGCGACATCGACGCCAACGGCTACGACGACCTCGTCATCGGCCAGCCCGTCGCCGCCGAGTCCGGGGCCATCTCCGGCGGCCAGGTGACCATGCTGTTCGGCACGTCGACCGGCTTCACCACCACCGGTATGAAGGTCGTCCACCAGGACACCGCCGGGGTCCCCGGCGGCAACGAGTCCGGTGACGCCCTCGGCCTCTCGGTCTCGATCGGCGACTACAACGCCGACGGCCACCCGGACGTCCTGGCCGGCGCCGGCAACGAGGACCTCACCCGCGGCGGGGTGAACCAGGTCAACGCGGGCAGCGCGCTGCTGATCAAGGGCACGTCGTCCGGCCTCACCGGCTCGGGCGCGCTGGTGATCTCCCAGGACACGGCCGGTGTCCCCGGCTCCAGCGAGTCCGGCGACAAGGTCGGCTCGGCCGTCTCACTGGCCGACCTGTCGGGGTACGGACGCACCGACCTGATCCTCGGCGCGTCGGGCGAGGACGGCACCGACGGTGTGCTGATGTACCTCCCGAGCAACAGCACGGGCCTCGGCTACACCCGTACGGTCCTGCTCACCAAGTCCGTCATGGGCACCCCCACGGACGGCATGCTGGGCACGACCCTGACGCCGTAACCGCGGACCCGGGGGCCGGGGCCCGCCCTGAGCGGGCCCCGGCCGTCACGGCCGGGCGGCCTCCCGGGTCGCGTCCCGGCACAGCAACCGCAGCGAGCCCGCACCCGTGAAGCATCGGCGGGCCTCCTCGAACGGGTCCCACAGCCGGCCGTCGGGCGTGCGGACCCAGTGGTCGCCGCCCGTGGCCCACCACTCGGCGTCCGTCTGACGGACGATCACCTCCCCCGCGTACGCGCCGAGTCCGCGCAGCACGCTCTCCACGGCGGCGTACGGCGTGTCCTCCCGGCGCAGTTCGTCGATCAGCCGGTCGACGCGCCACAGGCTCTGCGCGGAGTAGTCGAGGTGCAGCCGCGCCCCTTCGCGCAGCGTAGAGACCACGTCCGCCGCCCAGCGAAGCGGCTTGGCCGCGGCCGAAGGTCTGGCTTCCTGCTGTGTCGTCACAGTCGTCGCACTCGTCACACTGGGAAAAGCGCGGCGGCGCGACGATTCGTCACTCGGACACAGGCGGTTCCCGCAACCGGCGCAGTATCGCCGCGGCGCCACCCCGGGACGGTCACAGAATCCTTTCCTCGCGGGTTCGGCGGTTCAGGCGAGCCGCGCCCGGCGCGACACCACCGCCCGCAGCACCCGGCGTCCCTCGGTGGAGACCTCCAGCGCCCGCCGCAGCCCGCCCGTGCCGTGCTCCGCGAGCAGTTCCAGGACGGTGATCTGGCGCCGCAGTTCGGCGGCGACCAGCGGTGACATCCCGTCCGTGCTGCCCGCGCGCCGGGAGTCGATCGAGGCCGCATCCTCCTCCGCGGGATCGAGGAGGCGGTGGATCTGCAGGGAGGCGACGGAGCAACCGTCGGCCCACACCCGCGCCTCGGCCGCGGACCGCACGCCCGGGGCGGCCGCCAGCATCCGCCGGACCAGCAGCGCCGCCTCGTCCTCGGCGTCCTCGGCACGGACGACGTCGCCCACGCCCAGTTGTGCGCGCGCCTTGTCCAGCAGCCCGCCCCACTCGCCCGCCTCCCCGCCGTCCGCGAGGTTCGCCCACAGCGGGCGCAGCACTTCGTCGTCACCGCCGAGCAGGGGCACGCAGCGATCCAAACAAGCCAGCCCGCTGGCGGCCAGTCCGCGCTCGTCGGCCTGCGCGATCAGTTCCACAAGGCTCATGCACGCCTCCCGATCCGGGGCGCCATCCCTTACGGAGCCCGCACTTTCCCTTACTGCGCGCGACGCCGCCGCAGTGTCACAGGGGTACCACGCCAAGTCGGTCGAGGAGGCGGAAGAATAGGTTTTCGGCCAACTGCTCAGGTTCGGCGGTCAGTACGTCGAGCAGCGGCTCCGCGGGCACGGCGTGCCCGGCCTCGGCGGCCCAGGCGACGGCTCGCTCGGCCGCGTCGCGCGGTTCCAGGAAGTAGTCGTCCAGCGTCAGGCCCTCGCTGCCCGCGCCGAGGTACCCGGCCGTCGCCGCCCGCGCCAGACAGGCCGTCCACGCGCCGCTGTGCGGGGCCGCCGCCTCGATCACCACGCAGGCGCTGTCCATGACGTATCCGAACAGGGCGGGCGCACCGGTCTCGGCGGCCAGCGCGTTCATGCTCCCGACGTCACCGTCGGCACCCGCGTGCTCCCACACCTGCCACCCGTCCGGCGCCGACTGCCGCAGCGCGGCGTCCGGCACCCCCGACAGCGCGTCCAGTTCCGCGAGCGGCCGCTCGTCGCGTCCCACGACGAAGTATCCCCAGTAGCCCATGTCCGTCCCCCCGGCGTCTCGGCTCGGCCCTGAGCGCCGAATACACCACAGCCGGAGGGCATTTCGCAGCCATTCGCACCGTCAGCCCAGCTGATCGGCCAGTTTGCCGAACTCCGCCCAGGTGAGTTCGGGTCTGGTCGGATCCCACAGCTTCTGGACGGTGGCCCGCAGCGGCATCCGGATCCCGGCCGCCACCTGGTCCTGCGTCTGGGAGTTCGCCAGGTCGCACCACACCGCGAGGGAACCGCCGAGGATCTGCGCGTCGTACTGCGCCGGCACCGCCTCGGTGCCGCGCAGCACACGCGGCGTCCACTGCTCGTAGATCCGCTGCCCGGTCGGATAGACGAAGGTCTGCGGCTCGCCGAGGACGTAGTAGAGGAACTCGTCGTTGTAGTTGACGACCTGGCGCCCCGCGGCCAGATACTCGGCCGGGACGCGCGCGCCGATCTCCTTGCCCGTCCAGTACGCGACCTTGATGTCCTTGTCGGGCTGGACGGAGGTCCCGGCGTAGAAGCCGTCGTTCCAGGCGCGCGGGACGCGGCCGTTGGCGCGCACCGTGGCGGCGCGGTCGTTGAGCCAGCCGGTGGCCAGGTCGGCGACGGTCCCGCCGGAGCCGTACTCCCGGCGCGCGGCGGCCGCGAGCTGCGGGTACGAGGCCTGCGGGTCGGACACCATGAGCGCCTGGTACTCGTCGCCGCCGAGGTGCCACTGATCGCCGGGGAACAGTCCGGCGTACTCGTCGAGCAGATCGTCGACGATCTCGGCGGCGGCCGGCTTCGAGATGTCCACCGCGCCCCTGGCGGGCACGCCCTGCGCGTTGCGCAACTGGAGATCGGGGTGGGCGGCGATCACGGCGCCCAGATGGCCGGGCGAGTCGATCTCGGGCACGACGGTGATGTGCCGGCTCCGGGCGAGCCGGACGATGCTCGTCACCTCGGCCTTGGTCAGATGCTGCGCGGACACGATCTCCGGATGCGACGCCGACTCGATGCGGAAGCCCTGGTCGTCGGAGAAGTGCAGGCCCAGCTGGTTGAACTTCAGGTCGCCCAGCTCGCGCACCCGGTCCTCTATCCAGCCGGCCGTGAAGTGCTTGCGCGCGATGTCCAGCATCAGCCCGCGCTGCGGCTTGGCCGGCTCGTCGCGCATCACGCCCTCGGGCGCCGTGGCACCGTCGCGCACGGTCTGCTTCAGGGTGCGGGTGCCGTAGAAGACACCGGCGTCGGCGGGCGCGCTGATGGTCACCTGTCCGCCGCGCACGGTCAGGGTGTACGACTCCGGGTTCGCGCTCCCGCCGCGGCCGAGCGCCAGCCGCAGGTCCCCCGCGCGCGTGTCGTCGCGGTCACCGCCGTACGACATCCCCAGTTCGCCCGCGATGAGCCGGCCCTCGTCGGCCAGCCCGGCGTCGCTGACCACCACGCGCTGGCCGCGCGCCGGGCGCCAGCCGGGACCGCGCTCGGGAGTGTGGCCCCGTACGGCCGGGATCGAGTTCGGGGCGGACGACAGCGGGTACGAGCGGGTGGGCGAAGGGGTCGGCTCGGCCGCGGTACCGCGGCCGGAGACGGTCGGGCCGCCGTCCTCCCCGGCCCACAGCCCGAGACTCAGCGCCACCGCGACCACGGCGGTGACGGCCACCGTGATCAGCACCCGCCTGTGCTTCACCTTCGTTGCCGGTGCCCGGCGCCTGTGCTGGCTCACCCGGCCAATTTAGTCGTCGAACGTCCACCACGCGCTCTCAAACTCTCCCGTGCGAGTGAATTTCGCGCATCCCTCGGACAGCCGATGACCACTCTCGATAACGTGACGACACATCCCACACAACATCCCCTGTCGACACACACGCAAAGCCCACGAGGACCCCCGCTGCCTGCGCACCGTCTCCCAGACCTTCCCGGCCACCTCGCCATACCGGAACAGAGCCGCGGCGGGCCCGCCGCGCTGGACCTGTTCAACACGGCGCCGGCCGAGGCCGTACAGCCCGTCCTCCTCGCCTGTCTGCACAGCCGCCCCTGGTCCCGCCGGCTGACCGCCCACCGCCCCTACCCCGACCTCGACGCGCTGCTGGCCGCGGCCGACGAGGCGGCGTACGACCTGACCCCGGTGGAGCTGGCCGAAGCGCTCGCCGGGGAATCCCTCCCGGAACTCCCCGAGGACGCCTATCTGGCGGCGCACACCGCGCTGAGCGCGGCCCAGGCCGCCTACGAGGCCCGATTCGGACACGTGTTCGTCATCTGTGTGGACGACCTCACCCCGGACGAGGTACTCGACCGGGTGCTGGCCGCCATCCGGTCACGGTTGGCGAACGATCCGGAGGAGGAGCGGATCGTGGCGGCGGAGGAACTGCGCCGGCTGGCGCGCGGGCGGCTGATCCGGGCGCTCAGGGGCACGGCCCCGTGACGGCACGCGGTTCCGCCACATGGGCCACCGACAGGGCCGCCGGCGGTCACAACAGCACCGCGCCGGCCGATAACAGGACAGCCCACCCCCAATAGGCCGTTCGATTGCCACTTTGATCACATCGGCAGGCCCGCCGTAAGCGCCGCAGGCAACCGTCGCTACGATGCTGGGGGCCGGTGGACCGTACCCGGCCGGGCCCGTCCGACCACCAAGCCGGCAGGCCTCGATCCCCACTCCCGGAGGGTTCTTCCGTGCCGGCTGGAACGCTGTACCGCGGCCGGGAAGGAATGTGGTCCTGGGTGGCTCACCGAGTCACCGGCGTCCTCATCTTCTTCTTCCTGTTCGTACACGTGCTGGACACCGCGCTCGTCCGTGTCTCCCCCGAGGCCTACGACGAGGTCGTGGCCACGTACAAGAATCCGCTCGTCGCCGTGCTGGAGTACGGCCTCGTCGCCGCCATCCTCTTCCACGCACTCAACGGCCTGCGCATCATCGCCGTCGACTTCTGGTCGCAGGGCCCGCGCTACCAGAAGCAGATGCTCTGGACCGTCGTCGGCGTGTGGGTCGTGCTGATGCTCGGGGCGATCTACCCCGTCCTCGGCCACGCCGCTCGTGAACTGTTCGGGAGCTGACGCCCATGTCCACCACCGAGACCACCGCTTCCGGGATCGGCCCCGTCGAGGGCGGCTCCGTCTACACGGTCGACAACCCGGCGCCCTTCATCGAGCCCCCGCGCAAGCGTACGAAGAAGACGCCGAAGAGCACCCGCGGCAACTTCGAGATGGCCGCGTGGCTGTTCATGCGGCTGTCCGGCATCGTCCTCGTCGTCCTGGTCATCGGCCACCTGCTGATCCAGCTCGTGCTGGACGGCGGCGTCTCCAAGATCGGCTTCGCCTTCGTGGCCGGCCGCTGGGCGTCCCCGTTCTGGCAGGTCTGGGACCTGGCGATGCTGTGGCTCGCGATGCTGCACGGCACCAACGGCCTGCGCACGGTCATCAACGACTACGCGGAGCGCACGAACACGCGCCTGTGGCTGAAGGGCCTGCTGTACACCGCCACGGTGTTCACGATCCTGCTGGGCACGCTGGTGATCTTCACCTTCGACCCGAACATCCGCTAGGCACGGGGCTGAGGTATTCCTGATGAAGATCCACAAGTACGACACCGTCATCGTCGGCGCCGGCGGCGCCGGTATGCGCGCCGCCATCGAGGCGACCAAGCGCAGCCGCACCGCGGTCCTGACCAAGCTCTACCCGACCCGCTCCCACACGGGCGCCGCGCAGGGCGGCATGGCCGCCGCGCTGGCCAACGTGGAGGAGGACAACTGGGAGTGGCACACCTTCGACACGGTCAAGGGCGGTGACTACCTGGTCGACCAGGACGCCGCCGAGATCCTGGCGAAGGAGGCCATCGACTCGGTCCTCGACCTGGAGAAGATGGGCCTGCCGTTCAACCGGACGCCCGACGGCACCATCGACCAGCGCCGCTTCGGCGGTCACAGCCGCAACCACGGCGAGGCGCCGGTCCGCCGCTCCTGCTACGCGGCCGACCGCACCGGCCACATGATCCTCCAGACGCTGTACCAGAACTGCGTCAAGGAGGGCGTGGAGTTCTTCAACGAGTTCTACGTCCTGGACCAGCTGATCACCGAGGTCGACGGCGTCAAGCGGTCGTCCGGTGTCGTCGCCTACGAGCTGGCGACCGGCGAGATCCACATCTTCCAGGCGAAGGCCGTGATCTACGCGTCCGGCGGCACCGGCAAGTTCTTCAAGGTCACGTCCAACGCGCACACGCTGACCGGTGACGGCCAGGCCGCCGTGTACCGGCGCGGTCTGCCGCTGGAGGACATGGAGTTCTTCCAGTTCCACCCGACCGGCATCTGGCGCATGGGCATCCTGCTGACGGAGGGCGCCCGCGGTGAGGGCGGCATCCTGCGCAACAAGGACGGCGAGCGCTTCATGGAGAAGTACGCGCCGGTCATGAAGGACCTCGCCTCGCGTGACGTCGTGTCCCGCTCCATCTACACGGAGATCCGCGAGGGCCGCGGCTGCGGTCCCGAGGGCGACCACGTGTACCTGGACCTGACGCACCTTCCGCCGGAGCAGCTGGACGCCAAGCTGCCCGACATCACCGAGTTCGCGCGGACCTACCTCGGCATCGAGCCCTACACGGACCCGATCCCGATCCAGCCGACCGCGCACTACGCGATGGGCGGCATCCCGACCAACGTCCAGGGCGAGGTCCTCGCCGACAACACGACGGTCGTCCCCGGCCTGTACGCGGCCGGCGAGGTCGCCTGCGTCTCCGTGCACGGAGCGAACCGGCTGGGCACGAACTCGCTGCTGGACATCAACGTGTTCGGCCGCCGGGCCGGTATCGCGGCGGCGGAGTACGCGCAGAAGGCGGAGTTCGTCGAGCTGCCGGAGAACCCGGAGTCGCTCGTCATCGAGCAGATCGAGCACCTGCGGACGTCCACCGGGACCGAGCGGGTGGCGACCCTGCGCCGTGAGCTCCAGGAGACCATGGACGCCAACGTCATGGTGTTCCGTACGGAGCAGACGATCAAGACGGCCGTGGAGAAGATCGCCGAGCTGCGCGAGCGCTACCGGAACGTCGCGATCCAGGACAAGGGCAAGCGGTTCAACACGGACCTCCTGGAGGCCGTCGAGCTGGGCAACCTGCTCGACCTGGCCGAGGTCATGGCGGTGTCCGCACTGGCCCGCAAGGAGTCCCGCGGCGGTCACTACCGCGAGGACTACCCGAACCGCGACGACGTCAACTTCATGCGCCACACCATGGCGTACCGCGAGGTCGGCGCCGACGGCACCGAAACCGTCCGTCTCGACTACAAGCCGGTCGTCCAGACCCGCTACCAGCCGATGGAGCGTAAGTACTGATGGCTACCCCCGTTCTGGACAAGGTCGAGGCGGAATCCACCTCCTCGCCCTACATCACCGTGACCTTCCGGGTCCGCCGCTTCAACCCGGAGGTCTCCGCGGAGGCCACCTGGGAAGACTTCCAGCTGGAGATCGACCCCAAGGAGCGTGTCCTCGACGGCCTCCACAAGATCAAGTGGGACATCGACGGCACCCTGACCTTCCGCCGCTCCTGCGCGCACGGCATCTGCGGCTCCGACGCCATGCGGATCAACGGCAAGAACCGCCTCGCGTGCAAGACGCTGATCAAGGACATCAACCCCGACAAGCCGATCACGGTCGAGCCCATCAAGGGCCTGACGGTCCTGAAGGACCTGGTCGTGGACATGGAGCCGTTCTTCCAGGCGTACCGGGACGTGATGCCCTTCCTGATCACGAAGGACACCAACGAGCCGACGCGTGAGCGTTTCCAGACGGCCGAGGACCGCGAGCGCTTCGACGACACGACGAAGTGCATCCTGTGCGCCGCCTGCACGTCCTCGTGCCCGGTCTTCTGGAACGACGGCCAGTACTTCGGCCCGGCGGCCATCGTCAACGCCCACCGCTTCATCTTCGACTCGCGCGACGAGGCGGGAGAGCAGCGGCTGGAGATCCTCAACGACCGTGACGGTGTGTGGCGCTGCCGCACCACGTTCAACTGCACGGACGCCTGCCCGCGCGGCATCGAGGTGACGAAGGCGATCGCCGAGGTCAAGAAGGCACTGATCACCCGGCGGTTCTGACGTCCTCTCCGCTTCGCCCGTGAGGGCCCCGTGACCGGTGAAACACCGGAGACGGGGCCCTCACGGGCGTCACGGCCACTTCACCCGAGGGGCCTTCCGAACGGGGGTTCCGCACTCGTTCCGGACTACAGCTGGCTGAGGATCGTCGGGTCGGTGATCTTTGTGTCGTCGGCCAGCATCATCGCCTTGCTGAGGATCACCGCGAGCATCCGGTCCCCCTCGTACGGCAGGTAACCCGGCTGCGGGGACGACGGGTTGGACTTCGGGACGATGCACAGGTACTGGTCGTTCGGGGTCATCAGGATGTTGCCCGAGCCGAGGTGGATCTTGTACGTGTGGCGCTCGCCCTTCACGTGCAGGAAGCGGCCCTCCAGGGTGCAGCGGTCGGCGACGGCCAGCCGGGGTATCAGGCGTTCGAGCAGGGTGCGGCGGGTCTCGGCGCTCTGGCTCAGCTCGCCGAAGCCGTACGACGTCCAGTACTCGCGGAAGCGGCCCTCGGGGCCGCCGTCCTGCCACGTCGGGTCGTTGCCGACGCTCGCGACACCGACGAACAGGTCGACGTCGCGCAGGACTTCGGACAGCACGAGCGGTGGGATCTCGGCGAGGGGGATCGGGTCGACCCGGGCCGTGTCGTCGGGCAGCCACATGCGGTACTCGCCGCCGTAGCAGTGCGCCCAGTTCTCCGGGGCGCCGATCGGGTAGAAGCGGACCTGGTCGGTGCGCAGGCGCAGGTAGCT
Source organism: Streptomyces cadmiisoli (assembly GCF_003261055.1). NCBI lineage: Bacteria > Bacillati > Actinomycetota > Actinomycetes > Kitasatosporales > Streptomycetaceae > Streptomyces > Streptomyces cadmiisoli. The sequence continues at coordinate 3,803,260 of NZ_CP030073.1, forward strand.
GCCGGATTCCGTGGTGTCGACGCCGTAGTCCTCGCCCTCGCCCTCGATCCAGTACTCGGCGCGCAGGCCCCACTGCGGCAGTTCGCGGGTGGCCGGCGGCGCCTCGTCGTCGACGCACAGACGGAGCTTGTTGCGCCAGCCCCGGACGGCGGCCAGGGAGTGGAACTGGTGCTGCCGCAGAATGTGCGCCGCGAACCGGTTGGAGTAGGTGCCCGTGGCGCGCTCCGCGTCGGTGAGCAGGTACACCTCCCGGTGGGCCTGCTTGAACGGCTGGGTGATGCCGTGGCGCTCCAGCCAGTCCCGCCAGGCGACGATCCGGGCGGGTTCGTCGCCGACCGGGTGCCACAGCCCGACGTCGCCGCCGCCGGTCACCGGGTCGTCGGTGAGGGTGCGCAGCGCTCCGTCCGCGAATCCGACCGTGGTGCCGTCGACCGTCCACAGCAGGCGGCGGGCGAGGGTGCCGATCAGCGGATGGTCCAGGTAGCGCTCGCGCCACGTGTCGTAGGACCAGGTGCGCCGGGCGAGGAACTGGCGGTCCATGCGCTCGCTCTGCGCGGAGAGCATCTTGTCGATGTCCTTGACCGCGGCCTTCAGCTCCTTGAGCTCCTCGGCATGGTCCCGCTTCACGGCCGCGGGGACGCTCTTGACCTCCTTGCCGGCCGCGTTGCGCCAGCTGAGCTGCGCCTTGGCTCCGTGCACCACGACGAGGGCGGTCGCGTCGCCCAGCCGGTGGTGGGCCCGGCCGACCTCGGTCAGTCCGTAGGCGGGCACCGCCAGTTCCTCGATCTCCTCGCGGCTGAGGCCCATCGCCTCGGCCCGCGCGTCGAGCGCGGTGTTGAGCAGTTTGAGGGTGCCCTTGTAGGTGACGCGGGTGGCCAGGCGGGCCAGTTCGGCGAGGGCGGCCTCGCCGTCGAGGCGGGCGAGGGCGTTGACCCCGGCGTTGGCGACCTTGGGGTTCACCGGTCCGAGGCCGGGGACCTTGCGCAGCGCCGTCTCGACGAGGGCACCGAGGACCCGGGCGGACTCGGCGCGGGCGGGCAGGAAGGACAGCAGCCAGGTGATGCCGCGCAGCGCGTTGGCGTTGTACGCGTCGAAGGCGGCGTTGGCGTACGAGCCTTCGTAGGCCAGGTGCAGCGGGTGCGTGCGGGGCCGGCCGACGAGGGGCAGCCAGGACAGCAGCCGCTCGCGCGCCGCGTCCGCGCCGACGGCGCCGATCAGTGTGCGGCCGGCCTCCTCCCACTTCGCCGTGGGGCGGGTGGCGGTGGCGGTGGCCGCGTGCGCGAGCAGCCGGTGCCAGTCCTCACCGAGCCCGTCCAGCTCCTTCAGCGCCTGGTCCGACCAGGCCTCGCCGGGGTTGAGGACGGGGCCGGGGATCCGCCGGACGAGTGCGCCCAGTCTGCTCGCTCCGTTCCACAGCGTCAGCTGCGAGCGGCGGATCACGGCGACGAACAGCCCCGGCAGTTCGCGCCCCTCGGCGAGCTCGCGGTCCGCGATGCGGATCAGACCGTCGACGTCGTACTGCGTGTCCAGCTCGGCGGCGGCGCGCATCAGCGCGGACCGGCCCTCGTGCGACAGTTCGTCGGCCGTGTTCATCAGCCACCCACCAGCGGGACGAGCTTCAGGAACGTGACCTCGGTGCCGAGACCGAGGTCGATCTCCTCGTCCGCCTCGGTGACCTGCCGGTCCCCGACCAGCACGAGGAAGCCGTTCCCGGCGAACGCGCGGAGCGCCAGCTCGGTCTGCCGCTCGGGGTCTATCCGGCGGGGGGTGCGCAACGCGTACCCGTTCAGCACGCGCTCCGTGTCCTCGGGCTGCACGAGGCCCTGGAACACGCCCGGCGTGCGCGCGTTGTACTCGGCGACCTCCTGGAAGACCCGACGCCGGATCAACTCACCTACGGTGAGCCGCTCCTCGGCGACGGCCAGCTCCCAGCCCGCGCCCCTGTCCCCGGTCGTCGTCTCGTCGACGAACGTCACGATTGCCATGTCGCCGAATGTAGAGCCCACCACTGACAACGGGCCGCCGGGCGGGCAGCGCGGGTGCCCAGATGGGGAGCGCGGGTGTCCGGGCGGGACGCCGCGCCCGTCGGAGGGGTCCCGGGGTCCCCGGGCGCCGGGTCCGGCGCGGTCGGGGGATCGTGCGGCCGCAGGACCGGTCCGTCGCTTCTGCCACCGCCGGATGCGGGGAGCCCGCCGCATCGCCCCTCCCCGACCACGCAGCCCCCGGCCCGCTCCACCCCGCGCCCTCCCTTCCCCCTCCCCCTCACCTCAACGAGTGATCACATGGTCGGACCACGGTTCGGTGACCGCGGTCCCGGCCCGCCTCCCCCCTAGCCTGATGACATGTCAGATGACGAGTCGTACGAGCTGCTCGGTTTCGACAACGTGCTGCTGCCGGTCGGGGATCTCGACGAGGCGGTGAACTTCTACGAGCGCGCCGGGTTCACGACCGGCTTCCGGCTGGACGAGGCCGGGATCGCGCTGCTGAAGGTCGGGGGTGAGACGCCCGGGATCCTGCTGCGGCAGGAGCACGAGTTCGGGCACCGCCCGCCGCCGTGGCCCTCGGCGCGGCTGTGGGTGGAGGTGCCGGACGCCCGGACGGCCGCGCGCGTCCTGACCGACGCCGGCATCCCCCTCCTCGACGAGCCGTCCGCCGTGGCCACGGGCTGGACCGTCGAGGTCGCCGACCCGTGGGGCAACGTCCTGGGGTTCACCGACTACAGCAAGCGGCCGGAGCTGGGCCGCAGGCTCTGACGCCCGCCACGGGACCGGCGCTTCCGGCTGACTAGGCTCTCTTCCCGTGGCCGCGAAGAACGACAGCCCTCCACCGAGCGACCGGACCGCTGCGGACGGGCCGCCCGGCGAGGGCGGTGCCCCGAGCAAGTCCGAACAGACCCGTGCGCTGATCCTGGAGACGGCGATGCGGCTGTTCCGGGAGCGGGGGTACGACAAGACCACCATGCGGGCCATCGCGCGGGAGGCGGGTGTCTCCGTCGGCAACGCGTACTACTACTTCGACGGCAAGGAACACCTGATCCAGGGCTTCTACGACCGGATCGCCGCCGATCACCGGGAGGCGGTCCGCGAGGTCCTGGACCGGGAGACCGGCCTGGAGGCGCGGCTCGCGGGTGTGCTGAAGGCCTGGCTGGACGTGGCCACGCCGTACCACGAGTTCGCGGTGCAGTTCTTCAAGAACGCCGCCGATCCCGACAGCCCGCTCAGCCCCTTCTCCCCTGAGTCGGAGCACGCGCGCGTGGAGGCGGTCGGCGTGCACCGGGAGGTCCTCACGGGTTCGAAGGCGCGGGTGCCGGCGGATCTGCGCGATGTGCTGCCCGAGTTGATGTGGCTGGCCCAGATGGGCCTGTGCCTCTATTGGATCTTCGACCGGACCGAGGGGCGCGAGCGCAGCTACCGGCTGGCCGAGCGGGGGGCGCGGCTCACCGCCCGCGGGGTGTCCCTGGCCCGGTTCCGGGTACTGCGGCCGCTCGTGCACGAGGTGCACGAGCTGTTCACGGACTTTCTCCCGGGGATGGCCAGGGCCCTGCCGGATCCGGCGGGCAGGGCGCGGGGCGAGTGATCGCCGCCGCGCCGAGGAACCTCCCCGAACGGTGCGGAAGCCCTGAGCCGTCAAGAAACCCCGAACCGTGCGGAAGCCCTGAACCGTGAGACGTCCCTCGGCGCCGGACGGCGGCGGGCCGGTCGACGGCAACCCGCCCCCACCGCACGGTCGACGGCACCCGCCCGCCGCACCGTCGACGGCCTTCCTCCCTCGCTCAGTTGACGGCGTCCACCTCACCCTCCGCCAGCTCCAGGTCGTGCACCACCGGCCCGTCCGCCACCAGGACGTGCCCCGCCCGGGACGGGTGGGACTCCGCGGCGGCCGCGACCAGGTACGTCCCCGGGCCCGGCACCGCGACGATGTACGAGCCGTCCGCCAGCGTGGTCACCCGGTCCAGTTGCCGGCCGCCCCGGGACAGCAGTGTCACCGTCGCGTCCGCCACCCGCTCGCCGTCCGGCGTGCGGACGAAGCCGTGGATGACGGAGGCCGGGCCGTCCGGCTCCGGAGCCCGCTCCGGCGCGGACTCCTCACGCGGTTCCACCGCCAGATGCGGCAGCCGCTTGTCCAGACCGGCCGGCAGCCACCAGTTGGCCCGGCCCAGCAGGTGCATCACGGCCGGTACGAGCGCCGTGCGCAGGATGAACGCGTCCAGGGCGACCGCCGCCGCCAGGCCTACACCCGCCATGGCCGCGCCGTAGTCACCGCTGAGCACGAAGGCCAGGAAGACGCACACCATGATCAGGGCCGCGGAGTTGATCACCCGGCTGGTCTCCGCCAGGCCGACCCGTACCGCGCGCGCGTTGTCCTTCGTGTGCACCCATTCCTCGTGCATGCGGCTGACCAGGAACACCTGGTAGTCCATGGACAGCCCGAACAGCAGGGACAGCATGATGATCGGCAGGAACGCGGCGATCGGCCCCTCCTTGCCGAGTCCCAGCAGGTCCAGCCCCCAGCCCCACTGGAAGATCGCCACGAGTGCCCCGAAGGACGCGGCTGCCGCGATCAGGTTCATCACCGCCGCCGTCAGCGGCACCACCAGGGAACGGAAGGCGACCGTCAGCAGCAGGAAGCCGAGGCCGATGATCGTCGCGACGAAGTAGGGCAGCCGGTCACCCGTGACGGCCGCGAAGTCCTTCGACACGGCGGTCACCCCGCCGACGTGGGCCCGCGCCTCCTCCTCCGGGATGACGTCCTCGCGCAGGGTGTCGATCAGCCGGTCCGTCTCGACGGCCTGCGGTGACGTGGCCGGCACGACCTGGATGACGGTGACCCCGTTCGCGGGCGGTGCCGCGGCCACCTGGGCGACGCCCTCGGTGTCCCGGATCGCGGCGACCAGCCCGTCGGCGCCGTCACCGGCCACGACCACCTGGAGCGGGCCGTTGAAGCCGGGGCCGAATCCCTCGGCGAGCAGGTCGTAGGCCTGCCGGGTGGTCGAGGAGGCCTCGTCGTTGCCCTGGTCGACGGTGCCGAGCCGGAGCGACAGCACGGGCAGCGCGAGTACCACCATCACGGCGAGGCCGAGCGCGGCGACGGACCGCGGGCGCCGCTGGACGGTGGCCGACCAGCGCGCCGCGAGGCCGCCGGCCCGCTCGGGTTCGGGCCCCTGCTCGGCGAGGTTGCGGCGCTGGCGGCGGCTGAGGACCCGCTTCCCGAGGAAGCCGAGCATCGCCGGCAGCAGTGTGATCGCCGCCAGGACGCTCAGGACGACGGTCAGCGAGGTGCCGAGCACGACGCCGTCCAGGAAGCGCAGGTTCGTCACCAGCATCCCGGCGAGCGCGATGCACACCGTGCCGCCCGCGAACAGCACGGCCCGGCCTGAGGTGTTGAGCGCGGTGACCGCCGACTCCTCCGGGTCCATGCCGCGCAGGAGGCCGCGCCGGTGCCGCATGACGATGAAGAGGGCGTAGTCGATGCCGACGCCGAGGCCGATCAGCGTGGACAGCAGCGAGGCCAGTTCGGGCACGTTCGTGACGTGGCTGAGCAGCTGGACGGAGAACATGCCCGTGCCCACGCCGAAGACGGCGACCAGGATCGGCAGCAGCATCGCGAACAGCGAGCCGAAGGCCAGGAACAGGACGACGGCCGCCGCGCCGATGCCGACCAGTTCGGCGGTACCGGTGGGCGGTTCCTGGACGCGGGCGACGGCCTGGCCGCCCAGTTCGACCTGGAGGCCGTCGGTCCCGGCGGCCTGCGCGGTGTCGACGACGTCCTGGACCAGTTCCTTGGGCACGGCGTTCGCCTGTTCGGCGAAGGTGACCTGGGCGTACGCGGTCCGCCCGTCCTCACTGATCCGCGCCGCGCCCCCGTCGCCGTACGGACCGGCGACCTCGCCGACCCCCTCCATCCCCGCGATCTCCCGCAGCGCGGGTTCGACGCGGGAGCGCACGGCGTCGTCCCGCACCGATCCCTCGTCTACCCGCCACACCACCGTGTCGACGTCCCCCGAGCGCTGCGGGAAGGCCTTCTGCATCAGGTCGTAGGCGCTCTTGGAGTCCGTGTTCGGCAGGGAGAAGACCTCCGCGTAGTTGGTGCCCGTGCCCGTGGCCGAAAAGCCCAGGCCGAACAGGGCACCCACCCACAGCAACAGGACCACCAGCCGGTGCCGATAGCACCATCGTGCCAATGTCGCCACGCTCAACGCTCCTTATTCCGTGGTCGGTCGGTCCCCCAGGTCCTGGGCCACAGCATTGGCGGCGGCACGCGCGCGTGGACACGGTCCGCCCATGACTCTCAAGCAACTCCAAAGCGCGGGCGGCCCCGTTGTCGGTGGGCGCGCCGATACTGGGGGCATGACGACGGCTCCCGGCACCGTGCTGGTCGTGGAGGACGAGGTGAGCATCGCCGACGTCCTCACGATCGCCCTGCGCTTCCACCGCTTCGAGGTCATGACCGCGGGCACGGTCCGCGAGGCGCTCGCCCTGGCCGAGCGCACCCGCCCCGACGCGGCGCTGCTCGACGTCATGCTCCCGGACGGCGACGGCCGCGCCCTCGGCCGTGAACTGCGCGAGCGGCGGCCGGACCTGGCGCTGGTGTTCCTCACGGCGCGCGACTCGCCCGCCGAGATCGTCGGCGCGCTCGGCTTCGGCGACGACTACATCACCAAGCCCTTCAACATCGACGAGGTCGTCGCCCGGGTCACCGCGGTGCTGCGCCGCACCCGCCCCGCGGACGTGCTTCCGCAGCTCCCGCCGCTGCGTTACGGCGATCTGGAGCTGGACGAGACGACGTACTCGGTGCACCGGGCCGGCCGTTCGGTCGAGCTCACCCCCACGGAGTACGCGCTGCTGCGCTTCCTGGTGCGCAACGGCGGCCGGATCGTGCCCAAGGAGCAGTTGCTGCGGCACGTCTGGCAGTACGAGCACGCGCCGTCGGAGTCGACCGTCGTCGAGACCTACATCAGCTACCTGCGGCGCAAGCTGGACCCACTGGGAGCACCGGTGATCACCACCCGCCGGGGCGTCGGCTACGGGCTGGCATGAGGACCGTCAAGGGCCGCCGCGCACACGGCCCGCGCTCCCTGCGCGGCAAGCTGACGCTGGCCAACGTGGTGCTGCTGGCGCTCTCCATCGTCGCGGCGACCGCCGCCAGCCTGATGGGCCTGCGGCACTATCTGCTGGACGCCATCGACAGCGAGCTGCTGTCGTCCCGCAGGTCCGTCGGCGAGGCTCCGCTGACCTTCGAGCAGATCGACTCGCTCACCGCGCTGTTCGCCCTCAGCGAAAAAATGGGATCCGGCTCCTCCGGCGATGACACCGACACGCTGGTGCAGGGCTCCGTCTTCGTGGCCGTGGACGCGGCCGGCCGGCCTCTGGCGATCGGGGGCCTGCCGGTGACCGGGACGCAGCGCGCGCTGGCCGCCGCGGTGGCCGATCCGGCGCCGCTGGTCGCCGACACCGAGCCGCGCGACCTCCAGGTCCGGGGCGATCACTACCGCGTCACCGCCGGCCGGCTCGACGACGGCACCACCGTCCTGCTCGCCACCTCGACCGAGCCCGTCAGCCATGTCGTCGCCAAGGCCCTCAAGCTGGACCTCGCCGTCGGCTCCCTGCTGCTGGCCCTGCTGGCCTGCCTGACCATGATCAGCGTGCGCCGCCGCACCCAGCCGCTGGAGGACATGGTGGAGACGTCGACGGCGATCGCCGAGGGCGACCTGACCCGGCGCGTGCCGTCCAGTCGCGAGCCCACCCTGGAGGTGGAGCAGCTCCGGCTCGCCCTCAACTCCATGCTCCACCAGGTGGAGTCGGCGTACCGCACACGCGAACGCAGCGCCGCCCAGCTGCGCCGCTTCGTCGCGGACGCCTCGCACGAGCTGCGCACCCCGCTGTCGGCGATACGGGGCTACCTCCAGCTGTACGACAAGGGCATGCTGCGCGATCCGGTGGACCGAAAGCGGGCCTGGGAGCGGGTGATGGCGGAGGCGGACCGGATGGGCCGGCTGGTCGACGAACTGCTCGTCCTGGCCCGTCTGGACCAGCAGCCGCAGCTGCGCTTCCGCGACGTCGACCTGAGCCTGCTGGTGCGGGAGGCGGCGCAGGACCTGCGGGCTCAGCAGCCCGAGCGGCCCCTCACGGTGGCCGCGGACGGCGCGCTGCTGGTGCACGCCGACGAGTCCGGGCTGCGGCAGATCCTCGGCAACCTGCTGGCCAACGTGCGGATCCACACCCCCTCCGACGTGCCCGTGCGGCTCGCCGCGCAGCGCCGCGACGGGACGGTCCGGCTGTGCGTCGCGGACGACGGGCCGGGCCTCGACGCGGAGGACGCGGCCCGGGTGTTCGACCGCTTCTTCCGCGCGGGCGGCGGTGCGGGCAGCGGCCTGGGCATGGCGATCGTGCAGGGCGTGGTCCACGCGCACGGCGGCGAGGTGGCGGTGGAGACGGCACCGGGCGAGGGGCTGGCGGTGACGGTGACCCTGCCGGACCGTCCGGCGCCGGCGCCGGAGGACTGCGCCGGCGTACGGCCGCCGGACGCCGCGGCCCCGTCCCGGCCGTCGTAGGAGCTGCGCACGGGCGGCCACGAGGGCCCACACGTCTTGCCGCCGCCCCGGTTCCACACGCCCCACGCGGCGGCCGTGCGCTCCACGAGGTCCGGGCCGCGTCCGCTCTCCTCCTGCTCGTCCACGGTCCGCGGCCGGGGTTCGGGGCGGCCCTCGCCGGACACCTCTATGAGGCGGGAACCGTCGGCCAGGGCGGTCACCGCGACCTCGAACTCGTGCGCCCGCCAGGCCCCGTGGCGTACGGCGTCGGTGGCGAGTTCGGACACGAGCAGCACGGCGTCGGCGAGCGTCCGGTCGTCGGGGTGGCGCCCCCGCTCGGCCAGTTGGTCCCGTACCCGGCGCGGGGCCAGGCCGACGGACGCCGGGTGCCGGGTGCCGGGGCAGCCGGGGCAGCCGGGGCAGCCGGAAGGAGTGACGTCTCACCACGCTCGCTCCTCACCGCGCACACTTCCGTCACATGATGCTGTGCCGGGTGCTCCGCGCGGTGGCACTTGAGGTGTCCCGGCGCCCCGGGACCACGTCAGAAGCCGGTGAGCCGCCGCGGCCGGTCACCGTGTCGACGCCAGCTCCACGACCGTGATGTCGGAGGGGGCGCCCACCCGGGTGGGCGGACCCCAGGCGCCCGCGCCGCGGCTGACGTACAGCTGGGTGTCGCCGTAGCGCTCCAGGCCGGCCAGGGTGGGGTTCGCGGCGTCGGCGACGAGGTTGGCGGGCCAGAGCTGGCCGCCGTGGGTGTGGCCGGACAGCTGGAGGTCGACGCCGTACTCGACGGCGTCGTGGATCTGCACGGGCTGGTGGGCCAGCAGCACGCACGCGCGTGCCCGGTCCCGGTCGCCGAGTGCCTTGGCGTGGTCCGGCCCCTGGCCCACGGAATCGCCCGCGAGGTCGTTGACGCCCGCGAGGTCGAAGTGGGGCAGCTCCGTGCGGGCGTTCTCCAGGGGCCGCAGGCCGAGGCGCCGCACCTCGTCGACCCACTGCTCGGCGCCGGAGAAGTACTCGTGGTTGCCGGTGACGAAGTACGCGCCGTGGCGGGCCGTGAGCTGGGCCAGGGGCGCCGCGGCGGGCCCCAGGTCCCGCACGCTTCCGTCGACGAGGTCGCCCACCACCGCGATCAGGTCGGGCTGGGTCGAGTTGATCGTGTCCACCACCCGCTGGGCGAAGCCGCGGCCGAGAACCGGGCCCAGATGGACGTCGCTGACCACCGCGATCCGGAAACCGTGCGCCGTGCGCGGCAGTTTGGCCAGCGGCACGGTGACCCGCTTGACCCGCGGGCCGCGCAGCACGCCGTAGGTGCCGTGGGCGACGGTGCCGACCGCGGCCGCCGCGGCGGCACCGGCGACGACCCGGGAGACGAACAGGCGGCGCGACGGAGCGGGCGTGACGGCGGGCGGGCGCGGCGGTTCGACGGGCTCGGGCTGCGCGGGGGGCGCGCCGGCCGGTATCGCCTCGGGCTGCGGCTGCGGAACCGTCGCGGCCACGGCGGGCGCCCGCTCACGGTCCCGGCGTTCGAGGAAGCGGCGCAGCAGCGGCCGTACGACCTCGCCCGCCAGTACGGCCAGCAGCAGGTAGAGGGAGAGCGCCAGCCACAGGAAACCGGGCCAGGCGAGGGTCCGCTGGAGCCAGAAGGGAGCACCCGCGCGTTCGGCGACGAACGCGGTCACGGCGACCACCCAGCCGCCGGCGAGCAGCACCGCGCCGACGAGACGGACCGGGCCCGGGGCCCTCGTCGTGTCGCGGAACAGGCGGCGCCACAGGTACCAGTTCGCCGTCACGAGGACGCTCACGACGACGAGCAGGAAGACGATCACCATGCTGCTGTTCTCTCCTCGACCGGATGCCGGTGTCTATGAAGTTCGACGCAGTGCGCGCAGTCCGCGCAACCCGATGACCCCGACAACCGTCCCCAATACGAAGGAGACGACGGCGAGCGTCAGATGGACCCAGAAGTATGCCGTCGGATCTCCGTCGTCGAACGCCAGACCGCTGCCGTCCTTGATCAGGTTCTTGACGAAAGTGACCCAGATGACCCAGCTCCACACCCCGAAGGCGAGCAGGAACCAGGACATCGGGCGGCTGAGTTTCATGCGTTCAGTATCTCCGCCGGATGTCCGGTTCCGTTCGCGGGGTGGGGAGGGCGGCGGGACTTCCCGGCGCCGGGGCTGTACGTTCTCGCTCGTGCCCGCACCCAAGATGACCGCCAGGCGATCTCTACTGGCCGCTTCCACGACCTTTTTGTCCGTTTTGTTGACCACGCCCACCGCGTTCGCGGCGCCCGGTCCGTCGACCAGCCCGTCGGCCACTCCCCCGGCGAACATGTCGACCGTGGGTGGCGAGCGGCTCGGCCGGGCGGGCACCCAGGTGAACCTCGCCACAGGTGTCCCGGTGCTCCCCAAGGACGTCACGGCCCGCTCGTGGATCGTGGCCGACGCCGAGTCCGGCGAGGTGCTCGCGGCGCACAACGCGCACTGGCGGCTGGCCCCGGCCAGCACGTTGAAGATGCTGTTCGCCGACACGGTGCTGCCGAAGTTCCCCAAGACGATGAAGCACAAGGTCGCCGTCTCCGACCTCGCGGGCATCGGCGTCGGCTCGAGCATGGTCGGCATCAAGGAGGACGAGACCTACTCGGTCCACGACCTGTGGCTCGGCGTCTTCCTGAAGTCCGGCAACGACGCGGTGCACGTGCTGTCCCAGATGAACAAGGGCATCGACAACACCGTCAAGGAGATGAACGAGCACGCCGAGGACCTCCAGGCCCTCGACACGCACGTGGTCAGCCCCGACGGCTACGACGCGCCCGGCCAGGTCTCCTCCGCGTACGACCTGACGCTGATCGCCCGCTCCGGACTCCAGAAGAAGGACTTCCGGGAGTACTCCTCCACGGCCACGGCGAAGTTCCCCGGCGCCACGACGAAGAACAAGAAGGGCAAGTCCGTCCGCGGGTCCTTCGAGATCCAGAACACCAACCGGCTGCTGACCGGCGACTACGACATCTCCCAGTACCGGGGCATCGCGGGCGTCAAGAACGGCAACACCACCAACGCGGGCGCCACCTTCACCGGTGTCGCCGAGCGCGACGGCAGGGTGCTGCTGGTCACGGTCATGAACCCCGCCAAGAGCGGGCACAACCAGGTCTACAAGGAGACCGCCCGGCTGTTCGACTGGGGGTTCAAGGCGGCCGACAAGGTGGACCCGGTCGGCGAACTGGTGCCGCCGAAGGGCGCCGAGGGCACCGGTGGCGAGCCGGGCGCCAAGGCCTCCGCGGGCGCCCCCGGCGCGGGCGAGGCGGGCGGAGCGGGCGCCGCCGGCGAGTCGGGCAAGTCGGCCGCGAGCGCGGCCACGGCGAGCGGCTCCAGCGGCATCGGTGTCGCGCTCGCGATCACCGGCGGGGTGCTGGTACTGCTCGGGGCCGGTGTGTTCCTGGTCAACCGCCGCTGGCCGCTGCCGGATCTGGTGCGCCGCCGCCGCTGACGCCGCCGGCCTCCCCCGCCTCCTTGCTCTGCGTCGCCGTCCAGGCGGCGCAGTACAGCAGGAGTTTCGAGGTGAAGTTGATCCACAGCAGCAGCGCCACGGGGACGCCGAACGCGCCGTACATGCTCTTCGTGGCCACCCCCTGCAAGTAGCCGCTCAGCAGCAGCTTCAGTACCTCGAAGCCGACCGCGCCGATCAACGCCCCGACGATCAGCCGCCGTCGGGACGGTTCGACGCCCGGCAGCAGCGTGAGCATGTACAGCAGCAGCAGGAAGTCGCACAGCACGGCGACGAGGAACGCGGCGACACGCAGCAGCAGACTGCCCCAGCCGTGCTCGGCCAGGCCCAGCTGGCGGATGATCCAGCCGACCGCGGCGGAGGCGACGGCCGAGGCGGCGAGGGTGACCAGCAGCGCCCCGCCGAGGCCGACGAGCACACCCGCGTCCTTGGCCTTGAGCACGAAGGGGTTCTCCTCGTCGTCGGGCAGCTCCCACACCGCGCGCAGGCAGTCCCGCATCGACCCGACCCAGCTGATGCCGGTCAGCAGCAGCAGGGCGGCGGCGATGAGGCCGACGGTGCCCGCGTTCTCCACCAGGGAACCGATGTTCAGCTGCTCGGAGATGCCGGGGATCTGCTCGGCGATCTTGTCCTCCAGCTCCTTCTGCCGGTCCGGCCCGAGCGTGGCGGCGCCGATCGCGGCCCCCACGGTGAGCAGCGGGAACAGCGCGACGAAGCTGGTGAACGTCATCGCCGCGGCCAGCCGTGTCCACTTGACCCGGTCCAGCCGCTCGTACGACCGCCAGGCGTGCGTGAGCATCAGACGGCCGGCCAGTGGGCCGACGACGGGGAGCTTCTTCAGCCAGTCCATGATCCGACCCTGCCCTCCGTGCGGCCGTGAATGCGGTCCGGGGCGTCCGTCGCGTCCGACGGGGCCGGCGTCCCCGCCGGTTCCGCCGATTTCGACGCCCGTTGTCCGAGTGCCCCGGAACCGCATGTCACTGTTCACGTCAACACCGCGGGAATTCCGGCAATATTGGGCGACATCCCATTAATCACCCATTTCGGGGAGGCGGCGAATGTCCCCGAAACCAATGGCCGCCCCGGGCACTACGGTCACCGAAGAGTCCGCCACAGGCCCGCCACCAGGAGTGTGATCGTCGTGAAGGACGCCTCCGGCCTCCCCCAGTCCCTCCTCGTCCTCGGCGGTACGTCCGAGATCGCGCTCGCCACCGCCCGCCGGATGATCGCCCGCCGCACCCGCACCGTCCGGCTGGCCGGCCGGCCCTCACCCGGCCTGGAGCGGGCCGCCGAGGAGCTGCGCGCCCTCGGCGCCGACGTCCGCACCGTCACCTTCGACGCGCTCGACCACGAGTCCCACGAAACGGTCCTCGGCAAGGTATTCGCGGAGGACGACATCGACATGGTGCTGCTCGCCTTCGGCATCCTCGGCGACCAGGCGTACGACGAACGCGAGCCGGCCGGCGCCGTGCGGGTCGCGCAGACCAACTACACGGGCGCCGTGTCGGCGGGCCTGGTCGCCGCCCGCGCCTTGCAGACACAGGGACACGGCTCGCTCGTGGTGCTGTCCGCCGCGGCCGGCGAACGCGCCCGCCGCGGCGACTTCATCTACGGCTCCAGCAAGGCGGGCCTGGACACCTTCACCCAGGGCCTGGGCGACGCGCTGTACGGCACGGGCGCGCACGTGATGGTCGTACGCCCCGGCTCCGTGCGGGCGAGGACGGCCGCCGGTCCGGCCCGCTCACCGCTGTCGACCACCCCCGAAGAGGTCGCGACGGCGATCGAACTCGGCCTGCGCCGGGGCTCGGAGGCGGTGTGGGTGCCGGCGTCGCTGCGCCCGGTCACGACGGTGCTGCGGCACCTGCCGCGCGCGGTGTTCCGGCGCCTGCCGCTCTAGGACCTGTCGTCAAATTCCCGCCTGCCCCGCGACGCCCGGGCCGCCCTTCGGGCAACGACAGCAATGTGACGACAGGCCCTAGCGGCGGCGCCTGGGGGCCGCCCGCCGTGTGTCACGGCTCCTGCCCGCCGCCGGCTTCGGCCGGCCCCGCCGGGCCGGGTCACCGGCTGGGGATGGTGCCCCGCTCCACATGAGCGGCCTGCGGCGGCACCACCGCGCCGCCGAAGGTGAAGTCGCGCAGCTTGCGCCACACGGCGTCGGCCCCTTGCTCGTACAGGCCGAAGCCGGTGCAGGCCCACTCGGCACGGTAGTCGGCGAGCTCGGCGTAGGCGCGGTCCATGGCCTCGTCGGCGATGCCGTGCGCCACGGTGACGTGCGGGTGGTAGGGGAACTGCAGTTCGCGGGCGAGCGGCCCGGACGGGTCACGGACCTGCTGCTGGAGCCCGGCACAGGCCTCGGCGCCTTCGACCACCTGGACGAACACCACCGGTGACAGCGGGCGGAAGGTGCCGGTGCCGGACAGTCGCATCGCGAAGGGGCGCCCGGCCGCCGCGACCGCGCCGAGGTGGGCCTCGATCACGGCCAGGTCCGGTTCGCCGACCTCCGTCGGCGGCAGCAGGGTGACATGCGTGGGGATGCCGTGAGCGGCGGCGTCGCCGAAGCCCGCGCGCCGCTGCTGGAGCAGGCTGCCGTGCGGCTCCGGGACCGCGATCGACACCCCGATCGTTACGGTCCCCACGTCGTCTCCTGTCGTCGTGTCGAGTACGGCTCGTGCGGGCACGGACGGCCGCGGATGCGGCCTGTGGCTATCGACTGTACGGCCACGGAACTGCCCTGGGCAGGCGCAGCCGTAGTGATGTGCAGCGCTGTGCGGTGGTGAGCGCCGAGTGCCGGCCCGGTGTCCGCCCCGTGCCCGGGGCCCGGTGCTCGGCTCGGTGCCCGGCTCAGTGCTTGGCCGGGAGGAAGCCCACCCTGTCGTAGGTCTGCGCCAGCGTCTCCGCGGCGACGACACGTGCCTTCTCCGCGCCCTTGGCGAGGATCGAGTCGAGCGTCTCGGGGTCGTCCAGGTACTGGTTGGTCCGCTCCCGGAACGGCGTCACGAACTCGACCATGACCTCGGCCAGGTCCGTCTTCAGCGCGCCGTAGCCCTTGCCGGCGTACTGCTGCTGGAGTTCCTCGACGGTCGTCCCGGTGAGGGTCGCGTAGATCGTCAGGAGGTTGCTGACGCCCGGCTTGGCCTCGGGGTCGAAGCGGATCACGGTGTCCGTGTCGGTGACCGCGCTCTTGACCTTCTTGGCGGTGGTCCTCGGCTCGTCGAGCAGGTTGATCAGGCCCTTCGGCGTCGACGCCGACTTGCTCATCTTGATCGACGGGTCCTGGAGGTCGTAGATCTTCGCCGTCTCCTTGAGGATGTACGGCTTCGGGACCGTGAACGTCCGGCCGAAGCGGCCGTTGAAGCGCTCGGCGAGGTCCCGGGTGAGCTCGATGTGCTGGCGCTGGTCCTCGCCGACCGGCACCTCGTTGGCCTGGTAGAGCAGGATGTCGGCGACCTGGAGGATCGGGTACGTGAACAGCCCGACGGAGGCGCGGTCGGCACCCTGCTTGGCGGACTTGTCCTTGAACTGGGTCATGCGGGACGCCTCGCCGAAGCCGGTGAGGCAGTTCATGATCCAGGCGAGCTGGGCGTGCTCGGGGACGTGGCTCTGGACGAACAGCGTGCAGCGCTCCGGGTCGAGACCGGCCGCGAGGAGCTGGGCGGCGGCCAGCCTGGTGTTCGCCCGCAGGTCCGCCGGATCCTGCGGGATCGTGATCGCGTGCAGGTCGACGACCATGTAGAACGCGTCGTGCGACTCCTGGAGGGCCACCCACTGGCGCACGGCGCCGAGGTAGTTGCCGAGGTGGAACGAGCCTGCGGTCGGCTGGATTCCGGAGAGCACACGGGGTCGGTCAGAGGCCATGCCCACCATTCTCTCAGGTCCCGGGGACCGGTCCGGAACCGCTTCGGAACGGATGGGAACCGATCGGCCTCCAGCGGTGTAACAAGAGAGTGAGGACGCGGGAGGGGGGCCGCATCGTCGATGAGGCCGCGGTGATCGCACGCGTACGCGCCGGAGAGCCGGAGGCGTACGCGGAGCTGGTGCGGGCCCATACGGGCATCGCCCTGCGGGCGGCCGCGGCACTGGGGGCGGGCGCGGACGCGGAGGACGTGGTGCAGCAGGCCTTCGTCAAGGCGTACTGCGCGCTGGGCCGGTTCAGGGACGGCTCGGCGTTCCGGCCGTGGCTGCTGTCGATCGTGGCGAACGAGACGAGAAACACCGTGCGGACGGCGGCCCGCCAGCGCACCCTCGCCGGGCGCGAGGCGGCCTTGGTCGAGGCCGAGCCGCCGATACCGGAGACGGCGGACCCGGCGGTCGCGACCCTGCACACGGAGCGCCGCGCGGCCCTGCTGAGCGCGCTGGACGAGCTGAGCGAGGAGCACCGGCTGGTCGTCACCTACCGCTATCTGCTGGAGATGGACGAGTCGGAGACCGCCCAGGCGCTGGGCTGGCCACGCGGCACGGTGAAGTCCCGGCTCAATCGCGCGCTGCGCAAGCTGAGCCGGCTGCTGCCGGACTTCGAGCCCGGGGAAGGGGGTGACGAGCGTGCGTGACAGGTCGTACGACGGCGCGGGCGAGCCCCGGCGCGGGCGGGACGGCACCGCGGACTCCGGGCTGCCCGAGGAGCTGCGGGCGCTCGGCCGGTCCCTGGATCCGCCGGGGGCGGACGGGGCGGAGTCGATGGTCGAGCGGGTGCTGGAGCAGCTGCTCGCCGAGCGGGTGCCCGTGCCGGTGCCCGAGCCGCCGGGGTTCGGCGGGCGGCTGCGGGCGGTGCGCCGGTGGGCGCGGGTGCGGTGGCACTCGCTGACGGCCGCGCTGTGCGGGTTGCTGACCGTGCTCGCGCTCACACCCCCGGTGCGCGCCGCGGTCGTCGACTGGTTCGACTTCGGCGGCGTCGAGGTGCGCTACGACCCGTCGGCGGTGCCCTCCGACGGCTCCGGTGCGCCCGGCTGCGGCCGGTCGGTGCCGTCGGCGCAGGCCGCGCGGCGGGCGGGTTTCGAGCCGCTGGTGCCCGGGGCGCTGGGCGAGCCGGACTCGGTGGCGGTGGCCGGCGTGCCGGGCGGGCGGTCCGTGGTGACCCTGTGCTGGCACGAGCGGGGCGGCACGATCCGGCTGGACCAGTACGCGGCGGGCCTGGACATGACCTTCGTGAAGACGGTGCGCGAGCAGCCGCAGTGGCTGACGCTGGACGCCGCCGGGGCGGGGTCGGAACCGGCCCTCTGGTTCGCACGGCCGCACCTGCTGAGCTTCTGGCTGGTGGACGGCGACGGGGACCGCTTCTCCCGGGCGGAGCGGACGGCCGGGCCGACGCTGCTGTGGACGCACGGGACGCCGGACGGCGAGGTGACGCTGCGGCTGGAGGGTGTGGCGGCCCGGGAGCGCGCGGTGGACCTGGCGCGGTCGGTCGGGGAGGGCTCGGGCGGGCCGTCCGAAGTGCCCGGCGAATAGTGCGGGCGAAGTGGGAACCCCGGCGGGCCGGGCGGTGTACCAGGAGTGACACGCGGCTCGCGGACGAGCCGCACGGGGATCGCCCGGTAGGGGGTTCGAATGCGCGGGCACGTGATGTGGTGGAAGGACAGCCGTCGTGAACTGGCGGCGCTGGCGGCGGTGTTGGCGGCGGCGCTGGCGCTGCTGATGGGGAGTGCGCCGGTCGCTTCGGCGGGCGGCCCGACGAGCGTGCTGATCGTCTCTCCGGAGAGCACGCGGACGGCGGCGCTGTACTCCACCGACGAGGAGTACGACCGGTTGCAGCAGCTGCTGGGCGAGCCGTCCACGGCGACGGCGGTCAAGCCGCCCGAGGCCGATCTGTCCCGGGCACGGCTGATCAATGTCACCTGGATGGTGCACGACGTGTCGCCCTGGCGGTACGACCAGGTGTACCCGTCCTCCGAAGACGGCAAGGTCTGGATCCACACGTCGAGGAACCTGCCGGACACGGTGAACGGCGTGTGGCACCGCGCCGAGCGGCCGGCCGAGCTGCGCACGCTGCTCGAGGGGCTGGGCGTGCTGGGTCCGGCCGCCGAGAAGGGGTCCGGCGGGGTTCTCCCTCAGGACGGGCCGTCGCAGGAGTCCGCCGCGGGTGACGGGGCCGGTTCCGGCGCCTCCGGCGGCGAGGCCGCCGCCTCGCCGACCGGCGCTGCCGCCGCGGGGGCGGGCTCGGGATGGTGGTGGGCGCTGCCGGGCGCGGCGGCCGGAGCGGTGCTGGCGCTGGTCCTGCGTCCGTTCGCGGGCCGTGTCCCGCTGGGCCGGCTGCGGCCGGAACCAGGCCCGAGGCAGGAGCTGCGTGACATATGAGTCGCGGAGCGCGGCGCCGGGCTCACCGGCGCCGGGCGCCCGGCGCGCTGCGGAAACACCGCGCGGTGGTCCGGCCGGGGCCGGACCACCGCGGCGGGCGATCACGAGATGAGCTGTCCGGTCTCCGAGCCCGGTGCGGGCCTTTCGTCCGCGTCAGCCGAGGTCGATCTCCGGGTAGAGCGGGAAGCCGGCGACCAGGTCGGTGGCCCGGCGGGAGATCTCGTCCGCGATCTTCGGGTCGAGGATGTGCTGGGCCTTGGACGGTGCGCCCTTGGCGGTGGTGCCGGGCTCGGTGGTGGCCAGCACGCGGTCGATGAGACCGGCGACCTCGTCCATCTCGGCGGTACCGAGGCCGCGCGTGGTCAGGGCGGGGGTGCCGATGCGGATGCCGGAGGTGTACCAGGCGCCGTTGGGGTCGGCCGGGATGGCGTTGCGGTTGGTGACGATGCCCGAGTCCAGCAGGGCGGCCTCGGCCTGGCGGCCGGTGAGGCCGTAGGAGGAGGTGACGTCGATCAGGTTGAGGTGGTTGTCGCTGCCGCCGGTCACCAGGGTCGCGCCGCGGCGCATCAGGCCCTCGGCGAGGGCGCGGGAGTTGTCCACGATGCGCTGGGCGTAGTCCTGGAAGGAGGGCCGGCGCGCCTCGGCGAGGGCGACAGCCTTGGCGGCCATCACGTGCGGGAGCGGGCCGCCGAGGACCATCGGGCAGCCGCGGTCCACCTGGTCCTTGAGGGAGTCGTCGCAGAGCACCATGCCGCCGCGCGGGCCGCGCAGCGACTTGTGGGTGGTGGTCGTGACGATCTGGGCGTGCGGGACCGGGTCGAAGTCACCGGTGAGGACCTTGCCGGCGACGAGCCCGGCGAAGTGCGCCATGTCCACCATGAGCGTGGCACCGACCTCGTCGGCGATCTCGCGCATGATCCGGAAGTTCACCAGACGGGGGTAGGCGGAGTAGCCGGCCACGATGATCAGCGGCTTGAACTCGCGGGCGGTGGCGCGCACGGCCTCGTAGTCGAGGAGGCCGGTGCCGGGGTCGGTGCCGTAGGAGCGCTGATCGAACATCTTGCCGGAGATGTTCGGGCGGAAGCCGTGGGTGAGGTGACCGCCGGCGTCCAGGGACATGCCGAGCATGCGCTGGTTGCCGAAGGCGCGACGCAGCTCGGCCCAGTCGGCCTCGGTGAGGTCGTTGACCTGGCGCGCGCCGGCCTTCTCCAGGAAGGGGGCCTCGACCCGCTGGGCGAGGACGGCCCAGAAAGCGACGAGGTTGGCGTCGATGCCGGAGTGCGGCTGGACGTAGGCGTGGCGGGCGCCGAACAGCTCGCGGGCGTGCTCGGCGGCGAGGGCCTCGACGGTGTCGACGTTGCGGCAGCCGGCGTAGAAGCGGCGGCCGACGGTGCCCTCGGCGTACTTGTCGCTGAACCAGTTGCCCATCGCCAGCAGCGTGGCCGGGGACGCGTAGTTCTCGGACGCGATCAGCTTGAGCATCTCCCGCTGGTCGGCGACCTCCTGCCCGATGGCGTCGGCGACGCGCGGTTCGACGGCACGGATGACGTCGAGGGCGGAACGGAAGGCGGTGGACTCGGTGGAGAGTGGCTGCTGCTCTGACATGTCGGCCTCCGGGCTGCGTGGCTTTCGGCGTGCGCGGTTCACGGTTCGGCCCAGGCGCACGGCACTCGCTCGCCAGGCCCGTGTCCGGGCCTCGGGGGCCGCTCCCCGATGGTCGGTCCCATCCCAGCGCGCCAGTCACGGCCCGCCGGTCAGCCTACCGGGCGCGCCGGACGATCCAGTTCCCACGTCCACCATGCGAGCGACGATAGGAAAGGGGCGAGCCTCATCTCCGGGAGTTGCCGTGACCGCTACGGAAAGCCTCATCGCCGCCGCAGAAGCCCACAGTGCGCCCACGTATCACCCGTTGCCGGTGGTCGTCGCCAGCGCCGACGGGGCGTGGATGACGGACGTGGAGGGCCGGCGCTATCTGGATCTGCTGGCCGGCTATTCGGCGCTGAACTTCGGGCACGGCAACCGGCGGCTGATCGATGCGGCGAAGGCGCAGCTGGAGCGGCTGACGCTGACGTCGCGCGCCTTCCACCACGATCGTTTCGCGGCGTTCTGCACCGAGCTGGCGGAGCTGTGCGGCATGGAGATGGTGCTGCCGATGAACACGGGCGCGGAGGCGGTGGAGTCGGCGGTGAAGACGGCCCGGAAGTGGGGGTACCGGGTCAAGGGCGTGTTCGCGGAGATGGCGAAGATCGTGGTCGCGAGCGGCAACTTCCACGGCCGTACGACGACCGTCATCAGCTTCTCCACCGACCCGGAGGCGCGGGCGGACTTCGGGCCCTACACGCCGGGCTTCGAGATCGTGCCGTACGGGGATCTGGCGGCGATGCGGGAGGCGCTGACCGAGAACACGGTCGCCGTCCTGCTGGAACCCGTTCAGGGCGAGTCGGGGGTGATCGTGCCCCCGGCCGGTTACCTCCCGGCGGTGCGGGAGCTGACCCGGGAGCGGAACATCCTGTTCATCGCCGACGAGATCCAGTCCGGGCTGGGGCGGACGGGGAAGACCTTCGCGTGCGAGCACGAGGGCGTCGTACCGGACGTCTACGTGCTGGGGAAGGCGCTGGGCGGCGGGATCGTGCCCGTGTCGGCGGTGGTGTCGTCGGCCGATGTGCTCGGGGTGTTCCGGCCCGGGGAGCACGGGTCGACGTTCGGCGGGAACCCGCTGGCCTGCGCGGTGGCGCTGGAGGTGATCGCGATGCTGCGTTCGGGTGAGTTCCAGGCGCGGGCCGCGGAGCTCGGCGGGCATCTGCACCGGGAGCTGGCGGCGCTGGTCGGCACCGGGCGGGTGTCGCAGGTGCGCGGGCGGGGGCTGTGGGCGGGCGTGGACATCAACCCGCGGTACGGCACGGGGCGGGAGGTGTCCGAGAAGCTGATGGACCGGGGGGTGCTGGTGAAGGACACCCACGGTTCCACGGTCCGCATCGCGCCGCCACTGGTGATCTCGAAGGAAGACCTGGACTGGGGGCTCGCGCAACTGCGCAATGTGCTGGGCGCTTAGAGCGGGAGCCGGGACGGTCCCACCGGCGCCCGCCTCTCTGTCCGCCCGACCGACCCGCCCGACCGACCGCCCCGACCCGCCCGACAGCCGGTCCACCCGCCCGTCCGTCGCCGGCTACCCGTCCAGCCGTCCCCCTAAAGGATGACGTGCGGCAGGAAGCGGGCGTACTCGTCGGTGATCAGGCCGGCCGATTCGCGGATGCCGAGGCCGGCCGACTCGTCCTCCACGATCCAGGCGCCGAGGACGACATGGTTGCCGTCGAAGTCGGGCAGGGGGGCCAGTTCCTGGTAGCAGCAGGGCTCCTCGCGCGAAACGGGGTCCGCGCCCGGCCGGTGGACGGTCACTCCGGCGCCCTCGCGGCCTAGCAGCGGTTTGGCGACGTAGCCGGTGGTGGTGGCCAGTTCGCGCGGGCCGTCGAGGTGGGCCGGCAGCAGGTTCGGGTGACCGGGGTAGAGCTCCCAGAGGACGGCGAGCAGCGCCTTGTTGCTGAGCAGCATCTTCCAGGCGGGTTCGATCCACAGCGTGGTGCCGGTGCCGCCGCCGTTGTCGAGGGTGTCGAGCACGTGGTCGGCGAAGCGGTCGGTGGTGAGCCACTCCCACGGGTAGAGCTTGAAGCAGCTGCGGATGAACCGGAGGCTGTTGTCGACGAAGCGGCCGGACAGCCGGTCCCAACCGATCTCCTCCATCGAGATCCAGTCCGTGTCGAGCCCGGCCTGTTCCGCGGTCTCCTTGAGGTAGGCGACGGTCATCAGGTCCTCGCCGAGCTCGTCGGCGCTGGAGTGCGCGAAGTACAGGGGGTTGCCGGGCGGCAGCAGGGCGGAGTGCTTGCGCCAGGCGGCGACGAGGCGTTCGTGGAGGGAGTTCCACTGGTCGGCGCCGGGGAAGCGCTCCTCCATCCAGAACCACTGGGGGGAGGCGGCCTCGACCAGGGAGGTGGGTGTGTCGGCGTTGTACTCCAGCAGCTTCGCCGGGCCCGTTCCGTCGTAGCGCAGGTCGAAGCGGCCGTAGACGGAGGGGAGTTCGGCGCGGCGCCGCCAGGCCTCGGCGACCACGCGGGCGATCCGCGGGTCGGTGATGCCGAGGTCGGCGAAGCGGTCGGCGGCGACGATGTGCTCGGCGGCGGCGAGGCACATGCGGTGCAGCTCCTCGACGACGTCCTCCAGCGCCTCGATCTCCGCGAGGGAGAAGACGTAGTAGGCGCTCTCGTCCCAGTAGGGGCGCAGGGAGTCGTCGGGGTAGCGGGTGAGCGGGTAGATCAGCCCCTGTTCCTCGACTGTCTGCTGCCAGCCGGGGCGGGGCTCGATGGTGCGGCGTTCCACGGGGAGGCTTCCTTGCGTGTCGGGCGGAGTCCGTGCGGGGCCGCCCGCTCAGCCGCCGCCGCTGCCGCCGGAGCAGCCGAAGCCGCCGCGGTCGACCGCTTCGCTGCGGCTGAAGGTGCCGTAGTCGGCGTAGCTCCCGCTGACGTCGGCGTCGTAGTACCAGTCGGCGTCGACGGTGGCGCCGCCCGACTTCCGGTTCTTGCCGTACGAGGAGCCCGACGAGGAGGAGTTGCAGTTGTTGTCGGCGACGATCCTGTAGCCGTTGGCGTAGTCGTAGCTGTCGCGGTCGACGCAGCGGCGGTCCGGTTCGGACCCGCAGGAGGTGAGGGCCGCGGCTATGACCCCCATACCGCCGAGCACGACGGTGCTGGAGCGCAGCCGGCGCCGGTTTTCTGCCATGTCCTCGTCTCCCCGTCGACAGTCGTTCCGACGGGTGATCATAGGGGAGGGACTTGAATGTGCGCGATCACGTCAGGCGGGAAGGAACCCTGCTTCCGGGGCGCCGCGCTCCTAGGGTGTGGGGCATGACCACCTACGGCAGCGACACGACGACCGTGCGGTGCGCCCCCGCGCCCGTTTCCCGTCCCGACCGGGCCTCCGCGGGCAGTGCCGCGTGGTGAGCAAGGCGGAGGCGTTCCGCGCCCTGCACCGGCGGCCCGGTCCGGCCGACCCGCTCGTACTGCCCGGTCCGTGGGACGCGGTGAGCGCCCGGATCCTGGCCGAGGCCGGGTTCCCCGCGCTGGCGACCCCGAGCGAGGGAGTGGCCGCCGCTCTCGGGTACGCGGACGGGGCGGTTCCGGCGGACGAGATGTTCGCGGCGGTCGCCCGGATCGCGCGGACCGTGGACGTACCGGTGTCCGCGGACATCGAGAGCGGCTACGGCCTGCCGCCGCGTGAGCTGGTGGAGCGGCTGGTGGAGGCCGGCGTCGTCGGCTGCAACGTCGAGGATTCCGCGGGCGGTGTCCTCAAGGATCCGCGGGCGCATGCCGAGTGGCTCGCCGAGATGCGGGCGGCGGCGGGCGACCGGCTGTTCGTCAACGCGCGGATCGACACGTTCATCCACGGGATCACCGATCCCGAGAAGGCCGTCGAGCGGGCCGTGCTGTACGGCGCGGCGGGCGCCGACTGCGTCTATCCGATCGGCGCGCCCCCACAGGTGCTGCCGGTGCTGCGCTCCGCGATCGAGGGGCCGATCAACGCGTTCGCCGGGCTCGACGGGCCGGACCCCGCCGAGCTCGGCGAACTGGGCGCCACCCGGGTCACCTTCGGCGGGGCCCTCCAGCAGCGCGCCGCGGACACGCTGCGCGGGATCGTGGCGGGCCTGCGGCGTCCCCGGACGTAGCGGTCGCGGCCGGTCAGGGCAGCCACGCGCGCCAGGTGGACTCGTGGCTGTCCACCCACTTCCTGGCCGCCTCCTCGGGGGTCAGCCGCTGCTCGGCGATCATCAGGGAGACCGCGTTCTGGTCCTCGGTCGTCCACCGGAACTTCTTCAGGAAGGCCGCCGCCTCGCCGCCGTCCCGGGCGAAGTCCGCGTTGAGGTACTTCTGCAGCGGGGTGTGCGGATAGGCGCAGGCGACCGCGGCCGGATCGGCGTCGCAGCCCTCCTCGTAGGCGGGGAGCTTCACCTCGGTCATGGGGACCTTCCGGAACAGCCACTGGGGCGAGTACCAGTACGTCAGGAAGGGCTTCTTCTCCTTGGCGAACTGCTTGATCTGGGTGATCTGCGCGGCCTCCGAACCGGCGAACACCACCTGGTAGTCCAGCTTCAGGTTCTTCACCAGTGCCTTGTCGTTGGTGACGTAGGACGGGGAGCCGTCCATCAGCTGGCCCTTGCCGCCGCTCTCCGGGGTGCGGAACTCGTCGGCGTACTTGTCGAGGTTCTTCCAGTCGGTGACGTCGGGGTGCTGCTTCGCGAAGTACGTCGGGACGTACCAGCCGATGTGGCCGGTCACCCCGAGGCCGCCGCCGTTCACGATCGTCTTCTTGTCCTCGACGTACCGCTGCTCCTCCTCGGGGTGTCCCCAGTCCTCCAGGAGCGCGTCGACGCGGCCCTGGCTGAGGGCGTCCCAGGCGGGGACCTCGTCGATCTGGACGGTGTCGACGCGGTAGCCGAGTTCGTGTTCGAGCAGGTACCGGGCCACGGCGACGTTCGCCTGGGCGCCCACCCAGGACTGCACGGACAGGGTCACGCTCTTGGTGCCCTGCGCCCCCGCGAACGGCGAGGCCTGCTGGGTCATGTCGGCGGCACCGCAGCCGGTGGTCAGAGCGAGCAGACCGGCCGCCGCCACTGTGCCCGTACGCGTACGCATGTCAGGCTCCCTTCTTCGCACGGCGATCGGTCGGCTGCGTCACCCGGTCCAGCATCAGGCCCAGGCAGACGATCGCCGCTCCGGCCACCAGACCGGTCGCCAGGTCGCCCTGCGCGAGGCCGAAGACCACGTCGTAGCCGAGCGCGCCGCCGCCGACCAGGCCGCCGATGATCACGACGGCGAGGACCAGGACGACACCCTGGTTGACGGCGAGCAGCAGCGCCGGGCGGGCGAGCGGCAGCTGGACCTGGCGGAGCTGCTGCCCGCCGGTCGCGCCGAGCGAGCGGGACGACTCCATGGCCGCGGGGTCGACCTCGCGCAGTCCCTGCGCGGTGATGCGGACCACGGCCGGGAGCGCGTACACGACGGCCGCGGCGACGGCGGGGGCGCGGCCCACGCCGAACAGTGCGACGACCGGGATCAGGTACACGAACTGCGGCATCGTCTGGAAGACGTCGAGGACGGGGCGCAGCAGCCGTTCGAAGCGGTCGCTGCGGGCCGCGGCGACCGCGGTCGCGAAGCCCAGCACGAGGGTGACGGCGACGGCCGCCAGGACCTGGGAGAGCGTGTCGAGCGCCGGCTCCCACACCCCGAGGACACCGATCGCGGCCATGGCGAGGACCGCGGTGAGCGCGGTGCGCCAGGTGCCGATCAGCCAGGCGAGGGCGGCCACCACGAGCAGCACCGACCACCAGGGCAGCCACAGCAGTCCGTCACGCAGCGGGTCCAGCACCCACGTGGTGAACCGCCCGGCCCAGTCGGCGGTGCCGCCGACGACCGGCACCCCCGAGTACAGATGGGCGGTCATCCAGTCGACGGCGCGGTTGACGGGCTCGGCGATGTTCAGCGTCCAGGCTTCGGGCCAGTCGGTGCGGCCGAGCAGCCGCCCGGCGACCGCGACAGCCAGGGCGGCGCCCAGGGCGTACGTCCATCCCGCTCGGTGTCCTGCGGTGCCGCCGTCGCCGGCGGCCGCCGTCACCCGGTCCAGGACGACCGCGAGCAGCACGATCGGGATTCCGGCGGCGAGCGCCGCGCCGACGTCCACGGTGGCGAGCGCCTGGTACACACGGTCGCCGAGGCCGCCCGCGCCGATCACCGACGCGATGACGGCCATGGACAGCGCCATCATGATCGTCTGGTTGAGGCCCAGCAGGAGCTGCCCGCGGGCCAGCGGGATCCGGGCGGTCACCAGGCGCTGGCGGGCGGTGGCGCCGAGGGACTCGACGGCCTCCAGGACACCCTGGTCGGCGCCGCGCAGGCCGAGCGCGGTGAGGCGGGCCATGGGCGGGGCGGCGTAGACGACGGTGGCGAGGACGGCCGCCGGGACACCGATGCCGAAGACGAGCACCACGGGCAGCAGATAGGCGAACGCCGGCAGCACCTGCATGGTGTCCAGGACCGGCCGCAGGGCCCGGTCCATACGGTCGGACAGTCCCGCCGCCAGGCCCAGCAGGGCGCCGACGGCCACCGACGCGAGCACCGCGACCACCATCAGGGCCAGCGTCTGCATGGTCGGCACCCACATGCCGAGCAGGCCGCAGGCCAGGAACGCGGCCGCCGTGCCGAGCGCCTGCCGCACCCCGGCGAAGCGCCAGGCCAGAAACGCCGCGACGGCGGTGACACCGGCCCAGCCCGCCGCGAGGAGGGCGAGGTAGACGGCGCGTACGCACAGGACGACGGCGTTGCTGACGTGGCCGAAGAAGTAGAGGAACAGGGGGTGGCTGTCCCGGTTGTCGATGATCCAGTCGCTGACACCGGTCAGCGGCCCGGTCAGGTCGACGGTCAGGGCCTCGGGCCAGGCGCCGCCGGTCCAGCGGGCCTGGGCGAGGGGCACCAGGACGACGGCGGCGAGGGCCAGGAGGCCGAGTTTGGCCGCGGCGCGGTTTCTGAGCAGGGCGGGCAGCGCCCGCGGGGCGGTCGCGGTGATCGATGCCATCAGACCGCCTCCGTGCGGGTGCGCACCGCTCCCGCGGTACGTCCGTTCGGGGTCACGCCCGCCACGACGCCGAGCAGCCCCTCGGAGTCCACCGCGCCGACGCAGCGTCCGGCGTCCATCACGCGGACCGGGCCGCCGCTGCGCGCCACCGCCTCGATCGCCTCGGACACCGTGGCGCCCGGAGCGAGCGCCGGACCGGAGTCCGCCTCCCGCGCGGACGCGGGCCGCATCGCGGAACGCACCGTGATGACCTGCTCGCGGGGAACGTCGCGGACGAACTCGCGGACGTAGTCGTCGGCCGGTGAGCCGACGATGTCCTCGGGAGTGCCGAGCTGGACGATTCGGCCGTCCCGCATCAGGGCGATGCGGTCGCCGAGCTTGAGGGCCTCGCCGAGGTCGTGGGTGATGAAGACCATCGTGCGGCCCTCCTCGCGGTGCAGCCGGACGACCTCCTCCTGCATGTCCCGCCGGATCAGCGGGTCGAGAGCGCTGAACGGCTCGTCGAACAGCAGCACCTCGGGATCGACCGCCAGCGCCCGCGCCAGCCCCACCCGCTGCTGCTGGCCGCCGGACAGCTGGCCGGGCCTGCGCTGCTCCATGCCCTCCAGGCCGACCTTGGCGACGACCTCGGCGGCCCTGGCCCGCCGTTCGGCCCGGCCCACGCCCTGGATCTCCAGGCCGTAGGCCACGTTGTCGAGGACGGTGCGGTGCGGGAGCAGGCCGAAGTGCTGGAAGACCATCGCGGCGCGGTGCCTGCGCAGTTCGCGCAGCCGGGCCCTGTCCATCGCGCGGACGTCCTCGCCGTCGATGGCGATGGTGCCGGCCGTCGGCTCGATGAGCCGGGTCAGACAGCGGACCAGCGTGGACTTGCCGGAGCCGGACAGGCCCATGACGACGAACACCTCGCCCTTGCGCACCTCGAAGCCGACGTCGCGGACGGCGGCGGTGCAGCCGGTACGGGCCCGCAGCTCGGCGGGGTCGAGGGCGGTGAGGCCGGGGTCCGCGGGGACCCGTTCGGGCTTGGGGCCGAACACCTTCCACAGCCCGTCGACGGAGAAGACCGGGGTACTCATCACGCACCGCCCCCGATCAGCTCCACGGCCCGTTCCCCGACCATCAGCACCCCGATCATCGGGTTGACGGCGGGCATGGTCGGGAACACCGACGCGTCGGCGATCCGGATGCCGTCCAGGCCGCGGATCCTCAACTGCGGGTCCACCACCGCGTCCGGGTCGTCGGCGGCGCCCATCCGGCAGGTGCCGGCGGGGTGGTAGACGGTGTGCGCGACCTTGCGGGCGTACTCGCCGAGCTCCTCGTCCCCGGTGACGTCGGGGCCGGGGCAGACCTCGCGCTTGAGCCAGTGGGCGAGCGGCTCGGCCGCGGCGATCTCGCGGGCGAGCCGGATGCCGTCGACGAGGGTGCGGCCGTCGTGGTCGTCCTCGTCGGTGAAGTAGCGGAAGTCGAGGGCCGGTTTCACGGACGGGTCGGCGCTGGTCAGGTACAGCCGGCCGCGGCTCCTCGGCTTGGGGATGTTGGGGGTCATCGAGACGCCGAACGGGGGGCGTTCGTAGCCCAGGCGCTCCGGGTTGTCCGTGAACGGGATCTGGTAGAAGTGGAACATCAGGTCCGGGCCCGCGTGTTCGGGGTCGCGGCGCACGAACAGACCGGCGTCGGAGTCCATCGCGGAGTTCTCCGGGATGGGTCCGTGGGTCTCCCAGACGATCACCGATTCGGGGTGGTCGAGCAGGTTCTCGCCGACACCGGGCAGGTCGTGCGCCACCGGTATGCCGAGCGCCTCCAGGTCCGTCTTCGGGCCGATGCCCGAGTGCAGCAGCAGCCGCGGGGAGTCGACCGCGCCCGCGCACAGCACCACCTCGTTGCGGGCCCGTACGAGGAGTTCCTCGCCGTCCTTCGTGCGGACGTGGACGCCTTCGGCGCGGGTGCCGTTCAGCTCCAGCCGGTACGCCCAGGTCTCCAGGAGGATCGTCAGGTTGGGCCGCTCGTCCATCACCGGGTGCAGATACGCCACCGACGCCGAGGACCGCTTGTTGTTCTCGGGGTGGTAGGCGAGGTCGAAGAAGCCGACGCCCTCGGTGAACGGCTTCTTGTTGAAGCCCTCGACGCGGGGCACGCCGAGCGCCGAGCGGGCGGCGTCGACGAAGTCGCGGGCGATGGCGTTCCGGTCCTTCTCGTCGACCGGGACGATGTTGTTCAGCAGACGGGCGAAGTACGCCTCCATCCGGACGGCGCCCCACCCCTCGGCGCCGGCCTCCTCCCACTCGTCCCAGTCGGAGGGCAGCGGCTTGAACGCGATGAGCGTGTTGTGCGAGGAGCAGCCACCGAGGACGCGGGCGCGGCTGTGCCGGATGTGGGAGTTGCCGCGCGGCTGCTCGGTGGTCGGGTAGTCGTAGTCCAGTTCGCCGCCGAGCAGACCCATCCAGCGGCGCAGGGTCAGGACGTCGTCGCGGCCGACATCGCTCGGGCCTCCCTCGATCACGGCGACGGTGACGTCGGGGTTCTCGGTGAGGCGGGAGGCGATGACGGAGCCGGCGGTGCCGCCGCCGATGACGACGTAGTCGTAGACGCGGGTGGTGTCGGACATGGGGTGGTACTCCAGGGTGAGGGGGGTGGCCGGGAGGGGACGTCGGGCTCAGCCGGAGAACCAGCGCACCGGCCGGGGCGCGAGGTTCTGGTAGACGTGCTTGGCCTCGCGGTACTCGGCGAGTCCGGCCGGGCCGAGCTCGCGGCCGACGCCGCTCTTGCCGAAGCCGCCCCACTCCGCCTGCGGGAGGTAGGGGTGGAAGTCGTTGATCCAGACGGTGCCGTGCCGCAGCAGGCCCGCGACCCGGCGGGCCCGCCCGGCGTTGGCGGTCCAGACGGCGCCGGCCAGGCCGTACTCGGTGTCGTTGGCGAGTGCGACGGCCTCGTCCTCGGTGCGGAAGGTCTCGACGGTCAGGACCGGACCGAAGACCTCCTCGCGGACGACCTTCATGTCGCGGTGGCACTCGTCGAGGACGGTCGGCTCGTAGAAGTAGCCGGTGGCGGGCCTGCCCTCACCGGGTTCCGGCCGCTTGCCGCCGCAGCGCAGCACCGCGCCCTCGGCCAGCGCGGAGGCGACGTACGCCTCGGTCCTGGCGCGCTGCTGCTCGGAGACGAGGGGGCCGCACTCGACGCCGGGCTCGGTGCCCCGGCCGAGGCGGATCCTGGCGGCCCGGCGGGCGAGTTCGCTGACGAACCGTTCCCGCACGCTCTCCTCGATGATCAGCCGGCCGCCCGCCGAGCAGACCTGGCCGCTGTGCATGAAGGCCGCGTTGAGGGCCTGGTCGACGGCGGTGTCGAAGGCCTCGTCGGTGGCGCAGGCGTCGGCGAAGACGACGTTGGGGTTCTTGCCGCCGAGTTCGAGGGCGACCTTCTTGACGCCCGGCGCGGCGGCGGCGGCCACCTTGGTGCCGCTGACCAGGCCGCCCGTGAAGGAGACCAGGTCCACGTCGGGGTGCTCGGTGAGCCGGGCGCCGACGGTGTGGCCGGGTCCGGTGACGATGTTGGCGGCCCCCGCGGGCAGTCCGGCCTCCGCCAGCAGCTCGATCAGCGCGACGGTCGTCATCGGGGTGATCTCGCTCGGCTTGATCACAAAGGTGTTGCCGGCCGCGAGGGCGGGGGCGATCTTCCAGCTGGCCTGGAGGAGGGGGTAGTTCCACGGCGTGATCAGCGCGCAGACACCGACCGGCTCGTGGACGACGACGCTGTGGATGTCGGGCGAGCCCGCGTCGACGACCCGGCCGGGGGCCTCGGCGGCGACCAGGTCGGCGAAGTAGCGGAAGGCGTCGGCCACGCAGTCGATGTCGACACGGCCCTCCTCGACGGTCTTGCCGGCGTCCCGGCTCTCCAGCAGGCCGAGCCGTTCCCGGTCGCGCGCCAGCAGGCCGGCGACGCGGCGCAGCAGGGCGGCGCGCTCGGCGACGGGGGTGCGCGGCCAGTCGCCCCGGCCGCCGTCGAAGGCGCGCCGGGCGGCCGCCACCGCGAGGTCCGTGTCCTTCTCGTCACCCTCGGCGACGACGGCGAACGGCCGGCCGTCCGCGGGGTCGAGGATCTCGCGTGTGGCGCCGGAAACGGCGTGCCGCCACTCCCCCTCGATGTGCAGGGTGCCGCGCGCCCGCGGCTCCTGATCCGTGTGGTGTTCCGTTCTGTCCGCCATGCCTGGTCTTGCCTTCCGCTCCTGTTCAGGACCGTGAGCGCCTGCCCTGGGGCCGCGCCGGCATGCGAAATCGGTGAGCGAAAGTGCGCTGTGTCACTGAAGATGCGGACAAATGGGTTGAAATGCCTGGTGGTGGGTGAGGGGTGCTCGCTGTCACATCGCCGTGTCGCAGGTCACCGTCGACGGGCAGAACCAGTCCAGGCCCGTGCCGGCCAGCTCGAACTCGTCGTCCCGGCCGTCGTCGTCCCGGCCGTAGGCGGCGATCGCGTACCGCGCGCCGTCCGCGGCCACGAACCGCACGTCGACCACATGCCACGTGCCCACGTCCGGCTCGCCCCGGATCGAGTCGGCCAGATACTCCAGCCTCGCCCCCGTGACGTCCCCGGCGAGGTCGTCCAGGGCGAGCCGGTCGAAGCCGGGCGCCTTCGCGGTCTGCGGCGACAGGAACAGGTCGAAGGACTCCTGCGGCGACGCCTCCGCCACCTCGAACACCTGGAGCCGCTGCTCGCCGGTCGGGCTGCGGAAGTTGACCACGTCCATGCCGTACTCGGACGCGACGGTCTGCCGCGTCCAGCCGATGGGCAGGGCGATCCGGAAGCCCTGCGGATCCACGAACGGCGCGTAACCGACGGGGAGTTCGGGGCCGGTGGGGCTCGGTGAAACGGACGGGGACGGCTCCGCCTCCGGTGTCGCGGAGAGGTAGGTGTCCGACGACACGGAGGGCGACACGCTCCCGCCCGCCTGAGGCTCGGCGGACCGTCCGGGCCCGTCGTCGGCGTCCCCCCTGTTCACCTGCACCAGTACGAGCGCCACCGTCACCCCGACCACCGCGGCGGCCGCCACCACCGCGGCCCACATCTGCCGCCGCTCCCGCCACCCCGGCGCGGCCGGCGGCGACGGCCGGACCGGATCGGGCCACGGGACCGGCGGTGCCGGGACACCGGCGCCGTCACCCTGTGGCAGGTACTCGGGCCGGGCGGGCGGGGGCGGCGTGACATGGGCCGTCCCCTCGGTGCCGTCCTCCCAGCGCTGGGTCCGCTCGTTCCAGTACCGCTCTCCCCCGCTCATCGCGCACCCCTCACATTCCGAGCAGCCCCGCCACGGCTCCGGCCGAGGCGAGCAGGCTCACCAGGGCCTCCGAGTCCGTGAGCAGTTGCCGCAGCCGCTGGAGCCTGCCC
The DNA here is from genome assembly GCF_003261055.1 of Streptomyces cadmiisoli. Taxonomy (NCBI): domain Bacteria; kingdom Bacillati; phylum Actinomycetota; class Actinomycetes; order Kitasatosporales; family Streptomycetaceae; genus Streptomyces; species Streptomyces cadmiisoli. The sequence continues at coordinate 3,835,574 of NZ_CP030073.1, forward strand.
TGCCCGACCGCTCCGGTACGGGTGATCTCCTCCTCGGTGCCGGCCAGTTCCGTGTCGAGTTCGGCGGTCCGCCCGTCGGCCCGCACCCGGGTCAGGTCGGCGCGCAGTTCCCGCACCGCCGCCAGCAGTTCCTCGGCCGCCGGGTCGCGGCGGTCGCCCGTGCCGTGGTGGCTCTCGGCCCGCGCGTGGCTGCCGATGGCGAACGTGCTGTGCGAGACGTCGCCCAACCGGACGCTCGGCTCATCCCCTGTGGTCATCGTCGTCGGGTCCCCTCTGCGTGGTCGACGCGGCGCGTGCGTTGGCGCCCACCGCGAAGGTGCTGTCCTTGACGGAGTCGATGTGCACACCGCCGTTGCTGATGTTCACGACCTTCTGGACGAACTCGCCGGTCCGGTAGCCGTGCGCGGCCAGGGCCGTCCGCACCCCGTGCGCGATACGGTCCTGCACGCTCCTGAGGTACCGGTCGACGTCCATCTGCTGGAACAGCGACCCGGAGGGCGCCGCGCCCAGTTCGCGCACCGAGAGCGCGGGGCCCTCGGGCAGCGCGTTGCCGTACCCGCCGGTGAGCGACTGCCAGCCGTGCGCGGCGCCTTGGCACAGCGTCACCACGGAGCGGATCGCCGAGCCGGGCACCTGGCCGACGGCCCAGGTCGCCTGGCCGAGGGCGCTGTTGCTGCGGAAGCGGTGGGCCGTGCGGTCGGCGTCCTTGAAGTCGGCGCGGATCGGCTGGAGCACATGCGGGGCGATCTCCAGCATCAGCATCCGGCCCTGGGTGTGGACGCGGACGAAGACCGTGACGACCAGTTCCTCCTCCCAGCCGCCGACCCGGACCCGCAGGAAGTGGCGGCGCTTCTCGGCGCCCTCCTCCACCGCGCGGGCCCGGTGCGCCTCGAACGCGGACTGGTCGTAGGGCGCTTCCTCGCGGCGGGCGAGACCCTCCGCGGGCAGGAACACGCACTCGTCGATCTCCAGCCAGCGCAGCCGGTCCCGCACCGCCTCGCCCGCGTACTCCGCGGGCAGCCGCAGCCCTTCGAGCAGCGGACGGATGGTGTCCAGCACCGTGCGGTTGCTGAGCGGCCGGGCCTTCTTCGACTCGTCGGACCGCAGTTCGACGGCGAGCACCCAGGTGTCGTAGGCGGCGCCCGCGCCGCAGAACGGGTGTGCCTCCTGGTACATGATCAGCGGCTTGTGCTGTTCCAGCCGGATGCGTTCCTTCAGACGCTGGAACCGCCGGCTCTCCGCGCTCTCCGCGGGGTCGGAGGCGGCGTCGGCGAAGCGTGCCGGGGCCAGCTCACCGTCCAGCGCGCGGGCGAACTGGCTGCGCTGGGCGCCGGTGCACAGGGCGACGGCCACGAACAGCACCAGCGCGAGCCACGCCTGGAGCGGATGGACGGTGCCGTCACCGCCGGCCAGCTGGGACAGGCCCGGCAGCAGCTCCTTGAGGAAGGCCCCGAAGCCCGAGGAGTCCTCGGGCGGACCGTACGGGCCGTACGTGGGGTCGTAGGTGCCGGACGAGGAGGAGTCGTCGTCGGTGCCGGTGAACGCGAGGACCACGGTGGCCACCAGGAACACGGCGAAGACGACACGGCCCAGCCAGCGCATGACGAACGCGGACAGCCGGCGCGCGACGGGCGGGTTGTCGTCGCCGCCGCGCACGCCGGCGGCCAGGGCCAGCATCAGGCCGGGCAGCAGATAGCCCGCGAGCAGCATGTCGGTCGCCAGCAGGCCCACCACCCACAGCCCGACGATCGCCCCGGCCCAGGCCAGCTCGAGACGCCGGGCGCGCAGGGCGTGGGCGAGGACCCGTGCCGCGTCGAGACCGAGCGAGGGCGCGACGATCCGCTGCTCGTTGAGGTGCAGTTCCTCGATGACCCGGTCGCGGTAGGCGGAGTCCAGGTAGGAGCCCGCGCACAGCAGGCGGGTCGCCTCGCTGGCGTGCGGCGGGGTGGGAGGCGGCGCCGGGGTGGCCGGTGGCACGGCCGGTTCGGGCGTCGGCGGTGATTGCGATGGCACATTGGCGGTAGTCACACGATCCCCCGATACATGAAATGTCGTGTGTCCCAAGTCACTTGAGTGACCCTCAGGATAGAGGGCGCAAGAGGGTCGGGCGAGAGAAAAGTCACGGATCGGAAGGGATTGATCGCGCCATGTGAACACATGTGCCCCTCACCGGGCCGATTTCCCCGACCTCCCGGCCGCCCGGCCACTGGACCCCGCCCTTTCCTTTGACTAAAGTCAAAGAAATATGGAACCAGTGTCGACGGAGCAGGTGGCGGCCTTCCGCCGCTTCAACCGCTGCTTCACGCGCCGCATCGGGGTCCTCGACGACCACTACCTCGGGCAGGACCGCCCGCTCGGGGAAGCCAGACTGCTGTTCGAGATCTGCCGGTCCGGTCCCGCGGTGTCCCTGCGCGAACTGCGCGGCCGGCTGGGGCTCGACGCCGGTTACCTGAGCCGGATGGCGAAGACGCTCCAGGCGCAGGGCCTGATCCGGTTCGGCACCGATCCCCGGGACAGCCGGCTGCGGACGGTCGAGCCGACCCCGGCCGGCCGGGCGGAGGTCACGGAGCAGCAGAAGCGGGCCGACGCCCTGGCGGCAGGGCTGCTCGGCGGGCTGAGCGGCAGCCAGCGCGCGCGGTTGACCGAGGCGATGGACACCGCCCGGCGCCTGCTGCGCCTGGCCGGCATCACCGTGCGCCTGGTCGACGGGGCCTCGGCGGACGCGCGCGCCTGCCTGGACGCCTACGCCGCCGACCTCGCGGAGCGGTTCCCGGAGGGTTTCGACCCGTCCGACCTGGTACGGCCCGAGGAGGTGTCCGGGGACGCGGGCGCGTTCCACGTGGCGTACGAGGAGGGGCGCCCGGTCGGCTGCGGCGGACTGCGGCGCCTGGAGCCGGGCATGGGCGAGATCAAGCACGTGTGGGTGCACCCGGACGCCCGGCGGCTGGGCCTGGCCCGCCGGATCCTCGGGGAACTGGAGCGCGAGGCCGCCGGACGGGGCATGACCGCGGTACGGCTCGACACGCACGCGGTGCTCACCGAGGCCCGGGCGATGTACCGGGCGTGCGGCTACACGGAGATCCCGGCATACCTCGAACACGTCTACGCCAGCCACTGGTTCGAGAAGCGACTCACCGGCACGGCGCCCGACTGACCGGCACCGCTCCCGGCCCACCCGCGCCGCGGCACTCCGCGCGACCCGCTCCACGCCACGTGGTCCGCGCGACCCGCTCCACGCCACGTGGTCCGCGCGATCCGCTCCACGCCACGTGGTCCGCGCGACCCGGTCCGCTCCTCGCTACGCGGCCCCCTGCGCCGCGGACTTCGCCAGTTGCACGGCTTCGAGCAGGCCGAGCCCCGGGGCCGCCTCGCGCAGGTGCTTGATCGCCTTGACCGAGTCGACCGGCCCCTCGTACCCGACGGCGGCCAGCCGCTCGCGCACCCAGCGGGCGCGCAGGTCCGCGTCCGAGGCCCGGGCGGCGCGCTCGGCGATCCCGACGGCCCGTTCCAGGCCCGGGCGTTCCTCGGGTCCCGCCTCGGCCAGTGCCTGCCGCAGGTCCGCGACGGCGGCGTCGGCGTCGCGCACGAAGAGGATGGTGCGTGGGTGCTTGTCTCGTCCGGCCATACGGCCATCCTCGGGGCCGCACCGTCCGGCCCTCCACCCACTTGAGGTGTTCCAGAGCCTCGGCGCGTGCCGCGGGCCCGTGGACACGACGATCCCCGGGCCGCGGCGGCCCGGGGATCGTCGTGTCGTGAAGCGGGGTCAGATGAGGCCGAGGCTGCGGACCGCCTCGCGCTCCTCCTCCAGCTCCTTGACGGAGGCGTCGATACGGGCGCGGGAGAACTCGTTGATCTCCAGGCCCTGGACGATCTCGTACCTGCCGTCCTTGGTGGTGACCGGGAAGGAGGAGATCAGGCCCTCCGGGACGCCGTAGGAGCCGTCCGACGGGATGCCCATGGAGGCCCAGTCGCCCTCGGCGGTGCCGTTGACCCAGGTGTGGATGTGGTCGACGGCGGCGTTCGCGGCCGAGGCGGCCGAGGAGGCGCCGCGGGCCTCGATGATGGCCGCGCCGCGCTTGGCGACGGTCGGGATGAAGTCCTCGGCGAGCCACTTCTCGTCGCCGACGACCTCGGCGGCGTTCTTGCCGGCGACCGTGGCGTGGAAGATGTCCGGGTACTGGGTGGCCGAGTGGTTGCCCCAGATGGTGAGGCGCTTGATCTCGGAGACCGGGGTGCCCGTCTTCTTCGACAGCTGGGTCAGCGCGCGGTTGTGGTCCAGGCGCGTCATCGCGGTGAAGCGCTCCGCCGGTACGTCCGGCGCGGCGGCCTGCGCGATCAGCGCGTTGGTGTTGGCCGGGTTGCCGACGACCAGGACCTTGATGTCGTCCGCGGCGTGCGCGTTGATGGCCTGGCCCTGCGGCTTGAAGATGCCGCCGTTGGCCTCCAGGAGGTCACCGCGCTCCATGCCCTTGGTGCGCGGGCGGGCGCCCACGAGGAGGGCGACGTTGGCGCCGTCGAAGGCGACGTTCGGGTCGTCCGAGATGTCGATGCCCTGGAGCAGCGGGAACGCGCAGTCGTCCAGCTCCATCGCGGTGCCCTCGGCGGCCTTCAGCGCCGGGGTGATCTCCAGGAGGCGGAGCTTGACCGGCACGTCCGCGCCGAGCAGCTGGCCGGAGGCGATGCGGAAGAGCAGGGCGTAACCGATCTGGCCGGCCGCGCCGGTGACGGTGACGTTCACGGGAGTGCGGGTCATGGCGTTCTCCGTATGACAGCTGGCGGTGGGGCGTCCCTGCCCCGGCTTTTTTGATCGATCTCTCGGCATCAAGAGATCCAGCGGCCAGGCTATCGCGCATCGAGGATCCCGGACGTCCGGGTCGGTGTGGCCCAGCCCACAAGACCACAAAAGGCGGCGGCCGCCCGTCCGGGAGAGGAGGAACGGAACGGCCGCCGGGTGGGGGTACCGTTGCCGGACTCCCGTGGGGGTACGGTTCGCGTGCCCGCGAACACGGCGGCCATTCCTGTCAGCGCCCGGTCTTTTTCCGGCGGGCCGGAACCGGCCCGCCGACCTGCGTCAGTCCGTGCAGCCCTCCTGCCCCGACGCCAGCGTGGCGCACGCCGTCGCCTCGCCCGCGTCCCGCACCGCCACCATCGGCGTGTACGCGATGGTGTCACCGGCGAGCGTGATGGAGCCGTCCTCCTTGGCCTTGCCGGCGGTCACCTCGACCTCGTCGCCCTGGACCGCCTGTGTGATGCGCCCCCACGCCGCGCCGCAGGTCTCGCTGTAGCGGACCTCGACGACGGTGGCGCCGACGGTCGCCGTCTTGGCGGTGGTCACCAGGTCCCCGCTGCACCCCATGCTCTCCGCGTCCTTGCCGGTGCAGCTCTCACCGCTGCACTTCACGCCCGGCGGCAGATCGGCTTCGGTGGTGACGGACGGCGACGGGGAGGGAGCCGCGGTGCCGCCGTCGCCGTCCCCGCCCTTCGTCAGGTAGAACGCCCCGGCGACCACGACGACCACACCGACGACTCCGGCGAGGAACATCGTCGCCCGGCGCTTGCCCGACGAGCCGCGGGCGGCCCGGCGGCCACCGGAGCCCGGAGCGCCGGGGCCGGCCGGCGAGGCCGACGGTGCGCCGGCGGTACCCGGCGCGGCACCGGCACCCGCGCCGCCGCCCGCCCCGTAGCCGGTACCGGCCCCCGGTCCGGGCCGGGCGCCCGGTCCGCGGACACCGGACTGCGACGGCCCGGCGTATCCGGCCACGCCCCACGAGTTGCCGCCCGAGGAGGACGCCGGACCGCTGGTCCGCGCGCCGCTCTCCCGCGCGTCCGCGTCGGGTGCGGTGGGCTGTGCCGGCACCGACGGAACCACGCCCGCCGGTCCCGCGATCCCCGGTGTCGCCGTCGCGCTGCCGCCACGGCGGGCCCCCCGGCCGCCCTTGGCGTTGGCCGGCGGCGCACCGAACTCTCCCAGTGCCGCGCGGGCCTGGGAGATCCGTATCGCCTCCATGGTCATGTCGTGGCGCATCTCCGAACGGCTCCAGGCGCGTTCGGCGAGCTCCCACATCGTCGTGACATGGATGGGATTGGTGCCGGTGACCTCGGCCAGGGCGACGATGGCACCCTTGGGCGCGAGGAGCCGGCCGTTGAGGTAACGCTCCCAGGACGTCTTGCTGTAGCCCGTGCGGTCGGCCACCGCCGCGACGCTCAGGCCACTGCGGTCCACGAGGCGCCGCAGCTGGCTCACGAACTCTCTGATCTGCGGATCGATCTCGTCCGGCAAGGCTTTCCAACGAGGCATTGCTTCCCCCCTCTTCCCCCCGGTTCGTGCTGGTTGTTCCCCCGCGCGTACTGCCCCCTGCCGAGTCCTCGTTCTGGCTACCCACAGGGATGCGCCGGATCAGGATCTCAGTTCCCGGGGCGAGGGCGCACGGGGGCATTGGCGGCGCGGACATGCACCGTTGCACGCCCGCTGGTCCGCGGTCCAGCTCGGGACGTCCCGGACCGTCCCGATTGGGGAGATTAGCCCCGCTGTGCAGTGCCTTGGCCCGGCATCCCGGAACTGTCAATACATCGACACAACCGGCACACACCGGTGACCTCGTACGCCCCTGCGGTGCCACTCCCGCCCACACGCAACCGCGCCGGGCCTGTGTCAGGGCGCGGACACGGTGGCGGAACGGTCACCTCCGAGCCACAGCGTACGGACAGCTGTTGAACGGGCCGTTCGCCGTGCGGGAGTTTGGGTGCGGCGGCGGCCCGTCCTTGCTCGGGGGAGGGGACGGGTCGCCGCTGGTTCCTCAGCTGCTGCTGACCGTGAAGTGCAGGGTGTCCTTCAGGAACGGGATCTCCAGCCAGGGCTTCGGCTGCACCATCAGGGCGAGCAGGACGATGACCAGGCCCAGGCCGCCGTAGGTGACGATGTCGGTGAAGCGGGAGCGCACCGCGAGCATGCCGACGCCGGGCAGCAGCCAGCGCAGCGCCGCCGCGCAGAGCAGGGCGACACCGATCAGCAGCGTGCCGATCCGGAACAGGTCCAGCGCCGTCACCAGCAGGCCGAGCCCCACCAGGGCCAGTACGGCGAGCATCGGCCACTGCCGCGCCGGCGCGGGCGCGGCACCGGACGCGGCGCGCCCGCCGCCCTCGGGCCGCGCGGTGTCCTTGGTGAACAGCGGGAACCGCCGGGTGACCCGCCGCGGTGTGCCTTCGGCGTCGGGCGCGCTGATCGGGTCCCGGACGACGAGTCCACCGTCCTCGCGGGCGGCGTCCTCGTTGCCGCCTATCTCCTCCCCGCCGTCACCCCGCGCGGGCCGACCCCCCGCGGAGCCGTTCGGCGAGACGCCGTTGCTCAGCGCACCGCCCGCCGAGGAGCCGTTCGGCGAGACGCCGTTGCTGTACGCGCCGTCCTTCGCGGAGCCGTTCGGCGAGACACCGTTGCTCAACGCACCCTCCCCCGAGGAGCCGTTCGGCGAGACACCGTTGCGCCGGGCGGCGCCGGTGTCGCCCGGCGCGCCGGTGTCGGCGCCGGGATCCCGTGGTGCCGATCCGTCGCGTGCGGCGCCGGTCCGCCCGGCGTCCTTCCGGTCAGCCGACACTGCGCTCCGCCGCCTCGACCACGTTCACGAGCAGCTGCGCCCGGGTCATCGGACCGACACCGCCGGGGTTCGGGGAGATCCAGCCGGCGACCTCGGCGACGCCGGGGTGGACATCGCCGACGATCTTGCCCTCGGCGCTGCGGGACACGCCGACGTCGAGGACGGCCGCGCCGGGCTTGACGTCCTCGGGCCGGACGAGGTGGGCGGAACCGGCCGCGGCGACGATGATGTCCGCGCGGCGCAGATGGGCCGACAGATCACGGGTGCCGGTGTGGCACTGGGTCACCGTGGCGTTCTCGCTGCGCCGGGTCAGCAGCAGCGGCATCGGACGGCCGATGGTCACGCCGCGGCCGACGACGACCACCTCGGCGCCCTTGATCTCCACGCCGTGCCGGCGCAGCAGCGTGATCACGCCGTTGGGCGTGCAGGGCAGCGGGGCCGGCTCGTTGAGGACGAGGCGTCCGAGGTTCATCGGGTGCAGGCCGTCGGCGTCCTTGTCCGGGTCCATCAGCTCCAGGACGCGGTTCTCGTCGATGCCCCTGGGCAGCGGCAGCTGGACGATGTAACCGGTGCAGGCCGGGTCCTCGTTCAGCTCCCGGACGACCGCCTCGATCTCTTCCTGCGTCGCCGTGCCGGGCAGTTCCCGCTGGATGGAGGCGATACCGACCTCTGCGCAGTCCCGGTGCTTGCCGGCGACGTACTTCTGGCTGCCGGGGTCGTCCCCGACCAGGATCGTGCCGAGGCCGGGCGTGACGCCCTTCTCCTTCAGCGCCGCCACGCGGACGGTCAGATCGGACTTGATCGCGGCTGCGGTGGCCTTGCCATCGAGAATCTGGGCGGTCATGGCCCCATCCTCCCGGATGACCGGGTCATGGTTCCAATCCGGGTGGCCGGGACCCCGCCGCCCGTATCCGCCCATGATCGGTGATGTTGCACTTGCACAACACATCCGGAATGCGGCTGGACAAGCCGACGGTGGCTGAAGAACGATTATCGCAACAGTGTCGCGGACAGTACCGGGGGGACGAACCGCATCTGTAGGACCTTCCTCCGAATCCGGCCGCGCGTCGTCCCCGCACTCCAGAGGCAAAACGGAGGAAAGACCGCCATGAGTTTCGGCGACCCGAACAACCCCTACGGGCACGGGCAGCCGCCCCAGCAGCCCCCCGCCCCCGGATACGGGTACCCCCAGCAGACGCCGCCCGGCGCCCCCCAGCAGGGCTACGGCTACCCGTCGGCCCCGCCGCTCCAGCAGCCGTACGGCGGCGGCTACGCCCCGGGCGTGCCCGCCCAGATGCCGGGCGTCACCCGCGCCTCGCAGATCATGCTCGGTGTGATCGCGCTGGCCCACGCGGTGATCGCGGTGCTGTACGGGGTCGCGCTCAGCGAGTGGGACAAGACCATGGCCGACGCGGGCGTCACCGGTGACTCGGAGGCGGAGGCGATCGCCGACCTGGGCAAGGGCGTCGTGGTCTTCCTGCTCGGTCTGGCGGCCGTCTTCGCGCTGCTCGGCCTCGCCCTGCTGGTCCAGTACGCCAAGGGCGGCAACGGCGTGCGCGTCTGCTCGATCGTCTACGGCTCGTTCGCGATCGTCACGGGCATCGTCATGATCGCGGCGTACGGCATCGGGCTGATCATCATCGCGATCTCCATCCTCCTGATCGTCTTCTCCGCGAAGCGCGCCAGCGCAGAATGGTTCCGCCGCCCGCGCTACTGATCGGCGGCGCCCGCGGCGCCCGACGCGCTCACGCGACGGAACGGTTCGCGCCATTCACACCGAGGGCCGTGTCTCACCCGTGCAAGGGAGGGACGCGGCCCTGGTGCGTCGCCCTACTCTGATGCGGTAGCCGCCAGGCACGGGGAGAAGCACCTTGTACAGCATCATCGTGGTACCTCCGCCGAGCTCGCAGGACGAGCGGGACCGCACCGCCCAGATCCGCCTCGCCCCCGGCGAGCGGCTCACCTTCGGCCGCGGCGCGGGCAACGACGTCGTGATCGCCCACGACGGCGTCTCGCGCCGCGCGGGTGAGATCGCCGCGCAGGGCGCCTTCTGGATACTCAGCAACCTCAGCCGGGACCAGACGTACGTCGTCGAGAACCCGGAGGGCGCGGGTGAGCACATCAAGGTGGCGCCGGGGCGGCTGGACGCGCCCGTGCCGTTCGAGTTCTCCCGGATCGTGCTGCCCGCGGCGGGCGACCTGCTGCCGGTCGACGTCTGGGCACCCCGCCACGACCACCTGCGCCCCGAGGGCGGGCTGGACGGGGTGACCACCGCGCCCGCCTTCTCCCTGGACCGCAGCAAGCGCTACTACGCGGTGCTCGCCGCGCTGTGCGAGCCGCGGCTGCGCGGCGAACCGCACGCCCCGCTGCCCACCGTCGACCAGGTCGTCGAGCGGCTGCAACCGGGCTGGCCCGCCGCGTCCCGCACCTCGGTGCAGTGGAACATCGACTACCTGGCGGTCAAGCTGCGTCTGAAACCCGGCCCGGAGACCGCCGACAGCGGTCCGCGGCTCAACGGCAAGAAGGAGTCCCTGGTCTCCCTCGCCCTCCGCTTCGACCTGGTGCGGGAGGACGACCTCGCCGTCCTCGCCGCCGCCGTACCGGGCGGTGCGGGCAACCGGTGACCGAGCCGTACGCCGTACCGGTGCCCAAGGGGTACCGGGTGGGGTCCTGGGAGGTGCGGGCGCCGATCGCCACGGGTGCCTTCGGCAGCGTCTACGAGGCCCGGCGCACCGACCCCCGGGAGGACCTGCCGCGCACCGCCGCCCTGAAGTTCCTGCCGACCGGCACCAACACCCCCCGCCATCTGTCCCACCTGCGGGAACTGGTCGACCGCGAGGTGGAGTTGCACCGCCGCCTCAGACGCCCGCGGCTGATCCGGATGTACGAGACCCTCACCGTCGACGACCCCGGCCGCCCCGCGCTCGACGGCGCCACCGTCCTCGTACTGGAACGGGCGGAGGGCTCCTTGGCCGCCCTGCTGGCCGGTACGCCCCGGCCCGGGAACGGGCCGGCGCTGCTCGCGCAGATCTGTGAGGGCCTCCACCAGCTGCACGCGGCCGGCTGGGTGCACGGGGATCTGAAACCGGCCAATGTGCTGCTGATGCGGGACGGTTCGGCGCGGCTGGCCGACTTCAACATGGCCGCCGAGCTCGAGGGCACGCACGCGTACACGCCCGCCTTCTCCACCCCCGACTACACCCCGCCGGAACTGCTGTGGTCCGAGATCGGCGAGCGCGGCCGACGGATCCGCCCCTCCGCCGACGTCTGGGCCTTCGGGGTCCTCGCCCACCTCGTCCTGACCGGCTCCTTCCCGCTGCCCGGCGGCACCCCGACGGCCCGCCGCGACGCGGCCGCCGCCTACGCCCGCGGCACCGAGGAACTGCGCCTGTCCCCCGGCCTGCCGGACGCCTGGCGGGACATCGTGCGCGCGTGCCTGGCCCGTACGCACGCCGAACGCATCACCACCGCGGCACTGCTGCGCCGGGTGTCCGCGGCCACCGGCACCGGCCGGCGGTCGCTGCGTCTGCCGCCCGGCCCGCGCCGCGTCTCCCGCCGCGGCGCCGTCGTGGCCGCCGCGGCCGCCACCTGCGCGGCGGTGGGCCTCGGCTTCGGCATCAGCGCCTGGGCCGACCGCGGCCCGGACGGCAGCCGGGGCAGCCGGGCCCGGGAGACCACCGCCGCCACCTACGGCGCCGCCGAACTCCGTACCGACAAGGGCGTCCCCGCCGCCTACCGCCTGCTGATCGTCGAGACGGCGCACGACTGCGACCGGCCGGGTGTCACCCCGACGCTGATCGCGGCCATGCTGAAGGTGGAGAGCGGCTTCGACCCCGATCTGTCCGACCCCGCCAAGGACGAGTACGGCATCGCCCGCTGGACCCCGAGCGTGCTGCGCTGGTGGATGCATGACGACGGCACGCCCGCGGAGTCCGTCCCCGAGCCGCCCTTCCCTCCCGCCGAGTCGATCCCCGCGATGGGCCGGTATCTGTGCTGGATCGCGCCGCGCCTGGACGCCGACCTGCCCGGCGACCACCGGGTGCTGATCGCCGCCGCCTACCGGACGTCCTACCGGAAGGTGAACGACGCGGGCGGGGTTCCCCCGAAGTACCGCGACTACGCCGCCCGCGTCGCGCACCACCTCAAGGAGTACACGCCGCGGGACCGGACGTGACCCTGAGAGAACTGAGGTACCGGCCGCGCGGGCTCCTTGGGACGCTCGGACGTGCCGCCTCCCGCGGCCCGCACCCGCGTCCCCGCTGACCCTGATCCAGCGCGGACGCGCCGCGGCCTCCGGCCCCCTCGGGGGAGGGCCGGAGGCCGCGTGGGTGCCGCGCCGGTGTCAGTGGAAGAAGTGGCGCGTACCGGTGAAGTACATCGTGACGCCGGCCTTCCGCGCCGCCTCGACGACCTGCTCGTCACGGACCGAACCGCCCGGCTGGACCACGGCCCGCACACCGGCCTCGGTGAGGATCTCCAGCCCGTCGGGGAACGGGAAGAACGCGTCCGAGGCGGCGAACGAGCCCTCGGCGCGCTCGGCACCAGCCCGCTCGACCGCCAGCTTCGCGGAGTCGACCCGGTTGACCTGGCCCATGCCCACGCCGACCGAGGCGCCGTCCTTGGCCAGCAGGATCGCGTTGGACTTCACGGCCCGGCACGCCCGCCAGGCGAAGGCCAGCTCGCGCAGTTCCCCGTCGCTCAGTGCCTCACCGGTCGCCAGGGTCCAGTGGGCGGGGTCGTCCCCGTCGGCCTGGAGGCGGTCGGCGGCCTGGAGCAGGGCACCGCCGTCGATCGGCTTGACCTCGACCGGGTCGGCCGGGCCGTTGGGCGCCCTGAGCACGCGGATGTTCTTCTTCTTGGCGAGCGCCTCCAGCGCGCCGTCCTCGTAGTCCGGCGCGACGATGACCTCGGTGAAGATCTCGGCGACCTGCTCGGCCATCTCCTTGCTGACCGGGCGGTTCACCGCGATCACACCGCCGAACGCGGACAGCGGGTCGCAGGCGTGCGCCTTGCGGTGCGCATCGGCGACGTCCGCGCCGATCGCGATGCCGCAGGGGTTGGCGTGCTTGATGATCGCGACGCACGGCTCGTCGTGGTCGTACGCGGCACGGCGGGCGGCGTCCGTGTCCGTGAAGTTGTTGTACGACATCTCCTTGCCGTGCAGCTGCTCGGCCTCGGCCAGGCCGGACCCGGTGCCGTCGACGTACAGGGCGGCCGGCTGGTGCGGGTTCTCGCCGTAGCGCAGGGTGTTCTTGCGCTCCCAGGTGGCGCCGAGGAAGTCGGGGAAGCCGCTGTCGTCGACGGGGGCGTAGTCGCCGGCGAACCAGCTCGCGACGGCCACGTCGTACGCCGCCGTGTGCTGGAACGCCTCCGCCGCGAGCCGCTTGCGGGTGGTGAGGTCGAAGCCGCCGTTGCGGACCGCGGCGAGCACGTCGCCGTACCGTGCGGGGCTGGTCACGACCGCGACGGACGGGTGGTTCTTGGCGGCGGCGCGGACCATGGACGGGCCGCCGATGTCGATCTGCTCGACGCACTCGTCGGGCGAGGCGCCGGAGGCGACGGTCTCACGGAACGGGTAGAGGTTGACGACCACGAGGTCGAACGGCTCGACACCGAGCTCGGCCAGCTGCCGCTGGTGGTCCTCCAGCCGCAGGTCGGCGAGGATGCCCGCGTGCACCTTGGGGTGCAGGGTCTTGACCCGGCCGTCCAGGCACTCGGGGAAGCCCGTCAGCTCCTCGACCTTGGTGACGGGGACGCCGGCGGCGGCGATACGGGCGGCGGTGGACCCGGTGGAGACGAGTTCCACGCCCGCCTCGTCCAGGCCACGGGCCAGCTCCTCCAGCCCGGTCTTGTCGTAGACGCTGACGAGCGCCCGTCGAATGGCCCGCTTGTTGCTCTCGGCGGTCACTGGATAACTACCTTTCGTCCCTCAATGCGATAGCCGTTGCGGGCGAGCAGCCCCACGACCTCGACGAGCAGCCTTCGCTCGACTTCCTTGATGCGCTCGTGCAGCGCACTCTCGTCGTCCTCGTCCCGGACCTCGACCACGCCCTGGGCGATGATCGGGCCGGTGTCGACGCCGTCGTCGACGAAGTGGACGGTGCAGCCGGTGACCTTGGCGCCGTACGCGAGCGCGTCGCGGACACCGTGGGCGCCGGGAAAACTGGGCAGCAGGGCGGGATGCGTGTTCACGAAGCGCCCGCCGAACCGGGCGAGGAACTCCTTGCCCACGATCTTCATGAACCCCGCGGAGACGACCAGATCGGGCTCGTACGCGGCGACGGCCTCGGCGAGGGCGTGGTCCCACTCCTCGCGGGTGGCGTGATCCTTCACCCGGCACACGAACGTGGGCAGCCCGGCGCGCTCGGCCCGCGCCAGCCCCTCGACACCGGCGCGGTCGGCTCCGACGGCCACGATCTCGGCTCCGTAGGTCTCGGCACCGGCGGCGGCGATGGCGTCGAGCAGCGCCTGGAGATTGGTGCCGGATCCGGAGACCAGCACGACAAGGCGCTTGGCCACGGGCTTGGCGGCCACGGTGGGGCCCTTTCTCGGGGAAGCGTTTGTACGGTCGTACGAATGCTTCGCGCCCCGGGATACGGGGAAGTCTACGAAGCGGCCGACCGTCAGCAACGATACCGGCACACCGGGCGGCCCCCACGGGACGGGGGCGTGGCCGGAAGGTAGCGTCTGGGACGAGCGGGCTCGGGAACGCGGACGTGCGGTGGCGCGTTCACGAGAGGACGGCTCGCACCGGAGCGGTCGTGTTCGGCACGTCGGATCCGCACGCCCCGTCAGCACGCCGTGACCGCCAGCAGTGCCCACCAGCCGTATTCACCAGTCGTATTCACCAAGGGGAAGACGCTCACTTGATGTCGGACCGCAGCCTGCGACTCCTCATGCTCCCTCCGCAGTCGGCACCGGGAGGGGAGCGCACCGGCGTGCTGCTGCGGGAGCGCCCCCCGACGCCACCCGACGCGCCGTCGAACGGCGACGGCGACCGGCGGGGCGGGTCCACGCCGGACGACAATCCGTTCGCGCCGCCGCCCGAGGGCGCCCCGGACCGGCCCTGGCAGCCGCGCCGCCCGGCCGGCGACGGCGGGGACTCCTCCGACTCGCAGGGCTCCTCCGGCTCTCGGGGCGGGGGCGGCCGTCCGCTGTGGGGCAGCCAGTGGAGCGACCGGCAGCCCGGCCGCTCCTCCGGCGGCGGTTTCGGCGACCGGCCCGGCGGCGGCCCCGAGGGCCAGGGCGGCGGTCCGGGCCGCGGCGGAGTGCGCTGGGATCCGACGGACCCCGCGCAGCGCCGGGCGCGCTACGCCCTGCTGTCCGGTATGTGGGCGTTCTTCTTCGCCCTCTTCAGCTGGCCGTACGTGGCCCTGCTGCTGGGCGCGCTGTCCCTGTACTGGGGCATCAGCGCCCTGCGCACCAAGTCCCGCACCCCCGACCCCGACACCCCTGCCGCCGCGAACTCGGCCACGGGGCGCCCCCAGACGACCGCCGCGGTCAGCGGTCTGGTGACCGCGTCCCTGGCGATCATGCTCGTGGCGGCTACCTTCACCGCGCAGTTCGTGTACCGCGACTACTACACGTGCACCAACGACGCCCTCACGAACGAGGCCCGGCAAGCCTGCAGCCAACTGCTGCCGGACGGGCTGCGGAGCGTGCTGGGGGCCAACGCCTAGGACCGCGGTTCCCGGGAGCCGGTCTCACGAGTCGTCCGGCTCGCTCCCGGCCTGCCCCGACGCCTTCTTCAGCGCCGCCCAGCGGGCCTCGCGGGCGTCGTCCTGCCAGGGCGTCGAGGGTTCGACGGGCAGCAGGTCGTAGTCGTCGCCGCTGGGGTCGTACGCGCCGTCCGAGGTCCGGTGGGGCGCGTTGCCCGGGGAGTCCGACCGGCGGTCGGGACCGTTCTCGTCACCCTTGCGGGGTCGCCAGAGGCGACGCAGGCGCGGGGCGGGGTCAGGCGTGCGGGGCGCGGCGGGCGCGGCCGATGCGGCGGCGTGGGGGGCGGCTCCGGCTCCGGCTCCGGCTCCGGCTCCGGCTCCGGCTCCGGCTCCGGCTGCCGAGGGTGACGGATTCGCCTTCGGCTTGCGGGGTGACGGAGAGTCCGGGGCGGGCGCGGGGGGATGCGGCGCCTCCGTCCGCGGGCTTCCCACTACGTGGCCGGAATCCGGTGCTTTCAAGCTGACGTTCGCCTTGTCGGGGCGGGGGTCCCTGTCGATGAGGGGGTCCTCGTCGGGGCGGGGGGCACGGTCGTGGCCGGGATCGGGGCCGGTGCCATCGGGATCGGGACCCGGGTCAGAGGCGCGCTCCACCGTCGCTCGCTTCGGCGTCGCTGCCGGACCGTCGGCCTCCGCGTCCGTGCGGTCCGCTCCGCCGCCTCCTCCCAGTCCGTCCACTCCGTCCACTCCGTCCGCCGCGTCCTCTTCGGGCCGCGAGCGGGCGGCGGGTGAGTCTGCGGCGTCGGTACGGGCCGTCGGGTCCGATGACCGGGCATCACCATCGGAACCGCCCAACTCCGTGCCGCCGCCGTATGCGCCGCCGTCCACCGCGGCCTCGGCCTCCCCGGGCGACCCGGTCTGGGACTTTCCGGTCGGCGCCGACCCGGCCGAACCGGTCTCCTCGTTCTCCGCCTCGGAGTCCGTCGCGGGGCTTGCGTCCTCCTGCGCCTCGGCCGACTCCAGCGCTTGGGCCGAGGGCTGCTCGCCATCCGCCGTCTCGGCTCCGGCGTCCTCCGCCGTACCGGGCGCGGCCACCACGGCCCGCGAGGCCGCGGCCGTTCCCGCATCCGACGCCGGCGCTTCCCGCTGCCGGCCGACGGCCGCCGTCGCCCGCCGTTCCCGGCGCCGGCACAGCAACGCCCGCGCGGCCAGCGCCGTCGGGACCGCCACGACCGCCATCCACACCAGCGCCGCCGCTCCCACCTGCCACCACACCGGTCCGAACCGGGTGAGCACCGTCACCCCGAGGGGACCGCCCGCCAGTCCGGCGAGCACCGCGAGTCCCGCGGCGCACCACACGGCCGCGAGCCCGGCCGCGCCCGCTGTCCGCCCCGACGACCACGGCTCCCGGCGCCGCCCCGTCCCGGCCCGCGCCGCCCGTCCGGCGTCGCCGCCCGGCCGCCCGGTCCACGGAACGGATCCCCGCGTGCTTCCGGTCCCGCCGTTCACCCCGCCGGCCCCCCAGGGCACATCGTCGTCGGACTCGGCTCCCTTGGCAGCGGCCCTGGCGGTGAACCACCCGATCGTCATCCCGGCCGCCACGGGCACCGCGGCGGCCGCCCAGCTCAGCGCCGTTCCCGGCCCCGTCCCCGGCACCGCCGCGAGCAGCGGGAACGGCGGCAGTTCCGGAACCGGGTCGCCGGACAGCGGTCCCGCCGTATGCCCGACGCCGAGCGCGAAACCGGGGCCGAGGGCGTACGCCGCGGCCCACACCGCAGCGTTCGGTACGAGCGCCAGGCACAGCAGCAGCACCGCGAACCGCCCCGACCACCCCTCCGTCAGCTGCGCGAAGGCGTCGCGGGCCGCCCCGCCGTGCCACACCAGCGACACCGCGACCAGCAACGCCCCACCGCCGACGAGCACGGCGGCCCCGGCCGCGCCCGCCCGTGCCGGATAGGCGATCCGTTCCTGGACCCTGGTGCCGCGCACCAGCGGGCGCAGCCGGCGCGGCAGCAGGATCAGCACGCCGTTCACCGGACCACGCGGTCGCCCGTACGCCGCCCACACCCCGGTGGCCGCCGCCACCATGGTGATCACCGGCGGGCACAGCGCCGTCCACAGCCAGTCGGGGCGCAGCGCGCCGCCCCCGGCCGCGTAGCCCGCCACCGCTCCCCCGACAGCGAGGTATCCCAGCACCACACCCGCCCACGCCGTGCTCCCGCCGACCAGCGGGCCGCCCTCCACCTCGCCGTCCACCGCGTCCCGCGCCGCCCGGTGCAGCAGCCATACGGGCAGCGCGAACAGCAGCAACGGAGTGATGCCGACCGGTGCGGGAACACCGGAGAGCGTGTCGGGCCGGACGAGTTCCGCGCCGTGCGCCAGCAGCCACAGGCCCGCTGCGATGTGCAGCGCTCCCCCGGGACCGCTGTCCGGATACGGCGAACTGATCCAGAGCACCATCACCAGCACGGCGAACGAGCCGAACCCCAGCCCGGCCGCGACCGCGCCCCCCAGCAGGCTGGCTCCCAGACCGGGCGAACGGCCACGCATCCGGGTGAGCAGCGGCGACAGGGGCGATGAGTGGTGGTCCGTCATCTGGGTCACGACCGTCATGCTCCCAACGACACGCGCTTTATCCGCGTAACAGGCGAAGCTCGGATGTGTCGCCCAATATGTGTTTATGTTCTTTTTCACGCGAAGGGGCGCCCTGTGAAGCAGAGCCCTGGAAACCCGCTTCCCCCGCCCGAGGAGCGCCGACGTCTGCGTGAGTCCCGCTCGCTGACAGAGGCTCAGCTGGCGGAGCGCCTCGGGGTCACCCCGCGGAAGGTGCGGGCGTGGGAGACCGGCCGCGCCGACCCGCGCGGCCGGAGACATGAGGCGTACGCGCAGTTGCTGCGCGAGCTGAGGACGGCCGCCGAAGCCGCCGCGCGGAGAGCCGATGTGACGGCAGGTCACGGCAGTCCCTCCGCCGGCAGATCCTCCGCCGGCAGATCCTCCGTCGGCAGATCCGCCGCCGGCAGATCCTCAGCCGGCAGCTCGTTCGCCGGCACCGCCGGTACCGCCGACGCCGCCACTGCCGATCCCGACGACACGGCCGAACTGCCCCCCACCCCCGCCGCCCTCACGTCCGGCCCCGCGCCGGAGGGGGTGGGGGAGGCGGGGATGGAGTTCGGACCCGACGTGCCCGACCTCGTTCCGTCCGAGACCGTCCTGACTCCCACTCAGGCCTTCGACGCCCTCTACGCGTTCTGCGCCCCCGGCCTCGTACGCCAGACCTACGTCCTCACCGGCCGGCGCGAACTGGCCCGCGAGTCGGTCGAGCGGGCGTTCCAACTGGCGTGGCAGCGGTGGCCCGAAGTGGCCGTCGACCGCGATCCGACCGGCTGGGTGCGGGCCGCGGCCTACGAGTACGCCCTCTCCCCCTGGCACCGGTTCCGCCCGCGCTACCGCCACCCCGAGGCGCCGCCCTCCGACGCCTACGACCGCACCCTGCTGAACGTGCTCCTGGAACTGTCCCCACCGCACCGCCGCACCCTGCTGCTCTACGACGGCGTGGGTCTCGACCTGCCCGAGACCGCGGCGGAGACGGAGGCGAGCACCCCGGCGACGGCGAACCGGCTGCTGAACGCGCGCCAGGCGGTCGCCGAGCGCCTGCCGGAGCTGTCCGACCCGGGCGAAATGCACCGCCGCCTGTCCCGGCTGGCCACCGCGGAACGGCTGCGGGCGCCCAAACCGCTCGCGGTGCGCAGCGACAGCGAACGCCGCGCCCGGCTGTGGACCCGGGCGGCCATCGCCTTCACGGTCACCCTCATCGGGGTGACGGCCCTGACCCTGCGCACCGCCCCGACGCAGTACGAGCCGCCGGTGGCACCGGGCGAGACGGTCCGCGGAGTACCGCCGCGGGCGGCACCGGGACCGCTGTCGGAGGACCAGCTGAAGCTGCGGAAGGCACTGCGAGAGGAGACGGCCAGCGGTCCGGAGAGACTCGTACCGCAGCCGAGATGAGGCCGGGGCGCTCCGAGCCGGGGGCGCACCGGAGCGGGGGCGTGCCGGAGCGACGGGCTGCCGGGGTGCCGGAGCGGCGGGGTGCCGAGCCGCCGGGGTGCCGAGCCGCCAGGGTGCCGGATCGGCGGGGTGCCGAGCCGCCAGGGTGCCGGATCGGCGGGGTGCCCCGGCGGGCGTGTGCGGCGGTGGGCCCGCCCCGCCGGTGTGAACGACGGTGGGCCCGCCCCCACCCGGGGAGCGGGCCCACCAGCGATCGGATCGGCCGAACTCAGCCGGCCAGGATCTCGCGCGCGAGCTTCGCGGTCTCGGTCGGCGTCTTGCCGACCTTCACGCCGGCGGCCTCGAGGGCCTCCTTCTTCGCCTGCGCCGTGCCGGAGGAGCCGGAGACGATCGCGCCCGCGTGGCCCATCGTCTTGCCCTCGGGGGCGGTGAAGCCCGCGACGTAGCCGACGACCGGCTTGGTCACGTTCTCCTTGATGAACGCCGCGGCCCGCTCCTCGGCGTCGCCACCGATCTCACCGATCATCACGATCAGGTCGGTGTCGGGGTCGGCCTGGAACGCGGCGAGCGCGTCGATGTGCGTCGTACCGATGATCGGGTCGCCACCGATGCCGACGGAGGTGGAGAAGCCGATGTCACGCAGCTCGTACATCATCTGGTACGTCAGCGTGCCGGACTTCGAGACCAGGCCGATACGGCCCGGCTTCGTGATGTCGCCCGGGATGATGCCGACGTTGGACTGGCCCGGGGTGATGATGCCGGGGCAGTTCGGGCCGATGATGCGGGTCTTGTTGCCCTTCTTGCCGGCGTACGCCCAGAAGGCGGCCGTGTCGTGCACGGCGATGCCCTCGGTGATCACGACGGCGAGCGGGATCTCGGCGTCGATCGCCTCGACGACGGCGTCCTTGGTGAACTTCTCCGGTACGAAGATGACGGAGACGTTGGCGCCGGTCTTCTCGATGGCCTCCTTGACGGTGCCGAAGACAGGTACCTCGGTGCCGTCGAAGTCCACGGTCTGACCCGCCTTGCGCGGGTTCACGCCGCCCACGACGTTCGTGCCGTCACCGAGCATGAGCTTGGTGTGCTTCATGCCGGTGGCACCGGTCATGCCCTGGACGATGACCTTGCTGTCCTTGTTGAGCCAGATAGCCATGGTGTGTTGATGTCCTCGTCCTCGGTGCTTACTTGGCGGCTGCGGCCAGCTCGGCGGCCTTGTCGGCCGCGCCGTCCATGGTGTCGACGCGCTGGACCAACGGGTGGTTGGCCTCGGTGAGGATCTGCCGGCCGAGCTCGGCGTTGTTGCCGTCGAGACGGACGACGAGCGGCTTGGTGACTTCCTCGCCGCGGTCCTCCAGGAGCTTCAGGGCCTGGACGATGCCGTTGGCGACCTCGTCGCAGGCGGTGATGCCGCCGAAGACGTTGACGAAGACGGACCGGACGTCCGGGTCGCCGAGGATGATCTCCAGACCGTTGGCCATGACCTGGGCGGAGGCGCCACCGCCGATGTCCAGGAAGTTGGCCGGCTTGACGTTGCCGTGCTTCTCACCGGCGTACGCGACGACGTCCAGGGTGCTCATCACGAGACCCGCGCCGTTGCCGATGATGCCGACCTCGCCGTCGAGCTTGACGTAGTTGAGGTTCTTCTCCTTGGCGGCGGCCTCGAGCGGGTTGGCCGCGGCCTTGTCGTGGAGCTCCTCGTACTCGGGGTGACGGAACTCGGCGTTGTCGTCCAGCGACACCTTGCCGTCGAGGGCCAGGACCTCACCGGAGGCGACCTTGGCCAGCGGGTTCACCTCGACCAGGAGGGCGTCCGACTTGAGGAAGGTGTCCCACAGCTTGACGAGGACGTTCACCACCTTGTCCGCGACCTCGGCCGGGAACTTGGCGGCCTCGACGATCTCGCGGGCCTTGGCCTCGTCCACACCGTCGATCGGGTCGATGGCGGTCTTGGCGACGGCCTCCGGGCGAGTGGCGGCCACCTCCTCGATGTCCATGCCGCCCTCGACGGACGCGATGGAGAGGAAGGTGCGGTTGGCGCGGTCGAGGAGGAAGGAGACGTAGTACTCCTCGACGATCTCCGGAGCCGTCTCGGCGATCATGACCTTGTGGACCGTGTGGCCCTTGATGTCCATGCCGAGAATGTCCGTCGCGCGCGCCACGGCCTCGTCCGGGGTGGCGGCGAGCTTCACGCCACCGGCCTTGCCACGGCCACCGACCTTCACCTGCGCCTTGACGACGGACTTGCCGCCCAGACGCTCGGTGATCTCGCGCGCCGCCTCAGGCGTGTCGATGACTTCACCGGCCAGCACCGGTACATCGTGCTTGGCGAAGAGGTCCCTCGCCTGGTACTCGAACAGGTCCACGCGCTTCCGTCCCTATCAGTGATCTCGCGGTTCGTTGGATGCGTGGGCGTGCCGCGAAGGGCAACGTGACGACCGCATGTGTCACAAGGGATGCGCACACGGTGTCCGAGCGCGCGGCATGTCCGTCTCGCAGGTTATCCCCGCTTCCGGGGGGTCTCTAAATCGCGGGTCACACCTGAGCGGTGATACCTGTCACATGATGCCGCGTTCCCTGGCACGGCGTGCCCTCCGAACGGCGCGGGGCAGGGCCTCACCGGGCTGGGGTTGACCCGGTGAGGCCCCTTCGACACCCCCGGGAGCCCGCTGTACGCGCGGGCTCCGGCGGCTCGGTCCGGCGATCCCCACCCCAATGGGGACCGCCGGACCGTTACCGCAGGCTTCCGACCACCCGGAGGACCGATGGATTTCGGCCGCCCCGAGGGGTGGGGTCCTGCGGAGTTCTCAGCACCACGACCCCGGTGACCCGGTCGGCCGCGGCGACGAAAGCGGGGCTGCGGAGCAGCGACGCTGGGGGCTGCGGCGCTGCGGTGGGTGTGCGGTGGGTTGGGGGGTGCCCCCGGCGAGGGCTGTGTGCGGTGGGTTGGGGGGTGCGCCTCCGGCGGGGGCTGTGTGCGGTGGGTTGGGGGGTGCGCCTCGCGCGGGGGCTGTGTCTTCGGTGGGTGGGCGGTCGGCGGGGGCTGTCTCTCCGGTGGGTGTGCGGTGAGCGGGGGCTGCGCCTCCGGCAGGTGTGCGGCGGGCGGGACTGGCGTCCGTCGGCTGTGCCTCCGGCGGGAGCGCGGGTGCCGGGACCGCGGCGGGTGCCGTGGGCGGGGCGGGTCCCGTCGGCGGGCGGGTCCCGTCGGCGCGGCGCGTGCGGTGGGCGGCGGGGTGGCGGTGCGGCCGGTCGGGGCCGACGCGGTGGCCGCGGCGCGTGCCGTCGGCGGGGTGGTGGCCCTGCGGCCGGCCGGGGCGGGTGCCGTGGGCGGGGCAGCGGGTGCACCGCACCAGAGCGGGTGCCGCGCCAGAGCAGGTGCCGTGGCCGGAGCGGGTGCCCTCGCCGGGCCGTCCTGCTGTGCCCCCGCACGGAAGGCCGCGCCGGGAAAGTGCCTGCCCTACCCGGGGAAAACGGGAATGTCCCGGTGGCGGTCCTTCGTCCCGTCCACCTCGACGCCCTCGACGGCACCCGCGACGAGCGACAGCGGCGCCCGCGGGTTCACGGCGACGGCGTGCCCGTCGAAGTGCCGTGACGTGCCGTTGTCCGACGCCGAACGGTTGCCCAGCACTCCGTCACCATGACCGCCCGGCGCATGACGCACGGCCGCGTATTCGTCGCCGACGTGCGCCTGCCGCCCGTCGCCCTGAGACGTGACCCGCCCCGCCTCGCCGGTGGACTTGCCGAGACGCGGCCCGTGACCAGTACCCGCCCGCGCCGTACCGCCATGCCCCGCCAAACCGACGTCAGCGGACGGCGACGTCTGCACCACTGTTCCCGGCCCGGACTCCCCGCCGACAGGCAGCGGAAGGATCTGCCCCGGGAGCTCGGGCAGGACCGGGAGCGCGGGTGTGGGATCGGACGGCTCGGCGGCGCCGGGCAGGTTCGGCAGGACGGGCAGGGTGGGTGACTCCGACAGACCGGGGATCGGCAGCGGCAGCAGCGGCTCGGGCGTCTCCGCTCCGGCCCGCGCCAACCCCTCGGTCACGGTCTCCACCACGTCACCGACCGGCCGCACGACCCGCTCGTCTACGGACGCGCCGAGCGACCCGACGAGAGGCTGGACGCCCGCCGAAACAGCCCGCCCGGTCACCGGGCGCACAACCTGCTCCACGCGCCCACCGACACCGCTCCGGTTTTGCGGAGCACCGTCCCGGGGATGCCCTGCCGACTCCGGCGAGGATCCCGTGGCACGGTCAGCCGGCTCGGCGAAGTCACCCGGCGTCGAGAGGGCAACCGGCTCAGCAAGGTCAGTCAGTGTCGCAAGGCCAGCCGACTCGGCCAGGCCACCCGGCGTCGCGAGGTCACCCGGTGACGTGGGGTCGCTCGACCTCACACGGTCGGCGTCGTCCTCACGCCCGTCCGCATCCGTCGCTCCCGCGCCCCCCGTCGCACCGACCGTGGCCGTCACGATCGCCGAGACCGGTGAGGTCACCCGTCCCGCGCCGGCAATGCCCTCGGCTGCCCCCGCCTGCTCGCCGTACAGCACGCCGAGGGCGAACAAGCCGCCCACCAGCAGTGCCAGCTGGAGCGCGCCACGGCCGGCCGCCGCGCGCAGCACACGCACAGCGGCACCGGACAGAGCAGCCGACCAGATCAAGACGGGAAGGGTCCTCCGTGCGAGGGAACGAATCAGGTTGTGTCCGGCGCGGTACGGGCGAGTTGGGCCATTCGCGCCATGGACAAGGGTTCGATCCTCGCACGGGAGTCCCGAGGTTGCGCAAGCCCTCCGTTACCGATGGGTAGTCATATCCCCTTTCAGGGCGAACCCACCCGGTGCTCCCCGGTCGTCATGCGGTGTCCGGTATCGGAAGGGGACGCTTCTCGATGGCCGCCGCCATCACGTCCGGGAAGAGGTCGGGCGTACAGGCGAACGCCGGTGCGCCCAGTTCCGCGAGCGCCGCCGCGTGCTCGCGGTCGTACGCCGGCGCCCCCTCGTCCGACAGCGCGAGCAGGGTCACGAACTGCACCCCGGACGCCTTCATCGCCGCGACCCGCCTCAGCATCTCGTTGCGTATCCCTCCCTCGTAGAGGTCGCTGATCAGCACGACAACCGTCTCGGCGGGCCGGGTGATCTGCGACTGGCAGTACGCCAGGGCCCGGTTGATGTCGGTGCCGCCACCGAGTTGGGTACCGAAGAGGACGTCGACCGGGTCGTCGAGCTGGTCGGTGAGGTCGACGACCGCCGTGTCGAAGACGACGAGCCGGGTGCTGATCGACCGCATGGACGCCAGCACCGCTCCGAACACGGAGGCGTACACGACCGAAGCCGCCATCGAGCCGGACTGGTCGATGCAGAGGACGACCTCCTTCTTCACCGACTGCGACGCCCGCCCGTAGCCGATGAGCCGCTCGGGCACGACGGTGCGGTACTCGGGGAGGTAGTGCTTGAGGTTGGCCGCGATCGTACGGTTCCAGTCGATGTCTTGGTGGCGCGGCCGGTTCACGCGGGCGCTGCGGTCGAGGGCTCCGGTCAGGGTGGCCCGGGTGCGGGTCGCCAGCCGCTTCTCCAGGTCCTCGACGACCTTGCGCACGACTGCTCGGGCCGTCTCCTTCGTCGTCTCCGGCATCGCCTTGTTCAGGGACAGCAGCGTGCCGACGAGGTGGACGTCCGCTTCCACCGCCTCCAGCATCTCCGGCTCCAGCAGCAGGGCGGACAGCCCGAGCCGGTCGATGGCGTCGCGCTGCATGACCTGCACGACGGACGACGGGAAGTAGGTGCGGATGTCCCCCAGCCAACGGGCCACGGCCGGCGCCGACGCCCCGAGCCCCGCCGAACGGTCTTTCCCCGTCCTCGGTTTGTCCCCCTTTCCGTAGAGCGCGGCGAGCGTCCCGTCCATCGCGGCGTCCCGCCCGCCGAGCGCGCACCCCGTGCCGTCCGCCGCCTCACCGCCGAGCACCAGCCGCCAGCGGCGCAGCCGCTCCCGGGCGGCGTCGTCCGGCTCGGCCCCGGCTGTGGTCTGCGTCGTCATGCGTCCTCCTCCCCCGTGCACTCTCCCCGGTGGGCCGGCACGTCCGTCCCGCTCCCGCTGTCTCCGACTCGCCCGCTCATCCCGCCACCCCCACCAGCCCGGCGCCCTCGCCCGCTCCCGGCGCGTCCAGTCCCAACAGCAGCCGCACCACCGGCTCCACACCCGCCGCGCGCTCCGCGTCGAGGTCCGGACCGAACCCGGGTGCGCCGGCTCCCGGGGCCGTCGTGCTCCCCCGCTGTCCCGGACCGCGCCGCACCAGCTCGCCGAGCGTTCTGCGCACGCCCGGTTCGTAGGCCGAGAAGGTGCGCCGCAGTAGCGGCAGCACATCCGTGAACGCCTCGGTGGACACGCCGGTCAGCCAGCCGTCGACCAGCGCGAGCAGCCGCTCGTCGTGGATCAGCAGCATCCCGCCGCCTCCGCCGACGAAACCCTCGATCCACGCGGCGGAGTCCGCGGGTGGTGTACCGGCGGAAAGGGCGAGCCCCATCAGCCGGGCCGCCTCGTCCTGGGCCAGTTCCCCGTCGTCCAGCAGCAGCCGCACCGCACGCCCCTGGATGACTCCGGGAACCGTGTCCCGCGCCGACAGGATTCCGAGCACCCGGTGCCAGCGGTCGCGAAGGCCGCCGCCGTGTGCCGAGGCACGTCCGGGGCGGACGGTCTCGTCGAGCATCCCCACCGCGCCGTGCACCGCGTCCACATGGTCACGTATCTCCTGGGCCGCGTCCGTGTCGAGCGCCGCGCAGGCCGGGGGCAGACCGACGAAGATCCGCTCGGCGAGGCCGGCGGCGACGCCGGTCAGCGCCGAGGTGTCGGTGCCGCGCACATCGCCGTAGCGCAGTGACCGGACCAGGGCCGGCAGCGCCTGGGCGAGGTGGCCGACGTCCGTGTCGAGTGCCGCGCGGTCGGCGAGGATCCGCATCACCGCCGGGAGGGCGTCGGGCAGTTCGGCCAGCAGGCAGCGTTCGGCGAGCCCGGTGACCTCGGCCAGGCCCTGCGCCGAGGTGGCCTCGGTCTCCGCCCTGGCGGTCGCCGCGGCGAGCACGGTCGTCCCCCACACTCCGGCCTCCGCGACCCGGACGGACAACTCCGGCTCCCAGCGCAGCCGCCATGTCTCCCGGAAGGTTCCCGTGCTGCCGCGTGAGGCCACCGGCTCCCCCCAGGCGATGCCCAGCAGCCGCAGCCGGTGCAGCAGCCGACTGCGCCCGGCGTCCGTCTCCTTGCGCAGGTCGAGCTCCAGCTCCCGCTCCAACGCCTCCGGTTTGAGCCGGAGCCGCCGCTGGAGCCGGGTGAGGTCGCGCTGCAACGGCACCGCCGGTGCCGCCTCCGGCACCTCGCCCAGTACGTCCCCCACGACCAGCCGGTCGTGCACCAGGGCCAGCGGCACGTCCGAGCCCTCGCACATCACCGCCCGCACCGCGTCGGTGGTCTCGCCGAGACCGGCGAGCGGCCGTCCGCGCATCACGGCGAGCGTCTCGGCCAGCCGCACCGCCTCGATGACATGCGCCGAGGAGACGATCCGGTCCTCTTCGCGAAGCAGCCCCGCGACCTTGGTCATCCAGCGCGCCACCGGGCGGTCCGGGGCGGCGAACAGATGCCCGTACCACCCCGGCGAGTCGATGCCCGCGCCGTATCCGCTGGCCCGGGCCAGCCTGCGGTTGGTCCACGGCACCCAGGTCATGTCGACCTTGACCTTGGGCAGCCCCTTCACCAGGCTCCGGTCAGCGGTGACGGTGGTCCTCTGCCGCAGCGCCGGCACGTGCCACGCACCGCAGACCACGGCCACGCCGCTCTCGAACTCCCGCCGTGCGGCGCGGATCTGGAGCCGCATGTACGCCTCGCGCACCAGGTCGCGGTCGTGGCCGCCGCTCCCGTACACCTCGCGCAGGGCGGTCATGGCCTCCTCCAGCACGCCGAACGGTGCGAACGCGTCCTTCTCCCCCGGCCCTCGGTGCTCGACGACGTCCTCCCACCATCGCTCGGGGTCGTCGTACCCCGCGGTGCCGGCGAGCACGGCGAGCGGATCGACCCGGACGTCCACTTCATCGGCCGGGCTCCCGGCGCCACCCGCCGCTTCAGCCCTGTCCCCTTCCGCCTCGGTCCCCGCCTCCGCCTCCGCCTCCGCCTCCGCCTCCGCCTCCGTCTGCGTCTGCGTCTCCGCCTCGGGGGCGTCCCCGGCCGGGCCGTTGATCACCGGACCCGTCTCGGACTCTCCGTCCCACACCAGCGTGTGTGTGGCCGGCAGATCGATGAAGCGAGCGGGAACGTCGTGCTCCAGGGCCCAGCGGATCGCCACCCACTCGGGCGAGAACTCCGCCAGCGGCCAGAAGGCCGAACGGCCCGGTTCGTCCACCGCGTGCGCGAGAAGGGCGACCGGTGGCCGCATGTCCTCCTCGGCGGCCAGCCCGATCAGCGCGTCGGCCTCGGGCGGCCCCTCGATCAGCACCACTCTTGGCAGAGCCGCGTCCAGTGCCGCCCGCACGGCACGGGCCGATCCCGGGCCGTGGTGCCGGACGCCGAGGAGCAACGGCTCCGCGGCGAGTCGCCCGGCTCGGGACTCCTCAGCGCCCGTCACGCCGTCCCCCTCGCCTGCGCGGCCACCCCAGGTCGTCCTCGCCCACTGCCCTCACTCCCCCCGTCACCACGGCCTGTCCTCTCTCCGTCCGACTCCCGTGCGCGAGACCCCCCTCGTCCGTCACGAGCTCACCTCACGGCAGGCCCGGTAGAAGTCCTTCCAGCCGTCGCGCTCCCGGACGACCGCCTCCAAGTACTCCTGCCAGACGACCCGGTCGGCCGCGGGGTCTCGCACGACCGCGCCGAGGATGCCCGCGGCCACGTCGCCGGCTCGCAGCACGCCGTCACCGAAGTGCGCCGCCAGCGCGAGGCCGTTGGTGACGACGGAGATCGCCTCGGCCGTGGACAGGGTGCCGCTCGGCGACTTCACCTTCGTGCGCCCGTCGGCCGTGACTCCGTCGCGCAGCTCCCGGAAGACGGTCACGACGCGGCGGATCTCGTCGATGCCGTCGGGCACGGCCGGCAGATCCAGGGAGCGGCCGATCTGGTCGACCCGGCGCGAGACGATGTCGACCTCGGCATCGACGCTCTCCGGTAGCGGGAGCACCACGGTGTTGAAGCGGCGGCGCAGGGCACTGGAGAGGTCGTTGACCCCGCGGTCCCGGTCGTTGGCCGTGGCGATCAGGTTGAACCCGCGGACCGCCTGCACCTCCTGGCCCAACTCCGGTATCGGCAGCGTCTTCTCCGACAGGATCGTGATCAGCGTGTCCTGCACGTCGGCCGGGATGCGGGTCAGCTCCTCGACGCGCGCCGTCATCCCCTCGGCCATCGCCCGCATGACGGGGCTCGGCACCAGCGCGTCGCGGCTCGGGCCGTGGGCCAGCAGCTGCGCGTAGTTCCATCCGTACCGGATCGCCTCCTCCGGTGTGCCGGCCGTGCCCTGCACCAGGAGGGTGGAGTCGCCGCTGACCGCCGCGGCCAGGTGCTCGGAGACCCAGGTCTTCGCGGTGCCCGGCACGCCGAGCAGGAGCAGGGCGCGGTCGGTCGCGAGGGTGGTGACGGCGACCTCGACGATGCGGCGCGGGCCGACGTACTTCGGTGTGATGACCGTGCCGTCGGGCAGTGTGCCGCCGAGCAGATAGGTCGCCACGGCCCACGGCGACAGCTTCCAGCGGGCCGGCCGCGGCCGGTCGTCCTGTGCGGCCAGGGCGGCGAGTTCGTCCGCGAAGGCGTCCTCGGCGTGCGCGCGTAGCACTTCCGCCGCGGATGCGGATGCGTGCGCGTCCGCGCCCGCGGTGATGAGGGTGTCCGCACCCGGGTTCGCGGGCGCGGACCCGTTCTGGCTCGGGTCGACGGACGTCGGTTCTGCGGACACAGACATGGCTGAGTCCCCCTCCAGCTCGGCCGGTTCTGATCTGCCCACAACGGTGCACCACGCCACTGACAATGCGGTCTGACCTGCGGAAATGTCCACACGAGGTCGATTGTCAGTGGTGGGATCTACCTTCGATGTCATGACTCAGCAGGGGGCGCGCTGGACGGCGGACCAGGTGCTGGCACTGGCGCCTGACACCGCGTCACGCAAAGCGGGAAGCAAACTCGGCGCGGCGGGGCCGTGGTCCGAGGGGGGCAGTTCTGACGAGGGGACGGTGTGGGGGCTGTGCAAGGGCAGCGGCAGCAAGCCGTATCGGACGGTCGTCGACATCGCGGACGCGTCGGGTCCCGCCTACAAGTGCACCTGTCCGAGCCGCAAGTTCCCGTGCAAGCACGCACTCGGGCTGCTGCTGCTCTGGGCGAGCGGGGACGCCGCGGTGGCGTCAGGCACGGCGCCGGACTGGGCGGAGCAGTGGACAGAGGGGAGACGGAAGCGTTCCGCGGAAAAGCGTGCGGCGGGCGCGGACGGTTCCCCGGCCGGTTCGGCGGATCCGGAGGCCGCGCGGCGCAGGGCGGAGCGCCGGGCCGAGCGGATCACCGCGGGCGCGACGGAGCTGGAGCAGCGTCTGACCGACCTGTTGCGCAGCGGCCTGGCCACGGCCGAGCACGCGGGATACGGGCTGTGGGAGGAGACCGCGGCCCGCATGGTCGACGCCCAGGCACCCGGGCTGGCGGCTCGGGTGCGGGAGCTGGGTGCCATCCCGGCGTCCGGTCCCGGCTGGCCGGTGCGGCTGCTGGAGGAGTGCGCCCTGCTCCACCTCCTCGACCAGGGCTGGCTGCGCCGTGACGAGCTTCCCGAGGAGCTCGCGGCCACGGTCGGTTCCCGGGTCGGCCTGCCCACGTCGGCACAGGGCCCACCGGTGCGGGACCGCTGGCTGGTCCTCGCCCAGTACGACGTGGCGGACGCCCGCCTGACGACCCGCCGGATCTGGCTGTACGGCTCAGACTCCGGCCGCACGGCTCTCCTTCTTTCCTATGGCGCGGCCGGCCGCGCTCCCGAACTCGCCCTGCCGGTGGGCCTCGCCCTGGAGGCGGATCTGCTGCCCTACCCGGGTGCGGGCCAACGGCGCGCGGCCCTCGGCGAGCAGTTCGCGACGGCCGCCCCGACCGCGGTACGTCCACCGGGAGTGACGACGACCCGTGCCGCCGTCGCCTACGGCGAGGCTCTCCGCACCGACCCGTGGCTCACCTCGGTGCCGGTGACGCTGGACCGGGTCATACCGACGCCCGACGGCGACTCCTGGCAGCTGTCGGACGCCGACGAGGACGCTGCGCTCCCGCTGACGCCCGCCGCCCGCTCACGCCCCGGCCTCTGGCGACTCGTCGCGCTCTCGGGCGGAGCCCCCGTCAAGGTCTTCGGCGAGTGCGGCCATCAGGGCTTCACACCGCTGACTGCCTGGCCGGCCGGCGAGGGCATTCCGATCCACCTGTCCTGAACGCCGCCCTCCCAGCACACCGGAAACCGTCCCCCTCCCACCCCGACCCACCCCACGCCGGCAGCCCCGAAAGACCACCCCCGAAAGGACCCTCGTGAACAGGACCTCCGCTCCCGCGGACTCGCCCACGTCGGGCGCCTGGGAGGAGCTCGTGACCACCGCGCTGCTCGGTACGGACCGGCGTACGCCGCCAGGCGTGGCGCCGGGCGTGGCGCCGGGCGTGGCGCCGGGCCGGGACGCCCCCGCGGCGCTGCTGGACGCCGCGGCCATGGAGACCGTACGACGACGTGCGGGCCTGATCCCGGCGCGATCGGCTCCGCGCCCCGACCCGGCACCCGAGGACCCACGCCCCTCGCTGCCCGCCCCGGCGGCCCGCCGACTGGCGATGCTGCTGGCCGACCGCCCCGCCACCGCGGGCAGTGGGCGCAGAGGCACGGCACCCGACCTCGTGGAACTGCTGCCCCAATGGCTCGCCACGGCGAACGCCCGCGGTTTCACCGCACCGCCGGAGACCTTGCCGGCGCTGTTGGACGCGGCCCGGGGCCGTACGGACCTGCGGCCGTCGGCACTGGCCTTCGCCGGTCCCCGTGCCCTGTGGCTCGCCCGGCTCAACCCCGAATGGCGGTTCGCGCTGCGGGCGACACCGGGCGGTGGAGCGTCGCTGCCGCACCTCGACGACACCGAGAAGGTGCGAGAGCTGTGGCAGGAGGGCCTGTTCGCCGAACGCGTCGCACTCCTCGCGGCCATACGCGCCGACGCGCCCCGAGCAGCCCGCGAACTGCTCGCCACGACCTGGGCGACGGAACGGGCCGAGGACCGGCTGATGTTCCTCGATTCGCTGCGGGACGGTCTCGGTGACGAGGACGAGCCCTTCCTGGAGCAGTCCCTGGCCGACCGGAGCCGCAACGTCCGGGCCACGGCCGCTGAGCTGTTGTCATCGCTGCCGGGTTCGGCGCTCGCCTCCCGGATGGCGGCCCGCGCCTGGGCCTGCGTGGCCGTCGACCACACCCGGGACACCCCGACGATCACGGTGGAAGCGCCGCACGAGTGCGACGCGGGGATGGAACGGGACGGCATCGCGGCCAAGCCCCCGGCCGGCCGGGGCGAGCGGTCCTGGTGGTTCGGCCAGTTGGTGGAGGCGACACCCCTGGGGACGTGGCCCGCGCGGCTCGGCAACCGGACACCGGAGGGCATCGTGGCGCTGCCGGTCGGCGACGACTGGCAGGGGGAACTGCACGCCGCATGGTGCCGGGCAGCCGTACGGCAGCGGAACGCCGTCTGGTCGCGGGCCCTGCTGGGAGCACCCTCGGCACCTGAGGCAGGCGGCCCCGGCGCGGTGTCGCTGGCCGAGCGGGCCAAGCTGCTGAGCACCCTGGAAGCCGACGAACGCGCCGAGTGGGTCGCCGGATTCATCGCGACGCACGGTCTGTCCGAGGCGTTTCAGCTACTGGGTGTGTGCCAGGTGCCATGGGCACCGCCGCTCGGGCAAGCGGTCGTGGACGCGCTCAACATCGCGCGGGACGCGGGAAGTTATCCGTGGAGCTTCAGTGGGGTGATGGGGCTGGCCGAGCGCTGCCTGGACCCGGTGGCGGCCAATCCTCTGGACGGACTGCTGGCGGTACCGGAGGAACCTCAGGACGCGTCACCGGGCGCCGGTGGCTACTGGGCCGAGGCCTTCCAGCGCCTGGTCACCACGCTGCGGCTGCGTGCCGCCATGGCCCAGGAGCTGGGAGTGGAGCGGGAGGAGAGCCCGCCCGCCCACGACTGACCGACGCGAAGCCGAAACACGGCCACCTGGCCACCCGGCACCGACCGCGGTCAACCGTGGGTCGGCCGCCCGGCCCCGACCGCGGTCACCCGATGGTCGGCCGCCCTGCACCGACCACGCCCAACCGACGGCCGGCCGTCCCCAACCACAGCCCTCCCCAACCCTCGGCTCTCGGTCCCAGCCCTAGCCCCCGGCCCCGGCCCCGGCCCCGGCCCCGGCCCCGGCCCCGAACTGAGGATCCCGTCCCCCGAACAGCCCACCACCGAAGACAGTGACCCACTCAGCTCGCCCACCACAGAACGACCCCATCAGCCCAACACCCAGCCCAGGGACCCGAACAGCCCAACACCCAGGACAAGGACCCGAACAGCCCACCACCGAACACAGGAACCCGATCAGCCCAAGACCTGGAACAAGGACCTCATCAGCCCAGCACTCAGGACAAGAACCCCATCAGCCCAACGCCCGGGACATGGACCCGATCAGCCGAACGCGCCGGACGCCGGACGCCTACGCGCTCGCGACCTGGCGGACGTTCGCCCGTACCCACTCCACGATGGCCGTGGTCGTCGCCCCCGGCGTGAAGATCTCCGCGACACCCTTCTCCTTCAGCAGGGGGATGTCGTCCTCGGGGATGATCCCGCCGCCGAAGACCAGGATGTCCTCCGCTTCGCGCTCCTTGAGGAGGTCGATCACGGCGGAGAACAGCGTGTTGTGGGCGCCGGAGAGGATGGACAGCCCGATGGCGTCGGCATCCTCCTGGATCGCCGTGTCGACGATCTGCTCGGGCGTCTGATGCAGGCCGGTGTAGATGACCTCCATGCCTGCGTCCCGCAGCGCGCGGGCGATCACCTTCGCCCCTCGATCGTGGCCGTCGAGTCCCGGCTTCGCCACCACCACGCGGATAGGACCGGCTGCCACACCCATCACTGCCTCCATGAAGCGATTACATCCATCCGTACCGATAAGTACCGCACACCACGGTGCCCGCCAAGAGAAGGCAACCGGCCCCGAACCCAGCCGGGAAGTGAACGAACGTTATCTCCAGCATCCCGCAACCGGCAGTTTCGCGGTGCAGACCGAGGGGGAAATCACACAGTGGGACATATTCGCCGCGCAGTGTTCAGAGTTTCCCGAGGCCCACCGCGCACCCAGCGGAGGACGGGCTGCGGGGGGACACTCGCACTGGGAGCCGCAAAGAGGTCGCCGCACCTCCACGCCGCAGGCCGCGCGCCGTGGTGAAGCGGCGCATCGACCGGAACGAAGGGCAGAACAGCACAGAGGGCACACAGGGCAGGTCCTACCCACCGCCGACGGCGCCGAGGACGCCACCCAACCGGACCGGCTCGCGCAGGACGCGCACCCCGCGCAGGAAGCGCCGGACGCGCACGATGCGCCCCCGCCCGCAGACCCCACTCGCGCCAGTCATCGCCTCCACCGCGACTTCCACGGGCGCACACGGGGGAACAAAGTGGTCCTCCCGCGTGCCGACAGGAGGTCGGCCATGAAGGTCACACAGGTCACCAGGGCGCTGCTGCCCTTTCCGCTCTGCCAGCGTCTGCTCCCGAGCAGCTTGGCTGGACTCTCCCTGGCCATCCTGAAGGCGGCCGCCCTCGAGGTCGCGATCCTCGCGGGGCACCTCCTCCTCTACCCGTCGGGCATCATCCAGGAGCGCCGGTCCCCAGCCGCCCTGATCCCCTCCCAGGACGGCACGGACGGCACGGCACACCTGCCGACGGAGACCAAACCACCGGTCGTCCTCCTGCACGGCTTCATCGACAACCGCTCCGTCTTCGTCCTGCTGCGCCGTTCCCTGTCCCAGCACGGCAGGCAGCACGTCGAGTCGCTGAACTACTCCCCCATGACCTGCGACATCGCCACGGCGGCGAAGCTGCTGGGCCGGCACATAGAGGAGATCTGCGACCGCACGGGCAGCGAGCAGGTCGACATCGTCGGGCACAGCCTGGGCGGCCTCATCGCGCGCTACTACGTGCAGCGACTGGGCGGCGACACCCGCGTGCGCACGCTCGTCACGCTGGGCACCCCGCACTCCGGCACGAAAGTGGCCCCGCTGGCGAACGCGCACCCCATAGTGCGCCAGATGCGCCCCGGCTCGGCGGTCATCGAGGAGTTGAGCAGCCCGGCGCCCGGCTGCCGTACGCAGTTCGTGAGTTTCTGGAGCGACCTCGACCACCTCATGGACCCGCTGGAGAGCGCCTGCGTCGACCACCCCGACCTGCTGGCACAGAACGTGCGGGTCAGCGGTATCGGCCATCTGGCCCTGCCCCTGCACCCCGCCGTGGCGGCCGGGATACGCCAGGCCCTCGACGGCGAATACGCAGCCGCGCGGAACGGCGCCGGGTCCGCGGCGCACCGTGACGGTCTCACCGTGGCCTGACGACCGCTCTCCGACAACTTGATTCAAGGCCTGTCAGAGCCAGTCGGTATCGAACAATCTTCGAACACAAAGCCAAACCCGTGCCCGCGGTCCCCCGAAACACGGCCGAATGCCCGTTTCCTGCGAGCGCGAAACCTGCCGAAGATTGTCGTGCCCGCGTACCGCCGGGTACAGTCACCGCACTGCTCTGCCAGCCCCTGTTGTCGAGGCGAAAGAGAAGTTGGTGAACGATCGTCACCCGTCGGGGGCCATGACCTCCCCGGCTCCGGCTTCCGAAGCCGCTTCGGCGCATTACGCGTCCTACGGCACACCGGAAGCCCAGTACGGCGACTTCACCACGTACGGCACCTACACCGCCAACGGTTTTGACACCAGCGGTCACGTCGCCGCGAGCGCCACCACGAGCTTCGAGACCGACCCCCTCTTCGGCGATCTCGCGGCCGGCGGTCACGCCACCGGCGGGTACGACGCCACGCAGTGGTCCACCGGCAACCATCAAACGCTCAACTACGACCCGTACGCGGCCCAGCACCACGCCGCCTACGACAGCGGCGCCTACGACGCGACCGCCTGGTCCGGCGACCACCAGCAGCTCCCCCTCATCCCGCAGCAGGCCGGCGCGCCCGATGTGAGCGGGCAGTGGGACGCGAGCGCATGGCTCCAGCCCGAGCAGGCGGCCGTTCCCGCCGACCGGACCCAGCAGTGGGACTGGGGCACGCAGGCCTACGACACCGGCGCGTACGACGCCACGCAGTGGAACTCCGACGGCACCCCGAACACGGGCTCCGATGCCTACGAGCAGCACGCCGAACCCTTTCCGCAGCAGGCCGGCCCCTACGAGCACCCCGCTGAGGAATTCGCCGCGCAGACCGAGTCCTACGACCACGCGGCCGAGGACTTCGCCGGGCAGGCCGATCCGTACGACCAGGCGAACACCCCCTTCGACCAGCAGGCGACCGCCACCTTCGAGCAGGTCGCGTACGGCGAATCGGCCGACGACGCCCGCGAGTCGACCGACTTCGCCGATCTGCCCACCATGACCGCGCCCCTCCTGGACGACCAGGAGGAGGTCACGCCGGCCCCTGTGTCGCGGACCGCCTCCCGCAGTGGTGCCCGCTCGCGGCGCCGGAGCCCCGCCAAGCGCTCCGCACTGCTGACGGTCGCCGTGCCCTCGGCGTGCGTGATGGGTGTGGCCGGCATCGCCGCCGCCTCCGTCGGCACGCTCGGCGGCGACGAGCAGGACACGAACACGACGGCGTCCGACGCGCAGCCGGTGAAGCCGTCCGCCGCCAACAACCAGCTCGACACCCAGCTCGAGAGCCTCACCGCCGAGGCCGACGACTTCGCCGACCGGGCCAGCCGTACGCAGGAGCGTATCGACCTCAAGGCGCAGCAGGAGTTGGAGAAGAGGAAGGCGGCGGAGGAGGCGGCCCGCAAGGAGCGGCTGCGCCCCAAGTTCGCCCTGCCGGTCGCGGGTGGGCTCAGCGCCTACTTCGGCCAGTCCGGCATCAACTGGATGTCGGTGCACACCGGTATCGACTTCCCGGTCCCGTACGGCACCACCGTGATGGCCGCGACCGACGGCACGGTCCGCACCCAGTGGAACAACGCCTACGGCAACATGATGATCGTGACGGCGATGGACGGCACGGAGACCTGGTACTGCCATCTGTCGAGCTACCAGGTTCCGTCCGGTACGACCGTCAAGGCGGGCACTCCGATCGCCTTCTCCGGCAACTCCGGCAACTCGACCGGTCCTCACCTTCACTTCGAGGTGCGTCCGGCGGGCGGTGCGGCGATCGACCCGCTGTCCTGGCTGCGCAGCCACGGGCTGGAGCCGAGCTGAAACCGCGGGCCATCGCCCCGCCCTGCCCCGAACCCTGGTAGCACCGCGCCCTCGGCGCACCCCGCCACGGGAGCACCGATCCCCTCACGCACCCCATCACCTCGTCCCGCGCCCCCGCGCGGCACGGTGGCGAGCCCCGCGCCCCCGCGCACCGCACGAGTGAGCCCCCGCCGAACGGCGGGGGCTCAGTGCGCATCGTACGAAGCGGCTACAGCTTCTCGACCGGCGCGTACCTCAGCAGCAGACGCTTCGGCTTCGTGTCCCCGAAGTCGATGGTCGCCTCGGCGTTCCCGCCGGTGCCCTTCACCGCGACGACGGTGCCGAGCCCGAACTGGTCGTGGGTCACCCGGTCCCCCACCGCGAGGGAGACCACCGGCTTCTCCGACGTCCTGCGGGTGGCGAACCCGGACGCGCCCGACGCCGACGAGCGGGACCGGGACGAGGACAGGGATGCCGCCACCGGCGAGACCGGGCCGGCCGGTGCCGCGCCGCCGCCCGTGCGCTTCCAGTCCACGTGCGCCGGGGGGATCTCCTCCAGGAACCGGGAGGGCGGGTTGTAAGACGGCTGCCCCCAGGCGCTGCGCATCGCCGAGCGGGTCAGATACAGCCGCTCACGCGCGCGCGTGATGCCGACGTACGCCAGGCGGCGCTCCTCCTCCAGCTCCTTGTTCTCGCCGAGGGCGCGCATGTGCGGGAACACGCCGTCCTCCATGCCGGTCAGGAAGACGACCGGGAACTCCAGGCCCTTGGCGGTGTGCAGGGTCATCAGGGTGATGACGCCGTCGCCCCCCTCGTCGTCCGGGATCTGGTCGGAGTCGGCGACCAGGGCGACCTGCTCCAGGAAGTCGGACAGCGTGCCCGACTCGCCCTCGCCGCGCTCCTGCTCGAACTCCAGGGCCACGGCGGCGAGTTCCTGGAGGTTCTCGATGCGGGTCTCGTCCTGCGGGTCGGTGGACGCCTGGAGCTCGGCGAGGTAGCCGGTGCGCTCCAGCACGGCTTCCAGG
Organism: Streptomyces cadmiisoli; assembly: GCF_003261055.1. Lineage (NCBI taxonomy): Bacteria > Bacillati > Actinomycetota > Actinomycetes > Kitasatosporales > Streptomycetaceae > Streptomyces > Streptomyces cadmiisoli. The sequence continues at coordinate 3,873,249 of NZ_CP030073.1, forward strand.
ATGGTGGCGGGTCCGGCGCCGGACTCGACGATCGTCCGGAGGTCCTCCATGAGCGTGTTGAAGCGCTTCACGGCGTTCGTGGAGCGGGCGGCCATGCCGTACGCCTCGTCGACCCGCTTCAGCGCCTGCGGGAAGCTGATCCGCTCCCGCTGGGCGAGGGCGTCGACCATCGCCTCCGCGCGGTCGCCGATGCCGCGCTTGGGGACGTTCAGGATGCGGCGCAGCGGGACCGAGTCCTCCGGGTTGGACAGCACCCGCAGGTAGGCCAGGACGTCCCGGACCTCCTTGCGCTCGTAGAAGCGGACGCCGCCGACGACCTTGTAGGGCAGGCCGACGCGGATGAAGACCTCCTCGAAGACACGGGACTGGGCGTTCGTGCGGTAGAAGACGGCGACGTCGCCGGACTTCGCCTCGCCCGTGTCCGTGAGGCGGTCTATCTCGTCGGCGACGAACTGCGCCTCGTCGTGCTCGGTGTCGGCCACGTAGCCGGTGATGCGGGCGCCGGCGCCCGCATTGGTCCACAGGTTCTTGGGGCGGCGGGACTCGTTGCGCTCGATGACGGCGTTGGCCGCGGTGAGGATCGTCTGGGTGGAGCGGTAGTTCTGCTCCAGCAGGATCGTCGTCGCGTCCGGGTAGTCCTCCTCGAACTGGAGGATGTTGCGGATCGTCGCGCCGCGGAAGGCGTAGATCGACTGGTCGGCGTCGCCCACCACGCACAGCTCGGCGGGGGGCAGGTCGTCCGGGCCGGGCGGTACGTCCTCGTCGTGCGTGCCGGTGCCGACGAGTTCGCGCACCAGGGCGTACTGGGCGTGGTTGGTGTCCTGGTACTCGTCGACGAGGACGTGGCGGAAGCGGCGGCGGTAGTGCTCGGCGACGTCCGGGAAGGCGCGCAGCAGATTGACCGTCGTCATGATCAGGTCGTCGAAGTCGAGCGCGTTCGCCTCGCGCAGCCGCGACTGGTACAGGGCGTAGGCCTGGGCGAGGGTCTTCTCGAAGCCGTCGGTGGCCTGGGCGGCGAAGTCCTCCTCGTCGATCAGCTCGTTCTTCAGGTTGCTGATCTTGGCGCTGAAGGACTTCGGCGGATAGCGCTTGGGGTCGAGGTCCAGGTCGCGGCAGACCAGGGCCATCAGGCGCTTGCTGTCGGCGGCGTCGTAGATCGAGAACGACGAGGTGAAGCCGAGCCTCTTGCTCTCGCGGCGCAGGATCCGCACGCACGCGCTGTGGAAGGTCATGACCCACATGGCGTTCGCGCGCGGGCCGACGAGGTGCTCGACGCGCTCCTTCATCTCGCCGGCGGCCTTGTTGGTGAAGGTGATCGCGAGGACCTGGCCGGGGTGCACCCCCCGCTCGGCGAGCAGGTACGCGATGCGGTGGGTGAGCACGCGGGTCTTGCCGGAGCCGGCGCCGGCCACGATCAGCAGCGGGGAGCCGGAGTGGACGACGGCGGCGCCCTGGTTGTCGTTGAGCCCCTCCAGGAGCGCGGCGGAGTCCACGGCGGGGCGCGGGGCGCCGTCGCGGTAGTACGCGTCGCGGTCCGGGGGCGCGTCGAACTTCCCGCCGAACAGATCGTCCGGGACCGGCTCCGGTACGTGATCGTCCTCGGGCGGCGGCGGGGGCTCCTCGTGGGCCCGCGGGGCCTGGAGGTCCGCCAGGAAGCTGTCGTCAAAGAGGCTGCTCATCGCTCTCCGAGTCTAGGGCGCCCCACCGACAACCCGGGGCCGCCCCGGGAACATCGCGGCGGGAACGTGTTCGATCTTGAGCGGTGAGGCGGGCGTCACATCGCCCCCGGGGGCCGGCGACCTGCGGGTCCCTTCCGCCTCACCCTCCGGCGGCGCCCCGCTACCGCCCGCAACCACTGACTGAAGGTCACGAAAATGTATCGGGCATATCACCCACCAACCTTCACACGCGCCACACGAGTTGGCTACCGTTCCGGGCAGGCCGTACGACCCCCACCGGCGAACGACGCCGGGCCGTACGGCCTCCGCCGAATCCGGAGCCCACGCGGCAGCCGGAGCCGGGGACCCAACCGACTTTGGGGTGAATCGGTCCAACTCCTCCACGGGGAGGGACCGTAGGGCAACCCTTCCGAACCACCCGCCCGAACCCGACAGCTAACCCGGTAGGCGGCCCATGGAAGGAGTCGCCTCCTTTGGCGTCGCACCGCAAGTCGCGTCCCACGGGCGCGCGCGTCGCAGGCATACGCACCCCCGCGCTCGCGACGGCTGCCCTCACCTCGGTGGCCCTGCTCTCCCAGACGGCCGAGGCGGCTCCCTCGACCGACGACAAGCCGAGCCTCGAAGAAGTCGAGAAGAAGGTCGACGACCTCTACCGCCAGGCGGAGTCGGCGACCGAGAAGTACAACGCGGCCAAGGAGAAGACCGCGAAGCAGCGCAAGCGCGTCGACACCCTCCTGGACGACGTCGCCCAGCGCACCCAGAAACTCAACGACGCCCGCGAGGAGCTGGGCTCGTTCGCGGCGGCCCAGTACCGCACCGGGGCGTCCGCCCCCGACACCGCGACCTTCCTGCTCGCGGACTCGCCGCAGGACTACTTCGACCAGACCCAGCTGATGGGCCGGCTGACCAGCCGGCAGAAGGACGCGGTCGACGACTACTTCACCGAGCAGTCCGCGACCATGAAGAAGCGCCAGGAGGCCGCCGACGGCCTCGGAACGCTCACCGAGTCGCAGAGCGATCTGCGGACGGCCAAGGCGACCGTCCAGCAGAAGCTCTCCGACGCGCGCGAACTGCTGTCGCGGCTGACCGCCGAGGAGAAGGCGCGGCTCGCGGCGATCGAGAAGGAGAAGCAGGAGGAGGCCGAGCGCAAGGCCGCCGAGCTCGCGCGCGTACAGGCGGAGGAGCAGCGGCGCCAGGAGGCCGCCGCACAGGAGCAGCAGGAGCAGGAGACGGCCGGCAGCTCGTCGGGCGGCACCGAGACCGGCTCCGGCTCGGACACCGGCGCGTCCGACTCGGCCTACGGCACCAAGGCCGAGAGGGCGCTCGCCTTCGCCCGCGCGCAGATCGGCAAGCCGTACGTCTGGGGCGCGACCGGCCCCGACTCCTACGACTGCTCCGGCCTGACCCTGGGCGCCTGGAAGGCGGCCGGCGTGTCCCTCCCGCGCACCACGTACGACCAGGTGAACGCGGGCACGACGGTCTCCCTCGCCGCGGCCCAGCCCGGTGACCTGGTCTTCTTCTACGACGACGTCACCCACGTGGGCATCTACATCGGCAACGGCATGATGATCCACGCCCCGAAGCCCGGCACGTACGTGCGCGAGGAGTCGATCTACTACGACGGCGAGTCGTCCATCCACAGCGTGGTGCGACCGGCCTGACGAGGAGGGCGCGGGGCGCGCGCTCCGGGCGGGCCCGGCCCGTACCGGTGCCGCGCCCGCGTGGTTTTCCGCCGGTACGCGCGCGTGCCCCGGCCGCCGGGCCCGCGAAGATCCATAGCATCGGCGCATGTCCGGCACCTCACCCCTCCGCGCCTGGTGGGCGCGGCATCCACCGGCGGCCGGAGCCGCCGTCATGGCGACCGGCATCGTCTCGGTCGGCCTGTACCTGGAGGGCTACGAGGTCCTGTCCCTGGTCTTCCTCGCGGTCGCCTGCGCCGCGTGGCTCGCGCTGGCGGCACAGTTCCTCGTACGGCTGGTGCGGCAGCCGCAGCGCTGGATGAGCGAGGCGGCGACACCCGCGGCGCTCACCGCCGTCGCCGCGACCGCCGTTCTCGGCACCCGCTTCTCCGCGCTGGGGTGGCAGACCCTGGCCGCGGCGCTGCTGGCGTCGGCGGCCGTGCTGTGGGCGGTGCTGCTGACCGTCGCGGTGCGGCACCGGCGGCGCCGCATGCCGGGGTCGGTGTTCCTCGGCACGGTGGCGACCGAAGCGCTCGCCGTGCTCGGCGCGACCCTCGCGAAGGCCGAGTCGGCGGCGTGGCTCGCGCACGCGGCGCTCGTGCTGTTCTGGCTGGGCCTCGTGCTGTACGGCTTCGCCCTGGCCCGCTTCGACCTGCGGCAGGTGGTCGAGGGGGCCGGCGACCAGTGGATCGCGTGCGGCGCCCTGGCGATCTCGGCGCTGGCCGGAGCGCGGCTGATCGCCGCCGACGGGCCGGACCTCTACCTGTGGAACGACGACGCCGACGGTGTGCTGCGCACCATGACCGGCGCCCTGCTCGTACTCGATCTGGCCTGGTACGCGGTCCTTCTCGTCGCCGAGATCGTCCGGCCGCGTCCGGGGTACGACGTGCGGCGCTGGGCCACCGTCTTCCCGATGGGGATGACGGCGGCGGCGACATCGGCCGTCGCCTCCACGATGGACGTTCCGTGGCTCGACGTGCCCGGCGAGGTGCTGCTGTGGATCGCCGTGGCCGCGTGGCTCGCGGCGGCCGTCGGGACGCTCATGGCGGCCCGGGAGGCCGTCCGCGGCACGCCGCCCACGCCCCCGCGCGCCGGTCCGTGAGAGCGGGCCCCGGACACCTCCGCGGCCCCCGGCAGCCCTCGCTCGCCGGGCGCGCTCAGGTCCAGAGGACCGCGATGAAGACGTTCGCCGTGGTCAGCAGTCCGACCAGGCCGAACGCGCCCTTGTCCACCTTCTCCTCGTCGCGTTTCACATAGACGAGGCCGAGGATCACGATCAGCAGGGCCAGCTTCACGCCGATCTTGATGTTGTTGACGGCCTGGTCGTCGGCCTCGTTGAGACCGACCAGGATCACGCCGGTGACCAGCATGGTCAGCGCACCGTGCAGCATGGCGGGGCCGAATCGGGCGGTGCCCTCGCCCATCGCCTTCATCTGGGTGAGGAAACCACCGAGGAGGGAGGCGATACCGATGATGTGCAGGCCGACGAAGAGGTGGATGAGTACGTCCATGGCCGGGAGCCTAATCAGCGGCCCGGACCCGGCCCGCACCGGGCTTCGGCTCCCCGCCCGCACCGGACATCGGCTCCCGGCCCGCACCGGTCGGCGCCCCCGTGCGCCGGCCGGGACCGGACGCCGCCGGGCAGGGAGCCGGGCCCGGCCGACTGGATGCATATATGCGCTCCATAGCACCTCCGGACTCACACCCGTCCCGGAACCGTGACATCGGTCATCGCTCAGCGTGAAGGCGTCCGCCGCGAATCGGGATCACGGTCACATACGGTCACCTCGCGCTCCCCTCACGCCAGTTCCGCACATCGCGTCACCGGATCGTCACACCCGGGTCTAGCGTCCTCCACCAGGTGACCGGCTCCCCAAGGCCGCCCGGGCCAGGGGCGGCAGTCGGACATCACCGCCGAGAAGGTCCGGCGGCGACCCAGCTCCCCCTGCGCGGGCCGCCGCCGGACGCGGACCGCGTCGGGGCGGACCGCGTCCGTCCGGTGGCCGTACCGACCCGGTGGTCGCACGGCCGCACGGCGGTCCGGCCGCACGGCCGTCGGAGACGTACGAAAGGACGTGCAGTCCACGTGGCAGCCCACCGCAAGCCCCGGCAACGCTCGGCCCAGGGCGCCAAGGCCCGTACGGCGGCCACCATCGCCCTCGCCGGCGCGGCGACCGCGACGGGCGTCGACGGCGTCGGACACGCCGAGCCGCAGCTGACGCCGGGACAGGTCGAGGCGAAGGTGGACAAGCTGTACCAGGAGGCCGAGGTCGCCACCGAGAAGTACAACGGGGCGAAGGAGAAGGCCAAGGAAGCGGAGCGGCGTCTGGAGGCGCTGCGGGACGAGGCGGCCCGCAAGGAGGAGCGGCTCAACTCGGCGCGGGGCGCGCTGGGTTCGTTCGCCGCCGCGCAGTACCGGGGCGGCGGCCTCGACCCCGCCCTGCAACTCGCGCTGTCCGACGACCCCGACCGGTACCTCGACGGCGCCGCTTTCGCCGAACGGGCCGGCGACCGGCAGACCGCCGCCGTGACGCGGGTGCGCGGCCAGCTGCGGGAGATCGAGCAGCTGCGCGGCGCCGCACGCCTGGAACTGGCCTCGCTCCGGTCGCGGCAGGCCGAACTGAAACGCCACAAGAAGACCGTCACCGACAAGCTGGGTGATGCCCGGCGACTGCTGTCCCGGCTGACGGCCGAGGAGCGGGCGCAGCTCGCGGCGGACGGCGGCACCGACCGCGCCACCCGGGCCGCCGGGCAGCGGGACGGCCTGACCGCGCCGGGCACGGCCGAGGCGCCCAACGCCCGCGCCGCGGCCGCCGTCTCCTACGCCCACCAGAAGCTCGGCAGCCCCTACGTCTGGGGCGCCACCGGCCCGAACGCCTTCGACTGCTCGGGCCTGATCCAGGCCGCCTACCGCTCCGCCGGCGTCTCCCTGCCCCGCACCACCTACGCCCAGATCGACTCCGGCCGCCGCGTCTCCCGCTCCGAACTCCTCCCCGGCGACCTGGTGTTCTTCTACTCGGGGATCAGTCACGTCGGCATCTACATCGGCAACGGGCAGATGATCCACGCCCCGAACCCCTCGTCCCCGGTGCGGCTGGCCCCGATCGACCAGATGCCCTTCGCGGGGGCGACGCGGGTGGTGTGAGCCGGGCGGGCGCGGCCCCCGGCCCGCCTTCCGTCCGGCGCCACGACCGGACCGCCCCTCACACCAGCCGTCGCGCCGTGGCCCACCGGGTCAGCTCGTGCCGGTTGGAGAGCTGGAGCTTGCGCAGCACCGCCGAGACATGGGACTCGACCGTCTTGACGGAGATGAAGAGCTGCTTGGCGATCTCCTTGTACGCGTAGCCGCGGGCGATCAGCCGGAGCACCTCGCGCTCGCGCTGGGTCAGACGGTCCAGGTCCTCGTCGACGGGCGGCGCGTCCGTGGACGCGAACGCGTCGAGGACGAAGCCGGCCAGGCGGGGGGAGAAGACCGCGTCGCCCTCCTGGACCCGGAACACGGAGTCCACCAGGTCCGTGCCCGTGATCGTCTTGGTCACATATCCCCGCGCGCCGCCGCGGATCACGCCGATGACGTCCTCCGCGGCGTCGGAGACGGACAGCGCGAGGAAGCGGACCGGCCGCTCGGCGTCGGCCATCAACGCGGCGCAGCGGCGCAGGACTTCGACCCCGCCGCCACCCGGGAGGTGCACATCGAGGAGGACGACCTCCGGCCGGGTCGCGGTGATGACCGTGACCGCCTGGTCGACGTCCGCGGCCTCGCCGACGACCTCGACGCCGGTCTGCTCGGTGCGGCCGATCTCGGCCTGCACGCCCGTGCGGAACATGCGGTGGTCGTCGACGAGCACCACGCGCACGTGCCGCCGGGCCGCACCGCCGCCCGGCGACTGGGCGGGCTCGGCCGCCTCTCCCGCTCCCGCAGTACCGTTCGCCTCGGTCGGGTCGCTCATGACGTCTTCTCCGCCCTCTCCATCTCCAGCTCGACCTCGGTGCCGCCGCCGGGTACCGCCCGCAGCCGGGCCGTACCGCCGTAGCGCTCCATGCGGCCGATGATCGATTCTCTGACGCCCATGCGGTCCGCGGGTATCGAGTCGGGATCGAAGCCGGGACCGCGGTCACGGACGGACACGAAGACCTTCTTCCCCTCGACTTCGGCGTAGACCTGCACGGCGCCGCCCTCGCCACCGTACTTGGCGGCGTTCACCATCGCCTCGCGCGCGGCCTGCATCTGTGCGCCGATCCTCTCGTCGAGCGGGCAGTCCCCGACCACGACGACCTCGATGGGGACGCCGTGCTTGTCCTCGACCTCGGCGGCGTTGTGCCGGACCGCGTCGGCCAGCGTGGTCGGCTCGTCCGCCTCGTCCTTGCCGGTGCCCTCGGGCTTGTACAGCCAGGTGCGCAGGTCGCGCTCCTGGGCGCGGGCCAGCCGGCGCACCTCGCCCGCGTTCTCCGCGTTGCGCTGGATCAGGGTCAGGGTGTGCAGCACCGAGTCGTGGACATGGGCGGCGACCTCCGCGCGCTCCTGGGCGCGGATGCGCATCAGACGTTCCTCGGACAGGTCCTGGGTCATGCGCACGAGGTAGGGACCGGCGAGCAGCGTGATGCCGACCAGGACCGCGAGGGCCGCCTGGAGGACGGAGCCGAGGTGGGCGGCGGAGCCCTGGAGCACGAAGATGCCGGTGACACCGGCGGTGACCAGCAGGACGCCGCCCACCGCGCGCAGCAGGGTGAGGGTGCGTTTGCGGCGGCCGACCTCGACCCAGCGGGCCCGGCGGGCGTTGTCCGCCTGGCGCCACACCAGGGCGACGCCCGCGCCGACGAGCACGGTGGGCCAGAGATAGGCCTGGGCGCCGCTGCCCAGATTGACGTTGCCCACGAAGACCATGGCCACCACGACCATGAGCAGCAGGGCGACCATCTGGCCCTTGTCGGGCCTGCGGGCCACCAGCTTGCGGCGGCCGTCGGGAGCGGTCTCGGAGGTGACCAGGGAGGGCGGTTTCTGCGTCTCGACGCCGCCGACGCCGAGCGGCACGAAGAACCAGAACGCGGCGTACAGCAGCGCGCCGAGGCCGTCGGCCATGAACAGGCCGACGAAGACGAGGCGCACCCAGATCACGGGCAGCCCGAGATGCCCGGCGAGCCCCCGCGCCACGCCACCGAGCCAGCGTCCGTCACTGCTGCGGTAGAGCTTGCGCGGCGGCCGCGGTTCATCGAGTGGCGCTGCTGCGGTGGCGGCTTCCGGCATGCCATCGATGGTCACACGGTGGGCGGGCGGGAGCATCAGGGTCGACCCCCTAGACTCCCCTGATCTTCGAGGTCGGGACCGTCGAACGCGCCCTGCGCGCCGGCTCAGGGTCGATATCAGGGTCCGTCCAGGGTCGTTCCGCCTCCCGCCGCGGCAGCTCGCCCGTCACCATGGACACATGACTGATCACCAGCACGACGCGGACGCCGCGCCCGACGCGGAGGACCCGCGCGACGCGGGCACGGCGTCCGGACCGGCGGACGCGAACGGCGCGGGTGAAAAGGCCCGCGCGCGCGAGGACGCGGGCGGACGGACGAGTGGGACCGGGGACGTGAACGGGGAGACGACGAGGGCCGCGGCCGGACCGGGGACGACCGACGGGCGGCGGGCCACCACCGACGGCACGGCACCCGCCGCCGCGAGCACGAACGAGAGCGCGGCCACCGCCGACGGAACAGCCGCGGCCGGCGGCACAGCACGCGACGCCGCGAGCCGAGGCGCCGCCGAGACCGGCGGCACGGGCACGACCGGCGGCGCCGCCGAGACCGGCTCCGCGGCACCGGACGCCACCGCCACCAGCGAGCCGCCGCCGCGCTTCCGGCGCGACCGGCGGCACAAGACGTTCGCCGGGGTGTGCGCCGGGCTGGGCCGGCAGTGCGACATGGATCCGGTGATCTTCCGGATCACCCTGGCGGTGCTCTCCGCGACCGGCGGTCTCGGCCTGATCTTCTACGGCTTCGCCTGGCTCCTCGTCCCGTACGACGACGAGGAGGAGAACGAGGTCCGCAAGCTGCTCACCGGCCGCGTCGACGGGCAGGCGCTCACCGCGGTGCTGTTCGCGCTGGTCGGCTGCGGCGTCTTCCTGACGATGCTGAACAACGGCGGTGTGCTGACCTTCGCCGTGGTCCTGTCCCTCCTGCTGGCCGGCGCCGGGTACTGGTCGCAGCACCGCGGCGCCCCCGACCCCGACCCGCTGGCCGCCCAGGCCGCCGCCGACGCCCCGCCGGAGGCCCAGGCGCCCCCGGTCCCCGCGGCGTACTCGTCGTGGTGGCGCGAGCCGATCGTCAAGGACGGCACGCACGTGGGCGGCACCGGCTATCTGTGGGGGCCGGGCGACTCCCGGGACCGGGACATCGCGGCGGCCGTGAAGATCGCGACGGGCACCCGCGGCAGCGCCCACGAGTACCGGGGCGCCCAGCGTCCGGCGCAACCCAGACCGCGCGGACCCCGCTGGATAGGCGGCTGGGTGTTCCTGGCCGCCCTGCTCGCCGGTGCCCTCGCCACCCGAGAGACCTGGGACGCGCGGCCGCTCGGCACCAGTCTCCAGACGGGCCTCGCCTGCGCGCTCGCGGTGATCGGACTGGGCATCGCGGTGAGCGCGTTCCTGGGCCGCACGGGAGCGGGCTCGGTCTTCCTCGCCGTCATCACGGCCGGGCTGCTGGCCGGGGCGGCGTCCCTGCCGAAGAACATCGGCACGGAGTGGATGCGGACGACCTGGCGGCCGGCCGCGGTGGCCGACGTGGCGCCGAGGTACGAGCTGGGCAGCGGCGTCGGCACCCTGGACCTGACCCGGCTGGATCCGGGCCGGGGGCGGACCGTCTCCGCGGACGTCGAGGTGGGCGCCGGCCGCCTGCTGGTGGTCGTCCCGCCGGACGTGACGGTGAAGGCCACCATCGACGTGGGGCTGGGCGACATCCAGTTGCCGGGCGAGAAGACGCAGGACGTGGACGTGCAGCCGGGCAGGTATCAGGAAGTGACGTTGAAGCCGCCCGTGGGCGTGAAGAACGCGGGCACCGTGGAGCTGGACCTCCGGGTCGGCCTCGGACAGGTGGAGGTCAGCCGTGCTGCGTCATGAGTTCCAGCCCGGAAGGCTGGTCGCCGGTTTCTTCCTGGCCGCCGCGGGCGTCGTCTACGCCGGTGACGCGGGCGGCGCCTGGGAGATCCCGTGGTTCGCGCTGATCCCGATGGTGGTGGGCGGTCTCTGCCTGGCCGGGGCCGTGGGGATGCTGAGCCACGGCATACGGCGACGGCGCCGCGCCGACCGCGAGCCCCGCCCGGACACGCCTGCGGGTGTGCCCCGCTGATGCTCGCGGCGCCGCCGTCGGCGGGGCACCGTCAGCGCTGACGGTGGCCCGCCGCCACCGTGGCCCTACCGGTAGCTCCGCCGTTGCCGTCGGTCCCGCAGCGCCGCGTCCACCGAGAGGAGGGGGGCGCCGGCGAGGACGAGCGGCAGCCAGGCCATGAGGTAGACGAGGTCGTTGCCGTAGTAGTACGGGTCGGAGGCCCAGCTGACCGTCAGCCAGAGGCTGAGGGAGATCAGTGCGCCGCCGAGGGCCGCGAGGCGGGCGAGGAGGCCGAGCAGCGTGCCGATGCCGACGGCGATCTCACCGAGGGCGATGGCGTAGCCGAAGGCGACGGGGTTCTCCAGTGCCATGTCGACCATCGCCGGAATCGCCGAGGAACCGCGGACGGTTTCCATCATGCCGCCGATCGAGCCGGCGCCCGCGTCCTTCAGGAACGCGCTGTCGGTGAGCTTGTCCAGCCCGGCGTAGATGAAGGTGACGCCGAGGAAGACCCGCAGGGGCAGCAGGGCGTAGCGGGTGGCGGTGTCCCGCCAGTCGCCGCGGCTGCCGTCCAGGTGGGGGGTGTGCGTGTCCGTACGAATACTGTGAGTCATCGTTGATAGCCGCCTCTCGCACGCCGTGCCGTGGCCCTCATCAGACGATACGTATGAATGACGGGGCCCGCTCATCCTCGTGCGCCGCGAATTCCGGCGACGCGCCCCGATGGGGCGCGGAACAAGGGGCTCTAACGGCGGCTCAGCTGTTACTCCGTCACATCGATCACGTACGCGTTCGTCTCCACCCCGGCCGCGGTGACGACGCGCACCTCCACCCGTCCGGGCTCCACGTCGACGGGCACGGGCACCGTCAGCAGGCCGTCGGTGGGGTTGCTGAAGCCGCCCGCCACGGGGACGAGGGGGACGTGCACATGAACGGTGCCGATGCGTACGACCATCCGGGACAGCCGCGCGGCGCCGTCGGCGCCCGGGGGCACGAAGCCCGCGCCGCGGATCTCGATGTCCTCGCCGGTGCGGATGGGCGCGTCGAGGTCGCCCGCCTCACGCGCGCGGACGACGGACAGGACGACCGGGCGGCCGCCCTCTGCGTACTTGCCGGCCACATAGGTGGCCGCCGACACGAGCACGACCGCCGCGAGCCCCCACGGCAGGTCGGGCAGTTGGTCGGGGCGGCGGGCCAGCCGCACCGCCGCAAAGACCAGGGCGACGGCGCCGATGACCGCGTACTGGATGTCGGCGAAGGTGCCGCGCCCCGAATCGTCCGTCAGCAGGTCGGCCGCCCTCGGCCGGTCCGCGCGGACCTTCTGGAGCCGTTGCCCGAGCACGCGCGTGCCCACGAGGCGACGCACCAGGACCGCGATGGCGCAGGTCACGGCGAGGACGGTGACCACTCCGGCGCCGCGGGCGAGTTCGAGTCCGGCGATCAGCTCGTCACGCTCGCCGGGCGCGGAGGCCGCCGCCAGCTGCCCCGCCAGCACGAGGACCGCGTAGGCGACGAACAGCACCCACAGCGCGGCCACGGCGCGGGAGGTCGACAGGCGGTTGTCCTCACCGATGACCGGGGCCAGCACTCCGCCGCGCGTGCGGTGGAACCAGGAGGCCGCCGTCAGGGTGCCGGCCACCACCAGCGCGGCGAGCAGTCCGGCGGTACGCGCCGCCGTCCAGCCGGCGCCGATCGCGGTCAGTGCCTGCACCAGCAGCAACAGCACCACCAGCGCCCACACCGTGCAGGCCGTACGGCGCCACAGGAGCGCCAGCCAGGCGTCGCCCTCGGCCCGGCCGCGTTCGGCGACCGCCGCCGCGGACTGGGTCAGTTCGTCGGAGACCCACTGGCGGGTCGCCGAGGCGGAGTGCGCGACCGCCGCCGGCAGCCCCTGCCCGGCCGCGAACCCGTCGCGTTTCACCAGGAACTCCGCCACCGCCCGGCGGTGCCCGGTGCGGGCTCCGTGCGGGCAGTCCCCGCAGGTGCAGCCGCCACCGTGGACGCCCGCGCGCGCACTCGCGTCCGCGCCCTGTCTCGCCTCCTGCACCGCCACGCCCGACGCCCGCCTTCCCGCGAATCCCCGTAGAACGGAGCCGTACGTACCAGGTGTACAACTCCTGTGCGATGACAGGGCATTGTGCCCTACGCCACGCCGGGCTCGTCCGCCAGGTCTGGTCAGCGCGGGTGAAAGGGCGACCGCCGTGTTGACCCGGCCGCGAGAATTCCCGTACGGCCGGGATCATCCAGCGTGACGGCACCTGGGCCTTCGACGGCAGCGCGGTCAGGATCACCCCTCTGCCCGGTCCGCCGGTACCGGTCTCGGTCCGCTCCTCGGACGGCACGGTGTCCTTCGACGGTACGCAGGTGCGGATCGACTGGAGCGAGATCTCCGACCGGGTCAAGCGCGCGACCGGCCCGCGGATCATCGCCGTCGGTGACCTGGTCCGGGTCGAGTGGCTGCCCGACTCCGGCTCCGAGGACGGCTTTCTGCGCTTCGTGACGCGGGAGACGGCGCACTCCGAGCTGCCGCCGGAGAAGGATCCGTACGCGCTGGACCTGTGGGGCAGCGCCCGGCGCGACCTGCTCACCGCGCTCGTCGCCGCCGCCGTCACCGCCCGTCCGCCGCGCCCGTCCACCCGTACCGGCGCCGAGCCCGAGGACCGGCCGCCCCGTCCGGCGCCCGCCGTGCCGGCGCCGCCCGCCGACCACGACGTGCTGCTGCGCAGACTGCGGGAGCCGGCCGAGCTGTACCGGGACGGGGTGCTCACGGCCGAGGAGTTCGCACGGACGAAGGCGGCCGTGCTCCGGGACTTCTGTACCCCGCCCCACGGCCGAGGTCCCGCTGCGCCTGCTACGACAGCAGGTCCGGCTCGCTGCGGCTGATGTCCTGCCAGAGCGGCTGGTAGTTGATCCAGGCCACCAGGTCGCCGCCGAGTTGCTCCCGGGTCGCCACCGCCGACTTGTGGTCGATGAGCACCGGACGCCCCGCCGCCTTCGCCGTGAGCTGCACCTGGCTGGAGCGTTCCATCGACAGGAACCACCAGGCCGCGGCGTCCACCGAGTCGCCGACGGTCAGCAGTCCGTGGTTGCGCAGGACGAGCGCCTTGCGGGTGCCGAGGGCGGTGGCGATCCTGCGGCCCTCCGCGATGTCGACGGAGACGCCGGTGTAGCTGTCGTACAGGGCGTGGTCCTCGTAGAAGGCGCAGCTCTCCTGGGTGATGGGTTCGAGCAGGTCGCCGAGGGCGGACAGGGCGCGGCCGTGCACCGAGTGGCAGTGGGCGACGGCGACCACGTCCGGGCGGGCGGCGTGCACCTGGACGTGCACGGTGAACGCGGCCTGGTTGACGTGGTAGCGCCCGTCGATCACCTGCCCGTCCTGGTTGGCCAGCACCAGGTCGCTCACGGTGACGTGCTTGAAGGGCATCCCGAACGGATTGACCCAGAAGCAGTCGGTGTGCTCCGGATCGCGTGCGGTGATGTGCCCGGAGACACCGTCCTCGAAGCCGAGGCGCCCGAAGATCCGCAGCGCGCCCGCGAGCCGTTCCTTGCGGTGCCGGCGTTCCTCGTCGACCGACTCGTACATCGGCGGCATCGCGAACTGGAGCCGGTCGGTGGGCAGGGGCTGGAGCGGGTTGAGCGCGGACATCGGTCCTCCGGCGCTGGGTTCCGGTACGGAGCGGAAGTTACCGGCGGTCAGCGCAGGAGAACAGGGCTTCGGCGACATGTCTGAATCACGACAGCAGATGTCCGGTTTCGGCGGCACACTCGCCGTATGGCAGCAAACTGGGCAACTTTCGTCGCCGCCGAACCGGACTTCGCCAAGACCGTCGAGGACCGTTTCGGCGCCTTCACCCACCACGTCCTCGCCACCCTGCGCAGGGACGGCTCACCGCGCACCACCGGTCTGGAGGTGCGGTTCCTGGACGGCGAGCTGTGGCTCGGCATGATGCCGGACTCCCTCAAGGCGCTCGACCTGCGCCGTGACCCGCGCTTCGCCCTGATGGCGAACCCCGGTGAGGGTACGGCGATGGGCGGCGGTGACGTCCGGATCGCCGGGCGGGCCGTCGAGGTCGACGATCCGCGGACCAAGCGCGCCTACGGCGAAGAGGTGGAACCGCCGGAGCCGTTCCACCTCTTCCGCACCGAGTTGACGGAGGTCGTGAGGACCGGCGTCGAGGACGAGACGTATCTGGTCGTCCAGGTCTGGAAGCCCGGAGAGCCGGTGCGCACTCTCAAACGGACCTGACCCCGCGGCGGGGGCCTACCGGCCTACTCCCACTCGATGGTCCCCGGCGGCTTCGAGGTCACGTCGAGGACGACCCGGTTGACGTCGCGCACCTCGTTGGTGATCCGGGTCGAGATCCTCGCGAGGACGTCGTACGGCAGTCGGGACCAGTCGGCCGTCATGGCGTCCTCGGAGGAGACCGGGCGCAGCACGATCGGGTGGCCGTAGGTGCGGCCGTCGCCCTGGACGCCGACGCTGCGGACGTCCGCGAGCAGCACCACGGGGCACTGCCAGATGTCCCGGTCGAGGCCGGCCACCGTCAGCTCCTCACGGGCGATGGCGTCGGCCTCGCGCAGCAGGTCCAGGCGCTCCTTGGTGACCTCGCCGACGATACGGATGCCCAGGCCGGGGCCTGGGAACGGCTGGCGCTGGACGATCTCCTCCGGCAGGCCGAGCTCCTGGCCGACCATCCGGACCTCGTCCTTGAACAGCTTGCGCAGCGGCTCGACGAGCTGGAACTCCAGGTCCTCGGGGAGGCCGCCGACGTTGTGGTGGGACTTGATGTTGGCGGTGCCGGTGCCGCCGCCGGACTCGACCACGTCGGGGTACAGGGTGCCCTGGACGAGGAACTCGACGGCGGGGCCCTCGTCGGCGACGATCTCGGCCTGCGCCTGCTCGAAGACCCGGATGAACTCCCGGCCGATGATCTTCCGCTTCTCCTCGGGGTCGCTGACCCCGGCGAGCGCCTCGAGGAACCGCTCCTCGGCGTCGACCACCTTCAGCTGGACGCCGGTCGCGGCGACGAAGTCCTTCTCGACCTGCTCGGTCTCACCCTTGCGCATCAGGCCGTGGTCGACGTACACGCAGGTCAGCTGGGAGCCGATGGCCTTCTGGACGAGGGCGGCGGCGACGGCGGAGTCCACGCCGCCGGACAGGCCGCAGATGGCGCGCTTGTCGCCGACCTGCTCGCGGATCGCCTGGACCTGCTCGTCGATGACGTTGCCGGTCGTCCAGGACGGGGTCAGGCCCGCGCCGCGGTAGAGGAAGTGCTCCAGGACCTGCTGGCCGTGCGTGGAGTGCATGACCTCGGGGTGGTACTGGACGCCGTACAGCTTCTTCTCGTCGTTCTCGAAGGCGGCGACCGGGACGACGTCGGTGGACGCCGTGACGGTGAAGCCCTCGGGGGCGGCGGAGCAGGCGTCGCCGTGCGACATCCACACGGCCTGCTCGGCCGGGGTGCCCTCGAAGAGGGTGGAGGAGGACTTGGCGACGTGCAGGCCGGTCCGGCCGTACTCGCGGGCACCGGTGTTGTCGACGGTGCCGCCGAGGACCTGGGCCATCAGCTGGAAGCCGTAGCACATGCCGAAGACGGGGACGCCGGACTCGAAGATCGCGCTGCCCAGGCGCGGCGCGCCCGCCTCGTAGACGGACGAGGGGCCGCCGGAGAGGATGATCGCCGCCGGGTTCTTGGCGAGCATCTCCTCGACCGGCATCGTGCTCGGCACGATCTCGCTGTAGACCCGGGCCTCGCGGACGCGTCGGGCGATGAGCTGGGCGTACTGCGCACCGAAGTCGACGACCAGAACGGTGTCGGGGGCGGCGGGGGTCGCTGATGACACGGGTTGCCTTCCGGCGGCTTGTGAAGGGGCTGTGGGACCGATTCTAACGGGGCTGCCGCGCCCGGCTCCCGTCTCACGATGCAACCCGGTGTGGACCGTCACCTCCGGTCACGGCATACTGACCACATGTTCATGCGCTCGACCTTCGTCTTTACCTATGGCACCCGGCCCGCCGGCTGCCATGGTCGTGACGCTTGAACCACTGACAAGCGACTTCCCAGGCGCCCCGGGCCGACAAGGTCCGGGGCGCCTGGTTTTTCTCCGGATCCTGTCGCTCCGGGGCGGCCCCACCACCGTCCAGTGAGGAGCCCCCGACATGACCGCGACCGCAGCGGAGAAGACCGGAGCGCACACGCCCGAGGCCGTCGACGTGATCACCGGCGCGCGTGAGCGCATCGACGCGCTCGACGACCGGATCATCGGCCTGATCCAGGAACGGATGGCCGTCTCGGCCGTGATCCAGGAGGCCCGGATCACCTCCGGCGGGCGCCGGGTCAACCTGTCCCGGGAGATGGAGATCCTCGGCCACTACCGCGAGGCGCTGGGCAAGCCGGGCACCGCGCTCGCGATGACCCTGCTGGAACTGTGCCGCGGGCGCATCGGGGGCTGAATCGGCGTTCCGTGTACGTACGTGCGCATGACCCCTCACCCGTACGGCGCGTGACCGTCATGCGCGAGCCTTCGTTGGTCCGGGTGTCCGTGCCAGCCAGGGGCGGGCCCGAAAGAACCACGCGTGGCTCGCTGGAGCGATGAGACGTACGGATCGTGCCGTGCGTCGTGGGACCTCGCTCCAGGGAAGTGACCGGACGGCAGGGGACAGCAGCCCGGTCACCCAAGAGAACGGTCGGCTCCGGGGACGCTCGGGGCCGACCGGCGGGAAATGTCCAAGGCAGGACCCCATGGCCGCGAAGGCCACGGCGGTCCGGCGCGATGCGTGAACAGGCCCCACGTCCCGTCGCAGTGAGCGGCGTTGCCGTGCACCGGCACACCGCCGCAAGTCGAGACCAGCGGCGCAACCCCCCGGCGTCGCCCCCAGGCACCGGCGCTGCCCTGACGCCGGTGCTGACGAAAGAAGGGCCCCGCGGCTCCGCCCCGCGGGGCCCTTCGCATGCGCGGACATCCGTGCGAACGAGTGACTGAGGTCACATAAAAATCTCGTGAAGTGCCGGACAACCATTCACAGGCTTCGCCGATCAAACCTGCTGAATCAAGGGTTACCACCGCGCCCCACACGCGGGGCCCACCGCCCACGCGTGCTGCCGCACCGCAGCACACCGGACTTCTTGAGGTCTTCATGAAGCTTCGCCGTGCTCTGGCATCAGCGGCCGCGACGGCTGCCCTGGCCCCGATGGCGCTCCTCGCCGCCCCGGCCGCCCACGCCACCGACGACACGGACACCGCGTCCCCGATCGTGACCGCGACGGAGTCGGCCTCCGAGACGGCCACCACCGCGCCGTCGGAGACCGCCACCGCGACCGAGTCGGCCTCCGAGACCGCCACCGCGACCCCGAGCGACTCCGCGTCCCAGTCCACGACGGCGGCGCCGACCGAGTCGCAGTCGGCCACGGCGACGGCCACCCCGTCGGGTTCGGCCTCCACCACCGCCTCGCCGAGCCCGAGCACCTCCGCCCCGGAGGAGGAGCCCGACCTCTGCGAGGACGCCGAGGACGAGGTCGGCCTCAGCGAGGACCTGACCAGCGGTCTGTCCGGGCTGCCCGAGACGATCGTGGCCGGCAGCGGCTGGACCGGCTTCTCCTTCGACATCGCCAACCGCGGCGACGAGGAGATCAAGAACATCAAGCCGCTGATCGGCGTCGCCGCGGTCGGCTGGAACGAGCAGGACTACTCGGGCGAGATCCGCGTCCAGGTCTTCGACAAGGCCACCGGCACCTGGCGCACGCTCGCGGACGCGGCCGGCGAGGGCGCGACGTTGACCGCGTTCTCGCTCGGCGCGGGCGAGTCGACCTCGTTCCGGCTGCGGCTGAGCGTCAGCGGCAAGGTGCCCGACGCCATCGGTCTGACCGGCGGCTTCGCGCAGTACTCGGACGCCGACGGCTGCTGGATGGCCGACGACCCCAACGGCTGGATCTACTTCTTCGACATCCTGGCCGCGGGCTCGGACGCCGGTGACCCGGACGACGCCGAGCCGCAGGGCGGAATGGGCGAACTGGACGACGTGAACTCGGTCAGCGCCACCGGCAGCCTCGCCGAGACCGGTGCCGGCTCCGCGCTGCCCATGATCGGCCTGGTCGGCGGTGTCGCCGTCGTCGCCGGTGCGGGCGCGGTGTACGTCGTGCGGCGCAACAGGGCCGGCGCGCAGGCATAACGCGCCCGACGCACGTCAGTGAGGCGTGCCGCAGAGCAGAGAGAGGGACCTGGGCTCGGAGGGGGGCACAGGTCCCTTTTTCTTTTCCCGCTTTTCCTGTCCCGCTCTTTCTTGGGCGGCACCGCTTTCCTGCCCGCTACTTCTTGGGCGGCACCGACGGCATCCCGAGGAACGGCAGCCGCAGCGCGCCGAACGCCTCCGCGGGCACGGCCGGACTGCGGGGCTCGACCGGCTTCAGGCGCTCGTAGGCCGCCCCCTGCGCCGGACGCGGGTCGGCCTCGTCCTTGTTCGGCCAGTACGACATGGCGCGCTCGGCCTGCGCGGTGATCGTCAGGGACGGGTTCACCCCGAGGTTCGCGGACACCGCGGCGCCGTCGACGACGGAGATGCCGGGGTGTCCGTACAGACGGTGGTACGGGTCGATGACGCCGGTCTCCCCGGAGTCGCCGATCGGGCAGCCGCCGAGGAAGTGCGCGGTCAGCGGCGTGCCCATCAGCTCGCCGACGTTGCTGCCGGGGAAGCCGTTGATCTCCGCGGCGATCGCCGACGCGCTCAGGGAGGCGGCCTCGATCTGCTTGGGGTTGGGCGCGCCGTGGCCCTGGCGGGCGGTCAGCAGACCCTTGCCCATGCCGCCCGGCTTCAGATACGTCGTCAGGGAGTTGTCCAGCGACTGCATCACCAGACCGATGATCGTACGCTCCGACCAGCGCCGGTTGGACAGGGAGCGCAGGACCAGCACGGGGTGCCGGGCGGCGTTGCGCAGCCACCCCAGAACCCGGGACGAACCCCGCGCGTAGGGCACCTGGAGGATCGACAGGCCGCCCATCGAGTTGGAGCCCTTGCCGTAACGCACCGGCTCGATATGGGTGTTCTCGTCGGGGTGGACGGACGACGTGATGGCCACGCCGCGTGTGAAGTCGGCCTTCCGCTCGCCGGTGGCCTTCCGGTAGCGCCGGTCGGTGGTCTGCGCGCCCACCAGGGCCTCGGAGTTGGTGCGGGTCAGCTCACCGAGCCGGTCGGACAGACGCGGGAGCATGCCGCGCGACTTCATCCGGTGCAGCAGCGTCTGGGTGCCGTAGGTGCCTGCCGCCAGCACGACCCACCGGGCCCGGTAGGTCCGGCCGGCGTCCTTGCGGTTGTCGGTGGGCAGGGTGGCGACGGCGTAGCCGCCGCGCGCGTCGTCGGTCACCGACACGACGGTCGTCATCGGGTGCACGGCCGCGCCCGCCTTCTCGGCGAGGTACAGATAGTTCTCGTTCAGCGTGTTCTTGGCCCCGTGCCGGCAGCCCGTCATGCACTCGCCGCATTCGGCGCACGCCCTGCGGGCGGGGCCGGCACCGCCGAAGTACGGGTCCGGCACGTCCTCGCCGGGTTTCCCGCGCGCCGCGCCGTCGGCGTCCTCGCCGTCGCCGAAGAACACCCCGACCGGCGCGAGATGGAAGGTGTCGCCGACACCCATCCGCTGCGCGGCCGCCTTCAGATGGACGTCGGACGGCGTCATCGTCGGGTTCAGCCGCACGCCGAGCATGCGCCGCGCCTGGTCGTAGTACGGCGCCAACTCCTCCTGCCAGTCGGTGATGTCCCGCCACTGCGGGTCGTCGAAGAACGGCTTCGGCGGGACGTACAGGGTGTTGGCGTAGTTGAGGGAGCCGCCGCCGACGCCCGCTCCGGCCAGGACCATGACGTTGCCCAGCAGGTGGATGCGCTGGATTCCGTACATGCCGAGCTTCGGCGCCCAGAGGTAGTTCTTCAGGTCCCAGGAGTTCTTGGGCAGCGAGTCCCGGGTGAAGCGGCGGCCGGCTTCCAGGACGCCTACGCGGTAGCCCTTCTCCGTCAGGCGCAGGGCGGTCACCGAGCCGCCGAAGCCCGATCCGACGACGATGACGTCGTAGTCGTGGGTGTCCTGGGGCACGGGTGTCTCCTCGTCGAGTTCTGCGTGCGGCCGTGTGTGCTGTCTCGCGCGGTCCCCGCCCCCGAGAGGCGGCCGGGGCCTGTCGTCACATCGCTGTCGTTGCCGGACGGCGGCGTCGCGGGGCGGGCGGGGATCTGACGACGGGCCCTAGCGGAACCGGAACGCCTTCATGACCCGCAGGCTGCGGCTCATGAACTGCGCGTACTTCTCGTCGTCCATGCCGAGCGACGGGGCCATCGGCAGCAGCCGCTGCTGCGCCACCGTCTGGGCCTCCGTGTACTTGAGGATGCCCTCGGAGCCGTGCCGGCGGCCGAGGCCGGAGTCCTTCATGCCGCCCATCGGCGACTGGACGCTGCCGTAGGCGGGCGCGTAGCCCTCGTTGACGTTGACCGTGCCGGTGCGCAGCCGGGCCGCCACCGCTCGGCCGCGACGGCCGTCCTTCGTCCACACCGAGGAGTTCAGGCCGTACGGGGTGGCGTTGGCGTGCTCGACCGCCTCGTCGTCGGTGCGGAACCGGTAGACCGACACGACCGGGCCGAAGGTCTCCTCCGTGCACACGGCCATGGGCGCTTCGACGCCGTCGAGGATGGTGGGCTCGTAGAAGTACGGGCCGATGTCCGGGCGGGCCACCCCGCCGGCCACCAGCTTCGCGCCCTTGGCCACCGCTTCCTCGACGTGCCGTGTGACCGTCCGGAGCTGGCGCTCGCCGACCAGCGAGCCCATGTCGGCTCCGTAGGCCAGGGACCGGCCGAGCCGCATGCCCTTGGTGCGGGCGGCGAAGCGCTCCAGGAAGGCGTCGGCGACCGACTCGTGGACGTACAGCCGCTCGATGGAGATGCACAGCTGGCCCGCGGAGGAGAAGCAGGCGCGCACCGCTCCCGCCGCCGCCTTGTCGATGTCGGCGTCCTCCAGCACCAGCATGGCGTTCTTGCCGCCCAGTTCGAGGGATACGCCGACCAGCCGGGCGGCGGCGCCCTGGGCGACCTCACGGCCGGTGCGGGTGGAACCGGTGAAGGAGACGTAGTCGGCGTGCTTGACGACCTCGGGGCCCACCACGGGGCCCTCACCGAGGACGACTTGGAAGACCTCGGCGGGCAGCCCCGCCTCGATCAGCAGGTCACGGGCCCACAGCGCGGTCAGGCAGGTCTCGGTGTCCGGCTTCATGACGACCGCGTTGCCCGCGACGAAGGCGGGGAGCGCGTCGCCCACCGACAGCTCCAGCGGGTAGTTCCAGGGAGCGATCTGGCCGACCACACCGCGCGGGTGGCGCAGTTCGGTGACGCGTGTGAGGGTCGGCATGGCCCCGGCGTGCCGCTTGGGGCGGAGGTAGGCGGGCGCCTTGCGGCCGTAGTGGCGGGCGGCCACCGCGACGGCCTGCACCTCCTCGTGCGCGTGCAGCCGCGCCTTGCCGGTCTCCAGCTGGATGAGGTCGAGGACCTCGGCCTGCCGTTCCAGCACCAGGTCGTGGAAGCGCAGCAGTACGGCGGCGCGCTGCCGCACCGGCCGCTGCGCCCAGACGGCCTGCGCGGCGCGGGCCGCCTCGAAGGCCTTCTGTACGTCCTCGGGCGTGGACTCGGGCAGATCCGCCAGCTTCTCGCCGGTGAGGGGCGTGTGGTTGGCGGTGCGGCCGGAGCCGACCACTCCCCTGGTGAGCTGGGCGACCAGCTCGGGGGTGACCACGTCCACGGCGGTGCGGGCGCCCTCGGGGGCGGGGGCGAGGGGATTCGTGCCGGTCTTCACCGGGGCCTGCGCGTCCGTCATGAGGCGCAGAGTATGCCCGGGGGGAGCCTTTGTGTACCCGTCGGTAATGGGGATTCACGGAGTGCTCACACGCCGCCAGTGATCACTGGCAACAAATGCGCTGATCAGGGCGTCGAGGCGGGCGACCCGGCCGTACGTCAGTTCTCGCCGATCTTGAGCCGGTCGCGGGCGCCCCGGAACACGGCGGTGCCTGTGCGCTCCGCGGGCGTGCCCTTGGGCATGTCCACGCGCAACTCGTACATGCGCCCGTCGCCGGTCCTGACGATCAGCTGCATGACCCGGACCGGCCCGGCGTCCCTGTGGTGGGTGGTGTCGGCGAGCACCGCCTCCTGGCCGTCCAGCGTGGTCCGCGTGTACCGCGTGCGTGTGTCCCTCCGCTCCCAGCCGGAGTGGATCTCGTACGCCCGGGAGAGCGGCGAGCGGGGCGCGGCGTCCCACTGGGTCAGCCGTACCTCGACGTCGGCCCCGTTGCCGTAGACCACGATCCGGGGCTGGTCGGCCGCAGTGCCCTGCCGGACGGTCTCCGCGTACGGCTCGGGCAGGGACAGGACGGCGCCCATGTCCGGCTCGGGGTGAGCGGTCCAGGGCGCCGGCGCGGCACCCGCGCTCGGCACGCCGCGGTCCGCGCCGCGGCTGCCGCCGTGCCCTGCGGTGTCGTCGCCCCGGGCGCCGACGAAGGAGGAGGTGCCGAGCCAGATGCCGCCCACGAGGAGGGCGGCGAGGAGAGCGGCGGGGGCGGGACGTATCGGTACGCGAACGCGGGGGCGTGGACCGGGCTGGGGCTCGGGCTCGGGTCGTGGCCCGGACTCGGGCTCGGGTCGTGGCCCGGACCCTCGCTCGGCGTCGGGTCGTGGCCCGGACTCGGGCTCCGCGTCGGGTCGTTGCCCCGCCTCCGGGACGGATTCCTGGCCACCGGGTGCGCCGCCGGGTTTCGGTTCGGGTTCTTGGCCGGGTTCAGGTTTGTAGGCCCGCCCGGGTTCCGGCTGGGGGTCACTCCCGGATTCCGGCTCCGGGGCACGCCCGGATTCCGGCTGGGACTTCGGCTCGCGCTCCGGCGGGGACTTCGGCTCGGAATCCGGCAGGGACTTCGGCTCGGGCTCCGGCAGGGCGTCCGACTGGCACCCCTCGGCCGCGGCACGCAACCCCGCCGCGACCTCCGACGGCTCCGGACGCCGCTCCGGGTCCTTCGCGAGCATCCGTACGATCAGCGGCCCGAGCATGCCGGCCTTCTCCGGCTCGGGCGGATCGGCGGCGAGGAGCGCGGCCGGCGTCGGCTCCGCGGTCGTACGCCGGAACGGGGACCGGCCCTCGACGGCGGCGTACAGCAGGACGCCGAGCGACCACAGGTCCGAGGCCGGTCCGGCCCCCGGTCCTGACATCCGCTCGGGCGCGACGAACTCCAGCGAACCGACGAACTCCCCGCTCGGGGCGATGGATTCGTCGCCCTGCGCCTGAGCGATGCCGAAGTCGGTCAGGACGACCCTGCCGTGCGGCCCGAGCAGCACATTGGCGGGCTTGACGTCGCGGTGCACGATGCCGACGGAGTGCGCGGCGCGCAAGGCACCGAGGACGGCGAGCCCGATCCGGGCGGACTCGGCGGCCGGGACCGGCCCGCGCCCGAGGACCTCGTGGAGGGACTCGCCCCGGATCAGTTCCATGACGATCCAGGGGACTCCGTCCTCCTCGACGACGTCGTGGATGGAGACGGCGGAGGGGTGGTCGACGCGGGCGGCGGCGCGGGCCTCGCGGTACAGCCGGTGCGCGGCCCTGCGACGGGTCTCGTCCCCCGGGTCGCCCGGCAGCCGGGGCTGTTTGACGGCGACGTCCCGTCCGGCGAGTTCGTCCCGGGCGCGCCACACGGTGCCCGTCCCGGCGGCTCCGGCACGCTCGACCAGCCGGTAGCGCCCACCGATCAGCCGTCCCTCGCGCAGGAGTTCACCGCCGTCACTCATGTCCCATGCCTACCGCGCGGCGGGCCCTCTTGTCGACGGGCGTCAGAGCTTGTCGACGTCCAGGTTCGCGATCGCCGTCCGCGCCACCTCGCGGCCCCGATCGGTGAAGTCGCCCTCGCCGGGATAGCTGACGGTGAGCTTGTACATGTCCCCGGTGGAGGTCTTGTAGTAGAAGATCTGCACCTCGCGGGGCCGCGGGTTCTGCGTGTCGTTCGTGACGTACGCGATCGTGTTCCTGGCGGCCTCCCGGCCCTGGAACGTGGCGTTCGCGTCGGTGACCGTCGACTTCGGGTCCGCGGGCATGTCAAGGTTGTACGCGCCGGACTCCTTGAAGCGGCCGTTGTCCTCGTGCATCTCGGCGTCCGCGGAGTCCCCGATCTCACCGCCGGTGTCCTCGGACTTCTTCTCCAGACTCAGCCCGACCCAGATGCTTCCGCTCGCGTCGGAGTACGTGACCCAGTGGCCGTCGTCCGTCTCCCGGTCGGGCCTGCTCGCCGTGTAGCCCTCGGGCACCGCCAGGGTCGCGGCGACGTCCTTCTCCCCGTGCGTCGCCCAGTCGTCGGGCAGCGGGCCCGCGAACGGGTCGGCGATCACCAGGTACGCCGTCACCGCCGCGGCCGCGACCACCGCACCGGCCACCGCGCCGAGGCGGAACAGCGCCTTGCGGCCGATCCGGATGCCGCCACCCTGCCCGCCGTCGCTCGCAGTGACCGTTACCACCTGCGTCGGCACCGGCTCGGGCGGATGGGCGGCCGCCTCCAGCAGCGCGCGGACCCGGGCGGCGTTCGGGCGGTGCGCCGGGTCCTTCTGGAGCAGGCCGTTGATGGCGTCGGCGAGCGGGCCGGAGGCCGAAGCGGGCGGTGCGGGCGTGGCATTGAGGACGGACTGGAGGGTGGCCGGGGTGTTGCTGCGGCGGAAGGGCGAGACGCCCTCGGTGGCCGCGTACAGCACCACGCCCAGCGACCAGAGGTCCGAAGCCGGTCCCGGGCGCTGGCCGAGGACCCGCTCCGGCGCGATGTACTCGGGCGAGCCGACGAAGCCGCCGGTGTCGGTCAGATTGGTCTCGCCCTCGATCTGCGCGATACCGAAGTCGGTGAGGACGACGCGGTCGTGGCGGCCGAGGAGCACATTGTCCGGCTTGACGTCGCGGTGCAGGATGCCGGCGGCGTGCGCCGCCTCCAGCGCGCCGAGCACCTCCAGGCCGACCTTGGCCGCCTCGCGGGCCGACAGGGTGCCCTCCTGGAGGACGGCGCCGAGGGAGCGGCCCTGCACCAGCTCCATCACGATCCACGGCCGGTCGTCCACGACGGCGACATCGTGGACGTTGACCACCGCGGGGTGGTCCAGACGGGCCGCGGCACGGGCCTCGCGGCGCATCCGCTCGTAGGCGTTGGCGCGTTCGCGGTCGGGAAGGTGGTCCGGGACCCTCGGCTCCTTGACCGCGACCTCGCGGTCCACCGTCTCGTCCTTGGCGCGCCAGACCGTGCCCATGCCGCCGTGTCCGAGCTTGGCGAGCAGCCGGTAGCGCCCGTCGATCAGCCGCCCTGCCCCGGCGTCCTGCGCGGCGCGGGTCGGCGGTTGCGCGGGCGGCGGGGGCGCGGACCTGGGCCCGTCGTCGGGCGCGGACCGATGCTGCGGGACGACTCGTGTGGGAGTCGCGTACGGGTTGTCCGGATGCGGTACGGCCGCCGGTGGGTTCGGCGGTTGCAGACCGAAACTGGTGGGCTCGTCCGACCCGTGGTGGGCTCCCCCGTTGTCACTCATGTGTCCATGCATATCGCGGCAAGTGCCCGCGCATCCACCACGATGGCCCGCCGGTCACAGACCCGTGACTCAGGTCGCCGCTTATTTACCATTTATAATGGCATGTCAGGTGTGCTGCGGGCCGAGCGGAGGGGACGGTGGCCCCGATGTGCTCACGGACGTCGTCGGCGACGGGCTCCGCGGCGGCCCGCTCCCGTCGTCCCCGCTCCCGCTGATCAGCAGCGCCACCGCGGACACCCCGGCCGCCGCCATCGCCGCCACCAGCAGCGCCGTCACCAGCCGGTCGCGGGGGGTGCGTCGGGCGCGGGACGGTGCCGGTGGTGTGCGTCCGGTCTCCAGGTAGGCGCGCAGCATCCGCTCCGCCTGCCCCGCGTCCAGCCGTCGCTGCGGATCGCGCTCCAGCAGCCCTCGTACGACGGGCAGGAGCGGGCCCGCCTGCGGGGGCGGCCGTACCTCGTCGGACAGGACGGCGTGCACGACGCCGCCCAGCGAGTCGCGGTGGAAGGGCGACGTCCCGCCGACCGCGGTGCACAGCAGCGCGCCGAGCGACCACAGGTCGGAGGCGGGGCCGGTGCCGGAACCCGCGATCCGCTCGGGCGCGGTGTACTCCGGCGAGCCGACGAAGGAGCCGGACTCGGTGAGGGTCGTGGCGCCCTCGACCTGGGCGACGCCGAAATCGGTGAGGACGACCCGGCCGGTGCCGGACTCGATGAGGACGTTCGCCGGTTTGAGATCGCGGTGCAGTACCCCCGCCGCGTGGGCGGCGCGCAGGGCGCCGAGCAGGGCGATACCGATCCGGGCCGCCTCGTGCGCGTCGACCGGGCCCCGCCCGGCGATCCGGTCGGCCAGGGAACCGCCGTCGATCAACTCCATGACGATGCAGGGGCGTTCGTCGTCCTCGACGACGTCATGGACGACGATGACATGCGGATGGCGCAGTTGGGCCAGCGCCTGCGCCTCGCGCAGGGTGCCCGCGCGACGGGCCCGGATCTCGGCGGCCGTCCCGGAGTCGTCCTGGGCGATCTCCTTGACGGCGACCCGGCGGCCCAGCAGTTCGTCGGTGGCGCCCCACACGACACCCATACCGCCGCGGCCGAGTGTCTCCTCGAGCCGGTAACGGCCCGCGATGATCCGCCCGCCCTCCCGCTCGCTCACCATGCGCCCCATCATGCCCCGCCGGAGGCGGCCCTTCCGGGACGTGCGGACCGGGTTGGCCGACAACCGCCCCCGGCCGGCGCGCGCGGCGGGCGGCACTGAGTGAGCGGGACGGGGTATCGCGGCGGTCAGGACACCGTGCTGGGCCGCCAGCCCCGCAGCACCGCGTCGAACTGCTCCCGGGTCGTCTCCCAGTCCTCCGCGGGACCGGACATGTAGAGGGCGTACTCGACGCCGTCCCGGGCGACGTACATCTCCTCGATCGCCCGCCGCGGGCCCGCGTGGATGCCGGGGTCTCTCTCCAGTGCCGTCCAGGTGTACTCCCACAGCGCGCCCTCGCGGTCCCGGTAGATGTTCTTCTCCAGGGTCACGCGCTCGTAGTCGACGAGCCGCTGAAGCTGCTGCTCCAGGTCGCGCTGGTGCTCGTAGGGCTCGGCGAAGTCGGGGGACTTGTCGACGGCGATGCGCAGCAAGTGGATGCCCTTGTCGGGCGTGTAGTCGATCTGGGTGAGGTCGCCGCTGACGCTGTAGACCTTGCGCTCCCAGTCGCCGCTGGGCACGGAGAGCCCGAAGCCCGCCGGGTCGTCGACCGGCACCCAGCTCTCCGGGCCGGACTGCGGGCTCGGGCCGGGGGGCTCGCTCGTCGGCGTCGGGCTCGGGGTGAGGGAGACGTCGTTCCGGGCGCGGCCGTCGTCCCACTGCTGGATCCCCACCGCGGCGGCCCCGCCGACGACCGCCGCGAGGGCGACCACCAGGGCCAGGGTGCGCAGTCGACGCCGTTTGGCCGGAACGGGTGCCGCGGTGGGCGCGGTCGGGGTCGGCCGGACCGGGGTGTCCTGGCTCACGGGCCGGGTGTCCGCCTGCCGGACCGCCGGCCCGTGCACCTGGGTCACCTGCGTCACCTGCGTCACCCGGGGCTGTCTTCCTTCGGCCGCCTCACCGAGCAGGCGTTCGGCCTCGGCGAAGTCGGGGCGCGACGCCGGATCCTTGCGCAGCAGCGCGGTGATGACGGGTCCGAGCGGGCCGGCGTTGCGCGGTTCGGCGGGATGCTCCTCCACCACGGCCTGCATCGTGGAGAGCGGCGAGGTGCGGCGGAACGGCGAGGTGCCCTCGACCGCCGTGTACAGCGTCGCCCCCAGCGCCCACAGGTCGGCGGCGGGCCCCGGGTCGTGCCCCCGGATCCGCTCGGGCGCCAGGTAGTCGACCGAGCCGACCACCTCGCCCGTGCGGGTGATCGTGCTGTCCCCCTCGATCTGGGCTATACCGAAGTCGGTGAGCAGGACGCGCCCGTCGTGGCCGAGCAGGACATTGCCGGGTTTGACGTCGCGGTGCAGGACGCCGGCGGTGTGCGCCGCGCGCAGGGCACGCAGCACCCACAGGCCGATCCGGGCCGCCTCGGCCGGTTCGACACGGCCCGCGTCCTTCACCGCGTCGGCGAGCGAACGGCCCTCGACGAGTTCCATCACGATCCACGGCCGGCCGTCGTGTTCGAGCACGTCGTGGACGGTGACGACGGCGGAGTGGTTGATCCGCGCCGCCGCGCGCGCCTCGGCCCGGGTACGGGCCAGCAGCACCGCCTGGTCGCTCTCGGAGACGTAGAGTGCGGCGGTCAACTCCTTGATGGCGACGGCCCGATGCAGCACCTCGTCGTGCGCGCGCCACACGCGTCCCATACCGCCGCTGCCGATGGCGTCGGTGAGCCGGTAGCGGCCCCCGAGGAGCAGGCCCTGCATCTGATTCACGTTTCCCCGCAATGTTCTTGACGGGCTCAGCCTAGGGACCGGGCCCCGAACGGGGAACAACGGGGCCCCACGGAGACGGCACTGTGATGGTTGTCGCTTTCGGGAACCGGAGGGAACCGCGGGGCGACCCGGCGCCGACGCGCGGCCGACACGCACCGCTCAGCCGGTGGCCCGGTACGTGGCCGCGGCCTGCTCGTAGAGCCGTGTCACCTCGTCCCGTTCGGACTCCGGACCCCGCAACTGCACCACGTGGTAACGGCCGTCGACGAGCATCGCCAGGTTGCGTACGAACAGTTCGCCGCCGCCCTCGCCGGTCCAGGTGAACTGCCCCTCGGCCATGGTCCGTCCGCCCACCTCGATGGTCTTCAGACCGGTGGAGGTGGCCCAGCTCGACTCGCGGTACGGCAGCAACTCCGGTTCCCGCTCCCGCTGGTACGTCATGGGGTCGCCGCCGTACTCGTCCGCGCCGTCCCGGCCCGGCACGACGATCAGTTCGAAGTCGCCCTTGCCGTAGACGACCCGGCCGTTGCCCTTCTCCGGGGTGCGCTGCCAGCCCTCGGCGACGGCGACACGGAAGCCCTCCGGATCCGTTCGCAGCTCGAAACCGTCGGCGACCTGAGGGGCGTCGGTCTGTGCCTCCGTCGAACCGGCGGACTCGGCCGGTTCGCCGGACGCGTTCTGATCGGGCCGCGGCTCACTGCTCGCCTCCGGCGTCCTTTCGGGCGCATTACCGACCTGGCCCGCCGCCCCGGTCCGCTCCGGGCCGCCCGCACCTCCGCCGCCCTCACCGGCCTTGGGCATGAACAGCACGGCGTACGCTATCGCCCCGGCCATCGCGAGCAGCACCAGCACGAGCAGGGTGCGGCCCAGGCTGCGCGGCGAACCGGTCTTCTGCTTGTGCCGGTCCCGCTTGTGCCGCCCGTGCGCCGCGGGCAGACCGGCACGCCGCCGGCGCACCAGTTCGCCCTTGCGCCGCACGATCGGCAGCCGGCTCGCGTCGGCCGGCGGCGCGGCGACGACGTGCACCCCTGCCTCCGGCTCGGGCGCGGAACGCACCAGTGAGCGCAGCCAGCCGCGCAGTTCCTCGAAGTCGAGGCGCTCGGTGGGGTCCTGGCGCAGCAGCGACTCCACGACCGGCCTGAGCGGTCCGCACTCCTCCGCGAACGCCGGCGGCTCGGCGCACACCATCTGCACCAGCTCGGCGGTGGACTCCTCCGGGTACGGCGCGTGTCCCTGCACGGCCCGGAACAGCAGCGCGCCCAGCGCCCACAGGTCGGTCGAGGGCCCGATGGGGGGCGCCAACCGCCAGTTCTCGTGCACCGGTCCGGCCTGCTCGGGCGCCCACCGCTCGGTCACCGGCCCGACCACGGCCATCCGCGCCTGCCGGGCCCGCTCGGCGGCCAGCGCGGTGGTCGGCCCGCGCCGCGCCACCGGCGTCCCGGCGACGAGGTCGTCCCAACTGCTGGGCGCCGGCACCGGGTCGGTCCCACCGGACGGCAGAGCCGTACGGTCCGTCGGCACCGCGGTCCCGTGGCCGGGCGCGGGCGCCCCTTGCCGGGCGAGGCCGTCGCCGTGGAGCGCGCCCTGCCCGTACCGGTCGGTGCTCGCCGCGCCGCCCGGCCAGGGCGTGCCGCGTACACCGTAGGGGTCGGCGATCTGTCCCGGCGGCGCGCCGTCGGGCGTGTGGAGCCGGCCGGCACCGGGGGCGTACGGCTGCTCCGCACCGCCTTCGGAGGCGGGACGGGCGCCCGGCAACGCCGGCCGTCCGGTCTGCTGCTCGGCCTGACCCGAGGTGTACGGCGACTGCGCCCCGGCGCCCTCGGACCCCGAACGTGCTTCCGGCAGCGCCGCGCGCCCGCTCTGCTGCGCTTCCTGGACCCGGGCCGCCGCGCGCGCCCCCGCCCGGTACGCGGCGATCGCCCCGGCCCGCTGGGCCCGGATGTCCCCTCCCGTCTCCTGCGCCCTGCGGGCCGGGACGGCCGATCCGCCGGGTGTGTGCACGCCGCTGCCTCCCGGCAGCGGCAGCCCTCGCGCCGCCCTCGCCTCGATGGCGGCGCGCCGCGCGGCCTCGGGATCGCCCCCGCCGACACCACCCGGCACCCCGGCTCCACGGGACCCACCGGTCCCACCGATCCCACCGGTCCCACCGGTCCCACCGGGTGCTACGGCCCCACGAGCCGCAATGGCCCCACCGGGCCCAAAAGTCGTACCCGGCCCGATGGCCGCACCGGCCCCACCGGCCGCGCCCGTCGCTCCGCTCGCTGCGGAACCCCCACCGGAACCCGGGCGACCGCCCGGGTCAGCGGCGCCACCGCCCTCGTCGGCGCCGTACATCCACTCCGGCACCGGGTCGTACCCGCACAGCGCCTCCTCGGCCGCCCCGACCGCGAGGCCGGTCAGCATGACCCGTCCGTCGTCGCAGACGAGCACCGTGCGAGCGGTGATGTTCCGGTGCACCCACCCGTGCGCGTGCAGCACCCGGAGCGCTGTCAGCACATCGGACGCGACCTCGGCCGCCCGGTACGGCGTCAGCGGCTGTTCGGCCAGCAGCGCCGCCAGCGGCCGGGACGCCACCCACTCGCTGACGATCCACAGCGAACCGCCCTCGGCGAAGACGTCGAAGACCTGGTCGAGCCGGGGATGGTCGGGGATCCGCGCCGCCGCCTGCGCGGCCTCCACCGCCCGCCGGACCGCGGGATCGGTCGGCCGCCTGGTCCCCGCACGGGGCGCCGGCGTCCGCCGTGCCCCGCGGTCCCTGGCCGTGAACCCGTCCGGCAGCCCCTCTGCGTCGAGCACCTCCGCCTCGACGACCTCGGGCAACGGCACCTGCCTGACCAGGACTTCCTGCCCGCTGTAGGTGTCGAAGGCCCTGGTCTCGGTGAGTTCGTACTCGTCGGACGGGGGCAGCGGCAGGCGGTAGCGGTCGGCGAGCACCCGGCCCGCGTAGTCCTCCACGTTGCCTCCCCCGGCCGCCCGGCTGGTCAATTCCGTTCGTCTGGCGTCCCGTTCCGGATGCGTACGGTTCGCAAGCACTCACGATACGTGCCGGAGGCAACCTGCACACAGGGACGGGAGATCTCACGCCCCAAACGCGCCGGACGCCTCCGTCACGCCTTCGGTTCGAAGCTCTTCGCCAGTGTCTGCCAGGTGCTTCGGCGCAGCTCGCCGTCCCACTTCGCGGCCGGCGCCGTGTACATCAGCGCGTAGCCCTGGCTGTCGTTCACGACGAACCCGCGGTCGATCGTCCGGTACTTCGTACCCCCGTCGACGTATGTGAACTCCCAGTCGGCCGTGTTCCAGCCGCGGTAGTCCACCTTCTCTATGCGGACCCGGTCGTACTGGGAGCGCATCATGCCGCGCTCCTGGTTCTCCCAGTCGGCGACGGGGTCGTCCTTGGGCGTGGTGGTCCAGGCGACGAGCAGCTTCTGTCCCTGCGGACCGGTGAACCGGTCGCCGGCCGCGTCCGACGACTGGTACTTCCAGCCCTTGGGCAGACCGATCGAGTAGCCCTGGCCGCCCTCGTAGGTGGAGGCCACCGACGCGCCCCCGGAGGAGTCCGAGGAACCCGAGGAATCGGAGGAGCCCGAAGAATCGGAGGACTCGTCCTTCGATCCGTCGCCCTCGCCCGACGAGTCCGCGCCCGTGCCCGTCGCGTCGTCCTCCGGCCCGGACTGCTGCGCGTCTCCGTCCGCGCCGACCCCGCCCTCGTCGTCCTTCTTCGGGTCGGCGCTCGGGCCGGCACCGGCGGCCTTGTCACCGCCGCGACCGGACGGGTCGGAGCCGTCGTCCCCGCCGAGCGAGACGGCCAGGACGATGCCGAGCACGACGACCAGCACCGCCACCGCCACGATGACCAGCGTGCGCCGGGGCACCACGTCGGTCAGCGGCGCCCTGGGCGCGGGACGCGACGGAAGGTCCGGAGGGGTCATGACGGGCCAGCCCGAACTCCGGCCGCCAAAGCCCGCGTTCGCTCCCTGCCGGCCCTGGTCGCCCCGCGCCGCCCGGTCACCGGCGTCGGACGACGCCGAGGCGGTCACGGCCGTGTCCGGAGCGCCGGACCCGGCGGCGGTGCCGCCGTCCGCGGTCCTGGACTTGGCGCGGGCCGAGGTGGCCGCGCCCGCCGCGACGGCGGCGTTGCGCGCGGAACGAAGCGCACCGCGCAGCCGGTCGGCGCCCTCCTTGCCGGCACCGCCCGGCGCGCTCCCGCGCGGCTCGGGCGTGTCCGGCTGCGGCGGCAGCGGGACGACCTTGGTCGCGTCCGCAGGCTCGGCCGTCCTCGGGCCGGGCTCGTGGATGACGGCGTTGAGCATCGCCCGGGCACCGGCGTCGTCGAGGCGCTGGGCCGGGTCCTTGGTGAGCAGTCCGTGGATGACGGCGCTGAGCGGTCCCGCGTTCTTCGGCTCCTCCAGCGGCTCGGTCATCACCGCGGTGAGGGTCGCGATGGCGGAACCCTTGTCGTAGGGCGGGGCGCCCTCGACCGACGCGTACAGCAGACCGCCGAGCGACCACAGGTCGGCGGCCGGGCCGGGCTTGTGTCCGCGGGCACGCTCGGGGGAGATGTACGAGGGGGCGCCGACGAGCATGCCGGTCGACGTGATGGACGGGTCGCCCTCGACCTGCGCGATACCGAAGTCGGTGAGCACCACCCGGCCGTCCTCGGCGATGAGGACGTTCGACGGCTTCACGTCACGGTGCAGGATGCCCTCGCGATGCGCCGAACGCAGCACGTCGAGCACGGCGAGGCCGACCTCCGCGGCGCGCACGGGTTCGAGCAGACCGTCCTCGCGGATGACCTCGGCGAGCGACTTGCCCTCGACGAGTTCCATCACGATCCACGGCCGGTCGTCCTCGTCGACCACGTCGAAGACCGTCACCGCGCTGTTGTTGCGGATCCGCGCGATGGCCTTGGCCTCGCGCAGAGTGCGCGTGATCAGCCGCCGCTTCTCCTCCTCGTCGATGTTCGACGGGAACCTCAGCTCCTTGACCGCGACCGTGCGGCCGAGCGTCTCGTCCTCGGCGCGCCACACCGTGCCCATGCCGCCTCGGCCGAGCACATCTCCCAGCCGGTACCGCCCGGCGAGAAGGCGCTCGCTCTTGTCCTGACGAGTGTCCTGACGGGATGTCCCCGCCCGCTCCGCCTCCGACATGCGTCCCCTCATGCAACCCGCCCTGACAGAGCCTCCATTGTCCCTCACCCGACAAGTGCCCGACGCCCAGGGTGCCCTCCCGCTGCTGTTACCCCCTCAGAGGGGCACGATGTCCGGCGCCCCGAGGCGCGCCGCGTCCGCCGTGAGGTCGTCCGGCTGGCGCTGCGACTCGCGTTCCGCTTCCACCCGCTTCTCGTAGTGCTGGATCTCGCGCTCGATGTGGTCCTTGTCCCAGCCGAGCACCGGCGCCACCAACTCGGCGGCCTCCCGGGCGCTGCGGGTGCCGCGGTCGAAGGTCTCGATGGAGATGCGGGTACGACGGGTCAGCACGTCGTCCAGGTGCCGGGCGCCCTCGTGCGAGGCGGCGTACACGATCTCGGCGCGCAGATAGTCGTCGGCCGCGTGCAGGGGTTCGCCCAGTGAGGGGTCCCCGGCGATGAGTTCGAACAGCTCCTCCGCCATCGAGCCGTACCGGTTGAGCAGGTGCTCGACGCGTGCGACGTGCAGGCCGGTGCGCGCGGCGATCCGCGCGCGGGCGTTCCACAGCGCGCGGTATCCCTCGGCGCCGAGCAGCGGGACGTCCTCGGTGACGCACTCGGCGACCCTGAGGTCGAGTCCGTGCACCGCCGCGTCCACCGCGTCCTTGGCCATCACCCGGTACGTCGTGTACTTGCCGCCGGCCACCACGACCAGCCCCGGCACCGGATGCGCGACGGTGTGCTCGCGCGACAGCTTGCTGGTGGCGTCCGACTCGCCGGCGAGCAGTGGGCGCAGTCCCGCGTACACCCCCTCGACGTCGTCGCGGGTGAGCGGCACCGCGAGCACCGAGTTCACATGCTCCAGCAGATAGTCGATGTCGGCGCTGGACGCGGCCGGGTGCGCCTTGTCCAGGTCCCAGCCGGTGTCGGTGGTGCCGATGATCCAGTGCCGGCCCCAGGGGATGACGAACAGCACGGACTTCTCGGTGCGCAGGATCAGCCCGGTGCTGGAGTGGATGCGGTCCTTGGGGACGACCAGGTGGATGCCCTTGGAGGCGCGGACGTGGAACTGACCGCGCTCACCGACCATCGCCTGGGTGTCGTCGGTCCACACTCCGGTGGCGTTGACGACCTGCTTGGCGTGGATCTCGTACTCCCCGCCGGCCTCGACGTCCTGCACCCGGGCGCCGACGACGCGCTCGCCCTCCCGCAGGAATCCGGTCACCCGCGCGCGGTTGGCGACCTTCGCGCCGTACGACGCCGCCGTGCGCACGAGGGTGGCGACGAAGCGGGCGTCGTCCATCTGGGCGTCGTAGTACTGGAGGGCGCCGACCAGGGCGTCCTTGCGCAGGGCGGGGGCGACGCGCAGCGCGTGACCGCGGGTCAGGTGGCGGTGCGCGGGCAGGCCGCGGCCGTGGCCGCGGGCCATCGACATCCCGTCGTAGAGCGCGACGCCCGACCCGGCGTACAGCCGCTCCCAGCCGTGGTGCTGAAGGGGATACAGGAACGGCACCGGTTTCACCAGGTGCGGGGCCAGCCGCTCCAGCAGCAGGCCACGCTCCTTCAACGCCTCCCGGACGAGCGCGAAGTCGAGCATCTCCAGATAGCGCAGGCCGCCGTGGATCAGCTTGCTGGACCTGCTCGACGTGCCCGATGCCCAGTCGCGCGCCTCCACCAGGCCGGTGGACAGTCCGCGGGTCACGGCGTCGAGGGCGGTGCCCGCGCCCACCACTCCGCCGCCCACGACCAGCACGTCCAGTTCCCGCTCGGCCATCGCCGCCAGTGCTTCGGCCCGCTGCGCCGGCCCCAGTTCCGCTGTCCTCACCGCTGCCTCCCGCTCATCGCCCGGTCGGTATCCCCATGCCCAGATTCTGGCCGGGTTGCCCGACTTCAGCCACCACGCACCCCCAGCCTGTGGACAACTTTCACGACCGCACGGGACGCCCCCGACACAACACCGCAAGGCGACACAGGGGAGTAATCCCATAAATCGGTCATATTTACCCCTAGTCTGACATTGCGGCCCGCTCATCCTGTCCACAGGGCTTGCGCACCTGTCCCGCTTCGGCTATTGGGAAGGACCGCCCACGCCATGCCCGCAGATCTCGCCGTGATCGGACTCGGCTCGCTCGGCCTGCCGCTGGCCCAGGCCGCCGTAGCCGCCGGTATCCCCACCGTCGGCTACCGGACCGGACCCGATCACGGCTCGCTCAGCGCCGCCGAACTGCGCCGGATGCTCTCGGGGGGCTTCCGGCAGCCCGCGGGACCGGCCGAGCTGGGCCGGGTGCGCACCGCCGTCATCTGCGCGCCCACCTCCAGGAGCGCGGACGGCGGCCTCGACCTCGGCCAGGTCGAGGCCGCCGCCCGCACCCTGGCCGAGCGGCTGCGCCCGCACACCACGGTCATCCTGGAGTCACCCGTGCACCCCGGCACCACCGAGGAATTCCTCCGCCCCCTCCTCGAAGAGGGTTCCGGGCTGCGCGCGGGCCGCGACTTCCACCTCGCCTACTCCCCCAGCCGCGTCGACCCCGGCAACCGCGACTTCACCCCCGCCAACACCCCCAAGGTGATCGGCGGCCTCACCCCCGCCTGCACCGAGTCGGCCGCCACCTTCTACGGCCGGCTCACCGACAAGGTGGTACGCGCGCGTGGCCCCCGGGAGGCCGAGACCGTACAGCTCCTGGAGACCAACTACCGGCACGTCAACATCGCGCTGGTCAACGAGATGGCGGCCCTGTGCCACGACCTGGGTGTCGACCTGTGGGACGTCATCCGCTGCGCGGAGACCAAGCCGTTCGGCTTCCAGGCCTTCCGCCCCGGCCCGGGAGTCGGCGGCCACGCGGCCGCCCAGGACGTGACCGGCCCCGCGGGCCGCGGCCTGCGCATGGTCGAGCTGGCCCAGCAGGTCAACAGCCGGATGCCCCGCTACGTCGTCAAACGCGCCGCCACCCTCCTGAACGAACACGGCAAGTCAGCCCGCGGCGCGCGCGTACTGCTGCTCGGCGTCACCTACAAGCCCGACGTCGCCGACCTTCAGAGCAGCCCGGCCCCCGAGATCGCGATCCGGCTCCGCGAACTCGGCGCCGCCGTCAGCTACCACGACCCCCACATGCCGTCCTGGAGCGTCCTCGACCGCCCGGTGCCGCGCGCCGAGGCCCTCTACGAGGCCGCCGCCGACGCCGACCTCACGATCCTGCTCCAGCACCACCGCACCTACGACCTCCAGGGCCTGTCCGTGAAGGCGCAGCTCCTCCTCGACACCCGAGGGGCGACCCCGACCGGCGCCGCGCACCGCCTGTGACTCGTCACCCCCTGCGACCCGTCACCACTTGTGCCCCGTCACACCACTTGTGACCTCGCACCGGGAGCCGCCCCACGACACGGAAGGGCCCGTCCACCGGCCGGGTGGACGGGCCCTTCCGGACGCGGGGACTACCGCTTGTGCTGCGAGTCCGCGACCGTCACCTCGACCCGCTGGAACTCCTTGAGCTCGCTGTAGCCGGTGGTGGCCATGGCACGGCGCAGGGCGCCGAAGAGGTTCATCGAGCCGTCCGGGGTGTGGGACGGGCCGGTCAGGATCTCCTCGATGGTGCCGACGGTGCCGAGGTCGACCTTCTTGCCGCGCGGCAGTTCCTCGTTCACCGCCTCCATGCCCCAGTGGTGGCCCTTGCCGGGAACGTCCGTGGCCCGTGCGAGCGGGGAGCCCATCATCACCGCGTCGGCACCGCAGGCGATCGCCTTGGGCAGGTCACCGGACCAGCCGACGCCGCCGTCCGCGATCACGTGGACGTACCGGCCGCCCGACTCGTCCATGTAGTCCCGGCGGGCCGCGGCCACGTCCGCGACGGCGGTGGCCATGGGCACCTGGATGCCGAGGACGTTGCGCGTGGTGTGCGCGGCGCCGCCGCCGAAGCCGACCAGGACACCCGCGGCACCGGAGCGCATCAGGTGCAGGGCCGCGGTGTAGGTGGCGCAGCCGCCGACGATCACGGGGACGTCCAGCTCGTAGATGAACTGCTTCAGGTTCAGCGGTTCGTGCGAGGACGAGACGTGCTCCGCGGAGACGGTCGTGCCGCGGATGACGAAGATGTCCACCCCGGCGTCCACGACCGCCTTGGAGAACTGGGCCGTGCGCTGCGGGGAGAGCGCCGCGGCGGTGACCACACCCGAGTCGCGGACCTCCCTTATGCGCTGCCCGATCAGTTCCTCCTTGATCGGGGCGGCGTAGATCTCCTGGAGGCGGCGGGTCGCGGCGTCCGCGTCCAGCCCGGCGATCTCGTCGAGCAGCGGCTGCGGGTCCTCGTACCGCGTCCACAGGCCTTCGAGGTTCAGCACGCCGAGGCCGCCGAGCTCGCCGATGCGGATCGCGGTGGCCGGCGAGACCACCGAGTCCATCGGGGCGGCCAGGAAGGGCAGCTCGAACCGGTAGGCGTCGATCTGCCAGGCGATCGAGACCTCCTTCGGGTCCCGCGTACGGCGGCTGGGGACGACGGCGATGTCGTCGAAGGCGTACGCCCGGCGGCCGCGCTTGCCGCGCCCGATCTCGATCTCAGTCACGTGTGTGGCCTTTCCCTGATGCGTTTCAGCGCCTTCCAGTATCCCCGACGGGTACGACAAGGGCGGCCCCGGAGCATCCGGGGCCGCCCTCGATGTCGCGTCACACGCGCGTGCGCCTCACTTGCGGCTGTAGTTCGGCGCCTCGACGGTCATCTGGATGTCGTGCGGGTGGCTCTCCTTCAGACCCGCCGAGGTGATCCGCACGAAGCGCCCCGAGGACTGGAGGTCCGGCACGGTCCTGCCGCCGACGTAGAACATCGACTGGCGCAGACCGCCGACCAGCTGGTGGACGACCGAGGACAGCGGGCCGCGGTAGGGCACCTGGCCCTCGATGCCCTCGGGGACCAGCTGCTCGTCGGAGGCGACGCCCTCCTGGAAGTAGCGGTCCTTGGAGAACGACTTGCGGTCGCCGCGGCTCTGCATGGCACCGAGCGATCCCATGCCGCGGTACGACTTGAACTGCTTGCCGTTGATGAACAGCAGCTCGCCCGGCGACTCCTCGCAGCCCGCGAGCAACGAACCCAGCATCACCGTGTCGGCGCCCGCGACCAGCGCCTTGGCGATGTCGCCGGAGTACTGCAGACCGCCGTCGCCGATCACCGGGACACCGGCCGCCTTGGCCGCGAGGGAGGCCTCGTAGATGGCCGTGACCTGCGGGACGCCGACGCCGGCGACGACCCGGGTGGTG
Source organism: Streptomyces cadmiisoli (assembly GCF_003261055.1). Lineage (NCBI taxonomy): Bacteria > Bacillati > Actinomycetota > Actinomycetes > Kitasatosporales > Streptomycetaceae > Streptomyces > Streptomyces cadmiisoli. Next base: position 3,912,741 of record NZ_CP030073.1, read on the forward strand.
CAGATGGAGCCGGGGCCGACGCCGACCTTGATGCCGTCCACGCCGGAGTCGATCAGGGCCTGGGCGCCGTCGCGGGTGGCGACGTTGCCGCCGATGACGTCGACGCCGGCGGAGTTCGACTTGATCTTGGCGACCATGTCGCCGACCAGCCGGGAGTGGCCGTGCGCGGTGTCGACCACGATGAAGTCGACGCCCGCCTCGATCAGCGCCTGGGCGCGCTCGAAGGAGTCGCCCGCGACACCGACCGCCGCGCCGACCAGGAGCCGGCCCTCGGCGTCCTTGGCGGCGTTCGGGTACTTCTCGGCCTTGACGAAGTCCTTGACCGTGATCAGGCCCTTGAGGACGCCCGCCTCGTCGACCAGCGGCAACTTCTCGATCTTGTGCCGGCGCAGCAGCTCGATGGCGTCGGCGCCGGAGATGCCGACCTTGCCGGTGACCAGCGGCATCGAGGTCATGACCTCGCGCACCCGGCGGGAGCGGTCGGTCTCGAAGGCCATGTCGCGGTTGGTGACGATGCCGAGCAGCTTGCCGCTCGGGTCGGTGACCGGGACGCCGCTGATCCGGAACTTGGCGCAGAGCGCGTCGGCCTCGGCGAGGGTGGCGTCCGGGTTGATCGTGATCGGGTCCGTGACCATCCCGGACTCGGAGCGCTTGACCAGGTCGACCTGGTTCGCCTGGTCCTCGATCGACAGGTTGCGGTGCAGAACACCGACGCCGCCCTGGCGGGCCATCGCGATCGCCATGCGCGATTCGGTGACCTTGTCCATGGCGGCGGACAGGAGCGGGATGTTGACCCGCACGTTCCTGGAGACGTACGAGGCGGTGTCGATCTCGTCGGGTGCCATGTCCGACGAGCCCGGCAGCAGCAACACGTCGTCGTAGGTCAGCCCGAGAGTCGCGAATTTGTCGGGCACTCCGTCGACGTTGGCAGTCATGACACCTTCCCCAAATGGCCTTGCTCGGTGCGGATGTCCATGCTAACGGGAAGCACGGCTCTCTCATTCCACGGTTCTGGGCGGCCTCAGGCTTCGTATGTTCGTACGGAATCGAGCCGGAGCCCGTTCAACCGGGAACGGCCTCACTGCTCGGCCAGGGCCCTCAGCCTGCTCAGCGCCCGGTGCTGGGCCACCCGGACCGCACCGGGTGACATTCCCAACATCTGACCAGTCTCCTCCGCCGTGAGACCCACGGCGATGCGGAGCAGCAGCAGCTCACGCTGGTTCTCCGGGAGATTGGCCAGCAGCTTCTTGGCCCACTCCGCGTCGCTGCTGAGCAGCGCGCGCTCCTCCGGCCCCAGTGAGTCGTCCGGCCGCTCGGGCATCTCGTCGGAGGGGACCGCCGTCGACCCCGGGTGCCGCATGGCCGCCCGCTGGAGATCGGCGACCTTGTGCGCGGCGATCGCGAAGACGAAGGCCTCGAAGGGGCGGCCGGTGTCCCGATAGCGCGGCAGCGCGAGCAGGACGGCGACACAGACCTCCTGGGCCAGGTCCTCCACGAAGTGCCGCGCGTCGCCGGGCAGACGGGACAGCCGGGTGCGGCAGTAGCGCAGGGCCAGCGGGTGAACTCGGGCGAGCAGGTCGTGTGTGGCCTGCTCGTCCCCGTCGACCGCGCGATGGACGAGCGCGCCGATCGCCCCAGGGGCGGTGGTGGCCTCGTCGTCACGCATCGGTCCATGGTGCCCTGCGGCCGATTGCTCCGCGGCACTGCCTCCGTTGTTGTGCACCGAAGCGTTATGAGCAGGTGCGCCGGAACTCATCCCCTGCGCCCTCCCCTTCCGCTCGACCGACTTGTCCCCGAGGAACTCCACACCTCAAGGATGCGGCATCCTCGCCGAAACAAGCAGCGGGCACTGGACGGGCCGCCGCGCGGACGGCCGCGTCGCGCCGCCGCCGAGGGCACGAGGAACCGCGCGACCGGCCACGGACACCCCGTGGCCCGCAGTCGGCCCGCACCCCACGATCCGACCCCACGGCGCGCGGCCGGCCCGGGGCCCATGACCGCGCCACCGGCGGAGCGCTGGGGCCTGTCGTCAAATTGCTGTCGTTGCCCGAAGGGCGGCCCCGCGGCGTCCGGTGCGTGCTCTCGGCGGGCCGGGCGGAAGCCCTCGTACCGGACGTACTCGGGCTTTCGCCCGGTGCGGCGAGTGGGGGCACCTCCCACGCCCTTGAGGCAGTGGGGGAGCGTGCCGGGCGTCGCGGGGCAGGCGGGAATTTGACGACAGGCCCTAGCGCACCAGACCCCACCGGAAGCCGAGCGCCACCGCGTGCGCCCGGTCCGAGGCGCCGAGCTTCTTGAACAGCCGGCGGGCGTGGGTCTTGACGGTGTCCTCGGAGAGAAACAGCTCACGGCCGATCTCCGCGTTGGAACGGCCGTGGCTCATGCCCTCCAGCACCTGGATCTCACGCGCGGTGAGCGTGGGCGCGGCGCCCATCTCGGCCGAGCGCAGCCGGCGCGGGGCGAGCCGCCAGGTAGGGTCGGCCAGGGCCTGCGTCACGGTGGCCCGCAGTTCGGCGCGCGAGGCGTCCTTGTGCAGATAGCCCCGGGCGCCGGCGGCGACCGCGAGGGCCACGCCGTCCAGGTCCTCGGCGACGGTGAGCATGATGATGCGTGCGCCGGGGTCCGCGGACAGCAGCCGCCGCACGGTCTCTACGCCGCCCAGTCCGGGCATGCGTACGTCCATCAGGATCAGGTCCGAGCGGTCGGCGCCCCAGCGGCGGAGGACTTCCTCGCCGTTGGCCGCCGTCGTCACGCGCTCGACGCCGGGCACGGTCGCGACCGCGCGGCGGAGCGCCTCTCGGGCAAGCGGGGAGTCGTCGCAGACGAGGACGGAAGTCATGACCGTCCTCCGCAGCTGATGCGCGTCACCTTGAGCCTCCAGGCTGGTACGAATCGTCACCTGTGCGGTCGACCGTCTCGGACGCTTGCCCGAGCGTTTGTGTTTTCAACCGCCTCCGCACTCTCAACGACGGTCACTCGAAAGAGTTACGGGGCTGTGTGCCGTATTCGGCACTCTACGTGAGGGTGCGGACACGGTGCAGACATGCGCGGCGGACCCTCGACGTTTCATCACAACCCGTGCCCCATTTAGCCCCATTTCTTCCCATCCGCTGGTGTCTGAGGCTAGATTCGCAATGAGTCATATTTTCATCTCCTTAGATCGTAGATGTACGGTCGTGGGCACCGTATCCGCCCAAAACGGCTACAAGGGGTCACGTAATGGCAGATTTCTCCCGCCTTCCCGGACCGAACGCGGACCTATGGGACTGGCAGCTCCTGGCTGCCTGTCGAGGGGTGGACAGCTCGCTCTTCTTCCATCCGGAGGGCGAACGCGGGGCGGCCCGGAGCGCTCGTGAGAACTCGGCCAAAGAGGTCTGCATGAGGTGCCCGGTCCGCGCGGAGTGTGCGGCGCACGCGCTGGCGGTGCGCGAGCCGTACGGCGTGTGGGGCGGTTTGACCGAGGACGAGCGCGAAGAGCTCATGGGGCGGGCGCGCCACCGGCTGGTGTCGGCGACGACCACTGGTGGAAGCACCGCCTCCAACACCTGAAAGAACGTTTCTTCTGACGGGGCGCGCGAGGGCGTGCCCGTATCAGTCACCCGATGTATGGGGATGTATGCCGGCGTATACCGATGAATACACGGATGCGCCTCAGCGCGCCGCCGCCCGTGCCAGCTCGTCCAGCGTCGCGGCCACCGCCGGGACCTGAGCCAGGTCCGGCAGGGTGAGGGCGACGATCTCCCGGCGCACCGCCGGTTCCAGTGCCACCGCTCGCGCCCCCCGCGGCCGTACGGACTCGACGGCGAGCTGGGGCAGGACGGCCACGCCCAGCCCCGCGCCGACCAGGCCCACCACCGCCGGATAGTCGTCGGTGGCGAAGTCGATACGGGGGGTGAAGCCCGCCCCCGCGCACACCTGGACCAGCTGGCCGCGGCAGCGCGGGCAGCCCGCGATCCAGGGCTCGTCGGCGAGTTCACCGATGGCGACGGACTCCGCGCGCGCCAGCCGGTGCCCCTCCGGCACCAGACTGACCAGCCGGTCGGACAGCAGCGGCCGTATCACCAGGTCGTCCCACTCCTCCGCCTCGCCCGCGCCCGCGGCGCCCTCGTAGCGAAAGGCGAGCGCGATGTCGCAGTCGCCCTCGCGCAGCAGCTCGACGGACTTCGGCGGTTCGGCCTCCTCCAGGGAGACCCGGGTGCCGGGGTGCGCGGCGCGCAGCGCGGCCAGCGCGGTGGGGACGAGGGTGGAGCTGCCGCTGGGGAAGGAGACGAGCCGGACCCGTCCGGCCCGCAGTCCGGCGATGGCGGCGACCTCCTCCTCGGCGGCGGTGAGCCCGGCGAGGATGCCCGAGGCGTGCCGGACGAGTGCCTCGCCGGCCTGGGTGAGCCGCATCTCGCGACCGCTGCGGACCAGCAGCGGTGTGCCCACGGACCCTTCCAGGGCTTTCATCTGCTGGCTGACGGCGGGCTGCGTGCAGCCCAGCTCGCGCCCCGCGGCCGAGAAGGAACCGGTGGTGGCGACAGCGCGCAGGACGCGCAGATGACGTGCCTCGATCACCCTCAGAGCATAAGTGAAGCTTGGGCACGACGTCCGATAATGCGAAGAATCTTTGCCCTGGATGCCTTACCGTGCCGTCATGAGGCTTCTCTCTGTGAACCTGGGCCGTCCGAAGGCCGTTCCCCACACGGACCAGCCGCAGGGTCTGACCGGCATCGACAAACGTCCGGCCGAGGGGGCCGTACGGGTGACGGCACCCGGCCCCAAGGGGTTCGGGGCGAGCGGACTGGCCGGCGACGCGATCTGCCACACCCGCCACCACGGCGGCGACGACCAGGCCGTGTACGCCGTGGCGCGGGAGGATCTCGACGAGTTGGGAGCGCGAGCTGGGCCGGCCGCTGCCGAACGGCTCGTTCGGCGAGAACCTGACGACCGAGGGCCTCGACGTGTCCGGGGCGCGGATCGGCGAGCGCTGGGGCGTCGGACCGGACCTGGTGCTGGAGGTCACCTCGGGGCGCATCCCCTGTCTGACCTTCCAGGGCCATCTGGGTGAGAAGGGCTGGGTGCGGAGGTTCACCCGGCGCGGTGCGCCGGGGGCGTACTTCCGGGTCGTGGAGCCGGGTGAGATCCGGGCCGGCGACCCGGTGCGGATCGTGCACCGGCCGGACCACGACGTGACCGTCGCCCTGCAGTTCCGGGCGGTGACCACCGAGCGGGAGCTGCTGCCTCGGCTGCTCGCGGCGGGCGAGGCACTGCATCCGGAGGCGCTCGCGGCGGCGCACAAGTACGTGGCGCGGCAGACCTCCTGAGCAGACGTCACGGCCGGGCCGGCAGCCGCCGGGCGCCCGCCCCGGCCGCCCGCACCCGCCCGCCGCACACGGAATCTTCACGTCCAGGGTCACTACCCTTGGCCCATGACAACGGCTCTGATTACGGGATCGACAGCGGGGATCGGCGCCGCGTTCGCGCGACGGCTGGCGGCTGACGGGCACAACCTCGTCCTGGTCGCCCGGGACACCGACCGGCTCGGCGTGCAGGCCACCGAGCTGCACGACCGGCACGGCATCGAGGCGGAGGTGCTGGCCGCCGACCTGGCGACGGACGACGGCATCGAGACGGTCGCCGCCCGGCTGGGCGACCGCAAGAACCCCGTCGACCTGCTGATCAACAACGCCGGCTTCGGCAACAAGGGCCAGTTCCTCGACGTGCCCATGGCCGACGAGCTGAAGATGCTCAAGGTGCACTGCGAGGCGGTGCTGCGGCTGACGTCGGCGGCGACGGAGGCGATGCGGGCACGGGGACGCGGCGGTGTCGTGAACGTCGCCTCGGTGGCGGCCTTCGTGCCGCGCGGCACCTACGGCGCGTCCAAGGCGTGGGTCGTGCAGTTCACGCAGGGCGCGGCACGCGATCTGGCGGGCAGCGGGGTGCGGTTGATGGCGCTGTGCCCCGGGTTCGTGCGGACGGAGTTCCACGCGCGGGCCGGGATGGGGACGGACAGCATTCCGGGCTGGATGTGGCTCGACGCCGACAAGCTGGTGGCGGCGGCGCTCGCCGACCTGGCCCGCGGCAAGTCCGTGTCGGTCCCGGATCCGCGGTACAAGACGCTGATGGGTGTGGTGAAGGTCGTGCCGCGCGGGCTGCTCGGCGGGATCAGTTCGCGGACGGGCCGGAAGTACGGGCCGCGGTAGCGCGGTTGCGCCGGGCGCCCGGCGGGAGCGTCGCGCCGAGCCGCCGGTGGGAGAATGGAGCCGTTCACCGGGACCCAGGGGGCCGGGAGGCGGCGTCATGACATTCGTGCAGGTCATCGACTGCAAGACCAGTCGGTTCGACGAGATGAGCCGGCTGATGGACACATGGGTCGAGCAGACCAGGGGCAAGCGCGCGGCGGCGCACAACGTGATCGGCAAGGACCGGTCCGACGCGTCGCACTTCATCGAGATCCTGGAGTTCCCCTCGTACGAGGAGGCGATGCGGAACTCCAACCTGCCGGAGACCGACCGGGTCTTCCAGGAGATGGTCGCGCTGTGCGACGAGTTGCCGACCTTCACCGATCTGGTGGTGGTGCGTGACGACCAGCTGGAGACGTCCACCGTACGGCGCTACTTCGAGGTGATCGCCGCCGAGGGCGAGCTGCCGCCGCTGAACGATCTGATGGCGGAGCACTACCGCGATCACCAGCCGGGCGACGAGCAGGACATCCTCGGGATGGACCACGTCCGGCGCGAGCTGGAGATGTGGCGGGCGGCCTTCGACTTCGAGTTCAGCGTCGAGGACCTCATCGCACAGGACGACCGGGTGTGCGCGCGGTGGTTCTGGACGGGCACCCACAAGGGCGACTTCCTGGGGATCCCGGCCGATGGGCGGAAGGTCTCCATGACGGGGACCACCGTCTTCCGCTGCGGCGGGGACGGAAAGCTCGCCGAGGGCTGGTGGGAGTACGACCGGCTCGGGCTGATGGCGCAGCTGGGCGCGCTCGACGACCTGGAGCGGTAGGTACGGCGGCCCGGACACGCCGAGGGCCCGGCGCCCCCTCGCGGGAGGGGACGCCGGGCCCTGCTGCCGTACGGCTGCGCGATCGCGTCAGTGCGAGTGGCCGTGGCCGTGGCCGTGACCGGCGGCCTCCGGCTCCTCTTCCTTCTTCTCGACGACCAGGGTCTCGGTCGTCAGCAGCAGGGAGGCGATGGAGGCGGCGTTCTCCAGGGCGGAGCGGGTGACCTTGACCGGGTCGATGACGCCGGCCTTGATCAGGTCGCCGTACTCACCGGTGGCGGCGTTGTAGCCGCTGCCCTTCTCCAGCTCGGCGACCTTGGAGACGATGACGTAGCCCTCCAGGCCGGCGTTCTCCGCGATCCAGCGCAGCGGCTCGACGGCGGCGCGGCGGACGACGGCGACACCGGTGGCCTCGTCGCCCTCCTTGCCGAGGTTGTTCTCCAGCACCTTCACGGCGTGGACGAGCGCGGAGCCACCACCGGAGACGATGCCCTCCTCGACCGCGGCGCGGGTCGCGGAGATGGCGTCCTCCAGACGGTGCTTCTTCTCCTTCAGCTCCACCTCGGTGGCGGCGCCGACCTTGATCACGCACACGCCGCCGGCCAGCTTCGCGAGGCGCTCCTGGAGCTTCTCGCGGTCCCAGTCGGAGTCCGTGGCCTCGATCTCGGCCTTGATCTGGCCGATGCGGCCCTCGACGTCGGCCTTCTGGCCGGCACCGTCGACGATCGTGGTGTCGTCCTTGGTGACGGTGACACGGCGGGCGGAGCCCAGCACGTCGAGACCGACCTGGTCGAGCTTGAGGCCGACCTCCTCGGAGATGACCGTGGCGCCGGTGAGGACGGCCATGTCCTGGAGCATCGCCTTGCGGCGGTCGCCGAAGCCGGGGGCCTTGACGGCGGTCGCGTTGAAGGTGCCGCGGATCTTGTTCACGACGAGGGTGGAGAGGGCCTCGCCCTCGACGTCCTCGGCGATGATCAGCAGCGGCTTCGAGGCGTTGCTCTGGATGATCTTCTCCAGCAGGGGCAGCAGGTCCGCGATGGCGGAGACCTTGCCCTGGTGGATGAGGATGTACGGGTCGTCGAGGACGGCCTCCATACGCTCCTGGTCCGTCACGAAGTACGGCGACAGGTAGCCCTTGTCGAAGGCCATGCCCTCGGTGAAGTCCAGCTCCAGACCGAAGGTGTTGGACTCCTCGACGGTGATGACACCGTCCTTGCCGACCTTGTCCATCGCCTCGGCGATGAGCTCGCCGACCTGCTGGTCCTGGGCGGACAGCGCGGCGACGGCGGCGATGTCGGACTTCTCGTCGATCGGCCGCGCCGACGCGAGCAGGTCCTCGGAGACGGCGGCGACGGCCGCGTCGATGCCCTTCTTCAGGGCGGCCGGGGAGGCGCCCGCGGCGACGTTCTTCAGACCCTCGCGCACCAGCGCCTGGGCCAGGACGGTCGCGGTGGTCGTACCGTCACCCGCGATGTCGTTGGTCTTGGTCGCCACCTCCTTCACCAGCTGGGCGCCGAGGTTCTCGTACGGGTCCTCGACCTCGACCTCGCGGGCGATGGTGACACCGTCGTTGGTGATGGTGGGTGCGCCGAACTTCTTGTCGATGACGACGTTGCGGCCCTTGGGGCCGATCGTCACCTTGACCGTGTCGGCGAGCTTGTTGACGCCGCGCTCGAGGGCGCGACGGGCGTCCTCGTCGAACTTCAGGATCTTCGCCATGACAGCGTGAGCCCTCTCGGAAAACTAGGTGAAATTGACTGCGCCCCGGGCGCCCGGCTTCTTGTCGGTAGCGGGGGCCAGGGGCGCAGCTGGAAGCAAGGTGCTTCGGGGTGAATTACTTCTCGATGATCGCGAGCACGTCGCGAGCCGAGAGGACGAGGTACTCCTCGCCGTTGTACTTCACCTCGGTGCCGCCGTACTTGCTGTAGAGCACGACGTCGCCGACGGCGACGTCGAGCGGAAGGCGGTTGCCCTCCTCGAAGCGGCCCGGGCCCACGGCCAGGACGACGCCCTCCTGGGGCTTCTCCTTGGCGGTGTCCGGAATGACCAGGCCAGAGGCCGTGGTCTGCTCGGCGTCCAGCGGCTGGACCACGATGCGGTCCTCGAGCGGCTTGATGGCAACCTTGGAGCTGGCGGTCGTCACGATCCGACCTCCCCCTTCGGAGATCTCACGGGGTTAACTGTCTGAGGTGGCGACCAGGTCGATCCGTCGTCGCGGGTGCCGGACCTGCCCGTCGCGTAGTTGGCACTCTCATCTGCCGAGTGCCAGAGCCGAGACTATGACCGCGATTAGCACTCGGTCAAGCGGAGTGCCAATCGCCCGCGGCGTGGCGTCGGAATTCGCATGCCGTCGCGGCCGCACTCACAGGTAGTCCTCCAGGCGTCCGACCGTCAGACCCGCCTCCTGGATCCGGTTCAGCAGACGGGTCGTACGGGCCACCAGGGAGGGTGTCGGGGTCTCGGTCGCGGGGACGGAGACGATGTCGCCGGGGCGCAGCCGGTCCGCTCCGCCGGTGAAGGTGAGGCCGTAGGCGTCCATCGTGGCGCGCCACAGGACGACGGCGGAGATGCCGCAGTCGGCGGCGGCGCGCAGGGTGGTCGTGTCGTGGAGGCCGTAGGGCGGGCGGAAGAGGCGGGGGCGGACGCCGAAGCGGGAGCCGAGCTTGGTCTGCTGGCCGCAGATCTCGGCGCGCTGGCCGGCGAGGGGCAGTCCCCGCAGGGCGGCGTGGTCGAGGGTGTGGTTCTGGATGCTCGCGCCGACCGAGCGCAGCCGGGAGAAGTGGCCGTAGCCCGGGCCGACGACGCTGTCCGTGAGGAACATGCTGACCGGCAGCCGCAGTTCGCGGACCATGTCGACGAAGCGCGGGTCGCGCTCCGCGCCGTCGTCGTAGGTGAGGAAGACGACCTTGTCGCCGGTGCGGACGCGGTCGACGACGGGGGGCAGGCCCGCGCTCCGGGCGGGCGGCGAGTGGGACGGCGGACGCGGGGGCGGCGACAGCGGGGAGGTCAGGCCCCAGCGGCGGTGGGCGGGGGCCTCGGCCGGCGATCCGGGGGCTGCCACCCGGTCCGGGGCCTCCCTGCCCGACCGCTCGGCGGGGGTGACGGTCAGGGCGCAGCCGGTCAGCGCGATCAGCATCAGTGCCGGGCCGGCCAGCCGTCTGCGCCCCGTCACAGGTAGTCCTCCAGCCGGGCCACCGCGTACCCCTGGGCGGTGACCTTGTCGAGGAACCGGCGGATCATGTCCGGCATGGTGCCCTGCCAGTCCTCCGGGCCGCGGAAATGGCTGAGGACGATGTCACCGGGGTGCAGGTCCTGGTCCCACTCGCGGTACTCCCAGTGGTCGACGAACACCTCCTCGCTCCACAGCGGGACGTACTTGACGCCGCACTCCTTGGCGGCGTGCAGGGTGTCCTGGTCGTAGTTGCCGAACGGCGGCCGGAACAGGGCCGGGCGCTTGCCGTAGCGCTTCTCGATGACGTCCTGCATGCCGCAGATCTCGGTGCGCTGGTCCTCGTAGGACAGGGCGGGCAGGTACGGGTGGGTCAGGGTGTGGTTGTTCAGGGCCACGCCGTGGTCCCGCATCCGCTTGAAGTAGCCGTAGTCCTCGTTGACCAGGTAGTCGCTGAGGAAGGCCGAGTACGGGATCCTCAGCTCCTTCATCATCCGCAGGAACGCCGGGTCCTTCTCGGCGCCGTCGTCGATGGTGAGGAAGACGATCCGGTGTTCGGTCGGGACGGTGGTGAAGACCGGCGGGAGGCCCTGCTCGGCGTGCCCGTCGACCTCGAAGCCCTCCCGGGTCACGATGTCCGGCTTCCGCACGGGCGGTGGCGGTGGCCGCAGCGGGACACTCTTCAGGCCCCACTCCTTGGCGGCGGCGGCACGGGCGGCCAAGTCGGCGCTGAGCCGGCCCGCGTAGCGGTCCAGGGCGCGCGCCGGGGGCGCCTTCAGGGGTGCCTGCTGGCCCGGGGCGGGCCGGACCTCCGGGCCGTCCTGCACACAGCCGGAGACGATGGCGGCACCGGCCAGTACGGCGAGCGCGGCCCTGACCGCCATGTGCCGACGTGACCGAGATTTGTCAGTTTGTCGTACTACTCGCATGGCGCCGGATCCTCCCAGCACCGGCATCCGATCGGCGGCCGACACCTCCTAAGGAGGCGCACCATCCACCGACTGGCCGACAATGTCCCGGTGAACGACCTCCTCGCCCCCCTGCTCACCGCCGAGGGCCGGGCCCTCCTCGACGAGGTGCGCGGCACGGACCCCGCCCGGGAACTCGCCGTCGCCACCCGGCTGCGGCGCGAACACCCGGCCGAACTGGTGTCGGCGGCACTCGGACAGGCACGGCTGCGGCAGCGGGCGGTCGCGAAGTTCGGGGCGGAGGACGCGCAGCGGATGTTCTTCACGCCCAACGGCGTGGAGCAGTCGACGCGGGCGAGCGTGGCGGCGTACCGCGCGCGCAGGTTCCGCGAGCTGGGCGTGACGTCCGTGGCCGACCTGTGCTGCGGCATCGGGGGTGACGCCGTCGCGCTCGCCCGGGCGGGCATCCGGGTCCTCGCCGTGGACCGCGACCCGCTGACCGCGGCGGTGGCCCGCGCGAACGCCGAGGCGCTGGGGCTCGACGCGCTGATCGAGGTGCGCGAGGCGGACGTCACCGAGGTGGACGTGTCGGCGTACGACGCGGTCTTCGTGGATCCGGCGCGGCGCGGCGGGCGCGGCAGGATCTTCGATCCCGAGGCCTACTCACCGCCGCTGTCGTGGGCCGTGCGGACGGCCCTGCGGGCCCCGCACGCCGCCCTGAAGGTCGCGCCGGGCATTCCGCACGAGGCCGTGCCCGAGGCGGCCGAGGCCGAGTGGATCTCGGACGGCGGGGACGTGAAGGAGGCGGTGCTCTGGTTCGGCACCGAGCCCGGGCTGGTCCGGGCCACCCTGCTGCCGGGGCCGCGCACCCTGCGCTCCCGCGGACTGCCCGACCCGGCGGTGCGTCCCGTCGGACGCTTCCTGTACGAGCCCGACGGCGCCGTCATCCGCGCCCATCTGGTCGCCGAGGCGGCCGACGAGCTGGACGGCGGACTGGTCGACGAGACCATCGCCTACGTCACGGCGGACGAGCTGCGCCCCACCCCGTACGCGACCGCCTACGAGATCACCGATCGGCTTCCCTTCAACGTCAAGAAGCTGAAGGCGCTGCTGCGGGAGCGGGAGGTGGGGATCCTGACCGTGAAGAAGCGGGGCTCGGCGGTGGAGCCGGAGGAACTGCGCAAGAAGGTCAAGCCGCAGGGGCCGCACGCCGCGACCGTGTTCCTGACCCGGGTCGCGGGCGCGCCCACCATGCTGATCGGCCGGCCGGCCGAGACCCCTCAGGAGCCCTCGTAGGGCCGGGCGGGCCGTTCGGATCACGTGCCGGGCGGGTCTTCGGCGCACGCCCGTGCCCGGTCCGCCAGCATCCTGCGCTCCGGCTCGTTGCGGGCCAGCGAGGCCGCCCGTTCGAACTCCGCCCGCGCCTCCGCCGTACGGCCGAGGCGGGCCAGCAGATCGCCGCGCACGCTCGGCAGCAGGTGGTAGTCGCGCAGGGCGGGTTCGGCGGCCAGCGCGTCGACGATGTCCAGCGCCGGCTGCGGGCCGTCGGCCATCGACACGGCGACCGCGCGGTTGAGCTCGACGACCGGGGAGGGCGCGCGGGCGGCGAGCAGCGCGTACAGCGTGGCGATACGCGGCCAGTCGGTCTCCTCCCAGGTGTGCGCGTACGTGTGGCAGGCGGCGATCGCGGCCTGGAGGGCGTACGGGCCCGGCGCTCCGCCGGCGGTGGCGTCGGCCCGGCCCAGTGCGGTGATGCCGCGGGCCACGAGCATGCGGTTCCAGCGGCTGCGGTTCTGGTCCTTCAGCAGCACGGGTTCGCCCTTCGGGCCGATGCGCGCGGCCGCGCGGGACGCCTGGAACTCCAGCAGCGCGGTCAGGCCGTGCACCTCGGACTCCTCGGGCATCAGACCCGAGAGCACCCGGGCCAGGCGCTGGGCGTCCTCGCAGAGCCCGGGGCGCAGCAGGTCGTCGCCGCCCGTGGCGGAGTAGCCCTCGTTGAAGATCAGGTAGATGACGTCGAGCACGGAACCCAGGCGCGCCGCGCGGTCGGGGCCGCCGGGGACTTCGAAGGGGACGTTCTTCGCGGCCAGGGTGCGCTTGGCGCGCACGATGCGCTGTGCCACGGTCGCCTCCGGCACCAGGAAGGCGCGGGCGATCTCGGTCGTCGTCAGCCCGCCGAGCAGCCGCAGGGTGAGGGCGACACGGGCCTCGGCGGACAGCACCGGGTGGCAGGCCGTGAAGACCAGCCTCAGCAGGTCGTCGTCGATGTCGTCGGGGTCGGCGGGCTCCGCCGGGGGAACGGCGGTCTCCAGGCTCCGCCCGATCTCCGCCAGCTTGCGCGCGTAGGCCTCGCGGCGGCGGATCAGGTCGACCGCGCGGTGGCGCGCGGTCGTCATGAGCCAGGCCCCGGGGTTGTCCGGCACCCCGTCCCGCGGCCACTGCTCCAGGGCGGCGACCAGCGCGTCCTGGGCGAGTTCCTCGGCGATACCGATGTCGCGGACGGTGCGCGTCAGGGCGGCGATGATGCGCGGGGACTCGATCCGGAAGACGGTCTCCACGGTGTGGCGGGCGGTTTCCGCGGGGCCGCGCGGGCCCGCGGCGGGCTGCTGGTGCACAGCCCACCATCGAACACCCCGGACGGCCCCGCGCCAAGGACCGTCCGGTCAGCCCTCCTCGATCTCCCGCACCTCACACGTCACGGTCCACTCCTCGCCGTGCACCTTCAGGAACCGCGTGGCCCACTCCACGGCCTCGGCCATGTCCTTGCACTGCGTGATGGAGTAGCCGCCGACGACCTCCTTGGTCTCGGTGAACGGCCCGTCCGTGACGGTGATCCGCCCGCCCTCCCAGCGCACGCGGGTGCCCTGCGCGGACGGCAGCAGCCCGGCGGTGTCGAGCATCACCCCGGCCTTGGTGATCTCCTCCAGCAGCTCCCCCATCCGCTGCATCATCTCGGGGCCCGCGTCCCCGGTGGGCGCGGTGCCCTCTTCGATCTGCACGAGCGACAGGTAACGGGGCATGGTGACTCCTCGGTCTCGGCCCGGACGGGGTCTCCTGCCCCGTCTCTCACCCCTGCGTCGAACGGGAGACGCCCGGATCGACACCGCGCCGGAACTTTTTTCCGAGCACGTCCCCGTCCGACGCGATCACCGCCGTGTCCCGGCACCACCGCCGTGCCCTGCCACCACCGCCGTGCCCCGACACGCCCGCCCCGCGGCGGGCGGTACGGCTGTCACCGCAGCGACTCCCACAGCTCGCTCGCGTCCGGCTCCCGCGCCACCACCCGGTTGCGGTCCGAGGGCGCCGGCACCACCGGCATCGTCACCGTGCGGGTGCCGGCCGAGGACAGTTCGCGCAGGCTCCGGCCGAGGTCCACCAGCTCGGTGAGGGAGTCGAGTCCGGTGTCGGTGGTCAGACTGCCGGTGACCGCGTCGGCCACCTCGTAGAGCCGGGTGGGGTCCGAGAACAGGTCTCTCGACGAGATCTGCTCCAGCAGCGCCTTCACCAGCTGCTGCTGGAGGCCGATGCGGCCCAGGTCGCTGCCGTCGCCGATGCCGTACCGGGTGCGGGCCAGGCCGAGGGCCTGCTCGCCGTCCAGGTGGTGCGTGCCGGCCGGCAGCGTCAGATGGCTGTCCTCGTCGTCGATGTCCTCCTCGGTGGTGACGGTGACGCCGCCGAGCGCGTCCACGAGCCGCGCGAAGCCGGAGAAGTCGATCTCGATGTAGTGGTCCATGCGGACGTCGGTCAGCGACTCGACGGTCTTCACCGCGCACACCGGACCGCCCACCGAGTAGGCGCTGTTGAACATCACGCCGTACGCCTCGGCCGTCTCGCCCCCGGACTCCGTCGGACAGGACGGCCGGGTGACCAGGGTGTCGCGCGGAATGCTGACCACCGTGGCCTCGTCGCGCCCGGAGTCCAGGTGCACCACCATCGCGGTGTCGGACCGGGCCCCCTCGCTGTCCCCGCCGCCGAGCGCCCGGTTCTCGGCGCCGCCGCGCGAGTCGGAGCCCAGCACCAGGATGTTCAGCGCCTCGGTGGGCGGCTCCGGGGTGGACGCGGACACCGAGGGGACCGGTTTCGGCGGACGGTCGTCGCCGAGCGCGCCGTTGATGTCGACGCTCTTGATGTTGTCGTTCAGATGCCAGTAGGCCCAGCCCCCCGCGGCGGCCCCCACCACCAGGACACCCGCCAGTGCGAAGCCGGCCACCCGCCAGGCGCGGGGCCGCCGGCCCGCGCGTCTGCCCTCGTCCCCGTTCTCGTCAAGTCCCGTCACAGGGAGGAACATAAGTCCGATTAATTACGAGCAGGGACGTCAGACCGTCTTTTCTTGGGGAAATCTCATATTCCTCCTGGCGTGCGCGGCCCAGGGGCACCACCGGCCACGGACTGCTCACGCTCCCCTGCGCGCCGAGCTGCGCCCGGCCGTCTTCGAAAGTTTCGAAGACCGCTCTCCGGCCGGTGGCCTCACCCGGCGGGCGGCGCCGTGCTGCTGCGCACGACCATGCTGGTCGCCAGCTCCACCCGGGTGGCGGCCGCAGCCCCCTCCCCGCGCCCCAGCTCCAGCACCAGCCGGGCCGCCGCCTCCGCCATCTCCGTCAGCGGCTGCCGCACGGTCGTCAGCGGCGGCCCCACCCAGCGCGCCACCGGCAGATCGTCGAACCCGACCACGCTCAGGTCCTCCGGCACGCGCAGCCCCAGCTCGCGCGCGGCCTCGTACAGCCCGAGCGCCTGGAGGTCGTTCCCGGCGAAGACGGCGGTCGGGCGGTCCGGGCGGCGCAGCAGCTCCAGGCCCAGCCGGTGGCCGGCCTCGTGGTGGAAGTCGCCGGCCGCGATCAGCGTGGGGTCGACCGGCAGCCCGGCGGTCTCCAGCGCCGCCCGGTAGCCGTCCACCCGGGCCCGGCTGCACATCATCCGCGACGGCCCGGTGATCGCGCCGATCCGCCGGTGGCCCAGTTCGACCAGGTGCCGGGTGGCGGCCAGCCCGCCCTGCCAGTTGGTGGCGCCGATCGACGGCACGTCGGCGCCGGGGTCGCCGGCCGGGTCCATCACCACGAACGGGATGGAGCGGCTGGTCAGCAGCGCGCGCTGGGACTCGTCCAGCTCGGACAGCACGAGGATCACCCCGTGCGGCCGGCGGGCGGCGACCTGGTCGGCCCAGGTGCGCCCGGGTGTGAGCCGCCCCGCGCTCTCGGAGAGCACCACGCTCAGCCCGGCGTCCCGGGCCACGTTCTCCACGCCCCGGATGACCTCCATCGCCCAGGCGCTCTCCAACTCGTGGAAGACCAGGTCGATCAGAGGTGAGCGGGACGCCTCGGCCCGGCGGCGCCGGTAGCCGTGGGTACGCAGCAGTTCCTCGACGCGGTTGCGGGTGCCGGGCGCCACGTCGGCCCTGCCGTTGAGGACCTTCGAAACAGTCGGCGCGGAGACGCCGGCCTCTCGGGCGATCTCGGCAAGTGTCGCGGTCTGCGCGGACCGTCCTGTCGTCGGGGTTTCTGCCCGTTCCGGGGGAGTCATGCCGGCGATCGTATCCCTGCGCGACCTCTTGACGGTCCCCCTCCACCGCCATAAGTTCCCGGAACATTCGAGCTGATGCACGAAACATTCGCGAGAGGTGCGTGCTGTCATGGGGTCCACCACGTCGTCCGAGGGCGGGCGAACGTTCAGCAGGCGCTGGGTGCTCGGCGCCGGCGCCACCACGCTGCTCACCACGGGAGTCACCGCCTGCGGCTCGGGCGGCGGCTCCGGCAGCGGCGGCGACACCCTCACCGCCCTGGTCTACGGCGACGACGCCGTGAAGGTGCAGGAGAAGGCCGTCGCCCGCTTCAACGGCTCGGCCGCGGCGAAGTCCGCGAAGGGCACCGTGAAGCTCCAGAAGGTCCCCGGCACGGAGTACCCGGCCAAGCTGCGTACGGCGATGGGCTCGCCCAACGCCCCCGACGTCCTGTTCAACTGGGGAGGCGGCTCGATCAAGGCCTACCGGGAGGCCGACCAGCTCGTCGACCTGACCGACACCATCAAGGGCGACCCGGTCCTCAAGGACGGCTTCCTGCCCTCGGTGCTGGCGGCCGGCGGCCTCGACGGCCGCAACTACGGCATACCGATGCGCGGCATGCAGCCGGTGATCCTCTTCTACAACAAGTCCGTCTTCACCGAGCACAAGCTGCAGCCGCCCACCACCTGGGACCAGTTGCTGGACATCAACGCCAAGCTCAAGAAGGCCGGCATCACCCCCTTCGCGCTCGGCGGGTCCGACATCTGGCCCGAACTGATGTGGCTGGAGTACCTGGTGGACCGCATCGGCGGCCCCGAGGTCTTCGAGCGCATCAAGAACGGTGACGCCTCGGGCTGGGGCGACCCCGCCGTCCTGAAGGCCGCGCAGTACGTCCGGGACCTCATCGACGACGGCGCCTTCGGCAAGGGCTTCAGCTCCGTGTCGTACGTCAACGGCGGCGCGCCCGCGGTCTTCGCGCAGGGCAAGGCGGCGATGCACCTGATGGGCTCGTGGGAGTACTCCACGCAGCTCGGCAAGTTCCCGGAGTTCGCGAAGAACAACCTGGGCTGGGCGGCCTTCCCCGAGATCGAGGGCGGCTCCGGGGACGTGCGCAACGTGGTCGGCAACCCCACCAACTACTGGTCCGTCAACGCCCGCACCCGCAACAAGGACGCCGCGATCGCCTTCCTCAAGGACTGCGCGTCGGAGGCGTACGCCAAGGACCTGGTCGCCAACGGGGACATCCCCACGACGTCCAACGCGGCCGGGCTGCTGGACGCGGCGCCCAACCCCGAGTTCGCCCGGTTCCAGTACGAGATGGTCGAGCAGGCGCCCGCCTTCACGCTCAGCTGGGACCAGGCGGTGGACCCGAGCGTCCAGACACCGATGCTGACGGAGATCAACAAGCTGTTCGTGGGCCAGTCGACGCCGAGCCGGTTCGTGTCGGCGCTCCAGGGACTGCGGTGACCGCGAGCAGCACCCGGGCCGGACGTCCGCACGCCGCCTGGGCCCTTCCGGGGGTCCTGTTCTTCAGCGTCTTCGCGGTGGCGCCGATGGTGCTGGCGTTCTACCTCTCCTTCACCGAGTGGAACGGCCTCGGCGACCCGAGGCCGGTCGGCCTGGCCAACTGGCAGCGCCTCCTGGACGACCCGCGTCTGACCCAGTCCCTGTGGCTGACGGCCCTGCTGACGGTGACCAGCTGGGCCTTCCAGACGGTCGTGTCGCTGCTGCTCGGGGTGTGGGCGGCGGGCCGGCAGCGGAACCGGGCCGTGCTGTCCGCGATCTTCTTCGTGCCGTTCCTGCTCTCCTCGACGGCGATCGCGCTGCTGTTCTTCGCGCTGCTCGACCCGAACTTCGGCATCATCCAGCAGGACACCCTCGGGTCCTCCAGCGGCGCGTTCCTCGCGATCGTGTTCGTCGGCGGCTGGCAGTTCATCCCGTTCCACACGCTGCTCTACCAGGGCGGCGCCCGCCAGATCCCGGAGGTCCTGCACCAGGCGGCGGCGATCGACGGCGCGGGCCGCTACCGCCGGTTCTTCTCCATCACGCTCCCCCAGCTGCGCAACACCATGGCGACGTCCGGGGTCCTGATGGTCGTCGGCTCCCTGACGTACTTCGAGACGGTGCTGATCCTCACCCAGGGCGGCCCCGGCACCGACACCGCGATCCTGCCGTACCTGATGTACGAGGCGGGCTTCAAGAGCTACGACTTCGGCTATGCGAGCGCCGTCGCCTCGTTCCTGGTCGCGACGGCGACGGGGCTGTCCCTGCTCCTGGTGCGGATGACCGGTTTCGGCGCCATGCGCAGCACCCGGGAAGGGATGTGACGGAATGTCGCACGACACGCTCCCCCGCCCGGTGAAGACGGACGGCCCGTCCGCGCCGCGGTCGGCGGCCCGTCGTCCCCGACGGCACTGGACCCGGCGCGCCAACCCCCTCGCCGGTCTCGGTTCGCTGCTCTGGCTCGTCGTCGTGATCGTCCCGATCTACGCGATGGTCTCGGCGTCCCTGACCCGCCAGGACGAGGCGCTGGGCCGCAACGCGCTCCAGCCGCCCGCGCATCCGACCCTGGACAACTACAACACCGTCCTGAACAGCGGCTTCGGCCACTTCCTGAGCAACACGGCGATCGTCGCGGCGGCCGTCGTGGGCATCGTCCTGGTGCTGTGCGTACCGCTCGCCTACGTCGCCGTACGCACCCGGAACCGCTGGTCGGGCGCCGCCTTCCGGCTCTTCCTGCTGGGCGTGGCGATCCCGGCCCAGGCGGTCGTGGTCCCGCTGTACCTGATGATCGCCAAGCTGAACCTCTACGACAGCCTCCTCGCGGTCGTGCTGCCGACCGCGGCGTTCGCGATGCCGGTGGCGGTGCTGGTCCTGACCGGCACGCTGCGGGACATCTCGGAGGACCTGTACGAGGCGATGGCACTGGACGGCGCCTCACCGCTGCGGATGCTGTTCCAGCTGACCGTCCCGCTCGCCAAGGGCGGCATCGGCACGGTCGTCATCTACTCCGCGCTCCAGGCCTGGAACGGCTTCCTCTTCCCGCTGATCTTCACCCAGTCCGACGGTCCGCGCGTCCTGACGCTCGGCCTGTTCAACTACGTCAGCCAGTTCGGCGTGAACATCCCGGCCCTGCTCGCCTCGGTCGTCCTCTCCGGCATCCCGATCTTCGCCGTCTACCTGGTGGCCCGCCGCGCGCTGGTGGGCGGCCTGATGGGAGTGGGCGGCAAGTGAACGCATCCCTGTCGACAGGAGTTTCATGACCACCGCCCCTTGGCGTGACCCCGCCCTGTCCGCCGCCGACCGCGTGGCCGATCTCCTCTCCCGCATGACCCTGCGCGAGAAGATCGCCCAGCTGTACGGCGTGTGGGTGGGCGCCGACACGGACGGCGCCGGGGTCGCCCCCCACCAGCACGAGATGGGCGACACCGTCGACTTCGACGAGTTGATCCGGCAGGGCCTCGGCCAGCTCACCCGCCCCTTCGGCACGGCCCCCGTCGATCCGGCGGCCGGCGCCCGCTCCCTGGCCCGCGCCCAGCGCCGGATCGTCGACGCCGGCCGCTTCGGGATCCCGGCGATCGCCCACGAGGAGTGCCTGGCCGGCTTCACGGCCTGGCGCGCCACGGCGTACCCCGTCCCGCTCGCCTGGGGTGCGACCTTCGACCCGGAGCTGGTCGAGGAGATGGCCGGGCGGATCGGCGCCGACCTGCGCTCGGTCGGCGTGCACCAGGGGCTCGCCCCGGTCCTGGACGTCGTACGGGATCCGCGCTGGGGCCGGGTGGAGGAGACGATCGGCGAGGACCCGTACCTGGTCGGCACCATCGGTGCGGCCTATGTGCGGGGGCTGGAGTCGGCCGGGATCGTCGCCACGCTCAAGCACTTCGCCGGATACGCGTCCTCGGCTGGCGCCCGCAATCTGGCCCCGGTGCGGGCGGGCGTACGGGAGTTCGCGGACGTCACCCTGCCCCCGTTCGAGCTGGCGCTGCGCGAGGGCGGCGCGCGCTCGGTGATGGCGGCGTACAACGAGACGGACGGGGTGCCCGCGTCGGCCGACCCGGTGCTGCTGACCGA
The DNA here is from genome assembly GCF_003261055.1 of Streptomyces cadmiisoli. Classification (NCBI taxonomy): domain Bacteria; kingdom Bacillati; phylum Actinomycetota; class Actinomycetes; order Kitasatosporales; family Streptomycetaceae; genus Streptomyces; species Streptomyces cadmiisoli. The sequence goes on from NZ_CP030073.1 coordinate 3,933,367, forward strand.
ACTCCTGCGGGACGAGTGGCAGTTCACCGGGACCGTCGTCTCGGACTACTTCGGTGTGGGCTTCCTCCAGACCCTGCACCGCGTCGCCGGCACCCCGGCCGAGGCCGCGCACCGCGCGCTGGCCGCCGGCGTCGACGTGGAGCTGCCGACGCTGAAATGCTTCGCGGAGCCGCTGGTGGCGGCGGTGCGCGCCGGTGAGGTCCCGGAGGAACTGGTGGACCGCGCGGCCCGTCGCGTCCTGCTCCAGAAGTGCGAGCTGGGTCTGCTGGACGAGGACTGGCGGCCGGAGCCGGCCGAGACGATCGACCTGGACTCGGCGGGCAACCGCGCGCTCGCCCGCCGTATCGCCGAGCGGTCGGTGGTCCTGCTCGACAACCCGGACGGCGTGCTGCCGCTCGGTCCGGACACCCGGATCGCCGTGGTCGGCCCGAGGGCCGCGGACGCGCTGGCGATGCTGGGCTGCTACTCGTTCCCCTCCCACGTCCTGCCGAACCATCCCGGCACCCCGGCCGGCATCGAGATCCCCACCGTCCTGGACGCCCTGCGCCAGGAACTCCCGGACGCCAAGGTGACGTTCGCCGAGGGCTGTCCGGTCGACGGCCCGGACACGTCCGGCTTCGAGGAGGCGGTGGCGCGGGCGGCGGAGTCCGATGTGTGCGTGGCCGTCCTGGGCGACCGCGCGGGCCTGTTCGGCCGCGGCACCTCGGGCGAGGGCTGCGACGCCGCCGACCTGCGGCTGCCCGGGGTGCAGGGCGACCTGCTGGACGCCTTGGTCGCCACCGGTGTCCCGGTGGTGCTGGTGCTGCTCACCGGCCGGCCCTACGCCCTGGGCCGCTGGCACGGCCGGCTCGCCGCCGCCGTGCAGGCGTTCTTCCCCGGCGAGGAGGGCGGCCCGGCGGTCGCCGGTGTGCTGTCCGGCCGGGTGAACCCCTCGGGCCGGCTCCCGGTGAGCGTGCCGCACCTGCCCGGCGGCCAGCCGTGGACCTACCTCCAGCCCCCGCTGGGCCTGGCGGGCGAGGTCAGCAACCTCGACCCGACCCCGCTCCACCCCTTCGGACACGGCCGCTCCTACACGGCCTTCGCCTGGACGGACTTCACCGACGGCTCGCCGGGGGAGATCGGCACGGACGGCACGCACGACGTGGCGGTGACCGTCCGCAACACCGGCGACCGCGACGGCGCGGAGGTCGTCCAGCTGTATCTGCACGACCCGGTCGCCTCGGTGACCCGGCCGGACGTCCGTCTGGTCGGCTACCGGCGCGTGGAGCTGCCGCCGGGCGGGGCGGCCCGGGTCACGTTCCGCTTCCACACCGACCTGTCAGCCTTCGCCGACCGGTCCGGCCGCCGCGTGGTCGAACCGGGCGCCCTGGAACTGCGGTTGGCGGCGTCCAGCACGGATGTGCGGCACTCGACACGACTGACCCTGACGGGGCCGGTGCGCACGCTGGGCCGCGACCGGCACCTGCGCTGCGGAACGGAGGTGTCGGAGGTGGTGTGACCACCGGCGGGTGGCGCCGCGACGGGAAGGACCGGCAGCCCGCGGCTGTCACGCCGACCGGAAGGGACGACCACCCGCGACCGTCACGCGGCCGGACGACCACCGGCGGCCGTCACCGCGGCCGGAAGGGACGACCGCCGGCGGGAAGCACCGCGGCCGGGGAGGATCGACCGCCCAGGGAGGTCACCCCGGCCGGAAGGGACGACCACCCACGGCCGTCACCGCGGCCGGAAGGGACGACCGCCGGCGGGAAGCACCGCGGCCGGGGAGGATCGACCGCCCAGGGAGGTCACCCCGGCCGGTGGGAACCGCCCCGCCCGCGCCGGCGCGCCGTCAGGCATCCTCCAGCGACTCGAACCGCCACCGGTGCACCGCCCGGGTGACCAACCCGTCAGCCGGTTCGGGCAGTTCGGGCAGGTCGGCGTCGTACGGCGCGTCCCACCAGGTGATCACGAGCACCCGGTCCTGCGGCGCCCGGAAGGTCTCCCGGCGCGCCGGGCGCGCCGGGAGCTCCTGGGCCCGCGCCCAGGACAGCAGCTCCTCCCCGCGCCCGGCCGCCGCCCGCGCCTCCCACATCAGCGCCACCGTCACGAGTACAGGTTCCCCTCGCCGACCTCGTGCACATGGTCGTGGGTGTGGCCGGGCACGTGCGGTTCCGTCACGGGCAGCGACGAGTCCGCCGACAGGTCCCAGCTCGACGCCGGCCGGTTGCGGGCCACCATCTCGGCGCCCAGCGCCGCGACCATCGCCCCGTTGTCCGTGCACAGCTTGGGGCGCGGCACCCGGAGCCGGATCCCGGCCGCCTCGCAGCGCTCCTGGGCGAGGGCGCGCAGCCGCGAGTTGGCGGCCACGCCGCCGCCGATCATCAGGTGGTCGACGCCCTCGTCCTTGCAGGCCCGTACCGCCTTGCGGGTCAGCACGTCCACGACCGCCTCCTGGAAGGAAGCCGCCACGTCCCGGACCGGTACCTCATCGCCCGCCGCCCGCCTGGCCTCGATCCAGCGGGCGACCGCCGTCTTCAGCCCGGAGAAGGAGAAGTCGTAGACCGGGTCGCGCGGGCCGGTCAGTCCGCGCGGGAACGCGATGGCGCCCGGGTCGCCCTCGCGGGCGTAGCGGTCGATGACCGGGCCGCCGGGGAAGCCGAGGTCGAGCACCCGGGCGATCTTGTCGAAGGCCTCGCCGGCCGCGTCGTCGATGGTGGCGCCCATCGGCCGCACGTCGGAGGTGATGTCGGTGGACAGCAGCAGCGACGAGTGGCCGCCGGACACCAGCAGCGCCATCGTCGGCTCGGGCAGCGCCCCGTGCTCCAGCTGGTCGACGCAGATGTGCGAGGCCAGGTGGTTGACGCCGTACAGCGGCTTGCCCAGCGCGTAGGCGTACGCCTTCGCCGCCGAGACACCGACCAGCAGGGCACCGGCGAGGCCCGGCCCGGCGGTCACCGCGATGCCGTCGAGGTCCCGCGCGCCGACGCCCGCGTCCTTCAGCGCCCGTTCGATGGTCGGCACCATCGCCTCCAGGTGCGCACGGGACGCCACTTCCGGCACGACACCGCCGAAGCGGGCGTGCTCGTCGACGCTGGAGGCGACGGCGTCCGCGAGCAGGGTGGTGCCCCGGACGATGCCGACGCCGGTCTCGTCGCAGGAGGTCTCGATCCCCAGCACCAGGGGTTCGTCAGCCATGGATCTCGGTTCCTTGTTCAGAGGTCGCACCCGGGGCGGAGCCGCTGCCGGATGCCGTGGTCAGGCGCATCACCAAGGCGTCCACGTTGCCCGGCTGGTAGTAGCCGCGCCGTACGCCGATGGCCTCGAAGCCGAAGCGCTCGTACAGCTTCCGGGCGCGGACGTTGTCCACCCGGCATTCGAGCATCACCTCGGCGCAGTCGAAGGCGGTGGCGGCCCTCAGCAGCTCGGTGAGCAGCCGGGCACCGAGTCCGGTGCCCCACTGCTCACGGGCGACGGCGATCGTCTGGACGTCGCCGACGGCCCCGGCGGCGGCGAGCCCGGCGTAGCCGACGATCCGGCCGCCGTCCTCGGCGACCACGTACCGCCGGGTCGCCCCGGGCCCGCGGGAATGGGCCAGCTCGGACCAGAACATGCCCCGCGACCAGGCGTCCTCGGGGAAGAGGTCCTTCTCCAGCTCCAGCACGGGGTCGATGTCCCACCAGCGCATCTCGCGCAGCACGGGCGTCACGGGCTCGGTCACTTGGGGGTGACCACCTTGTAGTTCTTGGGCACCTGGGCGTCGGGACGGCGCAGGTACAGCGGCCGCGGTGCGGGCAGTTCCTCGCCGGCTCGCAGTTTCTCGGCGGCGAGGCGGGCCAGGGCGGCGGCCGAGACGTGCTCGGGCTCGTGCGCGTGGGGGAAGGTGTCGGGATAGAGCAGGGCGCCCGCGCCGACCGCGGGCAGGCCCGCGACCTGCTCGGCGATCTCGGCGGGCTTGTCGACGGCCGGTTCGGTCAGACGCGTGCGGGAGTCCGCGTACCGCGCCCAGTAGACCTCCTTGCGCCGGGCGTCGGTCGCCACGACGAAGGGGCCCTCCATGTCGGCCGCGTAGGCCAGTCCGTCCAGGGTGCAGACGCCGTGCACGGGCACGCCGAGCACGAGCCCGAAGGTGTCGGCGGTCATCAGACCGACGCGCAGCCCGGTGTACGGGCCGGGGCCGATCCCCACGACGACTCCGGTGACGGCGTCCAGCGTGAGCCCCGCGTCGTCGAGCACCCGGTCGACGGCCGGCAGCAGCAGTTCTCCGTGCCGGCGGGCGTCCACCTGGCTGGACGAGGCGATGACGTCCGAGCCGTCGTGCAGGGCGACGGTCACGGCGGGGGTGGCGGTATCCAGAGCGAGCAAGAGCACGCAAACAGCGTACGGCCACCGCGCCCCGGGCACGCCCGCCCGGACCGAACCCTTCCGTGCTGCTACCGTCACCTACCGTCACCACAAGAACGGACATACGACCCGGAGGTGGGCGTCCGTGGCCAGCGGCAGCGCAGGTATCGTCACCGGACTCACCGCGGCGGCGCTCGCGGCGGTCGGATTCCTCGCCCATCAGGCGGCGACGCACGTCCCGGCGGAGCTGAGCGCGCGGCAGGGCGGCAAGGCCGCGGCGATCGTCTCGAAGGCCCCGCGCGACAAGCGGCACCCGACCGCGCTGCCCGGGAACTCCGGCATCGGCGAACGGGTCGTGTACTCGCTGGACGACGACCGCGTGTGGCTGGTCGGCGCCGACAACAAGGTGCGGCGCACCTTCAGGGTCACCCCCAGCCCGGTGGACCCGGCCCCGGGCAGCTACACGGTCACGTCCCGCTCCGGCGCGGTCACCGGCTCGGACGGCATCCCCGTGGAGCACGTCGTCCGCTTCTCCGTCGTGAAGGGCGTGGTGATCGGCTTCAGCGCGGCGAAGGACGGCTCGATGCAGTCGCCCGACCCGTCGGTGCGGACCGGCGGCATCCGTCAGTCACGTGTGGACGGCGACGAGATGTGGTACTTCGCGACGATCGGCCAGAAGATCGTCGTCATCCGCTGAGGTCGTCCGCTCAAGGCCGTCCGATCGGGGCCGCCCGCTCGGGACTGTCGGCTCGGGACTGTCGGCTCGGGGCCGTCCGCCCTTTCCGGTGGCCTGCCCGGTGTGTCAGGCCGCCTCGCGGTGCCTCTCGGGCAGCCGCGGCGAGCGCGGCTCGGGAGCGCGCGGTGGGGTGGAGACCGCCTTGGCGGCGGCGCAGGACGCCAGCAGGTCGCGCATCGACACGCCGGTCACGACGCGCGGCACCGGCCTGTCTCGCTCGTCTCGTTCCGTGGTCGACATGGACGCCTCCTGAGCCCGGGGGCGGACGTGGTTAGGTAGACCTAACTACGGACTGGGTACCATGTGACCACGCCCGGGAGGCCGGACGCAATATCTTCCCGACGTCTTGTCGGAACGTTCATGAAGTCCGCGCGTCGCCCTCAGGCCGTGAGCACGCCCAGGTCCACCGCGGCCCAGCGCTCGCCGATCCCGGTCAGCGTCACGTGCCGCACCTCGTCCGTGGTGTCCCCGACGGTGCGGTGGATGGCGATGCGCAGCCGGTCGTCGGTCAGCCCCTCGACCTTGCCGTCGCCCCACTCCACGACGATCACCGAGTCGGACAGCGACACGTCGAGGTCGAGGTCGTCCATCTCGTCCAGCCCGCCGCCGAGCCGGTAGGCGTCGACGTGGACCAGCGGCGGTCCGTCGCCGAGGGCGGGGTGCACCCGGGCGATGACGAAGGTGGGCGAGGTGACCGCGCCGCGCACCGCGAGCCCCTCGCCGAGGCCGCGGGTCAGCGTCGTCTTGCCGGCGCCGAGTTCTCCCGAGAGCATCACCAGGTCGCCGGCGCGCAGCAGTTTGGCGAGGCGGCGGCCCAGCTCGCGCATCTGCTCGGGCGCGTTGACGGTCAGCTCGGTCTCAGCCGGGTTGTGCGGTGCCGCTGGTGCTTCCATAGCCACCCACGGTAGCCCCTGCGGGGACGGCACCCGCACGAGTGAGGAGATCGGCGAGCCGGTCGGTGACCACCTCCGGGTGCTCCAGCATCACCAGGTGCCCGGCGTCGGGCACCAGCACCAGTTCCGCGTCCGGGAGCAGGTCGGCTATGGCCTCGCTGTGTTCGCTGGGCGTGACGAGGTCCTTGACCCCGGCGAGGACGAGCACCGGCAGGTCCCGGAAGAGGGCGAGGGCCTCGGTCTTCTCGTGGTCGGTGAAGGCCGGGTAGAACTCGGCGACCACGTCGATCGGCGTGCCCTCGATCATCCGCTCCGCGAACCGGGCGACGGCCGGGTCCACTTCCCGGGACGCGAAGGAGTACCGCTTGATGATCCCGGCGAACAGGTCGGCGGTGGCCCGCCGTCCCCGCTCCACCAGTTCGGCCTGCTGCCCGAGCGCCTTCAGGACGCCGGGCAGGACCCGCCGCACCGCGTTGACGCCCGCGACGGGCAGTCCGAAGTTGACCTCGCCGAGCCGCCCCGACGACGTGCCGACGAGCGCGACGGCGACCACCCGCTCCCGGATCAGCTCGGGATACTGCGCGGCCAGCGCCATCACGGTCATCCCGCCCATGGAGTGCCCGACCAGCACGATCGGCCCCTCGGGAGCGGCCGCGTCCATGACCGCCTTCAGGTCGCGGCCGAGCTGGTCGATGGTGACCGGTACGCCGTCCTCGACCTGGGCCACTCCGCGTTCGGAACGGCCGTGGCTGCGCTGGTCCCAGTGCACGGTCCGCACGACGCCCCGGAGCGCGGCCCGCTGGAAGTGCCAGGAGTCCTGGCTGAGGCAGTAGCCGTGGCTGAGGACGACGGTGACGGGCGCGGGCGCCTTGCGGCCGAACAGCCTGCGGCGGCGCGGCGCCGTCCCCGGCTCGGTCTCGACCTCGTCGACCTCGTAGTACAGCTCGGTGCCGTCGTCGGCGTGGGCCCGGCCGGGCGTCCCGCGCAGCGCCCCGTACGGCCCCGCCGAGTCGAGGGCGAGGCGGGCCTTTCTGCGTATGCCGCGCCCGACCGTCATGCGCTCGATGGCGACACCGGCCGCCGCGCCGGCGGCGAGCACGCCTATCGCGGCGCCGGCGATGCCGGTCGCCTTGCGCCAGCTGCCGGCCGCCCCCGTGGCGGAGGCGACGGCCGCGGCGGCGCCCGCGACGCCGTCCGCACTGCTCTCGGTCACGTACCGCTCCTGTTCGCCGGGCTGGTTTCTCGGGTGGTTTCCAAGGTGGTGCTCCGGGTGGTTCCCGGGGTGGCGCCTCGGGCGGCACCGGTGACACGCACCACCGGGCGCACCCGACGCGCGGTGCACGACGCGGCCGCGTACGACGTGCCGTGCGGGGACCGGGGCCGGTTACCCGTCCTGTTCCCCGTTCACATAGACGCGGGGAACGCGCGTTCCGATGCGGGTGACGATTTCGTACGCGATGGTTCCCGCGGCCTGGGCCCAGTCCTCCGCGGTGGGCTCGCCGCGGTCGCCCGGCCCGAACAGGACGGCTTCCGCGCCGGTCCCGGGCTCGTCGCCGCCCAGGTCCACGACGAACTGGTCCATCGCGATACGGCCCGCGACGGTGCGCCACTTCCCCCCGATCAGCACCGGGCCGTTGCCCGAGGCGTGCCGGGGGATGCCGTCCGCGTAGCCGAGCGGGACGAGGCCGAGGGTGGTCCGGCCCGGTGTGGTGTAGCTGTGCCCGTAGCTCACGCCGTGGCCTGCGGGGACCTGCTTGACCAGGGCCAGCGACGCCGACAGCGTCATCACCGGGCGCAGTCCGAAGTCGGCCGGGGTGCCGATCTCGGGGCTGGGCGAGACGCCGTACAGCGCGATTCCGGTCCGGACGAGATCGAAGTGGGCCTCGGGGAGCGTCAGCGTGGCCGGGGAGTTGGCGATGTGCCGCACCTCGGGCCGCAGCCCCGCCTGCTCCGCGTACGCCACCATCTCCCGGAACAGGCCGAGCTGGTGGGCGATCGACGGGTGCCCGGGCTCGTCGGCGCAGGCGAAGTGCGACCACAGCCCCGTGACCCGCACGGTTCCCTCGGCCTCCGCCTCCAGGGCCCGTGCGACGAGCTCGCGCCAGTCCTCGCCCGGCTGGCAGCCGTTGCGCCCGAGGCCGGTGTCGGCCTTGAGCTGGATCAGGGCGGGCCGGCCGGCCTCGCGCGCCGCCTCGGCGACCTCGCGCAGGGCCCACATCCCGCTCACGGACACGTCGAGACCGGCCTCGATCGCCTCCCGCCAGGGGCCCTGGGGTGTCCACAGCCAGCACATGATCCTGACGTCCGCCGGCAGCTCACCCGAGGCGCGCAGCACGAGCGCCTCCTCGGGCGTGGCCGTGCCCAGCCAGGTCGCGCCGGCCTCGACCGCCGCCCGGGCACACGGCAGCGCGCCGTGCCCGTACGCGTCGGACTTCACCACGGCCATCAGGGCCGCGCCGGGCGCCAGCGCGCGCAGGGCACGGACATTGGCCCGCAGCGCGCCCAGATCGATCTCGGCACGGGCACGCAGCGGGGCGGTCGGCAGATGTGCAGTCGTACTCATCGCGTTCAGTCTCTCAGAGGGGCCGGACCGGCCTTCGCCACCGGCCCGGCGCGGCAGGGCACGTGCCGCCGCGGTTCACCGGCCGACGGCGGTCCGCTCAGTCGCGCACGTCCCGCCAGGCCGCCGCGATCGCCTCGGCCACGTCGTGCGCCCCCACCGGCGCGCCGTCCGCCGCGAACCTCCCGGCCAGTCCGTGCAGATACGCCGCCACGCTGCCCGCGTCCACCGCCCGGAGCCCGGCCGCCAGCAGCGATCCGGCCAGGCCCGACAGCACGTCCCCGCTTCCCGCGGTCGCGAGCCACGACGTGCCCGTCGCGTTCACCCGTACGGCGCCGCCGCCCGGCCCGGCCACCAGGGTCGTCGACCCCTTGAGGAGTACGGCTGCCCCGTACCGCTCCGCCAGTTCCCGTGCCGACGTCAGCCGGGCCGCCTCGACCTCCTCCCGGGCCACACCGAGCAGGGCCGCGGCCTCCCCGGCGTGCGGGGTCATCAGCGTCGGCGCGGCCCGGCCCCGTACCGCCGCGGGCTCCGCCAGCCGCAGTCCGTCCGCGTCCACCAGCACCGGCACGTCCGCCGTGAGCACCTCGGCGACCGTCGCCGCGTCGTCCCCGACCCCGGGCCCGACGACCCACGCCTGCACCCGCCCCGCGCTCCGGGGCCCCCGGTCGGACACGAGGGTCTCCGGGAACCGCGCGATCACCGCTTCGGCGGCCGGGCCCACGTACCGTACGGCGCCCGCCCCGCCCCGCAGCGCCCCGGCGACGGCGAGCACGGCGGCACCCGGATAGCGCGCGGACCCGGCGGCGATGCCCACCACACCCCGCCGGTACTTGTCGCTCTCGGCCCCCGGCAGCGGCAGCAGCGCGGCCACGTCCGTGTGCTGCAGAGCCTCCAACTCCGCCTCGGCGGCCAGTTCCAGGCCGATGCCGACGAGCCGCACGGAGCCGGCGTACTCCCGGGCCGGATCCACCAGCAGCCCGGGTTTGTGCGTACCGAACGTCACGGTCAGATCGGCCCGGACGGCCGCACCGTTCACCTGTCCGGAGTCGGCGTCGACCCCGCTCGGCAGGTCCACGGCGACGACGGCGGCCCGCGCCCGCGCCGCCGCCTCCGCGAGCGGCACCGCCTCCGCGCGCAGCCCGCCCTTGCCCCCGATGCCCACGATCCCGTCCACGACGAGGTCGGCGCGCGCGATCAGTTCCTCGGCGCCACCGGTGCCGGACACGGTGCCCCCGGCCCGCCGCAGCGCCGCGAGCCCGCCGGTGTGGGCCCGTTCGGGCGACAGCAGGACCGCGGTCACGCCCGCGCCGCGCCGGGCCAGCCGCGCCCCGGCGTACAGCGCGTCACCTCCGTTGTCCCCGCTGCCGACCAGCAGCACGACCCGGCTGCCGTAGACCCGCCCGAGCAGGTCCGCGCAGGCGGCGGCGAGGCCGGAGGCCGCCCGCTGCATCAGGGCGCCCTCCGGAAGCCGCGCCATCAAGTCCCGTTCGGCCGCCCTGACCGTCTCCACGCTGTACGCAGTCCGCATACGCCCGAGTCTCCCCCACAACACCGGCCACGGCGCCCCCGTGCGGACGCGCGACCGGCCGTACCGACGTCCCCGCCCCCACCGGATGAATCGATTCAGAACCACCCTCGGGAACAGCCGTCGGCCGAGTGGACGCCCGCGCCGACGGCGTCGCCCCTCACCCTTCCGCGATCACCACCGCCGAGGCCACGCCCGCGTCGTGACTGAGCGACACATGCCAGGACTTCACGCCGAGTTCCGCCGCCTTGGCGGCCACCGTCCCCTTCACCCGCAGCCGCGGCTGCCCGCTCTCCTCGACGTACACCTCGGCGTCCGTCCAGTGCAGCCCGGGCGGGCCGCCGAGCGCCTTGGCCAGCGCCTCCTTGGCGGCGAACCGCACGGCGAGCGAGGCGACGCCCCGGCGATCGCCGCTGGGCAGCAGCAACTCGCTGCGCAGGAACAGCCGGTCGACCAGTCCCGGCGTCCGCTTGATGGACTCCTCGAACCGGTCGATCTCGGCCACGTCGATGCCGACCCCGATGATGCTCATGCCGAGCACCCTACGGCGACGGGGCGAGCACGAGCTCCGACAGGCCGGGCCCGCACCCGCCGGCCGCCCGGAGCCCCGCCCTCGGGCCACCGAAGTCGGCGCGCACCACACGCACTTGCCCCGGGAGCCGCCCCGGAGGGCGGCCAACTCCCCACCCCCGCGGCCGTCCGCGAGCCCGAAGCCCCGGTGCCGCCCGCACCCTCGCCTTCCCGGCCGAGGCCTCCGACCCCTTCGCCGACGCCCTGAGGACCTACTCCACCGTCACCGACTTCGCCAGGTTGCGCGGCTGATCGACGTCGTTGCCGCGCGCCGTCGCCAGCTCGCACGCGAACACCTGCATCGGCACGGCGGCGACCAGCGGCTGGAGCAGCGTCGGTGTCACCGGGATGCGGACGAGATGGTCGGCGTACGGCACCACCGCCTCGTCGCCCTCCTCCGCGATCACGATCGTGCGCGCGCCGCGGGCGCGGATCTCCTGGATGTTGGACACGATCTTGTCGTGCAGCACCGAGCGCCCCCGCGGCGACGGCACGACCACCACCACCGGCAGGTCCTCCTCGATCAGCGCGATCGGCCCGTGCTTGAGCTCACCGGCCGCGAAGCCCTCGGCGTGCATGTAGGCGAGTTCCTTCAGCTTCAGCGCGCCCTCCAGCGCCACCGGGTAGCCGACGTGCCGCCCCAGGAACAGCACCGTGTTCTTGTCGGCCAGCGACCGCGCGAGCTCCCGGACCGGCTCCATCGTCTTCAGGACCCGCTCCACGGCGCCGGAGATCGACGACAGGTCCTTGATCACGTCCTGGATCTCGTCGCCCCACTTGGTGCCCCGCACCTGCCCCAGGTACAGCGCGACCAGGTAGCACGCGACCAGCTGCGTCAGGAACGCCTTCGTCGAGGCGACCGCGACCTCCGGCCCGGCGTGCGTGTACAGCACCGCGTCCGACTCACGCGGAATGGTGGAACCGTTGGTGTTGCAGATCGCCAGCACGTGGGAGCCCTGTTCACGGGCGTGCCGCAGGGCCATCAGCGTGTCCATGGTCTCGCCGGACTGCGAGACGGCGATCACCAGCGTCTGCGGATCGAGGATCGGGTCCCGGTAGCGGAACTCGCTCGCCAGCTCCACCTCGCACGGAATCCGGGTCCAGTGCTCGATCGCGTACTTCGCGATCAGCCCCGCGTGGAAGGCCGTGCCGCACGCGACGATGACCACCTTGTCGAGCTCGCGCAGCACCCTCGGCGGGATCCGCAGCTCGTCCAGCCGCAGCGAGCCGGCCGCGTCGATCCGTCCCAGCAGCGTGTCGGCGACCGCCTTGGGCTGCTCGGCGATCTCCTTGAGCATGAAGTAGTCGTAGCCCCCCTTCTCCGCCGCGGACGCGTCCCAGTCCACGTGGTACGACCTGACGTCCGCGGGACGGCCGTCGAAGCCGGTCACCGTGGCACCGTCCCGGCGCAGCTCCACCACCTGGTCCTGGCCCAGCTCGATCGCCGACCGCGTATGGGCGATGAACGCGGCGACGTCGGAGGCGAGAAAGGCCTCGCCCTCTCCGATGCCCACCACCAGCGGCGAGTTGCGGCGCGCCCCGACGACCACGTCCGGCTCGTCCGCGTGCACCGCGACCAGCGTGAACGCCCCTTCCAGCCGCCGGCACACCAGCCGCATCGCCTCGGCCAGGTCCGCGCAGGAGGAGAACTCCTCGGCGAGCAGATGCGCGACCACCTCGGTGTCGGTCTCGGACGCCAGCTCGTGTCCGCGCTCCGCCAGCTCGGCCCGCAGGGCGGCGAAGTTCTCGATGATGCCGTTGTGCACGACGGCGACACGCCCCGCGTTGTCGAGATGCGGGTGCGCGTTGGCGTCGGTGGGCCCGCCGTGCGTGGCCCACCGGGTGTGCCCGATGCCGGTCGAGCCGGTCGGCAGCGGCTGCTCCGCCAGCGCCTTCTCCAGGTTGACCAGTTTCCCGGCCCGCTTCGCCGCGGCCAGGCCGCCATCCGCGAGCACGGTGACCCCCGCCGAGTCGTATCCCCGGTACTCCAGCCGTTTCAGCCCGGCCACCACGACATCGAGTGCCGACTGCGGCCCCACGTATCCCACGATTCCGCACATGACCGGCAGCCTACGATCGAATTCCGATCCAAACCGGCCAGAGCGTGCCCGAAATCGGAAATTCCCACGCCGGTACGAACATCATCTCGGGGCAGTTCCATCCCGGCCGCCCCCGACGCCGAAGATCCGCGTGACGGACGCCACCCGGCTGTCCGTTCGTACTGCCGTAACAATGGACTGTGATCTCTCCGGTCTCCCCGATGCCCCGGAGCGCCCATCGGCCCAGGCCGGAGGCGACTCCCTACGTCGACCTCACCCGCTCGGAGTGGAGCGCGCTGCGCGACAAGACTCCGCTGCCGCTCAGCGCGGAGGAGGTCGAGAAACTGCGTGGCCTCGGCGACGTCATCGACCTCGACGAGGTACGGGACATCTATCTGCCGCTGTCCCGGCTCCTCAATCTCTACGTCGGCGCCACGGACGCCCTGCGCGGCGCCCTGAACACCTTCCTCGGCGAACAGGGCTCCCAGTCCGGCACCCCCTTCGTGATAGGCGTCGCCGGCTCGGTCGCCGTGGGCAAGTCCACCGTCGCCCGGCTGCTCCAGGCCCTGCTCTCCCGCTGGCCGGAACACCCCCGCGTCGAGCTCGTCACCACCGACGGCTTCCTCCTGCCCACCGAGGAACTGCAGGCCCGCGGCCTGATGTCGCGCAAGGGCTTCCCCGAGTCGTACGACCGCCGGGCCCTGACCCGGTTCGTCGCCGACATCAAGGCCGGCAAGGACGAGGTGACGGCCCCCGTCTACTCCCACCTGATCTACGACATCGTCCCCGGCCGGCGGCTCACCGTGCGCCGCCCGGACATCCTGATCGTCGAGGGCCTGAACGTCCTCCAGCCCGCCCTGCCCGGCAAGGACGGCCGCACCCGGGTCGGCCTGGCCGACTACTTCGACTTCAGCGTGTACGTCGACGCCCGTACCGAGGACATCGAGCGCTGGTACCTCGACCGGTTCACCAAGCTGCGCGCCACCGCGTTCCAGAACCCCTCGTCGTACTTCCGCAGGTACACCCAGGTCTCCGAGGAGGAGGCCCTCGACTACGCCCGCACCACCTGGCGCACGATCAACCGGCCCAACCTCGTCGAGAACGTCGCGCCCACCCGCGGCCGGGCCACCCTCGTCCTGCGCAAGGGCCCGGACCACAAGGTGCAGCGCCTGAGTCTGCGCAAGCTGTGACCACCACCGCCCGCAGCGCCACTACTCTGCCGCCATGCTGCATCTGCGCCTGATCACGCCGTCCGAGACGACCGAGGACGTGGTCCGGCTGATCGAGGACACCGTCGGCACCACCCATCTGGTGGTGCTCACGGGCGCGGCCCGCAACCCGGACGGCGACGTCGTCCTGTGCGACGTGGCGCGGGAGGCGGGCGACGGGCTCCTCACCGGGCTGCAGCGGCTGGGCCTCGACGACAGCGGCTCCATCGCCGTCGAGAACATCGACCTCTCCCTGTCGACGAGGGCCGACAAGGCCGAGGCGGAGGCGCCGGGCGAGGCCGCCGACGCCGTGCTGTGGGAGCACCTGACGGACGCGACCCACGAGGAGTCGACGCTCTCGGTCACCTATCTCGCCTTCATCACGCTCGCCACCATGATCGCGGCCTGCGGCGTGGTGCTCGACAACGCGATCCTGATCGTGGGCGCGATGGCGGTGGGACCCGAGTTCGGCCCGCTCGCGGGCATCTCCACCGCGATGGTGCAGCGCAGACCGCGCCTGGCGCTGCGCTCGATGATCGCGCTGCTCGTCGGCTTCGCGGTGGCGATGACGGTGACGGTGGGCTTCAGCTTCTTCATGGACGCGGTCGGCCTGTTCACCAAGGAGCAGCTGGAGGGCGACCGGCCGCAGACCGGCTTCGTCTACGCCCCCGACTGGTTCTCCTTCGTCGTGGCGGTCCTCGCCGGCGCCGCCGGCACCCTCTCCCTGACCTCCGCCAAGTCGGGAGCCCTGGTCGGCGTCGCCATCTCCGTGACCACCGTCCCGGCCGCCGCCAACGCCGCCGTCGCACTGAGCTACGGCGACACCCGGCAGACCTGGGGTTCCACGGAGCAGCTCCTGCTCAACCTGTTGGGCATCATCCTGGCGGGCACCCTCACCCTGCTCGCCCAGAAATGGTTCTGGTCCACCCGGCGGACCGGGCGGACCAGCACGTCCTAGCGCTGCGCGGGTCCGCACCCGGCGCCGCGGCAGCTGCGCCGGAAACCGCGTGACGGTCCACCGGGACCGGTGATCCGCCACGCGCGGGGCCGGCACCGCTCATGTCATCCCAGGGCGGACTTCACCGCATCGGCCAGCCGCCCGGCCACCGAACGGGCCTGGTCGATGTCCGCCGCCTCGACCATCACCCGCACCAGCGGCTCGGTGCCCGACGGCCGCAGCAGCACCCGCCCGGTGGCCCCGAGCTCCCGCTCGGCCTCCGCGACGGCGGCGGCGAGGTCCGCGGACGTCTTCACCCGCGTCTTGTCCACGTCCGGCACATTGATCAGCACCTGCGGCAGCCGCTCCATCACGGCGGCCAGCTCCCGCAGCGAACGCCCGCTCTGCGCGACCCGCGCGGCCAGCAGCAGCCCGGTGAGCGTGCCGTCACCCGTCGTGGCGTGGTCCAGGATGATCACGTGCCCGGACTGCTCGCCGCCGAGCGCGTAACCGTGCTCCTTCATCTCCTCCAGGACGTAGCGGTCCCCCACCGCCGTCTGCACGAGGTGGATCCCCTCGCGCTCCATGGCGAGCTTGAATCCGAGGTTGGACATCACGGTCGCCACCACCGTGTCGGCCCGCAGCGCGGAACGTTCCCGCATCGCCAGCGCGAGCACGGCCAGGATCTGGTCGCCGTCGACCTCCGCACCGGTGTGGTCCACGGCCAGGCAGCGGTCGGCGTCGCCGTCGTGCGCGATGCCGAGGTCGGCCCCGTGCTCCAGCACGGCGGCCTTGACCGGGTCGAGGTGGGTGGAGCCGCAGCCGTCGTTGATGTTGAGTCCGTCCGGTTCGGCACCGATCGTGACGACCTCGGCACCGGCCCGCCGGAACGCCTCCGGCGAGACCCCGGCGGCGGCGCCGTGCGCCTCGTCGAGGACGATCCGCAGTCCGTCCAGCCGGTGCGGCAGGACGTCCAGGAGGTGGGCGACGTACTGGTCGAATCCCTCGGTGTAGTCCCGCACCCGGCCGACACCGGCGCCGGTCGGCCGGTCCCAGGGCGCTCCGGTGCGGTGCTCCTCGTAGACGGACTCGATGCGGTTCTCGATGTCGTCGGGCAGTTTGTGACCGCCGCGCGCGAAGAACTTGATGCCGTTGTCGGGCATGGCGTTGTGGCTGGCGGAGAGCATCACACCGAGGTCGGCACCGAGCGCCCCGGTGAGGTGGGCGACGGCCGGCGTCGGCAGCACACCGACCCGCAGGACGTCCACACCGGCGCTGGCCAGACCGGCGACCACGGCGGCCTCCAGGAACTCCCCGGACGCACGCGGGTCCCGCCCCACCACCGCGGTCGGCCGGTGGCCCGCGAAGGTGCCCGCCTCGGCCAGCACGTGAGCCGCCGCGACGGACAGACCGAGCGCCATCTCGGCCGTCAGATCCGCGTTGGCGACACCACGAACGCCGTCCGTGCCGAAGAGTCGTCCCACTTGTCCTCCTGAGGAAAGCGTCAGTTCCGGAAGCCCAGCCGGTGCGGCCCGCGCATGCGGCTCCCGCCTCCCAGGCATACGATGCCTGGCCATCCGATCACACAAGCCTCTGAGCGTCTTGTGCCGTTATACGCCTCGTGGCTGTGATAAACGAACGCCCCGGCGGCACTGTGGCGTGCCGCCGGGGCGTTCGGAGTAGCTGCAGGCGAAGCCGAAGCTTAGCGCTTGCTGTACTGCGGAGCCTTGCGGGCCTTCTTCAGACCGGCCTTCTTGCGCTCGACCGCACGGTCGTCGCGGCGCAGGAAGCCGGCCTTCTTGAGCGCGCCGCGGTTGTTGTCGACGTCGGCCTCGTTCAGCGCGCGGGCGACACCGAGACGGAGCGCACCGGCCTGACCGGAGACACCGCCACCGGCGATGCGGGCGATGACGTCGTAGCGGCCCTCGAGCTCCAGAACCTTGAAGGGCTCGTTGACTTCCTGCTGGTGCACCTTGTTGGGGAAGTAGTCCTCAAGGGTGCGACCGTTGATCTTCCACTTGCCGGTGCCCGGGACGATCCGGACACGGGCGATGGCGTTCTTGCGACGGCCCAGGCCGGCGGCCGGCTGGGGCTCGCCGAAACGGGACGCCATCGACTCCGAGGTGTACTCGCCCTCGACGGGGACCTCGGACTCGGTGGTGTAGCTGTCGATGTCAAGCTCTTCGAGCGGCTGCTCGGCAGTGGTCTCGGCCACGATTCTCCTCAGATTCTCTTCGGTCTTAGGGGGTGGCCGGACTTACTGCGCGACCTGGGTGATCTCGAACGGAACCGGCTGCTGGGCAGCGTGCGGGTGGTTCTCGCCGCGGTAGACCTTCAGCTTCGAGAGCATCTGACGGCCCAGGGTGTTCTTGGGGAGCATGCCCTTGACGGCCTTCTCGATGGCCTTCTCGGGGTTCTTCTCCAGCAGCTCGTCGTAGCGGACGGAGCGCAGACCACCCGGGTAGCCGGAGTGGCGGTACGCCATCTTCTGGGTCCGCTTGTTGCCGGACAGGTGCACCTTGTCGGCGTTGATGACGATGACGAAGTCACCAGCGTCGATGTGCGGGGCGTAGATCGGCTTGTGCTTGCCCCGGAGAAGGGTCGCTGCGGTGGTGGCGAGACGACCCAGGACGATGTCCTGAGCGTCGATGACGTGCCACTGGCGCGTCACATCGCCGGGCTTGGGGCTGTACGTACGCACGGTTCGTAGCCTTCGCTTCTTCAGTGAATGGTCCTGACAAGGTCACCGAAGACGATCACGACAGCCCTGACCGCACAGCGGTGACGCAAACCGCGTGCTGGTCGCTGGTCATCGGCCCGGTGGACCGGTGTAAGGGCCCCTCACGTGAGAATGAGCAAGCCAATACACAACGAACAAGCAGAATACCTGCGGCGCGTCCACCCGGTCAAAACGGGTCCGCCACCACCTGGCAGCCTGCTCGTTTCCACTTTACGGCCTCTTCCCGGCCTCACCTGGCATTCCGGGACGCGACGACCGCCACACACACCCTGATCAGGCGCTTCAGACCCTGCCGGAAGCGGGGCGAGCAGCAGCGGGAGAGGAGCGGGGCGCAGTAGCCGTACGACGAGAAGGCGGCCAGGTACCCGGAGAGCACCATCCCCACCGCGACATCGACGAGCACCGCCCGCCCGCACCACGCGGCCCTTCGCACCAACCACCCGGAGATGCCGTATTTGCCCGTCCTCATGGAGCGAACGCTAGGGGCTCCAGGGCTCGTTGAGGCGGACCAGCACACCCCTCGGCCCGTCTAAGATGCGCCCCATGAGCTTTGGGCAGGGGGGACCCCAGTCCCAGTGGGATCCCTGGAAACCGAATTCGCAGCAGCAGCCCTGGAGCACCGGCGGCCAGAGCCCGGACTGGGCGGCTCTCGCCGAGGCGTCCGAGGCGCGCAACAAGCGCCGCAGACTGCTGTTCATCGGCGGCGGCGCGCTCGCCACCGTCGCGATCGGTGCTGCCGTCGCCGTGGCCGTCGTCTCGGCGAACGGCAGCAGCACGGCGTCGAACCAGCCCGGAACCCGGCTGCCCTCGACCGCGGACATCCCGAGCCGGTCGGCCACGGCCCCGTCGTTCGCGCCGACCAGCGCGCCGCCCCCGCTGGACCCGAAGGACTTCATCGCCAGCAAGAAGAAGGACACGGCGCCGCTCGACGTCGGCTCGCTCTTCCCCGGCACCCAGCTGACCATGGGTGACACGGTGTACAAGAAGGGCCCCACCGCCGACACCGGGAACTGCGCCAACGCGGCCGGCCGCAGCCTGCCGAAGATCCTGGAGGCGAACGACTGCACCCGCCTGCTCCGGGTGACCTACACCAAGGGCGGCATCGCGGTCACGGTCGGCGTGGCCGTCTTCGACACCGAGGCCCAGGCGACGCGCACCAAGAACGACGCCGACAGCAAGAGCATCGTCAAGTCGCTGTCCGGCGGCGGCATCAAGGACTTCTGCAACGCCGCCGTCTGCCGCTCGACGACCAACTCCTACGGCCGCTACGCCTACTTCACGATCGCCGGCTTCGCCAACGGCAACGACGTGACGTCGAAGGACACCGAGGTCTTCACCACGGGCGACGACCTGGCCGAGTTCGCCTTCCGCCAGATCCGCCGCCGCGGCGAGGCCCAGGCATCAGCAGCCGCGAACGAGTAACCATCCCCAGCCCGTCCGGCGCTTGAGGACGAGGCCGTTCAGGCCGAAGCGGGGGTGTGGGGGCGGCAGCCCCCACACGCTCACGCACGTACCCCGCTGCAGAGGGGACCCCCCTCAGCAGCACCCCGCCCCCCGCAACGACCTCTTGTTCCGCGCCTCCTTGTTCCGCGCGGCCAGCAACTCGTCGGCCGGATACCCGACCTCCTCCAGCGTCAGCCCGTGCGGCCGCACCACGTGCACCGCCGAGTCCCGTACGCCCGCGGCGAGCACCTTCCCCGGCCAGTCCGCCCCCCGGTGCCCGTCCCCCACGAACAGCAGCGCCCCGATCAGCGAGCGCACCATGTTGTGGCAGAAGGCGTCGGCCCGCACGGTCGCGGTGATGATCCCGTCGTCCCCGCGCACCAGGCTCAGCTCCTGGAGCGTCCGGATGGTGGTCGCGCCCTCACGCCGCTTGCAGTACGCCGCGAAGTCGTGCTCCCCGAGCAGCCGGCGCGCGGCCTCGTTCATGGCGTCGACGTCGAGCGGCCAGTCGTGCCACAGGACGTGCCCGCGCAGCAGCGGATCGACACCCCCGGGGTTGTCGGTGACGCGGTAGGCGTAGCGGCGCCAGACGGCCGAGAACCGGGCGTTGAATCCCGCCGGGGCCTCGGTCAGCCGCCAGACCCGCACATCCTTCGACAGCCGCCCGGCGAGCCGCTTGAGCAGCTTCTCCCGGTGTTCCGCCCACAGCTCCTCGGGCAGATCGACATGCGCCACCTGCCCGCGCGCGTGCACACCCGCGTCCGTCCGCCCGGCCACGGTCAGCTCGTACGTCGTCTCCCCGGACCGCGTGACCGTCCGCAGCGCGTCCTCGATCTCGCCCTGGACGGTCCGCTTCCCACCGGCCTGCTTGGCCCAGCCGTGAAAGCCGCTCCCGTCGTAGGACAGGTCGAGCCGCACTCGCACGAACCCGGGCTGTACTTCGTCACTCACCCCTAGATCCTCTCAGCAACGCCGAAGCGGGCCCGTCCCCAGGGACGGACCCGCTTCGTCGCATGGCAGAGCCTCAGGCGTCCTTGGACTCCTCGGCGGCGGCCTCGTCGGCCGGCTTGGCGTCCTCGACGACCTCGTCGGACTTGGCCTCGACGGCCTCGTCCTTCTTCAGGGCGTCTTCCTTGACCGCACGCTTGGTGGCGGCCTCGGCCTCACCCGTGGCCTGCTGAGCGACCGTCAGCGCCTCGACCAGCTCGATGACGGCCATGGGCGCGTTGTCGCCACGGCGGTTACCGATCTTGGTGATGCGGGTGTAGCCACCCGGACGGTTCTCGTAGCGCGGGCCGATCTCGGTGAAGAGCGTGTGGACGATGCTCTTGTCCGTGATCACCTGGAGCACCTGACGGCGGTTGTGAAGGTCGCCCTTCTTCGCCTTGGTGACCAGACGCTCCGCGTACGGGCGCAGGCGGCGAGCCTTGGCCTCGGTGGTGGTGATCCGGCCGTGCTCGAAGAGCGCCTTCGCGAGGTTCGCGAGGAGCAGCTTCTCGTGCGCGGCGCTGCCGCCAAAACGGGCACCCTTGGTGGGCTTCGGCATGGTGATTCTCCTGTGTGTCTGCCCCGGCCGTATCAGGTACCGGGGTCAGTATCCGAGCAGACGGTCGCCTGTCGGAGATCCAGGCCCCCGAAGGGGCCTGGAAGGGGCGCGGGGAGCTGCGCGGCAAGCCGCCGAGCACCCGCACCCGAGTACGGACCGGGAGGCCCGAGCTCTCAGTACTGCTCGGTCTCCACGAACCCGGCGTCCGCGTCGTCGTCGGCGCCGAAGGCGTCGGCGGCGGCGGTCGGGTCGAATCCGGGCGGGCTGTCCTTCAGGGCCAGGCCCATGCCGGCCAGCTTCGCCTTGACCTCGTCGATCGACTTCGCACCGAAGTTGCGGATGTCGAGCAGGTCGGCCTCGGAGCGGGCGACGAGCTCACCCACGGAGTGGATGCCCTCGCGCTTGAGGCAGTTGTACGACCGAACGGTGAGCTCCAGCTCCTCGATCGGCAGCGCCAGATCGGCGGCGAGCGCGGCGTCCGTCGGGGACGGACCCATGTCGATGCCCTCGGCGTCGATGTTCAGCTCGCGGGCGAGACCGAACAGCTCGACCAGCGTCTTACCGGCGGAGGCCATGGCGTCACGCGGACGCATCGCCTGCTTGGTCTCGACGTCGACGATCAGCTTGTCGAAGTCGGTGCGCTGCTCGACACGCGTGGCCTCGACCTTGTACGTGACCTTCAGAACCGGCGAGTAGATGGAGTCGACCGGGATACGGCCGATCTCCTGGCCCACCTGCTTGTTCTGCACGGCGGAGACGTAGCCGCGGCCGCGCTCGACCGTGAGCTCCATCTCCAGCTTGCCCTTGCCGTTGAGCGTGGCGAGGACCAGGTCGGGGTTGTGCACCTCGACACCGGCCGGCGGCGCGATGTCGGCGGCGGTGACCAGACCCGGGCC
The DNA here is from genome assembly GCF_003261055.1 of Streptomyces cadmiisoli. Classification (NCBI taxonomy): domain Bacteria; kingdom Bacillati; phylum Actinomycetota; class Actinomycetes; order Kitasatosporales; family Streptomycetaceae; genus Streptomyces; species Streptomyces cadmiisoli. The sequence continues at coordinate 3,954,786 of NZ_CP030073.1, forward strand.
CTGCTTGCGCAGGTACATCACGACCGGCTCGTCGTGCTCCGAGGAGACGACCAGCTGCTTGATGTTGAGGATCAGGTCGGTGACGTCCTCCTTGACGCCCGGCACGGTGGTGAACTCGTGCAGCACGCCGTCGATACGGATGGACGTGACCGCCGCACCCGGGATCGAGGACAGCAGGGTCCGGCGGAGGGAGTTGCCGAGGGTGTAGCCGAAGCCCGGCTCCAGCGGCTCGATCACGAACCGGGAGCGGAATTCGTCGACGACCTCTTCGGTCAACGAGGGACGCTGAGCGATCAGCATGTTGCGTTCCTTCTGTCAGGGGCGCCCGCTATTTGACGCCCTGAGGTGTAACAAGGGTACGGGCGATACGACCCGAAGGAGTCGTACCGCCCGAAAACCTCAGACCAAGCGGCCTGCGTCGAAGATCAGACGCGGCGGCGCTTGGGCGGACGGCAGCCGTTGTGCGGGGTCGGGGTGACGTCCTGGATGGAGCCGACCTCGAGACCCGTCGCCTGGAGGGAGCGGATCGCGGTCTCACGACCGGAGCCCGGGCCCTTGACGAACACGTCGACCTTGCGCATGCCGTGCTCCTGGGCGCGGCGGGCAGCCGACTCGGCGGCCATCTGCGCGGCGAACGGCGTGGACTTCCGGGAGCCCTTGAAGCCGACGTGGCCGGCGGAGGCCCAGGAGATCACGTTGCCGGACGGGTCCGTGATGGAGACGATCGTGTTGTTGAACGTGCTCTTGATGTGCGCGTGGCCGTGAGCGACGTTCTTCTTTTCCTTGCGGCGCACCTTCTTGGCAGCGCCCTGACGTCCCTTGGGGGGCATCTACTAACTCCTACGGGAGGTGGTCGGTCCTACAGCGAAGACCGTGGACAGGTGTCCGCTGCGGACTACTTCTTGCCCGGCTTCTTCTTGCCGGCGATGGCGCGACGCGGGCCCTTGCGGGTGCGAGCGTTCGTGCTGGTGCGCTGACCGCGGACGGGCAGACCACGACGGTGACGCAGACCCTGGTAGCAGCCGATCTCGACCTTGCGGCGGATGTCGGCCTGGATCTCGCGACGAAGGTCACCCTCGGTCTTGATGTTGTTGTCGACGAACTCGCGGATCGCGACGAGCTGCTCCTCGGAGAGGTCGCGGACGCGGGTGTTCGGGTCGACGCCGGTCGCGGCCAGCGTCTGCTGCGCAAGGGTCCGGCCGATGCCGAACACGTAGGTGAGGGCGACCTCCACGCGCTTTTCGCGCGGGATGTCAACACCGGAAACGCGTGCCATTCAATGGCTCCAGTTGATCTTCGGAGGTCTTCCGCAGAACCGACTCCCAGCCGCCGTACCAGGTACGAACTGGGTCCCCGGCCTCCGAACCGGGGGTATCAGACCTGAACGCTCAGGATCTGGATTCTGCGTATGAACATATTCAGCTCGCGTCGCGCGAATCTCTGCGATGCAGAGGGAAAGGTCCTGCGGTCAGCCCTGGCGCTGCTTGTGGCGCGGGTTGTCGCAGATGACCATGACCCGACCGTGACGGCGGATCACCCTGCACTTGTCGCAGATCTTCTTGACGCTCGGCTTGACCTTCATTGGGTGAGGTTCTCCGGGTCAGTTGCCGACGGTCCCGATCACACGGGCCCGGGGCAAGATCTACTTGTACCGGTAGACGATCCGGCCACGCGTCAGGTCGTACGGAGACAACTCCACCACGACCCGGTCGTCAGGGAGGATGCGGATGTAGTGCATACGCATCTTGCCGCTGATGTGTGCCAGGACCTGGTGGCCGTTCTGGAGCTCGACCTTGAACATGGCGTTCGGCAGAGACTCGACGACAGTGCCCTCGATCTCGATGGCACCTTGCTTCTTGGCCACGCTTCGCCCTTCGAATCGACTACCTTGATCGACTCCGTACGAGCGCATGCGGACATGCGGATGCACGAGAGCCGACGAGTCAGTCTACGTCAGCGCACCCTGAAAGACGAATCGGGGAAGTCTGCCCCACGCCGGAGATCGTTATGCAAGGGGGTCCGGGGCAGCGGTGACACCGTGCTCCGCCAGCTTGGCGCGGCCCCCGTCGGGAGCGGTGAGCACCAGCGGCCCCTGCTCGGTGAGGGCGACGGAGTGCTCCCAGTGCGAGGACCAGGTCCCGTCGGTGGTGACGACCGTCCAGTCGTCGCTCAGGACCTCCGTCTTCGGGGTCCCCAGCGACACCATGGGCTCGATGGCCAGACAGAGCCCCGGGACCAGCTTCGGCCCCTTGCCCCGGCGCCGCTCGACGTAGTTCAGCAGGTGCGGGTCCATGTGCATCTCGGTGCCGATGCCGTGGCCGCCGTAGTCCTCGACGATGCCGTAGCGGCCGCCGCCCGGCTTCGGCTGGCGGCGGATGTAGGTCTCGATGGCGCGCGAGACGTCGACGAGCCGGTGGCCCTGCTTCATCGCGGCGATACCGGCCCACATCGACTCCTCGGTCACCCGGGAGAGTTCGATCAGCTCCGGAGCGTGACCCGAGCCCACGAAGGCCGTGTAGGCGGCGTCACCGTGCCAGCCGTCCACGATCGCGCCGGCGTCGATGGAGATGACGTCCCCGTCCTTGAGGACGACGTCCTCGGACGGGATCCCGTGCACGACCACCTCGTTGACCGAGGTGCAGATCGTCGCCGGGAAGCCGCCGTATCCGAGGAAGTTCGACTTGGCACCGTGCTCCGCGAGCACCTTGCGCGCGACCTCGTCCAGGTCCTTGGTGCTGGCGCCCGGCACGGCCGCCTCACGGGTGGCCGCGTGGATCGCGGCAACGACCAGCCCCGCCTCTCGCATCTTGGCGATCTGCTCGGGGGTCTTGATCTGCACCATGAGGGCGACGGCCTTTCTGGACCGGTGGAGACGGACGCATTCAACGATACGGGCAGTGGGACTCCGTCACGCCGCGCGCAGCCGCGCCGAGCGCGCCACCCCCCACGCAGCAGCCGCGGCCCCCTCGGAAGGGGACCGCGGCCCGAAAGCTGCGTACGGACGACTACTGGTCGTCGTCGTCGCGCTTGAGCGCCTCCAGGGCGCGCTGCGTGACGTCGTCGACCGGGCCGAGCGCGGAGATGGTCACGACCAGCCCCTGCGCCCTGTAGTAGTCGATGATCGGCTCGGTCTGCGTGTGGTAGACCTCCAGCCGCTTGCGGACCGTCTCCTCGGAGTCGTCGTCGCGCTGGTACAGCTCGCCGCCGCAGACGTCGCAGACGCCGTCCTGCTTCGGAGCGCTGTACGTCACGTGGAAGACGTGGCTGGAGTCCTTCCGGCAGACGCGCCGGCCGGCGATCCGCTTGACGACCTCGTCCTCGGGGGCCTCCAGGTCGAGCACCGCGTCCAGCTTGATGCCCTCGGACTGAAGCAGTTCGTCCAGCGCCCCGGCCTGAGAGACGTTGCGCGGGAAGCCGTCCAGCAGGAAGCCGTTCTCGGCGTCCGGCTGCTCCATGCGGTCCTTCGCCATGGCGATGGTGACCTCGTCGGGCACCAGGTTGCCGGCGTCCATGTAGGACTTCGCCAGCTTGCCCAGGTCCGTCTGCCGGCTGATGTTGGCCCGGAACAGATCGCCCGTGGAGATGTGCGGGATCGACAGCTTCTCGGCGAGGCGTGTGGCCTGCGTACCCTTGCCCGCGCCCGGCGGCCCGACGAGGACGATTCGCATCAGCGGAGGAACCCTTCGTAATTGCGCTGCTGGAGCTGGCTCTCGATCTGCTTCACCGTTTCGAGGCCGACACCCACGATGATCAGGATGCTGGTCCCGCCGAACGGGAAGTTCTGGCTTGCACCGAAGCCGACCAACGCCATCGTCGGTACGAGAGCGATCAGACCCAGATACAGCGAGCCCGGCCAGGTGATGCGGTTGAGTACGTAACTCAGGTACTCAGCCGTCGGTCGGCCAGCCCGGATGCCCGGGATGAAGCCACCATACTTCTTCATGTTGTCCGCGACTTCCTCGGGGTTGAAGGAGATCGCCACGTAGAAGAACGCGAAGAAAACAATGAGCAAGAAGTACAGCGAGATGTAAATCGGGTGATCGCCACGGACGAGGTGGGCCTCGATCCAGGCCTTCCATTCGGAGTTTCCGCTGGAGAACTGCGCGATCAGAGCCGGGATGTAGAGCAGCGACGAGGCGAAGATGACGGGGATCACACCCGCCTGGTTCACCTTGAGGGGGATGTAGGTCGACGTGCCGCCGTAGGACCGGCGGCCGATCATCCGCTTGGCGTACTGCACCGGGATGCGGCGCTGGGCCTGCTCGACGAAGACCACCAGGCCGACCATGAACAGGCCGACGAGGATGACCGTGCCGAACTCGATCCAGCCGTCGGCCAGCGAGCCCTGCTGCTTGATGGCCCACAGGGCGGCGGGGAAGGTGGCGGCGATCGAGATGAACATCAGGATCGACATGCCGTTGCCGATGCCGCGGTCGGTGATCAGCTCACCGAGCCACATGACGACGGCCGTACCGGCGGTCATCGTGATGACCATGGTGATGGTGACGAAGATCGACTGGTCCGGGACGATCTGGTTCGCCACCGGGCAGCCGCTGAAGAGAGCGCCGCTGCGGGCGGTCGCCACCAGGCCGGTGCCCTGGAGGATCGCCAACGCGACGGTCAGGTAACGGGTGTACTGCGTGATCTTCGCCGTGCCGGCCTGGCCCTCCTTCTTGAGGGCTTCCAGGCGCGGAATCACCACCGTCAGCAGCTGGAGGATGATGCTCGCTGTGATGTACGGCATGATGCCGAGCGCGAAGATCGTGATCTGCAGCAGCGCGCCGCCACTGAACATGTTCACCAGACCGAACAGGCCCTGGTTGCCCTTGGCCACGTCGATACAGGTTTGGACGTTCTGGTAGTCGACACCCGGGATCGGGATGTGCGTACCGATCCGGTACACCACAATGATGCCGAGCGTGAAGAGCAGCTTCTTGCGCAGGTCGGGCGTCTTGAACGCCCGGGCGAACGCGGTGAGCACGGTGCCTCCTGCGACCCCCGCGCAACTGCGTCAAGGGTGACGGTCTTGAGGTTCGACTAATACGTAACGGTCAACTGCCGCTCAGAGTGCCCCAGGTTCGGCACGCTGTGAAAGTTGGCAGTGCAGGCCACCTTACCCGCGGCACTGCCACCCTTGGAACGACCAACCGGGGATACCCCATTTGTGGGGTATCCCCGGTCGGGATCGCTCAAGTCATCAAGACGCCTGAAGGGTTCAGACGAGCTCGGTGACGGTGCCGCCGGCGGCGGCGATCTTCTCCTTGGCGGACCCGGAGACGGCGTCGACCGTCACCTGGAGCGCCACGGAGACCTCGCCCTGGCCGAGGACCTTGACAAGGCTGTTCTTGCGCACGGCACCCTTGGCCACGAGACCCTCGACCGTGACCTCGCCACCCTCGGGGTAGAGCTCGGCCAGCTTGTCGAGGTTCACGACCTGGTACTCGGTCTTGAACGGGTTCTTGAAGCCCTTCAGCTTCGGGAGGCGCATGTGGAGCGGCATCTGGCCGCCCTCGAAGCGCTCCGGAACCTGGTAACGGGCCTTGGTGCCCTTGGTACCACGACCGGCCGTCTTACCCTTCGACGCCTCACCACGACCGACACGGGTCTTCGCGGTCTTGGCGCCGGGGGCGGGACGGAGGTTGTGGATCTTGAGCGGGTTCTGCTCCGCCATGATCAGTCGACCTCCTCGACCGTCACGAGGTGGCGGACGGTGTGCACCATGCCGCGGAACTCGGGGCGGTCCTCCTTGACGACCTGCGTGTTGATGCCCTTGAGACCAAGGGAACGCAGCGTGTCACGGTGGTTCTGCTTGCTGCCGATGTAGGACTTGACCTGCGTGATCTTGAGCTGCGCCATGATTACGCACCCGCCCCGGCACGCGCACGCAGCAGAGCGGCGGGCGCGACGTCCTCGAGCGGCAGACCACGGCGAGCCGCGATCTCCTCGGGACGCTGCAGACCCTTCAGGGCCTCCACGGTCGCGTGCACGATGTTGATCGCGTTGTCGGAGCCGAGCGACTTCGACAGCACGTCGTGGATACCGGCGCACTCCAGGACGGCACGCACGGGACCACCGGCGATAACACCGGTACCCGGCGAAGCCGGCTTGAGGAGGACAACACCGGCAGCCTTCTCACCCTGGATGGGGTGAGGGATGGTGCCCTGGATCCGGGGGACCTTGAAGAAGTGCTTCTTGGCCTCCTCAACACCCTTGGCGATGGCGGCCGGCACCTCCTTGGCCTTGCCGTATCCGACACCCACGGTGCCGTCACCGTCGCCCACCACGACCAGCGCGGTAAAGCTGAAGCGACGACCACCCTTCACAACCTTGGCGACGCGGTTGATCGCGACAACGCGCTCAACGTACGCGGTCTTCTCGGCGGCAGCAGCGCCGCCGTCACGGCCCTTCCGGTCCCGCCGCTCGCCGCCACCGGCACCGCCACCGCGGCGCTGGGGTCCAGCCATTGGATTTACCTCTTTCTATTCCGCTAGCTACGGCGGCTCAGAACTTGAGCCCGGCTTCGCGGGCGGCGTCCGCCAAGGCGGCGATGCGCCCGGCGTACTGGTTGCCACCACGGTCGAAAACGACGGCCTCGACACCGGCGGCCTTGGCGCGCTCGGCGACGAGAGCGCCGACCTGCTTGGCCTGCGTGGACTTGTCGCCCTCGCCACCGCGGATCGAAGTGTCCAGGGTGGACGCCGACGCCACGGTGTGGCCCTTCAGGTCGTCGATCACCTGCGCCACGATGTGGCGGTTGGAGCGGGTCACGACGAGACGGGGACGCTCCGCCGTACCGTTGATCCGCTTGCGGATCCGGATGTGACGGCGCTTGATCGCGGCGCGCTTGTAGGCGTCGCCCTTCAGGATCTTCTGCCCGTATGCCATGGCTTACTTACCCGCCTTTCCGACCTTGCGGCGGATGACTTCGCCCTCGTACTTGACACCCTTGGCCTTGTACGGGTCGGGCTTGCGCAGCTTGCGGATGTTGGCCGCAACCTCGCCGACCTTCTGCTTGTCGATGCCCTCGACCGAGAAGCGGGTCGGGGTCTCCACCTTGAAGGTGATGCCCTCGGGCGCCTCGACGGTGATCGGGTGGCTGTAGCCGAGCGCGAACTCGAGGTTCGAGCCCTTGGCCGTCACGCGGTAACCGACACCGCTGATTTCGAGCTTCTTCACGTAACCCTGGGTCACGCCGGTGATCATGTTCGCCACCAGCGTGCGGGACAGGCCGTGCAGGGCCTTGTTCTGACGCTCGTCGTTGGGGCGGGTGACGCTGAGCACGCCGTCCTCACCCTTGGCGATGTCGATCGGCGCTACGACGGTGTGGGTCAGCGAGCCCTTGGGGCCCTTGACCGAAACCGTACGGCCGTCGATGGTGACGTCCACGCCGGCGGGAACCGCGATGGGGAGCTTGCCGATGCGCGACATAGCTGTTTCCTCCGTTCCCTTCCGCTACCAGACGTAGGCGAGGACTTCCCCACCCACGCCCTTCTTGCCGGCCTGCTTGTCGGTGAGGAGCCCGTGAGACGTGGAGATGATCGCCACGCCGAGGCCGCCGAGCACCTTCGGCAGGTTGGTGGACTTCGCGTAGACCCGGAGACCGGGCTTGGAGATCCGCTTGATGCCCGCGATGGAGCGCTCACGGTTGGGGCCGAACTTCAGCTCCAGGACGAGGCTCTTGCCGACCTCGGCGTCCTCGACCTTCCAGCCCGTGATGAAGCCCTCCTGCTGGAGGATCTCCGCGATGTGCGACTTGATCTTCGAGTGCGGCATCGCCACGGTGTCGTGGTACGCCGAGTTCGCGTTCCGCAGACGCGTGAGCATGTCTGCGATCGGATCAGTCATGGTCATGAATTGGCCTTCGGCCTCTCTCGCCGGGGTTTCCTGTTGCGCCATCCCTCTCCCCGATCCGAGACGGGACGGGTGCGGCGCGGTGGACCTACGGCGTAGTAAGTCGTACGGGCGCGGCAGGCGCCCAACCCCACAAGCCTACGGCATGTGAAGTGGACGCTCTGCCGACCCAGATGCTTACCGAGAGCCTTGGGAATCCCGAATTACGGAATTACCAGGAGCTCTTGGTCACGCCCGGCAGCTCGCCACGGTGAGCCATCTCACGAAGGCACACGCGGCACAGGCCGAACTTGCGGTACACGGAGTGCGGGCGGCCACAGCGCTGGCAGCGGGTGTAGCCACGCACACCGAACTTCGGCTTACGAGCAGCCTTGGCAATCAGAGCCTTCTTCGCCATCTCGCTCACGCCTCCTTGAACGGGAAGCCGAGGTGACGAAGGAGCGCACGGCCCTCAGCGTCGTTGGTCGCCGTGGTGACCACGGTGATGTCCATACCCCGGACGCGGTCGATCTTGTCCTGGTCGATCTCGTGGAACATGACCTGCTCCGTGAGACCGAAGGTGTAGTTGCCACGGCCGTCGAACTGCTTGGGGGACAGGCCGCGGAAGTCGCGGATGCGCGGCAGCGCGAGCGACAGGGTGCGGTCCAGGAACTCCCACATGCGGTCGCCACGGAGCGTGACGTGGGCACCGATCGGCTGACCCTCGCGCAGCTTGAACTGCGCGATGGACTTGCGGGCCTTGGTGACGGCCGGCTTCTGACCGGTGATCGTGGTGAGGTCGCGGATGGCTCCCTCGATCAGCTTGGAGTCGCGGGCGGCGTCGCCCACACCCATGTTGACCACGATCTTGACGAGGCCGGGGATCTGCATGACGTTCTCGTAGGAGAACTCCTCACGCAGCTTGCCCGCGATCTCCTCGCGGTACTTCGTCTTCAGACGCGGAGTCGTGGTGGTAGCCATCAGATGTCCTCACCCGTCCGCTTGGCAACGCGGATCTTGTTGCCTTCGTCGTCGAAGCGGTAACCGACGCGGGTCACGACCTTCTTGCCGTCCTTCTCGACGACGAGCTGGACGTTGGACACGTGGATCGGGGCCTCGGTGGTCACGATGCCGCCGGCCTGCGAACCCCGGGCCGTCGGACCGGCCTTGGTGTGCTTCTTGACCCGGTTGACACCCTCGACCAGGACACGCTCGTCGCGCGGGAAAGCGGCAATGACCTTGCCCTGCTTGCCCTTGTCCTTACCGGTGATGACCTGGACCAGGTCGCCCTTCTTGATCTTCATGCTTACAGCACCTCCGGCGCGAGCGAGATGATCTTCATGAACTTCTTCTCGCGCAGCTCACGGCCCACCGGGCCGAAGATACGGGTGCCGCGAGGGTCGCCGTCGTTCTTCAGAATGACGGCGGCGTTCTCGTCGAAGCGGATGTACGAGCCGTCCGGACGGCGGCGCTCCTTGACGGTGCGAACGATGACCGCCTTGACGACGTCACCCTTCTTCACGTTGCCACCGGGGATCGCGTCCTTGACGGTGGCGACGATGACGTCACCGATACCCGCGTAGCGGCGACCGGAGCCACCGAGCACACGGATGCAAAGGATTTCCTTCGCACCAGTGTTGTCGGCGACACGCAGTCGCGACTCCTGCTGGATCACGTCTATCTCCTGTTTGTCTGCCGGTTCCCCGGGAGCCGCCCAGCGAAGCGGCTCCCGGAGCCTGGCGGAACTGTCCTGCGAGGGATGCCCCGCAGGAGAATTACTTGGCCTTCTCGAGGATCTCGACGACGCGCCAGCGCTTCGTCGCGGACAGCGGCCGGGTCTCCATGAGGAGGACGCGGTCGCCGACGCCCGCAGCGTTCTGCTCGTCGTGCGCCTTGAGCTTGTTCGTACGGCGGATGACCTTGCCGTACAGCGCGTGCTTGACGCGGTCCTCGACAGCGACGACGACGGTCTTGTCCATCTTGTCGCTGACGACGAGACCCTCACGGGTCTTGCGGAACCCGCGCGCCTCTGCGTTCTCAGTCACGTTCTTCTCGCTCATCAGGCGTTCTCCACCGTTTCGATGCCCAGCTCACGCTCGCGCATCAGGGTGTAGATCCGCGCGATGTCCTTGCGGACCGCCTTGAGACGGCCGTGGTTCTCGAGCTGGCCCGTCGCCGCCTGGAAGCGGAGGTTGAACAGCTCTTCCTTGGCCTCGCGAAGCTTCGCAAGAAGCTCCTCGTTGCCCAGCTCGCGCAGCTCGGACGCCTTGGTACCGGCCGACATCACGCTTCACCTGCCTCGCGCTTGACGATCCGGCACTTCATCGGCAGCTTGTGGGCCGCACGGGTCAGCGCCTCACGGGCGATCTTCTCGTTGGGGTACGACAGCTCGAACATCACGCGTCCGGGCTTGACGTTGGCGATCCACCACTCCGGAGAACCCTTACCGGAACCCATGCGGGTCTCGGCGGGCTTCTTGGTGAGGGGACGGTCCGGGTAGATGTTGATCCAGACCTTGCCGCCACGCTTGATGTGACGGGTCATCGCGATACGAGCCGCCTCGATCTGGCGGTTCGTGACGTACGCCGGAGTCAGCGCCTGGATGCCGTACTCGCCGAACGCAACCTGCGTGCCGCCCTTGGCAGCGCCGGTGCGCTTCGGGTGGTGCTGCTTGCGGTGCTTGACCCTACGGGGGATCAGCATTTCGGTCAGGCCTCCGTTCCGGTGCTCTCAGCCGGAGCGGCGGACGCGGGAGCCTCGGCCTTGGGGGCCTCGGCGCCGGCAGCCTGCTGCGGCTTGCGACCGCGCCGCTCGCCACCACGGCCACCACGGGCCGGGCGGTCAGCGCCACCGCGGGCCGGGCGGTTACCCGCACGGGCGGCAGCGTTCTCGGCGCGGACCTCGGCGATGTTCTTGACGTCGCCCTTGTAGATCCAGACCTTCACGCCGATGCGGCCGAAGGTCGTCTTGGCCTCGAAGAAGCCGTAGTCCACGTTCGCGCGGAGCGTGTGCAGGGGCACACGGCCCTCGCGGTAGAACTCCGAGCGGGACATCTCGGCGCCGCCGAGGCGGCCACCGCACTGGATCTTGATGCCCTTGGCGCCGGCCTTCATGGCGGACTGCATGCTCTTGCGCATGGCCCGACGGAAGGAGACGCGGGAGGAGAGCTGCTCGGCAACGGCCTGGGCAACCAGCTGAGCGTCGGTCTCGGGGTTCTTGACCTCGAGGATGTTCAGCTGGACCTGCTTGCCCGTGAGCTTCTCGAGGTCACCGCGGATGCGGTCGGCCTCGGCGCCACGGCGGCCGATGACGATGCCCGGACGAGCGGTGTGGATGTCCACACGCACACGGTCACGGGTGCGCTCGATCTCGACCTTCGAGATACCGGCGCGCTCCATGCCGGACGTCATCATCCGACGGATGGCGACGTCTTCCTTGACGTAGTCCTTGTACAGCTTGTCGGCGTACCAGCGCGACTTGAAGTCGGTGGTGATGCCGAGCCGGAACCCATGCGGGTTTACCTTCTGGCCCATTACCGGGTTCCTTCCTTGCTGCTGACGACCACGGTGATGTGGCTGGTCCGCTTGCGGATCCGGTAGGCACGGCCCTGGGCGCGCGGACGGAACCGCTTCAGGGTCGGGCCCTCGTCGACGTACGCCTCGCTGATGAACAGCGAGGAGGCGTCCGGGTGGTCGTAGTTGTGCGCGGCGTTGGCGATGGCGCTGTCGAGCACCTTGCCGACCGGCACAGAGGCAGCCTGCGGAGCGAATCGCAGGACCGCCTGGGCCTCCGTGGCGTCCATGCCACGGATGAGGTCCACCACACGGCGGGCCTTCATGGGCGTGACGCGGATGTACCGCGCCTGGGCCCTGGCTTCCATGGTTGTCCCTTCAGTTTCTTACGTGTCTGAATGCGATCCGCTTTAGCGGCGCTTCGACTTCCGGTCGTCCTTCACGTGGCCCCGGAAGGTGCGCGTCGGCGAGAACTCGCCGAGCTTGTGGCCGACCATCGACTCGGTGACGAACACCGGGATGTGGGTCTTGCCGTTGTGCACCGCGAGCGTGTGGCCGAGCATGGCCGGCACGATCATCGAGCGACGGGACCAGGTCTTGATGACGTTCTTGGTGCCGGCTTCGTTCTGGGCGTCCACCTTCTTCATCAGGTGGTCGTCGACGAAGGGCCCCTTCTTCAAGCTACGAGGCATCTCAACCCGTCCTTAGCGCTTCTTGTTCGTCTTGCGGCGGCGGACGATGTACTTGTTGCTCGCCTTCTTGGGAGAACGAGTACGGCCTTCCTTCTTGCCCCACGGGGACACAGGGTGGCGACCACCGGAGGTCCGGCCCTCACCACCACCGTGCGGGTGGTCGACCGGGTTCATGACCACACCACGGACGGTCGGGCGAACGCCCAGCCACCGCTTACGGCCGGCCTTGCCCCAGTTGATGTTGCTCTGCTCGGCGTTGCCGACCTCACCGATGGTGGCGCGGCAGCGGACGTCGACCAGGCGGATCTCACCGGACGGCATGCGGAGGTGGGCCATCGAGCCCTCCTTCGCGAGCAGCTGCACCGAGGCACCGGCGGAGCGGGCGAACTTGGCGCCGCCACCGGGACGGAGCTCGATCGCGTGGATCGTGGTACCGACCGGGATGTTGCGGAGGGCCAGGTTGTTGCCCGGCTTGATGTCGGCCCCGGGACCGTTCTCGACGCGGTCACCCTGCTGCAGGTTGCGCGGGGCGAGGATGTAGCGCTTCTCGCCGTCGGCGTAGTGCAGCAGCGCGATACGCGCGGTGCGGTTGGGGTCGTACTCGATGTGCGCGACCTTCGCCGGCACGCCGTCCTTGTCGTGACGACGGAAGTCGATCACGCGGTAGGCGCGCTTGTGTCCGCCACCCTGGTGGCGAACGGTCACACGACCGGAATTGTTACGGCCGCCCTTGCTGTGCAGAGGACGGACCAGCGACTTCTCCGGCGTGGACCGCGTGACCTCGACGAAGTCGGCGACGCTGGCGCCACGACGGCCAGGAGTCGTCGGCTTGTACTTGCGGATACCCATTGTCTCTCAGTCCTCGGAAGATTCCGATTATCTGGACGATCCGGACCTCCGTCAGGAGGTCGGACCGCCGAAGATGTCGATACGGTCGCCCTCGGCGAGGGTCACGATCGCGCGCTTGGTGGCGGCACGCTGGCCGAAGCCCGTACGGGTCCGCTTGCGCTTGCCCTGGCGGTTGATCGTGTTGACGCCGGTGACCTTGACCTGGAAGACCGCCTGCACGGCCTCCTTGATCTGGGTCTTGTTCGAGCCCGGCGCGACGACGAACGTGTACTTGTTCTCGTCGAGCAGCGCGTAGCTCTTCTCGGACACAACCGGCTTCAGCAGCACGTCACGGGGGTCCGTGTACGACTTGCTGACCGGGGTGACGACGGTGTTCTTGCCCTCGGTGGCGTGGCGACGCGCCTTGGCGACGCGGGCGGCCTTGGCGGCCTTGGCCGCCTTCGAGGCAATGGCGGGGTGACGGATAGCCATCAGGCCTCGCTCCCTTCGGTGTCATTGGCCTTCGGGCCCGACACGAAGGACTCGAATGCGGCCTGGGTGAAGACCACGTCGTCCGAGACGAGAACGTCGTACGTGTTCAGCTGGCCCGGCTCCAGGATGTGGACCTGGGGCAGGTTACGGGCGGACAGCCACGCGGCCTCGTCGCTGCGGTCGATGACCAGGAGCAGGTTCTTGCGCTCCGAGATCTTGCCGAACAGCGTCTTGGCGGACTTCGTCGACGGGCTCTCGCCCTCGACGACGCCGGAGACGACGTGGATGCGGTTGTGGCGCGCCCGGTCGGTGAGGGCGTGACGCAGGGCGGCAGCCTTCATCTTCTTCGGGGTGCGCTGCGAGTAGTCACGCGGCTGCGGGCCGTGGACGACGCCACCGCCGGCGAACTGCGGCGCGCGGGTCGAGCCCTGACGGGCGCGGCCGGTGCCCTTCTGGCGGTACGGCTTCTTGCCGCCACCACGGACCTCGCCACGGGTCTTGGTCTTGTGCGTGCCCTGGCGGGCAGCGGCGAGCTGTGCGACGACGACCTGGTGGATCAGCGGGATGCTGACCTTCTCAACGCCGAAGATCTCCGCGGGGAGCTCGACGGAACCGGCCTTGTCGCCAGCCGGCGAAAGGATGTCAACAGTGCTCATCGGTTACCTCAGGCCCCCTTGGCCGCGGTGCGGACCAGGACGAGGCCGCCGTTCGGACCGGGAACCGCGCCCTTGATGAGCAGCAGACCCTTCTCCGCGTCAACGGCGTGGACGGTCAGGTTCTGGGTGGTGACCCGCTCGTTGCCCATGCGACCCGCCATGCGGAGGCCCTTGAACACACGGCCCGGGGTGGCGCAGCCACCGATGGAGCCGGGCGAGCGGTGCTTGCGCTGGGTACCGTGTCCGGCGCCGAGGCCACGGAAGTTGTGGCGCTTCATGACACCGGCGAAGCCCTTGCCCTTGCTCTTGCCGGTCACGTCGACCTTGACGCCGGCCTCGAACACCTCAGCGGTGATCTCCTGGCCGAGCGCGTACTCGGAGGCGTCCGCGGTGCGGATCTCGACGAGGTGACGACGGGGGGTGACGTCGGCCTTGGCGAAGTGGCCCTTGAGGGGCTTGTTCACCTTGCGCGGGTCGATGTCGCCGAACGCGATCTGGACGGACTCGTAGCCGTCGGCGTCGTTCGTACGGACCTGGGTGACGACGTTGGGCCCGGCCTTGACGACGGTGACCGGAACAACACGGTTGTTCTCGTCCCACACCTGCGTCATACCGAGCTTCTCGCCCAGGATGCCCTTGATCTGCTTAGCCATCTCTCAGATCACCGGCCTCAGAGCTTGATCTCGATGTCGACACCGGCCGGGAGGTCGAGTCGCATCAGGGAGTCAACGGTCTTGGGCGTCGGGTCGAGGATGTCGATCAGGCGCTTGTGCGTGCGCATCTCGAAGTGCTCGCGCGAGTCCTTGTACTTGTGCGGCGACTTGATGACGCAGTACACGTTCTTCTCAGTGGGCAGCGGCACCGGGCCCGCGACCGACGCACCAGTGCGAGTCACCGTCTCGACGATCTTCTTCGCCGAGGAGTCGATGACCTCGTGGTCGTAGGCCTTGAGCCGGATGCGGATCTTCTGTCCCGCCATGGCTACTTCGTAGTCCTGTCTCTTTTTACGCTCTGGAACCCGGTGTTCCCTTGGTCTGTCTCCGACCCACGCGGTCGGGCGTGTCGCGGTCCCGCTGACACAGATGCCCCTTGTTCGAGCATCCCTGCGGGATTACGCACAGCCCTTCCGGAACCGCGAGCCGGGGGCGAGAAGCCCACCGGGCGCCTGGCCGGTGCCGCGCTCACACTTCCCGGAAGATTCCCGTACGTCCGCCCCTGATCAGGGGCGACGAGTACTGTGGGACTCGCTTCCGGTCCTCCCGGCGGGAGGCGCGCAGCATCAACACTCGACCGAGCAACTCGGACAGTCTGCCATATGGGGCACCGGGGACGCCAATCGAGCCGGAGAGAATACCCGGCGGCCGACGCAGGTCAAACCCCTGCCGTTCCCTGCGGGTCACAGGGCCCCGGCGTGGGCCCGGTCGGTCGAGTTCCACGACTCCGCCGGCAGCCGACCCGCGGCATCGTGTCGCCGGGCTCCCCCGTTCGGTCGATCGGCTGAGCCGACATCGTCCCCCAGGGGGTCGTGCCCGGCTAAGCCACCCGCTGAAAACTCCGCAACCGCGCGAACGACGAGTCCAGCCCCCGTTTCAGGAGGCGCGCCGCGGGTCGTTCCACCATTCGGTGCACCAGCCGGCTCAGCACCAGGAACCCGGCGATCAGCACCACGAGCAGCAGCCGCGGGTCCATCGTGTCCCGGAGGCGGTTGATGAGCACCATTCCGGCGACGTAGTGCGTGAGGTAGAGCGGGTAGGTCAGGCAGCCCGCCGTCACCAGCCACCTCCAGCGGATGCGGTCGGTCAGGCCGAGCGCGACGCCCACCATCACCAGCATGAAGACGGTGAAGACGACGACGGCGCCGCGCCAACTGCTGACCTGCTCGTACGCCACCCGCTCCCCCAGCTCCAGCTGGCCCATGAGCCAGGCCATCGCGAGGATGCCCCACAGCAGCAGGTCCTGACCGAAGCGGTGCATGAGGTAGAGGGCAAGGCCGGCGATGAAGTACCAGGCGGCGCTGGGGTCGGCCGCCAGTACCAGCAGCGGGAACTTCGAGACCGGCGCGAGCATCGCCGCCGCGCCCCAGACGCAGCAGAAGACGACGACCCGGCGGTAGGTCAGGCCCATCGCGACGACGACCAGGAACAGGAGGTAGAAGCGCAGCTCCGACCAGAGCGTCCAGTAGACGGGATCGACGTTCGGGACGTCCGAACCCGCCTGCAGCATCGTCAGATTGAACAGGACCTCCCGCAGCGGCAGCCGCTCCATCACCCCCGGCACCAGCACCAGGACGGCGGTGGTGAAGAACACCCCGAACCAGTACGCCGGGTACAGCCGGATCACCCGGGACACGAAGAAGTCCCGGGGCGTGCGGCCCCAGCACGACATGCAGATCACGAAGCCGCTGATCACGAAGAAGATCTCGACGCCGACCCAGCCGAACGAGGCGACGCGGAACACCGTCGGCATGATGTCCGAAACCGGCCGGTCCCAGATCATGTTGCCCGGCTCGTCGGCCCGGCGCGTTCCCGCGAAGTGGTGCAGGACCACCATCAGGGCGGCGCCCAGGCGGATGCCGTCGAGTACGTACAGCCGCGGGCGGGACCGGGCGGCGCGGGCGGGAGCGGGCCTCGGTCTGCTCAGCCGCTGCGGTGGCCGATCGGCCGCCGCGACCGGCATCGGTATCGACAGTCCGCCGCGCACACCCTGCATCAAGAAAACCCAGCCGTCCTCGGAAACACTTCGGGGCCCGTGAGCCACCCGACGACGGTTCACGCTACGACCGCGCGCACCGCCCCACACAGGACAGAAAAGAACATTCCCCCCGCGCACACGGGGGAATTGCCGGAACTCTCGCCAATTCGCCCCACAAGGTTCGATTAGGTTTCACCGAGCACCTACGGACCCCTATGAATTGTTCGAGAGCGACCGCTGCTTGTGCGAACACGGCGAAGACCGCGAACACGGCGAGGGGCCGGGCGCGAGCACGGCAAAGGGGCCCGTACGACCGAAGTCGTACGGGCCCCTTCAGGAGCTCGCGGTGGAGCTACCGGGTCAACGGACCCCCAAGCAAGCGGACTTACTTGGTGATCTTGGTGACCTGGCCGGCGCCCACGGTCCGGCCACCCTCGCGGATGGCGAACTTCAGGCCCTCTTCCATGGCGACGGGCTGGATGAGCTCCACCGTCATCTCGGTGTTGTCACCCGGCATGACCATCTCGGTGCCCTCGGGGAGGGTCACGACGCCGGTCACGTCCGTCGTACGGAAGTAGAACTGCGGACGGTAGTTGTTGAAGAACGGGGTGTGACGACCACCCTCGTCCTTCGACAGGATGTAGGCCTGGGCCTCGAACTCGGTGTGCGGGGTGACAGAGCCCGGCTTGATGATGCACTGGCCGCGCTCGACGTCCTCGCGCTTGATGCCGCGGAGCAGCAGACCGACGTTCTCACCGGCCTGGCCCTCGTCGAGCAGCTTGCGGAACATCTCGATACCGGTGACCGTGGTGGTGGTCTTCTCGGTCTTGATGCCGATGATGTCGACGGTCTCGTTGACCTTCAGGACACCACGCTCGATACGGCCGGTGACGACCGTACCGCGACCGGTGATCGTGAAGACGTCCTCGATCGGCATCAGGAACGGCTTGTCGACGTCACGCTCGGGCTGCGGGATGGACTCGTCCACGGCCTTCATCAGGTCGAGAACGGACTGGCCCCACTCGGCGTCGCCCTCGAGCGCCTTGAGCGCCGAGACCTTGACGACCGGGACGTCGTCGCCCGGGAACTCGTACTCGGAGAGCAGCTCACGGACCTCGAGCTCGACGAGCTCCAGGATCTCCTCGTCGTCCACCATGTCGGCCTTGTTCAGGGCGACGACGATGTACGGAACGCCGACCTGGCGGGCCAGGAGCACGTGCTCCTTGGTCTGCGGCATCGGGCCGTCGGTGGCGGCGACCACGAGGATGGCGCCGTCCATCTGGGCGGCACCCGTGATCATGTTCTTGATGTAGTCCGCGTGACCGGGGCAGTCGACGTGGGCGTAGTGACGGGTCTCCGTCTGGTACTCGACGTGCGCGATGGAGATGGTGATACCGCGCTGGCGCTCCTCAGGAGCCTTGTCGATCTGGTCGAACGCCGAGGCCTCGTTCAGGTCCGGGAACGCGTCGTGCAGCACCTTGGTAATGGCGGCCGTGAGGGTCGTCTTACCGTGGTCGATGTGACCGATGGTGCCGATGTTGACGTGCGGCTTAGTCCGCTCGAACTTCGCCTTCGCCACTGGGGTCCTCCTGTGGAGTGGTTCTGTACGCCTTACTTCATCGGCGCCAGGTGATCTTTGCTGTTAAAGCCCGGTCCCCGGGACAAACACCTGCGATTGCGGGTGTTTGTCCCGTGAGGCTCCGGAGTCAAGCCTAAAGCGTGTGAACGCGGTGCGTTACTCGCCCTTGGCCTTCGCGATGATCTCCTCGGCGACGTTCCGCGGAACCTCGGCGTAGGAGTCGAACTGCATCGAGTAGCTTGCGCGACCCGACGTCTTGCTGCGGAGGTCTCCGACGTAGCCGAACATCTCCGACAGGGGCACGAGGCCCTTCACGACGCGGGCACCGGCCCGCTCCTCCATGGCCTGGATCTGACCACGGCGGGAGTTGATGTCGCCGATGACCTCGCCCATGTAGTCCTCGGGCGTGGTGACCTCGACGGCCATCATCGGCTCGAGCAGCACGGGGCTGGCCTTGCGCGCGGCCTCCTTGAAGGCCTGCGAGCCGGCGATCTTGAACGCGAGCTCGGAGGAGTCGACCTCGTGGTAGGCGCCGTCGAGCAGCGTCACACGCACACCGGTCATCTCGTAACCGGCGAGGATGCCGAACTGCATGGCCTCCTGCGCACCGGCGTCGACCGAGGGGATGTACTCCTTCGGCACACGGCCACCGGTGACCTTGTTGACGAACTCGTACGACGAGTCGCCGCCCTCGATCGGCTCGATCGCGATGATGACGCGAGCGAACTGGCCGGTACCACCCGTCTGCTTCTTGTGGGTGTACTCGACCTTCTCGACCGACTTGCGGATCGTCTCGCGGTAGGCGACCTGCGGCTTGCCGACGTTGGCCTCGACCTTGAACTCACGGCGCATACGGTCGACCAGCACCTCGAGGTGCAGCTCGCCCATACCACCGATGATGGTCTGGCCGGTCTCCTCGTCCGAGTGGACCTGGAAGGACGGGTCCTCCTCGGCCAGGCGCTGGATGGCGACACCCAGCTTCTCCTGGTCGCCCTTGGACTTGGGCTCGATGGCGACCTGGATCACCGGCGCCGGGAAGTCCATGGACTCCAGGATGACCGGCTGCTTCTCGTCGCTCAGCGTCTCACCGGTGGTGGTCTGCTTCAGGCCCATGACGGCGACGATGTCGCCGGCGCCCACCGACTCGATCTCCTCACGCTTGTTGGCGTGCATGCGGTAGATCTTGCCGATGCGCTCCTTGCGGCCCTTGACGGAGTTCAGCACGGCGGTGCCGGACTCCAGACGGCCGGAGTACACGCGGACGAAGGTGAGCTTGCCGAGGTGCGGGTCGCTCATGATCTTGAACGCCAGCGCCGCGAGCGGCTCGTCGTCGGACGGCTTGCGCCGGATGACCTGCTCCGCGTCCTTGACGTCGTGGCCCTCGATGGCCTCGACGTCGAGCGGGGAGGGCAGGTAGCGCACGACCGCGTCGAGCAGGGGCTGGACGCCCTTGTTCTTGAACGCGGTGCCGCAGAACACGGGGGTGACGGTGGTGCCGTCGCCCTTGCCGGAGGCGATGGTGATACGGCGGATCGCCGCGTACAGCTGCTCCACGGAGGGCTCCTCGCCCTCCAGGTACAGCTCCATCAGCTCTTCGTCGTTCTCCGCGACGGCCTCGAGCAGCTTGCCGCGCCACTCCTCGGCGGCCTCGGTGTGCGTGGCCGGGATGTCGACGGTGTCGTACATCTCGCCCTTGGTGGCCTCGGCCGACCAGACAAAGGCCTTCATCGTCACGAGGTCGACGACGCCCTTGAAGTCCGCCTCCGCACCGATGGGCAGCTGCATGACGAGCGGCTGCGCACCCAGGCGGTCGGTGATCATGTCGACGCAGCGGTGGAACTCGGCACCCGTGCGGTCGAGCTTGTTGACGAAGCAGATACGCGGAACGCCGTAGCGGTCCGCCTGACGCCACACCGTCTCGGACTGGGGCTCCACGCCGGCGACGCCGTCGAACACCGTCACGGCACCGTCGAGCACGCGCAGGGATCGCTCCACCTCGACGGTGAAGTCGACGTGGCCCGGCGTGTCGATGATGTTGATGGTGTGGTCGACGTCCTCCAGCGGCCAGTGACAGGTGGTGGCAGCAGAGGTGATCGTGATGCCACGCTCCTGCTCCTGCTCCATCCAGTCCATGGTGGCAGCGCCGTCGTGGACCTCACCGATCTTGTACGAAACGCCGGTGTAGAACAGGATCCGCTCGGTGGTGGTCGTCTTGCCCGCGTCGATGTGGGCCATGATCCCGATGTTGCGGACCTTGGCCAGGTCAAGCGAAGTGGTAGCCATAAGGCTTCAGTCTTCTCTCGGTCTCGATGTGGACTGCGACTACCAGCGGTAGTGCGCGAAGGCCTTGTTGGACTCGGCCATCTTGTGCGTGTCCTCACGCTTCTTCACAGCGGCACCGAGGCCGTTGGAGGCGTCGAGGAGTTCGTTGAGCAGACGCTCGGTCATGGTCTTCTCGCGACGGGCGCGGGAGTAACCGACCAGCCAGCGCAGCGCCAGGGTGTTGGCGCGGCCGGGCTTGACCTCGACCGGCACCTGGTAGGTGGCGCCACCGACACGGCGGGACTTGACCTCGAGGGTCGGCTTGATGTTCTCGAGAGCGCGCTTCAGCGTGATGACCGGGTCGTTGCCCGACTTCTCACGCAGGCCCTCCATGGCGCCGTAGACGATGCGCTCGGCGGTGGAGCGCTTGCCGTTCAGCAGCACCTTGTTGATGAGGGAGGTCACCAGAGGAGAACCGTAGACCGGGTCGATGATGACCGGGCGCTTCGGGGCGGGGCCCTTACGAGGCATTCTTACTTCTCCTTCTTGGCGCCGTAGCGGCTGCGGGCCTGCTTGCGGTTCTTGACACCCTGGGTGTCGAGCGAGCCGCGGATGATCTTGTAGCGAACACCCGGCAGGTCCTTCACACGGCCGCCGCGCACGAGCACGATGGAGTGCTCCTGCAGGTTGTGTCCCTCACCCGGAATGTAAGCGGTGACCTCGATCCCGCTGGTCAGACGCACACGCGCGACCTTACGCAGGGCCGAGTTCGGCTTCTTCGGGGTGGTCGTGAACACACGCGTGCAGACGCCCCGGCGCTGAGGGGAACCCTCGAGTGCGGGCGTCTTGTTCTTCTCGACCTTGTCCTGCCGGCCCTTGCGGACCAGCTGCTGGATCGTAGGCACTACTTCTCCGGTTTCTGTGTGCCGAATGGTGAAGCTAACCTGGAACACCGCCGACCCACGCGGTCGGGTGTGTCGAATCCCGCGGACCTCCGCCGCAAGGCAGAAAAGCGCAGATTACGGTGGCCGCTCTCGGACCCTGTGCGGTTTGAAGGCACGCACGAGAGCCAGGGCACACCCCAGGCACAAGGTCTGAGCGTACCTACCGCACGGACTTCGGTCAAAACAAATGGAGCGCGGCCCGACACGCCGGACTTCTCATCTCTGTCCTCGGCTTTTCACCGCTGACCAGTCCTCCCACCGTACTGCTGTGCGGCCCCCCGTAGCAGATCGGAACCGGCGCCGGAGTCCGTGTGCCGACTTGGCCGGATCGCGCCCTTTACGTCGGCGCCCCTCAGTACTTTGATCCGTCCGCCGAGCGTAACGGGGGTTCAGCCTGATGAAACCGGCGCCGTACGGACCGGACGACGGGGGCCTGGAGGACCGGGTGCCCTTCCTGGCGCGCCTGGAGAGCCAGGACCGCACGGCACTGCTCTCCCTGGGCCGCGAGCTGCGCTTCTCACCGAGAGCCACCCTCCTCCACCAGCGCGAGCCGTCCTCGCACGTGCTGTTCCTGGTGGAGGGCTGGACCAAGGTCACGGCAGCGGCGGCCAACGGCTACGAGGCCCTGCTGGCGCTGCGCGGCGCGGGCGATGTCGTCGGCGAGTCGGCGGCGCTGACCGGGCGCCCGCGGTCGGCGACGGTGACCGCGCTGGAGCCGGTGCGGGCGGTGGCCCTGGAGCACGAGCTGTTCAAGGACTTCCTGGGCCGCTCCCCCGCGGTGTCGTTCGCCCTGCTCGGCCTCACCGCCGACCGCACGCGCGCGGCGGACCGGCGGCGGCTGGAGTTCGCCTCGATGAACGTCCGCCAGCGGTTCGCGGTCCTGCTGCTGGACCTCGCCCGCACCCACGGCCGCCGCACGGGCGACGGCATCGAACTCGCGGTCCCCCTCAGCAAGCAGGAACTGGCGGGTTCGGTGGGGGCCTCCCGGGAGATGGTGCAGCGGCTGCTGCGCGAACTGCGCGAGAAGGACGCGGTCGCCACGGGCCGCCGCACCCTGATGATCCTCCGCCCCGACGTGCTGCGCCGCATAGCGGCCACCGACCCTCAGCCGTCCTAGCCGTCCTGGGCCCCCTTCGTCCCCCACCCTGCCCGGTTGTCGCCCGCGGGGCGGCCTCGCCGCGTCGGGGCGACGTTCTGTGTACGCGTACACAGTTCGACTGCGTCATCCGCCCTCACGCCCCACGCTCCGCACGCGCCACTCTGCTGCCCTGCACGGCCACCCCCACCGTTCGAAGGGCGACCATGACCGACCCCGTGAGCCGCACGATCCTGTTGCTGGACATCGAGAGGTTCAGCGACCGTGACGACGTGGAGCAGGCGTATCTGCGGCGCATGCTCTACGACATCACCGACCGCGCGCTGGAGACCGCGGGCATCGACGAGACCCGCCGCCTGCGGGCCGACCGGGGCGACTCCGTCATGGAGCTGATCGACGCCAACGCCTCGGTCACCGCGCTGCTGCGGGCCCTGCTCACCGAGGTCCCGGCGCAGCTGCGGGCGGTCAACCGCATGGCGTCCTGCTCCGCGCAGATCCGGCTGCGCGGCGTCGTCGCCACCGGTTACGTGGCGGTCGACCGGCACGAGGGCTGGGTCGGCTCCGACCTGAACCACGCCTGCCGCCTGCTGGACGCCCACCTGCTGCGGGCCGCCCTGCGCGAGCGCGCCGACGACTTCGCCCTGTGCGTCTCGGACGCCCTGTACGCCGGGGTCGTACGGCACGACCATCCCGGCATCCCGGCGGCCGACTTCCACCGCGTGACGGTGGACAGCAAGAACGGCCCGCTGACGGCGTGGCTGCACGGGCCGGCGCCCGCCACCGGAGGCACGGCGGGAGCCGGCGAGGACCACAGTGAACGGGGGACGGGGGAGGCGCCGGGCGGCTCGGGGGGCCGCCCGGCGCCCGCGGCGGCGACGCCGAAGACCCCCGGGGCGAGCAGCCCGGCGCCGGCCGGATCGGAGGGAGCCCCGGCGCCGGGCCCGGTCCTCCACATCGACGGCGGCACGGTCAGCTTCGGCGGCGGCTATGTCGCCGGTGACCAGCACGGCGTCTCCGGCGGCCGGGTCACCGGCGACGTCGTCATGGGCGGCAAGGGCGAGCGGGGCGCGCCGGGTGAGGGCTCGTGAGCGGCCAGGAGGCGCAGGCCGGGGCGCCGGGCGGTGGCCCTCCGGGCCCGGCCGGCGGGGGCGCAGGCCCGGACCAGGGCGAGGCCGCCGGGGACGAGACCCGCAAGGACGGCGCGGCCGAGGAGTCCGAGGAACGGGACCAGCCGCAGAACGCCTGGTCGGCGCGGCGCGACCTGGTCGACCACAGCCCGCGCACCATGAAGATCGGCGCCCGGACGAGTTTCGCGGGCGGCTACGTCGCCGGTGACCAGCACGGCGTCTCCGGCGGCCGGGTCACCGGCGACGTCGTCATGGGCAGCAAGAAGGAGATCCACCACTGGTCGGTCCCCGGCCTGTCCGCGTTCCCGTCCGCGTCCGCTTCCGGCGAGATCCCCCGGGGCACGCTGGACCGGCTGGCCGGCTCGTTCGTCGCCGACGACGACACCGTCGGCGCTCTCCTGGACCGGCTGCGCCGCGACCGCGTCCTGGTGCTGTCCGGCGCCCGCTTCACCGGCCGCCGCACGGCCGCTCTGATGCTGCTGGACCGGCTCGGCGCCACGCCCGTGCACGCGCTGGACCGCGACACCACCCCGGGCACGCTCGCCGACCGGTTCACCGCGTCCGACGACGAGGACGACGCCGGGCGCGCCCGTGGATACGTCCTGTGCGACCTGGTGACCCGCCGCGGCAGCGCACTGCGTGAGACGCACCTGCTGGCCGCCGGTGACCGGCTCGCCGAGCGGGACGCCTATCTGGTGATCACCGTCGGCTCCAGCGCCGTACTGGAGGACGTTCCGTTCGTCGAGTGGCGGCCGCCGGCCGCCGCCGACGTGCTCGCCGCGCACCTGCGCGCCCAGGCCGACGAACCGGACGTCGAACGTCTGCTCGGGCTGCCGGACGTCAAGGAGTTCCTGGGCCGCAGCCACCAGTTGCGCGAGGTCGCCGCCTTCGCGCACACCCTCGGCCGGTACGCCGCCGGCCGGGCCGCCGAGCGGGAGGTGGCCGACTTCTCCCTCGCGGCGCTGGAGAACCAGGTCCAGGAGTGGTTCGAGGCGGACGAGACCGCCGTCCACCTGCGCGACAAGGCGTTCCTCATCGCGCTCGCCGCCTTCGACGACGGCCCCTACGCACTCACCGCCGAACTCAGCGACCTGCTCTACCGCTTCCTGCAGCGCACCGAGAACCCCAGCCGCGTCCCCGAGGTCCCCGTCTTCGGCACCCACATCGGCAAGCGGCTGCAACTGGCCCGCGCCCGCCGCTACGAGGACGACGAGCACACCGAGTGGGGGCCGGTGACCCAGTCGAAGGCGGCGTTCACCGACGAGCGGGCCGCGCTGGTGCTGCTTCGGGAGGTGTGGACGGGCCACCCCTCCGCCCGGCCCGCGCTGATCGAGTGGCTGCGCCGGCTCGCCGACGACGGCCGCCCACTGGTCCGCACCCGGGCCGCCTCCACCGTCGCCGTCCTCGCCCGTACCGACCTGCCGTCGGCGATGGCGCTGGTCATCGAGCCGTGGGCCACCTCCCATCTGTTCCGGCACCGGCTCGTCGCGGTCAACGCGCTCACCCTGGCCCACCACATCGGCACGCCGAACGTCCCGAGCGTCCTCGACGCCTGGTCCGGCGCCGGGGACCGGCGGCTGCGCTGGGTGGCGGTACGGGCGTACGCGCTGATCGGCCCGGAGCGCCCGCGGCAGGCACTGGCCGCGCTGCGCGACGCCGCCCGCGAGCTGTACCGGCACTTCGGCGACCCGGACGACTTCGACCGGGAGACGGCGCGGGAACTCGCCGAGGCCGTGGAACTGCTGCTGCTGTCGGCCGCCTCCACCGAGGTCCTCACCGAACTGCGCGCCCACCTCGAAGACGACCGGGCCGTGCGCGACCTGGCCCTGGGCGGCTTCGTCAACGCCTGCCGCCGCACCGAGGGCGACGACCGCCACGGCGGACCGCTCGTCCTCGACTGGTACGCGCGGGCCGCGGCGGCCGACGACACCACCGCCCGGGGCATCGCGCACCTGTGGCGGGAGGCGCTCGGCGACCAGTACTGGACCCGGCACGCCCTGGAGGTGATGCGCGACTGGGTACTGGCCGCCGACCGCTCCACGACCGCGGAATGGGCGCTCGCCGCCCTGCTGCCCGGGCTCGTCACCTCCGCACCCGAGCACCAGCGGCTGAACCATCTGCTGCGCACCATGCCCGGCACGGACGGAGATCCTCCGCCGGACGTCGCCGCCCGGCTGCTGAGCACGCTTCCACCCCGTTGACCGAAAGACGCGTCATGCCTTCCTTCCACCGCCCGCCCGACTGGCAGCAACCCGCCGACCGGCACACCCGGCTGACCGACCCGGTGCTCACCGTGCGGCAGCTCTCGCGCTTCGAGCTGTCGCTGAAGCACGTCGTACGCATCGACCACGCGCTGGTCTTCTCCACCCCGAAGGGCGGGTACGAGTCCTACCTGCCGCCCAGACGCCCGTCCCGCGGCGAGATCGCCGCGCACCGGTACACGGCCGTGTACGAGGTGGACACGGGCGTCCACCCCTTCACCGACACGCTGGCGCTGCCCAGCGACAACGACGCCTTCGAGTTCACCGCCGAGGTGGACGTCTCCTGGCGGGTGCACGACCCCGCGCGGTTCGTGGCGAGCGGCGTCCGGGACGTGCCCGCCCTGCTGCTCGGCGAACTCCAGCAGACGGCCCGTCCGGTGGCACGCCGGTTCTCGATCGCCGACAGCGCGGCCGCCGAGCAGGAACTGCTGCGCACACTCGCCGGCCCGCTCGGCGCGTCCGCGGGGCTCCACGTCGACCGGACGCTGCGGCTGCGCCGCGACCAGGCGAACATCGACCACCAGCACCGGCTCCAGGAGATCGACCACTCCGCCGCGGAGCAGATCCGTGTGGCCCGGCAGGGCATGCGGGTCGACGTCGAGACGGACCACCGGGACCGGCAGCAGGACGCCCTCCAACTGGGCCGGGCCATGGACTACGGGCGGCAGCAGCAGGAGTTGACGCTGCAACAGCAGCGCTGGCAGCACGAGCAGGCGATGCTCCAGGGGCAGCAGATGCTGGAGCTTCAGAAGATCGAGGCGCAGAAGATCGAGTTCTACCAGTGGCATCTGTCGCAGGGGGGCGTGCAGTCCTGGGCACTGCACCTCGCCCAGCACCCCGAGGACTCACGGGTCGTCATGCAGAGCCTGCGCGAGGACCAGTTGCGCATGATCCAGGCTCAGATGGACCTGGTGAAGGAGCTCCTCGGCGGCGAAGGCGCCGAGAAGTTCGAGCTGGAGGGCCCGAAGCAACTGGCGCTGCGCACGGTCAGCGACATCCTCAACCAGCGCCTGCCGGGCGTCCCCCAGACCCCGCCGCTGCTGCCCGCGCCGGACCAGGGCCACGTGGACGGAGGCGGTGGTCCGGCGCCCTACGACGCTTCGGCGCGGCCGTACGACGCCTCGACGCCGGCCCCGGCGCCGCCTGCGCCGCCGATCACCGGCCCGTACCCGGCCGGTCCGTACCCACCCGGCCCGCACCCAGACGGCCCGTACCCGGCCGGTCCCTACCCGACGGCTACGCCCTACGCCCCACCGCCCGCCGGTGTCCCCCACCCCGCACCACCCGCCGGCCCGGCGTCACCACCGCCGCCCCACGCCACGGCCCCGAATGCGCCCGGCACCCCGTACGCGCCGCCGCCCATGCCGTACGCCCCGCCGCCGGTCCCGCCCGGCGCTCCCGTGATCCAGGCCGCACCGGTCACGCCCCCGCCACCGGCGGCGTACCCGCCCCCGCGGCCCGCCGCCCCCGCCTGGCAGCCGCCGCCCGGCTACGGAACCAGCCCGACCGCACCTGCCGACCAGGCCTCCGCGACACCGACCCCGCCCCCGGACCGGGCCCCCGCGACGCCGCCCACCACGCCCGGCCCCGCCGCGGGCACCGACCGAGCGGACCCCGCCCGGGCGGACGGCACCGAAGACGAGGTGTCCCGCCCGTGACGACGGCCGACCCGGTGGCGCCCGCCCCGGCGACGGACGCCACCGCCGCGGTACGCCGCGCGGAGCTGTGCGAGCGGCTGCTGACGGACCTGCGTACCGAGATCGCCCGCGCGGACAGCAAGGCCGCCGTCCTCGTCGCCGCGCTCGGGATGACCGCGGGCGTGTTCAGCGGCCTGCTCGCCGGGCGGAACTGGTCCCCGGCCGCGCTCTCGGCGCCCGGCACCGCACTGTGGTGGGCCGGCGTCGTCTCCCTCGCCCTGTCCCTGTTCGCGCTGCTCCTGGCCGTACTGCCGCGTTACCGCACCGGGACGTGGGCGCCGGGGCAGCCCCTGTCGTACTTCGGCGACATCCAGCGCGCCGTTCGCGCGGGCCGGCTCGACACCGCGCTCGCGGACACCGAGGCGGATCCCGCGGCCGGCCTGACCGCCGCGCTCACCGAGACGAGCCGGATCGCCTGGCGCAAGCACCAGTGGATCCGCGTCGGGCTGATCGCCTTCTGCGCCGGAACGCTCCTGCTGCCCGCCTCCCTGCTGATCGGCTGACTCACGGGCCGGCCACCGCTCACGCAAAGCGAAGGAATCACCATGACCCAGCCGCCGGGCTCCCCGAACCACCCCGAGCCGCCCTCCCAGATCCCGCCCGCATACCCGCAGAGCCACCCGCAGACGCCGCCGCACCACCCACAGCCCCACCCCGGGCTGCCGCAACAGGGCCACCAGCAGGGCCAGACCCCGCCGCCATACCCTCAACCCCACCCGCAGACCACGCCCGCATACCCCCACCCCCACCCGCAGGCGCCGGCCGCATACCCACAGGGCCACCCACAGGCGCCGCAGTACCCCCAGCCCCACCCCCAACCGGCCCCTCAGTACCCACAGGCCTCGCCGCAGTACCCGCAGCTACCCCCGCAGTACGCCCACCCGGCGGCGCCTCCCCCACCGCAGTACCCCCAGCAGCCCTCGCACCCGCACGGCCCTCCCACGCCGCCCGGCCCGGCGGTAACTCCCACGCCGGACGATCCGGCGCACCCGCACCACATCAGCACCGACCGCGGGCGCGTGCACATCTCCGCCCAGCAGCGCCGCACCGACGCCACCGCCGTCGGCAGCCTCCTTCTCCATCTGCCGAACTTCCTGTGCAGCCTGGTCGTCGTCGTCCTGCTCTCACTGATCTTCGGCGACCTCGCCTTCCTGGTCGTCCTGGCCTGGCTCGCCAGCGGCGCACTGGTCTTCCACCGCCCCACGGAAAGCACCCTTGCGCGCCGTCTGCTCCGTCTGCGCTACCCCACCCCGCAAGAACGAGCCAGACTCGAACCCGTCTGGCGCGAGGTCACCGCCCGTGCCGGCGTCGAGGGCCGGAACTACGAGCTGTGGGTCGAGGACAGCGACGCGCTCAACGCGGTCGCCGCGGCCGGGCACATCGTCGGCGTCA
Source organism: Streptomyces cadmiisoli (assembly GCF_003261055.1). Classification (NCBI taxonomy): domain Bacteria; kingdom Bacillati; phylum Actinomycetota; class Actinomycetes; order Kitasatosporales; family Streptomycetaceae; genus Streptomyces; species Streptomyces cadmiisoli. Next base: position 3,983,845 of record NZ_CP030073.1, read on the forward strand.
CCCGTTTCGCCGTGCACCAGCTGCCCAACGGCGAGCTGGCCGCCGTGATGGCACACGAGCTGGGCCATCACGTGGGCGGCCACGCCTGGTCCGGGCTGCTGGGGTACTGGTACGCGCTGCCCGGCCGGCTCGCCTGGCGGGTGCTACGCGCGGTCACGGGGTTCATGTTCCGGGTGTCCCGTGTCTTCTCCTGCTTCGGCGTGCTCTTCTTCGGCCTGTTCGCCGGCGTCGTCGCGCTCGCCACCATCACCACGCTGTACGGCCTGCCGCTGCTGGTCCTGGCCATGCCCTACGCGCTCGCCGCCGTCGGCCGCCGCTCCGAGCTGCGCGCCGACCAGCACGCCGCCGCACTGGGCTTCGCCCCGATGCTGGCCGCCGTACTGGAGAAGCTGCACCAGCAGGAACAGCAGCAGGTCGCCGCGCTCACCGCCGCGAACAGAGGGGTCGCGGTGTCCGAGTCGCCGCTCAGCAAGCTGCTGTCCTCGCACCCGGACCACTACACCCGGCTGCACCACCTGCAGCCGTACCTCCAGCCCCGCCCCTGACCGACCCGCCACGGCCCGGACCGCAACGGCCCGAGCCGCCCCGGGCCGGGCCACTCCAGGTCAGGGGTCAGGCCACCCCACGTCGGACCATCCCGGTTCAGGCCGTGCCCACCACCACCGCGATCATGACGAGCACCAGCAGCCAGCCGGCGATCGACAGCCAGCCCAGCACCAGGCCGGTCAGGGCCAGCCAGTCGCCCTCCTCCTCCCGGCTGCGGATCTCGGCACGTGCCATGTGCCCCAGGATCACCGCGGGCACGGCGGTGATCCCGACGGTCACCAGGCACAGCGCCCCGCAGATCGCGGATCCGACCGCCTTCGCGTTGATCCGCGCCCGCGGCTCCGCGACGAACGTGGAGGGGACGGCCGAGCCGGCCGTGCCGGGCGGTACGGGGCCCTGCGGCAGGTCGGCGACCAGCCGTGCCAGCTCCCCCACGGTCCGGGCCGCGTACGCCCGGGTGACCCGTCTCTCGAATTCGGCTTGTTCCAGCCGCCCCTCCCCCAAGCCGGCTTTGAGCACGTCCACGGCCCGCTCGCGATCGGCGTGCGAGGCGCGTACGGACGGGGTGCTGTGCGGCTCCCATGGCTGCCAAGCGGGGTACGACACCGCCAACCACCTCCCGGGACGGCGGGGGTCCCCTCCATGATGCGCCGAAGGGCGGCCCCCCGGTAACGGGGAGACCGCCCTTCAGCGTTTGGAGCTGTTTGCTCGCCTACTGGTTGTACGGACCGTAGTCGTAGTCCTCCAGCGGCACGGCCTGGCCGGAGCCGGTGCCGAACGGCGAGTAGTCGATGTCGTCGTAGCCGACGGCCGAGTACATCGCGGCCTTGGCCTCCTCGGTCGGCTCCACCCGGATGTTGCGGTAGCGGGACAGACCCGTACCGGCCGGGATGAGCTTACCGATGATGACGTTCTCCTTGAGGCCGATCAGGGAGTCGGACTTGGCGTTGATCGCCGCGTCCGTCAGAACCCTGGTCGTCTCCTGGAAGGACGCCGCCGACAGCCACGACTCGGTCGCCAGCGAGGCCTTGGTGATACCCATCAGCTGCGGACGACCGGAGGCCGGGTGACCGCCCTCCTGGACCACACGACGGTTCTCGGTCTCGAACTTCGACCGCTCGACCAGCTCGCCGGGCAGCAGCTCGGCGTCGCCGGACTCGATGATCGTCACACGGCGCAGCATCTGCCGGATGATGATCTCGATGTGCTTGTCGTGGATCGACACACCCTGCGAGTTGTAGACCTTCTGGACCTCGCCGACCAGGTGGACCTGGACGGCACGCTGGCCCAGGATGCGCAGCACGTCGTGCGGGTTGGTGGCACCCACGGTGAGCTTCTGGCCCACCTCGACGTGCTCGCCCTCGCTGACCAGGAGTCGGGCGCGCTTCGAGATCGGGTACGCCGTCTCGTCGCTGCCGTCGTCCGGCGTGATGACGATCTTCTTGGTCTTCTCGGTCTCCTCGATCCGCACGCGGCCGGAGGCCTCGGAGATCGGGGCGACACCCTTCGGGGTACGGGCCTCGAAGAGCTCGACGACACGCGGCAGACCCTGGGTGATGTCGTCACCGGCCACACCACCGGTGTGGAAGGTACGCATCGTCAGCTGGGTACCGGGCTCACCGATGGACTGGGCGGCGATGATGCCGACCGCCTCACCGATGTCGACCAGCTTGCCGGTGGCCAGCGAGCGGCCGTAGCACATCGCGCAGGTACCGACGGCGGACTCGCAGGTCAGGACCGAGCGGGTCTTGACCTCCGCGACGCCGTAGCGGATCAGCTCGTCGATGAGCACGTCGCCCAGGTCGGTACCGGCCGGGGCCAGCACCTTGCCGTCGACGACGATGTCCTCGGCGAGGCAGCGCGCGTACACGGACGTCTCGACGTCCTCGGCCTTGATCAGCGTGCCGTCGCCGCCGCGGGCGGCGATCTGCAGACGCAGACCGCGGTCGGTGCCGCAGTCCTCCTCGCGGATGATCACGTCCTGCGAGACGTCGACCAGACGACGGGTCAGGTAACCCGAGTCGGCGGTACGCAGTGCGGTGTCCGCCAGACCCTTACGGGCACCGTGCGTGGAGATGAAGTACTCCAGCACGGACAGACCCTCACGGAACGACGCCTTGATCGGACGCGGGATCGTCTCGTTCTTCGCGTTCGACACCAGACCACGCATACCGGCGATCTGACGCATCTGCATCATGTTGCCTCGTGCGCCCGAGCTCACCATCATGAAGATCGGGTTGGTCTTCGGGAAGTTCTCGTTCATCGCCTCGGCGACCTCGTTGGTCGCCTTGGTCCAGATCGCGATGAGCTCCTGCGTGCGCTCGTCCTTGGTGATCAGACCGCGCTCGTACTGCTTCTGGACCTTCTCGTCCTGGGCCTCGTAGCCCTTGACGATCTCCCGCTTGGCCTCGGGGACCACGACGTCGGAGATGGCGACGGTGACGCCGGAACGGGTGGCCCAGAAGAAGCCGGACGCCTTCAGGTTGTCGAGCGTCGCCGCCACGATGACCTTCGGGTAGCGCTCGGCCAGGTCGTTGACGATCTGGGAGAGCTGCTTCTTGCCGACCTCGTAGTCGACGAACGGGTAGTCCTCGGGCAGCAGCTCGTTGAAGAGGGCACGGCCGAGCGTGGTCTTCAGCGTGAAGCTGTCACCCTGCTGCCACTCCGGCTCGCCCTCCTCACGGACCGGCGGCTCCCAGCCACGCGGCGGGATGGTGCCCACCGGGAAGCGGATGTCGACCGGCGCCTGGAGCGAGAGCTCGCCGGCGTCGAACGCCATGATCGCCTCGGCGACCGAGGAGAACGGGCGGTCGGTGCCCTTGATCTCGCGGCCCTCGGCGTCGGTGGTGAGGAAGTACAGACCCAGCACCATGTCCTGGGTCGGCATCGTCACCGGACGGCCGTCGGCGGGCTTGAGGATGTTGTTCGAGGACAGCATGAGGATGCGGGCCTCGGCCTGCGCCTCCGCGGACAGCGGCAGGTGCACGGCCATCTGGTCACCGTCGAAGTCCGCGTTGAACGCGGTGCAGACGAGCGGGTGGATCTGGATGGCCTTGCCCTCGACCAGCTGCGGCTCGAAGGCCTGGATGCCGAGGCGGTGCAGCGTGGGCGCACGGTTCAGCAGAACCGGGTGCTCCGCGATGACCTCTTCCAGCACGTCGTACACGACCGTGCGGCCGCGCTCGACCATGCGCTTGGCGCTCTTGATGTTCTGCGCGTGGTTCAGGTCGACCAGACGCTTCATCACGAACGGCTTGAAGAGCTCCAGCGCCATGGCCTTGGGCAGACCGCACTGGTGCAGCTTGAGCTGCGGGCCGACGACGATGACGGAACGCGCCGAGTAGTCGACTCGCTTGCCGAGCAGGTTCTGACGGAAACGACCCTGCTTGCCCTTCAGCATGTCGCTGAGGGACTTCAGCGGGCGGTTGCCCGGACCGGTGACCGGACGGCCGCGGCGGCCGTTGTCGAACAGCGCGTCGACGGCCTCCTGGAGCATGCGCTTCTCGTTGTTCACGATGATCTCGGGCGCGCCGAGGTCGAGAAGCCGCTTCAGTCGGTTGTTCCGGTTGATCACACGGCGGTACAGGTCGTTGAGGTCGGAGGTCGCGAAGCGGCCACCGTCCAGCTGCACCATCGGACGCAGGTCCGGCGGGATCACCGGGACGCAGTCGAGGACCATGCCCTTGGGGCTGTTGGAGGTCTGCAGGAACGCGGACACGACCTTCAGCCGCTTCAGCGCACGGGTCTTCTTCTGGCCCTTGCCGGTGCGGATGATCTCGCGGAGGCGCTCGGCCTCCTCCTCCAGATCGAAGGACTCCAGGCGCTTCTGCAGCGCCGCGGCACCCATCGAACCGTCGAAGTACGTGCCGAAGCGGTCACGCAGCTCGCGGTAGAGCAGCTCGTCGCCCTCCAGGTCCTGGACCTTGAGGTTCTTGAAGCGGTTCCACACCTCGTCGAGACGGTCGATCTCGCGCTGGGCGCGGTCGCGCAGCTGCTTCATCTCGCGCTCGGCGCCCTCGCGCACCTTGCGGCGCACGTCGGCCTTGGCACCCTCGGCCTCCAGCTCGGCCAGGTCGGCCTCGAGCTTCTTGGCACGGGCCTCCAGGTCGGCGTCACGGCGCTGCTCGATCTGCTGGCGCTCGACGGAGACGTGGGCCTCCAGCGAGGGCAGGTCGCGCGTACGGCGCTCCTCGTCGACGTACGTGATCATGTACGCAGCGAAGTAGATGACCTTCTCCAGGTCCTTCGGGGCGAGGTCGAGCAGGTAGCCCAGCCGCGACGGAACGCCCTTGAAGTACCAGATGTGCGTGACGGGGGCGGCCAGCTCGATGTGGCCCATCCGCTCACGGCGCACCTTGGCGCGCGTGACCTCGACGCCACAGCGCTCGCAGATGATGCCCTTGAAGCGAACGCGCTTGTACTTGCCGCAGTAGCACTCCCAGTCCCGGGTCGGACCGAAGATCTTCTCGCAGAAGAGTCCGTCCTTCTCGGGCTTGAGGGTGCGGTAGTTGATGGTCTCGGGCTTCTTGACCTCGCCGTGGCTCCACTGACGGATGTCGTCAGCGGTGGCCAGGCCGATCCGGAGCTCGTCGAAGAAGTTGACGTCGAGCACTATGCGTCAATCCCTCTCAGGGTCGTAAGTCTTTGGGTCTGAAACGGGGTCCCGGGGTCGGCGGGCCTTCTGCGGTTGTTCAGAAGGCCCGCCGGACTCCGTCAGACCTCTTCGACGCTGCTCGGCTCGCGCCGGGACAGGTCGATGCCGAGCTCCTCCGCAGCGCGGAAGACGTCCTCGTCGGTGTCACGCATCTCGATGGACATACCGTCGCTGGACAGCACCTCCACGTTCAGGCAGAGAGACTGCATCTCCTTGATGAGCACCTTGAAGGACTCGGGGATGCCGGGCTCGGGGATGTTCTCGCCCTTGACGATGGCCTCGTAGACCTTCACGCGGCCGGTGACGTCGTCGGATTTGATGGTCAGCAGCTCCTGGAGGGCGTACGCGGCGCCGTAGGCCTCCAGTGCCCACACCTCCATCTCGCCGAAGCGCTGGCCACCGAACTGGGCCTTACCACCCAGCGGCTGCTGGGTGATCATGGAGTACGGACCGGTCGAGCGGGCGTGCAGCTTGTCGTCGACCAGGTGGTGGAGCTTGAGGATGTACATGTAGCCGACCGAGATCGGCTCCGGGAAGGGCTCACCCGAGCGGCCGTCGAACAGCGGAGCCTTACCGGACGGAAGCACCATGCGCTCACCGTCGCGGTTGGGGATCGTGTGCTCGAGCAGACCGGCGAGCTCGTCCTCGCGGGCACCGTCGAAGACCGGGGTCGCGACGTTGGTGCCGGGGTCGACACTGTCGGCGCCGATCGCCTGGAGACGCTGCGCCCACTCGTCGGCGAGGCCGGAGACGTCCCAGCCGCGGCTGGCGAGCCAGCCGAGGTGGATCTCCAGGACCTGTCCCGGGTTCATTCGGGACGGGACACCGAGCGGGTTGAGGATGATGTCGACCGGGGTGCCGTCCTCCAGGAACGGCATGTCCTCGATCGGCAGGATCTTCGAGATGACGCCCTTGTTGCCGTGACGGCCGGCGAGCTTGTCACCGTCGGTGATCTTTCGCTTCTGCGCGACGTAGACGCGCACCAGCTGGTTCACACCGGGCGGGAGCTCGTCGCCCTCCTCGCGGTCGAAGACGCGCACGCCGATGACCTTGCCGGTCTCACCGTGCGGCACCTTCAGCGAGGTGTCACGGACCTCACGGGCCTTCTCACCGAAGATCGCGCGCAGCAGGCGCTCCTCGGGGGTCAGCTCGGTCTCGCCCTTCGGGGTGACCTTGCCGACGAGGATGTCGCCGGCGATGACCTCGGCACCGATCCGGATGATGCCGCGCTCGTCCAGGTCGGCGAGGACCTCCTCGGAGACGTTCGGGATGTCCCGGGTGATCTCCTCGGGGCCGAGCTTGGTGTCACGGGCGTCGACCTCGTGCTCCTCGATGTGGATCGAGGAGAGGACGTCGTCCTGCACGAGGCGCTGCGACAGGATGATCGCGTCCTCGTAGTTGTGACCCTCCCACGGCATGAACGCCACGAGCAGGTTCTTGCCGAGGGCCATCTCACCGTTCTCGGTGGCCGGACCGTCGGCGAGGACCTGGCCCTCGATGACGTGGTCGCCCTCGTTGACGATGACCTTCTGGTTGACCGAGGTGCCCTGGTTGGAGCGGGCGAACTTGGCCAGGCGGTACGTGATGTACGTGCCGTCGTCGTTGGCGGTGGTGATGTAGTCCGCGGAGACCTCCTGGACCACGCCGGCCTTCTCGGCCTTGACCACGTCGCCGGCGTCGACCGCGGAGCGGTACTCCATGCCGGTGCCGACGAGCGGGGACTCCGCCTGGATCAGCGGAACGGCCTGGCGCATCATGTTCGCGCCCATGAGGGCGCGGTTGGCGTCGTCGTGCTCCAGGAAGGGGATCATGGCGGTCGCGACCGACACCATCTGGCGCGGCGAGACGTCCATGTAGTCCACGTCCTCGGGCGCGACGTAGTCGACCTCGCCGCCACGGCGGCGGACCAGCACGCGGGCCTCGGCGAAGCGGAGCTCGTCGGTGAGCGGCGCGTTGGCCTGCGCGATGACGAACCGGTCCTCCTCGTCGGCGGTCAGGTAGTTCACCTCGTCGGTGACCTGGCCGTCGACGACCTTGCGGTACGGGGTCTCGACGAAACCGAACGCGTTGACCCGGCCGTAGGTGGCGAGCGAGCCGATCAGACCGATGTTCGGGCCTTCGGGCGTCTCGATCGGGCACATGCGGCCGTAGTGCGAGGGGTGCACGTCACGGACCTCGAAGCCGGCCCGCTCACGGGACAGACCACCCGGGCCGAGCGCGGACAGACGACGCTTGTGCGTCAGCCCGGACAGCGGGTTGTTCTGGTCCATGAACTGCGACAGCTGGCTGGTGCCGAAGAACTCCTTGATGGAGGCGACGACCGGCCGGATGTTGATCAGGGTCTGCGGCGTGATCGCCTCGACGTCCTGGGTCGTCATGCGCTCGCGCACGACGCGCTCCATACGAGCCAGACCCGTGCGGACCTGGTTCTGGATGAGCTCGCCGACGTTGCGCAGACGACGGTTGCCGAAGTGGTCGATGTCGTCGGTCTCGACGACGATCGACTGACCGTTGCCGCCGACGGTCTCGGTCTCACCGGCGTGCAGCTGCACCAGGTACTTGATCGTCGCGATGATGTCCTCGACGGTCAGGACACCCGCGTCCAGCTGCGTGTCCGTACCCAGCTTCTTGTTGACCTTGTAGCGGCCGACCTTGGCGAGGTCGTAGCGCTTGGGGTTGAAGTACAGGTTCTCCAGCAGCGTCTGCGCGGCCTCACGCGTGGGGGGCTCGCCCGGACGCAGCTTGCGGTAGATGTCGAGCAGCGCGTCGTCCTGGCCCTGGGTGTGGTCCTTCTCCAGGGTGGCGCGCATCGACTCGTACTCGCCGAACTCCTCCAGGATCTGCTCGGTCGTCCAGCCGAGAGCCTTGAGCAGCACGGTGACGGACTGCTTGCGCTTGCGGTCGATACGGACACCGACCATGTCGCGCTTGTCGATCTCCATCTCCAGCCAGGCACCCCGGGACGGGATGATCTTGGCGGAGAAGATGTCCTTGTCGGACGTCTTGTCGATGCTGGAGTCGAAGTAGACACCGGGCGAGCGGACCAGCTGCGACACCACGACACGCTCGGTGCCGTTGATGACGAACGTGCCCTTGTTCGTCATGAGCGGGAAGTCGCCCATGAAGACCGTCTGGGACTTGATCTCGCCGGTCTCGTTGTTGGTGAATTCGGCGGTGACGAACAGAGGAGCCGCGTAGGTGAAGTCACGCTCCTTGCACTCGTCGATCGAGTTCTTCGGCGGCTCGAAGCGGTGGTCGCGGAAAGTCAGCGACATCGACCCGCTGAAGTCCTCGATCGGGGAGATCTCCTCGAAGATCTCCTCGAGCCCGGACTTGGTGGGGACGTCCTGACCGTTGTCCAGAGCCTCCTCGACACGAGCCTTCCACGCGTCATTGCCGAGCAGCCAGTCGAAGCTCTCGGTTTGCAGCGCAAGAAGGTTCGGAACCTCGAGGGGCTCCTTGATCTTTGCAAAGGAGATGCGCAGCGGGGCGGTGCTGGCGCCGTTGTTCGTATTCGCGGTCGAGGCATTGCGCGAGGCGGCCAAGAGGGGGTCCTTCCGAGGGCTCGGACTCACTACGCGCGTGCCGGCCCCTCACCGGATACACAGAGCCGGACTCCTCCGAAATGGCGTTTCGCCAGGTCAGGAACGGTCTGGTGGTCAGTGCTCAAGCGAGGGCAGGCCCCTGGTGACGGGCAGGGGACAGCTAACAGGCAGCGCAAAGGGTCAGTGTAGCCACAAGGCCCACTGATGTCCAGTGCGGGTTTTCAGAACCCTCGTCGCCCTCGTTGTACTCAACCCCTGCGGCAAGACCACGCCCTCGACGCACGTTGATACTGCCCTCTTCGTCGTCGATCCATGCCTCGGATCTTGGATCGTTGTGACGACGCGTCCTGAGAATTGCGCGCTGCGTGCAGTTCGTCAAGGCCCCCCTGGCCCAAACCGGATGCTGCGCTCGTCACTTGCGGCGCTCGGAGGCAAGACGAAGATCACCTTACCGCTCACGACCGGGCGTGCAAGGCTGCCGCCACCGGAGCCCCCGAACGCCGAAGGGCGACCACCCGGATGGATGATCGCCCTTCGGTGCGTTCGCGTTACAGCCCTTCGAAGGACCGTGTTCAGCGCGCGGGAGGTACGGAGAGACTCCGGACCGGAGGTGTTACTTGACCTCGACGGAGGCGCCGGCGCCCTCGAGGGCCTCCTTGGCCTTCTCCGCGGCGTCCTTGGCGACCTTCTCGAGGACGGGCTTCGGGGCGCCGTCCACCAGGTCCTTGGCCTCCTTCAGGCCGAGGGAGGTCAGCTCGCGCACGACCTTGATGACCTGGATCTTCTTGTCGCCGGCGCCGGTGAGGACGACGTCGAACTCGTCCTGCTCCTCGACGGCCTCGGCGGCGGCGCCACCAGCGGCACCGGCAACGACGACCGGCGCGGCAGCGGCGGCGGTGACGTCGAACTTCTCCTCGAACGCCTTCACGAACTCGGAGAGCTCGATGAGGGTCATCTCCTCGAACTGCGCGAGCAGGTCTTCCTGAGACAGCTTCGCCATGATGGCGGTCCTTCCACTAATTCGGCGGGTGCCGGATGTACATGTGAGGCGGGCGTACGTCTGGCCCGCTGTGACCGTCGCGTTCAGGCTGCGGCGGTCAGTGTGCGAGCCGAGTTACTCGGCACCGCCCTGCTCGGCCTGCTTGGCGCGCAGCGCGTCCACGGTGCGGACGAGCTTCGACGGCAGCGCCTGGAAGACGGAGGCAGCCTGGGACTGCTTCGCCTTGAAGGCACCGGCCAGCTTGCTGAGCAGAACCTCGCGGGACTCGAGGTCCGCAAGCTTCTTGATCTCATCGGCGGACAGCGCCTTGCCGTCAAGGACACCGCCCTTGATGATGAGATTCGGGTTGTCCTTGGCGAAGTCACGAAGACCCTTCGCCGACTCCACCGGGTCACCGGTGACGAAGGCGACGGCCGTCGGACCAGCGAAGAGCTGGTCGTCCAGCGTGATCCCGGCCTCGTTGGCCGCAATCTTGGTCAGCGTGTTCTTCACCACGGCGTACTGGGCGTTCTCACCGAGCGAACGACGCAGCGTCTTGAGCTGCGCCACGGTGAGACCGCGGTACTCGGTCAGCACGGCGGCGTTGGAGCTGCGGAACTTGTCCGTCAGCTCGGCAACCGCGGCAGCCTTGTCGGGCCTCGCCATAGAGCCTCGGCCTCCTTCCGGGTGATTCGGACCGCGCGGACCCGAAGGAGAACTGGGGAAAACGAAACGCCCCGGCGCAGGTGCACGGGGCGTAGCTCGACCAGATGGGTTCCGCGGTGCGGATCCGGTCCGGGAGCACTTCCACTGTCACCTGCGCGGGTCGTCCGCAGTTCAGCGGATCCTTCGGCCACCGCACTCTCTTGCGAGCGCACGGCAACGACCAGCGGTCTTTGGCTTCGGCAGAAGAGTACGGGACCGGATCGCTGTCGAGCAAATCCGGTCGTACCGTCCTCAGGCGGCGGCGTCCTCGCCGGGCCCTTCCAGCAACTGCCTCAACGCGACAGCCCTGTGCCTCCCTGCCGCCGGAGGAGTTCGTCGAAGTCCTGGGTGTCGTCGGCCGGGGGCGGCTCGGCGTCGACGTCGGCTCCGTAGTCGCTGTAGTAGGCGGTCTGGGTCAGCTCGCCCGTCGCCGTCCGGCCCTTCTCGACCTTCTTCACCAGCAGGTCCCGGTCGTTGATCCAGATGTCCACGCTCTGACTGGTCACGCCGGCCCGCTCGAGCAGTGCCTTCAGATCGGCCAGCCGGCTCTCGGACAGGTGCGGGTTCCGGGCGGCGAGGTCGGCCACGTCGACCGTGCCGGCGTAGTGCGTGGTGCGCTCCCCGCGGACCTGCTCCTCGCCGACCTTCCGGACGTTCCCGGAGGCCAGCAGCAGTTCCACCGACTGCTGCGGGGTGGTGTTGCGCATCTGGTCCTGGAGGTACGCGCCCGAGCCGCCGGCGAGGTCCGCCATCTCGTCGTACGCGTATCTCACCCAGTGTCTGCCGCCGGCCTTCTCGGCGAACGCGTCGCCCATCCGCGCGTAGTACGCGTCGGGCAGGTAGCGGGCCTCCATCGAGGTGCTGCCGAGGCGGCGCATGGTGTCGGCGATGGTGCCGCCGGTGTAGGTGATGGTCAGCGTGCCGGTGATGCCGTCGTCCCAGCCGAGGGTGCCGGCGGCGGTCATGGACATCAGGCTGCCCATGGTGGTGGTGGACTCGACCCGGGCGGAGTCGCCCCGGTCGGTGGACCGCTCGGCGGTGCGCAGCGCGGCCACCGAGCCGGTCTGGGCAGCTCCCGACCGGCCGATGCCGTCGTCCTTCGCCGGGCGGTCGGAGTCGGCGTCGGAGGCGGTGCAGGCGACGAGGGTCAGCGCGGTGACGGCCACGGTCGCCAGGGCCGCGCGGCGCAGGCCCGCACGCGGGTTGCCGCTCGTCACGCGCGGGCTGCTGCTCGTCATTCGTCCCCCTGGGCGAGATCCGGTCCCGTGCCAGCACGCTAACCCAGGGGGCTGACAGGCGTACCCGGTACCCGCAAGGGAACGGGCCCCGCACCTGAGAGGTGCGGGGCCCGTGACCGGTTGCGAGAGCCGGCTGGCTCAGACCGCGGCCGGGTCCTCCTCGACGAGGAGGTTGCGGGTGCGGTTCGGGTCGACCGGGATGCCGGGGCCCATCGTGGTGGTGATGGCGGCCTTCTTGATGTAGCGACCCTTGGCGGCGGACGGCTTCAGACGGAGGATCTCCTCCAGCGCGGCGCCGTAGTTCTCCACCAGCTTGGCGTCGTCGAACGACGCCTTGCCGATGATGAAGTGCAGGTTCGAGTGCTTGTCGACGCGGAACTCGATCTTGCCGCCCTTGATGTCGTTGACAGCCTTGGCGACGTCGGGGGTCACGGTGCCGGTCTTCGGGTTCGGCATCAGACCACGCGGACCGAGCACGCGGCCGAGGCGGCCGACCTTGCCCATGAGGTCCGGGGTGGCGACGACGGCGTCGAAGTCCAGACGGCCCTTCGACACCTCGTCGATGAGCTCGTCGGCGCCGACGATGTCGGCGCCCGCGGCACGAGCGGCCTCGGCACGGTCACCGGTCGCGAAGACCAGGACCCGGGCGGTCTTACCGGTGCCGTGCGGGAGGTTCACGGTGCCACGGACCATCTGGTCGGCCTTGCGCGGGTCGACACCCAGACGGAAGGCGACCTCGACGGTGCCGTCGAACTTGGTCGTGGAGGTCTCCTTGGCGAGACGGACGGCCTCGAGCGGGGCGTACAGCTTCTCCCGGTCGATCTTGGCGTCCGCAGCGCGGAGAGACTTGCTGCGCTTGCTCACTACTGCTCCTGGGTTTCTTAGGAGTCGTGGTCCGGACCGAGCAGGCCCTGCCACTTCTGCTGCTGGAAGGTGGGGCTCAGCCCTCGACCGTGACGCCCATGGAACGGGCGGTGCCGGCGATGATCTTCTCGGCGGCGTCCAGGTCGTTGGCGTTGAGGTCGGGCATCTTGGTGGTGGCGATCTCGCGGACCTGGTCGCGCGTGATCTTCGCGACCTTGGTCTTGTGCGGCTCGCCGGAGCCCTTCTCGATGCCCGCGGCCTTCAGGATCATCTTGGCGGCCGGCGGGGTCTTGGTCACGAAGGTGAAGGAACGGTCCTCGTAGACCGTGATCTCCACCGGGATGACCCAGCCACGCTGCGACTCGGTCGCGGCGTTGTAGGCCTTGCAGAACTCCATGATGTTCACGCCGTGCTGACCCAGCGCGGGGCCGACCGGCGGGGCCGGGTTGGCTGCGCCGGCCTGGATCTGGAGCTTGATGAGCCCCGTGACCTTCTTCTTCTTGGGAGGCATTGCTCTCTCCGGGTCCTAGTGAGAGGTTTCCGCCTCCATCCATCGATCGTGCGGATCATTCGGACGAAGGCATACCGCACAACGATAACGGGTAACGCCCCGGGCCCAAAACCGACAGGTCAGGCCGGGCTCCGGCAGCCGCGCGTCGGCCGGAGCCCGGACCCGCCCGGCGGTTCAGCAGCGCTTGGACGTGGCGGCCTGGCCCGGCAGCGGGTCACCCGGGGCACGCAGGGTGCCGATGGCCGCGGTGCACTCCTCGGACGTGTCGGCCGGCAGCGACCAGAACTCCTGGGTGTTGCTGGCGATCCACCAGTCCTGCCCGACGATCTGGTCCCGCGCGTAGCTGTACACGCCGGTGCTCACGTCGTAGTCCTTGATCTTGTCCCGGAAGCTCTGCCACACCCACACGTAGCCGTAGTTCTGCGCACAGGACGGCGAGTAGAACTGCTTCACCGAGGCGACGTGCGCGCCCGCACGGTCGATGTAGGCGGTGGCGCCGATCTGATAGGCGTCCGAGCAGACACCGGCGGCCCGGGCCCTGGTGCTGAGCGGGTTGCCCGCCTCGCTCGGTGCGGTGGAGCGGGCAGTCGTCTGCTGCTTGTTCGGTTTCGGGGCGGGGCCGGTGCCGGCGAGGGCGGAGGACGCCGGAAGCAGGGCACAGGCGGAGACCGCCGCGACGATCAGGAATTTGCGAGCACGCATGAGGACGTTTCCCCCTGGCTGTCGGTGACTGACTCGACGGGTGCCGAACGCTCTCGCTGAACGATGTGACTGAAGCAAGGCAGGGCAAACCAACGCGAAGCATGCCGCACCCTACTGAAGCGCACTGTCCACGCGTTTCGGTCATCAAGTCAGACCACCCAACCCCCGGGATGGTTGTGGCGCAGAACACAATTAGTGGAGTGGGTGCACGAAAAAGCCCCCGACCTGCCGCGATGGCCGGTCGGGGGCTCTCCCCAGTACTGCTTCGATCAGTTCTTCTGGATCTGATCGAAGGAGAGCTCCACCGGGGTCTCCCGGCCGAAGATCTCCACCAGGCCCTTGACCTTCTTGGAGTCGGCGTTGATCTCGTTGATCGTCGCCTGGAGCGTGGCGAAGGGGCCGTCGGTGACGGTGACCGAGTCGCCGACCTCGAAGTCCAGCACCTGCACCTCGACCTTGCGCTGCGGCGCCGGCTTGCCCTCGGCCTCGGCAGCCTCGCGCGCGGCCTTCTCCTCGGCCTCCGGGGCGAGCATCTTGACGATCTCGTCCAGCGTCAGCGGGTACGGGTCGTAGGCGTTGCCGACGAAGCCGGTGACGCCCGGCGTGTTGCGGACGACGCCCCAGGACTCGTTGGTCAGGTCCATGCGCACCAGGACGTAGCCGGGGAGCTTGTTCTGGCGGATGGTCTTGCGGTCGCCGTTCTTGATCTGGACGACCTCTTCCTGCGGCACCTCGGCCTGGAAGATGTAGTCCTCGACGTTCAGCGAGACGGCGCGCTGCTCCAGGTTGGTCTTCACCCGGTTCTCGTAACCGGCGTAGGTGTGGATGACGTACCACTCGCCGGGCAGGGTGCGCAGTTCCTCGCGGAGCGCCGCGACGGGGTCGACCGGCTCGGCCGCTTCTTCCTCGTCGGCCTGCTCCGCCTCGTCGGAGGCGTCCGCGTCCTCGTCGGCGTCGCCCTCGTCGGACTCTTCGTCCTCGACGTGCAGGGCGGCTTCCTCGGCCGGCTCACCCAGCTCGGCTTCCGCAGCCTCGAACTCGTCGACCTCGTCCGCGCCCTCGACGATGTCGAGTTCGTCATCCACGGACTCGTCCGGCTCGACGGCCTCGTTCAGGTTCGGGTCAGACACGGTGGCTGCTTCTTCCTGGATACATGGGGGTGGAACACGCGAAAGGGGCGCCGGTGACGGCGCCCTTCGCTCTTGGCTCAGCCGAAGACGTACTTGGCGGCGTGGTCGAGCCCATAGTCAATCACGGTCACCAGGCCGATCATGATCACGACGAAGATGATCACGACGGTCGTGTACGTCGTCAGCTGGCTGCGCGTCGGCCAGACCACCTTGCGGAGCTCCGCAACGATCTGCCGGTAGAAGAGGGCCAGGCGCTTCAGCGGGCCCTTCTTGGCGCGCTTGCCGCCCTTGCGGGTCTTCTTCTGAGACTCCGGCGCCTCGTCCTGAGCGTCAGGCGTGTCGAGGGAGCCCACGGCGTCCGTCATTCATCCTCACCTGATCCCGGGTCGTGGCCGTGCCGCGCCCGGTCTGAGCCGCACGGCGGTGCATTGCTGTACGTACCTGCGCACACATCCTGGCGGTGTGTGTAGCAGGGCCGGAGGGACTCGAACCCCCAACCGCTGGTTTTGGAGACCAGTGCTCTACCAATTGAGCTACGACCCTTTGTGTGCCCCCCAACGTACCGCATCCGACCGAGTGCTCGGTGTGCACCGGATGAGTACGGCGTGATGAAGGCCAACGACGTGAGAGTGTACGTGCTCATGAGCCGGGCGTCGAACAGAAAGTGCCCGGCAGGACTCGGTGCGTGGAAGATCCGCTGCGCTTCGAGGGAAGATCACCCAGGCCACCCGGCGTATCCGGACTGGTGTCCAGCGGTGCGCCCGGGGCTGTTCAGTCTGTGAAACCCGTGTGCCGGGCCGGTTTCCGGTCTGAAACGATGGGCCCATGAGCGCTGCAACCCCTCCCACCGAGCGCCGGGTCTCGGCCCGTATCGGCGCGATCTCCGAGTCCGCCACCCTCGCCGTGGACGCCAAGGCCAAGGCCCTGAAGGCGGCCGGGCGGCCCGTGATCGGATTCGGTGCCGGCGAGCCCGACTTCCCGACCCCGGACTACATCGTCGAAGCCGCGATCGAGGCGTGCAAGAACCCCAAGTACCACCGCTACACGCCGGCCGGCGGTCTGCCCGAGCTGAAGAACGCGATCGCCGCGAAGACGCTGCGTGACTCGGGCTACGAGGTCGACGCCTCGCAGATCCTCGTCACCAACGGCGGCAAGCAGGCCATCTACGAGGCGTTCGCCGCGATCCTCGACCCGGGCGACGAGGTCATCGTCCCCGCCCCGTACTGGACGACCTACCCGGAGTCGATCCGCCTCGCCGGCGGTGTCCCGGTCGAGGTCGTCGCCGACGAGACGACCGGCTACCGCGTCACCGTGGAGCAGCTGGAGGCGGCCCGCACCGACCGGACGAAGGTCGTGCTCTTCGTCTCGCCCTCGAACCCGACCGGAGCGGTCTACTCCGAAGCCGAGACGGAGGCCATCGGGCGCTGGGCCGTCGAGCACGGCCTGTGGGTGCTGACCGACGAGATCTACGAGCACCTGGTCTACGGCGACGCGGCCTCCGTGTCCCTCCCCGCGCTGCTTCCGGAGCTGCGCGACAAGTGCATCGTGGTCAACGGCGTCGCGAAGACGTACGCGATGACGGGCTGGCGGGTGGGCTGGATCATCGGCCCCAAGGATGTGGTCAAGGCCGCGACGAACCTCCAGTCGCACGCCACGTCGAACGTCTCGAACGTCGCGCAGGTCGCCGCGCTGGCCGCCGTCTCGGGCGACCTGGACGCCGTCGCGAAGATGCGTGAGGCCTTCGACCGGCGCCGCCGCACCGTGGTGCGCATGCTGAACGAGATCGACGGCGTGGTCTGCCCGGAGCCCGAGGGCGCCTTCTACGCCTACCCGACGGTGAAGGGCCTGCTCGGCAAGGAGATCCGCGGCAAGCGTCCGAAGGACACGGTGGAGCTGGCCGCGCTCATCCTGGAGGAGGCCGAGGTCGCGGTCGTCCCGGGCGAGGCGTTCGGCACGCCGGGCTATCTGCGGCTGTCGTACGCGCTGGGTGACGAGGATCTCGTCGAGGGCGTCAGCCGGATCCAGAAGCTGCTCGCGGAGGCACGCGACTGAGGTCGTCGCGCTTCACGCGCGCGTGGCGGGCCGCTTCCCGGTGGGAGGCGGCCCGTTTCTTCGTGCGAGGGGCGCCACGGAGGGCGAAAGCGCTACCGGGAGGGCCGGGCGGTACGGCAGGATCCTGGGATGGAACGTGTACGTGATCTCTCCGCCCTCCCCAAGGCCCATCTCCACCTGCACTTCACCGGCTCCATGAGATCGGCCACGCTGCTGGAGCTGGCCGACAAGTACGGGGTGCGACTGCCGGAGGTGCTGACCGAGGCCCTGGTGAGCGGGGAGCCGCCGAAGCTGCGGGCGACGGACGAGCGGGGCTGGTTCCGCTTCCAGCGGCTGTACGACGCGGCACGTTCCTGCCTCCGGGAGCCGGAGGACATCCAGCGGCTGGTGCGGGAGGCCGCGGAGGAGGACCTGAAGGACGGCTCGGGCTGGCTGGAGATCCAGGTGGACCCGACGTCGTACGCCCCTCGTCTGGGTGGTCTGATCCCGGCGCTGGAGATCATCCTGGACGCGGTGGACTCGGCCGTGCGGGAGACCGGCCTGGGGATGCGGGTCCTGGTGGCCGCGAACCGTATGAAGCACCCGTTGGACGCCCGCACACTGGCCCGGCTGGCCGTCCGCCACGCCGACCGGGGTGTGGTCGGCTTCGGCCTGTCGAACGACGAACGGCGCGGCATGGCACGGGACTTCGACCGGGCCTTCGCCATCGCCCGGGAGGGCGGTCTGCTCTCGGCACCGCACGGCGGCGAGCTGACCGGCCCCAGCTCGGTCCGCGACTGCCTGGACGACCTGCACGCGGACCGCGTCGGTCACGGCGTGCGGGCGGCCGAGGATCCGCGCCTGCTCAAGCGTCTGGCCGACCGGGGCATCACCTGCGAGGTATGCCCGGCGTCGAACGTGGCGCTCGGCGTCTACGAGAAGCCGGAGGACGTGCCGCTGCGCACCCTCTTCGAGGCCGGGGTGCCAATGGCGCTGGGCGCCGACGACCCGCTGCTGTTCGGGGCGCGTCTGGCCGCGCAGTACGAGCTGGCGCGGGAGTCCCACGGCTTCACCGACGCGGAGCTCGCGGAACTGGCACGCCAGTCCCTGCGGGCCTCGGCCGCGCCGCAGGACGTGAAGGCGAAACTGCTGGCGGGCGTGGACGACTGGCTGCGCGAGGAGTAGCCCGTCCCCTGTCTCGCGGCCCGGAGCCCGTCCCCTCCTCGGGGCCTAGAGGCTCACTCCCACCGTGACCGGCTCGTTGACCAGCGTGATCCCGAAGGCCTCGCGGACACCGGTGACGACCTCGCGGGCGAGTGCCAGCAGGTCCGCGGTGGTCGCCGCGCCCCGGTTGGTCAGGGCGAGGGTGTGCTTCGTGGAGATGCGGGCGGGGCCGCTGCCGTAGCCCTTGGTGAAGCCCG
The DNA here is from genome assembly GCF_003261055.1 of Streptomyces cadmiisoli. NCBI lineage: Bacteria > Bacillati > Actinomycetota > Actinomycetes > Kitasatosporales > Streptomycetaceae > Streptomyces > Streptomyces cadmiisoli. The sequence continues at coordinate 4,002,171 of NZ_CP030073.1, forward strand.
CCTTGTCGATCAGCCAGGCCGCGGAGGTCTTGGTGCGGCCCTGCCCCGCCGGGTAGGCCGGAGGTTCGACACCGTCGCCGAGGCGCTCGCGCACACGCGCGTGGAAGGCGGCGAACTGGGCGTCGGTGAGGATCGGGTTGGTGAAGAAGGAGCCCGCCGACCAGGTGTCGTGGTCCTCGGGGTCGAGGACCATGCCCTTGCCGGTGCGCAGCTTCAGGACGGTCTCGCGTGCGTCGGCCAGCGGGACGCGGTCGCCCGGTTCGACCCCGAGGGCGCGGGCCGCCTCCGCGTATTTGACGGGCGCCGACAGGCCGTCCGCGTCCTCCAGCTCGAAACGGACCCGCAGGACGACGTACCGCGAGGGGTCGGCCTTGAACAGGCTGTGCCGGTAGGCGAAGGCGCAGGCGTCGTTGGTGAGGGTGACCGTCTCGCCGGACCTGCGGTCGTACGCGATCACCTCGGTGATCGTCGACGACACCTCCTGGCCGTACGCGCCGACGTTCTGGATCGGTGTGGCACCCGCCGAGCCGGGGATGCCGGCCAGGCACTCGACGCCGGCGAGTCCGGCCTCCACCGTGCCGGCGACCGCGTCCGTCCACACCTCGCCGGCGGCCAGTTCCAGCCGTGGGCCGTCGAGCTCGAAGCCGCGGGTGGCGATGCGCAGGGCGGTGCCCGCGAAGCCCTGGTCACCGATGACCAGGTTGGATCCGCCGCCGATGATCAGCAGCGGTGTCCCGGCGGCATCGGCCTCACGGACGGCGGCCACGACCTCGGCATCGGTCGTGGCGGTGACCAGCCGGGTGGCGGGGCCGCCCAGCCGGAAGGTGGTCAGTGGGGCGAGGGGCGCGTCGTGGAGTTCCTGCACGCGCCCAAGACTACGAGACGGCACCGACGGCCCCGGCACACGCGCGCGGGCCGCCGCCGGGGCGCCCGTCGTCACGGACGCCCCGCATCTGCCGCTCGGTGGCTCGATCGGTCGAAGAACCGACCGCTCGGCAGTTCGCCGCGGCTCAGGCCAGGCGCACGACCGCCCGGGACATCCCGAGCACCTTCTGTCCGGCGCTGGTCGCCGTGAGGTCCACGCGCACGGTGTCGTCGTCGAGTTTGGCGGCCACCTTGGCGCTGACCTCGATCGTGGCTCCCTTGTCGTCGTTCGGGACGACGACGGGCTTGGTGAAGCGGACGCCGTACTCGACCACCGCTCCCGGATCGCCGACCCAGTCGGTGACGACGCGGATGGCCTCGGCCATGGTGAACATGCCGTGCGCGATGACGTCCGGCAGCCCGACGTCCTTGGCGAACTTCTCGTTCCAGTGGATCGGGTTGAAGTCCCCGGAGGCACCGGCGTACTGCACGAGGGTGGCGCGCGTCACGGGGAAGCTCTGCGCGGGCAGTTCGGTGCCGACCTCGACGTCGGCGTACGCGATCTTGGCGGTCATCTGCTCACGCCTCCTCGGCCGCGCGGGCCACCAGCTTGGTCCAGGCGGTGACGACGTGCTCGCCGGCCTCGTCGTGCACCTCGCCGCGGACGTCCAGGATGTCGTTGCCCGCGAGGGACTTGATCGACTCGATGGTCGAGGTAACCGTCAGCCGGTCACCGGCCCGCACCGGGCGCCGGTGGACGAACCGCTGGTCGCCGTGCACGACCCTGCTGTAGTCCAGGCCGAGTTGCGGGTCGGCGACGACCTCGCCCGCGGCCTTGAAGGTGATCGCGAAGACGAAGGTCGGCGGCGCGATCACGTCGGGGTGACCGAGGGCCTTCGCGGCCTCCGGGTCCGTATAGGCCGGGTTGGCGTCTCCCACCGCCTCCGCGAACTCACGGATCTTCTCCCGGCCCACCTCATAGGGGTCGGTGGGCGGGTAGCTCCGCCCCACGAAGGACTGGTCGAGCGCCATGGCTCGGCACCTCCTGGTGTCTGCTGTGGTTGACCGGTGAACGACGGCCGTCTCAAGGCGCCCGCATCCGGACACCTTGCCCGGTCAACCGTATAAAAGGGCGCTGCGTCCGAATGCGCGCGACGACCACGCCGACCGAAAGGGTGACGGAAAACGCCGCGAGGCCGCCCCTCGGAACCGGGGGGCGGCCTCGCGAACGAAGATCTCCGAGAACAGAGAGACCAGCGGGATCAGATCATTACGATCCCTGCGATCCGCTGACTTCTGCGCGATCCTCGCGATGTATGGAGATGTATGAGATGCGTCAGACGCACGCGATGGACGCGACCGAGGTCAGCGGGTCTCGCGGTGTGCCGTGTGCGCGTTGCAGCGCGGGCAGTGCTTCTTCATCTCGAGGCGGTCCGGGTTGTTCCGCCGGTTCTTCTTGGTGATGTAGTTCCGCTCCTTGCACTCCACGCAGGCCAGCGTGATCTTCGGGCGGACGTCGGTGGCAGCCACGTGAGTGCTCCTTGACGAACGGGTAGTCGTGATTTAACGCAAGAAAGAGTAGCCGATCGAAGGACCGACCCCGCAATCGGCTACTGTAAGTAGCGGTGACCGGACTTGAACCGGTGACACAGCGATTATGAGCCGCTTGCTCTACCGACTGAGCTACACCGCTGCGATGCGATCAGATCCCGTCTTGCGACGGGAACCTCTCACACCAGAGCCCCAAAACGGAATCGAACCGTTGACCTTCTCCTTACCATGGAGACGCTCTGCCGACTGAGCTATTGGGGCGAGCGATGAAGACATTACACGCTCGGCCGCCGTTCACCCAAATCCGTTTCGCAGGCCCCGCTCCGCCCCGAACACGGATCTCCCACCGGCCCCGTGAGGCCTCGTCCGCATCGCTCTGAACGGCGGACCACACCGGTACGACTATTGCGCTCCTCCCCGACGGAGCGCGACCTCCGTCCTACGCTCGACTCACTCTGCGTGATCTTGCGCGGCCGCCCCACGTCCAGACCTGTCTCCGGCCCCATCGGCGAACCCGGGCCGGAATCCCAGCCCTAGTCCCTGGAGCGCGATGCCCGACAGCCAGCCGCAGCCGCCCCACTCCTCGTCGTCGTCCTCGTCCGGCTCGTCGGGCTCGTCGGGCTCGTCGGGTTCGTCGAACCCGCCGGGACAACGCGACGCGGCCGGACTGCTGCTGTGCGGGGCACGGCTCACCGACGGCCGGACGGTGGACGTCCGGCTGGGTGGCGGGCGGATCGAGGCGGTCGGCACGGCCGGCAGTCTGAGCACGACCCGCTGCTCCGGCGCGCGGGTGGACCTCGGCGGCTACCTCCTCCTGCCGGCCCCGGTCGAGCCCCACGCCCACGCGGACACCGCCCTGTCCGCGGGCTGCGGCCCGGTCTCGCACGAGCCCGAGGACGTCCAACGCCGCGCGACCGAGGCCGCCCTGCTGCAACTCGGGCACGGGGCGACCACGCTGCGCGCGCACGTGCGCGTGGGCGACGTACAAGAGCTGGCGGCACTGACCGCGGTACTCCAGGCGCGGCGTTCCCTGCGCGGGCTCGCCGAGCTGGCGACGGTCGCGATGCCGCGGGTGCTGACCGGTGTCGCGGGCGCCGACGGCCTCGCCACCTTGCGGGACGCGGTGAAGATGGGCGTCTCCGTGGTGGGCGGTTGCCCGGACCTGGACCCCGACCCGACGGGATACGTCGAGACGGTCCTGGAACTGGCCTCCGAACACGGCTGTCCCGTCGACCTGCACACCGACGCCACCGATCCGGCCCGGCTGGCCCGCCTCGCGGCGATGGCCGGCGGCCTGCGCCCAGGCGTGACCATCGGCCCGTGCGGCGGACTCGGCCGGCTCCCCGCCGACGTGGCCTCGCGCACCGCCGACCAGTTGGCGGCGGCCGGAGTGACCGTGGTGTGCCTGCCGCAGGGCGGTTGCTGCGCGGCCGAACGCCTCGGCACGGCTCCGGTACGGCTGCTGCGCGCCGCCGGCGTGCGCCTCGCCGCGGGCAGCGGCGCACTGCGCGACGCGGCGAACCCGGTGGGCCGCGGCGACCCCCTGGAGGCCGCTTACCTGCTGGCCTCCCGGTACGGACTGCGCCCCGAGGACGCCTACGACGCGGTGAGCACCTCGGCACGGGCCGTGCTGGGACTGCCCGAGGTACGGGTCGAGGCGGGCTTCCCGGCCGAACTCCTCGCGGTGCGCGGGGACGGGCTCGCGGGCGCGCTGTCGCTCGCCTACAGCCGGATCGTGGTGCACCGGGGACGGGTGGTAGCGCGGACGAGTGCGGTGCGGGAGTACTGCAACTCGGCGGCCGCGACGGAACTGGGACTGCCCCGGCAGGGACGGCAGGAGCTCTCGTAAGAGGGTGACGAGCGAGGCGGTGTCCGCGGCGCGGAGGAGGCCGTCGGTACGGGCGCGGAGGCCTTGGGAGGCGGGCTCAGGCCATGGGGCGGACGGGGCCGTTCGGGCGTACGGTCGGAAACATGCGCATTGTCATCGCTGGTGGTCATGGTCAGATCGCGTTGCGGCTGGAGCGGCTGCTCGCAACGCGGGGTTACGAGGCGGCGGGCATCATCCGCCGCGCGGAACAGGGCGACGACCTGCGGGAGGTGGGCGCCGAACCGATCCTGCTGGATCTGGAGTCGGCGGCGGTCGAGGACGTCGCGGCCTATCTCCAGGGTGCGGGTGCGGCCGTGTTCGCGGCCGGGGCCGGCCCGGGCAGCGGGGCGGCACGCAAGGACACCGTGGACAAGGGCGCGGCCGTACTCTTCGCGGACGCCGCGGTCCGGGCGGGCGTCCGGCGACTCCTGGTCGTGTCATCCATGGGCGCCGACCCACGGCACGAGGGCGACGACGTGTTCGACGTGTATCTGCGGGCCAAGGGCGAGGCGGACGCGTACGTCAGCGGCCTGGACGCCCTCGACTGGACGATCCTGCGCCCCGGTTCGCTGACGGACGACCCCGGCACCGGTTTCGTACGCCTGGAGGCGCACACCGGCCGCGGCCCGGTCACGCGCGACGACGTGGCCGCCGTACTGGCCGAACTGCTGGAAACCCCCGCGACCGCCGGTCTGACGCTGGAGCTGATCGGCGGGTCCACGCCGGTGTCGGTGGCGGTGAAGTCGGTGGCGGGAAACTGACGTTGGGCCGTACTGCGGGTCGCTCCCGGCGCGGGCGGCCGGCGAGGGGCCGCGCCTGCGCGTTCGGCACCGGGTCAGAACAGCGGGAGCTGGCCGGGGAACTCCGGTACCACGTGTCCGTCCAACGACGGCTGTACTGCGCCCAGTTGTGCTTGTCGCCGCGACCCGGGGCATGAGACGAGCAGGCCGTTCTCCCGTGTGCCGGGCGGGTCGTGGCGGGCGAACCGTCCGGCGACGACGGCGATCTCGCGACGGCACTCGGGGCAGGTTCTGCGGCGGGAGGACATGGGGTCAGTGTGCCCCGGATCGAGCGCCGGGACGCCGGGACACCGAGCCATCAGCGCGCCGGGCGACTCCGTTGTCGCGCGGGGAACGGGTGCCCGCTGACCTGGGCGGTACGCCGCCGGATCGGCCGCTCACCGCCCCCACACCTCCGGGCCGCCGCCGCGCCACTCGATCATCTCCGACTGCCGCACGTACTCGGGGTCGGCGTCCTCGATCCCGGACCGGCGCAGGAATTCGGCCACGTCCAGCAGGCCGTACGCGATGCCCAGGAACTGGTCCCCCACGCGGACGCGACGACCGCCGTCCTCGGCGGCCGGGTAGACGACGGCGGGCTGCTCGCTGGTCATGGGACCAGGGTGAAGGGGGTGACGTCGGCACGCACGTGGGGCGGGAGGTGGGCGATGCGGACGCGCGGGCGAAGCGCGCCCTACGGCTACAAGCGCCGCTCGTTCTTGACGGCCACGGCGCCGGTGCGGGTGTCCTACGAGTCCGAGTTCAAGGCATTCACCCCGGCCGCCGGGATCGCCCCCACTTCCGAGCCGGCCGAGCGCCTCCAGCAGACCCCGGACCTGAAGAACATCCCCGGCACCTGCTCCTCGCGGGCGGCGTCCCCGCCACCTCCCGGAACGCACCGATCGCGGGCCTGCCCCACCCATATGATCTTCATCACCGCCGGTTCGGTTGAGGGGCGCAGCCCTCAGGGCGGAGGCGTGCCGACGACCGCTGCGGGGTCCTCCGCTCGGCTCGCGGACATCGCGGGACGGAGGCCAGTGCCGCCCGTCCGAGCGGCTCGGCGGAGGCTGTGGAGTCGCCGGTCGCCGGAGCATACGACTGAGGGCCCGTTGCTTGCTGATTCAGCAAGCAACGGGCCCTCGGTCACCATGTGGCGGCGCCAGGATTCGAACCTGGGAAGGCTGAGCCGGCAGATTTACAGTCTGCTCCCTTTGGCCGCTCGGGCACACCGCCAAGGTTGTCGCCATTCGAACCCGCTTTCGGCGGTGCTCGCTGGCAACGACGTAAACAATACCCGATGCCCAGGGGTGCTTCGCCACCCGATTAATCGGCGCTGGAGGGGCCGGGGGTGGCTAGGCTTGTCCGGATGCGGCCGGCGCCGAGCCGGGCTCGGATGTCGCCCTGCCTGCGCCGCGGCGCACCGATACGCACCCCGATACAAGGAGCCACAGCACATGGCCGACTCCAGTTTCGACATCGTCTCGAAGGTCGAGCGGCAGGAGGTCGACAACGCCCTCAACCAGGCCGCCAAGGAGATCTCGCAGCGCTACGACTTCAAGGGTGTGGGTGCCTCGATCTCGTGGTCCGGCGAGAAGATCCTCATGGAGGCGAACTCCGAGGACCGTGTGAAGGCCGTCCTCGACGTCTTCCAGTCCAAGCTGATCAAGCGCGGCATCTCGCTGAAGGCCCTGGACGCCGGCGAGCCGCAGCTCTCGGGCAAGGAGTACAAGATCTTCGCGTCCATCGAGGAGGGCATCTCCCAGGAGAACGCGAAGAAGGTGGCGAAGATCATCCGCGACGAGGGCCCCAAGGGCGTCAAGGCCCAGGTTCAGGGCGACGAACTCCGCGTCAGCTCCAAGAGCCGCGACGACCTCCAGGCCATCATCGCCCTCCTCAAGGGCAAGGACTTCGACTTCGCCCTTCAGTTCGTGAACTACCGGTAGTCCGCTGCCAGGAGCGGCCGGGAGCAGTTTCCCGGCGCCGTGCGCGGCTGGGAAGGGTGGGCCGGTTGCCCACCCTTCTCCGCTGTCAGGGGCTGCTCTTCAAATGCCGTCCGGGTGCCGTCCGGATGCGCCGCCCGGTGCATCGACCACGAGCCGGTCGTCTCGCCGTGCCAGTCGCATGCCGCGCCTGTCGGTCAGTCCCGCGAGTGGCCGAAGAGTATGCGGTACACGATGAGCAGGACGAGGGAGCCGCCGATCGCCGCGGCCCAGGTCGTGCCGTCGTAGAAGTCCTTGGTGATGGGCTGGTCGAGCCAGCGGGCCGAGATCCAGCCGCCGATGAACGCCCCTGTGACGCCGATCAGCGTCGTCCCTATGAAGCCGCCCGGGTCACGGCCCGGCAGCAGGAACTTGGCGATGGCTCCGGCCAACAGCCCCAGAATGATCCAGCTGATGATGCTCATGCCGTGTACCTGCCCTTCCATGCCGTGTCTGCACTGCCCCCGGGGTGTGATGTCGGTCCCGGGCCGGCGCTCTCGTGGTGCGCGGCGATCAGTCGACGCGAACGCCTGACGTGCCCTCCGGGTCGGTCAGCTGATCGGCGACGTCGCCGTCGTGCGTATGCGGAAGTCGGTCCAGGAGGGCATCTCCGGCTCCTCGGTGGTCTCGTCGTACCAGCCGGTGCCGTCGATCCAGGAGCCCAGCCAGGTGGCGAGGCTCGGGGCGTCCACGTACCAGGCGTGGTCCGCGTCGTCGGCGCTCGGTTCGTAGAGCAGAACGGGGGCTTGCGGCGTGCGGCAGTCCACGCAGGCGTACATGCCGCAGCCCCAGTGGGATATCGGCAGAACGCCATCGGGCCAGGGCCGTTCCGGGCGCTTGCGGCCGCTGTCGCGATGGGCGAGGTACTGCACCACGGCCGGCCGCTCGTCGGCCGGGGAGCTGTCCAGGAGCGGCAACAGGCCGTACTCCGGGCCGAATCCGCCGTCCGCTATGCGCAGGTAGAGGTCGGCGAGCAGCGGCGGGAGGCGGAAACCCAGGGCGGCCTCGGCTCGGGCCAGGGTGGCGGGGTCCACGGGAGCCGGGAGTGAAGTCCACCCCCACGGACGGGTGTTGCGGGCCTTGGCCTCCACCCGGGTCAGCAACTGCGCGATCTCGGTCATGGATTCATCATGCAAGCCGCCACTGACAATCGGGGGCGGCTGTGGACAACCACGAGGGCTGTGGAAAACCCGCGGGACGGCGCCGACGAATCCCCCTGGGGATACGGCGGTCCATCCGGGTGGACCGCGAGAGCGTCCCGAAACGTTCCCGATCTCGCCACAGGGGTACTGCGACCCTGCCCGAAACGCGTGACCGGCTGATACTTGTCCTGGCAGGTACTGCCGGCAGCGACCCGAAAGGTGCTGATCATGAAGCTGTTCAACATGCTGTTGAACATCCTGTGGCTGGTCTTCTGCGGGATCTGGATGGCGATCGCCTACACCGTCGCGGCCCTGGTGTGCTTCATCCTGATCATCACCATCCCGTTCGGCATCGCCTCGCTGCGGATCGCGGGATTCGTGCTGTGGCCGTTCGGCAGGACCACCGTGGAGCGGCGGGACGCCGGGGCGCCGTCGTTCATCGGGAACGTGATCTGGGTGATCTTCGCTGGCTGGTGGCTGGCGCTGGGGCACCTGATCACCAGCATCCCGCTGTTCCTGTCGATCATCGGCATCCCCTTCGGGTGGGCCAACCTGAAGATGATCCCGATCTCGCTGATGCCGTTGGGGCGGGAGATCGTGCCCACCGACGAGGCTTTCGGCGCCCGCTGACCGCACCGTGCCTGCTCGGTGCCACCGGCCGCCGCCCGAGGTGCGGCGGTCTCACGGGCCCGTCGTCACTGGTGGCGGCCCGCCATCTGCTCCAGCCGGGCGATGCGCTCCGCCATCGGAGGGTGGGTGGAGAACATCTTGGAAAGCCCCTGACCCGGGCGGAACGGGTTCGCGATCATCATGTGGCTCGCGGTCTCGATCCGCGGCTCGGGGGGCAGCGGCAGTTGCTTGGTACCCGCCTCCAGCTTGCGCAGCGCGCTGGCGAGCGCCAGCGGGTCGCCGGTGAGCTGGGCGCCGGACGCGTCCGCCTCGTACTCCCGGGAGCGGCTGATGGCCAGTTGGATCAGCGAGGCCGCGAGGGGCCCGAGGATCATGATCAGCAGCACTCCGAAGATGCCGGGGCCGTCGTCGTCGTTCGAACGACCGATCGGGATCAGCCAGGCGAAGTTGACCAGGAACATGATCACGGAAGCCAGGGCTCCGGCGACGGACGAGATGAGGATGTCGCGGTTGTAGACATGGCTCAGCTCGTGGCCGATGACACCGCGCAGCTCCCGCTCGTCCAGGATGCGCAGGATGCCCTCGGTACAGCACACGGCGGCGTTGCGCGGGTTGCGGCCGGTCGCGAAGGCGTTCGGCGCCTCCGTGGGCGAGATGTACAGACGGGGCATCGGCTGACGGGCCTGGGTGGAGAGGTCGCGGACCATGCGGTACAGCGCGGGTGCCTCGAACTCGCTCACCGGGCGGGCCCGCATCGCCCGCAGCGCCAGCTTGTCGCTGTTCCAGTACGCGTACGCGTTCGTGCCGAGGGCGACCAGGACGGCGACGACGAGTCCGGCGCGCCCGAAGAAGCTGCCGATGACGATGATGAGTGCGGACAGTCCCCCGAGGAGTACTGCGGTCCTGAGCCCGTTGTGCCGGCGGTGCACGGTACGCCCTCCAAGTGGTGCAGCAGGGGAACCCTTTGCTGGCTGATCTCCGATCCCGCTGGTCCGCGGTGACACGACCAGTGGAACCTCCCGATTTGCACAACGCCAGGCGAGGAGCACTAGTTCCCTTGTGCGGAGGGCGCCCCGGGTGGGCCGTCCGGGTGAGCGCCCGTGAGAAGAGCCCCGTGCGCGCTAGAAGAGTCCCGTGTCCGCGAAGCGCAGGACCAGCTGCGGCGCCCCGGACAGGCCGATGCCGACAACGGCCGTGAGGGCGATCGCGGCGGTCAGGGGCGCCGGGACGTGGTGCCTGGCGGGCTCGCCCTCGGGGGCTCGGAACAGCAGCGCCGTCCACTGGAGGTAGTAGAACAACGCGATCACCACGTTGGCGGCCATGAGTACGGCGAGCCAGCCCAGGCCCGCGTCGACGGCCGCGGAGAAGACGGTGACCTTCGCGAACAGGCCGATGATGCCCGGCGGCAGCCCGGCCAGGCACAGCAGGAAGAAAGCCAGCAGCAGCGCGGTCACCGGGTTCGCGGCGTAGAGGCCCCGGTAGTCGGCGACGCGGTTGAGGGTCTTCGTACGGCCGACCAGCGCGGCGACCGCGAACGCGCCGAGGTTCACGGCGGCGTACATCAGCGCGTAGGCCACGGTGGAGCCGATCGAGCGTTCGGCGTCGTCGGAGTAGGCGGCCGCTGCGATCGGCACCAGGAGGTAGCCGGCCTGGCCCACGGAGGACCAGGCGAGCAGGCGTACCGCGCTGTACGCGCGCGTGCTCTGCTGGCGCAGGGCGCCGACATTGCCGACGGTCATGGTGAGGGCCGCCAGCACGGCGAGCGCCGGGCCCCACACGTCCGCGTACGACGGGAAGGCGAGGACCGTGACGAGGATCAGGCCGGAGAAGCCGACCGCCTTGCCGATGACCGACAGATAGGCGGCGACCGGAAGGGGAGCGCCCACGTATGTGTCGGGCACCCAGAAGTGGAAGGGCACCGCGGCCGTCTTGAAGGCGAAGCCGATGAGGGTGAGGACCACGCCGGCCTGGGCGAGGGTGTGCAGCTGCCCGTCTACGCCGTCGATGCGGCCGGCGATCTCGGTGAGGTAGAGGGTGCCGGTGGAGGCGTACACGAAGCTGATGCCCATGAGGCTGACCGTGGTCGCGGTGACCGAGGACAGGAAGAACTTCAGGGCCGCTTCGGACGACTTCCGGTCGCCGTGCCGGATGCCGACCAGGGCGAACGCGGGCAGGGAGGCGACTTCCAGGGCGACGATGAGTGTCGCCAGGTCGCGTGAGGCCGGCAGGAGCGCGGCACCGGCCGCGGAGGACAGCAGCAGGAACCAGAACTCGCCCTCGGGCAGTCCCCCGCGCGCGTCCTTCAGCGCGGTGACGGACAGCAGCGCCGCCAGGAGGGCGCCGCCGAGGACCAGGAACTGGATGACCAGGGTGAAGCCGTCCACGGTATAGCTGCACACGTCGGCGTCGCCGGTCAGGCAGAAGGTCGAGCGGTCACCGTCGAGCAGCGGCAGCAGCATCAGCGTGGACGCGGCCAGGCCCGCGACGGAGACCCAGCCGAGGAGCGCCTTCCGGTTGTCGCCGACGAACAGGTCGGCGACCAGTACGGCGAGGCCGACCACGGCCGCGATGGTGGGCGGCGCGATGGCGAGCCAGTCGACGGACTGGACCACGGACTGCGCCAGAGGCTGGGCCACGGGGCTCATCGGGTGCCTCCTGCGAGGAGCTGCTGCACGGCCGGGTCGGTCAGGCCCAGGAGGGTCTTCGGCCAGAGTCCGGCGACGACGGTGAGGGCGACGAGCGGGGTCCAGGCCGCGAACTCGTAGGGCTGGACGTCGGCGAGCCTCGGCGCTTCTTGCGGTACGGCGCCCATGCACACGCGTCGGACCACGACGAGCAGGTAGGCGGCCGTCAGCAGCGTGCCGAACGCGGCGATCGCCATGAAGGTGAGGAAGGCGGGACGGCTGAGCTCGGGGGCGGGCTCGAACGCGCCGAACAGCGCCAGCATCTCGCCCCAGAACCCGGCGAGACCCGGGAGGCCGAGCGAGGCGACCGCGGCGAAGGCGAGCAGGCCGCCGAGCCGGGGTGCCTTGCCGTAGAGCGCTCCTCCGGTCTGTTCGGCCAAGGCGTCGAGGTCGGTGGTGCCGGTGCGCTCCTTCAACGCGCCGACCAGGAAGAACAGCAGGCCGGTGATCAGACCGTGGGCGATGTTGGCGAAGAGTGCGCCGTTCACGCCGGTCGGGGTCATGGTCGCGATACCCAGCAGGACGAATCCCATGTGGCCGACGGACGAGTACGCGATGAGGCGTTTGAGGTCGCCCTTCGCACCTTGTTTGGCGAGGGCGAGGCAGGCCAGGGACCCGTAGATGATGCCGACGACGGCGAACGCGGCGAGGTAGGGCGCGAACGTCCGGAACCCGTCCGGGGCGATCGGCAGCAGGATCCGGACGAAACCGTAGGTGCCCATTTTGAGGAGCACGCCGGCCAGCAGCACCGAGCCGACCGTCGGCGCGGCCGTGTGAGCGTCCGGCAGCCAGCTGTGCAGCGGCCACATCGGCGTCTTGACCGCGAGCCCGATCCCGATCGCCAAAACCGCGACGACCTGCACGAATGTGGTCAGCGACCGGCCGTTGTCAGTGGCGAGTGCCACCATGTCGAATGTGCCCGCCGTGATTCCGATCAGGAGCAGGCCGAGCAGCATGACCACGGAACCGAGCAGCGTGTAGAGGATGAACTTCCAGGCGGCCTGCGCCCGCCCCTCGCCGCCCCAGCGGGCGATGAGGAAGTACATCGGGATGAGCACCATCTCGAAGGCCAGGAAGAACAGCAGCAGGTCGAGGACGGCGAAGGTGGCGAGCGTGCCGGACTCGAGAAGCAGCACCAGTGCGACGAACGCCTTCGGGGTCGGGCCCGCGGGCATCTTGAAGTACGAGTAGAGCGCGCAGAGGAAGGTCAGCAGCGCGGTCAGCAGCAGAAGGGGGAGGGAGATGCCGTCGACGCCGAGGTGGATGCGCACGTCCAGTGCGGGGATCCAGCTGATGTCGATGCTCGCCTGGATCTTCGACGGCTGGTCGTGGTCGAAGCCGAGCGCCAGGACGATCGCCGCGAGGAGCACCGCACCGGTCACGGTGACGCCGTGGCGCAGCACGGCCTGTTCGGGCGACTTCCCCTTCAGCCCGGGCGGTGCGGGCAGGAGCGCGGCGGCGGCGCCGAGAAGCGGACCGACGACGACGAACGCCAGAAGGAACTGCATCACGGACTCGCTGATATCGATCACGCCTGCTCACGCTCCCGTGGCGACGAGGACGGCGGCGACCACCAGGACGACGGTGCCGGCGAGCAGCGCGCTCACATAGGTCTGCACATTGCCGGTCTGGGCACGCCGTACGGCGGCACCGAGCCAGCGGGGTAGGGCGCCCGCGCCGCGCACGTAGGTGTCGACGACCTCGCGGTCGAGGAACCGGACGAGGTCGGCGCCGGCCCGGACGGGGCGGACGAACAGCGCCGAGTACACGGCGTCGACGTGGAACCCGACGGCCGCGTGGCGGTGCAGCGGGCCGAGCAGGAGCCGTCCCGGGTCGGCCGGGTCGGGGGCGCGGGCCACGTCGCCGTACACGGGCTCGTGGCTCGCGATCGTCTCCGCCTCGACCTGTCCCGCGTCGCCTTCGGGATGGGCCGCGACCGCACCCAGCGGGACGCGGGCCGCCGACGCCGCGGTGTACCGCCAGGCGGCGTAGGTGACGATGCCACCGACCAGGGCGAGGCCCGTGCCCAGGACGGACGTGGTGAGGGTCGGGGTCAGTTCACCGCCGTCGAACCAGCCGGGCAGCGACTGGTACGCCAGCCCGCCCAGCGCGAGTGACGGGGCGGCGAGCACCCACAGCACCACGGTCATCGTCAGGGGCTGCCTGCCGTGGTCCGGGGCCTCCGCGCCGTCGCCGCGGAAGGCGAGCAGCCACAGCCGCATCGCGTACGCGGCGGTGAGCAGGGCCGCGAACAGTCCGGCGACGAGGACGAGCCAGCCCGCGGCGGCGGGGGCGTGCTCGGTGTGGCCGGTGGTGACGTGTTCGGCGGCGCCGAGGACGGACTCCTTGGAGAAGAAGCCGCTGAAGGGCGGGATCGCGGCGAGCGCGAGCAGTGCCACGGTCATCGTCCAGTAGGCGTCCGGGACCCGGTCGCGCAGCCCCCGCATACGGGACATGGCTGCCAGGGAGTTGGTGCCGGCGGCGTGGATGATCACGCCGGCCGCGAGGAACAGCAGCGCCTTGAAGGCGCCGTGCGACAGGAGGTGGAAGACGGCGGCCCCGCGGTCCGCGACGGCGAGGGCACCGGTCATGTAGCCGAGTTGGCCGATCGTCGAGTAGGCCAGGACGCGTTTGATGTCGTCCTGGGCGAGTGCGGCGAGCCCCGAGCCGGCCATGGTGACGGCGGCCATGACGGCGAGCACCACCATCGCGGCCTGCGAGGCCTCGAACAGCGGAAGGAGACGGGCGACGAAGTAGACACCGGCGGCGACCATCGTCGCCGCGTGGATCAGCGCGGAGACGGGTGTGGGGCCGGCCATCGCGTCGGGAAGCCAGGTGTGCAGCGGGAACTGCGCCGACTTGCCCGCCACCCCGGCCAGGAGCAGCAGGGCGATCAGTGTCGGATGGTCGAGTCCGCCGTTCGCGACGGTGGCGAGGATGCGCGTGATGCCGAACGACCCGGCGTCGACGGCCAGCGCGAACAGGCCGATCAGGAAGGGGACGTCACCGAGCTTGGTCACCAGGAACGCCTTGAGGGAGGCCGCCCGGGCCTCCGGGGTCTCCCAGTAGTGGCCGACCAGGAAGTAGGAGCAGATGCCCATGACTTCCCAGCCGACCAGCAGCACCATCAGGTCGCCCGAGTAGACGACGAGGAGCATGGCGGAGGTGAACAGGGAGACGAGCGCGGCGTACGAGGGGTAGCGCGGGTCTTCGCGCAGGTAGCCGGTCGAGTAGATCTGCACACACGTCGCCACGAACGCGACCAGCACGGCGACGAGGGCGGCGAAGCCGTCGATGTACAGGGCCAGTTCGACCGGGACCGAGCCGGTCGGGGTGAGTTCACTGGCCGCGGTGACGGGCTCGTCGCCGCTCTGGCGCACGGCGACCAGCACGGCGAGCACGAGTGTGGCGAGCGTCGGCAGGACGGCGAGCGGGCGGACGAATCCGGGAGCCGTACGGCCCAGCAGCAGACCCGCGCCGGCACCGAGGAACGGAAGGAGGGGGACGAGGACGGCGAGGGTGGTCGTGGTCACGCGGTGGCCTCAGCCTTCTCGGCGGCCGACCCGGCTGTGGCGGCGTCGTCGGATGCGTCGGCCCCGTGGCCTTCGGCCGTGTCGCGGAGCTTGTCGATGTCCGAGGTACCGCGGTTGCGATGGACGGCGAGGACGATCGCCAGGCCGATGCCGATCTCGGCGGCCGCGATGGCGATGGTGAACAGGGTCAGCGCCTGACCGGAGTGCAGGGTCTCCTCGGCGGTCCTGCTGAGCCAGACGTCGAAGGCGACCAGGTTGAGGTTGACGGCGTTCAGCATCAGCTCGACCGACATCAGGACCAGGATCGCGTTGCGGCGGGCGAGCACGCCGTACAGGCCGGTGCAGAACAGGAGGGCGGACAGAACGGCGGGGTAGGCGAGGTGCATCAGCTGACACCGTCCTTGTCACTGGCCTTGCCGGCCTTGCCGTCCCGGGTGCTCGGCGCGGCCGGGACGCTCGCGGGGCCGGACGCGGCCGCCTTCGCCTTGCGGGACAGCACGATCGCGCCGACCAGGGCGGCGAGGAGGAGGACCGAAAGGGCTTCGAAGGGGAGCACCCAGTTCTGGAACAGGGCCTTGCCGGTCACCTCGGTGGAGCCCGCGGGGGCGCCGTCCAGGTCGATCCAGGTCGTGCGGAAGGCGTCGACGACCACCCAGATCAGGGTGCCGGCGGAGGCCGCCGCCACCGTGAGAGCCGCCCAGCGGTTGCCGGAGTCCGCGTCCGGGGAGCGGCCGATGGGGGCCCGGGTCAGCATCAGACCGAACAGCAGGAGGACGACGACGGAACCGACGTAGATGAGGACCTGCACCCAGGCGATGAACTCGGCGGTGAGCAGGAGGTACTCGACGGCGAGCCCGCCGAGGGCCACCACCAGCCACAGGGCGGCGTGCACGAGTTTGCGGGTGGTGACGGTGACGATCGCGGCGCCGAAGGTGACCAGGCCGACAAGGAGGAAGGCGATCTCGACGCCGGTCGGGGAGAGGAAGCCGTGCGCTTCCGCTGCGGCGCCGGTCACCGTGGTGTGCGCCGTCACGGCGGCTGCGGCGAGGGTCACGACTGCCCTCCCTGCGGATCGGTGGGCCCGGTCGGCTCCGTGGGTCCGGTCGGTCCGGTCGTTCCGGTCGGTCGGGTCGGCTCCGTGGGTCCGGTCGGTCCGGCAGGCTTCGTGGGCTCGGTCGGTCCCGTCTGCCCGGTCGACTCCGTGGCCTCGGTCGTTCCGGTCGTTCCGGTCGGTCGGGTCGGCTCCGTGGGCTCGGCGAGCGTGGCCGCGAGCTTCTCCGCCGTCTTGCGTGCGGCGGCGATCTCCTTCGGCTCCTCCGCGCCCGGGTCGAGGGCCGGCGGGGCCGGGACCGTCCACATCCACTCGCGGAGCTTGTCGCGCTCGTGGGTGAGTTCACGGATGTCGGTCTCGGCGTACTCGAACTCCGGGGACCAGAACAGGGCGTCGAAAGGACAGACCTCGATGCAGATACCGCAGTACATGCACAGCGAGAAGTCGATGGCGAACCGGTCGAGGACGTTGCGGCTGCGCTCACGGCCACCGGGGGTCGCCGCGGGGACCGTCTCCTTGTGGGAGTCGATGTAGATGCACCAGTCGGGGCACTCACGGGCGCAGAGCATGCAGACCGTGCAGTTCTCCTCGAACAGGCCGATCACGCCGCGAGTGCGGGGCGGCAGGTCCGGCAGGACGTCGGGGTACTGCTCGGTGACCGTCTTCTTCGTCATCGTGCGGAGGGTGACGGCCAGGCCCTTGGCGAGGCCGGAGCCGGGAATGGGAGCCATGGTTAGGAGATCACCACCTTGACGATGCCGGTGAGGGCGATCTGGGCGAGGGACAGGGGAACGAGGAGGGTCCAGGAGAACTTCTGGAGCTGGTCCTCACGCAGCCGGGGGTAGGTGACGCGCAGCCAGATCACGATGAACGCGAGCACGGCCGTCTTCAGCAGCGTCCAGACCCAGCCGAGGCCGTCGGCGCCCCACGGGCCGTGCCAGCCGCCCAGGAACAGCACGGTGGTCAGGCCGCACAGGACGACGATTCCGGCGTACTCGGCGAGGAGGAAGAGAGCGAAACGCAGCCCGGTGTACTCGGTGTAGGCGCCGAAGATGATCTCCGAGTCGGCGACGGGCATGTCGAACGGCGGGCGCTGGAGTTCGGCCAGCCCCGCCACGAAGAACACGATCGCGCCGACGATCTGCCAGGGCAGCCACCACCACTCGAAGGCGTCCAGGATCCCCGGGAGGGAGACCGTTCCGGCCGCCATGGCGACCGAGGCCGCGGTGAGGAGCATCGGCAACTCGTAGGACAGGAGTTGGGCGGCGGTACGCAGGCCACCCAGCAGGGAGAACTTGTTCGCGCTGGCCCAGCCGGCCATGAGCGAGCCGAGGACTCCGACGCCCATCACGGCCAGGACGAAGAAGACACCCGCGTCGACGACCTGACCGACCGCGCCCTCGCCGGGGCCGATCGGGATGGCGACCAGCACCAGCAGGTACGGCAGGAGGGCCACGGCGGGAGCGAGCTGGAAGATGCGCCGGTCCGCGCCCGCCGGAACCACGTCCTCCTTCTGCGCGAACTTCACGCCGTCGGCGACGAGCTGGGCCCACCCGTGGAAGCCACCGGCGTACATGGGACCGAGGCGGCCCTGCATGTGCGCCATCACCTTGTGCTCGGTCTGGCCGACGATCAAGGGGAAGGTGAGGAAGACGCCGAAGACGATGAGGAGTCGCAGGGCGACGTCGAGCACGTCGTTCACGTCCGGCCTCCTGCGGGGTCTTCGGGGGTGGTGGGGCCGCTGGGGTCACTGGGGCCGCTGGGGCTGTTGGAGTCGCCGGGGCTGTTGGAGCTGTTGGAGTCGCCGGGGCTCTTGGGGGTGTTCGGGCTGCTGGGCGCGCTGGGGGTCTGTGTCTCGCCGTCCGCCGTGTCATCGGCTTCGGGCTCGGCGCCGGTGGTCGGCTCCGCGCGGGTGGTCGGCTCCGCGCCCGTGGTCGGCTCCGCGCCCGTCGCCGGCTCCGCGCCGCGCCCCTCCCCGGTCTCGGGCTCACCGGATTCCGTGCGTTCCTTCCCGGCTTCCGGCTCACCTGAGTCCGGGCGAGCCGCCTCGGACTCCGGCTGCCCCGCCGGGGCACGGTTGGCCTCAGCCTCCGGCTCCCCCGCCGCCGCACGGTTGGCCCCGGACTCCGGCTCCCCCGCCGCCGCACCGTTGGCCTCAGCCTCCGGCTCCCCCGCCGCCGGGCGGGCGCCCTCAGACTCCGGTGCGATCGGCTCGGCCGGCGTCGCATCCGCGTCGTCAGACCGCCCGGCGTTTTTCTCCGCGGTGGCGCCGGCGTCGCTGTCCTCGGACCGCCCGGCGTCCTTCTTCTCGGGTTCCTCGGGCTGCGCCGCGTCCTTGGTTTTCTGGTCGTCGTCGAACGCAGGGCGGGCGTGGTGCCAGGGCGCGTCGGCGCTGCGAGGCGCGGTGTCCGGTCGCGTCCGCTCGGCGCCCGTCCCCTCCGCCCGCTGCGAAGCCGACCCCCCGCTCGCGCTCCGGGACCGGCGAGGGGCAGCCGCACCCGCCGAAGAACCCGCAGCCGAAGCCGAAGCCGCCGCAGAACCCGCAGCCGAAGCCGGAGCCGCACCCGCCGAAGAACCCGCAGCCGGAGCCGAAGCCGCCGCAGAACCCGGAACCGAAGCCGGACCCGCACCCGCCGAAGAACCCGGAACCGAAGCCGTCTCCGGCCCCTGGCCCTGACCTTGGCCCTCAGCCGACCCCGCAGCGCTCTCCGTACCCGCCGCGCTCTCCGCGCTCTCCGCCCGCTGCGAGGCCGACCCCCCGCTCGCGGTGCGTGCGCGGCGAGGGGTGGTCGGGGGCGCGGTGTCCGCCGGTGCCGGTGTGGGTGCGGCGGTCTGACCGGCGGAGCCCTCCGCGGCCGTGCGGGTGCGCCGTGCCGGGCGTTCGCCCGCCGGGCGGGCCGCGCCGCGGGCCGGACGGGCGGGGGCGGCGGGGAGGGTGCCCTTGAGGGGGCCCCATTCGTTCGGGTCGGGGACACCCGGGGGAAGCATCTGGCGGCGCTTGGGGCCGCCGTGTTCGGACTCGCCCGGTTCCTTCGCGCCCGGCCACGCCTTGGCGACGCGGGCGGCGAGCACGAAGTCCTTGCGCAGGGGGTGCCCTTCGAAGGTCTCCGGCAGGAGGAGGTGGTCCAGGGCCGGGTGGCCCTCGAAGCGGACACCGAACATCTCGTGCGTCTCGCGCTCGTGCCAGGCCGCGCCGGCGTAGACGTCGACGGCGGAGTCGAGGACGGGGGTGTCGTGCGGCACCGTGGTGCGCACCATCAGACGGCGTACCGGGGCGAGCGCGACGACGTGTGCCGAGACCCGGAACCCCGTGCCCGGTTCGTCGACCGCGCTCAGCCAGTCGAAGTAGGTGCAGCCCAGGTCGTCGCGGGCGGTGCGCAGTGCCGCGGTCCAGGACGCCGGGGGCACGTCGACGGTGAGGACCGCGTACGACTCCTCGGCCGTGGCTCCGGCGCCGAAGAGGTCCTCGGCGGGAGCCGGGAGCCAGCCGGTCGTGCCGCTCATCGCGTCTCCCCCGAACTCTCCCCCGAACCGGCGGCCGGCGGCTGCACCAGGCCGCTCTGGAGCGCGGCCGCGGACGGCCGCGTGGTGCCGTAGCGCTCGCCGAGCGACTCGCGGGCGATCTTCTCCTGGAGCTTGAGGATCCCCTGGAGAAGCGCCTCGGGCCGGGGCGGGCAGCCGGGGACATAGACGTCGACGGGGATGATCTGGTCGACGCCCTTGGTGACGGAGTAGGAGTCCCAGTAGGGGCCGCCGCAGTTGGAGCAGGCGCCGAAGGAGATGACGTACTTCGGCTCGGGCATCTGCTCGTACAGGCGTTTGACGGCGGGCGCCATCTTGTCGGTGACGGTGCCGGACACGACCATCAGGTCGGCCTGGCGCGGACCGGGCGCGAACGGGATGACGCCGAGGCGGATGAAGTCGTGGCGGGCCATCGACGCGGCGATGAACTCGATCGCGCAGCACGCGAGCCCGAAGTTGAAGACCCAGAGCGAATAACGGCGGCCCCAGTTCAGGACGACCTTCATGGGCTCGGGGGCCAGGCGTGCGAGGGCGCCGAGCCGCTTCGGCTCCGGCAGCAGGACAGGTGCGGGCTCCGAGGGAGTCACTTCTGGCGTCACGTCCATGCCAGGACACCCTTCTTGTATGCGTACAGCAGTCCCACGGCCAGGAAGCCGAGGAAGATGAACATCTCGACGAGGGTCGCGGCGCCGTAGCCGGGGGCGGCGAAGACCGTGGCCCACGGGAAGAGGAAGATCGAGTCGACGGCGAAGATGACGTAGAGGAAGGCGTACACGTAGTAGCGGACCTGGGTGTGGGCCCAGCCCTCGCCGACGGGGTCGACGCCGCACTCGTACGTCAGGAGCTTCTCGGGGGTGGGCACGACGGGGCGCAGCAGTCGGCCCGCGCCGAACGCGACGGCGACGAACAGCACGCCGATGACGGCGAGGAGTCCGACGACCGAATAAGCCTCGAAGTAGTCCGCCGCGACGATTGCGGTCGGTTCGACGGTCGGTTCCCGCACGTCCGTCCCTCGCTCCCCTGACCTCGACCCGATGACCTGGTGACCCCGCGACCTCGCGACCCCACGAGACCCCCGCGGCCCACGAGACCGTTCTGCAACGGACCCACGGGACCGTGATCCCGCGGCCCGCGAGACCGTGATCCTGTGACGTTCGTGAACGCCGGTGTTCGACGATCTGTACGCAACGTGAGTCTAGGGCCTGTTAAAGCGCCGGTAAGCAGCCCATCACGCCTTGGCGGGCCGGGGTGGGGTTTTCCTCAGCAGAAGCGGGCGGTCCACCTCATGGCGTGGCCGTACGCCGCCGGGCACGCTAGCCCATGTGACCGACAAAATCCCGGGCCCGGAGCTCCCCGACCGCGACGACCACCGCCTGCCGCCGCCCCGCTTCGCCTATGACGGGCGCACGTGGAAGGAGATCGCGCATCTCCTGGCGAACCTGCCGATGGCGCTGCTGGGCTTCGTCTATGTGGTGACGGTGCTGTTCACCAGCGCTTTCCTGACCGTCACGGTGATCGGTTTCCCGCTGCTCGCCGCGGGCCTGATGGGGTCGCGGCAGCTGGGCAAGCTGGAGCGGGCGCGGGCCAGGAAGCTGCTCGCGGTGCGGGTGGACGAGCCGAGTCCGCTGCCGCTGCGCGGCCCCGGGGGGTTCTTCCCGCAGCTGTGGATGATGCTGAAGGACCCGGTGGGCTGGCGGACCATCCTGTACGACTTCATCCGGCTGCCCTGGGGCGTGCTCACCTTCGCCGTCACGCTGACGTCGCTGTTCGTGCTGTGGCCGGTGCTGCCGTTCATCGCCCGGGGGCTGGCCAACGCGGACCGGGCGATGGTGCGCGGGCTGCTGTCGCCGTCGGACGAGCTGGAGCGGCGGATCGCCGAGCTGGAGTCGGACCGGGGGGTCGTCGTCGACACGGCCGCGGCCGATCTGCGGCGTATCGAGCGCGACCTGCACGACGGGGCGCAGGCCCGGCTCGTGCACCTGGCCATGGGCCTCGGGCTGGCCAGGGAGAAGCTGTTGGAGGACCCGGACTACGCGGCGGCCATGGTCGAGGAGGCGCACGGCGAGGTGAAGCTGGCGCTCCAGGAGCTGCGCGACCTGGCACGCGGCATCCACCCGGCGGTTCTCACCGACCGCGGCCTGGACGCCGCCCTCTCCGCGGTCGCCTCACGCTGCACGGTGCCGGTGAAGGTGACCGTCGACCTGGAGCGCAGACCGGCCGAGGCCATCGAGGGCATCGCCTACTTCACCGTCTCCGAGCTGCTCCAGAACGTCAGCAAGCACAGCGGGGCGACGTCCGCCTCCGTCGAGGTCTGGCGGACGGAGCAGCGGCTGCTCATACAGGTGGGGGACAACGGCCGCGGCGGCGCCGGCCTCGACGGCGGTACGGGGATGCGGGGGCTCGCCGAGCGGCTGGACGCCGTCGACGGTCTGTTCGTCATCGAGTCGCCGGTGGGCGGGCCGACGCTCGTCACGGCCGAGCTGCCCTGGCGGGACCGGCAGGCGCGGCGCGCGTAGCCGTCGCCGGGGGTCGGACGGCCGGTCGGCGAGGTAGGGAAAACCCCCCGTACGAGACGCCGATTGCCTCCATGGTTCCGGCGCCTCCGGCACAGCACTGTGGAACCGGCACGGGACGACCGGCACGAGACGACGGGGAGTGAGTGGGCCGATGGCCACGGAGTACGGACGCGGGCACGAGTACGGGTACGGGTACGGGTACGGCCCGCGCGACGGGCGGTCCGGCCCGGGCACGGGGGCCGGCGTCGAGCGGCGCCACCGGCTGCCGGCCGGGCTGCGGGCGCCGTTCGAGGCACGCAGCTGGCGCGAGTTCGCGTACGTGCTGCTGAGCCTGCCGATCGGCGTGCTGATGTTCACGTACGCCGTGACGATGCTCGCGCTCGGTGCGGGGCTGCTGGTGACGTTTCTCGGCATTCCGGTGCTGGCGGCGGGGCTGGCGGGGTGCCGGGGGCTCGGCGCGCTGGAGCGGGCGCGGGCGCGCGGACTGCTCAGGCTCGAGGTGGCCGAGCCGGAGCCGCTGCGGGTGCGCGGCAGCGGCCTGATGGCGTGGGTGGGCGCCGTGCTGAAAAGCGGTACCTCGTGGCGCCATCTGCTCTACGCGGTGCTGCACTTCCCGTGGGCGGTGTTCTCCTTCGTCGTCGCGGTGAACTTCTGGGCGTACGGATGGGCGCTGCTGACGTACCCCCTGTGGTTCTGGCTGTTCCCGGTGTACGGCGGGCAGGACGGGCTCCAGCTGTACGGCGACGAGACGCACCGCATCTCCCTCGACAACCCGTTCGAGATCACGGTCACGGCGTTGGTCGGCCTGCTGTTCACGCTGGCCACGCCGTGGATCGTGCGGGCGCTGACCCTGGTGGACCGGCTGCTGGTGCACGGGCTGCTAGGGCCGTCCCGGCTGGCGACCCGGGTGGTGGAGCTGGAGTCGGACCGGGGGGTCGTCGTCGACACCGCCGCGGCCGACCTGCGGCGCATCGAGCGCGACCTGCACGACGGGGCGCAGGCCCGGCTGGTGGCGCTGGCGATGGATCTGGGCATGGCCCGGGAGAAGCTCGCCGAGGATCCGCGGGCGGCGGCACGGATGGTGGACGAGGCGCACGGCGAGGTGAAGACGGCGCTCCAGGAGCTGCGCGACCTGGCACGCGGCATCCACCCGGCGGTCCTCACCGACCGCGGCCTGGACGCCGCCCTCTCCGCGGTCGCCTCACGCTGCACGGTGCCGGTGCACGTGGAGGTGGACCTGGCGGCCCGGCCGGCGCCGGCGATCGAGGGGATCGCCTACTTCACGGTGTCGGAGCTGCTGCAGAACATCAGCAAGCACGCGCGGGCCGGCTCGGCGACGGTGGACGTGTGGCGCTCCGAGGACCGGCTGATGCTCCAGGTCACGGACGACGGCGTGGGCGGCGCGGACGCCGGTGCGGGCGGCGGCTCCGGGCTGGCCGGACTGGCGGAGCGGCTGGACGCGGTGGACGGGATCCTGGTGGTCGACTCACCGGCGGGCGGCCCCACCAGGATCACCGCGGAACTTCCCTGGCGAGGGTGAACCAACCACCCGGCGCGGCACCCGCGCCTCACCCGCCACTCCCGCCCACTCGCCCCCACGCCCCACGCCCCACCCCCACCCACTCCCACCCCTGACCCCCACCCCACCCCATGCCCGCTCCCCCCGCTCACCCCCGTGCGAGCCGTCCCGCTCCGGTCCGCCTTCCCCTTCCCCCGAAAGCTGGAATGCTTGACTGGTTCGTACGGGCGGATTCGGGCAATGGGGGGCCGAGGATCGTGGAGGACAGGGTGCGGGTGGTCATCGCCGAGGACTCGGTGCTGCTCAGGGAGGGCCTGACCCGGTTGCTGACCGACCGCGGGCACGAGGTCGTCGCCGGGGTCGGGGACGCGGAGGCGTTGATCAAGACCATCACGGAGCTGGACGCCGAAGGGCTCCTGCCCGACGTGGTGGTCGCCGACGTGCGCATGCCGCCGACCCACACCGACGAGGGGGTGCGGGCCGCGGTGCAGCTGCGGAAGGCGTATCCCCGGCTCGGTGTGCTCGTGCTGTCGCAGTACGTGGAGGAGCGCTACGCCACCGAACTGCTGGCCGGTTCCAGCCGGGGCGTCGGCTACCTGCTGAAGGACCGGGTGGCCGAGGTGCGCGAGTTCGTGGACGCGGTGGTGCGGGTGGCCCGCGGGGGCACCGCGCTCGACCCGGAGGTCGTGGCGCAGCTGCTCGGACGCAGCCGGAAGCAGGACGTGCTCGCGGGGCTCACGCCGAGGGAGCGCGAGGTGCTGGGGCTGATGGCGGAGGGGCGGACCAACTCGGCCATCGCCAAGCAGCTGGTCGTCAGCGACGGCGCCGTCGAGAAGCACGTCAGCAACATCTTCCTGAAACTGGGTCTGTCCCCGAGCGAGGGGGATCACCGGCGGGTGCTGGCCGTCCTGACGTACTTGAATTCCTGACCGTCCGCCGGGCGACGCATCCAAGCGGGCACGGACGGCGTCTTCAGCGGTGTTCTTCATGCGAATGTCCGAGGGACAGCGAACCTCGCGGACGTAGGGTTGGTCCTGGGAGGGCCTGCGGGAAGGCCGCCTCCCAGACAGCCGCCTCGAAGGAGGTCCAGTTCAGTGACGAGCCAGGTCAGTAGCCAAGCGGAGCAGGCCGACGGAGCCGTCGTCGGGGAGCAGCGCAAGGCGGTGGGGGTCAAGGACGTCCGCCGCATCGACCGGGTGATCATCAGGTTCGCGGGGGACTCGGGTGACGGTATGCAGCTCACCGGTGACCGGTTCACCTCGGAGACGGCATCCTTCGGCAACGACCTGTCGACGTTGCCGAACTTCCCCGCCGAGATCCGGGCCCCCGCAGGGACACTGCCGGGGGTGTCGTCCTTCCAGCTCCACTTCGCCGACCACGACATCCTGACGCCGGGCGACGCGCCGAACGTGCTGGTGGCGATGAACCCGGCGGCGCTGAAGGCCAACGTCGGGGACCTGCCGCGCGGCGCGGAGATCATCGTCAACACCGACGAGTTCACCAAACGCGCGATGCAGAAGGTCGGGTACGAGACCAATCCGCTGGAGGACGGCTCGCTCGACGGGTACCACCTCCATCCGGTGCCGCTGACCACTCTGACGGTGGAAGCACTGAAGGAATTCGACCTCACCCGAAAGGAGGCCGAGCGCAGCAAGAACATGTTCGCGCTCGGCCTCCTTTCGTGGATGTACCACCGGCCGACGGAGGGGACCGAGAAGTTCCTGCGGTCCAAGTTCGCGAAGAAGCCCGACATCGCGGCGGCCAACATCGCCGCGTTCCGCGCGGGCTGGAACTTCGGCGAGACCACCGAGGACTTCGCGGTCTCCTACGAGGTGGCGCCGGCGGCGAAGGCCTTCCCGGTCGGCACGTACCGCAACATCTCGGGGAACCTGGCCCTGGCGTACGGCCTGATCGCCGCGGGCAGACAGGCGGATCTGCCGCTGTTCCTCGGCTCGTACCCGATCACGCCCGCCTCGGACATCCTGCACGAGCTGAGCAAGCACAAGAACTTCGGTGTGCGGACGTTCCAGGCCGAGGACGAGATCGCGGGCATCGGCGCGGCCCTCGGCGCTGCGTTCGGCGGTTCGCTCGCGGTGACCACGACCTCGGGACCGGGTGTCGCGCTCAAGAGCGAGACGATCGGGCTCGCGGTCTCGCTGGAGCTGCCGCTGCTGGTCGTCGACATCCAGCGCGGCGGGCCCTCGACGGGACTGCCGACGAAGACCGAGCAGGCCGACCTGCTGCAGGCGATGTACGGGCGCAACGGTGAGGCGCCGGTGCCGGTCGTCGCTCCGCGCACCCCGGCCGACTGCTTCGACGCCGCCCTGGAGGCGGCCCGGATCGCCCTGACGTACCGCACCCCGGTCTTCCTGCTGTCCGACGGCTACCTCGCCAACGGCTCGGAGCCCTGGCGCATCCCGGACCTGGACCAGCTGCCGGATCTCACGGTGCAGTTCGCCCAGGGCCCGAACCACACCCTGGAGGACGGCAGCGAGGTCTTCTGGCCGTACAAGCGCGACCCGCAGACCCTGGCCCGGCCCTGGGCGGTGCCGGGCACGCCGGGCCTGGAGCACCGCATCGGCGGCATCGAGAAGCAGGACGGCTCGGGCAACATCTCCTACGACCCGGCCAACCACGACCTGATGGTCCGCACCCGCCAGGCGAAGATCGACGGCATCGACGTCCCGGACGTCGAGGTCGACGACCCGGGCGAGGCGAAGATCCTGGTGCTGGGCTGGGGGTCGACGTACGGGCCGATCACCGCGGCGGTGCGGCGGCTGCGCGCGGCCGGCCGGCCCGTCGCCCAGGCGCATCTGCGCCACCTCAACCCGTTCCCGCGGAATCTCGGCGCGGTGCTCGCGCGGTACGAGAAGGTGATGATCCCCGAGATGAACCTCGGGCAGCTCGCCACCCTGATCCGGGCGAAGTACCTGGTCGACGCCCATTCGTACAACCAGGTCAACGGCATGCCGTTCAAGGCGGAGCAGCTCGCCACGGCGCTCAAGGAGGCCATCGATGGCTGAGACGTCCACGGAAGGCACCGGCACGATCGAAGCGCTCAACCTGGTCCCCAGGGCCGAGGGCAAGCAGTCCATGAAGGACTTCAAGACCGATCAGGAAGTGCGCTGGTGCCCCGGCTGCGGTGACTACGCGATCCTGGCGGCCGTGCAGGGCTTCATGCCCGAGCTGGGCCTCGCCAAGGAGAACATCGTCTTCGTCTCGGGCATCGGCTGCTCCTCCCGCTTCCCGTACTACATGAACACCTACGGGATGCACTCGATCCACGGCCGTGCCCCCGCCATCGCCACCGGTCTCGCCGCCTCGCGGCGCGATCTGAGCGTCTGGGTGGTCACCGGTGACGGCGACGCGCTGTCCATCGGCGGCAACCACCTGATCCACGCCCTGCGCCGCAACGTCAACCTCAAGATCCTGCTGTTCAACAACCGGATCTACGGCCTGACGAAGGGCCAGTACTCCCCGACGTCCGAGGTCGGCAAGATCACCAAGTCGACGCCGATGGGCTCGCTGGACGCGCCCTTCAACCCGGTGTCGCTGGCCCTCGGCGCGGAGGCGTCGTTCGTCGCCCGGACCGTCGACTCCGACCGCAAGCACCTCACCGAGGTGCTGCGTCAGGCCGCCGCCCACCCGGGCACGGCGCTGATCGAGATCTATCAGAACTGCAACATCTTCAACGACGGGGCCTTCGACGCCCTGAAGGACCGGCAGCAGGCCGAGGAGGCGGTGATCCGGCTGGAGCACGGGCAGCCGATCCGCTTCGGGGCGGACAACACCCGCGGGGTGGTGCGGGACCAGCGGACCGGCGACCTCAAGGTGGTCACGGTGACCCCGGAGAACGAGGACCAGGTGCTGGTGCACGACGCCACCGCCGACTCCCCGACGACGGCGTTCGCGCTGAGCCGGCTCGCCGACCCGGACACCCTGCACAACACCCCGATCGGTGTCTTCCGCGCGGTGCACCGGCCGGTCTACGACACCCAGATGGCCGATCAGCTCGACACGGCCGTCGAGCAGAACGGCAAGGGCGATCTGGCCGCGCTGCTGGCCGGCGGCGACACCTGGACGGTGGTCGGCTGACCCGCGGGCGGTCGACGCGTCACGAGGCCCGGGCAGCCAGTGCCCGGGCCTCGTCGTATGTCTCGCGGGCCCGCTCCACGTCGTCCATCCGCCGCTCCGTCCACAGCGCCAGCGCGTGCACCTGTTCGGCGGCCTCGCGGCCGAGGTCGGTGAGGGAGTAGTCCACGCGGGGCGGGATGACGGGCTTGGCGTCCCGGTGCACCAGGCCGTCCCGCTCCAGGGTCTGGAGGGTCTGGGTGAGCATCTTCTCGCTGATCCGCGGGGCGAGCTCGCCGATCGCCCGGCGCAGTTCGCTGAAGCGGTGCGATCCCTGGAGGAGCCGGATCAGGACGAGGACGCCCCAGCGGCTCGTGACGTGTTCCAGGACCAGCCGGTACGGGCACATCGCCTCGGCGCCGCCCTTGGGGTCACTAACTGTCATGTCAGTACCTTACTTGAGAGTGGGTACTTTCCAAGAGTTAGCGCTCCTTCTAGGGTCGAAGACGTCACGACCCCCACAAGGAGAACGCGCCTCATGAGCATCGTCGTCACAGGAGCCACCGGGCACCTCGGCCGTCACGTCGTCACCCAGCTGCTGGAGCGGGTCCCGGCGGACCGGATCACCGCCGTCGTCCGCGACGCGTCGAAGGCCGCCGACCTCGCGGACCGCGGCGTGCGGATCGCGATCGCGGACTACAACGCCCCCGAGACGTTCGACGGCCTGTTCTCCCCGGGCGACAAGGTGCTGCTGATCTCCGGCACCGAGTTCGACCGCGGCCGGGTCGCGCAGCACCGGGTCGTCATCGACGCGGCGAAGGCGGCCGGTGTCGCCCTCCTCGCCTACACCAGCGCCCCCGGCAGCCTGACCGCCGCCCTCGCCGACGACCACCGGGGCACCGAGCGGGTCCTCCTGGCGTCCGGCCTGCCGTACGTGCTGCTGCGCAACGGCTGGTACCACGAGAACTACACCGAGAACCTCGCCCCGGTGCTGGCGCACGACGCGGTGGTCGCCGCCGCCGGCGAGGGCCGGGTCTCCTCGGCCTCCCGCGCCGACTACGCCGCCGCGGCCGTCGCCGTGCTGACCGGCGAGGGGCACGAGAACAAGACGTACGAGCTGGGCGGCGACGAGGCGTGGAGCTTCGCCGAGTACGCGGCCGAGCTGAGCCGGCAGACCGGGCGGGAGATCGCCTACAACACGGTCACGCCCGAGGTGCTCACGGACATCCTCTCCGGCGCCGGGCTGCCCGGACCGATGGCCGCGATCATCGCCGGCACCGATGTCTCCATCGGCAAGGGCGAGCTGGTCGTCACGACCGGCGACCTGTCCCGGCTGGCGGGGCGTCCGACGACCCCGCTGTCCGAGGCCGTCACCGCCGCGCTCAAGGACTGACCCGGAAAGCCCTCCGGAACTCCCCGCCGCGACGCGCTCTCGCCGCTTCCCGGAATCCCCCGGGACCCGCCGGCTTCCCGCCTGTCATGACCGTATGGCGATACGGGTATGACAGGCGGGCGGGCTCGGCGCTACCTTCGTGCGAGCGAGGCCGACGCGTGAAGGAGGAGCCGGTGGCCGGGAAGTCCAGGGGCGAACGGCACATAGGTCTGCTGAACGGCTTCGCCGCCTACGGGATGTGGGGCATCGTCCCGCTGTTCTGGCCGCTGCTGAAGCCGGCCGGCGCGGTCGAGATCCTCGCTCACCGGATGGTGTGGTCCCTCGTCGTCGTCGGCGCCGTACTGCTCGTCGTACGCCGCTGGAGCTGGATCGGCGAGCTGCTGCGGCAGCCGCGGCGCCTGGCGCTCGTCACGGTCGCCGCGGCCGTGATCACCGTCAACTGGGGCGTCTACATCTGGTCCGTGAACAACGGTCAGGTGGTGGAGGCCTCGCTCGGGTACTTCATCAATCCGCTGGTCACCATCGCGATGGGCGTCCTGCTCCTGAAGGAGCGGCTGCGGCCCGTGCAGTGGGCGGCGGTCGGTGTCGGCTTCACCGCGGTCGTCGTCCTGACCGCCGGCTACGGCCGCCCGCCGTGGATCTCCCTCGTCCTCGCCTTCTCCTTCGCCACCTACGGACTGGTGAAGAAGAAGGTCAACCTCAGCGGTCTGGAATCGCTGGCCGCCGAGACCGCGATCCAGTTCCTGCCGGCACTCGCCTATCTGCTGTGGCTGACGTCCCACGGCGGGTCCACCTTCGCCGCCGAGGGGCCGGGGCACGCGGCCCTGCTCGCCGCGACCGGTGTCGTCACCGCGCTGCCGCTGGTCTGCTTCGGCGCGGCCGCGATCCGCGTGCCCCTGTCCACGCTGGGTCTGCTCCAGTATCTGGCCCCGGTGTTCCAGTTCCTGCTCGGCGTCCTCTACTTCCGCGAGGCCATGCCCGCCGAGCGCTGGGCCGGGTTCGCGCTGGTCTGGGTGGCGCTCACGCTGCTCACCTGGGACGCGCTGCGCACCGCGCGCCGGGCCGCCCGCACGCTCAGGGCCGAGACGGCGGTGCCCAGGACCACCATCGCGACCGGCACCGCCGGCGCCGTACGGAACGCGGAGAGCGTCGCCTCCGGGCCGGAACCGCTGGACGCCAAGCCGTAGACCGCGGTCACCGCGGAGATGCCGACCGCGGAGCCGAACCGGGTGGCGGTGGTCAGCACGTCGGCGGCCCGCCCGCCGAGCGGGGCGGACCCGGCACGTCCTGGGTCGCCTTCCTGGCCCGGTGTGCCCGCACCTTCTCCCGGTTGCCGCAGTGCTCCATCGCGCACCAGCGGCGGCGGCCGGGGCGCGAGGTGTCGACGAACAGCAGCCGGCAGTCGTGGGCGCCGCACTCGCGGACACGATCCGCGTACGGACCCGAGAACAGGTCGATCGCGTCCCGGGCGACGGTCGACAGCAGCCCGGTGCCGGTGGCACCCGGCGCCCAGCCGCGGCTCCCGTCCGGGGCGAGTCGGGTGACCAGCGGCGGCGGGACGGCGGCCGTGTTGACGATGTCCACGTCACGCGCCCGGAGCGGACGGCCGTGCGCGCGGTCGGCGGCGAGCGGGAAGAGGGCGTCGCGCAGGGTGCGGGCCGCGACCAGCTCGTCCTCGGTCACGGTGAGGTCGAGTCCGGCCGCCAGCCGGCCGCGACCGGCCCAGGTCACCAGGTCGGCCGGGCGGTGCAGCACCTCGAAGCGCGCCAGTTCCCCCGGGCCGCCGGTGGGCAGCAGTTCCAGACAGAGCGCTCCGGGGTCGAAGCGGTAGGGCTTCCCCTCGTGCGAGAAAAGGGTCAACCCGGGCGACGGGTCCGGCACTTCCGATGGACTCCGGCTCATGTAACCAATATAACTGGTTACATGAGCGAGAAGGCATCCGCACCGGTACCCGTGCACTGGAAGCTGGTCATCGACTGCCAGGACCCGCACGCGCAGGCCGACTTCTGGGCCGCCGCGATCGGCTACGACGTCGAGGACAACAGCGCGCTGATCGAGCATCTGCTGAACACCGGCGCCCTCCCCGAGGCCGCCACCACCGACTTCCACGGCCGCCCCGCCTTCCGGGACCTGATCGCCGTACGGCACCCGGAGGACCCGGTCGAGGCGCGCAGCGGCACCGGACTGGGGCGGCGGCTGCTGTTCCAGCGCGTCGCCGAGTCCAAGTCGGGCAAGAACCGGCTCCACCTGGACCTGCACCCAGCCGCCGGCAGCCGGGCCGAGGAGGTGGAGCGGCTGCGCGGGCTCGGGGCGAGCGTGCTGAGGGAGGTGAAGGAGCAGGGCGGCGAGTGGGTCGTGATGGCGGACCCGGAGGGGAACGAGTTCTGCGTGCACTAGGGACTGCGGTCGGCCCGGCTCCGCTCGGCCCGCGCGGAAGCCACCCCGCCTCCGCGCCGGTCGGCGCGCGCCCGAGTCACCCCGCTTCGGCCGCGGTCAGTTCCCCGCCGTCCGCTTCGCGCGGTCGGTGAGCCGGCCCATACGGGCGCGGGCGGACTCCAGTTCCTCCATGTCCTCGGCGGCCGGGCCGCCCTCACCGACCAGTTCGGTCCACAGGCCGATCAGTTCGCGCCCCATCTCCAGGCCGAGCGACGGCTCGCGCACGGCCCGCCACGACGTGGCCGCGCTCTGCACGTTGCCGTACGCGGCCTCCGCGTCCCCCAGACGGCGGTGGACGCGGACCACGTCGAGGGAGAGCCGGAAGGACCGGACCGGGTCGGCCGCCAAGTACGCGATGTAGGCGGTGAGTTCGAGCAGGCCGAGCAGCTCGGGATGGTCGGGCGGCAGGGTCGCCGACGCCTCCCCGGCGGTCTGCTCCGCGAGGGCCGCCGCCGCGTCGATCCGGCCCGCCCGCACGGCCTCGCCGATCCGGGCGATCGGCTCGGCGAGGAGGGCGGGGCCACTGGGCTCCTCGTCGGCGGGCGCGTCACCCAGGATGGCCTCGGCGACGGCGTCGAAGCCCCGGGGCGGCGTGGGCCTGGGATCGGTGTCCGACCGCGGCGGCGCCGGGGTTTCCGGGTGCGGCTTGGCGCCCATGACCGGCGGCGGGCCGAACGCACCCGTCGGCGCGGTGACCGCCGAACCCGGGACGGCGGTCCCGGGCACCGCCCGCAGCGGGAAGGTGGGGACCGCTTCCCCCAGGGGTTGCGGCTCGGGCACCGCGCGGAGCGGGAAGGTGGGGACGGCGTCCCCCGCAGGCTGAGTTTCCGGCGCCGGCCGCGGCGGAACGGCCCGCGGCCCCTCGCCGGGCGGCTGCGACCGGCCCGCCGCCCCCATCCGGAACGTCGGTGTCGACTCGGTCCGCTGTGCCGGCGTGCGGAACACATGCGTGTCCCGGTCGGCTCCGGACTCGTGCGCGGGGTGCGGCGCCGCCGGCCCGGACGGGTGCGGCGCCCGCGGCCGACCGGAGGCTGCGGGTCCGGCATCCCCGGTCCGCTCCGCCGGTGCCGGCCCGGTCCGCACCGGCTCACCGGTGTACCGGCTGGAGCCGTCCGGGTGGACCTGGAGGGGGACGACGTAGCCGATGCGTTCGTCGTGGACCGTGGCGAGGACGGGGCGGCCGGCGGCGAGGGCGATGCGGTGGAGCTGCCTCAGCACGGCGTGGTGGAGTTCCTCACCGGGTGCCGCGACGACCGGGACCCCGCCGACCGTGGCGCGGCACGCGCCCGCCTCGGCCCACGGGACGTGGACGTCGACCGCCGGTGCCGCGGGGGCGGCCTGGTGTTCCTGTTCCCGCTTCTTCTCGCGGCTGAGTCGAGACATCCGTTCCCTCACTCGCTGGCGTTCGCGTCTCGGCGAACCCGTTCGTCCGAGTCTCCCCGGTCCGGCGCGGTGCCCGGGTCACCACGTCGTCACAGGCCTGTCCCAAGAACCGGTACCCCCGTCACGCGATTCTCCCGCAACCGCGAAGATCGGTGGGGTGGCCACGGAAGGGAGCGGGTATGCGGACGGGCGCGCGGCAGGGGCCGGAGATCTGGATCCGCGGACCGGTGCCCGCCCCGGACCCGGCGCCCGCCGTCGCCTCGAACACGGTCCGGCGCTTCTCCTGGGTCGGCACCCACGGCGGTTCGGGGGTCTCCACGCTGGCAACGGTCTACGGCGGTCAGGACTGCGGCTGCGACTGGCCCGGCGCGGGTGATCCGACGTCGGTGCTGCTGGTCGCCCGGACGCACGCGTCGGGCCTGACGGCCGTTCTGCACGCGCTGGAGGTCTTCCGGCGCGGCCAGGCCCCTGCCGGGCTGGACCTGGACTCCGTCGTCCTGGTCGCGGACGCGCCGGGGCGGCTGCCCCGGCCGCTGGCGCAGCAGGCCAGGCTGATCGAGTCGGTGGTCGACGTGTACCGCGTGCCATGGGTGCCGGCCTGGCGGCTCGGCGATCTCGGCGGCCGCCCGCCCCGTGAGACCGAGGCCCTGGCACGGCTGACGGGGACGGCCCACTGACGAGGGGCGCGAGCAGGCACCGGAGGCAGGGGCGGCTCTGGCGATACGAGCGGCTCTGAAGGCACGGGCGGCTCCCGAGGCACAAACGGCTCTGAAGGCACAGGCAAGGACAGGCTCCGGCGGTACCGGCAGCACTGGAAGTACCGGCGGCACCGGCGGCACTGGCGGCAATTGCATGCATGCGCATAAGATGCACACGCGTGAAACTGGCGCGCCGCCGCGTGCCGGTGACCGGATCCCGGGGGAGCCATGAACCGCCGTTTCCTGTTCGTACTGGGCAGCAGCCGCAGCGAGGGCAACACCGAACTGCTGGCCCGTGAGGCCGCCGAACAGCTGCCCGCCGACGTCGAGCAGCGCTGGATCGACCTCGCCGAGCACCCGCTGCCCGACTTCGAGGACCTGCGCCACGACAGCGACCACGTCCGCCCGACCGACGGCAGCACCGCGCTGCTGCTGGACGCCACGCTCGCGGCGACGGACATCGTGATCGCCTCTCCGCTGTACTGGTACTCGCTGTCCGCGCACACCAAGCGCTATCTGGACCACTGGTCGGGCTGGCTGCGCACACCCGGCATCAATTTCAAGGCGACGCTCGCCGGGCGCACCCTGTGGGGCGTCACCGCGCTCGCGCACGAGGAGAGCGAGGTCGCCGACCCGCTGATCGGCACCCTCAACCACTCGGCCGCGTACATGGGGATGCGGTTCGGCGGGGTCCTGCTCGGCAACGGCAGCAGGCCCGGTGACGTACTGCACGACCTCGACGCCCTCGCCCGTGCGAAGACGTTCTTCGCGCAGGAGCCCCCGCTCGCCCGCTTCCCGTACGAGGCGTCGTAGACCGGGCCGGGGGCGGGACCTTCATGACGGGTCCTCATGGCACCGCCGGGCGGGACGTCCCTCGGCCGCGAGGCCTCGCCGTGCCGGCTAGGCGGTGACGTCCTTCGTCGTGAAGCGCGCCCAGGCCGCCGTACCGAACACCGCCGCGTACAGCCCCTGGAGGCCGAGGTTGCGCACCAGGTCGTCCCAGTAGACCGGCTCGCGCATCAGGTCGGCGAAGGACAGCCAGTAGTGCGGGAACAGGTACGGGTGGATCGCGTGCAGCTGGGGGATCTGGTCGACGATCTGAACGGTGATCAGCAGGCCGACCGTCGTCGCCATCGCCGCGATGCCGCTGTTGGTCAGCGTCGAGACGAACAGACCGAGCGCCGCCACGCCGGTCAGTGAGGCGGCGACGACCAGGGCGATCAGGAGCGCCCTGCCGAGCCCCTCCGCGAAGCCGATCCGCGTACCGGAGATGGTCGTCAGGTCGCCCAGCGGGAACAGCAGCGCCCCGACCGTCAGCGCCGAGACGGCGACCACCAGGGTCGCCGCCAGGCAGAAGGCCATCGCGGTGGCGTACTTGGTGAGCAGCAGCCGGGTACGGCCGGCGGGGGCGACCAGCAGGTAGCGCAGGGTTCCCGCGCCCGCCTCACCGGCGATCGCGTCGCCGGCGACGACACCGACCGCCATCGGCAGGAAGAAGGGCAGGGTCGCGGCGAGGGCGGTGAAGACGAGGAACAGGCCGTTGTTGGTGATCTGCGTCATGAAGGCCGGGCCCGCGCCGCCGTCCGGGCCGCCGCCGCCCACCGTCGAGCCGTCGCTCGTCTCGATCCGTACGGCGATCCCGACGAGGACCGGCACCGCGGCCAGCACGCCGAGCAGCGCGAGCGTGCGCCAGCGCCGGAAGGTGGTGGTCAGTTCGCTGCGCAGCAGGCCGAGGGTCCACAGCGGGCCGGCGGGCCGCGGGACGCCGGCCCGCCGGTCCGCGGGACGCGGAGCGTCGGCCGGCCGGAGCTCAACCCGCGACATCGAAGCCCTCCCCCGTCAGTGCCATGAACGCGTCCTCCAGGGTGGCCCGTTCCACGCCGAAACCGCGCACCCGCACCCCCGCCGCGACCAACGCGGCGTTCAGGTCGGCGAGTTCCCCTTCCGGGGGTTCGCCGGTCACGCGGTCCTCGTCGACCACGACGTCCGCGACCCCGCGTTCCTTCAGGACCCGGGCCGCGTCCGCCGGGTCCGGCGTGGTGACGACCAGCCGGCCCCTGATGCCCGCGGCCAGCTCGGTCACGGCGCCCTGGGTGACCAGCCGGCCCCGCGCCATCACGGCGGCGTGCGTGCACACCTGCTCGATCTCGTCGAGCAGGTGCGAGGAGAGGAACACGGTCGTTCCGTCGGAGGCCAGCTCCCGGACCAGGGCGCGGATCTCGCGCATGCCCTGCGGGTCCAGCCCGTTGGTCGGCTCGTCGAGGACGAGCAGGCGGCGGGGCTGGAGCAGGGCGGCCGCGAGTCCGAGCCGCTGTTTCATACCGAGGGAGTAGGCCTTGGCCTTCTTCCCGGCCGCCGCAGCCAGCCCGACCCGGTCCAGTGCCGCCGTGACCCGGGCCCGCCGGGTGCGCGGGTCGGCGGTCGGGTCCGCGGAGTCGAGGCGCAGGAGGTTGTCGCGGCCCGAGAGGAATCCGTAGAGGGCGGGGCCCTCGATGAGGGCGCCCACGTACGGGAGCACGGCGCGCGTGGCCCGGGGCATGGGCCGCCCCAGCACGTGCGCCGTGCCCGACGTGGGCTCGATCAGGCCCATCAGCATCCGGATGGTGGTGGTCTTGCCGGAGCCGTTCGGACCGAGGAAGCCGAAGACGCTGCCCGCCGGAACGGTCAGATCCAGCCCGTCGACGGCGAGCTGTCCGCCGCGGAAGCGCTTGGTGAGCGCACGGGTGTGGATGACGCCGTCACCCGTGCGCTCGCCTGCCGTGGCGGACGCTTCGTCCATGGGCACCCTCGATTCGCCGTCCGGGTGCGGTGCTCACCCGATTCGCCGTCCGGGTGCGGTGCTCACCGCCGCGCCCGTGCCGTACTCACTGCGCGGAGTCGGCCGCCTTCACCAGCGCGTCCTTGGTGACGGCACCGACGTACACCGTGCCGTCATCGGTGATCAGGGCGTTGACCAGACGGGTCTTGAAGACCGTGCCGGTGCCGAAGTCGCCCTTCACCTGGTCGCCGAGGGAACCCAGGAAGCCGCCCAGGTCGCCGCCCGCCTCGCCGGAGGGCATGCCGCCCTCGGCGCCGGTGTCGAGCACGGCGACGGAGTTCCAGCCCTCGCCGATGACGTTCGGCCCGTCGAGGCCCTTGCCGAAGCCCTTGCCCAGGTCCTCGCCGAGGTCCTTGCCGAAGTCCTCCTCGGACTTCCGCGTGTGCTCCGGCTCGTCGAGGCTGTCGCCCTCGGTCACCTTCGCGCCCTTGGGCGGGGTGAAGTCGAAGGTGCTCGCGGCCGGCTTGGCGAAGCTCACCTGGGTGAAGCCCGCGTCCACCACGGCGGCCCCACCGCTCGCCGGGGTCAGCGTGAACTTCAGCGGCAGTCCGGTCTCCGCGTCCACCGCCACGCTGATCGCACCCACCGTGGAGCCGGACTGCTTCGGCTTGATCACCAGCTTGTACGCGTCGCGGCCGGCGACCTGGGCGGTGCCGTCGACGGTCACGGACGTCGTGTCGTCGACCGCCTTCAGGGCCTCCTCGGTGAGGTCGCCGGGCGTCGCCGGGACCTCCTTCGGCTGCTTGCCGCCCGCCTCCTCGGCCGCGGTGGCGTGGTAGACCTCGTTGGACGCGCTGTCGTAGCCCCACACGTCCTTGCCGTTGTGGATCAGGCTGTACTCGGCGGCGTCCTCCAGCAGCGACAGCTTCTGCCGGTCCGGGCCGTCGGCCGCGACCCGCAGGGTGTGCGTGCCGGTCGCCAGCTCGGTGAGCTTGGCCGACGGATCCGCGGCGGAGCCCTCGCCGTCCGACGGGGCGCCGGACATCAGACCGCTCTCCAGACCGCCCAGGTCCGGCAGTCCGAGATCCGTGGTGATCTTCACGGTGCCGGACAGCTGCTGCACGTCCGACGCGGCGATCTTCTCGATGAGTTGCTGCGCGCTGATCTCCGGCAGGTCGGGGCTTCCGGAGTCGGCGAGCGCGGGAACCAGACCGATGGTGCCCGCCGCCACCCCCAGGACCGCCGCCGGGACGACGTACCGCGCGGCCTTGCGCCGGCGTGCCGCGCGCAGTTCGTCCGCCTCCGCGGCCTCCGCGGCGCTCGCGCTGTCGTCGGATTCGTACGGTGCCATGTGTGCCTTACCTCCGTCGTCGGCGGCGGCCGTCCGTCTCGTCGCGTCCTCGCACTCGTCCACCCTGAGCCGCCATTCTCACCCGGATCGGTGAGGAGTGGTGTGTTCCGTGGTCTCCATCTGACCAAACCGCACGAGAAGATGCGTCAGACCCCGGGCTCAACTCCATGTACTGCTGGGGTATGACATGGACGGACGACGTCTGCCCCGACCCGTAGGGGTCGTCCGGGGCGGCGCCGCCCTCCGGTCCGGTCCGCCGGGGCCTCGGTTCCGTACGAACACGTGGTCGGCCTGGTCGGGCACGCCGACGACGGTCCCCGGCGTACGGGATCCGGCCGGGGCGACACCGCCGACGCGGCGCCGCCGTCGGGCGCGATCCGCCGCGGGGCGATACGGGAGGCGTCGATCGCGGCGGAGAAGTCGGGAGGGAGCACGGCGGAGCGGGGCGTGGAGCGGGCCTGTGGTGGGGTGTACGGCGGGGCGGCCCGGGACGCCGTGCCGACGCGGAACACCGTGCCGACGCGGGACGCTGTGCCGACGGGCGGCTAACCGGCCCGGTGCACGACGGCGTCGCACAGCTCGATCAGCGTGGCCTTCGCGTCGCACTCACGCAGCGGCGCGAGCGCGGCGCGCGCCTCCTCGGCGTAGCGGACGGTGTCGCGCCGGGCCTGCTCCAGCGCCGGGTGCGCCCGCAGCGCGGTCAGCGCCTCGGCGTGCCGCTCGTCGTCCGTCAGATCGGAGTCCAGCAACTCGCACAGGGCGATGTCCTCGGCCAGGCCGAGCCGGGCCGCGCGCTCACGCAGCCGCAGTACGGGCAGGGTCGCGATGCCCTCCCGCAGATCCGTGCCCGGCGTCTTGCCGGACTCGTGCGAGTCGGAGGCGATGTCCAGCACGTCGTCCGCGAGCTGGAAGGCGACGCCCAGCCGCTCGCCGTACTGCGTCAGGACGTCCACGACCGGGTCCTCGGCGCCCGACATCATCGCGCCGAAGCGGCACGACACCGCCACCAGCGAGCCCGTCTTGCCGCCCAGGACGTCCAGGTAGTGATCGACCGGGTCGCGCCCGTCCGTGGGCCCGGCGGTCTCCAGGATCTGTCCGGTCACCAGCCGTTCGAACGCCTCCGCCTGCACCCGCACCGCCTCGGGCCCGAGGTCGGCGAGGATGTGCGAGGCGCGCGCGAAGAGGAAGTCACCGGTGAGGACCGCGACGGAGTTGCCCCAGCGGGTGTTGGCGCTCGGCACTCCGCGCCGCACGGCGGCCTCGTCCATCACGTCGTCGTGGTACAGCGTCGCCAGATGGGTCAGCTCCACGACCACGGCCGAGGGCACGACCCCGGGCGCGTACGGGTCGCCGAACTGCGCGCTGAGCATCACCAGCAGCGGACGGAACCGCTTCCCGCCGGCCCGCACCAGATGCTGCGCGGCCTCCGTGATGAAGGGGACCTCGCTCTTGGTGGCTTCGAGCAACCCTTCCTCGACAGCCGCCAATCCGACCTGGACATCGGCTTCCAGAGCCTGGTCCCGCACGCTCAGCCCGAACGGCCCGACGACGGTCACGAGGGGTCTCCTGTCTGCTGGTGTCTACTGGCGATTACGCGGTTTGTCGATACGTCGCTGCCTTCACTCAAGTCAGCGTATCCGGTCACGTTTCGATCACCGAGGGCGCCCGGGGTTACAGGCCAGGCGGTATCGGATCACTGTGGTGATGTTTTTGATCAGCTGATATGAGTGGGTATTCAATGACTTGAGCCGAAGAGGTGAGGTTTGTGCCGTTTTCCCGTCGGTAGGGAAGTCGGTGCCAGACCCTCCTCACCACCCCGGTTCCGCCTTCCCCGACCCGCCGAAGGGCCCGCTCACCCTCTCCACGCCGACGGTCCGGACGCGCCTCGCGCGCGCCGGTACGCGCGCCGTCCGCGCCCCGCGCGTCGCCGACACGCCGAACAGCCGCGCCGAGGGGCCGCCCTCCGGTCCGGGCCACCATGATCCCGGCCCACCGGACGGCCGCCGCGCCAGGCTTTCCCACGCCGGTCCGGGGACAGGTCGCGCCGACCGCCGCACCCCGGCCGGGCCGCACGACGCGCCCCGTCGACCGAGGCGCCCGCTACGAGCCCGACCACCCTGCGCATCCGCTACGGCCCTCCCTACGACCCGGCTCACGAGGCCTCCGTATCCCGCTGCCCGACGAAACACGGTTGTACGCACGCGCGTGGCCGACGATCACCGAGCCCAAGCCTCTCAAGCCGACGGCCCCGGCCCTCGCCACGGACGGCCGGACGGACGGACGGCCGGCCGGACGCACCGGACGGACGGACGCACCGGACGACCCGGACGACCCGAACGGGGGCGGAGGACGGAGGACGAAGGACAGGGAGACCAACGGACGGGAGGGCGTCGAGCCCACCGCGCTCCGTCCGCCGAACGCCTCCCACCCGACCGGCTCAGCCGGACCGACCCGCCCCCGCCGCATCGCACCCCGAGCCTCGGACCCCAGACCCTCACCGAGCCCCGAGGCCCGAGCCTCGAACCCCGGGCCTCGGGCTCCCCCGAACCCCCGACCCTCACCGGACCCGGCGATCAGCCTCCTCCAGGAGCCCCGCCCCCACGGGACGCGCCTGAAGGAACCGCCTCCGACACAACAGCCGAGCCCTCACCTCCCGCCCCGACCCCGACCCCGCTTCCGACCCCGCCCCGACTCCGGCTCCAGCTCCGACCCCGAAGACCGAACCGGACATATGCCACCAACGCCCCACCCTGCACCCCGCCCCAAACCCCGCCACGAGACGCCACCCACCCACCCGAGCTGACGACGATTTGACCCTAAATGAGTCGATTTGCCCCGACAGCGAGGGCGCCCTCCCCCCACACCCACGCGAAGCGAACCCCACACCCAGCCAGTTGATAGGGACTTGAGCCGATTGCCCGATTTGCCACTCTTGTAATCGCTCGTGAGTTGGCTCACGTTCGGAATATTCCCGGCCTTTACGAAATCCTGACCCGATCCACGCTTTCCACCTTTCCCCGCTTGCCAGTTGCCCCCTTGGCGACCGCAAAGGATCAAGGGGGCAAACCACCCCAGACGAAGATCAACCAGTGCGATGTGTGAATCCGCCACTTGCTCCCGACATGTGCTCTCGCATACGTTCCGGGCCAGTCGGGTGGACGCCGAATCCTGCCACCGCCCGATACCAACGAGACGAACTCACGCATGGCAGGAGCGGGGGACCCAGGTAAGTCGCCGGGGCGGAACGTCGTAAGACGCACCGCAACGGCTAGGGGTGAAGTCGCGTTCGCAAGGACGCGGCCGGGCAGCTCCCCAGCCCGAACCCGACAGCTCACCTCGCAGGCGCCGGAGAGGAACAAGCCCCATGTCTGCAAACGGTCAGCACAGTCGCTCGCGCACCGCCCGCCTCGCCCGCACCCTCGCCGTCGCCGGCACCGGCGCGGCCATGCTCGCGCTGCCGCTCATCGGCGCGACCGGCGCGTCCGCGGCGACCCCGACCGCGGCGCCCGCCGCCGTGTCGTACACCAGCAACCTCGACGGCTGGATCCGCCAGTCCCTCGACATCATGGCGGCCAAGGGGATCCCCGGTTCCTACAACGGCATCTACCGCAACATCATGCGCGAGTCGTCCGGCAACCCGAACGCCATCAACAACTGGGACTCCAACGCCGCCAAGGGCACCCCGTCCAAGGGCCTGCTCCAGGTCATCGACCCGACCTTCGCCGCGTACCACGTGTCCGGCACCGCGTACAACCCCTTCGACCCGGTCGCCAACATCACCGCCGCCTGCAACTACGCGGCCGACCGCTACGGCTCGATCGACAACGTCTACGGCGCCTACTGAGCCCGTCCGGCGCCTACGGCGCCTGAACGCCCACCGAGTCCCTGCGCCCCCCGAACGGGTGCGGGCGCGGGCCTTCGGTGAGAAGCCGTTCGAGGACGGCGGCGACCCCGTCGTCCTCGTTCGAGAGAGTGATCTCGTCGGCCACCGCCTTCAGTTCCGAGTGCGCGTTGGCCATGGCGACGCCGTGGGCGGCCCAGTCGAACATGGGGATGTCGTTGGGCATGTCGCCGAAGGCGATCGTGTCCGCCGGGCTGAGCCCCAGATGCCCGGCGGCCAGCGCCAGCCCGGTCGCCTTCGTGATGCCGCACGGCTGGAGCTCGACCGTCCCCGGCCCCGACATCGTGACCGTCGCGAG
Organism: Streptomyces cadmiisoli; assembly: GCF_003261055.1. Lineage (NCBI taxonomy): Bacteria > Bacillati > Actinomycetota > Actinomycetes > Kitasatosporales > Streptomycetaceae > Streptomyces > Streptomyces cadmiisoli. Next base: position 4,044,097 of record NZ_CP030073.1, read on the forward strand.
CGAACCGACCACCGTGCGGGCCACCGCCGCCAACTCGTCGTCGGACAGCACGGGATGGCGCAGCAGCACCTTGCTGATCGGCTCGCACCACAGGTCGTCCCGCCGGCCGACCCGTACCGCGGGCAGCGTCGGATGCGGCATGAGGTAGCCCGGCTCGATGAGTGTCAGCCCGTCGATCCCGTCCTGGTCGACGGCCGCGTACACCTGGCCGACCTCAGCCTCGATCTTTCCGAGCGCGGTCTCGGCCAGCTCCCGGTCCAGGGTGACCGACCACAGCAGACGGCCCGCGCCCACGTCGTACAGCTGCGCGCCCTGCCCGCACACCGCGAGCCCCGCGCCGCCCAGGTCCTCCAGCAGCGGGCGCACCCTGGGCGCGGGCCGGCCCGTGACCACCAGATGCCGGGCACCGGCCGCCGAGATCCGCGCCAGCGCGGCGAGCGACCGGTCGGAGACCGTGTCGTCGCCGCGCAGCAGCGTTCCGTCGAGATCCGTGGCGATGAGGGCGTACGCGGTGTGCTCGGCATATGCGATGGGTGCGGCCATGATCAGAGAATACGGACACCGCACCTACCCCGTTCATCCCCAACTGCCCATCGCCCCTCCGCTTTTCACCCGCGCACGGTGCCGCGCCCGACGGTGGCGCACCTGCTAACTCGCCTTCCGCGCCCGGCGGTTCGGCCGCCGAACGTCACTCGTACGTGACCTCCGGCTACCCCGAGATCCCGCGACGGCTGGTGCGCCACAGCCGGTACAGGTGTTGCGCGCCGGGCCGCCCGAGCCGCGCCAGCATGGTCAGGAACGGCAGCGGATCGTCTCCCGCCAGCCAGGCCAGTTCCGTACCGCTCGCCCGAGCCGGCGCGTGCGGTGTCGTGGTGCCGCCGCGGCGGTAGGCCAGCAGGGCGGGCAGGTCGATGTTCTCCACGATGAACCGGCGCCCCTCGCGCTGCTCCCCCTCGGGGACGGCCCGCCCGGTCAGATCGAGGTGCTGCGCCCGCACGACGTCCACCCCCGACTCGCTCTCGAACAGGCGGAACTGCGCGCCCATACGGGGGTTGAAGTCGAGCAGTTTGTACTGCCCGTCGCGGCGGTCGAAGCGCAGGTCGAGGTCGATGACTCCGCTGAAGCCGATCTGTTTGACGAAACGCGCTGCGAGGTCCGCGAGTTCCGGGTTGGCGACGATGTAGGCGTTGGCCGTCATCCCCGCGTGCGGCGGCCAGGAGCGGACCTTGACCCCGGTGAACATCGCGCGCGGCACCGAGTCCGCGCCGAAGTAGGCATGCACGATCCAGTCCTCGGCGTGCTCCCGGGGCAGATACTCCTGGAGGACGACGCCCGGCCGTTCGCCCCAGTCGCGGGCCAGCGCGAGCAGGTGCTCCCGGGTGGCGATCCGGGTGGTGCCGGGGACGGCCGGCCGGGCCCGGCGGACGAACGCCTCACCGTTCTTCGCCACCAGCGGGAACACCGCCCGCTCGGCGAAGGCCTCGATGTCCTCGTACGAGCGGGGGCACACCGTGGCCGGACTCGGCACCCCGTGCTCCACGCACAGTTCGTACAGGCCCTGCTTGCTCGCCAGGCGGCGCGGCAGTTCGGGGTCGACGCGCGGGAACAGGAAGGGGCCGGCGAGCTGGTCCTGGTGCTCGGCTATGAGCACGGCGGCCTCCTCGTCGGTCGGGACGAGGACGGTCGGCCGGCCGATCCGCCGCCCGATCCGCAGCAGGCCCTCCACCAGACGGTCCGGCTCCTCCGTGCCGGTCGTCGGCCAGACGAAGGCCCGGCGCAGATAGCGGGACGAGGCCGCGGGCGTGTACGGGTCCTCGGTGATCGCGTACATCGGCACCCCCAGCCTGCCCAGACTGCGGATGGCGCCCACCCCGCCGTGGTGCAGCGGATAGTGACCGAACTTCACGATCAGCCCCGGTACGGCACGGTCGGCTGTCGCGGACACACTGCTGGCACGTTCGGCCACGGGTTCCCCCCACGTGTCCCCTGCGGACCGGTCCCCCCGCTCCGCCTCCCCGAAGGACGCTAAGCCGGAATTCACACCTCCGATTGGAACTTTCCAGGACATTGCTAACTCTTTACGCCCTTTAGACACTGCCCAAAAGAGCAGCCACAGCCGTAACGTGTGCCGCAACCGCATGGACCGCGCGTACGAAAGTGAGGCAGTACCCCATGCCCCCCTTCGATGTCCCCGAGGGCGACCCCTTCGGTCCGCACAACCTTCCGTACGGCGTGTTCTCACCCGCCGGTTCCACCGAGCGGACCGTCGGCGTCCGCCTCGGCGACCACGTTCTCGACGCCGGTGCCGCGGCCCTGGCGCTCGGCTCCCCCTACGCCGCCCTGCTCGCCCGGCCCACCCTGAACGCGTTGCTCGCGGCCGGCCGCACCGCCTGGTCCGACGTACGGCGCGCGCTCACCGCCTGGGTGACGGTGCCGTCCCACCGCGACAGCATCACCCCGCTGATGTACCCCCTGTCCTCGGTGACCCTGCACCTGCCCTTCGACGTGGCGGACTACGTCGACTTCTACGCCTCCGAGAACCACGCCCGTAACGTCGGCCGGATCTTCCGCCCCGACGCGGCCGACTCGCTCACCCCCAACTGGAAGCACCTGCCGATCGGTTACCACGGCCGCTCCGGCACGGTCGTGGTCTCCGGCACCGACGTCGTGCGCCCCTCCGGCCAGCGCAAGGCCCCGACCGACCCCGAGCCCGTCTTCGGACCGTCCGTCCGCCTGGACATCGAGGCGGAGGTCGGCTTCGTCGTCGGCACCCCGTCGCCGATGGGCACATCCGTGGGGCTGGCCGACTTCCGCGAGCACGTCTTCGGCCTGTGCCTGCTCAACGACTGGTCCGCGCGCGACATCCAGGCCTGGGAGTACGTGCCCCTCGGCCCGTTCCTCGGCAAGTCCTTCGCCACCTCGGTGTCGGCCTGGATCACCCCGCTGGACGCGCTCGACGAGGCACGCGTCGCCCCGCCCGGACGCACCCACCCGCTGCTGCCCTACCTCGACGACTCGGCCGACGAGCCCGGCGGCTACGACCTGCGCATCTCCGTCGCCCTCAACGGCCACGTCATCTCCGACCCCCCCTTCTCGACCATGTACTGGACGGCCGCCCAGCAACTCGCCCACATGACGGTCAACGGCGCCGCCCTGCGCACCGGCGACCTCTACGGCTCGGGCACGGTCAGCGGCGCCGACGAACGCCAGCGCGGCTCCCTGCTGGAGCTGACCTGGAACGGCCGGGAGCCGATCGAACTGCCCGACGGCAAGCGGACGTTCCTGGAGGACGGCGACGAGGTGACGCTCTCCGCGTGGGCTCCCGGGCCGGACGGCGTCCGGGTCGGCCTGGGCGAGGTGAGCGGAAGGGTCGTCGCGGGGTGAGGGCCCCGGCGGCGCGGGAGGCGCTTTTCCGGTGAGCGGCGGTTCAGGCGCTGTCTCCGGGCGCCCCGCGCCGTCATACTTGCGGCGGGTGGTTTCCGGGGCGCGGGAGCGGGACGCGATCGGCGCGCGGCGACCGCCCCGCTTCCGCACGACCCGAGCCGCCCCACTTCCGACCAGGATCCGGAGCCCGTGGCATGACCGTCTGCCTGCTCCTGCTGAGCGTCGTCGCGCTGACGGCCGCCGTACCGGTCCCCCGCGCGCTCACCCGGGCCGCGTGGCCCGAACGGGAGCCGGTGGTCGGACTGTGGGCCTGGCAGTGCCTGGTCGCCACCGTGCTGCTGTGCTGTCTGGCCGCGCTGCTGCTGGGCGCGGCCGCCGTGTTCCAGACCGTGCGCGACCAGGTATTCGCGCCCGCGCCGCCCGACGTCACCGCGGCGTACGACCTGTCCGCCGCGCCGCCGTGGGCCGCGGCCCTGACCCTGCTGCTGGCCTGCGGCGCCGGCTGGACCACCGCGATGCTCGCCCGGGAGCTGGTCGAGGCGTGGCGCCGCCGCACCCGTGCCCGGGCCGTGCTGCGCGAACGCGCCCCCGATCTGCCGGCGGGCCTCCCGGCCGCTCGCGGCCCGCTGCTCGTCCTGGAGGACGAGTACCCGGACGCCTGGTGGATGCCGGGCCACCCGCCCCAACTGGTCGTCACCACCGGCGCCCTGCACCGGCTCACCGCCCACCAGCTGGACGCCGTCCTCACCCACGAGCGCGGACACGCCCGCGCCCGCCACGACTGGCTGCTGCACCTGTCCACCGCCCTGGCCACCGGCTTCCCCCGCGTTCCCCTGTTCGCCCACTTCTGCGACCAGACCCGCCGCCTGGTCGAACTCGCCGCCGACGACACCGCGTCGCGCCGCTGCGGCCACCTCACCACCGCCCTGGCGCTGATCGAACTGAACCAGCACCGCGGCGTGCTGTCCTGCTCGTCCAGCAACCGTCTGCTCGGCGAGCGCGTCGACCGCCTGCTGGCGCCCCCGCCGCGGCTCGGCAGACGCCACCGGGCCATGACGACCACGGTGGCCGCCCTGGCCCCGCTGCTGCCGCTCCTGATCACCTTCGCTCCGGGACTGTCGGCACTGAACTGACACCCGCCCGCCGGACGCCCCCGCCTTCAAAGCCCCGCACGACAGGTCCGCCCTGGTCCGGATGCGCCGCGCCCACCCCGGCCGGCAAACCGCCCGTCCGTCTGTCCGTCCGTCCGTCCGCCCGGAGTACACCGATCACCCAGCCGCCCGGACCCCGTCCGATTCCGGCTCCCTCTGCCGCCCGGACCGAGACCGGTTCCGGCTCGCATGCCCCCTCAAGCCCGGCCGTCCGGGTCCACTCCCCCCGTCCTCCAAGCCCGGTCGTCCGGCTCCGGCTCCCCCGCTCCCGAGTCCGGTCGTCCGACTCCGGCTCCCCTGCCGCCTAAGCCCAGTCGTCCGGCTCCGGTTCCGGCTCCTCCGCCATCTCGGGCCAGTCGTCCAGTGCGTTCTGCGCGTCCTGGTCGGCGCCGGCCGCCGGGCGGGCGGCCGGGTCCTCGCCCGACGGGCCGGTCAGAGAGGCCAGCACCGCGAGGACCCCCTCCCCGTACGTCGCCAGCTTCTTCTCGCCGACGCCACCGATGCCCCCGAGCTCCGCGACGGAGGCCGGCCACACGGTGGCGATCTCCCGAAGCGTGGCGTCGTGGAAGATGACGTACGCCGGGACACCCTGCTCGCGGGCCTGTTCGGCGCGCCACGCGCGCAGCGCCTCGAAGGCGGGGACCAGCTCCTCGGGCAGCTCGGCGACGGCCGCCTTCGACTTGCGCTCGCCCCGGCCGGAGGACGACGCCCCCGACCCGCCCGAGCGCGAGGTCACCGGCTTCTTCGGCTCCTTGCGCAGCGGAACCTCCCGCTCCCGCCGCAGCACCGAACCGCTGGCCTCGGTCAGCACGAGCGTCCCGTACTCCCCCTCGACCGCGAGCAGCCCCTGGGCCAGCAGCTGCCGGATCACACCCCGCCACTCGCCCTCGGCCAGCTCCTCCCCGATGCCGAACACGGAGAGCTGGTCGTGGTCGAACTGGATCACCTTGGCGGTCCGCTTGCCCAGCAGGATGTCGATGATCTGCACCGCACCGAACTTCTGGCCCCGCTCCCGCTGCAACCGCACCACCGTCGACAGCACCTTCTGGGCCGCGACGGTGCCGTCCCAGGTCTCGGGCGGGGCCGTGCAGGTGTCGCAGTTGCCGCAGGCCGTCGCATCCGCCTCCTGGCCGAAGTAGGCGAGCAGCTGGCCCCGGCGGCACCGGACCGTCTCGCACAGCGCCAGCATCGCGTCGAGGTGGGCGGCGGCCCGCCGCCGGAACGCCTCGTCGCCCTCACCCGACTGGATCAGCTTGCGCTGCTGCACGACGTCGTTGAGCCCGTAGGCCATCCAGGCCGTGGACGGCTGCCCGTCACGCCCCGCACGGCCCGTCTCCTGGTAGTACCCCTCCACCGATTTCGGCAGGTCGAGGTGGGCGACGAACCGCACGTCCGGCTTGTCGATGCCCATGCCGAAGGCGATGGTCGCCACCACGACCAGGCCCTCCTCCCGCAGGAAGCGGGACTGGTGCGCCGCGCGCGTGCCCGCGTCCAGACCGGCGTGGTACGGCACCGCCTCGACGCCGTTGCGGGACAGGAACTCCGCCGTCTTCTCGACCGAGTTGCGCGACAGGCAGTAGACGATGCCCGCGTCGCCCGCGTGCTCCTCGCGCAGGAAGTGGAGCAGCTGCTTCTTGGGGTCGGCCTTCGGCACGATCCGGTACTGGATGTTGGGCCGGTCGAAGCTCGCCTCGAAGTGCCGGGCCGCCGGCATGCCCAGCCGCTGGGTGATCTCCTGGTGGGTCGCCCGGGTGGCCGTCGCGGTGAGCGCGATCCGCGGCACGTCCGGCCAGCGCTCGCCGAGCAGCGACAGCGCCAGGTAGTCGGGCCGGAAGTCGTGACCCCACTGGGACACGCAGTGCGCCTCGTCGATGGCGAAGACCGAGATCTTGCCGCGGGAGAGCAGATCCAGCGTGGGCTCCAGCCGCAGCCGCTCCGGCGCCAGGTAGAGCAGATCCAGCTCCCCGGCCAGGAACTCGGCCTCCACCATGCGCCGCTCGTCGAAGTCCTGCGTGGAGTTCATGAACCCGGCACGCACGCCCAGTGCCCGCAGCGCGTCCACCTGGTCCTGCATGAGCGCGATGAGCGGGGAGACGACCACGCCCGTACCCGGTCTGACCAGGGCCGGGATCTGGTAGCACAGTGACTTGCCACCGCCGGTCGGCATCAGCACGACCGCGTCACCGCCGGTCACCACATGCTCGATGACCGCTTCCTGCTCTCCCCGGAAGGCCTCGTATCCGAAGACCCGGTGCAGCGTGGCCAGTGCCTCGCTGTCAGCGACTGCCGTCATTCCGCCGATCCCGCCTGTCCCACCCATCGCAGTGCCCCCGTACGTCGTCCCTCGACCACTGCGTCCACGATAGGCGCCCCGACTGACAGCGCCGGAGTTGTCCACAGGCCGGGCGTACGAACTGATCGACACCGGTCAACGCCGGTCAAGGACGATCCGGTGGCGGACCCGGAACACGGCAGCGGCCCGGCCCCTTCTCCGAGGGGCCGGGCCGCTGCCGTACGTACGGTCGCGCCGCGTCAGCGGACGAACACGCTCGCGTTCCCGGCGAGATCCAGGAAGTACTGCGGCGCCACACCCAGCACCAGCGTGACCGCCACGCCCACCCCGATCGCCGTCATCGTCAGCGGCGACGGAACGGCGACCGTCGGCCCCTCGGGCCGCGGCTCGCTGAAGAACATCAGGACGATGACCCGGATGTAGAAGAACGCCGCGATGGCCGACGAGAGCACACCGATCACGACCAGCGGGGCCGCGCCGCCCTCCGCCGCCGCCTTGAACACCGCGAACTTCCCGGCGAAGCCGGAGGTCAGCGGAATACCGGCGAAGGCCAGCAGGAACACCGCGAACACGGCCGCCACCAGCGGCGAACGCCGGCCGAGCCCCGCCCACTTGGACAGGTGCGTCGCCTCGCCGCCCGCGTCCCGCACCAGCGTGACCACCGCGAAGGCGCCGATCGTCACGAACGAGTACGCCGCCAGGTAGAAGAGGACCGACGAGACACCGTCCGGCGTCGTGGCGATCACACCGGCCAGGATGAAGCCTGCGTGCGCGATGGACGAGTACGCCAGCAGTCGCTTGATGTCGGTCTGCGTGATCGCGATGATCGCGCCACCGAGCATGGTCACGATCGCCACGCCCCACATCACCGGCCGCCAGTCCCAGCGCAGGCCGGGCAGGACCACGTACAGGATGCGCAGCAGCGCGCCGAACGCGGCCACCTTGGTCGCCGCCGCCATGAAGCCGGTCACCGGCGTCGGCGCGCCCTGGTACACGTCCGGCGTCCACATGTGGAACGGCACCGCGCCCACCTTGAACAGCAGGCCCATGACGATCAGCGCGGCGCCGACCAGCAGCAGCGCGTCGTTGCCCATGGTGTCCGCGAGCGCGGGGGTGACGTCGGTGACCGTGCCGTCGACGACCTGCGCGATCGTGCCGTAGGACATCGAGCCGGCGTAGCCGTACAGCAGGGCGATGCCGAACAGGGTGAACGCGGAGGCGAACGCGCCCAGCAGGAAGTACTTGACGGCGGCTTCCTGCGACATCAGCCGCTTGCGGCGGGCCAGCGCGCACATCAGGTACAGCGGCAGCGAGAAGACCTCCAGCGCCACGAACAGCGTCAGCAGGTCGTTGGCCGCCGGGAAGAGCAGCATGCCGGCCGACGCGAACAGCAGCAGCGGGAAGACCTCGGTGGTGGCGAAACCGGCCTTGACCGCGGCCTTCTCGCTGTCGCTGCCCGGCACGGAGGCCGCCTGCGCGGCGAAGGAGTCGACCGGGTTGCCGTGCGCCGCCGGGTCCAGTCGGCGTTCGGCGAAGGTGAACAGGGCGACCAGCGCGGCCAGCAGGATCGTGCCCTGGAGGAACAGGGCCGGTCCGTCGACCGCGATGGCGCCCATCGCCGCGATGTGTGCCTTGGTGGTGGCGTATCCGTCGGCCGCGAGGGCGACGACGCCGGCGAACGCCGCGACGAGACCGACGGCCGACACGAACATCTGGGCGACGTACCGGGACTTGCGCGGTACGAACGCCTCGACCAGCACCCCGACGATCGCCGCACCCAGGACGATCAGGATGGGTGACAGCTGGGCGTATTCGATCTTCGGCGCGTCGATCTTCGAGATCGGGTCGGCCGCGGTTGTCCACAGGCTGTGGACGGCTGTTGCGCTCACTTGGCCGCCTCCACCTCGGGCTGGGGGTCCTGCTTCTGTACGTCGGACATGGTCTGCTGCACCGCCGGGTTCACGATGTCCGTCAAGGGCTTCGGGTAGACGCCCAGGACGATCAGCAGCGCGATCAGCGGGGCGACCACCACCAGCTCGCGCACCCTGAGGTCGGGCATCGCCGAGACCTCGGGCTTCACCGGGCCGGTCATCGTCCGCTGGTAGAGGACGAGGGTGTAGAGCGCGGCGAGCACGATGCCGAAGGTGGCGATGATGCCGATCACCGGATAGCGCGCGAACGTGCCGACCAGGACCAGGAACTCACTCACGAAGGGCGCGAGGCCGGGCAGCGAGAGGGTCGCCAGGCCGCCGATCAGGAAGGTGCCGGCCAGCACGGGGGCGACCTTCTGGACACCGCCGTAGTCGGCGATGAGCCGCGAGCCGCGCCGGGAGATCAGGAAGCCGGCCACCAGCATCAGCGCGGCCGTCGAGATCCCGTGGTTGACCATGTACAGCGTCGCGCCCGACTGGCCCTGGCTGGTCATCGCGAAGATGCCCATCACGATGAAGCCGAAGTGCGAGATCGACGCGTACGCCACCAGGCGTTTGATGTCCCGCTGGCCGACCGCGAGCAGCGCTCCGTAGATGATGCTGATCAGGGCGAGGACGAGGATGACCGGCGTCGCCCACTGCGAGGCCTCCGGGAACAACTGGAGGCAGAAGCGCAGCATCGCGAAGGTGCCGACCTTGTCGACGACCGCCGTGATGAGGACCGCCACCGGGGCGGTGGACTCCCCCATCGCGTTGGGCAGCCAGGTGTGCAGCGGCCACAGCGGGGCCTTCACCGCGAAGGCGAAGAAGAAGCCCAGGAACAGCCAGCGTTCGGTGCTGGTCGACATCTCCAGCGAGCCGTTGGCCCGGGCCTCGGCGATCTCGGTGAGCGAGAAGTTGCCGGCGACCACGTAGAGGCCGATCACCGCGGCCAGCATGACCAGACCGCCGGCCAGGTTGTAGAGCAGGAACTTCACGGCCGCGTACGACCGCTGGGTCGACGCCGCCTCCTCGCCGTGCTCGTGGGCACGGTCCCCGAAGCCGCCGATGAGGAAGTACATCGGGATGAGCATGGCTTCGAAGAAGATGTAGAAGAGGAAGACGTCGGTGGCCTCGAAGGAGATGATCACCATCGCCTCGACGGCCAGGATCAGGGCGAAGAAGCCCTGTGTCGGCCGCCAGCGCCTGTTTCCGGTCTCCAGCGGGTCGGCGTCGTGCCAGCCCGCCAGGATGATGAACGGCATCAGCAGCGCGGTCAGCGCGATCAGCGCCACCGCGATACCGTCCACGCCCAGTTCGTACCGGACGCCGAAGTCCGCGATCCAGGAGTGGGACTCGGTGAGCTGGTACCGCGCGCCGCCGGGGTCGAAGCGGATCAGCACCACGACGGCGAGGGCGAGGGTGGCGAGCGAGACCAGCAGTGCCAGCCATTTCGCGGCGGTGCGCCGCGTGGCCGGCACGGCGGCCGTGGCGATCGCCCCGATCGCCGGGAGCACCGCCGTCGCTGTCAGCAGAGGAAAGGACATCGGTATCAGACCGCCCTCATCAGCAGGGTCGCGGCGACGATGAGCGCCGCGCCGCCGAACATCGAGACCGCGTAACTGCGCGCGAAGCCGTTCTGCATCCGGCGCATCCGTCCGGACAGGCCGCCCACCGAGGCCGCCGTGCCGTTGACGACTCCGTCGACCAGGGTGTGGTCGACGTACACCAGGGAGCGCGTGAGGTGCTCGCCGCCGCGGACCAGGACCACATGGTTGAAGTCGTCCTGGAGCAGATCGCGGCGGGCGGCCCGGGTGAGCAGCGACCCGCGCGGGGCGACCACCGGGACCGGGCGGCGGCCGTACTGCCCGTAGGCGACGGCGACGCCCAGCACCATCACGGCCACGGTGGACACGGTGACCGTGAGCGCGCTGACCGGCGGATGCCCGTGCTCGTAGCCGGTGACCGGCTTCAGCCAGCTCACGAAGCGCTCACCGATGCTGAAGTACGCGCCGGCGAAGACCGATCCGAACGCCAGCAGGATCATCGGGATCGTCATGACCTTGGGCGACTCGTGCGGGTGCGGCTCGTTGCCGTGCTCGTCCGGCTGCCAGCGCTTCTCACCGAAGAAGGTCATCAGCATCACGCGCGTCATGTAGTACGCCGTGAGGGCCGCGCCGAGCAGGGCCGCGCCGCCGAGGATCCAGCCCTCGGTGCCGCCCTTGGCGAACGCCGCCTCGATGATCTTGTCCTTGGAGAAGAAGCCGGACAGGCCCGGGAAGCCGATGATCGCGAGGTAGCCGAGTCCGAAGGTGATGAAGGTGATCGGCATGTACTTGCGCAGGCCGCCGTACTTGCGCATGTCGACCTCGTCGTTCATGCCGTGCATCACCGAACCGGCCCCGAGGAACAGCCCGGCCTTGAAGAAGCCGTGCGTCACCAGGTGCATGATCGCGAAGACGTAGCCGATGGGGCCGAGGCCCGCCGCGAGGATCATGTAGCCGATCTGCGACATGGTCGATCCGGCCAGCGCCTTCTTGATGTCGTCCTTCGCGCAACCGACGATCGCACCGAACAGGAGCGTGACCGCGCCCACGATGGTGACCACCAGCTGCGCGTCCGGCGCGGCGTTGAAGATCGCGCCGGAGCGGACGATCAGGTAGACGCCCGCCGTCACCATCGTCGCGGCGTGGATGAGGGCGGAGACCGGGGTCGGGCCCTCCATCGCGTCCCCGAGCCAGGACTGCAGCGGCACCTGGGCCGACTTGCCGCAGGCGGCGAGCAGCAGCATCAGGGCGATGGCGGTGAGCGTGCCCTCGGAGGTGTCCCCCACACTGCCGAGCACCGGCCCGAAGGCGAAGGTGCCGAAGGTGGTGAACATCAGCATGATCGCGATCGACAGGCCCATGTCGCCGACCCGGTTGACCAGGAACGCCTTCTTCGCGGCGGTCGCGGCGCTGGGCTTGTGCTGCCAGAAGCCGATCAGCAGGTAGGAGGCGAGGCCGACGCCCTCCCAGCCGACGTACAGCAGGAGGTAGTTGTCGGCGAGGACGAGCAGCAGCATCGCCGCGAGGAACAGGTTCAGATAGCCGAAGAAGCGGCGGCGGCGCTCGTCGTGCTCCATGTACCCGATCGAGTACACGTGGATGAGCGAGCCGACGCCGGAGATCAGCAGCACGAACGTCATCGACAGCTGGTCGAGCTGGAAGGCGACGTCCGCCTGGAAGCCCTCCACGGGGATCCAGCTGAACAGGTGCTGGGTCATCTCGCGTTGCTCGGCGCTCCTGCCGAGCATGTCGGCGAAGAGGATCGCACCGAAGACGAACGAGAGGACCGACAGGGCGGTGCCGATCAGATGGCCGACACCGTCGAGCCGGCGGCCGCCGCACAGCAGGACGGCCGCTCCGAGCAGGGGCGCCGCGATGAGCAGCGCAATCAGGTTCTCCACGATTCTTCCGACCCCTTACAGCTTCATCAGGCTGGCGTCGTCGACCGAGGCCGAGTGGCGGGAACGGAACAGCGACACGATGATCGCGAGCCCGACCACGACTTCCGCCGCGGCGACGACCATCGTGAAGAACGCGATGATCTGGCCGTCGAGATTGCCGTGCATCCGGGAGAAGGCGACGAACGCGAGGTTGCAGGCGTTGAGCATCAGCTCGATGCACATGAACAGCACGATCGCGTTCCGCCGGATCAGCACGCCGGTCGCGCCGATCGTGAACAGCAGGGCGGCGAGATACAGGTAGTTGACGGGGTTCACTTCGACGCCTCCTCGGTCCGCTTGAGCGTCGGCGGCTCGATCGCGTTCCGCTCCAGGCGCTCCTGCGAGCGCTGCTCCAACGCGCGCAGGTCGTTGATCGCCTCGGCCGACACGTCCCTGACCTGGCCGCGCTCACGCAGCGTCTTGCTGACCGTCAGGTCGGACGTGGTGCCGTCGGGGAGCAGGCCGGCGACGTCCACCGCGTTGTGCCGCGCGTACACACCGGGCGCCGGCAGCGGCGGCACGTGCTTGCCCTCGCGCACCCGCTGCTCGGCCAGTTCGCGCTGCGTCTTGGCGGCCTCCGTGCGCTCACGGTGGGTGAGCACCATGGCGCCGACGGCGGCCGTGATCAGCAGGGCGCCGGTGAGCTCGAACGCGAAGACGTACTTGGTGAAGATGAGGGCGGCCAGGCCCTCCACGTTTCCGCCGGCGTTGGCCTGGCCGAGGCCGTTGAACTCCGTCAGGGAGGCGCTGCCGATGCCGCCGACCAGCAGGACGCCGAAGCCGAGCCCGCACAGCAGGGCGAGCCAGCGCTGCCCCTTGATGGTCTCCTTCAGGGAGTCCGCCGCGGTGACACCGACGAGCATCACCACGAACAGGAACAGCATCATGATCGCGCCCGTGTAGACGACGATCTGCACGATGCCCAGGAAGTAGGCACCGTTGGCCAGGTAGAACACCGCCAGGACGATCATGGTGCCGGCCAGGCAGAGCGCGCTGTGCACGGCCTTCTTCATGAAGACGGTGCACAGGGCGCCGATCACCGCGACGGTGCCGAGGATCCAGAACTGGACCGCCTCTCCGGTGGAGGTGGAGTAGGCGGCGAGCTGCGCGCTCATCGGCCCATCACCTTCTTCGGTGCCGGCTCGTCCGCGCCGGAGGCCGCGTCGGCCTCCTCGGGCGTCTCGCCCTGGGAGAGCGCGACCTGGCGCTCCGTGCCGGGCGCGGCCTCGGTCACCAGCCCTCGGTAGTAGTCCTGCTCGTCCGTCCCCGGGTAGATCGCGTGGGGCGTGTCGACCATGCCCTCGTCGAGGCCGGCGAGCAGCTGCTCCTTGGTGTAGATGAGGTCGGCGCGACTGGAGTCGGCGAGCTCGAACTCGTTCGTCATGGTCAACGCGCGCGTGGGGCACGCCTCGATGCACAGACCGCACAGGATGCAGCGGGCGTAGTTGATCTGGTAGACGCGCCCGTACCGCTCGCCCGGGGAGTAGCGCTCCTCCTCGGTGTTGTCCGCGCCCTCCACGTAGATGGCGTCCGCGGGGCAGGCCCAGGCGCACAGCTCGCAGCCGACGCACTTCTCCAGGCCGTCCGGATGGCGGTTGAGCTGGTGCCGTCCGTGGAAACGGGGAGCTGTGGTCTTCTGCTGCTCCGGGTACTGCTCGGTCAGCCGCTTCTTGAACATGGCCTTGAAGGTCACACCGAAGCCGGCCACGGGGTTCTGGAAACCGGGCTTCGACTGCCCGGCCTCCTTGGGCTCCTCAGCCATCGGACGCCTCCTTTCCATCCAGAGTTCCGTCACTGTGAGTATCGGACCCACCACTGACAATGAGCTCCCGATCGCGGCGCGACGGGCGTCGCGGCACCGGCGGCAGCTCCTGTCCGGGCAGCGGAGGCACCGGGAATCCGCCCGCCATCGGGTCGAAGCCGGCGGCCTGGGCGGGTGCTTCGGGCGCGGGCCTGCCGCGCTCGCGGAAGAAGTCCGCGACGAAGGAGAGCAGCAGCAGGGCGAGGACTCCGCCGCCGACGTACAGCGCGATGTCGGCGAAGTCGTAGTTCTCGTTGCGCAGGGTCCGCACCGTCGCCACGAGCATCAGCCACACGACGGAGACCGGGATCAGGACCTTCCAGCCGAGCTTCATCAGCTGGTCGTAGCGGACGCGGGGCAGCGTGCCGCGCAGCCAGATGAAGAAGAACAGCAGCAACTGCACCTTGACGACGAACCAGAGCATCGGCCACCAGCCGTGGTTCGCGCCCTCCCAGAACGTGGAGATCGGCCAGGGTGCCCGCCAGCCGCCCAGGAAGAGCGTCACGGACACGGCGGAGACCGTCACCATGTTCACGTACTCGGCGAGCATGAACATCGCGAACTTGATCGACGAGTACTCGGTGTTGAAGCCGCCGACCAGGTCGCCCTCGGACTCCGGCATGTCGAACGGGGCGCGGTTGGTCTCGCCCACCATCGTCACGATGTAGATCACGAAGGAGACCGGCAGCAGGATCACGTACCAGCGGTCCTGCTGCGCCTCGACGATCGCCGACGTCGACATCGACCCGGAGTAGAGGAACACCGAGGCGAAGGCGGCGCCCATCGCGATCTCGTACGAGATCATCTGGGCGCAGGACCGCAGTCCGCCGAGGAGCGGATAGGTGGATCCGGAGCTCCAGCCCGCGAGCACGATGCCGTAGATGCCGACCGAGGCGACGGCGAGGATGTAGAGCATCGCGATCGGCAGGTCGGTCAGCTGCATCGTGGTGCGCTGGCCGAAGATCGAGATCTCGTTGCCGGCCGGGCCGAAGGGGATCACCGCGATCGCCATGAAGGCCGGGATGGCCGCGACGATCGGCGCGAGGACGTAGACGACCTTGTCCGCGCGTTTGACGATGAGGTCTTCCTTGAGCATCAGCTTGATGCCGTCGGCCAGCGACTGGAGCATGCCCCAGGGGCCGTGCCGGTTGGGGCCGATGCGCAGCTGCATCCAGGCGACGACCTTGCGCTCCCAGACGATGGAGAACAGCACGGTCACCATCAGGAAGGCGAAGCAGAACACGGCCTTGACGGCGACCAGCCACCACGGGTCGCGGCCGAACATGGAGAGGTCTTCAGCGGCGACGAAGTACGGGCTCATGCCTCCACCTCCTCGGGGTCCTCGCCGGCGAGGGTCGCCGGGCCGATGCGGACCAGGGAGCCGGGCAGCGCCCCGGTGTCGGAGGCGACGCCGCCACCGACGGAGTTCAGCGGAAGCCAGACCACGCGGTCCGGCATCTCGGTGATCCGGAGCGGGATGTCGACGCTGCCCGAGGGCCCGGTCACCTTGAGCACGTCACCGTCCTTGACGCCCGCCTCGTCGGCCGTGGCGGCCGAGACACGCGCGTGTGCCGCGTGCCGGGTTCCGGCGAGCGCCTCGTCGCCCCGCTGGAGCAGACCCCGGTCGAGCAGCAGCCGGTGCCCGGCGAGCACGGCCTCCCCGGCGGCCGGCCGCGGCAGCACGCCGGCCGTCTCCAGGGGTTCGGTGGCCCGCGGCCCCTGCCAGGGGCCGAGCCGGTCCAGCTCGGCGCGCGCGGTCCGCAGATCCGGCAGGCCCAGGTGTACGTCCATGGCGTCGGCCAGCATCTGGAGCACCCGCGCGTCGGTGGGTGCCACCCGGCGGGACATCTGGTCGGGCTTCAACGCGGCCTCGAAGAAGCGGACGCGGCCCTCCCAGTTGAGGAAGGTGCCCGCCTTCTCGGCGACCGCGGCGACCGGCAGGACCACGTCCGCGAGTTCCGTGACCTCGCTGGGCCGCAGTTCGAGCGAGACCAGGAAGCCGACCTCGGCGAGCGCCGCACGCGCGCGTGCGGGATCGGGCAGGTCGCCCACCTCCACGCCCGCGACCAGCAGCGCCTGGAGTTCGCCGCTCCGGGCGGCCTCCACGATCTCGCCGGTGTCCCGGCCGTAGCGGTGCGGCAGCTCGGCGACGCCCCAGGCGGCCGCGACCTGCTCACGCGCGCGTGGATCGGTGGCCGGACGTCCGCCCGGCAGCAGCGACGGCAGCGCGCCGGCCTCCACGGCGCCGCGCTCGCCCGCGCGCCGCGGAATCCACACCAGCCGCGCGCCGGTCGCGGCCGAAGCCCGCACGGCGGCGGTCAGGCCGCCGGGGACGCCGGCCAGCCGCTCGCCGACGACGATCACCGCGCCCTCGGCGCGCAGCGCCTGCGCGGCCAGCGCGCCGCCCTCCTCCAGGCCGACGCCGCTCGCGAGCGCGTCGAGCCATTCGGTCTCGGTGCCGGGGGCGGCGGGCAGCAGCGTGCCGCCGGCCTTCTCCAGACCGCGCGTGGCGTGCGTGGCCAGCGCGAACACCTGCTGTCCGTGCTTGCGCCAGGCCTTGCGCAGCCGCAGGAAGACGCCGGGCGCCTCCTCCTCGGACTCGAACCCGGCCAGCAGAACGGCGGGCGCCTTCTCCAAGGAGCCGTACGTGACGCCCTGGCCGTCGAGGTCGCGTCCGCTGCCGGCCACCCGCGCGGCCAGGAAGTCGGCCTCCTCGCCGCTGTGCGGACGCGCCCGGAAGTCGATGTCGTTGGTGTCCAGCGCCACCCGCGCGAACTTGCTGTACGCGTAGGCGTCCTCGATGGTGAGGCGGCCGCCGGTCAGGACGCCGGTGCGTCCGCGCGAGGCGAGCAGTCCCTGGGCGGCGATCTGCAGCGCCTCCGGCCAGGAGGCGGGCACCAGATCACCCTCGGCGTTGCGGATCAGCGGCGTGTCCAGCCGGTCCCGCTGCTGCGCGTAGCGGAAGCCGAACCGCCCCTTGTCGCAGATCCACTCCTCGTTGACCTCGGGGTCTTCGGCGGCGAGCCGCCGCATGACCTTGCCGCGCCGGTGGTCGGTGCGGGTGGCGCAGCCGCCCGCGCAGTGCTCGCACACTGACGGCGAGGAGACCAGGTCGAAGGGGCGGGAGCGGAACCGGTAGGCCGCCGAGGTGAGCGCGCCGACCGGGCAGATCTGGATGGTGTTCCCGGAGAAGTACGACTCGAACGGGTCGCCCTCACCGGTGCCGACCTGCTGGAGCGCGCCGCGTTCCAGCAGCTCGATCATCGGGTCGCCGGCCACCTGGTTGGAGAACCGGGTGCACCGCGCGCACAGCACGCACCGCTCACGGTCCAGCAGCACCTGCGTGGAGATCGGCACCGGCTTCTCGAACGTCCGCTTCCTGCCCTCGAAGCGGGACTCGGCGTTGCCGTGCGACATCGCCTGGTTCTGCAGCGGGCACTCGCCGCCCTTGTCGCAGACCGGGCAGTCCAGCGGGTGGTTGATGAGCAGCAGCTCCATCACACCGTGCTGGGCCTTCTCCGCGACGGGCGAGGTCAGCTGGGTCTTCACCACCATCCCGTCGGTGCAGGTGATGGTGCAGGACGCCATGGGCTTGCGCTGCCCCTCGACCTCGACGATGCACTGGCGGCAGGCGCCGGCCGGGTCGAGGAGAGGGTGGTCGCAGAACCGGGGGATCTCGATGCCGAGCTGTTCGGCGGCCCGGATGACCAGGGTGCCCTTGGGCACGCTGATCTCGATGCCGTCGATCGTCAGCGTGACGAGGTCCTCCGGCGGGACCGCCGCCTCTCCCCCGCCTGAGGGAGCGCTGGTGGTCACGGTCATGCGTTCACCTCCGTGCGGTCGGCCCAGGCCGTCGACTTGGCCGGGTCGAAGGGGCAGCCGCGGCCCGTGATGTGCTGCTCGTACTCCTCGCGGAAGTACTGGAGCGAGGAATAGATCGGCGAGGCGGCACCGTCGCCGAGGGCGCAGAAGGACTTGCCGTTGATGTTGTCGGCGATGTCGGCCAGCTTGTCGAGGTCGCTCATCACGCCCTTGCCGGCCTCGATGTCCCGCAGCAACTGCACCAGCCAGTACGTGCCTTCGCGGCACGGGGTGCACTTGCCGCAGGACTCGTGCGCGTAGAACTCGGTCCAGCGGGTGACGGCGCGTACGACGCACGTCGTCTCGTCGAAGCACTGGAGCGCCTTGGTGCCGAGCATGGAGCCGGCGGCGCCCACTCCTTCGTAGTCGAGCGGGACGTCGAGGTGCTCGTCGGTGAACATCGGCGTCGAGGAACCGCCCGGTGTCCAGAACTTCAGCCGGTGGCCGGGGCGCATCCCGCCGCCCATGTCGAGGAGCTGGCGCAGCGTGACACCGAGCGGCGCCTCGTACTGGCCGGGGCTCGCGACATGGCCGCTGAGCGAGTAGAGCGTGAAGCCCGGGGACTTCTCGCTGCCCATCGACCGGAACCATTCCTTGCCGTTCTGCATGATGGCGGGAACGGACGCGATCGATTCGACGTTGTTCACCACAGTGGGGCAGGCGTACAGACCTGCGACCGCGGGGAAGGGAGGACGCAGCCTCGGTTGACCGCGGCGGCCTTCGAGCGAGTCGAGCAGCGCGGTCTCCTCACCGCAGATGTACGCGCCCGCGCCCGCGTGCACGGTGAGTTCGAGGTCGAGTCCGCTGCCGAGCACGTTCTTGCCGAGGTAGCCCGCCGCGTAGGCCTCGGCGACGGCCGCGTGCAAGCGCCGCAGCACGGGGACGACCTCGCCCCGCAGGTAGATGAAGGCGTGCGACGACCTGATGGCGTGGCACGCGATGACGATGCCCTCGATGAGGCTGTGCGGGTTCGCGAAGAGGAGCGGGATGTCCTTGCACGTCCCGGGCTCCGACTCGTCGGCGTTGACCACCAGGTAGTGCGGCTTTCCGTCTCCCTGCGGAATGAACTGCCACTTCATTCCGGTCGGGAATCCCGCGCCGCCGCGGCCGCGCAGCCCGGATTCCTTGACGTACGCGATCACGTCGTCGGGCGACATCGCGAGCGCCTTGCGGAGCCCCTCGTATCCTTCGTGCCGCCGGTAGACGTCCAGCGTCCAGGACCGGTCCTCGTCCCAGAAGGCGGACAGCACCGGTGCGAGGAGCTTTTCGGGGCTGGTGTCTTTCACCTCGGCTGCCAAGGTCATCACTCCCCCTCCTCGGCGGTAGGCCCTGCCGGGTGGCCGGGGTCGGACGCCGATGTCTCCTGCGGCGCGTCGTGCGAGCTGAGGTGCTCGGTCGGTGACGGGTCGTGCACGGCCGCCCTGTCCTGTGGCTCGTCGTGCGGCCCGCCCTCCCGCGGGTGGACCACGCGTGCGGGTGCGGTCTCTCCCTTGGCCAGGCGCAGGCCCACCAGGGAGGCGGGTCCGGCGCTGCCGGTCGCCTCGACGGCCCCCTCCCGCTCGTCGGGGAAGCCCGCGAGGATCCGGGCGGTCTCCTTGAAGGTGCACAGCGGGGCCCCGCGGGTCGGCGAGACCTGGGCTCCCGCGCGCAGGTCGTCGACGAGGCGCTTGGCGCTCTCGACGCTCTGGTTGTCGAAGAACTCCCAGTTGACCATCACGACCGGCGCGAAGTCGCAGGCCGCGTTGCACTCGATGTGCTCCAGCGTGACCTTGCCGTCGTCGGTGGTCCCGCCGTTGCCGACGCCCAGGTGCTCCTGGAGGGCGTCGAAGATGGCGTCGCCGCCCATCACCGCGCACAGGGTGTTGGTGCACACCCCGACCTGGTAGTCACCGCTCGGCCGGCGCCGGTACATGGTGTAGAAGGTGGCCACCGCGGTGACCTCCGCCGTGGTCAGGTTCAGCACGTCCGCGCAGAACCGCATTCCGGTGCGCGTGACATGGCCCTCCTCCGCCTGTACCAGGTGCAGCAGCGGCAGCAGCGCCGACCGGGAGTCGGGATAGCGCGCGACGACCTCGCGCGCGTCCCGCTCGAGCCGGGCTCGAACGTCGTCCGGGTAGTCGGGCGCGGGCAGCTCCGGCATGCCCAGGCTGACGCCCCGCTCCGAAGAACTGGTGGTCACCGGTCGACGCCTCCCATCACGGGGTCGATGGACGCGACAGCGACGATGACGTCGGCGACCTGGCCGCCCTCGCACATCGCCGCCATGGCTTGCAGATTGGTGAAGGACGGGTCACGGAAGTGGACCCGGTAGGGGCGGGTGCCGCCGTCGGAGACGACATGCACCCCGAGCTCGCCCTTGGGCGACTCGACCGCCGCGTAGGCCTGGCCCGGTGGGACACGGAATCCCTCGGTCACCAGCTTGAAGTGGTGGATCAGGGCCTCCATGGAGGTGCCCATGATCTTCTTGATGTGGTCGAGGGAGTTGCCCAGTCCGTCCGGTCCCAGGGCGAGCTGGGCGGGCCAGGCGATCTTCTTGTCGGCCACCATGACCGGTCCGGGCTGGAGCCGGTCCAGGCACTGCTCGATGATCCTGAGCGACTGGCGCATCTCCTCCAGCCGGATCAGGAACCGGCCGTAGGAGTCGCAGGAGTCGGTGGTCGGGACGTCGAAGTCGTACGTCTCGTAGCCGCAGTAGGGCTGGGTCTTGCGCAGGTCGTGCGGCAGGCCGGTGGAGCGCAGGATCGGGCCGGTGGCGCCGAGCGCCATGCAGCCGGCCAGGTCCAGATAGCCGACGTCCTGCATACGGGCCTTGAAGATGGGGTTCCCGGTGGCGAGCTTGTCGTACTCCGGGAGGTTCTTCTTCATCTTCTTCACGAACTCGCGGATCTGGTCCACCGCGCCGGGCGGCAGGTCCTGGGCGAGTCCGCCGGGGCGGATGTACGCGTGGTTCATCCGCAGGCCCGTGATGAGCTCGTAGATGTCGAGAATCAGTTCACGATCACGGAATCCGTAGATCATGATCGTGGTGGCGCCGAGTTCCATGCCGCCGGTGGCGATGCACACCAGGTGCGAGGACATCCGGTTCAGCTCCATCAGGAGCACCCGGATGATCTCGGCCCGGTCGGTGATGTCGTCCTCGATGCCGAGGAGCTTCTCGACGGCCAGGCAGTAGGCCGTCTCGTTGAAGAAGGACGTCAGGTAGTCCATGCGCGTCACGAACGTGGTGCCCTGCGTCCACGTGCGGAATTCGAGGTTCTTCTCGATTCCGGTGTGCAGGTAGCCGATGCCGCAGCGGGCCTCGGTGACCGTCTCGCCCTCGATCTCCAGGATCAGGCGGAGCACACCATGGGTGGAGGGGTGCTGGGGCCCCATGTTGACGACGATGCGCTCGTCGTCGGCGCGGGCCGCGGTCTGGACGACCTCGTCCCAGTCGCCACCGGTGACCGTGTAGACGGTGCCCTCGGTGGTCTCGCGTGACGATGCTGACTGCGTGCTCACGAGTACGACCTCCGCTGGTCCGGAGCCGGGATCTGGGCGCCCTTGTACTCGACGGGGATGCCGCCGAGGGGGTAGTCCTTGCGCTGCGGGTGGCCCTGCCAGTCGTCCGGCATCATCAGCCGCGTCAGGGCCGGGTGACCGTCGAAGACGATCCCGAAGAAGTCGTAGGTCTCGCGCTCGTGCCAGTCGTTGGTCGGATAGACCGGGACCAGCGACGGGATGTGCGGGTCCTCGTCGGGGGCGCTGACCTCCAGGCGGATCAACCGGTTGTGGGTGATCGAGCGCAGGTGGTAGACGGCGTGCAGCTCGCGGCCCTTGTCGCTCGGGTAGTGGACGCCGCTGACGCCCGTGCACAGCTCGAAGCGCAGGGCCGGGTCGTCGCGCAGGGTGCGGGCGACGCGGACCAGGTGTTCGCGCTCGATGTGGAAGGTCAGCTCGTCGCGGTCGACGATCGTCTTCTCGATGGCGTTGTCCGGCAGCAGCCCCTGTTCCTCCAGGGCGCCCTCCAGCTCGTCGGCGACCTCGTCGAACCAGCCGCCGTACGGGCGGGTCGCCGGGCCCGGGAGCCGGACCGAGCGGACCAGGCCGCCGTAGCCGGAGGTGTCGCCGCCGTTGTGGGCACCGAACATGCCGCGCTGGACGCGGATCTCCTCGCCGTGCTCACCACGCTGGCCGGGAAGGTTGTCGGCGGCCAGGTCCTTCTCGGGGTTGACCCCGTTCGACGCCCCGCCGGCGCCGTTGGCGTCGCTCATCGCAGCAGCCCCTTCATCTCGATCGTCGGCAGGGCCTTGAGCGCCGCTTCCTCCGCCTCGCGGGCCGCCTCCTCGGCGTTCACCCCGAGCTTGGAGTTCTGGATCTTCTGATGGAGCTTGATGATCGCGTCCATCAGCATCTCGGGCCGGGGCGGACAGCCGGGCAGATAGATGTCGACCGGAACGATGTGGTCGACGCCCTGGACGATCGCGTAGTTGTTGAACATGCCGCCCGAGGACGCACACACGCCCATGGAGATCACCCACTTGGGGTTCGGCATCTGGTCGTAGACCTGCCGCAGCACCGGCGCCATCTTCTGGCTGACCCGGCCGGCCACGATCATCAGGTCCGCCTGCCGCGGCGATCCGCGGAAGACCTCCATGCCGAAGCGCGCCAGGTCGTAGCGGCCGGCGCCGGTGGTCATCATCTCGATGGCACAGCAGGCGAGGCCGAACGTGGCGGGGAAGACGGACGCCTTGCGCACCCAGCCCGCGGCCTGCTCGACGGTGGTCAGCAGGAATCCGCTCGGCAGCTTTTCTTCGAGTCCCATGGCTAAAGGCCCCTCAGTCCCATTCCAGGCCGCCGCGCCGCCACACGTACGCGTACGCGACAAAGACGGTGAGCACGAAGAGCAGCATCTCCACGAGCCCGAACACCCCGAGGGCGTCGAAGGTGACGGCCCAGGGGTAGAGGAAGACGATCTCGATGTCGAAGACGATGAAGAGCATCGCCGTCAGGTAGTACTTGATGGGGAAGCGCCCGCCACCGGCCGGCGTGGGGGTCGGCTCGATTCCGCACTCGTAGGCCTCGAGCTTGGCCCGGTTGTACCGCTTCGGACCGATCAGCGTGGCCATGACCACGGAGAAGATCGCAAAGCCTGCCCCGAGGGCTCCCAGTACGAGGATGGGCGCATACGCGTTCACCGCTCCTCGCTCCTCTCAGTCGGCACTGACTGCTGGCGGTTGCATCAGGCTTCCCACCTGCCTCACCGGTCCCACGAACCCCGCCCGTCCCGGCGAAGATCGAGAACATGTGAAGCAGGTCACAAGCCCAACTGCCTCGCATCTTATGCCCGCCGCTCTGTGATCTGCGACACGGGGTATTGCACGAGCTTTGTGATCTCCACCACCTGATGAACGATCATGAAGTCGGATGAGCGGCGATCTTCGCACATGAAGCGTTCAAGTGATCACCAGACGTGACATTTCTGATCGTCGGTGCAGCTCAGAGGGGGCGTCTCAATATCAAGAAACTTCCCCTGCATGCAAATTGGTGTTGGGCGACACGCGCTGATAGTGCGCGGCGTTCACACATCGGGGGGAGTCCGCGGCGGGATGTGGACGCGGGAATCCGTTCACGAGCTCCGCCGGACGGGATCGCGCGCCGGACGCGGCGGACCGGGCAACCGTTCCGTGACCTCGGCCACATTCACGAGAGGGGTCCGAGAAGAAGGCTTGGCCAATCATCCCAACGAGTGGTAAGTCGCGGGCAATTCGGACGTAACGAAGAAAGCCCATGATCACAGGCTAGATGGGTGGTGCCCGCAATGTCCGTTACGGCGTCAATAAAGAGTCACACGCCGGGGATTCGGGCCACCGATTGAACAACTGTGGCGCACCACACGTTCCTTGTAGGTATGGAGGAGCCCCTGATACCGGTTGTTCCCATGTCCCACACCGCTCACATACGAAGCCACCGAAAACCCCGCCCTCAGAGCGCGTCGAAGATCGCGCTGAAGGCCGGAGTGGCCGGTGGCATTCTCAGCACCGTGGCAGTGGCCGGTGCGTCGGGTTCGGCGTTCGCCGCCGAGCCCGTGACGCAGACGATCGAACTGCCCACCCTGACGGCCGACCTGGCCGCCCAGGTCGCCCAGTCCGCGGACGTGACGCAGCAGGCGGCCGCGAACTACGAGCTGCAGGCCGAGCGTGACGCGGCCGCCGCCCAGGCCGCGAAGGAGGCGAAGGCCGACCTCGCCGAGGCGAAGAAGAAGGCCGAGGCCCGCAAGGAGGCCGCCGAGGCCGCCCGCAAGGCCGCCGCCGAGCGTGCCGCGCGCGACGCCGACCGGGTCTCCCTGTCCGCGTCCACCGACAACTACGTCACCCCGCCGGCCTCCGGCAGCGTGGCGACGGTCATCGCCTTCCTCAAGGCGCAGGTGGGCGACGCCTACGTCATGGGCGCCACCGGCCCCAGCGCGTGGGACTGCTCCAGTCTCGTCCAGGCCGCCTTCAGGCAGGTCGGCGTGGACCTTCCCCGGGTCTCGCAGGACCAGTCGACGGTCGGCACGGAGGTCTCCCTGTCCAACCTCCAGGTCGGCGACATCCTCTACTGGGGTGGCAAGGGCTCGGCGTACCACACGGGTGTGTACATCGGGAACGGCCAGTACCTGGACGCGGCCAACCCCTCCAAGGGCGTCGTCATCCAGGACCTGTCCGGCTACCCGGCGTCGGGCGCGGTGCGCGTGCTCTGACGCGGAGCGCGTCGGGATCCGACGTTCGGAAGGGGCCGCCGCCGCTCGGGGGCAGCGGCCCCTCCGGGCTGCCCGGGGTCGAAGGTGTCGCGCGGGCAGCGCCGGCGGCGCACTTCCTGCGCGTGCTTCAGGGGATCCGGCTCGGGCGAGCGGTACAGCTCCTGCACGCGACCGCGACGGATGCCCGAATTATCCGCATCAAGTGTGTTATTGACGGCGAGTCGGGTGGTCGAGTCCGGAAGCCCGCTGTGCGCCCGTCCACGGCACCCCGCCCCCTCCCCCGGCACGGCGGCGCACCGGACGGTGCCGGTACGCCGCGGCGGCCGGTCAGGCCTTCGGCGCCACCTTGCTCAGCCCGTTGATGATGCGGTCCATCGCGTCGCCGCCCGTCGGGTCGGTCAGGTTGGCGAGGAGCTTGAGGGTGAACCGCATCAGCATCGGGTGGGTGAGGCCGCGCTGGGCCGCGATCTTCATGACCTTCGGGTTGCCGATGAGCTTCACGAAGGCCCGGCCGAGCGTGTAGTAGCCGCCGTAGGTGTCCTTGAGCACGCGCGGGTAGCGCTGGAGCGCGGCCTCCCGCTGGGCCGGCGTCGCCCGTGCGTGCGCCTGCACGATGACGTCGGCGGCGATCTGCCCGGACTCCATGGCGTAGGCGATGCCCTCGCCGTTGAACGGGTTCACCAGGCCGCCCGCGTCGCCGACCAGGAGCAGGCCCTTCGTGTAGTGGGGCTGCCGGTTGAAGGCCATGGGCAGTGCCGCGCCGCGGATGGGGCCGGTCATGTTGTCGGGCGTGTAGCCCCACTCCTCCGGCATCGAGGCGCACCAGGCCTTGAGCACCTCGCGCCAGTCCAGCTCCTTGAAGGAGTTGGAGGTGTTGAGGACGCCCAGACCGACGTTCGACGTGCCGTCGCCCATGCCGAAGATCCAGCCGTAGCCCGGCAGCAGCCGGTCCTCGCCCGGCCCGCGGCGGTCCCACAGCTCCAGCCAGGACTCCAGGTAGTCGTCCTCGTGGCGCGGGGAGGTGAAGTACGTCCGGACGGCGACGCCCATCGGACGGTCCTCGCGCCGGTGCAGTCCCATCGCCAGGGACAGCCGGGTGGAGTTGCCGTCGGCGGCCACGACCAGCGGCGCCCGGAAGGTGACCTCCCGCTTCTCCTCGCCCAGCTTGGCGTGCACGCCGATGATGCGGCCGGTGCGGTCGTCGATCACCGGGGCGCCGACGTTGCAGCGCTCGAACAGGCGCGCGCCCGCCTTCTGGGCCTGCCGGGCGAGCTGCTCGTCGAAGTCGTCGCGCTTGCGGACGAGTCCGTAGTCGGGGAAGGAGGCGAGATCGGGCCAGTCCAGCTGCAACCGCACTCCCCCGCCGATGATCCGCAGACCCTTGTTGCGGAGCCAGCCGGCCTCCTCGGAGATGTCGATGCCCATCGCGACGAGCTGCTTCACGGCGCGCGGGGTGAGCCCGTCACCGCACACCTTCTCGCGCGGGAACTCGGTCTTCTCCAGGAGCAGGACGTCGAGGCCGGCCTTGGCGAGGTGGTACGCCGTCGTGGAGCCGGCCGGTCCCGCGCCCACGACGATCACATCGGCGGTGTTCTCGGCGAAGGGCTCGGAGAGGGGCTGGGAGTGGGGCTCGGTCACGGCGGGATCTCCCCAAGTTCGAAATCTGTGTGCCGACCGGCACTGGACATGGGCAGTCTATTCAGCAGAATTGATCAACCGGCTGAAGGGATGCCCAGTGAACCGAGCTCTCCCCGTGGTGCGGCTGCGTGTCCCCACCGACGAGGACGCCGTCCTCTGGCACCGGGTCTTCGACCACCCGGACGTCATGGAGTTCCACGGCGGCCGGTCCGCCGGCCTGTCCGTCTACGAGGAGCTCACCGCACGCCAGCGCAAGCACGACGCCGAACTGGGCTTCTGCCTGTGGACGGTGCTGGACGCCGAGGACCGGGTCATCGGCTTCACCGGGGCCCAGCCCTGGCCGTTGGAGTGGGGCCCGAAGGACGAGATCGAGATCGGCTGGCGGCTCGGCCGGGAGCACTGGGGCCGCGGGTACGTCACGGCGGCGGCGCGGATGACGCTGGAACGGGTGCGGGCGGCGGGCGTGGGCAGCGTGGTGGCGATGGTCAACGCGCGCAACGAGCGGTCGATCGCGGTCACCCGACGGCTGGGCATGCGGCTCGCGGAGACGTTCGTCAGCCCCCGGTCGGAGCAGAAGGGTCATTGCTACCGGCTCGAACTGTGAACCGCGTACCGTGACGCACAGTAACAGTCAGCTACGGAAAGCCACTTGACGCTTCCGGACGACACCCCCGGGCGGTTACTCTGCCAGTAACGCTGGGGGTGACATCTGTGCGCATAACACCCAAGACGCCCGAAGTGCGCGTACCGAAGTTCGTCGGACTGATGGCGATGGACGCCCGCGAGGCGGCCGAGTCGCACGGGGTCCATCTGACCGCGCCCGACCGGCCCGACTTCCATCTCGCCGTCGTCGACTACGTCGTACGGCAGTACCCGCAGCCCGGCGTCGAGGTGCCGCGCGGCGCCGTCGTCTCCGTGTGGTTCGACTTCGCGGACGGCGAGGGCGGCGGAGGCGCGGGCGTGCGCGAACCGCGTCTGCCGAGGCCGCCCGGCGGCGGAATGCAGCGCGAACTGGACGCGCCCGGGGACGCCTTCGAGGTGATCCGGTGAGCCGGGCTCAGCTCTCCTTGAAGCCCCGGTGCAGGGCGACCACTCCGCCGGTCAGGTTCCGCCAGGCGACCTTCGACCAGCCGGCCTTGCCCAGCCGCTCGGCCAGCGCGGGCTGGTCGGGCCAGGCGCGGATGGACTCGGCGAGGTAGACGTAGGCGTCGGGGTTCGACGACACCGTCCGCGCGACCGGCGGGAGCGCCCGCATCAGGTACTCGGTGTAGACGGTCCGGAACGGCGCCCAGGTCGGATGCGAGAACTCGCAGATCACCACGCGGCCGCCCGGCTTGGTCACCCGGTACATCTCGCGCAGCGCCGCGTCCGTGTCCTGCACGTTGCGCAGCCCGAAGGAGATGGTGACGGCGTCGAAGACGTCGTCCCCGAAGGGCAGCCGGGTCGCGTCGCCGGCCGTCAGCGGCAGCCAGGGGTGCTTGCGCTTGCCGACCTGGAGCATGCCGAGGGAGAAGTCGCAGGGGACGACGTAGGCGCCCGTGCGGGCGAAGGGCAGCGAGGAGGTGGCCGTGCCGGCGGCCAGGTCCAGGATTCTCTGCGCGGGCCGGGCGTCGACGGCCCTGGCGACCTCCTTGCGCCACACCCGGTCCTGGCCTAGCGACAGTACGTCGTTGGTCAGGTCGTACCGTTCCGCGACGTCGTCGAACATCGAGGCGACTTCGTGCGGCTGCTTGTTCAGGGAAGCGCGGGTCACGGGGTCATTCTTGCAGTACGCCCGTGTGGCGGGAGGTGCGGCTCCGTCCTGCCGCGGGGGTTTCGCTCCGCGGGGGTTTCGCTCCGCGGGGTTCCAGGAGGCGTCTGCGGGGTGCGGAGGGGTGCGGGGTGCGGGGGGGGGTGCGGATGAGTTTCGGCTGCGGGACGTCCGTGGCCGGTCGCGCCGTTCCCCGCGCCCCTGACAGCGTTGCGCCCACCCTCGGCCGCGCCCTTGACGGCGTCACGCCCTCCGGTCGCGCCGTTCCCCGCGCCCCTGACAGCGTTGCGCCCACCCTCGGCTGCATCCGGCGTCGCGCCTGGCGGTGTCTAGCGTCGTCTGTGTACCAGGCGGCCGGCCACGATCGTCGCCACGCAGGTTTTTGCGCCGCGTTCGGCCAGTTCCGCCTCGTCCCGTACGTCGAACACCGCGAACCGCGCGGCCGAACCGCTCTGGCGGACGGGTGCGAAGTCGGCCGGTTCGCCGGCCGCGAAGGGATCGAGGGCAGGCACACCGCCAGGTGCGCCGATCCTGCCCACCACGCCGATCCCGGAGCGGCGCACCGCCGCCAGCACGGTGCGACGGGTCAGCTCGCCCGCCACCGCGACCGTGCCGTGCGCGAGCATGCGCTGTATGCCGCGCCGCGCGCTGGCCCCCCAGCGGGCCTCGTCCATGGGGAGCCCGGCGAGCGCGGCGCCGGTCAGCGGTGCCGTGCCGAGCGCGTCGGCCTCGCGCGGGTCCGGATGGTAGGCCCCCTCCAGCAGCTCGGGCCCGTACGCGTTGACCAGGCCCGGGGTGAGGATGCCGGGCCACTGTCGCACCCGCGCCCCGGGATGCGCCTCGACCAGTTCCGTCAGCGGCCCGGCGGCGGCGATCCACTCGCCCCGGACGGCGAGGGCATCGCCCCTGGCGTCCGCGTGAATCGTCAGCAACTCAGTTGGCGCTGAGCAGCTTCAGCTCGGGGTGAGCCGTGCCGCCCTCGATCGCGGTGGACGAGATGTGCGACATCACCCGGTCGTCGACGGGGTCGTTCGCCGGGTCGTCGTGGACGACGAGGTGCTCGTACGTGGTGGAGCGCTGGGCCGGCACCCGGCCCGCCGTACGGATCATCTCGATCATTTCCAGCAGGTTGGAGCGGTGCTTGGCGCCGGCCGCCGAGACGACGTTCTCCTCCAGCATGATCGAGCCGAGGTCGTCCGCGCCGTAGTGCAGGGTGAGCTGGCCGGCGTCCTTGCCGGTGGTCAGCCAGGAGCCCTGGATGTGCGCCACGTTGTCGAAGAAGAGGCGGGCGACCGCGATCATCCGCAGGTACTCGAAGATGGTGGCCTGCGTGCGGCCCTTCAGATGGTTGTTCTGCGGCTGGTACAGGTACGGGATGAAGGCGCGGAAGCCGCCCGTGCGGTCCTGCACGTCACGGATCATCCGCAGGTGCTCGATCCGCTCGGCGTTGGTCTCGCCGGTGCCCATCAGCATGGTGGACGTCGACTCGACGCCGAGGCCGTGCGCGGTCTCCATGATCTCCAGCCAGCGCTCGCCGCTCTCCTTGAGCGGGGCGATGGCCTTGCGGGGCCGCTCGGGCAGCAGCTCGGCGCCGGCGCCGGCGAAGGAGTCCAGCCCGGCGGCGTGGATCCGGCCGATGGCCTCCTCCACGGACACCTTGCTGATCCGCGCCATGTGCTCGACCTCGCTCGCCCCCAGGCTGTGGATGACGAGCTGCGGGAAGTCCTTCTTGATCGCCGAGAAGTGCTGCTCGTAGTACTCGACGCCGTAGTCCGGGTGGTGGCCGCCCTGGAACATGATCTGCGTGCCGCCCAGCTCGACGGTCTCCGCGCAGCGGCGCAGGATGTCGTCCAGGTCGCGCGTCCAGCCCTTCGCCCGGTCCTTCGGCGGGGCGTAGAACGCGCAGAACTTGCACGCCGTGACACACACGTTGGTGTAGTTGATGTTCCGCTCGATGATGTACGTCGCGATGTGCTCCACACCGGCGTACCGGAGCCGGCGGGCGGCGTCGGCGGCGGAACCCAGCGCGTGCAGGGGCGCGTCACGGTAGAGGTCGAGCGCTTCCTCGGGGGAGATCCGCCCACCCGCGGCGGCACGGTCGAGAACGGACTGGAGGTCGGCCTTCTCGGTCACCGGAGCGTCCCTTTCGTCAAGGGTTGTGGACGGACTGAGCCAGCCTACGCCAGCCGATCCGCGCCGCCGCGGTCAGGCCGCGCCGACGAGCAGCCCGGCCCAGGCCCCGGCGAGCAGGAACGGCCCGAACGGAATCGCCGTCTTGCGCCCGGCCTTCCGCACGACGACGAGGGCGCCGCCGTACAGCGCGCCCAGCAGGAACCCGGCGAAGGTGCCGAACAGCACGCCGGACCAGCCGTACCAGCCGAGGGCGGCGCCCGCGGCGAGCGCCAGCTTCACATCGCCGAAGCCCATGCCGGCCGGGTTGACGAGGAACAGCACGAAGTAGCCGGTGCCCAGCGCGAGGGCGGCGAGCAGGGCGGTCGGCCAGTCGCCCGCGTGCCCCGGCAACAGCGCGGCCACGCCCAGCAGCAGCACGACGGCCGCCCCGAGCGGCAGGGTGAGCACGTCGGGCAGCCGGCGCACCCTCAGGTCGACGACCGCGAGCAGCACCCCGACCGGCACGGCCGCCAGCCACACGCCGAGTTCGGGCCGGGCGCCGGTGACGGCGGCGAGGGCGCCGCACAGCACGGCGGTCACCGCCGCGAGGAGCGCGCTGCCGAGGAGCGCACCGCCGGGGCCGTACGACGCGGTGTCGGCCGGGCACCGCGCGCACCGGGCCCGCCCGAGCCAGCCGCGGATCGGGTGCCCGCCGGGGCATCGCTCCCGCCAGTCCTCCTCGGACGGCACGGACAGGCGGTACGCGGCCCGCGGCAGCAGCGCGCCCGCCGCGGCACCCCAGAGCGCGGCGGCCGTGATCAGCAGCGCCGCGCTCATCCCGCCGCGGCCACGCCGTCGCGCCAGGCCGGCAGCAGCTCGTCGAGCAGGGCCTCGGTGCGCGGCGGCAGTCCGCGGGCGCCACTGCGGTCGAGCAGGTCCGCGGCGAGCGCCCGGAGCCGGGCGGTGTCATCGGTGCTGTGCGTGGCGCGCAGCAGCTCGTGCCACAGCCGCTCGTCGGCGGGGGCCGTGCGCAGCGAAGCGTCGAGCGCTTCGATGGCCTTTTCCGCGCGGTCCTTCTCCAGGTGGAACGCGGACAGCGCGAGCCCGATGTCCGCCACCAGCAGCGGGAGTTGGGCGTCGATGATCTCGTGGGTGAGCCAGCGGTAGCGGTCCTCGGGCCGGTCGGCCAGCAGCGGGCCGCGCACCAGCACCAGCGCGTCCGTCAGCAGCCGCCCGCGTACGGCGCGGTTGTCGACGCCCTTGCCCTGCGTGGCCTCGTGGTAGAGCGAGCGCAGGACGTCCAGGTCGGAGACGACCGACTTGGCGAGCGTGAGCCGCCCGGTGGCGTCGGTGCGCAGCCGGGAGCTGCCGTCCGGGTCGGCGCCGAGCCAGTCGCGCAACCGCTCCAGCAGCGCTTCCCGCACGTCGTCGGTGACGCCGCGCGGCCACAGCGCGGAGGCCAGCACCCGGGGGTGCACGCCCTCCCGGTGCAGCAGCAGCAGCGCGAGCGCCTCGTGCAGCAGGGCGCTGCGCTCGCCGTCCGGGGTCTCCAGGCCGATGATCTCGTACGACCCCACCAGCCGCGCGTACACCGCGGGCCGGCCCTGCTCGCTGACGTCGACGAGGAACGGCGGGGCGGTGCCCGGCCCGTCGGGACCGCGCTCGGGGTCGGCGTCGACGAACAGCTCGACGACGGCGCGCTGCTGCGCCGGCGGCAGCGACTGCGCGTCGAGTTCGAGACCGAGGAGCGGGGCGACCAGCTTGCCGGCCGCGGTGATCTCCATCTCCCAGGCGGCGCCGGGCAGTTCGGCGCTGT
This sequence comes from Streptomyces cadmiisoli, assembly GCF_003261055.1. Lineage (NCBI taxonomy): Bacteria > Bacillati > Actinomycetota > Actinomycetes > Kitasatosporales > Streptomycetaceae > Streptomyces > Streptomyces cadmiisoli. The sequence goes on from NZ_CP030073.1 coordinate 4,076,018, forward strand.
CGGTGCCGACCAGGTAGCCGATGCCGAGACGGCCGGCGTCGGCGGCGAGTTCGGCGAGCCGGACCGCTTCGTCGGCGGACGGTTCGGTGGCGAGCAGCACCAGGTGCGGGGCCCAGCGGGTGTGCTGGGCGGGGCCCGTGCGGCCGGTGAGGACACTGTCGTGTCCGGCGGCGCCCAGCGCGCCGCGCCGCTGCCGGGTCTCGGCCTCCATCGCCTCGATCAGGTCGTCGATGCCGTCGAGGTGGCGGAGCCGGTTGGGCGCGAGCGGCGTCAGGTCCTCGCCGAAGCCGACGAGGGTGATCGTCATGCGGTCCGACCAGCCGTTGGTGGCCAGTTCGGCCGCGACCGACGCGAAGACGGCGGCCCGGTCGGCCTCGCGGCCGCTCAGGGAGACGATGCCGGGCACGGCCTCCAGGTTGAGCAGCAGACGGGAGTCGTCCATGGTGCCGAGGCTGACGAGGCCGGGGTAGGGGGCGGCCGTGTCGACGTCCTCGTACCGCTCGGTGTCGCTCCTGGCCAGCAGCCAGAACGTCTGGTCCTGCCCGAGCTGCCAGGGCGCCGGCGGCTTGCCGGCCGGCTGCGCGAGCTGGAGGTGCAGGTCGCCGTTGCTCAGCCAGGCCGCGTACACGGTCGGCAGCGGCCTGGACTCGGCGGCCAGCGACGCGGCGAGCCCGCGCAGCGACAGGTCCAGCAGGCGTACGCCCTCGGGGTCGGCGCCCACGAGCAGCGCGTCCTGCACGTCCAGGGCGTCACCGGTCGGCGTGGGCGGTTCCATGCCGCGCCGGCCGCCGACGGCTCCGATCGCGGACTGCCACAGGGCCTGCCGGCGCCGGTGCCCGAGGGCGCCGAGGAGGCCGGCGGCGAGGAGGGGGGCGCCGAGGAGGGCCTCGGGCAGACCGAAGGGACGGCCGGACTCGGCGGCCGGGGCGGCGGCGTGCTGCTCGGGCCGCTCCTGGTGCGTCGCGGGCCGGTCGGCGGCGGGCGGCTGCTCGGGCACGGACACGTGGGAGGAACCGGCGTCCTGCTGTCCGCCGCCCTGCTGTCCGCCGCCCTGCGCCCGGTCCCCGGTCCCGGCGTACTCGTTGATCTGCTGCTGCACGTCGGGCGAGACGTCCGGCGCCTCGTCGGGCAGCTCGACCAGTTCGCCGCCGACCGCGTCGCCGGGCATCTCCATGATCCAGCCGGGCCGGATCAGGCTGGCCTCGGACAGCCGCGAACCGTCGGGCTGCACACGGTCCTTGTTGAGCTCGAAGATCTCCTTGTACCGGCGTCCGTCGCCCAGGTGCCGTTCGGCGACCTCCCAGAGGGAGTCGTGGTGGCGCCCCTCGGGCGGCTGGATCCGGTAGTACTTCGTGTCGCCCCGCTCGGCCGCGCTGCCGTCGTCGGCCTGCGCGGCGACGTTCGACGCCTGCTCGGCGAGGGCGGCGGCGGTGTGCGCCGCCTGCTCCTGCTGCTGGGCGAACAGCCCCGGCGTCTGCTGGGCGGCGGCGACGGTGCCCGACCGGTTCCCCTCCAGGCTCTGCCCGAGCTGGGACAGGCCCGGGGTGAAACTGGCCGCGGTGGCGCCGACGAGCAGCAGCGCGGCGACGAGTTGCCGGGCCAGCAGCTGGCTCGGCCCTGCGCCGGGCACCCGGCCCGGGACGCCGACGCCGGACAGCGCGGCCTTCACCTCGACGAGCACGCAGGCGGTGAACTGGGCCCAGGCCAGCCAGACGACGAAGGCGAGGATGTCGAGGAAGGTCCCGACGGTGATCTCCTGCTCCAGCCAGGCCAGGCTCGGCGCCTCGCTCGGCAGCGGCCACCCGACCTGTGACGCGAGCGCGAACGGCACACCGACGAGGAGTCCGACGAGGGCGACCAGGGCGAGGAACGCCTTCACGACGTCCCCGAACGTACGCCGCCGCACCCGCACGGGCTGCGGGGTCCGGTTCCTCGGACCCGGCGGGTTCGCCGATGAGCTTCCCGTCGAGCTTGGAGTACGGCGTCGCGGCATGGCGGGTGTCCTGAGGTCGTGTGAGCGGGGAGCCGGGTACGGAGTCCGGTGAGCCTACAGAGATCCGTAGAACCTCATCAGATCCCATGAGAGCCAATGAGATCTTATGGACAACGACTGACACCGCAGAAGGCCGAAATCCCCCAAGACCCCCACGCCCGCACCCGATTTCCCACCCTGTGCCCGCTAAGCCGGACCTGCCGCCCGACCCGCTACGACGCCGATGCGGGGCCTTCGCAGGATCTTCACGGCGTTCCCCCTGCGTGCGACGGCGTGATCAACGCGCTACGCCGCGGCCAGGTCGCACCACACGTACTTGCCGCGATTGCCCTCCCTGGCCGACGGCTGCCAGCCCCATAGGTCGGCGCAGGCGCGGACAAGGCCCAGACCGCGTCCCCCCTCGGCGTCGGTCAGCGCGTCCAGCGACGCCGGCGGGTCCGGCGGCGCGGGGTCCGCGTCCCACGCGCCGATCCGTAACACCCCCGCCGCCCAGCCCACCCGCAGGGCCGCGGGTCCTTTCGTATGGAGCACGGCATTGGCGACCAGTTCCGTGGCGAGCAACTCGGCGGTGTCGCAGAGCCGGATCAGGCCGTGCATGGTGAGGATCACCCGAAGGGTCCGGCGGCAGACGGTGACGGATCGGGGGTCGTGCGGGATGTGGAGGGTGTACTCCCAGGGGGCGGTGTCGATGTCGCACTCGGACATGGGTGAACTCCTCACGAGGCAGGGGGAATGGGCGGGCGGTGGCAGTGCCGCAGCCGTCGTGGCAGGACGGAGTGGTGCGCTTCCGGAATCCCGGCGTATCGCAGCGTGTGCGTCGCGTCACCGACGGTAGGGCACAAAATTGTGCCGCCGCAACGCATTGGAATAGTCTGCCGCCCGAACGAGTAGCTGCCGCAATGGCAGTTGGGGTGAGGAGGACGCGATGACGCGCAGGCAGCAGCCCACCGCTCGCCAAGTTCGTCTGGGCGCCGAACTGCGCAAACTGCGCGAGGCCGCCGGGCTCAAGGCACGGGAGGCAGCCACCCTGCTCGGTACGGACTCGGCCCAGATGAGTCAGATCGAGTCTGGTTTCGCGGGCGTGAGCGAGGCACGCGTGCGGCAACTCGCCGCCCACTATGCGTGCACCGATCCCGATTTGATCACCGCCCTGGCGGTCATGGCGACGGATCGAACCCGTGGATGGTGGGAGGAGTACCGAGGCCAACTGCCGACACCGTTCCTGGACATCGCCGAGCTGGAGCACCACGCCACGCACCGCCTCGACGTCGAGATGCTGAACATCCCCGGCCTGCTCCAGACCGAGCAGTACGCTCGCGGCGTCTTCTCGTACCGCGTGCCCGAACTCCCGCACCCGGACCTCGAACTACGCGTCCAGCATCGGCTGCGTCGGAAGTCCGCAATCCAGGGCCCCGCCCCGATCCCGTACGAAGCGGTGATCCACGAGGCCGCACTGCGTATCCGCGTCGGCGGCCGGGCCGCAGCACACGATCAGCTCACGCACATCCTGGAACTTTCCGAGGCCGACCACATCACCGTGCGCGTGATCCCCTTCCACCTCGACGACTTCGCCGGAGCCTGGTGCGCCCTGATGTACGCGGGCGGCGGAGTACCGAAGCTGGACACCGCCGTCCGGGACGCGCCCCACGGCACGGCCCTCATCGACTCCGAGGCGCAACTCGGTGCGTTTCGAACGCTTTTCCGTAAGGTGGAGGCTGCGTCACTCGATGCAAAGCCGTCGCGTGACTTCATCCACCGCTTGACCAGGGAGCTGTGAGGCGCACCATGACAACCACCCCCGCCATATGGCGAACGTCCTCCTATTCCGGTGGTGGAGACGGAAACAACTGCGTCGAAGTCGCCCAACTCCCCACCCGCACAGCCGTCCGCGACTCCAAACGCCCCACCCACGGCACCCTCACCTTCCCCACCGAAACCTTCACCGCGTTCCTCGGTAGCCTCAAGGCCGACGCTCGATAGGAACGTACGTACGGGGGTACCGCGTGTCCCACAGGCCGACGGACTGGCATGTGCTCGACCTGGACAGGGATCCGACCCCCGGTGATCCGCAGCGTGTCCGCAGACTCGCCGGGGTTCTGCACGACTTCGCCGACGACGTGGCCGACGCGCTGCGCGATCTCAAAGGGCTGGCGAAGGAGGACGAGATCCTCTCCTGGGCCGGCAAGACGGCCGCCGTGTTCGCCGAGGAGTTCGCGGACGCGCCCAAGAAGCTGCGGAAGCTGAAGAAGTCCTACGACCTCGCGGGCGACGCTCTCGCCTCGTTCTGGCCGGACCTCCAGGACGCACAGGAGAAGGCGGACCGGGCCCTGCGCGACGGCCGGAAAGCGCGTGAGGAACTGACCACCGCGCAGTCCGCGCTGTCGGCAGCCGCTGACGGGGTGCGGACGGCGACGGAGAAGGCCGACTCCTATGATCCGGCGAGGAACGGTGGCAAGGGCGTCCCCGTACCGGACGAGGCCGAGGTCCGCCGCGCCACCCGCAACGCCCAGCACGCCGAGGCCCGCCGGGCGGCGGCCCAGAGGAACGTCGAGAGCGCGCAGAACGCCTTGGAGGCGGCCAGGAAACTCGCCGCGCAGGCAAGGTCCGTGCGCGAGGAGGCGGCCCGCCGCACGGTCACGAAGCTCCAGGAGGCCTCCGACGCCGGCATCCCCAACCGGCACTGGTGGGAGGAGGTGGGCGACTGGGTCACCGACCACTGGGACGAGATCGTCATGGTCTGCAAATGGGTCGTGACCATCGTCGGCATCATCGTGCTGATCGTCGGCGGCCCGCTGGGCTGGCTCGTCTTCGCGGCGGCGCTGGTCGTCCTCGCCGACACGATACGAAAAGTGCTGAAGGGCCAGGCGGGTTGGGGAGATCTCCTCTGGGCGGCGCTCGACTGCATACCCGCGACCAAGGGGATCACGAGCCTCGCCAAACTGGGAATGCTGTGGAAAGCGGGCGGCCTCAAGGCCCTCGGCGCCGGATTCATGGGCGGGATCGGCGGCGGCCTGAAGAACATGGCGAACAGTGTCCGGTCCCTGCAGAACGTCCGTTTCTCCACTTTCAGCATGATGGGGAAGAGCGGCTGGTGGAAAGCCGACTCGCTGCGTGTCGGACCGCCCGGCAGAGCCTTCGATGACGCACTCCCCTCGGACATTCCGATCTATCACAAGGACGGCGCCACGGCGATCGGCTACGACCCTGCGACCCTCAGGAACTTCGATGTCGCGCAGCGGCTGCCCGGATATCAGGACGTCATCATTCACGGCACGAGAGACGGTCGAATGGTCGCCGGCGAGGCCAACCGTGCAGGCGCGAGGGCGGGTGGCCACGACATCAATCCCAACCATGTCCTTGATACAATAAACCGGATTCCGGGATACAACGGCGAGCCCATCAGAATGCTTACCTGTCATTCAGGGGCCGCTCAGCCTCACGTGATCCAGGAGATGGCCAACTCTCTGGGAGTACCGGTCAAGGCGCCGACCGACGCGGTGGGTGTCCCCAGCTTCGGAGAAGGCCCCTTCACGCCCCACATCAAGGACGGTGGCGTCTGGCTCACCTTCCTGCCCATGGTCTGAAACGGCCCACTGAAGGAGTGTCGATGATTCGTCCGGCGGGGTTCTTCTCCGAGCTTTCTCCGGGATGGGGGCTACCGGTCGACGGCTCGATCCGGGATGCCGTCGGCGCACCGCGCGAACCCGATGAGGACAGCATCGTGGCATATCTGAGAAAGGGCACGGGAATCTGGAGCGAGATGGGCGCCGAGCCCGATGTCCTGAATCCCGAGGGCCCCACTCTGACAGGTGCCGGTTCGCTGTACACGGACGGGGAATGGATCTGGCGAGAAGATCTCGCCCATTATGTCACCAAGTATCACGTGGCCCTGCCTGCCGATTTCCTCGCGCACGTCCGTGCGCTGAATCATGTGGCCCCTGAAGTACCCGAGCGCAGACTGATCGAAATCGCATCAGAGGACCTCGGCATCAAAATGAACTAGCCAGACGGAGTTTACGGCCTTGTTGCACAGTTTCTCACTGGCGGTACCGGAATCCTGGTGGGAGTTCGATATCCGCCCGGAAACCCGGGACTCCGCCGTCCGGGACATCGTCGACGGTCGCGTGCGGGACGTCCCCGAACTCGCCCCCTACCGCTCCGACCTGACCGCCATGCTCCGCAGGATGGCCAAGGAGGCCCACGACTCCGGCGCCGTCCACCTCGCCTGCATGGCCGAGAACTTCGACGGCGTACCCCTGTCCGCGACCGTCACCGTCTCCGTCCTCGGTACCCGCAACCGGCAGGGCGCCGCCCTCTCCACCGACCCCCGGGCCATCGCGGACAGCCTCCGGACGATCACACCCCGCCGGGAGGGCGACGCATGGCGGAAGGTCGACACGCTCGACCTCCCCGACGTCGGCCCGGCCGCCCGCACCTTCGGCGTCGAGGACATCCCCGTCGCGCGGGGCGACACACGCACCGTGCGCATGGTGCTGACCCAGACGTACATCCCCGTCCCCGGTGCCACCGACCAGGTCGTCCTCGTCTCCGGAGCCAGTCCCGTACTGGACCTGGCCGACGCGTTCCACGACATCTTCGACGCCGTGACGAGCACGTTCCGCTTCATCTGACTTCCAGGGGGACCCGGACATGGGCAAAGGCAAGAGCGACCTCGCGCTCCCGCTCAGCGAGCTGGAGGGCTACGGCGGCCGGCTGCGCTCCATCAAGACGCGGCTCGATCACACCAAGAGGCTCTTCGAGAGCTACCGCGACGACATCGCGCACGGCAGCGTCAACAACGCCCTCGACGACTTCGAGTCGAACTGGGAGGACGGGCGGGAGGACATCACGCAGCAGCTCGACGCCCTCGCCGAGATGTCCGACGCCGTCGTCCATGAGTTCCGCAAACTCGACGTGGACCTCGCCAAACAGGCCCGCGAGGGAGTGCGGACGGAGGAGAAGAAGGGCGGCGGCACCTGACACCGCCCGGCGGCCGGGTCAGCCGACCTGGTTCTCCGCCACCGCCTGTCCGCGGACGGTCACGTCACCGCCGTAGAACATCCCGGTGAACACCGGCGAGTACGTCAGCTGGATCTCGACCTCCACCTGATCGCCGTCGGCCGCCACACAGTGGCTCGCCGCGATGTCGGCGCCGGTCATGTCCATCTCGCGGGCGAAGTTCTTCACCCGGGCGTCGCAGTTCTCGTAGTTGATCGGCGCCGGGCCGCCCTCGTCGTCGTAGAGGGCTTCGAGGTCGATGTCCTGGGCCGCGTACCGGGCGGCCTGCTCCGCGATGTCGGCCGCCCGCTCCCGCTTGGAGATGGACAGGCCGCCGTCGATGACGAACGCGGACAGCGACAGGAAGACCAGGGCGAAGATGATGACCGCGCCGGCACCGGAGCCGCGGTCGCTCAGGGCCGCCCGGCGGCAGGCCCACCAGGCGCGTACGACGTCCTTCACGCCGACCTCCGGAACGGGTCCAGCGGCGAGCTGAAGCTGGCCGACAGCGTCGTGGGGATGTCCAGGCCCAGCATCGCCAGCCCGCGCACCTCGCAGCTCACCTCGACCGTGAAGATGGTGTCGGGCGCGAAACCGGCACTGGTCTGCCGGACCGACACGGGGCCCGCGCAGATGTCCGCCAGGTTCGCCTCCGCCGCCTTGCGGGCTTCGGCCATCGCCGTCGCGTGGTCCTTCTGGATGGAGCCCGCGCGGGCCGCGTCCCGGGCCGCGCCGTCGATCGCGCCCCGCCCGTCGACCAGCTGCCCGAAGGCGACCAGGACGAGGATGAACAGGATCATCACCGGGGCGAGGATCACCACCTCGACCGTCGACAGACCCCGGTCCTCGCGGTCGCGCATCCGGGACCGGGCACCGGAACGGAGACGTGCCAGGGCACGGGCCATGGTCAGTTGCCCTCCTCCGGCACGAACCTCTCCACCGGTCCCACCGACTGCGCGTGGACCGTCAGATCCAGCCCCGGGAACACCGCCGGAACCCGGGCCGTGATCTCCACACCCACCGTGTTCGCCTCCGGCTGGAGCATGGTCACATCGGGCGACAGGACCAGTTGCGGGCCGAGCTGTGCGATGTAGCTGTCGACGACGTCCCGTGCCTCACCGCGCCAGCCGCCGGGCTGTTCGTCCGCCGTGGCGCGTGCCGTGCGGGCCCCGGCCTGGGCCGCCGCCTGGGCGACATGGTCGGCGAAGAAGTACAGCGCGAACTGGACCGTCGCGAAGATCATGAAGAACAGGACCGGGGTGAGCAGCACGAACTCGATCGCGGTCATGCCGGAGTCGCCGCGGGCGGCCGCCGCCTCACGTGCGGTCCCCACCCTGCGGCGCACCCATCTGCCTACGCGCACCAGCAACCCCGTCCACCCCGTCGTACGTCAGGCTCAGCAGGTCTTGCCGGCGTCCGCGCCCTTGATGCAGTCGCCGACCTTGTTGGCGCCCTCGCTCAGCGCGGCGTTGATGATCGCGGCCACCACGCCGACGATCGCGACGACGACCGCGGAGATGATGACCCACTCGACCGCGGACGCGCCGCGGTCCAGCTCGCCGGAGCGGGCGCGCTCGACGCGGGCCCGCAGGAAGGTGACCAGGAAGTCCACGGCCGGGATCCCGGTGCTGACGTTCCGTCCGTTCATGGTGAGTTGTCCTCTCGCAATACGAAGTGGTGGCTGGTGTCCGGGCTTCGGACCTGTGACGTCAGACCTGGAACACGCGCATCGCCGCCGGGAAGATCAGGAACACCAGGAAGCCGGCACACAGCAGCAGCTGGGCCACGAGCATCGACTGCGACTTCTCGCCCGCGCTGCCCTCGATCTCGGCCAGTTCGCGGTGCCGCATCGTCTCGGCCCGGGAGGCCAGCGACTCGCGGACCTTGGCACCGTCGTCGGCGACCAGGGCCAGCGACGCCGACAGGTCCTTCAGCTCCTCGACGCCGATCTCCTCACCGAGCTGCCCGAGCGCCTGCCACTGGCTGATGCCGGTGATACGGGCGTCGGCGAGCGCGTTGCGGATCCGCTGCGACGCCCAGCCGTCCGACACCTCGGCCGCCGCCATCAGCGCCTCGGGCAGACCGCGGCCGCCGGCCAGGCTCATCGACACCAGGTCCAGATAGGCGCCGATCACCCGGCGCAGGTCCCGGCGCTTGTCCGCCGCGTCCCGCCGTACCTCCAGGTCGGGCAGGAAGAAGAAGACGATCGCGCAGAGCAGCGCCAGCCACACCGGGATGACCGGGCTGCTGCCGAAGCCCATCGTCCAGACCACCGCGAACAGGAACGGGCCGAAGAACAGCCCGGCGGCGGCCAGCAGCGCCTTGGTCGCCAGGAACTTCTCCCAGCTGCGGTCCAGCACGGCGAGGTCGGCGCGCAGCGAGCGCTGCTCCCAGCCCTGCTGCTGGTACAGCTCGGCGACCCGCGCGCCGACCTCGGCCCGCAGCGAACCGAACCGGCCGCCGGGCTCCCGGGCCGAGCGCGCCGACTCGTACGCCGTCCCGCGGGCCCGCATCGCGTCGATCCGCGCGACCTGCGAGACCGCGCTCCGCCGGGTCGGCATCAGCGCGCGGACCAGGGCGTAGACGCCCAGGCCCAGAACCGCGCCGACCACGATCGGGAATGTCAGGTTCACCGTCGTACCCCCTCGTCCGACGGAAGAGTCTGCGCCGGAGCGCCGGTCATGTCCGGCGTCCGGGGCCGTACGAACCGCACCGACGACTCGCCCCGCACCAGGAAGCGCTCGGGCGTCTCGATCGTCGACAGCTTGCGCAGCCACCAGAAGCCCAGCGCGAACAGCCCGCACACACAGGCGAGGACGAGCTGTCCCACCGCGGTCCCGTACGGCTCGACGAACTCCCGGTTGAAGACGGACAGGCCGAGCACGAAGGCGACGGAGACGCCGACGACGATCTGCACCGAGCGGCGGGTGGAGGCCCGCTGGGCCATCACGCGCTGCCGCATGTCGACCTCCTCGCGGGCCGACTTGGCGAGCGCGCCGAGCACCTGCCGCAGACCGGGGCCGCGGAGCCGGGCGTTCAGGATGAGTGCCGCGACGATGATGTCCGCCGAGGCGTCGTCGATCTCGTCCGCCAGGATCTGGAGCGCGTCCGGCAGCGGGGTGCGGGAGCGCAGCCGGTCCACCAGGGCGTCCAGGTGGGGGCGCAGCACCGGGGCGGCGGCGCGGGCGGAGGCCGGAATGGCCTGTTCCAGGCCGACGGCGCCCGCGATCGTGTCGCGCAGCGACTCCGTCCAGGAGGCGAGGGCCTCCACCCGCCGCATCGCGGCCCGCTCCTCCGCGGCACCACCGAACAGGCGGTCCCAGAAGAAGACGAGGACACCGGCGGCGATGCCGGCGACCGCCCAGCGGGTCAGCAGCAGGACGGCCAGTCCGACCAGGGCGGCCAGCGAGCCGCGCCGCCCGGCGAACCGGATCAGCTCGTCCGCCCGCTCGCTCGCCTTCTGCTTCTCGTGCTCCGGCTTCGCGGGCAGTCCGCGTACGGCGACGACGAACAGCGCGATACCGCCGCCGACGGCGACCCCACTGGCGATCGAGTAGAGGACGGTGGTGGAGAACAGCCCGCCCATCGAGCCGAGTTGGCCGAGCGCCGCGAGATGGTTCATGGTCACCCCGTCACCCCCACGTTCCGGTCGGCCGGTAGCCGTGCGCGATCAGGTCGTCCACACAGGCGATGGGCGCGTGCGCCGCCACCCGCCCGTCGGGCATCTCGGCGAACACCTCGCTGGACAGCACCCGGCCGTCGACGCCGTTGACCTCGCGGATGGAGGTGACCGTGCGCTGGAGGCGTCCGCCGCTCTGGAAGTCGTTGCGCCGCTGGATGAACACGACGAAGTTCACCGCGCCGGCGATCAGCATCTGGCTGGCCTCGATGGGCAGCCGCTCGGACGCCTGCAACGCGTAGGTGGAAATACGGTTGAAGACCTCGCTGGAGCTGTTGGCGTGGATCGTGGACAGCGAACCGTCGTTGCCCTGCGACATCGCGTTCAGCATCGTGACGATCTCGTCGCCGAGCACCTCACCGACGATGACCCGCGAGGGGTTCATTCGGAGCGAGCGGCGCACCAGCTCGGCCATGGAGATGGCGCCCTGCCCTTCGGAGTTGGGCAGCCGCTCCTCGAACGCGACGACGTTCGGGTGGAGCTCCGGGAAGGTGTCGAGGCCGAGCTCCAGCGCCCGCTCCACCGTGATGAGCCGCTCGTGCGGCGGGATCTCGTTCGCCAGGGCCCGCAGCAGCGTCGTCTTGCCGGCGTTCGTCGCCCCCGCGATCATGATGTTCTTGCGGGCGCGGACCGCGCAGGCCACGAAGTGCCCGATCTCGGGCGTCAGGGTGCCGTTGCCGACCAGGTCGGAGATGAACACCTTGCCCATCCGGGCACGACGGATGGACAGCGCCGGGCGCCGCGCCACGTCCATGACAGCCGACAGACGCGAACCGTCCGGCAGCCGGAGGTCGAGCTGCGGATTGGCGGAGTCGAAGGGCCGGGAGGACAGACCGCTGTACGCGCCGAGGACCTGGATCAGCTCGATGAGCTCCTCGTCCGTCTCGGCGACCGGGTCGCCCTTGACCTCACGGCCGTCGGCGTACCCGACGAAGACCTGGTCGCAGCCGTTGATGTCGATGTTCTCGACCTGCTGGTCGTCCAGCAGCGGCTGGAGGCGGCCGACCCCGAACAGGGCGGCGTGCACCGCGGCCGCGTACTGCTCCTCCGTCTCGGCGTCCAGCGGCGTACGGCCCGCGTTGATCTCGCTGCGGGCGTACTCCTCCAGGATCTGGGCTATGACCGCGCGGGCGTAGTGCCGCTCGTCCTCGCCGGACATCGGCGAGACGCCGTTGACCTGGTCGAGCCGGCGCTGCTCGGCGATACGGTCGCCGGCGTCCTGCCGGAACCGCTTGACCAGCTGGTGGTCGACAGCGGTCATCGGCCGGCTCCCTGCGGGGCCTGACCGGGCACCGACCAGGCGGCGCCGTACTGCTGGTACAGATCCGCGGTGACCTTGCGGGCCGAGCGGATGAGCAGCGACTTGTCCAGCCGCCCGCGCTTGCGCCCCGCCAGCTGCTCGGCGCCGGACGGGTCGTCGGCGATGGTGCCGACCACGCGTGCGCCGGTCTGCGCGTGCACCAGCATGTCGTTGACCTGCCCGGCGAGCTTGCCGCCGTTGTTCGGGTCGGCGATCAGTACGACGCCGATCATCGGCGTCGCGAGGCTCGCGGCACCGCGCGGGCCGCCGTGCAGCTTCGCGGACAGGGCCGCGGCACGGTCCCGGACGCGGGCGATGGCCTCCGGCTCGGTACGGGATATGAGCAGCACGAGGGCCGCGTGCGGGAACAGCTCGACGGCCGGGGTGTCCCCGCTGATCCGGCCGCAGTCCGCGATGACGTCGGCGGGGGCGTGCGGGGAGTCGGCGAGGGAGGCGAAGGCCCGGCCGAGCGTGGGCCACAATCCGGCGAGACCGGCCGCCTGCTCGGCGATGCCGAGGCCGACGAGGACTTCGAGCCCGCCGCTCAACGGCTGGACGTGGTCCCAGAGTTGGTCCGGGACGAGGCCCCTTCTGGCCGTCGCGGCGATGGACAGCATGCCGGCGTTGGGGTTGAGCGGTCCGCCGTGCGCGGCGGCGGAACGGTAGACCAGGTCGCCGCCCGCCGGGTCGGTCTCGGCGAGCAGCACGCGGCGGGGCCATACCGCCGCGAGGGCGACGGCCGTGGTGGTGACGCCGGGGGAACCCTTGTCGGCGGCGAGAGCGATGAGCGCCATGGGGTGTGGGGCCGCCTTCTAGTTGCCGGGGACGCGCACGATGGCGACTTCACCCGCGGACGCGGCCTGGGTGAGGGCGGCGGCGTCGGCCTGGTCGACGAGGAGCGTGAGCGAGAGCGTGCCGGTGCTCACGGCGGAGTCGCCGCTCTCCTCGTTCATCGTGTTCACGCGCGCGTCGTCGACGAGGACCGCGCCGGAGGAGGAACCGGCGCCGGTGCCGCTGTCCTCGCTGTCGGATCCCGAACCGGCCGTACCGACGCGGTAGGCGACGACGGTGTCACCGGCCTCGAGGTCCTTCGGGTACTGCCCCTCCTTGAGGGCGACACCGACGGACGCCTTGCCGGCGGGAAGGCCGGTGCCCTTGGTGAACATGTCACCGATGACGACGGTCCCCTCGTAGATGGTGGACTTCGCCTTGAACTCCTTGAGGGCGTCCCGCTGCTCCCACTTCACATAGTTGATGGAGTCGTCCTTGGCGACCAGCACGGAGGTGGTGTTGCCGCTGGATATCGACTCACCGGCCTGGATCTCCGCGGTCACCTTGATGACCTCGATCCGGTCGCCGGCCTGGAGCACCAGCATCGTCGCGCCGAGGGCTCCGACCAGGATGAGCAGTACCGCGAGGGCGGCCAGCGCGGGTTTGCGCTCGCGAGGAGGTGTGGGAAGCCGGTCACCGACCGACGGTTGAGCCGGAACCGCGGACCGCCCCGCGCCCGCCCCCGTACGCTCCTGGATCTTCACGCAACCGCTCCCCGTACACCCAAGAAAGTGCCTGTCAAATACTGTGCAGATTCGGACACTTCACCCGTCCCTCGCTGTACGGGGCGGGCCGGGACGAATAACCGGCACCGGGGTGAGCGTCAAGCGCTCGCACCGTATCAGCCGCACATAAGCCCCTCAAGGCGCACCCTGCACGCCGAACCCACTCCGACGCGCCGTTATCCACCTGCAACTGGAGCCACTTCCGGCCCCGTTGCCCTTGGGGCCCAAGGGGGACACCTCCCTGTGCGCGAGCGAATCGAAGCCACCGTCACAGGGCACCCATGGGGCCTGCACGAATCGCTCACGCGATATCGGGCAAGCCCTGTCGGTTGACGGCTTGAATCGGGTTGACCGTCGCATGGCAGACCACCCACGTGACGTCGAAGAGAGGGGACAAGACCTGCGCGTCCTGACTCGCCGCGCCGCGGGTTCAAGGCGATGTGCCGCTGATCGCTGCGCACGGCCATGGACACACCGGACCCACCTGTGCACGTTGCGCCTGGCAAGTTGCGGAACTCCGACCGGATGTCGTGTCGCCCTGGCGGAAAGCGTGCGGCGCCTCGGCCGCCTGCCGACGACGTGGCGGAACGTGCACGTCCATCGGCGACGCTCTTCCTGTGACGTGCCGCATAGCCCGACCCGGCACTGCCCGATCTTCAGCGAAACCCGCATCTTTGGCTCTTGGTTGAGACACGTTCGCCCTGGCGAACTCCCCGACCACACCGATACCTTCGGTGCTCTTGACTGTTTTTCTGTCTCACGGGGAGTTCACTGTGCAGCGCAGCTCTTTGCCCGTTGCTGTCGCGCTTGCCGCGTCCGCAGCGCTCTTGCTGACGGCATGCGGCGGCGACGCCAACGACAAGATCGCGGGTGCCGGTTCCGGCGCCTCGGAGTCGCCGTCGCCCAGCGGGAGCGCCTCGGGTCCGGCCGACCGGCCCGAGATCAGGTTCCCGGACGGCGTGGAGAACAAGTTCGAGAACTGGCAGACGGGCGATCCCACCGAGGACGCCGTCCTGGCCGACGTGGCCCAAACCGTCAACGCGGTCGACGACGCCATCCTCCGCGGCGACAGCGACTCGGCCGCCGTTGCCTACTACCGTCAGGGCAACGCGCTCGTCAGCGCGCAGAAGTGGATCCAGGCCTGGCTCGACGAGGACCTCAGCTTCACTGGTCAGACGCGCTACTTCAACCCGGACATCAAGGTCGCCGACAAGGACACGGCCGCCGTCGTGTACTGCGCGGACGAGAGCAAGGCCTACAACAAGGACCGCAAGACCGGCAAGGTGGACAAGTCACCGCCCGACGAGAGCCCGTACGTCACGTACAGCACGCAGTTGAGGAAAAACGGCAAGGGCGTGTGGCAGACCACCAACATGGCCTCGAAGCGAGGGGACAAGACATGCGCGTCCTGACCCGCCGCGCCGCCGGAATGAGTGCTCTCGTGCTCGCTTTCGGCACCTTCGCCGGGCCCGCGCACGCCAAGGGCCCGGGCCAGTCCGAGTCGGAGATCGACGTGGGCGGCAGCCGCTCCGGCACCGCCCTGGTCTCCAAGATCACGTACTCGGGGAGCACCAAGGGCAGCGGAGGCGGCTCCCGTGGGGTCACGCCGGTGGGTGACTGGACTCCGCCGGCGTGCTGGTACGAGCCGCGCTCCGCCGAGGAGTTCGCGAAGTACGTCGAGGACATGTTCACCGAGACGGTCAACACCCCGGGGCAGCACAGCTACGCGAAGACGTCCGTCGGGATGTTCCGGGACGAGTACAAGGACGGCACGTACAAGAACTACAACCTGGACGAGAAGGACGAGGGCAACTTCTGGGTCGCGGTCCAGGACGAGGACCGCTGGATGGAGCCCGAGGCGCAGCTCTGCGACGAGCCGCCCTTCTGGGTGGAGAACGGTGACGCGCCGCCCGTCCGGAACGCGGTGACGCCTCAGGTCCTGGCGGAGCTCGCCTACAACCAGATCCAGCTCCCGGCGACCGAGGTGACCCTCGCACCGGCCGAGACCACCAAGGTGAACCTCCCCACGTGGGCCTGGCTCGACCGGGCCACGTTCAAGGAGGTCTCGGTCACCGCCCAGCTGAACGCGGGTGGCTTCAACATCCAGGCGACCACGACCGCCAGGCCGGTCTCATTGAGGCTGGAGCCCGGCACGGCCGACGCCGAGACCTACCCCGCTTCCGGCGAGTGCGCCCTCAACGACGACGGATCGATCGGTGAGCCCTACGCCAAGGGCAAGGCCGACCGCACCCCGCCGTGCGGCCTCAAATACCTGCGTTCCTCCGGCAACGGCACCTTCGGCCTCCAGGCCACGGTCACCTGGGAGATCACCTGGACCGGCAGCGGCGGCACCGGCGGTGACCTCCCCGCCGGCACGTTCGGCGCCGACCAGGCCGTCACCGTCCAGGAAATCCAGTCCGTGAACAGGTGAGCATCGGGCGGACCGGCAACCTGGCAACCCGGCCGGGTGGTCGTACCGCCCGACTCCCTCACCCCGACGCGGCGCCCCGCGAGGCCCGACGACGCGCTCGGGCCACAGCCGCGACCGTGCACCGGGCCGTTCCCCCACTGCCGCCGGGTCCACCCATCCGGGAGGAAATCGAGCCGGCAAACGTAGTCGTCGACGTGGCGGCCGTCATCGGTCGTACTCATGACAGAGCCCTTCACAGTAGGTCGACCACTGCATCGATTGAGTTCCGAGCGCGCTTTGCGGCGTCATCGCGAATGCACCTGGCTTCCTGGATCTTTTCGCGGGCCGCCTGGATCCCGTCGGGCGCGGAGTCCCGTTGCGCCGCAATCTTCTTGTCCGAGCCGGAGGCTCAGAGCCAGCGCACCGAGTGAGCCATCGCCTCGCAGAGGTTCCCCATCGGGCCCTGTGTCCCGCTCAGGGGGGTGGAGAAGGCCAGGTGGAGGTAGCCCGCGCCGCCCGGCATGTGGAGGTGGAAGTCCAGGTTCGTCTCCGTGCGGACCCGGACCGTCCGGCCGGGCGGCAGGTCCACGACGTCCACCTCCGTCCCCGGTGCCGCGCGGCGGCCGAGCGTATCGGCCAGCTCGTCCGGTGTCGGGGCCAGTCCGCGGGGCACCGGCGGCCACGAGATCAGCAGTGAGGCCGGCGGCGTCGCGTCGTCCGGGGACTCCGTACGGAGGTAGAACTCCAGCGCACCGTGGGCGAGGCCGTTCTCCGCGGTGTTGCGGAGGGTGGCCCAGATGCCGCGAGCCACCTGCGGTGAGCTGCCGCTGCCGGCGAACTCCTTGTCCACGAAGGTCTTCAGCTGTCCCCGCCAGCGCTCCCGCGTCAGGTCGATGCGGAACCAGTCCCGGGGAACGAGCAGACGGTAGTCCGAGGGCGGCGAGCCGGTGGCGGTCATGCTCCGGCCTCGGTGGTGACGAGCGGTGTGCCGTCCGAGTGGAACAGCCGGACGCTGCTGACGATGTTGCCGAACATGGTGGAGAAGACGTCCCAGCCGGCCATCGTCGGGGTCCCCATCTCCATGACGACGCTGGTGCCGTTCGGCAGCGGGACGTAGACCCGTATGAAGGAGGTGGGGAACTGAAGCGCCTCCCCCGTCTCGGTGAGCTCGCCGGTGAGCTTCGCCTCCCGCGTGCCGATGCACGACACCGCCGGACCGCAGGGCAGGTCGATCCGGTCGACCTCGCCGGCCTCGACGCGGCGCAGACCGGACGCGATCGCCTTGACCGCGGCCGGGACCCCTTCGAGCTCGGTGTCCGGGCTGTCCACCAGGCTGACGAAGACCGTGGCCGTGCAGGGGGTGTCGTCGACCGCGGTCAGGCAGATGCCGGCGAACTCGGCACCGGCCGCCAGCAGGTCGTCCACGCCGAGCGCGCACATGACCGCGAACTTGGTCTTCTCCTCCTCCGGCGCTCCGGGCAGGACCTTGTCGGCGAGCTCCCCCAGCAGCGCCACCGCCTTGTCGTCGTCCTCCTCGTGGAGGGGGATGTCGTGGAAGATCTCCGGCATCACCCAGCGGACATGGATGTCCGCGGCGTGCAGGGCGGGCGGTGCGAGGTGGGTGGGGATGAACTCCGACAGTTCGAGCTCGGTCGTCACGGAGTCTGGTCCTTTGCGGGGATCGGGCGGTCGGGTGCCTCGGGGAAGAACTTCCGGGACGTGGCGTACATCCCGTAGTAGGGGTAGAGGCGCGGGATGTCGGCGCCGCCGCTGCGGGCGATGCCGACGATCTTCCGGTAGAGGCGGGCCCGGCAGCGCGTGTTGCGCAGGGACTCGTCCCGCAGGTCGCGCAGTCGCCACAGGAGGATCAAACCGCCGAGGACGAGGAGCAGCAGCGCGTCCACGACGACGAAGCCGATCTGGAACTCCCGGGACTTCTGCGAGGCGACCAGGTCCCAGAACGGCCAGGCACCGAAGCCGAGGACGAAGACCGGCACGGCCAGGAGGCACCCCTGGGCGCCGGCCTTCGAGGTCTCCTCGCGCCGCTGATACAGCATCCAGTGCACCGCGCGGTCGTCGAGGAAGTCGAAGCGGACCTCGCGCCCGTGGCGCTCGGCCGCGGCCCTGGCCGCGGGCACCGCGGCGATGGCCGCGGAGGGCACCATGGTGTGCGTCATCCCCTGGTCGTCGACGAACTTCCCGAATTCCAGGGCGTGGTAGTCACTCATCAGCCGCATTTCCTTCTGGTCCATGACCCGGCCGCGGCCTGTACCGCGACCTCATCCCGCAGGCGCCAGCGCACCGTGGAACGACGTCGACGACGGGCTCGGCTGCGGTGTCGGCGACGGGGTGCGTGTCTCGTTCGACGGGCTGGGTGTCGGGGCCGGCGTGGGCCGGGGCCTGGCCTCCCCGGGCGGCGGGCTCACCTGGTTGGGTTCACCGTCCGGGTTGATGTAGTTCCGCAGCCTGATCAGGCTGTGCACGTACGCGTTGCCCAGCGCGGCGCCCTTGATGTACCGGGTGACCAGCTCGGGGTCGAAGCCACCCGCGGGGAGCCGCACCTTGGTGATGCCCTTGCTGGTCAGGTACTTGGATGCCCAGACGACACCCTTGTTGAAGTTCTTCACGGCGAAACCGTTGGTGAAGCCGGCCCACACCGCCTGCCGGGCGACCAGCAGACGGGAGCCCTTGGCCGCGGCCGAGAGCCCCTTCAGGGCGCCGAGGCCCGGGATGATGCCCAGCACGTCGAACGTGATCTTCAGCCAGTCGAACTTGCCGCCCCGGGCGAAGACGTCGTACAGCCGGCCCGCCAGGGCGGTGGCGCTCAGCGCGGAGGCCAGGCCGACGAGCAGCACCGCGGCGAGACCGCCGGTCAGGACGACCGCGGCCACCAGCGCCAGGACCGCCACGACCGTGGCGGCGGTGGAGATCCAGTCGGCGTTGTCCGCGATCCAGTTCATGATTCCGCCGGGATCTCGCACGCCGTCGTGGTGGATCACGTACTTGATCTTCTTGGCGGCGCGGTCGGCGGCGTCGTCCCGGATGTCCTTGGCCCGCTCGATCTTGGTGCGTGCCTTCGCCATCAGGAGCGCGGCGTCGTCCCGGTTCTTGCCCTGCTTGGTCCGTTCGGTGTGGTCGTCCTTGGAGGGGACCGTCCCCTCGAACGGCTCCAGGGCCTTGAGAGCGGCCTTGTGATCGACCTCCGCCGCGCGGAACTCCTCCAGCCCCTTGTCCGCGAGCTTCTGAGCACGGTGCAGTTCGCTGGCGTACTCCGCGGACTCGCCGTCGCCCTCGACGACCTTGGTGCCGAGGGCGCTCGACGCCTCGTCGTACCGGTCGTAGGCCTTCTTCAGGCGTCCCGCGGTGTCGTCGGCTATCTCGTGGAAGGCTCGGCCCGCGTCGCTGTCCCATCCGTCGACCGACGCGAGAGCGCGGATGTTGCGCGCCTGCTTGTCGATCTCGTCGGCCATGCCGCGCAGCTTCTTGCCGAGTCGAGCCACCTCGTACGGGTCACCGGGCACCGGGTCGGAGTCGTACAACGGTGACCAGTCCTTCGGACGGGCAGTCACTTACTTCTCCTTCTTCCCGTTCTTCTTGGCGTCCCGGAGCGCGTTCGCGAGCTCGTGGTCGATGTCCTCGTACGCCTTGGCCGCGTTCCCGGTGTACTTGGCGAGGTTCTCGATGTCCTCCATCAGCTTCTTGCGGTTCTTCTTCCACGTCTGGGAGAAGTCGTCGAAGATGTCGCGGAGTTTCCCGCTGCCGAGTGCGTCACCGTACTCGTCCGCGGGATTGCCGTTGTCCTTGAACTCGCGGTGCATCCGGTAGAGCGAGTCCGAGCAGTCCTTGATCAGGTCGAGGTCGTACCGCGTTCTGTCTGCCACCCGTTCAGACTTTCTTCCTCAAGGGCCGCCGGTACGGGGGGCGGTGGGGCGCACGAGGCGCCCCACCGCTCACCCGGACAGCGCGACGGCCACCGGCGTCAGGAGCTCTTGGCGCTCTTGGCCAGCTGCTCGTCCAGCTGCTCGTAGGCCTCCTTGGCCTTCTTCAGGAACTCGGACATGCCCTCGAGTCCCTCCATGGCCTTCTTCGCGCCCTTGGTGAAGTCCTTGAAGGACTCCTCGAAGGCGGCCGAGCCCTTCTGGGTGGTGTAGCCGTTCTCGACGAGCGCGCGAATACGGTCGTCGATGCTGTCGAGTTCGCCGTGCAGCCGGTGCATGTCCTTCAGAAGCTTGCCGGCTTCCTTGTCCATCTCGGCATATGTGATATCTGCGTCTTTGCCCTTGGCCATGACGGCTCCCTCCCGTTATGTACGCCGCAGGGCCTACCCCCGTGGCTCTGTACCCGCGGAGCCCCGGCCGTCGGCTGTCGGCCCTCGGCCATCGATCACCGGCCGTCGGCCATCGGTCATCGGCCGTCGCATCCGCGTGAGCAAAGATCTTACGGGTGGGGCCGTTGTGATCCCAGGGGCGTTGTGCGAGCGGATCGTGAACTCCTGCACATCCCGGTACACGGGTGAAAGACGAGGCGGCTAAGGTCACTGCGTTGCCTGAAGCGTTCCGGGGGGCGGCCTCAGCCCAGCGAGGAGGACGAACGTGCGCCTGAGCCTGACCGTCGTCGATCCGATCGGCGGGGCCGCCGCCGATGTGGTGCTCGACGCCGATCCGGAGTCCAGCGTCGGCGACATCACACAGGAGTTGGCGCGTCAGATCGGTCTCGGGGACAGCGCCCGCGTCATCCCGATCGGCGGTCGGCGCGGCCCCGGTGGCGACGCTCCGCACGCCTACGTCGACGGATACGCGCTCGATCCGGCCGCCACCGTTGCCGGTTCGCCGCTGCGCGAGGGCGCCGTCGTCAGCCTGCACGATCCCGCCGGGTGTGTGATGGGCGAGCCGACCGGGGTCGTGGAGTTCCGTGTCGTCGGCGGTCCGGGGGCGGGTGCGGTGCACCGGCTCGGGGTCGGGCGGTACGACATCGGCAGCGGTACTGCCGCCCGGATCCGCGTCGACGACCCCGAACTCGCCCCGCGCGCCGCCACGTTGTCCATCGCCATGGACGGCACCTGCCGGATCACCGTCCACCCGCAGCACGGCGAGACCCCGGGCCAGAACACCACCACCGGCGACTCCGGCGCCCGGAACCCCGGTGCCCGGAACTCCGCCGCCCCCGGCTCCACGGCCCGGCCCTCCGGCGCCGACGACGAGAGCACGAGCGGCCGCGGCCGCAAGGGCAAGGGCAAGAAGAAGAGCCGGGACGAGGACCGCACCGAGGACCCCGACGACAGCGGTGTCCGTCTCGACGGTGAGCCGCTCGACGGCGACTCCTGGCCGCTCGGCGCCCAACTCGCCGTCGGCAACAGCCTGTTGGAGATCAAGGCGTACACGCCGCCCGACGCGGCCCTGAAGTGGTCCGAGGACGGCACGGGTCTGGACTACAACCGTCCGCCGCGCCTGCGGCCCGCCGAGCGGCAGACCCGGTTCCGGCTGCCGTCTCCGCCCGGCGACTTCGAGGCCCGCCCGCTGCCCTGGCTGATGGCGCTGTTCCCGCTGGTCGGCGCGGTCGTCATGGTGCTGATCTTCCAGCGCTGGTACTACCTGATCATGGCTGTGCTGAGCCCGATCATGCTGTTCGGCAACTACTTCATGGACAAGAAGCACGGCCGCAAGTCCCATGCCAAGCAGCTGAAGGAGTACAAGGAGACCAAGGAGCGGATCGAGAAGGACGCCCAGGACGCCCTGGTCGTGGAGCGGTCGGACCGTCGGCACGCGATACCCGACCCGTCCGCCGTCCTCGCGTTCGGCACCGGCCCGCGCACCCGGCTGTGGGAGCGCCGCCGTACCGACGCCGACCATCTGCTGCTGCGGGTCGGCACCGGCCGGGTCCCCTCCGAGGTGGTGCTCGACGACCCGGAGCAGGACGACCACAGGCGCGAGGTCACCTGGCACATCGAGGACGCGCCGGTCGCGCTGCCGCTCAAGGACCTCGGGGTCGTGGGCCTGGCGGGTCCCGGTGACTCCGCGCAGGCGCTGGGGCGTTGGGCGGTGGCCCAGACGGCGGTGCTGCACAGCCCGATGGACGTGCAGTTCTATGTGCTGACCGAGAACGAGGCCCACCCCCGCTGGGACTGGGTCCGCTGGCTGCCGCACTCCCGGCCCTCCGGCGGCCAGGACGTCAACGTGCTGATCGGCACGGACTCCGAGACCGTCGGCGCCCGCGTCGGCGAGCTGACCCAGCTGCTGGACGCCCGCCAGAAGGCGCTGAAGGAGGGTGGCGCCCGGGCCGACGGCGGTCCGGCCTTCTCCGACCCGGACATCGTCGTCGTCTGGGACGGCTCGCGGCGGCTGCGGTCCCTGCCGGGCGTCGTACGGCTGCTGCGCGAGGGCCCGGCGGTCTCCATCTACGCGCTGTGCCTGGACGAGGAGGAGCGGTTCCTGCCGGGCGAGTGCCAGGCCGTCGTCGTCGCCGAACCGCGCCGGCGCCCCGACCGGGCCGACGCGGCGGTGCCGCAGGCCGTCGCCGCGCCCGGCGGCTTCCCCTCCTTCCAGGCCTGGCACCCGGCCGCCGGACAGCCGGGCGAGGAGCACAGCCCGGCGCCCGAGCTGCGGCTGCGGGTCGAGCAGAGCGGGGCCCGGCGCATCACGGAGGTGCGGCCCGACTTCGTCTCGTCCGCCTGGTGCGTACGGCTGTCGCGGTCGCTGTCCCCGGTGCGCGACATCAGCGGTGAGACGGAGGACTCGGCGCTGCCCGCCGCCAGCCGTCTGCTGGACGTCCTCCAGCTGGAACCGCCGACGCCGGACGGGATCGGCGCGCGGTGGCGGATGGGCGGACAGTCGACGATGGCGGTGATCGGCGAGTCGTACGACGGGCCGTTCGGCATCGACCTGCGCAAGGACGGCCCGCACGGTCTGATCGCCGGTACGACCGGTTCCGGCAAGTCGGAGCTGCTGCAGACCATCGTGGCGGCGCTGGCGGTGGCGAACACACCGGAGAACATGACGTTCGTGCTCGTCGACTACAAGGGCGGCTCGGCGTTCAAGGACTGCGTCAAGCTGCCGCACACCGTCGGCATGGTCACCGACCTCGACGCCCACCTCGTCGAGCGCGCCCTGGAGTCGCTGGGCGCCGAGCTGAAGCGGCGCGAGCACATCCTGGCCGCCGCCGACGCCAAGGACATCGAGGACTACCAGGATCTGGTGCGCCGGGACCCCTCGCAGGCGCCCGTGCCCCGGCTGCTCATCGTGATCGACGAGTTCGCGTCGATGGTCCGCGACCTGCCGGACTTCGTCACGGGCCTGGTGAACATCGCGCAGCGGGGCCGTTCGCTCGGCATCCACCTGCTGCTGGCGACCCAGCGGCCCAGCGGTGTCGTCTCACCGGAGATCCGCGCCAACACCAACCTGCGGATCGCGCTGCGGGTGACCGACGCGGGCGAGTCCAGCGACGTCATCGACGCGCCGGACGCCGGTCACATCTCCAAGAGCACGCCGGGCCGGGCGTACGTACGGCTCGGGCACGCCTCGCTGATCCCGTTCCAGTCCGGGCGGGTCGGCGGGCGCCGTCCGGGCGCGGCGGATCCGGCGGCACTCGCGCCGTGGGCCGGTGAGCTGTCCTGGCAGGACCTCGGGCGGGCCGCGCTGCGCAAGCCGAAGTCCGAGGCCCGTGAGGAGGAGGAGATCACGGACCTGAAAGTGCTGGTGGACGCGGTGCGCGAGGCGAACACGGCGCTGGGCATCCCGGCGCAGCACTCCCCGTGGCTGCCCGCGCTGGAGGAGTCGCTGCTGCTGGACGACATCCCGGCGGTGGCCGCCCGGGGCGCGTTGCCGGCGGCGCCGTACGGTGTCGAGGACCTGCCCGGCGACCAGGCCCGCCGCCCGGTCGCCGTCGACTTCGCCACCTTCGGGCACCTGCTGGTCGGCGGCGCCCCGCGCACCGGCCGTTCGCAGCTGCTGCGGACCGTCGCCGGTTCCCTGGCGCGTACGAACTCCTGCGCCGACGTGCACCTGTACGGCGTCGACTGCGGCAACGGCGCGCTGAACGCGCTGACCCGGCTGCCGCACTGCGGGGCGGTCGTCGGACGCAACCAGACCGAGCGTGTCGTCCGCCTGTTCACGCGGCTGTCCGGTGAACTCACCCGGCGCCAGGACCTGTTGGCGGAGAAGGGCTTCGCCGACATCGGCGAGCAGCGGGCGGCGGCCGGGTCCGGGGACGAGCGGCTGCCGCACATCGTGCTGCTGCTGGACCGCTGGGAGGGCTGGCTGCCGACGCTGGGCGAGTACGACCACGGCGATCTCACCGACCGGCTGATGGCGATGATGCGCGAGGGCGCGAGTGTCGGCATCCATGTGGTCATCACCGGTGACCGCCAGGTGCTCGCGGGCCGGATCTCCTCGCTGACCGAGGACAAGTACGGTCTGCGGCTCGCCGACCGGGGCGATTTCTCGATGCTGGACATCAACTCCCGCAAGGTGCCCGAGGAGATCCCGCCGGGCCGCGCGTTCCGCAACGAGACGGCGACGGAGACGCAGTTCGCGCTGCTCGACACGGACACGTCCGGTCAGGGCCAGGCCGCAGCGCTGGTCGCGATCGGCGAGTCGGCCGCGGCCCGGGACTCGGACGTGCCGCGCTCGCGCCGCCCGTTCCGCGTGGACGTGCTCCCCAACCGGATCTCCTTCGCGGACGCGTACGCGATGCGCGACCCGGAGACGAGCGGCTCGCCGCTGTGGGCGCTGGTCGGTGTCGGCGGCGACGAGCTCACCGCGTTCGGCCCGGACCTGGCCGAGGGGGTGCCGGCGTTCGTGGTCGGCGGTCCGGCCAAGTCGGGCCGCAGCACGGTGCTGCTGAACTTCGCCCGCTCCTACCTGGCGCGGGGCGTGCGGCTGGTGATCGCGGCGCCGCGCCCGTCGCCGCTGCGGGAGCTGGAGGGTCAGGAGGGCGTGCTGCGGGTGTTCACCGGCCGCGACATCGACGAGGACGAGCTGGAGGAGGCGATCAAGCCGGCGTCGCCGGAGCAGCCGGTGGTGGTGCTCGTCGACGACGCCGAGGTCCTGGACGACTGCGACGCGGAGGA
Source organism: Streptomyces cadmiisoli (assembly GCF_003261055.1). Classification (NCBI taxonomy): domain Bacteria; kingdom Bacillati; phylum Actinomycetota; class Actinomycetes; order Kitasatosporales; family Streptomycetaceae; genus Streptomyces; species Streptomyces cadmiisoli. Next base: position 4,101,018 of record NZ_CP030073.1, read on the forward strand.
CGTCTTCAAACGCATCCTGCAGAGCGGTACCGAGGACGGCGTCGCGTTCGTCATCGCCGGTGACGAGGAGGAGATCTGCGACGGCTTCTCCGGCTGGCAGGTCGACGCGAAGAAGGCCCGCCGCGGCGTGCTGCTGTCCCCGCAGGAGACGTCGTCCGGCGAACTGATCGGCATCCGTACGACCCGCAGCATGGTGGGCGGTCCCATCGCCCCCGGCAAGGGCATGCTGCACCTCGGCAGCGGCGAGCACAGCACGGTCACGACACCGATGTGACGGCCCGGCCGGTGAGCGGGGCGACGGGTGAGCGGGGCGCCTGCGGGCGCCCCGCTCACCCGTCCGGCGCCGGCTGCTCGACCTTGGACATCCGGGCCTGCGGCTTCCCCGACTCCTCGCTGTCCGACTCGTAGCGCAGGTCGTCCCCGACCGGCACGAGGCGCACCGTGGTCTCCGCCGGATTGCACCCGCCGTGGTTGTCCTCGGCGCCGACGGAGGTCGCGACGAGCTGTTCGTCCGTGACCTGCTTCAGGGTCAGTACGTCGACGCAGACACCGCCGATCTGGTCGGTCTGGCGCAGCCGGCCCAGTTCCCGGCCGACCTGTGCGTCCCGGACGGTGATGCGGAACGTGCCGAGGGGCAGGTTGCCGTCGAGGGCGGTGCCCTGGCCCTCCCAGGTGCCGAGGTAGCGCCGGGGGACGGCGGAGGCGGCGCTCGACGGGGACGCCTCGCCCGGCGACGTGTAGCGGGACGAGGGTGTGGTGTCGCCGGCGGCGTCCTTGCCCTCGCCGGGCAGCAGGTCGAACACGAACACCGACCCGACGGTCACCGCCGCGAGCGCCCCGGCGACCGCCAGCGCGACCGTGCAGCTCAGTCGCCGCCCCCGCCCGTCGGACTCCGGAGCCGCGGACGCGGCGACCGTCACGGACACCTTGCCGGGGCGGTCGGCCGGTGCGGGGGGCGCGTCTTGCGGTGGGGCCGCGGGCGCCCCGGACGCGCCCGGCGGCATGGTCGGCGGCGGCCCGAACTCCCCGGCGGCCGCGTGCGGACTGACCGCGGGACTGCTGAACCCCACGGGCCCCGACGGGGCGTCCCCGGCGGCCTCCAGATTCAGCAGCCGTACGGCGCTCCGGCTGACCTGTTCCACCAGTGCCCCCGGCAGCCAGCCGCCGGCGACCAGCCGCGCCGCCCCCTCGGGCGCGAGCCGCCGGGCCACCTCCTGCGGGGCCGGGCGCCCGGCCGGGTCCTTCGTCAGGCACGCCGCGACGATCTCCCGCAGCCCGCCCTCCAGGGTGCCCAGGCGCGGCTCCTCGTGGACGACCTTGTAGAGGAGTGCGGCCGAGGAGTCCCCGGGGAAGGGCGGCTCGCCGGTCGCGGCGTAGGCGAGGACCGCGCCGAGGGAGAAGACGTCGGCGCTCCCCGCCACCCCTGACCCGAGGATCTGCTCGGGTGCCATGTATCCGGGGGAGCCGACCGAGACGCCGGTGGAGGTCAGCGAGGCCGTGCCGGCCGTGGCGCGGGCGATGCCGAAGTCGATCAGCAGGGGTCCGTCCAGGGTCAGCAGCACGTTGGACGGTTTCACGTCCCGGTGCACCAGCCCCAGTTCGTACACCGCGGCAAGTGCCTCGGCGAGGCCCGCGCCGAGCGCTCGTACGGAATGCGCGGGCAGCGGGCCGCCGTCCGCGACCGCCGCGGCGAGCGAGGGTCCGGCGACGTAGGCGGTCGCGACCCACGGCACGGCCGCGTCCGGGTCGGCGTCCAGCACGGGCGCGGTCCAGGCGCCGCCCACCCGCCGCGCGGCCTCCACCTCGCGGCGGAACCGGGCGCGGAACTCCTCGTCGAGCGCGAAGTGCGGGTGCACGGCTTTCACCGCGACGGTGCGGCCCCCGGCACTGCGGCCGAGGTACACCCGGCCCATCCCGCCGGAGCCGAGCCGGCCGAGCAGCCGGTACGGCCCGATGGTCGCGGGCTCGTCGGCCCCGAGCGGCTGCATGGCGCCCCCCTGTCCCCCCCTACGCCTCCACTTGCCCGCAGCGTATAGGCCCCGCGCCCGTCACGGCTGGAGGAGATCCACCTTCACGTCCCCGGGGAAGCCGGCCTCCGGCCCGACCCGGCGCGCGAACTCGGCGACGGCGGCGAGCTGGGGGTGCCCGAAGCGGAAGTCGAGCGTGGTGAAGTACCGCTCCAGGATCCGCTCGTCGAAGGCCTCCCAGCGGGCCGCCTGTTCGGCGACCTTGCCGACCTCCTCCAGGGAGAGGTTGCGGGAGGCGAGGAAGGCCTCGTGCACCTGGCGGGTGATGGCCGGCTCGCGTTCCAGATAGTCCCGGCGGGCCGCCCACACCGCGAAGACGAACGGCAGCCCCGTCCACTCCTTCCACAGCGTGCCGAGGTCGTGCACGGTCAGCCCGAAGCGCGGCCCGTCGTGCAGGTTGGCCCGCAGCGCCGCGTCCCCGATCAGTACGGCCGCCTCCGCCTCCTGCATCATCAGGCTGAGGTCGGGCGGGCAGGTGTAGTAGTCCGGCCGTACGCCGAAACGCTCCGCGAGCAGCAGCTGCGCCAGCCGTACGGAGGTGCGTGAGGTGGAGCCGAGGGCGACCCGGGCGCCGTCCAGCTCCTCCAGCGGGACCTGCGAGACGATCACGCAGGACATCACGGGCCCGTCGCAGCCGACCGCGATGTCCGGGAAGGCCACCAGCTCGTCCGCGTGCTTGAGGAACTCGACGAGCGTGATCGGCCCGATGTCGAGGTCGCCCCGCACCAGCTGCTCGCTGAGCTTCTCCGGGGTGTCCTTCGTCAGCTCGAAGTCGAGGAGCGTGCCCGTCCGCGCGAGCCCCCAGTAGAGGGGGAGGCAGTTCAGGAACTGGATGTGGCCGACGCGCGGCCGGGTGCGAGAAATGTCCACATCGGGAGGCTAGACCCTGGAGGAGGGGGACCGGCCGGGGCCCCTCGGTCATCCGGCGGTATCCCTGTCAAACGTTCGGGTGACGTGATCTTGACCTCTATTGCTTTCGGCAGGCTGCGTGCTAGGCTCGCCCGCAAGTTGCAGTTTGGTTTCCCTTGCAGTACAGAGCCTGCGGAGCATGTGACCGCGGGCTCTCGTCGTTCTCAGACGGGTGCAGTTGTGCAGAATCTCGATCTTCACACTTGCTGGTTCTGGAGCAGGGCAACCCTTTGAGCCCAAGGAGGGCTTATGGCTACCGGAACCGTGAAGTGGTTCAACGCCGAAAAGGGCTTTGGTTTCATCGCCCAGGAAGGCGGCGGCCCCGACGTCTTCGTCCACTACTCCGCGATCAACGCGAGCGGCTTCCGCTCCCTCGAGGAGAACCAGCAGGTGTCCTTCGACGTCACCCAGGGTCCGAAGGGCCCGCAGGCGGAGAACGTCACCCCGGTGTGATCTGATCCTCTGATCCGGATCGAGTGCAGTACCCAAGGAGCCCCGCGCCATTCGGCGACGGGGCTCCTGCCTTTTCCGCGCTGCGAATTCCTCGGGAATTCCTCCGTCCGCTTTCTTCGGACATGCCGCACGAGCAGCACGAACTTTGTCCCGAATTCCTGCGCCTCGTACGTATGCGGGACATCTACGCGATAGGACATCCAGTCCCCGGGTCCCAGTTCGACCTGCGCGTCGCGCGGTCCCGCTTTCACTCGCCCCGCACTGACCACGATGTGTTCCACGGTTCCCGGAATGTGCGGATCGGATGCGCGATCCGCACCGGGCTCCGGCGGAACGGCGTGGATGTCACGCGGCACGCCGACCCTCACTCGAACGACCGTTCGCCGCGACGAGGGCGCCGATGCCTCCATCGCGGGGAACGCGCGTTCGAAACAACGCCGTCAGTCCCGCCCGGCGCGAAGCGGCACCGCCCGGAGCTGAGTCGCTGAGGCGGCCGTTCCTTTCGAAGCGTGATCGTGAGTCTCAGGCGCGATCCCCGGCCCGAAAGTCCGCCGGCCGGACGCGCCCGCGGTCGATCACTGCGATCCCGCTGCCCAACCCGATGCCGCACATGCCGCACACGCTGCCCGGCGCCCCGCACCCCCGGGCAACCGGCTCTTCGCGGGCTCCGCGCCGTGCCGCGGTCCGGCTCACCCCCGGGCGTCGGCGTAGAGCGCCTCCACCTCCCCGGCGAAGTCCCGCAGGATCGCCTCCCGGCGCAGCTTCATCGACGGGGTGAGATGCCCGGCCGACTCCGTGAAGTCCGTGGGCAGGACGGCGAACCGGCGGATGGACTCGGGGCGGGAGACGAGCTTGTTGGCCTCGTCGACGGCCCGCCGGAGGACGGCGAGCAGATCCGCGTCGTCGACGAGGAGCTCGGGCGGCACGGGGTGCTTGCCGTTCATCTGGCGCCAGTGGGTGATGCCGTCGACGTCCAGGGTGATCAGCGCGGTGATGTAGGGGCGGCGGTCGCCGAGGACCATGCACTGGGAGATCAGGGGATGCGAGCGCAGCCAGTTCTCCAGCGGGGCCGGCGCCACGTTCTTTCCGCCCGCGGTGATCAGGATCTCCTTCTTGCGGCCGGTGATGGTGAGGTAGCCGTCGTCGTCCAGCCGGCCGATGTCGCCGGTCGGCAGCCAGCCGTCCGGGGTGGCCGGGACGACCCCGCCGGCGTACGGGTCCCAGTAGCCGCGCAGGACCTGTCCGCCGGCCAGCAGCACCTCGCCGTCCGCGGCGATGCGGACGCGGGTACCGGGCATCGGCCAGCCCACCGTGCCGATCCGGGGCTTGAGCGGCGGGGTCAGGGTCGCGGCGCCGGTCGTCTCGGTCAGGCCGTACCCCTCGTAGACGTCGATGCCCGCGCCCGCGTAGAACGCGGCCAGGTCGCGGCCGAGCGGGGAGCCGCCGCAGACGACGTAACGGACCCGGCCGCCCAGCGCGCTGCGGATGCGGCGGTAGACCAGCGGGTCGTACAGGGCGCGGGCGGCTCTGAGGGAGGTGGGGGGACCGTGCCCGGTGCCGTCCGTGCGGGCCTGGACGGCGTCGCCGTAGCGGCGTGCCACCTTCGCCGCCCGGTCGAAGGCGCCGGCCTTGCCGCCCCGTTCGGCCCTGGCGCGCGCGTTGTTGAAGACCTTCTCCAGCATGTACGGGATGGCGACGAGGAAGGTCGGCCGGAAGGCCGCGAGGTCGGCCAGCAGGTCCTCGGCCTTCAGGCTGGGCGCGTGGCCCAGCCTGACCCGGGCGCGGACGCAGGCCACGGACACCATGCGGCCGAAGACGTGCGAGAGCGGGAGGAACAGGAGCGTGGCGGGCTCCTCGTCGGTCCGCGCCTTGAAGACGGGGTAGAGGAGTTCGATCGCGTTGTCGACCTCGGTCAGGAAGTTGCCGTGGGTGAGCGCGCAGCCCTTGGGCCGGCCGGTGGTGCCCGAGGTGTAGACGAGGGTGGCCAGGGTGTCGGGGCCGAGCACCCCGCGGCGCACGTCCACCTCGGTGTCCGGCACGGACCGGCCGGCTTCCGCCAGGGCGTCCGCGTGGCCCTTCTCGATGACCCATACGTGCCGCAGGTCGGTGAGGTGCTCCCGTTCGGGGCCGAGTGCGGCGGCCTGGCCGACGGTCTCCGTGACCAGGGCCACCGCGCCGGAGTCCTGGAGGATCCAGCGGGCCTGGAAGACGGAGGAGGTCGGGTACACCGGCACGGTCACCAGTCCGGCCGCCCAGGCGGCGAAGTCGAGCAGGGTCCACTCGTACGACGTGCGGGCCATGATCGCGATCCGGTCGCCCGGCACCAGACCCTCGGCGATCATCCCCTTCGCCACGGCCAGCACCTGCGCGGCGAACTCCGCGGCGGTCACCTGCGACCAGTGCCCGTCCGCGTCCCGGCGGCTGAGCACGGGATGCGCGGGCGCCGCGGCGGCGTTCTCGAACGGCAGGTCGGCCAGCGAACCGTGCGACACCGGGGGCAGCAGCGGCGGTACGGCCACCTCCCGCACCTCACCGTCCAGCCGGCGTATCTCGGGCTCGACGAGCACCGGGCCGCCGTCGGGGTCGTACTCGAGCGACGCGTCCGTGGACGGTCCGGGCGACCCCGGCGGTACCGGCGCGGACGAGTACGAGATGGGCATGGCAGCTCCTGGGGCCTGCGGCGGCACGTCGGCGTGCTCGCTGCATGAAGTACGCACGGCGCGTACCGAGGCGTTCAGCGGCGGCGGGCGGCTCGCCGTGTCGTCGCCGGTGGGCGGAGATCCTACGGGGCCGACGTGGGGAGATGGTGCGGGTTCGGGGACGGTCCGGGGACGGGGCTGTGCAGCTCGGGTACGGACGGAGACAGCATTACCTGCGGTAACTTTACTTCGGAGTAAACAACGAGGAGAGGGACTGGCCATGGCCGACCGCCGACCGAGCCCCACCGCCGCCGCGTCCGGCCAGGTCCTGCACCTCGCCCTGGGCGCCGCGCTCTCCCCCTTCAAGCGCCCCCGCCCGGACGCCGGTTGCCCCGGCACCCGGCTCGTCCGGTCCGGCGTCCGCGCCGACCCGGACCGGCTGGCCGCCTACGAGCGGGTCTGCGGCTTCCCGCCCGGGGACGGCGCCCTGCCCCTGACCTATCCGCACGTCCTCGGCTTCCCGCTCGCCGTCCGCCTGATGAGCGACCGCCGCTTCCCGCTGCCGCTGCTCGGCCTGGTCCACACCTCCGTCGAGATCACCCGCCGCACGGTCCTCCCGGCCGCGGCGGAGTACGAACTCGCCGTGCACGTCGGGGCGGTCGCCGCTCACCGGCGCGGAACGGAGGCGACCCTCGTGACCGAGGTACGGGCCGGCGGGCAGCTCGTGTGGGAATCGCGGAGCACCTATCTGTCCCGGCACCGCACCGACGCCCCGCCCGCCGAACGGGCCGCGCCCGATCCGCTGCCCGTCCTCGCCGAGTGGCGGCTCGGCGCCGACACCGGACGGCGGTACGGCGCCGTCTCCGGCGACCGCAACCCGATCCACCTGCATCCGCTCACCGCCCGCCCGTTCGGCTTCCGGCGGGCCGTCGCGCACGGCATGTGGACGGTCGCCCGCTGCCTCGCCGAGCACCCGGCGCCCGAGGCGGTGCGGATGCGGGCGGCGTTCCGGGCGCCGGTGCTGCTGCCGGGGACGGTGCAGTACGCGGCGGACGGCGGGCGGTTCGAACTCCGCCGCGGTGAGCGCCGGTTCGTGACCGGCGAGGTCGCGCCGCTCGGGTCAGACGGGCGGCGGTGACCAGGCCCGGCCCGCCATGAGGTCGCCCAGGCCCGCCCACGCGAAGTTCATCAGGGTCGCCGCCGCCTGCCGGGCCGTCACCCCGGGGGTGGCGTTGGCCCAGGTGGCGAGCGACTCGGCGGCACCGACCAGCGCCTCGGCCAGTCCCGCGACGTCGTGGTCGGGGAGGTCGGGGTCATGGTGGGCGGCGCGGGCCGCGTCGCCGATCAGATGCGTCACGAAGGCCACGATCTCCGCGCGCATCGCGGTGACCTCGGCGGCGAAGACCTCGCCGTGGGTGCGGGCGTGCAGGTGCAGCACGGACCAGCCGTCGGGGTGTTCGGCGGTGTGCGTGAAGAACGCCAGCAGACCGTCCCAGAGTTGGCGGTCGGCCGGCGGTCCGGTGCGCACGCCGGCCCGCACCGCGGCGACGAGCGCCGTGGCCTCGCGCCGGACGCAGGTCGCGAACAGATCGTCCTTGGAGTTGAGGTAGAGGTACACCAACGGCTTGGAGACACCGGCGAGTTCGGCGATGTCGTCCATCGACGCGGCCGTGTACCCCCGCTGCCCGAAAGTCCGCACGGCCGCGTCCAGCATCTGCTGCTCACGGACCGCACGCGGCATCCTCTTGGTCTTCACGGCACCCATGAGGATCAGCGTACGGTCCGCGCCGCCCAGGTCAGCAGCCTGCCGGTCAGACGGCGACGGCCACCTGCCGCGGCTCGTCCACCGGTGAACCGCCGGCCCGGTCGCACGCGTCGCGGTTCGAGCAGGCCCTCGCGGGCGGGAACCAGCACGGGCACCGGCGCCTGCCCGGCGACGTTCGTCGCGGTCCTGATCATGTCCAGGACCGGGTCCACGGCCGGCGGCAGACCGACGCCCTCCATGGGCGGGCCGAGGATGGAGTGGGTGAGCGTCAGCACGGCGGTGGCGCCGGTGAGCCGGCCGTGGCGGCGGAGCCGACCACCGAGACGAACGCGATCGGCAGGTAGTCGCCGACGCCCAGGAGCCGTGGGGACATTACGACCCCAAGAACGCGAAGCGCCCCGGTTTCCGGGGGTCCGGAAACCGGGGCGCCGTGCACGAGGTGACGGACCCTACGACGTCTGCCCCTGCGCGCGGGCGGTGTCGTCGGCGGCGTCCTCCTGGCTGCGGTTGGCCTCCAGGTCGGCCTTCACCCGGTCGACCTTCTGCACGATCTGGATGGACGCCCGGTCGCGCTCCTTGCGCAGCACGACGAAGCTGATCGGCGCGGACAGCACCAGCGCCAGCAGCAGCACCCAGACACCGTTGGACGCGCCGAGGCCGCGCGGTACGGCACCGGCGTAGACGAGGCCCCAGACGACCACGAAGCAGCCCGCGAAGATCCCGAGGCGCATCAGCGTGTAACGGAGCATCTCAATCCACTCTTCCGTTCCCGAACGATGCCAAAAAGCGTCCTCCAGTGAAGCACGCCGGACTTCCGGCACCGGAGGGGGGTGCCGGGTCAGGTCAGCGGCAGCAGCATCGTGATGTCGTCCCGTTCGTCGCCCGGCGCCACCCGGATCGCCCCGGGCACCCGGCCGACCTCCTTGTAGCCGCAGGAGCCGTAGAACCGCTCCAGGCCGAGCCCGCCGCGGCAGGTGAGCCGTATCGCCTCTATCCCGTCGAAGGCGCGGGCCGCGTCCGCGGCGGCGGCCAGCAGGTCGCGGCCGTACCCCTTGCCCTGGTCGCGGGGATGCACCATCACCGTGTACAGCCACAGCCAGTGCGTCATCAGCCGGTGGGTGTTGAAGCCGAGGAACGCGCTCGCGGCCACCCGCCCGTCCTCGTCGCGGCCGACCAGCAGCCGGTTGCGGCCCTCGGCGAGGGCGGCGAGCGCCCTCACCAGCTCCGGCCGGATCGTCTCCCGTGTCACCGGCGGCACGAAGCCGACGGCTCCGCCCGCGTTGGACACGTCGGTCCACAGATCGAGGATGCCGTCGCGCAGGGACGCGTCGACCGCGGGGTCGAGCGTGAAAGCGAGCGGCACGCTCACACCCGCATCGGCTGCGGGGACTCCCGGCGGTCCGGGTCGGCGCCCTCGTACTCGCGGATGATCTCGTAGCGCGTGTTGCGCTCCACCGGGCGGAAGCCCGCGTCGCGGATCAGGTCCAGCAGGTCGTCGCGGGTCAGCTTGTTCGGCGTGCCGTAGTTGTCGGCGTCGTGCGTGATCTTGTACTCGACGACCGAGCCGTCCATGTCGTCGGCGCCGTGCTGGAGCGCGAGCTGGGCCGTCTGGACACCGTGCATCACCCAGAAGACCTTGACGTGCGGGACGTTGTCGAACAGCAGCCGGGAGACCGCGAACGTCTTCAGGGCCTCCGCGGGCGTCGCCATGGCGGTGCGGGCCTGGAGCCGGTTGCGGACCTTGCCGTCCTTCACGTCGACGAAGTCGTGCTGGTAGCGCAGCGGGATGAAGACCTGGAAGCCGCCGGTCTCGTCCTGGAGTTCACGCAGCCGCAGGACGTGGTCGACGCGGTGGCGGGGCTCCTCGATGTGGCCGTACAGCATGGTGCAGGGCGTCTTGAGCCCCTTCTGGTGGGCCAGCCGGTGGATGCGCGACCAGTCCTCCCAGTGCGTCCGGTGGTCCACGATGTGCTGCCGGACCTCCCAGTCGAAGATCTCCGCGCCGCCGCCGGTCAGGGACTCCAGGCCCGCGTCGATCAGCTCGTCGAGGATCTCCGAGGCGGACAGCCCGGAGATGGTCTCGAAGTGGTGGATCTCGGTGGCGGTGAAGGCCTTCAGGGAGACGTTCGGCAGGGCGGCCTTCAGCTCCCGCAGCGAACGCGGGTAGTAGCGCCACGGCAGGTTGGGGTGCAGCCCGTTGACGATGTGCAGCTCGGTGAGGCTCTCGCCCTCCATCGCCTTGGCGAGCTTGACCGCCTCCTCGATGCGCATCGTGTACGCGTCCTTCTCGCCCGGCTTGCGCTGGAACGAGCAGTAGGCGCACGACGCGGTGCACACGTTCGTCATGTTGAGGTGACGGTTGACGTTGAAGTGGACGACGTCGCCGTTCTTGCGGGTGCGCACCTCGTGGGCGAGTCCGCCGAGCCAGGCGAGGTCGTTCGACGCGTACAACGCGAGGCCGTCCTCACGGGTCAGCCGCTCACCGGAACGGACCTTCTCCTCCAGCTCGCGCTTGAGCCCGACGTCCATGCGTTTCGCCTTTCTACGACAGCTTGCCCAACCGTACCCGCCGCCGTCCGGACGGCGGCCGGCCCCCGTGCGCCGCGCTGCGCCTAGACCTCTTCCGGCAGCTCGCCGACCCGGTTCTCCCACTTCGTGGACAGCACGATGGTGGTACGGGTCCGGGAGACGCCCTTGGTGCCGCTCAGCCGCCGGATGATCTTCTCCAGGCCGTCGACGTCCGCCGCGCGCACCTTGAGCATGTAGGAGTCGTCACCCGCGATGAACCAGCAGTCCTCGATCTCGGGCAGGTCCTTCAGCCGCCGCGCCACGTCCTCGTGGTCGACGGCGTCGGACAGGGAGATGCCGATCAGGGCGGTGACACCCAGACCGAGCGAGGCCGAGTCCACGGTGGCGCGGTAACCGGTGATGACCCCGGCGGCCTCCAGCCGGTTGATGCGGTCGGTGACGCTCGGGCCCGACAGGCCGACGAGGCGCCCCAGCTCCGCGTAGGAGGCCCGGCCGTTCTCCCTGAGGGCCTGGATGAGCTGCCTGTCCACGGCGTCCATAACGATCGAAGCCTTCCGCTGAAGAGTCTGACGAGGTGCTGAAGGATGAGGTGGTGCGCTGCTCAGGTGGTGGTGCGTGAACCGCCGCCCAGTTCGCCCTTCCAGCGTCGGTAGAGCGTGTGGGGGACACCCGCCGCGTCGAGGACGCGCCCGGCGACGAAGTCGACGAGGTCCTGGATGTGCGTGGCGCCCGCGTAGAAGCCGGGGGAGGCGGGCACGACGATCGCTCCCGCGTCGTCCAGGGTGACCAGATGCCGCAGGGTCTGCCCGTTCAGCGGCGCCTCCCGCACGGCGACGACCAGCGCGCGCCCTTCCTTCAGGGTGACGCTCGCCGCGCGTTGCAGCAGATCCTTCGACAGGCCGAGCGCGACACCGGCGACGGACGCGGTCGAGGCGGGCACGATCAGCATGCCCTTGGCCGGATACGACCCGGAGGACGGCCCCGCCGCCAGGTCCCCGGCGCTCCAGTGCCGCACTCCCGAGATGTCCACCTCGAACGTCCCGGGCTTGCCGTCCGCGCCGCGGGCCAGCCATTCGCGCAGGTCGTCCTGCCAGTGCGCGTCCCGGAAGGGCAGCCCGGTCTCGTCGAGCAGCGTCAGCCGCGAGGCCCTGCTGACCACCAGGTCGACGCTCTCCCCCGCCTGGAGCAGCGCGCGCAGCACCGCGGCCGCATACGGCGTACCGGATGCTCCGGAGACCCCCACGATCCAAGGCGTGCGCTGCGATTCCCCTGCGTTCACATCTTGAGCGTACCGGCGGAGGAGGCCATGCTCCGGCCGGGTCCGCACCGCGGCCGTCGCCGTCCGGGCTTCGGGCCCCGGCCGGCGGGCCGCGACGTGGTCAGACGGTCAGGCCGCGGACCAGGAGATCGAGCAGCGCGCACCCGAACAGGGCGATGCCGATGAAGCCGTTGACGCTGAAGAAGGCGCGGTTCACCCGGGACAGGTCGTGGGGGCGGACGATGCTGTGCTCGTAGACGAACGCGCCCGCGACGACCAGCAGGCCCAGCCAGAAGAACGCGCCCGCGTCCGTGGCCAGCGCGTACCAGACGAACAGGGCCGTGGTGACGGTGTGGCAGACCCGCGCCCCCCAGATCGCCGCCGGGACGCCGAACCGGGCCGGCACCGACATGACGCCGATCTCGCGGTCGGTCTCGACGTCCTGGCAGGCGTAGATCAGGTCGAAGCCGCCGATCCAGATGCCCACCGCGAGGCCGAGGATCACCGCGTCCCAGGACCATGTCCCGGTGACCGCCAGCCAGCCGCCGACCGGACCCATCGCCTGGGCGAGGCCCAGGATGGCCTGCGGGAAGTTCGTGAACCGCTTGCCGTAGGGGTAGACCACCATCGGGATCACCGCGACGGGGGCGAGGGCCAGGCACAGCGGGTTGAGCAGGGCCGCCGAGCCGAGGAAGACCACCAGGGCGATCAGCGCGCCGGTCCAGGCGTGCCGCACCGTCATCGCGCCGGTGACCAGCTCGCGGTGGGCGGTGCGCGGGTTCCGGGCGTCGATCTCGCGGTCGATGATCCGGTTGACGGCCATCGCGAAGGTGCGCAGGCCCACCATGCACACCGTGACCAGCAGCAGCCGGCCCCAGTGGATGTTCCGGTCCACCTGGAACATCGCCGTCAGCGCCGCGATGTACGCGAAGGGCAGCGCGAAGACGGAGTGCTCGATCATCACCAGCCGCAGGAACGCCTTGGTGCGCCCCGGCTGGGGGATCGCGGCGGAAGCCGAGCTCACAGGCCGTACTCCTTCCAGCGCCGGTCGACCGTCGCCGCCGTCTCGGGGTCGGACTCCACCATCTCGGGCCAGCCGCCGTCGCGCGTGTACCCCTCCTCGGGCCACTTCCGCGTCGCGTCGATACCCGCCTTGCCGCCCCAGAACTGCTGGTAGGAGGCGTGGTCGAGATGGTCCACGGGGCCTTCGACGACGGTGAGGTCACGGGCGTAGTCCGTGTTGCCGAGGGCCCGCCAGGCGACCTCGTGCAGATCATGGACGTCGCAGTCGGCGTCGACCACCACGATCAGCTTGGTCAGCGACATCATGTGCGCGCCCCAGACGGCGTGCATCACCTTCTGGGCGTGCTTGGGGTAGCGCTTGTCGATGGAGAGGATCGCGCAGTTGTGGAAGCCGCCGGCCTCGGGCAGGTGGTAGTCCACGATGTCCGGCACGATGATCTTCAGCAGCGGCAGGAAGAAGCGCTCGGTCGCCCGGCCGAGGGGGCCGTCCTCCGTCGGGGGCCGGCCGACGACGATCGACTGGAGCAGCGGGCGCTTCCGCATCGTCACACAGTCGATCTTCAGGGCCGGGAACGGCTCCTGGGGGGTGTAGAAACCGGTGTGGTCGCCGAAGGGGCCCTCGGGGAGCATCTCGCCGGGCTCCAGCCAGCCCTCGATGACGACCTCCGCCTGCGCCGGCACCTGGAGCGGCACGGTCTTGCAGTCGACCATCTCGATCCGCTTGCCGGCGATGAACCCGGCGAACAGGTACTCGTCGATGTCGCCGGGGAGCGGGGCGGTGGAGGCGTACGTCACGGCGGGCGGGCAGCCGAAGGCGATCGCGACGGGCAGCCGCTCACCGCGCCGGGCCGCGACCTGGTAGTGGTTGCGGCTGTCCTTGTGGATCTGCCAGTGCATGCCGATGGTGCGCTTGTCGTGGCGCTGGAGGCGGTACAGACCGAGGTTGCGGACCCCGGTCTCCGGGTGCTTGGTGTGGGTGAGCCCCAGATTGAAGAAGGAACCGCCGTCACCGGGCCAGGTGAACAGGGCCGGCAGGGCGTCCAGGTCGACGTCGTCGCCGTGCAGGACCACCTCCTGCACCGGCGCGTCCTTGACCTTCTTCGGCGGTACGTGCGCCATCGCGCCGAGCTTGCCGAAGGCCTCGCGCACCCCGACGAAACCGTGCGGCAGTTCGGGCTTGAGCAGACCGCCGATCCGGTCGCTGATCTCGCCGTACGACTTCAGGCCCAGGGCCTTCAGCAGCCTGCGGTCGGTCCCGAAGACGTTCATGGCGAGGGGCATCGACGAGCCCTTCACGTTCTCGAACAGCAACGCGGGTCCACCCGACTTCTGGACCCGGTCGACGATCTCCCCGACCTCCAGATACGGGTCGACCTCCACCTTGACGCGCTTCAGGTCTCCCTCGCGCTCCAGTGCCCTCAGCAGGGAGCGAAGATCGTCGTATGCCATGCGGTCCAGTATCCCCGAGCGGCTACCCTGGCCCCGTCACGGGGGCCGCGTGCGGCCTTCGACCTTTGTCCGGCAAGAGGGAGTGCTGATGCTCCGGATCCTGATGTTCGTGGTGCCGCTGGCCCTGAGCGTGTACGCGTTCATCGACTGCATCAGCACGGACGAGAAGGACATCCGTCACATTCCCAAGCCGCTGTGGGCGATTCTCGTGCTGCTGTTCCCGCTCGTCGGGTCCATCTCCTGGCTCATCGCCGGCAAGAAGCGGCACCCGGCGGGGGGTGCGGGCTGGGGCGGCGGCCTGGGCGGCGGACGGCAGCGGTGGGTGGCGCCGGACGACAACCCCGAGTTCCTGAAGTCCCTCTCCGAGGAGCCCGGGTCCCCGCAGGGCGACCGGGGACGGGAGACCGGGGACGCCGACGGGTCCGGGGAGTCGGGCACGTCCGGTGAGGACGAGGCCCGGAAGAAGGACGAGCGGGAAGAGAAGAAGGAGCGCGACGAGGAGGCCTGAGCCTCGGCGTCGCCGGAGCACCGGGGCACCGGTGCCGACGACTGCGACACCGGCGCCCCTCGGTCTGCTGACCTCGTTGTGCTGCGCCTCGCTCTACTGCCCCTCGGCCGCGCCGCCGAACAGGCCGCCCGAGCCCGACCCTCCGCCGTCCGAGCCGGACCCGCCGCCGACCTCGCCGGCCTCGCCCACCTCGCCGGTGCCGCCGTCCTGGCCGCCCACCGTGCCCTCGCCCGTTCCGACCCCGTCGGTCGGCTCGCCGGACACGGGCGGCGCCCCGGTCTGCGAGCCGCCGGGCACGGCCACGGTGACCGTCACCAGTGAGGCGCTCGCGGCCTGCGTCGCCGGTTCGGGGCTCTGCCCGAGGACCGTGCCGGGCAGGGCCGTGTCGGAGGCCTCCTCCGCGGTGGCGACCTCGAACCCCGCGGCCTCCAGTCGGACTTGTGCCTCCTCCAGGGACAGACCCCGTACCTCGGGCACCTCGACCGGCGGACCGGTCTCCTCCGACGGCTCGCCGGACGGCCCTTCGGACGGCCCGCCCGGCGCTTCGGGCAGCACCTCGTCGTCCGTACCGTCCGAACCGGTCTCGCGGGCCAGGCCGGAGTCCGGCTCCTCGACGTCGACGAGCTCGTAGACCTCGACCGGCTCCTCCTTCGGCGCCGGCTTGACCTTGGTCACCTTCTTCGAGTCGTACGACGACCACTCCTTGTTCCGGTCGTCGAACTTCACGTCGGCGTCGCCGATGCCGTGGTCGAAGGACTTCAGCGGGTTGCCGCAGGTGCACTGCACGGCCGGTTTCCCGAACTGGTCGACCAGCACCGCGATGCCCGCCTCCAGCAGCGCGTCGAACGCCTTGGCCCGGCCCTTGACGAAGTCGTGGTTCCTGACCAGGGTGTCCGCGCGCAGCACGACGGGCGTCAGCCGCTTCACGAAGCCCTCGATCTCGCCCACGCCGTCGAGACCCTGCGTCTTGGCCCACTCCTGGGCCTTGCCCCGGTTCTCCGGCTTCTCCAGGAACTCCACGAGCTTGGCCTTGTCGCAGCGGCCGGCGTCCCGGGTCCCCCCGTACAGACCCGGGTCGCCGCCGTCCCTCTCCCCGCTGAAGTCGGCCAGCGCCTTGCCGACGGCGATGTCCGCGCCGAGGGCCATCGCCTGCTTGAAGAAGGGCGCCGCGGTCGGCACGCCCCGAGCGACGGCCCGTACGGCGACCTTGCCGCCCATGCCGATGCACCCTGTCGTCAGCAAGCCGAAGACGGCCAGGACGACGGTGAGCGCGACCAGAGCGCGCCCCCTCCCCCGAATGCGTTTCATGATCTTCCTTCCGGCTCCTTCCGGATGCGTCCGGGCCTGCGCGGACACCGCCGCCGGCGCCGTTCGCCGTGGCGCGGTCGCCGTGTTGCGAGCGCGGTCCGGCCAGTGTGGGGGCGTCGTACGGGCCGGCACATCGGGGCCGGCACGGGATCCCGGGGGGCGAAGACCCGTGCCCGCACGGATGACGGGGCCGGCCGCCGCCGGTGAGCATGGGCGCATGCCCCGCACCGTGCTGATCGTCGACGACGACCCGGGATTCAGGGCCGCCGCCCGCGCGTTGCTGGAGGCCGACGGCGAGTTCACGGCGGCGGAGGCGGGCTCGGGGGCGGAGGCGGTCGCCGCCGTGGCGCGGCGGCGGCCGGACGCCGTGCTGCTGGACGTCGGCCTGTCCCCGGACGACGGCTTCGAGGACGGGTTCGCCGTCTGCCGGGCACTGCACGCGCTGGCCCCGGCGACGGCGGTGGTGCTCTGCTCGGCGCGCGAGGCCGAGTTGTACGGGGAGCGGATCGCCCGGTCCCCGGCGCGGGGGTTCCTCGCCAAGGAGCGGTTGTCGTCGGCGGCGCTGGCCCTGCTGGTCGCGCGGGAGAGCCCCGGTCCGTGACGGGCGCGGGTTCAGTCGTCGGAGGCGAGGTACGTCAGCACCGCCCGCACCCGGCGGTCGTACATCCCCCTGGCCTCCGGGCCCAGTTCCAGCCGGTCGAAGACGACGTTGACGTGGTCCTCCACCGTTCTCTTGCTGATCGACAGCTCCGCCGCGACGGCCGAGTTGGACAGCCCCCGCGCCATCAGTTCGAGCACCCTCAGCTGCTGGGCCGTCAGGTTGGCGAGGCGTTCGCGGCGGCGGGGGGTGCGGTAGAGGGCGCGCTGGATCTCCCCGTCGATGGCGTACCGGCCGGCCCCGACCTGCTGCACGACGCCGGTGACGAAGTCCGGTCCGGTCACCCGCCACTTGAGCTGGTAGCCGACCCCGCCCGTGTCGGCCCCCTGCCCGGCCTCCAGCAACTGCCGCAGATGGGTCAGTTCGACGTCCTTGGACAGCAGCAGGATGCCCACCTCGGGATGGGCGCGGCGGATGTCCACGGCGGCCCGGAGCCCTTCGAGGGTGTGCGTGGGCGGCATTCTGATGTCGACCACGGCGAGGTCGGGCCGGGTGCCGGCGACCGCCGCCCGCAGCCCTCGCGCCTCCGAGGCCCGCGCGGTCACCTCGTGGCCCTCGTCCTCCAGGATGGCCGCCAGTCCCAGCAGGTACACCGGGTCGTCGTCGGCCAGCACGATACGCAGGGCCCGCCGCCCGGCCCCGCCGGAATCCACGTCCGCCGTCATACCGGCTCCCCCTCGCTCTTCGCCGTTCCGCGCCGCCACGAGCGGCGTCACCGTTCCCCGTCGCCGTTCCGCGCCGCCGTGGGCAGCGTCACCGAGACGACCGTGCCCTGACCGGGAGCGCTGCGCACGGTCAGTTCGCCGTCGTACGCCGAGACCCGGTGGCGCAGTCCGAGCAGGCCCGTGCCGCCGCCGGCCGGGTCCGCGCCGCCGACGCCGTCGTCGGTGACGGTCAGCCGCAGCAGCGCGGCCTCGTGGTGCAGGCCGACGCGGATCGTGCGGGCGTCGGCGTGCTTGAGCACATTGCTGATCGCCTCCTTCACGACGTAGTACGCCGTGAGTTCGACCGGCTCGGGCAGCTCGGGCAGCCCGTCGGCGCGCAGGTCGACCGGCAGCGGCAGATCGGCGGTCAGCGACCGCAGCGCCTGCACCAGCCCCGCCTCGCTGAGGACCACCGGGTGGATCCCCCGGGCCGCCACGCGCAGTTCGGCGTGGCCCCGCTCCAGCGTGGCGAGCGCGTCGTCCAGCAGCGCGGCGGGATCCGGTCCCGCGGTCGACCGGCCGTCGAGGCGCCGCCGCGCGAGCCGGAGTTGGAGGCCCAGGTTGATGAACTTCTGCTGGGCGCCGTCGTGCAGGGCCCGTTCCACCTCGCGCCGCTGCTCGTCCCCGGCCTCGATGACACGGCGGCGGGACGCGCGCAGTTCGGCGACCAGGGCCTGGTTGTCGAGTTCCAGGGCCGCGGCGGAGACGACCGCCTCCAGCACGTAGCGGTCCTCGCGCAGTGCCGGATCGTGGACGAGGATGCCGACCCGCCGCCCGCCGCGCTCCAGGACGCTCGTCCACTGTCCCGGCCGGGCGGTCACGGGCCGGCCCTCGGTGTCCACGTAGCCCTCGCCCTCGGGGGCGGGGAAGCCCAGTTGGAGCGAGGTGTCGTCGAGGGTCCTGGCCAGTTCGTCGCGCAGTTCGTCGCGGGAGGCCAGCGGCAGCCGGCGCAGCAGTTCCGCGACGGCGGTCCGGCCGAGGCGGATCCGCCACACCCCGGCGAGGAAGGCGAGCGGCAGCAGCAGGACGCACACGTGCGTGACGGTCAGCAGCGGGGTGTGCGACCACGTGCGCTGCGCGCCGAGCGCCGCGTCGAGCCCGGAGGCGAGACCGCCGGCCAGGCCGACGGTGAGCAGCGGGGCCAGTTCCCGGCGGTAGGGCCGCGACGCGTCCGCCCAGCGCCAGAGCAGCACCGCGACCACGGCCACGCTGACGGCGAGCTGCACCGCGTCGGTGAGTTGCCTCAGCCACAGCACCGGGTGCGCCAGGAGCAGGTTGGGTGTCACGGAGTGGTGGAAGAACACGCTGACCGGCTGGAGGACGAACGCCACCGCGCAGCCCGCGACGAGCAGCACCCGGTCGGCGAGGGCCTCGACGGGGCCGTCGTCGGCGCGGGAGCGCAGCCGGCCGTAGGGGAACACCAGCAGCAGCGGGACGAGGAATCCGCTGGAGGCGGAGCGCAGGAACAGTCCGACGGTGTGCACCAGCGGGTCGGTGGAGATCTGGAGGTCCTCGGCGAACCAGCCGATGCCGACGCCCAGCATGAGCAGCCCGACCGCGTTGCCGGGTCGGCGCAGCCGCGCCAGCAGGCCCGCCCCCAGGTAGAGGCCGCCGACCGCGCCGGAGAACAGCGTCGAGGTCGAGTCGGCGTGCCGGTCGGGCGCCGTGAGGGCCAGGACGTACCCGCCGAACGCCGCGCCTGCCAGGGCCAGTGCGACGGCGGTGAACCGGGGGGACGGGCGCGGCGGGGCGGCGGTCTCGGTGGCCGGCAGCGGGGGCCGGGCCCGCGTACGGCCGCGGCTCCGGGCGATCAGGGTGGAGGTGAAGGTGCGGGCCGTACGCCCGGGGGTACTCCCCATGCACCGCCTCCCCCCATGACGGCCGTCCACGGGCGCGGTGCGTTCACCGGCGGTGACGCCCGGTCCCGCCGTGCGCCGCCGCGCGCCCGCGGACTCACGGTACGCGAACGCCCGACTCCCGTGCGTGGTACCGGAGAAACTCCCCCGCGGGAGAAATCCCTGCCCGCGCAGCCGACTCGGGCGTCCCCCCGGCCACGAACCGGCCGCCGCTCGCGCCCCCTGCGGGCCCAGGTCGATCGGCCGGCCGAAGGCAGGGGCGGGGGCGGCGGTGACGACGGAGCGGCCCGCGAGGACCGGCCGGCCCCGGGGCTCGTCCTCCCGCCGCTAGCGCAGCCGGGACGACGACAGGATCGACAGCAGGTGGGCCGGGACCATCACCCAGGTGATCACGGCGAGGGCGGCCAGCGCCCAGCGCGTCGGTTCGATGCCGCCGGTGACGGCGTCCGCGACGGCGGCCGCGAGCAGCACCAGCGACGCCTCGATGCCGTTCGTCACACGGTGGATCTTGAAGGCGGCGGCCAGCCGCCGCACCGTGGCCACCCCTTGGGAACGGGGCCGGGCCGCCTCGTCGTCGGCGACCGCGAGCCCGCGCCGCGCCCGCGCCACGTCCACCAGGTCCGTCGACGCCTTCAGCAGGACGACACCGAGGGCGGTCGCGATGCCGACCGACAGCCAGCCGCCGAATCCCGACTCGGCGGCCCGGAACCCGGCGCCCGCCAGCAGCGCCGCGTCGGCCAGGTAGGCGCCGAGCCGGTCGACGTAGATCCCGGTCGCGCTGTTCTGGCCCTTCCAGCGGGCGACCTCGCCGTCCACGCAGTCGAAGAGGAGGAACAGCTGCATCAGCACGACCGCCAGGACGGCGCCGGTCAGACCCGGGATCATCAGCGCCGCGCCGGCGGCGACCCCGCACGCCACCATGGTCCAGGTCAGCTGGTCCGGAGTGACGGGGGTGCGCACCAGCTGCCGGGTCAGCCGCAGGGAGACCTTCCGCATGTACAGGCGGCCGGCCCAGTGCTCGCCGTTCCGGCTGGCCAGCTTCGCCTGCGGCTGACACACCTCCCGCAGCTCCTCCAGTACCGGAGCAGCAACCATGAGCTTTCCTCCCACCCGGGCCCAACTGCCGCGCACGCGGCGATGATCGGGCCAGGTTACAGAGGCCTGAACGGGGGATGGACCCGGGCACCCCCGCGGGCCGGTCCGCGTTGCCCGGGGCCTTCGGCGTGGGAAGAGTGACGGCATGGATCACACACAGGCACGGCGTTGGCTCGGCACCGCCGTCGCGGAGGCCCGCGCCGGGCTCGCCGAGGGCGGCATCCCGATCGGCGCCGCGCTGTACGACGCGCACGGCACCGTTCTCGGCCGCGGCCGCAACCGCCGTGTCCAGGACGGCGACCCCTCGACGCACGCGGAGACGGCCGCGTTCCGTGCCGCGGGACGGCAGCGCTCCTACCGCGGCACGACGATGGTCACCACGCTCTCGCCGTGCTGGTACTGCTCGGGCCTGGTCCGGCAGTTCGGCATCTCCCGGGTGGTGATCGGCGAGGCGGTCACGTTCCGGGGCGGGCACGACTGGCTGGCGGAACACGGCGTGGAGATCGTGCTCGTCGACGATCCCGAGTGCGTCGCGATGATGCGCGACTTCATCGAGGACAACCCGGCCCTGTGGCACGAGGACATCGGCGAGTGAGCCCGCCCCATCGGGCCGCCGGCCTCCTCACATCCCCCGCGCCAGCTGCTCGATCAATCGTTCGAATCTGGCTCTCCAGCCCTGTTCCGACTCCCCCTCGCCGCGGAACTCGTGCGTGAAGCGCAGCACGGTGCCGGCGGATCCGTCGCGCTCCAGATGGAACCGGATCCGGCCGCCGCCCTCCACCGTGTACTCGGCGACCCGGTCCACGTCCCACGCGGTGATCCGCCCGGCCCCCAGATCACGCAGGGTGACCGCGCCGCCCAGCCGGGGTTCGAGCTCATCGGCGGGGGTGAACCAGGCCGCGAGCCCCTCCTGGGTGGACAGCGCCGGCCAGACCTTCCCCATGGGGTCGGGGAGCCTCACCACGAAGTGCAGGATGTGCGTGTTCCCGTGGGTCTGGCTGGTGCCCTGTTCGATGGAACCGGTCATGACACCAGCCTGACCCCGTACGGGGGCTCACGCATGCGTTGCGCCGCTCAGAACCCGGCGGCCCGGAGGACACCCATGCCGACGTCGGCGTAGGAGTGCTTGCCGGAGACGAAGATGTTGACGCCGTAGTAGTTGAACAGCCAGCAGCCGAACGCGAGCAGCGCCAGATAGGCGGCCTTGCGGCCCTTCCAGCCGGCCGTGGCGCGGGCGTGCAGGTAGCCGGCGTAGGCGACCCAGGTGATGAAGGACCAGGTTTCCTTGGGGTCCCAGCCCCAGTAGCGGCCCCAGGCGTCACCGGCCCAGATCGCGCCCGCGATGATCGTGAACGTCCACAGCGGGAAGACGGCGGCGTTGACGCGGTAGGAGAACTTGTCCAGCGAGGCCGCGGCGGGCAGCCGTTCCAGCACCGAGGTCGCGAAGCGGCCCGGGGTGCCGCCGGAGGCGAGCTTGTTCTCGTAGGAGTCGCGGAAGAGGTAGAGGATCGTGCTGACGGCACCCACGTAGAAGACGGCACCGCAGAGGATGGCGGTCGAGACGTGGATGTACAGCCAGTACGAGTGGAGGGCGGGGACCAGCTGGTCGCTCTCGGTGTACAGGACCGTGACGGCGAGACCGAGGTCGAGCAGCACCGAGGTGGTCAGGAACAGGCCGAGCCAGCGGACGTTCTTCCGCGCCGCGAGCAGTGTGAGGTACACGCCGACGGCGACGGTGGAGAAGGTGATGTTGAACTCGTACATGTTGCCCCACGGCGCCCGCTGCACCGACAGGGCCCGGGTGAGCACACCGCCGGCCGCGATCAGGAACGCGAGCGCGGTGAGGGACACGGCGATACGGCCGTAGAGGTCGCCCTGCTCCGAGCCGCCGTGCGCTCCCGGCCCGTCGGGCACGTCACGCGAGCCGGCGGCGGCCCGCACGACCACCTGGGGCCGCTCCAGGACGGTGGTCCCGCCGCCCTTCTTCACGGTGACCGCCGGGCCTGCCTCGGCCGGCGCGGTGGCGGTGAGCGCGGCCGCGGTACGGCCGACCTTGCTGCGGCTGCCGAGGAGCCATTCGGCGATGTAGGCGAAGAAGGCCAGGGTGTAGACGGCCATCGCGGAGTAGATCAGCGTGTTGCTGAGGTTCGCCAGGTTCTCGTTGGTCGCGGCGGCGAGAGTCACTTCTCAGCCCCTTCGGCAGGTACAGCGGGGTCGGTTGGGTCGGGATCGTCATCGGGGTCGGGAGCGCCCGGGGCCTTGTCGTACAGGAGGCCGGCGAGCTCGCCCAGTTCCTCGGGCACCTTGGCGGACTCGCTGCGGCCGAGGCCGGCCATCTCGACGACGGTGACACCGTCGTCGCCCCGCACCGCGCGCACCCATACCCGGCGGCGCTGGATGAACAGGGAGGCGGCGAGGCCGAGGATCGCGGCGACGGATCCGGCGAGCGCCCAGCCGCTGGCGGGCTGCCGGGCGATGGAGAAGCTGGCCCACTCCTTGACGCCCTCGAAGGTCACCGAGCCGGCGCCGTTCGGGAGCGTCATGGTCTCGCCGATCTTCAGCCGCTGCTTGAACAGGTCGCCCTTGGAGTCCTTGAACTCCTTCAGGCTCTTCTTGTTCAGCTGGTACACGCTCTGCGGGATGCCGGAGTCGACGCCCAGGTCGCCGTGGTACGCCGACAGCGCGAGCCGCGGGTTGAGCAGCGCGGGGAACTGGGAGGTCATCGTGCCCCGGCCCTCACCGGCGAAGGTCGGCACGAAGAAGGCGTTGAAGCCGAGCTGTTCCCGCTCGCCGTCGGCGTTGCGGTAGCCGTCCATGACCTTGATCGCGCCGGTGGAGGTGACGAAGCCGTCGAGCGGCAGCAGCGGCACGGCCTCCTTGTCCATCACGACCTTGCCCCGGGCGTCGCGCACGGTGACGACGGGCGCGTAGCCGTGGCTGCCGAGGTAGACGGAGGTGCCGCCGACGTCCAGCGGCTCGTTGACCTTGATGGCCGCGTCGCGCTCCTTGCCGTAGGCGCCGACGCTGTAGGTGACGCGGGCCTCGTAGGTGCGCGGGGTGCCCTGGTTGGGGCCGGCGGTCTCGTACGTGCCGCGGAAGTCGTCGAGGTTGAAGCTGAAGGCGTCCAGCGCGTCCTGGGAGAAGAGGTTCCCGGAGCGGAAGTCGTCGTACTGCGTGAGGGTGTTGGCGAAGCCGTCGCCCTCCACGATCAGCTTGGTGCCCTCCGACTTGAACAGCTGGCCCCAGGCGAACGCGATCAGCATCACGATCAGCGCGATGTGGAAGACGAGGTTGCCGGCCTCGCGCAGATAACCCTTCTCGGCGGCGACCGCGTCACCGGCGACATGGGCGCGGAAGCGGCGCTTCCTGAGGACCGCGAGCGCCGCCTCGCGCACCTGCTCGGGTGCGGCCTCGGTGCGCCAGGTCGTGTGCGCGGGGAGCCGGGTGAGCCGCTTGGGCGCGGCCGGCGGACGGCCGCGCAGCTGGCCGACGAACTGCCAGGTGCGCGGGACGATGCAGCCGATGAGGGAGACGAACAGCAGGATGTAGATCGCGGAGAACCACACCGAGCTGTAGACGTCGAAAAGGCCGACCTTCTCGTAGATCGGCGAGAGCGTCTCGTGCCGCGCGCGGAAGTCGGCGACCTGGGTGGGGTCGACGCCGTTCTGCGGAATCAGCGAGCCGGGGATGGCGGCCAGCGACAGCAGCAGGAGCAGCAGCAGCGCGACCCGCATGGAGGTGAGCTGCCGCCAGAACCAGCGGGCCCAGCCGACGACGCCCAGGGCGGGCAGGTTGGGCGCGTCCTCGCGGGGCGCGGTGGACAGCTGGGAGCCGGCCGCGCCGAGGTCCTGGTCCTGCTCCTCGGAGGTGTCCGGAGCCTTGTCGGTCGTCGTCTTGCTCATCGGTCAGATCCCCACAGTGAAGCCGTTGGACCAGGTCTGCATGTCCTGCACGAGGCGGTCCCACGCGCCCGTCAGCAGCAGCAGCCCGGTCACGATCATCATGATGCCGCCGATGCGCATGACCCAGACGTAGTGCCGCTTGATGAACGCGAAGGCGCCGAGCGCCTTGCGGAAGGCGATGGCCGCGAGCACGAAGGGCGCACCGAGTCCGAGGCAGTACGCGACGGTCAGTATGGCCCCGCGGCCCGCGCTTCCCTGGTTGGACGACAGGATCAGCACGGAGGACAGGGTCGGGCCGAGGCAGGGCGTCCAGCCGATGCCGAACAGCGCGCCCAGCACGGGGGCGCCGACGAACCCGGACACCGGCCGCTTGTGGAAGCGGAACTCGCGCTGGGTGAGCCAGGGCATCAGCCCCATGAAGAAGACGCCCATGAGGATCATGAAGACGCCGAGGATCTTGGAGAGGACGCCCTTCTGCTCCTGGAGCGTCTGGCCGAAGTACCCGAACAGCGCACCGGAGGAGACGAACACGACGGTGAAGCCGAGGACGAACAGCGAGGCGCCGGTGACCATCCGGCCGCGCCGGGCCTCGGCCAGGTCGCTGCCGGTGACCCCGGTCACATAGGAGAGGTAGCCGGGGACGAGCGGCAGGACGCAGGGCGAGAAGAAGGAGACGAGGCCGCCGAGCAGGGCGAGCGGCAGGGCCACCAGCAGGGCGCCGTCGAGCACCGTGCCGTTGTAGCCCGTGGCCGCGAGCGTGGACAGCGCGCTCACGTCACTTCTCCGCGAGGACCGGGGCGAGCATCTCGCGCAGCTTGTCCTCGCTGAGCGGCTGGAGCGCGCGGGCGGCGATGCGTCCGTCCCGGTCGACGACCAGGGTGGAGGGGATGGCCTGCGGGTTGAGGGTGCCCTTCTCGAAGCGGAGCATCAGCTTGCCGGTCGGGTCGAACAGGCTCGGGTAGCTGACCCCGTACTCCTCCTCGAAGGCGCGGGCCGGACCGACGCTGGCGTCGCGGGTGTTGATGCCGAGGAACTCGACGCCCTGGTCCTTGGTGTCCTGGTAGACCTTCTCGAAGTTCTTGGCCTCGGCGCGGCAGGGCGGGCACCACGAGCCCCAGACGTTGAGGACGACGACCTTGCCCTTGTGGTCGGCGATGTCGGCCTGCCCGCCGTCGACCGTCTTCCCGGACAGATCGGGCACGGGCGCCCGGCCGTCCGCGGCGACGGTGTCGATGCCGTCGGTGCCCGCGACGAAGTTGGTGTCACCGCCGCCGCCGGCGGTTCCTCCGGAGCTGCAGGCGGTGAGCGCGAGTGCCGCGGCGGCGGCCCCGGCCGTCAGGACGGCGGCGCGACGACGGGTGCGGCGTACGGGGTTCGAGCGCAGGGGGGCGCGGTTGGCGGCACTCATGTGAAAAGTTTCGCATGTCCGTTCCGGGGATCTTGCGCACCCCCCTTCAGGACAAGAACCCGCATTTCAGAGCTGCTTCCACCCCTCTGCGGGCGCCTGCCCGACCGTGAGGGTGCGGAACGTCTCCAGCACCTCCGGCCGCTGTACGTCCAGCCAGTCCGCGAACTGCCGGAACGACACCATCCGTATGTCTCCGCCCTTGTCCCTCTCGCGGGCGATGTGCTTCAGCGCCTCCTCCACGGCGTCCATGTAGATGCCGCCGTTCCACTGCTCGAAGTGGTTGCCGACGAAGAAGGGTGCGCGATTTGTCTCGTATGCCCGCTTGAACCCGGATATCAGGGCCTGCGTCGACTGCTCGCGCCAGCCCGGGTAGTTGTGGGCGGGCGCGTTGGTGGAGTTCACGGACTGGTTGGCGAGCATGTTGTAGTCCATGGAGAGGACCTCGAACGAGCGGCCGGGGAAAGGTATCTGCTGGAGCGGAAGGTCCCATATGCCCTGCTTCTTCTGCGGCCAGACCTGAAGGCCGCCCGGCGACGAGGCGTCATAGCGCCAGCCGAGCTCCCGGGCGGTGGGCAGCAGGTTCTCCTGCCCGAGCAGACAGGGCGTACGGGCGCCGACGAGTTCCTTGTCGTAGTCGAAGGGCAGCGACGGCACGTCCGTCCAGCCGGTGTTGGTCCGCCACTCCTTGACGAAGGACTTGGCCTGGTCGATCTCGCTGCGCCACTGCTGCGGCGTCCAGTTCCCCACCGAGCCGGAGCCGGCGCAGAAGTGGCCGTTGAAGTGGGTGCCCACCTCGTGCCCCTCCAGCCAGGCGCGGCGCAGGTTGACGAGGGTGTCCTTGATGTGCGCGTCGGTGAGGAAGGAGATGTCGGAGGCGCCGCGCTGATTGTTCGGCGGGTCGTAGAGCCGCCGCTTCGACTCGGGCAGCAGATACAGCCCCGAGAGGAAGAACGTCATGTGCGCCTCGTGCTCCTCGGCGAGGTCGAGGAAGCGCGGGAAGAGTCCGTTGCCGACCTCGGCGGCTCCGTCCCAGGAGAAGATCACGAACTGCGGCGGGGTCTGCCCCGGCTCCAACGGCACCGGCGGCGCGGGCTGGCGGGGCTGCTTGCCGGTGAAGGAGGTGGAGCCGTCGCCGATCGGCCGGGCGGAGGGCGACGGGGTACCGCTGGGCCGGCGGCTGGGCCGGCCGTCACCGGAACCGCCGGCACCCGTCGGCCCGTCCGAGGATGCGAGAGTCCCGCAGCCCGCGAGTCCGACGGAGGCCCCGGCCCCGGCCGCCAGTCCGATCGCTCGCCTTCGACTGATGTGACGCATGCCGTCCCCGTCCGTTGGGCTCTCTGAATGTCACTCGTTCAGAGGGCACTTCACAGGACGAGGTTCCACCCGATCGTGCAGATTTGGTGACAAACGTAACGAAGCTCTCACCGAGTTTACATAAGGGGCATTACGCCCCGAACGCCTTGTCCTTGCCCTTCACCGGCTTGGCGCCGGCCAGCAGATGGGCGGGGACGAGATCCCGGGCCGGCTCGCTGTATCCGACGGAGACGATCCGGTCGCCCTCGTAGGTGAACGACGTCAGGGAGGCCAGCGTGCACTGCCTGCGGCGCGGGTCGTGCCACAGCCGCCGCCGCTCGACGTACGACCGCACGATCCAGATCGGCAGCTGATGGCTCACCAGCACCGCCTCGTGCCCGCGCGCCGCGTCCTTCGCCGTGTCCAGCGCGCCCATCATCCGGACGACCTGATCGAGGTACGGCTCACCCCACGACGGCCGGAACGGATTGACGAGGTGCTTCCAGTTGCCGGGCCGCCGCAGCGCCCCGTCCCCGACCCCGAACGACTTGCCCTGGAAGACGTTGCCGGCCTCGATGAGCCGCGCGTCGGTCGCCAGGTCCAGTCCGTGCGCCTTGGCGATCGGTGTCGCCGTCTCCTGCGCCCGCTCCAGCGGCGACGCGCCGACATGGGTGATGTCGCGCGAGGCGAGGTGCTCCGAGACCCGGTCGGCCATCTGCCGGCCCAGCTCGGACAGGTGGTAGCCGGGCAGCCGCCCGTACAGGATCCCGTCCGGGTTGGCGACCTCGCCGTGCCGCATCAGATGGACGACGGTGATGTCCTTGGCCGTCATGCGGTGGCCTCCGCCGCCGCGCGGGCCGCCGCAGGAAGGGCGTCGGCGATCCGCTGGACGGCGCGCTCGTCGTGCGCCGTGGAGACGAACCACGACTCGAAGGACGACGGCGGCAGATAGACCCCGTTCGCCAGCATCGAGTGGAAGAACGCGTTGAAGCGGAACGACTCCTGCGCCCTGGCGTCCTCGTAGTCGCGCACCGGGCGGTCGGTGAAGAAGACCGAGAACATGTTGGACGCGTTCTGCACGGTGTGCGCCACGCCCTCCTTGGTCAGCGCCTCGGAGACCAGCGCCTGGATCTGCCGCGACACCTCGTCGATCCTGGTGTACGCGGCGTCGTCGAGCAGCCTCAGCTGGGCGAGCCCGGCGGCGGTGGCGACCGGATTCCCGGAGAGCGTGCCGGCCTGGTACACGGGCCCGGCGGGCGCGAGGTGCGTCATCACGTCCGCGCGTCCCCCGAAGGCCGCGGCCGGGAACCCGCCGCCCATCACCTTGCCGAAGGTCATCAGGTCGGGCACCACGCCGTCGACCCCGAACCAGCCGGCGCGGCTCGTGCGGAAGCCCGTCATGACCTCGTCGGAGATGAACAGCGCGCCGTTCTGCGCGCAGGCGTCCTTCAGTCCCTGGTTGAAACCGGGCAGCGGCGGTACGACGCCCATGTTGCCGGGCGACGCCTCGGTGATCACGCAGGCGATCTCACCGGGGTGCGCATGGAAGGCGGCGTGCACCGCTTCGAGGTCGTTGTACGGCAGGACGATGGTGTCGCCGGCCTGGGCGCCGGTGACACCGGGGGTGTCCGGCAGCGCGAAAGTGGCGACACCGGAGCCGGCCGCGGCGAGCAGCGCGTCCACGTGGCCGTGGTAGCAGCCCGCGAACTTGATCACCTTGGCCCGTCCGGTGAATCCGCGGGCCAGCCGGATCGCCGACATGGTCGCCTCGGTGCCGCTGGACACCAGCCGCACCTGCTCGACCGGCGCGACGCGCGCGACGATCTCCTCGGCGAGCGCGACCTCGCCCTCACCGGGCGTGCCGAAGGACGTACCGCGCGCCACCGCCTCCTGTACGGCGCCGATCACCTGGGGGTGGGCGTGGCCGAGGATCATCGGACCCCAGGAGCACACGAGGTCGACGTACTCCCGGCCGTCCGCGTCCGTCAGATACGGCCCGCTGCCGGACACCATGAACCGTGGCGTACCGCCCACCGCGCGGAAGGCCCGTACGGGCGAGTTGACGCCGCCGGGCGTCACGGCGGCCGCACGGTCGAACAGAGCCTGCGACGCGGGCGCTTCGTATGAATAAGGCAGTTCGCTCATGACCTGCGACTTCTCCGACCTCTCGGACTCCGTTTGCCAGTGACCCCCTCAGGGTAGGCCAGCCCGGCCCGGCGGCATCGGCTCGGCAAACCGGCGATCGGCGCGGCTGCATCTGCGAAACTGTGAGCCGATACCGAGACCTGTACGTACAGGTCAAGCGGAGCATGGCATTCAGAGGCTGTCGAAGATCCTGCGGACAGGTGTTTCCACGCACGTTTCGGCGCGCGACCGTGGGGGAGGTCACTGACACGATGATCGGGTTGCGCGGCGGGGGCCACGCGTCCTAGAAAAGCAGTCGGGTGGAGATATGCATCGCGGTGGCGGACTGGGCGAGGGGACCGACGACCTGGGTCCTCGACGTGCCCGGCGGGGAAGGCACCGGCGCGACGCGGAGGAATCGACCGAGAGACTTCAGGCACACGGTGGAACGAGTGAGTCCGAGCACATCGACCGGAGGGTCGAGCAGCTGCGGGCGGGAAGCAGGAACGGTGGTCGGGTGGGGGTGACGTACAAGTACTTCGGCGCGCCCGACGGTGCGACCGCTGCCCGTGTCCCGATCTCGATGCGCCCGGAGGAACTCGGCGGCGACGAACTCGGCATGAACGGCATGTTCACCAAGATCAAGCCGGAGACGATGGCCGCGATGGTCCTCACCGGCATCGAGGGTGTTCCCCTCCACAAGGTGCCGCCACTGGAGCTGGTCGTCCTGCACCCCGACTACGCGGTGGTGAAGCTCCCCATGACGGTGGTGGACCCCCTGCGCGGCATCGGCGAGGAGGCGGTGGGCGCGGCGGCGTTCATCTGGTCGACGGTGCCGGACCGCGGCGGACCGCGGGACGCGTTCAACGTGTACCAGCTGCTCCACGAATGGCAGGACTTCTCCCACCGGTTGCATGAGGCGGGGCATCAGCCGTACTGCCTGGTGTGGCCCTGAGCCGGGGCGTCACGCATCACGGGCGGAGCTTTCGGGCTCCGCCCTCGTCGTCTGCGGGGTGAGGCGGCGGAGCCCCCTCACCCCCCTCCCACCGTGAACCCGATCACCGACCCACCGCCCTCTCTGCGGTGGGCGAACGGGGCTCCGCCGTGGGCCAGGGCCACTTCCCGGACGATGGACAGGCCCAGCCCGGAGCCCGGTAGGGACCGGGCGTCGGCGGCGCGGTAGAAGCGGTCGAAGACGCGGGTGAGGTCGGGCGCGGCGACACCGGGGCCGCGGTCCAGGACCTCGACGCGGACCGTGCCCGGCCGGGCCGGCCCGGCAACGACGATCTCGATCGGCGCGAGGCCCTCGCTGTCGAACTTCGCCGCGTTCTCGACCAGGTTGGAGATCGCCCGGGTGAGCATCCCCGGCCGGACCTCGGCCGTCGTGTGACCGCTGGCCCGGACCTCGATCCGGCGGCCGGAACGGCGGCGGCTCAGGCCCGCGACCTCCTCGGCGAGGTCGGCGAGGTCGATCCGCTGCACCGGTTCGGTGTCCGACTGCCCCGCCGCCAGGTCCACCAACTCGTTGACCAGATCGGTCAGTTCGCGGGCCTCCTGAGTGAGGTCGGCGACCAGTTCGTCACGGCTCTCGGGCGGGAGCTCGTCGATCCGGCGGAGCAGGGAGATGTTCGTGCGCAGCGAGGTCAGCGGCGTGCGCAGCTCGTGCCCCGCGTCCTGGACGAGCCGGCGCTGGTCCTCCTCGGACTGGGCGAGCCGGCCGAGCATCCGGTCGAAGGCCCGGCCGAGGCGGCCCACCTCGTCCCGGCCGGTGACGGGCACGTCGATACCGAGCCGCCGGGTGCGGGCGACGGCCTCGGCGGCCGAGGTGAGGATCACCAGCCGCCGGGTGATGTGCCGGGCCAGCCACCAGCCGAACAGGCCGGCCCCGACGACCACCGCCGCCATCAGCAGCAGCGTCCGCTGCTGGAGCGCCCGCAGCAGGTCCTCGGTGTCGCTGAACTCCTGCGCCACCTGGACCGCGCCCCGGCCGCCGCCGAGCCCGACGGTGGCGACCCGGTACACGTCGTCGCCGACGTCGACGTCCCGGTGCTCGACCAGCCGCCCGGCGGTGGCGGCGCCCGCGACGTCGCGGTCGGCGCCGGTGACCGGCAGACCCGGGCTGCCCGGGTCGACGACGCTCCCGTCCGGGCCGAGCACCTGCACGTCCGTGCGGGCCGGTCGTACGAAGTCGTGTCCCGGCGCGGAGGAGAAGTCCTCGGGGTCCATGCGCCGCTCCGCGACCTCGCCCCGCAGGTCCTGCACGATCTCGTCGAAGACGGACTGCTGGTCGACCCGGACGAGCCGGGCGGCGGCACCGTAGGACAGGATCCCGACCAGGACCGTGACGGCGGCGGTGATGGCGGCGAAGGACACCGCGAACGTGGTCCGCAGCGACGCGAGCCGCAGCCACCCCCTGCCCGACAGCAGCCGGGGCCGGCGCGTCACTCAGTTCTCCCGCAGGACGTAACCCACCCCGCGGACCGTGTGGATCAGCTGCGGCGCTCCGGGCTCCTCCAGCTTGCGGCGCAGATAGCCGACGTAGACGGCGAGGTTCTTCGAGCCGGGCCCGAAGTCGTAGCCCCAGATGCGGTCGTAGATCGTGGAGTGGTCGAGGACGATTCCCTCGTTGCGCACCAGCAGTTCCAGCAGCTCGAACTCGGTGCGGGTCAGTTCCAGTTCGCGGCTGCCGCGCCAGGCACGGCGGGCCTGCGGGTCCATGCGCAGCCCGGCCGCCGCGATCAGCCGCCCGGCCAGGAGCTGCCGCTCCTTCGCGTCCGCGGCGGGCACACCCCCGTCCGCGCCGGCCGCGGGCACGCCCCCACCGTGCGCGGCTCCGCCCTTCGCGGCGCCACCGTCCCCCACGGCTGCGTTCGCCGCGGCTCCGTTGGCGCTGCGCCGCAGCAGGGCCCGGAGCCGGGCGAAGACCTCCTCGACGTCGAAGGGCTTCACCACGTAGTCGTCGGCGCCCGCGTCGAGCCCGGCGATCCGGTCGGCCGTCTCCACCAGCGCCGTCAGCATCAGGATCGGCGTCCGGTCGCCCTCGGCGCGCAGTACGCGGCAGACCTGGAGGCCGTCGATCCCCGGCATCATCACGTCCAGCACCAGGATGTCCGGCGGGGTGCGGTGGGCGTGCGCCAGGGCCTCCACACCGTCGGCGACCGCCGTGACCCGGTACCCCTCCAGCGTCAGGGCCCGCTCCAGGGCGTGCCGGATGGCGCGGTCGTCTTCGGCGAGCAGGAGAGTCGGGGCCACTCACCCAGTGTGGCAAAACGGTCGAGTGGTACGACCACGGGGGCGAGCCCCGGCCGGGCTTCTTACTGGCCTCTCACCCGGCCGGGCGCGCCCACCGCGTCACGCGTCGGGCCGCAGCGCGGCGAGCTGCTGCTCGAAGGGGATCACCTCGAAGTCCCCGGTGCTCACGACGGGCCGCGGCACCTTCGCCGACAGCCCGCTCATCAGCGCCGCCAACTGCTCCCCGGCCCGCTCGATCCGCTCGTCCAGCCCTTCGGCGCCCCAGTCCTCGGAAGCGGCGTAGACCCCGGTGGGGACGACGACGGCCCGCAGGTAGGAGAAGAGCGGACGCAGCGCGTGGTCGAGGACGAGCGAGTGCCGGGCGGTGCCGCCGGTCGCCGCGATCAGCATCGGCTTCCCGGTGAGCGCGTCCTTGTCCAGTACGTCGAAGAAGGACTTGAACAGGCCGCTGTACGAGGCGCCGAACACCGGCGTCACCACGATCAGCCCGTCGGCCTGCGTGACCGCGTCGAGGGCGGCGCTCAGCTCCCGCCCCGGGAAACCGCTGGTGAAGTTGTGCGCGATCTCCACGGCGAGTTCGCGCAGTTCGACGACCTGCACCTCCGCCGACGTCCGCCCGGCGGTGGCCAGCGCCAGCCGGTCGGCCAGCAGCCGGGTGGAGGACGGGACGCTCAGCCCCGCGGTGACGACGACGAGCTTCATTCGACCTTCACTCCTTCCGAAGCGGCGGCGAGCAGCGACTGGTGGTTCGGCGCGTCCGGCACGTTCGCCGGACGGCCGGCGGCGAACTCCTTGCGCAGCACCGGCACGACCTCCTCGCCGAGCATGTCGAGCTGCTCCAGCACGGTCTTCAGCGGCAGTCCCGCGTGGTCCATCAGGAACAGCTGGCGCTGGTAGTCACCGGCGTACTCGCGGAAGCTCAGCGTCTTCTCGATCACCTGCTGCGGCGAACCGACGGTGAGCGGGGTCTGCTCGGTGAACTCCTCCAGCGTGGGCCCGTGCCCGTAGACCGGCGCGACGTCGAAGTACGGCCGGAACTCGCGCACCGCGTCCTGCGAGTTCTTCCGCATGAACACCTGCCCGCCGAGCCCGAGGATCGCCTGCTCGGGGGTGCCGTGGCCGTAGTGCGCGTACCGGGACCGGTACAGCTCGACCATCCGCTTGGTGTGGTCGGCCGGCCAGAAGATGTTGTTGTGGAAGAAGCCGTCGCCGTAGTACGCGGCCTGCTCGGCGATCTCGGGCGAGCGGATCGAGCCGTGCCAGACGAACGGTGCGACGCCGTCCAGCGGCCGGGGCGTCGAGGTGAAGCCCTGGAGGGGGGTGCGGAACTTGCCCTCCCAGTTCACCACGTCCTCGCGCCACAGCCGGTGCAGCAGGGCGTAGTTCTCGATGGCGAGGTTGATGCCCTGCCGGATGTCCTGCCCGAACCAGGGGTAGACCGGCCCGGTGTTGCCGCGCCCCATCATCAGGTCCACCCGGCCGTCGGCCAGGTGCTGGAGCATCGCGTAGTCCTCGGCGATCTTCACCGGGTCGTTGGTGGTGATCAGCGTGGTCGAGGTGGAGAGGATCAGCCGCTCGGTGCGGGCCGCTATGTAGCCGAGCATGGTCGTCGGCGACGAGGGCACGAACGGCGGGTTGTGGTGCTCGCCGGTGGCGAAGACGTCGAGGCCGACCTCCTCGGCCTTCAGCGCGATCGCGACCATGGCCTTGATCCGCTCACGCTCGGTCGGCGTACGCCCCGTCGTGGGGTCCGGCGTGACGTCGCCGACGCTGAAGATCCCGAACTGCATGGTCGCTCACCCTCCAAGTTGTTGATGATTCAACTATACCCCCAAACGGATCCCACCCTGTCCTTATTCCGACCCCGGATCCGGCCCGATCCGGCCATGTCCCGAACGGGTCGGACGGCATCCACCCGCCCCGGCCCGCCCACGACCCGCGGCCACGACCCGCGGCCGGAACCAGCGGCCGGAACCAGCGGCCGGAACCCCGCGCTCGGGAGCAGCTCAGAAGTAGTACGGATCCCCGGTGTCCAGCACCAGCACACGCTGCGGCTCGCTCGCCCGGTCACCGTCCGCCGCTCCGCCGCGCCACACGGTGTCGACCTCCAGCCACACCTCGCTCGACACCCCGGCCAGCCGGGCCACCAGGCCGATCCCCGCGCCGTCGCCCCCGGCCGGCAGCGCCCCGACGCCGCACAGCACCGTGTCGGCCCCGGAGCGGGTACAGGCGGCGGGCAGCGCCTGCCGGTCCGCCAGCGGCCTGGACCAGCGCATTCGCACCGTCGCGTCCGGCACCGCGGACGGACCGGGATTGCTCGCGGTGAGCCGGACGCCCACCACACCGGAGTGCAGCATCGCGACCCCGTGGTACTCGGGCCCGGCCGCCCCACCGCTGTCGGCCCCGGCGATGGGAGCCGCCCCGCCGACCGCCAGCACGGCGGCACACCACAGCCCCACCACCCGCGACCGCCCCGTCACGACCGCACCCGCCGCGCCCCGCCGCGGCCGTACGAAGGCGTCCGCACCGCGCGCCCGGAGTCCGCGTCCGGCGTCCGCACCGCGACCCCGGCACCCGCGCCCGGCGGCCGGTCCCGGCGCCGGCGCCCGGGCCGCCGACCGTGCCGGACGCTCGTGCCAAGCTGCCCGCATGGTCATCCTCCGATCCGCCGCCCTGTTCGTCGTCGCCGCGTTGTTCGAGATCGGCGGCGCCTGGCTGGTCTGGCAGGGGCTGCGCGAGCATCGCGGCTGGCTCTGGGTCACCGGCGGCGTCCTCGCGCTCGGCGCCTACGGATTCGTCGCCACCTTCCAGCCGGACGCCCACTTCGGCCGCATCCTCGCCGCGTACGGCGGGATCTTCGTGGCCGGTTCGATCGCCTGGGGCGTGGTCGCGGACGGTTACCGGCCCGACCGCTGGGACATCACCGGGGCGCTGATCTGCCTGGCCGGCATGGCCGTGATCATGTGGGCACCCCGCGGCAGCTGATTCGCCCCGGCCCGCCGACGACCCCGGCCCGCCCACGACCGGGCCGGACGCCCACCCACCACGCACGACCGGCCCGGACGCCCACCCACCATCCACATCCACACCCCGGCCGGGCACCCACACACCATCGATGACCAGGCCGGACGCCCGCTCGCCGCCGGGGCGGCGCGAGAAGATCACCCACCCCATTCTCCCACCCGGACGCCCGCCTATCCTGGCGAGGAAGTACCGACCCGTGGCCCCACACCGGCGTGGCGCCCGCCCGCACCGCGCACGAGGAGCAGTCGTATGACGCCGTCCGCCACGTCACGTATCGCCGTCGTCACCGGTGCCAGCAGCGGGATCGGGGCCGCCACGGCCCGCCGGCTCGCGGCCGAGGGCTACCGCGTCGTCGTCACCGCCCGCCGCAAGGACCGTATCGAGGCGCTCGCCGAGGAGATCGAGGCGGCGGGCCACTCGGCCATGGCGTACCAGCTCGACGTCACCGACCGTGCCGCCGTCGACGAGTTCGCCACGGCGTTCAAGACGATCGGCGTCCTGGTGAACAACGCGGGCGGCGCGCTCGGCCTGGACCCGGTGGCCACCGGCGACCC
Source organism: Streptomyces cadmiisoli (assembly GCF_003261055.1). Classification (NCBI taxonomy): domain Bacteria; kingdom Bacillati; phylum Actinomycetota; class Actinomycetes; order Kitasatosporales; family Streptomycetaceae; genus Streptomyces; species Streptomyces cadmiisoli. Next base: position 4,136,756 of record NZ_CP030073.1, read on the forward strand.
CGCGGACTGGCGTCGGATGTACGAGACGAACGTCATCGGCACGCTGAACCTGACCCAGGCCCTGCTGCCCAAGCTCGTCGCGAGCGGCGACGGCACGGTCGTGGTCGTCTCGTCGACCGCGGGCCACGGCACGTACGAGGGGGGCGGCGGCTATGTCGCCGCCAAGCACGGCTCGCACGTCCTCGCGGAGACGCTCCGCCTGGAGATCGTCGGACAGCCGGTGCGGGTTGTCGAGGTCGCGCCCGGCATGGTCAGGACCGAGGAGTTCGCCCTGACCCGCTTCGGCGGCGACGAGGAACGCGCGGCCAAGGTCTACCAGGGTGTCGCCGAGCCCCTCACGGCCGACGACGTCGCCGACACGATCGCGTGGGCGGTCACCCGCCCCGCCCACGTCAACATCGACCTGCTGGTGGTCCGCCCGCGCGCCCAGGCCTCCAACACGAAGGTCCACCGGGAGCAGTGACGACGACGGAGGCCCCACCGGGAGCCTCCGCACCGTCCCGAAGCCGCACCGTCCCCCGACGCCCGGCCCACCCCCGAAGCCACACCGTCCCCCCGAGCCCGGCCCACCCCCGAAGCCACACCGTCCCCCCGAGCCCGGCCCACCCCCGAAGCCACACCGTCCCCCCGAGCCCGGCCCACCCCCGAAGCCACACCGTCCCCCCGAGCCCGGCCCACCCCCGAAGCCACACCGTCCCCCCGAGCCCGGCCCACCCCCGAAGCCGCACCGTCCCCCGAAGCCGCACCGTCCCCCGACGCCACACCGTCCCCCGAGCCCGGCCCGGCTCCCGAAGCCACCCCCTCACCCGTGCCGACGGGCCCAGCGGCTCAGCCCTAGCCCTTCACGCACACGAACTGCTTCAGCTTCGCCACCACCTCGACCAGATCCCGCTGCTGGTCGATGACCTGGTCGATCGGCTTGTAGGCACTCGGGATCTCGTCCACCACACCGGAGTCCTTGCGGCACTCGACACCGCGTGTCTGCTCCTCCAGGTCCTTCGTCGTGAACCGGCGCTTCGCGGCGTTGCGGCTCATGCGCCGGCCGGCCCCGTGGGACGCCGAGTTGAAGGCCTTCTCGTTGCCGAGGCCCTTCACGATGTACGAGCCGGTGCCCATGGAGCCGGGAATGATCCCGTACTCACCGGAGCCGGCCCGGATCGCGCCCTTGCGGGTCACGAGCAGGTCCATGCCCTCGTACCGCTCCTCGGCCACGTAGTTGTGGTGTGCGCTGATCTCGGGCTCGAAGGCCGGCCTGGCCTTCTTGAACTCCTTGCGGATCACGTCCTTCAGGAGCGCCATCATGATCGAGCGGTTGCGCCGGGCGTACTCCTGCGCCCAGAACAGGTCGTTGCGGTAGGCCGCCATCTGCGGGGTGTCCGCGACGAAGACGGCGAGGTCGCGGTCGACCAGGCCCTGGTTGTGCGGGAGCTTCTGGGCCACGCCGATGTGATGCTCGGCGAGTTCCTTGCCGATGTTGCGGGAGCCGGAGTGCAGCATCAGCCACACCGAGCCCTCGGTGTCGAGGCACAGCTCGATGAAGTGGTTGCCGGAGCCCAGCGTCCCCATCTGCTTGGTCGCCCGCTCCTCGCGGAACCGCACCGCCTCGGCGACGCCGCCGAACCGCCCCCAGAAGTCGTCCCACCCGCCGGTGGGGAACCCGTGCAGCCGCCCGGGGTCCACCGGGTCGCCGTGCATCCCGCGTCCGACCGGGATCGCCTGCTCGACCTTCGACCGCAGCCGGGACAGGTCACCGGGCAGATCGTTGGCGGTCAAGGAAGTCTTCACCGCGGACATCCCGCAGCCGATGTCGACGCCCACCGCGGCGGGGCAGACGGCGCCCTGCATCGCGATGACCGACCCGACCGTCGCGCCCTTTCCGTAGTGCACGTCCGGCATGACGGCCAGGCCCTTGATCCACGGCAGGGTCGCGACGTTCCGCAGCTGCTGGAGCGCCACGTCCTCGACCGTCGCCGGGTCCGTCCACATCCGGATCGGTACCTTCGCCCCCGCGATCTCCACGTACGACATATCGTCCCCATTCCCCCGAAAACCAGACAGAAGTCTTAAAACACAAATCCGGCGCCAAGGTCTACATAAAGGACAACGGACCGGCGTTCACGGCTGTGCGTGCGATACACATTGTCTCCAGTCAGCACCCCCGTGCGGCAACCGAATAACCAGCGGGGACACTGGCAGACCAGGTAAGCGAGCCACCGTGGAGAGGAGCCTGACCGTGCAGCGGAAGGCGTACGTAACGGGCGTCGCCGCACTCCTCGCGGTGCTGCTGGCCGGCTGCACCGGCGGCCCCGCCGACGGTGACGTCACGGACGGCGCCAACCCCGGCTCGGGCACGGCGACCGCGGCGGCCGAACCGGGCCGCTACCGCACCCTCCCCAACGCGTGCGCCGTGGTCCGGCAGGACACGCTCGACACCCTCCTGCCCGGCATAAAGCAGATCGCCGACGAACGCGGGCGCGACACGGCCTACGACGGCGAGCCGACGCTCACCTACGACAACGACCGCAAGGTCGGCTGCCGCTGGAAGGTCGAGTCCACCTCCGCCACCGACCACCTGTCCGTCGACTTCGAGCGCGTGGTCTCCTACGACAACGCCGTCAGCGACGACAGCCAGGCCGAGCAGCTGTTCGCGGCCATGCGGACGGCGGCCGACCTGCCCGAGCCCGCCACGCCGCAGTCGCCGCCGCCGTCGCCGTCTGCGCCGTCGTCCACGCCCCAGGGGGCCGCCGGCGCCACGTCCTCCCCCGGCGCTCCGGACGGCCCGGGGGGCGACGCGTCCACCTCTCCGAGCGGCAGCCCGAGCGTCACCCCGACCGACCTTCAGCCCCGCGTCCTGGACGGCCTGGGCGACGAGGCGTACCTCGACGACGAGCTCGCCAGCTCCGGTTCGACGGCCAAACAGCGCACGGTGACTGTGGCGTTCCGCACGTCCAACGTCATCGTGACCGTCGCCTACGAGGAGCAGCCGACCACCGTCGGTGTCGTCCCGGACAGCAAGGAAATGCAGGACAGGGCCCGGAATCTGGCCTCGCGGCTGGCCGACTCGCTCGCTGAATGAGGCCTCTCCGGACCCGTGTGCAAAGCGGGTGAAGCGGGTTCGCACAGTTCCTTCACCGCGTACCGTGGCCCCTCGGACCCGATCCGGACGCCGGCGCCACCGGCGGCACCGGGACCCATCCGACCTCAGGAACCACGAGCGTGATGAGTGAAGGAACCATGCAGCGACGAGCACAGCGAGCCGACCTGGAGGTACCCGCGACGCCTTCGAGGCAGGGCGGGACCGACCGGCGCGCCCGGCGGACCGGCCGTCTGAACCGCGCCCTTGTCTGCGCGGCGGCCGTACCCACGATGCTGATCGCCGCCGGCTGCTCCTCGGACTCCGGCTCCGGCGACGACGCCAAGAAGGCTTCCGAGAGCGCGTCGAGCGCGACCGCGAGCCCCTCGCCCACCGTGCAGGCCGCGGCGTACTCGAAGTTGCCCGAGGCCTGCCAGGTGCTGTCGAAGAAGACCCTGGGCGAACTCGTACCGAAGGGCTCGAAGTCGGGCAAGGAAGGCAAGTCCGACGATCTGTCGACGCGGGCCAGTTGCTCCTGGGACAGCCTCGACAACAACGGTGTCGACGGCTCCCAGTTCCGCTGGCTGAACGTCTCGATGCTGCGCTTCGAGTCGGACGCCGCCCGCGGCTCCGGCGACGAACTGGCGCGGGAGTACTACGCGAAGCAGGTCAAGGACGCCCAGTCCGCGGCGGGCGCCAAGAACGCCAAGACCGAGTCGCTCGGCGGAACCGGCGACCAGGCGACGGCGGTGCGCTACGACCTGAAGAAGAAGGAAGGCGCCTTCAAGCAGCAGACGGTCGTCGCGCGCGTCGAGAACGTCGTCGTCACCGTCGACTACAACGGCGCGGGGCTGGCCGGCGACAAGACGCCCGACGCCGGCGACCTGATGAAGGTGGCGAAGAAGGCGGCCGGGGAAGCGGTGGGCTCGGTGAGCGAGGCGAACGGCGGGAGTGACTCGGGCGGTTCCTCCGACGCCTCCAAGTCCCCCTCGAAGTCGGCTGGTTCGTCCGAATCGTCCGCCGGCAAGGCCTGACGGACGCCACCGGAAAAGTCACGGAAGGGCCGACGGAACCGATCCGGCCACCCGGCCCCCGCACAGATGTGCCACCCTGTGGGCGCGCAACAAGACGCACTGGGAGGGGAGTACGGGTGGCCGCGCCACTACAGTTGACACGGATGCACCGCATTCTCATCGGCGTGGTCGTCTTCGGCGCCGTGATCATCGCGGGCATCGGCTTCGCGGGTTCGTACGCGGCCGTTCGCACACTGGCCGTCAAGAAGGGCTTCGGGGACTTCAGTTACGTCTTCCCGATCGGCATCGACGCGGGTATCTGCGTCCTGCTGGCCCTGGACCTGCTGCTGACCTGGATCCGCATACCCTTCCCGCTGCTGCGGCAGACAGCCTGGCTGCTGACGGCGGCGACGATCGCCTTCAACGGCGCGGCGGCCTGGCCGGACCCGCTCGGCGTGGGCATGCACGGCGTCATCCCGATCCTCTTCGTGGTGTCGGTCGAGGCCGCCCGCCACGCGATCGGCCGGATCGCCGACATCACCGCGGACAAGCACATGGAGGGCGTCCGCCTCACCCGCTGGCTGCTCTCCCCCGTGCCCACGTTCCTGCTCTGGCGCCGGATGAAGCTGTGGGAGCTGCGCTCCTACGACCAGGTGATCAAGCTGGAGCAGGAACGCCTCGTCTACCAGGCCCGCCTGCGCTCCCGCTACGGCCGCGCCTGGCGCCGCAAGGCCCCCGTCGAGGCCCTGATGCCCCTGCGCCTGGCCAAGTACGGCGTCCCCCTCGCGGAGACGGCCCCCTCGGGCCTGGCCGCCGCGGGTATCGACCCCGTCCTGATCCCCCCGGCGCCCCAGCACGAGCTTCCCGCAGCACCGGCCGGCGTGGACGTCACCGTGCACCGTCCCGCGCCCGAGACGGCACCGGACCGGGCGACGGCCCAGGCGCCGGCCCCGCACGGCGGACCGCGCCGCCAGGGCGACGGCGCCCCCGACATGGAGTTCCCGGACGACGTGGTGGGGCCGGAGCAGAACCCGTGGCTGCACGCCCGGGACCCGCAGACGGTGGAGTACCACGGCGACTACGACCCCGCGTACGACCCCGCCGCCTACGAGCAGTGGTTCGCGGAGCAGCAGCAGGCCGAGCAGTACCAGGACCAGTACCGCCTGGAGCCCTCCCCCGAGGACACCGGCACCTTCCCCATCCCGGTGGGCCCCAACCGCACCAGGGAGCTGGGCGAGGGCGGCGGCACCCCCGAACCGCAGGAGCCGGACGAGGAGGCCTACTACCAGGTCTTCAAGCAGTCGATCAACGGCAGCTACCCGACCCCGCGGGAGTTCGGCGAGAACGTGGAGGCCGAGTTCACCAGGACCCTCCCGCCGGAGGAGGCCAAGCGCCTGGTCACCCGGTTCACCAACCGCTACAACGCGGAACTGGAAGAGGACCACATCGCCTAGCCGCCCGGCGGCGAATACGCAAAAGGCCCTCGTACGCTCCCGTACGAGGGCCTTTTGCGTCGTGCCGGAGCCCGGGGCTCAGGCCCCGAGGAGCCTGCGCACCCGCTCCTGCCCCACCGCGAGCAGCAGCGTGGGCAGCCGGGGCCCGGTGTCCCGGCCCACCAGCAGGTGGTACAGCAGCGCGAAGAACGTCCGCTGGGACGTCTTGATCTCCGGCGGCAGCTCCTTCGGCGTGGCGTCCGCCGGGAACCCGGCCTGCACCTTCGGCACGCCGTAGACGAGGTGCGTCAGCCCGTCGAGCGACCAGTGCTCCGCCAGCCCGTCGAGCAGCAGCCGCAGCGAACCCTGCGCCTGGTCGTCGAGCGACTTCAGCAGCTCGGCGTCGGGCTCGTCACGGACGATGGTGCGCTGGTCGGCCGGCACCTGCGTGTTGATCCACGCCTCGGCCTTGTCGAACCGGGGCCGCACCACGTCGAGCGAGCTGAGCGGCTGCTCCGGGTCGAGCTCGGACAGGATCCGCAGCGCCTGGTCCTCGTGACCGGCCGTGATGTCCGCGACCGAGGCGAGCGTCCGGTACGGCATCGGCCGCGGCGTACGCGGCAGCTCAGCGCCGGCCGTGCCGACGGCCCGCGCGTGCGCCGCGACGTCACCGGGCAGCGCCGAACCGTCGGCGACCTTGGCGTCGAGCTTGTCCCACTCGTCGTACAGCCGCTGGATCTCCTGGTCGAAGGCGATCTTGAACGACTGGTTGGGCCGGCGGCGCGCGTACAGCCAGCGCAGCAGCTGGGGCTCCATGATCTTCAGGGCGTCGGCGGGCGTCGGCACACCGCCGCGCGACGACGACATCTTCGCCATGCCGCTGATGCCCACGAAGGCGTACATCGGGCCGATCGGCTGCTTGCCGCCGAAGATCCCGACGATCTGCCCGCCGACCTGGAAGGACGACCCGGGAGAGGAGTGGTCGACACCGCTCGGCTCGAACACCACGCCCTCGTAGGCCCAGCGCATCGGCCAGTCGACCTTCCAGACCAGCTTGCCGCGGTTGAACTCGTTCAGCCGGACGGTCTCCGAGAAGCCGCACGCCGTGCAGGCGTACGTCAGCTCGGTGGTCGTGTCGTCGTACGCGGTGACGGTCGTCAGGTCCTTCTCGCAGTTGCCGCAGTACGGCTTGTACGGGAAGTAGCCCGCGGAGCCGGAGCTGCCGTCGTCCTCGGCGGCGGCGCCCGAACCCTCCTCGGCCTCCAGCTCGGCCTCGTCGACGGGCTTCTGCCCCTTCTTCGCGCCGCCCTTCGGCTTGGTCCGGTACTGCGCCAGGACCGCGTCGATGTCGCCGCGGTGCTTCATGGCGTGCAGGACCTGCTCCCGGTACACCCCCGAGGTGTACTGCGCGGTCTGGCTGATGCCGTCGAACTCGACGCCCAGCTCCGCCAGCGACTCGACCATGGCCGCCTTGAAGTGCTCGGCCCAGTTCGGGTGGGCGGAGCCCTTGGGCGCCGGCACGGAGGTCAGCGGCTTGCCGATGTGCTCGGCCCAGGACTCGTCGACCCCGGCGACCCCGGCGGGCACCTTCCGGTACCGGTCGTAGTCGTCCCAGGAGATCAGGTGCCGCACCTGGCGGCCGCGCCGGCGGATCTCGTCCGCGACGAGGTGCGGGGTCATGACCTCCCGCAGATTGCCCAGGTGAATCGGACCGGAGGGCGACAGCCCCGACGCGACGACAACGGGTTTGCCCGGGGCCCGGCGCTCCGACTCCTCGATGACCTCATCCGCGAAACGGGAGACCCAGTCGGCGGTCTCGGTGCTCTGACCCACGATCGGCACGTCCTTCTTTCTCCAGATGCAACCGGCACGTCAACGGCTGCCACCCCCATTCTCCCAGCAACCCCGCCAACCAGGAAAACCCCTTTTCACCACCCCCGCAGTGAGCGAGGAACCACACGCCCAGCCCCCACCCACCCGCAGGAAACCCGCACGCCCAACCCCCACCGATCAGGGGCGCGGGGAACCGCGCGCCCAGCCCCCCACGACCCGCACCGAACCCGTGCGCCCACCCCCACCTCTCAGGGGCGCGGGGAACTGCGCAACACCCCCCACCCACCCGCAGGAAACCCGCACGCCCAACCCCCACCGATCAGGGGCGCGGGGAACTGCGCAACACCCCCCACCCACCCGCAGGGAACCCGCACGGAACTCCGCACAAGAAGAACCCCTTCACCCCCCATGGGATACTGACCGTGTCTATCCGCACCCACGAGGAGAACGGCACCCACCCCATGGCCCCGGTCACGTCCCTCACCGCCTCCGTCACCCAGCACCTCACCGACGCCCTCACCTCCGCCCTGCCGGAGGCCCCCGGCGTCGACCCCCTGCTGCGACGAAGCGACCGGGCCGACTTCCAGGCCAACGGAATCCTCGCCCTCGCGAAGAAGGCCAAGGCCAACCCCCGCGAGCTCGCGACCCAGGTCGTCTCCCGGATCGTCACCGGCGACGTGATCAAGGACGTCGAGGTCTCCGGCCCCGGCTTCCTGAACATCACCCTCACCGACCGCGCGATCACCGAGAACCTCGCCGCACGCGCCGCCGACCCGGACGCCCGCCTCGGCGTCCCGCACGCCGAGCACCCCGGCACCACGGTCATCGACTACGCCCAGCCGAACGTGGCGAAGGAGATGCACGTCGGCCACCTGCGCTCCGCGGTGATCGGCGACTCGGTCGTCCAGCTCCTGGAGTTCACCGGCGAGAACGTGGTCCGGCGCCACCACATCGGCGACTGGGGCACCCAGTTCGGCATGCTCATCCAGTACCTGGAGGAGCACCCGCACGAGCTGGACCACAAGTCGGGCGAGGACCTCCAGGAGTCCGGCCAGGCCGCGATGTCGAACCTCGACCGGCTGTACAAGGCCGCCCGCAGGAAGTTCGACGCGGACGACGAGTTCAAGACGCGGGCCCGGCGCCGGGTGGTCGACCTCCAGGCCGGCGACCCGACGACGCTGGCCATGTGGCAGAAGTTCGTCGACGAGTCGAAGATCTACTTCTTCTCGGTCTTCGAGAAGCTGGACATGGAGATCCGGGACCCGGACATCGTCGGCGAGTCGGGCTACAACGACATGCTCGCCGAGACCTGCCGCCTCCTGGAGGAGTCCGGCGTCGCCGTCCGCTCCGAGGGCGCGCTCTGCGTCTTCTTCGACGACATCAAGGGCCCGGACGGCAACCCGGTCCCGCTGATCGTGCAGAAGTCGGACGGCGGCTACGGCTACGCGGCGACCGACCTGTCGGCGATCCGGGACAGGGTCTTCAACCTGAAGGCGAACAGCCTCATCTATGTCGTGGACGCCCGCCAGTCCCTCCACTTCAAGATGGTCTTCGAGACGGCCCGCAAGGCGGGCTGGCTCAACGACGACGTGAAGGCGTACCAGCTGGCCTTCGGCACGGTCCTCGGCAAGGACGGCAAGCCGTTCAAGACCCGTGAGGGCGAGACCGTGCGGCTGGTCGACCTGCTGGACGAGGCGATCGACCGGGCCACGGCGGTGGTGCGGGAGAAGGACACCCAGCGGCAGCTCTCCGAGGAGGAGATCGCCGAGCGCGGCGCCCAGGTGGGCATCGGCGCGGTGAAGTACGCGGACCTGTCGACCTCGGCGAACCGGGACTACAAGTTCGACCTGGACCAGATGGTCTCGCTCAACGGTGACACGTCCGTGTACCTCCAGTACGCGTACGCCCGTATCCAGTCCATCCTGCGCAAGGCCGGCGAGGTCCGCCCGGCCGCGCACCCGGAGCTGGAGCTGCACGAGGCCGAGCGGGCGCTGGGCCTGCACCTGGACGCCTTCGCGGAGACGCTCGCGGAGGCGGCGGCGGAGTACGCCCCGCACAAGCTGGCGGCGTACCTCTACCAGCTGGCCTCGCTGTACACGTCCTTCTACGACAAGTGCCCGGTGCTGAAGGCCGAGACTCCCGCCCAGGTCGAGAACCGCCTCTTCCTCTGCGACATCACGGCCCGGACCCTGCACCAGGGCATGGCCCTGCTGGGCATCCGGACGCCCGAGCGCCTCTGAGCACCGGCACACCGTCTACGGGCGGGCGGGACGCGTGAACTCGCACCACACCACCTTGCCGAGTTCACGCTCCCGCACCCCCCATTTGTCGGACAGCGCGGCGACGAGCAGCAACCCGCGCCCGCCCTCGTCCGCCTCGTCGGCGACGCGCGGGCTGCCCGGCCCGCTGTCGTGCACCTCCACCCGCAGGACGACGCCGTCGTACCGCAGGAACACCAGGAACTGACGGCCCGGCGGTACGCCGTGCAGCAACGCGTTGGTGGCCAGCTCGCTCACGCACAGCAGCACGTCGTCGCCCCGCTCGGAGTCCGCGAGCCCCCAGCCGGTCAGGCTCTCGTGGGCGAACTGCCGTGCGGCGGGCACGGATCGGCGCTCACGCTGGAAGAACCGCTCGCGCAGAGGCGGGAGTTGGGTTGTCTCGTTCACGGGACGAGAGTTGCGGAGAGTCACTACGGTTGATCAGTGCGTGAGGCCGTACAGATTTTTTGTACGGGTTCATACGGGGTCACGTACGGGCACGCGTGGGGAGTTGGACCAGCATGAACTCCAGGAAGTCTCCGCGGAAGAAGAACCTTTCGGCCATGAAGATGCTCGGCGTCCAGCTCGGCACGGCGCGTCGGGCCGCCGGTTACACCCAACGGGCGCTGGCCGAACGGCTGGCCGTCGACGAGGAGACCCTCGCGTCGATCGAGCAGGGCCGACGACCACTCAAACCCGACCTCGCGGAGTTACTGGACCAGGTCCTGGGCCTGAGGGGCGTACTGGCGGCGGGCGTGGACAACCTGCCGGAGATCGACCAGTTCCCGATGTGGGCGGAGCTGTACATGGAACACGAGCGTGAGGCCATCACCCTGTCCTGGTACGACGCCCTGGTGCTCCCCGGCCTGCTCCAGACCGAGGCGTACGCCCGTGCCGTGTTGCGCAATCGCGTTCCCGCGTACGACGAGGACGAGGTGGCGACCCGTACGGCCGCGCGCGTGGCCCGCCAGGAGATCCTGCACCGGAAGTGCCCCCCGACGCTCAGCTTCATCGTCTGGGAGCCTGTGCTGCATCTGGCGATCGGCGGGGCGGAGGTGCAGGGCCGGCAGCTCCGGCATCTCCGCACGATCGCCGAACTCCCCTGCATCGCCTTGCAGTTCCTGCCGCTGTCCAGCCCATACAGCGCCGGGCTCAACGGTCCGTTCACACTTCTCGAAACCCCCGAACACCAGCACCTTGCCTACACCGAGTCCCAGCGCGGCAGCCAGTGGGTGTCTGACCCGGATGAGGTGTCCATCTTGTCGCGCAAGTATGCGATGCTGCGGACCCAGGCCCTGGCCCCCCAGGACTCCATGAGCCTGCTCGACCGCCTACTAGGAGAGCCATGAGCGCCGAAGCACTTCAGTGGTTCAAGTCGACCTACAGTAGCGACGAAGGCGGCGCCTGCCTCGAAGTCGCCTTCACCTGGCGCAAGTCCAGTTATAGCGGCGACGAAGGCGGCCAGTGCCTGGAGATCGCCACCTGCCCCCACACCGTCCACGTCCGCGACTCCAAGAACCCCGAGGACGGCCCCACGCTCCAGGTGGCGCCCGCCACTTGGGCCGCGTTCACGGAGTTCGCCGCGCTCTGAGGTCCCGGTCGTTCGGCTGTCAGTGGCTGGGCCTACAGTCACCGGCATGGCGACTCTCCCCAACGCGCTGCCCAAGCTGGTCTCCGACCCCACCGGCGGCACTCTCGGTCTGGCTCTCCCGCCCGGGAAACTGATCGACACGACGGACGACGGGCCGTGGCCCGAGCCGTTGCTGTGGCACGCGGAGCGGGCCGCCGCCACCGGTGACTGGGCGGGCGTGGAGCCGGCCCGGCGGACGGCCGGGCTGCTTCCGCTGCTGATCGACGTGGGCGGCGGCCAAGGGGGCCCGGAGGGCTGGGAGTTGATGCCCGACGAGGTGTCGTACCCGGGCGATCACGACCCGGAGGACGTCCTCGCGGAGTACTGGGAGGAGTGCGCGGCGGACGAGGCCGAGGGCGGCGAGGAGGGGGCAGGTGCCGAGTGGCCCGGTCTCGCGGCCGTGCCGGTGTCCGGGACCGCGCGGAATCCGAATGCCGACGAACTGGCCGCCGAGATAGCGGACTTCATCGTGACGGACGGGTCGTGGCTCAAGGAGCCGCGCCTCGCGCTCGTCCCGGCCCGCCGCAGCGCGGACATCCCGGCGGCGGTCGGCTGGTCGGGCCCGCTGAACCACGAGAACGACGTGGCCCGGCTCTGCGCGGTCCTCCGCTCGTGGGAGGACCGCTTCGGCATACGGGTCGTCGCGCTCACCTTCGACCAGCTGATCGTCTCGGTCGCGGCACCGCCCACCACCCGGGAGGAGGCGGAGGCGGTGGCCGTCGAGCACTTCGCCTTCTGCCCGGACAACATCCACCAGAGCAGCGAGCCCGGCCTCGGAGCGTACGCCGAGCACCTGATCGACCAGGAGATCTGGTCCTTCTGGTGGGACTGACGCGGGACGGGCGCGGCGGCCGGATCAGTCCTTGCCGGGCCCGCTGGAGATCTTGCGCACCCGCCGCCGCAGGGCGGGACCCAGGCGGACCATCACCCGCTTCTCGATACCGCCGACCCGGCGCTCCAGGACGCCGAGCTGCTTGCGCGTGGCGGCCAGCTCCGCGCGGGCGGCTTCGAGCAGGCGGGCGGTCTCGGCCGCCCGCCTCTCGGCGGCGGCCACCTTGCCGCGCAGTTCCTTGTTCTCCTTGACGCGCGTGTCGATCCGGGCGTTGGCCGCGGCGATCCGCTCGCGCAGCCGGGCGACGCGGTAGCGCATGTGGCCGTCGTCGGAGCCGTCCCACACCGGCATCGAGGCGGGCAGGTCGAGCGCGGCGAGGCGGGCGTCGAAGGCGGCGCCACCGTCGCCGTGGGTGTACGTGTTCTTCAGGTCGTTGCGGTCGAGGAAGGCGACGATCCGGTCGAACCGCTCGCTGTGCCCCTTGAACATCGCGGAGTAGTCGGCGCCCTCGTACAGCTCCCGCGGGTCGGTGTCGGCGGGCAGGCCGGACAGCGGGCGGTGCGGGATGCCGAAGTACCGGCACAGCTCCAGGGTGCGCGAGTCGTGGGTGAGCACGACCGCCGGGGTGCCGGCGAGCAGGGCGGCGATGTTGCCGTGGATGCGGGTGCCGTAGGCGAAGTCGTAGCCGCGCAGTTCGGCGATCCAGGTCGCCGGGTCCAACGGCATGCGCATCTTGTTCTCGCGCAGCAGGTCGTGGGTGAGCTGGAGCGGGAAGGGGTCCTCGACACCGGTCTCGGGGGTGAGGTCGCCCCACAGCAGCAGTTCGGCGTCGACGAGGTTCTGCGCGTAGTAGGTGACGTCCGGGTAGTTCTCCCAGGCGTGCCGGGCGATGCCGGAGATGTCGCCGACCGGGATCGCGTTCGGCGACAGGTTCAGGGCGATACGGGACGCCGAGGTCAGCTCGGCCGTCCGCAGCTCGGGAAACGTGTCACCGTGCAGGAACATCGACGGGCAGCCGATGATGTCGACCCGGTCGGCCGGAACGCCGAGACCGGTGAGGTAGCGGGCGGTCAGCTCGCCGCGGACACCGATCGACGCGGACCGCTCCAGGACCGCGGACGCGAAGCGCTTGACGGAGTCGGCCAGCGGGCCCAGCCGGTCCGTGGCGTAGTCGTCGGTGGTCTGGGCACCGACGCCGAAGACGACCACGGGGATGGTGAGCTGCTCGATCAGCGTGGACAGCCGGTCCAGCGAGGCCTGGAACTGCGGCCGGAAGGCATTGGCGAGCGGGACGACGAAGACGTCGTACTGCTCGTTGATCTCGGCCGCCCGGCGGGCGGACTGGTCGGTGCGGATCCCGTTCGAGGTGACCTCGGTGTCCGGCGCCGACAGCATCTTGTGCGCGGAATCACTGAAAAGCAGATTGCCAGTATTGGTCCCGATCAGGTCCTGCTGAATGAATTCCGTGGGTCCGGCGACCCTGAAAGGGCTCTTTCCGGAACGTATCAAGATGCGCTTCACGCGCTGACCCTACAGAGGGGTAAATGGAGAGTGAAGCCTGCGTCATGAAGATGTGATGAATCCGCGGGCCGCGCCCGTCGAGCCCTCTCGGATCTCCTCCGACCCCCGGACGCGGGCCCACGCCGCAGGTCCCGGACTACGCCAGCTTCCGGGCCACTTCGGTCGCCCAGTAGGTGAGGATGTTCTGCGCCCCGGCCCGCTTGATGCCGGTCAGCGTCTCCAGGATCGCCCGGTCCCGGTCCACCCAGCCCCGCTCCGCGGCGGCCTCGACCATCGAGTACTCCCCGGAGATCTGGTAGGCGGCCACGGGCACGTCCACCGCGTCCGCGACCCGCGCCAGGACGTCGAGGTAGGGACCGGCGGGCTTCACCATCACCATGTCGGCCCCCTCCTCCAGGTCGAGGGCCAGCTCCCGCATCGACTCCCGCACATTGGCGGGGTCCTGCTGGTAGGTCTTGCGGTCGCCCTTGAGGGAGGACCCGACGGCCTCACGGAAGGGACCGTAGAAGGCGGACGAGTACTTGGCGGTGTAGGCGAGGACGGCCACGTCCTCGCGGCCGATCTGGTCCAGCGCGTCGCGGACGACACCGATCTGCCCGTCCATCATGCCGCTCGGCCCGACGACATGGGCGCCGGCGTCGGCCTGCACCTGCGCCATCTCGGCGTAACGCTCCAGCGTGGCGTCGTTGTCGACACGCCCCTGCGCGTCGAGGACGCCGCAGTGGCCGTGGTCGACGGTCTCGTCCAGGCACAGGTCGGACATCACCAGCAGTTCGTCGCCGACCTCGGCGCGCACGTCCCGGAGGGCGACCTGGAGGATCCCGTCCGGGTCCGTACCCGGCGTACCGACCGCGTCCTTCTTGGACTCCTCCGGCACACCGAACAGCATGATCCCGGAGATCCCGGCCTCCACCGCCTCCAGCGCGGCCTTCTTCAGGCTGTCGCGGGTGTGCTGCACGACCCCGGGCATCGCCGCGATCGGCACCGGCTCGCGCACACCCTCCCGCACGAACGCGGGCAGGATGAAGTCGGCCGGATGCAGACGGGTCTCGGCGACCATGCGCCGCATCACGGGAGTGGTGCGCAGCCGCCGGGGACGCGTACCGGGAAAGGATCCGTACTTCGTCATACGCCTACGCTACGCCCGGCCGCACCCCGCCTTTGCCGACGCGGCGTCGGGCCCGCCGGAGCCCGCCGCGGGCGGCGGCGGGCGCGGCCGGCGGCGGGCCGCACGCCCACCCGGGCCCCGTGACAGGCCCGCCGGTCACGTCGTCCGGCGCCTGCGTGCTCCCGGCCGCCGCTCGCTCGGCCGCGTCACCGGGTCCCCGGCCTCCAGCGCCGCGGCGCGCCGCTTCATGCCGAAGTCGGCGAGCGCCTCCGCCAGCTTGTGCACGGACGGCTCGGGAGACATCACGTCCACCCGCAGTCCGTGCTCCTCGGCGGTCTTGGCCGTGGCCGGACCGATACAGGCGATCACGGTCACGTTGTGCGGCTTCCCGGCGATCCCCACCAGGTTCCGCACGGTGGACGACGACGTGAACAGCACCGCGTCGAAACCACCGCCCTTGATCGCCTCCCGGGTCTCCGCCGGCGGCGGCGACGCGCGCACGGTCCGGTAGGCCGTGACGTCGTCGACCTCCCAGCCCAGCTCGATCAGCCCGGCGACCAGCGTCTCCGTGGCGATGTCGGCCCGCGGCAGGAACACCCGGTCGATCGGGTCGAACACCGGGTCGTACGGCGGCCAGTCCTCGAGCAGACCGGCGGCCGACTGCTCCCCGCTCGGCACGAGGTCCGGCTTCACGCCGAAGGCGATCAGCGCCTTGGCCGTCTGCTCACCCACCGCGGCGACCTTGATGCCCGCGAACGCGCGGGCGTCGAGCCCGTACTCCTCGAACTTCTCCCGCACGGCCTTGACGGCGTTGACGGAGGTGAAGGCGATCCACTCGTACCGCCCGGTCACCAGCCCCTTGACCGCCCGCTCCATCTGCTGCGGCGTGCGCGGCGGCTCGACGGCGATCGTCGGCACCTCGTGCGGCACGGCCCCGTAGGACCGCAGCTGGTCGGAGAGCGACACCGCCTGCTCCTTCGTACGCGGCACGAGAACCTTCCAGCCGAACAGCGGCTTGGACTCGAACCACGACAACTGGTCGCGCTGGGCGGCGGCGGAGCGCTCACCGACCACGGCTATCACCGGTCGGCCGCCCTCCGGGGACGGCAGCACCTTCGCCTGCTTCAGCGTCTGCGCGATCGTGCCCAGCGTGGCGCTCCAGGTCCGCTGCCGGGTCGTCGTACCCGCGACGGTCACCGTCAGCGGGGTGTCGGGCTTGCGCCCCGCCGACACCAGCTCCCCGGCGGCGGCGGCCACCGCGTCCAGCGTCGTCGACACGACGACCGTACCGTCCGACGCCCCGACCTCGGTCCAGCACCGGTCGGAGGCCGTCCGGGCGTCCACGAACCGCACGTCCGCGCCCTGCGCGTCGCGCAGCGGCACACCGGCGTACGCGGGCACGCCGACCGCGGCCGCGACACCGGGCACCACCTCGAAGGGAACACCGGCCGCGGCGCAGGCGAGCATTTCGTCGGCCGCGTACGTATCAAGTCCCGGATCCCCGGACACCGCACGGACGACCCGCCTGCCGCCTCGCGCGGCCTCCATGACAAGATGTGCGGCATCCCGCACCGCGGGGACCGCAGCGGTTGTTGACGCGCCGTCAACAACCGTCAGCTGAGGCGCGCCTGTGCCCGGAACGGCGTCCGAGGAAGAACCCGGCTCCGTGTTCACGACGGCGACGCCAGGCCTGGCGTGCGTACGTACGACATCGAGCACATCGTGCTCGGCGACGAGGACGTCCGCGTTCGCCAGCGCCTCGACGGCGCGCAGAGTCAGCAGTCCCGGATCCCCGGGTCCGGCACCGAGGAAGGTGACGTGCCCGTGTTCCGGACCGGCGGCGGGAAGGGTGGTGGGGCTCAATGTGCTCGCTCCCCCATCAGACCGGCCGCGCCCTGGGCGAGCATCTCGGCGGCGAGTTCGCGGCCGAGTGCCACTGCCCGGTCGTGCGACTCGGGCACGGGACCGGTGGTGGACAGCTGCACCAGCGAGGAGCCGTCGGTCGTACCGACGACGCCGCGCAGGCGCATTTCCTTGACAGTCTGCCCGTCGGCCAGCAGGTCGGCCAAAGCACCCACAGGGGCGCTGCAACCGGCCTCCAGGGCGGCGAGCAGTGATCGTTCGGCGGTCACGGCGACCCTGGTGAGAGGGTCGTCGAGCTCACCGAGCGCGGCGATCAGGTCCGCGTCGTCCGCGGTGCACTCGATCGCCAGGGCCCCCTGGCCGGGGGCGGGCAGAACCGTGTCGACCGACAGGAAGTCGGTCACCTCGTCGCCGCGGCCGATCCGGTTCAGTCCGGCGGCGGCCAGCACGACGGCATCGAGCTCGCCGTCACGCACGTATCCGATGCGCGTGTCGACGTTGCCGCGGATCGGCACCGTCTCGATGTCCAGCCCATGGCCGCGCGCGTACGCGTTCAGCTGCGCCATCCGGCGCGGCGACCCCGTGCCGATGCGCGCGCCGCGCGGCAGATCGGTGAACTTCAGCGCGTCCCGCGCGACGATCACGTCCCGCGGGTCCTCGCGCTCGGGCACGGCGGCCAGCGCCAGCTCCGCGGGCTGCGTGGTCGGCAGGTCCTTCAGGGAATGCACCGCGAAGTCCACCTCGCCCCTGAGCAGGGCGTCGCGCAGCGCGGTCACGAACACACCGGTGCCACCGATCTGCGCGAGGTGTTCGCGGGAGACATCGCCGTACGTGGTGATCTCGACGAGCTCCACGGGCCGTCCGGTCACCTGGCTCACGGCATCCGCCACCTGCCCGGACTGGGCCATGGCGAGTTTGCTGCGCCTGGTCCCGAGCCTCAGTGCCTTGTCACTCATTGTGACCCTCGGTTCTTCTCGGTGCTGTCCTCGGCGCGGGAGACGGCGGCCACCGTCTCGGGGTCGAGGTCGAACAGGGTCCGCAGCGCGTCCGCGTACCCGGCGCCGCCGGGTTCGGCCGCGAGCTGCTTGACCCGTACGGTCGGCGCGTGCAGCAGCTTGTCCACCACACGGTGCACGGCCTGCCGGATCTCGCCGCGCTGCTTGTCGTCGAGACCGGGCAGCCGGCCGTCGAGCCGGGCGATCTCACCGGCGACGACGTCGGCGGCCATGGTCCGCAGGGCGACCACGGTCGGCGTGATGTGCGCGGCCCGCAGCGCCGCGCCGAAGGCGGCGACCTCGTCGGAGACGAGGTGGCGGACCTGGTCCACGTCGGCCGCCATCGGGGCGTCCGCGGAGGCCTCGGCCAGCGACTCGATGTCCACCAGGCGCACCCCGGTCAGCCGGTGCGCGGCCGCGTCGATGTCGCGCGGCATGGCCAGGTCGAGCAGATGGAGCACCGGCTCGGGCCGGGGCACCTCGGCGACCGGGTCGGGCCTGCGCAGCTCCGGCACCCGGCCGATGCTCGCCGCGGTCGCGGCCAGCGCGCTGATCAGCCCCGTCTCGGCCTCGGGCGTACGGCGGGCGGCCTCACGCCGGTCGACGGCGCTGCTCCCGGCCCAGGCGGCGTGCTGCTCCAGGGTCGCCGCGTCCATCCCGGCGACGGCGGCCTCACCCAGCACGGGGTAGCCCGGAGCCGTCAGGTCCAGCGGGCAGCCGTCCTCGGTGCCGACACCGGCAGGCGGCAGCGGCGTCTGCCGCGGCTCGGCCTTCGGCGCCGTACCGGGCCCCTCGCGGCCGTCCTCGTCGTCCTCCGGGGCGACGGCCGGGCCGGTGCGGCCCTCGATCGCGGCGGCGATCTCGTCGGCCGTGAGGACGAGCCCCGTCGCGCCGGTGCAGGAGACGGCCACGTCGGCACGTGTCAGCTCGGCCCGTACCGCGTCCATCGGTACCGCCCGGGCGGACACGTTCGTGTCGTCGGCCTGGTTCAGGATCTGCGCGAGACGCTCCGCGCGGTCGAGCGTGCGGTTGGCGATGACGACCTCGGCGACCCCGGCGCGCGCCAGCGTCGCGGCGGCCAGCGACGACATCGAACCCGCGCCGATGACCAGGGCACGCTTGCCGCGGGCCCACTTCTCGACGTCCTCGCCGGCGGCCAGCTGCTCCAGGCCGAAGGTGACCAGGGACTGGCCCGCGCGGTCGATACCGGTCTCGGAGTGGGCGCGCTTGCCGACCCGCAGGGCCTGCTGGAACAGATCGTTCAGCAGCCGGCCCGCGGTGTGCAGGTCCTGCGCGCGGGCGAGCGAGTCCTTTATCTGACCGAGGATCTGTCCCTCGCCCACGACCATCGAGTCGAGCCCGCAGGCCACCGAGAAGAGGTGGTGGACGGCCCGGTCCTCGTAGTGCACGTACAGGTAGGGCGTGAGCTCCTCCAGGCCGACCCCGCTGTGCTGGGCCAGCAGCGTGGACAGCTCGGCGACACCGGCGTGGAACTTGTCCACGTCGGCGTACAGCTCGATCCGGTTGCAGGTGGCCAGGACCGCGGACTCGGCGGCCGGCTCGGCGGCGACCGTGTCCTGGGCCAGCTTGACCTGGCCGTCCGCGGTCAGTGCCGCCCGCTCCAGCACGCTGACCGGAGCGCTGCGGTGGCTCAGCCCGACAACGAGAAGACTCATGCCGGCATCACGGCGGGTACGTCCCCGTCGGGCCCCTTGTCGGCGGACTGCTTGCGCGCGGCGGCGGCCGGGCCGGCCCCGTCGGACGCGGCCTCCTCGCCCGCCTTGCGCTGCTCGTGGAAGGCGAGGATCTGCAGCTCGATGGAGAGGTCGACCTTGCGCACGTCGACGCCGTCCGGCACGGACAGCACGGTCGGCGCGAAGTTCAGGATGGAGGTGACACCGGCACCCACGAGCCGCTCGCACACCTGCTGGGCGACGCCCGGCGGGGTGGTGATGACCCCGATGGAGACGCCGTGCTCCGAGATGATCCGCTCCATCTCGTCACTGTGCTGCACGGTGATCCCGGCGACCTGCTTGCCGGCCATCTCGGGATCGGCGTCGATCAGCGCGGCGACCCGGAAGCCACGGGAGGCGAACCCGCCGTAGTTGGCGAGCGCGGCGCCGAGGTTACCGATACCGACGATCACGACCGGCCAGTCCTGGGTCAGCCCCAGTTCACGGGAGATCTGGTAGACGAGATACTCGACGTCGTACCCCACACCGCGCGTCCCGTAGGAGCCCAGGTAGGAGAAGTCCTTGCGCAGCTTCGCGGAATTGACTCCCGCCGCCGCCGCGAGTTCCTCGGACGAGACCGTGGGAACCGAGCGCTCCGAGAGCGCGGTGAGGGCTCGGAGGTACAGCGGAAGACGGGCGACGGTGGCCTCGGGAATCCCTCGGCTGCGGGTCGCCGGTCGGTGAGTTCGGCCAGTTGCCACGGTGCTCCTGCGGGTAGAGCGGGGCTGTGGGCGGTCAAACGTTCCCGGACCGCCCCGTCGAATGCAGGCTATGTCTTTGTGAACGCGTGCACAAAGATTGTGTCCGATTTGCCCGGCCAACGTGACCGGGGTCACGCGCCCTTTCCTCAGGGTCAACACGGGGGCCAACACCGAACACTCTCCTCAACAGTCCCCGCCCCCCGAGGCCAATCTGCCGTCGATCCTAAGGGACTTCCGGGCCGGTTTGGACTACTCGGTCAGTGCCTTGCGCAACCGTTCCTCGTTCACACGCCAGAACGTGTGCTGCCGGCCGTCCACCAGGACCACGGGGATCTGCTCCCAGTACCTGGCGTGGAGCTCCTCGTCCTGCGTGATGTCCTTCGGCTCCCACGACACGCCGAGGTCGCCGCACACCTTCTCGATCACGATCTGGGCGTCGTCGCACAGATGGCACCCGGGCTTGCGGATGAGCGTGACGAGCCGGTCCTGGGGAGCCGGGGCGGCGTTCCGCCGAAAGATGGGACTCATGTCCGCCATTCTCCCGCCACGCGGACGGTTGTTTAACGACACGGTCGTGGAGAGTTCACAGGCTTCCAACCTCTCGACTCCGGAACCACCGAACAGAATGGCTATGCTCACCGCATGGCCTCTCTCGGATGGCTCACTCCCCGTAGGCGCTCCGCCACGGCACGGAGCGTGTTGGCAGGCGAGGCGTCGGCGGAGGCCGCGCGCAAATCCGCGCAGGACACGCCCGGCGCGGAGCCGGAATTCCCGGTACACGGTGACGACAAGGCCGCCGCGTTCTTCGACCTGGACAACACCGTGATGCAGGGCGCCGCGCTGTTCCACTACGGCCGGGGCCTGTACAAGCGGAAGTTCTTCGAGACCCGCGAGCTCGCCAAGTTCGCCTGGCAGCAGGCGTGGTTCCGGCTGGCCGGCTTCGAGGACCCGGACCACATGCAGGACGTCCGCGAGTCGGCACTGTCCATCGTCAAGGGCCACCGGGTCGCCGAGCTCCAGTCCATCGGCGAGGAGATCTACGACGAGTACATGGCCGAGCGCATCTGGCCGGGCACCCGCGCCCTCGCCCAGGCCCACCTGGACGCCGGCCAGCGGGTGTGGCTGGTCACGGCGGCGCCGGTGGAGATCGCCCAGGTCATCGCCCGCCGCCTGGGCCTGACGGGCGCGCTCGGCACGGTCGCGGAGTCACTGGACGGCGTCTACACGGGCAAGCTCGTCGGCGAGCCCCTGCACGGCCCCGCCAAGGCGGAGGCCGTCCGCGCCCTGGCCGCGGCGGAGGACCTGGACCTGCCCCGCTGCGCCGCCTACAGCGACTCGCACAACGACATCCCGATGCTCTCCCTCGTCGGCCACCCCTACGCGATCAACCCCGACAGCAAACTCCGCAAACACGCCCGGGAGAAGGACTGGCGCCTGCGCGACTACCGCACGGGCCGCAAAGCCGCGAAGGTCGGCATCCCCGCGGCAGCGGGCGTGGGCGCGGTGGCCGGCGGCACGGCGGCCGCCATCGCCCTCCACCGCCGCCGTCGCTGACCCCGACGGGTCCGCCCCCGGCAAGCCACATCACCGGACTCCGCAGGTCACCCCGGCCCCACCCCGCGTGGCTCGGCACAACGCGCCGCGCCCGGCGTCGCAGGCGGCGCCGCCTCACGGGCCGCGCCCGGCCCCGCGGCGAGGCCCGGCCCGCACGCGTCACCCGGCGTGACATGCCGCCCCTTCGCCCGACACGCCCCACACGCTCAGGCGCCCGGCGCCACCACGCCCCGCCCACCGACCCGCGGGGCGGCACAGCGCTGTCCGCTTCCGGTCCCTCTCGGACCGCCCCGCACCCGCGCGCCACGCCCGGCCCACCCCGCACGCCGATCACGCTGATCACGTCTGGCGCGCGAGCAACACGGGCCGATCCAGACCTCCGTACCCACACAACCCCCCAACCAGTCCCGGTGCCCTCACCCGGGCACAACACGCCCCCGACCGACCCGGAAGGCGGGCCGATTCGATCAATAAGTGATCACTCTGCGGCACTTGACCGGCCGTCATTCGGTTACAGAAGCGACGTAATCGATGATTTGAGCAACTGGGCGTAGCGGCGCCTGTACGAAGCGTTATTCTCCTCAGACGCAAACCGGTACCCCTCCGTCGCTACGACGGGTGAAAGGTCCCGCACTGCACGTGATGGAAGCTCTGCCTCTGGGAGTCCCGTGTACCCACACGTCGGGGTTGACGCCTCGGGCCTGGCTACGCTGCGCGCAAGGGTCCAAGACCTGTTGCGCAGCTTCGTCCCCACCGCGTACGCCGTCCCCGCATTCGCCACCGCCGCGCCGCTGGGCCCGTGCTACGCACTGGCCGACGGCAGCGCCGCGGTCGGCAGACGCGGGCGCTCGACCGGAGCGGCCACCGCGCGCCGTCCGGCCGCGGACAGCGACAGCGCCCGGATGATGGACCTCGTGGAGCGCGCCCAGGCCGGCGAGGCCGACGCCTTCGGCCGCCTCTACGACCAGTACAGCGACACCGTCTACCGCTACATCTACTACCGAGTCGGCGGCCGGGCGACCGCCGAGGACCTCACGAGCGAGACCTTTCTGCGCGCCCTGCGCAGAATCGGCACCTTCACCTGGCAGGGCCGCGACTTCGGCGCCTGGCTCGTCACCATCGCCCGCAACCTCGTCGCCGACCACTTCAAGTCGAGCCGTTTCCGTCTCGAAGTGACCACCGGCGAGATGCTCGACGCCAACGAGGTCGAGCGCTCCCCCGAGGACTCCGTCCTGGAGTCCCTCTCCAACGCCGCCCTCCTGGACGCCGTACGGCGACTCAACCCGCAGCAGCAGGAGTGCGTGACACTCCGTTTTCTCCAGGGCCTCTCCGTCGCCGAGACGGCCCGCGTCATGGGCAAGAACGAGGGCGCCATCAAAACCCTCCAGTACCGCGCCGTGCGCACCCTCGCCCGGCTCCTGCCGGACGACGCGCGCTGACGACCCCACGCGCGGCCGCGCCGAACGGCCGCTCGCGCGTACCGAATCCCTACACTCCGCAATCCCCAACTCACCATCAGTGAAGCTCGGTTGACTCTCTCGTCCGGTCGTCCGCTGTCCGTAACCCAAGTGCCGCGCCACTCGTTGTGTGGGATGCAGGCTCCCTGTGGTCACTCCCTGGCCGACTCCGATCCCTCGATCGGGTGGCTGCCGCCAGGGCGTGCAACCCTCAGGACCCCCTGGGGAGTCGACCGTCATGACGAGAGGAGGTGCCGCCAGTGATCGCGAACGTATCGGCGCACCGGCGGGCGAACGCCTTCGCCCAGGCCCTGGAGGAGCAATCCGATCGGGGCACGGCGGCCGAGCAGACCGCGGAATCGGCCCCGGCTGCTGCGGAACGGACCGAGCAGGGCGTCTTGCTGGCCCTCGCGGCCGGTCTCGGCGAGCTGCCCAAGCCGACGCTGGACCCCGAGGTCAAGGCCGTCCAACGGGCACAGCTGGTGGCCCGGTTCGAGGCCATGCTCCAGGAAGGCGGCGAGGGCACCGATCGAGCGGTGCCCGAGCAGCGGTCCCCCCGGGGCCGGGGCGCCCACCGGGCGACCCCGCTGGGCAAGTTCCGCCCCCGCACGCGGCTGGCCAAGGGCCTCACCGCGGGCGGACTCAGCGTCGGCGTCGCAGCGGGCGCCCTCGGAGGCGTGGCCGCCGCCAGCGGTGACGCCCTGCCCGGCGATTCGCTGTACGGCCTGAAACGCGGCATCGAGGACTTCAAGCTCGGCCTCGCCGACGACGACGGCGAACGCGGCCAGATGTACCTGGACCACGCCTCCACCCGGCTGAACGAAGCCCGCCGGCTGATGGAACGCGACCGCGGCGGCCACCTCGACCACGAGTCGCTCGGAGAGGTCCGCCGCGCCCTGTCCGGTATGCGGCACGACGCCTCCGAGGGCCACCGCCTGCTCACCGCGGCGTACCAGCGCGATCCCGAATCGCTGGGTCCCATCCAGGCGCTGTCCGCCTTCTCCCGCTCGCACCGCGACGCCTGGGGCGCCCTGCGCGACCGGCTGCCCGTGCAGCTCGGCGACGTCAGCGAGCAGGTGTCGTCGGTGTTCGACGCCATAGAGCAGGAAGTCGCCCCGCTCCAGTCCCTGCTGCCCCAGCCGCCCGCCCTCAGCGGCGGCGGGGAGGACGGCGACGGGCGCGGCACCGGCTCCGACCGGTCCCCGGGGTCGACCGGCTCCGAGCGGTCCACGACACCGAGCGACGGCAGCGGCTCGGCCGACAGCGGCCACGCCGGCACCAGCGGCCCGAGCCGTTCGGCCGACTCCGGCAGCGAGGACGACGGCCTCCTCGGCGGCAACACCGGCGGCCTGCTCGACCCGCCGAAGCACAGCGGCAGCGCTTCCCCGTCGCAGAGCAATCCGCCGTCCACCCAGCCGGACGTCACCCTGCCGCCGCTGCTCCCGGGGCTGCTGCCCGGCCTGGGCATCGAGGGCGAGGACGCCGACTAGCACCGCCCGGAAAGCACACACGACGGGGCGCCCCCTTCCATCGGGGGCGCCCCGTTCGCGTTGCTCTCGTCGGCTAGAAGAAGACCGAGCGGCGCTGCACCAGCAGTTTGTACAGCGTGTGCTGGATCTGCTCCCTGACCTGGTCGGTCAGGTTGAACATCAGCATCGGGTCCTCGGCCGCCTCCGGCGGATACCCGGCCGTCGGGATCGGCTCACCGAACTGGATCGTCCACTTCGTCGGCAGCGGAATCGCGCCGAGCGGGCCCAGCCACGGGAAGGTCGGCGTCAGCGGGAAGTACGGGAAGCCCAGCACCCGGGCCAGCGTCTTCGAGTTGCCGATCATCGGATAGATCTCCTCGGCCCCGACGATCGAGCACGGAATGATCGGCGTGCCCTGCCTCAGGGCCGTGGAGACGAAGCCGCCCCGCCCGAAGCGCTGGAGCTTGTAGCGCTCGCTGAACGGCTTGCCGATGCCCTTGAACCCCTCCGGCATCACACCGACCAGTTCGCCCTGGCCGAGGAGACGTTCGGCGTCCTCCGCGCACGCCAGGGTGTGGCCGAGCTTGCGGGCGAGCTCGTTGACGACCGGGAGGACGAAGACCAGGTCCGCGGCGAGCAGACGCAGGTGACGGCCGGCCGGATGGTGGTCGTGCACGGCGACCTGCATCATCAGGCCGTCCAGCGGGAGCGTGCCCGAGTGGTTGGCGACGATGAGCGCCCCGCCCTCGGAGGGGATGTTCTCGATGCCCTTCACCTCGACCCGGAAGTACTTCTCGTACACCGGGCGCAGCAGCGACATCAGGACGTTGTCGGTGAGTTCGGCGTCGTAGCCGAAGTCGTCGACCTCGTAGTCACCGGTCAGCCGGCGGCGCAGGAAGGACAGCCCGCCCGCGATACGGCGCTCCAGCCCGCCGTCACCCGACGACTGCCGCGGCGCGTCCGGCACGGCCCGGTCGCGCTGCTCCTCACCGCTGACGCCGTCCTGCCCGTTCCCCCCGTCCTGGCTGTCGTCCCGGTCCTGCCGGTCCTGGGCTTTCTGCGGCCTCGGCCGTTGCTGATGTTCCTTGCGGGGCACGGAGCCATCATCCTGCCCACGGCCCCGCTTGGGCAGGGCCTGCACCTCACCGACCTCGCCCGCGCGCACCTCACCGCCCCGCCGGCTCCCCGCACTCCGGCGCCGCGGCGGCCGAGGCACCGCGCTCCCGCGGGACCGGTCGTCGTCGAACGGAATGACCTTGGCGTCCGCCATCGTTGCTGCGCTCCTCAGTTGGCGCTCTGCGTCGGGAGGTGACCGCCGCCCGCGACGGGCAGCGCGGCGATCCGGTCGACGGCCCCCGCAAGGGACTCCGGCGGCAGCAGTCCGGGTCCTCGGCTGCGCGCGAAGTCCGCAAACGTTTCGGCAGTGGTGTACCTGGGCCGGAATCCGAGTGTGTCGCGCATCTGGGACGTGTCCACCGCGCGGCCGTGGGTCAGCAGACGGATCTGCTCCGGGGAGAAGTCCGTCATGCCCAGCGTACGCACCAGGGAGCCCGCCCAGGTGACGGCGGGCAGCAGCAGCGGCATCGTGGGGCGGCCGAGCCGCCGGGCGCACTGGGAGAGCAGCAGCACCCCGTCACCGGCGATGTTGAAGGTGCCGCTGTTGAGGGTGCCCCGCAGCGGCTCGTGCGAGGCGATCCGCAGCACCTCGACCACGTCGTCCTCGTGCACGAACTGCAGCCGCGGGTCGTAGCCCAGCACCGTCGGCAGCACGGGCAGCGAGAAGTACGAGGCGAGCGGCGAGTCCGCCCCCGGCCCGAGGATGTTGGCGAACCGCAGCACGCACACCGCCACGTCCGGCCGGCGGCGGGCGAAGCCGCGCACGTACCCCTCGACCTCCACCGTGTCCTTGGCGAACCCGCCGCTGGGCAGCGACTTGGCCGGGGTCGTCTCCGTGAACACGGCCGGGTCGCGGGGCGCGGAACCGTAGACGTTGGTGCTGGACTTCACGACCAGCCGCTTGACGGTGGGGGACTTCTGGCAGGCGCCCAGCAGCTGCATCGTGCCGATGACGTTGGTCTCCTTGACCGTGGTCCGGCTGCCGCTGCCGAGCGCGGTCCCGGTGACATCCATGTGGACGACCGTGTCCGCGGCCGTCTCGGCCAGCACGCGCGCGATGGTGGGCTGCCGGATGTCGGCCCGGATGAAGTCGGCGCCTCCCAGATGGTGCTCGGGCGGTACCGCGTCCACGGCGACGACCCGGTCGACCTCCGGGTCGCGCTGGATCCGTCGTACGAAACGGCCCCCCAGGTGACGGGCCACTCCGGTCACGAGCACGACCTTGCCCAAGATCAGCGCCTTCCTTCCAGCCCTCGTCCCTGCCGGGTTCCCCGTGTGCTCGCCAACTTAGCGGTTCGATGTTGCGCTGTGATGACCGCCCGGAGCGACAGGTGACGAGAAAACCCGGTCGTACGACGAGGGCGAGCCATTCGCGCGCAGCCTTGGGCGGCCTGCGCGTTCCGCCGGAATATGCGTGTGGCCCCCCACCGGAACCGGTGGGGGGCCACAGCCACGCTTTCGCGGCGTTGCGGTGCGCCGTATTACTTCTTGTTACGACGCTGAACGCGCGTGCGCTTGAGCAGCTTGCGGTGCTTCTTCTTGGCCATCCGCTTGCGCCGCTTCTTGATAACAGAGCCCACGACTACCCTCGCTCACTTCTCATCACTCGGTGTTTGGGCGCCATGGGCCCACACGACCTACGAGGGGCTAGCCTACCCGCCCGAGCGCTGAGGTCGTAATCGAGGCTTCCGGGGAGATCCGAAAACACCCTGAGCCGGTCTCCCCGGAACACCCGTCAGGCCGTTTCCACCCCCACATAGCTCTCACGGAGGTACTCGTGTACCGCTTGCTCCGGGACTCGGAAGGACCTCCCTACCCGGATCGCGGGCAGATGACCGCTGTGCACCAGCCGGTACACGGTCATCTTCGACACTCGCATCACCGAGGCGACCTCCGCCACGGTAAGGAACTGAACCTCGTTCAGAGGCCTCTCGCCAGCTGCAGCCATGACACACCTGAACCTTCCGCACTCGACGGCCACCGGCTTCCCCTTCCGGTGACTCTTCGTCGTTGCGTGCTCACTCCCCAGACTAGGGGCGGGTGATGCGAGTGGGGAAGAGGTGCACCCATCGGCGGCCTACTGTGACAGACACGCTCGATTGAGTACGTAGCGGGTAAGCGGCCTGTAGTAATCAGACCGCACAGCGTCATCAAGTGGAACGACGACGGACACGCGCCCCTCCGCCTCACCGACGAAGAGGGCGGGGTCGTCCGTATCTGCCAGCCCGATGGCCTCGAACCCCAGCTGACCTGCTCCGCAGACCCACCCGTGGTCCCCGATCACCAGCTCCGGCAGCGGCCCGCCGGCCTCGGCCACCGCGGCCAGAGCGGTACGAACCGGGAGCGGGGAATGCGTGTGTGCGCCGGTCGCACAACCGGAGCCGGAAGCGCCCGGTTCCCGCACCAGCGCGACTCCCCGTACGTAATCAAGGATGTGGGTGCGTAGGCCGAACCGGGTCGTTATGTCGACACAGCGACCCTTCGCCGGGGTGAGTACGGCACATCCCGCCGCCGACAGGGCGTCGGCCAACGCGGCGTAGAAATCGAGCAGTCGGTGCGGATGGCCGGTGCCGATCAGCACCGGTGCCGCACGTCGCGCCGCCGCGGCGAGCCGCTCCGCGAACGCGTCGAGCGCGACCAGGGTCCGCGCCGGATCGATCACATCGTGCCCGGAGACATGTCGAGGATCGGCCGAAACCCCGCACCTGTCCGCCATCAACCCGATCACGTCCCGCTGGCCCCACGACCACTCGGGATCGATCCCGATCAGCACGCGGGGGTCCCGCGCGGCGAACAACCGATAGCTCCGAAGGCTCGTCTCCCGTGAGGTCGCCACGACCCCGGCAAGCCGAGCACCCAGGAGGTGCGCGCGGAGGGCTCCGCTGGTCAGCATGGAGGGATGGTGCCGGATCCACCCCACCCACCACCACGAAAACCTGGAAAACACCGCACAGTTGGCGTAATGGACGCACAATCCCCGGGCATACCCACCCACCACGTGCCCAGCCAGCCCGCGGCTGTCCCACCCCGCCAGCCCGCGGGTATCTCAGCCCGCCAGTCCGCGGGCGGCCCACTCCGCCAACCTGCCGGCAGTCGGCTCCGCCAACCCGCGGGTATCCCACCACTTCAGACCGCGGGCACCCCGCTCCGCCAACCCGCGGGATCCCACCCCGGCAGTCCACCGGCGGCCCGCTCCGCCAGTCCGCTGGCATGCGTACCGCCCGGGGCGGCACGGGTGGGCGCGGGCGGCACCCCGCGACGCGGGACCACCCACCCCACCCCCGCCCAGCCCCGACGCCGACCACCACGTCAGCCCGGCCCAGCCTCGACCCCGCCCAGCCTCAACCGCGCCGCGCCTCACCCCCGCCGCGCCTCACACCATCCCCGCACCCCACACAGCCCCCGGAGGAAAGGAACCCCCCGTCACGCCAACAACCCCCGCAACGGAAACACCGCCCGTCGCACAGCCACCACCGCCTGATCCAACCGGTCCGCGGGGTCGTACCCCGCCTCCCACCCCCGCCACTCCACCGGCCACCGCCCGTCCGTCATCCGCATCGGCGCCAACTCCCGCGTCCGAGCGAACACCTCCTGCCGCCACCCCTCCGGAATCATCGCCTCCGGCTCAATGGGCCGCCCCGCCGCGATCCCCACCAGATGGGTCCAG
Source organism: Streptomyces cadmiisoli (assembly GCF_003261055.1). NCBI lineage: Bacteria > Bacillati > Actinomycetota > Actinomycetes > Kitasatosporales > Streptomycetaceae > Streptomyces > Streptomyces cadmiisoli. Next base: position 4,166,012 of record NZ_CP030073.1, read on the forward strand.
GACCGCGGTACGACCTCCACCACCGCGTATCCACCCCCGCCGAGCGCCACCCACCGCCCATCGGCGTACTCGTGCGCCAGCTCATGGCAGGCCACCTGCACCGCCCGCTGCGCGTCCAGCGACACCGCCAGATGAGCCAGCGGATCCTCGAAGTGCGTATCGGCCCCGTGCTGGGTCACCAGCACCTGCGGCCGGAACTCGGCGAGCAGCTCCGGCACCACGGAGTGGAACGCCCGCAGCCACCCCGCGTCCCCGGTGCCCGCCGGCAGCGCGATGTTCGCGGCGCTCCCCTCCGCGCTGTCCGCCCCGGTCTCCTCCGGCCACCCGCTCTGCGGGAACAACGTCCGCGGATGCTCGTGCAACGAGATGGTCAGCACCCGCGGGTCCTCCCAGAACGCAGCCTGCACACCGTCCCCGTGATGCACGTCGACGTCCACGTACGCGACCCGCTCCGCCCCCAACTCCAGCAGCCGCGCGATCGCCAGCGACGCGTCGTTGTAGATGCAGAACCCCGAGGCCCCGGCGGGCATCGCATGGTGCAGCCCGCCCGCGAAGTTCACCGCGTGCAGCGCGTCCCCGCGCCACACGGCCTCCGCCGCCCCCACCGACTGCCCCGCGATCAGCGCGGACGCCTCGTGCATCCCGGCGAACGCGGGATCGTCCAACGTCCCCAGCCCGTACGACTGGTCCGCCGCCCGCGGATCCGCCGACGCGGCCTTCACGGCCTCGATGTAGTCCGGACGGTGGACGAGCCGCAGGGTCGACTCACCCGCGGCCTTGGCCGCGACCACGTCCATCTCACGGTCGAGTCCGAACGCGTCGACCAGTCTCCGGGTCAGTGCCAGCCGGACCGGATCCATGGGATGGTCCGGCCCGAAGTCATAGTTCGTTACTGCCTCGTCCCACATCAGCTGTGCGCGACCGCTCATGCCCGCCACCGTATCGGTCCGGTTGAGCGGCGAACGATCGGGCGTACACGAGTGTCACCAGCACCAACACCATCGGCACAAGCATCGCCCCGCGATAACTCCACGCGTCCCCCAGCGCCCCCACCAACGGTGAACCGATCAAGAAGCCCACGTAGTTGAAGATGTTGAGCCGCGCGACCGCCGCATCCGAGGCTCCGGGGAACAGCCGCCCGGCCGCCGCGAACGTCTGCGGCACGATCACGCACAGCCCCAGCCCCAGCAGCGTGAAGCCCGCCATCCCCACCCACGCCCCGGCCGCCCCGGCCACCACGGCGAATCCGACCGCCGCCACGATCGCCCCACCCCGCACCACCGCCACGGCCCCGAACCGCCGCACCCCGAAGTCCCCCACGGCCCGCCCGATCAACGTGGTGACCATGTAGACGTTGTACGGCACCGTCGCGAGCTGCTCCGAGCTCCCGAGCACGTCCTGGAGGTACTTCGCGCTCCAGTTGGAGACCGTCGCGTCCCCGATGTACGCGAAGGTCATCACGAGGCACAGCGGCAACAAGGCCTTGAAGACGATGCCCTCCGCCTTGCCCGCACCCCCCGCTTCCTCAGCGGACCCGGCACCATCCGCGTCGACGTACCACCGGCTCGCCACCAGCGCCGCCGGCAGCAACACCCCGACGACCGGCAGATACGACACCACCAGGGCCAGGTCCCAGTGCGCCCCGGCCCATGCCAGCGAAGCCCCCAGGATCCCACCCAGGCTGTACGCCGCATGGAACCCGAGCATGATGCTGCGCCCGTACGCCCGCTGGAGACTGACGCCCAGCATGTTCATCGACGCGTCGAGCGCCCCCACCGCGAGGCCGAACGCCGCGAGGGCGACCGCCAGCTCGACCATCCGGTCACCGGCGGCCACCCCGAGCAGCGCCAGGAGCACGACCGGCTGCGACCACCGCAGTATTCGGCTGGGAGGTATCCGCTTCACCAGCCGCTCGGTGACCACACTCCCCACACCGGCCAGTACGGGCACCGCGGCGAGAAAGGCCGGCAGCAGCGCGTCGGACACCCCGTACCGATCCTGGATGGCCGGAATCCGCGTCACCAACAGGGCGAACGCCACGCCTTGAGCGAAGAACCCGAACGCCAACGAGGCCCGACCGCGCCGCAGCACACCAGTCATGGCGGCGAGCGTAGGGCCCCGCTGCGCGGCTGGGTATATCCAGCCAAAGATGAATTTCCCTCAGGTTGCCGTGTCAGGCACCCCGGGGTCCGCCTCACACCAGCAGATCGAGCAACTCCCCCATGCCGGCGAACAGCCCGGTCGCCCCTTCGAGCCGCGCCGCCGGTGTCATGGCCGTGAACCCGTACACATCCATCCCCGCCGCGACGGCAGCCCGCACGCCCAACGGACTGTCCTCCACGACGACACACCGCTCCGCCGCGACACCCATCCGCTCGGCCGCGTGCAGAAACAGATCGGGCGCCGGCTTGCCCCGCCCCACATCTTCCGAGCTGAAGATCCGCCCCTCGTCGAACCACCGGTCCAGCCCGGTCGTCCGATGCCCCACCCGAATCCGGGCATGGCTCCCGGACGACGCGACACAGTACGGCACCCCCTCCGCCGCCAGCTTCGCCAACACCTCCTCGGCTCCGGCCACAGCCTTCAACTCCCGTTCGAAGGCGGCGAACACTCGCGCGTGGAAGACATCGTCGAAGTCCGCCGGCAGCCGCTGCCCGGTCCGCTCCTCCACCAGATCGTGCACGCGGTGCATGGCGGAGCCCATGTAGTCCCGCAGGGACTCCTCGTACGACGTCGGATGCCCCAACTCGGTGAGATAAGCGGCCAGGAGCCGATTGGAAATGGGCTCGCTGTCGACGAGTACCCCGTCGTTGTCAAAGATGACCAAGTCGTATCGCATACATCGACCCTAAACGCAGAAAGCCCCCGTGCCGAATGGCACGGGGGCTTTCACAAAAATTGTTCGGCGGCGTCCTACTCTCCCACAGGGTCCCCCCTGCAGTACCATCGGCGCTGTGAGGCTTAGCTTCCGGGTTCGGTATGTAACCGGGCGTTTCCCTCACGCTATAACCACCGAAACACTATGAAACTGACAACCGGACCGCATGTGGCCATACGGGGCTGTTCGTGGTTTCAGAACCAACACAGTGGACGCGAGCAACTGAGGACAAGCCCTCGGCCTATTAGTACCGGTCAACTCCACACGTTACCGTGCTTCCATATCCGGCCTATCAACCCAGTCGTCTACTGGGAGCCTTACCCCATCAAGTGGGTGGGAGCCCTCATCTCGAAGCAGGCTTCCCGCTTAGATGCTTTCAGCGGTTATCCCTCCCGAACGTAGCCAACCAGCCATGCCCTTGGCAGAACAACTGGCACACCAGAGGTTCGTCCGTCCCGGTCCTCTCGTACTAGGGACAGCCCTTCTCAAGACTCCTACGCGCACAGCGGATAGGGACCGAACTGTCTCACGACGTTCTAAACCCAGCTCGCGTACCGCTTTAATGGGCGAACAGCCCAACCCTTGGGACCGACTCCAGCCCCAGGATGCGACGAGCCGACATCGAGGTGCCAAACCATCCCGTCGATATGGACTCTTGGGGAAGATCAGCCTGTTATCCCCGGGGTACCTTTTATCCGTTGAGCGACGGCGCTTCCACAAGCCACCGCCGGATCACTAGTCCCGACTTTCGTCCCTGCTCGACCCGTCGGTCTCACAGTCAAGCTCCCTTGTGCACTTACACTCAACACCTGATTACCAACCAGGCTGAGGGAACCTTTGGGCGCCTCCGTTACTCTTTAGGAGGCAACCGCCCCAGTTAAACTACCCATCAGACACTGTCCCTGATCCGGATCACGGACCCAGGTTAGACATCCAGCACGACCAGACTGGTATTTCAACGACGACTCCACCTGAACTGGCGTCCAAGCTTCAAAGTCTCCCAGCTATCCTACACAAGCCGAACCGAACACCAATATCAAACTGTAGTAAAGGTCCCGGGGTCTTTCCGTCCTGCTGCGCGAAACGAGCATCTTTACTCGTAGTGCAATTTCACCGGGCCTATGGTTGAGACAGTCGAGAAGTCGTTACGCCATTCGTGCAGGTCGGAACTTACCCGACAAGGAATTTCGCTACCTTAGGATGGTTATAGTTACCACCGCCGTTTACTGGCGCTTAAGTTCTCAGCTTCGCCCCACCGAAATGGAGCTAACCGGTCCCCTTAACGTTCCAGCACCGGGCAGGCGTCAGTCCGTATACATCGCCTTACGGCTTCGCACGGACCTGTGTTTTTAGTAAACAGTCGCTTCTCGCTGGTCTCTGCGGCCACCCCCAGCTCGAACAGTAAATGCTCTCACCAGGCGTGGCCCCCCTTCTCCCGAAGTTACGGGGGCATTTTGCCGAGTTCCTTAACCATAGTTCACCCGAACGCCTCGGTATTCTCTACCTGACCACCTGAGTCGGTTTAGGGTACGGGCCGCCATGAAACTCGCTAGAGGCTTTTCTCGACAGCATAGGATCATCCACTTCACCACAATCGGCTCGGCATCAGGTCTCAGCCTCAAGTGCGACGGATTTACCTATCGCACGGCCTACACCCTTACCCCGGGACAACCACCGCCCGGGATGGACTACCTTCCTGCGTCACCCCATCACTCACCTACTAACCGCTTGGTCCGGCGGCTCCACCACTCCCCTCAACTCCGAAGAGATCAGGGCGGCTTCACGGCCTTAGCATCACGATGCTCGATGTTTGACGCTTCACAGCGGGTACCGGAATATCAACCGGTTATCCATCGACTACGCCTGTCGGCCTCGCCTTAGGTCCCGACTTACCCTGGGCAGATCAGCTTGACCCAGGAACCCTTAGTCAATCGGCGCAAACGTTTCTCACGTTTGTATCGCTACTCATGCCTGCATTCTCACTCGTCAACCGTCCACAACTACCTTCCGGTGCTGCTTCACCCGGCAGACGACGCTCCCCTACCCATCACAGCGGGCGTTGGCCCTACATGCTGCAATGACACGACTTCGGCGGTACGCTTGAGCCCCGCTACATTGTCGGCGCGGAATCACTAGACCAGTGAGCTATTACGCACTCTTTCAAGGGTGGCTGCTTCTAAGCCAACCTCCTGGTTGTCTGTGCGACTCCACATCCTTTCCCACTTAGCGTACGCTTAGGGGCCTTAGTCGATGCTCTGGGCTGTTTCCCTCTCGACCATGGAGCTTATCCCCCACAGTCTCACTGCCGCGCTCTCACTTACCGGCATTCGGAGTTTGGCTAAGGTCAGTAACCCGGTAGGGCCCATCGCCTATCCAGTGCTCTACCTCCGGCAAGAAACACACGACGCTGCACCTAAATGCATTTCGGGGAGAACCAGCTATCACGGAGTTTGATTGGCCTTTCACCCCTAACCACAGGTCATCCCCCAGGTTTTCAACCCTGGTGGGTTCGGTCCTCCACGAAGTCTTACCTCCGCTTCAACCTGCCCATGGCTAGATCACTCCGCTTCGGGTCTTGAGCGTGCTACTAAAAACGCCCTGTTCGGACTCGCTTTCGCTACGGCTACCCCACCCGGGTTAACCTCGCAACACACCGCAAACTCGCAGGCTCATTCTTCAAAAGGCACGCAGTCACGAGAATGTGCAAGCACATTCCGACGCTCCCACGGCTTGTAGGCACACGGTTTCAGGTACTATTTCACTCCCCTCCCGGGGTACTTTTCACCATTCCCTCACGGTACTATCCGCTATCGGTCACCAGGGAATATTTAGGCTTAGCGGGTGGTCCCGCCAGATTCACACGGGATTTCTCGGGCCCCGTGCTACTTGGGTGTCTCTCAAACAAGCCGCTGACATTTCGACTACGGGGGTCTTACCCTCTACGCCGGACCTTTCGCATGTCCTTCGTCTACATCAACGGTTTCTGACTCGTCTCACGGCCGGCAGACCGCAAAAGAGAGATCCCACAACCCCGTATACGCAACCCCTGCCGGGTCTCACACGTACACGGTTTGGCCTCATCCAGTTTCGCTCGCCACTACTCCCGGAATCACGGTTGTTTTCTCTTCCTGAGGGTACTGAGATGTTTCACTTCCCCTCGTTCCCTCCACACTGCCTATGTGTTCAGCAGCGGGTGACAGCCCATGACGACTGCCGGGTTTCCCCATTCGGAAACCCCCGGATCAAAGCCTGGTTGACGACTCCCCGGGGACTATCGTGGCCTCCCACGTCCTTCATCGGTTCCTGGTGCCAAGGCATCCACCGTGCGCCCTTAAAAACTTGGCCACAGATGCTCGCGTCCACTGTGCAGTTCTCAAACAACGACCAACCACCCGTCACAGCCCACCGAAGCGGACTTTTACCGGGGCCGGCAGCTGAGGGGAAGTTCATTCCCTCAGACACCCAACAGCGTGCCCGGCCAGCTCCCGTCCGAAGATCATGCGTTCCACGCTCTGACGAGCAGTACTAGCAGCCCCCGACCCAAGACCTGGCCGAATAGTCAACGTTCCACCCATGAGCAACCAGTGCGAGACGTTCGCTCGCATCCTGGCCTCTGAACCAGCCGAAGCTGATTAAGAAGTGCTCCTTAGAAAGGAGGTGATCCAGCCGCACCTTCCGGTACGGCTACCTTGTTACGACTTCGTCCCAATCGCCAGTCCCACCTTCGACAGCTCCCTCCACAAGGGTTGGGCCACCGGCTTCGGGTGTTACCGACTTTCGTGACGTGACGGGCGGTGTGTACAAGGCCCGGGAACGTATTCACCGCAGCAATGCTGATCTGCGATTACTAGCGACTCCGACTTCATGGGGTCGAGTTGCAGACCCCAATCCGAACTGAGACCGGCTTTTTGAGATTCGCTCCACCTCACGGTATCGCAGCTCATTGTACCGGCCATTGTAGCACGTGTGCAGCCCAAGACATAAGGGGCATGATGACTTGACGTCGTCCCCACCTTCCTCCGAGTTGACCCCGGCGGTCTCCCGTGAGTCCCCAGCACCACAAGGGCCTGCTGGCAACACGGGACAAGGGTTGCGCTCGTTGCGGGACTTAACCCAACATCTCACGACACGAGCTGACGACAGCCATGCACCACCTGTACACCGACCACAAGGGGGCGCCTGTCTCCAGACGTTTCCGGTGTATGTCAAGCCTTGGTAAGGTTCTTCGCGTTGCGTCGAATTAAGCCACATGCTCCGCCGCTTGTGCGGGCCCCCGTCAATTCCTTTGAGTTTTAGCCTTGCGGCCGTACTCCCCAGGCGGGGCACTTAATGCGTTAGCTGCGGCACGGACAACGTGGAATGTTGCCCACACCTAGTGCCCACCGTTTACGGCGTGGACTACCAGGGTATCTAATCCTGTTCGCTCCCCACGCTTTCGCTCCTCAGCGTCAGTATCGGCCCAGAGATCCGCCTTCGCCACCGGTGTTCCTCCTGATATCTGCGCATTTCACCGCTACACCAGGAATTCCGATCTCCCCTACCGAACTCTAGCCTGCCCGTATCGACTGCAGACCCGGGGTTAAGCCCCGGGCTTTCACAACCGACGTGACAAGCCGCCTACGAGCTCTTTACGCCCAATAATTCCGGACAACGCTTGCGCCCTACGTATTACCGCGGCTGCTGGCACGTAGTTAGCCGGCGCTTCTTCTGCAGGTACCGTCACTTTCGCTTCTTCCCTGCTGAAAGAGGTTTACAACCCGAAGGCCGTCATCCCTCACGCGGCGTCGCTGCATCAGGCTTTCGCCCATTGTGCAATATTCCCCACTGCTGCCTCCCGTAGGAGTCTGGGCCGTGTCTCAGTCCCAGTGTGGCCGGTCGCCCTCTCAGGCCGGCTACCCGTCGTCGCCTTGGTGAGCCGTTACCTCACCAACAAGCTGATAGGCCGCGGGCTCATCCTGCACCGCCGGAGCTTTACAACCTCAACCATGCGGAAGAGGCTCATATCCGGTATTAGACCCCGTTTCCAGGGCTTGTCCCAGAGTGCAGGGCAGATTGCCCACGTGTTACTCACCCGTTCGCCACTAATCCACCCCGAAGGGCTTCATCGTTCGACTTGCATGTGTTAAGCACGCCGCCAGCGTTCGTCCTGAGCCAGGATCAAACTCTCCGTGAATGCTTCCCCGTGATCGGGGCGAACACCACGAGAGCGGAACGATCGGAGGAATAATCCGACCGTTCACAGCGTCCTCGCTGTGTTATTTCAAAGGAACCTCGCCCCAGCAAATGCTGGAGACGGGGTATCAACATATCTGGCGTTGACTTTTGGCACGCTGTTGAGTTCTCAAGGAACGGACGCTTCCTTCGTACTCACCCTCTCGGGCTTTCCTCCGGGCGCTTCCCTTCGGTGTTTCCGACTCTATCAGATCTTTTCTCGATCCGATTTCCTCGGTGCTTTCCAGGTCTTCGCTTTCGCGCTTTCCTTTCCGGCGGTTCCGACTCTATCAGATCTTTTCTCGACCTGACCCCCAGTCAGCGGGGTTTGCCTTCCCGGCCGTTGGGCCGTTCCGACGGGTGAGACTTTAGCGGATTCCTGACTCCCGAGCTAATCGGGGGCTGCGTCCTTTCGAACGCGGATTCCTCATTTCGCAAATAAGCACGCCAATGAAGCGACGACAGACTGATCGACTGTTCGCCGAGTAGTGGCTGTTACTTGCGGAATGGCTGTCCGGGGACCGACCGGAGTCGGCGCTCACGTCGGACAACTCGGAGAACAGTACGCAGCACCCAGGGGCGTGTCAACTTCGGTTCGCGGGGCACTCCGGCGGCGTAGGCTGGAGGACATGACGACGCGTACGTGTACCCATCTGTGGTGGGCCGCCTGACGGCGGCCGTACTCACGTATGCACTCAACGGCCGCCGCCTTCCGGCGGCCGTTCTCGTTTCTCCCCTCTGAGGGTGCGGCCGGTGGCGGTGCGGCGGTCCCTGCTCAGGAGGTGGGAGTTGAAGCGGGTCTTCAGTGGGGTCAAGCCGACCGGGCACCTGACGCTGGGGAACTACATCGGGGCCATGCGGCGGTGGGTCACGGTGGACCAGCACCAGGCGGACGCCCTGTTCTGCATCGTCGATCTGCACGCGCTGACCGTGGAGCACGATCCGGCGCGGGTGTGCAGGCTGAGCCGGCAGGCGGGGACGCTGTTGCTGGCGGCCGGCCTCGATCCGGAGCTGTGCACCGTGTTCGTGCAGAGCCATGTGGACGAGCACGCGCGGCTGTCGTATCTCCTGGAGTGCGTGGCCACCGACGGTGAGATGCGGCGCATGATCCAGTACAGGGAGAAGGCGGCCCTGGAGCGGGGGCGGGGCGGGAGCGTGCGGCTTTCGCTGCTGACGTATCCCGTGCTCATGGCCGCGGACATCCTGGCGTACGGGACGGACGAGGTGCCCGTCGGGGACGACCAGGCTCAGCACGTGGAGCTGACCCGGGATCTGGCGGTGCGCTTCAACCAGCGGTACGGGCATGCGTTCGTGGTGCCTCGGGCGACGCATCCGGAGGTGGGCGCTCGGGTCATGAACCTTCAGGACCCGACGTCGAAGATGGGGAAGAGCGACGACGTCGGGCCGGGCATCGTCTATCTGCTGGACGAGCCGGACGTGGTGCGGAAGAAGGTCATGCGGGCGGTGACCGACAGCGGACAGGACGTCGTGTACGACCGGGAGGCTCGGCCCGGGGTCGCCAATCTGCTGGAGATCCTCGCTGCGTGTACGGGTGGGAACCCGGAAGGCTTGAGCGGTGTATACGAGTCGTACGGCGCCTTGAAGAAGGACACCGCGGAGGCGGTGATCGAGGTCTTGAGGCCTGTGCAGCAGAGGCACAAGGAGTTGTGTACGGATCCCGGCTATGTGGAGGGGGTGCTGCGGGATGGTGCGGAGAGGGCACGGGCGATGGCGCGGCCGACCGTGGATGCGGCTTATCGAGCGATCGGTCTGCTTCCGGCGGCTTCCGCTTCCGATACGGACGGCGTCGTACTGAACGCCGCTCGGTAGACGCGGTCCCCGGAGTAGGGGGCGGCCGGGTCAGCTGTTGCCGGAGGCCAGTTCGCGGCTGCGGTCGCGGGCGGCTTCGAGGGCGGCGATGAGGGCGGCCCGTACGCCGTGGTTCTCCAGTTCGCGGATGGCGTTGATGGTGGTGCCGGCCGGGGAGGTGACGTTCTCTCGGAGCTTCACCGGGTGTTCACCGCTGTCGCGGAGCATCGTGGCGGCGCCGATGGCGGACTGGACGATCAGTTCGTGGGCCTTGTCGCGGGGCAGACCGAGCAGGATGCCCGCATCGGTCATGGCTTCGACCAGGTAGAAGAAGTAGGCCGGGCCGGAGCCGGAGAGGGCCGTGCAGGCGTCCTGCTGGGACTCGGGGACACGGAGGGTCTTGCCGACGGCGCCGAAGATCTCCTCCGCGTGAGCCAGGTTGGCCTCGTTGGCGTGGCTGCCGGCGGAGATGACGGACATGGCCTCGTCGACGAGGGCGGGGGTGTTCGTCATGACACGGACGACAGGGGTGCCGGTGGCGAGGCGCTCCTCGATGAAGGAGGTGGTGATGCCCGCGGCGCCGCTGATGACCAGGCGGTCGGCGGGGACGTGGGGGGCGAGTTCTTCGAGGAGGGTGCCCATGTCCTGCGGTTTGACCGTGAGGATCAGGGTGTCGGCGGTCTTGGCGGCTTCCGCGTTGGTGACCGGGGTGACTCCGTAGCGGGTGCGGAGTTCTTCGGCGCGTTCCTGCCGGCGGGCGGTGACCAGGAGGTCGGCGGGGGTCCAGCCGGCCCGGATCATTCCGCTCAGCAGGGCTTCGCCGATCTTGCCGGTGCCGTGGACTGCGACTTTCTGGGTCATGACAGGCGTGCCCTCCGGGGTGTGCGTCGTCCAGGGCCATCCTCGCACTCGGGGTGGTCGGGCGCGTGGGCTGTCCGGCTGTCGGGACGACACTTGCCTGGTAGGAAGCCCTGCGGTCAGGCGGTGCGGCGCCTGAGTGTCGCCGCGCCCAGGGTCAGGACCAGCAGGGCGCAGCCCGCCACGATCAGGACGTCGCGGACGAAGTTCGCGGTCATGTCCGTGTGCTTGAGGACCTCGTTCATGCCGTCGACTGCGTAGGACATGGGAAGGACGTCGGAGATGGCCTCCAGGACGGGGTGCATGTTGTCGCGTGCGGTGAACAGGCCGCAGAGGAGGAGCTGGGGGAAGATCACTGCAGGCATGAACTGCACCGCCTGGTATTCGGAGGCCGCGAAAGCCGAGACGAAGAGGCCGAGGGCTGTGCCGAGCAGGGCGTCGAGCAGGGCCACGAGCAGCAGCAGCCAGGGGGATCCCGTGACGTCCAGGCCCAGGAACCAGACCGCGAGACCCGTGGCGAGGGCGGACTGGACGATCGCCAGGGCGCCGAAGGCGAGGGCGTAACCCGCGATCACGTCGCCCTTGCCGAGGGGCATGGCGAGGAGGCGTTCGAGGGTGCCGGAGGTGCGTTCGCGCAGGGTGGCGATCGAGGTCACCAGGAACATCGTGATCAGCGGGAAGATGCCGAGGAGGGAGGCGCCGATGTTGTCGAAGGTGCGGGGGCTGCCGTCGAAGACGTAGCGCAGCAGGATCAGCATCAGGCACGGGATGAGGATCAGCAGTGCGATCGTGCGCGGGTCGTGGCGGAGCTGGCTCAGGACGCGGGACGCGGTCGCGAGGGTGCGCGAGACGTTCAGGGCGCTGGTGGGTGCGGGGGTGGTGTTCGCCGCGGTGGTCGTGCTCATGGGGTCGTCTCCTTGTTGCGGCTCTGTGCGGTTGCCTCGTCCACCAGGTGCAGGAACGCCGCTTCCACGGTCTCGGCGCCGGTGCGGGTGCGCAGGGCGTCGGGGGTGTCCTCGGCGAGGATCTCGCCCTCGCGCATGAGGAGGAGGCGGTGGCAGCGCTCGGCCTCGTCCATGACGTGGGAGGAGATGAGGAGGGTGGCGCCGCGACCGGCGGCGATGTCGTGGAAGAGCTGCCACAGGTCCCGGCGCAGGACGGGGTCCAGGCCGACGGTGGGCTCGTCCAGGACGAGAAGTTCGGGGGCGCCGAGGAGTGCGACCGCGAGGGAGACGCGGCTGCGCTGACCGCCGGAGAGGTTGCCGGCCAGGGAACCGGCGTGGCCGGTGAGGGCGACGTCGGCTATGGCACGGGTGACGTGCTCGTGGCGGCGGTCGGCGGCTGAGCGGCCCGGGTCGAGGATCGCGGCGAAGTAGTCCAGGTTCTGGCGCACCGTCAGGTCGTCGTAGACGGACGGCGCCTGGGTGACGTAGCCGATGCGGGTGCGCAGGGAGGCGTGGCCGGCGGGGCTGCCCAGGACGTCGAGGGTGCCGGTGACCTTGGCCTGGGTGCCGACGATGGCGCGCATCAGGGTCGACTTGCCGCATCCGGAGGGGCCGAGCAGCCCGGTGATCCGGCCGCGCGGGACGGCGAAGTCGAGGCCGCGCAGGACCGTTCGGGTGCCGCGGGTGACCGTGAGTCGCTCGGCGTGGATGGCGGGGGTCTGCGCGGCGTGGGAAACGGATCCTCCGCCCGTGCCGGGCGGGCCGGAAGCATAATTCATCATGCGATGAATAATGCTCGCGGCTGTGCCGGGCGTCAAGTGGCATGGCTGTGTGGGTCGTCGAGGGACGTCACGGCTCGTCGAGGACGGGGCCGTGTGGGCCGTCATGTCAGGGAGAAGCGCAACCGGGCGGAAGCCGGAACCGGCGGGGCGGCGCCCGGACGGAGCCGGACAGGGCCCGGCTCCGTCCGGGTCACCGGGGCGGAGCCGGGCGTGGCGGGGCTCGACGCCGTGAGGCTGGAGGGCTCGGGCGGCCCGGGTAGTGGGAGTCAGGGGCGTTGCGAGGGGGGGTGGCTGGGGTCAGGGGGCGACAGTGAGGAGGAGGTCCACGTCGTAGACCTCGTCGACATGGCCGTCGGGGAAGGTGCGCAGGAGGTGGTCTCGCTCCTCGGTGAGGAAGGCGGTGCTGCGTGCGGTGCCGTTGACCAGGAAGATCGAGTGGCTGGCCAAGTTCGCGAGGTGGGTGCCGAGCGGGACTCGACGGCTCCACCGGACGACCCGGCGGGCGTAGTCCGGTGGCGTGGGGGCGTTCGTGGACGGGACGGACATGGACGCCACGGCGTCCTGCTGGACGATGATTCCGTCGCCGTAGTGGCGCTTGATGCGTTCCGCCTGTGCGGCGATCCAGGGGATGTCCGCCGCGTCCCTGTTCCACCACAGAGCCAGCGCCCCGCCCGGCCGCAGTACGCGGAAGGCTTCCGGCAGTGCGCGGGCGGGGTCGGTCCAGTGCCAGGCCTGGGCGTAGGTGACGAAGTCGGCGCACGCGTCGGCGAGCGGGAGGGCGTTGCCGTCGCCCCGGACGAGTGCGATGCCGGGGTGGGCGAGGCGGAAATGGGCGGACATCCCGTCGCCGGGCTCGACCGCCAGGACGTCGGCACCCCGGTCGCGCAGGAGCGTGGTGGCTATGCCCGTGCCGGCGCCGACGTCCACCACGCGGGAGCCGGTGAGCGAGCGGCCGGCCAGGTCCTCGATCGCGGAGAAGAGGGCGGGTGGGTAGGTGGGGCGGTTGGCGGCGTACTGGGCCGCGGCGGCGTTGAAGGAGTGGGCGCGGGCCGCGCTGGTGGACGGGGGCGGCGGGGTCGTCGAGGTGGCCATGGGTCCATGGTCGCCGGGGTGGGGTGTTCGGTGACAGGGGGTGGACGGGCGTCGGTGCTAGGGCCCGGGATCGGGCTCACGCCCGTGCGCATGCCTGTGTCCCAGCCCAGCTCAGCTCAGCTCAGCGTCCGCACCTACGCCCGCGCTCAGCCCAGCGTCCACACCCACGCCCGTGCCCAACCCCGCGTCCACACCTACGCCCGCGCGCCCAGCCCACAACCGCGCCCACGCTCCGGTCCAGCCCCACGCCCGCGCCACACCCGGGTCCACGCACACGCCCGCACCCACGCCCACACCCACGCCCAGCCGCGCGCCCGCGCCGCACCCGGGGGTCCACTCCCCCGCCCGCGCCCAAACTCACGTCCACGCCCAGGCCCAGTCCCGCGCCCAGGCTCGCGCCCCGCACGCACTCACGGCCAAGCCCACACCCACGCCCGGTCCCACACCCACGCCCACGCCCACGCCCGGACCCACGCTCAGGCCCCCAGGCCCGCGCCCCCGCACACTCAGCAGCCCACACCCACGTTCCCGAGCCCGGCACGGCTTCCCGGTCAGGGGCGGCGGCGTTTTTTGGGGTTGCCGGCTCGGCGGGAGGTGCGCTTCTCGTGCTGCCGGAGGGCCGCCTCGTACTCCTCGCGGTGCAGTTTCTCGCCGGGGGCCTCGACCAGGGCGCGGAAGGAGTAGGCGAGCAGGGAGCCGATGAAGCCGATGGTCAGCAGGCCGCGCAGGGAGGCCTGGCGGTCGGGGTCCGGGCGCTTGGAGTAGGCGTCCCAGCTGTGCCGGAAGGCGAGGGCGCTGCACACGGCGAACATCACGACGACCAGGAGCGTGACGAAGCTGCCGGTCTCGGCGAGCTGGAGGCCCTCGTAGGCGAAGCGGAGCACCAGGCAGGAGGCGACGGCCGCGGCGAGGGCGCCGGTGGCCGCGCCGATGCGGCGGATCCGGTAGCCGTCGTCGTGGTTGACCCAGGTCGTGCCGAAGAAACGGATGGGCTCGGGGCTGGGGCCCTTCGCCTCGTCCTGGGTGCCGTTCTGCTTGTCGCTCACGGGTCGATTATGGCTCGCGGTCCCGGGCGGTCCCCGCCCGGTGGGTCCGACGCCGCCCCGGCCGCGTCGGAGGGGAGCGGCGTCGGCCACCGAGTGATCAGGAGCAGCGCGCTGCCACGTAGCCGTCGCTGCCGGTGTTGACGTAGGTGTCGGAGACGAACTGGCCGTTGGCGATGCAGTCCCAGATGTTGGACGTGCCGTAGTAGCCGGTGACGGTGTCCCCGGGGCGCTGGCAGTGGATCTGGACGGTGGCGCCCTCGGGCAGGACGCGGACGACCCGGTGGTGGACGCCGGGGCCGCCGCGGACGTTGAGGCGGATACCGGGCGCGACCGAGTAGGCGCGGGTTCTCGCCTGCGTGGTCGCGCCCGTCGTCGGGTCCGCGTCGTCGGTCGACGCCGGTGCCGTCTCCGGCCCGGCCGTCGCCGGTATCTCGATGTCTTCCGTGGCCATGTCGGCCTCCCCCCGTATGGATGCTTGTGAGTGATTCACGCCAAAATCGTGCGGCGCACCGAGGCTAGCAAGCCCCAGAGGTTTCGCACGAAGGATCGACTAGGCTCAGCGCGTCGCGAGTGCGGCCGGACATCCGGGGGTGAGAGATGCCGCCATCGCCCAGCACCGGTACGGATGCGGAAGCGGAATCTCCGCGGTACGCCGGGCAGTATCTGCTGGAGGGGCAGCTCGGCTCCGGCGGCATGGGTGTGGTCCATCTGGCGCGCTCGGCCTCGGGGTTGCGGCTGGCCGTGAAGGTGGTGCACGCGGAGTTCGCGCAGGACCCGGAGTTCCGGGGGCGGTTCCGGCAGGAGGTGGCCGCCGCCCGGCGGGTGAGCGGAGCGTTCACCGCGCCGGTCGTCGACGCCGACCCCGATGCCGAACGCCCCTGGATGGCGACGCTGTTCATCCCCGGTCCCACCCTCTCCGAGTACGTGAAGCGGAACGGGGCCCTGGCCCCCGCCCGGCTGCGGCGGCTGACGGCGGGACTCGCCGAGGCGCTGCGGGACATCCACCGGGCCGGAGTGGTGCACCGCGACCTCAAGCCGAGCAATGTCCTGCTCGCCGGGGACGGGCCGAAAGTCATCGACTTCGGCATCTCCCGGCCCTCGGACAGCGAACTGCGCACCGAGACGGGCAAGCTGATCGGCACGCCGCCGTTCATGGCTCCGGAGCAGTTCCGCAGGCCGCGGGAGGTCGGACCGGCCGCCGATGTCTTCGCGCTCGGATCGGTCATCGTGCACGCGGCGACCGGCAGCGGACCCTTCGACTCCGACAGCCCCTATCTGGTGGCGTATCAAGTCGTGCACGAGGAACCGGACTTGACCGGGGTGCCGGACGAGCTGCTGCCGCTCGTCGCGCGCTGTCTGGCCAAGGAGCCGGAGGACCGGCCCACTCCGGACGAGCTGATGGCGGGGCTGCGGTCGGTGTCGGCCTCGTACGACACGCAGGCCTTCATACCCGGGCAGCGCACGGGCGACCCCGGGCAGCACACGGACGGACCGGGGCCGCGCACGGATGAACCCGGGTCGTACGCCGACGAATCCGCGTCGTACGCGGAGGAACCCGGGTCGTACGCGGAGGAACCCGCGTCGTACGCGGACGAACCGGGGCAGCACGCAGGCGGACGGGCTGCCCGGCCCGCGCGGACGGCCGGGCGGGCGCCGGAGGAGGAGCCGCCCACCCACCGGCGTGCGGCGCCCGCTGCGGCCGCCGGTCGGTCTCAGGCGCACGGCATGCCGCCGGCCGGCGGCCGGAAGCGGCGCCGGTGGCCGGTCGCCGTCGCCGTGGCCGCCGGGCTCGCGCTCGGGGCCGGAGCCGTCGCCCACGTCGGGTCCGGCGACCCGCGCACCCCGGCGGAGTCGGCACGGCCCGCGCCCTTCCAGCCCTGGGACATCGACCTGAGCGCCCGCGGCGCCGAGGCGAGCGGCCTGCCGCAGTGCGTCCACACACCCGGCACCCTCTACTGCGTGCGTCCCGGTGTCCTCGCCGCCGCCGTCGATCCCGACGACGGAGACGTGCGGTGGGCGCGTGCCGCCGCCGGGGCGCGGGCTGACGGGGACGTCCGGCCTCCCGTGCTGTCGGGCGGGCTGCTGCATGTCTTCAGCGACGGCGGACGCCGGCTCGACGCGCTGGACCCGGCGACCGGCAGGACCCGCTGGAGCCAGGACGTCGCGCGCTACGACGGGCGGATCGCGCACGTGGGCGGGACGGTCCTGCTCACCGGCCGCGACTCGCAGGTCACGGCGCTCGACGCGGCGACCGGCGAGCGCGTGTGGCGGCGCGCCGTCGACGGGGTGACGCAGCCGGTGTTCCAGTCGTACGGCGACCGGATCGCGTACGCGGTGGACGCGGACGGGACCGGGACCCGGGTGACCGCGGTGGACCCGCGGACCGGCGACGCGCACTGGCAGCGGCGGCTGGACGGGGCGCTCGGCCTGGTCGGCGCGCACGACGGCGTGCTCTGGTTCACCTCGACGTCCGTGACGCACTCCGACACGGACGCTGTCGTGCGCTACGACACCGCGGACGGCACGCAGCGCCGGACCGCCCTGCGGTACCCGCTGGCGGGGGCCCAGGCCGTCGTACGGGACGACACGGTGTACCTGCTGAGCGCCGACGGCGCCCTGGTCGCCGTCGACACGCGGACCTCGGCGCAGCTGTGGCAGATCCAGACGTCGGTGAGCTTCCCTTCGGCGCCGGTCGCCGCCGGGCGCCGGGTGTACTTGGGCGGCGCGGACGGGCGGGTGGTCGCCGTGGACGCAGCGAAGGGCGCGCTGCTGGGGCAGACACGGGCGCGGCCCGGTGCGGCGCGTGAGTCGGTGGTGGCCTGGCTGCCGTCGCCGCTGGCGGCCGACGGCAGGGTGTACGCCGCGGCAGGGGACGGGTCGCTGTTCGTGGTGGACGGGACCGATCCGGCGGCCTGGTGACCGTGATGGGGCCGCCCGCTCCGTCGACCACACCGGCCCGCACGACAACAGTGGAGAGGCCGCCGCTCCCCGCATGACGGCTGACGGCAGCGAAGAGGCCGCCGGCGTCGCCGACGGCCCCTGGGTCGCGTCTCCCTTGTGCCGGGTCTCCCCTGTGCCGGGTCTCAGCCCAGTTTGCTGACGTCGCGCACGGCGCCCTTGTCGGCGCTGGTCGCCATGGCGGCGTAGGCGCGCAGCGCGGCCGACACCTTGCGCTCGCGGTCCTTCGGGGCGTACACCCCGTTCAGCGCCTGCTCGCGGCGTGCGAGCTCCGCGTCGTCCACGAGCAGTTCGACGGTGCGGTTGGGGATGTCGATGCGGATACGGTCGCCGTCCTCGACGAGCGCGATCGTGCCGCCGGACGCCGCCTCCGGTGAGGCGTGGCCGATGGACAGGCCGGACGTGCCGCCCGAGAAGCGGCCGTCGGTGATCAGCGCGCAGCTCTTGCCGAGGCCGCGGCCCTTCAGGAACGACGTCGGGTAGAGCATCTCCTGCATGCCGGGGCCGCCCTTGGGGCCCTCGTAGCGGATGACGACCACGTCGCCGTCGGTGACCTGCTTGTTGAGGATCTTCTCGACGGCCTGCTCCTGCGACTCGCAGACCACCGCCGGCCCCTCGAAGGTCCAGATCGACTCGTCGACGCCGGCCGTCTTCACTACGCAGCCGTCGACGGCGAGGTTGCCCTTGAGGACGGCGAGGCCGCCGTCCTTGGAGTACGCGTGCTCGACGGAGCGGATGCAGCCGCCCTCGGCGTCCACGTCCAGGGCCTCCCAGCGCTCGGACTGCGAGAAGGCCTCGGCGGAGCGGACGCAGCCGGGCGCCGCGTGCCACAGCTCCACGGCCTGTGCGGACGGGGAGCCGCCGCGCACGTCCCAGGTCTTGATCCAGTCCGACAGGGACGGGCTGTGGACGGCGTGCACGTCCTCGTTGAGCAGGCCGCCGCGGTGCAGCTCGCCGAGCAGGGCAGGGATGCCGCCGGCCCGGTGCACGTCCTCCATGTAGTACGTGCGGTCCTTGGCGACGTTGGGGGCGACCTTGGCCAGGCACGGCACACGGCGCGAGACGGCGTCGATCTGCTCCAGCCCGAAGGGCACGCCGGCCTCCTGGGCGGCGGCCAGCAGGTGCAGGATCGTGTTGGTGGAGCCGCCCATGGCGATGTCCAGCGCCATGGCGTTCTCGAAGGCCGCGAAGGTGGCGATGTTGCGGGGCAGGACGGTGTCGTCGTCCTGCTCGTAGTACCGGCGGGTGAGGTCCATCACCGTGCGGGCGGCGTCCTCGTAGAGGGCGCGGCGGGCGGTGTGGGTGGCGAGGACGGAGCCGTTGCCCGGCAGGGAGAGGCCGATGGCCTCGGTCAGGCAGTTCATCGAGTTGGCGGTGAACATGCCGGAACAGGATCCGCAGGTCGGACAGGCGTTCTCCTCGATACGACGGATGTCCTCGTCGGAGATCTTGTCGTTCACGGCGTCGGAGATCGCGTCGACCAGGTCGAGCGTGCGGACCGTGCCGTCGACCAGGGTGGCGCGGCCGGACTCCATCGGGCCGCCGGAGACGAAGACCGTCGGGATGTTCAGGCGCAGGGCGGCCATGAGCATGCCGGGCGTGATCTTGTCGCAGTTGGAGATGCAGACCAGGGCGTCGGCGCAGTGCGCCTCGACCATGTACTCCACGCTGTCCGCGATCAGGTCGCGGGACGGCAGGGAGTACAGCATGCCGCCGTGGCCCATCGCGATGCCGTCGTCGACGGCGATCGTGTTGAACTCGCGCGGGATGCCGCCGGCCTCCTTGATCGCCTCGCTGACGATCCGGCCGACGGGCTGGAGGTGGGTGTGCCCCGGCACGAACTCGGTGAAGCTGTTGGCGACCGCGATGATCGGCTTCCGGCCGATGTCCGCACCGGGTACACCGGAGGCGCGCATAAGGGCGCGGGCGCCCGCCATGTTGCGGCCGTGGGTGACTGTGCGGGACCTCAGCTCGGGCATGGTCGCTCGCTCCTTCGGAGAGTTGTGACTGATTCGAGCGTACGCCGGTGCTCCAAGGGACGGACACACTGTCCGAAATGCGGGACAAGTGTCTCAGCAGACAAGTGCTTCGGCGGGAGGCCGCACGGCCGGTGGTCGACATGACCACGGCCTGAGCACGGCCTGCGTGCGGCCTGCGTGCGGCCTGCGCAAGCCGGTCAGGCGCTCCTCGGGCGCTCGTCAGGGGTTCGTCAGGTGCCCCTGCACGACCGGTGCGATCCGCTGCACGATCACTTCGACATCGGCCGACGCCAGCGGCTCCAGCTTGATCACGTACCGCAGCATCGCGACCCCGACGAGCTGCGACGCCGCCAGTTCCGCGCGCAGCTCGGCGTCCGGGAAACCGACCTGGGCGGCGACCCTGCGGAGCAGCTGAGAGGCCACGAGCCGGCGCAGGACGGAGGCCGCCACCTCGTTGTTCACGGCCGACCGCATCACCGCGAGCAGGGGCGTCCGGGTCACCGGGTTCTCCCAGATCCCGAACAGGAACCGCGCGAACCGCTCGCCGATCTCCTCGGGCGCACCTTCGAAGATCACGTCCGGCGCTCTCAGGGCGGGTGCGAAGACGTCCTCCACCGCCTCCTGGAACACCTGCTCCTTGGTGCCGAAGTAGTGGTGCACCAGCGCCGAGTCCACGCCGGCCGCCTTGGCGATACCTCGTACGGAGGTCTTCTCGTAGCCCCGCTCGGAGAACTCCTCGCGGGCCGCGGCGAGGATGCGGTCGCGGGCGGCGGGGGCCGCGGCGGACTCCGCGCGGGGCGGCCGTCCCCGGCGGCGCGGCGCCGGTGTCGTGCCGGTCATCGCCGCCGCGCTTTCATCGCGGAGGCCAGATGGAGCCGTGTGAAGGCCAGGGCCTCGGCGAGGTCGGCCTCGCGCTCGGCGCCGGACATGGCGCGACGGGTGTTGACCTCGATGACGACGTGCCCGTCGAAACCGGACCGCGCCAGACGTTCCAGCAGCTCGGCGCAGGGCTGGGTGCCGCGGCCGGGGACGAGGTGCTCGTCCTTGTTGGACCCGGAGCCGTCCGCGAGATGGACGTGGCCGAGCCGGTCGCCCATCCGGTCGACCATCTGGAGGGCGTCCGTGCGCGCGGTCGCGGCGTGGCTGAGGTCGATCGTGAAGTGGCGGTAGTCGTCCTTCGTCACGTCCCAGTCGGGGGCGTACGCGAGCATCTCGCGGTCGCGGTAGCGCCAGGGGTACATGTTCTCGACGGCGAAACGCACGTCCGTCTCGTCGGCCATGCGCCAGATCCCGGCGACGAAGTCACGCGCGTACTGGCGCTGCCAGCGAAAGGGCGGGTGGACGACGACCGTGCCGGCGCCGAGCTTCTCGGCCGCCGCCCGGGCGCGCTGGAGCTTGCTCCAGGGGTCGGTGGACCAGACGCGCTGCGTGATGAGCAGGCAGGGGGCGTGCACGGCGAGGATCGGGACCTGGTGGAAGTCGCTGAGCCGGTGCAGCGCGTCCAGGTCCTGGCTGACCGGGTCGTTCCAGACCATGACCTCGACGCCGTCGTAACCGAGGCGCGCGGCGATCTCGAAGGCCGTCGCCGTCGACTCCGGGTAGACGGAGGCCGTCGACAGGGCGACCTTCGCATCCGGGATGCGCACGACTGGTTCTGCCACGATGGACAGCGTACGTGGCTCCACGCGGTGGGCCTCGGTCGGAATGCGCCCCGACGGCGGCCCCCCGGGGGCCGTGCGCGGGCCCGGGACGCGGGGCTCCCGCCCGGCTTCACGACCCTCTTCGGGGTCCTGTCCGTCCCCCCGCTTCACACCGCTCCCCGCACCGTCACACCGGTCCCATGTGATCCAGACGCCGCAGGATGATGCCCTCCCGCAGGGCCCACGGGCATATCTCCAGCGTCTCCACGCCGAAGAGGTCCATCGCGGCCTCCGCGACCAGGGCCCCGGCCAGGAGCTGGCCGGCCCTGCCGTCGGAGACACCGGGGAGTTCCTGGCGCTCCTCGGCGGTCATCCCGGCCAGGCGCGGGACCCAGGCCTCCAGGGACTGGCGCTTGAGCTCGCGCTGGACGTAGAGGCCCTCGGCGGAGCGGGCGGCTCCGCCGATGCGGGCGAGCTGCCGGAAGGTCTTGGAGGTGGCCACGACGTGGTCGGGGGCGCCGAACCGGCTGAACTCCCCGACCGTGCGGGCGATCTCGGCCCGCACGTGGCGGCGCAGCGCCCGTACGTCGTCGGAGGCGGGCGGGTCGCCGGGCAGCCAGGCGGAGGTGAGCCGGCCGGCGCCGAGCGGCAGGGACGCGGCCGCGTCGGGCTCCTCGTCGATGCCGTAGGCGATCTCCAGGGAGCCGCCGCCGATGTCCAGCACCAGCAGCTTCCCGGCCGACCAGCCGAACCAGCGGCGGGTGGCGAGGAAGGTGAGCCGGGCCTCCTCGGCGCCGGTGAGGACCTGGAGCCGGACGCCGGTCTCCGTCTGCACGCGCGTGAGGACGTCGTCGGCGTTGCTGGCCTCCCGCACGGCGGAGGTCGCGAACGGCAGCAGTTCCTCGACACCCTTGTCCTCGGCGGCCTGGAGCGCGTCGTGGACGACGGCGATCAGCCGGTCGACGCCGTCGGGGCCGATGGCACCGTCCCCGTCCAGGAGTTCAGCGAGGCGCAGTTCCGCCTTGTGCGAGTGCGCGGGCAGCGGGCGAGCGCCGGGGTGTGCATCCACCACCAGCAGATGCACCGTGTTCGATCCCACGTCGAGGACACCGAGTCTCATGTACGGAACGCTACTGCCAGTGGCGCCGTGCGCCGTCCCCGAGGCGGTCCCGGCAAGGGCCGCGGGCGACATACCCTGGACGCGTGCCAAAGACGAAAAAGGCGAAGGCCGAAAAGGCAGACAAGAAGGCCAAATCAGCCAAGGGTTCTTCGCCGGTGAACGCACCGGAGAAGTCTCGGCAAGCCCTGGCGGACGACGAGCAGGGCCTCGATTTCGCGCGCGCGTGGGTGGAGTTCCCCGATCCGGCGGACGACGAGCAGGTCTTCCGGTGTGATCTGACATGGCTGACCTCTCGCTGGAACTGCATCTTCGGGAGCGGCTGCCAGGGCATCCAGGCGGGCCGCGCGGACGACGGCTGCTGCACGCTGGGCGCCCACTTCTCCGACGAGGACGACGAGAAGCGGGTGGCCGCGCATGTGGCGAGGCTCACGCCGGAGATCTGGCAGAACCACGCCGAGGGCACCCGGCGCGGCTGGGTCTCCGAGGACGACGAGGGCTCCCGCCAGACCCGCCCCCACCAGGGCTCGTGCATCTTCCAGAACCGGCCCGGCTTCGCGGGCGGCGCGGGCTGCTCGCTGCACATCCTCGCCCTGAAGGAGGGCCGCGAACCGCTGGAGACCAAGCCGGACGTGTGCTGGCAGCTGCCGGTCCGCCGGACCTACGAGTGGATCGACCGGCCCGACGACACGCGCGTGCTCCAGGTCTCGATCGGTGAGTACGACCGCCGGGGCTGGGGTCCGGGCGGCCACGACCTGCACTGGTGGTGCACGTCGGCGACCTCCGCGCACGGCGCGGGCGACCCGGTGTACGTCTCGTACCGCGCCGAGCTGACCGAGATGATGGGCAAGGCCGGCTACGACCGCCTGGTCGAGCTGTGCGAGCAGCGCCTGAACTCCCAGCTGCCCCTGCTGGCGCCGCATCCGGCGGATCCGGCCCGCTGACGCCCTCGCGCCCCGGCCGGTGCCGGGGGCGCCCGCCCGTGTCACGACGTGGTCGGGTCCGGGTCCCCGGTGTCGCCGGGGGGCGGGGTCGAGTCACCCGGGTCGGACGGGGTGGAGTCGTCGGGAGTGGGCTCCGGATCGGGCGGCGTCGTCGGCGGGTCGCTCGGCGGGGGATCGGTGGGGGTCGTCGGCGGCGTCGAGGGAGGCGTCGACGGCGGTGTGGTCGGTGTCGACGGCGTCGGGTCCGGATGGGACGGGGGCGGTCCCGTGGGAGTACTGGGCGCGGGGTCCGGGTCGGACGGGGTGGGCACGCTGCCGTAGCCCCCGATGGTGACGACGGCGCCGGCCGGTGAGACGGCCACGCGGGCGGTCCAGTGGCCGGAGGGCTCCCGCAGTTGGTCGACGTACACCTTGACGGTCAGCGACTCGCCGGGGCGGAGCGTTCCTGCGGACTGGCTCAGATACAGCCAGGGCGCGTCCGTGGTCGCGGACCAGCGCACCGGGGCCTGCCCGGAGGCGGTGAGCGTGATCAGCGTGGTGTCCCCGCTGTTGTCGGCGCTCACCGCGAGCTGCCCGGCTCCCTTGCGTCCGGCGCCGGCGACGCTGACGACCTCGACGGAGACGTCGGGTCCGTGGTCGTGGGAGAAGCGGCCACCGGGGCGGGTGCTGGCGTTGCCGGCGTTCTCGTAGCCGCCGCCCGCCGTCTCGCCGTCCAGCGTCGCGGCGCCGTCGTCGCGGCTCGCGGTGGCCGCACGGCCGTCCTCGCCCTCGCCGGTGAGCGGCGCCCCCCGGTAGGCGGACCACAGGGCCAGTACGGGCGCCGCCACGACGGTGGCCACCACGGTCGTGGTGACGGCACGCGCGCGCAGCCGGTCCCTGCGGGCGGCGCGGTCCTTGGGGTCCATGGGGAAGCCACGCCGGTCGAAACGCGGCGCGGCGGCGCCCCGCGCGCGCGGGTGGTGCGCCATGACCATGTGCAGCGCCGCGCGGGGCGCCTCCAGGACGTGCAGCTCGGCGGGTGTGACCCCGGCGCCGGGCCAGCGGCCCGCGGCGGCGCGCTCGGCGGTCCGCCGGCAGCGGGGGCAGTCGTCGACGTGCCGGACGAGCTCACGGCGGACCGCGGCGCTGAGCACGAGCTGGTTGTCGCCGGCCAGCCGCGCCACGCCCGGACAGCCGCTGGTCTCGACGACCGCGAGAGCGGCCCGGGTGCGTTCGACCTCGCAGGCGGCGGAGGCGAGCAGTTCGCGGGCGGCGGCGAGTTCCATGCCGAGGACGGCGCCGACCTCGTGGACGGCCAGATGGTGGCGTACGGCCAGTTCCAGCGCCTCGCGCTGCTCGGGGGTGGTGCCGGCCGCCTCCGGCCAGGCCAGCAGCCCGAGTTCGCGCCGGCGCCGCTCCTGGACGTCCTCGGATACGGGCGGCGCGTAGGGCTGTCTGCCGTGCTGCCGGTCGGTGCCGGGCCGTCCCGCGGCGTGCGTGGCCTGACGTTTCTGCTTGGCCTCGGCCAGTTTGCGCAGACACGCCCAGCGGGCCAGTGCGTACAGCCAGGCCCTGCGGTCCCCGGCGGCCTCCGGGGCGCGCTGGCCGCGGCGCTCGGCGAGCGCGAGCACCTCGCCGAGGGCGCCGGTCGCGGCCTCGTGGTCGCACAGCACGGAGAGGCAGTAGGTGAACAGGCCGTCCAGGTAGGGCTCGTAACGGGCGGGGGGACGCTGCGCCAGGGTGCGCGCCGCAGCGCGGTCGCGCGCCTCGCGTCGCGTCCGGTGTGCGCCGGTCGTGCGGGTCGAGGTGTCCTGGCTGCTGCTCATCACCCGGTGACCGTAGGCGGCGGCGGACGGCGCCTTCCGCCGCGTCGAGCTCTTTTAATTCGTACGGGTGAAACGATCCCTCATAAGAGGACAGGAACCTTCCGTTCCGTGGCCCGTTCGTGGCGGGCGTCACCGGTTCGGGGCGGGCCGGGCCCCTCCGCCGGGGCGGCTCCGGCACGGCACCGGAGGCGGCACCGCACCGCCCTTCCCCGGCTGTCGGTGGCGGGGGCTACGGTTCGTCCATGGCTGCCCGTACGAAATCCACCAAGGACCGCCCGTCCTACCGCTGCACCGAATGCGGCTGGCAGACGGCCAAGTGGCTCGGCAGGTGCCCCGAGTGCCAGGCCTGGGGGACCGTCGAGGAGTACGGCGCGCCCGCGGTGCGCACCACGGCACCCGGCCGCGTGACGAACTCCGCGCTGCCCATCGGCCAGGTCGACGGCCGGCAGGCCACCGCCCGCTCCACCGGTGTGCCCGAGCTGGACCGGGTGCTCGGCGGCGGGCTCGTGCCCGGCGCGGTGGTGCTCCTCGCGGGCGAGCCCGGCGTCGGCAAGTCCACCCTGCTGCTGGACGTGGCGGCCAAGTCGGCCAGCGACGAGCACCGCACCCTCTATGTGACCGGCGAGGAGTCCGCGAGCCAGGTCCGGCTGCGCGCCGACCGGATCGGCGCCATCGACGACCACCTGTATCTCGCCGCCGAGACCGATCTGGCCGCCGTCCTGGGCCACTTGGACGCGGTGAAGCCGTCGCTGCTGATCCTCGACTCGGTGCAGACGGTCGCCTCCCCGGAGATCGACGGCGCGCCCGGCGGCATGGCCCAGGTCCGCGAGGTCGCCGGCGCCCTGATCCGCGCCTCCAAGGAGCGCGGCATGTCGACGCTGCTGGTGGGCCATGTCACCAAGGACGGCGCGATCGCGGGCCCGCGTCTGCTGGAGCACCTGGTGGACGTGGTGCTGAGCTTCGAGGGCGACCGGCACGCCCGCCTGCGCCTGGTGCGAGGCGTCAAGAACCGCTACGGAGCCACCGACGAGGTCGGCTGCTTCGAGCTGCACGACGAGGGCATCACCGGTCTCGCCGACCCCAGCGGCCTGTTCCTGACCCGCCGCGCCGAACCGGTGCCGGGCACCTGCCTGACGGTCACCCTGGAGGGCCGCCGCCCTCTGGTCGCCGAGGTCCAGGCCCTGACGGTCGACTCGCAGATCCCCTCCCCGCGCCGTACGACGTCCGGTCTGGAGACCTCCCGTGTCTCCATGATGCTGGCGGTCCTGGAACAGCGCGGACGCATCAGCGCCCTGGGCAAAAGGGACATCTACTCCGCGACGGTCGGCGGAGTGAAGCTGTCCGAGCCCGCCGCCGACCTCGCCGTCGCCCTCGCGCTGGCGTCGGCGGCCAGCGACACCCCGCTGCCGAAGAACCTCGTCGCGATCGGCGAGGTCGGCCTCGCGGGCGAGGTGAGACGCGTCACGGGCGTGCAGCGCAGACTCTCCGAGGCGCACCGCCTGGGCTTCACGCACGCGCTCGTGCCGGGCGACCCGGGCAAGATCCCCGCCGGGATGAAGGTGCTGGAAGTCGCGGACATAGGGGACGCGCTCAGGGTCCTCCCCCGCTCCCGTCGCCGAGAGGCCCCCCGGGACGAGGAGGACCGCCGGTAGACTTTGCCCTGGTCTCGCCCGTCCGTACGAACCGAGTGCGCATACGGGAGCGCCCCAGAACCTGCGACCGGAGGAGTGCAGTGGCAGCCAACGACCGGGCAGCAGCTCCCGGAAAGTCCGGTGGGAGTGCCGGTACCGATGGCCTGATGCGCGCCTCGCTGAGCGCGGTGGCTCCCGGCACGTCGCTGCGTGACGGCCTGGAGCGGGTCCTGCGCGGCAACACCGGCGGGCTCATCGTGCTGGGCTCCGACAGAACGGTCGAGGCCATGTGCACGGGCGGTTTCGTGCTGGATGTCGAGTTCACCGCGACCCGGCTGCGCGAGCTGTGCAAGCTGGACGGCGGCATCGTGCTCTCCTCCGACCTGTCGAAGATCCTCCGCGCGGGTGTCCAGCTCCTTCCGGATCCCACGATCCCGACCGAGGAGACGGGAACCCGCCACCGGACCGCGGACCGGGTGAGCAAGCAGGTCGGCTTCCCGGTGGTCTCGGTCTCCCAGTCCATGCGGCTGATCGCCCTGTACGTGGACGGGCAGCGCCGTGTCCTGGAGGACTCCGCGGCGATCCTGTCCCGCGCCAACCAGGCCCTGGCGACCCTGGAGCGCTACAAGCTCCGGCTGGACGAGGTCGCGGGCACGCTGTCGGCGCTGGAGATCGAGGACCTGGTGACGGTCCGGGACGTCTCCGCGGTGGCGCAGCGCCTGGAGATGGTGCGCCGCATCGCCACCGAGATCGCGGAATACGTGGTCGAACTGGGCACCGACGGGCGTCTCCTCGCCCTTCAGCTGGACGAGTTGATCGCCGGTGTCGAACCGGAGCGCGAGCTGGTCGTCCGGGACTACGTCCCCGAGCCCACCGCCAAGCGTTCCCGCACGGTCGACGAGGCGCTGGCCGAGCTGGACGCCCTGAGCCACGCCGAGCTGCTCGAACTGCCCACGGTCGCCCGCGCGTTGGGGTACACCGGATCGCCGGAGGCGCTGGACTCCGCGGTGTCGCCGCGCGGCTTCCGCCTGCTGGCCAAGGTGCCGCGCCTGCCGGGCGCCATCATCGACCGGCTGGTGGAGCACTTCGGCGGACTGCAGAAGCTCCTCGCCGCCAGCGTCGACGACCTTCAGACGGTCGACGGCGTGGGCGAGGCGCGGGCGCGCAGCGTCCGGGAGGGCCTGTCGCGGCTGGCGGAGTCGTCGATCCTCGAACGATACGTCTGAGCCCGAGCGGCCGACACGCGGCGAGGCCCGGCCCCGACGGGCCCCGGTGTCCTAGTGCCGCGGCAGGCAACGTTCGCCCGTCAAGGAGCGGCGTCCGGTGCGTGCTCTCGGCGTGCCGGCCGGAAGTCCTCGTACCGGACGTACTCGGGCTTTCGGCCGGTGCGGCGAGTGGGGGCACCTCCCACGCCTTTCAGGCAGTGGGGGAGCGTGCCGGGCGTCGCGACGGGGCGGCCGTTGCCTGCCGCGGCACTAGTCGGCGGCCAGCACGAACGACGTCCGCGCCTTCTTGAACCCCGGCGCCGACGCCTCCAGCAGATACGTCCCCGCACCGGCCGCGCCGGCCGGGGGCGTCCCGCAGCCGGGGGCGCTCGGCTTGCGGTCCCACTCCACGGTGTACGTGATGCCGCTGCCCGCGGGCACGCGGTACAGCAGGCTGCCGGAGCCCTCGGGGCAGTCGTCGGACGACCAGTAGGCATCGTCACCCGACGCCTGAGTGATCGTCAGTATGGCCTTCTTCGGCCCGAGATCGACCTTGCAGTCGCTACCGGAGGAATTCTGCACGGCCAGCCGGAAGACCGGCGTCTCGTCCGGCGAGTAGGAGTTGCGCTCGCTGCGCAGCGTGAACTTCGCGGCGTTCGGGGAGCAGTTGGGCAGCGTGGACCCGGCGGGCAGGGTGTCGCCCGCTCCGGCACCGCCGCCGGACACGACGCCGCCCGACCCGGCCCCGCCACTGCCCGCGGAGCTGCCGCCGTCGCCGGACCCGCCGGAGCCACCGGCGCCCGCGCCCTCTCCGGAGCCGTCCCCGGAGCCGTTCTCGCCCGAGCCGGCGGAGTCCCCGTCGCCCGACTCGTCGCGTCCGCCGGGAGCTTCACTGATCGCGGGCCCGGAACCGGACGGTCCCGGTGTGATCGAGGGGGCGGGGTTCTTGCCGTCGGGCCCCTTCGCACCGTTGCCGCCGCCTCCGCCGCCCGCCATGAGGAACCAGGCGACCAGCAGTGCCAACAGGGCGAGCACGGACAGCATGATGGCCCTCCGTCGCCAGTAGATGGAGGAGGGAAGCGGCCCGACCGGATTGCGCAGAGATCCCACGGCGCAAACTGTACGAGAGATCGGTGCGCCAACTTGCCCCACCCGCCGCCGGGAGCCACAACTTTTCCGGATCATCATCCCGGCAACACGCCGCGGCGCCGCCTCGAAGTGTCGGCGCGAGGCCGGGGCCGCCACGGGGAGTCACCGAACTGCCCTCGCCCCCACGGTCCGTGACCGTGAGCGCCGGATGCACCGGCAAGGCCCCACGTGAACAAGGCACTTGACCGAGCGGTGCGCGAAAGGGACGGCGTTCGCGACCGCGGCCCTTGCACCTTTGGCCATGGATCGGTGCGCGGCGGAAGCCGACACCGCGGACCCGCCCCGGCCCGCGCCATCCACGCCTGCGCCCGCCGACGTGGCAGGATCGGAATCGCCATGACTGCGCCCACGAAGCCCTCGCACACCCGCCCCGCCGACGTCGTCCCCGGCCCGTTCCCCGGCGCCGAGCTGCACTCCCCCGTCATCGACTGGTTCGACGAGCACGCGCGCGACCTTCCCTGGCGGCGCCCGGAGGCCGGCGCCTGGGGAGTGATGGTCAGCGAGTTCATGCTCCAGCAGACCCCGGTCAGCCGCGTCCAGCCCGTCTACGAGCAGTGGCTGGCCCGCTGGCCCCGTCCCGCCGACCTCGCCCAGGAGGCCCCCGGCGAGGCCGTCCGCGCCTGGGGCCGGCTCGGCTACCCGCGCCGTGCCCTGCGCCTGCACGGCGCGGCCGTCGCCATAACGGAACGGCACGGCGGAGACGTGCCGACCGACCACGCCCAGCTGCTCGCTCTGCCCGGCATCGGCGAGTACACGGCGGCGGCCGTGGCGTCGTTCGCCTACGGCCAGCGGCACGCCGTCCTCGACACGAACGTCCGCCGGGTCCTGGCCCGCGCGGTCACCGGTGTGCAGTACCCGCCCAACGCCACCACCGCCGCCGAACGCCGGCTCGCCCGCACACTGCTGCCCGAGGACGAGACGACCGCCGCCCGCTGGGCCGCCGCCTCGATGGAGCTGGGCGCGCTGGTGTGCACCGCCAGGAACGAGAGCTGCCACCGCTGCCCGATCGCCGCGCACTGCGCCTGGCAGCTGGCCGGCAAGCCGGAGCACGACGGTCCGCCGCGCCGCGGGCAGACGTACGCCGGTACCGACCGTCAGGTGCGGGGCAAGCTGCTCGCCGTACTGCGCGAGGCGCACGCGCCCGTGCCGCAGGCGGCGCTCGACCGGGTGTGGCACGAGCCGGTGCAGCGCGCGCGTGCGCTGGACGGTCTGGTCGCCGACGGGCTCGTGGAGCCGCTGCCGGGCGGCCTGTACCGGCTGCCGCTCAGCTGACACCCGGCCACGACACCGGCCCGCCGGACGGGCCCACGCAACAGGCCGACACAACCGGCCGAACCGACAGGCCGGTGCGACACACGGGCCGACAGGGCCGTCGTCGAAAAGCGAACGCCGCCGCAGCACCACGCCGCACCACAAATGGCCGCACCGCGACGGCACACCACACCGCCGCAGCACTTGCCACCGCCACCGCCACCACCGCCGTCGGCACACCCCGGCGGCAACGCACCCGGGTGGCACGCACCCCGGCGACGTGACAGGACGACGTAACAGGACGACGTGACAGAGCAGCGGATGCTCGCGGCGCCGTCGTAACTCCAAATCGACCCATACCTGTTCGATCCGGTTCCCTCCTTTAACCCGCGCCTACTTCCGTTACACAACCGACGGACAGCCGAGGGCTTCCCGCAGGCTGCTCCGCACAGCCCCGTGACAACGCCTCCGTAGCTTCATCTCCGTGCCCGACAGGGCAGGGACGGCTACGGACCACAGGCGAGTGGACTCCGGCAGTGAACTCCGACAGCGCACAGGTCGGACAACGGGGACGACGGGGATACGGAGGCGGTTGATCATGGCGCAGGGCGAGGTGCTCGAGTTCGAGGAGTACGTCCGCACCCGGCAGGACGCGCTGCTGCGCAGCGCGCGCCGGCTGGTGCCGGACCCGGTCGACGCCCAGGACCTGCTCCAGACGGCGCTGGTCCGGACGTACGGCCGCTGGGACGGCATAGCCGACAAGCGGCTCGCCGACGCCTACCTGCGCCGTGTCATGATCAACACGAGGACCGAGTGGTGGCGTGCGCGGAAGCTGGAGGAGGTGCCCACCGAGCAACTGCCGGACGCCTCCGTGGACGACGCCACGGAGCAGCACGCGGACCGCGCCCTGCTGATGGACGTCATGAAGGTGCTCGCCCCCAAGCAGCGCAGCGTGGTCGTGCTGCGACACTGGGAGCAGATGTCCACAGAGGAGACGGCCGCCGCCCTCGGCATGTCGGCGGGTACGGTCAAGAGCACGCTGCACCGGGCGCTCGCCCGGCTCCGTGAGGAGCTGGAGGCCCGCGATCTGGACGCACGCGCGCTCGAGCGTGAGGAGCGGGAGCGTTGCGCGGCCTGAGGCCTGTCCGGCGGATCGTGCCGGAGACGCGGAGCTTGGCCCGCCCCACCGAAGCCGCCCCCGGCGGCACCGGCGAAGGGCCGCCCGCACCGGAACACGGCAGCCTGCGGGCGGCGAGTACGGCGGCGATCGTCCTCGCCGCCCTCTCGCTGTTGGTCGCCGCCTGCGCGACCGGCGGCACCGGAGCCCGCGACGAGGGCCCGGCCCGCCCCGAGGCGCTGGCGGGCGACACCGATGACGACGCGGTGGCATCGAAGCCCTCGGCCCTGCCGCCCACCAGGTCGCTCGACCGCGCCACGGCGGTGAAGCTGCTCATGGCCGACCCGGAGGTCTCGACGACGGTCAAACGCTCACTGAAGCCGTGCGTTGCTGACGAGTACCCGGTCGACCTGTCGTACGGCGATCTGACCGGCTCGACCGCCGACGATGTCGTCGTCAACGTCGTGACCTGCGACGATGTCGTCGGAATCGGCTCGTACGTCTACCACGAGCAGAGCGGCGTCTACCGGAACGTCTTCAAGGCGGAGGAACCCCCGGTCTACGCCGAGATAGACCGCGGTGATCTGGTCGTGACCAAGCAGGTGTACGAAAAGGGGGACCCGGTGTCGATCCCGTCCGGCGAGGACGTGATCACCTACCGGTGGACCTCGGGCCGCTTCGCCGAGAAGTACCGCACGCGCAACGACTACAGCGCCGTGGTCGGCGGCGAGGCCACCGCGATGCCCGAGAGCAACTGAGACCCCCCACGAACGCATGGCACACGAGGACTGAGAGCAGCCGGATGGCAGACCAGACCCACGTCCTTTTCGTCGAGGACGACGACGTCATCCGCGAGGCCACCCAGCTCGCCCTGGAGCGGGACGGCTTCGCGGTCACCGCGATGCCCGACGGGCTGTCGGGCCTGGAGGCGTTCCGCGCGAACCGCCCCGACATCGCGCTGCTGGACGTCATGGTGCCCGGTCTGGACGGGGTCAGCCTGTGCCGCCGGATCCGCGACGAGTCGACCGTCCCCGTGATCATGCTGTCGGCGCGGGCCGACTCGATCGACGTGGTCCTGGGCCTGGAGGCGGGCGCCGACGACTATGTGACCAAGCCCTTCGACGGTGCCGTGCTGGTCGCGCGGATCCGTGCCGTGCTGCGCCGCTTCGGCCATGCCGGCGGCGGTGCCGGCCGTGCCGACGAGGCCGGCTCCCCGGCGGACGGCCCGGTGCTCACCTTCGGCGACCTGGAGGTCGACACCGAGGGGATGGAGGTGCGCCGGGAGGGCCGGCCCGTGGCGCTCACCCCGACCGAGATGCGGCTGCTCCTGGAGTTCTCCTCCGCGCCGGGCACCGTGCTGTCGCGCGACAAGCTGCTGGAGCGGGTCTGGGACTACGGCTGGGGCGGCGACACCCGCGTCGTCGACGTCCATGTGCAGCGGCTGCGTACGAAGATCGGCCAGGACCGGATCGAGACGGTCCGCGGCTTCGGCTACAAGTTGAAGGCCTGAGCGGGGCACGGTCATGCGGGGGATCTTTCTTCGCCTGGTCCCGGAGCGGGTCGAGCGCGCGGGCATCCGTACGGGGCTGAGGTGGAAGCTCAGCGCGGCCATCGCGCTGGTCGGCGCGCTGGTCGCGATCGCGCTGAGCCTCGTCGTGCACAACGCCGCCCGGGTGTCGATGCTGGACAACGCGCGCGACCTGGCCGACGAGCGGCTGCAGATCGCGCAGCGCAACTACGAGCTGTCCGGTCGCCCG
Organism: Streptomyces cadmiisoli; assembly: GCF_003261055.1. Taxonomy (NCBI): domain Bacteria; kingdom Bacillati; phylum Actinomycetota; class Actinomycetes; order Kitasatosporales; family Streptomycetaceae; genus Streptomyces; species Streptomyces cadmiisoli. The sequence continues at coordinate 4,199,185 of NZ_CP030073.1, forward strand.
AACTTCCCCGACATCAAGATCGACGACCCTCGTCTGCCGGCCGAGCTGCGCGCGAAGGTCAAGCAGGGCCGGCGGGCGACGTTCGTGGCGGACGGACGGCGGGGCGAGCCGGACATCTGGGCGGCGGTGCCGCTCAAGGACGGGCATGTGATGTCCCTGCACACGGGGTTCACCGACCGCAGCACGGACATCCTGAAGGACCTCGACCAGGCCCTTTTCATCGGTTCCATCGCGGCCGTGCTCGGCGGCAGCGCGCTCGGCGTGCTGATCGGCGGGCAGCTGTCGGGGCGGCTGCGCAAGGCGGCGGCCGCCGCCAACCGGGTCGCCAAGGGCGAACCGGACGTACGGGTGCGGGAGGCCATCGGCGGGGTGGTCCGGGACGAGACCGACGACCTGGCGCGGGCCGTCGACGCGATGGCGGACGCGCTCCAGCAGCGCCTGGAGGCCGAGCGCCGGGTCACCGCCGACATCGCCCATGAGCTGCGAACCCCGGTGACCGGACTGCTCACGGCCGCCGAGCTGCTCCCGCCGGGGCGTCCGACCGAGCTGGTGCTGGACCGGGCGAAGGCGATGCGCACCCTCGTGGAGGACGTCCTGGAGGTCGCCCGCCTCGACAGTGCCTCCGAGCGGGCGGAACTTCAGGACATCATGCTGGGCGAGTTCGTCGCCCGGCGCGTCGCCGCGAAGGACCCGGACATCGAGGTGCTGGTGGTGCACGAGTCGGAGGTGACGACCGATCCGCGGCGGCTGGAGCGTGTGCTGTTCAACCTGCTCGCCAACGCCGCCCGGCACGGGAAGCCGCCGGTGCAGGTCACCGTCGAGGGCCGCGTCATCCGGGTCCGCGACCACGGGCCCGGCTTCCCCGAGGATCTCCTGGCCGACGGCCCGAGCCGGTTCCGCACCGGCAGCACGGACCGCGCCGGGCACGGCCACGGCCTCGGCCTGACCATCGCGGCCGGCCAGGCCCGTGTGCTCGGCGCCCGTCTGACCTTCCGCAACGTCCGCCCGCCGGGCGCCGCGCCGGACATGACGGCGGAGGGCGCGGTCGCCGTGCTGTGGCTGCCGGAACACGCGCCGACCAACACGGGCAGCTATCCGATGCTGCCGGGGGACTAGGGCAGCGTCGGCCGAGCGATCGACCGGGCTCGCCGGCGGCCCGGCTCGCGCGGTCTGTCCATGGGGCAGACGGTGACACGCACCACTGACAACGGCCCCGGGCGGCCGCTGCCGCCCGGAGCCGTTGATCGAGCCCGACCGGAAGCCCTGTCCACGCCGGCCCGCCCCCGTCAGACCGCCTCCGTCACCGCCGCCTGCGAGGGAGCGGCGTCGGACGGCTCGTCGCCCTTGTTCGGTCCCGCGCCCTTGAGGGGCACCTCCTTGACGAACAGCGCCGCCACCAGCGCGACCAGGGCCACGACGGCACCCAGCAGGAACGCCCCGTGGGTACCCGCGGACACCGCGTGCTGGTAGGCCTCCCGCGCCGCGGCCGGCAGCTCCGCCAGGCTCGCGGCGTCCAGCTGCGCCGACTGCTCGGTCACCTTCGAGCCCAGCGCGCCGGCCCGCTCGGCCATGACGTCCTGGACGCGGTCGTTGAACAGGGCGCCCATGATGGCGACGCCGAAGGACGAGCCGAGGGTGCGGAAGAGGGTGGTGGACGAGGACGCCACGCCCATGTCCTTCATCTCCACGCTGTTCTGCGCGACCAGCATGGTGATCTGCATCAGACAGCCCATGCCCAGGCCGAGGACGGCCATGTACACACCGGAGGTGAACTGCGAGGTCCCGGTGTCCATCAGGGACAGCAGGTACAGCCCGATGATCAGCAGCACGCCGCCCACGATCGGGAAGATCTTGTACCGGCCGGTGTTGGTGGTGACCCGTCCGGCGACCATGGACGTGACGAGCATCGCGCCGAGCATCGGCAGGAGCAGCAGCCCGGAGTCGGTCGCGGACTGGCCCTGCACCGACTGCTGGTACAGCGGCAGGAACAGCGTGGCGCCGAACATCACGAAGCCGGTGATGAAGCCGATCACGGACATCAGCGTGAAGTTGAGGCTGCGGAAGATGTGCAGCGGCAGGATCGGCTCGGCGGCCCGGGTCTGCCAGAGGACGAAGCCGACCAGCGAGACCACGCCGATACCGATGAGTTCCATGATCCGCGCGGACGTCCAGGCGTACTCCGTGCCGCCCCAGGTGGTGACGAGGACGATCGCGGTGATGCCGACGGTGAGCAGCCCGGCGCCCAGGTAGTCGATCCGGGCCTTGGCCCGCTTCTTCGGCAGGTGCAGTACGGCACTGACGGCGAGCAGGGCGACCGCGCCGAGCGGGAGGTTGATGTAGAACGTCCAGCGCCAGCCCCAGTGGTCGGTGATGGTGCCGCCGACCAGCGGTCCGCCGATCATGGCCAGCGCCATGACGCCGGCCATCATGCCCTGGTACTTGCCCCGCTCACGGGGCGGAATCAGATCACCGATGATCGCCATCACACCGACCATCAGGCCGCCCGCGCCGAGGCCCTGCACCGCGCGGAAGGCGATCAGCTGGCCCATGTCCTGGGCCATGCCGCTGAGCGCGGAGCCGATCAGGAAGATCACGATCGAGGTCATGAACGAGCCCTTGCGCCCGTACATGTCGCCGAGCTTGCCCCACAGCGGGGTGGAGGCGGCGGTCGCGAGGGTGTACGCGGTCACCACCCAGGACAGATGCTGCAGACCGCCGAGATCACCGACGATCGTCGGCATCGCGGTACCCACGATCATGTTGTCGAGCATCGCGAGCATCATCGCGATCATCAGGGCGAGCAGGACGACCCGCACGCTCCTGGACTGCTTCCCGGTGTCCGTGTCATCGGTCGCTATGTCCGCCACCGCTCCCCCAACTTACTTGCCGCCCGGCTAGTTCCCTGGGAACGTAGCTCGCGTACTAGCCGGGCGTCAAGTAAGTTTTTGTCCACCAGGAGTCACGAGGACGGGCGGCAGGATGGTCGGCAGCAGGCAGCAGCGACGCGGCAACACGCGCCAGCGCATCCAGGACGTGGCACTGGAGCTCTTCGCCGAGCAGGGCTACGAGAAGACGTCGCTGCGCGAGATCGCCGAGCACCTGGACGTCACCAAGGCGGCGCTGTACTACCACTTCAAGACCAAGGAAGAGATCCTGGTCAGCATCTTCGACGACTTGATGCAGCCGATCGACGAACTGGTCGAGTGGGGCGGACACCAACCCCACACGCTGGAGACGAAGCAGGAGATCGTCCGGCGCTACAGCCGGCTGCTCACCGACGCCGAGCCGCTGTTCCGCTTCATGCACGAGAACCAGGCCACCGTACGGGACCTGCGCATCGGCGAGTTGTTCAAGGAACGCCTGCGGGGGCTGCGCGCCATCATCATCGACCCGGACGCGACCCTGGCGGACCAGGTCCGCTGCGTCAGCGCGATCTTCACGCTGCACGCGGGCATGGTGTTCGTGATGGGGGAACTCGAAGGCGACCCCGAGGAGAAGCGCAAGGCAATCCTCGAGGTCGCCGTCGACATGGTGACCCAGGCGCACCGGGGTGGGCCGGAGGGCTAGGCCGTGGGGCCGCGGGCCGGTACGACTGTTCGGTCGTCGGCCGCCGGCCCCGCCGGCGAGGCGGTCAACCGCCTCAGAGCGTCACACCCTTGCCGCGCAGGAAGGCGACCGGGTTCATGGCGGAGCCGTAGTTGGGGCTGGTGCGGACCTCGAAGTGCAGGTGCGGGCCGCTGGAGTTGCCGGTGTTGCCGGACAGGGCGATGCGCTGGCCGGCACCCACGGACTGGCCGACGCTCACGTTGACGCTGGAAAGGTGGGCGTACTGGGTGTAGACGCCGTTGGCGTGCCGGATGACGACGGCGTTGCCGTACGCGGGACCGTCACCGGCGCCGTTGCCGCCGGCCTTGACCACGGTGCCGGCGCCCGCGGCGACGACGGGGGTACCGGTCGGGACGGCGAAGTCCTGGCCGCTGTGGGTGGACTGCCACATACCGCCGGCCTGCGCGTAGCTGGCGCTGAGCTGGTAGCTCTTGACCGGGGCGGTCCAGCCCGCGGCCTTCTTGACCGGGGCGGACTTGACCTGGGTCACCTTGGCGGTCGCCTTGGTGTTCGCGGCGGCGGCGACCGCGGCCGCCTTCGCCTGAGCCGCGGCCTGCGCCTTGACGGCGTTCGCGACACCGACGGTGGCGGTGGTGGGAGCCGTGGCGGTGTTGGCCGCGGCCGCGACCCCGGTTCCCAGCACGACCGAGGCGCCGAGACCGGCGGCCAGCACGGCCGCGCGGTTGCGGAGCTGGAACGTACGGGAAGAACGGGACGTGACACGCGAGAACATGCGAAACCTCATGGGGCCGGGGACTGGGAAACCACCCCGCGAACGGACGTCCGCCGAAGTGGCCATCCCTTGGTAACCCGCCGACCCCGAAACCCCAAAGGGTGTGATCTACGACGGAATCTAGTACTCCGCCACAAAACCCCCGGACCATTGACAGAGGCGATATTCGGGACAAATCCCCCCAGAACAACCCTCTCTATCCCAGAACACGGGGCTAATTGTCTGTTTTGCCCTTATCACCCTCTCTACTATTCCTGCTAGTACCCTCCAAATCGCCTGTGCGGCATGTCACCGGGGGCCAAGATCGAAGGACCCCTGAATGTGACGGGCGCTACGCTGCGGTTTCCTGCCAACGGGGCTCAGGGGGAGGCCGGGTGGAACCGTCGGTCATCGGCATGCGGCTGGCGTCCGCAGTGGTCGCACCGCTCGTACGGAAGCTGTTCAGGGCGGAGGGACCGGGCGCCGGGCTGGTGGACCGCCCCGTACGGATATCCGGCTACGTGTCCTTCCGGGGCGAGCAGTGCCTGCTCGGCCGCGACGACGTGACCGGACTGGCCGCCGAGCTGGTCCGCCGGGCCCTGAAGGACGCCGGTGAGCGCCCGCTGCCCGCCGGTGAGGAGGTGGCCGTCGTGCACGCCCTCGCCGACAGCCTGCACGCCCTCGGCGACCTCACCATGACGGACGTCCAGGCCGTGGAACTGGGCCACGAGGCCCTCGCCGCCCGCCTGGGCGCCGCCGCCGGCCACCCCGAGCGGGAGCTGTCCCTCGACGCCGGCCACTTCCACGACCGGCTGCTCGCCACGGCCTGTCTGCACGTCCTGCACTTCTTCACCCAGCGCTCCACCTTCGTCGCCCGGACCCTGGTGGAGCAGACCCGGCGACAGCGCGAACTCATGGCCAAGGTCGACGAACTCATCGCCCGCACCCCGCCCCCCGGCGGCCGGGACACCGCCTTCGAGCACCGCTACCTGACCCACGTCACCACCACGCACAGCCGGCTCACCATCTACGGCATCGACCTGTACGACTCCCCGGACCGCTGGCCCCTGGACGCCGCCTATCTGAGCCTGACGGCGCTCCGCCCCGGCGAGGACGACGACACCGCCGACCCCGACGGCCGCGGCCTTCCGGCGGCCGCCACCGCGATCCCCGCCGAACAGGCCCTCGCGGAGCACGACCGGGTACTGCTGCGCGGGGTGGCCGGCGCCGGCAAGACCACCCTGGTGCAGTGGCTGGCGGTGACCGCCGCCCGGGGCGACCGGATCCCCTTCGTCCTGCCGCTGCGCACCCTCGTCCGCCGCCCCGACGGCCTCCCCGGCCCCGACGCCTTCCTGGCCGCCGCGCGCGTCCCGTTCCACGCCGCCCAGCCGGACGGCTGGGCCGACCGTGTCCTCGGCGCCCGCCGCGGGCTGCTGCTGATCGACGGACTCGACGAGATCCCCGAACGGGAGCGGGCAGGCACCCGGCACTGGCTGCGCGGCCTCCTGGACGCCTATCCCGGCAACCAGTGGCTCGTCACCTCCCGCCCCTCCGCCGTACGGTCGGACTGGCTCACCGAGGACGGCTTCACCGAGCTGATGCTCACCCCCATGAGCGGCGACGACGTGACCGCGTTCGTCGACCGCTGGTACACCGCGGCCCGGACCGGCGCGGCCGACCCCGACCGCCTCGACGGCCACCGCCGCTCCCTCCTCGACGCCCTGCGCACCAAGCCCGACCTCGGCCGCCTCGCCACCAACCCGCTGATGTGCGGACTGATCTGCGCCCTGCACCGGGACCGCCGGGGCCATCTGCCCGGCGGCCGGCAGGAGTTGTACGACGCCGCCCTGTCGATGCTGCTGGCCCGGCGGGACGAGGAACGGGACATGCTCCCGCACGGGAGCGGTGTGCACCTCACCGAGCTCACCCGGATCCAGCTGCTCCAGCGCCTGGCGTACTGGCTGATCCGCAACAACCGGTCCGAGCTGGACCGCGACCGCGCCGAACGGATCGTCGCCGACGTACTGCCGTCCCTGCCGGGCGCCGCGGCCCAGGGCGACGCCGCGCGGATCCTGCGGCATCTGCTGGTCCGCAGCGGCCTGCTGCGTGAACCCACGGCCGGGACGGTCGAATTCACGCACCGCACCTTCCAGGACTACCTCGGCGCCCGGGCCGCCGTGGAGGACGGCGACTTCGGGCTCCTGGTGCGCGGGGCCGCGGACGAGCAGTGGGCGGACGTGGTCCGGATGGCGGTGGCGCACGCCCGGCCCCGCGAGCGGGCCGCACTGCTGCGGGACCTGATCGGATCGGCGGACCGGCTGGAGGCGGGCGCCGGCACGCGCGTCCGGCTGCTCGCCCTGGCCTCGCTGGAGCACGCGACGGAGCTGGATCCCCGGGTGCGGGCCGAGGTCGAACAGAACGCCGCTCCGCTGATCCCGCCCCGCACCACCGACGAGGCACGCGCCCTCGCCTCGGCCGGCCCGCTGGCCCTGGAGCTGCTGCCCGGTCCCGAGGGCCTCGGCGACGGCGAGGCCCGTGCCGTGGTCGTCACGGCGTCGCTCATCGGCACCGAGGCCGCGCTGCCGGTCCTGGCCCGCTACCGCGACCACCCCGCGCTGGACGTCAGGGCCCAACTGAGCTGGACCTGGCACCGGTTCCCGGCCCGGCGGTACGGCACGGAGGTCATCGCCCATCTGCGACCGGACGGCCTCTTCTTCGCCGCGCACTCGGCGGAGCACCTGCGCGTCCTCGGCGAACTCGGCGGGCGGCGTTCGCTCCAGCTGGCCGGCGGCCTCGACCCCGCCGCGCTGCCCGACGACGTCGCCGAGCTGATCGTCCGCGGCAACGACCGGCTGCGGGACCTGGCCTGCCTGGCCGGTCTGAACCGGCTCACCCATCTGGAGCTCACCAGATGCCCGCACGTCCAGGACGTCGCCCCGCTGGCCCGCCTCCCGCTGAGCCGGCTCTCGCTCGGCGTCCTGCCCGGACTGGAACGGCCGGGCGCGCTGTCCCCGCTGTCCGGCTCCGCGGCCCTGTCCCAGCTCGACCTCGGCATCACCCTGCTCGCCGCCTCCCTCGACGAGGCCCTGCCCCGGGACCTGCCGCTGCGCCACCTGCGGCTCACCGGGAACGCCACGGCGCACACCGGCCTGCGCGGCCTGCACCGGCTGTCGACGCTGCGGCGGCTGACCCTCGCCGCCCCGGCAGCGGCACTGGCCCCGGAGGACTTCGAGGAGATCGCCCGCCTCCCCGCCCTGGAGGAGCTGCGGACCGACTGGCGGGCGGTCGGGCGGCAGGGCCCGCCCCTGACCGGGGTCACCGCTGTGCGCTTGAACAACGTCGACGGCGGCGCGGACCTCTCGGCCGTCCCGGCCCTCTTCCCGGACCTGCGCGAGGTCACCGTCAACCTCGCCGCCGGTGTCACCGAACTGCCGGAGCACGTCCTCGAACCGCTCCCGGTGCGGCCGACTGTCGCGAAAATGCGCGGAGTTGTGTGACGCACACCCCTGTTCACCTACCGTCCAGTAACCCTACGGTTCCCCTCAGGCCATCCACACCTACGAGCATGCCCACGACACGTAGACATGCCGTGCGGAGACACCGCACGGGCGTGAAGGGACCCCCCATGACGAGACGACGCCCCTGGGCGAGCCGCACCGCCGCTACCGCCGTCGCCGCGGCCGCCCTCGTGACCGTCGCCGCACCCGCCCAGGCCGCGACCGGCACCGGCACCGGCACGACGAAGGCGACCACCGCAGCCGCGGCGGACGTGGACTACGACACCTGGCAGCGGGACTGCCGGGCCGTGATGGACCAGGCGCTGCCGTACGTGAAGCAGCGGATCGCCGAGGCCGGGCCGGGTGAGAGGCCGGCGATCGTCTTCGACATCGACAACACCACGCTGGAGACCGACTTCGGCTTCCGCTACCCCCAGCCCGCGAACCAGCCGGTCCTGGAGATCGCCGAGTACGCCCAGGACCGCGGCGTCGACATCTTCTTCGTCACCGCCCGCCCGGGCATCCTGCACCTGCCGACCGAGTACAACCTCGAAAAGGTCGGCTACGAGGTCGACGGCCTCTACGTCCGCGGCTTCTTCGACCTCTTCAAGAACGTCGCCGCGTACAAGACCGCCCAGCGCGTCGACATCGAGTCGAAGGGCTACACGATCATCGCGAACATCGGCAACAACACCACCGACCTGTCGGGCGGCCACGCCGAGAAGACCTACAAGCTGCCGGACTACGGCGGCCAGCTCTCCTGACCCGGGCCGTGACCGGCCGCCCGCTCCCACCGGCCGGCGCCCGCACGGCATGACGAAGGGCCGGTGCCCGAAGGCACCGGCCCTTTGTCATGACCCGAGGCTTACGCCTCCTTGCTCAGGTTCGGCCCGGCTCCGCCGCCGGCCGCCTGCTCGATCGGCGGGACGTCCGGCAGCGCCGACTTCTCCTCACCCCGGAAGGTGAAGGTCTTGGCGTCGCCCTCGCCCTCCGTGTCCACGACCACGATGTGGCCGGGACGCAGCTCGCCGAAGAGGATCTTCTCCGACAGGGAGTCCTCGATCTCGCGCTGGATGGTGCGGCGCAGCGGCCGGGCACCCAGCACGGGGTCGTAACCCTTCTGTGCCAGCAGCTCCTTGGCGGACTGGGAGAGCTCGATGCCCATGTCCCGGTCCTTCAGGCGCTCGTCCACCTTGCCGACCATCAGGTCGACGATCCGCAGGATGTCGTCCTGGGTCAGCTGCGGGAAGACGACCACGTCGTCGACGCGGTTGAGGAACTCGGGCCGGAAGTGCTGCTTGAGCTCGTCCGAGACCTTGTTCTTCATGCGCTCGTAGTTGGACTTCGTGTCACCCTGCGCCGCGAAGCCCAGGTTGAAGCCCTTGGAGATGTCCCTGGTGCCGAGGTTGGTCGTCATGATGATGACCGTGTTCTTGAAGTCCACGACCCGGCCCTGGGAGTCGGTCAGGCGACCGTCCTCCAGGATCTGCAGCAGCGAGTTGAAGATGTCCGGGTGGGCCTTCTCCACCTCGTCGAAGAGGACGACGGAGAACGGCTTGCGGCGGACCTTCTCGGTCAGCTGGCCGCCCTCTTCGTAGCCCACGTAGCCGGGGGGCGAACCGAAGAGACGCGACACCGTGTGCTTCTCGCTGAACTCCGACATGTCGAGGGAGATCAGCGCGTCCTCGTCACCGAAGAGGAACTCGGCGAGGGCCTTGGACAGCTCGGTCTTACCGACACCGGACGGGCCGGCGAAGATGAACGAACCACCCGGACGCTTCGGGTCCTTCAGACCGGCACGCGTACGGCGGATCGCCTTCGACAGCGCCTTGACGGCGTCGACCTGGCCGATGACCCGCTTGTGGAGCTCGTCCTCCATGCGCAGCAGACGCGAGGACTCCTCCTCGGTCAGCTTGAAGACCGGGATACCGGTGGCCGTGGCAAGGACCTCGGCGATCAGCTCGCCGTCGACCTCGGCGACGACATCCATGTCGCCGGCCTTCCACTCCTTCTCCCGCTTGGCCTTCGCGGCGAGGAGCTGCTTCTCCTTGTCGCGCAGGGAGGCGGCCTTCTCGAAGTCCTGCGAGTCGATCGCGGACTCCTTGTCCCGGCGGACTCCGGCGATCTTCTCGTCGAACTCGCGCAGGTCCGGCGGCGCGGTCATCCGGCGGATGCGCATCCGGGAACCGGCCTCGTCGATCAGGTCGATCGCCTTGTCGGGCAGGAAGCGGTCCGAGATGTACCGGTCGGCCAGGGTGGCGGCCTGGACCAGCGCCTCGTCGGTGATCGAGACACGGTGGTGCGCCTCGTACCGGTCGCGCAGACCCTTGAGGATCTCGATCGTGTGCGGCAGGGACGGCTCGGCGACCTGGATGGGCTGGAAGCGGCGCTCGAGGGCCGCGTCCTTCTCCAGGTGCTTGCGGTACTCGTCCAGCGTGGTGGCGCCGATGGTCTGCAGCTCACCACGGGCCAGCATCGGCTTGAGGATGCTCGCGGCGTCGATGGCGCCCTCGGCGGCACCCGCACCGACCAGCGTGTGCAGCTCGTCGATGAACAGGATGATGTCGCCGCGCGTGCGGATCTCCTTGAGCACCTTCTTCAGGCGCTCCTCGAAGTCACCGCGGTAGCGGGAGCCGGCGACCAGCGCGCCGAGGTCCAGGGTGTAGAGGTGCTTGTCCTTGAGGGTCTCGGGCACCTCGCCCTTGACGATGGCCTGAGCGAGGCCCTCGACGACGGCGGTCTTGCCGACGCCGGGCTCACCGATCAGGACCGGGTTGTTCTTGGTACGGCGGGACAGCACCTGCATGACCCGCTCGATCTCCTTCTCGCGCCCGATGACCGGGTCGAGCTTGGACTCACGAGCGGCCTGGGTGAGGTTCCGGCCGAACTGGTCGAGGACCAGGGACGTGGAGGGGGTGCCCTCGGCAGGACCACCGGCGGTGGCGGTCTCCTTGCCCTGGTAGCCGGAGAGCAGCTGGATCACCTGCTGCCGCACCCGGTTCAGATCTGCGCCCAGCTTGACCAGGACCTGGGCGGCGACGCCCTCGCCCTCACGGATCAGGCCGAGCAGGATGTGCTCCGTGCCGATGTAGTTGTGGCCCAGCTGAAGGGCCTCGCGGAGCGACAGCTCCAGGACCTTCTTGGCACGGGGGGTGAAGGGAATGTGCCCGGACGGGGCCTGCTGGCCCTGGCCGATGATCTCCTCCACCTGCTGGCGGACCGCCTCGAGCGAAATCCCGAGGCTCTCAAGGGCCTTGGCGGCGACACCCTCACCCTCGTGGATCAGGCCCAGGAGGATGTGCTCGGTGCCGATGTAGTTGTGGTTGAGCATCCGGGCTTCTTCCTGAGCCAGGACGACAACCCGCCGCGCGCGGTCGGTGAACCTCTCGAACATCGTTAATCGCTCCTCAGAGCGGTCAGGCAGTAAGGGGAACTTCCCCTCCCTGTCCTTCCGCAGCTTAGTCCCGCAAGCGGGGACCGCTCATTCCAACTGCCGACACCGTCGATGGCCTCCTGACCCCGAACGCCGACATATGCTCCAACCCGATGGTGCGAGACGATGTTCCCGCAGGCCAGGCAGTTACCCTCACCACCAGTACGCCGATGGCGAACGTGAGACGGCCTTTCCTGCGTGTCGCCCCCTCCCACTAGGGATGTCTTACCCGCTCGGACTGACAGTCCATGCCGCGCGCACTGGTTCCCTCCGCTACGGGCGAACAACATTGCGCCTCCCCGCACCCCCACACGCCCCCCATTTCCGCACGCCGCGCGTTCGAGTGGCCACCCAGCGTAACTTGGGAGACTTTTTCATGGTTGCGCCGGGCATGGTTGGCTCCGCGCCCCCCGCGCACACCGTCCCGCCGCCCCGTCGGCCGCCCGATCCGAGCGGTCAGGTCCGACGGTGGTACGAGGACGGGCTCGGCTGGGCCACGGTGCCCGGCTCTCCACTGCGGCTGGCCGTGGGGCTGCGCTTCGACGTCCTGGACGTCCCCGAGGAGGCGGGCCGGGCCGCGCTGCGGCACCTGCGGCAGGACTCGCCGGTCGCGCTCCAGGACGGCCGCATGCGGTTCCTGGTCGCCGCGGACAGCGCCCGGGAGCTGCCGGGGCTGCTGAGCTGGCTGGAGTGGGGCTCACTGGCCCTGGACCTGACGGCCGTGGGCGAGGGCGGGGTCATCGACGCGCCGCTGCCCCCGGCGGGGCCGGCACGGAGGGATCCGGCGCCCGGTGCGCCGCGGTCCGGGACCGCGGGGCCCGAACCTCTTCAGGGGGCCGCCGTGTGGCTGCGGCCCCCTGAACCGGGGTGCGAGGTCGAGGCCTCGCTGCCGACGCTGTCGGCCTTGGGGGGCGGCGGAAGCGCCCCCGATCTCGTACGGCTGGTGGAGACGGTGGCCACCCACTGCCACCGGATCCGACTGCGGCGCGCGAGCGCTCAGCCGTTGGCCTTCTCGTAGGCCTCGCGAATGGACGCCGGCACGCGGCCACGGTCGTTGACCTCGTAACCGTTCTCCTTGGCCCAAGCACGGATCGCAGCGGTGTCCTGGCTGCCACCCGAAGCGGCACGCGCCTTTCCACGCCCGCCGGAAGCACGGCCACCGGTACGCCGGCCGCCCTTCACATACGGGTCGAGAAGGCCGCGAAGCTTGTCCGCGTTGGCGGTCGTGAGGTCGATCTCGTACGTCTTGCCGTCCAGCGCGAACGTCACCGTCTCGTCCGCCTCGCCGCCGTCGAGGTCGTCGACAAGAAGGACCTGAACCTTCTGTGCCACCGGATTTCCTTTCATCGATAACGTGAGGGCCGGGGTTGTGCGGCGTCCGCCCGTTTCGCCGCCCCCTGTTATATGCACTACAGCAGTACGTCGGAAAGCAAACCGCTTTTGCGGGAAAAACACAAACCCCCGACAGAGACCAGTCCGCGCTCACCGACCCGGAAACATGCGCGTTTCGGACATAGGGAACCCGGGCAGCGTGACCGCGCGGAATACTCTTCGCATACCGTCGGCATACCCCGGGCGATCACAGATGCAGAAGCATCCGGCTGTTGCCCAAGGTGTTCGGTTTCACTCGTTCGAGTCCGAGGAACTCCGCGACACCCTCGTCATAGGAACGCAGCAGCTCGGTGTAGACATCCGTGTCGACCGGCGTCTCACCGATCTCCACGAAGCCGTGACTGCCGAAGAACTCCACTTCGAAGGTCAGGCAGAAAACGCGCCGAACGCCCAGCCAGCGTGCGGTCTCGACCAACTTCTCCAGCAACTGATGGCCGACGCCGGCGCCCTTCAGACCGGGCTTCACGGCGAGAGTGCGGACTTCCGCGAGGTCTTCCCACATCACGTGCAGGGCACCGCAGCCGACCACCTCGGCGTTGCCGTCCCGTTCCGCGACCCAGAACTCCTGGATGTCCTCGTAAAGCGTCACCGTGGCTTTGTCGAGCAGGATGCCCTTGCGGACGTAGGCGTCGAGCAGCCGGCGCACGACCGGGACATCGCTGGTCCGGGCCCGGCGGACGGTGATGGCTTTTGCGGTGACTTCGGGACTCTCTGCGGACATGAGCGGACGCTATCGCCCGTGGGCCTCCGGTGCGGAGCCGGGGTTCTCGCGCGGGTTCTCACCGGGGCTGCCGGGCTTCTCGTCCGGGTTCTCGTCCGGGTTCTCGCCGCCGGTATCCGAGGCGGGGGCGGAATCCGGGACTTGGGGCTCGGCTGTTTCCGGTCCCTCGACGATGCGTACGGCGTCCCGGAGGGCCTGTCGCTGTTCCTCGCTCATCATGCCGAAGAAGGCGACGAGCGCGGCCGCGGGGTTGTCGCTCTGCGTCCACGCGTCGTTCATGAGGGCGGCGGCGTAGGCGGCTCGGGTGGAGACCGCCTCATATCGATAGGCCCGGCCTTCCGCTTCGCGGCGTACCCAGCCCTTCTGATGGAGATTGTCCAAAACGGTCATCACCGTGGTGTAGGCGATGGACCGATCCTGCTGGAGGTCTTCCAGGACTTCTCGAACGGTCACCGGGCGGTTCCACTTCCACACCCGCGTCATGACCGAGTCTTCGAGTTCTCCCAATGGGCGAGGCACAACTCAGCACAATAGTGGGAGTTCCGCCTACTCGCGTGCCGAACCGGCAGGATTAGTTATTTTTCGGCGCACTTCAGAACAAATGGGGCAGATGTGATGTCGCGCCGAGGGCCCGCGAGGTGCGGGACGCGGGCCCTTGCCGGGGTGGGACAGCGCTCGCGTCGGCTCAGCCGTCGCTGCGCACGGAGGGCTGGTGGGAGTCCTCCATCCGCGCCAGGGCGGCGTCGACGGCCGCGTCCTCCTTGGCCTTGTTGGCCCCGCCCTGGGTCTTCACGATCACCCTGATCACGCCGATGAAGAACACGGCCATGACGACCGGGGGCAGGAGCGCGGAGACGTAGTCCATGGCCCCAGGGTAGAGGGGCGGACCGGGACGGTTCGGGCGGGGGGTGCGGAGTTCGGGCGCGGTGAAAACAGGCGTGGTGAGGGGCTGGTCGCCGCGGGGCCGTTCGGGTGGGACGGCCGCGGCGGGGGCCGTTCGGGTGGGTCAGCCGACCGCCAGCCGCTGCGAGGGGGGCGCGGGAGGCCGGGGCGGTTTGCGGCGGGGGAACACCTCGCCCGGGGTGGGAACGGGGCGGCGGGCGGGCTTGGGGGCCGGGGACGCCGGCTGGGCGGGGCCGGGCTTCTGCGCGGGCTTCTTCTCCGGTTCGGACGCGGGGTCGTCGGCCGCGCCGGCACCGGAGTGACCCCCCGGGGCACCGGCGGACCTGCCACCGGGGAGGGCCTGGAGGTGGCTGCGCGAGGCCGGCACGTGGGGAGTGCGGCCGGCGGGAACGAGGGGGGTGCGGAGGGCGGCCGCACCGCGGGCGGGACGCGCGCGTACGTCCTGTTCGGCGAGGGCCTGGCAGCGGTCCAGGAGGGCGGCTCCGGCGGGGTTGCCGCGCAGGGCGCGCAGGGCGGCGAGGTCGTCGGGCAGGGGGCGGTACCCGGCGCTCAGCGCCTCCTCCAGAAGCGTGCAGTAGCCGGCCGCTGTGCCGGGCAGGGTGGCGCGGTAGCGGGCCAGGTCGGCCACGAGGAAGGCCGCCAGGCGGACGCCCTCACGTACCGCCTCGTCGAGGGACTCGGCGAGGCGGAGACAGTCCTGGACGTCCTCGGCCGAAGCCTGGCCGGGGTGAAGGGCGAGGGCGAGAGCGCGGCGGAGCACACGCAGCTCCTGCGCACCGAACGCCATGCCGCCGCGGGATCCGTGAGGCGTGGGCATGGAGGGGACGGTACGCGCTAATCAGACAAACCAGGCGGTAGGGGCGGGCGTGGCGCGATCACGCCACCCGGGTGGTGGCGCCCACGGTCCGCCCCGACCTGGGGCGTTCGCGCCGCGGGGGCGGCATGGGCGGGGGTGGTGGCTCGCGCCGGGGGGGGGGCGGCATGGGCAGGGGTGGTGGCTCGCGCCGCGGGGGCGGCATGGGCAGGGGCGGTGGCTCGCGCCGCGGGGGCGGCATGGGCAGGGGCGGTGGCTCGCGCCGCGGGGGCGGCATGGGCAGGGGCGGTGGCTCGCGCCGCGGGGGCGGCATGGGCAGGAACAGCGGCGTGCCGCAGGCGCTGGGCCCGGGGCGCGGGCGAGCCACACGGGCGGACGCGACCCTGCCCCGCAAGCACCAGGCCGCCACGGGCCTTCGAGCCGCACGGGCGACACGCACAGACAAGGCAGCACCCGCAGGCCCGAGCCACTGCGGCCGGCACGGCAGCACCCCGCAGACGCCGGACCGCGCCGCGGGGGCGACCCGAGCCGGCTCGGCGGCACCCCACAGGTGCGGGACCGCGCCACCCCCCGGCACCGGCGCCGGACCGCGCGACCCCTCCCCCTCCCGACCGCGGCGCCGAGAGGCAACGCGGCCCCCGGCGAACCCCGGCGAACCCCGGCGGCGGAGCCGCACCCCCTGCCGCCGCGGCGGGCAGTTCCTGGACCCGGGCTACATCCGGGACACGTTGCGTTCGTAGACCAGGCGGAGACCGACCAGCGTCAGCCACGGCTCGTGCTCGTCGATCACCGACGACTCCCCGAGCACCATCGGCGCGAGCCCGCCCGTGGCGATCACCGTCACGTCGTCCGGGTCTTCGGCCAGCTCGCGTGCCATACGGTTCACCACGCCGTCGACCTGGCCGGCGAAGCCGTAGATGATGCCCGACTGCATCGCCTCGACCGTGTTCTTGCCGATCACGCTGCGCGGCCGGGCCACCTCGATCTTGCGGAGCTGGGCGCCCTTGACGCCGAGGGCGTCGACCGAGATCTCGATGCCGGGGGCGATGACACCGCCGATGTACTCCCCGCGCGCGCTGACCGCGTCGAACGTCGTCGCCGTACCGAAGTCGACGACGATCGCGGGGCCGCCGTAGAGCTCGACCGCGGCGACGGCGTTGATGATGCGGTCGGCGCCGACCTCCTTGGGGTTGTCGGTGAGGATCGGGACGCCCGTCTTGACGCCCGGCTCCACGAGGACGGCGGGGACGTCGCCGTAGTAGCGGCGGGTCACCTCGCGCAGTTCGTGCAGGACCGAGGGGACGGTCGCGCAGATGGCGATGCCGTCGATGCCGTCGCCCAGCTCCTCACCCAGCAGGGGGTGCATGCCCATCAGGCCCTGGAGGAGGACCGCCAGCTCGTCGGCGGTGCGGCGGGCGTCCGTGGAGATGCGCCAGTGCTCGACGATGTCTTCGCCGTCGAACAGGCCGAGCACGGTGTGCGTGTTGCCCACGTCGATCGTCAGCAGCATGTCCGGTTCCCTACTCCGCCGCTCGCAGGTCCAGGCCGATGTCGAGGATCGGCGAGGAGTGGGTGAGGGCTCCCACGGCGAGGAAGTCGACGCCGGTGTCCGCGTAAGCCCTGGCGTTGTCGAGGGTCAGGCGGCCGGACGCCTCCAGCGCCGCGCGGCCGCGCACCAGGGCGACGGCCTCCTCGCACTCGCCCGGCGTGAAGTTGTCCAGCAGGATCAGGTCGGCACCCGCGTCGACGGCCTCGCGCAGCTGGTGCAGGGTGTCGACCTCCACCTCGATCGGCACGTCCGGGAAGGACTCCCGTACGGCCTTGAAGGCCTGCGCCACGCCGCCGGCGGCGACCACGTGGTTGTCCTTGACCAGGGCCGCGTCGGAGAGCGACATGCGGTGGTTCACGCCGCCGCCGCAGCGGACCGCGAACTTCTCCAGGGAACGCAGGCCCGGCGTCGTCTTGCGGGTGTCCCGGACCTTCGCCACGGTGCCCTCCAGGACGTCCGCCCACGCGCGCGCGGCGGTGGCGATGCCGGACAGCCGGCACAGCAGGTTCAGCGCGCTGCGCTCGGCGGTGAGGAGGTCGCGGGTGCGGGTGGTGATCGACAGCAGTGTCCGGCCCTCGGTCACGCGCTCGCCGTCCTCGACGTGCCGTTCGACCTCGAACTCCTCCTCGCAGACCACCGACATGACCGCCTCGGCGACCCGCAGGCCGGCCACGACGCCGGGTTCGCGGGCCACGAAGTCGGCGGTGGCCACCGCGTCCTCGGGGATGGTGGCGACCGTCGTGACGTCGACGCCGCCCGCGAGGTCCTCCTGGATGGCGACGTTGGCGATGTCCTCGACCTCCAGGGGGTCGAGTCCGGCGTCGGCCAGCAGCTGGGCGAGCGCGGGGTCCAGGCCGCACTCCAGGTACGCCTCGTCGTCCGCGCCGCAGGCGCAGCCGTCACCGCAGCCGTCGGACGGGGCGAGGGGAAGATCGGGGGTGCTCACTGCTCTCACTGCTCCTGGGGACGGTGCGCCGGGTGGTGCGTGGGGATGCCCCCGGCTCGAGCGGAGCCGAGAGATCGGGGGTGGGTCGGGGGGAAGTCTGCGGTATCGGTGGTGTGTACGGCGAGTGTGCGGTCCGGATTCAGCCGCACGACGAGGTGGCGGGCCCACCCGGCGTCGTCGCGGTCGGCGTGGTCCTCGCGCCAGTGGCAGCCCCGGGTCTCCTCCCGCTGGAGGGCGGCGGCGACCAGCACGCGCGCCACGCACAGCAGGTTGGTGGTCTCCCAGGTGTCGACGCCGGGCTCGGCCGTCTTGCCGTTCTCGTCGAGGGCGTCGCGTGCCTCGCTGTGCAGTCGCTGGAGGCGCTCGGCGGCCCGGGCGAGGGACTCGGCGGAGCGCAGGACGCCCGCGCCCCCGGTCATGATCCGCTGGATCGCGAAGCGGTCCTCCGGGGCGAGCAGCGGGTGGGCGGGCTTCTCGGGCTGCGGTTCGGGAACGGGCACGCGCGCGTGGGGACCGTCGTGCCGGAGGCTCACCGCGATGTCGTGGGCGATGCGCTCGGCGTAGACCAGACCCTCCAGGAGGCTGTTGGAGGCCAGCCGGTTGGCGCCGTGGACACCGGTGCAGGCGACCTCACCGCACGCGTACAGGCCGGGGACCGTCGTACGGCCGCGGGAGTCGGTGCGTACGCCGCCGGAGGCGTAGTGGGCGGCCGGGGCGACCGGGATCGGCTCGTGCACGGGGTCGATCCCGTGGGCGCGGCAGGCGGCGAGGATCGTGGGGAAGCGCCGCTCCCACATCTGCGCGCCGAAGTGCCGGGCGTCGAGGAACATGTGCTCGGCGCCCTGCTCCTGCATACGGCGCATGATCGCCTTGGCCACGATGTCCCGGGGCGCCAGCTCGGCCAGCTCGTGCCGACCGAGCATGAAGCGCACGCCGTCGGCGTCCACCAGGTGGGCGCCCTCGCCGCGCACCGCCTCGGAGACGAGCGGCTGCTGGCCCTCGGCGTCCGGGCCGAGGAACAGCACCGTGGGGTGGAACTGGACGAATTCGAGGTCGCTGACCTCCGCCCCGGCGCGCAGGGCGAGTGCCACGCCGTCGCCCGTGGAGACCGACGGGTTGGTGGTGGCCGAGAAGACCTGCCCCATGCCGCCGGTCGCGAGGACCACCGCGGGGGCGTGCACGGCGCCCACGCCGTCGTGCTGGCCCTCGCCCATGACGTGCAGGCTCACACCCGCGCTGCGGCCCTCGGCGTCCGTGAGGAGGTCGAGGACGAGCGCGTTCTCGATGGTGCGCAGGCCACGCGCGCGTACCGCCTCGACGAGGGCGCGGGAGATCTCCGCGCCGGTGGCGTCACCGCCGGCGTGGGCGATCCGGCGGCGGTGGTGGCCGCCCTCCCGGGTCAGCGCCAGCTCGCCCTCGGCGGACTCGTCGAAGTGCGCGCCGGTCTCGATCAGCCGCCGTACGGCGTCGGGGCCCTCGGTGGCGAGGATCCGTACCGCCTCCGCGTCGCACAGGCCCGCACCCGCCACGAGCGTGTCGTCCAGGTGCTGTTCGGGGCTGTCGCCCTCGCCGAGTGCCGCGGCGATGCCGCCCTGGGCCCAGCGGGTGGAGCCGTCGTCGAGGCGGGCCTTGGTGACGACGACCGTCCTCAGGCCCGCCGCCTCGCAGCGCAGGGCGGCGGTGAGGCCGGCGACGCCAGAGCCGACGACCACGACGTCCGCGGAGATGGACCAGCCCGGAGCGGGCGCGTGCAGTCGTATGCCTGTGCTGGTCACGAGGCGGCTCCGAAGGTGAGGGGGAGGTTGTCGATCAGCCGGGTCGTACCGACCCTGGCGGCGACGGCGAGGACGGCCTCGCCCGTGAAGTCGTCCCCGATCTCGGTGAAGTCGGACGGGTCGACGAGGGCCAGGTAGTCCAGCGCCAGGGGCGGGTCGAGCCGGGCGGCCTCGTCGATGACCGTGCGGGCGGCGGCACGGACCGCCGCGGGGCCGCCGGGCGCCGCCTTGGCGACGGCGTGCGCGTCGGCCGCGGCGCGGGACTCGCCGATCGCGCTGAGCGCCTCGGCACGCGCGCGTGTGGCGGGTACCTCCCGCGCCCGCGCGCGCAGCGCCTCCTGCGCGGCGTGCCGGTCGCGGCCCGCGAACAGGGCGCGGGACAGCGTGAGCGCCGTGCGCCGCTCCTGAGGGGAGAGGTAGCGGTTGCGGCTGGACAGGGCCAGGCCGTCGTCCTCGCGGACGGTCGGTACGCCGACGATCTCGACGCCGAAGTTCAGGTCCCGGGACATGCGGCGGATCAGGGCGAGCTGCTGGGCGTCCTTCTGCCCGAAGAACGCCACGTCGGGCCGGGTGAGGTGGAGCAGCTTGGCGACCACGGTGAGCATCCCGTCGAAGTGGCCGGGGCGCACGGCGCCCTCCAGGCGCTCCCCCATGGGGCCCGCGCTGATCCGGACCTGTGGCTCACCGCCCGGGTAGACCTCCTCCACGCCCGGGGCGAACACGGCGTCGGCGCCCGCCTGCTCGGCGACCTTGAGATCGGCCTCCAGCGTGCGCGGGTAGCGGTCCAGGTCCTCGCCGCGGCCGAACTGGAGCGGGTTCACGAAGACCGTGACGACGACGAAGCCGTCCCGGCCCACCCGCTCGCGTGCCGCGCGGACGAGGGTGGCGTGGCCGTCGTGCAGGGCGCCCATGGTCATCACGACGGCGGTGCGGCCCGGCACGGCGAGGTGCTCGCGCACGTAGGTCAGGTCGTCCACCGTGGGGACGAGTTCGAAGGTCCGGCGGCTCATCGGTCTCCCCCGTTCTCGGGCAGGTTCGCGTCCGCGGCGAGCACTCCGAGCAGGTCCTCCGCGAACTCCGGCTTCAGCAGCCCGTGGGCGAGTGCCCGGTCGGCGGTGGCGCGCGCCATCGCCAGATAGCCGGCGACGGCCTGGGGCGCGTGCCGGCGCAGTTCGGTGACGTGCGCGGCGACCGTGCCGGCGTCACCGCGTGCCACGGGGCCGGTCAGGGCCGCGTCGCCGGAGCGCAGCGCGTTGTCCAGGGCGGCGCCGAGCAGCGGGCCGAGCATGCGGTCGGGGGCCTCGACGCCCGCCGTGCGCAGCAGCTCCATGGACTGGGCGACCAGGGTGACCAGGTGGTTGGCGCCCAGCGCGAGCGCCGCGTGGTACAGCGGGCGGTTCTCCTCGGCGATCCACTCGGGCTCGCCGCCCATCTCGATGACGAGCGCCTCGGCGGCCAGCCGCAGTTCGTCGGGCGCGGTGACGCCGAAGGAGCACCCGGCGAGCCGCTGGACGTCCACCGGGGTGCCCGTGAAGGTCATGGCGGGGTGCAGGGCCAGCGGCAGTCCGCCGGCCCGCAGGGCGGGCTCCAGGACCTTGGCGCCGTACCGCCCGGAGGTGTGCACCAGCAGCTGCCCCGGCCGGACGGCACCGGTGCCGGCGAGGCCCTCGACGAGGCCGGGCAGGGCGTCGTCCGGGACGGTCAGCAGCACCAGCTCGGCCCGCTGGAGCACCTCGGCGGGGGTGAGCACCGGCACGTCGGGCAGCATCAGGGCGGCCCGCCTGCGCGAGGCGTCGGAGACACCGGAGACGGCCACCGGGCGGTGCCCGGCGAGCTGGAGTGACGCGGCGAGTGCGGGGCCCACACGACCGGCGCCGACGACGCCGACGGTGAGGCGCGCGGGGCGGTCCCTGGGGTCTGGTTGTTGGCTTGTACTCACGCGACGGCGGCCTTCCCGTTCCAGTCCGCTCCGGGTACCGGACGATTTCTCGTCATGTTAACGCGATCGGTTCGAGCGGCGTTCGGTTGTCCACAGGCTGTGGGCGGAGCGGCGGCACATCGCCCACCGAGGAAGCGGGGCCCAGGAGCCGCGTGCGCGAAAGCGGCTGCCCCCGCGAATCGCCAGGAGGCATGATCCGGGGCATGAGCGATACGGCGGAGGAAGAGCGCAAGCTGCGCTACGAGCGGCGCAAGGCCGCGTACCGGAGCGCGCGGCGTGTGCTCGCACGCTCCAGCGTGCTCAGCACGCTGCGGGAGCGCCTGGCGCGTCTGGAGAACGCCCACGAGCTGTACGACCTGGACGAGACCGCCGACCTGTACGGCAACGGCGTCGTCGAGGCCCTGGAGGACAAGGTCGCCGGACTGCTCGGCACCCAGGCCGCGGCGTTCTTCCCGACGGGCACGATGGCCCAGCAGGTGGCGCTGCGCTGCTGGGCGGGCCGCACCGGCGACCCGAGGGTCGCCCTGCACCCGCTCGCCCACCTCGAAGTGCACGAACGCCATGCTTTCACGCAGGTCAGCGGCTTGCGACCGGTGCGGCTGAACAGTGCGCCGCGGCAGCCGACCGCCGCCGAGATCCGCGACCTCGACGAGCCGTTCGGCACGCTGCTGCTGGAACTCCCGCTCCGGGACGCCGGTTTCGTGCTGCCGTCCTGGGAGGAACTGGACGAACTGGTGGCGGCGGCGCGCGAGCGCGACGCGGTGGTGCACTTCGACGGCGCGCGCCTGTGGGAGACCACCGTGCACTTCGGGCGCCCCCTGAAAGAGATCGCGGCCCTCGCGGACAGCGTGTACGTGTCGTTCTACAAGTCGCTCGACGGCTTCGGCGGCGCGGCCCTGGCCGGTCCGACAACCCTGGTGGACGAGGCGAAGGCATGGCGCCACCGGTACGGCGGCCAGGTCTTCCAGCAGTTCCCGACCGCGCTGTCGGCGCTCGCCGGACTGGAGCGGGAACTGCCCCGGCTGCCCGGCTACGTGCGGCACGCGCGCGTGGTGGCGGCCGCGCTGCGCGAGGGATTCGCCGCGGCCGGTGTGCCCTGGGCACGGGTGCACCCCGAGCAGCCGCACACCAACGAGTTCCAGGTCTGGCTGCCGTACGACGCCGATGCCGTCGCGGAGGCGGCGGTCCGCCAGGCCGAGGAGACGGGGACGCTCCTGTTCGCCCGCCCCTGGGACGCCCCGGGTCCGGGACTCGCCGTGACGGAGATCGACGTACGGGCCGCGGGCCTGGAGTGGACGCCCGAGGACGTGAAGGCGGCGGTGGCGGAATTCGTCGCACGGGTGCGCCGGGGGGCTGACGGGTAGGGGGCGAGCGGGTCGCGCCGAGCCGCTCGGGCGGAAGGCCGGCCGCACGTCTCGGGCGCCGTCGGTGTCGCTCGGCGTGCCGTGTCGATTGACGGCCGCCGTCAATCGAGGGCGGCGTTGTCGGTGGCGGGGTGCACCATGTGGCCATGAGCGTGCGCATCGACATCGCGGGGCTGCGGCAGGAGAGGGTCGCCGTCGTGCCCTCCCCCCTGGCCGAGCTCGGCATGGCACTGCACGCGCTGTCCGAGCCGGGCCACCATCCGGGACTCCAGGGCTGGGTGACGGCGGTCACGGCCCGGTTCGACACCCATCTGGCCGACCGCATGTGCGAGGCCGACTTCCTGTGGCGCTCGACGTTCTCCGACCTCTTCATGCCGTTCGCCGGCATCCCGGGCCGCGGCACGCTGCCGGGTGCCACGCTCGCCGAGGACCTGGACCTCCTGGACAAGCTGACCGACGAGCAGTTCGTGGACGCCGCCCTGGAGTTCACCTGCGCCATGCCCTACGACACCGAAGCCGCCGGCACCCTCTCCGACCCGGAGCTGCGCGACCGGGCCCTGGCGCTGGCCGCCGCGCGCGGGCCGCAGCAGATGCGCTTCACCCAGCGGCTGCTGGCCGACCCGCCGCGGATCCGCGCCTGGCTGCGGCAGTTCCTGGAGGACTGCGACGAGGCGTTCTTCGCCGAGGCCTGGTCCCGGCTGCGCCACCAGCTGGCGAGCGACGCCCGCCACAAGACCGACCTTCTGCACCGCAAGGGGCTGGGCGAGGCACTGGCGTCGGTCTCCCCGTCGGTGACGCTGGACGAACCGGCCGCGCGGATCACGATCGACAAGCTCGGCATCGGGCACACGGCCACGCTGGACGGCGGCCTGCTGCTGGTGCCGACGAGCCTCGGCTGGCCGCACCTGAGCGTCCTGCACCGGTACGGCTGGCAGCCGGTCCTGCACTACCCGATGGGTTCCCCGGAGCCGGTCGCCCCGCCGTCGGTGGAGCAGCTGACGCTGCGGATGACGGCCCTGTCCCACCCGGTGCGGATGCGGTTGTGCCGCAGCCTGGCCCGCAGCGCGTTCACCACCAGCGAGCTGGCCCAGGTGCACGGCATGACCGCGCCCGAGATATCCCGGCACGTGAGCGTGCTGAAGAAGGCGGGCCTGGTCACCACCCGCCGCCGCGGACGGTACGTCCTGCACCAGCTGGACGTGACGGTGGTGGCCCGGCTGGGCAGCGACTTCCTGGAAGGCATCCTCCGCTGAACGGGCCGGGCGGGCGCGCGAGCCGCGGTCCCGCCCGATGCCCGCTCAGTCGAACCGGATGTGCTTCATCCCGACCCGCGCCTGCCTCAGCCTGGTCCGCAGTGCGCCCTCGTTGTTCGGCTTGAGGGTCAGCCCGGCCAGCACGGCGATGCGGTCGGCGGTCTTCGGCACGGTGGTGTGGTCCGTCCACAGGTGCTCGGCGAACTCCGGTCCGCTCAGCCGCTCCAGGCAGTGGTCGAGCCGCCGCACCGCCCAACTCTCGCGGCGCAGCCCCGTGTTCCTTCCCGAGACGTGGTGAAGGAGGTGTCCCGGCCCGCGTTCGCGCAGTCGCCTCAGCACGGTCTCCCGCTCGGCGAGCAGCGTGAAGTGCCGTACGTCGTGGCCCAGTTCCCCGAGCCGGCCGACGGTCTCCGCGAAATGGCCGGGGTCGGTGACGGTCATGGGCGCGATCACCACGCCCTCGTGCTTGCCCAGGGTGAGGTCGAGGACCTCGACGACGCCCTGCCGCCAGGCGACCAGGTCCTGGAAGTCGTCCACGAGCGGCTCCCGGCCGCCGGCGCCGCGCAGTTCGGGCGGCAGCATCCGGCGCAGGCCGAAGCCCGCGTGCTCGGGGTCGCAGACGACGCTGCCGGGCAGTCGGCGCCGGATCTCGTGTGCGGTCTGTGTCTTGCCGCCCCCGAAGGGGCCGTTGATCCACAGGAGCATGCGCAGACCCTACCGACGCTCGCGCGCTCGGTCAGCCGTGTCCGCCCGCCCGGACGAGACCCGTCTCGTAGGCGAGGACCACCACCTGCACCCGGTCCCGCAGACCGAGCTTGGTCAGGATGCGGCCGACGTGCGTCTTGACGGTCGCCTCGGACAGCACCAGCCGGGCGGCGATCTCCCCGTTGGACAGCCCCTGCGCGACCAGCACCATGACCTCGCGCTCACGCTCGGTGAGCCGTTCCAGCTCCTTGTGCGGGGCCTCCTTGCCGGCGCTGGGCAGCATCGGCGCGAAACGGTCCAGCAGACGCCGGGTCGTGGACGGGGCCACGACGGCGTCACCGCTGTGCACGGAGCGGATCGCGGCGAGCAGTTCGCCGGGCGGCACGTCCTTCAGCATGAATCCGGAGGCACCCGCCTTCAGCGCGGAGAAGGCGTACTCGTCGAGGTCGAAGGTGGTCAGGATCAGCACCTTCGGCGGGTTGGGGTCCGCGCAGATGCGGCGGGTGGCCTCCACTCCGTCGAGCCTCGGCATGCGTACGTCCATCAGCACCACGTCGACCGCGGTCGCGCCCAGCACCTCGATCGCCTCGGCCCCGTCGCCCGCCTCCGCCACGACCTCCATGTCCGGCTGGGCGGCGAGCACCATCCGGAACCCGGTGCGCAGCAGCACCTGGTCGTCGACGAGCATCACTCGGATCGTCATCGGGGCCTCTTCCGTCTCTTCCGGGTCGTTCCACTGCGGTGTTACAGGTGTCAACAAGGGGCGTGCGTCGGCGTCAGTGCACCGGTTTGAGCGGCAGCAGGGCACTGATGCGGAATCCTCCGCCGGGACGCGGTCCCGCGTCCAGGGTGCCGCCGACCATGCCGACGCGCTCGCGCATACCGATCAGGCCGTGGCCCCGGCCGTCCACGCCGCCCTCCTCGTAGAGCTCGTGCGGGGCGCCCTTGCCGTCGTCCTCGACGAGCAGTCCGAGACCGTCGTCGAAGTACACCAGCCGCACGCTCGCGCCCGCGTTGGGCCCGCCGTGCTTGCGCGTGTTGGTGAGCGCCTCCTGCACGATGCGGTACGCGGTGAGCTCGACGCCGCTCGGCAGCGGCCGGGGGGTGCCCTCGACCCGGAAGTCGACGGGCAGACCGGCGCTGCGGCACTGCTCGACCAGGTCCTCGATCTGCTCGACGTCGGGCTGCGGAACGTACTCGCCGCCCTCCCGGTGCTCGCCGGTGCGCAGGACGCCGAGCAGGCGACGCATCTCGGCGAGCGCCTGACGGCCGGTGGAGGAGATGGTCTCCAGCGCCGCTTTCGCCTGGTCGGGCGCGGAGTCGAGGACGTACGCGGCACCGTCGGCCTGGACCACCATCACCGAGACGTTGTGCGCGACCACGTCGTGCAGTTCCCGGGCGATCCGGGCCCGCTCGGCGGCGACGGCGACCTTGGACTGCGCCTCGCGCTCCTTCTCCAGCCGGGCGGCCCGCTCCTCCAGCTGCGCGAAGTACGCGCGGCGGGTGCGGATGGAGTCGCCGAGCACCCAGGCCAGGGCGAACGGCACCGTCTGGAAGACCGCCACCGCGATGTTCCCCGCGGTGCTCGCGTCGTACTCGGGCCAGCGGAGCTGGGCCAGCGGAGCGGCGCACAGCCCGCCGACGAGCGCGAGCCGGGAGGCCCAGCGGGCGCCGACCGCCGCGACGGTGTAGACGATCACCAGCAGCGCGAAGTCGGCGACCGTGGTCGCCACGTCCAGCACGAGCTGGGCCACGCCCACCACGCCGGCCAGCACGAACATCCGCTCCGGCACCCGGCGGCGCAGCGCGACGACCAGACACAGCAGCAGCATGGCCGGGACGACGAGCCACGGCTCGTCGGTCCCCGCGCCCTCCTGCTGGACCGTGCCGCCCACGACCGAGATCCCGAACAGGACAAGGGCCCAGAAGCCGTCCACCCACGTCGGGTGCCTGCGGAGGAAGTCGTAGAGGCGCTGCACGTAACCCAGCGTAGGGAAGCGTGATGCGTGGGGGAGTCAACCGGAGGATCGATCCGTAGCCGATACATGTACTCCGCAAGGTGGAGGTCGCGTTCCCGTGTTGCCCTAGCCTTGCCCTGTGACGGGCGGGACGGCGGGCGAGGAGTGGCGGGGCTGGCGGGCGGCCGCACAGGACGCGCTCTACGGTCCGGGCGGCTTCTACCGCGGGCCCGAGGGGCCCGCAGGGCACTTCCGTACCTCCGTGCACGCGTCGCCGCTGTTCGCCGGTGCCGTGGCGCGGCTGCTGTGCCGGGTCGACGAGGCACTGGGCCGCCCGGCGGAGCTGGACCTGGTCGACATGGCCGCCGGCCGCGGCGAGCTGGTCCTCGGCGTGCTCTCCGCACTGCCCTGCGACGTGGCCGCCCGCACCCGCGCGTACGCCGTGGAGATCGCCGACCGCCCGCCCGGCCTCGATCACCGCGTCGAGTGGCTGGCCGAGCCCCCGGCGCACGTCACGGGCCTGCTGTTCGCCAACGAGTGGCTGGACAACGTACCGGTGGACGTCGTGGAGGTGGACCCCGCCGGCGTCCCGCGGCTGGTCCTGGTGCGGCCGGACGGGACCGAGCGGCTCGGCGAGCCGGTCTCCGGGGCGCAGGCGAGCTGGCTGGCCCGCTGGTGGCCGCTGCCGTCCGAGGAGGGTGCGCGGGCCGAGATCGGCCTGCCCCGGGACACGGCCTGGGCAGCGGTCCTCGACGGCGTCGACCGGGGACTGGCCGTCGCCGTCGACTACACGCACACGACGGACACCCGGCCCTCGTTCGGGACGCTCACGGGTTACCGCGAGGGGCGCGCGACGGCGCCCGTTCCGGACGGGTCGTGCGACATCACGGCGCACGTCGCGCTGGACGCGTGCGCGGTGGCCCCGGCCCGGGTGCTGACCCAGCGGGAGGCACTGCGTGCCCTGGGCGTCACGGGCGCCCGCCCCCCGCTGGCGCTCGCGTCCACCGACCCGGCGGCCTATGTACACGCCCTCGCGAGTGCCGGACAGGCCGCGGAGCTCACCGCGGCGGGCGGCCTGGGCGACTTCGGATGGCTGCTCCAGCCGGTCGGGATCCCCGACCCGCTCACCGGCTGACCCGGCCCCCGCGGCGCTACTTGTCGATGTCTCCCACCACGAAGAACATCGACCCCAGAATCGCCACCATGTCCGCCACCAGCGTGCCCGGCAGCAGCTCGGTCAGCACCTGGACGTTGTTGTAGGACGCCGAGCGCAGCTTGAGCCGGTACGGCGTCTTCTCACCCTTGCTGACGAGGTAGTAGCCGTTGATGCCGAGCGGGTTCTCGGTCCACGCGTACGTGTGCCCCTCGGGCGCCTTGAGGACCTTGGGGAGCCGCTGGTTGACGGGACCGGGCGGCAGCTCCGCGAGCCGGTCCAGGCACGCGTCGGCGAGGTCGAGCGCGTTGTGCGTCTGCTCCAGGAGGCACTCGAAGCGGGCGAGGCAGTCGCCCTCCTGCCGGGTGACCACCTTCAGCGTGTCCTGCAACTCCGGATAGGCCAGGTACGGCTCGTCGCGGCGCAGGTCGAAGTCGACGCCCGAGGCGCGCGCGATCGGCCCGCTCACCCCGTAGGAGTGCACGGCTTCCGGCGTGAGTCTGCCCACGTCCCGCGTACGCCCCCGGAAGATCTCGTTGCCGAGGACCAGGTCGTCGAAGACGTCCGTACGGGAGCGCACGGCGGCGACCGCGGCACGCGCGCGTGCGGTCCAGCCGGCCGGCAGGTCCTCCTTGAGGCCGCCGACGCGGTTGAACATGTAGTGCATACGCCCGCCGGAGACCTCCTCCATGACGTTCTGGAGGACCTCGCGCTCCCGGAACGCGTAGAAGACGGGCGTGATGCCGCCGAGCTCCAGCGGATACGAGCCGAGGAACATCAGATGGTTCAGCACCCGGTTCAGCTCCGCGAGCAGGGTGCGCGTCCACACCCCCCGCTCGGGCACCTCCATGCCGAGCATCCGCTCCACCGCGAGGACCACACCCAGCTCGTTCGAGAAGGCCGACAGCCAGTCGTGGCGGTTGGCCAGCATGATGATCTGGCGGTAGTCGCGCGCCTCGAAGAGTTTCTCCGCGCCGCGGTGCATGTAGCCGATCACCGGCTCCGCGCTGGTGATGCGCTCGCCGTCCAGCAGCAGCCGCAGGCGCAGCACCCCGTGCGTGGACGGGTGCTGCGGGCCGATGTTGAGCACCATGTCGGTGCTCTCCGCGGCGCCACCGATACCGACCATGGTCTCCGTCGTGGGAGTCATGGACCCAGTCTCCCCTACGTAGGCTGGCCGTATGGAGACGGGGAGCCCGCAGGGCGGCGCGACGGTGGAGAACGAGCCGGTGTGGACCGCCCTGCCACCGGGCCTGCTGCGCATGCGACGGATGCTGTTGGTGGTGTGGCTGGGCCTTGCCGCCCTGGCCGCGGGGCTGGTGCCGGGGCTGCTGGCCGGTCCCGGCTGGGCGGCGTTCGCGCTGCTGCCGCTGGCGCTGATGGTGTGGGGATGGGATCTGATCGGCCGCAACTGGCGCTCCTGGCGGTACGCCGAGCGCGCCGACGACCTGCTGATCAGCCGGGGCGTGCTGTGGCGCGCGGTGACGGTGGTGCCGTACGGGCGGATGCAGCTGGTCGAGGTCACCTCGGGGCCCGTCGAGCGGCACTTCGGGCTGGCCAGCGTGCAGCTGCACACGGCGGCCGCCGCGACCGACGCGACCATCCCGGGCCTGGACCCCGCCGAGGCGGAGCGGCTGCGGGACCGGCTCACCGAGCTGGGCGAGGCCCGATCGGCGGGGCTGTGACCACCCCGGGCACCGACGACGCCGTCCGGTCCGGCCCGCCCGTGACCGAGCGGCGGCTGCATCCCGTGACACCGCTGCGGCGAGCCTGGGCGCCGGTCGCCGTGCTCATCGGATGGGCCCTGCACGACCCCGACGGCGCGCAGCGCCAGCTGACCCGGCTGACGACGACCACCCTGCTGACAGCCCTCGGCGTGCTCATACCGGCCGCCGCGCTCTACGGCTTCCTCAGCTGGTGGTTCACCCACTTCGCGGTGACGGAGACCGAACTGCGGATCCGCACCGGCCTGTTGTTCCGGCGCACCGCGCACATCCGGCTGGAACGGATCCAGGCCGTCGACGTCACCCAGCCGCTGCTCGCGCGCGTGGCGGGGGTCGCGAAACTCAGACTCGACGTCATAGGGGCCGACAAGAAGGACGAACTCGCCTTCCTCGGCGAGTCGGAGGCGCGGGCGCTGCGCGCCGAACTGCTCGCGCGTGCCGCCGGCTTCGCTCCCGAGACCGCGCGCGAGGTCGGCGAGGCACCGTCGCGCCGCCTGGTGAACGTCCCCCCGCGGGTACTGGCCGTCTCCCTGCTGCTGACCGGCGCGACCTGGGGCACGCTGATCGCCGCGCTCGTCGTACCGCTCGTGCTGTGGCTGTTCACCCACAACCTGTGGACGGTCCTGGCGACCGCCGTGCCGCTGATCGGCGCGGCCGGCGCGAGCAGCGTGGGCCGGTTCGTCACCGAGTACGACTGGACGGTCGCCGAGTCCCCCGACGGGCTGCGCATCGACCGGGGGCTCCTCGACCGCGCCCACGAGACGGTTCCGCCGGGACGGGTCCAGACCGTACGCATCGTGGAACCGCTGCTGTGGCGGCGGCGCGGCTGGGTGCGGGTGGAACTGGACGTGGCCGGCTCGTCCAACTCGGTGCTGCTGCCGGTCGCCCCGCGCGAGGTGGCCGTATCGGTCGTCACACGCGTGCTGCCGGGGGTGACCGTGCCGGTCCCGGCGTCGATGTCGCCGTCCCCGCGGCGGGCGGCCCGGTGTGTGCCCGTGTGGTGGCGGGGTTACGGCTTGACCGTCACCGACGCCGTGTTCGCGGCCCGGCACGGGCTCCTGCGGCACACCCTGGCCCTCGTACCGCACGCCAAGGTGCAGAGCGTACGGCTCACCCAAGGGCCCTGGATGCGGCTCTGGAAGGTCGCGGACGTCCATGTGGACAACGGCGCGGGCAAGGCCGTCACCGCCCGGCTGCGGGACGCCCAGGAGGCGGCGGAACTGCTGCGGGCGCAGGCCGAGAGGTCACGGACGGGGCGCAAGGGGGCGCTGCCGGACCGCTGGATGGCGTGACGCCGGACCGGGCACGGCATGCGGAACGCCGTGCCCCGCGTGCGGCGCCGGGCACGGCGTTCTCCGAAACGATGTCCGGCACGGGCCTCGAACGGCCCGTGAACCGGAGGGCGGTGCTCAGGAGACGGCGCTGCGCAGTCCCTGCATGTCGATGTGCTCCGTCTCGTCGTGCTCCGTCAGGTCGATCACCTGGCCGACGCCGCGCGACTGGGCGTTCGCGGGCTTGAACTCGGCTTCGGCCTCGGCCTTGTGCAGGTCGAGCGCCTCCTGGCCGACGACGTCGGCGAGGTCCTGGTTCTGCACGGACTCCAGCGCGGCGGACGTGTCGGTCTTCGACCCGAAGAAGTCGAACCCGCCCTCGGTCACGGGCCGTCGCACCGGAGCGGAGGCCGGTGCGACGGCCACCGCGGTCGGCACGGTGAAGTGACCCGACGGCCGCTGCACGGGCGCGGCTGCTCTGGCCGCGGCCGGCACGGGCCGCACGGGCTGCACCGGGGAGTGGGCTGCGGTGTCGTCCACCCGGGACGGGGCGGCCGTGGGGGCGGCGGCCGCGTGCTCGTGCCCGTCGACCGCCCCGGAATCCCCCGGCGCCTCGTCCTCCAGCGCGGACTCCGCGCCGCCGGCCCGCTCGGCACCGGCGGTCACCGGCTCCTTGGGGGCCGCCGCGTCGTCGGCCCGCTCCTCGGCGGACGGCGCCTTGGACGCCGACTTGGCGGCCGGGTTGACGGCCGACTCCTTGGCAGCCGGTTCCTCGGCAGCGGGCTCCTCGGAGACCGACTCCTGGGAGGCCGGTTCCTGCTCGGACCCTTCCTCGGCGGACGGCTCCCGGTCGGACCCTTCGTCGTCGGACCCTTCGCCCTCGGACGGCTCCTCGTCGGACGGCTCCTGGTCGGCGTCCAGCCGGCCCAGTGCCGTGCTCGCCCGCAGGAACAGCCGGGAACCCTCCGGGGAGAACAGGCCGGAAGTCGACCCCTTCACCTCGTCGGCCGCGTCGGACTCGGCACCCTCTTCCGCGCTTTCCTCAGCGTCTTCACCGCTTCGGGCGTTACCGCCGGCTTCTCCGGCTTCGCCCGTTTCACCGGATCCCGTGTCACCCGCATCGTCGCCGTCGCCGTTCTCTACGGTCTCGGCAGTGTCGGCGTTCTCAGCGGCCTCGGCGCTCTCGGCACTGTGGTCGTCGCCGCCGTCGCGGGCGTCGTCGTCCCTCTCGATGGCGTCGCTGTCGATGGCGTCGCCGTCGGCCGGGGCTGCCACGGCCTCGACCCCGCCCGTCGGCCCGGGCGGCAGCGCGGGCGCGGGAGTTGCGGCCTCTATCTCCAGCAGTCGCCGGCCCTCCAGCGCGGTCGCCCGCTCGGCCTCCGCGGTGGCGTACCGACGCAGCAGCGCCGCGTGTTCGTTGCGCAGCCCCGCCAACTCGGTGCGCTTCGCCCGCAGCCGCTGCTCCAGTTTGACGCGCAGCTCGCGCGACTCCTCCAGATCGGTCTCCAGTTCGGCGACGCGTTCCTCGTGCCGCCACTCGTCGCTCGCACGCGCGCGCGTGAGATCGGCGACCTGCTTGCCCGCCTGGCTGTCCCAGCGGCGCATGACAAAAGCGCCGGCGACCGCCGTGAGCGCGGCGGCAGCCGCGAGAACGCGGAGCACGACCGGCTCCGTGAGCACCCAGGGGCCGAGTGCGCAGACTAGGGAGACGCCTGCGATCGCCGACGGGGGGAGCATCCTGTGCAAGGGCGGTGAATGGCGATGACGTCCACGTGGCATGGCCAGAAACTTACCGCGCGTAGGCGAATCTTGGTGCCCCGGGCGGTAAAAACACAGCCACTCGGAAACATTCCCTGAGCATCGGACGCCGGCGATACGGGAGTTCACGGAGATCACCCAGATCACCGGGATCCCTTTTCCCCGGACTTTTGAATCGCCTTTGGGGATCGGGAGTGAACCTGCCCCCGAATCCCGCCGTCCTAGAGGGCGCAATGTCGCCGGATGCCCGAATCGGCACCGGTTTCAAGATCTCTTGCGGAGCGACGGGATGCGATGTCTGTCAAGGAAGAGGGGGAAAGGACACCGCGTCTGCTGCGGGTTCCACGCCCTGAGGCCGTTCCCGTCCTCATCGCGGGGGCGTGCGCCCTCAGCGGCCTCCTGAACATCGCCACGGGCGTCCTTCCGCGCTTCGGGCACCTCCGTGTGCGCGCCCTCGCGGAAGTACTGCCCGGCGCACTCGGCCCGTTCGCGGCCGCGCTCCCGCTCGGCACGGGGGTGCTGTTGCTGCTCCTCGCCCCCGCGCTGCGACGGGGCGAGCGCCGGGCCCGGCGGGCGGTGGTCGCGCTGCTGCCGGTCGGCGCGGTCGCCCAGTTCGCGTACGGGCCGTTCCTCGTCGGTGTCGTCGTACCGCTCGCGCTGCTGGCGCCGCTGCTGCGCCATCGCGACCGGTTCACGGTCCTGCCCGAGCCGAGCGGCCGGTGGCGCGCGCTCGCCAACTTCGTACTGATGGGCGCCGGTTCGCTCACCCTCGGGCTGATCGTCGTCGGCGCGCGTTCCCGTGCCGTGATCGGCGACCCGTCCCTGGCCGACCGCATCACCCATGTCCTGCTCGGGCTGTTCGGCTTCGACGGCCCGGTCCGGTACCGCGGCGACACGTCCTGGAACGTCGCCGTGTCCCTCGGCACGCTCGGTCTGATCACCGCCCTCACCACGGCCCGTCTCGCCCTGCGCCCCGCGCGCCCGGCCGCCCGGCTGACACGGGACGACGAGGCACGACTGCGCGCACTGCTGGACCGGCACGGCGCCGCCCGCGACCCGCTCGGCCGCTTCACCCCGCGCCGCGGGAGGGCCGTGGTCTTCTCCCCCAGCGGCAGGGCGGCCGTGATCTACCGCGTGGTGTCCGGGGTGATGCTCGCCGACGGCGATCCGCTCGGCGACGTGGACGCCTGGCCGGGCGCCATCGAACGCTTCATGGACGAGGCACGCGCGCGCCAGTGGACCCCGGCCGTCACGGGGTGCTCCGAACAGGGCGGCCGGGTGTGGACCCGCGAGACCGGCCTGGACGTCCTCGGACCGGGCGACGAGGTGGTGACGGACACGGATTTCTCCCTGCCCGGCCGCGCACTGCGCGCCGTGCGCCGTGCGGTCCGGGGCGCCCTGAGCCGGACGGTCGGCAGCACCGTGGGCCGGGTGGCCGGCAGACCCGTACGCCGGACCTGGGGGAGCGCCGTGCGCCGGACGGTGGGCAGCGCCCTGCGCCGGGCGCTCGGGCGCATCGGTTGCGTGGCTTACACGAATTGCTCGGATTGCTCGGATTGCTCGGATTCCGTGGGTCACGGTGATTGCGCCATCCGCGTCCCACACGCCCGTGAACCCCGAAAGAGCGGGCCGGGGCTGATCCGCCGCTCCGCCGACCGTCCCGTCTCCGGCGACCGGCCGCGTACCGGCTTCGCCGCCCTGCGGGCCGAGGGCCTCCTCCGCCTCGGCCGCGCGTTCCCGCGCCCCACGATCCACCACCCGGCCGCCGCGCCCTGCCCCCGCGCGCCCGCCCGCGCGGGGCGCGACATGCGCGCGGCCTGACCGGACAGGCCCGAGCGGAGGCCCCAACCCCCTCCAGCCCCTCGGGGCGTCCGCTCGGGCCGCTCCACCCGGCACGGAACACCGTCGGCCCACATGAAGAAGCCCCACCCACCGTGGGCCTACGCTGAACATATGAGCAAGCAGAGCGGACGCGGGCGCATCGCGGGCCTTCCGGAATGGGACCGATGCGCGGTCATGGGAGTCGTGAACGTGACCCCCGACTCCTTCTCCGACGGCGGCCGCTGGTTCGACACCACCGCGGCCGTCAAACACGGCCTCGACCTCGTCGCCGAGGGCGCCGACCTGGTGGACGTGGGCGGCGAGTCCACCCGCCCGGGCGCCACCCGCGTGGACGAGGCCGAGGAACTGCGGCGTGTCATCCCCGTGGTGCGCGGTCTCGCCTCGGAGGGCGTCGTCACCTCCGTCGACACGATGCGGGCCAGCGTCGCCGAGCAGGCCCTCGCCGCCGGAGCCGCGCTCGTCAACGACGTCAGCGGCGGCCTCGCCGACCCCGCCATGGTCCGTGTCGTCGCGGAGGCGGGCGCCCCCTTCGTCGTCATGCACTGGCGCGGATTCCTGGAGGGCGGGAACGTCAAGGGCGTGTACGACGACGTCGTCGCCGAGGTCGTCGACGAACTCCACGCGCGCGTGGAGGCCGTCCTGGACGGCGGCATCGCCCCCGACCGCATCGTCGTCGACCCCGGTCTCGGCTTCTCCAAGGAGGCCGAGGACGACCTCACCCTGCTCGCCCACCTCGACCGCCTGCGCGTGCTCGGCCACCCGCTGCTCGTCGCCGCCTCCCGCAAACGGTTCCTGGGGCGGGTGCTCGCGGGCCCCGAGGGCGCCCCGCCGCCGGCCCGGGAGCGCGACGCCGCGACCGCCGCCGTGTCCGCACTCGCGGCACACGCCGGGGCATGGGCGGTGCGCGTGCACGAGGTACGCGCGACAGCCGACGCCGTACGGGTCGCGCGCGCCGTGGAAGCGGCGCGCACCGCGGAACACGCGCCTGGGGCACACGACAACGCCTACTCCCCCCGAACAGCGCCGCCGGCGGCCGGCACGCGCGGCGCAGAAGGAACCCGGTGAGCGCCCCCCACACCGACGTCGAGCAGGTCGAACTCGCCAACACCGCCTTCTACGAGGCACTGGAACGTGGCGACTTCGACGAGGTGTCCTCCCTCTGGCTCACGCCGACCGACCTGGGTGTCGACGAGACGTACCACGATCCCGCCGACACCGGGGTGATCTCCTGCGTGCACCCGGGCTGGCCCGTCCTCACCGGCCGCGGCGAGGTCCTCAGGTCGTACGCGCTGATCATGGCCAACACGGACTACATCCAGTTCTTCCTCACCGACGTGCACGTCTCCGTCACCGGCGACACCGCCCTGGTGACCTGCACCGAGAACATCCTCAGCGGCGGGCCCGCCCCCGAGGACGGCGACGGTCCCGGCCCGCTCGTCGGCCAGCTGGTGGTCGCTACCAACGTGTTCCGGCGCACACCCGCGGGCTGGAAGCTCTGGTCGCACCACGCCTCGCCCGTGCTGGCCGAAACCGACGAGGACGAGGACGACGACACCCCCGCCTGAGGGGGTAGGCGGCCCATGAGGGCGTCGGACGGGGCCCGAAGGAACCAAGAAGTGGTTGGAATCACGAACCCGGGGGTATGGGCGGCTACCAACCCATGAGCCCCCGGGTTCCCCGGGGAAAACGCCCGATGAAACCTCCGACCCCCGACCCGGGCCCGAGCCCCGTGGCCCGGTCCTGTCAGTGCCCGCAGGTAGATTCGGTTCAGGCCGGTGTGCCGTCCGCACACGGTTCGAACCGGCCGCAACCGACGATTGCAGGAGTGATTCGCGTGGATCGTGTCGAGCTGCGCGGCCTGAAGGCCCGCGGGCACCACGGTGTGTTCCCCAAGGAACGCGAGGAGGGCCAGACCTTCATCGTGGACCTCGTCCTCGGTCTCGACACCCGGCCGGCCGCCGCCGACGACGACCTGGCGAAGACCGTGCACTACGGCATCGTGGCGGAGGAGGTCGTCGCCATCGTCGAGGGCGAGCCCGTCAACCTCATCGAGACGCTCGCCGAGCGCATCGCCCAGGCCTGCCTCAAGCACGAAGGGGTCCAGGAGGTCGAGGTCCGCGTCCACAAGCCGGACGCGCCGATCACCGTGCCCTTCGACGACGTGACCGTCACCATCACCCGGAGCCGAGTATGACTGCCTCGTTCACCGAGGGTCACAGCGACCCGACCGTTCAGCCGGTACCCGCCTCCGTCGTCGAGAAGGTCGACGCCGCCGACACCACCCTGCACAACCCGAAACGCGCCGTGATCTCCATCGGCTCCAACCTCGGCAACCGCCTGGAGACCCTCCAGGGGGCCATCGACGCCCTGGAGGACACCCCGGGCGTGCGCATCAAGGCCGTCTCCCCGGTCTACGAGACGGAGCCGTGGGGCGTCCAGCCCGGCAGCCAGCCCTCGTACTTCAACGCGGTCGTGGTCCTCAAGACCACCCTGCCCCCGTCCTCCCTGCTGGAGCGGGCGCACGCGGTCGAGGAGGCCTTCCACCGGGTCCGGGACGAGCACTGGGGCCCGCGCACCCTCGACGTCGACATCGTCGCGTACGCCGACGTCGTCTCCGACGACCCGCACCTCACCCTCCCCCACCCGCGCGCCCACGAACGGGCCTTCGTCCTGGCGCCCTGGCACGACGTGGACCCCGAGGCCCAGTTGCCCGGCCGCGGCGCGGTGGCCGAGCTCCTCGGCGCTGTCACCCGCGACGGCGTCGCCCCCCGCGCGGACCTGGAACTCCGGCTGCCCGAGTAGTCGTTAAGGTCGAGACGGCCACGTCGAGACGACACAGGGAGAGCCGGACCGGTCAGGCCGACCGGACCCCGGCCCGGGGAGCTGAAGGGACACCGTGAGAGAGCTGCGCATCAGGGTGCTGGTCGGGCTGTTCGTCGTCTCGGGGGTGCTCTCCTGGGCCGGCGCCCGCCTGTGGAACTCGGTGGGCACGCTCCCCAGCGTCCCCTTGGCCGCGCCCATCGTCCTCGCCCTGATCGCCGTGGTCCTGCTCGCCACGGCGCTCTCCTTGCGCGGCCGGCTGAAGGCCCAGCGCGAGCGCCGTCCCGGCGCCAAGGGCGTCGATCCCCTGATGGCGGCCCGCGCCGTCGTCTTCGGCCACGCCAGTGCCCTGGTCGCCGCCCTGGTCGCCGGGGTGTACGGCGGCACCGGCGTCTTCCTGCTGGAGTCCCTGGAGTTCCCCGCCCGCCGCGACCAGGCCATCTACGCCGGCTTCTCGGTCCTGGCCGCCATCGGCGTCATAGCGGCCGCCATCTTCCTGGAGCGCGTGTGCAAGCTCCCGGAGGACGACGACCACGACAACACGGGAGCGGCACCCGCCGAGTAACGTCCACGCGCGCGAGCGCGCGGTCAGCGCGCCATGATCAGGCTCATCGCCTCGTTGCGCGTCGCGGCGTCCCGCAGCTGACCGCGCACCGCCGAGGTGATGGTCTGCGCGCCGGGCTTGCGGATCCCCCGCATCGACATGCACATGTGCTCGCACTCGACCACGACGATCACCCCGCGCGGCTCCAGGATCTCCATCAGGGAGTCCGCGATCTGCGTCGTGAGCCGCTCCTGCACCTGCGGTCGGCGGGCATAGACATCCACGAGCCTGGCCAGCTTGGACAGACCGGTGATCTTGCCGCTGGTCGCCGGAATGTAGCCGACGTGGGCGACACCCCGGAACGGCACCAGGTGGTGCTCACAGGTCGAGTACACCTCGATGTCCTTCACGAGCACCATCTCGTCGTGCCCGATGTCGAAGGTGGTCGTCAGCACGTCCTGGGGCTTCTGCCACAGTCCCGCGAATATCTCCTTGTACGCCCGCGCCACTCGCGCCGGCGTCTCCCGCAGGCCCTCGCGGTCGGGGTCTTCGCCGACCGCGATCAGGAGTTCGCGTACGGCGTTCTCGGCGCGCTTCTCGTCGAACTCGCCGATCGTGCCCTCGCCGTCCAGCGTCACGGGGTCGGTCATGTGGTGCCTCGTTCCTGTCCTGTCACGCGTGGGAGCACGCGTCCTGTCTGCGGGCATACGACGATGCCGCGCCTCCCCAGGCTAGAACCAGGGGAGGCGCGGCATTCATTCCGGGCCTTTCGGGCCGCCGAGGCGGCTCGGCTCAGGCTTCCGGGCGGTCCTCCGGGGTTGCCGGTTCCGCCGCGGGCGCGGGCTCGGCCGCCGTCGTCTTCGCGGTGATCGCCGCCGTCGCGCCGTTCGCACCGTTCGTCAGGGCCAGCTCCTTGGGGGAGAGCACCGGCGGACGGGTGGAGGGCGTACGCCGGGAGGAGCCGGTCCACGCGGGACGCGGCGGACGCTTGACGATCGGGGCGAAGACCTCGGCGATCTCCTCCTTGCCCAGGGTCTCCTTCTCCAGCAGGGCCAGGACGAGGTTGTCCAGGACGTCGCGGTTCTCGACCAGGATCTCCCAGGCCTCGTTGTGCGCCGTCTCGATCAGCTTCTTGACCTCTTCGTCGACGAGCGCCGCGACCTCCTCGGAGTAGTCGCGCTGGTGCGCCATCTCACGTCCGAGGAACGGCTCGCTGTTGTCGCCGCCGAACTTGATCGCGCCCAGCCGCTCCGTCATGCCGTACTGCGTGACCATCGCGCGGGCCAGGTTGGTGGCCTTCTCGATGTCGTTGGCGGCACCCGTGGTCGGGTCGTGGAAGACCAGTTCCTCGGCCGCGCGGCCGCCCAGCATGTAGGCGAGCTGGTCGAGCATCTCGTTGCGCGTGGTCGAGTACTTGTCCTCGTCGGGCAGGACCATCGTGTAACCGAGGGCTCGGCCGCGGGACAGGATCGTGATCTTGTGGACCGGGTCGGAGTTCGGTGAGGCCGCCGCGACCAGGGCGTGTCCGCCCTCGTGGTACGCGGTGATCTTCTTCTCCTTGTCCGACATGATCCGGGTCCGCTTCTGCGGGCCCGCCACGACGCGGTCGATGGCCTCGTCGAGCATCTTGTTGTCGACCAGCTTCTGGTCGCTGCGGGCCGTCAGCAGGGCGGCCTCGTTCAGCACGTTCGCCAGGTCGGCGCCGGTCATGCCGGGGGTGCGGCGGGCGACGGCCGACAGGTCGACGTCCGGAGCGACCGGCTTGCCCTTCTGGTGGACCTTGAGGATCTCCAGACGGCCCTGCATGTCCGGGCGGTCGACCGCGATCTGGCGGTCGAAGCGGCCGGGACGCAGAAGCGCCGGGTCGAGGATGTCGGGCCGGTTCGTCGCGGCGATGAGGATCACGCCGCCCTTGACGTCGAAGCCGTCCATCTCGACGAGCAGCTGGTTCAGGGTCTGCTCACGCTCGTCGTGACCACCGCCGAGGCCGGCGCCGCGGTGGCGGCCGACCGCGTCGATCTCGTCGACGAAGACGATCGCGGGGGCGTTCGCCTTGGCCTGCTCGAACAGGTCACGGACACGGGAGGCACCGACACCGACGAACATCTCGACGAAGTCGGAACCCGAGATCGAGTAGAAGGGGACGCCCGCCTCGCCCGCGACGGCGCGCGCGAGCAGCGTCTTGCCCGTACCGGGCGGGCCGTAGAGCAGCACGCCCTTGGGGATCTTGGCGCCGACGGCCTGGAACTTGGCCGGCTCCTGGAGGAACTCCTTGATCTCCTGGAGCTCCTCGACGGCCTCGTCGGCACCCGCGACGTCCGAGAAGGTCGTCTTCGGGGTGTCCTTGGTGATGAGCTTGGCCTTGGACTTGCCGAAGTTCATGACCCGGGAGCCGCCGCCCTGCATCTGATTCATCAGGAACAGGAAGACGACCACGATGAGGACGAAGGGGAGCAGCGAGAGCAGGATCCCGACCAACGGGTTCTGCTTCGACGGCGAGACGGTGTAACCGTCCGGGATCTGCTTGTCCTGGTACTTGGTCTGCAGCGTGTTGGCGATGGTCACGCCCTGGTCGCCGATGTAGCTCGCCTGGATCTTCGAGCTGTTCTCGACCTTCTCGCCGTCCTTGAGCGTGACCTTGATGGTCTGCTCGTCGCCGGTGGTCAGCTTGGCCGCTTCGACCCGGTTGTCATTGATCGCCTGGACGACCTGGCCGGTGTCCACCGTCTTGTAGCCGCCGGACGAGCCGACGACCTGCATCAACACGACCACGGCAAGGACGGCCAGCACGATCCACATGACCGGCCCACGGAAGTATCGCTTCACGTCCATCCATACGGAGCGGTGTCGCCCCGTCCCTCCTGCCATAGTGAGTTTGATAAAGACAGTTCTTCTGACGGTACCCCAGCATTGTTGCCCGAAGCCGCACGGGACGGCTGGCAATCCCGTCTCTGCATGCTCCAACGGCGCGGAACCCGCTGGGGTTCCCGGTCGTCTTCCAGGGCTTGGCCCGAGTGACTCAGCCGCCGTAGACGTGGGGCGCGAGCGTACCGACGAACGGGAGGTTGCGGTACTTCTCGGCATAGTCGAGGCCGTAGCCCACGACGAACTCGCTGGGGATGTCGAAACCGACCCATTCCACGTCGATCGCCACCTTCGCGGCCTCCGGCTTGCGCAGCAGCGTGCACACCTTCAGGGAGGCGGGCTCGCGCGAGCCGAGGTTGGAGATCAGCCACGACAGGGTCAGGCCGGAGTCGATGATGTCCTCGACGATCAGGACGTGCTTGCCCTTGATGTCGGTGTCGAGGTCCTTGAGGATCCGCACCACACCGGAGGACTGGGTGCCCGCGCCGTACGACGAGACGGCCATCCAGTCCATGGTGACGGGGGTGGACAGCGCCCGGGCGAGGTCCGCCATCACCATCACCGCGCCCTTGAGGACACCGACGATGAGCAGGTCCTTGCCCGCGTACTCAGCGTCGATCTTCGCGGCCAGCTCGCCGAGCTTCGCGTCGATCTCTTCTTTGGTGATGAGTACCTGCTGGAGGTCGGCACCCATGTCTTTCGCGTCCACCCGCATCACTTTCGGTCGTCCCACCGGCTGTCCGTCCCCTTTGTCGGGGCCGTCAGCGGGGGTCCGGATTCAGCCTTGCCGAATCACCAGTCTGCCACCCTGCCGCTGGGCGACGACTTTGCCCGGGAGATTGATGGCCCCCTGGCCGCGCCAGCCCGTGATCAGCCGGTCCACTTCCTCGATGTGGCGGGCGAACAGCGAACCGGCCGGGGCCCCGGCCTCGATGGCCGCCCGGCGCAGGATCCGGCGCCGTACCGCGGGGGGCAGCGCGTAGAGCTTGGCGCACTCCAGCAGGCCGGCCGCGTCCCGGACCGAGGCCTCGGCCTGACTGGCCCAGGTGTCGAGGGCGTCGGCGTCGTCGCGGGACAGCTGTGCCGTACGGGCGAGCGCCTCCACGACCCCTTTGCCCAGCGCCTTCTCCAGGGCGGGCAGGCCCTCGTGCCGCAGCCGCGACCGGGTGTACGCCGGGTCCGCGTTGTGCGGGTCGTCCCAGACCGGCAGGGACTGGACCATGCAGGCCTTGCGGGCGGTCTGCCGGTCGAGCTGGAGGAAGGGGCGGCGGTAACGGCCGTCGGCCCCCGAGACCGCGGCCATCCCGGACAGGGAGCGGATGCCCGAACCGCGGGCCAGGCCCAGCAGGACGGTTTCGGCCTGGTCGTCGCGGGTGTGGCCGAGCAGCACGGCGACGGCCGAGTGGCGCTTCGCGGCCGCGTCGAGGGCGGCGTAGCGCGCGTCGCGGGCCGCGGCTTCCGGGCCGCCGTCACGGCCGACGCGCACGGTGATGGACTCGACCGGTTCCAGGCCGAGTTCGCGCATCCGCAGGGCGACCTCCTCGGCCCGCACGTCGGAGCCGGCCTGGAGGCCGTGGTCGACCGTGATCCCGCCGGCGCGCATGCCGAGCTTGGGCGCCTCGAACGCGAGTGCGGAGGCGAGCGCCATGGAGTCGGCACCGCCGGAGCAGGCCACGAGCACGAGCGGCGACGCGGGACGCCCGGGGGCAGTCCGCTCGGAGTCGTGAGGGCTCGGCTCGGAGGTGCCGGAGAAGTATTCGGTGAGGATGTCGTGGAGGACGCGGCGGACGGCCAGGCGTATCGCCGCGACCGCAGGATGGGGACCCATGTCCGGTTCCCTTCATGAAGTTGTCGGGGGGTGAGCCCGAGTGTCGGTCACTCAGAGTGTGTAGATGGTGACAGAACCGGGCCGTTCCCCGAGCATTGCACGCCTACCCATGGCTCACGGTCCCTCGGACGGGTGATTGGTGGGGCGTTCGCCTGCCGCCCGCAGGATCCGGTTCACCACGTCTCCCCCGGGCTCACGCCTCGCCCTTGCGGTGCACCCGCGCGATCCAGTCCGCCGGTTTGGAGATCTCCGCCTTGGTGGGAAGGGTGTTCGGGGAGGTCCACACACGGTTGAAGCCGTCCGTACCGACCTCGTCGACGACGGCCCGCACGAAGCGTTCACCGTCGCGGTACTGCCGCAGCTTGGCGTCCAGTCCGAGCAGCTTGCGCAGCGCGA
Organism: Streptomyces cadmiisoli; assembly: GCF_003261055.1. Classification (NCBI taxonomy): domain Bacteria; kingdom Bacillati; phylum Actinomycetota; class Actinomycetes; order Kitasatosporales; family Streptomycetaceae; genus Streptomyces; species Streptomyces cadmiisoli. The sequence goes on from NZ_CP030073.1 coordinate 4,241,953, forward strand.
GGTCCAGCCGGGAGGCGCCCTTGGCGCGGCGCTGCTGGAACTTCTCGCGGATCTCCGCGACGCTGCCGACGACCTCCGGACCGACCCCGTCCATCACGAAGTCGGCGTGGCCCTCCAGCAGGGACATCACCGCGGTGAGACGGCCGAGGATCTCCCGCTGCGCGGGCGTCTGCACGATTTCCACCAGGGACCGGCCGCCGTCCTCCTCCTCGCCCTCGGGGCGGCCCCCGGCCAGGGACTGGGCGGCCTCCCGGATGCGCTCCAGGACGGTCATGGGGTCGACGTCGGTCTCCCCGAGGAAGGCCTGGATCTCGCCCTCCAGGTGATCGCGGAGCCAGGGCACGGCCGAGAACTGCGTGCGGTGGGTCTCCTCGTGCAGGCACACCCACAGGCGGAAGTCGTGCGGCTGCACGTCGAGTTCGCGCTCCACGTGCACGATGTTCGGCGCGACCAGCAGCAGCCGTCCGCCGCCGTTCGCGCCCGCCGGGAGCTCACGGGTGGCCGGCGCGAAGGTCTCGTACTGGCCGAGGACCCGGGAGGCCAGGAAGGAGAGCAGCATGCCGAGTTCGACACCGGTGACCTTGCCGCCGACGGCGCCGAGGACCGCTCCGCCGGGCGAGGTGCCGCGCCGTTCCTGCATCTTGTCCAGCAGGGGCTTGAGGATCTCCCGGAACCCGGCGACGTTCGCCCGGACCCAGCCCGGACGGTCGACCACGAGGACCGGGGTGTCGTGGGTCTCCTCCGTGCCCATCCGGGTGAATGCGCGGACGTGTTCCTCGGAGGCCTTGGCGTGCCGGCGAAGCTCCGCGACGACGGCCCGGGCCTCGTCGCGGGTCACCTCGGGGCCCGGCCTCACGAGCCGGGTCGCGGTCGCCACCGCGAGATTCCAGTCGACCATCCCAGCAGATGCCGCACCACCGATGCTCGTCATGCGTCAACGGTACGTGAGCGTTCCCGCTCGGGGCAGGCCGTGACGGTCAGCGGCAGGCGCAGTTCGCCAGGGCGGTGGCGGTGCGGTCCAGGGCCGCCTGGGCGGTGACCGGGTCGGTCGTCCCGGAAGCCAGGAAGGCGAAGGCGAGCAGCCGGCCGTCCCGGTTCACGACCGTTCCGGCGAGGGCGTTCACCCCGGTGAGGGTGCCCGTCTTGGCGCGCACGAGGCCGGCCGCGCCGTCTCCGTAACGGGCGCTCAGCGTGCCGGTGAAACCGGCGACCGGCAGGCCCGTGAGGGTGGCCCGCAGGTCGGGGCGGGCGGGGTCGGCGGCCTTCAGCAGCAGAGCCGTGAGCAGGTCCGCGTTCAGCCGGTTGTCCCTGTTCAGGCCGCTGCCGTCGCCGAACACCGCCCCGTTCAGCGGCAGACCGAGTTTCTGGAGCCGGGCCAGCGTCGCGCGGCCCGCTCCCCGGAAGTCGGCGGGTTCGCCGGCGGCGACGGCGACGTGCCGGGCCAGGGCCTCGGCGATGTCGTTGTCGCTGTTGGTCATCATCCGCTCGACCAGCGCCGACAGCGGCGGCGAGGCGACCTCGGCGAGGGCTTCGGCCCGGCTCGTCGCCTTGGACGGCCCGGGTGAGGTCGTGGTGATGCCGTGGGTCTCCAGGAGCTCCGCGAACGTCCGGGCGGCCTCCGCCGCGGGGTCGGCCACGCGGGGCGCCGGACCGTGCGTGGAGTCGTCCGTCCGGGCCTCGTCGACCATCAGGGCGCTGACGAGCGCGATGTTGTCGTTGACGCCGATGGGGTGAAGTTCCTGACCGGCGAAGAGGGTCGTGTCGTACGAGAGGGTCGCCTCGCGCACGCCGGTCCGCTTCAGGGCGGCGGCCGTCTCCCGGGCGAGGGTGCGCAGGTCGGCCTCGCCGGCGCCGTCCTCGCGGGCCGTGAGGGTGGGGTCGCCGCCGCCGACCAGGATCAGCTCGCCGGTGTCGGGCTCGTAGACCGTTCGGGTGGTGAGGCGGTGGTCGGGGCCCAGGGCGGACAGGGCCGCCACCGCGGTGGCGATCTTCGTGGTGGAGGCCGGGGTGACCGCTTCGCCGGCGCGGGAGCCGTACAGACGTCTGCCGGTCGTCACGTCGACGACCGCGGCCGTGCGCAGGGAGCCGAGGGACGGATCGTTCAGCAGCGGGTCCAGGACGTCGGCGAATGCCTTGCCGCCGGGCGCCGACCGCACCGTGTGCGTACCGCCGCCGAGGCCGGTCAGGACGGATGCCGCACTCGGGGCGGGCTTCGGCGCGCCGGCCGCCGCGCCGGGCCGGTCGCCGTGATCTGCGCCACCCCCGCCGGCACGGGCGGCGGCCCGGTCCCGCTCGGCCTTACGCTGGCCTGAGGAGTCCCAGGGCCCCGCGGCGGTCACCACGACCGCGGCCAGCGCCAGGCCGACGGTGGCGGCGCCCGTGGTGTACTGCCAGGTCTTCGCCCGCGTGACCCTTGTGACCTGCGGTTTCGCGGCTCGTGCCAGCCGCGCGACCCGCGGCCGTGCCGCGGTCGTGACCCGCGCGAGGCGAGGTCGTACGGCGTTCGCGACCCGCGTCACATGCGGCCTCGCGACTCGCCAAGGCTTCAGCTCAGGCACGACCACCAGCCCCTTTCGCGATCACACAGCGGCGTGAGGGACACTTAACCACCAGAACTGTGTGTTGATCATGGAGGAGCCACCGGTGGAGTTCGACGTCACGATCGAGATTCCGAAGGGTTCGCGGAACAAGTACGAGGTGGACCACGAGACCGGTCGTATCCGCCTGGACCGCCGCCTGTTCACGTCGACCAGCTACCCGGCCGACTACGGCTTCGTCGAGAACACCCTCGGCGAGGACGGCGACCCGCTGGACGCGCTGGTCATCCTGGACGAGCCGACCTTCCCCGGCTGCCTCATCCAGTGCCGTGCGATCGGCATGTTCCGCATGACCGACGAGGCCGGCGGCGACGACAAGCTGCTGTGCGTGCCGGCCCACGACCCGCGGGTGGAGCACCTGCGGGACATTCACCACGTCTCCGAGTTCGACCGCCTGGAGATCCAGCACTTCTTCGAGGTCTACAAGGACCTGGAGCCCGGCAAGTCCGTCGAGGGCGCCAACTGGGTGGGCCGGACCGAGGCGGAGGCCGAGATCGAGCGGTCCTACAAGCGCTTCAAGGAGCAGGGCGGTCACTGACCCCCGCCCCCTGTGAACGGGCCGCACGCGCACGCGTGCGGCCCGTTCACGTGTCTGTGCGCATACTGAGGCCTACTGGGTGTCGTACAGGAAGAGCTGCTTCAAGTGACGGAGGCGGAGGACCGCAAGCCGCAGTCGGACGAGGCGCGGACGGCGTTCGATCCCGAGATCACGTCCGAGTTCGCGATCCCGCGGGGGCTCGACGTCCCCAGAGGTGTCGCCGAGCCGGAGACCACGTCCGAGTTCGCGGTCCCGGACGGGCTGGACCCCCCGCAGGGGGCCGCCCACGAGGCCGAGGGTTCGGCGTTCAGCCCGCCGCGCACCTACGACGCCCGAACCGCCCCGGCGGCGTTCACCCCGGCCGAGGGCATCCAGGTGGTCAGCCTGACCAAGGACGTGCCCTGGCAGGACCGGATGCGCACGATGCTGCGGCTGCCGGTGACCGAGCGGCCCGCGCCGGAGCCGGGTCCGAAGGCGGAGGAGGGCGGTCCCGCCGTTCCGCGCGTGCTGGACCTGACGCTGCGCATCGGCGAACTGCTGCTGGCGGGCGGTGAGGGCGCCGAGGACGTGGAGGCCGCGATGTTCGCGGTCTGCCGCTCCTACGGGCTCGACCGCTGCGAACCGAACGTCACCTTCACCCTGCTGTCGATCTCCTACCAGCCCTCGCTCGTCGACGACCCGGTGACGGCCTCGCGGACGGTCCGCCGGCGCGGCACCGACTACACGCGCCTCGCGGCCGTGTTCCAGCTCGTGGACGATCTGAGCGACCCGGAGACCCACATCTCGCTGGAGGACGCCTACCGGCGCCTCGCGGAGATGCGCCGCAACCGGCACCCCTACCCCACCTGGGTACTGACCGCGGCGACCGGCCTGCTCGCGGGCGCGGCCTCGGTGCTGGTCGGCGGTGACGTGATCGTGTTCTTCGCGGCGGCGCTCGGCGCGATGCTCGGCGACCGGCTCGCATGGCTGTCGGCGGCCCGCGGGCTGCCGGAGTTCTACCAGTTCACGGTGGCGGCGATGCCGCCCGGCGCGGTGGGGGTCGCGCTCACGCTGGCGCACGTCGACGTACGGGCGTCCGCGGTCATCACGGGCGGGCTGTTCGCCCTGCTGCCCGGACGGGCGCTGGTGGCGGGCGTACAGGACGGCCTGACCGGCTTCTACATCACCGCGGCGGCACGGCTGCTGGAGGTCATGTACCTCTTCGTCGGCATCGTCGTCGGGGTGCTGGTGATGCTGTACTTCGGCGTCCAGCTGGGCGCCCAGCTCAACCCCGAGGCGGCACTGAGCATCGCCGAGCGGCCCGTCGTGCAGATCGCCGCCTCCATGCTGCTGTCGCTGACGTTCGCGGTACTCCTCCAGCAGGAGCGGGCCACCGTGCTCGCGGTGACCCTCAACGGCGGTGTCGCCTGGTGCGTGTACGGCGCCATGCACTTCGCCGGCGGTCTCTCTCCGGTCGCCTCGACGGCCGTCGCGGCCGGGCTCGTGGGCCTGTTCGGGCAGTTGCTCTCCCGCTACCGCTACGCGTCCGCGCTGCCGTACACGACCGCGGCGATCGGGCCGCTGCTGCCCGGTTCCGCCACGTACTTCGGTCTGCTGTCGATCGCGCAGAACGACGTCAACGAGGGTCTGGGCTCGCTCACCCAGGCCGCGGCGCTGGCGATGGCCATCGCCATCGGGGTGAACCTCGGCTCCGAGATCTCCCGGCTGTTCCTGCGGGTCGGCTCGGCCGGCCGCCGCAAGGCGGCCAAGCGGACCCGGGGCTTCTAGTGTCGTGTGCTTGAAGTCTATTTACGATTGATCTTCGTGAGGATCTGGTCGGCGGTTTTGGTCCAGGTGAACGGCTCGCAGCGGGTGTTGTAGCCGTCGATGAAGGCGCGGATGGCGGCCTTCAGGTCGGGAACCGACTCGAAGGTGCCGCGCCGTATGGCTTGCCGGGTGATGATCCCGAAGAAGATCTCGACCATGTTGAGCCAGGAGCAGGAGGTGGGGGTGAAGTGCAGGGTCACCCGCGGGTGCTTCGCCAGCCACGCCTTCACGTTCGGGTGCTTGTGGGTGGCGTAGTTGTCGACCACGACGTGCAGTTTCACCCTGGGGTGCGCCTTGGCGACCTGCTTGAGGAAGTGCAGGAACTCTTTGTTGGTGTGCCGCTCGTAGCAGGCATCTGCGCTGATCCTGCCGGTGGCGACCTCCAAGGCGGCGAACAGCGAGGTGGTGCCGTTGCGCCTGTAGTCGTGGGTCTGGCGTTCCGGCAAGCCAGGCCGCAGGGGCAGGATTGGGGCGGTGCGGTCCAGTGCCTGGATCTGGGTCTTCTCGTCGACGCACACCACGACCGCCTTCTCCGGCGGGGCCAAGTACAGGCCGACCACGTCGCGGATCTTCGGCTCCAGCTCCGGATCGGTGGAGAACTTGAAGGTCTCCACCCGGTGCGGCTGGATGCCCCACTTCCGCCAGATCTTCGCGATCACGGAGAACGAAAGCCCGAGCTCCTTGCCCAGCAGTCGCGACGACCAGTGCGTCACCCCCAGCCTCGCCGGCGGCCTGCCGTCCTCGGCCAGCGTCGCGACCAGCACAGCCACCTCGTCCACCGTCCCCGGCCGACCCGGGCGCGGCAAATCCCCCAGCGACTCGATTCCCGAAGCCCCGTACCGGTCACGCCACTTCAAAACGGTCGGCCGGGACGTCCCCAACCGGGAAGCGATCTGCGCATTGGACACACCGTCGGCGGCCAGCAACACGATCCGCGCACGCTGAACCAGGCCCGCCGGCGCCGTCGACATGCGCGTCAGCGCCTCCAGACGAGACCGGTCACCCTCGCGGAGCTGCAGCGCAGCGGCCGTATGCATGACGCCATTGTCCCGAACCGACGACCGTAAAGCTACTTCAAACACACGACACTAGCGCCTGCCGCGGCACTGGCGCCGGACCGGCGGGCGGGTGGTCTCCGCGCCGCGCCGGCCGGTCGGCCGCTCAGCCCTGTCGGTAGGGGTCGTACGGGTACTGCTGCTCGTCCTGCGGCTGCCCCTGCTGCGCTCCGTACGGCTGCTGGGGCCGGCCCTGCGGGTGCTGCCCGCCGTAGGGCTGCTGGGGGTGACCCTGGGCGTAGGGCTGCTGGGGCTGCTGCGGGGCGTAGGGCTGCTGCGGGTGGCCCTGCGGGTGCTGTTGCGGGTGCTGCTGCGGGTGGCCCTGCGGGTACTGCTGCGGGTGCTGGGGCTGCTGCCCGCCGTACGGCTGCTGGGGCCGGCCCTGCGGGTGCTGCCCGCCGTACGGCTGCTGCGGGTTCTGGTGCTGTCCGTATCCGTACTGCTGCTGTCCCTGCGGGCCCTGCTGCCCCGGCCGGCCCTGCTGCGGGTGGTGGTGGTCGCCGTAGGGCTCGTCACGGTGGTCCGGCCGGATGGGGCGCAGCCGGGTCGTCGCGTCGTCCATCGGCGCCTGCTGCTGGGCGGCGGGCTCGTGCGACTGCGGCTCCTGGCCCGCGTTCTTCTTCTTGCTGGAACGGGCCCGCCAGAACTCGATGATGATCGGGAGCACGGAGACGAGGACGATCAGGATGAGGATCGCCTCGATGTTCTTCTTGACGAAGGCGACGTTGCCCAGCCACGCGCCGAGCGCGGTGACTCCCGCGCCCCACAGGATGCCGCCGAGGACGTTGAAGATCACGAAGGAGCGGTACCGCATGCCGCTGACGCCGGCGATGATCGGCGTGAACGTGCGCACGATCGGCACGAACCGGGCCAGGACCAGGGACTTGGGACCGTACTTCTCGAAGAACTCGTGCGCCTTGGTGACGTTCTCCTGCTTGAACAAGCGGGAGTCCGGGCGCGTGAACAGCGACGGACCGACCTTCTTGCCGAACATGTAGCCCGCTTGGTCGCCGAGGATCGCGGAGAGGCAGATCAGGGCGATGGCGGCCCACAGCGGGAAGTCCAGCTGGTCCGACGCGATCAGCAGACCGGCCGTGAACAGCAGCGAGTCGCCCGGCAGGAAGAACCCGATCAGCAGGCCCGACTCGGCGAACACGATGAGGAGCAGACCCCAGATACCGAAGGTGTCCAACAAATAGTTCGGATCCAGCCAGCTCGGTCCGAGGGCAAGCGTCGTCACGGTTCCGGGCTCCTGAGAGGTGAGGGAAGTACGGCGTTGGGTGCGGCCGGACAAAGCTATCAACGCAATGTGTCCGCCCCAGGTTCCACCTGGGTCCCGCGATGCACTGCCCAACGGCCCGGACGAGGTTGTGCGTCATGGGTATCGCCGACATCGGCACCGGGGTGCGCGCGCACGGAACGGCCGTCGTACCCGCCGGGGCCGGGGTGTCCTGGCTCGCCGTCAGCCGCCCGCCGGCTGGGTCCGGGGCGGGCGGGTGGGAGGCGGGCCGGGCCGAGGTGGGCGGGCCACGATGCCGTACACCGCCGTGGCCGCCAACTCCACCGCGGCCACCGCCAGCAGCATCGGTCCCGGTCCCACTTCCATATGGAGCAGCCACGCACCGAGCAGCCCGCCGGCGAACAGCAGGCAGACGCCCGCCACGCGCCGCACCTGGGCCCGGCCCCCGGCCGTGATCCTCGGGTCCGGCGAGACCATCGAACCGCTCAGGAACGCCGTCAGGGACCGGGTCGCCACGGTGGTCGACAGGTCCGGCACGGGCGCACGCAGCGTCGTGACGTTCCGCATGCCCATGGCCACGGCGAGGATCGCGACCGTCCCCTGCTGCTGCGCGTTCCGCGTTCCGGAACCGGCGTCGATGCCCCAGGCCACGCCCCCGGCGGCCGCCAGCAGCACGGCCTCGGCGAGCAGCCCGGCGACGAACCAGCGGTGACCACCCGTTTCCATACGTGACTCGAACCTGGACCCGACCACCGCGCCGACGGCGAACCCCGCCAGCGACACCGTCGGCGCCACCGCCGACAGCTCTCCCTCCCCGGCCAGCGCGAAGCCGAGGAGGAGGACGCTGCCGGTCTGTATCGCCGTGAACACCGGACCGAGCGCGAGGAAGCTGACCGCGTCGATCACCCCGGTCACCGCCGTCAGGGTCAGCATCAGCCCCGTGAGGGGCCGCCCCGGATCCGGTCTCACCGCACGGCTCCGCACCGCGTCGGGCACGACCGGGACGTATGGATCACACTCGGACCATACGATCACCGGGCCGCGGCGACCAGCGGAGCGTGACCTCCGCGCTACCCGGCGTGCCGGGCGGCGTTGGCGAGGATCGCGTCGCGCAGGTACACCGCGAGACCGGGGCGGATCTTCTCGTACGTCGCCGTGAACCGGGCGTCGGCCACGTACATCTCGCCGAGACCGCTGTGCATCTCGTGGGAGCAGTCGTAGTACGAGTCCGAGATGAAGCGGCGGTGTTCCTCCGCCGTGTCCATGGCCGCCTCCGAGTCGGCCGCGGTGCCGGCTGCCATCAGGTCGGCCATGCGCTGGTGGATGGCGCCGAACTCCTCCGCGCAGCGCTTCCAGTCCTCCTTGGTGTAGGCGGCGGTCCGCCGCTGCGACTCCCGGTAGGCGTCGGTCCCGCCCCACCGCTCCCGCACCTCGTCCTCGTGCTGGTCGGGGTCGAACTCCCCGAACACCTCGAACTTCTCCTCTGGCGTGAGGTTGATGCCCATCTTGCGTGCCTCCATGGCGTGTTCCACGGCCGCCGCCATCTTCTGGAGCTGGTCGATCCGGGCGGTCAGCAGTTCGTGCTGGCGGCGCAGATGTGCGCGCGGGTCCACGTCCGGGTCGTCGAGGAGGGCGGCGATCTCTTCGAGCGGGAAGCCGAGCTCGCGGTAGAAGAGGATCTGCTGCAACCGGTCGAGGTCGGCGTCGGTGTAGCGCCGGTGGCCCGCGTGGCTGCGCTCGCTGGGGACCAGCAGTCCGATGCCGTCGTAGTGGTGCAGGGTGCGCACCGTGACTCCGGCGAACCCGGAGACCTGTCCCACGGAGTAGCTCACTTCCGCTCCCTTCTCGGTACGCCCACCACCGTCCGCCCTCACGCCGCGTGAGGTGCAAGTCCTGGGTCCCGGACGGGCCCCGACCGGCCGAGGTCCCGGTGTCAATCCTCGCCGAGGTCGAACGGGTGCCAGGTGATGCCGTCCGCGGATATCCGGCAGGTGCCGTCGCCGAAGCTGCCGGTCCACAGCCAGCCGATCGGGGTCGTACGGACCGAGCCCGCGGGTCCGCGCGCGGCGCTCCCGGGCCGAAAGGTCCGCGCCCGGTCGGTGCTGCGCCACGCGCCCGTCTCGCCGTGGACCAGGACACTGCCGTCGTCGGCAGCCAGCAGGTCGCCTGTGATGGAGAGGGGCTCGGCTCCGGGCCGGTAGCGCCAGGTCCGGGTCCAGGTGGCGCCGCCGTCCGTACTGACGTGGATGGTCCGCAGACCGTTCTTCACTCCCTCCTCATCGGGCAGTTGGCCCGGCTGGACCGCGTACAGCGCGCCCCCGCCCCCGGACACGCGGATGCTCCACCCCTGCTCGGCGACACCGGCCAGGGGGGTGAGGTGCCAGGTGCGGCCCCGGTCCTTGCTGAGGGCCAGCGCGGGCAGGCCGGACCCCGGGTCCAGACCGGTCGCGAACAGCGCGTTCGCCGCTATGTCGCCGGAGGGCGCCAGGGGTCCCTTCAGCGGCGGCTGACGGGCCAGGACCCGGTGCTCTCCGCTGTCCGGCATCACCACGAGCAGTCTGTTGCGGGCGCACTCGTTGCCGTCCGGCGCCAGGTCCAGGCATTCGGTGACGAGCAAGGCGCCCTCGGGCACCGTCGCCGTACTGCCCGTGGGCTCGGTGGTGCCGGCCTTCCACGTCTCGCCGTTGTCATGGGTGAACCAGGTGCGGCCGGGCACATCGGCCCGCTCGGAGCCATCGGTGATCAGGGCGCGCCCCGGACCGAGCACCGTGATCCCGACGGTGAGGCCCCGGTCACCGGTGACGTCGGGCAGGGGGGATTCGGCGAGGCGCCAGAGGCCGGCGCCCGCCTCCAGCACGGCGACGTACTGACGGCAGCGGTCCTCACCGCAGTCGGCGCGGAGGGTGAAGCCGCTGCCGTCCGCGGCGAACGCGACGTCGAAGGACGCGCCCGGCAGATCGGTCGCCGACGGAATGGCCGGCGGAGCGCGGAAGCCGGAGCCCGACGGGGCGGGCGCGGGTGCGGGCGCGCTCCCGCCCGTTGATGCCGCCGCGCCTCTGTCGTCCGTGCCTCTGTCGTCCGCACTTCTGTCGTCCGCACTTCCGTCGTCCGCGCCCCATGGACCGGCGCCGCACGCGGCCAGAGCGAACAGACAGAGGCAAACCATCAACGCTCCCACCAGCGGCCCCCGACCCGGCGGCCTCCGCCCCACCAGCCACTGCCCCAGTCGCTCCCGCCCCAGCGGCCCCCGCCGACACACATCCATGAACCCCGCGATCACGGACCCAGTGATCACCCTCCCGCCGGTCACCGCCCTTCCGGTCTCACCCCCTCCGTCACGGACGGCGTCGGCCATAGCCCTTCTGCTCGCGGCCCTTCCACTCGTAGCCCCTCTGCTCTTGCCCCTATCAGCCATGCACCCTCCGATCCGCGGTGACCGTTTTTCTGCTTCTGGTACACCGCGGACCGGCCCGGGGTTCCACTCCCGGCGGATTTTTCCGCGCCGCCCTACTTGCTCAGTCGCGCGAACCGGCGCAGGGCCAGCGGGAAGAACACCGCGAGCAGGACGAGCGGCCAGACGACCGCGGGCCAGATGTGGCCCGTCTCCCCGCCCTGGTTGCCGAACAGGTCACGCACGGCCGTCGCCGTCTGCGACATCGGGTTCCACTGGACGACCGTGCCGAGCCAGCCCGGCATGGCCTCGGGGGTGGCGAAGGCGTTGGAGAGGAAGCCGACCGGCCAGACCAGGATCTGCACGGCCTGCACCAGCTCCGGCTTCCCGGCCACGAGAGCCAGCTGGATGCCGATCCACAGCATGGCGAAGCGGAACAGCAGCAGCAGACCGATGGCGCCCAGGAAGGCCGCTATTCCGCCGTGCGCGCGCCAGCCGAGTGCGAGGCCGACCATCACGAGAACGGCCAGCGCCAGCGCCGACTGGAGCATGTCGGCCACCGAACGGCCCACCAGGATGGCGCCGTTGGCCATGGGCATCGACCGGAAGCGGTCGATCACGCCCTTGTTCAGGTCCTGGGTGACGGCGATCATCGTGCCCTCCAGGCCGAAGGCCATGGTGAGCGCGAGCATGCCGGGGACCAGGTAGTCGACGTAGTCGCCGGCGACGCCGCGACCCCCGCCGACCAGGTAGCCGAACATCAGCATCAGCATCACGGGGAACACCAGGTTGACGGCGACCTGGACCGGTTGGCGCGCCCAGTGGGCGAGTTCGCGGCGGGTCATGGTCCAGGAGTCGGTCAGTGCGTACGTGCTCATGCGGCCTCCTTCGCACGGTCCGCGGTGAGGTGCAGGAACACCTCGTCCAGCGTGGGCCGGCGCAGGGCGATGTCCTCCGCGTCGATGCCGGCCTCCTCCAGGGCTCGTACGACGCCGGAGAGCGCCGCCATCCGGTCGGTGACCGGCGCGCTGAGCAGCCGCCGGTCGGTGTCGACGGTGATGTCGTCCTTGGCGACCGGGAGCACGGCCACGGCGGCGCCCAGGTGGCCGGCGTCGCGCAGGACGACGTCGATGCGGTCGCCGCCGGTCAGCGCCTTCAGGTCGTCGGCCGTGCCGTCGGCGACGACCCGGCCCCGGTCGACCACCGAGATGCGGTCGGCGAGTTGGTCGGCCTCCTCCAGGTACTGGGTGGTGAGCAGGACCGTCGTCCCGAGGCCGACCAGGGTGCGGACGGAGTTCCACACCTCGGTCCGGCCGCGCGGATCGAGGCCGGTCGTCGGTTCGTCCAGGAATAGCACCTCCGGTTCGGTGATCAGTGAGGCGGCGAGGTCGAGGCGGCGCCGCATCCCGCCGCTGTACTGCTTGACCGCCTTGCGGCCGGTGTCCGCGAGCCCGAACCGCTCCAGCAGCTCGCCGGCCCGCACACGCGCGTGGCGGGTCCCCAGGTGGTACAGGCGGCCGAACATCTCCAGGTTCTGCCAGCCGCTCAGCTCCTCGTCGACGGCGGCGTGCTGGCCGAGCAGACCGATGCGCAGCCGTACCTCGTAGGCCTCCCGTACGACGTCGTGGCCGGCGACCCGGACGTGGCCCGCGTCGGGACGCAGCAGCGTGGACAGAATGCGGACCAGGGTCGTCTTGCCCGCGCCGTTCGGGCCGAGCACTCCGTGCACCGCGCCGCGCGCGACCGTGAGGTCGAGCCCGTCGAGCGCGGGTTTGTCGCCGTACTTCTTGTGTGCCCCTTCGACGGTGATCGCCGTGTCGGCCAATGGAACTCCCTCGCTAGTCAAACTTGACTACCCGGCAGAGGGTAATACCCGCTCCACTCGTAGTCAAACTTGATTAGCGACTGTCCCCGGGATGCCGCTCCCCCGTCGCGTAGGGGTTCTCCTGACCCTCCTCCAGGACGCCGACGAAGGGCGCGCCCTCCCCGGCGAAGGTGTAGGAGCCGCCCTCGATGCGGCCGATCAGCCCGAGGGTCCACTCGGACTCGGCGTCCGCCGTACGGAGCCAGAAGTTCATGATCTCGCCGATGTGGCCGTACTGCCCGGGACCCTCCTCGGGCACGTAGTGCTCGGTGACGGCCCCGCGCCACTCCTCGATCCGCCGGATCCGCTCCTTCAGCAGCGCGACCGCTTCCGGCCTGGGCAGGTCGACGATGAAGCCGATGGCCGCCGACTTCACGTCCATCTTCTGGTCGTACGAGGTCAGCGCCTCACGCAGCAGCCGGAAGAACTCCTCGGTGCCACGGTCGGTGATCTCGTACTCGGTGCGCGGGGGCCCGCCCGCGGTGGACGGGGCGATCTCGTGCGCGTGCAGCAGGCCTTGCTTGGCCATCTGTTTGAGCGCGTGGTAGATCGAGCCCGGTTTGGCGTTGGACCACTCGTGCGCGCCCCAGTACTCCAGGTCGTTGCGCACCTGATAGCCGTGGGCCCGCCCGTGCTGGCGGACGGCGCCCAGCACGAGAAGACGGATCGCTGACATGCCGTCCAGGTTATGACCTCAGTTTTCCGCGAGGGCAACCAGTTCGAAGGCCGTCCTGCCGTCCAGCGACTCGCGGATGATGTCGGCATGGCCGGCGTGCCGGGCGGTCTCGCGGATCAGATGGAGCACCAGCCACCGCATCGACACCGACTCCGCCGGGAACCAGGGCTCGTCCGGGAGCGGGAAGGTGTCGTCGAGGCTGGGCACCGAACGGATGAACGCCTCCGTCTCGTCGGCGACCTTCTCCCAGTACGCCAGTCGGTCGTCTACGGTCTCGCCGTCGACCAGGACGAAGCACTCGTGCCAGTTCGACGCGTTCCGCTCGACCGCGGGCGCCTCGCGCCTGGCCCGCGCGATCCAACCCTGCTCGACCTCGGCGACGTGCTTCAGCAGCCCGGCCAGGGACAGTTCGCTGGCGCTGGGCCGGGACGCGGCCTGCTCCTCGGTCAGCCCGAGCAGGGCCCGCCGGATGCCGCCACGCTGTTCCGCCAGGAAGGAGAGCAGCGCTCCGCGTTCGTCGCCCTGCGCCTCGGGTCGCACGTGCGTGACCATGTCCGGCCGCCTTTCATCGGGTCCGCTTGCCTGACACCGATGACGCTACGGTCCCTTGCGGTCAGGTTCTGTCCGCAAGGGCCTGTGTCCCCACCGAAGGATCACCCGGCCCTCGGCCTCAGAAGGGGAACTCGCTCCGCCCGTGCTGCACCGAGATCCACTTGAGCGTGGTGAAGGCGTCCAGCGTCGTCTCGCCGTTCAGCCGGCCCACACCCGAGTTCTTCTCACCGCCGAAGGGGACGACCGGCTCGTCGTGGACGGTGCCGTCGTTGACGTGGAACATGCCGGTGTCGACGCGCTGGGCGAAGCGGACGCCGCGCCCGACGTCACCCGTGTGGACGGCGCCGCTGAGCCCGTAGGGAGTGTCGTTGACCAGGCGTACGGCCTCTTCCTCGCCGTCGAACGGGATGAGGAAGGCGACCGGGCCGAAGACCTCCTGGCGCAGCAGGTCGGAGTCGGCGGGTACGCCCGTGAGCACCGACGGCTCGACCAGGTTGCCGGTGGTCCTGCCGCGCAGCAGGGCCGTGGCACCCTGCGCCAGCGCCTGGTCGACGGTGCCGGAGATGGCCTCGGCCTGCGAGGAGTTGATCACCGGGCCGATGAGTGTCCGCGGGTCGCGCGGGTCGCCCGCCTTGAGGGACCGCACCTTGGCGACGAACTTCTCGGTGAACTCGTCGGCCACCGAACGGTCCACCAGTACACGATTGGCCGCCATGCAGACCTGGCCCTGGTGGACGTACCGGCTGAAGACGGCCGCGTCGACGGCGTAGTCGATGTCGGCGTCGTCGAGGACCACCAGGGCGCTGTTGCCGCCCAGTTCCAGCACCGTCCGCTTGAACTGCTGGGCGCAGATCGTGGCCACGTGGCGGCCGATCTTGTCCGAGCCGGTGAAGGAGATGACCTTGGGGACGGGGTGCTCCAGGAACGCGTCGCCGATCTCCGCGATGTCCGTGATGACGACGTTGAGCACACCGGCCGGCAGACCCGCGTCCTCGAACAGCTTCGCGATCGCTGAGCCGCCGGCGACGGGGGTGTCCTGGTGCGGCTTGAGGACCACGGCGTTGCCCAGGGCCAGGGCCGGGGCGGCCGACTTCAGCGACAGCAGGAAGGGGAAGTTGAAGGGGCTGATGACACCGACGACACCGACCGGGACGCGGTAGACGCGGTTCTCCTTGCCGGGGATCGGGGACGCCAGGATGCGGTCCTCGGCGCGCAGCGTCAGCGCGACGGCCTCCCGCAGGAACTCCTTGGCGAGGTGCAGCTCGAAGGCGGCCTTCAGATGGGTGCCGCCGAGTTCCGCGATGATCAGCTCGGTGAGCTCCTGCTCACGCTCCTCGACCAGGCGCAGCACCTTCTCCAGCACGGCGCGGCGGGCGAAGGGACCTGCCGCGGCCCACTCCTTCTGGGCACGGGCGGCGGCGCGGTAGGCCTGATCGATCTCGTCGACCGTGGCTATGGTGATCGCGGCCAGCTTCTCGCCGTCGTACGGGTTGAAGTCGATGATGTCCCAGGAACCGGTGCCCGGACGCCACTCGCCGTCGATGTACTGCTGTGCCAGGTCAGTGAAGTAGGACGACATGTGATCCCTCAATTCCCTGCCGCAGGAGCAGTCGAAGGCGGCCCGGAACGGTACGGCCGGCACGGACACCTGATCGACTCGTGATCTGATCTCACGTCATCGTACTGTCGTATTACGACAGTTGTAGGAGACCTCGGAGAAGATCCCGGCTCTCCGCCGGACCGGGGCTGTCCCGCTGCAACTCCTTGAGCGCCTTCTCGTACTGGGCGACGTCCTCGGCCTTGTCGAGGTACAGGGCGCTGGTGAGCTGCTCCAGATAGACGACGTCCGACAGATCGGACTCCGGGAAGCTGAGGATCGTGAAGGCGCCGGACTCGCCCGCGTGGCCGCCGAAGCTGAACGGCATGATCTGAAGCCGTACGTTCGGCCGCTCGGAGAACTCGATGAGGTGCTGGAGCTGTCCGCGCATCACCTCGCGGTCGCCGTAGGGGCGGCGCAGGGCGGCCTCGTCCAGGACGATGTGGAAGTCGGGGGCGCTCTCGGAGACGAGGTGCTTCTGCCGCTCCAGGCGCAGTGCCACGCGCTTCTCGACGTCCGCCTCGCTCGCGCCCTGCATACCGCGCCGCACCACCGCACGCGCGTACGCCTCGGTCTGCAGCAGTCCGTGCACGAACTGCACCTCGTACGCGCGGATCAGCGAGGCCGCGCCCTCCAGGCCCACATAGGTGGGGAACCAGCTCGGCAGGACGTCCGAGTAACTGTGCCACCAGCCCGCGACGTTGGCCTCCCGGGCCAGCGAGACCAGCGAGGTGCGCTCCGTCTCGTCCATGATCCCGTACAGCGTCAGCAGGTCCTCGACGTCCCTCGTCTTGAAGCTCACCCGGCCCAGCTCCATCCGGCTGATCTTCGACTCGGAGGCGCGGATGTGGTAACCCGCCGCCTCGCGCGTGATGCCGCGCGCCTCTCGCAGTCGCCTGAGTTGCGAGCCGAGCAGCATGCGCCGCACCACCGATCCGGGCTCTCCCGCGCTCACGTTCCAGCCTCCCCAACCGTCTTCAGGGCCCGCAGTCTGCCACTAAAACACTCCGAGCAGTACTCGTCCGATTACACAGACGGAAAGAAGCCAAAGATTCCGGCGATCGTTCGGCGAACGAGTGGGCAGGGTGGCGACAAAGGGGCGTATGAAGACGGCGGAAAAAATGACCACCAAGTGGTACGGGAGGGTCTAATTCGGTCACGTGCACGTGCATCTGCCCTTGCATCTGCTGTACGCATCCGAAACCATGGTCCCGCGCCACCGCTGCATCGCAACGACCGCGAATTCCCGGGAGTGCCTCGCATGGGGACGAATGGATCGACCATGCTCGAGCCGTTACGGCAGGGCCTTCCGCCGCTTGATCCCGCGGCAGTGTCCAGCGCCGCCTCCTGCGCTCTGCCCGCCCGCTACGAAGCGGTGCGCGAGGCACGGCAGTTCACCCGGCGAACGCTCGACCAGTGGGACGTCGGCGACCGTTTCGACGACATCTGCCTGGTGGTCTCCGAACTCGTCACCAACGCGCTGCGGCACGCCGTGCCGACCGCCGGCCCTCGCGTGCCCGAGGAGCCACCCGTGCGGCTGCACCTGATGCGGTGGACCGAGCGACTGGTGTGCGCGGTGCGCGACCCCAGCAACGACAGTCCGGTCACGCGCGAGGCGGACGACTTCTCCGCGGAGTCCGGGCGCGGACTGTTCCTCGTCGACTCCTTCTGCGACAGCTGGGGCTGGCACCCGCTCGCGGGCACGCTCAGCGGCAAGGTCGTCTGGGCGCTGTTCCGCCTCCCGCGCGACGCGTGACGAACCGCGGCACTTCCTGGTGCCGCGGTTCTACGCGCGTTACGCGGTACTTGGACACGATGCGTCCGAGTTATCCCGGAATACGGCACCTCACCCCGCGATCAGGTGGTCGAACTCCCCGTCCTTGATCCCGAGAAGCATCGCCTCGATCTCCGCTCGCGTGTAGACGAGGGCGGGCCCGTCCGGGAAGTTCGAGTTGCGCACGGCCACCCGCCCGCCCGGCAGCCGGGCGAACTCCACGCAGGAACCCTGCGAGTTGCTGTGCCGACTCTTCTGCCAGGCCACCCCGTTCAGCTGTGTGGCGGCCATGCCGTTGTACACGCCGGGCGCCGCGGCTCCTCGGCGCCCGTCACCGTCGTACACGTCACCGTCGTACACGTCACCGTCGTACACGTCGTGATCCACAGGTCGCTCCCCGGTGGTGCACTGGCTGGTGTGGCCATGGATGCAGTGGTCAACTGTGCCGGATCATAACCCTGTTCATGTGCAGATGCTTGAGCAGATGCACGTGCACGGGGGGTGTTCCTGTGGTTACAGCTCTGACGACCACATCACCGAAGCCGTTCCAACGCCTGCCCCCGGGATCGCATGCCATGCGACCGCCGGCCCTCGTCCATGATCTTCCGCGCCGTGGCCGCGCCGGATCGAACCCCTCGTGTATTAGGAACAGACGCGTGGCGCGCCCTTCCTGTTCCAGGATCCGGGTGCGGTGTTCCGAGAGGCCCGTGCGCCGCATGCCGAAGTCGGCGTCCCGAGAGCCTCTGGCGCCGCATGCCGAAGTGGCCGGCTTCCAGGGCTCGGACGGGCCGCGACCCCCGTCACGTGGGAGATTCCCCGCGCGGCGAACGCAGGGAATCTCCTACCCGCCCGGCCGTGTGGACGCCCAGCGGCTGGGACCGGGGATGTGCTCAGCGGCTGGGACCGGGGATGTGCTCAGCGGCTGGGACCGGGGATGGCTCAGCGGCTGGAGTACGGCAGCAGCGCCATCTCCCGGGCGTTCCTGATCGCGCGGGCCAGCAGTCGCTGCTGCTGGGCCGACACGCGCGTGACGCGACGGCTGCGGATCTTGCCCCGGTCGGAGACGAACTTCCGGAGCAGGTCGGTGTCCTTGTAGTCGATGTAGGCGATCCCGGCCTGGTCCAGCGGGTTGGGCCGGTTCCTGGCGGGCTTGCGGTCGGGCTTGCGGGGCATCGGGGATCAGACCTCCAGGAAGGTGTCGAAGGCGGAGGGCAGCCGCTGCCAGGCGTCCGGCCCGGCGGCGTACTCGGCATCGGTCAGCAGACAGGACTCCAGCAGCCGTTCCAGCCCGTCGCGGTCGAGGCCGGGCGAGGTGAAGACGAGGTGCTGGCAGCGGTCGCCGTGCTCGGGGTGCCAGTCGAGGGCCGCGGCGGCACGGCGCACCGGCGGCACCATTTCCCAGGCCGCGTCGGGCAGCGAGGACAGCCACGGACCGGCGCTCTCCACACACAGGGCGCCGCCGGCCGCGTCCCAGTGCAGCAGCGCGTCCGGCCGGTCGGCCAACCAGAAGCGGCCCCGGCTGCGGGCGGCGGCACAGGTCAGGTCCTCCAGCGCCGCGTAGAGCCGCTCCGGGTGGAAGGGGCGGCGGCGGTGCCAGACGAGCGTGGCCACGCCGTGCGCGTCCGCCTCTGCGGGCAGCCTGGCGCACGCCGGGTGCTGGGCCGCGGCGGCGGCCTCGACGTCGAAACCGGCGAGCGCCGCCTGCGCCAGCGTGGGCCGCGGCGGCCCCGCGCCGTGATCACCGGGATCACCGGGATCACCGGGATCACCGGGATCGATCGTGACCCGACGGGCGGTCGGGTGCAGTTGGTCGAGCAGCGCGTGGTCCTCGTCGTCGGCCTCCGGGGAGTCCAGGACGGCGAGCACGGGCGCGTACTCCAACTGCCGCGCGAAGGTGTCGGCGACGGTGCGCTGATCGGTGGCGGCCGCGGCGAGGCCGCGTTCGGCGAGGTCGTCGCCGTCGGCCAGACACGGCAGCAGCAGCGCCGGGTCGACAGCGGTGATCACACCGGTCACCGTCAGCCCGCCGGCCGTGACCACCTCCGCCATCGCCTTCGGCTCGACGGAGTCCCACAGCTCGACGACCGCGAGCGGGGTGCCGCCGCGGTCCGCGAGCCGCCGCAGCTCGGGCACCAGGTCCTCGCGCAGCGCGCAGCACGCGCAGTCGTTGACCAGGGGCGCCTCGCCGACGTCACGGACTCCGGTGGCGTCGCGAACGGTCCGGACGACCGTGCCGGCCGGCGCGGTCGCCAGGTCGTGATGGAGCACGACACTGCCGGGGACCTCGGTCAGCAGCCGCCGCACGGCCGCCCTGCGGGCGTCGGCGTGCAGCCCGCCGACGAGCACGACGGGGAGCTCGGGCATGGACTAGCCCTGCTTCCCGTACCGGCGCTCGAATCGCTCGACGCGTCCGGCGGTGTCGAGAACCCGGGCGGTACCCGTGCAGAAGGGGTGGCTGACGTTCGAGATCTCGACGTCGACGACCGGGTGGGTGCGGCCGTCCTCCCACTCGATCGTCCTCCCGCTCGTCATGGTCGAGCGGGTCAGGAAGGCGTGGCCCGCGGCGCGGTCGCGGAAGACGACCGGGCCGTAGTCCGGGTGGATTCCCTTGCGCATGGCGGTGGTCAGCGCTCCTCTCGGAAGTCGACGTGCCGGCCGGCGACCGGGTCGTACTTGCGCAGGGTCATGCGGTCGGGGTCGTTGCGGCGGTTCTTGCGGGTGACGTACGTGTAGCCCGTGCCGGCCAGGGACCGGAGCTTGACGACCGGGCGGAGTTCGTTGCGTGCCATGCTGCTATCTTACTGAAAATGAATTCCATTTACACAACCTGCCCCGAGAGGTACGTCACCCCATGTCCGCCCATTGCATGCTGACCGGCACCCGCCCGGGTTTCGGCAACCGCATCTCCCACTCCCACCGGCGCACCTCACGCCGCTTCGACCCCAACATCCAGACCAAGCGCTACTGGCTGCCGAGCGAGGGCCGGTACGTGCGCCTGCGGCTGAGCGCCAAGGGGATCAAGACGGTCGACGCGATCGGTGTCGAGGCGGCCGTCGCCCGTATCCGCGCCCGGGGAGTGAGGGTCTGATGGCGAAGAAGAGCAAGATCGCCAAGAACGAGCGGCGCCAGGAGACGGTCGCGCGGTACGCAGCGCGCCGCGCCGAACTGAAGGAGATCCTCCGGCGCCCGTCCTCGACGCCGGCCGAACGGCTCGCCGCGCAGCGCGAGTTGCGCAGGCAGCCGCGGGACGCCTCCGCCACGCGCGTGCGCAACCGGGACCAGGCGGACGGCCGTCCGCGCGGCTACTTCCGGGCCTTCGGACTGTCCCGGGTGGGTCTGCGGGAGCAGGCGCACGCCGGGTTCCTGCCGGGCGTGCGCAAGTCGTCCTGATAGGGACCGATCCCGTTACGGGCTGGTAGCTTGCTGCGATCGTACGGCGGACCCACTCACCCCTGGGGGCATGCAGTGAATTCGGCGACCTACGCGCGCGTGCCGGCTCGCCCACGGGTGCGGTTCGCGGCCGCGGCGGCGGCCCTGACGGGCCTGCTCGTGCTGACGGCATGCAGCGACGGGGACGGCGGTACGGACGACTCCGCGCCCAGTCCCCGCCCCAGCGCGTCGTCGGCCGGGACCGGCGGTGGCACCGGGGGCGGCGGTTCGTCGCCGACGGCCGGTGACCTGGAGGGCAGTTGGCTCGCCACGAGCGACGGGCAGGCGGTGGCGCTGGTCGTCACCGGCACCGACGCCGGGCTGTTCGCCACCGGCGGGACCGTGTGCAGCGGGCGCGTGGGCGAGGCGTCGGGAACACCGACGATCCGACTCGTCTGCGGCGACGGCAAGGACGAGCGCGGCACGGGGCGGGTCGTCTCCGTCGACGCGAAGACCCTCAAGGTCACCTGGGACGGCGGCCTCGGCGAGGAGATCTACACCAAGGCGGAGGGCGGCAGGCTGCCGTCGGGTCTGCCGTCGGCGGGGTTGGGGTCCTGACCGAGTCGTGACGGGGCGGAACGTGACGTGACGCCGGGCGCGCTTCAGCGGGATGTGGCGTCCGGCGCGTTTCGGCCGGTGGATTCCGGTTCGTTCTCGGATTACGTGAGGAAGCGGGCTTAGGTGAGGCCCGGGGTGCAGGCGAGGTCAGGGCCTGGTGCGGGCGCCGGTCAGGGCTTGGTGCGCGCGTACCGGATGGTCCAGGTGCGGCCGAAGCGTGCGAGATGATCGGAGGGCACCGCCACGACCGCGGCGGCAGCGCACGACCCCGGCCTCGTCAAGGCCGGGGCACGGCACGCTCCCGCGCCGTCACGGCCGGTGCAACCGCACGACCCCGGCGCCGCCACGACCGCGGCACGACCACTGCTCCAGCGCCTACCCAGCGCTGCCGCTCCAGCACTACTCCAGGGGATCCACTCATGCGCGCCTTTCCACTCACCGCCGGCACCGTCCTGGCCGCCGCCCTGCTTCTGACCTCCTGCGGCGGCGGCGCTGACGACGACGGGGCCGGCACCGGCGCCGGTCAGGACCGTGGCGGTGACACGTCCGCCTGCGCGAGCGAGAACGTCGCCGTCGAGATCGGTCCGGCCAACGCCGCGCCCGTCGCGGGCGACACGGGCAACATCCCCGTCACGCTCACCAACCAGGGCGCCGGGTGCACCCTGAAGGGCTTCCCCGCGGTCGGCCTGGCCGCCGGCGACACCTCCGTGACCGTGCCGTCGGACGAGGCCGCCCGGGCGCAGCCCCTGACGCTGGCGAAGGACACGGCCGCGTCCTTCACGATCACCTACGTACGCGGCGAGGCGGGCGGCGCCGACGCCATCGACGCGAAGTCCGTGACGATCGGCCTGCCCGGCGCGTCGGAGAGCGAGTCGTTCGACTGGACCTACGGGCCTGTCGCCCTCACCGGCGAGGACACGCCGGACGCCTCGGTCAGCCCCTTCCAGCAGGCGGGTGACTGAGCGAGCGGCGACTGCGGGGCGCGCTGGCGGTGACCGAGGCACGCGGCCGGTGGCTCACGCGCGCGGGTGACGCCTGAGGCGAGCGGGCGCCTCAGGCCAGGCGGTGGCGCGAGCGGACCTCGGCGCGGTCCGCGGCGCGCGCCCCCTCCGTCCAGCCCGCCGCGTCGCTGACGCCGCGCACGCGCGTGGTGGTCGTCTCCGGGAACAGACTCTCCGTGCGGTCGGTGACCGCGACCTCGCGGGAGGCGAGGACCGG
Source organism: Streptomyces cadmiisoli (assembly GCF_003261055.1). Classification (NCBI taxonomy): domain Bacteria; kingdom Bacillati; phylum Actinomycetota; class Actinomycetes; order Kitasatosporales; family Streptomycetaceae; genus Streptomyces; species Streptomyces cadmiisoli. The sequence continues at coordinate 4,264,248 of NZ_CP030073.1, forward strand.
AAGCAGATCGTCGGTCACCTGGGTCTCTGCGGCGGCCGCGAGGCGGGTTCCGATGCGGTGGGAGTAGGCGGCCAGGAACGACTGCCGGAACGTCTTCGTACGTCGGCGGCCGCCCGCCCGCTGCGCGGCCTCCGCCTTCGTCATCGCCGTGGTGGCCTGCACGAGCAGCGAGGTGTAGAGGAGTTCGACGACCTCCAGGTCCGGCTCGAAGCCGACGACGGTGGAGAAGCCGAACGGTTCGTTCCACACCGCGCGGCAGTGGTTGGCCGCCGCGACCGCGTCCAGCAGGACGGCCTTGGCCTGCTCGTACGGCGGGTCGACACCGATGCGGCACGCGCCGGGCCCCTCGGTGGCCGGCGCGCCCGCGGCGAGCAGCGCCTCGTCGATGCTGTGCCGCGCCATCAGCTCCTGCGCCTTGGCGCTGAGCGCCTCCGCCTCGTCCGGGTAGCCGGTGGCCTCGGCCTTGGCGAGCAGGGCGCGGATCCGGGTCAGCATGCGCGACTCGGGCCTGGCCCGCCGAGGCTCGTCGAGCACCTCCAGCGCGGGCAGCCGGAGCAGCAGCCGGTACAGCTCCAGGACGACGGTGGCGAACGTGAAGCGGTCCGGGCGCGATGGCGCGGCCGCGTCGGCGCCCCGGGCCTCCGGGTCGGTCAGCGCGGCCAGCTGGGCGGCCCAACGGGGTCCGCGCGGACGGTCGTGCGGCACCTGCTCGGTGATCAGTTCCGACACCAGACGCGCGTGTACGTCGTCCAGTTCGCGGCCCACGATCCGTACGACGTCGGCGGGCTGCCAGCCGCGCCGCCATGCCGACGCGACGAACTCCACCCCGCGCCGCCGCAGCTCGGGGTCCGCCGCAGGGTCGGCGGCGAGCAGTGACGCGCCCGTGTCGATCGCTGCGTGGTCGTCGGTACGCGCGTACAGGGCGGCCTCGAAAGCGCGGTCGACGGTGCTGGTCCTCTCCACGTGCCGATCGTGTCATGGGCTCCCGGCCGCCCGGTTCCGTCCCCCGTACCACCCATCGTCAACCCGCGGTTGACACCTCTGGACCGTCAACCTACGGTTGACGCATGGCGACGAACCCGAACATCACGTCATCCATCCGTCTCGACGACCTGATCGCGGCCATCAAGAAGGTCCACGACCAGCCCCTCGACCAGCTCCAGGACGCGGTCCTCGCCGGGGAGCACCTGGGCGACGTGGCCGATCACCTGATCGGCCACTTCGTCGACCAGGCCCGGCGTTCGGGCGCCTCCTGGACCGACATCGGCAGGAGCATGGGTGTCACCCGGCAGGCCGCGCAGAAGCGCTTCGTACCGAGGGAGTCCGCCGATCTGGACCCCAGCCAGGGCTTCAGCCGGTACACCCCACGCGCGCGGAAGGTGGTCCTGGAGTCGCACAACGCGGCCAGGACCGCGCGCAACGCCGAGGGTCTGCCCGCGCATCTGATTCTCGGCCTGCTCGCCGAGCCGGAAGGGCTGGGCGCGCTGGCCGTGACCGCGCAGGGCGTCTCCCTGGACGCCGTCCGCGAGGCGGCCACGGCGGTGCTCCCTCCGGCCGCCGACGAGGCCCCGGAGCTGGTCCCGTACGCCTCGGACTCCAAAAAGGTCCTGGAGCTCACCTTCCGCGAGGCCCTCCGCCTGGGCCACAACTACGTCGGCACCGAACACCTCCTGCTGGCCCTCCTGGAATTCGAGAACGGCGAGGGCGTCCTCTCCGGCCTCGGCATCACCAAGCCGGCCGCCGAGGAGTACGTCACCGAGAAGCTCGCGGCCCTGGTGAGCGAGCGGAAGGCGGACGCGGAAGGGGAGTAGCGCCGGACGGCTCCCTCGGGGGGCGTCACCGGCCCGCACCCGCCACCGGGCGCCCGCCGCCTCCGGTCCCGCGCCCTCCTCCCAGGCGGTGCGCGTCGGTGGTCCCGCGGTCCTCGCCGGGCCGGCGCCCGCCTCCGGTCCGGTCGGCCCGGCGTTGTCAGACCCGGCTGCGACACTCGCAGACATGACCGATCGCTGGGCGCTCGCTCCGGCCGAGGACGGCGGCGTGGAGCTCGCCCCCCTCGGTCCGGACGGGCTGCCCGCCGGACCGGTGCTGCGGGAGCCGGACCTGGTGGCGGCCGTGCGTGCCCGGCCGGACGTCACGCGGTGGGTGTGGCGGTCCACCGCCGAGGCCTATCCGCCCCTGCTCGCCGCCGGAGTACGGGTGGAGCGGTGCTACGACGTGGAGGACGCCGAGACCCTCCTCCTCGGCCACGAGGGGAGGTACGGCGAACCCCGCTCGGCCGCCGCGGCCCTGGCCCGTCTGCGCGGCGGCCCGGTACCGCCCGATCCGCCCCAGCGTGCCGCCGAACCGGGCGCGCAGTCCCCGTTGTTCGAACCGCAGAGCGTCCGGCTGCCGCTCGGAGAACTCCTCGCCGTGTACGCCGAGCAGCAGCGCCGGCACGAGCGGACCGCGCACCCCGACCGGATGCGCCTTCTGACGGCCGCCGAGTCGGCGGGCATGCTCGTGGCCGCCGAGATGAACCGTTCGGGGGTGCCCTGGAGCGCCCAGGTGCACCGAGAGGTCCTGCACGAACTGCTCGGCGAGCGGTACGCGGGCGGTGGCGAGCCCCGCCGGCTGGCCGAGCTGGCCGACGAGGTCTCCGCCGCCTTCGGCCGCCGGGTGCGCCCCGATCTGCCCGCCGATGTGATCAAGGCCTTCGCGCAGGCCGGGATCAAGGTCGCCTCCACCCGCCGCTGGGAGATCGAGTCCGTCGACCACCCGGCGGTGAAACCGCTGGTGGAGTACAAGAAGCTGTACCGCGTCTGGGTCGCCCACGGCTGGTCCTGGCTCCAGGACTGGGTGCGGGACGGCCGCTTCCGACCGGAGTTCCTCGCGGGCGGCACCGTCACCGGCCGCTGGGTCACCAACGGCGGCGGCGGACTCCAGATCCCCAAGATCATCCGGCGTGCCGTCGTCGCCGACCCGGGCTGGCGACTCGTGGTCGCGGACGCCGACCAGATGGAGCCCCGCGTCCTGGCGGCGATCTCGCGCGACCCGGGCCTGATGGAGGTGGCCGGCCGCGAGACCGACCTGTACCAGTCCGTCTCGGACCGCGCCTTCTCCGGCGACCGCGCCCAGGCCAAGCTCGCCGTGCTCGGCGCTATCTACGGCCAGACCTCCGGCGACGGCCTCAAGAACCTCGCCGCCCTCAGACGCCGCTTCCCCAAGGCGGTCGCCTACGTCGACGACGCGGCCCGCGCGGGCGAGGAGGGCCGGCTGGTGCGGACGTGGCTGGGCCGGACCTGCCCACCGGCCGCCGGGACCGCGGACGCGGCGGACGAAGCGGGCATCCCCCAGGACGATCCGGCCGAGACCGGTACCGGCGGCCAGGAGTGGGTGCCCGGCTACGCCTCGACCAACGCCCGCGCCCGCGGCCGGTTCGCCCGTAACTTCGTCGTCCAGGGCAGCGCCGCCGACTGGACCCTGCTGCTGCTCGCCGCGCTGCGCCGGACCTGTGCGGACCTCGCTGCCGAGCTGGTGTTCTTCCAGCACGACGAGGTGATCGTGCACTGTCCGCTGGAGGAGGCCGAGACGGTCGTGGCGGCGATCCGGGAGGCGGCGGAGCTGGCCGCGCGGCTCACCTTCGGCGAGACACCGGTGCGGTTCCCGTTCACCACGGCGGTGGTCGAGTGCTACGCGGACGCGAAATGACCCGCGCCGCCGGGGCCCGTCCCGCCGTGCGGGCGGCCGGGTCAGGTGCCGGGGCACGCCGGCCGGTCGGAGATCAGCTCCCGCAGCTCCGCGACCACCGCCCGCTCGTCCGTCCCGTCCAGGGCGGCGAGAGCGGAACGCCACTCCTCGTACGCGTCCTCGGGCCGCCCCTGATCACGCAGCAGCAGACCGTACTGGTGGCGCACGAGACCGCCGGTGTAGCGATCGGCGCGGGCGTCGGCGCGGCGCAGCAGCTCCACGCACTCCCGACCGGCGCGCTCGGTGCGGCCGAGGAGCCGCAGGGCCCGGACCAGTCCGAGCCGCGTCTGGGACTCGCCGTGCCAGTCGCCGTGGCCGCCGAGGATGCGCAGGCTCTCCTCGAAGTGCTCGGCGGCGGCGGCCGGTTCACCGAGCGTGAGGTGGGCGTACCCGATGTTGCAGTGCGCCGAGTGCTGCACGATCACGGCGCCGATCTCGACGCCGATCGCGAGCGAGCGCCGGTGCTGCTCGATGGCGGCACGGGGATCCGTGTGCTCGTACAGGTTGCTGAGATGGCTGTAGGTGACGGCCTCGCCGTGCGCGTCGCCCAGTTGCCGGGAGTACTCCAGGCTCTGCCGCAGCGCGTCCTCGGACTCGGCGTACCGGCCGAGCCCCTCCAGCAGCAGCCCGCGGTTGTTGAGGCAGCGCCGGATCCAGGAGACCTCGTCCAATCGCCGCCAGACCGCCAACGCCCGGTCGGTCAGCGCCAGCGCCTCGCTCTGGCGTCCGGTCAGGAAGTGCAGCCCGGCGAGGTCGCCCAGCGCGTACGCCTCGGCGGGCGCGTCCCTCAGCCGCCGCGCCAGCTCCAGCGCGGCCCGCCCGAGCAGCTCCATCTCGGCGAAACGACCGCTGCGACGGAGATACGGGAAGAACAGACGGAGCAGTGTGGACAGCCAGGCGGCCCGCAGCTCCCCCTGCGTCCACGCACCCCGCCCGGAACCGTCCGACTCCGCTTCTCCCGACTCCGGTTCCTCCGACTTCGGATCCCCCGAGACCGAGCCCAGGGAACCCACCGAGCCCAGGGAACCCACCGAGCCCACGGAACCCACCGGGTCGACCGAACCCACCGAACCCCCGTCCGCGGCAGCGCCCCCGTACCGCTCCACCAGCGCGACGACATTGGCGAGTTCCAGGTCCCCCCAGGCGAACGCCGCCTCCGGGCTGGGGAACGGTGGGACCGTCGTCACCTCGGTGGCGTGCCCGGTGGGCTGGGTCGCGGTCGGACGGCGGCGGTCGTCCTGGTCGAGGCCCGGTTCGACGATGGCGGTGAGGACGCGTTCGGCGACCGCGGCGTACCAGCGCAGTCCCGTCTCGGCCGCCGCGCCGCCCTCCTGGTCGGCCGCCGCCAGCTCACGGGCGAAGTCACGGACGAGGTCGTGGGGCGAGTAACGGCCGTACGCCGTCTCCTCCAGCAGCGCCACGTCGACCAGCCGGTCCAGCGCGGCCTCGGCGCGGCGCCCGTCGGTACCCGTGAGCCGGGCGAGCAGCGGCGCCCCGTAGACGGGCAGGTCCAGCGCGCCGATGCGGGCCAGCGCGAGGGCCGCGTCCCGGTCGGCCTCACGGTCGGAGGCGGCGAGCGCGTCGTGCGCGACGGCGAGGGACCTGCGCACGCTCAGGTCGTCGTACTCCAGATGGTGCAACCGGCCCTCCGTGGCGGCCAGTTGTCCGGCGAGGACATCCGGCGTGAGCGCCAGACGGGCGGCGAGCCGGGCCGCGACCACCCGCAGGGCGAGCGGCAGCCGGCCGGTGAGGTCGACGAGCGGGTGCGCGGCGTCGAGGCCGGTCCGTCCGGAGACCGTGCGCAGCAGCTCCGCGCTCTCCGCGTCGGTCAGGGGCATGAGCGGGAACCGGCGCGCACCGTCGAGAGCGGTCAGCGGCGAACGGCTGGTGACGATCACCGCGCAGCCGGCGCCGGCCGGCAGCAGAAGCCGTACCTGCGCGGCGCTCGCGGCGTCGTCCAGCACCATCAGCGTACGGGTCGGCGCGAGCAGCGAACGCAGCAACGCGGCGGCCGCGTCCGGGTGCTTCGGGATGAGGCAGGGCTCGACGCCGAGATCCCGGAGCAGCGCGCTGAGCGCCTGACCGGGGGTGAGGGGGGCCATGCCCGGGGTCGCGCCGTGCAGGTTGACGTAGAGCTGCCCATCGGAAAAACGTTCCGCCAGGCCATGCGCCACATGCAGTGCGAGCGCGCTCTTGCCGACCCCGGCCATACCGCTGACCACCGCCACGGCAGCCACGGCGGCCGGCTCGACGAGGCTTCGTCGCAGTTCGTCGCGCACGTCGGTGCGGCCGGTGAAGTGCGCGGGGGGCGGCGGAAGCTGGGACGGGCGGGGGGCCCGGGACCCGGTTTCGGGGGCGGAGCGGGCGTCGTCCGCGGAGGGGTCCTGGGCACAGGCGGGCCCACCGTCGCAGGGCGCGGCCCGGTCCGCGCCCTCACCATCGGCCTGCGCCGGCGCCTCACGTCCGGCCCGCGCGGACTCCTCACGACGGGTCTGCGCAGGCACCTCACCGGGCGCCCCCGACGAGGACGCGTGCGGGGACTCGGACGCAGACGGATGCTGGGGCGCGTACGAAGACGGATGCTGGGGCGCGTACGAAGACAGGTGCGGAGGCGCGTACGGGCCGCCGCCTCCCGCGGCCCCCCGCAACACCTCCACATGCGCCGCGCGCACGCCCTCCCCCGGTTCGACCCCCAGTTCCTCGATCAGGCGGGTGCGCAGATCGCGATGGACGGCCAGTGCCTCGGCGCGGCGGCCCGCGCGGTGCAGGGCGAGCATCAGCTGGCGGTGGTACCCCTCACGGAACGGGTACTCGGCGGCCAGCGCCGCCAACTCCGGTACGAGACCGGCCAGTCCCGTTCCGCCGAGAGCCAGCTCGGCGTCGTACCGCCACTCCAGCAGGAGCAGCCGCGCCTCGGCCAGCCGCCGCACGAACGCGTATCCGCCCACGTCGGACGGCAGCCCGCTCAACGGTGTACCCCGCCACAGCGCGAGCGCCCCCGCGCACTCGTGCACGGCGCGCTCCCAGTCCCCCACGGCGTGCGCGGCGCGCGCGGCGGCGACCCGTGCTTCGAAGACATGGATGTCCAGTTCGCCCGGCTCGACCGTCAGTACGTACCCCGGCGGCACCGCGCGCAGCCGTTCCGGATCGTCGAGCAGCCGGCGCAGCCGGGCCACGTGGTTGTGGAGCGAGGCATGCGCGGACGCGGGCGGCGAGCCGCCCCACAGCGCCTCCTTCAGCGACTCGACCGGAACGACCCGGCCCGCCTCCAGCAACAGGACGGCCAGCAGGACCCGCGCCATCGGACTGCCGACCGGACGCACCGACGGCACCGGGCACCCGGCACACGCACCCGCCGCACCGCGCGTACCTCCCGTACCCGACGACTCCGCGCACCCGGCACCGGCTCTCAGACCCAAATCCGCACTCGCACCCGAATCCGCACCCGTGCCCCCGCCGTCCTCGTCCCCGTCCCCGTCGCCATCCCCGTGAGACTCACCCGTCCCACAGACCGCGCAGCACTCCGACCCGCACGACCCCGGCCCGATGACGTCGCACGACCCCGGCTCGTAGAGCACGGGCGCTCCCAGCAAACCGAACCGCAAACCGAACCGCAGCCCGAACCGAGGCCCGCACCGCAGTCCGCCCCGCATCACACCGCCCACTGCCTTCCCACGCACCCGCGTCCGAGTGCGCTCCCACGCGCCCGCGTCCGGGCGCGCTCCACGACGGATACCACCACTCCTGGCGGGATTCCGCCTCGTCACGGCGGCTTTCCGTCACCTCGCACCATGACGGGCCGACGCCCGAATCCGCTACCGTTCCGGCCGTTTCCCGGCACCGGCCCCGTCACCGCCTGGCAGCTTCGCGCCATTTGGCCGACAACGACATGGAGATCCGTTGGCCACATGTTAGCGATCGGTTGGTGCGACCTGATGTGATCACTTCATCGGATCTGGCCCGACGGTGCGCGCGTGCAACGCGACGCTCGGGGGAGTGTCACCGCCGCGGCCGGATCCGGGGATGTCCGTGGGCTCCGGTCGGTGGAGGTGAACGACCGGGGCCCGCGAGCTCCCTCGCGGGATCACCCGCCACCCTTGGGTGAGACACCGATACCCGGGGAGAGAACCGACATGCCGTTCCGCTGCGCCGTGCTCGACGACTTCCAGAACGTCGCCACCTCCGTCGCCGACTGGTCACCGCTGGCCGACCGGGTCGAGGTCGTCACCTTCACCGAGCACCACGCCACCGAGGACGCACTCGCCGTGGCGCTGGCCGACTTCGACTTCGTGGTCACCCTTCGCGAACGCGTCGCCTTCCCGGCCTCGCTGCTGGACCGGCTCCCGCGTCTGAAGCTGCTGATCGCCTCGGGCATGCGCAACACGGTGATCGACTACGCCGCCGCACGCGCGAACGGCGTCACCGTGTGCGGTACGGAGAGTTCCTCCGTACCGCCGGTCGAACTCACCTGGGCCCTGCTGCTGGGCCTGGCCCGCGGGATCGTCCAGGAGAACAACGCCCTTCGCGCGGGCGGCCCCTGGCAGTCGACCGTCGGTGCCGATCTCCACGGCCGCACCCTGGGCCTGCTGGGCCTCGGCAAGATCGGCAGCCGTGTCGCCAGGGTCGGCCTCGCGTTCGGCATGGAGGTCACCGCCTGGAGCCCGAACCTGACCGAGGAGCGGGCGGACGAGGTCGGTGTGCGCCTGTCCCCCTCCTTGGCGGACCTGCTGACGACCAGCGACTTCGTCTCCGTGCACCTGGTCCTCGGTGAGCGCAGCCGCGGTCTGCTGGGTCCCGCCGAGCTGGCCCTGCTGAAGCCCACGGCGTATCTCATCAACACCTCGCGCGCAGCCATCGTCGACCAGGACGCGCTCCTGGCCGCGCTGCACGAAGGCCGGATCGCCGGCGCGGCGGTCGACGTCCACGACACCGAACCGCTGCCCGCCGCCCACCCGACGCGCACCGCCCCGCGACTGCTGGCCACCCCGCACCTCGGCTACGTCTCTCAGGCCAACTACGAGCGCTACTACGGCCAGGCCGTCGAGAACATCCAGGCCTACCTCGCCGGCACCCCGACCCGCCTCCTCGGCTGACCGCCCCACACACCAGAACCCGGGACGCGGGCCGAAGCGACTCGGAACCCGGCCGAAGCCAGCCCAGAACCCGGACCGAACCCCGAGGGAAGCACCTCGGACCCCCACCGAAGCAACCCAGCTCGCGGCCACCTCGGCATCGATCCGCGCGAGAACGACCGGCGGCCCCGCACCCGGGCCGCCGGTTCCTGCGAACTGCGCCCGCTGACCGCTGACCGCTGACCGCTGACCGCTGACCGCAACATAGACCCTTATTCGTGACGTGCGTCACATCCGACCCGGGGGCTCTGCCCTGATCGAGGGTCCACCGGGTTGAGGAAGTCGACGGGGTGTTTCACCCCGCACGACCCTGTCCGATCGACCCGATGGAACGATGTGACTCCCCTGTTCAAGATGCGTAGTGCCCTGCCGGTCGCCGCTGTCGCCGGTGTGCTGGCGCTCGCCGGGTGCTCCTCCCAGGCCGACAAGAACTCCGCCGGACCCGAGGCGGCCCCGTCCGCCGGAGCGTCGGCCACGACGGCCGGCAAGGACGGTCTGCTGACGGTTCCTCAGGACGCGAGCGAGGAGACCAAGAAGGAGTACGTGTACAAGAACGCCATCGCCGCCTGCATGCGCGCGAAGGGCTTCACCTACACCCCGCGCGTGGAGAGCGCCGAGACCACGCGGCTCCCGATCGACGGTCAGGACTACGCGGCGACGAAGGAGTACCGGGGCAAGTACGGGTTCGGCGTCGCCTACGCCCCGGCCGTCTACCCGAACGATCCAAACGTCACCGGCGAGCAGGACGACACGAATCCCGACCAGGCGTATCTGGACTCGCTCTCCCCGGCCCAGAAGCAGGCCTACGAGAAGGCGATGGGTGAGTGGCGGGTGGAGGACGGCAAGAAGCTGGAGTCCCCGGGCTGCCGCAAGAAGGCGGACCTGAAGGCTTACGGCCCGGAGAAGTCCCAGGCCGAACTCCGACGTGAAGCGGACGAAGCCAGGGCCGAGGACCGCGCGGCGCAGCAGGCCCTCGACGGGGACCCGCAGTTGGTCTCGCTGGCGCAGGACTTCGCGTCCTGCCTCCGCGACGAGGGGATCACCGTCACCACCACGCAGCCGACCTCCATCGGGGACATGGTGAAGTTCCAGGTGAACAACCCGGTGGCGTCGGGCGACTGGGACAGGGGGGACAAGGAGACCGCGAGGGCCAAGCTCGCCCAGGAGATCGGTATCGCCCTGAAGGACCTGGAGTGCGGCAAGAAGTTCCGGGCCGCGTACTTCCCGAAGCTGGCCAAGAACCCCTTCACGGGCGTGGCCGGATGAGCCCTCTCCGGAGCGGTCCGGCGGGCCGCAGCAAGCAGGTCGCCGTCATCGTCGGTGTGGTGGCCGCGGTCGGCGTGGGCGGCTGGTTCACCGGTCTGCAGATGCAGTCCCCCGCCGACGCCGCCGCCGCGCACCAGCCGCCGAAGGCCGGCCCGGTGACGGTCGCGGTGGCACGGCAGAAGCTGACCGCGACCGTGGTGGCCCAGGGGGCGGTGGAGTTCGGGGCACCGCAGAGCGTCTCGCTGTCGGGTCCCGTGGGCGCCCCCGGTGAGGAGGAGACCGCCCAGCGGGTCACCAAGCTGCCGACCGAGGGGGAAACTCTCCGGGAGGGCAGCGTCCTGATGCAGGTCAGCGGCCGTCCGGTGTTCGTGCTGCGCGGCTCGGTGCCGATGTACCGCTCCCTCGGTCCGGGCGGTTCGGGCGACGACGTCCGGCAGTTGCAGAGCGCGTTGCGCAGGATCGGCCACGACCCCGGCGCCGTGAGCGGGAACTACCGGGAGGGCACGGCGGCCGCGGTGGGCCGCTGGTACGAGAGCAAGGGCTACGAGCCGCGGAGCCCCGGCGCCGCCGACCAGCAGCAGCGCGCCGACCTGGAGGCGGCGGTGTCGCGGGCCCAACTGGAGCTGGTCCAGCTGCAGTCGGGCGGGGGCGGGAGCGCGAGCGCGGGCGACGACAAGGACGGCGGCACGGCGGCCGCGCCCGGGTCGGCCGAGACCGAGGCCCTCCAGCTGCGCTCCGCCCGGCAGCAGCTCGACCAGGCCAATGCGGCGCTGAACGCGTTCCGGGCCACGTACGGCACCAAGGTCCCGGCGGGTGAGGTGGTCTTCCTGCCCGACCTCCCGGTCCGGGTCGACAAGGTCAAGGTGAAGCTCGGCGACTCTCTCGACGGCGAGGTGGCCACCGTGACGAGTTCCGACGTCGTGGTGCAGGCCACCGTCCCCGGCGCGGACGGCGCCACCCTGCGCGAGGGCATGGAGGCCCGGATCGAGGCGCTGGACGGCCGCGAGGTCCGCGGTGTCGTGTCACGGGTCGGCGGCGCCGGGGCCGGCCCGGCCGATGACCCGGCCGGTGACGCCTCGGGCGACGGCGGGAAGGCCGGCACGGACGAGGAGCCCGCCGGGGACAGTGCGGCCGACGACGGATCGGCCCCGGCCGACCCGTCGGCACCGGTGGCGTTCGAGATCTCCGTACCCGACCCCGGGCCGCTGAGGAACCAGTCGGGCGGCACCGCCAAGGTGACCATCGAGGTGGGCGCCTCCAAGGGAACCGTCCTGGTGGTGCCCGTGGCGGCGCTCCGCACCTCCACCGACGGCAATGCCCGGGTGCATGTGCGGCGCGACGGCAGAACCGTCACCGTGCCCGTCACCGTCGGCCTCGCCGCGGCCGGTCTCGTCGAGGTGACCCCGGACAGCGGTTCGCTGGACGAGGGTGACCAGGTGGTGGTCGGCCAGTGAGGCGACGGCCCGCGGCGGCGGTCGCGACGGCGGAGCCGCCGGACCCGGACACCGTGATCGAACTGCGCGCGGTCGGCCGGTCCTTCGACTCCGACCCGCCCGTGCACGCGCTGCGCGACGTGGACCTGACGGTCCGCCGAGGGGAGCATCTGTCGATCGTCGGCCCTTCGGGGTCGGGGAAGTCCACGCTGCTCAACACGCTGGGCCTGCTCGACCGGCCGACGTCGGGCAGCTACTGGCTCGACGGCGTGCTGACCAACGCCCTCGGCGATCTGGAGCGCACGGCGCTGCGCGGCAGCCGGATCGGTTTCGTCTTCCAGTCCTTCCACCTGCTGCCGTACCGGACCGTGGACGAGAACGTCATGCTCGCGGAGACCTACCGCGCCCCCCGGCCCGGCCGCGGGCGCCGCACCCGGGCCGAGCGTGCCCGGGAGGCCCTGGCCCGGGTCGGCCTCGGGCACCGGTTCGGCTTCCTGCCGGGCCGGCTGTCCGGCGGTGAGCGGCAGCGGGTGGCCATCGCCCGTGCCCTGATGGGCGAACCGGCCCTGCTGCTGTGCGACGAGCCGACCGGCAACCTCGACAGCGAGAACACCGAATCGGTGCTGGGGCTTTTCGACGAACTTCAGTCGCAGGGCATGACGCTGCTGGTGATCACCCACGACGACTCCGTCAGCCGGCGCGCGAGCCGCCGGGTCCGGATTCATGACGGCCGGCTCAGTCAGGACAGCGCATGAGGAGTCGCTCATGAGGATTCGTACCCGTTCGGCCTCGGCCCCCGCCTCGAAGGCACAGCCGCCCGGACCCGGCGCCGAGCACTCCCCCCGTTCCGCGTCCACCCCGAAGGCGCAGCCGCCCCTGGGCACCCAGCACCCTCCCCGTGCCGCGCCCGCCCCGGGTGCACAGCCGCCCGGACCCGCCGCCGAGCACCCTCCCACCTGGCCCGGACACCCCGTCGACGGCACGGACCCGGACCGACCGCCGCAGGCACCGCCCACCGCGCGCCGCCGCGGCGGGCGCCGCCGGGCACGTCACCGTGACCAGCCGGGGCGCCCGCGGATCGACCCTCGCGACCTGTGGTCCGAAGCGCTGGCCGGAGTACTCGCCCGTCCGGTGCGCTCGGCCCTGACCACCCTGGGCACGGTGCTCGGTATCGGCACCCTGGTGATCACGATCGGCGTGGCGTCGACGGCGGCGAACCAGATCGTCGGACGGTTCGACGCCCTCACCGCCACCTCGGTGAGCGTCACGGTGCCGGCCCCGCGTCCCGGCTCGGACACTCCGCCGCTGGTGGACTGGTCGGGCGTCGACGCGGTCGAGCGCCTCGCCGGAGTCGTCTCCGCCGCGGCGCTCACCGACTCCGACGCGACCAGGAACGTACAGGTCAGGGCCAACGACGTGGTGGCGCCCGGCGAGCTGACCGCCCAGACCCTGGCGGTCGTCGCGGCCGGCCCGACCCTGCCCGAAGCGGTCCGCGGCAGGATGCTCACCGGCCGCTTCTACGACGCCGGCGACATCGAGCGCCATGACCGGGTGGTGGTCCTCGGCGACCAGGCGGCACAGCTCCTCGGCATCGACGACGTACGGGATTCGCCCGCCGTCTTCCTCCACGGCCAGTCGTTCACGGTGATCGGCGTGCTCGGTGAGCTGCGGCGCGAGCACCGCCTGTCCACGTCGGTGATCCTGCCGCCGACCACGGCGGCCGACCGGATGGGCCTGACGAACGTGACGCAGGTGCTGGTCAACACCTCCCTCGGCGCGGCCCGGCAGGTCGCGCGCCAGGCGCCGATCGCCCTGTCCCCGGGGCACGAGGACGCGCTGACCGTGGTCGCCCCGCCGGACCTGTCCAAGGCCAGGAAGGGCGTGCAGGGCGACGTCAACGGGCTGTTCCTGGTGCTCGGGCTCGTCTCCCTCGTCGTCGGCGCGATCGGCATCGCCAACGTCACCCTCGTCACGGTCATGGAGCGGACCGGTGAGATCGGGCTGCGGCGCGCCCTGGGCGCGTCCCGACGCCAGGTGGCGAGCCAGTTCCTCGCGGAGTCGACCATGATCGGCCTCCTCGGCGGAGTCATCGGAGCGGCCCTCGGCATCGTCGTCGTGGTCTGCGTGTCCGGCGTCAAGGAATGGACCCCCGTACTGGACCTGCGCCTCGCCCTCGGCGCCCCGGTGGTCGGCGCGCTCGTCGGACTCCTCGCGGGCCTGTACCCCTCCCTGCGCGCCGCCCGGATGGAACCCGTCGACGCGCTGCGGGCGCCCTCGTGACCCGGCACGTTCGAGGCCCGGTCCAGAGCCCTCCGCGGGGTTGGCCGGCGCGGCCTCCCGCACCACCGCGGAGGCCGGCCGCCGAAACCGGCGACGGGCTTCCCGCATCTGTGATGTGCGACACGTCGGGCAACGACTCCGGCGGGCGAACCGGTTCTGGATGCGTGAGAGCACCCGGCGCACATCGACGGACGGTACGAGGACGGCATGCGGAGCGGTTGGACGGAGTTCGAGGAGTTCGTGGACCAGTGCGGACCGCGACTGCTCCGTTCTGCCTGGCTGCTCACCGGCGACCGTCACCTCGCCGAGGACCTGCTCCAGACGGCCCTGGCCCGGAGCTGGCCCAAGTGGCGGCGCATCCGCGACGAGCAACCCGAGGCATATGTGCGCCGGGTGATGATGAACGTGCACGCCTCCTGGTGGCGGCGGCGCTGGCGCGGAGAGGTACCGCACGCGGCGCTTCCCGAGGTCGTCATGCCGGAGGACCGGTACGGGGACGTGGATCTGGAGCGTACGGTCGGGCAGGCACTGCGGCGCCTGCCGGCCCGGCAGCGGGCCGTGGTCGTGCTGCGGTACCTGGAGGACCGCAGCGTGGAGGAGACCGCCGCGCTGCTGAACTGCTCCGCCGGAACGGTCAAGAGCCAGGCCGCGAAAGCCCTGCGCACGCTGCGCGGCACACTGCCGAATCCCATCGGTCTGGGGAGGTGACCGGGTGAGCACGGATCAGGACGGGCACGGGCCGGAGGTCGAGCTGCTGCGAGCGGTGCTGCTGGACCGGCCGGTGAATCTCCCGGCACCGCCCGACCGGATGGCGGGGGTACGCGCCCGGTACCGCCGCACCCGGCGACGGCGGGTCGCGGCGACCGCCGTACCGCTGGCGCTGCTGGCGGCCGTCTTCGTGCCGCTCCAGCTGGGCCCGGGCTGGACGTCCGACCCGGCCGACCCACCGGCATCGGCAGCGTCGCAGGGGGGCACGAGCCTGGAGAACCTCTACGACCTTCAGGTGCCCGTTCCGCCCGACTGGAGCGAGCTGACCGTCCCGTCACAGCGCGACGGGGCGTCGTCGGTGCGGTTCATCTCCCCCGACCCGCTCACGCCGCCCGAGAAGTCCTGTCCCGGCTTCCGGGCCGACGACTGGACCGACCCGGCCTGTCTGCCCCTGTCCGGGGTCGACTCCGGAGCCCTCGTGGCCTTCCAGGTCGAAACCGACCCCGCGGCGGCAGCCGAGACCGGGCCCGTCCTCGAGGCGCGAGCGGTCGATGTCTCCGCCGGCTGCCGCTCCGTGTCCGGGACCAAGATGTACGAGGTGCAGCGGTCGGTGGGCCCCCGGCACCCGGACGCGGTGCTCACGGGGACGGCATGCATGGGCACGCTCGACGCCGAGGCACGAACGAACCTCATGGCCATACTGGACAAGGCGGTCTACCTCCAGCGCTGACCCGGACCGCGCACGAAGCGGCAGAGTGGCTCGCCGGCCGGCGACTGCCGGCCGGCGCCCGCCACGCGGACGCTCCCCTGCGTGTGCCGGCCGTCGTGGATCGGCGTCGGCCCGCACCCAGGGCCCGGCCGCCACGGGGACACCCACCCAGCCGCCGCGTCACACCGGGTCACACGGGTCACGCCATCCGACCGTGATCCCCCTGACGAATTCCACACATCGCTCGACCAGTGTTCGTACTTCATCCCCACCGAAAGGCAGTGAGGCTCCCCATGGTCGGACCGCACGGATCTCCGGCAGTCGCCGTCCCCATGGTGCGCGCCTCAGGACCGACCGGCGAGACCGCGGCGGCGCCGCCGTCCGACCGTGGCCGGGGCGTGGGCGAAGCCGTCGGGGCCGAGGAGAAATGCTGTGAGTAAGCCCACCGCACCTTGTGGGGGGCGCGGAAAGAGGCGCCGCAACGCCGGTCGCCGCTCCGTCGTCAGCCGGACCGCCCTCGCCGTGGTCCTGCTGAGCGCGATCGCCGGCGGAGCGGCCCTGGCCGGCCGGCACGCCACCGAGCCCGGCGCCAAGGCGGCGGCCGACAGCGCCGGGGCGCCGCCGTTGTCGGGCGTGACCGAGTCCCCGCCCGCCGACGCCAAGCGCGGCAGCCGCGTGTCCCGCGAGCCGTCGCCCCCGGCCAGAAGCCCACGGCCGAAGCCGACGCCCGAGGTCCCCGTCACCGGCCCCGGCACCTTCACCACGGCGCAGTCATCGGGCAGTCCGGTCGGTTCGGGCCCGCTGCGCCGCTACCGCGTACAGGTCGAGGACGGCATAGACATATCCGCCGAGGACGCCGCCGCGGAGATCCAGACGATCCTCGCCCACGAGCGAAGCTGGGCCGCCCACGGCCGTGGTTCGTTCCAGCTGGTGTCGTCCGAAGCCGACTTCGTCATCAAGATAGCCACGCCGGCCACCGCCGACCGCCTCTGTCTCGCCCAAGGCCTCGACACCCGCGGGGAGTTGAACTGCGAGACATCCGAAGGCGTGGTGGTGAACCTGCGCCGTTGGGTCCTGGGCTCGCCGCGGTTCGACGGGACACCGGCGGAGTACCGGCACCTGATCATCAACCACGAGGTCGGCCACGAGATAGGCATCCGCACACACCTGGGCTGCCCGGGCCCGGGCCGGCCGGCACCGGTGATGATGCAACAGATCAAGGGCCTGAACGGCTGCCTGTCCAACGCCTGGCCGTACGCCGAAAACGGCGACTACCTCACGGGCCCGACCGTGTAGACGGACGGACGGACGGCACGGCAGGACCGCCCCATGTTCATGTCAGGTCTGCCACAGCTGCCAGAGCCACCAGCCCCGCACGGCGCCATGGCGGGCGTAAGCCCCCACCTTGAACCCCAGGATCTGGCCGTAGGCCGCTGTTTCCCACGGGTCGAACGTCACACTCGGCCCAATACCCACCTTGGCCACCGAGATGATCCCTATCTCCGCGTGCTCAGCCTCGTGGCGGGTGAGCCCGACGTGGACACACACTTGCCAACCTTCGGGCGGCGGGGGGATCTGGAGGCCCTTGATCTGAACGTCCACAGTGGTCGTGGGATACGCCGTGTACGAGCCGTCATCAGGGTGGAACGCGTTGATGGGCCTTGACTCTTCCATGATGAGCGTGGACATACAGGCCTCCGTTCGAATCGTCCGATCCCAGACGTACGGATAAGCGTCGGGCGACTGGGCCGTTCGTGCCACTCCGTATCCGCCGAACGGGTGAATGCGTCGCGCGCCCGGGGCCGTTCGCCGGCCGCCGCGTTCTTGTCGCCGATACGCCGACCGCCGACACCGCACGGCCCGCGCGCAGCGTTTCCTCCGCATCCGCTGAACGCAAAAACCCAGCTCAGACAATGTCTGGGCTGGGTTTCAAAAGAGCCGCCTTCGGGATTCGAACCCGAGACCTACGCATTACGAGTGCGTTGCTCTGGCCATCTGAGCTAAGGCGGCGCGCTGTCCGCACTATGGTGCGATCAGCAACGTCGGTAAGTCTACACAGTTTCCGGGGGTGCTCCGCACCAGCCCCGAAGGCGCCGACTCCGGGGCTGGTGCCGTGCGCTATGAGCAGCGTGTTCCGTCCGCCGGGGCGGTACCGCGCAGCAGGTAGGCGTTGATCGTCCGGTCGATGCAGGTGCTGCCGCGGCCGTACGCCGTGTGTCCGTCGCCGTCGCGGGTGAGGAGGCGGCCGGAGGAGAGCTGGCCGGCCAGGGCCTTGGCCCAGTGGTAGGGAGTCGCCGGGTCGCGGGTGGTGCCGACCACGACGATCGGGGCGGCACCCTTCGCCTCGATGCGGTGCGGCTCACCGGCCGGGGCGACCGGCCAGTACGCGCAGTTCAGGGCGGCCCAGGCGAGGGTCTTGCCGAAGACCGGGGACGCCTTCTCGAACGCGGGCAGCGCCCTGCGCACCTCGTCCGGCGTCTCGAAGGCGGGCGGCAGGTCGAGGCAGTTCACCGCGGCGTTGGCGTACATCAGGTTCGAGTACTCGCCGGCCGCGTCCCGCTCGTAGTAGCTGTCGGACAGGAGCAGCAGGCCCGCTCCGTCGTTCTGCTGCATCGCCGAGGCCAGCGCGTCGCGCAACTGCTGCCAGGCCGCCTCGTCGTACATCGCCGCGATCACACCGGTCGTGGCGATGGACTCGGTGAGGTTGCGGCCGTCGGCGTCGCCGGTGGGCAGGGGCCGGGCGTCGAGGTTGTCGAGGAACGCCCGAAGGTTCTGGCCGACCTGCTCCGGCGTGGTCTTGGGCCCACCCAGCGGGCAGTCCGTCTGCTGGGCGCAGTCCTTCGCGAACGCCGTGATCGCCGTCTCGAAGCCCGCCGTCTGGTCGAGGTTCAGCCGGCGCGAGGACAGCGAGGGGTCGAGCGCGCCGTCCAGGACGAGCCGCCCCACCCGCTGCGGGAACAGCCCGGCGTACGTCGCGCCGAGGAACGTCCCGTACGACGCCCCCACATACGTCAGCTTCTTGTCGCCGAGCACTGCCCGCAGGACGTCCATGTCCCGGGCGGCCTCGACGGTCGACAGGTGCCGCAGCAGCTTGGGCGACTGCCGTCCGCATCCCTCGGCGAACTTCCTGTACTCGCCCGCCAGCCCGTCGACCTCCCGCTGGTCGTCGGGTGTGACATCGGTCAGCGTGTACTGGTCCATGGCCTTGCCGTCGAGGCACTTGACGGGCTCGCTCCGGGCGACGCCCCGGGGGTCGAACGCCACCATGTCGTAGCGCGCGCGGACTTCCGCTGGGTAGCCGATCCCGGCGTACGCCTGGAGGTAGCCGATCGCCGAGCCGCCCGGCCCGCCCGGGTTGACCAGCAGCGACCCGAGACGCTTGCCCGGCCCGGTGGCCTTCTTGCGGGCCACCGCCAGCTGCACGTCGCCCCCGCCGGGCTTGGTGTAGTCGAGCGGCGCGCGCAGGGTGGCGCACTCGAAGTCGGGGACACCGCAGGCCCGCCATTTCAGCCGCTGCCCGTAGTACGGAGCCAGGGCGGACGGGATCGCCCCGGGCAGCGCGGCCAGCTTCGGGGTCTCCGCCGCGGAACTGGTGGAGGTCGCCGGTCCGCCGGAGGAGCAGCCGGGTACGACCAGCGCCGTGACGGCGAGGAGGGTCGCTGCGATACGGGACCTGGCACTGAACATGCTTCGGGACCTGCGGTGGGTGCGCCTTGTGGTCATTCAGCGAGCGTAACGCTGTGCGACGTGATGGATGCCGAGCGTGCGCATCGTGCCACGGACGAGTGCGGGCTGTCCCACGGACGAGGTACCCGGTCAATACGGCGCCGCGCGTGGCCGCCTCCCGCCGCACGCAGGATCGCGCCGGATCGGCCGGGTGGGCGTCCGGTCAGCCCGATCTCAGGGCCATCGTCATCGCCTCCACGGCCAGCAGGGGTGCCACATTGCGGTCGAGGGCGTCGCGGCAGGCGGCGATGGCCTCGATCCGGCGCAGGGTGGACTCGGGGGAGCTGTCGCGGGCGAGGCGCTCCAGGGCCTCCCCGGCGTCCGTGTTGGCGAGCGCGATCCGGGAGCCGAGCTGGAGGGCGAGGACGTCGCGGTAGAAGCCGGTGAGGTCGGTGAGCGCGAGGTCGAGGCTGTCGCGCTGGGTCCGTGTGCGGCGGCGCTTCTGCTTGTCCTCCAGGTCCTTCATCACGCCCGCCGTACCCCGCGGCATCCGGCCGCCCTGGACCGCGCCCAGCGCCGTCTTCAGCTCCTCGGTCTCCTTGCCGTCGATCTCCTCGGCGAGCTGCTTGGCGTCCTCCGTCGCCGCGTCGACCAGCTCCTGGGCCGCCCGGAGGCAGCCGCCGACGTCCGCCACGCGCAGCGGCACCTTCAGCACGGTGGCCCGGCGCTCGCGGGCGGCGGGGTCGGTGGCGAGACGGCGGGCCCGCTCGATGTGCCCCTGCGTGGCGCGGGCCGCGGCGGCGGCGACGTCCGGCTCGACGCCCTCGCGCCGCACCAGCATGTCGGCGACGGCGGCCACGGTGGGCGTGCTCAGGTTCAGGTGCCGGCAGCGGGAGCGGATGGTGGGCAGGACGTCTTCCAGGGAGGGGGCGCACAGCAGCCACACCGTGCGGGGTGCCGGCTCCTCCACCGCCTTGAGGACGGCGTTGGCGGACTTCTCGTTCAGCCGCTCGGCGTCCTCGACGAGGATCACCTGCCAGCGGCCGTTCGCCGGGGAGGTGAACGACTTGCGGACCGTGTCCCGCATGTCGTCGACGAGGATCTGCGCACCGACGGCCGCCACGGTGCTGACGTCGGCGTGGGTGCCGACCAGCGCCGTGTGACAGCCGTCGCAGAAGCCGCAGCCGGGAGCGCCGCCCAGCGCGCGGTCGGGGCTGACGCACTGGAGCGCGGCGGCGAACGCCCGCGCCACCTGAGTCCGGCCCGCTCCGGGCGGTCCGGTGAACAGCCAGGCGTGGGTCATCCGGGACGCCTCGGGCGGCGGCTCGTGGGCCGTCGCCGCGGTGACCAGGGCATCGGCGTCCCGGGCAGCGGCGGCGAGCTGCTCGCTCACCCTCTCCTGCCCGACGAGGTCGTCCCACACGCTCATGGGTCACGCCGCCCTTCCGTCACACGTCGCGGTACGCCATCCATTGTGGAGGCGACCACTGACAACGGAGCCCGGGGGCGTCCGGCGCGGCCGGGCGCCCCCGCGGTTCAGCGGCCCGGGCCCCGCCCGCGGCGCTCCTGGCCCTCGTCATACCCGTCGTCGAGACGGCCGTCCTGCGGACCGAGCAGTTCGTCGGCCAGCGTGGGCAGGTCGTCCAGCGGTGTCTCCTCGGCCCAGTCCGGCCGCGGGCGCCGCTGCGGCCTGCCGCCTTCGTCGACCTGCGGCAGCTCCCGCGTACGGTCCACACCCGCATCCGGCCCGGCCTGCCGCTCGTCCCGGAAGAATCCCGGCGGAACCCGGTCCGCGGGGTCCTCACCCGGCACCGGCGGCAGCACGGCCGTCTCGTCAGCGGCCTCGGGCCTGACCGGCGGCAGTACGGCGGTCTCGTCCGCGTCGCCGGACCTGACCGGAGGCAGCACGGCCGTCTCGTCCACCGAACGCACCGGCGGCAGCACCGCCGTCTCGTCAGCGGCACCGGGCGGGACGGGCGGCAGTACCGCCGTCTCGTCCGCGGCCGGCCGGAACTCGGGCTGCTGCGGCAGTTCGGTCGTCACCTCGGAGTCGGCACCCCGGGCGAAGCGGGCGGAACCACCGGAGCTCTCGCCGTCGGTCCGCGGCGCCTCGCGCACGGGCCGCAGTACGGCGGTGTCCTCCACCGGTGCGCCGGCGGCGCCGGTCGGCTTCACCAGGGGCGTGGGCACGGTCGACGCCTCCGGCGGGACCGCCGGAGCAGCCGGGGCTTCCGGCTGCCGGGGGCCCGCAGCGGCGGCGGCAGCGGCCTGCTCGGCCGCCCGCCGGGCCTCCTCGGCCCGCACCAGGGCCTCCTCCGCCTTGCGCTGCTTCTCCATCCGCAGCGCCTCGGCCTCGGCCCGCAGCCGGGCCTCCTCCTCGGCCTGCCTGCGGCGCTGCTCCTCCTCGGCCCTGCGGCGGGCGTCCTCCTCGGCCCGCGCCTTCTCCTCGGCGAGGAGCCTCAGCCGCTCCTCCTCCGCGCGGCGGCGCGCCTCCTCGGCCCGCTGCCGGGCCTCCTCCGCCTGGCGTTCGGCCTCGCGGCGCTGTGCCTCCTCCAGCTCGCGCTGCTTGCGCTCCTCCTCCTCGGCGCGCAGCCGCTCCAGCTGCTCCTGGCGCTCACGCTCCAGGCGCTCCTCCTCGGCCTTGCGGGCGGCCGCTTCCTCGGCCTTGCGGCGGGCCTCCTCCTCGGCCTTCTTGCGGGCCTCTTCCTGGGCGCGCTCCTCGGCCTCGGACAGCGGCAGCATCTGGTCGAGCCGGTGCCGGATCACCGTCGTGACGGCCTCGGGTTCCTGCCCCGCGTCCACCACCAGGTACCGGCCGGGGTCGGCCGCGGCCAGCGTGAGGAAACCGGACCGTACACGCGCGTGGAACTCGGCCGGCTCCGACTCCAGCCGGTCCGGCGCCTCCGTGAACCGCTCGCGCGCGGCGTCCGGCGAGACGTCCAGCAGCACCGTCAGATGCGGCACGAGCCCGTTGGTCGCCCACCGGGAGATCCGGGCGATCTCGGTCGGGGAGAGGTCACGGCCCGCGCCCTGGTATGCCACCGACGAGTCGATGTAGCGGTCGGAGATGACCACCGCGCCGCGCTCCAGCGCCGGACGCACCACGGTGTCGACGTGTTCGGCGCGGTCCGCCGCGTACAGCAGGGCTTCCGCGCGGTGCGAGAGGCCGGCGCTGGAGACATCCAGCAGGATCGACCGCAGCCGCTTGCCGACCGGGGTCGCGCCCGGTTCGCGGGTCAGCACCACCTCGTGGCCCTTGGCCCTGATCCACTCGGCGACCGCCTCGGCCTGGGTGGACTTCCCGGCGCCGTCGCCGCCCTCCAGGGCGATGAAGAATCCGGACGTCGTCGGCGTCTGCACCGGGTCGTCGCCGCCGAGCAGCGCTTCGCGCACATCGTGCCGCAGCGGCACACCGGAGCGGTCGTCGAGCTTGGCCAGCACCAGCGCGGCCACCGGCAGCAGCAGGGCGCCGACCAACATCAGCGTGAACGCCGCGCCGCCGTGCGCGAACACGAACTTGCCGCTCTCCAGGCGGTGCGGCCCGATCAGCGCGGCCACCAGCGGCGCGATCACGGCGCCGAGCGCCACGCCGACCCGGACCACCGCGTGCAGGTGCTCGGTCGTGCGGGCCCGCCGGAAGTCCTCGGCCTCCTGGTCGAGCAGCGCGTGCCCGGTGTTGGCGGCCGCGCCCGCGCCGACGCCGGCCAGCGCGGCGATCAGCAGCATGGTGGTGACGTCCGGCACGAGCCCGGTGGCCAGCAGCGCGATACCGGTGAAGGCGATCGACAGCGCGAGCATCCGGCGCCGGGACAGCGACAGCAGCACCTTCGGCGCCGTACGGATGCCGACGACGACGCCGCCGGTCAGCGCGAGCACCAGCAGCCCGTACGTCACGGGGCCGCCGCCCAGGTCCTTGGCGTGCAGCACGGAGACGGCCACGGCGGACGCGATGGCACCGGCGACGGCGGCGCAGGCGAGCACCAGCAGCGGGATCGCACCGGTGCGGCCCTTGTCGGCGCCGGTGCCCGTCCTGGGGCGGCGCAGTCCTTCGAGCGGCGAGCGCGGACGCGGGGTGCGCGTGCCGGGCAGTTCCAGGAAGGTCACCACGGACAGGGACGCGGCGAAGAGTCCGGCCGCGACGTACGAGCCGAGGGCCGCCTGGTGCTGGGCGAACCATTCGATCCCGGCACCCAGCAGATTGTTGAACAGTCCGGCGACGACGAGCACGGCGCCCGCGAGCGGGACCGCCACGAAGGTGGTGCGCAGGGACAGCCGGCGCAGGGCGTCCATGTGATCGGGCAGCGGTCGCACGGTCGCGCCCTCGGGAGGCGGCGTCGGCAGCAGCGCCGGGGCGGCCCCCTCGCGGCAGATCGTCCAGAAGCGCTCGGCGATCCCGGT
The DNA here is from genome assembly GCF_003261055.1 of Streptomyces cadmiisoli. Taxonomy (NCBI): domain Bacteria; kingdom Bacillati; phylum Actinomycetota; class Actinomycetes; order Kitasatosporales; family Streptomycetaceae; genus Streptomyces; species Streptomyces cadmiisoli. The sequence continues at coordinate 4,287,566 of NZ_CP030073.1, forward strand.
GACGAAGACGGTGACCAGGAGCACGGCCGGCGCGTCCTGCGGCATCCAGTCGATCCACAGCGGGGCGACGATCAGCAGCGCGGCGCGCACACCGTCGGCGCCGACCATGGTCCAGCGGCGGTCGAGCGGGCCGTCCTGGGAGGTGAGCGAGGTGAGCGGGCCCAGAAGCACGGCCCCGAACAGCAGTGTCGCGAGGATGCGCACCGCGAACACCGTCGCCACCGCAAACGCCACGCCGCGGTAGCCGCCGCCGAAGGAGCCCTCCACGACGGCCGCCTGGAGGACGAGGAGGATCAGGACCAGGAGTGCGAGGACGTCACCGACCCCGCTGACCAGCTGTGCGCCCCACAACCGCTTCAGCTGCGGCCGGCGCAGCAGCGCGCGGACGGCGCGCTCGCGGGAGTCCGCGACCAGCGCTGCGTCGGGGGCGGGGTGATGGGCCGTTGGCTGCTCGGCTCGCGTCATGCGTTCAGCCTATCGGGCCGGACCGACACTCCAGTGCCCATGCCCGAACGTCCGCACGCCCCGTCATCGTCCTGACACCGGCGCGCGGGTTCTGCGAACCCGCTGTGAAGGAACGCCCGTTACCCCGCCCGGAGGGGAGGCACAGGGCCCCCGCAGAAAGGGGGGCCCTGCCGGAAAGCCCGTCGCCCGCTGAGGGCGCGGGCCCGCCGAGGGCCCGCCCCGGTCAGTCCTCCGGCGTCGCCCTCGCGGCCGTCGCCTTCTTCGCGGTGGTCTTCTTCGCCGTCGTCGTCTTCTTCGCCGCCGTCTTGGCCGCCGTCTTCTTCGCGGCCGTCTTCTTTGCAGCCGTGGCCTTCTTCGCGGGGGCCTTCTTCGCCGGGGCCTTCTTCGCCGTCTTCTTGGCGGGCCCCTTCGCGCGCTTCTCGGCGAGCAGCTCGAAGCCGCGCTCCGGGGTGATCGTCTCGACACTGTCGCCGGAGCGCAGGGTCGCGTTCGTCTCACCGTCGGTGACATACGGCCCGAACCGGCCGTCCTTGACCACGACCGGCTTGGCGCTGACCGGGTCCTCGCCCAGCTCCTTCAGCGGCGGCTTGGCGGCGGCGCGGCCACGCTGCTTCGGCTGCGCGTAGATCGCGTGCGCCTCCTCCAGCGTGATCGTGAACAGCTGGTCCTCGGTCTGGAGCGACCGCGAGTCCGTGCCCTTCTTCAGGTACGGCCCGTAGCGCCCGTTCTGCGCGGTGATCTCCACGCCCTCGGCGTCCGTGCCGACGACCCGCGGCAGCGACATCAGCCTGAGCGCGTCCTCCAGGGTCACCGTGTCCAGCGACATCGTCTTGAACAGCGAGGCGGTGCGCGGCTTGACGGCGTTCTTGCCGGTCTTCGGCGTGCCCTCGGGCAGCACCTCGGTGACGTACGGACCGTAGCGGCCGTCCTTGGCGACGATCGCGTGGCCGGACTGCGGGTCCGTGCCCAGTTCGAAGTCGCCGCTCGGCTTGGCGAGCAGTTCCTCGGCGAGCTCGACCGTCAGCTCGTCCGGGGCGAGGTCGGTGGGGATGTCGGCGCGCTGGTGCTGCTCGGTGTCCTTCTCGCCGCGCTCGATGTACGGGCCGTAGCGTCCGACGCGCAGCACGATGTCGCTGCCCACCGGGAAGGACGACACCTCGCGCGCGTCGATCGCGCCCAGGTCGGTCACCAGCTCCTTGAGGCCACCGAGGTGGTCCCCGTCGCCGTTGCCGGCCTCGGCCGCGCCGCCGTTGCCCGTGCCCTCACCGAAGTAGAAACGCTTCAGCCACGGCACGGCCTTCGCCTCACCGCGCGCGATGCGGTCGAGGTCGTCCTCCATCTTGGCGGTGAAGTCGTAGTCGACGAGCCGCCCGAAGTGCTTCTCCAGGAGGTTGACCACGGCGAAGGAGAGGAACGACGGGACGAGCGCCGTGCCCTTCTTGAACACGTAGCCGCGGTCGAGGATCGTGCCGATGATCGACGCGTACGTCGACGGGCGGCCGATCTCGCGCTCCTCCAGCTCCTTGACCAGCGACGCCTCGGTGTAGCGGGCCGGGGGCTTGGTGGAGTGACCGTCGACCGTGATCTCCTCGGCGGTCAGCGGGTCGCCCTCGTTGACCTGCGGCAGCCGGCGCTCGCGGTCGTCCAGCTCGGCGTTCGGGTCGTCGGCGCCTTCGACGTACGCCTTCAGGAAGCCGTGGAAGGTGATCGTCTTGCCGGACGCGCTGAACTCGACGTCCCGTCCGTCGGCCGCGGTGCCGCCGATCTTCACGGTGACGGAGTTGCCCGTCGCGTCCTTCATCTGGGAGGCGACGGTCCGCTTCCAGATCAGCTCGTACAGCTTGAACTGGTCGCCGGTCAGACCCGTCTCCGCCGGGGTGCGGAAACGATCACCCGAGGGGCGGATCGCCTCGTGCGCCTCCTGCGCGTTCTTGACCTTTCCGGCGTACGTCCGCGGCTGCGGCGGCAGATAGTTGGCGCCGTACAGCTGCGTGACCTGGGCGCGGGCGGCGGAGATCGCCGTCTCGCTCAGCGTCGTGGAGTCCGTACGCATGTACGTGATGTAGCCGTTCTCGTACAGCTTCTGCGCGATCTGCATCGTGGCCTTCGCGCCGAAGCCGAGCTTGCGGCTGGCTTCCTGCTGCAGCGTCGTCGTACGGAACGGGGCGTACGGCGAGCGGCGGTACGGCTTGGACTCGACGGACCGGACGGCGAACCGCGTGTTCTCCAGCGCGGCGGCCAGCGCGCGGGCGTTCGCCTCGTCGAGGTGGAGGGTGTTCGCGCCCTTGAGCTGCCCCAGGGAGTCGAAGTCGCGGCCCTGCGCGACACGCCTGCCGTCGACGGTCTGGAGACGGGCGACCAGCGACGACGGGTCCGACGAGTCGCCGGGGCGACCGGTCGAGAAGGTGCCCGTCAGATCCCAGTACTCGGCCGAGCGGAACGCGATGCGCTCGCGTTCCCGCTCCACCACGAGACGGGTCGCCACCGACTGGACACGGCCGGCCGACAGCCGCGGCATGACCTTCTTCCAGAGCACCGGCGAGACCTCGTAGCCGTACAGGCGGTCGAGGATGCGGCGGGTCTCCTGGGCGTCGACCAGCTTCTGGTTGAGCTGGCGCGGGTTGGCCACGGCCTCCCGGATCGCGTCCTTGGTGATCTCGTGGAACACCATGCGCTTGACCGGGATCTTCGGCTTGAGGACTTCCTGGAGGTGCCAGGCGATGGCCTCGCCCTCGCGGTCCTCGTCCGTCGCGAGGAAGAGCTCGTCGGAGTCCTTCAGCAGGTCCCTGAGCTTCTTGACCTGCGCCTTCTTGTCCGCGTTGATCACATAGATCGGCTGGAAGTCGTGCTCGACGTCGACGCCGAGACGCCGGACCTCACCGGTGTACTTCTCCGGCACCTCCGCGGCGCCGTTGGGTAGGTCGCGGATGTGCCCGACGCTCGCTTCGACGACGTAGCCGGGGCCGAGGTAGCCCTTGATCGTCTTCGCCTTGGCAGGCGACTCGACGATGACGAGTCGGCGGCCGCCCTGTGCGGTCTCGCTGGTCGGGGACAACTTCGCTCTTCTCTCCGGTCGACGCTGGGGCCTCCCCAGGCCTTGTTCCCGGGGTCGGGTCATGGTGACGCTGCGGAGTGTGACGGTACATCCCGCCCCCGTGTCAAACGGGTAAAGCCCGCAACGGCCACTCGAACGGTAACCCGACTACCGCCATTCCTGCCGCCCGGAGTGTCCACGGACCGGATCGGGTTGATCCGGAGCGTGACCTCTCAATTACCTGGGGAGACACCCCACGTGTCGTCTCAGAGGCGGGTGAAGCACCATGCGCCGAGGGCCAGGGCGATCACCGCGAGGACGGTCGCGACGGTCGCCGATGCGACGGGACTCACACCGTGGGCGACGGGCTCACGACGGTGCACCCGTGTCGCCGTCCACACCAGCAGTCCCCCTCCGAACAGGGCGAACACCACTCCCGTGAAGATCGCCGGTCCGCTCTCCATGGCTCCCCGTGCCCCTTTTCTCCCGTTCGCGAGTGTGCAGTAACCGGGAGGTTGACACGCGCGGGCTGCGTCCAGGCGAACCTGACGTGAACGCGGGACCGACAGAGCAGTGCATCCGGTTCCGGCCGACCCCGGGGAACTCTTTTCGGCCGGTCTCAGACCTGGCCGGGCGTCGGTATCTTTCCTGTCGTCTTTTTGTCGTCGACCCGGCTCACGGTGCACACGACCTCCTTGAATCCGAGGTCCCAGTCCTCCTCGTCGGCCACCCACCCGTAGACGGTCCGCTCCGCGCCGGGCGCCCAGGTGGACTCGAACCGGTTCTCGCACAGCTTGGTCGCGTTGTCGCTGCCCTTGTCGTAGGTCATGCTCGCCGGGGCCCGGACCGTCCCGATGACCTGCTCCGTGTGCGGCTTGGCGCAGTCGGTGAGCGGCGCCTTGTAGCCGTCCTCGACTTCTTCGTAGGTCCAGCAGTCGCCGATGCTCATCTGACCGACCCACAGGTCCGTGCCGGTGTCGCGGAACCGGCCCACCTCGCCGCCTATCGCGGCATGGCGGCCCAGTACGAGACACGCCGTGCCGCCGCCCGCCGCGGAGAAGCCCCGCCGGGTCGGCAGCACGGCGTAGGAGCCGGCGTCCGGCAGCGCGTCGACCACCGCGCGGCTCTGTTCCGCGCACCGCCGCGCGCCGTTCGCGTGCGCGTCCGCGTGGTCGGTGGCCGTCTCGACGCTCAGGACCTGGCCGTCCGGCCAGTCCTCGGCGCAGTCGACGACACCGAGGTTCGGCGGTGACTTGAACGGCGTCCCCGTCCAGACCGCCTGCACGCAGTCCCCGGCCGCCAGCGCTTCGGTCAGGCCGACCGCGTCGCCGTACGGCAGCGCGGGTCCGGTCGGCGACGGCGACGCCTGCGCGCCGGACGACGGGGAGCTGCCCGCGGCGTCGCCCCGGTCGTCGTCCCCGCCGCTCAGCGAGACGGCCGCCCAGGTGCCGCCGGCGATCACGAGGACGGCGGCGACGACGAGTGCGACGAGCGCCCGGCGTTTCCGGTCGCCTCCGGGTGCCGGCGACGGTGCCCCGCCACCGGTGCCGGGACCGCCTCCTCCCCAGGGCCGGCCGGGAATGCCACCGGCATACGTCGGGGTGCCGCCGCCCGCCGCGTACGACGGCGGTGTCCCGCTTCCGGCGTAGGGCGACTGCGCATCGTTCGCGGCGTACGCCGACTGCGCGTAGGGGTTGTGCGGTGCGGGCGGTGGCCAGGCGCCGTACGCCTGACCACCGGGTGCGGCCGGTCCGCCGCCCGCCCCGGGTGTGTCCGGTCCCTCACCGGCGGAAGCGCCCACCTGGGTGTGCGGCGCGTCCGGCGTCCGGGGCCACCCCGGCGTCCGCGGGTTTCCGTGCCCGGGTGTCCGAGGGTGCTCCGACCCCGGCGTCTGCGGATTCCCGTGCCCCGGCGTGGGCGCGCCGGAGCCGGTGGGAACGCCGGTGAACGCTCCGGCGCCGGACCCGCCCGCCCCGGGCGGCGGCCCGAACCCACTCGGCGGCGGCCCGAACCCACCGGCCGGCCGGACCGCCCCGCCTTGCACGGCCGGTCCCGCGGGACCGGCCTCCGGCGTCCCCCGGGCCGCCCGCTCCAGACCGCGGGCGACCGGCTCCGGCGCGGACCGGCGCAACGGGTCCTTGACCAGCAACCCGTGCAGTACGGGCGCCAGTTCACCCGCGCGTACCGGTGGCGTCGGCTCCTCGCCGAGCAGGGCCGTCAGGGTCGCGAACTCGCCGTCCCGGTCGAAGGGCCCGCGGCCTTCGACGGCCGCGTACAGCGTGGCGCCCAGGGAGAACAGGTCGGCGGCCGGGGTGGGCGGCTCACCGCGCGCCCGCTCGGGTGCCAGGTAGCCCGGGGTGCCGAGGATGCCGGCGGTCGCGGTGATCCGGGGCTCGCGGGACCCGGGCTGGAGCGCGATGCCGTAGTCGGTGAGCAGCACGCGTGCGTACGGGTCGCCGGAGGCGTCGGCCGCCAGGAGGATGTTGGCCGGTTTCACATCCCTGTGCAGGATGCCGATGCGGTGCCCGGCGTTGAGCGCGTCCAGCACGGCGAGTCCGATCCGTGCCACCCGCGCGGGCGGCAGCGGGCCCGAGCCCCGGATCACCGCCTGGAGGTCGACCGAGTCGGGGACGTACTCCATGACGATCCACGGCAGCCCTTCGTGCACCACCACGTCGTGCACGGTCGCCACATGCGGATGGCCTCGCAGCCGTGCCGCGTGCCGGGCCTCGCTGCGGGCCCGCGCGATGCGCTGGGCGGGCTCGCCCGCGTCCATCGGCACATCCGGAAGCGCGATCTCCTTCATCGCGACTTCGCAGGCCAACTCCTCGTCGTACGCGAGCCAGACGCGGCCCATGCCGCCCGCGCCCAGTGTCCGCGACAACCGGTACCGGCCGTTGATGACCCGGCCCTCGCCCCGATCCGGCGTATCCCCCGCCATCACGCCTCCCCCGAGACAGCGCGCCTCCCCCGAGGACGCGTGGAGTCTGTCTCTCGAAGGTAGCTTCGCACGCCCCACTGACAGGAGACCTTTACCGGATCAATCCCACCAGAACAGCCCCAGCCGCCCCACCTGGCACTTACGCCTCAGACGCGGCGCACGCGCCGGCCCCGGACGCCGCCGCGCGCGGCACACGAGCCCCGTCGGCCGCGCCACGGCCCCGCAGTCGACCGCGGTACCGGTCCGGCCGGTCATCACCTCGCCGGCTCCAGGAACCCCTGTTCCACCAGCAACCGGATCTGCGCCGGCGTGCGGTCGCGCAGCAGCACCGGGTCCTCGCCGACCAGTTGGGCGATCGCGTCCAGGATCCGGCCCGCGGTCAGGGAGCCGTCGCACACCCCCGCGAAGCCCGCGCCCACGGTGTCCACCTTGGTGGCCCGGCGCATACCGCGGTTCTGACGCAGCACCACATGCTCCGGATCCTCGGCGCCCGGCAGCCCGACCTGCTCCTGGACGACCTCGGCGGCAAGCAGGAAGCGCTCCTCCAGCAGGGCCGCGTCGTCACGGGCGCGCAGGTAGTCGAGGCGCCGGAAGTGCTCGCGCACGGTCTCACCGAGCGGCTGTTCGACCGGATGCGGCCACTCCTCCACGGTGATCGAGGGCACGGCGGCCCCCGACTTGCGCAGGGTGATCCAGCCGAACCCCACGGCCTTCACCTTGCGCGCCTCGAACTCGTCCAGCCACGCGTCGTAGCGCGCCTCGTACTCGGCCACGTCGTCGCGGTGGTCGCCCGCGTCCCGCAGCCACAACTCCGCGTACTGGGTGACGTCCTGCACCTCGCGCTGCACGATCCAGGCGTCGCACCCGGCCGGCACCCACGACCGCAAGCGCTCCTGCCAGTCCTCGCCCTCCACGTGCTGCCAGTTGGCGAGGAACTGCGCGAAACCGCCGTCGTTCAGCCGCGGCCCGGACTGCTGGACGAGCGTGCGGCACAGGTCGTCCCCGCTCATTCCGCCGTCGCGGTACGTCAGCCGGGCGCCGGGAGAGATCACGAACGGCGGATTCGACACGATCAGGTCGTACGTCTCGTCGTCCCGCAGCGGCGCGAAGAGGGACCCCTCGCGCAGGTCCGCGGCGGGCGCGCCGGACAGTGCCAGCGTGAGCGCGGACATGTGCAGCGCGCGCGGATTGACGTCGGTCGCGGTCACGCGCGTGACGTGCTGGGCGGCGTGCAGCGCCTGAATGCCGGATCCGGTGCCCAGATCGAGGGCCGAGGCCACGGGCGTACGGACGGTGATGCCGGCGAGGGTGGTGGAGGCGCCGCCCACGCCCAGGACGACGCCTTCGTCGCGCCGCCCGATGCCCCCGGCGCCGCCGACCGCGCAACCGAGGTCGGAGACGATGAACCAGTCCTTGCCGTCCAGCCCTCCGTACGGCCGCACGTCCACCGTCGCGGCGACGTCGTCCCCGTCGCCGTTCGGCCCCACACGGACCAGCCAGCGGCTCTCCAGGCACTCCGCGACGGGCAGCACCCCCGCCACGCGCGCGTGCGGGACGGGCTGCTGGAGCAGGAACAGCCGGACGAGCATTTCCAGCGGCGTGTCGCCGCGCGTCGCCCGCAGCGCGGGCACGGTCTCACCGCGTGCCAGCGCCGCGTAGGCGGGGGCGCCGAGCAGGTCGAGCAGTCCGTCGGCGGTGAAGTCGGCCTCCCGCAGGGCGTCACGCAGCCGGGCGGCGACGTCGGGACGGTCGGCGGAGGGCAGGGCGAAGGCGCTGGCGTTGCTCACACCCCCCATTGTGACCGTGCCGGGGCGTCGCCGCGCACGGCCCACCGCGCGTTCCGGACGGCGCGGGGCGGACGTCAGCCCTGGGCCGCCGACGGAGAGGCGTTGACGTTCTGGCAGCTCTCCTGGCGGGACATGGCCTGTCCGACCTCGCCCTCCTCCAGCGTCTTGAGCGCGTCGTTGCCGCTCTGGCTGAGCTTGTCCAGCTCGGTGGCGATGCCCTTGAGCCCCTCGGCGAACTTGGCCTGGTCCTTGGTGTCGAGCTCGTCGACCTGCTTCTTCAGACCGGCGTAGGAGGACGAGATGCCGTTGAGCTCCTTGACCGCGTCCTGCTGCTTCTTCTCGCCGTTCTCGACGTCCGGCGGGCCGGCCTTGTCGACGGCGGCGCCGATCGCCTTGTAGGCGTCGGACATGTCCTGGAACGCCTGCGCGTCGGTCTTCTGGACCTCTGCCGGAGTGCTGCTGTCCGAGGTCTGCTTCTGGATCGCCGCGTTCGCCGCCTCGATCTTCTTCGCCTGCGGCTGCACCGCGTCGCAGACCTGCTTGGCCCAGCCGTCCAGCTTCTCGTTGCCGTCGTCGCTGCTGCATCCCGACAGCGCCAGTACCAGTACCGCACCGCCGGACAGTGCGGCCGCGAGCTTCTTGTTCACCGGATCGGTCCCTTCCATGGCCCTCGGCCCCGGAACATACACGCCAAGCGGGCGACAATCGCATGACAAGCGTCCGATATGATCCTTATTACAGCCATTCGCACCAGGAGAGAGAAGCCTCACGGAGAAATCGTGAACATGACGAGGCGGACGGGTGACGCGTCAATCCGCGCCCTCCGCCCGCCCCTTGACCGGATCTTCGCCCCGAGGCCTACGAAACCACCGCGGGGTCGGCCGACTTGGCGCTGTGGTCGGTCTCCTCGTCGTCTCCCATCGCGATACCGCGCCGCTTGGAGACGTACACCGCGCCGACGATCACGAGCAGCGAGAGCACCGCGACGGTGATCCGCACCGCGAGACTCGCGTCGTCGCCGTAGCTGAACTTGATGACCGCCGGCGCGATGAGCAGCGCCACCAGGTTCATCACCTTCAGCAGCGGGTTGATGGCGGGGCCCGCGGTGTCCTTGAACGGGTCGCCGACCGTGTCGCCGATCACCGTCGCGGCGTGCGCCTCGCTGCCCTTGCCGCCGTGGTGCCCGTCCTCGACGAGCTTCTTGGCGTTGTCCCAGGCGCCACCGGAGTTGGCAAGGAACACCGCCATCAGCGTGCCCGCCCCGATCGCGCCGGCCAGGTAGGCGCCGAGCGCGCCGACGCCGAGGGTGAAGCCGATGAAGATCGGCGCCATGACGGCGAGCAGACCCGGTGTGGCCAGCTCCCTGAGCGCGTCCCTCGTACAGATGTCGACGACTTTTCCGTACTCCGGCTTCTCGGTGTAGTCCATGATCCCGGGCCGCTCGCGGAACTGCCGCCGCACCTCGAAGACCACCGAACCCGCCGACCGCGACACGGCATTGATCGCGAGTCCGGAGAAGAGGAAGACGACCGCCGCGCCCGCGATGAGGCCGACGAGGTTGTTGGGCTGCGAGATGTCCATGGAGAGGGTCAGCGGCGCTCCCTCGCCGCTGAGTTTCTCGCCCACGTCGCGCACACCGGTGGTGATCGCGTCGCGGTACGACCCGAAGAGCGCCGCCGCCGCCAGGACGGCGGTGGCGATGGCGATGCCCTTGGTGATGGCCTTGGTGGTGTTGCCCACCGCGTCCAGGTTGGTGAGCACCTGCGCGCCCGCGCCCTCGACGTCGCCGGACATCTCGGCGATGCCCTGCGCGTTGTCCGAGACCGGGCCGAAGGTGTCCATGGCGACGATCACACCGACGGTGGTGAGCAGGCCGGTGCCGGCCAGCGCGACCGCGAACAGCGCCAGCATGATCGACGTACCGCCGAGCAGGAAGGCCCCGTAGACGCCGAGGCCGATCAACAGGGCGGTGTAGACGGCCGATTCGAGACCGACCGAGATACCGGCCAGGACGACCGTGGCGGGGCCGGTCAGCGAGGTCTTGCCGATGTCCCGCACCGGGCGCCGGTTGGTCTCGGTGAAGTAGCCGGTGAGCTGCTGGATCACGGCGGCGAGCAGGATTCCGATCGCCACCGCGACCAGGGCGAGGATCCTCGGGTCGCCGTCCTTGGCCAGGATGGCGGCGTCGGTGACCCCGTCGAGGTCGGCGTAGGACGACGGCAGGTAGACGTACACGGCGATCGCGACCAGGACGAGCGAGATCGCCGCGGAGATGAAGAACCCGCGGTTGATCGCGCTCATCCCGCTGCGGTCCGAGCGCCGCGGGGCGACCGCGAAGATGCCGATCATCGCGGTGATCACGCCGATCGCGGGGACGAGCAGCGGGAACGCGAGCCCGGCGTTGCCGAAGGCCGCCGTGCCCAGGATGAGTGCGGCCACCAGGGTGACGGCGTACGACTCGAAGAGGTCGGCCGCCATGCCCGCGCAGTCGCCGACGTTGTCGCCCACGTTGTCGGCGATGGTCGCGGCATTGCGCGGATCGTCCTCCGGAATGCCCTGTTCGACCTTTCCGACCAGGTCGGCGCCGACGTCGGCGGCCTTCGTGAAGATGCCGCCTCCGACACGCATGAACATCGCGATGAGCGCGGCGCCGAGACCGAAGCCCTCCAGGACCTTCGGCGCGTCGGCCGTGTACACCAGCACCACACACGAGGCGCCGAGCAGGCCCAGCCCCACCGTGAACATGCCGACGACACCGCCCGTACGGAAAGCGATCTTCATGGCTTTGTGCGACACGAGAGTGAGATCTTTTTCCGGCTCACCCTCCGCCGGAGTCGCTTCCCGGGCCGCCGCGGCGACCCGCACGTTGCTGCGCACGGCGAGCCACATGCCGATATAGCCGGTGGCCGCCGAGAACGCCGCGCCGATCAAGAAGAACACCGATCGTCCGGCGCGCTGATTCCAGTCGTCCGCGGGCAGAAGCAGGAGCAGGAAGAAAACGATCACGGCGAATATGCCGAGAGTGCGCAGCTGCCGGGCCAGATAGGCGTTCGCGCCTTCCTGGACCGCCGCAGCGATCTCCTTCATGCTGTCGGTGCCCTCGCCCGCCGCGAGCACCTGGCGCAGCAGCACGCCGGCGACCACGAGGGCCGCCAGCGCGACGACCGCGATGATCATCACCATGACCTGGTTGCCGTCGGTCAGCACTGCGGCTGCGAAGGTTGTGGAGTGGTCCAACCGATGAGGGGTAGAAAGCCCCGCCATTCGTCCTCCTTGACGCTTGGGCTGAGCTCAAGATGTGGACGGATTGTAGGGAGCCGGACCTGATCAAAACAGGGCGCGGCAAACGGAATTCGGCTTCACATGCTCTGGAGCAAATGATCGCAGCAGACCGCCGAACCCGAAAGTGGTAATGCCCCAGATGTATGAGAGGCATGATCAATACAGGTCTTCTTGATCAAAGATCTCGGACCCCATTGATCGTGAATTCCTTCACGAATTTCGCCGCCCCGGCGGCAAAAACACCCGGGGGCCCTGCTGAGCAGGGCCCCCGGGTGTGCGGCTGTTGGGTTGAGTGGGTCAGGGAAGCACCACGGCCGGCGGCGGAGTGGTCGGCCAGGTCATGCGGATCAGCCCGCCGTGCTCCCCGGCGGTGACCTCCACGTCGTCGACGAGCCCGCTGATGACCGCGAGGCCCATCTCGTCCTCCTCGGTCTCCGCGTCCGGATCGTCGGCGGCGTCGCCGGCTCTCCGGCTCCCCGGAACCGCGTGCGGGGCCTCGTCGCCGACCTCGATGGAGAACTGCTTCTCCTCCTCGATCAGCGCCACCTTCACCGGCGCCGTGATCCCGACGCTCTGGTGGAGCCCCACGGCACGTGAGCAGGCTTCACCGACAGCGAGCCTGACCTCGTCGAGGACGGCCTCGTCCACCCCGGCCCTGCGCGCCACCGCCGCCGCCACCAGTCGGGCGGTCCTGACGTGTTCGGGCAGCGCACTGAAGCGGAGTTCGACGGTGGCCATGCATCCCCCTCGGAGCTACGGGCGTGCTGTCAGGGGGCCGGGCCGCCGAAAGCCCAGCCCCCCACTGCAGATCTTCCGTCCGGGCCGAGGCCCGGACGGCGGTGATCAGTCGGTGGCCGCCACCGCTTCCTCGACCGAGGTGTGAATGGGGAACACCTTGGTCAGGCCGGTGATACGGAAGATCTTGAGAATGCGCTCCTGGTTGCAGACCAGGCGCAGGGAGCCCTCATGGGCTCGCACTCGCTTCAGGCCGCCGACCAGCACGCCGAGCCCGGTGGAGTCGAGGAAGTCCACGCCCTCCATGTCGACGACGAGGTGGAAATTGCCGTCGTTCACCAGCTCGACCAGCTGCTCGCGCAGCTTGGGCGCGGTATATACGTCGATTTCGCCACCGACCCTGACGATCGTGCGATCGCCGATGGTCTCGGTCGACAAGGACAGGTCCACGGATCCTCCAGCACCTTGCTATCGAGCGGTCGCCCCTCGGGACATCTCGGCTACGGCCCCCGGGACGGTTCGCCAGCCGCGATGGCATTCAATCACTTACCGGCAGGCGTGCACGACGCCTTGGCCCCATTGTCCGTCACGCCGGTGACACACTCGGTGCCGATGGCCAAGAATCACCGATCCGATCGAATCCCGACGGACACCGCATCCCGCCCCGCGCCGGGCACGGTCCTGGACCGGCTGGCCTCGGGGCCGAGCCGGTCTTCGCGCATCACTCATACGGAGCACTTGCCCCCGCGGGCGGGTCGCCATGCCGTCTGGCCGGACCGGATCCGACCCGAGGTCATCGCCGCTGTCCAGGCGGCGGGCATCGAGCACCCCTGGGCCCACCAGGCGCAAGCGGCCGAACACGCCCTGGACGGCGAATCGGTCGTCGTCGCCACCGGCACCGCCTCCGGGAAGTCCCTGGCGTACCTCGTACCGGTCCTCTCGACACTCCTGGACGGCTCCGAAGCCCCGAACGGCCGCGGCGCCACCGCCCTCTACCTGGCGCCCACGAAGGCGCTCGCGGCGGATCAGTGCCGGGCCGTGAAGGAACTTTCACATCCGCTCGGCCAGGCCGTGCGACCGGCCGTGTACGACGGCGACACCCCCTTCGAGGAACGCGAGTGGATCCGCCAGTACGCCGGATACGTCCTCACCAATCCCGACATGCTGCACCGGGGCATATTGCCCTCCCACCCCCGCTGGGCCTCCTTCCTGAAGTCCCTGAAGTACGTCGTGATCGACGAGTGCCACACCTATCGCGGCGTCTTCGGCTCGCACGTCGCACAGGTACTGCGCCGGCTGCGCCGGCTGTGCGCGCGCTACGGCGCGTCGCCGGTCTTCCTGCTGGCCTCCGCGACCGCCGCCGAGCCCGCCGTCGCCGCCCGGCGGCTCACCGGAGTGCCGGTCGTGGAGGTCGCCGACGACGCCTCCCCGCGCGGCGAGCTGGTGTTCGCCCTCTGGGAGCCGCCGCTGACCGAGATGCAGGGCGAGAAGGGCGCCCCGGTCCGCCGTACGGCCACCGCCGAGACGGCCGACCTGCTCACCGACCTCACCGTCCAGGGGGTGCGCTCGGTGGCCTTCGTGCGCTCCCGGCGCGGCGCCGAGCTGATCTCGGTGATCGCCCAGGAACGGCTCGCGGAGGTCGACCGCTCGCTGGCCCGGCGCGTGGCCGCCTACCGCGGCGGCTACCTGCCCGAAGAGCGCCGCGCCCTCGAGCGCGCCCTGCACTCCGGCGAGCTGCTCGGTCTCGCCGCGACCACCGCCCTCGAACTCGGCGTGGATGTCTCCGGCCTCGACGCGGTGCTCATCGCCGGATACCCGGGCACCCGCGCGTCCCTGTGGCAGCAGGCCGGCCGGGCCGGCCGCTCCGGCCAGGGCGCGCTGGCCGTCCTGATCGCCCGCGACGATCCGCTGGACACGTTCCTCGTCCACCATCCGGAGGCCCTGTTCGACCAACCGGTGGAATCCACGGTCCTCGACCCGGACAACCCGTACGTCCTGGCCCCCCATCTGTGCGCGGCCGCCGCCGAGCTTCCCCTCGTCGAGGAGGACCTGGAGCTGTTCGGGCCGGCCAGCGCGGACCTGCTGCCCCAGCTGGAGGCGGCGAAGCTCCTGCGGCGCCGGACGAAGGCCTGGCACTGGACCCGCCGCGAGCGGGCCGCCGACCTGGCCGACATCCGCGGCGAGGGCGGGCAACCGGTCCAGATCGTCGAGGAGGGGACCGGCCGGCTGCTGGGCACCGTGGACGCCGGCGCCGCGCACACGACCGTGCACGAGGGCGCGGTGCACCTGCACCAGGGCCGCACCTATCTGGTGCGCTCCCTCGACCTGGACGACTCGGTCGCCCTGGTGGAGGAGGCGAACCCGCCGTACTCCACGGTCGCCCGCGACACGACGTCGATCTCCGTGCTGGAGACGGACGTCGAGATCCCCTGGGGCGACGGCCGGCTCTGCTACGGCTCCGTCGAGGTGACCAACCAGGTCGTCTCCTTCCTCCGCCGCCGCCTGATCACCGGCGAGGTACTGGGCGAGACCAAACTCGACCTTCCGCCGCGTACGCTCCGCACGCGCGCGGTGTGGTGGACAGTCACCGAGGACCAGCTCGACGAGGCCCGCATCAACCCGGAGATCCTCGGCGGCGCCCTGCACGCCGCCGAGCACGCCTCCATCGGCATGCTGCCCCTCTTCGCGACCTGCGACCGCTGGGACATCGGCGGCGTGTCGGTGCCGCTGCACCCGGACACACTGCTGCCGACGGTCTTCGTGTACGACGGCCATCCGGGTGGCGCCGGCTTCGCGGAGCGCGCCTTCCACACCGCCCGCGACTGGCTCACCGCCACCCGGGAGGCCATCGCCTCCTGCGAGTGCGACGCCGGCTGCCCGTCCTGCATCCAGTCCCCCAAGTGCGGCAACGGCAACGATCCGCTGCACAAGCGGGGCGCCATACGGCTGCTCACGGTGCTGCTGCGCGGGGCGCCGGAGGAGAAGCCGACCGGAGCGGAGGGGGAGCCGACGGAGCTGGAGGCGTAGGGGCGCCGGACGCAGGCTCGGGCCCGGGTGGCCCCGCCCGTGCCCTGACCTCCGCCGTGAACGGCCCCCGTCCGGCCGCCGCCGTCACGTCCGACACCTCGCCCACGACCACGCACCTCACGAGCCGTGTGCGCTGCTCACGCGCCACCCGTTCGGCGCGGGCGCAGGCCGCCGCGGATCCCCGCGGCCAGTGGTCCGCCGCGGCGAGAGCGGCGAGGTCCGCGCCGCCGGCCGCGCGGTGCCGGGTCACGACCGCGTGTCCCAGCGCGAGGACGGCGCCGAAGACCACACACAGGACGGTGATCACCCCTACGCTCCACACGGACGCGGACCCGCGGTCTCCGTCACCGCGCCTCATCCGTTCGCCCCCGCCGTCCCCTCGGTGAGCGCGACGGCCTCCTCCCGCAGTTCGTAGGCCAGTCCGGCGAGGGCCGGCGCCTCGGCCACCACCACGACCCGGACCCGGCCGTCCTCCCGGCTGACCGTGACCCTCGCCCCCGGCGGAGCGGCTTCGCGGGCGACGTCGACCACCGCGTCGGGCGGGTCCTGGCGGGCCGCCGCCCGGGCACCCGTCCGGGCCGCGTCCACGCACTGGATCTGCGCGGCCACCACGAGCAGTCCCCACACCAGCCCCATCGCGAGCATCACCAGCACCGGCAGCACCACGGCCGTCTCCGCCGTCACGAAGCCCCGGTCCGCGCGCCGTTCACATCCGCGCATTGAGGGCCTCCTGCACGATCCGCTGGAGTTCGGCGCCGACCTGCCCGCCCGTCACGACCTTGTACAGGAGCACCGCGAAGGCGACCGCCGCCACGATTCCCACGGCGTATTCCGAGGTGACCATTCCGGCCTCCTTGCGCCTTCCGCGCAGCCCGCACAGACGAGCGCGCACGCCTGCCCGAACGGACTTGTCCGCCCCGCCGGCCTCGCTCAGCCTGTTGAAGTTGTTCGCCTTGTTCATCCCAACCCCCGTGAGGTTCCGTCTCGCTGATCAGTCGTCGTCCGCCGTGTGTCCCGCTCCCGCGCAGCGCCTCATCCCTCACCTCCCAGCACTCCGCCGGCCAGCCCGATGACCACGGGCAGTACGCCGATCGCGACGAACGAGGGGAGGAAGCACAGGCCCACCGGCGCGGTGACCATGACGGCCGCCCGCCGGGCGCGGGCCGTCGCGGCGCGCGACCACTCGGCGCGGGCGTCCGCCGCGATCCGCGCGGCCGGTCCCGCCGCGGGGAGCCCGGAGTCGCCGGCCCTCGCGAGCAGCCGCGCCAGACGCTCGGCACCCGGTGTGGCGGCCAGCCCCCGCCAGGCTTCGGCGGGTTCACCGCCGAGCCGTACCTCCGCCGCACCCCGGGCGAGCGCCGCGCCCACGGGCCCGCCCAGTGCCTCGCCCACGGCCCGCGCCGCGGCCACCGGGCCGGCGCCCGCCGCGATGCAGGCCGCCAGCAGGTCGGCGGCGAGCGGTAGTTGCCGGGCGGCCGCCAGGGCCTCGGCGTCGGACTCCCCGCCCCCGTCCGGAACGGGACGGTGCCGGCGCCACCACCACAGCCCGACCGCGCCCAGCAGCCCCACGACGACACCCTCGCCCCCACCGACCAGGACCCAGCCGGCGCCCACCACACCGGCCGTCGGCCACCACCGCCGCAGGACACCCGGCACCTCGAAGCGGGGGCCGGTCGCCGGCACCTCCAGGGCGAGCAGTCCGGCCAACCGACGCCGTACCCGGCGTTCACGCCGCACCGCCTCCATCCGGCGCGCCGACCACCACAGGAGCAGCACCGCCCCCAGCGCCACCCCCAGCCTGTGGACAACTTCCGCACTCATGTGGATTCCGCTCCCTTCACGATCCGCCGCGCCCACCACAGCCCGGCGCCCTCCAGCACGCCGCCGATCAGCAGGCAACCGAGTCCCGCACCGGTGTGCAGCAGGACGTGCAGCGGATCGGCCCCCAGCGCGGCGCCGAGGAGGAGCCCGAGGCCCGGCAGCGCGGCGAGCATCACCGCCGTCGAGCGAGTTCCCGCCAACTGGGCACGAAGTTCGGCACGTTGGTCCCGTTCGGCGCGCAGAGCGCCTTCCAGCCGGTCGATCCCGGCGGCCAGGCCCGCGCCCCGGTCGACGGCGACCCGCCAGCACGCCGCGAGGCCCAGCAGCCCGTCGGCTCCCGGCTGCCGCGCCGCGACCGCCAGCGCCCCCGGCACGTCCCCGCCGAATCTCGCCGCCGCCAGCACGGCCGCCCGCCCATCGCCCAGACCTCCGGTGTCGCGCGCGGCCCTCAGCAGGGCCTGCCCCGGCTGCCGTCCCGCCCGTACCTCCCCGGCGAGAGCCCCGCACAGCGCGATGACCTCGTCCGTCCGGCGCTCCCGGGCCCGCCGCGTCTCACCGGCCAGCTGCACCCGCCGCAGCAGAGGCACAGCGGCCGCCCCCGCGACGACCGGCAGCACCGAAGAACCGAGCACGGCGAGCACCGCCCCGACAGCCATCGCCCACCATTCGGCCCGCGGCCGCCCGCGCACCCGCCGCAGACCGCCGGCCGGTCGCGGCCACCGGGGAGGCCCGCTGTGCGCGCTGTGCCCGCTGTCCAGCGCTGCCCCGCCGGCCAGCAAGAGCCGCGCCCGCCGCGCCCCGGAGCGCCGATCGCCCATCAACCAGGCCGCCACCCCGGCACACACCACGGCCGCACCCATGGCAGCCCCGCCCATGCCCTCCGTCACACCCATGCCACCCGGCACACCCACGTCAACCGTCCCTCCCACGCCACCCAGCACACTCACGTCACCCGCCCCGCCGACCCTGCTGATCCCCTCGCCCTCACGCGTCCCTCCGGCCCCACCACCGACTCCACTCGTCCCTCCGACCCCACCCGTCACGCCCGCCACGCCCACCCCGCTCGCCCATCCCCCATGCCACCGGCCACGTCCATGTCCACGTCACGCGTCCCTCCGGCCCCCCTGGTCCCGCCCCTGCCACCCGCCACGCCCACTGCGCTCGTCCACCGGACCCCGCTCACCCGCCCCGTCGAGCAACTCGCTCAGTCGGGTCCACCCGCGCTCCCGTACGAACGCGTGCTCGCCCCACCGCAGCGCCGGTACCGTCCTGACCAGTCCGGACGAGTCCCGCTCCAGCACATGGACCTCGGCGATCCGCCGACGCCCCGTCCGGTCGCGGGCCAGATGCAGTACGACCGACAAGGCGGCCGCCAACTGGCTGTGCAGGGCGGCGCGGTCGAGCCCCGCGGCCGTGCCGAGCGCTTCGAGGCGGGCCGGCACATCGGCCGCCGCGTTGGCGTGGACGGTCCCGCAGCCGCCCGAGTGCAACACTTAGCAGTACATGCCTGGAGGGACACGCGATGAAGCGCCCAACCGTCGTCATCTACGACCGACTCAGCCGTCTTTTCGCAGATGAAGCCACTGATCACCGCGTAGACGAGTGCCGCCGCTACGCCGAACAGCGCGGGTGGGATGTGGTCCACGTGGCCACTGACCACAACGTCAGCGGCGCCGCCAAGCTGGAGGACCGTCCCGGCATGCGGGAGGTCCTGTCGTGGCTCCCCCGCTGTGACTATGTGCTGGCCGCTAAGCTCGACCGATTCGCCCGCAGCTCCCTGGAGTTTTACCGGCTGCTCGATGCCGCCAAGGCTATGCGAGCGGCAATCGTCACCGCCGACAATCTCGTGTCACCGGAGAACGCGGGATTGATTATCGGGGTTCTTGCTGCATTTGCCGAACACGAACGAAAAATGATCACGGACCGAATCACAGCCAGCAAAGAGCACCACCGCAAGCAAGGCAACCACCTTGGTGGACTGGCACCGTACGGATACAGCGTCAGCGGGCCCGTCAACGCCAAGCGCTGGGTTATCGACGAACCTGCGGCCGTGATCCTGCGCGAGTGTGCAGACAGACTCATCAACCACGGTGCCTCTTTGGTCGGACTGGCACGTGAACTCAACGAACGGGAAATCTTGCCGCCCGCCGATCACGCACGCCAGCGAGACGGAAGGGAGTTGCGTGGCCAGCAATGGCACACAACCACGCTCCGTGATGCGTTGTACACATACGCCGTGCGCGGTTGGCTGGTGCAGGCAACGCCAGGCAAGAAGCGCGGAGCACTGACCAATACGCCGGTGCGTGACGGTGAGGGCAACCCCGTGTCGGCTGGGGCACCGATTCTCGACGACGAGACCCATGCCGCCGTCCGTGCTGTCATCGACGGGAATTCCAAGGGTCGGGGTACTGAGCGCAGCGGTAAGGCGCTACTCCTGCACGTGGCCACCTGCGGTGAATGCTCCGGCCCGATGTACAAGCAACGGCGCGCCGTTAACGGCAAGGACTACTCCCCGTACGTGTGCCGGAACGGTGTTGGCAAGCAAGGAACTCACGCCCCGAATGTGGTCACCGGTCGATATGTCGAAGAAATGGTCAGCGCCGACTATTTGAAGCGATTCGGCGGAATGACGCTAATGCGCTGGGTCGAGCCAGACGGCAGTGCCGTTCTTCAACTCGCTGATGTGACGGCCCAATTGAACACGATGATGTCGAGCCTGTCTCACTTCGCCGACGGTAGCCGTGTCCACCTCATGGCCCTGAAGCAGATCGCCGCGCTTCAGGAACGCGAGAACGAATTGCGTGCAGCCGCCGAACAGGCCGTGGGCCGCTGGGAATCGATGGGCGAGACAATCGCCGACGAGTGGGCACGCCGGGACGATGAAGGCCGTAGAGCGCTGCTGAAAGACCTGGGCGCCCGCGTGGTGATCCACCCCGCTACACCTGGTGCTGCCCGCCGGTTTGATCCTGAGCGGGTGGCCGTCGACTTCAGCGGACCTGCCTGGTGGAGGGACGCTCATCCGGAAGACGCAGCGCACGACGCAATCGCCCTTGAAGAGGAACTGTGGGAACAAGCAGCACGCTGACGCAGACAAACGCAAGCGCGTAACGGATCGCCCTGTACGGCGCTGTGAGGGCCGGTGACGCCTGGCAGTGATAGGGCGGCTGGAAGCCTTGCAGGCGGCGCTACGGCGCGCTGAGCACCCCCCTAGCCCTGTCTGGCCCTGACGGCCGGACAGGGCTTTCCCATGCCCGCTAGCGCGTCGGCAGCAGCTCCCACATCTTCAGATGCCCGATGTGCGTTTCAGTTGACAGTATCTATATGGGGCGGCAAACAGCACCTCACACACTTCCCCTGGCGATGGGACATGGCATCAAACCTCGGTCACACCGACCGGGGTTTTTTTGCGGCCTTTCGCCATATGGAAATAGCTCAACACGAAGGGAGTAAACGTGAATGAGACAACCCAGCGCATACGCCAACTCGGTGCCAGGCGTACGCGGCTAAAGAGTGAGCTTGACGCCACCAATAAGGAACTCCGCGACCTCATGCCCGCTGCAAACGCCCTGCTGTCATTGGAAGCCATCCGGCAGCACACGGGCGTATCCATAGCGACTATCCGGCACTGGCTCCACTACAACCGCTGAGCACCAAGTCCCACGAAAAAGGAAACAGGCATGAGCCACCAAATCCCGGATGTTCCCGCGCGACTGGTTAGTCCAGCGAGCAAGGACGAACACTGGACCTTCCGTATCAAGTGCCCGTACTGCAACCGCACACACATTCACGGCGCTGGGCCCAGTGCTGCTGACGCGCACACGCAGTACGGCACCCGTGTCGCCCACTGCATTGACGTCTGGCGCAATGGCCGATTGGTGTTCGCGAAGCCTGAGACTACGCAGACGTACAACCTGGTCCCGGCGGTGCAGCGGTGAGCGAACTACGCGACCTGGGCGAGTTCTTCCTAAGCGATGACGGGAAACTGTTCTACCCCACGGAATCCGTCGCTGAAGCGCTGCCCGAGACTGAAAGGCCTGAACCTAGTGAAGGCTTCCGAGATAGCGACCTTTCCGAAATCCACCTGGGCGAGCGCATAGCGCGTGAGTACCTGAACGGCGAGTTCATCGCCTGGGGCCGTAGTGCGTGGTCCCGATGGGATGGCCGGCGCTGGGCACGCTGCTCTGACTCCGCCGTATTCGACGCTGTGAGGCGCGCCGTACTGCGCCTGTACGTCAGCGAGGTGGCGCGGGTAAACGAGCGGCACACGGCCGATATCACGTCCGCTGCCACACTGGAGGCAACCGACGCTGAAAAGGGAAGAGCGGCGCGGGAGGCCGCCGACAAGGCACGTGCACAGCGTATGAAGGAACTCAACGCCCTGCGCTTTGCTGGCAAGGTGGCGAGCCTTCAGCGAGTTGCGCGCGGTGTGCTGGAGCGGGACCAATCCGAATTCGACGCGCACCCTGATCTGCTGAACGTCGGTAACGGCGTGGTGAATCTCCGTACTGGTGAACTCGGCCCGCATGACCCAAGGCTGTTGTTCACCAAGGTGACTGAAGTCAACTACGTACCAGGCGCCACACACCCCGACTGGGAATCCGCTCTTACCGCGCTACCCGTAGAGGTGGCCGACTGGATGCAGATTCGCTTTGGGCAGGCAGCAACCGGACACGCCACTCAGGATGACGTAGTGCCCTTCCTGCGGGGTGGTGGCGCCAATGGCAAGTCCACCATGCTTGACGGAGTCACCCGCGCCCTGGGCGACTTCAGCGTGATGGTCCCGGACAAGGTGCTACTGGCTTCGCCCAGCGACCACCCAACGGAAATGATGACGATGAAGGGTGCGCGCTTCGCGTACATCGAGGAATTGCCCGAGGGTGATTACCTGAATGCCCAGCGACTCAAAAAGGCAGCGGGTACAGACACCATGACAGCCCGATACATCGGCCAGGACAATGTCACTTGGGACGCCACGCATTCGCTGTTCGTGACCACCAACTACGAAGTTCAGGTAGACGCCGTTGACTACGGAACATGGCGCCGCCTAGCGCTGGTGATGTTCCCGTACACGTTCGATGGCAGCGACCCTGAGCACCCAAGGGACCCAACGCTGCGGAAGCGGATTCTAGACGGAAACGACGGACAGCATGAGGCTGTTCTGTCCTGGCTCGTAGACGGCGCAATTGCCTGGTATGACAGCGGAGCAATAATCCCGCCTGCGCCCGACAGCGTGAAGGCAGACACCACCAAGTGGCGGTACGACGCCAACCATGCTGCGCGATTCCTGGATGAGCGATACGAACTTGATCCGGAAACGGCCGTGCGATCCGCTGACATCTACGCTGACTTTACCCAGTGGGCCGAACAGCGCGGTATCCGCAAGTGGGGCGAGAAGCTGTTTTGGACGCGCGCCCGACAGCACGAATGGTTCTTGACCGGAGAGGTTGAGAAGCCAGACAGCAGCGTGCGAACGAGCGGATGGGACGTGTGCGCTCTGGGGGGCGTACCCGCAGCGCATCAGGTGAAGACCCGAGAAAGACTTGTAACGGGCATTCGCCCAACGGCGGGATAGGTCGAAACTACATGGCGTTCGCGTGTCCCGGGGGGTTGAGGTCGCTCTAAGGATTTTTTTTCAATCCCTATAGGAACGGCCTAGTTAACCCGGGACACGCGAACGCCTTGCCCTGCCCGCTGACCTGCTGAAACCCCTCGGCCCGCCGCGCCATCCTGCCTGGTCAACGCGCTGGACCTGCTTGAGCGCCAGATAACGCGTGCAAGCGCCTACACCTAACCAAAGATTCCTGGGAACCATTCCCAGGGTTAACGCGGGGAGCCAAGCCCCGCAGAATGGAGACAGATAATGTCTACTATCCGCCCCGAGGACCTTATGGCCGAGGCGAACAACCTGAGCCCGGTCATTGCTGTGGCACTGCGCGCCGCCGAGGAGAACTCCAAGGGCATTGACTCCGATGGCGCCATTTCTGTGGCCACCAAGCTGACCACTGCTGCTCGTGATGCTCAGCGCACGCTCGCCGACGTTAGCAAATTCCCGGCAGGTCGCCGCGCTGAGGCTGACGAAATCCTCGCTAAGGCTGAGCGCAGCTTCAACGACTGGCGGCAGAACATTGAGACGCATGAGCTTGTGTTTCTCGCTGAGCTGCACACTTCGATTTTCAAGGCGCCGACGGGCACTGATGGGCTGATTGCTCGCCTGGATGCAGAGCAGGTTCTCCGTCGACGTGACATGTCGCTGCACGACGTTTTCCGAATGCTCGTTCGCGCCGGTGGTCAGGTGGCGCAGCTCGCCGTTTCTCCGTGGCTGGAGCTGGTCGCCTCTGGGCGCCCCAACTCCGACGCTAAGACGCTGCGAGTGATCGCTGAGACCGAGTTTCTTCAGAATGCGGCCGACACGGGCAACGAAACGGCGCGCAAGCTCCTGGATGCCCCCGCCAAGTACGCCAAGGTTCGCAGTTCGATGGACAAGATTGCATCTGAGTGCCTCGGCGTGAACCGCTCTGCTTTCGCTGAGCGTGCCCTTTCATGGGGGAGTGAGGCGCCGCAAAAGGATGCAGAGATTAGGGCGCTCAAGGCGCAGCTTCGGACGCTGAAGAAGTAGGCAACCGCCTGTAGTTGACTGGGGTCCCGGTGCACTGCGCTGGGACCCCTTTCAGTGAGAAGGGATCATGACCATGCGCCTGCGTGTCGGTGCTGCCCGTCGGCTCATATTTCAGGGCGTCACGTACTACGAGGGTGAGGAATTCGACGTGCCCGCCGAGAGTTCGGCTCAGTGGTTGCGCAGCGGCTTGGTGGTGCCTGCCGATGGAGTCTGGCCCGAGGATGTCTTTACGCCCGTTAGAAACGCACCAGCGCCCCCGCCGCGTGAGCCTGCAACGCCCGACGCACACCCCGAATGCGACCCTGGCCCAAAGCCTGAGGGCGCGCGCAGCATGCAGCGCTGTCCCGTGGAAAGCTGCCTCTGTTTCACGTGGCATGGAAAGTGCCGTGCCCATGCCCGCAGCAATAGCAAGGGTCAGCGGTACGCCTCGGGCCACGATGCCAGTGCAGCTCTGCGCCGTCGCTGGGAAAGCGTGAGACGCGCCTATATCCGCGAACACCCATACTGCGAATGCCCCGAGTGCACTGCCATTCCTGAGCCGCTTAGACCTGCGGCCAGCGAGGTAGACCACCAGGATGGCCTAGGCCTACTCGGCCCGCGTGCATTCGACTGGGATAACTTGCAGTCGCTGACTAAGGTCCATCATTCGCGGAAGACAGCGGGCGAATCATTCGGGCGCTAACGCTGATTGCACACTGAGTCACCCCCCCCACCCCCTATACCCCTCGACCCCTTGGAGCCCACGACGCCTCGGAGGGCTCTGGGGTGTGCGAGCACTCAAAGTGACTTTTTTAGACCTGAAATCACGGAGGGTCAGCCATGACCGATACGGCAGGATCACTATTCGTAACCAAAATGACGGAAGCCTATGAATTCGACCCGCACGAACACGCGCTTCTCGTTTCCGCCGCTTCCACTCTGGATGAGATCGAGGCAATGGAACTGGCACTAGCAGCATCCGGACCTGTCGTTAAGGGCTCCACTGGGCAGGACCGCGTCAATCCGCTCATTCCCGCGCTGGCGAATCATCGGCTCACACTGCTGCGAATTCTCCGCCAACTGGGCATTGAGGACGGGCCTGCGGTACAGCCGACGGCGGATCAGCGAGCGGCCAGTGCTAAGGCCAGTCATGCCGCCCGTATTCGCTGGGAAGGCGTAGCCCATGGCGCGTAGGAAGGTAGCCAAATCGGCCAACGATCCCACCAAAGATCGAGAAAAGGCGCGCGTTGCTGACCTTAATCGCCGATTGGAACTGGTCCGGTCGGGCCGGCCGTTCACTGACGCCGAATACTACGAGGGTGGGCATTTGTTTGCCCGTGACAGCGAGTAGCGCGACCACATACCAATTCCTATGGGTGCCCTGAAAACGGCGGAGCCGGGCGCCTTACGCATTCTCTGATGGAGTGTCAGGTGTCCTGGAAGAACAAAGACCTACTTGGCGCGCTCGCCCTACTCGCTGCGCTCATCGCCACTGCATCCGCCGAATACCAGCTAGCGCGTGCAGTTGGATTCGGCGAGTTCACAGCGGGATGCGTGCCTGCGGCCCTAGATGTGTACGCACTCAAAGCCTTTAGCGCCCGGCGCGACGTACCCGCTGTGGTGGTTGCGCTGATTGCGACGAATGCATTGGCGCACCTGGTGAGTTCGGGCCTGTTGCCGGTGGGTGTTCCGCTGGTCGTTGCAGTCAGCGCGATAGCGCCCCTGGTCCTCTGGCGCGTGAAGGCGCTGGGCGGCCCGCTGACACCTCAGCAGCCTGCGCCGGTAGCCGTAGAGCCTGAGTGCGCTGCACACCCCACAGAGCGCCGCACGGAGCTTCCAGCCCCTGAGGCGGATGCCGACCCGCTCATTGCAGCCGCGCGCCAGATGCAGCGGGATGCGGGCAAGGTGCCGACGCTGCGCGCACTTCAGTCAGAGCTACGGATCGGCCAATCACGTGCCCAACGCATCCGTGCTGCACTCGCGCCCTGAGCCTGCCTGGTGGCATAAGAGAACCCCCAACCTGACTGTTCATCAGGTTGGGGGTTTCGTGCTTTGGCAGGGTGGCGCCTATGCCCTCATGTCCCGTAGCGCTGCGCCGATGCCCCGCGCTGATTCGCCGTACTGCCGTAGATCAGAGGTGGGGTTGTCCGCGACGTTCCGCGCAGCGACGCTGATCACCTCGCTGAGGGATTCATAGAGCGCCGGGACGAACACGGCCAACTCGGCATCGCTGGCCTTACCCGCTTCCAGAATTTCGCCCACAAGCGCCGCCAGCACCGTTGCCGCTTGCAGCGCCTCAACATCCCGCGTCATGGCCTGAGCGCCGCTTGCAGCGCTTCCCCCAGAGCGCGAGCCACCGGCCCCAGCTCTCGCACGTTCAAGGACAGCGGGGAGTAGTGCTTGGTCGCCACGTCGACCATCTCGGCCAGCGCGCTGTACAACTCCGGCACAAGGTCGCTGACGTCGTCGCCGTTCTCCATGGCTGCGCCTGTCACGGTCACCAGCGCGGCGGCTGCCTTGATGGCGTATCCGTCCGCCATGGCGTCCAGGGCGCTGCCCGGTTCGGTCACTGCGAACTGTCGCTTACCGGTCGTGGGGTCGATGCCGATCGGGCGGAGTCGGTCAGGACCGGTCTCGGTAGGGTTCTGCATAGCCGAGGTTTCCTCTCGGTCAGGCCCCAAGGTTGAGTTCGCCGCTCACCTTGGGGCCGCTTTGTTTCGTCGACCGAGACTAGCTGACTAGTGGACTACTGCGATAGCCGAACAGTGGACTAACGCACACGCTGAATACATGAATCTTGACCGGTCAGTGCCGTTTGCTCCGCAGGTCGCCGCTGATCTTCGGCGCAGGCTCGATGCCGGTGAGTGGCAGCGCGGGGACAGGTTCCTTGGGACGGTCGCAATTTCGGCCGAGTACGACATCAGCCAAAGCACGGCCGTGCGCGCTGTGGCAGTCCTGGTCGGTGAGGGCCGTCTGCGCAAGGAACTCCCGCGCGGGTTCATCGTGGAGTGACGGCAGCCATGTACGCTTAGGGCGGGCACTCGCCTTCGTGGCCGGTGTTCAACGCCGCAAGCAGATGGACCACTTCCGGTCCGCGAACCTCGCCCACGACGAGCCGGTCCGGCCGCATCCGCAGGGCCTGCCGCACCAGGTCGTCGAGCGTGACGAGCCCGGCGCCCTCCTGGTTGGCGGGTCTGCCCTCCAGGCGTACGACGTGCGGATGATCGGGCCGCAGCTCTGTCGAGTCCTCGGCGAGAACCATCCGTTCGGCCGGCCCGACCAGCCCCAGCAGCGCGCTCAGCAGCGTCGTCTTGCCGCTGCCCGTGCCCCCGCTGATCAGGAAGGAGAGCCGCGCCCGGACCAGCGCGCGCAGCACGCGGTCGCCGTCCGGCGGCACCGTGCCCGCCGCGACCAGTTCGTCCAGCGTGAAGGCGCGGGGGCGGACGACCCGCAGGGACAGGCAGGTGCAGCCCACGGCGACCGGCGGCAGCACCGCGTGGAGCCGGGTCCCGTCGGGCAGCCGGGCGTCGGCCCACGGCCGGGCGTCGTCCAGGCGCCGCCCGGCCACCGCCGCCAGGCGCTGCGCGAGCCGCCGTACCGCCGCCGCGTCCGGAAAGGAGACGCCGGTCAGTTCGAGGCCGCCGCCGCGGTCCACCCAGACCCGGTCGGGGGCCGACACCAGGACGTCGGTCACCCGGGGATCGGCGAGCAGCGGTTCCAGCGGCCCGCTCCCGACCAGCTCGCACCGCAACTGCTCGGCCGCGCCGAGCACTTCCGCGTCGCCCAGCACCCTGCCCTGCTCGCGCAGTGCCTGCGCCACGCGCGCGGGGGTCGGTTCGGCTCCGCTCGCGGCCAGCCACTGGCGCACGCCGTCCAGCAGCGGCCCGGTGACGGTGTTCACGCGGCACCCGCCTCGGCCAGTGCCCGTTCCCAGAACCGCCGGCAGAAGCGCGCCAGCGGACCGCGGCCCGCGCCGGGCGGTGCCTTGCCCTCGTACGGCCGCAGCAGCCCAGCCTCCACGGGCACCTCGCCGGCCAGCGGCAGTCCGAGCAGCCGGGCCACTTCTCGGTCGTCGAGCCCGGGCGCGTACGGCCCGCGGACCGCCACGCGCAGGTCCCGCAGGACCATGCCGGCCGCCGACGCCACCCGGCCCGCCGCCGCGACCGCCCGTAGCTCGGCCGGGACGACCAGCAGTCCGACGTCGAGCTGGGCGAGGACCTCGGCCACCCCGTCGTCCACCCGGCGGGGCAGGTCGACCACGACCGTGCCGCCCCCGCGCCGGGCCGCGGCCAGCACCGCCCGTACGGCCTGCGGCGGGACGGCGACGTGGTCGCCGCGGTCCCAGCTGAGCACCCGCAGCGAGTGCAGCCGGGGCAGCGACTCCTCCAGGGCGCCGCCGCCGACCCGCCCGCGGGAGGCGGCGAAGGCGGGCCAGCGCAGCCCTTCGGCGGTCTCCCCGCCGAGGAGCACATCGAGTCCGCCGCCCAGCGGATCGGCGTCCACGAGCAGGGTGCGCAGTCCTTCGCGCGCGGAGGTCACAGCGAGCGCGCAGGCCAGCGTGGACGCTCCGGCGCCGCCGCGGCCGCCGATGACGCCGACGGTGAGCGCGGGCCGGCCGGCGCCCTCGGTCACGTCGGCGATGCGGTCGACCAGCCACTGCTCGCCGTCGGGCAGCATCAGGACGTGGTCGGCGCCGATCCTGACGGCGCGTTCCCACACGCCGGGATCGTCCTGGTCCCGGCCGACCAGCACCACCCCACGCGTGCGTGCCGCCCCGTGCACCCGCCGCGCGGCGTCGTCGCCGACCAGGACGAGTGGCGCCGCGTCCCAGCCGCCGCGCTCCGGCACACCGTGGTGGACCTCCGGTGTCGCACCGGCCGCCGCGCACAGACGCAGCAGGTCGTCGAGGAGTTCGGCGTCCTCGGTGATGATCAGTGGCCGCCGCTGCCGCCCTCCCGCGGGCGACGGCGGATCGTGCGTGGTGTTTTCGGTCATGGTGTTCTTCCCCCTCTGCTCCTGCTGCTCCTGGTCCGTGTGATCCGCACGGGCGCCTGCGCCGCTTCCTGATTCCCGACGTGTGAAGAACCGGCGAACGGCCGCCATATGAACGGCCGACAGAAACCGGCCATACACGCCGACAAACGGAACCGGTCATGAACTCGTCGCGAGCGACCGTGCGGGAATCACGGTGCAGCGATCCCGGAAATCGTGTGGATCTTGGTCGATAACTGTGGACAACTCGATGGTTGTGAATATCGCCGTCACCCATACCGGTGAGCCCTCGCCCGCCCCTGCACGGCCTTCGCAGAGCAGTCCCGCAACTACCCAGCGTGACGGATCACGGATATGCGAAAAGGGCGGCCGAAGCCGCCCCGAAGCGGCGCGAAGACCGCGGAGGAAGGACCGAAAACCCGCCCGGACATGCGACGACCCCCGCCGGGGGGGAGAGCGGGGGTCGTCCCCACGGCCGACTCGGGGGGGGAGGAGTCGGACCGGGTTAGCACGGTCGCGAACGATCCGTGACTTCCATGGTGTACCCGAGAGCCCTCTCAGGCAAACCCACGCGCCCCACCTTACGCCGAATGGGCTGCACCTATGCTCAGGGGCGTGGAAAACCACTCCTTGCCCCGCACAGCGGCCTTCTTTGATCTGGACAAGACGGTCATTGCGAAGTCGAGCACGCTCACCTTCAGCAAGTCGTTCTACCAAGGCGGACTGATCAACCGCCGGGCCGTCCTGCGCACCGCGTATACCCAGTTCGTCTTCCTCGCCGGCGGCGCCGACCACGACCAGATGGAGCGCATGCGCTCCTACCTGTCCGCGCTGTGCCGCGGCTGGAACGTGCAGCAGGTCAAGGAGATCGTCGCCGAGACCCTGCACGACATCATCGACCCGATCATCTACGACGAGGCCGCGTCGCTGATCGAGGAGCACCACAGCGCCGGACGCGACGTGGTGATCGTGTCCACGTCGGGTGCCGAGGTGGTCGAGCCGGTCGGCGAACTGCTCGGCGCCGACCGCGTGGTCGCGACGCGCATGGTCGTCGGGGACGACGGCTGCTACACGGGCGAGGTGGAGTACTACGCCTACGGTCCGACCAAGGCGGAGGCGGTCAGGGAACTGGCCGAGTCCGAGGGGTACGACCTTTCGCGCTGCTACGCCTACAGCGACTCGGTGACCGATCTGCCGATGCTGGAGGCCGTCGGCCGGCCGCACGCCGTCAACCCGGACCGCGCCCTGCGCCGCGAGGCACTCGCGCGCGGATGGCCGATTCTCGACTTCAACCGCCCGGTGCGGCTCAAGCAGCGGCTGCCCGCGCTCTCCGTGCCGCCGCGTCCCGCGCTCGTCGCGGTCGCGGCCATAGGCGCCGCGGCGGCCACCGCGGGCCTCGTCTGGTACGCGAATCGGCGCCGGGCGACGGCCCTGTGACCTGCCGATCCGCGACTCCGGAGCAAACGATGCCCGCTCAAAAGCCCTTTGGGGTCAAAAGTAAAGAAGTCCGGACACCACTTCCACTGACTCCTGAGCTGGAGTACAAAGGAAACAACGGCCCGCGAGACCAAGGCTATCCGGAAGGTAACCTTTAAGACCGCAAAAATGGCCCCACGGACCGAGCATGAACACTGGGCACCCACGCGACGTCGACCCGTCGATTACGGGCCAGCCACACCAGGTGACGGGCAAAGATCCCCACCTGATGGGCAAATATCGAGGACGCTTGGTAACCGGGTGTGAATGCCAGCGGCGGTACGAGAACTCGTACCGCCGCAACCCTTTTCAGGGGGTCACGCCGCGCCGCGCTGCAGCGCCTCGCACACCGCCGTCGACTCACGCGCACCGAGCTCCGCCGCCCTGCCGCAGTGCGCGATCCACGCGGCCATGCCCTCGGGGGTGCCGGACAGGTAGCCGTCGAACGCCGCCAGATAGGCCGCTCGGCCCAATTCGGCGTGCCCCACCTCGGCCGGGCAGACGGACTTCGGATCCAGGCCGCTGCCGATCAGGACGATCCGCTGCGCCACGCGCGCGACCAGGCCGTTGTGCGAGACGAACGGCCGCAGCGCCAGCAGCTCGCCGTGCACCACGGCCGCCGTGACCAGCGCGGGAGCCGAGCTGCCCGCGATGATCAGCTCGGCCAGGCCGTCCAGCCGGCCGGACACTTCGCCCGCGTCCGGCAGGGGTCGCTCGACCAGCGGCTCGTCGACCGCCTCCCCCCGCTGGCGGGGACGGCCGACCTGGTCGGACTCGTCCGCGGCGGCCACCAGGTGCAGCCGGGCCAGCACGCGCAGGGGCGACTGGCGCCACACGGACAGCAGCTGCCCGGCCTCGGCGGTCAGCCGGAGCGCCGCGCCCACGGTCCGCGCCTCGTCGTCCCCCCTGAAGTCGGTACGCCGGCGCACCTCTTCGAGCGCCCAGTCCGCGCCCGACAGCGCGGCGGAACCGCGGGCTCCGCGCAGCGCGGCCTCGGAGGTGATCACGTTGCTCCGCCGGCGCATGATCCGGTGCCCGTAGACCCGGTCCACGGCCTTGCGCACGGATTCCACCGACCCGGCCACGCCGGGCAGCGCGCCCAGGGCCACGAGGGGGTCGGCGGTCCCACCTGTCGTACTCATGAGTACGACCCTAGCCACCCAGGGCGCACACCCCACGATGGAGTGGTCTTCTTCACCACCCCCACCACCCACGGGCAGCGCACGACTACCCTTGGTGAACATGAAAATTGCTTTCGTCGGGAAGGGCGGCAGCGGCAAGACCACTCTGTCCTCCCTGTTCATCCGCCATCTGGCAGCCTCGGGCGCCCCGGTCGTCGCGATCGACGCGGACATCAACCAGCACCTCGGGGCCGCGCTGGGCCTCGACGAGGCGGAGGCCGCCGGGCTGCCCGCGATGGGCGACCGGCTCGCCCTGATCAAGGACTATCTGCGCGGCACCAACCCTCGGATCGGCGCGGCCGACTCGATGATCAAGACCACTCCGCCCGGCGAGGGCTCGCGGCTGCTGCGGGTGTGCGAGAAGAACCCGGTGTACGACGCCTGCGCCCGGCCGGTGGAACTCGACGGCGGGGACGTCCGTTTGATGGTCACCGGCCCCTTCACCGAAGCCGATCTGGGCGTCGCCTGCTACCACTCCAAGACCGGAGCGGTGGAGCTGTGCCTGAACCACCTCGTGGACGGCCCCGCCGAGTACGTGGTGGTGGACATGACGGCGGGTTCGGACTCCTTCGCCTCCGGCCTGTTCACCCGCTTCGACATCACGTTCCTCGTCGCCGAGCCGACCCGTAAGGGAGTCTCCGTCTACCGCCAGTACAAGGAGTACGCCCAGGACTTCGGCGTCGAGCTCAAGGTCGTCGGCAACAAGGTGCGCGGTGACGACGGCGGGGACGACCTCGACTTCCTGCGCGCCGAGGTCGGCGACGACCTGCTGGTGACCGTCGGGCACTCGGACTGGGTGCGCGCGATGGAGAAGGGCCGGCCGCCCCGGTTCGAGCGCCTGGAGGACGCCAACCACCGCGCCCTGCGCGCCTTGCGGACGGCCGCCGACGCGACGTACGAGCTGCGCGACTGGGAGCGCTACACCCGCCAGATGGTCCACTTCCATCTGAAGAACGCCCGGTCCTGGGGCAACGAGCGCCACGGGGTCGACCTCGCGGCGCAGGTCGACCCCGGGTTCGTGCTCGGTGAGGGTGTCGCCACTCTCGCCTGACGGCGCCTACGGCCGGACCGCCGGTGCCCCGGGGACACCCCTCGGGGCCGGGGCGGGCCGGGCGGACAGGAAGGACTCCCAGCCCTGCTTCGGCGCCTCGCCGACCTTCAGCGTGCGCAGCTTGGCGAGGATCTTCGGGTCCTGCGCGTCCAGCCAGTCCACGAGTTGCCGGAAGGACACGCACCGCACCTCGGGCTTGTTGCAGACCTGTTCGACGACCTCCTGGACGGCACGCATGTAGGTGCCGCCGTTCCAGGACTCGAAGTGGTTGCCGATGATCAGCGGTGCGCGGTTGCCGTCGTAGGCGCGCTGGAAGCCCTGGAGCAGGCCGTCGCGCATCTCGTCGCCCCAGCGTTCGTGCTTGCCGGGGTCGCCCTGGGTGGTGGTGCCCGACTGGTTGACCATGAAGTTGTAGTCCATGGTCAACTGCTCATAGGTGTGCCCCGGGAACGGCACGAGCTGCATCGACAGATCCCACAGGCCCTCCTTCTTTCCGGGCCAGACCTGGTTGTTGACGCCGCTGGTGTCGTAGCGGAAGCCCAACCCGCTCGCGGCCTTGATGAAGTTCTTCTGGCCCTCCAGGCAGGGCGTGCGCGCGCCGATCAGCTCCTTGTCGTAGTCGAAGGGCAGCGGCGAGGTGTCCTTCATCCCGGAGTTGGTCTTCCAGGACTTCACGAACTGCTTCGCCTGGGCGATCTCGTCCTTCCACTCCTCCACCGACCACTCGCCGACACCTCCGCTGCCGCAGAAGTGCCCGTTGAAGTGGGTGCCGATCTCGTTGCCCTCCAGCCACGCGAGGCGCAGCTGCTTCACGGTGTCGGCGATGCCGTCGCGGTCGTTGAAGCCGATGTCCGAGCGGCCCGGCGAGTGCTGCGGGGGCCGGTAGACGTCCCGCCTCTCCTCGGGCACCAGGTACACACCGCTGAGGAAGTACGTCATCGTGGCGTTGTTCTCCCGGGCGACCTTGCGGAAGTGGGAGAACAGCCGCTGGCTGTCCTCACCTGCTCCGTCCCAGGAGAACACCACGAACTGGGGTGGTCTCTCACCGGCCTTCAGGCGCTCGGGCCGGGGCAGATGCGGCTGCGCCCCGGTGAACGCGGTGGAGCCGTCGCCGATCAGACGGATGGCGCTCCTCGGCGCCTCGGCCGGCGCCTGCTGCGGGCCGGGGGCTCCTTCCTTCGAACCGCTGGAGCCGGTCGAGCAACCGGCGAGTGAAGCGACACAGGACGCGGCGACCACGGCGACCGTGGCGACCTTCTGGGTGGCGGCCATGTTCCACCCACCTTCCTTCCTCAGTCAGCGAGTTGGCGGCGCCGCCAAGTTCGCACGAGACGAAGAAGGAATTAGTACGACAAGCCGATGAAATGCCCACTTCACTCAGCGGAGTGATTCGCTCACCCATATGCCCGGAAAATCCATGCCTGACCTTTACTCTGCATTACGATCCGTTTACTGAAAGTAGCTGCATCCCGCCGCTGTACGCCGTGACCCACGGCCGCGACCCGACCCCGCCGCTGTGCAGGGACCACCTGTTCCGCGACCGCGCCGCCCCGGAAGAGACGGGAGAACATGTCAGCCTGTGTCCCCACTCGTGCCACCGATCCGCACGGGCCAGAGCCCGTACACCAGCCCCACAGCCCGCCACCGAAAGGGCCCCGGCGCTTCCGCGTCGCGGGCGCCGACCTGTCCGCGTCCATCGCCGTCTTCCTGATCGCCCTGCCGCTGTCCCTCGGCATCGCCCTCGCCACCGGCGCCCCCCTCCAGGCCGGCCTGGTGGCCGCCGCGGTGGGCGGGATCGTCGCCGGACGGCTCGGCGGTTCCCCGCTCCAGGTGAGCGGTCCCGCCGCCGGGCTCACCGTCGTCACCGCCGACCTCATCCACCGCTACGGATGGCGTACGACCTGCGCCATCACCGTTCTCGCGGGCCTCGCCCAACTCGCCCTGGGCTGTGTGCGCGTCGCCCGCTCCGCACTCGCCGTGAGCCCCGCGATCGTGCACGGCATGCTCGCCGGTATCGGCGTCACCATCGCCGTCGCGCAGCTGCACATCGTGCTGGGCGGCACCCCGCAGAGCGCCGTGCTCGACAACCTCCGCGCGCTGCCCGCGGAACTCGCCCACCTGCACCCCGCCGCCCTGTCCATGAGCGCGCTGACCCTGGTCCTGCTGCTGGCCTGGCCCCGTCTGCCCGGCCGGACGGGGGAACTGCTGCGCACCGTGCCGGCCCCCCTGGTCGCCGTCACCGGGGCCACCGCGACGGCAGCGCTCGCGGGACTCGCCCTGCCCAAGGTCGAGTTGCCGTCCTGGAGCAGCCATGCGCTGGCCGGGCTGCCCGAGGGGCCCGCGCTCGGCCTCGTCGCGGCGGTGCTCACCACCACGCTGGTGTGCAGTGTGCAGTCACTGCTCGGCGCCGTCGCCGTGGACAAACTCGCCGCCGCCCGCCCCGGCACGGCCGTCCGCGTGAACCGTTCCGACCTGGACCGCGAGCTGCTCGGCCAGGGCGCCGCCAACATCGTCTCCGGCGGACTGGGCGGGCTGCCGGTCGCGGGGGTGGCCGTGCGCAGCTCCGCCAATGTGCAGGCGGGAGCCGTCAGCCGGAACTCCACGATGCTGCACGGCGTTCTCGTAGTGATCGCCGCGCTGCTGATGGTCCCGATCCTGGAGTTCATCCCGCTCGCCTCGCTCGCCGCCCTGGTGATGGCCGTCGGCATCCAGATGGTGTCCCTGCACCACATCCGCACGGTGACCCGCCACCGAGAAGTGCTGGTGTACGCCGTGACCACGCTCGGCGTGGTGCTCCTCGGCGTCCTGGAGGGCGTCGTGCTGGGCATCGCCGTCGCCGTCGGGGTCGCCCTGCACCGCCTCACCCGCACCCGCATCACGCACGACGAGACGGAAGGAGTCCATCACGTACATGTGAGAGGACAGTTGACGTTCCTCGCGGTGCCGAGGCTCAGCCGGGCCCTGCACCTCGTGCCCCACGGCGCGAAGGTCGTCGTCGAACTCGACGGCTCCTTCATGGACCACGCGGCGTACGAGACGCTCCAGGACTGGCAGAAGACGCACACCGCGCAGGGCGGCTCCGTCGAGCTGACGGGCCGGCGCGCCGGGGTCCGGATCGCCGAGCCGGTGAGCCACCCCGGCCGCCGGGGAGGCGCGCGGGCCGCCGAGCCCGCCGACTGCCGCTGCCGGCCCTGGACACCGTGGCGCAACCACCAGTGCGATCGGGACGGGCCACCGGCCGCGGCGCCCGACGGTGACCACCCGGCCGGTTCCGACGGCGCCCGGACGCCCGAGAGCGCCTGCGGCGCGCCCGGCACGCCGGACGGACCGGGCGGCACCGACCGGCACGAGCCGAGCCGTCTGCGGCTGGTCCGCGGGATCAGCGCGTTCCAGCGCAACACCGCGCCGCTGGTGCGCGGCGAGCTGGCACGCCTCGCGCGCGAGGGTCAGCGGCCGTCGCAGCTGTTCCTCACCTGCGCCGACTCCCGCCTGGTCACCTCAATGATCACCTCCAGCGGTCCGGGGGACCTGTTCGTGGTGCGCAACGTGGGCAACCTCGTGCCGCTGCCGGGCGAGGAGAGCGGGGACGACTCGGTGGCCGCCGCGATCGAGTACGCCGTCGACGTGCTCAGGGTGCGGTCCATCACGGTGTGCGGGCACTCCGGGTGCGGGGCCATGCAGGCCCTGCTCAAGTCGGAGCCGGCCGGTTCGCGCACGCCGCTGAAGAGATGGCTGCGGCACGGGCTGCCCAGCCTGGAGCGCATGGCCGACAAGGGGCGGCCATGGGCCCGGCTCGCCGGGCGCTCGCCCGCCGACGCGGTCGAGCAGCTCGGCCTGACCAATGTCGTGCAGCAGCTGGAGCACCTGCGGGCCCACGATTCGGTGTCCCGCGCGCTGCGGGAGGGGGCGCTGGAGCTGCACGGCATGTACTTCCACGTCGGTGAGGCCCAGGCGTATCTGCTGATCGAGGACGGCGAGGAGGGCGGCACGCAGGTCTTCGACACCGTCCGGGCGGCGGAACTGCCCGCCTGACCCGCGACCGGGCCCGGTGCCGAAGGTGTGCGCACCGGGCCCGGTGCGGGATGTGAGGGGGGCAACAGGACTGAACCGGGTCCGCGCGCGGTCCGTGGGAAAGGATGACCGGCGACGGAAGTCGTGCGGGGCGAGCGCCCCGGCCACCCGCGACCACACCCCTCGACAGGTCTAAACCAATTTTCCGTCGACCCTTGTCATCCGACCACCAGGTCTGATGAGCTGTGGCCTGGGACACAACGGACACCCTTCGAGAGGGAGATGTCGTGAGCAACGAGAGCCTGGCCAACCTGCTCAAAGAAGAGCGCAGGTTCGCGCCCCCCGCCGACCTGGCCGCGGACGCCAACGTCACGGCGGAGGCGTACGAACAGGCCAAGGCTGACCGGCTCGGCTTCTGGGCCGAGCAGGCCCGCCGGCTGACCTGGGCCAAGGAGCCGAGCGAGACGCTGGACTGGTCGAACCCGCCGTTCGCGAAGTGGTTCAAGGACGGCACCCTCAACGTCGCGTACAACTGCGTCGACCGGCATGTCGAGGCGGGGCACGGCGACCGGGTGGCGATCCACTTCGAGGGCGAGCCCGGCGACAGCCGCGCCCTCACCTACGCCGAACTGAAGGACGAGGTCTCCAAGGCGGCCAACGCCCTGCTGGAGCTGGGCGTCCAGAAGGGCGACCGGGTCGCCGTCTACATGCCGATGATCCCCGAGACCGCCGTCGCGATGCTGGCCTGCGCCCGCATCGGCGCCGCGCACTCCGTGGTCTTCGGCGGCTTCTCGGCGGACGCGCTCGCCACCCGCATCCAGGACGCCGACGCCAAGGTCGTCATCACCGCCGACGGCGGCTACCGGCGCGGCAAGCCGTCCGCGCTGAAGCCGGCCGTGGACGAGGCCGTCGAGCGCGCGGGCACCGTCGAGCACGTGCTGGTCGTACGCCGCACCGGACAGGACGTCGCGTGGAACACCGAGCGGGACGTGTGGTGGCACGAGCTCGTCGACGGGCAGTCCGCCGAGCACACCCCCGAGGCGTTCGAGGCCGAGCACCCCCTGTTCATCCTCTACACGTCCGGTACGACGGGTAAGCCGAAGGGCATCCTGCACACTTCCGGCGGGTACCTCACCCAGACGTCGTACACCCACCACGCCGTCTTCGACCTCAAGCCGGAGACGGACGTGTACTGGTGCACCGCCGACGTCGGCTGGGTCACCGGGCACTCGTACATCGTGTACGGACCGCTGGCCAACGGCGCGACCCAGGTGATGTACGAGGGCACGCCGGACACCCCCCACCAGGGCCGGTTCTGGGAAATCGTGCAGAAGTACGGGGTGACGATCCTCTACACCGCCCCGACCGCGATCCGCACGTTCATGAAGTGGGGCGACGACATCCCCGCGAAGTTCGACCTGTCCTCCCTGCGGGTCCTCGGCTCGGTCGGCGAGCCGATCAACCCGGAGGCCTGGATCTGGTACCGCAAGCACATCGGCGGCGACCGGACGCCGATCGTGGACACCTGGTGGCAGACCGAGACCGGCGCGATGATGATCTCGCCGCTGCCGGGCGTCACCGAGACCAAGCCGGGCTCCGCGCAGCGCCCGCTGCCCGGCATCAGCGCGACCGTCGTCGACGACGAGGCCGGCGAGGTGCCCAACGGCGGTGGCGGCTATCTGGTGCTCACCGAGCCGTGGCCGTCGATGCTGCGCACGATCTGGGGCGACGACCAGCGGTTCCTCGACACGTACTGGTCCCGCTTCGAGGGCAAGTACTTCGCCGGTGACGGGGCGAAGAAGGACGACGACGGCGACATCTGGCTGCTGGGCCGGGTGGACGACGTGATGCTGGTGTCCGGGCACAACATCTCCACCACCGAGGTCGAGTCCGCGCTCGTGTCGCACCCGTCGGTCGCCGAGGCCGCCGTGGTCGGCGCCGCCGACGAGACGACCGGACAGGCGATCGTCGCCTTCGTGATCCTGCGGGGCACGGCCGCCGAGACCGAGAACCTGGTCTCCGAGCTGCGCAACCACGTCGGCACCACCCTCGGTCCGATCGCCAAGCCCAAGCGGATCCTGCCGGTCGCGGAGCTGCCCAAGACCCGCTCCGGCAAGATCATGCGCCGTCTGCTGCGCGATGTCGCGGAGAACCGGCAGCTCGGTGACGTCACCACGCTGACCGACTCCACGGTCATGGACCTCATCCAGGCGAAGCTCCCGGCGGCGCCCTCCGAGGACTGAGCGGTACGGCTTCCGGGCACCCGGCGAACGACGCCCCACAGGCGCGCCGGGTGCCCTTTTGGCGCCTAATGTGAAGGTCATCGGACCGGCCGCCGTACCTTAGGTAAGCTAAGGAGCGCGTCAAGAACACAACAAGGACGCAAGGTGCGCCGGGAAGTCTGGTCGGCATGTGATCCGTGCTGCCCAACGACCGGAGGTCTCCCCCGTGACCGCGCCCCTCAGCCCCCGCAAGCTTTTCGGACGCCTGTCACTGCCGGAGCGGACCTTCGTCGCGGACGCGCTGCGCACCGAGACGGTCGGCGGCGTCCTGCTGCTGCTCGCCGCCGTGATCGCGCTGGCCTGGGCGAACATACCCGGGCTGGGCGACAGTTACGACACCGTCAGCCATTTCCACCTGGGCCCGAAGGCCCTGGGCCTCGACCTGTCCGTCGCGCACTGGGCCGCCGACGGCCTGCTGGCGGTCTTCTTCTTCGTCGCCGGCATCGAACTCAAGCGGGAGCTGGTCGCCGGCGATCTGCGCGACCCGAAGGCGGCCGCCCTGCCGGTGGTCGCGGCCCTGTGCGGCATGGCCGTACCGGCACTCGTCTACCTCCTGACCAATATCGTCGGCGACGGCTCCGTCAAGGGCTGGGCCGTGCCCACCGCGACGGACATCGCCTTCGCCCTCGCCGTGCTCGCCGTGATCGGCACGTCCCTGCCGAGCGCGCTGCGGGCCTTCCTGCTCACCCTCGCCGTCGTCGACGACCTCATCGCGATCCTGATCATCGCCGTCTTCTTCACCGACACGATCGACTTCGCGGCGCTCGGCGGCGCCGTCGTCGGCCTCGGCCTGTTCTGGGTGCTGCTGCGCAAGGGAGTGCGCGGGTGGTACGTGTACGTGCCGCTGGCCCTGGTGATCTGGGGGCTGATGTCCAACAGCGGCGTCCACGCGACCATCGCCGGCGTCGCCATGGGCCTGATGCTGCGCTGCACCACCCGCGAGGGCGAGGAGCACTCCCCCGGCGAGCGCGTCGAGCACCGGGTGCGCCCGCTCTCCGCGGGCCTGGCCGTGCCGCTGTTCGCCCTGTTCAACGCGGGCGTCGCGATCTCCGGCGGTGCCCTGGGCGATGTGTTCACCCGGCCCGAGACGCTGGGCGTCGTGCTCGGTCTCGTGGTCGGCAAGACGGTCGGCATCTTCGGCGGCACCTGGCTCACCGCACGCTTCACCCGGGCCTCGCTCAGCGACGACCTCGAATGGGCGGACGTCTTCGCCGTCGCCTCGCTGGCCGGCATCGGCTTCACGGTCTCGCTGCTCATCGGCGAGCTGGCCTTCGAGGGCGACCCCGCGCTGACGAACGAGGTCAAGGCGGCCGTGCTGACGGGGTCACTCATCGCGGCGGTGTTCGCGACGGTCCTGCTGAAGATCCGCAACGTCAGATACCGCCG
This sequence comes from Streptomyces cadmiisoli, assembly GCF_003261055.1. NCBI lineage: Bacteria > Bacillati > Actinomycetota > Actinomycetes > Kitasatosporales > Streptomycetaceae > Streptomyces > Streptomyces cadmiisoli. The sequence continues at coordinate 4,327,632 of NZ_CP030073.1, forward strand.
GATCTGCGAGGCCGAGGAGCGCGACGACGACCTCGACGGCATCCCGGACGTCTACGAGGAGCACGACCCGGCGTACCACCTGCGGATGGCGGAGATCTACGACCGCAAGGCCGCGGAGCACCGCAGACTCGCCGCGGAGCGGGAGGCCGAACGACGCGCCCTTGCCGAAGTGGCGGGCGGGGCAGGCGAGGAGAACGACCGTCCGGCATGATCTGACGGGACGGTACAAAAGACGGGACCGCACGCAATCCGGCAAAGACGGATCCGTTCGCAGGAGAGGGAGATCGCGATGAGCGCACCCGACGGCAGCCCGGTCGGCGCCGAACGCAGCATCGGCCAGTTGTTCGCCTCGGCGACGGCAGAGATGTCCGCGCTGGTGCACGACGAGATCGCGCTGGCGAAGGCGCAGCTCAGGCAGGACGTCAAACGCGGCGCGACCAGCGGCGGCGCGTTCATGGCGGCCGGCGGGCTGCTGGTGTTCTCCCTGCCGATGCTGAACTTCGCCCTCGCCTACGGCATCCGGACGTGGAGCAACTGGAACCTCGCGATCTGCTTCCTGCTCTCCTTCGCGGCGAACGTCCTCATCGCGCTCGTACTGGCACTGATCGGCCTCGTGTTCGCGAAGAAGGCCAAGAAGGGCCGGGGCCCGCAGAAGGTCGCCGCGTCGGTCAAGGAGACGGCCGGCGTCCTGCAGAAGGCCAAGCCGCACCCGAGGCCGCAGCTGCCCGAGCTGACGGAGCTGCCCGAGGGCCGCACGCCCGGCGCCGTCGAACCTGTGGCACGCTCGTCGTCATGACGGAACCCGGCACACCTTCGGCGCAGCCCGCCTCGGCCGTACGGCTCGACCTGCCCGGTGGGCGCGAGGTGACCCACCGGGACGTCGCCGCCAACGGCGCGCGGTTCCACATCGCGGAGCTGGGCGACGGCCCGCTGGTGCTGCTGCTGCACGGCTTCCCGCAGTTCTGGTGGGCGTGGCGGCACCAGCTGACCGCACTCGCCGACGCCGGGTTCCGGGCCGTGGCCATGGACCTGAGGGGGGTCGGCGGCAGCGACCGCACACCCCGCGGCTACGACCCCGCCAACCTGGCCCTGGACATCACCGGCGTGGTCCGCTCGCTCGGCGAACCGGACGCCGCCCTGGTCGGCCACGACCTGGGCGGCTATCTGGCGTGGACGGCGGCCGCGATGCGCCCGAAGCTCGTACGGCGGCTGGTGGTCGCCTCGATGCCGCATCCGCGGCGCTGGCGCTCGGCGATGCTCTCCGACGTCAAGCAGACCAGGGCGGGTTCCTACATCTGGGGTTTCCAGCGGCCGTGGCTCCCGGAGCGACAGCTCGTCGCGGACGACGCGGCGCTGGTCGGCCGGCTCATCCGGGACTGGTCCGGTCCGCGGCTGCCGGACGACGACGCCGTGGAGAACTACCGGCGCGCGATGTGCATCCCGTCGACGGCGCACTGCTCGGTCGAGCCGTACCGCTGGATGGTGCGGTCCATGGCCCGCCCCGACGGCATCCAGTTCAACCGGCGCATGAAGCGGCCCGTGCGGGTGCCGACGCTGCATCTGCACGGCTCCCTCGACCCGGTCATGCGGACCCGCAGCGCGGCCGGTTCCGGCGAGTACGTCGAAGCGCCGTACCGCTGGCGGCTGTTCGACGGTCTCGGCCATTTCCCGCACGAGGAGGACCCGGTGGCGTTCTCCTCGGAACTGATCAACTGGCTGAAAGACCCCGAACCCGACCGGTGACCGAGCCACTGCGCCCGGTATGCGGTTCTGAACGCCTGTACTACGAACAGCCAAATGCCTGGCGCATAGGCCAATTGAGGGCGCCCGAGGCGGTTATCGACCTTGGGGCGGGGGCAGACGTCCGGGTATGGGCTGGACGCACGACTACAGTGACGCAGCACGCACTCGCCGCTCGGGCAGTGGCCTGAGGTCCCACCAGCGGGGTACCCCGCAACTGCCGAGCGCAGACCCCAGGGTGGGCATTCCGCGCATTCTCCGCCGCCGGGCGCGCTGGGTCTCGGTGCGCTTGCGCCACCCGCGCGGCTGAGTCAGGGCGACTTGGCGGTCACAGCGCGCAGCTGTCGCTGTCCACCTGCTGGTTCGCCGTGCGACCCCGGTCGATGTCCTCGCGGATCTCGTCCACGGTGAGCGCGTATCCCGTCTCGGCGTCGTCCAAGGACTTCGCGAACACGACGCCGTAGACCTCGCCCTCGGGCGTGAGCAGCGGGCCGCCGGAGTTGCCCTGACGGACCATGGCGTACAGCGAGTAGACATCGCGCCGGACGGTGCCGCGGTGGTAGATGTCCGGGCCGTTGGCCGTTATGCGGCCGCGCACGCGCGCGGCGCGCACGTCGTACGCCCCGTTCTCCGGGAAGCCCGCGACGATCGCGCCGTCACCGCTGGAGGCGTCCTCCGAGGCGAACTTCAGCACGGGCGCGTCCAGGTCCGGTACGTCGAGCACGGCGATGTCCCGCTCCCAGTCGTACAGGACGACCGTCGCGTCGTAGCGCCTGCCCTCTCCGCCTATCTGGACGGTGGGCTCGTCGACACCGCCGACGACATGCGCGTTGGTCATGACGCGGCGCTCGCCGAACACGAAGCCGGTGCCCTCCAGGACCTTGCCGCAGCTCTCGGCGGTGCCCATCACCTTGACGATGGAGCGCTGCGCGCGCACGGCGACGGCGCTGCTCGCGAGGGCCTGGTCGGGCGGCTGGACATCGGTGATGGGCTCGTTGGAGAACGGGCTGAAGACCTGCGGGAAGCCGTTCTGCGCGAGGACCGAGGAGAAGTCTGCGAACCAGGTGTCGGCCTGCGCGGGCAGCGCCCGGGACACCCCGAGCAGCACCTTGGAGTTGCGCACCTCCTTGCCGAGGGTCGGCAGGGTGGTGCCGGCCAGCGCCGAGCCGATCAGCCAGGCGACCAGCAGCATGGCGACGACGTTGACCAGGGCGCCGCCGGTCGCGTCCAGGGCGCGCGCCGGCGACCAGGTGATGTACCGGCGCAGCTTGTTGCCGAGGTGGGTGGTCAGGGCCTGCCCGACCGAGGCGCACACGATCACGACGACGACCGCGACGACGGCGGCGGTCGTGCTCACCTCGGAGTTGTCGGTGAGCGCGTCCCAGATGACGGGCAGTGCGTAGACCGCGACGAGACCGCCCCCGAGGAAGCCGATCACCGACAGGATGCCGACGACGAAGCCCTGGCGGTAGCCCACGATCGCGAACCACACAGCGGCGACCAGCAACAGGATGTCCAGCACGTTCACCGCTTCAAGCCTCGCCTCGTCACTTCGCGATCACTCCTGGTCGGCCGGGGGACCGGCACACAGACACGAGGGCCACCCTGTCATGAGCGCCAGTCCAGCGGGACCTGCTTGTCGCGGTCCCAGGGCCGCTCCCAGCCCGCGAAGTGCAGAAGTCGGTCGATCACTCCGGCCGTGAAGCCCCACACGAGTGCCGATTCGACCAGAAACGCCGGACCTCGGTGGCCGCTCGGGTGCACGGTGGTGGCGCGGTTGACGGGGTCCGTGAGATCCGCCACGGGAACCGTGAAGACCCGCGCGGTCTCGTTGGGGTCGACGACCCCGACCGGACTCGGCTCCCGCCACCAGCCCAGCACGGGGGTGACGACAAAACTGCTGACCGGGATGTAGAGCCTCGGCAGCACGCCGAACAGCTGCACACCGGACGGGTCGAGACCGGTCTCCTCCTCGGCCTCGCGCAGCGCGGCACGCAGCGGCCCGTCGGCCGCCGGGTCGCCGTCCTCGGGGTCGAGCGCGCCGCCGGGGAAGGAGGGCTGGCCGGCGTGCGAGCGCAGCGAGCTGGCCCGCTCCATCAGCAGCAGCTCGGGGCCGCGGTCGCCGTCTCCGAAGAGGATGAGCACCGCGGACTGCCGGCCGCGGCCGTCGGCCGGCGGCAGGAAGCGGCTCAGCTGCAACGGCTCGACCGTCTCGGCCGCGCGCACCACCGGATCCAGCCAGTCGGGCAGCCCGTCCTTGCTGAGCGTCATCCCGCCGCCGCGTGTATGACTCGCACGTGTCATCGCCACCCCCGTCGTGTCGCTGAGTCCGACGCCGGACGGCATCGAGTTCGTTCCGCTCCGGCGGAGGGCATTACGGCGGACGCCGGTCGTCCCCTCATCCGGCCCCCAGCGGCGGCGCCGGCTTGCCGCCCGCGTCCAAGTAGGCCTGCGGGGGCTTCAGGCGCTGGCCCGGGTAGCCGCCCTTCTCGTACTTCAGGAGCTTCCTGGCCTTCTCCGGGTCCGTCTCGCCCTCGCCGTACGCGGGGCAGAGCGGGGCGATGGGGCAGGCACCGCACGCGGGCTTGCGGGCGTGGCAGATGCGGCGGCCGTGGAAGATCACATGGTGCGAGAGCATCGTCCACTCGCTCTTGGGGAACAGCGCCCCGACCGCGGCCTCGATCTTGTCCGGGTCGGTCTCCTCCGTCCACCGCCAGCGCCGCACCAGCCGTTGGAAGTGGGTGTCCACGGTGATGCCGGGGCGGCCGAAGGCGTTCCCGAGCACGACGAACGCGGTCTTGCGGCCCACTCCGGGGAGCTTGACGAGGTCTTCCAGCCTGCCGGGGACCTCCCCGCCGAACTCCTCCACGAGCGCCTTGGAAAGCCCCATGACCGACCTGGTCTTGGCCCGGAAGAAGCCGCACGGCCGCAGGATCACCTCGACCTCCTCGGGGTTGGCCTCGGCCAGGTCCTCCGGGGTCGGGTACTTGGCGAACAGGGTCGGGGTGGTCTGGTTGACGCGCAGGTCGGTGGTCTGCGCGGACAGGACCGTGGCGACGAGGAGCTGGAAGGGGTTCTCGAAGTCGAGTTCCGGGTGGGCGTACGGGTAGACCTCGGCGAGTTCGCGGTTGATCCGGCGGGCGCGGCGGACCAGAGCCGTACGCGACTCGTCGCGGGGCGGCTTCGGGGCGACGGTCTTCGCGGGCGAGGCCTTCTCGACGGCGGCGGAGGCTTTCGCGGGGGCGGCGACGGCCTTCTTCCGTCCGACGGTCGCCTTCTCGGCCGTCGCCTTCTTCGCGGTCGCCTTCTTCGCGGTCGCCTTCTTCGCCGTCACCTTCTCGGCCGTCGACTTCACCGTGGTCGCCTTCTTGGCCGTCGTCTTCTTCTCCGTCGCCTTCGTCGTCTTCTTCTCCGTCGGCTTCATCGGCGTCGTCGGCGTCGTCTTTCTCGCCGTCGCCCGCCGGGCGGCCATGGCACTCTCCACCGGAGCGTCTTTTGCCGCTTTCGCGGCTTTCTTTTCGCTACCGGGCTCCTGTTCGCCCACAGCGGAATCCCGACGTACAACCACCCGCGCAGCCCCCTAGGCCTGTGCTCTCACCGGCGATTTGGACACTCGGCCAGCCTAAGCCCCGGCACGGACATCCGCCCCGGACCCCGATGATCGGCGCCCAATTGGACCCCTGCCGCTTACCAGGCGACGGCCGTGCGGCATCCTTGTGACAGATCACACTGTTTGGACCGTCCGGCAAAATGGGCACCACGGTCCCCTGGTACACCGGGGGAAAGATCCTCTGAGCAGGTCGACAAGGAGAGAACTCGTGGACGACGTTCTGCGGCGCAATCCGCTCTTCGCGGCGCTCGACGACGAGCAGGCCGCGGAGCTGCGCGCCTCCATGAGTGAGGTGACCCTGGCAAGGGGTGACTCCCTGTTCCACGAGGGCGACCCGGGCGACCGGCTCTACGTGGTCACCGAGGGCAAGGTCAAGCTCCACCGCACGTCCCCGGACGGCCGCGAGAACATGCTCGCCGTCGTCGGACCGGGCGAGCTCATCGGCGAGCTGTCGCTTTTCGACCCGGGCCCGCGCACGGCGACCGCCACCGCGCTGACCGAGGTCAAGATGCTCGGCCTCGGCCACGGCGACCTCCAGCCCTGGCTGAACGCCCGCCCCGAGGTGGCCACCGCGCTGCTGCGCGCCGTCGCCCGCCGGCTGCGCAAGACCAACGACGCGATGTCCGACCTCGTCTTCTCGGACGTCCCGGGCCGTGTCGCACGCGCCCTGCTGGACCTCTCCCGCCGCTTCGGCGTGCAGTCCGAGGAGGGCATCCACGTCGTGCACGACCTGACGCAGGAGGAGTTGGCCCAGCTGGTCGGCGCGTCCCGCGAGACGGTCAACAAGGCCCTGGCGGACTTCGCCCAGCGCGGCTGGCTCCGGCTGGAGGCGCGCGCGGTGATCCTGCTGGACGTGGAGCGGCTCGCCAAGCGCTCCCGCTGACCCCGGCCGGGCCGACCGCATCGGCCCGGTTCCGGAAACGGAACGACGCGCGGGCGCCCGGCACCCGGCACCCGGCACCCGGCACCCGGCACCCGGCACCCGAAAACGGAACAGCGCAGCGCACAGGCGCCCGCCTCCGAGCTAGCGAACAGCGCACGGGCGCGGGGCTCCACGCGAGCGAACGGCGCACGGGCGCAGGCCTCCGGAAATACAACGGCGCGCGAGCGCCCGCCTCCGGCACAGTGGGCCGATGCCCGCACCGCATCGGCTTCCGCCTCCCAAGGGCGTCGACTCCCAGGGCCTCCTCGTCCGCGAGGGCTCCCTGGGACTCGTCCCCGCCGCCTTCCGTCCCGTCGTCGACGCCGCGCGGGAGAGGCTGCCGCGCGTGTTCGGCGAGCGGCTGGACAGCGCGTACCTCTACGGGTCGATTCCCCGCGGCACCGCGCGCGTGGGACGCAGCGACCTCGATCTGCTGGTCGCCCTGCGGGACGGGCCGCGGGCCGCCGACCGCGCCGCCGCCGATTCCCTCGGCGACGCGCTCGACCGGGAGTTCCCCGCCGTCGACGGCGTGGGGACGCTGCTGTACGGCCGGGCCCGGCTGCTGAGCGAGGCGGAGACGCACGACCTCGGCTGGTTCGTCGCCTGTCTGTGCACGCCGCTGCTGGGGGAGGATCTCGCCGAGCGTCTGCCGCGCCCCCGGCCCGACAGCCTGCTGGCCCGCGAGACCAACGGCGACCTCGCGCTCCTGCTGCCCCGCTGGCGTGCGCGGATCGCCGCCGCGGACGACAGGCCGAAGGCCCGCCGTCCGCTGGTGCGCTTCATGTCCCGGCACCTGGTCCGCACCGCGTTCACGCTCGTCATGCCGCGCTGGGGCGGCTGGACGAGCGATCTGGCGGAGATGGCCGAGGTGTTCGGCGCGTACTACCCGGAGCGCGCCGACGCGATCCGCCGGGCGGCCGTCCTCGGGTACGAGCCGGCGGGGGACCCGGGCACGCTCGCCTCGTACGTCGACGACCTCGGGCCGTGGCTCGCCGGGGAGTACGCGCGCGTACACGGCGTCAAGACACCGCGGGAGGACTGACGCGGAGGTCCGCGGCGGCCCGCCGGGACGGCGTCAGATGAGGCCGTGCTCCTCCAGGTAGTCCAGCTGCGCCCGTACCGACAGTTCGGCGGCCGGCCACAGGGAGCGGTCCACGTCCGCGTAGACGTGGGCGACGATCTCGGACGCGGTCGGGTAGCCGTTCTCGACGGCCGTCTCCACCTGGGCGAGCCGGTGGGCGCGATGGGCGAGGTAGTACTCCACGGCGCCCTGGGCGTCCTCCAGGACCGGTCCGTGGCCGGGGAGGACCGTGTGGACGCCGTCGTCGACCGTGAGCGACCTCAGCCGCCGCAGTGAGTCCAGATAGTCACCGAGGCGGCCGTCGGGGTGCGCCACGACCGTCGTACCGCGGCCCAGGATCGTGTCGCCGGTCAGGACGGCCCGGTCGGCCGGCAGGTGGAAGCTCAGCGAGTCCGTGGTGTGTCCCGGCGTCGGCACCACCCTCAGCTCCAGACCGCCGACCGTGACCACGTCCCCGGCGCCCAGCCCCTCGTCGCCCAGCCGCAGGGCCGGGTCCAGCGCCCGCACCTCGGTGCCGGTCAGCTCGGCGAACCGGGCGGCACCCTCCGCGTGGTCGGGGTGACCATGGGTCAGCAGGGTCAGGGCGACCCGCTTCCCCGCCCGCTCGGCGGTGTCGACGACATTGCGCAGGTGCGCCTCGTGCAGCGGACCCGGGTCGACCACGACGGCGAGCGAGGAGTCGGGTTCCGCCAGGATCCAGGTGTTCGTGCCGTCCAGGGTCATCGGCGAGGCGTTGGGCGCGAGGACGTTGACGGCCCGTGTGGTGGCGGGACCGGAGAGGACCACGCCGCGCGGCCGGCCGGGGAGGGCTGCTGCGTCCGTCATGCGGGCGCTCCACCGGTCGGGATGTGCTTGGTGAACTCGTCGTGCCCCGGCCAGGAGAGCACGATCTCGTCGCCCTCCAGACGGGCCCGCGCCAGAACGGGTGTCAGATCACGTGCCGGGGCCGCCGCGAGCGCCTCGGCGGCGCCGCCGTACTCGCTCAGCTGCCGCAGGGTGGCGATGGTGGGCGGCATCATCAGCAGCTCGCCCTTGTCGTACGAGGCCGCGGCCTGCGCGGGCCGGATCCACACCGTGCGGTCCGCCTCCGTGGAGGCGTTGCGGGTGCGCTGGCCCTCGGGGAGCGCGGCGACGAAGAACCACGTGTCGTAGCGGCGCTGCTCGAACTCCGGGGTGATCCAGCGCGTCCAGGCACCGAGGAGGTCGGAGCGCAGGACCAGACCGCGCCGGTCCAGGAACTCGGCGAAGGACAGCTCACGGGCGACGAGCGCGGCCCGGTCGGCCTCCCAGTCCGGGCCGGTGGTGTCGCCGACGACGGAGTCGGCGGTGGGACCGGCCAGCAGGACACCGGCCTCCTCGTAGGTCTCCCGCACGGCCGCGCAGACGATCGCCTGGGCGGCGTCCTCGTCGACGCCGAGCCGGTCGGCCCACCACGCGCGCGGGGGGCCCGCCCAGCCGACCTGGTGATCGTCGTCCCGCGGGTCGACACCGCCGCCCGGGTACGCGTACGCGCCCGCGGCGAAGGCCATGGACGCGCGTCTGCGCAGCATGTGGACGGCCGGTCCGGAGGCGGTGTCCTTCAGGAGCATCACCGTGGCCGCGCGCCTGGGGGTCACGGGCGTGAGCGTGCCCTCCGCCAGCGCGCGGATACGGACCGGCCACTCCGGGGGGTACCACTGACCGTTCGCCATGGGCGCGAGGCTATCCCGTGGTGAGCGGATGTTCGAGAGGCGGTGATCACCCCCGGCCGTCAGGCCTGGGTGAGCTCCACCTGGATCTCGACCTCCACGGGCGCGTCCAGCGGCAGCACCGCCACGCCCACCGCGCTGCGCGCGTGCACGCCCTTGTCGCCGAGCACCTGGCCGAGCAGCTCGCTCGCGCCGTTCAGGACGGCCGGCTGGCCCGTGAAGTCGGACGCCGAGGCCACGAAGCCGACGACCTTCACCACGCGCGCGATGCGGTCGAGATCGCCCGCGACGGACTTGACGGCCGCCAGGGCGTTCAGGGCGCAGGTGCGGGCAAGGTCCTTGGCCTCCTCGGGGGTGACCTCCGCGCCGACCTTGCCGGTGACCGGAAGCTTGCCGTCGACCATCGGGAGCTGCCCGGCGGTGTAGACGTACGGGCCGGTCCGCACCGCCGGCTGGTAGGCGGCCAGCGGCGGGACCACCTCGGGCAGGGTGAGGCCCAGCTCTGCGAGCCTCTCCTCGACAGCGCTCACGCCTGCTTCTCCCGCTTCAGGTAGGCCACCAGCTGCTCGGGGTTGTTCGGCCCGGGCACCACCTGGACGAGCTCCCAGCCGTCCTCGCCCCAGGTGTCCAGAATCTGCTTCGTGGCATGGACGAGCAGCGGCACGGTTGCGTATTCCCACTTGGTCATGGGGCCGACTGTATCCGCTGCGCCCGGAGGGTCACGCGGCCCTCCGGGGCACCGTTGTCCACAGGCATCAGATTGGTTCCGGCCCGAACTGGTTACGCTCGAAGACGTGAGCAGGCTCCAGGTCGTCAGCGGCAAGGGCGGGACCGGCAAGACCACGGTCGCCGCGGCCCTCGCGTTGGCTCTGGCCACCGAGGGGAAGCGGACGCTTCTCGTCGAGGTCGAGGGCCGACAGGGCATCGCACAACTCTTCGAAACGGAGGCGCTGCCCTACGCCGAGCGGAAGATCGCCGTGGCCCCGGGCGGCGGGGAGGTGCACGCCCTCGCCATCGACCCCGAACTGGCCCTTCTGGACTACCTCCAGATGTTCTACAAACTGGGGAGCGCCGGACGGGCCCTGAAGAAGCTCGGCGCCATCGACTTCGCGACCACCATCGCACCCGGTCTGCGCGACGTGCTGCTGACCGGCAAGGCCTGCGAGGCGGTCCGGCGCAAGGAGAAGTCGGGACGGTTCGTCTACGACCACGTCGTCATGGACGCCCCGCCCACCGGCCGCATCGCCCGCTTCCTCAACGTCAACGACGAGGTCGCCGGGCTCGCGAAGGTCGGACCGATACACAATCAGGCACAGGCCGTGATGCGGGTGCTGAAGTCCCCGGAGACGGCCGTCCACCTGGTGACGCTCCTGGAGGAGATGCCCGTCCAGGAGACCGCCGACGGGATCGCGGAGCTGCGCGCCGCGCGGCTGCCGGTCGGCCGGGTCATCGTGAACATGGTGCGGCCCGGACTGCTCGACTCCACCGACCTCGAACTGGTGCGGACGGTGCCGCGGACCGACATCGCCCGGTCGCTGTCGTCCGCCGGGCTGGGCGGCGCCCGCCGGGGGCAGAACGCCGAGCGGCTGGTGGACCCGCTGCTGGCGCAGGCGGAGGAGTACACCGAGCGGCACGTCCTGGAGCAGGAACAGCGCGCCGCCCTGGCCGAGCTGGGCCTGCCCCTGCACGAGCTGCCGCTGCTCGCCGAGGGCATGGACCTCGCGGGCCTGTACGAACTGGCCACGGAACTGCGGAAGCAGGGGATCGTATGAGTCCGGACCCGGCCGACGCCGCGCAGGGCGGCCGCCATCTCTCGCCCGTGCGCGTCCTCGACCTCGATCCGCTGCTCGACGATCCGACGACCCGCATCGTGGTGTGCTGCGGCTCGGGCGGCGTCGGCAAGACCACGACGGCGGCGGCGCTGGGCCTGCGGGCCGCGGAGCGGGGCCGCAAGGTGGTCGTGCTCACCATCGACCCGGCCCGCAGGCTCGCGCAGTCGATGGGCATCGACTCGCTGGACAACACCCCGCGCCGGGTCAAGGGCATCGACGGCGCCGGCGAACTGCACGCCATGATGCTCGACATGAAGCGCACCTTCGACGAGATCGTCGAGGCGCACGCGGACCCCGAGCGGGCCGCCGCGATCCTGGGCAACCCCTTCTACCAGTCGCTCTCGGCGGGCTTCGCGGGCACGCAGGAGTACATGGCGATGGAGAAGCTGGGCCAGCTGCGGGCCAGGGACGAGTGGGACCTGATCGTCGTCGACACCCCGCCGTCCCGCTCCGCGCTCGACTTCCTGGACGCGCCGAAGCGGCTCGGCTCGTTCCTCGACGGCAAGCTGATCCGGGTGCTGCTGGCCCCCGCGAAGGTCGGCGGCCGGGCGGGCATGAAGTTCCTGAACGTCGGCATGTCGATGATGACCGGCGCCCTCGGCAAGCTGCTCGGCGGTCAGTTGCTGAAGGACGTGCAGACGTTCGTGTCGGCGATGGACTCGATGTTCGGGGGCTTTCGCACGCGCGCGGACGCGACGTACAAGCTGCTCCAGGCCCCCGGCACGGCGTTCCTCGTGGTGGCCGCCCCGGAGCGGGACGCGCTGCGTGAGGCCGCCTACTTCGTGGAGCGCCTCGCGGCGGAGGACATGCCGCTCGCCGGTCTGGTCCTCAACCGTGTCCACGGCAGTGGCGCCCACCGGCTCTCGGCCGAGCGGGCGCTCGCCGCCGCGGAAAATCTTGAGGAGCCCCGCATTGTGGATCAGGGGGCAGGGAAAGCTGGACTTCGTAACTCTCCCGACACGTACGGCAGTTCAGAATCTTCCGCTTCCGACGCACCGGACGCTCCGGACGACGGCTCCCCCACCGTCACGGAGGACGGCGGCTCCCCCGCCGACCCGGACTCGGAGCGACCCGTCGACCGGCTCACCGCAGGCCTGCTGAGGCTGCACGCCGAGCGCATGCAGTTGCTGGCCCGTGAGCAGCGCACGCGTGACCGCTTCACGGCGCTCCACCCGGAGGTGGCCGTGGCCGAAGTGGCCGCGCTCCCCGGCGACGTGCACGACCTGGCGGGCCTGCGGGACATCGGTGAACGGCTCGCGGCCCACCGGCCGGAGCTGCCCGACAGCGGCACATGAGTGCCCGACAGCCGGCCTACGGTGCCCGACAGTCGGCGTACCAGTGCCCGACGGCGGCGCCCGAGGGGAGCCCCCCTCGGGGTCGCCCTCAGCTCACCGCCGCGTAGTCCTCGTACACCTCGTCGTCGTCGAGGGGCAGGAGACCGGCCCCCCGCTCGTACTCCGTACGCGCCGTCTCCAGCAGCCGGCGCCAGGAGGTCACGGTGGGCCGCCTGCGCAGCAGTGCGCGGCGCTCCCGCTCCGTCATTCCTCCCCACACGCCGAACTCGACGCGGTTGTCCAGCGCGTCGGCCAGGCACTCGGTCCGCACCGGGCATCCGGTGCACACCGCCTTGGCCCTGTTCTGCGCTGCTCCCTGAACGAACAGTTCATCCGGATCGGTAGTGCGGCAGGCCGCCTGCGCACTCCAGTCGGTTACCCAGCCCATACCGGCGCCGTCCTCTCCCGAATCGAGGCTCCCCCACGGCGGCAGCGGCATATTCACCGCCGCCAGTTGAGGACGTTACGGAAGGTGGGCACAGCGCAACACCCCCTTCGGGCCCAATCTTGAATGGCCCGAACGGACTATGCGTAAGCGGCAGATCACCCGGGGGAGTGAGCCTGCGACATGCGCGACAATCCCGACATTCCGGGATGGGTCACGTGAGTCACAACGGACGCCCTGTGACACACAAGGCGGATTCGGGCACGCGCCCAACACACCCCGACAAAAAAAGCCGAGAGATTCCGGAACGATTCGGGGTCGCCGGACGTATTGATACGTGGCCGCACTGCTGTGACAGTTGAGAGCAGCTTAGGCCAAGGCATATACGCGTGTCCGGCGAATGAGAACGTAGGCTTCCTCCATGCCAAAGAAGCGCTCGGGCGGTGGCCTGTCCTCCACGCAGCAGGCCGCCAAGTTCCTCGGTGTCAGTGTGCTCGCGGGAGCCGTCATGGCCGGCATCGCGGTGCCCGCGGTCGGCGCGCTGGGTCTGGCGGCGAAGGGCTCGGTGGAGAGCTTCGACGAGCTCCCGGCCAACATGAAGACGCCGCCGCTCAGCCAGCGCACCACGATCCTGGACGCCGACGGCGGCCACATCGCGACCGTCTACTCGCGTGACCGCACCGTCGTGGACCTCAAGCAGATCTCGCCGTACATGCAGAAGGCGATCGTCGCGATCGAGGACTCGCGCTTCTACCAGCACGGCGCCGTCGACATGAAGGGTGTCCTGCGCGCCCTCAACCGCAACGCGCAGAGCGGTCAGGTGGCCGAGGGCGCGTCCACCCTGACGCAGCAGTACGTGAAGAACGTCTTCGTGGAGGAGGCCGGTGACGACCCGACGAAGGTCGCCGAGGCCACCCAGCAGACCATCGGCCGCAAGATCCGCGAGCTGAAGTTCGCGATCCAGGTCGAGGAGGAGCTGGGCAAGAAGAAGATCCTCGAGAACTACCTGAACATCACCTTCTTCGGTCAGCAGGCCTACGGTGTCGAGGCCGCCGCCGAGCGATACTTCTCCAAGTCGGCCAAGGACCTGACCCTGCCCGAGGCGGCCATGCTCGCCGGCATCGTCCAGTCGCCCAGCCGCTACGACCCGGTCAACGACGAGGCCGAGGCCACCAAGCGGCGCAACGTCGTGCTCCAGCGGATGGCCGACGTCGGCGACATCTCCCAGGCGGACGCCGACGAGGCCAAGGAAGCGCCGCTCGAGCTCAAGGTCAGCCGCCCGCAGAACGGCTGCATCACCGCCGTCAAGGGCGCCAGCTTCTTCTGCAAGTACGTCGAGAAGGTCTTCCTGAACGACCCGGTCTTCGGCAAGACGAAGGAGAAGCGGGCGAAGATCTGGAACCAGGGCGGTCTGACCATCCGCACCACCCTGGACCCGCAGTCGCAGGAGTCCGTCCAGGCCTCCCTCAAGGACCACGTCAACAAGGACGACAGCGTCGCCGCCGCGACGACGCTGGTCGAACCGGGCACCGGCAAGATCCTCGGCATGGGCCAGTCGAAGCCGTTCGGCTACAACAAGAACGAGACCGAGTACAACTACTCGGTCGACGCCTCCATGGGCGGCTCGAACTACGGCTTCCCGACCGGTTCGACGTTCAAGCCGTTCGTCGCGGCGGCCGCGCTGGAGGAGGGCCGCCCGCCGACGCAGGAGTACGCGTCGCCGTACGACATGGCCTATCCGAGCCCCGTCCAGACCTGCTCCGGAAAGCAGTGGGTCAACACCGAGGGTGCCAAGGTCGAGAACGAGGACGAGTCGGAGGTCGGCCCGTACCGGCTGGAGGAGGCGATGGCCAAGTCGGTCAACACCTTCTTCGTGGAGATGATCTCCGACATCGGTCTGTGCCCGGTCATGAAGATGACCGAGAACCTGCACGTCGTGCAGGGCAACGGTGACAAGCTCCCCGAGGTGCCCGCGATCTCCCTGGGCTCCAAGGGCATCTCCCCGCTGACGATGGCGAGCGCCTACGCCGCCTTCGCCTCCCGCGGCATGTACTGCTCGCCGATCGCGATCGAGTCCATCACCCAGAAGATCGGCAACGAGCCGAAGTCGCTGCCGGTGCCGAAGTCGACCTGCTCCCGGGCCATGTCCGAGCAGACCGCCGACACCGTCAACACCCTGCTGCGCGGTGTGGTCGACTCCGGTACGGGCCAGGAGGCCGGCCTGAACGACCGCGAGAGCGCGGGCAAGACCGGTACGACGGACGAGCGCAAGAACGCCTGGTTCGTCGGCTACACGCCGAACCTCTCCGGCGCCGTCTGGGTAGGCAGCGCCACCCAGCAGGTCAAGATGGAGGGCATCTCCATCGGCGGCCAGTACCACGCCAAGGTCTACGGCGGTCAGGTGCCGGGCCCGATCTGGCGGGACGCCATGTCCGGCGCGCTCGTCGGCCGGGAAGCCGATTCCTTCAACATCATCGACATCCCCGACGCCCCTGACGAGGACGAGGAGCGGGGCCGCGGCGACGAGGACCAGGGCAACGGCCCCGGCAACGGCAACGGGAACGGCCCCGGCAACGGCAACGGCAACAACGGCGGCCTCGTCGACGGCGGCGCGGACGGCGGCTTCCCGGCGCCCTCCTTCTCCATCCCCGAGGGCTTCATCCGGGGCGGCGACACCGGCGGTACCGGCCCCGGTGGCAATGGTCCCGGCGACACCGGGGACGCGACGGGCGGACCGTGACGATCCGGCAGTGAGCCCTTGGTCCTCGTCGCCGCGGCGATGACCGGGAAACGACCGATGGGGCGCCCCTTCCGAGAGGGGGCGCCCCATCGACGTACCGGCGGGAGACGTTCCCGCCGCGGCCTCAGCCCGCCAGGAGCTTCTTCACGACGGCGGCGACCCGGCCGCCCTCGGCCTGCCCGGCGACCTTGGGGTTCACGATCTTCATGACGGCGCCCATGGCCCGCGGGCCCTCCGCGCCGGCCGCCTTGGCCTCCTCGACGGCCTGGGCGACGATCTGGTGCAGCTCCTCGTCCGACAGCGGCTTGGGCAGGTACGCGGCGAGCACCTCGCCCTCCGCCTTCTCCCGCTCGGACTGCTCGGGGCGACCGCCCTGCGCGAAGGCGTCGGCGGCCTCACGCCGCTTCTTCGCCTCGCGGGTGATCACCTTGGTGACCTCGTCGTCGGAGAGCTCGCGCTTCTCCTTGCCCGCGACCTCCTCCTTCGTGATCGCGGCCAGCGTCAGCCGGAGCGTCGAGGAGCGGAGCTCGTCGCGCGCCTTGATCGCGGAGTTGAGGTCTTCCTGAAGCTTGGACTTGAGCGTGGTCATGGTGCCGATTGTCGCAGGTGTGCACGACCGGACGCCCGTTGATTTCAGGGACGGCCGGGCGCGGCGCCCGGACGGGGTCTGACACGATGGGGGCATGCGCGCGCGATACGGAGTTCCTCTGGGCATCACGGCGGTCGCGGCCGCCGGTCTCGTCTACTCGGCCGGTTTCGAGGTGCGTTCCTTCCGCCTCCGCCGCGTCACCGTCCCCGTACTGCCCCCGGGCATGGGTCCGCTCCGCGTGCTGCACGTCTCCGACATCCACATGGTCGGCGGGCAGCGCAAGAAGCAGCGCTGGCTGCGCTCGCTGGCCGGACTGCGCCCGGACTTCGTGATCAACACCGGCGACAACCTGTCCGACCCGCAGGGCGTCCCGGAGGTCCTGGACGCCCTCGGCCCCCTGATGGAGTTCCCCGGCGCCTACGTCTTCGGCTCCAACGACTACTACGGCCCCAAGCTGCGCAACCCGGCCCGCTACCTGATCGAGAAGGCGCAGGGCCGCCACGGCCTGAACGGCAACGCGCCCGCCCAGGGCGTCGTCCACAACCCGTGGGAGGACCTGCGGGACGGCTTCGACGCGGCAGGCTGGCTGAACCTGACGAACACGCGCGGAGTGCTGAAGGTCGACGGCGTCGCGGTGGAGATGACGGGCGTGGACGACCCGCACATCAGGCGGGACCGCTACGCCCAGGTCGCCGGCGGCCCCTCGGACTCGGCGGACTTCTCGATGGGCGTGGTGCACGCGCCGTACCTGCGCAGCCTGGACTCCTTCACCGCCGACGGCTACCCGCTGGTCCTGGCCGGCCACACCCACGGCGGCCAGCTCTGCCTCCCCTTCTACGGCGCCTTCGTCACCAACTGCGACCTGGACACCGAGCGTGTGAAGGGCCTGTCGACGCACACGGCGGACGGCCGTACGTCATTCCTCCACGTCTCGGCGGGCTGCGGCACGAACCGCTACACCCCGGTCCGTTTCGCCTGCCCACCGGAGGCGACGCTGCTGACGCTGGTGGGGCGGCAGTAGTACAGGGCGCGGGGCGCTGCCGCCCCGTGGGTCAGGCGGCGTGCGGCGCGGGGGTGCGCCGCCGCGCGGTGGGGCAGGCGCAGGACGGCGCGAGGCGGCGCCGGGACAAGCCGCCGATAGGGCGCACGAGCGATGGACGTATCCGGGCATACCCCACACAGCCCACCCACATCGCCCGTTATGCGGCATTTGCTTAGCGTGAGGGCATGACAGCCCCGATACCCAGGGACATCCCGGATCTCCCCGCCATCCCGGGCATACCCGCGCTGCTGCACTCCCCCGTCCCCGCGACGGCCGTGATGTCGCCCGCGCCGCGCCCCCTGACCGCCGTGTTCCGCCTGCTCACCGCGCTGGCGGCGACGGCCGGCGTGGCGATCTGCCTGATGCTCGGCAGCCCGACCCGGGTCCTGAGCCACTTCACGATCCAGACCAGCATCCTGCTGGCGCTGGTCTTCGCCGTCTCCGCGCGCCGCGCCTGGACCGCACGCCGCCCGCTGCCGTCCGGCCTGATCGGCGCGGTCCTGCTCTACGCCACGATCACCGGGCTGGTCCACCACCTGCTCCTGGCGAACCAGGCGAGCCCCTTCGCGGCGACGGCCCCGGTGACGGCCCTGATCACCGGCGACGCCACGCCGTCGCTGTGGCAGGCGATCGCCGACCTCATCCTGCACACGGCGGTCCCCGTCGCGGCCCTGGTGGACTGGCTGTTCCTGACCGCTCCGGGCCGGCTGCACCTCCGCCAGGCGAGCGGCTGGCTGCTCTACCCCATGGCCTACCTGGCCTTCTCCCTCACCCGAGGCGCACTCCTGCCCCCCGGCGCCCCCGACCGCTACCTCTACCCCTTCCTCGACGTCGCCGGCCACGGCTACAAGGCCGTCCTCGGCAACGCCCTCCTCCTCGGCCTCGCGTTCTACGCCCTGGCCGTCCTCCTCGTCGCCGTCGACCACGCCCGCCCGAGCCTGATCCGCCATCGCGCGAAAACCGGATTTCGTCTCCAGCCACCGGTGGGCTAAAGTAAACGTCGTCGCCGCGACAGCAGCGACGATCGGGGTGTAGCGCAGCTTGGCAGCGCGCTTCGTTCGGGACGAAGAGGTCGTGGGTTCAAATCCCGCCACCCCGACAGCCGAAACACCAGGTGAGGCACCTACCAATTTTGGTAGGTGCCTCACCTGTTTCTGCGTGCGTGGCCTGTGGTCCGGATCCCGTTCGACGATGCCGTCCATGATCGCGGCGCCGGTCTGGATCTTGGGGCCTCGGGTTACCGGGGGATCCAGGGGGCGGGAACGGGGAAGCCCCCGACCGGAGGGAGCCGGTCGAGGGCTTCATGCGCTTCGGTGCGTGCGGACTACGTGACGTACCAGCAGCCGTCGCCCTGGGCCGTGCGGAAGTCCAGGAGGTCCCTGGTGATGGGGCCGTATTCCCCGTCGATGTCGGCGGGTTCAGAGGTGTGGTGGGCCTGTGCCCTGCGGAGCGCTTCCCTCGTCTTCGAACCGAAGTCGCCGTCCTCGGCGATCGGCCAGAAGTTCCCCGCCGGGATCCCGTAGTACCGGTAGTAGCACCTGTTCAGCGCCTTTTGCAGTTCCGTCACCGCGGCGTTGTTGTAGTTGCCCTGCTCGAGCCCACACGTGGTGGACCCGGTGCCCGAGTAGGCCGGCACCTTGATGTCGGGGTCGTTGTTGGTGAGCGTCTTCACGGTGTTGCAGGTCGGTACGGCCGCGGATGCGGGTGAGACGAACACGGTTGTACTGGCCAATGCTGCTGCCATGACCACGATCAGCTCGATCGCACGTTTCACAGATACCCCTTCACAGGCCTGAGCTTGCGGTGGACGTACTCGTGACGGGCGAGATCATTTACTGTCCCGTGCGGGCCGTCAATAGGTCTGCACTTTGCTCGTCCGGCCGGGTTGAGGACTCCAAGGCCAGTTCCGCCCAAACCGTCTTGCCCACCGGAGGCCGAGGCACCGACCCCCAGCGCACGGCCAGGGTGTCCACCAGGAGCAGCCCCCGGCCCGACTCACCTTCCGGATACGACGCGGGCGCGGCCGTGGGCAGCTGCCTCGCCGAGGCGGCGTCCGCGACCTCGACCCGTAACAGGCCCGCAGCCCGGTCGAGGACGAGTCGGAGTCCGAACTCCCTCCCGGCGACCCGGCCGTGCTGTACGGCGTTCGCCGCCAGCTCGCCGACGACCAGGGCGGCGGCGCAGGACACGTCCGATGCCGGCGCCCAGCCCCGTTCCTCCAGCCACCGCACGGCGTGACGCCGGGCGCGCTGCGCGCCTCGCGGGGAAGAGGGGAACTGCTCGGTGGATGCGTCAGGCACACGCTCTCCACCGTCGCCTCCCACAGCTGCCGCAGGCCGTGCGGCGTTCCATCGCGGCTTGTCCCCCGGAGTGGCGGTTTCTGTCAGCACGGCTTCTTCATCCCTTTCAGGCCGGGTCGAGGTGGCCCATGACGTACGAGTCGTCACGTTCCGTGCTCAAGAGTCGACCGATCGCCCTACGCTCGACAGGTGACACAGCCTTACTTTTCAGGCCGTAAGGAACGGAAGTGACGCCTTGGCCAACGGAATTGATCCCAGCGCGTCGATGGCCGCCCTGTTCGGCGCGCGGGTGCGGCGACTCCGGACAGCGGCGGGGCTCACCCAGGCTCAGCTCGGCGACCTCACGCATGTGGTGAGCACGCGGATCACGCAGATCGAGCGGGCATCCGGAGCGAAGCCGACTCTGGAGCTGGCCCGTGCGCTGGACGCGGCGCTGGGTGCGGACGATCTGCTGGTGGAGTTGTGGCCGTACGTGTATCGGGAGGCGTTTCCGGACTGGTCAAGGAGGTTCATGGGGTATTCGGAGCAGGCGGTAGCCGTACGGCAGTACGCGGCCCATGTCGTGCCGGGCCTGCTGCAGACAGAGGACTATGCACGGGCGGTACTCAGCCTGGACGCCCTCTTGGACAGTGAGGAACAGTTGGAGGAGCGGGTCGCAGCCCGTATGGGACGGCAGGCACGGCTGAGTTCGCCCGACCGGCCAGAGCTGTGGGTGGTCCTGGATGAGGCAGTACTGAGGCGCCCGATCGGCGGTCATACCGTGATGCGGAATCAGTTGGCGCGACTGCTCGACGCCGCGTCGGAGCGGCATATCACGCTGCAGGTGCTGCCTTTCGACCAAGGCGGACACGAGGCAATGGGCGGCTCACTGACAATCCTGGCTCTGCCGGACGGCTCGGAGATGGCGTACACCGAGGGCGCTGACTACGGTCAACTGATCGAGGAACCGGCCAATGTCAGTCGCTACAAGGTGATTTACGATCGGCTGCGGGCGGCAGCCCTGCCCCCGATCATGTCGCTTGACACGATCCGGTCCGCGATGGAGGGCGACTACCGTGGCTCGAATCTCCCGTCCCGATCTGAACGGCGCCGGCTGGCGCAAGAGCAGCTACAGCAATCAGGCCGGGGGCGACTGCGTGGAGGTGGCCGACCCGTTCCCGGCCGGCGTCCCCGTCCGTGACAGCAAGGCTTCGGCCGGGCCGGTGATCTGTTTCGGGGCCGTCTCCTGGGCCGCCTTCATAGGCGGGCTGAAGGCCGGGCGCGACCGGCCCTGAGGCACGCCGTCGCGGCACGGTGCAGGCGTTCGGTCTTCTGTTCGACCATGTTTTGGTCAATACGCGGCGATATCGTCGACCGAAATCGGCTGGTGGGCCACACTGAGCGGCGGAGGGGGGACGGGTGCGGCGGCTGTGTGGCGGCGTGCCATCCCGGAGTTCGTGCTGCCTTGGGGAAGGCGGCGCGGGGAGCAGCGGGGGGATGCATGACGCAGTCGCTTCCGGGGCAACGCCCGGTCCGTGACCGGGGGTTCGCCGGGCGGGCGGGGCTTCCGGTCGTGGTGGTCGGGGCCGGGCCGTACGGGCTGTCGGTGGCCGCGCATCTGCGTGCCGCCGGGGTGCCGGTTCGGATCTTCGGGCAGGTGATGGGCAGTTGGCGGCATGCCATGGCCACCGGGATGTTCCTGAAGTCGACGCCGGACGCGGTCGACCTCTCCACGCCGGAACCGGGCGGGCGCCTCGCGGACTTCCGTCGACTGCACGGTGAGCCGGAACTGACCGAGCTGACGCCGATCCCGTGCGAGGTGTTCGTCCGGTACGGGACGTGGTTCCAGAAGCGCCACGTCGGCGACGTGGACCCGGCCAGGGTCGTGGCCGTCGACCGGGCTCCGTCCGGCGGGGGTTTCCTCGTCCGGCTCGACGACGGGCGGGAGTTGCGGTCCGCCGCCGTAGTGGTGGCCACCGGCCTGAACGGTCTCGCCCATGTGCCGGGGGAGTTGGGGCGCCTCGCGCCCGAAGGGCCCGGCGCCGGGGCGCTCGTTTCGCACACCAGCCACCACACGGACCTGTCACCGTTCGCGGACCGGCGGGTCGCGGTGGTCGGCGGCGGTCAGTCCGCGCTGGAGAGCGCCGCGTTGCTGCACGAGGCCGGTGCCGATGTGCGGGTGCTGGTCAGGGCGCCGCGCGTGCGGTGGGGGATGCGGCCGCAGTCGGCGCGGTCGTGGGCGGAGCGCGTGGCCAGGCCCGCCTCTCCGCTCGGTACGGGCTGGGTGCTGGCCGCGGTGTGCACGGGGCCGGCGGCGGTGCGCAGGCTTCCCGCGCCCGCGCGCATGCTGCTGTTCCGGCGCGCGCTCGGCCCGTCCGGGGGATGGTGGCTGCGCGACCGGGTCGAGGGGGTCGTGCCGGTGCGCACCTCCTGCCGGGTCGTACGGGCGGACACGGACGGATCCGGGGTACGTCTGGAGCTGGCCGTCGCCGGTCGGTCCGCGGTCCTCGACGTCGACCATGTGCTGGCGGCCACGGGGTACCGGCTCGACCTGGACGCGATGACGTTCCTGACGCCGGGGGTGCGTGGCGCGCCGGCCCGTGTGCCGGGTTCGAACGCGCCCCGGCTGTCCGCGGGGTTCGAGTCGTCGGTGCCGGGGCTGCACTTCACCGGTTCGCTCGCCGCGCCGGCGTTCGGTCCGATATTGCGGTTCGTGGCGGGTACGGAGTTCGCCGCCGCACGCGTCGCGCGGCACCTCGCCCGTAGCCTCGCGGCGCGTTGAGGCGACCCGGACCCGCGGCGTCCGATGCGGGTCGGACCGTGGGACCGGGGGCGTCGCGAGGGGGCGCCTGCTCTGGCCCTAGGACCCCCGGCGGGCGGTCACGCCCCGGCGGGCCCAGTACGCCGCCGCTCCCAGCGCGAGCACGGCCACGCCCCAGGCCACCGACGCCGTCGGCAGGGTGAAGGCCAGCAGCAGGCAGCCGGCCAGCCCGGTCGCGGGCACGATCCGCGGCGGCCGGTTCTCCTCCGCGGTCAGGGTCCAGGCGGACGCGTTGGCCACGGCGTAGTAGGCGAGGACGCCGAAGGAGGAGAAGCCGATCGCGCCGCGTACGTCGGTGGTCGCGGCGAGGACCGCCACGACCGCGCCCACCACCAGCTCCGCACGGTGCGGCACCTTGTACCGGGGGTGCACCGCGGCCAGCGCGTGGGGCAGGTGGCGGTCCCGGGACATGGCCAGCGCGGTACGGGAGACGCCCAGGATCAGCGCGAGCAGCGAGCCGAGCGCGGCCAGTGCCGCCCCGGCCCGCACCACCGGAACCAGACCCGGCATCCCGGCCTGCCGTACCGCCTCGGCCAGCGGCGCGCTCTGTCCCGCCAGCCCGGCCGGGCCCAGCACCGCGAGCACGGCGACGGCGACGGCCGCGTACACGACGAGGGTGATGCCCAGGGCGAGCGGTACGGCGCGGGGGATCGTGCGTGCCGGATCCTTCACCTCCTCGCCCAGCGTGGCGATGCGGGCGTATCCGGCGAAGGCGAAGAACAGCAGCCCGGCCGCCTGGAGCACCCCCGCGACGGAGGCGTCCGAGCCGATGTCCAGCCGCCCGGCCCGCGCGTCGGCGGAGGTCAGACAGGCCACGACCACGGCGGCCAGCACCGCCAGCACCACGGCGACGATCGCCCGGGTCAGCCACGCCGCCTTCTGGACCCCCAGGTAGTTCACCGCCGTCAGTGCGACGACGGCGGCCACGGCGACTGCGTGCGACTGGTCCGGCCACACGTAGGAGCCCACGGTGAGCGCCATCGCCGCGCACGACGCGGTCTTGCCCACCACGAAGCCCCACCCGGCGAGGTAGCCCCAGAACTCGCCCAGCCGCTCACGGCCGTACACATACGTCCCGCCGGACTGTGGATGGCGGGCGGCCAGGCGCGCCGAGGAGGTGGCGTTGCAGTACGCCACCACGGCGGCGACGGCCAGGCCCACGAGCAGCCCCGAGCCCGCCGCCTCCGCGGCCGGCGCCAGCGCGGCGAAGATCCCCGCGCCGATCATCGCGCCCAGTCCGATGACGACGGCGTCGAAGACGCTCAACCGCCGTACCAGCGCGGCGGCTTCGCCGCGCCGCGACGCCTG
Organism: Streptomyces cadmiisoli; assembly: GCF_003261055.1. Classification (NCBI taxonomy): domain Bacteria; kingdom Bacillati; phylum Actinomycetota; class Actinomycetes; order Kitasatosporales; family Streptomycetaceae; genus Streptomyces; species Streptomyces cadmiisoli. The sequence continues at coordinate 4,351,003 of NZ_CP030073.1, forward strand.
CCCCATGCCGCACCGTCCCTCGTCCGTCGTACTTCCGCACCGCGTGTCCTACGGCGGCGGTCCGCCGCCGTACGCCGTCTCCTCGGCGCCGAGCGCTCGCGCACCCTCGCTCGGGCCGTCGCGCGACGATAAGCGGGCTCGGTGAACGCCGGGTGACACCGCCCGGCCGCCCGCGGGTCTCAGGCCGCCCGGGGCTGCAGGTAGCGCGCGAGCAGGTCGTCCAGGCTCACCATGCCGCAGAGGCCGCCGGCGGTGTCGCGTACGACCGCCAGCGAGGACCGGTTGCGGCGGAGCAGGTCGATGGCGTCGGCGACGGTGCTGTCCGAGGTCAGCTCGGGCACCGGGCGGGCCAGGTCGCGGGCGTCCGCGGCGCGGCCCTGGGAGCGGGCGACGAGGGCGTCGCGGGCGTGCACCGAGCCCACGACGGCGCCGTCGTGCCGGACCAGGAGGCGGGTGCGGTCGCTCTCCGCCGCCACGCGCAGGATCTCGGCGAGGTCGGCGTCGGCCGCCACCGAGGTGATGTCGGCGGGCGGGACGAGGAGCGTGCGGACGGGCGTCTCGGGCTCGGTCAGTGAGCGGGTGATCAGGTCCGAGTCGGACTCGCTGATCAGGCCGAGCCGCTCGGACTCCTCGACCAGGTGGGTGAGCTGCTCGCGGTTGTGGACCGAGGCCAGTTCGTCGCGCGGGGTGACCCGGCACAGCCGTACCAGCGCGTTGCTCACCTTGTTGAGCAGCGAGATCAGCGGGCGGACCGTCCTCACCACGGCCCGGAACGGCGGGGAGAGCAGCATCGCCGAGCGCTCCGGGTGGGCGATGGCCCACGACTTCGGGGCCATCTCGCCGACCACCATGTGCAGGAACACCACGACGATCATCGCCACGGCGAAGGCGACGCCGTAGCTGAGCGTGCTGGGCAGGCCCCAGGCGTGCAGGAGCGGGTCGAGCTCGTGCGAGATGGCGGGCTTGGAGACCGAGCCCAGGCCCAGGGTGCAGACGGTGATGCCGAGCTGGGCGCCGGCCAGCATCAGCGACAGTTCGCGCATGCCGGCCAGCGCCGCCCCGGCACCGCGCCGGCCGTCGGCGGCGGCCTTCTCCATGCGGTGGCGTTTGGCGGCGACCAGCGCGAACTCGGCCGCCACGAAGAATCCGCTGCCGATCAGCAGCAGGACGGTGACGAGGATCGCCGTCGGGAAGCTCATGCCTGTTCCTCCGCCGGTCGGGCGGTCCGCCGGACGCGCACCCGCTCGGGTACGTGGCGGTCCAGTGTGCGTACGTCGATCAGGGCGCGCGTGCCGTCCGGCAGGTCGACGCTCAGCCGGTCGCCGATCGCCGGGAAGCGGCCGAGGCGGTCCACGATCAGGCCCGCGAGGGTGTCGTAGTCGTCCTCCTCGGGCAGCTCGATGCCGGTGGCGCCGGCGATCTCGTCGATGCGCCGCCCGGCGTCCACCAGCCAGCCGTCCCCGTCGGCGACGGCCAGCTCGGTGACCGTGTCGGACTCGTCGGCGATGTCGCCCACCAGTTCCTCGGCGATGTCCTCGTAGGTGACGATGCCGGCCACGCCGCCGTGCTCGTCCAGGACGACCGCGAACTCGTCGTCCCGCTCCCGCATCCGGGTCACCGCGTCCGGCAGGGGCAGCGTGTCGGGCAGGTACAGCGGCCGGCGGGCGAGCGCACCCGAGGCGGTCGCGGCGAGATCCGCCGCGGGCAGGCGCATCAGCTCGCGTACGCCGAGGACGCCGGGGACGTCGTCGGGGTGGTCGCCGAGCACCGGGTAGGTGGAGTGGCCGTGCTTGCCGATCAGGTCGACCGCCTCGGCGGCCGTGGCGTCGGCGCGGACGAACACGGTGTCGACCCGCGGCACCATCACCTCGTGCAGGGTGCGCTCGGAGAACTCCAGGGCGTGGTCGATGAGGTCGGCGGTGTCCTTGGGCAGTTCGCCGCCCGCGTGGGACTCGCCGATGAGGTGGCCGAGCTCCTCCAGGGTGGCGCCGTGGTGCAGTTCCTCGACGGGCTCGATGCCCACCCGGCGCAGCAGCCGGTTGGCGGCGGAGTCGAAGATCCGCACCACCGGGCCGACGACCTTCAGATAGGCGAGGGTGGACGCGGCCAGGGACTTCGCCAGGCGCTCGGGCACCGCGATGGCGAGGTTCTTCGGGGCGAGCTCGCCGAGCACCATCTGGACGACCGTGGCGAGCACGAAGGCGAGGACGACGGAGATGCCGGTGACCGCGCCCGCGGGGATGCCGATACCGGTCAGGGCGGGTTCCAGCAGCGCGGAGACGGACGGCTCGGCGATGAAGCCGACCACCAGACCGGTGACGGTGATGCCGAGCTGGGCGCCGGACAGCATGAACGACAGCCGCTCCAGCACCTTCAGCGCGCGGGCCGCCCTCCGGTCGCCCGCCTCGGCCTCCCGGGCCAGGGCGAGCCGGTCGGCGGAGACGTAGGCGAACTCCTGGGCGACGAAGTAGCCGGTGCCGGCGGTGAGGACGAAGACGGCCAGCAGGCCGAGCAGGGCGTTCACGGCACTCATCGCACACCACCCCGCCGTGTGCCGCGACGAGAGCTGTCGTGGCGGGATGGTCCGGGACTGTGGCCCGGGGAGTCCGTCGGTCTGGCGGACAAGAGTCGCTCCTTTCCGGTGTGCACGTGCATGGTGCGTGCTTTATTCACAATTATTGATGATTGCGCCGTTCCGGCGATGCTGCCGGTGCGCGGCGGCGGTCCGGCGGTCAGGCCGCCACCGCCGCGCTCCGGAGGCGGTCAGGCGGGAACCGGTCGGCCCGGCGCCGGGCCGACCAGTTCGGACAGCACGTCGTCCATGGTCACGAAGCCCAGCACCGCACCCATCTCCCCGGTCACCGCGGCCAGGTGGCTGCCGTCGGCGCGCAGGGCGGTGAGCGTGTCGTCCAGCGGGGTGTCGATACGGACCCGGGTGACCCGGTGCAGGGTCTCGCGCGGGAACGGCCGTTCGCGGTCGGTGACCCCGAGGGTGTCCTTGATGTGCAGATAACCCAGCAGGGTGTCGCCGGGGCCGGTGACCGGGAAGCGGGAGAAGCCCGCCTCGGCGGCGGTGCGCTCCAGCTCGGCCGGGGTCACCGTGTGCCCGACGGTGCGCATCCGCTGCATCGGGACCAGGATCTCGCCCACCGGGCGGGTGCCCAGCTCCAGGGCGTCGCGCAGCCGCTCGCCGTCGGCGGGCGAGAGCAGCCCGGCCTCGCTGGAGTCGACCACCATGCGGGCGAGCTGGTCGTCGGTGAAGACCGACACGACCTCGTTCTTCGGCTCGACCCGCAGCAGCTTCAGCAGGACGTTGGCGAAGGCGTTGATGCCGAACACCACCGGGCGCAGCGCGCGGGTCAGCGCGGCGAGCGGCGGGCCGAGCAGCAGCGCGGTGGGCACCGGAGCCGCGAGGGCGATGTTCTTCGGGACCATCTCGCCGATCAGCATGTGCAGATACGTCGCCACGGTGAGCGCGATCACGAACGCGATCGGGTGGACCAGGCCCTCCGGGATGTGCGCGGCCTCGAAGGCGGGCTCCAGGAGGTGCGCGATGGCCGGTTCGGCGACCGCGCCCAGCACCAGCGACGAGGCCGTGATGCCGAGCTGGGCGGTGGCCATCATCGCGGAGAGGTGCTCCAGCGCCCACATGGTCATCTTGGCCCGTGTGTTGCCGTCCTTGGCGCGCGGCTCGATCTGGCTGCGGCGTACCGAGATCAGCGCGAACTCGGCGCCGACGAAGAACGCGTTGGTCACCAGGGTCAGGGCGCCGAGGGCCAGTTGCAGCACGGTCATCGGGACTCCTCCCCCGCCGTGCCCGCACCGGCCGGCACCTGGGTGCGGCCGGGCGCGGTGATGCGGACGCGGTCGGCGCGGTGGTGCTCGACGTCCAGGACGTCCAGGCGCCAGCCGTCGTCCAGGTCCAGCACGTCCCCCTTGGCGGGGATCCGCGCCAGGCGGGTGGCGAGCAGGCCCGCCACGGTCTCGTAGGGGCCCTCGGGGGCGGTCAGCCCTATGGCGACGAGCTGGTCGACGCGGACCGAACCGTCCGCGTCCCAGGCCGCGCGGCCGTCCGCGCCGGCCGGGGTGGGCAGCAGATCGGGCGCCTCGTCGGGGTCGTGCTCGTCGCGGACCTCGCCGACGACCTCCTCGACGATGTCCTCCATCGTCGCCACGCCCGCCGTACCGCCGTACTCGTCGATGATCACCGCCATGGTGCGGGTGGCCCGCAGCCGCTCCAGGAGCCGGTCGGCGGTGAGGCTGTCGGGGACCAGCAGGGGCTCGGTGGCCAGCTCGGTCACGGGGGTGGAGGTGCGCCGCTGCGGGGGCAGGGCGAGGACGTCGCGGATGTGCACGGTGCCGATGACCTCGTCGAGGCTGCGGCGGTACACCGGGAAGCGGGACAGGCCGGTGGCGTGCGTGAGGTTGGCGGCGTCGGCCGCCGTGGCGTGCGCTTCGAGCGCCTTGACGTCGACGCGCGGCGTCATGACGTTCTCGGCGGTGAGCTCGCCGAGGTGCAGGGTCCGTACGAAGAGTTCGGCGGAGTCGGCTTCGAGCGCGCCCTCGGCGGCGGAATGCTCAGCGAGCGCGACCAGTTCCTCGGGGCTGCGGGCGGAGGCCAGCTCCTCGGCGGGCTCCAGGCCGACGCGGCGCACGAAGCGGTTCGCGGTGTTGTTCAGATGCCGGATGAACGGGCCGAACGCGGCCGTGAAGCCGCGCTGCGGTCCCGCCACCACCTTGGCGACGGCCAGCGGGCGGGAGATCGCCCAGTTCTTGGGCACCAGCTCGCCCACCACCATCAGCACGACGGTGGAGACGACCACACCCAGCACCGTGGCCACCGGCGAGGCGGCCCCGCCCAGGCCGACGGCCTCCAGGGGGCCGCGCAGCAGCGCGGCGAGCGACGGTTCGGCCAGCATGCCGATCACCAGAGAGGTGACGGTGATGCCGAGCTGGGCGCCGGACAACTGCACGGTCAGCCGGCGTACGGCCCTCAGCGCGCCCTCGGCGCCGCGCTCGCCCGCCGTGGCCGCGCGCTCCAGGTCACCGCGCTCGACGGTGGTCAGGGAGAACTCGGCCGCGACGAAGACCGCGCAGGCCAGCGTGAGCAGGAGGGCCAGCAGGAGCAGCAGGACCTCGGTCACCGTGCCACCCCCGCTCCGTCACCTGTGTGGCGTGGGTGGGGCATGGCACGGCTGGTACTGGGAGGCTCACCCATTGCGGGACCGTGGCTCCTTCTTGATGTCGGTACGGCGGGCGTGAGGATGTCACGCCCTGCATTCCATGGTAAAGGGCAAGCAAAGCACGCTGGTCAAGTCCTCGACCGCCGCGAGTTCGCGGCGGTTTTCGGACTTTCCCCCGGCGGGGAGCGGGACGCCGCCCTCGACGGGTCCGGCCCACCCTATGCTTCTACTCGCTTGTAGAGAACGGCCGGACTCTCCCGGTTGTTCCGCGCGTCGGACACGGATAAACGAACGCACGTGAAGGAGTGGACGCCGCGATGGTGTTCAAACGGCTGCTCGGTTCGCTCGGTGTGGGCGGGCCCACGGTGGACACGGTTCTCGACCCGGGTTCCGCCCTGCCGGGCGGGAGCCTGGCGGGTGAGGTCCGCCTGCGCGGCGGCGACGCCGACTTCGATGTCGAGCACATCACCCTGGAGCTGGTGGCCCGGGTCGAGGCCGAGCACGACGGCGGGGAGAGCGAGGGCCTCGTCGCCTTCGACCGGTTCACCGTCGGCGGCGGCTTCCGGCTCGCGGCCGGCGAGGAGCGCGGCCTGCGGTTCGCCGTGACGCTGCCGTGGGAGACCCCGGTCACCGAGCTGTACGGCCAGCCGCTGGGCGTCGTCCTGGGCGTGCGCACCGAGCTGGCGGTGGCCGGCGCGAAGGACAAGGGCGACCTCGACCAGCTCACCGTCGGCCCGCTGCCGGTCCAGGAGGAGATCCTGGACGCCCTCGGCCGGCTCGGCTTCGGCTTCCGTTCCGCCGACCTGGAGTACGGCCGGATCGGCGGCACGGGGCAGCGGCTGCCGTTCTTCCAGGAGATCGAGCTCACCCCGGCCCCGCAGTACGCGCACCAGGTCAACGAGATCGAGCTGACGTTCCTCGCCTCGCCGGACGGCCTGGAGGTCGTCCTGGAGGCGGACAGGCGAGGGGGCCTGTTCACCCAGGGCCACGACGCGCTCACCCGCTTCACCGTCGGTCACCACGACGCCCGGGACTGGGGCGCGGAGGTCGACGGCCGGCTGCGGCAGCTCGTCGAGCGGCGCGCCGCGCACGGCGGCCACGGCTTCGGGCACGACGGCCACCAGGACCACCACGGTCACGGCCACGGCTCCGGCCCCGGGATCGGCACCGCCGTCGCGGCGGGCGCGGCCGGGCTCGCGGTCGGCGTCGTCGGCGGGATGGTCGCGGCGGAGATCGTGGACGAGGTCGGCGACTTCTTCGAGGGCGAGGAGGACGAGGGGTAGCCGCGGCACACCGTGCGGGCGGGCCGCGCCCGGGGGACCGGCCCGGCGTCCGTGGCGCGGGACGGGCCACACCCGGGCGGCGGCCCCGCGTCGGTTCCGCGGGGCGGGCCCCGCCCGGCTCACAGCGGTGTCGCGGCGTACAGGATCAGCACCATCGACACCGCCGAGTTGGCGGACGACATCGCGGAGACGGCCGTCCCCACCGCCGCCGTCCAGGTCGCCACGCCGACCGCGGTGAACACGGACGGCCAGCTGCGCGGCGCGGGCGCGGGCCCCAGCAGCGCCGCCACCCGGCGCGGCACCGGACCGGGCGAGGCGAACCCCGCGAGGGTCGGCAGTGGCGCCGCCCGGGAGATCAGCGCGGCGCGGCCGATCGCGCGGGCCACGGTGCGCCGGTCGCCGACGACCCGGGCCGCCTCCTCGTCCGCCCACCGCTCGGTCGTGTACGCCACCGCCGTGCGCAGCGGCCGCAGAAAGGGGTTGGCGCGCGCCGCCAACTGCGCGACCAGCAGGAACTGATGGTGACGGGCGGCCAGGTGGGCGCGTTCATGGGCGAACAGGGCCCGCCGCTCGGCGGAGTCGAGGCGCCGCAGCAGTGCGGTGGTCGCCACGATCCGGTCGCGGTCGCCGCCGGGCAGGGCGTACGCGTACGGGGTCTCGTCGGGCAGCACCGCGACCTGCGCGGCGGGCAGCCCGGCCAGCGCGCGGTGGGCGCGGCGGCGCACGCGGCCGTGCCGCCACAGGGTGCGTGCGCACACCGCGGCCACCACCAGCAGCGCGGGGATGGCCGCCTTGCCCGCCACCTCGTCGTACGGCACGGCCTCCCGCACCTCCGGGTCCGACCAGCCGTCCGGCAGCGGGTTGCCGGGCAGCTGCGCGGTGCCGACGACCATCAGCAGGCCCAGGCAGACCGTGCTGCACAGCGCCATCACGCCGGCCACGCACGTCAGCAGGCGGGTGGCGACACGCGGATGCAGGTGCTGCTCGGCCAGCCGTGCGATCGGCCACGCGGTGAGCGGCAGCACCAGCGGCAGAAAGACGAACACCCCCATCAGGCCTCAGTCTTCCCCTTCGTCCTTCGCCCGGCCCAGCAGTTCGCGCAGCAGCCGTTCGTCCTCGGGCTCCAGGGCGGTGACGAAGCTCGCGAGCACCGCCTCCCGGTCCTGCTCGCCGTCCAGCACCTTGCGCATCCTGCGGGCCGCCAGCCCCGCCTCGTCCGAGGAGGGCGTCCAGGCGAACGACCGCCCGGCACGCTCCCGGGTCACCGCACCTTTGGCCAGCAGCCGGGTCAGGATGGTGATCACCGTCGTATAGGCGAGATCGCCGCCGAGGCGCTCCTGCACCCAGCCCGCGGTGACCGGTCCGTCCGCCGCGCGCAGGGCCGCCAGGACCTGCCCCTCCAACTCGCCCTGACCCCGTCGCCGGGAACGCCGGTGATCCGTCACGCCCTGTCTCCCTTCCGCTGCCGCGCACTTCACGGGCGGTCCATCGTAAGGACACCGGTGCCGTTGCCCGGTGCCCTTCCATACTGCCGGGCCGGACGGTCCGGGTGGCGCGCGGTGCGCCCGGCACGTCTCGCGGTGCGCCCGGCACGTCTCGCGGCGGGGCCGGGGCGTCCTCGGGTCAGCCGGTCCCGCTCTCGTCGTAGGGATCGGCGGGCTCCGGCACCGGCCTCGCGGACACCACGCGGACGAAGGGGATCGGGCCTTTGTTGACGGGGTCCTTCGCCCGCCGCGCGGTGTAGGTGCCGGTGACCTCCAGCCAGGCGTCCGGCCGCAGCACCGGCGGGACCCGACCGGTCAGGCCGATCTTCACCGGCCGGCCGTCGGCGGCACAGCAGTTGAGCGACATGCGCACCAGGTACGGGGTGCCCGCGCGGTCCAGCGCCACGAACCCCGTGATCCGCACCCGGCGGTCGCGCAGCGAACGGCCGTCCTCGTACACGGCGCGTGCCGCGTAGTCGGTCACACCGACCCGGACCGGATCCCCGGCGGGCAGCGGCGCGAGGGCCGGGGGCCGCTGGAGGGCCGTACCGGTCCGCATCGCGCTGTACGAGCCGAGGGCCGGCGGCGCGATCAGGACGAGGGCGAGCACCGGCAGCAACAGCAGCCAGGAGACCCGGGGTTCGTGGTGCGGCGCCTCAGGGCGCCAGGGTTCCTGGTGCGACGGTTCCTGGTCCCGGAGTTCCTGGTCCCGGGGTTCCTGGTCCCGGAGTTCCTGGTCTCCGTGTTCCCGGTGCGGCGTCTGCGGATTCCGGCGTTCGTACCAGACCGTCGCCAGCGCCGCGGCGACCAGTACGACGCCGGAGAGCAGCAGCAGCGGGCGCAGCCCCGGCTTGACGTACCGCAGGGACAGGTCCGTGGCGCCGGCGTGCAGCAGACTGGCGCCGAGCAGGAACAGCACCGCCGCCTGCGCGTGCCGGTTCACAGCAGTACCGCCCCGGTCAGCGCGGCCACGGCGACGGCGACCGCGAAGGTGGCCGGCGCGAACCGCAGGGCGAAGCCGCGGCCGAAGGTGCCGGCCTGCATCGCGAACAGCTTCAGGTCCACCATCGGCCCGACCACCAGGAACGCCAGCCGGGCCGTCGGCGAGAACTGGGTCAGCGACGCCGCCACGAACGCGTCCGCCTCCGAGCAGATCGACAGCAGCACGGCGAGCACGGCCAGCGCGAGCACCGCCACCACCGGATGGTCCGCAGCCGCACGCAGCCACTGCTCGGGGACCACCGCCTTGAGGGTGGCCGCCGCCATCGCGCCGATCACCAGGAAGCCGCCGGCGTGCAGCACGTCGTGCCGCACCGACCCCCAGAAGGCCGCGCCCCTGCCCTGCCCCTCGTACGACGGACGGGCCGGCGGGCGCAGCCAGTCGGCGCGCCCGAGCCGGTGCCACAGCCAGCCCATCACACACGCCACGACCAGGCTCGCGACGAATCGGGCCAGCACCATCTCGGGCTGCCCGGGAAAGGCGACGGCCGTCGCGATCAGCACGATCGGATTGATGGCGGGCGCCGAGAGGAGGAACGTCAGCGCGGCGGCCGGGGTGACTCCGCGCCGCATCAGCGCCCCGGCCACCGGCACCGAGGCGCACTCGCAGCCGGGGACGACCGCCCCCGCCAGCCCCGCCACCGGTACGGCCGCCGCGGGCCGGGCCGGCAGCGCGCGGGCGAAGACCGACGGCGGCACGAACACGGCGACCGCCGCCGACAGCAGCACCCCGAGCACCAGGAACGGCAGGGCCTGCACGACCACCGCGACGAACACCGTCGTCCAGGTCTGCATCACGGGCGCGGACAGCGCGCCGCGGATGGGCGCCTGGGCGAGCAGCAGCACGAGCAGCGTGACGGTGAGGACCAGGGGGGAACTCACGTGCCAGCCGTCCGGGTCCGGCGGCCCGGCCAGCCGCTCGGGCCGGGGTGCTGCTTCGGTGACGGTGTCGGCCACGGATCCGGTCCTTTGTCGCGCGGGCTGCGTCCCCTTCCATACGGCCTGCGGGGAACGGCTGTTCAGACCGTTGCTGGAACCATCCGTCCCGGTGAGGCAGTCTTTTCCCTCGTGGGCAGCGTTCCGTACCAAGGCCAGCCGGGTGACCCGACCGCGCACATGGTGGTGTGCGGCGACGACGGCCTCGCGCACCGGCTGGCGGCCGAACTGCGAGGTGTGTACGAGGAGCAGGTGACGCTCGTCGTGCCGGACGCCGGACGCCGGGTGCGGCAGCCGGTCGTCGGACGCGCCCGCGCGGCGTCGGCGGCGCTCCTCGACCGGATGGTGAGCGCGGCCGGCCGTGCCGCCGGGAACGGCAACGGCGCCGCGGCCGGCGAGGGCGGCGGCGAACGGGTCCTGGAGGCCGCCGAACCCACCGAGGCGGTGCTCGCCGACGCGGGCGTGGAGCGGGCGACGGCGCTGGCCCTCGTGTACGACGACGACGAGACCAACATCCGCGCGGCCCTCACCGCCCGCCGGCTCAACCCGCGGCTGCGGCTCGTCCTGCGACTGTACAACCGGCGGTTGGGGCAGCACATCGAGGAACTCCTCGACCAGGCCGCCGCGTTGGCGCTCGGCGGTTCGGCGTCGGACCACGACGCGTCGACGACCGTGCTGTCCGACGCCGACACCGCCGCACCGGCCCTCGCGGCCACCGCGCTCGCCGAGACCAGCAAGGTCGTCCAGACGGACGGACTGCTGCTGCGGGCGGTGGAGCGGACGCCCCCGACGCCGGGTCAGGTCGCCGACCCCGGGCTGTGCACCCTCGCGCTGCTGTCGGCGACCAGCAGCGATCCGGCGGGCGCGGACGGGTCGGAGGGCAGCGGGGAGCGCGGACCGCGGCTGCTGCCGGACGAGGACGAGGTCGCCGCGGCGACCGGGCGCGGCACGGTCGTACTGGAGCAGGTGGCGTACAGCGGCACGACGCAGTCCACGCGGCGCGGCGTCGGGATCGTGCCGCCGTTCGCCTCGCTGTTCTCCCGGCGGCTGCGCTGGTCCCTCGCGGGACTGGTGGGCGCCGTCATCGCGCTCGCCGTCGCCCTGATGGTGGTCACCGGTGACCACCCGCTGCGCGCGACCTATGTGACGCTGCTCGACATCCTCGGCATCGACGACCCGGCCACCGACGCCGCGACCGGCCGCCAGGTGCTCCAACTCCTCTCCGCCGGAGTGGGGTTGCTGCTGCTGCCGGTGCTGCTGGCCGCCGTCCTGGAAGCGCTCGGCACGTTCCGGAGCGCCTCCGCGCTGCGCAGGCCGCCGCGCGGACTGGCCGGGCACGTCGTGCTGCTCGGGCTCGGCAAGATCGGCACCCGGGTGCTGAACCGGCTGCGGGAGCTGGACATCCCGGTGGTGTGCGTCGAGTCCGACCCCGAGGCGCGGGGCATGGCCACGGCCCGGCGGTTACGGGTGCCGGTGGTGCTCGGGGACGTCACCCAGGAGGGCGTCCTGGAAGCCGCCAAGATCCATCGGGCGCATGCCCTGCTCGCGCTGACCAGCGTGGACACGACGAACCTGGAAGCCGCCCTGACGGCCCGGTCCGTCCGGCCCGATCTGCGGGTCGTGCTCCGGCTGTACGACGACGACTTCGCCGCCGCCGTGTACCGCACGCTGCGGGCCGCGCATCCGCGTGCGCTCACCCGCAGCCGCAGTGTCACGCACCTCGCGGCGCCCTCCTTCGCCGGCGCCATGATGGGCCGGCAGGTGCTGGGGGCGATCCCGGTCGAACGGCGGGTGCTGCTGTTCGCCGCCCTCGACGTGCGCGGGATCCGGCAGTTGGAGGGCCGGACGATCGCCGACGCGTTCCGGGCGGGATCGTGGCGGGTGCTGGCCCTGGACGTGGCCGCGCCCGGGGAACGCCGGCCCGACCTGGCGGCGGACGGCTCCTCCGCGGGCCCCGCCGGCGGCCCGCCCGCCTCCGGCCTCGTGTGGGACCTGCCGCCGACCTACGTCCTGCGCGCCGAGGACCGCGTGGTGCTGGCCGCGACGCGACGAGGTCTCGCGGAGCTCCTCGGCAGGCGCCCGCGCGCCCGGGCGACCTCGTGACCCGAGCGGCGGGGGCGGTGGTGTGCGCGGAGCGGGGTCCTGCCGGGGCGTTCCGGGGGACACTGGCGGCATGCAGTTCGCCGTCTTCGTCACTCTCCCCGGCCTGGTCATCCTGCTGACCGTCGTCGCCTTCGTCGACCAGGCCCTGCTGCGCGCCGGCCGGGCCGGGTGGCTGCCGTGGCGCAATTCCGCCCGGGTCGGGCAGGTGTCCGCCACCGGGTTCGAGCAGTTGCACGGCGCGATCTCGCCGGGCAAGCAGCACGAACTCAAGGAGCGCCGGTCCGCGCTGCTGATGCGGGACGACGAGGAGGACGGCGCGCCGCCGCACCGGACCCGGGTGGATCTGGACGGCGGCGTCGCCGTGGTGCGCCTGCCCTCGGCCCCGGCCGCCGCCACCCGTGGTGACGGCGGCGCGGAGGTCAGTCCCGCGCGGTCTTGAGGTGTCTGTCCGCGAAGTCGAGCTCCAGCCGCACCTGCTTGATGCGCTCGTCGACCACCAGGGAGCCGTGCCCCGCGTCGTAGCGGTAGACCTCGTGGACCGCGCCGTTCGTCTCCAGGCGCTTGACGAAGTTCTCGATCTGGCGGATGGGGCAGCGCGGGTCGTTCACGCCCGCGGAGATGTAGACCGGGGCCTTGACCTGGTCGACGTAGGTCAGCGGGGACGACGCCTCGAAGCGCTCGGGGACCTCCTCCGGGGTGCCGCCCAGCAGCGTCCGGTCCATCGCCTTCAGCGCCTCCATCTCGTCGTGGTACGCGGTGACGTAGTCGGCCACCGGGACCGCCGCGATGCCCATGGTCCAGGCGTCCGGCTGGGTGCCGAGGCCGAGGAGGGTGAGGTACCCGCCCCAGGAGCCGCCGGTCAGGATCAGCCGGTCCGGGTCCGCGAGACCGGAGGAGATCGCCCACTCCCGGACCGCCGCGATGTCCTCCAGCTCGATCAGGCCGACCCGGTGCTTCAGCGCGTCCGTCCAGGCCCGGCCGTAGCCCGTGGAGCCGCGGTAGTTGACCCGCACCACCGCGTAGCCGTGGTCCACCCAGGCCGCCGGGCCCGCCGCGAACGAGTCGCTGTCGTGCCAGGTCGGACCGCCGTGGATGTCGAACACCGTCGGCAGCGGACCGACCGCACCGGCCGGCTTCTGCACCAGGGCGTGGATACGGCCGCCGGGACCCTCCACCCACACGTCCTCCACGGGCACCGAGCCCGGGGACTTCATGCCGGGCGGGTCCAGCACCACCCGGCCGGTCGTCGAGCGCACCGACGACGGCTGCGCCGCCGACGACCACAGGTACTCCACGCTGCCGTCCGGGCGGGCGGTGGCACCGGAGACCGTGCCGCGGGGGGTGGGCACCTTCACCAGCTCACGCGTGCCGAGGTCGAAGCGGAAGAGCTCGCCCCGGGCCTCGTGGCTGTGCCCGATCAGCAGGCCGGAGCCGTCCGGGTACCACTCGGCGCTGACGTCGCCCGGCAGTTCCAGCGCCAGGTCCGTCTCCTCGCCGGTGGCCACGTCCCACACCAGCGGCTCCCAGCGCCCGCGCCTCTGGTGGCCGATGAGCAGCCGGGTGTCGCCCTCGACCGGGGCGAAACCCAGCACCTCCAGGCCCAGCTCGACGGTGCCGCCCTTGGTGTCGTCGAGATCGGCGACCGGCGTGCCGTCGGGGCGCACCACGCGCAGCGCCGAGTGCATCGCGTCGCCGTGCTCGGTGTGCTCCACGGCGATCAGCGAACCGTCGTGGGAGAGGTCGCCGACGCCGGCCGACTCGCGGTGCCGGTAGATCTCCACCGGGGCCTCGCCGGCGCGCGCCACGTGGATCGTGGTGCCGTCCTCGTCCGTGGAGCGGCCCACCACCGCGGTGCGCCCGTCCCGGCCCAGGGCGAGGCCCGCCGGGTACGACGGATCGAGGCCGGGCACCGCCGGCTCGTCCTCGCCGCCGGTGAAGGGCTGGCGGCGCCACACGCCGAACTCGTCGCCGTCCTTGTCGTCGAACCACCAGATCCAGGCGCCGTCCGGGGAGAGCACTCCGTCCGTCGTGCCGTTGGGCCGGTCCGTGACCTGGCGCTGCTCGTCCGTCGACCGGTCCCAGGCGTACAGCTCGTACGTCCCGGTCGCGTTCGACACGAACAGGGCACGGTCCGGCGCGTCCTCCGCCCAGTCGGGCAGTGACACCCGCGGTGCCCGGAAGCGCCTCTCCCAGTCCGGCATGTTCTCGCGCTGATTCCGCTGGCCTCGCGCGGCGGACCCGTTGCTCTCAGTCATGGCCCCATAGTGCCTGGCCCGGGCGACAACGCGCTGCCGAGGCCCCCACAGCCTGTGGAAAACTTCCGGCGATCACGGATCGGGGACCGCCCCGGGCCGCACCCGGCCACCCCGGAGCCGCCCCCCGCACCCTGACACCGCCGCCCCACAGCCGCGCCCCGCACCCCGACACCGCCGCCCATTGCCGCAGCACGCACCCGGCACCACCACCCCGCGGCCGGGCTCCGCGGGGCAGCCCCGTACCGTTGAGGCGTGTACCGGTTTCTCCTGACGCCCCGTTGGTGGGGGATCAACGTCTTCGTACTGCTCGCCATCCCCTTCTGCATCTTCATGGGGTCCTGGCAGCTGAGCCGGTTCGAGTCGCGCATCGAGGACCACCGCGGCGCGCAGGAGCAGGTCACGTCCGACCAGGACCGGGCCGCCCGTCCACTGGCCGACCTGCTGCCCGTGGACAAGGAGACCTCCGGCGACCAGACCACCGCGACCGGTACGTACGGCGAGCAGCTGCTCGTCCCGAACCGTGAGCTGGACGGCAAGCGCGGCTACTACGTGCTGACCTTGCTGCGCACCGGCGAGAAGGCCCTCCCCGTGGTCCGGGGCTGGCTGCCCGGCGACGCCGATCCGGCGCGGGCCCCGGCCCCGCCCGCCGGCGAGGTCACGGTCACCGGGGCGCTCCAGGCCTCCGAGAACCCGGGCGAGAACGGCGTCACCGCGCGCGGCGGCCTGCCGTCCGGCCAGACCGCCGCGATCAGCGCGGCCACACTGGTCAACCTCGTGCCGTACGAGGTGCACGACGCGTGGGTCACCCTCAACCGGGGCGACTCCGGAATGACGGCCGTGCCGGTGATGGCGGCGCCGGACACCGGCCTCGACCTCAGGGCGTTCCAGAACCTCGGCTACACCGGCGAGTGGTTCGTCTTCGCCGGCTTCGTCGTCTTCATGTGGTTCCGGCTCTTCCGCCGCGAGGTCGAGTTCCTGCGCGACGCGGAGCTGGGTCTGGTCACGGAGGACGAGCGCACCCCCAGCCCGACCGGCGTCTGACACCGCGGCCGGGGGTCTACGGGGCGGACAGCACCCCGGTCCGGTAGACCGTGCCCGCGCAGGCGTTGGCCACCGTCACGGACACCGTGGGGGCTCCCGCCTCCGCCGTGTAGGCGACGGCCACGCTGCCGTCGGCCGTGCCGTCCTCGGTGAGCAGCTGGCTGGACATGCCGGTGTCGCTGCCGGTGGAGCTGCCCGCGGTCGTGGTGCCGGGGTCGCCGGAGGGCGAGGGGTCCGGTGACGGGTCGCCCGGTTCGCCACCGGGGCCGCCGCCCTCGACCGGACAGGTCTCCGAGGGCACCCAGGCGAACTTCACCTCGTACGCGGAGCCCGGCCGGAGCACCAGCTGCGGGACCTCGACGGACGGGTCGGGCAGCCCGGCGGCCGCGTCGCCCGCGGTGTGGGCCACCACCGTGATCTTGCTGGGGTCGGCCGCGCCCTGGGCGGTGGGGCCGACCGTGCCGGCGCCGCCGACGGTGCAGTCCGCGGCGGAGACGTTCATGATCCGGAAGGTGCCGTAGACCGTGCCGCCCGCGTCGGGGACGTCGGCCGTCGCGGTGGCCGAGCCGAGCTGGTCGGCCGTGCACACCGGGGCGCCTTCCACGCTGCTCGCCGACGGGTAGGCGTCGGGGTTGTCGGAGCCCGCGCCGGTCTCGGAACCGCGGCCGGGGCCCTTCTCGCCCTCGGCCGGGTCCTCGTTGCCGCCGCTGTTGTGGGCCTGGCCCGTGGACACCGAGCCGTTGTCGGCGCCGTCGGGGCTCTTGCCGGCGCCGACGCCGCCCTGTGCCTGCGAGCCGAGGCCGGCGATGGACGGGTTGGCATTCGGGCCGGTGGAGTTGGAGACGTGCACCAGGGCCGGGACGGCCGTGCACACGAACAGCGCCGCCGCCGCCATGCCGACGGCGGCCTGCCGCTTGCGCGCCCGCCGGGCGGGCACCGCCTGCCGCAGATGGTCCAGCGTGCCGTCGCGCGGCTCGATGTCCTCCACCGCGTGGTGCAGCAGCCGGCGCAGTGCCAGCTCGTCCGAGTCGAGCCGGTCGGGGCCCTGGTCGTCGGGGCCGTGGTTCACAGTTCGGTTCCCAGCGTGCGGTTGCTTCGGCTCTTGCTGATGTGCCTCGGTCGGCTCACGCGGTGTGTCGGGCGGGGCCTCGCCGGACGGGTGCCCCGTCCGGTCGGCCGTAGGCTCGCGTTCCTCGGGTTCGAGCGGCCCTCGGTGGGCCCGCCACCCGTTGTCGCCGGTCATGCGGGCGCCTCCATGGCGATCCGGAGGGCCGCGATGCCGCGCGAGCCGTAGGCCTTCACCGAGCCCAGCGATATCCCGAGCGTCTCGGCGACCTGGGCCTCGGTCATGTCCGCGAAGTAGCGCAGCACCAGCACCTCGCGCTGCCGGCGCTGGAGGCCCTTCATCGCCTTGATCAGGGAGTCGCGCTCCAGCTGGTCGTACGCGCCTTCCTCGGCGCTGGCCATGTCGGGCATGGGCTTCGACAGCAGCTTGAGGCCGAGGATGCGGCGGCGCAGCGCCGAACGCGAGAGGTTCACCACGGTCTGGCGCAGGTACGCGAGGGTCTTCTCCGGGTCGCGGACCCGTTTGCGGGCCGAGTGGACGCGGATGAAGGCCTCCTGCACCACGTCCTCGCAGGAGGCGGTGTCGTCGAGGAGGAGGGCGGCGAGACCCAGCAGAGACCGGTAGTGCGTGCGGTAGGTCTCGGTGAGGTGGTCGACGGTGGTGCCGGCTGCCGCCGTGTCGAGGGCCTCGGCGCCGTCGCGCTGGTTCGGAATGCGGGCGGGCCGCGCTGCGGGCATGGGGGCGATCACCGGCATGCCGCCGGGCGCCCCGGGCATGCGGGTGCGGACGGGTCGCCGGGGCGGCCGAAGGGCCGTACCGCGGGCCGTCGCAGGAAAGTCGAGTACCTCTGCCACGCCAGTTGGACACGTCTGCCCCCGGCAGGGTTGTACGTGCCGGGCGTCACTTTCGCTCTCGCGTCAGGCAGCACGACCGGTTGTGCCCCATATGCCCTCATGCGTCCCGCTCTTCCCCTAGATCAAAACAACGGGCGTCCCCACGCACCGTCATGCGGCGTCCCCACGCCTGGATCACGCGTCTCCACGCCCGGAAGGGCGACCGCATAGACGCTCCCCGCCCTGCACGCAGTTGCGGAGGACGGGGAGGAAATCTTCGAACGCCGGAAGGGCACGGACAAGTGGTCCGGACCACTTGTCCGTCTCACTCGACTTCCACAGCTTCCATGGATCCTACAAACACTTCCGCCCGGCGTCGCGTTTCTTTATCGTCACGACATCTCCGCCGCGACGAGCTCGGCGATCTGTGCGGTATTGAGCGCCGCCCCCTTGCGCAGGTTGTCGCCGCAGACGAACATCTCGAGCGCCGTGGGGTCGTCCAGGGCCCGGCGCAGACGCCCCACCCAGGTCGGATCGGTGCCCACCACGTCGGCGGGGGTGGGGAACTCCCCCGCGGCCGGATCGTCGCAGAGGACCACACCGGGCGCCGTCGCGAGAATCTCCCGCGCCCCGGCCACGGTCACCTCGTCCTCGAAGCGGGCGTGCACCGTCAACGAGTGCGCGGTCACCACCGGCACCCGGACACAGGTCACCGCGACCGGCAGCCGCGGCAGCCCGAGGATCTTGCGGGACTCGTCCCGCACCTTCATCTCCTCGGACGACCAGCCGTCCTCGCGCACGGATCCGGCCCACGGCACCACGTTCAGCGCGACCGGCTCCGGGAACGGCCCGGTGTCGTCCCCCACGGCGCGCCGCACGTCACCGGGGTGCGTCCCCAGCTCCGTACCGGCGACCAGGGACAGCTGCCGGCGCAGGGTCTCCACCCCGGCCCGCCCGGCCCCGCTCACCGCCTGGTACGAGGAGACGACCAGTTCACGCAACCCGAACTCGGCGTGCAGCGCGCCCAGGGCGACGATCATGGACAGGGTGGTGCAGTTGGGATTGGCGATGATCCCGCGGGGGCGTGCCCGGACGGCGTGCGGGTTGACCTCCGGCACGACCAGCGGCACGTCCGGGTCCATCCGGAAGGCACCGGAGTTGTCGACGACCACCGCGCCCTTGGCGGCGGCGATCGGCGCCCACCGCGCGGCCACCTCGTCCGGTACGTCGAACATGGCGACGTCGACCCCGTCGAACGCCTCCTCGGTGAGGGCGGCCACCTCGACCTCCTCACCGCGCACGGTCAGCTTGCGGCCGGCCGAGCGCGGCGAGGCGATCAGGCGGATCTCGCCCCAGATGTCCGCGTGCTGGGACAGGATCTGGAGCATCACCGTGCCGACGGCTCCGGTCGCTCCCACGACCGCGAGCGTCGGTCGGGCGGTCATCGTCGTACGCCTCCGTGCGGGCGGGCGGTCACCGTCACCGTCCGGTGCCGCCGTAGACGACGGCCTCGTCGGTGTCCGAGTCCAGGCCGAAGGCGGTGTGCACGGCGCGGACCGCCTCGTTGACGTCGTCGGCGCGGGTGACGACCGAGATGCGGATCTCGGAGGTGGAGATCAGCTCGATGTTCACGCCCGCGTCGCTCAGCGCCTCGAAGAACGAGGCGGTGACGCCCGGGTTGGTCTTCATGCCGGCGCCGACCAGGGAGATCTTGCCGATCTGGTCGTCGTAGCGCAGTGAGTCGAAGCCGATGCCGCCCTTGTTCTTCTCCAGGGCGTCGATGGCCTTGCGGCCCTCGGTCTTCGGCAGGGTGAACGAGATGTCGGTCAGACCCGTGGAAGCGGCCGACACGTTCTGCACGACCATGTCGATGTTGATCTCGGCATCGGCGATCGTGCGGAAGATGGCGGCGGCCTCGCCGGGCTTGTCCGGCACGCCGACGACCGTGATCTTGGCCTCGGAGGTGTCGTGTGCGACACCCGAGATGATGGCCTGCTCCACCTGCTTGTCCCCTTGCTGAATCGGCTCGCTGCTGACCCACGTGCCCTGGAGTCCGCTGAACGAGGAGCGGACGTGGATCGGGATGTTGTACCGGCGGGCGTACTCCACACAGCGGTGGAGCAACACCTTGGAGCCCGAGGCAGCGAGCTCCAGCATGTCCTCGAAGGAGATCCAGTCGATCTTCCGGGCCTTCTTCACCACCCGCGGGTCGGCGGTGAACACGCCGTCGACGTCGGTGTAGATCTCGCAGACCTCGGCGTCGAGGGCGGCGGCCAGCGCGACGGCCGTCGTGTCGGAGCCACCGCGTCCGAGGGTGGTGATGTCCTTGGTGTCCTGGCTGACGCCCTGGAAACCGGCGACGATGGCGATGTTGCCCTCGTCCAGCGAGTCCCGGATCCGGCCCGGTGTGACATCGATGATCCGGGCTTTGTTGTGGACCGAGTCGGTGATGACACCTGCCTGGCTGCCGGTGAAGGACTGGGCCTGGTGGCCCAGGTTTTTGATCGCCATGGCCAGCAGG
Organism: Streptomyces cadmiisoli; assembly: GCF_003261055.1. Taxonomy (NCBI): domain Bacteria; kingdom Bacillati; phylum Actinomycetota; class Actinomycetes; order Kitasatosporales; family Streptomycetaceae; genus Streptomyces; species Streptomyces cadmiisoli. Next base: position 4,370,707 of record NZ_CP030073.1, read on the forward strand.
GCCATGGAGATCCGCTCTCCGGCGGTCAGCAGCATGTCGAGCTCGCGCCCGGCAGGAATCGGGGAAACCTGCTCGGCGAGATCGATCAGCTCGTCCGTCGTGTCGCCCATCGCGGAAACCACGGCCACCACCTGGTGACCGTTCTTCTTGGCTTCCACGATCCGCTTGGCGACGCGCTTGATGCCCTCGGCATCGGCTACGGAGGAGCCTCCGTACTTCTGCACGACAAGGCCCACGTGCGCTCCTCGCTCAGTCAGTGGTGATGTCCACGGTCCACACATACGCATATGCACCGCGGTCGGCTCAGTCTATCGAGCGGCCGAATTCCACCTTCGCGATATCGCATCGTGAGATGTCGGCCGCCCGTTCCGCAGGAGCACATGCCCGCGCTCACCCGGCAGCACTCGGAAAAGTGCCCCGCATCACAAATGCGACCCGGGAGGCGGGTGCGGACCGGCTTTCGAACCTCGGAACGCCGATCGGGCACAGGACCCGGATCTCAGCCGCGCCCGGCGTTCACCGTGACCATGAGCGAGGCGGTGCGGGGTACGGCCAGGTCCGTGCCGGCGTCCTCGGGGGCGCTCGTGTCGACGAGCTGGACCAGGAGCGGCTGGGAGCCGGCCGGGCCGTCGGCGAGGGCGCGCAGCCGGTAGCGCTCGACCCGGGAGGCCTCCCGGGCCAGCGGGGTGCCGTCCGGGTACAGGTGGTGGGGGTACATGTCGTTGGCCACGCGCAGCTCGGCGCGCCGCCAGGCGCCGGTGGCCGGGTCCCGGCGCTCCAGGACAAGTCCGTTGGCGGCCGGGGCGGCCGCGGTCTGCGCCATCGTCTCCATCTGGAGAACCACCCGCAGCCCGGTGTACGCGCGCGTGTTGCCGTTGTGCACGTCGACCGTGAACTCCTGGGCCGCGCCGCCCCGGTCCAGAGCGATCCGGCCGCCCGCGGTGGAGGCGAACATGCTGATCACGGTGGGCGTGACCGGCTTGACCGGTGACGCGGGAGCGTTCGTCGGCGACGAAGGCGCCGAGGCGGGTGTCCGCGAGGGGGCTGGGGCCGAGCGGGTCGGGCTCGCGTCCGGTGGCTCCGTGCCCGGCCGTGACTCCCGTGCCGACACCGAGGCGGTGACCGGGTCCGTCGCCCCGGCGGGCCGCGCGCCCGTGTCGGCGTCGGCCTCCTTCGGACCGCAGGCCGTGAGCAGTGCCGTCAGGGCGACCGCCGCCGCGGCCGCCGTCGCCCTCGCGGCCCGTCCGCGTACGTGCTCCATCGCCGGTCGCCCCCCGTTGTCGTCCGTGCCGGAATGATCAAGCGCACGTCACGGTAGGGGGCGCACAGCGCGGAACGGCAACACCGGGGTGTCGCTCGGGACACGCCGGTCGGTCACCGGGGGCGCAGCCCCAGCGGCCGGGCGATCTCCTGCTGCATCACCTTGCCGGCCTCGATCTCGAGGGTGTCGTCACCCAGGCCCTGGTCGGTGTCCAGGCCGTCCAGCTCCTCCAGCGGCTGGTTGAGCCGGACGTGCGCGACGACGGACTGCAGGGCGCGCAGCGTCGCCGAGGCCGTCGCCCCCCAGTTCGAGAAGTAGGAGAACTGCCACCACCACAGGGCCTCCGTCGTACGGCCGGCCCGGTAGTGCGCCATGCCGTGGCGCAGGTCGGTGATGACGTCCGCGAGGTCGTCGGAGATCCGGGCCGGGACGGGGGCCTTGCGGGGCTCGTACGGGTCGAAGACCTCGGAGTAGACGTCGATCGGCTCCAGGAGCCGGGCGAGGTTCTCACGCAGTCCGTCGACATCCGGCTCGGGACCGGGGTCGGGCTCGTACCGCTCGTCCGGGACGATGTCCTCGTGCGCGCCCAAGCGACCCCCGGCCAGCAGGAGTTGGGAGACCTCCAGGAGGAGGAAGGGGACGGCCGAGTCCGGCTCGTCGCCCTTTGCGACCTCCGTGACGGCGACCAGGAAACTCTCGACCTGGTCCGCGATCTGGACCGCGAAATCGTCCGGGTCCTGCGTCGTGGAGTGCAGCGTGGCGTCAGACATCTAGGAGTCGTCTCCCCTCGAAGGCGCGGCCGAGAGTCACCTCGTCCGCGTATTCCAGGTCGCCACCCACCGGGAGGCCGCTGGCCAGGCGGGTGACCTTGAGGCCCATGGGCTTGATCATCCGGGCGAGGTACGTCGCCGTCGCCTCGCCCTCGAGGTTCGGGTCCGTGGCCAGGATCAGCTCGGTGACCACACCGTCGGCGAGACGGGCCAGCAGCTCCCTGATGCGCAGGTCGTCGGGGCCGACGCCCTCGATGGGGCTGATCGCGCCACCGAGCACGTGGTAGCGGCCGCGGAACTCGCGGGTGCGCTCGACGGCGACGACGTCCTTGGGCTCCTCCACCACGCAGATGACCGCCGGATCGCGGCGGCTGTCGCGGCAGATGTTGCACAGCTCCTCCTGCGCGACATTGCCGCAGGTCGCGCAGAAGCGGACCTTCGCTTTGACCTCCAGGAGGGCGTGCGCGAGCCGCCGCACGTCGGCGGGTTCCGCCTGAAGCACATGGAAGGCGATCCGCTGCGCGCTCTTGGGACCGACGCCGGGCAGCCGCCCCAACTCGTCGATGAGGTCCTGGACCACGCCTTCGTACAACGGACTGCCGCCCTTCCTGAGTGTCGTGCAGTACGTACGGTAGTTTCCCGCGGCCGGTCTTAGAAGGGCAGGCCGGGGATGCCACCGCCCAGGCCCTGGGCGAGCGGGCCGAGCTTCTGCTGCTGGAGGGTCTGGGCGTTCTCGTTGGCCGCGTGCACGGCCGCGACGATCAGATCGGCGAGGGTCTCGGTGTCGTCCGGGTCCACCGCCTTCGGGTCGATCCGCAGCGCGCGCAGCTCGCCGGAGCCCGTGACGGTGGCCTTGACCAGGCCGCCGCCCGCCTGCCCGTCGACCTCAGTCCGGGCGAGTTCCTCCTGCGCGTTCGCCAGGTCCTGCTGCATCTTCTGGGCCTGCTGCAGCAGCTGCTGCATGTTGGGCTGGCCACCACCGGGGATCACGATCAGCTCCTCTTCCGGGGCTCTGCGGCACGGGGTTTCCCGTTCAGCACGAGCCTACGTGCTCCACGCGGCCGTCGCTCCGGCACTCTTTCGAGTGATACGACCGGATGTCCTATACCTGATCAAGACCCACTTCCGGGCGGAAAAGAGGCGAAACCCGGGGCTTCGCCACCCATTGGGGGGTAGGAAGGGGGCCGGCGCGCCGGCATCGGGCGTCACGTACGACTTGTGGCCGTGCGGCGTACGACATGTCACGCACCGTGATCATCTGTGATCGGTAGGGAGTGCCGGGTGGGTCAGCCGGAGATGCAGCCCGAAGGGCCGCCTCAGGACGGGCGTGGCGAGGGCGGGGCCGGACTGCGGCCGGGTGATCTGACCGGGCGGGCGTTTCCGCTCGGTGACTGGGCCGAACCCGCGGAGCGGCTGGACGAGCTGTACCGCTGGGTGGAGCGCGGGGCGCTGGAGACGGCGGTCTGGTATCTGGCCGACCGGGTGTGGCGGCGGCGGGCGGCGCGGGTGCTGCGGTGCGGGACGGCGCTGGGGGCGGTGACCGGGGCCGCGCTGCCGTTGCTGGACCTGACCCGGGTGCTGGACGGGGCGGCGCCGTGGGGATATCTGGCGCTGCTGATCGCGGTGTCGTGCCTGGCCGTGGACCGGTTCTTCGGGGTGACGTCCGGGTGGATGAGGGACGTCGCCACCGCGCAGGCCGTACAGCGCAGGCTGCTGGCGTTGCAGTTCGACTGGGCGTCGGAGAGCGTGCGGGAGGTGCTGGGGCCGACCGAGGGCACGGCGGGTGAGGCGGCCGAGCGGTGCCTGTCGGTGCTGCGCCGGTTCACCGAGGACGTGACGGAGCTGGTGCGGGCGGAGACGGCCGACTGGATGGTGGAGTTCCGTACCGGGGCCGCTCCGCTGGGGATCCAGTCGGCGATGGCCGTCGGGGGGCGGCCGGACGTGGTGGGGCCGGGGCGGCTGCCCCTCCAGCCGGGCGCGGCACGGCCGAACATGCCGCGCCAGCGCCCGCCGGAGCCGAGGTGAGCGGCGTGCGCCGCCCTGTCGAGCCCGCTCCCGGCGGACGCGCCCGCACCTGACCGGTGACCTCAGCTGTGCCACACGCACAGCCCGCGCCGTGTCACACGCACAGCTCCGGCTCCCGCAGGCAGGGCAGATGCCCCTTGTCCCGGATCACGTGCTGGCTGGTGGACTCGTCGAGGTAGGCGAGGAAACTGGCGGCGAGGGAGCCCGGCCGGGGCGTTCCGTAGGTATAGGCGTACTCGACGTCCTTGTACGGATAGCGGCTGCCGCCCAGCTCGATCTGCCGGTCGTCGGGCCGGTCGCCGCCCAGTGGCACCCTGCGCACGTCGCTCCCGCGCGCCTCGGCGAGGGTGAGTTCGCTGTAGCCGATGGCGCCGGGCGTTTCCGCGACCTTGTCCAGCACCGCCGAGGTGCCGCCCAGTTCGCAGCGGGTCACCGTGCCGCCGGCGGGCTCGGCCGGCTCGCAGTCCAGCGAGGTGCTCGGCGCCCGCTCCCACCCTTCGAGCACCCGGTCCTGGAAGATCTGCCGCGTGCCCGACTCGTCCCCCCGGCTCACCAGGACGATGGGCAGGTCGGCGAGCTCCGCCATCCCGGGGACGACCTCCCCCCAACGCTGGTACCGGCCGGCGTAGATGTCCCGCACCTCGCGCAGGGACAGTCCGTGCGAGCCGAGTTCGACGCCCCGGTGGACGACGAGGGTGAAGACGGACAGCGCGACCCGCTTGCCCTCCAGGCTCCAGCGCTCGCCCATCGGGCCGTCCGAGAACGCGATCACGGAGCGGGCCGCGTTCTGCGACTGCCCGCCCAGGGCGGCGAGTTCGGCGACGCCGTCCTCGCTGCCGCGGGTCTGCACGGAGATGTCGGCGCCCTCGCACTTGTTCTCGTACTGCCTCGCCAGCGTCTCGACGACGGGCTCGAAGGCGGTGGAGCCGGTCACGGTCAGCTCGCCCTGCTCGCACTCGATCGGGTTGCCGTCGCGCAGCAGGATGATCCCGGCCAGGCCCAGCACGGCGAGCGTGAGCACCACGCTGACCAGCCGCGCCGGGAGGCTGAACGTGCGCAGTTTGTCGTCCGGCCGGGGAGCGCTGTTGCGGTGCACCCGGCCGTCCCGCAGGCCTCCGATCAGCTTGACCTCGCCCTCCGCGGGACCGCCGGAGAGCAGTACGAGCAGTTTGAAGTGGTCGCCCGGATTGAGCGGCACCCGCGGGATGTACACCTTGCCGCGCTCGTACTCGAACCCGTTGACGTCCGTGAAGTGGCTGGTGAGGTGCTCGATTCCGGACGGCTGGGTGACCGACACGGCCTGCACCGTGCGCCGGGTGAACTCGGCGGTCAGACCGTGCACTTCGGACGCGGTGTAGTCGCCGCCCGCGATGCTCTGCGCCCCGTCGTTCTCGATGCGCAGCAGGACGAGCGACGCGTCGGCCATGTTCGGGACGTCGAACTCGCCGAGGCGCGGGTTGGGATCGGAGGACGCGCCGTCGCCTATGGGGCTGTCCATCTGCACGCGGTAGCCGATCAGCTTGCGGCGCGGCACCCGGCGGTCGTACAGCAGCATCCCGAGGGACGCGAGGATGCCGAGGGCGGATGTGCCCACGGCGACGACGTTCTCGATGCTCAGCCACTCCACCGGTGGTCCCCCGCCGCTCCAGAGCCGGATGGTGGGGTCACCGTACGTCCGCCCGAACGCCCCGTCAGGCCCGGGACCGGGAAGTTCGCCGACCGTTCAACCGCCGCACGGCTGCGGCCTTCTCACCCTCACACGCGGGTACGCCACCTCACTGCTTGCGGTAGGTCAGTTTCTCCCCGGTGCTCGTGTTCACGCGTTGCAGCGTGCCGTCCGGCAGCAGGGTGATCTCGGTCGCCGCGCCGGGTGTGCAGGCGGTCGCCGGTTCGCCGACGGTGACCGTGGACGGGCCGATCCGCATCGGGCCTTCGTCGCCGGGCCGCCCGGTGAGTTCGGCGGCGAAGACGCAGTGGTAGTCGCTGCCGCCCGCGACGGGGCCGTCCGCGGTCAGGGACAGGACGGTGTCGCCGACCTCGCCCTGCCGGAGGGTGAGCTGCCGGGTGTGCCGTCCCGCCGTGTTGTCGATCGTGGTCGCCCAAGTGCCCAGGTACGCGGCCGGGACCGCCCCGTCGGCGGGCGTGGACGCGGCCGTGTCCGACGGTGTCGGGGACGGGGGGTCGGAGGTGGTCGGCTGCGACGGGGCGGAGGCCGTGGGACCGGCGGCGGTGCCGGCGATCGTCGGGTCGGGGTCGGGGCTGCTGCCGCCGCCGTCCAGGAGCGCGTACACCGACCCTCCGGCGGCGAGCGCCACGACCACCGCCACCGCGACGAGCGCCGCGGTGGTGCGCCCGCTGCGCCGCGCAGGCGGTCCGGGCGGGCCGTAGGGCGGGGTCGCGGTGGAACCCGGCGGGTACGGGCCGTAGGGCGGGGTGGCGCCGAGCCCGGGGTGGGCGCCGCCGTGCGCCGGGGCGCCGTACGCAGCGGGTCCGGCGGGGACGCCGTACGGGTGGGGGCCCGCCGGGGTGGCGTACGGGTTGGCGGCGGCCGGGGTGCCGGGGTGCGCCCCGGGTGGCGGCTGGGGATGCCCGTGTCCCTGCTGCGGGTAGCCGTACGCCGGATGTGCCGGGGCGGGCGGCGGACCGGCGGCCACCGTGGGGAGGCGGTCCGGCGGGGTGGGGGCCGGGTCGTTCGCCGGGGCCGTCTCGTCGGCGGCCGGCGCGTGCTCGGGTGAGCCGTCGGCGCGCCCGTCGCCCTCGGCGGCCGGCCCCTCGGGGTCCTCCGTGTCCAGCAACCGCACCGCGTGCCGCCCGAGTTGGGCCACCAGCGCGCCGGGCAGCCACGGATCCCGGGACCGCCCGCCGGTGACGGTGTCCTCCGCCCCGGTCCGCTCCAGGACGCCGTCCAGCGACGGCCGGGCGCCGGGGTCCTTCCTCAGGCAGTCGCGCACGAGGTCGGCGAGGCCCTCGGGCACGCCCTCCAGGTCGGGCTCCTCCTGCGCGATGCGGAACATCAGGGCGTGCACGCCGCTGTCGGCGCCGCCGAAGGGCAGCCGGCCGGTGGCGGCGTAGGCGAGCACCGAGCCGAGGCAGAACACGTCGCAGGCGGGGGTGATGCGGTCGCCGCGCACCTGCTCGGGTGCCATGAACCCGGGCGAGCCGACGAGGGCGCCGGTCCGGGTCAGCCCGCCGTCGGTGACGGTCTCCAGCGCCCGGGCGATCCCGAAGTCGATGACCTTGGGTCCGTCGATCGTCACGAGCACGTTGGACGGCTTCAGGTCCCGGTGGACGATACCGGCGGCGTGGATCTCCCGGAGCGCGTGCGCGAGCCCGGCGCCGAGGATCCGCACCGAACGCTCGGGCAGCGCCCCGTGGTCGTGTCCGACGACCTGCTGGAGGCTGGGCCCGGCGACGTAACCGGTGGCCACCCACGGCACCGCCGCCTCCGTGTCGGCGTCGAGCACGGGCGCCGTCCAGTGCCCGCCGACCCGCCGGGCGGCCTGCACCTCCTGCCGGAACCGGGCGCGGAACTCCTCCTGCGCGGCCAGTTCCGCGCGGACCAGTTTCACGGCGACGGTCCGGCCCCGGTCCGACCGGGCGAGGTACACCTGCCCCATACCGCCGGCGCCGAGCCGCGCGACCAGCCGGTACGCGCCGATCCGGGGTGGGTCCCCGGGCCCCAGTTTCTGCATGGCCGCGCCCGCCCCTCCCCCAGGTACGCAAGTACACGCCAGTGCGACGGACCGAGAATAGTGCGGGGCCGGCCACCGCGGGCGGCACGGCCCACACGGTTCCTCTACGGTTCCGTAACGGGCGGTCCCACCTGTTCCAGGGCCACGGACAGTCGCTCCAGCACCCGTACGACCTCCGCGAGACCGTCGTCCCCGAGGGCCTCGGCGAGCCGGTCGGCACGGGCGGCGTGGCCGGGGTCGATCCGGGAGACGGCGGCCAGTCCGTCGGCCGTGGGCGCGAGCAGCTTGGCCCGCCGGTGGGCAGGGTTGGTCCGGTACTCGGCGAGGCCGCGCGCGACCAGCAGATCGGCGATGCGCTGCACGCTCTGCCGGGTGATGCCCATGGCGCGGGCGACGGCGGAGACGGGCAGCGGCTCGCGCAGCACCGCGCCGAGGACCTGCCACCAGGCCGCCGTCAGACCCGCGGGCCGGGCCAGTTCGTCGGCCACCGCAAGGAGTTGGCCGTTCAGCCGGAACACGCCGAGCGCGGTACGGCTGAACAGGTCCTGGCGTTCCCGGCTCACTGCGCTCCCGCCGCTTCCAGGACGGCGAACGCCTCGGCGTCGGAGTCGTGGAACAGCCGGTACCAGGCGTCGAGCACCTCGCCCTCGTACACCCCGAGCAGCCGCAGGATCTCCCGGGCAAAGGCGACCGGTTCGGTGGGTCCGGCCGTGATCAGACCGCGGTCGGTGATCGCGTCGGCCTCGACGTAGCGGTCGCCGCCCTGGTAGCCGGTGACCGCCAGATAGAAGCAGACCGCGCTGGTGTGCCCGCGGTCGTCGAGCAGCCCCTCGCGGGCGAGTCCGGCGGTGGCCCCGCAGATCGCGGCGACGGGGATCCCGGCGGCCAGGAACGCGCGCGCCGTGCGGGCGAACGGCGCGAGGTCCTCGCCCGCGTCCCACAGGTCGGCGCCCGGCAGGATCAGCAGGGAGCTGTCCTCGGGGCGCAGGTCCGCCAGCGCGAGGTCGGGCTGGACGCGCAGTCCGCCGATGCTGGTGACCGGGTCGGTGGTGGGGCCGACCGTGCGGATCGGGTACCCGGCGCGGGCGAGGTGCGCCGTGGCGTGGCCGGTCTCCCAGTCGGCGAAGGTGTCGTAGACGGCGAGGTGGACGGGCTTGCGGCCGGCGTTCATGGCTCCTCCACGGGTCGGGCGGGCTCCCTATGACAGAATCCTGTCATCACGACAGCATGCTGTCAACAATCGGGCGGTCTCTTCCCCCGCGTCGACAACCTGTCGTGGAATGCGCCGGACCGCAGACAGGACGCCGATGTCGCGCCCGTGTCCCGGACACCTACCCTCGGCCGCATGACCCCTCAGCCCAACCCCCAGGCCGGCGCCGCCGTGAAGGCCGCGGACCGTGCGCACGTCTTCCACTCGTGGTCCGCGCAGGAGCTCATCGACCCGCTCGCCGTCGCCGGCGCCGAGGGGTCGTACTTCTGGGACTACGACGGCAAGCGCTACCTCGACCTCACGAGCGGGCTCGTCTACACCAACATCGGCTACCAGCACCCGAAGGTCGTCGCCGCGATCCAGGAGCAGGCCGCGACCCTGACCACGTTCGCACCGGCCTTCGCCGTCGAGGCCCGCTCCGAAGCCGCCCGGCTGATAGCCGAGCGCACGCCCGGCGACCTGGACAAGATCTTCTTCACCAACGGCGGCGCCGACGCCGTGGAGCACGCGGTGCGCATGGCGCGGCTGCACACCGGCCGCCCCAAGGTGCTCTCCGCCTACCGCTCCTACCACGGCGGCACCCAGCAGGCCGTGAACCTCACCGGCGACCCGCGCCGCTGGGCCTCCGACCACGCCTCGGCCGGTGTCGTGCACTTCTGGGCCCCCTTCCTGTACCGCTCCCGCTTCTACGCGGAGACCGAGGAGCAGGAGTGCGCGCGGGCGCTGGAGCACCTGGAGACGACGATCGTCTTCGAGGGGCCGGCGACGATCGCCGCGATCGTCCTGGAGACCGTCCCGGGCACCGCGGGAATCATGGTGCCGCCGCCGGGCTATCTGGCCGGGGTCCGTGAGCTGTGCGACCAGTACGGCATCGTCTTCGTGCTGGACGAGGTCATGGCCGGCTTCGGGCGGACCGGCGAGTGGTTCGCGGCGGACCTGTCCGGCGTCGTACCGGACCTGATGACCTTCGCCAAGGGCGTGAACTCCGGGTATGTGCCGCTGGGCGGGGTCGCCATCTCCGGGCGCATCGCGGAGACCTTCGGCAAGCGGCCCTACCCCGGCGGGCTCACCTACTCCGGACACCCGCTGGCCTGCGCCGCCACCGTCGCGACGATCGGCGTGATGGCCGAGGAGGGCATCGTCGACAACGCCGCCCGGCTCGGCGCCTCCGTGCTGGAGCCCGGCCTGCGCGAGCTGGCCGACCGGCACCCCAGCGTCGGCGACGTACGCGGCGTCGGCATGTTCTGGGCGCTGGAACTGGTGCGGGACAGGGAGACCCGCGAGCCCCTCGTGCCCTACAACGCGGCCGGGGAGGCGAACGCCCCGATGGCCGCGTTCGGCGCCGCCGCCAAGGCGCACGGCGTCTGGCCCTTCATCAACATGAACCGCACCCATGTCGTGCCGCCGTGCAACGTGACCGAGGCGGAACTGAAGGAAGGACTGGCGGCCCTGGACGCCGCCCTGTCCGTGGCCGACGAGTACACGGCGTAAAAACGGCCCGGCTTCCGAACGCGTAAGGTGGCGTGCTCGTAGAACTGTACGAGCACGCCACTTCCGTACCGAGAGGAAGCCCCCCGCCCATGCCCGGCACCAGCGGCAACGGCGCCGTGACCCGTAGCACCCTGCGGCAGCAGATCGCGGACGCGCTGCGCGACGAGGTGCTGTCCGGGCGGCTGCAACCGGGACAGGCCTTCACGGTGAAGGAGATCGCCGACCAGTACGGCGTCTCGGCGACACCGGTGCGCGAGGCTCTGGTCGATCTGTCCGCGCAGGGCCTGCTGGAGGCCGACCAGCACCGCGGCTTCCACGTCCGCGAGTACTCCGTCGCCGACTTCCGCGGCCTCGTCGAGGCCCGCAGCCTGGTCATCGACGGGATGTTCCACGCTCTCGACCACGGCCGCCCGGCCTTCCGCGACCCCACGGAGCCGCGCACCGCCGCCGCGCTCGCGGGCGTACGCCGACGCGGCGAGGAGGCCCGGCGGGCCGCCAACGCCGGCGACCTCACCGTCCTGATCGGCTACGACCTGCGCTTCTGGCGCGAGCTCAGCAGCCTGTTCGGCAACCCCTACCTCGTGGACTTCCTGCACCGGCTGCGGGTGCAGACCTGGGTGTGCACCGTGCAGCATCTGCGCCGGGTGACCGATCTGCGCGGCCACCTCTGGGCCGACCACACCGAACTCATCGACGCCCTGGTGCGCCGCGACACCGTCGAGGCCCGTTCGATCGTCGCCGCCCACCACGCGCACTCCCTCTCGCTGATCGAGAACCTCACCACCGGTTGACCGGCCTCCGCCGCGGACGGGTACCGCGGTGCACGGCCGCCTCGGTGGACTGATGGCTCGGTGGACTGATGCCGCGCTGAGCGAAAGCCACGGTGGGCGGGTGCCCGGCCCGGGTATGGGACTCGCACGGGAGGGGACCCGTGCGGCCCCCACGCATTACGCTTCCCTGACACCGTGCAACGTCGTGCTACGCGCTTTGCGAGGAGCCCTCTTTTGGCCTGTGACCTGTGGCTGGTACCGCTCGTCGACGTGTTGTGCCACACCCCCGACAACCCCTTCGCCGAGGAACTCGCGCAATACAACAAGGTGCTCGCCGAGGCCGGCCTGCCACCGGTGCCGGTGTACCAGTACATGCCGGGACTCTCCGGCGAGGTCGCCCCGGTGGCCGGCTTCGACTACGACGCGCTGCACTTCCTGCGCCGCGCCCATCTGCTCCAGACGTGCGGGCTGCCGGTGACACCGGTCGACGAGCTCGGCGGCGACTACGAACAGCTCCTGGAGATGTTCGACACGACGGCCCGCCAGTCGCACCTCGTATGGCACTACGACCACGCCGGGGCGTACGTCCCCGTCGACTTCCCGCACCCCCTCTCCGACGACGAACTCCTCGCCGGCGGCGGCCCGTTGGGATCCTCCCAGGCACTCCTGCGGGAGCTGGAGTCCGTCGCCCCGGCGATCGGCATCGACCCGGCCAACCCCCCGGCGACGCCCCGACCGCCGCTCGCCCCCACGGAGTTGGAGGAGCCGGCCGTGCCCGCGCCGTACGACCCCAGCCCGTTCGCCCGGGAGCGGCACGTCTGGCTCGGCCTGCACGCGGCGGCCACCCGGAGCCTCGCCCAGGGCTCCATGATCGTCTTCAGCTGAGCGGGCCGTCCGGCCCACCCGGCTCCCCCGCCGCCCCTCACCGCACACGGCGGCGCCCCGGCCCGCGAAGGCGGACCGGGGCGCCGGCGAAGGTGCGCGAACCCGGGGATCAGGGGATCAGAGGAACGAGTTGATCTCGATCGTCTCGTCCCGGCCCGGTCCCACGCCGATCGCGGAGATCGGGGCGCCGGACATCTCCTCCAGCGCCTTGACGTACGCCTGCGCGTTCTTGGGCAGCTCGGAGAAGGACTTCGCCCTGCTGATGTCCTCGCTCCAGCCGGGCAGCATCTCGTACACCGGCTTCGCGTGGTGGAAGTCCGACTGGGAGTACGGAAGCTCCTCGACCCGCTTGCCGTCGATCTCGTAGGCGACGCAGACCGGGATCTGCTCCCAGCCGGTCAGCACGTCCAGCTTGGTGAGGAAGAAGTCGGTCAGGCCGTTCACGCGGGTGGCGTACCGCGCGATCACCGCGTCGAACCAGCCGCAGCGCCGGTCACGGCCGGTGGTGACGCCCCGCTCGCCGCCGATGCGGCGCAGCGCCGCGCCGTCCTCGTCGAACAGCTCCGTCGGGAACGGTCCGGCACCGACCCGGGTCGTGTAGGCCTTGAGGATGCCGATGACCCGGCTGATCTTCGTCGGGCCCACGCCGGAGCCGGTGCACGCGCCGCCCGCGGTCGGGTTGGAGGACGTGACGAAGGGGTACGTGCCGTGGTCGATGTCCAGCAGCGTGCCCTGGCCGCCCTCGAAGAGGACCACCTTGTCGTCCTCGAGCGCCTGGTTGAGGACCAGGACCGTGTCGGTGACGAACGGCTCGAGCTTCTCCGCGTAGCCCACCAGTTCCTCGACCACCTGCTCCGCCGTGATGGCGCGGCGGTTGTAGAGCTTGGTGAGGATCTGGTTCTTGACGTCGAGGGCCGCCTCGACCTTCTGGGTCAGGATCGACTCGTCGTACAGGTCCTGGACCCGGATGCCGACGCGGTTGATCTTGTCGGCGTAGGTCGGGCCGATGCCGCGGCCGGTCGTCCCGATCTTGCGCTTGCCGAGGAAGCGTTCCGTCACCTTGTCGACGGTGACGTTGTACGGCGTGATGATGTGCGCGTTGCCGCTGATCAGGAGCTTCGACGTGTCGACGCCGCGCTCGTTGAGCCCGCTCAGCTCGGAGAGCAGGACCGAGGGGTCGATGACCACGCCGTTGCCGATGACCGGCGTGCAACCGGGAGAAAGGATTCCGGAAGGGAGCAGGTGCAGTGCATACTTCTGGTCACCCACGATGACCGTGTGACCGGCGTTGTTGCCGCCCTGGTAACGCACCACATAGTCGACGGATCCGCCAAGCAGGTCAGTCGCCTTTCCCTTGCCTTCGTCACCCCACTGAGCACCGAGCAGCACAAGTGCGGGCACGCGCGTACACCCCTTCCGGGCGGGGCATGTCCAAGGTCAGGGGCGCACGCGACACGGCTGTGCCTCGTACACCGGCGGACTGCGTCGGCCGCGACTCGTAGGACCGGATGCCCCGGAATAGACGAAGCCCCTGGCGCAATAGCGCAAGGGGCTCTTGCACAAAGATGCTACCCGAGGAAGCGAGGCATGACCGAGGTGGCGACTTCTCCGACGTCCGATCACCTGCTGGTGATCATCGATCCGGTCGCCCGGCGGACGGACGGGGAGTCCGCACGGATCGCGAAAGACGTGCTCAGCGCGGGTGCGTCGACGAAGGTGTGCCTGCCGGACGGGCCGGAGGAATTCGCCCGGGCGCTGCGGCGCAGGGGCTCGCGGCGGCCCGTCCTGGTCGGCGACGACCGTGCCCTGGTGCGGGCCGTGTCCCTGCTGCACCGGCAGCGGGAGCTGGCCGGATGTGTGCTGTCGGTCGTCCCGGTGGGGCCCGCCGTCGGGCTCGCCGCCGCGCTCGGCGTGCCGACCGGGGCGGTGGCGGCGGCGCGGGCCGTGCTGGAGGGTGTCGAGCGGCGGCGGGATCTGCTCGTCGACGACAGCGACGGGGTGGTGCTGGGCACGCTGCGGATTCCCCCGGTCTCCGCGCGGGAGGCCGACGCGGAGACGGGGGCGGGTGCCCGGCCCTGGCTGCGGACGTGCCAGTCGCTGGTCCGGACGCTGGTGCCGGCCCGGTCCTCCCGGCCGGCGGTGCCGGAGCCGGGCGACGTCGCCAGGCCCTCCCGGCTGCGGGTCGAGGTCGACGGCGTGACGCTGGTGGACGTCGGCCAGCCGCTGGAGGCGGTGTCCGTGACACCGAACGGCTCGGGCGCGGCGGACGTGGAGGTGCGGCCGGTGTCGGTGGGCGCCGAGGCGGCCCCGCTGTGGGTGGCGGGGCGGAGCGTGACGGTGTCCGGCGCGGACTTCCGCTACCGGGCGGACGCGGTGGTCTCCGGTCCGGTGCGCCGCCGGACGTGGACGGTGTGGGAAGCGGCACTGGGTCTGACACTCCCGGGCTGAGCCCCGTACGGACCGCCGGGGTCGGGAATCGCACGGCCCCGCTGGGCCACGACCACGACCAGCGAGGTCAGGCCGTACGGACCACCGGGGCACGACTGCCGGGAGAGCCCGCGTACGGATCGATCGCCTACGCGCCGTCGCCGAACATCCTGGCCCGGTGCGCGCGCCAGCGTTCCATCATCGTCTCCAGCTCGCCCTCGATGAACTCGAAGAAGGCGAGGGTCTCGGCGAGGCGCCGGCCCGCGGGGGTGTCGGGACCGAGCGTGGTGACGCCCTCGCGCAGGGCGTCCTCCCAGCGCTTGATGATCGTCTCGCGGTTCGTGAGGGCCTCGTACCACTGGTCGCTGTGCACCCGGTAACGCTCGCGGCGCGAGCCGGGCTCCCGTTCGCGTGAGACCAGGTGGACCTGCGCCAGATAGCGCACGGCACCGGAGACGGCGGCGGGGCTGATCCTCAGCTGGTCGCCCAGCTCCGCCGAGGTCAGCATGCCCGTGTCGGAGGCGAGGAGCGCGGCGAAGACCCGGGCCGGCATGCGGGGCACGCCCGCCTCCACCAGCTGCGCCGCGAAGTGCTCCACGAACCGGGAGACCGTCTCCGGATCCCGCTCCTCCGCCGACCGTTCCGTCATCCCTGGATCATCTCCCCTGGTCGGACACCGTTCCGAAGTGTACTCGCGGTTTATACACTTCCTTAACTTCACAAATTTCTGAAGTAAGCGTACGTTCTGAAACCATGACTCAGGCAATCACCGTCTCCGGACTGCACAAGTCGTTCGGCCGGACCCATGCGCTCGACGGCCTCGACCTGGACGTCGAAGCCGGTGAGGTCCACGGATTCCTCGGCCCGAACGGCGCCGGCAAGTCCACCACCATCCGGGTCCTCCTCGGCCTGCTGCGCGCCGACTCCGGCGCCGCGCAGGTGCTCGGCCGCGACCCCTGGGCGGACGCGGTCGAACTGCACCGCCGGGTCGCCTACGTCCCCGGTGACGTGACCCTGTGGCGCAACCTCTCCGGCGGCGAGGTCATCGACCTCTACGGACGGCTGCGCGGCGGACTCGACCAGCGGCGGCGGGCGGACCTGATCGAGCGGTTCGAACTCGACCCGACGAAGAAGGGCCGGACCTACTCCAAGGGCAACCGGCAGAAGGTCGCCCTCGTCGCCGCCTTCGCCGCTGACGTCGATCTGCTCATCCTGGACGAGCCGACCTCGGGACTCGACCCGCTGATGGAGGAGGTCTTCCAGCGCTGTGTGGCCGAGGAACGCGACCGCGGCCGGACGGTCCTGCTGTCCTCGCACATCCTCAGCGAGGTCGAGGAACTCTGCGACCGCGTCAGCATCATCCGCAAGGGCGTCACCGTCGAGACCGGTTCACTCGCCGAACTGCGCCATCTGACCCGCACCAGCGTCACCGCCGAACTCGTCGGACCGCCCAACGGGCTGTCCCGCCTGCCCGGTGTGCACGGCCTCGACGTCCAGGGCCGGCACGTACGCCTCCAGGTGGACACGGACAAGCTGGACGCCGTCCTGAGATCGCTCAGCGAGTCCGGTGTCCGGTCCCTGACGTCGACGCCGCCCACCCTGGAGGAACTGTTCCTGCGTCACTACCAGGACGAGACCGGCGAGGTGGCCGCACGATGACCACCGCGACCTTCGCCGCACGGTCCGGCGGCTCCCGCCCGCTCGCCGGCACCGGCACCCTGCTGCGCTTCGCGTTGCGCCGCGACCGAACCCTGATCCCGATCTGGGTCGGCGTGAACGCGCTGATGGTGCTGTCCATGCCGAACACCCTCACCAGCCTGTACGGCACCGCCGAGGCCCGCGCCGACCTGATCCGGCAGATGGAGACCAACTCCTCCCTGCGCGCCCTCATCGGCCCGGTCTTCGACGACTCGCTCGGCGCGCTGACGGCCTGGCGCATCGGTGTGTACGCCAGTGTGCTCGCCGCCGTGATGAGCCTGCTCGTCATCGTCCGCCACACCCGCGACGAGGAGGAGAGCGGCCGGCAGGAGATGATCTCGTCCGCCATGGTGGGCCGCCGCGCCCCGCTGACCTCCGCGCTGCTCGCCGCGGCGGTGGCCAACGCGCTGCTCGCGTTGCTGGTCGCGGGGGGTCTCGCCGGTCAGGGCGTGTCCGGGGCCCTCGCTCTCGGGCTCGGTCTGGCGGGCCTCGGCATGGTGTTCGCGACGATGGCGGCGATCGTCGCCCAGTTCACGGAGAGCGCGCGGCTGGCCCGCGGACTGACGGCCGCGCTGCTCGGCGCCGCGTTCGTGCTGCGCGCGGCGGGCGACTCCGGGACCAGCGACGGCTCCTCGGTCCTGACCTGGGTGTCGCCGATCGGCTGGCTGGAGAACCTGCGGCCCTTCGCGGGCGAACGCTGGTGGGTGCTGCTGCTGTTCGCGGCCGCCGCCGTCGTCCAGGGAGCCGTCGCATACGAGCTCGCCGGGCGCCGTGACGTCGGGATGAGCTTCCTGCCGAGCCGCCCCGGACCCGCGCACGGCAGGCTGGGCACCGCCGCCGCGCTGGCCTGGCGGCTGCAACGGGGCAACGTCCTCGGCTGGAGCACCGGCTTCCTGCTCGCCGGGGTCGTCTTCGGCGGCATGACCGAGGGCGCGGCCGATGTGGTCGCCGACAACGAACGGGCCCGCGAGATCTTCCAGCGCATGGGCGGCGAGTCCGCCCTCACGGACTCCTTCCTCGCGTCGATGGTCGGCATCCTCGGACTGGTCGCCGCCCTGTACGTCGTCGGGTCCGTACTGCGGCTGCACGGCGAGGAGACCTCCGGGCGGGCCGAACCGGTGCTGGCGGGCGCGGTCGGGCGACTGCGCTGGGCCGGCGGGCATCTGGCCGTCGCCTTCGGCGGCAGCGCGCTGATCATGCTGCTCGCCGGGCTCGGCCTCGCCGCCGGCTACGGCAGGCACACCGGGCCGGTGCTCGGCGCCGCCCTGGTGCAACTGCCCGCGATCTGGCTGATCGGCGGGCTCGCCGTACTGCTCCATGGACTGTCGCCCCGGTTCGCGGCGACCGCCTGGGGTGTTGCCGGGGCGGTGCTGCTCATCGGCTGGATCGGGCCCGCGCTGGATGTTCCGCAGGCGGTGCTGGACGTGTCGCCGTTCGCGCATCTGCCGAAACTTCCGGGCGGGGAGATGGAGTGGGCGCCGGTGCTGGCCCTGACCGCGCTCGCCGCGCTGCTCACGGCCGCCGGTCTGACGGCACTGCGGCGCCGGGACATCACGACGTGAACGAGTCTGTGTAACGCGTCGGCCGGCACACCGCCCTGACGAGGCCCCGCGGCCGGCACACCGCACCACCGAAGCCCTACGGCCGACACCACCCCACACGACCGGAAGCCCCACGGCCGACACCACCCCACACGACCAGAAGCCCCACGGCCGACACCACCCCACACGACCAGAAGCCCTACGACCGACACCACCCCACACGACCAGAAGCCCCACGGCCGACACCATCAGCCCTACGGCCGGCACACCGCATCCACCGGGGCTCTACGGCGGTCAGGACACCCGCCGGGGTGGCCCTTCGGCCGGGGCCGCCGCCCCGGCGGGTGGGGTGGCCCTTCGGCCGGGGGCCGTTCGGTGTCGGCCCGGTCGCGAAGGGCGCACGACCACGTGGCGCGCCGCCGGGTCCGACGACGTGCCGGCCCCGATGCCGCGCAGAAGACCGGCCGACGACTGGTCAGCCCACCTCCACGCTCAGCCCTTGCAACCCGCGGATCACGAAGTTCGGCTTGCGTTCCGGCCGGCCCGCCGGCCGCAGGCCCGGGGCCTTCTCCAGCAGCGCCCTCATCGACGCGGCGAGCTCCACACGGGCCAGCGGCGCGCCGATGCAGTAGTGGATGCCGGCGCTGAAGGAGATATGGGGGTTGTCCCGGCGGGTCAGGTCCAGCGTCCCGGGGTCGGAGAACACCGCCGGGTCATGGTTCGCGGAGCCGAACAGCATCGCGATCTCCGCGCCCCTCGGGATCACCGTGCCGTCCACCTCGATCTCGTCCAGCACCCAGCGCTCGAACAACTGGAGCGGGGTGTCGTACCGCATCAGCTCCTCCACCGCGGACGGGACGAGCGAGTGGTCGGCACGCAGCGCCGCCAGCTGTCCGGGGTTGCGGAACAGCGCCCACCAGCCGTTGACCGTGGCGTTGACCGTCGCCTCGTGACCCGCGTTCAGCAGCAGGACACAGGTGGAGATCATCTCCTGTTCGGTCAGCCGGTCGCCCTCGTCGTGCGCCGCGATCAGTCCGGAGATCAGGTCCTCGCCGGGCTCCTTGCGCCGCTGGGCGATCAGCTCACGCAGGTAGTCGGAGAATTCGACCGACGCCCGCACCGCCTTCGCCGCCGTCTCCTCGGACGGGTTCAGCTCGTACATCCCGCAGATGTCCGCCGACCAGGGCCGCAGCGGGCCGCGGTCCGACTCGGGGATCCCCAGCATCTCGGCGATCACCGCCACCGGCAGCGGCTCCGCGACATCCGTCAGCAGATCCCCGCCCCCCGCCTCGACCAGCGCGGACACCAGGTCGTCGGCCAGACCGTCCACATACGGCTTCAGCCGCTCCACCGTGCGCGGGGTGAACGCCTTCGACACCAGCCGCCTGATCCGCGTGTGGTCCGGCGGCTCCAGGTCCAGCATCCCGTGATCGTTGAGCGTGTGGAACGGCTCGTGCTCGGGCGGGGGCGGTGTGCGCCCGAAGTCCTCGTGGCTGAACCGGTGCTGATACGTCCGGCCCAGACGCCGGTCCCGCAGCAGGGCCGAGACGTCCGCGTGGTGCGGGATCAGCCACTGGTCGGTGCGCTCGTAGTAGAGCACCCGGCCCCTGGCCCGCAGCTCGGCGTAGGCCGGGTACGGGTCGGCGAGGAACGCCGGGTCCCACGGATCGAACGCCGACGGGGGCTGCGCCACGTGCGCGGAGTCGTTGACTGCCATGGGCCGGACGCTAGCCCGGCATCCCCCACTCTGACCAGGGTCGTCCCCACACCCCGGCCACCTGCCCTCCACGGCCCCCACCCCCGAGTCCCCGGCCCCGCTGGTCTCCGGGCCCCGCTGGTCCCCAGGTCTCCGCTCACCTCGGCCTCGGCCTCGGCCTCGGTTCGGTCCGGCCTCGGGTCTCAGCCCGGGCGCCTGCTCCTGCCCGGCCTCGGCTCAGCCCGGCGTCACCAGTCGTGCCTCGTAGGCGAACACCGCCGCCTGTGTACGGTCCCGCAGGCCCAGTTTCACCAGGATCCTGCTCACATGCGTCTTGATCGTCGACTCGGCGACCACGAGCCGCTGCGCGATCTCCGCGTTCGACAGGCCCTGGGCGATCAGCACCAGCACCTCCGTCTCCCGTTCGGTCAGATCCCCGTAGGCCGCCTGCGCGGTGGCCGTGATCCGCGGCCCGTCGGACAGCTTCGAGAACTCGGTGATCAGCCGCTTGGTGACGGACGGAGCCAGCAGCGCCTCTCCCGACGCCACCACCCGCACTCCGTCGGCCAGTTGCCGAGCCGAGGCGTCCTTGAGCAGGAACCCGGAGGCTCCGGCCCGCAGCGCCTGGTACACGTACTCGTCCAGGTCGAAGGTGGTGAGCACCAGCACCTTGGCCGCGCCGTCCGCGGCGACGATCTCCCGGGTCGCCTCGATGCCGTTCAGCTCCGGCATGCGGATGTCCATCAGCACCACGTCGGGGGCGAGCTCGCGCACCCGGTCCACCGCCTCGCGGCCGTTGACGGCCTCGCCGACGACCTCGATGTCCGGCATCGCGTTGAGCAGGACCGAGAAGCCCTCACGCACCATCATCTGGTCGTCCGCGACCAGCACCCGGATCGGCCGCCCGGCCCCGGTGTCCTCACTCGTCCCGGCAGCGCCGGTCGGACCTGTGGTCATGCCTCACCCCCGCGGTCCTCGTCGGGCTCGACCACCGAGGCCACCGGCAGGAACACGGTCACCTCGTAGCCGCTGTCGTCCGTGCGGCCCGCCGTCATCTCGCCGTTCAGCATGGAGACGCGCTCCCGCATCCCGGTGATGCCGTGCCCCGCGCCCGGGGAGGGCTTGACCAGGGCGGGATGCGGCGGCGGGCCGTTGACTATGCGCAGGCCCAGACCGCCCAGGACGTACCCGATCTCGACCCGGGCGTCCGCGCCGGGCGCGTGCCGCAGCGTGTTGCTCAGCGCCTCCTGCACGATCCGGTACGCCGACAGCTCCACGCCCTGCGGCAGTTCGCGCACCGCGCCGGTCACCGCCTTCTCCACGGTCAGGCCCGCGTCCCGCACATTGGCCAGGAGCGCGTCGAGGTCGGCGAGCGTGGGCTGCGGCGCTTCCGGCGCCTCGTAGTCCTCGGCGCGGACGACACCCAGGACGCGGCGCAGCTCGGTGAGCGCGGCGACCGCGTTCTCCCGGATCGTGGCGAAGGCCCGCTCCAGCTCCGGCGGCGGGTTCTCCACGCGGTACGGCGCGGCTTCCGCCTGGATCGCGACGACCGACATGTGGTGGGCGACGACGTCGTGCAGCTCACGGGCGATCGTCGTGCGCTCCTCCAGCAGCGTGCGGCGCGAGCGCTCGTGCTCGGTGACCGTCTGCTGGGCCGTCACCACCTGCTCGGCGTCCCGTCTGATGTGCCAGACGGTCACCAGGAGCAGGATCAGCGCGGAGACGACCAGCATCGGAGCGGTGTTGTTGTAGTAGTGGCCCCCGCCGAAGAGGGTGTCGGAGAACGCACCGTACGCCCCGGTCAGCAGCCACATCCATGCCGCCGTGCGCGGCCGGGTCCGCAGGGCGACGACGGTCAGCACGATCAGGTGGGAGAAGAAGCTGCCGGGCAGCCACGGCCAGTCGTCCCAGGAACTGCCGAAAATGGCGGCGACCGGGGTCGCCGCGAGCGAGACCCAGAACGCTCCGACCGGCCTGATCAGCGTCAGCAGCACCGGGATCATGCACAGGAGACCGCACAGCAGGGCCTCCAGGCCCAGCGCTCCGTCGCTGAAGAATCCCATCAGCATGGCCAGCACGGCGGCGCCGACCACCACGGCGTGCGGCAGCAGGCCCGCGTACTCCCGCGGCCGGCCGCGCAGCCGCCGCGTCACCCGGCCGTCCGTGCTCCGACGGGACAGCGGCCGGTAGGCGAACGCGTCGTGGAAGAGGTCCTGCCGCAGCCCCTGCAAGGCGTTCATGGCCAGCCGGAACTCGGGGCTGCGCTCCTTGGCTCCGCCCGGCGGCGTGGTGTGGGTCTGGGTCGTCTCGGTCACAAGAAGACGGTATGCCTCGACCGGTGTCGCGGTCGTCACCAGTGAGGGGGGTGCTCGGGGGTCCCTCTCAGGTACTACGGGGTACTTCAGGGCATCGGCGCAGGCGTCGGGGGCGGGAGACGGGTATGCCGGATTCCGGGTGCTCCGGGTGTTTCGGGTGCTCAAGTGCCCAGGGTTTCGGGTGCTCCGAGCGGCGGGTGCCCCGAACGGTGGGCGCTCCGGGTTCCGGGTGCTTTGGGCTTCGAGTGCTGGGTGCTCCGGGTTCCGGGTGCTGGGTGTTCCGAGCGGCGGGCTCCGGGCTTCGGGTGGTTGCGGCTCGTGCCGCGCCGGTCAGTATCCGGACGGGCGGACCAGCCCCGACTCGTACGCGAACACCGCGGCCTGTGTGCGGTCGCGCAGGCCCAGCTTGACCAGGATGCGGCCGACATGGGTCTTCACGGTCTGCTCCGCCACGACCAGTTGCCGGGCGATCTCCGCGTTCGACAGGCCCCGGGCGATGAGGGCCAGTACCTCCGTCTCCCGCTCGGTCAGATCCCCCACCCGCTGCTTGAGCGGGGCGCGGGGCGCACCGTCCAGCCGGGAGAACTCGGCGATCAGCCGCCTGGTGATGCCCGGCGCGAGCAGCGCGTCGCCGGCCGCCACCACCCGGACCGCCTCGGCCAGTTGCTCCGCGGACGCGTCCTTCAGCAGGAACCCGGACGCGCCCGCGCGCAGCGCCTCGTACACGTACTCGTCGAGATCGAAGGTGGTCAGCACCAGCACCCTGATCTCCGGCGTCGCCTCGGTGATCCGCCGGGTCGCCTCGATGCCGCCGAGTTCGGGCATGCGGATGTCCATGAGCACGACGTCGGGCGCCAGCTCGGCGACCTTGGCGACCGCGTCCAGGCCGTCGACCGCCTGCCCGATCACCTCGATGTCCGGCTGGGTGTTGAGCAGCACGGTGAATCCCTGCCGGACCATCTGCTGGTCGTCGGCGATGAGTACGCGGATGGCGCCGCTCGTCATGGCGTTCCTTCTCCTGGCGCGTCGGTGGGTGGGGGTTCGGCGGGGGCGGCGGAGTCGCCCATGTGATCGCGGCGGTCAGGGCCGTCGGAGCGGTCGGAGTGGTCGGAGCGGTCCGGGCCGTCGGAGCGCTCGGAGTGATGAGGGCCGTCGAAGCGCTCGGAGCGATGGGGACCGTCGGGGTGGTCGGGGCCGTCGGAATTCCGCTGGACGGCGGGAGTCTCGGAGGAATCCGGGGACTCATCCGGGCATGCCACGAGCAGGGCGTCCGGCTCCGAGCCAGGGGGCGGGAAGTGCAGCTCCGGTACGGGGTGCCGGGCATCGGCAGTGGTGCCGTCGCCCGCTCTCCGAAAGCCTTCCGGCGGTCGGCGGCCGTCTCGTGGGAGGAACGCCGACACCGCGAAGCCGCCGTGCAGGGTTCTGGCCGCCGTGACGTGGCCGCCGAGCATGCCCGCGCGTTCGCGCATGCCGAGCAGGCCGTGGCCGGCGCCGGGCGAGGGCTGGACCGGGTGCCGGGGACGGGAGTTGATCACCCCGAGGTACAGGCCCTCGGTGAAGTGGGTGAGCTCGACCCGTACATCGGAGCCCGGAGCGTGCCGCAGGGCGTTGCTCAGAGCTTCCTGGACTATCCGGTACGCCGACAGCTCGACACCCGGCGAATAGGGCGGCTCGGGCTCGCCGCGGATGTCGGTGACGACGTGCAGTCCGGCGGCGCGGGTGTTCTCGATGAGGGCGTCGAGCCGGTCGAGCGTGGGCTGCGGGGCGTTGGGGGCGAAGCCGGTGCCGGCCGCGCCCAGCCCGTAGGGGTCCTCGGGGTTCTCGGAGCGCAGGACGCCGAGGACGCGGCGCAGTTCGGTGAGGGCGTCCAGCGCGTTCTGCCGGATACCCGCGAGGTTGTCCTTCAACTCCTCGGGCGGGTCCTTCACCAGGTGCGGGGCGACCTGGGCCTGGATGGAGATCACCGACATGTGGTGCGCGACCACGTCGTGCAGTTCGCGCGCGATCCGGTTGCGCTCCTCCAGCAGCGTGCGGCGGGCGCGTTCGTCCGCGGTGATGCCGGCCTGCTCCACGAGTTGGTTCCTGGCAACCCTGCGGCCCCTGATCGCGGTACCGAGCAGGACGACACCGGTGAACAGCGCCACGGCGAGTGTGCCCGTCGGCGTGTACTCGGCGGCCCCGACGACCCCCTGGAGCACCCAGGTCACCAGAGCCGTCAGGGCCAGCGCGGTGGCGGACGCGCGGGTGGGCACGCGCAGCGCGAGCAGGAACAGCACCGCGCAGTGCGCGATCATGCTGGTCACGCCCCACGGCCACTCCGGTTCGGTCGGGAGGTCACCGGCGAGCAGATGCATCCGGCCGCCCATCGCCGCGACGGCCGTGACCCACAGGGACAGCCACCAGGCGGGAACCGGCCACCACGCCGCCAGCGCCACCGCCAGGCCCTGGCCCGCCGCGCAGAGCAGACCGAAGTCCGTACCCAGTCCGTAGCCGGTGGCCATCTGCTCCGCGTTGACGAGCAGACTTCCGACGCCGCCGAGGACGAACAGGCTGTGCGGCAGCCAGCGCAGCCACACCGACGGCGGCATGGGATCGGGCGTGGTGGTCCACAACTCGTCGCGCAGTCCGCGCAGCCAGTGCGGGACGCCGCGCGTCAGAAAGCGGCGGAGCGTGGTTCGGTCCGTGGATCCCGGTGAACCCACCGCCCCTCGCCGCCACTTCGGCTCCTCCGGTGCGCCCCTGCCCTTCATGCCGCTCACCCTAGACAGAGGGTGTCGCCGGCCGGGCACGGTGCGGCTCCTCGGTGGTGGGGTGATCGGGACGGCCACGGTTCAGACGGATCACCCGGGAGCGGGTGGCTCGTCCGGTTCGAGTGCCGCGTACGGAGCGCGTGCCGCGTACGGGTCGAGTCGCTCTTCCGGGTCGGGCGGGGTCCGGTCCGCGGGAGCGGAACGCTCCCTGGCACAGCACGAGGGCGAGTACGAAGACCGGGAGCCAGACGAGGCGGGCCGCGACCCAGGTCAGGTCGTCGGGGAGGGTGTGCAGGCCGGGCAGGCGGCCGGCGAGCAGTCCCGTCGCCGTGGTCGCCATCAGGGCGGTCTGGTGCCACAGGAACACCGTCATCGCGGAGAGGTTGAGCAGGGCGACCGCGGCCCAGGCCGACGGCCGGCACATCACCCGGCGCAGCCGCTCGCGCAGCAGCAGGGCGAGACCGCACTGGGCCAGCCCGAAGGCGACGGCTGCCAGGGTCGGCGGGTTGAGGTTGGAGACCGCTTCGCCCGGCACTCCGACCATCGACGCGGGATACCCGGCCCAGGCCACCAGCACCACGGCCGCCCCCGCCCCGCCGACCAGCAGGATCCACCCGGCCCGGCGACGCTCCAGCTCGCCCCGGGTCCAGGCCGCGCCCAGGGTGTACGGCACGAGCCAGCCCGCGACCACGTTCACCCAGCCCAGCCAGGAGGGGCCGCCGAAGCCGAAGCGCACCAGGTCCACATGGAGCACGACGGCCAGTGGCCAGAGCGGATTGACCCGGGTGAGCAGCGGCGTCGCGGCGGTCAGCGCGGCGAGCACCAGCAGGAACCACAAGGGCGACAGGGCGAGCTTCACCAGGGTGCGCACGGTGGTGAACTCGGCCTCCGTGAGCAGGAGCCCGACCGTGGCCGACGCCCACAGGGCGATGACCGCGGCCACCGGCACGAAGAGTCTGGCGAGCCGATCGGCCAGCCACCGGCCGTACGTCGTACCGCGTGCTCGCGCCGAGGCGTGGCTCCGGGTGGCTACGTGCCCACCCACCAGGAAGAACACGGCGAGAGTCTGGAAGACCCAGGAGATCGGGGCGAGCCACGGCATGTACCGCAACGGGCTGGACGCGCGCAGCACGCCGCCGTCCGCCACCAGCGCGGTCACCAGCCAGTGGCCGAGCACCACGCCGAGGATCGCGAAGGCCCGCAGGGCGTCGACCGCGCGGTCCCGGTCGACGGGCGTGGCCGAGTCGATCCGGTCGGCGGCCGAGCCGATCCGGTCGGCTCCCTTCCGCACGACGTGCAGCACGACATCGGGCGGCCCGGCTAGTGGCGGGCGTGCAATGGGGTCAGCCACGGGTCACCTCCGAGGTGTCGCCGAGGACGATCCGGGCGAGGTTGGTCAGCGAGACGGAGCCCGGTGAGAAGTAGTCGCTGTGCCCGCCGTCGCCGGCCGCGAAGACCCGCGCGCCGAAGGCCGGTGACACCGGATCGGTACCGAAGCCGACCTTCGTTCCGAAGAAGTCGGCGCTGACGTGCGGGACGTGGGCGATCCAGTCGTCGGTGCCGCGTGCCGCCCAGACACGGGCGGTGGTGCGCAGGGCCGCCGCCGATCGCGCACCCGTGCCGGGGCTGCCGATCAGGGCGATGTCGTCGATGTCGTCCACGGCGGCGGCGGACGCGGCGCCCGCGCAGACCACCGAGCCGTAGGAGTGGCACACCAGCGTGACGCGGGTGCCCGGGCCCGCGATGGTGTGCAGCCCGCGGATGAACCGCCTGAGGTCGGGCGCGGCGCGGTCGGCTTCGGTCGTGGTGAGGGCGGTGGTGCTGACGGTGCCCGGTGTCTCGTACCCGAGCCAGGCGACCACGGCCGTGCGGATGCCGTCGGCGGCCTCGCGGGCGAGCCGTTCGTGCAGGGCGGCGGCCGCCGCGCGGAAACGGGCGTACGTGTCGAGGCCGGTGTCGGAGCCCGGGACGAGGACAGCGACGCGCTCGGCGCGGGCGAGGTCGCCGAGGACCTCGGTGACGCGGCCCGTGCCACCGCCGTCGAAGGCGAGCAGGGTGCGGGAGGGTTCGGCCATCGCGCGGTCGGCGGCGGCGCGGCGGTGATGGCCGTGGGCCTCGGCCGTCCGCGCCGCTTCCGCCGCGTTGGCCCGGTTGGCGGCGTACGCCTCGTCGAGGGTGGATGCCGTCAGCGGGGCGAGGCGTGCGGGCGCCGGGGCCGGGATCCGGGGCTGGGCAGCGGCGGACAGCGGGAGCACCACCGCGGCGGTGACGAGCAGGGCGAGGAACGGCCGACGCCACCGCCCGCGCCGACGACCCGACGGGCGCATCCACTGAACCGCAGCCGCACCTCGACCGCCGGCCGCACCCCCGCAGAAGGCCCCAGCCACCCGCCCGCCCTCAGCCGCACCCCCGGCGACACCCGCAGCCACGCACCGAGCCCCAGCCCCAACGCCCGACTCAGCCCTAGCCCCCGCCCCAGCCCCCGCCCGAGCAGCCCCAAAGCCCATGGTCCGTCCCCCAGTCCGCCCGTCCATCGGGCCCTTCCGGACTGGAAGTTACGGATCGGCGCTCGTCACTCGCGTCCCGCCAGGGAGCTCACCTGCGCCGTAGCTCCGAGGTATTACGGGTACGACCACCCACCGCAACACGACCACTCACCACAGGCCGCGCCTGCGCCACGCACCTTCGCCTTCACCTTCACCTTCATCTTCGCCTTCACCACGCCAGCTGCGCGATCTCCTCCGCCACCACGGCGCACGCGTCGGCCGCCGGGTCGATCAACGGGAAGTGGCCGACGTCCTCCAGCAGGGTCAGGCCGACGACCTCGCCCGCCTTCGCCGCAGCGTCCGCGTACGACTCGGCGACCGCCTGCGGGACGTCCTCATCGGCGCGGCCCTGGACCAGCGTGGTCGCGATGCCCGTGGGCAGCAGGAGCGCCGGATCGGCGAACGGCCGGCGCTCGGCGAACTCCCCGCCGGAACCGGTCCCGGACAGCAGTTGCCGTACCGCCCCGCCGCAGACCTCCAGCTTGTCGGCCACCGCGAGGTCGGCGATCGGCGCGAGCGCGACCACGCCGCGCAGCGGTGCCGGCCGGTCGGTCCGCCACGGCGAGCCGGCCGGCAGTACGTGCCGGGCCGCCGCCCACAGCGCCAGGTGGCCGCCCGCCGAGTGGCCCGTGATCACCGTGCGGCGCGGGTCCGCCTGCGGCAGGACCTCCCTCAGGAGCGCGGGGAGGGCGTCGAGCGCGGCGGCGACATCATCGAACGTTTCCGGCCACCTCCCGGCGATCGGACCCGTCCCGCCCGGAGCCGATCCGGAACCCGTCTCCGCCTCCCCGGGAGCCCCGGGAGCCTCCCCCGGGCCCGGCACTGCCGCCCCGCGCCGGTACTCGACACTGGCCACGGCGAACCCGCGCCGGGCCAGGAAGCTCGCGAAGGGGCTGATGTGCCGGCGGTCGTAGGGCGCACGCCAGGCGCCGCCGTGCAGGACCACCACGAGCGGGGCTGACGCCGGCCCGGCGGGCTCGGCGCCGCACGGGGCGTAGAAGTCGATCACCTGGTCGGGGTGGTCGCCGTACGCGGCGGTGGAGTCCGGGTCGACGGGCGCGTGCGAGAAGGCCGACTCCTCTTCCGCGGCGGCACGGGCGGCCGCGTCCCTGGCAGGGACGTTCTCCGGTTCTGCGGCGTCCGGCATGCTCCAACCTTTCTGCTACGAAACGGATTTGGCGGACCAGGTGCGAAATTCGGCCGTTGGCGGGGACGGTATCAGCACGGTGACATGGGCCAACATGGGGATGTCACGCTCGGTGAGGGGTAAACGGTTCTGCAGTTTCGTTACGCTCACGGGGTACCCGGCGGGTGGCTCGTACGGGAGTCCCCGGCCTCGGTGAGGAGCCCGCCATGCCCGTGGAACCCGGCACCGTGCGTCCCGGCGGTCGCACCGCACGCGTGCGTGCGGCCGTGCTGCGGGCGGCCGAAGACGTGCTGGCCGAGCGGGGGTTCGCCCGTCTCGACCTCGCGGATGTCGCCCGCCGGGCGGAGGTCGGCAAGACCACCGTGTACCGGCGGTGGGGGTCCGTGACGGGGCTGGTGGCGGATCTGCTGGCGGACATGGCCGAGCGGCCGCTGCCGCGACAGGACACCGGAACCGTGCTGGGGGACCTGCGGGCCGAGGCGCTGCTGGTGCAGCGGACGCTGGCGGATCCTCGGCAGGAGGCGCTGCTCCGGGCGGTGATCGCGGCGGCCGCGTGCGACGAGCGGACGGCCGCGGCGCTGCGGCACCTCCACGACGTACGGGTGGCGGAGTGGGCGCCGTGCGTCGAACAGGGGCTGGCCCGCGGTGAGTTGCCGCGGGGGACGGACCCGCACGCGGTGGTGCGGGCCGTGTCGGCGCCGCTCTGCTACGGAGTGCTGACGAGCGGCCTGGTCCCCGACGTCCCCGCCGCGGAGCGCGCGGCGCAAGCCGCGTACACGGCCGCCGCGGCGGGGGTGTACGTCGTCGAGTGAGGCCCGCCCGACGGCCCCGCCCCACCCGGACAAGGCCACCGGCACCCCACCAAAGGGGAGGGCACCGGCCCCCGGAGGAACCGGCACCCACCCAAGCGGACCCCGCCGCCGTTACCCCTCCAGCACCTCCGCCAGCACTCGCGCCGCCCGCTGCACATCCGTGAAGCCCATGTACAGCGGCGTGAAGCCGAAGCGCAGGACGTCGGGGTGGCGGAAGTCGCCGACCACACCGCGCTCGATCAGGCGCTCCATCACCTCTCCCGCGTCCGCGCAGCGCAGCGCCACCTGGCTGCCGCGTTCCTCGTGCGCGACCGGTGTCAGTGACTCGACGCGGCCCTCGGGGACGTACTCCCGCACGCACTCCAGGAAGAAGTCCGTCAGCGCGAGGGACTTGGCCCGCACCGCCTCGACGCGAACGCCGTCCCACACCTCCAGCGCGGCCTCCAGGGCGAGCATCGACAGGATGTCGGGGGTGCCCACGCGCCCGCGTACCGCGCCGGTGCCCGGCTCGTACTCGCTGCGCATGCCGAACGGCTCGGCGTGCGAGTTCCAGCCCGGCAGGGGCGAGTCGAAGCGGTCGTGGAGACCGGCCCGTACGTAGAGGTACGCGGGCGAACCCGGGCCCCCGTTGAGGTACTTGTACGTGCAGCCGACCGCCAGGTCCACGCCGTGCTCGTCCAGCCCGACCGGCAGCGCGCCCGCGCTGTGGCACAGGTCCCACACCGACACCGCGCCGGCCGCGCGCACGGCGGCCGTCAGACCGGGCAGGTCGTGCAGCCGGCCCGTGCGGTAGTCGACATGGTTCAGCAGGACCGCGGCCGTCCGCCCGGACAGGGCCGCGGGCACCTCGTCGGGCGCCACCGGCCGCAGCGTGCTGCCGGTCAGCCGGGCCGCGGACTCGGCGATGTAGCCGTCCGTGGGGAACGTGGTCGCGTCGACGAGGATCTCGTCGCGGCCGTCACCGGCCATGCGGACCGCCGCCACCAGCGCCTTGAAGACGTTGACGCTGGTCGAGTCGCCGACCACGATCTGCCCGGGTGCCGCGCCGACCAGCGGGGCGATCCGGTCGCCGATCCGCTCGGGCGCCGTCCACCAGCCGCTCTCGGTCCAGGAGCGGATCCGCAGCTCGCCCCACTGGCGGCGGACGACGTCCTCGACCCGGCCCGGCACACCCACCGGCAGCGCGCCGAGCGAGTTGCCGTCCAGGTAGACCGCGTCGTCACGGTCGTCGAGCACGAACTCTGCGCGCTTGGCGCCCAGTTCGTCCTCGGCGTCCAGCTTCTTCGCGCGCGTCTCCGGATCAGACATGCGACCTCGCCGTCCACAGCTCAGGGAAAACGTTCTTGCGGGCTCGCTTCTCCAGCCAGGCGACCCCGGCGGAGCCGCCCGTGCCCGGCTTGGCGCCCATCGCGCGCCGGGTGGCGACCAGGTGGTCGTTGCGCCAGCGCCAGACCAGCTCCCCGACGTCGGTCAGCGCCTCGCCGAGGCGGGCGAGTTCGTCGTTCTGGTCGCCGGAGTAGACGGCGGTCCACGCCGCCTCCACCTCCGCCGACGGCTCGTGGCGCTGCGCGAGGTCGCGCAACAGCACGGAGTCCGGGATGGGGTGCCCGCGCCGGGCGAGCAGCCGCACCACCTCGTCGTACAGGCTCGGCTCGTGCAGCGCCTTCTCCAGTTCGGCGTACACGCGCGGGGCGCCGCGGTGCGGGACCAGCATGGAGGCGGACTTCTCGCCGAGCAGGAACTCCATCCGGCGGTACATCGCCGACTGGAAGCCGGAACCGTCACCCAGGGCGGCGCGGTACGAGTTGAACTGCGCCGGGGTGAGCTGTCCGAGTGGCTTCCAGGAGGCGTTCAGTGCCTCCAGCTCCCGTACGGAACGTTTCAGCGCGGCCAGCGCGACCGGTACCCGGTCCTCGCGCAGCGCCTTCGCGGCGGTCTCCCACTCATGGACGACTACGGTGAACCACAGCTCCATGACCTGGGTGGTGACCAGGAAGACCATCTCTCCGGGATCGTCCGAGAGGGTGTGCTGGAGGTGGGTGAGCACGTCCGCCTTGACGTAGTCCTCGTAAGGCGTGGTGCCGGCGAAGTCGAGATGCGGGGTCTCGGGCTCGTGAGCCTCGTGGGACATCGCTGTCTCCTGTTGTTACTCCGGGTAGCGGTCCGCCCCTGCCATTGTCGACACGGGGGCCCCGGTCCCCACCCGAATCCTGGGGGATCTCCCCGGACCCCGCAAGGCCCACCCGGTCACAGGCGGACCCCGCAAGGCCCGCCCGGTCACAGGCGGGCCTCCCCCGGACCGGAACTCAGCCGAGGGTCTGCGCGGCCGTCGGCGAGGAGTCCTTCAGGAACTGCGAGCAGCGCTCGTACTCGTCCTGCTCACCGATCTCCCCCGCCGCACGGGCGAGCGCGTGCAGGGCGCGCAGGAAGCCACGGTTGGGCTCGTGCTCCCACGGCACCGGGCCGTGGCCCTTCCAGCCGTTGCGGCGCAGCGCGTCCAGGCCGCGGTGGTAGCCCGTACGGGCGTAGGCGTACGACTCCACGACGCTGCCCCGCTCGTACGCGTCGTCGGCGAGCTGGGCCCAGGCCAGCGACGACGTCGGGTACTGCCGCGCGACGTCGGCGGGCGCCGAACCGCCCGCGAGCAGCTCGCGCGGCTCGGGGTCGTCGGGGAGGTGGGTCGGGGGCGGTCCCCCGAGGAGGTTCTCGTGAATCGTCATGGGTCCCAGTCTGGTGCATCCCCCGAGATCGCGGACCGTGCCCCAGGCATGTGAGCCGGAGGCCACCGTTCCGAAGGCACACGCTCCGCCGGCACGCGGCCGGCATGCCCGAACCCGCGCCACGACGTGCGCTCCGGCGGCACCTGATCCGGCGACCCGCGCTCCGAAGGCACGCGCTCGCGCACGAGCGGGTGGCTACGCCACCGACCGCCCCGGCTCCGGCGCTCGCGCACGAGCGGGTGACTACGCCCCGGACCGCCCCGGCTCCGGCTCCGGCCGCTCCAGCGGCGGTGACGTCATGTTTCCGTGCGTACGGCACTGCGGACGCCGGCAGTCCGGGGCCGGCCGCCGTACGAAGGCGAAGGCCAGCACCGCACCCACCACCAGCATCGCCGCGCACAGCGGCATCGCCCGCCGGAACGACGCGTCGAAGGCCTCCGCCGAGCGGTACGCCTCCGGTCCCATCCCGGCGAGCAGCGGCAGCGCCGCCACCGCCACCAGGCCCGCGGCCCGCGCGGCGGCGTTGTTGATGCCGCTGGCCACCCCCGCCCGCGAGGTGTCGACCGACGCGAGGACGGTGGCGGTCAGCGGGGCGACCAGGGTGACCATGCCGAGGCCCTGCACCAGCACCGCGGGCAGCACGTCGCGCGGGTAGGAGGCGTCCTCGCCGACGCGCAGCATCAGCAGCATGCCCACCGCGCACACCAGCGGGCCGACGGTGAGCGGGATGCGCGGCCCGATGCGCTCGCTGAGTGCACCGGAGCGGGCGGACAGCAGCAGCATCAGCACGGTCGTGGGCAGCAGGGCGGTACCCGCGGCGAGGGCCGAGTAGCCCGAGACGACCTGGAGCTGGAGCGAGACCAGGAAGAAGAAGCCGCCGAAAGCCGCGTACACACACAGGGTGACCAGGTTGACCGCCGTGAACTGGCGCGACGCGAAGATGTCCGGCGGCATCATCGGGTCGCGCCGGTGCTTCTCGACGTACACGAAGGCCACGCCCGCGGCGACGCCCGCGAAGGCGGTCAGGGCGACGACCAGGGAACCCTCGGTGGCCTCGATCAGCGCGTAGGTGACCAGGGCCAGGGACAGCGCGCCGAGGACCGCGCCGAGCACGTCGAAATGGCCCTGCCGGCCTCCCGCCTCGGCCGAGACGGCGAGGGAGGTGTCGCGCGACTCGGGGACGTGCCGCAGCGCGACCGGTACGCAGACCAGGGCGAGCGGCACGTTGAGCAGGAACACCCAGCGCCAGCCCGGCCCGTCCACCAGCCAGCCGCCCACGAACGGCCCCACGGCCGCGCCGATGCCCCCGAACCCGGACCACAGGCCGACCGCCCTGGCCCGGTCGTCGGGGTGGAAGGAGGCCTGGATGAGAGCGAGCGAGCCCGGCGTGAGCAGGGCGCCGCCGATGCCCTGGAGGGCGCGGGCGGCGATGAGGATCTCGGCGGTCGGGGCGAGACCGCACAGCAGGGAGGCCAGCGCGAACCAGACGACCCCGATCACGAACACCTTGCGGCGCCCGTAGTGGTCGCCGAGCGAGCCGCCGAGCAGGATCAGCCCGGCCAGCGTCAGCATGTAGGCGTTGACCGTCCACTGGAGCGCGGCCAGGTCGGCGTTCAGGTCCTCGCCGATGCGCGGCAGGGCCACGTTGACCACGGTCGAGTCCAGCAGCGCCATGCTGGAACCGAGGATCGTGGTGAAGAGGATCCACTTCCCCTGCGGGGTGGCGAGCCGCACGGACATGCGTCGATCATCCCCCGTCATCGGATCCCCAGCCAGACGTGCGACGAGCCCGGCACCGCACGGGTGCCGGGCTCGCCGGGGAGCGACGAAGCCGGTTACTTGAGCTTCTGGCCGGCCGAGCGCAGGTGCCGGCAGGCCTCCAGAACGCGCGCGGCCATCGACGCCTCGGCCGCCTTGCCCCAGGTCCGCGGGTCGTAGGTCTTCTTCGAGCCGACCTCGCCGTCGACCTTCAGGACACCGTCGTAGTTCTTGAACATGTGGTCCGCGACCGGACGCGTGAAGGCGTACTGCGTGTCCGTGTCGATGTTCATCTTCACGACGCCGTTCTCCAGCGCGGTGAGGATCTCCTGCTCGGAGGAGCCGGAGCCGCCGTGGAAGACGAAGTCGAACACCTTGCTGCCGGCCGCGCGGCCGAACTTGGCGGCGACGCCGTCGTTGAGCTCCTTCAGCAGCTCGGGGCGCAGGACCACGTTGCCGGGCTTGTACACACCGTGCACGTTGCCGAACGAGGCGGCCAGCAGGTAGCGGCCCTTGTCGCCCAGGCCCAGCGCCTCGGCCGTGCGGATGGCGTCGTCGACGGTGGTGTACAGCTCGTCGTTGATCTCGTGGGTGACGCCGTCCTCCTCACCACCGGTGGGGGTGATCTCCACCTCGAGGATGATCTTGGCGGCGGCGGCGCGGGCGAGCAGCTCCTGCGCGATGCTCAGGTTGTCGGCGAGGGTCTCGGCCGAACCGTCCCACATGTGCGACTGGAACAGCGGGTTCTCACCGCGGGCGACCCGCTCCTCGGAGACCGCCAGCAGCGGGCGCACGTAGCCGTCGAGCTTGTCCTTCGGGCAGTGGTCCGTGTGCAGGGCCACGGTCACGTCGTACTTCGCGGCGACGATGTGCGCGAACTCGGCCAGGGCGACCGCGCCGATGACCATGTCCTTGTTGTGCTGGCCGCCCAGGAACTCGGCGCCGCCGGTCGAGATCTGGATGATGCCGTCGCTCTCGGCCTCGGCGAAGCCGCGCAGTGCCGCGTGCAGGGTCTGGGACGAGGTGACGTTGATGGCCGGGTAGGCGAACTTGCCTGCCTTCGCCCGGTCGAGCATCTCGTTGTAGACCTCGGGGGTTGCGATGGGCATCTGTCCGCTCCTTGTATGTGCGGGTCGGTGTTCTGCGTGCTTACGGCCCTGACCTAGACCTGGGGTGCGACGTCATCGTCGGCCCCATCCTTCCAGACGAACCGGGATGCTCCGAGGGGCCCTCAGTCCAGGCCCAGCTCGTCCTTCCCGTACGCGTACAGGTACGGCACGCCCGCACCGTCCTGGATCTTCTCGGCGGCTCCGGTGGCCCGGTCGACGATGGTCGCGACGGCCACCACCTCGGCGCCGGCCTCGCGCACCGCCTCGACCGCGGCCAGCGGGGAACCGCCGGTGGTGGAGGTGTCCTCGACGACCAGCACGCGCCGGCCCCGGATGTCCGGGCCCTCGACGCGCCGCTGCAGCCCGTGCGCCTTGGCGGCCTTGCGGACGACGAAGGCGTCCAGGCGCCTGCCGCGCGCGGCGGCGGCGTGCAGCATGGCGGCGCCGACCGGGTCGGCTCCCATGGTGAGGCCGCCGACGGCGTCGAAGTCCAGCTCGGCGGTCAGGTCCAGCAGCACCTGCCCGACCAGCGGCGCCGCCTCCCCGTCCAGGGTGATACGGCGCAGGTCGACGTAGTAGTCGGCCTCCAGGCCCGAGGAGAGGGTCACCTTGCCGTGCACCACGGCCTTGTTCTTGATCTGTTCCAGCAGCGCGCCACGTACGTCCGTCGTCATACCGGCCAGCTTAAGGGCGGCTCCAGCGCCAGGTGGTCGTCGCCTCCAGCGGCTCCAGGGGCGTGACCAGGCGCGGAAGGGTGTTCAGACCGTTGGGCGGACCGGTCTGCGGCTCCACGCACACGGCCGCCTCCTGCTCGTCGTAGACGACGACCCACTCCTCGGGGCTGGTCACCGTCAGCTCCAGCACTCCGGGCCAGGTGAGCGTGACGTCGACCCCGCCCGGCATGCCGAAGCAGTCGTCCCAGGGGCCCGGCAACGGGTCGATCCGCTTGCCGGTGGGCAGATGGTCCTCGCCGCGCTCCTCCTGCCAGGCGGGAGCGAAGCCGAGTTGGACGGCGCTCTCCCCGAGGGTGCGGTTGAACCACGGGTGCCAGCCGATCTGCGCCGGGAAGGACGACTCGTACGTCTCCACCGACATGGTGAGCGTCAGGGAGTCCGGTGTGAGCCCGACGACCTGGGTGATTCGGCCCGGGTAGGGCCACGGCTCCACCAGGTCGTACGTCAGCACCGCCTCGTCGGCGGTGACGCGGGCGGTCCGCCATGCGCCGTCCCGGGCGGTGCCGTGGATGGCGTGCGGCGGGGCGTTGAGCGGCATGTGGTGCGTGGTGGCGCCGTCCCGGAACCGGCCGTCGCGGATCCGTCCGCACCAGGGCACCATCGGGAAGCACCCGAAGCGCTCGCCCTGCCGCAGGAGCTCCGTCCCGCCGACGCGCAGTCCCTTGACCCGGCCGCCGTTGTCCGGCCCCAGGGTCACCTCCGCGTCGCCCGCGGTCAGCGTGATGTCTTCGTTACTCACGGGACGACCCTACTGGGCCGATCAAGACGATCCGCCCGCGACCGGGCGCGGGAGGTACGGCCGGCACCGGGCGGACGCCTCAGCGACGGCGGCGAAGGGCCCGGCCCAGGACGATGGCCGAGGCCAGGACCACGGCCGCGGCGGGGGCCGCCCAGCGCAGGGCACTGCTCGGGGCGACGGTCTGGGGGGCCGGCACGGGGGCGTAGCGGCCCCGCGGCGGCGCGTGGTCCACTTCCTCCGCGCTGCGGCCGATCATCGTGCGGCGGGCGTGGGCCGCTTCGGCGGGCGGTTCGGAGTCCTCGGCGAAGCCCTCGTCCGCGGCGGCGGCCTCACCCCGGTCGTCCACAGCCGTGTCGTCCTCCTCCGGAGCGAGGGAGGGCGGCGGGACCTCGGTGTCGAAGACGGACGCCCGCTCCTCGGCGGACCCGGCGTCCACGGACTCGGTAGTCCCCGCCTCGGCCGTCCCGTCCTCCACCGCCTCGGGCGCCTCCGCCGCCACCTCGGCCGTCCCGGTCCCCGCGGACTCGGGCGCCTCCGCTTCCTTCTGCTTCGCCGTCTCGTGACCGGTCGTGGCCGTCGCCTCGGTGCCCAGTCCCTCCGCCGTGCGGTCGAGCAGCCGTGTGACGGCGGAGGCCACGGTGTCGGCCGGCAGCTCGGTGACCCGGCCGTCCGCCGACGCGGTGCCGTCGACGACGAGAACGGAGCCGCCTTCGGCCGCGCGCACCCGCAGGGTCAGGGCGATCTTGACGGAACCGGTGCCGCGGGTCTCGGTGGCGTCGCCCTCGACGGCGTACGAGCCGTCCTCCCGCTCGGCGACGCGGACGGCGCCCCGGTAGGTGATGGTGGTGTTCCCGAGCCGCACCTTCAGCCGCCCGGCGAGAGGTCCGGCCCCCGCGTCCTGCTGGAGCCCGGGGACGGCACGGGCGACCCGCGCGGGATCCGCGAGCACCGCGCCGAGCAGGTCGGAGGGAACCGGAACGAACACCTCATGCTCCATGTCGTCGGAGCCTACCCGCGGGTGCGCGGTCCTACCCTCCGCTCGACGGCAACTCCTGAAGTGTTGGCAGCGGTGCCGCCGCGGTGCCCGCGCACACGCGACGCGCGGCCGGTGCGCGCCGGAGCGTCAGTACCGCGGGTGCATCAGCGTCGACGCGGGCAGCCCCGTGATCCGCGGGGTGGGCGCGGGCCAGTCGGGACGTACGGGCGGGGGGAATTCGGGGGCGGCCAGGACGAATCCCCAGTCGGAGGCGGACTCGTGGCCGGCGTCGGGGACGCCGGAGGCGCTGTAAGGGCTGGTGCGCAGGCCGGCGGCCCGGATCGTCGTGTCGACCGTCCAGAAGGCGCGGGGGCGGGCGGCGGCCTGCCCGGCGTGCACGGCGAGACGGCCGCCGTCGTCCAGGGCGCGGCTCGCGAGGCCGTAGAACTCCTGCGAGTACAGCTTCGAACTGGCCGTGCCGCCGGGATCGGGCAGATCGGAGATCACCACGTCGTACGTCGCCGCCGGCGCCTCGCGCAGCCAGCGGAACGCGTCGGCCGTGGTCACCCGCACGCGCGGGTCGTCGTAGACCCGCCCGTTGAGGGTGGACAGGGCCGGGTCCCGGTCGGCCAACCGCAGCAGCTCCGCGTCGAGTTCCACGACGTCGACCCGCCGCACACCGGGATGCCGCAGCACCTCCCGGGCGGCCATGCCGTCCCCGCCGCCGAGGATCAGCACACGCGCGTGCGGGCCCTTCATCGCCGGTCGCACCAGCGCCTGGTGGTAGCGGCGCTCGTCGTGGCCGCTGATCCGGAGCCTGCCGTTGAGGAAGAGGTGCAGGGGGCGGCCGTCCGCGTCACCGGTGAGGACGACTTCCTGGACGCCGGTGTGCACCGCGACGCGCACCTCACCGCCGTACACGGCCTGGCGCGCGGCCCGTTCGAAGTCGTCGACGTGGGCGGCGGCGCCGGCGAGCAGGCCGAGGACCACGAGGTTGGCGACCAGCAGCAGACGGCGGGCGCGGCAGGTCAGATCGCGGCGGAACAGGCCGAGCACGAGCACCCCGCCGGCGACGACGTTGACCGCGCCGGTGAGCAGCGCGCCGGTCAGCTGGCCGAGGAAGGGCAGGAGCAGGAAGGGGAAGGCGAGGCCGCCCACGAGGGCGCCGACGTAGTCCGCGGCGAACAGGTCGGCCACCGCGCCGCCCGCGTCCTGCCGGCGGATGCGCTGGATCAGCTCCATCAGCAAGGGGATCTCGGCGCCGATCAGCAGGCCGATGGCGAGCGAGAACGCGACCAGCAGCCAGCGCGGTCCGTCGGCGCACAGACCGCCCCAGTCGCCGGTCCAGGCGAACACGGCGTAGAGCGCCATCGCGCTGCCGCCGCCGACCAGGGCGAGGGT
Organism: Streptomyces cadmiisoli; assembly: GCF_003261055.1. Taxonomy (NCBI): domain Bacteria; kingdom Bacillati; phylum Actinomycetota; class Actinomycetes; order Kitasatosporales; family Streptomycetaceae; genus Streptomyces; species Streptomyces cadmiisoli. Next base: position 4,409,180 of record NZ_CP030073.1, read on the forward strand.
GGCCTCGACGGCGCCGAAGGCGGCGGCCGCGTGCCGGCGCAGGCGTTTCGCGACGAGGGAGCCGATGCCCATCGCGAACACCATCACGGACAGGACGACGGAGGCCTGGGTGACCGAGTCCCCGATCAAGTACGAGGCGAGGGCGACCAGTTCGAGTTCGTACACCAGTCCGCAGGCCGCGCACACGAAGACGCCCGCGAGGACCAGGAACCGTCCGGTCGCCTGCCGCACGGGGATCCGCGCAGGGGCCCGCCACGGGGGCGGGGTGCCGGGCGGGGCCGGTGCGTGCGGGTCGATCACGACTGCGACGTTACGTCACAGGTACGGCACGCTTCGTCACCCACACGTGTGGAACTGGCGGTCGTATTGGCACTCCGGGTTTGCGTCGGCTGTGTCCGCTGTGCCGGTCGGGTCGGTTCCGCCCGGCTGCGCCGGTCGGGTCGGTCGTGGCGTTCTCAGACGCCGGACGGGCTGAACCTGCGTGCCGGCGCCCTGACGCCCACCCTCGTCCGGGTCGCGACGAGTTGGCCGTCCTGCGGGTAGGCGTGCCAGGTGCGCCAGTGGATCTGGCCCTCGTGGCGCTGGGCCAGCAGGGCGGTGAAGGCGTGCGGACTGCCGGGGAAGACCCCGGCGAGGCCGTGCGGGTGGTCGGACACCAGCGCCAGTAACTCCTGGGCACGGCCCGCGAAGGAGCCCGGCGAGAGGACCTCGACGCGTGCCGCGAACTCGTACTCCCAGTCCCCGACGCGCTTGGCGACGCCGAGCGGCAGGGGCGTGCTGCTGCCGGGGATGCAGGCCACCGTCTCCGAGCAGTCGACCTCCCCTTCCTCCAGGAGCACCTGGTGGGACGCCCCGAGGAGTCGCAACTGGAGCTGTGTTCCGCCCAGTTCGAGATCGAGAGTGGCGAGGGCGGGCAGTGGTTCACGGCCCAGGGCCCAGGCGAGGTCGGCCGCACGCGTATCGGTGTAGGAGGTGTTCAGAGTCGTGAGCATGGGGTCGGCTCCGCTAGCACGCAAGAAAGGCGGGTGGGGCCGGCGCGCCCCGGACGACACCGGGGGATCGGCCCGGTCAGCCCAGTCAGGAACGGTGTCCACAGGACGTCCGAGGGCTGCGGTGGTGATTTAGAGGGAATCATGAACTGTGGCGCCGCCACAGCGTTTTTACCCAACTTCGTGGGGTTTCCATCCCTCAGGGGGCTCCTCAGCTCAATTGTTCAACCATGGCGTACGCCTCTGCCCCGGCGGCGTACGCCGGAGCGCGGCCCGCGGTGTGTGGCGCTCCTCCGCGTCATGGCTGTTCCCCGTGGTGACGGAGGTGCGGGGGAGAACGCAGCGGCGCCTGCCGGAACCCTTGTTTCCGGCAGGCGCCCCTGTGTGGATGCACTTCCCCCTACGGGCTCAGCTGCCCCGTGTCAGCTGCCTCCGCCGCATCCACCGCCGCCGCCTCCGCAGGACGAGCCGCCCCCGCAGGACGAACCGCCCCCGGAGTCGCCGGACGACCCCGAGTCTCCGCCGCCGGACCACCAGCTGTCGCCGCTGCTCCCGCCGCCGCTCCTGCCCCGCCCCCGCGCGGACCCGCTCCGCGTGCGCGACGCACTCCGGCGTGCGCCCGCCACCAACGCCGCGACCACGATCGCGATCACGGCCAGGATGATGCCGATGACCATGGCGTCACCCTCCTTCCGATTCCCCCGAAGCGGCCCCCCGTGGGCGCCTCGTGTGGTGCGTGACCGTGGGATGCCCACCTCCCGCCGCCGCCAAAGCAGAGTTGAGGAACTCCAGAGCTTGGGCGCAGGATGACGGCCATGACCTCCACCTCGCGCCCCTTCCTCAACCGCCGCCTCGCCGAGTTCGGGACGACGATCTTCGCGGAGATGTCCGCGCTGGCCGTGCGCACCGGTGCCATCAACCTGGGCCAGGGCTTCCCCGACACGGACGGCCCCGAGGAGGTCCGCGAGGCGGCCGTACGGGCGCTGCGCGACGGCCGCGGCAACCAGTACCCGCCGGGGCCGGGCGTCCCCGAGCTGCGCGGCGCGGTCGCCGCGCACCAGCTGCGGCGCTACGGGCTGTCCTACGACCCCGACACCGAGGTCCTGGTCACTGCGGGCGCGACCGAGGCGATCGCCGCGGCCCTGCTGGCGCTGGTCGAGCCCGGCGACGAGGTCGTCGCGCTGGAGCCGTACTACGACTCCTACGCGGCCTGCATCGCCATGGCGGGCGGCACCCGGGTGCCCGTCACCCTGCGGCCGCACGTCGAGGGTGAGGCCTCGTTCCGGCTGGACCTGGACGAGCTGCGCGACGCGGTCACCGACCGCACCCGGCTGCTGCTGATCAACACCCCGCACAACCCGACGGGCACCGTCCTCACCCGCGCCGAGCTGGCCGCGATCGCCGAGCTGGCCGTCGAGCGGGACCTGCTGGTCGTGACCGACGAGGTGTACGAGCACCTGGTCTTCGATGCGGCCGAGCACGTGCCGCTCGCGACGTTCCCGGGGATGCGGGAGCGGACGGTGACGATCGGCTCGGCCGGCAAGACGTTCTCGTTCACCGGCTGGAAGGTCGGCTGGATCACCTCCACGCCCACGCTGGTCGCGGCGGTCCGCTCGGCGAAGCAGTTCCTGACGTACGTCTCGTCGGGGCCGTTCCAGTACGCGGTGGCCGAGGCCCTCGCTCTGCCGGACGAGTACTTCAGCGCCTTCCGGGACGACCTGCTGGCGAAGCGGGACCTGCTGTCGGCGGGACTGGCGGCGGCGGGTTTCACGGTCTTCCGGCCGGCCGGCACGTACTTCGTCACCACCGACATCCGCCCCCTCGGCGAGAGCGACGGCTTCGCCTTCTGCCGGGCCCTGCCGGAACGCGCGGGTGTCGTCGCCATCCCGAACGCCGTGTTCTACGACCATCGCGAGGCGGGTGCGCCGTTCGTACGGTTCACGTTCTGCAAGCAGACGGGGGTGCTGGAAGAGGCGGTACGGCGCCTGAAGGCGGCGGCCGGCTGACCGCCGGAGGAGGGGGGACGGCGGGGGGCTGACGGCACACGGGTGACAGCGGACGGGTGCGAGTGGGCCGCGGGCGCCGATGCGCGGTGTGCGGGGTTTTCCACAGGCTGTGGACGGACGTGGGACCGTACGACCCGGCTCGGCGTCCGGGAAGCCCCTGGAAAGAACGAAGCCCGGTCCGGGCGCGTGACCGCACTGGTCCTGCCCCCTGACCGGGCTCTCCTTCGCCCGCCGTGCGGGTCCGGCGTCGCTCGCCGTCCCGCATCGGCGGTCGTGGACGCCTAGGCGTCGTCGCCGTCCTCGGGCTTCTCCGCGTCGTCGATCTCCTTCTCCAGACCGAGCTGCTCTACCAGCCAGCGGTCGAACTCGATGGCCGCGCGAACCCAGCTGACCGTCGACGAGACGAAGTGCTCCAGGTTCACCCCGGTACCGATCAGCATCTGCGCCTCGCCGATCAGGCGGACGGTGCCGTCATCGTGCGTGTGGCTGTAGACCTTGGGCCACAGCGTCCGCCGGTTCCAGTCGTCGATGGACTCCAGCAGCTGCGCCTTGTCATCGATCGGGTGGGGGCGGTCGTAGAACGTCCGAACGGAGAAGACCTGCTGGTCACCCTCCCCGCGGAACATGAAATACGTACGGAACTGCTCCCACGGCGCCGCGAGGTCACCCTCTTCGTCGACGACGTACTTCAGCTCCATCTGGTCGAGGAGCTGCTTCACAAGGTCCTGATCCGGGACGACGGGGCCCGCCGGTCCTTGGGGCTGCGGCTCGGGCTGGCCCCCGAAGTTCGGAATCGAGGACGGGTCGATGGTCACCGTGAATTTCCCTTCGTACGGATTCCGCCATCCTCCCCCATGCGGGGAGGGGGGTGGCAACCCCTGGCCGGGCCTGTCAGCCCTCGGCGGAAGGGATCCGGCCCGGTCGGGCGGGCAGGCCGGGCCGGTGTGCCTCCCGGCGCCGGTGGTGCGGCGCCGGGAGGCGGCGGCCGCTACAGGGTCTTCCGCCCGGCCGGGCCGACGATCAGCCCGTCCCCGAAGGTGTCCACCCGGACGGTGTCGCCGTCCTTGATCTCGCCGGCCAGGATCTCCTTGGCGAGCCGGTCGCCGATGGCGGTCTGCACCAGGCGGCGCAGCGGCCGGGCGCCGTAGGCCGGGTCGTTGCCCTCGTCGGCGAGCCACGCCAGCGCGTCGTCGGTGATCTCCAGCGACAGCCGGCGCTCGGCGAGCCGCTTGGCCAGCCGGTCGATCTGGAGCCGCGCGATCCGGCCCAGCTCGTCCTTGGACAGCGCGGAGAAGACGACCAGGTCGTCGAGGCGGTTGAGGAACTCGGGCTTGAAGGAGACCCGGACCACCTCGAGGACCTGCTCCTTCTTCTCCTCGCCCGCGATCGGGTCGACCAGGAACTGGCTGCCCAGGTTCGAGGTGAGCACCAGGATCGTGTTGCGGAAGTCCACCGTTCGGCCCTGGCCGTCGGTGAGGCGGCCGTCGTCCAGCACCTGGAGCAGGATGTCGAAGACCTCCGGGTGGGCCTTCTCCACCTCGTCGAGCAGCACCACGGAGTACGGCCGCCTGCGCACCGCCTCGGTGAGCTGGCCGCCCTCCTCGTAGCCGACGTAGCCGGGCGGGGCGCCGACCAGGCGGGCCACGCTGTGCTTCTCGCCGTACTCCGACATGTCGATGCGCACCATCGCCCGCTCGTCGTCGAAGAGGAAGTCGGCGAGCGCCTTGGCCAGCTCGGTCTTGCCGACGCCGGTCGGGCCGAGGAAGAGGAAGGAGCCGGTGGGCCGGTCCGGATCCGAGATCCCGGCACGTGAGCGCCGTACGGCGTCGGACACCGCGCGGACCGCCTCGGTCTGGCCGATCAGCCGCCTGCCCAGCTCGTCCTCCATGCGCAGCAGCTTCTGCGTCTCCCCCTCCATCAGCCGTCCGGCCGGGATGCCGGTCCAGGAGGCGACGACGTCGGCGATGTCGTCGGAGCCGACCTCCTCCTTGACCATGGTGTCGCGGGCGACCTCCTCCTCGGCCTCGGAGGCGGCCTCCAGGTCTCGTTCGAGGGCCGGGATCTCGCCGTAGAGCAGCTTGGAGGCGGTGTCGAAGTCACCGTCGCGCTGGGCGCGTTCGGCCTGTCCGCGCAGATCGTCGAGCTTCTCCTTGAGCGCGCCGACCCGGTTGAGGGACTCCTTCTCCTTCTCCCAGCGGGCGGTCAGGCCGCGCAGTTCCTCCTCCTTGTCGGCGAGGTCGCGGCGCAGCTTGTCCAGCCGATCGCGGGAGGCCGCGTCGGTCTCCTTGCTGAGGGCCAGCTCCTCCATCTTGAGCCGGTCGACGGCGCGCTGGAGTTCGTCGATCTCGACCGGCGAGGAGTCGATCTCCATCCGCAGCCGGGAGGCCGCCTCGTCGACCAGGTCGATGGCCTTGTCGGGGAGGAAGCGGGAGGTGATGTACCGGTCGGACAGGGTCGCGGCGGCGACCAGCGCGCTGTCCGCGATCTGCACCTTGTGGTGGGCCTCGTAGCGGCCCTTGAGCCCGCGCAGGATGGCGATGGTGTCCTCGACCGACGGTTCGGCGACCAGCACCTGCTGGAAGCGCCGCTCCAGAGCGGGGTCCTTCTCGATCCGCTCGCGGTACTCGTCGAGGGTGGTGGCGCCGACCATGCGCAGCTCACCGCGGGCGAGCATGGGCTTGAGCATGTTGCCGGCGTCCATGGCGGAGTCCCCGCCGGCGCCCGCCCCCACGACGGTGTGCAGCTCGTCGATGAAGGTGATGATCTGCCCGTCGGAGTCCTTGATCTCGGCGAGCACGGTCTTCAGCCGCTCCTCGAACTCACCGCGGTACTTGGCTCCGGCGACCATGGCGCCGAGGTCGAGCGCGACGAGCCGCTTGTTGCGCAGGGACTCGGGGACGTCGCCCTTGACGATCCGCTGGGCGAGCCCTTCGACGACGGCGGTCTTGCCGACGCCGGGCTCGCCGATGAGGACGGGGTTGTTCTTGGTGCGCCGGCTGAGCACCTGCACGACGCGCCGGATCTCCTGGTCCCGCCCGATGACCGGGTCGAGCTTGCCCTCGCGTGCGGCGGCGGTGAAGTCGGTGCCGAACTTCTCCAGGGCCTTGTACTGCCCCTCGGGGTCGGCGGTGGTCACCCGGCGTCCGCCGCGCGCCTTGCGGAACGCCTCCATCAGCCGCTTGGCGTCGGCGCCGTGCCGGGTCAGGACGTCCCCGGCCTGGCCGCCCTTGGCGGCGATGCCGATAAGAAGGTGTTCGGTGGAGACGTACTCGTCGCCGAGGTCGGCGGCCCGCGACTGGGCGTCGGCGATGACGGCGAGCATGTCGCGGTTGGGCTGCGGCGGCGCGACCGTGGACCCGGTCACGCTGGGCAGCTGGGCGAGGGCCTTCTCGGCGCCGGCCCGCACCGCGGCCTGATCGGCGTCGACGGCCGCCAGCAGGTCGGTGATGTTCGCGGTGTCCTGCCCTCGGCCTTGCCCCTGGAGCAGAGAAAGCAGCAGGTGAGCCGGGGTGAGGTCGGCGTGCCCCTCGGTCACGGCACGGCTGCCGGCGGCGTTGATCGCGTCCCGGCTCCGGTTGGTCAGCTCGGCGTCCACGTATCCGTTCTCCTCCTTGCGTGAGCCTGTGTGTGTCCCGTCTCCCGTGCCGACGGTGGACTGACTCAGGCAACGTACACAAAGTTGAGTCTATTCCACTCAAGGATGGCGGTGGGAGAGCCGAGCGACTAGGTTCCGGCACATGTCCACCACTTACTCCGTGGATCCGGGCGATCCGGACCCGTCGTACCTCACCTTCTGGCGGGAGCGGCATCTGTGCACGCTGACGACCCTGCGCCCGGACGGGACACCGCACGTGGTTCCCGTCGGGGTGACATACGATCCCGCCGCCCGGCTGGCTCGGGTGATCACGAACAAGTCGAGCGCGAAGGTGCGGCACCTGCTGACGGCGGGGCCCGCGGGGGCACCGGTCGCCGTGTGCCAGGTGGCCGGGAAGCGCTGGGCGACGCTGGAGGGCAGGGCCTTCGTCCGCACCGAACGGGAGCGGGTCGCGGAGGCGGAACGGCGCTACGCGGAGCGCTACGAGCGGACACCGGCGCCGAACCCGTCCCGCGTGGTGATCGAGATCGAGCTGACGCGGGCGCTGGGAAGGGGCTGAATTCAGCCATGCGGCGCGGGGACGATGTCTCCACATGTCCCGTAAAACTGCAGCGGCGTCACCGTGTTCAGGTCACGGTGACGCCGCTGCGGGGGGAAGCACCTGAGCGATCTGTTACGACGGGGGAATCGCGTCAGGCACTGCGGGGGGTGGCCGAAATGGTCATGGGGTCGGAAGGCTCCGGCTCCGCCAGCGTGTGGTCGCGCTGGTCCAGGTTCACAAAAATCATTCCGTACCGGATGGCACATCGAACGGGCTGCGGCGCCCCCCGAGGCCGCCGCAGACACCGGTACGCCCGTACGTCGTCGTCCTCGTCGCGGGTCACCACGACCGGCTCGCCGAACACTGTCACCATGAGCGAGTCACCGTTGTGGGGGATGGCGGTGACCAGGTCGATGAAGTGCCAGCCAGAGCGGTACGCGGTGGCCATTTCTCGCCGGAAGGAGCGGTCGTCGGGTGGAGTCGTCATCGTCAACCCCAACTGCTGTCATCGGCAGTCATGGGAGACGTCGGTCCCCAACTACTGTCCGGAACGATGCCGGCGGATGCCCGCACCGAGCCCCAGCTGCTGTCCGCCCAAGCGTCGCTCTTCGCACCGGAGAGGCCACTCAGTGCACCGAAGGCCACCACGGCGGAGAAGGCGGCGACAAGCACCGAGCGAAGCGTTCTCTTGCGCATAGTCGGCTTCGTCCTCACTTGAAGGTCCCCTCTTCCCCCGTCGGATAAGACGATGGCTCATTCGGGCACGTAGTGGCCACACAATCGATGCATCATGTTCCTGCATGTTCAGGACCCTGGGGGGTGGAGATTTGGCAACAAATGGGACTAAGCAGATACATCCCCATGCGGTGACCGAACTGTGTGAGGATGGTGGCCGCATTTACGCCCACGCCCTGCGCGCGGGACGCGTCTCCCGGGCGGATGCGGAAGCGGCGCCCTGCCTGATGGAGTTCGCCCTGCTCCACCCCGATCCGGACGACGCCGACTGGCTGCGCCCGGTCCCGCCGGCGGTGGCGCTGGCACAGCGGCTCCACCCCCTCGAACGCGAGATCGCGGAGCGCAGGCGGGTGTCGATCGAACTCGCCGACGTCTTCGAGCCCTTCCTGGCACTCAGCGCCAGGGCGACGACGCCCACGCACTCCATCACGGTGCTGGAGGGCTTCGACCGGATCAACGCCGCCCTCGACCTGGCCACCGCGCAGTGCCAGTCGGAGATGCTGACGGTCCAGCCCAGCGGGCGCCGGCTGGAGCACACCCTCGTACAGGCCCTGGAGCGCGACAAGCCCCTCACCGACCGCGGTGTCCGTATCCGGACCCTCTATCAGCACACGGCCCGGCACAGCCCCGAAACGCTCGCCTACGTCGCTCAGTTCTCCGACGGCAAGGTGGAGTACCGCACCATCGACGAACTCGTGGAGCGGCTGATCATCTGCGACGAGACGGTGGCCTTCATCCCCACCCGCGACGACCGCCAGGTCGCCCTGGAGCTGCGCCACGCCGGCCTCGTCCGCTACCTGATCAAGGTCTTCGAGTTCATGTGGAACCGCGCGGTCCCGCTGAGCACCGGCGCCCCCTACGAGACCGCCCCCGACGGCATCACGGACATCCAGCACTCGATAGCGAAGCTGCTGGTGGAGGGCCATGTGGACGAGGCGATCGCGCGCCGTCTGGGCATGAACGTACGCACCTGCCGGGCGCACATAGCGAAGTTGGCCACCGCTCTCGGCAGCGGCAGCCGGGCGCAGCTCGGCTATCTGATCGCCCAGTCGGGCATCCTGAAGCAGGAACCCTGACCGGCCCGCCGCACCGCCCGGACGCGGACTCATGAGTGACACCGGATCAGGGCGGCACGGACCGGCCCGGGTCGGACTGGGCGGTACGAGCGGACAGGACGGTCGGGACGGTCAGGCCTGGTCGGGGAGGCTGATCACGGCCTCCACCGGATCCAGCGGCCGCGGCGGCCCCTCCAGGCCAACCTGCGCGATCCGCACCCCCAACTGGGTCCGGCTCGCCGCACCGAGCGTCTCCGACAGCCGGGCGATGTGCGCCCGGCAGGTGCGGACGCTGATGCCCAGCCGTTCCGCGATCACGGCGTCCTGGTGGCCCTCCGCGAGCAGTGCGGCGATCGACTGCTCCCGGTGGGAGATGCCCTCGATGCCGGTGTCGGGCAGGGGCGCGGTCAGCGGGATCGCCAGCCGCCACAGCCGGTCGAAGACGGTCACCAGGTACTCGACCAGCGCCGGGTGGCGCAGTTCGAGCGCCATCGTGCGGTCGGCGTTGGCCGGCACGAAGGCGACCGTGCGGTCGAAGAGGATCAGCCGGTCGATCACCTCGTCCAGGGTGCGGGCCTCCACCGCGTCGCCCATCAGGTCGAGGTAGTTCAGCAGGCCCTGCCCGTGCCGGGCCACATGGTTGTACAGGTCGCGCATGCGCACGCCGCGGCCGCGCAGCGCCAGCGCGCGGTGCAGGCCCTCGGAGAGTTCGTGTTCACGCCGGATCCCGCCGGGCTGGACGGTCAGCACCTCGGTCGTGCACGCCTCGGTCGCCTCGTCCAGCGCCGCCTGGATACGTGACGGGCCGTCCAGGACGCGGAGCGCGGTGCCCTCTCCGGCGCCGACCGTGGAGGTGCGTCCGCCGAGGCCCGCGTACCACTCGAAGGCGGCGACCGCGGATCCCATCCGCCGCTGGCTTTCGCTGACCTCGTCGTACACCCCGCGCAGCAGCCGGGTCATGACCTCCTGCGGCGAGGTCGGCACCAGCCAGTCCATGTCGTCGGGGTCGGGGTGGAGCAGGGCGAGCTCCAGCAGACAGGGCACCGTCTCGGCGTCCCTGCGCGCCACTCTTCCCCGGCGCACGGCCCGGGAATACACACGATCCCCGGCCTCGCACAGTCGGTCAGCACCATGTGGGTGCTCGTCCGTCCCGGGCCCGGCCATGGTTCATCCCACCCCCGGTTCCAGCGTCTTCCGCAGCGCAACTATGCGCGGACCGGACCTGCTCCGCAACACGGCTCCTTGCGCCATGGCCCGGGTGATCCCCTGGTTTGCGGGTTTTCGCTCCCCCCGCCGTCGGGCACATCGCAACAAGCCGACGGCGCGACCGACCGGAAATTTGCAGCCGACGCCCCGTCACACGCGGTACGCGCCCGAGCGCGTCCTGTCCCGTCGCGACGGCGTGGCAGCCGTACGGCCCGGAGCGGGCGGCCGTGGCCGACGCGTACGGGCGCTGCGGGCCCCGGAAGGGTCGGCTGGGGTTCAGCGGGCGGCCACGATGCCGGAGACAGCGCTCACGGGCCCTGCGCGGGGGACATACGGCCGACCCCCGAAGGTGACTGCCCGCCCCGGACCGCCACGGCGGCTGCGGACGGCCCGCACCCAGGACGGCTGGCGCCCACGGACAGCCCGCACGCGGACGCGGACGCACCCGCGCGGCCCAGCCCTGCGGGAGACCTCACCGGCCCGCGTCCGAACACGGCGCGGGCTGGCCGGAAACCGCCTGCCGCGACGAAGTCGACGACAGGGCGGCGGAACGGCTGCCCCTTCGCGTGCGGCTACTTGAGCCCGGCCGCCTCGCACGCCGCCTTGTAGTCGGCCGTGCAGATCTCGGAGAGCTTGTAGATCCCGTCCGCGACAACGGTGTCCTTGATGTTGTCCTCGGTCAGCGCGGTCACCGTCACCAGCTGGGCCGGGATGCCCTTGTGGGTGGGGCTGTCGACCTTGTCGCGGGTGAGGGCGTCGAACTGGATGTTCTTGCCCTGGACCTTGGCCACCGCCATCTCCGCGGCGGCCTCGGCCTCCTGCGGGTAGGACTTGTAGACGCTCATGTACTGCTCGCCGGTGAGGATCCGCTGCACCGCCACGAGCTCCGCGTCCTGACCGGTGATGGGCGGCAGTTCGGTGATGCCGACGGCCTCCAGGGCCTCGATGACACCACCGGCCATACCGTCGTTGGCGGCGTAGACGGCGGCGATGTCGTCCTTGCCGATCACCTCGATGGCCTGCGCCATGTTGGCCTTGGCGTTCTCCGGCTTCCAGTCCTTGGTGTCGAAGGACTGGGCGATGTTCACCTTGCCGCTCAGCTCCGACATCGCGCCCTGCTTGAACTGCTTGGCGTTGGGGTCGGTGGGCGAGCCGTTCATCATGACGATCTTGTCGGAGGAGTCGACGTCACTGCCGAGCGCCTGGAGGACGGAGCGGCCCTGCACCTCGCCGACCAGCTCGTTGTCGAAGGAGATGTACGCGTCGATGGGGCCTTCGGCCAGCCGGTCGTAGGCGATGACCGGAATCCCCGCCTCCTTGGCCTTCTCCACACCCTCGGCGATCGCGTGCGAGTCGACCGCGTCGAGCAGGATGACGTCGACCTGGTTGTCGATCATCCGCTGCAACTGGACCGCCTGCTGCTCCGCGGAGGCGTCGGCGTTGGCGTACTCGACCTTGCCCCGGTTCTTCGTGAGCGAGGCGACCCGCTCCTTGATGATGGGGTAGTCGAACTTGTCGTAGCGGGTGTTGGCCGTCTCCGGCAGCAGCAGCCCGACGGTGATGTCGTTGCCCTTCGTCGGACTCGCGTCACCGCCGTCACTCGTCGCGTTGAGCACACCGCAGCCGGCCAGCGACAGGGTCAACGACGATGCGACCACGGATATGGCGATACGACGACGCATGGGGGAGCTCACTTCTGCTGCCTTCCGGACGTGGCCGCGACGCTGCGACCCGGATGACTGAAAAGCCAACGCGGCGACGCACCCCAGCGTCAAGCGGAATCACTTAACGAGATGGCAACATCACGTTCCGCTTAGGGTGTGAACACACCGCGAAATCCCGTCCTGACAGCCTTCACAACCCCTCCTCGCAAGGGAAGTTGGGGTGTCGACCGGGAACCGCACAACCAATCCCTTTCCTCACGAGTCGTGATCACGAGGGCTGCCCCAGCCCTCGTGATTCGACCAGAGGACCGAATGAACCCAGCCAGACGCACGACCTCCGCGGCAGCCACCGCGGTCGTGCTCGCCACCGCGGGCGGCCTGCTCACCGCCGCCGCCGCGCCCGCGTCCGCCGCGACCACGTGCACCTCCCCCGTGTTCAAGCGGCAGTTCTACGCGAACACCTCGTTCTCGGGTACTCCGAAGAAGACGGACTGCGACAGCGCCGTCGACCAGAACTGGGGCACCGGCGCACCCGCCTCGGGGCTGCCGAAGGACAAGTTCGGCGTCCGGTGGACCGTCACCCGCGACTTCGGCTCGGGCGGACCGTTCACCTTCACCGCCTCGGCCCAGGACGGCGTGCGCGTCTATCTGGACGGCAAGCCCAGGATCGACCTGTGGAAGAACGTGTCGTCGACGGTCTCCAAGACGGTCAACGTCACGATTCCCAAGGGCAAACACGCTCTGCGCGTCGACTTCGTCAACGTCACGGGCCGCGCCAATGTCAAGTTCACCTACGCACCCCGTACTTCGGCCTCGGTGGACAAGGTCGCACCGCTGGTTCCGACGGGCGCGGCCGTCACATACGACCAGGCCACCGGCAAGGCAAAGCTGACCTGGGCCAAGAACAAGGAGATGGACCTCGCCGGGTACCGCGTCTACCGCAGGGCCAAGGGCGGCTCGTCCCCGGGCACCCGGTTGACCACGACGACGTCGACGTCGTACACCGACGCAACCCTCCCGGTGACCGGCGCGGCGTACGAGTACACGGTGCGCGCCGTCGACAAGGCCGGCCACGAGTCGGCGGGCACGGCCACGCTCCCGGTCACCACCACGGACCGCACGGCGCCCGAACCGCTCGGCGAGCTGTCGTCGGTGGGCACGACCGCGGGCAACGCGCTCACCTGGGAGGCTTCCCCGTCGTCCGACGTCCATCACTACGAGGTGTGGGCGGCGCCGGCGGGGCAGCAGGATCCGGACGGGCCCGCCACGGTGTTCGGCACGTCGTGGACGGACGTCGTCGCCGAGGCGGGAACCGAGTACCGCTACACGGTGCTGGCCGTCGACGGCGCCCGGAACGTCTCCCCGGCCTCCGTCGTGACCGCCACCCGGCCCGTGCCCTCCGGTGCCCCGGCACCCACAGGCGTCCAGGGCACCCCCGCCGACGCCCACACGCGCCTCACCTGGGCCCCGGCCGAGGGCGACATCGGCGGGTACCGCGTCTACCGGCGCACCGACCCCAACGGCGCCTGGAACGCCATCGGCGACACCGGTTCGGCGGCGGGCTCCTACGAGGACACGTCCGCCCCGCGGGGCAAGGCGTACTACTACGTCGCCACCGTGGACGGCGCGGGTGCGGAGTCGGTGCCTTCGGCGGCCGCCACCGTGGACCGGCTCACCCCGGCCACCGCGGCCGGGCCCGCCGCACCGCGTCTGACGGTGAACTCGCAGGGCGGCACACGGTTCCCGATCAGTGTCGGCGTCGAGCCGGGCGCCGGCGACGAGCAGCGGCTGCTCAAGGGCTACTTGTGGGAGATCTCCGGCGCCTGCGGGTCCAGCGGGCCTCCCCGGCTGACCACGACGGACACCATCTCCTGGATTCCGTCGGCCACCGGCCCCTGCGCGGTCGCCGTGCGGGCCGTGGACGCCTACGGGCGCACGGGGCAGGAGGCCTCCGTCGAGGTCATGGTCGCCCGCTGACGCCCCACCGCACAGCGCGAAGGGGCCGGGAGGTCTGCCCTCCCGGCCCCTTCGTCGTTCCTGTGCGTCAGTCCGAGGGCTGCTGCCGCTTCGGACGCCACACCACCAACGCGCTGGTCTGCTGGACCTCCTGGTACGGCACCAGGTCGCGCCGGTAGGAGGCGTGCACGGCGGCCTCCCGCTGCTGCATCGCCGACGCGGCGCCGTCCAGGGCCGCCTGGAGTTCGGCCACCCGGGACTGGAGCGCCGCGACCTGGTTCTCCAGTTCGATGATGCGCTTGATGCCCGCGAGGTTGATGCCCTCGTCCTGCGACAACTGCTGCACCTGCCGGAGCAGCTCGATGTCGCGGGCCGAGTAGCGGCGGCCCCGGCCGGCCGTGCGGTCCGGAGACACCAGGCCCAGCCGGTCGTACTGGCGCAGTGTCTGCGGGTGCAGGCCGGACAGCTGAGCCGCCACCGAGATGACGTAGACCGGGGTTTCCTCGGTCAGTTCATAAGGGTTGCGTCGTCGGCCGTCCATCTGACTCATGCTCCCTTCGCTGCCTCGAACAGCTCCGCCCGCGGGTCCTCGTCCGAGGTCGCCGCGCGATACGCCTCCAGTGCGTCACGAGCCTTCCCCGTCAGGTCCTTCGGGACACTCACCTCGACGGTGACCAGGAGGTCGCCGCGCGTGCCGTCCTTGCGGACGGCGCCCTTGCCGCGGGCGCGCATGGTGCGTCCGTTGGGTGTGCCCGCCGGCAGCTTCAGGGTGACCGCGGGCCCGCCCAGGGTGGGCACGCGGACCTCGCCGCCCAGTGCCGCCTCGGTGAACGTCACCGGCACCGTCACGGTCAGGTTGTCGCCCTTGCGGCCGAACACGGGGTGCGCGTCGACATGCACCACGACGTACAGGTCGCCCGCCGGGCCGCCCCGCTCGCCCGGTGCGCCCTTGCCGCGCAGCCGGATCCGCTGGCCGTCCGACACCCCGGCCGGAATGCGGACCTGCATGGTGCGGGACGACTTGGCGCGACCCGAGCCCTTGCAGACCTCGCAGGGGTTCTCGGCGATCAGGCCGCGGCCCTTGCAGTCCGGGCACGGATCGGTCAGCGAGAAGCCGCCGCCCGAGCCGCGCGCCACCTGGCCGGTGCCGACGCACGTCGGGCACACACGCGGGGTGCCGTTGGCGTCGCCGGTGCCCGAGCAGGCCTTGCACGGCGACTGGGACGACATCCGCAGCGGGACCGTCGCGCCCTCGATCGCCTCGGTGAAGCTGAGCGTGACCTCGGACTCGATGTCCTGCCCGCGGCGCGGGTGCGTCCGGCCGCCGGTCGTGCCGCCCCGGTTGAACAGGCCCCCGAAGACGTCACCGAGACCGCCGCCGAAGCCGCCGCCCGCTCCCTGGCCCTGGGCGCCGCCTCCGAAGAGGTCGCCCAGGTCGAAGTTGAACGATCCGCCGCCCGCGCCGGGGCCCGGACGGAAGCCGCCGTTGCCGAACAGGGCGCGGGCCTCGTCGTACTCCTTGCGCTTCTTGGGGTCGCCGAGGACGTCGTTCGCCTCGGAGATCTCCTTGAAGCGCTCCTCGGCCTTGACGTTTCCCTTGTTGGCGTCCGGGTGGTTCTCGCGTGCGAGCTTCCGGTACGCCTTCTTGATCTCGGCCTCGGTGGCGTCCTTGGGGACGCCGAGGACCTTGTAGTAGTCCTTCTCGATGAAGTCCTTGGTGCTCATCCTCGACGTCCCTCCTCTCTCGTCTGCGTCGTCAGTTCAACGTCAGCCCTCGTCCGGGCCACCGTTCTCCTTGTCGTCGGCGTCGGCGGACTGGGTGGTCTCCTCCGCCGGCTTGACCGTCTGCGCGCCCGGCTGGGGCTCGGCGACGGCCACCCGTGCGGGACGGATGGTGCGCTCGCCGATGCGATACCCCGGCTGGAGGATCGCGACGCAGGTCGTCTCGGTGACGTCCGGTGCGTAGCTGTGCATCAGGGCCTCGTGGATCGTCGGGTCGAAGGGCTCGCCCTCCTTGCCGAACTGCTGAAGGCCCATCTTGGCCGCCACGGTCTCCAGCGACTCGGCGACGGACTTGAACCCGCCGACCAGCTCGCCGTGCTCCCGCGCGCGTCCGATGTCGTCGAGCACGGGCAGGAGTTCCGTCAGGAGGTTCGCGACGGCGATCTCCTTGACGGTGATCCGGTCCCGCTCCACCCGGCGGCGGTAGTTCTGGAATTCGGCCTGGAGCCGCTGGAGGTCCGCGGTGCGCTCGTTGAGCGCGGTGCGCACCTGGTCCAGCTGGGCCACCAGACCCGCTGTCTGGCTCGCGTCCCCGGCCGGGGCCGCCCCCTCCTCCGGGGAGGGGGTGGCGGCCTTCGGCTCGGCGTCTTCAGGAGTGGCGCCGGAGGGGACGTCGGGCTTCTCTTCGAAACCCGGGGTCTCCTCCGTCACGCGGCACCGTCCTTGCGCTCGTCGTCCACGATCTCGGCGTCGACGACGTCGTCGTCGGCCTTGGCGCCGGCACCGGCGCCGGGGGCCTCGCCGCCCGCGGCCTGCGCGGCCTGGGCGTCGGCGTACATCGCCTGGCCGAGCTTCTGCGAGACCGCCGCGACCTTCTCCGTGGCGGTGCGGATCTCGGCGGTGTCCTCGCCCTTGAGCTTCTCCTTCAGCTCGGCGAGGGCGGCCTCGACCTCGGTCTTGATCTCGCCGGGGACCTTGTCCTCGTTGTCCTTGAGGAACTTCTCCGTCTGGTAGACCAGCTGCTCGCCCTGGTTGCGGACCTCGGCGGCCTCGCGGCGACGGTGGTCCTCCTCCGCGTACTGCTCGGCCTCCTGGCGCATGCGGTCGACCTCGTCCTTCGGCAGCGAGGAGCCGCCGGTGACGGTCATCTTCTGCTCCTTGCCGGTGCCGAGGTCCTTCGCCGTGACGTGCATGATGCCGTTGGCGTCGATGTCGAAGGCGACCTCGATCTGCGGGACGCCGCGCGGCGCCGGGGGCAGACCGGTCAGCTCGAACATGCCGAGCTTCTTGTTGTACGCCGCGATCTCGCGCTCGCCCTGGTAGACCTGGATCTGCACCGACGGCTGGTTGTCCTCGGCCGTGGTGAAGATCTCGGAGCGCTTGGTCGGGATGGTCGTGTTGCGCTCGATCAGCTTGGTCATGATGCCGCCCTTGGTCTCGATACCGAGGGACAGCGGGGTGACGTCGAGCAGCAGGACGTCCTTGACCTCGCCCTTGAGGACACCGGCCTGGAGCGCGGCGCCGATGGCGACGACCTCGTCCGGGTTCACGCCCTTGTTGGCGTCCTTGCCGCCGGTCAGCTCCCTGACCAGCTCGGCGACGGCCGGCATACGGGTGGAGCCACCGACGAGGACGACGTGGTCGATCTCGCTGAGCTGGATGCCCGCGTCCTTGATGACGTTGTGGAACGGCGTCTTGCAGCGCTCCAGCAGGTCCGCGGTCAGCTGCTGGAACTGGGCGCGGGTCAGCTTCTCGTCGAGGTGCAGCGGCCCCTCGGCGGAAGCGGTGATGTAGGGGAGGTTGATCGAGGTCTCGGTGGACGAGGACAGCTCGATCTTCGCCTTCTCGGCGGCCTCGCGCAGACGCTGCAGCGCCATCTTGTCGCGGGACAGGTCCACGCCGTGACCGGACTGGAACTGCTTGACCAGGTAGTCGACGACACGCTGGTCCCAGTCGTCACCACCGAGGTGGTTGTCGCCGTTGGTGGCCTTCACCTCGACGACGCCGTCGCCGATCTCCAGCAGCGAGACGTCGAAGGTGCCGCCACCGAGGTCGAAGACGAGGATCGTCTGGTCGTCCTTGTCGAGGCCGTACGCCAGGGCGGCGGCCGTCGGCTCGTTGACGATGCGCAGCACGTTCAGACCGGCGATCTCGCCGGCCTCCTTGGTGGCCTGACGCTCGGCGTCGTTGAAGTACGCCGGGACGGTGATGACCGCGTCGGTCACCTTCTCGCCCAGGTAGGCCTCGGCGTCCCGCTTCAGCTTCTGCAGCACGAAGGCGCTGATCTGCTGCGGGTTGAACGGCTTGCCGTCGAGTTCGATCTTCCAGTCGGTGCCCATGTGGCGCTTGACCGACCGGATGGTCCTGTCGACGTTGGTCACGGCCTGACGCTTGGCCACCTCGCCGACGAGCACCTCGCCGTTCTTGGCGAAGGCGACGACGGACGGCGTGGTCCTGGCGCCCTCGGCGTTGGTGATGACGGTGGGCTCGCCGCCCTCCAGAACGCTGACGACGGAGTTAGTCGTGCCCAGGTCGATGCCGACCGCACGTGCCATGGTTGATCCTCCAGCTGACTTGAGTGGAACGGACTCAAGTGTGCACGACGGCCCCCGTGGGGTCAACAGACCTGAGTCGGACCGACTCAAGTCTTATCCGTTCCTTACACGCAACTGCCCTGTGACCTGCACAGACGCCGTGGACGTGGCGGTGGTTGCCTTCACTCTTCCGGTTGTTCCGGTGATCCCGGTGGTTCCGGTGATCCCGGTTGTTCCGGCGATCCCGGTCGTCCCGGTGATCCCGGTGGTTCCGGTCACCCCGGTGGTTCCGGTCACCCCGGTCACCCCGGTCGCTACGCCCGCCCTGGCGGTCCGCACGGGCAGCAGCCCGCACACGACGACCAGCGCGCCGCCCGCCACCCAGAGCACGGCGCTCTCCCCGGCCCACCCGGCGTGCATGAGCACCCCCGTGAGCACCGCGCCGAAGGCCGAGACGCCCAGCAGCAGCGCGGCGCCCTGCGGACTGAGCCCCAGCCGCTGCAACCGGTGGGCCAGGTGGTCCGGTCCGCCGCGCGCCACCGGCCGCCCGGCCAGCCGCCGCGCGACGAGCACCAGCACCACGTCGGCGCTCGCCACCGCGCTGAACGCGAACAGCACCCCCGCCGAGGCCAGCGGCTCGTGCCCGGCCCGGGTCAGCACCGCCGCCGCGGCCAGCAGGAACCCGGTGAACAGCGATCCGCACGCGCCGAGCGCGATCTTCGCCGGATGCCGGTTCTGCATCAGGAACCCGGTCAGGGCGGCGGCCAGCACGCTGAGCAGGGCCGCGAGCCCGTCCATCATCTCGGCCGTCGCGCACGCGCCCACCCCGAAGGCGGTCACCACCCCGACCGTGCCGGCGAGCGCGTCCGCGTGGTCGAGCGCCCGGAAGGCGACGGCGACGGCGGCGATCCACGCCACGGCGAGCAGCCCGACCAGCGGCCCGGTCTCCTCGTACGGCACCACGCAGGCCGCCGCAACCGCCGTACCGCCGAACAGCACCCGCACCCGCAGCCGCCAGACGTCCGCCAGCAGGCCCACCGCGGCGACGCCGGCGCCCGCGATCAGCAGGCCGTCGGCCCGCGTGCCCAGCGGCGCCACACCCGTCCACTTGCCCACGCCCGCCACGCCGAGCGTCACCACGACCACCGCCACCCCGCCGAGCAGCGGCACCGGACGACGGCGCCGCCGCCGGTCGTGCAGACCGAGCCTCACCGCGGGCACGCGAAGCAGAGCCGCGAGCACGGAGGTGAGGAGAAGGGCCGCGACGGCGGCGGCAATCCCGTAGAGCACACCCCAAGCTAAGCGGAATGTAACGATTTGTGATGAATACTGAGATCAGCTCGGCGCGCCGCGCCCCCCTGCGGTCAGGCATGCCTCAGCGACGCAGATCACCGGCCCCCTGGCTACAGTGCGGCTGAGGAAGTGGGTAGTCTCAGACGGACTGCATAAGTTACCGCTTAGTAATTACGAATCACCCCCTCGCAGGCCCGAGGAGCCCCCAAATGCAACTCGCCGCGATCATCGTGTCGCTGGTCCTCACCGTGGTCGGCGTCGCGCTGCTCGCACGCGCCGTCGGCCAGTTCGTCCGGTTCTTCAAACTGGGTCAGCCCGTCCCGGCCGGCACCCGGACCGACAACCCCTACCAGCGCAGTGTGACGCTGGTCAGGGAGTTCCTCGGCCATACCCGGATGAACCGCTGGGGCGTCGTGGGCTTCGCCCACTGGTTCGTGGCGATCGGCTTCCTGACGCTGCCGCCGACCCTCGTCCAGGCGTTCGGCCAGCTCTTCCAGGCCGACTGGGTGCTGCCCGTGATCGGCGGCTTCCTGCCGTTCGAGATGTACATCGAGTTCATCGGCGCGATGACGATCCTGGGCATCGCCGTACTGATCGTGATCCGCCTGCTGAGCCTGCCCTCGCGGGCCGGCCGCAAGTCGCGGTTCGCCGGTTCCAAGGCGGGCCAGGCGTACTTCGTCGAGTACGTCATCCTCACCATCGGTCTGGCGATCTACGTGCTGCGCGGCCTGGAGGGCGCGCTGCACCACGTGGAGCACTACGAGGCCGGGTACTTCGCCTCGTACCCCCTGGTGCTGGCGTTCAAGGGCCTGAGCGTGACGACGCTGCAGAACCTGGTCTACCTGGTCGCGATGATCAAGGTCGGGACGTCGTTCGTCTGGATGATCGTGGTGTCGCTGAACACCAACATGGGTGTGGCCTGGCACCGGTTCCTGGCGTTCCCGAACATCTGGTTCAAGCGCGACGCCACCGGCGGGACGGCCCTCGGCGCGCTGCAGCCGATGACCTCCGGCGGCCGGCCGATCGACTTCGAGGACCCGGGCGACGACGACGTCTTCGGTGTCTCGCAGGTCGAGCAGTTCTCCTGGAAGGGCCTGCTGGACTTCTCCACCTGCACCGAGTGCGGCCGCTGCCAGTCGCAGTGCCCGGCGTGGAACACCGGCAAGCCGCTCTCCCCGAAGCTGCTCATCATGTCGCTGCGCGACCACGCGCACGCCAAGGCCCCCTACCTGCTGGCCGGCGGCGGCAAGACCATGGAGGGCGAGGAGAAGGCCTCCGAGGAGCAGCTGAAGGACGTCCCCGCCGCCGCGCTGGCCGAGGCCGAACGCCCGCTGATCGGCACCGTCGAGGACAACGGTGTGATCGACCCGGACGTGCTGTGGTCGTGCACCACCTGCGGTGCCTGTGTCGAGCAGTGCCCGGTGGACATCGAGCACATCGACCACATCGTCGACATGCGCCGCTACCAGGTGATGATCGAGTCCTCGTTCCCGTCCGAGGCGGGCACGATGCTGAAGAACCTGGAGAAGAAGGGCAACCCCTGGGGCCTGGCCAAGAAGCAGCGGCTGGAGTGGCTCAAGGAGGTCGACTTCGAGATCCCGGTCGTCGGCAAGGACATCGAGGACCTCTCCGAGGTCGAGTACCTGTACTGGGTCGGCTGCGCCGGCGCCCTGGAGGACCGCGCGAAGAAGACCACCAAGGCCTTCGCCGAGCTGCTGCACATCGCGGGCGTGAAGTTCGCGATCATGGGCGGCGACGAGAAGTGCACCGGTGACTCCGCCCGCCGCCTGGGCAACGAGCCCCTCTTCCAGGAGCTCGGCATGGAGAACGTCATGGCCCTGAACACGGCGTTCGGCGAGGAACTCGACGACGACGGCAAGGTGACGGAGGAGTCCCGCAAGCCGAAGTCGGCGAAGAAGATCGTCGCCACCTGCCCGCACTGCCTGAACACCATCGGCAACGAGTACCCGCAGCTCGGCGGCGACTACGAGGTCATCCACCACACCCAGTTGCTCCAGCACCTGGTCGACGAGGGCAAGCTGGTCCCGGTCACTCCGGTCGAGGGCATCATCACCTACCACGACCCCTGCTACCTGGGCCGCCACAACAAGATCTACACGCCCCCGCGCGAGATCATCGCCAACGTCCCCGGCCTGCGCAACGAGGAGATGCACCGCCACAAGGAACGCGGCTTCTGCTGCGGCGCCGGCGGCGCGCGGATGTGGATGGAGGAGCGGATCGGCAAGCGCATCAACAACGAGCGCGTCGACGAGGCTCTCTCCCTGAACCCGGACATCGTCTCCACCGCCTGCCCGTTCTGCCTCGTCATGCTGACCGACTCCGTCAACGCCAAGAAGAACGACGGCCAGGCGAAGGAGTCCATCCAGGTCGTCGACGTCGCCCAGCTCCTGCTGGACTCCGTGAAAACGCCCGCCGACCCCGTCGACGAGGCCGAGACCGAGAGCGAACCGGAGCCCGAACCGGTGAAGTGACCGGCCGCGACAGCGGTCCACGGCGCACGGCGACGCTCCCCCGCCCCGGCGGGGGAGCGTCGCCGTTTCCGTCGCCGTTTCCGTCGCCGTTTCCGTCGCCGCCCGGCATCCGTCACATCCGCCGCACCCGCCGCACGGATCACGTGAAGAAAATCTGAAATCCCGTACAACTTTTACCCACACACGCGTGTCTCTTGATCACCGACCGCTCGGTGCCCCCGAGGCCACCCCGCCTCGCCGGCCGGCCCGGACGGTCGACTCCATCGGCTGTGGATGCCCACCGGCATCCCCGCATGCAGCAGGAGAACCCGCATGCAGCACACCCTGCGACTCGCCCTCGCGACGGCCACCGCGGCCGCGCTGACGGGCGGTCTGCTCACCTTCTCGGCCGCGACGGCGACGGCCGCGGACGCGACGACCGTCCCGCAGGCCGACTTCAACAACGACGGCAAGGGCGACGTCGCCTTCTCCGCCGGCGGTGCCCAGGTCGCCGGCAAGAAGGCGGCCGGCCAGCTCGTCGTCCTCTACGGCACCTCCACCGGCGTCTCGTCGGCGAAGCGCTCCACCATCAGCCAGAACACCACCGGCACGCCCGGCAGCGCGGAGACCGAAGACGGCTTCAGCTCCGACACCGCGTACGCGGACTTCAACGGCGACGGCTACGACGACCTCGCCGTCTCCGCCCCGTACGAGGACGTCGGCAGCGACAAGGACGGCGGCGCTCTCGCCATCCTGTGGGGCTCGGCGTCCGGCATCACCGGCAAGGGCGTCACCGTCGCCGACCCCGCCCCCACGTCGCACGACCGCTGGGGCAGGACCCTCGCCGCCGGAGACTTCGACGGCGACGGCAAGGCGGACCTGGCCGTCGGCAGCAACACCGCGACCATCCACGTCCTCAAGGGCGGCTTCAACTCCTCCGGCACCCCGGGCGGCCGCTACACGATCAAGCCGCCGATCCAGGGCACCGAGGCGGGCGGCCCGCTCAACCTGACCGCGGGCAACATCAACGGCGGACCGGAGACCGACCTCGTGGTCGACGGCTACGAGACCGGCACCGAGTGGGGCTGGAACCGCAACTACTTCATCCCCGGCACCGCGAGCGGCCTGAAGTCCTCACTGGCCAAGACGCTCAAGCCCGGCATCATCACCGCGATCGGCGACATCGACGCCGACGGCTACGGCGACGTGGTCAGCGGCGCGTACTGGAACACCACCACCGAGGACGGCACCCCGGTGCCGGACTCCGGCAAGGGCGGCAAGGTCTGGATCACCCACGGATCGGACGGCGGCCCCCTGACCGGCAGCGCCACCGGCATCACCCAGGACACCGGCAGCGTGCCCGGCACCGCCGAGGGCAACGACTTCTTCGGCTACGAGCTGGACCTCGGCGACGTCAACGGCGACGGCTACCTGGACCTCGCGATCGGCGTCGCCGGCGAGAACATCGGCAGGGCGGCGAACACCGGCACGGTGGTCGTCCTCTACGGCGACGCGAACGGCATCAACACCTCCTCGGGCGCCCAGTCCTTCGCCCAGGACACCGCGGGCGTCCCCGGCAGCGACGAGACCGACGACTACTTCGGCCTCGACGTCAAGCTCGACGACGTCACCGGCGACGGCAAGGCCGACCTCGTCGTCGGCTCCATGGAGAACGCCGGCGACGGATCGGTGGTCTACCTGCCCTCCGGCGGCACGAAGATCACCACGTCCGGCGCGCGCTCCGTCTCCCCGAGCGCCTCGGGCGTCTCGACGACCGGCTCGCCGTACTTCGGCGCGAACTTCGCCGACTGACCCGCCGACCGGAGTCCTGACCCCGGTCCCCACGGGGGGCGCGGCGATATCGCGCCCCCCGTACCACCGTGGCGAAAAAGTTTCGAACTGACGTACAACCTTCAACGGGTCACGGCGGTCTCATGATCGCCGACCGCCACAAGCGTCCCGTCAGCCCATCGGCTCACCGGCGACCACGAGGCGGACCGCACCCTGTCGACCGTGGATGCCCGTACTCACCCGGGCCGGTTCCCCGACTGGAGCCCCGAACTTGCGCAAGCGAACACTCCTGCTCGCCGCCACCCTCACCACCGGCCTGCTCACCGCCCTGCCCGCCGGCCCGGCCGCCGCCGCGCCCTCCGGTCTCGCCTGGGACTTCAACGGCGACGGCTACCGCGACGTCGCCATCGGCGCGATGAGCGCCGACGTCGGCTCCGTACAGGGCGCCGGCGCCGTCGTCGTCCTGTACGGCTCGTCCTCGGGTGTCTCGACGGCCAAGAAGACCGTGATCACCCAGAACTCCACCGGCGTCCCCGGCACCGCCGAGTCCGACGACCGCTTCGGCAGCAGCCTCGCCGCCGGCGACCTCAACGGCGACCGCTACGCGGATCTGGTCGTCGGCGCCCAGTTCGAGAGCGTCGGCGACCGCGACGGCGTCGGCACGGCCACCGTCATCTGGGGCGGTCCGAAGGGCCTGACCGGCGGTTCGGCCCTGCCGCAGCCCGGCGGGCTGAGCGAGTGGGGCGGCTACTCCTCCGGCGTCGCCACCGGCGACTTCGACGGCGACGGCAAGACGGACGTCACGGTCACCGGCCAGAGCACCACCCAGCTGTACCGCGGCCCCTTCACCCGCACCGGCACCCCGCTGAGCCGGCAGCGCGTCGGCGAACTCGGCTCCACGTACGAGGTGTTCGCGGGCGACCTCGACGGCGACAAGAAGGCCGAGCGGGTCTACCCGTTCCTCGTCGACGGCGACTCGGGCGGCCAGATCCACTACTTCCGGCACGACCCGGGGAACGTGGAGCACCCCGAGTCGGACTACGCCATGCTCGAACTGCCCCAGGCCGACGGTGAGAAGGGCGCGATCGCCGACATCAACGGCGACGGCCGCGGCGACCTCGTCCTCGGCGACTACTCCGACCCCGGGAAGGAGAAGCCCGGCGGCCACAAGGGCGGCCAGATCACCGTCTGGTACGGCGGCGAGAACGGCCCCGACCCGGCGCAGAAACCGACCGTCATCCACCAGGACACCGCGGGCGTGCCCGGCGCGGGCGAGTACGGCGACGTCTTCGGTTCGGCGATCGCCGCCGGCGACGTCAACGGCGACGGCTACGCGGATGTCGCGGTCGGCGCCATGGGCGAGGACAACGGCACCGCCGAGGACTCGGGTTCCGTGACGATCCTGTTCGGCTCGGCCGCCGGCCTGAAGGGCTCCGGCGCCAAGTCGTACACGCAGAACACCACCGGTGTGCCCGGCAGCAACGAGGACGGCGACCACTTCGGCATCTCGGTCCGCCTCGTCGACCTCGACAAGAACGGCAAGGCCGACCTGGTCACCGGCACCGGCTACGAGAACGGCTACGGCTCGGTGACCGTCCTGAAGGGCACCTCCACCGGGCTGACCACGACCGGCGCCAAGTCCTTCACCGCCCGCGACGTCTCCCTCAAGGGCGGCGCCGACTTCGGCTGGGTGATCGCCCAGTGAGGTACCGCCGACTCGCCGTCCTGGTCGCGGCGTCCCTGACGCCGCTCGCCCTGTCCGCCCCGGCCGCCCAGGCGGCGACACCGGCGGCACCGTACGACTTCAACGGCGACGGCCGGGCCGACCTGGCCGTCGGCGCGCCCGCCGCCACCGTGGCCGGCAAGGCGCGGGCGGGCGCGGTCTCCGTGGTCTACGGCAGCTCCACGGGCCTGAAGTCCTCCACGTACAAGGTCATCACGCAGAACTCCCCGGCCGTCCCCGGTTCGGCCGAGACCGACGACGCCTTCGGCTCCTCCCTCGCCTCCGCCGACCTGAACCGCGACGGTTACGCCGACCTCCTGGTCGGCGCGCCCGGCGAGGACGTCGACGGCGACACCAACGACGGCACCGTCGTCATCGTCTGGGGCTCCAAGTCCGGCCTGTCCGGCGCCCGGACGCTGGTCAACCACAACCAGCGCGAGAACGACCGCTACGGCAAGGCGGTGGCCGCGGGCGACTTCACCGGCGACGGCCTGCCCGAGGTCGCCACCGGCTCGACCGGCATGTTCGAACTCAACTTCGTCTCCGGGCCGTTCACCAAGACCGGCCCCTTCGGCGGCGGCAACGGCGGCTCCCTCGCCGACGGCCTCCCGCCGTTCTCGTCGTCGTACGGCGTCGAGTACCTCTCCGCGGGAGACGTCATGGGTCGGGGCTTCTCGAACCTGGTCGCGCACGGCCGCGTCAAGGGCACCGACGACGCCGTCACCGTCCTGGTGGACGGCAAGATCGGCAACTTCAACAACTGGCTGGTGCGCATGCCGTCCGGCTACGTCTCCGCCGTCGGCGACATCGACGGCGACGGGTACGCGGACGTCGCGGTCGGCAACCACCGCGAGACGTCCGCCGACCCGGCGGGCGCGAAGGGCGGCCGGGTCACCGTCCGCTACGGCGGCCCCGACGGCGTCGACCCGAGCCGGGCCCCGCTCACCCTCACCCAGGACACGCCCGGCGTCCCCGGCTCCGCCGAGACCGGCGACGCGTTCGGCTCCGGCGTCTCCGTCGGCGACATCAACGGCGACGGCTACGCGGACCTCGCGATCGGTGCCTCGGGCGAGTCCACCGGCGCCGCGACGACGACCGGCTCCGTGACGGTCCTGTTCGGCTCGGCCCGCGGGCTGACCACGACCGGCGCCAAGACGTACACGCAGAACACCGCGGGCGTGCCCGGCGCCGAGGAGAAGTCCGACCGCTTCGGCGGCCGCACCTCCCTGCTGGACCACTCCGGAGACCGCCGCGCCGACCTGGTGATCTCCGCGCCGGGCGAGAACGCGGGCGACGGCGCGGTGACATCGCTGCGCGGCACGGCCACCGGCCCCACCACCACGGGCGCGACCACCTTCGGCCCGTCGACCACAGGCATCGGCACCACCGGCACCCCGGGCTACGGCTCGATCCTGGGCGGCTGACCCCGGAGGAAAGCGACCCGCGGCCGGCCGGGGCAAAGGCCGAGGTGACCGCCCCTCGCGGTCACCTCCCGACCTGACACCGGAGACGGCCGACCCGCCGTCCCCCAGGGGATGTCACAGCTCGGCCGCAAAGCCGGGCCCGGTACCCCGGGCCCGGCACACCGCCGTTCGAGACCAGGTACGTTCGATGACGTGGCTGGATTCAGGATGGGACGCGGCGGCCGCAACGACCGCGCCCCGCACACGCGACCGCAGCAACCCCCGTACGGACAGCAGGCGCCGCAGGCACCGTCGTACGGCTATCCCCCGGCGCCGCAGCCGCACCCGCGGCAGCAGCACGGGAACAGAGGCGGCGGCGCCCAGTGGCCGCAGACGCACGGCGGCTACGGCGGTCAGGGTGGCGAGCCCGAGTACTTCGGCGACGACCACGGGCACCGGCACGGCGCCCCGGACCCGTACGCGGCCAACAACCCCGGCCACACCCAGGCGTTCTCCATCAGCGAGGACCCCTACAGCCAGGGCGACACCTACCGCGCCGGCTCCGCCCCCGCCGCCCCGGCCGGCCCGCCGCTGCACTGGAAGGCCCTGCTGAAGGGCATCGTCACGGCGCCCGACCGGACCTTCCTGCGCATGCGCGACTACACGATGTGGGGCCCGGCCCTCGTCGTGACGTTCCTCTACGGCCTGCTCGCGGTCTTCGGATTCGACGGCGCCCGCGAGGACGCGATCAACGCCACGCTCTCCAACGCGATCCCGATCGTGCTGACGACGGCCGTCGCGATGGTGCTGAGCGCGTTCGTGCTGGGCGTGGTCACCCACACCCTCGCCCGCCAGCTCGGCGGCAACGGCGCCTGGCAGCCGACGGTCGGCCTCTCCATGCTGATCATGTCCATCACGGACGCCCCGCGTCTGGTCGTCGCGATGTTCGCCGGCGGTGACGCGCCCCTGGTGCAGATCCTCGGCTGGGCCACCTGGATCGCCGGCGGCGCCCTGCTCACCCTGATGGTCGGCCGCTCGCACGACCTGCCCTGGCCGAAGGCGCTGGGCGCGTCCGCGATCCAGCTGATCTCGCTGCTGTCGATCGTGAAGCTGGGCACGTTCTAGCCCACCGGCCCGGTCCGCCCGGCAGCGGGTCCGCGCCGGCCACCGGGCCGGCGTGCACCGCCCGGACCAGCCGCCCCTTCGTCGAGGCCCTCGGCGTGACCGTGCCGGACGCGCCCTTCCACGCCGAGGGGAACATCGCCACGGCCGGGGGCTGTACGGCGTCGCCGTACCTCGCCACACGGGTGATCACCCGGACGCTGGGCGAGGACGCCGCGCGCGGCGTCCCGGGCTACGTGGCCCCGGTCGGTGAGAACCGGGAGATGGCCGAGCGCGGCCTGCGGGCCGGCCGCACGGGCGAGGCGGCACTGCGCTGAGGCCCGGGACGGAGAGCCTCTGTCCTCACCGGGCCTCTCGTGTCCTCAGAGGGCCTCTTTGGACGGCGTGACCGGCTCCCCCGACTTGCGCACCACCGGCAGAACGCTCCACGGGAAGTTGATCCAGTCGTCGGTCCGCTTCCACACGTAGTCGCACTTCACCAGGGAGTGGGACTTCTCATAGATCACGGCGGACCGCACCTCGGCGACGGCGTCGAGGCAGAAGTCCCGCACCAGCTTGAGCGTCTTGCCGGTGTCCGCGACGTCGTCGGCGATCAGGACCTTCTTGTCGGAGAAGTCGACGACATTGGGCACGGGCGCGAGCATGACCGGCATCTCCAGCGTCGTCCCCACCCCCGTGTAGAACTCGACGTTCACCAGGTGGATGTTCTTGCAGTCCAGGGCGTAGGCGAGCCCGCCGGCCACGAACACACCACCACGGGCGATGGAGAGCACGATGTCGGGCTGGTACCCGTCGTCCGCGATGGTCTGCGCGAGCTCCCGGACGGCCACGCCGAACTGCTCGTAGGACAGGTTCTCTCGTACTGCGTCGCTCATGCCCGGCTCACACCTGCGTCCGATGGAAATTGATGAAGGACCGCGAGGCGGTCGGCCCGCGCTGCCCCTGGTACCGCGACCCGTACCGCTCACTCCCGTACGGGGCCTCGGCCGGCGAGCTGAGCCGGAACATGCACAGCTGCCCGATCTTCATGCCCGGCCACAGCTTGATCGGCAGCGTCGCGAGATTCGACAGTTCGAGCGTCACGTGCCCGGAGAACCCGGGGTCGATGAAGCCGGCCGTGGAGTGCGTGACCAGCCCGAGCCGCCCCAGCGAGCTCTTGCCCTCCAGCCGGGAGGCGAGATCGTCGGGCAGCGTGATGACCTCGTACGTCGACGCGAGCACGAACTCCCCGGGGTGCAGGATGAACGGCTCCTCCCCCTCCGGCTCGACGAGCCGCGTCAGATCGGCCTGCTCGACGGCGGGGTCGATGTGGGGGTAGCGGTGATTCTCGAACACCCGGAAGTAACGGTCCAGCCGCACGTCGATGCTCGACGGCTGCACCATCGATTCGTCATAGGGATCGATCCGTACCCGCCCGGCGTCGATCTCGGCCCGGATGTCCTTGTCTGAGAGAAGCACGCCCCGAGGATACGCAAGGCGCGCGGAGCCACGACAATCGTGGCAGCTCCGCGCGCCCTGTGCTGAACCGATACCGCCGGTGCTACCGCTTTTCGAGCGTGACCGGCACGACACTGCGCAATCGCGCGCATCGCGGACAGCGCAGGAGCCGACCCGGACCGAGTCGCTCGGCCTGCTGCATCGGGAACGAAGCGGTACTGAACACGTGCCCATCGGCACATCGGACGACGGTGCGCTCCATCAAGTCCTGAAGTCCCTTCCCCAAAGAGCCACGTCCGGCTGATGCCCTGACGAGGAAGGCCACATTACGGGATGAATGGGACGGCCCTCCAGGCGGCACTCCGACCCCGCGCGGACCCTCTCCCACCCCTCCACGGTACGCCCCAACTCCCCCCGCCCGCAGTCGCATCCACCCACCGAAACACCCGCAGGCCCCACGGCAAGAGCGCCTGGGGCCTGCGATGGGGTAGAGTGAGCGAGCATTCGGACCCGACCTCGGTCGGCGTCTTACGCGGGTGTAGTTTAATGGTAGAACATCAGCTTCCCAAGCTGAGAGCGCGAGTTCGATTCTCGTCACCCGCTCCATGTGAAACCCCCAGGTCGATGACCCGGGGGTTCTTTGTTGTCCAGACCATTCGGCGGCTGCCGCAGCACAGCCGCGCCAGCAGCCTTCCGGCGGCGCCTCCTTGTGGTACGCGCGGTCGCCGGTGTGGCGCTTCGCACGTTCGGCGCGCACCAGGTCGTGGAGCCCGGCGGCGGCCTCCCGTTGCCGCTCCTGCTCGGCGTGCCTCCCGGCCTCGCGCGCACTGCCGCGTGATCGAATGGGGCATGGCATCGTCCTGGACCGGTAGACAGGTACGTCTGCGTGCTGTCGAGCCCGACGACTGGACAGCGTTCATGCGCCTCGCCGGCGAGGACGGGCGGCGCGGGAGCCGGCTGGATCTGCCGCGGTCCGCCGAGAGCTACCGAGCCTGGGCGAAGGACCAAGCCGTGGCCGACTGCGATGACGACCGCTTCCGGCTGGCAGTGCAAACGACGGTCACGGGAGAGCTGGTTGGCACCATCGGCTCGCATCGCACCGGCCCTCGTTCGGGCTGGTTCGAGTTCGATGTCACGATCGGCGCGGACCACCGGCGCAAGGGCTACGCGGCAGAAGCCCTGGTGCTGCTGATGCGCTTCATGTTCGCCGAGCGGCGCTATCACAAATGCCTTGGAGCGATCTTCGCCCACAACGAGGCATCACTGGCACTCACTCGCCGGCTCGGCTTCACCGAGGAGGGTCGCCTGCGGGAACACGTCTTCTTCGCCGGCCGGCACCACGACCTCGTCATGATGGGCATGCTCGCCGACGAGTTCGACCGGCGACACACGCTGAGCGGACCGTGAGCCGGTCGTCCGAGTGTGCGGGACGGCACCTCAACCGGAAGCAGGACTTCCGTCAGCCGCGCGGAGTGGCACGCAGGCGCAAGCCGACAGTCGCGAGACCTTCGAAGGTGGTGACCTCGAAGCCGGGTTCCGGTCCGGGCGGCTCGCTCAAGTGGTGGCGGCGGGCGGTCTGCGCGGTCAGGAGCGTCAGCATCGCCATGGCCAGAGCCACTCCCTCGCAGGCGTGCGGCCCGGTGCCGAAGGAGAGGAAGGCCCCGCACTTCGCCGGCGAGCCCGAATCGTCGAGCCAGCGCTCGGGTTCGAACCGGTCCGGCTCGGGGTGTTCCCGTGCGTCGCGGTGGGCGGTGTAGGGGCAGACGAGAACGGTGGAACCGGCGTCGACGGTGTAGCCGGCGAGCTGCGTCCGCCGCGTGGCGCGCCGGGTCAGCAGCCAGCTCGGGGGGTGCAGTCGGAGCACCTCGCGTATCAGTGCCTGGGTGTACGGCAGGCAGTCGAGGTGGGTGCTGGTCGTCGCGGCCGGGTCCGCGGGCAGCAAGGCGGCTTCGGCCGCGACGCGGTCCGCTGCCCGGGGGTACCGGGCCAGGTGGAGCAGGATCCATCCGGCTGCCCGGGAAGGTGTCTCGAAGGTGGCGACGGTGATTCCCGGAAGAGTGTCGAGGACGGCCTCTTCCGGCAGTGGGCCGTAGCGGGAGGTGGGACGGAGCATCTGTCCGAGCAGGTCGTCACCGAGCCGGCCCGATGAACGGCGCCGGCGGACGATCGGCCGCAGAGCGTTCGTGAAGGCGACTTGCTGCCGTGTGCGGAACCGCCGTGCCGGTGTGGGGATCCAGCGCGGCCACACCCAGCGCGAGGGGCGTATCAGCACCTCCCGGGCCAGGAAGAGCTGCGAGGCGAAGGGCAGCAGGGTGGGAGCGTCTTCGGAGAAGAGGTAGTGCAGGCCGGTCTCCGCCAGGACGTGGCGGACCGGCGGCAGAACCTCGACGCACTGGCCCGCGGGCCACCGGTCGGCGAATCGAGCGGTCCTGGGCGCGATCTCACCGATCCGGGCTGCCACCGCCTGCGCGCGCAGTCCGCGCATACGGGCGGCGTGCGCATGGGCGCGCTCCTCCGCCGTCGGTGCTCCGTCCGACTGCTTCAACGGCGGGAAGAGAGGCGAGGGCGCCTTGGGGAAGTCCTGCGCGCGGCGCAGGACGTCTTCACACGACCCGGCCGTGGCGGCCACGTAGACACCCGGCTCCAGCTGCCAGACGTCCCCGCACTCGTCGGCGCCACGGCGCGCCAGCGCCAGCCGGTCGCGGCTCCATGCGGCGAAGCCGCCGTCGGGCAACCGCGGCGGCTCGTTGCTTCGGCCCATGAGATGGTCCCTGGCTCTTGTACCTTTCCGGTACCTTTCCAGGCCGATGTCGTCGGCAGCGCGGCCGACGGTCGGCGGGCGCCCGAGGGCACCCGCCGGCAGTTCGGTCAGGTTGAGTCGGCGCCGGCGTACGCGTCCCATTCGTGTTCCCCGTACGCACCGTAGTGGCGGGTGAAGGACAGCTTGCCCAGCAGCTTGGCGATCATGATGCACTCCTCTCGCCTGCCTGAGCTTTCCCGACTAAGAGTTCACTGATGAAGCTCCCCTCAGCAGTAAATGCCCTATATCCCATGTTGCCACATTTGTCACTTTGACATGTTCAGACTTTCGTGGGCGCGCATGGAGATACATCGACGAGCACCGACGGCAACCCGTGCGCGAGGCGCGCCCGGCTGCGGGAAGCCGGGCGCGCCTGTGGCTCGTCGGTGCGTGGGGAGAGCGTTCCAGGTCACGCACGCGGGGTTGTGATCAGCGGCGGTAGTCGCCGTGGCGGCGGTCGGAGCCCCAGGACTCGCTGTCGACGAAGCGTCCGCGGTCGTTGCGGAGAGTGGCGGTGTCGGAGCGGTTGTCCCAGACGTATTGGCGGCGGTCCTGGTAGAGGTCGGTGTCGGTGTCGCGGCCGTAGCCGGTGTGGATGCGGACCGTGGCGCGGCCTTCCAGGCGGTAGTGGTCGAAGGTGTAGGTGTGGCCGTCCTCGTCCTCGAGGGTCCAGCCGTCGAGGTTGACGCTGCGCCGGGTGGTGTTGGTGATTTCCACCCACTCGCGGTTCAGGGAGCGGGCGGAGCGGTCGTCGCGGCCCGGGGAGTCGTACTGGACGTCCGAGATCTGCACCTTCGGCCGCTCGGAACGGTCGTGGTCGGCGGCGGACGCCGGCAGCGTCACCACCGAGGCCAGAGCGCCGGCGGCGAGCGCGGCGGCGGCGAGACGGCGCGCGCTGACAGAAGTGGAAGCGGACAAGAGGTCTCCCATGGTGCGGACACCTTCCCCGAGAGGCCGCTAGGGCTGCCGGGGAGTCGGTGCGGTGTGGTGGCGGCCGGCTGGTCGCACGCACACCTTGTCCCCGACGTGGAGGACTTGAGGGGATAGCCTCACCCCTGTTACGTGTTGTCCATATTTCTATGACTCTCGGATGCAACGTCCACTTATGCCGTCTATGGCCACATGCTGGCGCACTGACGGGGCGGAAGGCCTTGCGGGCGTTGGGGTGTGACGTCTCCGCACCGCGACGCGGAACCCCGCGAGGGAGCGGGTCATCACCCGAAAGTGAGTAACAGCAGGTTGCCGTCTGCTCGGGCCCTGGCGTGGAGAACCCTGCCTCCGAGCAATCAGGGCGGGGTTCGGCGGGTGGTGTCGGACCAGGAGCAGCGCCGTCGACGCAGCAGCCCACGGCGTTCCACTCGCGACCCGCTTGGGCGGGGACACGGAGGCTCCTCCTTGTCCGAGCGGGCGCCTGCGTTGCGCTTCGGATGTTCGGCGCGAGTGCCGCCAGCGCCTGCCCCGTACGAGCCGGGTCACGACCTCGTACGGGGCAGCCGTCATGGCAGAAGCCGGCGGAGAGGTCAGCCGGCTGGAGCAGTGGTACGAGGCCCCGTGCGACGGCGATTGAGCCACCGTCCGAGCAGCGGACCGGTGTCGGTCGGTCGCGGCCCTCGGTGTCGGCGCATCGGTGATCGGGGAGGGAAGGGGCCCTCGCCTACGGCCCCGGATCGGCCACAAACCCGGTTTACCGGGAGGGAGTCGGTCGGTCAGGCTGGGGGTATGCCTCGACGGATCATGTTCGTACAGCTCAAGACGGGCTACGACACCGACCACGGGCCCGCGTGGATCGGGTGGGTGGACTTCTCCAAGACGTGGAGCACGGCCTACTTCCAGGGGCGAACGCTGCGGCGCGCCACCGGCCTGGGCCTGTTCGACGCGAACTTCTACGACGTCGAGTCCGGCGAGTCGTTCTGGATCTCCGGACCGAAGCGGGACCGGACCGACGCACGGTACGGACCGGAGGTTCCGGCCCTGGAGGACGACGCCGCGGACGCCTACCGGGCGTTCCTCCGAGGGGCCCCGCTCCCCGGCCGGGAAGCCGGCTAGCCACGGACCGCGCCTCCGCAAGCGTCCGGTGTCCTCCGGCAGCTGCCCGCCGCAGGCGCGAGCGTCGACTCAGGGTGTCCTGCGACAGCTCGCCCCTCCAAGGTGGTGGTCAGGGGACCGGCTCCGCCATACGCGCCCTCCGTACGCCGAGGCCGGCACGAGCCATTTCCAGGACGCGCTGCCGTGCCTGCCGGAAGTCCTCGTACGCCTGGTCCCGGCCGCCCGGTTCTGTCGCGGTACAAGCGAAGGTGCCGAGGTAGCGGGCATGGCCATGCTGTTACGCTTCGCGCTCACGCGCGTGGGGGAGCGGCTGGGGGGCCGGGAAGTTGCCAGGGCGATGCCGTACGTCCCGCCATGCCTTCTTCTTGGCTTTTTTCGCTCCTGGAGGAACGGTGGCCCGACTCGGCCGAACTCGTCACAGACACAGACCGTCTCTCGGAGCGGCTTCAACGCGGCCGGGCCCGGCCGCGGCGCGGGCCGCGGCCGTCCTGGCGGCGGCGCTGAGTCTCGGTCTCCCCCTCACCGCCCCGCCGTCCCCGGCCGTCGCCGCGGTCGCCGGCGAAGTCGTCCTGGACGCGGCCCCGCGTGCCGTTCCCAGGGCCACGCAGATCCTCAACGCCGGCACCAGCGGCTTCCTGTGGGCCCAGGAGGGCGATTACCGGCTCCTGTGGACGGAATACGCCACCGGCACCACGACCGCGCTGGAGCAAGAGCTGGACTTCGACCTCCAGTACGACATCGACGGCGGCTACTTCACCCGGTCCGCGCCCTCCGAACCCGGCTATTACGGGGAAGGTTCCGACACCGTCGCCCTCTATTCGAACGAGGACCGCAAGGTCACCCTGATCGAGGGGGCCGGTACCTCGGGCGGCACCGCCGTGGTGGCGCTGCCCGAGCGCCACTCCTACCGGGGCACCTTCGGTGACGCGGTCCTCACCAGCACCTACGGGTACAACGGCATCCCGGACAGCTTCCAGATCTGGCGTGCGACGACCGGGGGCGAGCCCACTCGGACTCCCGTCACCGGGCTGCCGCAAGGCAGCGACTTCCAGATCGAGGACGGCGACGCGCGGTCCGTCATTCTCAGATACACCGTGGACGGTCCCGACCGCTGGGGCATCGTCGACCTCGCCACCGGCACGTTCAGCGCGCTGCCCGACCGGGTCCGCCCCGAAAACGAGTGGGAGGTGACCGGCTTCCGGCTGGGCGCCGACTCGGTGTTGCGACTGCGGACCGAGCCCGCCAAGGCCGACGTCTACGACCGCGACGATCTGTCCGCCGCACCCCGCACCTTCGACACGAGCTCCATGGGCCTCGAAGCCGCGTACGGGACGGTCGGCGACGCGCTGCTCGGCGTGGAACCGCTGTCGTCCGGCGACAACAGATACCGGGGCCGGCCCTTGTGGGCCCTGACCTCCGACGGCACGGACACCGACCTGACCAGGGTCATGGACCCGGCCGCCTACGAAATGGTCCAGGCCCCGGACGGCTCCGTCCTGGTGGCGGGTGCCGAGAAGTTCCTGGAGAGGGGCGACCTCGACTGGGGCGTGTACCGGATCGCGCCGGGCGCCGACGGCTCGGTCACCCGCACCCGCGTGACCGCCGTGCAGCCGATGCCCGCGACGGTACGCGGACTCGCGTTCGGCAGCGGCGTCGTCACCACAGCCGACAACAGCACGCGGTACGAGCCGGCCGCGATCCTGGGCGCGTACCGCAGCACCTGGCTCGCCACCGGCGGCACCCCCGGCGTGGCGAAGTCCAGTGTGGACGCTCTGGTCACCGCATGGGACGGCATCAAGCTGCTCGCCGACGGCACCGGTCGCCACGGCCGCCGGTACTCCACCGAGTCCGGCCTGACCATGCTGTACACCAACGGCGACACCGGCTGGGGCCCTCGCCTCGACATCGGCGACAGTTCTCCGGAACTCCAGGATCTCTCCGGACGGTACGCGGTCGTCGACGGCGCGTCCTCCGGTCAGCAGTACATCGCCGAGTTCCCCGTCGACGGGACGACGCCGAAGGTCCTCCAGAAGCGCGACCGCGTCGCCGCGGCCGTGTGGGGCGACACCCTCTGGAGCGGGACGGCCACCGGCGGCAGAGTCACGGCCACCCGGCTCCCGTCCGGTGGCACCGTGGAGTCCTTCACCACCCGCGACGGCTGCAACCCGTCCGAACTGCAGGCGGTGGGCCGCTGGGTGTACTGGACCTGTGTGGACTCCTGGGGCGAGGTGCTGGGCTCGGGCCTCTACGACCGTACGACCAAGCGCGTGGCGAGCGCCCCCGAAGGGCCGGTTCTGCTCGGCGACGGCTACCTGGTCGAGCACCTCTCCGGCACCCAATCGGTCAGCGGGCTGACGCTCTTCGACCTGCACGGCGGACTGCCGTCCAGCGGCGACCACGCGGAACTGCCGAGCCGCAAAGTGGCCCACTGGACCGAAATCGGCCGGAAGAAGGGCCTGGTGGGTACCGACTGGACCGTGGACCGCTTCGGCGGCGGCGTGGCGTACGTGGACACCAAGCAGCGCGTCCACGTGGTGCCGCCCGGCTTCCCGGCTTCCGCGATGACGGCGATCGACTCCTCTGTCACGAACAAGACCGCGAGCTGGTCGGGTACTTGGTGGCTGTCGAAGCCCGCCGCTTCATGGAAGGTGACGATCCGCAACAAGGCTTCCGGAGCCACCGTGCGTACCGTGTCCGGCTCCGGCGCCCGCGGACTGCTGACGGCCGCATGGGACGGCAAGGACTCCGCCGGCCGCCTCGTCGCCAACGGCACCTACACCTGGTCGCTCACCGCCCAGCCCGCCGACGGCCAGGGCACCGCCCTCAGCCTCTCCGGCAGCGTCAAGGTGACGACCGGAGCGGCGGCCCCCCGCGACTACGCGGGCAACGACGGTGTCGGTGACGTCCTGACCCTCAACTCCTCCGGCACACTCACCGTCCAGCGCGGCACCGGCACGGGCACGTTGGGCAGCAAGGTGTCCGGCAGCGGCTGGCCGACGAGCGCGAAATTCGTGCCGTACGGCGACCTCGACGGCGACCGGTGCAACGACACCCTGGTCCGGCTGAGCAGCGGCGCGCTGCGGGCCTATCGCCCCGCCTGCGGCAAGGCACCGACCCCCTCGACGCCGTACACCTCCCTCGGCACGTCCGGCTGGAACCAGTACGACGTGCTGGCCTCGCCCGGTGACGTCAGCGGCGACGGCCGCCCGGACCTGCTCGCCCGCAGCGCCTCGACCGGTGCCGTCTACCTCTACAAGGGCACGAGCGCGGGCAAACTGTCGGCGCGCGTGAAGCTGTACGACAGCTGGAAGACGTACAAGAAGGTCATCGGCGCCGGCGATCTGAACGGTGACGGCATCGGTGACCTCCTCGCTCAGGACAAGTCGAACAACCTGTACCGCTACAACGGCACGGGCAAGGGTACGTTCGGCGCCCGCGTGAAAGTCGCCTCCGGCTGGGGTGCCTCGTACAACGCGGTCGTCGGGGTGGGCGACATCACCGGCGACGGAAAAGCCGACCTGGTCTCCCGCGACACGAGCGGGAACGTGTGGCGCAACAGCGGTGACGGCAAGGGCTCGATCGGCGGTCGTTCGAAGATCACGACGGGCTGGCAGGGGTACAAGGCCGTCGTGTGAGCCACCTCGCCCTGTGGCGCCGCCGGCCGCCGGCCGGCGTCACAGGGCCTTCCTGCCCCGCCCGGCTCCTCCTCCGGCACCGGCCCCGCGGCCTCCCCGGGAACCACCCCCCACCCCCGCGTCAGGCGAAGTACCCGATCTTCGCCCCCCGTTCACTCTCTCGTCCCGGCTGGCTTTGTCCGGGAGTGGCACGATCCGGCGCCGTAGTGGACCCACCGGAGGAACGATGTCCCAGAAGAGAACCTACGCCGCGCTCGCGGCCCTCGCCGTGGCCGCCGGCTCCCTGGCGGGCGCGGGCGTGGCGAACGCGGAGCAGAGAACCGGCGGCGGGCACGGCGCCCAGCGGCCCGCGGCGTTCGAGCGCACCGCCACCTACCCGGTCTTCCAGAACCGCCCCGCCGGCGAGGACGCCGCGGCCGCCACCGTCGCGGAGATATCGGCGGTCAGCGAGGACGGCCGCACCCTCGTGCACACCGACGCCGCCGCCCGGCGGATCGGGTTCCTCGACATCGGGGACCCCGGACGCCCGCGCGGCCTGGGCACGCTGTCGCTGGCCCGGCTCGGTGACGCCGAGGACGAGCCGACCTCGGTGTCCGTGGTCGGCCAGTACGTCCTCGTGGTGGTGAACACCAGCGCGAGCCACGCCGACCCGTCCGGCCGGCTCGACGTCATCTCGCTGCGCGACCGCCGGCGGGTCGCGAGCTTCGACCTCGGCGGGCAGCCCGACTCCATCGTGGTCAGCAAGGACAAGCGGTACGCCGCCATCGCGATCGAGAACGAGCGGGACGAGGAGGCCACCCCGCCCGGCGGGGAGGAGGGCGACCTGCCGCAGGCTCCGGCCGGGTTCGTGCAGATCGTGGACCTCAAGTCCATCTCGTCGCCGACCGGTTGGCGCACCCGGGCCGTGCCGCTCACCCAGCCCGACGGTACGGCGCTGCCCGTGCTGGCCGCCGCCGGGATCGCCGAACCGACCGACCCGGAACCGGAGTACGTCTCCGTCAACGGCCGTGACCAGCTCGCCGTGACGCTCCAGGAGAACAACGGCGTCGTGCTCGTCGACCTGCCGACCGGCCGGATCACCAAGGCGTTCAGCGCCGGTACGGCGTCGGTGAGCGGTATCGACACGGTCGAGGACGGCCGGATCGACCTGACCGGCTCGATCACCGACGTGCCGCGCGAGCCCGACGCGCTGGGCTGGATCGACGACCGCTACCTGGCGACCGCCAACGAGGGCGACTGGCGCGGCGGTACGCGGGGCTGGTCCGTCTTCGACAGCCGGACCGGCAAGGTGGTCTGGGACGCCGGCAACAGCTTCGAGCGGATCGCGGTGCGGCACGGGCTGCACAACGAGGACCGGGCCGAGAAGAAGGGCACCGAGCCGGAGGGCGTGGTGATCGCCGAGTACCGCGGGGTGCGCTACGCCTTCGTCGGCTCGGAGCGGAGCAACTTCGTCGCGGTCTACGACATCAGCAATCCGACCCGCCCGGTCTTCCGGCAGGTTCTGCCCGCCACCAACGGGCCCGAGGGCCTGCTGCCGATCCCGTCGCGCGGCCTGCTCGCGGTCTCCAGCGAGGAGGACGACGCCGAGACCGGCGTACGGGCCACGGTCAGCCTGTTCCGCCTCGGCAAGGGCACCCCCGAGTTCCCGGGCGTCGTCTCGGCGGAGGATTCCACCGGCGCTCCGATCGGCTGGGGCGCGCTCGGCGCGCTGTCCGCCGTCCCCGGCAAGCCGCACCAGCTGTACACCGTCACCGACGCCGTGTACTCCCCCACCAGGATCCTGACCGTCGACACGGCGCGGCAGCCGACGACCGTCACCCGGGCGCTGACCGTCAAGGACGCCGCGGGAAAGCCGGTCGGCTATGACGCCGAGGGCATCCACGCCCGGCCGCAGGGCGGCTACTGGCTCGCCGTGGAGGGCAAGACCGGTACGGGCAACCAGCTGGTCCGGCTGGACCGCGACGGCGTGACCCGCCAGGTCGTGCCGCTGCCGGCCGACGTGGCGGCGGGCCTCGGCGGACAGGGCTTCGAAGGGGTCACCGCGACCACCGACCGGCACGGCCGCGAGATCGTCTGGGCGACGCTCCAGCGCGAGGTGGCGACCGACCCGGCGGGTGTGGTCCGGCTCGGCCGGTACGACGTCGAGGCCGATACCTGGAGCTGGTTCGGCTACCGGCTCGGTTCCACCGCGACGCCGGGTGACTGGATCGGCCTCTCGGAGATCACCGTGGTCGGCGACCGGCTCGCGGTCATCGAGCGCGACAAGCTGAACGGCCCGGCCGCCCGGGTCAAGCGGATCTACACGGTCGAGCTGCCGAAGTCGGCCTCGGCACCGGGTTCGCTGCCCGTGCTGGCGAAGAAGCTGGCCCACGACGTGCTGCCCGACCTGCGGGCGACGAACGGCTGGACCCAGGAGAAGCTGGAGGGGCTGGCCGTGGCCGGCGACGGCGAGGTCTACGCCGTGACCGACAACGACGGCCTGGACAACGCCACCGGGGAGACGGTCTTCCTGAACCTCGGTTCCGGCAAGAAGGTCTTCGGCCGGCGCGGCTGACCGGTCGTACGGCACTCCGCGGGCGCGCGCCGCACGGCACTCGGCGGCGCGCGCCCTACGACACCCGGCGGCGCGCGCCCGTCGAGGTTCGGCGCGCGCCGCGCCGCGTTCAGCGGCGCGCGCCGCACCCCCCGCCCGGCCGGGTCAGGCCGGTGTCGTGGCTGCCGCGGCCTGCCCGGCCGGTTCCCGCACCACTCGGCGGCGCCGGGTCGGGAGACCGAGGGTCGGGTGGGCGACGGACCAGGCCGCGCCCTTGCAGACCAGTTCCTTGTAGCCGGCGGCGAGCCGGCCCGTCAGCGCCGACCGGACCGAGCGGTCGTCGGCGGTGACGTACTGGATCAGGCCCTCCCGGCGGCCCAGGGAGATGCACTGGTTGAAGTAGCGCAGCGGCACCTCGGGCAGTTTTCCGCCGGTCAGGCGGGCCGCGACGGCGTCGGCTGCCTGCCATGCCATGGGGGTGCCGGAGGCGCACGACATGCGCAGCGGCTTGCCGCCGGGGCCCATGGCCAGGGCGGCGTCGCCGATGGCGTACACGTCGGGGTGCGAGACCGAGCGCATCGTCGCGTCGACGACGATCCGGCCCGTGTCGGTGACCTCCAGGGCGGTGGCCCGCGCGATGGGGTGGACGGCGAAGCCGGTGGTCCACACGGTCAGTGCGGCCGGAATGGACGTGCCGTCCGCGGTGCTGACGTGGTCGGCGCCGACGCCGGTCACGGCGACGTCGTCGTGCACGGTGATGCCGAGCTTGTCGAAGACCTTCCGCAGGTGCCGACGGCCCTTGGGCGAGAGCCGGTCGCCCAGTCGGCCGCGGGCTGCGAGGGCGACGTCCAGGTCCGGGCGGGCCTCGGCGATCTCGGTGGCGGCTTCCAGCCCGGTGAGACCGCCGCCGACCACGACGACGGACGCTCCGGCGTCCAGCCGGGCCAGGCGTTCACGCAGCCGAAGTGCGCCGGGGCGGCCGGCGATCTCGGCGGCGTGTTCGGCGGTGCCGGGGACGCCCTGGTCGTGCCAGGCGCTGCCGAGCGCGTACACGAGGGTGTCGTAGGGCAGTTCCGCCGCGCCGTCCTCGTCGGTGACGGCGACCGTGCGGCGGTCGACGTCGACGGCGGTGACCCGCGCGAGCCGCACGGCGACACCGGTGCCGGCGAACATCTCGGCGAGGGGACGGGACCTGAGGTCCTGGCCGACCGCGAGTTGGTGCATCCGGACGCGCTCGACGAAATCGGGTTCGGCGTTGACGAGGGTGATGGCGACGTCCTCACGGCGCAGCCGCCTCGCGAGGCGCCCGGCGGCGATGGCTCCGGCGTATCCGGCACCCAGGACGATGATGCGGTGCTGCATCTTCTTGCTCCTGTCTTCAGCGGGGTCGCCACTTGAACCGGGTGGCCCGCCGATCCCTGACGGGAACACGGTGTGAAGCAGCTCACAACCGGATCAGAAGGCGTGGAGCAGGGGATCGCCGTGTTCGGTCGCGGCCCAGCGCAGGGTCGCGCGTTCGAGCTTGTCGGGGTTGACCTGGTTGCGGAACGCGGCGATGCCCTCGGCGGTGATCTCCAGGCACATCACGCCGACGACCCGGCCGTCGACGACCGCGACCAGCGCGGGGCCGCCGTTGGCGGTCGTCGCGTACAGCGCGGGTGAGCCGCCGACCAGGTCGCGCTTGGCCTTGGCGGGGACGAACAGGCCCCGCAGGAACTTCGCCACCGCGAGGGCACCCTCGAACGCCTTGGCGCGGGCCGGGACCTTCCCGCCGCCGTCGCCGACCGAGACGACGTCCTCGGTGAGCAGCCGCACGAGCGGTTCGGTCCGGCCGCTGGTGGCGGCGGTGAGGAACTCGGCGACGACCCGCCGGGCGGCGGCCTCGTCGATCTCGCTGCGGGCCCTGCCGTCCGCGACGTGCTTCCTGGCGCGGTGGAGGATCTGCTGGCTGGCGGCCTCGCTGATGTCGAGGATCCCGGCGATCTCGCGGTGCGGGTAGTCGAAGGCCTCCCGCAGGACGTACACCGCCCGCTCGTCGGGGGACAGGCGCTCCAGCAGGACGAGGACGGCGTACGACACCGACTCGCGCTGTTCGGCGGTGTCGGCCGGGCCGAGCATCGGGTCCCCGGCGAGAAGCGGCTCGGGCAGCCACCGGCCCACATAGGTCTCGCGCCGCGCGCGGGCCGAGGCGAGCTGGTTGAGGCACAGGTTGGTGAGCACCTTCGTCAACCACGCCTCGGGGACGCGGATGTGGCCGATGTCGGCGGCCTGCCAGCGCAGGAACGTCTCCTGCACGGCGTCCTCGGCCTCGCTCGCCGAGCCGAGGAGGCGATAGGCGATGGCTTCCAGGCGGGGCCTGGAGGCCTCGAACCGATCCACGTCGTTCGGGGTCAGGGCCATGGCCCGGATCCTAGTGCCGCCGTCCACGCGAGCGGTCGTCCGTGTGCACGACGCGTCCCGGCCCCGCGGGCCGGGCCACGCCCCCTCGTACGGTGGCCGCGATTCATGAGACGCGCCGTTTCAGTTCTCACATATAAGACCACAAACCAGGTCTTATTTGCCCATGC
This sequence comes from Streptomyces cadmiisoli, assembly GCF_003261055.1. Classification (NCBI taxonomy): domain Bacteria; kingdom Bacillati; phylum Actinomycetota; class Actinomycetes; order Kitasatosporales; family Streptomycetaceae; genus Streptomyces; species Streptomyces cadmiisoli. Next base: position 4,452,004 of record NZ_CP030073.1, read on the forward strand.
ACAAAATTACGCGGCGCACTTTGCTCGGTGCCTCGGTCGTGGCCGCCGGCTCGGGAGCCCTGACAGCCTGCACCGGGCCCGGTGTGGCCCCCGGGACCGGGGCGCCCGACCGGACGGGTGGCAGGCACAGCGGCGGCGGCTTCATCCCCGAGGGACCCAAGGGTTTCGTCAACCCGTCCGATCCCGAGGTCGTCGCCGTCGAGAGGAGACGCGGATCGGGGCCGGTCCGCCGGTTCAGGCTCACCGCCACCGAGACGTCGCTCGACCTCGGCGGGCGGACCGTCAGGTCGTGGGCGTACGGCGACTCGCTGCCCGGCAAGGAGATCCGTATCAACGCGGGTGACGTGCTCGATCTGACGCTCGCCAACCACCTGCGCGAGTCGACGACGCTGCACTCGCACGGTGTGCGGATGCGCTGCGACATGGACGGCGTACCGGGTCTGACGCAGCGTTCCATCGAGCCCGGCGAGGACTTCTCCTACCGCTTCGCGGTGCCCCATCCCGGCACCTACTGGCTGCACTCGCACTCGGGCATGCAGCTCGACCGCGGCCTGTACGCCCCGCTGATCGTCGAGGACCCGAAGGAGCCGTTGTCCTACGACAAGGAGTGGGTCGTCGTCCTGGACGACTGGGTGGACGGCGTGTCCGGATCCACCCCGGACGGCGTGCTGTCGCAGCTGCGCAACGGCCGGGCCGTGTCGATGGACATGGGTGAGGACAGCGGGCACGGCAGGTCCGGCGGGCACGGCCCGGAACGCGCCGGATCCGGGCCGAACCGTGTCCTGCACGGCTCGCGCAGCCGCATCCTGGAGAGCGTCGGCGGCAACGTCGACTACCCGCACTACCTGGTCAACGGCCGTCTGTCGCAGGCCCCGTCGGTGTTCCACGCCCGGCCCGGGGACCGTATCCGGCTGCGGATCATCAACGCCGGCGGCGACACGGCCTTCCGGGTGGCGCTGGGCGGTCACGAGATGACGGTGACGCACACGGACGGCTACCCGGTCGAACCCATGACGACCGACGCCCTGCTGCTCGGCATGGCCGAACGCTACGACGTGCTGATCACCGCCAAGGACGGGGTGTTCCCGCTGGTCGCGCTCGCCGAGGGCAAGGGCAGAAAAGCCCTCGCGGTCCTGCGCACCAGCAGCGGGGGCATCCCCGGGCCCTCCGCGCACCCCTCCGAGCTCGACCGCCGGATCGTGCCCGCCAGACGGCTCGTGCCGCACGAGTCCGTGGCCCTCGGCGACGCCGAGCCGGACCGGGAGATGCGCATCAAACTGACCGGTGGCATGGCGAAGTTCGACTGGGGATTCGACCACAAGACGTACTCCATCAAGCAGCGCGTCCCGATCCGCGAGGGTGAACGGATCCGTCTGACCCTGATCAACGCCACCGACATGTGGCATCCGATGCACCTGCACGGACACACGTTCGCCCTGACCGGCTTCGGCACCGCCGGCGCCCGCAAGGACACCGCGCATGTGCTGCCGCACCACAAACTGGTCATCGACTTCTACGCCGACAACCCCGGTCTGTGGATGCTGCACTGCCACAACCAGTACCACTCCGAGTCCGGGATGATGACCATCCTCGGCTACCGGAAGTGACGGGGGCCGGGCGCGGATCACCCGTCCTCACCCGCGGGCGCCCGGCGAGCCGGTGCACGGCTCCTCGCCGGGCGTCCGCGGCGGCGACGTCCGTCAGGGCGTCTCCAGGTCGAACGGCGCCGGCGACGTCGCCACGCCGTTGACCTGGAGGGCGATGGCGTGCGGGCCCGGGTGGTAGCGGCGGGTCGTGATGGGCCGGAAGGAGTGCTCACGGCTCAGGTGCACCGACTCGCCCGGCGCGAGGGTGCGGGTGGTGAGTTTGAACGTCTTGGCGGTCTGCGAGCCGTTGGCCTTGTGGTGGTGCACGACGTAGTCGATCGAGAGCCGGGCCTCGTCGGCGCCGGTGTTGCGGACGGTCGCGGTGAAGCGGACGCTGCCGCCGAACGGCACCCGGGTGCGGTCGAGCACCGGCCCGTCGACGTCGACCGCCGCCGGCGGGAAGCCGAGCAGTTCCAGCGCGCCGGGATGGCCGCGCTTGACGAGGGTGCGCAGTCCGTGGCGGACCAGCCGCCCGGTCGTCGGGGCCGGGGCGGCGAGCCAGCGGCCGGCGGTGGTCACGACGAGGTCGGCGTCGTCGCGGCTGAGGTCGTTGAGGTGGTTGGCGACCGAGCGGCGGACGTACTCGCTGTCGTCGTCGTACAGGGCGTCCAGGACGGGCACGGTCACGCCGGCACGGGCGATCAGCGCCGGGACCCGGATGGACCAGGGCAGGTAGGGCCGGGTGCCCTCCGAGGCGAGGCGGCGCACATCGGGGTCGGCGGACGCCGTCCATCCGGTGACGACGCCGAGCGCCCGGTCGAGGTCGTGCCGCAGCAGCAAGCGGACGGCGAACTCCGAAGTCAGCCGGCCGGTGAGGTCGGCCAGCAGCGCCATCGCGTCGTCGAAAGCCTCGTCGGTGCCCTCGCCGACGGCCTTCGTGGCGACGGCGCTCGTGACCGGCCAGATCAGCCACCCGCCGAATTCCGGCGCGCCGTCCCGGGCGGCCCGCACCACCCGCGCCAGCTCGGCGTAGTCCCCGGGCACGTCCGCGAGCAGGGCGTCCCGCAGCAGGTCGGCCCGCTCGCGCAGCGAGAGGGGGCCGACCTGCTGTTCGGCGGCCCGCAGCGCGGCGGGCTCAGCACCCGGGGACGCGGCGCGGACGGCCTCCGTCAGTGAGCGCGCGGTACGGGCGTTGATGAGTTCGTCGGCGAAGGGCATGGACGTCGTTTCCCGGTTCTCTCCCGGCTCGCACCGGGTCCTCCCGGGTCGGCCCCGGCTTCCCGATCGATCGTGCCACGCACCACTGACAGAGCCCCCGGCCACCGGCGCAGCGCGCCACCCGCCGCGGACAGGGCCGGTCCGGCAACCGGCGCGGCGCGACACCGTGCCCCCTGCCGCGCGGACGGAGCCGGCCCGGCCACCGGCGCAGCGCGCCGTCGCGCCACCCGCCGCGGACAGGGCGGGCCCGGCCACCGGCAGCGCATGGGTACCGCGACGACGCTGCGCCGGCACTTCAACCGCACGCTCGGCGTGCCGCCGGACGCCTACCGCCGCACCTTCCGCGCCCGTCCCCGCCCCGGTGGCCCGCACGACGGCCCCCCGGACCGGCGGTTCTGACGACCGGTCGAGCGGCGGCCGGGCGAACCCGATCACCCGTCGTGGATCCGCCCCGCCGGGGACGGGGCGGATCCACGACGAACCGGCCTACGGCGCGGACTCGTAGGTCACTGTCGTGGCGGGGCACGCCTCAGCGACCTCGGTGAGCGCGGCGAGTTCCACGGCGTCGGCGGTGAGTTCCCAGCGGAGCTTGGTCGCCACCCACTCCGCGGCGTACCGGCACGTGACGTCGACGGCCGGCGGCAGCCACTGGGCCGGGTCCTGGTCGGCCTTGCTGCGGTTGGAGGCCGCGGAGACGGCGACGAGGGAGGTGTCGGCGCCCAGGTCGTTGGCGTACGCCTCACGCCGTCCGGCGGTCCACTGCGACGCCCCGGAGTCCCAGGCCTCGGCGAGCGGCACCATGTGGTCGACGTCCAGGGCGGAGGCCGCGGTGACCCATCGGGCGTCGTAGTACGACCACCAGCGCCCGCCCGAGAGCTTGCAGCCGGGGAGCACCTCGGGCGGCTCCAGCGCCTCGGCGATGAGCACCTCCGCCCGGGTGTTGCAGCCGTCCGCGGGGTTCTGGCCCGTGTTCCAGTGTCGGAAGCTCGTGCGCTGGTAGCCGTCCCGTACCTCGGCGGCGAGGGGCAGGCCCTCGATCGCGGCCGTCATCGGAACGGTGTACGTCTCGGCCGGCCGGTCGTACGCGTGAGCCGGAGTGGGTGCCGCGAAGGGCACGAGGAGGAGTGCGGCCGCGACCGCGGCACGCCTGAGGTTCTTGATCACGCATCGCAGAATCGACCGCGTGTACCTCGTTCGAGGGGTTCAACTCGAACGAATGCGCCACATGGAGGCGCGAGTTCACCGTACGGGTGTGCCAGGAGGCACCCGATGGAGGAACTCCCGGTCGGCTCGCCGGAGAAGGCGGCCCGCGAGGGCGAGTGCCCCGGCCCGCGCCCCGGGCGCCCGCGCCGTCTCCTGTTCGCGGACTGGCACCAGATCACGCGGGGTAGTCCTATCTGCAATTAATATGCAACAGCGTTTGTCCAGCAACAGGGGTGTGAGGTTCGATGACGGTCCGACGAATACGCGCGGCAGCGGCCACCGCCGGGGTGCTCGCCTCGGTGGCCGCCTGCTCGGCTCCCGGGGGCGGCGGTGCGGGCGGCGGCGACTCCGCGACGTCCGTCGTGATCGGGGTGGGGTACGAACCGGACACGTTCAGCCCGCTGCTCGGCTACGGCAAGGACGGCAACTCCAAGATCTTCGACGGTCTGCTGACCCGGGACGAGAACCTGGAGCTGAGACCGGCGCTGGCCGAGGCGCTGCCCGAGGTGGCCGACGACGGCCTCACGTACACCTTCACCCTGCGCGACGGGGTGAAGTTCAGCGACGGCGAGCCGCTGACCGCCGCCGACGTGGTCTTCACGTACCGGACGGTCCTCGACGACCGGACCAACAACGTCCACAAGAGCGAGCTGGACGCGGTCGACGAGGTGCGGGCACAGGGCGACGACAAGGTCGTCTTCACCCTCAAGTACCCGTACTCGCCCTTCGCCGCGCGCACCGTGCTGCCGATCGTCCCGGAGCACCTCGCGGGCGGGCAGGACCCCAACACCGGCTCCTTCAACACCGAACCGGTCGGCACCGGACCGTACCTGCTGGCCGGCTGGAGCAAGGGCGAGAAGCTCGTCTTCAGGGCCAACCCCGGCTACTGGGGCGGCGCGCCGGAGGTGAAGAAGATCACCATGGCCGTCATCGAGGACGACAACGTACGAGCCACCCGGCTGCGCTCCGGCGACCTCGACGGCGCGGTCCTGCCGCCCGAGCTCGCCACCACCTTCGGCGACGACGCCGGCCGCAAGACGTACCGCGCGACGTCCTACGACTTCCGCGCCGTCACCCTGCCCACCGCGAACAAGGTCACCGGCGACCGCGCGATCCGCCGCGCGCTGGACTCCGCCGTGGACCGCGCGGCCATGGTCGACAAGATCCTCGACGGAGCGGGCCGGCCCGCCTTCGGACCGCTGCCCCTCGACGACCCCTGGTTCGCCCGCGACGTCGAACGCGACCAGGACCTCGCCGGGGCCCGGCAGATCCTGGAACGGGCCGGCTGGCGGCCCGGCGAGGACGGCATCCGCGTCAAGGACGGGGTGCGGGCGTCGTTCACGCTCCGGTACCCGGCGGGCGACAAGGTCCGCCAGGACCACGCCCTCGCCTACGCCTCCGACGCCAAGAAGGCCGGCGTCGAGGTGAAGGTGGAGAGCGCCACCTGGGAGGTCATCGAACCGCGGATGAAGGACGACGCGGTGCTCGCCGGCTTCGGCTCCACCGGGGACCCCGACTTCGGCCTGTACACGCTGCTGCACTCCTCCCTCGCCGGCGACGGCTTCAACAACATGGCCCACTACGACAACGCCGCGGTGGACGAGGCCCTGGAATCCGGCCGCCGCAGCCAGGACCCCGCGGCCCGCAAGGCGGCCTACGACACGCTCCAGCGGGAACTGGTAGAGGACCCCGGTTACACCTTCCTGACCCACATCGACCACGTGTACGTGCTGGCCGACCGCTGGGACGGGCTGACCACACAGGTCGAGCCGCACGAGCACGGCTACGCCAGCGGCCCGTGGTGGAACGCCGAGGACTGGCGGCCCAAGAAGTGACCGCCGCGCCCTGGGGCGCGATGGCGCGGCTGGCGGGACGGCGGCTGCTGTTCGCCGTCCCCGTCCTCCTCGTCGTCACGTTCGGCGTGTTCGCGATCGCCGCCGCCTCCCCCTTCGACCCGGTCAAGGCGTACGCGGGCACCGCCGCCCTCGGCGCCGACGAGCGGACGCTGGAGCGGCTGCGCGCCAACCTGGGGGCCGACCAGCCGTTCGCCGCCCGCTGGTGGGACTGGCTGACCTCGGCCCTCGGCGGCGACTTCGGCCACTCCGGCGTGCTGCGGCAGCCGGTCGGCCAGGTCATCGCCGAACGCCTCGTGTGGTCCGCGCTGTTGTGCGCGGTCGCGTTCGCGGCGGCCGTGCTGGTGGGCACGGCGCTCGGTGTGCTGGCGGCCCGCCGCCCGGGATCCGTGCTCGACCGGATCGTCACCTCGCTCTCCTACACCCTGGAAGCGGCGCCCGTCTTCTGGATCGCCCTGCTCGCCGTCTGGCTGTTCGCCCTCCGACTGGGCGTCCTGCCGGCCGGCGGACTCACCGACACCGCCAGCGAGCAGGTCACCTTCGGACAGGTGGCACGGCACCTCGTGCTGCCCGCCGGGGTCCTCGCCGTCTCCCAACTGCCCTGGTTCGCCCTGTACGTACGCCAGGGCGTCGGCGACGCGCTCGCCGAGGACCCCGTACGCGGGGCCCGGGCACGGGGGTTGAGCGAGCGCACCGTCCTGCTCGGACACGCGCTGCGCTCCGGACTGCTGCCGGTCCTCACGCTCATCGGCTCCCGGGTGCCCGAACTGATCACCGGCGCGCTGCTGGTGGAGAGCGTCTTCAGCTGGCCGGGCATCGCGGCGGCCACCGTCGAGGCCGCGACCGCCGTGGACTTCCCGCTGCTCGCCGCCCTGACGACCCTGGCCACCGCCGCCGTCCTGCTCGGCAACCTGCTCGCGGACCTGCTCTACGGCCTGTTCGACCCGAGGGTGAGATTCAGTGACATGTGACTCCCCGGCGCCGGCCGGGACCGCCTGGCGGTCCCACGGCACGCGCCGCCGTTCCACCCGTACGGTGCGGGTGCGGGTCAGCGCCGTGCTGGTGACCGCGATCACCCTCACCGTGCTGCTCGTACCGCCGCTCGTCCGGCTCGACCAGCAGGCCGTCGACCTGGCCGCCGAACTCCTGCCGCCGAGTCCGTCGCACCCGTTCGGCACCGACGACCTCGGCCGCGACCTGCTGCTGCGCTGCGTCTACGGCCTGCGCGTCTCCCTGCTCGTCGGCCTCGTCGCCGCCCTCACCGCGACCGTGATCGGCACCGCCGTGGGGGCCGCAGCGGGCGCCCTGGGCGGCTGGGTCGACCGGCTCGTGATGCGGCTGGTCGACACGTTCTCGTCCGTGCCGCATCTGCTGCTGGGCGTCTTCATCGTGGCGATGTTCCGGCCGGGCGTCTGGCCCGTGGTCGTCTCGGTGGCGCTCACCCACTGGCTGTCGACCGCGCGGATCGTGCGCGCCGAGGTGCTGTCGCTGCGCTCCAGCCCGTACATCGACGCCGCCGTCTCCGGCGGCGCGTCGCGCCGGCGGGTCGCGGTACGGCACCTGCTGCCCGCCGTCCTGCCGCAGGCCGGTCTGGCCGCCGTGCTGATGGTGCCGCACGCCATGTGGCACGAGTCGGCCCTGTCCTTCCTCGGACTGGGCATGCCCACGCACCTGGCGAGCCTCGGCACCCTCATCCAGGGCGCCCGGGGTTCCCTGCTCGCCGGGCACTGGTGGCCGACGCTGTTCCCCGGCCTGTTCATCATCGTCCCGACCCTCGCCCTGGCCGGGCTCGCCGGGGCCTGGCGGGAGCGGCTCAACCCCCGCCGCCGATCGGAGCTGATGCTGTGACCGAGCGAACCGCCGCGCTGTCGGTGCGCGGCCTGTCGGTGCGCTTCCTCATGCCGGGCGGACGCCGGATCGCCGCCGTCAGCGACGCGCACTTCGAGGTGGCGGCCGGCGAGTGCCTGGCGCTGGTCGGCGAGAGCGGCTGCGGCAAGTCCGTCCTCGCCTCCGCCCTGCTGGGGCTGCTCCCCGCCAACGCGCAGACGGCGGGCAGCGCCCACGTCGGCGGCCTGGACCTGCTGGCCGCCGACGAGCGCACACTGGCCCGCACGGTCCGCGGCCGTACCGTCGGGCTCGTCCCGCAGAGCCCGGCCGCCCACCTCACCCCCGTGCGCACCGTCCGCTCCCAGCTGGCGGAGACGGTCGCCGCGCTGACCGGCACCCGTGGCCGCGCCGCCGTACGGGACCGCGCCCGGCGAGCCGCGGCGCGCGCCGCGTTCCCCGAGGACCACCTCGACCGCCACCCGCACCAGCTCTCCGGCGGTCTCGCCCAGCGCGCCGCCACCGCCCTCGCCCTGATCGGTGACGCTCCCGTGCTGATCGCCGACGAACCGACCACCGGCCTGGACCGCGACCTGGTGGACCGCACCGTCGACGAACTGCGCCGCCACGTCGACGGCCCCGGCGGCGAGGACGGGCCCGCACGCGCGCTGCTGATGATCACCCACGATCTGGCCGCGGCCGAACGCATCGCCGACCGGGTCGCGGTGATGTACGCGGGCCGGATCGTCGAACTGACCGACGCACCCTCGTTCTTCGGGTCCCCCGGCCCGCGCCACCCCTACAGCCGCGGACTCCTCCAGGCCCTGCCCGACCGCGCCTTCACCCCCGTCCCCGGCCTGCCCCCGGAACTCGGCGACCTCCCCGGCGGCTGCGCCTTCGCCCCGCGCTGCGAGCGGGCCTCCGACGCGTGCGCCGCCCTGCCCGCGGCGACCGCCGGCGTCGCCTGCCACCACCCGCTCCCACCGGCCGGCGCGACCGCCGCGCCCGCGCCCGCCGCCACATCCGCCACCGCATCGGGGGACGTCCGTGCTTGAACTGCGCGCCATCACCGCCGGGTACGACCCGCACGCGCCGGCCGTGCGGGACGCCTCCCTGACCGTCTCGCCCGGTGAGGCGGTCGGTCTGCTCGGCCCGAGCGGGTGCGGCAAGTCGACCCTGGCCCGGGTCGCCGCGCTGCTGCTGCGCCCCGACTCCGGCAGCCTGCTGCTCGACGGCGAACCCGTACGGCGATGGCGGCACCGCGCCCCGCGTGCCCAGCGCACCGCCGTCGGAGTCGTCTTCCAGCAGCCCCGGCTGTCGGCGGACCCCCGGCTGCGGCTGCGCGACATCGTCGCCGAGCCGCTGCGCGCCACCGGCCGGCGTGCGGAAGCCGCGGACAGGACCGCCGAGTTGGCCGCCGCGGTCGGTCTGACGTCCGACCTTCTGCACCGCCGCCCGCACGAGGTCAGCGACGGACAGCTGCAACGCGCCTGCCTCGCCCGCGCCCTCGTACTGCGCCCGCGCTGGCTGATCTGCGACGAGATGACCGCGATGCTCGACGCCTCCACCACCGCGGCGCTGGTCGCGGTGGTCGAGGACTACCGCCGCGACACCGGCGCCGGGCTGCTGGCCGTGGGCCACGACCAGGTGCTCCTGGACCGCTGGTGCGACCGCACCGTCCACTGGGCGGACCTCGGCCGAGCGGAACCGGGCACCGGGCGACCCAGGCCGGCAGCGGCCGACGGGTGGAAAAATACTCCCGGAATATAATTCCCGTCCGCTGCCCAAAGAAATCGCTGATCGGGCGCCACCTGCGACACTCCGCACGCCACTTTCGAGCTACGCGTATTCCCCCGATTGCCCGACACCTCACCCCCCGTGAGGCTCGTTAGGTGTGCGTGAGATGGAAGGAAGGGCATGCGGCCATGGAGCTTGCCAGGCATGAAACCGATGGGCTGGAACCCACGGACGCCGATGCGCGCCTCAAGCACTGCTCGGACCTGCTCGATGATTTCCATCAAAAGATCAGACAGATGGAAAGTGAATATCTTCGGGCGATGATGGGGCTGTATGACAGTTCTCATGTAGGCCCGGAAAATCCTCAGGATGCGTACTGCGGACGGAGCATCCTGAACCTGCGCGCGAAGGGGTTTTCGAATGACCGCGATGCGCGATGAAGCAGGCTTCCACGACTTCCAGTTCACGCTCGGAGCCGACCATGACGCGATGAGCCGGCACGCGTACGACACCACGTCGTTCGAGACGCAGCACACCTGGGGCGGGATGCCGGAGCCGGACATCCCGGCGAACGACTGGGACCCGGTCGAGGAACTGGCCCAGATGCTGTCCACCACGACCGGCAGGACCGCCGAGCCGGCCCGGCCGCCGGCCCCCGAGCGCCCGCACCGCAGGACCAACCGGCGGCGCCACCCGGACTCCCACTTCCTCGACGGCGGTCAGCGCGTCACCCACGTCACGCTCCTGATCGCGGCCATCACGTTGAGCGCGGTGTGCATGCTCGGCTGGTCCATCTCCTACTCCTACGACCAACTGCGCGCCATCGCCTCGCTCATACTGCCCGCGGAGTTCGCCCGGTGGTGGCCGATGACGGTGTTCGGACCGTGGCTGGTGGCGGCCCTGTCCATCCTGCGGGCCACCGTCCAGCACCGCAGCGCGCGCCGGTCCTGGTGCGTCATCCTGGCCGCCTCCGCGATGGCCGTGGCGCTGTCCGTCGGGCACTCGTCCCGCTCGGTCCTCTCATTAGTGATCTTCGGAATTCCGCCGGTCACCGCGCTGGTGTGTTTCTGGGAACTCGTCGGACAGGTCCCGACGAAGCGCCGCCCCCGGCACGCGGTGGGCAGCCGGGCCAAGCCCAAGACCTGAACCCGCCCGCCGGTCGCGCCCTCACGACCGCGGACCGGCCTCCCGCGTCACGTCGACACCGGGCGCCGGGTCCGTCGATCCGTCACGCGCCGAGGTCCTCCCGTGGGTGCGGCTCGGGCCGGGCCTGCTGGGGGACGGGCTGGCGGAGGCGGAGGGGACGGGGGACGAACGCTGCGACGGGGGAGTCGGGGAGGACGGGGGAACGGTGGGCGACACGGACGGCTCGGGGGTGGTGCCGGAACCGCTCGCGGGGGGCGGGGCGAGGGGGACGGCCGGCGACGCGGGGACGCCCGGTGCCGCCAGGTGCAGCGGCAGCGCGACGAGCACCGCGACGGCACAGGTCAGGCCGGCTCCCACGGCGGCACGCAGCAGACGGCGGCGGGCAGCGGCGCGGCGGATCGCCTCGTAGCGGCCGGGAGGCGGGCCGAGGCGGTCGGACGGCGGCCGCAGGATGACCGCGAGGGGGTCGTCGGCTCCGAACTCCGGGCCGTCGTCAAACCGTGTGGTCAAGACTTCTCCTCAGATGGACGCGGAGCAGTTCGCGGGCCGCGTGGAGGTCGGCCTTGACGGTTCCTTCCTTGCGTCCGGTGAGCACGGACACCTCCCGGATCGGCATGTCAGCGTAGTAGTGCAGCAGGATCGGGACGCGCAGTCGCTCGGGCAGCGACTGCACCAGCAGCCGGACCGACGGATCGGCCTGCTCGGGGTGGGGGCGCACGGCGGCCTCCGAGGTGACCTGCCGCACGGCCCTGCGCTCGCGCCCCAGCTTGCGCCAGTGGTCCCGGACGAGGTTGGCCGCGGTGACGTAGAGGAAACCGCGGGGTTCCTCCACGGACGTCCAGCGGGCCCAGAGCCGGGTGAACGCCTCCGAGGCGATCTCGTGGGCCGTCTCGTCGTCGTCGACCAGCCGGCGGCACCAGCCGGCCAGTCGCGGGTAGAGCACGGCGAACAGCTCGGACGCCGCCTCGTCTCGGGACCGTTTCAACGCTCTCCCGGTTCCTGATGGTCGCGCCTTGGAAGACGCCGGCGGCGCTGCGCGCGTTCCGCGGCCCGGCCCCGTGCCGTCACGTCGGACGTGCCGGAGGTCAGCACCGCGAAGACGATGACGTTGTCGCGGTACTCGTCGTCCCCGGTGCGCGGGCCGCCGCAGGTGATCAGACGCAGCTCCGGGCGGTCCACGTCCCCGTAGACCTCGTCCGCCGGGAAGTCCGCCTTGGCGACCGTGCGTACGTCGCGCACGGCGAACTCGGCCCGTGAGCCGTTCTCCAGTCGCGCCTCGATCCGCTCGCCCCGGCGCAGCCGTGCCAGGTCCCGGAAGACGCCGTCACCGTGGACGCCGACCGTGACGTGGCCGAGGATGACCGACGGGCCGGTCTGACCCGGCGTCGGCGAGTACCGGTACCAGCCCGCGCGGTCGTCCGCCGTGACCGGGGGCACCTGCACGGTGCCGTCCGGCGCCAACCCCAGCCGCATCACCGGGGTGTCGACCCCGATGGCCGGGATCCGCAGCCGCACCGGGACCGAGCGGCCGAGGGGGCGCGCCCGCCGCTCGGCGGCGGACGGCGTCGCCGCGGCGCGCGTGGCGGCCCGGTCGGACCGGTCGGACCGGTCGGACCGGTCGGACCGGTCGCCGCCGTCGCAGGCCGAGAGCAACGAGGCCGCCGCCGCGGCGGCGAAGGCGCGCCTGGAGAGCGGTGTCATGCCCCGGTCGCCCGCCGGCGGCGTACGACGAGGACCACCGCGCCGCCCGCGGCCAGCGCCGCGGCACCGCCGCCGATCAGCCCGGCGTCGCTCCCGGACTCGGTGGCCACCCCGGTGTCGGGCGCACCGCCGGGGACGACGGAGACCTGACCCTCCTTCAAGCGGGACGGGGCGGCGCTGGGGGCCGGGCCCGTGGTCCGCTCGCTGGTCGGCCTGGCGCTCTGGGCCGGGCGGGTCGGCGCGGGGGAGGCCGGCTCCGTGCCGGGAGAGGTGGCGGTGGGGCTGGGGACCGGGCTCGGGTCGTCGGCGAACGCGGGCACGCTGGTGGCGAGTACGGCGGTGGCCGCGAGTGCCACGGCGCTGAGGACGGTTCGGCGCATCGGGTCGCTCTCTTTCGTCGGCCCGGCCGGCGGGCGGCGGGCTGCGTGACGGATCGAGCGGAGAGACGACGCGGCCGCAGAGCGGGTTGTAAAGGGATGGCAAAGTCGTGTCACCGCTCTGACCTGCGGTTCACCCGAGTGACCGGCCCTGAGGCGCCGTCAGGGGAACTCCGGGACCCCGCGAGCCGTTGGCAGGAGGACGTCCGCGACGCCGCGGACGACCGGAAAGACATGGGCTGAAGCCGAGGTGGCACGCATGGCGATGTGGGATCGGATCAAGGACCAGGCCAAGGGTCTCCAGCAGCAGTCGCAGGGAACGCGCGGCTCCGGCGGACACGGGCGGCCGGGTGCGGGATCGTCCGGAGGGTCGCGGGCGCAGCTGGTGGGCACGCTCAAGTCCCAGCTCACCTCGCTCAAGACGGAGCTGAAGAGCGGCGCCTACCGGGACGCCAGCATGGCGATGTGCGCCCTGGTCGCGGCGGCCGACGGCCAGGTCGACCCGGCCGAGCGGCAGCATGTCGAATCGCTCATCCTGCACAACGACGTATTGCAGAACTTCCCGTCCGAGCAGCTGCGCCAGCGCTTCAACAAGCACGTCGACCAGCTGGCGTTCAACTTCCAGCAGGGCAAGGCGGAGGCCCTCCAGGAGATCGCCAAGGCGGCCAAGAAGCCGACCGAGGCCAGGGCGGTCGTGCAGACCGGCTTCGTCGTCGCCGGCGCGGACGGATACATCGCGCCGGCCGAGGAGCAGGTCCTGCGCGAGGCGTGCGCGGCACTCGGGGTGTCGCCCCAGGAGTTCGGTCTCTGACCCCGCTCGCGGTGCGGGCGGTGCCGTGAGCGGTCCGAGAATCTGTGCAGGAGCGTCACACGGACTGCACACAGCCGGTGGAATCCATCGTTAGCGTTGCTCGCCGATCGGCGCTGTCGACTAGGAAGACCGCAGATGGACTACTGGCGGATGGACTACTGCTCCTCGTGCCGTCGGCATCTCAACGGCGCCCTGGTGTGCCCGGGGTGCGGCGCCTACGCTCCCGACATCGCCCCGGTGCCGGCGGATCGCGCTCCCGCGCGGGAGCCCGACCCCGAGGCCGTCTCGCCCGCCGAGGCGGACGAGGCGATATCCGCGCCGGGCCGCGCGGCGCGGCGCCGTCAGCGCGCCCGCTGGAAGAAGAGCCGGCGCAAGGCCGTGGTCGCGACCGCTGTCGCGCTCGTCGGCGGCGGTCTCACCTTCACCGCGATGGACCGGCACTCCGGCGACCGGGCGCAGGCCGCGACAGCGCCGGAAGAGGTCGGGCTCGGAGCGGCCGAGCGGCCGGCGGGCGGTCCCTCGCTCCCCTCGGTGGAGCTGCCGGGGACGTCGCCGTCCACCGCGCCTCCCGCGGCCGACCCTGAGCGCGAGCGGTCCGCCGCCTCGTCCGGTGCCGCCGACCGCGCCCGGCAGGACACCGCCGCGACTCCCAGCCCGACCGGTGCGACCGGTGCGACCGCACAGACGGAGACGGTCCGTCCGTCACTGCCGCTGGTACCGCGCCAGAACACCGACTCCTCGTCCTCCGACGGGACGACACCCGCCACGGACGTACCGTCCGCCGAGCCGTCCGCGCCCTCGGACGGCGGCGACACCGACCCGGGCACCAGCCCGGCGGATCCCGCGCCGTCGACCCCTCCGTCGTCGCCGTCGTCCCCGGGACTGTGCCTGCTCGTGATCTGCCTCGGCTGAGCGGGCGGATCGCACCGGACGGCACGGCACCGGCGGCGTAACGGGCCGGAGCGCAGGGCGTCGGCGCATTGCGGCCGGAGCGCACGGCTGCGCCGGCCACCGCCGCCGAAGTCCCGCCGCAGCGCGGACCGTTCTGCCGCCGTGACGCGAATCGTCGTGCCGCCGGACCGCGGACCGTTGTCCCGCGGTGCGGCCGGTACGCCGGCCCTCGTACCGAAACACGAGCGGGCCCGGTCAGGACCGGGCCCGCTCGGTGTTCGGCGTGAGTCAGCCGCGGGTCTGGAAGCGCTGCTTCCTGCGCGGGCCGAAGCGGCAGGCCGCGGCGCCGACGGCCGCCAGGGCCGCGGCGAGGCCCAGCAGCGTGCCGAGCGCGCCCGTACCGGTCTCGGCCAGGCTGCCGCCCGCCGGAGCGGCGGTGTTGCCGCCGCTCGTGCCCTCGGTGCCGCCCGTGCCGCCGTCGGCCGGGTCGCTCGGGCCGGCCGGATCGGTCGGCTCCGCCGGGTCCGTCGGGTCGGCGCCGGGCAGCACGACGAGCGTGAAGCCGGTCGATGCCCCGCCGACCGTCGCGACGACGGTGTAGGTGCCCGTGCCGCGGCCCGCCACCAGGGCGGGCGCCGAGGCCTTGCCCGAGGCGTCGGTCTCGACGTGGACGGACTGCTCCTCGCCCTCGAAGCGGGGGCCGTCCTCGCTGTCGCCCTCGACGCGGAACTCCACGGCCCTGCCCTCGACGGGCGCGCCCGACTCGGTCACCAGGACCCGCAGCGCCTCGTCGAAGGACTCGCCCTGCCGGGCCTCCTGGTCGTCGCCGGAGACGACGGCGACGACGTGCTTCAGCACCTCCACGCGGCCGGTGAACACGGTCGAGGCGCCCTGGACCGCCACCCGGACCTTGAACTCGCCCTCGGCGCCGGTCGCGTCGATGAACGGCGACCGGGCGCGGCCCTGGGCGTCGGTCGTCAGCACGGTCCTGCGTTCGTCCCGGCCGCCGGCGGAGAAGACCACACCGAGGCCGTCCGGGTCCTCGATCGTGTACGTCACGGAGGCGCTCTCCACCGGGTCGCCGTCCTTGTCGCGGGCGACGACGGCCATCGGCTGGAAGAAGCCGCCGGGGCTCACGGTCTGGTCGGCGCCGGACACCTGGCTCAGTTCCGTGATCGCGGCGGTGTCCCACTGGAGGACGACGCGTCCGTCGCCGCCGGGCGCGTTGACGCCGCCCTCGGCGACACCGGAGGTCACCGGGTCGGAACCGGGGGCCCAGAACGGGTCGTTCTTCGCGGGCGGTGCCGAGCGGTCGCCGCCCAGCAGCCGCACGTCGGTCACCCGGTCGGGATCGGCGTAGCTGGAACCGCCGCCTCCGCCACCGGTGACGTCCTCGCTCCCCTCGGCTCCGGCGCCGCCTCCGCCGCCCGCGTACCCGGCGCCGCCGCCACCGCCGCCCTCGCGGGCCGTGCCCTTGCCGCCGTCGCCGCCCTTGCCGCCGGCCGCGTGGTCGGCGCCCGCGGCACCGTCGCCCGCGCCGGCCCCGCCGGTCGCGCCCTCGGCTCCCTTGCCGCCGAGTTCGCCGCCCGCGTCCTGGCCCCGCGCGGCACCGCCGGCGCCGGCCCGAGCGCCGTGCGTCGACACACCGCCGCCGGCCCCGCCGCCACCGGCCGCGACGAGCAGCGGCTTGCCGGCACCGGTGCGCACGGCGCTGCTGCTGCCGCCGTTCTCGGCCCAGCCGCCGCCGCCCTTGCCGCCGATGGCGTCACCGAAGCGCAGTCCGGCGACCGCCACGGACAGCTTCTCGCCCGGGGTGACCGAGACGGTGCCCGCCGCGTGGCCGCCCGCGCCGCCGCTCGCCATGGAGCCGCCGGTGCCGCCCTGCCCCCAGGCCCGTACGTCGAGTTCCGTGACACCGGCGGGGACCTGGAAGTCCACCGCGGCGCCCGTGAAGTCGAACAGCCTGCATCCCTCGAAGCCCGCCGTCGGCGTGCACGCCGTGCCGGCCCGTGCCGGACCGCCGTCGGCGGCGGTCGCGGCCGGAGCGCCCGCAAGGGCGACGCCGGCGCCGAACGCCGCCACGGTCAGCGCGGCCGCACCGCGCACGAGGCGGTGACGGCGCGACAGCGCGGAAACCTGATCCATCCCCAACTCCCGCAAGCTTGAACACAAGCTCCCCCCCAGGGAGCCATTGATCGATGAATCTGATCATATTCAGGCGGGGATGGCGAGATTCTTACCGACCGCGCCCGTTTCAGGCGGTGCGTTCGGCGGGGCCCTTCTTCGGCCAGTGCGCCGCCAGGGCCCAGATGACGAAGAGATCGAGCGCGATCAGGATCAGGGACCACAGGGGTGCGTAGGGCAGGAACAGGAACTGCGCGATCAGGCCGAGGGCGGCCAGCACGACACCGGCCACGCGGGCCCAGCCGGCCTCCTGGAGGACGCCCCAGCCGACGAAGACGCCGATGACACCGAGGATCAGCAGGATCCAGCCCCAGCCGGTCAGGTTGATCTCGTAGATGTAGGCGCCGATCCGGGCGTACACGTCGTCCTCGGCGATCGCGGCGATGCCCTCGAAGATCCTCAGCACACCGTTGAGGGCCAGCAGCATGCCAGCGAAGTGGAGGCTCCCGCTGAGGGTGCCGGGCCCGGCCGCGGAGGGCGGGGCGGTGCCCCGGGGGGCGCTGTCCCGGACCGGCGGCTCGGTGGGATGCGGCTGCTCGGTCATGGCCGTTCTCCGTCTCTGTCGTCCTTCGCCCCGTCGGCGGTCCGGTCCGTCCGCCGGCGTCGGTTCCCGCGCGTCGGCGTCCGTTCGTGTCCGCCGGCTTCGGCCGGCGGCCGTGCGTGGCCGTCAACAGGGCTGTGTGCTTCGAGGATCCGGGCCGGTACCGGCCGCCACCACGCGGCGTGGGCCATCCGGGTGGCGGCGGATGCGGTGCGGTGCTGCTGGGCCTTCACTGGAGGCAGGACGCGTCAAGGGAGGCGACATGGCCGGTTACCGAACCCGGTGGGCGATGGTGGCGACGATGGTGGTCGCCGTGGGCGGCGGGATCGCCGGCTGCACGGACGAGAACACCCCCTCGGGGCGGGTCGGTGACGCCGCGTCCGCCGCGTCGTCGGCCGCCGCGGCCGCGTCGTCCGCCGCCTCGCGCGCCACGGACGTATGGGCGTCGGCGACCGCGAAGGCGGGACAGAAGATCGAGGACATCAAGGGCGGCGTCGACGTCACTAAGGACGTCACGCTCGCCGCCCCGAAGACCGCCGACGGCCGGACCACCGTGGAGGTCACCGCCCGCAACACCACGGACTCCAGCAAGACCTTCGCCGTGCAGGTCAACTTCACCAACCAGAGCGGTGACTTGCGCGACGCCGTCGTGGTCACCGTCTCCGACGTGCCGGCCGGTCAGAGCGGCAAGGCCACCGCCCGCAGCACCCACGAACTGCCCGCCCAGGTGAAGGCGGACGTGGCACGGGCCGTGCGGTACTGAGACGGTCCGGCGTGCGGGTCGAGGACGTCGTGACCCGCACGCGGGACGGCGGCCACCGGGGCTCGGCGACGGCCCGCGCGAGCGGTCGTGGTCGGCTCAGGGCCGCTACCGCGGGCCGGTGACCTCCACGCAGGCGGGCCGCAGCAACTGGTCGCCGACCCGGTAGCCGGGGCGGAGAACCGCCGTGCAGACCGGGCGGGCGGCGGTCGCGGAGACCTCGTGGGCCAGGGCCTCGTGCCGGGCCGGGTCGAAGGGGTCACCCACCGCGCCGAACGCCACCAGGCCCAGCGCGCCGGTCCGTGCGTCCAGGGTCTCGGCGATGTCCCGCAGTCCGGGGGTGGGCGGCTCGTGCGCGCACGCCCGTTCCACCGCGTCCAGCACCGGCAGCAGCTCGCGCAGCACATTGGCCACCGCGACCTCCCGTACGGCCAGCCGGTCCCGGCGGACCCGTTTGCGGTAGTTGTCGTACTCGGCCTTCACCCGCTGGAGGTCGGCGGTCCGCTCCGCCAGCTCCGCCCGTACGGTCTCGCCCGGGGCCCGTGTCCCGGCCATGCGGACCACCTCCTCGCGGAAGCGACATCTCCTACGAGCCCTGGGTAAGTCGCCCGGCCCGGCTTGTCAAGGCCGGGCCGGCCCGGTCAGGGCCCGAGCCACGCCGTCGTGTCCGGGCCGAGCCGCCCGTCCGGCTCCAGGGGCGCGCTGGTCAGCAGCGGCTCCCCGGGCGGCAGCGGCACGGGTGCGCCGGACAGGTTGGCCACACAGCGCCAGCGGTCCGAGCGGGTGAACTCCAGGACTCCGGGCGGGCCGCCTTCGGCCCAGGTCAGCGACTCGCCCTCGACCAGCTTGCGGCGCAGCCGCAGGGCCCGGCGGTACAGCTCCAGGGTGGAGCCCTCCACCCCGTCCTGGGCCTGGACGGCGTACGCCCCGAAACCGGTCGGCTGCGGCAGCCAGGCGCCGCCGGGGCCGAAGCCGAACGAGGGGCCGGTCGTCGTCCAGGGCAGCGGCACGCGGCAGCCGTCGCGGCCCTTGCGGACCCGCCCGGTCTGCTCCCACACCGGGTCCTGGAGGACGGCGGTGGGCAGGTCGGCGACCTCGGGCAGCCCCAGCTCCTCGCCCTGGTAGAGGTACGACGAGCCGGGCAGCGCCAGCATCAGCAGCGTCGCGGCCCGCGCCCTGCGCAGCCCGGCCGCCTCGTCGAGCGCCGGTGCGCGACCGCCGGACAGCAGCCAGGCGTTGTCGTCCGTGCCGGGCGGCAGCATCAGCCGGGACGTGTGGCGTACGACGTCGTGGTTGGACAGCACCCAGGTGGCGGACGCGCCGGCCGCGCGGGCCTCGGCCAGCGATCCGGCGATCACCCGGCGCAGTTCGTCCGTGTCCCAGCCGGTCTGGAGGTACTCGAAGTTGAAGGCCTGGCCGAGTTCGTCCGGCCGGGCGTACAGGGCGCGGCGGGCACCGGGCACCCAGGCCTCGGCGACCGCCGTGCGGGGCGGGGAGTAGGCGTCGAGGATCTTGCGCCAGTCGCGGTAGATCTCGTGCACCTCGTCGCGGTCGTAGAAGGGGTGGGTGCCGGGCGCGAAGGAGGCGAGGGCCGCCTCGTCGCCGAGGCCGGGGGCGCCGAGGTCGCGCAGGGGCTCGGTCAGGTCCTTGGCCAGGGCGTGGGCGACATCGACGCGGAAGCCGTCGACCCCGCGGTCGGACCAGAACCGCAGGGTGGTCCGGAAGTCGGCCCGGACCTCCTCGTTCCCCCAGTGCAGGTCGGGCTGCTGCGGCGCGAACAGATGCAGGTACCACTGCCCGTCGGCCACGCGCTGCCAGGCGCTGCCGCCGAAGACGGACTGCCAGTCGGTGGGCGGGAGTTCGCCGCGGGCGCCGCGACCGTCGCGGAAGACGTAACGGTCGCGGGCGGCGGAGCCGGGACCGGAGCGCAGCGCCTCCTGGAACCAGACGTGCTGGTGGGAGGTGTGGTTGGGGACGATGTCGACGACGACCTTCAGACCGAGCCGGTGCGCCTCTGCGACCATCGCGTCGAAGTCGTCGAGGGTGCCGAGGCGCGGGTCGACGTCGCGGTGGTCGGCGACGTCGTAGCCGCCGTCGGCCAGCTCCGACGGGTAGAAGGGGCTCAGCCACAGGGCGTCCGCACCGAGTGCGGCCAGATGGGTCAGGCGCTGGGTGACGCCCTTGAGGTCGCCGAGCCCGTCGCCGTCCGCGTCGGCGAAGCTGCGCGGGTACACCTGGTAGATGACGGCCTGGCGCCACCAGTCGGGGTTCTTCGGGGAGAGGTCGGGCGCGCTCACTCGGTCTCCTCTGATCGGCTCTGCTTGCGGGCGACAAGGAGAAATCTGTCCCGTTGGCCGGAAAGGTGAACCTCGCCTCGCGCGGCGCCGGGTGGACCTCGGCCCGCACGGCGCCGCGCGGCAGAGGTGGGCCTCGGCCCGCGCGGCGCCGCGCGGGGGCTACCGCGCCGGGCCCTCCACCGCCGACAGCCACAGCTTCACGTACCGCTCCTCGTCGATGTCCAACGCCACGTCGACCGGGAGCGGTCGGCCGCTGTCTCCGTGGATCTCGGACTTGCCGAGGCGGGGACGGCGGTCGACGACGGTCTGGCCCCGGGTGAGGCCCGGCGCCAGGGACACCTCGACGGGCAGCGGCTCGGTGGTCAGTCCGGCCGGGTCGACGACCGCGCAGAGGGCACCCGCGTCGCCCAGTCCGCCCGCCGGGTCCTCGGCCGAGCCGGGGCCGCGATGGGCGAGCAGTTCACCGCCGAGCCGGGTGCCGGGATCGGCACTCGCCCGGAGGCGGCTCACGTCCGAGCCGGGCACGACGACCCGCATGAAGACGTCCAGCCCGTACATCGTGATCGGCACCCCGGCCGTCAGAAGCACCGCCGCCGCCTCCGGATCGTGCCAGACGTTGAACTCGGCGACCGGCGTGGCGTTCCCGGTGGCGACCGCGCCGCCCATGAAGACGATCCGCTCGATGTTGCGGGTCACCTCCGGGTGCGTGCGCAGCAGAAGCGCGATGTTGGTCAGGGGGGCCGTGGGCACGAGGGTGACGGGGCGGGGGGAGGCGAGGATCTCCCGGCGCAGCAGGGTCACCGCGTCCACGTCCACCGGCCGGCGGGTGGGGGCCGGCAGACCCAGGTCGCCCATGCCGTCGTGGCCGTGCACGGGGGCGGAGCGCGCCGTCTCGATCAGCGGGCGTTCGGCGCCCCGGGCCACCGGGACGCCGGGCGCGCCGGCCTGTTCGAGGACGGTGAGGGTGTTGCGGACCACGCCGTCGACGTCCGTGTTCCCGGCGACGCAGGTGACCGCCCGCAGATCGATGCCCGGGTGCCGTACGGCGAACAGCAGGGCGAGGGCGTCGTCGACACCGGTGTCGCAGTCGATGATCACCGGGATGGGCTGACCGCTCACGTGCGCACGCTCCTCTCGCCGGGCCCCTCCGGACCCGGACTACCGCAGTGACCCTACGCGGACTCCCACAGTCCGGTCCCCCGCATTTCGACTCTCGCGGCGATCACCCGAAGCAACTCCCCGTCGGGCACGCCTCCCGGGCGGCGGCCGTCCCGCAGCCGTACGGCCACCTCGTCGCCGTCGGCCTCCCGTGCCCCGATCACCGCCTGGTACGGCACCAGCCGCGCGGCCCGGATCCGGGCACCGAGGCTGCCCTGCTCGGGGCCGTGCAGTTCGGCCCGCAGCCCCAGGGCGAGGGCCCGCTCCACGACCGAGCGGGCTCGCTCCCGCTGGGCCTCGGACACCGGCAGCACCGCCAGTTGCACGGGCGCGAGCCACGGCGGGAACGCTCCGCCGTGCTGCTCGACGAGGTGGGCCACGGCCCGTTCCACGCTCCCGATGATGCTGCGGTGGACCATCACGGGGCGGTGCTTCGCCCCGTCGGGGCCGATGTAGTGCAGATCGAAGCGGGCGGGCTGGTGGAAGTCGATCTGCACGGTCGACAGGGTGGACTCCCGGCCCGCCGGGTCCACGATCTGCACATCGATCTTGGGCCCGTAGAACGCGGCCTCGCCCGGCGCGGACTCGTAGCGCAGACCGGCGGCGTCGAGTGCCTCGCGCAGCAGGGCGGTCGCCCGGCGCCACAGGGACGGGTCGGCCACGTACTTGCCGCCGTCGGCGGGGAGCGAGAGACGGTGGCGGGCAGCGCGGATGCCCAGGTCGTCGTAGGCCCGGCGGATCAGCTCCAGCGCGCCGAGGGCCTCGTCCACCGCCTGGTCCGGAGTGCAGAACACATGCGCGTCGTTGAGGTGGATCTCCCGGACCCGGGTGAGGCCGCCCAGCACACCGGACGGTTCCGAGCGGTACATGCCACCCACCTCGGCCATCCGCAGGGGGAGATCGCGGTAGCTGTGGGAGCGGGCGCGGTAGATCAGGGCGTGGTGGGGACACAGGCTGGGACGCAGGACGACCTCCTCGGCGCCCAGCCTCATCGGCGGGAACATGTCGTCGCTGTAGTGGGACCAGTGGCCGGAGATCTCGTACAGCTCCCGTTTGCCGAGGACGGGCGAGTACACATGCCGGTACCCGGCCGCGCGTTCGACCCCGCGGATGTACTCCTCCAGGGTGTGGCGCACCACGGCCCCGTCCGGCAGCCAGTACGGCAGTCCGGCTCCCATCAGCGGATCGGTGTCGAACAGATCGAGTTCACGGCCGATACGGCGGTGGTCGTGCATGGGGGTTCCTCCCTCGTTCGGGGGCGAGGGACCGGAGGGGACGGCGAAGCCCCGGGGCTCTCGCCCCGGGGCTTCGACTTCGGACCAGTGGTCAGCGCGCCGGGACTCTCTCCGGCGTCGTCGTGGGAGACGGATGGGCGCGCTTCATGCCACAACCGTAAGGCGGGACGAACGGCCTCGCGAAGGCTTTTCGCCCGGCGGCGGGTACGCCGAGGCCAGTACACGGGGTTACTCCCGCCGTCGGATGCCCCGGCGATCCGGGCCCGGCACGGTGTTTCACGTGAAACTGAGCCGCCCCGCACGCCGGGCCTCCCTCGTCGTCCATGTCACCGCCTCCGCGAGCTGGCTCGGGCTCACGCTCGGACTGCTCGCGCTCGGGATCACCGCCACCACGACCGGGTCCGAGGTGACCGTGGAGGCCTCCGTCCGGGCCATGAAGCTGTTCGCCGACCGGCTCCTGCTCCCCGTCGCGTTCCTGACCCTGCTGAGCGGACTGCTGCTCTCGCTGGGCACCGCGTGGGGACTGGCCCGCCACCGATGGGTCTTCACCAAGTTCTGGCTGACCCTGGCCACGACCACCGCCACGGTCTTCGCGCTGCGCCCCGGGGTGGACTCGGCGGTCGACGCCGTGGCCGCGGGCGGGGCGCTGCCCGATGCCGGCGACGTCCTGTTCGGACCGGTCGTCTCGCTGTCCGCCTACGTCTTCATGACGGTGATCTCGATCCTCAAGCCGTGGGGCCCGACCCGGCGCGGCCGACGGCCGCACGCCCCGGCCCGCCGACCCGCGAACACCGCAGACGCACGCCAGAAGGTCTGAAGCGGCCCGCCGCCCGCGGTGGGTGGGACGCCGGGCGACCGCGCGGGGCGGGGCGAAGTGTGCGGGTGGGAGCAGGAACGGGAGCGGGTCCGGGAGCGGGTGCTCGTCACCGGGCCGCCGCTCACCCCTATGCCTCTCACCCGTACGGCCCGGCGCGCTGGTGCCGCGCCCGGGCCGGTGGTGCGGTGGGCGTACCACCGTCGGAGTTCCCTGGAGGCACCCCCCGATGACCCGACTCCCGGCCGCCCGCACCCTCCTGGCCGGCGCGCTCACCACGAGTGCGCTGCTGACGGTGGGCGCCTGCTCCGGCATGCAGTCCTGGACGGCACCGCGGGCCGCCCCCGCCTCGCGCGGTGCCACCGCCCCGGTCACCGCACCCCCGTCGGCCACCGCGTCGCCCGCCCTCACCGAGGCCCAGGCCCGGTCGGCGCTGATCACGGAGGTCGACCTGGGTGAGCCCTGGGCGCCGATGCAGGGGACGGCGACCTGGCGGGACGGCCTCCTCAAGGCCAAGACCCCGGACGACCGGCCGGACTGCCAGCGTCTCCTGGAAGGCCTCTACACCGACGAACTGCTCGGCGCCCCGGCCCGCGCGGTGGTCGGCCTGGACGGCGGGTACGCGCAGACCCAGCTGCGCTACCAGGTCACCGCGCAGCGGCCCGCGGACGTGGACCGGACGCTGGCGTGGCTGAAGACGCTGCCGGAGAAGTGCGGGACGTTCACGGCGGTCACGGCCGGTGGCGCCACACAGGAGGTCGAGGTCTTCGAGGCCGAGCTGCCCGAGGTCGGGGACGCGCGGCAGGGCCTGCGGGTCGTGCTCACCGGCGAGCAGGCCGACGAACCCAGCGTCCTCACCGTGGACGTCGCCGCGGTCCGGGTGGGCGTGGACGCCTTGACCCTCACCAACGGCGGGCTCGGCGAGGTGTACAACGAGATCACCACCGGGGTGACCGAGCTGGGCGCGCAACGGCTCGCGGAGGTCAGAAAGCAGGCCAGGGCCGAGGTGTGAGCCCCCGGAAGGAACGGCTCAGTCCCGCTCGAAGCGTTCCCGGTGTGCCACCACCTCGTGTGCCACGTCCAGCACGGTCAGGCCGCGCGCGAACGCGTGCCCGCGCAGCCGGGCCAGCGCCTCGTCGGAGGCGACGCCCAGCTGGGCCATGATCATGCCGATGGCCTGGTGCACCTCGTCGTGCTCGGTGGCCAGTTCGCTCAGCCAGAACCCGTCGACGGTCCGGCTGCCGGTCGGGTCATCGGTCGGCAGCGCCGACAGGGCGACCGTCATGACCCCCGCCATCAGGGTCGCGGTGTGCAGTTCACGGGTGCTGAGCACACCGGGGGTGTCGCGGTACAGGTCGAGGGTGCCCACGCATCCGCCGCTGTCCCCGAGGGGCAGCGCGTAGACGGCCCGTACGCCGGCCGCGGTGGCCTGCTGGGCGAAGACCGGCCAGCGGTGCGCGTCCCGGCCGGACAGGTCGGCGGCGATCACGGGCGCGCCGGTGCGGGCGGCGTGCAGACAGGGTCCGTCGCCGAGGGTGGCCTGGATCTCCATCAGCAGGGCGGCCCGCTCGTCGCCGGCGCCGAGCGGCACGGGCATGCCTCCGCTGCACAACGACACACTCGCGCCGCTCACCGGCAGCAGCCGGACCGCGACATGGCACAGCCTCTTCGGGATCTCCCCGGGACCGGCGCCCCGGACCCCTTCGGCGATCGCGTCGGCGGCCCACGCCCGGTCCGGTTCGTCCCAGGGCCGCACGGTCACTCCCTCCTCCGGCGAGTTGACGGCGCGACACCGCCACCCGCACGGAAACGAGGGCCGACTACCCCTGAGGGCTGACCCGAAACCGCCGCTACCCGGGGCGCCCCGGCTCGTGCGGCGCCGTCGCTCCCTGACCGGGCCGGACCTGGCCGACCGTCGGTACGGGTTCCGGTTCGGTCGCGCGCGCCGGGCCCGCGTTGGCCGCGGTGATCAGCGCGGCGACCGCGACGACGGCGGCGGCGGCCGCCCTGGCGTAACGGGCCGAAGGGCGTCCGTGGGGGGCGGAGCCGGGTCCGGGCACGGCAACCTCGCAACGACAGCGACGGATTAAGCGGCCTTAATCTCCTTCCTAACCTAGGGGGTCGGGGCCCCGGATCGGAAGAGGGACAAGGAGAGTTGAACGGCCTCTGATGTAAGTCCACTTACTGGCATGATTAAGCACATGGCTAAGCGGGACGACCCCGAGACCATCGGACGCAGAGTGCAACAGCTGCGGCACGAGCGCGGCTTGACCCAGCGGCAGTTGGCGGAACCCGCCTACACACCCGCGTACATCTCCACGTTGGAGGCCGGCCGGGTCCGCCCGTCCGACACCGCGCTGCGGCATCTCGCCGAGCGGCTCGGTGTCGCCTTCGACGAACTGGCCACGGGGCGCCCCGCCCATGTCGCCACCGATCTGCGGCTGCGGCTGACCGAGGCGCAGCGCACGCTCGCCACGGGCGCGGCGCAGGAGGCGGCCGACCTGTACGCCGCGCTGCTCGCGGAGGCGGAGACGTACGGACTGGTGGAGGAGCGGGCCACCGCGCTGCTGGGGCTCGGCGAGTGCGGTCTGGACACCGGTGACCTGACCGCCGCCCGCCGCCACTTCGAACGCGCCGAACAGGCGCTGAGCGAGGCCGACGCCCCGCTGCCGGCCCGGGTCCCCGCCCTGCGCGGCAGGGCCGTCTCCCACTACCTGGCCGGGGAGCTGCGGTACGCGGTCTACCTCCTCGAATCCACCCTCGACGAACTCAACCGCGGCGGGCTGCACGACCCGGACGCCCTGCTGCTGCTCTACGCCAGCGCGATAGGCCCGTACATGGACATGGGCGCCCACGCGCGGGCCGCCCAGGCCGCGGAGGTGGCGCTCGCCCTGGCGCCACAGGCGGGCGACCCGGCGCTGGTGGCACGGATGCACCGCCAGGTCGCCCGCACCCTGGTCGCCGAGGGCCGGCTCGCCGAGGCCGACGCCTCGCTGGCCAAGGCCGCCGAGATGTACCGCCAGCTCCAGATCCGCACGGAACTCGCCAACTGCCACTGGATGCGCGGCTACGTCTACGCCCAGAACGGCCAGCTGGAGCGCGCCGAGGAGGAACTGCGCGCCGCCCAGACCATGCTGTCCGCCAAGCGCGCCGCCCTCTACAGCAGCCAGGTCGCCGTCGAGCTCGCGGACGTGCTGCACCGGCGCGGCAAGTCCGACGAGGCCGGCACCCTGCTGCGCGACGTGCTGGGGGACCTGTCCTCCGAGCGCGGCGCCGTGCACGCGGCCGCCGCGCACCGTCTGCTCGGCCGGATCGCGGAGGACGCCCGGAACACGGACGCGGCCGAGGAGCACTACGTACGGGCGCTCAGCCTGCTGGAACGCGCGGGTGCCGCCGGTGACCTGGCCGATCTGTGCCGGCTCCTGGGCGACCTGCTGCGCCGCACCGGCCGGGTGGAGGCGGCCCTGGACGCCTACCGCACCGGCCTGGGTCACCGTACGGCCCCCGGCACCACCACGCTGGGCCCCGCACCCGCCCAACCGCCCCTGTAGGAGGGGGCGCTCAGTCCGGCAGGGCCCTGCGCAGCGCCTCGTCGAGGTCCGCCGCCAGCGCGGCGTCGCCCGGCGGGCGGTCGGAGAACAGCGCGCCCAGGCGCGCGGTGAAGGTCTGGGTGAACGCGCCGTACAGCGCGGTGCGCGGACGCTGCACGGCCCGGCGCAGCGCCGGGAGCAGGATGCGGGCGGCGTGGGCGGGGCGGCCCGCGGCGTCGCGCGGTATGCGGTCGGCGCTCTCCCCGGACGGCGAGGGCGAGCCGGGGGCCGCGGTGCAGCGCACCGAGTCGTCGGTGTAGGCCGACACCCGCGTCGCCGCGAACCCCGCGTCCAGCAGGCAGCGTTCGCTGTCCTCGCCGGTGAGGAACTTGATCAGCTCGACCGCCTTCGCCGACCGCTGGGAGCCCTCGGCCACCGCGAGGTTCTGGCCGCCGAGCACCGCCCGGCCGGGCAGCGGGGCCACCCCTAGCTGCTCGTCGGTCAGCGACTGGTGCAGGGCGCCGTAGGCGTACGGCCAGTGCCGCAGGAACGTGGTGCGGCCCTCGGCGAAGTCCGCCATCGACGCGGCCTCGTCGGAGTGGACGGCGTCCTGGAGGAGGTACGGCGCCTGGGTGCGCCGGCGCAGCTCGGCGACGCCCTCCGTCAACTGGGCGACGGTGGCCCGGTAGCGGCCGTCGCCGTCGGTGAGGGCGAGGTCCGGCACGGCGGACGCGAACGCCTCGACGGCGTTGACGGTGCGCCCCTCGTACGGGGCGAGCTGCGTGGTCCAGCCCTTCTCGTAGCCCTCGGGCCGGTGCTCGTCCAGGGTGTTGACCAGTTCCTCCAGCTCCCGCCAGTCGAGGCCGCCGCTCAGGTCGGTGCGCTGCACGCCGCCGTCCCGGAGGTGGTCGCGCCGGTAGTAGAGCAGACCGACGTCGCTGTTGAAGGGCGCCGCGTACACGCGCCCGTCCCATCGGGCCGTACCGGCGACGGACTCGATCACGTCGGAGTCCAGCACGTCGTCGGGCAGCGCGCGGACCAGACCGGCCGCGGCGAACTCCGGCACCCAGGTCACGTCGAGGTTCACCACGTCGTAGGACGCGCTGCCGGACTGGAGGGCGCCGAGGAGCTGGCTGCGCTGTTCGTCGGCGCTGCCGGGGAGTTCCACGAGCCGGGCGCGGTAACCGGTGTTCGCCTTCTCCTGCTGCCGGTTCCAGACGTCGATCAGCTGCTGGCGGATGCCGTTCCTGCCGGTGACGTCCCGGCCGCTGGCGACCACGATGTCGCCCTGCACGTCGGCCGAGGGCGCGGCGCCCGGACCGCCGCCGCCGGTGCACCCGGCGAGCAGCAGCAGGACCAGCAGCGCGGCCAGCCGGCGGGCCATCAGCCCTCCCCCGTTCCGGTGCGGGCCACCTCGGCGGCCAGGCCGGCGCCGAGTTCGTCGTCGGCGTCCAGACAGCGGCCACCGGCCGCCGCGGAGATCCGCGCCCCCGGCTTTCCGGCCGCGCAGCCGCCGCTCACCAGGGACACCGTGGCGACCGGCACGTTCGCGGAGCGCGCCCGGTCCAGCACGTCGTCGAGGCGCGCGCCGGTCAGCCGGCC
Source organism: Streptomyces cadmiisoli (assembly GCF_003261055.1). Taxonomy (NCBI): domain Bacteria; kingdom Bacillati; phylum Actinomycetota; class Actinomycetes; order Kitasatosporales; family Streptomycetaceae; genus Streptomyces; species Streptomyces cadmiisoli. The sequence goes on from NZ_CP030073.1 coordinate 4,480,472, forward strand.
GGCGTCCTCGTCGTCGGTGAGGTGGACGATCAGCTGGGGCCGGTCGTCGTCGGCGCCCCGGCCGGCCATCTCGTCGAGCGCGGCGAGCAGGGCGGCGTACGGATCGGCCTCGGCGTCCCGGACCCGGGCCCGCCCGCCGAGCGCCTCCCGCGCGCTGCCGCGGCTGTGCGGGCCGAACGGCAGCAGCGTCTCGTACGAGCGTCCCGGGGCGGTGCCCGCGACCGCCCACACGCCGTACTCGTCGCGCTCGCCGAGCCCGCCGAGGGACTGCGCGAGCAGTCCGGGCCCGCCGCTGGGACCGTCCCATCGCGTGGCCATCGAACCGGAACTGTCGAGCAGGAACAGCACCCGGCCGGGCCCGCGGGCGTCGCGGTACTTCCTCAGCGCCGTCTCCATCGCGTCCCGCCCGGCGGACTCGACGAGCGGGGCCGGCGCCCGCAGCACCCCCTCGGGAATCCTCCCGTCCGTCTCCAGCAGGGCACGGTTGCCGTCCGGGGCGCGGAACCCGGCCTCGGCGAACACGGCCTCTCCGCCGTCCCCGGTGAGCCAGTCGCGGAAGTCGCCGGCGGCGTCGTCCCGGGCGGACCGGTCGAGGTCGGCGCCCTGCCAGCGCACCCGGACGAACACGGGCTCCAGGCCCGGTACGTCGCCCGGGTACTGGGCGAGCCGCGGGGTGCGCGTCGTCCGGTCGCAGCCGACGCCGCTGCGCATCAGGAACTCCGGCACGATGGCCGCGGTGCGCCGGTCGGCGGCGGCGTCGTCGGGCAGCGCGCACATCAGGTCGGCGGCCGTGGGGGAGGGCGGGCCACCGGGGTCGATCTCCCGCTCGATCCGGCTCGGGTCGGAGCCGGGCGGGCCGAAAAGCGCCGTGGTGGCGAGCAGCGCCCCGTCCGCGAACTCCGGGTCCGGGCGGCGCACCTCGGCGTCCCGGTGCCGCTCGTGCAGGGCGCGGATCATCTCGGAGAGCGGGCGTCCGGCCCGTTCGTCCAGCGAGAGGACGCCCATGCCCCGCGGCACCGCCAGCACCATCGGGGAGTACGCGATCAGCCGGTCGTCCGGCTCCAGGCGGGCGAGGGCGTCCGTGTCCTGGTGGGTGGTGACCCGGGCGACGTCCGCGAGTGTGGCGGGGATCCAGACGTCCGGCTGCGGACCGATGTCGCGCTGCGGGTTGAGGTCCTCGCGGGGCTCGTGCCAGGCGCCGGACTCGCGGCGCAGCGCGGTGACCGCGTCGGCGGAGCCCGCGCTGTAGACGGTGATGCCGCTGCGCCGGCAGCCGTCGTCGCCGGTGTTCCGATCCGACGTCAGATACGCCTCGGCCGCCGCGCCGACCGTCGCCTCCAGGTCGGGATCGGTCAGGACGCGCAGTTCGAGCGCCGGCGCGCACGGAGCGGACCCGCCCACCAGGCCCAGCAGACCGTGGATGCCGAGGCCCAGGGCGGCCGCGATGAGGAGGACGGCCGCCACCGTGCCGGCGCGGCGCCCGGCCCGTACCGGGCGAGGGAGGCGAACCCGGCGGCGGGCGGGGCCGGGCCGCGGGCCGGCAGGCCGTCCGCCGGTCGGCTCGCGCGCCGACGGGGTGGGGCGTTCCTGCCCCGGCGGGTCCGGGGTGCCGGGTCCGCCGGCCGCCGGGGCGGGGCCGCGGGCCGACAGCAGCACGTCCTCGTCGGGTTCGGTCCGGCTCTGCGGGGTCCAGGGCTCGCCGCGCAGGGTCTCCAGGCGGCCCTCGGCCATCCGGGCGCGCAGCCCGTCCGACAGCTCGCAAAAGCCCAGCTCGCCCGGCACGTCCAGCAGGTCCAGCAGCTGTCCGGTGAACGGCGTCGGTGTCCGTGCGTCGCCCGCGTCGATGCGGTGGTTGGCCTGCACGCTCATCAGCAGCAGTACGCGCCGCTTGTCCCGGAAGGTCTCCCATATCCAGCCGGCGTTGCCCGCGAAGCAGCAGTCGAGGACCACCACGATCCGCTCGGCCGGACTGCTGGCCAGCCAGGTCAGCACGGTGGTGAACATCTCCGCGCCGGGGAAGACGGCGTGCCCGCCCGCGATCACGCTCGCGTTGCGCATCTGGAGGAACAGCTCGTCACCCGCGCTGGGAATCGCGCCGTGCCCGGCGAAGTACAGCAGGAGCAGGCCCTCGGCCTCCTCGGCCGCGGTGCGCAGCGCGCGGTCGAAGTCGTCCAGGGACGGCGACCGGGCGACCGTCACCTCGTCCTCGGCGAACACCCGGCCCGCGGCCAGTACGTCCGAGAGCCGGTCCAGGTTGTGCCCGACGGCCGGCAGCGGGCCCGGCACCCCGTGCGGCGGCTCGGTGAAGTCGTACGCGGAGACACCCACCAGCAGCGCCCGGTTCTTCCGCCCCCGCGGGTCGAAACGGGTCACCGGCCTACCCGTCGAGGTCGACGGGATCGACGCTGCCCTCGGGCGGATCGCCGTCCTCCACCTCGCGGCGATTGACCCGCCAGGCCTCGACCGCCTTCGTCACCTGCACCACCAGATGGTTCAGGGCGACCGACGCGGACCCTCCGATCATCGCCACGATGATCTCCATGCCGACGCCCATCGGGGCACCGGACCCGTCCGTGCGGCGCCGTTCGTGGATGCGGAGCTCACCCGCCCGCACCATCTCGTCCAGCCGCTGCTCGCGTTCGAGCCATCTGCGCAGCGCGCCGACGTCCTTCTCCGTCGCGGTCTCGTCCAGGCGGACCCGGACGACTCGGTTGGCCACTCCATCCCCCTCAGCCATAACTCACCATCATGGCACCGGTGTTGTGGACTGGGGAGGGGCCGGACGAGGCTTCCGCGCGCCTCGCGGGACGAAGGCTCAGAACTGCGTCTGGGGCTCCAGCGCCCGCAGCTGCCGCTCGACGTGGTCCAGGGCGCCGGCCCGCCGGCCCGGCACCCGGCCGCGCAACCGCGCGAGTTCCGCGCCGAGTTCACGGGCCCGCGCCGCGTCGCGGATCTCGCCCCACTGGTGGTGGGCGCGGTCCACGGCCGCCTCCACGCCGGGCGCGTCCTCGGCCTGCCCGGCGGCCAGCCGCGCGGCGGCCACCGCGAGCCAGGTACGGCAGCTGCGGGCCGCGTCGCCCGCCAGCATCGCCAGGTCCGCCCGCACCTCCGCCCAGTGCAGCGCCTCCTCGGAGCCCGCGCCGTGCGCCCGTACGGCCGCCTGCTCCCAGCGTGCGGCCAGGCCGTCGGCGTCGCCGTGCCGGCCGGCCCGGACCGCCGCGGAGACGGCGGCGTGCGGATCGCTCACGGCCGGCGCCCGCGCGGCGAGCACGAGCCCGGGGTCCTCCTCGGTGAGGCGGCCCAGTGCCTGCTGGTGCAGTTGCTCCAGCGGCGGCCGATGGCCGCTGCGCAGGATCGTCGCGACGGCCTTCAGATAGGAGGGTCCGGCCGTCGAACGCCGGCCGGGCGGTGGTGCGATACGGCCGAAGACGGCGCTCTCGCGGCCGCAGTCCAGCGGCGCGGAGCGCAGCAGCGGCCAGCTCTCGGCGTCCGCGTGCAGGTCGAGGAAGAGGGTGGTCGCCCCGGGTGGCCGCAGCCGCAGTTCCTCGCGGAACCAGTGCCAGGGGAACGCCGTGTACCGCACGGTGGCGGGTGTCGTCCGCGCGAGCGCGAGATGCGGCAGCCGCTGGCGCCGGTCCAGCTGGATCTGGCCGGCCACGTACACGGTCAGCGGTCCGGGCGCCGCCGCGGCCGCCCGCAACCGGGTGAGGACGGCCTGCGGCTCCAGCGGATCGGCGAGTTCGACGACGTTCGCGGTCGGTGTGCCCGCCAGTACGGCGGGCGCCACGGCGGCGAGCACCGGAAGCACGGCCGCCGCGTCCACCAGCCGCCCCTTGCCCACGGGCGCGCCGGCCACCAGCAACACGGTCCCCGGCATGATCCCTCCCAGTCGATCACCTGGACAGCACGGTATGCCACGCCGTGCGTCCAGGGGCGGCCGAACGGCCCGGCAGGCGCGGTGCCACCCAGACCCTGCACACCGCCCACAGCCTGCGCACGACGCGTGGCCCACGCACCGTCCGAGGCCCGCGCACCGCCCGGGAGTCCGCGCACCGCCCGGGAGTCAGCGCGCCCCCACGGCCCGGTCACCACTCAAAGCCCACGCACCGCCCGGGACCCCGCGCGGCGCCCACAGCCTGTGGACCGCCCGAAGCCCGAGCCACCCGCAACCGCGCACCGCGGCACCGCGCACAACCCCACGCCACCCACGACCCCACACCGCCCACAGCCTGTGGACCACCACCCGGCGCCCCCGCCGCCCGCGCATCACACGGACCCCCCACCCGCCCCGCCGCTCCCCGCCCCGCCGCTCCCCGCGCCCCGCGCCCCGCGCCCCGATCACAGTCTGCGTACCGCGAACACCGTCGTGTCGTCGGCGAGGTGGCCGCCGCAGTGGCGCAGCACGCCCTCCCGGACGAGCGCCACCAGCTTGCGCGGCCGTGCGGCCCGCTCGTCCGCGGCCAGCACCCGGGTCACCTCCGCCGCCAGCGGATAGAAGCAGCCCGTGCCGTCCCGGGCCTCCGTCACACCGTCCGTGGTCAGCAGCAGCGTCTCCCCCTGGGCCAGCGGAAATCGCCGCAGCGTCGGCAGCGGCGGCCCACCCGGTGTCGCCGCGCTCGCGAGCTCCGCGAGCCCCAACGGCAGCCCGTCGCCCAGCGGCAGCCTCCGTACCCCGCACGGCCCGGCGACCAACGGCGGCTCGTGCCCGAAGTTCACGACGTCCACCACGTCGCGGGCGTCGTCCGGGAACCCCAGCAGTACGGCCGTGGCGAACCGCGGTTCCGGCGTCCGCCCCAGATCGGCCATGTGCCGGCGGTGGCGCCCCATCCGCACCTCCAGGCGCTCGGCGACCGTCGACAGTTCCCCCTCGTGGTACCCGGCCTCCCGGAACGCGCACAGCAGCACCGCGGCCGTCTCCACCGCCCCCAGCCCCTTGCCCTGCACGTCACCGACCAGGACCCGGGTGCCGTGCAGTCCCGGCTGGATGTCGTAGAAGTCGCCCCCGATGCGCGCGTCGCTCTCCGCGGGGAGGTACACCGCCGCGTGTTCGAGCCCGCCCCACCCCGTGGGCAGCGGACGCAGCACGGTCCGGCCGGTGGTCTCGGCGATGTCCCGCATCCGCAGATGGTGCGCCTGCGCGCGCAGCCGCACCAGACACGCCAGCACGGCGAGCACACCGCCGATCGCGACCAGGACGAAGTCGGGCATCCCGGCCCGGTACGCGTCGGGGAAGTAGCTGTCCGCGACGAGGTACGTCACCAGGGCCAGCACCCCGTACAGCACCGTGCCCCAGACCCCGCAGATCGCGGCGGCGATACCGGGCACCAGCACGATCCACGAGATGATCCGGAAGTCTGCGCCGGTGTAGGCGTCGAGCACCACGATCCCGGCGAGCAGCAGCAGCGGAGCGACCCAGGCGACGCTGCGGCCTCGCACCCGCAGCGGCCACCGCTCGCCGAACGCGTCCGCGCGCCCGGCGCGGGCATACCGGTCGAGGAGCCGCCGTCTGCCGTCGCCGGCACCGCTCACGGGCTCCATGCGCCCCAGCGAAACACGGCCCAGGTCGCCCCGCATCTCTTCCCCCCGCCCCGGCCGACTTGCCACCGGCCGGGCCGGGGTGTGCCCTGGAAGCCGGGGGCAAGGCAGAGCAGGGACGAGAGGAGTGCTGTCATGGCTCACGCGGCACCAGCGCCCGGCCGGACGGCCGTCGCCACCCGTACGCCCGACATCCTCAGCGAGCGCGCCCACGCGATCGGCAGATGGGCGGTGCCCGTCGGGCTCGGGCTCGTCTACGGCTACTGGGCCGCGGCGAACGAGCGCAGCGGCGGACCCATCACCGGCTGGAACCTGCTCCTCGGATTCGTCTCAGCGGCCGTGTTCGCCGCCGTGTTCTTCGGCCTGCTCCAAGTGGCCCCGCACATGCGGCGCGAGGTGCACGCGGTGGTGTGGTCGTCCTTCGCCGGGATCGCGTTCGGCTTCATGTACAGCCTGACCGGCGCGAGCATCCTGCGGTCGGTGGTGATGTCGCTCGCGGTCGCCGCGACCTTCTTCGTCATCCTGTTCTACCGCTACTACACGCACGAGGACGCCGAGGGCCACCGGATCTCCTGACGGACGGCTGGCGGGCCCGGCGCGCGGCCCGGGACAACGCGTGGACCCCGGCTCTCCCGCCGGGGTCCACGCCTTCCCTCATCCCTCCACCCACCGGACGACGGGTAACCGGCCCCGGTCGCCCGGTGAGGATCCGGACGTGCTCCGCTCCGCACGGCATCGGGGCCGGGGAGCCGGAGCCCGTGGGGCCGCGCGGCGAGGTCCGGTCGACGACGGGCCGAACGCCCGCGGCCACGACTCCAGGAAACACCCGATCGGGTCAACCCTCCACCGGAGGGCGCCGACCCGGGGACCGCCACCGGGCCCGGGTCCGCGACCACCCCTTCGGCTCGACGCATGCACCCGCTTGCCGTCACCCCGCTCGCCCCGCCACCGCCCAGGCCGTTGGCTGAACGGGTGGCGTCCCGCTCCTCCCGCTCCGTCCGCCTCCGCAACTCCCTGTCGGCGGCGCTGATCGCGCTGTCCTGTGTGCTGCTGCCGTTCGCGGCGCTGTCGGTGTGGGCGGCGTACGGGCTGGCGGACACCGGCCGCTACGTCCGCACGATGGCGCCGCTGGCCGCCGATCCGGCGGTGCGGGACGCGGTCGCGGACACCGTCGGGGACGAGGTGCTGCGCGAGGCCGGGCTGAGCCGGCGGCAGGGCGCCATGGGGCCGTTCGTGCAGGACGCGGTGCGCTCGTTCACCGAGACCGAGGCCTTCCGGGTCGGCTGGGACGCGGCGAACCGGGTCACGCACGCCGCCGTGCTGCGCGCGCTGCGCGAGGACCGGGGCGGCGCGGTCACCGTGGACCTGGCGCCGGTGACGACCCGGGTGAAGCGCCAACTGACGATCGACAACATGCCGTTGGCCCGACACATCCCGGTCCGGCACACCGAGGTCGCCGTTCTGCCGGCCCGGGACCTGGACCGGCTCCGAAAGGGGTACCACGTGCTGGAAGTGGCCGCAGTCTGGCTGCCGGTCGCGTCGCTGGTGTTCGCCGTCGCCGGTATCGCCCTGGCGACCTGCCGGCGGCGCGCGGTCACCGCGACCGCGCTCGGCACGGCGCTCGGGGGCGCGCTGCTGGGCCTGGCCGTCGCGATCGGTCGCCGTCTCACCCTGACCGACCTGCCCGCCGGGGTCTCACGGCCGGCCGCGGGCGCGGTCTACGACGCGCTCACCGCGACCCTGCGCACCGCGTCGTGGGTGCTGCTCGCGCTGGGCCTGACGGTGGCGGGCGCGGCCTGGCTCACCGGCCGCTACGGCCCTGGCGGGCGACGTCGGCGAGGGTCTTCAGAGCACGATCCAACTCGGCCTCAGGGACCGACGCGAGTCCGAGCCTGACGGCGTCCGGGGTGCGGCTCGCGTCGACGGCGAACGCGGGACCGGGTGTGACGGCGACGCCGTGCGCCGCGGCGGCCGCGGTGAAGGTGTCGGCCCGCCACGGCCGGGGCAGCTCCCACCAGGCGTGATAGGCGTGCGGGTCGGTGCGTACGGTGAAGTCGCGCAGGTGCCGGCGGACGAGCCGCTGGCGCCGTCCGGCGTCCGCGCGCTTCGCGGTGACCAGTCGCTCGACGGTCCCGTCCTCGATCCACCGCACCGCCGCCTCCAGCGCGAACCGGCTCGCGCCCCATCCGCCGCCGCGGACGGCGTCGGCCACCGCCTCGACGCGGTGCGGCGGCACGGCGAGGAAGCCCACGGTCAGTCCGGGGGCGACCCGCTTGGAGAGGCCGTCGACGACATGGCTGAGGTGGGGCGCGTGGACGGCCAGCGAGGTCCCGGGGCGCAGAAACGCCCAGATGCGGTCCTCGACGACCGGTATCCCCAGGTCGGCGGCGGTGTCGGCGAGAAGGCGCCCGCGGTCCTCGCTCATGGTGAGCGACGTCGGGTTGTGCAGGGTGGGCTGGACGTACAGGGCGGACAGGGGAGCGGCGCGGTGGGCGGCGGCCAGGGCGTCCGGGCGCAGCCCGTCCTCGTCGGTGGCGAGCGGCACGAGCGTGAGGGCGAGCCGCGCGGCGATCTCCTTGACGAGCGGATAGGTCAGCTCCTCGACACCGACCCGGCCGCCGGGCCGGACCAGGGAGGCGAGCGCGGCGCAGATCGCCTGGCGGGCGTTGCCCGTGAACAGCAGCCGCGCGGGGTCGGGGCAGTCCAGGAGGGCGGCGGCCGCGGCGCGGGCGGGGGCGGTGCCGGTGGCGGCTGCCGGACGCAGTGCCTCGGCCAGGACGTCGGGGCGCAGCAGCGGGGCGAGGACGGGCGCGAGGAGCGCGGCCTGGCCGGGAACGGACGGGTAGTTGAGTTCCAGGTTGACGGGCGGCCCGGTGACGGGCTCGGCGAGGGCCCGGCCGCCGCTGACCGGCGGGGCGGCCCGGACGAAGGTGCCGCGTCCGACCTCGCCCACCACCAGTCCCCGGCGGACGAGTTCGCCGTACACCCGTCCCGCGGTGGACGGGGCGATGCCGCGCCGTCGCGCGAACGCCCGCTGCGGGGGCAGCCGTTGTCCGGGGCGCAGCCGTCCGGCCGCGATGTCGTCGGCGATGCGGTCGGCCAGGGCCAGATAGTCGGTGTCCACGCGCGCCTCCTGTCCGCTGCCCCGGATTGCACCGAGGGCAAAGATCTTATTGCACCGAGGAGTTGGGGCGGCCTAGGGTCGAGCGCATGGCACCCTTCCTTGCATACGAGGACAAAGGCCCCCATTCCTCACGGCTACCGCTCGTCCTCGTCCACGGCCACCCCTTCGACCGCACCATGTGGGCCCCGCAGATCGAGGCGTTCGCCCCGGACCGCCGGGTCGTCGCCCCCGATCTGCGCGGCTACGGCGCCTCACCGGTGACGCCCGGCGTCACGCTCCTGTCGCGGTTCGCCCGGGACATCGCCGAACTGCTGGACGAGCTGGCGGTGCCCTCCTGCGTCCTGGCCGGCCTGTCGATGGGCGGCCAGATCGCCATGGAGTGCTACCGCCAGTGGGGCCCGGATCGGATCCGGGGCCTGGTGCTGGCGGACACCTTCGCGGCGGCCGAGACCCCGGACGGCAGACGCGCCCGCAACACCATGGCGGACCGCCTCCTGCGCGAGGGCATGCGCGGCTACGCCGACGAGGTCCTGGGAAAGATGGTCGGCCCCTCCGCTTCCGCCGAGGTCGCGGCGCATGTGCACCGCATGATGACCGCCACCTCGCCCGAAGGGGCGGCGGCGGCCCTGCGCGGTCGCGCCGAGCGCCCCGACTACCGCGATCTGCTGACCCGGGTCGCGGTCCCGGCGCTGGTGGTCGTCGGCGCCGACGACGAGTACACCCCGGTCTCCGACGCCCGCGCGCTGCACGCCGCCCTCCCCGACGCCACCCTCCAGGTGATCGACTCCGCGGCCCACCTGCCCAACCTGGAGCGCCCGGACCGGTTCAACGCCGCTCTCGCCGCGTTCCTGACCCGCGTCGACGCGTAGCGGCCGCGCCCCCCACGGCACGAGGTCGGCGGCACCCGCCCGCCGCCACTCGCTTCACCAGCGGAAATGACCGGCCGTGACCATAATGGGCCATGCCCCGCGAGTTCCCCGTCGGCCTCACGCCCCCCGACTGGCTGGTCCGGAACCTCCAACCCCAGAAGGCGCCCGTCAACCAGCCCGCCATGGTCCGCGCCGCCGTCGCGATGACCCTGCCGCTGGCCGTCGGGCTCGTGGCCGGACGCCCCGAGTACGGCGCGCTCGCCTCCATGGGCGCGCTGTCCGGCGTCATCGGCGACACCGCGGACGCCTACCGCATGCGGATCCTCAACATCGCCGTACCGCAGTTCTTCGGCGCCGTCGGCATCACGCTCGGCTGCCTGGTGTACGGCCACGGCTGGATCGCCGTCGCCACCGTCACCGGCGTCGCCCTCGTCTCCGGGATGATCTCGACGATCGGCGCGGTGGCCTCCGTCTCCGGGCTGCTCCTGCTGCTCAACACGGTGATCGGGGCGGGGCTGCCGATCCCCGGCGCGTGGTGGCTGGCACCGCTGCTGATGACCGGCGGCGGACTGCTCGTCCTCTTCCTCGCCCTGTTGTCCTGGCCGCTGCGCTCCCGGGTCCCGGAACGGACGGCGGTCGCGGACGCCTACCGGGCCGTCGCGGACCTCCTCGCCGTCTGCGGCAGCGACTCGGAGGTGGCCTACGACGACGCCCGGCACGCCGCCACCCAGGCCCTCAACCAGTCCTACGACCTCGTCCTGACCCACCGCGCCCGCAGCCACGGCCGCAGCCCCGACCTGACCCGGCTGATCGCCCGGCTGAACGCCGTCACCCCGCTCGTCGAGGCCGCCCCCACCGTCCGCCTGAACGGCCGGCCGCTGCCGCCGGAGGTGCCCGGGGCGGTGCGGCGCCTGGCCGACGCCGTGGAGGCGGACTCCACGACACCGGTGGACCTGCGCCTGCCGCTGCCGACCACCGAGACCGGCCGCGCCGTCGACCACGCGCTGCGCTACGCCGCCGAGGTCGTGACGGCCCCGGACATCGACCCGCGCGGCGTCGCCGACCACCTCGGCCGCCCCGCCGCCTTCCGCATCCGCGCCGCCCGCGCCGCCCGCGGCGTCCTGCTGTCCGCCGGCTCCTGGCGCTACGGCCTGCGCCTCGCCCTGTGCATCGGACTCGCGCAGGTCCTGGTCTCGATCGCCCCGGTCCCGCGCTCCTACTGGGTCGCCCTGACCATCACCTTCGTCCTCAAGCCGGACTTCGGGTCCGTGTTCTCCCGGGCCCTGCTGCGCGCGCTCGGCACGGTCGCCGGACTGGTCGTCGCGGCGGCGGTGCTCGCCGAGGTGCCGCGGGGCTGGGCGGACATCCCGGTCCTGCTCGTACTGGCCCCGCTGATCCCGGCCCTCACCCCGCGCGGCTACGGCTACCAGACGGCCGCCATCACACCGGTGATCCTGCTCCTGTCCGACGTCCTCAACCGGGCGGGCACGGCCCTGCTCCTGCCCCGTCTGCTGGACTCCCTCATGGGGTGCGCCATCGCTATCGTGGCCGGCTACCTGCTCTGGCCGGAGAGCTGGCACGTCCGGGTGGGCGACCGGCTGGCCGACGCGGTCGCCGACACCGCCCGCTACGTGGAGGCCGCGTTCGGGGACACCACCGACCCCGTGGCCCACGCCCGGATGCGCCGCCGCCTCTACCGCGACCTGTCCGGCATCCGTACGGAGTTCCAGCGGGCCCTGACCGAGCCGCCGCCCACCGGCCGCCGGGCCGCGGCCTGGTGGCCGCTGGTCGTCGCGGTGGAACGCATCGTGGACGCGACGACGGCGGCCCGGGTCCGTGTCGGGCACGGAGCCGCGCCGCCGTCGGAGGCGGAGATCGATCAGGTCGCCCTGCAACTGCGGGAGCTGTCCGAGGGCGTCCGCGAGGCCGAGGTGCTGGTACCGGTGCGCAGCGACCTCACGGGCCCTTCCGGCAGTGTGCTGGAACCCCTCCGCCAGGAGGTGGCCGCGGCCCGGGCCATCGCGTCACCGCGCTGACCGTGCCGCGGCCGGGACCGCCGCGTCGGCTCAGACGCCGATGTCGCTGCCGTCCTTGCGCCACACGGCCACCACGGCGGGCCGCACGATCCGGCCCGGACCGTCGGGCCACGTGCTCGCCGGCTTCTCCACGGTCGCGCCGCTGATCTCGCCCGGGTGCTGCACGGCCACCAGCACACGCCGGTCCTGGACCAGCGGACCGCAGGTCTCCGCGCCGATCGGCACGGTCAGGAACTGCTTCAGCTCACCCCGCCGGTCACCGCGGGTGGCCACACCGAAGAGTCCGTCGTGCGAACCCAGCTGGGCGCCGTCGGTGGAGATCCACAGGTTGCCGTGGTTGTCGAAGGCCACGTTGTCCGGGCAGGAGATCGGGCTGACGTCGTCCTTCGGGAACCCGGCGAAGTAGGTGGCCGGGTCCTCGGGGTCGCCGGCGACCAGGAACAGCGTCCAGGCGAACCGGGTGCTCTCGGCGCGGTTCCAGCGCTCGGTCAGCTCCAGGATGTGCCCGTGCTTGTTGGCGTTGCGCGGGTTGGCCTCGTCCGCCTTGGCGTTCGCACCGACACCGCGGTTCGTGTTGTTGGTGAGGGCGACGTACACCTTGCCGGTGTGCGGGTTGGGCTCGATGTCCTCGGGACGGTCCATCTTCGTCGCGCCCACCTTGTCGCCGGCGAGCCGCGTGAAGACGAACACCTCGTCGGCCGTCATGCCCTCGACGTGGCTGACGGCGCCGCGCGAGGTGGCGGTGGCCAGCGGGATCCACTCGCCGGAGCCGTCGAACTCGCCGTCCTTCGGCAGCTTGCCGGTGCCGTCGATCTCGATGGCCGGGGAGTCACCGGTCAGCTTGGCGACGTACAGCGTGCCCTCGTCGAGCAGCGACAGGTTGTGCTCCCGCACCGCCCGGCTCGAACCCTTCTTCATCCGCTTGCTGCCGACGAACTTGTAGAAGTAGTCGAAGCGCTCGTCGTCACCGGAGTAGACGACCGGGCGGCCGTCGTCCGTCAGGCGCACGGTCGCGCCCTCGTGCTTGAAGCGGCCCAGCGCGGTGTGCTTGCGCGGCGTGGAGTCCGGGTCGTACGGGTCGAGCTCGACGACGTAGCCGTGGCGGTGCACCTCGTTGGGCTCCTGCGCGACGTCGAAGCGCTTGTCGAAACGCTCCCACTTGCGCTCGGTGGCGCCGGTGCCGATGCCGTAGCGCTTGTCGGTGTCACGGCTCGCGTTGGCGAAGTACTGGTTGAAGTTCTCCTCGCCGTGCAGCGTGGTGCCCCACGGGGTGGTGCCGCCGGCGCAGTTGTTGAGCGTGCCGAGCACCTTCCTGCCGGTCGGGTCCGCGGAGGTCTTCAGCAGGTCGGAACCCGCGGCGGGACCGGTGAGCCGGAACTCGGTGGTGGCGGTGACACGGCGGTTCAGGGGGTGCCGCGACACGGGCGTGAGCCGGCCGGTGCGGTGCTCCCCCTCGACGACGACGGCGGACAGGCCGTGCGCCGCCCAGGCGATCTCGACCTGCTCGCGGGTCGGGTTGGCGGCGTCGTAGCCGCGGAACATGAGCACCTCGTCGGTGTACTCGTGGTTGGCGACGAGGATCTGGCGGTTGTGCTCGCCCGGCAGCGGGAGCAGCGCGATGAAGTCGTTGTTGTACCCGAACTGGCCGGCCTGCGCCTTGGCCGTCTGCTTCTCCGGGTCGAAGGCCGGCGCACCGCGCAGGATGGGCTCGCCCCAGCGGATGACGACATCCTGGGCGTAGCCCTCGGGAATGGTCACGACGTCGTTCGTGTTCGGGGCGACCGGCTCGAAGCGCAGACCGCGGGCACCCTTCGAGCCCGGCTTGTGCCGGCCGGCGGCGGGCGCGGCCTCGGCCTGCGGGGCGGCGGCGACGGAGAGCGCCGTGCCGGCCGCGGCGGTCGCGGTGACCACGGCCGCGGCCCGCATCACGGAGCGGCGGCTGAGGGCGCCGGCGATGACGTCGCCGACGTACGGGTTGGCGGTGGTGTTCGGCACCTCGTGGAAGCAGGCGTCACCACAGCGGAAACGGCAGGTCATGGCGGACCGGCCGCCAGGGTGTGAGTCATTGGTTCTGATGATCGGCAGCAGATTGCGCACCTTGATCCCCTTGCTTCCCCTTGTATCCAGCCTGACGGACGGTATGAGGACGTTTGTGCGGGAGCGGGGCGGCCGAATGAACGTGACGTGAACCCGGGGTGGCCGTAGGGAAGTTGTGGCACGGGGTACGGTCCCGGCTCGGGAAGTCCGGATGCGGACCTTGACGGCGAGGGTGCGCATCCCCTCGCCCCTCCCCAAGATCCCTATCCGGGACCGCTAACCTTACGTGTCCGTCCTGGCCAGGGATTGACGGGCATCAACTCACGCGAAGGGTTGCGCACATGGGCATTCTCACTCTCCTGCGGAACGCATTCGGCCGCTCGCGCAAGGCGCGGACCACCGAGGCAGAGGGTGCGGAGCAGGTACCCACGCAGCCGACGGCGGAGGAGCAGACACCCGCTCGTCCGGCCCCGGAGCAGGCTCCCGCCGAGCCGCGGGCGGAGGCGGTGACGCTCCCCTCCCCGTCCCCGGAGCCGACTCCCACGCCGCATCTCCCGGAGCCGCGCCAGGAGCACGAACTGGTCTCGGCGGCCTTCGACAACATCTCGGTCCCGAACCCGGCCCCGCCGGCGGAGGACAACCTCCCGGCCAAGACCCCGGCGCCCACCGAGCCCACCGCGCAGGCGGAGCCGAAGCCGGAGCCCGCCCCGGAAGAGACCCCCACGGCCCCCGAACCGACGACGGCCCAGAAGCCGACGGAGGAGCCGGAACCCACTCCGGAAGCGGAGCCCGCCGCGCAGGCGGAGTCGGCCCCGGAACCGTCCGCAGAGCACGAGCCCGCGCCCGAGCCCGCCGCCGAACCGGAGCCCGAGACCGAGCCGGCATCGAAGGACGAGACGCCCGAAGCGACGCCGGAGCCGGAGCCTGAACTGACGTCGAAGGACGAGGTCCCCGACACGGCGCCGGAGCCCGAGACCCAGCCGGAATCGCAGGACAAGACGCCCGAGCCGGAGCCCGAGACCCAGCCGGAGTCGCAGGACGAGGCATCCGAAGCCGCCTCCGAGCCGACACCGGAGCCGCAGGCCGCCACCGCGACGGACACCCCCGCGGACACCGCCACGGCGGACGCCGAGCCCGAGCCCGAGGCAGCGCCTCAGCAGCCCACCGCCGACACCGAGGCCGCCCCGCGGCCCGAGCCGGAAGCGGCCGAGGAGCACGAAGCGGTCCAGGAGCACGAAGCGGCCGAGGAGCCGAATCCGGCCACGACCGTGGAGCCGGCCGCCGCGGAACCCGCGGCCGCCGGCGGCGAGGACACCCCGCAGGGGCCACCCGCACCCGACAACGAAACCCGCACGGGTGGTGCGGGTGGGAACGAAGACCCGGCCGAAGGCCGGGTGCCCACCCCCGCTGCCGCACAGGCAGAAACCAACCCCGCGGAAGCGAACCCCGCAGAAGCGAACCCCGCAGAAGCGAACCCCGCAGAAGCGAACCCCGCAGAAGCGAACCCCGCAGAAGCGAACCCGGCGGAAGACACCCCGCTCCCCGCGGCAGCGCTCCGCACCGCCTACACCGCCGCCGCCAAGACCCTCGACATCCACACCCTCACCGGCACCACCGCGAAGGTCTACCTCGTCCTGGACCGCTCCGCCTCGATGCGCCCGTACTACAAGGACGGCTCCGCACAGGCCCTCGGCGACCAGACCCTCGCCCTCGCCGCGCACCTCGCCCCCGAGCCCACCGTCCACGTCGTGTTCTTCTCCACCGAGGTGGACGGCACCGCCGACCTCACCCTCACCGACCACGAGACGAAGATCGACGACCTGCACGCCTCCCTGGGCCGCATGGGCCGCACCAGCTACCACGCGGCCGTGGAGGCGGTGATCGCGCACCACGAGAAGTCGGACCCCGGCACCCCCGCACTGGTGGTCTTCCAGACCGACGGCGCGCCGGACGCGAAGACCCCCGCCACCCAGTCCCTCACCGACGCCGCGAAGAACCACCCCAACGTGTTCTTCTCCTTCGTCGCGTTCGGCGAGCACGACAACAAGGCCTTCGACTACCTCCGCAAGCTGAAGACCGACAACGCGTCCTTCTTCCACGCGGGCCCCGCCCCGAAGGAGCTCACCGACACGGAGCTCTACGAGGGCGTCCTCGCCCACTGGCGCCCGTAGCCCTCACGGCCCCGCAAGCCCTGCGAGCCCCACAAGCCCCGCAGGGCACCGCACCGCACCGCACCCCGCTCCACCCGGCCGCCCGCTTCCCACCCCTTAAAACGGGAAGCGGGCGGCCTACCCGTGTCGGCTACGATTTCAAGGTTCGAAGACGACCCCATACGCCCCGAAAACCGGCGGTCGTCACCCCGCGTAGCGACTTGGGAGCAGCCCGCGATGGCTCGACACCTCATCACCAGCGCCCTTCCGTACATCAACGGGATCAAGCACCTGGGCAACATGGTGGGGTCCATGCTCCCGGCCGATGTGTACGCCCGCTACCTCCGCCAGCGCGGCCACGACGTCCTGTACATCTGCGCCACGGACGAGCACGGCACCCCCGCCGAGCTGGCCGCCAAGGAGCGGGGCCTGCCCGTGGACGAGTTCTGCGCCCAGGCGCACGACGCCCAGAAGGCGGTCTACGACGGCTTCGCCCTCGCCTTCGACTACTTCGGCCGCAGCTCCTCCCCGGAGAACCGCGAGATCACCCAGCACTTCGCCCGCAAGCTGAACGAGAACGGCTTCATCGAGGAGCGCGCGATCCGCCAGGTGTACAGTCCGGCCGACGGCCGCTTCCTGCCGGACCGCTACGTCGAGGGCACCTGCCCCCACTGCGGCTACGACAAGGCCCGCGGCGACCAGTGCGAGAACTGCACCCGGGTCCTGGACCCGACGGACCTGATCAACCCCCGTTCGGCGATCTCCGGCTCCACGGACCTGGAGGTCCGCGAGACCAAGCACCTCTTCCTCCTCCAGTCCAAGCTCCAGCACGAGGTCGAGGAGTGGGTCTCGCGGCACGAGGAGGACTGGCCGCAGCTGGCCTCCTCCATCGCCCGCAAGTGGCTGAACGAGGGCCTGCACGACCGTGCGATCACCCGCGACCTGGACTGGGGCGTCCCGGTCCCGGCCGACACCTGGCCGGACCTGGCGGCGGAGGGCAAGGTCTTCTACGTCTGGTTCGACGCCCCGATCGAGTACATCGGCGCGACGAAGGAGTGGTCGGACCAGGACCCGGAGAACCGCGACTGGAAGTCGTGGTGGTACGAGGCGGACGACACCGTCCGGTACACCGAGTTCATGGCCAAGGACAACGTCCCGTTCCACACGGTGATGTTCCCGGCCACCGAGCTGGGCGTGCGCGAGCCGTGGAAGAAGGTCGACTACGTCAAGGCCTTCAACTGGCTGACGTACTACGGCGGCAAGTTCTCCACCTCGCAGAAGCGGGGCGTCTTCACCGACCAGGCGCTCGCCGTCCTGCCCGCCGACTACTGGCGCTACTTCCTGATCGCCAACGCCCCGGAGTCGGACGACTCGTCCTTCACCTGGGAGCACTTCACGGCGACGGTGAACAAGGACCTCGCCGACACCCTCGGCAACTTCGTCAACCGCGTCCTGTCGTTCTCCAAGAAGCGCTTCGGCGAGGAGGTCCCGGCCGGCGGCTCGCCCGGCGAGGCGGAGACCCGGCTGGGTGAGGAGATCGCCCGGCTGCTCGCCGAGTACGAGCAGCAGATGGAGGCGCTCCAGTTCCGCAAGGCGGCCGCCGCGCTGCGCGCCCTGTGGTCGGCCGGCAACTCCTACCTGGAGGAGAAGGCCCCCTGGCTGGAGATCAAGACCGACAAGGACGGCGCGGCCCTCACACTGCGCACGGCGATGAACCTCATCCACCTGTACGCGGTGGTCTCCGAGCCCTTCATCCCGACGACCTCGAAGGCCATGCGGCAGGCGTTCTCGCTGGCCGACGACACGGCCGCCTGGGTCTCGGCGGACGAGGCGAAGGCCCTGACCGGCGTCCCGGCCGGCACCCCCTTCACCGTCCCGCCGGTCCTCTTCGCCAAGCTCACGGAGGACGACCTGGAGGCGTACAAGGAGCGCTTCGGCGGCGAGGCGGCGTAACGAGCGGCCGTAGACGAGTGGGGCCCGGTGACGTCGTAGCGACGTCACCGGGCCCCGCGTTTGTCCAGCAGTGCGCGCTCAGCGCCCGGAAGCGTAGGTGACGAAGTCCGCCCAGGCGCCGGGCGTGAGCGCCAGCCGGGGGCCTTCGCTGTTCTTGGAGTCACGGACGTGCACGGTGCCGGGGGTGACAGCGCATTCCACACACGAGTTGCCGTCGTTGCCGCCGCTGTAGCTGCTCTTGAACCACGCCAGCTCGGAAGCGTCCCCGGCAATGGTCTTGCGGTTCATGTTTCTCCCAGCAGTTGCTCGATCAAGGCCAGCGACTCCCGCGGAGAGAGCGCCTGAGCCCGGATAATGCCATACCGCAGTTCAAGGATGCGCAGGTGTTTGGGCTCGGTGGTCGCCCGGCCGTTGAACGCGCCGTCCGAGCGCCCCACAGCCGTACCGTCCGGGAACTTCAGCAACTCGATGCGACCGTCCAGGCCGGAGTGGGTGTCGCAGTTCATCGGCATCACCTGAAGCACGACGTTGTGCAACCGGCCCACCTCCAGCAGACGTTCGAGCTGCTGACGCCACGCCATTGTGCCCCCGATGGGCCGCCGCAGGACCCCCTCTTCCAGGACGAAGCCGAGTGCAGGCGCGGGCGAGCGCTCGAAGACCGACTGCCGGGCGAGACGAGCGGCCACCATGCGTTCCACGTCGTCCGGCGAGTACGGCGGCTGCGCCGCCCCGATCACGGATCGCGCGTGCTCCGACGTCTGCAACAGGCCGGGGATGATGTGGCACTCGTACAGAGCGATCTCGACCGCTTTGGCCTCAAGCTTCCCCAGCTCCCGAACCTTCTTCGGATACCGGACCCTCTTCACGTCCTCCCAAGCCGCCGCGATGAGCCCGCCCGCGCTTAACACCTCGTCGGCCTTGTCCAGATACTCCTGCCGGGGAATCCGCTTCCCGCCCTCGATCTTGTAGACCAGGTCCTCCCCGTACCCCACGGCCACCCCGAACTCGGCGGCCCGCATGCCCCTCGCCTCGCGCCGCAGTTTCAACTGCCGGCCCACTGTCGTGATGACCGCGACGCCCCATTCGTCGTCCGGATCCACCTCCCACCCCGGCTCGTCCGCCTCGCCCTTGAGCCGAGCCCCGAGCCGCGAACGCCGCCACGCACGGCCGGCTCCCCGGCCGGAGCTTCCGCCTCGCCCTGCACGCCACCACCGACGTACTGCGCATCGAGGTGACGGACACCCGCGGTGACGATCTCCCCCTCCGCCCACCACCCGCCCCCGACGCCGAGTCAGGACGCGGCCTGCTCCTCGTCGAGGCCTTCGCCGACCGCTGGGGCGTGCAGATCGGACCGGCCCCCCGCAAGACCGTCTGGGCGGAACTCGATCTACCACCAGCTTGACCAGCGAAAACAGCACCGGCACCGGAACCCGACCGCGTGTGTTCCGGTGCCGTCGGCCGTCTTTTCCAAAAACCACGAGGGAGAAAGGAACCGCACCAAGCCCCACCCCTCCCGCCCACGGCGCAACGCTCACTCGCCCGGGTGAACATCACCAAGTGAACTGGATTCGCGGCAGGTTGCCTGCCCTACGCTCAGCGCAGCACGACACGACAACCCCAGACATGCAACGGCCCTCGCCGGGACTGGCATCCCAGTGCGAGGGCCTGACCACCAAGGAAGCACAACCTTCCCGACGGCCTGACCACCTAGGAAGCACAACCTTCCCGATGGATACCCAAAACCCTAGCGTGCACCCGCCCGCCCAGTCCCGTATCAGCGGGAAAAACCACCCCCACCGACAGGCCCACGCGAAGGGGCACCCCGGCGGCGTCACCCACGACAACACCCGCCACACCACCCGCTTCACGGTGATCGGCAACCACCTGGCCCAGCACCCGGACCTGTCGCTGCTGGCGATCGGACTGGCCTGCCACATCCAGTCGCTGCCCAGCGGCGCGAGCGTCGACATCAAGACCCTCGCCCGCCGCTTCCCCGAGGGCCCCACCCGTATCGCCGCCGCCCTGCGTGAACTGGAGACCCACGGCTACCTGCGCCGCACCCGCGAACGCACCGAGACCGGCCGGATCGTCACCCGCACCGTCTCCTGCAACCAGCCAGGGCACCGCGGATCCAACTCCGCCGACACCCCCGACCGACCCAGCCGCGGAAGCGCCGCCGACAGATCCCCGCCCCGCAAGCTTTTACCCGCCGTGCCGAAACCCGCTGATCCCGCGCCGACCCTCCTCCGGACAGCCCTCGATGTCCTCTCGAGCCTGCGCCGCACAGACCCGCGGCTTCTCCTCTCCGCCGCCGACGCCGAGCACCTGGCTCCCGGCGTCGCCGCCTGGCTGGAACGCGACCTCGCCCCTACCGCCGTGCGCCGCGCCCTGACCGAGAACCTGCCGCTGGAACGCCTGATCCGCCCGGCTGCCCTCCTGGCCCACCGCCTGGCCGCACAGTTACCGCCCTTGCCCCCGATCCGCCCAATGGCCTCCTCTGCCCCGACCTCCAGGCACCCGATCCAGACATGCGACGGCTGCGACCGCGGCTTTCGCGCACCCACCCCCGGCCGCTGCCGCGACTGCCGATCCGACCCGATGGAGGCCGTCTGGTGCCGCAGCACGACGGGCCCTGACGCCAACCCACCGGCCCTCACCGCTGTAGCCCCTAAGCGTCCGGACGAGACGCAGATGACGAAGGGCGAAGCCATCAGGGCAGTGCGATCCGCCGCCGGTCTTCCCCGAACGGCTGCCCGCCCCGATGCCGACCCGGCAGGACGAACACCCCTTTGACCCGACAGGACCCCAGGTGCTGCCCTCTTTCGCCGCAAGAACTCCAGCTACGGCTGACCGGCCCGGACACCGACGGTGGCGCTCTCCGCTTCCAGTGGGGCGACGCACTGCTGCAACCCGTCGAGCACCTGGTCTCGGTGGCCGCAGGCACTCCCGTACAACTCGAACTCACCGGGATCTCGACAGGCAGCACCATCGTGCACGCCCGCCCGGTCACCACGCCTGCCGATGATTCCGGGGCCGACGCCATCGATGCGCCCGCCACATCCGCCGCTTCCACCGGCCTCGGCGCCCTCACCACGATGCTCGACGCCCTTGAGTCGGAGCGCGACATCCGCGACGTCACTGCCGCTCGAACCTCAGGAGGGCTTCGACGGCGAGCCGGCGTGACCGAACCCACCTGCCCCCCCCCACGTCATGATCTGGACAACATGGCCGAATGTGAAGATCATGTGAGGCCGCTGCCGTATCGGGTCGCGTCCGACGGGGCGAGCCGACCGACTTGGGGGGTCCTTTCATGGCACTGTTCGGAAACGCGCACAGCATCGATCCGGGGACGGCTCAGCAGGACTTCGCGCGCCTGCTGGGCCAGGGGGAGCAGGTGCACGCGGCGTACCTGCTGATCCGCGACACCATCCTGTTCACCGACCGCCGTCTGATCCTGGTCGACAAGCAGGGCATCACCGGCAAGAAGGTGGAGTACCACTCCATCCCGTACCGCAGCATCACCCACTTCGCCGTCGAGACCGCCGGCACCTTCGACCTCGACGCCGAGCTGAAGATCTGGCTCTCCGGTTCGGCGACCCCGGTGCAGAAGACCTTCACCAAGGGCGTCGACATCTACGAAGTCCAGGCGATCCTCACGCAGTTCGTGGCGAGGTGACCCGCGGGAGCGCGGCGGCCGGCGCTCGGCCGCCGCGTTCCTCCCTCACCTGCGATGACGGTGTTCCGCGCTGATAGCATCCGCGCCATTGTGCGGGGGCGGGGACCCTCGCGGGGAGGGACATCAGACGTGGGCAGACACGCCCTGAGACGGCGCGGCATGGCCGCCGCCGTCTCCTCGTTCGCGGTCGCCGTCGCGGCCGTATCCGTCGCCGTCCTGCCGGAGGGCGACGCCTCGGCCGGTCAGGCCCCGGCGGCCGACATCACCGAGATCACCCTGCCCGACCCGGCCGGTACCCGTCCGCGCGCCGACCGGCCGCTGGTCGCCGGTCCGAGCGGCTACCTGCACCGGCAGAGCGGGATCGCGGGGCTGCTGTGGACGGACTCGTCCGACGGCGGCACGGTCACCGTACGGACCGACGACGGCGTCTACACGCCCGCCGGTGTCTGCGAGAACCTGGGCTCCACCACCTGTCCGACGGCCTGGTACGGCGCCGACGCGGACCTGGTCGCCCTGCCGGGCGCCGGCTCCGTCGCCCTGTGGGACCCGGCGACGCGCACGGCGTCGGAGTTCACCTCCGACCAGCCCTACCGGGGGCTCGCCGGACGGACCATGATCACAGAGCAGGCGCTGCACGACAAGGCGGACGGCGCCTGGCGGTCCCGTCCGATCACCCCGGCCGGCACCCGGATCACCTCGGGCATGATCACCTCCGCCGACGCGCACGGTGCGATGTTCCGGGTGGGGACCGACCTGTACTACCTGGACCTGGAGACGGCGGTCGCCACCGAGGTGTTCACCGGTGTCGGCTCCCGCCCGGTCACCGTCCAGAGTGACGACCGGATCGGCTGGTACGACTCCGCCTCCGGCAACCTGCACCTCAAGTCGCGCACCGACCCCGGCGGCGCCGGGGAACTGCTCGACCTGCCGTCACCCGGGGCCCAGCTGGACGGCGCCCCGGTGCTGACCGACGACCGGCTGCTGCTGCCGCTGCACACCGGCACCGGCACGAGCGCCCTGACCGCCGTGTCCCTCGCGGACGGCGGCTCGACGACCCTGCTCGCGCAGGCGGGCGCGTACCTGGTCCGGGCCTCCGGTGACACCGCCCTGGTCACGGGCGGCACCGGCGCCACGGACTGGTGGGTGCAGCGCGTGGCCCAAGGCGGCGACGGCTCGCTCGCCCTGGAGCGCCAAGCCCAGGTCCCGGCCCTGGAGAACGCCAAGACCGGTCTCGCCCTCAGCCGCGGCAGCCTGCGCGTGGCCGAGGACGACCCGGACGGCACGATGGACACCACCACGGTGCGCACGCTCGCCGCGGCCGACGGCCGGCTGACCGCCTCCGAGCCGAAGACCGGCGACAAGATCGACCCGGTGTGCGCTTACGCGGGCGCCGACTGCTCGACCCTGTGGGGCAACCTGGGCACCGGCCCGCGTGATGTCTTCCTCACCACGTTCTACGACGGTGACGAGGGCGGCACCGGTTCGGCCCGCGCCGACCGGCTGGTCGGGATGAACGACGGCTCCTCCGACAGCACCCTGGAGTTCCGCACCGAGGGCGGCACGATCGTCGACGTCTCGGACGGCTACGCGGTCTACAACTCCGGTGACACCGCCCCGGCGCAGTACGTCGGTGAGTTCGGGCGGGGACAGAAACTGAAGCGGTCCGTGCGCGCCGCCGCCCTGAACGGCTCCACGCTGTGGAGCGCCTCCACGACCGGCAAGCTCACCTCCTACAGCCTGGCCGAGAACCGCACCCTGGCCACGGTCACCGTGCCGGGCCTCGGCTGCGTGCCGAGCGAGCTCCAGGCGGCGGGCCGCTGGGTGTACTGGGCGTGCGGCGACGGTTCGGCCGGTGTGTACGACACCGTGGCGGCCACGTCCCGCGCGGTGACCGGCGGCGACGTACTGCTCGGCGACGGCTTCACCGTCCGGCACGACCACGGCGCCGGCACCCTGGAGCTGACCGACGCGAAGACCGGCACCACCCGGGTCCTGACCACCGACGTCGCCGGCAGCGGCCTCGCGGTGGACCGCCGCTTCAAGTGGACCGTGGACGAGTACAGCGGCATGGTCGCCTGGACCGACCGGTACGAGCGGATCCACGTCGCCCGGACCGGCGTCACGCCGTCGCCCGTGACGGCCTTCGCGTCCGAGGCAACGGGCTCCGTGTCCACAGGCATGCCTTTCCAGGGCTCATGGCTGCTGTCCCGCCCGGTCACGTCCTGGTCGGTGACGTTCACCTCCGTGCAGAGCGGCGCCACCGGCAAGGCGACCCGCACGATCACCGGAGCCGGCGCGTCGGCCCGGGTGACGGCGGACTGGTCCGGCACCACGGCCGCCGGTGGCCACTTCCCCAACGGTCACTTCACCTGGACCCTCAAGGCCACCGGCACCGACACCGCCACGGCCGTCACCGTGGCGACCGGCAAGGGCTTCCTGACCCGGGGCGCGGCCGTGCGCCACGACTTCGGCGGCCCCGACGGCCCCGACGGCCGGGGCGACCTGCTCACCCTGAACTCCTCCGGCGGTCTGACCTACCAGTTCGGCACCGGCACCGGGAAGTTCGGCGACAAGGCCACCGGCACCGGCTGGGCCACCAGCATCAAGGCGGTCCCGTTCGGCGACCTGAGCGGCGACCGCTGCAACGACGTCCTGGTCCGGCTCAGCAGCGGCGCCCTGCGCCTGTACAAGCCGGGCTGCGGCAAGGCGGTCACGCCCAAGACGTCGTACACCACCCTGGCGAGCAGCGGCTGGACGTCGTCCGACGTGCTCACCTCGCCCGGCGACGTGAGTGGTGACGGACGCCCGGACCTGATCACCCGCACCACCTCCACCGGCGCCGTGTACCTGCACAAGGGCACCAGCACCGGCAAGCTGTCGTCGCGCGTGAAGCTGTACGCCGACTGGAGGGGCTACAAGAAGGTCATCGGCGCCGGTGACCTGAACGGCGACGGCATCGGTGACCTGCTCGCCCAGGACAAGGCCAACACCCTCTACCGGTACAACGGCAAGGGCGACGGCACCTTCGCGGCCCGGGTGAAGGTCTTCGGCGACTGGGGCGGCTCGTACAACGTGGTGGTCGGCGTCGGCGACATCACCGACGACGGCAGGGCCGACCTGGTCTCCCGGGACACCAGCGGGAACGTGTACCGCAACAGCGGCGACGGCAAGGGCTCCTTCGGCGGCCGCGTGAAGATCGCGACGGGCTGGAGCGGCTACAAGTCGCTGTCCTGAGCTGTGCCGAGCTGTCCTGAACTGCTGAGGGCACGGACGACGGAAGGGCCCGGAACCGCTACCGGTTCCGGGCCCTTCCGTGTGCCGCCGGGCTACTTCGGCTGCGGCTTGCGCACCGACAGGTGCAGCTCCCTCAGCCGCGCCTCCTCCAGCTCCGTCGGCGCGCCCATCATCAGGTCCTGGGCGTTGCCGTTGAGCGGGAAGGCGATGGTCTCGCGGATGTTCGGCTCGTCGGCCAGCAGCATCACGATGCGGTCGACGCCGGGCGCGATGCCGCCGTGCGGCGGGGCGCCGAAACGGAACGCGCGCAGCATGCCGGCGAACTTCTCCTCGACGGTCTCCCGGTCGTACCCGGCGATCTCGAAGGCCTTGAGCATGATGTCGGGCTCGTGGTTCCGGATCGCGCCGGAGGACAGCTCGACACCGTTGCAGACGATGTCGTACTGCCAGCCCAGGATGTCCAGCGGGTCCTGGGTCTCCAGGGCCTCCAGACCGCCCTGCGGCATCGAGAACGGGTTGTGCGAGAAGTCGATCGCGCCGGTCTCCTCGTCCTTCTCGTACATCGGGAAGTCGACGATCCAGCAGAAGCGGAAGACGTTCTCCTCGAACTGCCCGGCGCGCTTGGCGGCCTCGACCCGCACCGCGCCCATGATCTTCGAGACCTCGTCGAACTCGCCCGCGCCGAAGAACACGGCGTGCCCGGCCTCCAGGCCGAGACGCTCGGTGAGGACCTTGACGTTCTCCTCGGTGAGGAACTTCGCGATCGGGCCCGACAGCGAACCGTCCTCGGCGACCCGGACCCAGGCCAGGCCCTTCGCGCCCTGCGAGACGGCGAAGTCGCCGAGCTGGTCGAAGAACTTGCGGGGCTGGTCCTGGACGGCCGGCACGGCCAGCGCGCGCACGTGCTTGCCCGCGAACGCCTTGAAGTCGGAGCCCTCGAAGACGTCGGTGATGTCCACCAGCTCCAGCTGGGCCCGCAGGTCCGGCTTGTCGGAGCCGTACTTCAGCATCGCCTCGCGGAACGGGATCCGCGGGAACGGGGACGTCACGTGGCGGCCGTTGCCGAACTCCTCGAACAGCTCGGTCATCAGCTGCTCGATCGGCTGGAAGACGTCCTCCTGCTCGACGAAGCTCATCTCGACGTCGAGCTGGTAGAACTCGCCCGGCGAGCGGTCCGCGCGCGCGTCCTCGTCGCGGAAGCAGGGCGCGATCTGGAAGTAGCGGTCGAAGCCGGAGATCATCAGCAGCTGCTTGAACTGCTGCGGGGCCTGCGGCAGCGCGTAGAACTTGCCCGGGTTCAGACGGGACGGGACCACGAAGTCCCGGGCGCCCTCGGGGGAGGTCGCCGACAGGATCGGGGTCGCCATCTCGTTGAAGCCCAGCGCCGTCATCTTGTGCCGGATCGCCGAGATGACCGCCGTGCGCAGCATGATGTTGCGGTGCATGCGCTCGCGGCGCAGGTCCAGGAAGCGGTACTCCAGGCGCCGCTCCTCGTTGACCCCGTCCTCGGCGTTGATCGTGAACGGCAGCGGCTGGGCGGCGCCGAGCAGCTCGACCTCGCCCACCTCGACCTCGACCTCACCGGTCGGCAGCTCCGGGTTGACGTTCTCGGCGCCACGGGAGACGACCTTGCCGTCGACCCGGACCGTGGACTCCTTGGTGACCTTGTCCAGGGCCTCGTAGGCGGGCGTGCCGGGGCGGGCGACGAGCTGCGTGATGCCGTAGTGGTCGCGCAGATCGATGAAGAGGATGCCGCCCAGGTCGCGCCGATTGTGCAGCCAGCCACTCAGCCGGACGTCGGTGCCGACGTCAGAGGCGCGGAGCTCGCCGCAGGTGTGGGACCTGTACCGATGCATCGTCGTTCATCCAGTCTTCGCGGATCGGGGCCTGTTTCACGTGAAACTTGATCCCAGGGTACCGGCCGACCGGGACGCCATCCCCACCATTTGGGCCCACCCGGCATCGGTGGCACCGTTCGATCACCTCTTCTTAGAGTGGGGCAATGCGCACTGGTGAGCCCCTGCCCGCCGTGGAGGACGTTCTGACGTCCCTCGCGACCGGCGTGTGGCACTGGGACAGTGTGGCCAAGCAGATCACCGTGGACGCCGAGGCGGGCCGACTGCTGGGCCTGCCCGCGGAGCCGGGCACCTACCCCCCGGCCGTCGTGCGCGCCCGTTTCCACCCCGTCGACTGGGACGAGGTCGACGGCATCATGCAGCTCTCCGTCGCGCAGGACACCCTCGGCGAGTTCCGGCTGCGTGTCTTGGACGGAGACGGCCGGATCGTGCGCACCGTGCGCAGCCGCTCCCGTTCGACGTTCGACCCCGTCCGCCAGGTGTACGACATGATCGGCACCCTCCAGGAGGTCACCGAGCCCTCGCCGGGAGCCGCCGCGCGCACCCCGGTCACCGGTGACCGGCGGCGCTCCCGGGAGGCGTTCCTGCTGGACGCGGGCCGGGCGCTGGCCGAGGCCCGCTCCACGGCGGAGGTGCTGCGGGTCGCGGCCGGTCTGTCGATGCCGGGGTTCTCACCGGACGGGCTCGCGGTGTTCGGCGTGGAGGCCGACCGGCTGACGGTCATCGGCCACCACGGGCAGCAGCCCGGCGACGAGGAGCCCTTCACCTACATGCCGCTGGAGACGGACTACCCGGCGGCGGAGGTGGTGCGCACCGGCCGGGCGGTGTATCTGTCCGCGCCCGAGCAGTACAGGTCCCGCTATCCGCTCACCTGGCCGCTCGCCGAGCACTTCGGCCGGAAGTCCTGGGCGTTTCTGCCGCTGACCTTCGCCGGGCGCACGATGGGCGCCTGGATGGCGGCCTTCGCCTACCCGGTGGCGTTCACCCCGGACGAGCGGTCCGTGCTGACCACGGTGGCCCGGATGCTCGCCCAGGCCCTGAGCCGGGCCGGCGCCGCCGAGTCGGAGCGGGAGCTGACGGACGGCCTCCAGCGCTCCATGCTGCCCACCCTGGGCCCCCGGATCCCCGGTATGAGCGTCGCCGCCCGCTACATCCCCACCGGCGGCGGCCTCCAGGTCGGCGGCGACTGGTACGACATGATCCCGCTGCCCGGCGGCACATCCCGGTCCGAGCCCGGGGAAGGCCGGTTCGCGCTGGTCATCGGGGACGTCCAGGGGCACGACGTACGGGCGGCCGGGCTGATGGGCCAGCTGCGGATCGCTCTGCGGGCGTACGCCTCCGAGGGCCACCGGCCCGACGCCGTGCTCTCCCGGGCCTCCCGTTTCCTGCACGGCGTCTCCGCCGCCGACGACGACCCCACGGACCTGCGCTTCGCGACCTGTCTGTACGTCGAGGCGGACCCCGTGACCGGTGTCCTCGACATCGCGCGGGCCGGGCACCCCGACCCGGCGATCCGGATGGCGGACGGCACGGTGCTCAAGCGTCCGACGGCGGGCGGCCTGCCCCTCGGCATCGACCCGGACGCCGACTACCCGACCTCGCGGATCGTCCTCGAACCGGGCGAGACGATGATGCTCTGCACGGACGGCCTGATCGAGACCGGCGGGCACGACCTGGACACCGGCTGGCTGCGCATCCGGTCGATCCTGGAGCGGCAGGACGGCGACCTGGAGCAGCTCGCCGACGCGCTGGTCCAGGCGGTGCACGGGCCGTCCTCCCACCACACCACCGGCCCGCTCGCCGACCGGCGCGAGGACGACATCGCCCTCCTGCTGCTGTGCCGGCAGGGCGACGGGCGGGGCGACGGGGCCGTGCCGGCGCGGCCGGCCGGGCGCCGCACGATGCTCACGGTCGCCCAGGCCGAGCCGGAGCGCGTCGCCGTGGCCCGGCAGCAGCTGCGCGAGTTCCTGCACGACTGGACCTCGCCGGAGCAGGTCGACACCGCGGTGCTGCTGCTCTCGGAGCTGCTCACCAACGTGCTGGTGCACACGGACGCCGACGCGCTGCTGGTCGCGGAGATCATCGGGGAGCCGGACGGCGGGCGGCGGATACGGGTGGAGGTCACCGACGCCGGTGACGATCTGCCGCACCGGCGCAGGCCGGGGGAGCTGGCCTCGTCCGGCCGGGGGCTGCTGCTGATCGAGCTGCTGGCCCAGGCCTGGGGGGTGTATCCGCGCGGCGAGGGCAAGAGCATCTGGTTCGAGCTCCACCAGCCGGGACGGACGACCGGCTGACGCCCGCGCCGAGGCGGGCGCGGATCGGCGAACGACCTGCACGCGGCGCCCCGAGGCGGTGCCTCAGGCCTTCGGCGGACCGGTCGCGCCGCCGGTGCGCAGTTCGTGCGCCACCCCGAAGGCGGCGGCGGTCAGCGGCACCGCGAGCAGCATGCCGAGGATGCCCGCGACGGACGCCCCGGCGGTGATGGTCAGCATCACGGCCGCGGGATGCATCTGCACCGTCCGGCTCTGGATCATCGGCTGGAGCACATGCCCCTCCAGCACCTGCACGGCGAGCACCACCCCGAGCACCCACAGCGCGATGACGAACCCCCGGTCGGCGAGCGCGACCAGCACCGCGACCGCGCCGGAGAGGAAGGCGCCGAGGTAGGGGATGTAGGCGCCGACGAAGACCAGTGCGCCGAGCCCCGCGGCACCCGGCACTCTGAGCACCAGCAGCCCGACGGTGATGCAGACGGCGTCGATGAACGCGATGAAGGTGGTCCCGCGCATGAACCCTTCGACGGCCCGGTAGGCGCGCCGTGCCATGGCCTCCAGGGTGTCGGCTCGCCCGTGCGGGGCGAGCGCGCGCAGGGTGCCGGCGGCCCGGTCGGAGTCCCGCAGGAAGAAGAAGACCAGCAGCAGCGCGAGGACCGCGACGGCGATCGTCTCGCCGACGACGCTGACCCCGCTGATGACGCCCGACGCCGCCGTTCCGCCGAACTTGGCCAGCAGCTCGCGGCCGTTGGACAGGATGTCGTCCAGGGAGGTCCCGGCGGCCCCGAAGTGCTCCGTGAGTCCGCGGGCGGCCCGTCTGAGCGAGGCCACGATCTGGTCGCCGCTGTCGATGAGCGCGGCGACGACGATGTACACGGCCCCGCCGACCACCGCCACCACGGCCACGCAGGTGAGTGCCGCCGCGACCGACCGGTTGACGCGCGCGTCGACCAGCCGCCGGTGGAGGGGCCCGAGCAGCGCGGTGCCGAGCAGGGCCAGCAGCACCGGCACCACGGCCGTCCGCAGCGCGCCGCACAGCAGGATCCCGACGTAGCCGACCCCGGCGACGAGCAGGATGGCGGCGCACCACTGGGCGATCCTGCGGACGGGTTCGGGAAGCAGCTGCACCCGTCCAGACGATCACGCCACGGGCGGGCTGTCCTGCGCGGACGGCCCGCCCGGGTGACGGAGCGTCAGCCGAGGGTGCCCCGGCCGACGCTCACGCGCGGTCAGTCCTGCGGACCGTCGCCCGACATGCCGTGCACGGCCGGGACGGTGCCGAGGCGGCCCTTCTGGAAGTCCTCGAAGGCCTGCTGAAGCTCCTCGCGGGTGTTCATCACGAACGGCCCGTAGTGCGCCATCGGCTCGCGGATCGGCTTGCCGCCGAGGAGGACGACCTCCAGGTCCGGCGTGTTGGAGTCCTGCTGCTCGTCCGCGCGGACGGTCAGCGAGCCGCCGGCGCCGAAGACGGCGGTCTGGCCCTTGTGAACCGGACGGCGGTCGGTGCCGACCGCGCCGCGGCCCGCGAGGACGTAGGCGAGGCCGTTGAAGTCCTCACGCCACGGCAGGGTGATCTCCGCGCCGGGCGCCAGCGTCGCGTGGATCATCGTGATCGGGGTGTGCGTGGCGCCGGGGCCCTCGTGACCGTCGAGCTCACCGGCGATGACGCGGATCAGCGCGCCGCCGTCGGGGGAGGTGAGCAGTTGGACGCTGCCGCCGCGGATGTCCTGGTACTTGGGCGGCATCATCTTGTCCTTGGCCGGGAGGTTCACCCACAGCTGGAGGCCGTGGAAGAGGCCGCCGGACATGACCAGGTGCTCCGGCGGGGCCTCGATGTGCAGCAGTCCGGAGCCCGCGGTCATCCACTGGGTGTCACCGTTGGTGATGGTGCCGCCACCGCCGTGGGAGTCCTGGTGGTCGAAGATGCCGTCGATGATGTAGGTGACGGTCTCGAAGCCGCGGTGCGGGTGCCAGGGGGTGCCCTTGGGCTCTCCCGGCGCGTAGTCCACCTCTCCCATCTGGTCCATCATGATGAACGGGTCGAGATGGCGGTAGTTGATCCCGGCGAACGCTCGGCGCACCGGGAAGCCCTCACCCTCGAAACCGCTCGGCGCGGTGGTGACGGCCAGCACGGGGCGTGCCACGGCGTCGGCGGGTGCGGCCACGCGGGGCAGCGTGAGCGGGTTCTCGACGGTCACTGCAGGCATGTCGGTACCTCCTTGTGCTCCGAGTTTAGTTGAGCATTGAACTTTCTGCCACCCTGAACAGAGAAAGCCCGGAGGGCATTCCCTCCGGGCCATCTCATCGTCCGGTCCGTTAATTGCTGAAGTAGAGGTACTTCCACGAGCCGTACGTCGTGGAGTTCACGTTGTCACCGGACGAACCGTTCACGTACACCGACCGCATCCGCGCCCGGATGCCCGACTCGCCGGGCGCCCCGAGGCTCACGGCCGACTTGCCGTTGGTTCCGAGCGGGAAGTACTGCGAGTCCCCGGAGTACCACCGGCCGTCGTAGTAGACCTGGAGGTCGAAGCGCTGCTGACGACCCGGGTAGTAGGTCATCGTCGTGGTGAGCAGCGGGTCGGTGTTCTTGCGGAACCAGTAGTACGTCGTCGAGCCGATCTTGCCGGTCTTGTAGTGCCGCGAGACGGCGGTGGAGACCTTGACCCGGGCGTAGCCCGTGGACTTCACCGTCTTCGGCTTGTACCGGGCGTCGCCCTTGAAGACCGCGGTGACGACGGTGTCCCGGGTCATGTCGACCCAGGCGGAGATGTTGCCCTTGGAGTCGACCCGCCCGACCTTGATCCGCTTGTCGGGCCGGTCGCCGCCGTACGGGTTCGCCCAGATCTCGACGGAGCGGTTCTTGTAGGTCGTCCCGAGGTGGGCGGTGAACTTGGCGTCGGTGCCGTAGTTGTACACCTTGCCGTTGTTGTTCAGGCTCAGCGAGGTCGAGGCGCGGGAGACCGTCACCTTGTCGGAGGCGCTGACCGCGGTGTGCTCCGCGTCGCCCGCGTAGGAGACCTTGTAGGTGACCGTGCCGCCGGCCGGCGGGGTGTCCGTGAAGGAGTACGTGCCGTCCGACTTCACCGTGACGGCGGGGAGCGCCTTGCCGCTCGGGCTCTCCAGGTCGGTACGGGTGACCGCCAGCTTCACCCCGCTCGGCAGCGGCACCGTCGCCGTGATCCAGCCGGTGACGGTGAGCTTCTTGGCGCGGGTGGCCGTGGACGGGGCGTTCACCGAGAGCGTCGGCACGTTCATCGTCGGCTCGGTGAGCGCCTTGAGGGTGTAGCCCCCGCCGGTACCGGCCAGGACGAAGACCCGCGCGGAGTCCGGCGACCACGCCAGGTCGCCCGCGCCGTAGCTGCTGCTGGTGGTGTAGGTGCGCAGCGGCGCTCCGGCGTCGGGCCGGTACACCGCGACCTTGCCGCCGTTGACCTGGGCGACCAGCCCGTTCGCGGCGACGTCGGCAAACTGCCCGGACGGGTAGGACCCGGCCTTCGTGAACCCGCCGTTCGCGTACGCGTCCCGGTCGTGGCCGTTGACCAGCACCTGGGCGGCGCCGGGCACCAGGTCGATGTCCCGGATGCCGTCGTTGAGCGAGTAGTCGCCGTGGTGCCAGGCGACCTCCTGCGCGGTGCCGCCGGACACGTCCAGGACGGCCATCGCGCTCGTGGACAGCCCGGTCTCCCCGACCGCCAGCAGCCCGGGGCTGTTCGGGTCGGTGTCGAGCAGCACCTGGCCCCAGACCTTGCCCGGGTACTGGCCGAGCGCCACCGGGTCGGCCCCGCTCGACGGGTCCACCGCCGGGTCGACCGAACCGAGGTCGCCGTCCCACTGGTCGCCGTAGGAGAACCAGGCCTTGCCGCCGGCGAAGGCGACGTACCGCGGTCCGGTGTCGGTGGCGACCGGGTGGCGCTGCTTGATGTCGAGGGTGGCCGGATCGAGGGCCACGATCTCGTGCCGGTCGGGTGCCGCGGCGTACAGGGTGCTGCCGTCGTCCGAGAGCGCCAGGTCGGAGACCGCGCCGATGCCGGTCACCCGGTCGACGACGGTGCCGGAGTAGTCGGCCGCCACGATCGCTCCGGCCGAGGCGTCGCCGACGAAGACCCGCTGCTGGGCGCCGTCCACGGCGATCCCGCCGGGTGTGGTGACCGTCGCGGCGGCCGCCGACGCGGAGCCGGCCGACAGGGCGGTCAGCGCCGCCGAGCTGAACAGGACCGCGAGTGCCGTCGCGGCCGAGGTGCTGCGCATGCGCACAGTGATGAAACCCCCACAGGAATACCCGGTTCTCACCGGGAGATGAGAGCGCCGCGCGACACCCGGGGCGACCGCCGGCAGGCGGTGGCGCACGGGGCGCGGCTGCCGGGGCAGCCTAAGGCATGGCTCTGACAATCGGGGAGGGGATTTTCGCCGGGCCGGGCGGTCAGCCGTACATCCTGCGCATCGCGAAGTCGACCATCTCCTCCACGGCCTTCGCGTCGAAGACCATGCGGTGCTCGCCCTCCATGTCGACGACGAAGCCGTACCCGGTGGGCAGCAGGTCGATCACCTCGGCGCCGGTGATCACGAAGTACTTGGACTCCTTGCCCGCGTACCGGCGCAGTTCCTTGAGCGAGGTGAACATCGGGATCACCGGCTGCTGGGTGTTGTGCAGGGCGAGGAAGCCGGGATTGTCGCCGCGCGGGCAGTACACCTTCGACGTCGCGAAGACCTGCTGGAAGTCCTCGGCGGCCATCTGTCCGGTGGTGAAGGCGCGCACCGCGTCCGCGAGCGACGGCGGGGACGGCTCCGGGTACAGCGGCGGCTGCTGGCCATAACCGCCGACACCGCCGGGCTGCTGCGGCTGGGCGTACTGCTGCTGCGCAGCGCCGCCGTCCATGGGCTGGCCGTATCCGTACATGAGCGCAAGCGTACCGAGCGCGCGGCACCGCCCGTGGGGGCATGACGAGTTCACGGCCGGGGCCGGGCCCCGAGCAGGGCGCGGCCCGCCGCTGCGGTGGGCCCTGTCACAGATGGCCGGAACGGGGTTGCGTCTTATTACCGACGGGTAGCATCATCTTAGCTACTTGTTGGTACGTGAACTAGATGCGAGGAGCCAGTGCCTCGCCGATCTCCTACGGAGCTGTCGTTATGGGGCACTACAAGTCGAATCTCCGCGACATCGAGTTCAACCTCTTCGAAGTCCTCGGGCGGGACAAGCTGTACGGCACCGGCCCGTTCGAGGAGATGGACGTCGACACCGCCAAGAGCATCCTCGACGAGCTGACCCGGCTGGCGGAGAACGAGCTGGCCGAGTCCTTCACCGACGCCGACCGCAACCCGCCGGTCTTCGACCCGGAGAACAACACCGCGCCGGTCCCCGCGTCCTTCAAGAAGAGCTACCAGGCCTTCATGGACTCCGAGTACTGGCGCCTCGGCCTGCCCGAGGGCATCGGCGGCACCACGGCTCCCCCGTCGCTGATCTGGTCGTACGCGGAGCTGGTCCTCGGCGCCAACCCGGCCGTGTGGATGTACTCCTCCGGCCCCGCCTTCGCCGGAATCCTGCACGACGAGGGCAACGACGCCCAGAAGGAGATCGCCCGGATCGCCGTCGAGAAGCAGTGGGGATCCACCATGGTCCTCACCGAGCCCGACGCCGGCTCGGACGTCGGCGCCGGCCGCACCAAGGCCGTGCCGCAGGAGGACGGCTCCTGGCACATCGAGGGCGTGAAGCGCTTCATCACCTCGGGTGAGCACGACATGTCGGAGAACATCCTCCACTACGTGCTGGCCCGCCCCGAGGGCGCCGGCCCCGGCACCAAGGGCCTGTCCCTCTTCCTCGTCCCGAAGTACCTCTTCGACTTCGAGACCGGCGAGCTGGGCGAGCGCAACGGCGTGTACGCCACCAACGTCGAGCACAAGATGGGCCTGAAGGCCTCCAACACCTGCGAGATGACCTTCGGCGACCGGCACCCCGCCAAGGGCTGGCTGATCGGCGACCGGCACGACGGCATCCGCCAGATGTTCCGCATCATCGAGTTCGCCCGCATGATGGTCGGCACGAAGGCGATCTCCACACTGTCGACGGGCTACCTGAACGCACTGGAGTACGCCAAGGAGCGCGTCCAGGGCCCCGACCTCGCCGACTTCATGGACAAGACCGCGCCCAAGGTCACCATCACCCACCACCCCGACGTGCGCCGCTCGCTGATGACGCAGAAGGCCTACGCCGAGGGCATGCGCGCCCTCGTCCTCTACACCGCCTCCGTGCAGGACGCCATCGCGGTGAAGGAGGCCTCCGGCGAGGACGCCTCGACGGAGCACGCGCTCAACGACCTGCTCCTGCCGATCGTCAAGGGCTACGGCTCCGAGAAGGGCTACGAGCAGCTCGCCCAGTCGCTCCAGATCTTCGGCGGCTCCGGATTCCTCCAGGAGTACCCGATCGAGCAGTACATCCGGGACTCCAAGATCGACACCCTCTACGAGGGCACCACGGCGATCCAGGGCCAGGACTACTTCTTCCGGAAGATCGTCCGCAACCAGGGCGCCGCACTGAACTCGCTGGCCGAGGACATCAAGAAGTTCCTCGCCCTCGGCACCGGCGGCGAGCAGCTCTCCGGCGCCCGCGAGCAGCTCGCCAAGGCCGCCGTCGAGCTGGAGGCGATCGTCGGCCTGATGCTGACCGACCTCGCCGCCACCGAGCAGGACGTCAAGAACATCTACAAGGTGGGCCTGAACACCACCCGCCTGCTCATGGCCTCCGGTGACGTGATCGTCGGCTACCTGCTCCTCAAGGGCGCCGCGGTCGCCGCCGAGAAACTGGAGACGGCCTCCGCCAAGGACAAGGCGTTCTACACCGGCAAGATCGCCGCGGCGAAGTTCTTCGCCGCCACCGTCCTGCCCGGCGTCACCCTCGCCCGCAAGCTCTCCGAGAACGTCGAACTGGACCTGATGAAACTGGACGAGGCCGCCTTCTAGACGGCACTCGCCGCACCGCATCGCCCCGACGAGGGCCCGCTCCCGGTGATGGGTGGCGGGCCCTCGTACGTCGTTAAGGTGAACCCCATGAGCGAACCCTCCCGCTTCGACCGCGGCCACACCGACGACCTCATGTCCTTCCTGGCGGCGAGTCCGTCGCCGTACCACGCCGTGGCGAACGCCGCCGAACGGCTGGAGAAGGCCGGCTTCCGACAGGTCGCGGAGACGGACGCCTGGGACGGGACGAGCGGCGGCAAGTACGTGCTGCGCGGCGGGGCGATCGTGGCCTGGTACGTCCCCGAGGGCGCGGCACCGCACACCCCGTTCCGCGTCGTGGGAGCGCACACCGACTCACCCAACCTGCGCGTCAAGCCGCTGCCGGACACCGGGGCGCACGGCTGGCGCCAGGTCGCCGTCGAGATCTACGGCGGCCCGCTCCTGAACTCCTGGCTGGACCGCGACCTGGGCCTGTCGGGCCGGCTCAGCCTGCGCGACGGCTCGACCCGCCTGGTGAACGTCGACCGCCCGCTCCTGCGGGTCCCCCAGCTCGCCATCCACCTGGACCGGTCGGTGGCGTCCGAGGGCCTCAAGCTGGACAAGCAGCGCCACCTCCAGCCCATCTGGGGCCTCGGCAACGACGTCCGCGACGGCGACCTCATCGCCTTCCTGGAGTCCGACGCCGGCCTCCCGGCCGGCGAGGTCACCGGCTGGGACCTGATGGTGCACTCCGTCGAGCCGCCCGCCTACCTGGGCCGCGACAAGGAACTGCTCGCGGGACCGCGCATGGACAACCTGCTGTCCGTGCACGCGGGCGTCGCCGCGCTGACCGCCGCCGCCGCGAGCGGGGCCCTGCCGTGCATCCCGGTCCTGGCCGCCTTCGACCACGAGGAGAACGGCTCCCAGTCGGACACCGGCGCGGACGGCCCGCTGCTCGGCGGCGTACTGGAACGCTCCGTGTTCGCCCGCGGCGGTTCCTACGAGGACCGCGCCCGCGCCTTCGCCGGCACCGTCTGCCTGTCCTCCGACACCGGACACGCGGTCCACCCCAACTACGCCGAACGCCACGACCCCACGCACCACCCCCGCGTCAACGGCGGCCCCATCCTCAAGGTCAACGTCAACAACCGCTACGCCACCGACGGTTCGGGACGCGCGGTCTGGGCCGCCGCCTGCGAGAAGGCGGGCGTCCCCTTCCAGTCCTTCGTCTCCAACAACTCCATGCCCTGCGGCACCACCATCGGCCCCATCACGGCCGCGCGGCACGGCATCAGGACCGTCGACATCGGGGTGGCCATCCTGTCCATGCACAGCGCACGCGAACTGTGCGGCGTCGACGACCCGCACATGCTGACGAACGCCCTGGTGGCGTTCCTGGAAGGCTGACCCGCACACCCCACCGGCTCAGCACCCCCGGCCCGCGACCGCACGGAGCCGCCGCCCCGCCCACGCGCGCCGGCGCTCCCGGCCCGGCATGCTCACGCCGACCGGGGGTACCCGCACCCGACCGGAACCACCGGACCGGAAGGGCAGGCGACAGCTCATGGGCCTCGGCGGGTGCATCATCCTCATCGCCGTGGGAGCCATCCTCACGTTCGCGACCGACTGGGACATGGAGGGCGTCAACCTCGACCTCGTCGGCGTGATCCTGATGATCGTGGGTCTCATCGGCGTCACGACGTTCAGCAGCATCGCCCGGCGCCGGCGCGTCGTGATGCGCCCCTCGGCGCCGGTCGTCGAGGAACAGCGGCAGCCCCACCGGCGCGACGGCTACAGCGACGGATACGGCGCGTGAGCCCGCCCCGGCTCAGGCGTCCAGCCCCGCCAGGACCAGCGGCAGCCGGTCCGTCCCCGCCTCGGTGAGACGGACCGGCACACCCCAGTCCTGCTGGTGCACATGACAGGCCGGGTACTCGTTGGCCGGGTCGTCGTCGCAGGACGCGGCCATCGCGGAGACATGCAGGACACCCTCCGCGACGGCCGGGTCAAGCTCCAGCACACGCGACAGATCCGTACCCGCCCCGTCGCCCTCCCGCAGCAGCTCCGGCGGCGTCGACGACACCAGCAGCCGCGTCGAGGGACCGAACCGCGTGTCGAGCTTCTGCCCGGCGGGGGCCTGGAAGATCACCTCCAGCCGAAGACGCCCCGCGGCGACCTCCGTGGCCGCGCGCTGCGTCCGGTGCGCCACCGCCTCGACGCGGACCGCCTCCTCCGGCAGCCGCAGCCGGGTCAGCCGGTGCCGCGCCGACTCGACCACCACGATGTCGTCGCCGACCAGGACCGCGCCGCTCGGCTCACGCAGATCCGTGGCCAGCGTCGTGACCTCCCCGGTCGCGGGGTCGAAGCGGCGCAGCGCGTGGTTGTAGGTGTCGCTGACGGCGACCGAGCCGTCCGGCAGAGCGGTCACACCCAGCGGGTGCTGGAGGAGGGCCTGCTCCGCGGCACCGTCCCGGTGCCCGAAGTCGAACAGACCGGTGCCCACCGCCGTGTGCACCGAGCCGTCCGGATCGACCCAGCGCAGCGCGCTCGTCTCGGAATCGGCCAGCCACAGCCGGTCGGGCGTCGCGGCCAGCCCCGACGGCTGCGCGAACCAGGCCTCCGCGCCCGGACCGTCGACCAGGCCCTCGTTGGTCGTACCGGCCGCGACGGCGACAGAGCCGTCCGCCGCGTCGTACGTCCACAGCTGGTGGACACCCGCCATCGCGATCCACACCCGGCCCCCGAAGACGGCCACGTCCCACGGCGAGGACAGGTTCACCTCGCGGGCCGGGCCCGAAGTGGCATCGCCCTGCATCCACTGGCCGCCGGTGCCCGCCACGGTGCTGACCTCACCGGAGGCGAGGTCCAGCCGCCGCAGCGCGTGGTTGACCGTGTCGGCGACGATCACCGAGTTGCCGTCGAGCAGCGCCAGACCCTGCGGCTCACTGAACGACGCCCCGTCCGCCGGCCCGTCCGCGAACCCGCGCGCCCCGGACCCGACGCGCCGCACGACGCTCTCCCCGTCCTCCGCCAGCTCCACCAGCTGGTGCCGCGTCGTGTCACTGACCAGGAAGTTCCCACCGGGCAGCAGCACCGCCTTGCCCGGGAAACGCAGCACCGTCGGCTCCGGCTCCGGCGCCACGTACGGACCGTCACCACGCCGCAGCGTGCCCTTCGCGGCGTGCTCCGCCTCCAGCTCGGTCACCAGCCGCTCGATGGCGTGCACATGCCCCTCACCCGCGTGCTGCGCGACGACGTACCCCTCGGGATCGATCACCACCAGCGTCGGCCAGGCCCGCACCGCGTACTGCTTCCAGGTCGCGAGCTCGGGGTCGTCCAGGACCGGGTGCTCCACGTCGTACCGCTCGACGGCGTCCGCGACCGCCGCGTGCTCGGCCTCGTGCACGAACTTCGGCGAGTGCACCCCGATGACCACGACCGTGTCCCGGTGCTTCTCCTCCAACTCCCGCAGCTCGTCGAGAACGTGCAGACAGTTGATGCAGCAGAACGTCCAAAAATCCAGCAGGACAATGCGTCCGCGCAGGTCGGCGAGGCTGTACTGCTTCCCGCCCGTGTTCAGCCAGCCGCCCTTGCCGGTCAGCTCGGGGGCACGGACACGGGCGCGGCGACGGGTCGGGGCCGGGGATGAATCGGTCATGGATCAAGAGTGCCACCCGCCGCCGACAGTCGGAAAAGCGCCCGACCCGTGGCCGCCTCCACGCGATCGGGTACGGCGGCGCCGCGCCGCGGCCCCCGCAGCCCGGTCGGCCTACCGGTGGCGTTTCGGATCCGTCGTCGGGGAACCGGTCACGGCATGAGATTCCTCGTGCGCGATCGGCTCCTGTCCTTCGGTGACGACTACTGGATCGAGGACGACCGCGGCAACAAGGTCTTCCTCGTGGACGGCAAGGCGATCCGGCTGCGGGACACCTTCGAGCTGAAGGACACCCAGGGCAGGGTGCTGATCGACATCCACCAGAAGATGTTCGCCCTGCGGGACACGATGGTCATCGAACGGGACGGCGAGGCGCTCGCCCGGATCCGCCGCAAACGGCTGTCGCTGCTGCGCAACCACTACCGGGTGACCCTGGTCGACGGGACGGAACTCGACGTCAGCGGCCGGATCGCCGACCGCGAGTTCGCCGTCGAGTACGACGGTGAGCTGCTCGCCGTGATCTCCCGGCGCTGGCTGCACGTCCGCGAGACCTACGGCGTGGACGTCGTCCGCGACGACGCGGATCCGGCGCTGCTGATCGCGGTGACGGTCTGCGTGATCCACCTGTCGGAGAAGGAGCGGGAGGAGGACTAGCGCGGCGGCCCTAGGACCGGTGGCGGGGCTCCGGGGCCACGACGCCGAGCACCCGGTCCTTCAGGGCCGGGAACTGCTCCCGGGTCTGCGCCACCTTGCCGGGCTCGAACTCCACCGTGAGGACCTCCTCGCCGGCGCCGGCCTCCGCCAGCACCGTGCCCCACGGGTCCACCACGATCGAGTGGCCGGCCTGCGCAACGCCCGCGTGCGTCCCGGCCGTGCCGCAGGCGAGGACGTACGCCTGGTTCTCCACCGCGCGGGCCTGCGCCAGCAGCGTCCAGTGGGTGCGCCGCCGCTCCGGCCACCCCGCGGGGATCACGAAGGTCTCCGCGCCGGCGTCGACGAGTCCGCGGAAGAGTTCCGGGAAGCGCAGGTCGTAGCAGGTGGCGACGCCGACCGTGGTCAGGCCCGGCAGACGGACCGTCACCAGTTCGTCGCCCGCGCCCATCAGCACGGCCTCGCCGCGGTCGAAGCCGAAGCGGTGGATCTTGCGGTAGGCGGCGACCAGATCGCCGGAGGGGGAGAAGACGAGCGAGGTGTTGTACAGCGCTCCCTCGCCCGCGGTGCCGCCCTCGGCCTCGGCCCGCTCGGGGATGGACCCGGCGTGCAGCCACACCCCCGCGTCCGTCGCGGCCTTCGCCATGGCCTCGTACGTCGGCCCCTCCAGCGGTTCGGCCTGCCGGGCGAACTCGTCGTGGGCGAACGCGCCGGTGGTCCACAGCTCCGGCAGGACGACCAGATCCGCACCGGCCTGTTGCCGTACGAGGGCGGCCGCCCGACGCCGACGCGAATCAACCGATTCGCCCTCATCTACGGCGATCTGGATCAGCGAGGCGCGCACACTACCACCGTCCTGGCATTCGAGCCGTCCACACGGGCCTACGATCGTCACACGAAAGCACTGCCGGGGTGCCTCACAGCAGCGTAACTTAGCGTTTCAAGACGCCCGCCGACAGCAGCCACCTCCCACTGGCAATGCCGCCAAACCTGCCCGTGTCCCGACCGCCGAGGGGTCCCGTTCCGTGAGTCTGCATCCCACCCTCCAGCCCTACGCCGACGCCTGGACCCACTCCATCGAAGCCATATCCGAGCTGGTGCAGCCTCTTGTGGAGGCCGACTGGAACCGGCGGACGCCGTGCCCCGGCTGGTCCGTGCGCGACATCGTGTCCCATGTCATCGGG
Source organism: Streptomyces cadmiisoli (assembly GCF_003261055.1). NCBI lineage: Bacteria > Bacillati > Actinomycetota > Actinomycetes > Kitasatosporales > Streptomycetaceae > Streptomyces > Streptomyces cadmiisoli. The sequence goes on from NZ_CP030073.1 coordinate 4,521,638, forward strand.
CTCGACTGCGAGATGCTCGGCGACCCGCGCCCCATCCACACCCTGCCGCGGGACCTGTTCCACGTCACCAACGACCACCAGCGCTACACGGAGATGCAGGTCGACGTCCGCCGTCACCACACGTCGCCGGAGATGACGTCCGAGCTGGAGTACACGGTCATCCGCCGCAACCGGCAGCTGCGCAACGAGTCCCGCGACCCGGGGACGAAGGTGCGCGGGCCGCTCGGCACGGAGCTCACCCTCGAGGAGTCCATGCGGAGCCACGCGTTCAACGTGTGGGTGCACGAGCAGGACCTGCGGGCCGCTCTCGGCCGCCCCGGCAACCTGGACTCCCCCGGCGCGCAGGTCGCCCGTGACGTCCTGCTGGCCGCGCTGCCGGAGCTCGTCGCGGAGAAGGCCGACGCACCCCGCAGCTCGGCGATCGTCTTCGACGTGCACGGTCCGGTCGAGTTCCTGCGCACGATCCGGGTCGACATCCAGGGTCGCGGCACGCTCGAGACGGCCCCCGCCCTCGGCCCCGCCGCCACGTTCACCCTCGACTGGGAGACCTACGTACGGCTCGCCTGCGGGCGGGTGACGCCGGAGGCGGTCAAGGACCGGGTGAAGGCGGAGGGCGAGCCCGGCCTGACGGGCGCGATCCTGCGGAACTTCACGGTGACGCAGTAGGTCCGGCGCCGCTGCCGCCCCGCCGGGGCCGCCGCGCGCCGATATTCGATGTCGGCCGGCCGGTCCGGGCGCGTACCGTGCCGGCCATGACCGACACCCACACCGGCACCGCACACCCGGACACCGCGACGGACACCGCGGACGCCGCCGATGCCGCCGATGCGTCGGGCCCGCCCCGGCTCACCCGGCTGACCTTCCACGGTCCCCTCTCCGAGGCGCGGGCGGACGCCCTGGTCGGGCGGCTGGCCCGGAACGCGCCCGCGAGGGTGCTCGACATCGGCTGCGGCTGGGGCGAGTTGATGCTGCGCGTGCTGGACGCCGCGCCCGGCGCGCGGGGAGTCGGGATCGACGTCAACGCCGAGGACCTGGCCCGCGGCCGGCGCGCCGCCGAGGTCCGGGGGCTCGCCGATCGTGTCGAGTTCGTCGAGGAGTCGGCCGTGGGGACCGCGCGCGGCCCCGCCGACCTGGTCCTGTGCGTGGGCGCGAGCCAGGCGCTGGGGGCGGCGGAGCCGCCGCACCACCTTCCCGAGGCCCTGCGCGAGCTGCGCCGGCTGGTCCGCGACGGGGGCCGGGTCCTGCTGGGCGAGGGCTTCTGGCACCGTGCCCCGACCGCCGCCGAGCTGTCCGGGATGTGGCCGGGCGCCTCGGCCGCCGACCACCACGATCTGGCGGCCCTCGTCGAGCTGGCCGTCGAGGCGGGCTTCCGGCCCGAGTGGACCGAGGCGGCCACCGCGGAGGAGTGGGACGAGTTCGAGTCGGGCTACCTGGCGGACGTCGAGGTGTGGCTCGCCGCTCGCCCGGGGCATCCGCGCGCGCCCGAGACCCGCGAGCGCGCCGACCTGCACCGGTCCCGCCGGTTCAGCTACCGGGGCGTGCTGGGGCTCGCGTACCTCACGCTGGTGCCCGTCGTCGGCCGCTGAGCGGTCAGGCCGGTACGTGCACGGTCTCCACCCGGCTCGCCACCAGCCGCTCCCGCTCCCGGCGGACCGCCCGGCCGCGCAGGCGCAGGATCTGGGAGACGCCGAGCGCCTGGAGGACGAAGACGCAGGAGAAGGCCACGGTGTAGTTGCCGCCGGTCGCGTCCAGCAGCACTCCGACCGCGAACAGGGTCGTCATGGAGGCGATGAAGCCGCCCATGTTGGTGATCCCCGACGCGGTGCCCTGCCGCTCGGGCGGGTTCGCGGGCCGGGCGAAGTCGAAGCCGATCATCGAGGCCGGGCCGCACGCCCCGAGCACCGTGCAGAGCACGATCAGCAGCCACATCGGGGCGTGCTCGGCGGGGTGGGCGAGCGTCGCCGCCCACAGCAGCGAGGTCGCGCCGACGGTACCCAGCGCCAGCGGCAGCCGCGCCCCGTGGTGCCGGGCGATGATCTGCCCGTACACCAGTCCGACGGCCATGTTCGACAGCACGACCAGGGTGAGCAGTTCACCGGCCGTGGCCCGGGACAGCCCCTGCGCCTCGACCAGGAAGGGCAGTCCCCACAGCAGCAGGAACACCATCGCCGGGAACTGGGTGGTGAAGTGCACCCACAGTCCGAGGCGGGTGCCCGGCTCGCGCCAGGACGCGGCGATCTGGCGGCGTACGTACGCCGTGCCCCGGTGGGGCACCGGGGCGGGCTCGTGGCCCTCGGGGTGGTCCTTCAGGAACAGCAGCACCAGGGTGAGCACGACGACACCGGCGAGCGCGCTGCCCGCGAACGCGGCGGTCCAGCCGATGCCGTGCAGCAGGCGGGCGATGAGAAGTGTGGAGACCAGGTTGCCCGCCATGCCCACCAGACCGGCGAGCTGCGCGATCAGCGGCCCGCGCCGGGCGGGGAACCAGCGGGTGCCGAGCCGCAGCACGCTGATGAACGTCATCGCGTCGCCGCAGCCCAGCAGCGCGCGGGAGGCGAGGGCCATGCCGTACGAGGGGGAGAGGGCGAAGCCCAGTTGCCCCAGGGTGAACAGCACGGCGCCCATGGCCAGCACCTTCTTGGTGCCGAGCCGGTCGACGAGCAGGCCGACGGGTATCTGCATGCCGGCGTAGACCAGCAGCTGGAGGATCGAGAACGTCGACAGCGCGGAGGCGCCGACGTCGAAGCGGTCGGCGGCGTCGAGGCCGGCGACGCCCAGGGAGGTACGGAAGATGACGGCGACGAAGTAGACGGAGACCCCGGTGCCCCACATCGCCAGGGCGCGCCGCCCGCCGAGCGTGCCGCCGGCCCCTTCGGGCACCGGCCGCGCGGCCTGGCTCATCGGACCTCACCCCGGGCCAGGTGCGAGAACCACCCGACGTGCCGGTGGACGAGATCGACCGCGGCGTCCGCGTCGCCGGAGCGCAGGGCCTGGAGTATCTCCTCGTGTTCGGCGAGGGTCTTGGCGATCCGGTCGGGGTGGGAGTGCATGACGGCGACGCCCATCCGCAGCTGCCGGTCGCGGAGTTGGTCGTAGAGCCGGGCGAGGATCTCGTTGCCGCCGCTGCGGACGATCTCGGCGTGGAAGCAGCGGTCGGTGACGGCGGCGCCGGCCAGGTCCCCGGCGGCGGCCTGTTCCTTCTGGCGGGCGAGCAGTTCGGACAGGCGCTCGATGAGGCCGGGCGGTGCGGGCACGGCCTTGCGGGCGGCGTGCTCCTCGACCAGCAGGCGGGTCTCGACGACGTCCGCGATCTCCTGTGCGGAGACGGGCAGGACGAGGGCGCCCTTCTTCGGGTAGAGCTTGATCAGCCCTTCGACCTCCAGCCGGAGGAGCGCCTCGCGCACCGGGGTGCGGGAGACGCCGACGGCATCGGCGAGCTCGCCCTCGGTGAGCAGGGTGCCGCCCTGGTAGCTGCGGTCGAGGACCGCTTGTTTGACGTGGTGGTAGACGCGGTCCGCGGCGGGGGGTTGCTTCACTGCCAAGGGCATGGCCACAGGATAGATACATCACGTACCCATGCGGTGCCTCGTCCAGCATGCGGACCCGTCGGGGCCGCGAAAAAAATTCTGGATCTCCCTCGTTCGCCGCACAACCAATCGTGCGGCTCGAAGGTCACACACACGCGGCCTTCACTGCCTGCATCCGCCAACCCGGCCGCGCCATAGGAACTTTCGACGTATTCGGGGTATCTCAGTTGATAACCGGCATCAAGGGCATCCGCTTCCGCAGGACCGTCGCAGTGACGGCGACCGCCGGCGCCATGCTGGCCACCGGAGCCCTCTCCGCGGCACCCGCGCAGGCCGCCACCGCGCCCACGATCGTCGCCAAGGGCGGCTACATCATGGACAACGCCAACAGCAAGACGCTGTACACCAAGGCTGCCGACACCAAGCGCGCCACCGGCTCGACGACCAAGATCATGACCGCCAAGGTCGTGCTGGCGCAGCCGAACCTCAATCTGGACGCCAAGGTCACGGTCCAGAAGGCGTACAGCGACTACATAGTGTCGAAGAACGCCTCTTCGGCGCGTCTGATCGTCGGTGACAAGGTCACCGTCCGCCAGCTGCTGTACGGCCTGATGCTGCCGTCCGGCTGTGACGCCGCCTACGCGCTCGCCGACAAGTTCGGCACGGGCACCACGCGGGCCGCCCGGGTGAAGTCGTTCATCGGCAAGATGAACGCCAAGGCCAAGCAGCTCGGCATGACGAACACGAAGTTCGACTCGTTCGACGGCATCAGCAACGGCTCGAACTACTCGACGCCGCGCGACCTGACCAAGCTCGCCAGCAGCTCGATGAAGAGCTCCACCTTCCGCGCCATCGTGAAGACGAAGTCCACGAAGCAGAAGGTGACGACGAAGAACGGCGGTTACCGCTACTACACCTGGACCAACACGAACACGCTGCTCAGCAACTACAGCGGCGCCATCGGCGTGAAGACCGGCTCCGGCAGCATCGCCAAGTACTGCCTCGTCTTCGCCGCCACCCGCAACGGCAAGACCGTCATCGGCACGGTCCTGACCTCCACGTCCGCCACGCAGCGCGAGACGGACGCGAAGAAGCTCCTGAACTACGGCTTCGCCAAGCTGGGCTGACGGCAGTCCGTCACTCCCGCGCACGTCGAAGGGGCCGGCCGCATCGTGCGGCCGGCCCCTTCACGTCGTACTCGCGTGTCTCACGCCCAGGTGATCAGCCGCTTGGGCTGCTCCAGGACCGCCGCGACGTCCGCGAGGACCTTCGAGCCCAGCTCGCCGTCGACCAGCCGGTGGTCGAAGCTGAGCGCCAGGGTCGTCACCTGACGTGGCTTCACCTTGCCCTTGTGCACCCACGGCTGGAGCTTGATCGCTCCGACCGCCAGGATCGCGGACTCGCCCGGGTTGAGGATCGGCGTACCGGTGTCGACGCCGAAGACGCCGACGTTGGTGATGGTGACCGTGCCACCCTGCATCGCCGCCGGTGACGTCTTGCCCTCACGGGCCGTCGACACCAGCTCGCCGAGCGCCCCGGCCAGCTGCGGCAGGGTCTTGTCCTGCGCGTCCTTGATGTTCGGGACGATCAGGCCGCGCGGGGTGGCCGCGGCGATGCCCAGGTTCACATAGCGCTTGAGCACGATCTCCTGGTTCGCCTCGTCCCAGGACGCGTTGACGTCCGGGTTGCGCTTGATGGCGACCAGGAGCGCCTTGGCGACGAGCAGCAGGGGGTTCACGCGCAGACCCGTGAACTCCTTGTCCTCCTTCAGCTCCTGGACCAGCTTCATCGTGCGCGTCACGTCGACCGTCACGAACTCCGTGACGTGCGGCGCGGTGAAGGCCGAACCGACCATGGCGGCGGCGGTGGCCTTGCGGACGCCGCGGACCGGGACCCGCTCCTCGCGCGCGATGTCGTACGAGGCGGGCGCCGGGGCAGCCGCGACCGGGGCGGGAGCCGCCGCCGGTGCCGCTTCGGGGGCCTTCGGGGCGACCGCCGCGTGGACGTCGTCCCGGGTGATGACGCCGTCCGGGCCGGTCGGGGTGACCGTCGCGAGGTCGACGCCGAGGTCCTTGGCCAGCTTGCGGACCGGCGGCTTGGCCAGCGGACGCTCCTGGGCGCCGACGGGCGCGGGAGCGGCCGGGACCGGGGCGGGCGGGGCGGACGGGACCGCACCGTGGCCGTTCATCTCGGACTGGATCGCCGCGGCGGCCGGCTGCGCCGGGACCTCGGCGGTCTTGCGCGGGCGGCGCTTGGTGGAGGAGGCGGCCACGCCGTAACCCACCAGCACCGGCTGGCGGGCCTGCGGCTTCGGCTCCTCCTGCGGCTCGGCGGGCGCCTCCGGCGCCGGCGCCGGCGCCGGCGCCGCACCGCCACTGACGTCCACCGCGATGATCGAGGTGCCGACGTCCACCGTGGTGCCCTCGGGGAAGTGCAGCGCGCGCACCACCCCGTCGTACGGGATGGGCAGTTCGACGGCGGCCTTCGCCGTCTCGACCTCGCACACCACCTGGCCGTCCGTGACCGTGTCACCGGGCTGGACGTACCACTTGAGGATCTCGGCCTCGGTCAGTCCCTCGCCCACGTCGGGCATCTTGAACTCGCGCACGGAACTTTCCGTCATCGTCGTCACGACCCTCTCCTCAGTACGCCAGCGAGCGGTCGACGGCGTCCAGCACCCGGTCCAGACCGGGCAGGTACTCCTCCTCCAGGCGGGCCGGCGGGTACGGCGCGTGGTAGCCGCCGACCCTCAGCACCGGGGCCTCCAGGTGGTAGAAGCAGCGCTCCGTGATCCGGGCGGCGATCTCCGCGCCCGAGCCGAAGAACACCGGCGCCTCGTGCACGACCACCAGGCGGCGGGTCTTCTCCACCGAGGCCTGGATCGAGTCGAAGTCGAGGGGGGAGACCGAGCGCAGGTCGAGGACCTCCAGGGAGCGGCCCTCCTCCGCGGCGGCGTCCGCGACCTCCTGGCACAGCTTCACCATCGGGCCGTAGGCGGCCAGGGTGAGGTCGGTGCCCTCGCGCACGACCTGGGCCTTGTGCAGCGGGCCGGGGATGGCCTCCGTGCTGACCTCGCCCTTGTCCCAGTAGCGCCGCTTGGGCTCGAAGAAGATCACCGGGTCGTCGCTCTGGATGGCCTGCTGCATCATCCAGTAGGCGTCGCTCGCGTTCGACGGCGAGACGATCTTCAGGCCCGCGACGTGCGCGAACAGCGCCTCCGGGGACTCCGAGTGGTGCTCGACCGCGCCGATGCCGCCGCCGTAGGGGATGCGCACGACGACCGGGAGCTTGACCTTGCCCAGCGAGCGGGCGTGCATCTTCGCGAGCTGCGTGACGATCTGGTCGTACGCCGGGAAGACGAAACCGTCGAACTGGATCTCCACGACCGGCCGGTAGCCGCGCAGGGCCAGTCCGATCGCGGTGCCGACGATGCCCGACTCGGCGAGCGGGGTGTCGATGACGCGGCTCTCGCCGAAGTCCTTCTGGAGGCCGTCGGTCACGCGGAACACACCGCCGAGCTTGCCGACGTCCTCGCCCATGATGAGGACCTTGGGGTCGGTCTCCAGGGCACGCCGCAGCGATTCGTTGATCGCCTTGGCCAGAGCCATGTTCTTTTCAGCCGCCATGATCAGACCCCCTCAGCCGGCGCGTCCGCGAACGACGCCTGGTAGGCGGCGAACTGGGCCCGCTCCTCGTCGACGAGCGCGTGCCCGTCCGCGTACACGTTCTCGAAGATGGCGAACCGGTCCGGGTCCGGCATCGCACGCACCGCTTCGCGCACCCGCCTGCCCAACGTCTCGCTCTCCGCCTCCAGTTCCGCGAAGAATCCCTCGTCCGCGTGGTTCGAGGACTCCAGATGGCGGCGAAGGCGCAGGATCGGGTCCTTCGCCTCCCAGGCGGCCCGCTCGTCGTCGTGACGGTAGCGGGTGGGGTCGTCCGAGGTGGTGTGGGCGCCCATCCGGTACGTGTACGCCTCGACCAGGGTCGGTCCCTCGCCGCTGCGGGCCCGCTCCAGCGCCCACTTGGTGACGGCGAGGCAGGCCAGCACGTCGTTGCCGTCGACGCGGACGCCGGGGAAGCCGTAGCCCCGGGCGCGCTGGTAGAGCGGCACGCGGGTCTGCTTCTCGGTGGGCTCGGAGATCGCCCACTGGTTGTTCTGGCAGAAGAACACCACGGGGGCGTTGTAGACCGCGGAGAACGTGAACGACTCGGCCACGTCGCCCTGGCTGGAGGCGCCGTCGCCGAAGTAGGCGATGACGGCCGAGTCCGCGCCGTCCTTGGCCACGCCCATCGCGTAGCCGGTGGCGTGCAGCGTCTGGGAGCCGATGACGATCGTGTAGAGGTGGAAGTTGTTGCTGTTCGGGTCCCAGCCGCCGTTGTTCACGCCGCGGAACATGCCGAGCAGGTTGGTCGGGTCGACGCCGCGGCACCAGGCGACGCCGTGCTCGCGGTAGGTCGGGAAGACGTAGTCGTCCTCGCGGGTGGCCCGGCCGGAGCCGATCTGGGCGGCCTCCTGGCCGAGCAGCGACGCCCACAGGCCCAGCTCGCCCTGGCGCTGGAGGGCGGTGGCCTCGGCGTCGAAGCGGCGGGTGAGCACCATGTCGCGGTACAGGCCGCGCAGCTGCTCGGGGGTGATGTCGGCGACGTACTTCTCGTACGCGGCGGTCTCCGCGCCCGTGACGCGTTCGCCCTCGGGCGTCAGCAGCTGCACGAGCTCGGGGCCGGCCGACGGCTCGGCACCCGTGGCGCTGCCGGCTCCGGCTGCGCGCGCGCCCTTCTTGGCGGGTGCGGCCTTCTTGGCCGGTGCGGCCTTGGCGGTCGTCTTCTTGGCGGTCGCGCGGCTGGTGCGCTGGGTGCCGGTGGCGTCGGCTGCTTCGGCGCCGGCGGACCCGGCCTTGCTTCCGGCGCTGCGTCGCGGCTGGCGCGCGGCAGTGCTCTCCACGGTCACGTGTGCTCCTCCGTCGGTCCGGCCCCCGGGGTTGCCGGTAGGCCAGTGCGGCTCACCTGTTTTCGACCACCGGGCACGGGGTGGGTGCCACTCGGCCGGGAACAGGCGTGACAGGTGCCCCGGCGAGCGCCCTGCAACATGCACGTTACCCAGTGCTCCACATTTCTGTGAAACCCCTCCTGACCTGCGTTTTTGCTTGGAAATCCAAGTAAATCGAAAAGCCGGGAAGGGGCCCAGGTCACAGCCCTGCAGGGGGCCGGAACACGGGCACGTTATCCCGCTCACCCAGGTCACGGGAAGAGTCGGCGTGTGACACCGGCTTCCTACCTCAAGGATGACAAATCCTGCTATGTACACCCGTAGACCTCGCCGTACGGCGTGGCGCGCCCGCTCGGACGGCCCGGAAACGCGAGAAAAGATGCTTTCGCACGGGTCGCCGCGACCGGTTCGGCGACCGGCACGACCAGTTCAATTCCGGCCACCGCGCCACCGCTGGACGTCGGACACGTCCTGTCGCCACACGATTGTGACCGAAGGCGACCATCGGCGACTTACTGTGACAACGCCCAGCTCACAGCCTCGTCCGGTGCCCTAGCATCGGGCGCGTGCCGCGCTTATGTGTACCGCCCACCGCGCCTCCCGCGCCCCCTTTGAGCGCCCTCCTGCGCCAGTACTCCGCCGGGTCCCCCCTCGCCTGCGCACCGGTCGACCAGGGGCTGCTCAACCGCGGCTACCGGCTGTGCACGACGCGTGGCCGCTACTTCCTCAAGCATCACTTCGATCCCGACACCGCCGACCCCGCCGCGATCGAACGCCGGCACCGCGCCACCCAGCGGCTGGCCGACCTCGGCGTCCCGGTGGCCCCGCCGCTGCCGGCCCGCGACGGCCGCACCGTCGCCGTCGTCGGGGGCCACGCGTACGCCCTGCACCCCTGGATCGACGGCCGGCACCGGCACGGCGGTCAGCTCGGCGCGGCCCAGTGCGCACGGCTCGGGGCGCTCCTGGGGGCCGTCCACGCCACCCTGGAGCGCGTGATGCCGCCGAAGGGGCGTACGCCTCCGGCCACGAGCCCTCACCCGGTGGAGAGCGCCGACCCCGCCGACACCTTCGACCTGATCGACGATCTGCTGGCCCGGGTGCGCCGGCACCGCCCCGCCGACTCCTTCGACGAACTGGCCCGGCACCGGCTCCTGGAACGCCGCGCCCTGCTGGAGCGGCACGCGGACCGGCGTCCCCCGCGCGGCGGTCCGGTGGGCTGGGTGCACGGCGACTTCCACCCGTTCAACCTGCTCTACCGGGGCGACGCCCCCGCCGCGATCGTCGACTGGGACCGGCTGGGCGTTCAGCCCCGCGCGGAGGAGGCGGTGCGCGCCGCCGCGATCTTCTTCGTACGGCCCGCGGGCACGCTGGACCTGCCCAAGGTGCGGGCGTACGCGCGTGCGTACCGGCGGACGGCCGGGGTGGCACCGTCGGAGCTCTCCGCGGCCGTGCACCGTGTGTGGTGGGAGCGTCTCAACGACTTCTGGATGCTGCGCTGGCACTACGAGCGCGGTGACACCCGCGCGGACCCCCAGTTCCCGGCCGCCTCGGCGCTGGCGGTGTGGTGGACGCGGGAGTACGACGCCGTGTGCGGGGCGTTCGCCGGCTGACGCGCGCCCCGCTCACCGACGGCGGCTCAGGCGCCGTCGCCGTCCTCCGGCGGGTCGACCGGATCGGTCGCGCCGCCCGTCCCGGTGTCCGTCGGGCCCGGGTCCGAGGGCTCGGGGTCCGAGGGCTCGGGGTCCGAGGGCTCGGGGTCCGTCGGGTCGGGGTCCGTCGGGTCGGACTCGGTGGGGTCCGGGTCCGTCGACTCGGACTGCGAGGACGACGCCGAGGGGTCGGGCGAGGGGTCCCAGTTGCCGCCGGACCCCTCCTGGTCATCGGTGTTGCTGTCCGTGGGCCCGTCGGTCGCCTCGTCGCTGGGCGTCTCGCTGGCCTTCTCGTCGTCCTTCGTCTGCGAGGAGGTCGGCGACTGCTTCGTACCGGGACCGCCGTCGTCGCCGTTGCCGCGGTTGACGGCCAGCGCGACGCCCGCCGCGATCGCGATCACCGCGAGGACGGCCAGTATCCACAGCTTGCCGCGGCCGCTGCCCTTGTTGCCGTGCCCCTCGAAGCCGCCGTCGTCGCCCCCGCCGTACGACGGCAGGATCGGATGCGGGATCTGGGTGGTGCCCTCGGCGGAGTGCGGCAGGGCGGTCGTGCCCGCCATGCCCGTCGCCCCGGTGTGCGGGCCCTCGTGCAGGTTCACCGGGCCGGTGTTCCAGGTGCCGGTGTGGCTGCCCTGGTCGTACAGCATCTGGAGGCCGTACTGGACCAGCCCGCGCATCTCCTCCGCGGTCTGGAAGCGGTCGTCCGGGTCCTTGGCGAGCGAGCGCATCGCCAGGCCGTCGAGCTCCGGCGGCGCGACGTCCGAGGCCTCGGACGGGGGAGTCGGGATGTCCTGCACGTGCTGGTAGACCACGGACAGCGGGGTCTCGCCCACGAACGGCGGGCGCAGCGCCAGCAGTTCGTACAGCAGACAGCCCGTCGCGTACAGGTCGGAGCGGTGGTCGACGGCCTTGCCGAGGGCCTGCTCCGGGGAGAGGTACTGCGGGGTGCCCATGACCATGCCGGTCTGCGTCATCGTCGTGGACGCGCCGTGCAGGGCGCGCGCGATGCCGAAGTCCATCACCTTGACGGCGCCGTTGTTGGTGATGATGACGTTCGCCGGCTTGATGTCGCGGTGCACGATGCCGTGCTGGTGCGAGTAGGCGAGCGCCTCCAGGACACCGGAGACGATGATGAGGGCCTGCTCCGGGCCCGGCGCCTCGGCGTTCATCAGCAGATCGCGGATGGTGCGGCCCTCGACCAGCTCCATCACGATGTACGGCACGGACTGGCCGCCGATCACGTCCTCGCCGGAGTCGTACACGGCGACGATCGCATGGTGGTTGAGGCCGGCCACCGACTGGGCCTCGCGTGTGAAGCGGGCCTTGGAGACCGGGTCCTCGGCCAGGTCGGCGCGCAGCAGCTTGACCGCCACGGTGCGCCCGAGGCGTACGTCCTCGGCCGCGAACACCTCTGCCATGCCGCCCCGGCCGACTCGGTGGGTCAGCCGGTACCGGCCGTCCCCGACCAGTCCTCCGTTACCCCACATCTCCGGCGCATCTGACATTCCGCCGCCAGTCGCCTCGGGGTCGGACGGGCCCTGAGCGCGCTGCTGCTGTGCCATCAGTCCTCGCCGTCGTTTCTGCCCGCGGTGCGCGCGGTGTTGTTGCGGTCTCCGTCGGCCACGCTACAGCCTTCACGCCGGTCGCTGGTCCGGGATGGAGGCCCGGACCGGCCCGAGGCGGACCGGCCGTCGAACCGGTCATCAAACCCTCGGGCCGTCGCGGCGTGCAAATCCTGTGTACCGGGCGTACGCCCGCTGTAACGCTTCCGCGACGCTTCTTTCGCGTACGGTCACGGAACGGGCACCGAGCTTGACGTGTCAGTGCCCTCCGGCAGACTTGGCCGGGAATGACGCAATCGATCAAAGACATTCGATCAACGCGGGAGCCCCGTGGCAAATCGCCGCGGGTGCCCATGGGGGACGCAGAAAGATGAGCCAGGACGGCGCACAGGGCCAGTACGCGGGACGGGCGCTCGCCGGCGGCCGTTACCAGCTGCGTGACTTGCTCGGCCAGGGCGGAATGGCGTCGGTGCACCTCGCGTACGACTCGGTGCTCGACCGCCAGGTCGCGATCAAGACGCTGCACACCGAACTGGGCCGCGAGCAGGCCTTCCGCGAGCGCTTCCGCCGCGAGGCCCAGGCGGTGGCGAAACTCACGCACACGAACATCGTCTCGGTCTTCGACACGGGCGAGGACGACCTCGACGGGATGACCACTCCGTACATCGTCATGGAGTACATCGAGGGCCGCCCGCTCGGATCGGTCCTCGACGAGGACATCCGGCAGCAGGGCGCGATGCCCGCCGACAAAGCCCTCAAGGTCACCGCCGACGTGCTCGCCGCGCTGGAGATCAGCCACGAGATGGGCCTGGTCCACCGGGACATCAAGCCGGGCAACGTGATGATGACCAAGCGCGGCGTCGTCAAGGTGATGGACTTCGGCATCGCGCGCGCCATGCAGTCCGGTGTGACCTCGATGACGCAGACCGGCATGGTCGTCGGCACCCCGCAGTACCTCTCGCCGGAGCAGGCGCTCGGCCGCGGCGTGGACGCCCGCAGCGATCTTTACTCGGTCGGCATCATGCTGTTCCAACTGGTCACCGGGCGGCTGCCGTTCGAGGCGGACTCGCCGCTGGCCATCGCGTACGCGCATGTGCAGGAGGAGCCGGTCGCGCCTTCCTCGATCAACCGCTCCCTGCCGCCGGCCGTCGACGCGCTGGTGGCCCGCGCGTTGAAGAAGAACCCGAACGAGCGCTTCCCGACCGCCGAGTCGATGCGCGACGAGTGCCAGCGGATCGCCGCGTCCTTCCACGCCGCCCCGCCGAGCATCGTGCCGGGAACCCCGGCGCAGAGCGGCGCCGGCGTCGGCTCCGCGGTGTTCCCGCCGGTCGACCGGTCCACCCCGGCGCCCACGGGCGGTGTCCAGACGCCGTACCAGCCGGTGCCGGCCCCGAACCCGTACGGCACCCCGACGCCGTCCCCGGCCTACGGCTATCCGCAGCAGGGCGGCTACCAGACGCCGAACCCGGCCGCGTACGCGCCGCAGCCGGCGTCGTCCACGCCGCCGCCGTACAACATCACGCCGCAGCACCAGACCCCGTCGGGCGGCGGCAGGAGCAACAAGCCGGTGGTCATCGGGTCCGTCCTCGTCGCGGTGATCGCGGTCGGCGGTCTGATCGCGGCCCTCGCGCTGAACGGCGGCAACAAGGACGACAAGGGCGGGGGCGACCCCAGCACGTCGGCCTCGGTCTCGGCCGACCAGGCGGCGGGCTACCGCGGGCCGGACACCTCCAAGACCATCGAGAAGGAGGAGTGCACGGAACCGGAGGAGTCGTACAACGACCCCGACAAGATCCGGCTTCCGGACTTCACCTTCAAGTACATCAAGTCGGTCAAGGAGTGCTTCCAGGCCGCCGGATGGCACTTGAAGGAGGTCGAGGTCGACGAGAACACGTACGGCGAGGGCTCCGTCAGGGAGCAGTTCCCGCCGGCCGGCACCGACGTCGACCCCGAGGACATGCCCGAGATCACCCTCAAGGTCTCCACGGGCAACCCGCCGTCGTCCTGACGGACGGTCGCCCCGGAACGAGGAAAGGCCCGGCGTGCCGGGCCTTTCGGCTGTGCGGACGACACCGCTCCCGGAAGAGGCCCTACAGGTACGGCCCGCCCGAGCGGCCGCCCAGGTGGCCTTCCTCACCCTCGTGACCGACGCCCGGCGGCAGGGCCCGGCGCATCTGCTCCAACTGGGCACGCGCGGCCATCTGCTGGGCGAACAGGGTCGTCTGGATCCCGTGGAACAGGCCCTCCAGCCAGCCCACCAACTGGGCCTGCGCGATCCGCAGTTCGGCGTCGCTGGGGGTCGCCTCGTCCGTGAACGGCAGGGAGAGCCGCTCCAGTTCCTCGACCAGCTCCGGCGCCAGGCCGTCCTCCAGCTCCTTCACCGAGCTGGCGTGGATCTCCTTGAGCCGGACCCGGCTCGCCTCGTCCAGGGGAGCCGCGCGCACCTCCTCCAGAAGCTGCTTGATCATGCTGCCGATCCGCATGACCTTGGCCGGCTGCTCGACCTGCTCGGTGACCGGGATCTCGCGGGAGTCCTCGTCCGTGCCGCCGCCGAGAGCCATCCCGTCCTGGCCCACGACCAGGATCTTCTGCGCGTTCTCCGGCGACCTGTCGTTCCTCGGCATCTCCATGCCGCCATTCTCTCGCACGGGTGCTCCTCTTCGACGTGTGCCCCCTGGGACGGATGATCCACCCCGTACAGCCGTTCGGAGTCACCCCGCGTGCCGGGGCTTGCGGCAAATGTGAGGATTGTTCCGTCGATTGTGGCGACCTGGCTTCGGGAGGGGGTCACCGACGTGACTCCACGGCTGTCTGTCCGGCGTGCGACGAGGGCGCTCACGGGCGCCGGCCTGGGGGCGGCCGTGCTCTGGTGCGGGACGTTATCGGTGTGCGGGGGCGCTTCGGCGTACGGGGGAGAGCCCGCCCACGGCGGCCCGGCGTCCCGCGGTGCCGTGTCCATGGACCGCGTTGTCGTCTCCAGGGACCGCGGTGCCGTGTCCACGGACCGTGTCCGGGCGGTGGGCCCGCTTGTGATGCCGTACGGGGCCGCTGCGGTGGCCGACGCGAAGGCGCCGTCGCCCGACGACAGCCCGTCCGGCTCCGCCTCCGCCGGTGAGCCGACGCGGGCCGGGAGCCGGGCGGGCGAGGGACGGCAGCGGCCGGGCCGTATCGAGCCGCCGAGCGACGAGGCGACCGCGCCGACGGGGAACCGCCGCCCCGCCGACGACGTGCCCGAACCGCCGTCCCCGTCCGGCGACCCGACCGCGCGGGAGCCCGGCACCGTTCAGGAAGCCGCTCCGGACTCCGGACGCCCCGGCGGACCGGTGGTGACGACCCTGCCGCTCGGCAGCGGTCTGGTGCTGATCGGGCTCGGCCTCGGACTCACCTTCGTCGCCCTGCGGGTGCGGCGGGGCCCCGAGTGACCCGACCGCGCCCTTCCTACGGTGCGACCAGCAGGACCTTGCCGACGTGGCCGCTCTCCTCGACGAGGCGGTGCGCGGCGGGAGCCTCGTTCATCGGCAGCTCGCGGTCGACGACCGGCCGGACGTGACCGGCGGCCAGCAGGGGCCAGACGTGCTCGTGCACGGCCGCCACGATGGCCGCCTTCTCACTGAGCGGCCGGGCGCGCAGCGAGGTCGCGCTGATCGCGGCCCGCTTGGCGAGCAGCGCGCCGATGTTCAGCTCGCCCTTCACGCCGCCCTGCATGCCGATGATCGCGAGCCGGCCGTTGACGGCGAGGGCGCGGACATTGCGGTCCAGGTACTTCGCGCCCATGTTGTCGAGGATGACGTCGGCGCCCCTGCCGTCGGTGGCCCTCTTGACCTCCTCGACGAAATCCTGCTCGCGGTAGTTGATCAGGATGTCGGCGCCCAGTTCGGCACAGCGGTCCAGCTTCTCCTTGGTACCCGCGGTGACGGCGACCCGGGCGCCCACGGCCTTGGCGAGCTGGATCGCCATGGTGCCGATGCCGCTGGAACCGCCGTGCACGAGCAGGGTCTCGCCGGGAAGGAGGTGGGAGACCATGAAGACGTTCGACCAGACGGTGCAGGTCACCTCGGGCAGTGCCGCCGCCTGCCGCAGGTCGACGCCCTCGGGAACGGGCAGCAGCTGACCGGCGGGTACGGCCACCTTCTCTGCGTAGCCGCCGCCCGAGAGCAGCGCGCACACCTCGTCGCCGACGGCCCAGCCGCCCACACCGGGTCCGATCGCGGCGATCCGGCCGGAGCACTCCAGGCCGGGATAGCGGGAGGCGCCGGGGGGCGGGTCGTAGAAGCCCTGCCGTTGCAGGACGTCGGCGCGGTTGACCGCGCTCGCCGCGACGTCGAGCAGGACCTCGCCCTCGCCGGGCACCGGGTCCGGGACCTCGTCCCACACCAGCGCCTGGGGCCCACCAGGTTCGGGAATCGTGATCGCATGCATGAGGGGGACGCTACTCCTCACCCCCGCAATCGGTCGTCGGACCGACGCGGCTCCGTCGGAGGTCCCGCCGGCTCTCCGCCGCTCGGCCGAAACCAGGGAAAATCCCCGTGCGGTACCGATGAGTTTGCGCGACCGTGGGGGTCCTCCATGCGTAACCGGAGTACGCGGAAGGACACCCCACCATGAGCCAGCAGACGCCCCGTCTGGCCATCGAGACAGCGGGCTTGGTGAAGACGTTCGGCGAGACGAGGGCTGTCGACGGCGTCGACCTGGCCGTGCCCACCGGCACGGTGTACGGCGTCCTCGGCCCGAACGGCGCCGGCAAGACCACCACCGTCAAAATGCTCGCCACCCTGCTCAGGCCCGACGGCGGCGAGGCGCACGTCTTCGGCCACGACGTCGTCCGGGAGGCGGACGAGGTCCGCAGCCGGGTCAGCCTGACCGGCCAGTACGCGTCCGTGGACGAAGACCTGACCGGTTTGGAGAACCTCATCCTGCTGGGCCGGCTCCTCGGCCACGGCAAGAAGCCCGCGCGTGAGCGGTCCGCGCAGTTGCTGGAGGCCTTCGGCCTGACCGAGGCGGCCGGAAAGCAGGTGAAGAACTACTCCGGTGGCATGCGGCGCCGAATCGACATCGCCGCGTCCATCCTGAACACACCCGACCTGCTCTTCCTCGACGAGCCGACCACCGGGCTCGACCCGCGCAGCCGCAACCAGGTGTGGGACATCATCCGCGCGGTGGTCTCGCAGGGCACGACGGTTCTGCTGACCACTCAGTATCTGGACGAGGCGGACCAACTGGCCTCGCGGATCGCGGTCATCGACCGGGGCAAGGTGATCGCCGAGGGGACCAAGGGCGAGCTGAAGTCGTCCGTGGGAGCCGGGTCCGTGCATCTGCGGCTGCGGGATCCGGAGCAGCGGGCGGAGGCCTCGCGGGTGCTGGCGCTGGCGCTGGAGGCCGATGTGCAGCTGGAGCCCGATCCCGTGGCGCTGACCGCCCGGGTCGGTGCCGGTGCGGACAACGGCCGGGGCGCCGCCGAGCAGGCCGCCCGCGCGCTCGCCGAACTGGCCCGCGGCGGCATCGTCGTCGACAACTTCTCGCTGGGCCAGCCCAGCCTGGACGAGGTGTTCCTCGCCCTCACCGGACACGACACCAGGGCCCACGAAGAGGCCGCCGACGCCACGAAGGACGGGGCAGCCGCATGAGCACCGTGACACCGACCGAGACGAAGGAACTCGCCCCGGTCACCGCCGAGTCGCTGGCCGAGCTGCTGGTCACCAAGGAGCGTCCGCCGCGGCCGAGCGCGCTGTCCGCGTCGCTGACCTTCGGCTGGCGGGCGATGCTCAAGATCAAGCACGTCCCTGAGCAGCTGTTCGACGTCACCGCCTTCCCGATCATGATGGTGCTGATGTACACGTACCTGTTCGGCGGGGCGCTGGCCGGGTCGCCGGAGGAGTACATCCAGTTCCTGCTGCCGGGCATCCTGGTGATGTCGGTCGTGATGATCACGATGTACACGGGTGTCTCGGTCAACACGGACATCGAGAAGGGCGTCTTCGACCGGTTCCGCAGCCTGCCCATCTGGCGGCCGTCGACGATGGTCGGCTATCTGCTCGGTGACGCGCTGCGGTACACCATCGCGTCCGTGGTGATGCTGACCGTCGGCATGGTCCTCGGCTACCGGCCGGACGGCGGTGTCGCCGGGGTGGTCGCCGGGATCGCGCTGCTGGTCGTCTTCTCGTTCGCGTTCTCGTGGATCTGGACGATGTTCGGGCTGCTGCTGCGCACCGAGAAGTCGGTCATGGGCGTCAGCATGATGGTGATCTTCCCGCTGACCTTCCTGTCCAACGTCTTCGTCGACCCGAGCACCATGCCGGGCTGGCTCCAGGCGTTCGTCAACAACAGCCCGGTCACACATCTGTCCTCCGCGGTGCGGGGGCTGATGGGAGGCGACTGGCCGGCGGACGAGGTCGCCTGGTCGCTCGGGTGGGCCGGGGTGTTCGTGCTGGTCTTCGGGCCGATCACGATGCGGCTGTACAACCGCAAGTAGGACGTCGCCCGGCGCGCTCCACGCGCCGCCGGAGGGTCACAAGCGCGGGCCGCGCCGGGTCTCCGGTGCGGCCCGCGGCACGATGACGATCACACGGTCCGTCAGCTCCAGCTCCCGTAGGGCCGGGTCGTCGTAGCCGAGGAGCCGGTGCCCGCGCACGACGCTCACCACCAGGTCGCCGGTCTCGCGCGGGCGCTTGCCCGCCTCCGCCTTGGTGACGGGGCGCTCGACGATGTCCAGGCCGCTGCCCTGCCGGATGAGGTCGTCCATCACGACGCCGGCCGCCGGGCTGAGCACCGACAGCCCCAGCAGACGTCCGGCCGCGCCCGCGCTGGTGATCACCTCGTCGGCGCCGGACTGCTTCAGCAGCGGCGCGTTCTCCTCCTCGCGCACCGCGGCCACGATCGTCGCCTCGCGGTTGAGCTGGCGGGCCGTCAGAGCCACCAGGACGGCCGTGTCGTCGCGCTGGGTCGCGATGATGATCCGCCCCGCCCGCTGCACCTCGGCCCGCTTCAGCACATCGCTGCGGGTCGCGTCGCCGACGACACCGGCGTAGCCCTCGGCCGTCGCGGCGTCGACCGCCTTGGGGACGGGATCGATGACGACGACCTGTTCCTTCTTCAGACCCGCGGCACAGCCGGCCTGGATCGCGGCCCGGCCTTTCGTGCCGAAACCGACGACGACGGTGTGGTCACGCAACGGGATTCTCCAGGGGTCACGAGGAACAAAAGCGGTCCGGCCTTGCCCCGACGCTACCCAGCCTGCGGGAGACCGCCGCACCCGGACGGCGTGTCGGGCAGGGGGCTCGGTGACGAGCGCGGACCCGGTACGAAACCATGGAGCCGAACGTCCGGATCACCACAGCAGGGGGCACACGCCATGAGGGCCGACGAAAAGCCGACTTCTCAACGGGTGAGGCCCTCCGTCCTGAGGACGCTGTGGAGCCGCTCGCACAAGGAGGCACGCGCCGACGCGGAGGCGGGCCGTGCCATAACGATGCCGACGCAGAGCGCCCTTCCGCCGCTCCAGCAGGTCATCAAACGGCTGGTCCTGGCGCTGCTCGTACTGGCGGTCACCGTCTTGATCGTCTACCTCGACCGCGCGGGCTACAACGACAACTCCGACGGCTCGGTCAACCTGCTCGACGCCGCGTACTACGCCACCGTCACCCTCTCCACCACCGGCTACGGCGACATCACCCCGGTCAGCGCGACCGCCCGGCTCACCAACATCTTCGTCATCACGCCGCTGCGCGTGCTGTTCCTGATCATCCTGGTCGGTACGACCCTGGAGGTGCTCACCGAACGCACCCGCCAGCAGGTCCGTATCCACCGGTGGCGGTCCCGGATGCGCGACCACGTGGTGGTCATCGGCTACGGCACCAAGGGCCGGCACGCCGTGGAGACCCTGATCGGGCAGGGCATCTCCCGGGACCGCATCGTGGTCGTGGACGCGCAGCGCAAGGTCGCCGAACAGGCGAGCGACGACGGGCTGGTGGCGGTGACCGGGGACGCGACCCGGTCCGAGACCCTGCTCAAGGCGGAGGTGCAGCGCGCCACGCGGGTGATCATCGCGCCGCAGCGCGACGAGACCGCCACCCTGATCACGCTCACCGCCCGCCAGCGCAACCGCCACGCCACGATCGTCGCCGCCGTCCGGGAGGACGAGAACGTGCCGCTGCTCAAGCAGAGCGGCGCGGACACCGTCGTGACCAGCTCCAGCTCGGCCGGCCGGCTGCTCGGGACGTTCATGGCGAGCCCGACCGTGGCGCGGACCCTGGAGGACCTCATGACCCTGGGCAGCGGGATGGACATCATCGAACGACCGGTGACCGAGGACGAGGTGGGCCGGACGCCCCGCGAGTGCACGGACCTGGTCGTGGCGGTGGTGCGCGACAAGAAGGTCATGGACTACACCGAGGGCTGGCGCTCGGAGCTCCGGCGGGGAGACCGGGTCATCACGGTGAGCCGCCCCGTCGCGGTCTGAACCCGGCTCCGACCCCGGCTGCGCACCTACCGCTGCGGCTTCGGCTGCGTGGCCACACCTATGGCCACACCTACGGCGGCAAACCGGTCTACGGCCGACCGGTCTGCCGTCTACCGGGCTGCCGTCTACCGGGCTGCCGTCTACCGGTCTACGGCCGACCGATCCGCCGCTACGGACCGTGACCGATGTTTCACGTGAAACACACCCCGATCCCCGCTGCCGCCCACGGCAGATCGAGGATCTCGACCTCCTGCCCCGGCCGCGCACCGCCCGGCGGCACAACCGCGAGGGCATCGGCCGCGGCGATCCCCCGCAGCATGGCCGGACCGTTGTAGTGCAGCGGCACGGCACGGTCGCCCCGCAGCACGAGCGGGACGAGCCGGGTGTCGTACGGATGCCCCTGCACGGTGTCCTGCAAGGGCAAGGTGTACGGCTCCTGCGCCGACCGGGCGGCGAGCGTACGCAGCAACGGCTCGGCCAGGGTGAGCAGGCCGGAGACGGCGGCGAGAGGGTTGCCCGGCAGACCGACGAGGTGCTGGTGCTCCTTGGTGCGTGCCAGCAGCATCGGATGCCCGGGGCGCACCTGGACCCCGTTCACCAGCAGCTCGGCGCCCAGACGGCTCAGCGTGGGGTGGACGTGGTCGACAGGGCCCGCGGCCGTCCCGCCCGTGGTGACGACCAGGTCGGCGTCGCTCTCCGCGATGGCCCGGTGCAGGGCGTCGGCGTCGTCACCGAGCCGCCGCACCACGCCGACCTCGGCGCCGAGCGCCCGCAGCCAGGGCGGCAGCATCGGGCCGAGCGCGTCCCGGATCAGTCCGTCGTGCGGCCGGCCCTCGGTGAGCAGTTCGTCGCCGAGCACGAGGACGTCGGCACGGGGACGGGGGATGGCGGTGAGGGTGTCGTACCCGGCAGCAGCGGCGAGACCCAGCACGGCGGGGGTCACGAGGGTGCCGGGCGGCAGGAGATGGTCGCCGTTGCGGCACTCCTGGCCCCGGGGCCGGATGTCCTGTCCGTGCCCCACCTCTCGGGTCGCGTGCAGCCTCGCCTTGTCGTCCGTACGGCCGTGCTCGCTGCGCAGCACCGCGGTGGTGTCGGGCGGGATCCGGGCGCCGGTGGCGATCCGCACGGCCTCGCCGTCGCCGAGCGGCGCGGCCTCGGCGTGCCCGGCCAGAACACCCTCGTCGCGTACCGCCCAGGGTCCGGGCCCGGCGACCGCCCAGCCGTCCATGGCGGAGGTGTCGAAGGAGGGGAGATCGGTCAGGGCGGTGAGGGGCGCCGCCAGAACGAGACCCAGCGCCTCGTCGAGGGACACGGAGACGGGTGCGCGGCGAACCCGTCCACGGGCCGCACGGGCGGCGGTCTCACGCGCGTCGGGCCAGGGGGTGGCCTTGTGGTGCCGGTCCCCCGCTCGCGGTGACGCGCCGTGGTGAGGCCCGCCCTCCGTCCGCGCGCCGGCGCCGTCCTGTGAAGCGGCGTCGCCCTGCGAGGACGGAGCGGACGCAGGGCCGGCGGTGCCGTTGCCCCGGTCCTCCCGGTCGGCCTTCACGAGCGCCAGCGCCTCGTCGACACCCAGGTCGTCGACATCCCCGCTGCGGACATCGTGGGCCGTCATCCCGCGTCCGGGCCGGTACCGGGCTTGCCGTCCGCGGCGTTCTCCACGGCGTCCTCCTCGGCCCAGCGCCGGGCGAGGGCGGCGGCCTTGCGGGCGGCCTCGGCGACGGCTTCGGGGCCCCCGCCGGACCGGGCCGCGGCGTAGCCGACGAGGAAGGTGGTCAGCGGTGCCGCCGGCCGGGCCACCCCGTGGGCGGCGTCGCGGGCGAGATCGAGCAGGACACCGGTGTCGACATCGAGGTCGATGCCGAGCTCGTCCTTGACTGCGGAGATCCATTCATCCAACACGTGCCCATGCTCCCTGATGCGTGCCCTGGCGGTGGCGATGTCGTCCCAGGTGTCGCAGTCGAAGGACGCGACGGGGTCGGAGATGCGGGTGAGGTTCAGTGCGGCGGTCAGGCGCCGCAGGGGCAGTCCGGTGAGTCCGCCGTGCTCGGTCCGCAGGGACGCGAGTGTCCCGTGCAGGGGCCGCGCCCGGTAGGCGGCCACGAGCGGCTGGTCGCGGCCGTCGGGGTCGGTGAGAACCACTCCGTCGGCCGTGCCCGCGTCCAGCTCGGCCAGCAGCCCCTTGACCGTGGGCGTGCCGAGGAAGGGCAGGTCGGCCGAGAGGAGCACCACCCGGTCCGCCGTGGTGTGGGGCAGCCCGGCGCCGAGCGCCGCGAGCGGTCCGCCGCCCGGTGGGTCCTCCCGCGCCCAGGTGACCGGCCGTGCCGTCGGCCTCGGGTCGGCGACGACGACCGTGTTCCGCGCGTCGGCGCAGGCGGCGAGCACCCGGTCGAGCAGTGCCCGTCCGCCCACGCGTACCCCGGGCTTGTCCGCGCCGCCGAGCCGCCGCGCGGCACCGCCGGCGAGGACGACGGCGTCGTAGTCACCGTCGTGCTCGCCGGGTGAGCGGCTGCCGTGCCGGTTCTGGCTCATCCCCCGAGTATGCGGGCCGTCCTCCGGCCCGGGGAACGAGCGGGAACCGCCCAGTCACAGAGAGCGCAGCAGCACCGCCGGCTGTTCCACGCAGTCCGCGACATACCGGAGGAAACCGCCTGCCGTACCGCCGTCGCAGACCCGGTGGTCGAAGGTGAGCGACAGCTGGACGACCTGCCGTACCGCCAGTTCGCCCTCGTGGACCCAGGGTTTGGGCACGATACGGCCGACGCCGAGCATGGCCGCCTCGGGATGGTTGATGATCGGCGTGGAGCCGTCGACACCGAACACGCCGTAGTTGTTCAGCGTGAAGGTGCCGCCGGTGAGCTGCGCCGGGGTCAGCGTCCCGGTGCGGGCCGCCTCGGTCAGCCGGGCCATCTCCGCGGTCAGTCCCTCGGCGTCCCGCGTGTGCGCGTCCCGGACGACGGGGACCACGAGTCCCCGCTCGGTCTGGGCCGCGAAACCGAGGTGGACGTGGTCGAGCCGGACGACCTCCCGGGCCGCCGTGTCCACCGTGGAGTTGAGCTCCGGGAAGCGGGCCAGCGCGGCGGTGCAGATCCGGGCCAGCAGCGCGAGCAGGGAGATCTTGGGTCCACCGGACGCGTTCATCGCGGCGCGCGCCCGCATGAGTTCCGTCGCGTCGGCGTCCACCCAGCAGGTCGCGTCCGGGATCTCCCGCCGGCTGCGGGAGAGCTTGTCGGCGACGGCGCCCCGGACTCCCTTGAGAGGCACGCGGGTGCCGCCGGGGGCGACGGCGGAGGCGGGAACGGCGGGCTGGGGTTCGGCCACGGCGGGGGCGGCGGCAACGACGGCCTGTGCCTGCGCCGTGCGGCCCTGTGCCGCGGCGGCCCGCAGCGCGTACTCCACGTCCGCGCGCAGGATCAGCCCGTCGGGTCCGGAGCCGTGCAGTTCCCGCAGGTCGAGCCCGTTCTCGCGGGCGAGCCGGCGCACGAGGGGCGAGATCACCGGAACGGGACCCTCACCACGGGAGGCGTCCTGACCGGGAACGGCGGCGACCGTGGGAGCCGGAGCAGGCGGGACCGGTGACGGGCGGGCCGGCGGGGCCGACGACGCGGGCGTCGCCGGAGCCGCGGGTCGCACCCTTCTGCGCCGGGCGGGCGCGGTGCCGGTGCCGTAGCCCACCAGGACGTTGCCCGAGCCCTCGGCCGCACCGCCCGGAGCGTCGGCCGCGGCCGGGCGGCTGTTGCCATTCACGGACGCGGGCGGGTCCTGCCGCCCGTCCCGGGCCGGAACCTCGCCGGGACCCGGGGTGTCGGCGGCCGACGCGCCCACCGCGACCGTCAGCAGCGGGGCGCCGACGGGCAGTTCCGCGCCCTCCTCGCCGAAGCGCGCGGTGACCACGCCGCCGTACGGGCAGGGCACCTCGACCATCGCCTTGGCCGTCTCGACCTCGACGACCGGCTGGTCAATGGCGACGACATCGCCGACCTGCACCAGCCAGCGCACGATCTCCGCCTCGGTGAGCCCCTCGCCGAGGTCGGGGAGCTTGAACTCCAGCACCTGTGCCATCAGCTCTCGGCCTCCCATTGCAGACGCGCCACCGCGTCCAGGATCCGGTCGACGCCGGGCAGGTGGTGCCGCTCCAGCATCGGCGGCGGATAGGGGATGTCGAACCCGGCCACGCGCAGCACCGGTGCCTCCAGGTGGTGGAAGCAGCGCTCCGTGACCCGGGACGCGATCTCCCCGCCCGGTCCGCCGAACCCGCCCGACTCGTGTACGACGACCGCTCGCCCGGTCCGCCGTACCGAGGCGCAGACCGTTTCGTCGTCGAACGGCACCAGTGAGCGCAGGTCGACGACTTCGAGGTCCCACCCCTCGGCCCGAGCCGCCTCGGCGGCTTCGAGGCAGACGGGCACCGACGGCCCGTACGTGATGAGCGTGGCGCTCCGGCCGGAGCGCCGCACCACCGCGCGGCCGATCGGTTCAACGCTCTGCGGATCGTCCGGGTTCCAGGTGTCCTTCGACCAGTACAGCCGCTTGGGCTCCAGCAGGACGACCGGGTCGTCGGAGGCGATGGCGGCGCGCAGCAGGCCGTAGGCGTCGGCGACGGTGGCGGGCGTGACGACATGGAGCCCCGGAGTCGCCATGTAGTACGCCTCGGACGAGTCGCTGTGGTGCTCGACGCCGCCGATGCCGCCGCCGTAGGGGATGCGGATGGTGATGGGCAGCGGCATCGCGCCGCGCGTCCGGTTGCGCATCCGGGAGACATGGCTGATGAGCTGCTCGAACGCCGGGTAGGCGAACGCGTCGAACTGCATCTCGACCACCGGCCTCAGGCCGTACATGGCCATGCCGACGGCGGTGCCGAGGATGCCCGCCTCGGCGAGCGGGGTGTCGGTGCACCGGTCCTCGCCGAACTCCTTGGCGAGGCCGTCGGTGACACGGAAGACACCGCCGAGCCGGCCGACGTCCTCGCCCAGGACGTGCACGGTGGGGTCGGCGG
Organism: Streptomyces cadmiisoli; assembly: GCF_003261055.1. Lineage (NCBI taxonomy): Bacteria > Bacillati > Actinomycetota > Actinomycetes > Kitasatosporales > Streptomycetaceae > Streptomyces > Streptomyces cadmiisoli. The sequence continues at coordinate 4,546,811 of NZ_CP030073.1, forward strand.
CCATCGCGTCGCGCAGCGCGCGCGTGAGGGCCTGCGCCATGGTGGCGGGCTTCACGGCGACCGTGGTCATCGGTCCCCTCCGTCCTGCTCGGCCGCCAGCTCGGCCTGCAGCATGGCCTGTTGTTCCCGCAGTTGCGGGGTCGGCTCGGCGTACACATGGGCGAACAGGTCCATGGGGTCCAGCACCGCGTCCTGGTTCATCCGGGCGCGCAGATCCGCGGCGAGTTCCTCGGCCTCCTCACGCGCGTGCCGGATGCCGTCCTCGTCGATGAGGCCGCGCTCGGTCAACTCCCGCTCCAGGAGCGCGATCGGGTCGTGCGCCCGCCAGGTCTCGACCTCGGAGTCGGCCCGGTAGCGCTTGTCGTCGTCCGCGTTCGTGTGGGCTTCCATGCGGTACGTCACGGCCTCCACGAGGGTGGGACCGCCGCCCTCACGCGCGCGTCGCACCGCGTCGGCGAGGACCTCGTGCACGGCGGCGGCGTCGTTGCCGTCGACCAGCCGGCCCGGCATCCCGTATCCGACGGCCTTGTGGGCCAGGGACGGGGCGGCGGTCTGCTGGTCGAGCGGCACGGAGATCGCGAAGCCGTTGTTCTGCACCAGGAAGACGACCGGGGACTGCCACACGGCGGCGAAGTTCAGCGCCTCGTGGAAGTCCCCCTCGCTGGTGCCGCCGTCGCCGACCATGGCCAGCGCGACGACGTCGTCGCCCTTGAGGCGGGCGGCGTGCGCGAGGCCGACGGCGTGCGGGAGCTGGGTGGCGAGCGGGGTGGACAGCGGGGCCACCCGGTGGGCGTACGGGTCGTAGCCGGTGTGCCAGTCGCCGCGCAGCAGCGTCAGGGCCTCGACGGGGTCCACGCCGCGGGCCACCACGGCGAGCGTGTCGCGGTAGCTCGGGAAGAGCCAGTCACGGTCCTCCAGGACCAGCGCGGCGGCGACCTCGCAGGCCTCCTGGCCGGTGCTGGACGGATAGACGGCGAGACGGCCCTGCTTGGTCAGGGCGGTGGCCTGCGCGTTGTACCGCCGGCCGCGCACCAGGTGCGCGTGCAGCCGGCGCAGCAGGTCGGGGTCGGCCTTGCCGGCGGCCTCGGTGCCGAGGACTCGGTACGGAGCCGTGTCAGGCAGCAGCGGCGCGGGGTCGGTACGGGGCTGCCAGGCGGGCGGCGGCGACGGCCGATACGCGCCACGCTGCTCCATGACCGTCATGACGGCACCTCCTCGTGGGAGCGGCTTGGAGAGGCGCGTCGGTTGTGATGCGCCTCACCTACCGATTGTTCGGTCGACGGCACATTTTGGCTACAGGCCCCCTCGGGCTGTGGACAAACGGTTCTCCACAGCCTGAGATGGACGCATTACGTCCATGGTAGGGAGGCGGGGGGACATGGCATCTGAACAAATGGCCGAAGGCCCGGAGGCCGGGTCCGTCACGGCGCCGGCGCGTCCGCTCGACGCCATCGACGAGGACATCCTGCGGATACTCCAGGCGGACGGCCGCGCGTCGGTGCGGTCCGTGGCCGAACGGGTCCATGTCTCGCGCGCGAACGCCTACGCGCGGATCAACCGCCTGGTCGAGGACGGTGTGATCCGCGGCTTCGGCGCCCGGGTGAACCACGAACGCGCCGGTCACGGGACGTCGGCGTACATCACACTGAAGATTGTCCAGAACTCCTGGCGGACGGTGCGCGAGCAGCTCAGGCAGCTGCCCGGCGCCTCCCACATCGCCCTCGTCGGGGGCGATTTCGATGTGCTGCTGCTGGTGCACACCCCGGACAACCGGGCGCTGCGCGAGCTGGTGCTCACCCGGCTCCAGGCGATACCGGAGGTGCTCAGCACCCGGACCCTGCTGGTCTTCGAGGAGGAGGACCTGGAACCGCAGGGCTGACCCGAGGACCTCAGTCGTCCTGCCGGAGCCCGCCGAAGATCAGCCGCGCCACCGCGTCGGCCACTTCGTCCTCGCTCATGCCCCGCCCGTCCGGGCGGTACCACTCCACGATCGAGTTGATCATCCCGAAGACCAGCCGGGTGGCGAGCCGTACCTCCACGTCGCCGCGCACATCGCCCTCCGCGGCAGCCGCCTTCAGCAGCTCGGCCACCCGGTGGTCGAAGTCCCGGCGCCGCTCCAGGGCCCAGCGCTCGGTGCCGGTGTTGCCGCGCACGCGCAGCAGCAGCGTCACGTAGGGCAGTTCGGCGATGAGCACCTCGACCATGCGCCGCACGACGTACTCCAGCCGCTCGGCGGCCCGCCCCACACGCGCGTGCTCCTCGTCGAGGATCCCGAAAAGCCCGTCCAGCGCCCGGCTCACGGCCCGGCGCAGCAGCTCCTCCTTACCCGTGACGTGGTGGTAGATGGAGGACTTGGAGATCCCCGCCGCCCTGGACAGGTGCTCCATGGAGGTGCCGTCGTAGCCGCGCTCGTTGAAGACCTGGACGGCGACCGACAGCAGCGTCTCCGGCGTGTACGTGTCGCGCTTGGCGGTGGTCATGAGGTGCTGCCCTCCCGCTTGTCGGTGGCGTACGCGTGGCGGTACAGCGCCAGGGAGGGCGCGTAGCGCCCGGAGGGGTCGCGCAGGTGGAGGTCGTCCAGGAGAGCGTAGGCCCAGTTGCGGCCGAGGCGGCGGCTCCACTCGAAGGGGCCGAGGGGGTAGTTGACGCCCAGCCGCATCGCGGTGTCGACGTCCTCCTCGGTGGCGACCCCCTTGGCGACGGCGTCGTACGCCAGGTCGACGATCCGGGCCACCGTGCGGGCGACGATCATGCCGGGCATGTCACCGATGACGCTGACCTGCTTGCCGAGCGCCTGGAACAGGCCGGTGGCCTCGGCGAGCGTCTGCGGCGAGGTGTCCTGGGAGGCGGACAGGGCGATGCGGGTGGCCCTGCGGTAGTCGAGCGCGAGGTCGAAGTAGACGACGTCGCGAAACTCCACCGAGGTCTGGCCGTCGGCGAGCACCAGCTGGCCGCCGCCGGGCAGCACCAGGCGCGTGCCGTGGTCCTCGTCCTCCTCGCGGACCGGGACGCCCGCCTCACGGATCAGTGCGAGCAGTTCGGACGCCGGTCCCAGATCGCCCTCGGCGACCACGTACGCGGGCGGCCGCGCGGGATCCGCGGTGTGCGGTTCGTCCGGCTCGGCGCCCTCCCGGTAGTCGAACCAGCCCTGTCCGGTCTTGCGGCCGAGCCGGCCGGACTCGACCAGGCGACGCTGGGCGAGCGAGGGCGTGAAGCGCACGTCCTGGAAGAAGGACCGCCACACGGAGTGCGTGACGGACTCGTTGACGTCCTGCCCGATGAGGTCGGTCAGCTCGAAGGCGCCCATCCTGAAGCCGCCCGACTCGCGCAGCACGGCGTCGATGGTGGCCGGGTCGGCGCCCTGCGCCTCGTGGACCGCGAACGCCTCGGCGTAGAAGGGCCGGGCGATCCGGTTGACGATGAAGCCGGGGGTGTCGGCGCAGGCGACCGGGGTCTTGCCCCACGCGCGTGCCGTCTCGTACGCGCGCGTGGCCGAGGACACGTCGGTCGCGAACCCCGAGACGACCTCGACGAGCGGCATCAGCGGGGCGGGGTTGAAGAAGTGCAGTCCGACGAAGCGGCCCGGGGCGCGCAGGGCACCGCCGATGGCGGTCACCGACAGCGACGAGGTGTTGGTGGCGAGCAGGCAGTCCTCGGCGACCACGTCCTCCAGCTCGCGCAGCAGGTCCTGCTTCGCCTCCAGCCGCTCCAGGACGGCCTCGACGACCAGGGCGCAGTCGGCGAGCTCGGCGAGGGTCTCGGCGGGCAGCAGCCGGGCGCGCGCGGCATCCCGGTCGGCGGCGGTGAGCCGGTCCTTCGCGACGAGCCGGTCGAGCCGGGCGGCTATCGCGTCGGCGGCTTCCAGGGCCCGGCCCGGAACGGCGTCGTACAGCCGAACGGGGTGGCCCGCGATCAGCGCCACCTGGGCTATGCCCTGGCCCATGGTGCCGGTGCCGACCACGGCCACGGGACCGCTGAGGTCGAGTGCTGTCATGTGCGCGATCCTCCCGCACGGGGTTTTCCACAGATGCGGCGGACCCCCTTGTCCCGACCGATCGTTCGGTTACTCTAACTCTGACTGCCTGATTCTGCCCATGTCTTAGCCCAGGTCATGAGCTCGACGAAGAGTTCTTGAGACGAGGAGTTGGTCCCGCATGGCCGCCGAACTCACCGCCCACGAGCTGGTCGCCCAGCACCGGCCCACCCTCGACCAGGCGCTGGAAGCGATCCGCACGCGCGCGTACTGGTCCCCGCACCCCGAACATCCCAAGGCCTACGGAGAACACGGCAGCCTGGACGCGGCCGCGGGCAAGGCCGCCTTCGACGCCCTGCTGGGCACCCGCATCGACCTCGGCCAGCCCGGCACGGACGACTGGACGGGCGACGAGCTCTCGCCGTACGGCATCGAGCTGGGCGTCACCTACCCGCACGCGGACGTCGACGTCCTGCTGCCCGCCATGAAGGCGGGACAGCGCGCGTGGCGCGACGCGGGCGCGGAGATCCGGGCGATGGTCTGTCTGGAGATCATCAAGCGGATCAGCGACCGGACCCACGAGTTCGCGCACGCGGTGATGCACACCAGCGGCCAGGCCTTCATGATGGCCTTCCAGGCGGGCGGCCCCCACGCGCAGGACCGCGGCATGGAGGCCGTGGCGTACGCGTACGTGGAGCAGGTCCGCACCCCCGACACCGCGGAGTGGACCAAGCCCCAGGGCAAGCGGGAACCGCTCGCGCTGACCAAGCGGTTCACGGCCGTCCCGCGCGGCATCGCACTGGTCATCGGCTGCAACACCTTCCCCACGTGGAACGGCTACCCCGGCCTGTTCGCCTCCCTGGCCACCGGCAACGCGGTCCTGGTCAAGCCCCACCCGCGCGCGGTGCTGCCGCTCGCGCTGACCGTGCAGGTGGCGCGCCAGGTGCTGGCCGAGGCCGGCTTCGACCCGAACCTGGTCGCGCTGACCGCCGACCGGCCCGGTGAGGGCAGCGCCAAGACGCTCGCCACCCGCCCCGAGATCCGCATCGTCGACTACACCGGTTCGACGGCGTTCGGCGACTGGCTGGAGGCCAACGCCCGCCAGGCGCAGGTCTTCACGGAGAAGGCGGGCGTCAACACGGTCATCGTCGAATCCACCGACGACTACCGGGGGATGCTCGCCAACCTGGCCTTCTCCCTGTCGCTGTACAGCGGCCAGATGTGCACCACCCCGCAGAACCTCCTCGTCCCCCGCGACGGCATCCGCACCGACCAGGGCCCCAAGTCCTACGACGAGGTGGTCGCCGATCTGGCCGCCGCCGTGGACGCCCTCCTCGGCGACGACGCGCGCGCGAACGCCCTGCTCGGCGCCATCGTCAACCCGGACGTCAAGGCCCGCCTGGACGCGGCGGCCGGCCTCGGCGAGGTCGCGCTGGCCTCACGCGAGGTCACCAACCCGGACTTCCCCGGCGCGGTGGTCCGCACCCCCCTCATCGTGAAGCTCGACGGCGCCAAGCCGGACGACGAGGCCGCCTACATGAACGAGTGCTTCGGGCCGGTCTCCTTCGCCGTCGCCGTCGACTCGGCCTCCGACGCCGTGGAGCTGCTGCGCCGCACGGTGCGGGACAAGGGCGCGATGTCCGTCGGCGCGTACACCACCGACGAGGAGGTCGAGAGCGCGATCGAGGAGGTCTGCCTGGAGGAGTCCGCCCAGCTGTCGCTGAACCTCACCGGCGGGGTGTACGTCAACCAGACGGCCGCGTTCTCCGACTTCCACGGCTCGGGCGGCAACCCGGCGGCCAACGCGACCCTGACCGACGGCGCGTTCGTGGCGACCCGCTTCCGGGTGGTGGAAGTGCGCCGCGAGGCCTAGGACCGGTCCGAGGGCGCCGGCGCGGCTCAGGCCGTGGCCGGCGCGCCCCCGGTCGCGCTCCAGTGGTACAGCGTCATCGCGACACTGGTCGCGAGGTTGTAGCTGGAGACCTGGGGGCGCATCGGCAGCGCCACCAGATGGTCGGCCCGTGCGCGCAGTTCGGCGGACAGCCCGCTGCGCTCCGACCCGAAGGCCAGCAGCGCGTCGTCCGGGAGCTTCAGCCCCCGGATGTCCTCGCCCTCCGGATCGAGGGCGAACACCGGGCCCGGCGGCAGTTCGCCGACGGTCAGCCGCTCCACCGCGGTAGCGAAGTGCAGCCCGGCCCCGCCGCGCACGACGGTGGGATGCCAGGGGTCGAGCGTGCCGGTGGTGACCACGCCGGCCGCCCCGAAACCGGCGGCCAGGCGGATCACAGCGCCGGCGTTGCCCAGGTTGCGCGGCTGGTCCAGCACGACGACGGGTGCGTCCCGGGAAGTCCGGGCCAGCGCCCGCAGACCGGCCTCGCGCGAGGGCCGTACGGCCAGGGCCGCCACGGCGGTGGGATGCGGCCGCGGGACGAGGGACGCGTACACCTTGTCGGAGACCTCGGTGAGCAGCGCGTCCAGCGTCTCCCGTACGTCCGGAGCCAACTCGTCGGCCAAGGCCAGCGCGGCGGCCCGGTCGACGGTGACCGCGACGGGCACCGAGGCCCCGAAGCGCACGGCGTGCTTGAGCGCGTGGAAGCCGTCGAGCAGCACACTGCCCTCGGCGAGCCCGCGCCAGACGCTCACGGGATCCGCCCCGGGCCGGTGTGCGGGGCTCGCGGACTCGGTCATGCCCTGAAGCCTACGTGGGACTGCTCCGGCTCCCCGAGCCGCTCGGGCACCTCACGCTGCGTCTGGGCCGGCACCTTGACGCGGTCGCGCGGGAACAGCCGTCTGCGCACGCGTACGACCCGGTCACCCAGTCCGCGCAGGAACGACGTCGGCAGGAAGACCGAGTCCGCCGCGATCATCGCCAGCGAGAAGAACGGCAGCCCGAGCACCACGGCGATCACCGCGTGCTCGGTGATCATGGCGGCCAGCAGGACGTTCTTGACCCGCCGGTTGAACAGGGTGAACGGGAAGGCGACCTGCATCAGGACCGTGCCGTAGGTCATGAGCATCACCATGGTGCCGCTGGCCGTCAGCAGTTCGGCGAGCCCCGGCCACGGCGAGAAGTAGTCGAGATGCAGCGGGTAGTAGACCGCGGTGCCGTCCTGCCAGCGCGAACCCTGGACCTTGTACCAACCGGCCGTCGCATAGATCAGACAGGCCTCGGCCATGATCACCAGCAGTGCGCCGTTGTGCAGGATGTTGGCGATCACATCGAGCATGATCCGCGGCTCGGCGCTCCCGGCCCGGCGCCCGACGATCCACCACAGGGCCTGCACCACCCACGCGCTCCACAGCAGCGCCGGCACGAACCAGTCGCCGTCGAGCCGGCCGAGCACCGTGACCGCCAGCAGCATCAGACCCAGCACGGCCCAGAGCACCGGACCGGTCCGGTCGGCGACCCGCTCCCCACGCGCGCGTGCCTCCCGGGCCCGCCGGGCACGCCGCGCGTCCAGCGACCACACCTGGCCGCAGCGGGTGAACACCAGGTAGATGCTCATCAGGTGCAGTACGTTGTCGCCGCCGTCGCCCACGAAGACGCTGCGGTTCTGGAGCGAGAGCACGCCGACCATGAACAGCACGGACATCGTGCGGCTGCGCCAGCCCACCAACAACAGCAGACTCGACACGGCGGCCAGCACATAGACGGACTCGAACCAGAACTGCCCGTCGGACCACATCAGCGCGGTGAACGCGCCGTTGGCCCCGATCAGCTGCTCGGCCAGACTCCAGCTCCACGGCCCGTCGGGCCCGTACAGCTCCTGCCGGTGGGGGAACTCACGCAGCAGGAACAGCAGCCAGGTCCCGGCGAAGCCGATCCGGATCACCGCGGTCTGGTACGGCCCGAGCGCGGACTCGGTGATACGCGCTATGCCACGGGAGAGGGCCAGGGCGAAACGGCTCACGGCGCACCCTCCCCGGCCTCGTCCCGCGTCACCGACCACCAGGGCAGGGCGCGGTAGCTCGGTTTGAGCGGGATCTGCTCGTCGCTCCATTCGGGCGGGCGGACGTTGCTGGTCCGCGAGCGGACCTGGACCCGGTCGACGACGTCACCCGGACCGGCCACGTCCACCCGGTCCAGGCGCTGCTCCACCAGGCGGCGCAGATACTTCTCGCTCAGCGCTCCGCGCAGCCCCGAGGGCCGGTTGGCGCTGTCGTGGGTGGCGGCGTAGAAGTCCCAGGCGCGGCGCAGCTGGTTCTGCTGGGTGTGGCTGGGCAGCAGATTGCCGTCGATCGCCCGGCCGTCCTGCGCGGACAGGTCGTACCAGCGACTGGTGCGTATCTCGCCGCCCGCCGTGCTGATCTCGGCGCGGACCTGCACGGCGACGTTCTGCTGGAGGGGGTTCGGGGCGAACAGCTTCCAGTTCTGTTCGAACTCCGGATAGACCCAGTTCTCGATCGCCTCGTTGTGCTTCTTGGAGACCGTGTTCGACGGCGCGATGTGCAGGAAGACCATGCCGGTGTGGACAGACACGGCGACGGCGACGACCGCGAGAGCGAGAGCGACGCCGATCCGATAGCGCAGGGAGAGAGCGGCGACACCGGTACGGGGCTCGGCGGGGGGCCCGAGGGGGTGCTCGGTGGGGTGCCCGGTCGGAGGAGGGGACGGCGGTATCGGTGGTACGGGGGGCGCGAGCGGGAGCACCGGGGCGAGCGACGCGAGGGGTAGGTCCCGCCCGTCCTGCTGGTGCAGGCCGCTCTGCCCGTCCCGCTGGTCCAGCCCGCCACGCCCGTTCCCCTGCTCCCGACGGCCCGGCTGGTCGTTCTGTTTCTTCTGTTCCTGCCGGACCCACGCGTTCCGGGGGTCCGGCAGGTCCTGCGGCTCCGGCTGATCCTGGGGGTCGTGCTGGTCCTGAGGGTGTTGGGGGTCCGGCTGGGCCTGAGGGTCGTGCTGGTCCGGCCCTTGCGGAAGGCCCTGCTGGTCCTGGGGCTCCGGGTGATCCTGAGGGTCCTGGGGGTCCTGGGGGTCCTGGGGGTCCCGTTGGCCCTGCGGCTCCGGCTGATCCTTGAGGTCCCGCTGGTCCTGGGGGTCCGGCTGATCCTTGAGGTCCCGCTGGTCCGGCGCATGCGGAAGGCTCGCACCTCCGTCGTACGCGTCCTTCGCGCCGTGCGCGTCCATCACGCCCCGTTTCCGATCCCGGTCCGTCCCTGCCGCCCGGCGGCCCTTCGCACGCGAACGCTACTCAGGCCGCCCCACCCGGCACAGCCCTCTTCGATCGACCGGCCCGCAGGTTATCCACAGCGGTTGACACCTTACGGCCCTCGACCGACCATGGAATCGCACGAACCGAACGATCGGTCGGGAGAACGCTTCCGGGCGGAGCCCAGGGTCGAGGGGGCCTCATGGCGACAGCAGCCGCGCACCAGACGGACAGCACAGCGGCGTTCCACAGCGACGACGCCTCCGCCGGTGCGGATGGATTCGAGCGCGCGTTCGACGCCGCGGTGGCGGCCGACGAGCGCATCGAGCCACGCGACTGGATGCCGGACGCCTACCGCTCCACACTCATCCGGCAGATCGCGCAGCACGCCCACTCCGAGATCATCGGTATGCAGCCGGAGGCGAACTGGATCACGCGCGCGCCCTCGCTGCGCCGCAAGGCCATCCTGATGGCCAAGGTCCAGGACGAGGCGGGCCACGGGCTGTATCTGTACAGCGCGGCCGAGACGCTCGGCGCGAGCCGCGAGGAGCTGCTGGACAAGCTGCACTCGGGCCGCCAGAAGTACTCCTCGATCTTCAATTACCCCACGCTGACCTGGGCGGACGTCGGCGCGATCGGCTGGCTGGTGGACGGCGCCGCGATCACCAACCAGGTGCCGCTGTGCCGCTGCTCCTACGGCCCGTACGCGCGCGCTATGGTGCGCGTCTGCAAGGAGGAGTCCTTCCACCAGCGCCAGGGGTACGAGCTGCTGCTCGCCCTCAGCCGCGGCACCCCCGAGCAGCACGCGATGGCGCAGGACGCGGTCGACCGCTGGTGGTGGCCGTCCCTGATGATGTTCGGCCCGCCCGACGACGAGTCCCAGCACTCGGCGCAGTCGATGGCCTGGAAGATCAAGCGTCACTCGAACGACGAGCTGCGCCAGCGCTTCGTCGACATCTGCGTCCCGCAGGCGGAGTCCCTGGGCCTCACCCTCCCGGACCCGGACCTGACGTGGAACGAGGAGCGCGGACACCACGACTTCGGCGCCATCGACTGGACGGAGTTCTGGGACGTCCTCAAGGGCAACGGCCCGTGCAACGAGCAGCGCCTGACCCAGCGCAGGCGGGCGCACGAGGAAGGCGCCTGGGTGCGGGAGGCGGCCGCCGCCCACGCGGCCAAGCGCGCGGCCCGGACCGCACGCACGACGGAGACGACGGGAGCCACGCAAGCATGACGAACACCGACTGGCCGCTGTGGGAGGTCTTCGTGCGCTCGCGCCGCGGTCTCTCCCACACCCACGCGGGCAGCCTGCACGCCCCGGACGCGGAGCTCGCCCTGCGCAACGCGCGCGATCTGTACACCCGGCGCGGCGAGGGCGTCTCGATCTGGGTCGTCCCGTCGACTGCCGTCACGGCCTCCTCGCCCGACGAGAAGGACCCCTTCTTCGAACCGTCCGCGGACAAGCCCTACCGCCACCCGACGTTCTACGAGATCCCGGAGGGAGTGAAGCACCTGTGACCACCACCGTTCCGGCCTCCGCCGCACTCTCCCTCGGCGACGACGCCCTGGTGCTCTCCCACCGTCTCGGCGAATGGGCCGGCCACGCCCCCGTGCTGGAGGAGGAGGTCGCCCTCGCCAACATCGCGCTGGACCTGCTCGGCCAGGCCCGTGTCCTGCTGTCGCTCGTCGGCGACGAGGACGAACTGGCCTATCTGCGCGAGGAGCGCGCCTTCCGCAACCTCCAGCTGGTGGAACAGCCGAACGGCGACTTCGCCCACACCATCGCCCGCCAGCTGTTCTTCTCCACCTACCAGCACCTGATGTACGCCGGGCTGGCCGCCGGCGACGGCCCCTTCGCCCCGCTCGCGGCGAAGGCCGTCAAGGAGGTCGCCTACCACCGCGACCACGCCGAGCAGTGGACCGTGCGGCTCGGTGACGGCACGAAGGAGAGCCACGGGCGGATGCAGCGGGCCTGCGAAGCGCTGTGGCGGTTCACCGGCGAGATGTTCCAGCCGGTGGAGGGCCTGGACATCGACGGGGAGCGACTGGAGACCGCCTGGCTGAAGTCGGTCACAGAGGTCCTGGGCCGCGCGACCCTGACGCTGCCCACCGGACCGCAGTCGGGCGCATGGACCGCGGGCGCGGGCCGCCAGGGACTGCACACCGAGTCCTTCGGGCGCATGGTCGCCGAGATGCAGCACCTGCACCGCAGCCACCCGGGGGCGTCATGGTGACCGGCACCACCACGCTGGAGGCGGAGCTGCTCCGGGTCGCGGGCGCGGTGCCCGACCCCGAGCTGCCCGTGCTCACCCTGAGCGAGCTGGGTGTGCTGCGCGCGGTGCGGGTGCGCGGCGACGCGGTCGAGGTCGACCTGACCCCGACGTACACCGGCTGCCCCGCCATCGAGGCGATGTCGACGGACATAGAACGGGCGCTGCACGACCACGGCGTCAGGGAGGTCACCGTCCGCACGGTGCTCGCCCCCGCCTGGTCCACCGACGACATCACCCCCGAAGGACGCGACAAACTAAGCGAGTTCGGCATCGCACCCCCACGGGTGCGCCACGACTCCGGACCCGTGGCACTGGAGCTGGGCCCGACCCGCACGCTCATCGACGAGACGGACCCCGTCCGCTGCCCGCACTGCGGGTCCGCCGACACCGAGCTGCTCAGCCGTTTCTCCTCCACCGCGTGCAAGGCGCTGCGCCGCTGTCTGTCCTGCCGCGAACCGTTCGACCACTTCAAGGAGTTGTGATGGCCCGCTTCCACACGCTCCCGGTGACCGCGGTCGACCGGCTCACCGACGACTCCGTGGCCGTCACACTCGCGGTCCCCGAAGAACTGCGCGAGCAGTACCGGCACGCCCCCGGTCAGCACCTCGCCCTGCGGCGCATGGCCGACGGCGCCGAGATCCGGCGCACGTACTCCATCTGCTCCCCCGCGCCGGCCGACGGCACGGGTCCGCGCACCCTGCGGGTGGGGGTGCGGCTGGTCGAGGGCGGGGCCTTCTCGACGTACGCGATGAAGGAGATCAACGTCGGTGACGAGCTGGAGGTGATGACACCGGCGGGCCGCTTCACCCTCGACCCGGCGCCCGGTCTGTACGCCGCCGTCGTCGGCGGCAGCGGCATCACCCCGGTGCTCTCGATCGTCTCGACGCTGCTCGACCGCGCGCCGAAGGCCCGGTTCTGCCTGGTGCGCAGCGACCGGACGGCCGCCTCGACGATGTTCCTGGAGGAGGTCGCCGACCTCAAGGACCGCTACCCGGAGCGGTTCCAGCTGGTGACGGTGCTCTCCCGGGAGGAGCAGCAGGCCGGACTGCCGACCGGCCGGCTGGACCAGGAGCGGCTGACCGAGCTGCTGCCTGCGCTGCTGCCGGTGGCGGATGTGGCGGGCTGGTTCCTGTGCGGCCCGTTCGGGCTGGTGCAGGAGGCCGAGCGGGCGCTGCGCGCGCTGGATGTACCCCGTGCGCGTATCCACGAGGAGATCTTCCATGTGGACGCCGGAGCCCTTGTGGCGCCCGCGGCCTCGGCTCCGGCGCACAGCACGGTGACCGCGCGGCTGGACGGCCGGGGCGGTACCTGGCCGGTGCAGGACGGCGAGTCGCTGCTGGAGACGGTGCTGCGCAACCGGCCCGACGCGCCCTACGCCTGCAAGGGCGGAGTGTGCGGCACCTGCCGAGCCTTCCTGGTCTCCGGCGAGGTGCGCATGGACCGCAACTTCGCGCTGGAGACGGAGGAGACGGACGCCGGGTACGTACTGGCGTGCCAGTCCCATCCGGTGACCGAGCGGGTGGAGCTGGACTTCGACCGCTGAGGACGAGCACGGGACGCCCGCCGCCGCCTCCCGCTCATTCCCTTCTTCTAGAACCTGTTCTATCTTGACGCTCCGTCAGATCAACGGAGCCGCTCGGGAGGACAGGACCGTGGACTTCACCTTCACCGAGGAGCAGCAGGCGGCGGCCGAGGCGGCGCGCGGCGTCTTCGCCGACGTCGCACCGGACACGGTGCCCAGCCCCGCGCTCACCACGGGCGCCGTGGCCGAGGGCCTCGACCGCGCGCTGTGGGACAGGCTGGCCGCCGCGGACCTGATCGGACTGCTGCTCGACCCGGAGTACGGCGGGGCGGGCCTCGACGCCATCGCGCTGTGCCTGGTGCTGCGCGAGTCGGCGAAGGTGCTGGCGCGGGTTCCGCTGCTGGAGAGCTGTGCCGCCGCCGCAGCCGTACAGGCCTACGGCGGCGAGGAGTTGAAGTCGGCCGTACTCGCCGCCGCGGGACGCGGTGAGACCGTGCTGACCGTCGCCGCCGAGGGCCGCACCGGGGGCCACGATCCCGCCGAACGTGCGGTCACCGCGCGGCGGGGCGGTGCGGACGGGGCGGACTGGATCCTCGACGGGGTGCAGACGGCGGTGCCGTGGGCGTACGACGCCGACTTCATCGTCGTACCGGCGCACACCGACGCCGACCGCAGCGTCCTCGCGCTCATCCCCCGCGGCCACGAAGGGGCCGTGCTCGCCGAGCAGTTCTCCACCACCGGCGAGCGGCTCGGCGAGCTGCGGCTGGAGTCGGTACGGCTGCCCGCCCGGTATGTGATCTCGGCCGACGGTGCCTGGGAGTGGCTGCGGGAGCTGCTGGCCACCGGGACGTGCGCGCTGGCGCTGGGGCTCGGGGAGCGGGTGCTGCGGATGACCAGTGACTACACGAGCAAGCGCGAGCAGTTCGGCTATCCGGTCGCCACCTTCCAGGCCGTGGCCGTGCAGGCCGCCGACCGGTACATCGACCTGCGCGCCATGGAGGCCACCCTGTGGCAGGCAGCTTGGCGGATCGGCTCGGGCGCACCGGGCGCGCTGCCCACCTCGGGCGACGTGGCCGTGGCCAAGATCTGGGCCTCGGAGGGCGTACGGCGGGTCGTGCAGACGGCACAGCATCTGCACGGCGGGTTCGGCGCCGACGTCGACTACCCGCTGCACCGGTACCACGCCTGGGCCAAGCACCTGGAGCTGTCGCTCGGCCCGGCAGCCGCGCACGAGGAGGAACTGGGCGACCTGCTCGCGGCCCATCCGCTGTCCTGACCGAACCCGTTGTCCTGACACCGAACCCGACCGACCCACGGCCCGGTGACCGCGGTCTCATGACCGCGGCCCGGTGACCGGCGGCCCGGTCATCGGCACCGGCACCCGGTGCTTGTGATCCCCGGCAGGTCGCCGGACTCTGCCGGAACCGAAACCGAAACCGGAACCGAAACCGAAACCGGAGTCCGAGCCGATGCTTCGGACTCCGTCAGATGACGTGCCCGGGGTCGCCCGTGTCGGTCACCACGGGACGGCCGCCGGCGGCCCACACCTGCATGCCGCCGTCCACGTTCACCGCGTCGATGCCCTGCTGGACCAGATACATGGTGACCTGGGCCGAACGCCCGCCGGAGCGGCAGATGACATGCACCCGGCCGTCCTGCGGCGCGGCCTCGGTCAGCTCGCCGTACCGCGCGACGAACTCGCTGATGGGAATGTGCAGCGCCCCTTCGGCGTGACCGGCCTGCCACTCGTCGTCCTCGCGGACGTCCAGCAGGAAGTCGTCGTCCTTGAGGTCCGTGACCTCGACCGTGGGAACACCGGCTCCGAAATTCATGCTCCCGACGCTACCCGAAGCGCCACCGCTCCTTCAGACCCGGCCGACCGGGGCCACCGACGACACCCTCGGACAGCACCCCCGCCGGACAGCCCCCCGCCGGACAGCGACCGGCCGGACAGCGACCGCACCTCCGGACAGCGACCGCGCCCACGCCCGTCCGGCGCTCAGGCCTGCCCGGTCAGTGCCGCCAGCTCGGCCTCGCGTCCGGCGACCTCCGCCAGCAGTTGCTCGGCGATCTCGTCGAGGAGACGGTCCGGGTCGTCCGGCGCCAGCCGGAGCATGCCGCCGATGGCGCCGTCCTCCAGCTCCCGCGCCACCAGGGTGAGCAGTTCCTTGCGCTGGGAGAGCCACTCGAGGCGGGCGTACAGCTCCTCGCTGTGGCTCGGGGGGCGCTCCTCGGGACCGGGCCCGGCCGCCCACTCCGCGGACAGCTCACGCAAAGCCGCCTCGTCACCGCGGGCGTAGGCGGTGTTGACGCGCGTGATGAACTCCTCACGCCGCTTGCGCTCGCCCTCCTCCTGCGCGAGGTCGGGGTGGGCCTTGCGGGCCAGCTCCCGGTAGAGCTTGCGGGCCTCCTCGCTGGCGCGCACCCGCTGCGGGGGCCGCACCGGCTGATCCGTGAGCATCGCCACGGCCTCCGGGAACAGGCCGTCGCCGTCCATCCAGCCGTGGAACAGCTCCTCGACGGAGGGCATGGGCATCACACGGGCCCGCAGCTCCTGCGCCAGGCGCAGATCCTCGGCGTCACCGGTCCGTGCCGCCTTCGCCTCCGCTATCAACGCGTCCAGCTCCTCGAGCCGGGCGTACATGGGGCCGAGCTTCTGATGGTGCAGCCGGGAGAAGTTCTCGACCTCGATCTTGAAGGTCTCCACCGCGATCTCGAACTCGATCAGCGCCTGCTCGGCCGCACGCACGGCGCGCTCCAGCCGCTCCTCGGGCCGGGGCGCGGCGGCCTCGGGCGTCGCCTGCGCCTCTTCGGCGACACCACCCTGCTCAGCTTCCGGAGTCGTCACGCGACCAGCGTAGGCCACGGCCGGAGCCGTTCCGCGATCATCGGCCCAACCTGGGCCCGCTGAGCTTTCACACCCCTGTCTCCGCCGCGATCCGCCCGGACCGGACCGCCGCCACCAAATGCGCGTGATCCGCCTCCGTGCGGTCGGCGTAGGAGACGGCGAACGCGGCGATCGCCTCGTCCAGTTCGTCGTTCTTGCCGCAGTAGCCGGAGATCAGGCGGGGGTCGGCGCTGTGCGAGTGGGCTCGGGCGAGGAGCGCACCGGTCATCCGGGCGTAGTCGTCGAGCTGGTCGGTGGACAGGGCGGCGGGGTCGACGCTGCCCTTGCGGTTGCGGAACTGGCGCACCTGGAAGGGCCGCTCCTGGACCGTCGTCCAGCCCAGCAGGATGTCGCTGACGACCTGCATCCGCTTCTGGCCGAGGACGACCCGGCGGCCTTCGTGCCCGGGGGACCCGGCGTCGAGCCCGGCGGTCAGCAGATGCGGCAGCAGAGCGGAGGAGCGGGTCTCCTTGACCTGGAGTATCAGCGCCTCTCCGCGATGGTCGAGCAGCAGCACCACGTACGACCGGAGGCCGACGCTGCCCGTGCCGACGACGCGGAACGCGACGTCGTGCACCGTGTGCCGGGCCAGCAGCGGGAGACGGTCCTCGGAGAGGGTCGTCAGATACTCCTCCAGGGAGGACGCCACGGCGGCCGCCTCCGCGTCCGGGACGCGGCGCAGCACCGGCGGGGAGTCGACGAAGCGGCGGCCGCCGTCCTCAGTCGGCTCGGTCGACCGGGCCGCGAAACGACCGCTGGTGTTGGCCCGTGCCTTCTCGGAGACCCGCTCCAGGGTGCCGAGCAGGTCATGGGCGTCGGTGTGGGAGACCAGTTCCTCGTCCGCGATGGCGTTCCACGCGTCCAGGACCGGGAGCTTGGCCAGCAGACGCATGGTGCGGCGATACGAACCGGCCGCGTCCCGGGCGGCGGCTCGGCAGGTGTCCTCGTCTGCTCCGGCCGCCCGGCCCGCGAGCACCAGCGACGCGGAGAGCCGCTTGAGGTCCCACTCCCAGGGGCCTTCGACCGTCTCGTCGAAGTCGTTCAGGTCGATGATCAGGTCGCCGCGGGCGTCGCCGTAGAGGCCGAAGTTGCCCGCGTGGGCGTCGCCGCAGATCTGGGCGCGGATGCCGGTCATGGGGGTACGGGCCAGGTCGTAGGCCATCAGACCGGCCGCGCCGCGCAGGAACGCGAACGGTGTGGCGATCATCCTGCCCACCCTTATCGGGGTGAGCTCGGGGATGCGGCCACGGTTGGACTCCTCGACCGCGGCCGGCGCGTCGGGGCGGGAGTGGTCGAGATCGAGGGAGGCGTGCACGCTCCTCGGGACCCGCTCCCGCAGTGCCTTGCCCTCCTCCTTGGGCGAGCGCCCGCTGTCGGGCCGCCCGGCGAAGCCCGGCACCGACGGGATCCGCCGCTCCGGGCCGGAATCCGCCTCCCGCGCACCGGCCTCGATCCCCGCACCGGCATGGGTCACACCCATCGCCTCCCCCGTACTCGGCCTCGCCCGAACATCAACTGCTGCCGACCGTACAACCGGCCGCCGAATCGCGTCAGACCCTGTGGACAACTCCGCCCCTGTGGACAACCGAACGGCGGCACGCCCGCCCCAGCCGGGGCCGGACACCCGAGAACAACCGCCCGTCCGGACACCGGGCCGCCCGACGCCGCACGCCCGGATGCCCGCTGCCTCACACCGCCGCCTCGCACCCGCCGCCTCGCACCCGGATGCCCCGAGCCGGACGCCCCACGCCCCGCCTTCTGCACACGCCGACGCCCCATGACACGCCACAGGGCTCCACTGCTCGGCACTGGACGGCATCGGAAGTCATCGGAAGGCACTGGACGCCCCTCAACGGCGCTGGACGCCGCTGCACGCCCCTGGACCGGCCAAGGGCGCCCCAGTCCCCCCCAGACCGCTCCAGGCCCCCCTGAGGCGCGCCCAAGCCCCGCACACCGCAACTCCGCAACGCCTGACACCTCAACAGGCCTCCGGACCGGGCAAGTTCGTCAACCCGCAGCCCAACTCGCCCTCCCGGAAACGGTCCAGAAGCCCGGCCGCCCCGGCAGACCAAAAGTCACCACGCAACGGTCGACACCACGCCCCGCCCCCGAAGCCCCCGACCACCGCACGGCCCCCGGGCCCGACCCCGGCCCGGCCTCCAGCCCGAGCCCCACCCGCAGACCCAGCCGGACCCCGAGCCGGACCCCGACCCCGCCCCCTCGACAAGTGCAGGCGAGCGGGGGCCCGCAGACGTACCGCGGCGATCTCCGCCCCCGGGAACGCCCCAGGGGAACGCCCCCGCCTACCCCTTGAGACATCAGTCACAATCAGCGATCGGACCGGGCCGGGAAACGCGAAAGCCCCGCAAGTCCGAAGACCTGCGGGGCTTCCAGCTGGTGCGCGAGGGGGGAGTTGAACCCCCACGCCCTTGCGGGCACTGGAACCTGAATCCAGCGCGTCTGCCTATTCCGCCACCCGCGCATTGGGTGTGTCTTCCGGCTCCGTTTCCCTTGGGGCTGGCGCCTTCCGACATCCAGAACATTAGCACGCTGGCCGGGGTGGGTTCACATCCCTTTCCCGGGCGGGCAGGGGGCCGTCCGTATCAACCTCGTACCGGTCCGGCCCGTCTGCCCGGCAGGCGGGGCGAGTCCGCAGTCCGGTGCGGGACACTTGTTTGCAGCCCCCTCTACGATCCATGGCAGGAGTTCGAAGCAGGGCTCCGCAGGGAACTTCGTCAGGCGTCGACACCCGTCGACCGGGCTGACAGGGGGAACCAGCCGATTCACGGGCGCGTGGATACGATCAGTAAGCAGTACTGGGCAGGCAGCACGAACGGCAGTACCGGCAGTACACAGGACAGCAACGACGGAGGAGGTGCCCCATGGGAGTCCTGAAGAAGTTCGAGCAGCGTCTCGAAGGCCTGGTCAACGGCACCTTCGCCAAGGTGTTCAAGTCCGAGGTGCAGCCCGTGGAGATCGCGGGCGCGCTCCAGCGCGAGTGCGACAACAACGCGACGATCTGGAACCGCGACCGGACGGTCGTCCCCAACGACTTCATCGTGGAGCTGAGCACGCCCGACTTCGAGCGCCTCAGCCCCTACTCCGGCCAGCTCGGCGACGAGCTCGCCGGCATGGTGCGCGACTACGCCAAGCAGCAGCGCTACACCTTCATGGGCCCGATCAAGGTCCATCTGGAGAAGGCGGACGACCTGGACACCGGTCTGTACCGGGTCCGCAGCCGCACGCTCGCCTCCTCCAGCAACCAGCAGGGCGGCGCCCCCGCCGCCGGCGCCCCACGCCCCGGCGGCTACGGCTACCCGCCGCCGGGCGGCCCCGCACAGCCCGCCGGCGCGCCCCCCATGCCCGCATCACCGCCGCCCGGCGGCCGCCCCGGTGGCTACGGCTACCCGCAGCCGGCGCAGCCCGCCGGCTCGCGTTCCGGCGCCGCGTCGGGCTCGCGCACGAGGTACTGGATCGAGATCAACGGCAACCGCCATCAGATCTCCGGCGCGACGCTGGTCATGGGCCGCAGCACCGAAGCCGACGTGCGGATCGACGACCCCGGCGTATCGCGCCGGCACTGTGAGATCCGGACCGGAACGCCCTCGACGATCCAGGATCTCGGGTCCACCAACGGCATCGTGGTGGACGGGCAGCACACCACCCGCGCTACGCTCCGCGACGGCTCGCGGATCGTCGTGGGCAGCACCACCGTTATCTATAGGCAAGCCGAAGGGTGATCCGGGGGCAATGTCAGAGCTGACCCTCACGGTCATGCGGCTGGGTTTCCTGGCCGTACTGTGGCTGTTCGTGATCGTGGCCGTGCAGGTCATCCGCAGCGACCTGTTCGGTACGCGGGTCACCCAGCGGGGGTCCCGCCGGGACAGCGGCCGACCGCAGCAGGCCGCGCGCCAGGCACCACCGCAGCAGCGCCAGCAGCCCGCCGGTGGCCGCCAGCGCCGCAACGCACCGACAAAACTGGTCGTGACGGAAGGCACACTCACCGGCACCACCGTGGCGCTCCAGGGGCAGACCATCACCCTGGGCCGGGCCCACGACAGCACGATCGTGCTGGACGACGACTACGCCTCCAGCCGGCATGCCAGGATCTACCCGGACCGGGACGGCCAGTGGATCGTGGAGGATCTCGGGTCCACCAACGGCACGTACCTCGACCGGTCTCGCCTCACGACCCCCACGCCGATCGCGTTGGGCGCACCGATCCGCATCGGCAAGACCGTCATCGAGCTGCGGAAGTAGTACGACAATGAGCGAGCGGAGCGAGCACGCAGCGGCGGTCCACACCCGGGGCCCCGGCGCGCTCCCGACCGGAGGGTGGGCAGTGTGGCTCGACACGATCGGCTGTATCCGGAGCCGACGGGCGAGGTGCGCATGAGTCTGTCACTGCGCTTCGCCGCCGGTTCGCACAAAGGCATGATCCGGGAGGGCAACGAGGACTCCGGATACGCCGGTCCCCGCCTGCTCGCCATCGCCGACGGCATGGGCGGCGCCGCCGCCGGTGAGGTGGCCAGCTCCGAGGCCATCTCCACCATCGTCCAGCTCGACGACGACGTCCCCGGCTCCGACGTGCTCACCTCGCTCGGTGCCGCCGTCCAGCGGGCCAACGACCAGTTGCGGCAGATGGTCGAGGAGGACCCGTCGCTGGAGGGCATGGGCACGACGCTCACCGCCCTGCTGTGGACCGGTCAGCGGCTCGGCCTGGTGCACGTCGGCGACTCGCGCGCGTACCTGCTGCGCGACGGCGTGCTCACCCAGATCACACAGGACCACACCTGGGTGCAGCGCCTCGTCGACGAGGGGCGCATCACCGAGGAGGAGGCCACCACCCACCCGCAGCGCTCGCTGCTCATGCGGGCGCTCGGCAGTGGTGACCACGTCGAGCCCGATCTGTCGATCCGCGAGGTCCGGGCGGGCGACCGCTATCTGATCTGCTCCGACGGGCTGTCCGGAGTCGTCTCCCACCAGACGATGGAGGACACCCTCGCCAGCTACCAGGGCCCGCAGGAGACCGTGCAGCAGCTGATCGAGCTGGCCCTGCGCGGCGGCGGCCCCGACAACATCACGGTGATCGTCGCCGACGTCCTCGACCTCGACACCGGTGACACCCTGGCCGGCCAGCTGTCCGACACGCCCGTCGTGGTCGGCGCGGTCGCCGAGAATCAGCACCACCTGTCCGACAACGGCATCATGCAGACGCCGGCCGGCCGCGCCTCCGGGCTCGGCCGCCAGGTGCCCGGGCAGGGCGGCGGGGGCGGCGAGTTCGGCCCGCCCGGCTCCGGCGACACCACCGGCTACATCTCGACCGACGGCTTCGGCGACTACACCGACGACGACTTCGTCAAGCCCCGCACCGGCCGCAAGTGGCTGAAGAGATCCTTCTTCGGGGCGCTCACGCTGGCCGTGATCGGCGGCGGCCTGTACGCCGGCCACCGCTGGACACAGACGCAGTACTACGTGGGCACCAACGACGAGCACGTCGCCCTGTACCGGGGCATCAGCCAGGATCTGGCCTGGGTCTCGCTGTCGAAGGTGGAGAAGGACCACCCCGAGATCGAACTCAAGTACCTGCCGCCCTATCAGCAGAAGCTGGTCGAGGCGACCATGGCCGAGGGCGGTCTGAAGAACGCCCAGGCGAAGATCGACGAGCTGGCCGTGCAGGCTTCCGCGTGCAAGAAGGAAGCGGACCGGCGCACCGCCGAGAGCGAGAACAACGCGCAGACCGGCCAGGGCGAGGCGGGTGGCACCACGGGAACCACCCGTGTCTCTCTCACGTCCAAAGCCTCGCCGAGCCCTTCGGTTTCCGGATCACCGAACCAGACCCCGCCCCCGTCAGCGACCGCCACTCCCAGCCCCGGCCCCAGCCTCTCGGAGGAAGAGCAGAAGGTCGTCTCGCTGTGCGGTAAGCAGTAGGCAAGCCGTGAGAGGCCCCGTCACACGATGAGCAGTACTCCCAACACGTCGACGCAGCACACATCCACGATCGGCTCGATCGGCACGCCGAGCCGGCGCAACACCGAGCTCGGGCTCCTGGTGTTCGCCGTCGTCATCCCGATCTTCGCCTACACCAACGTGGGCCTCGCCATCAACGGGCAGGTACCGGCCGGCCTGCTGGGCTACGGCCTGGGCCTGGGCCTGCTGGCCGGCGTCGGTCATCTCGTCGTCCGGAAATTCGCTCCGTACGCGGACCCGCTGCTGCTGCCCCTCGCGACACTGCTGAACGGCCTGGGCCTGGTGGTGATCTGGCGGCTGGACAAGTCGGAGCGGCTTCAGCAGCTCGCCGAGCGCCAGTACGGGGTGTTCAGCCCGTCCGCGCCGAACCAGCTGCTGTACTCGGCGGTCGGGCTCGCGCTGTTCGTCGCGGTGCTGATCTTCCTGAAGGACCACCGCATCCTCCAGCGGTACACGTACATCTCCATGGTCGCCGCGCTGGTCCTGCTGCTGCTGCCGCTCGTGCCCGGCGTCGGGGCCGACGTCTTCGGCGCCAAGATCTGGATCAGCGTCGCCGGTTTCTCCATCCAGCCCGGTGAGTTCGCGAAGATCATCATCGCGATCTTCTTCTCCGGCTACCTGATGGTGAAGCGGGACGCGCTGGCGCTGGCCAGCCGCCGGTTCATGGGCCTGTACCTGCCGCGCGGCCGCGACCTGGGCCCGATCATCACGATCTGGGCCGTCAGCCTGCTCATCCTGATCTTCGAGAACGACCTCGGTACGTCGCTGCTGTTCTTCGGCATGTTCGTGATCATGCTGTACGTCGCCACCGAGCGGACCAGCTGGATCGTGATCGGTCTGCTGATGTCCGCCGGCGGCGCCGTGGGCGTCGCCTCGTTCGCCAGCCACGTGCAGGCCCGTGTGGACGCCTGGCTCGACCCCTTCGGCTGCTACGAGACGTCCGGCGCGTGCGAGCAGATCGGCCAGTCGATCATGTCGTTCGGTTCGGGCGGAGTGATGGGCACCGGCCTCGGTCAGGGCCACTCGGATCTGATCGGCTTCGCCGCAAACTCCGACTTCATCTTCTCCACCTTCGGTGAGGAGCTGGGTCTGGCCGGCGTCATGGCGATCCTGCTGATCTACGGGCTGATCATCGAGCGCGGTGTGCGGACCTCGCTGGCCGCCCGCGACCCCTTCGGCAAGCTGTTCGCGATCGGCCTGTCCGGAGCCTTCGCGCTCCAGATCTTCGTCGTGGCCGGCGGTGTCATGGGCCTCATCCCGCTGACCGGTATGACCATGCCGTTCCTCGCGGCCGGTGGCTCCTCGGTCATCGCCAACTGGGCGCTCATCGGCATCCTGCTGCGCATCAGCGACACCGCGCGTCGTCCCGCGCCGGCCCCCGCCTCCAACCCCGACGCCGAGATGACCCAGGTGGTCCGCCCGTGAACAAGCCCCTGCGCCGGATCGCGATCTTCTGCGGCTTGCTCGTGCTCGCCCTGCTCATCCGCGACAACTGGCTCCAGTACGTCCAGGCCGACGCGCTCCAGGACAACGAGCGCAACCGCCGTATCTCCATCGAGCGCTACGCGCAGCCGCGCGGCGACATCATCGTCGACGGCAAGCCGGTCACCGGCTCCAAGGCGACGTCGGGCAGTGACTTCAAGTACAAGCGCACCTACAAGAACGGCCCCATGTGGGCGCCGGTCACCGGGTACGCCTCGCAGGCGTTCGGCGCCAACCAGCTGGAGAGCATCGAGGACGGCATCCTCACCGGCAACGACGACCGGCTGTTCTTCCGCAACACCCTGGACATGATCACGGGTGAGAAGCAGCAGGGCGGCAACGTCGTCACCACCCTCAACTCGGCCGCTCAGAAGGCCGCCTACGAAGGCCTGAAGGAGCGCGGCAAGGGCGCGGTCGCCGCCATCGAGCCGTCCACCGGCAAGATCCTGGCCCTGGCCTCGTACCCGTCGTACGACCCGTCCTCGTTCGCCGGCAACTCCACGGACACGGACTCCAAGGCCTGGCTGAAGCTCCAGAAGAAGACCAACCCCGACGACCCGATGCTCAACCGGGCGCTGCGCGAGACGTACCCGCCCGGCTCCACCTTCAAGGTGGTGACCGCGGCCGCCGCGCTGGAGCACGGGCTGTACACGGACGCCGACGCGCGCACCAAGACGCCGCTGCCGTGGACCATGCCGGGCACCACCACCGAGCTGCCCAACGAGGGGAACATCCCCTGCAAGGACGCGACGCTCCGGGTCGCCCTGCAGTACTCCTGCAACACGGTCTTCGGCAAGGTCGGATCCGATCTCGGCAACGACAAGATGCTGGAGACGGCGAAGAAGTTCGGCTTCACCGAGGAGCAGTTCGTCCCGGTCCGCTCCACCGCCTCGGTGTTCTCCGACGACATGAACCCGTCGCAGACCGCGCTCTCCTCCATCGGCCAGTTCAACACCGCCGCGACCCCGCTCCAGATGGCGATGGTGGCGTCGGCGGTGGCCAACGACGGCAAGCTGATGAAGCCGTACATGGTCGACGAGCTCCAGGGACCCGACTTCGACCCCGTCGAGAAGACGGAGCCGGAGACGCTGAGCGAGCCGCTGTCCCCGGAGAACGCACAGATCCTCCAGTCGATGATGGAGACCGTCGTCGACAAGGGAACGGGCACCAGCGCGAAGATCGGCGGCGTCACCGTGGGCGGCAAGACCGGTACCGCCCAGCACGGTGTCGACAACAGTGAGAAGCCGTACGCCTGGTTCATCTCGTACGCCAAGGTCAGCGACGGCAGCGCGCCGGTCGCCGTGGCCGTGGTCGTCGAGGACGAGGACGCGGACCGCGGCGACATCTCCGGTGGCGGTCTCGCGGCGCCGATCGCGAAGAGCGTGATGGAGGCGGTCATCCAGAGCAAGCAGTGAGTCCCGTCACGTCGCCTTCACAACGGTGCACGTTGCGATACCGGTCCTGTATCGGCTGACGGGCTCGGCCAGGTCACACCAGATGAGCCGGGTACGGTAGGCCCGGACGGCAGCCTCCGGCCGCGCTATGCGCCGGTCGGGACCGACGGAGAGGGCTGGAAGGTAGCTTATGGAAGAGCCGCGTCGCCTCGGCGGCCGGTACGAGCTGGGCCAGGTGCTCGGCCGTGGTGGCATGGCGGAGGTCTACCTCGCGCATGACACCCGCCTCGGCCGCACCGTGGCGGTGAAGACGCTCCGCGCGGACCTCGCGCGTGATCCGTCGTTCCAGGCCCGCTTCCGCCGGGAGGCCCAGTCGGCCGCCTCGCTCAACCACCCCGCGATCGTGGCGGTCTACGACACGGGCGAGGACTACATCGACGGGGTCTCGATCCCGTACATCGTCATGGAGTACGTCGACGGCTCCACGCTCCGCGAGCTTCTGCACAGCGGCCGCAAGCTGCTGCCGGAGCGCTCCATGGAGATGACCATCGGCATCCTCCAGGGCCTGGAGTACGCCCACCGCAGCGGCATCGTCCACCGCGACATCAAGCCGGCCAACGTCATGCTGACGCGCAACGGCCAGGTCAAGGTGATGGACTTCGGTATCGCCCGTGCCATGGGTGACTCCGGTATGACGATGACGCAGACCGCGGCCGTGATCGGCACCGCCCAGTACCTCTCCCCGGAGCAGGCCAAGGGTGAGCAGGTCGACGCGCGGTCCGACCTGTATTCGACGGGCTGCCTGCTGTACGAGCTGCTCACCGTGCGTCCCCCGTTCGTGGGGGACTCCCCGGTGGCGGTCGCGTACCAGCACGTCCGCGAGGAGGCGCAGCCTCCGTCGGTCTTCGATCCGGAGATCACGCCGGAGATGGACGCGATCGTCCTCAAGGCGCTGGTCAAGGACCCGAACTACCGGTACCAGTCGGCGGACGAGATGCGCGCCGACATCGAGGCGTGCCTCGACGGCCAGCCGGTGGCGGCCACGGCCGCCATGGGTTCGGTCGCCTACGGCGGCTACCCGGACGACCAGCCGACGACGGCCCTGCGCTCCGACGGCCACGGCGGCGCGACCACGCTGCTGCCCCCGACCAACCCGGACGACGGCGGTTACGGGTACGGCTACGACGAACGCCCGGACCGGCGCCGCCAGAAGAAGTCCAACACCTCCACGATCCTCCTCGTCGTCGCGGCCGTCCTGGTCCTCGTCGGCGCGATCCTGATCGGACGGTGGGCCTTCGGCGGCGGGGGTGTGGGCAACGACACCGTCAAGGTGCCGAACCTGGTGGGCCAGACCGAGGCGGACGCCAAGCAACAGGCGGAGAACAGCGATCTGAGCCTGTCGGTCAGCAGGAAGCCCTGTGAGAACCAGAAGAAGGGCAACGTCTGCAGCCAGGACCCGGGGAAGGAAACGACGGTCGACAAGGGCACCGCGATCAACGTGGTGGTCTCGACCGGGGCGCCCAAGGTGGCGGTGCCGAGCGTGATCGGACTCTCCGAGGAGCAGGCCACGTCCAAGCTCGAGGGCGACGACTACGAGTT
Source organism: Streptomyces cadmiisoli (assembly GCF_003261055.1). Lineage (NCBI taxonomy): Bacteria > Bacillati > Actinomycetota > Actinomycetes > Kitasatosporales > Streptomycetaceae > Streptomyces > Streptomyces cadmiisoli. The sequence goes on from NZ_CP030073.1 coordinate 4,573,058, forward strand.
CAAGGTCAAGACGGAGGCGCGGGAGTCCACCGAGGAGCCGGGCACCGTCCTCGACCAGGACCCGATCAAGGGCAAGGAAGTCGAGAAGGGCTCCACGATCACCCTGACCGTCGCCAAGGCCGAGGAGAAGGCCACCGTCCCGAACGTCGTCGGCCAGACCTGTGACGCCGCTCGCGCCCAGTTGGAGGGCAACGACCTCACGGGCACCTGCGTCGATCAGCCGACCGACGATCCGAACCAGGCCGACAAGGTCATCGAGACCACGCCGGGCGTGAACTCGCAGGTCGACAAGGGCTCCACGGTGACCCTGAAGATCGGCAAGCTGCAGCAGAAGAAGACCAAGGTGCCGACCGTCATCGGACGGACGGTGGCCGAGGCCCGGCAGATCCTGAACCAGGCCGGCTTCACCAACATCCAGTTCGAGCCCGGCAGCGATCAGGGCGACGGGGCCCGTGTCATCGGGCAGAACCCGCTCGGTGAGCAGGAGGTCGACAACCCCGGCGCCACACCGGTCGCGCTGCGCACCATCCCTGGTGACGGCAACAACAACAACGGCGGCGGAGGATTCTTCGGAGGGAACGGCTTCGGCTGACCCCGCCACTGACGCCACGAACGAGTGGGCCCCGCCGGGACTTCCCGGCGGGGCCCTTTCGTTCCCGGGGCGTCCGTCAGCCCTTGCGCAGTTCCTTCGGCGGCGTCCGCTCGCCGTCCACCTTCTCCACCCGCTCCAGCTCGCCCCAGACGACGTAGCGGTACCGGCTCGTGAAGACCGGGGTGCAGGTGGTCAGGGTGATGTACTTGCCGGCCTTCTTCCGGCCGGACTCCTTCGGGATCGGGTCGAGGACCTTGACGTTGTACTTCGAGGTCTCGGGAAGGATGGAGTAGACCTTGTAGACGTACCACTTGTCCTTCGTCTCGAAGACGATCGGGTCGCCCTTCCTCAGCTTGTCGATCTTGTGGAACTTCGCGCCGTGGCCGTCGCGGTGCGCGGCGAGGGAGAAGTTGCCGTTCTTGTCGCTGGTGGGCAGGGTCGCCTTGACGGGGTCGGTGTAGTAGCCGGCGACGCCGTCGTTGAGCAGCCCGGTGGACGTGCCCTTCTTGATCAGGATCTCGTGGTCGTCCATGGCGGGCACGTGCAGGAAGCCGATGCCGTCCTTGGTGTCCAGCGCGCCGGGGCCCGAGGGCTCGTCCGACGTGGCCCAGTGGTCCCGGACCTTGTCGCCCTCCTGGTCCGCCTTGCGGTCCGCGAGGACGTTCGTCCACCACAGCGAGTAGACGACGAACAGGCCGAGTACCAGGCCTGCGGTGATCAGCAGCTCACCGAGGACGCTGACCGCCATGGCGATCCGGCCGGGGCCGCGGCGCCGCGGCGTGCGCGCCGCCGGGCCGGAGTCGGTGTGCTCTTCGCGATCGGTGGTCGATGCCACTGTTCCTTCGCCCCTGCCCTTAGCTGACTAGCGCATCCGGCTTGCCCTTGCTGCGCGGCCGTTCCTCGACCATCTTGCCCCAGACGATCATTCGGTACTTGCTGGTGAATTCCGGTGTACAGGTCGTCAGCGTGATGTACCGGCCGGGCTTCGCGAAGCCCGAGCCCTGGGGCACGGGATCGAGGACGCTCACGTTGCTCGGCGACGTCACCGGAAGGATGGACGCCATGGTGTAGACGAAGTAGGTGTCCTGGGTCTCGACGACGATCGGGTCGCCCGGGTCGAGCCGGTTGATGTACCGAAACGGTTCACCGTGTGTGTTGCGGTGGCCGGCCAGCCCGAAGTTCCCGGTCTTCGCCTCGGGCATCGCCGTCTTCAGCGCGCCCTCGGCGTAGTGCCCGACCATCCCCCGGTCGAGCACCTTCTTGCTGTTGGTGCCCTCCGCGATCGGCACGACCACGTCGAGCTTGGGTATGTGCAGCAGGGCGAAGCCCTGGCCCGGTTCGAAGGTGCCCGGGTTGCGCTTGCCGTTCGCCCAGTCGTCCTGGAGCTGGCTCGCCTCGTTGCCGGCCTGCGCCTGCGCCCGTACGTTCGTCCACCACAGCTGGTACGTGACGAACAGCAGCATCAGCACGCCGGTGGTGATGAACACCTCACCGATCAGCCGGCTGGCGACGACGGCCGGGCTCGGTCTGTTCGCCCGCGCCTGCCGGCGGGCCTCCACACGGGACAGCGGAGGCCGGGCGGCACCCGTGGCCTCGGTCTCCGCCGCTTCGGCGGCCCGGTGGGTGCCTCCATGGCGGCCGCGGCGCCCTTTGGCGGCCTTCCTGCGCGCCGCGCGGCCACCGGGGGTGGGTCCGGTGCCCGAGTCGGCGCTTCGCGCGCGAGCACCCGGTACAGACCCGTCCAGGGGCCCCGTCGCGTTCGGCGGATCGGGTATCCGCAACGCGACGGTCTCCTCGTCGACGGGGATGTACGGCGCCTGGTACGGCTCCCGGGACGGGGCATACCCCTCAGGGCCGTACCAGTCCGTACCGGGCGCACCCGTCACGCCGAGGCCCTGCCCACCACCGGGGCGAGCCCGGCCGATCTCGCCACCGCGCCCCGGTCGCCGCACTCAACCAGCCAGTTGGCCAGCATCCGGTGCCCGTGCTCGGTCAGTACCGACTCGGGGTGGAACTGCACACCCTCGACGGGCAGTTCACGGTGCCTGAGGCCCATGATGATGCCGTCGTGGGTGCGGGCGGTGACCTCCAGCTCGGCGGGGACGGTGACCGGCTCGGCGGCCAGGGAGTGGTAGCGGGTCGCCGTGAACGGCGTGGGCAGTCCGGCGAAGACGCCCTTGCCGCCGTGCTCGACGAGCGAGGTCTTGCCGTGCAGCAGCTCCGGCGCGCGGTCCACGACTCCGCCGTACGCGACCTGCATCGACTGCATGCCCAGGCAGACGCCGAAGACCGGCACGCCGGTGGCCGCGCAGTGCCGGACCATGTCGACGCAGACACCGGCCTGTTCGGGGGCGCCGGGGCCCGGCGACAGCAGCACGCCGTCGAAGCCGTCCTGGGCGTGTGCCGTCGACACCTCGTCGTTGCGCAGGACCTCGCACTCGGCGCCCAGCTGGTACAGGTACTGGACCAGGTTGAAGACGAAGCTGTCGTAGTTGTCGACAACGAGAATGCGCGCGCTCACTGGTTGTCCACCGTCACATCGTTGAAGGGAAGCAGCGGTTCGGCCCACGGAAAGACGTACTGGAACAGGACGTAGACCACGGCCAGGGCCAAGACCAGCGAGACCACGGCCTTCACCCACGCGTTCCCCGGCAGATGCCGCCAGATCCAGCCGTACATGCCGTTCCTTCCGTCGCACCACGGCACCAGACTCACGCCGTACTGCACCAGACTAACGGCGCAGGGCGGCTGGTTTCCCGGTCTCCACAGGCTGTGTGGAATCCAGATGGGCCCAGACGATCAGGCGGTGGCTGTGGCCCCACTCGGGTTCGCAGGTGGTCAGTGTGAGATAGCGGCCGGCGCGGGTGTACCCGGATTTCCGGGGCACCGGATCGATCACGCCCACGTCCGTGGGGACGGTCTTGTACGGCCCCTTGCTGATCCGGTACGTGAACCAGGTGGTCCCGTCCGTCAGCACCACCGCGTCCCCCTTGCGCAGCTCGGGGAAGTCCTTGAAGGGATCCCCGTACGTACGGCGGTGGCCCGCGACGGAGAAGTTGCCCTTCTGCCCGAGCCGGGCGGTGCCCGCGTAGTGGCCCAGGCCCTTCTTCAGGGTCCCGGTGCCGGTGCCCTCCAGGACGGGCTTGTTCCACGTGAAACCGAGCCGCGGGATGTACATGATCGCGAAAGGCCTGCCGTTCTCGTACGGCGCGGGCTCGGGGGGACTGTCCGGGGCGGGACCGGCGGCCGCGGGCGGCTGTACCGCCCCCTTGGCCCACTCCTCCTGGAGCCGGTCGATCTGGTCGTCCATGACGGTGTCGGCTCGCACGCCGGTCCAGAACAGCACGTAGACGACGAACAGCACGATCACGGTGCCGACGGTGATGCACAGCTCGCTGACGGTCCTGACGATCACGCGCACCGGCGGCTCCTGAGAGGCGCTTATTCCACGGGCTTCGCGTAGTGCAGGTCCACTGTGCCCGAGTAGCCCGGCAGAGTCACCGCCCCGTTCTCCTCGACTTTCCAGCCCAGGCCGTAGACGTTGACGTACACCATGTAGTTCTGGATCGCCGGCGAGGCCGTCAGCGCCCGCTGGAGCTTCTCCGGGTCACCGACAGCCGTGATCTTGTACGGGGGCGAGTAGACGCGGCCCTGGAGGATCAGGGTGTTGCCGACGCAGCGCACGGCACTGGTGGAGATCAGCCGCTGGTCCATGACCTTGATGCCCTCGGCGCCGCCCTCCCACAGGGCGTTCACCACGGCCTGGAGGTCCTGCTGGTGGATGACCAGGTAATCGGGCTGCGGCTCGGGGTAGCCGGGGAGCTTGGCGGTGGCGTCGGGCGGGGCGTCGTTCAGCGTGACCGTGATCGCGTCGCCGGTGAGCTTCTGGGTTCCCGCGCGCTTCTCCAGCGCGGCGAGTTCGTCGTCCTCGGCCTTCGTACGGCCGTCGTCCCGCTCGGCCAGCGACTCGACGTCCTCGCGCAACGCCGCGTTGGACTCGCCCCGCTCACCGTTCTGACGGCTGCGTTCATGAATCAGGTCGGAGAGCTTCAGCAGGGACGCGTCCGTACGGATATTGGTGCCCTTGGCCGTATTGAAGCTGGTGAAGAATATGAGGCCCGCGAGGGCGAAGACGGCCACCGTGAGCAATCGCACGGGCCGGAAGGCCCGTCTGCGGGCAGGGCTGGATCCCGTCTCGGGGGAGTCGGCAGAATTGCTCAACGTACCCTTATCTCCTTCGACGCCGCGGAAGGACTACGCTAACGGACGCCCGGGGGAGCACTCAGTTTCCCCTTGTACGCTGCCCCGAGCCCGACCCAGTTCTCTGCGCGGCCACGCAGCGCATCGACAGGAGAGACCCTCGTGCCGAAGTCACGTATCCGCAAGAAGGCCGACTACACGCCGCCGCCGTCGAAGCAGGCCACCACGATCAAGCTGACCAACCGCACCTGGGTCGCACCCGTCATGCTGGCCATGTTCCTCATCGGCCTGGCCTGGATCGTCGTCTTCTACGTCACCGACGGTTCGCTGCCCATCGACGCGCTGGGCAACTGGAACATCGTGGTCGGCTTCGGCTTCATCGCAGCCGGATTCGGTGTCTCCACCCAGTGGAAGTAGCCGGTCGAAGACCGGGCCACCGGGCGATGAACACAGCTCTGCCCAGGGCTATCCACTGAGTTATCCACAGCCGTTGTCCACAGTGGGGAAAAAGAACGACGATCTGTGGATAACCCATCGGGTGTTGACGCCGGTGTGACGGAACGACTGGTAACCGAAAGTCTGTTCGCCCCCTGCCTGACCTGCGGAAACACGGGTCGGTGACAGGGGGCACACCTGTTCCCGCACTCCGTGCACAAGATCCGGCACACGTTGTGGAAAACCCCTGCTCAGGAGGTGGACGCCCGGCTCAGGTGAGCTGGAGCGTCCGCAGCAGGACCATCACCACGACGACGCCCAGGACCACCGCGCAGGTGCCGTACTGGACCAGCGTCCGCCGCTCGCGCGGGGCGTGGACCATGGCGTAGCCCATCACCAGACCGGCGACGAGGCCACCGATGTGGGCCTGCCAGGCGATGTTGCTCCAGCCGAAGGTGAAGATCAGGTTGATCGCCAGCAGGACGAGGACCGGGCGCATGTCGTAGTTGAGCCGGCGCATGAGCACGGCCGTGGCACCGAAGAGTCCGAAGATCGCGCCGGACGCACCCAGGGACGCGGTGCTCGGCCCCTCCAGCAGATAGGTCAGAGCGCCGCCCGCAAGGCCCGAGACCAGGTAGAGCGTCAGAAAGCGAGCCCGTCCGAGGGCCGCCTCGAGGGGGCCGCCGAGCCACCACAGGCTCAGCATGTTGAAGGCGATGTGCCAGACGGCCTCGTGCGTGAACATCGAGGTGATCAGGCGGTACCACTCGCCCTCCGCGACGCCTTCCGTCGACCCCCAGGGCGCCGGCGGCCACTCGCCGATGAGGACGAGGCTGCCCAGCAGCGACGGGCGGACCCGGACCAGGACGAACACCGCGAGGTTGATCACGATGAGCAGCTTGGTGAGCAGCCGCGGGTCGGCCGCGACGGTGCCACCCGCGATGGTGCGGGGGCGGGACGCGCCCGGCGCGTGTCCGGTGCCGGCGGCGCCCCGGACGCATTCGGGGCACTGGAAACCGACCGAGGCGCTGACCATGCAGTCGGGGCAGATCGGGCGGTCACAGCGGGTGCAGCGGATACCGGTCTCGCGACCCGGGTGCCGGTAGCAGACCGGCGTGCCCCCGGAACCCCGCGGGCTCTGGTCCTCCGGGCCGTGGTCCTGCGGGCCCTGCGGGCTGCCTGGCGCCTGGTCCATGAGGTCCCCTCATTGTCGAGTCCGGCTGAACGCCCCGCTCTCTTTACGGACGAGCGGGGCGTTTTGTTCCCTACGGGAGATCCAGGACTCGACCCTCGCGGGCCGGGCGGCCCTCATGGGCCTCGCGACCCTCGTGGGCTCTCGGACTCAGCCTTCGCGGGTCTCGACGACGACCGACTCGATGACGACGTCACTGAGCGGGCGGTCGGTGCGCGGGTTGGTCTGGGCGCTCGCGATGGAGTCGATGACCTTCTGGCTCGCCGCGTCCGTGACCTCGCCGAAAATGGTGTGCTTGCGGTTCAGCCACGCCGTCGGGGAGACGGTGATGAAGAACTGCGAGCCGTTGGTGCCCGGACCCGCGTTCGCCATGGCCAGCAGGTACGGCTTGTCGAACTGGAGGTCCGGGTGGAACTCGTCGGCGAACTGGTACCCCGGGCCGCCCGTGCCGTTGCCCAGCGGGTCACCGCCCTGGATCATGAAGCCGCTGATGACCCGGTGGAAGACCGTGCCGTCGTACAGCTTGTCCGTGGACTTCTGCCCCGTGGCGGGGTGGGTCCACTCCCGCTCGCCCTTGGCGAGCTCGACGAAGTTCTTGACCGTGATCGGCGTGTGGTTCGGGAAAAGCCGAACGTCGATGTCGCCGTGGTTGGTCTTCAGGGTGGCGTAGAGCTGCTCAGCCACGATCTGCCTTCCGTTGTCTTTCCGTAACCCCACGATCCTCGCACGACACGCGCCCTGCGTCGCCCGAGGTGCGCCTCCGAGCGGGGAATCCTCTCGTACCGCTTGCGGATTTCCCGACGAGTCGTTCCGCGACACAAGCACAAAGCGACGATCCGTGGCATTGTCGACGACAAGCTCCTGTTGAACGTATTCATCCGCTATTGCACGGCAACCGTGACCCGGATGCCCGCCCTCGCATGCCGTCCAGCGTGTTGACAGGCATGATCCGTAAAAGGGTGGAAAGTCGAAATACCGTACGCCACCGAGGAGGAGGAAACCCGTGACCCGCATCGACAGCGTGCGCGCCGCGACCGGCTCGGCGAAGGACAGCGTGCTGCACGCCGCGGAAGTGGTGGCGCCCTACGCCGACACGGCGAAGGACCGGGCTACGCACTACGCACACGAGGCGCGCGTACGGCTCGCGCCCGTGATGTCGCAGGCGGCCGAGCAGGCCCGCGTCCAGTACGAGTCGTATCTCGTGCCCCGCCTGGAACAGGCCCGTTCGCATGTGCCGCCGAAGGTCGACCACGCCGCCCACGAGGCTGCTTTCCGTACCCGTCTGGCTGCCCGGCAGGCCGCCGACTACTCCCGTCCGCGGTTCGAGCAGGCCGTGGCCGTCGCCGGGCCCGTCAAGGACGAGGCCGCGGCGAGGGGCGCTGCCGCCCTGGCAGCACTGCGCGGCAGCGTCTCGGCCGAGGACATCCACAAACTGGTCCGCAAGCACGAGCGGCGGGCGAAGGCGGGCCGGGCAGTGAAGGCGCTGGCCGTCGTCGGCGCCGTCGCGGGCAGCCTGTTCGCCGCCTGGAAGTGGTGGGACAGGCAGGCCAACCCCGACTGGCTGGTCGAGCCTCCCGCCGCGACCGAGGTGTCCGAGTCAGGTCGGCTCACGTCGGTGGACGGCACCGGCCCGTCGGCTCTCGACCCCGAGGTGCAGGCCAAGGAGGCCGAGGAGGAAGCCCGCAAGCGGGACGACCGCGGCTGAGCTACCGGCCTGTGGGGCGGAAGACCGAGGGTCTTCCGCCCCACGGCGTTGTTTCACGTGGAACGTGGCATCGCCGATGGAACGCGGCATCGCCGACAGCGTCGTCGTGACGGCCGGGACGAGACCGCCGCCCAGGCAAGCCCCAGCCGCGTTCCAGACACGTCCCAGACACGAGAAAACCCCATCCGACCCGCATTTCTGCAGGTCAGATGGGGTTTCTTGGTGTGGAGCCTAGGGGAGTCGAACCCCTGACATCTGCCATGCAAAGACAGCGCTCTACCAACTGAGCTAAGGCCCCTTGAAGGGAGACGTCCGGCCGGAAGAGACCTCCCACCGGCAGGCGCCGCAGACCAGAGTAGCGGGTCACCCCCGGTATCTCGCAAAAAGATTGGGGGGTCCCCGTGAACGACCACTCTCCGTAAGATGCTCGGCGTGGTTCGCGACAGCGAACCACGGTTTTGGGGAAGCGATGGGGAGACGCAATGGACGCCGCACAGCAGGAAGCGACCGCGAGAGCGCGGGAACTGCAGCGGAACTGGTACGGAGAGCCGCTGGGGGCGCTCTTCCGTAAGCTTATCGACGATCTTGGACTCAACCAGGCTCGGCTCGCAGGGGTGCTGGGACTGTCCGCACCGATGCTGTCCCAGCTGATGAGCGGTCAGCGGGCGAAGATCGGCAACCCTGCCGTGGTGCAGCGGGTGCAGTTGCTGCAGGACCTGGCCGCGCAGGTGGCCGACGGCAGCGTGAGCGCCGCCGAGGCCACCGAACGCATGGAGGAGATCAAGAAGTCGCAGGGGGGCTCCGTACTCAGCAACAGCACGCAGTCCCCGACGAATTCGGGAGCGCCCACGGTCAAGCGGGTGGTCCGCGAGATCCAGTCGCTGCTGCGCTCGGTGGCGGCCGCGGGAGACATCATCGATGCCGCGGACACCCTCGCACCGAGCCATCCGGAACTGGCAGAGTTCCTCCGGGTGTACGGCGCGGGCCGCACCTCCGACGCCGTCGCGCACTACCAGTCGCACCAGAACTGATCGCGCGGTCCGGTCGCCGCAGGGGGTCGCGGCAACCGGACCGGCGCGCGTGAAGGTCGCCCGAGGAGTCGTGCCCCTCACCGAGGGGCAGGCAAGGGGAAGCCGGGATCGCAGGGGGAGGAGCGGCGCGCAGCGATGGGTGAGGTCTTCGCCGGACGGTACGAACTGGTCGACCCGATCGGGCGCGGTGGAGTCGGTGCCGTCTGGCGCGCCTGGGACCACCGTCGACGCCGCTACGTGGCCGCCAAGGTCCTCCAGCAGAGCGACGCGCACTCGCTGCTCCGCTTCGTCCGTGAGCAGGCACTGCGCATCGATCATCCCCATGTGCTGGCGCCCGCCAGCTGGGCCGCCGACGACGACAAGGTCCTGTTCACCATGGATCTGGTCGCCGGCGGTTCGCTGGTCCATCTCGTCGGGGACTACGGCCCGCTGCCCGCGCCCTTCGTGTGCACCCTGCTGGACCAGCTCCTGTCGGGGCTGGCCGCCGTGCACGCGGAGGAGGTCGTGCACCGGGACATCAAGCCCGCCAACGTACTGCTGGAGGCCACCGGCACGGGCCGCCCAAAGCTGCGCCTGTCCGATTTCGGCATCGCGATGCGGCTCGGTGAGCCGCGCCTGACCGAGACCAATCTCGTGGTCGGAACGCCCGGGTATCTCGCACCCGAGCAAATGATGGGCGCCGAGCCGGACTTCCCGTCGGATCTGTTCGCCGTGGGGCTGGTCGCGCTGTATCTGCTGGAGGGGGCCAAGCCCGACGCCAAGGTGCTCGTCGAATACTTCGCCGCGCACGGGACTCCACGTGCGCCCGCCGGCATTCCGGAGCCGTTGTGGCAGGTCGTGGCCGCCTTGCTCCAGCCGGATCCGCAGGCCCGCTTCCGCACGGCCACGGGGGCACGCAAGGCGCTGGCCTCGGCTGCCGAGCTCCTGGCCACGCCCGGTCCCGACGACGAGCAGATCGAGATCTTCGACCAACTCGGACCGTTGCCAACGGGGTTCGCTCCCGAGGGGCCGCTCACCTCGGCGACCGGAGTGCGGCCGTACTCGGGGACGGGCACCGGCGGTGAGACAGTCCAGCCGGGCGCCATCGGTGAGGCGACCCCCACGGGTGCCGAGGACCCGGCCGCTTCCTCTTCCTTGTGGCCCGGCACGGGATCCGTGCGGTCCGGGCCTCACACGCCCGTCGGGACCCCGGATCCACGTCACGGGCACCTGACTCCCCCGAGCAACGCCCCACACGCTGCGCCCCCCGCCCCACACGGCGCGCAGTCCCTCCCGGCCGAGTCCCCCACCCCTGCCCGGCACCCCGAACGGTCGCCCTCTCCCGATCCGGCGCAACCGGCCGCCATGTCGGAGACGGGCAGCTTCCACCTGCCGCCGCCCCAGCCAACGGACACCTCCGCTGGGCAGCCGACCGCTGACCCCCGACAGCCACAGCAGCCCCATCAGCCGCAGCCGCAGGCCCAGCCGCCCGCAGCGGAGCACCAGGGCGCACCATCGCCGCATCCGCAGCGACCGTTCCTCGTCTCCCCCCACGACACCACGCATGTACTGCCCTCCCCCCAGCCGCACGCACCGCCGTATCCGGCGCCGCTGCCGCCCCGGGCGATGCCCCGCGGCGCGGACACCTCTACTGCTTCGTACACCGCTCAGGACCGGCAGGTTCCCCCCACCGCACCACCGATTTCGCACCGCCCGGCCGATGAGCCCGGCGACCGCCGCCCCGCCGACCGGCATTCCGCAGGTCATCGCCCCGAGGGCAATCGCTCCGGCCGCCGCCGTGCCGGCCGCCGCCGTGCCGGCCGCCGCCACCGGCCGGGTCCCCCCGCCAAGGTGGCGTTCCCACTGCTCCTGCTGGCCCTGGCCTGCTACGCCGTGGGTTTCTGGGCGTTGACCCGCATCTGACCGTCCCCGGCAACCCGCGGGCACCCACGGCCACCCGCCGGATGACCACGCCCGCGGGCACCGCGACTGGCCGAGCCCGCGTCCACCCGCATCCGCCACCCCTGGCTAGCGAACGAGTCCGCCCCTCCGTCGTGCCGCCGCCGTCCACACCCCGAGCCCGACCAGGATCACGGTGCCGGCGCCGATCCCGCCCACCGCAAGCGCCGTCATCGCGGTGTCGCCGCCCGCCGCGCCGCCGGGGCCCGAACCGCCCGGACCCCCGCCCGGAGCCCCGCCTGCGACCTCGAAGAGGTCCTCCGGCACGGGCTGCCCGGCGTAGTCGGGCCCTTCCTGCGGCGTTCCCGTCACGGCGACGCGCAGCGTCAGCCCGAAGGGCCCCTCGCCGAATTCCTCGGCCACGTCCGCCGAGAGGTGGACCACCAGGTAGTACGAGCCGGCGAAGCGCATGCCGGCCACCCGCCGGGTGAAGGAGTGGCGGTTGACGTGCGCGACCGGCGGCAGCGGATCGAGCGCGGCCGAGCGCGGCTTCCCGTCGTAGCCGACGCCGGCGTCCTCGACCGGGCCGCGCACGGGGTTGTAGAGGGACAGGTCGAGCGCGCCGACCACATAACCGGCGCCCTCGTCCGCACGGCCGAGCTCGGCGGTGGCGTACAGCTGCTGTCCCCAGTCGACCGGGACCTCGTAGAACAGGGTCTGACCGGGCTGGATGTCGGTGCCCCAGACGCCCTGCCGCACGGCCGCCGCGGTGCTGAAACCGGCCCCGCCCGACCGCCCTACGGGCTCGTCGGCGGGTGGCTCGGGGGTCGCGGAGTTCCAGGACTGCGGCGCCTTCGTGGCGGCGGGCCCCGTCAGGTCCGGTTCCTCGACCGCGGCCAGCTCCAGGTCCCAGTCGCCGGACACGGAGTCGCGCGTACCGGCCCGCTCCACGACCACGTAGTACGTGCCCGCGTCCTGGCATCGGCTGCCACCGGCCTCGCGCGCGCCCCACGCGGCGACGGGGTGCGGGCTGCGACCGGCGCCGAAGGTCGTCGAGTCGGAGGAGCAGGTGCTGCCCTCCGCGTCCCGCACCGTCACCTTGATCCCCTCCACGGCGGTGACCTCGGCGTCCGGGGCGGGCACCGCGGTGACGGAGACATAGGTGTTGGAGTCGGCGTCGAGGACGAGCCGGTAATGAGCCTCGGCACCGGCCGGGAGGGTGCTCCGGTACGTCCTGCCCGGTTCCAGGAGTGCGGCGCCCGCCTCGCTCGTCGCGGCCGGGACGGAGCGGACGTTGTCGTCGAAGGCGTAGCCGGGGCCGTCCGCCGTCCCGGCGGCCGTCGCCGAGGGGGCGGTCAGGGCGGCCGTCGTACCCATCGCCGCCGCGGCCAGCGCAACACGCACGCGTACTGCCGGAAAACGGCCGCGAGGCGCTGCCACGGACGCCGGGGAAGCCCCGGACCCCCCGGACCCTGTCGTACGCCGCCCCATCACGCGCCACCCCCGCAAGTGCCGATCGTCGAACCGTCCGTACCCTGGCCCATCCTGCTCCGCAAGTCCACGTGACGACGGGGTGATCCCGACAGGCGTCCGAAACCCCCCGGACCGCGGGCGTCCCGTCAACCGGACGCGGACACGCAAAACCCCGACCGCGCAGGCGGCCGGGGTCTGTTCAGTATGTGATGTCGATTCTCACGAACCCGTGGGCACGGAGTCGGTCGCCTCCGTCCACAGATCCTGCTCGGCGCGATCCGCCTGGATCTGGCGGTACACGAGGAGCCCGCCGATGGCGGCCAGTGCGACCAGGAGAAGCTTCTTCACCGCGCGACCTCGTCTTTCGTTGACGTAGGGGACCTCTGGCGCCCGACTATACACACCGCCCGATATCGATCGGTGACCTGCGCCGGGCCCCAACTTCCCGCCGGGACAGCCCTTTCGCGGCGGACGACGGCCTTCAGATCCGAGAGTGATCACACCCCTACACAGGGTGAGATTTGCCCCTCTTCCTCCGTGCTTCTCCCTCGTTCAGTGCTTTTCGCCGCTCTTACAGCCATCCGAGTGGTGTTGATCTGAAGATCGACGCGCCACGTGTGTAGGTCCACCACTTCGCGGCCCCCATACACATCATGAGGACAGTACGCAAATCGCCCAACCCGAAAGTGAGGGGCCATGACCAGGAACAAGGTCATGAAGCTGTGGAATGTCGTAGTCACCGCCTTCCTCGCGCTGTTCGCGGCGCTCGGCTTCACCACGACTTCCGCCACCGCGGCCACCGCGACCGCTGTACCGCAGACCGAGTCGGTCAGCAACAGCACCGCGCAGGCTCCGGCCCAGGCGGTGTCTCTCAGTCCTTGGTCCAAAGCCAGGCTGCTGCCCCCCACGATGAAGCAACGGATCCGGGCCGAGGCCCACGGCAAGTCGCCGAGTTGCCGCCACCGCCCACTCACTCAGGCGGAAGCGTCCGGCACCGCGGCTGATCCGGCCCGCACCGACTGCGACTCCCGGACATCGGTCTGGGAAGAGGCCCTCACACTGCCACTCCAGCGCCGCTGACAGGCACGGATCGCCTCACCCCGCTTCATCTGCCCCTCCGTTTCACCCAGCAGGTCCTTCGAGTGCAGGGCCGTACGTTCCAGGCCCTTCCGCTCCGGACCCGCACCCTTCAGAACTTTTGTCCGCAGGCCCTTTCACTTCAGGCCACAGCGCTCCGGGTCCCATGACTTCGGGCCCCCGCGCCTCGGTCACCCCTGTCATCATCACGGCGAACTTGCGTACGCCACCTCACAACGAGGCCCGGCCACTGGTACCAGTGGCCGGGCCTTCACACGTTCCACAGCCTTCCCCATCCGCAGAGGATCGCGGCAGAGGATCACACCGCTCCGCTCCCTTCACCCCTGGGACGCCCGGCCGCAGCGCCACCGCTCGCCAGGAAGCCGCAGCGTCCCCACTCGCCTGAAAGCCGCAGCGCCGGCCCGCCGAGGCCGGGCACCAGCGCCTCTCGGTCACGCGGGAGGAAGCCGCTCCTGCCCTCGCCGGCCCGCCCTCGCCGCCCTGGCCCCCGCCGCCCTGCCAGAAGATCCACTCATCGGTTGAGGTGCCACGCCGTCGCGCCGGTCCCGACCATGATCGGACGAGGTCGGACAAGGCCGGACAAGGCCGACTACGGGTTCGGACCATCCGAAGCGAACGACAAGATCGTCACGAGCAACCCGATCAGCACGATCACGAACCCGCCCAGGAAAACCCAGCCGCAGTACGCCCCGTCCAACTTCCCGCGTTCGTAAGGATCGTCGTAGGGGTCACGGCTGCCGGGTCCAGCAGGATCAGTCATCGCGCCTCATCGGCTGGTGTCACCCGTAGACGGCGAAGACCCCCAGCCCTGATGGGCTGGGGGTCTTCGACACTGGTGGGGCTAACAGGATTTGAACCTGTGGCCTCATCCTTATCAGGGATGCGCTCTAACCAACTGAGCTATAGCCCCGCCGCGCTCTGCGGTGTTCGTCCCGCGCGCTGACTCCTGAAGATTAGCGCACGACCGGGGCAGTCCCAAAATCGATAGTCGGACGGGGTTTGAAGCGCCCGGGCCACCGGAGCGGCAGTACCCGTCACCGAAGCGGCGGTACCGCTCACCGAGGTGCCGGTACCGTCCTCACTCGTCCTCGGCCAGCGTCAGCTCCACTCCGCCGACGAAGCCCGCGGAGAGGTTGTAGATGAACGCGCCGAGCGTCGCCAGGGCCGTCGCCAGGACGACGTCGATGACCGCGATGATCGTGGTGAACATCAGGACGTTGGGCAGCGACAGGAACGCCTGGAGATCGAAGCCGTTGGACTCGTTCGAGCCCGTCGCCTCCGAGATGGTGCCGCCGACCGTGGAGAACACGCCCATCGCGTCCATGACCATCCACAGCACGGCGGAGGCCACGATCGTGCAGATCCCGAGCGCGATGGAGAGCAGGAAGCTGACCTTCATCACGGACCACGGGTCGGCCTTGGACACCCGCAGCCGGGCCTTGCGCACCCTGGGCGTGGTGCGGGCTCCGGTGCGCGGCCGCCGTACGGCGGCACCCGCCGCCGCCGGCGCACCGGCCGCGGCCGGGTAGGCCTGCGGCGGGTGGTAGGGGCCGCCGGCCTGCTGCGGCTGGCGCTCCCCGGGAAGCGGGGACGCCGTCTGCTGCGGCGCGGCCGTCTGCGCCTGGGCGCCCTGAGCGGCCGGGCCCGCCCCAGCCGCGTACTGCTGGGTCTGCGGGCCTCGGGTGTCCGTCACAGTTCCCCCCTGGGATCCATGAGTGTCGGGCGAGCGCGAGTCGGTCGCATGGGGCTTTTTGATCGCTTGCAGATTGGTCGTCTGCGGATCCGTCGCCTGCGCGGCGGAGCCACGACCGCCGCCGTCCGTCGCCGGTCCGGTCGGGGTACCGGCCGGAATGCCGGCCGATCCGGCGCCCGTGGCTCCGCTCACGCTGACTCACTCCTCGTGCTACTCGGCCGAGGGCGTCTCGCCCTCTTCCGTGCCGTCGGGGACACCCTCGGCGGACTCGTCGGCGGCGATGTCGCCGTCGACCGCCTCCGCCTCGCGTCCCGCCTCGGCGTTACGAGCGATACCGACCACGGCATCGCGCTTGCCCAGATTGATCAGTTGGACGCCCATGGTGTCACGGCCCGTCTCCCTGACCTCGTTGACTCGCGTGCGAATCACACCGCCGGACAGCGTGATGGCGAGGATCTCGTCGGTCTCCTCGACCACCAGCGCGCCGACGAGCGACCCGCGGTCCTCGACGATCTTGGCAGCCTTGATGCCGAGGCCGCCGCGACCTTGGACGCGGTACTCGTCGACAGCGGTCCGCTTCGCGTACCCGCCGTCTGTGGCAGTGAACACGAACGTACCGGGTCGAACAACATTCATCGAGAGCAGTTCGTCTCCCTCACGGAAACTCATGCCCTTCACACCCGATGTCGCACGTCCCATGGGCCGCAGTGTTTCGTCCGTCGCGGTGAACCTGATCGACTGCGCCTTCTTGCTGATCAGCAGAAGATCGTCGTCGGACGAGACGAGTTCGGCTCCGATCAGTTCGTCATCGGATCCGTCCTCACGCTCGCGAAGATTGATCGCGATCACACCGCCGGAACGAGGCGAATCGTAATCCTTCAGAGGCGTCTTCTTGACCAGGCCGCCCTTCGTGGCCAGGACCAGGTACGGAACCGCCTCGTAGTCGCGGATGGCGAGGATCTCGGCGATCGACTCGTCCGGCTGGAAGGCCAGCAGGTTGGCGACGTGCTGGCCGCGCGCGTCCCGCCCGGCGTCCGGCAGCTCGTACGCCTTGGCCCGGTAGACGCGGCCCTTGTTCGTGAAGAACAGCAGCCAGTGGTGCGTCGTCGACACGAAGAAGTGGTCGACGATGTCGTCCTCCTTCAGCTTCGTGCCGCGCACCCCCTTGCCGCCGCGCTTCTGGGCCCGGTAGTCGTCCGCCTTGGTGCGCTTGACGTAGCCGCCGCGCGTGACGGTGACGACGATGTCCTCCTCGGCGATGAGGTCCTCGATGGACATGTCACCGTCGTAGGGGATCAGCTGGGTCTTGCGGTCGTCGCCGTACTTCTCGACGATCGCGGCCAGCTCCTCGCTGACGATGCCGCGCTGGCGGACCGGCGAGGCGAGGATCTGGTTGTACTCGTTGATCTTCGCCTGGAGCTCGTCGTGCTCCTGGACGATCTTCTGGCGCTCCAGAGCGGCCAGCCGGCGCAGCTGCATCTCCAGGATCGCGTTGGCCTGGATCTCGTCGATCTCCAGGAGCGCCATCAGGCCCACGCGCGCGATCTCGACGGTGTCGCTGCGCCGGATGAGCGCGATGACCTCGTCGATGGCGTCCAGGGCCTTCAGCAGGCCACGCAGGATGTGTGCGCGCTCCTCGGCCTTGCGCAGCCGGAAGCGCGTACGGCGGACGACGACCTCGATCTGGTGCGTCACCCAGTGGCGGATGAACGCGTCCAGGGACAGCGTGCGCGGCACGCCGTCGACCAGCGCCAGCATGTTCGCGCCGAAGTTGGTCTGGAGGTCGGTGTGCTTGTACAGGTTGTTCAGGACGACCTTGGCGACCGCGTCCCGCTTGAGGACGATCACCAGGCGCTGGCCGGTGCGCGACGAGGTCTCGTCGCGGACGTCCGCGATGCCGCCGATCTTGCCGTCCTTCACCAGGTCGGCGATCTTCTGGGCGAGGTTGTCCGGGTTGACCTGGTAGGGCAGCTCGGTGACCACCAGGCACTGGCGGTTCTGGATCTCCTCGACCTCGACGACCGCGCGCATGGTGATGGACCCGCGGCCGGTGCGGTACGCCTCCTCGATGCCCTTGCGGCCCACGACGAGGGCGCCGGTCGGGAAGTCGGGGCCCTTGATGCGCTCGATCAGCGCGTCGAGCAGCTCCTCGTGCGAGGCGTCCGGGTGCTCCAGGTACCACTGGGCGCCGGACGCGACCTCGCGCAGGTTGTGCGACGGGATGTTGGTCGCCATGCCGACCGCGATACCGGCCGAACCGTTGATCAGCAGGTTCGGGAAGCGGGACGGCAGGACGGTCGGCTCCTGGGAGCGGCCGTCGTAGTTGTCCGTGAAGTCGACGGTCTCCTCGTCGATGTCGCGGACCATCTCCATCGACAGCGGCGCCATCTTGCACTCGGTGTAGCGCATGGCCGCCGCCGGGTCGTTGCCCGGCGAGCCGAAGTTGCCGTTGGAGTCGACGAGCGGCATGCGCATCGCCCACGGCTGGGCGAGACGGACCAGCGCGTCGTAGATCGAGGAGTCGCCGTGCGGGTGGTAGTTGCCCATGACGTCGCCGACCACACGGGCGCACTTGTAGAAGCCGCGCTCGGGGCGGTAGCCGCCGTCGTACATCGCGTACAGCACACGGCGGTGGACGGGCTTGAGGCCGTCCCGGACGTCCGGCAGCGCTCGGGAGACGATGACGGACATCGCGTAGTCGAGGTAGGAGCGCTGCATCTCCGTTTCGAGCCCGACGGGCTCGACGCGGAGGGTCTGGCCCTCGTCCTCAGGCGTGACAGGAGTGTTCTCGTCGGCCATTGCTGGTGAAGATCCTTCCTGATGCGGTCAGCTGAGACCGACTCAGATGTCGAGGAAGCGGACGTCCTTGGCGTTGCGCTGGATGAACTGGCGGCGCGCCTCCACGTCCTCACCCATGAGGACCGAGAACAGCTCGTCGGCCTGGGCGGCGTCGTCGAGGGTGACCTGGCCGAGGACCCGGTGCTCCTGGTCCATCGTGGTGATGCGCAGCTCCTCGGCGTTCATCTCGCCGAGGCCCTTGAAGCGCTGGATCGAGTCCTCCCTGATGCGCTTGCCGCGCTGGCGGCCCATCTCCAGCAGCGCGTCGCGCTCGCGGTCGGAGTAGGCGTACTCGATGTCCTCGCGGCCCCACTTGATCTTGTACAGCGGGGGGCGGGACAGGAACACGTGGCCCGCCTCGACCAGCGGCCGCATGAACCGGAACAGGAAGGTCAGCAGCAGCGTGTTGATGTGCTGGCCGTCGACGTCGGCGTCGGCCATGAGGATGATCTTGTGATACCGGAGCTTCTCGATGTCGAAGTCCTCGTGGACCCCGGTACCGAAGGCGGAGATCAGCGCCTGGATCTCCTGGTTCTGCAGGATCTTGTCGATCCGCGCCTTCTCGACGTTGAGGATCTTGCCTCGGATGGGCAGGATCGCCTGGTACTCCGGGTTGCGGCCGGACTTGGCGGAACCGCCGGCGGAGTCACCCTCGACGATGAAGATCTCGCACTTGATGGGGTCGTTCGACTGGCAGTCGGACAGCTTGCCCGGCAGCGAGGCGCTCTCCAGCAGGCCCTTGCGGCGGGTCAGGTCGCGGGCCTTGCGGGCCGCCACGCGCGCGGTGGCCGCCTGGATGCCCTTGCGGACGATCTCCGCGGCCTCGTTCGGGTTGCGGTCCAGCCAGTCGTTGAGGTGCTCGTAGACCGCCTTCTGGACGAAGGTCTTCGCCTCCGTGTTGCCCAGCTTGGTCTTGGTCTGGCCCTCGAACTGGGGCTCGCTGAGCTTGACCGAGATGATCGCCGTCAGGCCCTCGCGAATGTCGTCACCCGTGAGGTTGTCGTCCTTCTCACGCAGCAGCTTCTTGTCGCGCGCGTACTTGTTGATCAAGTTGGTCAGCGCGGCGCGGAAGCCCTCTTCGTGCGTACCGCCCTCGTGGGTGTGGATGATGTTGGCGAACGAGTACACGCCCTCCGTGTAGCCGATGTTCCACTGCATCGCGACCTCGAGGGACAGGCTCTTGTCCCGGTCCTCGGCCTCAAGGTCGATGACGGTGGGGTGCACCACGTCTCCCTTGCGGGAGTTGAGGTACTTCACGAAGTCGACGATGCCGCCCTCGTAGTGGTACGTGACGGTCTTGGGCTCCTGCTTCTCGTCCGCGCCCGCCTCGTCCGCGCCGGCCGTCGCCTTGGCCGACTCGCGCTCATCGGTGAGTTTGATCGTCAAACCCTTGTTGAGGAACGCCATCTCCTGGAAGCGCCGCGAGAGCGTCTCGAAGGAGTAGTCGGTGGTCTCGAAGATGTCGGGGTCGGCCCAGAAGGTCACCGAGGTGCCGGTGTCGTCGGTCTCTTCGTGCTTGGCCAGGGGAGCCGTCGGGACGCCCAGCTTGTAGTCCTGCGTCCAGCGGAAGCCGTCGCGCTTGATCTCGACGGAGATCTTGTTCGACAGGGCGTTGACCACGGAGACGCCGACACCGTGCAGACCGCCGGAGACGGCGTAGCCGCCACCGCCGAACTTGCCGCCGGCGTGCAGCACGGTCAGCACGATCTCGACGGCGGGCTTCTTCTCGACCGGGTGGATGTCCACCGGGATGCCGCGACCGTTGTCGATCACGCGCACACCGCCGTCGGGCAGGATCGTGACGTCGATCGTGTCCGCGTGGCCGGCCAGCGCCTCGTCGACCGCGTTGTCGACGACCTCGTACACGAGGTGGTGCAGTCCGCGCTCACCGGTCGAGCCGATGTACATACCGGGTCGCTTGCGGACCGCGTCCAGCCCTTCGAGCACGGTGATGGCGCTGGCGTCGTACGAGGCCGTCACCTCCCCGTTGGGGGTCTTGGCCGCGCCGGTCACGCCGGTGTCGGTGGACGGGATGTTCTCGTTGGGGTTGCCGGAATCGGCCACGAAGCGCCCTTTCTGGCACAGCACGAGCCGGGCTCGTCGGCGGGTTGCCGGAGCGGCTGCGGCATGTTGCGTTGGTAAGCCCTGATCAGCGTTGCTCAGCTTTTCCCGGGCGGTCCCCACGATTGGGGCGGGATTACGTTCCAGTCTACCGGTAGCGCCGACAGTGATGGGGGTTTGCCGGTACCTGAGTCCGCATGTGCCGCCCTGAACCATCCTCTTCCGGGTACCGATATGCGGAAGGGGGCTCCAAGAGGCTCACAGCGGCACTCAGCGCTTCCGGGTGTCAACCCTTCGCTACTCCGCGGTCAGGTCGATATTCGCAACTGTGTCCGTTCTGGGGGTGCGGAGTGGCCCGCGGTCGCGCGAATGCGGGTACGACGGGTCCACCGACCCCTCAGAAGTGATGTCGGTCACCTTTTGGCAGGCGGGCCCGCCGGTCAGCCGTAGGTGTCGCCGGGACCGGTGCTGCCGGGGGCGCGCAGAGATCCGTAACGGCGGACGGGACCGCTCGGCCCGAACACCTTGATCTGCTTGACCGCGCCATGACCGAGGTCCTCGTTGAGGCGCGCGACCAGCGTCGGCGCGAGGAGACGCAGGTTCGTCGCCCAGGCCGTGGAGTCGCAGCGCACGATCAGGACCCGCTCGTCCTCGTCGTACCTCTCCGGGACGCAGTGCTTGGCCACGTCCTCGCCCACGATCTGCGGCCAGCGGCCCATCACGCCGCCCACCGCGGCGGGGGCCTCCCAGCCGCGCTCGCTGATCAGCCGGTTGATCGCCGCGCCCAACGCCATGGGGTCACGGCCGTCGGCTCGCGCGCCGGAGCGCAGTCCGCCGCGCCGTGCCTGCTTCTTCTGCTGCGCGGCGTCCCCACGCGCGCGTGCCGCCTCCTTGGCCGCCCGCAGCGCCACGCGCGCGAGGTCGACTCCGGAGGGCCGCTCCCCGGGCGCCTGCCCGTCGCCGCTCATACGCGCTCCACCGCCCCGTCGGCCACCGCGTACCGGGCGCCCGTCAGCACGTGCGGTACGTCGTCGTCGACCGCGGCGGTCACCAGGACCTGCTCACCGGGCGCGACCAGTTCGGCCAGCCGCTCACGGCGGCGGGTGTCCAGCTCGGCGAAGACGTCGTCGAGGATCAGCACCGGCTCGTTGCCCTCGGCCCGCAGCAGGTCGTACGACGCGAGTCGCAGCGCCAGCGCGTAGGACCAGGACTCGCCGTGGGAGGCGTATCCCTTGGCCGGCAGCTGACCGAGTTTGAGATTCATATCGTCCCGATGGGGACCGACGAGGGTCACGCCCCGTTCGATCTCCTGCTTGCGGGCGTCCGCCAGCGCGGCCATCACCTGCTCGTACAGGGCCTCGCGCGTGTGGGCGTCACCGGGCGACGACGGCTTGTACTCCAGGGCGACGGGTCCGCCGCCCGGCGCCAGCTGCTCGTACGCCTTGTCGGCGAGCGGCTGGAGCGCCGCGATCAGGTCCAGACGGTGGGCCAGCAGTTCGGCACCGGCCCGCGCGAGGTGCTGGTCCCACACGTCGAGGGTGGACAGGTCCATCGCCCGGCCCCCGTGGCGGCGGGCCAGCGCGGTCGACTTCAGCAGGGTGTTGCGCTGCTTGAGGACCCGGTCGTAGTCGGAGCGGACGGCGGCCATGCGCGGGGAGCGGGCGGTGATCAGCTCGTCGAGGAAGCGGCGCCGCTCGCCGGGGTCGCCCTTGACCAGGGCGAGGTCCTCCGGCGCGAACAGCACGGTACGCACGATGCCGAGCACGTCACGCGGTCTGACCTGCGACGACCGGTTGATGCGGGCGCGGTTGGCCTTGCCCGGGTTCAGCTCCAGCTCGACCAGCTGCTGCCGGTCGCCCTGGCGGACCTGCGCCCGGACGACCGCGCGGTCGGCGCCCATACGGACGAGCGGGGCGTCGGAGGAGACGCGGTGGCTGCCCAGGGTGGCCAGGTAGCCGACGGCCTCGACGAGGTTCGTCTTGCCCTGTCCGTTGGGGCCGACGAAGGCCGTGACACCCGGGTCGAGCGGGACCTCGGCCCGGGTGTACGAGCGGAAGTCGGCCAGCGACAGATGCGTGACGTGCATGGTCGGTCGCCGACCTCCCGCGGCGTTGTGGATCCCGGCCTCGTGGCCTGTGGATCTGTGGATTACTTCTTCTCGACCGCGTGGCCGCCGAACTGGTTCCGCAGCGCCGCGATCATCTTCATCTGCGGGGAGTCCTCCTGTCGCGAGGCGAACCGCGCGAAGAGGGAGGCCGTGATCGCGGGCAGCGGCACGGCGTTGTCGATGGCGGCTTCCACAGTCCAGCGGCCCTCGCCGGAGTCCTGTGCATAACCCTTGAGCCCGTCCAGGTGCTCGTCCTCGTCGAGGGCGTTGACCGCGAGGTCGAGGAGCCAGGAGCGGATGACGGTGCCCTCCTGCCAGGAGCGGAAGACCTCCCGGACGTCGGTCACCGAGTCGACCTTCTCCAGCAGCTCCCAGCCCTCGGCGTAGGCCTGCATCATGGCGTACTCGATGCCGTTGTGGACCATCTTCGCGAAGTGGCCCGCGCCGACCTTGCCCGCGTGCACCGCGCCGAAGTCGCCCTCCGGCTTGAGCGCGTCGAAGAACGGCTGCACCTTGGCGACGTTCTCCGCGTCGCCGCCGTACATCAGCGCGTAGCCGTTCTCCAGGCCCCAGACACCGCCGGAGACGCCGCAGTCGACGAAACCTATGCCCTTGGCGGCCAGCTCACCGGCGTGCTTCTCGTCGTCGGTCCAGCGCGAGTTCCCGCCGTCCACGACGACGTCGCCCGGCTCCAGGAGCTCGGCCAGCTCGTCGATGGTCGACTGGGTGGGCGCCCCGGCGGGGACCATCACCCACACCACCCGCGGGCCGGGGAGCTTGCCCACAAGCTCCTCCAGGCTGTGGACATCGGCGAGATCCGCGTTGCGGTCGTATCCGATGACGGTGTGGCCTGCGCGGCGGATCCGCTCGCGCATGTTGCCGCCCATCTTGCCGAGGCCGACGAGACCGAGCTCCATCAGTTGTGTTCCTTAAGTGCGACTGGTTTGCGACGTGGCGTGAGGCACTCTCGTACCCGTGTCCGAGCCTAAACCCGGACTCTCGCGCACAGCTGTGGGCACAGGCGCTCAAACGTACGCCCTCACCTGCGGCTTCGCCCGCCCCGTGATCCACAGGACCCGGAGGCCTGTGGATCACCGGGACCGTCGCGCGCCCGGCGTCAGCCGCTGAGCCGCACCGGCATGATCAGGTACTTGTAGGCCTCGTCCGCCTCGGCGTCCAGCGCCGGCTTGCCGCTGAGCAGCGCGGGCTTGGTGGACGTCGTGAAGGACAGCTGGGCCACCGGCGAGTCGATGGCGCTCAGGCCGTCCAGCAGGAACGTCGGGTTGAAGGCGATGGAGATGTCGTCGCCCTCCAGCTGGGCGTCGACCCTTTCCACAGCCTGTGCGTCGTCGCTGGAGCCGGCCTCCAGGATCAGCACGCCCTGCTCGAAGCTGAGCCGCACCGGGGTGTTCCGCTCCGCGACCAGGGCCACGCGCTTGACCGCCTCGACGAACGGCGCGGTCTCGATCACGGCGACGCTGTTGAACTCCGTCGGGAACAGCGTGCGGTACTTCGGGAGGTCGCCCTCCAGCAGGCGGGTCGTGGTGCGTCGCCCCGCGCCCTCGAAGCCGATCAGGCCCTCGCCCGCACCCGAGCCGGACAGCGCCAGCGTGACGCTGTCGCCGCTGGTGAGCGCCTTGGCGGTGTCCAGGAGCGTCTTGGCGGGCACCAGGGCGACCGCGGAGGCGTCCGGGTTCTCCGGCTTCCACAGGAACTCGCGGACCGCGAAGCGGTACCGGTCGGTGGAGGCGAGCGTGACCCGGTCGCCCTCGATCTCGATGCGCACACCGGTGAGGACGGGCAGCGTGTCGTCACGGCCGGCCGCGATGGCGACCTGGGAGGCCGCGGCGGCGAAGACCTCGCCGGGGACGGTGCCCGTGGCGTTCGGCATCTGCGGCAGTGCCGGGTACTCCTCCACAGGCAGGGTGTGGAGTGTGAATCGCGAGGAGCCGCAGACCACCGTCGCCCGTACACCGTCTGTGGAAATCTCCACCGGGCGGTTGGGGAGGGCGCGGGAGATGTCGGCGAGCAGCCGGCCGGAGACGAGGACCGTGCCCTCCTCCTCGACCTCCGCCTCGACCGAGACCCGGGCGGAGACCTCGTAGTCGAAGCTGGACAGGCTCAGCTGGCCGTCCTCCGCCTTCAGCAGCAGGCCGGCGAGGACAGGCGCCGGCGGACGGGCCGGAAGGCTGCGTGCCGCCCAGGCCACTGCCTCCGCGAGTACGTCGCGTTCCACCCGGATCTTCACTGTTGCCGCCTCCTGCTGTTGCCGGCGCTTCTCGCCCTGCCTGGCTTCGTCGTCTGTCTCGGTGTCGTCGTCCCCGGCGAGGGGAAGGCCACCGGGGAACAGTCTGACGCACCGCACTGACAGTAGGTGCCTCTCGGGGTCAAGTCGTGACGAGGGGCAGCCGGGCGCCGAAGAGCGAGTTGTGCACAGGACCCACTTCGAAACGGATTCTTCGCTCTTACTGGTCGGGAGTAGTAGTAGGGGCTGTGGATACCGTGGATAACTACGTTTTCCCAGCTCAGAGCGGAAATTTTGTCCACTGGCCCTGTGGGCGACGGCGGTGGACAACCGGGGCCCGCTGTGGAGAACGGAAAGTTCTGCACACCCCGTGCACAGGGAGAGGCGACTTCTCCCCAGCGCTGTCCCCAGCTTTACCCACCTTTCCCACAGGCCAACCCGGCACCTTGGTGTGACGCCTTTCACTCGACCCGGTGACGAGGCGCGTCGCGTTGCCGAACAGTGGACAGAGATGTGGAGAAGACCGCGATCGCTGGGGACAACCCGGCTCAACCTGTGGGTTGGTGGTGGACAACTCGGTGCACAGGTTGTGGATCACCGCGCTGTCCACAGTCTGTGGAGATCCTTCGTCCACCAATCCACAACCACCTGACCTGGTCTGATGGTCTTTCAACCGGGGCGGCTGTGGAAATTATCTGGACAACTTCCCGGTCCCCAGGATGTGGACGGCAGAAACTCACCGAATCTGTGGAGAGCGGCCGTAACCCGGCACGTATTCGAACAGCGGGTGGCGGCGGGACGACGAAGGGCGCCCCGGGGATCCGTCCCCCGGGGCGCCCTGACGCCGTGACTGCGGCTCGGTCAGCCGTTCTTGATGCGGTTGGTCAGCTCGGTGACCTGGTTGTAGATGGAGCGCCGCTCGGCCATCAGATTGCGGATCTTGCGGTCGGCGTGCATCACCGTCGTGTGGTCGCGGCCGCCGAACAGCGCGCCGATCTTCGGCAGCGACAGGTCCGTCAGCTCGCGGCACAGGTACATCGCGATCTGCCGGGCCGTCACGAGCGCCCGCCCGCGCGAGGTTCCACACAGGTCTTCCACCGTCAGACCGAAGTAGTCGGCCGTCGCGCCCATGATGGCCGTCGAGGTGATCTCGGGCGCCGAGTCCTCACCCCCGGGGATCAGGTCCTTCAGGACGATCTCCGTCAGACCCAGGTCGACCGGCTGCCGGTTGAGCGACGCGAACGCCGTCACACGGATCAGCGCGCCCTCCAGCTCGCGGATGTTGCGCGAGATCCGGGAGGCGATGAACTCCAGCACCTCCGGCGGGGCGTTGAGCTGCTCCTGCACCGCCTTCTTGCGCAGGATCGCGATCCGGGTCTCCAGCTCGGGCGGCTGGACGTCCGTGATCAGGCCCCACTCGAAGCGGTTCCGCAGCCGGTCCTCGAGCGTCACCAGCTGCTTGGGCGGCCGGTCGCTGGACAGGACGATCTGCTTGTTCGCGTTGTGGAGCGTGTTGAAGGTGTGGAAGAACTCCTCCTGCGTCGACTCCTTGTCCGCCAGGAACTGGATGTCGTCGACGAGCAGGATGTCCATCTCGCGGTAGCGCTTGCGGAAGCTGTCGCCCTTGCCGTCGCGGATGGAGTTGATGAACTCGTTGGTGAACTCCTCCGAGCTCACGTAGCGCACGCGCGTGCCGGGGTACAGGCTGCGCGCGTAGTGCCCGATCGCGTGCAGCAGGTGCGTCTTGCCGAGTCCCGACTCCCCGTAGATGAACAGGGGGTTGTACGCCTTCGCAGGCGCCTCGGCGACGGCGACCGCGGCCGCGTGCGCGAAGCGGTTCGAGGCGCCGATGACGAACGTGTCGAAGAGGTACTTCGGGTTCAGCCGCGCGGTCGGCTCGCCGGGGCCGCTCGCCGGCGCGGGCTTCGCGGCCAGCGGTCCCGGGGCACCGCTCGACGCGGGCAGTGAGGCGCCGACCGGACCACCGCGATGCGCCTGCGCGCCGCCCGACGGCGGGTCGGGCAGCTCGCGCCGGGTGTCGCGCTGGTCGTAATCGCCGTGCCCCGGGTCGTAGTCGGAGCGCTGCTGGTCGTACGGGGGGCGCTCGCCGCCCTGCGGGCGGTAGTCCTGCGCGGGCGGCCCGTAGGAGTCCTGGCCCGCGGACCCGTAGGAGTCGCGGGGCGGTGCGCCGTACGAGTCCTGCGGTCGGTTGCCGTAGGAGTCCTGCGCGTGTGATCCGTAGGACTCCGGTCCGTGTGATCCGTAGGAGTCCTGCGGGCGGGAGCCGTACGCGTCCTGCGGCGGGGTGGCGTAGGGGTCCCGCTCCGGGAAGCCGAGGCGCGGCTGCTGCCAGCCGTACTCGTCCTGCGTCGGCCGCGGCCAGGCGCCCGGCTCCGGCCGCTGGTACTCCGACGGGTAGGCGGGACGGGGCGTGGGCAGCTGGTCACCGGACGGGCCCGGGTGCTGTTCGGCGCGGTGCCGTCCGTAGCCGTCGTACTGGCCGGCCGGCGGCGAGGGGAGCTCCGGCTCCTCGTAGCGCTGCTGGGGCGGGACGGTCGGGGCCGGAGGCTCGCCGGCGGAGTCGTCGACGGTGATCGCGATCCGGATCGGGCGGCCGCACTCACGGCTCAGCGTCTCGCTCACGATCGGCGCGAGCCGGCCTTCGAGCACGCCCTTCGCAAACTCGTTCGGTACGGCGAGCAGGGCGGTGTCGGCGACCAGCGCGAGCGGCTGGCAGCGCCGGATCCAGTGCTCGTCCTTCGCCTCCACACCCTGTGCGCGGCCCTCACCGAGGAGCTGCTCGAGAACTCGTGGCCACACTGCGGCAAGATCGGCAGGTACGTCAGCCACAGGGCACGCTCTCTCACGGGTCCCACGAACGTGTGGTTGTGGGACGGGTCGGGATGTAAATCGGGTTCCGCAGGGATATGGGAACGAATCGGAGTCCAGCCACGGTAGTCAGGGCGACGGGTACGGTTCAAGTTGTTGTCCCCAGCCTGTGGACAGTGTCTCCCCGGCACCGCTGGTTTGACCGGATGGCGTAGCCGCGCGTACCGTAACCAGGTCGAGTTGTCGATGGCTGCTGCCGCCTGCCTCCGATGGGCACAGATCGCGTTCAAGGTGATCGGAAAGCGGTGCACTCGGGCGTTACTGCGAGCTACTCGTGGGCGCACGGTGACAGCCAGGACGGCACCCCGCCACCTTCGATTTCTTCTGGAGCCCCCGAGTGAGCAAGCGCACCTTCCAGCCGAACAACCGTCGTCGCGCGAAGACCCACGGCTTCCGGCTGCGTATGCGCACCCGTGCCGGCCGCGCGATTCTCGCGTCCCGCCGTAGCAAGGGTCGCGCCCGTCTGTCCGCCTGATTCCGATCAGGTCATGACGTCGTGCTGCCCACCGAGAACCGGCTGAGGCGGCGCGAGGACTTCGCGACCGCGGTGCGGCGAGGACGCCGGGCAGGACGCCCACTCCTCGTCGTCCACCTTCGTAGCGGTGCCACGGACCCGCACGCGCCTGGGGAGAGCGCTCCCCCGGTGCGTGCGGGTTTCGTCGTGAGCAAAGCTGTGGGCGGCGCGGTGATACGCAACAAAGTGAAGCGCAGACTGCGTCATCTGATGCGCGAACGAGTCGACCTACTGCCCCCCGGTAGCCTGGTAGTCGTACGAGCGCTGCCCGGTGCGGGCGACGCCGACCACGCAGAGCTGGCCCGAGACCTGGATGCCGCTCTACAGCGGCTGCTGGGAGGGGGCGCGCGATGAAGTACCCACTGCTGGCGCTGATCAAGCTGTACCAGTGGACCATCAGCCCGCTGCTCGGGCCGGTGTGCAAGTACTACCCGTCGTGTTCCCACTACGGCTACACGGCCATAGACCGGCACGGGGCCCTCAAGGGCACCGCACTCACGGCCTGGCGCATCCTGCGTTGCAATCCGTGGTCGCTGGGCGGCGTGGACCATGTCCCGCCGCGCAAGCGTCCGCGGTGGCACGAAATGCTGCGCAACACATGGCGCGCACGCAAGGGCGGGCCCTCCGCCGCCGAACCGGCCACCGACGGGCACGGCCCGTCAAGCCCGGCCGCAGAGACCCCGTCCCATGCCCAAGGAGCATGATTAGTGGACACGATTGCCAGCCTCTTCAGCTTTATCACCACACCCGTCTCGTGGGTCATCGTCCAGTTCCACTCGCTGTACGGTGCGATCTTCGGCCCTGACACGGGCTGGGCCTGGGGCCTGTCCATCGTGTCCCTCGTGGTGCTGATCCGTATCTGCCTGATCCCTCTCTTCGTGAAGCAGATCAAGGCGACTCGGGCGATGCAGACGCTCCAGCCCGAGATGAAGAAGATCCAGGAGCGCTACAAGAACGACAAGCAGCGTCAGTCCGAAGAGATGATGAAGCTGTACAAGGAGACGGGCACCAACCCGCTCTCCTCGTGCCTTCCCATCCTGGCGCAGTCGCCGTTCTTCTTCGCCCTCTACCACGTGCTCAACAGCATCGCGTCGAACGACACCATCGGCGTGATCAACGAGCGCCTGCTGGCGAGCGCGCAGAAGGCCCACATCGTCGGCGCTCCGCTCGCCTCGAAGTTCACGGACAGCGCCAGCACGGTCGAGGCGCTCGGCTCCACGATCACCGATGTCCGGGTCGTCACCGCCGTCATGATCGTTCTGATGTCGCTGTCGCAGTTCTACACGCAGCGCCAGCTGATGACGAAGAACGTCGACACCTCGGTGAAGACGCCGTTCATGCAGCAGCAGAAGATGCTCATGTACATCTTCCCGGTGATCTTTGCCGTCTTCGGCATCAACTTCCCGGTCGGTGTCCTCGTCTACTGGCTGACCACCAACGTGTGGACCATGGGCCAGCAGATGTACGTCATCCACAACAACCCGACCCCGGGTTCCAAGGCCCAGGCCTCCTACCTCGACCGCCTGTACAAGCACGTCACGAGCAACGGCAAGACCCGTGGCCGGCGTGAGCGGGCCATCGTCAAGGCCATCGTCGCCAAGGGCCGGGACCGCAACGACTACGAGCGCAAGTTCATCAACGGTCTGAACAAGGCCGGGCTCGCCGCCCAGGCCGACGGCTCCGTCGTCAAGAGCGAGGGCGCAGTGGCCACCGCCGAGGACGGGACGTCGACGTCCACGTCGACCGCCACCGCTGCCAAGCGACAGCAGCCCAAGCGGCAGAGCAAGTCCCAGCGCCAGTCCGGACCGAAGGCCGCGGGTGGCGCGGAGACCTCTTCGTCGGCCATCTCGCTGAGCAAGTCCGACGAACCGGAGGACGCGAAGCCGTCCGGGTCCGCCGACGCCAAGCCGTCCGGGTCCACCGGAAAGGCGGCTTCCAAGTCCGGAGGCGGCTCTCGCAGCCGGGCCCAGTCCGGTCAGCGCAAGGGTCCGCAGCGGCCCAAGTCCCCGTCCAAGAAGTAAGAAGGAGTCCATCCCGTGACGGAAGGCACCACCTCCGCCGCTGCCGAGGGCGCAGAAACCGTGAACCGCTTGGAGCAGGAGGGCGACATCGCGGCGGACTACCTCGAGGGTCTGCTGGACATCGCCGATCTCGACGGTGACATCGACATGGACGTCGAGGGCGACCGCGCCGCTGTCTCGATCATCAGTGACGCGGGCAGCCGTGACCTGCAGAAGCTGGTCGGCCGGGACGGTGAGGTGCTGGAGGCGCTCCAGGAGCTCACGCGTCTGGCAGTGCACCGGGAGACCGGTGACCGCAGCCGGCTGATGCTGGACATCGCGGGATACCGGGCCAAGAAGCGCACGGAACTCTCCGAGCTCGGCGCCAAGGCCGCAGCCGAAGCCAAGAGCAGCGGCGAGCCCGTGAAGCTCGACCCGATGACACCGTTCGAGCGCAAGGTCGTGCACGACGCGGTCAAGGCCGCCGGTCTGCGCAGTGAGTCCGAGGGCGAGGAGCCGCAGCGCTTCGTCGTCGTGCTGCCTGCTTGATCGGTTTCTACGCTCCACCGGCCCCGTCTGTTGCGCAGACGGGGCCGATCTTTGTCAGCCTGGTGGTCAGCGCCCAGTGCGCTGTTGCGGTACGGAAGGACGGTCCCCGTGACGGAGGCAGCGGAGCTCCCCCCTGCGCCCGAGCAGGCACGCGAGGTGTTCGGTGATCGCTTCGCGGATGCGGTGAGGTACGCAGAACTCCTGGCCGAGACGGGAGTGCAGCGTGGGCTGATCGGCCCACGCGAGGTGCCCCGACTCTGGGAGCGGCATCTGCTGAACTGCGCCGTGCTCTCGGAGGTCGTCCCCGAGAGCGTGACCGTGTGCGATGTGGGCTCGGGTGCCGGTCTGCCCGGCATCCCCCTGGCGCTGGTACGGGACGACCTGAAGATCACCCTCCTTGAGCCATTGCTTCGGCGTACGAACTTCCTGACGGAGGTCGTCGAACTTCTCGGGCTCGACCATGTGACGGTCGTCCGTGGGCGGGCCGAGGAGGTCATGGGCAAGCTTCCGCCGGTCCATGTGGTGACCGCACGAGCCGTGGCCCCGCTGGACCGACTGGCCACCTGGGGCATCCCCCTGCTGCGGCCCTACGGCGAGATGCTGGCTCTGAAGGGCGACACCGCCGAGGAGGAGCTGAAGAGTGCCGCCACGGCGCTGACCAAGCTCGGCGCGGTCCAGACATCCATCCTCCATGTGGGCGAAGGAGTCGTGGATCCGATGTCCACGGTCGTACGGGTGGAGGTCGGGGAGAGCCCGGGCGGCGTCCGCTTCGCAGCCAAGCGGGCGAAGGCGGCCCGGACGGGACGGACGCGGCGACGCCGCTGATCCGTCCTGCGGACGAGACGTACTCCACACAAGCTGCCAAACCTACGTAGGCCGGAGTGTCGCGACGTTCCGGTCCCGGCCGGTGGGCATCGTGTTTCACGTGAAACGTCGCTCACTGCTCCACGGCATCATCAGTCGCGGCCGGGCCGCAGCTGAACCCCGCGACCGTAAGCCTCTCGGGGCTCTCGATGAGGAGGTTCCTACCGCTTCCGATGACACTCCGTCCCCTCTTCGGGGCACGGAGCTGTCCACAGAGGTGGATTTCTCCACAGAACACCAGGCCTCACTGGTTCACGACCCCGAAGACATGGGAGGCTCTGTTCATTGCGAGCCTGAAGTCGAGGAGAGTGAATCCTTGCGGTCCGACGCCAACATCGCGGGACCGATGACCGATCCGGTCCCCGGTCCCCGTACCGAGTCGCCAGGGGACGATGTTTCACGTGAAACACCGCCTCCTATGGACGACACTCCCATCGGTCGTGCTGCCCAATTGGCGGTCGAGGCCCTGGGCCGGGCCGGTGAGGGACTGCCACGACCCGAGCAGACCAGGGTCATGGTGGTCGCCAACCAGAAGGGCGGTGTGGGCAAGACCACGACAACCGTCAATCTGGCCGCTTCCCTGGCTCTGCACGGTGCCCGTGTCCTGGTGATCGACCTCGACCCGCAGGGCAACGCGTCCACCGCGTTGGGGATCGATCACCACGCGGAGGTCCCTTCGATCTACGACGTGTTGGTCGAGAGCAAGCCCCTCTCCGAGGTGGTTCAGCCGGTCCCCGATGTTGAGGGTCTCTTCTGCGCCCCCGCCACGATCGATCTCGCCGGTGCGGAGATCGAGCTGGTGTCCCTGGTGGCGCGGGAGAGCCGGCTGGAGCGGGCGATCCAGTCCTACGAGCAGCCGCTGGACTACATCCTCATCGACTGTCCGCCCTCGCTCGGCCTGCTGACGGTGAACGCCCTTGTGGCCGGCCAAGAGGTTCTCATCCCGATCCAGTGCGAGTACTACGCACTGGAGGGCCTGGGGCAGCTTCTGCGCAACGTCGACCTGGTACGGGGGCACCTCAACCCCACGCTCCATGTCTCGACGATCCTGCTCACCATGTACGACGGCCGGACCCGGCTTGCCTCACAGGTCGCCGACGAGGTGCGCAGTCACTTCGGCGACGAGGTGCTCCGCACGAGCATCCCTCGCTCGGTCCGCATCTCCGAGGCGCCGAGCTATGGGCAGACGGTGCTGACCTACGATCCAGGTTCGAGCGGTGCCCTCTCCTATCTTGAGGCGGCCCGAGAAATCGCGCTGAAGGGTGTCGGCGTCAGCTATGACGCGACGCACGCCCACATCGGCGCTCAGAGCAACCAGAGCATGGTGGAGGGGATCCAGTGAGCGAGCGACGGAGGGGTCTGGGACGTGGGCTTGGCGCCCTGATCCCTGCGGCTCCGACCGAGAGGATGCCGGCGCAGACCCCTGTGGGAGGCGTTACGTCCGCACCCCCCACAGCTGTGCCGTCACTGCCCAGTGAGCGCGGGGTTGCCGCGGCCAAGGTGACTACGCTGCCGCCTGTTTCACGTGAAACAGGCGAGCCGGCCATGATCGGTGCCGTCGCCGAGACGCCTGCACCTCCCATCGGCGCGCACTTCGCCGAGATCCCGCTCGACTTCATCACACCGAATCCGCGGCAGCCGCGTGAGTTCTTCGACGACGACGCGTTGCAGGAGCTCGTCACCTCCATCCAGGAGGTCGGACTCCTCCAGCCCGTCGTCGTACGGCAGATCGGTATCGACCGCTTCGAGCTCATCATGGGTGAGCGGAGGTGGCGGGCCTGCCGTGAGGCGGGGCTGGAAGCGATCCCGGCGATCGTGCGGGCCACGGATGATGAGAAGCTCCTTCTGGATGCCCTGCTGGAGAACCTGCATCGCGCGCAGCTCAACCCGCTGGAAGAGGCAGCCGCGTACGACCAGCTCCTCAAGGACTTCAACTGCACGCACGACCAGCTGGCGGACCGCATCGGCCGTTCCCGCCCGCAGGTCTCCAACACGCTGCGACTGCTCAAGCTGTCGCCGACGGTTCAGCGCCGGGTGGCTGCTGGAGTGCTCTCCGCCGGACACGCACGGGCTCTCCTGTCCGTGGAGGACTCGGAAGCGCAGGACCGTCTGGCACAGCGGATCGTGGCCGAAGGGCTCTCGGTGCGGGCCGTCGAGGAGATCGTGACCCTGATGGGGTCGCGGCCCACGGCGGTTCAGCGCTCCAAGGGTCCCCGGGCCGGGTCCCGGGTCTCCCCGGCGCTCAGTGACCTCGCTACGCGCCTCTCGGACCGCTTCGAGACGAGGGTGAAGGTCGACCTGGGGCAGAAGAAGGGCAAGATCACCGTCGAGTTCGCCTCGATGGAGGACCTGGAGCGGATCCTCGGCTCGCTCGCTCCCGGCGAAGGCCCCGTCCTTCAGAAGAGTCTTCTGGACGACGACTCCGAGGACGCGGAGGAGTGAGCCTCCGACAGGAGTGATTCCTCGCGCAAGCGTCAGTGCGGGCCGTGTCCGGTGTGTACCGGAACACGGCCCGCACTTTGCTTTTTGGTGGTATCGACGGAATCGCTTCGTGGATACGATGCGAACGGGTATGGCGCATCCACCGGGCAGTACGTCTATGGGGAGGCGGGAGCCATGCGAACGATGAGCCGGACCGGACTGGTGAGCGTGGCACTGGGACTCGGCGCCGTCGGCGGTTTCGTCGGCAGCCTGCTCAGGGAACGGAGCGCACTGACTGCCGCCCGCGGATTGGCGGGCGAGGGAAGCGAGGAACAGCCTTCATGGGGCGCCGGCTCGTACCGCTCACACTGGACAACCTTCAGGACCTCCCCAAGCGCTGCCGCACGTGTGTCTTCTGGGAACTGGACCCAGTCAGTGGTGAGGCAGCGGTAAGAGCGGGCACCTCGGCCCTGGAGAAGGAAGGGTGGATCTCCGCCGTTCTCCTGGACTGGGGCTCCTGCGGACGCGTGGTCTATGTCGATGAGGCGCCGGTGGGCTTCGTGCTGTACGCGCCTCCGGCTTACGTTCCGCGTTCCACGGCGTTCCCGACGAGTCCGGTCTCCCCGGACGCGGTGCAGCTGATGACCGGGTTCATCGCGCCCGGGTACCAAGGTCAAGGGCTCGGGCGGGTCATGGTCCAGACGGTCGCCAAGGATCTGCTGCGACGCGGCTTCAAAGCCATCGAGGCGTTCGGCGACGCCCGATGGAAGGAACCCGCCTGTGTACTGCCTGCTGATCATCTGCTGGCGGTCGGCTTCAAGACGGTGCGGTCCCATCCGACTCATCCCCGGATGAGGCTGGAGCTGCGGACAACGCTGTCCTGGAAGGAAGACGTGGAGCTGGCATTGGACCGCTTGCTCGGGGCGGTCCAGAAGGAGCCCGCCCTCCGGCCGCTCTAGGACGTCCCCACTCACACGAATGGGCCAGCCCGGAAGGGCTGGCCCATTCGTGTTTCACGTGAAACATCCGCCGTCAACCGGACAGGGCGAGTTCACTCGGCGATGAAGTCCTCAAGGTCGCGAACGATCGCGGCCTTCGGCTTGGCACCGACGATGGTCTTGGCGACCTCGCCGCCCTGGTACACGTTCAGGGTCGGGATCGACATGACACCGTACTTCGCCGCCGTACCGGGGTTCTCGTCGATGTTCAGCTTGACGACCTCGATCTTGTCGCCGTACTCGGCAGCGATGGCCTCAAGGGACGGCGCGATCTGGCGGCACGGGCCGCACCAGGCGGCCCAGAAGTCCACCAGGACAGGCTTGTCGCTCTTGAGGACGTCCTGCTCGAAGGAATCGTCGGTCACATTCTTCAGGGTGCCGGCCACGGCGGGCTCCTAACTGGTTGGTGCGTGTGGGGTGTGGGGAATTCAGACGGTGGTCTTCTCGGACTCGGCCTTCTCCGCGTCCGCGAGGGCGGCCAAGTAGCGCTCGGCGTCGAGGGCGGCGGAGCAGCCGGTGCCGGCAGCGGTGATCGCCTGACGGTAGGTGTGGTCCACCACGTCACCGGCGCCGAAGACACCCGTCAGATTGGTGTGCGTGGAGGGCGCGTCGACCTGGAGGTAGCCCTCCTCGTCGAGGTTCAGTTGGCCCTTGAAGAGCTCGGTGCGGGGGTCGTGGCCGATCGCGATGAACAGACCGGTCACCGCCAGCTCGGACAGCTCGCCGGTCTTGACGTTGCGCAGCTTCAGGCCGGAGAGCTTCTGGTCGCCCTGAACTTCCGCGACCTCGCTGTCCCAGATGAACTTGATCTTCGGGTCACCGAAGGCACGGTCCTGCATGGCCTTCGAGGCACGCAGAGAGTCCCGGCGGTGGACGATGGTCACGGACTTGGCGAAGCGCGAGAGGAAGGTGGCCTCCTCCATTGCGGTGTCGCCGCCGCCGATCACGGCGATGTCCTGGTCCTTGAAGAAGAAGCCGTCACAGGTGGCACACCAGGAGACGCCGCGGCCGGAGAGAGCGTCCTCGTTCGGCAGGCCCAGCTTGCGGTGCTGGGACCCCGTGGCGACGATGATCGCCTTCGCCTTGTGGACCGTGCCCGCGGTGTCGGTGACGGTCTTGATCTCACCGGTCAGATCGACGGAGACGACGTCGTCGGGCACAAGCTCAGCGCCGAAACGCTCGGCCTGGGCGCGCATGTTGTCCATGAGCTCCGGGCCCATGATGCCGTCCTGGAAGCCCGGGAAGTTCTCCACGTCGGTGGTGTTCATGAGCGCACCACCCGCGGTCACGGCACCCTCGAACACCAGGGGCTTCAGCGACGCGCGTGCGGTGTACAGACCCGCCGTATAGCCGGCAGGCCCGGAGCCGATGATGATCACGTTACGGACGTCGCTCACGGCGGGATTCCTCGTCTCTGGACTGCGTCGTTCGACCGGTGGGAGTGCCTTTCAGAACTCTCACACCACCCAACGGATCCTAAGGGGCGCGCATTCCCGTTGTGCCCGGGCACACGGGGTGCCGTCACTTGGGAGATACCCGCGGATCGAGAGACCAGGCAACAGGCGGGACGCGGCTGTTCTCAGGGGCGTGTGTACGACTCTTGGAGCAGCACCTTGGCGGTGGTCGACGACTGATCCACACACGTTGCATCGACGATGTAGGCGGTGACTCGCGCGGGGTTCGTGGTGTCCGGCACAACCACGAGCAGAGCCTTCGTCCCCTCGTAGACCCCGGACTCGCTCGCCAGCGCGGTCCGAGTGCGTTCGATGCTGTTCTGGACGCACTCCGGGACCTGGACCGGCGGCTGCTTGAAAATGCGGTTGCGGTCGTTGCCCGGGGCGGACTCGACGTTCAGCTCGTCCGGGGTGCGAGACCCGCTCCCGGAGCTCTGCCCCTTGGCGAGGAGATCGGCGACCTGCTGCTCCAGCCCGCCCTTGGAGAACGTGTCGGACGAGCTGGACTGCTGATGTGCCGTGGTCCCGGGCTCCGACCCGGTCAGCGACGACACCAGTACGGAACCCAGCCCGAGAGCGGCAGCAGAGAACACTGCCCCCAGGACGACCGCCCTGCGGCGTCCTCCACGCTTGCGGTCCTTGCGGCCCGGACCCGTCGTGGAAGTGCGTGCGCGACCCGAGGGCCGATCCCCGGCTACCGATGTTTCACGTGAAACATGCGTGTCGACGTCCGGGTCGGAGACGCCCGGGGCTGTCTCGGCGGAAGCGACGCCCTTCGGTCCACTCGATGCGGTGGCGTCCACGTGATCGGGTCCGACGTCGAGCCCGTCGAGGGCGGTGGCATTGAGCAGCGCCTCCGCGGCGAGAGCGGCGTCGATCCTTTCAGCGACGTCGTCCGGCATACGCGACGGGCCCGGCAGGGTCCCCAGCAGCCCTCGGATCTCCTCGAGAGACGCGAGGACATCGGCACAGAGCTCGCACGCGTCGAGATGCCGTCGTACATCCGCGGTCCGGGACGGGGGGAGCAGGCCCTCGGTGAGGTCGGAGATCTCCATGACGTCCGGGTGCCCGGCCGTGTCCGTCGTGGATGTCACGCTCGCCCACCTCCGCCCTTCACAGCAGCTGAATCGCTTGGCCCTGCGCCCCGCGGACCCGTGTCGTGCGGTTCCGCTGCCGGTGGGACGGATGTCCCCTGCGCCCGGTTCCGTCCCGCGGCGGACTCTGTTCCGTCACCGCGCTTTTCCGGACGCAGATGGGTGAGCAACGGAAGGAGTCTGGCTCTGCCTCGCGCACAGCGACTCTTCACCGTCCCCGTCGGCACATCGAGGATGCGGGCGGCTTCGGCGACCGGGTAGCCCTGCATGTCGACGAGGACGAGAGCGGCGCGCTGATCGTGCGGGAGCGTGCCGAGCGCTTCCAGGAGCTGACGGTGGAGGTCGTTGCGCTCGGCGGGCGCCGACGCCGACTCGTGCGGCTCCAGCAGCTGCTCCAGGCGCTCGGTGTCGTCGACCGGAGAGGTCTTCCGGGACGCCGCCTTGCGCGCCCGGTCGAGGCAGGCGTTCACCGTGATCCGGTGCAGCCAGGTCGTGACCGCCGACTGTCCTCGGAAGGTGTGGGCGGCCCGGTAGGCGGATACGAGCGCGTCCTGGACGGCGTCGGCGGCCTCTTCGCGATCCCCCAGGGTGCGCAGCGCGACCGCCCAGAGCCGGTCGCGGTGCCGTCGGACGATCTCACCGAAGGCGTCGGGATCGCCCTCCACATGGCGGGCGAGCAGATCCTGATCGCTGGCCGCGTCGTACCCGGCGCCTTCCACCATCGGGACCCCCTCCCTCTTCGGTGAGACGTCAGCCCTTGAACTTCACGTCGGTGAGGGCCTGCTTGTAGCCCGGGTCGCTGTATGCGTCACCGCCGGCGTGCGGCAGCGCGGTGAACCACACGAGCACGTACCGGGTCTTCACCGGCTTGGTGGCCTTCACCGTTGCGGAGGTGCCCGAGGTCGTGACAGTACCCATCTTCTGCATCGAGCTGATGGGAGTGGACGAACTCATCGAGTCGGTCGCGTACAGGCTGACCGTGGTGTGGTCGCCCGCGAAGCCCAGCCCTATCGACGCGGACGCCACGGTCTGCTCCGAGCCCAGGTCGTAGACGATGCCGACGCCGGGTTTGAAGGCGGGGTTCATCTCGGGACCGTCGCGGAAGCTCAGCGTGCGCCAGTAGGTCGAGCTGTCACTGTCGTACGTCTTGGACACGTCCTCCGGAGCCTGGGTGGACCCCTTGGCGACGTATTCCTGCGCGCCCGCGACAGTGATCGGCTTCGCCGGCTTGGGTGCGTCCTGGCTCTTGTCGTTCTCGTCCGTCGTCTGCGTCTTGTTGGTGTCGTCGGTCTGGCTGCCGCGCTCCATCAGGGCGTCCGCGAGCTGCCAGCTGCCGAGGCCGAGCGCGGCGATCAGGAGGGCCGAGACGGACCACTTCAGCGCCTTGCCGGTACGGCTCTGCAACGGCGGGGGCGGAGAGGGCACCTGCTGGGTGGCGCGAGACGATGCCGGGCGGCCGTACGTGCCCTGCTGGTACGTCGTGCGCTGGTACTCCGGAGGGGCGGTGAACGCGGGCTCCGGCGGGCGGATGCGGGGCATCTCGCCGATCGCCTTCACCAGCTCCTCCGGCGTGGTGCAGGGGGACTCGTGCCGGGAGGCGGTCGCGCCGTCGTTGGCGAGCGCGCGCATGGCGAGCTCCGACAGGCCGCGGTGGACGCCGGCACGCACCTGGTCCGGGGCGATGAGACCGACGTCCTTGGGCAGCCCGGCCAGTCCGTAGGCGTCGCTCTCGTACGGCCAGCGCTGGGTCAGCGAGGCGTACAGCAGTGCGCCGACCGCCTCCGTGTCGGTGCGCTGCGGGGTGTCGGAACTGATCCCGCGCAGCGCGGCGTTGACGGCGAGGCCGCGGATGCGCCACTGGCCGCTGGAGGTGCGCAGGACGGCGTTGGGGTTCAGCCGAAGATGCGCGAGGCCCTCACGGTGGGCCGCCGCCATGGCCGAGGAGACCTGGCTGACCATGTGGTAGGCGTCGTGCGGCTCCAGGGGCCCCGAGGAGAGCAGCGTGGTCAGTTCCGTGGCGTCCGGCAGCCACTCGTGGACGACGTACACGACGTCGTTCTCCTCGACGGCGTCGAGGACCTGGACGAAGCGGGGGTCGCCCAGGAGGGCGGACGAGCGGGCGGCGGCCAGGACCGAACGGGCCCGGGCATGGTCCGCCGGCAGGACGTGGACGCCCACCGCCCGTCGCAGTTTCTCGTCGACCGCACGCCAACTGCTGAATCCGTCCAGACGGGTGACGCAGTCCTCGAGTCGGTAGCGTCTGGCGAGTTTGTGCCCGCTGTGCAACTCGGGCGTCGAAGCCTTCGGTCCGGGACTCTCGGTCCCACTGCTTCCCTGTGCCTCGTCGCGCTCCGTGTCCCGCTCCCGGTTGTTGGCCACCCCGTCGGCCGTGGACTGGTCCGCCTTGGCGGTCAGCGGCTCGTCGCCGCTGTTGTCTGCCACGTCGACGGCAGCCGTGCTCCGTTCCGCCACCGTCGTTCCTGCCTCCCCATCCATCGCGCGCCGTACGACTCCGTTGCGCGCCGTCCGACGCCGAAACCAATTGTGCCCACAGTCCGCCGCTATGCACGACACGCGGCGGCGGATGATGGTTGTGCGCGTACCCCCTGATTCAGCGGCCCAGACGTCCGCGGACCATGCCGACGAGCGAGTTCAGCTCCTCGATCCGCATCCGGCGGGCGGCGATGTAGAACGTGCCCAGCAGCACGACACCGCCGGCCAGCAGGGCGGCGGAGGAACCGGCGACGCCTTGGCCGAGGACCAGGGTCACGCCGTAGCAGGCCGCACCGCCGACCAGCGCGGCCGGGAGCGAGGCGATGCTCAGGCGCGTGTACGTGCGCCGTACCCGGCCGCCGTCGAGGTCACCGCCCAGCCGCTTGCGCAGGCGGCGCCAGGCGACGCCTACTCCGATCGCGTACGCGATGCCGTAGGAGGCGGCCATGCCGACGACCGCCCAGCGGGACGGCACCAGGAAGAAGCACAGGGCCGAGGCGCCGGCGTTGACGGCGGCCACGATGACCGTGTTGTAGAACGGGGTGCGGGTGTCCTCGTACGCGTAGAAGGCGCGCAGGACGACGTACTGCACGGAGTACGGGATCAGGCCGAGTCCGAAGGCCATCAGCATGAAGCCCATGTTGGTGGCCGCGCTGGTGCCGGAGGTGCCGAACATCAGCGTGCACATCGGGATGCCGAGCGCGAGGAATCCGAAGGCGATCGGCACGATGGCGACTGCCGTCGTCCGCAGACCCTGGGAGATGTCGTCGCGCACGGCGCCGGCGTCGTCCTCCGCCGCGGAGCGTGCGAGCCGGGGCAGCAGCGCGGCCATCAGGGAGACGGTGATGATGGCCTGGGGCAGGCCCCAGATCAGTTGGGCGTTGGCGTAGGCGGCGAAGCCCGTGCCGTCGACCGGCGAGTCCTTGCCCGCCGCGGTGGAGAGCTGGGACACCACGATCGCGCCCGCCTGGTTCGCGAGGACGAACAGGACGGTCCACTTGGCGAGCGTCACGGCCTTGCCGAGGCCGTGGCCCTTCCAGTCGAAGCGGAGCCGCGGCCGGAAGCCGGTCTCGCGCAGGTACGGGATCATCGCCAGGGCCTGCACGACGAGGCCGAGCAGAACGCCGATGCCGAGGAGCCGTTGACCCTCCGGCGGGATGTTCGTGACCGTCATGCCCGAGTGCTCGGCGGTCCCGTAGACCCAGAGGAACATGGCGAGCGTGACGATGATGACGATGTTGTTCAGGACCGGAGTCCACATCATCGCGCCGAAGCGGCCACGGGCGTTGAGGATCTGACCCATCACCACATGGATGCCCATGAAGAAGATCGTGGGCAGGAAGTAGCGGACGAAGGTGACGCCGACCTCGTTGGCGGCGGGGTCACTGGCGACCGCGTCCGACAGCATGCGGATGAGAAGCGGCGCGCCGAGGACGGCGAGCACGGTGAGCGTGCCCAGTGCCACCATGACCAATGTCAGAAGCCGGTTCGCGTAGGCCTCGCCGCCGTCCTCGTCCTCCTTCATGGCCCGGACGAGCTGCGGCACGAAGACGGAGTTGAGTCCACCGCCGACCGTCAGGATGTAGATCATGGTCGGTAGCTGGTACGCGACCTGGAAGGTGTCACCGAGCAGACCGACGCCGAGGGCCGACACGATCATGGCCGACCGGACGAACCCCGTGATGCGGGAGACCATCGTGCCCGCCGCCATCACCGCGCTCGACTTCAGCAGGCCGGCCGCGCGGCCGCCCTTCTTCGCCGTGGTGGCGGAGCCGCGAGCGGGCGCGGGTGTCTCCTCCTGCGCAGGTGGCGCCGTGGGCGCGGATGCCTGATACGTCTGCGGCGTCCCGGCACCGCCGTACGGCCCGGCCGCGGCGTTCGGCGCGCCGTACTGACCGGCCGGCACCCGGTCCATGGCGGGTGCGGCGGTCGGTCCCGGTACGGCCGGGTGACCGGTCGCCGGGTTGACGGCGCCCTGCTGCTGGTCCCGGAAGAGGTGCGCGAAGGCGTCCGGCTCGTGGCGCTCGCCGCCGGCCTGCGCCACCAGGTCGTCGACACCCACGTACTGCGTCGTACGGGGGTCGTCGCCGTAGGGCAGGTACTGCGTGGGGCCCGACGGCTCGGGTGGCGGCGTCTGGGCCCAGACCCGCGGGTCGGGCGCGTACGGCGACTGGGGCGGCTGGGCGTACAGCTGCTGCGGCGACTGGTACGTGCCCGGGGGCGGCGGCGGGTGCGCGGCCCGGTCGTAGAGCGCCTCGGACACCGGGTCCTGGGCCGCGAGGTCCTGGTCCCGGTAGGGGTCCTGATCGTAGGCGTCCTGGAGATACATGTCCGCGGGGTGCTGCGGCGGTACCTGGCCCGGCTCCGGCGGCGGGCCCTCGGGGCGACCCGAGCTGCCCGCGGCCTGGCCGCGGTCACCGTCGTACGGCGCGTTCATGGTTACCCCACCTCATCGTCCCGGGCCCACCGGCCACGACATGTCAACGGTCCACTCTCTCACCCGTCCCGGACGGGTCCGCGTTTTCCGTTGGGGTGTCCGGTGTCGGGTCACTCGGCTGCTTCGGGTCGTCTGCCCCGAGCAGGGTGCCGGACTCCTCCTTGAGACGGTCGCCGGGGCCTTGCGGGTTCTGCGAGGCGGCCGTGGAACCGTCCCCGGCATCCGGGTCGCCGGTGCCGGCCAGGTCGTCCTCCTCGGCCTCCCGGGCGGCCGCACGCTTGCGCTGGGTGTACATCCGGAAGCCGGCGAGGACGAGCAGCAGCACGCCGCCGCCGATGACCAGCATCACCGTGGCGGTGATCTCGGTGACCTTGACGTCGAAGGTGACGGGCGCGCCGTAGGCCTGGCCGTCCTCGGTGAACAACTGGGCCACCACGGTCACCCGGCCGTTGGCGTTGGCGGAGGTGGTGAACTTCACCGACTGGCTGTGGCCGCCGGAGACGGTGACGGGCTGCTCCGAGTAGGCCTTGCCGCCGATCTCCAGACGGGTCGGGCTGGTCGAGGTGAGCCTAAGCACCAGCCGGTCCACGCCCTGGACCAGGTTGTTCTGCACGGTCACCGGGATGATGGCGCTGCGGCCGGAGAGCTTCGTCTCCGACTTGTCGATCAGGATGACCTGGTCGGTCAGCACGTCGAGATACGTCTCCACACCGTCGCGGAAGTTCCGCGCCTGGACGACCCGGCCCCGCCACGACGTGGACATCTCACGGTTTATGGCCCGCCCGAAGGGAGTCACCACCCGGGACTGGTCGCTGAGGATCACCTTGAAGCCGTCGAGCTTCTTCTGCGTCTGCGCGATCTGTTCGAAGGCCCTGCGGGACAGTTCCTGCTTGCGCAGCCCGGACGGATAGTCCGCCGACGACGGCACCTTCCTGGTCGCGCCGGCGTCCGGCTTGGCCTTGGCGGCCGCGGAGAGCCCCTGCGCCTCGCTCCAGCCACCGTTCTGCAGGGCCGCGACCGCCTCGGCCATCGCTCGGGCCTCGCTG
The DNA here is from genome assembly GCF_003261055.1 of Streptomyces cadmiisoli. Classification (NCBI taxonomy): domain Bacteria; kingdom Bacillati; phylum Actinomycetota; class Actinomycetes; order Kitasatosporales; family Streptomycetaceae; genus Streptomyces; species Streptomyces cadmiisoli. The sequence continues at coordinate 4,616,365 of NZ_CP030073.1, forward strand.
GCGGTGGCCGTGCGCTGCGGAGCGACCACGATGCTCCGCTGCTGATCCGTCTGCAGGTTCAGCGCGAGGCTCTGCGCGAGGAACTTCTGCACGGCGAGGGTCTTGCTGGACGCCTTCGTCAGATCGCCCTGGAACGCCGTGGACAGCCGCGCGTCAGCGACCACCGCCGTGGTGCCGCCGCCGATGGGACGGGCCGCGGACGGCGTGTACGGCAGCCCGCCGGTCTCCTCCAGGCTGTCGCTTCGCGTGATCACCTTGTCGGCGCCGGCGGAGGTGGCGACCTTCACGATCGACGGGTCCACGGCGCCGTCCACGGGCCAGGCGAACTCCGTGTTCGGTGTGACGTGGAGCACGGTCCGCACCGTGAGGGCGGCGACATCGGTGGCTGCCTTGAGCTGGCCCAGCGAACCGGTGACGTCCGTGCCGTTGTGGGCGAGGGAAGCCAGATCCGGATCGGCGAAGGGCAGGGCGACGACCTCCTTGTTCGCCACCGCCTTCTGGAGCCCGGCCAGCCACTGTTTGGCGACCGCCTGCTGCGTACCGGCCGTGGTGGTGTCACCCTCGCCCTGGACCCGGTAGCCGCGGGTCATCGCGTCGACGGAGGCCAGGAGGTCCGGGTCGATGACCCAGGTCACGTCGAGTTCCCGGCCCAGGGAGACGAGCTGCTCCAGGCGTCCGCCGGGGGAGATCTCCTTGGCGAGGTCGTCGTTGAGGAAGACCGGGGTCTGCTGCTCGTTGGAGCCCGTCTCCGCCGTCATGTGGGCGGTGGACACCAGCGGCCACATGACCGTCGTCCGTGTCTTCGGGTCCGCTTCCTCGGGCTGCCACGGCAGGAACGTCCGCTGGATGCCCAGCACCTGCTCCCAGGGCTGCGAGGCCGTCTCACCGGAGAGCGAGACCCCGATCTGGTAGACACCGCTTCCGCCGAGGTCCAGCTCGTCGACCGGGACGGAAATGCTGAAGCGCTGGGCGACGCCGGGGGTCAGCTCGGCGAACTCCTGCGAGAAGGAGTCGTCGACCGCCGTGCCGTCGACACCGGGGGCGTAGTCCTTGTGCCTTGCCGCGCTGTCGATCTCCGACCGCGTATCGAGCTCGGAGCCCACTCGCAGGTCCACGTGCGCCTCGGTCACCGACTGCTTGCCGTTGTTGGTCACCGTGCCCGAGACGGTCACGGTGTCGCCCTCGCTCGGCGCGCTGGGGCTGAGCGAATCGAGCGCCACCGCCACCGTGCGGGAGGCAGAGGCCGTCTGTACGGAGGTCTCGGCCCCGGCATGCGCGGCTGAGGCGGTGGGCAGCTGCATCAGGCCCGCCAGCAGTGGCGCACTGGCCAGCAGAGCCGTGGTGCGCCTCATCCACCGGCGGGCAGGTGAGGGACTCGTCCCCTGGAAGTCTGCCGCCTCGGCCACGCGCTCGCCCGTCCCTCGTCGTCAGTGGTCGTCGGAATGTGCGTCCAGGCATGGTAACGATGTGCGCCGAGGGGAAGTGCCACGGACCGCCTTGCAAGATCGGGACAGCGGGCCCGCTGTCCCGTATGTGAGCCTATAAAGGGGAACGCTTCCGTACGTCGGGAGGGCAGGCCTTGTGCCCGTATCGGCGAGGGTGTTCGCGGGCGATTAATCGAGGCGCTCGCGGGCGTCCGGGCCACGTACCCTTTTCTGTTGTGCCGAACGCCAACGATGAAACCACCGCTCTGAGCCAGGAGTGGCACCGCGCGGAGAACGAGCCGCCGAGTGTCGCCCCGGTCGCCGACGATCTCGCCCGACGTTTCCAGGAGGCCGGGTTCTCCCTTGCCCTGGTCGGCGGCTCGGTCCGGGACGCATTGCTGGGCCGGCTCGGCAACGACCTGGACTTCACGACCGACGCCCGCCCCGAGGACGTCCTGAAGATCATGCGGCCGTGGGCGGACAGCCTCTGGGACGTGGGCATCGCCTTCGGCACGGTCGGTGCCCAGAAGGACGGCTACCAGATCGAGGTGACCACGTACCGGTCGGAGGCGTACGACCGGACGTCACGCAAGCCCGAGGTGTCGTACGGCGACTCCATCGAGGACGACCTGGTCCGTCGTGACTTCACCGTGAACGCGATGGCGGTCGCCCTCCCGGAGCACAGGTTCGTCGACCCGTACGGAGGCCGCGACGACCTCGCGGCTCGCGTTCTGCGGACTCCCGGAACTCCTGAGGACTCCTTCTCGGACGACCCGCTGCGCATGATGCGCGCGGCCCGTTTCGCGGCGCAGCTCGACTTCGAGGTCGCGCCCGAGGTCGTCGCGGCGATGAAGGAGATGTCCGGGCGCATCGAGATCGTCTCGGCCGAGCGGGTGCGGGACGAGCTGAACAAGCTCATCCTGTCCGCCAACCCGCGCAAGGGGCTGGCGCTGCTGGTCGACACAGGGCTCGCCGATCATGTCCTGCCGGAGCTGCCGGCCCTGCGGCTGGAGAGTGACGAGCACCACCGCCACAAGGACGTCTACGACCACACGCTGATCGTGGTGGAGCAGGCGATCGCGCTCGAAGAGAACGGGCCGGATCTGGCGCTGCGCCTCGCCGCCCTGCTGCACGACATCGGCAAGCCGCGTACGCGTCGCTTCGAGAAGGACGGCCGGGTCTCGTTCCACCACCACGAGGTGGTCGGGGCGAAGATGACCAAGAAGCGCATGACGGCCCTCAAGTACTCCAACGAAATGGTGAAGGACGTCTCACGCCTCGTGGAGCTGCACCTGCGCTTCCACGGCTACGGCACGGGTGAGTGGACCGATTCCGCGGTCCGCCGCTATGTAAGGGACGCCGGCCCTCTCCTCGACCGTCTGCACAAGCTGACCCGCTCGGACTGCACGACGCGGAACAAGCGCAAGGCGGCGGCGCTCTCACGGGCGTACGACGGCCTGGAGGAGCGGATCGCCCAGCTTCAGGAGCAGGAGGAGCTGGACGCCATCCGGCCGGACCTCGACGGCAACGAGATCATGCAGATCCTGGGCATCAAGCCGGGGCCGGCGGTGGGTCAGGCCTACAAGCACATGCTGGAGCTCCGGCTGGAGAACGGGCCGATGGAGCACGACGCCGCGGTGGCCGCGCTCAAGGAGTGGTGGGCCCAGCAGAGCTGAGGCTGTGGAACCCGGCGATGTTTCACGTGAAACATGACGCGCGGACGGGAGCTGTACACAGACGCGGAGGGGCGATGTTTCACGTGAAACATCGCCCCTCTCGCCGATCGGCGCCAGTCCCTCATGAGGTCCGAGGGCTCTACTTGGCCGGGTAGTCCTCCAGGCAGAGGGTGAAGTCGCTACTGCCGCCCGTCTCGGTGTACTCGCTGTACTTCGTACGGTCGCAACCGCTCGACGTGCCGTCCTTCTTGTCGGCGACCTTGTACTTCGCCTTGGAGTCGCCGCAGTCCACGACCTCCAGGCCCGGGTCGGTGATGCTGTCCGGGTTGGAGATGCTCATGCAGTCGCCGACCGACGCCGTGTTGGCGTCGTCCCGGCTGGCTATGAAGCCACCGATCACGACACCGGCGACCACGACACCGACCACCACGTTCTTGATCGTCTTGAAGCTGAGCTTGCGGCGGGGCTGCTCCGGCGGGACCGGGGCGTACGGGCCGGGGAAGCCGGGCTGGGGCGGCTGTGGGGCCTGGGGCTGTCCCTGCGCGTACGGGTTGTTCTGGCCCTGCGCGAATGGATTGCCCTGGGGCGGCGGAGTAGTCACTTGGGGTCCCCCCTAGACATGGATGTGTGGCGCGAAGGACTCGCGCACATAAGACCCACGTAAGTTATCGGCACCCACTGACATGGTCATACCCGGGAGACGGTCTGTGGCACTGGTGTGACACTCAGCGGCGTTCAAAGCGACTCATAGCCACCGCAACCGCCCCGTAGAGCGCTGCGACGGTCAGTACCAGCGCCGTCGAGCGCCCGTCCGGGGGCAGCATCAGCGCGGCGATTCCGGCGGCGCCTACGAAGGCGATGTTGAACAGGACGTCGTAGAGGGAGAAGATCCGGCCGCGGTAGCCGTCGTCGACGGAGGACTGCACGACGGTGTCGGTGGCGATCTTCGCGCCCTGCGTGGTCAGCCCGAGGAAGAAGGCCGCTGCCATGATCGGGACCGTGGTGAAGGGAAGACCGAGAGCGGGTTCCAGGACCGCGGCGGTCGCGGCGCACACGACGATCCACCGGCCGGGGCCGAGCCGCCCGGCCGCCCAGGGCGTCAGCACGGCCGCCGTGAAGAACCCGGCGCCGGAGACCCCGACGGCCACCCCCAGGAGCGCCAGCCCCTCCTCCGGATCGCTCGACAGGGCGTAGCGGCAGAGCATCAGCAGCATGACCGTCAGGGCGCCGTAGCAGAAGCGCATCAGTGTCATCGAGGCGAGAGCCCAGGCGGCTTCGCGCCGTGCCGGCGCGGCGAGGTGGCGGACCCCGGCCACGAGGTCGCGAGCCGTTCCCCTCAGTGCCGCCGTCAGCCGGGGCTGAACCAGTTCACGGTCCGGGCCGAGCAGTTCCCGGGCCATGCGCAGCGACGCCAGCGCCGAGCACAGATACAGCGCGGCGCCGACCAGTACGACAGCGGCGTCGGAGTCGGCGATCAGCAGCCGTACGACGAAGGCGAGGCCGCCGCCGGCGGTCGCGGCCAGGGTGCCGGCGGTCGGCGAGAGGGAGTTCGCGATCACCAGACGGTCGGCGTCGACGACGCGGGGCAGCGACGCGGACAGACCTGCGAGGACGAAGCGGTTGACGGCGGTGACGCAGAGGGCGGAGACGTAGAACAGCCAGTCCGGGACGGGGCTGATCATCAGGACGGCCGTCGCCGAGGCCAGCGCGGCGCGCAGCAGGTTGCCGTACAGAAAGACCTGGCGGCGGCGCCAGCGGTCCAGCAGGGCGCCGGCGAAGGGGCCCACCAGGGAGTACGGGAGCAGCAGGACAGCCATGGCCGACGCGATCGCCGTGGCCGAGGTCTGCTCCTCGGGGGAGAAGACTACGTAGGTCGCGAGCCCGACCTGGTAGACGCCGTCGGCGCCCTGGGACAGCAGTCGCACGCCGAGCAGGCGCCGGAAGTCCCGGAAGCGGAGCAGGACGCGCAGATCGCTTACGACGGCCATGGGGCACAGCCTCACATACGGCGAGGGTCCCCTGGCGTCATGCCCAGGGGACCCTCAACCGACCGTGAACGGGGTGGCCTCAGCGCTCGACCTCGCCCTTGATGAACTTCTCGACGTTCTCACGGGCCTCGTCGTCGAAGTACTGCACCGGCGGGGACTTCATGAAGTACGAGGAAGCCGACAGGATCGGGCCACCGATACCCCGGTCCTTGGCGATCTTCGCGGCGCGCAGGGCGTCGATGATGACACCGGCGGAGTTCGGGGAGTCCCAGACCTCGAGCTTGTACTCCAGGTTCAGCGGGACGTCACCGAAGGCGCGGCCCTCGAGGCGCACGTAGGCCCACTTGCGGTCGTCGAGCCAGGCGACGTAGTCGGAGGGGCCGATGTGGACGTTCTTCTCGCCGAGGTCCCGGTCGGGGATCTGCGAGGTGACGGCCTGCGTCTTGGAGATCTTCTTGGACTCCAGGCGCTCGCGCTCGAGCATGTTCTTGAAGTCCATGTTGCCGCCGACGTTCAGCTGCATCGTGCGGTCCAGGACGACGCCCCGGTCCTCGAACAGCTTCGCCATGACGCGGTGCGTGATGGTGGCGCCGACCTGCGACTTGATGTCGTCACCGACGATCGGGACACCCGCCTCGGTGAACTTGTCCGCCCACTCCTTGGTGCCGGCGATGAAGACCGGGAGAGCGTTGACGAAGGCGACCTTGGCGTCGATGGCGCACTGGGCGTAGAACTTCGCCGCGGCCTCGGAACCGACGGGCAGGTAGCAGACGAGGACGTCGACCTGCTTGTCCTTGAGGATCTGGACGACGTCGACCGGCTCCTCGGCGGACTCCTCGATGGTCTCGCGGTAGTACTTGCCGAGGCCGTCCAGGGTGTGGCCGCGCTGCACGGTCACGCCCGTGTTGGGCACGTCGCAGATCTTGATGGTGTTGTTCTCGGAGGCGCCGATGGCGTCCGCGAGGTCGAGGCCGACCTTCTTCGCGTCGACATCGAACGCGGCGACGAACTCCACGTCACGCACGTGGTAGTCGCCGAACTGGACGTGCATCAGGCCGGGGACCTTGGACGCCGGGTCGGCGTCCTTGTAGTACTCGACTCCCTGCACCAGCGACGCGGCGCAGTTGCCCACGCCGACGACGGCTACGCGAACCGAACCCATTCCGGTTGCTCCCTGTGTGTACTCGGTGAGGCCCTGACAGGGACCTCACGTGGCGGTGTCGTCGGGCGAATCCGGCCGGGAGGTGTCCCCGGGCCGGGGCAGGTCGCCCGACGCTCCAGATGTGGTGTCCTGCTGAGCGGACCCCCCGGCGGCGGAACCCCGAAGGTCCCGCCCGGCCCGCTCGCTCTCGATGAGCTCGTTCAGCCAGCGCACTTCGCGCTCCACGGACTCCATCCCGTGGCGCTGGAGCTCAAGCGTGTAGTCGTCGAGGCGCTCCCGGGTACGGGCCAGGGAGGCGCGCATCTTCTCCAGCCGCTCCTCGAGCCTGCTGCGACGGCCCTCCAGTACGCGCATGCGTACGTCACGGGACGTCTGCCCGAAGAAGGCGAAGCGGGCGGCGAAGGTCTCGTCCTCGTACGCGTCCGGCCCGGTCTGTGAGAGCAGCTGTTCGAAGTGCTCCTTACCTTCCGCCGTCAACCGGTAGACGATTTTGGCGCGTCGTCCGGTGAGGGGAGCGGCGAGGGCGTCCTCGGAGGTGTTCCCCGGCTCCTCGATCAACCAGCCGTTGGCGACCAGCGTCTTGAGGCAGGGATAGAGCGTCCCGTAGCTGAACGCACGGAACACACCCAGTGATGTGTTGAGTCGTTTGCGCAGCTCATAGCCGTGCATAGGAGATTCGCGGAGCAGGCCGAGTACGGCGAACTCGAGGATCCCGGAACGCCGGCTCATCGTCGCCTCCCCTCTGCCGCGGTCGGACCGTGACGGTCTTTATCTCGTTCTGATGTATCGACTCGATACATCACGACGATAGAACGCTCCCCCGGATGCGACAAGAGGGGGAATCGTGAACGGCGTCACATCACTGATTCGTTGGAAGCAAGTTGCCTGATTTGGGGTGAACTTCAGTGCTCGGTGGGTTTTGGTGCTGCGTAGTCTGTGCGGCATGCACACCACCGGGAACCGAGTTGCGTCTGGGGGCGTCCCCGTCCCCGGTGAAGTACGGATGAATGGCGAACCGGCCGCATCCGTACTTCGGGGGGACCGGAAACCAGCCGCCGTTTCCAGGCGCGCCAGGGTGCGCCTGCCCTAGGAGTAGTCGTTCGATGAGCGAGCACCGTCGCAAACCGCAGCCGCCGCAGGGAGGCGGACGAGCCGCGGCCCGACGCGGCCAGTCCGGTTCGTCTCCCGGCCGCCGCGCGGCACCGCGAGGCGCCACCGGGTCTCCTTCCGACTCGTACGGGTCGGATTCCTATGGGTCAGGAGGCGAGGAGCCGTCTTACGGCGGCCGCGCCGAGGCCCGGCGCGCTGCGCAGAGAAGCAGTAGTAGTGGTGGCCGCCGCAGGGCGGCCGAACCCGGCCGAGGTGGCCGGCGTGCCGCACCCGGCGGCCCGCCGGGATCGGGCCGGGGCCGTGGGCGGGTTACGGACCCGGGCCACAAGCGCCTGATCGACTACCCGCGCGCGGGCAAGTACGGCTGGCGTCGCTGGATGCCGTCATGGAAGCTCGCGTCCGGGCTGTCCCTCGCCTTCTTCGGCAGCATGGTGGCCGTCGCGGGTGTCGGTTACGCCATGGTGAGCGTGCCTAAGGTCGCGCAGACCGCCGAGGCGCAGAACAACGTCTATTACTGGTCCGACAACACCGAGATGGTGTCGACGGGCGGCGAGACGAACCGGCAGATCATCAATCTGTCGCAGATCCCCAAGGAGATGCAGAACGCCGTCATCTCGCAGGAGAACAAGACCTTCTGGACCGACAGCGGCATCGACCCCAGGGGCATCGCCCGAGCCGTGTTCAACATGGCCCGGGGCGGTGACACCCAGGGTGGCTCGACGATCACCCAGCAGTACGTGAAGAACGCGATGCTGGACGACCAGTCGCAGACGGTCACCCGTAAGTTCAAGGAGCTGTTCGTCTCGATCAAGGTGGGAGCCTCGGTCGACAAGGACGAGATCATGGCGGGTTACCTGAACTCCGCCTACTACGGCCGCAACGCCTACGGGATCCAGGCCGCCGCGCGTGCGTACTTCGACAAGGACGCCATCGACCTGAACGCCGGCGAGTGCGCCTTCCTGTCGGCCGTGCTCAAGGGCGCCACGTACTACGACCCGGCGGGCGCCCCCTCCATCGACCCGGTCGGGGCCACCGCGGAAGCCAACAAGAAGCGGGCCCTGCTCCAGATGCAGGACACCCTGGACAAGATGGTCGAGTACGGCCACCTGGATGCCGCGGACCGGGCCAAGTACAAGGAGCTTCCCAAGGTCCAGAACCCGCGCTTCAACACCGCGCTGAGCGGCCAGGTCGGCTACCTCGTCGACTTGGCGAACGCCTATCTCGTCAACAACGAGGAGACCGGGATCTCGGAGCAGGAGCTCCGTGAGGGTGGTCTCTCGATCAAGACGACCTTCGACAAGAAGAAGGTCGGTCAACTGGAGAAGGCGGTCACGAAGGTCTACAAGGCCAACATCGACCCCAAGAAGCGCCCCGACACGGACACCCACGTCCAGTTCGGCGGTGCCTCGGTGGACCCGGAGACCGGGGCCATCGTGGCCATCTACGGCGGTTCGGACGCCACCAAGCACTTCACCAACAACGCCGACGAGACCGGTGCCCAGGTCGGTTCGACGTTCAAGCCGTTCGTGCTGGCGGCAGCCATGAAGTGGGGCGTGCGCGACCCGGAGCTGGAAGCGGTGCAGGCGCAGGACGAGCGGACCAAGGTGTCCCCGAAGAGCCTGTACAGCGGCAAGAACAAGCTCAAGATCAAGGACTACGACGGGTCGGTCTGGCAGAACGAGAAGGGTGAGGAGTGGCTCCAGGTCAACGACGGTGACGAGTCGCGGGGTGAAGCGCCTGACTACCGGATCGATCTGCGTGAGGCGATGCAGTTCTCGGTGAACTCGGCCTTCGTCCAGCTCGGCATGGACATCGGTCTGGACAAGGTGAAGGAGGCCGCGGTCGACGCGGGGGTCCTGGACAGCAGCCTGGCCGGCACGGACTTCCCCTCGTTCTCTCTCGGCATCTCCAAGCCCAGTGCCATCCGTATGGCGAGTTCGTACAGCACCTTCGCGGCGAGCGGCAAGCAGAACAATCCGTACTCGGTCCAGAAGGTCACGAACAAGGACGGCCTGGTCTTCGAGCACGAGGGCAAGACCAAGCAGGCGTTCGAATCTGCGGTGGCCGACAACGTCACCGACGTCCTGAAGACCGTGGTCGACAAGGGTACGGGTACCAAGGCCCAGCTGCCGGGCCGTGACGTGGCCGGCAAGACCGGTACCACCGACGGAAACAAGTCGGCCTGGTTCGTCGGCTACACCCCGCAGTTGTCCACCGCGATCAACATGTTCCGGTACCCGGACGACGAGACGATCAAGAACCGTACGTTCCTCGAGATGTACGGAACCGGTGACCAGGAGTCGATCCACGGTGCCTCGTTCCCCGCGGAGATCTGGCACGACTACATGGCCGAGGCGATGAAGGGCAAGAAGGTGGAGAAGTTCCCGACGCCCGAGCCCATCGGTGAGGTCATCAACGAGGCGCCGTCTCCGACCCCCACGCCGACGCCCACCGAGACCGAGGAAGAGACCACGCCGCCCCCGTCTCCGACGGAGTCCGAGACCGACGTCGACCCGAGGCCCACCGACGAGGAGACCTGCGGCTTCTTCAACTGTCAGGACAACGGCGGCGGCAACAACAACGGCGGCGTCGACTCCGGAGGCACGGACGGCGGTGTGACCGATGATCCGACGCCCACGGAGACGGACGGCGAGGATGACAGCGGCGGCGGCAACAACAGCGGGGGCAACAACAACGGCAACCCAGGCGGCATTTTCGGGGGTAACAGCACGTAGCCGCCGTATCGCCCGACAAGGGTGTTTCACGTGAAACATGGGCCGCCGCACCCTCAGGGTGCGGCGGCCCTCGGCGTACCCCGGGACGCGTACGGCAGGATGTGCCCCATGCCCAGTGCAGAAACGACGCAAGCGAGCGCGCGCGAGCCGGAGCCGGTGCGGCCCACCACGGTCGACCCGGTCGCCGCGAGCGGCAGTGAGCTGATCGGCGGTCCCGTCGGGCGGCGCGCCCTGCTCGGCACGTCCTGGTGGACCCCGGTGCGGGTGATCGCGCTCGTGGCGATCGGCATGTTCGCCCTCGGGCTGGTCCAGAAGGCGCCCTGCTACAACGGCGCCTGGTTCTTCGGGGCGAGCTCGCAGTACACGCATGCGTGCTATTCAGACATTCCGCATCTGTACAACGGGCGTGGATTCGTGGACGGGCTCATCCCGTACTTCGACCGGCTGCCCGGCGACATGGAGTACCTCGAGTACCCGGTGCTGACCGGAGTGTTCATGGAGGTGGCCTCCTGGCTCACCCCCGGCAGCGGCAGCATCCAGCACCAGGAGCAGTGGTACTGGATGGTCAACGCCGGGATGCTGATGGTCTGTGCGGCCGTCATCGCCGTCTGTGTGACGCGCACGCATGCCCGGCGGCCCTGGGACGGTCTGCTGGTCGCTCTCGCCCCCGCCTTCGCGCTGACCGCCACCATCAACTGGGACCTGCTGGCGGTCGCTCTGACGGCCGCGGCGATGCTGATGTGGTCGCGGGGTCGTTCTCTCGCTTTCGGCGTCCTCCTGGGGCTTGCGACGGCCGCCAAGCTCTACCCGCTCTTTCTGCTCGGGCCGCTTCTGGTGCTGTGCTGGCGCGCCGGCAAGTGGCGGGACTTCGGCAGGGCGCTGGGCGGCGCGGTCGTCGCCTGGCTGGTGGTGAACCTGCCGGTGATGCTGTTCGCGTTCGAGGGCTGGTCGAAGTTCTACACGTTCAGCCAGGAGCGGGGCGTCGACTTCGGGTCCTTCTGGCTGATCATGGCGCAGAACTCCAGCGACCCGCTGAGCACCGAGACCGTCAACACGCTCGCCACGCTTCTGATGCTGCTGTGCTGCGTCGGTATCGCGGTCCTCACCTTCACGGCCCCGCGCCGGCCGCGCTTCGCCCAGCTCGCCTTCCTGATCGTCGCGGCGTTCATCCTCACCAACAAGGTCTATTCACCGCAATACGTCCTGTGGCTGGTCCCCCTGGCGGCGCTGGCCCGGCCCAGGTGGCGGGACTTCCTGATCTGGCAGGCGTGCGAGGTGGCGTACTTCCTCGGCATCTGGATGTACCTCGCCTACACGACCAGCGGGGACGCCCACAAGGGCCTGCCGACCGACGGCTACCACTGGGCGATCGGCGCCCACCTGCTGGGGACGCTGTACCTGTGCGTCATCGTGGTGCGCGACATCCTCATGCCGGACCGGGACGTCGTGCGCAGGACCGGCGAGGACGACCCCTCGGGAGGAGTGCTCGACCGGGCGGAGGACGTCTTCGTCCTCGGCCCCGCGGCCCGTCCGCCCCGGCACGCCGGCCACTTCGAGGGACCCCCGGTGGAATGGGGCAAGGAGAAGGCCGTCGAAGGTTCGCTCTGAGCGAACGCCCCTGGTGGGTGCCGGCCGGTCATGCGGAAGGCCGTACACGGAGGTTCCCGTGTACGGCCTTCCGGCTGTACGGGGCGGCGCTCGCCTCGGGTGAGCGGTGCCGCTCGGTCAGCGGTCCACGATCCGGTCGAACTGCGTGGTGGTGTGCCGCAGATGGGCGACCAGCTCGTCGCCGACCGAGGGCTCGGGAGCGTCGGACGGCACGAACAGGATGGAGACCTGCATGTGCGGCGGCTCCGCGAACCAGCGCTGCTTGCCGCCCCAGACGAACGGAGAAAGGTTCCGGTTGACCGTGGCGAGGCCGGCCCGGGCGACGCCCTTGGCGCGCGGCATGACGCCGTGCAGCGCCTTCGGGGCTTCCAGGCCCACCCCGTGCGACGTGCCGCCCGCCACGACCACCAGGAAGCCGTCGGAGGCCGTCTTCTGCTGCCGGTAGCCGAAACGGTCGCCCTTGGAGACCCGGGTGACGTCCAGGACCGCACCGCGGTACTCGGTGGCCTCGTGGTCCCCCAGCCACAGCCGCGTGCCGATACGGGCGCGGAAGCGGGTCTGCGGGAACTGCTGCTGGAGCCGGGCGAGTTCGTCCGCCTTGAGGTGGCTGACGAACATCGTGTGCAGCGGCAGCCTGGCCGCGCGCAGGCGGTCCATCCAGCCGATGACCTCCTCGACGGCGTCGGAGCCGTCGGTGCGGTCCAGCGGCAGGTGGATCGCGAAGCCCTCCAGCCGGACGTTCTCGATCGCGGCGTGCAGCTGCGGAAGGTCCCGCTCGCTGATGCCGTGCCGCTTCATCGAGGACATCACCTCGATGACCACGCGGGCGCCCACGAGGCCGTACACGCCGTCCACCGACGACACCGACCGAATCACCCGGTCGGGCAGCGGCACCGGCTCCTCGCCGCGCCGGTACGGCGTCAGCACCAGCAGGTCACCGCCGAACCAGTCCTTTATCCGCGCGGCTTCGTACGTCGTGCCGACGGCGAGGATGTCCGAGCCCAGCCGAGTGGCCTCCTCCGCCAGCCGTTCGTGGCCGAAGCCGTAGCCGTTGCCCTTGCAGACCGGGACGAGGCCCGGGAACTGCTCCTGCACGTGCTTGTGATGCGCCCGCCAGCGCGCGGTGTCGACGTAGAGCGTGAGCGCCATGGCCGGACCTGGAACCTTTCTCGTGGCTGCGGTGTATCAGAGGTGTGAACGCTATCGAAGCAAACGTCCGGGTTTCAGCGGCGCGACATGTAGATGTCGAGCGCCTTGTGGAGCAGCTTGTTCAACGGGAAGTCCCATTCGCCGAGGTACTCGGCAGCCTGCCCGCCCGTGCCGACCTTGAACTGGATCAGGCCGAAGAGGTGGTCCGTCTCGTCGAGCGAGTCGGAGATGCCGCGCAGGTCGTAGACGGTGGCGCCGAGCGCGTAGGCGTCGCGCAGCATCCGCCACTGCATCGCGTTCGAGGGCCGGACCTCGCGGCCGATGTTGTCGGAGGCGCCGTAGGAGTACCAGACGTGCCCGCCGACGATCAGCATCGTCGCCGCCGAGAGGTTCACGCCGTTGTGCCGCGCGAAGTACAGCCGCATGCGGTTGGGGTCCTCGGTGTTGAGGGCCGTCCACATGCGCTGGAAGTACCCCAGCGGGCGGGGCCGGAAGTGGTCGCGCACGGCCGTGATCTCGTACAGCCGCTGCCACTCCTCCAGGTCCTGGTAGCCGCCCTGGACGACCTCGACACCGGCCTTCTCGGCCTTCTTGATGTTGCGCCGCCACAGCTGGTTGAAGTTCGCGTGCACCTCTTCCAGGGAGCGGTTCGCCAGCGGCACCTGGTAGACGTACCGGGGCTGCACGTCGCCGAAGCCGGCGCCGCCGTCCTCACCCTGCTGCCAGCCCATCCGACGCAGCTTGTCCGCGACCTCGAAAGCGCGCGGCTCGATGAAGTCCGCCTCGATGTCCCGCAGACGCTTCACGTCCGGGTTCTGGATGCCCTGCTTGATGGAGGGGGCCTCCCAGCGCCGGATGATCACCGGCGGGCCCATCTTCACGGAGAAGGCGCCCTGCTGCTTGAGGTGGGCCAGCATCGGCTGAAGCCATTCGTCCAGGTTCGGCGCGAACCAGTTGATGACCGGGCCCTCGGGCAGATAGGCGAGATAACGCTTGATCTTGGGCAGTTGGCGGTAGAGGACAAGGCCGGCGCCGACCAGCTCACCGGTCCGCTCGTCGAACCAGCCGAGGTTCTCCGACCGCCATTCCGCCTTGACGTCCGCCCAGGCCGGGACCTGCATGTGGCTAGCCGACGGCAGGGTCTGGATGAATGCCAGATGCTGCTCGCGACTGATGGTCCTCAGGGTCAGGCTCATTCGGGGCGCTCCTCGGGCTGGTGTGTCCCCATGGGAACAGGGGCTCCGGCTCTAGCGCCGAAGCCTACTGCGCCGTGCGAGCGCCCCGGCTGGGCGTACGGCACCTTCGCCCCGGCCTGTCGCGGCCGGGGCGGTGATCGGTGTGCCCCGAAGGGCTGTGAGAGATGTCGGGAGGGCGGCGTCTACCGGGTCAGCCGATGCCGCCGAAGAGGCCGCCGTGGGCCATACCCAGGAAGAAACCGAAGGCCGAGGCACCGAGGCCCATGATCAGCGCGAAGCGTTGGCGGGTCGTCTCCGAGATCCACTGCCCGGACGCACCGGTGAGGATCCCGACCAGACCGGTCCAGGAGCTCAGCAGATGCAGGCTGGGGAACATCGCCGTGATGAAGGCGGTCACTCCGAGCACCGCGGTCACCCAGACCAGGGTGTCCTGGACGGGGTGGCGCTTCTCGTCCGTGGCGAAGAGAGATCCGGCAGTGTTGGGTCGCAATACCTGTGCCATAGGGCACCTCCTGCGGAAGGCGGCGCATCGTAGCGCCATACACACCCGATGTGTACAGATTGACGGCCCCCAGGGCCTGATTTCAACCGGAAGCCGGTGTGCGGGTACTCTGTACCGTCTGCGCGGTTGTCTGCCCGGACCACGGCAGGGGAGCCCCATCGGGCCCCGTTGTCAGTGGTGGCGGATACCGTTGCGTACGCATCACAACCCTCCTGCCACGGAACGACCGTGGCCGCTGAGTCCAGAGGAGGTGGGTTCCACATGCGTCACTACGAGGTGATGGTCATCCTCGACCCCGATCTCGAGGAGCGTGCTGTCTCCCCGCTGATCGAGAACTTCCTTTCTGTCGTCCGTGACGGCGGCGGAAAGGTCGAGAAGGTCGACACCTGGGGCCGTCGTCGTCTCTCGTACGAGATCAAGAAGAAGCCCGAGGGCATCTACTCGGTCATCGACCTGCAGGCCGAGCCTGCGGTCGTCAAGGAGCTCGACCGCCAGATGAACCTGAACGAGTCGGTCCTCCGGACCAAGGTCCTCCGTCCCGAGACCCACTGAGCTCCGCTCAGCTGATCTCGGGATTCGAGTAGCAGCACCAGCAGCCAGCAGCAGCAAACCCGCCGAGAGGTTCCCCCATGGCAGGCGAGACCGTCATCACGGTCGTCGGCAACCTTGTCGATGACCCCGAGCTGCGCTTCACCCCTTCCGGTGCGGCGGTCGCGAAGTTCCGTGTCGCGTCCACTCCCCGCACCTTCGACCGTCAGACGAACGAGTGGAAGGACGGCGAGAGCCTCTTTCTGACCTGCTCGGTCTGGCGCCAGGCGGCGGAGAACGTCGCGGAGTCGCTCCAGCGAGGCATGCGCGTCGTCGTGCAGGGCCGGCTGAAGCAGCGGTCCTACGAGGACCGTGAGGGTGTCAAGCGCACGGTCTACGAGCTGGACGTCGAGGAAGTCGGCCCCAGCCTGCGCAACGCCACGGCCAAGGTCACCAAGACCACGGGCCGCGGTGGTCAGGGCGGTTACGGCGGTGGCGGTGGCGGCCAGCAGGGCGGCGGCTGGGGCGGCGGCTCCGGCGGCGGCCAGCAGGGCGGCGGCGCTCCTGCCGACGACCCCTGGGCGACCGGCGCTCCCGCCGGTGGCAACCAGGGTGGCGGCGGCTGGGGCGGCGGCTCCGGCTCCGGCGGCGGCAGCGGCAACGGCGGCGGCTACTCGGACGAGCCCCCCTTCTGAGCAACCAGCTCAAAGGGCGGGTCGCACCCAAACTTCTTGATCACACAGGAGAAACACCATGGCGAAGCCGCCTGTGCGCAAGCCTAAGAAGAAGGTCTGCGCATTCTGCAAGGACAAGGTCACGTACGTGGACTACAAGGACACGAACATGCTGCGGAAGTTCATTTCCGACCGCGGCAAGATCCGTGCCCGCCGCGTGACCGGCAACTGCACGCAGCACCAGCGTGACGTCGCCACGGCCGTCAAGAACAGCCGTGAGATGGCGCTGCTGCCCTACACCTCCACCGCGCGATAAGGGAAGGGTGACCGACTCATGAAGATCATCCTCACCCACGAGGTCTCCGGCCTCGGTGCCGCGGGCGACGTCGTCGACGTCAAGGACGGTTACGCTCGCAACTACCTGATCCCGCGGAAGTTCGCGATCCGCTGGACCAAGGGCGGCGAGAAGGACGTCGAGCAGATCCGTCGTGCTCGCAAGATCCACGAGATCCAGACCATCGAGCAGGCCAACCAGGTCAAGGCCCAGCTCGAGGGCGTGAAGGTCCGTCTGGCCGTTCGCTCCGGCGACGCCGGCCGTCTCTTCGGTTCCGTCACCCCGGCCGACATCGCCTCGGCGATCAAGGCTGCCGGCGGTCCCGAGGTCGACAAGCGCCGGATCGAGCTCGGTGCTCCGATCAAGACGCTCGGCGCCCACGAGACGTCGGTGCGTCTGCACCCCGAGGTTGCCGCCAAGGTCAGCATCGAGGTCATCGCCGCGTAAGCGTCGCGCTCGCTGAAGCAGTGAGTGGGGGCCACACCCTGTGGGGTGTGGCCCCCACTCGACATTTCAGGGGCGGCGTCGAAGCCGGTGCCGGGACTTGGGACCATCACGAGCCGGACAGGGTCGTGTGTTTCACGTGAAACATGGTCAATCGGGTGCCGGGTGCCGGGTGCCGGGTGCCGCCGTGCGGGGTGAGGGTGCGGATTTCCTCAGGGCGTCTCCGCCTCTCGGCGTCTCAGCGTGTCGCGCCGGTGACGAGCCAGTGGCCGGAGCGCTCTCGCAGCCAGAGGGTCAGCATCCGCACGGTCATCATCAGTGACATGGCGAGCCACAGTGCGGTGAGTCCTCCACCGAGCGTGGGGACGAGGAGGGCCACCGGGGTGAAGACGGCCAAGGTGAGGATCATCGCCCAGGCGAGGTAACGGCCGTCGCCGGCGCCCATCAGAACGCCGTCCAGGACGAAGACCACGCCGCAGATCGGCTGTGACAGGGCCACCACCAGCAGCGCGGGGAGCGCGGTGTCCTTGACGATGGAGTCGCTGGTGAACAGGGGAAGGAAGGCCGGGCGGGCCACGACCACCAGGAACCCGAGTACGACACCGACCGCGATTCCCCACTGGACCATGCGACGGCAGACGTCGCGGGCGCCACGTACGTCGCCCGCACCGAGATGACGTCCGATGATGGCCTGTCCCGCGATGGCGATGGCGTCGAGCGCGAAGGCGAGCAGGCTCCACAGGGACAGGATGATCTGGTGGGCGGCGATGTCGGCGTCACCGAGTCGGGCGGCGACGGCCGTGGCGATCAGCAGGATCGCCCTCAGGGAAAGGGTGCGTACCAGCAGCGGTACGCCGGCCTGGGCGGATGCCCTGATCCCGGCGGTGTCCGGGCGCAGCGAGGCACCGTGCCTACGTGCTCCCCTGACGACGACCACGAGATAGGCGGCGGCCATGCCGCATTGCGCGATCACGGTGCCCCAGGCCGAACCCGCGATGCCGAAGCCGGCGCCGTAGACGAGGACGGCGTTGAGGACGGCGTTGGCGATGAAGCCGGCGACGGCGACGTAGAGCGGTGTCCTGGTGTCCTGTAGTCCGCGCAGAACACCGGTCGCCGCGAGGACGACGAGCATGGCGGGTATGCCGAGGGACGAGATGCGCAAGTACGTGGTCGCGTACGGGGCTGCCGTGTCGGACGCGCCGAAGAGGTCCACGAGGAACGGGGCGGTGGGCAGGACGACGGCGATGACGCCGGCGCCCAGGAGCAGCGCCAGCCAGATGCCGTCCATGCCCTGACGGATGGCGGCCGGGAGTTCACCCGCGCCCACGCGCCGGGCCACCGCCGCCGTGGTGGCGTAGGCGAGGAACACGAAGATGCTCACGGCGGTCGTGAGCAGGGCTGAGGCGACGCCGAGTCCGGCGAGCTGTGCCGTACCGAGATGGCCGACGATCGCGCTGTCCACGAGGACGAAGAGGGGCTCGGCGACCAGGGCACCGAAGGCAGGTACGGCCAGCGAGACGATCTCTCGATCATGCTGTCGCCGGACAGCTCTGGGGGTCGCGGGAGCCTGTGTCATGGGCACCAATCTAATCGTCCACAGGTAAGAGATGCAAAGCAATAGTGACCCTTACCTCGCACATCACGGTGTGTGCGCTCGCGCACTGTTCGAAGAGATCTTGGGCTGACTGGGCAACTTTTTCTTCTGCACAGCCGGTGGATGGGAAACGGGCAGGTCACGGGGCTTCCCCAGGATGGACTTCGGGCTTGTTCACAGCCCTGTCCACCGCGTCGTGCACAGGTTTCGCGGAGTTCTCCACAGCATCGGGCCAGTCGTCCACATGGCCTGTGGATAACCAGATTGGCTGACGGTGCCCGGGGGCCTACCGTGGTCCGGCGCCCGCTCCGTTCGTCGGCCGTGGAAACGTCACGAAACCGATGCGTCAGAACCGGAGCTGGCCTTCTCGTTTTGTCAGTGCCGTGCCGTAGAAAAGAGAGGCACGGCGAGGTCCGCTCGGCGGACGGGAGGAGGTGGCTCGGTGAGTATTTCCGAGCCCTTGGACGACCCGTGGGCCGAGAGCGGGCCCAGTGATCGTCTGCCCTCCCGCCGCCGCGGTGACGGTGGGCCGACACGCGACGAGCAGCACGAACGCGGCCGGGACAGCGGGGCCTGGGAGGGTGGCGGTTCGTCCTTCGAACGCGTCCCGCCCCAGGACCTCAACGCCGAGCAGTCCGTGCTGGGCGGCATGCTTCTGTCGAAGGACGCCATCGCCGACGTCGTCGAGATCCTCAAGGGCCACGACTTCTACAAGCCCGCGCACGAGACGATCTTCCAGGCGATCCTCGACATCTACGCCAAGGGCGAGCCGGCCGACCCGATCACGATCGCGGCCGAGCTCACCAAACGCGGCGAGATCAACAAGGTCGGCGGCGCATCGTATCTGCACACCCTGGTCCAGACGGTCCCCACGGCGGCGAACGCCGAGTACTACGCGGAGATCGTTCACGAGCGCGCCGTGCTGCGCCGCCTGGTGGAGGCCGGAACCCGTATCACCCAGATGGGATACGCGGCCGACGACGACGTCGACGAGATCGTCAACCGCGCCCAGGCGGAGATCTACGCGGTCACCGAGCAGCGTACGAGCGAGGACTATCTGCCCCTCGGCGACATCATGGAAGGCGCGCTCGACGAGATCGAGGCGATCGGCTCGCGCACCGGTGAGATGACCGGGGTGCCGACCGGTTTCACGGACTTCGACTCGCTCACCAACGGCCTGCACCCGGGCCAGATGGTCGTCATCGCCGCGCGCCCCGCGATGGGCAAGTCGACGCTCGCGTTGGACTTCGCGCGGGCGGCATCGATCAAGCACAACCTGCCCAGCGTCATCTTCTCGCTCGAAATGGGCCGCAACGAGATCGCGATGCGTCTGCTGTCCGCCGAGGCCCGGGTCGCGCTGCACCACATGCGGTCCGGCACGATGACCGACGAGGACTGGACGCGTCTGGCCCGCCGTATGCCGGATGTCTCCGCGGCGCCGCTCTACATCGACGACTCCCCGAACCTGTCGATGATGGAGATCCGCGCCAAGTGCCGCCGCCTCAAGCAGCGCAACGACCTCAGACTGGTCGTCATCGACTACCTCCAGCTGATGCAGTCCGGCGGTTCGAAGCGGGCCGAGAGCCGTCAGCAGGAGGTCTCGGACATGTCCCGGAACCTCAAGCTCCTTGCCAAGGAGCTGGAGCTTCCGGTCATCGCGCTCTCCCAGCTGAACCGTGGCCCCGAACAGCGCACCGACAAGAAGCCGATGGTCTCGGACCTGCGTGAGTCGGGTTCCATCGAGCAGGACGCCGACATGGTCATCCTGCTGCACCGCGAGGACGCCTACGAGAAGGAGTCGCCACGTGCGGGCGAGGCCGACCTGATTGTGGCCAAGCACCGAAACGGACCGACCGCGACGATCACGGTTGCCTTCCAGGGCCACTACTCGCGGTTCGTGGACATGGCGCAGACCTGATCCACCGGCCGCCGAGCGGCATCGGGCCGGGGGAAATGGACTCGACGTCGGCCGGTCGGCCCGATGGACTGTGGGCATGACGACATCTCAGGAAGAACTGCTCCCCGGCACGCGCAGGGCACTGCTGCATCGCATCGCCGTGGCGCAGTCCGAAGGGCGTTCTCCGTCGCTGGTCGCGGCGGTCGTGCGGGACGGTCGAGCCGTCTGGCACGGTGCACGGAGCTCGGTGGACGGGCAGGCGCCGGACGAGAACGTGCAGTACCGGATCGGCTCGATCACCAAGACGTTCACCGCGGTGCTGGTGCTGCGTCTGCGTGACGAGGGCCTTCTCGGCCTCGGCGACCGGCTGGAGAAGCACCTGCCCGGTACGGGCGCGGGCGAGGCCACCATCGCCGAACTGCTGGCCCACACCAGTGGCCTGGCCGCCGAGTCTCCCGCACCGTGGTGGGAGCGCAGCCCCGGAGCGCTGCGCCCGGAACTCGAGGACGTGCTCGGCGAGCGTCCTTTCCTGCACCCGGCCGGGCGGCGGTTCCATTACTCGAACCCCGGCTACACGCTGCTGGGCGCCTTGGTCGAGAAGCTGCGCGGGGCCTCCTGGGAGGAGGTACTCCGGCGGGAAGTGCTCGAGCCCCTGGGCCTCGGCCGTACGAGCGCACAGCCGTCCGCGCCGCACGCCGGCGGTTGGGCGGTGCATCCCTGGGCCGATGTGCTGTTGCCGGAGCCCGCGGAGGATCTCGGCAGGATGGCGCCGGCCGGTCAACTCTGGTCGACCACCGGTGACCTGGCCCGGTTCGCCGTGTTCCTGGCGCAGGGCGACGATCGCGTGCTGCGCGCGGAGACCGTACGGGAGATGCGGGTCCCCGCCGCGCCCCCGGAGGCCGCGGATGTCGCAGACCGCGTCACCTATGGGCTCGGACTTCAGATCCAGCACCGCGACGGGCGGATGCTGGTGGGCCACTCGGGTTCGCTGCCCGGCTTTCTGGCGAACCTCACCATCAGCGTCGCGGACGGCCTCGCGGCGGTGGTGCTGGCCAACTGCACCTCCGGTCCGCAGTTGGCCGCGGTCGGCGCGGACCTCGTACGCATCGTGGCCGAGGCGGAGCCACGGATTCCCGAGCCGTGGCGCCCGCTTGCGGAGGTCGACGCATCGGTCCTGGAGTTGGCGGGCCAGTGGTACTGGGGAACGTACGCGTTCGCCCTGCGACTGACCGGTGAGGGAGGAGTGACGCTGGAACCCCTGTCCGGCAGGGGCCGTGGCTCACGCTTCCGGGCCGACGGCAACGGCACCTGGACGGGCCTGGAGGGCTACTACGCGGGAGAGGTTCTGCGGCCCGTACGACGGCCCGACGGATCCGTGAGCCACCTGGACCTCGGATCGTTCGTGTTCACTCGCCAGCCGTACGAGGAGAGCGCTGAAGTGCCCGGCGGAGTCGATCCGGAGGGATGGCGGGGGATCGGCTAGCCCTCACCGCCGGCGCCGATACGGGAAGGGCTGGGGTTTCACGTGAAACACAGCCCTTCGGCAGACCGGGCCCTTCGTGGACAGTGCCCTTCGTTGAGCGCGGCCTTAGCTGAGCGTGGCTCTCGGTGAGCCCAGCCCCCGGTCGGCCTTCCGGTTCAGCAGTCGGCCCTCGGGCTCAGAGGGGGAGCTTGAAGCCCACGTGGGAGGCCGTGAAGCCGAGTCGTTCGTAGAAGCGGTGGGCGTCCGTCCGTGAGGTGTCGGACGTCAGCTGCACCAACTGACAGCCCTGGCGGCGCGACTCGTCGATCGCCCACTGGATGAGCTGTGTGCCCAGGCCGCTGCCGCGCTCCCGGGCATGGATCCGTACACCTTCGATGATCGACCTCGTGGCGCCGCGTCGGGACAGCCCAGGGATGATCGTGAGCTGGAGCGTGCCGACCACCTGGCCCTCGCGGACGGCGGCCATCAGGTGCTGGTTCGGGTCGGAGCTGAGCCGCTCGAGCGCCACCAGGTACGGGGCGAGGTCGTCGGGGCACTCGCGCTGCGCGCCCAGCGGGTCGTCCGCGAGCATGCCGACGACGGCGGGGATGTCGTCGGCCACCACGGCTCGTATCTCAAGATCTCCCATGCCCGCACCCTATGCGGGGACGTTCACCGACTCCACGACCCGGACCAGCGGGGCCAGCTCAGGGACCTTGGCGGCCTCGTCGAGCGCCTCGCGCAGCGCGGTGTCATTGGTCGGCCTCGCCGCGTCCAGCAGGTTCCGGCCCGCCTCGGTGACGTTGGTGTAGATACCGCGTCGGTCGGTGGGGCACAGGTAGCGCTCCAGCAGACCGCGGTCCTCCAGCCGGGTGACCAGGCGGGTGGTGGCGCTCTGGCTGAGCACCACCGCGTCCGCGACCTGCTTCATCTGCAGGTGTCCGCCCTGGCCGTCGTGCTGCCGGCTGAGCACGTCGAGCAGGGAGTACTCGCGCACGCTGAGGTCGTGGCTGGACTGCAGGGCGCGCTCGATGTGCGCCTCGATCCTCCCGTGCAGCAGGGAGAGGGCACACCAGCCCTGGGCGAGGGCGGTGAGCGCGGGGTCCGTCGCTGTCATTGGCGTTCTCCTCCCGGAGCGGCTGAAACCAGGATAGAGCAAGGGTGCAATAGTCTGCGGTTGCATATAACCCGCGTCTGCAATTATTGTGGACGCACGCAAAGCGCTCCTGCAATCTTCTGGGAAGGGTATCCCCCCATGCCTCTCGCGCTTCTGGCCCTCGCGATCGGGGCCTTCGGAATCGGTACGACCGAATTCGTGATCATGGGCTTGCTGCCCGAGGTCGCCGGTGACTTCGGGGTCTCCATCCCGACGGCCGGCTACCTGGTGACCGGCTACGCCCTCGGCGTGATGTTCGGCGCCCCGCTGATGACCGTTCTCGGCACCAAGATCTCCCGCAAGCGGATGCTGATGGTGCTGATGGGCCTGTTCATCGTGGGCAACGTGCTCTCCGCCGTCGCCCCCGTCTTCGGGATCATGCTGCTCGGCCGTGTGGTCGCCTCCCTCGCCCACGGTGCCTTCTTCGGCATCGGATCGGTCGTCGCGGCCGACCTGGTCGCCCCGGACAAGAAGGCCGGAGCCATCGCGATGATGTTCACGGGCCTGACCGTCGCCAATGTGGTGGGTGTCCCGCTGGGCACGCTGATCGGGCAGTCCGTCGGCTGGCGGATCACCTTCGCCGTCGTGGCCCTGCTGGGCGTCGTCGGTCTGGTCGGCGTCGCCAAGCTCGTCCCGGACACGCCGAAGCCCGAGGGCGTACACCTGCGCCACGAGCTGGCCGCCTTCAAGAACGTTCAGGTCCTGCTCGCCATGGCGATGACAGTCCTCGGCTTCGGCGGTGTCTTCGCGGCGATCACCTACATCGCGCCGATGATGACCCAGGTCGCGGGCTTCGCGGACGGCTCCGTCACCTGGCTGCTGGTTCTCTTCGGCCTCGGCATGGTCGGCGGCAACCTGGTCGGCGGCAAGTTCGCAGACCGCGCCCTGATGCCGATGCTGTACGTCTCCCTCGGCGCCCTGGCCCTCGTGCTCGCGCTGTTCACCCTCACAGCGCACGACAAGATCCTCTCGGCCGTCACCATCGCGCTGATCGGCGCTCTGGGCTTCGCCACGGTCCCGCCGCTGCAGAAGCGGGTCCTGGACCAGGCGCACGGTGCCCCCACCCTGGCCTCGGCGGTGAACATCGGCGCCTTCAACCTGGGCAACGCCCTCGCCGCCTGGCTCGGCGGTCTCGTCATCGCGGCCGGGCTCGGATACACCGCCCCGAACTGGGTCGGCGCCGTCCTTGCCGCAGCGGCCCTGGTGCTCGCCTTCCTCTCGGCCGCCCTGGAGCGGCGGAACGGCACTCGCAGCACCGTCGTGACATCCGGTGCTCCCACCGAGCAGCCGGCCGCCGTCCACCACTGACCGGGATCGGGCGGCACGGGCCAGGGCCGCCCCCGCGCCGCCCAGTCGCCCCTCGTTCCCCCCACCCAGCCGCTCCCTGATTCCCCCCACCCAGCCGCTCCCTGATTCCCCCCACCCAGCCGCTCCCTGATTCCCCCCACCCGTCACCTGTCCTAGGAGAAACCCCGCATGAGCACCACCGCCGCCACCGCTCCGCTGACCATCCAGGACGCCGAGGTCCTCGTGGCCGCGGCCCGCAGTGCCGCCGAGGCCGCCGACGCCACCGTGAGCGTCACCGTCCTGGACGCCGGAGGCCATCTGCTGGCGTTCCGGCGCGACGACCAGGCTGTGCTGATCTCCGGAGAGACCAGCACGCGCAAGGCGTACACCGCGCTTCAGCTGAACGCACCGACCGCCGACCTGGTCGACGCGGTCAAGCCCGACGGCCCCTTCCACTCCCTGACCACGGCGCTCGACCGCCCGCTGCTGTTCATCGCGGGCGGTGTGCCCCTCCTTCGTGACGGGCGGCTGATCGGCGCGATCGGAGTCGGCGGCGGCGCCCCGGAGCAGGACCACGACTTCGCCACGGCTGCCGCGCAGGAACTCGTCTGACGAGGCTCTGGAGCCTGTCTGAACAGGAAACGCCGGTCCCCCGTCGGGGACCGGCGTTTCCTTGCGGGTGTCTCAGCCGGCGGCCACGGTCAGCGGGGCGAAGCGCCGGTTCCAGTCGCCGGGCAGCTCCGCGACTCCGTACGTCATGACGGCGTTGAAGGCCACCGGAGCCAGGCCCCGCTCCACCGCCCACGCCCGCAGTTCCTCGTGTCGTACGTCGATGTCGGTGCGCAGCGGGCGATCGGTGTGGGCGGCGAGAGAGGCGATCAGTGCCTTCGCCGTCTCGGTGTCCCGTGCGATCAAGGGGCCGACGACGTGCGTGTCCATGTTGGGCCAGACGGCCGCGTAGCCGATGATCCGTCCGTCCTCCTCGGCGACGCGCACCTGATCGGCGAAGGCCGGCAGCCGGGTGATGATGTGGGTGCGGTCGGCGCCGAACACCTCCGCGTCCAGCCGAAGGAGCGTGGTGAGGTCCTCGGCGGTCGCTGAGCGGGTGGCGATCGCAGGTTGGGGGCCGCCCGGCATGAAGCGGCCACGCAGCATTTCGGCGCGGCCGGTGACCTTGAAACCGAGTTCCTCGTACAGGGGGAGCCCGTTCGGTGTGGCGTGCAGAGTGAGTGGTGTGGTGCCTGCCAGAGAGACCACATGGTGCATCAACCGACGCCCGACGCCCTGGCGGGCGTGGCGCTGAGCGACCAGCACCATGCCGACGGCCCACAACTCCGGTCGTTCCTGCGGCCCGTATTCGGTGATCGCGCAGGCGGCGACAAGCCCTCCGGCGGGGTCGTCGATGCCGTATCCCTTCCCGGCGGTGAGGAGGAAGCCCCATTTGTGCTCCTCGCGCGGCCACCCCCGGTCCTCGGACAAGTCTGCGCAGGCGGCGAGGTCGCGAAGCGTCAGACGGCGGATCGGCAGAACAGCGAGAGAAGGCGTAGGCACGCAGGTCAGGCTCGCTGAACCATGCCCCCGTCGTCCACCTGTTTCGGAAGAGACGTAGGCCCTTTTAGCCATGTCACAGGGTGCGGTGGGGTGGGCGGACATGCGCGGGATGTTTCACGTGAAACGTCGGAGAACGGCGGGCATCCATCAGGCTCGACACAAGACGGACGACATGCCCCACGAACCCCGAATCCCATGACGGGACTTCATCGGGCGGGGACCTGTTCGCAGCTGTATCGATCTTCGTCGCGGGCAATGCCGGCCCCGGTGACGGCTCGGGCAACCCACGTCCATGTGGGGAGGGATCTGTGGGATGCCTATGAATTGGTCCGGCACGCCCGGTAATTGAGGGAGTTGCTGGTTCGCCCCTTGGTGAAATTCATGGTGAGTCAAGGTGGGACTTGTGTGGGGCGCGCGGGCCGGTATGGTCGACTCCGGTTCCCTTTCGGGATGTTGCACCCTTGCCGTTCGGACATGCAGGAGAGCAGGGGAGCCTAACGGGACGGAGAGATCGAAGACTCGCATTCCGGGGTAAGCGGCCGAGGGGTCCGAGCGACATGGGACGCTGCTGTGAGAGGGCTGCGGCTAATGTCACACTCTCGCCTTACTTGTCCGTACGAACCGCGAAACCGGTTGAATATGGCCGCGTTGGCCGTGACAGCGAACGGGGAAGGGCAGCCGGCCGCCGGGGGGAAGTAGGCATCTTCCGACCGAGGAAGTGCGCAGACCGACCGAGAGATGTTCGAGGCGAGGCACACGATGGACGCTCCGACCACCGCGTCGGCCGACAACGGCGCTTCAGGCAGCGGGAGCGGCTGGTTCACACCACGCAAGCAGCCGGTGCAGGCCCCGGGCAGCGTGCGGGACACTGCGGACGGCCGGCGCCTGGCCGCGATGCGGCCTGTGGGCAGGGGCACTTCGGGCGGCGCTCATCAGACACCGCCGGACGGGGCCGCCGCACGGAACGGCACTCCACGGGCGACAGTGCCGCAGCCGCAGCCGCAGCCGCAGCCGCAGCCCCAGCCGCAGCCGCAGCCCCAGGCCACGGACGCACGGAACACGGCCCGCCACTCCGCCCCGCCCGGCCTCGGGATGCCGGAACCCGGCCGGACCGCGGCAGGTGTCGGTACGGATCGTGAGGATCACGAGCGAATAGGCGCGACGGCATCAGCCCCCGCACCGGCCCCCGCACCGAGTCGTGCCGAAGGGCTGCCCTCCGAGCATCCGACGGCCATGACGGGCGCACCGCCCGCCGCCGGGTATCGCCCGAACCCCGAGACTGCGCCCACCCAACACGGCCGCGTCTCGGAGGCGCCACCGGCCCACGGCGCCCCTGTCTCCGAAGCTCCACCGACTCAGCGCGGCCCCGCCCCCGAGGCGCCACCCGCCCAGCGAGCCCCCGTCCCGCAGGCGGCGCCCGCTCCACCCGCCGTCTCCACGCCCCAGCCCGCGCCCGCTTCACAGCCCGTCTCGGCGCCCCAGCCTTCCCCCGCTTCACAC
Organism: Streptomyces cadmiisoli; assembly: GCF_003261055.1. Classification (NCBI taxonomy): domain Bacteria; kingdom Bacillati; phylum Actinomycetota; class Actinomycetes; order Kitasatosporales; family Streptomycetaceae; genus Streptomyces; species Streptomyces cadmiisoli. Next base: position 4,643,342 of record NZ_CP030073.1, read on the forward strand.
GCCGTCTCCGTGCCGCAGCCTTCCCCCGCGCCACACACCGTCTCCGTGCCGCAGCCGCCGCCGACGGCCCACCGGGCCGCGCTGCCGGCCGAGGTGCCGCCCGCGGCTCAGCACACGGGCGGCGCCCGCCTCGCAGCGCCGCCCGCGCCCGCCGACGCCCCGCCGGCCGGGCAGCGCGTGCCCGTGCAGCGGACCGCGCCGGCCGAGCACCACGAGGCCTCGGTCTTCGGCTCCGCTCCTCTCGGCACGGCACGGCAGAGCGAGTCCGCCGCTTCCGGCCGGCAGCCGCACCAGGCCGCCCCGACCGAGCACGCCCGGAGCACCGGCCCCGCCCCTCAAGCGGCGCCGCCCGCGTCGCAGCCGGAGGCCTCCCCGGACGCCGTACTCATCCGACGGACCATGGCCACCGTGGCCCCCGTGGCCGACAAGGTCACGTCGTACTTCTACGCGCTGCTGTTCGTCCGCCACCCCGATCTGCGGCCCCTGTTCCCCGCCGCGATGGACGCCCAACGGGACCGTCTGCTCAAGGCGCTGCTCACCGCAGCGGAGCACATCGACAACACCGACGTCCTGGTCCCGTATCTGCAGAACCTGGGCCGGGGTCACCGCAAGTACGGCACGCTCCCCGAGCACTATCCGGCCGTCGGTGAGTGTCTGATCGGCGCGCTGAGCCGGTACGCGGAGTCCGTCTGGGACACGGAGACCGAAGCGGCCTGGGTGAGGGCGTACACCACCATCTCGCAGGTCATGATCGACGCGGCGGCCGCGGACGAGCTGCGCGCCCCGGCCTGGTGGCACGCGGAGGTCGTCGCGCACGACCTGAGAACGCCGGACGTCGCGGTCGTCACCGTCCGCCCGGACCAGCCGTACCCCTTCCTCGCCGGGCAGTACACGAGCGTGGAGACCCCGTGGTGGCCCCGTATCTGGCGGCACTACTCCTTCGCGTCGGCGCCCCGCTCCGACGGGCTGCTCAGCTTCCATGTGAAGGCGGTCCCGGCGGGCTGGGTCTCCAACGCGCTGGTGCACCGCGCCCGCCCGGGTGACGTCATCCGCCTCGGCCCGCCGGCCGGTTCGATGACCGTGGACCACACCACCGACAGCGGACTGCTGTGTCTGGGCGGGGGCACGGGCATAGCGCCCATCAAGGCACTGGTCGAGGACGTCGCCGAACACGGCGAACGACGGCCCGTCGAGGTGTTCTACGGAGCCCGCACCGACCACGATCTGTACGACATCGACACGATGCTCAGGCTTCAGCAGACGCATCCCTGGCTGTCGGTCCGCGCGATCATCGACCAGCAGGCGCATCTCCAGCTCCCCGACGCCATAAGGGAGTACGGCCCCTGGATCGAGTACGACGCCTACCTCTCCGGTCCGCCGGGGATGATCCGCAGCGGTGTGGACGCGCTGCGGGACATCGGTATCCCGTCGAACCGCATACGCCACGACTCGGTCGAGGAACTCGTCGCCACCGGAAGCTAGCGCCACGACTCGGTGGAAGAACTCGTCACTGCCGGAAGCCGACGTGCCCCGACAGGCCTCTCCCGGCGCCGCCCAGGGGAGCGGGCAGGTCAGCCCAGATCGGGAGCGTGCATGGCCCGTACGCCCTCGATGTTCCCGTCGAGGTAGTGGCGCAGGGACAGCGGCACCAGGTGGACCGAGGCGATTCCGACGCGGGTGAACGGCACCCGCACGATCTCGTACTCACCGGCGGGCTCCTCCACCTCCGGGCCGTGCCGCAGGGACGGGTCCATGGACTCCAGCCGGCAGACGAAGAAGTGCTGCACCTTCACTCCGGTCGCGCCGCCGTCCTCACCGATGTGCTCGACGGTGTCCACGAAGCAGGGCACGACATCGGCGATCTTCGCGCCCAGCTCCTCGTACACCTCACGGTGCAGGGCGTGGACGACGGTGGCGTCCTCCGGCTCGACTCCGCCACCGGGAGTGACCCAGTACGGGTCCACGCCGGGCTTGGTGCGCTTGATCAGGATCAGGTCGTCGCCATCCAGGAGAACGGCGCGGGCGGTGCGCTTGACCACGGGTCGGACGGTCATGGGAGAAATGTGGCCCGGCTGGTTCCACGTGAAACATCGCGCAAGGTCACCGGCCGAGCCCCGTGCGTGAGGCCGCACGGCCGCGCGAATCAGCACCACTCCGAGGCCGCGTGCTGAAGCCACTCATGGGCCCGCGCGATGTGCGGCATGGCCAGCGTGCCGGTGCGGACGACCAGGAAGTATGTCCGCAGCGGTGGTACCGGCGGATCGTGCAGGGCCACCACATCACCGCGTTCCAGGGCGGCGGCGCAGAGGTAACGGGGCAGCACGGCCAGCCCCGCGCCCGCCACCGCGCAGGCGAGGACGGCGCGCAGATCCGGGACGATGACGGTGCCGGAGGCGGCCGGTCGGGAGTCGAAGACTGAGGCCCAGTAGCGGGAGGCGAACGGCAGCGACTCGTGCACCTCGACGACGGGCAGGTTCTCCAGGGCGAGCGCGCCCTTGTCGCGCAGCGTTCCGAGTCCGACCTGTTCCGCCCACCGAGGAGCGGCGACCAGCACGTGCTCCTCGTCGCACAGTGTGGTGGCGGTGAGCAGCGCGCCGCGCGGGCGGGCGGTGCAGATGGCCAGATCGTGGTGGCCGGCGGCCAGCCCCTCCAGGGTTTCCTCGGCGTTGCCGAAGGAGGCGCGCAGCGCGAAGCCCTGTCCGTCCTCACCGGTCAGCTCGACGAGCGCGGGCAGTGCCCGCTCGGCGGTGAACTCGGGAGGGCCGGCCAGATGCAGGGTGCGCAACGACGAGTCGTCGTCGAGCCCGCTCTCGGCTATCTCCACCAGGGCGTCGAGATGGGGCGCGGCCTTGTGCGCGAGCTCGTCGCCGATGGAAGTCGGTGTCACTCCGCGCGCCTGCCGCAGGAACAGCGGGCGGCCGAGCTGTCGTTCCAGGGTGCGGATCTGCGAGGTGACGGCCGGCTGGGAGAGTCCCAGCAGGGCGGCGGCACGAGTGAAGGAGCCGGCCCGGTGCACGGTGACGAACGTGCGCAGCAAGGCCAGATCCATGGCGTGCTCTCCCGTCCCCTGCACATCTCCGGCCCCCGAGCAGGGTCCAACTATAAATAAGTCGATAGGTCGCTGTCGCTACTGTGATTGGACACTGACACAGAGTCAACTAGCCTTGGCTGCGCGGTTCTTCACGCGCGGAACCGAGGACGGTCCGAGCCACGAGGGGGGAGGCTCGGACCGTCCGTTCTACGTAGAGGGCAGCCCGCCGGGCGTCCGGGAACCGATCACTTCGCCGACTCGTGCAGCGCGCTCAGCACGTCCGCGACAAGATCGTTGGGATTCTCGGCACCGACCGAGAGCCGGATGAAGCCCTCCGCGACGGCGTCCCCGCCCCAGCGCCCCCGTCGCTCGGCCGTGGAGCGCACCCCGCCGAAACTCGTGGCGTCGTCCACGAGCCGCAGCGCGTCGAGGAAACGGTCCGCCCGCTCGCGGGTGGGCAGGGTGAAGGAGACCACGCACCCGTAGCGGTGCATCTGTTCTGAAGCGATCTTGTACGAGGGGTCGCTCGGCAGCCCCGGGTAGCGCACCTTGAGGTCCTCGGGCCAGTCGCGCAGCGCCTCGGCGACGGTGAGCGCGCTGGCGTTCTGCCGTTCCGCACGCAGTTCCAGCGTGGCGATCGACCGGTGCGCGAGCCAGGCTTCCATCGGCCCGGGGATCGCACCGACGATCTTGCGCCAGCGGCGTACCGCCGCCATGGCCGTCCGGTCCCGGCCCGCGACGTAACCCAGCAGGATGTCCCCGTGCCCGGTCAGCTGCTTGGTGCCGCTGGCCACGGAGAAGTCGGCGCCGAGCTCCAGCGGGCGCTGTCCGAGCGGGGTCGCGAGGGTGTTGTCGACGGCGACGAGGGCGCCGCGCGCGTGGGCGGCCTCGACGAGCCGGCGGACGTCGCACACGTCCAGCCCGGGGTTGGACGGCGTCTCGATCCACAGCAGTTTCGCGCCGTCGAGAACGCCGAGCTGGGCGTCGCCGCCGGTCGGCGCGGTGCGCACCTCGATGCCGTACGCCTCCAGCTGGGCGCGGACCAGGGGCAGCACCTGGTAGCCGTCGCTGGGCAGGACGACCGCGTCACCGGCACTCAGCTGGGAGAAGGCGACCGCCGAGATGGCGGCCATGCCGGACGCGAAGACCAGGGTCTCCACATCGTCCCGGCCGGGCGCCTCCAGCTCGCTGATCGCCTGTTCCAGGTGGGTCCAGGTCGGGTTCTCGTCACGGCCGTAGGTGTACGGGCCCGTGGGGTCGCCGGGCAGATGGAAGTGCGCGGCGAACACGGGCCCGGGCAGGGTCGGCTCGTGTTTCACCGGCTCGGGCAGTCCGGCCCGCACCGCGCGCGTGCCGTCGCCGAGACCCCTCGTCCCACCCGTGGTGTTGGCTGAATCGTTCATCCCGCGTGTCCTTCCACCTGCTCACGTACCGCGGCGAGCAGTCCCTCACTCGCCGCCTCCACCATCTCAAGGCACTCCTCGAAGCCGTCCATCCCCCCGTAGTAAGGGTCCGGGACGTCGAGGTCGTCGCCCACGGCGGGGTCGTACGAGCGCAGCAGCCGCACCTTCGCCGCGTCCTGCTCGGTGGGCGCGAGGCGGCGCAGCGCCTTGAGATGGCCTTCGTCCAGGGCGATGACGAGATCGAGCCGGGAGAACCACGACGCCTGGAACTGCCGCGCCGTGTGCTCGGTGCCGTAGCCGTGCTCCCGCAGGACGGCCACGGTGCGCGGGTCGGCCGGATCACCCTCGTGCCAGCCGCCCGTGCCGGCGCTGTCGACCTCCACCGTGCCGTCGAGTCCGGCCTCCGCGACGCGGGTGCGGAACACGGATTCGGCCATCGGGGAGCGGCAGATGTTGCCGGTGCAGACGAAGCAGACGCGGTAAGTCATGGAGTTCAGTCTCCGTCGGGAAGAACGAGGTTGAGTGCCCAGGAGACGATCGAGATGATCAGGGCGCCCAGGACGGCGGTCCAGAAGCCGTCGACGTGGAAGCTCAGGTCGAGTTTGTCCGCCACCCACGAGGTCAGCAACAGCATCAGCGCGTTCACCACCAGGGTGAACAGGCCGAGCGTGAGGACGAGCAGCGGCAGGCTCAACAGCGTGACTATCGGCTTGACCAGGAAGTTCACCAGGCCGAAGATCAGCGCGACGACGATCAGCGTGCCGACCTTCCTGCCCGTGCTGTCGCCGGTCAGGGTGATCTTGTCGAGCAGCCACACGGCGACCGCCAGGGCGCCCGCGTTGGCGATCGTCTTGACTACGAAATTCATCATGTGTCTGATCGTGGCAGACGAGATCGGCTACGAGTACGGGCGTGAGGCGACGAGTGGTGATGAAGGCATTCCGGCTGGATGAACTGGAGGCGGAGCGCGCCGCCAACGACGGCGCCTACCTGCAGTTCTTGCGGGAGCGGAACATGTCGGTCGGCCTGTACGCGCTCGATGCGGGCGAGCACGATCGACAGCAGCCGCACAACCAGGACGAGGTGTACTTCGTCGTGAGCGGACGCGCGGCGATCACCGTCGGCCTGGAGACCAGCGAGGTGGCCCGCGGCAGCGTGGTGTACGTCCCGGCCGGGGTGGCCCACAAGTTCCACCACATCAGCGAGGACCTGCGGGTGCTGGTGGTGTTCTCTCCGCCGGAGAGCTGACCCGCGGTCCCCGGGTTCCCTAGGGGATCGGTCAGGGGAGGACAAGGGCTGTGAGCCCTCCGCCGGACCACGGGTCGGCCCTAGCCTTGAGGGCAGGACGTCACAGGATCCGACCGGGACCCGAGGGCTCGAAGGGAGCCCCGCGGCCGGCGGGCGAAGAGAGAGAAGGGCAAAGGGCGATGCGAGAGATCTTCGCGGGTCTGCCGTGGTGGGTGAAGTGGATCGCGGTGCCGGTCATCGCCTTGGTCGTGTTCGGCGGGCTGATAGCCAGTGTCGTCGGCTTCGTGATCGGACTGCTGTTCAAGCTCCTGGTCTTCGTGGCACTGGTCGGCGGGCTCATCTACGTCGTACGGAAGTTCACGACGAACTCCAGCTCGCGAGGTGACTGGTGACAGGAGAGGGTGACGGGGGCCGGTAACAGGAATCGCCTGTTCCCTCGGGCGGGGGAAGTTTGTGCACGGACCGTCTGCGAGCGGTGGCAGACGGTTAGAGTCCGGAACTCGACGCGGGGGACGACCCCACGAGCGGCGTACACCCCCGTACCCCCCACCCGTGTTCCCCGGCACGGCCCGCCCTCTCGCGCTTCGGGAGTGACCCTTGGCCACGGTAGACACCGCGCCCGCAGATTCGCACGCACCTCCCCGCCCCGGACGACCGCCCCTCCCGGCGCCGCAACTGCGCGTCAGACCCCCCGAACAGCCGTCCCCTTCCCGGCCCGCCTCGTCCCGGCCCGTCCCGGACCGGACCCGTCCGGCGATCAGCGCCTCGGCCGTGGGCCGGACGGCGCACCCCCCGCCGAGCACTTCGGCCTCACCTCCGGTCCCTCCCGCTCCCCAGCAGACGGCGACCCTCATCGGATCCGTGCAGCGCGCGATGCGGCTGCTGGAATGCGTCGCCGGACACGAACACGGCGCCCCCGCCAAGCAGTTGGCCCGCGAGGCCGGCCTCGCCCTGCCCACGACGTACCACCTGCTGCGCACCCTGGTGCACGAGGGCTATCTGCGCCGCGACAGCGGGCTGTTCTTCCTCGGTGAGGCGGCGGAGCGGCTGAGCAGCAGAGGGGCACAGGAGAAACGTCGCAGCACGATCGTCGACGCCCTCGACCAGTGGCGCGATGTGATCGGCGTACCGGTGTACTACGCGATCTACCGCGACGGCGAGATCGAGATCATGTGCGTCTCCGACACCCCGGGCAATCCGGCGGTCGAGGAATGGGCCGATTTCCGGGAGACCGGCCACGCGCACGCGATCGGCCAGTGCCTGCTGTCGCAGCTCGACGAGGACACCCGCCGGGCCCACCTCGATCGCTATCCCGTGCAGTCCATCACCCCGTACACGGTCCGTGACGACCGCGCGTTCCTGCAACGCCTCGACCGCACGGCCCGGATGCAGCCGGTCATCGAGCGCCAGGAGTACGCGCTGGGCACGGTGTGCGCGGCGATTCCCATCACGCTGGGCACCACGGTCGCCACGATGGCCATCTCCCTCCCCGGCCACCAGGCGGACCGGCTGCTGCCCGCGGCACGCCAGTTGCAGAGCGAGATCGGCCGTCTTCTGGGGTCACTGGCCCTCTCTATCAGTATCTGAAAACTCACTCCTTGTGATCTGGTGTGTACGTTCAGCAAGATGCCACCAGTGACAGAGGTTGATTCCCGGCCAGTCGACGGCAAATGACGGGGTAGGCGATGCGCGAGTCCGTACAGGCAGAGGTCATGATGAGCTTCCTCGTTTCCGAGGAGCTCTCCTTCCGCATTCCGGTGGAGCTGCGCTACGAGACGTGCGATCCCTATGCCGTGCGGCTGACCTTCCACTTGCCCGGTGATGCCCCGGTGACCTGGGCTTTCGGCCGGGAGCTGCTGATCGACGGGGTGGGCCGCCCCTGCGGCGAGGGCGATGTGCGGGTCTCGCCGGTCGAGCCGGAGTCGCTGGGCGACGTGCTGATCCGGCTTCAGGTCGGCGCCGACCAGGCGCTGTTCCGGTCCTCGACCGCTCCGCTCGTCGCCTTCCTCGACCGCACGGACAAGTTGGTGCCGTTGGGACAGGAAGGCGCGCTCGCCGAGTTCGACGCCCATCTCGACGAGGCACTGGACCGCATTCTGGCCGAGGAGCAGAGCGCGGGTTGAGGCGTTGCTCAAGGGGCGGGTGGCGTAACGCTTCGCCTGAGCTCCGAGGGGGTGTGGGACGGCGAAGGAGCGGGCACCGGTGGTCGGGCAGGAACGCTTCACCCCGAGGCCCCACAGGGGCCCTTGAGAGGCTTCAGGGAGCGTCTGCGCCGGGCCCGTGGGTTCCCTCACCCGTTGCCCGCCCTCGTCGGGCCCTCGGGGCGGCACCCGGTTCGCGCTCGTCGCCGCAGCCGCCTCGGCGTAGCCGCCCCGCCGCGGCCGCCGTAGACGTGACGGCGGGGGCGCGGGCGACGTGGCTCCGCGTCGGGGCCCGGCCGAGCGGCGTCCGGCGTGCCCGCGTCCGCGCTCACGCCGTCATGCGCGTCAGTGCCTGCCCGGTCGCCTCAGCGCTTGCGCCGCCGCCCCCTCGTACCGCGTCCCGCCGCCTGGCCGCCGCCGGCCGCGGCCGACGCCATCTCCTTCGTGGGCCGGTCGGCCGAGACGACCAGGGCCGCGAGCGTGGTGGTGACCGGTACGGAGGCCACCAGACCGATGGAACCCACCAGCGTGCGCACGATCTCCTCGGCGACCAGCTCGCTGTTGGCGACCGTGCCCACGCTGCTCTGCGCGATGGAGAACAGGAGCAACAGCGGCAGAGCGGCACCGGCATACGCGAGGACCAGCGTGTTGACCACCGAGGCGATGTGGTCGCGGCCGATGCGGATGCCCGCCCGGTACAGCCCGCGCCATCCCATCGTCGGGTTGGCCTCGTGCAGCTCCCAGACCGCCGAGGTCTGCGTGACCGTCACGTCGTCGAGCACACCGAGCGAACCGATGATGATGCCCGCCAGCAGCAGGCCGCTCATGTCGATCGTCGGGTACAGGCCGTGGATCAGACCCGTGTTGTCGTCCGTGTTGCCGGTGAGCGCGGCCCAGTCGATGAACAGCGCACCCAGGGCGCCGATGAGCAGCAGTGAGATCAGCGTGCCGAGCACGGCCACCGACGTTCTCGCCGACAGGCCGTGGCACAGGTACAGGGCGACCAGCATGATGGCGCTCGCCCCGACCACCGCCACCACCAGCGGATTGGAGCCCTGCAGGATCGCAGGCAGGATGAAGAAGTTCAGCACCAGGAAGCTGATGGCCAGTGAGATCAGCGCCATGACACCGCGCAACCGGCCGACCACCACGACCGCCAGCGCGAAGATGCCTGCCAGCACCGACATCGGGAACCTGCGGTTCACGTCGGTGACCGAGTACTGGAGGTCCTTGGGCGCCGAGGGCTCGTAGGCGACCACGACCTGCTGGCCCTCGTGCAGCTGCCGTGACTGGTCCGGCTGCACGATCTCGGTGAACGTACGGCCCTTGTCCTTGCCGGTGTCGATCCGGATGGTCGCCTTCTTGCAGTTGCCGTTCGCCTGCTGCTGGGCGGAGGATCCCTCGGCGGTGGAGGTGTCGCCGTTCGGTGTGTCCGCCGAGGCGTTGACCGAGGCGCAGTCCAGCTCCTCGACCTTGGCGACCGTGGCCTGCTGGGTCTGCCGGTCGAAACCGACACCGGTGCGCTCGTGCGGGGGCGCGCCGCCGGGCCAGAGCACCGCGAGCCCCACCACCACGGCCGTGGTGAAGGGGATCAGAACCGCGGCGATGATCTTGCGTAGGTGCATGGAGACCGGGGCGGCCGGCCCATGGCTGTGGGAGTGGCCGTGCCCGCCACCGGGTCCGGATCCGTGCCCGTCGCTGCCGCCGGGGCCCGGGCCGTGACCGTGCCCACCGCCGCCGTCGGAACCGGGCCCCCGACCCCCGTTGCCCCAGTCGCCTCCGTCGCCCCCGGATCCGTGCCCGAAGCTGTTGCCCGCACCGTGGCCGTGGTCATGGCCCTGGCCGGGAGTGCCGCCGGCCGAACGGTCATCACCGGTGCCGAAACCGCTTCCGCCTCCCGAAGCGCCGTCTCCGCCGGGCCCGTAACCCGCACCCCTGCCGGATGCGGGGTCACCGCCGGCGCGGTAACCCGACGCACGGCCGACACCGGAGCCGCCATGACCAGAGGCCCCATGACCGGAGCCGCGATGACCGGCGCCCCCGCCGTATCCGCCGCCGTCCCCGTATCCCCTGCCGTCGTCGTAACCGGCGCCAGGACCATGTCCGGATCCGTCGTCGTAACCGGCTCCCGGACCTTGTCCGGCTCCGTCGCCGTATCCGCTCCGGGACCCCATCCCCTCGCCGACCCGACGCCCGTTGCCCGGTGCGGCGGCCGGTCCGGAACCCAAACCGGGACCCGTGCCGGAGCCGTTTCCACGCGGGGGGTCGGGCGGCTGGAACGGGCGCTGCTGATTCGTGGTCACCGCCCGATCATCGCAAGAACGACCGGGGCCCCCTGTTCACCGCGCCCGAATTGACGCTAGCGTGGAGGGACCTTTGTACACGCGGGAGCTCGGAGCACCGGGCTGAGAGGACGCTGACCTCCGTATTCGCGATGTTTCACGTGGAACATCACTCGGCACGAGTGATGTATCCCATGGAACTTCGGCCAACGGAAATCGCTGCGTCGACCGCCGAACCTGTTACCGGGTAATGCCGGCGTAGGGAGACGGTCTCATGGCCAACAAGGACGCACGCACGCCTGCCTCCACGCAGACCTCCGTCGACGGAGAGAACACGGAGGCCGGGAAGTCCATCGGCTGGCACAAGTCGTACGTCGAGGGCTCACGCCCCGATCTGCGGGTGCCGGTCCGTCAGGTGCATCTCACCAACGGGCAGTCGGTCACGTTGTACGACACCTCGGGTCCGTACACCGATCCACTGGTCGACACCGATGTCCGCCGCGGTCTGTCGCCGCTCCGGGAGAACTGGATCATCACCCGCGGTGACACCGAGGAGTACGCGGGCCGTCCCGTCCGCCCCGAGGACGACGGGATCAAGCACACCTCGCCGCGCGGCGGTCTGCGCAATCTCGATGCTGTCTTCCCCGGCCGCCCGCGTCTGCCGCGTCGTGGCCGCGACGGGACGGCGGTCACGCAGCTCGCGTACGCACGCCGCGGGGAGATCACGCCCGAGATGGAGTTCGTGGCTCTCCGGGAGAACGTCTCGCCGGAGGTCGTCCGCGAGGAGATCGCGGCGGGCAGGGCCGTGTTGCCCGCCAACGTCAACCACCCGGAGATCGAGCCGATGATCATCGGCAAACGTTTCCTGGTGAAGGTCAACGCCAACATCGGCAACTCGGCGGTGACCTCGTCCATCGAGGAGGAGGTCGAGAAGATGACCTGGGCGACCCGTTGGGGCGCCGACACGGTCATGGACCTCTCCACGGGCCGCAACATCCACACGACCCGCGAGTGGGTGCTGCGCAACTCCCCCGTCCCCATCGGCACGGTGCCGCTCTATCAGGCACTCGAAAAGGTCGACGGCAAGGCCGAGGAACTCACCTGGGAGATCTACAAGGACACCGTCATCGAACAGGCCGAGCAGGGCGTGGACTACATGACGGTCCATGCCGGTGTACGCCTGCCGTATGTACCGCTGACGGCGAACCGGAAGACCGGCATCGTCTCCCGGGGCGGGTCGATCATGGCCGCGTGGTGCCTGGCGCACCACAAGGAGTCGTTCCTGTACGAGAACTTCGAGGAGCTGTGCGAGATCCTCGCCGCCTACGACGTCACCTACTCGCTGGGTGACGGACTGCGGCCGGGTTCGATCGCGGACGCCAACGACGAGGCGCAGTTCGCCGAGCTGCGAACGCTCGGGGAACTCAACCGGATCGCGAAGCGTTTCCATGTTCAGACGATGATCGAGGGCCCGGGGCATGTCCCGATGCACAAGATCAAGGAGAACATCGACCTTCAGCAGGAGATCTGCGATGAAGCTCCGTTCTATACGCTCGGCCCGCTGACGACGGACGTCGCGCCTGCGTACGACCACATCACCTCCGGCATCGGTGCCGCGATGATCGCCTGGTGGGGCACGGCGATGCTGTGCTATGTCACGCCCAAGGAGCACCTGGGCCTGCCCAACCGCGACGACGTCAAGACCGGTGTCATCACCTACAAGATCGCGGCCCACGCGGCGGATCTCGCCAAGGGGCACCCGGGCGCACAGGAGTGGGACGACGCACTGTCCGACGCGCGCTTCGAGTTCCGGTGGGAGGACCAGTTCAATCTGGCCCTCGACCCGGACACCGCACGGGAGTTCCACGACGAGACCCTGCCGGCCGAGCCTGCCAAGACGGCCCACTTCTGCTCGATGTGCGGGCCGAAGTTCTGCTCGATGAAGATCAGCCAGAGCATCGCGGAGCGCTTCGGCGGTGGGGTGGCCGAGGGCGCGACGGCGGAGGAGGTCGCCGAGGGCATGATGCGCAAGTCCAAGGAGTTCGCGCAGGCGGGCCACCGGGTGTATCTGCCGATGGCGGACTGACGGTCGCAGCCGTGGATCCGTGCTCCGGGCTGCCGCCCGATGGGAACCGCCCGGAGCACGGGCCTCCGAGAGCCCACTGCTTAGGAACCGCCGGGAACGCACGGCTTGGGGGCAGCCAGGAGCCCGCGGCTTGGGGGCACCAGGAACTCTCGGCTTGGGGGTAGCCAGGAGCCCACTGCTCAGGAACCGCCGGGAACCACAGCCCGAACTCCATCGGGAACGAACCGTTTCCGGGCTTCCGGGTACGCACTGCTTCCGGCTTCCGGGAACGCACCGCTTCCGGGTCTTCGGCTCGGCAGACTGGGACGCATGGCTGCGACTTCACTGAGCAAGGGCGCGAACCTTCCCGTCGAGGCTCGCGCGGTGCGTGTCGAGCTCTCCTGGACCGAGGGACCCGGCGTTCCCGACATCGACGCCTCCGCCTTGCTGCTCACCGCGGCGGGCCGCGTCCGGGACGACGGCGACCTCGTGTTCTACAACCAGCCGAACCACGCCTCCGGAGCCGTCACCCACCTGGGGAAGAACCGAGTCGGCGGGGTCACGTCGGACACGATCGCGGTGAGTCTCGGAGCGCTGGAGCCTGCCGTGGAACGGCTCGTGCTGTGCGCGTCGGCCGACGGCGGGACGTTCGGCCAGGTGCCCGGACTGACGCTGAAGCTGCTCGACGACGAGACCCGGAACGAGCTCGCCCGCTTCGCCATGGAGGCCGGGACGGAGACCGCCTTCATCGGAGGGGAGTTGTATCTGCGCCAGGGCCGGTGGAAGTTCCGCGCGGTCGGCCAGGGATACGCCTCCGGGCTGGCGGGCCTGGCCACCGACTTCGGCATCACCGTCGACGACGCTCCCTCGCCCCCACCGGCCCAGCCCATGCAACCCACGCAACCCACGCAACCTTCGCAACCGGCCCAGCCCGCCCAACCCGTCCGACCGCCGCAGCCGACCCGACCGCCCCGTCCGGCCGCTCCCGCCCCGTCCGCACCGCTTACACGACCCTCCAGCCCACCCACCGCACAACCGGCCACATCACCCACCGCCTCCCCCGCCCCGCGAATGACCAAGGGCGAGGAACATCTGCCGGTGGACATGCGCAAGCGGTTGTCCCTGCGCAAGCAGCAGGTGGCGGTCAGTCTGAGCAAGCACGGCGTAGCCGGGACCACCGCGCGCGTCATCCTGGTGCTCGACGCCTCGGGCTCCATGTCGTTCCTGTACTCCGGCGGTGTCGTGGCGGACGTGGTGGAGCGCATGGCCGCCGTCGCCGCCCAACTGGACGACGACGGCGAGATGCAGGCCTGGACCTTCGCCTCGAACGCGGCCCGGCTGCCCGATCTCCGCCTCGCGGAACTGCCCGACTGGCTGCGGCTGCACGTCCGGGTCGGTGAACTGAGCCTCTTCGGCCGCAGAAAGCCGAAGAAGGGCCTCCAAGCCGATCAGGTCGACATGCGGACGATCGGCATCCAGAACGAGGAGCAGAAGGTGATCGCGCAGGTGCGCGCGTACGTCCGGGACAACCCGGCCGCGGTTCCGACCCTTGTGCTGTTCTTCTCGGACGGAGGCGTCTACCGCGACGCGCAGATCGAACGCGAACTGCGGGAAGCGGTGGAGGAGCCGATCTTCTGGCAGTTCGTGGGGCTCGGGCGGGCCAACTACGGAGTGCTGGAGCGCTTCGACACCCTGCCCGGCCGCCGCGTCGACAACGTGGGCTTCTTCGCCGTGGACGACATCAGCTCGGTCCCCGATCAGGAGCTGTACGACCGTCTCCTGTCCGAGTTCCCGAGCTGGATCACCGCGGCCCGCCAAGCGCGCATCCTGTGACCTGCCCGTGCCGAGCCGCCCGCCCGCGCAGCCGTGCCCGAGCAGCCGTACCCGCGAAGGAGGGCGCCACAGGAGCGCGCGCCCGATCGGGCACACGCTGAAGGAGCGCACGCCGAAGCCGCCGTTCGGCGAACGGCGGGGTGTTCGGCTTGCGCTCCGCTCAGGGGGCGCAAGCCGAGGGCTCACTCCGGCTTGTGCTCGGGTCCCCCGAAGTCCGGACTCGAGTAATCCGGGCTCGTGTAGCTCGGGCGGGAACTCGCGGCCGGGCCGTCGCCGGGGCTGGTGAAGCCCGGCCGGTCGTAGCCGAGGTGCGGGATGCGGCTCGTCGGTGCCGGCGGAGCCGTGCGACGCAGCGCGGCCGGGCCGGGCTCGGCGAGCGCCTCGCGCAGGAACGGCAGGATGCCGTTCTCCAGCAGGGCTTCTCGCCAGGTTTCCCTGGCCTTGGCCACCTCCCCGCTGAGCGCGCCGTACGGACCGGACTCCAGCGAGGGCCGGTTGCGCAGGGCGGTGAGCAGCAGTCCGACGGCGGCGACCAGGATCGCGACCGCGGTGAGGGCGCCGAAGACCCACCCGGTGGTGAGCATGGTCTCGGCGAACGCCGGCTCGGGGGTCAGCATCTTCAGGATGTAACCGACGAGCAGGAAGATCGCCGCGGCCGTTCCGGCCAGGACGGGGGCGAGGACCGCGACGACGGCGACGGCGCCCGCGCCGGCGGTCTCGGCGACCTCTCCCATGGTGGCGGCGAGCCCCACCGCGCCCGTGTCGGGCTCCGAGGAGCCGGAGTCGCGGGCGGACGACGGGGTGGACGGCGCCGGTCGGCGCAGTTCCTCGCGGACCTTCACGTAATGCTGGTACTCGGTCGCCGCGGCCGCCGTGATGAGTGCGGAGGCGTTGAGCGCCATGGTGCGCAGCTGTTCGGGGTTGAGCCGCTGTCCGACAGCGGCCAGTTCCGGGCGGTGGTGTGCGGAGCGCAGCGCCTCATCGAGGAGCCGCTCGTAATCCTGGCGGTCCTCGCTCAGCAGGTGCTGCGGAACGCTGTTCATGTGCATCCCCCGATGCTCCGTAGGGCTTGGGGCTCGCACGCTGACGAGCCGTCGGGCAGAAACGGAGGGGAGCCTGCTACGGATAAAGCCGATGGTAGAGCGGTGACCGTGCGCCATGACAGGGGGTTTCCAGAAATTGGGCCCCGGTCCGCGCCGTCGTACGCCCGTCAAACGCCGGTGACACTTGTCCCGGCGAACCCTCAGACGGTCAGGGGAAGTTGCTGGACCAGCAGCTTTCCGGCCATCGTCACGCCGCCGTCCATCGCGATGGCGAGCCCGTCGGCGTAGACGTGCGGTCCTTCGACCACGGGACCGGAGTTGTCCTCGCCGTCCTCGGAGCCGACCTCGCCCAGCAGATAGGGAATGGGGCTGTGGCCGTGAACGATACGGGTCCCGCCGTACGTATCGAGCAGTGAGCGAACGGCGTCGGCGCCGCCCTCATCGCGGAAGGAGAACCGCTTGGTGAACTTGCGGAAGAGGTCCCAGACCTCGTCCGCGTCGTTACGGGTGAGGGCCTCACGGACGTTGTCGTTGACGGCTTCGATGGAGTCGCCGTAGTCGAGGTAGGCGGTGGTGTCGGAGTGGACGAGCAGATGGCCGTCCGTCTCGGTCAGCGCGTCGAGGCGGGCCATCCACTGGAGGTGGTGGTCCTGGAGGCGGTCCATGTCGGTCTTCTGGCCGCCGTTGAGCAGCCAGGCCGCCTGGAAGGTGGCGGTGCCCGCGCCCGAGTTGACCGGTGTGTCGCCGAACCGTTTGGCGCCGAGGAGCAGCAGTTCGTGGTTGCCCATCAGCGCCTTGCAGTACCCGCCGGCTGCGGCGGCCTCCGCGGACAGCCGCATCACCAGGTCGATGACGCCGATGCCGTCCGGACCGCGGTCGGTGAAGTCGCCGAGGAACCACAGCCGGGCCGTACCCGCGCACCACTGGCCGGCGGCGTCGATGAGGCCCTTCTCCTGAAGGGCTGCCACCAGTTCGTCCAGGTAGCCGTGCACGTCGCCCACGACGAAGAGGGGTCCGGGCCCGGTGCCGGGCTCCGGGGCGGCGGCGGGTGCCGGGACGCCGGTCGGGTCGACGGTGACCTGCAGTGTGTCACCGCGGTTGATGACGGGCAGGTCGCGTTCGGTGGGGGTGTAGCCCTCCGGGTGGACGACCGGCTCCGTGACGGGGCCGGCGGCCGCGCCGGGATGCGCGCCGGGGACGTACGGACCGGGCTGGTGGACGTACGCGGGCACCCGGAAGTCGCGCAACGTCGCCGTGCGCTCCACCTCGGGTCCCTGACCGGCCCCCTGAGTCATCGACCCCTCCACCATCGCGCCGCGTCTGCACCGCTTCGGACTGCCTGGTCGCAGCGGCCCGCGGTGCCGTGGGCCCATCATAGGAATGCGGATCGCGCTGTGTGATGACCCAGGGGTGGTGAATCGGAGCAAGACTCCAGTTCACCGCGGCATTCGCCCCGATTGGGCAGGGCTTTCCCGCCTTGGCGACCGCGGGGCAGCCCCCCGATTTTTCCGGGTGACCGCCCCGTGCCGCCCTGCCCTTTTCGGGTGATCGGCCCCGGGCCGCCCGCCGGTTGCCGAGTTCGGCGCGAGCGTCCCGGGCCGCCCTTCGGCCCTACCCTTCGTCGGGCGACCGCGGCGGGCTGACCGTGGTGCGTGGCGACCGGCGTTGCGACGAGGTCCGCACGATCAGCTCGGTCGGTATCACCTGCTCGACCGGCTGGTCCGACTCGACTCCTTCGATGGCGTCGATGAGCAACTGGACCACGGCCGTGCCGATCCGCCGCGGCTTGAGGGACAGCGTGGTGATGGGTGGCTCGGTGTTGGCGTACACGGTCGACTCGCTGCAGCAGACCAGCAGCAGATCGTCCGGTACCCGCAGCCGGTAGCGGCGGGCGGCGGCGAGCAGGTCGGTGCCGTTCGGGTCGAACAGTCCGTAGACGGCGTCCGGACGGTCCGGGCGGGCCAGCAGCCGGTCCGCGGCGACGGCGCCCGCGCACGGGTCGTGCGCCGGATAGGCCTCGTAGACCGGGTCCTGGCCGACACGTTCGCACCAGCGCAGGTACGCCGTGGTCGACAGATGTGTGTACGTGTCCGTCGTGGTCCCGGTCAGCAGGCCGATCCGGCGGGCGCCGGCGTCGGCCAGATGATCGAGGATGCCGAGGACGGCGGCCTCGTGGTCGTTGTCCACCCAGGCGGTGACCGGCAGGGAGCCGGCCGGCCGGCCGTCGGAGACGACGGGTAATCCCTGCCGGACCAGTTCGCTGACGACCGGATCCTGGTCGGACGGGTCGATCACGACGGTCCCGTCGAGCGCGACGTTCGACCACACGTCGTGACGGGAGGTCGCGGGGAGGATGACGAGCGCGTAGCCGCGGGCGAGCGCGGCGGAGGTGGCGGCGCGCGCCATCTCCGCGAAGTACGCGAACTCGGTGAAGGTGAAAGGTTCATCCCCGTATGTCGTCACGGTCAGACCGATCAGTCCGGACTTGCCGGTACGGAGGGTGCGGGCGGCGGCCGAGGGGCGGTACCCGAGTCGGTCGGCGACTTCGCGGACATGTCGGCGGGTGGCGTCGGGGAGCCGGCCCTTGCCGTTGAGGGCGTCGGAGACGGTCGTGATGGAGACCCCGGCGGCGGCCGCCACGTCTCTGATGCCCGCCCGGCCCGGCCGGCTGCCCCGACGTGAGGTTTCCGCGCGGCTCACCTGGTGCTTCCCTGCTGCTGTCATGGCGAGCCGATAGTAGGGCTCACGCGGTGGGGTAGTGCGGACGCATATGCATTCGTTGACAGGCACGTTTCTGCAAGGTCATATAGCGTCAAATGCCTTGGAAAACAAGAGAGTTGCATCTTCCTGGTGCAGTACGTGACTTGTCGGCGCGCGCGTGCCTGCCAAGTGGCCGATGTTTCGAAGAGGTCTCAACTCACCTGCACGGGTGATGCGCGCTAGGGCGTGAGCCACCGGCGCATAGATATATGTGCGACGCGCCCCCCGATTCGTGCACCTTCATACGATGATGCCCCTGATGCCTGTGGGACAGATGGGGCTCCTCTGCCGAGACCGAGCGTCGGCCTTCGGCCACGCGTCGGTGGCGTCGGCGGCGCCGGTGGAGAGCGAGGTTGCCCCGCCCCATACGCAGCCGAGCCGAATCCTCTTAAGGTGAGAAGTATTGGAGCCGGCGGCGGTCAGGCCGCCGGTGGTTGTGAGGAGGACTGCGGTGAGCGAGACGAGCCCGAAGCTGCGCGCCGAGTTGGAGGGGATCCCCACCTACAAACCGGGCAGGCCGGCCGCGGCGGGCGGCGCCGTGGCGTACAAGCTGTCCTCCAACGAGAACCCGTATCCGCCGCTGCCCGGAGTGATGGAGGCCGCGACCGCCGCGGCCTCCTCCTTCAACCGCTACCCCGACCTGGCCTGCACGGACCTCATGAACGAGCTGTCCGACAGGTTCGGCGTCCCTCTGGAGCATCTGGCGACCGGGACGGGCTCGGTCGGTGTCACCCAGCAGCTGGTGCAGGCCACCAGCGGGCCCGGTGACGAGGTGATCTACGCGTGGCGCTCCTTCGAGGCGTACCCGATCATCGCTCAGATCAGCGGCGCGAAGTCGGTGCAGGTGCCGCTGACGGCGGGCGCGGTGCACGACCTGGACGCGATGGCCGACGCGATCACGGACCGGACCCGGCTGATCATCGTCTGCAACCCCAACAACCCCACGGGCACGGCCGTGCGGAGGGCCGAGCTGGAGCGGTTCCTCGACCGGGTGCCGAGCGATGTGGTGGTGGCGCTCGACGAGGCCTACTACGAGTTCATCCGTGACCCCGAGGTGCCGAACGGGATCGAGCTGTACCGGGACCGGCCCAACGTGTGCGTGCTGCGTACGTTCTCCAAGGCTTACGGCCTCGCCGGCCTGCGTGTCGGCTTCGCCGTGGCCCACGAGCCGGTGGCGGCGGCGCTGCGCAAGACGGCCGTGCCGTTCGGCGTGAGCCGGATCGCGCAGGACGCGGCGATCGCCTCGCTGCGGGCCGAGGACGAGCTGTTCGGCCGCGTCGGCACGCTGGTCTGTGAGCGCAACCGCGTCGTCGAGGGGCTGCGCGCCCAGGGCTGGACGCTGCCCGACACCCAGGCGAACTTCGTCTGGCTGCCGCTGGGGGAGCGGGCGGCCGCCTTCGCGCAGGCGTGTGAGACGGCGGGCGTCATGGTGCGGCCCTTCCCGGGTGAGGGCGTACGCGTGACGATCGGGGAAACCGAGGCGAACGACGTCGTGCTGAAGGTGGCGGACGCGTTCCTCAAGGAGAGTTAGGCGATCCAGACGGTCTGAGAGATCCACGAGGTCCACGGGAACTACGAGGCCCGGGGGATCTTGGGGACTTCGGGAGCCGCGCGGGCTCGCGAGGTGACACTCGTCACTTCGTGAGCCCGTCCTGTCTGCAGGGCGACGCGAAGGCTGATCGAGGACGCCGTCGTCGGTCCATGAGGTGACCGTGCCGCGAGCGGTGATCTGGTATGCGCCCGTTTCACGTGGAACAACGCTGTTGCCGGGCTGTGGATTCAACGACGTGTTGAAGTGGCCGCCGGGGGCTTGACGGCGTAGGGGACCCCCCTTCGAAGGTCGAAAACCGGTGCGTCATAATTGCTTGTGAATGTGAACGCGTTCACAAGCGTGTCCCGGTTGCTCCCGTCCTGTGTGTGGCAAAAGGGGCAGATTGCCGCAGTGTCCACGGCGACGTAAGGAGAGACGACGTGGAATTGGCCTTGGCTCCGGAAACTCTGGCGCGCTGGCAGTTCGGCATCACCACCGTCTACCACTTCCTGTTCGTCCCCCTGACGATCTCGCTGGCCGCCCTGACGGCGGGCCTGCAGACCGCCTGGGTCCGCACGGAGAAGGAGAAGTACCTCAAGGCGACCAAGTTCTGGGGCAAGCTGTTCCTGATCAACATCGCCATGGGTGTCGTGACCGGCATCGTGCAGGAGTTCCAGTTCGGCATGAACTGGTCGGACTACTCCCGCTTCGTCGGTGACGTCTTCGGTGCTCCTCTCGCCTTCGAGGCGCTCATCGCCTTCTTCTTCGAGTCCACCTTCATCGGCCTGTGGATCTTCGGCTGGGACAAGCTGCCGAAGAAGATCCATCTGGCCTGCATCTGGATGGTCTCGATCGGCACGCTGCTGTCGGCGTACTTCATCCTCGCGGCCAACTCCTGGATGCAGCACCCCGTCGGGTACCGCATCAACGAGGAGAAGGGCCGTGCCGAACTGACCGACTTCTGGCTGGTCCTGACCCAGAACACCACGCTCAACCAGGTCTTCCACAGCTTCTCCGCGGCCTTCCTGACGGGCGGCGCCTTCATGGTGGGCATCGCCGCCTTCCATCTGATGCGCAAGAAGCACATCCCGGTGATGCGGACCTCGCTCCGGCTCGGTCTGGTCACCCTGGCGGTCGGCGGTCTGTTCACCGCGGTCAGCGGCGACACCCTCGGCAAGGTCATGTACGAGCAGCAGCCGATGAAGATGGCCGCGGCAGAGGCGCTGTGGGAGGGCGAGAGCCCGGCGCCCTTCTCCGTGTTCGCCTACGGGGACGTCGACAAGGGGCACAACAAGGTCGCGCTGGAGATACCGGGTCTGCTGTCCTTCCTGGCCCACAGCGACTTCGAGTCGTACGTGCCCGGCATCAACGACACCAATGAGGCCCTCCAGGAGAAGTTCGGCCCCGGTGACTACAAGCCCATCGTCCCGGTCGCCTACTGGGGCTTCCGCTGGATGATCGGCTTCGGCATGGCGTCGTTCAGCGTCGGCCTGCTGGGGCTCTGGCTGACCCGCAAGAGGTTCCTGCTGCCGTCCGCCCTGCGCACCGGGGAGGACGAGGTCCCCCATCTGGTGCTGCTGAGGAAGCCGCTCGGGTCGAGGTTCAGCCGGCTGTACTGGCTTCTGGCGCTCTGGACGATGGCCTTCCCGCTGATCGCCAACGCCTGGGGCTGGATCTTCACCGAGATGGGCCGCCAGCCGTGGGTCGTCTACGGCGTGATGCAGACCCGCGACGCGGTCTCCCCCGGTGTCTCCCAGGCCGAGATCCTCACCTCGATGATTGCCTTCACCAACCTGTACGCCGTCCTCGCCGTGATCGAGGTCAAGCTGCTCGTGAAGTACGTGAAGGCCGGCCCGCCCGAACTCACCGAGGCCGACCTCAACCCGCCCACGAAGATCGGCGGCGACCTCCGTGACGCCGACAAGCCGATGGCCTTCTCCTACTAGGCCGAGGGAGCTGCACAGTCATGGAACTGCACGACGTCTGGTTCGTCCTGATCGCCGTCCTGTGGACCGGCTACTTCTTCCTCGAAGGCTTCGACTTCGGGGTGGGCGTCCTCACCAAACTGCTCGCCCGCAACCGGCCCGAGAAGCGGGTTCTGATCAACACGATCGGCCCGGTCTGGGACGGCAACGAGGTGTGGCTGCTCTCGGCCGGCGGCGCGACCTTCGCCGCCTTCCCCGAGTGGTACGCCACGCTCTTCTCGGGCTTCTATCTGCCCCTGCTGCTGATTCTGCTGTGCCTGATCGTGCGCGGGGTCGCCTTCGAGTACCGAGCCAAGCGGCCCGAGGAGAACTGGCAGCGCAACTGGGAGCACGCGATCTTCTGGTGCTCGCTGATCCCGGCGTTCCTGTGGGGTGTGGCGTTCGGCAACATCGTCCGGGGCGTGAAGATCGACCAGGACTTCGAGTACGTCGGAAGCCTCTGGGAGCTGCTCAACCCCTACGCGCTGCTCGGCGGTCTTGTGACGCTGACCCTCTTCACCTTCCACGGTGCGGTGTTCACGGCCCTCAAGACCGTGGGGGAGATCCGCGAGCGGGCACGGAAGCTGGCGCTGCGAGTCGGCCTCCTTGCGACGGCGCTGGCCGTGCTCTTCCTGCTGTGGACCCAGGTCGACAGCGGGGACGGCAAGAGCCTGATCGCCATGGTCGTGGCGGCCGCCGCCCTGGTCGCGGCACTGCTGGCGAACCAGGCCGGGCGGGAGGGCTGGTCGTTCGCACTGTCCGGCATCACGATCGTGGCCGCTGTGGCGATGCTGTTCCTGTCGCTCTTCCCGAACGTCATGCCGTCCTCGCTCAACGCGGAGTGGAGCCTGACGGTCAGCAACGCCTCGTCGACGCCGTACACCTTGAAGATCATGACCTGGTGCGCCGGTGTCGCCACGCCGATCGTCCTGCTCTACCAGTCCTGGACCTACTGGGTGTTCCGCAAGCGGATCGGAACGCAGCACATCGCCGCGGGCGCGTCCGCCGGATCAGCGCACTGAGTCCGACAGGGGCATGTTTCACGTGAAACATGCCCCTTGAGACCAGTTCAGGTCCCTTCAAGCCTCTTGAGAAGAGGGTGTGTTTCACGTGAAACCGATCGACCCGCGACTGCTCCGATACGCCCGCGCCACACGGTTCTTCCTGGTGGCGGTCGTCGGCCTGGGTGCCGTTGGTTCCGGGTTGGTCATCGCGCAGGCGATGCTCATCGCCGAGACGGTGGTCGGAGCGTTCCAGCACGGAATGTCCGTCACCGAACTGCGCACACCGCTGCTGTTGCTGGTGGTCGTGGCCTGCGGGCGGGCACTGGTCTCCTGGCTGACCGAACTCGCCGCTCACCGGGCGAGCGCGGCGGTGAAGTCCGAGCTTCGGTTGCGGCTGCTGGAGCATGCCGCCCGCCTGGGTCCCGGATGGCTGAGCGGACAGCGCACCGGCTCGCTGGTCGCCCTGGCCACTCGCGGTGTTGATGCCCTGGACGACTACTTCTCGCGCTATCTGCCGCAGCTGGGTCTCGCGGTCGTCGTGCCGGTGGCGGTACTCGCCCGGATCGTCACCGAGGACTGGGTGTCCGCCGCCATCATCGTGGGCACGCTGCCGCTCATTCCCGTCTTCATGATGCTGATCGGCTGGGCCACGCAGTCCCGCATGGACCGTCAGTGGCGACTGCTGTCGCAGTTGTCGGGGCACTTCCTGGACGTGGTCGCCGGGCTGCCGACCCTGAAGGTGTTCGGACGCGCCAAGGCCCAGGCCGAGTCGATCAAGCGCATCACCGGTGAGTACCGGCAGGCGACGATGCGGACGCTGCGGATCGCGTTCCTGTCCTCGTTCGCGTTGGAGTTGCTCGCCACCATCTCCGTCGCGCTGGTCGCGGTGACCATCGGTATGCGCCTCGTTCACGGCGAGATGGATCTGTACATCGGGCTCGTCATCCTGATCCTCGCGCCGGAGGCGTATCTGCCGCTGCGACAGGTGGGCGCGCAGTACCACGCGGCGGCCGAGGGGCTGGCGGCAGCCGAGGAGATCTTCGCGGTGCTGGAGACACCGGCACCTGAGTCGGGCACCGGCGCCGTGCGTGAGGGTGCTCTGGACTTCGAGGGCGTGACCGTCCGCTATCCGGGGCGTGGCGACGACGCGGTGTCCGACGTCAGCTTCACGGTCGAGCCGGGGGAGACGGTCGCGCTGGTCGGACCGAGCGGTGTGGGCAAGACGACACTGCTGAACGTGCTGCTCGGGTTTGTGCGGCCCACCGGGGGGCGGGTGCGGATCGGGGGAGTCGATCTCTCCGAGGTGGATCTGGAGCAGTGGCGGTCGCGGATCGCATGGGTGCCGCAGCGGCCGCACCTGTTCGCCGGGACGATCGCGGAGAACGTGCGACTCGCCCTTCCCGGCGCGGACGACGACGCGGTGCGGCGGGCGCTGGAGGACGCCGGCGCGCTCACGTTCGTGGCCGCCCTCCCCCACGGTGTCGAGACGGTGCTCGGCGAGGACGGGGCCGGACTGTCCGCCGGGCAGCGGCAGCGCATCGCACTGGCCCGCGCCTTCCTCGCCGACCGGCCCGTCCTGCTGCTCGACGAACCGACCGCGGCGCTCGACGGAGCGACCGAGGACGAGGTTGTCGAGGCGGTACGGCGCCTCTCGGCGGGCCGCACCGTGCTCGTCGTGGTGCACCGGCCGGCACTGCTGGACGTCGCGGACCGGGTGGTGCGGCTGGCCGAGGCCCCTCTGACGGCAGAGGTGGCACCCGAAGGCTCTGCGCTCGGCGCGCACCGGATCGAATCCGTTCCGACCCTCGGGCGCGGGGCGTCCGGCGTGCACCTGATCGAACCCGTTCCGGCACCTGAGCGCTCAGCTTCCGGTGCGCACCCCGTCGAAACCTCCTCGGCACCTGAGACGGGCGAGCACACGAAGGCCGCCGAACCCGCGGCGCACGGCGGTGGTGTTCTGGCTCGTGTCCGCGCCATGTCCGGTGCCCGCCGCGGCCGGCTCGCTCTCGCCCTGCTGCTCGGCAGTCTGGCGCTCGGCAGTGCCGTCGGGCTCATGGCCACCTCCGGCTGGCTCATCTCGCGGGCCTCGCAACAGCCGCCCGTGCTCTATTTGATGGTCGCCGTGACGGCCACGCGTGCCTTCGGTATCGGTCGGGCCGTGTTCCGGTACGCGGAGCGGCTGGTGTCGCACGACGCCGTGCTGCTGATGCTGGCCGACACCCGCGTCGCCGTGTACCGCCGGCTCGAGCGGCTCGCCCCCGCCGGCCTGCGCCGGGCCCGCCGGGGCGACCTGCTCTCGCGGCTCGTCTCCGACGTGGACGCCCTCCAGGACTACTGGCTGCGCTGGCTCCTCCCCGCCGGCTCCGCGGTCGTCGTCTGCGCGGCCTCGGTCGGCTTCACCGCGTGGCTGCTGCCCGAGGCGGGGGCGGTGCTCGCGGTCGGTCTGCTCGCGGCCGGGGCGGGCGTCCCCCTGGTCACCGGCGCCGTGGCGCGTCGGGCGGAGCGCAGGCTGGCCCCGGCCCGCGGAGCGCTCGCGACGCGGGTGACCGACCTGCTCACCGGCACCGCAGAACTGACCGTCGCCGGTGCGCTGCCCGCCCGTACCGCCGAGACCCGGCGGGCCGACGCGGCGCTCACCGGGATCGCCTCGCGCGCCGCCACCGCCACCGCGCTCGGTGACGGGCTCACCGCGCTCGTCTCCGGAGTGACCGTGGCCGCCGCCGCGCTGGTGGGGGTCGAGGCCGTCGCCGCCGGTCGGCTGAACGGGCTCCTGCTGGCCGTGGTCGTCCTCACCCCGCTGGCCGCCTTCGAGGCCGTGCTCGGGATGCCGCTCGCCGTGCAGTTCCGCCAGCGGGTGCGCCGAAGTGCCGAACGGGTCCACGAGGTTCTGGACGCCCCCGAACCCGTCCGCGAACCCGAGCGGCCCCGTCAGGCGCCCGCCTCGCCGTTCCCGCTCGTCCTCAAGGGCGCGGCGGCCCGGTACGCGGGACAGGACCGGGACGCGCTCGCGGGAGTGGACCTGACGCTGGAGAAGGGGCGCCGCGTCGCGGTCGTCGGACCTTCCGGCGCCGGCAAGACGACCCTGGCGCAGGTTCTGCTGCGCTTCCTGGACGCGGACGCCGGCTCGTACACCCTGGGCGGCGTGGACGCGTACGCCCTGGACAGCGACGACGTGCGGCGGGTCGTCGGGCTGTGCGCGCAGGACGCGCACCTGTTCGACAGCTCGGTGCGCGAGAACCTGCTCCTCGCGAAACGGGACGCGACGGAGGACGAGTTGCGGGACGCGCTCGCGCGGGCCCGGCTGCTCGACTGGGCCGACGGACTGCCCGAGGGCCTGGACACCGCCGTCGGCGAGTACGGTGCGCGGCTGTCCGGCGGGCAGCGGCAGCGGCTCGCGCTGGCCCGGGCGCTGCTGGCCGACTTCCCCGTCCTGGTCCTGGACGAGCCCGCCGAGCACCTGGACCTGCCCACCGCCGACGCGCTCACCGCGGATCTGCTGGCCGCGACGGAAGGCCGTACGACGGTGCTCATCACGCACCGGCTGGCCGGTCTGGAAGCCGTCGACGAGGTGATCGTGCTGGACCAGGGGCGGGTGGCGCAGCGCGGTTCGTACGCGGAGCTGGCCGGGGCGGACGGCCCGCTGCGGGCACTGGCCGCGCGGGAGGCGGAGTCGGAGCTGCTGGTCGGGGTGCGGTAGGACGGCCGTGGAGCACCTCGTCGCGTCCGACCCGGCGTCAGATGTGTTCCACGGCAACCCCGTTCGGCCGGTGTCGCTGCTCCATCCGGGGCGGTGGGTCCCCCATGCGTACGACTTGAACAGGACCGGGGCGGCCCTCACGGTCCACGATCGCTGGCATGCGCTCGTATCGCCGCTTTCCCCTGCTCGTTCCGGTGCTGTTGTGCGCGCTCGCCGTCCTCGCGGCGCGGCCCACCGAGGAGCCCCGGCACGGCCCGCACCAGGCCGGTGGGGGCGGTGTCGGCGCCGAGGTGGCACGGCTGTACGAGGAAGCGGCCGTGGCGGCTCAGGAGTACGAGGAGGGGCGGCGGGAGGCCGAACTGCAGCGGTCACGCGCCCAGCGGTACGAGGAACTCCTCGAACGCGAGCGGCGGGAGGCTGCGGTGCTGCGGGAGGACCTGGGCCGGATCGCACGGGCCCAGTACCGCACCGGCGGGGACGTCCCCATCACCGCCCGGCTCATCCTCACCGACGATCCCGAGGAACTGATGCACGGTCAGCACGCCGTGTGGCAGGCGGACCTCGCCGTCAACAACGCGATCGGCAAGAGCAGCCGCGCGCAGGCCCGGCTCGCGGAGGACGAGGAGAAGGCCGAAGCCGCGTGGAAGGCGCTGGAGAAACGAAACACCGAACTCGTGGAGCTGAAGCAGAGGATCGAGCGGAAGCTCGAACGCGCGCGCGGGCGGTTGCAGGGGCAGGCGAACGACTCCGCCGCCGCGGGCACCTGTCGAGGTGCCGTCCGCCTCGACCGGCCGAAGGCGGTCAGGGTGTCCCTGCCTCCCCCGTGGGTCGCCCCGGTGGAGACGTACGAGATGTCGGCCGAGTTCGGCAGCGGCGGTTCCCACTGGGCGCGACGGCACACCGGGCAGGACTTCGCCGTGCCGATCGGTACGCCCGTGCGGGCGGTCGGCGAGGGCACGGTGATGAAGGTGTCGTGCGGGGGCGCTTTCGGAATCCAGATCCTGATCGCCCACCCCGAGGGCTACTACACGCACTACGCGCATCTCGCCTCGGTCGCCGTCGACCAGGGCGACCGGGTGGGCCCGGGACAGTGGATCGGGCAGGCGGGCACGACCGGCAACTCGACCGGCCCTCATCTGCACTTCGAGGTACGGGTCACGCCGCAGCTGGGGTCCGGTGTGGACCCGGTGCCGTGGCTGGCGGCACGTGGGGTACACCTGTGACCGGACGGGACCAACCGTACGACCGGGGCGGCCGAGGAGTCCGTCGGTGACCGGGCGCGACCAGCCCCATGTCCGACGCGCCCGTGCGGTGCGCCCGTGACCGGGCACCCGGCCGGGGTGCCCGTGGGAGCGCCGGCTACATCTGCTCCGCGAGCATCCGCTCGATCACGACCGCCACACCGTCGTCGTTGTTGGCGACCGTGCGTCCGGACGCCGCGGCGACGACGTCCGGGTGCGCGTTGCCCATGGCGTACGACTGCCCGGCCCAGGTGAGCATCTCGACATCGTTCGGCATGTCGCCGAAGGCGACGACCTGCTCGTGCGAGATGCCCCGTTCCGCACAGCACAGGGCGAGCGTGCTGGCTTTGGACACACCCGGCCCGCTGATCTCCAGCAGAGCGCTGGGGCTGGAGCGGGTGACGTTCGCGCGCTCACCGATGGCCAGGCGGGCCAGCGTGAGGAAGCCGTCCGGGTCCATCTCGGGGTGGAACGCGAGGATCTTCAGCACCGGCTCACCCGCGCCGGGGGCGTCCGGCGCCAGGAGTTCCTCGGCCGGTGCGAGCCCGTCCGGGGTCTCCATGTGGAGCTTCGGGTAGCCGGGCTCCTGGTAGAAGCCGTAGGTCTGCTCCACGGCGTACACCGTGCCCGGCGCCGCGTCGCGCAGCAGGCGGACGGCGTCCAGGGCGTTGTCCCGGGCCAGCTCGCGGACCTTCACGAACCGGTGGGTGCCGGGGCCGCCGTGCAGGTCGACCACCGCGGCCCCGTTGCCGCAGATCGCCAGGCCGTGCCCGTGGACATGCTCGCTGACGACGTCCATCCAGCGGGCCGGGCGGCCGGTGACGAAGAAGACCTCGATACCCGCCTCCTCCGCGGCGGCGAGAGCGGCCACGGTGCGTGGGGACACCGATTTGTCGTCGCGCAGCAGCGTGCCGTCGAGGTCGGTGGCGATCAGCCGGGGCGGAACCGCGGCCGCCGGGGTCGCGGGCTGTCGAGTCGCTGAGGTCACCGGGCCATTCTCGCGCATATGCCTGCACGGTCGTGCGGCGGTCCGCACAGGTGAGTGGAAACCGCCCTCACCTGCGCGTTCTTCGCCGGTACGTGCCCCGCTCGTGCGTCACGCACGTGTGAACGGTGTTCCCCGGCGGGACGCAGTCGCCGTCGCGCCCCGCCCCGCCATGGGCTCGCGTCCGCGGACGTGTCACGCCAACCGCGCCGGGGCTTCCATGGCGGGGACGCGATCGCGCCCCGCCCCGCCATCGGCTCGCGCCCGCCGACCCGTCACGCCAACTGCGCCGGGGCCTCCATGGCGATCTGCTCGAAGACCTTCTGTTCCGCGGCGAAGTCCGAGTCGGGGATGGGCCAGTGGATCACCAGCTCCGTGAAGCCGAGTTCCTTGTGCCGGCCCGCGAAGTCCACGAACGCGTCGAGGGACTGGAGCGGCCGGCCGCGGTCGGGGGTGAACCCGGTGAGCAGGATCCTGTCCAGCGTGGCGGCGTCGCGGCCGATGTCGGCGCATGCGTCGGCCAGGCGTTCGGCCTGCCCGCGAAGGGCCTGCACCGACTGTTCGGGCGTGCCGTTCTCGTACAGCCTGGGGTCGCCGGTCGTCACCCACGCCTGTCCGTAGCGGGCCGCGAGCCGCAGCCCGCGCGGACCGGTGGCGGCCACCGCGAAGGGCAGCCGGGGGCGCTGTACACACCCCGGGATGTTGCGCGCCTCGTGCGCCGAGTAGAAGTTGCCCTCGTAGGACACCGAGTCCTCGGTCAGCAGGCGGTCCAGCAGAGGCACGAACTCGCCGAACCGGTCGGCACGCTCACGTGGCGTCCAGGCCTCCTGCCCCAGAGCGGTGGCGTCGAAGCCGGTGCCGCCCGCGCCGATGCCGAGCGTGATCCGTCCGCCGGAGACGTCGTCCAGGGAGACGAGTTCCTTGGCGAGGGTCACCGGGTGCCGGAAGTTCGGGGAGGTGACCAGGGTGCCCAGGCGCATCCGGTCGGTGACGGCGGCCGCGGCGGCCAGCGTCGGCACCGCACCGAACCACGGGCCGTCACGGAACGTCCGCCAGGACAGGTGGTCGTAGGTGTACGCGGTGTGGAACCCGAGCTGTTCCGCTCGCTGCCAGCCCGACCGGCCGCCCT
Organism: Streptomyces cadmiisoli; assembly: GCF_003261055.1. Classification (NCBI taxonomy): domain Bacteria; kingdom Bacillati; phylum Actinomycetota; class Actinomycetes; order Kitasatosporales; family Streptomycetaceae; genus Streptomyces; species Streptomyces cadmiisoli. The sequence continues at coordinate 4,672,699 of NZ_CP030073.1, forward strand.
CGTGCCAGCGGAGATACGGGAGGATGACGGTGCTCAGGCGCAGACTCATGCCATCGAGACTATGTGGCCCCGTGGGTTTCACGTGAAACGCTCACCGTACGCGCCCACTCAGCCACGGCGTGAGGACGATCATCGGGATCCATTCCTTGTGGGTGCGGTCTCCCGGCAGTGGCACGACCAGACGGTGGCCGGGCGGGAAGCGGTGGGCCGTGACGTGCGCGAGGCCGCTGAACAGGGAGCGCACGAAGTCGGGGACGTCGTCGCGCGGGATGTCGTGGAACTCCACACCCTCGACGGTGACCAGCGCGTCGTCCTCCGGATACAGCCGCACACCGACCACGGGCACGCCACCGAAGTCGACGAACGCCTCATGGGGCAGTGATCCGTCCGGGTCGGCGACCACACCGACACCCGCGGCGGTGCGGCGGGAGGTCTGGTCCGCGCCGATGTCGTGGGTGACCTCGATCTCGCGGGCGTATTCCTCGGCGATGGCGCGAAGGGCCGTGACCGCTGCCTCGGTGGTGGGGAGGTGGTCCATGCCAAGGATCATGCAGGGTCAGTGCGACTCGGGGAAGCGCAGGTACCGCGGTGGCACGCCCTGCGTCAGCCACACGCCGTTGGCGCTGACCCGGAAGACATGGCCGTCGTCGTACATGGCGCCCGCGTCCACCGCCAGGACGACGGGCCGGCCCCGGCGGGCGCCGACGCGGGTGGCGGTCTCCCGGTCGGCCGAGAGGTGCACGTCGTGGCGGGTCATGGGTCTGAGCCCCTCGGCGCGGATCGCGTCCAGGTTGCGGGCCACGGTGCCGTGGTAGAGGTACGGCGGCGGGGCCGCCTCGGGCAGTCCGAGGTCCACCTCGACGGTGTGTCCCTGGCTGGCGCGGATCCGGGTGCCGTCGATCGCGAACCGCCTCTTGTCGTTGTGGGCGACCACGTGGTCGAGTTCTTCCCGGGTGAACCGGAACCCGTGTGCGGCCGCCGCCGCGATCAGGGTGTCGATCTCCACCCAGCCTGCCTCGTCCAGCACGAGGCCGATGCGCTCGGGCTGGTGGCGCAGGTGCTTCGCGATGTACTTCGACACCTTCACGGTGCGTCTGTCGTCCATCCCACCAGCGTGCCGGGCGAGACATGGATCACGCACATGATTTTGTACGGAATGTTTGATCCACAACCAACTGGAGTTATCCACAGGGGATTTGGCGAGGCTGTGGACAACTACCCGGTGTTATTTGTCCTCTTCATCAATAAATCTTCCATTCATACGCGTTCCGGTAAGGCGGTCCAAGCTCCGTGCCCGCACCTCCCGTTCCGCGGCGAGCGCGATGAACTCGGCGGAGTGCTCTTCCCCGACCGCCGCCTCGACGGCCCGCATTGTGTTGACCGGCAGGCGCACCAGCCTCGTCCCGTCGGTGCCCGCGTCCCCGGTGCGGGCCCCGAGGTGCCGGCGCAGGTTCCGCGAGGCCAACAGGCGCATCGCACGGGCCAGTTCGGCGTCCACGGTGTGCCGGGCCAGCGGACGCAGCCGGCGTACCAATGAGGCCGCCTCGGCGGCGTCCGCGTCGCTCGGCGGGTGCGGTCCGCCGAGGTAGCGGGCGAATACGTACTCGTCGGTGAACTCCAGGAAACGGGCGGCGATGTGCTCCACCTGCGCCCTCAACTCCCGTAGATGCCCGGAGATCGCGGACAGCGGCACCCCGGCCGCATGCAACTCCACGGCCACGGCCAGCTCTTGAGGGCTGGGCACGACGAACACGTCGGGGTCCCCGGGCACCGGCTCCAGTACCCCGAGTTCGACGGCCTGGGCGATCGCCGCGTCGTCCGGTGCGCCGCCGAAGCGTTCGGCGAGCCCGGCGCGGGAGATCCGGGACGGTTCCTCGTCGGTCCACGGTCCGTCCACCTCGGCGGCCAGGCCGAGGACCCCGCCGAGCCCGCGCCCGGTGTCATGGGCCTCCAGGAGCTCCTTGATGGACGCCAGGGTGTATCCGCGGTCCAGCAGGTCGGCGATCTGGCGCAGTCGGGTGAGATGCGTGTCGGTGTAGAAGCCCGCGCGGCCGCGCCGCTCCGGGCGGGGCAGGACGCCCCGGTCCTGGTAGGCGCGGATGGTGCGGACGGTGGTGCCGGTGAGGTGGGCGAGGTCCTCGATGCGGTAGGCGGCGGGCGGCGGCTCACTCATCGCCCGGCCCCGTTCACAACGGCGGTTCCATCCGCGCGACCGCCCGCGACGCGCCCGGCAGGAACCGGGACAGCAGACGGGCACCGCGTGCCTCCGGGGTCACCGGGACCACCGCCGCGTTGCGGACCACCGCCTTCAGGACGGCGTCGGCCACCTTCTCCGGCGGGTAGTTGCGCAGCCCGTACATGCGCGCGGACTTCTTCCGGCGCCGTTTCTCCTCCTCCGCGTCCACGCCCGTGAACCGAGCCGTGGACGTGATGTCGGTGTTGACGAAGCCTGGGCAGATCGCCGTCACACCGATGCCCCGCCCGGCGAGCTCGGCGCGCAGGCACTCGCTCAGCATCAGCACGGCCGCCTTGGAAGTGCTGTACGCGGGCAGCGCCTTGGACGGCTGGTACGCCGCCGCCGAGGCGATGTTGACGATGTGGCCGCCCTGCCCGCGCGCCGCCATCTGCCGGCCGAACAGCCGGCATCCGTGGATCACGCCCCAGAGATTGACGTCGAGGACCTTGCGCCAGTCCTCCGGGGTGGTGTCCAGGAAGGAGCCGGACAGCCCGATCCCGGCGTTGTTCACCAGGACGTCGACCACGCCGTACTCCGTGGCGACCTTCTCCGCCAGCTTCTCCATCGCCTGCCCGTCGGACACGTCGACGACCTCCGGCCAGGCGGACGGGGACCCGATCAGCCGGGACATCTGAGCCGTACGGGCCGCCGACTCCGCGTTCCGGTCCGCGGCGATCACGCGGGCGCCCGCCTCGGCGAACGCGAACGCCGTGGCGCGCCCGATGCCGCTGCCCGCGCCCGTCACCAGCACGAGTTGCCCGGCGAACCGGTCGGCGTACCGGCCGGTCGCCTCGATCACCTGTCGGCCTCCCTCGTTGGCGAGCACGAACTCCTCGATCCAGGCGGCCAGTCGATCCGGCCGGGTGCGCGGCACCCAGTGCTTGGCGGGCAGTGTGCGGCGCGTCAACCGCGGCGCCCAGACGTCGAGTTCGTCGTAGAGCCGCTCGGAGAGGAACGCGTCGTCGACGGGCGTGATCAGCTGCACGGGCGCGTGCGCGTACGCGTCGGTGCGGGGCCTGGCCAGCCGGCGGCGGATGTTGTCCCGGTACAGCCAGGCGCCGTTCGCCGCGTCCATGGGCAGCGACGAGGTCGGGTAGTCGCCGGCCGGGACCTTCTCGACCCGCCGGAGGATGCCCGGCCAGCGCCTGCCCAGGGGCCCGCGCCAGGCCAGTTCGGGCAGCACGGGCGTGTGCAGCAGGTACACGTACCAGGACTTGGCGCCCTGTCCGAGGAGCTGGCCGACCCGGCGCGGGGTGGGGCGCCTGACGCGCTGCTTGATCCAGTGGCCGAAGTGGTCCAGGGACGGTCCGGACATCGAGGTGAAGGACGCGATGCGGCCCTCGGTGCGCTTGACGGTCACGAACTCCCAGGACTGCACGGAACCCCAGTCGTGGCCCACGAGGTGCACCGGCCGGTCCGGACTGACCGCGTCCGCGACGGCGAGGAAGTCGTCCGTCAGCTTCTCCAGCGTGAACCCGCCGCGCAACGGCCGCGGAGCCGTCGACCGGCCGTGCCCCCGGACGTCGTACAGCACGACGTGGAAGCGGTCGGCGAGGCGGGCGGCCACCTCGGACCACACCTCCTTGCTGTCCGGGTAGCCGTGCACCAGCACGACCGTCGGCTGCTCGGGGTCCCCGAGCTCGGCCACGCACAGCTCGACCCCGCCGGTGGACACCCGGCGCTCCCGCGCACCGCTCAGCACCGTCACTTCTCCTCCGCCCAGCGCCGCACGTGTGGCAGATCGTCGTCCAGCCAGAACGCGCTCTCCGCGGGATCCCCGGAGTCGGTGACGACCAGGATCTCCTCGAACTTCGCGCCGGTGCCCCGGAACCCGAGGTGCGGTTCGACCGCCCACAGACCCGGTCGCGGCGGATGGTCTGAGAAGCGGTACGGCGACCACAGCGGTGACCATCCCTCGCGGTGACCGTGCAGCGCATCGGAGGCCAGCCCCTTCAAGGACCGCGTGCCGAACCCGAACAGCCGCGGTGACCAGCGGCGCTCGCGCACCCGGTCGACCTTGTGGGCGATCACTCCGAAGGGGTACGCGCGATGACGGTTGGCACAGCCCTGGCGGACCATGAGGCGGTCCACGTCCTCGTAGATCTCGCGCAGCGGGCGGCGCTCGCGCACCTCGCGCAGGATCAGCTCGCGGTGTGCTTCCAGGTCGGCCATCAGCCGGTCGTGCACGGGGTTGATGCCGAGAGAGCCGGAATAGCCGATGTCCGCCGTGTGGCCCTGGAACACCGGCGCCATGTCGAGGATGAACGGCATTCCCGGCTCCAGCCGCCGATTCGTCGGGAAGAACTGCAACGGGACGCGGAAGTCCACGAACGCGGTGCGGTCGCCGAACCAGGCGAAAGGCAGATGGAACCAGTCCCGCACACCGCGCTCGCGCAGCCACGCGCGTTGCATCCGTGCCGCCTCACGCTCGGTCACGCCCGGCTTCAGCTGGGCCGCGACCGCCTCCGCGCACTCGTAGGCGAGACGCTGCACCCTGCGGAACCCGCGCAGCTCCGCAGCGCGTTCACCGGTCGCTGCCGTAGTCATGCCACCCCGTCCCACTGGTCGCGGTACGTGCTCGTAACTTGACATCGGTGAATGTGACAGTTGTTAGAGGCCGCGTCAATAGGGCCGCCTCCCGGCTGTGGACAACCGCGCCGACGCGGACGACCGGGTGCGCGCCCTCGGACCTCAGGGGGACCCTCAGGGTCCCGTACGCCTGGAGTCTGATACCAAGACGGCTCTCGGGTCTGACGACGTCCGCGGCCCGTGTCACTACTGTCGACGTCGTGACTGTGATCGCGACCGAAAGCCTGAGCAAGCGGTTCCCCCGGGTGACCGCGCTTGACCGGCTCTCCGTGGACGTCGGGCCCGGTGTGACCGGACTCGTCGGAGCCAACGGAGCCGGCAAGTCCACACTGATCAAGATCCTGCTGGGTCTGTCCCCCGCCACCGAGGGCCGCGCCGAAGTGCTCGGACTCGACGTCGCCACCAAGGGCGCCGCCATCCGCGAGCGCGTGGGGTACATGCCGGAGCACGACTGCCTGCCGCCGGACGTCTCGGCCACCGAGTTCGTCGTCCACATGGCGCGCATGTCCGGCCTGCCGCCCACCGCCGCGCGCGAGCGCACCGCGGACACGCTGCGCCACGTCGGCCTCTACGAGGAGCGGTACCGCCCCATCGGCGGCTACTCGACCGGCATGAAGCAGCGCGTCAAGCTCGCGCAGGCCCTGGTCCACGACCCGCAGCTGGTCTTCCTGGACGAGCCGACCAACGGCCTGGACCCGGTCGGCCGTGACGAGATGCTCGGCCTGATCCGCCGCATCCACACCGACTTCGGCATCTCGGTCCTGGTCACCTCGCACCTGCTCGGTGAGCTGGAGCGCACCTGTGACCACGTCGTCGTCGTCGACGGCGGCAAGCTCCTGCGGTCCAGCTCCACCCGGGACTTCACACAGAGCACCACGACCATCGCCATCGAGGTCACCGACAGCGACGAGCACCCGGACGGCACGCAGGCGATGCGTGAGGCGCTCCACGCGCGCGGGGTGACCGTCGACTCGGGCAGCGGCCTGCCCGGCGCCGGACACATCCTGCTGCTCACCGCGGCGGGCGAGGACACCTACGACCTGGTCCGCGACACCGTCGCCGACCTGGGCCTCGGCCTGGTGCGCATGGAGCAGCGCCGGCACCACATCTCGGAGGTCTTCACCACCGACACGGACACCGGCACGGACACGGACACCGACGAGCAGCGGAAGGAGGCGGTGGGCCATGGCAGTTGAGCAGCCCCTGCGGACACCGGCACCCCCGACGGGCGACCAGACCCGCATCCACAACATCGGCTACCGCTCCTACGACGGCCCCCGCCTGGGCCGCGCCTACGCCCGCCGATCCCTCTACTCGCAGTCCCTGCGCGGCGCCTACGGCCTCGGCCGCTCGGTGAAGTCCAAGGTCCTGCCGATGCTGCTGTTCGTGGTGATGTGCGTGCCCGCGGCCATCATGGTCGCCGTCGCGGTCGCCACGAAGGCCGACGAACTGCCCGTCCAGTACACGCGCTACGCGATCATCATGCAGGCCGTCATCAGCCTGTACATCGCCTCGCAGGCACCCCAGTCCGTCTCGCGCGACCTGCGCTTCAAGACGGTACCGCTGTACTTCTCGCGGCCCATCGAGACGGCCGACTACGTCCGCGCCAAGTACGCGGCGCTGGCCACGGCGATGTTCGTCCTCACCGCCGCGCCGCTCCTCGTCCTCTATGTGGGCGCCCTGCTGGCCGAACTCGACTTCGCCGACCAGACCAAGGGATTCGCGCAGGGACTCGTCTCCGTGGCACTGCTCTCACTGCTCTTCGCCGGAATCGGCCTGGTCATCGCCTCGGTCACGCCCCGCCGCGGCTTCGGCATCGCGGCCGTGATCGCCGTGCTGACCATCAGCTACGGCGCGGTCTCCACGCTCCAGGCCATCGCCGAGGTGCAGAACAGCTCCGGGGCCGTCCCGTGGATCGGCCTGTTCTCCCCGATCACGCTCGTCGACGGGGTGCAGTCCGCCTTCCTCGGCGCCGACTCGGCGTTCCCCGGAGGCGTCGGCCCGACGAACGCCGAAGGCCTGGTCTACGTCCTGGTCGCCCTGGGCCTGATCGCCGCCGCCTACGCCCTTCTGCTGCGCCGCTACCGAAAGGCGGGCCTGTGACCACGCTCTCCATCGACCACGTCTCCCGCTGGTTCGGCAACGTGGTCGCCGTCAACGACATCACCATGACGATCGGCCCCGGCGTCACCGGCCTGCTCGGCCCGAACGGCGCCGGAAAGTCCACCCTCATCAACATGATGGGCGGCTTCCTGGCCCCCTCCACGGGCACGGTCACCCTCGACGGGCAGCAGGTCTGGCGCAACGAGAAGATCTACCGGCACATCGGCGTCGTCCCCGAGCGCGAGGCCATGTACGACTTCCTCACCGGCCGCGAGTTCGTCGTCGCCAACGCCGAACTGCACGGCCTCGGCGCCAGGGCGGCCCAGAAGGCCCTCGCCACGGTCGAGATGGAGTACGCCCAGGACCGGAAGATCGCCACGTACTCCAAGGGCATGCGCCAGCGCGTGAAGATGGCGTCCGCGCTGGTCCACGAGCCGTCGCTGCTCCTGCTGGACGAGCCCTTCAACGGGATGGACCCGCGCCAGCGCATGCAGTTGATGGACCTGCTGCGGCGCATGGGCGACGAGGGCCGCACCGTGCTGTTCTCGTCGCACATCCTCGAAGAGGTGGAGCAGCTCGCCTGGCACATCGAGGTCGTCGTCGCCGGTCGGCACGCGGCCAGCGGCGACTTCCGCAAGATCCGCCGTCTGATGACCGACCGGCCGCACCGCTATCTGGTGCGCTCCAGCGACGACCGCGCCCTCGCGGCGGCGCTGATCGCCGACCCGTCGACGGCCGGCATCGAAGTGGATGTCGTCGAGGGCGCGCTGCGCATCCAGGCGGTCGACTTCGGCCGCTTCACGGCCCTGCTGCCACGCGTCGCCCGGGACCAGGGCATTCGTCTGCTGACGGTCTCGCCGTCCGACGAGTCGCTCGAGTCCGTGTTCTCGTATCTGGTCGCGGCGTAGGAGGCCGAAGATGTACGACCCCACAGTCGCCCGGCTCACTTATCGGGCCCTGCTCGGCCGGCGCCGGGCCCTCATCCTCGGCGCGCTGCCCCTGCTGCTGATCGCCATCTCCGTGGTGGTGCGGGCCCTCGCCGGCGCCGACGACCAGACCGCGGCCGACCTGCTGGGCGGGCTGGCGCTCGCCACGATGGTGCCGATCATCGGCGTCATCGCGGGAACGGGCGCGATCGGCCCGGAGATCGACGACGGCTCGGTGGTGTACCTGCTGTCCAAGCCGGTGAAGCGGCCCACGATCATCTTCACCAAGCTGATCGTCGCCATCGCGGTGACCATGGTCTTCTCGGCCGTGCCCACGTTCATCGCCGGTCTGATCCTGAACGGCAACGGCCAGCAGATCGCCGTCGCCTACACGGTGGCGGCCCTGGTCGCCTCCATCGCCTACGCGGCCCTGTTCCTGCTGCTCGGCACGGTGTCCCGGCACGCGGTCGTCTTCGGCCTCGTCTACGCACTCGTCTGGGAGGCCCTGTTCGGCTCCCTCGTGGCCGGGGCGCGCACGCTGAGCGTCCAGCAGTGGTCGCTGGCGGTGGCTCACCGGGTCGGCGAGGGCGACCTGGTGACCTCGGACGTCGGGCTCCCGACCGCAACGGTACTGCTGGTGGCGGTCACGGTGCTCGCCACCTGGTACGCCGGGCAGAAGCTGCGGTCGCTGACGCTCGCCGGGGAGGAGTGACGGCGGTACGGACGTGAAGCCCCCGCTTTGACGGGGGCTTCATCTCCGCCCGGGCACACTGGGCGAACGGGCACGAACGGTTGGGAGGAACGGGGATGGCAGGGCAGCAGCCGAAGAGCGACGACGACCGCGATCCCGCCGGGCACGACGCCTGGGACGAGGTGGTCCTGGACGAGGAGTTCGTACAGGCCGCCGACACGTCCGAGCCGTCCGCGCGGGCCCGCATGCTGGCCGAACGCTGGCGGCGGGAGGAGCCCGAGCCGCAGCCGTGGCGCTCCGACGAACCGCCCGCCGGCTGGTTCTTCAGCAAGGCGCGTCGCCGCAGGTGGCGCCGCCGCTGACCGCCGTCCGCCGCCAGTAATTCGGTGGCGTCCAACTCCTCGCCCCGGCACAGTGGTTGTGTTCACGACGTCGGATCGAGCCGACGCCATGTTCGGGGAGAGGAGTCGGGCGATGCCCATGCACGGCAGTACGCCCGGTTCCCGGCAGGGCAGCCCGCGGCGGGCTCCGGAGTAGCCCCAACGCTCCGTCGAGTCCGTCCCGCACGGGGGGCGCCCGGGGCGGCCGCTTCGAGCACGCGACGCACTCGCGTGGGCCGCCCACCCGGAGGATTGGCCGAGTGGTAAGGCACTGGCTTGCTAAGCCAAGGTCGGGTCTGAAAGCCCGCGCACGTTCGATTCGTGCATCCTCCGCGACACGCTGTACCGATAGACCCTGAGCCGCGACTCGCGGTACTGAAAGGCCTTGTGCCGCGACACGCTGTACCGATAGACCCTGAGCCGCGACTCGCGGTGCCGATAGACCCTGAGCCGCGACTCGCGGTACTGAAAGGCCTTGTGCCGCGACTCGCGGTGCCGAAAGATCTTGAGCCGCGACACGCGGTACCGGAACACGCCGCGGCGACCCGGACGGTCCGTCCGGGTCGCGAAGGGCTACGCCCCCTGCGCCAGCAACCGCTCCAGGACCACGGCGATTCCGTCCTCCTCGTTGGAGGCCGTCACCTCGTCCGCCACCGCCTTGAGTTCCTCATGGGCGTTGGCCATGGCCACGGCGCGGCCCGCCCAGGCGAACATCGGTATGTCGTTCGGCATGTCGCCGAAGGCGATGGTGTCCGCCGCCTTCACCCCGAGACGGCGGGCGGCCAGCGACAGCCCCGTGGCCTTGGACAGCCCGAGGGGGAGGAGCTCGACGATGCCGTGGCCGGCCATGGTGACGCCGACGAAGCCGCCCGCGGTCCGCGCGGCGACATCGGCCAGCTCGTCGTCCGACAGCGTCGGGTGCTGGACGTAGATCTTGTTCAGCGGTGCCGACCACAGGTCCGCCGCGTCCGTGAACGGCGTCGCGGGGAGGCTGCCGTGCAGCGCGTACCCGGGGCCGACGAGCACTTCGCCGTCCAGCCCGTCGCGGCTGGCCGCGAGGAACAGCGGACCGACCTCCGCCTCGATCTTGGCCAGCGCCACCCCGGCCAGCTGCCGGTCCAGGGTCACGGACGTCAGCAGGCGGTGCGCGCCGGCGTCGTAGACCTGGGCGCCCTGGCCGCAGACGGCGAGGCCCTGGTAGCCGAGGTCGTCGAGGATGTGGCGGGTCCAGGGGACCGCGCGTCCGGTGACGACGATGTGGGCGGCGCCCGCCGCGGTGGCCGCGGCGAGCGCGTCACGGGTACGCCGGGAGACCGATTCGTCGGAGCGCAGCAGCGTGCCGTCGAGGTCGGTCGCGATCAGCTTGTACGGGAAGGTTCCAGCCGGGGCCGTGCTCACTTGGCCACCGGCTCCAGGACCTCTCGGCCGCCGAGGTACGGACGCAGCACCTCGGGAACCCGCACGGAGCCGTCGGCCTGCTGGTGGTTCTCCAGGATCGCCACGATCGTGCGCGGGACGGCGCACAGCGTGCCGTTCAGCGTGGCCAGCGGCTTGACCTGCTTGCCTTCGCGGACGCGGATCTGGAGGCGGCGGGACTGGAACTCGGTGCAGTCCGACGTGGAGGTCAGCTCGCGGTACTTGCCCTGTGTCGGGATCCACGCCTCGCAGTCGAACTTGCGCGAGGCCGAGGCACCGAGGTCACCGGAGGCGACGTCGATCACGCGGAACGGCAGCTCCAGCGCGGTCAGCCACTGCTTCTCCCAGTCCAGCAGGCGCTGGTGCTCGGCCTGCGAGTCCTCGGGAGCGACGTACGAGAACATCTCGACCTTGTCGAACTGGTGGACGCGGAAGATGCCCCGGGTGTCCTTGCCGTGCGAACCGGCCTCGCGGCGGAAGCAGGGCGAGAAGCCCGCGTAGCGCAGCGGCAGTCGCTCGGCGTCGATGATCTCGTCCATGTGGTACGCGGCGAGGGCGACCTCGGAGGTGCCGACGAGGTACAGGTCGTCCTTGTCGAGGTGGTAGACGTCCTGCGAGGCCTGGCCGAGGAAGCCGGTGCCCGCCATGGACTGGGGGCGCACCAGGGCCGGGGTGAGCATGGGTGTGAAGCCGGCGGCCGTGGCCTGGGCCATCGCCGCGTTCACCAGGGCCAGCTCCAGGAGGGCGCCGACGCCGGTGAGGAAGTAGAAGCGGGAGCCGGAGACCTTCGCGCCGCGCTCGACGTCGATGGCGCCGAGCAGCTGGCCGAGTGCCAGGTGGTCCTTGGGCTCGAAGCCCTCGGCGGTGAAGTCGCGGATCTCGCCGTGCGTCTCCAGGGTGACGAAGTCCTCCTCGCCGCCGACCGGGACGTCGGTGTGCACGAGGTTGCCGAGCTGGAGGAGCAGCTGCTGCGTCTCGGCGTCGGCGGCGTCACGCTCGGCGTCCGCCGCCTTGACGTCCGCCTTGAGCTGCTCGGCACGCTTCAGCAGCTCGGTCTTCTCGTCCGCGGAGGCCTTGGGGATCAGCTTGCCGAGCCCCTTCTGCTCGGCGCGCAGTTCGTCGAAGCGGACGCCGGACGACCTGCGCCGCTCGTCGGCGGACAGGAGAGCGTCGACGAGCGCGACGTCCTCTCCACGGGCGCGCTGGGAGGCACGCACACGGTCGGGGTCCTCACGGAGCAGGCGAAGGTCAATCACGGGCTCAAGGCTACCGGTGCGGGGTGAGAGCCCACGACTCACTATTCCGAAGTGCGGCCTACGTTCCGTTATGCGTCAATTGCCGGTCGTGTCAATAATGATCTTCGTGGTCCCTTGATCGAGCCGCTCCACGGGCGTCCGGTTGACCGGATTTCCTTGCGGTGGAAGGGACTTGGGGATCCGGTTGTCCACAGGAATCCACACCCCCGGATGGTTATCCACAGGCTGTGCGGAAGATCTGTGGACATCGGAATTGATCACTTCGAATTCGACTCGCAGCACACGGGATTCCCGTGACAAACCTCACTTACGCCCACTTTCGAGTGGAAATGCTTCGCTCCAAAGAGTTGCGAGCGGGAAACGAGTGGACGACGGGCGGCCTGCGCTCCGGTGGACGCGATGGGGTCTTCAGGCCGATTTGTCGACTCGATCGCCTTCTTCTGTCGACTTGTCCCCAGGTCGAGATGCGGACCTGTGGATAACGCCTGTGGATAACGAAAATATGCAGGTCGGACTGACCGAAAGGATTCTAGGCCCGCCGCGGCCCTAGAACCGACCGTCCTGGCAGCGGGCCACCCAGTCGGCCGCGGACGCGAACTCCTCGTCCGACGTGCCCTTCAGCAGGGGCCGCAGGTTCGCCGTGGCCGCGTCCGCGCGCGGGTACGAACCGAGGAAGCGCACCTGGAGGCAGATCCGCTTGAGCCCCATCAGGGCCTCGGCGACCCGGCGGTCGGAGATATGGCCCTCGGCGTCGATGCAGAAGCAGTAGTTGCCGATGCCGGCACCGGTGGGGCGCGACTGGAGCAGCATCAGGTTGATGCCCCGGGTGGCGAACTCACCGAGCAGATCGCGCAGCCCGCCGGGGTGGTCGTCACGCTGCCACAGCACGATGGACGTCTTGTCCACCCCGGACGGCGCGGCGGGCCGGGCGGGCCGGCCGACCAGCACGAAGCGCGTCTGGGCGTTCTCCGCGTCGTGGATGCCGGTCTCCAGGGCCTGGAGGCCGTACCGGGCCGCCGCGAACTCGCCGGCGAAGGCGGCGTCGTACCGGCCCTCCTGCACCAGGCGCGCGCCGTCCGCATTGGAGGCGGCGGACTCCCAGACGACGTCGGGCAGATTCGCCTTGAGCCAGTTGCGCACCTGGGGCTGGGCGGCCGGGTGGGCGGTGACCGTCTTGATGTCCGACAGCTTCGTACCCGGTCTGACCAGCAGCGCGAAGGTGATGGACAGCAGCACCTCGCGGTAGATCATCAGAGGCCGGCCGGCGACCAGTTCGTCGAGCGTGGTGGTGATGCCGCCCTCGACGGAGTTCTCGATCGGCACGAACGCGGCCTCGGCCTCCCCCGCGCGCACCGCGTCGAGCGCGGACTGCACCGACACGTACGGGATCAGCTCCCGGGTCGCGGCCTCCGGAAGAGTGCGCAGGGCGACCTCGGTGAAGGTGCCCTCGGGGCCCAGATACGCATAGCTCGCTGGCATGTCCTCACCCTAATGGGCCTCCGGAAAAGCGGCTCGCACGTCTCACGCCGCCCCACCGGGCCGCGCGCCCCTGCGGCGCGCCCTCCGGCCCCCTCACGCCTCCAGCAGGTCCTGGCCCACGTACGTCCCCTCCGCGGCCCCACCCGGCACCGCGAACAACCCGCTCGCCTCGTGCCGGATGAACGGGGACAACGCGTCCCCCCGGTCCAGCTTCCGCTGCACCGTGACGAAGCCGCGCAGCGGATCCGCCTGCCAGCAGACGAACAGCAGCCCCGCGTCCGGCACCCCGTCGGGGCCGATGCCGTCGTGGTAGGAGAACGGCCGCCGGAGCATGGCGGCGCCACCGTTCTGGTCGGGCCGGGTGATCCGGGCGTGCGCGTTGATCGGGACGACAAGGCTGCCCCCGGCGTCCGTCTTCTCCAGGTCCATCTCCGTCGTCTCGGAGCCCCCCGACAGCGGCGCCCCGTCGGCCTTGCGGCGTCCGATGACGTCCTCCTGCTCCTTGACCGAGAGCTGCTCCCAGTCGTCGAGGAGCATGCGGATACGGCGTACGACGGCGTAGGAGCCGTCGGCCATCCAGGCGGGGCCGTCCGCGCCGGACGCCGGCACGAAGATCCGTTCGTCGAAGTCCGGCTCGGCCGGCTTCGGATTGCGCGTGCCGTCGATCTGGCCCATCAGATTGCGCGCCGTCATGGGGTGCGAGGTGGCCCCGGGCGAGCGGTTGAAGCCGTTCATCTGCCAGCGGACCCGGGCCGCGCCGCCCGCGTCCTGCTGGATCGCGCGCAGCGCGTGGAAGGCGACGAGCGCGTCGTTCGCGCCGATCTGCACCCACAGGTCGCCGTTGCTGCGCGCCCGGTCGAGCTGGTCGGAGGAGAAGTCGGGCAGCGGGTCCAGCGCGACCGGGCGCTGCTTCTCCAGCCCGGTACGGCCGAAGAAGCTGTGCCCGAAGCCGAACGTGACGGTCAGGCCGGACGGCCCGGCGTCGCGCGCGACATCCGTGTCCCGCTCGGCCGACGGCTCGCCCGCCATCAGGCGCCGGGCCGTCTGCGACCAGCGGCGCAGCAGCGCGGCGGCCTCCTTGCGGCCCGCGCCCGCGGCCAGGTCGAAGGCGACGAGGTGGCCGCGGGCCTGCAGCGGGGTGGTGATGCCGGGCTGATGTTTCCCGTGAAACATCACCCGGTCGGCGCCCACCGAGGTGAGCGGCGTCGCCGGCGCGGGCGCCGCGGCGTATCCGACGGCACCGCCCGACGCCCCGAGCACCAGCCCGGTGGCGCCGGCGGTGCCCAGCAGGGTCCGCCGCGAGATGCCCTGGCCGGCGGAGGTGTTCCGGGCGGTGTCCCCGTCCGGCCCCGTGCGGGACGTCCGGGCGTGCGGAACGGACTGGTCAGCCGTGTGGTCAGCCATGGTGGGGGTCAGCCGATCTGCGCGTTCTTGGAGACGGTCGTCTGGTCGATGTCGGAGGTCCGTACGGTCACGGCGATCTTCCAGTCGCCCGCCATGGGGATCTGCACTCCGCTCGCCGTCCAGTGCCCGGTGGTGATGTGGTCCGGGACCACGGGCAACGGCCCGATGTCCTTGGCCTCCAGGGTGAAGGCGACCTTCACCTCGGGGATGTCGAAGGCACGGCCGTTGGGTCGCTGCACATAGACATGCATCTCGTTGCCGCCGACCTGGGCGGGGTCGATGTCGAGCCGTACGACACCCTTGCCGTCCGCGCCGCCGGTGTCGAAGGCCATGTCCAGCGTCAGCGCCCCCGTGTCGGCGCCCGCGGACGAGGACGAGGCGGCCGCTTCGGCCGCCTCCACCGTGCGTCCCGGCTCCGTCGCGGTCAGCGCGGTGGTCACCGCGAGCAGCACGACCGCGACGCCCGCCTCGGCCAGCACCGAGCGCCGCAGGCCGTGGCGGACCGGATCCGCGTCCCGGACCCGCTTCTGCCGCGCGGCGTCCACGGCGGCCCGCTGCCGGGCGAGCTGCGCCGACCGCTTCGGATCCCCGGCACCGCCGCCCTTGGCGTCGCCGTTCCTCGCGGTCTTGGTGGCCTTCGTGTCGCCGCTTCCCTTGCCCTTGCCGCCGTCCGACGCGGCTCGCGCGCCGCCACCGGAGCCCGCTCGCGCCGTGACCCGCTCCCGCTGCTTCCCGCGAACGGCGGTCACGGAGTCCGCCAGCCGCGCGGTCCACCGCCGCGAGATCCAGGCGACACCGACCAGCAGCGCCACGAGCCCGACCTTGACCAGCAGCAACTGGCCGTACCGCGTGCCGGTCAGCGCCGACCAGGAGCCGACCTGCCGCCACGACTGGTACAGGCCGGTCGCCACCAGCGCGATCACGCTGCCGAACGCGACATGCGAGAACCGCCGTACGGCGGCTGCGTCCACGGGCAGTTCGGCGGGCGCCCGGTACAGCGCGACGAGCAGGGCGCACAGCCCGCCCAGCCAGGCCGCCACGGCGAGCAGGTGCACCACGTCGACCGGCATGGCGATCCCCGCCTGCAACCCGGCCGAGGCGTGTTCGGACATGGCCCAGGTCGCGGCGATCCCGGTGGCCACGACGCCGCCGCCGACCGCCAGCCCGAAGGTCAGGTCCCGCTTCTCCTCCTCGTCCCGCTTGTCGTACGCCCCGAAGAGCACGGCGATGAACAGCGCGCCCGCCGCGATCAGCAGCAGCCGGGACACCAGGGCCGCGCCCGTCTTGGTCTGGAGCACCTGCCCGAGCAGGTCCAGGTCGAAGACGTCGCCGAACTTCCCGGACGTCGTGTACGAGCCGCGCAGGAGCAGCAGCCCCAGGGTGGCCGCGGTCAGCGCGACCCAGCCCGAGACGACGAGCCGCTGGACGGCCCGTACGCCGGAGCCCCGCGGCCAGCAGGTCAGGACGAAGGCGGCGCCGCCGACCAGCACGATGAAACCGGCGTACGACACGTACCGGCCGAAGCCGTACAACTGGCCCACGACCCCGTCCCCGGCCGTCCGGTCGGACAACGCGACGGAGGTGGCGGAGGGAGCGCCGATGGAGAAGGTGTAGGCGCCGGCGACGGGATGGCTGTCGGCCGACACGACCTGGTAGGTCACCGTGTACGTGCCGTCGGGCAGGCCGGAGTGCAGTTTCACGGCGTACGTCGTGCCGCTGACGGCGGTGGCCGGGCCGGTGTCGGCGCGCTCGCCCTTGGGGCCGAGCACCCGCAGCGAGTCGTCCGTGACCGAGACGGGTTCGGAGAAGCTGAGCGAGATCCGCGCCGGGGCCTTGTCGACCACCGCCCCCTGCTGGGGGTCGCTGCCGGTCAGCGCGGCGTGCGCGGAGGCCGGCGCGGCGCCGGCGAACAGCAGGCCGGCGGCGGCCAGGAGCAGCAGCACCAGGCTTCCGACACGGGAGGCGATGGTCTGGGTCAAGGCGGTCCCTCCCTCAGTGCCCGGTCTTCGGGTTGTATGTCGCGGGCTTCACCGGCATGTCCACCGTCACGGGGTCGGCGGCGGCGAAGTGCAGTTTCACCGAGACCGTCTCACCCTGCCTCGGCTTGCGCTTCAGCTTCTCGAACATCAGGTGGCTCCCGCCGCTCTTGAACACGAGTTGACCGTTCGCGGGCACGGGGACCTTGCTGACCTCCTGCATCCGCTGCCCGACCGTCTCGTGCAGGGTCACCTCACCGATGTCGCTGGTGACGGAGGTCAACTGGGCAGCCCGGCCGCCGGTGTTGGCGATGGTCAGGAACCCCGCCGCCATGGAGTCCGAGACGGGCTGCGGCATGTAGGCGGAACTGACGGAGAGGGCCGCGGCCGCGTCGTCGGCGTCCGCGCCGCAGCCGGCCAGGGCGAGCGACCCGGTCAGCAGCAGCGCGGTGAGGGCGGTGCGGGACCTCACGGGGCTTCCCCCGTGACGAGCTTGGGGAGGTCCTTGGTGTAGTCGTCGACGGTGGCCTCCTCGCCGTAGACCACGTAACCCGCGTCGGTCTCGGGGGAGAAGGCGATGACCTGGGTGCCGTGCGTGGAGACGATCTTGCCCTTCTCCTTCTTCGGCGGGTCGATCGAGATGCCGAGGCTGCGCGCACCGGCCTGGATGGTGGAGAAGTCGCCGGTCAGGCCCACGGCCTGCGGGTCGATGCCCTTCAGCCACTTGCCGAGCGCGGACGCGGTGTCCCGCTCCGGGTCGGTGGTGACGAACACGACCTGGAGCTTGTCCTGCTCCGCCTCGGACAGCTGCTTCTTGGCGACGGCGATGTTGTTCATCGTCAGGGGGCAGACGTCGGGGCAGTTGGTGTAGCCGAAGTAGATCAGAGTCGGCTTGCCGGCGGTCTCCTCGCGGAGGTCGTACGCCTTGCCCCGGGTGTCGGTCAGGACCAGGTCCGGCTTCTCGAACGGCTGGTCGAGAACGGTGGCGGCCTTGTCGGAACCGGGCTCCTCGGACACCACGGTGATGGGTGACCCGCTGTCGTCGCCGCTGCCGCAGGCGGACAGGGTCAGGGTGGCGGCGGCGAGCAGCGCGGCCGCCGCGAACGTCTTCTTACGCATAGAGATAAGTCCCAGAACTTCCGGTCGGTCGGGTCTGCGGCACATGCCGGCGCCGGACGATGCCTTCGGCGTCGCCGGGCACCGGCGTGTGCCCGCGGAGCGGTGCGGGGATCAGGCGTCGCTGCGCCGGCGCCCGGCCAGCACGCCGTACGCCACACCCGCGGCGCCGACCACGATGCCGACCACGCCGAGGACGCGGGCGGTGGTGTCCGTGCTGTCGGCGGGCTCCTCGGCGGCCGCGGTCGTGGCGGAGGCCGAGGTGTCATCGCTCTGTTCGGCGCTCTTGTCGGCCTCGTCCTCCGGCCCGGACGAGCCGTGGCCGTGACCGCCCTCCTCGGCCTCGGAGAGCTTCAGCACGGGAGCGGGGTTCTCGGGCTCCTCCTGGCCCTCCTGCGGGACCTCGATCCAGCGGACGACCTCGTCGTTGGAGTAGGTCTGGATCGCCTTGAACACCATCTCGTCGGCGTCCTCGGGCAGCGCGCCCACGGAGACGGGGAACTTCTGGAAGAAGCCGGGCTCCACGCCGTCGCCCTCGGCGGTCCAGGTCACCTTGGTGACCGCCTCGGTGATCTGCCGGCCGTGCGCCTCGATCGGCTTGTCCAGCTTGGACTTGGTGACCTTGATGTCCCAGCCCTGGACCGGCTGCGGCATCACCGAGGACAGCGGGTGCTCGACCGGGAAGTTGACCTCGAGCTTCGTGGTCGAGGCGTTGTCGCGCTCGTTGGGGACCTTGAAGCCGATGGTCGCGTAGTCGCCCTTGGCGGCCGCACCCTCGGGCTGCACGCTGACGTGCGCCAGGGCGGGGGAGGACAGGACGACGACGGCCGAGGCGGCAAGGGCGCCGACGGCGGCGATACGGGAAGCCTTCATGAGCGGTGAGCACTCCACTTCGATTGACGATCCGGGATGACGATCCGGTGGCAAAGAGGGGTACGCGCGCGTGGCGGTGCCCGTTGAGGACTCCCCCGGGAAACCGGGCCGGAAATCCGGGCGCACGGGTACACGCGCGTGCCGCGCGACGGCGGCACCCTCCGGCCGGATCCGTCCGCTCCGCACGGATGCGGGGGATCGAGTGGATTCGAGCGGTGTGGCGGTCGCGTCGCGTCAGGCGGCGAGAGCGAACGCGGCGGCGGGCGGGCCGCGCCGGACGACCGTGTGCTGGAGTGCGGCGGTGCGGGGCTCGGGGCCCGTCGAGACGGCCGCCCGCCGGAAGCGCGGGCCGGCCTCCGGAGCCTCCGGGAGCCCGGCACGCAGAGCGCGCACCAGCGCGAGCGCCCCGCGCAGGGACCGGACCAGCGCTCCCTCGGTGACCGAGTACGCCGAGAGTTCCGTCAGACGCAGCAGGGCGAGGTCGCCGCGGCGCAGCAGCCAGCCGGCGGCCATCGCCGCGAGGACATGGCCGAGCAGCATCGGAACGGACGGCAGCAGCGAGGCCGGCGAGTCGGCGGCGGTCGAGACGGCGTCCGCCGGGTGGTGGGCGCCGCTCGGGGCCGGGGCGATGCGCGCGTCGGCGAGGATCCGCCGGGCCTGCGCCGGGCTGATCGCCGCGGCCGTGGTTCCGCACACCAGCCGGGCCGCCCGCTCGACCAGGGAGGCCTCGTGCGCCGACTTCACGGCGGCCGCCGTGGCCCCCGTGCCGTGCTGGGCCAGCCCGAACAGCATGTGCAGCAGCGTCTGTCCGACCGCGAGCAGTGCCGCGATCCCCGCCGTCGAGCGCATCCGTCCGGCCAGCGGCGCGGCCACCACGACCACCGCGAGGAAACCCGCCCCGAGCGTCCACAGCGGAACCGTGGCGCAGGACGCGAACGCGTGCCCTCCCGCGGACAGCACGACGCAGACCGCGGCGAACACCGCGGCCCGCAGAATCCGGAGGCCGGCTCCGGAGCGCACCGTGCGCGGATCGGGGGCAGTCATGGCGCGCTCATCATCCCATTGGGCTCATCGCGCCCCCACGGCAGGTCCGCAAGGTTCCCTACGATCCGGAAGATCCCGCTCTGCCCCGGTCCGGGCCTGTCCGGGCCCTGTCCGGCGCCCCTCTGGCACACCCCGGTCGCACATACACCGTTCGCCACCCGGGGCGCATCCACCATATGGGCGGCATCACGTCGGATCCGCGCTTACACAGGGGTGCGCGCGGCAATACGTAACGGTATGTCGAGCCGCGGCCGGGAGGCTGGAGCATGAGCATCTGGTGGTCACTCCATCTGCGGCGCGAGGCCGCGAGCGTGCCGCTCGCCCGCCGGCTCCTGCTCGGCACGATGGAGACGGCCGGTGTCGACCCCGACGTCTCCTACGACCTGTCCGTGGCGCTCACCGAGGCCTGCGCGAACGCCGTCGAGCACGGTGGGGACACCGCGCACGGCCGTTCCACCGGGGCGTACCGGGTCACCGCCTATCTCGACGGTGAGAAGTGCCGGATCGAAGTCGCCGATTCGGGGCCCGGATTCACCCGGGTGCAGGCCACCGCCGTGCCCGCCCGCGCCGACGCCGAGCACGGCCGCGGTCTGTGTCTGATCGAGGAACTGGCCGATCACGTCCAGATCGGCACCAGCCCGGGGCTCGGCGGGGCCGTCGTGAGCTTCGACAAGATCCTCAAATGGCGCGAGAACTCGCCCCTGCTGACGGCCTCCTGAATCCGGCTGAAGCCGGCGGCCCGGTCCGCACGGCGACGGCCGGGCACCCGATCGGTGCCCGGCCGTGGACCGGACCCCGGAGCGCGAAGCCCCGGAGCCCGCCACCTCTGAAGCCTGCCGACCCCGAGGTCGGTCAGCTCCTGAGGTTCATCACCTCTTGAGGTCGGTCAGCCCTTGAGGGCGGCCATCCACTCCTCCACCTCGGCGGAGCGCCTCGGCAGACCCGCGGACAGGTTCCGGTTGCCGTCCTCGGTGACCAGGATGTCGTCCTCGATGCGGACGCCGATGCCCCGGTACTCCTCGGGCACCGTCAGGTCGTCCGCCTGGAAGTACAGGCCGGGCTCCACCGTCAGGCACATCCCGGGCTCCAGGACACCCTCCACATACGTCTCGGTCCGCGCCGCGGCGCAGTCGTGGACGTCCATGCCGAGCATGTGGCCGGTGCCGTGCAGCGTCCAGCGGCGCTGCAGGCCCAGTTCCAGCACCCGCTCGACCGGGCCCTCGACCAGGCCCCACTCGACGATCCGTTCGGCCAGCACGCGCTGCGCCGCGTCATGGAAGTCGCGGTACTTCGCGCCCGGCTTCACCGCCGCGATACCGGCCTCCTGGGCGTCGTACACCGCGTCGTAGATCTTCTTCTGGACCTCGCTGAACCGGCCGTTGACCGGCAGCGTGCGCGTGACGTCCGCGGTGTAGTACGTGTGCGTCTCCACACCCGCGTCCAGCAGCAGCAGGTCACCGGAGCGCACGGGCCCGTCGTTGCGCACCCAGTGCAGGGTGCAGGCGTGCGGTCCGGACGCGCAGATGGAGCCGTAGCCGACGTCGTTGCCCTCCACGCGGGCGCGGAGGAAGAACGTTCCCTCGATGTAGCGCTCGGAGGTGGCCTCCGCCTTGTCGAGGACCTTCACCACGTCCTCGAAGCCGCGCACGGTCGAGTCGACCGCCTTCTGGAGCTCGCCGACCTCGAAGTCGTCCTTGACCAGGCGCATCTCGGAGAGGAAGACCCGCAGTTCGTCGTCGCGCTCGGCGGTGACCTTGTCGGTCAGGGCGGCCTCGATGCCGGCGTCGTAGCCGCGCACGACCCGGACCGGCCCGGTGGCCTCGCGCAGGGCGCCGGCCAGTTCGCGCACGTCGGAGGCCGGGATGCCGTGCAGCGTCGCGGCCTCGGTCAGCGAGTGGCGGCGGCCCACCCACAGCTCGCCCTGGCCGGAGAGCCAGAACTCGCCGTTCTCGCGGTCGGAGCGGGGCAGCAGGTAGATCGTCGCGGTGTGGCCCTCGGCGCCGGGTTCGAGGACCAGTACGCCGTCCTCGGTCTGGTTGCCGGTGAGGTACGCGTACTCGACGGAGGCCCGGAAGGGGTACTCCGTGTCGTTGGAGCGGGTCTTCAGATTGCCCGCGGGGACGACGAGGCGCTCGCCCGGGAAGCGCGCCGACAGGGCGGCGCGGCGGGCGGCGGTCTCGGCGGCCTGGGCGATCGGCTGCAGGTCACGCAGCTCCGTGTCGGCCCAGCCGGTCCTCATGCTCTCGGCGAGTTCGTCGGAGACGCCCGGGTACAGGCCGTTCTTGCGCTGCTTCATCGGCTCCGCCGACTCGGTTTCCGAGGTCTCCGGGGTCTCCGGATTGAGCTCGTCCGCCACGGTCATCCTCCTCGATACGGCACTGGACCCCCACCATCGTACGTTCGCCCGCTCGGGAGCCCTGGGCCGCGACCGTGACCGCCTCACTCGAAGCGCGCGGCCAGCAGGACCACGTCCTCCTCGCTGTCCACCGCGTCCGCTCCGTCCGGCAGGACGGTCCGCAGCACGTGGTCCACGATCGCCTCGGGATCGCGCCGTTTGGCGCGGGGCAGACCGGCCGCCGCGGCGTGCAGCCGGGCGAAGGCGCGGTCCACGGAGTCACCGGTGCGCTGGAGCAGCCCGTCGGTGTACAGCAGAACCGTCTCTCCGGGTTCGGCCTGCACCTCCACGCTCGGCGCCTCCCAGCAGGCGAGCATCCCCAGCGGCGCCGAGACGGAGGTCTCCACGAACTCCGTGCGCCGCTCGCCGATCAGCAGCGGCGGGCTGTGCCCGGCACCGGCCAGCGTGATCTTGTGGAGGGCGGGCTCGCAGTAGGCGAACAGCGCGGTGGCCGAGCGGGCCGGCTCCGTCAGCCGCAGCAGCAGCTCCAGGTCGGACAGGACGGCGACGGGGTCCTCGCCCTCCATCACCGCGTACGCCCGCAGCGACGCCCGCAGCCGTCCCATCGCGGCGACGGCGCTGGGCCCGGAGCCGGTGACCGAGCCGACGGTGAGGCCGAGGGCGGCGTCCGGCAGCGGCAGCGCGTCGTACCAGTCGCCGCCACCGCTCGGACCGGTGCGGTGCCGGGCGGCGAGCTGGACGCCGGAGACGCGCGGCAGCCGGGAGGGCAGCAACTCCTCGGCGATCGTCGCCATGCACGCGCGCGTGCGCTCGACCTCCAGGAGCCGCGCCAGGTGTTCGGTGGCGTACCGGGTGTAGAGGCGGACGAGGTGCCGGCGGCGCTCGACCGGTTCGGCGGGTTCGTCGTAGAGCCAGACGGCGGCGGCGAGCCGGCCGGTGCGCTCGGAGGACAGGGGGAGGGCGTAACTGGCGGCATAACCGAGGCGGGCGGCCACCTCGCGGTGACGGGGGTCCAGCCCCTTCTCGGCGAACAGGTCGGGCCGCACGATCTCGCGGACGGCGCGGGCCGGACCGGCCGGTGCGTCGAGCAGTTCGCCGTGGGGCGTCGCGCCGCGCGGCACGGTCTCGAGGTGCCCGATGTCGGCGTGGTTGAGGCCGAGACCCACGGTGGAGCGGGGGCCCAGTCCGTCGGCGGGTTCCAGGACGGCGAGACCGCGCCGGGCGCCCACCAGGGCGGCACCGGCGCGCAGCACTTCCTCGAGTGCCTTGGGCAGCGTGTTCGTGCGGGCCAGGCGTTCGGTGAGTTCGTGCAGGGTCGTGAGGTCCGAGACCCAGCCGGCCAGGCGGTCCTGGAGGAGCGCTCCCGGGCCGTTGGCCACGGGGTGCGCGACCGGGGCGGAGGGGGCGACAGTGTGTGCCGGTGCGGGAACCGTTGAATCGATTCCGGCCACTTTCGGAGGGTGCGGGGCGTTCATGGCGTCCGGCTTTCCGACCGGTGCGTTTTGCTCAAAAGCATCGCGAACCCCCATGTCATTCTGCGCCGCTAGCAGTGTCTCCACATGTACACGCACTCGTGAGGAGATGTCCAGCATTGTCCTGCCGGGATTCCTGGTGTCCGTGAGGTCGTGGTGTTCCCGGGTCGGATCTCCCGGGATCTCTTGCGGAAAACGGAAGTTGGCTGAAAACTGCCTCGGGTAAGGGATTATTGCGGTCGACTGGGCTTGCTCGACGGAGCGTCACAGCGGTCGTGATGGGTACGTACTCGGAGAAGGCCAGGGGTGGTTGGGGACCACCCGGAACCTGGCGACGGACCCGGGCGTCTTAACCACCGACGACCGAGCCCCATCCTCCCGTGGCGGCGGCGGAGAGAAATACGCGGGACGGCAAACGCCATACTTCGCCACCCCACGCCGGCCCATGCTTGTGCCAGACGCGGTATGGGCGCGAACGCAGCCAGCTCGGCCCATAGGGGTTCCCCGTGCTCGGGAGCGCGGGTGTGATGCGCCATTAGGTACGCACAGTGAAGTGATCGACACATGATGTGATGTGGTCCACGGTGTTGCCAGGCGTGCAACGGAAAGGAACGAGCGCTCATGCGCGAGATCCTCGGAAGGCGACGCAGGCTCCTGTCCAGGCGGAACAACGGGAGGCCTGAGGTGATCAGCGCGGCCCTGACCTTCGCGACGGAATGGAAATGGCCCGTACTCCCGGGCGTCACGGCGGACCCGCAGGGCCGGTCCCGCTGCGGCTGCCCCGACCCCGAGTGCACGGTTCCCGGAGCGCACCCCTTCGACCCCGGCCTGCTCGCGGCCACCACGGACGAGCGCATGGTGCGCTGGTGGTGGAGCAACCGGCCCACGGCTCCGATCATCCTCGCCACCGGCGGCACGGCGCCCTGCGCGGTCAGCCTTCCGGCTGCCGCGGCCGCCCGCGCCCTCGACGCGCTCGACCGCACGGGGATGCGTCTCGGCCCGGTGCTCGCCTCGCACACCCGCTGGGCCCTGCTGGTGCGGCCGTACTCCATGGAGCAGTTGGGCGAACTGCTCTACGCCAAGGACTTCGTGCCCGGCTCCCTGCGCTTCCACAGCGAGGGCGGCTATCTGGCCCTGCCCCCGTCCGAGACGGGCCAGGGGCAGATCCGCTGGGAGCGGGCGCCGCTGCCCGGTTCGGCCGCACCCTGGGTGCCCGACGTGGAGGCCGTGGTGGACGCGGTGGTCGAGGCCCTCACTCGTACGGGTGTGAGCGCGCCCGAGTTCTAGGGGTGTCGGGCGCGCGCGGAACGGAGCGTCCGATCGGCTCGTTATCGTCCCTTTCATGAATGTCCGCCTGCTCGCCCTCGCGGGCGTCGTGACGTGCGTGATCGCACTGCCACTGGCCATGGCGTCCGCGGGGCCCGTGGGCGACCCGGACCCCGCCCCCGTACGCCCCGGCCCGCGCGGAGACGCCAAGGGGCCCGACGCCATCGCGCCCCGCGCCGGCGCGGGTGCCGACGGCGCCGCGGCGTCCGGGGGCTCCCCGTCGCTGCTCGGTCTGGGCCTGGCGACCGCCGCCCGCTGCGGTCCCGAACTCACCTCCCCCGGCGGCATCGAGGCGCAGACCTGTGTCCTCACGCAGGGCGAGGAGACCTGGGCGCGCAGTTACTACCGCAACGCGACCGGTGAGGCCCTGGACGCGGTACTGAGTCTGCTCGGGCCCGGAGACCGCGCGGTGCAGATGCGGTGCGCCGTGGACGCGGACGACGAGCCGGCGAGCTGTGAGACACCCCGCGAGCGGACCCGAGGCGGTCCGGCGGCGTACTCGGCGATCGCGGAGTACGCGGCACGCGGCGGACAGGGGCCGCTGCTGCTGCGCTCGGGCAGCAACTCGGCGCCGCCTACGGGCGGTTGATGCCCGACGCCGTTGCGTGAGCGGCACCGGACACACAAAGACCCGGTTGCTGGCGACGGGGGATGCACCAGCAACCGGGCTACTCGAACGGTAACAAGAGATCGGCTGTTCGCAAATTCGATCTCAGATTTTCCTCGGCTATTCGGACACCGACTGGCCATTTAGGGCCGGGAGTTGAGGTCCGGGGCACCGTCGCGGTGCCGGGTTCGGCTGACCGACCGGTCAGCCGAACCCGGCGTTCCGCTCCGGGTCAGCTGAGGGTGACCTGCCGGTTGGTCAGGCCGCCGCGCGCCCGCCGCTCGTCCCCGGTCAGGGGCGCGTCCGTGGCCAGAGCCGCAGCGAGCCGCTCGGCGAACTCGGCCGCGGGCTTCTCGATGTCCTCGGCGGTGACGGCGCTCGGCAGGTCCCACACCGGCACGGTCAGCCCGTGCGCGCGGAAGGAGCCGACGAGACGCGTGCCCTCGCCGAGGTTCGACCGCCCGGCCGCGTGCAGCCGCGCGAGGGCGTCCAGCAGCTTCTCCTCCGGGTGCGGCATGACCCAGCGCAGATGGTTCTTGTCGGGGGTCTCGCACCAGTAGGCGGCGTCGACGCCCTGGAGCTTGACCGTCGGGATGGCGGCGGCGTTGGCCCGCTCCAGGGAGGCCGTCACCTCCGGTGTGGCGTTCTCCGCGTCCGGCACCCAGAACTCGAAGCCCGAGTGCACAACTGGCTCGAAGGCGCCCTTCGGGTCCAGCAGGTCCTGGAGCCGCGGGCCGTCGGCCGGGGCGCGGCGGGCCTGCACCGGGGAGCCCGGCTTGGCCTCCAGGGCCTGCTGAAGGGTGTCGGCGAGGTCGCGGCTGATGTCGCCGGAGGACGTGTCGTTCTGGAGGCCGAGCAGGATCGAGCCGTCCTCGCGGCGCAGCGCGGGCCAGGCCATCGGCAGGACCGTGGCGAGCGTGACGGACGGGACGCCCTCGGGCAGGCCGTCCTTCAGGGACAGCTCGACGGTGGCCGCCGGGACCAGCTCGCGCAGCGCGACCCAGTCGCATTCGCCGGGCAGCCCTTCGAACGGGCGCTGCACCAGCTCGGTCACGGCGTGGGCGGCCTCCCGGCCGTGGCAGGCCTTGTAGCGGCGGCCGCTGCCGCAGGGGCACGGCTCACGGGCGCCGACGACCGGGATCTCTCCGTCCGTGAGCTGCGGGCGCGTGGCCTTCGTCTGGGGGCGCTTCTTGGCCATGGTGGGTGTCTCCCGGTTACGGCTCGTCTGGTACGGGCGGGAGCCTAGCCGCTCGTACGCGGGCTGACGGGACCCTGTGCGCGGCGGGGGTGTTGTGGGCGGGCGGAGTGGGCCCGGACGGCGGGGTCCGCGGGGGCGGCCGGGGCGGCCGGGAGGGCCGGTCCGCCGGGATCGCGGGATCACGCGGGGGCACGTATCGCCCGGCCGGCGAGGGAAGCCGCTCAGTCCAGGTCGTCGAACGGGTCCGTGAAGGCCAGGTCCGGCAGGGCGGCGGAGACGGTCGGGGCCGTGGCGCGCGCGAAGTCGTCGCGACGGTGGCCGGCGTCGGGATCGTGCACGTCCTCGTGGACCACGACCCACACCGTGACCTCGCCGCGGGCGTCGTCCCGGACGCCCCAGTCGTCGGCCAGTGCCGTGATGATGTTCAGTCCGCGGCCGCCGTGCGCGGTGACCGAC
The DNA here is from genome assembly GCF_003261055.1 of Streptomyces cadmiisoli. NCBI lineage: Bacteria > Bacillati > Actinomycetota > Actinomycetes > Kitasatosporales > Streptomycetaceae > Streptomyces > Streptomyces cadmiisoli. The sequence continues at coordinate 4,699,603 of NZ_CP030073.1, forward strand.
GGGGTCGCGGGGGCCGGCCGTGTCGGTCCGCCGCCGTCCGTCACCTCGACGACCAGCCGGCCGCAGGGGTCGACGCGCCACGCGGCCCGCACCGCACCGTCACCGGCCAGGGCGCCGCCCAGTGGCCGGCCGTGCTTGCAGGCGTTGCTCAGGAGCTCGGAGAGTATGAGTACGGCGTCGTCGACGACCGGTTCCGCGACCCCGCCCCGGCGCAGCTGGTCCCTCATGCGGTGCCTTGCTTTTCCCACGCCCGCAGGGCCATGGGGTACGGCCATGCTCGACGACGTGGGCACCTCCTGTGCCACCACCAACGCCACCCCCGAGACCTCCTTCGCCCCACGCCACGGTGTGGATGCCCCAACGGCCTGTACCGGAAACCGGCCAATCCAGGTCCGGGGACGCATTCGCAACGATCGAACACGGAGCGAACGCGCCGGTGCACTCCCCGTAATGGGACCTGCATGGCATGGCCGAATTTCGATGGTGTGGCCGAGACGCGAGGATGGTGCAGGCGAAGGGCCGGGTCAAGGTTGGTTTCATGGGTCAGCGACCCAGAAGCTCCAGGACCGCCCGGGGCCGGTTGGTGATGATGGCGTCGACGCCCAGGTCGACGCAGAGAGCCACGTCCTCCGGCTCGTTCACCGTCCAGACGTGCACCTGGTGCCCGGCTCGTTTCAGTCGCTCGATGCAGAGCGGGTGACTGCGCACGATCCGGATCGAGGGGCCTGCGATCCGGACACCCGCCGGCAGCTTGCCGTCCCGCAGCCGGGGCGAGACGAACTGCCGCAGATAGACCGTCGGCAGCGTCGGCGAGGCCGTCCGTACGCGGTGCAGGGAGCGGGCCGAGAAGCTCATGACCCGCACCTGGGACTCCTCCGGGTCGGCCGGGGCGTCGAGCCCGAACCGCTTCAGCAGGAGCAGCAGCCGCTCCTCGACCTGTCCCGCCCAGCGTGTGGGGTGCTTCGTCTCGATCGCCAGCTCCACCCTCCGCCCGGCGTCGGCGACCAGGGCGAGCAGCCGTTCCAGGGTGAGGACGGAGGTCTCGGCCGGGTCCTCCGGGCGGTGCTCCCAGTCCGGCTCCTCGTCCCGGTGGCGCGGGGAGCCGCGGTGCTTCCACGAGCCGAAGTCCAGGGCGGCGAGGTCGGCCAGCTCCAGCGCCGAGACCGCGCCGCGGCCGTTGGAGGTGCGGTCGACCCGGCGGTCGTGGACGCAGACGAGGTGGCCGTCGGCGGTGAGGCGCACATCGCATTCGAGGGCGTCCGCTCCGTCCTCGATCGCCTTCCTGTACGCGGCCAGGGTGTGCTCGGGGGCGTCCTCGGACGCCCCGCGGTGGGCGACGACCTGGATCGTGTGCTCTCGTGCGTGACTCACCGCGTCATGGTGCCACCGCGACGGGGTAGTCGTCGGTCGGAGGCATTGGGGATGCGTCCCTTAAGTCTGACAGGTCCTATATAAAGGAAGGTCGTGGACCCACAGCGACCGCTTATCGTGCTCTGACGGCCTGTGGGAAAAGCTGACGGCATACAAAAGCACATGCGAGCACATGCACAGCTGCACCGCGCCCGGACCGTCGCCAAGCGTGCACGAGCCCGACCAGAACAACAGCCGTGGATCGAGGAGAAAAGCTGTGAGCACCGAGAACGAGGGCACTGCGGTTCCCCCGGCCCCGTCCGCACCTCCCGTGCCGGTGGACACCCCCGCAGCCTCCCCGCAGCAGACCGCGCCCCCCGCCGACCCGCCCACGGCCCCGATCCCGGCCGTGCCGCCGACGGCGCCGGGCGGGCCCGAGCAGCGGACGCACTATGCCCAGGGAGCGCCGGCCTACGGCGCGGCGGCATCCGCGGGCGGCGCCCCGAACCATGGGCCCGAGGGGCCCGGCACGCCTCCCGAGGGCGGCTGGCCGCCCCCGCCGCCGCCCACCCCGGGGTACGGGGGCGGGGCCGGTGGCGGTTCCGGCTGGGGCGAGTCGTACCAGCCGCCTGCGCCGAAGCCGGGCAAGCGGCGCGGCGGTCTGCTCGCCGCGGTGCTGGTGGCCGCGCTGGTCGCGGGCGGCCTGGGCGGCGGCCTCGGCTACGTCCTGGCCAAGAACGACGACAGCAGTTCCACCACCGTCTCCGCCTCCGACAGCGGCGGCGACCTCAAGCGCGATCCCGGGACGGTCGCGGCCGTGACCGCCGGCGCGCTGCCGAGCACGGTCACCATCGAGGCCGAGAGCAGCAGCGGCGAGGGCGGCACCGGCACGGGCTTCGTGTTCGACACCGAGGGCCACATCGTCACCAACAACCACGTGGTGGCGGAGGCGGTCGACGGCGGCAAGCTCTCGGCCACCTTCCCGAACGGCAAGCGGTACGACGCCGAGGTGGTCGGCAACGCGCAGGGCTACGACGTCGCGGTCATCAAGCTGAAGAACGCGCCCTCGGGCCTCAAGCCGCTCACCCTGGGCGACTCCGACAAGGTCGCCGTCGGTGACTCGACGATCGCGATCGGGGCCCCGTTCGGCCTGTCCAACACGGTGACGACCGGCATCATCAGCGCCAAGAACCGCCCGGTGGCGTCCAGCGACGGCACGGGCAGCCAGGCCTCGTACATGAGCGCGCTCCAGACCGACGCCTCGATCAACCCCGGCAACTCCGGCGGCCCGCTGCTGGACGCGAAGGGCAACGTGATCGGCATCAACTCGGCGATCCAGTCCAGCGGCAACGGAGGCTTCGGCACCGGCCAGTCCGGCTCCATCGGCCTCGGCTTCGCCATCCCGATCAACCAGGCGAAGTACGTCGCGCAGGAGCTGATCAAGTCCGGCAAGCCGGTGTACGCGAAGATCGGCGCGTCCGTCTCGCTCCAGGACAACATCAACGGCGCCAAGATCACCGACACGGGCGCGGGCGGCGGCGAGGCGGTCGAGGCGGGCGGCCCCGCGGACCAGGCCGGTCTCAAGCCCGGCGACGTCATCACCAAGCTCGACGACACGGTGATCGACAGCGGCCCCACCCTGATCGGCGAGATCTGGACCCACAAGCCCGGCGACAAGGTCACGCTGACCTACGAGCGCGACGGCAGCACCAAGACCGTGGACGTCACCCTGGGCTCCCGCGTCGGCGACAGCTGACCCACGCGAGCCCGCCGATCCGGTTACTCTTGTCCCGCGCCGTACGTGATCGGCGGCGCGGGGTGGGTTGCCCGAGCGGCCTAAGGGAACGGTCTTGAAAACCGTCGTGGCGCAAGTCACCGTGGGTTCAAATCCCACACCCACCGCCATGTGAAACGGCCCCTGACCAGGAATGCTGGTCAGGGGCCGTTTCACATGCGGGCTGTCCGCTAGTCACCGCGATTCCCCGTCGTTCCCCGAGCGATCGGGCACGGCAGGGGCACGGTCAGAGGTTGTCCCTGAGCCACTTGCTGCCTCGGTCGTTGAGCCCGGCCCGGGCGCCCTCACCGGTCAGTACAACGACGAGGAGTTCGTCGTTGGAGTCGATGTGGCCCTTCAGAGTGTCGCGCACCTCGACTGCGGTCTTGGTCGTCTTGACGATCCAGGTGGAGTCGAGGTGGTGCCACCACGTGCCCAGTCCCTTGATCGCTTCGAAGAGCGAGTCATAGTCCTGGCCAGGGCTGTTCAGCTGCTCAGGCGGTACTCCAGGACGTACGAACCGGCGTCCAAGAGCATCTGGTTGACCTCCACCGGGCGCTCGTCCTCGGTGTAGGCGGTGCGGCAGATCTCCAGGACCGGAGTGCCGGCCGCGAGGTTCAGGGCGGTGCGCTCCTCCTCGCTCGGCATCCGTGCCCGCAGCTCCTCGGAGAAGGCAACCGGTTCTGCTCCCAGCTCGGCCAGACGGGCGTAACTGCCTCCTGGGCCCGTGTTCGGCTGGGCGATCGCCGTCTCTCGGACCAGATCCGCGGGGAGGTACGACGTCGCGATCTGCACCGGGCGGTCCTCGACGACGAACTTACGGCTTCGCACGATGACGGCTGCCCCGGGGCCGAGGTTCAACAACCGCCCGATCTGGCGCGGAGCTTCGGCCTCGTAGACCTGGACGTCGGTCACCAGGGCGCGCTGGGCCACGTCGGCAGACCAGATGGACTGACCCGCGTCCCGGCGGGATTTGGAGAGGCGGTCGTTGGCCACGCGGCGGATCGGCTTGAACTCCCGCACATACGTTCCGGATCCGGGTCGCGCGACCGCCAGGCCCTCGCTCACGAGGATCTTCAGTGCCTGGTTGGCGGTCATCTTGGCGACGCCGTACGTCTTCACCAGCGAGGGTTCGCCGGGCAACCGATCGCCCGGTACCAGCTCGCCGGACTCGATCCGTGCCCGGAGATCGTCGGCGATCTGCCGCGCAGTCTCGGGCATTGTCTCTCCACTCTTCGATGCTCCCTAGGGTGGTCAGCCTACCTGCCCCTCTTCCGGACGCACGAACGCGTACCCGATCACTTCCCGAACCCACGCTCCTCCGCAGGTCCGTTGACATCCCTAGGGAGGTTTGGCTTCAATCTCCCTAGGGAGGTTAATGCTCCCTGAAGAAGGGCGGCGCCCCTACCGCCAAGCAGATGCGCCGCCCCACCCCTCTTCCAAGGGAGCCTCCATCATGCCTGTCTCACTGATCCACCCCGTCCGACGGATCGGTGCTTTAGCACCCCGGATCGTTCGACGTACGGCTCGTAGCTGCGCGGTGTGCGGCACGACGCGCTGCCAGAACGTGCAGGCCTGCCGTACGGCCTTCGGCACCACCGAGTGGCTGGAGTGCCCGGCCTGTGCGGGCAGCGGATACGACACCGCCGGGTTCCAGCTCTACTGTCCCGACTGCGGCGGCGCAAAGGTTCTGGAGGTCGAGATCGTCGATGCTCAGGGGGTGGCCGAATGACGGTGTTCCCCGTCGCCCCTGAGGCCGTGGCCGGTGCTGCGGCCTCCATGGGCACCGACCCGCTGACCCTGGCGACCTGCTCAGGGTCGATCGAGCCCCGCCTGCGGAGACCGTCGAGCCCCGCCTGCGAGACCGTTCTCGGCGGGGCTCACCGAACGTTCTCCGGGGCGCTCTCGTCGTTCGGGCTGAAGATGACGATCCGCTCGATCAGGTCCCCGTTCGTGTGCAGGACCTCCCAGCCGATCGTGCTCCTCCCGCCCGGGAAGACCGAGTCCCAGCGGAAGTGGATGAACTGCCTGTTCGGGTAGTGGCTTTCGACCGTGACGCTCACCGGCGCGGTCTTCTGCCGCACCATGCCGACGTAGTCGTTGAGGGCGTCGCGGCCCACGACGACCTCGTCGGGCTCCGGCTCCATGAGCGTGACGTCCGCGGTGTAGACGTCCGCCATCGCCTCGGCGCGCTCGGCCGGGTCCGGGATCGTCCAGGCCTGGAGGTGCTTGGCTATGAGCAGCCGTGCCCGGTCCGAGGCGCCGGTCAGGGTCAGGTCCAGCTGGGCGATCCGCCCGTCCGCGTCCAGGGCGGCGGCGACGTCGCCGGACACGGAGAACCTCCCGCCGTGCAGGTCCACGCCGGTCTCGTGCCACTTGCCGGTCAGGGAACCGTCCGCGTTCACCGCGACGGCCCAGGAGTGCTCGATCGCCTTGCGCCTGGCCGCTTTCCTCCGGTGGAAGGTGATCACCCGCTCCCGGCCCCGGGCGAGTTCTCCGCCGTGCAGCAGCAGCACGTTCTCCGCGAAGAGGCCGCGGAGGGCGTCGAGACGGCGGATGTCACCGTCCGCCGAGTCGATGATCTCGAAGTAGCGGTCGAGGGGGGTCGTCATCGTTGTCTTCTCTCCCGGGCGAAGCGGTCCGGGCCGTGCGCTCTCGGCGCCGGGACCGCGGGAAACCGTGCGGCGGTGGGGAGCCGACGTGCCGTGCCGACTTCGCGCGCCCGATGTGACGTGCTGAGCCGCGAGGTATTTGACGCTTCAAGTGTGCAGAAGTGTGGTTGAAGCGTCAAATACCTCGGGCATGTGTGTCGTCAGGCGTCGGCGTCGGCACCGGACGTGGTGACGGGCTCGACGGCCTTTTCCGGAAGGCGGGCCGCGACCAGTTGCACCACGACGAGGATGGTGATCGCCACCACCAGCCAGGTCGCCTGGTGCAGCACGCTGCTCATGGTGTCGCCGTTGATCACGCAGGCGAGTACGGCAGCCAGGGTGAGCATGGTCGTCTGACGGCTGTCGGTTCCGCGTGCGACGGTGCGAAGCGGGTGGACGTCGAGCACGGACAGTCCACCGGGACCGAGGATGGGCATGGTCCTCCTTGGTTGCTCGGAGGGCGTGCCCTGGGACGGGTCTCCGAGAGCGTGTCGGCTCTGCGGAGTCGGTCGTCCGGAATCGGAGCACGGCCCTGACGGCAAATCCCCGCCGGCGTTGGTCCGAATGGTGTGCGCGTCGACGATGGGGAGACCAACTCCGGCTCGACGAGGTCAACGGAAGGGTGATTCCCGAATGCTTGACCTGCGGTGACGCTCGGCTATATCACAAGGTACTGGTGTATACCGGTGTGACTCGGTTGACACGCCATGTCACACGCGGCGCTTTCGAGTGTTTCCCGGGGCGGCGATCCGGCCCGAGCGGACCCACGGCACCTCCCGAGCGGACACACCGCACCACCCCGAGCGGACCCTGACGGCGGCCCGCGGTCGTGCCCCCGTGGCTGTCCGGCCACGCGCGGGGTACGACGGAGATGACCGCCCTCCGCGGGACCCCGTCCGTCAGGAGCTCGCCGGGTGAAAGCGCTCACGACGATCGACCCGACGCCGCCTCCGCGGACGCGGCCCGAGCGGGTCTGGTACACCTCCTACGGCTCCAACACGCACCTCGGCCGGCTCGCCCACTACATCCGCGGCGGCCGCCCACCCGGGGCGGTCAGGGCGTATCCAGGTTGCCGCGACCCGGCGATGCCGCCGTGCTCGCTCCCGGTGGAGCTGACCGGCGCGCTGTACTTCGCCACCGAGTCGCCGGTCTGGGGCGGCGGCCGGGCCTTCTACGACCCCGACGCGAGCGGTCGGGTGCTGGCCAGGGCCCATCTGGTGTCCGCGGACCAGTTCTCCGACATCGCGGCGCAGGAGATGTACCGCGAGCCCGGCCCCGCGCTCGATCTGACCGAGGTGCTGACCGAGGGCCGGTCGGTCCTGGGGGAGGGCCGTTACGAGACGCTCGTCTGCCCGGGGCAGGTGGACGGCCTGCCGGTGCTCACCTTCACCGCCCCGTGGGGGATGCACGACGTGCCGTGGGTCGCGCCTTCCCGCGCCTATGTGCGGTTCCTGGCCGCGGGTCTGCTGTCCGCGGGCGCCTGGGACGGCGACGCGGTGGCCGAGTACGTGGCGGCGTGCCCGGGCGCGCTCGACCACTGGTCGCGGGAGGCCGTCGTCGAGCTGCTGCGCGAAAGGGCGTAGCCACCTTCGTACGGCCGGCGGCGGGCGGGGACGTGGGCCGTGCGGGTCACCCGGAGCCGTACCGCCCGGACCGGGAGGTGCTGCTTACGGCGGGGTCCGCCGCGCACAGGGCGGCCGGCTCCCAGAGGAAGTCCTCGGGGACGAGACGGTCCAGGTGGTACGCGAACAGCGACCAGGTCAGGTCGAACTGCCCGCGCAGCAGCGCGGATCGGGCGGCGGTCGTCCGACGGTTCACTCCGCTCAGAGCTCGTGGTCCTGCGCCAGCCGCTCCCACTCCACGTCCCGCAGCCCCGGGTCGGCCTCGTGCCCAGCCGGGGCCTGCGGCACCGGCTGGAACCAGACGACGGTGAGGTGGGACCGGTGCAGTACGGGGTCGTGGTCGAGGGCCTCGGAGTGGAAGGCGCCGACGCAGGCCACGGCCGGCAGCATCTCGACCGGGCCGAAGCCCCCCGCCGGCTGGTCGGGCCGCTCGCGCGGCGGCGTGACGAGGTGCACCGGCGTGGTCGGGTAGGCGCGTTGGGCGGTGCGCAGCAAGGCGTTGATCTTCATGTCGTTGATGCGCTCGCAGGGATAGCCCTCCAGCATCCCGGCGTACGTAGAGGTCATCCGCAACTCCGTGAGGTCGATCGAACGGCCGGAGGACAGGACGACTCGGGTCAGCGACATGGGCCCCACCCTAGGACGGCGCCCGCCCTCGCCGCCCGGGATTTCCGGGGCGACCCCCGCCCCCGGAGCAGCCCGAACGGCGACCCCCGCCCCCGGAGCAGCCCGAACGGTCACCCCCGCCGCCGGAGCGGCCCGAACGGTCACCCCCGCCGCCGGAGCGGCCCGAACGGTCACCCCCGCCCCCGCGTCAACCGTGCCGCCGACGCGATCGTCGCCCGGGCTTCCCGCTCGCTGAGGCCGGTCCCCCGGGCCGCTTCGATCAGGGCCGGGATCAGGGCGGGCCCCAGGCCGTTCTCGTAGGCGCGGCAGGCCGCCCAGAAGAGGCGGGTGTTGCGCTGGCCCTCGTGGGCGGCGAGGACGAACTGGACCAGGCCCTGCCCGTGTCCGGCGGTGGATGTCCCGCTCCCCGTGCGCGATGCGGCGCGGGGCGGCGGGAGCAGCAGGCGCAGCAGGGCGCGCGGACAGGGGGCGGGCGGCAGGTGCGCGGTGCCCGGGGCGGCGCCGTACACACCGTGTTCGGTGCGGGAGCCGGGTCCGACGAGGTAGCCGCCGGCGCCGCGGACGTCGATCCCGGGAGCGAGGCGGCCCGCCGAGTTGGGGACGGCCACGTCGGGCGGTCCGGTCAGCCACAGGTGGCGGCCGCCGCTGGGCGTGAGGACGACCACGGTCGGAGGGATGGTGAACAGGTGCCGCAGGGCCAGTTCGCGCAGCGCGGTCGAGGAGTCCGTGCCCGATTTGGTGTCCAGGTCGATGCCGATGAGGTGGTGCGGGGGCAGTCCGCAGGCGATGCCGTAACCGGTGGCCCAGGGTGCGGCGGCGAACAGCTCGCGGATGCGGCGCGCATCGGTCGAGGCGTCGTACACACCGTGTCCGAAGCGGCCGCATTCGCCGTGGCAGACGGGCGCGGCGGGGTTGTCGCGGTGGGGGGAGCGCAGGGCCGGGAGTTTCGTCCGGGTCAGCGGGATGACGGCCAGCCCGCGTTCGGCGGCTGTCAGGGCGTGTGCGAGGGCCAGCGTCGTGGCCTGCCGGTCGGTGGTGGCCATGGGATCATTTTCGTACGAGTGTTCGAAGAAGGGAAGAGGGGGTCGTCCTGGCGTGCCACGGAGGGTGCGCGGGGCCGGGCTGCTGCCGGAACGCTTCGCCTCTTGTGCCGCTTGGGGTGGAGAGGTCTGACCTGCACCGACCTGTGGATGGATGTGGCGAAAGGGGTTTATCGACTTGTCATCACGCTTGAGGGCGAATCACGCCTTCCGGGGTGGTTCGCCGGGGATCGATGGGCAACTCTGATCTTGCGACGTCGTGCTCACAGCACCGGGGCGGTCGGCCAACTGCCCTGGAACTAGCCGTTACTTCAGCGCTCTCGGCCGTTCGGCCGGTGCGTCATCGTTCTGGAGGAACAAACATGGCAAGCATCCGTACCGCCCGCGTTGTCGCAGCCGTCTCCGCCCTTCCGCTCGCGGCCGCTCTCTTCACCGGTGTCGCGAGTGCGGACAACGGCTCGTTCGCGGACAACGGATCGACCGCCTCCGTCACCAACGCCTCCGCGGGCATCGTCGGCAGCGGCGTCGGCGACGACAACAACGGCAACTCGTCCACCACCCAGCAGCAGGCCGTCGGGTCCGGCGCGTCCAACCAGAGCAACACCGCGCAGGTCGACGGCTCCGCGTTCACGGCGATCAACCAGGGCAACGACAACACGGCCGTGAACTTCACCCCCCTCTGGTGGTGATCCGAGGGGGCCGGCGCACCGGCGTCCGGCCCCCTCGTTCTTCGTGTGGGGTGCGCTCTGTGGGGTGAGCAAGGTCCGTCCGCGCGGCGGTGCTTCGGCACCGCCGCGCCGGCGTTTCCGGACGGTCTTGACACCCGGCTGTATCTGACGGACAGTCAGAAACCGTGCCGGAGGGCCGGGACGGATCCGGAGCCGAGGCGGGAGCCTGGGTTGAGGCGGAAGCCCGAGCATGGGTCGAGGCGGAAACCGAAGCCCGGGCGGAGGCCGGAGCCGTACCCGGAGCCGGGCGGGACGCGCCGAGCGGGAGGGGGCACCACCGTGGACGACGACGACCTGTCCGTACGCCTCAAGGCCTACGAGGGACGGCCCGCCGCCGTCGCCGGAACAGGCCACGACCCCGTGAACCTGCCCATGATCCGGCACTGGTGCGAGGCGCTCGGCGACACCAACCCGGCCTACACCGGACCCGGCGCCGTCGCCCCGCCCGCCATGCTCCAGGTCTGGACGATGGGCGGCCTCGGCGGGCACACGGCGCGCACGACGGCGTACGACGAACTCCTCGGCCTGCTCGACGCGGCGGGCTGCGTCGCGGTCGTGGCCACCGACTGCGAGCAGGAGTACCTGCGCCCGCTGCGACCGGGCGACGAGATCACCTTCGACACGGTGATCGAGTCGGTGTCGGCGCGGAAGACCACCAGGCTCGGCTCCGGGTACTTCGTCACCACCCGCACCGACGTCCGGGCGGGCGGCGAACTCGCCGGCACCCACCGCTTCCGCATCCTCAAGTACGCGCCCGCGGCACGGCAGCGCACCGCGCCGCGCGACCGCCGCCCCCGGCCCGTCGTCAACCGCGACAACGCCGGATTCTGGGCGGGCGTCGAGCGGGGCGAGCTGCTGATCCAGCGCTGCGCCGGCTGCCGGACGCCGCGCTTCCCCTGGCTCCCCGGCTGTCCCGACTGCGGCGGCCCCGACTGGGACACCGTCCGGGCGAGCGGCGAGGGCACGGTCCACTCGTACGTCGTCATGCACCACCCGCCGTTCCCGGCGTTCACCGAAGCCGACGACACCGAGGGGGCAGAGGGGGCCGAGGACACCGAGGCGACGGCGGGTCCCTACGCCGTGGGGCTGATCGAACTGGCCGAGGGGGTGCGGATGGTGAGCAATGTGATCGGGGTGCCGTACGACAAGGTGCGGATCGGGATGCCGGTGCGGCTGGAGTTCCGGCGGTACGACGACGAGCTGGTGCTGCCCGTGTTCCGAGGGGGGACGCCGTGAGCGTGCGCGTGGGCGACGAGCTGCCGCCGCTGGAGATCGAGATCACCCGCACGCTGATCGTGGCGGGGGCGATCGCCTCGCGGGACCACCAGGACGTGCACCACGACCACGAGGCGGCCCGGCAGAAGGGCTCCCCCGATGTCTTCATGAACATCCTGACGACGAACGGCCTGGTCGGCCGCTACGTCACCGATCATTTCGGACCGGCGGCCGTCCTGCGCGGGGTGGCCGTCCGGCTCGGCGCGCCCAACCACCCCGGCGACACCATGGTGCTCACCGGCCGGGTCGAGGAGGTCGACGGACGCACGGCCGTCGTCCGGGTGACCGGCGACAACGGCGTCGGCAGGCATGTGACCGGCACCGTGAAGGTCACGCTGCCCGAAGGGGCGCGCCCATGAGCGCCCGGGTCGCCGCGATCGCCGGCATCGGCGCCACCGAGTTCTCCAAGGACTCCGGGCGCAGCGAGCTGCGGCTGGCCGTGGAGGCGGTGCGGGCTGCCCTCGACGACGCCGGGCTGACACCGGCCGACGTGGACGGCATGGTCACGTTCACCATGGACACCAACCCGGAGATCACCGTCGCCCAGGCCTGCGGAATGGGTGAGTTGTCCTTCTTCTCCCGGGTTCACTACGGGGGTGGCGCGGCGTGCGCGACCGTTCAGCAGGCGGCGCTGGCGGTGGCGGCGGGCGCGGCGGAGGTGGTCGTCTGCTACCGCGCCTTCAACGAGCGGTCGGGGCGCCGCTTCGGCTCCGGAGTGCGGCACCGGGAACCGTCGGCGGAGGGTGTGGCACTCGGCTGGGTGATGCCGTACGGGCTGCTCACCCCGGCCTCCTGGGTGGCGATGGCCGCCCAGCGCTATCTGCACACCTACGGGCTGACCCCGCAGGAGGCCTTCGGCCCGGTCGCGGTGACCGCCCGCCGGCACGCGGCGACCAACCCGGCGGCGTACTTCCACGGTCGTCCGATCACGCTCGCCGACCACGCGGCCTCCCGGTGGATCGCCGAGCCGCTGCGCCTGCTGGACTGCTGCCAGGAGACGGACGGCGGCCAGGCGCTGGTCGTCACGACCCTCGAACGGGCCCGTGACCTGCCGCGTCCGCCGGCCGTCGTGACGGCCGCCGCGCAGGGCGCCGGCCGCGGGCAGGAGCAGATGACCGGCTTCCACCGCGGCGACCTGACCGCGCTGCGCGAGTCGGCGGTGGTCGCCCGGCAGCTGTGGCGGACGTCGGGACTCGGCCCGGCCGACATCGACGTGGGGATCGTCTACGACCACTTCACGCCGTTCGTCCTCATGCAACTGGAGGCGTACGGGTTCTGCGGGCCCGGCGAGGCGGCCGGCTTCGTCGCCGCGGACCGGCTGCCGCTGAACACCCACGGAGGCCAGCTCGGAGAGGCGTACCTGCACGGCATGAACGGCATCGCGGAGGCCGTGCGCCAGGTGCGGGGCACCTCCCCGAACCAGGTGCCGGGCGCGGCACGGGCCCTGGTGACGGCGGGGACCGGAGTGCCGACCTCGGGGCTCGTCCTCACGGCCGACGGATGAGGCCCCCCAGGGGTAAACCCGCAGGAGGTCTCGACCCCCGCTCCACCTCCAGGAGGTGCACCCGGCACCACCCCTACAACCTGAGGGGGAGTCGTCTTCGGGACCTCCGGCCGATCCGCCCGAGGCGGTCTCGAACCTAGCGTGGAGACATGACCACACCCGTCTGCACCAGCGCTTCGACCGCTGCTACGACAGCGAGGCAGACCCATCCGTACGCGGCGTACCCGTCCTTCTCGTCGTACGTACGGGCCCGCGGGCCGGTGCTGCTGCGTACCGCCCGGTCGCTCACCGCGAACCCGTGCGACGCGGAGGACCTGCTCCAGACCGCGCTCACCAAGACGTATGTCGCGTGGGAGCGCATCGAGGACCACCGCGCGCTGGACGGCTACGTCCGCCGCGCGCTGCTGAACACCCGCACCTCGCAGTGGCGCAAGCGCAAGGTGGACGAGTTCGCCTGCGACGAACTGCCCGAGCCGGAGCCGGTGGCCGCGGCGGACGACCCGGCCGAACACCAGGCGCTGCACGACGCGATGTGGCGGGCGATCATGCGGCTGCCCGCGCGGCAGCGGGCGATGGTCGTCCTCAGGTACTACGAGGATCTGAGCGAGGCGCAGACGGCCGAGGTGCTCGACGTGTCGGTGGGCACCGTCAAGTCGGCGGTGTCCCGGGCGCTGGGCAAGCTGCGGGAGGACCCCGAACTGGGGCTGGTCCGCTGAGCTGCGACTTGTTCGATCGCGCGCCGTCGTGTCCGGCAACGTGACGTGATCGATCACCCGGATCTAGTGACATACCGCGCGGTATGTGCGCAGAATCAGGCGCACACCTTACCGCCGCGTAGGCAATGTCGCCCCGGGAGGACGCCGTGCTGAGCACGATGCAGGACGTACCGCTGCTGATTTCGAGGATCCTGACCCACGGTTCCACGGTCCACGGCTCGTCACAGGTGATCACCTGGACCGGCGAGGAGGAGGCGCAGCGCCGCTCGTTCGCCGAGATCGGCACCCGAGCCGCCCAGTTGGCCCACGCCCTGCGCGACGACCTGGGGGTACGCGACGACGACCGGGTCGCCACGCTCGCCTGGAACAACGCCGAGCACGTCGAGGCCTACTTCGCGATCCCCTCCATGGGCGCGGTCCTGCACACCCTCAACCTCCGGCTGCCCCCGGAGCAGCTCGCCTGGATCGTCAACCACGCCGCCGACCGCGTGATCATCGCCAACGGTTCGCTGCTGCCGCTGCTCGCCCCGCTGCTGCCGCACCTGAAGACGGTCGAACACGTCGTCGTCACCGGCCCCGGCGACCGCGCGCTGCTGGCCGACGCCTCCGCCCAGGTGCACGAGTACGAGGACCTGCTCGCCGGCAAGCCCACCGCCTACGACTGGCCGGAGCTGGACGAGCGCTCCGCCGCCGCCATGTGCTACACCTCGGGCACCACGGGCGACCCCAAGGGCGTGGTCTACAGCCACCGTTCGGTCTATCTGCACTCGATGCAGGTCAACATGACCCAGTCGATGGGCCTGACCGACCAGGACACCTCCCTCGTCGTGGTCCCCCAGTTCCACGTCAACGCCTGGGGCCTGCCGCACGCCACCTTCATGACCGGCGTGAACCTGCTGATGCCGGACCGCTTCCTGCAGCCCGCGCCGCTCGCCGCGATGATCGAACGCGAGAAGCCGACGCACGCCGCCGCCGTGCCCACCATCTGGCAGGGCCTGCTCGCCGAACTCACCGCGAACCCCCGCGACGTCTCCTCCCTCACCCAGGTCACGATCGGCGGCTCCGCCTGTCCGCCCTCCCTGATGGAGGCCTTCGACCGGCTGGGCATGCGGGTCTGCCACGCCTGGGGCATGACCGAGACGTCCCCGCTCGGCACCGTCGCCCGCCCGCCGGCCCACGCGGTGGGCACCGACGAGGAGTTGGCCTACCGCCTCACCCAGGGCCGCTTCCCGGCCGGCGTCGAGGGCCGGCTGACCGGCCCCGGCGGCGACCGGCTCCCCTGGGACGGCGAGTCCGCCGGCGAGCTGGAGGTCCGCGGCCCGTGGATCGCCGGCGCCTACTACAACGGCCCCGACGCCGAACCGCTGCGCCCGCAGGACAAGTTCAGCGAGGACGGCTGGCTGAAGACCGGCGACGTCGGCACCATCAGCCCGGACGGCTACCTCACCCTCACCGACCGCGCCAAGGACGTCATCAAGTCCGGCGGCGAGTGGATCTCCTCGGTGGAGCTGGAGAACGCCCTGATGGCCCACCCGGCCGTCGCGGAGGCCGCCGTGGTCGCCGTCCCCGACGACAAGTGGGGCGAACGCCCGCTGGCCACGGTCGTGCTCAAGGACGGCGCCACCGCCGACTTCGAGACCCTGCGGGCCTTCCTCGCCGCCGAGGGCAAGATCGCCAAGTGGCAGCTGCCGGAGCGCTGGACGGTCATCCCGTCGGTCCCGAAGACCAGCGTCGGCAAGTTCGACAAGAAGGTGCTGCGCCGGCAGTACGCCGACGGGGCGCTCGAAGTCACCCGCCTCTGACGGACGCGCGCGGCGGTACGGCGGTGCACCTCACCGCCGTACCGCCGCGCACCCGTTTCCGATGACGGCCACCGGCCGCCGACGCGCCCGCCGTCCGGACTCAGTTGGTCCCGATGCGGGCCAGCAGGTCCACGATCCGGACCTGCACCTCCGCGCTGGTGGACCGCTCCGCGAGGAACAGCACCGTCTCGCCCGAGGCCAGCCGGGGCAGGTCCGCCTGGTCGACGGCGGCCGTGTAGACGACCAGCGGCGTGCGGTTCAGCTGCCCGTTCGCCCGCAGCCAGTCGACGATGCCGGCCCGGCCCCGGTGCACCTGGTGCAGATCCATCACGACCAGGTTCGGCCGGAACTGCCCCGCCAGCGTCACCGCGTCCGTGTCGCTCGCCGCGCGGGCGACCTGCATCCCGCGCCGTTCCAGCGTCGCCGTCAGCGCCAGCGCGATCTCCGCGTGCTCCTCGATGAGCAGGACCCGCGGCGGGTGCTGCTCGCTGTCGCGCGGCGCGAGCGCCTTCAGCAGCACCGCCGGATCGGCGCCGTACGCCGCCTCGCGTGTCGCCTGCCCGAGCCCGGCCGTGACCATGACCGGCACCTCGGCGGCCACCGCCGCCTGCCGCAGCGACTGGAGCGCGGTCCGGGTGATCGGCCCGGTCAGTGGATCGACGAACAGGGCCGCCGGGAACGCGGCGATCTGCGCGTCGACCTCCTCGCGCGAGTGCACGATCACCGGCCGGTAGCCGCGCTCGCTGAGCGCCTGCTGGGTCGACACGTCCGGCGCGGGCCAGACCAGCAGCCGGCGCGGGTTGTCCAGCGGCTCCGGCGGCAACTCGTCGTCCATCGGCTGCGGCCGGGGCGTATCGGCGACCTCCACGGCACCGCCCGGACCGTCCAGCGGCTCGGGTCCCTCGGCGGCGTTCTCGTCCGGTGCGCCTATGGCGTACGACCGTCCGGCACCCTCACTGGGCTGCGCGGGCAGCCGTGACTGCCCCGCCGCGGCCGGCTGCGGCTGCTGCGGTACGGGGGTCTGCTCGGCCGGCGGATGCGGACGCGCCCCGGCCGGGTCGGGCGGCGTACCGAGCTTGCGGCGCCGTCCCCCGGCGGTCGACTGCTGCGGGGGAGGAGTGGCGCCCGCCGCCGGCTGCTGCACCTGCGCCGCCTGCCGGTTGAACGGAACACCCTGCCCGAGCGTCCGCACGCTGATCGCCCGGCCCTGTGTGGAGTTCGGGTCCACCGGCGCGGCGGCGGTCTCGGCGGGCAGCGGCTGCGCCGTCCGCGTCCGCGCCGCGGCGGCCTGCGCCTCGGGGGGCAGCGGGGTACCGGGGGCCGGGGTCGGCGCACCGGCCTCGGCCGGGGTCCGCACCGCCGCGGCGTCGGGCGGCACGGCCGCTCCCGCGGGCGGTACCGGGGCGCCCGCGCCGGAGGTGTCGTCGTGTCCGGCCGCCGTGCCGGGCCACTGCGGCGGGGCCGGAGTGGCGGCCCCGGGCGTCGCCTCCGCCGGGAGCGGCCGGGCCGCGGCACCGGGGCTCTGCGCGGGCTGCGCGACCGGCTCGGCGACCGCGGGCGCGGGCAGACCGAGCTGTCCGGACGGGTGCTGCGCGGGCACGCCCTGGCGCCGGTCGGCCGTCGCCGGGCCCGGTTGCGCGGCCGGGGCCGGCTGCGCGGGCCGGGCCTGCGCCGGAGCCATCTGGTCCGGGGTCATCTGGGCCGGGATGGCCTGCGGGGCGACGGTCGCCGTCTCCGCCTGCTGGGCGACGGCCCGCCGGCGACGGCCGGTCGGGGCGCTCGCGGGGTGCGGCTGGGGCGGCGTGTGGTCCTCGGACTGGTCGTGCGGCACCGCGTCGTGCCGTCCGCGGTCGTCGGCGGGCCCGGCGCCCGGAGCACCCTGGCTCGGCAACTGCGCGGCGGGTGCCTGGACGGCGACGGCGGTCTGCCCGGCGGCGGCCCCGCCGTCCGGCGTCCGGTCAGCCTCGGCCGGCGGCAGCGCGAACACCGTGCGCGGTCCCGTGTCCTGTGCGGCGGCACGCTCCTGTGCGGCGGCGAGGGCACGCCTGCGGCGCCCGGTCGGTTCCTGGTCCTCCGCGCCGGAGTCGGCCGGAGCGGCCGCGGGCAGCGCCGGCGGCAGGGCGTTCTGCTCGCCCGCGGCCCGCCGGGCCCGCCGTCCACCGCCGGACGCGGGCACACCCTGCGGCGGAACGGTCCCGCCCAGACCCGTACCGACGGCCGCGGAGCCCGCGGCGTGCTCGGCGGCCGTGACCACGGCGCCCTCGGAGACACCGTCCGCCGCGTCCTGCGCCGTACCGTCCGCCGCGCCGGCGACCTCGGCCGGCCGCCCGCGCCGCCGCCCGGTGCCGCTCGTGACCTCGGTCGCCGCGACCGGCGCCTCCAGGGCCGGGGGCGCGGCACGCCTGCGCCTGCGCCCCGTCGGCGCCGCCGCCTCCGTCCCGGGTACGGCGATCTCCGTCCCGGGCGCGGACTGCGCGGTGTCGCTCTCCAGGAAGGCGTCCACGGAGGCCCGCCGGGACCGCCGCCGCCCACCGCCGCCGGAGGTCTGATCGGAGGCGTCGGTGCTGTCGTCACCGGCGGACTCCGGCGCGGCCGGCGCGGAGACCGCCCCCGCCCCGCCCCCGAGCGGAACCTCCAGGACGAACGCGCTGCCGCTCATCCCCGGCACCTCGTGCGTCTGGAGCACACCACCGTGGGCCCGCACGATCCCGCGCACGATCGGCTCGTGCACCGGGTCTCCCCCGGCGTACGGCCCGCGCACCTCGATCCGTACGACCTCACCGCGCTGCGCCGCCGCCACCACGACGGTGTTGTCCAGGTAACCACCGGCCGAGACGGGCGAGTTGCCGGTCGCGTCCACCCCGGCGACATCGGCGACGAGGTGCGCGAGGGCGGTGGCGAGCAGCTGCGGGTCGACCTCGGCCTCGATGGGCGGCGCGTGCACGGCGAACTGCACGCGGCCGGGCCCGATCAGTTCCACGGCCCCGTCGACACCGGCCGCGACGACACCGTCGAGCATCACCTTCGTACGGGTGATCGCCGCGGTACCGGCGTCCAGCTGCTGGTAGCCGAGGACGTTGTCGATGAGCTGGGTGATCCGGGAGTACCCGGCCGACAGGTGGTGCAGCACCTGGTTGGCCTCGGGCCACAGCTGCCCCGCGTCGTCGGCGGCCAGCGCCGCCAGCTCGCGGCGCAGCTCGTCCAGCGGTCCGCGCAGCGACCGGCCGAGCAGCGTCAGCAGCTGATCGTGCCGCCCCGCCAGAGCCTCGTACCGGTCCTTCTCCCGCTCGGCGAGGGCGGCGTACCGGTCGTCGCCGGCCGCCAGTTCCTCCTCGTGCTGCTCGCGCAGCTCCTCCAGCTCCGTGACGTGCTGCTGGCGCAGGGCGGTGAGGTCGCTGGCGTGCTCCTCGGCGAGCCGCTCCAGCTCCTCCGCGTGCCGCTTCTGCGCGACCTGCTTCTCCTCGGCGAGCACGTCGTAGGGCCGCCGGTCGGTGAAGGTCATCACGGCGCCGACCAGTTGGTCGCCGTCGCGCACCGGCGCGGTGGTCAGGTCGACGGCCACCTTGGTGCCGCTCTTGGACCACAGCGCCTGCCCGCGCACCCGGTGCTTGCGCCCCGAACGCAGGGTGTCGGCGAGCGGGGACTCGTCGTACGGGAAGGGGGAGCCGTCGGCGCGCGAGTGCAGTACGAGCGTGTGCAGTTCCTTGCCGCCGAGTTCGCCGGCGCGGTAGCCCAGTATCTGCGCGGCGGCCGGGTTGACGAGGACGATCCGCCCGTCGGTGTCGGTGCCCACCACACCCTCGGCGGCGGCCCGCAGGATCATCTCGGTCTGCCGCTGCGAACGGGCCAGCTCGGCCTCGGTGTCGACGGTCCCCGACAGGTCCCGCACGACGAGCATCAGCAACTCGTCCTGGGTGTAGCCGTGACTGTCGTAGGCCTGCTGGGCGTTCTCGAGGTTCGCGCTGGTGACCTCGACCGGGAACTCGCTGCCGTCGGTCCGCCGGGCGATCATCCGGGTCGGCTTGGTCCGGCCGCGCGGATCGATGTGGTCGGGGCGGCGCATGGAGCCGGGGATCAGCTTGGAGTCGAACTGCGGCAGCAGATCGAGCAGCCCGCGTCCGACCAGCGCGGTGCCCGGCGCCTCGAAGGCCTCCAGCGCGATGGTGTTGGCGTTGACGACGGTCCCGTTGGCGTTGACCAGCACCAACGCGTCGGGCAGCGCGTCGAGTATGGCTGCGAGGCGAGCAGCGCCTCGGGATGGCCTGCTGCTCACGAGA
This sequence comes from Streptomyces cadmiisoli, assembly GCF_003261055.1. Classification (NCBI taxonomy): domain Bacteria; kingdom Bacillati; phylum Actinomycetota; class Actinomycetes; order Kitasatosporales; family Streptomycetaceae; genus Streptomyces; species Streptomyces cadmiisoli. The sequence continues at coordinate 4,718,969 of NZ_CP030073.1, forward strand.
CGCTTCCTCCCTGTTACCGCACCTTGCCGACCGCTCGGGCCATCTTGCCAACCTGCCCGCGACGTGTCACGCGAGGGAGTCTAAAGGCTGGGGTTGTGCTCGCGACCCAGGATGAGACAGAGGCCGCATCACGAGGTGACGACGGCCGGACGGCGCACCCGCGCGAATCGGGGAAGCCCGCACATCGGCGGCACGCCCCCTCCGTGCGGCCTGCGCCAGACCTTCACGGCGGCGTCGTCCCCGGTTGTCCGCGCCGTCGCCGGCGGGCCGCCCCGGAGGGACGTCCGGCGGCCGTCACGCCCCCGTCGCGGGCAGCAGCGGCACGAGCCGGTCCCAGCGGGCGATCTCGCACCCGTTGCTGCGGTCGAACGTCGCGTCGACGGGGCGTCCGGACCAGGTCCCGGTGACCCGCGCGGTGGCGGGCCCGCCGTACTGCATGGTGCAGACGCTGTCCCCCGGAACCGGCGCGAAGGCGTCGCTCCCCCATCGCGTCTCCCGGTCCAGGGCCCGGCACGCGCCGCCGGCGTCCGGATGACTGCCCCCGGCCGGATTGCACCGCAGCTCGTACGTCCTCGCGCCCTGCCCGCCGGCGTCCCGGACGGTGACGGTGAGGCGATCACCGTCCCGGGCGGCGCCGAGGGCACCCGCCGGGAATTGACCGGCGGGTGCGGTGGGCGTGACGGGTGTGCCGGGAGCGGCGGGCGTGGCGGACGCGGGGCCCGCGGACAGGGCGGTGATCGCGGCGAGCGGGGCACCGGCGGCGAGGAGGAGCCGCCGAAGGGCCGTGCCGGGCGCGCGAAGGGCGGGGGAGGCGGGGGTGACCTGCGACATGACCTGACTAACGCGACAGGTCCCCGGATGTTGCGGCCCCGGCCCGCCGCCCGCGGGGCCCTTTGCTCTGCGGGCCGCCTGCCTAGTACCGTGGGGGGCGATTGGTGACAGCACGCTCGACTGTGTCATCATCTGCACGCACCTTTCGCGCTCGCGCGAGGGGTTGTGCTGGAGGCGTCGCCTAGTCCGGTCTATGGCGCCGCACTGCTAATGCGGTTTGGGCCTTAAAGCCCATCGAGGGTTCAAATCCCTCCGCCTCCGCTTGATCGCCGAAGCCCCGGTCCATCGACCGGGGCTTCGTCGTTTCCGGGCCTCGATGGATGAGTTTGTGCAGGTCGCAAGGGGTATGGCTAACGGATTTCACATGGCGGCGGCAGTCATGTAATGTTCTTCCTGTCGCCGCGAGCGGGCCGAAAGGGCCGGGAACGGCGGGGAAAACAGAACAAAGACAAGCACTCGTAGCTTAACGGATAGAGCATCTGACTACGGATCAGAAGGTTGCAGGTTCGAATCCTGCCGAGTGCACAGTGACCGGAAGCCCTGTGGAGTGATCCACAGGGCTTCCGGCTTTTGCCGTGGACGCGGCCTGACGGCGTGGTACTTCCACCGGCACCCCGCGGGCGATCCGGGCCCGGAGGCCGCCCCCGCCCGCGGGCCGGATTCAGCCGGCGGTCTTCGCGGGCACCTCGCCGTGCCGGTCGACGACCCCGCGCTTCATGACGGCGTCGATGCCGAACAGCACGTCGCCCGTGGTCCCCCCGGCCTCGGTCCCGTCGCTGACGAGGTACCCCTGCGAGCCGGTGTAGGCGAGCGTCTCCTTGTCGAAGATCAACACGGTGCGGGTCGCGGAACCGGGGTCCTCGTGGGTGATGCCGATGCCGTGGCGCCCCGCCGCGTCGACGGCGTCGGGGATCCAGGTGACGCCGGGAATCCTGGCGACGGCCTTGTACAGGGCGGAGGCGGTCGCGGGCGGCATGATCACACTGCCCAGCAGCTCGCCGATCGTCCTGAAGACCGCCTCGTCCTTCGAATCGCCCTTTTCCACCGTGGTCTGGGAGTAGAGCAGCTCGAGCAGCGCCTCGGGGTCGGTGGGCAGCGAGGCCAGCCACGCGTAGGTGGGGTACCACAGTCCGGGGCCCACGGGCGAGGCGGACGTGATGGGGCCCAGCTGACCAGGCATCACGGCGTCCTTGCCGCTCGAGCGGAGCCAGCCGGTCGTGGTGACGCGGCCGGGCTTCTGAGCCATCCAGATCTCTTCCTTGTGCGCGGCGCCGAGCACCACCGGACCGCCGAGGGCGCCCTTGTTCACGCGCGCCAGGCGCTCGACGTACACGAACTGGTCCTCCCTCACCGGCGTCGCGTCCGTCTTCATGGCCGCGGCGGCGATCCGGCCGAGGGTGACGGACGCCTTGGTCGCCCGGGCCGGTGCGGAGGCGGTGGACCCGGCCGCGGGGGCGGAGCCGTGCTCACCGGCGGAGAACGTGACGACCAGGGCACCGGCCAGGGCCAGTGACGTGGCGGGCAACACCAGGGCCAGGCGGGGCAGCCAGCGGCGGGAGGGAGCGGGCGACGTCGCGTCGGCGGCGCTGTGGTCGAGGTCGATCTGCTGCATCAGAAGGTCCTTGTGGTGAAGACGGCGGCTCGGCGAGAGGTCCCAGTCGGCCGAGGCTGCCAGCAGTTCTTCCGCCTCGCTCCGGGCGGAGCCGGCGCGCGGGTTGTCGGCGTTCATCGGGTTTCCTCCCGCAGGAACAGGGCCGCGATCGCGGCCTCACTCTCTTTCTCTCCGCGACGACCACGCGGTTCCGCGTCCTCGCGAGCCGCTGGACCGGCGCTGTACCGGGCCAGTCGCGCCCGGGCGCGCGAGAGCCGGGACCTCACGGTGCCGACCGGGATGCCCAGTGCCTCGGCGGCCTGCCGGTAGTCCAGTCCGGCACCCACGCACAGGGCGATCACCTCACGGTCCGGGCGGTTCAGCCGACGCAGGGCCGCGTGGACCGACGCGAGGCGGCGGGTGTCGTCGATCCGGCCGGCCGTCTCGTCCGCGAAGTCCTCCACCGAACGGGGCTCCGGGCTGCGGGCCAGGAAGGCGAGCCGCCGGCGCAGACCGCGGTTGGCGTTGTGCGCCTTGTGCGTCGCGATACCGAGCAGCCACGGTGTGAGTGAACCGCCCTCCGGATCCACCGTCTCCCGGGTACGCCAGGCGCCGAGGAAGGTCTCCGACATCACTTCCTCGGCCTCGGACCAGTTGCCGGTCAGCCGCAGGGCATGGGTGTAGACCGCGCGAGCGTTCTGGTCGTACAGGTCCGCGAACGCCGCACGGTCCCCTGCCCGTACTCGCGCCCGCAACGACTCACTGGGTTCTGTATGACTCACACTGTTTTCTCTCCGCCGACCCGGCCCCGTTCCCGTGTCCTGCGCCACACCGCCGCGACGGTGGGGAGGACGAGATGCCGCCGCAGCAAGAACAGGACGAGGCCCCGGCCCACGCCGTCATTGTCCCCGGCGGTCGGGACGAGCCGGGGGCGGGACCACCGCGGCGGCGGAGCCGGCGCTCCGTTGTCAGTGCTGCGTCCTACGCTTCGGGGTGATGGTTCGTATGTGGAGGTGCTCGGGGCTGCGGTGGGCGTCCGAAGGGCCCGAGTTGGTGTGGAGCGGGGGGCGCGGCAGCGCGCTGACCCGGGGGAAGCGAGTGGCCTTCGAGGTCGCCGAGGGGGGTGTGCGGACCTGCGTCGGAGCGCGGGGGCACGCGTGTCCGGGGCGGACCGCCGTGTCCGGCCGGGGCACGGGTGCGCGGTGCGAGGAGTGCGCCCGGCTGGACCGTGCGCACTCGGTGGCCGCCGACGGGGTCCCCGACGATCCCCGGCCGTATCGCGTCTATCTGGCGTGGTTCGGGCCCGGTATGGCCAAGGTGGGGATCACGGCCGTCGAGCGGGGTTCGTCGCGGCTGCGGGAGCAGGGGGCGGTGTGCTTCAGCTGGCTCGGGACCGGGCCGCTGATGGCCGCGCGGCGAGCCGAGGAGCTGCTGCGGGCGGCACTGCGCGTACCGGACCGGATCCCGTACGCCGAGAAGCGGGCGGTGCGGGCCGCGCTGCCGCCCACGGAGGCGGAGCGCGCCGCGGAGATCGCGGAGCTGCACGGGCGGGCGGTGGCGCTCGGCGGCTGGCCGGAATCGCTGACCCGGGAGCCGTTCCGGACGGTGGACCACCTGGAGTTGTTCGGGCTGGAGGGGGCGCCGGCCGCGGTCGGGGAGGTGAGTGAGCTGGTCGCGGGTGGAGCGGTGATCGGGGAGTTGGTGGCCGCCGCGGGGCCCGATCTGCATCTGGCGTGCGCGGGGCGGGGTGTCGTCGTCCTGGACACGCGGCTGATGACCGGATGGGGGCTGATGCCGGCCGGCGGCGGGGAAACCACCGTGCCGGTGCGGGAGTTCAGGAGCGGAGGCGCGTCGCAGGACGGGTTGTTCTGAGGCGGGACGGACGTGGGAGCGCGCGGGGGACCGGGAGTTGCCGTGCCGCGGTCGAGCCGTCGCGCGCTGGTGCCGCGTCCGGCGCTTCTGTTCCCGGGGGCGTTCCCGAGCGGTTCCTGAGAGACGGCTGTGTGTTTCTCAGGAAAATCACATGCCGGGGAAAGGGCGCTCTCACCGGACGTCGACACAGTGGCCGCCATGACTACGACCTCGCCCCAGGGGCGTACCGAACTGCTCAGGCCGGACGGGAGTCCCGTCCGCGTGCTCGTCGTGGACGACGAGCAGTCCGTCACCGAGCTGCTGTCCATGGCACTGCGCTACGAGGGCTGGCAGATCCGCAGCGCGGGGGACGGCCGGGGCGCCGTCCGGAACGCGCGGGAGTTCCGGCCCGACGCCGTCGTCCTCGACATGATGCTGCCCGACATGGACGGGCTGGCCGTCCTCGGGCGGTTGCGGCGGGAGCTGCCCGACGTACCGGTGCTGTTCCTGACGTCCAAGGACGCGCTGGAGGACCGGATCGCGGGGCTGACGGCGGGCGGTGACGACTACGTCACCAAGCCGTTCGGCCTCGAGGACGTCGTCGCCCGGCTGCGCGGGCTGATTCGCCGCGCCGGTGCCGCCGACCGGCGGTCCGACTCCGTGCTCGTCGTGGGCGATCTGACCCTGGACGAGGACAGCCACGAGGTCACCCGGGCCGGTGAGGGCATCCATCTGACGGCCACCGAGTTCGAGCTGCTGCGCTTCCTCATGCGCAATCCCCGGCGCGTGCTCAGCAAGGCGCAGATCCTCGACCGGGTCTGGTCGTACGACTTCGGCGGGCAGGCCAACGTGGTCGAGCTGTACATCTCGTACCTGCGCAGGAAGATCGACGCCGGGCGGGAGCCGATGATCCACACCCGGCGCGGCGCCGGCTATCTGATCAAGCCCGCCACCACATGACCCCCGACGGCTGCTCACGGCACGCCATGAGGGCGGTGAATGCGGGCATCGGTGCGAAGGTCGCCCGGGGCTGACTACTCGTCGGCCACCAGCCGCGCCGGGAAGCCCCCGGTCGCCACCGGTCCCCACCGCTCGGGGGTGACCCGGATGATCGACTTGCCCTGTCTGGCCATGGCCTCCCGGTACTCGGCCCAGTCCGGGTGCTCGCCGGCGATGTTCCGGTAGTACTCCACCAGGGGTTCCACGGAGTCGGGCGTGTCGATGACCTCGGCGGTGCCGTCGATCTGGACCCAGGGCCCGTTCCAGTCGTCGCTCAGCACCAGCACGCCGACCCGGGGGTCCCGCTTGGCGTTGCGCGTCTTGGCGCGCTCCGGGTAGGTCGAGACCACGATCCGGCCCGAGTCGTCGACGCCGCAGGTCAGCGGGGAGGCCTGCGGGCTGCCGTCGGCCCGCCGGGTGAACAGGATGGCGCGGTGCCTGGGGCGTACGAAGTCCAGCAGCTCGTCCAGGGACACGCGGGTGTTGGTCGCGATGTTCGGTGCCATGAGCGGCAGCCTAGGGCTTGTCGGACAGGCCCCGGGGCGCGGCGCGCGCCGGATGCCCGACCCCGCTGTGCGTACGTCCGCACCGCCATCGTCACCGCCATCGCCGTCGTCGGGCCGTCGTACCGTCAGCGCCTCCGCGGGGCCGTCGTACCCAGCGCCTCCGCCGGGCCGTCGTACCGTCAGCGCCTCCGCCGGGCCGTCACGGCCTGAGTGCATTCGTCTCCCCCGGGCCGTCGTACCGTCAGCCCTTCCGCCGGGCCGTCATGCCCTGAGTGCATCCGCCTCCCCCGGCCGTCACGGCCTCACCGCATCCGCCTCCCCGGCCGTCACGCCGCCAGGGCCTCCGCCAGGTCGTCGTAGACCGGCACGTCGCGCCGTACCCCGGTGACCTCCAGTACCCGGCCGGGCAGCCCGAAGGGCACCGCCACGATCCGCAGTCCGATGTGCGGGGCCAGATACCGGCGGACGTCCTCGACGAGCCGGGCGCCCTGGGAGTCCATGAAGGGGGTCCTCGTCAGGTCCAGCACCATCAGCCGCAGCCGGTCGGCGCGGGCTTCGGCGGCACGGGCGTCGGCGGTGGAGGTGACGGCCGCGTACAGGGCCGTGGCGTTGCTGAGGTCGATCTCGCAGGGCAGGGAGAACAGGATGCAGCCGGGCAGGTCTCGTACCCAGCAGGGACTCGGGAAGTGGATCACGGCACTCACCTGGCAGACGGCGGACGGCACACGGCGTACGGGGACGGACGTCCGGAGTTCGGGGTCCGCCTCCCGAGCAGGCCGCTTTCTGACCCGTCGACCCCATTCCACCACGCCCGAAGTCGAGTTCAAAGGTGTCCGGAAAGACCGTCGGCGGGCGTCACCCCGATGCAACCGAGCAGCTAAAGTGGCTGCTCGTCCTGTGCTCGCAGTCGGGAATGTGCTGCGGAGCTCTCCTGCGCGCGGTCTTTGGCCGTGCATGCCGAAGAGGTTCGTGGTGACTGCGTCCGAGTTTTCTGGTTTGCCCCGTTTCCCGGTTGGTTTCGAGCTGGCCGAAGCCCTGACGGCGGCGGCTCAGCAACTGCACGAGACGATCAGTCCCGCCAACACCCTGGACACCGCGGTCCGGTTGGCCGTGCACCTGCTGCCCGGCGCCGAGCACGCCGCCATCTCCGTCATAGAGCGCGGCGACCTGCGCCGCACCGTCGCCTGGTCCGACGAGGTGGTGCGTGCCGCCGAGAGCCCGCGCGACGACCGGGACGACGCTCACGCGGACGGCTCCCGGCCCCCGTACTGGACCCGGCTGTGGAACGCGCCCGTCGTCCATCTCGCGGACGGTGACGCCGAGGCGGGCGCCGCCGTCCCGGCCGCCTTCGGCCTGCGCTCCGCGCTCGCCCTCAGACTGCGCGCGGACCGGCGCAGCCTGACCGTGCTCACCGCCTACGCCCGCAAGCCGCGGGCCTTCGGCGACGACGCCACCCGGATCGGCCGCCTGTTCACCGCGCACGTCAGCATCGCCCTCGACTCGGCGACCGTGCGCGAGCAGCTGACCCAGGCCATGCACACCCGCGACCTGATCGGCCAGGCCACCGGCATCCTCATGGAACGCCTCGACATCGACGCGGCGGAGGCCTTCGAGAGCCTGGTCAGGGCCTCGCAGCGGGAGAACATCAAGCTGCGCGATCTCGCCCGGCGCCTCGTCGAGGCGCATCCCCCGCGGTGACGACCGGCCGCCCCGGCGCGCCTCGCCGCACCACCCCGAGGCCCTGAACCTCCCTTTTGCGAGGGCGTTTCCGGGATACCCGTACCTTCATGAGACCTGAGACGCCCGAGACGCTGGACAAGGCGATGTCGCGCAGCACCGGCCTCGACACCCTGCTGCGCGACCTGACCGACCGTGCGGTCGAGGCGGTGCCCGGGGTCGCCGCGTGCAGCGTCACCGTCCGCCGTGCGGAACGCCTGCTCACCCTGGCCGGGAGCCGGGGTCTGCCCAGCGGGCTCGACCAGCGCCAGTACGAGAACGGCTCGGGCCCTTGTGTGGAGGCAGCCGACACCGGCGTCGAACAGTACGCGGCCGACCTGGTCACGGAGGACCGCTGGCCGGAGTACCGGTCGTACGCGCTGTCCGTCGGCGTCCGCAGCGTGCTGGCGTTGCCGCTGCGGACGACCGGCGGGCGCAGCGGTGCCGCGCTCAACTTCTACGGCACCGGACCCGGCGCGCTGGGCGGCAGCCGCGACGCCGCCCGGGAGTTCGCCTCGCGCGCGCGGGACGCGATCGACATCGCGCTGCGCATCGAGCACGAGCGCACCTCGGCCGGCGATGTGCGCACCGCGCTGCTCTCCCGCAGCGTCATCGACCAGGCGATCGGCATCCTGATGGCGCAGGAGCGTGTCGACGCCCACGCCGCCCTGGCCCGGCTGCGCCGCGTCTCCCAGAAACGCAACGTCAAACTGCGGGACCTGTGCACCGAACTGGTGGCGGGCGTCGCGCGGGGCGGCGGGTCAGCCGGCCGCCGGCAGTGACTCGCCCCGCACCGCCTGCACGTCCAGTTCCACCTTCAGTGTCGCCCCGACGGCGGCGATGCCCGCCCGCACCACCTGGTTGTAGTGCATGGCGAAGTCCTCGCGCCGCAGCTCCGTCGTGGCCCGGAACGCGGCCCGGGTGCCGCCCCACGGATCGGCGCCGGTGCCGAGCCGGGTGAGGTCGAGGTCCACCGGCCGGACGATGCCGCGCAGCGCGAGTTCGCCGTGCACCGTCCAGCGGTCGGCGCCCGCGGCCGTCAGTCCGGTGGACCGGTAGGTGATGTCCGGGCAGCGCTCCACGTCCAGGAAGTCCGCGGACCGCAGGTGCCGGTCGCGCACGTCGTTGCCGGTGCTGATGGAGGAGGCCCGGATGACCGCCTCCACCCGGGACTTGGTGATGTCGTCCGGGGCGATCTCGATGGTGCCGGCGAAATCCGTGAACCGGCCGTGCACGCTGGAGATCCCCAGGTGCTGGGCGACGGCCGCCACGCTGGAGTGCGCCGGGTCGATGGTCCACGGCCCCGGCGCGGGCAGCTCCGCCCCGTCCTGCCGGCCCAGCGTCACCGTGCCCAGTTCGGCGCGTCCGCTCGCGGTGACGATCGCGCCGGCCGCCGCGGGCCCGTATCCGACCGCGGTCACGACGGCGGTGTACGCCCCCGGCACCAGCGGTGCCGGGTCCCGGACCGCGCCCTCGCCGTCCGCCTCGGCCCGCAGCACCTGGACGCCCCTCGCGTCCATCACCGTGACGACCGCGTGCGACACGGCCCATCCGTCGCGGGTACGGATCCTCGCGGTCAGTCCCATGTCCTTCAAACTCCTTGCCGCAAATGGAACCGGTCCGCGGCGGGGCGCACCTCCGCTCAGAGCGCGCCCCCACCGCGGACCGGGGCTTTTCGGGAACTACTCGCCGGGGTGGCCGAGTGCGATGTCGTGGCCGTCGACGCCGGGGCCGGTGACCGTCAGGGCCGTCGCCACCGGCGGGTAGCCGGTCGCGATGACCGTGTACTCGCCGCCGTCCAGGTCGGTGAAGGCGTAGGCCCCGTCCGTCCCGGTCGTCGCGGTGCCCACGACGTTGCCCGCCGCGTCCACCAGCGTCACCCGCGCGTCGGCCAGCGGCCCGTGCGGGGCCCGTACGACGCCGAGCAGCCGGGCACCCGCGTCCAGGTCGACCTCGACCCGGGTCACGCCCGTGCCGCCCACCTCGACGGGCAGCGCCCGCGGCCGGTACCCGGCGGCGTTCACCGCGACCGTCACCGGCCCCGGCACCAGCTCCGAGAAGCCGAACTCGCCGAATTCGCCGGTGGTCCGGGCGGCCAGCAGATCGCCGCGCACATCGGTGACGACGACCATCGCGTCCTTCACCGGCAGCGCGCTGCCGGCGGCTCGCACCACACCGGTCAGCCCGCTGGTGCCCGAGAGCAGGATGTCGTACGCCAGCGGCTCGCCGTTCACCACGATCGTGGCCGCCTGCGGCTGGAACCCGTCGGCGGCGGCGATCAGGACGTACGAACCGGTGCCCGGCGCGTCCAGCGTGTACGAGCCGTCGGCCTGGGCGACCGACCGGCCCAGCTGGCGGCCCGACAGGGAGATCAGCGTGACCGCCGCCTGCGGGACGGGGGCGCTCTCGGCGTCGCGGACGTGCCCGCGGACCGGGACCCCGATGCCGCCGGTGGTGGCCGGACCGGCCGCGGCCGAGGCCACCGCCGCGAGCCGCTGGGTGCCCTCGGGACCGGCCTGCGGCACGGCGGCGGCGACGGCCGGGACCTTCTCCTCGACCGGCGTGCCGGTCCCGGCCGCGAAGTCCGGGTCTGGCGTGGCGGATTCGGTGGTCTGCGCCAGCGCGGCCTTCGTCTTCAGCGGGACCTCCTTGATGAACAGGGAGCACAGCAGCGCCAGCAGCGCGACGGGCGCGGCGTAGAGGAAGACGTCGGCGATCGCGTGGCCGTAGGCGCTCTCCAGGAGGGTGCGCAGCGGGCCGGGCAGGGCGTCCAGGTCGGGGATGCTGCCGCTGGAGGAGCCCGACTCGGCGAGCGCGGAGGCGTACTTGCGCGGCAGGGCGGCGGCACCGTCCTCGACGTAGTCCGCGATCCGGTGGGTCATCACGGCGCCCAGCGCGGAGACACCCACCGCGCCGCCCAGGGAACGGAAGAAGTTCACCACCGAACTCGCGACGCCCAGGTCGCCCGGCGCCACCTGGTTCTGCGTGGCCAGCACCAGGTTCTGCATCATCATGCCGACGCCGAGGCCCAGCATGGCCATGTAGACGGCGACGTGCCAGTAGGCCGTGTCGTACCGGATCATGCCGAGCAGGCCGAGGCCCGCCGTCACCAGCACACCGCCGGCGAGCAGCCACGCCTTCCAGCGTCCGGTGCGGGTGATGACCTGGCCGGAGACGGTGGACGAGACGAACAGGCCGCCGATCAGCGGGATGGTCAGGATGCCGGACATGGTCGGCGACTCGTCGCGGGCCAGCTGGAAGTACTGGCTGAAGAAGATGGTGCCGGCGAACATCGCGATACCGACGAACAGGGAGGCGAGCGAGGCCAGCGTGATGGTGCGGTTGCGGAACAGCCGCATCGGGATGATCGGCTGGGACGCCTTCGACTCGACCAGTACGAAGACCAGCAGCAGCGCGACCGTGCCGCCGACCATCGCGTACGACTGCCAGGACACCCAGTCGTACTTGTCGCCCGCGAAGGTCACCCAGACCAGCAGCAGGCAGACCGCGGCCGTGATGAACAGCGCGCCCGCCCAGTCGACCTTGACGCGCCGCTTGACCACCGGCAGGTGCAGGGTGCGCTGGAGCACGAACAGGGCTATCACCGCGAACGGCACGCCGACGTAGAAGCACCAGCGCCAGCCCAGCCAGTCGGTGTCGGTGATGACACCGCCGATCAGCGGGCCGCCCACCATCGCGGTCGCGAACGTGGCGCCGAGGTAGCCGTTGTAGCGGCCGCGCTCGCGCGGCGAGATCATCGCCGCGAGGATGATCTGCGCCAGCGAGGACAGACCGCCCATACCGATGCCCTGGACGGCGCGGAAGGTGATCAGGGTCGCCGCGTTCTGCGACAGTCCGGCAGCGGCCGAGCCCAGTACGAAGACCACCAGCGCCAGCTGGATCAGCAGCTTCTTGGAGAAGAGGTCGGCCAGCTTGCCCCACAGCGGGGTGGACGCGGTCATCGCCAGCAGCGACGCGGTCACCACCCAGGTGTAGGCGCTCTGGCCGCCGCCCAGGTCCTGGATGATGTCCGGCAGGGCGTTGGAGACGATCGTCGACGAGAGGATCGCGACGAACATGCCGAGCAGCAGCCCGGTCAGTGCCTCCATGATCTGCCGGTGCGTCATCGGCGCGCCGTCGGCGGAACCGTGCGCGCCTCCTCCGTGCTTGGCGTGGGCCCGCACACCGGCTGGTGTGGTCGTTGCCATGGGCTTCCTTTTCTCTTACGTGTTCGCGGGCGTACGGGTGGTCGCCTCGGGTACGGGAGGCGCTGTCCGGTGGGTGGACCGGCAGTCGCCGAAACTCGTGCGGAGCCGGGACATCAGCCGCGCGAGCTGACCGACCTCCTCGTCGCTCCAGTCCCCGAGCCGCTCGGCCAGCAGGTCGGTGGCGCGCCGGGACAGCTCGTCGAGCCTGGCGCGGCCGACCGGCGTCAGGCGCAGGATGCGCGAGCGCTTGTCCGCCGGGTCGGGGGAGCGCTCGATCCAGCCGCGCTCGGCGGCGTGCGCGACATGGCGGCTGGTGACCGACATGTCCACGGCCAGCAGCTCGCCGAGCCGGCCGATACGCATGTCGCCGTGCCGGTCGAGCAGGGTCAGTACGGCGGCCGAACCGGCCGGGCAGTCCGTCGGCAGGGTCCGGGCCAGCTCACGCTTCACGGCGGCGATGCCGCTGAGCTGGCGGGCCAGCTCCTCGTACTGCCCCTGTCCGGCCATGACGTCTCCCGAGTTTGTTGCTTAGAGCAACCATAGGAACAGTTGGTTGCCGCAGGCAAACTAAAAGGGGTGTACCCGACATAAAAACTTGGCAAAGGCAACTATTGGCGGGTGTAAAGGGCCCGGTGGGGTGGGTGAGGGGTGGTGCGCACACCCCCCGGCCGGGATGACCGGCGGCGGAGGGGCCGAGGCCCACCGGGAACCCGCACTTGGGCAGCCCCGGCATATTCGCTAGGGTCTGGGCGCATGGCCAACACCCAGAACCCGCAGGGCAACCACGACCCCGCAGGCAGCACCCAGATGTTCCGCGCGTTCGTCGACGAGGAGCCCCAGGCCCGGCAGCAGGCCGCCGCCCCGGCGGGTCCGCGCATCGGCCTCATCCTCGGCATCGCGGCCGCCGTCGTGGTGGTCGCCGCGGTCGTCTGGCTGGCGCTGAAGTAGCTCACTTCCACCGGACGTCGACGTCGCGCGTCTCGATGTGCATGCCGAGCGGCACGCGCCAGGCGTCGACGCACACCGTCCAGGTCCCTTCCTTCCGGGCGCCGGCCCCGATCGGCGCCGGAAGCGCCACCTCGGACTCCAGGGTCGCCCAGTCGATCCCGAGCGCGCCGATCACATGCGTCCCGAAGGTCACCGTGCCCGAACGCACCGCGCTCGCGCCGGTGTTGTGAAAGGCGAGGGTGACCTTCTCGCACCAGCGCCGGTCGGTGGGCTCCCGTTCGGGCGCGCCGACACTCAGCACCGCCGGACCCGGGGGTGCCGCCGGAGTGGGGGAGGGCGTCGAGGGCCGCGGACTCCCCGCCGCGGGTCCGGGGCGCGCACCCTCGCCCGAGGGGGCGTCGGCGCCCGGCGCGTCCGCCCGGCCGCCGCTCGCGGCCGCGGAGCCCGCACCGTCCGATCCGTCGCCGCCGTCCGGTCCGGTCGCGCCGTCCGGGTCGCCCGTCGGATCCGAACCGGGCCCTGTCTCCGTCGACGACCGGCCTGAACCCGCGCCCTCGGCGGCGGTTCCGTCCCTGTCCGGTTCGGCCGTTCCGTCGAGCGGGACCAGCCGCACGTCCCCCGTCGGACCCGCCTGAGCGCGCCCGGACGGGCCGCCACCGGCGCCGACCGCGACGTATCCGCCCCCGCCGTCCCCGCCGCCGAATCCGGTGAGGACCGCTCCGAGGCAGACGACGGCCGCCGACGCACCGATCACGGCGCCTCGACGGCCAGATGTCCAGGTCGCTGGAAGCATCGCGCCATAGTGGCTGACGCTCCGTCAAATAGGAAGTGCTCAGTCGGAGATGAGCCCCTCACGGAGCTGGGCCAGGGTCCGGGTGAGGAGCCGGGAGACGTGCATCTGGGAGATGCCGACCTCCTCGCCGATCTGCGACTGGGTCATGTTGGCGAAGAAGCGCAGCATGATGATCCGCCGCTCGCGGGGCGGAAGCTTGGCCAGCAGCGGCTTGAGGGACTCGCGGTACTCCACGCCCTCCAGTGCCGTGTCCTCGTAGCCGAGGCGGTCGGCCAGCGAGCCCTCGCCGCCGTCGTCCTCGGGGGCCGGGGAGTCCAGCGAGGACGCCGTGTACGCGTTGCCGACGGCGAGGCCGTCGACGACGTCCTCCTCCGAGACACCGAGCACGGTGGCGAGTTCGGTGACCGTCGGGGAGCGGTCCAGCTTCTGGGACAGCTCGTCGCTGGCCTTCGTCAGGGCCAGGCGCAGTTCCTGGAGGCGGCGCGGCACGCGCACCGACCAGGACGTGTCCCGGAAGAACCGCTTGATCTCGCCGACCACCGTGGGCATCGCGAACGTCGGGAACTCCACGCCCCGTTCGCAGTCGAACCGGTCGATCGCCTTGATCAGCCCGATCGTGCCGACCTGGACGATGTCCTCCATCGGCTCGTTGCGGGAGCGGAAGCGGGCTGCCGCGTACCGGACGAGGGGGAGGTTGAGCTCGATCAGGGTGTCCCGGACGTAGGCACGCTCCGGGGAGTCCGCGTCGAGGGCGGCGAGCCGCAGGAACAGGGAGCGGGACAGGGTGCGGGTGTCGATGGCCTCCGAGGTTTCCGGAGCCTGCGGGTCCGGTGAGGCCGGGGCGGGCGTGGCCGGGGCCGGCGCGGCCGCGAGGGCCGACACGTCATGGAGAGCGTCGATGGCGTCGAGCACGTCGAGAGCCTCCGGCGCTGCCTCGCCCTTAGTGAGCGTCAGCACCTTCGAGCTGCCCTGGTCTGCGGACATGCCACCCCCTTTGGGTCGCGGGACGGTCGCGGCGGGCGTTCCGGTCGAGGAACGTCAGCCTTCACCTGAATACCGGAGCAGGGGCACCGGCAAACGCACTTCCCGCAGAATGTCACATGTCGGCAACACGCTGTAGAGACATGTCGACACGTGAGATACGGATCCGCCCTGGAAGAAGGGGGTCTGACGGTTCCTCGGCCCGATTTTCGCGCCATCACCGCTGGTGAACGATTCGCTCGTGCCGGTTACGACTCGATCCCGCTTTCGGTTGTGCGCCGGTTCGATCCGGGGCGCTGTGGAGATCGGGTCCGGGGGCTGTGGAGATCGAGTCCGGGGTGGCGCGGAGATGGGGTCCCGGGTGGCGCGGAGATGGGCCACGGAGCGCTGTGGAGGTCGGCCACGGGGTGGCGCGGACGCCGGGTCCGGGGTGGCGCGGAGATGGGGTCCCGGGTGGCGCGGGGACGGGCCACGGAGCGCTGTGGAGGTCGGCCTCGGGGTGGCGCGGAGGTCGGCCTCGGGGTGGCGCGGAGGCCGGGTCCGGGGTGGCGCGGAGATCGGCTCAGGTATGGCGTGGAGGTCGGCTGCGGGAGTGACCCGGGGATCGGGTCCGGGGTGGCGCGAAGGTCGGCTGCGGAGCGATGTGGAGATCCGTTTCCGCACTCACGCGTCGATCCGGTTCGCCGACCGCAGGCGCTGGAAGCTGCGCGCGAGCAGCCGGGAGACGTGCATCTGGGAGACGCCGAGCTCGGCACTGATCTGCGACTGCGTCAGATTGCTGTAGTAGCGCAGCAGCAGGATCCGCTGTTCGCGTTCCGGAAGCTGGACGAGCAGGTGCCGGACCAGGTCGCGGTGCTCGACCCCGTCGAGGGCGGGGTCCTCGTAGCCGAGCCGGTCGAGCAGGCCGGGCAGCCCGTCGCCCTCCTGGGCCGCCTCCAGCGAGGTGGCGTGGTACGACCGTCCGGCCTCGATGCAGGACAGCACCTCGTCCTCCGTGATGCGCAGCCGCTCGGCGATCTCCGCGGTCGTCGGGGAGCGGCCGAAGGCGGTGGTCAGGTCCTCGGTGGCGCTGTTGACCTGGACCCACAGCTCGTGCAGCCGGCGGGGCACGTGGACGGTGCGGACGTTGTCCCGGAAGTACCGCTTGATCTCGCCGACGACCGTCGGCATCGCGAACGTCGGGAACTGCACGCCCCGGTCCGGGTCGAAGCGGTCGATGGCGTTGATGAGCCCGATCGTGCCGACCTGGACGACGTCCTCCATCGGCTCGTTGCGGGAGCGGAAGCGGGCCGCCGCGTAGCGCACGAGGGGGAGGTTGGCCTCGATGAGCGCCCCGCGCACCCGGGTGTGCTCCGTGGTGCCTGGCTCCAGCGTCTTCAGCTCGCCGAACAGGACCTGGGTGAGGGCCCGGGTGTCGGCGCCCCTGCTGCGCGGCGGCGCAGCTTCCTGAGGCGGCGCTTGAGGCGCAGTACTGGCCGACACGGTCAACTCCACCTCATGGTCCGTCAACTCATTCGTCAAAAGCGGTCATAGCATCACAAGACATGTGCACTGTGTGCAAGCACCGCATTACGCCGTGTTGAGGGCAAGTTGGGGCATAAGGCATGGAAAAGCCCTCCGTCGGGCGACGAAGGGCTCCGGAGAGGGCGGGTCTAGTACTCGTAGTCCACGACCACCCAGGTGGCGAACTCGCGCCACAGCGCCACCCCCGCCTGATGCGCCGGGTGCTCCAGATAGCGCCCGAGGGCGTCCCGGTCGTCGACGGCCGAGTTGATCGCGAAGTCCTGGGCGATGGCCCGGTCGCTGATGTTCCAGCCGAGTTCCCAGAAGCGCAGCTCCGGGATCTGGTCGCCGAGCGCCCGGAAGGCCTCGACGCCCCGCTCGACGCGCGGGTCGTCGCGCTCGACGCCCTCGTCGAGCTTGAACAGGACCAGGTGGCGGATCATGAGTCTCCTCCGTTGGCCACCCAGGTCATGAAGTCGCCGATGGCCTTGGCTGCGTCCGATATGCCCTCGAACCCTATCTGGACGTAGTCGGCGGCCTTGGCCGGGTCGGTGATGATCACGTAGAGCGCGAAGACCACGAGCACATAGACGGCGATCTTCTTCGAATTCACCGCCACCGCGGCCTCCCCTGTGCCTGATGTGCCTTGCGGGACCCCTGTTGCCGGCGGTGAGTGTAACTTCACGTCGTATTTGACGACCATCGGCTCGCCGCCCCGGATCATGCCCGGGGAAGCAGTGAGGGCCCCGTCTCTCGACGGGGCCCTCATTCAAGCGGTAGCGGAGGGATTTGAACCCTCGGTGACTTGCGCCACACTCGCTTTCGAGGCGAGCTCCTTCGGCCGCTCGGACACGCTACCGAGGGAGACCTTACAGCACGTTGGGGCGTGCTCAGAAATCGGAATTCAGCGGTCCCGGAAGAAGTCGGTGAGCAGCCGGGCGCACTCCTCGGCGCGCACGCCCTCGATCACTTCGGGCCGGTGATTGAGCCGCCGGTCGCGCACGACGTCCCAGAGCGAGCCGGCCGCGCCCGCCTTCTCGTCCCGCGCGCCGTACACGACGCGGTCGACGCGGGACTGCACGATCGCGCCCGCGCACATGGTGCACGGCTCCAGGGTGACCACCAGGGTGCAGTCGGTCAGCCGCCACCGGCCGAGCGCGGCGGCGGCGCGCCGAATCGCGAGGACCTCGGCGTGCGCCGTCGGATCACCGGTGGCCTCGCGTTCGTTGTGCCCGGTGGCGAGCACGGTCGTGCCGTCCGCGGACAGGACGACCGCGCCCACGGGGACGTCCCCGTGGGCGAGGGCCCGTTCCGCCGCGGTCAGGGCGAGCCCCATCGCGGGCCGCCAGGGATCGCGGACGGGGTCCGGGAGGCCCGCGGTGCCGGGCGGGGTCAGCGGACGGTCTCCAGGACGTCGGAGGCGCCCAGGGCCTCGGCGATCTCGCCCAGGGCGTCGTCCGACAGGGACAGCAGCTCCTTCTCGCCGACGCCCAGGTCGTCGAGGATGGCGGTGTCGCCGACGGGGCCGTGCGGCACGGCCTCGGCGGAGCCGCCTTCCCCGGAGCCCTCGTCGTCGTCGCTCTCGCCGTCCTCGCCGTCCTCGGTGCCGTCGAGGTCCAGGGAGTCCAGGTCGTCGTCGTCGCCGGGCTCCCGGCCGAGCAGTTCGTCGGTGAGCAGGATCTCGCCGTAACTGCTGCGGGCAGCCGCGGCGGCGTCGGAGACGTAGATGCGGGGGTCCTCCTCGCCGTCGATGCGGACGACGCCGAACCAGGCGTCCTCCTGTTCGATCAGCACGAGCACCGTGTCGTCGTCGGGAGAGGCTTCCCGGGCCAGGTCGGCCAGATCCGACAGGGTCTCCACATCGTCGAGCTCTGTGTCGCTCGCATCCCACCCGTCTTCGGTGCGCGCGAGCAGTGCGGCGAAGTACACCGTGACTCTCCCACTGGTCATAGGCGTGCCGGTTGGGGGTCCCCCCGGCGGAGGTTACGGGCGGGCAGAGCTCGGGCTCCGAGTCCCACCCACTCGGAATCGTGGCAGAAACAAGGCGCTCAGGGGACGTCTTCGGCTCCCTGTGTCCGGCAGTTTCGATCGTGTCTCCGCGAACGACTCACCGGCACACTCGTTGCCACCACCTGCGGATCGTACGCGGCTTTCCAGGTCGGTCGCGCACGCCCACCCCCACAACCACCGTGCCGGGGCCGGATCTTCCCGTTGTCCCGACGGACCGCGTCCTACCAGCGGAACGTCCGCATGCGCATCGCGTGTCGCAGCCGCGCGGTCTTGGCGCGCCGGGGCTGAACACGATCGCGAAGCTGTCGCGCTTCGGCGAGTTCGCGCAGGAACTTCGCCCGGCGCCGCCTGCGCTCGGCGTCGGTCTCCGGCGGTGACCCGGGCGGCCGGCCGCCGACGGACTCCCGGTCCGCCGCGGACGCGCTCTCGGTCGGGTCGGGCAGGTCAGGCATAGGAACAGCACCCCCATCCGTCCCTCTCACCTTCCCCCGGACGGGCGGTTTGACGCCAGCGCGTGGCCCAATCCGGGCGCGGCTAGTGTGGGGGCATGCGTCTCCACGTCGTCGACCACCCCCTGGTCGCCCACAAGCTCACCACGCTGCGCGACCAGCGCACCGACTCCGCGACCTTCCGCCGTCTCGCCGACGAGCTGGTCACCCTGCTCGCCTACGAGGCCACGCGCGACGTGCGCACCGAGCAGGTCGACATCGCCACGCCGGTGGCCAGGACCACCGGTGTGAAGCTCTCCCACCCGCGTCCGCTCGTCGTGCCGATCCTGCGGGCCGGCCTCGGCATGCTGGAGGGCATGGTGCGGCTGCTGCCGACCGCCGAGGTGGGCTTCATGGGCATGATCCGCGACGAGGAGACGCTCCAGGCCTCCACGTACGCCACCCGTATGCCGGAGGACCTCTCGGGGCGTCAGGTGTACGTGCTGGATCCGATGCTCGCCACCGGCGGCACGCTGGTCGCCGCCATCCAGGAGCTGATCGAGCGCGGCGCCGACGACGTCACCGCCGTGGTGCTGCTGGCCGCGCCGGAGGGCGTCGAGGTCATGGAGCGCGAGCTGGCGGGCACCCCGGTGACGGTCGTGACGGCGTCGGTCGACGAGCGCCTCAACGAGCACGGCTACATCGTGCCGGGCCTCGGCGACGCGGGCGACCGGATGTACGGCGCGGCCGAGTAGGCCCCGTCCGGGCTGCGAGGCCCTTCCGGTCGGTGCGTACCGGATTCAGCAGTACTTCTTCGACGCGGCGGGCGTCGGCTGCGGCGCGGTCAGTGCGGCCAGCGCCCGGTCGGCGTCCGCCTGCCCGGCGAGCCCCTTGAAGCCGTTGCCGATGATCAGGTCGAGGGCGGGTCCCTTGCGCGCGGCCTCGGTGCGGCGCTCGGCGGCGGACAGCTGCGTGCCGAGCACGGGCAGCGAGCTGTTCAGGGCCGAGGCGGGGCCGAGGAGCAGTCCCGTCCCCTTCACCTTCTTGTCGTACTGCTTGGGCGCGTTGCCCACCTCGCCGATTTTGAAGCCACGTTTCTTCAGCTCGTCGGCGGTCTTCTTGGCCAGACCGCTCCGGGTCGTGGCGTTGAGCACGTTGACGGTGATCGTCCGAGCCGGGGGCAGGGCCTTCGGTGCGCTGGGCGAGGGGCTCGCCTTGGTCGCGCAGCCCGCCCGGGCACCGGTCGCCGACGCCTTGTCGCCGCCGGTGAAGACCTCGATGAGCTGGAGCGTTCCCCAGCCGAGGACGCCGAGCACGGTGACGGACGCGGTCGCGAGGAGTACGAGCCTGCCCCGCCGCCGGGGTGGGCGCATCCGCGGGTACTTGTCCCCCGTGATGCGGTACTGGCCGCCCATGCCGGGTGGAGTCAGCATGCTCATGGGCGCAGCGTAGTGCTCCCGGGCGGCGATGCCTACTAGATGATCATTCGACGCCGCTCAGGAGAACCCGAAAGGGCCAAGCCGTCACCGGCGGGGTGCCTTGTGCGGATGCCCGTGCGGGGTCAGTCCAGTTCCAGGACGCGCGCGTGCAGCACCTGGCGCTGCTGGAGTGCCGCCCGCACCGCGCGGTGGAGACCGTCCTCCAGATAGAGGTCGCCCTGCCACTTCACGACGTGCGCGAAGAGGTCGCCGTAGAAGGTCGAGTCCTCGGCGAGCAGGGTCTCCAGATCGAGCTGCTGCTTGGTCGTCACGAGCTGATCGAGGCGGATCGGGCGCGGCGCGACGTCCGCCCACTGCCGGGTGCTCTCCCGGCCGTGGTCGGGGTACGGCCGGCCGTTTCCGATGCGCTTGAAGATCACACGGAAAGCCTACCGGCCGAGACGTTCCGGGCGCAGCCATGACGTCGGAGTGCGGCGCTGGAAAAGATGCCGTAAAGCAGGGCGAACCGGAAACAGGGGGCCGACATGAGCGACGGGGAGACCATGCCCGCAGCCATCATGCCCGAGGCGCCGGGCAGTGCCCCCGCCCTTCCGGAGGAGGCCCTGAGGATCGCCGCCGGCTACGCCTTCGGCGGGCCGGCCCTCGATCCGGGCGCCCTGCTGCGGGACGGGGCGTGTCTGCCCGACGCGCAGATCCGCGTCCCGCCGGCCATGCTCAACCGGCACGGTCCGGTCGCGGGGGCCACCGGTACCGGCAGGACCAAGACGCTCCAGCTGCTCACCGAGCAGCTCTCGGCGCAGGGCGTGCCCGTGTCCACGATCTGCCCGAGGTCGGCGACGTCGACCGGCCGAAGCTGGTCTTCTTCTTCGACGAGGCCCATCTGCTGTTCTTCGGCGCGTCCCGGGAGTTCCTGGAGGCGATCACCCGGACCGTCCGGCTCATTCGCTCGAAGGGGGTCGGGGTGTTCTTCGTGACGCGGACGCCGAAGGACGTGCCCTCCGACGTCCTCGCCCAGCTCGGCAACCGCGTCCAGCACGCCCTGCGCGCCCCGGAGTCGCTGATGGGCCCGGTGGAGACGGCCGCGCTGGACCGGGCGGTCGCCTCGTCGCCGCTGTACGGGCGGTAGGCGCAGGCGGTCGACCGGGAGTCGGCGTACGAGCGGCTCGCGGCGGAGCGGCGTGCGCCCGCGCGGCCCGAGCCGGAGAAGCCGGCGGGCAGGGCGGCGGGCAAGTCGCGGGCTGAGCGGGCCGAGGAGGAGCGGTCCCTGGCCGAACAGGTCGTCGGCAGCGGCGTGTTCAGGTCGCCGGCCCGCTCGATCGGCACCCGGATCGGGCGCGAGATCACCCGCTCCCTCTTCGGAACGGCCCCGTCGCCGGTGAGCCGGGCGCCATGTGGCGCCCGGCCCTGCGTCACCCGTGCCGCCGCCGTTCCCTGACGTGGCCGGGCTCTTGCTGGGACTTGGCTTCCTTCGCTTCGGGTTTCGCGGCGCTGCGGGCGGCCTCCGCGCGCAGCAGGGCGCGCAGGACCGCATACGGATCTGAGGCCATGGCTGTCGTCTTCCTTGCGTCTGTCTTCCTTGCGTCGTACTGACTGACCTGGGGTGACGGTTCTGTCAGCAGCGCAGGACCACCGAACGCAGGGCCCGTGGGGTGTACGGCGGCCAGGTCGGCGCCGGGCAGGGCCGGACGGGCGTCCCGTGCGGCGGCGGGGCCGCCGGACGGACCGGCCGGCGCGGCACGGCGGGCTGCTTCCCGGCCCGGTGCGGTGGCCGCAGGGCGGTGTCCAGCAGGTCGACCTCGGCGACCTCGCCCGCCACCGGGACCGGCACGGCGACGGCCGCGGCGTGCGCGCCCGGCACGAGCAGGACGAGCAGGAGCACGATCACCCATGGCCGGGCCGTACGGCGCACGGCGCTGCGGGTCCGCGGTGTGGTGCTCACAACTGGTCATCTCCCCTGGGGGCGCACGGAGCGGATCGTCCCGCCCGTGAGATCCGCCCGCTCGGCGTAGGGCCCGGACACCGGTCAGACCTCGCGCGGGATCTGCCGTGCCCGGCCGCGGATGCGGATGGCCGTGATCAGCTCGACGACGCCCACCGCGACCAGCCAGCAGCCGCCGACGACGGTCAGGACGGCCACCGACTCGAACGGGGAGACGATCAGGACGACCCCGGCGAGCGCGGTCACGACGCCGAGCAGGATCTGCCAGCCGCGGGCGGGCACCCCCGGGTCGGAGGCGGCGGCCAGGGTCTGGGTGATCCCGCGGAACAGCCAGCCGATACCGATCCACAGCGCCAGCAGCAGGATCGACTGCATGGCGCCGCGGAAGCAGAACAGGCCGAGCAGGATCGACAGGGCGCCGCTGACGAAGGCCAGCACGCGCAGCGCGGTCGTCTTGTGGGTGCCGAAGGCGGCGACGAGTTGGAGGACGCCGCTGAGCAGGAGGTAGAGGCCGAACAGCACCCCGGCGACCCGCAGGGACGTCTCCGGCCAGGCCAGCACCAGGATGCCGAGGACCAGCGAGACCAGGCCGGTGACGAGGACCGCCTGCCAGGCGGCCCGGGAGATCAGGTGCAGCGGCCCTTCGAAGGGCGGCTCGGGCCCGTCGTACGACGATCTCGGCACGTGCGGGTCACGCGCGGCGTGGACGTGCCGGTCGTCGTACTCCGGGCTCCAGCGGGAACCGGACGGTGGCTCGGTCATGCTCCATGCTGGGAACGCCGGGGTGTGCCCTGCATCCCGGAGCGGGCCAGTCGGCTGACGGTTACTTCTTCGCGGCCTTGGCGGCCTTCGCCGCCGCCTTCAGTTCCTGCTTGTGCGCCCGCACCAGGGCCAGCGACTCGGGGCCGGTGATGTCGGCCACGGAACGGTGGGAGCCGGGCTCGCCGTAGGCGCCCGCGGCCTGCGCCCAGCCCTCGGGGCGCACACCGAGCTGCTTGCCGAGCAGGGCGAGGAAGATCTGCGCCTTCTGCTTGCCGAAGCCGGGCAGCTCCTGGAGCCGCTTCAGCAGCTCCCGGCCGCTGTCGACGCCCTCCCAGACGGCGCTCGGGTCACCGTCGTAGTGCTCGACCAGGTACTGGCACAGCTGCTGGATCCGCTGCGCCATCGACCCCGGGTAGCGGTGCACCGCGGGCTTCTCGGTCAGCAGCGCGGCGAACTCCTCCGGGTCGTACGCGGCGATCCCGTGCGCGTCGAGGTCCCGGGTGCCGAGCCGGTTCGCGATCGTCGACGGTCCCTTGAACGCCCACTCCATCGGGATCTGCTGGTCCAGCAGCATGCCGACCAGCGCGGCGAGCGGTGAGCGTCCGAGCAGCTCATCGGCGTCGGGGTCCTGGGCGAGGTGCAAAGTGACGTCCATGGACCGATGATCCCGCGTACCGCGTCAGGTCGCGCGCCAGTACCCCAGCGCGTGCACACGGTCCTTCGGCACGGCCAGGTCCTTGCGGACGTACGCCGACAGCGTGCGGGTGGTCCGCGTGTCGCAGGCGATCCACACGTACGGGTGCCCGGTGGTCGCGAGGAGTCCGGGCAGCTCCGAGCGCACGGCGTCGACCAGGCCGTGGCGGGGGAGCGAGCGCAGCTCGTGCCGGTCCTTTCCGGCCCGGCACGGCAGTCCGTCCGGTTCGCCCCCGAACCAGATCGTGACCGGGGCCGAACCCAGCGCGTCGACGAGGGAGTTGAGCGCGGGCAGCGAGGCCGGGTCCCCGATCGCGAAGACGTGCGTGGGCTCGGGACGGGGCCGCTGGAATCCCGTGCCCTGCACCGTCGCCCCGATCGTGTCCCCCGGCCTCGCCGCCCGCGCCCAGTCACTGGCGCACCCCGGGTGGAGTGCGAACTCGAGACTGAAGGTGCCGGCCGCCGGATCCGGGTCGACCAGCGTGTACGCCCGCTGGTGCGGCCTGCCCGCGTCGTCGAACCACAGCCGGACCCACATCGTCGGGTGGATCCCGGTGGCGGCGAGCAGCCCGCCGTCGGTCAGGTGCACCCGGCGGTACTCCGGCGTGACGTCCTCGGCGCCGGTGACGGTGAAGACGAAGTCCTTCGCCCGCATCAGCCTCAGGACCGCGCCCTGCCAACCGTGCCCCTGCCCCATGGCGCCCCTTCACCTGTCGCGTACTATTCCGGCACGACTTACTTAGGTGAGCCTAACCTAAAGCACGGAGGGACGACAGGGTGACCATCGAGATCCACCGCGATGCCTGGGGCATACCGCACCTGCGCGCCGCCGACGCCGACGAACTCGCCCGCGCCCAGGGCCGGGTCACCGCCCTCGACCGCGCCTGGCAACTGGAGGTGGAACGCCACCGTGCCCAGGGCACCTCGGCCTCCTTCCTCGGCACGGAGGCCGCGGCCTGGGACGTGTTCGCGCGGCGGGCCCGGCTGGACGACACGGCGAAGCGCTGCTTCGACGCCCTCGACCCCGAGACGTCGCGATGGGTGCGGGCCTACGTCGACGGCGTCAACGACCGCCTGGCGGAAGGCGCCCGCCGCACGCCCGAGTTCGCCGCGACCGGTCTGAACCCCGGCCGCTGGGAGCCCTGGACCCCGCTCGCCGTCTGGCTCGCCACGCACATCCTCTTCGCCGGCTTCCCCGCGAAGCTCTGGCGCGAGAGGGCCGCACGGCACCTCGGGCCCGAGGCCGTCGGCCTGTTCGCCGCCGACGGCCCCGGCACCTCCGGCAGCAACGGCTGGCTGGTCTCGGGCGAACGGACCGTCACCGGACAGTCCGTCATCGCCGGCGACCCGCACCGCTTCATCGAGGACCCCGGCGTCTACCAGCAGATACGGCTCAGCTGCCCGGAGTTCGACGTCGTCGGGATCGCCGTGCCCGGCGTCCCCGGCACCGCCCACTTCGGCCACGCCGGCACGGTCGCCTGGGCCATCACCAACGCCATGGCCGACTACCAGGACCTGTACGAGGAGCGGCTGCGGCGCACCGGCGCCGGCGTGGAGGCGCTCGGCCCGGACGGGAGCTGGACGCGTGCGCTGCGGCACACCGAGTCGGTCGAGGTGGCGGGCGAGGACCGGGTGCCGGTCGAGGTGATCGAGACCGACCGCGGCCCGGTGATCGCCGGCGGGCCCGAGGGACTCGACGACGGCACACCCCTCGCCCTCAGCCTGCGCTACCCGCCCCGCGTCACCGGCGACCTCGGCTTCGGCGCCCTGCTTCCGCTGCTGCGGGCCCGCACGGTCGCCGACGTCGACCGCGCCCTGGACCGCTGGGCCGAGCCGGTCAACGTCGTGCAGGCCGCCGACACCGCCGGCGGGACGCTGCACCGGGTCGCGGGCCGGGTGCCGGTACGCGCCGAGGCCAACGGGATGCGGCCCGTGCCCGCCTGGGAGCCCGGCCACGAGTGGCGCGGCTGGCACGAGCCGCCCCGCGCCGGACTGACCGACGGCGTCGCGGTGATGGCCAATCAGCGCGGTACCGCCACGCCGCTGGGCGTCGAGTTCGCCGCGCCGCACCGCGCCGAGCGCATCACCGCGCTGCTGGGCGAGAGGGAGCGCTGGTCGGCGGCCGACATGCCCGCGATCCACACGGACACCCGCCTCGCCTCCGCCGCCGCGCTCCTGGACCGGCTGGCGGCCCTCGACGACCTGCCGCCCGAGGCCGCCGGCCTGCGCGACCGGCTGCTGCGCTGGGACCGCCGGATGGACGCGGCCGGCACGGACGCCGCCGCCTTCGCCGCGCTGCGCGGCGAGGTGGTCCGCCGTATCGCCGCCCACCCGGCGCTCGCCCCGCTGACCGAGCCGCCCGCCTACCCGGAGGTCCTGCTGCCGTGGCTCGCGCTCGTCCCGCGCGTCGGCTACGCCCTGGAACACCTGCTGACCGCCGAGGAGTTGTACGGCATCGACCGGACCGCGATCGTGCGGGAGGCGCTCCAGGAGGTCGCCGGGCAGCCGCCGCGCACCTGGGGCGACACCCACCGGCTCACCCCGTGGCGGGCGCTGCCGGGCACGGAGTACGACGAACCCGGTCTGTCCGGCGACCACGACTGCGTGCTGTGCACGTCCGCCGTGCCCGGTGTCACCGACCGCGCCGTACGCGGCCCGGCCGCCCGCTACGTGTGGGACCTCGCCCGCCGCGAGGACAGCCTGTGGGTGGTGCCGTTCGGCGCCTGCGGCGTCCCCGGCTCGCCGCACCACCGCGACCAGCTCCCCCTGTGGACCCGGGGAGACCTCGTCCCGGTCGTCACCGACTGGGACCGCCTGACGAAGGAGACCGACGATGTCTGACCCGTACGCCGCCCGCGCCGCCGTCCACGAGGAGACGGTCGACGGCTACGGCACCGTCCGCCTCCTGCCGCTCGACGCGAAGGCCGACGCCGAGGTGGTCCACGTATGGGTGAGTGAGGAACGGGCCGCCTTCTGGGGCATGAACGGCCTCACCCGCGACGAGGTCGCCGACGTCTACGCCCACCTGGACACCCTCGACACCCACCACGCCTTCCTGATGGTGCGGGACTCCGAGCCGGTCGGGCTGTTCCAGACGTACGAGCCCGAGGCGGACCGGGTCAGCGAGTGCTACGAGGTCCGGCCCGGCGACATCGGCGCCCACCTGCTGATCGCGCCCGCCGGACCGGGCGGGGTCCGCCCCGGCTGGACGGCGGCGCTGATGCGCGCCATGACCGCCTACCTGTGGCGCGGCCTCGACCGGCAGCGGGTCGTCGTCGACCCCGACGTGCGCAACGAGAAGGCCGTCGACCGCTTCGTGCGGCAGGGATACGTGCTGGGACCGGAGGTGGTGCTGCCGGAGATCGACCTTCCGGACGTGTACCTGCCCGAGAAGCGGGCGCGACTCGCCTTCCTCAGCCGGCCGGTAGCCTTCCCCGCGTGACCCCAGAAGACCTCGTCGCGCACTACGCCATGGAGCCGATCCCGCGTGAGGGCGGCCTCTTCCGGCAGACCTGGGCCGGGCCCGCACGGCCCGACGGACGCCCCGAGGGCACCGCCATCGTCGCGCTGCTGCACCGGGACGACTACTCCGCCCTGCACCGCCTGCCCACCGACGAGGTCTGGCACTTCTACCTCGGCGACCCGCTGGAGCTGCTGCTCCTCGCGCCCGACGGCACCTCCCGCACCGCGGTGCTCGGACCGGACGTGCTCGGCGGCCAGCACCCCCAGTTCACCGTGCCGGCCGGCACCTGGATGGGCGGGCGGGTCGCCGAGGGCGGCTCGTGGACCTTCTTCGGCTGCACCATGGCACCCGGGTTCACCTTCGAGGGGTACGAGCACGGACGGGCCGCCGAGCTGACGGCCGCCCACCCCGACCGGGCCGACCGGATCGCGGAGCTGTGCCGCCCATGAAGCTGCCGGCGGGACAGGTCGCCCTCGTCACCGGCGCGGGCGGCGGTATCGGCCGGGGCATCGCGCTGCGGTTCGCACGGGCCGGGGCCGCGGTCGCGGTGCACTTCCGTACGGCGCCGGAGCCGGCCCGTGAAGTGGCCGGACTGATCCGGGAGTCGGGCGGCCGGGCCGTCGTCGTCCAGGGCGATCTGACCGACGAGGACGACTGCCGGCGCGTGGTGCGCGAGGCGGCCGAGTGGGGCGGCGGCCTCACGGCCCTGGTCAACAACGCCGGCGTGCAGCCCGTGCGGGAACTCGCCGGGATGACCGCCGAGGAGTGGCGGGCGGTCGTCGACACCAACCTGACCAGCGTCTTCGCCTGCACACAGGCCGCCGCCGAGATCATGCGGGAGCGGGACGGCGGATCCGTGACCCACATCGCCTCCATCGAGGCGAGCGCACCGGCCCCCGCCCACGCCCACTACTGCGCCTCCAAGGCGGCCGTGGTGATGCACGCCCGCTCGGCGGCCCTGGAGTACGGCCCGCTCGGCATCCGCGTCAACACCGTCTCGCCCGGACTGATCGACCGGGAGGGCCTCGCCGACGCCTGGCCCGAGGGTGTCGAGCGCTGGCGACGGGCGGTGCCGCTGGGCCGGCTGGGCCGGCCGGAGGACATCGGCGACGCCTGCGTCTTCCTCGCCTCGCCGATGGCGTCCTGGCTGACCGGTCACGACCTGGTGGTGGACGGCGGGGTGTCCGCACGGCCCACCTGGTGACGGCGCGGTCCGGCGGGTGAACGGACGGCCGCGGCCTGAGCACACCGGAGCCGGCGTCCGTACCTGTCCGGGAGGCACATCCGACGACGGAGATGCGATGGGACTGCGCGAAGGCGGACGACGGGACGGCTGCGACCGGGGAGCGCGCGGGCGGCCGCGGCGACTTCACCGGCTCGCGCTGCTGGGCCCCCTGCTGGTCCTGTTCCTGCTCGGCGGTGCCGGGCCCGCCTCCGCGCACGCCGGACTCGGCGGCACCGACCCCCGGGACGGCACCGTCCTCGACTCCGCCCCCCGGCATCTCACCCTGAACTTCACCGAGTCCGTCGGACTGCTCGACGACTCGGTCCGGGTCATCGGGCCCGACAACCGCCGGGTCCGCACCGGTGAGGCCGAACTCGTGGACGGCGGTTCCGACACGGTCCGGCTGAGCCTGCCGCCCGGCCTGCGGGACGGCACCTACACCGTGGCCTGGCGGGTGGTCTCCGCGGACAGTCACCCCGTCTCGGGCGCCTTCCTCTTCTCGGTCGGCGCGCCCTCCGCGACCACCACCGCCGTCACCGCGCCGACCGAGGACCCGGCCACCACCGGGCTCCACAACATCGCCCGCTATGCGGCCTACGCGGCGCTGGCGCTGCTCGTGGGCGTCCTGGTGTTCACGGCCGCGGTGCTCGGCGGCCCCTCCGAGGCACTGCGCCGGCTGGTCCCGGCGGCCGGTACGGCGCTGCTGGCGTCCACGGCGGTGCTGCTGCTGGTCCGCGGCCCCTACGAGCGCGGCACCGGCCTCGCGGACGTCCTCGACCCCGGCGCCCTGACCGCCACGCTGACCAGCCGGCCGGGCATGGCGCTGCTGGCCCGGCCCGTACTGCTGGCCGGGGTCTTCCTGCTGGTCCGCCGCGCGCCGCGCCCCTGGCGCCGCGGACACGCCGTCCTCGGCGGGGTCCTCGCCGTCGGCCTGGCGCTCACCTGGGCCGCCGCCGAGCACGCCTCCGCGGGTATCCAGGTCCCCCTGGCCATGACCTCCTCGGTGCTGCACCTGCTCGCCATGGCCGTCTGGCTGGGCGGGCTGGCCGCCCTGCTGACCGTGCTGCGCCGCGCCCCGCGGGACCTCACGCTCCCCGCCGTCACCCGTTTCTCCCGGCTCGCCCTCGCGTGCGTGGCCGTCCTGACCGTCACCGGCGCCTACCAGTCCTGGCGCGGCCTCGGCTCCTGGGACGCCCTCACCGGTACGGCGTACGGCCGCCTGCTGCTCGCCAAGCTGGTCGCGGTGACCCTGCTGCTCGCGGCGGCGGCCGTCTCCCGCCGCTGGACATCCGACTGGGCGTCCTCGGCCGGGGTGAACCGGGAGTCGGCGGAGACTGCTTCTGCCGGCGTGGGCGGCGAGTCGGCGGAGGCTGCTTCTGTCGGCGTGGGCGGGTCGGCTGAGGGGGCCTCAGCCGGCGAGCCCCGAGTGGCGGCCGAGGTGGCATCGGGGGTCGCGGTGGCGTCGTCCGCGGGCGGCCCGGGGGCCGTGGCCGGAGTGGTCGAGGGCGCCCCGACCGGCACGAGCGGGGCGACGGCCGAGGGTGAATCGGGGCCTGCGAGCGGTCCGCCGGCCCGTGGCTTTGGGGATGCCGCCGCGCGGTCGGCCGGCGACACCGAGGACCCGGCACTCCCCGCACGCTCCGCACCGCCGGACGGCACCCACCACCGGCGAGCCCTGCGCCGGTCCGTCGGCGTCGAGTTCGCGACGGGCGTCGTCGTCCTGGCGATCACCACGCTGCTCACGGTCACCCTGCCCGGCAGGGCCGACGCGGAGAGCGCCGCCGCGCGATCGGCCCAGGCGTCCGGCACGGCCGACGCGTTCAGCGGCATGGTCCCCTTCGACGTCGGTACGCCGACGGGGCGGGGCAAGGCGCAGATCGAGGTCTCCCCGGGCCGCGTCGGCACCAACCGGATCCAGGTGGTGACGTACGGCCCGGACGACGGTCTGTCCATCGTTCCCGAAGTACGCCTCACCTTCACCCTGCGCGCGCAGGACGTCGGCCCGATCGACGCCGAACTGGAGAACCGGGGCGGCTACTGGGCCACGGACTCGCTCCGGCTGCCGCTGCCGGGCGTCTGGACGATGAAGATCACCGTCCGGACGACGGAGACCGACCAGGTCACGGTGGAGAAGGACATCCGCGTCGGCTAGTTCCGGACCCCGAGCGATGTTTGATTCTGTCGGTTTCCTCCTGTGGTGTTCGGTGTCCCACCCTGCCCGAAGATGACGATCACGTTTCAACAAAGGGTGAGGAGTGGTCTTGACGCATGACAGGACATGCCGCTGTGATTACGCCACCCTCGTGTTCGGACGGGTTGATTTCTGATTGTTTTCGACCAGCTGTCGGGTCGGATCGTCCCCCCAGGAGCCGTCATGCGCAGAACTCCCTCCGGTCTCACCCTCCCTGACCCGAGCCGCCGCACCCTGTTGCGCGGCATCGGCGGCGCCGCCGCTCTAGGCGCCGGAATACCCCTGCTCAGCGCGTGCGGCGGCAGCGGTACGGCGGCCGACCCCAAGACGATCACCCTGGGCTCCAAGGCGTCCGACCCCGTGCCGAAGAAGGCGTTCGCCGACATCTACGCCGCGTTCCGGAAGAAGTCCGGGCTCACGGTCGACGTGAACACCAAGGACTCCAACACCTTCCAGGAGCAGATCAACTCCTACCTCCAGGGCACGCCCGACGACGTGTTCACCTGGTTCGCGGGCTACCGCATGCAGTTCTTCGCGGCCAAGGGCCTCGCCACCCCGATCGACGACGTCTGGGAGACGATCGGCGGGAACTTCCCCGACGCGATGAAGGCGCTCAGCAAGGGCGAGGACGGCAAGTACTACTTCGTACCGCTCTACACGTACCCCTGGGCGGTCTTCTACCGGAAGAGCCTCTTCGCGGAGAAGGGCTACGAAGTCCCCACCACCTGGGACGACTTCCTCGCCCTGTGCGAGCGGATGCAGAAGGACGGCCTGGTCCCGATCGCCTTCGGCGACAAGGACGCCTGGCCCGCCCTCGGCACTTTCGACCAGCTCAACTTCCGCAAGAACGGCTACGAGTTCCATGTCGACCTGATGGCCGGCAAGGCCTCGTGGACCGACGCCAAGGTGCGGGCCGCCTTCGACCTGTGGGCGGAGATCCTCCCGTTCCACCAGGAGGGCGCCATGGGCCGCACCTGGCAGGACGCGGCCCAGACCCTGGTGGCGAAGAAGGCCGGCATGTACCTCCTGGGCACGTTCGTGGCGCAGCAGTTCACCGACCCGGCCGACCTGGACGACCTCGACTTCTTCGCCTTCCCGGAGATCGACCCGGCGCACGGCCAGGAGACCGTCGAGGCGCCCACCGACGGCTTCATGCTCAGCAAGAGCCCCAAGAACAAGGCGGGTTCGGTCGAACTGCTGGAGTATCTGGGCAGCCCGGAGGCCGAGGAGATCTACCTCGAGTCCGACCCCAGTGTGGTGGCCGCCTCCACCAAGGCCGACACCTCCGCGTACACCGCGCTCCAGAAGAAGGCGTACGAGATGATCAGCGGCGCCGGGAACCTCACCCAGTTCATGGACCGCGACAGCCGCCCGGACTTCACCTCCACCGTGATGCAGCCCGCGTTGCAGAAGTTCATCCGCGACCCCAAGGGCATCGACGCGCTGCTCACCTCGATCGAGCGCCAGAAGAAGACGATCTTCGCGTCCTCATGACCACCGACATCACCGAGGAGATCCCGGAGGCGGGCACCGTCCCGCCCCCGGGTGGCGCGCCCGGCCGGCGGAAGGTGCCGTCCGGGCACCGCCGGCTGCTCACCCGCCGCGACCGGCTCACGCTCGGTCTGATGGCGGGCCTGCCCACCGTCCTGCACATCGCCCTGGTCTGGGTGACCGCGCTCGCCTCGATCGCGCTCGCGTTCACCACCTGGGACGGCATCGGCTTCGACGCCATCCGGTGGGTCGGACTGCAGAACTTCCGGGAACTGTTCGAACAGAACCCGCAGTTCTGGCCCGCCGTCCGGCACAACGTCGTCTGGTTCGCCGTGCTGATCGTGATCCCGACCCCGCTCGGCCTCTTCCTGGCCGTGCAACTGGACAAGCGGATCCGGTTCAGCCGCGTCTACCAGACGGCGTTCTTCCTGCCGGTCGTACTGTCCATGGCCGTGATCGGGTTCGTCTGGCAGCTCGTCTACAACCCCGACACGGGCCTGATCAACAGCGTCATCGGGGCCAACGAGCCCGGCAAGTACATCGACTGGATCGGCGACCCCGACCTCAACCTGTGGGCCGTCCTGATCGCCGCGTCCTGGCGCCACACCGGCTACATGATGATCCTCTACCTGGCCGGCCTGAAGAGCGTCGACCCGTCCCTGCGCGAGGCCGCCGCCCTCGACGGCGCCGGCGAGTGGCAGGCGTTCAGGAACGTCATCTTCCCGACCCTGCGCCCCACCAACACCATCGTCCTGGTCGTCACGGTCATCGAGGCGCTGCGCGCCTTCGACCTCGTCTTCGTCTTCAACGGCGGCGCCGAGGGCACCGAACTGCTGTCGATCCTGGTGACCAGCAACATCATCGGTGAGTCGAGCCGGATCGGCTACGGATCGGCCATCGCGGTCGTCCTGCTGCTGATCTCCCTCGTCGTGATCGTTCCTTACCTGGTGAGCACCTTCCGGAAGGAGCGGCGAGCATGAGCACCGCGACCGCACCGGTGAACGCGCCGCGCAGGCGCCCGCCGGTCCGTCCCGCCCGGGTCCTGCTGCACATCGTCCTCGGCAGCATGGCGCTGGCCTGGCTGGCCCCGCTGCTCTGGGCGGTCTACGCGGCCCTGCGCCCGTACGCCGAGACCAGCGAGAAGGGCTATGTGTCCCTGCCGGACACGCTGAGCCCGGACAACTTCACCGACGCGTTCACCCAGTCGGACATGACGCACTACTTCGGCAACACGCTGCTGATCGCGGTCCCGGCCGTGCTGCTGACGCTGTTCCTGTCGTCGATGGTCGCCTTCTACGTCGCCCGCTTCGACTTCCGGGTCAACCTGGCGCTGCTGCTGGTCTTCACGGCGGGCAACCTGCTCCCGCAGCAGGTCCTGATCACCCCGCTGTACCGCCTGTACCTGCTCGTGGACCTGCCGGGCATCACGATGAGCGGGAAGCTGTACGACTCGGCGCTCGGCCTGGTGCTGATCCATGTGGCGTTCCAGTCCGGCTTCTGCGCCTTCGTCCTGAGCAACTACATGCGCTCACTGCCGCACGAGCTGACCGAGGCGGCGCTCGTCGACGGGGCCTCCGTGTGGCGGCTGTACTGGCAGATCACGCTGCCGCTGTGCCGTCCCGCGATGGCCGCCCTGGCCACCCTGCTGTCCATCTGGATCTACAACGACTTCTTCTGGGCCCTCGTGCTGATCTCCACCGGCGAGAACATGCCGATCACCTCGGCGCTGAACAACCTCTCCGGCCAGTACTTCACCGATCCCAACCTGGTCGCCGCCGGCGCCCTGCTCACCGCGATCCCGACGCTGATCGTCTACTTCCTGCTCCAGCGGCAGTTCGTCAGCGGCCTCACACTCGGCGCCAACAAGGGCTGACGCCCGCCCGGACCGCCCGGACCACCCCGCCCGGACCCGCCCCGTCCGGGCGGCCCGTTCACCCGTCCTCGGCCCGCACCTGGTCGTGCCGCCCCAGGAACCGGAAGGAGCCGCCGGCGACCTGGTACAGGAAGCCGGCGTTCTCCGACTCCAGGGTGCGCTCCGAGCGGAACCGGAGCGTCTTGGCGACACCGTCGTGCACGACGCGGAAGACCCGCTCGCTGACCTGCCCCCGCTCGATCCCGGAGCCCGCGCCGAGTGCGTCCAGGGTGCGGGCGACCAGCCCCACCGCGTCGTACGCCTCGGCGGCCCACCGGCCGGGATCCGCGCCGTAACGTGCCCGGTGGACGGCGGTGAACGCCTCGGCGGCCCCGGTGCGGGCCGCTTCGGGCTCGGTGTACGGCGCCTCGAACAGCCAGCCCTCGGCGGCCTCGCCCGCCGCCGTCAGGAAGGCCGGGCGCATCGCGGGCTCGAAGCCGAGGCGCGGTCCGTCGAAGCCCGCCGCGGTGAGCGCGCGGGCACACGCCGCGGCCCGGTCCGGTGAGGTGCCGGCGTAGACGACGGCCTGCGCGCGGGCGGCCAGCGCGGCGTCGGCGGCCCCGCGCGGGCCGTTCCCGTCCACCGCCGCGGGATGGACGGTGACGGTGCCCCCGATGTCCCAGTTCGGCGGGGTCGCCCGAAGGTCGCGGGCGAGGTCCCATGCCGTGTCCCCCGCCGCGCGGTCCTCGACGACGGCGGTGCGGCGGGTGCGGCTCACCCGGGTCAGGTAGTCGAGCACGGGCAACTGCCGTTCGCGGCCGAGCAACGTGGTGGGGCAGACGACGCGCGGCTTGTTCGACGGCCAGGCGGTGTCGGCGTCCACCGAGACGAGGAGGAGCGCCAGGGAGGCCTTCTCGTACACCGGGGCCGCGGCGCGGGCGGCGGCCGTGGCCGTGGGCCCGACCACCGCGACGACCGTCCGGTCCGCGGTCAGACGACGGGCGCTCTCCCGCGCCCCGGCGGCCCGCCCACCGTCGTCCTCCACCTTCAGGACGAGCCGGAAGCGGGCGTCCGCACGGCTGTTGAGGGCGGCGACGGCGAGCCGGGCCCCGCGCTCCTGCGCTCTGCCGGACGCCTTCCCGGGCCCCGTCAGATCCGCCTGGAAGCCGATCGTCCGGGTCGGTGGGGCACCCCCTTCCGATCCGCCGGCGGCCGCGTTCCGGCGCGCCAGCAGCACCGCCGCCCCGGCGCCCGACGCGGCGAGCACGGCCGCCGTCGACCCGGCGAGGGCGAACACCCGTCGGCGCGACGGCCGGGCGGCCGCGGAGTCGTCCCCACCGGAGAACTCCGGCGCGGCGGAGGGTGCCGAGCGGGGCGGCGGATCGAGGGCGCGGGCGGACCGCTCGGCCACCACACGCAGCACCGCGGGCGGCAGCCAGTCCCCGTCACCGGAGGCGCCGTGCCCGGGTCCGGCGGCCACCGCCTCCAGCACCTGCCGGAGAGCGGCCGCCGTGGGCCGCCGCCCCGGTTCCTTGGCCAGGCACTCCCTGACCGCCGTACGCATCGGCGGCGGCAGCCGGTCGAGCCCGGCCAGGTCGGGCTCCTCGTGAACGGTGCGGTAGAGCACCGCGGCCGGACCACCGGTGCCGAACGGCCGCGTCCCGGTGGCCGCGTACGCCAGCACGCAGCCGAGGGAGAACACGTCGCCGGGCGGACCCACCTCGTCCGCGTCCGCCCGTGCCTGCTCCGGGGAGAGGAAGCCGGGAGTGCCCACGACGGCGTCGGGCGCCGTGAGCGCCGTCGAGTGGGTGCCCTGCGCGATCCCGAAGTCGATCAGGCGCGGCCCGTCCAGCGCGAGCAGGATGTTGCCCGGTTTGACGTCCCGGTGCACCAGACCCGCCGCGTGCACCTCCGCCAGCGCCCGCGCCAGGCGCGCGCCGAGCACGGCCACGCCGTGCCCGGACAGCGGCCCGTGGCCGTCCACCGCCTCGGCCAGCGAGGGGCCGGGCACGAAGGCGGTGGCCAGCCAGGGCTCACGGGCCTCGGGATCGGCGGCGGTCACCGGCACCACCCAGCGTCCGGTCAGGCCCGTCGCCAGCCGCGCCTCGCGCCGGAACCGCGCCCGGAAGGCGGGGTCGGCGGCGTACTCGGCGCGGATCACCTTCAGCGCCAGCAGCGCCCCGCTCTCCGTGCGCGCCAGATAGACCACGCCCATGCCGCCCGCGCCCAGCCTGGCCAGCAGCCGGTGCCCGCCCAGCGTCTCGGGGTCCTCCGCGCGCAGCGCCCGCATCACCCGTCCCGTTCGTCCCGTTCGTCCTCAGCGGTGCGGCGCGTCGGCGGCCTCAGGACGTCGGGAGGTCCGCCGTACCGACGTACTCGAACCGGCCGCCGGCGGCCCGGTAGTGATGGAACCGCGGTGAGCTGCGCCGCCCCTGCTCGTCGAACGCGTACGTCCCGGCGAGGCCCTTGAACTCGGCCTTGGCCAGGGCCGCGGCGACCTCGGTGCGGCGAGGCCGCCGGCCGTCCTTCCCGGCGAGCGCGGTGAGCCGGTCGATCACCAGTCGCGTGACGTCGTAGGCCTCGGCCGCCCAGATGCCCGGCGCCGCGCCGAACCGCTCGCGGTACGCGGCGGCGAAGTCCCGCAGCGGCTCGCCGGCCGGATCGATGTACGAGGCCAGCACCTGCCAGTCGTCCTCCGCGCCGCCCGCCGCGGAGGTGAAGCCGGCGGTGGCCGAGGACGCCTCCAGGAACCGCGGTCCCGCGAAGCCCCGGTCGGCGAGGGCCCGCGCGACGGCCGCGGCCCGCTCGGGGGTGCCCTTGTAGCAGAAGCCGTCGATGCCGTGGTCCAGCATGTCGGCGACCACCGACGCCGGATCGGGCGCGACGGCGGGCACGACCCGCGTGTACAGGTCCATGTCCATGCTCTGCGCCACCGCGTGGGTGATGCTCACGGACTCCATGACGGTGACCCCGCCCGCCCGGTCGGCCAGCAGCCCCGGACGCCGCGAACCCTGCGCGCCGAGCTGGACCAGGGTGGTGACCGCGGCGAAGTCGGCCGTCGGCGCGGCGTGGAAGTAGATCCCCGACTTGCTCAGCCGGGCCGCGAGCGCCGCGGAGGCGGAGAGTTCGGAGACCGTCACCAGCGGCAGCCCCGCCCCCTCGTACACCTCCAGCGCGCCCTCCGCCGAGGCGTAGCCGGTCGGACCGAGGACGGCGAGCGCGCCGCTCTTCCCGGTGAGCCGCTGCGCCGCCGCCCGGGCCCGCGCGGCGTCGCCCCGGTCGTCCGCGACGTCGAGCGCGAGCGTGAACGGCCTGTTCTTGCGGGAGTTGAACCGCTCCACGGCCAGCCGCGCCGCCCGCTCCTGCTCCCGCCCCGCTTCCTTCTGCGGCCCGGTGAGGTCCGCCTGGACCCCGATCACCCAGGTGGGACCGGTGGACCGCGCCGGAGCCTCCTCGTCGTCCCGCAGCGCCGCCCACAGTGCCGCGCCGCCACCGGCCGCGAGTACGGCGGCACCACCCGCCGCCAGCGTCAGGAACCGGCGGCGGCCCGGCGCCGGGGTATCGGCCTGCGCCCCGACCTCGGTGGGCTCGACGCCGGGCAGGGCCAGCAGCTCCGCCGAGCGGTCGGCCACCATCCGCACCACCGGGTCCGGCAGCCAGTCGACGGAGTTCTCCGGCGCGTCCTCCACCAGCTCCGCGTCGACCTGCTCGGCCGTGGGCCGGTTCGCCGGATCCTTGTCCAGGCAGCGCACCAGCAGGGCCCGCAGCTCCTCGTCCGCTACGCCGTCCAGTTCCGGGGCGTCGTGGACGGTGCGGTACAGCAGCGCGTCCACCGCTCCGGTGCCGAACGGCGGCCGGCCCGTCGCCGCGTACGCCAGGACGCAGCCCAGCGAGAACACGTCGCTCTCCGGGCCCACCCGACGGGCCCGTGCCTGTTCGGGGGAGAGGAAGCCGGGGGTGCCGACCACCATGTCGGTGGCGGTCAGCTCCGTCGCCCCGGCGGCCGTGGGCCGCGCGATCCCGAAGTCGATCAGCCGCGGCCCGTCCAGCGCGAGCAGGACGTTGCCGGGTTTGACGTCCCGGTGCACCAGCTCCGCCGTGTGCACCGAGGCCAGGGCCCGCGCCAGCACCTTGCCCAGCACCCGTACCGCGCGCGCCGGCAGCGGCCCGCACGCCGCGACCGCCTCGGCCAGCGACGGCCCCGGCACGAACGCCGTCGCCAGCCACGGTGCCTCGGCCTCCGCGTCGGCGCCCAGCACCCGTACCACCCAGGGACTGTCCACCCGCCCGGCGGACGCCGCCTCGCGGCGGAACCGGGCCCGGAACTCCTGCTCCCCGGCGTACTCGGGCAGGATCACCTTCACCGCCGCCAACTCGCCCGACTCGGCACGGGCCAGGTACACGACACCCATGCCGCCCGCGCCCAGCCGCCCCAGCAGCCGGTGGCCGCCCAGCCGCGACGGATCCGACGGAATCAGCCGCTCCATCACGCACCTCCGTTCGTGCCCGACGCGGACGCGCCCTGCGAGCTCTCGGGCTCCGGCGTGCCGGTGGCCGCCGCGGCGTCCGGGCCGATCTCCCGCTGCACGTGCACCATCACCCGCGCCAGCGGCTCCTGGACCAGCCGCTGCACCTCGTCGGCGGAACGTCCGGGACCACCGCACGCGGAGACGGCCGCGACCACCGAACCCAGCGTCACCTGCTGCCACAGATACGGATACGGGCCGCCCCGGGCGTCACTGCTGCACCGGCCGCTCTCCAGCAGCGAGTCCTCGGTGTCGACGTTGCCGCCCTCGCCCCGACCGAACGCGCTCGATGTGAGCCCGATGAGCCGTTCCCCCGGCCGCAGCAGCTGCTCCTCGCAGCCGAGGGCCTCCTCCAGCATCGTGGCCTGCTCCCACGCCGCGTCCGTCGCGGTGCGGTGCACGGTGACCGTGGCCGACAGCCGCATCGACCCCTTGCCGCCCCCGGTCGGCACGTCGAAGTGGCGGGTCAGCGTGGCCAGCACGTCCTTCGGCAGCTTCCGCAACTGCCAGGCGCAGTTCTCGCCCAGCACCGCCCACCGGCTCGGATCGCTCTCGTACGGCGTCGCCGGCACCACGTCCGGGCCGAACAGCTCCGGATCGGCGATCACCTTCCGGATCAGCGCCCGCGCCTGTGCCGCGGACCCGGGCTGCCGGGCCGGGTCGACGGCCGGCCCCGACGGCGTCCCCGTCTCACCGGCCGAACCGACGTCCGCGCTCCCGCTCCGGCTCGCCTTCGGCGTCGACGGCGCGCTCGCCCCCTCGCCACCGCCCCCGCCGCCGGTGCACCCGAGCGCCAGGACCCCGCATGCCGCCAGGGCTCCACCGACGCGCAGTGCTCTCGCGTGTGCCACGATCCCCCCTCCCTGTCGATGTCCCCTGCGTTTCCCCCGCGCGGCGGCGCCGACAGCGCCGACGGCGCCGTACGCTCCGCCGCTCACGCCCGTCACACGCCTGTACCGATGCACCGCACCCGCCACCCGGTTCCCGGCCCCCCGCCCACGACGGCGAACCGCATCGCCCCACCGGTCACCCCAACTCCCGCCAGTCTCACGGAAGTTGCAACCCCAGGGAAGCCCGGAACGCGCACGGGGCCAGGTTCCCCACGGCATCGGTCGGCCACCGGAGAACCTGCTGAACGGAAGAAGACCGTTCGACGCGAGCACGGTCGGGCCCGGTGCCGGCTCCGAGCCGGACAACGTCGAAGGGCCCCACCGCGAACGGTGGGGCCCTTCGACATCGTGCCCGGTGAGGCACTGGCGGAGGATACGAGATTCGAACTCGTGAGGGGTTGCCCCCAACACGCTTTCCAACTGTGGTGGTGGGGCGATGGGGTGCGTGCAGGGGCGTTCACCTGCGTTCGTGGGCGAGCCACTCATGGGCTGCGGTTGACTCGTGGTCTCGCCTGAACGGCTGTGAACGGGGCTGAATGAGACGGAAACTGAGACGGATCGAGGGTGCGGGCCTGAGCCCGGATGGACCCCCGATCTGGGGACGCCGATCCGAAGATGACCACTACTACCCGGTACTTCTCTACTCTGTGGCCCATCGCGCGGGGGTTGGGAGCCGCCGCAGACGCAGGGGTGGGGGCATGATGCTAATCATTCTCATCGGGTTGGCTGTGGGTGCCGCATACGTGTGTCGCGACACACCGCTTTTCATCCCGGCAGTCATCGTCGCGATTTGCTCCTTCTGGTCCAACGGAGTCATGTCCAACTTCCGTCGAACGCATGAGGTGCCGCGCCTTGCGACGGCTGTCAGTCTGATCTGCTTCGTGTTCACCCTGATCTTTGGTGTCACCGGTTTGATCATCAGCTGATCAAACCGGCCGAGTTTCGAGCATGGGCCAGAGAGACGAGCTCCCTGGGCGTGTGCGCTTGGCATGTCCTCTCATACGCTGTGGCCCACGGCACGCCGCCGTCATGGCCACGGGGAGCATGATGGAGCAGCTTCATAAGCTCGTTGTCCGCTACGGCGATTGCAAACAGAAGCCCGTGCGCTTCCGTCCAGGAACGTGGCGCTCATGGCTGGAGCCGCACGAAGCGGCGCACGTACTCGATATCGGCGTTGGATGTGTGAACGGTCCGAGCGGTGACCGTCTCATCAGCCGGGGCGACCTGTCTCACCTCCGTGACCGTGTTGGCGACGATCCCAACAGCCTGCGTGACCTGTTCGTGGCCGTCATGATCTGGGGCTCGGGCACCACAAACGGACGAGGGCCGCGCCACACCGAAGCGGCCCTGTCAGACGCCCGCATGCCCACTGTCCTCCGCACCACATCCGAAGCGGTTCGAGAAGGCGACCTGAGCGGGGCCTACCGGCAGTTCGTCCTCAACGGTGTGGGGCGGTCCTTCTTCACCAAGTGGTTCGCGGCCGTTGATGACCGCGACACCACTTGCGACCGGGCCTTGATTCTCGATGATCGGGTCTTCCGTTCACTGAACGCACTCGGGTGGTCCAGCTGGAAGGCGGCCGGCACTCGCCAATGGCCCACCCGATACGCCACCTACGTCAGCTCCATGCACGACTGGGCCTCGGCTCTGGGAGTCACGGCGGATTGGCTTGAATGGCTTCTCTTCCATCTGAACGGTCGCGTAGACGAGCTCTGAGCTTGGGAAGCTTGGGTCTTCTACGGGCGCTCGTTGGGCTGACCTGCGGCGGAGCGGCTGCAGCAGCTGACTGGCTCATGACCCGGTCTTCACCATTCCCCGTGGTTCCCCGCACGACCTGGCACGGTTCTGGCACGACCTCTTCGTCCCGAAGCAACTTGGGCACGGGGCTGAACAGGGGGCAGTGTGCCGCTGACCTGCTTAGGTAGTTGGTGTTCGTCCGACGCCGTCCGGCGCTGTCTGCTGTGGTTGTCACGCAGTTAGACACTCAGCGGTGTTGTCCTGGCCTTCCGCAGACCTCGGCCCTCCTCTGCGGGATGGCCGAGGCTTCGTGCCGCTCATGCGGTGGATCAACGATGCTGAACCCACCACGTGATGCCAGAGACGACAGTGGTGCCGAGTCCGGCAGCGATCCCTCCAAGGAGTCCGTGGCCGGCGGTGCGTCCCAGCGCGCGCACGTTGCGGCGCCGGGCTGACGATGTCCACTGGGCACGGGCGTTCCGCAGCCAGAGCCCCATGCGGGTGGGCAGAGTCGACGGCTTCCGGGGCTGCCCCGTAGCCTTGAGGGTGTTACTGATGGCTCCTCCTGAAGGTCGAGCGATTGGTTGCTTCATCTGGCGGCTCCCTGCGGGAACAGGGGGCCGCCGCCTTTTGGGCGGCGACCAGTGCCGTTTGTCCTCACCTGGGTGATGTGGTTCAGCCTGCTTCGCCCTTGCGGACTAGGAACTCCACGGTCGAAAGCAGTGGCTCGTGTGGGGCCGAAATGGGTGCTGCCTGCCCGTCTTCCTCGGCCTTGGTCTCGTCAGCTGCGGAGCAGTCAGACGCTGTGGTGCGCTTGCTGACGTTCAGGTTGTAGGGAGCCTGGAAGGCATATTTGTCGGCGGTCGTCGTGAGGGTGGGCAGAGAAGTATCGATGTAGATGCCGTACCCAACCGTGGTAAGAACCCCCGACGTCAGCAGCTCCTCACGCCCTTTGCGGATCGTCTTCGGCGATAGCCCGTACCAGTCCGCAAACACCTCGGGAATGTAGAACT
The DNA here is from genome assembly GCF_003261055.1 of Streptomyces cadmiisoli. NCBI lineage: Bacteria > Bacillati > Actinomycetota > Actinomycetes > Kitasatosporales > Streptomycetaceae > Streptomyces > Streptomyces cadmiisoli. Next base: position 4,760,555 of record NZ_CP030073.1, read on the forward strand.
GCGGATCGCGTCGGCTCATGCAGATGAGCAGCAGCGCCTTACCTGACAGGGTCAGCTTCTTATGCAGTCCATCGATCCAGTACTGGAACGGCAGCCGGAAGTAGATGTCCTCTAAGGGGCCGTCGGCCAGGCCGATGGGTGGACGGTAGGAACCGCTCGTACCGTCTTCCATGAGCTTCGTAATCTTTGTGAACTTGCCGTTTTGGGATCTATTGATCAAACCGAGTTGCTCAAGCTGCAACCAGAGGCGTGAGACCATGACACTGGCTGAGGCGCCCGGCGCGTGGTGGCCCAGGCAGCGGGCCCAAAGCTCGGACCGCTCGGTCACGTCATACGGGGCTGCGGTGGTGACGGCTGCCATGAGCAGGTACAGGTCCAACGCCCGCTCGCGGCGGGCACGTACCAGTGCGCTCAGCGGACTAAGAGCCTTAGCGTCTCCACTGGCTCCCTCGACGACACGTTGCACGAGGGACCGGCGGATGGGTACCTCTCCCTTACGCCGCTTTGAGGAGCCCAGAAGCGCGGCGATGCTGTGCTCCTGGGAGAGGCCGCCATCCGGGAGGGGATCGTCGGCTGGTGGAAAAATGATCCGTGGCATAGCCCCAGCATGCACGCCAGTCCGTCGGCTTGAGGTGCCGTCACTGGAACCTGTTCAACAGCCGGTTGCTCCTCTGAGCAGGCATTAGATATCCATGATAACTAGTAACAACTACCTAATACAGGAGAGGTGGGCGCGACGCCCGTCTCTGCAGATGGGACAGCCTCTAGAGAAAAAGATCTTTAACGTCATGACTCCATGATCTTTGCTGGTCCTAGGAAGATCCCTTGACTTTTCTTCCGGACGCCCGTTGCGCCGGTGTCCCGGCTCCGCAGGGTCTGAACGGGAGGACAGCGACCTGTCTTCTTGCCCTGGGTCTTGCCGGGGATCTTGGTGAGCTGGGTTTTTGCTGGTCAGGGGCGGTGGGACCGTGCGCCTGGTGGTCGTCGGTGGTCGTCATTGGCCGCTGTTGAGCGGCGTTGGACGGCCCAGGGACGGCCCAGCTCTGCCGCACTCGACTGACGGCCGACACCCTCGATGGGCCCCGTCTGAACTTCCGCCGACGACAGTCAGCCACGGCGGCGGGCGCGCCGACCGACCACGCGCGTGTATGCCTCGCTGCACCCCCACCGGCCTCAGCCACGCCATTGGGATTTTGCGTCGACCAGAGCAACGAGTGAAGGCTAGTCCGTGGAATACGGCCGTCTTCTAATCTGAATCTCTATATAGATCGCATTGTCGGCCAGGAGAAGGCTCGACGACTGGCCCTTAATAGCAGTGGGTCCGCAGTGCCATCGGGGGCGTATGTCCTTTTGTTATACAGACCTCAAGAAGGCTTGAACCTCATTCATGTCGATCTGATCGGCGTCCTTCGGGTGAATTACCACTGTCAGACTCCTGCTAATAAGGCCCTCCCGTGATTTCGCCACAAAAGACAAGAGTATCATTTTCAGGAGGCTCTCTCGCCCAAGGTTGTCGACGCGAGCAAGTTCGGATCCAACGATTGGCATGGCTATGGAATTGGAGTGTCCATGAACGGCGATCACGGACCATGCACTCCTCAAACTTGCCCATAGGTCATCTACACTCGACCTGGCCACCAAGGCGTTACTCATCTTCGAGTAGGCCACACAGTAGTATCGCGTTGACCCCTTCGACAGGACTGCCACAGTTCCAATCGGATAGCGAACCAGTTTCCCTCTAGGCTTTTCGGGCCTGCTTTCGGTGGATAATTGGGACACTCCATAGAGTGAATCCTGAAGTGCCGAATCCAAAGCTTGGGAATCGCCGCCGTAAATTTTTTGAAGGAGCTGCCCTTGGACGCTCCTTGGTGAAATGATGCTCGCATCATCGCTGGAAGTGTCATAGGTATCGGTAAAGCCGACTACTAGATCAGCATCCTCGGAGAAAATGTCACCCACTTTCACCGTGACTGTAAAATTGGGATGCTTAAAATCATGCGAAACCCTGGTGCGAGGGGTAGACCGTGCGACGGCCCATGCGGCTGAGACCGCCACCGTACCCGTGATCGTCGAGTAACCCTGCAAGTAGCTCACAGGGTGAGCCGCGAGGATCAACTGTATACAGCCGGCGATTGCTGCGAATGAGACCGAAAAGTGCGCCGTGAGCAGCCCCCACCCCCGGCGGGTGCGAAACAATTGAGAGAGGCCGCTGCGGGTGAGTTGAAGCTGCATATTGCGACTCTCTAGAACGGCGGATAGGACAGCATTTCATTTTCGGATTCACAGATAATGTCGATTCCTGTATTGGCGCTGGCGGCAAGTGACTCCAAGTCGCGCGCTACGCCCTTTGCTCTGCTAAATCCTTCCGAGGTTACGCTTACATCGATAGCGTAACCTCGCCTGGATACATGCTTGATGTGTTCTTCGCCAATCAGCTTTCTGACTCGCGCGGCTGCCGTCGCTGCTCGCTTATTGCTCGACGGTCCATCTTCGTCGACAATGCGAACTTCCTGAGGCTCATTGATCGTGTAATGGACGGACTTCCTGTCTTTTCTTACGGCGTTTTCGAGTACGCTGATTCGAGAGTTCTGCTCTCGGACGAGCCCAACTAGTTCGTTAAGAATATCCTGCGTGTCCCGCTCCGGAACATCACTTTGTGGGTGATTATCTCGAATTTCCGTTAGATCGCTTTCCAGGTCTTGCCAAAATCTGTCGAATGTTGTTCGCAGCATCTCCTGTTCTAGTGTGACTTCGCACTTCTCATTGATCGACTTGATCATCGCCCATACGTCTTCCTTATTTGAGCTGTCGGTTGCCTGAAATTGCGTGAGGGGGCCAGAAAGCTCCTTGATTTGCATATCAAGTAGAAATGGCGCCACGGAATTTTCGCCAAGTTCTCGCGAAAGGGCTCCGGATTCGAAGTTGATCCACGATGCCCCTTGGTTTTCACGGGTAACGCAGATTACTCCGAAATTGCATTCTTGCAGCTGGTTGGCGATTTTATTGAGCCCCCTCTCTCCTTTAGAAATATCTTGAGAAGATGTAAACGGGATGATGGCTTGGTTCATGAAGGGCAACCATTTCCTCAGCGCTTCCGCGCACCTTTGTGATGCTGGACCAGACCAACTGATGAAAACCTTCATACGAGTTCAGACCTCCTGAAGTAGCCGATCAGTGGAATCATGCCGTATTGGCACGTGTGTTGTCCGGTGTCTCTTGAAGCTCCATTGCTCTCAGACGGTTGGTCGCGGGAGCGCGGCACGGGCCCCGGCCGGGTTGGAGCGGGACGGAGGCAGGAGCGCAGGCCCGGCCGGGGGCCGGGCCGCGTGCGGGGAGCGGAGCGAGCCGCCTTGAACCAGTAGAGAAAGTTGTAACTCAGTCCGGCAGGTGGGCTGTTCCGCCTCGGTGGATGGCTGGCGTTGTCGTCCGGAGTGGCCGCTCGGACCGGTGGTCAAGTGCTCCGGGCTTGAAGGCGTATGCGCATGCTGGGAGCTCGACACCTTGGCGCTGGTGCAAGGGTAGGAAGACCACTGGGCGGATCGTCCATGTGACGCGGATGCGGTCCTGAGTGATGGACACGGTGCAGGGCTCGGACCGCAGGAGGGCCCGGCGCGTCTCGATGCGGCCTTCGTACAGCCAGTCCCAGGCCTCGTCGCAGGCTTCGGAATCCAGTGCGGGTGTGATCGTACGTAGTGTGACGGCAACCCATCTGTCTGCCTGCGCTGCGAAGTACGCGTCGATTGATGCCAGCAGCGCCGGCCGCCGCTCCTCGTCCAGGTTCTCGGTCCAGCACTCGCACCAGTAGCCCCGCCGAGGCTTGTCCATCACCACGGGTGGCCTCCGGGGAGCGTGCGGGCGAAGAGTTCCGCGGTGACGGTGTGGCCCCCGTCGGTTTCGTGGACCACGATTCGGTGCGCGATGACGCTGACCATGCCCAGACCTCGACCGTGCTCGGCCTCCTGGTCCTGTTGCCCGACTTTCGGGGCCATGCCGGTGCCGCCGTCGTCCGTGACCGAAAGGGCGATCACCCGCGGGGATACCGCGAGTGCAAGGTGGAAGCTGCCGGACTCTCGGCCGCTGGCCGTGTGGAGGATCGCGTTCGCGCTCAGCTCGCTCACGATCAGTTCGGCGTCCTCGGCTAACGGCGAGTCGCGCAGGATGTCTCGGGTCCATCGGCGGGCTCGGCTGACCTCTTCCGGAAATCCTGGGCAAGTGAGGCCCCAGACCCGCGTACTACTCGTATACTCGTGCATACAAGTTCCTTCATGCTGGTAGGCCGCCATGTGCAGCGGGTTCGGACTAGACGAGTTTCACGCCGTCGTGGGCGCGGACGGCCGGCGGAGACACCGCGTCCAAAGCGTCGATGACGCGGATCGCGTAGGCCTCGTCGGCGAGTTCGGAGACTTCTTCACGGGTGGCCCAGCGCAGTGCGCGGGTCTCGTCGCCGGTGGTGGGAACGCCGTCGGCGGCCTCGCACCGGAAGACGAGCGAGACGATCAGACCCGTCATGTTCTTGTAGACGCCGGTGAGGGTCGCGGGAAGCGCGATCTTGACGCCGGTCTCTTCGAGGACTTCGCGCTGAAGGGCCTCGGGGATGGTCTCCTCGCGTTCGAGGATGCCGCCCGGCGGTTCCCAGTGACCGTTATCGCGGCGCTGGATGAGGAGGGCCCGGCCCTGGTCGTCGACGACGACCCCGGCCACGCTCACGGAGTGCGGGCGGTCTGTGCTCACGTTCCTCGGCCCTCTCGGATGGCTAGGCTCTCCACCGTAGCAACAACACTCGACCACTCGTCTAGATACCTAAAGGAGTACACCTCGTGAGCCCTTCACTTCCTTCGGGCCTCCTCGGTGCTCTCGACCCCACGAGCGATCGTGCGGTCTTCCGGCAGATCGCCGACCAGCTGCGTGAAGCCATCGACCGTGGGCGGTTCCGCGAGGGTGAAAAGCTGCCCTCGGAGGCTGAGCTTGTCGAGCATTACGGGGTTTCGCGGATGACCGTCCGCAACTCCTTCTCCGTTCTCACCGGCGAGGGCCTGGTGCACGCCGAGCACGGCAAGGGCGTCTTCGTCCGGCCGCGTCCGCCCGTGCGGCGACTCGCTTCCGACCGGTTCGCCCGGCGCCACCGCGAGCAGGGGAAGTCCGCATTCATCGTGGAAGCGGACGCGGCCGGCAGTCACCCCCAGGTCGACAGTCTGGAAGTGAAGGAAGAAAAGGCCAGTCAGGACGTCTCCACCCGGCTCGGCTCCGTGCGGCGAGTGCTTGCCCGGCGCCGCCGGTACCTCCTCGACGGGCGCCCGGTCGAGTTCGCGACCTCCTATCTGCCGCTCGACATCGCGCGCGGTACTCAGATCGCCGAACCCAATCCCGGTCCTGGCGGCATTTACGCCCGTCTCGAAGAGTTGGGACACCGCCTCGACCACTTCGAGGAGGAGATCCGGGCCCGGATGCCCTCGCCCGCCGAAGTGAAGACGCTTCATCTGGCGGCCGGCGTACCCGTCATCCATCTGATCCGCACGGCCTTCGACACTGAGGGGCGGGCCGTGGAGGTCTGCGACACGGTCATGGCGGCGGACGCGTACGTCCTGTCGTACCAGCTCCCCGCCACGTGAGCGGGTGATGGGCGGTGGTGCGCGGGGACGTTTCTCCGAACTCGTACACCCCAACAGGCATACTCGTATAGACGAGTGGGCAAGTTGTGTGGCAGGGTGGTCCGTAGGTCCGGGAGATCGGGCTCGCAGGCTGCTACATGTATAGACGAGTAGATGGGAGAGTGTGCCTTGCGCACCATCCGTGTTGAGACCTCCGCCGCGACGATCCTGCTGACAGAAGCCCCGGAACCGAAGGTCCGTGACCGGCAGACGGGCGAGATCGCCAAGGACGCCGTCAGCGGTGAGGCGCTGATGACCGTCGGCGTCGTGTACATCGAGGACGGGGAGTCCTCTCTGATCAAGGTCACCGTCCCGGAAAGCGGTGTCGCCGACGGGTTGATCCTCGGCTCGCCCGTCTCACTGCCAGGGCTGGTCGCCCGGCCGTGGGAGTCGGTTTTCAACGGGCAGCAGCGTCATGGCATCGCCTACCGCGCCGCCGCTGTCACCCCGGCCGCCTTCCCGGCCGCCATGGGGGCCACGGCCTGATGATCGACTTGACGACGCTCCTGGAGGTGGGTGGTCCTGTCGCCGCGCTCGGCGGCGGGGCCGCCTACGCCCGGGCCAAGCACCCGGCGCTGTACTGGTCGGCGGTCGGCGGTCCGATATCCACCGTCCGGCTGCTCAGCTCGTACGCCTCGGTCATGGAAGCCTGCGGTCTCACCGTGGCCCCGTCCCGGCTGCGGGTTCTCGCGGTCAAGGCCACCACTCGGCGGGAGGTGCGGCCCGTGCCTCCCCGTCGGGGCATCATCCGGCCCACCACGACCGGGCTGCGGATCCGGCTCCGCCTCGCTCCGGGGCAGGAACCCGCCGACGTCGCCGCCTCGGCCGAACGGCTGCGGCACGCCTGGGGCGTCCACGCCGTGTACGTCACCACCGTCAAGCCCGGTGTCGTCGAACTGCGGCTGGTCGGCTTCGACGTCCTGCGCAAGGTGCGGATGCCGCGTAAGACCGATGCCGGGTTCCTCAAGGTGCCGGTCGCGCTGCGGGAGGACGCCATGCCCTTCGTACGTGACTACCGGGCCGTCCCCCATCAACTCACGCTCGGTGCGACGCTGTCGGGCAAGTCCATGTACCTGCGGCATCTCGTCTCAGGGCTGGCCCGGCAGAACGTTGCCATGGTCGGCTTCGACTGCAAGCGCGGTGTCGAGCTGGCCCCGTTCGCCCCGCGGCTGTCAGCCCTCGCCACGGAGCCGGATGAAGTCGCTGAGCTGCTGCCCGTCCTGGTCAAGGAAATGGACGACCGTTACGACCTGATCAGAGCCCGGCAGGGCATCGCGCCCGGCACCCCCGACGAGGAGATCACCTCGGACATCTGGGGTCTGCCGGAACACCAACGGCCGGTACCTATCGTGCTGTTCGTGGACGAGGTGGCGGAACTCTTCCTCGTCGCTACGAAGAAGGACGAGGAGCGGCGCGACGAGATGGTCACTCAGCTCATCCGCCTCGCCCAGCTCGGCCGCGCGGCCGGGATCTACCTGGAGGTGTGCGGGCAGCGCTTCGGCGCCGAACTCGGCAAGGGCGCCACCATGCTCCGGGCCCAGCTCACCGGCCGCGTCTGCCACCGCGTGAACGACGAAGCCTCCGCCAAGATGGCCTTGGGCGACATCGCCCCGGAAGCGGTCATGGCCGCCTGCGCCATCGCTCCTGAGCTGCCCGGTCTCGCCGTCGCGGGGGACACGTCCGGCGGCTGGTCCCGGATCCGCACCCCCTACCTCTCCCTCGGCGACGCCGCCGACATCTGCCGCGAGACGTCCCACCTGGTGCCCGACCTGTCCGCGCTGAAGCCCTTCCGGCCCGACGTCCCCGTGCGGACGGCTGGGGCCCCCGTACCGGCCGTCCAGCCCCACGCGGTCACCGACTGACACCCCTTACCTCCCCGGTCGGCGTGGCCGTCTCCGCGCCACGTCCCTACCCCTCCCATGCCTGAACCCGGAAGGAGCCGCCTTCATGCGCGCCCAGATGGCCCGCCTCGACGCGGTGCTCGTACAGGCGCTCATCGCCGCCGCGCTGTCCTTCGCCCACATCCACGACGTCGCCGTGGCGGCCGGACAGGACGGCTGGAAAGCCTGGGCCTACCCCGTCTCGGTCGACCTGCTGCTCGTCGCCGCCTGGCGTCGGCTTCGCTCCGGCACCGCGAAAGCGGCGGCCTGGTGCTGGTTCGTCATCGCGCTGGCCGCGTCCCTGGGAGCGAACGTCGCCACCGCCGGCCTGCTCGACCTGGCCGACGTCCCGGCCTGGCTGCGCATCCTCGTCGCAGGCTGGCCCGCTGTCGCCTTCCTCGGCGGCACCCTCCTGGCCCACTCGACACCCCATACGGTCCCGGCTTCCGAGGTCATCGAGGACCAGGAGGACGACCCCGAACCCACACCGGAACCGCCGGCCCTCGACCTGCCAGGCATCGAGGCACCGCCGGCACGGCCTCCCGTCCCGGTCCCGGCCGCCCTCATCGACCACGCCCGCAAGGTCGCCGCCGAGCACCACACCCGCACCGGCGCCCCGATCGACACCCCGACCCTGCGCGCCCGCCTCGGCGTCCCGGCACCCATGGCCGAAGCCATCGCCGCCCATCTCTGAAAGGAAGTCCGATGTCCGCCAACCGCCGCTTCCGCAACGTCACCCGCATCGGCCCCGTACACGTCGGCACCGCCTACGACGGTCGCGGCCGCGAGAAGCACACCGCCGCCTGCACGGCCCCGCGCTGCAACTTCTCCGCCGACTACGACAGCCGCGCCGCCGCCGAACTGGCCGCCCGTACCCACCGTTGCCCCGTCCGCTGAAAGGACCCCGCACCCCGTGACGCTCAACCTCCCGCTCGTCGTCGTCCTCGGCTTCTTCGCCTGGGCGACGGTCAAGTACCTCGGCGTCCGTACCTGGATCGTCGTCCTGATCGCCCTCTTCGGCTTCTGGCTCTCGCACACGTTCCTCGCCCCCGCCATCGAGTCCGGCACGCGTACCGGCGTGACCGTCATAAACGGTCAACACGCCTAGACGAGTAGACAGGAGATCGCAGTCGTGTTCCTGCCCAAGTACCCGGACAACCCCACCCCGCAGCCCACGCACACCCACACCCCCGCCGACCCGGCTCCCGTCCGGCGTCCCGCCCTCCCGTCGGTCTCCATAGATCAGAAGACCGTCGCCGCCGTGCTCGTCGGCGGAGTCGTCCTCACCGCACTCCTGACCGCCGTCGCTGTCACAGCCATCTCAGTGGCCGTGGCGGCCGTCGTCCTGCGCTCCATGCTCCGCGACCACCACCGCCGCTGATCGGCGGTCCGGCCTCCGGGGCGGCATGACACGCCCAGGTATCCGCCGCCCCGGTGGCCGCTTCCTCTTCAAGCGCTCGTCAGAAGGAGATCGCCATCTTCACCCCGCCCACCCCGCCCCCACTCCCGGAACTCGGCAAGCTCGCCGCAGACGGCCTCCTGCCCGGTATCCACCGCCAGCTCTCCGGACTCGGCGGCTGCACCCACCCCATCCGCCTGGACGGCCACCGCACCGAATACGAAGTCGACACCGCCACCGGTGAGATCGGCCGCATCCTCCAGCACCTCGACTCGACCACCCTCCCGGCCGGCCAACTCCTCGTCCGCTGCAACAACCGCCGGAACACCCGCTGCCCGGCCTGCTCCGAGGTCTACCGCCGCGACACCTTCCAACTGATCACCGCCGGTCTCCGCGGCGGCAAGGGCACCCCGGAACAGGTCGCCACGCACCCCCGCGTCTTCGCCACCTTCACGGCCCCCGGCTTCGGACCCGTCCACAACCGCCGCACCGACGGGCGCCCCTGCCGCTGCGGCATCCACCACGACCAGGAGGACGAGACACTCGGCACCCCGCTGAACCCGGACACCTACGACTACGAGGCGGCCGTGCTGTGGAACGCGCACGCCGGGTCCCTCTGGCGGCGCTTCTCGATCTCCCTCCGCCGGGAGGTCGCCAGGCGCGCCGGTCTCTCCCAACGCCGCCTCCGCGACCACGCCCGCGTCTCCTTCGCCAAGGTTGCCGAGTACCAGAAGCGTGGGGCGGTCCACTTTCACGCCGTGATCCGCATCGACGGGCCGACCGGCGGCGACACCTCGCCCCCGTCCTGGGCCACCGCCGAACTTCTCACCGACGCGATCGAGGCCGCCGTGTCCAAGGTCCAGGTCGACGGCCCGACCATCGACAACCGTGCCCACACCTTCACCTTCGGCCGCCAACTCGACGTCCGCACCATCCGATCCGCCGACTTCGACGACGGCCAGGAGCTGACTGAACGAGCCGTAGCGGCGTACGTCGCCAAGTACGCCACCAAGGGCGCCGAAACCGCGACCGGGGCCCTCGACCGCCCGCTGAAGTTCGCCGCCGAACTCGCTCAACTCGACATCAGCGACCACGCCCGCCGCCTCATCCGAACCGCTTGGACCCTCGGCGCTCGCAAGAGCCTTGGACACCTCCGCCTGCGCGCCTGGGCTCACATGCTCGGCTTCCGCGGCCACTTCTCCACCAAGTCCCGCCGCTACTCCACCACCCTCGGAGCCCTCCGTGACGCCCGCGCCGAATGGCGCCGAGCCCGAGCCGCAGCCGACAACCCCGACACCGGGCCCGAGACGACATACGTCCTCGCGCACTGGGTCTTCGCCGGCACCGGCCTGTCCGACGCCGAAGCCTGGCTGGCCGCGTCCATCGAACCCGCCCCCGGAACGGAGGGAGAACCCACCCATGGCTGAGCCCTTCGACCCCTCCTTGGTCCTCCTGACCGTGGAAGAGGCCGCCCGACGGCTCCGCATCGGCCGCACGACCTGCTTCCGGCTCGTCCTCGCCGGAGAGATCGATTCCGTCACGGTCGGGCGCCTCCGCCGGGTCCCCGCCGACGCCTTACCCGCCTACGTGGCCAAGCTGCGCCACCTACCCGCCCACGCGGCCTGAGAGGGACGACATGGCAGAGCAGAGGCGCACCCGGCAGCCCAACGGAGCCTCGACCATCTACTTCGGCAAGGACGGCAAGTGGCACGGGCGGGTGACGGTCGGCGTCCGTGATGACGGCAAGCCCGACCGCCGCCACATCGAGCGCAAGACCAAGGCCGAGGTGACCAAGGCCGTCCGGGAGATGGAACGGGCGCGCGACGACAAGAAGCTCAGGAAGCCAGGGCAGAGTTGGACGCTCCAGGCCTGGCTCGACCACTGGGTCGAGAACATCGCCAAGCCGTACGTCTCCGAGAACACGTACGACGGCTACGAGGTCGACGTCCGCGTTCACCTGGTCCCCGGCCTGGGCGCTCACAAGCTCGACCGCCTGGAGCCCGAGCACCTCGAACGCTTCTACCGCAAGATGCAGGAGTCCGGGAGCTCCGCCGGCACCGCCCACCACGCGCACCGCACGATCCGGGTCGCTCTCGGTGAAGCGGTCCGACGCGGGCACGTCGTCACCAACGCGGCAGAGATCGCCAAGGCTCCTCGCCTCGAAGAAGAGGACATCGAGCCGTTCACGATCGAGGAGGTGCGGAGCCTCCTCGTCGAAGCGGCCAAGCTCCGCAACAGCGCGCGCTGGGTCGTCGCCCTGGCCCTCGGCCTCCGCCAAGGGGAAGCGCTCGGGCTCCACTGGGAAGACGTCGACCTGGACGCGGGGTACGTCCGCATCCGCAAGAACCGGCTGCGCCCCAAGTACGCGCACGGCTGCGACGGCGAGCCCTGCGGCCGTAAGGCGGGCTACTGCCCGAAGCGGCAGCAGACCCGACGCGAGCACAAGTCCACCAAGTCCCGGGCGGGACGGCGCACCATCGGACTGCCCGATCCGCTGATCAAGGTTCTCCGCCAGCACCAGGAAGCGCAGGAGCAGGAGCGCGGTGCGGCCGGACTCGACTGGGAGGGCAAGGGGTACGTCTTCGCCTCCCCGACCGGCGGGCCGCTGAGTCCCAACACCGACTTCCACGTCTGGAAGCGCCTGCTGCGGGATGCGGGCGTACGAGACGGCCGGCTGCACGACGCTCGCCACACCGCCGCGACCGTCCTCCTGATCCTCGGCGTCCCCGACGTCGTGATCGACTCGATCATGGGTTGGGAGCCCGGGGGAGCGGCGCGGATGCGAGCCCGCTACATGCATGTGACGGGGACCATACTGCGCAAGGTCGCTCAGCAGGTCGGAGAAGCACTCTGGGAACTGCCCGGCGCGGCCCGGGAAACCGACTGAGACGGAAACTGAGACGGACAACGTCGAAGGGCCCCACCGCGAACGGTGGGGCCCTTCGACATCGTGCCCGGTGAGGCACTGGCGGAGGATACGAGATTCGAACTCGTGAGGGGTTGCCCCCAACACGCTTTCCAATCAGGTCACCCAACGACCACGTTCACACTGCGACTACGACCAGTCTGACCAGCACGTTTGTCCTGGGTCAACAGAGACCAGGCACAACGCTGGCACACGAAGCGTCTCGCGTAGGAGCCAGACCTACATGGTCTGAGGAGCACATGGCATCACTGAAACGAGCTGCCGCAGTCACAGCGCGTCGAGCGGGTGCCTGTCTTGGCGGACTACCGATAGCCGTCTTTCCGGGGGGTAGTGCCTGGACCACTCCCGCCCACGCGAGACGGACCACCCCGCATCCACCACACACCTGTCCCACACCGCCCGTTGACAGTTCGTGCCCATCCCATTCCGTAGACGTGCGCCCCGATCCTCCGGCTCGGTTCTCCAAGCGTTGCGCCCTAGACCCCTATGGCTCAGACGCCCGCGTCTCACGACTCACCCGCTCATCCGCTGCGAGTCATCGAGCGACTACCGCACTGTCACTGCCGATCAACAAAAAAACTGTGATTCTAGGTAAGTTCTTTAACGCGTATCGAGAACATACTGAGGAACACAAAAAATATGTAGATCGGTTAGCTCAGCGCGGTACTCGCCAGTAGCCACGTGGCAAACGAAACGGCGAGCACTCACCCGCTCAGTGCCCGCCGTCTCCGCGTCTCGCTCGCGTTCGTCCTCACTCTCACGCGCGCTCACCCTCGCTCGCTAGATGTCCAGCTCCTCAGGCTCCACGTCTGCCAGGTCGTCTTCCTCCGGTTCCAGGTCCAGCGTTCCCTGGCCCGTCTGCACAGCCGACCCGCCCGGCTCTGCGTGAACTCCCTTGCCCCCGCTGCCGCTCTTTCCCTGTGTCGGCACGTAGTTGAGGAGGCGGATGCCCTTGAATATGCGCCCCTGGTTCTCTTCCTGGACATCGTGACCACTTGCCAGGAGGAGTTCCTTAACCCGCTTGGGCGTCCACTCGGTCGGCCCGCACTGGTTCGCCTCACGCCACGCCCTCAACAGGCGGTTGAACTCGGGCCGAGACGCCCGGCTATTCTCGTCGTACTCGAACAGCTCCCCGACCATTCCAGAGTCCAGAAGCTCATCCGATCCCTCCCGGTACTTCTCCGTGGCCTTGGACACGCTCTCGGCGTCCCTCAGACCCTCCGAGTAGTACCGCACAGCACCACGCACGACCCACGCGGCGATGCCCTCGGCTTCCTTGTCGCGGAACGTGTCCTTGAGCGTCCTGTCCTCACGGCCAGCGAACGAGACGGGGAAACGCACGGCCTTGACTCGTGACCACAGCGCCCAGTCATTCGCCGGGAACTTGGGCAGGTGGTTGGTGATCATCACCAGGGTGAACTTGGGGTCCATCTGGAACACGCCCTTGCGCAGGTGCCGCGCCTGGATGATGTCCCCACCCGTGTGGTTCTTGATCATTGCCGTGTTCATCTTCACCCCCTGCTTACCCTCATTGGCCACGATCACGTTGGCACTGCGGAGGGCGGCGATCTCCTCGTCATGAGGCTTGTGGTTCGCCCCCCGGTTCTCGTACATGGAGAACTCCACGGAGCGCACGAGGGTCATGCCGAACACGTTCTGGAGCGTGCGCATGATGAGGGTCTTACCGTTGCGCCCCTTCTCCCCGTAGAACACGACCAGGATGTGTTCCCGCGTCTCCCCGGTCACGCAGTAGCCCAAGAGGGTCTGGACGTACTGCTGGAGCTCCGCGTCATCCGGGAACACTTCCTCGATGAACTGGAGCCAGCGCGGGCAATCGGCCTGAGGGTTGTAGTCGACCTCGGCGCACCGGCTCAGCATGTCGTCGGGGCGGTGTGGCAGAAGTGCACCCGTGCGGAGATCCACGGTCCCATTGCGGAACGTCAGGAGGTGCCGCTTGGCGTCCATCACGTTCACGTTGGTGTGAAGCTCAGGCAGTACCGCCATCTCACCCACCACAGCCTTGCGGAAGTAGTGGTTCGTCAGCTTGCTGGCCGCGAGGGAACACCACGTGGCGTCACCCGGCGAGTCCGCACCACGCGCCATGAGGACTTGCTGAGCCTCGTTGATCGCCTGGTACGCCGCGCCGTCGTCGCCTGTCGGAGACCACACAACACCGTCCCACTTGAACCAGCCCACGTCCGTCACGTACCTGAGACCGTGGCCGCAGTGGTCGGCCACGAAGCGGGCGAAATTCAGGTGAGGCATCTTGCCCTCGGACAGATCCAACAACTTCTGTTGCTGGTCCCAGTAAGCGGTCCCAAACGACTTCTCGGAAGCCGCAGATATCGCGCTAGTCTCTTCCATGAGTGAGCGTCCTTTCTCGTTTCGTCGCGCAGGTGAGGACTCATCGGAGCGGTCCGCTATCCCGAGCGGGCCGCTCTGCTCATTCCCCTTGTCTTCCTCGGACTTCTGGCGACGGCCCGCTTTCCCGAACACCCTCACGATGTCGGCGGCGATCTGCGTATCCGTCCACTTGTCCTGAGCGGCCAGGCAGCCGAGGAACGGAGAGGACTCGTCATCGCCCACGAGCGAGTCATCCCCGAGAGCCACGCCCACCACTTCGGCCTCAGTCATGCCGAGTTCCAGCAGGCTCATCCAGAGACCACCGGCGAGCTTGTGGCGGCCGTCGTGGTTCCCAGCCTCGAACCGCTGGTTCGCCTTGACCACGAGTCGCTTGCCGCTCAGACCCTTCACCGTGCGGCCGTGGTGTCGCTCGAACGCGTCAGAAGCGCTTACGGCGCTCAGAACGGCGACAGACGCACGCTGATACTCGCTCGCACTCAGAAGCTCCGTACGGAGCGCTGAGACAGCGTCAGGGACGCTCACACGCTGACTCGCGTACGTCTCGACACACACGAGACGACCGATGCCGTCCGCGTCGCGGTTCTCCGGCTTCCAGTTCCGCGTGCCGGGCAGGCGCAGGATCACGCCCACGCTGGTCTTGCTGTCCGCGCCGAGCCGCTTGGTCAACGCCTGGTTGAGCTGTTCGACCTCGTGATGGGCGGGTGTGGAACTCCCAGCGTCCAGCGGCAAGTGCACGTGGTAGCGCGGCAGTTCCTTACCTCCGTGCTGTACCACACCGCCCGAGCGCACGAGGCAGGCGCCCAGTCCGCGAAGCCAGGCCAGAGTGCGAGCCGGAAGGGCGCTCTTGTCCACGTCGGCGTAGATGGTGCGAGGCACGCCGGCGTTCGCCGCCGACGGGTCACCCTTGGCGCTGCGAGGCACCGGGGTGAAGAACACTTCCCGGCCCGGCTTGTCCGACGCGGCCACAAGGACGCTGATGTTCTTGTCCGTCAGGCGGATGTGCCGGACGCGGCGGTTCTTCCAGTCCAGTTCGCCGTCATCCTGTCGGATGGCCACGACAACGGTGAACCAGAGATCCGCGTATTCCCCGCCATACAGCGTCTCCAGGAATTGCCGAATTCCCTTTTCCCGTGCCTCTTGAGAGCGTGCTACGCTCACGAGTGGTTCCTTTCTCATGGTGAGCGGTCGTCTCCCGCTCGTGTCTCTCGTGGTTCCTGAGAAGCCCCGTGCTGAATTCCGCGCAGCACGGGGCTTCCTGGTGGATTCAGATAAGGCCCATCTTCGCCAGAGCGGCTAGACGCCTAGCCGGGTCCTCGCGGGTATCCGTGGCGCGAGACTTACCCACTCTTGAGGACCAGTACGGGCGGCCGTAATGGACCTTCGCGGCGACACGCCCGTCACGTCTCGTGCACGGTTCGCCTCGCCCTGCCCCACACTTGGGACACTTGGACTTCTGGTGCTCGGGTTCCTGCATGACTCACCTCTCCTGGTTCGAGATGAGCCCTCACTCTCAGAGCGGATGTACTTCCGCGATGGCGTACGCCTCTTCGCCTTCCAGGTCGCTGATATCGGCCATGACGAACGTGTGGCCTCCCAGCTTCTGAAGGGCACGCATCCGCTCTCGCGCACCCTCGTCCATCGAGACCACCTCTTCCGCAATCCGCGTCTTCACGCGCGGATCCTTGCTGGCCTCGAACAGGAAGTCACCTATGCCGCTCACTGCTTGATCTCCTCGGGTACGGGGAGGAACTGGAACACAGCCACGGACTCACCCTCGACCTTGGCGCGCACACGGAACCCGTGCCGCTTTGCCCACTGTCGAGCGGCCATCAGGAAGGCATTGGGGTCCACGTCGAAATCCTCTCCGCGCGTGGCTACCCAAGCCTCGCCAGTAGCCCATGACGACCACGGGTACTTTGCGTTGCCCGGTGGCTTACTACGGGAATAGTCGAGCCTCGAATGGTCGACCTTGCCAGCCATAAAGGTTCCTCCTTTCTGCGCTGCTCTCGCTGACAACAACGACAGTACGCGTTTCTGAAAAGGCATGGGAAACATCAAGATTACCGGCGTGGATAACGTTTTGATCACGCTTCTGTGGCGTCATTGAGGCGGGTCAAAGTCGAGTTGTCGGCGGGCTCGAAAACGTGCCACGAGGAACTAGCTGGCTGCAAGCGTGGCCGGTTACTGGCCGGTAGGTACCCTCGGTCCGTGTATGCGCCACGTAACGCTGTGACCTGTGGGGACGCGCGCCCTGTGATATGTGCCACACCAGCCCGTACGCGTGAGCGCGTGCGTGACGTGCGCCGACTACAGAGCCGAACCGATCACAAAGAATCTGTGTTCTCTGGATAGTTCTCTAAGGCGTTTTAGAGGCTTACTCAGAATCACAGAAAATCTGTAAGAGTGCGGATCACGAGAACGCGCAGGGTGGTGTGGAAGAGTTTGCGTGCGCTGAGCGACGCGCTTACTACTGCGCTTCGCAGTACATTGTTAGGAGCGCGTGAACGCGTCTCTAGGCGCTTCTCAGTGCGTGCGTGTCTCTCACTGCACACGAGAGCGTCAGGGCGCCGTACGCGTCGATTCTGAGTGATTCCAACCCAAAGCCCCTGAGCGGGGAGGCTCAGGGGCTAGGGGCCATCAGTGCGGCTGATGTCGAGAACGCTACACGCTCAAAGTCCTACGTTCCAAAGGAAGTCATGCGGGCTGCCAGTAAAGGAACTTGCCTTCCCGCTCGCTCGTGATACGCCCCTCATTCTCCAGGGCGGATAGGTAGCGGGTAGCGGTTCGTTTGCTGTCGATGAGTTCCCGTACCACGTCCATGGAGATAGCCGGACTCTCTGACGGCACAACCTCAGCGAGTGCCGCGCGCCAAGTGATGTAGTCAGCAACCCGGTTCATCAGGCGGCGGTCCAGACGGTATTCATCTCGCACCTTCTTCGGAACCGATGCGGCCTTTACCTGGTCCACAGTTCCCATGCAGAAGGTGACCGCCCCTTCGGTGTTGCGCAGCTTGGCCACCATGCCATTGTCGAAGGCGTACGCGTACAGCTTGCGGCGGAATTGCTCGGGCGAGAGTTGGAACCGGTCTCTCACCTCTTCCACACCCACCGTGTGCAGTTCGCCGTCTGCCCACTTCTCGACAGCCTCACGGAAGAGAGCCCTCGGCGAGTTGGAATAACGCGGACGCTTGCGCGTTCCTGATCTATTAGCCGGGGCCACCACACAGAAGCTGGTAACCATGCCATCGGGAGCGGGAGTGATACGGGCTACGTTGAGGCCCCGTCGAATGGCATTGATGTGTAGGCGAGCCTCGAACTCGGGTGTGGCCATGCCGTAAGCATCGAGTTGCTGTGCCGACAGGGAGTGTGTCTCACCGCCCATGAAGTCCAGCCAAGACACCGGCTCTCGCGGTCCCTCAGCCAACGCGGCTAGTCCGCTTTCAGTCGCCCGATACCGCTCGGTCTTATGGTCGTACGAGACGTAACCGTCCCCGTCAAGGCCCATAAGAGCCCTACGGACGTTGGACTGCGTCGTAATGGAGTGCTCGTACAGGTCCTCAGACGAGAGCCCGTCGGCGTGCTTCTGGAGTTCTGCAACCACCCACGAGTCAAAGTCAGCTAGCCGTCTCATGGCTACGTCCCAATGCGGAAGTAGAGAACGCCGAGGCTTTTGTGAGCCATGTAGGCGCGGCCCCGACGACGGCAACACATGGACAGACGCTTACGGAACTGCGGAATGGTGATCCCGTGCCGTGCCTGGATCACCTCTGCCGTGAGCTGGTGAGTCTCGCCGTCCGCGTACTGGTCCCAGTCGATATCCCCGGACCTGAGCCTCTTGGTCGTCGTTCTCCCAGCCATGAACAGATCGAGACATGCCCTGGCCATGCTGGGGTCATCCGGGAAGAATTCCCGAGTGATGTCCTCGGCGGTCACGTTCTCGTGGTCGCGGATGAAGTCACGGACCCATCCCAGGAGTTCGGAGTCAAGCTCAGTCATGGTTCACCTCCCGCGGATTCGACAGCAGAAACGGGCTGGTGTGGAAGAGAAGGGAATGAGAACCTTCCACACCAGCCCGTCTGTTCCCGGTGACGGCTTCCGGGACTCCCGGCTCACTCACGAGGCCGGGTCTCCCGGACACCCAACGAACCGGGAGTTGAGAGGCTGGTGCGGGACGGCCCTCTGGATAGCCCCGGAGTCGGAGGGTCATTGACTCCTCGTCCCACACCAGCCCGCTTGTGTGTCAGGCCGCCGAGGAGATCGCCGACTTCACGCGGGTGACGGTGACGCCCTCCAGCTCGTTCGTGCCGGGGCTGGTCGGGTTGAGGACGACGCTCTCCGGGCCGGTCGCGGTGGACGCGCTGAGCTTGGCACGGCCCTGGTTGTAGAGGTCGAGGAAGACGGCCCGCCGACGCTGGGTGCCCAGCGCCATCAGGGAGTTGAAGTCCTGGAGGTTCATCGTGATGTTGGCCATTGCGGGGCCCCTTTCTACTGACGGCACGAGGGACGTGCACGCGTTCTACGCAGTTACATGGCCGATGCAGTCGGCCGGCTGTTGTTCAGGCGGTGGCGCGGATCTCGGCCAGGAGCTTCTGGAACTGGCGCTGTGCCCGCTCCTCGCGTCGCTCCTTGGTCGCGGCCGTGACGCGCTCTCGCAGGGCGGGCGTGGAGTTCGCCTCCATCTCCGCGCGGTTGTTCGCGGTCATCGCCTCGTGCACGGCGCGGCGCTCGGCCTGCTCCTTACGGCTCTGTGCGGCCATCTGGAGCTCCATGCGAGCGGTCGACTCCGGATGTGCCACACCCGCCGAGCGGAGCTCCGAGGCACGCTTACGGACGGCCCGCTCGTACTCGGCCTGACCCTGACGGTTGGCCTCGTGGACGTAGCTGTAGTCCGTGTCCCCGCGACCCTGGCGGGCCAGCGCGAGCGTGGTTGCGTCGACCTCGGGCGCCTTGACCTCGTAGCGGGTGGCGTCACCCCGCATGGCGGCCATGAGCTGTTCGGCTGTCGGCATGGCTATTCCATCTCCTCAAGGGCGGGTGTGGTAGATCCGTAGCCCTCTCGCACGTCTCGGATCATCTCGGCTAGCGCGGGGTCGAATGTGACCCACGGAGGCCGGGGCGGAAGTTGGTTCTTCTTGACGGCGGCGCGGTACGTCTCCACGTATTCGCGTCGGGTGCGGATCTGCTCATCCGAGAGTTTCCGCGTCTTGCATGGGCGGGGAGTTTCCCCGGCGCCGGATGCCCGAAGCATCTCGACCATCTCCAGGTCGAAACGGCTTACGCGGGATTCCGGGTTCATGGTGTCCGGGTACTTCTCGCAGGACGGGCCGTGTGTGAGGCAAACTTCCACACCAGCCTGAGCACGTTCCCGCAGAATCCGAGAGGACATGAGTGGCATTAATCGGCCCCCCATACCGGGTCAGGCTGGGTGTGGAGAAGCTGTAGAGCCTGCTCCATTTCCAGCGTGACCTTGGATGGCATGTCGAGACCGAGGAGCTTGGACTTCTTGGCCTTGAGGTCGGCAATGGTGCGGATGATGCTGTTTCGCTCCATGACGGTTTCGGCGTCTTGGAGGTTCCGGTACGACCGTCGAACCAGTTCGTCCAAACCGGCTTCGATGTCAAGCCGCATATCCGCCAGCGCGTCCTCTCCGAGGTTGCGCCGGGCACGGGCAATTCGCCGCCTGGCGACTTCTCGCGTGATGTTGAAGTGGCGGGAAATGGCTTGCAGGTTGTGACCCGCCAGCACGAGCCGGTAAACCTTCTCGGCTTCGCGGTCCCATTCTGCTTCCTGCTCAGGAGATCCAGGCACGGTACCTCCCCTCTCAATTCCTAGTCGATTCCGTCGCATTCGTTACCACAGATTGTGCACACAGTTGACAGAAAACGGCAAGGCGATGTATATGGCGCGCAAGTGTGGGGAGTTTCGGCGAATAGCAAATATCGCGGTTCGCTGCTTCTGGCCATCGCTTGATAACGACTCTCCATGGAATCCAGCGATAGCCCTTCGGACTGGGTGTCTCGCCTTGGGAGCGTCTGCCGTGTCAGCACGACGACGACCCGAGGAGCACACGATGACCAAGACCCGTTTCTCCCACGCACAGTGCGAGCACCCCTCTACGAAGGCCGCTCGCGCCAAGTGCCGTAAGGAGATGCGAGGCGAAGCCGTCGCAGCCAGCGCGCCGAAGCCGGTTGCCGTGACGCCGACCAAGAAGAAGGACCCGCGCAAGGTCGCTGCCGCCCCGAAGCCTGCTGCCGCCGTCGTCACCGTCGAGACGCCCGCCGACGAGAGCACCCCTGCCGTGCAGGTCGAGACGGCTCCCGGGACGCCTGCCGCTGCTGGTCCCGTCGAGATCACGCCCGACACCTGGCGCGACCACAAGGACGCCGCTGCGCTCGTCCACATCAACGGCGTTGCCGAGCCGTTCGCCGCCCAGTGCATCACCGGCTGGAGCATCAAGTTCCTCCAGTTCACTGACGCCGAGGGCAAGCGCCAGCGCATCCCCGCCAGCACGGTTGAGCGCGTGACCGTCTGACGTTCCACACCACCCAGCAGAGAGGCCCGGCACTCGTCAGAGTGGCCGGGCTCTCTCGTGGTCTGACCAGCCGAGACGTGCTCGCCGGCATAGCACCGAAGCTCTGAGAGCGCGTCTGGCGAGATCGGTTGCTGAGCGCGTGTCTTCTGTCGCTCTCGCTCTGCTGGGAGCCGAGAAGCGCGCTCACGCGCTCCTAACGCACAAGCGCGCGCGAGAGCGTAAGCGCAGACGCGCGACGAGATCACACGAGAGCCTGCCCGGCGCGCAGTTGGGTCGGCATAATCGCGCAGCATGGACGAGGGCGTGGCGGCCATATGGGCTGCGGGTATCGGCGTGGGCGGTGTGGTGATCACCGCCGCCATGGGTTTCTACCAGGCTCGCAAGGCTGCGGCAGCGCAGGTTGAGTCGGCTCTGGCTGGAGCGCGTGAACAGATCCAGGGGCAGCACCAGGCGGCGTTGTGGCAGGTACGACGCGATGCTTATGCCGCGTTCCTCGGGCAAATCGAGTCCGTGCGCATGAGCGTGGCGCACATGTTCGGCCTGTGTGCTGTAGCCATCGATATCTTGGGCGGGGCCCCCGGCCAACAGCCCGACCTAGCGACTGCGCGCAGCGAACTGACGGAGAGTTTCAAGACCCTGTGGATGCGTGAGTCAGCGCTACGCCTCGCTGTCGATGCCCAGGAAGCAGAACAGGCCGAGCACTTGATGCGCCTGGCCAGGCGTGCGGTTGAGCATGTGGGCGAGGTAGCCGAAGCCATCTGGGCCCGCCAGGACGTCGCTGGAGCACAGACCCGGCTGGAGATCTCCATGGAGGAACTGCGTGCCGGTGTGGAGGAGTGGGCGAGTAATGCCCGGCGCAAGCTGGAGACGGGCGGCCAGGGTCCTGCTATCGCCATCGGCTGAAGGCCGACAAGCGAGTTACGGCTACTGAGCTTGAGCCTTGCGGCACTCCTGGTCCAACACACGGACTACCTCTTGCGGGCCCAGCCGATCAATCTGAGCCTGGGCATCGTCGCGGTCGTACTGGGGGAGCGTTTCGTCCTTGGCCTTGGCCGTTAGCTCAGTCAATGCCTGGAAGTCGGTGACTGCGTTGGAGAGCTTGTCCCAGCGCCGATCTTCGCGTGCTGCGCGGGCGGCCCTGTTGGCTTCCTCGTTGAAGTCGTCGGCCACCTCAGTCCACTTCGCTGCGTCCCAGCCGTCCGTCCCGCTGTCCGAACTCTTGGAGGAGTCGTCGCGCGTGCCGCTCTCGTAGCCAAGGTTCGTGCACACCTGCTGAGCGTCGGTCAGGGCGGTATCTGTCTGGGACCCACACCCGACCAACGCCAGGCCTGCTGCGAGGGCCACGCCAAGTCTTCGGATACCCACCAAGATCCCCCCACCCATTGCCGCGCGCTCCCCAGCACGCTCGCGGCGCTACGCCGCGCTTGATGCGAGGAGAGTAACGGCCTCTGGCACGTCCGTGTACTCCTGTGAGTAGGAGCACCGACTGGGACTGGAACCTGCGTTTGCTGGCACACTGCGGCCTATGTCTCGTGACGATGCCTTCCGCACCACGGCGCCTCGGGCGCTGCGTGACCCTGACACCCTTCAAGCTCGGCTGAGTGCAGTGCGTACCGAGCCCACGGTGAAGCCACTGAACGACTGGGTGGAGACCCTGCGAGAGCGCCTGGGTGATGGCGAGTCTGTGCCATGGTTCGACCCTGCCTCCGGTGGCATACAGGCACGGAGTCTCTTCCTCCTGGAGGCACCCGGGCAGAAGTCCATGGGAGAAGAGGCCGCGCTACGCCGCACAGGGAGCGGAATCATCTCGGTCGACAACGACGACCAGACAGCACAGAACTGTTGGACGCTCCGTGCCGAGGCAGGGCTCCCCTACCGGGAGTCTCTGCACTGGAACGTGGTGCCGTGGTATCTCGGCACAGCCGACCGCATCGCGGCACCCGGGCGGACAGAGATACAACGCGCGGCACCGTTCCTGCACGAGGTGATCTCCATGCTTCCGGCGCTGGAGGTGGTCGTGCCGATGGGGCGCAAAGCTCAGGCCGGCTGGTCGGCTTACCAGGAGCGGTACGCACCGAACGTGCACACCCTTCCTACCTGGCACCCCAGCCCCCGTGTGTTCGCCTCTCGCCCCGCCGCGCGCCAAGAGGTCCTGCAAGTCCTTAAGGAAGCCGCCAGGCTTCTTGGCACTGCCTGACGCGGAGCAGACCAAACGCGAGAGCCCCACCTCGGTTTTGCTGAGGTGGGGCTCTCTGCTGTGCGCGCTGCCGCTACTTCTCGTCAGCGGGGTCGGGTGTCTCGTCGTACGGCGGGATACGTCCCGCTCGGCTCTCGCAGACGCGTAGGACGTCCGTCAGGCTCTCGATGAGCCGCGTGGCGATCCACCGAAGCTCGGGAGCCGTGAGGTTCGCCGTGTCCTCGACCATCGGCTTGGCAAGAGACCTGATCACGTTTGCCGTCTCGATCTGCTGTGCCTCCATGCGGTCAGCCATGAGGGAGAGATGAGTGGCCGTGCCGTCCGTGACTAGGTGAGCGGGCTTGCCGTCGTGGCTCCACGGCAGGAGGCGGAGATGCCTGATGTTTGGCATTTGAGGCTCGGGCTGGGTGCTCATGCTGCCGCCTCCTGGTGGTAAATGCCGTGGGCGCGTTCGTAGGCGACGAGATACGGGCGGATCAGTGGCACGTCCTCGCCCCGCAGGAACTCGGGCGAACGGGGAGAGCGGAGCCGGGGAAGAGATTGGGTGGGACGTTCCACACCCCCCGGGTGGGTGTGCTGTGTCGGCGCAGCCTGTGAGGCGGCTCGCCGCTTGCCGGTCGATGGCATGAGCCACGAGAGGATGAGGCCCAGTACAGTTCGCACGTCGGTCACTCCTTGGGTGATCGGCCATGCCCCCGGACAGTTCGCCCTGTCGCGGGGGTCCTTCCATGCCCACCCCGAGGGGTGGGCATGGTCTTCTGTTGTGTCCTGCGTCACGAGCTTACGCGCTATCGCGAAACCGCACTACCGCACTAGCGCGATAGCTGGATGACGCGTAACCGCGCAGGCTTGGGATATGGACCTTGATCGCTCGGTGCCCGTCTGGCCTCAGGTAGCGGATGAGCTGCGGAGACGGCTCGACGCTGGGCGCTACCCGGTTGGTGAGCGGTTCCCCGGCACGGTGGACATCGCCGCCGAGTTCGACGTGAGCCAGTCCACGGCACAGAAGGCGGTGGCCGCTCTCAGCCTCGCTGTTTCGCTTCGGGTGGCTGAGCTGGTCTGGTGGCGGTCGACCGATGATTTCGGTCGCTGGTCGGCCGGTGAGTATGGCGAAGGCCCGACGCTCGGGCCGGGTTCTCCAAGGTCTTTCGGGTCGTGGGCGGTCTGGGGTTTGCTGGTCAGCCGGCGGGACGGGGCAGTGAGGCGAGGCGGTGGAAAGCCGTGGCGAGTTCGTGTCTCCACGGCCAGGTCGCCGATATCCGCAGGCGTAGTCGCCGGCCGCCGCGGGTGAGGCGGGCGGCGACGTGCAGGAGTCGGTGGCGGAGCTTCTTCGGCTCGGCGGTGGCCATCTCCCCGTCCAGCAGCAGGAGGCACGTCCAGGCCAGCAAGTCGATCGCGGTGAGACTGAGTTCGAGCCAGACGGCGTTGACACCGAAGTCGCGGGAGGGGAAACGGCCGAACCCGGTGGTCTTGCCGCACCGGATGCGGTCCTCGACGGTGGCATGCCCGCGGTGGCGGACCTCGAGGAACTGGGCCGAACCACCACCGGGATAGGGAGTGTCGGTGAGGAAGACCTGGTGGCGCAGTCCCTCGTCCAGGTCGAACAGCGACAGCTGTGCTCCTGGGTGTGGCCGCTCGCGGCGCACGATGATGCGGGTGCCGGCCGGGTAGCCGCCCAGATCGACCATGCCGGTCAGCTCGGCGACTTCGGTGCCATCACGCAGTGTCCCGTCCTGGTCCAGGGCGGGATGCCAGAGGCGGTCGGGCATGGCCCGGATGGCGCGGCGGATCGGCTCGGTGATGGCGTATCCGACCGAGAAGAAGGTACGGATTCCTCGTTTGCGCAGGTCACGGACGTGAGCGAGGAAGGCTTTCGCGGATCCGGCGCTATCGGTGCGGACCAGGATGTCGGTGCCGTGCCGGTGGGCATCGGGGATCTGCGCGAGTGCCTGGTCGAGGACCGCAATGTGATCGGCGGCAGTGTTGGCTCCGGAGTTCCCGGGCCGCAGCTGCCCGGACAGCGCCTCGCCGGTGTTGGCCAGGAAGCACACCAGCGGGTGGAACCCGAAACCGCCCTTGTAGGTGGGCGCGGCCGCCTCCTTTTCCGAGTGGCAGGCCACCAGCGTGGCGTCGAGGTCCAGGACCAGGCCGGGCAGCACACGACCCGCGGCCCGGGCAGCGGGTATGCCCTCACCGTTCTCGGCGGCCTGCAGCCAAGCGACCTCCCGAGCCGAAGCGCGGGCCGAACGCAGCGAAGCAAGTGCCTGCTCGTCCATGTCGGCGAGCAGCCGCCAGGCCGTCGGTGTCGAGGCAACCGAGCCGAACACTTCGGCCTGGTCCCGCAGTACGGCCAGGTCCGCAAACGCCTCGCCGCCGTCGGCGAGCATCACCGCCAGGTCGGTGGTGATTCGTCCTGGATCGTGTCCGGTCCCGCGTGGCCGCAACGGCCTGAGCGCGGTGGAGTACGCGGCGGTCAGCCCCGTGGCATCGGCAAGATCCGCCAGCAACCGTGTCCCGGCACGACCGACCACCCCCGAACCATCGGCACTGACATAGATCTTGGGACGCAACCCGATACCCTGCACGTAGAAAGTGCCCTCCGCCTGGACCGACAGAACCCCTCAGCAAGGTTCATCGTTCCAGGTCAGGAAGGCACTTTCGCGTTTTCGCCTCGGCAGCCACCAACCCCAAGCGAAACAGTGAGGTCAGGGCAGAGGGGCGGCTGTACACGATCCTGGGTCAAGGCTCGTTCGTGAAGGGCGACGAGTAGCAGCAGCGCCGTAGGCGAGGCGGGCGAGCCGACGACTGACGGGGCGGTGTGGAACATGGTCAGTACCTGTCGCCCAGGGCGTGCACCGCGTCTACCGCTCGGCGTGAGGCCATGTCCGCGCCGTAGCGTCGGAGCATCGCGGGAGACTTCCACCCGCGCACGGCCATGATGTGCTCGCCCGAGACTCCCGCCGCCTTGAGGTCGTCGGCCCAGGTGTGACAGAAGGAGTGGGGCGAGACGTGCGCCGGGTCGTAGCCCGCTGCCGTGGCGATCTTCTTCACGAGACGGTGAAGACCCTGGTAGCCCAGCTCTCCACGGTTGCGCGTGCCCAGCCACAGCCACTCGACGTGATCGGGTGAGTTCGGGTTGGCCATGCGGTGCAGTGCTCGCACGCGGAGATAGCGGGTCAGTGCCTTGACCGTCTTGGGCTGGAGCGGGATGACGCGGCCGTCCAGAGAGTTCCTGTCCATCTTGATCGGGACGACGACCAGGGTGCCGTTCGGGAGATCCAGGTCGTTGGTTCGAAGGTTCAGCAACTCGTCCGAGCGCAGGCCCTCAGTCAAGGTGCGAAGGATCGCGTGGTTCCTCACCGTCTCGAAGTCTCGGACCTTGGGTGAGCCGTTGCCCGTGGCTGCGAGGCAGTCAGTGATGAACTCCTCGGACAGTGTCTTGGGCTTGCCCATCGGAGGCGTGGCGTAGCGCTGGAGCTTGGGGTCGTCGTACGGGTTCGGGTGGTCGTACTCCTCGGCCAGGTAGAGGAAGAGCGCCCGGAGGTTGCGTTGCGTCGTGCTGGTCCCGCCTGTGTATCCGCCTTTCCCGTCCTGGCTCTTGGGCACGTCGTGCTCCGTGTAGTACCAGCGGAAGTAGCGGTTCAGCGTGGCGGTGTCCACGTCGGTGAACGACTGCACTCCCACACCCACCGTGTTGATCTGCGGAGATCGGGTCAGCCAGTGGTGGAGCTGTGTTGCCGCGTACTTGTACGCGTTGACCGTGCGCCGCTGGAAGGGGCGACCGTGCTTGTTCGTCGTGGTCGAGAGGTGTAGCTCAAGCTCTGCGATCGTTGCGAGACGTACGTCCTCAGCGCTCCTGACGCTGCGCACAGGCGCCGCTGAGAGCGTGCGTGTGCTCTCGCTCGATCGTGCTGTGTCGGCGCTCCTGACGCGCTGCTGTGCGCGCAGTGGGTTCCGTGCTGCGGTCACTCTCTGGCTCCTCGTGACAGGGAGCTAGACGAGTCCGAGTTACCGAAGCGTCTCGCCTAGCTCCGCCGGGTTGCGGAGCCGCAGTGAGAAGCAAAGAGGCCCTGATCCGCGTTGTCGCAGATCAGGGCCACTATGGCGGAGGATACGAGATTCGAACTCGTGAGGGGTTGCCCCCAACACGCTTTCCAAGCGTGCGCCCTAGGCCTCTAGGCGAATCCTCCGCCGGAAACATTACATGACCGAGAGGAGTGCTCGCGAACTCGTTCCCGCAGGCCGGCATCAGGTAGGCTGTGCGAAGCCCCTCACGCGGCGCTATCTGACTGAACTCCCCCAGGGCCGGAAGGCAGCAAGGGTAGGTCGGCTCTGGCGGGTGCGTGGGGGGCGCTTGCGTTTCCCGCCCGGCCCCACCCCGCCCGCCCCGCCCCACCGCGTCCCCGGTGCGGGATCGGTCCGCCGCCGGTGCCGCCACCCGCGCTCGGGCCGCTTTCCGGGGCGGGACCGGTTGTCGGTGGGCGCCTATAACCTCGTATGCGTGTCGTCTCTCGCGTTGTACCGCCGCTATCGCCCGGAGTCGTTCGCCGAGGTCATCGGGCAGGAGCATGTCACCGACCCGTTGCAGCAGGCGCTGCGGAACAACCGGGTCAATCACGCGTACCTGTTCAGCGGTCCGCGCGGCTGCGGCAAGACGACCAGCGCCCGCATCCTCGCCCGCTGTCTGAACTGCGAGCAGGGCCCCACCCCCACCCCGTGCGGGGAGTGCGACTCCTGCCGGGACCTCGCACGCAACGGGCCCGGCTCGATCGACGTCATCGAGATCGACGCGGCTTCGCACGGCGGTGTGGACGACGCCCGTGACCTGCGGGAGAAGGCCTTCTTCGGGCCCGCCCGCAGCCGGTACAAGATCTACATCATCGACGAGGCCCACATGGTCACGTCGGCCGGTTTCAACGCCCTGCTCAAGGTCGTCGAGGAGCCGCCGGAGCACCTCAAGTTCATCTTCGCCACGACCGAGCCCGAGAAGGTCATCGGCACGATCCGGTCGCGGACCCACCACTACCCCTTCCGTCTGGTGCCCCCCGGCACCCTCCGGGACTACCTCGGCGAGGTGTGCCGGCAGGAGGACATCCCCGTCGAGGACGGCGTGCTGCCGCTCGTCGTGCGGTCCGGGGCCGGGTCCGTGCGTGACTCGATGTCCGTCATGGACCAGCTGCTCGCGGGCGCCGGTTCGGACGGTGTGACGTACGCCATGGCCACCTCGCTGCTCGGGTACACCGAGGGTTCGCTGCTCGACTCCGTCGTCGAGGCCTTCGCGACCGGTGACGGAGCAGCCGCCTTCGAGGTCGTGGACCGCGTGATCGAAGGGGGCAACGATCCCCGGCGGTTCGTCGCCGACCTGCTGGAGCGGCTGCGGGACCTGGTGATCCTCGCCGCCGTCCCGGACGCGGTCGACAAGGGACTGATCGACGCCCCGGCCGACGTGCTGGAGCGCATGCTGGCGCAGGCGGGCACCTTCGGGCCGGCGGAGCTGAGCCGTGCGGCCGACCTGGTCAACGACGGGCTGACCGAGATGCGCGGCGCCACCTCGCCGCGCCTCCAGCTGGAGCTGATCTGCGCGCGCGTGCTGCTGCCCGCGGCGTACGGGGACGAGCGGTCGCTGATGGCCCGCCTCGACCGCCTGGAGCGCGGGGTGAACTTCTCGGCGGGCGCCGGTACGCCCGCCATGGCGTACGTGCCCGGACCCGAGACGCACGGGGGAGCCGCCGGTGCGGCGGTCATGCCGGGCGGCGGGGTCGCCGCCGCGCGCGCAGCCGTGCGGGGTACGCAGGGATCGCCGGCCCCCTCGGACCCGGCGACCGGTGTCCCGTCCGCCGCTCCGCGGCAGGGCGCGGCCGAGAGCGGCGTTCCGGGCGGGCCGGTCGTGCCCGGGGACCAGCGCGCCACCACGCCGCAGGGCGCTCCGACCGGCCAGGACCTGCCCACCGGACCCGGACCCGGACCCGGACCTGGTTCCGGACCCGCTCCCGCTCCCGCCGTCGGCGAGA
Organism: Streptomyces cadmiisoli; assembly: GCF_003261055.1. NCBI lineage: Bacteria > Bacillati > Actinomycetota > Actinomycetes > Kitasatosporales > Streptomycetaceae > Streptomyces > Streptomyces cadmiisoli. The sequence continues at coordinate 4,789,511 of NZ_CP030073.1, forward strand.
CGGCCCACCCCTCGCCGCCCACTCCGGCCGCCGCCCCGGCACCGGACTCCGCTTCCGCCCCCGCCGCCCCGGCGCCCGGCGCCTGGCCCACCGCCGCCCTCGCGGGCGGTGCCGCGCGACGCCCCGGCGGCTGGCCCACCGCGGCTCCCGCGGGCGGCGGCCGATCCGCGCCGCCCCCCGGGCCCACCGCTCCCGGCGCGCCCCCCGCGCCTTCCGTCCCCGCCTCACCGCCGCCCGCCACCACGGCTCCCGCGCCGCCGTCGCCGGGCGGTGGACTCGACCCGCGCGCACTCTGGCCCAACATCCTGGAGGCGGTGAAGAACCGCCGCCGGTTCACCTGGATCCTGCTCAGCCAGAACGCCCAGGTCGTCGGTTTCGACGGCACCACCCTCCAACTCGGCTTCGTCAACGTCGGCGCCCGCGACAACTTCGTGAGCAGCGGCAGCGAGGACGTGCTGCGCCAGGCGCTGACCGAGCAGTTCAACGTGCACTGGAAGATCGAGGCGGTCGTCGACCCGTCCGGCGGCTCGGCCCCGCCGCCCCCGGGCGGCCCGGGCGGCGGTGCGCCCGGTGGTTTCGCCGGCGGACCGGGGGGCTCCGGCTCCGGCGGTCACGGCGGTGGCGCCACGGGCGGTTACGGCGGCCAGCCCGCCGGTGGTTACGGCGGCGGAAGCGCCGCGGGCGCGGCCCCGCAGCGACCCGCGGCCTCGCAGTCGGCGGCGTCCGCGGCCTCGTCCCCGTCGGCCCGCGCGTCGGCTCCCGCCGCCCCGCCGGCCGACATTCCGGAGCCGCCACCGGTCTCCATCGAGGACGACATCCCCGAGGACGACGACCCCGACCTCGACGAGTCGGCCCTGTCCGGCCAGGAGCTGATCGTGCGGGAGCTGGGCGCGACGGTCGTGGAGGAGATCTCCAACGACTAGTGCCGCGGCACTAGCGCGGGCCGGTCCGGAACGGCGGCCCGTCCCGGACGAACAGATGACCTCCCGGCGAGGCTTCCCGGCGAGGCTTCCCGACCCCGCGGTGGGCGGCTCGGACCGACAGCGGCCCGCCCCGGGGCAACGGCGGCCGCCACGACGGCGACAGGGGCCCACTCCGACGGCAACGGCCGGCCGTCCCGTACGTATACGAACAACGCCCGTCGACGCGCCGTCCCGGCGCAACGGCCGGCCGGCCGACGTGGACGCACACAGGGCCGTCTTGGAGGAACGGACGAGCGACCGGCCCCCGTCGCTTCGGAAGCCCGCACAAGGGCAGTGCCCCACCTGCCGTTAGGCTGACCCCCGTGAAGGTCCTCGTCATCGGCAGCGGCGCCCGCGAACACGCCCTGTGCCGCTCCCTGTCCCTCGACCCCGACGTCACCGCGCTGTACTGCGCCCCCGGCAACGCCGGCATCGCCGAGGTCGCCGAGCTGCACCCGGTCGACGCGCTCGACGGCGCGGCCGTGTCCGCGCTGGCCGTTCGGCTCGGCGCCGAACTGGTGGTCGTCGGTCCGGAGGCCCCGCTCGTCGCGGGTGTCGCCGACGCCGTCCGCGAGGCGGGCATCCCCGTGTTCGGCCCGTCCCGGGAGGCCGCGCAGCTGGAGGGGTCCAAGGCCTTCGCCAAGGACGTCATGGCGGCGGCCGGAGTGCCCACCGCCCGCTCCTACGTGTGCACCACCGAAGCCGAGGTCGACGAGGCGCTCGACGCCTTCGGCCCGCCGTACGTCGTCAAGGACGACGGCCTGGCCGCCGGCAAGGGCGTCGTCGTGACCTCCGACCTGGCCGCGGCCAAGGCGCACGCGGCCGCCTGCGAGCGCGTCGTCATCGAGGAGTTCCTCGACGGCCCGGAGGTGTCCCTCTTCGCCGTCACCGACGGCGAGACCGTCGTACCGCTCCAGCCCGCCCAGGACTTCAAGCGCGCCCTGGACGGCGACGAGGGCCCCAACACCGGTGGCATGGGCGCGTACTCCCCGCTGCCGTGGGCGGACCCGAAGCTGGTCGACGAGGTCATGGAGACGGTCCTTCAGCCGACCGTCGACGAGATGCGGCGCCGCGGTACCCCGTTCTCCGGCCTTCTGTACGCCGGTCTGGCCATCACCGGCCGGGGCGTACGGGTCATCGAGTTCAACGCCCGTTTCGGCGACCCCGAGACCCAGGTGGTCCTCGCCCGGCTGAAGACCCCGCTGGCGGGTGTCCTGCTCGGCGCCGCGAACGGCACGCTCGCCGATCTGGAGCCCCTGCGCTGGAGCGGCGACGCGGCCGTCACCGTCGTCATCGCCTCGCACAACTACCCCGGCACACCGCGCACCGGCGACCCGATCACCGGTCTGGACGAGGTGGCCGCACAGGACGCCCCGCACGCGTACGTCCTGCACGCCGGCACCGGGCGCAACGGCGGCTCCGTCGTCAGCGCGGGTGGTCGTGTGCTGTCCGTCACAGCGACCGGCGCGGACCTCGTCGAAGCCCGGGACAGGGCCTATCGGGCGGTCGCCCGCATTGGTCTTGATGGCTCCCAGCACCGTACGGACATCGCGGCGAAGGCGGCGGGCGCGTAACGCCCCCTGCTTCGACGATCGACCGCCTGACCAGGCACTTCGCAGGCCCCGGAGACCTCTGGAATCCGGGGCCTGATCCTTGCCCTGGGTCATACACCTTTCCCCAGAGCCATTCCATCGAGTGACCGATGGCCTATCCGGCTGACGGGGGCCGGGGCCCCAACTAGGGTGCGGCGCAAGCATTCCGGCACTTGGCCCACCGGCATTGCGATGTCAGTGGCGGGTGCCACAGTGGGGGAGTGAGCAACGCCAGGAGAGCCAGCACGGGAGGGGGTGAGGTCCGGTCGTGACCGGCATGGGTGTGGAGGTGGGAGCGCAGGCCGCGAGGGCCCGTGCGCTGGCCGTGCTGCGGATCCGCGGCCGTGCGGTGGCCGTCGCCGTGCTGCCCGCGGCCGTCGCCGTGGTCCTGCTGGCGGGCGGTTCCACGGGCCATCTCGTCGGCCTGGGCTGGGACATCGCCCGCTGGACGGTGGGCGTGCTCGCGCTTCTCGTGCTGCCGGCCGCCGCGGGCTTCGCGCTGATAGTCGCCCGGTCCCGCCCCGCCGTCAGTCCCACGGTCCCGATCACCGAGGCCGCGGCCCCGGACCTGTACCGGCTGGTGCGTGACCTCGCCGACCGGCTCGACGTCCCCGCCCCGTCCGCGATAGCCCTCACCCCGGACTGCGACAGCTGGCTGGAGGACCGCACCCATCCGGCCCACGGCCCGCCGCGCTCGTCCGCACGGACCGACGCGGCGTCCTTCCTGGGACGCCGCACCCGGAGCCGCGCGGCCGCCGCGCCCGTCCTCGTCATCGGCTCCCCGTTCCTGTGGTGGATGCGCGTCGGCGAACTGCGCGCCGTCCTCGCCCCGGTCGTCGCCGGCACCGGACCCTCCGCACACCCCGACATAGCCGCGGCCCGGCGCTTCGTCCGGGGACTGGACGCGGCGGTGGCCGCCGTCTCCACCACCGGGCGGCGCCCCGTCGTCCGTACGGTCTGCGCGGGCGTCGGCTGGCTGGCCCGTCTGCTGCTGCACGGCTGCCGGGAGCACGCGGCCCAGATGGAGCGGGGCGTCGCCGCTGCCGCCGCCGAGCGTGCACAGGCTGTGGATTACGGCCTGCGGATCGTCGCCCAGGAACAGGTGGGACTGGCGTACGCGGGCTGGGACCGCCTGCTCACCCGGGTCGCGCTGCCCGCCTGGCGCATGGGCCGCTGGCCCTCCCGGCTGGACGCGGGTGTCGTCGCGGCCCTGACCGAGCTCTCCCGGCGCGACCGCCTGGCCGAGGGGTTCGCCTCCCGTCTGGGCGAGCGCCCCGCCTGCGATCTGCTCGAGGAGCCCGGTTCGATCGACGAGGCCACCTCGCTGCTCGCCGCCCGTCTCTTCCACGGCGGTCCGGCCGAGTCCGGCCCCACCTGGTCGCCGGTGGACTGGCAGGAGTATCCGGACGAGGTCGTCGACCGCAAGTGGCGCACCGACGCCGCCCGTCTGCACCGCGTCCTGGACACCCTCGGCGTCCGCCGTGCGACCCGTGGCGCCGACGGCGGCCCGACCCTCTCCCGCGTCCTGGACCACCTGTCGGACCCGGCCCCCGCACCGGACGGTCCGACACCACCATCGGACCCGGCCCCCGCACCGGACCTCACGCCCCCGGCCCTCGCATCGAGCCTCACGCCCCCGGCGACCGGCCCGGCAGCGTCCCCGGCACCGCCCGCCTCCGACCCCGGCCGGACCCTTGAGCCAGGCCCGCACCGGACACCGGAGCCGACAGGCACGCGCCCGGCCTCCGAGTCGGACCCGCACCCGCCCCCGGAGCCCCCCGACCCGCCCGGTCCGCCCCCCGCCCCCCACTCGCCCACCCCCTTCGACGGGGATCTCGGCGACGGGGATCTCGGCGAAGGCGCTCTCGGCGACGACGATCTCGACAACCCGCCACCGCAGGACCCCCGCTGCGCCGCCCTCGCCGACGGACTGAGCGCGGAGATGGCCCGCGAGGAGGAGGCCTCCGGCGCATCCCACCCGGCCGCCCCACCGGCCGCCCCGGCCCCCGACATCCCCTTCTGGGACGGCGGAGCGCTCCCCCTCTTCCCGCTCCAGCCCCCACGCACCCCCCGCGAACTGCTGGCCGACCATGTGACCGCGATGGTGTGCTGCGCCGCGATCGACACCGTCGGCGCCACCCCCGCCCTCGACTGGCTCGACGGCCCGTCACTTCTGGTCAACGGCGAACGGGCCACCGACCTGACCCCCAGAGTCCTCAGCCTCATAGAGGACGGCGATCCGGCGCCGCTGCGCACATGGCTGGCCGAGGTCGGCATACGTCCGGAGAAGCCGGTACGGCTCGTCTGACCTCCGGCGGGAAGCCGCTGGGGAGGCCGATCCGGAGGCCGATGCGGAACGCCGGCACGGCCCGGTGCCCGGCATCCGAGACGGAGCCCGCACTTCCGCTTTCGGTCAATTCGAAACGAATAGTGACGGAGTCGGTGCGCAATGTGATGTGCTGGGAACGGAACGCGCACATGGCAAGCGCGCGCGACATAAGACAACCGCGCGCGACATGAAGGACAACTGCGCACCCGCCACCACCCGCACCACACGAACGGGGCTCGAGGGAGGGGAAGGACCATGGGGTCGGAGCAGATCCGCCGCTGGGAGTCCGGGGCACTGGCGCACGCCGTCACGGATCCCTTCGGCCAGGGCCCGGTTCCCTGGCTGCGCGGCAGCGAGACCTATTTCGACGACACCGGCCAGGTGGTCCCGTGGTACGTGGACCCGGCGCCGGGCCTGCACCCCCCGATCACCGGGACCGGCGCCCCCCGGGTCCCCGGCCCGCGCCCCGCCGCCGGCGGTCCCCGCGCCGCGGACGACGTGCGCCGCCAGATCAAGGGCTTCACGTCCACCGGCGCGGTCGCCCCCGGCGAGGCCGTCGACTTCCACGTCACCGTAGACCCGCCGCAGGAGTTCGGCGTCGACGTCTACCGCATCGGCCACTACGGCGGTGACGGCGCCGCCAAGATCACCACCAGCCCCCGGCTGTCGGGCATCGTCCAGCCCCCGCCGCTCACCGCCGACCGCACGGTCTCCTGCCACCACTGGTGGCTGTCGTGGCGGCTGTCGATCCCCGCGCACTGGACCGCCGGCGCGTACGTCGCCGTCCTGACCACCGCCGACGGCTACCGCTCGCACGTCCCCTTCACCGTCCGCCACCACCACCCGGCCGACCTGCTCCTGCTGCTCCCGGACATCACCTGGCAGGCCTACAACCTCTACCCGGAGGACGGCCGCACCGGCGCCAGCCTGTACCACGCGTGGGACGAGCGGGGCCGTCTGCTCGGTGAGGCCGACGCCGCGAGCACGGTCTCCTTCGACCGGCCGTACGCGGGTGCCGGCCTGCCCCTGCACGTCGGCCACGCCTACGACTTCATCCGCTGGGCCGAGCGCTACGGCTACGACCTCGCCTACGCCGACGCGCGCGATCTGCACGCGGGCCGCATCGACCCCACTCGCTACCGAGGACTGGTCTTCCCCGGCCACGACGAGTACTGGTCGACGAGCATGCGCCGCACCGTGGAGCTCGCCCGCGAGCACGGCACGTCCCTCGTCTTCCTGTCCTCCAACTCCATGTACTGGCAGGTGGAGCTGGGCACGTCACCGTCCGGCACCCCGGACCGGCTCCTGACCTGCCGCAAGCGCAAGGGCCCTGGCCGTCCGTCGCTGTGGCGTGAGATCGACCGGCCCGAGCAGCAGCTGATCGGCATTCAGTACGTCGGCCGTGTCCCCGAGCCGCACCCGCTGATCGTGCGCAATGCCGACCACTGGCTGTGGGAGGCGACCGGAGCGCACGAGGGCGACGAGATCGCGGGCATGGTCGCGGGTGAGGCTGATCGTTACTTCCCGCGCACCCCGCTCCCCGACCACGACGAGCGCGTCCTGCTCGCCCACTCGCCGTACACGGACGGCGAGGGTGTGCTCCGCCACCAGGAGACGTCCCTGTACCGGGCCCCCTCCGGCGCCCTGGTCTTCGCGGCCGGAACCTTCGCCTGGTCACCGGCGCTGGACCGTCCCGGCCATGTGGACCCCCGCATCCAGCGCGCCACGGCCAACCTCCTGGACCGCATCTGCAAACACGGCTGACCCCGCCCGTCCGGGGCCGGACCGCCCGCGCCCGCACCCCCGGTCGGCGAGCGCGACCAGCACCGCGACCCCCATCGCCACCCGATGTCTCCACCCAATCCGGCATACGGGAGAATCGACCCAGTTGGACAGAACCACGGGGAGGAACCGTGTCCGGATTCGTCGAAAAGCCCGAGCCGCTTCAGGTTCCGGGTCTGGTGCATCTGCACACCGGCAAGGTGCGCGACCTGTACCGGAACGAGGCGGGCGACCTCGTGATGGTCGCGAGTGACCGGATCTCCGCCTACGACTGGGTGCTGCCGACCGAGATCCCCGACAAGGGCCGCGTCCTGACCCGGCTCTCCCTGTGGTGGTTCGAGCAGCTCGCCGACCTCGCCCCCAACCACGTCCTGAGCACCGAGCTCCCGGAGCACGCCCCCGCCGACTGGGCCGGCCGCACCTTGATCTGCAAGTCCCTGCGGATGGTGCCCGTGGAGTGCGTGGCGCGCGGTTACCTGACCGGTTCCGGCCTCGCCGAGTACCAGGAGTCCCGTACGGTCTGCGGCCTCGCCCTCCCCGAGGGCCTGGTCGACGGCTCCGAACTGCCCGCCCCGATCTTCACCCCCGCCACCAAGGCCGAGGTCGGCGAGCACGACGAGAACGTCTCCTACGAGGAGGTCGCCCGCCAGGTCGGCGCCGACACGGCCGCCCGACTGCGCCAGACCACCCTCGCCGTCTACTCGCGCGCCCGCGACATCGCCCGCGACCGGGGCATCGTCCTCGCCGACACCAAGTTCGAGTTCGGCTTCGACGGCGACACCCTCGTCCTGGCCGACGAGGTCCTCACCCCGGACTCCTCCCGCTTCTGGCCGACCGACCAGTGGCAGCCCGGGCGCGCGCAGCCGTCGTACGACAAGCAGTTCGTCCGTGACTGGCTGACGTCCCCGGCGTCCGGCTGGGACCGCCGCGGTGAGCAGCCGCCGCCCGCGCTGCCGGTCGAGGTCGTGGAGTCGACACGGGCCAAGTACCTGGAGGCGTACGAGCGCCTCACGGGCACGAGCTGGACCTGACCCGACGAAAAAGCCCCCCGGTGGAGACCGGGGGGCTTTTCTTCCGAGCGGACGACGAGGCTCGAACTCGCGACCTCAACCTTGGCAAGGTTGCGCTCTACCAACTGAGCTACGTCCGCAGTGCGCCGTGGCGCGAGAGCAACTATACCCAACCTCGCTCGCGGGCGAGCCGTACCGCCGCATGACGGTTCTCCGCCCCGAGCTTCGACACGGCCGAGGACAGATAGTTCCGCACCGTCCCCTGGGACAGCGCGGCCCGCCGCGCGATCTCCGCGACGGGCGCCCCGTCGGCGGCCAGCTCCAGCACCTCGGTCTCCCGCGAGGTCAGCGGCGAGTCCCCGGCGGAGATCGCGTCGGCGGCCAACTCGGGGTCCACGTAACGGTTTCCCGCATGCACCGTGCGGATGATCTCCGCGAGCCGCTGGGCGCTCACCGTCTTCGGGACGAACCCCCGCACACCGGCCGCGAGAGCCCGCTTCAGATGACCCGGCCGCCCATGACTGGTGACGATCAGGGCCCGGCAACCGGGGAGTTCGGACCGCAGCGATGTGGCGACCTTCACACCGTCGGCGCCGGGCATCTGGAGGTCGAGCACCGCCACATCGGGTGCGTGGGCCCGGGCCATCGCCAGCGCCTCCGGACCGGTGGCCGCCTCGGCGACGACCACGAGGTCCTCCTCCAGGGAGAGCAGCGCGGCGAGCGCGCCCCTGATCAGATGCTCGTCGTCGGCGAGCAGCACACGTACCGTCATGACGCCGCACCGCTGCCGGCCACCGCGCAGGGCACCTCCGCCACCAGCCGGAACACTCCGCCGCCGACCGGTCCCGCGGCCAGCGTCCCGCCGACGGCGGTCAGCCGCTCCCGCAGTCCGGTCAGTCCCGATCCCCCGCCGCGAGAGACGGCGGCGCTCGCGCTGTCCCGGCCCGGCCCGTCGGCGCGGTCGGCCGCTGTGTCGAGGACGCCGTCGTTCTCCACCGTGAGCACCACGTTCCCCTCCCGTACCCGTAGCCCCACCGCACACCGTCCCGCGTCTCCGTGCCGCAGCACGTTCGTCGTGGCCTCCCGGACCACCCAGCCGAGGGCCGACTGCACCTCCCCCGGCAGCCCGGACACCTCACCGGTGACTTCGCAGGCGATGCCCGCGGCCGTCAGAACGCCTTGCGCACCGGCGAGTTCCGCGCCGAGGTCGACCTCCCGATACCCGCGTACGACATCCCGCACCTCCCGCTGCGACTCCTGCGCGATCCGCTGCACCTCGATCATCTGCTCCACCGCCTCGGGCCGCTCCCGTCGCGCCAACTGCACGGCCAGCTCGCTCTTGAGCGCGATCACGGCGAGGTTGCGCCCCAGTACGTCGTGCAGATCCCGCCCGAACCGCAGCCGCTCCTCCGCCACCGCGAGCCGGGCCCGGGTCTCGCGGGCCGCGTCGAGTTCGTAGACGGCGTCGAGCAGCCAGACGGAGAAGACGGAGGTGAAGGAGAGGAACGAAGCGCCGAGCAGGATGACGAGCGCGATGACCAGGGCGGTCGTCACGGGAGCGCCCAGCGCGAGCGACACCAGCCCGGCACCCACCGAGAAGCCGCCGACGACCGCGAGCACCCGCCGGCGGTCGCGTTCCGCCAGCGAAAGGATCCCGGCCCCGAAGATCACGACGACGGCGAAGACCGAGCCCGCGGCGGATCGGACGTCCTCGCGGTCCGGGGCGGCCGCCGAGACCGCCAGGGCGGTGACGGCGAACCCCGCGGTGACCGCGGTGAACGCCCAGATCAGCCGCACGGGCCGCGCGCGGGTGCCGCGGGTCCAGTCCAGTGCCCGCGAGGCGGTCACCGCGCTGAGCACGGCGTGCACGCCCACCATCAGAAGCAGCAGTCCGCCCAGCCGCGGCCCGAGCTCCCCCACGGCCGGGAGCCCTGCCGTGAGGAACTCGATCACCGCGAAGAAGTGGAACGACCACCGGGTGTACGTCTCGATCTTCGCGGGCGTGCTCTTGCCCCGCCACCATGTGCCCGGCTCGCGCAATGCCCGCTCCCCGTGTTCGTCGGCGTGTTCGTCGGCCTGGTCAGCGCCGAGGTTCCCAGCGGAACCACCGCCGTACAGCAAACACCGCGAGCACGATCCAGGCCAGCGCCGTCGTCACGGCGCCCAGCGCCTCGTAACCGGACAGGTCGCCGGTCCAGGCGCCGCGCACCAGCGTGATGGCGGGAGTGAGCGGCAGCAGTTCGCAGACGGAGGCCACCCGGTCGGGAAGCACCTCCAGCGGGATGGTCACGCCCGAGCCGAGCATCGAGACGAACAGCAGCGGCAGGCTCGTCACCTGGGCGCTCTCGGCGGTCCTGGTGAACGCGGCCGTCACCGCGGCCAGCGCCGCGCACAGCACGAGCCCCAACAGCACCCCGAGGACGGCGAGGTGGGCCGCGCGCGGTGCCCCGAGGTCCAGCAGGACCGCGCCGCCGACCGCGAACACCACGCACTGCGTGAGCCCGATCGCCGTCGCGGGCAGCGCGGTGGCGACCAGGATCTCCCGGTCGTGCAGCTCGCCGGTGCGCAGCCGCTTGAGCACGAGTTCCTCGCGGCGGACGACATAGGCGCTGGTGAGGGAGGCGTAGACCGCGAAGAGAAGGGAGAAGCCGACGGCCGCGGGCAGGATCACGGTGCCGACCGTGAGCCCGGCGTCCGCCAGGTCCATTCCGTCGAGCGCGGGCCGCACGCTGAGCGGCAGCAGCAGCGGTACGAGCACCGCGGTGACGATGGTGGCGCGGCTGCGCCCCAGCAGGGTCAGTTCGGCGCGCGCCAGCGCGCTCATCCGGGCCGTCACGGTCGTCGTCATGCCGCCACCTCCGTCTTCTCGGCCGCGTCGGCCGCGTTCCGTCCGGCGATCCGGAGGAACGCCTCCTCCAGCGAGGCCGACCGCACGTCCAGCCCGTGCAGCTCGACACCGTTGTCGCGGGCCCACACCAGCAGTTCGGTGGCGGCCCGCTGCACCTCGTAGGTGCGCAGCCGCACGGTCCGGCCGGCCTGCTCGTGCCCGACGACGCCCAGTTCCCCCAGTGCCGGCAGATCTCCGAGGAAGTAGCCCGCGGGCAGCTCGAAGGAGATCCTGGCCGGCTGCGACGCCGTCACCTCGGCCGGTGTCCCGGTGGCCGCGATCCGCCCCTGGTGCAGGATGGCCAGCCGGTCGGCGAGGACCTCGGCCTCCTCCAGGTAGTGCGTGGTGAGCAGCACGGACGTACCCGTTTCCTGCAGTCTGCGGACCAACTCCCAGGTGTCGCGGCGCCCTTCGGCGTCGAGACCGGTCGTCGGCTCGTCCAGGAACAGCACCTCGGGGTCGCCGAGCAGTGCCAGCGCCAGGTCCAGTCGGCGCCGTTCGCCGCCGGACAGCTGCTTGACCCGCACCCGGGAGCGCGGCCCGAGTCCGACGAGGTCCAGCGCCTCGTCCACCGGCCGTGCGCCGCTCGTGCAGCCCGCCCACATGCGCACGGTCTCCGCGACGGTCAGTTCCGACGGAAACCCGCCTTCCTGGAGCATCACCCCGGTCCGGGGCCGCACCACCGAGCGCTCGGTGCGGGGATCGCTGCCCAGTACCCGGACGCGTCCCGCGGCGGGTGCCGCGAGTCCTTCCAGCACTTCGACGGTGGACGTCTTGCCCGCCCCGTTGGTGCCCAGCAGCGCGAAGATCTCCCCACGTTTCACGTGGAACGTGATCCCGCGCACAGCTTCGAACCCGCCCCCGTACACACGCCGAAGGTCGGTGACCTCAATCACGTGCTCGTGTTCGTTCGTGTCCATGACCTCAGCATCCCGGCGGTCATGGCGGGGTTGCAGTGCGCGGTGTCATCACTCGCCATGACAAATGTCAGAGGGGAAGGGCCACACGCCGAAGGCCCCGGTCGATGACCGGGGCCTTCACGATGGAGCGGACGACGAGGCTCGAACTCGCGACCTCAACCTTGGCAAGGTTGCGCTCTACCAACTGAGCTACGTCCGCATTGCCTCCGACCGGCTTTCACCGATCGGCGCGAGCACCAGCCTACCTGATCCACAGGAGTGGTAGGTCCGGCGATGCAGAGCGGGTGACAGGAATCGCACACTGCGCCTTCCCCCTGGAAGGGGGATGTTCTACTACTGAACTACACCCGCATGTACTCCGTGGGCCGGGCTTTTCGGCCTTGCCCCTCGGCGTGCTCCAGACTCTAGCTGATCACCTGGGGTGCTGTGCAAGTCGGTTGTTCCGAGGGGCGGGTGAGCGGCCGTCGGCCGCGGCCGACGGGCGGGCTCACTGAGCCGCGGCGAACGCCTCGTAGACCTTCTTCGGGATCCGGCCCCGCGCGGGCACCTCCATCTTGTTCGCCTGGGCCCAGGCGCGGACGGCCGCCGGGTCGGGGGCGATCTCCGTCTGCCGGTAGGCCTTGCCGGACCTCGACCGCTTGCGGCCGGCCTCCACGTAGGGCGCGAGCGCCTTACGCAGTTTCTTGGCATTGGTTTCGTTCAGGTCGATCTCATACGACTTGCCGTCGAGTCCGAAGGCGATCGTTTCCGCCGCTTCCGAGCCGTCGATGTCGTCAAAGAGAGTGACCACGACACGCTGCGCCACGAATATCGGTCCCTTCGTGCGGCACCTCTGTGATGACGCGCCAGGGCGTCGGGAGATGCCACGGAGATGTCGGCTGTCCGCCAGTTATCGGGGAAAGTATCAGCTATTGCCAATTCATTTGTACAGTGCTTGGCAAAGCAATGTGAAGCCCGACTAAATCTCTCCGCGTGTCCCGGCGCAATAGCCATCGCGTGCGGATCCTGGATCTTTCCCGGAACTTTTCGTGAACGCCCGCCTCCGATGCCGGATCGTGACGATCACTCCGTAGCTTCCTACAACTCTACCCGCGTAGAAATTTTGTGCAGGTAGTCTGAAGGAACCTGCTCAGCACCACACACCGGGAGTGCCAGTGGCACGCGTCGTAGTCGACGTCATGCTCAAGCCGGAGATCCTCGACCCCCAGGGCCAGGCGGTGCAGCGCGCACTGCCGCGGCTGGGTTTCGACGGGATCTCCGACGTACGTCAGGGAAAGCGATTCGAACTGGAAGTTGACGGGCCGGTCGACGAGGCCGCGCTCGCCCGCATCCACGAGCTCGCGGAATCCTTCCTCGCCAACACCGTGATCGAGGACTTCACCGTCAAGGTGGAGGAAGTCGCGGAGGCCGCGAAGTGACCGCTCGTATTGGCGTCGTCACTTTCCCGGGCAGCCTCGACGACCGGGACACGCAGCGCGCGATCCGACTCGCCGGCGCCGAACCCGTCGCCCTCTGGCACAAGGACAAGGACCTGAAGCAGGTCGACGCCGTCGTGCTGCCCGGCGGATTCTCCTACGGCGACTATCTGCGCGCCGGGGCCATCTCCCGCTTCTCGCCGGTGATGGAGACCGTCATCGAGCAGGCGAAGGCCGGACTGCCGGTCCTCGGCATCTGCAACGGCTTCCAGATCCTCACCGAGGCGCATCTGCTGCCCGGCGGGATGCTCGGCAACGACCACCTGCACTTCATCTGCCGCGACCAGAAGCTGCGCGTGGAGAACGCGGAAACCGCCTGGACCAGCGATTACACCGCCGGCCAGGAGATCCGTATTCCGCTGAAGAACATGGACGGGCGGTACGTCGCCGACGAGCGCACCCTCGACATGCTGGAGGCCGAGGGCCGGGTCGTCTTCCGTTACGTGGACTTCAACCCGAACGGCTCGCTGCGCGACATCGCCGGCATCACCAACGAGGCCGGCAACGTGGTCGGCCTGATGCCGCACCCCGAGCACGCCGTCGAATCGCTCATCGGCACCGGCCGCACCGACGGCCTGCCCTTCTTCACCTCGATCCTCAAGAAGCTGGTCAACGCATGAGCAGGACGCCTCTGGACACGGTCGAGAACGCGGCCGCGACCCCCGACGTCGAGCTGCCCTGGGCCGAGCTCGGGCTGAAGAAGGACGAGTACGAGCGGGTCGTCGAGATCCTCGGCCGCCGCCCGACCGGCGCCGAGCTCGCCATGTACTCGGTCATGTGGTCCGAGCACTGCTCGTACAAGTCCTCCAAGGTCCACCTCCGCCAGTTCGGTGAGAAGGCTCCCCGGTCCGACGCCCTGCTGGTCGGCATCGGCGAGAACGCCGGCGTCGTCGACGTCGGCCAGGGCTACGCCGTGACCTTCAAGGTGGAGTCGCACAACCACCCGTCGTACGTGGAGCCCTACCAGGGCGCCGCGACCGGCGTCGGCGGCATCGTGCGCGACATCATCGCGATGGGCGCGCGGCCGGTGGCCGTCGTCGACCCGCTGCGCTTCGGCGCGGCCGACCACCCCGACACCAAGCGCGTCCTGCCGGGCGTCGTCGCCGGCATCGGCGGCTACGGCAACTGCCTGGGCCTGCCCAACATCGGCGGCGAGGTCGTCTTCGACTCCTGCTACCAGGGCAACCCGCTGGTCAACGCCGGTGCCATCGGCGTCATGCGGCACGAGGACATCCACCTCGCGAAGGCGTCCGGCGCGGGCAACAAGGTCATCCTCTACGGGGCCCGGACGGGCGGCGACGGCATCGGCGGCGCCTCCATCCTCGCCTCCGAGACGTTCGACGACGCCAAGCCCTCCAAGCGCCCGGCCGTCCAGGTCGGCGACCCCTTCCAGGAGAAGCTGCTCATCGAGTGCACCCTGGAGGCGTTCCAGGAGAAGCTCGTCGTCGGCATCCAGGACCTGGGCGCCGCGGGCCTGTCCTGCGCGACCAGCGAACTGGCCTCCAACGGCTCCGGCGGCATGACGGTCGTCCTCGACGACGTACCGCTGCGCGACTCGACGCTCTCGCCCGAGGAGATCCTCATGAGCGAGTCGCAGGAGCGCATGTGCGCGGTCGTGGAGCCGGCGAAGGTCGACCGCTTCCTCGAGATCTGCGAGAAGTGGGACGTCATCGCCACCGTCATCGGTGAGGTCACCGACGGCGACCGGCTGGAGATCTTCTGGCACGGCGAGAAGATCGTCGACGTCGACCCGCGCACCGTCGCGCACGACGGCCCGGTCTACGAGCGGCCGTACTCCCGCCCCACCTGGCAGGACGCCCTCCAGGCGGACGACGCCAACAAGCTGCCCAGGCCGGAGACGTCGGCGGAGCTGAAGGACCAGGTCCTGAAGCTGGTCGGCTCCCCGAACCAGGCCTCCAAGAAGTGGATCACCTCGCAGTACGACCACTTCGTGCAGGGCAACACCGTCCTCGCCCAGCCCGAGGACTCCGGCATGATCCGCATCGACGAGGAGTCCGGCCTCGGCGTCGCCATCGCGACCGACGGCAACGGCCGGTACGCCAAGCTCGACCCGTACAAGGGCGCGCAGCTGGCCCTCGCGGAGGCCTACCGGAACGTGGCCACGACCGGCGCGAAGCCGCTCGCGGTGTCCGACTGCCTGAACTTCGGCTCGCCGGAGGACCCGGCGGTCATGTGGCAGTTCGCGGAGGCCGTGCGCGGACTGGCGGACGCCTGTCTGCAGCTGGGCACCCCGGTGACCGGCGGCAACGTCTCGCTGTACAACCAGACCGGCGAGGCGGCCATCCACCCGACGCCGGTGGTGGCGGTACTCGGCGTGATCGACGACGTGGCGCGCCGCACTCCGGTCGCCTTCCAGGAGGAGGGGCACCTGCTCTACCTCCTCGGCGACACGCGTGAGGAGTTCGGCGGTTCGGCCTGGTCCCAGGTGGTCCACGACCACCTCGGCGGTCTTCCGCCGGAGGTCGACCTGGAGCGTGAGCGGCTGCTCGCGGAGATCCTGATCTCCGCCTCCCGCGACGGGATGGTCGACTCCGCGCACGACCTGTCGGACGGCGGTCTGGTCCAGGCGGTCGTCGAGTCGGCGCTGCTCGGCGGGAAGGGCGCGCGTCTGGTCGTACCGGACGGACTCGACGCCTTCACGTTCCTCTTCTCGGAGTCCGCGGGGCGCGCGGTGGTCGCCGTGCCGCGTTCGGAGGAGGTCCGCTTCAACGACATGTGCGGAGCGCGCGGTCTGCCCGCGACCCGTATCGGTGTCGTCGACGGCGACTCGGTGGAGGTCCAGGGCGAGTTCGCGCTCTCCCTGACGGAGCTGCGCGAGGTCCACGAGGCGACGATCCCGGCGCTGCTGGCCTGATCACCCGCTTGTCGTCGAAGCCCCCGCCCGGTCCGCCCGGCGGGGGCTTCGTCGTCACCGCAGCCGGAAGTGCTTGCACGTAATTACGTACTTCCGTAATCTCTGGGCCGTGGACCTCGAACAGCGCGTCGCCGACCTCGAACGCCGACTGGCGGCACTGGAGGAGGAGCGGCGCACCGCACCCGCCCTGGACGACGGCGATTTCTGGGCGCTCAGCGGATTGAAGGAGCAGCTGGCCCGGCTGGCCGCCGCCGACGGAGGCGTCCTGTTCACCGGGGCCGTGACCCTGCCGACCGGCGAGCACTACGAGTGGCAGCACGGCGCCCTCACCGAGGGACTGCTCGCCGACGACTGGACACCGGCCGCCGAGTCGTTCGCCGCGCTCGGTCACCCGGTCCGGCTGCGGCTGCTGCGCGAGATCCTCGCCGGCCGGGGCACCGCGGCCGAACTCGCCGAGCTGGACGGGGTGGGGACGACCGGCCAGATCTACCACCACCTGCGCCAGCTGACCGGCGCGGGCTGGCTGCACGCGGCCGGCCGCGGTCGGCACCAGGTACCGCCGGGACGGGTGGTGCCGCTGCTGGTCGCCCTCGCGACGACCCGGCCCTGACGGGGTCCGACCGCCTACGCCGATCCCAGGGGGAGCGATGCACGAGGCACCTGAGAGACCTGCCGTGGCCGTCGAGTCCGGTTCGGTCACCACCCGTGCGCGGGGCGCCCGCAAGATCGCGATGACGGTCCACCGCTGCCTGGTGATCACCTTCGTCGGGCTGGTGACCGCCCATGCGGTGGCGGACCTCGGCTACCCGGCCTGGTGGAACTTCGCACCGTTCGTCCTCGCGTACGCCCTGGTCACCGTGGTCAATCGATGGGGCGGCGCCCCCGACAGCGCCCGCGCGGCCGGCCGCCCAGGGCGGTCGCCCCACCGGTCACCGGCCGCTGGTCGGCGCTGAACAGCCCGGCCGAGCGCACCCCCAGCCACGGCACCCACGCCTACGGGCAGACGTACGCCATCGACATCGTCGCCGAGCCCGCGCCCGGCGCCCGCCCCGGCTTCCGCTCCCTGTGGCCCTTGGCCCGGCGCAACCGCGACTTCCCCGGCTTCGGCGCCCCGCTGCTCGCCGTGGCCGACTCCACCGTCGTCCGCGCCACCGACCGGCAGCGCGACCATCTGAGCCGCACGTCCGTGCCGGGCCTGCTCCACCTGATGCTGGTCGAGGGCGCGGTCCGCGACGTCCTCGGAGCCGGCCGTATCGTCGGCAACCACCTGGTGCTCGACCTCGGCGACGGCACCTACGCGCTCTACGCCCATCTGCGGCACGGCTCGCTCACCGTGCGCGAGGGCGAGCGGGTGCCGGCCGGCCGGGTCGTCGCCCGGTGCGGCAACTCGGGCAACTCCAGCGAGCCGCACCTGCACTTCCAGCTGATGGACGCCCCGGACCCGGACGGTGCCCGCGGCCTCCCCTTCACCTGGCACGGCGTCGGAGTCCCGCGCAACGGCGAGGTGTTCGAGGTGCCCGAGCCGCCCGACGGGGCCGCCGGCCCGGAATCCGGCCGCGCGCCGCGCACCCTAGGCTGACGCCATGCCACCGGCCAAGAAGCGCCCCCGTACCTACGATCCCGCCAGGACCCGCGCGGCCGTGCTGACCCAGTTCGGCCATGTACGGCAGGCCGTCCGCACCCTCGGACCCGACCGGCTCGGCCTTCCCACCCGCCTCGGCGACTGGACGGTGCGCGACCTGATCGCGCACACCGGCATGGCGCTCACGGCGGTCGACCTGCTCCTGCGCGAGCCGGAGCCCGCACGGCAGACCGCCCGCCTGACCGACTGGCCCCTCGCGATCGGCGCCGAGGCCCCGGACATCGCCGGCACCGCCCGCCGGCCGGCCGCCGAGCACCCCGACCCGGACGCCCGGCTCGCCGCAGCCGAGGAGCGCTTCGTCGCCGACCTCGACACCCACCCCGGCACCCGGCTGCTGCCCACCGGCGCGGGCGCCCTCCCGTTGGCCGACTACGTCGTCACCCGCACCGTCGAACTCGTCGTCCACACCGACGACCTCAACGCCGCCGTTCCGGGCCTCGACATCCCCTACGACCGCCAGGCGACGGCCGCGGCCACCCGGCTGCTCGCCGACGCGCTGGCCGTGCGGGCACCCGGCGGTTCCACCGAGGTGCGCATCCCGCCGTACGCCGTGGTGCAGTGCGTCGAGGGCCCCCGGCACACCCGCGGCACTCCGCCCAACGTCGTGGAGACCGACCCGCTGACCTGGATCCGGCTCGCCACCGGCCGGCTGTCCTGGGCCGAGGCCCTCCGGGAGGCCGTGGTCAGCGCCGGCGGGGAGCGGGCGGATCTGGCCGAGTTCCTGCCCCTGATGCGCTGAGCCGCGCACGGTCCGACGTCCGCAGGGAACCAATCACCCCACTCGTCCCGTCGAATCGGCATGTACAGGCAGACGCAGCGCATCACGCTCACGGCGGCCCTCGTTCTCGCCCCGCTCGCCGCGGCCTGCGGCACCGAGCAGGCGGGCAGTACGTCGGCCGACGCGCAGAAACCCCTCACCGGCGTGCACTGGACCGTCGACAGCGTCACCGTCGACGGCAAGAAGCACGACGCACCCACCGACGCGCACGTCACCATCGACGACAGCGGCCGGGCCCAGGGCAACTACGGCTGCAACCACTTCAGCGCCAAGGCCGCCTTCGACGGCGACCGCGTCCGGATCGGCGACGCCACGGTGACCGAGATGGCCTGCGAGGACGCCCCGATGACCTTCGAGGAGACCCTGGCCCGCACGCTCGCCGACGGCTCGCTCAGGACACAGGTCACCGACGGCCGCCTCACCCTCACCACCGACACCGGCGACACCGTCCGCCTCTCCGAGGAGAAGGCCGCCCCACTCAAGGGCACGAAGTGGACCGTGACGTCCCTCGGCCAGGGGGAGGTCGCGCAGTCCCTGCCGAAGGAGGCCGAGGGCAGGGCGTACCTCACCTTCGACGAGAAGGCCGGCCGGGTCGACGGCCGGCTCGCGTGCAACAAGTTCAACGCCGACGCCACCGTGCGCGACGGCCGCATCACCCTGGGCACCGCGGCCACCACGCGCATGATGTGCGACGCCTCACTCATGGACACCGAGATGCGCATGCTGCGCCTCTTCGACAGCACGGTGAGCTACCGCCTGGATCACCGCACACTCACTCTGACCAGCGAAAACGGCGAAAGTGTGACGGCGACGGCCGAACAGTGATCGATTACTGTCCGGTATCCCCAATTCGGACCAGTGGTCGATCTCGCCTACACTCGGAGCCGTGCCACGTGGTGACGGTCGACTCAATCACGATCTGCTTCCCGGCGAAAAAGGCCCCCAGGACGCCTGCGGCGTCTTCGGTGTCTGGGCTCCGGGCGAAGAGGTCGCAAAGCTCACGTACTTCGGGCTCTACGCCCTCCAACATCGGGGCCAGGAATCCGCGGGAATCGCGGTCAGCAACGGCTCCCAGATCCTCGTCTTCAAGGACATGGGCCTCGTGTCCCAGGTCTTCGACGAGACCTCGCTCGGTTCTCTCCAAGGTCATATCGCGGTCGGACACGCCCGCTACTCGACCACCGGTGCCTCGGTGTGGGAGAACGCCCAGCCGACGTTCCGTGCCACCGCGCACGGCTCCATCGCGCTCGGCCACAACGGCAACCTGGTCAACACCGCCCGGCTCGCCGAGATGGTCGCCGACCTGCCCAAGCAGGACGGCCGCACCACCCGGGTCGCGGCGACCAACGACACCGACCTCCTGACGGCGCTGCTCGCCGCCCAGGTCGACGCCGACGGCAAGCCGCTGACCGTGGAAGAAGCGGCCCCCGTGGTCCTTCCCCAGGTCAGGGGCGCGTTCAGCCTCGTGTTCATGAACGAGCACACGCTCTACGCCGCCCGTGACCCGCAGGGCATCCGCCCGCTGGTCCTCGGCCGCCTGGAGCGCGGCTGGGTGGTCGCCTCCGAGAGCGCCGCCCTCGACATCGTGGGCGCCAGCTTCGTCCGCGAGGTGGAGCCGGGCGAGTTCCTCGCGATCGACGAGAACGGCCTGCGCACCTCCCGATTCGCGGATGCGAAGCCCAAGGGCTGTGTCTTCGAGTATGTGTACCTGGCCCGCCCGGACACCGACATCGCCGGCCGGAACGTGTACCTCTCGCGCGTCGAGATGGGCCGCCGCCTGGCCAAGGAAGCGCCCGTCGACGCCGATCTGGTGATAGCCACCCCGGAATCCGGCACCCCCGCCGCGATCGGCTACGCCGAGGCCTCCGGCATTCCCTTCGGCGCCGGTCTCGTCAAGAACGCGTACGTCGGCCGGACCTTCATCCAGCCCTCGCAGACGATCCGCCAGCTCGGCATCCGTCTGAAGCTGAACCCGCTGAAGGAAGTCATCAAGGGCAAGCGCCTGGTCGTCGTCGACGACTCGATCGTGCGCGGCAACACCCAGCGCGCCCTGGTGCGCATGCTCCGCGAGGCGGGCGCGGCCGAGGTCCACATCCGGATCTCCTCGCCGCCCGTGAAGTGGCCGTGCTTCTTCGGCATCGACTTCGCCACCCGCGCCGAGCTGATCGCCAACGGCATGACCATCGAGGAGATCGGCACCTCCCTCGGCGCCGACTCCCTGTCGTACATCTCCCTCGACGGCATGATCGAGGCGACCGCCATCGCCAAGCCCAACCTGTGCCGCGCCTGCTTCGACGGCGAGTACCCGATGGAACTCCCCGACCCCGAGCTGCTCGGCAAGCAGCTTCTGGAGACCGAGCTGGCGGCCGGGCCCGCCGCCACGGCCGCCGCCGACGCGATCCGCCGGCCGTAGAGGCGCCCGCACGTCCAGGGGGTCGGGGGCGCTCCCCCCGTAAGACCCCCGAACCAACCCGAAAGATCCCAGGCAATGTCTGAGACAACCACCGGTGCTTCCTACGCGGCCGCAGGCGTCGACATCGAGGCGGGCGACCGCGCGGTCGAGCTGATGAAGGAGTGGGTGAAGAAGACCCGCCGCCCCGAGGTCCTGGGCGGCCTCGGCGGCTTCGCCGGCCTCTTCGACGCCTCCGCCCTCAAGGGCTACGAGCGCCCCCTGCTGGCCTCCGCCACGGACGGCGTCGGCACCAAGGTCGACATCGCGCGCCAGATGGGCGTCTACGACACCATCGGCCACGACCTGGTCGCCATGGTCATGGACGACATCGTGGTGTGCGGCGCCGAGCCGCTGTTCATGACCGACTACATCTGCGTCGGCAAGGTCCACCCCGAGCGGGTGGCCGCCATCGTCAAGGGCATCGCCGAGGGCTGCGTGCTGGCCGGCTGCGCCCTGGTGGGCGGCGAGACGGCCGAACATCCCGGTCTGCTGGGCGAGGACGATTTCGACGTCGCCGGCGCCGGTACGGGCGTCGTGGAGGCCGACCGGCTGCTCGGCGCGGATCGCATCCGTTCGGGTGACGCCGTCGTCGCCATGGCCTCGTCCGGTCTTCACTCGAACGGGTACTCGCTCGTCCGGCACGTCCTGCTGGACCGCGCGGGCATGGCGCTGGACACCCAGGTGGCCGAGTTCGGCCGCACCCTCGGTGAGGAGCTGCTGGAGCCCACGAAGATCTACTCGCTGGACTGCCTGGCCCTGACCCGCACGGCTGAGGTGCACGCTTTCAGCCACGTCACCGGCGGCGGACTCGCGGCCAACCTGGCCCGTGTCATCCCCGACGGGCTGCACGCGGTCGTCGACCGCACCACCTGGACGCCGGCCCCCGTCTTCGACCTCGTCGGCCGGACCGGTGACGTCGAACGGGCGGAGCTGGAGAAGACCCTCAACATGGGCGTCGGCATGATCGCGATCGTGCCGGAGGAGTCCGTGGAGGTGGCCCTGACGACACTGGCCGACCGCGGGGTCGACGCCTGGGTCGCCGGTGAGATCACGGAACGGGGCGAGCACACCACCGGTGCCGCGCTCGTCGGTGACTACGCCGGCTGAGACCGAGCGGACAGCACAGAACCCGGTCGGTGACCGAAGTCACCGACCGGGGCGATGCTCAGTGCAAGGTCAAGCGCCTCGACGGTGTTGCGAGGACTGGTCGTCCTCGTCCTCCTCGTCGTCCTCATAGAGGTCGGCGTACCGTGCGTACAGGTCGTCGTCCTGCTCATCGTCCTCGAAACTGTCGCCGTTCGGCGGCTGATTCGACGTCGATGCGCCCAGCTCCTCGGCCAGGCGTGAGAGATCTGTCCCACCGCTGTTGTACTTCAGCTGGCGGGCGACCTTCGTCTGCTTGGCCTTGGCCCGGCCGCGCCCCATGGCTCGACCCCCTCAACGACGGGGCTCGACGGCCCCAGAGTCTTGACACGCGTTCATGATCCGGAACGGGCTCTCCGTGGAGAGACCGGTCCGTAGGGCTTCCACGGTACCTGAGCCCACGCCCATACGGTACGTCGCCCGCAGGAAGGGCGTGTGCACAGGACCTGCGAGGCGCCCCGTCCTCGCTGGTCAGTGGCGATTTTAACCACTTATTGGCGGACGACCCGCCGGTGGAAGTGAGAGTTGTCTCCAACTGCCCACCGGCAGGTACCGCCCAAACCTGTCAGGCACCCTCGCGGAGCGTCACCGTCCCCGGGCCGCGGCGGCGTCGTGCATCCGCTGCTCCGCGATCCGGTCCGCGGCGGCGGCCGGCGGAATCCCGTCTTCCTTCGCACGTGCGAATATTGCCAGCGTGGTGTCGTAGATCCGCGCCGCCTTCGCCTTGCACCGCTCGAAGTCGAAGCCGTGCAGCTCGTCGGCGACCTGGATGACGCCACCGGCGTTCACCACGTAGTCCGGCGCGTAGAGGATCCCGCGGTCGGCGATGTCCTTCTCCACGCCCGGGTGGGCGAGCTGGTTGTTGGCCGCGCCGCACACCACCTTGGCGGTCAGCACCGGCACCGAGTCGTCGTTGAGCGCGCCGCCGAGCGCGCAGGGGGCGTAGACGTCCAGCCCCTCGACGCGGATCAGCGCGTCGGTGTCGGCGACGGCCCG
The DNA here is from genome assembly GCF_003261055.1 of Streptomyces cadmiisoli. NCBI lineage: Bacteria > Bacillati > Actinomycetota > Actinomycetes > Kitasatosporales > Streptomycetaceae > Streptomyces > Streptomyces cadmiisoli. The sequence continues at coordinate 4,812,354 of NZ_CP030073.1, forward strand.
CACCTCGGGGTGCCGCTCGGTGACCCGCCGTACGGCCTCCTCGCGCACGTCCGTGACGTAGACCTCGGCGCCCTCCGCCAGCAGGTGCTCCACCAGGTGGTGGCCGACCTTGCCGACGCCCGCGATGCCGACCCGGCGGCCACGCAGCGAGGGGTCGCCCCACAGGTGCTGGGCGGAGGCCCGCATGCCCTGGTAGACGCCGAACGCGGTGAGCACGGAGGAATCGCCGGCGCCGCCGTTCTCCGGCGAGCGGCCGGTCGTCCAGCGGCATTCGCGGGCGACGACGTCCATGTCGGCGACGTAGGTGCCGACGTCGCAGGCGGTGACGTACCGGCCGCCGAGCGAGGCCACGAACCGGCCGTAGGCGAGCAGCAGCTCCTCGGACTTGATCCGGTCGGGATCGCCGATGATCACGGCCTTGCCGCCGCCGTGGTCCAGCCCGGCCATGGCGTTCTTGTACGACATCCCACGCGCGAGGTTCAGCGCGTCGGCCACGGCCTCCGCCTCGTTGGCGTACGGGTAGAAGCGGGTTCCGCCGAGGGCGGGGCCCAGCGCTGTGGAGTGGATGGCGATGACGGCCTTGAGGCCGCTGGCACGGTCCTGGCAGAGCACGACTTGCTCATGACCCCCCTGGTCCGAGTGGAACAGGGTGTGCAGGACGCCGTCGGTTACCTCGGTCACTGTGGTGACTCCTGATGTAAGAAGCGGCGGTTGGGACGGGGCTCCACCGGGATCCCCCCACGCTTGTGGCGGTGGGGGAGTGCGGCGGATGCCGTGAGCATGAGATTAGAGCCTTTGAGCCCCACCGGCCGGGCAGTGCTCAGGATCACCTACTGACGGAGTAGTTCCGTGCGACGATTTGCATAGTTTTCCCGTGGGTTTGTCGGCGGGTTCCGCAGGTTTCCGCGGCAGCCGGCGGGGGAGGGAGCAGGCGTGCCCAAGGTGTCCTCGGTGATCGTCCCGTATGCGGCGTATCTACGCGTGTACGAGCCGCTGGCCGCCTTCCCCGAGCCGGAGCGCGGCGAATGGGCGCGCTACGCCCGCCGTACCGGCCACCCGTCCTACCAGGACGAACTCCGCCGCTCCCTGGCCGACTTGCTGCCCACCCCGCCGGTGCCGGTGCCGGTGCACGAGAGCGGCGACGCGTTTGTGCTGGAGTCCGACGGGGTGATCCACATCTGCCCCTGGCGCACCCGGCTGCGCGGCTGGCGGGCCCTCGGGGAGCTGACCGCGGACTACCCGCCGCTTCTCCTGGAGGCCGCGCTGCCCGCCGTCGTGCGCCGCCAGGCGGCCCAGGACTACGAGCGCTGGCTGGCGATCAACCCCGACGCCCGGCCCTGGATCCGCACGGCGACCTGGCAGGTGCCGCTGACCTGGTTCGTACTGGTCTCGGACGAGGAGCGGGAGTACGGCAAGGGTGCCGGCGGCACCGAGGACTCGGTGCCGGTGCTGCGGTACCGCACCCCGATGGTGCAGGCCCGGCGCCGGGTCGCCCGGGGCCTGCGCACCCTGAAGAACGCGATGGACGAGGGCCCGCTGATCGACGGCCTGGTGGACGTCGGCCGCTGGCTGGAGGAGTTCCATCCGCGCTCGCTGGTGGAGCTGGACTACGGCGGGCTGGTGCACGCCCTGCCGTCCGGCGATCTCGAGGGCGACCACTCGGCGGCCGACGTGGCCGAGGGCATCGAGGCGCTGCGCAACGGCGACGGGGTCGCCGCGGGCGAGGCCTACGGCCGGCTCGTGCAGCGCTGGCGCTCGGTGCGCGACCTGCGTTCGGCGAACTGACGTACTGTTCTGTGACGCACATTACGGCGCGTCAACCTTGGGCGTGAAGCCCGATCTGGGTGTTTATGTCAAGTGTGTGACGCACGCGACAAACGTGATGGAGCGCACTTACACGGCCCTTGCGTCCCTTGACCCCCCTCGTGCCAAAATAGGACAAGGAGTCCGGGGAGGGCTCCATCCGTCCCGTGTGTTCAACTATGGGCGGATTCTCCGCATTGCACGCTATAGGGGGTCTGGTGACTCCTGATCGTCCTGTGACTGATCGTCACAGTGGCGTGACTGTCCGCTATGGCATGGTCCATCGGCTTCCGTCGCTGATGAACACCTGGGAGGGCAATTCCATCGGTTTGGCCGACGCGGCTGGACAGATGGTGTAGTTGTAGTGCCGAGGACAAGCCGTTCGTCCTATAACCGACTCGACTCGCGTCCGCCATTTCGGGCAACGCGGGTCAAGGTGCAGAATTTAGAGGAAAGAACCGAGAAGGTTCGGTTCTCCCGAGGAGGCCGCTCATGACCGCTCGCACCCCTGATGCCGAGCCGCTGCTGACCCCGGCTGAGGTCGCCACGATGTTCCGCGTCGACCCGAAGACCGTGACGCGGTGGGCGAAGGCCGGCAAGCTCACTTCGATTCGCACGCTCGGCGGGCACCGCCGCTACCGCGAGGCCGAGGTCCGCGCACTGCTCGCGGGTATCCCGCAGCAGCGCAGCGAGGCCTGAACAACTGAATAACCGGACACATCGGACGGTCCCCCAACCTGCCGAGACGTCCGGAACCAAGCTCCAAGCGACGTGGGTCCTGCCCCAACAGGGCCCTCGCCCAAGCCCTTCAGGCAACTGAAACCGGGTGCGTCGTCGATCGCGCCGGACTCCGCCGAGTCCGGCGCGATCTTTTTTGTGCCCCTGTTTCGCCTCTCCGCGAGGGTCCGTGCGCGGGCTTGTCGGAGTCTGGGGAGGGTCGTCGGATCCGCCGTGGAAGCCCCATCCTGGTAGTGCAATTGCACATATTAAATTGACCAGTTGTAGGTGTGGGGTAAGTACCGGGGTTTCAAAAACTCATGCGGTGACACCCGTCACATGACGGCCCACTTGTTGCCTCTGGCATAGGTACGCTAATGGAGGCACGCGTTCCAGTCCCGGGCGGGCCGACGGTTGTCGAGGCCCTCGCGTCGCCGGCGTCACGCGGTGGAGGGGGTCTCGTCCTCGACGCCCTCCTGCGGCGCCTCGGCCGCGAGGGGAGCGGAGTCCATCGCCAGCCGCAGCAGCTGATGGCAGATCGGACAGTGCCGGGTCAGATGGCGGTACGACGTTGCGGCAGAGAGGTGCGCGCGGAGCAACGCTCGCGTCTCGTGCCTGGCCGATGCCGCCATGTGCCACCTCCGGGAGGCCGTGCCGGAACGCTGCCCTGCTCTCTGAGTACCGAGTGAATGTGACGCCGTCAAGGCACACGAAGAAGCCCGGGTTCCGAAGAACCCGGGCTTCTTACTGATGCGGTCCTGACGGGATTTGAACCCGCGGCCTCCACCTTGACAGGGTGGCGAGCACTCCAAACTGCTCCACAGGACCAGGTTTCGCCGCGCTTTGTTGCGTTGCGCTGCGAGAAGAGACTGTACAGGAGTGCGGGGGCCTGGTCGAACTCACTCAGGGTGCGGGGCCGATCACGGCACCGCGGCGTCGATCGCCTTCACGATGCGCTTGTCGGAGACCGGGTGCGCCGTGCCCAGGGCGTGGGCGAAATAGCTGACCCGGAGCTCCTCGATCATCCAGCGGATGTCCAGCACCGAGGACGGGACCGGACGGCCCTGCGGCATCTGCTCCAGCAGCCAGGCGTACTCGTCCTGCATCTCCCGGACCTTCTCCATACGCGTGGTGTCCCGCTGGACGTTCGTCGGCATCTGCTGGAGCCGGCGGTCGGCCGCGATCAGATAGCGCATCAGGTCGGGCAGCCGCCGCAGCCCCGTCTCCGTGACGAAACCGGGCTTCACGAGGGCGTCCAGCTGCCCGCGCACGTCCTGGAGGTTCGGCAGGAGCGCAGGGCTCCGTACGGCCTTCAGACGGCGTTCACAGGCCTGCCAGGCGGCGAGGACCTGCTGCACCTGCCCGACGGTGCGGACCGTCGTGTCGACGATCTCCGCCCGCACCTTGTCGTACAGCTTCCGGTGCGACTCCTCGTCCCACGCCGGGCCCCCGAAGTCCGCGATCAGCCGGTCGGCCGCGGCCGTCGCGCAGTCATCGAACAGGGCCTGGATCGAACCGTGCGGGTTGGCGGACAGGGCGAGCTTCTGGGCGTTGGTCAGCTTCTCGGACGCGAACTTCGCGGGATTGACCGGGATGTTGCGCAGGATCAGCCGGCGCGAGCCGCGCCACATCGCCTCGGCCTGCTCCGCCTCCGTGTCGAACAGGCGCACGGACACCGTGTCGCCGTCGTCGACCAGCGCCGGGTACGCCTTGACCGGCTGCCCGGCCCGGCGGGTCTCGAAGACCCGGCTGAGGGCGCCGATCGTCCAGTCGGTCAGACCCTTGCGCTCGACGGACTCACCGCCCTGGCGCTCCGCGCTCGCCGCGGCGGCCTGGGACAGGGCCTGACGGGCCTTCGGGCGCAGCTGGAGCTTGAGCGCCTCCAGGTCCTTGTCCTCGGCCAGCTTGCGGCGCCGCTCGTCGACGATCCGGAACGTGATGCGCAGATGGTCGGGGACCTTCGCCCAGTCGAAGTCGTCGGCGGTGAAGGGGACACCGACCATCCGCTTCAGCTCGCGCGCCATCGTCGTCGTCAGCGGTTCCTGCATCGGGACCGCCGTGTCCAGGAACCGCTTCGCGAAGTTCGGCGCCGGTACGTAGTTGCGGCGGATCGGCTTGGGCAGCGAGCGGATGAGTTCGGTGACCACTTCTTCCCGCAAGCCCGGGATCTGCCAGTCGAAGCCCTCGTCGGTGACCTGGTTGAGCACCTGGAGCGGGACGTGCACGGTCACGCCGTCGGCGTCCGCGCCCGGCTCGAACTGGTACGTCACCCGGAACTTCAGCGGGCCCTGCCGCCAGGAGTCCGGGTAGTCGGCCTTGGTGACCGCCTCCGCCGACTCCCGGATGAGCATCTCGCGCTCGAAGTCCAAGTGGTCCGGCTGCTCCTGCCGCTTGCGCTTCCACCACGAGTCGAAGTGGGCGCCCGAGACCACGTGGTCGGGGATCCGCCGGTCGTAGAAGTCGAAGAGGGTCTCGTCGTCGACCAGGATGTCCCGGCGGCGGGCGCGGTGCTCCAACTCCTCGACCTCGGTGAGGAGTCTGCGGTTGTCGGCGAAGAACTTGTGGTGCGTGCGCCAGTCGCCCTCGACCAGGGCGTTGCGGATGAAGAGTTCGCGGGAGAGCTCGGGGTCGATCCGGCCGTAGTCGACGCTGCGCTGGGCGACGATCGGGACGCCGTACAGCGTGACCTTCTCGTAGGCCGTCACCGCGGCCCGGTCCTTCTCCCAGTGCGGCTCGCTGTAGGTCCGCTTGACCAGGTGCTCGGCGAGGGGCTCCACCCATTCGGGCTCGATCCGGGCGTTGACCCGGGCCCAGAGGCGGGAGGTCTCCACCAGCTCGGCGGACATCACGAAGCGCGGGGGCTTCTTGAACAGGGCCGAGCCCGGGAAGATCGCGAACTTGGCGTTCCGGGCGCCGAGGTACTCGTTGCGTCCGCCGTCCCTGCGGGCGCCGGGGCCGGCGTCCTTGGACTCCTTCACGTCCTTCATGCCGATGTGGGAGAGGAGGCCGGCGAGCAGGGAGACATGGATGCGGTCGGCGGGGGCGTCCTGCTCGTCGACGTGGATGCCCATCTGCTTGGCGACCGTGCGCAGCTGGCTGTAGATGTCCTGCCACTCCCGGATGCGCAGGAAGTTGAGGTACTCCTGCTTGCACATCCGGCGGAAGGAGGACGAGCCGCGTTCCTTCTGCTGCTCGCGGATGTACCGCCACAGATTCAGGTGGGCGAGGAAGTCGCTGGTCTCGTCCTTGAAGCGGGCGTGCTGCTGGTCCGCCTGGGTCTGCTTGTCGGCGGGGCGCTCGCGCGGGTCCTGGATGGACAGCGCGGCCGCTATGACCATCACCTCGCGGACGCAGCCGTTCTTGTCGGCCTCCAGGACCATACGGGCCAGCCGCGGGTCGACGGGGAGCTGGGCGAGCTTGCGGCCGGTGTCGGTGAGGCGTTTGCGCGGGTCCTTCTGGGCGGGGTCCAGCGCGCCCAGCTCCTGGAGCAGGTGGACGCCGTCGCGGATGTTGCGGTGGTCCGGCGGGTCGATGAAGGGGAACTTCTCGATGTCGCCGAGGCCGGCCGCGGTCATCTGGAGGATGACGCTCGCCAGGTTCGTCCGGAGGATCTCCGCGTCCGTGAACTCCGGGCGGGCGAGGAAGTCGTCCTCGCTGTACAGCCGGATGCAGATGCCGTCGGACGTACGGCCGCAGCGGCCCTTGCGCTGGTTGGCGCTCGCCTGCGAGACCGCCTCGATCGGCAGCCGCTGCACCTTGGTGCGGTGGCTGTAGCGGGAGATGCGGGCGAAGCCGGGGTCGATGACGTATCTGATGCCCGGGACGGTCAGGGAGGTCTCGGCGACGTTGGTCGCGAGGACGATCCGGCGGCCGGTGTGCGGCTGGAAGACGCGGTGCTGCTCGGCGTGGGACAGCCGGGCGTACAGCGGGAGGACCTCGGTGAAGCGGAAGTTCTTCTTGTTGAGCGCGTCCGCGGTGTCCCGGATCTCGCGCTCGCCGGAGAGGAAGACCAGGACGTCGCCCTGGCCCTCCCGCTGGAGCTCCTCGACGGCGTCGATGATCGCGGTGATCTGGTCGCGGTCGGCGTCGTCGCCGTCCTCCTCCAGGAGCGGCCGGTAGCGCACCTCCACCGGATACGTGCGGCCGCTGACCTCGATGATCGGCGCGTCGCCGAAGTGCCGGGAGAAACGCTCGGGGTCGATCGTCGCCGAGGTGATGACGACCTTGAGGTCCGGCCGCTTGGGCAGCAGCTGGGCGAGGTAGCCGAGCAGGAAGTCGATGTTCAGGGACCGCTCGTGGGCCTCGTCGATGATGATCGTGTCGTAGGCCCGCAGCTCGCGGTCGGTCTGGACCTCGGCGAGCAGGATGCCGTCCGTCATGAGCTTGACGAAGGTGGCGTCCGGGTTGACCTGGTCGGTGAAGCGGACCTTCCAACCGACGGCCTCGCCGAGCGGTGTGTCCAGCTCCTCGGCCACCCGCTCGGCGACCGTGCGGGCAGCGATCCGGCGGGGCTGGGTGTGCCCGATCATGCCGCGGACACCGCGGCCGAGCTCCATGCAGATCTTGGGGATCTGCGTGGTCTTCCCGGAGCCGGTCTCACCGGCCACGATCACGACCTGGTGGTCGCGGATGGCGGCGGCGATCTCGTCCTTCTTCTGGCTGACGGGCAGCTGCGGCGGATAGGTGACGGCGGGCGCGTGGGCACGCCGCAGCGCGATCCGCTCCTCGGCCCTGGCGACCTCCGCCTCGATCTCGGCGAGGACGGCGGCACGGGCTTCCGGCTTGCGGATCCGGCGGGCACCTTCGAGCCGCCGGCCGAGCCGGTGCGCATCGCGCAGCGACAACTCGGTCAGGCGGGGGGCGAGGTCACCGAGGGCGGGGGCAGGGTGATTGGACATACGCCCTCCAGGATCGCACTTCGGAGAAACGGGAAGCGAACGCTTTTGCACCGGCCCGGTCGCGCGCCGTGACGTACGGCACACCGTGCCCGCGCCGGGCACACGGCGCCGGACCGCCGTCGCTCCCCGTGCACGACAAAACCCCCTCCGGTGACCCGGAGGGGGTTCGGTGCTGGTGGCTGGGGCCGGGGTCGAACCGGCGACCTTCCGCTTTTCAGGCGGACGCTCGTACCAACTGAGCTACCCAGCCACGGGGTTTCCGAGGAAACTCCAGCGGTCCTGACGGGATTTGAACCCGCGGCCTCCACCTTGACAGGGTGGCGAGCACTCCAAACTGCTCCACAGGACCAGGCTTGTGTGCGAACCGGCGAAGCCAGTGTCGCACACCGTACTGCGTGCCCCCAACGGGATTCGAACCCGTGCTACCGCCTTGAAAGGGCGGCGTCCTAGGCCGCTAGACGATGAGGGCTATCGGCCCGCCTGGGCGCTTTTCAGCGCCTCGGGGACGTGAGAAGCATATGGGATGGCGGGAGGTATCGCCAAAACGATTACGGGGACGCCGTGGGAGACGTGGCGGGGGGCCGCGTGGGTGACGGGGTCGGCGACCGCGTGGCCCCCGGTTCGTTCTCCGCCACCAGGTGGCGGCTGACCTCCGCCGTGGTCAGTCCCAGGCCGCCGAGCCTGATCGAGTCCCAGGCCTGGAGGCGCCGGGTGTCCCGGTCGAAGTAGAGGATCGATGCCTCGATCGGGTCCGGGTCCCGGCCCTCCACGGCGCGCAGTCCGCTGCCGCCGGTCGAGCCCTCGATGCGCAGCCGGGTGCCGTACCGCAGGACCTCCATCTCCTGGTGGTGCAGGTGGCCGGCCAGTACGAGCGGCACCTCGCCGTCGGTCTGCCGGGCCGCCGACGGCTCGTGGGCGACGGCGACGTCCACGGGCGTGCCGGCGGACCGCTGGTCGCGCAGGGCCGAGGCCAGCCGGGCGCCGGCCAGCTCCTGGGAGGCCTCGGCACCGGTCCGGGCGCTGCGGTCGGGGGTGAACTGGGGGTCGCCGATGCCCGCGAAGCGCAGGCCGGCGATCGTCCTGGCCCGGCCGTCGTCGAGGACGTGCACGTTCTTCAGGTCCTCCAGGTAGCGCTGGGTGGTGAGGGAATCGTGGTTGCCGCGGACCCAGACGTACGGGGCGCCGAGGTCCTCGACGGGGTCCAGGAAGCCGTTCTCGGCCGCCGTGCCGTGGTCCATCGTGTCGCCGGAGTCGACGATCACGTTCACCTCGTACTGCTCGACCAGCGAGGCGATGATCTTCCAGCTCGCCGGGTTGAGGTGGATGTCGGAGACGTGCAGGACGCGGATGGTCGTCGGGTCCGGACGGTAGGCGGGGAGCGTGGAGGTGGCGTCGTAGAGCTTGGTCACGTTGGTGACCAGGCGGGCCAACTCCTTCTGGTAGACGTCGAATTCGGTGACGATGCTGCGGGCGTCGCCGACCAGGGAGGGCGCCGAGGAGAGCAGGCCGGAGAACCTCGGCTCCAGGACCGACTTGGGGTTCCAGGTGACGTACGCGGTCGCCCCGGAGGCCGCCAGCAGGGCGAGGGCGAGGCTGCCGGCGGCCAGGGCCCGGCGGGGGCGGCGGTAGACGGCGAGGCCGAGGGCGGTGGCCCCGGAGACCACGGCCACCCCGGAGCGGACGGCGAGGTCGAGGGTGCCGTGCCCGACGTCCCGGGCGACCTCGTCCTGGAGCCCGGACAGCCGTTCCGGGTGGTCGACCAGGGCGCGGGAGCGCTCCGGGTCGAGTTGGTCGACGTTCACGTCCAGGCGGACGGGGGCGATGTGGCTGTCCAGGTGGAGGGCGCCCAGCGGGGAGACGTTGATCTTCGTGCCGCCGGTGAGGGACGGCCGCAGGGTCATCGTCGTGTCCATCGGGCCGACCGGGGCGCGCACATTGCCGACGATCAGCAGCCCGAGCCACGCGCCCACCAGCACGACCGCCGTCAGCCCCAGGGCGCGGGCCCAGGGGCGGGGCCGGGGGTCAAGCTCGACGCCGGAATGCGGACGGGGGCGGCGGGTCCTTCGGATACGCGTGAACGTGTTCAGGACTGCGGCTGGGACGCGGGCCATTGATCCCGTATGCCCATGCCCGACGGCGGATATGCCCGCTGTCGGCCGGTCGGCCGGTCGGCCGGTCCAGCGGGGTGCGGCGTCCTCCCCCGCCGGAAGACGGGGGAGGTGAAGGAAGGCGGGGGAGGCGCGTGGAGGCGGGGATCAGCCCCAGCCCAGTTCGTGGAGGCGTTCGTCCTCGATGCCGAAGTGGTGCGCGACCTCGTGGACGACGGTCACGGCCACCTCGTGCACCACGTCCTCACGTGTCTCGCAGTACCGCAGGGTCGGGCCCATGTAGATGCTGATCCGGTCCGGCAGGACCCCGGCGTACCACTCGCCGCGCTCCGTCAGCGGGGTCCCCTCGTAGAGGCCCAGCAGCTCGGGGTCGTCCGCGGGGGGTTCGTCCTCCACGAAGACGGCCACGTTGTCCATGACCCGCGTCAGCTCGGGCGGGATCCGGTCCAGGGCCTCACTCACCAGTTCTTCGAACGCGTCACGAGTCATCTCCAGCACACGGCCATTGTCGGGGACGGGAGCGCGGTGTGGGAGAACTCACCGGCACGACCCGCTCCACGACGCGCCGGCGGCGCCCCCGGTCGGGGTCCGCGGGGCGCGTGTCCTCTTGCGGGCGGCGGGAGTTGGGCAGGTCGACTTCTTCACCCACCCCGGAGGTGGCTGCCCGTGCGCCCCTTGTACGTACCCGTCCGCCTGGCCGCCGCCGTCGTGGCCGTCGTGGCTGCCGCCGGCTGTGTGAGCGTGGGCGACGACGGCGGAAGCGGGGCCGAGCCGTCGCACTCGGCGGGGCAGCGGGGCGGTGAGGCCCCCGACGGCGGGCCGGCGGGGCCCGGTGGCGGCGCCGGGTACGGCGGCGCGGCGGACGGCGCCCGGCACGGGCGCGGCAAGGACGCGAACGGGGACCGCGAGGGCAAGCCGGGCGAGTCCCCGTCCCCGTCCGGGTCGGCGGCCACCTCCGGGCCGAGCGGGCCGGTATCGGCGCCGTCCGGGCCCGGCCGGACCGTCAAGCCCGGGGATCCCGGCCCGCCGCAGCCCGAACCGACGCCCACCCGGTCCACTCCGCCTCCGGAGCCGCCCCCGCCGTCACCGGAGCCCCCGGTCTCCCCGGAGCCGACGGCCGCCGAACCGTCCTCGTCGGCCCACGAGGAGACGGGTCCGCAGCTGGTGGAGCGGGAGCCCGCACCGCAGGCGGGCGCGCCGGTGTAGGCGGACGCGTCGCCGGGGCCGCGGCCTGCGGGTTTGCGGCCGGTTTGCCTTCAGGGGCGGTGGGTGCGTATGGTGGTAGATCGTTTGATCCCATTTGCCCGGCGCCAACGCAGAGCGCGCCGTGTGGCGCGTACTCTCCCTTGCCGTGGCGGACCGCATTGAGGCGGTCGTGTGCGAATCACGGAGTTGACGGGCGCGTGCCGACGAGACTCCGGAAGGTTTCGCATACGTATGTCCATTTCCACTGCCGATCACGCCGTGCTGCCCGAGAACGAGGCCGATGACGCCGTCGAGGCGACCCCCGAGGTCACCTTCGCCGACCTGGGCCTGCCCGAGGGCATCGTGCGCAAGCTCGCACAGAACGGCGTGACCACCCCCTTCCCGATCCAGGCCGCGACCATCCCGGACGCCCTGACCGGGAAGGACATCCTGGGGCGCGGTCGCACCGGCTCCGGAAAGACCCTCTCCTTCGGCCTGCCGACCCTGGCCACGCTGGCCGGCGGTCACACCGAGCGGAAGCGTCCGCGGGCCGTCATCCTCACCCCGACGCGTGAGCTGGCCATGCAGGTCGCCGACGCGCTCCAGCCCTACGGCGACGTCCTCGGCCTGAAGATGAAGGTCGTCTGCGGCGGCACGTCGATGGGCAACCAGATCTACGCCCTCGAGCGCGGTGTCGACATCCTCGTCGCCACCCCGGGCCGGCTGCGCGACATCATCAACCGCGGCGCCTGCTCGCTGGAGGACGTGCGCATCACGGTTCTCGACGAGGCCGACCAGATGTCCGACCTGGGCTTCCTGCCCGAGGTCACCGAGCTGCTGGACCAGGTCCCGGCGGGCGGTCAGCGGATGCTGTTCTCCGCGACGATGGAGAACGAGATCCAGACCCTCGTCGACCGCTACCTGAACGAGCCCGTCTCGCACGAGGTGGACGCGGCGCAGGGCGCGGTGACGACCATGTCGCATCACATCCTGGTCGTGAAGCCCAAGGACAAGGCGCCGGTCACCGCCGCGATCGCCTCCCGCAAGGGCCGCACCATCATCTTCGTCCGCACCCAGCTGGGCGCCGACCGCGTCGCCGAGCAACTGCGCGACTCGGGCGCCAAGGCCGAGGCGCTGCACGGCGGCATGACGCAGGGCGCGCGCACCCGGACGCTGGCGGACTTCAAGGACGGGTACGTCAACGTCCTGGTCGCCACCGACGTCGCCGCGCGCGGCATCCACGTCGACGGCATCGACCTGGTGCTGAACGTCGACCCGGCCGGCGACCACAAGGACTACCTGCACCGCGCCGGCCGTACGGCCCGCGCCGGCCGCACCGGCACGGTCGTCTCCCTCGCGCTGCCGCACCAGCGGCGCCAGATCTTCCGGCTGATGGAGGACGCGGGCGTCGACGCCTCGCGCCACATCATCCAGGGCGGTGGCGCCTTCGAGCCCGAGGTCGCCGAGATCACCGGTGCCCGGTCGATGACCGAGGTGCAGGCCGAGTCCGCGGGCAACGCGGCTCAGCAGGCCGAGCGCGAGGTCTCCCAGCTCACCAAGCAGCTGGAGCGGGCGCAGCGCCGGGCGACGGAACTTCGCGAGGAGGCCGACCGGCTGGTCGCCCGGGTCGCGCGCGAGCGGGGCGAGGACCCCGAGGCGGCGGTCGCCGAGGCCCAGGCCGAGGCCGTGGTCGAGGTGTCCGTGCCGGAGCAGCCGACGGCGGCGGAGGCCGAGCGCACCGAGCGCACGGAGGGCTTCGCGCCGTCCTCGTACGAGCGCCGCGAGCGTCGTGACGGCGACCGTGGTGGTTTCCGCCGGGACGACCGTCGTGACGGTGACCGCGGTGGCCGTTCGTTCGAGCGTCGTGACGACCGTCGTGACGGTGACCGTGGTGGTCGTTCCTTCGAGCGTCGTGACGGTGACCGTGGTGGTTTCCGCCGGGACGACCGTCGTGACGGTGACCGCGGTGGCCGTTCGTTCGAGCGTCGTGACGACCGTCGTGACGGTGACCGTGGTGGTCGTTCCTTCGAGCGTCGTGACGGTGACCGTGGTGGTTTCCGTCGTGACGACCGCCGCGACGGTGACCGCGGTGGCCGTACCTTCGAGCGTCGTGACGACCGTCGTGACGGTGACCGTGGTGGTTTCCGCCGCGACGACCGCCGTGACGGGGACAGCTCCGGCCGTACCTTCGAGCGCCGTGACGGCGACCGCGGTGGTTTCCGCCGGGACGACCGCGCGCCGCGTTCCTTCGAGCGCCGTGACGACCGTGGCGGCCACCGCGGCAGCGACCGCCCGTTCAACCGCGACCGCCAGGGCGACCGTCCGGGCTTCCGCTCCGGCCACGACCGCCCGTACGGCCGCCGTGACGACCACCGGGGCGGCTCCGGCTCCGTCGGCCGCCGCGACGACAAGCCGCGCTGGAAGCGCAACGGCTGACGCCGGCCGGTTCTGAACCGAAGCGCCGTGGCCCCCACCCGATCCGGTGGGGGCCACGGCGCTTTTCCATGGGCTCTGTCTGCGAACGACCGCAAGATCAGCCGACTTTCGAGGGGATGCGGCGGCCGGGGGAGGGCCGGGGGCATCCGAGACAGTGCGGCTCGGCCCGCCCGCTCGACAGGCACCCGGTCCGCCACGACCGCACCGGCGCGGACGGGATGCCGGACGGTACCGCCGACCTGGGATGCGAGGGCCAGTTCTGACGGCCGTGCACGGACGGCAATTTCCGGCCGCATTGTGACGCATGTCATACCCCCGGCGAGGGAATCGCTGGGGGCATGACAAACGACGCCACGCACAGTGCGCCGCCGACGGACGAGGAACGGCTCGCCCAGCTCGGCTATCAGCAGGTCCTGGCCCGCCGTATGTCGGCGTTCGCCAACTACGCCGTCTCCTTCACGATCATCTCGGTCCTGTCGGGCTGTCTGACCCTGTACCTGTTCGGCATGAACACGGGCGGGCCGGCGGTCATCACCTGGGGCTGGGTCGTCGTCGGTCTGATGACGCTGTTCGTCGGCCTGGCGATGGCCGAGATCTGCTCCGCCTACCCGACCTCCGCGGGCCTGTACTTCTGGGCCCACCGGCTGGCGCCCGCGCGGTCGGCCGCCGCGTGGGCCTGGTTCACGGGCTGGTTCAACGTGCTCGGCCAGGTGGCGGTGACGGCCGGTATCGACTTCGGCGCGGCGTCCTTCCTCGGCGCGTATCTGAACCTCCAGTTCGGCTGGGAGGTCACCCCCGGCCGGACGATCCTGCTCTTCGCCGGGATCCTGATCCTGCACGGTCTGCTGAACACCTTCGGCGTGCGGATCGTCGCGCTGCTCAACAGCGTCAGCGTGTGGTGGCACGTACTGGGTGTCGCCGTGATCGTCGGAGCGCTGACCTTCGTGCCGGACGACCACCGGTCGGCGTCGTTCGTCTTCGGCGAGTTCGTCAACCACACCGGTTGGGGCAGCGGGCTGTACGTGGTGCTGCTGGGCCTGCTGATGGCCCAGTACACCTTCACCGGCTACGACGCCTCCGCCCATATGACGGAGGAGACCCACGACGCCTCGACGGCGGGCCCCAAGGGCATCGTCCGCTCCATCTGGACGTCCTGGATAGCCGGTTTCGTCCTCCTGCTGGGCTTCACCTTCGCCATCCAGTCGTACGAGGGCGCCCGCACCTCGCCGACCGGCGCGCCGCCCGCGCAGATCCTGCTCGACGCGCTCGGCGCGACCACCGGCAAGCTGCTCCTGCTGGTGGTGATCGGCGCGCAGCTGTTCTGCGGGATGGCCTCGGTGACCGCCAACAGCCGCATGATCTACGCCTTCTCGCGGGACGGCGCCCTGCCGTTCTCCCGCGTGTGGCACACCGTCAGCCCGCGCACCCGCACCCCGGTCGCGGCGGTGTGGCTGGCGGCCCTCGGCGCGCTCGTCCTCGGCCTGCCCTACCTGATCAACGTCACCGCGTACGCGGCGGTGACCTCGATCGCCGTGATCGGCCTTTACATCGCCTACGTCGTCCCGACGCTGCTGCGGCTGCGGAAGGGGGAGGCGTTCGAGCGGGGGCCGTGGCACCTGGGCCGGTGGTCGACCGCGGTCGGGGTGGTGGCGGTCGGCTGGGTCGGCGTGATCACGGTCCTGTTCATGCTGCCGCAGGTCTCCCCGGTGACCTGGGAGACCTTCAACTACGCCCCGGTCGCGGTCCTCGTCGTCCTCGGCTTCGCCGCGACCTGGTGGCTGGCGTCGGCGCGGCACTGGTTCCTGAACCCGGCACACGAGCGCACCCTCGCGCGTGAGACGGCGCGCGCGGGGGCGGTCGAACCAGTCGATCCCTAGGTTCCGGTGGCTCCGGCCCGCCTCGACGGGGCCGTGTCCCGGATACCCGATCGGCGACACGGCCTCGTCCGGCTATGCTCGGGGAGGCAACATCGCCTGGGCCCTTAGCTCAATTGGCAGAGCAGTGGACTTTTAATCCATTGGTTGTGGGTTCGAGTCCCACAGGGCCTACCGGTGGCGGGAAGCGGGGCATGCCCCCCGGCCTGCCGAGCGGCGCCCGAGTCGGCCCAGGCCGGCTCGGGCGCACGTGTTTCGCCCCCCGGGACCGGCCCCTCCCTCTCCCCGGCACGGCCCCGACTCCACCCGGGCTCCCGGCCCGGCGCTCAACCCCGTTCCGCCAAGTGCTCGTTCGGCGCCTTCGCCGCCGCCGCGTACTCCGGCAGCACCACCACGTCGGCACCCGCGCGGGCCAGCACGCCGCTGCCGTCCGCCCCGGCGACGAAGGTGTCCGGCTCGCGCCAGGCCGTCACCACCCGCCGTACTCCCGCGTCGAGGATCAGCTGCGCGCACGGACGCGGGCGGGAGGCGCGTTGCGCACAGGGCTCCAGGCTGCTGTAGACGGTGGCGCCGGCCAGCCGCGGGTCCCCGGGGGCGATCTTCGCCAGCGCCGCCTCCTCCGCGTGCGCCAGCGGATCCCCGCCCTCGCGCGAATACCCCCGTGCGAGCTCGGTCCCGTCCTGCGCGACCACCACCGCCCCGACGCTGAACGCGGTCCGCGACGGCGGGCACAGCGCGGCCAGCTCGCAGGCGAGCGCCAGCCAGTGCCGGTCGGCCGCCGACGCCGTCCCGCCGACGCCGGGCGCGGTCGGCTCGTAGCGCATGAGCACGACGTCGCCGATGGTCCGGCTCTCCAGCAGGCGCAGCCGTCCGCCCTGGTACGGGCCGGGTCCGAACAGCCGGGGCGCGTCCGGGGCACCGACGAACAGCGGGGCGAGGACCAGTTGCAGCTCGTCGGCGAGCCCCTGGCGCAGCAGCTGGGTGTGGACGGTCCCGCCGCCCTCGACCATCAGCCGCCGTACGCCGCGCACGTCGTGCAGATGGGTGAGCAGGGCGCGCCAGTCGAGTTCGGGTCCGAGCGGTACGACGTCCGCGGCGAGGTCCGAGGCCTTCAGCCGACGGGCGCCGTCCTCCGTCGTGTAGACGACCTTGTCCCCGCCCGTGTGCCAGAACTTGGCGGCCGGGTCCAGGTCCCCCGAGCCGCTGACCGTGACCTTCAGCGGATACGGAGGCTTCCCGGCGGCCACCCGGCCGGCGCGGCGTTCCGCCGAGTTGACCAGCAGCCGGGGGTTGTCGGCCCGGATCGTGCCCGCGCCCACCAGGATGGCGTCGACGGACGCCCGTACCTCGTCGACCCGGTCGAAATCGGCCGGGCCGGAGAGCAGCAGGCGCTCGGGGCCGGTGTCGTCCAGGTAGCCGTCCAGCGAGACGGCGGCGGACAGCAGGACGTGGGGGAAGGGCATCGGCGCACCCATCTGGGAGACGGCGGGCTTGGTTCAAGTTTTAAGCAAAACTACACTGGCGGCATGACGACTCGCTGGCTCACCCCCGAGGAGCAGCGCGCCTGGCGCGCGTACATGGCGGCCACCCTCCTGCTGGAGGACGCGCTCGACCGGCAGCTCCAGCAGGAGGCCGGCATGCCTCACCTTTACTACTCCATCCTCGCGAACCTCTCCGACGCCGCGGAGCACCGGCTGCGCATGACCGACCTGGCCGAACGGCTGAAGATCACCCGCAGCCGGCTGACATACGCGGTCGCCCGGCTGGAGAAGGACGGCCTGGTGCGGCGCGAGGGCTGTCCGTCGGACAAGCGGGGCAGTGTCGCGGCCCTGACGGACGAGGGGGTGGCGGTGCTGGAGCGGGCGGCTCCCGGTCATGTGGAGACGGTGCGCGCCCTGCTGTTCGACCGCCTCACAGCGCAGCAGGTGGGCCAGCTGGAGGAGATCTTCCTGAGCGTCACACAGGCCCTCCAGGGCGACGACGCGCGCTGCGCCCCCACCGATGTCCCGTGGCTGCGCCGCTCGTCGACCTCCTGCACGTGACCCGCGTCACGCGGCCGCCGGGGATCCCCGCAAACTCGTTGCTTCAAAGTTCAAGCATGGAGTAGGGTCCTTGATCGAAGAGGCTGCTTCAAAATTGAAGCAGCCTGGACGGAATCGGAGACCCGCATGCCCGACCTTCCCGCCGCCACGCCGCGCGCCCGCGTCCGGGTGCCGCTGCGCTTCCAGGACGGCTACGGCGTCGACGCCGAACTGGTCACCTTCCACGGTCTGGCCGACGGCCAGGAGCACCTCGCCGTCGTCCTCGGCGCCCCGGAGCCCGGCGCCGTACCCCTGGTCCGGCTGCACTCCGAGTGCCTGACCGGCGACGTCTTCGGCTCGGCCCGCTGCGACTGCGGACCGCAGCTGCGCGAGGCGGTCGAGCGCATCGCGACCCGCGGCGGCGTCCTGCTGTACCTCCGCCAGGAGGGCCGCGGCATCGGCCTCTACAACAAGCTCGACGCGTACGCCCTCCAGGACCAGGGCCTGGACACCTACGCGGCCAACACCGCGCTCGGCTTCCCGGAGGACGCCCGCGACTACACGGCGGCGGCCCAGATGCTGAACGCCCTGTCGATCACGGAACTGGACCTGCTCACCAACAACCCCGACAAGGCCGAGCAGCTGCGCGGACTGGGCGTCGCGGTCCGCGACCGGATCCCCACCGGGGTCTTCACCACCGCCCACAACGTCCGCTACCTGCGCGCCAAGGTGCTCCAGACGCAACACACCCTGCCGATCGCCCGGTTGACGGAGTTCTCGGACCTCAACGCGGGCTGAGCGGACCTCGCGGCGGCGGCCGGGCTCCGCCGGCCGCCGTGCGCCCACGGGCCCGCGCCGCGCCCGGCCCGCTCCCCTGCGCAGCCCGCTCTCCGCCCCGCTGCGGGGGGCGAAATCGCCGGTCGGGACCCCCGGAGGGGCAGCGTGTCACTTTCGGTCCCGAACATGACGTACACTGGAGTCACAACGACGCGGGGTGGAGCAGCTCGGTAGCTCGCTGGGCTCATAACCCAGAGGTCGCAGGTTCAAATCCTGTCCCCGCTACTGAAGGCTTGAGGCCGGAATCCAGTTTTGGATTCCGGCCTCAAGTTTTTTCCGCATTTTCTCGCGGGCGCACTCGGCACACATTCGATCCGAGTCGATCCCCGCTGTCACGGCATGTGACCGGGCGAACGCCCTCCGCATAACAACTGACACACGGTCAGATCAGGTATTCCGCGCAGTCGGTGGTCAACTCGCCCGATTTTCTCCACTCATGACACCGTACGTCCACCTGGAATTCGTTAATGATCAAGTGGAACCGCTTGGAAATCAGGCCCCGGTTCTATTAACGTCCGATAACGCAGCGCGGTCGTCCCAGCCGTCACAAGAGGCGGCTCCGTGCGCACGCGCCGAATCCCGCAAGGGAACCGGGGAACCACCGAACATGGGGTGAATCGGGCGTAAGTCGCCGATATCGGCTGGCTGATTTACGCGCGTAGGAGACCTTCCTGCTCCGAACCCGTCAGCTAACCCGGTAGGCGAGAAGGAAGGAAAGGAGTACGCCCACGTGGCGTCCAACCGGCCTGCCCCAGAAGCCCCCTTCGCGCCGACCCAGAGTTCTGGCGACACCATCGTCTACGGGGGTCAGCGCACCGACGAGGGCCCCTGGGAGGAATGGAATCCCACCGCGGAGACCGTTCGCCCCGTACGTGGCCGGCACCGCGTCTCCAAGCAGCGTGGCGGTGGGCTCGCCCGCAGCTCCACGGTTCTCGGCGTCGGCGTCATCGCCGCGGTCGGCGCGGGCGGCATGGCCACCGCGCAGACCGGCAAGCCGCCGGTGGCGATATCGATGCCCGACCTCCCGGCCGTGGGCTCGCTGATCTCCGACGACTCGGACAAGGGCACCCCCGAGAGCGCCGCCCCGCTCAGCGGCATCGGCATCACCACCGAGCAAACCGCCGAGGGCACCACCGACGCCGGCGAGGCGCTGCGCGCCCGGATCATCGCCCAGGCGGAACAGCAGCAGGACCAGGTGGACGCCAAGGCCGCCGCCAAGGCCGTGGCCGCCGCGCAGAAGGCCGCCGCCGAAGCCGCCGAGAAGGCCGAGAAGG
Organism: Streptomyces cadmiisoli; assembly: GCF_003261055.1. NCBI lineage: Bacteria > Bacillati > Actinomycetota > Actinomycetes > Kitasatosporales > Streptomycetaceae > Streptomyces > Streptomyces cadmiisoli. Next base: position 4,831,507 of record NZ_CP030073.1, read on the forward strand.
AGGCCGCGGCCAAGGCCGCCGCCGAGAAGGCCGCGGCGGAGGAGGAGGCCCGCGAGAAGGCCGAGGCCGAGCGCCTCGCCGCGCTGGCCAAGCAGTACACGCTGCCCACCTCCTCGTACACCCTCACCTCGACCTTCGGTCAGGCCGGCTCCCTGTGGTCCTCCGGCTACCACACCGGACTCGACTTCGCCGCGCCCACGGGCACGCCGCTCAAGGCCGTGCACAGCGGCACCATCACCGAGGCCGGCTGGAACGGGTCGTACGGCTACAAGACCGTGCTCACCCTCGATGACGGCACCGAGATCTGGTACGCCCACCAGTCCTCCATCAGCGTCAGCGTCGGCCAGAAGGTCACCACGGGCGAGGTCATCGGCCGGGTGGGCGCCACCGGCAACGTCACCGGGGCCCACCTGCACCTCGAGGTCCACTCCGGCGGCGCGGACGGCGGCATCGACCCCCTGGCCTGGCTGCGCAGCAAGGGACTCACCCCCTGACAGCGGCTCTCCGCGAACCCCGGCGGTCCTGACGACAACCCCCCGACGTCAGGGCTGCCGGTCCCGGCGCATGCGGAACAGCCGCCACCGGGGCGGGAGTTGACCTTGTCCATGACGTCCATGACTTCTCTCCGCCCGCTCGGCAGCACCGATCTGAACGTCTTTCCGCTCGCACTGGGCGGAAACGTCTTCGGCTGGACCGCCGACGAGGCGCAGTCCTTCGCCGTGCTCGACGCCTACGCGGCGGCCGGCGGCAATTTCCTCGACACCGCCGACTCCTACTCGGCCTGGGTCACGGGCAACCGGGGCGGCGAGTCCGAGACGATCATCGGCAACTGGCTCAGGGCGCGCGGCAACCGGTCGGACGTCGTGATCGCGACCAAGGTCAGCCAGCACCCCGAGTACCAGGGCCTGACCGCCGGCACCATCAAGGCCGCCGCGGACGCCTCGCTGCGCCGTCTCGGCACCGATCACATCGACCTCTACTACACCCACTTCGACAAGCCCGAGGTGCCGGTAGAGGAGATCATCGGCGCCCTGGACGAACTGGTGGCGGCCGGCAAGGTGCGCCACATCGCCGCCTCCAACATCTCGCCCGAGCGGCTGAAGGCGTCCCTGGACTTCTCCGAACGCGAGGGCCTGGCGCGCTACGTGGCGCTCCAGCCGCACTACAACCTCGTCTCCCGCGAGACCTACGAGGGCGCGCTGCTGGACGTCGCCGCGCAGGGCGGACTGGCCGCTGTGCCGTACTACGGGCTCGCGGCGGGCTTCCTCACCGGCAAGTACCGTCCCGGCACGGCGGTCGACAGCCCGCGGGCGGCGGGCGCCGGGAAGCACCTTCGGACCGAGCGCGGTCGGCGTGTCCTGACCGCCCTGGACGAGATCGCCGCCGCCCACGACACCCGGCCGGCGACGGTCGCCCTGGCCTGGCTGGCGTCCCGGCCGACGGTCGCCGCGCCCATCGCCTCCGCGAGGACGGCCGGACAACTGCCGGCGCTGCTGGCAGTGGCGGAACTGCGGCTGACGGAGGCGGAGCTGCACCGGCTGACCGAGGCCGCGGCCTGACCCGCGGACACCTCGGGCGCGCGTGCGTGACACGCGGGTGCCGGTGGCGTACGGGTCACGGCCGGTACGGGTTGTAAGCCGGTTGCGCGGGATACGACGGGTACGTGGGGTACGGGTGTTGCCCGGGGTGTGCGTGTTGCCCCGGGTGCGGGTGGTGTGCCTGGTGTCCGGGGTGTGCCTGGTGTCCGGGGTGCGGGTGGTGTCCGGGGTGCGGTGCCGCCGCCGGGCCGTGGGCAGGCGCCGCCCACCCCTGCATCGGCCAGTACGGCGCGGCCACCGGCACCGGCGGCGCGGTGATCCGCGCCGCGTACTCCAGGGCCGGCCGCGCCACCTCACGCCGGTTCCACAACTCCCGCAGCAGCTCGCCCTCCCGGGCGGCGAAGTCCGCGCGGGCCCGCCCCCGGCGCCCCTGGTGCCGCAGGAAGGCCAGCGACGTCGCGTACGCCTCGTACTGCGCCACGGTGCGCGCGGACGCCTTGCCCAGATGGCGTCCGGCGTACTGGCGGGCCACGCGGCGCGCGTGCATCGAGCCGAGGGCGAACGGCTCGGCCGGGGACAGCCAGCCGGCGACGACGTAGGCCGGCAGTTCCTCGCGCACCGTGCGCAGCTCTCGCTGCCGCGTCCAGATCGCCAGCCAGGTCAACAGCCCGAACGTGGGCACCATGAACCCGCCGTACACCGCGAGGAACCCGTAGTCGCCGAAGGTCGCCGAGCCGTTCCAGAAGGCGTGCATGCCCATCGCGAGCAGCAGCCCGGACAGCGGCAGCAGCACCCGCCGCAGGTACTGACGCTGCCCGGCGAGGGCGGCGAGGCCGAAGCCGATGCCGGTGAGCACGGTGAACAGGGGGTGCGCGAAGGGCGACATCACGATGCGGACGAAGAACGTCGCCGCGGTGACGGAGGCGATCCCGCTGCCGCCGGTCAGCTGGTCGGTGCCGAAGGCCGTGCCGAGGTAGAGGATGTTCTCGGTGAACGCGAACCCGGTCGCGGTGACCCCGGCGAGCACCACGCCGTCGACGATGCCGGTGAAGTCCCGGCGGCGGAACAGGAACAGCAGCAGGACGGCGGCGGCCTTCGCGGACTCCTCGACGACCGGGGCTATCACGGTGGCGCCGAGGGTGTCCGCGCTCGCCGGATCAGCGGTCGCCGTGGCGATCCATCTGGTGGCGAAGCTGTTGGCGATGATCGCTATCAGCGCCGCCGCGCACGCGCCCCAGGCGAAGGCGAACAGCAGGTTCCGCCAGGGGCCCGGATCGACCCGGTCCAGCCAGCGGAAGGCGGCTATGAGCAGCGGCACGGGCAGGACCGCGAGGCCGAGCCCGACCAGGAACCCCTCGGTGCCGGTCTGTTCCCGGACCAGGGCGAGTATGACGAGGCCGGACAGCGCCAGCAGCGTGATCAGCGCGCCGTAGCGCACCCATCGGCGGCGCCACCAGTGCGCGTGCCGCAGCCCGCCGCCGACGGGGACGCCGGGATGGGTCGGGTACGGGGAACTGGTGGCCACGGCATCGACCCTAACGAGGCAGGGGCGCCACCCGCGAGAGTGCGGGCGCTCAGGCGCCGGTGGAGGACTGGTCGTTGTCCCGCTGGTCGTGCTCCCGGTGTTCTTCGGTGTGATGCCCGTGCTGCCCGTGCTGTACGCGGCGGAACAGCAGGTCGTTCACCACATGACCCTTGTCCAGTCCCTGGCCCTCGAAACGGGTCAGCGGCCGGAAGGCGGGACGGGGCGCGAAACCGCCGTCGGGCACGGTGTTCTCGAAGCCGGGGTGCGCGCCGAGTACTTCGAGCATCTGCTCGGCGTACGGCTCCCAGTCGGTCGCGCAGTGCACGAGCGCTCCCGGCTTCAGCCGGGTCGCTGCCAGCGTCAGGAACTCGGGCTGGATCAGACGCCGCTTGTGGTGGCGCTTCTTGGGCCAGGGGTCGGGGAAGTAGACGCGCAGCCCGCCCAGGGAGTCGGGGGTGAGCATCTCGCGCAGCAGGATGATCGCGTCGCCGTTGCCCACGCGGACATTGGTGAGGCCCATGTGGTCGGCGAGGTTCAGGAGGTTGCCCTGGCCGGGGGTGTGGACGTCCACGGCGAGGACGTTGGTGTCCGGGTCGGCGGCGGCCATCCGCGCGGTGGCCTCGCCCATGCCGAAGCCGATCTCCAGCACGACGGGGTTGGTGTTGCCGAACAGCTCCGCCAGGTCGAGGGTCAGCTGTCCGTCGATGTCCAGGCCCCGGTCGGCCCAGAGCCGCTGGAGGGCGTCGGCCTGCCCCGCGGTCACCCGGCTCCGGCGCGGCTGGAAACTGCGGATGCGCCGCTCGAAGTGGGACCCGGCGGGATCCGCCTTGGGCCCGTTCGGAAACCGCGGCTCCCCCTTGTCCCGCGTATGCCGGATCGAGGCGCCGGGGGCGTGGGGGGCTTCGGGGGTGTTAAGGAACTCAGACACAGTGGGGTCGATTTTACGGGTTTCGGCGGCGAGGTCGGCCTGCCGCGTCACCACCCCGGTCAGGTACCCCGCTCAGCACGGTCAGTGCCCGGCGGGCCACCTCCCGGCCGATCGGGAGGGACGCGGTCGCGGCGGGGGAGGGCGCGTTGAGGACGTGCACGGCCCGGTCACCCTCCCGGATCAGGAAGTCGTCCACCAGCGTCCCGTCGCGGAGGACCGCCTGGGCCCGGACCCCGGACGCGGCCGGCACGAGATCGTTCTCCGTCACCGCGGGCAGCAGCCCGCGCACCGCCCGGGTGAACGCCTTCCTCGACAGCGAGCGCCGCACCTCCCCGCCCCCGTACCGCCAGTGCCGGCGCGCCATCCGCCACGATCCCGGCCAGGTCAGCGCCAGCCGTGTCTCCCCGGGCCGGACCACCCCCCACGCGTACCCCTCGCGGGCCAGGGCCGGCACCGCGTTGGGCCCGACGTGCACACCCCCGTCGATCCCTCGGGTGAGATGCACCCCGAGGAACGGGAACGCCGGATCCGGCACCGGATAGACCAGGCCCCGCACCAGCTCGGGCCGCGCCAGCTCGTAGTACTCGCCCCGGAAGGGGATGATCCGCATCTCCGGGTCGTCGCCGGTCATGCGTGCGACCTCGTCGCAGTACAGCCCGGCGCAGTTCACCAGCACCCTGCCGCGTACGACCGATCCGTCCGCGGTCAGCGCGGCGACGCCCAGGCTCGCGCGCCGGTCGATGCGCAGCACGCGCGCCCCGTACCGGATCTCCGCCCCGGACGCCTCGGCCAGGCGCCGCGCCACGCCGACGAAGTCGCAGATGCCGGTCGTCCCGACGTGTATGGCCGCCAGTCCGCGCACCTCCGGCTCGTACTCCGCGATCTGCGCGGTGACCAGCTCTCGTACCGGAATGCCGTTCTCCCGGCCACGCTGCACCAGTGAGTGCAGGCGGGGCAGCTCCTCGCGCTCCGTCGCGACGATCAGCTTGCCGGTGACCGCGTGCGCGATGTCGTACTCGGCGCAGAACTTCACCAGCTCGGCCGCGCCCCGCACCGCGAACCGGGCCTTCAGCGAGCCGGGGCGGTAGTAGATCCCGCTGTGGATCACGCCGCTGTTGCGCCCTGTCTGGTGGCGGGCCGGACCGGGTTCCTTCTCCAGCACCGTGACCCGGGTGCCCGGCGCGGCACGCGTGATCGCATACGCCGTCGACAGACCGACGATTCCCCCGCCGATCACGAGCACGTCGCAGTCGTAGGCGATCTTCCGCACCTGCTCCACCTCCCGGCTTCGATAGTGCACTGCGCCTCTGACAACGTGCTCAAACCCGCCGTGCGCAGCCACCCGCGCGCACCGGCCGGCCCAGCCACCGCCAGGGACCCGCTGTGCGAAGCCTCCCACCCCCGTCCGTCCCGCCGTGCGTGGGCCGCGGCCCACCACCCGGCGCCGCCCCGGAGGGCGGGCCCCTACGCGGGAGCCATGAGCAGCGGCCGTGCGCGCTCGCGCAGCTCCACCACGCGTGGCTCGTCGCCGTACGGCTCCAGCCGGTGCAGGAGGTCCTTGACGTACTCCGTGGTGCGGGCGGAGGAGATGCGTCCGGCGACCTCGACCGCCCGTACGCCCTGCTCACAGGCCGCGTCCAGGTTCCCGGACTCCAGTTCGGCGACCGCGGAGACGACCAGGCGCAGCCCGTGCGAGCGGACGAACTCCTCCGTCGGTTTCGACAGGGCCTGCTCCGTGAAGCGGCGGACCTGGCGGGGCGCCTTCAGGTCGCGGTAGCACTCGGCGGCGTCGGCCGCGAACCGGTCGTAGGAGTAGAAGCCGAGCCAGACCGGGTCGCTGTCGCCGTCGCGGGACCGCTCCAGCCAGCCCTCGGCGGCCTTCAGGGCCGCGCCGGCCGCCTGGGCGTCACCCGCGCGTGCGTGGGCGCGTGCCTCGACGAGCCGGAAGAAGCTCATGGTGCGGGCCGTGGCCAGCCCCCGGTTGCGCTCCAGGGCGGCCTGGGCGAGGTCGACGCCCTCGTCGCCGAAGCCCCGGTAGGTGGCCTGGAGGGACATGGACGCCAGGACGTACCCCCCGAGGGGGACGTCGGCCGCCGCGCGGGCCAGGCGCAGGGCCTGGATGTAGTAGCGCTGGGCGGCCTCCTGCTGGCCGGTGTCGAAGGCCATCCACCCGGCGAGGCGGGTGAGTTCGGCGGACGCGCCGAACAGGGCGCGGCCGACCTCGTCGGAGTAGGAGCCGAGCAGCAGGGGCGCCGCCTCCACCCGCAGGCACTCGGGCACCATCGAAGAACGCCAGTCGCCGCCCCCGTACTTGGAGTCCCAGCGCCTGGCGTCCTCGGCCGCCTCCCGCAGCTTCTGCACATCGGAGTGGCCGACTTTGAGCGGTGCGCCGGAGCCCTCGGCGGGGTTCGCCTCGCGCGCGACCGAGCTGTCGGCCGGGGTTATCAGCCAGCGTGAGGCCGGCGTCGCGTAGGCGCTCACGGCGAAGGAGCCGGCGAGCGACTGCCAGATGCCGCCGGTGCCGGCCCGGCGGCCGGCGAGGTCGAGACGGTACAGCTCCGTCGCCGACCGGACCGCCTGCGAGACGTCTCTGGGGAACGCGAGACCCACCTCCGGCGCGGGATCGGCGTCCGCCAGCCCTATCTCGTGCAGCGGCACCGGGCGGCCGAGCTTCTGCCCGATCGCGGCCGCGATGAGGTGGGGCGCGGCACCCTGCGGCACCATGCCCTTCGACACCCAGCGCGCCACCGACGTCTTGTCGTACCGAAGTGTCAACCCGCGTTGCGCGCCCAGGTCGTTGACGCGTCGTGCGAGACCTGCGTTGCTGATTCCCGCGAGGGCGAGAACGGCGCCGAGCTTTTCGTTCGGCCCGCGTTGCTCCCTGGACATGCGCCACCCCTCGACACAGACGGCTGCCGCGCTGGCATAACCACGCGGCATTCGTAAACCCAGCGTAGTTCGCCGCATCCCAAGCGTTAAGGGGCATTCTTCCGGATGGCGGGATTGTGGTCCGTACGGAAGTACGGTCCCGGTACGCACTGTTGCGGCGTGCTCCCGGTGTGTGGCCGTGCGCCTGTGCGTGCGCTCTACTCCGGCCAACCCGAAAGCGGTTCCATGGCTCTGCGTGGGTCGGCCCGCTGTACTGGGACCAGTGGGCTGGGGGACACCGCCGCCTCAATCCCCGCGGGCGGCGGACCGGTCCGGGGGGCGAACTCCGCCTCCCGGGCCGTGCGTCGGCCGAGTGGTGCGCAGAGCCTGTACGGAGCGTGCGCGCAGCGGGTGTGATCGACGTACCGCAGCAGCGAATTGGCCGAAAACCGACTCCCTCCTCCGGGTGTGATTACCGCGTCCACCATGGAGTTTGAGGGCGCGTTGGGGCTTTTCGGGGAGCGTATCGGGGGCGCATTCGCGTCGCCGTCACCTTTGTGTCAGACGGGCGTTGAAGCCTTTCGCGTGATCCACGGGGTCGCACGGGCCGGCGCTCGGGGCGCATTTCGGGGATCACAAGCGGTACCGCCGCCGCTCCGGGGCGCGCCCTTCGTGGCAGCATGGGGAACCGGTTCGTACGGTGCACATATGGTCCCCAGCCTGTGGAGGCGTCGATGCGGTGGTTGGTGGGATGGAGCAGCACCGCCGCGGGGGCCGCGGGCATCGGCTCCGCGGGAGCCACCGGATACGACGGCGAGACCCTGCACCCGGTCGGCTCCCAACTCCTGTGGGGCGACCCGGATCCCCTGTGGGCGGTCGGCGACTGGCGCCCCGACGAGGTGCGCATCGTGACGGCCGACGCCCGGACGCGGATCGCGGTGCTCGGCACCTGCGGGGCGTCGGACGAGGAGCTGCGGCTCGGGCTGTTCACCGCGCGCGGCGGCGCACTGCGGCATCTGACCGCCTGGCCCGGCAGCTACACGGCGGTCGTCCAGGCCGGACGGCGGATCACGGTCTGCGGTGACCTGGCGGGCGCCCGCCCCGTGTTCCACACGCCCTGGGCGGGCGGCACGGCGTACGCCACCGCCGCGCTGCCCCTGGCCGACCTCATCGAGGCCAACCTCGACTTCGGCCATCTCGCGGCCCTGCTGGCCGCCCCCGACGTACCCGCCGCCCTGCACGACTCCACCCCGTACGACGGCGTTCTGCGCGTTCCGCCGGGGCACGCGCTGATCCTGCGGGCCGGGTCGCGCGAGATCGCCGGCTACGAACCCGTCGCCTCCCTCGCGGTCGCGGCGCCGCCCGCCGACCCCGACAGCGCGGTCGACGCCGTGCGCGACGCCCTGGTCGACGCCGTCCGGGCCCGTCTCGCCGCGCCCCGGCACGTCCCCGGCGCCGACATCGACCCCGGGCCGGTCCCCGGCATGGGGCCGGCCGAGCGGCGTGCCGCGCGCGGGACGCCGGTCCCCGGCATCGGTGCGGACCTGTCGGGCGGGCCCGCGTCCGGGACCCTGGCGCTGCTGGCCGCGGGGCTGCCGGGGATGCCGGGCACGGTGCTCGGGCACGGCACCGGCGCGGGTGAGCGCCTGCTGGCGGTCACCTTCAACGACCTGGCGGTCGGCGGCCGGGAGTCCGAGGTGGAGCGGGCGGGCACCCTGGCGGCCAACCCGCGGCTGCACCACGTGGTGGTGACCGGCGACGAGGAGACCCTGCCGTACGCCGACCTGGACGGCCCGCTCACGGACGAACCCGGCCCGAGCCTGGTCACGGCGGTACGGCACCGCACCCGGCTCGCCGCGGGCAGCGCGGACCACCTGACCGGCTACGGCGCCCGGCAGGTGCTCGACGCGCACCCGGCGCGCCTGGCCGACCTGCTGATGGACCGGCAGCGGCGGCACCTCGTACGGCCGGTGGCCGCACTGGCCAAGGCCGACGGCTCGGTGATGGTCCCGGCACGGGTGTACGCCGCAGCGCGCCGACTCGCCCGGACGCCCTACCGCACGGGCCTGGAGAGCCTGGCCGAGCGGCTGCTCCAGCGGCGCTTCGAGGAGCCCGAGGGGGCCGTGGGCGCGTCCCTCGCGGCGCTGACCTGGGCGAGACCGGGTCCGGCGGCCCGGTGGCTGACCGGAGAGGCGCTGGCTGAAGTATCGATTCGCTTGCAGGGGGCGACGCACCGCTCCGGAGTCGGGCCCGGACAGCGGCCCGGCGACTTCCGCGCCCGGGGCGCCCTGGCCCGCGCGGCGGCCGACGTCCGTGTGCTGGAGCAGGCCGCGGAGATCCGCTTCCAGCGCCTGCACGCGCCCTTCCTCGACAACCAGGTCGTCCGCGCCTGCCGCACGCTGCCCGAGGCACTGCGCGTCCAGCCCGGGGCACGCGCCTCGATCCTGCGCACGGTCCTCAAGGGCGCCGGTGTCGCCGACCTCCCGCCCGGCTGGGGCGCTCCCTCGCACGTGCCGGCGGCGGCCGCCGCCCGGGTGGGCCTGCGATCGTCCGTGGACTCCGTGCTGACCCTCTTCGACACGCCGCTGCTCGCGGAGGCCGGACTGGTCGAGGCCCGGGTGGTCCGCAAGGCGCTGCGTGCCGCGGCGCACGGCGACCCGCTGCCGCTGGACGGGCTCGCGGACCTGGTGTCCCTGGAACTGTGGCTGCGCCGGCTGCTCGCCCGGCGCGGCACCTGCTGGACGGGCACACCCGCACGCGCGCGTGCCGTACCGGCGGGCATCACACCCCGCCGCGGAGCGCTGGCCTCAGGCACCTGAACGGCCCTTTCCGCACGAGCCGTTCCGTACGGCCCGTTCCGCGCGAGCCGTTCCGTACGAGCCGTTCCGTACGGCCCGTTCCGTACGAGCCGTTCCGTACGAGCCGTTCCGTACGAGCGAACGCGCCACGCCGACGTCCGCAGGGCCCACGCGCACGTGCGGCGCGGTGACGCGGGCACGGACCACGCCCAGGCCCAGGCCCGCGTGCGCCGCGGCTACGAGCAGGTGAACTTCGACGCCGCCCAGTCCGCCGTCATCAGACCGTCGAGATGGCCGTACGGCTCCACCACCAGCCGCACGGTGTCGCGCCCGGCCAGGTTCACATGGACGGGAACCCCCGGATCGCCGCCTCGGACCAGCCCGGACTTCCACAGCTGGACGCCGTCGGCGTGGACCGAGAAGTAGACCTTGCCGAGGCCGAGCGTCATGTCGTCGACGCCGACCAGCGCGTCGTAGGAGGAGCAGTCGCGGTTGAGGTCGACGGTGACGGAGGACCGCCCGTGCACCGTCACCCCGTGCGCGTACGACGTCCCGCCGATCGACAGGCCGGAGCGCTGCCACACCCAGCTGCTCGCGTGCAGCCGCACCTCCGGTTCGGTGCCGTCGCCGGTGACGTCGTAGGACAGCTCGCTCAGCCGGTAGCCGGTCGCCGGGGGCGGCGGCGCGGGCTTCGGCGGAGCGGGCGTCGGAGTCGGGGTGGGTGCCGGTGTCGGGGTGGGTGCCGGCGTCCGAATGGGGGCCGGGCTCGGCGTGCGGCTCGGGGTGGGAGTCGGGGACGGGTTCGCCGCCGGGACGATCGCCGGCGGCTTCGGCCCGGGCTTCTCCGGCTCGGGCGTGGGCGACGGTGTGGGAGCCGGCGGTTCGGGCTCGACGACCGGCGCGGACGCCGGCGGTCTGGCGTCCGGCTCCGCGGGCCGGCTGTCGTCACCGGCGAGGGCGAGTGCCACCACCGCGACGGCCGCGGCGACCACACCGGCCGCGATGCCGGCCTTGACCGGCGCGCCCAGCCCCTCGGACGCGGCACTCCCGGCACCGGCCCCGCCGGACGAACCCCCGGACGCGGCACCCCCGGCGCCCGCCGCTCCGGACGAACCGCCGCCCGACACGGCGGACGCACCCGCGGCGCCCGCCGCCCCGGCCCCGGCGCCCCCGGCGATGAGCCCCGCCGCCTTGCCGTACCCGGCGGCCCCGAACCAGCCGATGACCGCGACCGGCACGACGGCCGGGATGCCGCCGGCCACCTCCTCGATCTGGCTCGCGGCCAGCCGGCACCTGGCGCACTCCTCCAGATGCTTGCGCAGCCCCCGCTCGGCACGGGTGCGCAGCCGGCGGCGGGCGTACGTGCCGAGCTGGTCGGCGTAGCGCGCGCACTCCTCGTCGCTGGTCAGGGTGGTGCTGACATGGGCCTGGAGGTACGCCTGCTTCAGACCCTCACGGGCGCGGCTGGCGAGGACCCGGGTGCCGTTGGCGTCGAGCCCGAAGAGTGTGGCGACCTCGCTCGGGGACTCGTCCTCGACCTCGGTGTGCCACAGCACGGCCTGCCAGCGCTCCGGCAGCGAGCGGAAGGCCTGCATCGCCATCGACTGCTCGGCCTCGTGCATCGCCCGCACGTCGGCGCCGAGTTCCACGCCGGAGCCGAAGGAGTCCGTGGCGGCGGCGGGGTCGGACACCTCCGACAGCCGGACCGCCTGGGTGGCGAACACGGCGAAGTCGTCGACCAGTTGCTCCCGCCGCACGGTGCTGGTCCAGTGGGCGGCGACGCGCCGGACGGTGGTCAGCAGGTAGGGGCGCACCGCGTGCTCGGGGCCGGAGCCGCCGCGTACCGCCTGGAGCATACGGGCGAAGACCTCGGCGGTGAGGTCGTCGGCGGTGTGCGCGTCACGGCAGCACGTGCGCGCGTACCGGCGGACGGCGTCCGCGTGGCGCCGGTACAGCTCCTCGTACGCGGAGTCGTCGCCCGCGCGCATCCGCCCGATCAGCTCGGGGTCGGACGGGGGCTGCTCCAACGGCGGCAGCACGCTGTCGTCCCGCCGGTCGCGTTGCGCCGGAACCTGGGGCGGGGTGCCGCCGTCGGCCTCCGTGCCGTCGTCACCGAGTGACCCGTCCCGCCCGTCAACACTCATCGCGGTACGCCCCCGCCGCCTGCCCTACCGGTTCTGAACACGGGTCAGGGTGCCATATTGGCTTTTGTTCAGGAGGCGTTACCGCGCACCATCCACTCGTCCGTGAACGGTCTGTCGTGAGCCAGTGCCAGTCGTCAGCCGTTCGGGGCGGCCGAAGCGGTCCGGCACGGGTGAGCGCCGGGCTGACGGGGCGGGCGACGGCCCGGCGGACGGGGCGGGGGACACGGCGTCCCGCCCCGCTGCCGCCGCGACGTCACGCGGGCCGCGACCGCAGCCCCTCCAGCAGGATGTCCAGCAGCCGAGCCGAGGCCGCCGCCTGTTGCGCCGCGTCCGGCAGCGAGGGCGCCGCCGTGGCGATCACCAGCAGGACGTCCGACACGGACACGTCCGGCCGCAGCTCACCGGCCGCGCGCGCCCGGTCCACGAGCCGGCCCACGACCTCCAGCAGCTCCGCGGCGCCCGCGTCGTCCTCGGCCGCCGGCGACCCCTGCGGCACCAGCCGCAGCTCACCGGCGCCGGGCTGCGTCCGTTGCTGCGGCACGCGCGCCTCGTCGGGCCCGGACCCTTCGCCGGCCTCGTCCGCGACACCGACCCGCAGCACCTGCGGCGGCAGCAGCCGTCCGGCACCCGAGGCCACCGAGGTGCGCAGGAAGCGCGACAGCGCCGACCACGGCTCGTCCTCCTGGCCGAGCGCGGCCCGTGCCTGGTCGGTCAGCCGGGAGGTCTCCTCCTCGGCTATCCGGCGCACCAGGACGTCCTTGCTGGGGAAGCGCCGGTACACCGTGCCCACGCCGACCCGCGCGCGGCGCGCCACGTCCTCCATCGGCGCGCCGTAACCCAGCTCGCCGAACACCTCGCGCGCCGCCCGCAGTACATGCTCGAGATTGCGCTGTGCGTCCACGCGCAGCGGCTGCGTCCGCGGTCCGTCACCGCGTCCGCCGCCCACCGCCGCACCGACCGCGCCGCCTGGTACGACGGCCGACGCGGTAGACCAACGAGAGTCCTGAATGTGCATACGAATTCCCCCGGTAATGACGTCTCCCCCCGGAGACTCTCCCCGCCACAGACTGCCGGGGCGCGTGGAAGAACGAGCCGTGAACCACGAGCCCGCCCGCCGGACCACGGGCCCGCGCCGGTCGCGGACCCGGGAACACGACGAGCGCATCCCCCTACACCCCGTCGACACACGAACATAGTTGAGAGGGAGTCAATTCAGAAGGGGCAGGTTCCGCACGGAGCGCCCCCCGATCGGAGTACGGGTCGCATACGTCCCGATTGCACACCGTTACGTCACCCGCTTCACCCCCGCTGACCTGCACGGCTTCCCTCGATGTCGGCATTTCGGCCAACCCTGGGCATGCCTGGCTCGCGGTCACACAAATTGCCGGGGCTGTGGACAAACGCAGGCGTCGGGTGCGTCATGGGATGGTGAAGGAACGTGCGCGCATTCTCGTTGTCGGCGGCGGCTATGTCGGGATGTACACGGCCCTGCGTCTGCAACGGAAGCTGAAACGGGAACTCCAGCGGGGCGAGGCCGAGATCACGGTGGTCACACCCGACCCGTACATGACGTATCAGCCGTTCCTCGCCGAAGCGGCCGCCGGCCTCATCTCCCCCCGGCACGTCGTCGTACCGCTGCGCCGCGTGCTGCCCGACTGCCGGGTCGTCATCGGGGAGGTCCAGAGCATCCGGCACGCCGAGCGCGTCGCGACCCTCACCACCCTCGCCGGGGCGGAGGGCGCCGGCGCCGAGCGGCTGCCGTACGACGAACTGGTCCTCGCCCCCGGCTCCGTCTCGCGCACGCTGCCCGTCCCCGGTCTGGCCGACCACGGCATCGGATTCAAGACCGTCGAAGAGGCCATCGGCCTGCGCAACCACGTCATCGAGCAGCTGGACATCGCCTCCTCCACCCGCGACCCCGCCATCCGCGACGCGGCCCTCACCTTCGTCTTTGTCGGAGGCGGCTACGCCGGAGTGGAGGCGCTCGGCGAACTGGAGGACATGGCCCGCTACGCCACGCGCTACTACCACAACGTGCGGCCCGAGGACCTGAAGTGGATCCTCGTCGAGGCCACGGACCGGATCCTGCCGGAGGTCGGCGAGGAGATGGGCCGCTACACGGTCACCGAGCTGCGCCGCCGCAACATCCAGGTCCTCCTGGGCACCCGCCTCGTCTCCTGCGCCGACCGGGTCGCGGTCCTCAGCGACGGACAACGGTTCCCCGCCCGTACGGTCGTCTGGACGGCCGGCGTGAAACCCCACCCGCTGCTCGACGCCACCGACCTGCCCCGCAACGGGCGCGGCCGGCTGCACTGCACCCCCGAGCTGGCGGTCGAGGGGCACGCGCACGCGTGGGCCGCGGGCGACGCCGCCGCCGTACCGGACGTCACCGCCGGGGCGGACGGCACGCTGTGCGCCCCCAACGCGCAACACGCGCTGCGCCAGGCCAAGGTGCTCGGTGACAACGTCGTCCGCTCCCTGCGCGGCGAGCCCCTGGAGACCTACGCCCACAAGTACCTCGGCTCGGTCGCCTCCCTGGGGCTGCACAAGGGCGTCGCCCAGGTCTACGGGCGCAAGCTCAAGGGCTACCCCGCCTGGTTCATGCACCGCGCGTACCACCTCAGCCGGGTGCCCACGGTCAACCGGAAGGCGCGCGTGCTGGCCGAATGGACCCTCGCGGGCCTCTTCAAACGTGAGATCGTCTCGCTCGGTTCACTCGAACATCCCCGGGCCGAGTTCGAACTCGCGGCCGGTGGAAAGCCTCCTTACGACCCGAAGGGGTCGACCTGACACCCGTCAGGAACTCCAGTGGCCACCCCGGCGTCTGACGGATGTCGCCCGAGTCGGCCACACTGCCAGACTGATCCCCGCGACGGGACGGTCCCGTGCCCGCCCTGCCCACCCAACCCACGAGGCGTTTCCCGAGTGCTGCACTTCCCAGGGGTCGCGACACGGTGCGGCCACCGCCGTACCACCCCCGGGGGACCGGGCCGGGTCCGGTGCCGGCCGACGACGACTACACGAGGCAAGGATTCGTGAACTTCACGCGCTGGAGCGCCCGGCTCCCCGGAACTCAGCGCCGCGCCGCCGCGCGGACCGAACACCCGGTGACCCCCGACCGACGAGGGGAGAGCCCCGTCCCCGCGGCCCGCGTCGAACAACTGACCGACGACCGGCTCCCGATCCCCGCCGTCGACGAACTCCCGGTACGCGAGGTACTCGACCGCGTCCCCGCCCTCGTCGCCCTGTGCCACGGCCCGGACCACCGCCTCGCCTACATCAACGACGCCTACGCCGCCGCCCTCGGCCCGCGCCCGCTCGGCGAACCGGCCCGCGAAGCGCTCCCCGAGCTCCACGAGCTGGGCCTGCTGCCCCTCCTGGACCAGGTCCTGCGCAGCGGCAAGCCCCGCACGGTCAAGTCCCGCAAGGCCCCCGACGGCCGCTCGTACACCTTCAGCTGCACTCCGCTCGCCGAGGGCGAGGGCGGCGTCCTGATCTTCGCCACCGACGTCACCGACCACGCCGAGGCCGCCGAACGCCTCCGCGCCAGCGAGCGCCGCCAGCGCGAGACCGCCGTGACCCTCCAGCGTTCCCTGCTCCCCCAGGAGCTGGAACAGCCCGACGACCTCCGCATCGCCGCCACCTACCAGCCCGGCGGCACCGAAGCCGCGGTCGGCGGCGACTGGTACGACGTGATCACCCTCGGCGGCGGCCGCACGGCCCTCGTCATCGGCGACGTCATGGGCAGAGGCGTACGCGCCGCCGCGGTCATGGGCCAGCTCCGCACGGCGGTCCGCGCCTACGCCCGCCTCGACCTGCCCCCGCACGAGGTGCTCCAGCTCCTCGACGGCCTCGCCACGGAGATCGACGCCAACCAGATCGCCACCTGCGTCTACGCCGTCCACGACCCCAACGAGGGGCGCCTGGTCTACGCCTCGGCCGGCCACCTGCCGATCCTCGTCCGGGACGACAGCGGCAACGTCCTGCGCGCCGACGAACCCACCGGTCCGCCCCTCGGCACCGGCGGCTGGATCCACGCCTCCGGCTCGGTCCCGCTCGGCCCCGGCTCCACCGCCGTCCTCTACACGGACGGCCTCGTCGAACGCCGTGACGCCGACCTCGACGAGGGCATCGCCGCCCTCCAGCACGCCCTGGCCGGCGCCACCGGCACGCCCCAGGTGATCTGCGACCGCCTGCTGCGCTCCGCCGGCGTCGCCGCGGACCACGACGACGACGTCGCCGTCCTGGTCCTCCAGCACCCGGCCCGCACCGGCAGCGACGGCGAACTGTTCCGCAACGCCGCCCTGGAACTGCTCGGCGGGGTGGAGGCGGCCCCACGCGCGCGTGCCTTCGCCTCCGGAGTCCTCACCAGCTGGCGCTTCCCGCCCGAACTGCACGACCTCGGAGTCCTGGCGACCAGCGAACTGGTCGCCAACTCCCTCCAGCACGGCACGCCGCCCATGCGCCTGCGTCTGCGCCGAACCGACCGCCGCCTGATCGTCGAAGTGACGGATGGCGACGACCACCTCCCCCGCCGCCGCCGCGCCGAGCCCGGCGACGAGTCGGGCCGGGGCATCGCCATCGTCGCGACGATCGCGTCCAGCTGGGGGTGCAGACGCACCCCCGGCGGCGGAAAAGCGGTGTGGTGCGAATTCGCCCTGCCCAAGACATGAGCGAGGGCGCCGCGGGACAGGTCAGCCCTGCCCCGCGGCGACGACTTCGGACGGCGCCGCACCCCGCGTGACGACCCGGCTGCGCGCCTGCCACGGCTGGTCCTGCACCTCGGTCAGCTGCCGCCCCAACCGCACCGCGAGCACACTGATCCCGAGGGAGAACAGCAGGAACGTCACGATGTACGGCCCGTGCAGCGCGGCCCCCATCGGCCCGCCCACGGCCGGCCCGACCGCCAGCGCAAGCTGCTTCACCAGGGCGAACGCAGAGTTGTACTGCCCGGCCATCCCACTCGGCGCGAGATCGGCGACCAGCGGAGCCACGGTCGGCGACAGCATCGCCTCCCCCAGCCCGAACAGCGCGTACGTCGAGATGAAGGCGGCCGTCGCCATCTCCTGGCTGCCGTGCCCCAGCCCCGCGTACCCGGCCGCGAGCCATGCCACGGCCCAGATCAGACCCACCGCCGCGATCACCCGCGACCGCCGCCGGCGCTCGACGAACCTCAGCACGGCGAACTGCGCGACGACGATCATCGCGGTGTTCGCGGCCAGCGCCGTCCCGAGTGCGGACGTGGAGATCCCGGCCGCCTCGACCCCGTACGCGCTCAGCCCCGACTCGAACTGGCCGTAGCAGGCGAAGAAGAGCACGAAGCCCAGCACGCACAGCTGCACCATCGCCCGGTTGCCGGCCAACTGCTTCCAGCCGCCCTTCGCCGAACGCGCCGGGGTGCCGCCGATCCGCGGCGAACGCGGCATCCGCACCGTCGCCAGCACCACGACGAGCAGCAGGAACATCGCCGCCTCGATCGCGAACAGCAGGGTGAAGGAGGAGGCGTCGGACGCGTCGACCAGGTGCCCGCCGATGAGCCCGCCCACGCCCAGTCCCAGGTTCTGCAGGAAGAACTGCATGGCGAACGCCCGGGAGCGCGTGTCCGCCGACGAGCAGTCCACGATCATCGTCGCCAGGGCGGGCTGCATCACGGCCTGACCCGTGCCCAGCGCCGCCGCCGAGATCAGCACGGCGGCCGCGCTGCCTGCGAGCCCCAGGCTGAGCGCTCCCAGAGCGGCGGTGACCAGAGCGGCGATCAGCACGGGCAGCGGACCGCGCCGGACGATGGCCCGTCCGGCGAACGGCAGCACGATCAGCGCCGCCACCGCGAAGACGGCGAGCACCAGACCCGCCGTCATGGCACCCAGCCCACGCACCTGCGCCACATAGACGTACAGGTAGGGGACTGTGAAGCCGAGCCCGAACGCGCTGAGTGCGTTGCCCACGTGGATCCGGCGCATCGCAGCGCCCATCGCCCTGGTCACGTTCACCTCTCTCATGTGCTTAAAGCCGGTAGTAGTTAGCCATGAAGACTTCGAAGCTAAATTTCAAACCTAAACAATACACATCGAAGGACTTCAACGCCAAGCCCGTGCGTGCCATACTGCGGCCATGGGTGACACCCCCGGCGCGACCGAGCCGACGCTCGACGAACAGATCGCGGCCTACCAGCGCGAGTTCCAGGACCTCGACCCCCAGGTCGAGAAGATCGTTTCGGCGCTCTCCCGCCTGAACCGCCGTATGAACGTCGCGTACGGCCGCCAGACCGCCGCCCTCGGCATCAGCAACGCCGAGTGGGAGGTCCTCAAGGCCCTCGTCCTGTCCGGCGTGCCCTACCGCCTGGGACCCGGCGACCTCGCCAAGCGCCTCGGGCTCACGCCCGCCGCCATGACCCACCGGATCGACCGCATGGTCGCCGAGGGCCTGGTCAACCGGGAGCGCGACGAGTCCAATCGGGTACGAGTGATCGTCGAGCTGACCCCCGAGGGCCGGGGGAAGTGGCTGGAGGCGATGCGCAGGGCGTCGGTCTTCGAGGAGGACCTGCTCCAGGACCTGTCACCCGGAGAGCGCAACGTCCTCGGCGAGATTCTGACGACGCTGCTGCGCAGGGTGGAGCACGCCCAGCCGGACGCCGGCGGCCGCCTCAGCGACCTGGACTGAAGGTCCGCGAAAAGATCTCGACAGGGCCCCTTGACAGCCCCCTGCCCGATCCGTAAAGTTCTTCGGGTTGCCACGGAGCCGTAACGGTTCTGCGTCAACACCTTTCGTCGCGTGAGCGACAACCCAAACCACAAGCACGATCTCCCAGCGGGACTGATTTCGGCGTGCCCGAATTCAATTCCATCGGGACTCGGCGGCCCGATTGGGAATCGCCGAGAGAGTCCGCTAAGGTTTGAGACGTCGGAACGGCCCAACGGCCGGGAAGACAAACCCCGCTGACTGGGGGTCAGGTCGAGAAAAGATCTGATAGAGTCGGAAACATCGAAGGGAAGCGCCCGGAGGAAAGCCCGAGAGGGTGAGTACGAAGGAAGCGTCCGTTCCTTGAGAACTCAACAGCGTGCCAAAAGTCAACGCCAGATATGTTGATACCCCGTCTCCAGCATTTG
Organism: Streptomyces cadmiisoli; assembly: GCF_003261055.1. Taxonomy (NCBI): domain Bacteria; kingdom Bacillati; phylum Actinomycetota; class Actinomycetes; order Kitasatosporales; family Streptomycetaceae; genus Streptomyces; species Streptomyces cadmiisoli. The sequence goes on from NZ_CP030073.1 coordinate 4,850,414, forward strand.
CTGGGGCGAGGTTCCTTTGAAATAACACAGCGAGGACGCTGTGAACGGTCGGATTATTCCTCCGATCGTTCCGCTCTCGTGGTGTTCGCCCCGATCACGGGGAAGCATTCACGGAGAGTTTGATCCTGGCTCAGGACGAACGCTGGCGGCGTGCTTAACACATGCAAGTCGAACGATGAAGCCCTTCGGGGTGGATTAGTGGCGAACGGGTGAGTAACACGTGGGTAATCTGCCCTGCACTCTGGGACAAGCCCTGGAAACGGGGTCTAATACCGGATATGAGCCTCTTCCGCATGGTTGAGGTTGTAAAGCTCCGGCGGTGCAGGATGAGCCCGCGGCCTATCAGCTTGTTGGTGAGGTAACGGCTCACCAAGGCGACGACGGGTAGCCGGCCTGAGAGGGCGACCGGCCACACTGGGACTGAGACACGGCCCAGACTCCTACGGGAGGCAGCAGTGGGGAATATTGCACAATGGGCGAAAGCCTGATGCAGCGACGCCGCGTGAGGGATGACGGCCTTCGGGTTGTAAACCTCTTTCAGCAGGGAAGAAGCGAAAGTGACGGTACCTGCAGAAGAAGCGCCGGCTAACTACGTGCCAGCAGCCGCGGTAATACGTAGGGCGCAAGCGTTGTCCGGAATTATTGGGCGTAAAGAGCTCGTAGGCGGCTTGTCACGTCGGTTGTGAAAGCCCGGGGCTTAACCCCGGGTCTGCAGTCGATACGGGCAGGCTAGAGTTCGGTAGGGGAGATCGGAATTCCTGGTGTAGCGGTGAAATGCGCAGATATCAGGAGGAACACCGGTGGCGAAGGCGGATCTCTGGGCCGATACTGACGCTGAGGAGCGAAAGCGTGGGGAGCGAACAGGATTAGATACCCTGGTAGTCCACGCCGTAAACGGTGGGCACTAGGTGTGGGCAACATTCCACGTTGTCCGTGCCGCAGCTAACGCATTAAGTGCCCCGCCTGGGGAGTACGGCCGCAAGGCTAAAACTCAAAGGAATTGACGGGGGCCCGCACAAGCGGCGGAGCATGTGGCTTAATTCGACGCAACGCGAAGAACCTTACCAAGGCTTGACATACACCGGAAACGTCTGGAGACAGGCGCCCCCTTGTGGTCGGTGTACAGGTGGTGCATGGCTGTCGTCAGCTCGTGTCGTGAGATGTTGGGTTAAGTCCCGCAACGAGCGCAACCCTTGTCCCGTGTTGCCAGCAGGCCCTTGTGGTGCTGGGGACTCACGGGAGACCGCCGGGGTCAACTCGGAGGAAGGTGGGGACGACGTCAAGTCATCATGCCCCTTATGTCTTGGGCTGCACACGTGCTACAATGGCCGGTACAATGAGCTGCGATACCGTGAGGTGGAGCGAATCTCAAAAAGCCGGTCTCAGTTCGGATTGGGGTCTGCAACTCGACCCCATGAAGTCGGAGTCGCTAGTAATCGCAGATCAGCATTGCTGCGGTGAATACGTTCCCGGGCCTTGTACACACCGCCCGTCACGTCACGAAAGTCGGTAACACCCGAAGCCGGTGGCCCAACCCTTGTGGAGGGAGCTGTCGAAGGTGGGACTGGCGATTGGGACGAAGTCGTAACAAGGTAGCCGTACCGGAAGGTGCGGCTGGATCACCTCCTTTCTAAGGAGCACTTCTTACCGGGCTTGCCCGGTCAGAGGCCAGGATGCGAGCGAACGTCTCGCACTGGTTGCTCATGGGTGGAACGTTGACTATTCGGCCAGATCTTGGGTCGGGGGCTGCTAGTACTGCTCGTCAGAGCGTGGAACGCATGATCTTCGGACGAGGGCTGGCCGGGCACGCTGTTGGGTGTCTGAGGGAATGAAGTTTCCTTCAGTCGCCGGCCCCAGTGAACTCCGGTTTGGTCCGGGGGTGATGGGTGGTTGGTCGTTGTTTGAGAACTGCACAGTGGACGCGAGCATCTGTGGCCAAGTTTTTAAGGGCGCACGGTGGATGCCTTGGCACCAGGAACCGATGAAGGACGTGGGAGGCCACGATAGTCCCCGGGGAGTCGTCAACCAGGCTTTGATCCGGGGGTTTCCGAATGGGGAAACCCGGCAGTCGTCATGGGCTGTCACCCGCTGCTGAACACATAGGCAGTGTGGAGGGAACGAGGGGAAGTGAAACATCTCAGTACCCTCAGGAAGAGAAAACAACCGTGATTCCGGGAGTAGTGGCGAGCGAAACTGGATGAGGCCAAACCGTGTACGTGTGAGACCCGGCAGGGGTTGCGTATACGGGGTTGTGGGATCTCTCTTTTGCGGTCTGCCGGCCGTGAGACGAGTCAGAAACCGTTGATGTAGACGAAGGACATGCGAAAGGTCCGGCGTAGAGGGTAAGACCCCCGTAGTCGAAATGTCAGCGGCTTGTTTGAGAGACACCCAAGTAGCACGGGGCCCGAGAAATCCCGTGTGAATCTGGCGGGACCACCCGCTAAGCCTAAATATTCCCTGGTGACCGATAGCGGATAGTACCGTGAGGGAATGGTGAAAAGTACCCCGGGAGGGGAGTGAAATAGTACCTGAAACCGTGTGCCTACAAGCCGTGGGAGCGTCGGAATGTGCTTGCACATTCTCGTGACTGCGTGCCTTTTGAAGAATGAGCCTGCGAGTTTGCGGTGTGTTGCGAGGTTAACCCGGGTGGGGTAGCCGTAGCGAAAGCGAGTCCGAACAGGGCGTTTTTAGTAGCACGCTCAAGACCCGAAGCGGAGTGATCTAGCCATGGGCAGGTTGAAGCGGAGGTAAGACTTCGTGGAGGACCGAACCCACCAGGGTTGAAAACCTGGGGGATGACCTGTGGTTAGGGGTGAAAGGCCAATCAAACTCCGTGATAGCTGGTTCTCCCCGAAATGCATTTAGGTGCAGCGTCGTGTGTTTCTTGCCGGAGGTAGAGCACTGGATAGGCGATGGGCCCTACCGGGTTACTGACCTTAGCCAAACTCCGAATGCCGGTAAGTGAGAGCGCGGCAGTGAGACTGTGGGGGATAAGCTCCATGGTCGAGAGGGAAACAGCCCAGAGCATCGACTAAGGCCCCTAAGCGTACGCTAAGTGGGAAAGGATGTGGAGTCGCACAGACAACCAGGAGGTTGGCTTAGAAGCAGCCACCCTTGAAAGAGTGCGTAATAGCTCACTGGTCTAGTGATTCCGCGCCGACAATGTAGCGGGGCTCAAGCGTACCGCCGAAGTCGTGTCATTGCAGCATGTAGGGCCAACGCCCGCTGTGATGGGTAGGGGAGCGTCGTCTGCCGGGTGAAGCAGCACCGGAAGGTAGTTGTGGACGGTTGACGAGTGAGAATGCAGGCATGAGTAGCGATACAAACGTGAGAAACGTTTGCGCCGATTGACTAAGGGTTCCTGGGTCAAGCTGATCTGCCCAGGGTAAGTCGGGACCTAAGGCGAGGCCGACAGGCGTAGTCGATGGATAACCGGTTGATATTCCGGTACCCGCTGTGAAGCGTCAAACATCGAGCATCGTGATGCTAAGGCCGTGAAGCCGCCCTGATCTCTTCGGAGTTGAGGGGAGTGGTGGAGCCGCCGGACCAAGCGGTTAGTAGGTGAGTGATGGGGTGACGCAGGAAGGTAGTCCATCCCGGGCGGTGGTTGTCCCGGGGTAAGGGTGTAGGCCGTGCGATAGGTAAATCCGTCGCGCATTGAGGCTGAGACCTGATGCCGAGCCGATTGTGGTGAAGTGGATGATCCTATGCTGTCGAGAAAAGCCTCTAGCGAGTTTCATGGCGGCCCGTACCCTAAACCGACTCAGGTGGTCAGGTAGAGAATACCGAGGCGTTCGGGTGAACTATGGTTAAGGAACTCGGCAAAATGCCCCCGTAACTTCGGGAGAAGGGGGGCCACGCCTGGTGAGAGCATTTACTGTTCGAGCTGGGGGTGGCCGCAGAGACCAGCGAGAAGCGACTGTTTACTAAAAACACAGGTCCGTGCGAAGCCGTAAGGCGATGTATACGGACTGACGCCTGCCCGGTGCTGGAACGTTAAGGGGACCGGTTAGCTCCATTTCGGTGGGGCGAAGCTGAGAACTTAAGCGCCAGTAAACGGCGGTGGTAACTATAACCATCCTAAGGTAGCGAAATTCCTTGTCGGGTAAGTTCCGACCTGCACGAATGGCGTAACGACTTCTCGACTGTCTCAACCATAGGCCCGGTGAAATTGCACTACGAGTAAAGATGCTCGTTTCGCGCAGCAGGACGGAAAGACCCCGGGACCTTTACTACAGTTTGATATTGGTGTTCGGTTCGGCTTGTGTAGGATAGCTGGGAGACTTTGAAGCTTGGACGCCAGTTCAGGTGGAGTCGTCGTTGAAATACCAGTCTGGTCGTGCTGGATGTCTAACCTGGGTCCGTGATCCGGATCAGGGACAGTGTCTGATGGGTAGTTTAACTGGGGCGGTTGCCTCCTAAAGAGTAACGGAGGCGCCCAAAGGTTCCCTCAGCCTGGTTGGTAATCAGGTGTTGAGTGTAAGTGCACAAGGGAGCTTGACTGTGAGACCGACGGGTCGAGCAGGGACGAAAGTCGGGACTAGTGATCCGGCGGTGGCTTGTGGAAGCGCCGTCGCTCAACGGATAAAAGGTACCCCGGGGATAACAGGCTGATCTTCCCCAAGAGTCCATATCGACGGGATGGTTTGGCACCTCGATGTCGGCTCGTCGCATCCTGGGGCTGGAGTCGGTCCCAAGGGTTGGGCTGTTCGCCCATTAAAGCGGTACGCGAGCTGGGTTTAGAACGTCGTGAGACAGTTCGGTCCCTATCCGCTGTGCGCGTAGGAGTCTTGAGAAGGGCTGTCCCTAGTACGAGAGGACCGGGACGGACGAACCTCTGGTGTGCCAGTTGTTCTGCCAAGGGCATGGCTGGTTGGCTACGTTCGGGAGGGATAACCGCTGAAAGCATCTAAGCGGGAAGCCTGCTTCGAGATGAGGGCTCCCACCCACTTGATGGGGTAAGGCTCCCAGTAGACGACTGGGTTGATAGGCCGGATATGGAAGCACGGTAACGTGTGGAGTTGACCGGTACTAATAGGCCGAGGGCTTGTCCTCAGTTGCTCGCGTCCACTGTGTTGGTTCTGAAACCACGAACAGCCCCGTATGGCCACATGCGGTTCGGTTGTCAGTTTCATAGTGTTTCGGTGGTTATAGCGTGAGGGAAACGCCCGGTTACATACCGAACCCGGAAGCTAAGCCTCACAGCGCCGATGGTACTGCAGGGGGGACCCTGTGGGAGAGTAGGACGCCGCCGAACAATTTTTGTGAAAGCCCCCGTGCCATTCGGCACGGGGGCTTTCTGCGTTTTAAGGAGATGAATGGTGCGCCGGCCGGCCTGTACGGTGGGCCGCATGAGCACCAGTGCCGATGAGCGGTACATCGTCCGGTCGATACGTGCCGACGAGTGGCCGGCGACAAAGGAGCTGCGGCTTACCGCACTGCGGGATCCGGTCGCGCACCTTGCCTATCTGGAGACGTACGAGGAGGCCGTGGCGCGGCCGGACTCCTTCTGGCAGGAGAGGGCCGCCTCGGCGGCCGGAGGGTCGGCCGCGGCGCGGCAGGTCATCGCCGAGGGTCCCGACGGACAACTGGTCGGCACGCTCACCGTGCTCGTCGAGGAGCCGGGGACGACGGACTGGGCCGGTTTCCCCGTCGAGCGGCGGCAAGGGCATGTGGTGGGTGTGTACATGCGGCCGGAGCACCGTGGCTGCGGGCTGACCGAGTTGCTTTTCGACGAGGCCCTGGAGTGGGCGTGGGCCCGCGGGCTGGAGCGGGTGCGGCTCATCGTGCACGAGGACAACGGGCGGGCCCTGGCCTTCTACCGGAAGGTGGGGTTCGAGCCGAGCGGGGTCACCGTGCCGCTCGACGGGCAATCGGGGTCGAGCGAGCGGGAGTTCGTGCTGGAGCGAGGCTGAACCTCACACCGGCAGCTCGTCGTGCGGCCAGCGGGAGCGGGCCTGCTCGCGGGAGCGCAGGAGGGCGAGGGTGGGCAGGCCGTGGTCGGCTCCCGTCGCCAGCAGGGACGGCAGTTGGGGGAGCGGGGCCACGGCCGCGACGTCGTCCAGGACGAAGGTCAGTGGTGGGTCGAGGCGACCGGAGGATGACCGTTCGGCCATGCGCCGGCCGCGCTCGACCACGCTGGAGACGAGGGCCGTCAGGAGCGGCATCGCACCCGGGTTCGTCCTGGGGTCCTCGATGGATTCACCAACCACATAAAGCGTGCCCCCTTCGTCGACGAAGGAATCCAAGGTGAGCGCATCAGTTCGGTTGGGGGTGCATGCCTCGCGGACGTTCACCGTGAACAGAGTGGCCAGGGCGCGGGCCGTCAACTCATGGGCCATGTCGCGGCGTTCGGGGTGGGCGGTGAGAGCCGCTTCGAGTTCGCCTGCGGCGCCCGGGGCCGCCTTGGGATGCGTGCGCAGCGTCCGTACCGCTTCCTGGATCTGGGTGCCCTGCGCCCAGCGGTGGACATGGCGGATGGTGCGGTTGTCGAGTGCGGCGGCGTGCAGGTAGCTGCGCAGCAGCGTCTCCGCGGTGTCGCTGACGGCCTGGTCGATCTTCGCGGTGGGCCGGACCGGGGCGAGCAGGGCGGTGGCTCTCGACACGGCCGTCTGCTTGTCCTCGCAGCCCGCCGACGGGGACCAGTGGAGGCGGGCCGGGGTGTCGCAGCGGTGGGTGGGGTCGTAGAGGAGGACCGGGCCCAGTTTCGCGCGGGCGTCCTTCGTGTCCTGCCAGAGGGCGGGGTTCGACGTGACGATGACTGCGGGGCCCTCCGCGTCGCGCAGCGCCTGGGCCGCCCTGGAGTGACGGGTCTCCGCCGTCATCACGAGGATCTTCTCCCAGCCGCCCACCTGTTCGCCGCCGAACACGGGCGGCGAGGCCTGGGGTGAGTGTGGTGGCGGTGCGAGCTCTGCGGCCGGGTTCGCGGCCCTTCTCGGGGTGGGGACCTCGTGCAGGCGGTCCGGGTCCGAGGGGTCCGGTGCCGGGTCGACCGGCGCCGCGTGGACCGGTGAGGGTGCCGTCGTGGGGGCGGTCGTGTGCGGTTCGCCCGCCGGTGCCGTGGCCTCGACGTGCTCGGCGTGACCGCGGTCCTTGCGCGCGACCCGGTTCCTCGCGCGCACCGCCTTCCAGCGCGCCAGTGTGCCCAGTACGAACACCGTGAGCACGATCAGCACCAGCAGTTGGCCGATGAGCAGACCCCAGAACAGCCCGTACCCGGAGAGCTGTGCGCCCGGGGTGGCGGGCCAGGCGCCCGTGATGTCGTGGGGCTGGGCGACGAGATGGCGCATGGCCAGCGGCGTACGGGCGAAGGTGACGGCCTCGGGCCAGGCGCCGCGGGAGAACCAGCCGGCCAGGCCCGTGGCCGACCAGACCAGCAGGGTCATCCCGAGGAGGAACGCGAGTACGCCGAGGAGCAGGCCGTCGGGGATGCCGCCCTGGCCGTCCCGCCGCTGGTCGTCCGGTCTCACGCAGCCTCCTACGCCACTGTCGACTCGGAGTCGCCGAGGTGCTGTTCCATGAAGGCCGCCGCGCGTTCCTCCGCTTCCAGCTCCGCGGCGAGCAGGGCGTCGTCGGCCAGGTCGCTGGAGGACTCGGTCATCGCGCGGTCGGTGAAGACCAAGGGGCGCTCGGTCTCCGTGACCAGGTGTTTGACCACCTGGACGTTGCCGTTGACGTCCCAGACGGCGATACCCGGGGTGAGGGTCGGGATGATCTCCACGGCCCAGCGGGGCAGGCCGAGGACCCTGCCGGTGGCCCGTGCCTCGTCGGCCTTCTGGGCGTAGATCGTCCGGGTCGAGGCCATCTTGAGGATGGCCGCGGCCTCCTTCGCGGCCGCTCCGTCCACGACGTCCGACAGGTGGTGCACGACCGCCACGAAGGACAGGCCGAGCCGGCGGCCGAACTTCAGCAGCCGCTGGAACAGCTGGGCCACGAAGGGGCTGTTGATGATGTGCCAGGCCTCCTCGACCAGGAAGATGCGTTTCTTCCGGTCGGGGCGGATCCAGGTGTGCTCCAGCCACACGCCGACGATCGCCATCAGGATCGGCATGGCGATGGAGTTGCGGTCGATGTGGGACAGGTCGAAGACGATCAGCGGGGCGTCCAGGTCGATGCCGACGGTGGTCGGGCCGTCGAACATGCCCCGCAGGTCACCGTCGACGAGCCGGTCCAGGACCAGGGCGACGTCCAGGCCCCACGCCCGGACGTCGTCTATGTCGACGTTCATCGCCTCGGCCGACTCGGGCTCCGGGTGCCGCAGCTGCTCGACGATGTCGGTCAGGACGGGCTGGCGCTCGACGATCGTCTCGTTGACGTACGCGTGCGCCACCTTCAGGGCGAAGCCGGACCGTTCGTCCAGCCCGTGGCCCAGCGCGACCTCGATGATGGTGCGCAGCAGCGCGAGCTGTCCCGTCGTGGTGATCGACGGGTCCAGGGGGTTGAGGCGGATTCCGTGGTCGAGGGCGGCCATCGGGTCCAGGCGGATGGGAGTTATCCCCAGCTCCTGGGCGATGAGGTTCCACTCGCCCACGCCGTCCTCGCCCTGCGCGTCGAGAACGACCACCTGCCGGTCGCGGAAGCGCAGCTGGCGCAGGACGTACGTCTTCTCCAGCGCCGACTTGCCGTTGCCGGACTCGCCGAGGACGAGCCAGTGCGGGGCGGGCAACTGCTGGCCGTAGAGCTGGAAGGGGTCGTAGATGTAGCCCTTCCCGGAGTAGACCTCGCGGCCGATGATGACGCCGGAGTCGCCGAGGCCGGGCGCGGCGGTCGGCAGGTAGACCGCCTGCGCCTGCCCGGTCGAGGTGCGCACGGGCAGGCGGGTGGTCTCGACCTTGCCGAAGAGGAAGGACGTGAAGGCTTCGGTGATGGCGGTGAGCGGGTCCCGCATCAGGGCATCAACCCCTACCTTCGGATTCCGGTGGCGAACGGGAGCGTGTTCACAAATGCCCGGTGGTGCTCGCGGTCGCACCACTCCAGCTTGAGATACGACTTTCCGGCCGAAGCTCTTATCGTCCGCTTGTCACGGGCCAGTGCCTCCGGGGAGCGGGAGGAGACGGTGATGTAGCCGACCAGGTTGACGCCGGCGGCGCCGCTGGCGAGGTCCTCGCCGCGCTGGTCGAGACGGTTGTGGGCGGCGACGTCGCGCGGGTCGACGGTGCGGTTCATCTTGGCGGCGCGGCTCGCCTCGGCCTCGTCGTTGGTCTTCTCGGTGAGCATGCGCTCGATGGCCACCTCGGTGGGTTCGAGGTCCATCGTGACGGCGACGGTGCGGATGACGTCCGGGGTGTGCACCAGCAGGGGCGCCAGGAAGTTGACGCCCACCGGGGTCATCGGCCACTCCTTGACCCAGGCGGTGGCGTGGCACCAGGGCGCGCGGGTGAACGACTCCCGGGTCTTGGCCTGGAGGAACGTGGGCTCCATGGCGTCCAGCTCGGCCGGCCAGGCGTTGCGCTTGGTCATCGCCTGGATGTGGTCGATCGGGTGGTCCGGGTCGTACATGGAGTGGATGAGGGAGGCGAGGCGGCCCTGGCCGAGCGGCTGCCGGACGCGGATGTCGGCCTCCTGGAGGCGCGAGCAGATGTCGGTCAGCTCACGCGCCATGACGACCGCGAGACCGGCGTCCCGGTCGGCCCTGCCGCCGTTCGGGCGGGCGGCGCGGGCCATGGCGTGCGCCTCGGCGGCGAGTTCGCGGTTGAAGTGCATACAGGCGACGAGGTACGCGCGGTGCTGCTCGCTGCTCGTCGACACCATCGACTGGAGCTGCTCGTACGACTGCTGGAGCCAGCCCGGGGACCGTTCGTCGCCGCGGACGGCGACGTCCTTGGCGTGGGCGTCGGGGTCGGCGGGCAGGGTGCGGGCCAGCATCTGGAGCCGGGTGACGAAGCCGTCGCCGTTCGCGACATGCTTCAGCAGCGTGCCGAAGCGGTCGACCAGGGCTTCCTGGTCCTCGGAGTCCCGCAGGCCGACGCCGGGGCCCTCGATCTCGATGGCGGCGGTGACGGTCTTGCGGTCCGCGTGCAGCAGTACGGCGATCTCGTCGGGGCCGAAGGGGGCGGACAGCCAGGTGATGCGGCCGATGCCGGGCGGCGCGCCGATCTCCACCTCCCGGCCGTCCATCCGGGTGCCCGCCTCGATGGCCTCCGAGCGGTAGGTGGTGCCGGAGCGGAGGGTGCGCTTGTAGCTGCGGTTGATCTCGAACCAGCGGTAGAACGTGCGGTGTTTGTACGGCACGTAGACCGCGGCCAGCGCGATGAGCGGGAAGCCCATCAGCAGCACGATGCGCAGGGACAGCACGGGCACCAGGAGACCGCACATCATGCCGAGGAACGCGCCCGCGATGATCAGCGCGATCTCGCCGGTCTCGCGGTTGCGGCCGACGATCGCGTTGGGCCGGGCGCGGCCGATCAGATACGTACGGCGGGGCGTGACCGGATGGGACAGATGGGACTGGGTCGTCAACGCCCTTCACCTCCCGTGCGGTTGGTACTGCTGTTGCGGGCATTGCCGGCGTGCGGGGTGTTCAGCGGGCTCGCGGACCGTGGGGCGGGTGCGGCGGAGGGGACAGATCCGCCGCCACCGCCGGGGGTGCGCGAGCCGTGCGCGGCGACGCCGCCGGAGGTCTGGTTGGCGGGGCGGGGCGCGCTCGAGGAGGCCTGGTTGTTGTCGGCGCGGGTGCTGTGGGTCTTGATGCCCTGGGCGACGAGGGTCGCGGGGGAGCTGATGACCGCGGCGGCCTTGCCTTCGGCGCCCTGCATGATGCGGTTGTTGCGGGAGCCGGCGATCTCGTCGCCGAAGCCGGGGACGAAGCGGTAGATCATCGCCGACGCGAAGATGGCGAGCAGGATGATCGCGAGGCCGGAGACGACCGCGGAGAAGGCGTCCGGGCCGTCGTCGGCGGACAGCGCGCCGGCCAGGCCGAGGACGATCACGATGACCGGCTTGACCAGGATGACCGCGATCATGATGCCGGCCCAGCGGCGGACGTGGCCCCACAGGTTCTTGTCGACGAGGCCGGCGTAGACGACGGTGCCGAGGAGGGCGCCGACGTACAGCAGGGCCGCCCTGATGACCAGCTCCAGCCAGAGCACGCCGGCGGCGAGGATCGACACGAGGGAGACCACGATCAGCATGATCGGGCCGCCGCCGATGTCCTCGCCCTTTTCGAGCGCGCCGGAGAAGTTGCCGAAGAAGGCGTCCGTCTGGTCGCCGGTGGCCTTGGCGAGGACCTCGGAGACGCCGTCCGTCGCGGAGACGACGGTGTAGAGGATCAGCGGGGTGAACGCGGAGGCCAGGACGGTGAGCCAGAGGAAGCCGATCGCCTCGCCGATGGCGGTGGACAGGGGTACGCCGCGGACGGCCCGCTTGGCCACGGCCAGCAGCCACAGAAGGAGCGTGAGGATCGTGGACGCGGCGAAGACCACGGCGTACTGCTGGAGGAACCGCTCGTTCGTGAAGTCGACGTTCGCGGTGTCCTTCACGGCTTCGCTGAGCTTGTCCACCGTCCAGGCGGCGGCGTCCGCGCAGCCCTGGGCGAGGGAGGAGAGGGGGTCGAGGGTGGTGGAGGGGTCGGGGGTGGAGCCGCTGCGGTTGCTGCCGGGGGCGGGGTTGCCGCGTTCGCAGTAGTCCTTGGCGGGGCCGACGATGAGGTCGCAGTCGCCGTCCGACGGGGACGGTGACGGAGTGGGTGCCGCCGCGGCACGGGTGGCAAGCAGTACGACTGCGGTCTGTACGGCGGTGACGGCGGCGGCGAGTCTCAGCGCGCGGCGCGGCTTACCGGGCATAGGTGAACCCTCCGTACTCCTCGACGGCCTTGCTCATTTCGTCGGCGCCGGACGCCTGGTTGTCGCCCGGAACCGGGGCGGGGCCGTCCTTCTGGGCGAAGCTGTCGATCTTCCAGTCGCCCTCGGCCCAGCGCAGTTGGAGCGTCAGGGTGAACCAGTCGCTGGTGACCGGACTGGTCGACTTGTCACCCGCTGTGCCGTACAACCCGGTGCACCAGACCTCGACGGCCGCGGCGCTGTCCGAGAAGTCGGTGACCTTGGTGCCCATCGGCGTCGTGCGCGAGACGTAGGTGCTGCCCGCTCTCGGGTTGCCGTTGGCGTCCAGCCCGATGTCGGCGAGGAAGCGCTTGGAGTAGCTCTGGTCGAACCTGGTCTTCAGCTCGGCCTGTTTGTCGGCGACGAAGATCTGTTGGACGATCCCGGTGCGCCGGGCCGGTTTGAGGATCTCGGCGGAGACCAGCGCCACCGCATAGTTGGCCGCCGCCGACTGTGCCCCCTGTTCCGACTGGGCGAAGCCCGAGGGGATCCCGTTCGCGCCCGCCCCCACCGGGCGTTCCCCGCTCGCCGCCGTCGTGGCCGGGTCCGGGCCCGAGGCGGCCGGGTCGGTGGACGCGGAGTCGTCTCCGCCGCGGTTGGCGAAGGCGATCGCGGCGATCAGCAGGACCACCACGCCGACCACCGTGACCAGGCTCCGGGAGGACGAACGGCCGCGCCGCGCGCCCCCGTAGGGGTCGGTGTCGGGCAGCCGGGTGCGGGTGCGTCCCGTACCGCGGTAACCGCCGGAGGCCTCGTGCTCGTCACCGGGACTCATGCCGCGTACGCCCCCTCGACGTGATGGCGGAAAGCGTCGTACCGAATGAATGTGTCGATGTACGACGGTAGCCGTGCTGGTTCCCGCGCGGGCGCGGTGTGGTGACTCGACATCAGGGAAACGCAACCTCAGCCGGTGGGCACGACGGGCGGGTGGGGTGGAGGGGGACGACCGGGCGCGCCCGGGGGGACGGGAACGGGGGCCTACACGGCCATGCCGTACACGATGGTGAACAGCGTGCCGAGGGAGCCGATGATGAAGACGCCCGTGAGGCCGGCGATGATGAGGCCCTTGCCCTGTTCCGCGCTGAAGGTGTCCCGCAGGGCCGTCGCACCGATGCGCTGTTTGGCGGCGCCCCAGATGGCGATGCCGAGGCAGAGCAGGATGGCGACCGCCATCACGACCTCGATCATCACCTTGGCCTCGTTGCCCAGGCTGCCGAAGGGGCCCCAGTCCGGAGCGATCCCGCCGATGATGGTGTTGATGTCTCCCTCGTCGGCCGCAAAGAGCATGTAAGTCACCGCCCCTGTTGGGTAGTTCCGCAGTCCCCTGCGGTGCGCAGAGGTCAGGCCTCATTCTCGCCGACGATGGCGCTGTCGTATGTCGACTTGGCGTCATCGAGTGGCGGGTTTCGTACGAACAGCTCGAATCGTCACTCTGTGTATCACGGCAGGTTACACCGGGCAACGAAGTGGGAGCGAAACCCGGCATGTGGTTCCGTCGTTGAGCTCTCTTACGGCCTTCCCCCGTCCGGGGGCCGTTTTTGACGGTCGGTCGGATGAGCGCTCGTGCCGGTGTTCCCGGGGTGAAGGCTATCGCCACCGGTGAACTCGGCCTCAGCGCGGGCGGAGTCCGTGCAGCAGGTGGTGGACCAGTTCGCCGACGGCGTCGAGCGCGGCCTGCGGCGCGAGTGTGCCGTTGGCGGCGAAGGTGGCGACGCCGTGCAGGCTGGCGGCCGCGAGCAGGGTGATGTGCTCGGGGTCGCCTCCGACGATCTCGCCGTGCCGCTGCCCGTCCGCGATGAGCCGGACGAAGGGCGCGATGTTCCGCTCCACGGCGGCGGCGAGCTGGTCGGAGATGTCCGGGTCGTGCTTGCGCGCGTACATCAGTTCCAGCAGGGCGGCGTTGTCGATGGTGAAGCCGAGATAGGCGCGCGCGACGCGGGTCAGCCGCTCCTGGAAGGGGAGTTCCGGGTCGTCGGCGCCGTTCACGGTCTGCGCCATGCGTTCGAAGCCGGTGAGCGCGAGGGCGTCGAGCAGGGCCTGCTTGTCCTTGAAGTGCCGGCCCGGTGCCGCGTGGCTGACGCCGGTCTCGCGGGCGAGTTCGCGCAGCGACAGGGCGGCGGCGCCTTTGTCCCGCAGGGTGCGCTCGGCGCCGGTCAGCAGGGCGGCGCGGAGGTCTCCGTGGTGGTAGGGGCGGGTCTCGGGCATGCGCACCATCTTAACGCGATGTTGACGACGGCAGCTTTGTTGGCGCTGCCATCTTTGTTGTCATTGACATCATTGTTGGCGATGGCTACATTCGAGGGCATGGCTATCAGGAGCAAGCCGGCCCGGCCGGCGAAATGGAACACGAGCCGTCTTCCGGACCTCACCGGCCGGACGGCGGTCGTCACCGGCGCCAACAGCGGCATCGGCCTCGCCGCCGCGGACGCGCTGGCCGGTGCCGGAGCGCATGTCGTCCTCGCCGTGCGGGACCCGGAGCGCGGCCGGGCGGCGGCCGCGACGATGCGCGGCAGCACCGAGGTCCGCCGCCTCGACCTGGCCGACCTGGCCTCGGTCCGCGCGTTCGCGGACGGCTGGGCGGCACGGCCGCTGGACCTGCTGATCAACAACGCGGGTGTGATGATGCTCCCGGAGCTGCGGACGAAGGACGGCTTCGAGATGCAGTTCGGCACCAACCACATGGGCCACTTCGCCCTGACGAACCTGCTGCTGCCGTACGTCACCGACCGCGTGGTGACCGTGTCCTCGGGCGCCCACCGGCTCGGCGACGGCGCGATCCGGTTCGACGACCCGAATCTGACGACGGATTACACGCCGACGCGCGCCTACGCCCAGTCCAAGCTGGCCAATCTGCTGTTCACCCTGGAGCTCCAGCGGCTTCTCGCGCGGTCCGGCTCCTCGGTCCGGGCGCTGGCCGCCCACCCCGGTTACGCGGCGACCAACCTGCAGAGCCATGCCGCCAGTCGTGTCGGCCGGCTGGCCATGAGCCTCGGCAACCGCCTGATCGCCCAGGACGACCGGGCCGGCGCCCTGCCGACGCTGTACGCGGCGGTCCAGGACCTGCCGGGTGCCGGTTACGTCGGGCCGGACGGCCTGGGCGAGATGCGCGGCGCGCCGACCCTGGTGAGCCGCTCGGCCGCGGCGAGCGATCCGGTCGCGGCCCGCCGGTTGTGGGCCCTGTCCCAGGAACTGACGGGCGTTCGCTTCCCGCTGGGGGCGGCGAGCGGAGCGGCCTGAGACGGGCGGCGGCGCCGTGCGCGGCGTCGCCTTCACGTCAATCGGCGCTTGATCACCCCTTCTTCCGGGCCCCGCCTCTACACTGACGTGGGCGGATTCCCGGGCGGTGAGGGGCGGTTGACGGTGCGTAAGGCGTGGATCGTGGCGCTCGCCGCCGTGGGCGCCTCCGTCGCGTTCGTCATGCTGCTCGTCGTCGGCGTGTACGTCGTCGCCGGGAACCTCGTGAACGGGGCGGCCGGGTCCGGCAAGAATCTGGCCAAGGGCTCGGTGCCCGCGGCGTACCAGCCCCTCGTGGAGAAGTGGGGCAGGATGTGCGCCGCCATCAACCCGGCGCTGCTCGCCGCGCAGCTCTATCAGGAGAGCGGGTTCAACCCGCGCGCCCAGTCCCCGGCGCAGGCGCAGGGGATAGCGCAATTCATCCCGGGCACGTGGGCCGCGCACGGCATCGACGGCGACGGGGACGGCGACCGGGACGTCTGGGACCCGAATGACGCGATTCCATCGGCCGCGTCGTACGACTGCACGCTCGCGAAGTACGTCGAGGACGTGCCGGGAGACCCGACGAAGAACATGCTCGCCGCCTACAACGCGGGGGCCTACGCGGTCATCAAGTACAAGGGCGTACCGCCGTACAAGGAGACCCAGAACTACGTCAGGATCATCACGACCCTCCAGGAGAGCTTCGCCGCGCCCGTCGGCCGGGTCGATCCCTCCGAGCAGGCGGCCGGGGCGATCCACTACGCGCAGAAGAAGCTCGGCACGCTCTATCTGTGGGGCGGCAACGGTACGCCTGAGCAGGGCGGACGCTTCGACTGCTCGGGACTGACCAAGGCGGCGTACGAGAGCGTGGGGATCAAGCTGCCGCGGGTCGCCAACGACCAGTACAACGCGGGGCCGCACCCCTCGCGCGAGGAGTTGCTGCCGGGGGACCTGGTGTTCTTCTCGGACGACCTGACGAACTCCCGGGCCATCCGGCACGTGGGGATCTACGTCGGCGGCGGGTACATGATCGACGCGCCCCGGCCGGGTGCCGTGATCCGGTTCGACCCGGTCGACACCCCGGACTACTTCGGTGCCACCCGGGTCACCGAAGATGGCGCGAAAGCGCTCCCGTCAGCGGTGTGAAACAAGGTCCCAAATCGTGCGAACCGAGCGTGAATCCCAGCCCTGAGCTGCGGAGATGTGTCTCTCTTCGATAACGTCTGCGTGATCATTCAGTGGAGTGTGGAACGTAGAGACGGGGACCGTGCGTTCCTGTTGACGTAGCCGAGCGGACGTCGATCGAGCGCGGTCAGCGCATCGCGTGTCACCGAAGACGGATCAACAACGCGGATCTACACACACGGGGGCTGCCACAGCGGTGCACACGGGTGCGCCGGCACGACGACGAAGGGGCCGCTGCACCATGGCTGGACTCGCGCAATCCGGGTCGAACCCTGACGTCGAGCTGCTCTACGACATCAACGGGATGGCCAAGGACGCGCCGCACTGGTTCGACCGTGTCATGCAGTTCGTCGGGGAGTGGGGACTGCTGGCGGCCATGGTGCTGCTGATCCTCGGCTGCTGGTGGTCGGTGCGGCGCCGGGGCGGCGCCGACGCGGCGGGATCCGTCGCCGCGCTGGTGTGGGCGCCGCTGGCGGCGGCCGTCGCGGTCCTGGTGAACGTGCCGATACGGGGGTTCGTGGAGCGGCCCCGGCCCTTCCTCGATCATCAGGGCCTGGAGGTCCTGATCTCCGGCAAGACCGACTTCTCGTTCGTCAGCGACCACGCGACGATCACCATGGCGATGGGTGTCGGACTCTTCGTCGCCAACCGGAAGTTCGGCATCGCCGGCCTCGTGATCGGCCTGCTCGAAGGTTTCTGCCGGGTCTACATGGGAGTGCACTACCCGACGGACGTGATCGGCGGCTTCGCGCTCGGCACGGCGGTCGCGCTGCTGCTCTCGCCGCTGGCCATGGCACTGCTCACCCCGCTGATGAAGGCGATCGAGCAGTCGCCGCGCGCCGGGTGGCTGATCAGTCGCCGCTCGTCGGCGGCGGGCCGGCGGGCCGTGGTGCCCGGCGCCCGCACGGACGCGGCCGACTCCGAGCAGCGGGACCTGGCGGCCTGAGGCGGTCGCCGAGGCCGCCGGTGCTCACAGCGCCTGCGGGTGGGTGAACACCCGGTTCGGGTCGTAGATCCGCTTCAGCTTCGTCAACCGGGCCGCGGCATCCCCGTAGTAGGCCTTCCGCCAGTTCGTCAGTGTGGGGTCCGTGTAGTTCTGATACGCGGCGCCCGAGGCGTACGGGCGCATCGCCCCGTGCGCCGAAGCCAGCCAGGACCGGGCCCCGGACCCCGGCGTACCCGCGCGCCAGGACGCTATGTACTGCGCGAGCATCCGTGAGCGGCGGTGCACGAAGGCCGTCGCCGTCGGCGGGACCCGGTTGATCGCGCCGCCGAGGGCGGTCAGGGCGACGCTGCCCGCGCCGCCGCGCACCGACGCCACCTGGTTCAGCAGCGTCTGGATGCCGGCGGCCGACAGTGATCGGTCGAAGAAGTCGGAGCGGGCCGCGTAGGTCTCGCGGCCCAGCGCGCCCTGGGGGGAGCGGCCCGGTGTCGAGCCCGGCAGATGGCACTGGGCGTCCGTGGGGAAGGAGGAGCAGCCGGCGTACACCTCCATCGACTCCTCGTACGAGCGCCGCTTCAGTGAGACCTGCGTCGCCGACGCGCCGATCCGGTCGGCCAGGCGGTCGACGGCGTTGCGGAGTTCGCCGAGGGTGCCGAGCGAGAAGGCCGCGACGGAGACGGTGGGGGTGCCGCCGGCGGCGTTCGCCAGATGCAGGGAGGACCAGATCTCGTCGGGCTGGTCCGGGCCCCACTCCTGCCAGGCCCGCACCACCGCCGCCGCCTTCGCCCACGGCCAGCTCAGGTACGCCGAGACGCCTTGCGGGGCGGGATGGGTGCGGAAGCGGAGTTCGGTCACGACGCCGAAGTTGCCGTTGCCCGCGCCGCGCAGGGCCCAGAAGAGGTCCTCGTGCCGGTCGGCGTCGACGGTGAGCTGCTTGCCGTCGGCCGTCACCAGGGTGGCCCCGGTGAGGCTGTCGCAGGTCAGGCCGTAGGCCCGGGAGACCACCCCGTGGCCGCCGCCGAGCACCAGGCCGGAGACGCCCACCGTCGGGCACGAGCCGGCCGGGACCGTGACGCCCTTGGCGGCGAGCGCGCGGTAGACGTCGATCAGTTTGGCGCCGGCGCCGACCACCGCCGTGCCGCCGCTCGCGCGGACCCGGTCGAGCCGGGAGACGTCGATGATCAGCCGCCCGTTCCCGGAGGACCAGCCGGCGTAGGAGTGGCCGCCGTTGCGGATGGCGACACGGACGTTCGCGGCGCGGGCGTGGGCGAGGGCCGTGCGGATGTCGTCGGGGTGGGCGACGTAGGCGACCGCGGCCGGCCGCAGCGAGTCGAACCGGGTGTTGTAGAGCTGACGGGCCGTCGCCCAGGCCGCGTCCTGCGGGCGGACCAGGTCGCCGTCCAGGTCCTGGGCCAGGGCGGCCCAGTCGGCGCGGGAAGTGGCGGTGCGCGCAGGGGCGGGCGAGGCGGTGGTGCGGGCCGGGGTCGCGGTGGACGGGGCGGCGCTCGCCGTGGCGCGGGCCGGGCGGGCGCCGCCCGCGCAGGCCGCCGACGCCACGCCGACGAGCGCGGCCGTCCCGCCGCCTATGAACCAACGCCGTTCCATGGGTCCCCTCCTGCTGCCGCCCGGCTCCGTCGTACGAGACGGGTCCCCGGCCGCGGGGGTTCCACCGGTGGGCGGGCGCACGGCGGTCGCCGCGAGGCGCCGGACCGCTCGTCATCCGGTCGTGATGACCCAGGGCATGGAAAACATGTAGCTTCGTATCTGATGCCGCATATGTTCTAATTTTTGGGGTTCTCGAAGGCAGCGGGGTGGTGACTCTCGGAGGCGGGGCCCGGCGGCTCGATTCCGGTTCGTGGCGCTTCGGTGAGGGGTGCCCTGACGGGCCACTGGTCGGGACCTCCACGTGCCCTCCCCGTGAGCATTCCGTGACCTAACCACACCGACCGCAGGGGTTCACCCTCCGTTCACTTACGGCCATAGGCGGCTTCACCTGATCTGCCTAATTTCGGCCTTACCGATGACGAACGCACTCTTCGCGGGGGCGTTCGCATCAACCAGACCTCGCACGCCGCCGAAACAGGCCGGCGGCTCCTGGAAGGAACTCCCGAAAGTGAAGCTTCAGCGCATGAACCGGCGGGCCCTCACCCTCGGTGCTCTCGCCGTCTCCGGCGCCCTGGCCCTCACGGCGTGCGGCTCCGACGACACCGGCAACGCGGGTGGCGGCTCCACCACCGACGCGGCCGCCTCCAGCTCGATCGAGTGCGGCGACGCCAAGGGCCAGCTGCTGGCCGACGGCTCGTCCGCGCAGAAGAACGCGATCGACGCCTGGGTCAAGGAATTCACCGCCGCCTGCAAGGGCGTGCAGATCAACTACAAGGGCAGCGGCTCCGGCGCCGGTATCACCGCGTTCACGCAGGGCCAGGTCGCCTTCGCCGGTTCCGACTCCGCGCTGGACTCCGAGGAGATCGCGGCGTCCAAGGAGGTCTGCGCCGACGGTCAGGGCATCGACCTGCCGATGGTCGGCGGCCCGATCGCCCTCGCGTACAACGTCCCGGGCGCCGAGGGCCTGGTGCTGGACGCCGAGACGATCGCCAAGATCTTCGACAGCAAGATCAAGAAGTGGAACGACGCCGCGATCAAGAAGCTCAACCCGGAGGTTGAGCTGCCCGACCTGAACATCCAGGCCTTCCACCGCTCGGACGAGTCCGGCACCACGGACAACTTCACCAAGTACCTGATCGCCACCACCCCGGACAACTGGAAGTACGAGGGTGGCAAGGCGTGGCAGGCCAAGGGTGGCCAGGCCGCCTCCGGCTCCTCCGGTGTCGCCCAGCAGGTCTCGCAGACCGCCGGTGCCATCAGCTACATGGAGCTGTCCTACGCCGAGGGCATGGACGTCGTCGCCATCGACACGGGTGCCGCCGAGCCGGTCGCCGCCTCCACCGAGGGCGCCACCAAGGCCATCGCCGACGCCGAGATCGTCGGCACCGGCAAGGACCTGGCGCTGGAGATCAACTACAAGACCGAGGCCGAGGGCGCGTACCCGATCACCCTGGTCACGTACGAGATCGTCTGCGACGCCGGCAACAAGGCCGAGACCCTGCCCGCCACCAAGGCGTTCCTCGGCTACATCGCCAGCGAGGACGGCCAGGGCCAGCTGGCCGACGCCGGCTACGCGCCGATCCCCGACGACATCATCGCCAAGGTCCGCACCACCATCGAGGGCCTGAGCTGACCTGAGCGTGCGGCCCGGTCCCCCCGCGGGACCGGGCCGCACCGTCCGGTGCACCGCCGCCAGGAGCCGTACCGCACGTCCGGCTCCGCAGACCGGAGAACCCGATGGACATAACGACACAGAACACTTCCGCGCCACCTCCCGCACCCAGGCCCACCCAGGCCGAGCACAAGCGCACCGCCCGCGGTGCCACCCGACCCGGAGACCGGATCTTCCTCGGTCTGTCCCGCGGCTCGGGCATTCTGCTGCTCGCCGTCATGGCCGCCATCGCCGGCTTCCTGACCTACCGGGCCGCCCTCGCCATCAGCGAGGACGAGGGCAACTTCCTGACCACCTTCGAGTGGAACACCGGCACCCAGCCGCCGGTCTTCGGTATCGCCGTCCTGGCCTACGGCACGGTGATCTCGTCGATCATCGCCATGGTCATCGCGGTCCCGATCGCCGTCGCCATCGCGCTGTTCCTCACGCACTACGCCCCGCGCAAGCTGAGCGGTCCCATCGCCTATGTGATCGACCTGCTCGCCGCCGTGCCGTCCATCGTGTACGGCCTGTGGGGCGCCCTGATCCTCGTCCCGTACATGGACGGCCTGTTCGGCTGGCTGAACGACTTCTTCGGCTGGACCGGCATCTTCGACTGGCAGGGCGGCGCCCCGCGCTCCATGCTCACCGTCGGCATCCTGCTCGCGATCATGATCCTGCCGATCATCACGAACGTCAGTCGTGAGGTCTTCCGGCAGGTCCCGCAGATGCACGAGGAGGCGGCCCTGGCCCTCGGCGCCACGCGCTGGGAGGTCATCCGCATGGCCGTGCTGCCGTTCGGCCGCTCCGGCGTGATCTCCGCCTCGATGCTCGGCCTCGGCCGCGCGCTCGGCGAGACCATGGCCGTCGCCACGGTCCTGTCGCCGGACTTCCTGATCCACGCCAGCCTGCTCGACCCGGGTGGCGGCACCTTCGCCCAGAACATCGCCAGCAAGTTCGGCGAGGCCGACGAATTCGGCCGGGACGCGCTCATCGCCTCCGGTCTGGTCCTGTTCGTCATCACCCTGCTGGTCAACGGCGCGGCCCGTGCGATCATCGCCCGCCGCAAGGAGTACTCGGGGGCCAACGCATGAGCCACGTCCTCACCGAAAAGCGCCCCAGCACCCTGCGCGGCGCCAGCCTGCCCAAGTGGTCCCCCTGGGCGATCGGCGCGGGCTCCCTGGTCCTCGGCGTGGTCATCGGCCTCGTCGGCGGACTGGACAGCCGGATCCAGTGGGGTCTGATCGCCGCGATCCTCTACGTCCTCGGCACCTACGTCATCGCCTCGATGGTCGAGGGCAAGCGCCAGGCCAAGGACCGCATCGCGACCTCCCTCGTCTGGGTCGCCTTCCTGCTCGCCGTGGTGCCGCTGACCTCGCTGGTCTGGGCGACCGTCGAGCGCGGGATCAAGGTCTTCGACGTCTACTTCCTCACCCACTCGATGGGCGTCGTCGGCGACCGGGAGCCGGGCGGCGGTATCTACCACGCCATCATCGGCACCCTGGAGCAGGTCGGCCTCGCGACGCTGATCGCCGCGCCGATCGGCGTGCTCACCGCGATCTACCTGGTGGAGTACGGGCGGGGCGCTCTCGCCCGGGCCGTCACGTTCTTCGTCGACGTCATGACCGGCATCCCGTCGATCGTCGCCGGTCTGTTCATCCTCAGCATCATGCTGATGGCGGACATGCAGCCGTTCGGCTTCG
The DNA here is from genome assembly GCF_003261055.1 of Streptomyces cadmiisoli. Lineage (NCBI taxonomy): Bacteria > Bacillati > Actinomycetota > Actinomycetes > Kitasatosporales > Streptomycetaceae > Streptomyces > Streptomyces cadmiisoli. Next base: position 4,872,533 of record NZ_CP030073.1, read on the forward strand.
CCGGCTCGCTGGCGCTCGCCATCCTGATGATGCCGGTCGTGGTCCGCTCCACGGAGGAGATGCTCAAGCTCGTACCGAACGAGCTGCGCGAGGCCTCCCTCGCGCTGGGCGTGCCGAAGTGGCGCACCATCCTGAAGGTGGTCCTGCCGACCGCGGTCGGCGGCATCACCACCGGCATCATGCTGGCGGTCGCCCGTATCGCCGGTGAGACCGCTCCGGTGCTGTTGCTGGTGTTCGGCAACTCGTTCATCAACAACAACCCGTTCGAAGGGGCCCAGGCCTCGCTGCCGCTGTACATCTACCAGCAGTACTCGCAGAGTGCGGGTGCCCAGCCGGCCTACGACCGTGCCTGGGCCGCGTCCCTGACGCTGATCGCCTTCGTGATGATCCTCAACCTGCTGGCCCGCGGTATCGCCCGCTGGAAGGCCCCCAAGTCCGGTCGCTGACGCGGCCACTCAGCGACCGAGAATTTCTTTCCGAAAGAAGCAGTGATTTACATGGCCAAGCGCATTGATGTCAGCGGCCTCAGCGCCTACTACGGATCCTTCCGGGCCATCGAGGACATCTCGATGACCGTCGAGCCCCGCTCGGTGACGGCCTTCATCGGCCCGTCCGGATGCGGCAAGTCGACCTTCCTGCGCACGCTCAACCGGATGCACGAGGTGACCCCCGGCGGGCGCGTCGAGGGCAAGGTCATGCTCGACGACGAGAACCTGTACGGCGCGGGGATCGACCCGGTGTCCGTGCGGCGCGAGGTCGGCATGGTCTTCCAGCGCCCGAACCCGTTCCCGACGATGTCGGTGTACGACAACGTCGTGGCCGGGCTGAAGCTGCTGGGCTCGTTCAAGAAGTCCCAGCTGGACGAGATCGTCGAGAAGTCGCTGCGCGGCGCGAACCTCTGGAACGAGGTCAAGGACCGGCTGAACAAGCCCGGGTCCGGGCTGTCCGGCGGACAGCAGCAGCGGCTGTGCATCGCGCGGGCGATCGCCGTCGAGCCGAACGTGCTGCTGATGGACGAGCCGTGCTCGGCGCTGGACCCGATCTCGACGCTGGCGATCGAGGACCTGATCGGTGAGCTGAAGGAGCGCTTCACGATCGTCATCGTGACGCACAACATGCAGCAGGCGGCGCGGGTGTCCGACCGGACGGCGTTCTTCAACCTGGCGGCCGTGGGGCAGCCGGGCAAGCTGATCGAGATCGACGACACGGAGCGGATCTTCTCCAACCCGTCGGTCCAGGCCACGGAGGACTACATCTCCGGCCGGTTCGGCTGATCAAGCTCCTCGCGGTGCTGCATGGCGGTGCCACCGTGAGGAACAAAAGGGCCCGCCCCTGGCTCCCGGGGGCGGGCCCGTGTTGTTTTCTGAGGTGCGCCTGGGGCGGGGTGCCGCCGGAGGTATGCCCGGGTGGGTTCGCCGGTCACCCGGCGTTGTGGCTGACGTAGGGCGGTGTCGGGCGGCCCGGCGTCGGCGGGTTGCAATTGGGGTACGCCCGGGTGGCTTTGCCGGTCACCCGGCGTTGTGGCTGACGTGGAGCGGTGTCGGGCGGCCCGGCGTCGGCGGGTTGCAATTGGGGTACGCCCGGGTGGCTTTGCCGGTCACCCGGCGTTGTGGCTGACGTGGAGCGGTGTCGGGCGGCCCGGCGTCGGCGGGTCGCCGCCGCGCCCATCCGTGCCGCCCCAGCGGCACGAAAGCCCGCGGGTCGGGCGGCCCCCACAGCGTCAGAGGAACGCCAGGTGCACGAGCCCGAACGCGCAGGCCGCCACGAGTCCAGCCGCCGGCATCGTGATGAACCAGCCGAGGACGATGTTCTTGGCGACACCCCACCGCACCGCGTTCACGCGCTTCGTCGCGCCGACGCCCATGATGGCGGAGGTGATGACGTGGGTCGTGGAGATCGGCGCCTTGAAGAGGAACGCCGTGGTGAACATGATCGTCGCGCCGGTGGTCTCCGCGGCGAACCCCTGCGGCGGATCGAGTTCGATGATCTTGCGGCCGAGCGTCCGCATGATGCGCCAGCCACCCGCGTACGTGCCGAGCGACAGCATCACGGCACAGGCGATCTTGACCCAGACCGGGATCGGGTCGCCGTAGTCCTCGACGTCGGCGATGACCAGCGCCATGACGACGATGCCCATCGTCTTCTGGGCGTCCTGGAGGCCGTGACCGAGGGCCATGCCGGCCGCGGACACGGTCTGGGCTATCCGGAAACCGCGCTTGGCCTTGTGCGGGTTGGCACGGCGGAAGATCCACATGATGGCCGTCATCACCAGGTAGCCGGCCAGCAGGCCGACGATCGGGGAGACGAACATCGGGATGACGACCTTTTCCAGCACGCCGTCCCAGTAGACCTGCGTACCGCCCGCCAGCGCCGCGCCGACCATGCCGCCGAACAGCGCGTGGGACGAGGACGACGGCAGGCCGAAGTACCAGGTGATGAGGTTCCAGGTGATCGCGCCGAGGAGGGCGGCGAACAGGATGCCCATCCCGGTGGAGCCCTCGGGGGTCTCGATCAGACCCTCGCTGACCGTCTTGGCGACGCCGCTGCCCAGGAACGCGCCGGCCAGGTTCATGACCGCGGCCATCAGCAGGGCGGCCTTCGGCGTCAGGGCGCGCGTCGACACGGACGTGGCGATCGCGTTCGCCGAGTCGTGGAAGCCGTTGGTGTAGGTGAAGAAGAGGGCGACCAGGATGGTCACGACCAGGGCGAAGGTGTCCATGGACGGGTCAGGACTCCTTGACGGCGATGGTCTCCACCGTGTTCGCCACGTGCTCGAACGCGTCGGCGGCCTCTTCGAGGACGTCGACGATCTGCTTGAGCTTCAGCACCTCGATCGCGTCGTACTTGCCGTTGAAGAGGTGCGCCAGGAGCTTGCGGTGGATCTGGTCGGCCTGGTTCTCCAGACGGTTGACCTCGATCCAGTACTCGGTGAGGTTGTCCAGCGTGCGCAGATGCGGCATGGCTTCGGCCGTCAGTTCGGCGGCGCGGGCGAGGACCTCGATCTGCTGCTCGACGCCCTTGGGGAGCTCCTCGACGTTGTAGAGGACGACCAGGTCGACGGCCTCCTCCATGAAGTCCATGATGTCGTCGAGGGAGGACGCGAGGGAGTAGATGTCCTCGCGGTCGAAGGGCGTGATGAACGAGGAGTTCAGCTGGTGGAAGATCGCGTGCGTGGCGTCGTCACCGGCGTGTTCCGCGGCCCGCATACGCTCTGCGATCTCGGCCCGGGCGGAAGCGTCCGCCCCGAGCAGTTCCATGAGGAGTTTCGAGCCCGTGACGATGTTGTCCGCGGATGCGGCGAACATGTCGTAGAAGCTCGTCTCCCTTGGGGTCAGACGAAAGCGCACGTGGGGTCCTCTAAGTGCTTCGGTTTCGGTCAGGCTGATGCTAGGCGCATCATTCGGCCACGGCTAACGGGCCGTCCTCCAGTGTCGCCCATCAGAATTGATCACCTGTACGGGGGCGGTTCAGGGGTACGGTCCGGGCAGCGGCCAAGGGGCCTATACCCAGCAAAGTTCGGTACGATATACCCAGTAGGGGTATGTGTATGGAGGACGCGATGACGACCACCGAGCCTGGCGCCGGAGCGCCCTCCGAGACCGTGGTGACCGACCACGACCGCGGCATCCACGGGTACCACAAGCAGAAGGACGAACACCTCAAACGGCTGCGGCGGATCGAGGGGCAGATCCGCGGCCTGCAACGCATGGTCGACGAGGACGTCTACTGCATCGACATACTCACGCAGGTGTCCGCCTCGACGAAGGCGCTCCAGTCGTTCGCGCTCCAGTTGCTGGAGGAGCATCTGCGGCACTGCGTCGCGGACGCGGCGCTCAAGGGCGGTGGCGAGATCGACGCCAAGGTCGAGGAGGCCACCAAGGCCATCGGGCGGCTGCTGCGCACATGAGCCGCGGGCTCACCCCTCGCGGGCGGCCGCGCGCTCCTCGGCCACTCGCAGGACCTCGTCGATGCTCTCCATGCTGAGCCTGTCGTCCGCCGCCGAGGCCGCGATGATCAGCTCCCCGCACAGCTCTATCTCGGCGAGGGCCACGTGGTCCTGAACTGCCGTACCGCCGACCGGAGCCACGTGCGTCACCTCTTCTCTGCCGTCACCGGCTTCCTAGAGTAGGGAGCGGCCTACGCAACGCGCATGGCACGGACGGGCTAGTTCCCCGCGGTCACTCCTCGGCGATCCGGCCCGCGTAGATGTCCTCGGCGGGTGGCAGCCGGACGTCCACCGGGGCCCCGAAGTCGTAGAGCAGGGTCGTCGAGGAGACCGCCACGGCGCCCTCGTGGTGGCCGTTGACGAAGCTGAACCGGTGGCGGACCTTGCGGATGCGGCCCTGGTCGTCGAGGAAGACGTCGAACGGCACTTCGGCCGTGGCGAAGCCTTTCGCCGCCGCGCGCAGCGAAGCCCTGCCGCCCGAGGAGGCCTGCCGGGCGGCCAGCTCCAGATCGGCGGTGCCGCGGTAGTGGCTGACCTCGGTGCCGGCGATCTCGGTCCGGCCGACGAACCGCGCGCTGCGGGTGCCGCGCAGGACCTCGGCCGCCGCGAAGGGGTCCGTGGCGCCACCGGTCACCAGGTTGCCGTCGCTGAGGGTGGCGGTGTCGACGCGCACCCACTTGTCGGCCGGGACGCCCGCGCCGCGGTTCTTCATGTACAGCGCGCCGGGGGCGAGGAGCTCGGTGATCGGGCGGTGGTCGGGCTGTCCGGCCGGGTCCTGCGGGAGCATGACCTTCAGCCGGCCGCGGCCCCGGGCGTAGTCGTAGACGCCCTCGCCGCGGATGGTGACGCGGGTGCCGCCGGTCGCCATCTCCATCGACGTACGGGCCTTGGAACTGCCCGCCGCCAGCAGGGCGTCCGCGGCGCGGTGCACGGCGCGGACCGGGTCCGCCGGGCGGGCGTCGTCCGCGACCGCGCCGCTGCCGGTGCAACCGGTGCCGCCGAGGCAGACGCAGGCCACGAGCCCCGCCGCGACGACCGTCCCGCCCGCCCTGCCCCGCTGCCGCTCCGCCATCGCCTGCCTACCCCCAGCCGTACGTCCGTCAGGGCCCCCGTCGTTCCGGTTAACGACGGGTAGCTTGAGCCGTCACGCGGCGGGCGGGGTTGCGGGGAGGTTCACGAGCGGCTCGCGGCGGGGCGGGGCGGACGTTCACCCCGGGGCCCGGCCGGGCGCGCGCCGGGCCTGGGTACCGTTGTCGGCGTGACACAGCAGGACCGCGCCACCGGGGACGACCGTCCCGAGCACCGCACCACCACCGTCGACCAGGGCCCCTTCTGCGTGGCCCGGTGCAGTTGCGGCTGGCGCGGGCCGGCCCGCCGCGCCAGAAGCCAGGCCCGTACGGACGCGTCGGGACACCTGGCCGGATCCTGACGGTGCGCGGCGGCGTCAGGCGGGGCGCAGGGTCGCCAGCAGCTCGTCCACCAGCTGCCGGTCGCGCGGCTGGGTCAGGCGCTCCCGGGCCGCGTCGGGGTCGAGCCACAGGACGCGGTCGACCTCGTCGCTCGGGGTGAAGCTGCCGGAGACCGCCTCGGCGGCCCAGTAGCGGACCTGCTTGGGGCGGCCGTTCGCCAGGTAGTACAGCGTCGGCAGCTCCGTGGCGGGCACGGCGGTGCAGCCGGTCTCCTCCGCGACCTCGCGCACCGCGCCGGCCAGCGGTTCCTCGCCGCGCTTCAGCTTGCCCTTGGGGTGCGACCAGTCGTCGTACTTCGGACGGTGGACCAGGCAGATCTCCAGCCGTCCGTCGAGGGAGGAGCGGCGCCACAGCACGCAGCCGGCGGCCCGCACGAGGGAGTCCTTGGTATCGGTCACGTGTTGATCACCGCCCCCTCGGGTCAGGACGTGCCCACCGTCTGCTTCTGCCAGGACTGCTGGAACGCGAACCGGGCCGCCTCCACCTCGTGCCGCTGGTCGGCGTGGAGCACGCCTAGCGCGTACGCCGTCGCCGGGGCGATCCGCGGGGTGCGGGCCGCCGAGGCGGCCGCCGCCGCGGCCTCGGCGGCGTCGCGGTGGCGGTTGAGGGCCTGGCCGGAGACGAGCAGGCGCACGTCGACGGGGGCGTTCTGCCCGAGGAGGACCTCCCGGGCGTAGCGGTGCAGGCGCAGCAGCAGGCGGACCTGGTGCCAGGGCGCGTCCTGCGGGTGCGGGGACGGGTCCGGCGACAGCCCGTGGATCAGCGCCTCCGCGTTGTACGGGTGCCCCGCGGTGACGAGCGGGAGCGCGGCGACCGCGTCGGTCAGCCGCTCCTCGGCCGCCGCGGCGTGCGGGCGCAGGTCGTCGGCGGCGGCGCTGTGGGTGAGCGGGACCTCGCTGGCCAGTACGGCGACCTTGTCGGCGACCGCGTGGAAGCGGCTCGACCCGAGGGCCTGGAGGGCGCTGGAGTGGGCCCGGGTCCGGGCGAGCGTCAGCTGGCGGTCGAGCAGGGCGCCGGCTTTGGCCGCACCCACCGTGAGGCTGCCGCGCTCCGGGGCGGCGGCCTGGACCGGGGGACCGGCGCTGCCGGACGCCGCCATCGCCCGCTCCGCGCCCGTGCCCGCGGCGGACCCGACCGGCTGGGCCGGGAACGGCGTCGAGCCCGACAGCCGGTGCAGCGCCGCCAGCAGCCGCTCCAGCCGTGCCGCGTACGAGTGCTCCAGCGCCAGCGTGCCCGAGAGCCAGGCCAGTTCGGGGCGCATGCCCTCCGACCAGTCGGTGTCCAGCAGCGGGCGGAACGTGTGCAGGCTGCCGCTGATGCGGCGGGCCGAGCGGCGCAGGGCGCGCGCCGCGTCGACGGAGTCCTCCGTGCCGTTGTGGCCCGCTCCGGCACCGGCCTCCCGGTGCTGGCGGAGCGCACGGAGGAACTCCGTGGCCTGGGCGCGCAGATAGCCCGCGAGGGCCTCTCCGGTCACCGCCCCGGCCACGGGGTCCGTCGGGTCAAGGTGTTGCTGTGCCACGCCGGCGCCTCCGGGCGTCTATGAGCATCTCCTGGATGTTCCGCAGGGGCACGCCGTCCGCGTCGGTCGCGTGCCGCGTCCACTCGCCGTCCGGGCCCAGGTGCCAGGAGGCGGTGGAGTCGGACATGCCGGTCTCTAGGAGCCGGTTCAAGGCGGCTCGGTGCGCCGGGTCGACGACCCGGACGAGGGCCTCGATACGGCGGTCGAGGTTGCGGTGCATCATGTCGGCGCTGCCGATCCACACCTCGGGCTCGCCGCCGTTGCCGAAGGCGAACACACGGGAGTGTTCGAGGAAGCGGCCGAGCACCGAGCGGACCCGTATGTTCTCCGACAGGCCGGCCACGCCGGGGCGGATCGCGCAGATGCCGCGCACCCACACGTCGACGGGCACGCCCGCCATGGACGCCCGGTACAGGGCGTCGATGATCGCCTCGTCCACCATCGAGTTGACCTTGATGCGGATGTAGGCGGGCCGTCCCGCACGGTGGTGCTGGGCCTCCTTGTTGATCCGCGAGATCAGGCCGTCCCGCAGGGACTTGGGGGCGACCAGCAGACGGCGGTAGGTCTCGCGGCGGGAGTAGCCCGACAGGCGGTTGAACAGGTCGGACAGGTCGGCGCCGACCTGCGGGTCGGCGGTGAGCAGGCCGAGGTCCTCGTACAGGCGGGCCGTCTTCGGGTGGTAGTTGCCGGTGCCGACGTGGCAGTACCGGCGCAGCATGTCGCCCTCCTGGCGGACCACCAGGGAGAGCTTGCAGTGGGTCTTCAGGCCGACCAGGCCGTAGACCACGTGGCAGCCCGCTTCCTCCAGCTTGCGCGCCCATTTGATGTTGGCGTGCTCGTCGAAGCGGGCCTTGATCTCCACCAGCACGAGGACCTGCTTGCCGGACTCGGCCGCCTCTATCAGCGCGTCCACGATCGGCGAGTCCCCCGAGGTCCGGTACAGGGTCTGCTTGATGGCGAGGACGTCCGGGTCCTGGGCCGCCTGCTCCAGGAAGGCCTGCACCGATGTGGAGAACGAGTCGTACGGGTGGTGCAGCAGGACGTCGCGGGCGCGCAGCGCGGCGAAGATGTCCGGCGCGGACGCGGACTCGACCTCGGCGAGGTCGCGGTGGGTGCCGGCGATGAACTTCGGGTACTTCAGCTCCGGCCGGTCCAGGCTGTGGATGCGGAAGAGGCCGGTGAGGTCCAGGGGGCCGGGCAGCGGGTAGACCTCGGCCTCGCTGATCTTCAGCTCGCGGACCAGCAGGTCCAGCACCTCGCGGTCGATGGACTCCTCGACCTCCAGACGCACCGGCGGGCCGAAGCGGCGCCGCATGAGTTCCTTCTCCAGTGCCTGGAGCAGGTTCTCCGCGTCGTCCTCCTCGACCTCCAGGTCCTCGTTCCTGGTCAGCCGGAAGGCGTGGTGCTCCAGCACCTCCATGCCCGGGAACAGCTCCTCCAGGTGCGCGGCGATGACGTCCTCGATGGGGACGTACCGGCCCGGGGAGCTCTCCAGGAAGCGGGAGAGCAGCGGGGGGACCTTGACGCGGGCGAAGTGCTTGTGGCCGCTGACCGGGTTGCGTACGACGACGGCCAGGTTCAGGGACAGGCCGGAGATGTAGGGGAAGGGGTGCGCGGGGTCCACGGCCAGCGGGGTCAGCACCGGGAAGATCTGGTGCCGGAACAGCGTGAACAGGCGCGCCTGCTCCTTCTCGGTCAGCTCGCTCCAGCGGACCAGATGGATGCCCTCCTCCGCGAGGGCGGGGGCGACGTCCTCGTGGTAGCAGGCGGCGTGCCGGGCCATCAGCTCGCGGGAGCGGGCCCAGATCATCTCCAGCACTTCACGGGGCTGGAGCCCGGAGGCGGACCTGGTGGCGACGCCGGTGGCGATACGGCGCTTCAGACCGGCCACCCGGACCATGAAGAACTCGTCCAGGTTGCTGGCGAAGATCGCGAGGAAGTTGGCCCGCTCCAGCAGGGGCGTGTTCGGGTCCTCGGCGAGCTCCAGAACGCGCTCGTTGAACGCGAGCCAGCTGCGTTCCCGGTCGAGGAACCGGCCCTGCGGCAGCTGGACGCCATCGACCGTCGTCTCCTCGTACACATCGAGGTCGGCGTCGAGGTCGGGTTCCAGATCGGAGACCGTCGCCGACACCGTGGCCGGGCGGTGAGCGGCTATGGAGCCCACGGAGGGCTGCGCGTGCTTGACCTCTGCCTGGGTGTTCTGCTGGCTCATGGCCCCATTGTTCCGCGCGGGGAGCGAAACGGGCGCGTCGGAACGGACGGTCCGGAGCCTGGAGAAGGCCCCGGACCCCGCTGAACCCTCGGGGGGCGGCGCAGGCTCTGGCACGGCGGGCGTCATTGACCGAGCGTCGCAAGCCCGTCTGAATCGATGGTTACGGCGACATGACGTGCGGGATAGCGGGGGGAGGCTCCCCGGGGGCGCGGGCCGCAGGGGGCGGCGTACGACAGGGCGTGCGGGATCCGGCCGTTCGGGGCGCCGGCGTGCGGGGGTGGGGGGCGGGCGGTGCCCGGCCGCGCGGGGCACCGCCCGCGGCGGCGTACGAGGGGGCGTGCCGGGCGGTCCGTCCCGGTTTCCGCGGCGGTCGGCGAAACTCGAAGGCCGATCCGTGAACCGATCGTCCGGGCTCGTCCGATGAGGAGATGTGAGCGACACCAGAAGTGACGGGGACCTGCTGCGGGCCATCGCGGCGGACCGGGACCGTCATGCCTTCGAGGAGCTGTACCGGCGGTACGCGCCGTGGCTGTCGGCGCGGCTGCGCGCCCGCTGCGCCGACGCCGGAACGGTCGACGACGTCGTCCAGGAGACGTTCCTCGCGGTGTGGCGGGGCAAGGCGCGCTACCGCGAGGAGGGCGACGTGGCGGGCTGGCTGTGGCGGATCGGCTCGCGGCGGCTGGTCGACACGCTGCGTGGCGAGGGGGCGCGGGGCCGGCTGCGGCAGGCGCTGGCCCGGCTGCGGCACCGCGACGAGGCCTCCGCGGAGGAACGCGTGCTCGCGGGGGTGGAGCACGGGGACCTCGCGGGGGCCCTCACCCGGCTCTCGCCGGAACTGCGGGCCGTGCTCCAGGCGACCGTCGTCGACGGTCTGAGCACCCGGGAGGCCGCGGTCGTCCTCGGCATACCGCCCGGCACGGTCAAGACGCGGGCCATGCGTGCCCGCAAGCAACTGCGGGAGGCGCTGGCCTGATGTGGCACGTGGACGAACAGGACCTGCGGGCGTACGGGCGCGCTGAGCTCGCGCCGCCCCTGCTGTGGTCCGCAGACATGCATCTGACCGCCTGCGCCGACTGCCGGGCCCGGCTCGCCGAGCTGGCGGACCAGGCCGTGCTGGACGCCGGCTGGGAGCGGCTGGACGCCGAGCTGGACGTGCCGCGGCGCGGGCTGTTCGAGGGGCTGCTGGTGCGCCTGGGGCTGGCCGACCACACCGCGCGGCTGCTCGCCGCGACCCCGGTGCTGCGCGGCTCGTGGCTGATGGCGGTGGTGTTCGTGCTGGTCATGACGGTGCTGGCGGTGCACACCGCCGGCTCGCCCCGGTTGTTCCTCGCGCTCGCCCCGCTGCTGCCGCTGGCCGGGGTCGCCCTGTCGTACGGCCCGGCGCTGGACCCGACGTACGAGATGGCCGTCGTCGCTCCGATGCACGGCTTCCGGCTGCTGATGATCCGCACCGTCACGGTGCTCACCGCCGTTCTGCTGCTCAACGGACTCGCCACGCTCGCCCTGCCCGGGTACGGGCTGATGGCGCTGGCCTGGCTGCTGCCCGCGCTCGCCCTCACCGGGATCGGGCTGGCGCTGACGCCCCGGCTCGGTCCGGTCCTGGCGCCCGCCCTGACCGGCGGCGTGTGGGTCGCCGTGCTGCTGGCCGCCGCGGTGGTGGCGGACGGGGCGTGGCGCGTCCCCTTCACCGCGGGCGGGCAGGGCGTCGCGGCCGCGGTCGCCGCCCTCGCCGCGGGGCGGCTGCTCCTCGCCCGGGACCGATTCGACTTCTCCTCAGACCGTTCGCCGTTCTCCGGCCCTCGTCACGGAAGTGCCTCATGATCTCGACCGTCACCGCCTCCGGGCTCTCCCTGCGCTACGGCGGCACACCCGCCCTGGACGGCGTCTCGCTGCGCCTGGGCGAGGGCGTCACCGGGCTGCTCGGGCCGAACGAGGCCGGGAAGACCACGCTGCTGCGGGTGCTGGCCACCGCCGTGCCCGCCGACCGGGGCGCCTTCACGGTGCTCGGCCACGACCCGGCGACGTCCGCCGGCCGGCAGGAGGTGCGGCGCGCGCTCGGCTACCTGCCGCAGACGCCGGGCTTCCACCCGGACTTCACGGCCTTCGCGTTCGTCGACTACGTGGCGATCCTGAAGGAGCTGACCGACCGCGCCGCCCGGCACCGCGAGGTGCGGCGGGTGCTCGACGCCGTCGATCTGGGCGACGTGCGCGGCCGGCGCATCAAGAGGCTGTCCGGCGGGATGCGGCAGCGGGTCGCCCTGGCCGCCGCGCTCATCGGCGATCCCGGTTTCCTCGTCCTCGACGAGCCGACCGTCGGCCTGGACCCCGAACAGCGGATGCGGTTCCGCGAGCTGATCGCGCAGGCGGGCGAGGGCCGGACGGTCCTGCTGTCCACCCACCAGACGGAGGACGTGGCGCTGCTCTGCCGCCGGGTGATCGTCATGGTCGCCGGCCGGATCCGCTTCGAGGGCACCCCGGCCGAACTCACCGACCGCGCCGCGGGCCGGGTGTGGAGCAGCACCGAGCGTGATCCGGGCGCGCGGGCCGGCTGGCGCACCGGCACCGGCAGCTTCCGCAACCTGGGCGATCCGCCCGCCGGCGCCGCACTCCTCGAACCGTCCCTGGAGGACGGCTACCTGCTCACCCTCGACGACGCGGACGCCGAGGTGGCCGCATGACCACGACCCTCGCCGAGGCCCCGGCCGAGCACGCCGCGCCCCCGGACGCCCCGCGGCGCGCGCGGGTCGTACTGGACCTCGCCCGGTTCGAGACGCGCGAACTCCTGCTCCAGATACCGGTGTTCGCCTTCCTCGTCCTCTACGTCGGCTACAGCGGCTGGAAGATGTTCTCCGGCGGCGACGCGGACGACTTCCCCGTGCTGCACTACGTCGACCGTGCCACCCAGTCCCGTCCGCTGCTCCTCGGCGTGGCCGTCCTGGTCTGCGCCAACCGGGCCGTGCTGCGGTCGCGGCGCAACGGCACCGACACCCACTTCGACGTACTGCCGCTCCGGCCCTGGCTGCGCACGCTGGCGCACGCCCTGTCCGTCGTGCCGATCGCGCTGATCACCGCGCTCGTCGTCACCCTCGAGTTCACCTGGGCGGCGCTGAAGCCGGGTTCGGTGGGCCACGGGTCGGTCTTCGAACTCGCGGTGGGGCCGCTGACCGTGCTGCTGTGCGGTGTCGCCGGCGTGCTGTTCGCGCGCTCGGTGCCTTCCTCGTTCGCGGCGCCGCTGCTCGTCGTCGGCGTCCTCATGGGCGGCACCTTCCTCTCGGCGACCACGAGCGACGCCCGCTGGCAGCGGTGGCTGTGGCCGGACGCCGACGAGACGGGCGCGGCGCCCTTCCCCTCCGACCTGCTGGGCCGCCCCGCCGCCTGGCACGCGCTGTACCTGACGGGGCTGATCGTCCTGCTGGGCTGTGCCGCGCTGCTGGTGAGCGGCGGCCGTACCCGCACCGTCGCCGCGGTGACCGTCGCCGCGCTCGCCGCCACGGGCGCCGGTGTCGCCGGGCAGTCCGCGGCGGAGCCGCCCGCACTCCTGGCCGCGCGCACCAAGGCCTCCGTCACCCCGGAGAAGCTCCACACGTGTGTGCCGCACGGCGCCTCGCGGTACTGCGCCTTCCCCGAATGGAGCGGCCGCACCGCCGACTGGGCCGAGGTCGTCGACCGGGTCCAGGGCCTCGCGGGCGGTACCGCGGCGCGCGAGCGGCTCACGGTGCGGCAGCGCGTCGAGGCCCGCTACGGCCTCCGGGACGACGCCGCGCTCACGGCGTCCCGCACACCCGGCGAGGTCACCGTGGGCACCGAGTGGGGCGGCAACCGGGTGCCCGAGTTCGCGGTCGGCGTGGCCTCCGTGCTGGTCGCCGGGAGCGAGGAGGCCGCGCTGGAGGTGTGCGACGCCCGGGTGGTGACGGTCATGTGGCTGGCCCTGGGAGCGGAGAAGGACCCGATGTCGGCGCTGCGCAATGTCCGCCTGGACGACAGCGTCGAGGGCTCCGCCCTCGCCCTGGCCCCGACGAACCCGGTGGGCATGAGCGCCGAACAGACCCGGATCGTCGTGGAGCTGCTCCAGCGGCCCCGCGGCGAGGTGGCCGGCACGGTACGCGCCAACTGGACGGAGCTGACGTCGCCGCGGACCTCGCCGGCCCGGGCGGCGCAGCTGCTGGGCGTGCGGGCCCCGGCGCAGGGGGTGGGCGCGGGTGACTCCTGCGACTGAGCGCGTGCCGCGAAGCGACCGCCGGACCCCGCCCTACGCCGTGCCGGCCGCGCTGTCCGGGCCCGTCTGGCGCGGCATGCCCCGCACCGCCCTGGCGGCGGGCGCCGTCCTCGGCCTGCTGCTGCCGGCGCTGCCGCGGCTGTTCGGCACGGAGCCCGACGCGTGGCTCGGCGTCAACCTGCTGCGGGCCGCCGCACTGTGCGGCGCCCTCGGGCTGGCGTTCCTGCTGGACGACCCGGCCCGGCACACCACGGCCGCCGTACCCGTGCGCCGCTTCGTGCGCGTCGCGCTGCGGCTGGCGTTCACGGTGCCGCCGGCCGCTCTGTGGTGGACGGCGGCGCTGTACCTGCTGCCCGCCGAGTCGCGGCCGCCGGTGGGCGCGATCACGCTGGAGGCGGCCGGATCGGCGGTGGTGGCCCTCGCGGCCGCCGCGCTGGTCGTCCGCCGCACGGACCGGGCCGAGCCCGGTGTCACGGCCGCGGCGGTGCTCCTGCCCACCGCGCTCGCCGTGACGCTGCTGGTGCCGGACCGCTGGGCGCTGGTCGTCGCCCCGGGCGACCCGCGCTGGGAGGCGGCGCACGAACGCTGGGCGGTGGTGCTGGTGGTGGCGGCGGCCGTCTTCACGGCGTGCCTGCCGGAACCGCTGCGACGCGGATGGTTCACCCGGCGCCGCCGCCCGTCGGCCGGGAGCGCCTCCGGCTTCTGACGGCGGGACGGGCGCGGGACAGGCCACCGGACCTCCGTCCGTCCGCCGGTGGGCCCGGGCAGGACCCTCGGTCCCGGCGTGGCGCTCCCGCGGCGCCGGACCGCCGGAGCCCGCCCGCCTCCGGAGCGTCGTACCTTGCGCTACGTCACGTCTCCGAGCGGTACATCAGGTCCGTCTCGTGGGTCGTGAAGCCCATTCCCTCGTACACGGCGACCGCCGCCTTGTTGTCCGCGTCGACGTACAGCATCGCCGTCGGCAGGGCCTGCGCGGCCAGGTGGCGCAGGCCGACCGAGGTGAGGGCCTTGCCGAGGCCGAGGCCCTGGGCGGCGGGGGCGATGCCGAGGACGTAGACCTCGCCGAGCTGCTCCTGGGCGTGGACCTTGGTCCAGTGGAAGCCGACGAGTTCGTCGCCGCGGAAGGCGAGGAAGAAGCCCGCCGGGTCGAACCACGGTTCGGCCTTGCGGTCGTCGAGGTCCCGCTGGGTCAGGGCGCCCTGCTCGGGGTGGTGGGCGAAGGCCGCCGCGTTGACGGCCAGCCAGGCGGCGTCGTCCTGCCCGGGAACGAAGGTCCGCACGCTCACCCCGTCGGGGAGCCGCGGCTCGGGCAGGTCCAGCTCCGCCAACGGGCGCCGCATCTGACGCAGTTCCCGGAAGAGGGTCAGGCCGAGCACCTGGGCGAGGTGCCGGGCGGCGGCGTGCCCGCCGTGCGCCCACACCCGCAGCCGTTTGCCGGAAGCGGCGAGCAGGGCCGAGCCGAGCGCGCGCCCGTGCCCGTGGCCGCGGTGCGCGGGGTGGACGACCAGTTCGGCGGTGGGCGCCTCGACCGGGTCGGTGTCCTCCAGCTGGGCGTAGCCGACGAGTTCGTCGTCGACGGCGAGCAGCAGATGGGACACGCCCGCGCGCTCACCTCCGCGGATCTGGAGCCGGCCCTGCTCGGACACCGCCTGCTGGCCGTCGCTGTCCGCGGCCCGCGCGAGCAGGTCGAGCACGGCCTCGGTCTGCTCCGGGGAGAGCGCCGCGCGGGTGTCGATGGAGCGGGAGTGGCCGGATTGCCGCGGGGCCCTGTCGTCGCTGGTCATGCCTACGAGGGTAAAGGGCGCACCGGGCAACGGGGCGACAAGGGTAAATCAGGATGTAACCATTAACCCCCTGTCGCGCTACGCGCGTTGACCCTAGGCTGCGGCCGATCGGACAGGGCTCTCGGACAACCCACAGGGGGAGCGCATGCCAGCCACATCTCAGCCCGACCGCGGCGCCAGACGCCGTACGACCCGGCTGCTCGCCGCCGCGGCCGCGATCGCCACGGCCGGAGCCCTGGCGGCGGCGCTGCCGTCGAGCGCGAGCGCGGACGACCGCAGCGGCGGTGACCGGCACGGCCGCTACCAGGACGTGCAACTGCTCTCCTTCAACGACCTGCACGGCAACCTCGAACCGCCGGCCGGTTCCTCCGGCAGGGTCACCGAGCTGCGCCCGGACGGCACGACGGCCACCGTCGACGCGGGCGGCGTCGAGTACCTGGCGACCCACCTGCGCACCGCCCGCCAGGGCGAGAAGTACTCGATCACCGCGGCCGGCGGCGACATGGTCGGCGCCTCCCCGCTGATCTCGGGCCTGTTCCACGACGAGCCCACCATCGAGGCGCTGAACAAGCTCGACCTCGACGTCACCTCGGTCGGCAACCACGAGTTCGACGAGGGCGCCAAGGAACTGGCCCGCCTTCAGAACGGCGGCTGCCACCCCACCGAGGGCTGCTACACGGACAAGCGGTTCAAGGGCGCCGACTTCCCCTACCTCGCCGCGAACGTCATCGGTGAGAAGACGAAGAAGCCCATCCTCGACCCGTACTGGGTGTGGAAGAAGAAGGACGTCAAGGTCGGCTTCATCGGCGTGACCCTGGAGGCCACCCCGGACATCGTCTCCGCCGAGGGCGTCAAGGGCCTGTCCTTCGAGGACGAGGTCGAGACGATCAACAAGTACGCCAAGATCCTCCAGCGGCAGGGCGTGAAGTCGATCGTCGCGCTGATCCACGAGGGCGGCTTCCCGGCCTCGTCGTCGTACAACTACGACTGCGACGCGCCCGGCGCGGGCGACGGGATCTCCGGCCCCATCGTCGACATCGCCAAGAACGTCACCCCGCAGGTCGACGCGCTGGTCACCGGCCACACCCACAGCGCCTACGTGTGCACCGTGGACGACCCGTCCGGCAAGCCCCGCATGGTCACCTCGGCCGCGTCCTTCGGCCGCCTCTACACGGACACCACCCTGACGTACGACCGCTGGACCGGCGACATCGTCCGCACGGCGGTGAAGTCCGCGAACCGCGTCGTGACCCGCGACGTCCCCAAGGCGCCGGACATGACCGCGCTGATCGGCAAGTGGAACACCCTGGCCGCGCCCATCGGCAACCGCGCCATCGGCCACATCTCCGCCGACATCCCGAGCACCGGCACCGAGTCCCCGCTCGGCGACCTGATCTCGGACGCGCAGCTCGCCCACGGCAAGGCACTGGACCCGCAGACCGACCTGGCGCTGATGAACCCCGGCGGGATCCGCGCGCCGCTGACGTACGCGGCCAGGGCCGGTGAGGGCGACGGTGCGGTGACGTACGCGGAGGGCTTCACGGTCCAGCCGTTCGCCAACACGGTCAACCTTCAGGACTTCACCGGCGCGCAGCTGATCCAGGTGCTCAAGGAGCAGGTGAGCGGCGCCAACACGGCCTCGCCGAAGATCCTCCAGGTGTCGGCCGGCCTGACCTACACGCTGGATCTGACCAAGTCCGGCGCCGACCGGGTCGTGGCCGACTCGATCCGGCTGAACGGCGCGGCGATCGACCCGGCGGCCACCTACCGCGTCGCGACGAACAGCTTCCTCGCGGGCGGCGGCGACGGCTTCCCGACGCTGGGCCAGGGTACGAACGACGTCGTCGGCTCGGACGACCTGACCGCCCTGGAGCAGTACCTGACGGCCAACTCCTCGGCCACGAACCCGATCGCGCCGCCGGCGGCGGACCGGATCACGGTCGTGCAGTAGACCGCGGCCGGGCGGCCCGACGAAACGGGCCGCCCGGTGCGTGGAGCGCTGCCCCGGCTGACCCGCCCCGTTCTCGCCGACCGGCTCTCCCTCGGCTTCCGTCTGCCCGAGCCGGAGGCGGGGGAACTGCGCCTGCGTGAGGTGCGGGTGGAGAAGGACGGGATCAGGGTGCGGCCGGCCGGTGAGGGACTGTCGGTCGGGTCCTGAGGGAACCGGCCGCGGGGCCGCTCCTCACGGGGTCTCGGGCGGCGGCGTCGGCGCTCCCGGCAGCCGCACGGTCACCACGGTGCCGCCGCCGTCCGCCCGCGCCAGGGTCACCTCGCCGCCCGCCTGCCGGACGGTGCGGGCGACGATCGACAGGCCGAGCCCCGAGCCGGGCAGCGCCCGCGCGGACGGTGAGCGCCAGAAGCGGTCGAAGACGTGCGGGAGTTCCTCGGCGGGGATGCCGGGCCCGTGGTCGCGGACCGTGAGCGCCCCGCCGGTCAGCCGCACCTCGATCGTGCCGCTGCCGGGACTGAACTTCACCGCGTTGTCCAGGATGTTGACCACCGCCCGCTCCAGCGCGGTCGGCTCCGCGCGGACGAACCAGGGGTGCAGGTCGGCCGTGATCGTCAGCTCCGGGCCGCGCAGCCGCGCCCGGCGCAGGGCGGACTCCACGGTGTCCGCCAGAGCCACCACCTGGACGCGTTCGCCGCGCTGGGCCTCCGAGCGGGACAGTTCCTGGAGGTCGCCGATCAGCGCCCCCAGCTCCGTCATCTGCGCCTTCACCGAGGCGAGCAGCGCCTTGCGGTCCGCCGCCGGCAGCGGGCGGCCGGTCTCCTCGCTGCGGGTCAGCAGCTCGATGTTGGTCCGCAGGGAGGTGAGGGGCGTGCGCAGTTCGTGCCCCGCGTCCGCGATCAGCTGCTGCTGCAGCTCGCGGGAGCTGGCCAGGGCCGACGTCATCGAGTTGAAGGAGCGGGAGAGCCGGGCGATCTCGTCGTCGGTGTCGTCCTCCACCGGGATGCGGACCGTCAGGTCCTCGGTGCGGGCCACGTGCTCGACCGCCTCGGTGAGCTTGTCGACGGGGCGCAGACCGGCACGGGCCACGGCCAGTCCCGCGGCACCGGCGCCGACGACCCCGATACCGGAGACGACGAGCAGGAGCAGGGCGAGTTCGTTCAGCGTGGACCGGGTGCCGGCCAGGGAGACGCCGAGGACCAGCGCGGAGTCCTCGGCGACGTACTGCTCGCCGGGGGCGCTGCCCTTCACCATGAGCGGTGTGGTCAGCACCCGCACCGGCTCGCCGTCGTTGCCGGTGCCGTTGCGCAGCGTCCCGGTGCTGCGCGGGTCCTTGGCGATGGCGGTGTCGCTGCCCGTGACCTTGACGGTGCCGGCCGAGTCGGGGAAGGGGCAGGCCTCGCCGGTCGACTTCACGATCTGGAGGTAGCTGCCCGAGGGGCCGAGAGGGCCGGTGGCGGGCGGCTGGCCGCAGGCGCTGAGGGCGGCCGCGACATGGATGCGCGAGACGGCGCCGACGGATGACCGGAGGTCGTTGTCGATCTCGTCGTAGAGCTTTCCCTGCACGATGAACCAGCACGTCACCGACACCGCCGCGACCGCGAACGCGACCGCCGCGGACACCAGCATGGACAGCCGCGCCCGGATCGGCAGGACGTGGAAGCGGTGGACGAACCCGGTCACTCGGCCCCGCCCTGGCGCAACACGTACCCCACGCCGCGCACCGTGTGCACGAGCCGCGGCTCGCCGGCCGCCTCGGTCTTGCGGCGCAGGTACATCACGTACACGTCCAGCGAGTTCGACGACGGCTCGAAGTCGAAGCCCCACACCGCCTTGAGGATCTGCTCCCGGGTGAGGACCTGGCGCGGATGTGCCATGAACATCTCCAGCAGGGTGAACTCCGTGCGGGTCAGCTCCACCGGCCGCCCGGCCCGCGTCACCTCCCGCGTCGCGAGATCCATCCGCAGGTCGCCGAAGGCCAGCGCCTCGTCCTGCGGGGCCGCGCCGGGCCCGCCGGCGTAGGAGCTGCGCCGCAGCAACGCGCGGATACGGGCGAAGAGTTCGTCCAGTTCGAACGGTTTCACCAGGTAGTCGTCGGCGCCCGCGTCGAGCCCGGTGACCCGGTCGCCGACGGTGTCGCGGGCCGTCAGCATCAGGATGGGGGTGGTGTCACCGGCCGCGCGGATGCGTCGCGCGGCCGTCAGGCCGTCCATCCGGGGCATCTGGATGTCGAGGACGACCAGGTCGGGCCGGTACGCCGCCGCCTTCTCCAGCGCGTCCGCGCCGTCGACCGCGACCAGGGTGTCGTAGCCCTCGAAGGCGAGACTGCGCTGGAGTGCCTCACGCACCGCGGGCTCGTCGTCGACGATGAGGATGCGCTGGGTGTCACGGTCGCCTTCGACGGGGCTCATGCTCGGGTCCTCGGGTGCGATGGGGGCGGGGTCCGACGCTTCAGCGTCGCACGTCCGGGGGTGTTCCCGGAGAGGTGCGCGGGGATCGGCCGGAGTCAGCCGCCGGCCCCGGCCCGCAGGCTCGCCAGGTCGGACTTCACGGTGTCGACCGGGATGGCGAAGCCCAGGCCGACACTGCCCGCGTCGGCGGCGGAACCGGCCGCCGAGTACATCGCGGAGTTGATGCCGATGATGTTGCCGTTCATGTCGATCAGCGCGCCGCCGGAGTTGCCGGGGTTGAGGGACGCGTCGGTCTGGAGGGCCTTGTACGTCGTGGTGGACGACCCGGTGTCGCCGTTGAACTCCCGGCCGCCGAACTCGAACGGCCACTGCCCGCCCGGCTGCTGTTGCTGCCCCTCGCCGGTGGAGACGGTGACGTCGCGCTCCAGCGCGGAGACGATGCCGCTGGTGACGGTGCCGGTCAGCCCCTCGGGCGAGCCGATCGCCACGACCTCGTCGCCGACCTGCACGCCGTCGGAGTCGCCGAGCGTGGCCGCCTTCAGTCCGGAGGCGTTCTCCAGCTTGATGAGGGCGAGGTCCTTGCTGCTGTCGGTGCCGACGACCCGCGCCGAGTACTCCTTGCCGTCGCTGGTGGTGACCTTGACCGCGGAGGCACCGGAGACCACGTGGTTGTTGGTGATGATCTCGCCGTCACCGGTGATGATCACGCCGGAACCGGTGGACGAGCCGGCGTTCGTGGCGGCTTTGATCTCGACGATGCTCGGGCTGACCGCCTTGGCGACCCCGGCGACCGTGCCCCTCTGTCCCGTCGGCACGACGTTGGTGTCGGTGCTGCTGGAGGCCACGACGTCGTTGCCGGTCAGCTCCTGGATGCCGTAGGCGGTGCCGCCGCCGATGGCCGCCGCGACGACGGCGACCGTCACGAGCAGCGCGGCCGGTCCCCGCCGGGCGCGCTTCTTCGGCCGGGGCGCTGCCACGGGCTCGGTGAGCGAAGGGGTGGGCGCCCCGGGCCCGAACTGCGCCGTCGACGGGCGGTAGGCGGGCGGGGGCGGCCACTCGGGGTTGACGGGAGAGGGGGCGTACTGCCGGCCCTGGTGCGGGTCGTCGCCCTGGTACGGGTTCTCGTACTCGCCGCTGCGGCGGATGCTCTCGGTCATGTCCACGAGCTTGTCGGCCCACGATGAGAGCTTGCTGAGTGCTCCCTGAGAAGCCCGACAGAACCGCGTATGCCCGATATAAAGACGCTTCCCGCGGCCGTGAAGACGCTTCCCGCGGCTCGCCGCCCGCTCTCACGGACGGGCTCGGAGGACCCCGGTGCGGGGGCTCACTCACAGCCGCAGGAGCGGCGCACCACCAGCCGGGAGGGGAAGACCTTCAGCCGCTCGCGCCGCGAACCCGCGACCTTCAGCCCGTCGTCCAGGACGAGGTCGACCGCGGCCCGCGCCATCGCCGAGCGGTCCGACGCGATGGTGGTCAGCGGCGGGTCCGCCAGGGCCGCTTCCTTGATGTCGTCGAAGCCGGCCACGGCCAGTTCGCCGGGGACGTCGATGCGCAGCTCGCGCGCCGCGCGCAGCAGGCCGATGGCCTGGTCGTCGGTGGAGCAGAAGACGGCCGGCGGGCGGCGCGGGCCGGAGAGGATGTCCAGCGCCACCCGGTAGGCGTCGTAGCGGTTGTACGGCGCTTCGAAGAGGCGGCCCTCGGTGGAGATGCCGGCCTCGTCCATCGCGCGCCGCCAGCCCTCGACGTGGTCGGAGACCGGGTCGCCGACCGCGGGGGTCTCGGCGGTGCCGCCCATGCAGGCGACGTACGGGTAGCCGTGGTCCAGCAGGTGGCGCACGGCGTCCTTGGCGCCGCCCAGGTCGTCCATGACGACCGCGGCGTCGTCCATCGCCTCGGGGCGTTCGTGCAGCAGCACCACCCGGGCGTCCCAGGCGTCGATCTCGGCGGCGGCCAGGTCGTTGAGCGCGTGGCTGACCAGGATCAGGCCCGAGACCCGCATCCCCAGGAAAGCGCGCAGGTAGTGGACCTCTCGCTCGCCGACGTAGTCGCTGTTGCCGACGAGCACCATCTTTCCGCGCTCGGACGCGGCCCACTCGACCGCGTGCGCCATCTCCGCGAAGAAGGGCTGGCGGGCGTCCGGCACGATCAGGCCTATGAGGTCGGTGCGACGCGAGGCCATGGCCTGCGCGACCCGGTCCGGCCGGTAGCCGAGCTCCTTGATGGCGGCGAGGACACGCTCGCGCGTGGCCGGGGCGACCGGCCGGGGTCCGTTGTTGATGACATAGCTGACTACGGCGGTGGACGTCCCCGCCAATCGTGCTACGTCGTCCCGAGTCACCTTGGCCACGCGCGGAGTCTACGCGGATGGACCCGCTCTGGGCAGGGCGTACGGGGTGCTGTGCGTCCGCCCCGGGCGCGGGGCGTGCGCCCGTCAGGCGTCGGCCGGGACCTCGGCGGCGCGCGACGCGGCCTTCTCGCCCGCATCCTCCGGCTTTGGCCGGTCCGCCTTGGCCTTCGCCTCCTCGGCGGCGCGGTCGACCTTCTCGGGCGTAACGAATCGATAACCGACGTTCCGGACGGTGCCGATCAGTGATTCGTGCTCGGGGCCGAGCTTGGCGCGCAGCCGCCGTACGTGCACGTCGACCGTGCGCGTGCCGCCGAAGTAGTCGTAGCCCCACACCTCCTGGAGCAGCTGGGCGCGGGTGAAGACGCGGCCCGGGTGCTGCGCGAGGTACTTCAGGAGCTCGAACTCCTTGAAGGTCAGGTCGAGCACCCGGCCCTTGAGCTTGGCCGAGTACGTCGCCTCGTCCACCGAGAGGTCGCCGTTGCGGATCTCCATCGGGGAGTCGTCGTTGACGATCTGCTGCCGGCCCATGGCGAGCCGGAGCCGCGCCTCGACCTCGGCGGGGCCCGCCGTGTCGAGCAGGACGTCGTCGATGCCCCAGTCGGCGGTGACGGCCGCCAGGCCGCCCTCCGTCACGACGAGGACGAGGGGGCAGCCGGGGCCGGTGGAACGAAGCAGCTGGCAGAGGCTGCGGACCTGGGGCAGGTCGCGGCGCCCGTCGATCAGGATCACGTCGGCACCGGGGGTGTCGACCAGGGCGGGGCCCTCGGCGGGGGCCACGCGCACGTTGTGCAGCAGCAGGCCGAGTGCGGGGAGCACCTCCGTCGACGGCTGGAGGGCGTTGGTCAGGAGCAGCAGAGAACTCATACGTCTGGTTCCTCCTCGGTCCCTGCGGGTGGGGCCCCTCCCGCAGCCCTTGAGAGGCGGTGGGGGAGTCTGCGGTACAGCTCTGCGATCCCGGTGCCCCGTACACCAGCGGCTTCCCGCTTCGTATACAACGCCTCCGAAAGCACAAAAGGACCCGGGGGCTGCGCTGCCCGAGTCCTCTGCCCAGCAGAATAGCCCACATGAGCACCGGCCCGGCAGGTGATGTGGCCCGATCCACCACCCGATCCACCATTCGTCCGCACTCTGAGACGGCGGCGGGGGACAGACCCGCCCCATTGAGGACGTTTCTTCGCGCCGCCGACGGAGTGCGGATCGAGGCCGTATACAACCCGGGTAACGCCGTATACGACGCCTTGACGGCATCCTCCGATCATCCGGTGTTCGTCGTCGCGCACGGCTTCACGGGCGACGTGGACCGGCCGCACGTTCGAAGGGTGGCGGCGGCGTTCGCGCGGTACGGCGCCGTGGTCACGTTCTCGTTCCGCGGCCACGGGCGCTCCGGCGGCCGGTCGACCGTCGGGGACCGCGAGGTGCTCGATCTGGCGGCTGCGGTGGCGTGGGCGCGGGAACGCGGCCACACGCGCGTGGTGACGGTCGGCTTCTCGATGGGCGGCTCGGTGGTGCTGCGGCACGCCGCGCTGCACCCGGGGGACACCGACGCGGTGGTGTCCGTGAGCGCCCCGGCCCGCTGGTACTACCGGGGCACCGCCCCCATGCGCCGGCTGCACTGGCTGGTGACCCGCCCCGCCGGCCGTCTGATCGGCCGCTACGGCCTGCGCACCCGGATCCACCACCGCGACTGGGACCCGGTGCCGCTGTCCCCGGTCGACGCGGTCCCGCGCATCGCCCCGGCCCCGCTGCTCATCGTGCACGGCGACCGCGACGGCTACTTCCCCGTCGACCACCCCCTGATGCTGGCCCGCGCCGCCGGTGACCACGGCGAACTCTGGCTGGAACCCGGCATGGGCCATGCCGAGCACGCGGTCACCGGGGAACTCCTCGCGCGGATCGGGGACTGGGCCGTCACCGGGGCGGGCTAGCCTGGCGTGGTTCACCGCCGAGTACCGGACGGTGTTCACCGCCGAACGACTGGGCCGAACGACTAGAGGGACGAGATGGCAAAGGTCACGGTGCGCTACTGGGCCGCCGCGAAGGCCGCGGCCGGGATCGCCGAGGAGCCGTACGACGCGGCCACGCTCGCCGAGGCGCTCGACCTCGTGCGCGGGCGACACCCCGGGGAACTCAGCCAGGTCCTGGTGCGATGCTCGTTCCTCGTCGACGGCGATCCCGTGGGCAAGCGCGGGCATGAGACGGTACCGCTGGCCGAGGGCGGCACGGTCGAGGTGCTCCCGCCGTTCGCAGGAGGGTGACCACACCGATGAGCAACCAGCCGTACCAGGGCCCGTACGACGGCTCCTACGACAGCGCCTACCAGGGCTACGACCCCTACGGGCAGCCGCCGCAGCCGGAGGCGTGGCCGGGGCACCAGCAGGCGTACGACGATCCCCAGGCCGCCCAGCACCACACGCAGCAGTGGCAGGGGCAGACCTGGGAGACGCAGACGCACGCGCCGGTCTCCGCGGCCGAGACGGCGTACCTGCCGCCGCAGGCGCCCGGACATCCGGCGCCGGGCGCGTTCGCGGCCACGGGGCCGTCCGCGCACCAGCCGACCCCCGGCTGGGACCACCCGCAGCAGCATCCGGCCGCAGGCTGGGACCAGCAGCCGCAGCCGCACCGGACGGGTGGCTGGGACCAGCACCCGCAGCAGCCCGCGGCGGCCGGGCCGGCGCCCGCGGCCGAGTCCGAGTCCGAGGGGCCCGCCTACGGCCGCGCCACCCTCGCCGGGAACGCCAGGATCACCGACGCCCAGCGGGCCCGCCTGGAAGGCCGTTCCCCGGTCATCGAGCCGGGCATGCAGCCCGCCGCGCTCACCGCGGCGCTCGGTCTGCTCCTGTCCGGCGCGGCGGCGATCGGCTCGTACGCCCTGCTCGTGCCGCTGGTCGTCCTCCAGGCCGTCACCGCGGCGGGCTGGTTCCGGCTGAACGGCATGTGGCCGGCCCGGCAGGGCATCGCGCTCGCGTTCGCCGGCGCCGTGGTTGCCGACGTCGCGCTGCTCGTCGCGGGCCGCGACCAGGGGCCGGCCGCGATCCTGGGCACCCTCGGCGTCTGGGTCCTGCTCACACTGGTGCTCCAGCTGCGCTCGCACGCCGACCCGGACACCCGGATGTACGGCCTGATGGCGACGGTCGTCTCGGCCGCGCTCGCCGTCGTCGCCGCCGGATACCTGGCCGCCGAACCGGACGCCGTCACGATCGGCGCGGCCGCGGCCGCCGTGGCCGTCCTCGCGCGCGCCCTGCCGTTGCCCACCCCGGCTTCCGTGGTCGTCGCGCTGCTCGCCGCGGCCGGCACGGGAATCGCCGTGGGCGGCATGACCGGCACGGGAGCGGGGGGCGCGCTGCTGGGCGCCGCCGCCGGGGTGTGCGCGCTGATCGGCCACCGCGTGGCGAGCTACGACTACCCGTCCCGGTTCGTCCACTTCACGGCGGGCGTCGCCCTGCCGCTGAGCGCGGCCGCTCCGGTGGTGTGGGTGCTGGGGCGCGCGCTGGTCTGAGGCGTGCCCGCTTGTCACAGCTGATCGACAAATTCGCCGTGCGCCTTTCCGGCGGGGTTACCGTGAGCCCCGTCCAGGATGACCGCCGAGGTGGGGGAACATGCGCGCGCTGCGAATACTTCTGATCGTCGTCGTGGTGCTCGGCGGCCTGTTCGTGGCCGCCGACCGCCTCGCCGTCAACTTCGCCGAGGGCGAGGCCGCCGACCGGCTCAGGAGCACGGAGAACCTGGCCACCACGCCGGACGTGTCCATCAACGGCTTCCCCTTCCTCACCCAGGTCGCCGGCGGCACCCTGGACGACGTCCGGGTCGGCATCAGCGACTACCGGGCGGCGGCCGGTGACGGCGAGGACATCCGCATCGACGACCTCAGGGCGGACATGAAGGGCGTCGAGTTCTCCAGCGACTTCGGCTCCGCCACCGCGGCCAGCGCCACCGGCACCGCGCACATCGCCTACGACGAGCTGCTCAAGACCGCCAGGTCCGAGCCGACGCAGATCGCGCCCGGCGTGACCGCCGAGGTCGTGGGCCTGTCCGACGGCGGCAACGGGAGGATCGCGGTCGAGGTCGAGGCGACGGTCCTCGGCACCAAGCTGCCCCGGCCGGTGTCCGTGCTCAGCACCGTCACCGTCAAGGGCGACACCGTGCGGGTGAGTGCCGAGGCGCTGCCGAAGTTCGGCGGCGTCGAGATCGGCGAGTCGCAGATCCGCGCGATCACCGACTTCGAGCAGCGGATCGACGAGCTGCCCGGCGGTATCCGGCTCGACAAGGTCGAGGCGGCCGGGACCGGCGTCGAGATCACGGTGAAGGGTTCGAACGTCCGGCTCGCCGGGTAGAACGGCGGACGCCGGGCCGCGGCCCGCGGGTGTCCGAAAGACGAGACGCCCATGTCCGCACCGTAGTTGCCATGGCGTCGCAGGCGGCCGGGAAGCCGTTCCGGGACGGCTCGGACGGGTTCTGCGTCCCGCATCCCGGACGATCGTGTCTCAAGATACGACACACCGGTGACACGCCTGCCCGTCCGTCCTTACGATCGAGGCCATGAAGCGACAGGCGGATCTCACGAAGCGGCGGGCAGTGGACCTGTGCCGCGTTGCCGCCATGCTCTGTCGTACTTTCTGAGCGGATCTCGACTTCCGCCTTCCCCTGCCCTGATCAGGGCACCCGTGCGCCCCGCCGACCCGGCAGCCGGCGCACCTTCGTACCCGTACGCCCCGCCGCACCTGCCCCGGAGGAGACAGCATGAGCCGCAGCGACGTCCTGGTAGACGCCGACTGGCTTCAGGAGAACCTGGACGACTCGAACATCGCGATTGTCGAGGTCGACGAGGACACCACCGCGTACGAGAAGAACCACATCAAGAACGCCATCCGGATCGACTGGACCAAGGACCTCCAGGACCCGGTCCGCCGCGACTTCATCGACCAGGAGGGCTTCGAGAAGCTCCTGTCGGCGAAGGGCATCGCCAACGACACGCTGGTGATCCTCTACGGCGGCAACAACAACTGGTTCGCGTCGTACGCCTACTGGTACTTCAAGCTCTACGGCCACGACAACGTCAAGCTGCTCGACGGCGGCCGCAAGAAGTGGGAGCTGGACGCCCGCGAGCTGGTCGACGGCACCGACGTGCCCGCGCGCCCGGCCACCGACTACAAGGCCAAGCAACAGGACACCTCCATCCGCGCCTTCCGCGACGACGTGGTCGCCGCGATCGGTTCGCAGAACCTGGTCGACGTACGCTCGCCCGACGAGTTCTCCGGCAAGCTGCTCGCTCCCGCGCACCTGCCGCAGGAGCAGTCGCAGCGTCCGGGCCACGTCCCGGGCGCCCGCAACATCCCGTGGTCGAAGAACGCCAACGACGACGGCACCTTCAAGTCGGACGAGGAGCTCAAGGAGCTCTACGCCGAGGAGCAGGTTGACCTCGCCGAGGACACCATCGCCTACTGCCGCATCGGTGAGCGCTCCGCGCTGACCTGGTTCGTCCTGCACGAGCTGCTCGGCGTGGAGAACGTCAAGAACTACGACGGCTCCTGGACCGAGTACGGCTCCCTCGTCGGTGTGCCGATCGAGCTCGGCGCGAACAAGTAACCGGACCCGACCGACCTTTCAAGACCCCTCAGGAGTACGACATGTGCGGAGCGAAGGCCGGCGGCCCCGACGCCTCGACGATCAAGCCCGGTGAGACCACCATTCAGGGCCAGGTGACCCGTGACGGAGAGCCGGTGACCGGCTACGTCCGCCTCCTGGACTCGACCGGCGAGTTCACGGCGGAGGTCCCCACCTCCGCGACGGGCCAGTTCCGCTTCTACGCGGCCGAAGGCACCTGGACCGTCCGCGCCCTCGTCCCCGGCGGCAGCGCCGACCGCACGGTAGTCGCCCAGCAGGGCGGCCTGGCGGAGGTCGCGATCGCGGTCTGAGACACGCGACGGCGAAGGGCCGCGCCCGCGGCGGGTCGTGCACCGCGGGGCGCGGCTCTTTCGTGTGCGCGGACCTACGCTGGAGGTATGTACGCCCGGCGGCGCCACGTCTACTTCGCCTTGATGGGCATCTGCATCGCTCTGTTCGTCCTGGCGTGGGCCGTCGTGCGCCTGTGGTCGACCCCGGCCGCCGTCGGCATGTGCGTGGTCGCCATGGTGATCCCGCCCGTGGCCGCGATGATCGCCAACCGCCGGGGCCCGGAGGACCGCTGGTGGGACGACCCGTCGGGCGATCCCAAGTCCGACGAGTGGTGGGACGAGCTGGACGGCAAGAAGAAGCCGCGGTAGGAAAGCCTGCATGTCGCCCACGAGGCTGTCCACCGTGGTGCTGGACGCACCCGACGCACATGAACTGGCCGCCTTCTACCAGCGGCTGCTGGGCTATGCGGTGCGCCGCGAGGAGCCGCACTGGGTGCTCATCGGCCCGCCGCCCGGCACCGAGGGCACCGCCCTGTCCTTCGAGACGGAACCGGAGTACGTCCGCCCGGTCTGGCCCACCCGCCGGCCCGGCGACCAGCAGATGATGCTCCATCTGGACATCGAGGTCGACGACCTGGCGGCGGAGACGGCACGGGCGGTCGCCGAGGGCGCCACGCTCGCCGAGTACCAGCCGCAGGACGACGTCCGGGTCCTGTTCGACCCGGCGGGCCACCCGTTCTGCCTCTGGACCGAGACGCCCCAGCCACCGGAGACGCCCCAGCCTCCGGAGATGCCCCGGTCACCCCATGGACCCGAGGGACCCGAGGCGCCTCAGTAGACGAGCGCCTGCGTGTCCTCCGCGAGCGCCTCCTGCACGAAGACCTGCGCCCCCGCGATCCGCACGCCCTCGATGACGTCCTGCTCCGTGATCTCGCGGCGGGCCGCGCACTGGGTGCACAGGGTGAGGCGGCCGGAGACCAGGATCGAGTCGATCAGATCGGGCAGCGGAGCGGCGTGCGGCAGTTCGAACTCGGCCGCCCGGCCCGGGAGCGCGAACCAGGCGGACTCTCCGGTCAGCCACACCGAGACGTCCACCCCGCTCGCGACGGCCACGGCCGCGACGGTGAACGCCTGCGAGCAGCGCTCGGGGGCGTCGGCCCCCGCCGTCACCTTGATCACCAGCTTCTTCGCCATGGCCGAATCGTAATCAAGATCGCCGCAACCTCGGATGTGGATCATGAGTCACCTGTGTCGCGCGTGAACGGAATCCGCGCTTCATGTCCTGTGGGGGGCGTCTTGGAAGACTCTGAAAGACCGGGTACGACGCAGACCGCCGAAGCCGCCGACACGGCCGAGGCCACCGATATCGCCACCGACGCCGCGGCTGGGGTGGTGGCCGTGGCCACGGCCACCACCAAGGCCACCGATGTCGCCGATACCGCCGCCACCGCCGAGGTCCCGGCCGCCGCGGGTGCCTCGCCGGAGCCGGGCACAGCGCCGGAGCCGGGCACGGCGCAGGCGCCGGACCCCGCCTCCGAGGCGGCTGTCCCGGCCGGGTCGGCCGTCGTGTCCGAGCCCGCGGCCGCCGCGCCCGAGCCGCCGTCGGTGCCGCCCCGGCGGCGGGGCCGTACCGCGCTGCTGATCGTCGGCGCGGCCGTCCTCGGCGTCGTCGCCGGCACATGCGTCGGATACCAGGTGCAGGCCGGCCGCGAGCCCACTCCGCTGCCGCCGTTGTCCCAGCCGGTGCTGCCACGCGCGACCGGTCCCGCACCCGAGCCGCTGTCGGCCGCGCAGGACCGCAAGGTGCGCACCGAGGGCGACCTGCGCAAGCTGCTGCTGAAGAAGCCCGCCGGGGCGAAAAAGCTCGACTGGCCGACCGAGGCCGGCGGCTGGTTGGACATCTCGGCCTACGCCGGGACGTTCACCGAGCCCAGCCGCAAGTTCAGCTCCCTCGTCTCCGACGAGTTCCGCCGGGCCGCCGTCGTCGGCTGGAAGACCGGAAGCTCGTACAGCGTGGAGATCCGGCTGGTGCAGTTCCGCCACGAGGAGACCCTGGCGGCCGTCGACTCGGTCAACAACCACAAGGATTGGGCGGAGAAGGACGACCACGTCGAGAGCCGGCACATCCCGGGCACCGGCGAGGGCATGGCCTACGCCCACCCCCGGCCGGAGACCAGGCCGGGATATGAGCCGCTGTACCGGGCCCAGGCGCACGCCTTGCGTGGTGACATCGCGATGGAGATCTGGATCTCCGGTGACCGGCCGATCGGCATGGAGACGGTCATGGACCTGGCCGAGCGGCAGATGGAGCGGCTGTGAGCACGACCGAGACACCGACCCAGCGGCCGGCGGAGGACGTGCCGGAGCCGCGGCGGGAGACGGCGGACACTCCGGTCCGCAGGCCCGTACGGCGCGGTCGGGTGGCCGCCGTCGCCGGCTGCCTGCTGCTCGCCGGAGCGCTGACCGCGGGCGTGGGCGCGACCGTGGTGACCGTGCGCGGCGCGGACCGCGACGCGGGCGACCCGCGCTGGAAGTTCCCGAAGGACCAGGCCGAGGCCCGCGAGGCGCCGGAGCCCACCGGACTCGCCGGGACGCTCGTGCCGTACGGGACCGACGGCTGGGTCCGCGGACCCGACCTCGCGGAGTTCGGCTCGGACGCCGAGTTCAGCGGCGCTCAGGCCACGGCGCTGCGCAAGCAGTCGCTGCGCGGTCTGTCCCGCTCCCTGCGCAAGGAACTGGAGAAGGAGATCGACCGGCAGCGGGCCTCCGGCATGGCGATGCGCAGCTACTTCAGCGGGGATGCGACATATTTCACCGAGGAGATCTCCTCGGTGAGCATGGTGCTGACCCGGATGGAGAACCGGGCCGCGGTGCGTGATCTCGACGAGTCGCACAGAGAGCTGTTCGGCGCGCTGGGCGGCCGCAAGGGGCCGAAGATCAAGGGCTACAAGGACGCCGGGTGCTTCCGGGCGCCGCGGGGCGGCGAGGACGAACTCAGCGGGATGCTCTGCTCCGCTCATGTCGGCCAGGTGCTGGTCACGGTCGTCGCCGTCGGCACCGAGACGCTCGACAGCGATGCGGTCGCCGCCCTGGTGCGCACCCAGCTCGACCGGATCGCAGAGCCGGGGAAGGCGATATGACCGACCGGACCACCCAGGCGGAGCCAGTCGCGCAGCCGCTGACCGAGTCCCACCCCGTGCCGCTCACGGAACCGCACCCCGTGCCGCCCACCGAGGCGCCGCAGCCCGCCGCGGCTGCCGCTCCGGCGCCCCGGGACCGCCGTGTCCTCCTGGCCGTGGCGCGCTGGACCGCGGCCGTGGCCGTGTTCGCCGCCGTCGGCACGGCCACGGCCTACGGCATCACGGGCATGACGCGCACGGACGTCCCCGGCCTGGCCACGGAGTCGGACGGGCGCTGGGACTATCCCGAGCTGACCGCGCCACCGCTGCCGTCCGGCAGCCCCGGGCCGCTGGCCGACGTCAACGCGGCCGGCGCCCACCACGCCGATCTGCGCGCCCTCGTGCTGCCCGCCCCCGCCGGGGCGCGGGAGAACAAAGCGCTGCGCGGCTCCGACGGCTGGCTGCCGACCGAGGACTACCTGGCGGAGTACGCCACCGAGGAGGACCGCGAGGCGCTGGGGCAGAAGCTGCTCGACACCGGTCTGCGGCACATCGCCGCCCGCGGCTGGACCGCGCCGGACGGCACCCGCACCCGGATCTATCTGCTCCAGTTCGACACCGCGCAGATCGTGGAGGCGAAGATCGCCGCGGATGCCGTCGAGTTCGCCTCGCCGGTGCATCAGCTGCGCGGCGCTCACGAGGCCGTCCAGGACCAGGACTTCCCGGAGTCGGTCGTGGTCACCGGGGTCGCCCGGGTCGCCTACACGGAGCCCGAGCCGTACGGCGGCGAGCAGGTCCGTCAGGCGTACCTGTCCGCGGGCGACGTGTACGCGGTGATCGTGCAGTCCCGCAAGGGCGGTGTGCCGGCCGTCCCGTTCCGGCAGACGGTCGTCCTGCAGAGCCAGCTGCTGCGCTGAGGCACCTCACGGAGAGGGCCGGGCCCCAGCCGCGTAAGCTGGGGCCCGGCCTTGTGCAACACGCATCCCCGCTCACCGAGGAGCAACCGTGATCGCTTTCTTCGAAGCCCTGCTGGTGCTGGTCTGCGTCGGCGTCCTCGCCTTCACCGGACTGGCCGTGAAGAAGCTGTACCAGGGCCAGCGCTGATCCACCCGACCGACGTAGAAGACTGCTGAGCCTCTCATGATCGAGATCCCGTCCGACCTCCACAAGGACCTCGTCCCGCTGGCCTTCCTCCTCGGCAACTGGGCGGGCGCGGGCGTACACGACTTCCCCGGCGACGAGAAGTGCAACTTCGGGCAGGAGGTCACCTTCAGCCACGACGGCCGGGACTTCCTGGAGTACCGCTCGCACACCTGGGTGCTGGACAACGAAGGCAACAAGGTCAGGCCGCTGGAGTCCGAGCACGGCTTCTGGCGCATCGACTCCGACCGCAAGGTCGAGGTCACGATGACCCGCGACGACGGTGTCATCGAGATCTGGTACGGCGAGCTGGCCGACCAGAAGCCGCAGATCGACCTCGTCACGGACGCGGTCGCGCGCACCGCCGCCTCGCGCCCCTATTCGGGCGGCAAGCGGCTGTACGGCTACGTCAAGAGCGACCTGATGTGGGTCGGCGAGAAGCAGACCCCCGAGGTCGAGCTGCGGCCGTACATGTCCGCCCAGCTGAAGAAGGTCGTCACCCCGGAGGACGTCGAGCGCTGGGCGAAGGCCCTGCCCGAGGACCTTCCGGACGACGGGATCGCCTTCTTCAAGTAGGCCCGCGGTCCGGTGGCCCTAGACTTTCAGTGTGGTGAGCACCGACTGGAAGAGTGACCTCAGGCAGCGCGGCTACCGGCTGACGCCGCAGCGGCAACTCGTGCTCGAAGCCGTGGACACCCTGGAGCACGCGACCCCCGACGACATTCTCGTGGAAGTACGGAAGACGGCGTCGGGGGTCAACATTTCCACGGTCTACCGGACCCTGGAGCTGCTGGAGGAGCTGGGGCTGGTCAGCCACGCGCACCTCGGGCACGGTGCGCCGACGTACCACCTGGCCGACCGGCACCACCATCTGCACCTCGTCTGCCGCGACTGCACGAACGTGATCGAGGCCGATGTCGAGGTGGCGGCCGACTTCACCGCGAAGCTGCGGGAGCGCTTCGGCTTCGACACCGACATGAAGCACTTCGCGATCTTCGGCCGGTGCAAGGACTGCACGACCGCCAAGAGTTCAACTACCGAGTCGTAGGCTTGGGCGTATGAAAAGCCCTCTGCTGTCCCTGCCCGGCGCCGTCCCCGCCGAAGGTGTGGACGAAGGTGTCGCCGCCCACTACGGCGACCTGTTCCGCGAGCAGCGCAGCCTCGCCGACGGCACCGGTTTCGTCGACCTCTCGCACCGCGGTGTCGTGGCGGTGTCCGGCCAGGACCGTCTGAGCTGGCTGCACCTGCTGCTCACCCAGCACGTCAGCGATCTGCCCGTGGGCGAGGCCACCGAGGCGCTGATCCTCTCGGCGAACGGCCACATCGAACACGCGCTGTACCTCGTCGACGACGGCGAGACCGTGTGGGCCCATGTGGAACCCGGCACCCAGGACACGCTGATCGCGTACCTGGAGTCGATGAAGTTCTTCTACCGGGTGGAGGTCGCCGACCGGACGGACGACTTCGCGGTGGTCCATCTGCCGGCCGGTTCGATCGCCGAGGTGCCCGAGGACACGGTCGTCCGCGAGACGCCGCACGGCCGTGATCTGTTCCTGCCGCGCGAGACGCTCGAGTCGTTCGCCCGGAAGGCGGGTCGCCCGGTCGGCATCCTGGCCTACGAGGCGCTGCGCGTCGAGCAGCACCGGCCGCGGCTCGGCTTCGAGACCGACCACCGGACCATCCCGCACGAGCTGGGGCTGATCGGCAGCGCCGTGCACCTCCAGAAGGGCTGCTACCGCGGTCAGGAGACCGTCGCCCGGGTGCAGAACCTGGGCAAGCCGCCGCGCCGGCTGGTCTTCCTGCACCTGGACGGCAGCGAGGTGCATCTGCCGGGGCACGGCACCGAGCTGCGGCTCGCGGGCGACGGCCCGGACGGCCGCAAGATCGGTTTCGTCACGACGTCCGTGCGCCACCACGAACTCGGCCCGGTCGCGCTCGCGCTGGTCAAGCGGAACGTACCGCTGGACGCGCCCCTGGTCGCCGGGGACACGGCGGCGGCCCAGGAGACGGTCGTCGAGCCGTAGCCGGCGGGGTGCCCCGGACCCACGGGCCGGGGCACCCCACCGCTCCCCGTCCGCGACAGGCCCCGGATCTTGCGGCCCGCCACGGCACTGGATCAGCACTAGATCTCCAGCAGCACCGTGAACGGCCCGTCGTTCGTCAGACCGACCCGCATCCCTGCGCCGAACCGCCCGGTGGCCACCGTCGCGCCCAGCGCGCGCAGCCGGGCGACCACCTCGTCGACCAGCGGCTCCGCGACGTCGCCCGGCGCGGCCGCGTTCCAGGTGGGGCGGCGCCCCTTGCGGGCGTCGCCGTAAAGGGTGAACTGGCTGATCACCAGCAGGGGGGCGTCGATGTCGCTGCACGACTTCTCGTCCTGCAGCATGCGGATCGACCAGAGCTTGCGGGCGAGCTGGGCCGCCTTCTCCTCGGTGTCCTCGTGGGTCACCCCGACCAGGACGCACAGCCCCTCGCCGCTGATCTCCCCGACGGTCTCGCCGTCCACGACGACGCTCGCGCCGTCCACCCTCTGCACCACTGCACGCATACGACCATCATGCCGGGCGACCGGAACCGGCTCGCGAGTGGTCCGTACCAGCATTCTTTTTGATCCCTAACCCCCCATCTGGGGCTGTTCGGGGGCACTCGGTCACATAGCGGCCACCCGGGGTGGCACGATGTGGCAACGGCCGGTCGAGGGGACGGTAGAGGCACATGAGCACACCGAGTACCGGGCAGCCGCCTGGGGCTGTCTCGTTGACCCATGCGGGAGGCGCGGAGTCGATCCGCCCGCCCGTGCAGCGCACGGACAGCCCACGGCTGCCCCCCGATCCGCCCGAGCACACGCTGCCCGCGCTGAGCCTGCCGGAACTGCGCGCCCTGCGCCGGGACGCGCAGCGCGACGAGGCGGACCTCAGCTACGTACGGCGGCTGCTCCAGGGGCGGATCGACATCCTGCGCGCGGAGCTGGCGCGGCGCGGGACGGCGTCCCCGGTCGCCGCGGGCGAGGCGTCCGTGGTCGCGCGGCTGTCGGAGATCCTCGCCGACGCCCCGGCCCGGCACCGTTCCTCCGCCCGCCACGTGACGCTGGGCACCCCGCACGGCGAGGAGTACCGCCGACTGGCCGCGGAGATGCTCGCCGAGGTCGAGCTGTCCGCCCTGGACGCGCGCACGGACGGGGAGCTGACCACCGCCCTCGGGCGGCTCGTGCGCTACGAGCAGCAGGTGTCCCGGCGCCGCCAGCGGTTGCAGCGGACCGCCGACGAGTGCAGCGCGGAGATCGCCCGCCGCTACCGCGAGGGGGAGGCGCAGGTCGACGACCTGCTGGCGTGACGGTCCGCCCGGCCCGTCGTCCACAGCCTGTGGACAGGTGGACGACGGCCGGACGGAAAAACCCGCGACACCCTCGGCCGGGTACACCTACCGTGGCTTCATGACCCGCAGCGACGCCCCCGCCGTACGCCCCATCACCGAATCCGACTTCACGGACTGGCAGCGCGCCCTGAACGTCGGATTCCTGCGTGAGCCGACCCTCTCCGAGGAGCAGCTGGAAGCCCGCCGGGCCCAGTTCGTGCCGGGCAGGCTGCGCGGCGCGTTCGACGGCGAGCGGTGCGTGGCGACCTTCCGTTCGTTCGCGCAGGAACTGACCGCGGTGGGCGGCGCGGCGGTCCCCGCCGACGCGATATCCAACGTCACCGTCACCCCCACCCACCGCCGCCGCGGGCTCCTCAGCCGCATGATGGCCGAGGACCTGGAGGCGGCGAAGGAGCGCGGGGACGTCGTGGCGACCCTCATCGCCGCCGAGTACCCGATCTACGGCCGGTACGGCTTCGGACCGGCCACCTCCACCACCGAGTGGACCGTCGACGTGCCCCGCACCGGTCTCGACCCCCGCTGGTCGGGTCCCGAGGACGGCGGCCGCATCGACCTGGTCGACGCCGAGGACGTCCGCAAGCTGGGCCCCGAGCTGCACGAGCGCCTGCGCCGCCGCCAGCCCGGCGCGGTCAGCCGCGACGAGCTGTGGTGGCGGTCCAACACCGGAGCCGTCCGCTTCAACTCGTCCTGGACCGAACCCTTCTTCGCGGTCCACCGCTCGGCGACCGGCGAGGTCGAGGGCATGGTGTCCTACGAGGCCGAGGACAACTGGCGCGGCAAGCAGCCGCACGACACCGCCGACGTGAACTGGCTGATCGCGGCCACCCCGGCCGCGGAGCGGGCACTGTGGCACTTCCTGTGCTCGATCGACTGGATCACCCAGGTGAAGTCGGGCTTCCGGGCCCCGGACGACCTGCTGCCGCTCCTGCTGCCAGACCCCCGCGCGGCCCGGGTCACCGTGCAGGCCGACTGGCTGTGGGTGCGGATCCTGGACGTCGTACGGGCGCTGGAGGCGCGGACGTACGAGGGGACCGGCGCGCTGGTGCTGGAGGTCGTCGACACCGCCGGCGCGACGGCGGGCGGCTTCACCGGCGGGCGGTACGCGCTGGAGGTGTCGCAGACGGGCGCGTCCTGTGCGCCGACGACGCGGAGCGCGGATCTGACGCTGGACGTCGCCGACCTCGCGGCCCTGTGGCTCGGGGACGAGTCGGCGGTGCGGCTGGCGGCGCTGGGCCGGGTCCGGGAAGAACGAGCGGGCGCCGCCCGTTCGGCCGACGCCCTGCTGCGCACGTCCAGGCGGCCTTGGTGCCCGGACCTGTTCTGAGTGCTCCTTCCTGCCGACGACGGGTGGACTCATCCGTAGCGTGCTCTTGAGTTGTGGTTGTTGTTCGGTTGTGGCCGTGCGGTCTGCTGTGTTCGGTTGTCGGTGTTCAGTTGACGTTGTTCAGTTGTCGCTGTTCGGTTGTTGGTATTCGGTTGTCGGTGTGTAGTTGTCGCTGTTCGGTTGTGACTGTGCGGTGGTGCGGACTGACCGGGCTCCCGGCTCCCCTCCGGAAGGGAGCCCGACCAGCCGGATCCTGAGGGCTCAGCCGGAGTGGGCGAGCAGCATCACGAGGAGTACCGCTCCGATCCCGCCGAGCATGGTGTTCTTGGCCTTGACCCCGATGGTCAGCGCGACGAGGGCGATGATGCCCATCGGTCCGAACTTCCACTGGACGAACTGCTCGACTGCGACGGCCAGGCCGGCGATGGCGAGGGCGATGAGCGGCATACGGTCCCCCCTTCGGGACTGTTCGACCCTGGTGGCCAACCTTCGGGAAGTTTGACCATGTTGCTGAAGTTGGCGACCAACTTCACTGTACTCATCTCCACTTGGAAGCGTCTCATAACCACCTATGCATGAACTGCCAGAAGATGGCGGGAAGTTGTAGTGTTTGGTCGTGGAGCCGGAACACGCCACCGTCAATGGTCGGAAGAGGCCACAACCGCCACCGCGGTCACACCACGAGGTGGCGGAAGAGCTGCGTGCCCGGATCAGGACCGGAGTGCTGCGGCCGGGACAGCGCATGCCCACCCAGGCCCAGTTGGCCGACGAGTTCGGCGTGGAGCGCGCCGCGGTGCGGCAGGCGCTGCGCATCCTGCACACGGAGCAGCTGCTCACCAACGTGTCGAAAGGGAGCCCCGCGACGGTGGCACCCGACCCCTACCGGGCGCTCACCGGGCCGGGCGCTCCGCCGCAGCCCACCACCGTCGCCCTCGCGCCCCGCATCGCCGCGGCGTTCGCCGCCCCGCACGTCGAGATAGACGCGCTGTGCCTGACGTCGATCTCCCTGACGCTCTCCATCGGGGAACCGCTGCGCCGGATCCACGCGGGACAGCTGAAACCGGCCAAGGTCGACGTACGGGTCCTGCTGCCCTCGCGCGACATCGACCTGGCCTTCCCGGCGCCGGTGGACCCGGCGGACGCCGACCGGCTGCATCCGCGCTGGCTCGCGATGCGCAACGCCCAGGGCCAGGTGCTCCAGCACAACCTGCTGGCACTGCGGGCGACGCACGGCATCGACGTGCGCGTGTCCTTCCGCGCGCTGCCGTTCACACCGCCGGTGAAGCTGTACCTGCTCAACGGCACGGAGGCGCTGTTCGCGTACTACACGCTGCGGCGGCGCGAGGAGGAGATCGACCAGGAGCAGCTGGAGCTCTACGACGCGGAGGGCACCCAGTCGATGCTGTTCGCCTTCGAACAGGGGGCGGGCCTGCGCGACACCACCTTCGTCGAGCAGTCCCACCTGTGGTTCAACGCGTTGTGGGAGACGATCAGCTCGGAGCTGGTGCTCACACGCTGACCGTCTCCGGGCGGACGGGGGCGGGGCGCCGGTCGGTCACAGCGCCGGGCCGGTCACCAGGAGCGCGAGCACGACCGCCCCGATGGAGCTGACGGCCGGACTCTTCGCCTTGATGCCTATGGTGAGCAGGAGCAGGCCGACGACTCCGGTGGCGCCGTACTTCCACTGGACGATCTGCTCGAAGCCGACGACGAAGACCGCGGAGAGGAGAGCGAGGGCAGGCACGGTGGTTCCCCCTTCGGGCTGCCGGGGCGGGACGGGCGGGGGGGGTGCGGGGTTGGCCGGCGGGGAGGTAAAGCTTCCGCCAACTCATGCGATGTGGTACGAAGTTGGTAACCAACTCTGACTAAGTTGTCCCCACTTGGCTGCTACTCATAAACAACTCTCAAACAACTGCCCCTAGATGGCGTTGAGTTATAGCGTTTGGTTGTGACCCAGGAGAACGTGGCAGTGAACGGCATGAGAAGGCTCGGGCCCCAGGAGATCGCCGACACCCTGCGGGAACGCATCCGCGCGGGCGACCTGAAGGCGGGCGACCGCCTGCCGACCCAGGCGGAACTCGCCGAGGAGTTCGGCGTGGAGCGCGGCACCGTGCGCCAGGCCCTGCGCGCCCTCCAGGAGGACGGCCTTCTCAGCAACGTCAGCAAGGGCAGCCCGCCGCGCATCGCGGCACCCGCCCCGGCACGGAGTGAGCCCCAGCCGACCATGGTGGGTCTGGCGCCGCGCCTGACGGGCGCCTTCGCCGCCCGCAACGTACGCATCGACGCGGCCTGCCTCACGGCCGAGACCCTGATGCTGGCCCTCGGCGACCCGGTCCGCGCGATCCACGAGGGGCGTATCCGCCCCGAGTCCATCGACGTACGCATCCTGCTGCCCTCCCGGGACATCAACCTGGCCTTCCCCATCTCGGTCGAGGGCGGCGGCGACGACGATCCGGTCCACCAGCGCTGGCTCGCCCAGCGCAACGCCCAGGGCCACGTCCTCCAGCACAACCTCCGTGCCCTGCGCGCCTCGCACGGCATCGACGTACGCGTCACCTTCCGCGCGCTGCCGTTCACACCGCCGGTGAAGCTGTACCTCCTCAACGGCACGGAGGCGCTGATCGCGTACTACATGGTCACGCGCCGCGCCGAGGACGACGGGACCGGACCCCTGGACATGTACGACGTCCTGGGCACCGAATCCCTCCTCTTCTCCTTCGAGCACCTGTCGGGCCGCCGCGACGCGGCGTTCGTCGAGCAATCCCAGAAGTGGTTCGACGCCCTCTGGGAAACCATCACGACGGACCTGACACTCTCCTAGTGACTTCTGATACGACGCAGACTGATGCGGTGACATCTCAGACCGGGAAAGAGACCGATGGACTGCGAGGGCTCATCACGCGCGCGCGTGTGGTGCTCTGGGACTTCGACGGCCCGATCTGCCGCCTGTTCGCCGGCTACTCGGCGGAGGGGGTGGCGAACGATCTGGTGGAGTGGCTCGGGGGGCGGGGGCTGCACGAGCTTCTGAAGGAGAGCGAACGGGAGACGGTCGACCCGCAGGTCGTGCTGCGCGCCGTGGACTGCCGGCACCCCGGCAGCGACCTGGTGGCGGAGCTGGAGGAACGTCTGACCCAGGAGGAGCTGAAGGCCGCGGCCTCGGCGATGCCCACCGCCTACGCGGACATCCTGATCCGCACCTGGACGGCCGTGGGTGCCCGCCTGGCCATCACGACGAACAACTCCCCTCGGATGGTCCGCTCGTACCTGTCGGGCCGAGGCCTGCTCGACTGCTTCGCACCCCACGTCTACGGCCGCACCCAGGACCTGCACCGCCTCAAGCCGGA
This sequence comes from Streptomyces cadmiisoli, assembly GCF_003261055.1. Classification (NCBI taxonomy): domain Bacteria; kingdom Bacillati; phylum Actinomycetota; class Actinomycetes; order Kitasatosporales; family Streptomycetaceae; genus Streptomyces; species Streptomyces cadmiisoli. The sequence goes on from NZ_CP030073.1 coordinate 4,912,578, forward strand.
TCCGCACTGCCTCAACCAGGCCCTGCGCGCCATCGGGGCCGCGCCACAGGCGGCACTGATGATCGGCGACGCTCCGTCGGATCTGATCGCCGCCCGCGAGGCAGGTGTTCCGTTCCTCGGCTACGCACGCAACGAGGAGAAGGAACGGCCGCTGCGGAAGGCCGGAGCCGAGCATGTGGTCTCGTCGCTCCTGCCGGTACTCGAGGTGGTCCGGACGCGGACCTGAGAAACGCCGACGGCACCGGGTCCTCGCAGCGGAAGCTGACTTCCCATGGCCTCCCCCAACTTTCAGGGATCCCGGCAAGTTGCCCTCCAATTGGGGTAGTTGACCGACGTCGGCGTGCTGGTGGAGCGCGAGCAGTACGGTCGACAGGTGGAGGAACGGCAGTCCGGTACGGCCGAGAGCGGTGGCAGGGAGTTCCAGCGGGTCTCCGACGAGTTGCGGAACCGGATGGCGGACGGTGCCTACCACGTGCGCTCGTTCCTGCCGTCGCCGCGCGACCTCGCTGACGAGTTCGGGGTTTCCCGGGACACGGTCCAGCGGGCCCTGCGCGAACTGGCCGACGAGGGCTGGATCGAGTCCCGGCAGGGCCAGGGGTCGCGTGTGGTCAAGGCCCGGCACATCCGGTCCTCGACGGCGAAGGCGACCCGCTCACGGCGCGGCGTGACCCTGGGGCCGCTCATCAGCGAGGCCTTCGAGCAGTCGGAGGTCTCCCTGGACGTCTACACGCTGACGTCCGAGTCCCTGGACGCCCACATCCGGCTCCAGGTGGAGCGGATCCGCGGCGGGTTCATCGCACCCCAGCGCATCGCGCTGCGCATGCTCCTGCCCTCCACGACGCTGCCCCTGCCCTATCCGCGGGTCAAGGACGACGCTGCCGACGCCCGGCTGCGCACCCGCCTGGCCACCATCACCGAGCACCACACCGAGTCGCTGCGCGGGGCGCTGGAGGACCTGGCCACGGAGCGCCTGGTACCCGCCGTCGACCTCAGGATCCGGCACGCCCCACTGACCCCGGCCTTCAAGCTCTACCTCGTCAACGGTGCGGAGGCACTGCACGGTCCCTACGAGGTGATCGACCGTCAGCTGGTCCTGAGTGAGGGCGAGACCGTCACCGCCTTGGACGTGCTGGGCCTTGGTGCCACGCTGACGCACCATGTCCGGGACGCGGACCCGAACTCACCGGGATCGGTCTTCGTGGGCAGTATGCAGTCGTGGTTCGACTCGGTCTGGACGCTTCTCGCCGTGTAGCGACGTCCGCTACGGCGTCACCCGGTCCTCCGGCGGTATCCATCGGGGATCGTCGATCACGGGGTGCTCGGGCTTGATGTACTGGAGCTTCTCCCACAGGTTCCGGTGCCACTCCATGTGGTGCTCCGCGATCTCGCGGGTCGAGGGGGACAGTGAACGCCGATCCCATCCGATGATGCGCGCTTTTCCGTAGCGGAGCCCGAAACCCGCCGTGTCGAGAATGCGGTAGGAGCCCTCGCGCCAGCGGACGCGAGTGTCGACGATTCCGTACGGGGCGTAGAACAGTGTTTCCTGGTTGAGGATGTAGAACTTGCGTTCCGGAATCTGCGGGGACTCCCGGATCTCGCACGAGATGGCGATGTGCGGGTTTCTCTCGTGGACGCGGTCCAGCAGGTCCTTCAGATCGTTCCAGTTCTGCTTGGTGAAGTCGTCCCGCATGCGCTGCCGGTTCTCCACCGAGTCCGCGAAGTGGACGGTGCCTGCCGGAAGTCCCGCGCTCTCCGCGGCAGGATCGAGCCGCCCCGGCAGGTTCATGGGCAGATTGAGGTGGGCGACGATGACCCGCAAGGTCAGTTCCTGGGTCCGTACTTCCTCGTCGGCCATCCGCTCCAGCGGTTCTCTGAGAAGTACCAGCAGTGTCTGCATGGTGAAACCGGAGAAGTCGATGCGGACGTGCCGCGCCTCGAACGCCTCCCGGACGGGGGTGCGCAGATCGTTCAGCCCGGCCAGGACGTAGACGCCTGCCACTTCCCCGGTCGCGTCGGAGTCGCTGACGGCGTCGAAGAGGACGAGGGCGATCAGGGCGGCGAACGAGCCGCCGAGAAATCCCTGGCCCTTGAGCGCGTCACCGAGCGGGTCGATGATTTCGGCGGCGACACCGAGAAGGACCACCACGGCGAGCACCCATTTGACGAGCCGGGGCTTCCACACGCCCAGTGCATGCCGCAGGCGCTGCCGTCTGGACGGGCGGCCGGCGCCCGGAACGCGAGGAGACACCCGCCACCCCCTGTCACCGCCGCGGAACAAGAAGCGGCGGTGTCGACCGTCGATCTCCGACAACCATGATGCCCCGGTCGACTTTGGCGCGCCAGAACGTCAGGTTGCCTTCCGTAGCGCCTCGGCGGCGTCGATGACGGGAAGGTGGGAGGAGACGACCCAGTCGGCGCCGTCCTCCCGCATCCGGATCGCGCGGTGTTCTCGCCAGGTGTGCCCGAGGAACCGGGTGCCCGCCGCGCGGGCGGCCGCGAGATCCGTGAGCTGGTCCCCGACGAGGAGGCACTCCCCGGCCCCGATCGCCAGGTGCTCGACGGCCCGGCGCACGGCGTACGGATGGGGTTTCATGTGCCGCAGCTCGCTCGAGTCGCGTCCCAGGACGGCCTCGAACTTCGACTGGAGCCCCTGGCGTTTGAGGAACTCCCAGACCGGGCCGTCGGCATTGTTGCTGACGATCACCAGGGCGAGTCGCAGACCGAGCAGTGCCTCGACGAGCCGATCGAAGTGCGGTACGGGCTCGGCCCGGACGACCGCTTCGTACTCGTAGTCGGTCACGATGCGGTCCGCGTGCTTCAGCGGCGCGGGACTGCGGGGAGCCGATGCGGGCCGGTCGTACATGTCCCTGATGCGCAGCAAGATGCGGTGCGAGTCCTCGCACTCCTCGACATCGGGGTCCAGCGGTCCCCACTCCCGGCGCACGACCCCCTTGATCCGTTCGGCGATGTGCGCGGTCGGCGCACCACCGAACAGCCTGGTGACCGGGCCGTCGAAGTCGAGGAGAACTGCGCGCGCGTCAGCCAGGAGTCCTTGGAGGACTTCTTGTTCGTCGAGTACGCCGCGCATGGGTCTCCTCCCGCTACCCGTGTCAGTGTGGACCAAGGCGCGCCGCGCGGCCAGCACCACGGGGCCGGTCCGCGGCTGTGCCTCATTTCGGGCACAGATGGACGTGTCATCGCACATCTTGTCGTTCGCCGTTCGTCCGGGGGAGGCAATTTCCGTGGACTGATGGCGTGCTGGCACGATGCACGCCGTCGGCGGAGTAGCGTGCTGCCACTTATCACCCTGCACAAGGGTCTCAGGTGAAAGAAATGGCCCATGTCAGTCGAATCGGCTTCCGTCACCCGGCGCCGCGCGGTCGAGGCCGGCGGCGACGCGGGCGCGGTCTGGGGGCCGCTGCGGGGCTACCACCACGAGACTTATGTTTTTCCCCTCGCCGAGCGGGAGGAGCAGGGCCCGCCGGCGCAGTGGAAGTGCCGGGAGCCGCGCCCCGGACTGCTCTGGTTCGACCGCCGGTGCTTTGCCTCGGAGGAGGAACTGCTGACTGCCCTCAGCGGGCGGATCACCGGCATCCCGGACGTGCGCGAATTCGGCGGACTGCGCCTGCAGAGGTTCATCGAGGGCGAGACCCTCGGGCTGTACTGGAAGCCCGGGCAGCGACTTCCGGGCCATCAGACGCGACAGATTCTGGAACTTTTCCGGCAGACGGTCGCGGTGACTCCGGAGACTCTGCTCATCAAACGGCGATGTAAATCCGACGACCGGCCGGAGAACCGGGACACCGACGGATTCCTGGAGCGGCTCGTCAGCTTTGCCGAGGAGAGTGTCTACCGGAAGAATGCGCGAGAGTTCGAGGAACTCTTCGGAGAACTCGGCATCGACGGTGACGCCTTCAAAAAGCTCCGGAAACACGTGTCGGGCCTGCGGGAAAGACCCTTCTGCCTGCTCCATGCCGACCTGCATCGGGAGAATTTCATCGTCGACGGAGAAGGTGCCCTGTGGGCGATCGACTGGGAACTGGCGATGTTCGGCGATCCGCTGTACGACCTTGCCACGCACCTGTATCTGATGCGGTACCCGGAGGGTCAGGCACATGAGGTCGCGGAAGAGTGGGCCACGACCGTCGAAGCCGTTCGTGAGGGCAGTTCGAACGGCTGGCGGCACGATCTGAAGCTCCTTCTCGACTACAAGAGGGCCCAGTCCGTCTTCACCGATGTGATCCGGGAGGCCCTGTCGCTGCCTGCCGCACCGGTTGCCGGCCGGTGGCGGCTCGACGCGGCCGGACGCCGACTGAACGGCGTCCTGGCCGAGGCCGCGGTGTCGTTGGGGCTCGACTCGGTGCCGGAGCCCGGCCGTATCGGAAAGGCACTGGAGCGCTGGTGCCTCACGCACGGGCCGGGCAGCGGCGGGGGCCTTTCCGGCTGACCCGACACCGCTGCGGCACCGTGGTCGTATGGTGTGCTTCGTCCGTCCTTCGCGCGACGTCAGGAGCGGCCGGTGGGTGCCCCTCATCTTCCTCGTTTCCTGCCCGGGGGTACCGCCGTCCGAGATCTGCCCCACGTCTTCAGGGAACTCGTGACGGAGGCCGCCGCGGCGGGAAACGTGAGCAGCGGGCATCACAACCACAACTACGTGGCTTCCGCGACCTCCGGCGCGGCGACCCTGCTCGGCTGCCGGGCGGGCACGCCGGTGACGGTGCGCGTCCCGCGCGAGGGAGCGCTGCCGGTGGTGATCAGGACCTGGTTCGACGAAGGACAGATCCTCGACGCCATTCAACGGATGCCGCACGTTCCGCGGCGGTTGTTCGCCGGCGAGGGCTTCGCCGTCCACAGCTACGTCGCGGGCATTCCCCTCTCCAGTGTGTGCGGCAACGACATCCGGGTCGACGCGCGGCTGGTCGGAGCTGTCGCCGGACTGCTCGCCGGGATGGTGCAGGTGCCGGAGCACATGCTGCCCCCGCTGCCGGACATCTGGCCGCGCGACCACGGGGACAGCCGGGACTTTCTGCGGGTGCTCGCGTGGCTGGCCGACCGGCAGATCCGGCAACCGAACCGGGCACGGTTCGGGACGTTGTTCGCTGCGCTCGGCATACCCGAGGACGCTCTGGCCCGGCTGGCGGAGCGAGTGCCCGCCATGACGCGCCGCCCCTTCAGCCTGCTGCACGCCGATGTCCACCGCGACAACCTGATCCTGTCCTACAACGGTGAACCGCCACTGATCTGCGTCGACTGGGAACTGGCCACCTACGGCGACCCCCTGCACGACCTCGCGACCCACCTCGTACGGATGAGGTACCCCGAACAGCAGTGGGGCGAGGTCGTCGACGCGTGGGCGCAGGCCATGACGGCGGTCCGTCCGGCCGCGGTGGAAGGGCTGGGCCAGGATCTGCGGCACTACGTCGCGTTCGAGCGGGCGCAGTCCGTCTATCCGGACGTGATGCGTGCCGTGCAGGCGCTGAGCGATCCGGCGGACGAGGAGAGCCTCGGCGCCGCGAAGGCCTCGGTGTGGCGGGCGTTGGCTTCGGCGGAGGAGCCGCTGCGGCTGGGGCGGGTGCCTGACCAGGGCGAGATCGAGCGGATCCTCGCCGCGTGGATGGCCGCCCGCCCCTTCCCCGGCGAGTGACGCCGGGTGCCGACGGCCAGGACCGTCGCGCCCCGCAGCCCGTCAGCCGGCGGTCTCCAGGAGAGGCAGCAACTGTTCCTCCTCGTACGTCAGATGTGCCTCCAGTTCCTTCGTCAGGCGTTCCACCTCGGCTCGGGCCAGGGTCGGGTCCGGGTCGTCGATCGCGCGGCGCAGGTCCTCGACCAGTTCGGCGATGCGCTCGTGCTCCTCGCGCAGCCGTGCCAGCGCGGGGGCGGCCTCGGGATGCCGGTCGGACAGGAACGGGAACAGCGCGATGTCCTCGCCGGTGTGGTGGTTGTGCAGGCCGTGGCAGAAGGTGAGGCAGTTGACGCGCAACTGCGCGCCGAGCGGGGCGCCGGCGCCGGTCGCGCCCATTTCCGTTCGGATCAGCGCGAGTTCGCGCCGGAACGCGTCGTGGACGACCTTGATCGCCTCTCCGATGGAGCCCGCGTTGATGTTCGGCGGCCCGTCGGCCGGGATCTCCCGCAGTGCCACGACGGGTATCACCCGGCGCGTCTTCTCCTGGTACGCCGCCCAGCCCGGGTCCGCCTCGACGGCCCGCGCGAACGCACGGTCGCGCTCCTCGCCCGCCAGCGCCTCGGCCCGCGCCCGGTACGTGAACGCGCCGCTCTCGACGGTCACTTCGGGATGGGCGAGCAGGTTGTGGTACCACGCGGGGTGTCTGGGTGCGCCGCCCGCGGAGGCGATGACCAGGACGGTGTCGGCGCCGTCGGGCAGGTAGCCGACGGGGGTGGTGCGCGGGGCGCCGGAACGGGCGCCGGTGGTGGTCAGCAGGATCAGCCGGGCGCCCTCGAAGGGGCCGCCGACGCGGCCCCGGTTGGCGCGGAACTCTTCGATGATCCGTCGGTTGAAGTCGTTGACGGTGTCGTCGGGCATTCGCTTCTTTCTCTGTGCTCTGTGGAGGTCGTCGGTCTTCTGGGACAGGGGCGACGTCTGTACAGAGAAAGAACGGCGGGCCTCTCGCCCGCCTCGGCCTCACTCGGAGGCCGGGGACCCAACTCGCTCGCGGCTCTCGGCCGCAAACCCGGCAGTCATGCGGTCACAGTAGCGTAGGAGCGATGCTTCTCTTCCTGGATGTCGACGGGACGCTGCTGCCGTTCGGGGCGGCGGCCGCCTACCCGGCGTACGAGACGCCGTTCGAGCTGACCGCCGAGGGAGCCGACCACCCCCTGCTGAGCAGGATCGACCCGACGCTCGGCCCCCGGCTGCTCGCCCTGAACTGCGAGATGGTGTGGGCCACGACCTGGCTCGACGACGCGAACGCGTGCGTGGCGCCCTGGCTCGGGCTGCCCGCGCTGCCGGTGGTGGACTGGCCGGACGCGGGGGAGCGGCCGGGGGCGCTGCACTGGAAGACCCGGCCCCTCGTCGCCTGGGCGGCCGGCCGCCCCTTCGTATGGGTGGACGACGAGATCACCGCCGCCGACCGGGCCTGGGTGGACGCCCACCATCCCGAGCGGGCCCTGCTGCACCGGGTCGACCACCGGTACGGGCTCACCCAGGCGGACTTCGGGGCGGTGGGGGAGTGGCTCGGCGGCTGACACCGCCCGTTCAGCGGCGGCCGAGCAGCTCCGCGACCCGCAGGTAGCCGTCCGCCGCGTGGCCCAGTCCGATGGCCCGGCGGGCCTGCCCCTCGGCCGCGCGCATCACGCCCGCGTCGATGCCGTGCGCCTCGGAGGTGTGGATGACGTGCGCCATCGTGGACACCGTGGAGGTGATCGGGTTGAGTTCGCCGGAGTACGTGCCGTCGTCGACGTCGTCCGCGAACTCCGCCAACAGCGGCGGCAGGATCGCGCCGATGCCCTGCGCGAAGGGTGCCAGCTCACGCGCGGTGATGCCCTCCGCCCGAGCCATCGCCAGGGCGTGCGCGTAGCCCGCCATCGCGGTCCAGAAGATGTCGAGCAGCGCGATGTCGTACGCCGCGGCGCGGCCGATGTCCTCGCCGAGGTGGGTCCGGGTCCCGCCGAGGGCGTCCAGCGCAGGACGGTGCTCGCGGTACAGCTCCTCCGACCCGCTGTACAGGAACACGGCGTCGGGCGTGCCGATGGTGGTGGTCGGCGTCATGATCGCGCCGTCCAGGTAGCGAACGCCGTGCCGGGCCGCCCACTCGCCCGTCTCACGCGCGCGTTCCGGGGTGTCGGCGCTGAGATTGACGACGGTACGTCCCTTGAGCGCGTCGACGACGGCGTCCTGGCGCAGGATGTCGTCCGACGCGTCGTAGTTCACGACGCAGACCACGACCAGCCCGCTCGCGGCGACCGCCTCCGCCGCCGAGCCCGCCCCGACGGCGCCGCGGGAGACGAGTTCGCCGTCCCGGCCCGGCGTGCGGTTCCAGACGGCGACGCGCAGACCCGCGTCCAGGAAGGCCGCGGCCAGGGCCTGGCCCATGGGGCCCAGTCCGAGGACGGTGACGGCAGACTGGTCCGTGTACGTGGACATGATGCGTTCTCCTTGGTCTTGCGGAAGGTGATCGTGCGGTCTGTCGACGTGCGGAAGGTGATCGTGCGGTCGGTCGGAGCGCAGTCGGTGGACCTGCGGATGGTGGACGTACAGATGGCGAACGTGCAGATATGAATCCTGCTATTACCGGACGAATGGGGCGACGATGACGCGCAGCCGTGCCCGGGACCTGAACGTCTGCGGTGTGACCGCCGCGATCGTCGTGATCGAGGGCAAGTGGAAGACCGCGCTGCTGTGGCTGCTGGAGTCGGGGCCGCATCGCCCCGCGGAACTGCGCCGCAGCCTGCCGGGCCTGAGCGAGAAGGTGCTGACGCAGGCACTGCGCGAGATGGAGGCCGACGGTCTGGTGCACCGGGAGGTGCACGACGTACTGCCTCCGAAGACCGTCTACTCCCTGACCGGCTTCGGCCGCGAACTCTCCGAAGCCCTCGCGCCCCTGTCCGACTGGGGCCACCGCCGCCTGGACAGACTCGCCGAGACCGAGACCGAGACCGAGACCGAGACCGAGGCCGAGACCGAGACCGAGGCCGAGACCGAGGCCGAGACCGAGACCGAGGCCGAGGCCGAACCCCCGGCCGTGCGGTCCGCCTCCTGAAGCGGCACGCGCCTCACCTCACTCCCCGACACCCCCGGAGGAACCCCCTCGGCACCCCCTGCGTTCCTTCGGCCGCCTGAGATCAGCCTCCCCCCGAGGCCGGGCGCTGCCAAGTACGCACAAAAAAGTGGGTGTACGCGGGCTCCGCGGCCCCACACCGCGGCCCCGCTTCACCGCCCCGCTTCACCGCCCCGCGGCATCCGTGAGGATCGCCCGGAGTCGTGCGCGGCACTCGGCGACGAACGCGGGGAAGGTGTGCCAGTAGCAGGAGATCCCGCTGACGCCCACCGCGATGGCCCAGGCGCGGGCGCGGAGCCAGGTCGTGTCGTCGAGGTTCATGGCGTCCCGGTAGGCCTCACGGGCCAGGGGCGGCAGGTCCCAGAGCGCGGCGTGCTCGGCGTCGGGGAAACCGAGCGAGAGCGCGCCGAAGTCGATGACCGCGTGCAGCCGGCCGTCCCGTACCAGGAGGTTGGTCGGCTTGAGGTCGCCGTGGAGCCATACGTGGGTTCCGGCGGGTTCGGGCAGTGTGAGCGCATCGCGCCACAGCCGTTCCAGGGTGTCGACGTCGAGGGCGGGTCCGACGGTGGACCGGCAGTCCGCGAGAGCCTTGCCGACCCACTCGTCGCACGGGCCCAGGGTGCCTCCCCGGTACCAGCTGAGCGCATCTGCCCGGGTCGCTCCCATGAGGTCGACGTGGTGGAGTTCCCGCACGAACGCCGCGAGATCGGTACCGAAGGCGGCCCAGTCCCGGACGGTGTCCGGGCCGGCCTCGGCGCCGTCGATCCAGCGGTGGACGGACCAGGCGTGCGGGAAGGCCGCGGTGGGCGTCCCGGCGTGGACGGGCTCGGGAACCCGGCAGGTCAGCCGGGGTGCCAGACGCGGAAGCCACTCCTGCTCCTTGCGTACGGCCCGTCCGGTGTCGGCGGTCCGCGGGAGCCGTACCAGCAGGTCGTCGCCCAGCCGGTACATGGTGTTGTCCGTGCCCGCGCCCGCGGGTGACAAGGGCAGGTCGGCCCACCGCGGGCGCTGTGCCTTCAGCAGGGACCGGACGAGCGTCTCGTCGGCGGGGATCTCGTTCTCGTGGAGCGTCACCCCGGAAGTCTGGGCGCCGGGCGGAGCGGGAGGCCAGCGATTTGCGCGCGAGCGGTGGCGCGGCGCACTCTTGCAAGCAAGGTGCTTGCAATTGTTAGCAGGGCGATGCAAGGTGGAGGCATGGCAACGCTCAACGTCGGCAATCTCGGTGAGTATCTGCGCGAGCAGCGGCGCAACGCGCAGCTGTCGCTCAGGCAGCTCGCCGACGCCGCCGGGGTGTCCAATCCGTACCTGAGTCAGATCGAGCGCGGGCTGCGCAAGCCGAGCGCGGAGGTGCTCCAGCAGGTCGCCAAGGCGCTGCGGATCTCCGCCGAGACGCTGTACGTGCGAGCCGGCATCCTCGACGCCGAACGGGACCGGGACGAGGTGGAGACGCGCGCCGTCATCCTCGCCGACCCCACGCTGAACGAGCGGCAGAAGCAGGTGCTGCTCCAGGTGTACGAGTCGTTCCGCAAGGAGAACGGCTTCGAGAGCGGTCCGGTCCACAGGGATCACGGAGACGGCGCCCAGGGCGACTCCGTCCCGGACGACGGCGTCCGGGACGACGAGGCCGACGACGGCGAGATCCAGGGCGGGACGGCCGGGGAGGCCGGCACCGCCGAACGCGGCCCCCGCACGGCCGACGGCAGCGAAGCCGACCCGCGGCGGCGGTCGACCGGCTGACCGGGCGGAGCGCTCGGCCCGGCCGACCGGTCACGGGACCCGAAACCCTCAACAGAAAGCCACCGGGAGGACCAGCACCATGGCCATCACCGACGACCTGCGCAAGACCCTCAGCGACCCGACGCCGCTCTACTTCGCCGCCGGCACCGCCGACCTGGCCCTCCAGCAGGCCAGGAAGGTGCCCGGCCTGGTCGAGCAGCTGCGCGCCGAGGCCCCGGCCCGTATCGACGCCGTACGCAACACCGACCCCAAGGCCGTCCAGGAGAAGGCCAGCGCCCGCGCCAAGGAGGCCGGCGCCCGCGTCCGGGAGCGGCAGGAGACGTTCCAGAACAGGGTCAACGAGTTCATCGGCTCCCTCGACGCGGACCTGAAGAAGCTCAGCGGCTCGATCGACTCCGACCTCAAGAAGCTCGGCGAGTCCGCCCAGGACCTCGCCCTGCGCGGCGTCGGCGTCGCCGCCGAGTACGCCGTGAAGGCCCGTGAGACCTACGAGAGGGTCGCCGAGCACGGCGAGCAGGCCGTGAAGACCTGGCGCGGCGAGGCGGCCGAGGAGATCGAGGAACTGGCCATCGTCGTGGAGCCGAAGGCCGAGCCGGTCGAGGTCCGCGCGGACAAGCCCGCCGGGACCGGTACCGCGGCCGGGCCCGAGGCCGGCCCGGCGAAGAAGCCCGCCGCCAAGAAGGCCCCGGCCCGCAAGGCGACGGCGAAGAAGACCACGCCGCCGGCCAAGTGACCCGGCAGTGGTTCCGCACGCCCGGTCACGTCGCCGGCCGGGACGGCTGATGGGTCACGGGTCGGGCACTACTGGAGTGCCCGGCCCGTTCTCCGGGTAGCGGGCCTGCGGTGGCGGGTACGGTGACCGCGTAGGGACGACCGAGTCGGGTGGTGGATGTAGTGCTGATGCAGGGGTTCGCGGGGCTCATGTGGTTGCTGAGCATGGCCCTGATCCTTTTCAGCGGCTTCGCGCTGATCGACGCGGCCACGCGCCGGGAGGACGCCTACCGCGCGGCGGACAAGCAGTCCAAGCCGTTCTGGCTGATCATCCTCGGGCTCGCCTTCGTGGTGAACCTGATCTTCAACATCCTGTCGTTCCTGCCGATCATCGGGCTCATCGCCACCATCGTGTACATGGTCGACGTACGACCTGCCCTGCGCGGTCTGCCGGGCGGCGGCCGCAGCCGCCGCGGCTCCAGCAGCGACGGCCCGTACGGCCCGTACAACGGCGGCCGCTGACCGCACCCGCCCGACCCCCGGTGGGCCCGCGCCGCCCGGTGAACCTGCCCGGCCCCGCGCCCGGCCGCTCGCGCCGGTCGGGCCGGGGCATCCGGGGCATCCGGTCCGGCAGCGGTGCCGGTCAGGGCATGCGGTCCAGCAGCAGGACGGCCACGTCGTCCGCCAGCTCGCCGCCGTTGAGTTCGCGGACCTCGTTGACCGCCGCCCGCAGCAGTTCCTCGCCGCTCAGTCCCTGGTCGAGCTGGCGGCGGATCATGTCCACCATGCCGTCCTGGCCGAGGCGCTCGCGGCCCCGGCCGGTGTGGCCCTCGATCAGACCGTCGGTGTAGAGCATCAGGCTCCACTCCCGGCCCAGCTCCACCTGCATCCGCGGCCAGCGGGCACCCGGCAGCAGGCCGAGGGCGGGGCCGTTGTTGTCGAACGGCAGCAGCCGGGCGGGCCGGCCGGGGCGGGCGACCAGCGGGGCCGGATGCCCCGCGAGGCACAGGCCGGCGCGTCGGCCGTCCGGTGCGATGTCCACCGTGCAGAGCGTCGCGAAGATCTCCTCGTGCGAGCGCTCGTGCTCCAGCACCTGTTGCAGCGTGCCGAGCAGCTCGTCGCCGCACAGCCCCGCCAGTGTCAGGGCGCGCCAGGCGATCCGCAGCTCCACGCCGAGCGCGGCCTCGTCCGGGCCGTGGCCGCAGACGTCGCCGATCATGGCGTGCACGGTGCCGTCCGGGGTGCGCACGACGTCGTAGAAGTCGCCGCCGAGCAGGGCGCGCGAGCGGCCGGGCCGGTAGCGGGCGGCGAAGCGCAGCGTGGAGCCCTCCAGGAGAGGGGTGGGCAGCAGACCGCGTTCGAGGCGGGCGTTCTCCTGGGCCCGCATCCGGCCCTCCGCGAGCCGCCGCTCGGCCGAGTCGGAACGTTTCCTCTCCACCGCGTACCGGATCGCCCGGCTCAGCAGGCGGCTGTCCAGCTCGTCGCGGAAGAGGTAGTCCTGGGCGCCCACGCGCACGGCTTCCGCGCCGCGCTCGGCGTCACCGGAGGCGGTGAGCGCGAGGACGGCGTGCCGGGGCGCGAGCCTCAGTACGTGACGGAGCACGGACAGCTCGTCGTTGCGGTCGTCGGACCGCCCCGGGGCGGACAGCGCGAGGTCCAGCAGGATGCAGTGGACGTCGTCGGTGAGCAGCCGCTCGGCCTCGGTGAGGTTGCGGGCGGTGCGGACACGGATCGGCTTGCCGGCCTGATCGAGCAGTTCGGGCACGATCGGTGAGCCGCCGGGGTCGTCCTCGATCAGCAACAGGGTCAGATTGGTGCTGGTCGTGTCGCTGCCGAGGGCGGTACGGGTGGTGTCCGCGGTGGTTTTCTCCTTGTACGGGGTTTCTGCGCCGGACGCAACGGATGTGCCGGATGCACCGGCTGCATCGGATATGCCGGAAGCAGCGCCGGAGGCACCGGGGACACCGGGATGGCCGCCGACTGCGGGCGCGGCCTGCGCCTGACCAGTTTCCACGGCTGGAACAGCTCGCTGCCGCGGTACGGGTACGGGCATTGTCCTGAGTTCCTTCCCTCCCCCCGAGGGCACGGCGGGGCGAGGGACCTCGACCCACCGACCGGGACCATAGCGGGTGTCGGCGCCGCTGGGGAATGGTGTGAGGCACGACGCTCCGGAAGCCGCCACTGTCATATGCCGCGTTCCGTACCGCAGTTGGGCAGGGCGCCGTCCGAAGCGGAATGACGAAGGTCACGTCCACCCCCGGTTTGATCTCCGGGCGGCGTGGGGCGGATCACGTGGCCCAGTTCACGAATTGGGCGCTTCGGACACCGCGCGGGGGTGTCTCAGGCCGCGTCCGGCCGTACGACGCCCAGGATCGGCATCGAACCGGCCCCCGCGATCGTGATGTTCCGGCCCGGCCGCGGGGCGTGCACCATCGCCCCGTCGCCCACGTACATCCCGACGTGGCTGGCGTCGTCGAAGTAGATGATCAGGTCGCCTGGGCGCATGTCCTCGATGTCGATGCGCCGCAACTGCTTCCACTGCTGCTGCGACGTGCGCGGGATCGCGCTGCCGGCCGCCACCCACGCCTGTGAGGTCAGTCCGGAGCAGTCGTAAGCCTTGGGGCCCTCGGCTCCCCACACGTACGGCTTGCCGATCTGGGCCGTCGCGAACTTCACCGCCTTCTTGCCCTGCGCCGTGGCGGTGCTGTCGAGTTCGTCGAGGATGCCGGAGCCGAGCCAGGTCGTCTGCGCCTTGTACGCGGCCTGTTCCTCCAGCTCCGCCAGGCGCTCCAGCTCCTCCTTCTCCAGCTGGGACTCCAGCTTCTCGGCCGCGTCGATCTGCTTCACGACCTTCTTGCGGGCGGCGGCCTTCGCCTTGCGGTTCGCCTCCAGCTTCTTCCACTGGGTGGAGGCGTCCGCGGCGTAGAGCTCCAAGTCCTGCTGGGTGCGGGTCATTTCGTCCAGCAGGTGCCGGGTGGCGCGCTCGCCCTGGCGGACGCGGCCGGTGCCCTCCAGGAACTCGCCCGGGTCGTCGCTCAGCATCAGCCGGGCCTCGGGCGGGAGGCCGCCGGTGCGGTACTGCGCGGCGGCCGCGGCGCCCGCGCGGCGCTTCAACTCCCTGAGCCTTTCCTTGCCCTCGACGATCTTCTTGGCCAGGGCGACGATCTCGGCCGACTGGTGCTCGGCCTTCTCCTCGGCCGCGTTGTAGGCGTCCGTGGCGGAGGCCGCCGCGCGGTAGAGCTTGTCGATCTTCTTGCGGACGGCCTCCAGTTCGGCGGTGGACACCGGGGCCGACGAGGTCGCGGAGGGCGACGGGGTGGGATGCGGGGCCGCCAGGGCCGTCCCGGGTGCCGCCAGCACGGTGACCGCGCAGACCACCGTCACGGCCGCCGCGATCAGGCTGCGCTTGCCCCTTGCCATACCCGTGCCCCCAAACTGATTTACCGTCAGTAACTTACGGACGCCTGGGGGATCGTGCCATGTCACGGCGCAAAACGACAGAGCCAGTGACTCCATCCCCCATTTCGTTCGCCGTACGACGATCTCCCCGACTTTGTGACGAACGACTCACCGAGATCGTTCCGCGCAGCCGGGCTCGAGCGGGAAAAGAGGGACCCGAGTGGGGAGAAGAAGGGCGAGTCCTCATATCCCGGGTGCCAATGCCGCCCAGCGCACGGTGACTTCGCCCTGACGCCAGCGCGCCGGCCCGTCCGTCACCGGCCAGTCGGCGGCCAGGTCCCGCACGGAGCGGATCCAGCGCTGCCGGGCTCCGTACGAGGCGTAGGGCGCGGCGGCCGCCCAGGCGCGGTCGAAGTCGCGCAGGAAGCTGTGCA
Source organism: Streptomyces cadmiisoli (assembly GCF_003261055.1). NCBI lineage: Bacteria > Bacillati > Actinomycetota > Actinomycetes > Kitasatosporales > Streptomycetaceae > Streptomyces > Streptomyces cadmiisoli. The sequence continues at coordinate 4,927,594 of NZ_CP030073.1, forward strand.
CCGGTTCACCGGGGACGTTGCGGTGGATCAGGGCCTTCGGCAGGCGCTCCGCCAGGTCGGAGGGGCGCTCCAGGGAACCCAGCCGGGTCGCGAAGGTGACGGTGCGCGGGCCCTCCGGGCCCAGCGCGACCCACACATGCCGCCGCCCGATCTCGTCGCAGGTGCCCTCGACCAGCAGACCGCCGCGCGTTCCGGCCGCCGGGTCGGCGGGCGCGAGCCGGGCGCACAGCCGCGCCCACACGGCGGCGACCTCCGACTCGTCGTACTGGCGCAGGACGTTGGCCGCCCGGATGAGGTGCGGACGCTGGGGAAGCGGCACCTCGAAGCCGCCGTGCCGGAAGACCAGGCCCGCGCGTTCGTACGGCCGTGCCGCCGCCACCCGGGCCGGGTCGATCTCGACGCCCACCACGCGTGCGCGTGGCGCCGATGTGCGCAGACGCGTGAGCAGTTCCACCGCCGTCCAGGGAGCGGCGCCGTAGCCCAGGTCGACGGCGACCGGGTCGGCGGCACGGCGGAGTTCGGCGCCGTGCGCCGCGGAGATCCACCGGTCCATGCGGCGCAGGCGGTTGGGGTTGGTCGTCCCGCGCGTCACCGTTCCCACGGGGCGGGTCGCTGCGCGGGATGTCATGGGTCGAGGGTAAGCGGCCCTCGCGCCACCCCTGCCCGGCGCTGATCGCGGACCTCGTGACGGGCCCCACAGGGCCCGGTACGACAGGCCCGCCACGTCTGTTCGGCGCAGGCGGCGACCTCGTGACCGGCGACACGGGCCCGGCCCCGCAACCGGACCGCCCCGCGGAGCGCCTCCGGCCCCCAGCGGCCCGGCCCTGCCCCGTCCGGTTCCGCCCCGTCCGGCTCTGCTCCGTCCGGCTCTGCTCTGTCCGGACCGGAGGGTTCGGTCCCTCCGGCGCGGACACCCGTACGGCGGGCACGTCCGCGGGCACCCGCGCGCGGGAGCCCGGACCGGGCACGCCGTCCGGGGCGCGACGGCCGGGACCGAGCCCACCCGTCCCGCCCCACCTCGAACGGTTGAGCGACTCCTGGTAATGATTCGGCAAAAACCCCCCGGTCGGAAATGGAGCGGCGCCCTTCCGGTGTTGCTCCCACCGAGGACCCGCACGTCCTCTCCGAGGCGTGCCCGCGGCAAGGAGGAAACGGCACGTGAGCCAATACGTCAGCAGGCTCGGTCGCCGCTCCCCGGCGGCCTCGTCACGCCTGCGGCTGGGTCATCGCCGCCCGCGCCGGGTGGCCATGCTCTCCGTGCACACCTCACCGCTCCACCAGCCCGGCACCGGCGACGCCGGCGGCATGAACGTCTACATCGTGGAGCTGGCCCGGCGCCTCGCCGAGATCAACATCGAGGTCGAGATCTTCACGCGCGCGACCACGGCGGCGCTCCCGCCCACCGTCGAGCTGGCCCCCGGCGTCCTGGTCCGGCACGTCGACGCGGGCCCGTACGAGGGTCTCGCCAAGGAGGACCTCCCCGCGCAGCTGTGCGCGTTCACGCACGGGGTGATGCAGGCCTGGGCCGGCCACCGCCCCGGCTACTACGACCTGGTCCACTCGCACTACTGGCTCTCCGGCCACGTCGGCTGGCTCGCCGCCCAGCGCTGGGGCGTCCCCCTGGTGCACGCCATGCACACCATGGCCAAGGTCAAGAACGCCAACCTCGCCGACGGCGACACCCCCGAGCCCGCCGCCCGCGTGATCGGCGAGACCCAGATCGTCGCCGCGGCGGACCGGCTGATCGCCAACACCGCCGAGGAGGCCGACCAGCTCGTACGGCACTACGCCGCGGGCCACGCCAAGGTCGCCGTGGTGCACCCGGGCGTGAACCTGGACCGCTTCCACCCGGGCGACGGCCGCGCCGCCGCCCGCGCCCGCCTGGGCCTCCCGCAGGACGCCCTGATCCCGCTGTTCGCCGGCCGTATCCAGCCCCTCAAGGCCCCTGACGTGCTGCTGCGCGCGGTGGGCGTGCTGCTCGACGAGCGGCCCGACCTGCGCTCGAAGACGGTCGTGCCGGTCGTGGGCGGCCCGAGCGGCAGCGGCCTCGCCAAGCCGGAGGGCCTCCAGAAGCTGGCCGCGCGGCTCGGTATCGCCGATGTGGTCCGGTTCCGTCCGCCGGTGGAGCAGGACGGCCTCGCCGACTGGTTCCGGGCCGCGAGCGTCCTGGTCGTGCCGTCGTACAGCGAGTCGTTCGGCCTGGTCGCCATAGAGGCGCAGGCGGCCGGTACGCCGGTGCTGGCCGCCGCGGTGGGCGGGCTCCCGGTGGCCGTACGCCACGAGCAGACCGGGTTCCTGGTCGACGGGCACGACCCGGTGGCGTACGCGCGCGTGCTGCGGCGTTTCGCCGACGACGGGCAGATGTCCGCCCGGATGGGCGCCGCCGCCGCCCTGCACGCCCGTTCGTTCGGCTGGGACGCCTCGGCCGCCGCCACCGCCGAGGTCTACACGGCGGCGCTGCACGCCCACCGCCGTCGCGCCCGCGTCGGCTGACGTACGCTCCCACCATGGCGGAAGCGGAGCGGCGGGCGGCACAGGTCATCGAGGACGTGCTCGAGGACGCCGGGATCGAATGGGAGAGCCCCGGGCCCGGCCACTACGTCGTCAAGCTCCCCGGCACCCGCAAGCTGTCGACGACGGTCTCCCTGATCGTCGGCCGCCACTCGCTCTCCCTGAACGCCTTCGTGATCCGCCACCCCGACGAGAACGACGCCGGTGTCCACCGCTGGCTCCTGGAGCGCAACCTCAAGCTGTACGGCGTGAGTTACGCGGTCGACCCGCTCGGCGACATCTACGTCGCCGGCAAACTGCCGCTGGCCGCCGTCACGGCCGACGAGGTCGACCGGCTGCTCGGCCAGGTCCTCGAAGCGGCCGACGGCAGCTTCAACACGCTGCTGGAGCTCGGATTCGCCTCCGCGATCCGCAAGGAGTACGCCTGGCGCGTCTCCCGCGGCGAATCGACCCGCAATCTGGACGCGTTCACTCATCTGACTCGGCAATCGGCCGACTGATCACGCGTCCACCGGTCCACCGGTTCGCCGTCTTCGTCGGACCGCAAGCCGCCGATCCCTGTGCCGCAGGGCCGTTCTCCGGTCCGTACCAATAACCCCCGTGCGACCCCTTCCGTGCCCGGCGCAGGTCGTGACATGCTCACCGCCGACGCAACTATGAACATCGTTCACATCCTGGAACATCTTCCTGGGAAGGGCGTGCGGACATGGGCAACGCGTACAGCGGCATCACCAGACGGACCCTGCTCGCCGGCGTCGTCACCGTCGCGGCCGGCACCACGGCGACGGCCGCGACGGTGACGACGGCGGCGGCGAGCACGGGCGCGGGTACAGGCGCCGCGCCCGGAGCCCAAGTGCCGACCGTCTGGCACGAGTTCACCCGCTCACCGTTCACCCACCCGCAGATCCCGTACATCGGACGGGCCGGCTGCCGGGGCGGAGCGCGCCGCCGGCCGCGCCGCCGTGTCGTCCTCGACGTACGCGACTTCGGCGCCGTGCCGGACGGCACCACCGACGCCGCCCCCGCGATCAACCGTGCCGTCGCCGCCGCCGGAAGGGCCGGCGGCGGCACGGTCACCATCCCGCCCGGCACCTTCCGTATCGACGACGTCATCCGGGTCGGGCACTCCGGCGTCGTCCTGCGCGGCGCGGGCAGCGCCCGTACGACCCTGTACGCCACGAAGCACCTCACCGAGCTGATCGGCGCCTACGGCTCCCGCTACGGCGGCGACAAGTCGTCCTGGTCCTGGGCCGGCGGCCTGATCTGGCTGGCGCCCGCGGCCCGCTGGGAGTCACTGGTCGCGGCGATCAGGGCCGAGGACTGGCCGTTCGAGGGCTGGACGGGCAACCGGCGCGACGAATGGCGCACCCTCACCACGGTCGAGGCCGCCCGCCAGGGCTCGTGGACGATCACGGTGGCCGACGCGGCCCGACTGCGCCCCGGCGCGCTGGTCCTGCTCCGGCTGGCCGACGACCCCGGCCACACCCTGCTGGAGCACATGAGCGGCGGCGGCCCCGGCCCCGAGGCGTACTTCTGGGACGACAAGACGAAGCTGAACTCCTACGTCCCCTACGAATGGCCGGTCCGCGTCACCCGCGTCCAGGGCCGCCGGATCACCCTCGAACGCCCCCTGCCGCTCGACGTACGGCCGGAGTGGGACCCCCGCCTGACCACGCACGTACCGGAGTTGTCCGATTCCGGCGTCGAAGGGCTCACCCTGGAGGCGGTCGAGACCCCGCAGCAGCCCCACCTCCTGGACAAGGGCTACAACGGCGTCACCCTCCAGTGCGCCTACGACTGCTGGGTCGACGACGTGACGGTCCGTCACGCCGACAACGGCTTCGGCCTGGTCGCCGCCTCCGCCTGCACCCTGCGCCGCACCCGGGTCGAGGGCCGCGGCTCGCACCACCCCTACTTCTGCCGCGAGGGCTCGCACGACAACCTGATCGAGGACTTCACGATCGGGCGGCGCACCACCCCGGCCCCGTCCGGCACCCAGCTGCACGGCATCAACGTCGAGGGCCTGTCGTCGTACAACGTCTGGTCGCGCGGTGTGATGGAGATGGGAACCTTCGACAGCCACCGCGGACTGCCGTTCGCCAACGTGCGCACCGACATCACCGTCGAGAACAACGGCCGGCACGGCGGTGACGCCAGTGCCGGGCCACTCTTCGGCGGCCGCTTCACCCACTGGAACATCCGCGTCACCAACGGCCGGGCCGGCCTGATGAAGATCGACCGACTGGCGCCGCACAGCGCCACGGTAGGCATCAACGAGGTCCGCGAGTTCGACCAGATCGACGTCCCCGACTTCAGCGGCGACCTGCGATCCCGCCTGGAGCTCTACGGCACCACGGACGTGGTACGGCCACGCAACCTGTACGACGCTCAGCGCGAGCTGGACCGGTAGCGGCCCGGCGTCACTCCCACCAGTCGCCGGAAATGGCGGGTGAGATGGGCCTGGTCGTAGAAGCCGGTGCCGACGGCGGCCTCCGCCGGACGCGCCCCGGCGAGCAGCAGCCCGCGGGCACGCTCGACGCGGCGGGAGTTCAGGTACTGGTGCGGCGCGATGCCGTACGCGCCGCTGAACGCCCGTACGAGATGGGCCGGATGCGCGTCGAGGAGGCGTCCGGCCTCCTCCAGCGACAGGCCCTCGACGGTCCGCTCGTCGAGGAGTTCGCGCAGCCGGCGGGCCGGCGCCGGGCCGTCCGGCCGGGCGGTGGCGGCCGGCCGCGGCCGAAGCCGCCGTACCAGCCGCTCGGCGACGAACGTCAGCCTGCTCTCCGCCTCCAGTTCCTCACCGGGCCGCGCGAGCGCGGTGTGCAACTGCCCGACGCGGTGCCGCAGCAGCGGGTCGCGCAGGTCGGGCGTGTCGACGGCGGCTCCGATCAGGTCGTCGGAGAGCCGGGAGGAGTCGAGGTAGACGACCCGCTTGCGGAAACCGAGCGGGGTGGCCGGGGCGCCGTTGTGCGGGACGTGCGGCGGCAGCAGGGACACCGTGTCGAGCGGGGTGCCGTGCTGGTGGCGCTCCAGGTCGTAGCGCACCGCGCCGTCGTCGACGATCAGCAGCGTCCACGCCTCGTGGACGTGCATCGGGTAGGCGTACTCGGTGAAGTGCGCGTGGAAGACCTCCACCACGCCCGGGACCGAGGGGCGCCAGGCGGAGACGGCGGTGTCGTTCCGCGACGGGGCCATGCAAAGAACGTACAAGACCCCGCACCGCGACGGCCGCCAGAGTCGTGCCATGAGCACCGACCCCGCCACCGCGCCCACCGCACCCGTCCGCTTCGACACCAAGATCGCCGTCCTGCTGCGCGAGGACCTGGAGACCTGGCAGCGGCTCAATGTCACCGCGTTCCTGGTCAGCGGCCTCGGCGCGACGGTCCCCGAGGTGATCGGCGAGACGTACGAGGACGCCGACGGTGTGCCCTGTCTGCCGATGTTCCGCCAGCCGGTCCTGGTCTTCGAGGGCTCCAAGGAGATCCTCACCGCGGCCCACGCGCGCGTGCTGTCCCGGGCCCTGCCGCGCGCCGTCTTCACCTCGGACCTCTTCAGCACCGGCAACGACCGCGACAACCGCGCCGCCGTCCGGGCCGTGCCGACGGCGGAACTGGATCTGGTGGGGCTCGCGGTGTACGGGCCGCGCAACGCCGTGGACAAGGCACTCAAGGGCGCGCGGATGCACCCGTGAGGGCCCTCAAGCGGCGCTGACCTCGGACTTCGCGGGGGCGGGCGCCTTGACTCCGGGTGTGTCCCCGGCCGGCAGGCGGCGCATCAGGGCGCCGTAGCCGAGGCCCGCCGCCGTGCCGACGACCGCGCACAGCCCCCACAGCCACTCCGCCCCGAACCGGTCGATGACGAGGCCCGACATCAGCGGCGCGACCAGCGCGGCCACCGACCACGACATCGTGTACATGCCCTGGTACCGCCCGCGCCCGTGCACCGGCGACAGCCGCACCACCAGCCCGGTCTGCGTCGGCGCGTTGACGATCTCGGCCAGCGTCCACACGCACACGGTGAGCGCGAAGATCCCGACGGACCCGGCGAAGGCGGTGAGCCCGAACCCGTACCCGGCGAGCAGTGACGAGACCACCAGCAGCCGGCGCGGGTCCCGGTGCTCGATGAAGCGGGTGACCGGGATCTGGAGCACGACGATCAGGACACCGTTGATCGCGATGGCCATGCCGTAGTCGGCGGGCGTGAACCCGGCCTCGCCCATCGCGATCGGCAGGCCGATCGCCCCCTGCTGGAAGATCAGCGCGACCAGGAAGGACAGCCCGACGACGCTCATGAACCGCCCGTCGCGCAGCACCGTCCCGAGGCTCACGGCCGCCTCCGGGGCCGACGCCGCGGCCGCCGTCGTCTCCGGCCGGGACTCGGGCACCTTCACGAAGACGACGACGGCGCAGGCCAGGGTCATCCCGGCCTCCAGCAGGAAGCCGGCCCGGTAGCTGGCCTCGGCGATGAACCCGGCGGCCATGGAGGACACGGCGAAGCCGAGGTTGATCGCCCAGTAGTTCAGGGAGAAGGCCCGCACCCGGTCCTCGGGCCGGACGATGTCGGCCATCATCGCCTGCACGGCCGGCCGGGACGCGTTGGAGGTGGCACCGACCAGGAACGCGACGCCGGCGATGCCCACCGGGTGCTGCACGAACCCGAGCAGCGCCACGGAGAACGCGGTGGAGATCTGCGCGACCAGCAGGGTCGGCCGCCGCCCCAGCCGGTCCGCCATGACACCGCCGCCCAGCGACGACAGGACCCCGCCCAGGCCGTGCAGCGCCGCGACCAGACCGGCGTACGACGCGGAGTAGCCGCGGTCCAGGGTCAGGTACAGCGCCATGAAGGTGGCGACGAAGGCGCCGAGCCGGTTCACCAGCGTGCTGGTCCACAGCCACCAGAACTCACGGGGGAGCCCCGAGACGGTCTCGGTGACGGCACGTCTCAGGCTGGCGACGGACATCGGTGATCCCCCCGGATGTAAGCGGCTCATGCGGTACGCACAACTTACGAACCCGTCGTTCGGGACGGCCACTCAATTAACAGATCCCGTCAACCGTCCACACCTCGACCGGCCGCGCGAGCGATCAGGGCATTCGATTACGCTCGTGGCCATGGCCGACGCACCGTACAAGCTGATCCTCCTCCGCCACGGCGAGAGCGAGTGGAACGCGAAGAACCTGTTCACCGGCTGGGTGGACGTCAACCTGAACGAGAAGGGCGAGAAGGAGGCGGTCCGCGGCGGTGAGCTGCTCGAGGACGCCGGCCTGCTCCCGGACGTGGTCCACACGTCGCTCCAGAAGCGCGCGATCCGCACCGCCCAGCTCGCGCTGGAGGCCGCCGACCGCCACTGGATCCCGGTCCACCGCTCCTGGCGCCTGAACGAGCGCCACTACGGCGCCCTCCAGGGCAAGGACAAGGCCCAGACCCTCGCCGAGTTCGGCGAGGAGCAGTTCATGCTGTGGCGCCGGTCCTACGACACCCCGCCGCCCCCGCTCGACGACGACTCCGAGTTCTCCCAGGCGCACGACGCGCGCTACGCCTCCATCCCCCCGGAGCTGCGCCCGCGCACGGAGTGCCTGAAGGACGTCGTCGCCCGCATGCTCCCGTACTGGTACGACAACATCGTCCCGGACCTGCTCACCGGCCGCACGGTCCTGGTCGCGGCCCACGGCAACTCCCTGCGCGCCCTCGTCAAGCACCTCGACGGCATCTCCGACGCGGACATCGCGGGCCTGAACATCCCGACGGGCATCCCGCTCGCCTACGACCTGGACGCCGACTTCAAGCCCCTCAACCCCGGCGGCACGTACCTCGACCCCGAGGCAGCGGCGGCAGCGATCGAGGCGGTCAAGAACCAGGGCAAGAAGAAGTAAGCCGACGCTGACAAGCCCCCGACCTGCGGTTTCTTTGCGGGGCGGGGGCTTTTTGGTGGGGCTGGGCCGTGTGGGCCGTCAGGTGCTCGGCCGGGCGGTCAGACGTTGTTGGCGCGTTGCCACTCGTAGGCACCAGGTGGCGTCTCGACGACCTCGCGCGGGTAGACCTCGCGCACCCGAGTGACTAGTCGCGCTGCTCGCTGACCCACGTCTTCGGTAGTACGAACCGCGGGACGGTGACCGTGACCGCGGACGGTGACCGTGACTCCTGAGGACGGCCCGTCGTGCACGGACACCCAGAGTCCGCCGCTCTCGTCAGCCGTGACGGCGTCACGGTGAGGCCGCAGGCCTTCATGACCGAGCGGTACGAGCCGAGTAACCGGGCTGTGGATATCGGCAGTCCGACGGCCACACCACTTGCCCATTCGTCCATACGAGTATGCATGTCAGGGTGTACGAGTTCGGGGAAGCGTCCATGCGCTGTCAGACCCATCCGCCAGAATCTGCCCATGCTCATCGCTACAAGCGGGCGGGGTCACGTGGTGAAGCGCCCCTCGAAGCCGGCCATCGGGACCATGCTCGCCAACCTGCGGCGCGGCAACGAGCACATGGTGCTCAGGCGCCAGGAGGAGGACCGCGAAGGGGACTGGTACATCCAGGTCCTCTTCCGCGACAACAACACCTACCAACTGGAGCACCGGGACGGCCTCGCCGCTGAGCACTACCGGACGCAGACCGTCTCGCAGGAGAAAGTGCTGCGGGCGCTCCTCGGCTGGGCAGCCGACAAGCCGGACTGGCGTGAAGGCTTCATGTGGAACCACGTCGGCGACATGGTCGCACCGGACACCTAGAACCCCACCGGCACCCGTCACGGGATCAGGTGGCCGGGAGAACCCCGCACCGTGACGGTCAGCTATGCGGGAACGCGCATTGGACGGTCCGACCAGCACTGTTCCTACCGCTCGTACACCACGGGGCAGCCGAACTACCTGCATGCGTAAACGACTTCAAGCCCAGGCGAGGGTAGATGGCTCGATCGGATGCTTGGTCTGCTCCAGCGGATCTACCTCAGCACGGGGCGAGTGCTCACTTGAAGATGAGGTCCGTGCAGGCAACTACCGCAGAAATCACCCCCGCGGCTACGCCGAGAGTCGCGCTCATCTGCTGACGGTCTTGCATGAGTGCTGCTTGTGGGCCTTGAGCACCCTCGCTTCCAGAGCCTCGCAGCGCCTTGAAGCCTTGCCACTTGTGCTCGCGAATCCAGCACCCGCGCAATAGGCCTTGGGCGTTGTTACGGCACCGCCCTTGGCGCCCCATGGCAATGCATCGAAGGGGTGCCTGAAGGAGGAAATACAGGATCGACACCGAGGCCACGATGATGAGCACCCCAGGTCCGATGACGTTTCCTGCCCATGCCAGGATCCCCAGCAAGAGGATCACTACGCCCCAACGCTTCTTTAAGAACGCCCCCAGGCCACCCATGCGAAGGACCGTAGAACACCCAGGCCCTCGCGGGTAGACCGCCTGCCAGTCGAGGCGCAAGCTCCATGTGGGTAGCGCTCCAATCATCCCCAGCAGCGCTCAGACGCTCGTGTGCCACACTACCCAGGCCTTACCCACCCCGCCCGACGGCTATCACCAGCTCCTGAACTGGCTTGCGACCTCATCGCCGTCGGCGTCGAGGACACCGGAGCCTATGGCTCCGGACTCGCCCGGTGCTTGCGGGACAACCAGGTCACCGTGATTGAGGTGGACCGCCCCGACCGCCGGGCCCGCAGGGCAGGCGGCAAATCCGACCCCATCGACGCCTTCGCCGCCGCCACAGCCGTCCTCACCGGCCGGGCCGGCGGGACGCCCAAAGCCCGCGGCGGCATCGTGGAGGCAATCCGAGTCCTGCGGGTCGTGCGCCGCTCGGCCGTGAAAGCCCGCACGCGAACCATCAACCAGATCCGCACCCTCATGATCACCGCACCCGACTAGGTTCGTGCCCAGTTGGCATTGTGGTTGCGGGTCGACCGTCGCCGCTTGCTCTGATTGACGGCACGGCAGCGTGCCTGAGGCCGGTGGAGGTGCAGCGGGGCATAAGCGCGCCTGATCGGTTGGCGCACCCGCCGCGGTGGCTGACTGTCGTCGGCTGACGCACAAGCGAACCAATGTCCAACTTTGAGTAGACGTCCCCGGTCACCCACATGCGGCCGGCCCGGCAGGGCTGTGCATCCTGGGCACCATGACGAACCCCGAAGGCTCGTACGTGAAGGTGCACTTCCGGCTTGAGATCGAGGACGACTGGCCCCCGGCGTCGGTGGAGAGTCTGTGGGCAGTCGACCACGGCGACGGCACTGCGCGGCTCGACAACATCCCGTGGTTCGTCCGAGGCATCGCCTGCGGGGACATCGTGACCACCGAGCCCGACGAGGAAGGCGTGCGGTGGGCTGGCGAGGTGGTCCGGCGTTCGGAGAACTGCACCATCCGCCTCATCGTGTTCCGTGACGGCGGTTCAGGAGCTGCACGGCAGAGCGTGATCAACGCGTTTCACGAACTCGGAGTCTGCGGCGAGGGCATAGAGCGGTTCGGCATGGTTGCCCTGGACGTCCCGCCCACCGCCGATCTCACCAAGGTGCAAAGGCTCCTCAACCACGGTGTGGCCAAGGAGTGGTGGGATATGGAAGAGGGCTGCGTTACTGCACAGTGGCGGGCCGTGTCCGCCGGCTGAAGCCGTTCATGTGATCCATGGCTGGGCCGTCCCTGGGCCGTCCGAGGTCGCTCGACAGTGGCCAAGGGCGACCAACGACGACCATCAGGCGCGCGAGCCCACCGCCCCTGACCAGCAAAAACCCAGCTCACCAAGATCCCCGGCAAGACCCAGGGCAAGAAGAAGTAACGAGCCACGATCAAGGTCCCTGCCAGCAGTTTCTCCGCTGATCGGGGCCTTGTTCGCTGCCCTGGACCGGCTTCGGGCCCTCCCACGCTCGCGTCGCGGGAACACCACGTACATCAACTGCTCGTACACCACCGCGGACGGTCGGCGGATCGAGCGGGGCTGCACGCACAGCGCTGTCGGCTTGCGCCACAGGGCTTGAACGGTCTGTGCACGACCATGCCCCCCGCCCGCGCGCTCGGCGTCGGCAGGGGGCATGGTCGTGGGGTCGGCCCGCTCCGGGGCCGTGTGCTGTCGTGGGCCCGTCCCGTCAGGGGGACCGGCGCGGCAGCGTGGGTCAGCGGTTGGCGGCGTAGTTGCCCAGGGCGGAGTTGCCGATGCCCGCGACGTTGATCGAGTTGCCGCTGACGTTGGCCGGGACCTCGATCGGCAGCTGGACGAGGTTGCCCGAAGCGACGCCCGGCGAGCTGAGGGCGGCACCGTTCGCGGTGGACTCGGCCGAGGCGGTCGCGGCGCCGGCCAGGAGAGCCGAGGCGGCCAGAGCGGTGGTGGCAATGACGGCGCGAGAGCGCATGATTCCTCCGTGTGGATCGGTTGAGGCACAGGTGGGCCCGGTCAGGCGGGGGAAGGCCTGCCGGTGGGGAAAGAGCACCTGCCCGCGCTTTAAACGATCACGCGCTGGGTCAGTTACGGTCCCGCCTCGCGGAGGTTGCGTGGTGTGGAGGATGCGTGCCGCGGAGGTCGTGCCGGGCAGAGCCCCTTCAGTGAAGTCGCCCCCCACAAAAGTCGCCCCCCACATAAAAAGGAGAGGCCCCCGCCGGTACGCCGCCACGCTCCGAGCAAAGAAGCCCCCGCGCAAAGAAGCCCCCGGCGCGAATCGCGCCGGAGGCCCCTTCACCGTGGTCGTGCGTCGCGGGACGCCGTCAGCACTGGCAGGGTGCGCCCTGCTGGCAGCCGCAGGTGCAGCCGGAGCCGCAGCCGCACGCCGCTATCAGCGTCAGGCTCCTGATCTCGGCGGGCTTCTCGGTGGGGCGCTCCTGCGTGGGGTCCGGCGGCGTACCGGGCATGCTGGGGGATTCAGCCATGGGTCCCTCCTCAGGGCTCGTGCCTGTCCCCATTGCATTCCCCTTCTGCCGGGCGCATCAACGGCGCACTGAGGTGCGCCCGCCCCGTTCCCGGTTCAGCGCCGCGAGCCCGCAGGTCAGGCGCCCTCGACCTGGATGTCGGGCTGGAGCTCGTCCGCGTGTTCGCCGGTGACCAGGAACACCACGCGCTTAGCGACGGCCACCGCGTGGTCGGCGAACCGCTCGTAGTAGCGGCCCAGCAGGGTGACGTCGACGGCGGTCTCGATGCCGTGCTTCCAGCGGTCGTCCATCAGGTGCTGGAAGAGGGTGCGGTGCAGCAGGTCCATCTCGTCGTCGTCCTGCTCCAGCTGCATCGCCAGGTCGACGTCCTTGGTGACGAGCACCTCGGCGGCCTTGGCCATCAGGCGCTGGGCGAGCTGGCCCATCTCCAGGATCGTGGCGTGCAGGTCGTGGGGGACCGCGCGCTCGGGGAAGCGCAGCCGGGCGAGCTTGGCCACGTGCTGGGCGAGGTCGCCGGAGCGCTCCAGGTCGGCGCTCATGCGCAGGGAGGTGACCACTATCCGCAGATCGGTGGCGACCGGCTGCTGCCGGGCGAGCAGGGCTATCGCACGGGCCTCCAGGTCGTGCTGAAGGTCGTCTACCTTCTTGTCGGCCTCGATCACGTTCTCGGCGACCTTCAGGTCGGTGTCGAGAATGGCCGTCGTGGCGCGCCCGATCGCCGACCCGACCAGCCGGGCCATTTCGACCAGGCCGTCGCCGATCGAGTCCAGTTCCTCGTGGTACGCGTCCCGCATCAGGGTTCCCTCTCGTGCGTTCGGTTCGGGGATTCAGGGGCCTGGGGCGTCCGGTACCGGCGCCGTGACCGGGCACGGAATCGGCGCCGCAACGGCACTGCGAACCCCACGCTCCCACGTTCGGGCCGCTACGCGTCCGTTTCCGCCCCCTCAAATGAACCATCCCTGGCTCCAAGGTGAACTCTGGGCGACGAGTGTTCGAGGTCCCACTCGGACGGCTGTGGGCAACCGGCGCGGCATGCCTAACCTGGACGCATGGACGTGAACGCGGCGGTCGCCGCAGCGGCAGCGATCGCCGGTGTGCTCACCGGCGTCATCGCCATGCTGGCGTTCCGCTGGAGCGAACGCGACCTGAAACGGCCCACCCGTACCTCCCTGCACACCGACCCGGTGCTTCCGCCGGGCGTCGACACGGTGCTGTCCGTGCTGCGCTCGTCGGCCGTGGTCCTCGACGAGGCCGACGCCGTCGTCAAGGCGAGCTCGGCGGCGTACGCCCTCGGACTGGTCCGCGGCGGCAGGCTCGCCGTCGACCCCATGCTCCAGATGGCCCGGGACACCCGGCGCGACGGCGAGATACGCCAGGTCGAGCTGGATCTGCCCCGGCGCGGCAGCGGCCGGGGCGAGGCCCTCGCGGTCTCGGCCCGCGTCGCCCCGCTCGGTTCCCGGCTGGTGCTGCTGCTGGTCGAGGACCTGACCGAGGCCCGCCGGATAGAAGCGGTGCGCCGCGACTTCGTCGCCAACGTCAGCCACGAGCTGAAGACGCCGGTCGGCGCGCTCTCCCTGCTCTCGGAGGCCGTCATGGACGCCTCCGACGACCCCGAGGCCGTACAGCGCTTCGCCGGACGGATGCAGATCGAGGCGACCCGGCTGACGAACCTGGTGCAGGAGCTGATCGACCTCTCCCGGGTCCAGAACGACGACCCGCTGGAGGACGCCGAGCCGGTCAGGGTGGACGAACTGGTCGCCGAGGCCATCGACCGGTGCCGCCAACAGGCCGGCACCAAGCAGATCACCATGGCCGCCGGCGGCCACGCCGACCTGCGTGTATGGGGAAACCGCAGCCAGCTGGCCGCGGCCCTCGGCAATCTGGTCGAGAACGCGGTCAACTATTCCCCCGCCCGCACCCGCGTCGGCATAGCCGCCCGCCGGGTGAGCGGTTCCGGCGGGGACACCATCGAGGTCGCCGTCACCGACCAGGGCATCGGGATCTCCGACAAGGACAAGGAGCGCATCTTCGAGCGCTTCTACCGAGTCGACCCGGCCCGCTCCCGTGCCACCGGCGGCACGGGCCTCGGACTGGCGATCGTCAAGCACGTGGCCGCCTCGCACGGCGGGGAGGTCACGGTGTGGAGCTCGGAGGGACAGGGCTCCACCTTCACCCTGCGGCTGCCGGAGGCGGGTCAGGCCCGCGACCGGGCACACCAGCACCCTGCCCTCGACGACGAGGCCGGGCAGTCCGCAGACTCGTCCCCCCACCCACACCCGTACGAACCGCTCCCTGCCCCGGAGGTCCTTCCGTGACCCGAGTGCTCGTCGTCGAGGACGAGGAGTCCTTCTCCGACGCTCTGTCATACATGCTTCGCAAGGAGGGCTTCGAGGTCGCGGTCGCGACCACGGGGCCCGACGGACTCGACGAGTTCGAGCGCAACGGCGCCGACCTCGTCCTTCTCGACCTCATGCTGCCCGGGCTGCCGGGCACCGAGGTGTGCCGCCAGCTTCGCGGCCGCTCGAACGTTCCGGTGATCATGGTCACCGCCAAGGACAGCGAGATCGACAAGGTCGTCGGTCTCGAAATAGGAGCCGACGACTACGTCACCAAGCCCTTCTCGTCGCGTGAGCTGGTCGCCCGTATCCGGGCCGTCCTGCGCCGCCGCGGCGAGCCGGAGGAGGTGGCGCCGGCGGCCCTGGAGGCCGGCCCCGTCCGGATGGACGTCGACCGCCACGTGGTCACCGTCGCCGGCGCCAAGGTCGACCTGCCGCTGAAGGAGTTCGACCTGCTGGAGATGCTGCTGCGCAACGCCGGCCGCGTGCTGACCCGGATGCAGCTCATCGACCGCGTCTGGGGCGCCGACTACGTCGGTGACACCAAGACGCTGGACGTCCACGTCAAGCGGCTGCGCGCCAAGATCGAGCCGGACCCGGGCGCGCCCCGCTACCTGGTGACGGTGCGCGGCCTCGGCTACAAGTTCGAGCCGTAGACCGAACCGGCGGCACATGACGAAGGGCGGGACCTCCCGGTGGGGGTCCCGCCCTTCGGCGTCACGACAGGTTCCGGTGATCAGTGACCGGTGTTCTCGCCCTCGTCCCCGGACACGGAGGAGGACGCCGCGTCGGTCGGCGTGCCCGGCTCCTCGTGCTCGGAGTCCCCCGAGGTGCCGGACTCCTCCGACGTGCCGGCCTCGCCCTCGCTCCCGGCCTCGCCCGCGGCACCGGTCTCGCCGGCGGTCGGCTCCTCGCCCGCGGGCGATTCCTCACCCGCGCCGCCCGTGGCGGGCACCTCGGTGGGGCCCCAGGAGGAGAAGTAGCCCTTGGACGGGACGACGAAGGCGTCCAGGCTCACGTCACCGGTCTCGCTGAAGGCGAAGGTGACCTTCTGCGCGTCGCCGTCGGCGAGGGCCTCGCCGCTGCTCAGCACGGCCGAGGCGTTGTCGGCGCCGCCGATGACGACGGAGCCGCCGGCCGGGATGGTCAGCGCGCCGCTGCCGGTCGCGGGGGTGATCCGGGCGGCGCCGAGCCCGTCGACGGTGATCGACTCCAGCGTCTGGGCCGCCGAGCTGCTGTTGAAGATCGTGGCGGAGACGGCGGCGGGGCCGGTCGCCTCCGGATCGGGCTGGGTGATGACGACAGCGTTCTGGATCTTGATGTCGCCGACGCTGGTGGCGGCGTTGTCCGGGACGATCTCCAGAGTCTGCGCGTTGTTGCCGGCGCCGCAGGCGGCGAGCGAGGCGATCGAGAACGCGATGGCGGAAGCGGCGAGGGCGCCGCGTCGAAGGCTGCTGCTCACGGCGGCGGCAACTCCTAGAACGCAGGGGCAGCTTTCCTGGTAAAGCCGCCCTAAGTGGCTGTCAGCGGCCTTAGGCTACCGAGCCGTTCCCGCGCGGCCGCACCCGACCCTCCCCGGCGGGTGCCCGGCTTCGCTCAGCAGGGGGTACGGCGACGGTCCTGTTCAGACCCCGGACACACTCGTACGGCATTCACATAAGCCGTCGCTAAATTTCCGTGAAGGAATGCGTGGCGGCTCCTGAAATTGATCACCGGGGCCGCCGCGCCGGAGAGTCGTGATCAATTCCGGATTCGCCTCACGGTGGCCCGCGACGGCCGAACGGAGTAGCGGAAGTCGAGCGTTTGGAACCGGACATTTAGGGATGTTCAACCGCTCCGCGGGCCCCTCGCGTGCGCGTAACGTCCACGTTTCACCCGCCCCGGAGAGCCGCTCCCACCTGCGAATTCCCCGTTCCGCAGGCCCCGCGAAGCACGTCCGTGTTGCTGTTGTCAAGCCCCGAGATATGCCCTGACCTGCGAAAACGCCATTCAGAAGCTGCCGTTTCCGTGTTACCCTGGATAGCCACGGAAGGGGTACCTGTCACATGACGTTCAAGGTTGGCGACACCGTGGTCTATCCCCATCACGGGGCCGCGCTGATCGAGGCCATCGAAACTCGCCAGATCAAAGGCGTGGACAAGACCTACTTGGTGCTGAAGGTCGCCCAGGGTGACCTGACGGTGCGTGTGCCAGCGGACAATGCGGAGTTCGTCGGCGTGCGTGATGTGGTCGGTCAAGACGGGCTGGACCGGGTCTTCGAGGTGCTGCGCGCGCCGTATGCCGAGGAGCCCACGAACTGGTCCCGTCGTTACAAGGCAAACCTGGAGAAGCTCGCCTCCGGCGATGTCATCAAGGTCGCGGAAGTCGTACGTGACCTGTGGCGTCGTGAGCGCGAGCGCGGACTCTCCGCCGGTGAGAAGCGCATGCTCGCCAAGGCTCGTCAGATCCTGGTGAGCGAGCTGGCTCTCGCGGAGAACACGAACGAGGACAAGGCCGAGGCCCTGCTCGACGAGGTGCTCGCCTCCTGACGCCGAGGCAGCGCACGCGCTGCCGCTCTCTGTGCATCGAAATGCCGCGGTGCCCGATGACCTCCTGCTGTCGCCGGGCGCTGCGGCATGTTCGCACCCGGGCGGGCGTGCCCGTCCCGCGGTTGGCATACGCCGAGGAAATCTCCCCCCGGTACTGTGCGTGCCGGGCCCGGGCTGCCGGCTCGAACAGGGTCACGGAAGGGGCCTGTCGAGCCGTCGCGCCCGGCACGGTGAGGCCATACCCAACTAGGCCGAGCACACAAACCTGACAGGAACCGATGTCTGACGATTCGCGCCCTTCGCGTACCGCCGCGGTGATCCCGGCCGCCGGCCGTGGCGTCCGCCTCGGTCCCGGCGCGCCCAAGGCGCTGCGCACGCTGAACGGCACCCCGATGCTCATCCACGCGGTGCGTGCGCTGGCCGCGTCCCGCGCCGTCTCCCTCGTGGTCGTCGTCGCCCCGCCCGACGGGGCCGCCGAGGTCAAGTCGCTGCTCGACGCGCACGCGCTGCCCGAGCGCACCGACTTCCTCGTCGTACCCGGCGGCGCGTCGCGGCAGGAGAGCGTCAGGCTCGGGCTGGACGCGCTGCCGCCCGGCTACGACGTGGTGCTCGTGCACGACGCCGCCCGGCCGCTGGTGCCGGTGGACACCGTGGACGCCGTGATCGAGGCGGTGCGCGCGGGCGCGAAGGCCGTGGTGCCGGCGCTGCCACTCGCGGACACGGTCAAGGAGGTCGAGCCGGCCCGGACGCCGGGCGAGCCGGAGCCGGTGCTCGCCACCCCGGAGCGGTCCCGGCTGCGCGCCGTCCAGACACCGCAGGGCTTCGACCGGGACACCCTGCTGCGCGCCCACGAGACGGTGACCGACAACGTCACCGACGACGCGAGCATGGTCGAGCAGCTCGGCGAGCCGGTCGTCGTCGTGCCCGGGCACGAGGAGGCCTTCAAGGTCACCCGCCCGCTGGACCTGGTCCTCGCCGAGGCGGTCCTGGCACGCAGGAGGCTCAACGATGGCTTCTGACGCCCCGCTGCCCCAGGTCGGCATCGGCACCGACATCCACGCCTTCGAGGACGGCCGCGAGCTGTGGTGCGCGGGCCTGAAGTGGGAAGGCGAGGGGCCCGGACTGGCCGGGCACTCCGACGCGGACGTCGTGGCGCACGCCGCGTGCAACGCGCTGTTCTCCGCCGCCGGGCTCGGCGACCTCGGACAGCACTTCGGCACCGGGCGTCCGGAGTGGTCCGGCGCGTCGGGCGTGGCGCTGCTCACGGAGGCGGCCCGGATCGTCCGCGCGGCGGGCTTCCGCATCGGCAATGTCGCCGTACAGGTCGTCGGCCCCCGCCCGAAGATCGGCAAGCGCAGGGACGAGGCCCAGAAGGTGCTGTCGGAGGCCGCCGGGGCGCCCGTCTCGGTGTCCGGCGCGACGACCGACGGGCTGGGCTTCCCGGGGCGGGACGAGGGACTGATGGCGGTGGCCACCGCGCTGGTGGTGCGCACGGGCTGACCGCCCCACGACACGATTGCGTGCCGCTCCTGCCCAAGGGGCACGAGGCACTGTTGCGCGCCCACTACTCTGGAGTGGTGACTATTCGCCTGTACGACACCAGCGCCCGGCAGATCCGTGACTTCATCCCGCTCACGCCGGGTTGCGTCTCGATCTACCTCTGTGGCGCCACCGTGCAGGCGGCCCCGCACATCGGGCACATCCGGTCGGGCCTCAACTTCGACATCCTGCGCCGGTGGCTCGACCACCGGGGCTACGAGGTGACGTTCATCCGCAACGTCACCGACATCGACGACAAGATCATCAGGAAGGGCGCCGAGCAGAACCGCCCCTGGTGGTCCATCGGCTACGAGAACGAGCGCGCGTTCGACGACGGTTACCGCGCGCTCGGCTGCCTGCCCCCGACGTACGAGCCGCGTGCCACCGGTCACATCACCGAGATGATCGAGATGATGCGCGGCCTCATCGAGCGCGGACACGCCTACGAGGCCCACGGCAACGTCTACTTCGACGTGCGGTCGCTGCCGGGGTACCTGTCGCTGTCCAACCAGGACCTCGACGACCTGCGCCAGCCCTCCGAGGAGGGCGAGACCGGGAAGCGGGACCCGCGGGACTTCGCGATGTGGAAGGCGGCCAAGCCCGGCGAGCCGAGCTGGGAGACGCCGTGGGGCCGGGGGCGGCCGGGCTGGCACCTGGAGTGCTCGGCCATGGCCCACAAGTACCTCGGCCGGGAGTTCGACATCCACGGCGGCGGCATCGACCTGATCTTCCCGCACCACGAGAACGAGATCGCCCAGGCCCACGGCTTCGGCGACGCCTTCGCGCGGTACTGGGTGCACAACGCCTGGGTCACCATGAGCGGCGAGAAGATGTCCAAGTCGCTCGGCAACTCGGTCCTGGTCAGCGAGATGGTCAAGCAGTGGCGCCCGATCGTGCTGCGCTACTACCTGGGCACCCCGCACTACCGCTCGATGATCGAGTACAGCGAGGAGGCCCTGCGCGAGGCCGAGTCGGCGTTCGCCCGGATCGAGGGATTCGTGCAGCGCGTCGTCGAACTCGCCGGCGGACCGGTCGAGCCGGCCGCCGAGGTGCCGCCGTCCTTCGCCGAGGCGATGGACGACGACCTGGGCGTTCCGCAGGCGCTCGCCGTCGTGCACAACGCGGTCCGCCAGGGCAACAGCGCGCTGGCCGCCGACGACAAGGAGACGGCCGTCGCGCGCCTCGCCGAGGTCCGCGCCATGCTGGGCGTCCTCGGCCTGGACCCGCTGGACGAGCACTGGGCCGGTGAGGGCGGCGACCGCAGCGAGGATCTGCACGGCGTCGTCGACAGCCTCGTACGGCTGGTGCTGGACCAGCGCGAGGCGGCCCGCGGCCGCAAGGACTGGGCCACCGCGGACGCCATCCGGGACCAGCTCAACCAGTCGGGCCTCGCCATCGAGGACAGCCCGCAGGGGCCGCGCTGGAGCCTCGGGCGGCGCTGAGCCCCGCCCGATCACCGGTGATCGACTGTGCCGCCCGGCCCCCCGGGCGGCACACTGCATAGACGTACGTACTTCACCCGACACACAGACAGGTAGGTCATGGCCGCGAACAACCGCCGCATGTCCGGCAAGAAGGGCGCGCAGGTCGGCAGCGGCGGCAAGCGGCGCCGGGCCCTGGAGGGCAAGGGGCCCACGCCCCCCGCCGAGATGCGCAAGGGCCACGTCAAGCAGCGGGCCGCCGCGGCGAAGACCCGCCGCGCGCAGGGCCGTCCGCCGCAGCGCCGCGGCGGCAAGGCGCCGTCGGAACTGGTCGTCGGGCGCAACCCGGTCGTCGAGGCGCTGCGCGAGGGCGTGCCCGCGAGCACCCTCTACGTCCAGCAGTTCATCGACAGCGACGAGCGGGTGCGCGAGGCGCTCCAGCTCGCCGCCGAGCGCGGTGGCATCAACCTCATGGAGGCGCCCCGCCCCGAGCTGGACCGGATGACCAACGGGCTGAACCACCAGGGCCTGGTCCTCCAGGTGCCGCCCTACGAGTACGCCCACCCGGAAGACCTCGCCGACGCCGCCGCGGACGACGGCGAGGACCCGCTGATCGTCGCCCTCGACGGGGTGACCGACCCCCGCAACCTCGGCGCGGTCGTGCGCTCCGTCACCGCGTTCGGCGGGCACGGTGTCGTGGTGCCCGAGCGGCGCGCGGCCGGGATGACCGCCGGCGCCTGGAAGACCTCCGCGGGCACGGCCGCCCGTACGCCGGTCGCGCGGGCCACCAACCTCACGCGCGCGCTGGAGGCGTACAAGAAGGCCGGGATCGTCGTGGTCGGGCTCGCCGCCGACGGGGACGTCGAACTCGGTGAGCTGGAGGCGCTCGGCGGCCCGGTCGCCATCGTCGTCGGCAGCGAGGGCAAGGGCCTGTCCCGGCTCGTCGGGGAGACCTGCGACTACCGGGTGCGGATCCCGATGCCGGGCGGTGCGGAGTCGCTCAACGCCGGTGTGGCGGCGGGGATCGTGCTGTACGAGGCGGCCCGCCGGCGGTCCTGAACGGCTGTTCGCCTCCGTCACCCACTCGGGGTGTTCCGGGCTGTCCGGGCAAGCTTGACGCGGTCCGGACAGATCCGGCGAGTCGGGGCAGTGTCCTAAACAGACGTCACTCGGTTAGATGAGTGTGGACACCAGAACACCCCGCACACCCACGGGGGACCGTTCGTCTGGATTCGACGACGCTCCCGCGCTGAGCATGGTGAAGGTGCCGAGCGATCCGGCGCAGATCATCGTCAGTCACGCGAGTTTCCGCGTGCAGCTGGGCGCCTCCTCGCGGCGCGCCCAATCCCCGCGGATCGCCGGGCACTTGAGCGTCACCGAGGAGGCCCGCCCACCGGTCGTCGGCACGTCGGGCAGGGCGCCCCGGACAGCGGGATCCGCCCGCCGCCGCCCCGTCGTCTGGAGCGGCAGGTCCGCCCCGGACGACACCGGCGCCCACCGCCTGCTCCAGGCCGTGCGCGGTGCGGGCGTCCGCCATCCGGACGACGTCGCCGCCGACGCCGGCGCCACCCAGGTCCTCCCGCGCATCGACGTCGACGGCGGATACGGCGGCGGCCGCTACGGCGGGTCCGTCGACCACGACGCCTACGGCGACCTGGAGCAGACCGTCGAGACGCCCGTGGTCGGTGCCCAGCGCACCCCGGGCGACGGTGAGACCCGTCTGCTGCCGCACATGCGCAGCGTCGGCAGCGCGTACGACGAACCAGCCCGCCCGGGCGAGCACTTCGACGGTTACGACCGCTACGACCGCTACGACGACTACGACCGCTACGACGACTACGACGACCAGGACGACCCGGACGACGGCGAGGACGACGTCGTCGTGACCCGGGGCCGCCGCCACGCCGACGATCCCGCCCGGCACGCGTACTATCCCGGCCGCCGGATGAACCTCGGCGTCGTCCTGCTCCCGCTGCGCCTCTTCCTCGGCTCGCTCTCCGTCTACGCGGGCATGAGCAAGCTGTGCGACCCCGTCTACTTCGACGGCGGCGAACGCGGCTCGATGGTCAAGTGGCTGAACACCCTGCACCCCTGGGAGGCCGCCGAGCCGCTGCGCCAGTTCGCGCTCCAGCACCCCGTCGGCTCCGGCCTCGTGATCGCCTTCGCCCAGGTCATCGTGGGCGTCCTGACGGTGCTGGGCTGCTGGCAGCGGGTCGCCGCGGTCGGCGGCGCGCTGCTCTCCGCGGCGCTCCTGGTCACCGTCAGCTGGAAGAGCGTCCCGGTCTACGAGACCCCCGACATCATCTTCCTCGCCGCCTGGTCCCCGCTGATCATCGCCGGGGCACCCGTCTACTCCGCCGACGGCCGGCTCTCCGCGCTCGCCTGGCGCCGGCTCGGACCGCGGTCCGACATCTGGGAACTGCGCCGGTACGTCCTGCGGCGCGGCGCCCTCGTCACCGCCGTGGTCACCGGGCTCACCCTGCTGATCGGCTCCCTGCTCGGCGGCGCCGTGCGCGACGCGGACCGGGTGGTCGTCCCCGGGCCCGGCGAGGCCCCCCGCAACGAACTGCCGGGCTCCCCGCTGCCGTCGCGGCCCGGCGGCCACGCGGAGAGCGGCACGCCGTCGGCGGGCGCCTCCTCGCCCACGCAGGGCGCCACCACCGCCTCGCCCACGGCGGGTGCGGTGTCGACGCCCGGTGCCGACCGCGACGCCGGTGCCGCCACGGGCGGCTCGCCGAGCCAGACCCAGGGCACCGTGGGCCAGGTCCCGCCGCAGCAGACCGCTCCGGCAGAGCAGGCGCCGAGCACCAGCGCGGGCCCGACGGCGGGCACCTCCGCCGGCGGCACGGACTCCTCGGGCGGTTCCGGCTCCGGCGGCTCGTCCGGCGGGGGCTCCTCGTCCGGCGGCCAGCCCGGACTGGTGGGCGGACTGCTGGGCTAGCCTCACGGCGGTCGTACGACGACGGGGTCCCGCACGGTGTGTGCGGGACCCCGTCGTCCGTCCGTCGTCCGGTGTCAACGCCCCAGCGCGGACAGCTCCTTCGCCGCTTCCCTCAGGTCCTTCGCGGTGTCGATGGCACGCCAGTAGGCGCCCTGCGGGATGGGGAAGCCGGCCAGGCGGAGTTCGCGGGCCAGGTGCGGGAAGGTGGTGCGCTCGTGGTCGCCGCGCTCGGGGAGCAGGCCGGCGAACTCGGGGGAGAAGACGTAGACGCCCGCGTTGATCTCGTACGTCGTGGGCGGGGCCTCGATGAAGTCGGTGATGTGCCCGAAGCCGTCCGTCTGCACCGCGCCCCACGGGATGCGCGGGCGGGCCAGGGCGAGCGTCGCCACGGCGTCCCGCTCGGTGTGGAAGTCCGCCATGTCGCGCAGCGAGAAGCGGGTCCAGATGTCGCC
Source organism: Streptomyces cadmiisoli (assembly GCF_003261055.1). NCBI lineage: Bacteria > Bacillati > Actinomycetota > Actinomycetes > Kitasatosporales > Streptomycetaceae > Streptomyces > Streptomyces cadmiisoli. Next base: position 4,951,158 of record NZ_CP030073.1, read on the forward strand.
GTTGGTGGCGTACCAGGGGCGGTCGGGGTGGGGGAGGTGCGCGGCGGCGTACTTCAGGCCTCCGCCGCGGCCCAGGGGCTCCGTCTCGACGACGGTGGTGACCTCCACCGGCAGGTCGGCGGAGTCCAGCCATTCCTCGAGCACCTCGGCGAGGTGGCCGCAGCTGACCACGACGTCGGTCACACCCTCTTCGGCGAGCCAGGCCAGCTGATGACCGATGATCGGCGTCCCCGTGCCGGGGATCTCGACCATCGGCTTGGGCCGGTCGTCGGTGTAGGGACGCAGCCGGGAACCCTGGCCGCCGGCCAGAATGACGGCCTGCACGGGGCGGGACACGGCGATCGGATCAGTCATGCCCGGCACTGTACGCGGGCGTGGTGGCGGGGCGGCGGGGGACCTCGGGCGGAGCGTGCCGCCGCGAGGGACCGGGGTGAGGGCGCGGGATGAGCGCGTCGGATGAGCGCGCGAGGTGAGGGCGCGGGGTGAGCGCGCGAGGTGAGGGCCGGGGCCGGTCGGGAACCGGCCCCGTGCGAAACCGCCGCGTCGGCCGGAGGCCGTCGGGTCGGGTCGGGCCCGCCCCGGACCGGGTGGTCGGGGCGGCCGTGGTCGGGTGTGCTGCGGGGTCAGCCGTGCGCCGCCAGGACGCCCGAGGCGAACGCGGTGTCGCAGACGGGACGGGCGTAGGACTGGGCCCGGGTCGGTCCGTAGATGCGGACCGCGGCGCGTCCCAGGGCTCGGGCGATGGACGCGCAGTGCCTGGCGAGCGCGGGGCGCTCGTCGACGGCCTGCTGGAGGTGCGTGAGCGCGATGCCCGGGTTCTGCTCCTGGAGCTCGGTCATGAGGCGGTCGCGCAGCACGTCGTGCGGGGCGCGTGGGGCGGTGCGGGACCTGCTGTCGGCGATCGAGACGTCCGAGGCGGTGAGCACCGAGCTCTCGGGGGTTCCCGACCAGTTGACCCGCGTGACCGCGAGCGTCCCGGAGAGCACCAGGACGACCGGCAGAACGAGGGCGAGAGAGCGGCCGATCCGGCGGGCGGGGCCCTGGCCGCGTCGCGATTGTTGGGTGGTGGAGTGCTTCACGCGAGTGAGGGTAGCGCCCGGTAATGATTTGGCGACATTTGGTCACCGGTACGAGGGACGAAGAGAGGCTTCTCGCGGGGCGCGAGGTTGACGCACGCTGCTCGAAATGAACCGATATGCCGGGGTATTTGTCGACAACGAAAAAGGCCCCGCGGCAGGCCGCGGAGCCTTTTTTCGTCAACCTGGGTGAATTACCCGGGATGGGAGTTTGTGCGTCAGTCGGTGAGGCGCTCGCCCGTGGAGGTCGAGAACACGTGGGTCTCGCCCGCCCGCGGCACGACGTGCAGTCGCGCGCCCTTCTCCGGCACCTGGCGGCCGTTCACCCGGACAACCAGGTCCTTCTGCTCGCCGCTGACCTCGGCGGTGCCGTAGACGTAGCCGTCGGCGCCGAGCTCCTCGACCACGTTGACGGAGACCGCGAGACCGGCCGGGGCGTCCTCGGAGTCCTTCGACAGCGAGGCGGCGGCGGCGCCGTCGTGCTCGACCACGTCGAAGTGCTCGGGGCGGACACCCACGGTGACGGTGCGGTCGCCCTTGTCGGCGGCGGCCTTCAGCGCGTCACGGTTGACCGGGACGACGCTGTTGCCGAACTTCACACCGCCGTCGGTGATCGGGACCTCGACCAGGTTCATCGCCGGGGAGCCGATGAAGCCGGCCACGAAGAGGTTCGCCGGGCGGTCGTACATGTTGCGCGGCGAGTCGACCTGCTGGAGCAGGCCGTCCTTCAGCACGGCCACGCGGTCGCCCATCGTCATGGCCTCGACCTGGTCGTGGGTGACGTAGACCGTGGTGATCCCGAGGCGGCGCTGGAGCGACGCGATCTGCGTACGGGTGGAGACGCGGAGCTTGGCGTCCAGGTTGGACAGCGGCTCGTCCATGAGGAACACCTGCGGCTCGCGCACGATGGCGCGGCCCATGGCGACACGCTGGCGCTGACCGCCGGAGAGCGCCTTCGGCTTGCGGTCCAGGTACTCGGTGAGGTCGAGGATCTTCGCGGCCTCCTCGACCTTCTGCCGGATCTCCGCCTTGTTGACGCCGGCGATCTTGAGCGCGAAGCCCATGTTGTCGGCGACGGTCATGTGCGGGTAGAGCGCGTAGTTCTGGAACACCATGGCGATGTCCCGGTCCTTCGGCGGCAGGTGCGTGACGTCGCGGTCGCCGATGCGGATCGAACCGGCGTTGACGTCCTCCAGGCCGGCGAGCATCCGCAGAGAGGTGGACTTGCCGCAACCGGACGGGCCGACCAGGACGAGGAACTCCCCGTCCTCGATCTCGATGTCGAGGGCGTCGACGGCGGGCTTGGTGGAACCCGGGTAGATACGGGTCGCCTTGTCGAACGAAACAGTGGCCATGGTGAATGAGCCCCTTCTACCGGCAGGAACGTGCCGGACGATCCGTTGTAGGAAGGAAGTGGTGTAGTCCACCGGAGTGAACTGATTCAGGACCGTACCTGGCGTTCACGTGTTCTGTCATTACTTCCGGGGCTGTGAACTTCGCGGAAATTTTCGACAGGGCCCGGCCGGGACCTGGGTACACTGCACGAGCACGTGCGTCACGCGCGCGTGCAGGCCTCCTTAGCTCAGCTGGTCAGAGCGCCGCTCTTGTAAAGCGAAGGTCGTCGGTTCGAATCCGACAGGGGGCTCCGCCGAGCGCGGGTTTCGGGCCGACTGTGCCGGTGACCCGCGCTTTCCGCTGCCAGGCCCCACCTCGCGCCCGTACTCTGGTCGGCACCATCAGGGAACCGCGCCGGCTGTCTGGAGGTCACGGGGTGAAGGGGCGCAGTCCGGAACGGGTCCGCAACGAGCTGGTCGTCTCCATCGTGGACGCCCTCCAGGGTTCGGCCACCGTGAACCAGGCGAGCAGTCGTGAGATCTGGCGGGAGATGCTCTCCGACGAGCTGTCCTCGCCCGTGGAGCCGTTCAGCGGGGACCGGCTGCGGCCCTGGCTGCTCCAGATCGTCAAGGCGTGCACCGGCGTCGGCGACGGGCCGGCCTGTCTGGTGCGGTCGCTGGAGTACGTGGAACAGCAGTCGGCGACGGTCTCCGCGCTGTGGCCGCTGGTGGACGAATGGGAGGCCGTCGACTTCTTCGGCAACGCCGATCTTCGTCCGTTACGGCCCGTGCTGCTGTCGCTGAGATCGGCCGACCTGGCGACCATGGCACGCCGCGCGAGCCGGTCCCGGGTGCAGGAACTGCCCCCGTGGTGCCAGACCGGCTGGCAGGTCTTCCTGCGGCTGTCGGGGGAGAACTCCCCGAACGGCGAGCTTCCGCCCAGCATGGCCTTCCTCGCCCTGTGTGCCGACCGCCTGGTGTCGGACAGCCGGGCCGACGCCGCCGAGGTGCTGCGCCGCTTCACCCGCAACCAGGCCCACACGCTCGGGCTGGACGGCGTACTGGCCGACTGGCAGCACTCGGAGTTCCCGCAGCCCGCGCCCTCGCTCGTCCCCGCCTATCTGATGCTCCAGTTCGAACCGGACCGGGTCGAGGCGGACCGCTTCTATCTGTCGCACTGGCGCCAGTCCGACCCGGAGGGCTGGCACCCCGTGCGCGGCGAGACCGTCCATCTGCACCGGGACGAGCTGTCCGGCGCGGTGGAGAAGCTGATCGAGGACGTCGAGGAGCGCTGGGCGGATCTGCGGCAGCCGGTCATCCTGGAGTTCATCCTGCCCTGGGAGCTGCTCAACGAGCCCGTCGAGTGGTGGTCGAAGGAGTCCGACTCCCCCTCGCCCACCCCGCTGGCCCTCGACTACCCGGTCGTCGTGCGCAGCCTGGAGCGCCTGCAGCGCGCCTCGTGGCACCGGCCCTGGCACCACAAGTGGCGCCAGCTCAGGGAGCGCCCCGCGGACAGCCACCCGCACTGGAGCCGCCCCGGGCAGGACGACACGTACTTCTTCCATCTGGAGCGTGAGCTGAAGGAGGACCGGTACGCCGTGTGCCTGGTGCTCAGCGAGCCGCCCGGCGGCGACTCGGGCACCGGCCGGCGGGAGGTCCTGGCCGGGCTGAGGGCGGGCGTGCCCGCGATGGTCTGGCACCGCAACGACTGCTCCGACCCGTCCTTCCAGGACGCCATAGGCGAGATATTGCAGGACCGGGGGCTGGGCAGCCTGGCCGAGCGGGTCGGCAAGTGGCGCAAAGAGGCCCTTGCGCTCGGCCCCGACGCCTGGGACCAGCACGTGGGCCGGCACCTGGCCATCCTGCTCGACGACCCCGAGCGCAAGCCGGGTCCGTCCGGGCCGGTGTAGCGGTCATGGCCCCGCGGACCGGGACGTGGGCCCGACGGCCGACCGGCGAGCGGTCCGCGGCACGGGCCGGGCCCCTGCGCCGGTCACCGGATTGCCGATCACCGGCGGACGGAGCATTCGCGACGGGCTTGCGCGGGGGCTTGACGGGGTGTCACGCTGGTGGTCAGGACAGCCTCTACGGGCGTCCTGCGGACTCGACACCACCGGGGGCGCGTTCCCGCCGGCCGCCTTCTGATCCCTCTTGTCATCCCCCTGGTGGACACCCGTCTTGCACCGCACGCAGAGCACTGCCAGGCTGGGCAACGTGGATGTCACGCATGCCCGCGGACTGCGGGACTCCTCTCCGATCCCCCCTCGGCAGCCGGGCAGCACGGGACGCCCCGAGGGCGCTCATGCGGCGTGACGGCCCACGACCACTGCCGGGCACGGCGTCTGACGCGCTGTCAGAGGCCGGGATCCTGCATGCTCTGAGCGGATGGGACGCGGAGTCCCCGGCCGACCGCCCGGCCGTCCTGCTCGTCGTGGACGACCATGTGACCATGCGCGTCTGGCAGGAGACGATCGCCCGGCTGGCCGACGGACTGTCCCGTCAAGAAGGCCTGGGGCAGGTCGCCGTCGTACGGCTGCTGAGTTCCGACGACACCGTGCCGACCCGGGTCCGGCTGGACCGGCTGCCCCCGAACGACGCCCGGAAGCGGCTGGCGCTGGTACTGACCGACGGACTCGCCGCGGGCTGGCGCGCGGGTGCCGTACTGCCGCTGCTGCGCGAACTCGGCCGTTCGGAGCCGCTGGCCGTACTGCAGCTGCTGCCGCAGCGGCTGTGGTTCCGCACCGGCCCGGACGTGCACCGCATGCGGCTGAGCGCCGAGCACGCCTGGGCGCCGAACGACTCCCTGCGCTGGGAGTTGCGCACCTCTCCCCTCGAACCCGTCGACGACGCCGCCGCCCGGACGGACGTGGTGCCGGTCCCGGTCCTGGAGCCGACCGAGCGCTCCCTGTCCGGCTGGGTCGACCTGGTGGCCGGGCGGGTGGCCGGGTGGACGGAGATGTCCGGCGTACGGGCGGGCGACTGGAAGCGGCGGCCGGACGCCGCACGGGCGGTGCCCTGGGTCGACGACGTCCCCGACCCCGACAGCGCCGTGCCCGCCCGGGAACGCGTCTCGGAGTTCCGCGCCGCCGCCTCGCCCACCGCCTTCGCGCTGGCCACCCGGCTCGCGGCGGCCCCGTTGACGCTGCCGGTGATGTCGGCGGTGACCGCGTCGGTCCCCGGCGCCGGGCCGGCCCATCTGTCCGAACTGCTGATGAGCGGCCTGGTGCGGCCCGCGACCGGAGAGGCCGAGCGCGCCGCCGGCGTGGCCTTCACCTTCGGCCCGGACAACCGCCAGGAGTTACTCGCGCTGTCCCGGCGCCGGGACACCGTACGGGTGCTGCACGACGTACGGACACTGATCTCACCGGAGGACGCCGAGCGGGTCCGGCCGGGTGACGAGGACCCGCTCGAAACGACTCGCGTCCCACCGGTGACCACACACAACGTGCCCTTCCTGCGCGTCGAACTCGCCGCGCTGCGCGCACTGTCCGGGCGCTTTTTGCCCAGAGCCGACCACCTCGCCCGCGCCCTGCGCGGCTACGACCGGCGCAACACCGTCTCCTTGCGCAAGGGTCCCGGAACAACTTCAGAAAGGGTCACACCCATGTCCACCACGCAGCAGCAGCCCGCGGTGGAGAGCGGGCGTTCGACGCAGCCACGCATCTGGGGCAACATCCCGCCTCGCAACCCGAACTTCACCGGCCGCGTGGACCTCCTCGAACGGCTGAGCGTGCGGCTGCTGGAGGGCACGACGACCGTGCTGCCCGAGGCCATCCACGGCATGGGCGGCGTGGGCAAGACCCAGCTGGCCATCGAGTACGCCTATCGGCACCAGTCCGAGTACGACATCGTGTGGTGGATCCCCGCCGAGCGTCCCGGCCAGATCGGCCAGGCCCTGGTCGAACTCGCCCAGCGGCTCGGCCTGGTCACCAGCGCCGAGGCCAACATCGCCGGGCCCGCGGTGCGCGAGGCGCTGCGGGAGGGGCGGCCGTACTCCCGCTGGCTGCTGATCTTCGACAACGCCGACAGCCCCGAGCGGGTGCGCGACTACTTCCCCACCGGGGGCAGCGGCACCATCCTCGTCACCTCCCGCAACCGCCGCTGGAGCGTGGTGGGCCCCTCGCTGGAGGTCGACGTCTTCACCCGCGAGGAGAGCAAGGAACTGCTGCGCCGCTCGGGTCCCGACGACCTCGACGACGCCGAGGCGGACCGCCTCGCCGACGCCCTCGGCGACCTCCCGCTCGCCCTGGAACAGGCCGCGGCCTGGCGGGCGGAGACCGGCATGCCCGTCTCGGAGTACCTGCGACTCTTCGAGCACAAGCGCAACGAACTGCTCGAGGTCTCCCCGCCCCCGGACTACCAGTTGCCGGTCGCCGCCGCGTGGAACGTCTCCCTCGACCACCTGGAGACCCGCAGCCTCACGGCCCTGCGCCTGCTCCAGCTCTGCTCTTACTTCGCGCCGGACCCGATCTCCCGCTCCATCTTCTCCGGCCTCGGCGGCAGCAGCATCGACCCCGAACTCGACCGGGCCCTCAACGATCCGATGCGCCTCGCGCGCGCCATAAGGGAGATCAACCGCTACTCCCTGGCGCGCATAGACCACCGGACCAACTCGATCGAAATGCACCGGCTGGTCCAGGCCGTGCTCGTCCATCGCATGACTCCCGAGGAACAGAACCGCATGCGCAACGGTGCCCATACGCTCTTGGCCGCGGCGGACCCGAAGGGCCCCAGCCAGGCTGCCAACTGGCCCCGGTACGCCGAGTTGTACGGGCACGTGATCGCCTCGAACGCCATCGAGTCCGACCAGCCCTGGGTTCGCGAACTCGTCATGAACGTCGCCAAGTACCTCTGGTACTGGGGCGACCACGAGGTCGCCCGCGACTTCTCGGAGCAGGCCTGGGAGACCTGGCGGGGGCTGTTCGGCGAGGAGGACCAGCAGACCCGCCTCCTGGCCTGGTGGCTCGGCTTCATCTATCTGCGGACGGGCCGTCACGACAACGCCGCCCGGGTCGTGGCTGGACTCAGGGACGTGTACATCCGCACCGCGCCGCCGGACCGGGAGGACACCCGGGAGGACGCGCTGGTGGCGCTGAACCTCGAAGCCGCGGTACGACGCGTCGAGGGAGACTTCGCCGCCGGCGCGGAAGTGGACGAAATGGCCTACGACCGGGCCCGGCGCGCCTTCGGTGACGACGACCCGACCACTCTGGTCACCGCTCACAACCTCGGGGTGAGTCTGCGGCTGGTCGGCGAGTTCCAGCGCGCACTGGAACTGGACCGGCGCACGCACGCGCTGAAGACGCAGCTGTTCGGCCGGGATCACCAGCAGTCGCTGGTGACCGAGGCCAGCGTCGCCGTCGACGCGCGCGAGGCCGGTGACTACGTCGGCGCGCGGTCACTGCAACAAGCCGTCGTCGACGGCCACCGGGAGATGTTCGGGCCGAACAACCCGGCGACGTTGCAGACCGTGCGCCAGCTGAGCGAGGCATGCCGCAAGGAGGGCGACCGAGCGGCCGCCCTGGAAATGGCGCGCGACGCGTTCAACCAGATCACGCGCCGTTACGGCGACACGCATCCCGACGCCATCACGGCTGCCCTCGCCCTGTCCGTGGCCCTGCGGCACAACGGGGAACTGGAGGCGGCCCGGGAGCGCGGCGAGAAGGCGTGCGAACGGTTCCGCCGGATCTTCCGCCCCGATCATCCCCACCCCGTGGCCGCGGACGTCGATCTCGCCGTTACGCTGCGCCTGCTGGGGCAGGTGGAGGAGGCCCGGCGGCTCGACGAGGCGGCCTATGAGTCGCTGAGCGGCCGGCTGGGAGAGAGCCATCCCATCGCACTGGCCTGTTCCATCAACCTGGCGAGCGACCTGAGCGCGCTGGGACAGGTGCGGGAGGCCCAGGAAATCGGTGAGAGGACCGTTGCCCTCTGCCGGGCACGGCTGGGTGAGGACCACCCCACCACGCTGGTGGGTGCGGCCAACCTGGCGCTGGACCTCATCGCCGTGGGCTCGGAGGCGGAGGGTGAGGCGCTCCACGCCGACGTGCTGGAACGCATGGAACGCATCCTGGACGCTCCCCGGCTGCGCTCCGCCGAGTCGGCGCCGCACCCCGCGACGGTGGAGGCACGGGCGCGGGCGAGGGCCAACTGCGACATCGACCCGATGCCGCTGTGAGGTGAACCGAGGCTTACGCCGGGGACGACGACCCGAGCCAGGCGGCCAGATGGATGGGGTCCGGTGCTCGGCCGACCGCTCGTGACACAGCCGCGTGCACGGCCCGCGCCCGCTCCGGTGTCTCGCACAGGAGCCGGGCGGCGGTCGGCTCGATGCCCGTCAGCGCGAGTGCCCGGCCCAAGCCCGCCCAGGTGTCGGCGCGATTCGGCTCCACGGTGAGGTGGGCTACGTAGGCGTCGCAGGCCGTCAAGGCGTCGCCCGCGATCAGCAACGAGTCGGCAGGCAGGGCTCCGTTCACCCTGGTGGCTGCCTTCTCGGGCTCGTCCGACCACGGACGGTCCTCGTTCGCGTCGCTGAGGCGGTGGCGGACGAGCATCGCGAGACTGTCCAGCCAACGGGCGTAGGGGTTGGGCACAACTGCGGGCGCTGCCGTCAGCGAGGCAGGCGGCTCGCTCGCACCGGCCGACCACGCGCGCGCGGCTTCGTCGACCGCCGGGGCGGGAGGCCTGAGATGGTGGGCCCTCCAGCGGGCCACGTGGTCGTCGGCACACAGTCGGGCCAGGGCCGTCTGTTCCTCGGGAACCTGCTCTTGCAGCCACTTCGCGCAGCGCTCGCGCAGTGTGTCCAGCAAGGCGGTGCCGTGCTGTGTGAAGCGCGGATGGCGGTGGACCTGGTTCATGGCCACTCCCACCTGGGCCCGCCACAGCGCGAACTCGAAGTGCGCGACGGCGCTGTCGGCACCGGCGCTCCAGCGACGGGCACGCCAGAATCCGGTTATGCCCATGAACGCGTAAATGCCCTGGAGAAGGCCTTCGAGCGGCCGGGGGTCGTCCCGCCAGGGCGCGTACCACAGTACTTTGCCGTCCTCGTGCGCGCCGGGTGCCAGCAAGGGTGTCAGGTGCAGCAGTCCGCCCAGTTTGGTGTGCTGGAACTCGTGCACGAGGGTGGCGGCGAGCTGGACGGCGTCGTCCGGCTCGGAGGCCTCGATGCCGCCGAAGGCGTCCCCTGCGCTCACACTGCGCGGCCGGAACCTTTCGCCTGCCGGTGTCGGCGTCAGCGATAACACCCCGCGGCGCATGGCCCCGGCTGTCTCGGGCTGTTCCCGCAGCAGCAACTGCCAGGCCTCCTCCAGCATCCGCCGCCACTGGGCTGCGGCCTCATCCGACAGCGGGCGTGGCTCGGTCGGCTGCGGATACGTGCGGTACGGGTCCACGTCGTCCAGGGCCACGTCCAGCCGTTGGTCGGCCGGGCCGACCGCGAGCCGGCGCATCGGATGCCAGCCGGGGCCCGGCGAGCCGAGGGGAAGCGGAACGGCTATCGAAGCCCCAGGTGCTTCCACGACGGCCCGTCCGCCCGCGGCCCGTACGGTGGCGGTCGACCACGGCTCGGTGGCGGGCACCATTGCGCAGCCGAGGGTCGGCAGCGGCACCCGGCCGTGGCGTACGGGAACGTCGATGGCGAAGTCCAGCTCCGCGCGTAGCGCGGCCGTGGCGGCCAGGGCGGAGATATGGCCGAGGACCACGGACAGCGGCGGATCGTCCTGCGGGAGTGTCCCGCGCAGCCGGCGTAGCGCGGTGGTCAGCCACATGCCCGTCTGCGGATACATGAGCAGATCGTCGACGACGCGCGGGGCGCGGCGCTGCGCCGCGCTGAGCAGGTCCCATGCGGGGCCGAGTTCCGTGGCGTCGTCGAGCATACGCAGGAGCAGCAGACGGCGGCTCCGTTCGCCGTCGAGCAGGAGGCCGAGTGTGGCCGGGCCCCCCTCACCGCGCACCAGTTCGGCGACGCTCTCGGGTGGAAGATGATGACGAGGCAACGACGGCTCGGCGTTCATGGGCGAGCTGCCTCGGCGGTGTCAGTCGAAGCGCTGAGGTGGGTTGACTCCGGCGACGCTGGCCAACTGGTGGTCGAGTGCCGGCAGCAGTTCCTGCAACGAAGTGGCGAGAACTCGACCGTCCATGGAGCGCAACGTTTCAAGAGATACCCCCGCGAGGTCGACCAGACTGGACTCGACGGCGGCCACAGACGGCTCCATGACGCCCAATCCCCTTCCCCCGGACTTCGTTGCGGATGCTGGCGGCTCACATCCTCCTGATAATGACCCGGCGCACGGACGATGAAACCCCGAGTCGCTTCGGTGACGCGATATCAAGTCATCGCCCCCTGTCGGCTCCGCGGTGGCGCCGGGACAGTTCCACCGCCTCGTCGTCCATGCGGGCCACCCCGGCGGAGTCGCCCTCCATCAACCGTATCGCCTCGATGAGTTGGTCCAGGGTTCCGCGGTAGCGCAGGCAGGTGCGCAGGATGCCGAAGACGTCCGGGCGCAGTGCCGGTGAGCGGGGGCTCATGGCGGCGATCACCGGGTCGATGCTGCCGAGGACCAGGGCCAGGGTGGTGCGGTCGCTCACCGTGGGCAGGGCGGTCAACGCGCCCACCAGACCGTCGAGTTCGCGCAGCGGGAGATTGTCCGGGAGGTGCGCGAGGCTCCCGGGGGCGGTGCGGCCGGTGCGGCCGGTGGGGTCGGCCGGGGTCAGGTCCGCGGCCGTCGCGGGCAGTCCGGCGTGCCGCTGGAGCAGCGCCAGGTCCGTGCGCGGCAGCAGGTCGTACCAGCGGTCCACGCGCACGGCGGCGAGGCGGCCCAGGCCGTCCGTGCGGTGGTGGGCGCTGACCAGCCCGACCAGCGTGCCGTCGTGCCAGACGGCGGCACCGGACATGCCCTCCCAGGGTGAGCGGTCCGGCTCCGGGTCCGCCGAGGGCGGGCCCACGGCCAGTTCGAGGGTGCCCTCGCGGCGGTTGGAGAGCACCGAGATCATGCCGGTGGCGTGGCAGGAGTCGCGGTACTGGGAGGGCGAGCCGTCGTCCAGCCGCCGCATCCGGTCCTCGCGCAGCTTGAACCGCGGGAAGCCCAGCGCGCTGCACGGCAGCAGGTCGTCGGTGTCGGGAACGGCGCCGTACGCGGGCGGCCCGGCCGGGACCGCGTGGACGCCGGGCGGTACGGGGCCGGTGATCTCCAGGAGGGCCACGTCGGCCTTCTCGGAGGCGAGGACGACGCGGGCCGCGGCGGTCCACTCGTCGGCGCGGTCGGCCTCGAACCGTACGCGCACCTCGTCGGGCGGCGGTCCGCCGGTGCGGACGACGTGCGCGGCGGTCAGGACGAAGGCCGGGCCGACCCGGTAGCCGGAACCGCGACGACCGCGGGCCGGATCAGGACCGGCCGCTCGCACCAGCACCTCCGCGGCCCGGACCGGGTCCAGCCCGCGGCGGGCCCCCGCCCGCGGCATTCCGCTCAGCGCTCGCCCTCGGCCTCGTCACCGCCCACCCACGGCGCGCGTCCGCCGCCGCTGCGGGTGCGCGGATCGAGGGTCAGTCTCACGCGGTGGGTGACGCTGTCCGCCAATCGGCCGTCCGTGCTGGTGTCCACGACCCAGAAGCGGACCTTCCCGCCGGCCGTCGCGGACCGCTCCACGACGACGGTCGCCTCCAGTTCCACGGGGCCGACCTCGAAGTACAGGTCCTCCCCCTGCGCGGTGGTGCGGGCCGCGTTCAGCTCGCGGCGCAACTCCGCTATCAGCTCGGCGAGTTCAATCACGTCCGGTGCTTACCCGGACCGCTCCTTCTTCACTCGATCCGGGTGGATTCCGCCTTCCCGGGCGTGGGGGGCGCCGAGGATCCATTAGGGTCATGCAGCGACCTGAAAGTGTCGAAACCGTAGGACAGCGGCATATATCAGGCATTGTTCGCAATCACTTCACTTCCACGGTCATGGGGACGGCGTCATGGAGAAGTCCGGAGTCGAATCGGAGCTGATCGACCTCAGCGGCGTCCCGTTGGACCTCTGGCCGGCCCTCGACCTGCCGTCCGCCGAGCGCTCGATGCGGCGTCTGCTCAGCCGTATCGACGACCCGGCCGGCAGCCTCGGCGGCTACAACCCGCAGCGCGACGAATAGGCCCCCGCATGTACCAGACGGCGCGACCCCACGTCCTGCCACCTCAGTCGTTCGACGAACTGCTCGGCGGCGGGGGAGGACCGGCGACGGTGGGCGCGTTGCGCGCCGGGGAACGCAGCTGGCGACTGCTGGTCGTCCGCGCGCTGCTCGACGCGGCGGCGACGGAACCCACCGGGCCGCTGCCCCCGTTGACCGCCGGCTGGCGGCTGCTCGCGCGGGCCCGGTCGGTGGCCGAGCCCGAGGTGGAGCGGCTGCTGACGTACCCGGCGGTCGGCATGTGGGCCGCTCACACACTGCGCCGGCTGCGGGGCACGGCCGACGACGAGGCGCCGCTGTGGGTGGAGACGGGGTACCTGCACGCTCTCGCCGCGAGCGCGGCGGTCCGCGCGGGCCTGGAGTTCCGTACCGCCGTCCCGGTACGGCACGGCTGGGCCGTGCTGCCCGCGCTCGGCGCCATGCGGGTGCCCGACGGGCCGGACTGGGGCGCCGCGGAGGTGTCCGCCTCGGGCGGCGATCGCGAGGTGCGGGTGGCGGGCCGCCGCCTGGGCGGACCCGACTGGCACGCGCTGACGGAGCTGCGCGCCGACGGGTGCACGCTGCTGCTGGACGACACCGACCCCTACCGCACGCTGCGCAGGCCCGTGGTGCCCGAGCCGGTCGACGGCACGGACGAGTGGCAGGAGCTGTTCCGGTCGGCCTGGGAGGTCCTGACCGCCACCGGCCGGGAGGAGGCGCGGGCCCTGGCCGACGGGCTGGTGTCCGTGGTGCCCCGGCCCCGTTCGGAGCGGTTCCGGCCGCGCAGCGCCTCCTCCGGCGACGCGTTCGGCACGGCGCTGGCTTCGGTCCCCGACGACGGCGAGCAGTTCGCCTCGACGCTGGTGCACGAGTTCCAGCACAACAAACTCAGCGCGTTCATGCACCTGTTCACCCTGTACGGCGACGACGGCGCCCGCCTGTACTACGCCCCCTGGCGGGACGACCCCCGTCCGCTCGGCGGGCTGCTCCAAGGGGTGTACGCCTTCTTCGGGGTGACGTCCTTCTGGCGGCGGCGCGACCATCCGCTCGGGCGGTTCGAGTTCGCGCTGTGGCGCGCCCAGACGGCGCACGCGCTGGACGTCGTCGGCCACTCGGACGGGCTCACCGAGCTGGGCCGGCGGCTGGTCGCCGGGCTCGCGGAACAGCTGCGGCCGTGGCTCGCGGAACCCGTGGACAGGCGGATCGGCGCGCTGGCCGACCTGGTGGTCGCGGACCATCGCGCCACCTGGCGGGCGTACCACCTGCGTCCCGATCCGGACGTGGTCCGTGCGCTCGCGGCGAAGTGGCAGGAGGGGCGCAGCGGCGCCGGCCGGGCCGCGGGTCCGTCCCGGACGGCCGCGCACGACGCGGCGCCCGTCCCGGGGAAGCCGGTGCGCGCCTTCGACACGCGGGCGGTGCTGGCGAGGTGGCTGCTCGCGGACCGGGCGGGGTTCGAGGAGCTGCGCGACGAGCCCGGGGCGACGGTGGCCGGCGCGCGACCCGAGGACCTCGATCTCGTCACGGGCCGTACCGCCGAGGCGCTCGACGCCTATTGGGCGCTCGTCGCCCGTGGTGAGGGCACCCCCGAGAACTGGGTGGGGCTGGGACTCGCCGCCCGGGCCGAGGGCGACCCCGCCGGTGACGGGCTGCTCGCCCACCCGGAGCTGGCCGCGGCGCTGTACGCCGAACTGGACGGCCGCGCCGACCCCTTGGAACTGGGCCGCAGACTGACGGCCCCCGGCCTCGGCTGACCACCGCCACGACGAGCGCGCCGGCCGAGGCGGGCACCACCGGGCGGGCGGCCGGGGCGGCAGGTCAGGTGCGCAGGCGGCGGGCGATCTCCAGTTGGGTGGCCTCCAGGGGGCGGCCGTCCGCCAGCTCCCACAGGCAGTTCTGGAGCACACGGCCCAGCGTCCAGGCGCGGGCCCGCGCCCGGTCCAGCGCCAGAACTTCGGTCATCGCGTCGAAACGGCGCACGATGTTGTCGGCGTCGAAGCGGTTGTCGAGGGCCGGGCACAGGTCGAAGCCCGGGTCGCCCGCGAGGGGTTTGGGGTCGATGGCCAGCCAGGGGGCGCGGTCGGAGGCGAGGACGTTCTCGTAGTGGAGGTCCCAGTGCAGGAGCCGGTCGCCCGGTTCGTCGACGACCTCCCGGACCGCCGCCGCGCAGTCGGCGACCAGCCGGCGGTCGTCCGGGTCCGGGATGCGCGGCAGCTCCCGCGGCGCCTGTTCCAGCATGGCCCGCGCGATGTCGCCGAGCCGCCGCATGCCCGGCGGCGCCTGGAGGGAGGTCAGATCGGCGAGCAGACCGGCGATGACCCGGACGGCCTCGTCGATGTCCGCGAGGTCGGACAGCGTCCGGCCGTGGTCGAGGCGTTCGAGGAGCATCGTGCCGGTCGCGACGTCGTGGTCGAGCAGGCGGACCGCACCGTCACCGGCCCAGACCCGCAGCGCGACCGGCTCGCCCTCGCTCTCCTCGTCGAGCAGTTGCAGCTTCAGCACCGCCGGGGTGCCGTCGGCCCGCAGCACCGGCAGCACCAGGGCGCACCACCCGTGCATGGCGGCGCCGTCCAGGCGCAGCTCCCACCGGTCCAGGAAGGCGGCCGCGAGCCGGGGCAGCCCGGCGACGAAACTCCGGCCCGCCTCGCCGTTGCACTTCGCCTGCGACGCCGCCAACGCTTCCGGAATCTCGATCACACCGGCGACCCTAGGGGCCCGCGCGCACCGGCTCATCCGGATTTCCGTACGGGCCGGAGCACGAAATCCGAAGGAGACAGGGGCAGCGTCCAGGGGTTAACGTCCTCGGCCATGAGCAGCGCGCCACTCAGTGTCGTGAACGGCGGGGTCTCCTTCTGGTACGCCCGCGAAGGCCTGCCCGCCCCGAGGGAACCGCTGTCCGGTGACGCGTCGGCCGACGTGGTGATCGTCGGCGGCGGGTACACCGGGCTGTGGACGGCGTACCACCTGAAGAAGGCGGCCCCCTCCCTGCGGATCACCGTCCTGGAGCAGAAGTTCTGCGGCTACGGCGCGTCCGGCCGCAACGGCGGCTGGCTCTACAACGGCATCGCGGGCCGCGACCGGTACGCGAAACTGCACGGCCGCGACGCCGCCGTACGCCTCCAGCGGGCCATGAACGACACCGTCGACGAGGTGATCAGGGCCGCCGCCGAGGAAGACATCGACGCGGACATCCACAAGGGCGGCGTCCTGGAGGTCGCGCGCACACCCGCCCAGTCGGCCCGGCTGAAGGCCTTCCACGAGCGGGAGCTGTCCTACGGGGAGAAGGACCGCGAGCTGTACGGCGCCCGTGAGGCGGCCGAGCGGATCAGGGTGGCCGGCGCGGTGGGCGCGTCCTGGACGCCGCACGGCGCCCGCATCCATCCCGTGAAGCTGGTGACGGGCCTCGCGCGGGCGGTGGCCGCGCTCGGTGTGACCGTCCACGAGTCGACGCCGGTGACGGAGATCCGCCCTCAGCGGGCCGTCACCCCGTACGGCACCGTCCGGGCGCCCTACGTCCTGCGCTGCACCGAGGGCTTCACGGCGGCGCTGAGAAGCGAGCGGCGGACCTGGCTGCCGATGAACTCGTCGATGATCGCGACCGAGCCGCTGACCGAGGAGCAGTGGGCGTCGGTCGGCTGGGAGGGCCGCGAGACGCTCGGCGACATGGCGCACGCGTACATGTACGCGCAGCGCACCGCCGACGGCCGGATCGCACTGGGCGGCCGGGGCGTGCCGTACCGCTTCGGCTCGCGCACCGACAACGACGGCCGCACCCGGCCCGCCACGATCGGGGCGCTGCGCGAGGTGCTGGTGCGGTTCTTCCCGGCCCTGGCGGGCGTGCGGGTCGAGCACGCCTGGTCGGGGGTGCTCGGTGTGCCGCGGGACTGGTGCGCGACGGTGACCCTGGACCGGTCGACCGGGCTCGGCTGGGCCGGCGGATACGTCGGCTCGGGGGTGGCCACCGCCAACCTCGCCGCCCGCACCCTGCGTGACCTGGTCCGGCTGGACTCCGGGCAGGCGGGGCGGACGGACCTGACGGAGCTGCCCTGGGTCGGCCACCGGGTGCGCAAGTGGGAGCCGGAACCGCTGCGCTGGCTGGGTGTGCACGCGCTGTACGCCACCTACCGCGCCGCCGACCGCCGCGAGGCCACCTCTCCCGACGCCCGCTCGTCCCGGCTGGCGCGGGCGGCGGACCGGGTGGCGGGGCGGCACTGACCGCTGCGTCCGGGGCGCCGCCGGGTCCCGGACCGACGTCCGTTCAGGCGACCGACTCCGGCACCGGCTCGGGCACGGTGACCTTGTGCTTCGGGGCCCTGGCCGTGACCAGCAGGGCCGCCACCAGGGCGGCCATGAGTGTGACGGCGGCGGCGCACCAGATGGCGACGGCGTAGCCGTGCACGATGGCCTCACGGGTGACCTCCGCCCGTCCCACCGGGTCGGTGAGGTGGCTGCCGACGTAGGCGGCGCTGCTGGTGGTCGCGACGGTGTTGAGCAGGGCGGTGCCGATGGAACCGCCCATCTGCTGCGAGGTGTTGACGGCGGCCGAGGCGACGCCCGCGTCCTGGGGTGCCACGCCCGCCGTCGCCGTGGAGAAGACCGGCATCAAGGTCAGGCCCATGCCGAGGCCCATCAGGATCTGCGCCGGCAGGATGTCGGACACGTACTCCGAGTGCACGGTGATCTGCGTGAGGATCAGCATGCCGGAGGCGGCCAGGACCATGCCGGGCGCCATCAGCAGACGCGGCGGCAGATGCTGGAGCAGGCGGGCCGCGATCTGGGTGGAGCCGATCAGGATCGACGCGGTGAGCGGCAGGAAGGCCAGGCCCGTGCGCACGGGGGAGTAGCCGAGGACGACCTGCAGGTAGTACGTCATGAACAGGTACAGGCCGAACATGCCGGTGACCGCCAGCATCATCGTCAGGAAACAGCCCGCTCGGTTGCGGTCCTTGACGATGTGCAGGGGGAGCAGCGGCGCGGGAGCCCTGGTCTGCCACCACACGAACGCGGTCAGCAGGACCGCGCCGCCCGCGAACAGGCCGAGCACCAGCGGGTCGGACCAGCCGAGGGACTCCACCTCGCTCAGGCCGTCGACGATCGCGACGAGGCCGCCGCAGCCCAGCAGCACGCCGAGCACGTCGAGGCGGGCGCCCGCGTTGCCGGGCCGGTTCTCCAGCAGGACGAACGCGCCCACGACCGTGACGATCGCGATGGGGACGTTGACGTACAGGCACCAGCGCCAGTTCAGGTACTCGGTGAGCAGCCCGCCGACGATGAAGCCGATCGCGGAGCCGCTCGCGGCCAGGGTGCCGTAGATGCTGAACGCCCTGCCGCGCTCCCGGGGGTCGGTGAACGTGGTGGTGAGCAGGCTCAGCGCGGACGGGGCGAGGAGCGCGGCGAACACGCCCTGGAGGGCGCGGGCGGCGAACAGCGTGCCCGCGCCGACGGCCGCGCCGCCGAACGCGGAGGCCGCGGCGAAGCCCGCCAGCCCGATGACGAAGGTGCGTCTGCGGCCGACCAGATCGGCGACGCGGCCGCCGAGCAGCAGCAGACCGCCGAAGGCCAGGGTGTAGGAGGTGATGACCCATTGGCGGTTGCCGTCGGACATGCCGAGGTCGCGCTGTGCGGACGGGAGCGCGATGTTCACGATGGTGGCGTCGAGGACGACCATCAGCTGCGCAAGGGCGATCACCATCAGCCCCCACCAGCGGCGGGGGTCGGGGTTCACGGAAGCGGTGGCATCGCCCGTCCCGAGGGCACTCATCCCGCCAGAAGATCATGAATCGGGACGTATTGCATCCGGGCGTCCGGAGGTTCGCCGGGTCACGGCTCCAGAACCACCTTGCCGGTCGTGCCGCGTTCCTCCAGGGCCCGGTGCGCGGCCGCCGCCTCGGCGAGCGGGAAGCGGTGCACCGCCGGGACCAGCCGGCCCGCCGCCGCCTCGGCGAGGGCGCGCAGTTCGAGGGTGCGCACGGGACGGGGGCCGCCCGCCTTCTCCAGCATCACCGGGCCGAGGACCTGTTCGGTGACGCCCTCGACGATCAGCGGCTCACCCCCGTGGATGCCCTCGGCCGACCAGCCGAACACGATGTGGCTGCCGCCCGGCGCGAGCAGTCCGACCGCGGTGCGGGCGATGTCGCCGCCGACACCGTCGTAGACGACCGTCACCTCGCCCCGGTACGCGGCGACCTTCTCCGGCCATGCCGGGTCCCGGTAGTCGACGGCGAGGTCCGCGCCGTTCGCGGCGACCCGTTCCGTCTTCTCCGGGCCGCCCGCCAGGCCGACGACCGTGGCGCCGGCGTTCTTGGCGTACTGCACCAGCAGGGTGCCGATGCCGCCCGCCGCCGCCGGGACCACGACCACGTCGTCCGGGCCCGGTTCGGCGAACTGCACGATGCCCATGGTGGTGCGGCCCGTACCGATCATGGCGACGGCCTGCGCGAAGTCGAGGCCGCCCGGGATCTCGTGGAGGCGGTCGGCGTCCGTGACGGCGAGTTCGGCGTAGCCGCCGGGGACGAAGCCCAGATGGGCGACCACCCGCTTGCCGAGCCAGGCCTCGTCCGTGCCCTCGCCGAGGGCGTCGACGACCCCGGCGACCTCGCGGCCGGGCACGGTCGGCAGCGTCGGGGCGGGGCCGGGCCCCGGGTGGCCCGCCCGGATCGCGGTGTCGAGGAGGTGGACGCCGGACGCGGCGACGGCGATGCGGACCTGGCCGGGGGCCGGTGCCGGATCCTCGGTCTCTTCCAGGGTGAGGTTCTCGGCCGGGCCGAAGGTGTGGAGGCGGATGGCGCGCATGAGGGTCCCCCGATGTGGGTCGTGGACGGCGGTGGCTACGCGGTGCCGGGTGCCGGACGGTTACCGGACGGCGGCTTCCGCGCCGACCCACACTCTTCGACCTCAAGCATGCTTGAGGTCAAGCGGGTTGCGGCCGTGCTGCCCCAGCGCCAGCGACACCGCCGTCAGCGCGCTGGTGAAGGACACCTCCGACAGCACGCCCGGCGCCGCGACCTGGTCCCCCGCCAGGTACACACCGTCGCCGCGGTCCACGGCGGGCCGGTCCCGCCAGGTGGTGCCGGGCAGGTCCACGGCTCCGGTACGGCCGTCGGCCACCGACTCGCGCCGCCAGGTGACGCGCTCGCGCCAGCCGGCGAAGCCGAGGTCGAGGAGCTGCTCGGCGCGGGCGACGCCGTCGGCCCGGGACTCGTGCGGGGCGATGGGGATCTGTCCCTGGATCAGCTGCTCGCCGGCCGGGGCGAGCGTGCGGTCCTGGGCGGTGAAGCGTTCGAGCCAGCCGGGGGCGTCCAGGTCGGACACCGCGAAGACGTCGCCGCGCCGGGTGCGGACCGCGAGGTCGATGAGGGCGGTACGGCCGCTCGGCCAGGTCAGTGAGTCGTCGCCGAGCAGCCGGCGGGCGGCGGCGAGGGAGGTGGCGACGACGACCGGGGTGTCGGTGGGCAGGGTGTGGACGCGGGCCACGGTCTCGATCCGGACGCCCAGGTTCCAGGCGCGGCCGGCCATACGGTCGATCACGCTCGCCCAGCCGCCGCGCGGGTAGTGCGCCTCGGGCGGCAGCCTGGTGGCGCGGCGCAGCCGCTCCTGTACGAACGCGGCGGACAGGGCGCCCGGATCGTGGTGGAACAGGGCGACGGCGACGTAGTGCGCGGCGGCCCGTGCGGCCTCCTCGCCGGCCCGCTCGGTGGCCCAGCTGAGGAAGTCGGTGTCGACGGGCGCCTGCCGGGCGCCGCGGCGCAGCAGCTTGAGCAGAGCGAACGGCGGGGTGCGGCGCAGGACGCCGTGATGGCGCAGGCGCAGCCGGGCGGCCTCCAGGGGCGGGAGCGGCGCGAGCGGGCCGATGAGGTCCCGCCGCTTCAGCCAGGCCCAGTGCGGGCCGCCGTTGTAGAGGGCGTGCGGGCCCTCGTTCGTGCGGTACGGGCCCTCGTCGGTCCGGGCCCGCCCACCGAGGGTGTGGTGGGCCTCGTACACGGTGACCTTGGCGCCCGCCTCGGCGGCGCTGATGGCCGCGGTGAGGCCGGCGAAGCCGCCGCCGATGACGGTGATGCGGTGCATGACTGGGGTCTCCCTCTGCTCGGGTCGCCTCTTTCACGACGAGGACGGATCGAGGGGGCTCGGATGTGACATCGGGGCGCGGGGCGTGGGGTGCGGGGCGTGGGGCGTGGGGCGCTGGCGGTTGTCGGCCGGTTGTCGGGCCGGGCGCACGTGGGCGGTCGCGGGTCGGTCGGTGGTCGGCTGTCGGTGGTCGGTGCGGTCGTCTGTCGCCGGTGGTCCGGCCGCCTTTGCGCTGGTCCGGGCGCCGTGGGCCGGCTGTCAGTGGTGGGGTGCAGCATGGGGGCATGGCGAGGACGGGAAACGGTGGGACGGGTGGGAACGGTGCGAACGGCGGGCCGGCAGGTGGTGCCCGGCTGCGCCCGGCGCGGCGCCCGGAGTTGCGGCTGCCGGCGCTGGAGCCGTACGACGGGGCCGAGTTGGAGCCGGACGGGGACTACGACGGGCTGGAGTTCCGGGACGTGGACGTCGCCGGGCAGGACGGCGGCGGCGCCCGCTTCATGGACTGCGCGCTGACCGGCTGCGGACTGGACGGCACGCGGCTGCACCGTGCCCGCTTCCTGGACACGCGGCTGACCGCGCCGCGCGGGGTCGGCACCGACCTCGCCGAGTCCACCCTGCGCGACGTGGAGGTGGTCGACGCCCGCCTGGGCGGTGTCCAGCTGCACGGCGCCGTCCTGGAACGGGTCGTCGTGCGCGGCGGCAAGATCGACTATCTGAATCTGCGCCGGGCCCGGCTGAAGGATGTCGTCTTCGAGGGCTGCGTCCTGGTCGAGCCGGACTTCGGGGGCGCGGAGCTGACCCGGGTCGAGTTCGTCGACTGCGCGCTCAGAGGCGCCGACCTCACCGCGGCGACCCTCCGGGACGTGGATCTGCGCGGGGCGGCCCCGCTGGAGATCGCGCGGGGTGTCGACCGGCTGTCGGGAGCGGTGATCAGCACGGGGCAACTGCTCGATCTGGCGCCGGTGCTGGCGGCGGAGGCGGGCATCCGCGTCGAGGGCTGACGGACCGCTCCGCCCGGGCCCCGGCAGGAGTCACCGGCGGGGCGGCAGTTCGCCTGCCGGGCTCACCGTACGCGCGGGAACCGGCTCTGCAGGGTCCAGATCGCCGGGTTGTCCGCGAGCGGCTCGTGCAGGTCGCACAGGTCGGCGATCAGGTCGTGCAGGAAGTCCCGGGCCTCGCGGCGCAGCTCTGAGTGGGAGAAGGAGAGCGGTGGCTCCTCGGCCGGCAGCCAGTCGGACGCGATGTCCACCCAGCCGAACCTGCGTTCGAACAGCATCCGGTCGGTGGATTCCGTGAAGTCCAGTTCCGCGCGCTGCGGGCGCGAGGCTCGGGAGCCCGCGGGGTCGCGGTCGATCCGCTCGACGATGTCGCACAGCGCCCACGCGAAGTCGAGCACCGGCACCCATCCCCAGGCTGTGGACAGCTCCCGGTCCGCCTTGGTGTCGGCGAGGTAGACGTCCCCGCAGAACAGATCGTGGCGCAGGGCGCGCACGTCCGCGCGGCGGTAGTCGGTCTGCGGGGGGTCCGGGAACCGGGTGGAGAGGGCGTAGCCGATGTCGAGCACGTAGGTGATGGTGCCACGCCGCTCATAGGATCTGTCACGTGTCCCGTTTCGCACCTGTTGTCCCGACCGTCCTCGCTCTCGTCCTGGCCGCCTCCGCGTGCGGCCCCGGCGGTGTCCAGGGCACCCCGGGCGGCTCCGGCGTCCGCGACCCGTACTTCCCGAAGTCCGGCAACGGCGGCTACGACGTCACCCACTACGACCTGACCCTGGACTACACCCCCGCCTCCCGTCGGCTGACCGGCCGTGCCGTGATCAGCGCCCGCGCCACCCAGGACCTGTCCGCCTTCAACCTCGACCTCCTGGGCCTGGACGTGACGAAGGTCGGCGTCGACGGTGCCGCGGCCTCCTGGAACCGCGCAGGACAGGAACTGACCGTCCGGCCCCGCGACGGTCTCGACAAGGGCCGCACCTTCCGCGTGGCGGTCGACTACTCCGGCACCCCCCGGACGATCACCGACCCGGACGGCTCGGAGGAGGGCTGGCTGCCCACCTCGGACGGCGCGCTGGCGCTCGGCCAGC
Source organism: Streptomyces cadmiisoli (assembly GCF_003261055.1). Classification (NCBI taxonomy): domain Bacteria; kingdom Bacillati; phylum Actinomycetota; class Actinomycetes; order Kitasatosporales; family Streptomycetaceae; genus Streptomyces; species Streptomyces cadmiisoli. The sequence goes on from NZ_CP030073.1 coordinate 4,973,849, forward strand.
CGGTCGGGTCCATGGCCTGGTTCCCCGGCAACCACCACCCCTCCGACAAGGCGACGTACGAGATCACCGTGACCGTCCCGGAGAACCTGCGGGCCGTCTCCAACGGGGAACCGGCCGGCGAGACGACGTCCGGCGGCCGCCGGACGGCCATCTGGCGCTCCACCGCCCCCATGGCGAGCTACCTCGCCACCGTCGCCGTCGGCCGCTTCGGCATCACCCGTACGACCGGTGACGACGGCCTGCCCCTCTACACCGCGGTCGATCCGGCCGAGCGGGCGGGGAGCCGTGCCTCCCTGGCGCGGATCCCGGACGTCCTCGCCTGGGCGGAGGACAGGTTCGGCCCGTACCCCTTCTCCTCCGGCGGCGCGATCGTCGACCGGGCCAACGGCATCGGCTACGCGCTGGAGACCCAGAACCGCCCGGTCTTCCCGGGCGCCCCCGATCTCCTGCTCGTCGTCCACGAACTCGCCCACCAGTGGTACGGCGACTCCGTCACCCCGATGAGCTGGCGGGACATGTGGCTCAACGAGGGCTTCGCCACCTACGCGGAGTGGCTCTGGCAGGAGGACCACGGCGGGGACACGGCCCAGGAGATCTTCGACGCCCTCTACGCCGGCGACTACTACGAGGTCCCGGCCGAGAACGAGGCGATCTGGGCCTTCCCGCCCGCGAATCCGCCGGACGCCGCGAGCATCTCCGACGCACCCGTCTACAGCCGGGGCGCCATGGTCCTGCACAAGATCCGCGAAACCGTCGGCGACCAGGCCTTCGACCGGATCGTCCGCGGCTGGGCGGCGGCCCACCGCCACGGCAACGCGGACACCGGGGAATTCGTGACCTACGTGGAGGAGAAGGCGCCCGGCAAGGACTTCACCACGATCTGGGACGAGTGGCTGTACGGCAAGGGAAGGCCGAGCCGCCCCTGACCACGGCGGAAGGCCGAGCCGCCCCTGACCACGGTGGAAGGCCGAGCCGCCCCTGACCACGGTGGAAGGCCGAGCCGCCCCTGACCACGGTGGAAGGCCGAGCCGCCCCTGACCACGGTGGAAGGCCGGGCCGCTCCTGACGGCGGGGGAACGTGAGCCACCCCCGACAGCGGGGGAACGCCGAGCCGCCCCCTGCCTCCGGTCGGTTCACGGCGCCAGGGCCCCCGAGGCCGGGCGCGGAGTGGGCAGCACCTTGCGCAGCACCGCGCACGGGCGGCCCAGCCGGCGGTCGCCGCGGTGTGCGATGACCTCGTAGCCCAGCGCCGTCCAGAAGGCCAGGCCCTTGGGGTTGTTCTCCAGCACGGCGAGGCGTACGGCGATGCGGCCGGCGGCGCGGAAGCGCTCCTCGACATGGGAGGCGAGCCGGCGGCCGTGCCCCTGCCGCTGTACGGCGGGGTCCACCAGCAGCAGCCCGATCCAGGGGTCCGGGTCCGCCGGGTCGGGGTGGCGGGCGAGGGTGATCGCGGCGGCGACCAGCCGCCCCGAGTCGCGCGCGAGCAGCACCTCGACGTCCGGGTCGACCAGCTCCCCCGTCAACGCCGCCGCCACCTGCTCCGGACGGATGTCGTCCGGGTCGGGGAAGTCGCCGCTGAGCGCCTGGAAGTCGCGGTCGGCCGCGTACAGCGCGGTGAGCTCGGTCAGTAAGGGAGCCGGAATGCCCCCGCCGGGGGCGAGGCGCAGCAGGTCGATGATCACACGGGGCAAGCTATCGCGGACGGCCGCAGGGCTCCCTGGCCTTGCGGCGGGCGGCCGGCCCGGAAACGCGTCGGCCTCCACGCGCGCGATGGCGTGTGGAGGCCGATGTCGCTCAGCGGCCCGGGGCCCGCCGGAGTGTCGTCCCCGGTGGGCGGCCGGGTCGTCCGGCGGGTGTGACTCAGACGTTGACGCCGAAGTCCTGGGCGATGCCCACCAGGCCCGAGGCGTAGCCCTGGCCGACGGCGCGGAACTTCCACTCGGCGCCGTTGCGGTAGAGCTCGCCGAAGACCATGGCCGTCTCGGTGGCGGCGTCCTCGGAGAGGTCGTAGCGGGCGATCTCGGTGCCGCCGGCCTGGTTGACGATACGGATGTAGGCGTTGCGGACCTGGCCGAAGTTCTGCGAGCGGGACTCGGCGTCGTAGATGGAGACCGGGAAGACGATCTTGTCGATGTCGGCCGGGAGGCCGGCCAGGTTGACGTTGATCTGCTCGTCGTCGCCCGCGCCCTCGCCGGTGAGGTTGTCACCGGTGTGGACGATCGTCTGGTCCGGCGTCTGCTTGTTGTTGAAGAAGACGAAGTGCTGGTCGGAGTAGACCTTGCCCTGGGGGTTGACCGCGATCGCGGACGCGTCGAGGTCGAAGTCGGTGCCGGTGGTGGTCCGGACGTCCCAGCCGAGGCCCACGGTGACGGCGGTCAGGCCCGGTGCCTCCTTGGTGAGCGAGACGTTGCCACCCTTGGACAGGCTTACAGCCATGGTCGGGAGTCCCTTCCCTCGTTACGTGGCGCGATGCCATTGCAGCTTCGTACGGCACGAAGCTACATCTACCCCTACCAACGCGGAGTGAGGTGGCACAGGTTCCCCGCGCTTTACTTTCTTTACTCGGCGGCCGTGTCGGATATTCGCGTGACGTGCGGCGGGCGTACCGGGAACATATGAGCCATGTCCGGTCCCCACGTCATCCGCGGCTCCGTCTCCCTGCCCGAGGCCGAGCTCCAGTGGCGTTTCTCGCGTTCCTCGGGACCGGGCGGCCAGCACGTCAACACCAGCGACTCGCAGGTGGAGCTGCGGTTCGATCTGGCCGCGACCGAGGCGCTGCCCGAGGTGTGGAAGCGGCGGGCGCTGGAGCGGCTGGCCGGCCGGCTGGTCGACGGGGTCGTCACCGTGCGCTCCTCCGAGCACCGGTCCCAGTGGCGCAACCGCGAGGCCGCGGCCGTGCGGCTGGCCGCCCTGCTCGCCGAGGCCACCGCGCCCCCGCCCAAGCCGCGCCGTCCCACGCGGATCCCGCGCGGGATCAACGAGCGGCGGCTGCGGGAGAAGAAGCAGCGGTCGCAGACCAAGCGCGGACGGTCCGGTCGGGACTGGGGCTGACGCCCGCCGCGCCCCCGCGGTGCGGCACGCGCGGCGGGCCGGACCGAGGACGTCGGTCTCGGGACCGCCCCGGCGCAGCGGTCCGCGCCGGCCGTCCGGCTCAGCCGACGCCGACGCCGACGCCGGCACCGGCGCGGGCGCCCAGCTCCAGCACGCCCACCGGCTGGTCCCCGCTGGTCTCGCCGGTCCGCCGGAAGCCGAGACCGAGGTAGAAGGCGCCGGGCCCGGTCGGGCCGGGGTGCCAGGTGACATGGAGACGGTCGCCGCCCCGGCGGCGGATCTCGGCGGCGACCGCCTCGACCGCGAACCGGCCGTAGCCGCGGCCCTGCTCCCCGGCGTCGATGTTCAGACGCCACAGCCCCGAGCGGCGGACGCTTCCGTCGCCGAACCAGTCGATGTCGAAGAAGGCCATCAGGAAACCGACGGGGCGGTCGCCGTCGACGATGAGGCGGGGCCAGGCGACGCCCGGGTGGAGGTAGGCCTCCGCGAGGGACTGCACGACCGGTTCGACGGCGTGCTCCTGGTCGGGGCGTACCCGGACGGCGAGGGCCGCCTCGAAGTTCGCGGTCGTGATCTCTGCCAGGCGGGGCGCGGTCCGCTCGCCGTTCGGTCTCTGCTCGGTCGTCACGCGCGCACGCTAGACGCGGCGGCCGTCGCCGGGCGAGCGGTTTTCGGGTGCCTCAGCCCAACTGCCGGTAGCGGCCGTTGAAATACGCCAGCGGTCCGCCGCCCGCGCTCGGCACCCGGGCCGCCAGCACCCGGCCCACGACCAGGGTGTGGTCCCCGGCCGTGACCCGCTGCTCGGTGCTGCACTCCAGGGTCGCCAGGGCGCCGCCTACCAGGGGCGCGCCCGTCACCTCGCCACGGACGTAGGGGATGTCCTCGAACAGCAGGCGGTCGCTGATGCGGCCCTTCATGGAGAACCGGCCGGCGATGTGGCGCTGGCTCTCGGAGAGGACGGAGACCGCCCACATCGGCTGCTCGGCGAGCAGGTCGTCCATGCGGGAGCCCTCGCGCAGCCCGACCAGGACCAGGGGCGGGTCCAGGGACACCGACATGAACGCCGTCGCCGTCATGCCGACGTCCTCGCCGGCCGGGGCCCGGGGGTCGTCGGCATCGAGCGGCGGCTCCTGCGCCGTCACCAGCACCACGCCGGCCGCCAGCCGGGTCATCGCGGCCCTGAACTCGTCGTTGCTCACCCCCACAGCATGCCCGGCGTCGCCGGCCGCGGCGGGGGAGGGCTGGGCCGGCACAGAGGCATGTGGAATGGAGCGGCGCGTGTTCAGCACATCCGAGACGCTAGTCTCCGGGGGGAGTTCCCCGCATCGGACCTCGGTCCGAGCAGGGTCCTAGGACCAATGATGGACACCCGTGCAAATTTTGCGTTCAGTAAGCGCACGGGAAAAACACAGAAACCCCACTCAATTGTTCACGTTTTGCTGTGACTTGAGTCACAAGGGGCATTAATTGTTGACCCTGTGTACCGAGTGGGCAGCGCGCTGTGATTCAGTGGCGGGAAGCTGAAGACGTTACGCCGAAGAGAACCCTTGATTCGCTGCGAGGTCTCGGGGGGAGGGCGAGCATGGAGACCGAGTCGGAGCCCTACGTCCGTCTTGCGTCCCTGCGACAGCTGCACGAGGTCATGGCGGACATGAACACCGCCCGCAGCCTGGCCGACACGTTGCAGACCGTCGCCGACGGCGTCGTCACCGCCCTCGGCTACGAACTGGCCTGCGTCAATCTCGTCCGCCCGGACGGCGATCTGGTCGTCGCCGCCTTCGCCGGCAACCCCGCCGCCGAGGCCCTGATCACCGGCCGGGTCGGCTCCCGCACCTCCTGGGACCGCCGGTTGAACATGGGCGAGACCTGGGGCGATCTGATCTTCATCTCGCACACCGAGGGCTGGGTCCTCGACGACGACGACGTCCCGCAGTGGTACACCGAGGGCCCCGCGCCCCGCTTCGAGGACGAGTGGCACCCCTCCGACCGCCTCTTCGCCCCGATGTACGCGCCCGGCGCCCAGGGCGGCCCCGCCTCCGGCGAACTGATCGGCGTGCTCTCCGTGGACCGGCCGCGCAACGGCCGCCGGCCCGGCGCCTGGGGGCGCGAGGCGCTCCAGATGTACTCCTTCCAGGCCGCCATCGCCATCAGCAACGCGCGTCTGCGTGCGAACATGCAGCGCGCCCTGGTCCGGCTGGAGCGCGACCAGCAGGCGCTCAGGGCCAGCGAGGAGAGCTTCCGGCAGGCCTTCGAGTACGCCCCCTCCGGCATGGCCATCGCCGAGATGGGCGGCGACCAGCACGGCCGGATCCTGCGCACCAACGACGCCCTGTGCCGACTCCTGGGCCGCCCCGCCTCCGCGATGCGCCGCTACTCCTTCTCCGACCTCGTCCACCCCGAGGACATAGGCACCCTGCTGCGCACCTCCGCCGAGGGCGGCCGCGCCGAGCTGCGCCTCGGCCGCCGCGACGGCAGCTACGTCTGGGTGTCCCTGCGCAACTCCGTGGTCGCCGACGCGGCCGACGGCCCCCGCTTCCTGCTCACGCACGTCGAGGACATCGAGGAGCGCAAGCGCCGCGAGCTCCAGCTCGCCCACCGCGCGTCCCACGACTCGCTGACCGGACTGCCCAACTCGGCCGAGCTGCGGTCCCGGCTCGCCGCCCGGCTCTGCCGCCGCCCGCTCACCGCCTACGACTCCCAGGACGCCGCCTTCGGCTACGACACCGGCGCGAACGCCTTCGACTTCCAGCCGAGCGCCGAGGCCTACGACGTCTACGACCACCATGTGCACACCGTCGCCCCCGAGGGTGAACATGACGACGGCACGAAGGGGCTCGCGGTGCTGTTCTGCGACCTCGACGGCTTCAAGTCGATCAACGACCGGTTCGGGCACAACGCCGGGGACGCGGTGCTCATCGAGGTGGCCCGGCGGCTCGGCAACGGTGTGCGCGACGGCGACACGGTCGCCCGGCTCGGCGGCGACGAGTTCGTGATCCTCGCCGACGGCCTCGGCCGGGCCGACGCCCAGGACCTCGCCGTACGGCTGCGCAACGAGATCATCCAGCCGATCCGGGCCGAGGGCCGGGCCGTGCGCGTCGGGGCGAGTTTCGGCATCGGATGGGCGCACTGCGGCATGACGGCCGACGAGGTGTTGAAATCCGCTGACGAACGGATGTACGTCGAGAAACGGTCTCGTCCCAAACAGCACAGGCGGGCCGGATGATGCGCAGGTCGCTGTACTGATGCGATCCGAGTCACCTGTTTGGGCCATCCGGAACGGGTAGGCTCGCCATTCTCACCACACGTTCCGCATCCGTTCCGCACCTGTTGAGGAGTACCTAGGGATGACGCCCGGCAACAACGGCGCGAGCACGCCCGAGGACGACGACCCGTTCGGCTACCTCTACGCCGACGGTCAGGCCAACGGCGCACAGCCGCCGTCCGGCGGCTACGGCTACCCGAACTCGGTCAGCAGGGTACGGACGGTCGGCGAGCGGCCCTACGGCCAGCAGCAGCCGTACGGCCAGCAGGCCGTTCCGCCGCAGCAGGGCGCCTACGGCCAGCCGAACGCGCACTACGCGGCCCCCGAGTCGTTCTCCGGCGGGACGACCGCCGTCCACCAGCAGCCCGCCCACGGCGGCGGTGGCGGCCGGGGACGCGGCCCCAACACCAAGGGCCTGCTGATCGGCGCCATCGCGGTGGTCGCCGCGGTCGTGATCGGCATCGGTGTCGCGATGCTCGGCGGTGACGACGACAACGCCGCGGGCGACGACCAGCCCAGCCCCACCGCGCCGGCCGACCAGAGCGCGGAGTCGAGCCCGTCGGCCGAGAGCAGCGTGGGCCCCGAGGAGGAGCTGCCCACCATCGACGCCAAGGCCCTCCAGCTCGGCCCTCCCGCCCAGACGGCCTCCGACGTCAAGGGCGCCAAGGCGGAAGGCGGTGTCTACGTGGGGGGCTTCAACAGCCCCGGCGCCTCGGTCACCTGGACCGTCAACGGCATCCCGAAGTCCGGCAAGTACACCCTGTACGTCGGCTACGGCGTGCCCGGCAAGGACGCCAACGCGACCCTCACGATCAACGGCACGGCCTCCAACACACCGGTGAACCTGAAGAACTACGCGGGCGCCGCCGAGGGCGACTACGAGAAGGGCTGGACGCGGACCTACAACTACATCCAGCTCAACAAGGGCACGAACACCATCAAGATCTCGTGCGAGCAGGGCAACCAGTGCGACGCCAACCTCGACCAGGTGTGGCTGGTCAAGGGCTGGGTCAAGAGCTGACGGTCAGGCGGCGCTGACCTCGCCGCTCACCGCCACCCGCGCCAGCAGCTCCTCGTAGACGGCCCGGTCGAACTCGCCGGCCACCGGCGCGCCGACAGTCGCCGCGGCGAGGGCGGTGGCGCGGGTCAGCCGGGCCGGCCACGGCAGTTGCTCGACCAGTCCCGACAGCAGGCCCGCGGCCACGGAGTCCCCGGCGCCGGTCGGATTGCCGTGCACCCGGGCCGGTGGGGTGGCACGCCAGTGGCCCTCGGGGGTCACCGCGAGCAGGCCCTGGGCACCGAGCGAGGCGACCACCGCGTGCGCGCCGCGTCTGCGGGCGTCCTGAGTGGCACGCGTCGGTTCGTGGGAGCCGGTGAGTTCGGCCAGTTCCTCGGCGTTGGGCTTGATCAGGTCGGGGCGGGCGGCCAGCCCGCGGCGCAGCGGCTCCCCGCTGGTGTCCAGCAGCACGGGCACACCGGCCGCCCGCGCCGTACGTATCAGACCCGCGTACGCGCCCACCGGCACGCCCGGCGGCAGGCTGCCGCACAGGGCCACCGCGGCCGCGGCCGGCAGCAGGTCCTCGAAGGCCGCCAGGAAGGCCGCCCATTCGGCGGGGGCGATCGTCGGGCCCGGTTCGTTGAGCTGGGTCGTGTCCCCGGACCGCTCGTCCACCACGGCCACCGTGCGCCGGGTCGTGCCGCCGGTCGGCACCAGCGCGTCGACCACTCCGGGCACGGCGCCGAGCGCGTCCCGCACGGCCCGCCCGGTGCCGCCGCCCGCGAAACCGGTCACCGTCACCGGGTGTCCGAGCGCGGCCAGCACGCGGGCGACGTTCACGCCCTTGCCGCCGGGTCGCTCGGTCACCTCGGAGACCCGGTGGGTGGCGTGCGGCCGCAGGGACCGTACGCGGTAGGTGATGTCGAGAGCGGTGTTCAGTGTGACCGTGAGGATCACCTGGGCCGACCTCCCCCGATGGATGCGTTCTCGTTTTCCGGAGGGTCGATCATGCCAAAGAGAGGGCGGTCGGCACAGCCGTCGCGGCGACCCGCGTCACCTCGGCGGATTCTCTTCCGGCGGATGTATCAGGGCAGTTGGGGCTCAACCACCCATTCGCCCCGGCGCATCACGCCCTTGAGGCCGAAGTCGGCGTCCAGGAGCACCAGGTCGGCGTCCTTGCCCGGTTCGAGGGAGCCGATCCGGTCGTACATCCCCAGCAGCCGGGCGGGGTTGGCGGACAGGGCCGCGACCGCGTGCTCCACCGGCAGCCGGTCGACGGTCACCGCCCGGTGGAACGCCCGGTCCAGGGTGAGGGTGGAGCCCGCGATCGAGCCGCCCTCCACCAGGCGGGCCACGCCGTCGCTGACCTCGACCTCCAGCGGGCCGAGCATGTAGCGGCCGTCGCCGAAGCCGGCGGCGTCCATGGCGTCGGTGATGAACGCGACGCGCTGCGGGCCGGCGTGACGGAACGCCAGTTCCAGGGCGGCGGGGTGCAGATGGGTGCCGTCGTTGATCAGCTCGACGGTCACCCGCTCGTCCTCCAGGAGGGCGGCGATGGGGCCGGGGGCGCGGTGCCCGAGTGCCGGCATCGCGTTGAACAGGTGCGTGGCGACGGTCGCGCCGGCGTCGATCGCCTCGGCCGTCTGCTCGTAGGTGGCGTCGGTGTGGCCGACCGCCGCGATCACGCCGTGCTCGACGAGCAGCCGCACGGAGTCGATGCCGCCGGGGAGTTCGGTGGCGAGGGTGACCATACGGGCCTGGCCGCGGGCCGCGTCGACGAGCTTGCGGACCTCCGCCGGCTCCGGGTCGCGCAGCAGTTCCTGCGAATGGGCGCCCTTGCGGCACGGGGAGATGAACGGCCCCTCGAAGTGGATGCCGGCGATCTCGCCCTGCTCGGCCAGTTCGGACAGCTGGCCCGCGCGCCGGGCGAGGAAGTCCATGTCGCCGGTGACGGTGGAGGCGACCAGCGTGGTCGTGCCGTGCAGCCGGTGGGTGCGGATGCCCCGCAGGACCTCGTCGACCGTCCCGGAGGTGAAGGAGGCCCCGCCGCCGCCGTGGTTGTGGAGGTCGACGAACCCGGGGACCAGCCAGTGGCCCGAGACGTCGACGACCGGTGTGCCGTCGGGGGCCGTGGCGGCGATCCGCGTGCCGTCGACGATCACGCGGCCGTCGGCCACGGTCCCGGAGGGCAGTACCACCCGGGCACCGGCGAGAACCAAGCTAGGGGCCATCAGGTGGTTACCTCCGAAGGGTCAGTAGGGGTGAGGAGATCCCAGGCGAGCAGCCCGGCACCGAGGCATCCGGCGGTGTCCCCGAGGGCCGCGGGCACGATCGCCGGCAGTTTCTGGAAGGTGACGCGCCGCCGGACGGCGTCCCGCAGCGGTGTGAACAAGGTTTCCCCCGCCTCGGCGAGCCCGCCACCGATGATGAGTGTGCGGGGGTCCAGCAGTGTGAGCGCGGTGACGAGGCCGTCGGCGAGCGCGTCGACCGCCTCCTGCCACACGGCCCGCGCGCTCTCGTCGCCGGACGCGACGGCCTTCGCGCAGTCCGCGGCGTCCGCGTCCGGGTCCCCGGTCGCCGCCGCCCACGCCTGACCGACCGCCGACGCCGAGGCGAACCGCTCCAGGCAGCCGCGCTGACCGCACGGGCAGGCGGTCCCGCCGGGCCGTACGACGATGTGGCCGATCTCGCCCGCGAAGCCGTGGGCGCCGGCCTCCACCCGGCCGTCGATGCCGATGGCGCCCGCGATGCCGGTGCCCAGCGGCACGAACAGGAAGCGGTCCGCGCCCCGGCCGGCCCCGATCCGGCCCTCGGCGAGCCCGCCGGTGCGCACGTCGTGGCCGAGGGCGACGGGGAGGCCGCCGAGCCGGTCGGCGAGCAGTGCGCGCAGCGGCACGTCCCGCCAGCCGAGGTTGGCCGCGTAGGCGGCGATGCCGCGCTCCTGGTCCACGATGCCGGGGACGGCGACGCCCGCGGCCGCCGCGGACGAGCCGAGGTGCCGCTCGCCGTACGTGTCCAGTTCGGCGGCGAAGTCGAGGATGCCGTCCACGACCGCGTCGGGTCCGCGCTCGCGCCCCGTGGCCCGGCGCGCCCGGTGCAGCAGGGTGCCGTCCGGCCCGACGAGGGCGGCCTTCATCCCGGTGCCGCCCACATCGAGGGCGATGACGTGTCTCACGGGGGACAGTGTGGACCGTGGACCCGGAAGAGGTCTAGTCCACTTGCGTGGTGTAGACCTTAATCCGGAATTCGGACAAGTGATGCGTCGAACGGGTTGTCCCGTTCGGCGGGGCAGGGGCGAGAGCACGTGCAGCGGCGCAGGACAGGAATGATCGCGGTGGTGTCCGCACTGGGCATGACAGCGGTCCTCGGCGGCTGCGGCCTGGACGGGGAGTCGGCCGACGTGACCCTGAGACTGGTCGCCGCGGACTACGGCGACAGCGCGGCGAACAGCTCCGAGAAGTACTGGTCCGCGCTCGTCGAGAAGTACGAGGCCGACCACCCCGGCGTCCGCGTCGAGGTCAGCGTCCACTCCTGGAACGACGTCGACCGCGAGGTCAAGGAGATGGTCGAGGCCGGCCGTGCGCCCGACATGGCGCAGATCGGCGCCTACGCCGACTACGCGGACGACGGCCTGCTCTACACCGCCGACGACCTGCTCTCCATCCCCGTCCAGGCCGGCTTCGCCTCCCGGCTCGCCAGCGCGGGCCAGGTCAACGGGGTGCAGTACGGCATGCCGTTCGCCGCCTCCACGCGCCTGCTGTTCTACAACAAGAGCCTCTTCGAGGAGGCCGGCCTCACCCCGCCCGCGACCTGGGAGGAACTGGCCGACGCGGCCGGCGCGCTGAAGGCCGAGGGGGTGGAGTACCCCTACGCCCTGCCGCTCGGCTCCGAGGAGGCGCAGGCCGAGACCATGCAGTGGCTGCTCAGCGGGGGCGGCGGCTACACCGACGCGGTCGGCACCTACGGCATCGACTCGACCGAGAACGTCGAGACCTTCACCTGGCTGCGCGACAAACTGGTCGGCCAGGGCCTCACCGGGCCCGTCGCCCCCGGCGGCCTCGACCGCGCGGACGCGTTCGCCGCCTTCGCCGAGGGCGAGGTGGGCATGCTGAACGGCCACCCGTCGCTGATGAAGATGGCCGCGGACAAGGGCGTGAAGTTCGGCATGGTGCCCATGCCCGGCCTGAACGGCGAGAGCAAGGCCACGATGGGCGTCGCCGACTGGATGCTGGCCTTCAAGCAGAACGGCCACCGGGAGGAGGTCGGGGAGTTCCTCGACTTCGTCTACAGCGACAAGAACGTCCTGGACCTCTCCCGCCGCTACGACCTGCTGCCGGTCACCAACGCCGCGTCCGAGGCGATGGGGCGCTCCGGCGAGGACCGGGAGATCAAGCCGTTCCTTGACGAGCTGCCGCTCGCCGAGTTCTACCCCGTCGGCAAGACCTCCTGGGCGGCGGTCAGCGCCGAGGTGAAGAAGCGGATCGGCACCGCCGTACGGCAGGGCGGCAGCCCCACGACGATCCTCGGCCGGTTGCAGACCACGGCGACGACCGCGGAGAGCGCGGCGGCCGGTTAGCCGCGGCCCCGCTGTCGGTGGCCGGGGTTACCGTTTCGGGCATGGAGCAGCGGCTCGACCGACGAGAACAGGACATCCTCGCGCTGGAGCGCCGGGGGTTCGCCGGTCCCGGCGCGAAGGAGCGGGCGATACGCGAGGAGCTGGGCCTGGCGCCGGTGCGCTACTACCAGCTGCTCAACGCCCTGCTGGACGATCCGCGGGCCCTCGCGCACGACCCGGTGACGGTGAACCGGCTGCGCCGGGTGCGCGAGGCGCGGCGCGCCGAGCGCTGACGCGCGCTCCGGCGTTCGCGCGGGCGGCCCTTTTCGGCGGCGTACCCGGGCCGCCCCGCGGATAGGGTCCCCCTATGGGCAGCCACGAGACCGAACCCAGCAGCAGTGTGCCGACGCCCTCGACCCCGGCCGGGCGCGACGGGCTCGACGCGATTCTCGCCCGCCCCGGCAGCGCGGTGATCGCCCTCGACTTCGACGGGACGCTCGCCCCGATCGTGCCCGACCCCGAGCAGGCCCGCGCTCACCCCGAGGCGGTGTCCGCGCTGGCCGCGCTCGCCCCGAAGGTCGCCGCCGTCACCGTCGTCACCGGCCGCCCGGCCGAGGTCGCCGTCCGCCTCGGCGGCTTCGCCGGCGTCGGCGGCCTGGAGCACCTGGTCGTCCTCGGGCACTACGGCGCCGAGCGGTGGGACGCCGTCAGTGACGAGATCAGGTCCCCGGCGCCGCACCCGGGCGTGGCCGCCGTCCGCGCGGAGCTGCCGGCGCTGCTCGACCGGGCCGGCGCCCGGCAGGGCACGTGGGTGGAGGACAAGGGGCGCGCGGTCGCCGTCCACACCCGCCGGGCGGAGGATCCCCAGGCCACGTTCGAGGCGCTGCGCGAGCCGCTCACCGGCCTCGCCGGCCGGCACGGGCTGATCGTCGAACCGGGCCGTCTGGTGCTGGAGCTGCGCCCGCCCGGCATGGACAAGGGCGTCGCCCTGCTCGACCACGTCCGCGAACTGTCCGCCGGGTCCGTCCTCTACGCGGGCGACGACCTGGGCGACCTGCCCGCCTACGCCGCGGTGGACAAGCTCCGCTCCGACGGCACCCCCGGTCTGCTGGTGTGCAGCGGCAGCGACGAGGTCACCGAGCTGCGCGATCGCGCGGACCTGGTGGTGGACGGCCCGGCGGGTGTCGTACGGCTGCTGCGCGCGCTGGCGGACCGACTGGGCTGACCGCCCGTGCCGCCCCGTGCCCGCCGGGCGGGGGCGGCCCCGGTCAGCCGGTGAGGGCGGTCAGCTGGTCCAGGAACCACTGCGCCGGCGGCAGCGCGGTGGCCGCCGCGGCCAGCCGCTTCGTGCGCTCCATCCGCTCGCCCGGCGGCAGGGTCAGCGCTCGGTGCAGCGCGTCGGCGGTGCCGACCACGTCGTAGGGGTTCACCCCGACGGCGTCCTCGCCCAGTTCCTCGTACGCGCCCGCCTCCCGCGACAGCACCAGGACGCACCCCTCGTCGGAGACGACCGGCACCTCCTTGGCGACGAGGTTCATACCGTCCCGGATGGGGTTGACCAGCGCCACGTCCGCCAGCCGGTAGGCCGCCAACGAGCGCGCGAAGTCGTCCTTGACGTGCAGCACGACCGGCGTCCAGCCCGGCGTGCCGTACCGCTCGTTGATCTCGCCGGCCAGCCGCCGCACCTCGGCCGTGTAGTCCCGGTAGACCGCGAGGTCCTGCCGGGACGGGTAGGCGAAGGCCACGTGCACCACGCGTTCGCGCCACTCGGGGCGGTCGTCGAGCAGCCGGCGGTAGGCCAGCAGGCCCCGCACGATGTTCTTCGACAGTTCGGTCCGGTCCACCCGGACGATCGTCCTGCGGCCCTCGCCGATCTCCGCCCGCAGCGCCGTCAGCCGTTCGTCCACGTCGGACTCGTGCGACCGGCGGCGCAGGAAGTCGGCGTCCGCGCCGAGCCCGTGCACCCCGACCGCGGTGTCCCCGAGGCCCCCCGCGAACTGCTCGCAGCACGCGGTGAACGCCTCGGCCCAGCGGTGGGTGAGGAAGCCGAGCCGGTCCGCGCCCAGCATTCCGCGCAGCACCCGCGCGGCGATGTCGTCCGGCAGCATCCGGAAGTACTCCGGCGGCGCCCACGGGGTGTGCGAGAAGTGGCTGATGCGCACATCGGGGCGCAGTTCGCGCAGCATGCCCGGGACCAGGGTGAGGTGGTAGTCCTGCACCAGCACGGCGGCGCCCTCGGCCGCCTCCTCGGCCAGAGCCTCGGCGAAGGCGCGGTTGTACGTCTCGTAGGACGCCCACTGCCGCCGGAACTCCGCGTCGAAGACCGGCTCCAGCGGCGTCTGGTACAGCATGTGGTGGACGAACCACAGCACCGAGTTCGCGATGCCGTTGTAGGCGTCCGCGTGCACGTCGGCCGGGATGTCCAGCATGCGCACCCCGGACTCGCCGGCCCCGCGCCGCACCGCCTCGCGGTCGCCGTCGCCCAGCGCCGAGCACACCCACAGGGCGCCCGCGTCCGGCCCGATGGCCGACAGCCCGGAGACCAGCCCGCCGCCGCCGCGCCGGGCGTGCAGCGAGCCGTCCTCGAGCACCTCGTACGAGACGGGGCCGCGGTTGGAGGCCACCAGTACCTGCGCGGCGCCGTAGGTTGAAGCCATACGCCTCAACCTAGCCCGCGCGGGATCCGCGCAAACGTGCGGTTCACGCCCTCGGCGGGTCGTATACGACCCTCATGCCACCTTTCGGGCCGCGTACTCGGCGATCTCCACCATCGGCGGCCGTTCCTCGGTGTCCACCGAGAACGTGCGGGGCTCGAACCCGTCCTCCACCCGTTCGAACTGGGTCAGCGAGGGGCGGATCAGATGGCCCCGGGCCAGCCTCAGCTGGGCCGTGCGGTAGATCGCCGCCGCCATCCGGCCGAGCGCCTGCCCGTCCTGGTGGCGGTGCCTGCGCTCCCCGACGTCGACCTGCGCGAGCGCGTCGAGGCCGACCAGGTGCAGCGAGTCCACCAGCATGCCCAGTTCCACGCCGTAGCCGACGGGGAACGGCAGCTGCTCCAGCAGGGAACGGCGGGCCGCGTACTCGCCGCCGAGCGGCTGGACGAAACCGGCCAGCTGCGGCCAGTGCATGTTGAGCAGCGGGCGGGCCATCAGCTCGGTGACCCGGCCGCCCTGCCCGGCCTCGCCGCCGAGCGGACGGTCGTACATCCCCTTGACGAGGTCGACCTCCGGGTCGGTGAGCAGCGGCCCGACGATGCCCGACACAAAGTCCGAGGAGAACTCCCTCAGGTCCGCGTCGATGAAGCAGACGATGTCGCCGCGCGTGACGAGCAGCGAGCGCCACAGGACCTCGCCCTTGCCGGGCACGGCCGGCAGGCGCGGCAGGATGTCGTCGCGGTGGACGACCCGGGCGCCCGCCGCGGCGGCCACCTCGGAGGTGCGGTCGGTGGACCCCGAGTCGACGACGACGATCTCGTCGACCAGCGGGACCTGGAGCATCAGGTCGTGACGGATCACGGCGACTATGTCGCCGACGGTCTCCTCCTCGTTGAGCGCGGGCAGCACGACACTGACCGACTGGCCCGTCGTGCGTTTCGCGGCCAGGATTCTGTGGAGCGGGCGATCGGTCACGGACCAGGAGCGAGTGTTCAGCCAGCGCTCGACTTCTTCCAGCACAGTCTGCGGCTCCTCTGCGTTCTCTCGGCGAGTGAGGTGATCGGGTGTGATCCATCTCGCGGTTCGGACGGCTATCTCAACTGTCCTGGCCTTCGGTTACAGTCTTGAACAACGCTGATGACCATCGCATGTCGGGGGTTGTCCGCGCCGACAACCACATACAGCTCATCCAGAGGGGCAGAGGGAAACGGCCCGATGAAGCCCCGGCAACCCTCCAGTCGGTTCTCGTAGACACCGTCGGTCAGCACTGATCGTCTCCGCGAGGCTCCCGGCTAGGGAAGGTGCCAATTCCGTCTCGCGGCGAAATGCGTCGTGAGGAAGATGAGGAGAAAGGGCCTCGCCTCCATGGCTGTGCAGACTGTTGCAAGCGCGAGTGAATCCACCGTCGACCTCGGCCCGGCCGCCGCGCTTTCCTGTCGTGAATGCGGTCACCGCGTACCCCTCGGCCCGGTCTTCGCGTGCGAGGAGTGTTTCGGCCCGCTGGAGATCGCGTACGACTTCTCCGGGTACGACACGGAGGAGCTCCGCCGGCGCATCGAAGCGGGCCCCGCGAACATCTGGCGGTACGCGCCGCTGCTGCCCGTCCCCGCCGACGTGGCCGGCAAGCCGAACCTGAACCCGGGCTGGACCCAGCTCGTCAAGGCCGACAACCTCGCCCGTGAACTCGGCGTCACCGGCGGGCTGTACGTCAAGGACGACTCCGGCAACCCGACCCACTCCTTCAAGGACCGGGTGGTCGCGCAGGCCCTGGAGGCCGCCCGCGCCTTCGGCTTCACCACCCTGTCCTGCTCCTCCACCGGCAACCTGGCCGGCGCCGTCGGCGCCGCGGCCGCCCGCGCCGGCCTGCGCTCCTGTGTGTTCATCCCGCACGACCTGGAGCAGGGCAAGGTCGTCATGGCCGCGGTCTACGGCGGCGAACTCGTCGGCATCGAGGGCAACTACGACGACGTGAACCGCTTCTGCTCCGAGCTGATCGGGGACCCGGCGGGCGAGGGCTGGGGCTTCGTCAACGTCAACCTGCGGCCGTACTACGCGGAGGGCTCCAAGACCCTCGCGTACGAGATCTGCGAGCAGCTCGGCTGGCGGCTGCCCGACCAGCTGGTGGTCCCGATCGCCTCCGGCTCCCAGCTCACGAAGATCGACAAGGGTCTCCAGGAGCTGATCGAGCTCGGTCTGGTCGAGGACCGGCCGTACAGGATCTTCGGCGCGCAGGCCGCCGGCTGCTCGCCGGTGTCCACCGCCTACAAGGCCGGACACGACGTGGTCCGGCCGCAGAAGCCGGACACCATCGCCAAGTCGCTGGCCATCGGCAACCCGGCCGACGGGCCGTACGTCCTCGACATCGCCCGGCGCACGGGCGGCGGCGTGGAGGACGTGACGGACGAGCAGATCGTGACCGCGATCAAGCTGCTCGCGCGCACCGAGGGAATCTTCGCGGAGACCGCGGGCGGGGTGACCGTCGGCGTCACGAAGAAGCTGATCGAGGCCGGTGTGCTCGACCCGTCGCTGACCACCGTCGTGCTGAACACCGGCGACGGTCTGAAGACGCTGGACGCGGTGGCCGGCACCGGGCTCACCGCGACGATCCGCCCCAGCCTGGAGTCGTTCAGGGAAGCCGGTCTCGTCTGAGAGGCCGTTCCGGAGACCGGCCCCGAGGTTTCTCGGGACCGGTCCGGGGGCCGGCCCAGGGGTCGGTCCACAGGCTGTTCCAGAGGTCGTTGTCCGTCTGCGGACCGGGTGGGGCCGGTCGCGCAGTGCCCCGCGCCCCTTCGGGGGCGCTCCACCTGACCGGAGGTCAAGTCCATGAGCGTCACCGTTCGCATCCCCACCATCCTGCGCACCTACACGGGCGGCCGGGCCGAGGTCGCCGCCCAGGGCGCGACCCTCGGCGAGGTCATCGCCGACCTGGAGAAGAACCACACCGGGATCGCCGCCCGGGTCCTGGACGACCAGGGCAAGCTGCGCCGTTTCGTCAACGTGTACGTCAACGACGACGACGTGCGCTTCGAGCAGGGCCTGGAGACGGCCACCCCGGACGGCGCCGGCGTGTCCATCATCCCGGCGGTCGCGGGCGGCTGAACGGCTCTCGCGTTACCGTGAGTAAAGCCGGTTACGCATTGTTCATTGAATTGCCCCCTCCGTGAGAGAAGCGGAGGGGGCAATTCAGTGGGATTGAGCGCGGTAGAGTTGGGGAACGCCCCGCGCGCCGTGTGACGGACGCATATGAGTTCCGGCTTCGAGTGCGACAAGAAGTAGCCAAAGTATCTGGCTCATTTGCGTCTTTCGTTCCTTTTGTATGGCCCGACTTGCCCTGAATTCGGGCGAATTCTCCGTAAATTCCCGACCGTTGCTGCCCGGATTTCTCGTCCGATTGACCTGTTGCAGACGGCAGTTGGACAGATACATTCAGCCGCGGTCGACGCGTTCCGGCGCACGCCCCCACGCCAATGGGGGGTGAGGTCTGACCCGGATCCGCGAAGTGTGGATCTGTGCAAGGGCCAGTAATAGGGGAGTTAGGCATGGCTCAGGGCACCGTCAAGTGGTTCAACGCGGAGAAGGGGTACGGCTTCATCGCGGTCGACGGTGGTGCGGACGTGTTCGTCCACTACAGCGCGATCCAGATGGACGGGTACCGGACCCTCGAGGAGGGTCAGCGCGTCGAGTTCGAGATCTCGCAGGGCCAGAAGGGCCCGCAGGCCGACATGGTTCGTGTCACCGCCTAAGCGCGCGACCACCGTATGTGACGTCTTGTTCGAAGGGCCCGCACCCCCGCAGGGTGCGGGCCCTTCGGTGTGCCCGCACCGCGCCCGCGCCCCGCGTCGGCCGGCCGTCTCCCCGCCGCGCCGCGCGCCCGCCCGTCACCCGGCCACCACCCCTCGACGAGCCCGCCTCGCGGGCGCGCCCTGCGCTCTCCCGTCACCCGACCACCACCCCTGAACGAGCCCGCTTCGCGGGCGCACCTTGCACTCGGCATGGTCGAGTGCTAATCATTGGCGTTAGCACTCTGAAGGTGAGAGTGACAACGAAGGACCGGGTCGGTGAGGCCGCAAGCCGGGTGGGGCAAGGAACCACGAGGCAGGCGAGCCGTCCGTCGCGGGCGCCAGCGCGGTCCGGAGCAATCCACCCCAGTCCGGGAGGACCACTTCACATGGCCAAGATCATCGCGTTCGACGAGGAGGCGCGGCGCGGCCTCGAGCGCGGCATGAACCAGCTCGCGGACGCCGTCAAGGTGACGCTCGGCCCCAAGGGCCGCAACGTCGTCCTCGAGAAGAAGTGGGGCGCCCCCACGATCACCAACGACGGCGTGTCCATCGCCAAGGAGATCGAGCTCGAGGACCCGTACGAGAAGATCGGCGCAGAGCTGGTCAAGGAAGTCGCCAAGAAGACGGACGACGTCGCCGGTGACGGTACGACCACCGCGACCGTTCTCGCCCAGGCCCTGGTCAAGGAGGGCCTGCGCAACGTAGCCGCCGGTGCCAACCCGATGGCCCTCAAGCGCGGTATCGAGAAGGCCGTCGAGGCCGTCTCCGGTGCCCTGCTCGACCAGGCCAAGGAGGTCGAGACCAAGGAGCAGATCGCCTCCACGGCCTCCATCTCCGCCGCCGACACCCAGATCGGCGAGCTCATCGCCGAGGCGATGGACAAGGTCGGCAAGGAAGGCGTCATCACCGTCGAGGAGTCGCAGACCTTCGGGCTCGAGCTCGAGCTCACCGAGGGCATGCGCTTCGACAAGGGCTACATCTCCGCCTACTTCGCCACCGACATGGAGCGCATGGAGGCGTCGCTGGAGGACCCCTACATCCTCATCGCGAACTCCAAGATCTCCAACGTCAAGGACCTGCTCCCGCTCCTGGAGAAGGTCATGCAGTCGGGCAAGCCGCTGCTGATCATCGCCGAGGACGTCGAGGGCGAGGCCCTGTCGACCCTGGTCGTCAACAAGATCCGCGGCACCTTCCGGTCCGTCGCGGTCAAGGCCCCGGGCTTCGGCGACCGCCGCAAGGCCATGCTCGGCGACATCGCCATCCTCACGGGCGGCGAGGTCATCTCCGAGGAGGTCGGCCTCAAGCTGGAGAACGCGACCCTGGACCTCCTGGGCCGCGCCCGCAAGGTCGTCATCACCAAGGACGAGACCACCATCGTCGACGGCGCCGGCTCCGCCGACCAGGTCGCGGGCCGGGTCAACCAGATCCGTGCCGAGATCGAGAACAGCGACTCGGACTACGACCGCGAGAAGCTCCAGGAGCGTCTGGCGAAGCTGGCCGGCGGCGTGGCCGTCATCAAGGCCGGTGCCGCCACCGAGGTCGAGCTCAAGGAGCGCAAGCACCGCATCGAGGACGCCGTCCGCAACGCGAAGGCGGCCGTCGAGGAGGGCATCGTCGCCGGTGGTGGCGTGGCCCTGCTCCAGGCCTCCCAGGTCTTCGAGAAGCTCGAGCTTGAGGGCGACGAGGCCACCGGTGCCGCCGCTGTGAAGCTGGCCCTGGAGGCCCCGCTGAAGCAGATCGCCGTCAACGCCGGCCTCGAGGGCGGCGTCGTGGTGGAGAAGGTGCGCAACCTGACCCCGGGCCACGGCCTGAACGCCGCGACCGGCGAGTACGTCGACCTGGTCAAGGAAGGCATCATCGACCCGGCGAAGGTGACCCGTTCCGCGCTGCAGAACGCCGCCTCCATCGCCGCGCTGTTCCTGACCACCGAGGCCGTCATCGCCGACAAGCCGGAGAAGGCCGCCGCGCCCGCCGGCGGCGGCATGCCGGGCGGTGACATGGACTTCTGATCGACCCCGGTCGATCAACCGTCCTTCGATCCGAGGGCGGCACTCCCGGCAGGGGGTGCCGCCCTCGGGCGTTCACCCGCCGATTCCGCCGGCGCTCGGCATGTCCTGGGTGCCGATGACGGACAGCAGCTCCAGCTGGGCGGCGCCCTCGGTGCCGGGCGGGGCGCTGAACCACAGCAGGCGCTGGCAGCCGTCCTCGCTGAGCAGGACATGGCAGTCCAGCTCGATGACGCCCAGCGCCGGGTGCACGATGCGTTTGTGGTCGGTCCGCCGCAGACCGACGTCATGGGCGTCCCACAGCCCGGCGAACTCCTCGCTGCGCCGCCGCAGTTCGCCCACCATGCGGTTCACCGCGGTGTCCCGGCCGCGCCGGGCGGCGACGGCCTGCAGATCGGCGACGAAGACCCGGGAGTGGTGGGGGTGGTCCTCGGCCGGGTAGACGGCCCGGGCCGCGGGGTCGGTGAACCAGCGGTAGACCAGGCTCGCCCCGGGGCCGCGCTCCGCCGTGGGCCGGCCGAGGAGGGCCGCCGCCAGCGGATTCTGGACCAGCGTCTCGTGCAGATCGGTGATGACCTGCGCGGGGGTGGTGGTGAGCCGGTCCAGCAGGCCGAGCAGGGCGGGCTGGACGTGCGCGGCCGTGCCGTGGGCCGGCGGGACCGGCCGGTCCGCGAGGTGGAACAGATGGTCGCGCGCGTCGCCGTTCAGCCGCAGCGCACGGGCGAGGGCGGCCAGCACCTGGGCGGAGGGCTGGGCACCGCGTCCGCGTTCCAGCTCGGTGTAGTAGTCGGCGGACAGTCCGGCGAGCTGCGCGACCTCCTCGCGCCGCAGCCCGGACACCCGGCGCCGGGGGCCGGTGGGCAGGCCGACCTCGGACGGGCGTATGCGGTCGCGTCGCGACTTCAGGAACGCGGCGAATTCGGAATGGTTCACGCATCCCATGGTCGCGCGCCACCCGTGCGCCGAACCAGGGGACGCCGACCCCCGGGTGAGCACAGCCCTGGTCGGCGCCGGAGCGCCGGACCAGGCTGGAGGCACCGAGAGGGCGCCGCCGACGGCGACGCCCCCAGCCATGTCCTCCGGAGCCGCGGCCCCGGAGGACCCCGCTTCCCCAGGAGCCTCCATGTCTTCCCAGGAATCCGCGTGGTCCCCGTCGACTTCCTCTTCTCCGGCTTCTCCGGCCTCCGCCTCTTCTACGGCGGCCCAGGAGACCGCGCCGACCCGCGTCGCCGTCGTCACCGGCGGCTCGCGCGGCATCGGCCGTGAGACGGTGCGGCGGCTGGCGGCCGACGGTTTCGCCGTGGTCGTCGGCTACGCGGGCAACCGCGAGGCGGCCGAGCAGGCCGTCGAGCAGGTCACCGCGGCCGGTGGCCGGGCCGTCGCGGTCCGCGCGGACGTGGCCGACGAGGAGCAGGCGTCCGCGCTGTTCGACGTCGCGCAGGCCGAGTTCGGCGGCGTCGACGTGGTGGTGAACGCGGCCGGACGCATGCATCTGGCGTCGGTCGTCGACACGGATCTGGCGGAGCTGGACGCGATGCACCGCACCAACATCCGCGGCGGGTTCGTGATCGCCCAGCAGGCCGCGCGCCGGATCCGCGAGGGCGGCGCCTTCATCGCCTTCTCCACCTCCGTGGTGGGCCTGGCCTTCCCCGGCTACGGCGCCTACACCGCGAGCAAGGGCGCGGTCGAGGCGCTGACGCTGATTCTCGCCCGTGAGCTGCGCGGCCGGAACGTCACGGCCAACGCCGTGGCCCCCGGGCCCACCGCCACCGAGCTGTTCCTGGACGGCAAGGACGAGGAGACCATCGCCCGCCTCGCGTCCCAGCCCCCGCTGGAGCGCCTCGGCACCCCGCAGGACATCGCCGAGGTGGTCGCCTTCCTCGCCTCCCCGGCCGGCCACTGGGTCAACGGCCAGGTCGTCCGCGCCAACGGCGGCATCATCTGACCCCGCCCGGCGCCGCTGCCCGCCTGACCGCCGATCTTCCCGGGGCCCCGCCGATCTCCCTGGGGCGAGGCCCTTCCCTTCCTTCCACCCCCGAGGACACCCCATGCTCACCCGGACACCCCGGACCATCCTGCTGACCGGCGGTTCCAGCGGCTTCGGCGCGCTGACCGTGCGCGCGCTCGCCGACGCCGGGCACACCGTCTTTGCGGGGATCCGGCAGACGGCCGGCCGCAACGCGCCGGCGGTCGCCGACCTGCGCCGCTACGCCGCCGACCACGGCGTCGACCTGCACGCCGTGGAACTCGACGTCACCTCGCAGGACTCCGCCGACGCGGCGGTCGCGCACGTCCTGTCCGCCCACGGCCGGCTGGACGCGGTCGTCCACAACGCCGGGCACATGGTCACCGGCCCCGCCGAGGCCTTCACCCCCGACCAACTGGCACAGCTGTACGACGTCAACGTGCTCGGCGCCCAGCGCGTCAACCGCGCCGCGCTGCCCCATCTGCGCGACCGGGGCGACGGGTTGCTGATGTGGATCGGCAGCTCCAGCACCCGCGGCGGCTGCCCGCCCTTCCTCGGCCCGTACTTCGCGGCCAAGGCCGCCATGGACGCGCTCGCCGTCAGCTACGCCGCCGAGGTCGTGCGGTTCGGCATCGACACCGCCATCGTCGTCCCCGGCGCCTTCACCTCCGGCACGAACCACTTCCTGCACGCGGGCGCGCCCGCGGACACGGAGCGCTCGGCCGCCTACGACGAGCGCTACGGCGCGCTGATGGCCGGCCTGGACCAGCGGCTGGCCGCGCTCGTCCCGCCGGACGCGGACGTGGCACAGGTCGCCGAGGCGGTGGTACGGCTGGTGGACCTGCCCGCGGGGAGCCGGCCGCTGCGCACCCATGTGGACCCCGCCCGGGACGGCAGCGAGATCGTCTCCGTGGTCGCCGACCGCGTCCGCGCGGAGTTCTTCCGCCGCGCGGGGCTGGACGACCTGCTCACCGCGGGCAGTTCACTGTGAGACGACCGGGCCGGTGAGCGCGCGGCCCCGTCGCGCTGTCACCGGGATCACATCCGGGCGGGCCCGGCCGCCGGAATGCCCTTGCGGCGCCGGGGAGTTGTCGGAGAGACGCGATCGATGCGCGCGCACATACCGTCCGGTACCCCAAGGAGACTCCCACGTGACCCTCACCGCCACCGACTCCCGCGCGGCCCGGCTGCTGTCCGCGCCGTTTTCGATCAACGGCCTGACCGTCCCCAACCGCATCGTGATGGCGCCGATGACCCGCCGGTTCTCGCCGGGCGGCGTCCCGGGTGCGGACGTGGCGTCGTACTACGTCCGCCGGGCCGCCGCCGGTGTCGGACTGATCGTCACCGAGGGCACGTACGTGGGCCACGACTCGGCCGGTGAGAGCGATCGCGTGCCGCGGTTCCACGGGGCGGAGCAGCTGGCGGGCTGGGCGAAGGTGGCCGAGGAGGTGCATGCGGCGGGCGGCCGGATCGTGCCGCAGCTGTGGCACATCGGCATGGCGCGCAACGCGGGCAGGCCGCCGTTCCCCGAGGCGCCGGCGGTCGGCCCGTCCGGGCTGCGGCCGGACGGCACGGAGGGCGGCGGCCGGGTGATGACCCAGCGGGACCTGGACGACGTGGTCGCCGCCTTCGCCGAGGCCGCCGCCGCGGCGGAGCGGATCGGCTTCGACGGTGTCGAACTGCACGGCGCCCACGGCTACTTGATCGACCAGTTCCTGTGGGCCGGCACCAACCGCCGTACCGACTCCTACGGCGGCGACCCGGTGGCCCGTACGAAGTTCGCGGCGGAGATCGTGGCCGCGGTCCGCGAGACCGTATCGCCCGGCTTCCCGGTCCTCTTCCGCTACTCCCAGTGGAAGCAGGGCGCCTACGACGCGCGGCTCGCCGGGACCCCGCAGGAGCTGGAGGCGGTCCTCGCCCCGCTCGTGACGGCCGGAGTGGACGCCTTCCACGCGTCCACGCGCCGATACTGGCTGCCGGAGTTCGACGGCTCCGACCTGAACCTGGCCGGCTGGACGAAGAAGCTGACGGGTCTGCCCGCCGTCACGGTCGGGTCGGTCGGCCTGGACGGCGAGTTCCTCAAGGCGTTCCAGGGCGAGGGCGCCGGGGTGGGCAGCCTCGGCAACCTGCTGGACCGCCTGGAGCGCGGCGAGTTCGACCTGGTCGCCGTCGGCCGTGCGCTGCTCCAGGACCCGCGGTGGGCGCAGAAGGTGCTGGCCGGCCGGCTGGAGGAGCTGGCGCCGTACGATCCGGCGTCGCTGTCGTCCCTGAGCTGACGCCGAGCAGGTGGCGGAAGGGCGGTCCCGGCGAACGGCGCCGGGGCCGCCCTTTCTTTGACCGGCCTTGACCCGGATTTCTTGAGTAAGTCAAGTAATCTGTTTAAGGTTGCCTAAGTCAAGCACTTTGCGTACGACGGAGGCCCGCATGTCCCACCCCACTGCCCGACCCGCCGAGACCGGTGGGGCGGCCCCACCGAGCTCGAACGCCGTGGTGGCGGTGCTCGCGTTCGCCGGAATCGTCGTCTCGCTGATGCAGACGCTGGTGATCCCGATCGTCCCGGAACTGCCCCGGCTGCTCGACGCCCCGTCGTCGGACACCGCCTGGGCGGTCACCGCCACACTGCTCGCCGCCGCCGTCGCCACCCCCGTGACCGGACGGCTGGGCGACATGTACGGCAAGCGCCGGATGCTGCTGATCAGCGTGGTCATGCTGATCGCCGGATCGGTCACGGCCGCGCTCAGCGACTCGCTGACCCCGATGGTCGTCGGACGGGTCCTCCAGGGGCTGGCCTCCGGGGTCATCCCGCTCGGCATCAGCATCATGCGCGACGAACTGCCCGCCGAACGGCTCGGCTCCGCCACCGCCCTGATGGGTGCCTCCCTCGGTGTCGGCGGCGCCCTCGGCCTGCCGGCCGCCGCGCTCATCGCCGACAACTTCGACTGGCACGCCCTCTTCTGGACCTCGGCCGGCATGGGAGTCGTGGCCGGTGTCCTCGTCCTGGCCCTCGTCCCCGAGTCGAAGGTCCGCAGCGGCGGACGGTTCGACGTGGTGGGCGGCGTCGGTATGGCGGTCGGGCTGGTCTGCCTGCTGCTGGCGATCTCCAAGGGCGCCGACTGGGGCTGGAGCAGCGGCACCACGCTCGGCCTGTTCACCGCGGCCGTCGTCGTACTGCTGGTGTGGGGCCGGTGGGAGCTGCGGGTGAGCGAGCCGCTGGTGGACCTGCGCGCCACGGCCCGCCGCCAGGTGCTGGTGACGAACCTGGCCTCGGTGGCCGTCGGCTTCGCCATGTTCGCGATGTCCCTGGTCATCCCGCAGATCCTGCAACTGCCCGAGGCGACCGGCTACGGGCTCGGCCGGTCGATGCTCGCCGCCGGCCTGGTCATGGCCCCGTCCGGCCTGGTGATGATGGCGACGGCGCCGGTCTCGGCCGCCGTGTCACGGGCCAAGGGCCCGAAGGTCACGCTGATGATCGGTTCCCTGATCGTGGCCGCCGGCTACGGACTGAACATCGCGCTGATGGACGCCGTCTGGCACTTCGTCCTGGTCTCGTGCGTCATCGGCGCCGGTATCGGCTTCACCTACGGCTCGATGCCCGCGCTCATCATGAGCGCGGTCGACCCCTCCGAGACCGCCGCGGCCAACAGCCTCAACACCCTGATGCGGTCCATCGGCACCTCCACCGCGAGCGCCGTGGCGGGCGTCGTCCTGGCCCAGATGACCACCCGGCTGGGCTCCGTCGACCTGCCCTCGCGCGACGGTTTCCGTACCGTCCTCGCGGTCGGGGCGGGCGCGGCACTGCTCGCCTTCGCCGTCGCCGCGTTCATCCCGCGCCGGACTCCGGCGGCGGGGGCGCAGGCTCCGGCCGCGGGCTCGGAACCGACGGAGGCGGCCCCGGCCCGGGCGTAGGGCGGGCCCGGCCCCGGGCCCGCACAGGGCCGCCACGGCGGTCCGCCGACGGTGGGTACGAACTCGTCGGGCCGTACGGCCTAGAGGTTGCCCATCGGTTCGATGTCGATGCGGACGGGCGTGCCCCAGACGCGCAGCACCTCGTAGTCGGTGAACTCGTGCACCAGGCGGTACGCCATCGCGGGCCGTGAACCGCGCCGCGCCGCCGCGAGATACAGCTCGGCCTCGCGGCGGTCCCGGCGCGGGGTGCCGCACAGCTGCCACTCCTGTCCGTTCCACAGCTCCGGCAGCCAGCGCTGCTGGGGCTGCGGGCGCTCGCCGCGCACTCCGTAGCGGGAGGGGGCGGAGGCGGTGGGCGCGGACTGCGCCGCCGGACCGTTGAACTCCGCCCGGCGGGCCGTGCGGCGCCGCGTCTCGCACAGCAGGCACAGGTCCGGGGCGCCCTCGTCCACCGGCCCGGTCGGGTGCTCGGCGCACCGGGTGCTGGGCGCGGTCGTGGTGACGCTGTCCGTCAGCAGGTCCAGGGCGCGTTGCAGATCGGCCCTGATCTCGTGCAGCCGGGCGTCCGGCGTGTCGGCGGTCAGCGCCTCGCCGTGCTCGCCGACGAGCCGCAGGGCGCGGCCCAGGGCGTTCAGCTGTGCGTGGTTCATGGTCATCTCGTCACTCGGCGGGGTCCGTGGTGCCTTCGGTGTCCAGGATGAACCCCACGGTGTCACGGGGACCGGCCGGGTGTCCGGTCGGTCCCCGGTGCGCTCCCCGCGGGGTTTCGCCCGGACCCGGCGCGGCTCAGCGGGCGGCTGCCCGGAGCGCGGCGCGCAGGTGCCCGCCGGAGTCCTCCAGCAGCCGGGCCGCCGTCGCCCCGTCCACACCACCCGCGATGGCCAGGATGGCCGCCTTGACCTCGCCGTCGGTCGAGGTGAGGGCGCGTTCGATCTCCTCGTCGGGCGCGCCGGTGGCCAGGGCGACGATCCGCCGGGAGCGGGCCCGCAGCTTCTCGTTCGAGGCGCGCACGTCGACCATGAGGTTCCCGTACGTCTTGCCCAGGCGGATCATCGTGATCGTCGAGAGCATGTTCAGCACCAGCTTCTGGGCCGTGCCCGCCTTCAGCCGGGTGGAACCGGTGAGCAGTTCGGGGCCGACGACGACCTCGATGCCGTGGTCCGCGGCGGCGGCCAGCGCGCTGTGCGCGTTGCACGAGAGGCCCACGGTCAGGGCGCCCTGCTCGCGGGCGTGTTCCACGGCGCCGATCGCGTACGGGGTGCGGCCCGAGGCGGAGACGCCGACCACCGTGTCGTCCGCCGTCAGCCGCAGCGCGTCCAGGTCGGCCCGCGCCAGTTCCCGTGAGTCCTCCGCGCCCTCCACCGAGGTGACCATGGCGTCCGGGCCGCCGGCGATCAGGCCCACCACCCGCGCCGGATCGGTGTTGAAGGTGGGCGGGCACTCGGAGGCGTCGAGCACACCGAGGCGGCCCGCCGTGCCGGCGCCGGCGTAGACGAGCCGGCCGCCGCGGGACATACGGGCCGCGATGTCGTCGATGGCCGCGGCGATCAGCGGCAGCCGCTCGGCGACGGCGGCGGCCACACCGGCGTCCTCGCCGTTCATCAGCGTGGCGATCTCCAGGGTGGGCAGCCGGTCGATCTCGGCCAGCTCCGGCCGGAACGCCTCGGTCGTCAGCGTCTCCAGCTCGGCTCGCAGTTCACGGGGATCGGATGTGGAGGTCATGAGGGGACGGCTCTTTCCTCTGTGCTGCCTCGGGTGCGACGTGCTGCCTCGGGTGTGGTGCCTTGCCTCGGGTGCGGTGTGCTGCCTCGGGTGTGACGAATGACTGGACGGCTCCGGCTAGCGCTGCGTTCCACCGCGTGGGCGGTGCCGGTGGGCCAGCGCCTCGTACGAGGCGGCCAGCGCGGGCGCGGCGGACTCGTACGTCCGCTGCGCCACCCCCACGAACAGGCAGTCCACCACCAGCAGCTGGCTGGTGCGGGACGACATGGCGGCCGGCCGCAGCTCGCTCTCCCGGGACGTGGAGGTGGTCAGCACGTGGTCGGCGTACTGGGTGACCGGCGAGTCCGGACGGCCGGTGATCGCCACGGTGGTCGCCCCGCGCTCGAAGGCGACGCGCAACGGCTCGATGACGTCCCCGGTGGAACCGGAATGCGTGATGGCGATGGCGACGTCACCGGCGCGCAACTGAACGGCGTTGGTCACGGCGAGGTGCGGATCGCCGTGCGCGTGGGCGATGAGACCGATGCGGAGCAGCTTCTGCGTGAGGTCCTGGGCGACCAGGCCGGACGCGCCGACGCCGTACACGTCGGTGCGGCCCGCGGCGGCGAGCGCGGTGACGGCGGCGTCGAGCTGGGCGGTGTCGAGACCGGCCGCGGTGTCGGCGAGGGTCTGCTGCTCGTCGTAGGCGAGCTTGGCGACGACGTCGGCGATCGGGTCGTCGACCGCGATGTCCGTGGTTATCGCGGGCGCGCGGCCGGACTGCTGCTGGGCGGCGAGTCCGGCGAGGGCGAGCCGCAGATCGCGGTAGCCGGGGTAGCCGAGCAGCCGGGCGGTGCGCACGACCGTCGCCTCACTGGTGCCGGTGAGTTCGGCGAGACCGGTGACGGTCAGGGCCGCGCAGCCCGCCGGATCGCCCGCCACGGTCTCGGCGACCCGCTGCATGGAACGGGTCATCGACGGCGCGAGCGTACGCACTTTGGCGGCCAGGACGGCCGGAGCCGGCGGCCTGTCGCCCGTGGGCCCGGGGGCTCCATCGGTCTTGCGGAAAGTTTCCTTCACGTCCCGTGTCACAGGTGAAAGATATTTTCGGCTCGGTGTCGTGGTCAAGAGTGCGCACAATGGGTGCATGGAGCCCATCAGTCCTCTGGAGCAGGCGTTGCACGCGGCCCGCGCCCTGGTCCTCGCCGATCTGGTCGCCGACCGGGTGGCGGAAGCGGACGTCGTGTCGCTGGTCGAGGAGTCCGTCGTCCAGCGGCGCTGGTGGGTGGAGCAGTGGCCGGAGGGAGCCGCGTACGTGGCCGGGCTGGTCGCCCAGGACGTCCAGGACGCGCTGCTGGAGCGGTACGGACGCTGGCCCCTGTGCCGGGTGTGCGGCTCCGGCGACCCGCACGCGCTGGACATCGAGCCGGAGCTGGGCCCCGATCCGCACTGGGTGTGTCACAAGGCGGGAGTGAAGGTGGCCGCGGTCGGCTCGCTGGGGTCGTGCGGCGGCGGGGCACCGGCCTCGTGACGGTCTACATCGACCCGCCGACCTGGCCGGGCCACGGCCGCATGTGGTCCCACCTGGTCAGCGACGTCTCCTACGACGAGCTGCACGCGTTCGCCGAAGGGCTGGGCGTGCCCCGGCGGGCCTTCGAGCGGGACCACTACGACCTTCCGTCGCACCGCTACCCGGACGCGGTGAGCGCCGGGGCGGTCGAGGTCAGCAGCCGCGAGGTGGTGCGGCTGCTGCACGGTGCCGGGCTGCGCAGACCCAAGCGGCGTGCTCAGGAGCGCAGCTCGTAGGCGAACTGCGCGCCGTCCTCGCCCTCCTCGCTGACCCGCCGGAAACCGGCCCGCTCGACGACCCCGCGCGACGGCGCGTTGTCCCGGTCGACCGTCGCGAACAAGGACGTCACGTCCTGCCGGGCCAGGGCCCACGCCGCCAGCGCGCGCAGCGCCTCGGTGGCGTACCCGTGGCCGCGGGCGGACTCGGTGAGGTCGTAGCCGATCTCCGCGCGGCCGTCCTCGTCGGGGGCGCCGTGGAATCCCATGCCGCCTATCGCGCGGTCGTCCTCGGCGCGGACCAGTACGAACAGGCCGAACTCGGGGCGGTGCACGCCCTCCTGGTACGCCTTCGCGGTCATCCCCGCCGCCTCGCGCGTGCCCTCGAACGGGCCGCCCTCGGCCCACGCGAACCCGCCGTCGCCGTCCGCGGCGAGGTCGGCGGCGGCGGCCGGGGTCACGCCCTCCAGGGTGAGCCGCCCGGCGGGCAGGACGAGGTTGTTGCTCCAGCGCCACTCGGTGACCGGGGCCCGGCCGGGCAGCTCGCCGCGGCCGGTGGCCCACAGCAGGGTGCGCCAGTGGTCGGGGCCGGGCTGGACGTGCGGGAAGATCCGGGTCAGCACGAACTCGGCGAGCGGGGCGGGCGCTTCGTAGGGCAGGCCGAGCCCTTCGGCGATGTCGTGCGTGTGCAGCAGCACCTCGGCGACGCCCATCGCGGCGAATCCGACGCGGTCCGCGCTGCGGAACGGGTACGGGTGGAAGGCGCGGGCGGAGCGGGGCGCGGTGCGCGCCGCCGCGGTGAGCA
Source organism: Streptomyces cadmiisoli (assembly GCF_003261055.1). NCBI lineage: Bacteria > Bacillati > Actinomycetota > Actinomycetes > Kitasatosporales > Streptomycetaceae > Streptomyces > Streptomyces cadmiisoli. The sequence goes on from NZ_CP030073.1 coordinate 5,004,319, forward strand.
GCGCCCCGGTCGTCTCGATCACTTCGAGGACGTCCGCGTTGCCGGCCGCGTCGGGGCCGCCCGCCGGGCCGTCGAGGACGATCTCGAAGGGCGCGTACCTGTCCCGCACCCGGCCCGCCAACTGCCCCGCGTACGCGATGAGATCACCGGCGATGTGCTCGGCCGTGCGGCGGCAGCTCCACTCCAGGCCGCCCGCCGCGACCCCCTCCCAGTCCCGGTCCACCGCCGGCCGCAGCGCGCTCGCACAGCTCGCCACGGCGTCGCCCACCTGTTCCCCGCCCGTGATGTCCATGGGGGCAGGCTAGGCCGACGGACGGTCCCCCAGCGACAGCATTTCCAGCTCGGAGGCGATGTTGTAGCGGGCCGTCGCCTCCCAGGCGGACCGGCCGTGCGGGGTGCGGAACAGGTGCGGCAGATCGAGCAGTCGGCGCAGGACGGCGGACCGGCCGTCACGGAAGGCGTCGACCGGCACGAAGTGGTACTCCTCGCGCACGGCGGCCGTGTACACGGCGTACTCCGACGGTGGCGCGGCGAGGATCGCGAGGTCGGCGTCGCACAGCACCCGGCCGTCCCGGTCGTCGTCGGCGGGGGCGTGGGTGACGGTGAGCCGGACCAGCCGGGCCACTTCGGCGGTCCGCGCCGCGGACACCCCGGCCTCGGTCAGCGCCCGTTCGGCGAGCCGGGCCGAACGCTCCTCGTTCTCGGAGCGTTCGGGCAGGTAGACCGCGTCGTGGAACCAGGCGGCCAGCCGGACGGCGTCCGGATCGTCGGCGTACTCGGCCAGTACGTCGATGTGGTCCAGGACCGCCGTCAGATGGGAGAGGGTGTGGTAGCGGCGCTGCGGCTCCTGCCAGCGGGCGATCAGGTCGTCCGCGTACGGGGCCGGATCGGGCCCGTCCCCCGGGGCTCGGGCGGCTTCGAGGGTACGGAGGAAGCGGGCGCGCAGGGCGTGTGGGTCGGCCATGGGGTCATTCTGGCCCGCGCGTCGGAACGCGACCCTGCCCCGCGTCGACGGTGGGCCCTAGCGTGGGCGGATGACTACTGCTGACATGCACGGTGAGGCACGGGATCCGGAGCTGCCGGGTCGGCTGCTGGTGACGGAGCGGGACGCGCTGATCCCGCTGCTGCGGGGAAGGCCGGAGGGGGACTTCGCGGTCCCCGCGGCGGCATGTCCGGGGTGGACGGTGCGGGATGTGCTGGCGCACTGTTCGGCCGTGCTGGTGAGGGTGGTGGAGAGCCGGTTCGAGGAGGGCGTCTTCTCGCCCGAGGCGAACGACCGGGACATCGCCGAGCGCGCCGACTGGACCGTCGCGCGGGTCCTCGACGAGCTGGAACGCGCGATGACCGAGGCGGGCCCGGCCATCGCCGGCGCGGGCGGGGCGCTGGACGGCGTCGCGCTCGGGGAGTGGGTGCACGCCGGCGACGTGCGCGACGCGCTCGGGGCGCCGGGGGCGTACGAGGGGGAGGGGCAGCCGTACGCGCTCGACCTCCTCGTCCGGATCACCCGCGAGCGCGGGCATCTGCCGCTGCACGCCGACCTGGACGAGGCGGACGAGCCGCTGAGGTTCGGCGACCTCAGCGGCGAGCGGACCCCGGCGCGCTACATCGGGGACGCGGCGACGCTGGTGCGGCTGTACGCGGGGCGGCCGGTGAACGGCACGGGATACGAGCTGGCGGGAGCGCGGGCGGCCGAGCTGAACATCTTCGGCTGACCGGCTGACCGGCTGACCGGCTGACCGGCGGACACGTGTACTGCGGGGCGTCGCTTCGGCCCTGAACCGACGGTGGTCGTCTCGTACCTCGATCCTGCGCGGCGTACTCTGATATTGGACTAGACCTGTAGCCGCTTCCGGGCGCGACGCCCAAGGAAAGGGGTCCTATGAGCACGCGTGCAGTCCTGGAGGTGATCGCCCTCGACGCCGAGGACGCGGTCGCCGCCCAGGCCGGAGGCGCGGACCGCCTCGAACTGGTCACCGACATGGCGGCCGACGGGCTCACCCCGTCGGCCGGGACCTTCGCCGCGATCCGGGCCGCCGTCGACATTCCGCTGCGCGTGATGCTGCGGCTCGCGGACGGGTTCGCGGCCGGAGAGGTCGACCGGCTGGTCGACGTCGCCCTTCGTCTGCGCGAGCAGGGCGCCGACGAGTTCGTGCTCGGGTTCCTCGGCCCGGACGGCGGGGTGGACCTGGACGCCGTGGAGCGGGTGGCCGGCGTGCTGGACGGATGCCGGTGGACCTTCCACCGGGCGATCGACCGGGCGGCCGACCGGGACGCGCTGCGCAAGGCGCTCGACGGGATGTCCGGGCTGGACACCTATCTGACGGCCGGGTCGGCGGACGGGGTGGACGACGGGATCCCCACGCTGCTCGCGGAGGCGGCGCGGCAGGGGGAGCCCGGGTACGAGCAGCGGATCCTGGTGGGCGGGGGGTTGCGGCTGGAGCATGTGCCGCGGCTCCTGGCGGCCGGGCTCGACGGGTTCCACATCGGTGGGGCGGCCCGGCCGGGGGGCTGGGAAGGTCCGGTGTCGGTGGGAGCGGTGGCTGAGTGGCGGGCGGTGTTGGACGGGGTGTGACGGGGCGTCGGCCGCACGGGGTCGGGGAGCGCCGGTGCCGGGAGCGCGGGGGTGCGTGGTCCGTGCGGGTCCGTGGGCGCTCGTGCGGCGGTGGGGTGCGCGGCCCGGCGTCGACGGGGTGCCGCCCGCGCCCACCGTGCCGCCCCCGGCGGCACGGCTGCCCGCGGACCGGGCGGGCGGGTCAGGCGAGTTGGGGTGGGAGCGGGGTCGTGTGGGTGACCGTCAGGCCTGAGACCGCTCGGGTCAGGGCGACGTACAGGCGGCGCAGGCCGGTGCGCTCGTCGGGCTCGGCGTCGACCACCGCGCGCGGCTCGTCGAGGACCACGTAGTCGTACTCCAGGCCCTTGGCCAGGGACGCGGGGACCAGGGTGAGGCGGGTCTCCGGGGTCGTCTCCTCGCCCGGCCCCAGGTGACCGAGTCCGGCCGCGGCCAGCGCGTCCGCGAGGGCCGGTACGCGCGCGTCCGCCGCGATCAGGCCGATCGACCCCTCGTTGCGCAGCGCCCGCAGGCACTCCGCGACCACGTCCGCGTCGCCCGTGACCTGCCGGACCTCGAAGGACCCGGGGTTCTCACGGACGGACGCCACCGGGGTCAGACCGGGCGCGATGTGCGGCAGCAGGCGCGAGGCGTAGGTGATGACGTCCGTCGGGACGCGGAAACCGGCCGTCAGCTCCTCGACCACCGCGTCCGCCTTACCGAGATGGGCCAGCGCCTCCTGCCAACTCCGGGTGGCCCAGGGCGTGGTGCCCTGTGCGAGGTCGCCGAGGACGGTCGCTGAGCCCGTGGTGCAGCGGCGCCCGACCGCGCGGTACTGCATCGGGGAGAGGTCCTGCGCCTCGTCGAGGACGACATGGCCGAGCGACTGCGTGCGCCGGACCAGGTCCGTCGCCTCGTCGATCAGCACCGCGTCCGCGGGCGACCACTTCGCGGACCTCACCGACCGCACCGGCCGCGTCCACAGGATCGTCTTGCGCTCCTCCTCGGTGAGGATGCCCTCTGCCTGCGCGTCGAGGAAGTCCGCGTCGGTCAGCAGCCGCAGCACCAGCTTCGCCGGGTCGACCGGCGGCCAGATCGCCTTGACGGCCGCCTTGACCGCGCTGTTGCGGGCCACCGCGTCCTGCACCCGGTCGTCCGGGGCCTCGCCCGACCGTTCCATCTGCACCAGCACGGCATGCGCGATCCGCTGCGGCAGCGCCTCGCGGGCGGCGCCGTAGCGGATGCCGCGGTCCAGCAACTCCCGGACGATGTCCTCCAGTTCGTACGCCGCGACCCGCCAGCGCCGCGACCCGCGCACCACGACGACCGGTTCCGCCGGCATCGTCACGTGCGAGAAGACCGCCCGGTGCAGGACGCGCGCCATCCGCGCGTCACCCTTGACGACGGCGGCGGCCGGCTCGTCGGCGCCCTTCACCTCGACGTGCGCCACCAGGTCGTCGACCGTCGCCTGCCGCACCGCCAACTCGCCGAGCGCGGGCAGCACCTGCTCGATGTAGTGCAGGAAGGACCGGTTCGGCCCGATGACGAGGGTGCCGGTGCGGGCCAGCCGCTCACGGTGGGCGTAGAGGAGGTAGGCGACCCGGTGCAGGCCCACCGCGGTCTTCCCGGTGCCGGGCCCGCCCTGCACGCACACCGTCCCGCCCAGCCCGGACCGCACGATCTCGTCCTGCTCGGGCTGGATGGTCGCCACGATGTCCCGCATCGGGCCGACGCGGGGGCGCTCGATCTCCTGCTGGAGCAGCCTGCTGGTCTTCGCCGCCTCGGCGGGGTCGGACAGGTGCTCGTCCTCGTAGGCCGTCAGGTCCCCGCCGGTGTAGCCGAACCGGCGGCGCAGCCCGACGTCCAGCGGGTCCTTCTTGGAGGCCCGGTAGAACGGCTGCGACACCGGCGCGCGCCAGTCGATCACCATGGGGTCGCCGTCGGCGTCGTGCACGTGCCGGCGCCCGATGTAGAAGCGTTCCCCCTCGGCGCCCTCGGCCTGTTCGGCACCGGGCGCGTGCAGGTAGTCGAGCCGGCCGAAGAACAGCGGCGTGTCGCTGAGGTCGGCGAGCGCCTTGATCCGCTCACCGATCTGGTGCTCCAGGATCTGGGCGTTGACCCAGTTCGCGGTGACGTCGCTGATGTCCAGGGATTCGACGTCCTCGCGCATGGCGCGCAGCGCGGCTCGGGACGCCGAGAGGTGGGACCGCTCGCGGGAGAGCGGGTCGTCGGCAGGCGTGGACAAGGGAGTGCCTCCGTGAGGGACCTGCGTGGGTGTGGGGTCGGTCGATGCCGTCCGGTTTCCGGCCGGACGGCGGCACTCCGCGAGGGAGGCGGGCAAGACCGGCGATTTTAGGCAATGAGGGGCGTCCGGTGCCAACGAATATCCACGCCCGGCCGCGCCCGGCTCGCCACGCCCGGCCGCGCCCCACCCCTAGGGGGTGACCCGTCCCTCCTCGGGGGAGGCGGTCCGACCGGAGGGCTACTCGGCGGCCGCGCAGGTTCGGTCCCTAGACCGATGCCGCGGCCGGGTGCGAAAACCGACTATGGAGACATGAGTGCAGCAGTCGTCGGTCCAGCTCCGGCCCGGCCGTCCGGTGCCACCGCCGTCACCGGCAGCCACCGGCACCGCCTGGGCGATGTCGTGCGCGCCGTCCGGGTGTTCGCGGGCGCCGCGTTCGACGTGATCGTCCTCGGTGAGTACGGCGAGGAAGCGGGCGTACGCCGCAGGTGACGTACGCCCCGAGCGGCCACGGGGCCGGATTGCGGCGCGCCCCGGCCGATCACACTCGGCGACCCCTGCTCAGCTCTCCGCCAGCAACTCGTCCGCGTCCATGATCCGGTAGGCGTAGCCCTGTTCCGCGAGGAACCGCTGCCGGTGGGCGGCGAAGTCCTGGTCGATCGTGTCCCGGGCGACCACCGAGTAGAAGTGGGCCTGGTGGCCGTCGGCCTTGGGACGCAGGACGCGGCCCAGCCGCTGCGCCTCCTCCTGCCGGGACCCGAAAGTGCCCGACACCTGGATGGCGACCGTCGCCTCCGGCAGGTCGATGGAGAAGTTCGCGACCTTGGAGACCACGAGCACGCTGATCTCGCCCTCCCGGAACGCGTCGAAGAGCCTCTCGCGCTGGGCGTTGGAGGTCTCGCCCTTGATCACCGGGGCGTTCAGGTGCTCGCCGAGTTCGTCGAGCTGGTCGATGTACTGCCCGATGACGAGGATCTGCTGCCCGGCGAACCGCCGCACCAGCGCCTCGGTCACCTTGCGCTTGCTGTCGGTCGTCGCGCAGAAGCGGTACTTCTCCTCGGCCTCGGCGGTGGCGTACGCCAGCCGCTCGGAGTCGGTGAGGTTGACCCGGACCTCGACGCAGTCGGCGGGCGCGATGTACCCCTGCGCCTCGATCTCCTTCCACGGCGCGTCGAACCGCTTCGGCCCGATGAGCGAGAAGACGTCCGACTCGCGGCCGTCCTCGCGGACGAGCGTGGCCGTCAGGCCGAGCCGCCGCCGGGCCTGGAGGTCCGCGGTGAACTTGAAGACGGGCGCGGGCAGCAGGTGCACCTCGTCGTAGACGATCAGGCCCCAGTCGCGGGAGTCGAACAGCTCCAGGTGCGGGTAGACACCCTTCCGCCTGGTCGTCAGCACCTGGTACGTGGCGATCGTGACGGGCCGGATCTCCTTCTTCGTACCGCTGTACTCGCCGATCTCGTCCTCGGTCAGCGAGGTCCGTTTGACCAGCTCGTGCTTCCACTGCCGGGCCGAGACCGTGTTCGTGACGAGGATCAGCGTCGTCGACTTCGCCTGCGCCATGGAACCCGCGCCCACCAGCGTCTTGCCGGCGCCGCAGGGCAGCACGACGACACCGGAGCCGCCGTGCCAGAAGTTCTCCACCGCCTGCTTCTGGTAGGGCCGCAGCGCCCAGCCGTCCTCGTTCAGCTCGATCGGGTGCGCCTCGCCGTCGACGTACCCGGCGAGGTCCTCGGCCGGCCAGCCCAGCTTCAGCAGCGACTGCTTGATCTGTCCCCGCTCGGAGGGGTGCACGGCCACGGTGTCGGGGTCGATGCGGATGCCGACCAGCGGGGCGATCCGCTTGGAGCGCAGCACCTCCTCCAGCACCGGCCGGTCGGTGGTGGTGAGCACCAGGCCGTGGGCGGGGTGCTTGGAGAGCGTCAGACGGCCGTAGCGGTCCATCGTCTCCGCGATGTCGACCAGCAGCGCGTGCGGCACGGGGTAGCGGCTGAACTGCACCAGCGCGTCCACCACCTGCTCCGCGTCGTGCCCGGCGGCGCGCGCGTTCCACAGGCCGAGCGGTGTCACCCGGTAGGTGTGGATGTGCTCGGGCGCCCGCTCCAGCTCCGCGAAGGGCGCGATGGCCCGACGGCATTCGTCGGCACGCTCGTGGTCGACTTCCAGGAGCAGAGTCTTGTCGGACTGGACGATCAGCGGACCATTCACGCGGGCACCCTTTCCGTACGGCCGGTACGGCCGAACGTCCAGTGTGCCTGATCGTCGCCCGATCGGTTCGTGGCCGCCCAAGGGCCGTACGTCCCGTCCTACAGGATGTCTATTCATTCCTGGGAGTGGAGCGGTTTCACCTGTACGGCCGCGGCTGCGAAGAATGGCCGACCGTGCAGGCCATCACTCGTGCCCCGTCCCCGCCGACCACCACCCTCGGCTACGCCCTGTTCGCCACCCGCTGGCTCCAGGCCCCGCTCTACTTCGGCCTGGTGGCCGCGCAGGGGGTGTACGTCTACAAATTCTTCAACGAACTGTGGACCTTAATCCTCCGGTGCGTGACCGGAGCGGCGACCGAGACCTACGTCATGCTCGCCGTGCTCAAGCTCGTCGACGTCGTCATGATCGCCAACCTGCTGATCATGGTGATCGTCGGCGGCTACGAGACGTTCGTGTCACGCATCGGTCTCCAGGGCCACCGTGATCAGCCGGAGTGGCTGTCCCACGTCAACTCCAACGTACTGAAGGTGAAGCTGGCCACCGCCATCGTGGGCATCTCCTCCGTCCATCTTCTCCAGATGTTCGTCGACGTGCACCACACCGCGCGGCACTCCCTGCTGTGGGGCACGGTCATCCACATGGCGTTCATCGTGTCCGCGGCGATCCTCGCCTACATGTCGGGTCCGATGGCCGCGCAGGCCGAGCGCGGCCGGCACGAGGAGCACCGGGACGTTCCGGAGCCGGTGCGGCCCCTCGCGCCGATCCCGGCGCAGGCGGGTCCGCCGGCCGTCGAGACCGGGGCCGAGGAGCGCATCCGGGCCGCCGGGTTCCCGGCCCGCAAGGCGCTGGAGGACTTCGACGCCGAGCACCCCCGGGTCTTCGACCGGGAGGCCGTGGCCCGGCTCGGCAAGACGGACTTCGTCACGGCGCACGCCAACGCGGTGTTCGTCGGGCCGCCCGGCACCGGCAAGACGCATCTGGCCGTCGGGCTCGGGGTGCGCGCCTGCCAGGCGGGGCACCGGGTGCTCTTCGACACGGCCGCCGGCTGGGCGGCCCGGCTGGCGGGGGCGCAGGCGGCGGGCCGGCTCACCGAGGAACTGGGCGCCCTCGACGCCCGCGCGCTGCTGATCGTCGACGAGGTCGGCTACGTCCCCTTCGACGCCGACACCTCCCGGCTGTTCTTCCGGCTGGTGGCGCACCGCTACGAGCGCGGGTCGCTGATCGTGACCAGCGACCGCCCCCTGGACAGGTGGGACGAGGTGTTCGGCGGTCCCTCGGCCGCGGCGATGGTGGACCGGCTGGCCCACCACGCCGAGATCGTGCGGCTCGAAGGAGACAGCTACCGGACGCGCCGGGCTACCTCGGAGTGGGCAGGCTGATGTTGTTGACCAGCGGTTGGGCGAAGACGTGCCCGTCGACGTTGACGAGCGGTTCGCCGCCGCCCGCGGTGATCGGCAGCGGCAGCGGCGCGGCCGGGGCGGCGGAGGCCTCGGGCGCGAGCGCCGCGACGAGCGCGGCGGCGGTCACGAGCGCGGCGGCCGAGACGGCGACGGCACGGTGGGCGCCGGCGGGGAGTTTGGAACGCATCGGGAGGTGCGGGCCTTTCGGATGAGTCGGGGCGGGCCGGCCCCGGGGCGCCGGGACCGGCCCGATCGGGTGCGCGGACCGTCAGACGGGCGGTGTCTCGATGACCAGGCCGGCCACATCGATGCCGATCGCCGCGGCCTGGCCGGCGAACGCACCGATCATCAGGGCGGTGGCGGTCAGGACGGCCGCGAGACGACGGGCTGCACGCATAGGACGCACTTCCTTTCAACTGCACTGACCCGAGCCACCCTTTCCGGGCGGCCCGGACTCGATCAGGACATCCGGTGGCTGCCCGGCGTCCCGCGGCCGGATGCGGATCGGCCCGCAAGCTCCCTCATCGGTGGGAAGTGTCCGGCGTGGCGTGCATGAATTCGGCCCTACCCTCCACCGGGTGACACGGTCCGGTGGCCGGGTCCCCGCTCTCAGGTCTGCTCGTCGGCCAGCTCCGCCACCCCGGTGATCCGGTGCAGCGGGTAGGTGCGGACCTCGTCCGCGGTGTGGTCGTACGCCGTCACGAAACCGCCCTCGACCCGCACCGGCGCGATCACCCGCTGGCTGGCGGCGCCCTCGGCGTTGACGTAGCCGATCCACAGGGCCTGGCCGGTCAGCACGGCGGCCTGCATGGTGGCGAGGGTCTCGGCCGAACCGGTGCGCGGCAGTTCGCCGCCGGTGACCGGGGTGGCCGTGCCGCTCGCCTTGCGCGGGGCCGTGGAGGCCAGGTCACCGGCCCGGATGGCGCGGATCGCGGCGGCGAGCAGGGTCGCGTCGGGGGCGGGCGGGCCGTCCGGCACCGGCTCGGGCGCGCTGCGCGGCGGGGTGCGGTGGGAATGCGCACGAGTGATCAGGACGTCGCCCTCGGCCGACTCGGCGGCCGGCGCGAAACCCATCGCGCGCAGCCCCTCCAGCAGCGCGGCCGGGTCGGTCTGCGCGGCCAGCACGGTGGGCGCGAGGCGGCGCAGCCCGAGGCCCGCGGCCCTGCGGTCGGCGAGGATCTCGTTGAGCAGCGCGTCGTCGTCGCAGCGCAGATACGCCGAGGCCGCGCCCACCCGGAGCCGGCCGTGCCGGCGGGCCACGTCATCGATCAGGTACGCCAGTGGCTGCGGCACCGGCGTACGCGAGTGCCGGTCGAGGAAGGCGTGCAGGTCGGAGGCGCTGCGGCCGGCGTCCAGGGCCCGGCGTACGGAACCGGGCGTGAAGCGGTAGACCGTCGCGCCGCCCTTCGACTCCACGTCGGCGAGCACGCCCAGCATGTCGGCGAGCGGACGCTGCAAGGGGCCCGGCGCGACGGCCGTGAGGTCGGCCTGGAGCAGGACGTGGTCCAGTGGTTCGGGCAGCAGCGGGGCCAGCAGCCGGGCGGCCAGGGCGCAGGCGGCGGACTGCTCGGCGGGCGCCAGCGGCTCCGGCGGGGTGGGCGGACGGTGGTGGACGGGGAGTTTGTCGCCGGGGCCCTGCGGGTCGTCGGTCGGCTCGTGCGCGGGAGCGTGCGCCCCGAGCAGTGCCCGTCCGTGCGCCGACAGGGCTCCGCGGCCGGTCACGCCGAGCAGTTCCGCCTCGGACAGGGCCCACTGGGCGAGCCGGGTGCGCAGGTCGTCCTCGCGCGCGACCTCGGTGGCGGCGCTCCGGCCGTTGTCCGCTACGGCCTCCCGCCGGCCCTCACGGCCCCGCAGCGGCCGCTCCCAGCGCAGCCGGGCCAGTACCGACCCCGCCGTCGGCGCGGACCCCTCGGGCAGCCCGGCGAGCAGGCCCAGCACCCGGTGCCGTACCTCCGGCGCGGCCGAGCGGTCCAGACCCGGGCCGAGCGTCGCCAGCGACCGGTCCTTCGCGTCCCGCCCGCCGACCAGCCCGGCCGTTCGGGTCGCCGCCAGCCAGGCGCGCGCCAGCCGCGTCCAGCGCTCGGCGGCCGGCTGCTCCAGCCACTCGTCGTACGCCGGGGTCGCCGCGTACCGCTCGTCCGCCTCGCCGTCCGACGCCACCAGGCCCGCCGCGTGCGCCAGCTCGACCCAGAACGCCGCGACCGGCTCGGGCACGTCCAGCGCGACGGCGGTGCGCTTGAGGTCGCGCACGCTCAGCCCGCCGGCCCGCAGCACCGCGGGCCCGCCCTCGTCCCAGTCCTTCAGCAGCTCCTCGACCGTCGTCAGCGCGGTGTACGCCTGCCCGGCCGCCGTCGCGTCCACAACCTGTGGACGGTACGCGGTGGCGCCCTCCACCGGCGGCGGCACGGGCTCGGGGGCGTGATGCGCACGGCCGCCGCGCATGTGCAGCGCCACCTCGCGGGGCAGCACGACCGTGCCGGGCGCGGTCGGCAGCAGCAGCCCCCGGTCGAGCAGCCAGCGCAGCCGGGGCGCCGGATCCGGCGTGACCTGCCCGTACGGCGGCCCCCACACGAGCCGCTCCAGCACCTCCAGCGACTCGGCCGGGGCACCCGCGAGCAGCGCGGCCATCCGGCGCCGGTCGGAGAACAGGGCGGACAGGGCGGTGGCCGCGGAGACCGAGTCGTGCGTGGACGGCAGTCCGGCGGCCGTGACGAGTTCCTGGATACGGCCCGGCGACATGCCCGCCGTCGACTCCTGGACGCTCGGGCCCAGTCCGGTCGGCGACGGGTGCTGCGGGGTCGGCGTGAGCAGTTCGCGGGCCGTGCGCACCAGCCGCAGCCGGTCGTCGTCCCCCCACACGAGGGCCTGTTCGCGCAGCGAGCCGAGCGCGCGCGGCAGCGCCGCGGCGACCAGCGCGTCCCCCTCGTCGCCGGACAGGAGCCCGAGCAACTCCTCGTACGTCGCCGGGTCCGACGCGACCGCCAGTGCCTCCGCCGTCTGGAGCGCGAACCGGTCCAGCCGTTCCAGGGCGCGGACCACGGACGCGCGGGTGCCGGCCCGGGTGGCGAGCTGGGTCAGGTCGGTGGGGACGGGCGTGATGAGATCGGGCCGGCTGCGCAGGAGCGCGGCCAGCGAGGCGTCGTCCCGCCCACGGAGCGCCTCCGCGAGGGACCGTGGGGCGGCCGGCTTCTCGTCGCTGCTCATCCGGTCCACGGTAGCGGGTGGCGGGCCCGGCCAGGGAGTGCGGCCGTCCGCGCCGGGGGCCGGTGCGCGGAGGGAACGTTTCCGGGACCGCCCCCGGATGAATTCGCGGGGGGATTCCGGCATCACCGGCCACCCGGCGCACGGCCGTCATCAAGCTTCCGGCAACCGTGCCTCCGGTCGCGGGAATTCGAAGACACCGAAGACACCGAAGACACCGAAGACACCGAAGACACCGAAGACACCGGAGACACCGAAGACCGCGGAGACCCCGGAGGCATCAGGGGCATCGGGGAAAACGACGGGAATCCGCGGACCGCCCGGCAATCGAGGGGGAATTCCACGGGAGCGTCGCGCCGATCGCCGGGAGGGGAGTACCCGCTGGTGTGCGAGCCGTGCGTGACGCGCACCCGCCCCGCGGGCCTGCGCTACCGTCGTCCCACGGGGAATCCGGCACACCCGCCCCGGAGGGGACAGCGTGGGGATCGAGAGCGACAAGGTCGTCTACGAGTATCTGAGCCGCGTCGGTGACGTGGCCCAGCAGCAGCAGCTTTCCTCCGCCACCCGGATGCGCCTGGTCTCGCAACTGCGCGACGAGATCGACCGGCGCCGCGCCAAGGCCGTCGTCGACAGTCCCGCCGCCGTCCGCCGCATCCTCTCCCGCATGGGCAGCCCCGACGACGTCGTCGCCGCCGCGGGCGGGGCCGGAGCCGCGCCCGAGCCGCCGCCGGCCGTCCTGCCGGTGCAGCGCGGCGAGCGGCGCCCGGAACCGCGGCAGCCGAAGACCGCGCGCGGCTCCCTGCCGCGCCCCCGCAAGGCCGAACCGCCCGTCCCGGCACCCGCCGACGGCCCCGCCCCGCCGCACCGCGCCGGTCAGCACGAGCTGGGGGACAGCGCCGCGCAGCCCGACTGGTGGCGGGTGGACAGCAGCCCCTTCGGGGTGGGCGACAGCGTGCCGGGGTTCGTCGGCGGGGTGGAGATCCCGGAACTGCTCAAGCCGCCGCCGAAGCAGACCGCGCGCGAGCCCGAACCCGAACCGGCGGCCGGGCCGGTCCCCGAGGAGTCGGCTTCCGAGGAGGCGCCCGCCCGGCGCCGCCTGCTGCCGTCCCCCGGCACCTGGAGCAACCCCCTGCTGCTCCTGGCCGCCGCCCTCCTGGTCGCCGGCGCGGTGCTCGGCAACCTCCTCGCCCTCGCCCTCGGCTGGCTGATCGCCTACGCCTCGCGCCGCCTGACCAGGGCGGAGGTGAAGTGGGCGGTCATGGGTCTGCCCGCGCTGGCGGTAACCGCCGGTTTCGTCTGGCTGTGGGGCCGGACCGACGGCCGCTGGGGCAGCCCCGTGCCCGACGGCGGGATGAACGGCGCGCTCGCCGAGACCTGGCCCTGGGTGCTGCGCGGCGCGGCGGTGGCGTCGGCGCTGTTCCTGGTGTGGCGCTCGCAGAAGGAGCGGTAGGGCGGGCCCCTCCCGGGGCGGGGGCGCCCCCCTTCCGGGGCGGTGGACGGGGCTGGGCAGAATGGCCCATATGACTCTTCGCCCGCCGACCGTCGGCTTCGACCTCGACATGACGCTCATCGACTCGCGCCCCGGGATCCGCGCCTGCTATCTGGCGCTGGCCGAGCGGACCGGCACGTACATCGACGCCGACCTGGCGATCACGCGGCTCGGGCCGCCGCTGGAGGAGGAGCTGCGCCACTGGTTCCCGGCCGCGGAGGTGCCCGCCGTCGCCGATGTGTACCGCGCCATGTACCCGTCGATCGCCATCTCCGCGACGCCCGCCATGCCCGGCGCGCACGAGGCGATACAGGCGGTCCGGGCGGCCGGCGGGCGCGCGGTCGTCGTCACCGCCAAGTACGAGCCCAACGCCAGGCTGCACCTCGCCCACCTCGGTCTCGAGCCGGACGCGGTGGTCGGCGACCTGTGGGCGGAGGCGAAGGCGGAAGCACTGCGCGAGTTCGGCGCGGCCGTGTACGTCGGCGACCACACCGGCGACGTGCGCGGCGCCCGTGCGGCCGGAGCGCTGTCGGTGACGGTACCGACGGGTCCGTGCGACGCCGCCGAACTGCGCGCGGCCGGCGCGGACGTCGTGCTCGGCGGCCTCGGCGAGTTCCCGGCCTGGCTGTCCGCCTACCTCGACGCGTCCGGGACGCCCGGCCTGCCGGAGGCGGCCGACGCCCCGCGTGCCTGATTCCGGCCCGCGGCGATCGACTGGAACACCCCGGCGCCGGCGATGAGGAAGCCGACCCCCATGAGCATGCTCAGCACGAACATGTAAGTCGGAAATGGCGTCGTGCCGAGGAACAGCGGGGCCACCGTGACGACAGTGGCCACGGCTCCGACGACGAAGACGACGGCACCGGCGCGGATCAGTCGGTCACCGGGCGCGGCGGAATTCGGTTGGGTTTTGTCACGCACCGGACCAGGGTAGTTCCCAGCGCGAAGGAACAACCGGGCGACGTCTTGTCACCGGCCTGAAGACCATTAGCCTTGGTACCGGCGGGTCATGGACGGACCCGCCCAAGTGCTATCAAGAGCCGTTTCAGAAGCAGTTTTCCGACGAGTACGAGGACGAGGACAGACGTGCCTACCGGCAAGGTCAAGTGGTTCAACAGTGAGAAGGGCTTCGGCTTTCTCTCCCGTGACGACGGCGGTGACGTCTTCGTACATTCCTCGGTTCTCCCCGCCGGAGTCGAGACGCTCAAGCCGGGTCAGCGCGTGGAGTTCGGAGTTGTCGCCGGACAGCGCGGCGACCAGGCGCTTTCGGTCATCATCCTGGACCCGACGCCTTCGGTCGCGGCCGCTCAGCGCAAGAAGCCGGACGAGCTGGCCTCCATCGTCCAGGACCTGACGACGCTTCTGGAGAACATCACTCCGATGCTGGAGAAGGGCCGTTACCCGGACAAGGCGTCCGGAAAGCAGATCGCCGGTCTGCTCCGCGCGGTCGCCGACCAGCTCGACGTGTGAGTCGGCTCAGGGGAAATCCAGCGCGTCCGGTCCGAGGGGCGGCAGCAGCCCCTCGGCCGCGGCGCGGGTGAGCAGACCGCGCACCGCCGCGTAGCCGTCGGCGCCGAGACCGGCGGTGAACTCGTTGACGTAGAGCCCGATGTGCTGGTCGGCGACGGCCGGGTCCATCTCCTGCGCGTGCTCCAGCACATAGGGACGGGACACCTCGGGGTCGTCCCAGGCCATCCGTACGGATGTGCGAACGGACTCGGCCAGCCGCGTCAGCGTCTCGGCGCCCAGCGACCGCTTGGCGATGATCGCCCCCAGCGGGATGGGCAGCCCGGTGGTGTCCTCCCAGTGCTCGCCCATGTCCGCGAGCTTGTGCAGCCCGTAGTTCTGATACGTGAAGCGGGCCTCGTGGATCACCAGGCCCGCGTCCACCCTGCCGTCCCGCACGGCGGGCATGATCTCGTGGAAGGGCATGACCACGATGTCGCCCACCCCGCCCGGCACGGTGTCCGCGGCCCACAGCCGGAACAGCAGATACGCCGTCGACCGCTCGCTCGGCACGGCGACCGTCCGGCCCTTCAGGTCCAGGCCCGGCTCCCGGGTGAGCACCAGCGGCCCGCAGCCCCGCCCGAGCGCCCCGCCGCACGGCAGCAGCGCGTACTCGTCGAGGACGTACGGCAGCACCGCGTACGACACCTTCAGCACGTCCGACTCGCCCCGCTCGGCCATGCCGTTGGTGAGGTCGATGTCCGCGAAGGTCACGTCGAGCCCGGGGGCGCCGGGGACCCGGCCGTGCGCCAGGGCGTCGAAGACGAAGGTGTCGTTCGGGCAGGGGGAGTACGCGATCCGCAGCGACCGGGTGTCAGGGCTCATGTCTGTCTCCAACTCTCCAGAACGGGCGCGAGCTTCCCGAAAGCGCCGGTGAGTGCCGTCAGCGCATCGCCGATCCGCCAGGCGGCGCGGTCGCGGGGGCCGACCGGGTTGGACACCGCGCGCACCTCCAGGACGGGCGTGCCGTGCGCGGCGGCGGCCTCGGCGACGCCGAAGCCCTCCATCGCCTCCGCCAGGGCCCGCGGATGGCGGGCGCGCAGGGCGGCCGCGCGGGCGGCGGTGCCGGTCACCGTCGACACGGTGAGGACCGGGCCGACCGCGGCGCCCGCCGCGGCGGCGGCGTCGCCGACCAGCGCGGGCGGCGGACGGTGGGTGACGGTGCCGAAGCCCAGTTCCGTGACCGGCAGGAAGCCGTCGGCGGTCTCGGCGCCCAGATCGGCCGCGGTGATCTCGTCGGCGACCACGAGCGAGCCGACGGGCGCCGCGGGCGCGAATCCGCCCGCGATGCCGGCGGAGACGACCAGGCCGTACGGGGTGCCGGCCAGCGCGGCGGCGGTGAGGGCGGCCGCGGTGGCGGCGGCCGCCGAGGCGGGGCCCACACCGGCGGCGAGCAGGTCGGGGCCGGCCGGGAGCCGGTGCACGACGGCTCCGGGGAGCGGTACGTCCCTGCCGGGTTCCGGGAACGCCCGGGCCACCGCGTCCCGTTCGGCCGGGACGGCGGTGGCCACGAGGATCCGGGTGGGCGAGGACGTGGTCAGGAGTCCTTCTTCAGCTTGAAGGACCACACGCCGACGGCGCTCTGCTGGTCGCCCTCCAGGACGGAGACCAGCGTGGAGTTGCCCTCGGCGCCGTACTGGGCGTTGAAGAACACGCTGCCCGGGATGGTGCGGTAGGTCTTCTTGCTGGCGTCGGTGAGCGGCTGACCGTTCATCAGGATCGTCCAGCCCTTGTCCGCGATCTCCGGGTCCACACCGAATCGCACGGTCTCGTCGGGGTCGACCGAGATGGACTTGATGTCGGTGCCCTTCAGGCACTCGGCCAGCTGTTCGGTCTTCAGGGCCGCGCCGTCGTTGTAGCAGGTGGCCTCGGAGTTGACCGAGTCCGATCCGACGGTGATCGTCGCGATCGGTGTCGGCTTGTCGCAGGCCGACAGGACGAGCAGTCCGGCGGAAACGGCGCCGGCGGCGGCGACGGCGCGGCGGCGTCGCAGGACGGATTGCATCGTGGTCATGGCCGAAGGCTATCGGGCAGGCCCGGCCCTCTCCCCACGTGGGGTGCGGGGCGTGCCGTGCGTTAGGCCACTCGCCCGGCAGCGGCTCCCGTCGCCCGCCCGGCGGACCGGGACGGGGCGCCGAATCGCCCGCTCCGCGGTCAGGAGACCCGGGTGCGCGAGGAGCTGCCGTGCCGGGCCGACGCGAGCAGGCCCCGGACGGTGGTGAGCCAGCCGGCGGCGACGATGACGGCGCCCACCGTCAGGCCGAGCGGGCCGTTGAGCGGCAGCGCCATGCCGATCGCGCCGCCGATCACCCAGGACATCTGGAGCAGTGTCTCCGAGCGGGCGAACGCCGATGTGCGCACCAGCTCCGGCACGTCGCGCTGGATCAGCGCGTCCAGCGACAGCTTGGCCAGCGCCTGCGCGAACCCGGCGACCGCCGCCAGACAGGCCACCAGGACCGCGCCGAAGAACACCGCCGCGGTGATCGCCACGGCCAGCTCGACCGCCACGACCGTCACGATGATCAGCTCCGGAGCCCGCGCCTTGAACCACGCCCCGACGGCCGTGCCGCACGCGTTGCCCAGGCCGGCCGCGACCGCCACCATCCCCAGCGACACCGCCGCGCTCTGGCCGGTCATCGGATGCTCGCGCAGCAGAAAGGCGAGGAAGAAGATCAGGAACCCGGCGAGGCAGCGGATCGCCGCGTTGGCGCCCAGCGCGTGCGTCACGGCGGTGCCGACCGTCCGCAGTCCCGGCCGCTTGACGGGACGCCGGTGCGGCCCGTGCAGATGCGACTCGTCGGCCGCGAGCAGCGCGGTGTCCTCGCCCTTGGCCGAGTCGACCTTCGGCGGCAGGGTGAACGACAGGAACGTACCGAGCATGAAGATCACGAACGCGCCGTACAGCGGCCAGCGCGGTCCGACCACCTGGAGCCCCGCCCCGATGGGCGCCGCCACACCGGTGGCCAGCAGCCCGCCGAGCGTGACCCGGGAATTGGCCTTCACCAGGGAGAACCGGGGCGGCAGCAGCCGGGGCACCACGGCACTTCTGACCACGCCGTACGCCTTCGACGCGACCAGCACGCCGAGCGCCGCCGGATACAGCTCGATGCTGCCCGTGATCACCGCCCCGGACAGCACCAGCGCCAGCAGGGCCCGCGCCAGCATCGCGCAGGCCATCGCCGCGCGGCGGCCGTGCGGGACCCGGTCGAGCAGCGGGCCGATCACCGGGGCGAGCAGCGTGAACGGCGCCATCGTGATCGCGAGGTACAGCGCGACCCGGCCGCGGGCCTCGTCGGTCGGCACCGAGAAGAAGACGGTGGAGGCCAGCGCCACGGTGATCATGACATCGCCGGCGCCGTTCACCGCGTGCAGCTCGATCAGCTTGCCCAGCCCCGACTCGCCGGCGCCGTGCGCGTGGGTCGCCTTGCGGATGCCGCGCGCCGTGCCGGTCAGCGGCAGATGCAGCGCACGGCCGAACCGGCGGACGGACCCGCCCAGCCGGCCCGAACCGCCACCCCGTCCGCTGACCCTGATCCCGCCGGCGCCGGTGACGCCGTCGGGGGGCTTGGTGGCTGCCACGACGTTCATAGTGCCCCCACACTGCCGTCGATAGTGCCGTTACCGCGCGCGCGGCCCGCACTTTGCAGCCGACTGGCACGACGGCGCGGGGGGAAAGAACGGTGCGAAGCGGCGAAGAGTCCCGTCGGTGTAGGACAAGCGTCGGCGAACAGGTAGCGTGCGTATCTCGGCCATCCCGCAGAATGGATGGTGACAGGTGCGCCCGAGCGCGATGGCGCGCGGACGTCGACGCGGTCCCCAGGTCCGCTCCGTTCGCCCCGCCGCCGGTGGCATCCGCACTCATGAGACGGCGTAGGAGAGAAGCGATACCTGTGAGCGCAGCGACAACGCGAAGCCGCACCCCCGACCGTCTGTGCGCCGAGGCCGTCGACCTCGCCCGTACCGCCGCCGAGGAGGCGGCCGCCCCCGGCGTCGTCGGGGAGCACACCGGGCTGACGACCGAGGGCGACCGCGTTGTCACGCACTTCTTCGAGTGCAAGGAGCTCGGGTACCGCGGCTGGCGCTGGGCCGTCACGGTGGCCAGGGCGTCCCGCGCGAAGGTCGTCACGCTGGACGAGGTCGTCCTGCTGCCGGGCCCGGACGCGCTGCTGGCACCCGAGTGGGTGCCGTGGAGCGAGCGGCTGCGCCCCGGCGACATGGGACCGGGCGACCTGCTGCCCACGGACGCCGAGGACCTGCGCCTGGAGCCGGGATACACCGGCGAGGAGGAGCCGCCGCCGAACTCCGCGGTGTCCCAGGACATGGCGGAACTGGTGGAGGCGGAGGACGCCGAGGTCACGGCGGGTCCGCCGGCCACCCTCCCGGCCGCGCCCTCGCGCGGCTCGATCGCCGCGATCGCGGAGGAACTGGGCCTGCGCCGTGCCCGGGTCCTGTCCCGGTACGGGCTGCATGTGGCCGCCGACCGCTGGGAGGAGGCGTTCGGCCCGAAGACCCCGATGGCCCAGGCGGCCCCCGCGGCCTGTGTGAGCTGCGGCTTCCTGATGCCGATCGGAGGCTCGCTGGGCCAGGCCTTCGGAGTCTGCGCGAACGAGTTCTCGCCGGCCGACGGCCGGCTCGTGTCCCTGGCCTACGGCTGCGGCGGCCACTCCGAGGCCGCGGTCATGCCGAAGCCCCCGCAGCCCGCGCCGCCGGTGATCGACGAGACGCGGGTGGACGAGTTCCCGCTGCGCCCCGAACGCGGATCCGGCTCCGTCCCGGAGATCTCCGACGAGTCGGCGGCGGAACTGGGGCATTCCTAGCGGCGCGGCGCTAGCGCGTGCTCCTGTCCGGTGGCCCCCGCCGTTCGCGGGGGCCGTCCGCCGTACGGGGTGAGCGGCGGCGGGCTCGTTCGACGTCACCGTCGTCGCTTTCGCGCGATACCTTCTCCTCACGCCGATGAGGAGAGTGAACGTGAGCAAGTTCGTGCGGCCGGCCGCCGAAGGCGCGGATCCCTTCGGGACGGCTCGTCTGCGGCGCGGGGTGCTGGACGCCTGGGCGGCCGGTCCGGCGCGGTTCCGGGAGGACGCGAACGCCGAGGAGGACCTCGTCCTCGGCGGCTACCGGGACCGGCTCGTGGTGGAACTGGCGCAGAACGCCGCCGACGCGGCGGCCCGGGCGGGCGTCCCCGGCCGGCTGCGGCTCACCCTGCGCGACGGCGTCCTCGTCGCCGCCAACACCGGCGCACCCCTGGACGCCGACGGCGTCGAGTCGCTGGCCACCCTCCGGGCCTCCGCCAAGCGGGACACCCCCTCCGTCGGCCGGTTCGGCGTCGGTTTCGCCTCCGTCCTCGCCGTCACCGACGAGCCCGCCGTCGTCGGCCGGCACGGCGGCGTCCGCTGGTCCCTCGCCGAGGCCCGCGACCTCGCCGCCGAGACCGCGCTGCGCGGCCCCGGCCTGGGCGACGAGATCCGCCGGCGCGACGGGCACGTACCGCTGCTCCGGCTGCCGTTCGCCGCCGAGGGCACCGCTCCCGACCCGTACGACACCGTCGTCATCCTGCCGCTGCGCGACACCGCCGCCACCGACCTCGCCGAGCGGCTGCTGAACGCCGTCGACGACTCGCTGCTGCTCACCCTGCCGGGACTGGCGGAAGCCGTCGTCGAGATCGGCGACGACGCGCCCCGCACCCTGCGGCGCCGCACGGAGGGCGAGCTGACCGTCGTCGAGGACACCCGCGACGGGACCACCCGCTGGCGCACCGTCGCCGCGCACGGCGAGCTGTCCCGCGACCTGCTGGTGGACCGGCCGGTCGAGGAGCGGCTGCGTCCGCACTGGTCGGTGACCTGGGCGGTGCCGGTCGACGGCGACGGCGCCCCGGAGCGCCCGCGCACCGGCCCCGTCGTGCACGCCCCCACCCCCAGCGACGAACCCCTCGGCGTGCCCGCCCTGCTCATCGCGTCGTTCCCGCTGGACACCACCCGCCGGCACGCCGCCCCCGGCCCGCTGACCGACTTCCTCGTCGAGCGCGCGGCCGAGGCGTACGCCGGACTCCTCGCCGAGTGGCGGCCGGTGGCCGAGCCGATCATCGATCTCGTGCCCGGCCCGCTCGGCAAGGGCGAGCTGGACGGCGCCCTGCGGCAGGCGATCCTCCGGCGGCTGCCGCGCACGTCGTTCCTGCCGCCGGCCGTACCGCCCGCCGGCGACGGATCCGAGGAGCTGCCCGAATCCCTGCGGCCGCGGGACGCCGAGGTCGTCGAGGGCGCCGGCGCCGACACCGTGCGGGTGCTGGCCGAGGTGCTGCCCACGCTGCTGCCCGCCGGACTGGAACGGCGGGTCGAACTGCGCGCACTCGGCGTCGCCCGGGTGCCGCTGACCGACGCCGTGGACCGGCTGGCCGGGCTGGAGAAGGAGCCCGGCTGGTGGCGGCGGCTGTACGACAGCCTGGCCGGCGTCGATCCCGACCGGCTCACCGGCCTGCCCGTGCCGCTGGCCGACGGCCGTACCACCATCGGGCCCCGGCAGGTGCTCCTTCCGACGGGGGAGAAAGCGCCGATCGACCCCGAGGTCCTTGCCCGGCTCGGTCTGAAGGTCGCCCACCCGGACGCCGCGCACCCCCTCCTGGAGAAGCTCGGCGCCCTGCCCGCGACACCGCGCGCCGTGCTCACCACCCCGCAGGTGCGCGCCGCCGTCGCCGCCTCGCTGGACGACGACGGCGGGCTCGTCTGGGAAGAGGACGCCCCGGACGCGGAGGAGCTGGCGGACACCGTTCTCGCGCTGGTGCGCGAGGCCGGGCTGGAACCCGGTGACGAGCCCTGGCTCGGCGCTCTCGCCCTGCCGGACGAGGAGGGGGAGCCGGCGCCGGCCGGGGAGCTGGTCCTGCCCGGCAGCGCCTTCGCACGGATCATGCGGGAGGGCGAACTCGCCTACGTCGACGCCGAACTGGCCGAGCGCCACGGCGAGCAGCCGCTCGCCGCCTGCGGGGTGCTCGCCGGCTTCGCGCTGGTCCGCGCCACCGACGTCGTCCTCGACCCCGACGAACTGGAGCCCCGCGAAGGGGACTTCGCCGAGCCCGACGACCCCGGCCTGCTGGACGCGGTCGACGTCTGGTCCGAGGACGTGCTCGACCGCTTCCCGGACTCGCCGGTGCCGCCGGTGGCGACGGAGCTGGTCGCGGTACGGGACCTGGACCTCGTCGACGACGACAAATGGCCGCAGGCGCTCGCCATGCTGTCGCAGCCGCCCCTGCGGGACGCGCTGGTCGAGCCCGTGCGGATCCTGCTGCCGGACGGCACCCACGAGGTCGTACGGCCGTACACCGCGTGGTGGCTGCGCGGCCACCCCGTGCTCGACGGACGCCGCCCGGCCGGACTGCTCGCCGCCGGCGGCGACCCGCTGCTGCGCGGCCTGTACGACGAGGCCGACGCGACCGGGTTCGACGACGAGCAGGTGCTGCGGGCGCTCGGCGTACGGACGTCGGTGGCGGCCCTCCTCGACGAGCCGGGCGGCGCCGCCGAACTGCTCGACCGGCTCGCCGACCCGGAGCGGGACGTCACCGGCGCGCAACTGCACGGCCTCTACGGCGCGCTGGCCGAGATCGACCCCGAGCAGGTGACCCTGCCGGACGAGCTGCGGGCGGTCGTCGACGGTCGGGTCGAGGTCGTGGACGCGGCCGACGCCGTGGTCGTCGACTCCCCGGACCTGCTGCCGTTCACCGCGGGTGTCCCCCTGCTGCCGGTGCCGCCCGCGCGGGCGGCCGACCTGGCGGAGCTGTTCCAGGTCCGCCGGCTCAGCGAGTCCGTCACCGGCGACGTCGACTCCGAGGGCACCGAGCACGACGTACCGGAGTCCGTCCGGGTGCTGCTGGGCCCGCGGACGCCGGAGACCTACGTCGAGCACGAGGAGCTGATCGTCGGCGGGGTGGAGATCGACTGGCGGGTCGCCTCCGACGGGTCGCTGCACGCCGCGACGCTGGAGGGCGTCGCCGCGGGCCTCGCCTGGGCGGCGGGCCAGTGGCCCAGGCGCTTCGAGGTGGCGGCACTCCTGGAGGACCCGTCACGGACGGCGGAGCTGGCCCGGGACCGCTGGTTCGACTGAGGCGCGCGGAGGAGGACGGGGCCGGCCCGGAGGTGTGACGGACGTCGCACGGATATTCCATTGTTCGTACAACCCTTCCCGCACGTCACGAATCTGATCACCTGAGCCAACAGGCTCCCTGGATCAACTCGGGCCTCGTCGTGCCCGCCTGCCCACTGTGCGGCGAAGGAGTGACGGGGCCCCACTCCACGTGGGGAACACAGACATGCGCATGCGTGCCACCCTCGCCGTCGTGACCGGCGCTCTGGCCCTGTCGGCCTTCGCCGTTCCGGGCGCCCAGGCCGACGCCCCGGCGCCGGGGAACCGGCTGCCCAGCGCCGCCGACTTCGCCGAGTTCCCGGCCAAGACGGCGCGTACCACCGCCTCGGCCCTGCCCACCGTGTCGAACGTGACCATCAACTCGGGCAAGTCGGTCGTCGTCGGCGCGTCCGCCGTCAAGACCTTCACGGTCAGCGTCACCGCCAGCCACGCCAGCGGCATCTACAGCTCGTACTTCTACCTGTGGCACGGCAGCGACGCGGAGAACATCGACGGCTTCCTCGGCGAGATCGACCCCGGCACCTGCACCGCCGGCAGCGCGACCACGTCGACCTGCAAGTTCACCGTCACCGCCCAGCCGGGCTGGGACCTGCACGCGAACTCGCTGGCCGGTACCTGGAAGGCGTCCGTCGCGGTCATCTCCAACGACGGCGGCCTCTACGACAACGAGGTGTACAAGACCCACAAGGTCCAGCGCCTGTCGAAGCTGACGGTCAACGCCGCCCCGGAGCCGGTGAAGAAGGGCGCGACCCTCACGGTCACCGGCAAGCTGACCCGTGCCGACTGGCAGACCGGCGGCTACCCCGGCCTGCCCAGCGGCCAGTCGGTGACGCTCCAGTTCCGCAAGGCGGGCACCTCCACCTACACCAACGTCAAGGGCATCAAGACCGCCTCGGGCGGCGCCCTGAAGACCACGGTCAAGGCCTCGGCCGACGGCTACTACCGCTTCTCCTACGCGGGCATCACCAGCACGGCGGCGTCCACCGCCACGGGTGACTTCGTCGACGTGAAGTAACCACGACCGTCGAGCCGTCGAACGACGGCCGACCGTTCACCGCACGGCCCCGGACGCCATCCGGGGCCGTAGGTTTTGTTCACCGAACTTTCGCCATTCGTACAACCTTTCACCACGATCACGGGTCTGATCGCCTGAGCCAACAGGCTCCACGATCACTCGGGTCTCGCCGTGCTCACGAGCCGTATGCTGCGCAGGGCAGCGGGGCCCCTTTCTCCTCGTGGGGAACGCATGCGTATACGTGCCACCGTGGCCGCCGTCTCCGGCGCCCTGGCCCTCTCCGCCCTGGTCGTTCCGGCCGCTCAGGCCGACAGCACTTCGTACAGCCCTGACGACATCGCGCGGTCCGTGCAGTCGGTGCGCCAGGCCGCCGCCGCCGAGTCCGCTCGCGGCTCCTTCGCCGCCGCCGAGGCGGGCGCGCCGTACGCGCTGGACTTCACCTTCTCCAACGTGAAGGTCAACAGCGGCAAGCCGATCGTCGTCGGCACCACCGCCATGAAGTCCGTGCCGGTCACCTACACCGTCACGCACGGCGCGGACGTCGACCTCACCGACCCCGAGCTCTTCTTCGACGTCGAGATCTGGCGCGGCGGCGACTACGCCAGCCCGACCAACCTGCTCTACGGCGACGACTGGCCGGCCTGCACCGCGACGTCGGGGACCACGGCCTCGTGCAAGGCCACGATCGACATCTACCCCGACCTGGAGCTGACCAACGCCGACGCCACCAGCTGGAAGATCGGCGGTTACGCCGTCGACTTCAACGGTGAGGACCCGCTGGCCGACGACGCCAACTGGGACAACATCGGTTACGCCGAGCAGGACAACATGGGCACCACCCGGCTCCAGCGCCTGTCGAAGCTGACGGTCAACGCCGCCCCGGAGCCGGTGAAGAAGGGCGCGACCCTCACCGTCACCGGCAAGCTGAGCCGCGCCAACTGGGACACGGGCTCGTACGCCGGCCTGCCCAGCGGCCAGTCCGTGACGCTCCAGTTCCGCAAGGCGGGCACCTCCACCTACACCAACGTCAAGGGCATCAAGACCGCCTCGGGCGGCGCCCTGAAGACCACGGTCAAGGCGTCGGTCGACGGTTACCACCGCTTCTCCTACGCGGGCATCACCAACACGGCGGCGTCCACCGCCACGGGTGACTTCGTCGACGTGAAGTAACCACGACCGTCCAGCCGTCGAACGACGGCTGAACGTTCGCCGTACGGCCCCGGACGCCATCCGGGGCCGTACGACTTTCTCGTCCAACTTCCGTCATTCGTACAACCTTTCACTTCCGGCACGGGTCTGATCGCCTGAGCCAACAGGCTCCACGATCACTCGGGTCTCGCCGTGCTCACGAGCCGCATGCTGCGCAGGGCAGCGGGGCCCCTTTCTCCTCGTGGGGAACGCATGCGTATACGTGCCACCGTGGCCGCCGTCTCCGGCGCCCTGGCCCTCTCCGCCCTGGTCGTCCCGGCCGCCCAGGCCGACTCGCAGGGTGCCGTGAACCTGGACCGGCCGACCGCGGCCGAGCGTTTCGGCACC
Source organism: Streptomyces cadmiisoli (assembly GCF_003261055.1). Classification (NCBI taxonomy): domain Bacteria; kingdom Bacillati; phylum Actinomycetota; class Actinomycetes; order Kitasatosporales; family Streptomycetaceae; genus Streptomyces; species Streptomyces cadmiisoli. Next base: position 5,029,591 of record NZ_CP030073.1, read on the forward strand.
TCCGGCGCCAAGTCCACCGCCCGCGCGGCGGCCGCCGCGCCCACCATCTCCAACGTGACGGTGAACGCCGGCAAGAACCTGGTCTTCGGCACCACGACCGTCCGCACCTTCACCGTCTCCGTGACCGCGAGCCACCCCTCCGGTATCCAGGACGCCTACATCGACCTGTGGCACGGCACCGACGTCGAGTACGACGTCGACGGCTGGCTCCCGCCGAACGAGGAGTACGCCACCTGCACCGCGAGCAGCGACACCACCTCGACCTGCAAGCTCACCATCACCGCCCGGCCCGGCGACGACGGGGGCGACGGCATCGGCTTCCTGTACGCCAACGCCCTGGCCGGCAACTGGCACGTCAGCGTCGGCGTTCTGGCCAACAGCCAGGAGGTCTTCTGGGACGACTACAGCAAGACCCACAAGCTCCAGCGCCTGTCGAAGGTGACCGTCAACGCCGCCCCGGAGCCGGTGAAGAAGGGCGCGACCATCACCGTCACCGGCAAGCTGAGCCGTGCCAACTGGGAGACGGGCTCGTACTCCGGACTGCCCAGCGGTCAGTCCGTGGTGCTCCAGTACCGCAAGTCGGGCACCACCAACTACACCAACGTCAAGGGCATCAAGACCGCCGCGAGCGGCGCGCTGAAGACGACCGTCAAGGCGGCCTCGGACGGCTACTTCCGCTTCAACTACGCGGGCATCACGAGCACGGCCCCGGCCGTCGTCGCGGGTGACTTCGTCGACGTGAAGTAGCCCTCGGCGGCCCCGACTTCACCGCCCGGTCCCGGAAGCCGTCCGGGGCCGGGCGCCTTTTCGCCCGGCGGAGCAACCCCGTACGGCCCTCGCCTGTCTGATCAGACGAGCCGACCGGCTCCTCGACCACTCACTGGGGAATCCATGCGCATACGAGCCACCGTCGCCGCCGTGACCGGCGCCCTGGCCCTGTCCGCCCTCGCCGTGCCGGCCTCGCAGGCCGCCGGTCCCGCCGCCGACCACCGCGAGTCCGTCGCGAAGATCTGGCAGGCCGCCCACGGGTCCACCGGCGCCGCGGCCTCCGCCGGGGCGGCCCTCGACGAGCCGTACGACCTGGACGTCTCCTTCTCCGGCTTCAAGGTCGCCAAGGCGATCAAGGTCGGTACCACCGGCCGCTACTCGACCACGGTCACCTACACGATGACCCACGGCGCGGACGTCGACATCACCGCGGCGGACTTCCTGACCGCCCCGTACCTCTACCGGGGCGCCCTGGACACACCCTCCGCCACTCTCTTCGGCGTGAATCCGGGCAGCTGCACCAGCGTCTCCGCGACCGCCGCCACCTGCACCGGAAAGATCGACGTCTACCCGGGCGAGGGCGACCTGCTCAACACCGACGCCGGCACCTGGAAGGGCGCGGCGCTGGCCATCGCGTACAACGGGCAGGACCCGTTGGACGACACCTTCGACCCGGCCGAGGTCGGTTACGCCGACCAGGGCGGCCTCGCCACCACCCTGGTGCAGCGCAACTCCAAGCTGACGGTCGACGCCGCCCCGGAGCCGGTGAAGAAGGGCAAGACCCTCACGGTCACCGGCAAGCTGAGCCGCGCCAACTGGGAGAGCGGCAAGTACGCCGGGTACTCCACCCAGCCCGTGGTGCTCCAGTTCCGCAAGGCGGGCACCACCAACTACACCAACGTCAAGGGCATCAGGACCACCACCACGGGCACCCTGAAGACCACGGTGAAGGCCTCGGTCGACGGCTACTACCGCTTCACCTTCGCGGGCACGGCGACCACCCCGGCGGTCACCACGGCCGGCGACTTCGTCGACGTGAAGTAGGCAGCGCCCGAAAGCCCTGAGCGGGAACGCGGCGGTCGACCCATCTCCACACGAGCTCCAGGACGGCCGCCGCCACCGCCGCGATGCCCACCGCGATCCACGGCATCGTCATGCCGACCAGCTTCAGCGCGAAGAACTCCTGGAGCCACGGCACCACCAGCACCACCAGGAATCCCGCGCCCATCGCCGCGACCAGCGCGATCCGCCACCAGGTGTAGGGCCGGGCGATGATCGCCAGCACCCACATCGAGATCAGGAACAGCGTCAGCGTCGCCACGCTCGTCTCCGCGTCCAGCGCGCCCGGCCCGGTGTAGTGGTGCCGGGCGACGAGGTACGTCGCGAACGTCGCCACCGCGGCCAGCGCCCCGCCCGGGATCGCGTACCGCATCACGCGCCGCACGAAGTGCGGCTGTGCCCGTTCCCTGTTGGGCGCGAGAGCGAGGAAGAACGCCGGGACGCCGATCGTCAGCGTGGACAGCAGGGTCAGATGGCGGGGCAGGAAGGGGTACTCGACCTGCCAGCACACCACCAGGATCGCCAGCAGTACCGAGTAGACCGTCTTCACCAGGAACAGCGTGGCGACCCGGGTGATGTTGCCGATGACCCGCCGGCCCTCGGCGACCACCGACGGCAGCGTGGCGAAGCTGTTGTTCAGCAGCACGATCTGGGCGACCGCCCGGGTCGCCTCCGAGCCGGAGCCCATCGCCACCCCGATGTCGGCGTCCTTCAGCGCCAGGACGTCGTTCACACCGTCACCGGTCATCGCGACCGTGTGTCCGCGTGACTGGAGCGCGCCCACCATCTCCCGCTTCTGCTGCGGGGTGACCCGGCCGAACACCGTGCCGTCGTCCAGGGCCCGCGCCATGCCCTCCGTGTCGGCGGGCAGCCGGCGGGCGTCGACCGTGTCGCCGCTGAGCCCGAGCTTGCCCGCCACGGCGCCCACCGACACCGCGTTGTCACCGGAGATGACCTTGGCGCGGACGTCCTGCTCGGCGAAGTAGCGCAGGGTGTCGGCGGCGTCCCGGCGCAGCCGCTGCTCCAGCACGACCAGCGCGGCGGGCTTGGCCGACCGGGTGATGTCGGGGGAGTCGAGTTCGCCGGAGGCACGGGCCAGCAGCAGGACCCGCAGCCCCTCCTCGTTCAGCCGACCGGTCTCGGCCAGTGCGGGATCGTCCTGCGGGAGCAGCACGTCCGGGGCGCCCAGGAGCCAGGTGCTGCTCTCCCCGTTGCCCTCGCTGAAGGACGCCCCGCTGTACTTGCGGGCGGAGGAGAACGGCAGCGACTCGACGCAGCGCCAGTCGTCGCTGTCCGGGTAGGCGGCGATGATCGCCTGGAGGGAGCCGTTCGGCCGGGGGTCGGACTCGCCGAGCGCGCCGAGGACCTGGCGCACGTACTCCTCGTCGTGGCCGTCGAGCGGGCGCAGCTCGGTGACGTCCATGCCGCCCTCGGTGAGGGTGCCGGTCTTGTCGAGGCAGACGGTGTCGACGCGGGCCAGTCCCTCGATCGCCGGCAGTTCCTGCACCAGGCACTGCTTGCGGCCCAGCCGGATCACCCCGATCGCGAAGGCGACCGAGGTGAGCAGGACCAGGCCCTCCGGGACCATCGGCACGATGCCGCCGACGGTCCGCGCGAGGGAGTCCTTGAAGGCGGTCTCCTTGACCACCAGCTGGCTGATGATCAGGCCGATCGCGGTCGGGACCATCATCCACGTCACGTATTTCAGGATCGTGGAGATACCGGAGCGCAGCTCGGAGTGGACCAGGGTGAAGCGGGAGGCCTCCTCGGCGAGCTGGGCGGCGTACGCCTCGCGTCCCACCTTGGTGGCCTGGAACGCGCCACCGCCGGCCACCACGAAGCTGCCGGACATCACCTCGTCGCCGGCCCGTTTGACCACGGGATCGGCCTCACCGGTGAGCAGGGACTCGTCGATCTCCAGCCCGTCGGTCTCGACGCACACGCCGTCCACGACGACCTTGTCCCCGGGACCGATCTCGATCAGGTCGTCCAGCACGATCTCGGACGTACCGACCTCGGCGGCGATGCCGTCGCGGCGCACGGTCGGCCGCACCTCGCCGATCAGGGCGAGCGAGTCCAGGGTCTTCTTCGCCCGCCACTCCTGGACGATGCCGATCCCGGTGTTGGCGAGGATCACGAAGCCGAACAGGCTGTCCTGGATCGGAGCGACGAACAGCATGATCACCCAGAGCACGCCGATGATCGCGTTGAACCGGGTGAAGACGTTCGCGCGGACGATGTCGACCATCGACCGGCTGCTGCGCACCGGCACGTCGTTGACCTGTCCGCGCGCCACCCGCTCGGCGACCTCGGCGGCGGTCAGCCCGGTGGTCGGGGACGGCACGCGTGCGGGATGCGCGGGGCCGAGGTCGGCACCCGCGTCGATGTGCGTCATGCATTCGACGGTACGTGCGGATCTGGGGCTTCACCCCCCGAGCGCGGTGAAGATCCGACCACGGGAGGACGGCCGTAGTGCCACGGTTGTAGGGGTGACTACGGGAGCGGCCGTACGGAGTCCGTCGAGGCGGTCGTCTCCTCGCGTGCCGCGCGTCTGATCGCCGCGTCCCGCCGGCGGACGTACCAGATGCCGAACAGTCCGAGGCCGCCGCCGGCCAGGCAGGTCCACAGCCACCAGGTGTGCCCGTGGTCGTCGAACCAGCCGTAGAAGGGCAATTGCGCCAGGAAGAGGGCGAACCAGACGATCGTGCCGCCGATGACCGTGCCGACGACGGGGCCCTCCAGGGGCTCCGGCGCCTCGTGCTTGGGGGTCCACTTCGCCATGGAGGACAGCTTAGAAGGTCCGCGTGTCTACGCGCGGAGATAGCGATCTTTCCCTTATATGTTCATACTGAAGCCGTTTGTCTCTGACCGCTTATGTTCGTATGAAAGTCCAACAGGGCGCGGGGGGTGTCCGTTGGTGATGAGGACCCGCATGCCCACCTCGGCCACCGCCAAGGCCCCCGCGCCCGAAGGACCGGGCGCACAGCCCGCGTACGGCGCCCTCGACCGCTTCTTCAAGATCTCCGAACGGGGCAGCAGCGTGCCCCGCGAGATCCGCGGCGGCTTCGCCACCTTCTTCGCGATGGCGTACATCATCGTGCTGAACCCGATCATCCTCGGCAGCGCGAAGGACATGTACGGCAACCAGCTCGACAACGGTCAGCTGGTCACCGCGACGGCCCTGACGGCGGCGTTCACCACCCTGCTGATGGGCGTCATCGGCAACGTGCCCGTCGCGCTGGCCGCCGGTCTGGGCGTCAACTCCGTCGTCGCGCTCCAGCTCGCCCCCCGGATGTCCTGGCCGGACGCCATGGGCATGGTGGTGCTCGCCGGTTTCGTGGTGATGCTGCTGGTCGCCACCGGCCTGCGCGAACGCGTGATGAACGCCGTGCCGCAGGGGCTGCGCAAGGCCATCGCCATCGGTATCGGCCTGTTCATCATGCTGATCGGCCTCGTCGACGCGGGCTTCGTCTCGCGCATCCCGGACGTCGCCCAGACCACCGTCCCGCTCCAGCTCGGCGTCGGCGGCCACCTCCTCGGCTGGCCGGTCCTGGTCTTCATCCTCGGTGTGCTGCTCACGCTGGCGCTGATCGTGCGCAAGGTGTCCGGCGCGATCCTGATCTCGATCGTCGCGATGACTGTCCTCGCGGTGATCATCGAGGCGGTCGCCGACATCCCGTCCTGGGGCCTGACCACCCCGAAGTGGCCGGGCAACCCGGTCGCCACCCCCGACTTCGGCCTGATCGGCCAGGTCAGCCTGTTCGGCGGCTTCGCCAAGGTCGGCGTGCTGACCGGCACCCTCTTCGTCTTCACGGTGCTGCTGTCGTGCTTCTTCGACGCGATGGGCACGATCATGGCCGTGAGCGACGAGGCCAAGCTGACCGACGCCCAGGGCCAGATGCCCGGCATCAACAAGGTGCTGTTCGTCGACGGCATCGCGGTCGCCGCCGGCGGCGCCAGCTCCTCCTCGGCCACCACCTGCTTCGTGGAGTCCACGGCCGGCGTCGGTGAGGGCGCCCGGACCGGCCTCGCGAACATGGTCACCGGCTCGCTGTTCGCCCTGGCGCTGTTCCTGACCCCCGTCGCCACGATGGTCCCGTCGCAGGCGGCCACTCCCGCGCTGGTCGCGGTCGGCTTCCTGATCCTGGCCGGTTCGATCAAGGAGATCGACTGGGCGGACTACACGATCGCCGTCCCGGCCTTCGTGACGATGCTGATGATGCCCTTCACCTACTCGATCACCAACGGCATCGGCATGGGCTTCATCACCTTCGCGGTGCTGCGCCTGGCGGCCGGTCGGGGCCGCGAGGTCCCGTCGGCGATGTACGTGGTGGCGGCGGTGTTCGCCTTCTACTACCTGATGCCGGCGCTGGGCCTGACCTGACGCCGCGCGGGGCGCTCAGGTGACCCCGTAGAACTTCTCCGTCTCTTCGACCGCCGACTGGAAGCGCTGGTCGAAGTCGTCGCGAATGAGCGTCCGGACGACATAGTCCTGGACGCTCATTCCTCGTATCGCCGCATGGTGCCGGAGCCGTTCGAGCAGCTCCCCGTCCATCCGCAGGCTGAGCACGCTGGTCCCCATGGACATGAGGGTGGCAAGAGCGCCGGGCGATGCGTCACTTTCCGGATCTCACTCACTCGTACGGGTGATAGTCGGCTTTTCGGTGTCCGGCGTCACGGAGCGGTCGCGGGGGCCCCGGGTGGTACTTAGCGAGAGTAATGAGGTATTCTAAAGAACATGCCGGATCTCACCCATGGCGACGACGCCGCCGCCGTGAACGCCCTGCGCTCCGCCGTGATGCGGTTGTCCCGTCGGCTCAAGCACCAGCGGGTCGACGAATCGCTGAGCCCCACCGAGATGTCGGTGCTGGGCACCCTCGCCCAGTGCGGCTCGGCGACCCCGGGCGAGCTCGCCCGCAAAGAGCACGTGCAGCCGCCGTCGATGACCCGCATCGTGGCACTGCTGGAGGCCAAGGAGCTGGTCCGGCTGGAGCCGCATCCCGAGGACCGGCGCCAGAAGGTCGTCACGCAGACCGAGCGCGCCGAGGCGATGCTCGAGGAGAGCCGTCGCAAGCGCAACGCGTTCCTGGCCTCGCTGGTGGAGGGCCTCGACGAGGACGAGTGGGCGAAACTCCGCGCCGCCGCCCCCGTGCTGGAGAAGCTCGCACATCTGTGACCGCACCACCCGAGGAGGCGAACCCTTTTGAGTACGGGATCCGGAGCACATTCCGCCCCCGCACCAGCTACCCCCGACACCCCTGAGGACCCTGTGGGCAAGCCCCGCAGGACCTCGATGTTCCGCTCCCTCCGGATCCGCAACTACCGCCTCTTCTTCCTCGGCCAGGTCGTCTCCAACACGGGCACCTGGATGCAGCGCATCGCCCAGGACTGGCTGGTCCTCAGCCTCACCGGCTCCGCGACCGCCGTCGGCGTCACCACCGCGCTCCAGTTCCTGCCGATGCTGCTGTTCGGCCTCTACGGCGGCGTCCTCGTCGACCGCCTCCCCAAGCGCCCCACCCTGCTGGTCACGCAGACCGCGATGGCCTTCACCGGCCTCGCGCTCGCCTTCCTCACCCTCTCCGGCCACGTCGAGGTCTGGCACGTCTACCTCGCCGCCTTCGCGGTCGGCCTCGCCACGGTCGTCGACAACCCGGCCCGGCAGTCCTTCGTCAGCGAGATGGTCGGCCCCGACCAGCTCCAGAACGCGGTCAGCCTGAATTCGGCCAACTTCCAGTCCGCCCGGATGATCGGCCCCGCCGTCGCCGGTGTCCTGATCACCGGCGTGGGCACCGGCTGGGCCTTCCTCCTCAACGGCCTGTCCTTCGTCGCGCCCATCGCCGGCCTGCTGCTGATGCGCGGCCGCGAACTGCACCCCGTCGAGCGCGCCCCGCGCGGCAAGGGGCAGCTGCGCGAGGGCCTGGCCTACGTCGCCGGGCGGCCCGAGCTGATCTGGCCGATCGTGCTGGTCGGCTTCATCGGCACGTTCGCCTTCAACTTCCCCGTCTACCTGTCGGCCTTCGTCGACGACGTCTTCCGGATGGGCGCGGGCACGTACAGCCTGTTCAACACGCTGATGGCGATCGGCTCCGTCACCGGCGCGCTGCTCGCCGCCCGCCGCGGCACGGCCCGGCTGCGGGTGCTGAGCGCGGCGGCGCTGGTCTTCGGCACGGTGGAGATCGTGGCCGCGGCGACCCCGTGGCTGTGGTTGTTCGCCCTGCTGATGATCCCGCTGGGCCTGTGCTCGATGACGGTCAACGTCACCGCCAACACCAGCATCCAGATGAACACCGACCCGGCGATGCGCGGCCGGGTCATGGCGTTCTACATGATGGTCTTCCTCGGCGGCTCACCGGTCGGCGCCCCGCTCGTCGGCTGGATCACGGACACCTACGGCGCCCGGATCGGCCTCGCGGCCGGCGGCGCCGTGGCCGCGCTGGCCGCGATCGCCATCGGGCTGATCCTGGCCCGGGTGGGCGGTCTGCGCCTGTCGGTGGGCTGGCACGCCGGGCATCCGCGGGTGCGGTTCGTGGCCCGCGAGCGCCGCGAGGAGCTGGCGACGGCGGTGTGAGCGGCAGACTGGCTCCATGAGACTCTTCGCCGCCGTGCTGCCCCCCGACGAGGTCGCGCGTGCGCTCGCCTCGGCGGTGGCCGACCTCAGGACGCTGCCCGGCGCGGACGGACTGCGCTGGACGGGCCGCCCCGGCTGGCACTTCACCCTGGCGTTCTACGGCGAGGTGGACGACGGCCTCGTACCGGAGCTGACGGCCCGGCTGGAGCGGGCCGCGCACCGCACCCCGGCGTTCCCGCTGGCGGTGCGGGGCGGCGGCCAGTTCGGGCACGGGAGGGCGCTGTGGGCGGGGGCCGACGGCGATCTGGCGACGCTGCGGCTGCTCGCCGACCGCAGCGAGGCGGCGGCCCGGAAGGCCGGTGTGCCCATGGGGGAGCATCGCCGCTACAAGGCCCACCTGACGGTGGCCCGCAGCCGGGACACGGTGGACGTCGGGCCGTACGTCGAGGCGCTGGGGTCCTTCACCAGCCGCACCTGGACGGTGGACGAGCTGGCCCTGGTCCGCAGCAACCTGCCGAAGTCCGGTGTGCGGGGGGAGCAGCCCCGGTACGAGGCGGTCGGCTGCTGGCCGCTCGGCGGCGCCGGTTAGGCTCGGCGCGTGGACCCGAAAACCCGGAACCGGATCATGGCCGGTGCGCTTGTGCTGATGTTCGTCGTGGTGGCGCTGGCGGCGGCGGTCGGAAGATAGCCGTCGGCCCGCCCCTCGCCGCCTCCCCGGCCGCCGTGCCCGGCGGGGCTTGCATCGAGCGGACTCCAAGCCGTTGGCTGGGGGCCCATGGAGTACACGCAGCTCGGACGTACCGGACTCAAGGTCGGCAGGCTGGTCCTCGGGACCATGAACTTCGGACCGCAGACCGACGAGGCGGACAGCCACGCCATCATGGATGCCGCGCTGGACGCGGGACTGAACTTCTTCGACACGGCCAATGTCTACGGGTGGGGCGAGAACAAGGGCCGCACCGAGAGCATCATCGGGAACTGGTTCGCCAAGGGCGGTGACCGCCGGGACAAGGTCGTCCTCGCCACCAAGGTGTACGGGAACATGGCAGCCGAGGGCGACGCCTGGCCCAACCACGACAAGCTCTCCGCCCTGAACATCCGGCGGGCGGTCGACGCCAGCCTCAAGCGGCTCGGGACCGACCGCATCGACGTCTACCAGTTCCACCACATCGACCGCAGCACTCCCTTCGAGGAGATCTGGCAGGCGGTCGACGTACTGGTCCAGCAGGGCAAGATCCTCTACGCGGGGTCGAGCAACTTCCCCGGCTACAAGATCGCGCAGGCCAACGAGACCGCGGCGCGGCGCGGCGGCACCATCGGCCTCGTCAGCGAGCAGTGCCTCTACAACCTCGCCGAGCGCCGCGCCGAGATGGAGGTCATCCCGGCGGCGCAGGAGTACGGCCTCGGGGTCATCCCGTGGTCGCCGCTGCACGGCGGGCTGCTCGGCGGAGTGATCAAGAAGGAGGTCGAGGGCGGCCGACGCGCCTCCGGGCGGGCCGCCGACTCCCTGGCCGACCCGGTCCTGCGCGGACGGATCCAGGCCTACGAGGATCTGCTGGACAAGCACGGCGTGGAGCCCGGCGAGGCCGCGCTGGCCTGGCTGCTGACCCGCCCGGGCATCACCGGCCCCATCGTCGGCCCGCGCACCGCCGAGCAGCTCGCATCCGCGCTGCGCGCCGCCGAGCTGGAGCTGTCGGCGGAACTGCTGGCGGGCCTGGACGAGATCTTCCCCGGCCCGGGTCCCTCCCCGGAGGCCTTCGCCTGGTGACCGGCGCACCCCGGCACCGCCCCGGCACCTGACCCCCCGCCGCCCCGGCCCGCGCCACGGCGCACCCGGGCGGGCCGGGGCCGCGGGGGGAAACGGCGGAGCGAGGTTCGTACGGCTGCCCCGCGGGCCAGGTTGGAGCCGCGGTGCCGGTCGGGAGGGCGTGTCTGTCGATGAGCCGTGTGGCCGGGTGGGTTCTGTGCGTCGCGACGGCCCTGGTGTGCGTGCTCCTCGCACCGGGGCCCGCGCGGGCGGATCAGCCGCCGCCAAGGTGGCAACGATCCGGGCGGCTCAGCCCGTGTAAGGGCCGCCCAGGCCCCAGCCCTGCCACATGGCCTCCGCGAAGGCGGCCGCGATCTTGTGCTCCCCGCTCGCGCTGGGGTGGGTGCCGTCGTAGGTGTCGCGACGGGTGTCGTACGCCGCGGGGAGCGACGCGGGCAGCAGCGGGGAGCGGGGCTCGTCCAGGTCGGCGAGCTCCTTGGCGAGCAGTTCGTTGAAGCGCGCCACCTGCGCGGCGAACGGCGCGTCCGCCTCGGCCCGTACGTTCGGGATCACCGGCAGCACCACCATCCGCACCCGGGGGTTCGCCTCCCGCGCCGCCGCGATGAACGCGCGCACGTTCGCCGCCGTCTGCTCGGCGTCGGTGTAGAAGCCCAGGTCGATCAGGCCCAGGGAGACCAGCAGCACGTCCGCGCGGCCGGAGCGCACCGCCTCGCCGACGAGCGGCGCCATGTGCAGCCAGCCCTCGCCCCAGCCGGCCAGATGGCCCTGGGGAAAGTCGGGCTCGGCGTAGGCGTGGGACGTCGCCGCGTCCGCCGACTTGTCGTACAGCGCGGTGCGCGGACCGACGATCCGGAACGGGCCGCCGTACGTCTCGCACAGGTGCTGCCACATGCGGTAGCGCCAGGTGTGTTCGCCCGCGCTGCCGATGGTCATGGAGTCGCCTACGGGCATGAACCTGAGCATCCGCTCATCATGGTCGATCCGTGCGAGCGGCGGGGTGTGAGGCCCGCCACGCGACCGGAACGGGCGTGCGAGATGGCAGTCTTGGGGCATGCGCCGATCAGCCGTCCTCCTCGCCGCTGTCCTCCTGTCGACCGGGTTCGCCGTGCCGCCCGCCTCCGCCGCCGACGGCGACGAGGGATTCACGATCAAGGACCCCCGCATCACCGAGTCCAGCGGCCTGGCCGCCTCCCGCCGGCACCCGGGCATCTTCTGGACCCACAACGACCAGGACGAGGGCGCGTACCTCTACGCCGTCGACGGCGCCACCGGCGAGACCGTCGCGACCGTCACGATGACCGGCGTGGGCACGCCGCGCGACATCGAGGCCATCGTGGTCGGCCCGGACGACCAGCTCTACGTCGGCGACATCGGCGACAACGACGGCGTCGCCTGGGACTACGTATGGGTCTACCGGCTGCCCGAGCCGAAGGAGCTGTCGGACCGGACCGTGCGGGCCACCCAGTACGTGGTGAAGTACTCCGACGGGTCCCGCGACGCCGAGTCGCTGCTGGTGCACCCGAGGACCGGCCGCGTCTACATCATCGACAAGCAGGAGGACGGCGGGCATCTCTACCAGGGCCCGGCCGAGCTGTCCCCGTCCGGCACGAACGTGTTCGAGCCCGTCGCCCCCGTCGACCTCTGGGCGACCGACGCCGCCCTGTCCCCGGACGGCGAACAGCTTGCCGTCCGCGGCTACTTCGGGGGCATCGCCTACGACTGGAACGGCGGTGACATCAAGCGGACCGGACGGCTCAACGTGCCGTTGCAGGCGCAGGGCGAGTCCGTCACCTACTCGGCCGACGGGACCAGGCTGCTGTTCGGCAGCGAGGGCGAGCAGAGCCCCGTGGAGGCGGAGGACGTCCCGGGCGGCTCCGGCGAGGAGGGGGCCGAGTCGCCCTCGCGGAACGGGGATTCGGCGGACGGCGGCGGGAACGGGACCGACCGGGCCGGCCTGACGACCGGCGCGGTCGCCGTCGCCGCGGCCTGCCTGGCCCTGCTCGGCCTGCGGCGACTGCGCCGCAGGCGCTAGTGCCGCGTCAGGCAACGTTCGCCCCGTCGCGACGCCCGGCACGCTCCCCCACTGCCTGCAAGGCGTGAGAGGTGCCCCCACTCGCCGCACCGGCCGGAAGTCAAAGTACGTCCAGTACGAGGACTCCCGGCCGGCACACCGAGAGCACGCACCGGACGCCGCTCCTTGACCGGCAAACGTTGCCTGACGCGGCACTGGTACCCGGCGAGCGCCGGGGTCCGGCAGCCCGGACCCCGGACAGCCGACCCCCGCGCCCGCGCCGTCAGCTCACGCCCGTGCCGTCAGTCCGTGCCCGTGCCGTCAGCCCGCGTCCGTGCCGTCGGCCGTGCGGCGCCGGGTCACCAGTACCTCCAGCCCGTCCAGGATGCGTTGCAGCCCGAACTCGAAGTGGTCGAAGTCGGGGCCCCAGGTGTCCTCGGACAGGCCGGCCATCATCGGATAGCGGCCGGACGTCATGACCTTCTCCAGGGTGGGGGCCTGGGCCTCCCAGAACTCCGTGTTCGTCAGGCCCGTCCGGAGTTCCGCCTCCTCCTCGTACACCCGGCTGCGCGCGGCACCGACGACGTACGAGTCGATCATCACGATCGCCGAGACCAGTTCGGGGTCGGTCAGCCCCATCGGCTTGATGCGGGTGAGCACCTTCTCCATGCCGTCGAGCGCGCTCGGGCCGAGGATCGGGCGGGACTGGTTGACCTGGAGCAGCCACGGGTGCCGCCGGTAGAGCTCGAGGGTGGCGCGGCCCATGGCCTGAAGGGCCGAGCGCCAGCCGCCGTCGCCCAGGTCGGAAGGGTCCTCCGAGGGGCGCTGGACCCGGTCCAGCATCAGGTCGAGCAGCTCGCCCTTGCCGGGGACGTAGCGGTACAGGGACATCGCGCCGGTGCCGAGGTCGGCGGCGACCCGGCGCATGGAGACCGCCTCCAGCCCTTCGGCGTCCGCGACCCGGACGGCGGCCTCCACGATCCGGTCCAGCGTCAGCCCCGGTTTGGGGCCGCGACTGGGGCGCCGGCCCGTGTCCCACAGCAGTTCGAGGGTGCGGGCGATGTCCCCGCTGCCACTGGTCTCCGTGCCGCCCCCGGCGCGCTTGCCGCTCGTCATACGGCCCAGCTTAGTTGCCCGGAGCAAAACTGAGTACGTCGTACGCGTATTAGGGTACGCTGTACTCAATTGACGAGACGGGGGGACCCATGACTGACGGATACGCGGTACGGGCCGAGGGGCTGGAGAAGCGCTACGGCGACAAACGTGCCCTGGACGGCTTCGATCTGAAGGTGCGTGAGGGCACCGTGCACGGCCTGCTCGGACCGAACGGCGCGGGCAAGACCACCGCGGTCCGCATCCTGTCCACCCTCCTCAGGCTGGACGGCGGACGGGCGACGGTGGCCGGGCTCGACGTGGTCCGGCAGTCGCGGGAGGTGCGCGCCAGGATCGGGCTCACCGGGCAGTACGCGGCGGTGGACGAGGTGCTGACCGGCCGGCAGAACCTGGAGATGTTCGGCCGGCTGTTCCACCTCGGCGGCCGCCGGGCCCGCGCCCGCGCCACCGAGCTGCTGGCGCAGTTCGACCTGACCGACGCCGCCGACAAGGGCGTCGGGGACTACAGCGGTGGCATGCGGCGGCGCCTGGACCTGGCCGCCTCGATGATCCTCGCCCCCGCCGTCCTCTTCCTCGACGAGCCGACGACCGGCCTGGACCCGCGCAGCCGCGGCGAGGTCTGGGAGTCGGTGCGCGCGCTGGTGGCCGGCGGCACCACGGTGCTGCTGACCACGCAGTATCTGGAGGAGGCCGACAAGCTCGCCTCCCGCATCACCGTCATCGACCAGGGGCGGGCCATCGCCGACGACACCCCGGACGGCCTGAAGGACCTGGTCGGCGGCGACCGGATCGAGGTCGTCGTCGCCGAGCGCTCGGAGATCCCCCGCGTCGTCAAGGTCGTCGCACGCGTCTCGGACGGTGAACCGGAGGCCGACGAGACCGAGTTGAGGGTGCACGCCCCGGTCGCCGACCGGGTCTCCGCGCTGACCGAGGTGGCCCGCACGCTCCAGGACGAGGGCGTCCGGGTCGAGGACATCGGGTTGCGCAGGCCCAGCCTCGACGACGTGTTCCTGCGCCTGACCGGACACCGCACCGAGAAGGAGGCCGCGGCATGAGCGCCGTCGACCTGGCCGGCCCGGCCACCCGCGGGCGCACCTACTGGCTGCTCTCCGACTGCTGGAACATCGTCCGGCGCGGACTGACCCACTACCAGCGCCAGCCCGTCAACATCGCCTGGCAGCTGGGCTTCCCGATCCTGTCCGTGCTGCTGTACGGCTATGTCTTCGGCAGCGCGATGACGGTGCCGGGCGGCGGGGACTACAAGGACTTCCTGATGCCGGGCATGTTCGTGATGACCATGGCGTTCGGCTTCATCAACACCGCCACGGTCGTGGTGTACGACTCCACCAAGGGCGTCATCGACCGGTTCCGTTCGATGCCGATGTCCTCGTCCGCGGTGGTCGCCGGACGCGGGGTGACCGATCTGCTCATCGCCTGCGCCGAACTCGCGATCATGATGCTGACCGCGCTGGCCATGGGCTGGCGGCCGGACGGCGGACTGGGCTTCGTCGCCGCGTTCGGACTGCTGCTCTGGCTGCGGTTCGCGCTGATCTGGATCGGTGTGTGGCTCGGCCTGATCGTGCCCAACCCCGAGGCGGCGGGCGGACTGTTCGCGGTGGCCTTCCCGCTGACGATGATCTCCAGCATCTTCGTCGCGCCGCAGCTCATGCCGGACTGGCTGGGCTGGGTCGCCGCGTGGAACCCGATCTCCTCGACCGCGGCCGCGACCCGCGAGCTGTTCGGCACGCCGGTCGGCGGCGGCGACTCCTGGGTCGAGCAGAACGCGCTGCTGATGGCGGGGCTGTGGCCGGTGGTGCTGACACTGGTCTTCCTGCCGCTCGCCGTGCGGCGGTTCCAGCACCTCAGCCGCTGAGGAACACGACGAGGGGCGCCCGGTTCTGACCGGGCGCCCCTCGTCGTACCTCGTGATCCCTCGCCGTACGGCGACGGTCAGAGGTTCTCGATCACGTGGTCGACGCACTTCGTCAGCGCCTCGACGTCCGCCGGGTCGACCGCCGGGAACATCGCGATACGCAGCTGGTTGCGGCCGAGCTTGCGGTACGGCTCGGTGTCGACGATGCCGTTGGCGCGCAGCACCTTGGCGACCGCCGCCGCGTCGACCTCGTCGGTGAAGTCGATCGTGCCGATGACCTGCGAGCGCTTGGCCGGGTCGGTGACGAAGGGGTTGGCGTACTTGCTGTCCTCGGCCCAGCCGTACAGCGTGCGCGCGGACGTCGCCGTGCGGCGCACCGCCCAGTCCAGGCCGCCCTGCCCGTTGATCCACTCCAGCTGGTCGTTCAGCAGGAAGAGGGTGGCGAGGGCGGGGGTGTTGTACGTCTGGTTCTTACGGGAGTTGTCGATCGCCGTCGGCAGGCTGAAGAACTCCGGCACGTGCCGCCCGGAGGCGTGGACCCGCTCGGCGCGCTCGATCGCGGCCGGCGAGAACACGCCGATCCACAGTCCGCCGTCGGCGGCGAAGGACTTCTGCGGGGCGAAGTAGTAGACGTCCGTCTCGGCGATGTCGACGGGCAGGCCGCCGGCGCCCGAGGTGGCGTCGACCAGGACGAGGGAGCCCTCGTCGGCACCGGCCACGCGCGCGATGGGCATGGCGACACCGGTGGAGGTCTCGTTGTGGGTGAAGGCGTAGACGTCCACGCCCGCCACGGCCTGCGGCTCGGGGTGCGTGCCCGGGTCGGCGGAGATGACGTCGGGCTCGGCGAGCCAGGGGGCGAGCTCGGCGGCCTTGGCGAACTTCGAGGAGAACTCGCCGAAGGTCAGGTGCTGCGAGCGGTTCTCGATCAGGCCGTGGGTCGCGATGTCCCAGAACGCGGTGGAGCCGCCGTTGCCGAGGATCACCTCGTAGCCGTCGGGAAGCCGGAACAGCTCCTTGATGCCCTCGCGCACGGCGCCGACCAGGTTCTTCACCGGGGCCTGGCGGTGGGAGGTGCCCATCAGGGACGATCCGGTCGCGGCCAGCGCGTCCAGCGCTTCCGTCCGCACCTTGGAGGGACCCGCGCCGAAGCGACCGTCGGCGGGCTTGATGTCAGCGGGAATCTGGATCTCAGCCACGAGCCGGAGGGTATCTCTTCGGCGAAACCGGACGGAAAAGTGTCCGTTCGGTGAGACGGCTTGGCCGGTCCGTGGACAGATGGGGAGCACGGAGCAGGCGCCCCATGGTCCCGCGACCGCGGACGGCCCATGGTCACTGTCGGTGCCCGGATGCATCCTGGACGTATGACGGATCTTCAGGCGGAGCTGCGTGAGGCCGTCCGGGGCGAGGTGGGGTTCGACGTCACCTCCCGGGCACTGACCACCATGGACGCGTCCAACTACCGACGGGTCCCGCTCGGTGTCGTCGCCCCGCGCGACGCGGACGACGTGGCGGCGGCGCTCGCGGTCTGCCGGGCGCACGGCGTGCCGGTCGTGCCGCGCGGCGGCGGGACGTCCATCGCGGGGCAGGCCACGGGCACGGGCGTGGTGCTGGACTTCACCCGGCACATGAACCGCCTGGTGTCCCTGGACCCCGAGGCGCGCACCGCCGTCGTCCAGCCCGGCCTCGTCCTGGACCGGCTCCAGGAGGCCGCCGCGCCGCACGGCCTGCGCTTCGGCCCGGATCCGTCGACCCACGGCCGCTGCACGCTCGGCGGCATGATCGGCAACAACTCCTGCGGCTCCCACTCGGTGGCCTGGGGGACCACGGCGGACAGCGTGCGGGAGCTGTCGGTGCTCACCGCGCGCGGTGAGCGGCTGCGCGCCGGCCGGGGCTGGACCGGCGCCCCGGCCGGACTGCGGGCGCTGGTGGAGGGCGAGTTGGCGCTGCTGCGCACCGGCTTCCCCGAACTGCCCCGCCGCATCTCGGGGTACGCGCTGGACGCGCTGCTGCCCGAGCACGGCACCGACGTCGCCCGCTCCCTGTGCGGCACCGAGGGCACGCTCGGCGTGGTCACCGAGGCGGTGGTGAGGCTGGTGGCGGCGCCCCGCGCACGTGCGCTGGCCGTGCTGGGGTACGCCGACGAGAGCGCCGCCGCCGACGCGGTCGGCGGACTGCTCCCCGGGGGGTCCGCACGGGCGGGCGGTGGCGGGGCCGACCCGGGAGGCGGGCCGCTGACGATCGAGGGCATGGCCGCGGACCTGGTGCCCTCGGCGGCCGGACTGCCGCGGGGCGGCGCCTGGCTGTTCGTCGAGACCGGCGGGGACACCCCGGCCGAGGCGCACGCGCGTGCGCGGGGCCTCGTCCGCGCGGCCGACGCCCTGGACGCGCTGGTGGTGACCGACCCGGCTTCGCAGCGCGCCCTGTGGCGGATCCGGGAGGACGCGAGCGGCACAGCGACCCGGCTGCCGGACGGCACGGAGGCCTGGCCCGGCTGGGAGGACTGCGCGGTGCCGCCCGCCCGGCTCGGCGCCTACCTGCGGGACTTCCGCGGCCTGCTGTCCGCCCACGGCCTGCGCGGCACGCCGTACGGCCACTTCGGTGACGGCTGCATCCACGTCCGTATCGACTTCGACCTGCTCACCCCGAAGGGGGTCGCCGCCTTCCGCCGCTTCTCCGAGGAGCTCGCCGAACTGGTCGTGGCCCACGGCGGCTCGCTGTCCGGGGAGCACGGGGACGGGCAGGCGAGGGCGGAGCTGCTGCCCAGGATGTACGGCCCGGACCTGGTCGCCCTCTTCGAGCGGGCCAAGGCCGTCTGGGACCCGGACGACCTGCTCAACCCCGGGATGCTGGTGCGGCCCGCGCCGCTCGACGCCGGCCTGCGGTTCTCGGTCCTGCCGCGCGAACCGGTCGACGTGGCCTTCGGGTACCCGGCCGACGGCGGCGACTTCTCGGCCGCCGTGCGCCGCTGCGTGGGCGTCGCCAAGTGCCGTACGGCCGCGGTGGAGGGCCCCGCCGTCATGTGCCCGTCGTACCGCGCGACCGGCGAGGAGGAGCACTCCACGCGCGGACGGGCCCGGCTGCTGCACGAGATGCTGGCGGGCGAGCTGGTGACCGACGGCTGGCGGTCGACCGAGGTGCGCGACGCGCTCGACCTGTGCCTGTCCTGCAAGGGATGCCGCTCCGACTGCCCCGTCGGCGTCGACATGGCCACCTACAAGGCGGAGTTCCTGTACCACCACTACGCCGGACGACGGCGCCCGGCCGCGCACTACGCGCTGGGCCGGCTGCCGGTGTGGCTGCGCTGGTCGGCCCGGACCCGCGCGGTTCCCCTGATCAACGCGCTGGCCCGGGTGCCACCCCTCGCCCACGTGGCGAAACGGCTCGCCGGGATCGCGCCCGAGCGGGAGATCCCCCGGCTGGCGCGGCGGACGTTCAGCCGCTGGTGGGAGCGGCGGCGGCAGGGCGCCCCGGCCGCCGGTGCGGGCGGCGGGCTGGTCATCCTGTGGCCGGACACGTTCACGGAGCACCTCTCGCCGTCCGTGGGACAGGCGGCCGTACGTGTGCTGGAGGCGGCCGGGCTGCGGGTGGCGCTGCCGCCGACGCTGCACCTGGAGCGCCCACCGGTGGGCGACGGCCTGACGGTCGCCCTCGACCCGCTGTCCCTGCTGCGGGGCCGGGGCCGCGTCTGCTGCGGACTGACCTACGTCTCGACGGGGCAGCTCGACCGCGCCCGTGCGGTGCTGCGCCGCACCCTCGACCTGATGGAGCCGGTGCTGGACACCGCCGCCCCGGTCGTGGTCCTGGAGCCGAGCTGTGCGGCGGCCCTGCGCACCGACCTGCCCGAACTGCTGCACGACGACCCCCGGGCCGCCCGTCTCGCCGCCCGCGTCCTGACCTTCGCGGAGACCCTGGAGCGGCACGCCCCGCACTGGAGCCCGCCGCGCGTCGACCGCCCGGCGGCCGGCCAGACCCACTGCCACCAGCACGCGGTCCTCGGCGACGCGGCCGACCGCAGGCTGCGCGCCGCGGCGGGCCTGACCGGCGAGCTGTCCGGCGGCTGCTGCGGCCTCGCCGGCGACTTCGGCTTCGCGCGCGGGCACTTCGAGATCTCCCGCGCCTGCGCCGAGGAGCAGCTTCTGCCGTCGGTGCGCGCCGCGGACGGCACGGCGGTGGTCCTGGCCGACGGGTACTCCTGCCGCACCCAGCTGGAGCAGCTGGCGGGGGTGCGGGGACGGCATCTGGCGGAGGTGCTGGCACAGGCGCTGGAGGACACGGAACCGGCCGGGAAGAAGTCCCGCGAGGCGGGAAAGTGACCGGACCGAGGCGGGAGAGCGACCGGCCGAAGGCGCTGAGCGGCGGCAACGAGGTCAGAGGCAAACCGAGTTCACACACCTGACAGAGTCCATTACCCTGGACCGGTAAGTGCATGACAGTGAACGAGCCCCCGCCGAGCCCCTGGAACGCCCTGTGAGCACCCCCGACGCCGCCACCCCGCCGTCCGCACCGACCCGGGCTCCCGCCGCCGCCCCCGCCGCGGGCGGCACCCCGCACCGCCTCGGCTCGCTCGGTCCCGTCGGCCTGGTGCTGGCCGGAGGGCTGTCGGTGCAGTTCGGCGGGGCACTCGCGGTCAGCCTCATGCCGCGGGCCGGCGCGCTCGGCGTCGTCACCCTGCGCCTGGCGGTGGCCGCGATCGTGCTGATGGTGGTCTGCCGGCCCCGGCTGCGCGGCCACTCGCGCACCGACTGGCACACGGTGATCGTCTTCGGTCTCACCATGGGCGCGATGAACGGCCTCTTCTACCAGGCAGTGGACCGCATCCCGCTGGGCCCGGCGGTCACCCTGGAGGTGCTGGGCCCGCTGGCCCTGTCCGTCGTCGCCTCCCGACGCGCGATCAACTTCCTGTGGGCCGGCCTCGCCCTCGCGGGTGTCTTCCTGCTGGGCGGCGGAGGCTTCGACAGCCTCGACCCGGTCGGCGTGGCCTTCGCGCTCTCGGCGGGCGCGATGTGGGCGGCGTACATCGTGTTCAGCGCGCGCACCGGCCGCCGCTTCCCGCAGGCGGACGGGCTGGCGCTGGCCATGGTCGTGGCGGCGGTGCTGTTCCTGCCGCTGGGCATCGCCGAGTCCGGTACGAAGCTGCTCGACCCGGTGGTCCTCGGCCTCGGCGCGGGCGTGGCGCTGCTGTCGTCCGTCCTGCCCTACACCCTCGAACTGCTGGCGCTGCGCCGCCTGCCCGCGTCCACCTTCGCCGTCATGATGAGCCTCGAACCGGCCATCGCCGCACTGGCCGGATTCCTCATCCTCCACCAGGCCCTCTCCGCCACCCAGGCCGCAGCCATCGCCCTGGTGGTCGCGGCGAGCATGGGAGCGGTACGAACCCAGGTGGGCCGCGGCAAGGCGCCGCTGCCGGAGCCGTTTCCTGAGCAACGGGTCGGCGCCGTGAGGTGTTGGGCGACTACGGTCGGACCCGTGACCGGCGAGCCGCTGGGGACACTAAGGGAACGGCAGCATGAGTGTGCAGCACACGGAGACAGCCGGTGACGGACCGCTGATCCCCCGGCCTGACCGGACTCCCGATGCCCTGCGCGCCGCGTGCGCCGTCGTCGCTCCGCAGCTGCTGCCCGCATACGACCAGGCCAAGGACAGGGCACTCGCGGAGGCGGTGGAGCACGGCTCACTCGGGCCCGTGCACGCCTGCCTCCAGCACTGGTCGGCGCTGATCGAGATCGAGCGTCATCCCCGGACGGCGAAGGCGTACCACCGCGCCGAATACCTCGCCCAGCTCGCCACTTCGCCGGCCGAGGCCCGCGACCACCTGGCCGCGGCGGCCGCAATCTACCGTGACGCCGCGCGGGCGGTGCGGGGCGAGTGAGCTGGAGCTGGGAGTACGTTCCTGACGAGGACACGGTGGCCGCCGGCGCCCCGCCCGCGTTCCTCGCGGAGGTCGAGAAGAAGGTCGACGAACTGGTCAGGGCCGCCGAAGCGCTCCACCTGCACGGCTCGTCGTGGCAGGGCGCCGACGAGGGCGCGCGGCACGCGTTCGCCGCCGGTGGCTTCTTCGTCTACATGGTTACGCCGCGCGCCGAACTCGTCAGTATCCGGCAGGTCACGCCCGATCCGCTGTGAGGGCTCCCCGTGAGGCGGCAGACACGAAGGCGGTGAACGCCTCCACCGTGACGGTGAGGGTCCCGTGGGCGGGGTTCTTGGAGTCGCGGACGGCTATGTGCGGGACTAGGTCGGCGACCTCGATGCACTCGCCTCCGGTGCCGCCGCTGTAGGAGGACTTGCGCCAGGTGGCGGTGCTGAGGGGGGCGCATTCGAGGCAGTCACCGCCGCTGCTTCCGCTGTACGACGACTTACGCCAGGTCGCGCCCGTCAGGTTCTGGCTGTTCTGCATAGCGGTCCTCCCGAACGCGGGCGATCAGTGCCGCCGAGTCCTCGATGGAGAGGGCGGCGGCTTGCAAATGATCGTAGCGATGTGAACAGTCCCTGACGACTTGGGGATTGGCGGTCATGAATCCCTTGTCGTAGTTCTCGGAGTAGGTGATGTCGGGGTCGTTCTCGAAACGCAGCACGGTGAACGACCCTGCTGTCGCGGGGTGGTTGCCGACGCCGAAGGGCAGCACCTGCACGCGCACGCGCAGTCGCGTCCTGAGGCTCAGCAGGTGGGTGAGTTGCTCCCGCATCACCGCATGGCCTCCGAAGGGCCTGTGCAGTACAGCCTCGTCCAACACAACCCAGATAAGAGGCGGGTCCTCACGCGTGAGGACGCGTTGTCGCTCGATGCGAGCCGCCACCTGCTCGTCAAGCCGGTCTGCCCAGCCCGCTTCCAACACCGCCCTGGCGTATGCCGGGGTTTGAAGCAGCCCGTGCACCACTTGTGCCTGAAAGGTGGCGAGGTTCGTAGCGCGCGATTCCAACTCGGCGAACGGCTGAAACCACCCCGGCAACTGGCTGCGCAGCACCAACCCCACCAGACGGGAGAACGTCCCGCCCGTTCCCAGCGCCGCGTCCATCCGTTCCGAGAACTCCCTCTGCGGGACCTTCGCCGCCGTTTCGATCTGGCCGATCAGCGAGCCCGTGCAGAAGACGATCGAGCCGAGCTGCGCCAGCGTCAGCCCCGCCGCCTCGCGGCTGCGCCGCAACTCGTAGCCGTAGTAGTCCAACGGCGACGCACTCGGGTCCAGTTCGCGACTCCGCACGTCAACCACCTCCCGTGACCGAGCGTATCCACGCGGACGCGTACCGGCGTCGGTGTCGGGGAAAATAAAATCATGCAAGCGTGCTTGATTTGTTCGGGGGCCGCTGCCACTCTCCTCCCCATGGCCGACCCGACGCCCGTCTACGACGACCTGCACGCGGAGAGCGACGAACTCGACCGGCTCGTGGCCGAGTTGGAACCGGAGCGCTGGGCGCTCCCGACCCCCGCCGCCCGCTGGACCGTCGCCCACCAGATCGCCCATCTCGCCTGGACCGACCGCTCGGCCCTCCTCACCGTCACGGATCCGGACGGCTTCCGTGAGGTCGTCGAGAAGGCCCTGGCCGCGCCGGACAGCTTCGTCGACGACGGCGCCGAGGAAGGTGCCGCGCTGCCGCCCGCCGAACTGCTGGCGCGCTGGCGCGAGGGGCGTGCCGCACTCGACGCGGCCCTGCGCGCGGCACCGTCCGGCGCCCGTTTCCCCTGGTACGGGCCGCCCATGTCGGGCCCCTCCATGGCCACGGGCCGGATCATGGAGACCTGGGCCCACGGCCAGGACGTCGCCGACGCGCTGGGCGTCGCCCGCGAACCCACCGACCGGCTCCGGCACGTCGTCCGTATCGGTGTCCGCGCGCGGAACTTCGCCTTCGGCGTGCACGGACTCACCCCGCCCGCCGAGGAGTTCCGCGTCGAACTCGTGGCGCCCTCCGGCGAGGTGTGGGGCCACGGTCCCGAGGACGCCGCGCAGCGCGTCACCGGAACCGCGGTCGACTTCTGCCTCCTGGTCACCCGGCGCGCCCACCGCGCCGACCTCGCAGTCGAGGCGACCGGCGCCGACGCCGACCGCTGGCTGGACATCGCCCAGGCGTTCGCGGGGCCGCCCGGTACCGGACGGGAGCCGCGGGGGACCGCGCGGTGACGGTCCTGCGCATCGGCAACGCCTCCGGCTTCTACGGCGACCGCTTCGACGCCATGCGCGAGATGCTCACCGGCGGCGAACTGGACGTCCTGACCGGCGACTACCTCGCCGAGCTGACGATGCTCATCCTGGGCCGGGACCGCCTGAAGGACCCCGGTGCCGGCTACGCCCGCACCTTCCTGCGCCAGCTGGAGGAGTGCCTGGGGCTCGCCCACGAGCGGGGCGTGCGGATCGTGACCAACGCGGGCGGGCTCAATCCCGCCGGGCTCGCCGACGCCGTACGGGAGCTGGCCGGACGGCTCGGCATCCCCGCGCGCGTGGCGCATGTCGAGGGCGACGACCTCACCGCGGCGCACCCCGGCTGCCTCGCCGCCCACGCCTACCTGGGCGGCTTCGGCATCGCGGCCTGTCTGCGGGAGGGCGCCGACATCGTGGTGACCGGGCGGGTGACGGACGCGGCCCTGGTCACCGGACCCGCCGCGGCGCACTTCGGCTGGGGGCCGGGCGACCACGACCGGCTCGCGGGGGCCGTCGTCGCCGGGCACGTGCTGGAGTGCGGCACCCAGGCCACCGGCGGCAACTACTCGTTCTTCCGGGACGGCGACGTCCACCGGCCCGGCTTCCCGATCGCCGAGATCGAGGCCGACGGGACCGCCGTCATCACCAAGCACCCCGGGACCGGCGGTTTCGTCGACGTCGGCACGGTGACCGCGCAACTGCTGTACGAGACCGGCGGCGCCCGGTACGCGGGGCCGGACGTCACCGCCCGGCTGGACACCGTACGGCTGACGCAGGACGGCCCCGACCGGGTGCGCGTCGAGGGTGTGCGCGGCGAGGCCCCGCCCCCGGACCTCAAGGTCGGCCTCAACCGGCTCGGCGGCTTCCGCAACGAGGTTACCTTCGTCCTGACCGGCCTCGACGTGGACGCCAAGGCCGAGCTGGTGCGGCGGCAGATGGCGGGCGCGCTGGCCAGGACGCCGCCCGCCGAGGTGCGGTGGGACCTTGTGCGCACCGACCGGCCCGACGCCGCCACCGAGGAGACCGCGAGCGCCCTGCTCCGGCTCGTCGTGCGGGACCCGGACCAGGAGACCGTCGGTCGCCCCGTGAGCGGCGCCGCCATCGAGCTGGCGCTGGCCAGCTACCCCGGCTTCCACGTGCTGGCCCCACCCGGACGGGGCGCGCCCTACGGGGTCTTCGAGGCCGAGTACGTGCCCCGGGACGAGGTCCCGCACACGGCCGTGCTCCACGACGGACGCCGGATCCCGGTGGCCGCGCCCGACGGCACCCGCGCCCTGGCACCCGTCGACGCGCCTCCCCTCCCGGAGGCCCTGCCGCCCGGCCCGACCCGCCCGGCCCCGCTCGGTCTCGTCGCCGGTGCCCGCAGCGGCGACAAGGGCGGCGACGCCAACGTCGGGGTGTGGGCGCGCACGGACGAGGGCTGGCGCTGGCTCGCGCACGAGCTGACGGCCGACCGGTTCCGGGAGCTGGTTCCCGAGAGCCGCACCCTGCCGGTCACCCGGCACGTCCTGCCCGGACTGCGCGCCCTCAACTTCGTCGTCGAGGGCGTCCTCGGCGCCGGCGTCGCCGCCCAGCACCGATTCGACCCGCAGGCCAAGGCCCTCGGCGAATGGCTGCGCTCCCGCCACCTGGATCTGCCGGAGGCCCTGCTGTGACCGTCCTGTCCTCCGCCCTGGACACCACCGGCGCCGAGTACCGGGCCAACCGTGACGCGATGCTCGCCAAGCTCGCCGACCTGGAGGCCGAGCACGCCAAGGCCCTCGCGGGCGGCGGCGAGAAGTACGTGGCACGGCACCGCGGGCGCGGCAAGCTGCTCGCCCGCGAACGCATCGAGCTGCTCCTCGACCCCGACACCCCGTTCCTGGAGCTGTCGCCGCTGGCCGCCTGGGGCAGCGAGTACGCCGTGGGGGCGTCGCTGGTCACCGGCATCGGGGTCGTCGAGGGCGTGGAGTGCCTGATCACCGCCAACGACCCGACGGTGCGCGGCGGCGCCAGCAATCCGTGGAGCCTGAAGAAGGCCCTGCGCGCCAACGACATCGCGCTCGCCAACCGGCTGCCCTGCATCAGCCTGGTCGAGTCCGGCGGCGCCGATCTGCCCTCGCAGAAGGAGATCTTCATCCCCGGGGGCGCGATCTTCCGCGACCTCACGCGCCTGTCCGCGGCCGGCATCCCCACCGTCGCCGTGGTGTTCGGGAACTCGACCGCGGGCGGGGCCTACATCCCCGGCATGTCCGATCACGTGATCATGGTCAAGGAGGGGGCGAAGGTCTTCCTCGGCGGACCGCCGCTGGTGAAGATGGCCACCGGCGAGGAGAGCGACGACGAGTCGCTGGGCGGCGCCGACATGCACGCGCGTGTGTCGGGCCTCGCGGACTACTTCGCCGCCGACGAGCCGGACGCCCTGCGCCAGGCCCGGCGCGTGGTCGCCCGCCTCAACCACCGCAAGGCGTACGGCGATCCCGCCCTGGCCGAACCCCCGAAGTACGACGAGGACGAACTGCTCGGCATCGTCCCCGGCGACCTGAGGACGCCCTTCGACCCGCGCGAGGTGATCGCCCGGCTCGTCGACGCCTCCGACTTCGACGAGTTCAAACCGCGCTACGGCACCAGCCTGGCCACCGGCTGGGCGTCCCTGCACGGCTATCCCATCGGTGTCCTGGCGAACGCCCAGGGGGTGCTGTTCAGCGAGGAGTCGCAGAAGGCCGCCCAGTTCATCCAGCTGGCCAACCAGCGCGACATCCCGCTGCTGTTCCTGCACAACACCACCGGCTACATGGTCGGCAGCCGGTACGAGCAGGGCGGCATCATCAAGCACGGCGCGATGATGATCAACGCGGTGTCCAACAGCCGGGTGCCGCATCTGTCCGTCCTGATGGGCGCGTCCTACGGCGCCGGGCACTACGGCATGTGCGGACGCGCCTACGACCCGCGCTTCCTCTTCGCCTGGCCCAGCGCCAAGTCCGCCGTCATGGGCCCGCAGCAGCTCGCCGGTGTGCTGTCCATCGTGGCCCGGCAGTCGGCGGCCTCGAAGGGCCGGCCCTACGACGAGGACGCCGACGCCGCGCTGCGGGCCATGGTGGAGCAGCAGATCGAGTCGGAGTCCCTGCCGATGTTCCTGTCGGGGCGCCTGTACGACGACGGCGTCATCGACCCGCGTGACACCCGCACGGTCCTCGGCCTGTGCCTGTCCGCCGTCCACACGGCGCCCTACGAGGGCGTGCGCGGTGGCTTCGGCGTCTTCCGGATGTGAGGTCCATGATTTCGAGCCTGCTGGTCGCCAACCGGGGCGAGATCGCCTGCCGGATCCTGCGCACCTGCCGTGCGGCGGGCATCCGGACGGTCGCGGTGCACTCGGACGCCGACGAGAACGCCCTGCACGCACGCGTGGCCGACGCGACGGTACGGCTGCCGGGGGTGTCGCCCGCCGAGACGTATCTGCGCGGCGACCTGATCGTGCGGGCCGCCGTCGCGGCGGGCGCCGACGCCGTGCACCCCGGCTACGGCTTCCTCTCCGAGAACGCCGGATTCGCCCGCGCGGTCCTGGACGCGGGCCTGGTGTGGGTCGGTCCGCCGCCGGAGGCCATCGAGGCGATGGCGTCCAAGACCCGCGCCAAGGAACTGCTGGGCATCGCCCCGCTCGGCGAGGTCACCGAGGCCGACCTGCCGGTGCTGGTGAAGGCGGCGGCGGGCGGCGGCGGTCGGGGGATGCGCGTCGTGCGCCGGCTCGACGACCTGCCGGCCGCGCTGGCGGGCGCACGCTCCGAGGCCGCGAGCGCCTTCGGGGACGGCGAGGTGTTCGTCGAGCCGTACGTGCAGGACGGCCGCCACGTCGAGGTCCAGATCCTCGCCGACACGCACGGCACCGTGTGGGTGCTCGGCACCCGCGACTGCTCACTGCAGCGCCGCCACCAGAAGGTGATCGAGGAGGCGCCGGCCCCCGGTCTGCCGCCGCGGCTGACCGAGGAGCTGTACGACACCGCCGTACGCGCCGCCCGCGCAGTCGGCTACGTCGGCGCGGGCACCGTCGAGTTCCTGGTCGCCGGGGACCGGGCCCACTTCCTGGAGATGAACACCCGGCTCCAGGTCGAGCACCCCGTCACCGAGGCCGTGTTCGGAGTCGACCTGGTCGCCCTCCAGCTGCGGATCGCCGAGGGCCACGCCCTGGACGAGGAGGCGCCCCGCGCGCGTGGCCACGCCGTCGAGGCCCGCCTGTACGCCGAGGACCCCGCTCGCGACTGGGCCCCGCAGACCGGCACCCTGCACCGCCTGTCCGTGCCGGAAGGCGTCCGCCTGGACACCGGATACACCGACGGCGACGAGATCACCGTCCACTACGACCCCATGCTCGCCAAGGCGGTCGCCCACGCCCCCACGCGCGCGGAGGCCGTCCGCAGGCTCGCCGACGCCCTGGAGCGGGCCGCCGTCCACGGCCCCGCCACCAACCGGGACCTGCTGGTCCGCTCCCTGCGGCACGAGGAGTTCGGCACCGCCCGGATGGACACCGGCTTCTACGAACGCCACCTCAAGGACCTGACGGAGCCCGCCCCCGACCCGTACGCCCCGCTGGCCGCCGCCCTCGCGGACAGCCGCTCCCGCTCCCGCTTCGGCGGCTGGCGCAACGTGCCCTCCCAGCCGCACACCAAGCGGTACCTGATGGCGGGGGAGGAGCACGAGGCCGCCTACCACCACACCCGCGGGGGCGGACTCGCCGCGGACGGGGTGGACGTGGTGCACGCAGACCCCGGCCTCGTCGTCCTCGAAGTGGCGGGCGTGCGCCGCAGGTTCGAGGTCGCGCGGTACGGCGACCGGGTGTACGTGAACACCACCGCCCTCACCGCCCTGCCCCGGTTCCCCGACCCCGCCGCCCAGCACGTCCCGGGCTCCCTGCTCGCCCCGATGCCCGGCACGGTCGTCCGCGTCGCCGAGGGCCTGTCGGTGGGCGCCGCCGTACGGGCCGGACAGCCGCTGCTGTGGCTGGAGGCGATGAAGATGCAGCACCAGATCTCGGCGCCCGCCCCGGGCACCCTGACCGCCCTCGACGCCGCCCCGGGCCAGCAAGTGCAGGTGGGCGCGCTGCTGGCGGTCGTACAGCCGACCCAGGACGCGGGGAACCGCGCGACCGACCACTGACGAGCCGTACCGGAGGACGCACGTGACCGCGTTGATCGAATCCGACGAGCACAAGGCCCTGCGCGCCGCGGTGGGCGCCCTCGGCAGGCGTTACGGCCGCGAGTACATCACGCGGATCGTCGCCGAGGGAGCCCACCCCGAGGAGCTCTGGGCCGACGCCGGAAAGCTCGGCTACCTCGGTGTCAACCTGCCGGAGGAGTACGGGGGCGGTGGCGGCGGCATCGCCGAGCTCTCCATCGTCCTGGAGGAACTCGGCGCGGCCGGCTGCCCCCTGCTGATGCTGGTCGTCTCCCCGGCGATCTGCGGCACGGTGATCGCCCGCTTCGGCACCGAGGAGCAGAAGCGGCAGTGGCTGCCCGGCATCGCCGACGGCTCCCGGACCATGGCCTTCGGCATCACCGAGCCCGACGCCGGCTCCAACAGCCACCGCATCACCACCACGGCCCGCAGGGACGGCGCCGACTGGCTGCTGACCGGCCGCAAGGTGTTCATCTCCGGCGTGGACATCGCCGACGCCGTCCTGATAGTCGGCCGCACCGCCGACGCCCGCACCGGCAACCTCAAGCCCTGCCTGTTCATCGTCCCGCGCGACGCCGAGGGCTTCACCCGGCGGCCCATCGACATGGAACTGAAGGCGGCGGAGAAGCAGTTCGAACTGGTCCTGGACGACGTACGGCTGCCCGCCGACGCGCTGGTCGGCGACGAGGACGCCGGTCTGCTTCAGCTCTTCGCCGGTCTCAACCCGGAGCGGGTCATGACGGCAGCCTTCGCGATCGGCATGGGCCGCTACGCACTCGCCAAAGCCGTCGAGTACGCGCGCGAACGCAGCGTCTGGAAGACCCCCATCGGCGCCCACCAGGCCATCGCCCACCCTCTGGCGCAGGCCCACATCGACCTGGAACTGGCCCGCCTGATGACGCAGAAGGCGGCCCATCTCTACGACGCGGGCGACGACACGGGCGCGGGCGAGGCCGCCAACATGGCCAAGTACGCGGCCGGGGAGGCCTGTGTGAAGGCCGTCGACCAGGCCGTGCACACCCTCGGCGGCAACGGCCTGACGAACGAGTTCGGTCTCGCCTCCCTGATCACGGCGGCACGCGTGGCCCGTATCGCGCCGGTGAGCCGGGAGATGATCCTCAACTACGTCTCCCACCAGACCCTCGGTCTGCCCAAGTCGTACTAGTGCCGCGGCAGGCAACGTTCGCCTGCGGCACTAGGCGGCCCCGCCGCCACCGCCGTGCACACCGTCGTGCGAGGAGGAACCGATGTTCCGCAGCGAGTACGCAGACGTCCCACCCGTAGAACTGCCCATCCACGAAGCGGTGCTGGGCCGGGCCGCCGAGTTCGGTGACGCGCCCGCGCTCATCGACGGCACCGACGGCACCACCCTCTCGTACGAGCAGGTGGACCGGTTCCACCGGCGGATCGCCGCCGCGCTCGCCGAGGCGGGGGTGCGCAAGGGCGACGTCCTCGCCCTGCACAGCCCGAACACGATCGCCTTCCCGACCGCCTTCTACGCCGCCACGCGCGCGGGTGCCACCGTCACCACCGTGCACCCGCTCGCCACCCCGGAGGAGTTCGCCAAGCAGCTCGGCGACTCGGCCGCCCGCTGGATCATCACCGTCTCCCCGCTGCTGGAGGCCGCCCGGCGGGCCGCCGAACTCGCGGGCGGGGTCCAGGAGATCTTCGTCTGCGACGGCGCGCCCGGCCACCGCTCACTGCTCGACATGCTGGGCTCCACCGCCCCCGAGCCGCGGCCGGCCCTCGATCCCGCCACGGACGTCGCCGCGCTGCCGTACTCGTCGGGCACCACGGGCACCCCCAAGGGCGTGATGCTCACGCACCGCCAGATCGCCACCAACCTCGCCCAGCTGGAACCGGCCATCACCACCGGCCCCGGCGACCGCATCCTCGCCGTGCTGCCGTTCTTCCACATCTACGGGCTGACGGCGCTGATGAACGCGCCGCTGCGGATGGGCGCCACGGTGGTCGTCCTGCCCCGCTTCGACCTGGAGCAGTTCCTCGCGGCCATCCAGAACCACCGCATCACCGGCCTGTACGTCGCCCCGCCGATCGTCCTCGCGCTCGCCAAGCACCCGGCGGTCGCGCAGTACGACCTGTCGAGCCTGAAGTACGTCATCAGCGCCGCCGCCCCGCTGGACGCGAACCTGGCCGCCGCCTGCTCCGCCCGGCTGGACCTGCCGCCCGTCGGCCAGGCCTACGGCATGACGGAGCTGTCCCCCGGCACCCACGTCGTCCCGCTGGACGCGATGCGCGGCGCGCCGCCCGGCACCGTCGGCCGGCTCATCGCGGGCACCGAGATGCGGATCGTCTCCCTGGACGACCCCGGCAAGGACCTCGGCGTCGGCGAGGACGGGGAGATCCTCATCCGCGGCCCGCAGGTGATGAAGGGCTACCTGGGACGACCCGACGCCACCGCCGCGATGATCGACCCCGACGGCTGGCTGCACACCGGGGACGTGGGACACGTCGACGGCGACGGCTGGCTGTTCGTCGTGGACCGGGTCAAGGAACTCATCAAGTACAAGGGCTTCCAGGTGGCGCCGGCGGAGCTGGAGGCCCTGCTCCTGACCCACCCCGGCATAGCCGACGCCGCGGTCGTCGGCGTGTACGACGACGAGGGCAACGAGATCCCGCACGCCTACGTGGTACGCCAGGCGAGCGCCCCCGACCTGTCCGAGGGGGAGGTCATGATGCATGTCGCCGAACGCGTCGCGCCCTACAAGCGGG
The DNA here is from genome assembly GCF_003261055.1 of Streptomyces cadmiisoli. NCBI lineage: Bacteria > Bacillati > Actinomycetota > Actinomycetes > Kitasatosporales > Streptomycetaceae > Streptomyces > Streptomyces cadmiisoli. The sequence continues at coordinate 5,060,764 of NZ_CP030073.1, forward strand.
TGCGCCGGGTCACCTTCATCGACGGGGTGCCCCGCGCCGCCTCCGGCAAGATCCTGCGCCGCCTGCTGAGGGAGTCCGTGTGACCCTGACGGTCCGTACCCGCGCGCGCGGTGTCGAGACGATCGCCCTCGACTCGCCGGCCAACCGCAACGCCCTGTCGGCGGCGCTGGTCGGGGAACTCTCCGACGCCCTGGCCGACTGCGGCAAGGACGGCGACGTGCGCGCGGTCGTCCTCACCCACACCGGCAACACCTTCAGCGCGGGCGCCGACCTGCGCGACCCGCCCCACCCGGACGCGCTGGTCGGGCTGCTGCGGCAGATCGTCGAGCTGCCCAGACCGGTCGTCGCCCGGGTCACCGGCCATGTCCGGGCGGGCGGGCTCGGGCTGCTGGCCGCGTGCGACATCGCCGCCGCGTCGCACGAGTCGACGTTCGCGTTCACGGAGGTCCGGATCGGGGTGGCGCCCGCGGTGATCTCGCTGCCGCTGCTGCCCCGCACCGACCCGCGCGCCCTGGCCCGCTACTACCTGACCGGTGAGCGCCTCGACGCGGCCGAGGCGGCGCGCATCGGCCTGCTGACGGCGGCCGGTGAGGACGTGGACGCCGTACTGGAGCCGGTCCTGGACGGGCTGCGCCGTTCCGCCCCGCAGGCCCTGGCCGAGACGAAACGGCTGCTCACGGCTAGGGTGCTGGAGACATTCGACCGGGACGCGGCCGATCTGACGGCGCTCTCGGCCCGGTTGTTCTCCTCCGCGCAGGCCCGTGAGGGAATGACGGCCTTCCTCGAACGACGGGATCCCCCATGGGTGCTGTGAACGCGGTCAACACGGCGAGCGCCGCGGGCAGCGGCGACCGCGGGGACCGCGCACCCAAGCAGGACCGCAGCCGCGCCACCCGGCAACGACTGCTGGAGGCGGCCGTGGCCTGCCTGGCCGAACACGGCTGGGCGGGCTCCACGGTCGCCGCCGTCGCCGAACGGGCCGGCGTCTCCCGGGGCGCCGCCCAGCACCACTTCCCCACCCGCGAGGACCTGTTCACCGCCGCCGTCGAGTTCGTCGCCGAGGAACGCTCCCTCGCCCTGCGCGCCCTGTTCCCCGACGGGGCGACGGCCGGCGACCGGCGGGCCGTCGTACGGGCCCTGGTCGACCTGTACACCGGCCCCCTCTTCCGCGCCGCCCTCCACCTGTGGGTCGCCGCCTCCGACGAGGACCAGCTGCGCCCCCGGGTCACCGAGCTGGAGGCCCGCGTCGGCCGCGAGACCCACCGCATAGCCGTCGACCTGCTCGCCGCCGACGAGTCCGCGCCGGGAGTGCGCGAGACCGTCCAAGGCCTCCTCGACATGGCCCGCGGGCTGGGCCTGGCCAATCTCCTGACCGACGACGCCGCCCGCCGGGAACGCGTGGTGACCCAGTGGGCGGCGCTCCTGGAGGACGCCCTGGGCCGCGTCACGGACTGAGCCGCTCCACCCGCCAGCTCCCGTCGGTCCGCGCCACGTAGCGCAGCCGGTCGTGCAGCCGGTTCTCGCGCCCCTGCCAGAACTCCACCGCCTGCGCGGCCACCCGGAAACCGCCCCAGTCCGGCGGCACCGGCACCTGCTCGCCCTTTGGGTAGCGGGCCGCCAGCTCGGCGTACGAGGCGTCCAGCTCCGCGCGGGTCGCGAGCGCCGAGGACTGGGTGCTGGCCCAGGCGCCGAGCTGGGAGCCGTGCGGCCGGGTCCGGAAGTAGGCGGCCGTCTCGTCCTTCCCGGTGCGCCGCGCGACGCCGGTGACGATGACCTGGCGGGCCATCGGGTACCAGGGGAACAGCAGCGAGACGTAGGGGTTCTCGGCGAGGTCCTGGGCCTTGCGGGAGCCGTAGTTGGTGTAGAAGACGAAGCCGGCGTCGTCGAAGTGCTTCAGCAGCACCGTGCGGGAGCTGGGCCGGCCCTCCGCGTCGGCCGTGGAGACGACCATGGCGTTCGGCTCGAACAGCCGGCCCTCGGTCGCGGCCTGCCGGAACCAGCGGGCGAACTGCTCGACGGGGGTGGCGGCCAGATCGGTCTCGGCGAGCCCCTCCGCCCGGTAGTGCTTGCGCATCACGGAGGGGTCGAGGGGCGCTGCGGGGACGGCGTCGTCGTCGGTCACGCGGTCATCTTGCCGCATGCCCGCCGGGCGCCCGATCGGCGGTGTCCGGCGGTCCCGCGTCCGGCGCGCGGGGGCCTCGCGGCCGCCGGTGGCCTTGGTCACTCAGTGGCACTGAGTGCCGCTTACCCTCCCCAAAGGTGGCACTCGGGGATATCGTGCTGATGTGGTCGTCGTTGGATGACCGCCGACCGCACGGGGCATGACCCCATGGACCGCCCAGGACCGCGAGTCATCGCAGCACCTCGTGCACGACCGCGGATCCACCGGGCGATCGACGTCCTCCGACGCACGGCTGCCCCACCCGCACCACACCGCACGCCCCGTCCGTCACTTCTTGCACAGCAGCCCCACCAGCCCCATCCCGCCCCTGACTCACCCGTCGCACACATCACGAGGAGCCGCCTGATGTCCGACTTCGTACCCGGGCTCGAGGGAGTCGTAGCGTTCGAGACGGAGATCGCCGAACCGGACAAGGAGGGCGGCGCCCTCAGGTACCGCGGCGTCGACATCGAGGACCTGGTCGGCCACGTCTCGTTCGGCAACGTGTGGGGTCTGCTCGTCGACGGGGCCTTCAACCCCGGTCTGCCGCCCGCCGAGCCGTTCCCGATCCCCGTGCACTCCGGCGACATCCGCGTGGACGTGCAGTCCGCGCTCGCCATGCTGGCCCCCGTCTGGGGCCTGAAACCCCTGCTCGACATCGACTCCGAGCAGGCCCGCGCCGACCTCGCCCGCGCCGCCGTGATGGCCCTGTCCTACGTCGCCCAGTCCGCCCGCGGCCAGGGCCTGCCCATGGTCCCGCAGCGGGAGATCGACAAGGCCGGCTCCATCACCGAACGCTTCATGATCCGCTGGCGGGGCGAGCCCGACCCCAAGCACGTCGCGGCCGTGGACGCCTACTGGACCAGCGCCGCCGAGCACGGCATGAACGCCTCCACCTTCACGGCCCGGGTCATCGCCTCCACCGGCGCCGACGTGGCCGCCGCCCTCTCGGGCGCCGTCGGCGCGATGTCCGGCCCGCTGCACGGCGGCGCCCCCTCCCGGGTCCTGGGCATGATCGAGGAGATCGAGCGGACCGGCGACGCCGAGGCGTACGTGCGGCAGGCGCTGGACAACGGCGAGCGCCTGATGGGCTTCGGCCACCGCGTCTACCGCGCCGAGGACCCGCGGGCGCGGGTGCTGCGCCGCACCGCCCGGGAACTGGGCGCGCCGCGCTTCGAGGTCGCGGAGGCCCTGGAGAAGGCGGCCCTGGAAGAACTGCACAACCGCCGTCCGGACCGTGTCCTGGCCACCAACGTCGAGTTCTGGGCGGCCATCGTCCTGGACTTCGCGGAGGTCCCGGCGCACATGTTCACCTCGATGTTCACCTGCGCCCGCACGGCCGGCTGGTCCGCGCACATCCTCGAGCAGAAGCACACCGGCCGGCTGGTCCGCCCGTCCGCCCGCTACATCGGACCGGGCCCGCGCGACCCCGGTGCGATCGACGGCTTCGAGGACATCACCGTCGCCCGCTGAGCCGGGGAGCAGCCCGGGGGAGAAGGGCCGTACAACGCAGGCGACCCGCGAGTCTGGTTCCTCCGGGGAGGAGCCGGCCGGACGTACCGGCGACTCGCGGGTCGGGTGACTGCTGGGATTGGGGCCGGCTGCACGCGTCTGTCACGTGCTGGCCCGGCACCGCACTGGATGTGGTGGCGGGCCGCTAGCCCGCAGCAGCCACCTCACGCGTCCGGTATTCATACATCTGCCGAACCACCTCCCTTCTCGTGTGCTCGCCACCTTAAGAACCCATCGGTGACCGATCAACCGTTTTTTGATTCATTTGGGGATCGGAGCCTGTGTAGCGTTCCGTGCATGACAAAGCGGCGGGCGATTCTCAGCGGGTCGGTTTTCGAGGAGCGCATCGGGTACGCGCGTGCCGTGGTCGACGGGGATCACGTGCACGTGTCGGGGACGACCGGCTACGACTACGCCACCATGACGATCTCGGACGACGTCGTGGAGCAGGCCGAGCAGTGCCTGCGCAACATCGGCGCTGCGCTGGCCGAGGCGGGATGCACCTTCGCCGACGTGGTCCGGGTGCGCTACCTGCTGCCCGAGCGCGCGGACTTCGAGCCGTGCTGGCCCGTGCTGCGCCGCCGCTTCGGCGAGGTGCGGCCGGCCGCCACGATGATGGTGTGCGGTCTCGCGGACGACCGGATGCGGATCGAGATCGAGGTGTACGCGCGCCGCGGCCCGGTCGCGGACGTGCGGATCGCGCCCGTCGAGGGCGAGGCGATGCTCCGCGAGTGGAGGCACGTCCACAACGTGATCGTGCCTCCGGCCGCGCTCTCCCCCGACGAGGTGCGCGAGCGCGCCGGGCGCTACCGGCTGGAGAACGCCTACGTCGGTGACGTGCTCGTCGGCTGCTCGACCGTACGGCCGCCCGAACGGGACGGCTCATCCGCCACCGTGATCGCCCGCGTGCTGCCCGAGTGGCGGCGCCGCGGCATCGGCACGACCCTCTACGGCAACGGGCTCGCGCACGCGCGCGAGCTGGGCGCCGACACGGTCGACACGTGCGTGCTGGCGGCCAACGAGGACGGGCTGCGGTTCGCCGCGGCGCTCGGCTTCACCGAGGTCGAGCGGTACGTACTGCCCGGTGAGCGCGACGAGTGGGTGGATCTGCGGCTCACGGTCACCGAGCGTTAGCGGCAGGTCGTCGCCGTGTTGTCGCCGGGTTTCCGCCGCACAACGATTCCTGCAATCTTGCGGGAACCATGTGTGTGCTGCATCACGTTCGAGTTGAATGATTGCAAGTGAGCGAACCGACGCGCCGTACGTGCGGACGCAGCCTGCAGGGGGTCCAGGTGAGTGCTTCCCGGCGTAGTGGGACCACGGACGAACTGGGACCGGACGAGCCCGGGCCGGAAGGCCCGGACGGACCGGAGGGTTCGGGTGGTTCCGATCTGCTTGCCGCCCTGCTGGACGGCATGGACGCGGCCCTGTGCGCCTTCGACGCCGACGGGGTCGTGACGCACTGGAACCGCGAGGCGGAACGCATCCTCGGCTGGACCGCCGAGGAGGCCGTCGGACGGCGCGGCTTCTCCGGCTGGGCGGTGCGCAGCGCCGACGCCGAGGAGGTCGAGGGGCGGCTGATGTCCGCCATGGAGGCGCCCGGCCGTCAGGTGCACGAGTTCGCGCTGCTGACGAAGGACGGCGGGCGGGTGCTCGTACGGACCCAGTCCGCGGCCGTGCGCGGACCGGACGGGAAGCCCGCGGGCGTGTACTGCGCCTTCAGCGAGGTGCACGCGCAGATCGACCTGGAGCGGTCCATCGCGCTGAGCGAGGCCCTCTTCGAGGACGCGAGCTGGGGCGTCGTGCTCGTCGACGCCGACCTGCGCCCGGCGGTGGTGAACGCGCACGCCGCCCGGGCCCTCGGCATCGGACGCACGGCGGTCCTGGGCCGGCCGCTCGGCGAGCTGCTCGCCCAGGGCGTGGAGGACCTGGAGAGCGCGCTGACCCACGTCCTGGCCGAGGGCGCGCCGCCCGCGCCCGCCGAGGTCTGGGTGAGCGTGCGCACCCCGGAGGGCGAGAAGCGGCGCTGCTGGCGCAGCGGCTTCCTGCGGCTCGCCTCGCCGCTCGCGGAGGAGCCGGTGCCGCTCGGGGTGGGCTGGCTGTTCCAGGACGTCACGGAGGCCAAGCAGACCGAGCAGGAGGCGGCGGTGCTGCGCTTCCGCAGCAACCAGCTGCACCGGGCCGCCCGCGCCGCCGCCGAGTGCGAGGACCCCGCCGAGGCGGTGACCGTCCACCTCGACTTCGCGCTGGCCGGGTTCGCCGACCACGCGCTGATCGACCGGGTGGCGGGCGGCGCACCGGCCGACACGGTGCCCGCGGCGCGGGTCCGGCTGGTACGGATCGCCGCCACACCGTCGGGCGCCCCCGGGCCGAGCCTGTCGTCCGGCGAGGCGGGCCTGCCGGTGCGGTACGCCGAAGGGCACCCGGCGCTGCAGTGCGTGGAGCGCATCGGCACCGTACGGGCCGGCGTCGGCAGCGTGGCCCCCGAGCAGGCCCGCGCCTGGGCACGGGCCCGGCAGTGGCCGGCCGACTCGGTGCACGCGCTGTGCGCCGTGCTGCGCAGCCGGGGGCGGACGCTGGGCGTCGTCACGTTCCTGCGCGGCAGCGGACGCAGCGCGTTCGAGCGGTCCGACACGGCGTACGCCGAGGACGTCGCGGCGCGGATCGCCACCGCGCTCGACCTGGCGGGCGGTACGACGCCGCGGTGAGCGGCGCCGCGCCGCTCACTGCCGGTAGAAGATCCGGTCCCGGTACTGCTCCAGCACCCGCCCGTTCCACTCGTGGCCGCCGTCCACGTTCCCCGAGCGCAGCAGCGGCGGTTCGACGCCGCGGTCGGCCAGCGACGCGGCGGCCGTCGCCATGACGGCCTGGAGGAGCGCCGTGGTCACCACGGTCGAGGCCGGGGCGAACGGGGCCGGCACGGTGTCCAGGGTGAGCTCCGCGTCGCCGACCGCGATCTTCGAGTCGAGGACGACGTCGCAGTGGTCCTTCAGGAACGTGCCGGACGCGTTCCGGGGCGTCGTCCCGCTCGCGTAGGCCACCGACGTCACTCCGACGACCCGCACGCCGCGGGCGCGGGCGCCCGACGCCATCTCCACCGGGAGGGCGTTGCGGCCCGACAGGGAGATGATCACCAGTACGTCGCCGGCGCGCAGCGGGGAGGAGTCGAGGACGGCGGAGGCCAGTCCGTCGACGCGTTCGAGGGCGGAACCGAGGGTGGCGGGCGCCTCGACGCCGACGGCTCCCGGCACGGCCAGCAGGTTCATCAGGGCGAGTCCGCCGGCCCGGTAGACGAGGTCCTGGGCGGCGAGCGAGGAGTGCCCGGCGCCGAAGGCGAAGAGGCGGCCGCCCGCGGCGACGGTGTCGGCGAGGAGCGTGCCCGCGGCGGCGATCGCCTCGGACTCCTCGTCGCGGACGCGGTGCAGCAGACCGATGGCTGCGTCGAGGTACCGGTCGGCGGGCCTGCTGTCGCCCATGCGAGCTCCTTCGCCCCGTGGCTGTGTCGCGGATCACCGTGCGGTCTGGACCAGTGGGATGTCAATACGGCCGTCGCGGCGGCGTCCGCGGGGTGCGCCCGACCGTCGCATACCAGCATGTAACTCCTTGGTTTCAACGGCACGGCCCGGTTGTCGGTGCCATCCGGCAGAATTGAAGCCAGGGCCAGCGCACGCGCCGGAGAGCGGTCGAGCCTCCGGCAGAAGCTAATCGAGGGGCACGTATGTCCGGACTGATCGACACCACGGAGATGTATCTCCGCACCATCCTCGAACTCGAGGAGGAAGGCGTGGTCCCCATGCGCGCCCGGATCGCCGAGCGGCTCGACCAGAGCGGCCCGACGGTCAGCCAGACGGTGGCGCGGATGGAGCGCGACGGTCTGGTGTCCGTGGCCAGCGACCGGCACCTGGAGTTCACCGATGAGGGCCGCCGACTGGCGACACGCGTGATGCGCAAGCACCGCCTCGCCGAGTGCCTGCTCGTCGACGTGATCGGCCTGGAGTGGGAGCAGGTGCACGCGGAGGCCTGCCGCTGGGAGCACGTGATGAGCGAGGCCGTGGAGCGCCGCGTGCTCGAACTGCTGCGCCACCCGACCGAGTCGCCGTACGGCAACCCGATCCCGGGTCTGGAGGAGCTCGGCGAGAAGGACGGCGCCGACCCGTTCCTGGACGAGGGCATGGTCTCGCTGGCCGACCTCGACCCGGGCCTGGAGGGCAAGACGGTGGTCGTCCGGCGGATCGGCGAGCCGATCCAGACCGACGCCCAGCTGATGTACACGCTGCGGCGGGCGGGCGTGCAGCCCGGTTCCGTGGTGAGCGTGACGGAGTCGGCCGGCGGGGTGCTGGTGGGCAGCGGCGGCGAGGCGGCCGAGCTGGAGTCGGACGTCGCCTCCCACGTCTTCGTCGCCAAGCGCTGAGCGCACCCCGGGACCGGCGGGGCCGCACGCCCCGGTCGGCCCCTCGGCGGCGTCGGGGCGTCGAATCCGGGTCCACCTGTGTCGAATGGCAGCGCCCGGACGCGGCACGTGCGAGGCTGTCGCGTGAGGCATATGACCGGAGGGGGCGGTGGGTGGATGTGCCGTATTCGAGTGGAAAGCCCCGGCGCCTTTCGACGCCGGGGCTTGTCCTCCCCAGTGCTGACCCGGAGCCCCGAGCTCTCAGGGTCATTCCCCGCGGACCGGTTTCCCCGAGCGGTCCGCCCCCCGCTGAAGATCTCCCCCTGACGACGGGGATCATTCCTCGACAGGCGTCACTCGAAGGAGGGGTGTTGCTCGCAGAAAGACCATTATCGAAAGGCCATTCGATAATCTGGGGGCGTGAGCCGACTTCCGCCGGGGCGCACAGGGGGCACGGATAGTGCGGCAGCACGAGCGGTACCGGTAGGACAGGCAGGCACAGGCGGTACGACGACGGCAGCAGGCCGAGCGGAGCTTGGGGGGTGCCAGCAGCACATGGCGCGACGCATCGACGTGACCGGGGCGGGCGGCGTACGACTCGCGGCCTGGGAGTTCGGCGACCCGCCCAAGGCCGACCTCTCCGAACCCGGCCCGGACCCGACACCCGGCGTGCTGTTACTGCACGGCCTGATGGGCCGCGCCTCGCACTGGGCCTCCACGGCCCGCTGGCTCTCCGAGCGGCACCGCGCCGTCGCGCTGGACCAGCGCGGTCACGGTCAGAGCGAAAAGCCCCCGCAGGCCGCGTACACCCGAGAGGCGTACGTCGACGACGCCGAAGCCGCCCTGGAGCAGTTGGGGCTCGCCCCCACCGTCCTGATCGGCCACGCCATGGGCGCGCTGACCGCCTGGCAGCTCGCCGCCCGGCGCCCCGACCTGGTCCGCGGCCTGGTCGTCTGTGACATGCGGGCCTCCGCGCTCGGCTCGGCCTCGCAGCGCGAATGGGCGGACTGGTTCAAGTCGTGGCCCGTCCCCTTCGCCACCCTCGCCGACGTACGCAAGTGGTTCGGCGAGGACGACCCCTGGGTCGAGCGGCCGAACCCGGCCCGCGGCGCGTTCTACGCCGAGGTGATGCACGAGTCACCCGATGGCTGGCGGCCCGTCTTCGAACCCGAGCAGATGCTGAAGTCCCGCGAGACCTGGGTGTACGACGCGCACTGGGAGGAGCTCGCCCAGGTCCGGTGCCCCGCCCTGGTGGTCCGCGGCCTCGACGGCGAGCTCGGCCGCGCCGAGGCGCAGGAGATGGTCCGGGTCCTGCCCCGCGGGGAGTACGCGGAGGTCGCGGAGGCCGGTCACCTCGTGCACTACGACCAGCCCGACGCCTGGCGCGCCGCGATCGAGCCGTTCCTGGACACGGCGTTCGCCCGCTGACGCGACCCGGACGGCGGCCGCTCGGCCCCCGGGGACCGTGAGGAACACGACCGCACCCGGCTGACCTGCCAGACGGCCGGACCGACCCCGGCCGGCGCGAGCGGCAGCGCCGCCCCGGCGGGTGTGCGCCGCCCGCAGGCCGGGGGCCGTGTGCCGGCGCACGTACCCGGGGATGTCGAGGAACGCCTCGTACGGGGCGCCGTCACGGTCCAGCCGTACCCCGTGCCGGGCCAGGACCCGCTCGCGGACGGGTCGACCAGCTCCCACCGCCACCGGTGCAGGGCTTCGAAGTCCTGTACCTCAAGGCATAGTTCGCCCATGCGCGACTCTGTGCCCAGTTCGTGCCCGCTGTCGGATCGCGGGAACAAGTCCCGTCCAGACAACGGCAGTTGACGCGCCCTGCGCCGGTCACCGGCCGCCAGTGCCGCCTGGCCGCCGCCCGCACCGGCACCGGACACCTGCCGACCGCCACCCTCCACCGGCGGCGCTGCCCTCACCCCTTGCTGACCGCCGCGAGGATCTCCGGCAGGCGTTCGGCCGTGCGCGGGGCCGCCAGCCGCAGGCCGAGGTACGAGATCGCCGCCCCGTAGGCGGCACCGAGGGGCAGCAGTGTCCAGCTCCACGCGTCGCCGTCCGCACTGGTGTTGACCCAGACCGCCGTGGCGATGACGGGGGCGCACAGCAGGGCCGCGGCCACCATCCCGCCGAGGATGGAGATCCAGGCGAGCCCGGCCTGTCCGGGCGCCACGTTCTTGTAGCCCTCCTGCGGGATGGAGTAGGGGAAGCGCGCGGAGGTCCAGGCGCCGGTCGCCAGCATCGCGCCGAGCAGCGCGAAGGACAGCCCGAGCACCTCGGGGAGCTTCGTCCAGTCGCCGAGCATCGCCGTGGTCAGTACGGTGACGAGGGCCGTGTACGGCAGCGTGATCACCAGCAGGGCCAGGGCCCGCGCGCGCAGTTCGACATAGGCGTCACGGGTCGAGGAGATGGTCATCGCCACCATCCAGAACGCGGACGTGTCCTGGCCGAACTGGTTGTACATCTGGATGCCGAGCATCCCGGCGGCGAAGCACGCGAAGTAGATGGAGCCGGTGCCCTGCAACGCGTTGAACACGGGCACGATCAGACCGATGGCCAGCGAGGTCACCCAGGCCGTCTTGGTCTTCGGGTCGCGCCACACATAGCGCAGGCTGCGCTCCATGGCCGTCACGGTGCGGCTGGGGGTGCCCGCCAGGCCTTCGGCCCGGGAGGACGGCAGCAGCCGGGACAGGCCCGTCGACGACCGCTCCCGTACGGACGAGTTCCCGGCGGCCTGGAGGGTGGACCCGTCCGGTGACGTCATCAGCCGGGTCAGGTGCCGCGCCCACATCGCCAGCAGCGCCACCAGCGCGAGCCCGGTCAGGGCGAGTTGGGCCGCCGCCGTCCCGTACGATCCCTCGCTCACCGCGTCCACCGCCCCGATCGCCGAGGCGGGCGGCACCCAGCGCAGCACGTCGGCCGCGGGGTCGAGCTGCCCCAGGCCGGCCGAACCGAGCCGCTGCGCGCCGAAGTTGACGACCTGCGCCCCGACCGCGACGACCAGCCCGCTCAGCACCGCCAGATCGCGGCCCTTGCGGCTGGTCAGCAGCCGGATGTTGGCGGCGGCGACGGCCCGCGCGAGGGCCACGCACACCAGCAGCGCCAGCGCGACGGCGACCACCGCGACCGCGTACGCCGCCGCCCCGTGCGCCACCGCGATCACCGAACCGGCGACCAGGCACACCGTGAACAGCGGCCCGATCCCGATGAGGGAGGCGGTGAGCAGCGCCCGCACCAGCGGCCGGGGCCGCAGCGGCAGCATCACCAGCCGGGTCGGGTCGAGGGTCTCGTCGCCGCCGGGGAAGAACAGCGGCATCACGGCCCAGCCCAGTGCCAGCACCGCGACCAGCAGGAGGACCACGGCGTCCGCGTGCGCGTTGCCGCGCAGCAGGATCAGACCGAGCAGTTGCAGGGCGGCGAACAGGAGGGTGACGACCGTCGACGCGATGTACGCGGCGCGCCGGCCGGCCGACTGGCGCAGGCCGTTGCGCAGCAGGGACAGCTTCAGCCGTACGAGGGTGCCGGTGACGGCGCTCATCGCGCGCCGCCGCCGAGCCAGTCGAGGTCGCTGCCCGTGTCACGGCCGCCCGCGCCGACGAGTTCGAGGAAGGCCTGCTGGAGGGTGGGAGCCTGGCCGCGGACCTCGGCGAGCGGCCCGTGGGCGCGGATCCGCCCGGCGGCCATGACCGCCACCCAGTCGCACAGCGACTCCACCAGCTCCATCACATGGGACGAGAAGACGACCGTGGCGCCGGAGGCCGTGTACCGCTCCAGTACGCCGCGGATGGTCTGCGCGGACACCGGGTCCACGCCCTCGAACGGCTCGTCCAGGAACAGTACTTCGGGATTGTGCAGCAGCGCGGCCGCGAGCCCGATCTTCTTCCGCATGCCGGTCGAGTAGTCGACGACCAGCTTGTGCTGGGCGCCCGCCAGGTCGAGGACGTCGAGCAGCTGGGTGGCCCGCTTGTCGACCTCGGCGCCGGGCAGTCCGCGCAGTCTGCCCGTGTAGGCGAGGAGTTCCCGTCCCGACAGTCGCTCGAACAGGCGCAGTCCCTCGGGCAGCACCCCGATGCGGGCCTTCACCTCCACCGGGTCCCGCCACACGTCGTGCCCGACCACTTCGACGGTCCCCTGATCGGGCCGCAGCAGCCCGGTCGCCATGGACAACGTGGTGGTCTTCCCGGCCCCGTTGGGTCCGACCAGGCCGATGAACCGCCCCGCGGGCAGCTCCAGATCGATCCCGGCGACGGCCACCTGCTCCCCGAACCGCTTCCACAGGCCCCGCACACGGACGGCCGCGGCCCCCACCACTGGTGTCTCGGTCATGCGGAAACCCTACGGCGGAACCGCGCCGACGAAGGGGTGCGCGGACCGAAGGAGGATCTACCGGTCCCGGCCGCAGGCGTAGGCGAGCGGCGAGAGGAGTTCCTCGGCGTCCGGCAGCCACCGGTTCGCGGGTGTGGGCCGGCGGACCCACTGCACGGCCCCGCGTGAGCCGAACCGGGTGGGCGGCGCGGCCACCCACGCGCCCTCGCCGAGCGCGGCGAGATCGAGCGAGGAGACCGACCAGCCCAGCTTGCGCACGAGTTCGGGCACCTTCACGGCGGCGCCCGGCAGCACGAAGAACTGCATGCGCCGGTCCGGCGTCAGCGTCACCGGCCCGAGCGTCAGCTCCATCCGCTCCATCCGGGCCAGGGCCAGGAATCCGGCCGTCTCCGGCACCGAGAGCGCGTCGAAGGTGCGTCCCGTCGGCAGCAGGATCGAGGCGTTGGGCTGCTTGTGCCACATCCGGCGGGCGACGGTCGCGCTGCCCGTCGCCTGGGTCGCCCAGTCCCCGCGCGCGGGGTGCGCACCCGGCGCATCGCACCTGATGTCGCCGCAGGAGCAGCGCTGCACCCCGTCGTCGGCTTCCAGCCAGGTGCCCGGGAACACGTCCCAGTGGCGTTCCTCGGCGTAGCGAACTGCGGTGTCCAGCAGGGATTCCCCGCGCTGCTTCGGAATCTGGGCGGCTTCGGTGGCCGGGATCGTCTCTTCCACGCTCCACTCAACTCCCGCACCCACCTCCGGTTACGGCCCGGACGCGCGCGGGGGCGGAGCATCGATTCCGCGTCCGGGGCGCATGGGTGCATGGGTGGGGGCGCGCGGGAGGATCCGCGGAGCGAGCTGGGTAGCCAGGTGTGGGGTGGCACCCGCCATTACCCCGGCAATCCTCGCATGCCTCGCATTTTCGGTATGTCCGCTGGGCATCGATCTTCACGGCCGGAATCTCCGGCCCCTGGCGGAGGCGGGGGTTCCGGTCATGGAAGACACACCAACTCGGTGCGTGGGCAGGCACCGCAGCCACACGGCGAGCGAACCGAGGGGCGCGCCGGTGTCTCGACACCGGCCGGGAGCCCCCGCGGCGAGCCGCCATGGAGCAGGGGGTACGCCATGGCCGCAAGGCCTCTCGTCGCGCGGCAGCCGAACGAACGGTTGCAGGCGCTCATCCAGGAAGCGGGTTGCTCGAACGCCGGGCTCGCCCGCCGCGTCAACATGTGCGGTGCGGAGCACGGACTCGACCTGCGCTACGACAAGACGTCCGTGGCGCGCTGGCTGCGCGGACAGCAGCCGCGCGGGCGCGCCCCGGCGATCATCGCCGAGGCGCTGGGCCGCAAACTCGGCCGTACGGTCACGATCGACGAGATCGGCATGGCCAACGGCAAGAACCTCGCCTCGGGCGTCGGCCTCCAGTTCTCGCCGACGGTGCTGGGCGCCATCGAGCAGGTCTGCGAGCTGTGGCGCAGCGACGTGGGCCGCCGCGACTTCCTGTCCGGTTCCTCCGTCGCGGCCTCCGCGCTGGTCGAGCCGAGCCGCGACTGGCTGATCTCGGCGCCGGACCCGCAGGTCGCGCGGGCGGCCGGGCCGCGTGTGGGCCACTCCGACGTGGCGGCCGTGCGGGCCATGACCCGGGCGCTGACCGACCTGGACCACCAGTACGGCAGCGGGCACGTCCGCCCGGTCGTCGTCCACTACCTCAACAGCGTGGTCTCGGGGCTGCTCGCCGGCTCCTACCGGGAGGCCGTCGGCCGGGAACTGTTCGGCTGCGTCGCGAGATTGACGGAGCTCGCCGGATACATGGCCGTCGACACCGGTCAGCCCGGCCTCGCCCAGCGCTACTACATCCAGGCGCTGCGGCTCGCCCAGGCGGCCGGCGACCGCGGGTACGGCGGGTACGTGCTCGCCGCCTCCATGAGCCATCTCGCCGCGCAGCTCGGGAACCCGCGGGAGATCGCCCAGCTGGCACGGGCGGCCCAGGAGGGCGCGCGCGGGCGGGTGACGCCGCGCGCGGAGGCGATGTTCCACGCGGCGGAGGCCCGCGGGCACGCGCTGCTGGGCGACGTCCGGGCCGCCCAGACGGCGTCGGGGCGGGCGATCGGCGCGATGGAGCGGGCGGACGACGCATCCGGGGACGACCCGGCCTGGATCCAGCACTTCGACCAGGCCTACCTCGCCGACGAGCTCGCGCACTGCCACCGCGACCTGGGCCAGGCCGAGGCCGCCGCGCGCTGCGCGCAGCAGTCCCTCGACGGCCACCCGGAGTCACGGGCCCGCAGACGAGCCATCGGCTATGTGCTGCTCGCCACGGCACAGGTCCAGCAGCGCGAGGTCGAGCAGGCCTGCCACACGGGACTGAAGGCGGTCGAGCTGCTGGAGACCCTGCGTTCCAACCGGGGCGCGGAGTACCTGGAGGACTTCCAGCAGCGGCTGGAACCGTTCCAGGAGGAGCCCGTGGTCAGGGAGTTCGGGGCGCGTCTGGAACTCCAGGCGGCGGCGTGAACAGTTGCCCCGCGCGGGCGTGAACGGGCGGGAAACGAGGGGCCGGCGAGCAGGAGGTGACATAAGCAGCGTGCCGCGGGCCGGTTTTGTTACCGCGCTCACAGGGCAGGAGGCCAGGTCCTGTGCTGCGTGGCACCGGGCTCGGGAGACCCGGTAGCGTGAGCCGACGATTCCGAAGGTCCCCCAATCGTAGGAGTCCCGGTGACGCAGAGTGGACAGGGCGAGGAGCCCTCGGCGCGGCCCGCGCGCGAAGGCATCGTGCTGCCCTCGGACGGTGGCGAGCCGCTGCTGCCGGGCATGGCGGGCGGTCCCGCCGACCGGTCCGCCGGTCCGCAGCACGTTCCCGGTGGTTCCGCACCGGCCTCCGCCCCGGCCGGCGGCCAGGCCTGGGGTCAGGCCTGGGGTCCCGACCAGCAGCAGGCCCCGCAGCCGGAGCAGGGCTGGCAGGCGCCGCCCGCGCAGCCGTGGGGCGCCCCCGAGCAGGCCCCGCAGGCCTCGTGGGGCACGCCGGACGCGTCCTCGGCCCCGCAGCAGCCCGGCCCGCTCCCCGCGGAGGGGGCCCCGGCGTACGGCGGCGAGGCACCGGGGAGCTACGGCGGGTACGCGGCTCCCGGCACCGGCCCGGACGGTTACGCCCAGCCCGCGCCGGACGCGTACGCCGGCGGGACGGGCGGACCGGTGCACGGCGCCCCCGCGCACGGCGCGATGCCGCTGCCCCCGGCCGTCCCCGCCGACGAGGGCGCCACGCAGTTCATACCGCCGGTGACGGCCGGCACCCCGGCGCCCGGGAACGAGGGCGCCACCCAGTACATACCGCCCGTCACGGCCCATACCCCCGCGCCCGGAAGCGAGGGCGCCACGCAGTACCTGCCGCCCGTCCCCGCCGGTGCGGACGAAGGGGCCACGCAGTTCCTGCCGCCGGTCGGCCCGGGGGCGCTGCCGCCGGAGGCCCCGGCCGGCCGCCCGCCGTCCTCCGAGACCACCCAGTACCTCGGCCGGGCCCGCGCGAACGGGCCCGGCGCCCAGCCGGCCGCCGGCGGTTCCGACGCCGACGCGACGCAGTACATCCCGCCGGTGCCCGGCGCCCACGGCGACCGGCAGCCGCCCTCCGAGTTCGACAACCTCTTCCGCAGCGGTCCGGGCGGTGACGGCCCGGCCGCCGCGACGCAGCACATGCCCCGCTACCAGGAGCCGCGGCCCGCGGGCCACGCCCCGCAGCCCTCGTACGACACGCCGGGCCCCGCCCGCGGCCGGCGTGCGGCCCGCGACGGCGACGGCGGTGGCCGCGGCGGGCGCGGCGGATCCCGGGTGCCGCTCATCGCGGTCTGCGGCATCGCGATCGCCGTCGTCGGCGTCGGTGCGGGCGCGCTGCTCGCCGGCGGCGAGGGCGACGAGAAGAACGCCGGACCCAAGACGGTCTCCGCCACGGCGCCCTCCACCGAGGAGGAGACGTCCGCCGCGCCGTCCGCGGACCCCGCCGAGCAGCAGGCGATCGCCCTGGACAAGCTGCTCGCCGACAGCGGCGACAGCCGGACCTCGGTGATCAACGCGGTCGACCAGGTGAGGAAGTGCGGCAACCTGGCCAAGGCCGCCAAGGACCTGCGGGACGCCGCCGGGCAGCGCAACGCCCTGGTCACCCAGCTGTCCGGGCTGTCCGTGGACAAGCTGCCGGACCACGCCGCGCTGACCGGCGCGCTCGACAAGGCCTGGAAGGCGTCCGCCGCCGCCGACAACCACTACGCGGCGTGGGCCGACCAGGTCGCCGGCCAGCGCAAGCTCTGCAAGAAGGGCCAGGCCCGCAGCACCGCCCACACCGCTGCCGGCCACCGCGAGAGCGACACCGCCAGCAAGCAGAAGACCGAGGCGGCGAAGCTGTGGAACGCGATCGCGCGGAAGTACGGCCTGACCGAGCGCCAGCCGATCCAGCTCTGAGCCGGGCGCGGGGCGCGGGGCCCCGGGACTACTCGGCCTCGGCGCCCCGGAGGGTCTTCGTCACGTCGATGAAGCCGTTCCCGGCCGCGACGAGCTGACCCTTCTGCACGACCTGGAGCGTCACCTCGGTGTTGACCAGACGCGGGAAGCCCACCGAGGCCAGCACGTCCTGGAACTGCCACTGGAGCGTGGGCGTGAGATCACCCGTGGTGACCTTGAATCCGTCGTCCAGGGAGCGCCGTACGGTGTCGGCGGTCACGTCGCCGTCCTCGCCGAGCGCCTTCACCACGGCCTCCAGCACGGTGTACGCGATCCAGGTGGTCTGCACTCCGGCGTCCGCGGGGTCGATCCGGGTGTCGGAGAAGGCCTGCTCCCGGATCACCTTCTTCATCTCGTTCCAGCGCTTGTCCGTCTCCACCGGGTACCAGCTGGTGATGTACGCGCCCTCGTACGGGCTGGACGCGCCGCCGGTCGCGTCGATGACCGTCTGGTCGACGCTGCCGAGCACGGTGCCGGTGCGCACCTCGGGGTAGTCCTCGCGGGCCCGCCGGAAGGAGTCCATGAAGGTGCTGGTGCGGTCGCCGAGCGCCGGCACCACACAGCCCGCCTTGGCCGGGTCGGTGGTGGCCCGCTCCAGCGCCCGCTGCGAGGGGGTGCCGTACTCGGTGGCGTCCTCCGCGGCACGCACGTCGTGCGCGGCGTCGCGGCCGCCGGCCTCCAGGCCGGAGTTGATCAGGGTGGGCAGCTGGTCACCGGCGATGGTGTCGGGCCGGACCAGCGTCACCGGTCCGCAGCTGCGGGCCAGTTCCCGGCCGAGGCCGGCCAGCAGCGCCGGCTGCCCGCCGTTGACCGGGTAGGACAGGGGGCTGGTGAACTCGCCGTTCGTGATGCCGTAGCCGCCTATGTACGGGATGCCCGCGCCTTCCAGGATCGGGAAGAAGGAGTCCGCGTACTGGCTGTAGGAGCCGACGACCGCGACGACGTTCTCCTTGACCGCGCGGCGGGCGCACTTGGCGGCGTTCACGCCGTCGTTGTGGTCGTTGCAGAGCAGGACCTGGAGCTTGCGGCCGTTGATCCCGCCGTTGGAGTTCACGTGGCGGGCGTAGGCCAGCGCGAGGGCCGGCATGCCGGGCTTGTTGGTGGCGTTGGTCTCCTGCGGCGCCCAGGTCATGACTTTGATCGGGTCGTCCCCGGCACCCGCCGAGACGCCGGGGATGACCCCACAGCCGACGGTGAGCGACGCACACGCGAGCAGGGCGCCCACGGTGCGGATCGCTCTGCCGGGCCCGGAGAGGGCGGGGAGGAGGGTGCTGCGAGTGCGTGGCCTGCCGGTCATGGACACGCACGATTCCGCCACATCACCAACCTGAGAGTGACCTGTGGTCGACGTGAGGTGACGTGAAGGTGAATTGCGGGGGGCGGTGAATGGCGCATTTCAGGGAACGTACGATCGATGACCGTGCAAGGAGCTCAAGGGGTGCAAGGTTCGGTGAACTCTTCCCGTCGCGGCCGTCGCTCATCCACCATGGGCGACATGCCTCTCAATGACATGCCGTGGTGGCGCTGGCGCAGCAATGTGCGCTCGGCGCTGCACATGCTTTCCGACCCGGCGTTCCAGCAGAACGTCTGGCTGGCGGGTGTGGAGGGCTATGGAGACGTCACCGACGCCGTGTACCGGCTCGTCGAGGACACCTGGCTCGACCACTGGTCCGCCGAGAAGTACGTCGGCACGATATTCCGCGACTCGCAGGAGGCGGCGCTCGTCGACACCGCCGTGCTGCGGGTCCTGCGGATCATGCACCAGGTCGGACCGGACGCCCCCGTGTCCTCCTACGTCGACCATCCCGGGTGGCCGGAAGCCGTGCGGGCCGCGCGCGACGCCCATGTGCGGATGGCGGTGAGCGACGGGGAGGACCCGGACGCGCCGCCGAGGACGCTGGAGGTCCTGCGGATCCTGACGCGGTCGGCGTAACCCGTCCGGCGGTCGGACGGCTCACCCCGTGGCCGACCCGGTGTGGGACCCTGTCCTGCATGAACGAGCAGCCGAACCGCGCCGCGGCCCTGGTCGACCAGTACGTCCTCACGCTGTCGTGCCCCGACCGGCAGGGCATCGTGCACGCCGTGTCGAGCTACCTGTTCATGACCGGGTGCAACATCGAGGACAGCCAGCAGTTCGGTGACCACGACACGGGACTGTTCTTCATGCGGGTCCACTTCTCGGCGGACCCGCCGGTGACGGTGGACAAGCTGCGGGCCAGCTTCGCGGCGATCGGCGACTCCTTCCACATGGACTGGCAGATCCACCGGGCCGAGGACCGGATGCGGGTCGTGCTGATGGTCAGCAAGTTCGGGCACTGCCTGAACGACCTGCTGTTCCGCACGCGGATCGGGGCGCTGCCCGTGGACATCGCGGCGGTGGTGTCCAACCACACCGACTTCGCCGAGCTCGTCGCCTCCTACGGCATCCCCTTCCACCACATCCCGGTGACGAAGGACAACAAGGCGGAGTCCGAGGCGCGGCTGCTGGAGATCGTGCGCGACGAGGAGGTGGAGCTCGTCGTCCTCGCCCGGTACATGCAGGTCCTCTCCGACGACCTGTGCAAGCAGCTGAGCGGCCGCATCATCAACATCCACCACTCCTTCCTGCCGAGCTTCAAGGGCGCCAAGCCCTACCACCAGGCGCATGCCCGGGGCGTGAAGCTGATCGGCGCGACCGCGCACTACGTCACCGCCGACCTCGACGAGGGCCCGATCATCGAGCAGGAGGTCGAGCGGGTCGGGCACGGCGTCACGCCGGACCAGCTGGTCGGCATCGGCCGCGACGTGGAGTGCCAGGCGCTGGCGCGAGCGGTGAAGTGGCACGCGGAACGCCGGATCCTGCTGAACGGCCGCCGCACGGTCGTCTTCGCCTAGGGACCTGCCTCCGGGGCGCACCCCGCCCCGGACCGATACCGTCCGGCCGGGCCGCGGCAGCGACGCGCGGGCCGGGCCGAGGTCCGGCGCCGCCGTCCGGTCCCAGCCGGCTCACGCGGGCGCCGCCCCGCTACATCCGGCTCAGCGAGGCCGCCGCCAGCAGTACGTCGTTGATCGCCTCGTTGTCCCCGAGCTGGCCGGCCGCCGCGTCCTGCGGCGACACATGGCCGGCTGCCAGCCGGCAGAACTCCACGCCGTCCAGCGCGACGTGCGCGACCTCGTGGTCCTCGTCGGCCACGGCCGCCGGGGAGTCCAGCGGGATCAGCCACTCGCCGCCGCCGGAGCCCTCGATCTCCAGGCGCAGGGTGCGGCCGGGCTCACCGGCCGGCACCAGGTGCCGGGGCGTGGGGGCGGGCGCGGCGAGCCCGGCCCTGCGCCGTTCGGCCAGCACGCCCGGCAGCATCCGCGCCGCGAGGTCGATCATCCTGTTGAGGTGGCGTGGGGACGGCGGCTCGTACGGGTAGTCCACCGCGTCCGCGATGTCCTCCGCGTGCACCCAGCACTCGAAGGCCCGGTCGATCATCGCGTCGTGCAGCGGCAGCTCGAAGTCGCCGTACGAGACCGCGAGCCGGCCCGCGCCGCCGCCGGTGAAGGACACCGTCCGGACGATGCCGTGGCTCTGCTCCCGCCACGGACCCCGCACCGACCGGGTCGGCGGGAAGTGCGAGGCGCGCCAGTACGCCTCGGTGCGGCCCGCGGGTGTCGGTGTCTCGGCGTCGGTCTCGCCGAGCGGGTCGCCGAGGCCGAGGGCGAGCGCGATCAGACCGTCGACCGCCAGCAGGTGCGCCATGACGCCGGCGACGGTGGTGCGCCGGCTGGTGGCCTGCCTGCCGTCGAACCACCGCAGCCGGACCGGCGCGTGCCACTCGGCGTCGCCGAAGTCCTGGAGCAGGGCGTCGAGCCGTGCGCTCTCGGCGTCGTAGGGCCGGGCCCATTGGGGGACCGGGATGCGCGGCGGGCGCCGGTCCAGGCAGGCGGCCAGGACGCGGGTGCGCAGACCGGGGTCCAGATCGAGGCTGTCCGGGCGCTGGAGCAGGCCGACGGCTTCGCGCAGCCGCAGTGCCTCGTCGGCGCAGCCTCCGCAGTCCCCCAGATGCACCTCGACGGCGAGCGCCTCCTCCGGTGAGCACGCGGCCAGCGCCCAGGCGCCCAGCAGGGATTTCAGCACGTGGTGCTCCAGCGCGAGCGGCGCGGGGCCCGGCCCGGCGGCCCGCAGGGCGCCGAGGTCGGGCAGGGGCAGGCCGCTGTCCTCGACCGAGGTGCGCGGCATCGGTATGCGGGGCGGCTGCCGGCCGGGGTCGCGGGCGCGGTCGTCGCCGTCGCCGGGGCCGCGCGGCGTGCCCGCGTCCGGGTCGCCGGGGGTGCTGCCGCGGGGCGGCTCGGGATCGTCCTTCTTGGTGTTCTCGCAGTCGCCGGCGCCACCGGGGTCGCGGTGCTCCCCGGAGTCGTCGTGCCGGCCGTGTTCGTCGTACGCCTCGAAGCGGTCCGCCGGTGTCACACCGCACCCCCGTATTCGGGCGGCGACCCGGGCGGGGTCGCGTCGTGGGCGGTGGAGAGCAGTTGCAGGCCGAGGCGGAGCCGGCGGCGGGCCTCGTCCTCGGTGACGCCGAGGTCGGCGGCGGTCTGCCGGTAGTCGCGGCGCTGGAAGTAGGCGAGCTCCAGAGCCGCGCGCAGCGGGGCCGGCATGGACTGGACGATGTAGTCGGCGCGGGCGGCGACGGAGGCGTGGCGGACCTTGTGCTCCAGTTCCTCGGAGGTGCCGCGGCCGCCCTCGACGAGCGCGGCGGTCTCGTCGGCGCGCAGGCGCTGCACGGCGAGCCGGTGGGTCAGCGCCGCGACCCACGAGCGCAGGGGGCCCTGCCTGGGGTCGTACGACTCGGGGTGCTGCCAGAGGTGCGCGAAGACCTCACGGGTGATGCCGTCGGCGGCGCGCTCGTCCTCCAGCACGCGGTGGGCCAGGCCGTGCACGAGTGACGAGAAACGGTCGTAGAGCTCGCCGAGGGCGGCGGCCTCACCGCGGGCGAGACGCTGCTGCATCTTCCGGTCCCAGCGGGGCGGTGCGTCCTTCTTCGCCATGCGGCCCCCTCCCCGTGCTCCTGCCGGCGCCCGTTGCGGTCCGTCCCCGGTTCCAGCGTGCGTCCATCGCCACCTCGAATGTAGTCGGCACCTCCGACAACGCACGCCCCTTTGTGGCAATGCGCGCCCCCGGCGGGTCGAGGGTGGTAGTGGACCTTCGTCCCGCGTCTCGTTCTCTGCCATGTCTACGACGTGCCTACCCGGGCCGTGAGTGCTCAGACCTGATCGAACAGGATCGAAGGCGACTAAAACAAGCCTGTTTCGTTTGTCTTTCGTTTCTCGTGCGGAGTTTCGGGGAACGGCCGGTGGGCAGCCGCGCTGCAAGGAAGCGTAGGAAGTGCTTCCGCTTCTGGGGCGGTTCCAGGAAGTACCGGCGAGCGAAGGGCATGGTGGTGGCGTTCAACGTGACCGGCGGCGAGCAGGGCCGGTGGGCCGTGCTGCACGTGTCGGGCGAGCTGGACCTGGTGACGTCGCCCGTGCTGCGGCAGCGGGTGCACGACCTGGTGGCGGAGGGCCGCCACAGCCTCGTCCTCGACCTCTCCGAGGTCTGGTTCTGCGACTCCAGCGGTGTGGGCGTGCTCATAGCCGCCCGCCGGCTGCTGCGTTCCTGCCAGGGGCGGCTCCGCCTCATCCTCCCGGCCGAGGGCGCCGCCGACGGCTCCCACGTCAACCGCGTCCTCGGCGCGCTGGGGGTGCGCAGGCTGTTCGACGTGCACGCCGACCTGTCCTCCGCCACGTCCGAGGAGGCGCGCCCCCTCTCGGCGTGAGCCGATGCCCCATCGTTGTCCCAAAATTCCCCCGGTCTTGGCACAACCGTGGTTTTCCCGCTCCGGGACCGCCCCCGGCGTCGTACGCTCCGTGCGAGATGCACCCCGAGATGACGTGAGGCGGCCTGAAAGACATGGTCAGCAGCGAGTACGAGCGCAGGATCGCGGCCCGGTTCGCCACCTTCGACCAGGACGGCAACGGCTACATCGACCGCGAGGACTTCAGCGGTGCGGCCAAGGCGCTGCTCGCCGAGTTCGACATCGCGGCCCGGTCGGACAAGGGGCAGGCGCTGTACGCCGGCGCCGAGGCCTTCTGGCAGGGCATGGCCGGGATCGCGGACCGGGACGGCGATCAGCGGATCACCCGTGACGAGTTCGTCAACGGCGCGGTCAAACGGCTGCGCGACAACCCGGAACGGTTCGCCGAGATCGCGCGCCCCTTCCTGCACGCCGCCATCGACGTGGCGGACACCGACGACGACGGAGCCGCCACCGTCGCGGACACCGCGCGCGTGCTGCGGGTGCTCGGTGTGCCGGAGAACCTCGCGCACGCCGCGGCCGCCGGTCTCGACGGCGACACCGACGGGAGGGTGGGCGAGGCCGAGATCGTGCCCGCCTTCGCCCGTTACTTCACCGTCCCGGAATAGCGCTCGCGCAGCTTGTACTTGAGCACCTTGCGCAGTGTCTCGCCGCGCGGAAGGGCGTCCACCACCTCCAGTTGCTCCGGCAGCTTGTGCACCGACAGCCCTTCCGCGCGCAGATACGACGTCATCGCCTCCAGGGTCAGCGCACCCGCTCCCGGGGCCTGTTCGACCACCGCGCAGACCCGCTCGCCGCGCTCGGCGTCCGGCAGCCCGATCACCGCCGCGTCGCCGACCGCCGGATGCTGGTGCAGCAGGTCCTCGATCTCCTTGGCCGAGATGTTCTCGCCCTTGCGGATGATCACGTCCTTGAGCCGGCCGGTCAGGACGAGATGCCCGCTGTCCGTCAGGTGCCCCAGGTCGCCCGTGCGCAGGAACCCCTCCTCGTCGAAGGCCTCCGCGGTCTGCGCCGGGTCCAGATAGCCCCGGCAGACCGCCTCCCCGCGCAGCCGCACCTCCCCGTCCACGATCCGGACCTCCATGCCCTCGGGGGGCCTGCCCTCGGTGGTGGCCAGGTTCTCGGGTGTGTCGTCGGGCGCGCCCATCGTGATCATCGGGACCTCGGTCATGCCGTACCCGTGGGTGAGCTGCACCCCCATCTCCCGTACCACGGCGCGGTAGACCTCCGGGGGCTTCGGCGCGCCGCCGCCGGCCAGCAGCCGCAGGGCGGGCAGCAGCGGCGAGTCCGGCTGCTTGCGCTGCTCGGTGAGGAACATCGAGTAGAAGGCGGTCGAGCCTCCGGCCAGCGTCACCCCGTGCCTGCGGTACACCGTCAGCGCCTCCGGCAGCGCGAACTGCTCGACCAGCACCGCGGGGAAGCCGTAGAGCAGCAGCATCACCATGTAGTCGGGGCCGCCGATGTGCGCGTACGGGAAGGCGATCGAGCCCACGTCCCCGGCGGTGGGCCGCAGCGCGTGGGCCAGGCAGGAGCCGCCCGCGATCAGTGAGCGGTCGGTGTGCAGCACGCCCTTGGGCTCGGAGGTGGTGCCGGAGGTCCAGTAGATCCAGCGGACCTCGGTGCCCTGCGCGGGCGGCGGCGGCAGTACGGCCGGATCGCCGTCGGGCAGGTCCTCGTACGCCTCGAAGACCCCCTTCGCGCCGAGCCGGCGGGCCATCTCCGTGTGGTCGAAACCGCGCCACACGCCGGGCACGGCGAGGTACTCGGCCCGTGACTCGCGCAGCGCGAAGCCGACCTCGCGCTCCCGCAGGAACGGGATCAGCGGTGTCTGCACGGCGCCGAGGCGGGCCAGCGCGAAGGACAGCACGGCCGTCTCGACGCGGGTCGGCAACTGCCAGGCGACGACCGTGCCGGGCCGCACCCCCATGCCGTACAGGCCGGCCGCGGTCCGCTCGGCCCGGTCGCGCAGCGCGCCGAAGCTCACCGAGCGGCCGTCCTGGAGCAGGGCCGGGCGGTCGGGGGTGCGGTCGGCGCGGCGGACCAGCAGGTCCCAGAGGGTGCGGGAGGTGCTGAGCGCGTGCGCGGTGTCGTTCACGTCGGCCCCCTGTCCAGCTGACGGGTAGTCAGATAGTGGGGTGAGCGTAGGGCTCGGCGCCTTGTCGGTCCAGGGGGGCGGGACTAGCCTTCCCGTAGCGCACTATCTGACGGGTCATCAGATCTGTATCCACGGCGGAGGGCCCCATGACCGAACTGCCCCGCATCGTCAGCGTCGACGACCATGTGATCGAACCCGCGCACCTCTTCGAGACCTGGCTGCCGGAGAAGTACCGCGAGCGCGGCCCGAAACCCCTCACCGCCGGTATCGGCGAGCTCGCCTACGTCGGCGGCAAGTACCGGATCACCATGGACCCGGACGGTCCGCCCACCGACTGGTGGATCTACGAGGACCTGAAGTTCCCGTACAAGCGCAACATCGCCGCCGTCGGCTTCGACCGCGACCAGATGACCCTGGAGGGCATCACGCGCGCGGAGATGCGACCCGGCTGCTGGGACCCCGCCGAGCGGCTCAAGGACATGGACCTCAACCACGTCGAGGCCTCCCTGTGCTTCCCGACCTTCCCGCGCTTCTGCGGGCAGACCTTCGCCGAGGCGCACGACAAGGAGGTCGCGCTGGCCTGTGTGCGGGCCTACAACGACTGGATGGTCGAGGAGTGGTGCGGGGACAGCGGCGGCCGGCTCATCCCGCTGTGCCTCATCCCGCTGTGGGACATCGGCCTCGCGGTCGCGGAGATCCGGCGCAACGCCGCGCGCGGGGTGCGGGCGGTCACCTTCTCCGAGATCCCCACCCATCTCGGGCTGCCGTCCATCCACTCCGGCTACTGGGACCCGTTCTTCGCGGTCTGCCAGGAGACCGGGACCGTCGTCAACATGCACATCGGCTCGTCCTCGCAGATGCCGGCCGCGTCCCCGGACGCCCCGCCCGCCGTCCAGGCCTCGCTGTCCTTCAACAACGCCATGGCCTCGATGATGGACTTCCTGTTCAGCGGCGTGCTCGTGAAGTTCCCGGCGCTGCGGCTCGCCTACTCCGAGGGCCAGATGGGCTGGATCCCGTACGCCCTGGAGCGCGCCGACGACGTCTGGGAGGAGCACCGCGCCTGGGGCGGTGTCCGCGACACGATCCCGGAGCCCCCGTCCACCTACTACTACCGGCAGATCTTCTGCTGCTTCTTCCGCGACAAGCACGGCATCGCCTCGCTGGACGTCGTCGGCCGGGACAACGCCACCTTCGAGACCGACTACCCGCACGTCGACTCCACCTTCCCGCACACCAGGCAGGTGGCCCTCGACCACGTCGAGGGCCTGGACGACGAGACGGTCTACAAGCTGATGCGGGGCAACGCGATCCGGATGCTCGGCCTCGACCTGGACCGCCGGTGAACCTGACGTACACCCCCGAGGAGGAGGACTTCCGGGCGCGGCTGCGGGAGTGGCTGGGCAAGGTGCTGCCCACGCTGCCCGCCAAGCCGTCCCCCGACGACTGGCCGGGCCGCCGCGCCTACGACCTCGGCTGGCAGCGGACGCTGTACGACGCCGGGTACGCCGACGTCCACTGGGACGCGTCCCCGACCGTGCGGCTGATCTTCCTGGAGGAGACGGAGAAGGCGGGCGCGCCCTACGTGGGGGCGAACTTCGTGGGGCTGCTGCACGCGGGCCCGACCATCGCCGCCGAGGGCACGCCCGCGCAGCGGGAGCGCTGGCTGCCGCCGATCCTGCGCGGGGAGGAGGCCTGGTGCCAGGGCTTCAGCGAACCGGACGCCGGCTCCGACCTGGCGTCCCTGCGCACCCGCGCGCGCCGGGACGGCGACCACTACCTGGTGAGCGGGTCGAAGATCTGGACCTCGCACGCGGAGGCCGCCGACTGGTGCGAACTGCTGGTGCGCA
Source organism: Streptomyces cadmiisoli (assembly GCF_003261055.1). Taxonomy (NCBI): domain Bacteria; kingdom Bacillati; phylum Actinomycetota; class Actinomycetes; order Kitasatosporales; family Streptomycetaceae; genus Streptomyces; species Streptomyces cadmiisoli. The sequence goes on from NZ_CP030073.1 coordinate 5,087,375, forward strand.
CCGACCCGCGGGCGCCCCGGCACGGGGGGATCACCTGGCTCGCCATGCCCATGGACGCGCCGGGCGTGACCGTACGGCCGCTGCGCACGCTTGCCGGTTCGGCTGAGTTCGCCGAGGTGTTCCTCGACGACGTGCCGGTACCGGTGGCCAACCGGGTGGGGGAGGAGAACGACGGCTGGCGGGTGACCATGGTGACGCTGTCGTTCGAGCGCGGTACGGCGTTCGTCGGGGAGGTCGTGGCCTGCCGGCGGGTGCTCGGCGAACTGGCCCGGGAGGCCCGGTCCAACGGGCGCTGGGACGACCCGGCACTGCGGCGCCGCCTCGGGCGGCTCAACGCCGACTTCCTGGCGCTGTGGCGGCTGACCCAGTGGAACGTGAGCGAGGCGCAGGCGACGGGCGGCGTCCCCGGCGTCGGCGGTTCGGTCTTCAAGCTGAGGTACTCGCACGCGCGTCAGGAGCTGTACGACGCCGCGGCCGACGTGCTGGGTCCCGACGCGCTGGACCTCGGGAGGCCGTGGACGCTGGACCGGCTCTCCTCGCTGTCGTACACCATCGCGGCCGGCACCTCGCAGATCCAGCGCAACATCGTGGCCGAACGCATCCTCGGCCTGCCGAAGGGGCGGTGATCAGCGCGCCATGCGTTTCCAACTCACCGAGGACCAGCGGGCCTTGCGGGACGGGGTGCGGCAGTTGCTGGCGCGGCGGTTCGACGCCGACGCGCTGCGGGCCGCGGTGCGGCGGCCGGGACGGCTCGACCGGGCGCTGTGGCGGGAGCTGGGCGCCGCGGGCTTCTTCGCGCTCCGGCTGCCCGAGGCGGACGGCGGGGTCGGACTCGGGCTGCCCGAGGCGGTGTTGGCGTTCGAGGAGGCGGGGCGGGCCCTGCTGCCCGGCCCGTTGCTGGCCACGCATCTCGCCGCGGGCGCGGTGCCCGGCGCGGCCGACGGATCGGTCGTCGTCGCGGCCGCCGGCGGCGGCGGGACGGTGGAGTGGCTGGCGGAGGCCGACGTGGTGCGCGGGGACGCCACCGGGGCCGTCGAGCTGCGGTCGGTGGACCCGCTCACACCGCTGCACCGGCTGCCCCGCGGGTCCGGGTCCGCGGCGGCGGACGAGCGGGCGGCGGCCCGGGTGCCCGGCCCGTACACGTCCCCGACCGGCGTACCGGACGCGTCGGCCGCCGTGCTCCTCACCGCCGCGGAACAGCTCGGCTCGGCCGTGCGCACCTGTGAGCTGGCGGTGCAACACGCCCGGACCCGCGAGCAGTTCGGACGGCCGATCGGCGCCTTCCAGGCCGTGCAGCACCTGTGCGCGGGGATGCTGGTCCGGGTGGAGGTGGCCCGCGTCGCCGTGTACGCGGCGGCGGTCACCGCCGACCCCGTGGACGTCGCCGCGGCCCGGCTGCTCGCCGACGAGGCGGCGGTGCGCGGCGCCCGCGACTGCCTCCAGGTGCACGGCGGCATGGGCTTCACCTGGGAGGCAGAGGTGCACCTGCACCTGAAGCGGGCCTGGGTGCGGACCCACCGTACGGGCGGCGCTACGGAGAGTGAGGAGATGTTGGCGGACGCACTGACGGCCGGCACGCGCTGACGCGGCGCTGGTCTGCGGTTTCGGCGGCCCGGCCGCGGGGGAGTGTCGCGGATTGTGGCATACCGGAATCACTGAGCGTTGATACCGGCTTGTGTCCCAGGCGTGACTTGTCACGTCCTGGAGTCGAAGGTCCGCTCCGGTACCTTGTGTGGGATGCGAGTGGTTCCGAGTGCGAGCCGTGCCGGTGTTGCCCCTGGGGTGACTCCGGGACCTGCGGTGCGCGCCGCTGCTCGCCGGGCGGGAGGGCCCTGTTCCGCCGCCTGTTCGACCCCCCGTGACGAGCGTCGCACAGTATGCCGCACGGGTACTCCTTGGCGCTGGAATATGCCCGAAGCGCTTGTTGGGGTGACTGTACGTCAACCATGCTGGTTCGTAAGGGAATCACGTTCCGTGATCCCTGCTCTGGCCGTTGTTCTGGTCATGCTGAAAATGGCTACGATCGTGGCCCTCGTGAGGCGCGAGCCTTGGTGTCCACCGGTTCGGATGGTGTGAGCGGTGCAGGTGCTTCAAGTGCAGCTGGAGATCCGGCCCGACCCCGCGGAAGTGGGGCGCGCCCGGAGATGGGCTCGTTCACGGCTCGCCGGATGTGGCATAGAGGTCGACGAATCGCTCGCCGAGACCCTGATCCTGCTCGTCTCCGAACTGGTCACCAACGCTGTCGTGCACACCGGTTGTCCCGCCGTGCTGAGGCTGTCCCTCGCGCAGTCCGCCGCCGAATCGGCCACGGTCCGTGTCGAGGTGGCCGACGGCAGCGCCCGCGCCCCGGTGCCCCGCTGGGTGGACGGTGACGCGACCGGCGGCCGCGGCCTGGCGCTCGTGGACGGGCTCGCCGACCGCTGGGGCTGGAGTCCCGACGGGGCGGGCAAGCAGATCTGGTGCGAACTGGACCGCTGCGCCGAGCCCCGGAGGGCGGCGATGGCGTACGGCGGCGGGGTGTCGGGGCGGGACGGCGTCGACGGACTCGACGGCTACGAGGGCTACGAGGGGCTCGCGTACGAGGCGGTCTGAGGGACCGTCGTGCCGGGCGGTGCGCCGACCCGTCGACGTGACTGCGGGCGGTGGACGGGCCGGAGATGTGCCGGTCTCGGCGTGAGGCGTGGCAGGGCGGGGGCACGGGCGCAGGTGCGCCGGGACCCTTCCGGCCGGCCGGGGGCGTCGTGCGCCCGGATGTGCTTCCGTGCGCGCCTGTGTCAAAAAGGGCGTTGGGTAATAAATCCCCGAACAGGTGTTGACGCGACGTGACGGTTTGATCACGCTGGTGGTCAGCGATTCGCCGCGAGGGGACGTCGAGGGGTTCGGTGACGGGAGCCCTCGGCGAGTGTGGGTCGTGATTCGGCGTCGGTTCTTTTCAGGGGTGAGTGGAACCGGGGCGGGAACGCCGGAGCCGGATGGCGGCGCACGGTGCCGTGCTCGGGGCGGGCGCTGTCGCGCCGCCAGCCGGACTCGCGTCACTACAGAACGGCGACGGGTGCCACCGGTGTCCCCGTGGCGCCGACGAACGGTTCGGGCATCGCCGACAGCAGAAACGTGTGGCGGCCGACTTCTCCACAGGCTGTGGACAATTCTTCGAGTTGCCAGTTCTGGCCCTGCGGCATCCCCATCTCCACCAGGTGCAGCGCGTGCACGGGCAGCCACAGGTTCTCCGTCTCGGGCGGAAAGATCTCGAAGGTGAGGGTGTCGTTCGCGACGGCCGCCACGTCGCGCGCGTGGAACCACTCCGGCGTCCGGATCGACAGACCCGGCGACGGATACCCGTATCCGTGCTTGTCGCCCGCGAGATACACCCGCATCTGCCCGGTCCGCACCAGCACGATGTCGCCGGCCCGCACCCGGGTCCCGGCCAGTTCCTCGGCCGCGTCCAGATCCTCCGGGGTGACCGCGTGCCCGCCGGGCAGCCGGTCCGTCCCCAGCGCGCGGGCGACGTCCAGCAGGACGCCGCGGGAGACGATGTGCCGGGCCTTGTCGATGCCGGAGTACCGCGCGCCGTCGTGCGCGGTGACGGTGGCCGCCGGGCGGCCGTTGTAGAGCTTCCCCGAGTGCGAGACATGGGGCAGCCCGTCCCAGTGGGTCGCCGCCTGGAGCCCCATGGTCACGGCGTCGTCGCTGCACGCGACCGTGCCGGGACCGAACAGCTCCTGGTTGATCTGCACCATGACGTGCAGTGGGTTGACCCGCCCGGGGATCATCCCCGTCTGCACACCGTCCTGTTGCAGGGGCAGGGCCAGCGGGATCCGCCGGCCTGTGCGGACCTCGGCGGCGGCCCCGCGCACGACCTCGTCGGTGATCAGGTTGAGGGTCCCGATCTCGTCGTCCGTCCCCCAGCGGCCCCAGTTGTTCACGCGCTCGGCGATGTCGTGGAACTCGGCCGGCAGTGACATGGGCCCTCCCGGGGGCTTGTGTCCAGGCGTCTGGCGGGTCATAAAATCTAACGGGTCGTCAGAAACTGCGGGAAGGGGCCGGGTGTGGGGAACTTCTTGGCAGGCGGGGTCGTCGCCGTGACCGGGGCCGGCCGGGGTATCGGGCGGGCGGTGGCGCTCGCGTCGGCCGCGGCCGGGGCGCGGGTGGTGGTCAACGATCACGGGGTGACCGTCGACGGTGCCTCACCGGGCGGCGAGCCGGCGGCGGCCGTGGTCAAGGAGATCGAGGCGCTGGGCGGCGAGGCCGTCGCGGTGTCCGACGACATCTCCACCATGGCCGGCGGCCAGCGGGTCGTGGACACGGCGCTGGAGTCGTACGGACGGCTCGACGGTGTCGTGTGCGTCGCCGGGATCCTGCGCGAGCGGATGCTGTTCAACATGACCGAGGAGGAGTGGGACCCGGTCGTCGCCACCCACCTCAAAGGGACGTTCACGGTGTTCCGGGCCGCGTCGGCCGTGATGCGCAACCAGCGGTCGGGCACCCTGATCGGTTTCACCAGCGGCAACCACCAGGGGTCCGTCTCGCAGGCCAACTACAGCGCCGCCAAGGGCGGGATCATCTCGCTCGTGCGCAGCGCCGCGCTGGGGCTGCACAAGTACGGCGTGACGGCGAACGCGGTGGCGCCCGTGGCCCGCACCCGGATGTCCGCGAACGTGCCCATGGAGTTGGCGGAGATCGGCGAACCGGAGGACGTGGCCGCGCTCGTGGTCTACCTGCTGTCGCGGCGGGCCCGGGAGGCCGGTGTCACCGGGCAGGTCTACACGATCGCCGGGCCGAAGATCGCGGTGTGGGCGCAGCCGAGGGAGCTGCGGGCGGCGTACGCCGAGGGCTCCTGGACGCCGGAGCGGATCGCGGACTTCCTGCCGGGGACGGTGGGCGTGGACCCGATGCCGCTGCTGGAGCGGGTGGCGGGGATGGAGCGGGCGGCCAAGGAGGGGGCCCGGCCGAACACGTAGCGGGCACGGGACGTTGGGAGGACAGCGTGGAGTTCGGGTTCACCGAGGCGGACCGGGCGTTCCGGCGCGAAGCCAGGGCGTGGCTCGCCGCGCACGCCGATGCCGGGCAGGACCGCCGCACCTGGGAGCGCACCCTCGGCAAGGCCGGCTGGATCGGCCTCGGCTGGCCCGAGGACGGCTGGGGCAACCGCGTGGCGACGCTGACCCAGCAGGTCGCGTGGGCGGAGGAGTACGCGCGCTCGCCCGCGCCCCCGCGCTCGGGGCACATCGGCGAGAACCTGCTCGCCCCCACCCTCATCGCCCACGGCACCGAGGAGCAGAAGGCCCGCTTCCTGCCCCCGGTCGCCGCCGGTGAGGAACTCTGGTGCCAGGGCTACAGCGAGCCGGACGCGGGCTCCGACCTGGCCGGGGTGCGCACCGCCGCGGTCCGCGAGCCGGGCGGGACCCACTACCGCGTCACCGGCCGCAAGATCTGGACCTCGCTCGCCCACGAGGCCGACTGGTGCTTCGTGCTGGCCCGCACCGAGCCCGGCTCGCGACGCCACCACGGGCTCAGCTTCCTGCTGGTGCCCATGGACCAGCCGGACCGGATCGAGGTCCGCCCGATCCGGCAGATGACGGGCACCAGCGACTTCAACGAAGTCCTGTTCGACGGCGCACGCGCACGCGTGGAGCACGTCGTCGGCGGCGAGGGCCGCGGATGGCGGGTCGCGATGAGCCTGCTCGGGTTCGAGCGCGGGGTCTCGACACTCGCCCAGCAGATCGGGTTCGCCGAGGAACTGGGGCAGGTGGTGCGGGCCGCGCTCGACTCCGGCACGGTGTCCGACCCCGTCCTGCGGGACCGGCTGGTGGGGCAGTGGGCCGAGCTGCGCACCATGCGGTGGAACGCGCTGCGGACGCTCGGCGGTTCGGCGGACGCGGGCGCGCCCAGCGTCGCCAAGCTGCTGTGGAGCGGCTGGCACCAGCGGCTCGGGGAGCTCGCGATGCAGGTGCGGGGCGCGGCGGCCGGGGTGGGCCCGGCGGACTGGTCGCCCTCGGCGCCGTACGAACTCGACGCGTTGCAGCATCTGTTCCTGTTCTCCCGGGCCGACACCGTCTACGGCGGTTCGGACCAGATACAGCGCACGATCATCGCCGAGCGCGCGCTCGGCCTGCCGAGGGAACCGAAGGGCTGAGGGGGCGGTGTGATGCGGGGCGTGGTGTTCGACGGGCGGCGGGTCGAGGTCGTGGACGACCTGGAGGTACGGGATCCGGGGCCCGGCGAGGTGCGGGTGGCGATCACCGCGGCGGGGCTGTGCCACAGCGATCTGTCCGTGGTGGACGGGACCATCCCGTTCCCCGCCCCCGTGGTGCTGGGGCACGAGGGCGCGGGGATCGTCGAGTCGGTGGGCGACGGCGTCACGCACGTCGCGCCCGGGGACCAGGTGGCGCTGTCCACCCTTGCCAACTGCGGCACGTGCGCGGAGTGCGACCGGGGACGGCCGACGATGTGCCGGCGGGCCATCGGACGGCCCGGCCGGCCGTTCTCGAGGGCCGGCCGGCCGGTGTACCAGTTCGCCTCCAACTCCGCCTTCGCCGAGCTGACGGTGGTCCGGGCCGTACAGGCGGTCCGGATCGGTGAGGGCGTTCCCGCGACGTCCGCCGCGCTGATCGGCTGCGGTGTGCTGACCGGTGTGGGGGCGGTGCTGAACCGGGCGCGGGTGGAGCGCGGGGACAGCGTCGTGGTGATCGGCGCCGGCGGGATCGGACTGAACGTGATCCAGGGCGCGCGGTTGGCTGGTGCCCTGCGGATCGTCGCCGTGGACGCCAACCCGGCGAAGGAGGCGGTGGCCCGGCTGTTCGGGGCGAGCCACTTCCTGACCTCCGTGGAGGGGGTGCGGGACATCCTGCCGACGGGCGCGGACCACGCCTTCGAGTGCGTCGGCCGGGTCGAACTCGTCCGGGCCGCGGTCGACCTGCTGGACCGGCACGGGCAGGCGGTGCTGCTCGGGGTGCCGCCGGCCACGGCCGAGGCGTCGTTCGTGGTGTCGTCGATGTACCTGGACAAGTCGATCCTGGGCTGCCGCTACGGCTCGTCGCGGCCGCAGCGGGACATCGCGCTGTACGCCGAGCTGTACCGGGAGGGCCGGCTGATGCTGGACGAGTTGGTGACCCGGACGTATCCGGTGGAGGACTTCGGCAAGGCGGCCGAGGACGCGGAGGCGGGGCGGGTGGCGCGCGCGGTGCTGACGTTCTGAGGCGCGGGCCGTCGACGTGGGGGCCTGTGGGCCGTCCACGTGACGGCCGTCCAGGTGGCTGCCGCGCCGGTGCCGGTGCCCGTCGCATGCGAGGTGCCTGCCGTACACGTGCACGTGCCCCTCGCTCCCGCCGTACACGTGCCCGTGCCGGTGTGCGGGGCGGTTCAGACCCGGGCGTCCGCGTTCCCCCGGCGTTCGGAGCCGTCGGCGCCCGAGCGGAAGGTGCGACGGTAGGCGGTGGGGGTGACGCCGAGCGCGGCCTGGAGGTGCTGCCGCATCGACTGCGCGGTGCCGAAGCCCGCGTCCCGGGCCACCTGGTCCACGGACAGATCGGTGGACTCCAGCAGATGGCGGGCGCGTTCGATCCGCTGCTGGGTGAGCCACTGGCCGGGGCTGACACCGGCCTCCTCGCGGAAGCGCCGGGTGAAGGTGCGTACGGACATCGCCTGCTGCCCGGCCATGTCGCGCAACTGGATCGGCTCGTGCAGCCGGCCGAGCGCCCAGGCGCGGGCGGCCGTGGTGGTCGCCTGCTGCGGGTCGGGCACCGGCCGGTGGATGTACTGCGCCTGGCCGCCGTCGCGGTGCGGCGGGACGACGGTGCGCCGGGCCACCTCGTTGGCCACGGCGGTGCCGTGGTCGCGGCGCACGATGTGCAGGCACAGATCGATGCCGGCGGCCACGCCGGCCGAGGTCAGCACGTCGCCGTCGTCGATGAACAGCACGTCCGCGTCGACCTCGACCCGCGGGAAGATCCGCTGGAAGTGCTCGGCGTCGGCCCAGTGCGCGGCGGCGGGGCGGCCGTCCAGACGTCCGGCCGCGGCGAGGACGTATCCGCCGTTGCAGATGGCGGCGAGCCGGGTGCCGGGGCGGATGAGCGCGAAGGCGGCGGCCAGTTCCGCGGTCAGGACGCCCTCCTCGTGGACCGGGCCGAGCTCGTAGGACGCCGGGACGACGACGGTGTCGGCGGTGGCCAGGGCCTCCGGTCCGTTCGCGACGAGGACGGCGAAGTCGCTGTCCGTCCCGACCGGGCCCGGCGGCCGGACCGAGCAGGTGACGACCTCGTAGAGCCTGCGGCCCGCGGAGTCCCTGGCGCGCTGGAAGATGCGGTGCGGGATGCCGAGCTCGAAGGGCAGCAGCCCGTCCAGGGCGAGGACGACGACACGGTGCGGTCGGGACGCGGGCTCTGCGGTCATGGCCCGATCCTAACGAATGCTGACCGTCGGGCCACTCGCTCGGGGAGATGCCACGTCGGAAGCTCAGTGACGTGACACAGACAACGGATGCCGCCGCGGTGGAGGAACCCCGCTCGGGCAGGACGGGCCGGATCCACCGCGCGTGGTTCGTCGCCGCCGTCACCTTCGTGACGATCATCGGCGCGGCCGCCTTCCGCTCCCTGCCGGGGCTGCTCATCGATCCGCTGCACCAGGAGTACGGCTGGTCGCGCGGCACGATCGGCGCGGCCGTCTCCGTCAACCTCGCCCTGTACGGACTGACGGCCCCCTTCGCCGCCGCGCTGATGGACCGCTTCGGCATCCGGCGGGTGGTCGCGGGCGCGCTGACCGTGATCGCGGTCGGCTCGGGCCTGACGGTGTGGATGACGGCGGCCTGGCAGCTGCTGCTGTGCTGGGGCCTGCTGGTGGGTCTGGGCAGCGGTTCGATGGCGCTGGCCTTCGCGGCGACCGTCACCGACCGCTGGTTCACCGAGCGGCGCGGACTGGTCACCGGCATCCTCACCGCCGCCTCGGCCTCCGGCCAGTTGATCTTTCTGCCGGTGCTGTCCTGGATCGTCGAGACGCACGACTGGCGCCCCGCGGCCGTCACCGTGTCCCTCGCCGCCCTCGCGGTCGTGCCCTTCGTCTGGCTGCTGCTGCACGACCACCCCGCGGACGTGGGCCAGAAGCCGTACGGGGCCAAGGAGTTCGTGCCGAAGCCGGACCCCGTGCCGGGTGCCGCCCGCCGCGCGGTGACGGTGCTCCTGTCCGCCGTCCGCACCGGGCCGTTCTGGCTGCTGGCCGGCACCTTCGCGATCTGCGGCGCCTCCACCAACGGCCTGATCCAGACCCACTTCGTCCCGGCCGCCCACGACCACGGCATGCCCATCACGGCCGCGGCCTCGCTGCTCGCGGTCATCGGGGTGTTCGACGTGGTCGGCACGGTGGCCTCGGGCTGGTTCACCGACCGCTTCGACCCGCGCCGGCTGCTGGCCGTGTACTACGCGCTGCGGGGTGTCTCGCTGCTGTTCCTGCCGATGCTGCTGGCGCCGAGCGTCCACCCTCCGATGCTCTTCTTCATCGTCTTCTACGGCCTCGACTGGGTCGCCACGGTGCCGCCGACCATGGCGCTGTGCCGGGAGCGGTACGGCGAGGACAGCGCCATCGTCTTCGGCTGGGTGCTCGCCTCGCACCAGGTCGGCGCGGCCGTCGTGGCCTTCCTGGGCGGCGTCGCGCGGGACGTCTTCGGCTCCTACGACGTGGTCTGGTACGCCTCGGGCGCGCTGTGCGCGGCGGCGGCGCTGATGGCGCTGGTGATCCGCCGGCGGCCGGAGACGGCACGCCTCGCGACGGCCTGACCCGGCGCCGCGGACCCGAACGGCCGGTCTGGCGGGCCCGGGAGGAACCGCCCGGCCCAGGGCGTGCTTCGCCCCAGTGCCGGGTCAGGCAACGTTTGCGCGGGGCGAACGTCGCCTGACGCGGCACTAGAGGAACCGCCCCCGGTGGAACAGCAGCGGCGCGTCGTCCGTCCCGGTGGTGCCGAGGGCGGTCACGCGGCCGACCACGATGAGGTGGTCGCCGCCGGTGTGGACGGCGTGGACGGCGCAGTCGATCCAGGCCAGGGCGCCCGCGAGGCGGGGGGAGCCGGAGACGGGCGCCGCGTCGTGGGCCACTCCGGCGAACTTGTCCCCGCCGCTGACCGCGAAGCCGCGGCACAGCTCGCCCTGGCGTGAGCCGAGCACGTTCACGCAGAACACGCCCGCGTGCGCGATGCGCGGCCAGGTGGTCGACGTACGGCCGACCATGAAGGCCACCAGGGGCGGGTCGAGGGAGAGCGACGAGAAGGACTGGCAGGCGAATCCGGCGGGGCCGTCGGCGCAGGGCGCGGTGACGACGGTGACGCCGGTCGCGAAGTTGCCGAGGACGCGCCGGAACTCCGCGGGGTCGACGGGCGCCCGCTCGTCCGCGCCGACGCAGCGCAGCTCGGGGCGCGGCAGTGCTTCGACCCGGCGCGGCGCCGCGGAGGTGCCCCGGACGGACCTGAGGTATCGGACGGCGGCGTCCGCCATCCCGGCATGTCCCATCACACCGACCATTGAAACTGACGGAGTGTCAGATGGGAAGGGGTGCGCGGGTCCGGACACCGCCGTGACCTGCTCAGCGTCCCCGGAAGCCGGGGGTGCGGCGCTCGACGAAGCTCGCCACGCCCTCCCGTGCGTCCTCCGTCGCCATGTTGATCTCCTGCGCGGCGGCCTCGGCGGCGAAGGCGGTGCCGCGGTCGGTGTCGAGGGACGCGTTGACGAGCTGCTTGGTCAGCGCGAGGGCCCGGGTCGGACCCGCCGCGAGCCGGTCGGCCCACTCACGGGCCGTCTTGTCCAGCTCGGCGTCCGGCACGACGCGGTTGACCAGCCCGAGGCGTTCGGCGTCCGCCGCGCCGAGGGCGTCCCCGAAGAACATCAGCTCCTTGGCGCGCTGCGGGCCGATCAGCCGCGGCAGCAGATAGGCGCCGCCGCCGTCGGGTACGAGGCCGCGCCGGACGAACACCTCGATGAACCGGGCGGACTCCGCGGCGAGCACGAGGTCGCAGGCGAACGCCAGATGGGCGCCGAGTCCGGCCGCCGTGCCGTTGACGGCGGCGATCACCGGCTTCTCGCAGTCGAGGACGGCGGCGATCAGGCGCTGGGCGCCGACCCGGAGCGTGCGGGCCACGTCGCCGGCGATCCGTTCGCCGGCCGGGGCCGCGCCGCGCAGATCCGCCCCGGCGCAGAAGCCGCGGCCCGTGCCGGTGACGACGACCGCCCGCACGCCGGGGTCGGCGGAGGCCGCACCGAGCAGTTCGATGATGCGTTCGCGCTGGTCAGGGGTGATCGCGTTGAGCGCCTCGGGCCGGTCGAGGGTGATCCGCGCGACGTGGTTGTCAGTGGCGTGCGTTATCCATGACGCAGGGGGAGATGCGGACTGCCGGGGGGAGTCGGGCATGGGTGTGCTCCGTTTCGTACGAGAGGTCGTGGGCGCCGTGCGCCGCCGGCGTTCAGCGGCAGACGGCCAGCGCGTCGAGGGCCACGGCCCCCTGCCCCCTGGGCAGCACCATCAGCGGGTTGATGTCGAGTTCCGCCAGGTCGTCGCCGAGCTCCAGCGCCATGCGCTGCACCCGCAGGACGACTTCGACGAGCGCGTCGAGATCGGCCGGCGGGCGTCCGCGCACCCCGTCGAGCAGGGCCCGGCCGCGCAGTTCGGTCAGCATGTCCCGGGCCTGGTCCTCGCCGAACGGCGGCACCCGCACCGCCGCGTCCCGCAGCACCTCCACGAGCACACCGCCGAGCCCGACGGTCACGGTCGGCCCGAAGAGGTCGTCGTGGGTGACGCCGACGACCATCTCCACGCCCTGCTCGACCATCTGGCACACCAGCACACCGTCCAGCGGGACGCCCTCGTAGCGGGCGATGTCGGTCAGCTCGCGGTAGGCGTCGCGGACCTGCGCGGCCGAGGTCAGCCCGATCTTCACCAGGCCCAGCTCGGTCTTGTGGGCCAGGCGCGCTCCGGACGCCTTCATCACCACCGGGTAGCCCACCTGCCCCGCCGACCGGACGGCCGCCGCGGCGCTGGTCACCAACTGCTCGCGCGGCACCCGGATCCCGTAGGCCCGCAGCAGCATCTTGGCCGCGTGCTCGCTCAGCTGCTGCCCCGGCCGCATCAGCTCGCGCGCCTTGCGGAAGGAGGGCGAGGGGCTGCGCGGGGCGTCGTCGAAGGGGGAGCGGTAGTCGCGTACGAAGCGGTGGTGGGCGAGATGGGCGCGCACCGCCGTGAGGCAGTTGGCGACGGAGCGGAAGGTGGCCACCCGCGAGGAGCCGAGCAGCACCTCGCGGTAGGCCGGCTCGGTGCCGACCGGCGACCCCCACACGACGCACACCAGTTTGTCGGTCTGCTCCGCCGCGTCCACCAGATCCCGTACGAGCCGGTCGCTCAGCGGCGGGAAGGGCCCGGTGATCGGGCAGATCAGCACCCCCACCTCGGGGTCGTCGAGGATCGCGTCGATGATCTTCCGGCCGCGCCAGTCGCCGACCGGGTGCCCCCCGTTGTCGACCGGGTTGGCCACGTTCAGATACGGCGGGATCCACTGGTGCAGCTCGGCCTGCCTGGCCTGCGACAGCACCGGCAGCCGCAGTCCGGCCGCCACCGCGAGATCGGCGACGTGCGCGCCCGTGCCGCCCGAGATCGAATACACGGCGACACCGTCGGCGCGCGGCGGACGGGCACGGGCCAGCAGGGCCGCGGTGTCCTGGAGCTCGTCCAGCCCGTCGACCCGGATCACGCCGTACTGCCGCATCGCCGCGTCCACCACCGCGTCCGCGCCGGTCAGCTTGCCGGTGTGGGAGGCGGCCGTGCGCGCGCCGGTCTCGGTGCGGCCCACCTTGACCGCGACGACCGGCACCTTGCGCCGGGCGGCCCGGTCGGCGGCGAGCAGGAAGGACCTGCCGTCCTTGAGCCCCTCGACATAGGCGGCGATGGCGCCGACCTCGGGCCGCTCGGCGAACCAGGAGATGAAGTCGGCGGCCTCCAGATCGGCCTCGTTGCCGGTCGGGGCCCAGTGGGAGAGGCGGACACCGAGTTCCTGGAGGGCGAAGACGGGCCGGCCCTGGTGCCCGGACTGGGTGATCAGGGCGATGGCCGGCCCGTCCAGGTCCTCGCGGAACTCCTCGAAGGCGTTGAGGTTGGTGTTCGGCCCCAGCAGCCGGGTCCCGGACCGCCGGACGGCGGCGGCGAGACGGGCCTGCGCCGCCGCGCCCTCCTCGCCGGTCTCGGCGAACCCGGCGGCGAAGGCCACCGCGAACCGCACCTTGGCCTCGGCGAGTTGCTCGACCACCGGCAGCGGGTCGGCGACCAGCAGCACGGCGAGATCGACCTGCTCGGGCAGGTCGGCGACGGAAGGGACGCAGGGGATGCCGAAGACCGACTCACGGGTGGGGTGGACGGGGTGCAGCCGCGCCCCGACCCGCTCCGCCCATGCCGTCAGCTGCCGGGTGATCCCGGTGTTCGGGCGCCCCTCGGCGTCCGAGGCGCCGATCACCGCGACGGACTCGGGGCGGAAGAAGCGGTCCAGATCGGGGACCTCCGCGTGCAGCGGCCGCCCGCTGACGTCCAGGTCCGCCACATCGGCCGGGCGGCCGTGGACGGCGGGGTGGGGCCGCCGCTCGCCGCAGGCGATGACCCGGGCCCGGCGGGCGTCGGTGGTGAGGGTGCCGTGGGTTGATCCAAGCATGGGCCCGCCCGCTCCTGTGTGACAGCCACCAGCAACAAATAACTGACGCACTGTCAGATTACTGAACTGACGCATTGTCAGGAACCGGTGTGCAGCCGGGAAATCGGGCGGGCGGGACCCGGTGGGGCTCAGCCGGGGAGCCGGGAGACCCGGTCGGCGCTCCTCCTGGCGATGGTCCGGGCGATCTTCTCCGCGTCGATCGCCAGCTCGCGGAACATGCCGCTGATCGGGTTGGTGAAACCGGTGAAGTACAGGTCGGGGGCGTTGCGCGGGGTGCGGGCACCGTGCACGACGGGCCTGCCGCGGTCGTCCAGGACGTCGAGATGGCCGACGAGGGGCTCCAGCGCGCGGCGGTAGCCCGTCGCGGCGACGACGGCGTCCGGGGTGACCCGGCTGCCGTCCGCGAGCAGGACCTCGCCGTCCTCGAACGCCTGTACCGCGGCGACGATCTCGACCCTGCCGCCGCGCACCGCGTCGACCAGGCCGACGTCCTGCACGGGGATCGAGCCCTCGGTGACCCTGCTGTACAGGCCGGTCGCGGGGCGGGGCAGGCCGTGCGCGCTCAGGTCCGGCACGCTGACCTTGGCCAGCGGGCGGGCGAGCCGGTCGACGAGCCGGACCGGCAGCCGGCGCACGAGCACACCGGTGTACTGGGCCGCCCAGCCGGCCGTGGAGCGGCGGACGATGTGCGGGGCGGTGCGCACCGACAGCCGCACCCGGGCCGCGCCGCCCTCGACGAGGTCGACCGCGATCTCCGCGCCGGTGTTGCCGACGCCGACGACGAGGACGTCCTGGCCGGCGTAGGGCTCGGGGTTGCGGTAGTCGCGGGCGTGGCGCAGTTCGCCGGAGTAGGTGTCCCGGCCCGGCCAGTCCGGAAGGCGCGGGGTGTGGTTGTGGCCGGTGGCGACGACCACGGCGCCGCCGGTCAGTTCACGGCCGCCGGTGGCGTGCAGCAGCCAGCCGGTGCCGTCGGGCGCCCGCTCGACGCGGGAGACCTCGACGCCGGTCACGATCTCCAGTTGGTGGTGCTCGGCGTACTTCTCCAGGTAGCGCACCACGTCGTCCCGGGAGACCCAGCGTCCGAAGCGGCGCGGCATCGGCAGTCCGGGCAGCGCGGACAGCCGGCGGGTGGTGTGCAGGTGCAGCCGGTCGTAGTGGCGTCGCCAGGACGCGCCGACCCGGTCGGACTTCTCCAGTACGACCGCGCGGATGCCGCGGGCCCGCAGCGCCCGGGCGACGGAGAGGCCGCCCGGTCCGCCGCCGATGACGTAGACGGGCCGGTCGGCGGGGCTTTGCGAGGGGCGCGGGCCGCCGTCGTCCCGGGAGGTCTCGGGGCTCGCGGACGTCGGTTCCTCCCGCTGCGGGGACGTGGGTCCCTCGGGTTGGGTGGGCGCTGTGGAGTCGGGCATGTCCCGGAGCGTAACCACATGCCGGGTTGATGGGTCTCGGTCAAGACCGAAATTGGTTGCGGATCGATCACGGGTGGGGGAGGAGTGGGTGGAGCTTGTGGCGCCGGGCGACTGGTTGTGAGTGATCGGGGAGGACCGGGCGCGGGGCGAGGGGTGGACACCCGGGGGCCGTGCCGATTAACTGACGTACCGTCAGATACGGCGGGACCGTCGGCGGGAGAGCCCATGGACACGATCTGGCTGAGCGGTGCGCAGTGGCTGGCCGTGCTGCGCATCGGGCTCGGGCTGTGGTGGCTGGAGAGCTGGCGGCACAAGGACAAGAAGGGCTGGTTCGAGCGGGGCACCGGGATCGCCTGGGCGGCGGACGTGGCGGCGGAGCACCGCTGGGGCGTGGTGCGTTCGGGATTCCGGCGCGTCGTCGCCCCCCGGCCGCGGGTGATGGCGTACGTCGTCGTGTACGCGGAACTCGCCCTGGGACTCGGCCTGATCACCGGATTCCTCACCCCGGTCGCCCTGGCCGGCGGGCTGCTGCTCAACGTCCTCTACTTCAGCCTCATGATCCACGACTGGGCCGAGCAGGGGCAGAACCTCATGATGGCGCTGATCTCCACCGTCGCCCTGTTCGGGATGTCCTGGCAGACCTGGTCGCTGGACGCCGCCCTGGGGTGGCTGCCGTGAGCGCGCGGCACGATCTGCCGGACGTCGACGCGTTCACCCGGACCTACTGGGACGCCGCGGCGGGCGGGCGGCTGCTGGTGCGGCGCTGCCGGGCGTGCGGGCGGGCGCACCACTACCCCCGGGAGTTCTGCCCGTACTGCTGGAGCGAGGACGTGGGCTGGGAGGAGGCCTCCGGTCGCGCCACGCTCTACACCTGGTCCGTCGTGCACCGCAACGACCTGCCGCCCTTCGGGGAGCGCACCCCGTACGTCGCCGCGGTCGTTGACCTCGCCGAGGGGCCGCGGATGATGACCGAGGTGGTCGAGTGCGGGCCGGACGACCTGCGGGCGGGGGCGGAACTGGCGGTGGCGTTCCGGGAGGGAGTGCCGGTCTTCCGGGTCCGGCGGGATCGGGGGTGATTCACCGCCGACGAGGAGATTGAATGGGGCGATGTCCCACATACGCGCCCGGTCCCTCGTCTCCCAGCCCTTCCCCGAGCCGCACGGCCACGGTCTGCGGCTGTGCCGCTGGGACCCGGATTCCGACGCCGACGCCGAGAACTGGCTGCGCGGCATGTCCGACCCGGAGTTCCAGCGCTGGAACACTCCGCTGAAGCAGATCACCGGGCTGTCCGAGGCCCGTGCCTCCCTCCGCGCCAAGGCGGAGAGCTGGGCGAACGGTTCCGGCGCGTCGTTCCGCGTCGCGGACGCCGCCACGGGCACCACGCTCGGCCACCTCGGTGTCAACGAGATCGACCATGTCTTCCGCGTGGCGCGGGTCGGCTACTGGACCCTCCCCGAGGCCCGCGGCCGGGGCGTCGCCGCCCGCGCCCTCGTCCTCGCCGCCGACTGGGCGTTCACGGACCTCGGCCTGCACCGCCTGGAACTGGGCCACGCCCTCGGCCACGAGGCCTCCTGCCGGATCGCGCAGCGCTGCGGATTCCCCTACGAGGGGACCCTGCGCGGCGCGATGTGGGAGGCCGGGCGGCAGGACACGTTCCGCGACGTGCACCTGCACGGCCGACTGGCCACCGACCCGCCGGTCCGGCTGTGAACGCGGCCCGGTCTCAGGGCCACAGGAGCTGCCGGGTCCAGCCGTCCGGGGTGCGCCGGTAGGCCAGCCGGACGTGGCGCCGCCGGGCGTCGCCCTGGAAGAACTCGACCTCGTCGGGCAGGAGTCGGTAGAGCGTCCAGGTGGGGACCGGGGCCTGCGGGGTGTCCCGTGCCCGGGTCCAGGCCTCGTCCGAGGCGCGGGCGAGTTCGTCCAGGGAGCCGAGGGGTTCGCTCTGGTGGCCGGTGAGCGCGGCGGCCAGCGCGCCCGTGGAGCGGGCGTGCAGGTCGGACCGGCTCTCCTCGGCCGGGGCCGTGGTGACCGGGCCCCGCACCCGGACCTGCCGGCCCTGGGCGGGCCAGTAGAAGCCCAGGGCGGCATAGGGGCGGGCCGTGAGATGGCCGCCCTTGCGGCTGGTGAGGTGGGTCGCGAAGGACCAGCCGTGTGCGTCGGCGCCGTGCAGCATCACCGTGCGCACATCGGGCCGGCCCTCCTCGTCCGCCGTGGCCAGGGACATGGTGTGCGGTTCGGGCTGGCCCGCGGCCACCGCCTGCGCCAGCCATCCGGTGAACAGGGGCAGCGGTTCGGCGGGCGCCGCGGCGGGGTCGAACGGCGGCAGCTCGGTGGCCTCCGGGTCCCACACCCGCAGCGACCTCAGCAGCTCGTGAAGATCCGGTTCCATGGGGCGAGTATCCCCCCGCGGGCCGCCGCGACGGCCTGGGGCCTGCCGTCGGATTCCCGCCTGTCCCGCGACGCCCGGCGCGCTCCCCCACTGCCTGAAAGGTGTGGGAGGTGCCCCCGCTCGCGGCACCGGGGGAAGGCCCGGGTACGTCCGGTACGAAAACTTCCGCCCGGCATTCCCCCGGCCTCCGGCCGGGGACCCCCGGAGCGCGCACCGGACGCCGCGGGGCCGCCCTTCGGGCGACGACGCCGCGGGGCCGCCCTTCGGGCGACGACAGCAATGTGACGACAGGCCCTGGACCAGCCCTAGACCGACCCGAGGTCCGAGGACACCCACCGCTCGGGCCGCATCCGGATGACGACCTGCTCGCCGTGGTTCTTCGCGGCGAAGTCGACATAGCCGTCGACCTTGTCGGCGGGGAGGTAGCGGGCGGCCAGCTCCCGCAGCTCCTCGACGGTCGCGGAGGTGGTCCCGATCACCGGGCCCTCGACGGAGACGTAGCGGATGGTCGGTTCTACGCGGTCGACCATCAGGGAGAACCGGCCCGCCGCGCCGAGCAGCTCGTTCTTGCGGGAGTCGCGGCCGGTCATGATCCAGATGTTGCCGCCGGGCGCGTACTGGTACCAGATCGGCACGGTCAGCGGGGCCCTGCCCGCCATCCCGGCCACCGCAAACGCGGCCACGTGGGGTTCGGCCAGGAACTGTTCGCGTTCCTCACGGGACAGTGCCATGATCGCTCTCCTTCGAGTGCTCCAGGTCCGCGGGCATCCGCTTGTCCCTGTCAGCGTGCCCCGGCGGGGGCCGTATTCCGGGTAGCCGGGCCGCTGGGTGCCGGGGGAATGCGGATTCACCCGCGTCCCAGGATCACCGTCCCGGAGGAGCAGAACCAGCCCCCCGTCCCCGAGGCCACCCCGAGCCGGGGCAGTTCGCCGTCCCGCGCGCGCACCTGGCGGGCACCCGCCTCCCCGCGCAACTGCCGCACCGCCTCCACGAGCAGGAACAGCCCGCGCATACCGGGGTGCTGGGCCGACAGGCCGCCCCCGTCGGTGTTCACCGGCAGTTCCCCGCCCTCGACCCTGAGCCGGCCCTTCTCCACGAACGCGCCGCCCTCGCCCTTCGCGCAGAAGCCGAGGTCCTCCAGGGTCACCAGGGTCATGTAGGTGAAGGCGTCGTAGATCTCGGCGAAGTCGATCTCGTCCGGGCGCACTCCGGCGCGTTCGAAGGCCAGCCGTCCGCTCACCGCCGCCGGGGACACGGTGAAGTCGGTCCACTGCGACATGGCGGCGTGCGAGACGTGCTCACCGGTGCCGAGGATCCACACGGGGGCGGTACGGCAGTCCCGTACGAACTCCTCGGCCGCCAGCAGCACCGCCGCGCCGCCGTCGGAGCGGATGCAGCAGTGCAGCTTGGTGAACGGCTCGGCGACGGGCGGGCCGGACAGGACGTCGTCGACCGTGATGGGGTCGCGGAACATCGCCTCGGGGTTGAGCGCGGCGTTGGCCCGCGCCTGGACGGCGACCTGGGCCAACTGCTCGACGGTCGTGCCGTGTTCGATCATGTGGCGGCGGGCGGCCATGGCGTACTTCGCGATCAGGGTGTGGCCGTACGGCACCTCGAACTGGAGCGGGCCGCGGGCGCCGAAGGAGAGGGTGCCGGTGCGCCGGCCCGCCCTGAGGTCCGCGCGGGCCGTGGAGCCGTAGGCCAGCAGCACCGCGTTCGCGTGGCCGGCGGCGATCGCGTCGGCGGCGTGGGCCGCCATGACCTCCCAGGTCGAGCCGCCGACCGAGGTGGAGTCGACCCAGGTCGGGCGCAGGCCGAGGTAGTCGGCCACCTCCGCGGGTGCCAGCGTGCCCGTGCCGGCGGACGCGAAGCCGTCGACCAGGCCGCGGTCGAGCCCGGCGTCGGCGAGGGCCCGGCGGGCGGCCTGGGCGTGCAGGGTGTACGGGGTTGCCTGGTCCACACGGCCGCAGGCGGACAGGGAAACGCCCACCACGGCCACTCTCCGGGTCCGCATGAATCTGACGGTACATCAGATCGGTGGTTCCCCGGCAGGTCTGGGTATCGCGGCCCCGCTGCCCTAACATGACGACCCGTCAGATCCTGGAGGTCGCTCATGGACGCCGGCTTCACCCCCGAGCAGGACGAGATCCGCCGCACGCTGCGCGAGCTGCTCCGCCGCAACCGCGACGCCGAGCGGGAGCGGGCCGCCCCGCACGGCCCGGACGGACACGACCGACGCCTGTGGACCGGCCTCGCCGCCGGACTCGGCCTGCCGGGCCTGGCGCTGCCCGAGGCGTACGGCGGGGTCGGCTGCTCGGCGACCGAACTGGCCCTCGCCTGCGAGGAGACCGGCCGGACACCGTTCCCCTCACCGCTGCTCGCCACCGGCGTCCTGGTGGCCCCCCTCGTGCTCGCCCTGGGCACGGACGCCCAGCGCGCCGACCTGCTCCCGCGCATCGCCTCCGGCCGCCTCACCGCCGCCCTCGCCGTTCCCGGCGCGCGGCTGGCCACCGCCCTCGCGCTGACCGGCGGCAACCGGGGCGACTGGGCCGGCGGCGGCCGGGCGGGCGGTGTGCAGGCCCGCCGGGCCGACGGCGGCTGGCGGCTCTACGGGGAGGCCGACCAGGTCCTCGACGGGCACAGCGCGGACCTGCTCGTGGTGGCCGCGCACGCCGGGGGGTTCGCCCGCTCGCGGACCCTGCTGTTCCTGGTGCCGGGTGAGGCCGCCGGTGTCGTACGGGTGCGGCTGACCGCCCTGGACCCGTCCCGGCCGCGGGCCCGTGTGCAACTGCGCGACGTACCCGCGCAATTGCTGGGGGAGGACGGGGCGGACGTCCCGGGGGCCCTGGCCGCGGTCGGGAACACCGCCGCCGCCGCGCTCGCCGCCGAGTCCGTCGGGGCAGCCGACGGCATCCTGGCGCGGACCGTGGAACACGTCGGTCGGCGTGAGCAGTTCGGCCGGCCCATCGGCTCCTTCCAGGCCGTCAAGCACCGCCTGGCCGACGTGTACGTCCAGGTGCAGGCGGCCCGCTCGGCGGCCTACTACGCGGCCTGGGCCACTGCCCGCGCGGAGCCGGTCGGCGGGCTGGCGCTCGCGCAGGCCCTCCAGGCGCTGCGCGTCGCGGCGGCCGAGGGGATCCAGTTGCACGGCGGGCTGGGCTTCACCTGGGAGCACGAGGCCCACCTGTACTTCAAGCGCGCCGCCGGCGACGAGCTCCTCTTCGGGCCCGTCCACCGGCTGCGCGACCATGCCGCCGGTTCGGCGGGGCTGTTCGAGGGAGAGGTGGCTGTCTGATGGCCTCGGGTCTGCGCGGCGCGGTGCAGAAGGTGTCCTCCACCAGGGCCTTCGCGAAGGCCGCCCCTCATGTCGTGCCCGCCCTGGACCGCGCCGTCCACCGGCTCAGCCGGGGCAGGGTGCTGCTCAGCGCCCTGATGCTGCCCGGAGTGATCCTCACCGCCACCGGCGCGCGGAGCGGACTGCCCCGGCGCACCCCGCTGGCCTGTCTGGCCGAGGCCGACGGAGGCGGCTGGATCCTGGTCGGCTCCAACTTCGGCCGGCCGGGCCATCCCGCCTGGACGCACAACCTCCTCGCCCGCCCGGCCGCCGAGATCAACTGGCGGGGCGAGGACATCCCGGTCACGGCCGTGCTGCTGGCGGGGGAGGAGCGCGCGCGGGCCTGGCGCGCGGTGCTGGAGTTCTGGCCGCCGTACGCGGCGTACCAGGCACGGGTGGAGCGGGAGATCAGGGTCTTCCGGCTCGTGCGACGGTGAGCGGCTACAGCGTCGCCAGCCGCTGCACCAGCAGAAACGTGCCGATGCCCAGCATCGCGGCGCCCGAGGTGCGGGCGACGGCGCGGGCGGCGGCCGGACGGGTCCCGAGGACGGCGCGGGCCGCGACGCCGACCGCGAGGTAGACGACGGCGCAGCACGCCATGTGCAGCAGGCCGAGCACCGCCGTCTGGGCCGGTACGGGCAGATGCGCGCCGTCCACGGTCAGGAACTGCGGCAGGACCGAGAGGTAGAGCAGCAGGCCCTTGGGGTTCAGGCCGCTGATCGCGGCGCCGCGCAGGAAGACCCGTGCCCGGCCGGTCCGGGCCGGCTCCTCGGACGCCTGCGGCGTACCCGGTCGGCGCAGCACGCCCCAGCCCAGCACGACCAGGTACAGCGCTCCCGCCGCGGTCAGCGCGGTGAGCAGGACCGGGGACCCGGCCACCAGGACCGCGAGACCGGCCGCCGCCAGCAGGGTGTGCAGGGCGTAACCGCCGACCAGGCCCGCCACCGCCGTCACCGGCGACCGGTCGCGCAGACCGGCCGAGATCACGTACGCCCAGTCGGCGCCCGGCACGCACACCAGCAGCAGGTCGAGGGCCAGGAAGGAGAACAGCACCGCCAATTCCATGGCGGCGAGATTATGCGTGATCGGCGCGAAAGTGTTCCTTAAGTTTGCCCAGCACAGGGCCCTCATGAGAAGAATCTTCGCCATGGACGACATAGACCGGAAAATTCTTGCCGAGCTCCAGACGGACGGGCGGCTGACCGTGACCGAGCTGGCCGCGCGGGTGCGGCTGAGCGTCTCGCCCTGCCACCGCAGGCTGCGGGAGCTGGAGCGGTCGGGGGCGATCAGCGGCTACCGGGCCGTGGTGGATCCCGCGGCCGTGGGGCTGACCTTCGAGGCGCTGGTCTTCGTCTCCATGCGGCAGGAGGACCGGGAGACCGTCGTCGAGTTCGAGCGCGCGGTCGGCGAGGTGGAGCACGTCCTGGACGCCCAGCGGCTGTTCGGGGACCCCGACTATCTGCTGCGGGTCGCCACCGCGGACCTCGCCGCCTTCCAGCGGCTGTACGACGAGCGGCTGGCGACGCTGCCCGGCGTGCAGCGGCTGACCTCGACGCTGGTGATGAAGCACGTCGTCAAGGACCGCCCGATGCCCGCCTGAACGGCCCCGGACAGCACAGCGGGCGGTGGCCCACCCGGGTGAACCGCCGCCCGCCTGACAGGACTTCGGACAGGGACAAGAAGGTGCGCCCGCCGCGCGGGCTACTTCGTCGGCTTCTTGCCCGTGATGCCCAGATGCACCAGCAGCGCCAGATTCGGCTTGAGTTCGGCCTGCTTCACACCCCAGGACTGGAAGCCCTTCTGGTGCGAGGCGACCGCCGCCAGCATCGCGACGATCGAACCGGCCATCGCCGCCGGGTTCACGTCCTTGTCGACGCGGCCCTTGGACTGGAGCTCGGCGACCGCGTCCACCAGGGAGTTGTTCACCGAGTTCAGGATCTTCATACGGAGTTTGTAGAACCGCTTGTCGCCCTCGGCGGCCCCGAGGTCGACGACGCGCAGGATGGCGTCGTTGCGGCGCCAGAACTCCAGGAAGCCGTCCACGAGTTCCTGGGCGGTCTGCCAGCCGGCCTTGCCGGTCCAGGAGCGGCCGGCCAGCAGCTCGGTCAACCCGGCGCCCTCGGTGGCCATTTGCTCGGCGATCTCCAGGACGGCGCCTTCGACGTCCGGGAAGTACTGGTAGAAGGTGGCGGGCGAAGTGCCCGCCTTCCGGGCGACATCGATGACTTTGACGTCCCGGTACGGGGAGGAGCTGAGCATCTCGCTGAGGCAGTCGAGCAGCTTCTGCCGGGTCGCCTGCCCACGCCGACCGGCCACGCGGCCGTCGACGGTACGCACTTGTCCTGTCATGCCGTCAGCTTACCGAGGGGTGATCGGACCGCGATTCGGCCGACTGCAAATGGGGTGCACGGCGGGAAACGCGGTGGTGTGGCAGGTGGGCGGGGTGCGTGAAGGACGATTAGCTTGACCATATGGCCGAAAACAGGGCATCTGCTCGCGACGAGGCGTTCCTGGAGGGTGTCCCCTGCTGGGTGGACGCACAGCTCGCGGACGTGGAGGCGGGCAAGCGGTTCTACGGTGGGCTCTTCGGGTGGTCCTTCACGGCGTCGCACGGCGGCGGTGTGTGGGCCCGGCGGGAGGGCGAACCCGTGGCGGCGCTGGCGCGCAAGGCGGACGGCCGCCTGCCCACGGTGTGGACGGTGTACTTCGCGACCCCGGACGCCGACGCGCTCGCGCGGCGCGTCCGGGCGGGCGGCGGCCAGGTGGTCACCGCTCCGGCGCAGGTCGGGGAGCTGGGCACCGCCGCGCTGGTCACCGACCCCGAGGGCGCCGTCCTCGGTCTGTGGCAGCCGGGGTCCCACCGGGGCTTCGGGCGGCGCCACGAGCCCGGCACGTTCGCCTGGGCCGAGCTGTACGCCCGCGACACGGCCGCCGCCAACGCCTTCTACGGGGAGCTGTTCCACGACGCCCTGTTCGGCCCCGACGCCGAGCCGGACTTCGGCCGCGCCCCGCTCGTCGATGTCTTTCCCGCCGAGATGCCGCCCCATTTCCTGGTCCATTTCGCCGTCGAGGACTGCGAGGCCGCGCTCGCGGCGGTGAGACGGCTCGGCGGCCGCGTCCAGGCGGGGCCCTTCGCCACTTCGTACGGGACAGTGGGCGTCGTGGCGGACGACCAGGGGGCGTCGTTCGCGGTTCTCCAGCGCTGACCTGCTGCTTTTGATCTGATAAAAGGCGTGACACCCCATATGTCGCCGGGTTCGCAACCTGTGGCCCGGACAGGAAGAATCAGGGTGCGTGCCGCCACGGCGGTGCGGTGGTGAGACGCTGCACTGGGTCGCGTACATATGGAGGTGGCGCGGCTCGTACGGGGAGGTGGCAGGCAAGTGGTGGATCAGCTGACACAGCACGATCCGCGGCGGATCGGGCCGTTCGAGGTGCTGGGACGACTGGGCGCCGGCGGCATGGGACTGGTTTATCTCGCACGCTCGGCGTCCGGCCGGCGCGTGGCGATCAAGACCGTCCGGACGGAGCTCGCCGAGGACCAGCTGTTCCGGGTCCGGTTCACGCGCGAGGTCGAGGCGGCCCGCGCGGTGTCCGGCTTCTACACGGCGGCCGTGGTCGACGCCGACCCGCGCGCCGCCGTGCCGTGGCTGGCCACCGCGTACGTGCCCGCGCCCTCGCTCGAGGAGATAGTGAACGACTGCGGGCCGCTGCCGGCCCAGGCGGTGCGCTGGCTGGCGGCGGGCGTCGCGGAGGCCCTCCAGTCCATCCACGGCGCCGGGCTCGTCCACCGGGACCTCAAGCCCTCCAACGTCCTGGTCGTCGAGGACGGTCCCCGGGTGATCGACTTCGGGATCGCCTCCGGCGTGTCGAACACCCGTTTGACGATGACGAACGTCGCCGTCGGCACCCCCGCCTACATGTCGCCCGAGCAGGCGAAGGACTCGCGCTCCGTCACCGGCGCCAGCGACGTCTTCTCGCTGGGCTCCACCCTCGTCTTCGCCGCCACCGGGCACCCTCCCTTCCACGGCGCCAACCCGGTCGAGACCGTCTTCATGCTGCTGCGCGAGGGCCCCGACCTGGAGGGACTCCCGGACGAGCTGCGCCCGCTGATCGAGTCCTGTATGCAGATGGACCCCTCGGCCCGTCCCACCCCCGCCGATCTCCAGGCCCAGCTCGCCCCGCACCTGTTCGGCTCCGGCTCCGACGACAGCGGAACGGCCTCGGCATGGCTGCCGGAGAAGGCCGTCGGCCTGATCGAGACCCGCCGCGGCGGACGCCCCGCGGTCAGACCGGCCCCGGGAACGGGCCGCAGCGCGGGCCGGCCGCACGCCGTGCCGCCCCCGCCGTCCCACGACCCCGTCGTACCGGCCCCGCCCGTGCCCGCCCCGGTCGGCGCCCCCGACGGCGGCCCGGTCCGGCTGGCCGGCGCCCCGATGCCGATCGGCCCCGGCCCCCGGGTCGCCGACGCCCGTGCCGCCGCGGTCAAGGCGCCTCCCCCCGAGGCCGGTCTCGTCGCGTCCTGGTCCAGGCCCCGCCCCGGTGTCAACGGCGCCGAACCCGCCGTCCCGGCCGCGGCCCCGCCGCCGCTGCCGGAGAGCCCGGCCGGCTGGCGCCCCTGGCGCTTCCGCATGTCCAACGACGTCTGGGGCACCCCCGCCGTCGCCGACGACCTGGTGTACGTCACGTCCTTCGAGGTCCACGCCCTGGACGTGGCCACCGGCCGGCGCCGCTTCAAGACCCGTGACGTGGCCTGGTCGATGGCGGTCGCCGACGGCAGGGTGCACGCCTCCGACGGACCCACCCTGTTCGCCCTGGACGCCCGCGAGGGCGGCGACCTGTGGCGGCTGTCGACGGACGCCTGGGTGTACTCCCTGAAGGCCGAACGCGGCACCGTCGTCACCGGCACCCGCGGCGGCGGCGTGCAGGCCTGGGAGGCCGCCAGCGGCCTCAAGCTGTGGGAGATCGGCGGCTGCCAGAGCGACTTCGAGTCGCCCGAGGCCGGGCCCGCCCTGCACGACGGCACGGTGTACGTGTGGCAGGACGCCAGGCTGCGCGCCCTGGACGCCCGCACCGGCGACGAGCGCTGGTCGTACCCGATCGGCGACGCGGCCTCCTGCGGCGGCGTCCCGGTCCGGATCACGCCCGCCCCCGACGGCTACGTCTACGTCTGCGCCGGCACCCGCGTCCTGGCCGTCGAGGCGGCCGGCGGGCACGTCCGCTGGCACTTCGAGGCACCCGCGGTGTTCCTCTCCCCGCCCGCCTTCGCGCCCGGCCCCGCCGTCACCGGCGGCGGCGTCTACCTCGCCGACTACCTCGGCACGGTCTACGCCCTCGACGCCACCGACGGCCGCGACCGCTGGCGGATCGCCACCGAGTCAAGGTCGTCCATCGAGCCGGTGCTGGTCGCCGCCGGCCACGTCCATGTCGGCAGCGGCACCGGCCTGTACACGCTGGACGCGGTCACCGGCACGCCCAAGTGGCGCTTTCAGGCGGGCGGCGACATCGTGGGCTCGCCCTCGGTCGCCGAGGGCCGGATCCACTTCGGCTCCACCGACCACCTGCTGTACACCCTGAAGGCCGACGACGGCCGGCTGCGCTGGAAGCTCGCCACGGGCGGCGAGATCACCGGCTCCCCGGTGGTCAAGGACGGCATCGTGTACGCGTGCAGCAAGGACCGCTGTGTGTACGCGCTGGACGCGGAGAAGGGCACCGGTACGGCGCGGACCGCCTGAGCGGCACCGGGGCCGGCCGTCGAACGGGCTCGGCGGGGGCTCCGGACGGCGGCGGTCGCCCCGGACACCACGCCCGGTCCGCGGCACCCGCCACGCGGTGGGCGCGCTCCCGGCTCACCGGACCCGGAAGCCGTCCGGCCGCCGTGCGGCGAACAGTTCGGCCTGCCGCTCGGCGGGCAGATTACCCAGCGCGACCAGATGCGGGGCCAGGGCCAACGCCTGGGAGAGGGCCGCCTCCCGGGCCGCCCAGCAGGCGCGCACGGTGCCCTGCACGGCCTCGGGCGGACACCCCGCGATGGTCTCGGCGCAGCGCACGGCCGCCGCCACCGCCTCGCCGGGGGCGGTGACCTCCGACACCAGGCCCACCTCGTACGCCCGCCGCGCGGAGATCCGCTCCGCGGTGCCCATCAACGCCATCCTCGCCACCTCCCCGGGCGGCATCCGCTGCGCCAGGTACATCGACTCGTACGCGCTGACCATGCCGTAGGTCGTGTGCGGGTCGAAGAAGGTGGCGGTCTCGTCCGCGACGACGAACTCGGCCTCGCCCAGCAGGTAGAAGGCGCCGCCGCAGGCCATGCCGCGCACGGCCGCGACGACCGGTTTCCACAGGTCGTTCGCCTTCGGGCCGACGGTGAGCAGCGGGTCGTCCACCATGTACGGCGAGCCGGGCTGCGGCACCTCGGCGCCGCGGTCGATGCCGGTGCAGAAGGCCCGTTCCCCGGCGCCGGTCAGGACGACGGCCCGTACGGAGTCGTCGAACCGGAACTCCCGCCAGACCGCGGCGAGGTCGGCCGCCGTCGCGAGATCGACGGCGTTGAGCCGTTCGGGTCGGTCCAGGGTGACGACGGCGACGCCGGTGGCCTTGTCGGCGGTGACCCGGACGCCGCTCACACCCGCTCCAGCACCCATTGCGGGAGGCCGTCGCCGTCGAAGACGACGCGGACCCGCGCGCCGATCCGGATCCCGCCGGGCGCCACGGAGTCGAGGCGGGCGCCGGGTTCGCGGACGAGGTTGCCGACGAGCCGGACGGCGGGTGCGTCGGCCAGCTCGACGACGATCACGTTGTACGGCGCCTGTTCGGCGTAGTCGGGCAGCAGCGGCGGGTGCGGCACGACGTACGACCAGATCCGTCCGTGGCCGCCGACCGCGCGCCACTCCGTCGCGAAGGACCGGCAGCGCGGGCAACAGGGCCGGGGCGGGAACCGGAACCCGCCGCAGTCGGCGCAGGCCTGGATCCGCAGTTCGCCCCGGGCGGCGTACCGCCAGAAGGGGGCGCCGTCGGCGTCGATGGCGGGGCTGAGCATGTCGACTCCTCAGTTCCGGAGCAGCAGGGCGGAGGTGGGGACGCCCTCACCGGCCGTGACCAGGCAGGTGGCGGCGCCGGGGACCTGCGCGGTACTGGTCCCCCGCAGTTGCTTGACACCCTCGGTGATGAGGTTGAACCCGTGGACGTAGGCCTCGCTGAGCCCGCCGCCGCCGGTGTTCAGCGGCAGCCGCCCGCCGGTCTCCAGGGCGCCCCCCTCGGTGAAGGCGCCGCCCTCACCGCGGTCGCAGAAGCCGTAGCCCTCCAGGGAGAGCGGGACGAGGGCGGTGAACGCGTCGTAGATCTGGGCGACGTCCACGTCCTGCGGGGTGAAGTCGGCGTGCTTCCACAGGTGCCGGGCCGCGGTCCAGGCGGGGCCGGTGAGCGGGTCGTCGTTCCAGTAGTTGACCATGCCGTGGTGCTGGGCGGGCAGGCCCTGCGCGGCGGAGTGGACGTAGACGGGCCGGCTCCGGCAGTCCCGGGCCCGCTCGCGCGAGACGACGACGCAGGCCAGCGCGCCATCGGTCTCCAGGCAGTTGTCGAACAGGCAGAGGGGTTCGCTGATCCAGCGGGAGGTCATGTACATCTCGCGGGTCAGCGGCCGGTCGTACATCACCGCGGCGGGGTTCTGGTTGGCCCGGTTCCGGCAGGCGAGGGCCACATTGAACAGGTGGTCCCGGGTGGTGCCGTACTCGTGCATGTGGCGGCGGGCGAGCATGGCTATCTCGTCGGCCGGGCGCAGCAGCCCGAAGGGGCGGGTCCACTGGGCCGGGGTGGGGAGCTGGACGGTGGTGTTCGTCCAGGGCCGCGGCCCGCTGCCCCGTTTGCGGGACCGCCAGGCGACCCCGACCGTGGCCTGCCCGGTGGCGACGGCGGCGGCGAGGTGGGCGACGGTGGCGCAGGAGCCGCCGCCCCCGTAGCCCACCTTGCTGAAGAAGGTGAGGTCGCCGAGGCCCAGGCTCTTGGCGAGCTCCACCTCGTCGGTCTCCTCCATCGTGTAGGAGGCCAGCGCGTCGACCTCCCGCGGGGCGATCCCGGCGTCGTCCAGGGCGGCGAGCACGGCACGGCACGCGAGGGTCCGCTCGTCCTCCGGAAGGCGCCGGGCGAAGGCGGTCTGCCCGATCCCGACGATCGCCGTCGCGTCCTTCAGCCCTGCCATGAGCACACCTCCGCAACGGTCCGGTCTGCTGACAGTCCGTCAGGCTACCGCTAATCTGACGGGTAGTCAGCTATGGGTTCGGGGAGGCCGGTTGTGCGAGGGGACGAGGAGTGGGGCAGCATCCCGGCGCTGGTGCGGAGCGCGGCCGAACGGTACGGCGACGCCGAGGCGGTGGTGGAGGGCAGGACCAGGATCTCGTACGCCGAACTGGGCGCCCGCGTGGAACGCGCGGCGGCGGCCTGTCTGGCGTACGGGGTGGCGCCCGGCGACCGGGTCGCGGTCTGGGCGCCGAACACCCTGGACTGGATCGTCTCGGCGCTGGGCGCGGTGTCGTCCGGCGCGGTCCTGGTCCCGCTGAACACGCGCTTCAAGGGCACGGAGGCCGCGGACGTCCTGCGGCGCAGCCGCGCGCGGCTGCTGTTCGTCACGGGCACGTTCCTGGGGACGTCGTACGTGGCGTCGCTGCGGCGGGCCGCGGGGGAGGGCGACGGGCGGGGCCCGCTGCCCGGACTGCCGTCCCTGGAACAGGTGGTGGTCCTGTCGGACGACGCCCCGGCCGACTTCCGCACCTGGAAGGACTTCCTGGCCGGCGGCGACCGGGTGGCGGGGGCCGCCGTGCGGGCCCGGGCCGACGCCGTCGAGCCGTCCCGGCCGTCGGACATCGTCTACACCTCGGGCACCACCGGCCGCCCCAAGGGCGCGGTGATCACCCATGCGCAGAGCCTGCGCGCCTACGAGGTCTGGAGCGACCTGGCGGGCCTGCGCGGCGACGACCGCTACCTCATCGTGAACCCCTTCTTCCACACCTTCGGCTACAAGGCGGGGATCCTGGCCTGTCTGATGCGGGGCGCGACGATGATCCCCCAGCCGGTCTTCGACGTGGACACGGTCCTGGCGAACATCGCGGCGGAACGGGTGTCCGTCCTGCCCGGCCCGCCCGCCCTGCACCAGGCCCTGCTGGACCACGCCTCCCGCGACGCCCACGACCTGTCCGCGCTGCGCCTGGTGGTGACCGGTGCCGCGGTCGTCCCGCTGCGTCTGGTCGAGCGCCTGCGCGGCGAACTCGGTGTGGACACCGTCCTGACGGCGTACGGCCTGTCCGAGGCGAGCGGCATCGTCACGATGTGCCGGCGCGGCGACGACCCCGCGGTGATTGCGTCGACGTCCGGCCGGGCGATCCCGGGCACGCGGGTGCGGGTCGACGCGCCCGCCGGCAGTCCCGGGGAGGTCCTGGTCAGCGGATTCAACGTGATGGCCGGCTACTTCGAGGACGACGCGGCCACGGCCGAGGTGCTGGGGGCGGACGGCTGGCTGCGCACCGGCGACGTGGGCGTGCTGGACGCGGCGGGAAACCTGCGCATCACCGACCGGATCAAGGACATGTTCATCGTCGGCGGCTTCAACGCCTATCCCGCCGAGATAGAGCAGGCGCTCGGCCTGCATCCGGCGGTGGCCGACGTCGCCGTGATCGGCGTTCCCGACGCCCGGCTGGGTGAGGTCGGCAAGGCCTACGTGGTGCGGCGCCCGGGGGCCGTGCTGACCGCGGACGACCTGATCGCCTGGGCGCGCCGGGAGATGGCGAACTACAAGGTGCCCCGGACGGTGGAGTTCGTGGGGGAGCTGCCGCGCAACGCGAGCGGCAAGGTGGTGAAGGGGGAGCTGCGGGCGCGGCGCTGAGCGGGGGTGGGGGGCGGGGGTGCGGGGCGCCGTGCGGCGACGCCCCGCCATGTCCGTCCGGCCGGAGGCACTCCGGCCGGCGCCGGGTCAGCCGAAGGCCCGCACGGCCTGGTAGTACGTCCACGCGGTGCTGTTGCAGGCCGCCTTGGTGGCGCCGCCGTATCCGTTGCAGACGCGCTTGAGGTCCTCGTAGAAGGCGCTGTCGAGGCGGGCCTTGTTGGCGTCGAAGGCGCCGGCCGCCTTGTAGTTGCGGTAGCCGAAGTCGTGACGGGCGCAGGACGTGGCGAAGGGGAAGCCGAAGGGGTTGTCGGGCGAGGTGGAGCAGTAGTCGGTCGACCAGTCGAAGCCGTAGGCGGCCCAGGCGGACTGGTTGGCACGGGCCGCCACCCAGGCGTTGTAGCTGGACGCGCTGGTCTGCGTCCAGCTCGACAGGACCTGGGGCTTGTCGGCGGGAGCGGCGCCGGCGGCCGTCGCGGTGGCGACGACGGTGCCGAGAGCCAGGGTCGAGGCGGCAAGAGCGGTTGCGAGTCTGCGGTGCATCCCACACCTCCATGAGGCTGCCGCCCGTCCGTCGGACAGCAGGTTCATGCCAAGAGAATCGCCATCGGACCCGTGGTTTCACACCTCGTCAGGCCGAATAGACTTTGAATTGTGGGATGTGACAGGAGTTCGGTACGTGAACTTCAGGTGTTCCTGGGACTTGTGCCGCAGCGTCAGAAATGCCGCGGCCGCGGCGGCTCCCCCTCCGCGCCGCCGCGGCCGATCCCCGTGCGATCCCCCGCCGTTGCCGCGGTCCTAGTTGGCCGGCTCGCTCGACGCGTGGGCGTCGGTCGGCTTGACCTCGGTGCCCGAAGCGTGGGCGTCCGCGGGCTTGAGCGGCCCGCTCGACGCGTGCGCGTCCTGCGTAGTCAGCTCCTCGCCGGAGGCGTGTGCGTCGTTCGGCTTGACGGCGTCCTTGCCGTCGGTGGTGCCGGCGTTCTGGGCGTTCTCGGCCATGTGAGTCAACTTCCCTGTGCGTGCAGCCAAATGGTCGTCCGGCCCGCTCGGCGGCTCCCCCGTGAGCCCCCGAGCGGACCGAGCAGGCCGTTCACCCTAGCGGGGCGGCCGTGCCGGTCCGTCTGCCCCCCGATGCGACGGACCGGCAGGAAGAGAGACTGCCACCAGTCGATAAACGATCGATGAACGGCCCGCTCACGGTGACCGGGCCCGTCGACCGTGATCAGGCCACGGCCGACGGCGACAGCAGCAGGCGCACCGACTCGGCCTCCGGCGAGCCGAGTTCCTCGAAGATCGCCAGCGCCTCGCTCCAGCAGACCCGGGCCCGGTCGGTCTGGCCGATGGCGGCCAGCCCGCGGCCCAGCACGGTCAGCACGTTGCCGCGCCGCCACTCGCCGCCGATCCCGTGCAGGACGGACAGGGCCTGTTCGGCCTGGGTCGCCGCCAGGGCCGGGCGCCGGTCCGCCAACTGCACCTCGGCGAGCCGGTACAGGGTCATCCCCTGCCAGAACCGCTGGCGGCTGTCGCGGAAGACCTCCAGCGCCTCGGTCAGCACGTCACGGGCCCGCGCGGTCTGTCCGGCGCCGGTCAGGGCGAGGCCGAGCGCGTACTTGCCGTTGGCCAGCCGCAGCGCCAGTCCGGACCGGTCCTCCTCGTAGAGGGCGATGCCCTGGCCCGCCAGTTCCACGGCGGTGGCCGTCCGCCCGGTGGCCAGGTGCACCCGCGAGAGATTGCACAGCGCCGCGGCCTCGCCGGGCTTGTTGCCGTCCGCCCGGAACGCCGCCAGGGCCTCCGACAGATGGGCCTCCGCGTCCTCGTGCCTGGCCTCGTACAGGGCGATGATCCCGCGCTGGTTGGGCGCCTGGCCGCTGGAGACCGGATCGCCCGCCGGCAGCCCGACCGCGAGGGCCCGCCGCGCCTCCGCGTCGGCCTCCGCGAACCGCCCGCAGATGCTGTGCACATGGGTCAGCATGGTCCGGGCCCGGGCCTCGGCCCAGGGGTCCCCGGCCTCCGCGGCGGCCTCGCTCACCGCGGCGGCGACCTTGGTGAACTGAAGGGAGCCGGCACCGGACTCGCCCAGGTCCACCGCCGCCATGAGCAGGTCCGCCGCCTTGCGGTGCAGACCGGCCGACGTGGCCTGCCGGGCGCACGCCAGCAGGCAGTTCGCCTCGCCGAACAGCCACTCCAGTGCCTGGTCGCGGTCCTGGAAGGACAGGCCCGGGTGCCGGGTCTTCGCGATGTGCTCCAGGACCCGCTCGCCGGGCCGCTCGATCGCGTAGACGCGGGACGCGGTGGCCAGATGGAAGTCCAGCAGGCGGGCGAACGCCGCGTCGCGTTCGCTCGGCGGCTGCTCGTCCCGCTCGGCGCACGCGCGCGCGTAGAGCCGGACGAGGTCGTGGTACCGGTAGCGGCCGGGCGCCGCCGACTCCAGCAGGGACATGTCGACCAGGGACTCCAGCAGGTCCTCGGCGTCCTCCGGCGGCAGATCCAGCACCGCGGCCGCGGCCGGCAGCGAGACGTCCGGCCCGTCCGCGATTCCCAGCAGCCGGAACGCCCGTGCCTGGGCCGGTTCCAGCTGGCCGTACCCCAGCTCGAAGGTCGCCTTGACGGCGAGGTCGCCGGCCTGGAGCTCGTCCAGCCGGCGGCGTTCGTCGGCGAGCTTCGCGGCCAGCACGGACACCGTCCAGGTGCGGCGGGCGGCCAGCCGGGACGCGGCGATCCGGATCGCCAGCGGCAGGAAGCCGCACGCCGCCACCACGTCCAGCGCCGCCTTGCGCTCGGCGGTGACCCGCTCCGCGCCGACGATCTTCGTGAACAGCGACAGCGCCTCGTCGGGCGACATCACGTCGAGGTCGACCAGATGCGCCCCGGCCAGGTCCACCATCCGGGCGCGGGAGGTGACCAGCGCCGCGCAGCCGGAGGTGCCGGGCAGCAGCGGGCGCACCTGGGCGGCGTCGCGGGCGTTGTCCAGCAGCACCAGCACCCGGCGGCCGTCCAGTACGGACCGGTACAGCGCCGCCCGCTCGTCCAGGGTGTCCGGGATCGCCGAGTCGGCCGTCCCGAGCGCCCGCAGGAACGAGCCGAGCACCGACTCCGGCTCCGACGCCCGGCCGCCGGCTCCTTGCAGGTCGACGTACAGCTGTCCGTCCGGGAAGGCGGCCCGCGCCTGGTGCGCGACATGCACCGCGAGCGTCGTCTTGCCCACGCCGCCGATCCCGGCCACCGCCGAGACGGCCATCACCCGGCCCTCGGCCGACGCCAGCACCTCGCTCAGCTCGGCGACGAAGGAGCTGCGGCCGGTGAAGTCCTGGACCGTCGCCGGAAGCTGGGCC
Source organism: Streptomyces cadmiisoli (assembly GCF_003261055.1). Classification (NCBI taxonomy): domain Bacteria; kingdom Bacillati; phylum Actinomycetota; class Actinomycetes; order Kitasatosporales; family Streptomycetaceae; genus Streptomyces; species Streptomyces cadmiisoli. The sequence continues at coordinate 5,121,376 of NZ_CP030073.1, forward strand.
GGGCGCACCCGCGCGGTCGGCGCTTCGGCGGCCGGGGCCGCCGGTGCCGCGAGGTCCGGGTCCGCGCGCAGGATCCGCTGCTGCAACTCGCCGAGGCCCCGCCGCGGATCCACTCCCAGCTCGTCCGCCAGCAGCCGCCGGGTGTCCGCGTAGACCGCCAGCGCCTCCGCCTGCCGGCCGCTGCGGTACAGCGCCAGCATCAGCAGCTCGCGCAGCCTCTCGCGCAGCGGGTGGGCGGCCGTCAGCGCGGTCAGCTCCGAGACCGCCTCGGCGTGGCAGCCCTGTTCGAGGTCCATGTCCAGGCGGGACTCCAGCAACTGGAGCCGCCATTCCTCCAGCCGTACGCGCTGGGCCTGCGCGTACGGCCCGGGTACGCCGGCCAGCGCCTCGCCGTCCCACAGGGCCAGGGCCCGCCCGAGCAGGTCCCGCGCCCGGCACAGGTCCCCCGTGTGCCCGGCCCGGTCGGCCTCCGCAGCCAGCTCCCGCGCGACGGCCAGGTCCAGCGCGCCGTCGGGGAGGGAGCGGATGGCGTACCCGCCGGACTCGCTCACCAGGACCCCGGGGTCCAGCACCTTGCGCAGCCGGGAGGCGTAGGTCCGCAGGGCGGCCAGCGCCTGCGACGGGGGCTCGTCGCCCCACAGGGCGTCGATCAGCTCCGGCGCGGTGGCCGTACGGCCCTCGCGCAGCAGCAGCGCGGCCAGCAGCGCGCGTTGCTGGGGGGAACCCGTGGCGAGCGGTTCCGCGCCGCGCGAGGCGCGCACGGGACCGAGGACGCAGAAGCGCAGCGCACCCGGATCGCCGAAGGCATCCGGGAAGTCCGGCTGCCGTTGCGCCGGCACCCGCGGTGGTACCCCTTCCATCGCCGTCCCCTTAGACATCCTGAACAACCCTGTCAGTTTGCCTTGCTCGTGGTGTTTGCGTCAGTGGCGCGAGACCACACTCACAGTCGGCGGTGCGGTGCCTCACAAAGCCTTCACATTCTCATCGCCCACTTCCGTACTGATCAGAGCGCGAAGGGCCGTCCGAGATACACCGGGGGTGCCGCGAGGGGCCCGGGGCCGATCCCGCCGCCGTAGCTGACGGGTCGTCAGATGAGCGCTACCGTGGCCGGCATGGACACCCAGCCGACCTTTCCCCGGATCATCTCCGTCGACGACCACACCGTCGAACCGCCGAACGTCTGGCAGGACCGGCTCCCGAAGAGGTATCTGGACACGGGTCCGCGCACCGTGCGCGCCCCGCTGAAGGAGATGACCTTCCTCGGCGGCCGGTTCAAGCCCGTGATGGGCGCCCCCGGCGACGACGGCCCGATCGGCGACTGGTGGGTCTACGAGGACCTGCACCGGCCGCTGACCCGACTGGACACCGCCGTCGGGTACGCCCGGGACGAGATCAAACTGGAGATCATCACCTACGAGCAGATGCGCCCCGGGTCCTACGACGTCCCCGCGCGCCTGGCCGACATGGACGTCAACCACGTCCAGTCCGCGCTCTGCTTCCCGACCTTCCCGCGCTTCTGCGGCCAGACCTTCACCGAGGCCGCCGACCGCGAGCTGGCCCTGCTCTGCGTGCGCGCCTACAACGACTGGATGGTGGAGGAGTGGTGCGGGCCCGAGGCGCGGGGCCGGCTGATCCCGCTCACCCTCATCCCGCTGTGGGATCCCGTGCTCGCCGCCGAGGAGGTCCGGCGCAACGCGCGACGCGGTGTGCGCGCGGTCGCCTTCTCCGAGATACCCCCGCACCTCGGACTGCCCTCCGTCCACACCGACGCCTGGGACCCCTTCCTCGCCGCCTGCGACGAGACCGGCACGGTGGTCGCGATGCACATCGGCTCCAGCAGCCGGATGCCCTCCACCTCCGCCGACGCCCCGCCCGCCGTCGGGTCCACGATCACCTTCGCCAACTGCTGCTTCTCGATGGTGGACTGGCTGATGAGCGGGAAGCTGGAACGCTTCCCGAACCTGCGGATCATGTACGCCGAGGGGCAGATCGGCTGGATCCCCTACATCCTGGAGCGCGCCGACGTCGTCTGGGAGGAGAACCGCGCCTGGGGCGGGGTCGCCGACAAGGTGCGCCGTCCGCCGTCGGAGCTGTTCGCCGAGCACGTCCACGGCTGCTTCTTCGACGACGCCTTCGGGCTGCGCAACCTCGACGCGATCGGCGTCGGCAACGTCCTGTACGAGACCGACTACCCCCACTCCGACTCCACCTGGCCGAAGTCGCGCCAGGTCGGTGAGGAGCAGATGGCGCACCTGGACGCGCCGACGGTCGAGCGGATCGTGCGCGGCAACGCCATCGAGCTGCTCGGGCTCACCCCGGACGGACTGTGGTCGCCGTGAGCCGGCTCCGCTACGGCATCCAGCTGCCGGTGCAGTCCCAGAGCACGCTCTACGCGGAGGCCTGGGAGGCGGACGCCGGACCCGAGGACCTCGTCGCCGTCGCCCGCGCCGCCGACCGGGCCGGCTTCGACTACGTCGCCTGCTGCGACCACGTCGCCGTACCGCGCCGGCTCGCGACCGCGATGAGCACGGTGTGGTACGACCCCGTGGCCACCCTCGCCCACCTCGCCGCGGTCACCGAACGCGTCCGCCTGCTCTCCCATGTCGCCGTCGTCGGTCTGCGGCACCCGCTGGTCACGGCCAAGCAGTACGCCACCCTCGACCACCTCTCCGGCGGCCGGCTCGTCCTCGGGGTCGGGGCCGGGCACGTGGCCGAGGAGTTCGAGGCGCTCGGCGTGGACTTCCGGCGCCGCGGCCCGGTGCTCGACGAGGTGATCGACGCCCTGCGGGCCGCGCTCGGGCCGGAGGAGTTCCCCGTGCACCACGGGAAGCTGTACGACTTCGAAGGGCTCGGGCAGTTGCCCCGGCCCGCACAGCGGCACGTGCCCGTCTGGGTCGGCGGCTCCTCGCCCGCCGCGGTGCGCCGGGCCGCGCTCAAGGGCGACGGCTGGCTGCCGCAGGGCGACCCGCGGGAGCGGATGCCCGGGCAGATCGCGCGGCTCACCCGGCTGCGCGCGGAGGCGGGGATCGACGCGCCCCTGACCGTGGGCGCCCTCACCGAGCCGCTGTACGTGGGCCGGCCGGACCGGCCCGTCGGCCGCCGCACCCTGACCGGATCGCCGGACGAGCTGGCCGAGTCGCTGCGGGAGTACCGGGCGATGGGCGTGCACCAGATCCAGGTGCGGTTCCGCAGCCGTGACCGCGGCGAACTCGTCGACCAGATCGCCGCCTTCGGCGCCGAAGTGGCTCCTCACCTCTAAGGAGAGCGCATGGGCAAGCTGGACGGACGCGTCGTGATCGTCACCGGCGCGGCACGCGGACAGGGGGAACGGGAGGCCCGGCTGTTCCGGGAGGAGGGCGCCGAGGTCGTCGTGACCGACGTCCTCGACGACCAGGGCGAGGCGCTGGCCAAGGAGATCGGTGCCCGCTACGTCCATCTCGACGTGGGCCTCGAGGACGACTGGCGGGCCGCGGTGGCCGCCGCCAAGGAGGCGTACGGCCGTGTAGACGGGCTCGTCAACAACGCCGGCGTACTGCGCTTCAACTCCCTCGTCGACACCCCCCTCGACGAGTTCATGCAGGTGGTGCGGGTCAACCAGGTCGGCTGCTTCCTGGGCATCAAGTCCGTGGCACCCGAGATGACCGGCGGCGGCACGATCGTCAACACCGCCTCGTACACCGGCATGACCGGAATGGCTGCGGTCGGCACCTACGCGGCGACCAAGCACGCCGTCCTCGGCCTCACCCGGGTCGCCGCGCTGGAGCTGGCCCACCGGGGCATCCGGGTCAACGCCATGTGCCCCGGCGCGATCGACACGGCGATGTCCAACCCGGCCCGTCTGGATCCGCAGGCCGACCCGGAGGCGACCTCGCTCGCGCTGGACCGGCTGTACCGCAAGCTCGTGCCGCTGGGGCGGATCGGGCGGCCGGAGGAGGTGGCGCGGCTGGCGCTGTTCCTGTCCTGCGAGGACTCCTCGTACATCACCGGCCAGCCGTTCGTGATCGACGGGGGATGGCTGGCGGGCGTCAGTGTCCTGTGACCCATCCATCTGACTGTTCGTCAGCTATTGACGGTGCACACCCTCGGTGCCACAGTCGGCGGCAGACGAATCTGACGGTCCATCAGAAAATGACTGGGGACGGTGAACCTCCTTGGAATTCGGGCTCTTTGTACAGGGGTACGTGGGCAAGCGCGCCGAGACCGACCCGCTCGCCGAGCACAAGGCGCTGATGGAGGAGACCGAGTACGTCATCCAGGCGGACAGGTCCGGGTTCAAGTACGCCTGGGCGTCCGAGCACCACTTCCTGGAGGAGTACTCGCACCTCTCCGCCAACGACGTCTTCCTCGGCTACCTCGCCCACGCCACCGAACGCATCCACCTGGGCTCCGGCATCTTCAACCCGCTCGCCCAGGTCAACCACCCGGTCAAGGTGGCCGAGAAGGTCGCCATGCTCGACCACCTCTCCGGCAACCGCTTCGAGTTCGGCAGCGGCCGCGGCGCCGGCTCGCACGAGATCCTCGGCTTCCTCCCCGGCATCACCGACATGAACCACACGAAGGAGATCTGGGAGGAGACGATCGCCGAGTTCCCGAAGATGTGGCTCCAGGACGAGTACGAGGGCTTCCAGGGCAAGCACTGGTCACTGCCGCCCCGGAAGGTGCTCCCGAAGCCGCACGGGCCCGCGCACCCGGCGATGTGGTACGCGGCCGGTTCGCCGCCGTCGTACGCGATGGCCGCGCGCAAGGGCCTCGGGGTGCTCGGCTTCAGCGTGCAGAAGGTCTCCGACATGGAGTGGGTGCTGGAGCAGTACAAGTCCGCGATCGTCGACGCCGAGCCGATCGGCGCCTTCGTCAACGACAACGTGATGGTCACCACCACCGCCGTCTGCGCCCCCACCCACGACGAGGCGATACGGATCGCGGTCGAGGGCGGGTTGCACTACCTGCCCTCCCTCGTCTTCCGCTACCACGACACCTTCCCGCGCCCCGAGGGCTTCCCCGTGTGGCCGGAGACCCTGCCCGAGTACACAGCCGAGTTCGTCGAACTCCTCATCGAGGAGGAGCTGCTGATCTGCGGCGACCCCGACGAGGTGCTCCGGCAGTGCAAGCGGTGGGAGCAGGCCGGCGCCGACCAGCTCAGCTTCGGGCTGCCGGTCGGGGTGCCGAAGGAGGAGACGCTGCAGACGATCCGGCTGATCGGCGAGCACGTGATCCCGAAGATCGACACGGATCCGGTCCACCGCACCTCGCGGTTCCGGGCCTCCGCCGCGTGAGCCGCCCGCCGGAGCCGGGGGAGGAGACCCATGCTTGATCACGTCATCAAGGGCGCGACCGTCGTGGACGGCACGGGCGCGCCCGCGTTCACCGCCGACGTCGGCGTGCGCGACGGGCGGATCGCCGCCGTCGGCCGGGTCACCGAGCGGGCCCGCACCAGCGAGGACGCCTCCGGCCTCGTCCTCGGGCCCGGCTTCGTCGACCCGCACACCCACTACGACGCCCAGCTGTTCTGGGACCCGTACGCCACCCCGTCCCTCAACCACGGGGTGACCACCGTCGCCGGCGGCAACTGCGGCTTCACCCTCGCCCCGCTCAACCCCGACCGCCCCGAGGACGCCGACTACACCCGCCGCATGATGTCCAAGGTCGAGGGCATGTCCCTGGTCGCCCTGGAGGAGGGGGCGCCCTGGAACTGGCACACCTTCGGCGAGTACCTGGACGCGCTGGAGGGGCGGATCGCGGTCAACGCGGGCTTCATGGCGGGGCACTGCGCCCTGCGCCGCCACGTGATGGGCCCGGACGCGGTCGGCGGGCAGCCGAGCGAGGAGCAGCTCGCGGCCATGGTCCGGCTGCTCCACGACGCGATGGACGCCGGCGCCTGGGGCCTGTCCACCACCCAGTCGTCCACCCACTCCGACGGGGACGGGCGGCCCGTCGCCTCCCGGCACGCCGCGCCCGACGAACTGCTGGCGCTGTCCCGGGCCGTCGGCGAGCACGAGGGCACCCAGATCGAGGCGATCGTGGCCGGCTGCCTCGACCAGTTCAGCGACGCCGAGATCGAGCTGTTCGTGGAGATGAGCGCGGTGGCCGGCCGGCCGCTGAACTGGAACGTGCTGACCGTCGACGCGGCCGTGCCCGAACGCGTCCCGCGCCAGCTCCTGGCGAGCGAGCGGGCCCGGAAGGCCGGCGGCCGGGTCGTGGCGCTCACCATGCCGATCCTCACGCCGATGAACATGTCCCTCGGCACCTTCTGCGCGCTGAACCTCATCCCGGGCTGGGGGCCGGTGCTGAGTCTGCCCGTGCCCGAGCGCGTCGCGCGGCTGAAGGACCCCGTCGTGCGGGCCGAGCTGCTGCGCCGGGCCGACAGCAGGGAGGCGGGCGTCTTCCGGCGGCTGGCGGACTTCGCGCGGTACGTCGTCGGGGACACCTACAGCGAGGCGAACCGCGGCCTGACCGGGCGCGTGGTCGGCGACATCGCCGCCGAACGCGGCCAGGACCCGTTCGCCTGCCTGGTCGACATCTGCGCCGAGGACGACCTGCGCACGGTCCTGTGGCCGATGCCGCCCGACAACGATCCGGCGTCCTGGGCGCTGCGCGCCGAGACCTGGCGGCACGAGGACGTGCTGCTCGGCGGCTCCGACGCGGGCGCCCACCTGGACCGGATGTGCGGCGCGCCGTACACCACCCGCTTCCTCGGGGACTGCCTGCGCGGCCGGAAGCTGGCGGGACTGGAGCAGGCGGTGAAGATGCTGACGGACGATCCCGCGCGGCTGTTCGGACTGCGGGACCGGGGCCGGATCCGGGAGGGCTGGCATGCCGACCTCGTCCTGTTCGACCCGGAACGCGTCGACGCCGGCCCCGCCACGCTGGTGCACGACCTGCCGGGAGACAGCCCGCGCCTGGACTCCCGCGCGATCGGTGTGCGGGCGGTCTGGGTCAACGGCGTCGAGGCGATCCGCGACGACGTGGTGAGCGGAGCGGTGCCCGGCCGGGTGCTGCGTTCGGGCCGGGACACGAGGACGGTGAGCACCCGGTGAGCACCCGGCTGTTCATCGGCGGGGAGTGGGTCGAACCGGCGGGCGGCCACTACGCCGTGGTCGACCCGGCGACCGAGGAGACCGTGGGATGGGCGCCGGAGGCCTCGACCGAGCAGGTGCACGCCGCCTGCGCCGAGGCCCGCGCCGCCTTCGACTCCTGGTCGCGCACCCCCGCCCAGGAGCGCGCGGCGGTCCTCGCCAGGGCCGCCGACCACATCCGCGCCCGGCTGGTGCCCCACGCCGAACTCGCGCAGGCGGAGACCGGGGCGACGACCCCCACCGCCCGCGCCATGCAGGTGGGGGTCGCCGCCGCCCGCTTCCGCCGGTACGCCGCGGTCGAACCCGCCGAGTGGGCGATCGCGCCGCAGATCGGCGAGGGCGGGCGGAAGGGCGCCGCGTCGGCGCTCGGCGGCGGGGGCGTGCTGGGCGCGCTGGCCGTACGCCAGCCCGTCGGCGTCGTCACCTGCATCACCTCGTACAACAACCCCTGGGCGAACCCGGCCGGCAAGGTCGCCCCCGCCCTGGCGATGGGCAACACGGTGGTGGTGAAACCGGCCCCGCAGGACCCCCTGTCCGTCTACCGCATGGCGGAGGCCCTGGACGCGGCGGGCGCGCCGCCCGGCGTGCTCAACGTGGTCTGCGGACGGTCGGTGGAGGTGGGGGAGGCCGCCGTGGCCTCCGCGGACGTCGACATGGTCAGCTTCACCGGTTCCACCGCCGTCGGACAGCGCATCGCCGAGGTCTGCGGGCGGGACATGAAACGCCAGCTGATGGAGCTGGGCGGCAAGGGGGCGGCACTCGTCCTCGACGACGCCGACCTCGGCTCCGCGGTGGCCGGCATCGGCACCACGTTCTCCTTCTACAGCGGGCAGATCTGCACGGCACCGACGCGGGTGCTGGCACAACGCGGGGTGTACGAGCGGCTGGTCGAGCAACTGGCGGCGTACGCCCGCCGGCTGAAGGTCGGCGACCCCCGCGCGGCGGACACCGTCGTCGGCCCGGTGATCTCCGCGGCGCACCGGGAGCGGGTGGAGTCGTACGTCGCCCTCGGCCGCAAGGAGGGCGCGGTGACCGTCGTCGGCAGCGAACGCCCCGACGTGGAACGGGGCTTCTACGTCGCGCCCACCGTCCTGGCCGACTGCACCAACGACATGCGTGTCGCCCGCGAGGAGATCTTCGGTCCCGTCGTGGTCGTCATCCCCTTCGACGAGGAGGACGAGGGCGTCGCCCTGGCCAACGACTCCGACTACGGCCTGATCGACTACGTCTGGTCGGCCGACGTCTCCCGCGCCTTCCGGGTGGCACGGCGGCTGCGGGCGGGCGGCGTCGGCGTCAACACCGTCGGCCGCAACATGGAGGCGCCGTTCGGCGGGTTCAAGCGGAGCGGAGTGGGCCGCGACGTCGGCTCGTACGCCCTGCACGCGTACAGCGAGGTGCAGTCGATCGTCTGGCCGGGGTGAGCGGGCCCGCCGGGAGACCGCGACGCGGGCCGGGGGCCCGGGGACCTCAGCCGTCCAGGTCCACCCGCACCGTCAGCAGGTCCGTGCCGATCGCGCGTACCGCCGCGCTGTTCAGCCGCGGCAGCCGGCGCAGCCGCGCCCCGGCGTCGTCCTCCGGCAGGACGTGGGCCGTGCCGGCGTGCCAGCGGCCCCCGATCCGTACGCGTACCCGGGGATCGGCCCGGATGTTGCGGATGTACTGGGAGCGTTCGCCGAACTCCGAGACCAGCCAGAAGGAGTCACCGACGCGCCGGCCGCCCACCGGGGTGCGGCGGGCGAGTCCGGAGACGCGGCCCGTGGTCTCCAGGACCGTGTGCGGCGGGAAGCGCCGCATGAGGGGGTTGGCGAGCCGGCGCTGGACGGCGGTGGCCGTCCGGAACTTCAGTTCGGCGAGACGGGACATGATCCGTGCGGCTCCTGTGTCGTGCGGCGGTGGCTGTTGCTTCAATGGTCCTCGGACGTGGTGCGACGAGGGCGGTGGCCATGCGGGTCGTGACCTGGAATCTGTGGTGGCGGTTCGGCCCCTGGGCGGAACGGCAGAAGGCGATCCTCGGCGCGCTGCGGGAACTGCGCCCCGACGTCGTGGGCTTGCAGGAGGTGTGGGCCACCGACGGGGAGAACCTGGCCGAGTGGCTGGCCGGGGAACTCGGACTGCACTGGACGTGGGCCCCCTCGCACGCCCCCGAGCGCTGGCAGCGCCGGATCGGCGACCCCGGTGTGCGCATCGGCAACGCGGTCCTCAGCCGCTGGCCGGTCGAGGCGCGGGCGGTGCTGCCGCTGCCCGCCCCGGCGGAGGTCGACGACGGCCGGCTCGCCCTCTGCACCCGGATCGTGACCCCCACCCACGACGTGCCCTTCTTCACCACGCACCTCACCTCGGCCCTGGACGGCTCGGCCACCCGCTGCCGGCAGGTCTCCGTCCTCGCCGAGTTCGTCGGGGAGCACTCCGGCGGCACGCCGTTCCCGGCGATCGTCACCGGCGACTTCAACGCCTGGCCCGACTCCGACGAGATCCGCCTGTTCGGCGGGTACCGGACCGCGCCGGTCGTGCCCGGGCAGGTGCTGCTCGACGCCTGGCAGTACGCCGAGCCGGGCGCTCCGTCCGTCACCTGGGACCCGGCCAACCCGTACGTAGGGGAGGGCCGGTACCCCGGCGCGCGGATCGACTACATCCATGTGGCACCCCCCGGTCCGGGCGGCCTCGGTCATGTACGGGCGGTCCGGCGCGCTTGCGACCGCCCGGTCGACGGCGTCTGGGCCTCCGACCACGCGGCCGTCGTCGCCGACCTCGCCGACCGGCCCGACCACGCCTGACGGCGTCCGAGGAACACCGGGTTCGTGAACGCCGCCAGCGCCCCCGGCAGCGGCGCCAGCACCGCCTCGTGGCGCAGCTCGGCCCGCACGTAGGCGGCGTACGCCGCGGTCGTCCGCCACTCCACCACCCCCGAACCCGTCACCGGCAGGGGAGCGCTGGTGTGCAGCACGCCCTGGTCCGTGACGAACCGGACCGCGCAGCGCGGGGCACCGGTGACCTCCAGCCGGACGGTCACCGGGGTGTCCGGGCCGACGTCCAGACGCTCGCCGATGCCCGCGTGCTCACCCCGCCCGCCGGACGCCGTGAACGACAGGACGACGTTCTTCGACTCCGCCACGTACGAGCGCCCCGCGCGGATGCCCGCCAGGACGGCCTCGCGGGTCAGGTCGTCGGCCAGGACCACGGTCTGCGGAAGGCCGACCACGTCCGGGTCGCGGTGGGCGTCGCTGCCGCCCATCGCCGGGATCCAGTCCCGGCCCTCGCGCACCGAGGCCACGAGCGTGCCGTCCCAGTCGGCCAGCGACACCTCGTCGTCGGGGGTGTAGGGGCCGTTCCACACCTCGACGGCGTCCGCCTCGCCGAAGCCGAACTTCCAGTTGCAGCCGATGCAGGTGGCGTGCGGATGGGCCGGTACGACCAGACCGCCGGCCCGGCGGATCTGCCGGGCGAACCGGCCGAAGCGGTTGTCGCGGGCCCGGTAGCGCCAGTCGACGAAGGTGCCGGGCTCCGTGCCGACGGCCACCACGTGCCCGTTGCGGGTGGTGACCTCCTCGCCCAGCATCACCAGCAGGTCGTCGCTGGCGACGTCCGCCCAGTGGGCGTGGCCGGCGTGCGTGTTGTGCTCGGAGGTGTTGATGAAGTCCAGCCCCGCCGCCCGCGCGAGGGCCCCGATCTCCGCGGGGGTGCGGCGGCCGTCGGAGTGCCAGGAGTGCAGATGGCAGTCGCCCCGGTACCAGTCCCGGCCCCGGCCCTTCGCCCGCCGCGGCGGGTGGACGGGCGCGGCGACGGCGCCCTGCTCACCGCGGACGAGTGTGACGTCGATCTCGTACGTCATGCCCTGCGGCGCCACCGTGTAGGGGCCGAGCACGATGTGCCAGGTGCCGCGGCGGATCGGCCCGGGGAGGTATCCGGGCGTGGCGTCGTCCGCGCGCAGGAAGAACTCCGTGCGCGCGCCGCCCGACCAGCCGCGGAAGCCCCGGCCGCCCAGGTCGGTGCCGCGTTCGTCGAAGATGCCGATGTCGAGGGCGTTGCCCGCGGTGCCCGCCGGGACGGAGGGCCGGTCGTAGGTGTACGCGACCCTGATCTCCCGTACGCCGGAGGGGATCTCCAGCGGCAGGTACACGAAATCCGGCGAACCGGTGGGCAGCGTGCCCCGCACCGTCCGTGTCTCCTGGTCGCCGTCCGCGGCCCCGGCGCCGCTCGCGAAGGTCACGCCACCCAACGTAAGGGCGGTCGCGGCTCCCGTCACGACCAACGCGCGTCTGCCGATGCCCTCGTGGTCCTCGCACATACCGTCAGTGTGTCGGACACTGGTGAACTGCGGTACAGGAAAAGGGAATTGGGGTTCCTGGGAGCCTCGCCCGCCGGCGTTCCGGCCGGCCTCTCCCGGTGAATCCCGACCGGTCGGTATGGACAGATGCGGCGCCTGCGGGTAGAGATGGGGCATGCGTATCGCCGTCACGATCTTCCTCACCGACGAGACCGTCACCCCGATCCGGCTCGCCCGTGAGCTGGAGCAGCGGGGCTTCGCCGGGCTGTATCTGCCCGAACACACCCACATCCCCGTCGAGCGGACCACCCCCTACCCGGCGGGCGGCGAGCTGCCGCCCGAGTACGGCCGCACCCTCGACCCGTTCGTCGCGCTCGGCCAGGCCGCCGCCGTCACCGAACGCCTCGGGCTCGGCACCGGCATCACGCTGGTCGCCCAGCACGACCCGATCGGCCTGGCCAAGCAGATCGCCACCCTGGACCACCTCTCCGACGGCCGCTTCACCCTGGGTCTCGGCTTCGGCTGGAACGTGGAGGAGGCCGCCGACCACGGGGTCGACTGGACGACCCGGCGCGAACTGGTCCGCGACCGGATGGCGCTGATGCGCGCCCTGTGGGCGGAGGAACCGACCGCCCACGACGGGGAGTTCGGCAGCGTCCGGGCGAGCTTCGCGCACCCCAAGCCGGCGCAGAAGCCGCGCGGCCCGGTGGCCGGTCCGCGCACCCTCGTCGGCGGTGCCGCCGGACCGAAGCTGTTCACGCACATCTGCGAGTACGCCGACGGCTGGCTGCCCATCGGCGGGCGCGGCCTGTCCGAGTCGCTGCCGCGGCTGCGTGCCGCCTGGACCGACGCGGGCCGTGACCCGGCCGCCCTCCAGGTCGTCCCGTACGCCGTGTACCCCACCCCGGGCAAGCTCGCGCACTACGCGCAACTGGGCATCGAGGAGGTCGTCGTGCAACTGCCGCCGGCCGGGGAGGCCGAGGTGCTGCGGGTGCTGGACGGGTACGGCGCCTTCCTCGACTGAGCCCCGGGCCCTGATCACGTCGACCGTATGCTCGAAGGATGACGACTTCCGCGACCTCTGGAACCGGACCCACCGAGAACTCCCTGCGTCGCGCCCTCAAACGCGCCCGTGACGGCGTCGCCCTCGACGTCGGCGAGGCGGCCGTCCTGCTCCAGGCCCGCGGCGAGGCACTCGAGGACCTCGCCGCGTCCGCCGCCCGGGTGCGGGACGCGGGCCTGGAGGCGGCGGGCCGCCCCGGCGTCATCACGTACTCCAAGAGCGTCTTCGTCCCGCTGACCAGGCTGTGCCGGGACAAGTGCCACTACTGCACCTTCGTCACCGTGCCCGGCAAGCTGCGCCGTGCCGGGCACGGGATGTTCATGTCCCCGGACGAGGTCCTCGACATCGCCCGCAAGGGTGCCGCGCTCGGCTGCAAGGAAGCCCTCATCACCCTCGGCGACAAGCCCGAGGACCGCTGGCCCGAAGCACGCGAATGGCTCGACGCGCACGGGTACGACGACACCATCGCCTACGTCCGGGCGATCTCGATCCGGATCCTGGAGGAGACGGGCCTGCTGCCCCATCTCAACCCCGGGGTCATGACCTGGACCGACTTCCAGCGGCTCAAGCCCGTGGCCCCGTCCATGGGCATGATGCTGGAGACCACCGCCACTCGCCTGTGGTCCGAGCCGGGCGGCCCGCACCACGGCTCCCCCGACAAGGAGCCCGCCGTCCGGCTGCGCGTCCTGGAGGACGCCGGCCGCTCCTCGGTCCCCTTCACGTCCGGGATCCTGATCGGGATCGGCGAGACGTACGAGGAGCGCGCGGAGTCCCTCTTCGCGCTGCGGAAGGTCGCCCGCGCCCACCACGGCATCCAGGAACTGATCATCCAGAACTTCCGCGCCAAGCCGGACACCGCGATGCGCGGCATGCCGGACGCGGAACTCGACGAACTGGTCGCCGCGGTCGCCGTCGCCCGGCACATCATGGGCCCCTCGGCCTGCCTCCAGGCCCCGCCGAACCTGGTCGACAGCGAGTACGAGCGGCTGATCGGCGCCGGTGTCGACGACTGGGGCGGGGTCTCCCCGCTCACCATCGACCACGTCAACCCCGAACGCCCCTGGCCGCAGATCGAGGAGCTCGCCCGCAGGTCCGCGGCGGCCGGCTTCGAGCTGCGCGAGCGCCTGTGCGTGTACCCGGAGTTCGTCACCCGCGGCGAACCCTGGCTGGACCCGAGGCTGCTCCCGCACGTCCGGGCACTGGCCGACCCGGCGACGGGCCTGGCACTCCCGGACGCGGTGGTGGAGGGCCGCCCCTGGCAGGAGCCGGACGAGGCCGTCCGGCCCTCGGGCCGCACCGACCTGCACATCACGATCGACACCGAGGGCCGCACCGGCGACCGGCGGACGGACTTCGACGTCGTCTACGGCGACTGGGAGGCCCTGCGCGAGGCGGCGGCCCCCGGCATGGCGCCCGAGCGCATCGACACCGACGTCCGCCAGGCGCTGCGCACCGCCGCCGACGACCCGACCCGGCTGACGGACGAGGAGGCGCTGGCCCTGCTGCACGCGGACGGCACGGCACTGGACGCGCTGTGCCGGGTCGCGGACGACGTGCGCAGGTCGGCGGTCGGCGACGACGTCACCTACATCGTCACCCGGAACATCAACTTCACCAATGTCTGCTACACGGGCTGCCGCTTCTGCGCCTTCGCCCAGCGCCGCACCGACGCGGACGCCTACACGCTCTCCCTGGACCAGGTCGCCGATCGCGCCCAGCAGGCGTGGGACGTCGGCGCGGTGGAGGTCTGCATGCAGGGCGGCATCCACCCCGATCTGCCCGGCACGGCCTACTTCGACATCGCGAAGGCGGTCAAGGCGCGCGTCCCCGGCATGCACGTGCACGCCTTCTCGCCGATGGAGGTCGTCAACGGCGCGACCCGCACCGGCATGTCCGTGCGCGAGTGGCTGACCGCGGCCAAGGAGGCCGGACTGGACTCCGTGCCCGGCACGGCCGCGGAGATCCTCGACGACGAGGTCCGCTGGATCCTGACGAAGGGCAAACTGCCGGCGGCCACCTGGATCGAAGTGATCACCACGGCGCACGAGCTGGGCATCCGCTCGTCGTCGACGATGATGTACGGCCATGTGGACCAGCCCCGGCACTGGCTCGGCCATCTGCGCACCCTGGCCGGCATCCAGCAACGCACCGGCGGCTTCACGGAGTTCGTGACGCTTCCGTTCATCCACACCAACGCTCCGGTCTATCTGGCGGGCATCGCCCGGCCCGGCCCGACGGCGCGCGACAACCGGGCGGTGACGGCGATGGCCCGGCTGCTGCTGCACCCGTGGATCCCGAACATCCAGACCAGCTGGGTGAAGCTCGGCGCGCAGGGCGCGGCGGAGATGCTCCGCTCCGGCGCCAACGACCTGGGCGGCACGCTCATGGAGGAGACGATCTCCCGGATGGCGGGCTCCTCCTACGGCTCGTACAAGTCGGTCAAGGACCTGATCGCGGTGGCCGAGGCCGCGGGCCGCCCGGCCCGCCCCCGGACGACGCTGTACGGCGAGGTGCCCGAGGAGCGCCGCCGGGCGGCCGAGGCCTCGGACGGGCACCTGCCGGCGCTGCTGCCGGTACTGGACTGAGCCGGGATCCGCGGCCGGGGCGGCCCCGGCCGCGGATCGCCCGGTCGGGCGCTCACAGTACGATGATCCGACCCTCGACACCGGGGGTCGGAGACTGAGGAGATGCGTGCCCGTGCCTGCCCGACGGCTTCCCTCGTGGGCCTGGGTCAGCGGCCTGACCGCGGGGGCGGTCGCGGCGGTCGCCGTGCTGGCCGTGCAGGCCGGCCAGGGAACCCGCCCCACCGCCACGGCGACCGTGCCGAGCCCGTCGGCGTTCCCCAGCGCGCGTCCCACCGCCGAGCGGCCGCCGGCCCCGCCGGCGGTCCCGGACGACTCCGGCACCGGGCGCCGCATCGTCTACTCCCTCGCCGAGCGGCGGGTCTGGCTGGTCGACGTCAACGACAGCCCCCGGCGTACGTTCACCGTCTGGCCCGGCACGGTCGACCCCGACCCCGGCAGCTACACGGTTGGCACCCGCACCGACGCCACGACCGGCTCGGACGGCGTGCCGGTCGAGCACGTCGTGTTCTTCGCCCTCAAGTCCGGCGTCAACTTCGCCTTCTCCGCGGCCGTGGACGGCTCCTCGCCGCCGCCGGCCGAGCCGGGTGCCCGGACCGGCGGCATCCGTATGAAGTCGGCCGACGGCTCCGCCCTGTGGACGTTCGGGTCGGCGGGCACGACCGTGACGGTCGTCGACTAGTGCCGTGGCAGGCAACGTTTGCCCGTCGCGACGGCGCGAACGTTGCGTGCTACGGCACTAGGACCTGTCGGTAAGGCGGTGTCCGGTCCCCGCTACGTCCGGTGCGCCACGGTTCACCTCAGGGCCAGCACGATCGCGGCTCCGGCACAGCCGAGGAGCAGGGCGAAGCCCGCCGGGCCCCAGCCGCCGTCCCGCCAGGGGAAGGGCACGTCGAGGGAGAGCCGGCCCGGCCCCACGGCGGCGATGGTGAAGGCGCCGACGGCCAGCAGCATGGGGTAGGAGAAGGCCGGCCCGGTCGACGACCACAGGCTGAAGTGGGGCGCGATCTCCATCGCGTTGATCATGACCCCGATCGAGGCCGCCGCGGCGAGCGGAGTGAGCAGCCCGACGGCCAGGCCGAGCCCGCCGAGGAACTCGGAGGCCCCGGCGAGCACGGCGTAGAAGAGGGCGGGGTCGTATCCCAGCTGGGCGAACCCGGCGGCCGTCGCGTCCGGGCCGGACCCGCCGAACCAGCCGAACAGCTTCTGGGCCCCGGCTCCCGCGAGGATCAGGCCGACGGCCAGGCGGAGCATCAGCATCGCGACGTCGGAGGCACCGGCCGGCATCGGCGCGGCACCCGTGCCCGGAACGACGGGCTGATCGGGACGCTCGGTGTGCAGTTTCATCGTGGAGTCACCTCCAGCGTCGCCGGTCCCGGTCGCCGGAGGTGACGGCGGCCCGGGGCGCCGCCGACGCGGTCAGGTGGAGAAGGCGGGCCGGCGCGGCCGGTCCGGGAGAGCCGGGCCGACGGTGCCGGGCACAGGAGTCGGACGGAGAACTCGGGCCGGGTACGTCGGGCGCCCCGGCTCCTCGGGCTCTCCACCCACCGTACTGCCCTGCCCACCACGACGCGTGACGACCGGGCGCCGCCGAGGCATCCGCAATGTCACCTGGTACGGCCGATAGCCGACCAGTCACGACAAGTTCGGTCACATTCCACATACCGATTCGCCTCTGATCCGACGCTTCCCGGTCGAATACAGTGCTGTGCTGTCGTACGTACGGACGGTGCCCCGGGGAGGTCTGGTGGATGCGACAGCCGGCGCCGTCTGGGGCCGCACCGAGCAGCAGGACTTCCGCAGCCGGGTGCGCGGAACGCTGCTCGGCGTGGCCGTCGGGGACGCCCTCGGCGCGCCCGTCGACACGCTCGACCTGGACGCGATACGGCAGGCGCACGGCCCGGAGGGCGTCGTCGATCTCGCGCCCGCGTACGGCCGGCGCGGCGCCGTGACCGACCGTACCCAGCTCACCCTGTTCACGGTCGACGGGCTGATCCGCGCCCAGGTGCGCCGTGACACCGGCGCCTGGCATCCGCCGACCGATCTGCACCGGGCGTATCTGCGGTGGGCCACCACGCAGCGTGACTGGGGGCCGGACGAGCGGCGCAAGGACGACGGCTGGCTGGCCCGCGAGGAGTGGCTGTACGCCCGCCGCGATCCGGCCCGCGCCCTGCTGCTCGGTCTCGGTGACGAGATCATGGGCACACCGGACGTGCCGAAGAACCCGGGCGAGGCGGGCCCGGAGGCCGCCGCCCGTTCCGCGCCGTTCGGTCTGCTCGTCGGCTGGGAGCCGCAGCTGGTCGCCCAGCTCGCCGTGGAGTGCGCGGCCCAGACCCACGGCCATCCCACCGCGTATCTCGCCGCGGCGGCCTACGCCGTGATCGTGCACGCCCTGGCGCGGGGCGAGACGCTCGACGGTGCCGTGCAGCGGACGCTCGCCCTGCTCGCCGCCCGGCCGGGGCACCAGCCGGTGTCGGAGGCGCTCCAGCACGCGCTCGGCGCGGTGCGCCAGGGGATCCCGACCCCGGCACGCGTCGCCGACCTGGCCGGCGCGGGCACCGCGGACGGGGCGGTGTCGGCCGCCGTCTACTGCGCCATGGTCGGCGAGGACGTCCGGCACGGTCTGCGCCTCGCCGCCAACCACGACGGCCCCTCGGCCACCGTCGCCGCCCTCACCGGCGGACTGCTCGGTGCCCTGCACGGCGAGACGGCCCTCCCGCCGGCCTGGCTGGCCGAGCTGGAGGGCCGTCCCACGATCCTGGAACTCGCCGACGACTTCGCGATGGAGATGACCCAGGGTCCGGCCCTGCACGGCCCGGCCGGCGCGTCACCCGCGTGGCTGGCGCGCTACCCCCGGTAGAGAGGTGGAGAGAGGGCGCGGCCCGCCGCGCTCAGTCCTTCACCGGCGCGGTGTCGTCGGCCCCGGCCTGCGCCGGGACGACCGCCGCGGCACCGTCGTCGTCGGTGTTGATCCGCTCGATGAGGGCGTCCCGCTCGGGGGTGTCCTCCGGCTTCACGTATCCGATCAGGATGTACAGGGTCAGGGAGACGGCCAGCGGCACCGACACCTGGTACTGCAACGGCACCCCGCCGTCGACGCTCCAGTGGATCGGGTAGTTCACCAGCCAGAAGGCCAGCAGGCCCGCGGCCCAGCTGGTGAGCGCCGCGGTCGGGCCGGAGCGCCGGAAGGTCCGCAGCAGACCCAGCATCATCGGGATCGCGATCGGGCCCATCAGACCGGCCACCCACTTGATGACGACCGTGATGATGTCCTTGAACGTGGGCGAGTTGACCTGCGTCGCCACCGCCATGGACAGCGCCAGGAACACCACCGTGGTCAGCCGCGCCGCGATCAGCCCGGACCGCTCCGACCACGACCGCGCCTTCGCCGACAGCACCGGCGCCACGTCCCGGGTGAACACCGCGGCGATGGCGTTGGCGTCGGAGGAGCACATGGCCATGGTGTGCGAGAAGAAGCCGACGATGACCAGGCCCAGCAGGCCGTGCGGCAGGAGCTGCTCGGTCATCAGGGCGTAGGAGTCGGAGCCGTCCGTCTTCTGCGACTCGACCAGCAGTGGCGACATCCACATGGGGAAGAACAGCACCAGCGGCCAGATCAGCCACAGCGCGGCCGACAGCCGGGCCGACCGGGTGGCCTCGTGCGGCGTCGGCGTGGCCATGTACCGCTGCGCCTGGTTGAGCATGCCGCCGTTGTACTCGAACAGCTTGATGAACAGGAACGCGAGCAGGAAGACCGTCCCGTACGGTCCCACCAGCGGCTTGTCGTGGCCCTGGAGCGCCGGTTCGTCCCAGGCGCCGAAGAACCCGATGCCCTTGTCGTCGAGTTCCATGATGACCGCGACGAACATCGCGAGTCCGGCCAGCAGTTGGATGACGAACTGGCCCAGCTCGGTCAGCGCGTCCGCCCACAGCCCGCCGATGGTGCAGTAGATGCCGGTGATCACACCGGTGATGAGGATGCCCTGGTTCAGCGAGATGCCGGTGAACACCGACAGCAGTGTGGCGATCGCCGCCCACTTGGCACCCACGTCCACGATCTTCAGCAGCATGCCGGACCAGGCCAGCGCCTGCTGCGTCTGGAGGTTGTACCGGTTCTTCAAGTACTCCAGCGGGGAGGCCACATGGAGCCTTGACCGCAGCCGGTTGATGCGCGGCGCGAACAGCTTCGACCCGATGGCGATACCGAGGGCGATCGGGAAGGACCAGGTCACGAACGAGGTCACGCCGTAGGTGTAGGCGATCCCCGCGTAGCCGGTGAACATCACCGCGCTGTATCCGGACATGTGGTGCGAGATGCCGGACAGCCACCACGGCATCTTCCCGCCCGCGGTGAAGAAGTCGCTGACGTTGTCGACACGTTTGTGCGACCAGACGCCGATCGCGACCATCACGCCGAAGTAGCCGATGAGCACGGCCCAGTCGAGACTGTTCATGTGCCAACCTTCCGGATTCCGCCTGGTGAACGGCCCGCTCATCGTGGGTGCGGCGACACGGACACGACAAGCGAGAGGAAGGTCAAGAGCAGGCAAAAAAGTTCTGTGAGATGACTCACGTTCATGAACATGAACGTCGCCGAAGGTGTCAGCGCATCAGCTCCCCGGCGTTGACCAGCAGCGACTGCCCCGTGATGGCCCGCGCCCGGTCCGAGGCCAGGAACACCGCGGCGTCCGCCACGTCCCCGTCCGTGGCCAGCTCCGGCAGCGCCATCCGGCCGGTCAGCCGCTCCAGCACCTCGTCCTCGGGTACCCCCTCGGTGTGTGCGGTGAACTGCACGTACGCCTGCACCGGCGGCCCCCACATCCACCCCGGCAGCACGGTGTTGACCCGTATCCGGTGCGGCCCGAGCTCCCGCGCGAGCGAGTACATCGCGCTGGTCAGCGCCCCCTTCGAGGCCGCGTACGCCGCCTGCCGCACCTGAGAGGGGGCCGCCACCGCCGACTGCGTCCCGACGAACACCACCGAGCCGCCGCACTCCTTGAGCCCCGGCAGGCACGCCCGGGTCATCCGCAGCGTGCCCAGCAGATTCACGTCGATCACCGAGCGCCAGGTGTCGAAGTCGGCGTCCTGGAGTCCGCCGAAGTGGCTGTCCCAGGCGGCCACGTGCACCACGGCGTCGAGCCGGCCGAACCGTTCCCGGGCCAGCCCGGCCAGTTCCTCGCACTGCGCCTCGTCGGTGATGTCCGTCGCCCGGTACGCCGTGTGCGCGCCGTCCGGGTCGATCGAGGCGGCGCTCTTGGCGAGGTTCGCCTCCGTCCGCGCGCCGAGCACGGCGTTCCCGCCGTCCCGTACGACCGCCGCCGCGACCTGGTGGCCCAGTCCGGCGCCGACGCCCGAGACGACCACGGTCCTTCCCTCCAGCAGTGACATCGCAGACTCCCCGCTCTGGCACTTTCCCTGACGGACCGTCAGAGTATGGGCGACCGGAGGAAAGGGGAACCGCATGAGCGAGGACACCCGCAGCGAGCTGTACGCCGAACTGGCCGCCGTCGGCCCCTACGGCGTCCGCCCCGGCCACGCGCTGATCACCATGGTCGAACCGCACCCGGGTCACGAGTACGCCTACAACCGCTGGTACGAGGACGACCACTACTACGCCGGCGCCATGGCGATGCCCTGGATGTACGCCGGGCGCCGCTGGGTGGCCACCCGCGATCTGCAACTGCTGCGCCACCCCGAGAAGTCGGCCGTCGCCCAGCCCGTCACCACCGGCTGCTACCTGTCCACGTACTGGATCACCGCCGGCCGGCACGCCGACCACATGCGCTGGACCGTGGGCATCAACAAGCGCCTCAACCACGACGCCCGCGTCTACCGCGACCGCACCCATGTCTTCACCGCGTTCCAGGACCACCGGACGACCGTCTACCGCGACGGAGCGGCAGGCCCCCGCGACTTCCACGCGCTCGACCACCCCTACGCGGGACTGGTCCTCCAGGTGATCGACGCCGAATCGGCCGAGCAGCGTGCCGCACTGCTCGACTGGCTGCGCACCCGGCACCTGCCCAAGCGGCTGGCCGGCTCCCCGACCGCGCTGGTCACCGTCTTCCGCCCGGTGCCGCTGCCCGGTGACCGGATGACGTACGTCCGCCAGGTCGAGGGGGTCGACACCCGGCTGACCCTGCTGTGGTTCCTGGAGGCGGACCCCAGGGAGTGCTGGGAGCGGCACTTCGCCGGGCAGTCCGACGCCGTCGAGGAGACGGGGCTCGGCCGGGTGGAGCTGGTCGCGCCGTTCATCCCCACCGTGCCGGGGACCGACCGCTATGTGGACCAGCTGCGCTGACCCCGCGGCAGGGCGCCGTCAGCCGGCCGGGTGACGCCCGGACCGGTGTCCGGTCACCGCAGCTCCTCCGGGCACGGCGTGCCGCGCGGCAGGTCGTACGGCGACGCCAGCCGGTAAGTGCCCGCCCGCGGAGCGAGCAGCACCGTCCACCGGTCGCCCTTCGCGTCCTCCTCCGTCTCCATCAGGCAGCCGCTGACGTTGCGATACGTCTTCGGCATGCCTTCCGGGCGGTCCTCGGAGGCCTTGGTCTCCTGCGGCGGCTGGACGCCCTTGCCCTCCGCGTCGACGAGCTTGAGCCAGGGGGAGTACGGGACCCGGATCAGGACCCGGCCCGGCTCCCGGATCCGCAGCGTCATCTCGCCCTGCTCGGCCCGTTCGACGGTGGCGGGCGGGTCGGCCAGCGGCGTCGGGTCGGTCACCGCGAACAGCTGCCAGTTGGCGTCGCCCCAGATCTGCTTCAGATACGGCAGCCCGCGCTGCACCAGTTCCCGCTCCCGCTCCCCGCCGTCGCCGTCCGGCTCGTCCTTGGGCAGCACGACGTAGTGCACAGCCCAGCGCTTGAGCCAGTCGTGGTAGTTCGCCGAGTTGAGAGTGTCGTCGTAGAACAGCGGGTTGCGCTCCATGTCGGCCTGGCGGTTCCAGCCGCGGGCCAGATTGACGTACGGGGCGAGCGCGGAGGCCTCGCGGTGGGAGCGGGCCGGGACCACCTCGACGCGGCCCTTCCCGGCACCGGCCTGCTGGAGCTGGTTGACCAGCGGCGCCAGCTCACGCGCCCAGGAAGCCCGGGGCGTGGTGTGGACGACGTCGTCGACCGACTTGAAGCCGATCCAGGCGACGAAACCGGCCGAGGCCACCACGATCGCGTACCACTTGCGTGAGCGCGGCACCGCGAACGGCAGCGCCGCCAGCAGGGCCACCCCGGCGAACAGCATCGCCAGCCGGGTGATGTTCGAGCCGATCTGCGAGCTGATCAGCCACACCAGCAGCACCGACAGGCCGTACACGGCGGCCGTGATCCGCACCGTCCGCCAGTCCCGCGGAACCAGCAGGAACACCAGGGCCGCGTACAGCAGCGGAAGGGAGGCCGAACCGAACGACATCGGCTGGGTCCCGGAGAACGGGAACAGCCACGCGGACACCGCGACCACGGCGGTCGGCGCGAGCCCCAGCGCCCACGCGCCCGGCCGCCGCTTCTGGAGGAACAGCGCCACCGCCACCAGACCCACGAACAACCCGGCGACCGGCGACGACATGGTGGCGAGCGCGGCCAGCGGAGCCGCGCACAGCGCCTTCGCCCACCGTTTGTGGCGCCAGCGGTACGGCCAGCAGAACACCACGGCCACCGCGCCGAGGGCGAACAGCGTGCCCAGGCCGTAGGTCACCCGCCCGGACGCCGCGTTGCACAGCAGGGAGAACACCCCGACGGCGGCCGGCCAGAACGGTCGCCGGACCGCCCGGCTGCGCACCAGGACCAGCGTCAGCAGTCCGGCGGACAGCGTCCCCGCGATCATCATCGTGGTCCGCACACCGAGCAGGGACATCAGATACGGCGACACCGCGCTGTACGACACCGGGTGCATCCCGCCGTACCAGGCGAGGTTGTACGCCGAGTCCGGATGGCGGCCGACGAACTCGGCCCACGCGTCCTGCGCCGCGAGATCGCCGCCACTGTTCGCGAACGTGAAGAACCAGATGAGGTGCAGCAGTCCGGAGACCGTGGTGGCGACGAGGACGGGATGCCGGTTCAGCCGCTCACTCAGCCCGGACGGCTCCGGCCGGCCACCGGGCCCGCCGGGCGCGCCCGGCTGATCCGAGGGCACACGTATTCGCGGACCGGTTCCCGAACCCGGACCGGTGTCGTCGGTGCGTGTCGGCTCCGCAGTGGCCACCTGTTGGCACTCCCCGTGTCCCGTCTTCTGTTCTCGGCCGCACGCGCCGTTTCCGGCCGGTTCGCGGCTCCGTGGCCGGGGGTTCGCGCCCCCGCCCCGCACGCGGGCGTCCTGTCCCGTTTCGTGACGCTAGCACGCACCCCGCCGGCGGGCTCCCCGGGAGGGGCCCACCGACGGGGTGCGCCGGTCGGTGCCGCGTTCGGGCGGCGCCGGGAGTCAGCCGATGCGGGTCAGCTTGTCCGTGAAGCCCGGCTCGGCGAGGTCCGACTTCAGGGCGACCGGCACCTCGACGGCGCCGCCGCTGCCGTCGCCCACGGTGAGCGTGCCCACCTTGGCGCCCGCCTTCGCGGTGTGCGGTACGACGTCGGCCTCGAACGACAGCTTCACCTTCAGCCCGGCCCAGCCGACCGCGGTGACGTCCTGCGTGGCCACGACCGGGGTACGGCCGCCGAGCCGGTCGTCGACGTATCCGACGACGTCGCCCTTCTTCAGGATCTTCGCCGAGGCCAGCGCCTCCTGGGCGGCGAGCAGCGCGGTCTTGCTGACCGCGTTCACCGTGTCGATGATCGGGGCCTTGTGCTGGCCGAGGATCGCGCCGACCACGGTCACCGTCTCACCGCCGACCTCCTTGCGGGCGGCGAACAGGAGGTTGCCGCCGGCCGCGGTGGTGCTGCCGGTCTTGATGCCGATGGCGCCGTTGTAGGGGACGAGCGTGTTGTAGTTGTAGTGCTTCCGCCCGGCCGGGTCGACCCACTCGCCCATCGAGGAGATCTCCACCAGGGCCGGGATCTTCACCAGCTCGTTGCCCAGCTTCACCTGGTCCTCGGCGGTGGAGACGGTGGTCTCCTTCAGCCCCGAGGCGTCGGTGTAGGTGGTGTCGGTCATACCGAGCTCCTCGGCGGCGTCGTTCATCTTCTTGATGAACTCCGCCTCCGTGCCGGAGTCCCAACGGGCCAGCAGCCGGGCGATGTTGTTCGCGGAGGGGATCATGATGGCGGACAGGGCCTGCCGCTCGCTGATCCGGTCGCCCTCCTTGACGTTGTTGAGCGTGGACTCGCCCTGCTGGTCGAAGCCGCCCTCCTCCTCGGCGGTGGCGTCGACCTCGATGTCCGGGCCCTCCTCACCGGACTTCAGCGGGTGCTCCTTGAGGATGACGTACGCCGTCATCGCCTTGGCCACCGAGCCGATGGCGACCGGCTTCTGGTCGCCGAAGCTGTCCATCGTGCCGATGCCGGTGCCGTCCATCCAGCCCTGGCCCTCGTTCGGCCACGGCAGTCCGACCCGGTCGCCGTCGAACGAGTAGGTCTCCTCGGCCGTGAGCTCCAGCGTCGGCGTCGGCAGCGGACGCACGGCCTGCGCGATCGCAAAGACGACCACCAGCAGAAGCAGCAGCGGCGTCCAGATCTTCACCCTGCGGACCGTCGTGCGGAGCGGCGTCTCCGGGGGCGGCGGCGTGTTCGTCAGCTCCGCCAGCAGATCCAGCGGCGGCTTGGGCGGCAACGGCTGCTGCGTGGTGCGCTCGGGCCCGACCTGCGGCACGGCCGCGGTCGCCTCGGCGGGAACCTTGGGCAGCGCGGTGGTGGCCGCCGGGGGCGGCTTGCGGGTCGACGGGTCGTCCAGCGGCTTGAGCGCGACGAACCTGCTGGTGCGCTCGGCCTCCGCGGCCGCCTTCTGGGCGTCCCCCAGCTTCAGCATGGTGGTCGGCTGGTCCACGGGCGGCTTCGGCGCCATGGTCCGGAAGACGGCGGTGGGCTGATCGACGGCCTTGCCGCGGGGCTCGGCGTCGTCCGTGTCGCCGCCCCGGGCGCCGGGGCCGCCGCCCTTCGGCGCGCCGCCTCCGGTGCCGGTGCCGGGCCGGTCGCCGTCCTCGGCGTCGTCCGTCGCGCCGGCCCCGGCGGAGTCGTCGCCGGACTCACCCTCGGCCGCGTCGGACTTCGCGCCCGCGCCGCCCTCGTCGGAGGCCCGGCCCTTTTCGGGCGTCCCGCGCTCCTCGGAGGTCGCGCCCTCTTCGGCCTTCCCGGACCCTGCGAACTGTCCGGCCTTCGGGGCTTCTTCGGGCTTTGCGCCGCTTTCGGCCTTCGCGGTGCCGTCGGCCTTCGGGGCTTCTTCGGGCCTGGCGGCGCCGTCACGCGTCTCGGCCTCTTCGGCCTTCCCGGCCGCTCCGAACTGTCCGGACTTCCCGGCCTCTTCGGCCTTCCCGGACTTCGCGGACTGTCCGGACTTCCGGGCTTCCCCGGCCTTCGCGGTGCCCTCGGACTTCTGCGCCTCTTCGGACTTCGCGCCGCTTTCGGACTTCGCGCCGCCTTCAGCCTTCGCGGTCGCTTCGGGCTTGGTGGCGGCGGGGGCGGTGGGCTCCGCGTCATCCCCGCCCTTGTCGGCGGCACCGGCCTTGGCCTCGGAGGCCCCCTGCGCCCGCGCGGCGGCCTCCTCGCCCCCGGCGTCGCTTCCCGCGTCGGCGTCGGCGTCGGTGTCGTCCGCCGCCTCGCCGTCCGTGCCGCCGTCGCCGTCGCCGCCGGCGTCGTTCCGCGCCCCGGCGTCCGAGGCGTCGGACCGCCCGTTCCCGGTGCCGTCCTCGCCGTCCGTGTCGCCGCCGTCCTCCTCGGCGGTGGCGTCCGCGCCGTCCCGCGGGCCCGCCGAGGTCACCCATGCGGCGACGGCCGCCCGCAGGCGGTCGTCACCCACCGTCTCGGTCCCGCCGCCCCGCTCGGCCCCGGCCTCCGTCCCGGCGGAATCGCTCACTTCTTCGGAACGTTCGGCCTCCGCGGATCCCTCGGACTCCTCGGCCTCCGCGGGCCGCGCGGAGCGGTCCCGTACGGAGAGCACCTGCGTCGCCGTGTCGGCGCGTGCGCCGGTGTCCGGCGCGGACTCCCGTGCCACGGCGAGCCGGGGATCACTGGGTGCGCCCTTGCGGGCCTCGGGAACCGGACCCGCGCTCCCCGACGTCGGTTCTTCCGACGACTCGCGCTGCTTCGACCTGTCGGGGGACTCGCCCGCCACCGATGCCTCCTCCATGCGCCGCACGTTATCCGTGCGCCTACCCCAAACCGTGGAAACGACCGCCTGGCAAACCGTTCCACAGCGCTGTCCGAACCGTGTATCAGTGTCCTGTGTGTGGGCTTGACCCCTGAGGTAGACGAGAACGACATACCTACTGGTTCCACTACGAACCGGTCACGCACCCTCGACAGACCAATGTGAGAGGGGTCACCCTGTCATTCATCCACGCGGGGAGGCATGGATGGGCAGGAGCCGCAGAACACTTCCGGAGGAGCTTCTGCTGCTGGCACTGGACCCGACCACGGGTACCACTGCACAGCCGCAGTCGCTCGACCTTGGTCTGGCCGGAGCACAGCTAGTGGAGCTGGCGCTGGCCGGACGGATAGCCCCAGACGGGGATCGTATCGCCGTGGTGTCCCCACGGCCGACTGGAGATCCGACCCTGGACAGCGCGTTGGAGTTGCTGCGCAGGCGTGGCGCTCCGGTACGGGCCGTTCACTGGATCGGCGGGCCGCGTCTCGGGCTCCGCCAGACCTACCTCTCGCATCTGGAGCGGTGCGGCATGGTGCATGCCGTGGCGGGCCAGATGTGCGGGGTGCTGCCGACGACTCGCTACCAGGCGACGGAAACGGCGATCAGCCGGGAGATCAGGGCCCGGCTGGACTCCGCGATCCGCACCGGTGTACCACCGGACCCGCGGACCGCGGCGCTCGCCGCGCTCGCTCACGCGGTCGGCCTCGGCAAGCACCTGTATCCGGGCAACGAGGGACGCTCGTCCCGCTCCCGGCTGCGGGACCTGATCAGGCACGACCCGATGGGCGGCCTCGTGGCGCACGCCGTGATGGACGTTCAGAACGGTGTGGCCGCCCAGCCGCGCCGTAGCCCGGCGGCGCCCGGCCGCCCGGCCGCCGGACCCAGGTCCGCGACGGAGCCCGCCCGGGGTGTCCCCGTGCAGCCGCGTCGTGGATCGATGGCGCGTGTCGTGGCTCACTGAGCCGCAGTCCCACGGCATCGCACCACGACGGCAGTACCACCGCAGCACAGCACGCAGCATGTCCGCACCACGCACCGCCGCGTGACACCGAGCCGCGGAAGAGGGCCGAACGGACCCGGTTCGGGAGCCGCAGCGGTCCGCGCGGGGTGGCGGGACCCGTCCTTCGGACGAGGACGGTCCCGCCACCCCGCGCGGACGCATGTGTGCGTTCGACGCGACGCGTACCTGCCGCATATCCGCAGTTTCCCAGCGGTAAGAAGCACCTTGGTGGCAATCTGCTCAGCAGCAGATACGCAAAGTGGCAGAGTTCGAGGCACGCAGCCGGAGGTGCACGTCCCGTGGCGTCCAATGTCAATCCCACTGTCAGGCGACGCCGGCTGGGCCAGGAGCTCCGCAGGCTCCGCGAGCTCAAGGGCATGACGGCCGAAGAGGTGGCGGAGCGGCTGCTGGTGTCGCAGTCGAAGATCAGCCGGCTGGAGAACGGCCGCCGCAGCATCAGCCAGCGCGACGTGCGCGATCTGTGCGGGGTCTACGAGGTGGAGGACCACCGGATCGTCGACTCGCTGATGCAGATGGCCAAGGACTCCCGCCAGCAGGGCTGGTGGCACTCGTTCGGCGACATCCCGTACAGCGTCTACATCGGCCTGGAGACGGACGCGGCGAGCCTGCGCGTGTACGACCCCCAGGTCGTCCCCGGTCTGTTGCAGACCCGCCAGTACGCCGAGGCGCTCATCCAGGGCGCCCTGCCCGAGGCGACCGCGACCGACATCGACAAACGCGTCCAGGTGCGGCTGCGGCGGCAGGAGCGTATTGCCGCCGAGGACACCCCGCTTCGCCTGTGGGCGGTGCTGGACGAGGCCGCCGTACGGCGTGAGGTCGGCAACCGGCAGGTGATGATCGAGCAGCTGGAACACCTGCTGGAGATGTCCCAGCTGCCGCACGTGACCGTGCAGTTGATCCCGTTCTCGATGGGCGCGCACCCCGGGGTGAGCGGCCAGTACGCGATTCTGGAGTTCCCGGACGCCGCGGATTCGAGCGTGGTCTACATCGAGGGCGTCACCAGCGACCTTTATCTGGAGAAACCGCAGGATGTTCAGAAGTACAGCGTGATGTACGAGCATCTGCGGGCACAGGCGCTGAATGTGGACCAAACCCGGGAATTCCTCTCGGATGTGGCCAAGAGCTACGCCCGCTGAGCCGGTTCCCGACACGGGCGGCGGAACGGTACACCTTCCCCCGCCCCGGACGGAAGGCCTCGCCGGAATATGCCATCCGGTCGAGTGAACGGCCGCTCCGCACAGCGATGTTGGCGAGTAGCGTCGATCACGCCATCAAGCAAGAACGTTGGCGCAATCACAGCAACTCAGCAACTGCTTACCGGAGCGAAAATGGCAATCAAGCAGGGCGCGACGGACGCGTGGGTCAAGTCCTCGTACTCCCAGGGCAATGGCGCGTGCGTCGAGATCAAGTCCCCTGTCCTGTCCGCAATGGCCGTCCGGGACTCCAAGGTCCCGGAGGGTCCCGTCCTGGCCTTCCCCGCCGGCGCGTGGAACGCCTTCGTGGCATCGGTCAAGGCGTAAGGGGGAGGCCCCCTCTGACCACGCCCGACAACTTCAGAGCACCATCGAAAGAGCCCTCTCGACCAGTTCGCCGTCCTTGCCGAGGGGGCTCGGCTCATTCCACGGACTCCCGCTCCCGCGGACGGCTCACACCACCGGAAAGGCCACGTCGCACACCGGATCCCCGGCCCCGGCCGCATCCCAGTCCGCGAAGTACACCTCCCGGCACGGACCGCCGTACGACAGCCCCCGGGCCCTCATCCACTCCTCCACCGCCTCGAAGGCGGCCAGGATCTGCGGGTGCGCCACCTGCGCCTTGGTGATCCGCGTGTAGGCGAGCCGCCGGGCGGGCTCGACCCGCACCCCGGTCTCCCACGTCCGCCCGTGCTCGGCCACCCACGCCCGGGCCGCCGCCTCGTCGGCGACCGGCACGCACGACTCCGCCGGACCGTCGCTCTCCATCGACACCTCGGAGTGGTAGACGACGAACGGTGCCGCCGTCACCCCGCCGCACTCCCGGGCCGCCGCCTCCAACCGGCCGATCGACGCCCCGATCCACGCCGGCAGCTCGTCCGCCAGCGTGTGCCGGGTCTCGGTGATGACCACCCGCTCGGGCACGTCCACCGTCTCGACCACGAATTTTCCGTACATCTCGGAACTCCTCCCCGACAGCCGTCCACGGAGGTAGTCGGCGAGCGTCCGCTGTCCCGCCAGCCGCGCCTCGACGTCCGCCCAGTACGCGGCGAGCAGATCCGCCGCGTCGGGCCCGTCCGCGTCGACCACCTCGGCGATCCGCGCGAGCGGCATGTCCAGCCGGCGCAGCAGCGCCACCAGCCGGGCGCGTTCCACCTGGCCGGCACGGTACTGGCGGTAGCCGCTGATCTCGTCCACCCGGGCCGGGGTCAGCAGGCCGAGCCGGTCGTACAACCGCAGGGCCTTGGCCGACAGCCGGGCCCGCGCGGCGAACGCCCCGATGGTGAGCAGTTCGTCGTCGGCGGGTTCGGTCACGATGCCATCCTCCGTCACCGGGCGACTGCCGCCCGGTGACACAGGACACTCGGGTCTGCCCCAGGGGGAAGGTCAACCGGCCAGTCGGCCCTCGATCGCCGCGACGATCTCGGCCGAGTCCGGCTCGGTCCGCGGCGAGAACCGGGCGACGACGGTGCCGTCCCGCCCGATCAGGAACTTCTCGAAGTTCCAGCGGATGTCTCCGCTGTGCCCCTCGTCGTCGGCGAAGCCGACCAGGCGGTCGTACAGCGGATGCCGGCCCTCGCCGTTCACCTCCACCTTCTCGGTCATCGGGAAGGTCACGCCGTACGTCGCCGAGCAGAACTCGGCGATCTCCTCGGCGGAGCCGGGCTCCTGGCCCATGAACTGGTTGCACGGCACGCCGAGGACGGTGAAGCCCTGGGCGGCATAGCGCTCGTGGAGGAGCTCCAGGCCCGCGTACTGCGGGGTCAGCCCGCACTTGGAGGCCACGTTCACCACGAGCACGACCTTGTCGGCGTACTGCGCGAGGTCGGCGGGACCGCCCTGGAGGGCGTCGATACCGATGTCCAGGACGGAGCCGACGGAACCGGCGGTTTCATTCGTCGTCATGGGCGGATGCTAGCCGCGCCCGACGGCGTCCCCGCTCCCGGCCTCCGCGAGCACCTCACCCGCCGCCGTCCGCGAGTACCACACCGACCGGCCCGCGCGCCGCCGCTCCACCAGTCCC
Organism: Streptomyces cadmiisoli; assembly: GCF_003261055.1. NCBI lineage: Bacteria > Bacillati > Actinomycetota > Actinomycetes > Kitasatosporales > Streptomycetaceae > Streptomyces > Streptomyces cadmiisoli. The sequence goes on from NZ_CP030073.1 coordinate 5,151,815, forward strand.
GCGTCCAGCAGCACCCGCAGATGCCGCCCCACCGAACCGAGGCCCTGCCCGGTCACCCCGACCAGCTGAGTGGTGCTCATCGGCGAGGCCAGCAGCACCAGCACCTCGGCCCGGGACCGCCCGAGCAGCGCGCCCAGGCCGGCCGGCACGGCCGCCCGGTCCCGGTCGCCGGCGAGGGCGCCCGCACACGGGTACACGACGGCGTACCGCTCCCGGCCGGGCTCCTCCCAGGACACCCAGCCGGTCTGCGGGGTGACCGGCACGAACAGCAGCTCGGCGCCGGAGATCTCACGCGGCGGGTACTCGTGCAGATTGACCTGGAGCCGGCTGCCGCCGAGCCATCGGGTCCGTCCCGGCCGCAGCGCGTCCAGCACGGCCGCCCAGCCGCCCCGGGCGACCTGCGCCGTCCGGGCGACGACATCGGCCTCCAGGACCCGGCGCCGCCGGTCCCAGTACGGCCCGACGGCCGCCGTCCACACGTACTCCAGGAGCCCGGCCGCCCGGTCGGGCAGGTCGTCCCGTTCCAGGTCCGCGGGCAGCGGGCCGCCCAGCGACATGCGCAGCTGGGCGCGCGCCCGGTGCGCGCCGACCGCGCGCACCCGGTCGAGCGCCTCCTGGAAACCCTCCCCGGCCCGTGGCGTCGGGGTGAGGAAGTCGGCGATCCAGTCCCGCCCCAGCCCGGCCCGGACGAGCTGCGCGGTCACGGGGTCCGCGGCCAGCCGCTCGCGGTATCCGGGCAGATGCGCGTCCAGCCAGGCCCGTTCGCCCGGGTGGCCGCCCACGCCCGCGTGCAGCAGCTTCAGGCTCGCGAAGGTCTCGGCGAACGCGGACACCAGGAAGCGGCTGCCGGCCAGTGTGTCGGCGTTGACCTGCCACCATCCCATCGCGCCACCACCCCGTCGCGCCGCTGCCTTTCGCACCTGTGCGAAACAATAACGACCGGGCCCCGGCCCGCCGGAGACTCCGGCGCATGCGCAGCTACAGGGACCTCGTCCGCACCCCGGAGTTCACTCCGCTCTTCGTCTCCTCCTCCGCCCAGATCGCCGCCCAGACCATCGGCGGCCTGGCACTCGGCACGCTGGTGTACGAGGAGACCCGGTCACCTCTGCTGTCGGCGGTGAGCATGTTCGGACCGTCACTGGCCCAGGTGCTCGGTGCGACCCTGTTCCTGTCCTGGGCCGACCGCCTCGCCTCGAGGGCGGCGCTGGCCGGCATCGCTCTCGCCTTCGCGGCCGGGACGGCGGTGCTGGCGCTGCCCGCCCTGCCGCTGTGGGCCGTCCTCCCGGTCCTCCTCGCCCAGGGTCTGATCGCCTCGCTCGGCGGGGGAGTGCGCTGGGGCCTGCTGACGGACATCCTGTCCAAGGACGGCTATCTGCTGGGCCGGTCGGTCTTCAACATGATGAGCGGGATCATGCAGATCGCCGGCTACGCGACCGGCGGCGCCCTGCTCACCCTCCTGCCGCCGCGCGCCGCCCTGCTGCTGTCGGCCCTGCTGTACACCGCCGCCGCGGCGACCGTCCGCCTCGGCCTGTCGCGCCGCCGGCCGCGCGCGGCCGGCCGTCCGTCGGTGGCCGAGACCTGGCGTACGAACGCCCTGCTGTGGTCGGCCCCGCCCCGCCGCCACCTCTATCTCGCCCTGTGGCTGCCCAACGGTCTGATCGTCGGCTGCGAGTCCCTCTTCGTCGCCTACGCCCCGAGGTCCGCCGGCCCGCTGTTCGCCTGCGCCGCCCTGGGCATGCTGGTGGGCGACCTGACGGTCGGCCGCCTCGTCCCGCCCGGACGCAGAGCGGCCCTGGGCGTCCCGCTGCTGGTGCTCCTGGCCGCGCCGTACGTCCTGTTCTTGCTGCGCCCCGCGCCGCTCCTGGCCGCGGCCCTGGTGGGCGTGGCGTCGGTCGGCTTCGGGGCGAGCCTGGTCCAGCAGGAACGCCTGATGGCGCTCACCCCCGGCGCACTCTCCGGTCAGGCCCTCGGGCTGCACTCCGCCGGGATGCTCACGATGCAGGGCGTCGGCGCCGCGCTGGCGGGCGCGGTGGCCCAACTCACCTCGCCCGCCGTGGCGATGACCGTCATGGCGGGGGCGTCGCTGGCGGTCACGGCCGGGCTGAGCGCCGGGCTCCGCGAGCGGGTCCGCGCGGCCTGACCGCACGCTCGTCGCGTCCGCCCGGACGGCGGCCATGGGTGTCGGCCACCTGCGGAAATGAGGGACGGCACCGATGGTGACGCCGTCGGTGGCCGTGCGAGCGTGGAATGGACCCGCCCGGCTTCGTTCCTCGAGGAGGACCTGTATCCACCCCCGTCATGTGAAGCGTCCCCGGCCTTTCGCACGGCCGAAGGTGGTGACCCGTGGGACACGCTGACACGTTGCTCGCCATGGGCGGTGCCTTCCTGGCCGCCGCGTTCCTCGCCCGGCTGGGCGGCAGGATCGGACTGCCGACCATCCCCTTGTTCATGCTCGCCGGCATCCTCCTCGGACCCCACACCCCGGGCCCCGTCCTGGTCGAGGACTCGCACGACTTCGAGATGCTCTCGGCGCTCGGGCTCGTGCTGCTGCTGTTCTACCTGGGTCTGGAGTTCCACCTCGACGACCTCAGGAAAGGCGGCAGACGGCTCCTGGCGGCGGGCGGCATCTATCTGCTGCTCAACGTCGGCGCGGGGCTGGGATTCGGGTTCGCCCTCGGGTGGGGCGCCCGCGAAGCGCTGGTGATGGCCGGTGTCCTCGGCATCTCCTCGTCCGCGATCGTCACCAAGATCCTCATCGACCTGGGCCGGATCGGGCGCCCCGAGACGCGGCTGATCCTGGGCGTCATCGTGGTGGAGGACATCTTCCTCGCCCTGTACCTCGCGGCGCTCCAGCCGGTCATCAGCGGCGCCCAGGGCGTGACGGACATGGTCCTCCAGGCGGGCAAGGCGTTCGGGTTCCTGCTGGTGCTGGCCGCCGCGGCCCGCTACGGCACCCGGCTGATCGGACGGCTCGTCCAGGTCCGCGACAACGAACTCCTGGTGATCAGCTTCCTCGGGGCGGCCGTCTTCGTCGCCGGTGTCTCGGAGGTCCTCGGCGTCGCCGACGCCATCGGCGCCTTCATGATCGGGCTCATCCTGGCCGGCACCCCGTCGGGTCCGCGGATACGCCGGCTCGTCCATCCCCTGCGCGACGCGTTCGCCGCGATCTTCTTCTTCGCCTTCGGACTTGCCATCGACCCCGGTGTCGTCGCCGCCGTCGCCGGGCCGGTCGCCGCTGCCGCCGCCGTGACCGTCGTCATGAACGTCGTCGCGGGACTCCTCGTCGCCAGGCTGTACGGCTACGGCCCGGACCGCGCCGCGGACATCGCCACCACCCTGGTCGCCCGCGGGGAGTTCGCGCTGATCCTCGCCGCGATGGCCACCAGCGCCGGACTCGACGAGCGGCTCGCGCCGTTCATCGCCGGATACGTCCTCGTCCTCGCCGTCCTGGGGCCCGTGGTCGCCGGACGCGCCGAACTGCTGGCCCGCGCCCTGGTGTCGGTGAACGCGTTCCTGCGCCGCCCCGGAAGGTCCGCCCCCGCGCCGCCGTCCGAGCCGGCCCCCGCCGACGCCGCCCCCGAACCCGCGGACTCCGGCCTCTTCCGGCCGGGAGTGTGAGGGCGGGGCGGCGAGCGGCCCCGCGTCAGGGCTCGATCAGGCCGACGCGGATGGCGTAACGGGTCAGTTCCAGACGGTCCTTCAGGCCGAGTTTCTGCAGCAGGTTCGCCCGATGGCGCTCCACCGTCTTCGGGCTGATCACCAGCATGTCGGCGATGTCCTGCGAGGTGTGCCCCTCCGCGACGAGCTTGAGGATCTCCTCCTCGCGGTCGGTGATCGCCCGGGCGGGCAGCGCGCGGCCCTCCCGCATGCGGTCCAGGTAGTTGCGGATCAGGGCGTTGACCGCGCCGGGGTACAGGAACGGCTCACCGCGCATCGTGGCGCGGCACGCCTCCACGAGGTCGCGGTCGGCGACGGACTTCAGCACGTAGCCGGAGGCGCCGGCGCTCAGGGCCTCGAAGAAGTACTGCTCGTTGTCGTACATCGTCAGGATCAGGATGCGCAGGTCCGGCAGGGTGCGGGAGAGTTCGCGGGCCGCCTGGAGCCCGGTCAGCCGGGGCATCGCGATGTCGAGGATCGCCAGGTCGGGGCGGAGTTCGCGGGCCTGCGCCACCGCCTCGGCGCCGTCGTCGGCCTCGGCGACCACGGTGAGGTCGGGCTCGCCGTCGAGGATGAGGCGGACACCGCGCCGTACGAGGGCGTGGTCGTCGGCGAGCAGGATGCGGGTGGGCTGCGGTTCTCGCATGTCAGCCGTTCCGGTCGGGGACAGGGACGTCGAGGGAGATCTCGGTGCCGCCGCGCGGGCCGGGGCCCAGCGTGAGGTCGGCGCCGATGAGCAGGGCACGCTCGCGCATACCGCGGATGCCGGCTCCTTCGGGTGCGTCGCCGATGCCCCGGCCGTCGTCGCGGATGAGCAGCCCCACCCCGGCCGGGGTGCGCCTGAGGGCGAGTTCGGCGTGCCGGGCGCGTGAGTGGCGGACCGTGTTGGTGAGCCCTTCCTGGGCGACGCGGTAGAGGACGAGTTCGGCGTCGTGGCCGAGCGGCGGCAGTTCCGCGTCGAGCCGGTGCTGCACGGACAGGCCGGGACTGGTGAACTCCGTGGTGAGGGCCCTGAGCGCCTTCGCCAGCCCGAGTTCGTCCAGGACGCCGGGGCGCAGCCGGCGTGCGATGCGACGGATCTCGTCCAGGCTGACCCGGGTGGTCTCCTGGACCTGATGCAGTTCGCCGCGCATCTCGGGCGGCGCGTGGTCGGCGACCCGCTTGAGTTCGAGCAGGACGGCCGTCAGGGTCTGGCCCACCTCGTCGTGGAGTTCCTGCGCGATGCGGCGGCGTTCGGCCTCCTGCGCGGACAGGGCGCGGGCACTGCTGGTGGCCCGTTCGTGCTCCAGCCGGTCGAGCATGGCGTTGAACGTCGCGATCAGCTCGGCGATCTCCCCCTGGCTGTCGACCGCGAGGCGCCGGCCGGGGCGGAGCAGGTCGGTCGTGGTCATCGCGCGGGTGAGGCGCTGGAGCGGGGCCAGGCCCACGCGGAGCAGCAGGGCGTTGGCGATGAGCATGGCGGCCAGACCGCCGGTGAGGACCGCGGCCTCGGTGAGCAGCACGGGGGTGGAGACGGTGACCGGGCCCAGCAGCAGTGCGGCGGCCGTGACCAGCACGACGGCGTTCAGCAGGAATATCCGCCAGAACAACGGCACCGCGCGTCGCCTCCTCGATCCTCGACCCGGGCCTCTTCGGCACGCTTCGTCACGGCCCCGCCGGGCAGCGGCGGGCGCCTGCGCACCGCGACGGGCCTCCAGGATTCAGCGTGGCCGCTGCCGGGACCGGCTGCCATCCGTGGCGGCACCCATGTGCAACTCGTGCAGACTCGGCGCGACGGCGTTCGTGGGGGTCTGGTGCGGGCAGGAATGCAGCGTGGGCCTGATGGCCGGGGGGCAGCGGAGCGCGACAGGCTGGAATCCGGTCGGAACCTCCGGACGGGGGTGTCTTGGCATGGACGACGTGGTACCGGCTGACCGGTGGGCGGGCCGTGCACGGCCTCGGTGCCGCCCGCCACGGCATCTCCCGCCCCACCGTCCCCACCGTCCCCACCCGTTCGCACCGCCTCCGCCGCACCCACCGCACTCCTCATCGGCCCCGAGTACAGGGCAGAACGTGTTCCGGAAAGGAGACGGCATGTCCCAGCCCGACGACGAGCGCTTGGTCGCACTGGAAGCAGGGTTCGAGCGCGACGATCCCCGGTTCGCCCGGGCGATGCGTGCCGGACGCCCCTCCCGGCCCCGTGAGTACCGCCGCACGGGCGCCTGGTGGGCGCTGGCGGTCGCCGTGGCCGTACTGATCACCGGTGTGTTCCTGCCCGACGGCCTGCTCATAGCCACCGGCCTGGTCCTGGCCGGTATCGCCGCGCAGCTGTTCGATCCGCACCGGGCGCGGGCCCGCCGCCGCCCGCCCCGCCGCTGAAATCCGTCCGGCGGCCGCCTGTTCGGAGGGGGTCCACCCAGTGGGACAATCCATGCCCAGGGTCCACGCCGCCGTGGTGGCCGGCGCCCCTCGGGCAGGGGGAGGACCGGAGGGAGGCAGGGAGCATGATCGAGTGGGTGTCCCTCAGGGCCGGCGCCCGGCCCGTGCCCGCGCCCGTCGCCACTCCACTGGTGTGGGCCACGGCATTCGGCGGGGCGATGACCCTGGTCGCCCTGCACAGCGCGCTGGTGGGCACGGACCGCCCCGGGCTCGCCCTGGCCGCGCTGTCCGTACTGGCCGGAGGGCTGGGCCTGTGCTCCCGCTTCACCGCGGCCCCGGGTACGGCCGTACTGTGCTGGCTGTTCCTCAACGGCTTCGCCATTCCGCCCGTGGGCACCCTCACGTGGGCCGGCCACCGCGACACCCTCTGGCTCGGCTGCCTGTGCGCGGCGACCCTCTTCGGCACGGCGCTGGCCCGCCTGATCCATGCCCGGATCGCCTACCGCCGCCTCAGCGTGGGAGAGCCTCCGGCGGCGGCACCGGACGACTGGCCGCGCGGCCTCTGACCCACGCGACGGCCGGTCGGACGCGGGCCGGTGACCGGTCGGACGCGATGCGGCGGTCGGTGGGACGCGACGGCCGGTCCGGCGGCTGGTCGGATCCGGTCCGGCGGTCGGTCGGACGCCTGCCGGGCCGGTGTCCGTCGGACGTGGTCCGGTGGCGGTCAGACGCGGTCCAGTGGCCGGTGCGGGCCGGCCGGTAGCTCGACCTCGATCGTGTCGCCCGGTCGCACCACACCGCCCGTCCTCACCACGCTCATGATCCCGGCCCTGCGCACCAGCCCGCCCGCCTCGTCGCGGCCGACGACCTCCTTCAGCAGACCGTGCTGGAACGCGTCGATCTGCACGCACGGGTTGCGCAGACCGGTCACCTCCACCACCGCGTCGTCCCCGATGCGCAGCAACGCGCCGACGGGCAGGCCGAGCAGATCGATGTCGCGCGTGGTGATGTTCTCGCCGAGACGACCCGGCCCCACCTCGAACCCCGCGTCACCCACCTCGGCGAACAACTCCTCGTGGATGAGATGGACCTGCCGCAGATTCGGCTGGGTGGGATCCTGCGCGACGCGCGACCGGTGCTTGACCGTCACCCCGGCGTGCACATCCCCCTCCACGCCCAGCCCGGCGAGCAGCGTGATGCTCTCCCGGTTCGGCTTGGTGAACGAGTACTCCCCGTTGCTGCTGACCGCCGTGACGCTTCCGCCCATGGTCCCGAGCCCCCTCTTCAGTGACGATCCTCAGTGACGATGATCCGTCAGAAACCTGACCGAGCGCCCGCCCACGAGTCCCCCTCCCGGCCCCGCGGTCTAGGCGCCGGGGGCGCGGAACGCGACCTGCCGGCGCGCGGCCTCGTCGATCTCGTCGACGGTCAGCAGCGGGGTGGCCCGCGTGTTCAGGGCGCCGCTGGCCTTGACGCCGAGAGACACGGCGGCCATGGAGACCGCGTCGGGGAAGTCGAGGATGATCACGATGTCGTCGGCCCCGAAAGCGAAGTACATCGCCTCGACCGTTCCGCCGAGGTCCCCGACGACCTGCTCGACGGCGGCCCGGCGGCCACTCGCCCCCTCCCCGAGCAGCCCTTTGGTGCCCTCGGGCGTGTAGGTGGCCTGGATGAGGAACTTCGCCATGGGGGTGCTCCCTGCCCAGCGTTCGTCCGGTGTCCCGAATGCCCTTCCCGCCCGTCCTCGACGGCCATGCGCCTTCCGGCGGGATTCACTCGTCGGAACCCCGATCCACCGCCGGGCAGGGGCATCTGACACGGCGAAGGGCCGGCCCGGGAGGGGAGACCTCCCGGGCCGGCCCGTACGGCGACGCTTCCGCCGGATGCCGCCCGCCGGTGTCAGCGCACGTCGACGAAGTCGCCCTTGGCCTTCAGCGCCGCGGTCGTGCTGGTGCCGGCGAAGCTCCAGCGCCAGTAACCGTCGGCGGCGGCCTTCACGTCGGCCCTCAGGTTGCCCTTCGCGTCGCTCGTCACGGTCTTGACCGTGGTGTAGGCGCTGCTGTTCTTGGCGCGGAACTGAAGCCGTACGGACTGCGAGGTGTAGCCGGCGTAGACGTACTTGTCCCAGTTCGCCCGGGCCAGCTTGCCGGTGACCGTGATGGTCCTGCCCTTCACGACCGGCTCGGGCGAGGCGTTGACGCTCAGCGTGGAGCGCCGCTTCACGGGGTGGGTGCCGTAGACGTCCCCGTAGTAGTCGCCGTCCTTCGACTCCAGCTGGACGTAGACGTCCCAGGGCCCCGCGAGAGCGTTGCGCGGCAGGTCGATGTCCCGTTCGAGCTCGACGTGGAGCTTGCAGGTGGACGTGGTGGAGTTGCTGGCGGTGCAGCTGGGGGCGCCGTGGTACGTCCAGTACTCGTCCCCCTTCTCCCGCTCGATCTGGAGGAAGCCGCCGTTCTTGATCCCCGAGTCGTCGGAGGCGGTCACCGAGATGGTGAACGACTCCGTCCGGGAGGTGCCGAAGACGATGGACTTGCCGCCGTTCACGGACACTTTCTTGATCTCTACACCGGTCTCCGCCGCGTGTGCGGAGGGTACGGCGAGCAAGGAGCCGCACAGGGCGAGGGCACCGGTCGTGACGGCACCCAAGGTCGCTGAACGCATGAATCCCCAAATGGTCGGGCCGGCCCCGACCACAGATCCCGGTGGGATCCCCCCTGGTCGCAGGCACGGCAGGTGGCGTGAGGATACGTCATGCCGGCCGGCGCCCGGCGCGGGGTCGGGCGGCCCGGGCGACGCGCGGAGGCGACCCCCGTTCGGAGGCGTCCGGGACCGGGCGCGACCCTCGTTCGGATGCGAACGGCATGCGCCCGGCGGAGTCCGTGCCCAGGATTTACCTCGAGATCGTGCCCGTCTGCCGAAGGTGAGAAGACCATGGCGACCTATGTCGCGCTGCTGAACTGGACCGATCAGGGCGTCCGCAACTACAAGGACACGGCGGCGCGCGCCGACAGCTTCGCCGCCGCGGCCCACAAGCTCGGGGCGGAGGTCGTCGACATCTACTGGACCGTCGGTCCGTACGACCTCGTGGCCGTCGTCGAGGCCCCCGACGAAGAGACCGCCACCGCGGTCCTTCTGCAACTCGGCGGCGTGGGCAATGTCCGCACCACGACCCTGCGCGCTTTCGGCAAGGAGGAGATGAACCGGATCATCGCGAAGGCGGGCGGGTGAGAGGGCGGCCGGGTGTGGGGGGTACCGGGGTCCGGGGTGTGACCGCCGGACCCGGGAATCCCCGGGGCCCCTCTACGTGTCCGGCCCGCCGCTGGGCGGCCGGTTGATCAGGCAGCCTTGGACCGCGTCGTACGCGTGCCCGGGGTGGGCTCTTCTGCTTCTTCGGCCAGGAAGATCTCGTCTTCTCCGAAGTCCGGGGCCTGGAAGGGGTTCGTCGCCGGAGGCGGCGATGCCGGAGTGGAGCGGCGGGGTCGCCCTTCCAGGGCGGAGAACAGCGACGTCAGTTCGATGAGAGGTCTGCCTTTCGTTACAGGTCCCCGAAGGGGCCTGGCGTGCCGTGACCGGGCACAGCGGTCCTACAGCTTGGTCATCTTGGCGTACGGGCTCAGGATCCGCATACGCGTCGCGCCGAAATCCACGAGCGCCGCGATTCCGTCCTCGATGCCGGTCACCCGGCCGAGTCCGTACACATCGTGAGTGACCTGGTCGCCCACGGCGAAGTGCTTGGGTGCCGGTGTGACCGGGGCCTTGAAGGGGCTGGTAGGCAAATGACGCTTCGGTGCAGCAGGCTTTGTCATTGGCCTCATTATGAGCCCAGGTGTGTCCTGTTCGCTGTGGCCGTCGGCACAGATCTCGTCGGCGACAACCACGTCATGCCACTGACCTGGGCTTTCGAGATCTCGCGGGCCGAAACTCGACCGCCGATCCCTTTCGCCGGCCGTGGCTGACCTCCGTATCCGGCGCGATCGGGGCCCGAACCCCGCCGACGGCAGCCGACAACGAAGGGCCAGCCCGGAAGAAAACCTCTCCTGAACTGGCCCTTTTGTCCGTGCCCCCGGCAGGATTCGAACCTGCGACACCCGCTTTAGGAGAGCGGTGCTCTATCCCCTGAGCTACGAAGGCGGGGATGTTTGGGTGAAGGTGTTGGAAATCCGCCCACATCGGACGGATCTCGACCCCTGTGGTCCCCAGACATCCACAGGGCGCCCCACCGGAGTGGTGCACCGCGCACAGTCTAGCGGTTGCGGCAGCACGCCGAGGGGCGGCCATGGGCCGCCTTGATGAAGGTCTTCAGGAGCGCAGCGCGTCCACCGGCTCCATGTGGGCGGCTCGCAGGGACGGGTAGAGGCCGGCCAGGAGGCCGACGAGGGCTCCGGCGACGGGGGCTCCCAGGGCGAGGCGGACGTCAAGGACCGGGGTCCAGTCCTTGACGGCGGAGACGGCGACCACGACGACCATGCCCAGGACGGCGCCGACGACGCCGCCGAGCAGTCCGATGGTCGTCGACTCCACCAGGAACTGGCCGGCGACCTGTCGCCGCGAGGCGCCGAGGGCGCGGCGCAGTCCGATCTCGCCGATCCGCTCCATGACCGTCACCAGCGTCACGTTGGCGATGCCGATGGCCCCGACCACGAGGGAGACCAGCCCGAGCACCAGGAACAGGCCGTTGACGTCGCCCTGCACTCCCTTGCGGGCCTTGGTCAGGTCGGGCGGGGCCGTGACGGTGAGGGCGTCCTCGGCTCCGGGGGCCAGCGCGATCGGCGCCTGGCGGGCGACCTGCTGCGCCGCGCCGAGCGCGGTGTTGATCAGTACCCGGGTCACCGCTCCGAGGCCCAGTTGGTCCGTGGCCGTCGTCGGCGGCAGGATCACGGCGGTGGAGATCTGCTGTTCCCGTTCGGCTCCGCCGAGAATCCCGATCACCGTGTAGGACTGGCCCCTCAGGAAGACCGCGGGGGAGTTCTGTACGGAGTTGATGCCGAGGAGGCGGGCGGCCTGGTCGCCGAGTACCGCCACGCGTTCGTGCCGGGTGATGTCCCCCTCGTCGAAGAAGCGCCCGGCGGTCATCCGGCCGCGTACCGCGGCGGGCAGCGTGGGGGACGCGGCGAGGACCGCCATGGTCCGGCCGGTGACGTCCCCGGGAGCGACCACGTCGTTCGCGCGCACCTGGACGCTCGCGGTCTGCTGGGAGTCGGCGATCGCGGCCGCCGAGTCGACCCCGGCCAGCCGCCGTACCGCGTCGACGCCCGACCAGTCCACGAGCGGGACAGGGTCGGCCGACCGGGGCGGCGGGGGTACCACCACGGTGACCGAGGTGGCGGTGAGGGCGTCGAAGCGGCCGACGATCTGGTTGCCCGCCGTGGCCGAGACGCCGATGGTGATCACCAGGGTGGTGATGCCCAGAACCGTGCCGAGGGTGGTCAGGGCGGAGCGCACCGGACGGGCGAGCACCCCTGCCAGCGCCTCGGTCCAGAGATCCCTGACGTCCATCCAGGGGCGATCCGTGCCCCTGGTGCCGCCACGGCGCCGTACCCGCCCCCGGCGAGCGGCGTGGTGCCGTCCGCCGCCGGGGTTCCGGTGGGCGACCGGCGGGTCCGTCGGGTCTGCCGGAGCCGTCCCGGCCACCGGCTTCGGGGCGTGTGTGCGGGTCCTCATCGGGTCTCCTCGGTGAGGCGTCCGTCGCTGATCCTCACCCGTCTGTCGGCGCGGACGCTGACCGCCTCCTCGTGGGTGATCACGACCAGGGTCATGCCCTGCCGGCTCAGCCGGTCGAACAGGTCCAGCACCGACTCGGTGTTCTCGCTGTCGAGGTTGCCGGTGGGCTCGTCGCAGAGCAGCAGCGCGGGCTCGCTCATCAGTGCCCGGGCGATCGCCGCACGCTGCCGCTCACCACCGGAGAGCCGGTCCGGCCGGAATCCGATCCGGTGCGCCAGGCCCACCCGGTCCAGCGCCTCCTCGGCTCGCGCGCGGCGGCCGGCGCGACCGCGCCCGGGGCGCGGCCGCCGGTACGCCTCGGCCAGCATGACGTTCTCGTCCACCGTCCGGTACGGCAGCAGATGGAAGGACTGGAAGACGAAACCGATCCGGCTGCCGCGCAGCGAGGTGCGCTCCAGGTCGCCGAGCGTGTTGGTCTCCACCCCGTCGAGCCAGTACGAACCCGAGGTGGGGCTGTCCAGCAGTCCCAGGGTGTTGAGCAGCGTCGACTTGCCGGAACCGGACGGCCCGACGACCGACAGGTGCTCGCCGCGCCGGACGGCCAGGTTCACGTCCCGCAGGGCGTGCACCGGCGGTTCGGAGCCGAAGGTCCGGTCGACGGAGACCAGTCGGATGACGGTGTCCGCGCCGGGCACGGCGGACGCCGGTACGAAGGAGGCCGGCACGGCGGACGCCGGCTCCGCGGACGTCGCCGCGCCGGACCTCGGCAGGCCGGTCATCGGCCCACCACCACCGGATCGCCCGCCTTCAGGGTGTCCCCGGACGGCGTGACCTCCACCCGCCCCTCGGCTGACAGACCCGCCTCGACGGACACCCGCACCACCGTGGTGCCGCGCCGGACCCGCACCGTGGCCTGCCCGTCGGCCGATGTGTGGAGCGCGGCGATGGGCACGGTCAGCACGTCACCGTCCGACGCGCCCACCTCGATGGTCACCTTCGCCGACCCGTCGGCGTTCTCGGTCAGCTTCCCCGACGGGACGGAGATCCGTATCGGTACCGGAGCCGAGGCGTCACCTCCGCTGCCGCCGTCCGGTGCCACCGGTGCGTCCTTGTCGTCCCCCGCGTCGTTCTTCGGCACGTCGTCGCCGAGTGCCACCAGCCGCCCCTCGACCTCCTCGCCGTCGGGGGTCTCCACCCGCGCCGTCATGCCCGCGCGGAGCAACGTGGCGTCGCTGCCCGGCACCACGGCCTGCACCACCACCTCGGAGCTGGTCACCGTGCCGACCGGTCCGGACGGGGTGTCACCGGTCTTCACGGACACCTTGTCCAACCGGGCCGGAAGATCCGGCAGGAAGACGATCTCACCCGCGGGGACCTTGGTGCCGTAGCCGGCCCGGAAGGCGGAGAGCGCGGCGTCGGCCGTGTCCGACTGCTGCTGCGCCGCCCTGAGCCGCAACCTTTCCGCTTCCCCACCGGCACCGGCACCGGCACCCGCACCAGCACTCGCACCCGCACCGCCGCCCGATTCCTCGGCGCCGCCGGGGTTCTGTGCCGCGAGGAGGGCCTGACGCGCGGTGGTCACGGCCGCTTCCAGCGTCCCGAGCTGCTGCCGGTCCGCGAAGGAGGGCTCCTGCGCGCGAAAGCCCTCGCTCCCGTACCAGCGGCTCACCGCCGCGGCGTCCCCCTGCCCGTACGTCCCGTCGGATCCACCGGGGTCGAAGCCGAGCCGGCCCAGGGCCCGTTCCAGTTGCTCGACGTCGTCCCCGGACGCGCCGGGACCCAGCGTGCGGTACATCGGAACGGATCCCCGCAGGACCAGCACCGGTCGCCCGCTCACCTGCATCAGCACGTCGCCCTCCTTCACCCGCGCCCCGGCGACCGGCGCCTTGGTGACCCGCTGGACGGCGGCATCGCCGGCCCCGGAATCCCCGGAGCCGGAATCCGGCGGGCCGACGGGCCCGGCCAGGGTGACCCTCCGCGGTGAGGCGTACTCCACCGAGCCCTGGGTGATCACACTCGCGGTCAGGGGCCGCCGCTCGACCGCGACGGTGACCGGTTGGGCCTGCGGCGGCCGGTGCGCGGCAGCCGCGTCCGCCGGGGACTGCATCTGCGATCCGGCGAACCAGCCGCCCGATCCCACCAGCGCCACCCCGGCGACGACGATCCCCAACTGCCGGGGCCGGCTGCTCATTCGGTCGCGGCGCCTCATCCGGCACCGCCGCCACCGCTGGTCGGGGCCTTGAAGAACTTCGGGAAGTAGGCGGCCCGGAACTCCCGGCCGCACTCCAGGTCCTGAGTCGCCAGTCGGACGTCCCGGGTGAGCAGCGGCAGAGCCTCGTCCTTGCCGATGGTTTCCGCGGGGGTCCCATCGGCGTTCAGATCACCGGAGTCGGCGCCGAGCGGAGCGGCCCTGAGCGCCTGGAGCTTGACCATCTCGTGGATGTCGGTCGGCTGCGTGGTCGTGACGGGGATGCCGTGCCCCCTCAGGCACGAGGCGTACGACTGTGCCAGGGCGACCAGCTTCGGGTCACCGTTGAGCGCCTGCCCGTTCGCCTTGTCCCGCGCCGTGGTCCGGGCGCCGATCTCCCGGGTCGACGCGGAGCCGTAGACCTCCTCGGTGGCCGACCGGTGGCAGCCGGCCGGCAGCACACCGGTGGCCTTCGCCTCCCGGCCCGGGACTCCCATCGCCTTGTCGTAGGCGGCCTTCTGCGCGGCGCTGAGGGAGGCGACGTACTCCCCGTTGGCCGTGTCCGCCACGTCGTCCAGGGACACCGCGCCGCCCCGTGCCTGGGGATCGTCGGGGTAGACGATGTCGGCGTAGATGCCGAAGCCGTACTTCTGCCGGTACTTCCGGGTCAGCTCGTAGTCCGCCCCGCCCGTGGTCCAGGAGTCCGCGGGATCCACCGGGACCACGGGGGTGTAGAGGAACCCCTGCTTCTTCATGCAGGACGCCAACGCGTTCTGGATGAGGTAGTCCTCCTTGATGTCCGCACTGGCGTCCGCGGGAACGTCGAGCTGCCCGGACGACCCGGCGGCGGTCTTTCCGCCGCCGGCCGAGGCCGTCCCTCCGTCCGCCGAGTCGGATGCCGTGCCGCAGGCCGCCAGCAGCGGCAGCAGACTCACCGCGACGGCAAGGTTCCGAACAGCGCGGGATCCAGACATGCTCTTCCATTCGATCGAGGGAGTGGGTGGTGCGTCCGGGCCGGGCGAAGTCGCGCGGCTCGGTGGGCTCGGCCCGCGGCGACGGCGTCCGCGCACCGGGAACACGGCACCGTGAGCGTCCGACGGCCTTCACGACCACGGGGTGCCGGTGTCGAAGGCGAGAGTGGCGTCGGCAGGTGATGGCCACTGGCCCGGATGATGACCGAGCTGTAACAGGCGGCCCCGGTCCCGGTGCGAACCGCCGGGCGGTCGCCGCCCGTTCGCGCCGGCTCGCGCGACGGCCGGGAGGCTTGTGAGGGCCCGTCGCCGCCGGTTCACGGCGCGGGCGGCCCGATGACGAGGCGACCGTTCTCGTCGTAGGGCCAGGCGTTGGCGACGCAGCCGTGCAGGCCCTTGATCTGCTGCATCATGACGGGGGCCCGCTCTCCGGGGCCCGCGCAGGTCTTGTGCGTGTGGCCCAGGAAGTGCCCCATCTCATGGTTGATGATCAGCGCCCGGTACTCATGGATCGGACCGTCGAAGGTGGGCGAGCCCTCGACCCAGCGCTTGAGGTTGACCACCACCCCGCCGGGGACCTCGCAGTTGTACTCGCCCCCGGTGTCCTGCTGGATGCCCGCCCAGCACAGGGCGTCCGCCGTCCCCGGTGTCGCGATCGTCACCGTGAGGTCATGGGGCTGTCCCGCGCTCACCAACTGGAAGGCGTTCTCCGGGTCGTGGGTCCAGCCGCGCGGGGAGGCGAGGATGTCGGCGATCTCGTTCGCCGCCCGGGTCGGCGAGATGTCCAGGCCCGTCTCGACCTTCACCACGTACCGGAGTGGACGCGGGCCCTCGCCGACCTTCGCGCCGCCGGCCTGCGCGGTGACGAACGTGCCGGCGCCCGTCGCGGGGACGTCGATCTCGGTGGGTGTCGGGGTCGGGGTCGGGGTCGGGGTGGGCGTCGGCGTCGGGGTGGGTGTGCGCGTCGGAGTGGGCGTCGGGGTGACGGGTGCCGCGCTCCGCCGGTGCGGCGCGCCGCTCGACGCGTCGCTCCGGCCGCCGTCCAGGAAGAACGCGGCGGAGCCGAGCAGGCCCCCGGCCACCAGCGTGCCGACCAGATACCGCCCACCCCGGCGGCGCGGACGGCGACGGCGGCGCGAGGGCCGGTGACGGCCACCGCGGTGGGAGGCCCCCGAGCTGCCGGTGGTCGATGCGTTTTCCCGGTGTCGTGCCGAATGCATGGCAACTCAAGCTGGTCATCTCAGATGATCGCCATGAGTTCGAACCATCACGAACCGATAACGGGCGATCGCCCGCCGGATCCGGCCGCTCCGGCCCGCTCGCACGCCCGGCGGCGCACCGATGTGACCCTTGTGTAACAGCCCCCGAGCAGGGCTCTTTCGCCGGTCGGCGGCCGAGTGCGATCTGCTTACACTGTCGCAGTGCCACGAGTCCTTATTGTCGAAGACGACCCGGATGTCCGTAAGGCCGTCCAGTTGGGGCTGCGCCATCAGGGGCATGACGTCTTCGCCGCCGGAACGGGTGAAGAGGGGTTGGAGCAGCTCCACCCCTTCCACCCGGACGTCGTCGTCCTCGACCTGATGCTGCCCGGTATGTCCGGCCTCGACGTGTGCCGGCGGATCAGGGTCCGCGACCAGGTGCCGATCATCATGGTGACCGCCAAGGGCGACGACATCGACGTGGTCGTCGGGCTGGAGGCCGGCGCGGACGACTACGTCGTCAAGCCCGTCCAGGCCCGGGTGCTCGACGCGCGAATACGGGCCGTGCTGCGCAGGCAGGACGCGTCGGTCTCCGACGCCGTCCGGCCGAGGGCGGAGGCGCACGGCGAGCTGGTCATCGACCGGGCCGGGCTCGTGGTGACCCACCGCGGTGAACCCGTCGCGCTCGCCCCCTCCGAGCTCCGGCTGCTGCTGACCCTGTCGGCCTCGCCCGGGCAGGTGTTCAGCCGCCAGCAGTTGCTGGAAGCGGTCTGGGAGCACAGCTACTACGGCGACATACGGCTCGTGGACGCCTGTGTGAAGCGACTGCGCGGCAAGCTCGGTGAGCTGGGCGGGGATCCCCGGTACATCCAGACCGTACGCGGCTTCGGCTACCGCTTCGGTTCCCCATGAGGGGCCGGAGATCCGTACGGCCGCGCACGAGTCCGCGTGAGCGCGAGACCGTCACGGTCGAGCAGGGCCCCGGGCCGGAGAAATTCTTCCGGAGGGTCCTGGAGAAGCTCCCGCTTCCGGTGCGGGGCCTGCGCTCCCGCCTGGTGGTGGCCTTCGTCCTGGTGGCCATGGCCAGTGCCCTGAGCGCCGGAGCCGTCGCCTTCCGGGAGGCCCGGAACGGCGTGCTCCAGCAGAGCCAGGACTCCGTCATACGACAGTTCCGGGCCAGCGTCGACGCCGTGGCCGCCGACATTTCCCCGGGCCCGGACCCCGCGTACACGCGGAAGGTCCTGCAGACCGGGGTGCAGCAGGTGCTCAGCGCCAACCAGTCACAGGGATGGCGGGTCCTGGCGACGTACGGGAGCGTCCGTGCCTACGCGCCGCGCGCCGAGTTCGACAAGCTCAGCCCGGAGCTGCGCCGGTCCGTGGACACGAAACGCGCCGCGGTGTTCCAGCGGGTGAACGCGGGCGGGCGTCCCTACCTCGTCGTCGGAATGCCGGTCACGTACGGCGGCGTCGGGAGCACCGGGTCCAGCCTCTCGGGGGTGGTGATGTACCTGGTGGTGCCGCAGAACACCGAGCAGGCCTATGTCGAGGCGATGGTCAGCGCCATCGAGCGCGCCACCCTGGTGGCACTGGTCCTCGCCGTCGTCCTGGCACTGCTGGCCGCGAGCGGCGTCCTGCGTCCGGTACGGGCGCTGCGCCGGGCGACACGCCGGATGGCCGAGGGGCATCTCGACGTCCGGCTGGTCGTCGACGGTTCCGACGAACTGGCCGACCTCTCACGGTCCTTCAACCACATGGCGGCGGCCCTGGAGCTGTCGGTGGCGGAGCTGCGCCGCCTGGAGGCCCGCGCGCGCCGCTTCGTCGCGGACGTCTCCCATGAACTGCGGACACCGCTGGCGGCGATGTCGGCCGTCACCGACGTGCTGGACGAGAACGCGCGGCACCTGAACCGGGACACCGGAGAGGCACTGCGGCTCATCAGCGACGGAACCAATCGGCTGAGCGTGCTGGTGAACGACCTGATGGAGATCTCCCGCTTCGACGCGGGCGCGGCCGAACTCAGCCTGGACGAGATCGACCTGGCCGAGTTCGTGCAGTACACCCTCGCCGCTCGGGGGTGGCAGGGCCGGGTGGAGACCCGGCTGCCCGGGCCGGGCGTGCTGCGGACGCGGGTGGACCCGCGCCGGCTCGACGTGGTGGTGGCCAATCTGGTCGGCAACGCGCTGCGGCACGGGGCGCCGCCGGTACGGCTGACGCTGGGCGTGAGACAGGAGCGGGCGGACGTGGCGTGGGCCGTCATCGAGGTGACCGACAACGGACCGGGCATCGCCGAGGACGCCATGCCGCACATCTTCGAGCGCTTCTACAAGGCCGGCACCACCCGGACCAGGAGCGAGAGCAGCGGACTGGGCCTGGCCATCACGGCGGAGAACGTGCAGCTCCACTCAGGACGTATCGGCGCCGCCAACCGTCCCGGCGGCGGAGCGGCGTTCACGGTCGAACTGCCCCTGCACCGCGACAGCGCGACCGCCGACCACGACTCCACCGGGGGTGCCCGGTGAAGGGCTCGCGGGTGACGGCGCTGCTCGCCGGGCTCGCGGCCGCGCTCACGCCGGCCGCGTGCGGAGTCCCGCCGTCCGACGTCATCGAGGCCGGCGAACCGGCGAGCGGCATGCGCGCCCCCGGTCCGACCCCCTCGGTGCCGTCCGCCGTCTCCCTCTACTTCCTGAGCGACGGTGTTCCGACGCCCTACCCACGCAAGATCGGCGATCCCGCGGACCTCGGGGCGGTCGTGAGCCTGCTGTTCGCCGGACCGACGGACGGCGAGGCCGGGACGGCCGTCACGGAGCTGCCGCACCTGACGGACGCACCGGGCGTGACGGCCGGCAGCGGCGGCATCTCCGTGAAGCTCCCCGACGATGTCGCTCCCCTCAGCCGTCCGGCCATGCTTCAGCTGGCGTGCACGGTGGCCCACGCCGGCGGGGCGTCCGCCGGGCTGCCCGCGGGCGGCGCCGTCGCGGCTCCTTCCGTCGACGCGCAAGGCCCGGACGGGCAAGGCTCCGACGCGCAGCGCTCCGCCGCCCACACGAACGTCCATGTGTTCGGGGACGGATGGGCGAAGACGCAGTCGACCGCCTCGTGTCCCGACCCGGCGCGGCCGTAGCAGTCGCCCGGGCACGGCCCCCGCGGGCGGCGGCCGGCCCGGCGGCTCCGCCCCGCGCGGTGCCGCGTCAGGTCATCCCGACCGCACTGAACCGCCCCGACACATGAAGGTCCGATTCGACCGCGTCGGCCGTGGTGCGCAGGGCCGGGACGATGTCGTCGACGCATTCCCGGAGGCTGTGGCGGGAGGTGTGCATCGCGGTGTTCAGAGCGGCGACCGCGCGGCCCGTGCGGTCGCGCACGGGCACCGCGATGGAGCGCAGTCCCTCCTCCAGCTCCTCGTCGACCAGGGCGTACCCCTGTGCCGCGGTCTCGTCCAGGATGCGGGCCAGGGCCCGCGGGTCCGTGACGGTGCGGGGTGTCAGGGCGCGCGGCGGTTCGGTGCCGAGGGCGCGTTCGGCGGGCGGGAGGTCCGCCAGCAGGACGCGGCCCATCGAGGTCGCGTAGGCGGGCAGGCGGGTGCCGACGGTGATGTTCACGCTCATCACCCGGCTCGTCGCCACCCGTGCCGTGTACTGGATCTCGTCCCCGGCCGCCGTCAGCACCGCCAGGGACGTCGACTCGTGGACCCGGTCGGCGAGCGCGGCCAGATGGGGGGCCGCGATCTGCGGGAGGGACGTGCGGGACAGGGGCGGGTAGCCGAGGGAGAGGACCTGCGGGGTGAGGCGGAAGCCGCCCGCGCGTGACTGGGTCACCAGGCCCAGGTGCTCGTACGTGATCAGTGCCCGCCGGGCGGTCGCGCGGGCCAGGCCGGTGGCCTTCGCCACCTCCGACAGCGTGAGCTCCGCTCGGCCCTCGCCGAAGGCCGTCAGCACCGTCAGGCCCCGCGCCAGCGACTCGACGAACTCCCGGCCCAGTTCCTGCTTCGACGCGCCCGTCCAGGTGGCGAGCCCCGAGGGGGCCGGCACGGGGTCCGGCGGGAACGCCGCGCGCAGGTCGTCCTCCATCGCCGCCACCGCCTCCAGCAGGCGCGGCAGCAGGGTGTCGCGCAGGCCGGCCGCGGTGTGCCGGCTGGTGTGGCTGACGACGCTCGCCGCACAGGCGATCCGGCCGGTACGGGGGTCCCGTACGGGCGCGGCGACCGCCACCAGACCGGGCTCGATCAACTGGTCGTCCAGTGCCCAGCCGTCCTGCCGGGCCCGCGCCGACCGCCGGGTGAACTCCTCGTCCGCGGCGGGCCGCCGTCTCGGCGGTACGGCCGGGAAGCCGTGGTTCCCGGGGTCCGCCGCGCGCCGCGTGCGCCAGTGCTGCCAGTCCTCGGCCGTCCACTCGGTGGCGAACAGCGGGCCCGGCGCGGTGCGCTCGGCGGGCAGCAGATCGCCGATGCGGAAGCTCAGCGACATCGCGCGGCGCCGGGTCGCCTGGTGGATGAAGCGGATGCCGTCGCCGTCGCGGACGGCCAGCGACACCGACTCGTCGAGGGCGTCCGCGAGCGCGTCGGCGCGGGCGTCGAGCAGGGCGGGCAGGCGCAGGGCGGCCAGATAGGCGTTGCCGAGTTCCATCAGGCGCGGGGTGAGGACCGCGTCCCGGCCGTTGAGCCGGACGTATCCCATCCGGGCGAGGGTGGCCGTGATCCGGTCGACGGTGGACCGGGCGAGGCCGGTGGCGCGTTCCAGCGCGCTGAGGCTGAGGGATCCGCCCGCCCCGGTCAGCTCCCGCAGGACGTGGACCCCGCGGATCAACGGCGTCACCGCCTCGGCTGGTACGGCCGGGGCGGCGGACTCCTGCAACGTCGGATCGGCGGCGGGCATCTGTTCTCCGGTACGGGGATCGCGGCAGGCCTACGGTATCCGCGGATCGGCGGGATCGGCCGATCGCGTGCCCGGTGGGCGGACCCCGCCGGTCCGTACGGCTACCGCCGGGTCACCCGCACCACGTGGTTCCCGTCCGGGTCCTGTCCCGTGACGGCGATACGGATGCCGTGCGTGCGGTCCTCGAAGGTCTGGCCGGGGGCGAAGGGGGCGTCGGAGAGTTCGGCGTGGACGTTGGGACTGCGGGTGCAGCCGCCGCTCTCGCGCCGGGAGTCGAACACCGTCACCGGGCCCTGACCGGTGTCGACGTCGGCGTCCACCCGGTAGATGAGGACGCCCGGCCGGCAGACCGTCTCGTCGTTGCCGGCGCGGGTGCGCAGTTCGAGGGCGTATCCCGTACGGCGGTCGACGGGTATGAAGACGAGCTTCGGGCCGCCGGCGCGGGCCAGGGGGGTCAGTGTGTGCTCCGTCGTGCCGTGGGCGGCGGCGCAGCCTATCTGGTCGGCGTCCAGCCAGCCGAGCTTCCACTTGTGCCAGCCGAGGAGGTCGTTGTTGGCGCCCCAGTCCTCGCTCATGATGTCCCAGTGCCCGACCGCGCCCCCGCCCTCCTGGGTGTACAGGTCGGGCAGGCCGAAGACGTGGCCGTTCTCGTGCGGCAGGACGCGGTAGCCGGTCTGCTCGTAGGAGCCGGAGCCGTCGTCCTGGCGGGAGTAGACGAAGGAGGCGTTCGCGACGGGCACGCCGTCCGCGGTCGGTGCCTCGCCGTTGCCGGCGAAGGTGACGGACAGGACCGTGTCGAGCGCCGAGGGGCCGGCGTTGGGGGTGACCAGCACGTTCAGCAGGTCGTACCGGCGGAAGTCGACCTTGGCGTCGGCGGTGGCGACGAGGTCCTCGACCAGTTTGCGGTAGCCGGGGTCGAAGGGGGCGCCGCGCTCCAGGCCGTACGCCTTGAACGGTTTCGGCATGCGCAGCCAGTCGCGGATCGGGGTCTCGGCCCGGTAGTCGAGGCGGCCGTAGGAGCTGGTGCGGAACCATTCCTGGGTCTGCGGGAAGAACTCGGCGAACCGGTCCTGGGCGTCGCCGCGGCCGGGTGCGTCGGAGAAGTCGATCATCACCGTCAGGGCGCGGACGGTGCCCGTGGAGCGGGAGTAACCGGTGGTGGTGGGTATGCCCTCCGACATCTGGATGTCCAGCTTGCTCCTGATCATGCAGGGGGCGAGGGCCGCGGTCCCGGCGGGGACACCGAGCGGGCGGGCTCCCGCCGTCGCCGAACCGGATCCGAGGCGGCTCGTGCCGGCCGAGGTGCTGACCGCGAGGGTCAGCGCGGTCACCGCGACGAAGGCGGCGGTGCGGCGGGTGCGTATCCGGTCGCGGGACGGCTGTGGCTGCATGCATGGACCTTTCGCTCCAGGCAGCCACCGGTCTCCGGCTGCACCCTTTTGCTCACCCTGAGCCGGGTGGGGCGGGTGCGCGCGCTGGAGGAGACCGATCGTGGGTTCTCGGAGAGTGATGGCAGGTCAGCGGGCCTCTCCGGGCCTGTCACGGCGGGCCCGCACGGGCAAGTGACGCGGGTCACAGGAAATCTTTCGGGTGGTGGGAAATAACCGGGGACGGAATCCCCGTTTAACCAGTCGTCCAAGCGAAACGGGGAGTGATTCCCCGGATCGTCAGCCCACTCAGCCCGTCCGCCCCACAGACCCCAGGAGTACGCCGTGCAGACCGTCGCTCCGGAACGACGTAAAGCGAGCCGGCCGCGCGCCGACGCTCTGCGCAACCGGGAACGGATCGTCACCGCCGCCCGGGAGATGTTCGTCGAACTCGGCCCCGACGTGCCGCTCGACGAGATCGCCCGCCGGGCCGGCGTCGGCAACGCCACGGTGTACCGCAACTTCCCGGACCGCGACGCACTGGTCCGCGAGGTCGTCTGCTCGGTCATGGACCGTACGGCCCGAGCGGCCGAGGACGCGCTCGCGGAGACCGGTGACGCCTTCGAGGCGCTGGAGCGCTTCGTGCACACCGCCGCCGACGAGCGGATCAGCGCGCTGTGCCCGATGTTCGCCGGCACCTTCGACGAGCACCACCCCGACCTGGAGGCCGTGCGCACCCGGGTCGAGCGGCTCGTCCAGGAGATCATGGACCGGGCCAAGGCGGCCGGGCAGCTCCGTTCCGATGTGGGCTTCGGCGATCTCATGCTCGTCGCCGCCCAGCTCAGCAGGCCCCCGGCGGGGGCCGCGTGTCTGAGTGCCGACCGCTTCGTGCACCGTCATCTCCAGCTGTTCCTGGACGGACTGCGGGCGCCGGCCCACTCACCGCTGCCGGGCACGCCCGTGACCCTGGAGGATCTGCGCCGGGCCTGAGCGCGAACGACACCGACGCGGGTCATCCCGCCGTACCCGACCACTGATCCGTCCTTCCGATTCCCCAGATCCCTTTTTCCGACCCCAGTCCCGAATTCCTCTTCCTCAGTCCCGAGCGGTCCCTGTCCTGCTCGGTGTCCCGAGTGGTTCCCGTCCTGCTCGCATGCCGTGAGCAGCGATCGGGCCGCCCGCGATCCCGAGTCCCTTTTTCCTGCCCGAAGTCCGGAATCTCTTTTCTTCCGAAGTCCCGAAGTGGGTACCCCCATGTCTGAAACCGTCCGAAGCGCACGCGGCGGCGCCGCCGTACCCGCGCCCGATCCAGCCCGCTGGAAAGCGCTCGTCTTCATCGCGCTGGCCCAGCTGATGGTCGTCCTCGACGCGACCATCGTGAACATCGCACTGCCCTCCGCCCAGCAGGACCTGGGCATCTCCGACGGCAACCGGCAGTGGGTCGTCACGGCCTACGCCCTCGCCTTCGGTGGCCTGCTGCTGTTCGGCGGGCGCGTCGCCGACCTGTGGGGGCGCAAGCGCGCCTTCCTGATCGGCCTGGTCGGCTTCGCCGCGGCCTCGGCGCTCGGCGGCGCCGCCAGCAACGAGGCGATGCTGTTCGGCGCCCGCGCCCTCCAGGGCGTGTTCGGCGCGCTCCTCGCCCCCGCCGCGCTCTCGCTGCTCGCGGTGATGTTCACCGACGCCAAGGAGCGCGCGAAGGCGTTCGGCATCTACGGCGCCATCGCCGGCGGCGGCGGCGCGGTCGGTCTGATCCTCGGCGGATTCCTCACCGAGTACCTGGACTGGCGCTGGACGTTCTACGTCAACATCCCGTTCGCGGTGGCCGCCGCGGTCGGTGCCTGGACCGTCATCCGTGAGCCGGAGGGCGGCCGGAACCGCTCGTCGCTCGACATCCCCGGCGTGATCCTGTCCACCCTCGGACTGGTCGCCCTCGTCTACGGCTTCACCCGCGCCGAGTCCGAGGGCTGGAGCGACGCCGTGACAGTGGGCATGTTCGTCGGCTCGGCCGTGCTGCTGGCCGCCTTCGTGTTCGTCGAGGCCAGGGTGAAGGCCCCGCTGCTGCCCCTGCGGGTGATCACCGACCGCAACCGCGGCGGCATCTACCTCTCGCTGGGCCTCGCGGTCATCGGCATGTTCGGCCTGTTCCTGTTCCTCACCTACTACCTCCAGACCGTGAAGGGCTACACGCCCGTGCGGACCGGCTTCGCCTTCATGCCGATGATCGTCGGCATGATCGTGGGCTCGACCCAGATCGGCACGCGCCTGATGACCAGGGTCGCGCCGCGTCTGCTGATGGGCCCCGGCTTCCTGGTCGCCGCCGTCGGCATGGGGCTCCTGACCCAGCTGGAGATCGACTCGTCCTACGCGGCCCTGCTGCTGCCGGCGATGCTGCTGCTCGGCCTCGGCATGGGTACGGCGTTCATGCCGGCCATGTCCCTGGCCACCCAGGGAGTCGAGCCGCGGGACTCCGGTGTCGCCTCCGCGATGGTCAACACCTCGCAGCAGGTGGGCGGCGCGATCGGCACGGCCCTGCTGAACACGATCGCCGCCTCGGCGACCACGTCGTACATCACCGACCACATCCGTTCGGCCGGCACGCCGGCACGGCAGCAGGCGGTGCAGCTGGAGGGTCTGGTGCAGGGCTACTCCACCGCGATCTGGTTCGCCGTGGGCATCCTGCTCCTCGCCGCGGTGATCGCCGTGACGTTCATCAACGCCGGGCGGCCGGGCGGCTCCACGGTGGCCGGCTCCGGTACCGGTGAGGGTGCCGAGAACGAGATCGCGGTGCCGGTGATCGCGCACTGACGCCGGCCACCGGCTCGTACCCCCTTCGGGCCATCCGTACGGACGGGGAAGGGACGCCTCGTCCGTACGACCCCCAGGGCCTGCCCCGGTTCCCTCAGCGGAGCCAGGGCAGGTCCGCCCGCGCGTCTTCGGGCTGAAGTCCCTCGGCGACGATCTGCATGATCTCGCCGAGGGACTTCTGCTGTTCCGGGGTGAGCCGCTCGAACAGCGCCTGGCGGACGGCGGCCACATGGCCCGGCGCGGATTGCTCCAGCACCTCCATGCCCTCGTCCGTGAGCACCGCGAACTGGCCGCGTTTGTCCGACGGGCAGTCCTCGCGGCGCACCCAGCCGCTCTGCTCCAGACGCGCTATGGCGTGCGACAGACGGGACCTGGTGATCTTCGCCCGCATCGCCAGCTCGGTCATCCGCAACCTGCGCCCGGGAGCTTCCGCGAGGCTGACGATCAGTCCGTAGTAGACGTGCGGCATGCCGGCGTCACGCTGGAGCTGGCGGTCGAGATGGTCGTCCAGGAGCGTGGTGGCGTGCAGGTAGGAGCGCCAGACGCGCTGCTCCTCCTCGGTGAGCCAGCGGGGTTCCTCAGCGCGTGCGGGTGCGGATGCCGTGTCCATGGGGTCCACTGTACGAGGCCCCTTCTTGAAAGTTAAACAAACGGCGCGTAAGCTCTGCCCCGCTAGAACTTGAGAGTTAAAGCAAACGGTCCCGGGGCCGGGTCCGCGGAGGGAGCAGCCGTCATGTCCGCCACCGCTCAGGAGCGCATGCCCGCCCTCTACCTCAGCCACGGCGCCCCGCCGCTCGCGGACGACCCCGTCTGGCCCGGCCAGCTCGCCGCCTGGTCCGCCGGCCTGCCCCGCCCCAGGGCGATCCTTATGGTCTCCGCCCACTGGGAGGAGGCCCCCCTCGCCCTCGGCGCCACCGGGACGGTGCCCCTCGTGTACGACTTCTGGGGCTTCCCCGAGCACTACTACCAGGTGCGCTACGACGCCCCCGGCGCCCCCGAACTGGCCGAGTCCGTCCGCAAGCTGCTGCGCGCGCCCGGCACACCGGTCCAGGACATCCCCGACCGCGGACTCGACCACGGCGCGTACGTGCCGCTGGTGGAGATGTTCCCCGAGGCCGACATCCCGGTCCTCCAGGTCTCCATGCCGACGCTGGACCCGGTGAAGCTGATGGAGATCGGCCGCAGGCTCGCACCGCTGCGCGACGAGGGGGTGCTCATCGTCGGCTCCGGGTTCTTCACCCACAACCTCGCCGCGCTGCGGCACGTCGGCGGGGGAGTGCCCGAGTGGTCCGCGGAGTTCGACGACTGGGGCCGGCGGGCGCTGGAGGCCCATGACGTGGACGCCCTGCTGGACTTCCTCCACAAGTCCCCGGCCGGCCGGTACGCGCATCCGCGCACCGAGCATTTCGCCCCGCTGTTCGTGACCATGGGCGCGGCGGACGCCGCCGGTGAACTGGACACGCAGAGGTCCGTGATCGACGGGTTCTGGATGGGCCTGGCGAAGCGGTCGGTGCAGTTCGGCTGAAACGCGCGGCGTGGCGTGTCCGGTCGAAAAGGCGGCCGGTGCGTCCGCTCAGAGGTCCTTCTCGTACCAGGCCACGTCCCAGTACCGCCCGAACTTGCGGCCCACCTCCCGGTACGTCCCCACGTGCCGGAACCCGAAGCGCTCGTGCAGACGGGTGGACGCCTCGTTCGGCTGGGCGATGCCCGCGTAGGCGCGGTGCAGGTCCTCGCCGGACAGGGCCTCGAAGAGGGCCTCGTAGAGCGCGGTTCCGGTGCCGCGGCCCGCGGCGTGCGGCGCGACGTAGACGGTGACCTCCACGGAGGTGTCGTAGGCCGGCTTGGCGCGATACGCGCTGGAGGTGGCGTAGCCCAGAATCTCCCGGGTGTCCGCGTCCGTGGCAACCATCAGCCGGTGCGGCCCGTCTTCCAGGTGGGAGAGCAGCCAGGACCGTCGCTCCGCCGGAGTGAACACCACGGTGTCGAAGGTGATCGGCGTCTCACGCACATAGTGGTTGTAGAGGTCGGTGAGGGCCCTGAGATCGTCCTCGACCCCTGGCCTGACCTGCACCGCTGTGTTCCCGGACGTCATCGCGCCTCCTATGCGGCCGCACAGGATACTGCATGATCAGAAAAATTGAGGGACGCGGTGGGAATTCTGTCCGGATTCCAGTCGTTGTTTCCATCGGATGCAGGGCACCCCGACAGTGTTCGCAGAGAACGCCAGGAGTGCTGAGCGTCCACTGGACCACCCGCTGACCTCACTTCGCAAGGGAGCACGCATGGCAACCCGTGCCGTCGCCCGTCGTACGTCCGCCTCCGGCGAGACCGTCGGCGCGACCAGCAGTGTTCGCGCCCATGGCGGCGAGATCGCGGACCGCGATCTGGTCGGTATGTATCTGGACGAGATCGCGCGCACACCGCTGCTCGATGCCGCCAAGGAGGTCGAGCTGTCCCAGACGATCGAGGCGGGCGTTTTCGCGAGGCAGGTTCTCGACGGGTACGAGGAGACCACCGCCGACGCCTCCCGCGCCGAGTTGGAGGCCCTGGTCGCCGAGGGCGAGCGGGCCAAGGACGTCTTCATCCGCTCCAACCTCCGCCTGGTCGTCGCCGTGGCCCGCCGTTACCCCCGCAGCGGCCTGCCCCTGCTCGACCTGATCCAGGAGGGGAACGCCGGCCTCGTGCGCGCGGTGGAGAAGTTCGACTACCGCAAGGGCTTCAAGTTCTCCACGTACGCCACGTGGTGGATCCGTCAGGCCATCACCCGTTCCATAGCCGACCAGTCGCGCACCATCCGACTGCCCGTCCACCTGGTGGAGGAGCTGGGCCGGATCCGGCGTGTGCAGCGCGAGTTCAACCGCGAGCACGGGCGTGACCCGGAGCCCGCCGAGGTCGCCACGGAGCTCGGTTCGACCCCGGAGCGCGTCATCGACGTGCTCGACTGGGCACGCGACCCGGTCTCGCTGAACATGTCGGTGGACGACGAGGGCGAGACCCAGTTCGGCGACCTGCTGGAGGACACCTCCGCGGTCTCCCCCGAGCAGTCGGTCCTCACGCTGCTGCGCAGCGAGGAACTGGACGACCTGATCGGCCGCCTGGACCAGCGCACCGCATCGATCATCAAGATGCGGTACGGCATCGAGGACGGCCGGGAGCGCACGCTGACCGAGGTCGGCAAGGAACACGGCCTGACCCGTGAGCGCATCCGCCAGATCGAGAAGCACGCACTGCTGGAGCTGAAGAAGCTGGCACGGGACACCGGGTTCGACGCGGCGGCGTGACCGCCGCGTCACCCGGGCCCCGGCCCGGCGGGTGTGCGACCCCGTGCGGTCGCGTACGCCGGGTGGCGAAAGCCCGCGCAAACATGGCCGTGTAACGCCGCTTCAAGGCGTGAGGGCCCGGGAACAAGACCTCCGAGCACCTCAGTTCGCGTCCCAGGGCCCCGACTTCTGCCCCCGTGGGCCGACTTGCCGAGGCCTGACCGGCCGGACCGCACCGTCGGTCACAGCTGTACCGCGATCACCAGTAGCGCAACCATCAGAGCCACGTCCCGACGCACTCCCCCCGGCGCCGGGACCTCCCCCAGCCGGGCTTCGGCGCCTTCCCCCGGGCGTCGGGGCCCGGCTGTCTGCCGTCCGGACGCGGGCACGGCAGGACGGCGGGGCACCCCGTACCTGAACACCGGGGTGGCCCGCCGGATGGCAGATTGTGCCACATGGGCATAGCCTGCCGACGTGAGCAGCACCACCCCCGCACAGCATCCACGCCGTTCGTCTTCCTCTTCATCCCCAGCGTCCGCGGCTTCATCCGTGTCACCCTCCTCTTCCTCGGCCCTCCCGCCCCTCCCGGCCCCGCTTCCCCCCGGCGCCTCGCTGACGGAGCGGCGCAAGGCCGCGACACGGATGGAGATCGCCCGGGCGGCGGCCGGACTCTTCGTACGGCGCGGCCTGCGCGCCACCCGGGCCGAGGACATCGCCAACGCCGCCGGCGTCGCCCCGCGCACCTTCTACCGGTACTTCGCGACCAAGGAGGAGGCAGTCGCCCCGCTCTACGCCGCCGGGGCGCAACGCTGGGTGGAGGCCGTCCGCGCGGCTCCCGCCGAACTCCCCGTGCACGATGCCCTGGAGCACGCGGTGCGCCACACCCTGACACCGGGCCTCGGAGTGTCCGGCGCCTCCTGGGAATGGGTGCGCACCCTCATCCACCTCGCCCGCACCAGTCCCGCGATCCTGAAGGTCTGGGCGGAGGTGTGCCGGACCTCGGAGGACGCCCTCGCGCAGGTGCTGGCGGCACGGGCGGCGCCCGGGACCGAGGTGACGGAGGGTGACGACAACGTTGCCGCGGGGCAGGCCGTGACCCCGGAACTCCGCTTCACCGCGGCGGTCGCGAGCGCGTCGGTGCGCGTGGCCGTCGAGTCCTGGTCGGCGGGCACGGCCCCGGCGACGGGCCCGCGGGGTCCGGCGGAACTGGCACTGAGCAACCTGGAGTCGCTGCGGGGGTTCCGGTGGGAGGGGACCGGCGGGAGCGCGGCGGATCCCGGGTGAGGACCCGGGGCCGGCGGGAGTGCGGCGGATCCCGGTGAGGACCGCGCCGGGTGTCACGCCGCGCCCGCCGCACCGGCGCCGGCGCGGCACAGACGCCCGCCCAACTCCCGTACTCTGCTCACCAGTTCCGCGGGCTTCTCGACGGTGAACTCGTGCCCGAGCATCGCCAACCGCACCGCGAGCCACTCCACGGGTTCGCTGCTGGTGCCGGTCAGCCGGCAGCGCTCCGGGTCCGTCCCCTCCGGCACCCCCAGCCAGGCCGGGAGCCCGGCCGCCACCGCCTCGGCCGACGCGTCGAAGGCGACGGCGAACTCGTACGTCTCCTGCCGCCGCCCGATCGACTGCCGCAGATACTCCGCCGCGCTCCCCGTCGGCAGCTCCCTCGGCGTGAACCGCGCGCCCGTGGCGAACGGCTCGCCGACCCGGTCCACGCGGAACGTGCGCCAGTCCTCCCGGTCGAGGTCGTAGGCCACGAGGTACCACCGGCGGCCGGTCGACACCAGCCGATACGGCTCCGTCAGCCGCCGATCGCGGGCAGGCTTCTGTCGCGCCGTTTCCCCGGGTGGGTCGGCCCTGACCGCCCCCGATGCCTGTTTGTGTCTGTCTCATGCCTGACCATGTTTACTTTCCGCTCATCCGGGCGTAGCCTCCAGGCGAAACCACAAGTTCGGGCATGAGTCGGAGGCGAACGGGCATGTACGCGCCGGAGCGGCAGCAGGAGATCCTCCGGATCGCCCGGGACAGCGGTCGGGTGGACGTGGTGTCGCTCGCCGAGGAGTTCCAGGTCACCGCGGAGACGATTCGCCGCGATCTGAAGGCGCTCGACCGGGCGGGCCTGGTCCGCCGGGTGCACGGGGGCGCGATCCCGGCCGGGCGCCTCGACTTCGAGCCGGACCTCGCCGAGCGCGAGTCCACCGCCGCCGACGAGAAGGACCGCATCGCGAAGGCGGCCCTGGCCGAACTGCCCACCGAGGGCACCGTGATCCTGGACGCCGGTACGACCGTGGCGAGGCTCGCGGCGGCGATCCCGCTGGACTCCTCGCTGACGGTCGTCACGCACAGCCTGCCGATCGCGGCCCGGCTCGCGGACCACCCCGGCATCCAGCTCCACCTCGTCGGAGGACGCGTCCGGCACCGTACGCGCGCCGCCGTGGACGCCTGGGCGCTGCGTGCGTACGGCGAGATCCGGGCGGACGTCCTCTTCGTCGCCGCCAACGGCTTCTCCACCGACCACGGACTGACCACCCCCGACCTCGCCGAGGCCGCGGTCAAACGCGCCGCGGTCGCCGCCGCGCGACGCGTGGTGCTGCTGGCCGACTCCGCCAAGCACGGCCAGGAGCACTTCGCCCGCTTCGGCGACCTCGGCGATGTGGACCTGCTGGTCACCGACACCGAGCTCAGCACGCAGGACGCCGCGGCCATCGAGCGCGGCGGCACGGAAGTGGTACGCGCATGATCCTCACCGTGACCCCCAACCCGTCCCTGGACCGCACCTACGAGGTCCCCGCACTGGAGCGCGGTGAGGTCATCCGCGCCACCGGCGAGCGCATGGATCCCGGCGGCAAGGGCGTCAACGTCTCACGCGCCGTCACGGCCGCCGGACGGCGCTCGGTCGCGGTCCTCCCGCTGGGCGGCGCGCCCGGCGCGCTGATCGCCGAGCTGCTCGACGCGCAGGGCATCGAGGTCGTACCGGTCCCCGTGGCCGGCGCCACCCGCTCGAACATCGCGCTGGCCGAGGCCGACGGAGTGCTGACGAAGATCAACGCTCCCGGTCCGCTGCTCTCGGCGGAGGAGCGGGAGCTGCTGTTCGACACCGTGCGCCGGCAGTCGCGCGACGCCGACTGGATCGCGTGCTGCGGAAGCCTGCCGCGGGGCCTCGCACCGTCGTGGTACGCCGACCTGGTCGCGCGGGCGCACGCCGAGGGTGCGCGTATCGCGCTGGACACCTCGGGCCCGGCGCTGCTCGAAGCGCTGCGCGAGCGGCCCGACGTGGTGAAACCCAACGCGGAGGAACTCGCGCAGGCCGTCGGGCGCCCGCTGGCGACGGTGGGCGACGCGCTGAAGGCGGCCGAGGAACTGCGGGAGCGCGGCGCGCGCGCCGTGCTGGCGAGCCTGGGCGCCGACGGGCAACTGCTCGTCGAGGGCGCGGGCACCTGGTTCGGCAGCGCCCGCGTCGACGCGGTGCGGTCCAACGTCGGCGCCGGCGACTCCTCACTGGCGGGCTTCCTGATCGCCGGCGGCAGTGGCCCGCGGGCGCTCGCCTCGGCGATCGCGCACGGCGCGGCGGCGGTCGGGCTGCCCGGCAGCGTGATGCCGGCGCCCGCCGACCTGAACCCGGCCGCGGTGACGGTGACCGACCGGGTCCCGCTGGACCGCGAACTGACGGAGCCGGTGTCATGACCGTTCGCGCGACGATCCCGACGGCACCCCCGGAACCGGACGCGAGGCGGCGGGGCGGACCGGCGTCGCCCGCCGCGCCCCTGGCCGCCGCACCGTCCCCCGCCCCGTCGCCTGTCACACCCGTGCCCGCCTCGACGCCCGCCCCGTTGCCCGCGGCGGCCATCGCCCGGCCGGGCGGCCCGAGCCGCGCCGCTTCCCCGGGGAGGCGGGGTTTCCCCGGCCCCGCCACCGCGCTCTCGGCCACCCCCCGCAGCACCCCCGTCCCCATCCCCTGTTCCGCCCACCCCACCGGCCGGGCGATACGCGTGCGAAGGAGCCCGCGATGAGCGAGATGATCACCGCGGACCTGGTCGACCTCGACCTGTCCGCCGAGACCAAGGAAGCGGCGGCGCGCGCCCTCGCCGAACGCATGGTGGCCTCGGGCCGGGTGACCGACCTGGAGGGCTTCCTCGCCGACGTGGCGGCCCGCGAGGCGCAGATGCCGACCGGCCTGGACGGCGGCATCGGCATACCGCACTGCCGCAGCGAGCACGTCACCGAGCCGACGCTCGCCTTCGGGCGCAGCACCGCCGGTATCGACTTCGGCGCCGCGGACGGGCCCGCGGACCTGATCTTCCTGATCGCGGCCCCGGCCGGCGCCGACGACGCCCATCTGACGATCCTCTCGTCGCTCGCACGGCAGCTGATGGACGCCGATTTCACCGCAGCGCTGCGATCGGCGGACGACGCGGTGGCGGCCGCCGAGCTCATCCGGGGTGAGCGGCCGGCGCGGGCCGAGGGCGGCACCGAGGACTCCGCGGCGACGTCGGCGGCGGCCTCCGCCGGCGGCGCCACGGGTGACGCCGACGGCGACCCGGGTGGCGCGGACGCCGCCACCGGTGACAGCCTCGGCGAACCGGCTGGCGCGCGTCCGTTCCGGATCGTCGCCGTCACCTCCTGCCCCACCGGCATCGCCCACACGTACATGGCGGCCGAGTCGCTGGAGAGCGCCGGCCGCGAGGCGGGCGTCGAGGTCGTCGTCGAGACGCAGGGTTCGGCCGGCTTCACCCGGCTCGACCCGGGTGTCATCGCCGCGGCGGACGCCGTGATCCTCGCGCACGACGTGCCCGTACGGGACAAGGCCCGCTTCGCGGGCAAGCCGACCGTCGACGTAGGGGTGAAGGCGGGCATCAACCGTCCCGCCGAGCTGATCTCCGAGGTGCGCGCCAAGGCCGAGCGCGGCGAGGTCACCGCGCCCGCGGTCCCGGGCACGCCGGTCGACCGCGCCGGTGAGTCCGGCGAGGGCTACGGCACGAAGCTGCGCAAATGGCTGATGAGCGGCGTCAGTTACATGGTCCCGTTCGTCGCCGCGGGCGGTCTGCTCATCGCCCTCGGCTTCGCGATCGGCGGCTACGAGATCAACAAGGCGCCGTCCGTCATGGAGCACTTCATGTGGACCCAGGCGGACAGCTGGGGCGCGCTGTTCTTCCAGATCGGCGGCGTCGCGTTCAACTTCCTGGTTCCCGTGCTGGCGGGCTACATCGCCTACGGCATGGCCGACCGCCCCGGTCTCGTCCCCGGCTTCGTCGGCGGCGCGATCTCGTTCACCATCAACGCCGGCTTCCTCGGCGGCCTGGCGGCCGGTCTGATCGCCGGCGCGGTGGTGATGGGCATCCAGCGGGTGCGGATCCCGGCGACGCTGCGCGGCATCATGCCGGTGGTGGTGATCCCGCTGATCTCCTCGGCGATCGTCGGCTTCCTGATGTTCGTCGTGATCGGCAAACCCATCGCCTCCGCGCAGAAGGCGATGACCGACTGGCTCAACGGCCTCACCGGCACCAACGCCGTCCTGCTCGGCATGCTGCTCGGCCTGATGATGTGCTTCGACCTCGGCGGCCCCGTCAACAAGGTCGCCTACACCTTCGCCACCGCCGGTATCGCCGTCGCCGCCCCCAGCGAGTCCGCGATGAAGATCATGGCGGCGGTGATGGCCGCCGGTATGGTCCCGCCGCTGGCGATGGCCCTGGCCACGACCGTGCGCGGCAGGCTGTTCACGCAGACCGAGCGGGAGAACGGCAAGGCGGCCTGGGTGCTGGGCGCCTCCTTCATCTCCGAGGGCGCGATCCCGTTCGCGGCGGCCGACCCGCTGCGTGTGATCCCCTCCGCGATGGTGGGCGGCGCGGTCACCGGTGCCCTGTCGATGGCCTTCGGCGCCACGCTGCGCGCTCCGCACGGTGGCATCTTCGTGGTGCCGCTGATCGGCAACCCGTTCCTCTACCTGATCGCCATCGCCGCGGGCGTGTGCGTCACCACGGCGCTGGTCGTCGTACTGAAGAGTCTGCGCAAGCCGGCCGCGGGCACCTCGGGCGCCGGGGCGGCGGACGGTTCGGCCGTCGCGGCGGCGGCGCGGAAGCAGGCGGTGGCCGCGTAGCGACCCGGGCTGGTGCCGGTGCCCTCGCGGCGCCGGCGCGCCGGGTCAGGAGAGCTGGGCCGCGCGGCGCTCCATCGCGTCCCGCGCCTCGTTCTCGCTCGTGTAGACCTCGCACATGTGGCGTCCGTCCGGCGTCGCGGTGTGCTCCGCCTCCCACAGGGAGACCTCCTGCCCGTCGTGCAGCAGGAACGCGTGCTCGTAGAGCGAGAAGCACAGCCTGGCGCGGCCGGCGCGGCAGGGGCGGCCGAAGGCCTGGGTGATCTGGTGCGCGCAGGCCGTGGCCAGCAGCGCGGCGGTCTCCGCGCCGGGCCGGTCCGGGTTCTCCGCCCGGCGCAGCAGCCGGCGCGCGTGGTCCGCCGAGTCGTCCGGCACGTACGCGTGCCGCGAAGCGAGGAACGGGGACAGCTCGATCAGCATCGGCAGCTCGAAGTCGGCGGTCTCCGGCGGCAGCGGCAGCCGGGCCCCGGCGGCGTGCAGTTCCTCCGAGTCCACGTACACCTCGTGCTGCGGGGCGCCGCCCGGCTCGGTGTTGTGCACCAGCTCCCAGAGCGTGAGCGCCGACCCGTCGGCGAGCAGCCAGGTGTGCCGGTACGTCTCGCGGTGCAGGCCGGCGCTGTGATGCGCGGAGTGCAGTGAGCTGTCGTGCGCCAGCGCACCGTCGAGCCGCCCTATCGTCTCGTCGGGCAGTTCGAACGAGTTCAGGGCACGGCCGAGCAGTCGCGTGAGGTGCTCCTCCGGAGACTCGGGCGACTCGTGTGGTTCGTACGCTGTCGTCTCGTACGGAACGCTCAAGGTTTCTCCCGGCGTTGCTGCATGTCACCTTGTGGGTGCATACCGTAGCCCCTCGGTCGGACATCATGTCCGAGAACCGAGAAAACGTACGCAGGGAAAACGGACGGGCCGGGTGGGAGGTTCCCACACGGCCCGACGCCTCATCAAAAACCGCTGGCCGACGGCCCCTTACCGGCGGTCACCCGCACCCTCCGGTCAGCCTGCCGTCCACTCGCTCCAGGCCATGTTCCAGCCGTTGAGGCCGTTGTCCGGCGCCACCGTCGTGTCCGGCGAGTTCTTCACGACCACGACGTCCCCGACGAGCGAGTTGTCGTAGAACCACTTGGCGGGAGTGTCGCCCCGCGCGCCCTGTACGTCCTGGAGCCCGACACAGCCGTGGCTGCTGCCCCGGTTCCCGAACGGCGGATTGCCCTTGTCGTACCAGTAGTTGCCGTGCAGGAACGTGCCCGACCCGGTCAGCCGCATCGCGTGCGGCACGTCCGGGATGTCGTACTCCCCGCCGAAGCCGACCGTCGAGCCGTTCATCCGGGTCTGCTCGAACTTCTCCGAGATCACCATCTGCCCGTTGTACGTGCTGTGCTCCGGGCTGCCCGCCGAGATCGGCACGGTA
This sequence comes from Streptomyces cadmiisoli, assembly GCF_003261055.1. NCBI lineage: Bacteria > Bacillati > Actinomycetota > Actinomycetes > Kitasatosporales > Streptomycetaceae > Streptomyces > Streptomyces cadmiisoli. The sequence goes on from NZ_CP030073.1 coordinate 5,187,648, forward strand.
CGCACCGTCCGGCCGTCCCGCACGACCGTCATGGTCTGGGTGGCGGCGTCGACCGTGGTGACCTGCGAACGCCCGACGGTGAAGGTGACGGACTTCTTCTGCACCCCGTGGATGCCGTCCGCGCCCTCGACACCGTCCAGGTCGATCTTCATCGTGACCTCGGAGCCGGCCTTCCAGTACTTCTCGGGCCGGAAGTCGAGCCGTTGCGCCCCGAACCAGTGCCCGACCACCTGCTGCCCGCTGCTCGACGTGACCGTGATCCGCGACTGCACGGCCTTCTTCTCGGTGATCGCCTTGTCGAACGTGAACGACACCGGCATCCCGACCCCGACGGTCGTGCCGCCGTCCGGCGTGTAGGTCCCGATGAAGCTGTCGGCCGAAGTGACGGTGGTGAAGACGGAATCGGCGGTGGCGGTCCGGCCGTCGCCGTCCTCGGCGGTCGCCGCGATCTCGTACTTCGTCCCGCGCTCCAGCTGCTCCTTCGGCTTCCAGGTCCTGCCGTCCGAGGAGACCGTCCCCGGCACGGCCTGCCCCGACTCCGCCACCGTCATCCGCACGTCGGTCAGCCGCCCGCCACTGACCTTCACACCGGTCGTGTTGATCGACGCGCCGGTCGAACCGTCCTTCGCGGATATGGCGATCCTCGCCACCGAGGTTTTGGTGTCGCTCCTGCCGCCGTCACCGCCCTTGGCGTCGTCGCCGGCCTCGGCGGTGCCGACGCAGGCGGTCAGAGTGAGGGCGCCGACCAGCAGGGCGGCACCGGCCGCCAGCGCGCGCCCCGTTGCTTTGTACGGCGTTGTCACGGGCTGCTCCCTGTTCTTGTGATGTGGGTGATCCGCTCCGATGCGTGGAGAAGGAGGGAATCACCGGCGGACGGGGTTCCCGCCGTGCGCTCTGAACGCCATCACGTGACAGAACCAGGACAATCAGCCCCCGGTGCGCGGTCTCCCGGGTACGGCCCGACGCGCCGCGGGGCGATCAGCGTTCCGGCCGCGGCCCGGACGCCTCGGTGCCGTACAGCTCGGTGTACGACGGCCAGGTTCCGCCCGGTCCGTCCACCGACTCCGCCGCGCGCGCGGCTCGTACGATCGCCCGCGTCACCACGTCCGCGCCCGCCGCGAGGATCTCGTTCAGCGCGAGGGGTGCCGCGTCGAGTTCGCGTGCTCCCGTGGCCAGGGCGAACACCGTGTCGCCGTCGTGCAGCAGATGCACCGGCCGTACGGCGCGCGCGATCCCGTCGTGCGCCGTCCCGGCCAGCTTCTGCGCCTGCGCTTTCGACAGTTCCGCGTCGGTGGCGACCACCGCGAGCGTGGTGTTCAGCGGCGGCGGCGCGTTCGTCGCGGCGCACTCGACGAGGCGCCGGTCCGCCGCCTCGTGGACGCGCGGGTCCGGGAGATCCGTCCGCCCCTGCAACAACTCCCCGTACAGCACGCCCGTCCGCGGATCCGTCACCGAACCCGCCGCGTTGGCCACCACCAGGGCCGCCACCGTGATCCCGGAGTCGAGCACGGCGCTCGCGGTGCCGACGCCACCCTTGAGCGACCCCATCACGGCACCGGTCCCGGCACCCACGCAGCCCTCCGCGACGGGGGCGCGGACCTCGCTCGCCGCGGCCGCCTCCACCGCGGCCCGCCCGAGGGCGGCGTCCGGCCGGGCCCGGAAGTCGCCACCCCGACCCAGGTCGAAGACGCACGCGGCGGGAACCACCGGCACGACGTGGGCCGGATCAGCCCCGACCCGTACCCCGCGCTGCCGCTCCTCCAGCCAGGCCATCACACCGGACGCCGCGTCGAGCCCGTACGCGCTGCCGCCGGTCAGCACGATCGCCTCGATCTTCTGCACCACGTTGCGCGGATCCAGGGCGTCGGTCTCCTTGGTACCGGGGCCGCCGCCGCGCACGTCCACGGCGGCCACGGCGCCGCCCTCGGCGGCCAGTACGACCGTGGTGCCGGTGAGCCAACCGTCGCCGGTGCGGTCCGCGTGCCCCACGCGCAGCCCGGTCACGTCCGTCAGAGCGTCAACTGTCATGCGGCTCAGTCTCGCGCGCCCCGGCCCGCCTCCGCCCCGACCCAGGGTCCCGGCCCCCGTCGCGACCCACGGCTCCTACCCCGTCCCGGGGCGTTCCCCGCGCCCGTCTCTCCTGTGCGGCTGCGTCATCGGCCGGCCGGTACGGCCCTGTGCGCGGTCAGCGTCTCCGCGACCACCACCGACAGCGCCGACACGATGCCGGCCGCGAGGACCGCCCATGAACCGAGGAAGGTGCAGCAGATCACCAGCAGCGCCGTGGACGGCAGCACGAGCTGCTGGGCGATGCCCGCCTTGTAGTGGCGTGAGTGCAGGGCCCACACCGTCAGCAGGAAGAGCGCCGTCGGCAGCGTCACCGCCGCCGCGGCGGCCAGGTCGGAGATGTGTGCCTTGCCGACCGCGTGCTCGACCGCCACCTCCAGGCCCGCGCCGATCGCGGCGGCCGACGAGAAGATCAGATAGTGGCCGTACCCCCAGAGGAACGCGTGCTTGCTGGAGCGCAGATGCCCGTGGATCGGCACCGCGAAGTAGATCCACCAGGCGGAGAACACGATCAGCAGGCCGCCCGCCGAGATCGGCACCAGCAGCCCGAGCTCGTGGTTCTCCCCCACACCCGACTTCACCGCGATCGTCGCCGCCGCGATCGTCTCGCCCAGGACGATGATGGTGAACAGCCCGTACCGCTCGGCGATGTGGTGCGGGTGCCAGGTCGTCACCCGGGCCCTCTCCGCGAAGGCGGGCACGCACATCTCCGCGACCGCCATCAGGACGTACAGCCAGAGCCGGGCGGGATCCGGCACGACCACCAGCACCGTCCAGCCGACCTGGCAGACCAGGATGCCGCCCGCGTACCGCAGCGCGGTGGCCCTCTGCGCGCCCTCCGCGTCTTTCGCGGCCCGCAGCCACTGGGCGACCATCGCCAGCCGCATGATCACGTAACCGAGCCAGAGCACCACGTAGTTGTGGTCGGTGAAGGCCTCCGAGACACCGGCGGCGAGCACGAGGACGCCGGCGATCTGCACCAGGGTGACGACCCGGTAGAGCGCGTCGTCGTTGTCGTACGCCGAGGCGAACCACGTGAAGTTCATCCACGCCCACCAGATGGCGAAGAAGACGAAGGCGTAGTTCAGGACGCCCTCGCCCGCGTGCCCCTCGGCGAGTGAGTGCACCAGCTGGACGCCCGCCTGTGCGACGGCCACGACGAAACACAGGTCGAAGAAGAGCTCCAGCGGCGTCGCGACGCGATGCGGCTCGTCGCGGCGGCGGGCCTTGAGTCTGCGCAGTGGGCGGCGGGAGTCCGATGCGCCCGTGGACGGGGGCGGGGGAGTGGGACTGGACGTCATGGGACCCAGCACAGCAGATACCGGCCGGAAAATCTTGTGACCGCATTCACATGGGGGTGGGGCTCCGGCGGCAGGACAGAAGCCGCAGGTCATCATGCGTATACGGGCCGCGGGGGACACCCGGGTAACCACAGGGGGCGGGTCGGCGCCGTACGCTGAGGGCATGAGCACCTCCCCCGTCTCCGAGGAGCGCGACCCGAAAGCCGCGCTGATCTTCGACGACCCGCTGAGCCAGCAGTCCCCGGACGACACGGACCGGGGATGGGGCGATCGGCCGGGCACCGGCGGCGCGACCGACGACCTGACGCGCTTCCTCGAGGAGAAGCCGCCCCACCACCTGTGACCCGGCCGCGCCCGGTGGCTGTCGGCTAGTGCTCGGTGTGCCCCGACCCGCGCTGGGCCACCAGCGCGTCGCGGATCTCCTTGAGCACCTCCAGCTCGGTCACCTCGATGATCTCGTGGGTGCCCTCCCTCGCCTTCCTGCGTGCCTCCTGGCGGGCCAGGTACTTCGACATGGGCAGGACCATGAGGAAGTAGACCACCGCCGCTGTGATCACGAAACTGAGCGTGGCACCGAGGACGGAGCCCCAGAGGATCATGACGCCGCTCGTGACCGTGCCGTCCGCCGCCGTTTCGCACGGGCCCTTCAGGCACGAGCTGTAACTGTCGAGGTTCTTGGTGCCGATCGCCCCGACCAGTGGGTTGATCACACCCTTCACCACCGAGTTGACGATGTTGGTGAAGGCGGCGCCGATGACCACCGCCACCGCCAGGTCGACGACGTTCCCTCGCATCAGGAAGGCCTTGAACCCCGCGACCACGCCCGGTTCCTTCTTCTCGCTCACCTAGTGGCCTCTCCTTTTCGCCTGCACAAGCTGTGGAACAAACAGCTCCGCAACCTACGGCAGGGTGCGCCCGAACGGCCCAAAGAAGTAACTCGAACGAGGGACTTGACAGGGATTTGATCACCAGCTGCAACTCCGGGTTCAGCACAGCGTCACCGCCAGCCTCGCCATCGCGCTCGCACCGGCGAGGCGGGTCGCGGTGGACCGTGGCACCGAGAGCACGACCAGCGCGCCGCTGTCGGCCTCATCGTCGAGCGGCTCGGGCACCTCGGCCACCCGTGCTCCGCGGGCGAGCACCTCGGCCCGGCCGCCGGTCGCCGTCTCGTGTGCGGCGACGACGTCGACCCGGTCACCCGGCCTCAGGAGTCGTACCGTGGCCGCGTCGGCGATCCGGACGGGCGCGGACACCCGCTGCACGGCCCGAGGCCCGGGTGGGCGGTCCGCCACCGGGTGACCGCGGGCCTGCTCGTCGCGGGGCGCGTCGGCCGGGGCCCGGGGGCCGGCCGCCACGAGCGCGGCGGCCGTCACCGCGAGCCAGGCCGCCAGGGCCCGCCTGCGATGCCGTACGAGCCGCCCCGGCAGGTACCGCCCGCCGCGGATCCGGACAGGGGCGAACTGCGGCACGTCGCTCGTCGCCGGTACGTCGGTACCCGGCGGCTGCGCAACGGAACACGGTCCGGAACCGGGGAAAGGACGAGAACCGGAAGGCGAGCCGGCACCGGAAGACGAGCCGGCACCCAAAGAACCGGCACCGGAAGAACGCGAAGAAGAACGAGAAAGGGACATCGGAACCACCACCTGCCGTGCGGGATCGCTGTGCCAGGCCCACGATGAGGCCTCGCGCCGCGTCCCGCTGAAGCAGGTGGATCACCGGCGGATTGTGGACAACTCCCTCACCCGAAGGGGAAGTTCCACAGCCACAGCCACAGCGACAGCCACAGCCGAAGCCACAACCAGTGCCCCCGCCCCTCGCCCGCTCAGGGCAGCTCGAACCCCGGGTCCATCCCGCCCAGCGCCGTCGTGCACAGGCAGTCCCGCGCGTCGTTCGCGGGCAACGCGGCCACCGCGTCGAACAGCACGCCCCGCAGCCGGTCCACGTTCGCGGCGAACACCCGCAGCACCTCGTCGTGCGAGACCCCCTCGCCGGTCTCGGCGCCCGCGTCCAGGTCGGTGACCAGGGTCATGGACGTGTAGCAGAGCTCCAGTTCACGGGCGAGCGCGGCTTCCGGGTGGCCCGTCATGCCCACCACCGACCAGCCCTGCGCCTGGTGCCACAGCGACTCGGCGCGGGTGGAGAAGCGCGGTCCCTCGATCACCACCAGCGTGCCGCCGTCCACCGGTTCCCAGTCCCGTCCGCGCGCGGCCTTCAGCGCGGCGGCCCGACCGGCGGGGCAGTAGGGGTCGGCCAGGGAGACGTGCACGACGTTGGGCACCGTGCCGTCGGGCAGCGGCAGCCCGTCGAAGTAGCTCGCCGCCCGGGACTTCGTACGGTCGACCAGTTGGTCCGGGACGAGCAGCGTGCCCGGTCCGTACTCGGGACGCAGCCCGCCCACCGCGCACGGGCCGAGGATCTGCCGTGCGCCGAGCGAGCGCAGGGCCCAGAGGTTGGCGCGGTAGTTGATCCGGTGCGGTGGGAGATGGTGGCCGCGTCCGTGCCGGGGCAGGAAGGCGACCCGCCGGCCGGCGATCTCGCCGAGGAAGAGGGAGTCGCTGGGCGGTCCGTACGGTGTGTCCACCTGGATCTCGGTCACGTCGTCGAGGAACGAGTAGAAGCCGGATCCGCCGATTACACCGATCTCTGCGTGCGCCATGACGAGCACACTAGCTGGCGTCCCACGACGTGCCGCGGGCGGAGTCGGAAACGCCGCGGGACCCGGTCGCCGTACGACGACCGGGTCCCGCGGGCGAGATTCAGGCTGCGGTGGTGCTGGACGTCGAGCTGGAGCTGGACGTCGTACCGGAGCTCGACGACTTCGAGTCCGAGGCCGGGGCGGGCGACGTCGACGGGGTCGACGGCTTCGACGCCGGGGAGCTGCTCGACGAGGAGCCGCGGCTGTCGTTGCGGTAGAAGCCGGAGCCCTTGAAGACGATGCCGACGGCCGAGAACACCTTCTTGAGGCGGCCGGAGCAGTTGGGGCACTCGGTCAGGGCGTCATCGGTGAACTTCTGCACCGCCTCGAGGCCCTCGCCGCACTCGGTGCACTGGTACTGGTACGTCGGCACTGTCTTCCTCCTGGCACTCTTACTCAGTGAGTGCTAACGACGGTCCATAGTGACGTATTCCTCGGGATCAGTCCACTGTGACCGGCGTGCGGTGACCGACGCCACGTGCGACGGTCCGGCTGCGGGGTGCCGCCGTGAGCCGTGACCGCCGGGCGGAGAGGATCACCAGGGCGAGCGCCGTACCGCCGAGCGGCACCAGGAATCCGGTGCCGTTCCCGACGCGGTCCTCCAGCTGTCCCGCCACCGTCACCGCGACCGCCTGGCCCAGCGCCACCGCGCCGGTCAGCCAGGTGAAGGCCTCGGTGCGCGTCCCGGCCGGGACCAGTCCCTCCACCAGGGTGTAGCCGGTGATCAGGGCGGGGGCGACGCACATGCCGACCAGCAGACCGAGACCGGCCAGCAGCAGCACGGACTGTGCCGCCCACAGGCCGGAGGCGGCCAGTACGAGGGCCGTGTAGCCGATGACCAGGCGTCGCTGCGGGGCGGCCTTCCAGGCGATGGCGCCGCAGGCGATGCCGGAGAGCATGTTGCCGGCGGCGAAGGTGCCGTACAGGACGCCGTTCAGACCGGGTTCGCCGATCGACTCGCTGAAGGCGGCCAGCGAGACCTGCATCCCGCCGAAGACGGAGCCGATGCCGAGGAACACCACGATCAGGATCCGCACCCCGGGGGCGCGGAGAGCGGAGGCGTGCCGCACGCGCGCGTGCCGCCCGGCGAGGGCCGGCGGCTGGGTGCCGCGCCGGGCGGCGAACAGCAGTCCTCCGACCAGGGTCAGCGCCGCCTCGGTCACCAGTCCGGCGGCCGGGTCGACGGCGGTGCACAGCGCGGTGGCGAGCAGCGGGCCGACGACGAACGTCAGCTCGTCCGTGACGGACTCGAAGGCCGCCGCGGTGGTCATCAGCGGCGAGTCCTTGAGCTTCGCGGCCCAGCGGGCGCGCACCATGGGGCCGACCTGCGGGACGGAGGCGCCGGTGGGGACGGCTGCCGCGAACAGCGCCCACAGGGGCGCGTCCGCCAGGGCCAGCGCCGTCAGCGTGAGGGCGGACAGCGTGTGCACCAGGACGCCGGGGAGCAGTACGGCGCGCTGCCCGAAGCGGTCGGCCAGACGGCCGCCGTACGGGGCGAACACCGCCATGGAGACGCCGGTGACGGCCGCCGCGGCGCCGGCCACGCCGTAGGAGCCGGTGGTGTGCTGCACGAGCAGCACGATGGAGATCGTCAGCATCGCGAAGGGCTGACGGGCCGCGAACCCGGGGAGCAGGAACGTCCAGGCGCCGCGGGTGCGCAGGAGCCGGCCGTATCCCGGGCGGGAGGGGGCCGGCGAGGTCTTCGACGGCGTGTCGGTGACCGTGGATGCCACGGCCTGTGCCTTTCTGCCGCCTGGTAGCGCGCCTGTGCGGGGGCGCCGAGAGCTGTCCTCTTGCGCGGAACTGCGGTAGATACCGGCGCCCCGCGGGGTTTCCGGCCGCCATACGGTCGCGCCAGCTCTGCGTCAGGCAGAGTTGGTTCGATCAAGGTCTGCCTTCATCGTACAGGGGTCGTCCTACGGGGTGCCTGTGAAAGTGAGCACCGTGCACGCGTTCACCTGTGAATGGGGAAGGCGCGCGGCGCGTGAAAAGCGAACGCGCCGCCGCACGGAGAGGAAGAGGTGCGCGGCGCGCGACGGCCGGACACGGCGCTCAGCCGGGCGGCCGCCGAGAGGGGAGCCCGTCACCGCTAGGCCTGAGTCCGGCCCCGCCTCGGCGAATGCCGCTCAGCGCCCGGACCTGTACCTCACTTCGGCGAATGACGCTCAGGGCCCGGACCTGGACCCCACCTCGACGAACGCCGCTCAGTGTCCCGACCCGCCGCCGTTCATGCCCAGCCAGCCGGCCAGCTTTCCGCCGTGGGCCACCGCCCGCAGTCGGCGTTCCGCCGCGTCCCGGACCGGATCGGTGGCGACCACCAGGAGCTCGTCCCCGTGCCGCAGCACGGTGGTGGGCAGCGGTACGAACGACTTGCCCTCGCGTACGACGAGGGTGACCGCGGCCCCGGCCGGCAGCCGCAGCTCGCTGACCTCGACGCCGTGCATCTTCGACTCGTCCGGGACGGAGACCGAGAGCAGGTGCCCGCGCAGCCGCTCCAGAGGTGCCGACTCGATGCCGAGGTCGGCCGCGCCGGTTCCGTCGCCGAGGTGCAGTATCCGGGCGAGCCAGGGCAGCGTCGGCCCCTGGACGAGGGTGTAGACGACGACCAGGACGAAGACGATGTTGAAGATCGTGCGGCTGCCCTCGACGCCGTTCACCATGGGGATCGTCGCCAGGATGATGGGCACGGCGCCGCGCAGCCCGGCCCAGGACATGAGCGCCTGCTCCGGCCAGGGCACCCGGAACGGCACCAGGCACAGCACGACGCTCAGCGGGCGCGCCACCATGGTCAGGACCAGCCCGATGAGCAGCGCGGGCACGATGTCGTCGCCCAGTTCGTGCGGGGTGACCAGCAGACCGAGCAGGACGAACATGCCGATCTGGGCGATCCAGCCGAGCCCGTCGGCGAACCCGCGGGTGGCGGGCCAGTGCGGGAGCCGCGCGTTGCCCATCACCATGGAGGCGAGGTAGACGGCGAGGAAGCCGCTGCCGTGGGCCATGGCGCCGGCCGCGTAGGCGGCGACCGCGATGGCGACGACGGCGATCGGGTAGAGGCCGGACGCCGGCAGGGCGACGTGCCGCAGTCCCCAGGAGCCCAGCCAGCCGACCGCGAGGCCGATGGCGGCGCCGATGGCCAGTTCCAGAGCTATCTTGCCGATCAGCACGTACCAGTGCTCGAACGGACCGGCGGTGGAGAACGAGACCACCAGGATGACGACGGGGGCGTCGTTGAAGCCGGACTCCGCCTCCAGCGTGCCTGTCACGCGTGAGGGGAGGGGGATCTTCCGCAGGACGGAGAAGACCGCCGCCGCGTCGGTGGACGAGACGACCGCCCCGATGATGAGGGCCTGCCGCCATTCCAGGCCGACCAGGTAGTGCGCGGCCGACGCCGTGACCCCTACGCTCACGGCCACTCCGGCCAGCGCCAGCGCGGTCGCGGCCGGCATGACCGGCTTGATCTCCTTCCACTTCGTGCCCAGTCCGCCCTCGGCCAGGATCACGACGAGGGCCGCGTATCCGATGACCTGGGTCAGTTCGGCGTTGTCGAAGTGGATGTCGCCGACCCCGTCCTGTCCCATGGCGACGCCGATGCCCAGGTAGACGAGCAGGCTGGGGAGCCCGCTGCGCGAGGAGATCCGGACCGCTGCGACGGCGACGAGCAGGACGATCGAGCAGACGAGCAGGAGCTGGTTGAGGTCGTGGACAGTCAGCGGCCGTTCCCTTTCCCGGTTTCACGATTCCGGTTCACACACGTCACGCGCGTGAACGCTCATGTGCATGGTGTGCGGAGCTGCGCGCTCCACATGGGGGGTACTTCGTTACCTTACCTAATTCTTGACGATTTCTTGACGCGCTCCGCGGGATGATCGAACGTCCGTCCGCGCTGGTTCCCCAGTCCGCGTCAAGTGCCACCGGGCCCTGCGCCTATGGTTGCTCCAGCGCTCATTCAAAAGGACAGCCACCCCTGCCGCTCGCGTTAGGACAGCAAGGACAGCGATGCCCCCCAACACCACCGCTACAACGGGTCAGCAGCCCGGCAAGTCCCGGAGGGAGAAGGGGCGCAGAGGCCGTCTGGTCGTGCTCGTACTGGTGCTGGCCATCATCGGTGGCCTCGCCTACGGGGCGTACTGGTCCGTCAGCACGGTCCGTGCCTCCTTCCCGCAGACAAAGGGTTCGATCACGCTGGACGGTCTGTCGGGGCCGGTCGACGTCAAGCGGGACGGGTACGGCATCCCGCAGATCTATGCCTCCTCCGACGAGGACCTGTTCATGGCGCAGGGCTACGTCCAGGCGCAGGACCGGTTCTACGAGATGGACGTGCGCCGTCACATGACCTCGGGCCGTCTGTCGGAGATGTTCGGCAAGGGCCAGATCGGCAACGACGAGTTCCTGCGCACGCTGGGCTGGGAACGGGTGGCGCAGGAGGAGTACGACACCAAGCTGTCCGACGCCACGAAGACGTACCTCCAGGCGTACGCCAAGGGAGTCAACGCCTACCTGGACGGCAAGGACGGCGAGGACATCTCCCTGGAGTACGCCGCTCTCGGTCTCACCAACGACTACAAGCCGCAGAAGTGGACGCCGGTCGACTCGGTCGCCTGGCTCAAGGCGATGGCCTGGGACCTGCGCGGCAACATGCAGGACGAGATCGACCGCTCGCTGATGACCAGCCGCCTGGGCCCCCAGCAGATCGACGACCTGTACCCGGACTACCCCTACGAGCGGAACCGGGTGATCGTCCAGCAGGGCCAGTACGACGAGCTCACCCAGACCTTCGACGGCGGCGGCACCGGCGGCGCGTCCGCCGACGGCACCACCGGTGGCACGGGCAACGGCACGGACCCCGCCGCCGGCACGAACGGCACCCCCGCCTCGTCGGCGCTGCAGACCCAGCTGTCCGGCCTGTACGGCGCGCTGGAGGACCTCCCGGAGGCCGTCGGTGTGAACGGCAACGGCATCGGCTCCAACTCGTGGGTGGTCGGCGGCCGTCACACCATCACCGGCAAGCCGCTGCTGGCCAACGACCCGCACCTGTCGGCTTCGCTGCCGTCGGTCTGGTACCAGATGGGCCTGCACTGCCGCTCGGTCTCCGACAAGTGCCAGTACGACGTCTCGGGCTACACCTTCGCGGGCATGCCCGGTGTGATAATCGGCCACAACCAGGACATCTCCTGGGGCATGACCAACTCCGGGGTCGACGTCACCGACCTCTACCTGCAGAAGCTCACCGGCGACGGCTACCTGTTCGACGGCAAGGTCAAGCCCTTCGAGAGCCGCGAGGAGACCATCAAGGTCGCCGGCGGCTCCGCCAAGAAGATCGTCGTCCGGGAGACCAACAACGGACCGCTGCTGTCCGACCGCGACGACGAACTGGTCAAGGTCGGCAGGAAGGCCGCCGTCGACACCGCCGCACCCGACCGGGGCGACGGCTACGGCCTGGCGCTGCGGTGGACCGCGCTGGAGCCCGGCACCTCGATGGACGCCGTCTTCGCCATCAACAAGGCGGCCGACTGGGACGACTTCCGCGCCGCGGCCACCCTGTTCGACGTGCCCTCGCAGAACCTCGTGTACGCCGACACCCGGAACAACATCGGCTACACCCTGCCCGGAAAGATCCCCACGCGCGCCGAGCGCCACGACGGGTCGATCCCGGCGCCGGGCTGGGACGGCAAGTACCGCTGGACCGGCTACATCGAGCAGGACGAGCTGCCCCACGAGTACAACCCGGAGCGCGGCTACATCGTGACGGCCAACCAGGCCGTCGTGGACGAGGAGTACCCCTACACGCTCACCGAGGACTGGGGGTACGGCGCGCGCAGCCAGCGGATCAACGACCTGATGGAGTCCAAGCTCAAGGGCGGCGGCAAGGTGTCCACCGAGGACATGCGCCAGATGCAGCTGGACAACAGCAGCGAGATCGCCAAGCTGCTCGTGCCGCAGCTGCTGAAGATCGACGTGGGCGACCGGCACGTGCGCGAGGCGCAGAAGCTCCTGGAGGGCTGGGACTACACCCAGGACTCCGAGTCGGCGGCGGCGGCCTACTTCAACTCGGTCTGGCGCAACGTCCTCAAGCTCGCGTTCGGCAACAAGCTGCCCAAGGAACTGCGCGTCAAGGGCCAGTGCCTGTGGGTCGAGCCGACCGGCACCACCGGACCGGTCGACGACGAGCGCCGGGTGCGGGAATGCGGTGAGCGCGACGCCGACCAGGCGCAGCCGGACGGCGGCGACCGCTGGTTCGAGGTCGTGCGCGGTCTCCTCGACGAACAGGACAGCGACTGGTGGAAGGTTCCCTCCGTCGGCACGCGCCCCGGGGCGGAGAACCGTGACGAACTGTTCCGCCGCGCCATGGTCGACGCCCGCTGGGAGCTGACCGCCGAGCTGGGCAAGGACATCGACACCTGGAGCTGGGGCCGGCTGCACCGCCTGTTCCTGGAGAACCAGACGCTCGGCACCGAGGGCCCCGGGTTCCTCCAGTACGCCCTCAACCGCGGCCCCTGGAAGCTCAGCGGCGGCGAGGCGACGGTCAACGCGACCGGCTGGAACGCCGCGGGCGGCTACGGCGTCGTCTGGGTGCCGTCGATGCGGATGGTGGTCAACCTCGACGACCTCGACAAGTCGAAGTGGATCAACCTCACCGGCGCCTCGGGACACGCCTACAGCGCCCACTACGTCGACCAGACGGACAAGTGGGCCAAGGGCGAGCTGCTGGACTGGTCCTTCTCCAAGGAGGCCGTCGACAAGAGCACCCGCGACACGCTCGTACTGAAGCCGTGAGCCGCTGAGTCCGCGGCCGGCCGACGGCCGTCGACGTGAAAGGGCCCTCCACGCACGCGTGGAGGGCCCTTTCCGTGTCGGGTGTCAGACGCCGCCCGGGAATCGGCGCACGCCCGAGGGCGTCACCACCGCGTGCACCGGCCGGTCGTGCGCCTCGGCGGGGACGCGCCCGACGACCTCCGGGTCGTACAGCAGCACCACCAGGGCGGGCCGGGCTCCCGCGTCGGCCAGACGGGCGAGCACCCGGTCGTAGGAACCGCCGCCCCGGCCGAGGCGCATGCCGCGTGCGTCGACCGCGAGTCCGGGCAGCAGGACGGTGTCCGCGGCGGTCACCGCGTCCGGCCCGAGGCGCGGGCCGGAGGGCTCCAGGAGGGCCATTTTCCCGCCGTGTCGGACGCGGTCGAGCGACCCCGGGCCGGTGTACACGCCCCAGTCGAGGTCGTTGTCGGGCAGCAGCGCCGGCAGCAGGACGCGCACCCCGCGCGTGTGCAGCGTGTCGAGCAGCGCGAGGGTGCCGGGTTCGCTCCCCACCGAGACGTACGCCGCGACCGTGCGCGCCTGCGACAGTTCCGGCAGGTCGAGTGCGCGCTGGGCCAGCGCGGCGGCGGTCGCCCGCACGTCATCCGCGGGCAACCTGCCTCTCACCGTGAGGATCTCCCGCCGCAACGTTCGCTTGTCAGGCTCGTCGGCGTGTCCGACGTGGCTCATGGGTCGCTCCCGTACTGTGTCGAATGTGCGCATATGACAGCCAAATAACCGGAGCCACTGATTCCAGGCAAAGGCACCGGATATGGTTGCCGGCATGACCCAGTCTCACCCCAGGATCAGCAAGGCCGTCATTCCCGCGGCAGGCCTCGGCACCCGGTTCCTGCCGGCCACCAAGGCCACTCCCAAGGAGATGCTGCCGGTCGTCGACAAGCCCGCCATCCAGTATGTGGTCGAAGAGGCCGCGTCCGCCGGTCTCGACGACGTCCTCATGATCACGGGCCGCAACAAGCGCCCGCTGGAGGACCACTTCGACCGCAACTACGAACTCGAGTCCGCCCTCCAGAAGAAGGGCGACGCCGGGCGGCTGGCCAAGGTCCAGGAGTCCAGCGACCTCGCCACGATGCACTACGTGCGCCAGGGCGACCCCAAGGGCCTCGGGCACGCCGTCCTGTGCGCGGCCCCGCACGTCGGCAACGAGCCGTTCGCGGTCCTCCTCGGCGACGACCTGATCGACCCCCGCGACCCCCTCCTCCAGCGGATGATCGAGGTCCAGGAGCAGCGCGGCGGCAGCGTCATCGCGCTGATGGAGGTCGAGCCGGAGCAGATCCACCTCTACGGGTGCGCGGCCGTCGAGACCACCGAGGACGGCGACGTCGTCAAGGTCAACGGCCTGGTCGAGAAGCCCGAACCGGCGGACGCGCCGTCGAACTACGCCATCATCGGCCGCTACGTCCTCGACCCGCACGTCTTCGGAATACTGCGTCAGACCGAGCCGGGCCGCGGCGGCGAGATCCAGCTGACCGACGCGCTCCAGCAGCTCGCACAGGACGAGAAGGTCGGCGGCCCGGTGCACGGCGTCGTCTTCAAGGGCCGCCGCTATGACACCGGCGACCGCGGCGACTACCTGCGTGCCATTGTCCGACTCGCGTGCGAACGTGAGGACCTGGGCCCGGACTTCCGGACCTGGCTTCGCAGTTACGTCACCGAGGAGATGTAGCCACCTTGAGCACCGCCGCGTCCCGAGCCACCGGCCAGAACCACCTGTGGTCGGTGGACGAACACCTGGAGGACATCCTCGCCACCGTCCGCCCCCTGGAACCCATCGAGCTGCAACTGCTCGACGCCCAGGGCTGCGTCCTGGTCGAGGACGTCACGGTGCCGGTGTCCCTGCCGCCCTTCGACAACAGCTCGATGGACGGGTACGCGGTGCGGGTCGACGATGTCGCGGGCGCGAGCGAGGAGTTCCCGGCCGTGCTGGAGGTGGTCGGGGACGTCGCGGCCGGCCAGGCCGACCTGCTCCAGGTCGGTCCCGGCCAGGCCGCCCGCATCATGACCGGCGCCCCGCTCCCGCCCGGCGCCGAGACGGTGGTCCCCGTGGAGTGGACCGACGGCGGCCTCGGCGAGGGCCCGGTCACCGCGATGCCGGCCCGCAGCCGGGACCCCGAGGGTGCCGCAGGGCACGTGCGGGTGCACCGGCCGGCCGAGGCACGCGCGCACGTGCGCGCCCGGGGAAGCGACGTCAAGGCCGGGGACCGCGCCCTCGAAGCCGGCACCGTTCTCGGACCGCCGCAGATCGGGCTGCTCGCCGCCATCGGACGCGGCACGGTGCGGGTGCGCCCGCGTCCGCGCGTGGTCGTCATGTCCACCGGCAGCGAACTCGTCCAGCCCGACGAGGACCTGGGCAGCGGCCAGATCTACGACTCCAACAGCTTCGCCCTCACCGCCGCCGCCCGTGACGCCGGCGCCATCGCCTATCGCGTCGGCGCGGTCGCGGACGACGCCGAGACCCTGCGCACCACCATCGAGGACCAACTCGTGCGCGCCGACCTGATGGTCACCACGGGCGGGGTGAGCGTCGGCGCGTACGACGTGGTCAAGGAGGCCCTGTCGCACGTCGGGGACGAGGACGAGCCGGGCAGCGGCATCGAGTTCCGCAAGCTCGCGATGCAGCCGGGCAAACCGCAGGGCTTCGGGTCCATCGGCCCCGACCACACCCCGCTGCTCGCCCTCCCCGGCAACCCGGTGTCGTCGTACGTCTCCTTCGAACTGTTCGTCCGGCCCGCGATCCGCACCCTGATGGGCCTGGAGGACGTCCACCGGCCGCGCACCCGGGCGACCCTCACCACGGACCGGGCGCTGACCTCGCCGAAGGGGCGCCGGCAGTTCCTGCGCGGCAGCCACTCCGACGGACGGGTGACACCGGTCGGCGGGGCGGGGTCCCATCTGGTGGCCGCCCTCGCGCACGCCGACGCGCTCATCGTCGTCCCCGAGGACGTGGAGTCCGTCGAGCCCGGCGCCGAGGTCGAGGTGGTCCTGCTCCGCTGAGAGCCCCAGGTTGGGGGTACCGTGTCGCGCACGACAGGCCCGTGCGCCGCACCGCGACGGGCCCGGACCGGGAGCGCCGCACCATGAGCACGCAGGACCGACTGACCCATATCGACGAAGCGGGGGCCGCCCGCATGGTCGACGTGTCGGACAAGGACGTCACCGCCCGCACGGCGCGCGCGAGCGGACGCGTCCTCGTCGCGCCGCGTGTGATCGAGCTGCTGCGCGGTGCGGGCGTTCCCAAGGGCGACGCCCTCGCCACCGCGCGGATCGCGGGCATCATGGGCGCCAAGCGCACCCCGGACCTGATCCCGCTGTGTCACCCGTTGTCGCTGTCCGGTGTGACACTGGACCTGTCGGTTACGGACGACGCCGTGGAGATCGCGGCCACGGTGCGTACGACGGACCGCACGGGCGTCGAGATGGAGGCGCTCACCGCGGTCTCCGTCGCCGCGCTCACCGTGATCGACATGGTCAAGGCGGTCGACAAGGGAGCGGTCATCACGGACGTGCGGGTGGAGTCGAAGACGGGCGGCAAGTCGGGCGACTGGAGCCGGGCGTGAGCGGCAACGGATACCGCGCACTCGTCGTCACGGCGTCCAACAGGGCGGCGTCCGGCGTGTACGAGGACAAGGGCGGCCCACTGATCGCCGACGGCCTCAAGGGCTTCGGGTTCGACGTCGACGGCCCCCAGGTCGTCCCCGACGGCGACCCGGTGGAGGCGGCGCTGCGCGCCGCGGTGGACGCCGGTTACGACGTCGTCGTCACCACCGGCGGCACCGGCATCTCCCCGACCGACCGCACGCCGGAGGCGACCCGCGCGGTGCTCGACCGCGAGGTGCCGGGCATCGCGGAGGCCGTCCGGGCCCACGGACGGCCGAAGGTGCCGACCGCGGCGCTCTCCCGCGGCCTCGCCGGAATCGCGGGCCGCACCCTGATCGTCAACCTGCCGGGCTCCACCGGCGGCGTGCGCGACGGCCTCGCCGTGCTGGAGCCCCTGCTGCGCCACGCCGTGGACCAGATCCGCGGCGGTGACCATCCAAGACCCTCCCCCAGTGCCGAACAGGCCTGGGAGGTGCCCCCAGGGGGTGTGAGCTGAACACCGCATCCTGGCCCGTGGAACTGGTGGAGGGCGATGTCGTCCTCCGGCCGATAAAGCTGCGCGACCAGCGGGCCTGGCGTGAGGTCAACCGGCGCAACCGCGACTGGCTGCGCCCCTGGGAGGCCACCATCCCGCCGCCCACGCCCGGCGGCCCGCACACCCACCGGCCCACCTACCGCCAGATGGTCCGCCATCTGCGCTCGGAGGCGAACGCGGGCCGGATGCTGCCGTTCGTCATCGAGTACCGGGGGCGGCTGGCCGGGCAGTTGACGGTCGCCGGGATCACCTGGGGCTCGATGTGCTCGGGACACGTCGGCTACTGGGTGGACGAGGCGGTGGCCGGCCGGGGCGTGATGCCGACCGCCGTCGCGCTCGCCGTGGACCACTGCTTCCGGAGCGTCGGGCTGCACCGTGTCGAGGTCTGCATTCGCCCGGAGAACGGGCCGAGCCGCCGTGTCGTGGAGAAACTCGGATTCCGCGAGGAGGGCCTGCGCCCGCGCTATCTCCACATCGACGGGGCCTGGCGCGACCACCTCGTCTTCGCCCTCACCGCGGAGGAAGTGCCCGACGGCCTGCTGAACCGGTGGCGGCGCAAGCAGGTGCCGTCCTCCGCGCCCCGCGATCCGCAGAACACCCCCCGGAATCCCGCGTAACTCAAGAATTGAATAAATGTTCGAAAATGATCGGCTGGTGACCGCTCGGGGGCATTGAATTCGCGCTCCCGGTGACCTACTGATCGCCTCGGTCACAAGAAAAGCTCGAAATATCAGCCAGATCGTGCGACACACCGGCTCAATTGGCAGATGGCCTCACGCAAACCCCTCTACCGTGTGAGACGTGAGCAGCAGCGGCCTCATCTACGCAGTCATTGTCGGGGCCTGGGCCGCCTACTTGGTGCCGATGTGGCTCCGTAGGCAGGACGAGCTGAACGAGGCCCGTCCGACGGAACGCTTCAGCACCGCCATCCGGTTGCTGTCCGGACGGGCGGGCATGGAGCGCCGGTACGCCAAGGACCTGCGGGCACGCTCCGCCGACGAGGAGGAGTGGGAGCCCGGCGTCGACGACCCGGACGCGGTCACCGACTCGGTGGACGTCCGGGCCTTCGCCGTGTCCTCGACCGGGGCCCGGGTGCAGGCGACGGTCCAGGAGCACGGCGCGGAAGGGTCCCGGCCGGCGCGCGAGCAGAGCGGCGCACCGACTCCTCCCGGCGCCCGCGTGCCCGCCCCCGCGTCGGGTGCGGCGCCCGCGCCCGAGCCGCAGGTCGCACCCCCTCGTCGGCCCGTGGACGCGCCCGCCCGTCCGTCCGGAGCCACTCCGGCGCGCGACGGGGCCGTCGCGTCGGCGCGCAACCGCGTCCCGTCGGCCCGGCGTGCCCCCACCTCGGAGGCGGACGCGGCGCGTGCCCGGCGCTCGAAGGTCCTCGCCCGCCGGCGCCGCACCACGGTGATGCTGTTCCTGGCGTTCACCCTCGGCGCGGTCGTCGCCGCCGTGGGCGGGCTCACCCTCCTGTGGGCGCCCGCCGTACCGGCCGTGATGCTCAGCTCGTACATCGCCTATCTGCGGACGCAGGAACGCCGCCGCTTCGCCTACCAGATGGACCGCCGCCGGGCCGAGGCCGCAGCGCAGCGGCTGCGTGAGTACGCGCGCCGGTCACGTCGGCACCCGGCCGTCGAGGAGGGCCCCGGCGACTGCGACGAGGTGTCCGAGCCGGAGGCGGACCCAGGACTGTCGGCGCTCGCCGCGGACCGGCGGGCGCTGGTCGAGCAGACCGACCACGCCGAGTGGGTCGACCAGCAGCGGGAGCGCCGGAGCAGGCCGGGGCGCGGCGAGAGCTGGGACCCGGTGCCGGTGCCCCTGCCGACGTACGTGACCGCGCCGGTGGCTCCGCGGGCCACGGCCGATGTGGACCTCGAGGCGTCGGACGCGTGGAGTTCGGCGCGGTCGAGTGCCGTCGCCCCGGAGCAGGACGCCGGTGCCGGAGCGCCGGCGGCGACCGCTCCGGCCGCCCCGCGGGCCGCGGAGCCGGACGAGGCGGAGGACCGGGCCGACGAGGAGGGCCGCAGCGACGCGCGCCGCGCCGCCTCGGCGCGCAGGGCGCGGGAGCGCGGGCGTACGCCGCTGTTCGACCAGTACGAGGACGGGGAGCGGCCGCGGGCGGCGAACGAGTAGGTGCCGGTCCGGCCCGCGGGAACGGATTTCCAAGCAGGCCGATCGGGGTGCTAAAGTTTCACTCGTTGCAAGGGCCTGTGGCGCAGTCCGGTAGCGCACCTCGTTCGCATCGAGGGGGCCAGGGGTTCAAATCCCCTCAGGTCCACCGCAACAACTGCCCCGAGGAAACTCGGAGTCGGTTGAAAGGATCCCGTCCGATCGGTTGATCGGGCGGGATTCTTGTTTTGTCGCCCCCCGCCGGGGCTGATGCCGGGTCAGGCGAGGGGCTTCGCGAAGCAGCGGCTGGCCTCGTGGAAGCGGTAGTAGCCGAACTTGGCGCAGGGCTCGTAGCCGCTGGACGTGTACAGGGCGATGGCCTCCGGCTGCTGCGTCCCGGTCTCCAGGACCATGCGGGTGCGGCCGGCGGCGCGGGCGTCCTCCTCCAGGGCGGCCAGGATGCGCCGGGCGAGGCCGCGCCCGCGCAGTTCCTTGTTGACGTACATGCGCTTGAGTTCGGCGTCGCCGTCCTCGTTGCCCTCGTCGTTCCTGTCCTGGGTGCGCCAGCCGCCCGAGGCGACGGGGCGGTCGTCCGTGTCGTAGGCGATCAGGTAGACGCCCCTCGGGGACCGGAAGTCCGACGGGTCGAGGACGGTGGCGTCGCCGCCGTCGCCGTAGCGCTCGTGGTATTCGGCCTGGACCTCGTCGTTGAGCTTGACGGCGTCGGGGTGGTCGAAGGAGACGCGACGTATATTCATGCCAATTATCGTACATCTATTCGAGTAGCGGATCCGGACATGGTCCAGTGTGCCGGTATCGTGCGCGAGTGCTCACTGTGACCTCTGTGAATGTGAATGGATTGCGGGCCGCCGCGAAGAAGGGATTCGTGGAATGGCTCGCCGGTACGCAAGCCGATGTGCTCTGCCTCCAGGAGGTGCGTGCGGAGCCGGGGCAGCTGCCGGAGCACGTGCGTGAGCCGGAGGGCTGGCACGTCGTGCACGCCCCCGCGGCCGCCAAGGGTCGGGCGGGCGTCTCCCTCTACAGCCGGCGTGCGCCGGACGCCGTCCGGGTCGGGTTCGGGTCGGCCGAGTTCGACGACAGCGGCCGGTACGTCGAGGTCGACCTGCCCGGTGTGACGATCGCCTCCCTCTATCTGCCGTCCGGTGAGGCCGGTACCGAGCGGCAGGACGAGAAGGTCCGGTTCATGGACGAGTTCCTCGGCCATCTCAAGGAGCTGCGGCAGCGGGCCGCCGCCGAGGGGCGCGAGGTGCTCGTCTGCGGCGACTGGAACATCGCCCACCAGCAGGCCGACCTGAAGAACTGGCGCGGCAACACCAAGAACTCCGGCTTCCTGCCCGAGGAGCGGGAGTGGCTGGGGCGGGTCCTCGGCGCCGGGGACGGCGGGTACGTCGACGTCGTGCGGGCGCTGCACCCGGACGTGGAGGGGCCGTACACCTGGTGGTCGTACCGGGGGCGGGCCTTCGACAACGACACGGGATGGCGGATCGACCTCGCCGTGGCGACGCCGGGGCTCGCCGGGCGGGCCGTCAAGGCGGTCGTCGAGCGGGCGGCCACCCACGCCGAGCGGTGGTCGGACCACGCGCCGGTGACGGTGGTCTTCGACAGGTGATGCCGGGGGGCCGCGCCTGCCGGAGCGGCTACGCGCCCTCGCGCAGCCTGCGGTCCATGGCCAGGGACAGCTCCGCCTCGACGACGCTCCGGGCGAGCGGGCGCAGCCGCGGCAGGTCCTCCTCGGAGGCGTGCCGCAGGACCAGTTCGGCGAAGAGTCCGGCCAGGGCGTCGGCGTGCTCGCGCACCCGTCTGCCGGCCGCCAGGACCTCCGCGAGGGGGATGCCCTCGCGGACGAGCTCGGAGGAGACCTCCAGCAGGCGGCGGCTGATGTGGACGATCTCCTCGCCGTCGGTGCCCAGATAGCCGAGCTCCAGGGCGGCCGCCAGGTTCTCGGGGGTGACCTGGCCCGCGAAGTGGTCGGCGAGTTCCTCGGGGGTGAGGCGGACCGGGGTCTCCTCGGTCGGGGCGCCCAGCCCGAGCAGGTCGCCGACGTCCCGGCCGTGGTCGAACGCCTCGGCGAGTTCGGCGATGCCGCTGAGGGTGTGGCCGCGGTCGAGCAGTGCGCCGATCGTCCGCAGCCGGGCCAGGTGCTGGTCGTCGTACCAGGCGATACGGCCCTGTCGGCGGGGTGGCGGAATCAGCTTGCGCTCGCGGTAGAAGCGCAGGGTGCGCACCGTGATGCCGGCCAGTCGGGCCAGCTCCTCCATGCGGTACTCACGCTTGTCTGCCACGCCCGCACCCTATGTCGTACCGTCGGTAACTTTCCTCGCGCCGACCCCTACCGATCGGTACGGCTCTCCTCTACTCTCCCGATTGTGCCAGTGAACACTGGCAGAGTCGCGGTGCGCGAAGTCGCGTGGCATGGAGGGGCGTCGGTATGGCCGAGCACGAGCATGTACGGGTGGCGGTCGTGGGGTCCGGCTTCGGCGGACTCGGGGCGGCCGTGCGGCTGCGCCGGGAGGGGGTCACCGACTTCGTCGTCCTGGAACGGGCCGACAGCGTCGGCGGCACCTGGCGGGACAACAGCTATCCGGGGTGCGCCTGCGACGTGCCCTCGCACCTGTACTCGTTCTCCTTCGCGCCCCATCCCGACTGGCCGCGCACCTTCTCCGGGCAGGAGCACATCCGCGCCTATCTGGAGCACGTCACGGACGTGTTCCGGCTGCGCCCGCATCTGCGCTTCAACTGCGAGGTCAAGAAGATGACCTGGGACCCGCAGGGGCTGCGCTGGGACATCGAGACCAGCTCCGGCCGGCTCACCGCCGACCTCGTGGTCTCCGCCACCGGGCCGCTGTCCGACCCGAAGGTGCCGGACATCCCCGGACTCGACACCTTCCCCGGCAAGGTCTTCCACTCCGCGCGCTGGGACCACGACTACGACCTGCGCGGCAAGCGGGTCGCCATGGTCGGCACCGGCGCGTCCGCCATCCAGATCGTGCCGGCCATCCAGCCCGAGGTGGAACGGCTCACCGTCCTGCAGCGCACCCCGCCGTGGGTGATGCCGCGCATCGACCGCGCGATCACCGGGCCCGAGCGGTGGCTGCACCGCCGGCTGCCCTTCACCGCGCAGGCGCGGCGCGGACTGCTGTGGGGCATCCGCGAGTTGCAGGTCCAGGCGTTCACCAAGCATCCCGATCAGCTGGGCGTCGTCGAGCAGCTGGCCAGGCGCAACATGGCCCGTGCCGTCAAGGACCCGGACCTGCGCGCCCGGCTCACCCCCGACTACCGCATCGGCTGCAAGCGGATCCTGCTGTCCAGCGAGTACTACCCGGCCCTGACCCGTCCCAATGTGGACGTCGTCGCCGGCGGGCTCGCCGAGGTGCGCGACTCGACGGTGGTCGCCGCGGACGGCACCCGCGCCGAGGTCGACGCGATCATCTTCGGCACGGGCTTCCACGTCACCGACATGCCGATCGCCGACCGGGTCGTCGGAGCGGACGGCCGGACCCTCGCCGAGGTCTGGAAGGACGGCATGGAGGCGCTGCGCGGTGCCTCCGCCGCGGGGTTCCCCAACTGGATGACGATCATCGGCCCCAACACGGGCCTCGGGAACTCGTCCATGATCCTGATGATCGAGTCCCAGCTGAACTACCTGGCCGACTTCGTACGGCAGTTGGACGTGCTCGGCGGACGGGTCGCGCTCGACGCCCGCCCGAGCTCCGTGCACACCTGGAACCGCCGCGTGCAGGACCGGATGAAGCGCACGGTGTGGAACACCGGCGGCTGCACCAGCTGGTACCTCGACGCGGCCGGCCGCAACACGACCATCTGGCCCGGTACGACCTCGGAGTTCCGGCGGGCGACCCGGCGGGTGGACCTCTCCGAGTACACGGTGCTCCGGGCGCCCGCCCGGGCGACGGCCGGCGAGCAGGACACCGTGGAGGCCGCGATATGAGCCGCCTGCTGCACGTCTCCTCGGGCCCCTACGCCCCGCCCGTCCCCGCCCGCGAACTGACCGTCGTCTCCGCCGACGGCGCCCGGCTGCACGCCGAGGTGCACGGTGCCGAGGACGCGCCGCCCGTCGTACTGGTCCACGGCTGGACCTGCTCCACCGCGTTCTGGGCGGCGCAGATCCGGGAACTCGCCGCCGACCACCGGGTCATCGCCTACGACCAGCGCGGCCACGGCCGCAGCCCCGCGAGCCCGGCGTGCAGCACCGAGGCGCTCGCCGATGACCTGGAAGCCGTTCTGGCCGCGACGCTCGCGCCCGCCGAACGGGCCGTGATCGCCGGGCACTCGATGGGCGGCATGACGGTACTGGCGGCCTCGGCGCGCGAGGGGTTCCGGGAGCACGCCGCGGCCGTCCTGCTGTGCAGCACGGGCAGTTCACGGCTGGTCGCCGAGTCGACGGTGCTGCCGCTGCGCGCGGGCCGGCTGCGCACCGCGCTGACCCGTCGCGTCCTCGGCTCGCGCGCCCCGCTCGGCCCGGTCACGCCGCTCGCCCGGCGGATCCTCAAGTACGCCACGATGGGCGCCGGTTCGGCGCCCCACATGGTGGAGGCGTGCGCGCGCATCGTGCACGCCTGCCCGCGCCGGGTGCGGCACGCCTGGGCGCACGTACTGGCGCTGCTCGAGCTCGACGAAGCGGTGCGGGCGCTCGCGGTGCCGACCGAGGTGGTCGTGGGCTCGCACGACCGGCTCACGCCGCCGGTGCACGCCCGGGCGCTGGTCGCCGCGCTGCCGAGGTGCGTCGGACTGACCGAACTGCCCGGGCTCGGCCACATGACGCCGGTGGAGGCGCCCGAACTGGTCAGCGGCCGCATCCGGGAACTGGTCACCACGTACACGAACAGCGCGGCGGACGCCGACGTGAAGGAGGGGGCATGAGCAAGGTGAGCCTGGAGGGGCAGGTCGCGGTCGTCACCGGGGCCGCGCGGGGCGTCGGCGAGTTGCTGGCCCGCAAGCTGTCGGCGCGCGGCGCGAAGGTGGCGCTGGTGGGGCTGGAGCCGGACGCGCTCAAGCAGCTCTCCGAGCGGCTGCACGGCGACAGCGGTCACTGGTACGCCGACGTCACCGACCACGAGGCGATGGCGCGCGTCGCCGGGGAGGTCGAGGAGCGGTTCGGCAAGGTCGACGTCGTCGTCGCCAACGCCGGTGTCGCCGCCGGGGGTCCCTTCGCGGACTCCGATCCGGAGGCGTGGCGGCGCGTCATCGAGGTCAACCTGATCGGTTCGGCGGTCACGGCGCGGGCGTTCCTGCCGGTGCTGCGGGAGAGCCGCGGCTATCTGCTCCAGATCGCCTCGCTGGCCGCGATCACCCCGGCGCCCATGATGACGGCGTACTGCGCGTCCAAGTCCGGTGTGGAGGCGTACGCGCACAGTCTGCGCGCCGAGGTCGGCCACCAGGGCGTGAAGGTGGGCGTGGCGTATCTGTCGTGGACCGACACCGACATGGTGCGCGGGGCCGATCAGGACGACGTCATGCGGGAGTTGCGGCAGCGGCTGCCGTGGCCGTCGAACAAGACCTATCCGCTCGGGCCCGCGGTGGACCGGATCGTGGCCGGGATCGAGCGGCGGTCGAGCCATGTGTACGGGCAGCGGTGGCTGCGCGGGATGCAGGGGGTGCGCGGGTATCTGCCGGGGCTCATCGGGACGGTGGGGCAGCGGGAGATGCGCCGGTTCGCGGACCGGTTGCAGGGGATGCGGACCGGGCTGGTCGGGGCGGGCGGCGCCGCCGACGAACAGGCCCGCGCTACACAGCGTAGTTGATCGAAATGCGGAGCGTGTCGGCCCGTGCAAATCTGGTCGAGGCCCGATCCCCTCACCCACAACAGGAGTGAATCATGGGCATGAAGGACCAGTTCCAGAACAAGGCCGAGCAGATCAAGCACCAGGCCAAGGAGCGCCACGGCCAGGAGAGCGAGCCGAGCCGTCGCGGCGACCGTCCCGGTGAGCGCCCCGGCGAGCGTCCCGGCGAGCGCCCCGGCGCCCCGCGCGAGCGCAGCCGCGAGGAGAGGCAGCGGGAGCAGGAAGAGGCGGAGGACCGCTTCGACCACGACTACGACCGGTAGTCACCGCGGCCCGGCCTCGGCCGGTTCGACGTGGGGCGCCCTTCCACCGCGAAGGGCGCCCCGCGCCGCGTCCGCGCCCGTGTCCGTGTTCGCCTTCACGGCGCCCGCGTTCGCCCCGCTTCCGTCGTCACGGCCTGGGGGGCAGCTCGGGGCGGGAGCGGTCGGGTACGTCGTCCAGGTTCGGCGGTGTCGCCGCAGGGTGGCCGGCCAGCAGGTCGAGGGCCAGGCGGACCGCGTCGGCCAGTTGGGCATGGCGCCCTTCCGCCCAGTCCAGGGGGGTGCGCAGGGCCTCCACGTCGGGGGCCACGCCGTGGTTCTCGACGGACCAGCCGTAGGCGTCGAACCAGGCCGCGTTCATCGGGACGGTGATCACCGTCCCGTCGCCCAGGCGGTGACGGCCCGTCATGCCGACCACCCCGCCCCACGTCCGCTGACCGACGACCGGCCCCAGGTTCAGCAGTTTGAAGGCGGCCGTGATCATGTCGCCGTCGGAGGACGTCGCCTCGTCCGCCAGCGCCACCACCGGACCGCGCGGGGCATTGGAGGTGTACGAGACCGGCTGGGCGTTGCGGGTGAGGTCCCAGCCCAGGATCTCGCGGGTCAGCTTCTCGATGACCAGTTCGCTGATGTGGCCGCCCGCGTTGCCGCGCACGTCCACGATGAGCGCGGGCCGGGACACCTCCACACGCAGATCGCGGTTGAACTGGGCCCAGCCCGAGCCGCCCAGGTCGGGAATGTGCAGATAGCCGCAGCCGCCGCCGCTCAGCTCCCGGACGACGGCCCGGCGTTTGGCCACCCAGTCCTGGTAGCGCAGCGGCCGCTCGTCGACGAGCGGGACGACCGCGACCCGGCGGGGCGGGCACAGGACTCCGGCCGCGACAGCGGCTTCGGCTCCAGCGCTGGTTGCGGCTCCGGCGCCGGTTCCCGTCTCGGCTCCGGCACCTGCCGGGGCTTCGGCTCCGGCTCCCGCTTCGGCTCCGGCTCCGGCGTCGGCACCCGCCGGGGATCCGGCTTCGGATTCGGCTCCGGCTCCCGTCTTGGCTCCGGCTCCGGTATCTGCCGGGGATTCGGCTCCGGCTTGGGCATAGGTTCCTGCCGCGGCACCGGCTTCTTCCCCCGCACCGGCTTCTTCCCCCGCACCGGCTTCTTCCCCCGCACCGGCTTCGGCCTCGGCTCCGACTTCGGCCCCGGTTCCGGTTCCGGCCTTGGTTCCCGCCCCCACCTCGGCCCCGGCCTCAACACCCTCCCCGCCCCCGGCATCCGACGTGCCGTCCGGTGCCGGGCGGCGTGCGGACGGGGGCTGGACGAAGGTCAGCTCCACCGTCGTACCGCCCGCGCCCGCCAGGAGCGGATACGGGCCGCTGACCCGGTTCACCGGGCGTCCGTCCACGTGCGTCAGGACGGCGCCCTCCCGGATGCCCGTGCCGGCCAGCGGTGAACGGGCCCTGGAGTCGGAGGAGTCGCCCGGCAGGATGCGCTTGACGGTCCAGCCGTCCTCCCGGCGGACGAAGTTGGCGCCGAGCAGGCCCTGGCGGCGCTGGTAGTGCCGCGGGCCCTCGTTGCGGCGGGCGGCGGTGACGTAGGCGTGCGAGGTGCCCAGTTCGCCCAGCATCTCGCGCAGCAGGTCGGCGAACTCGTCCGGCGACGCGACGCGGTCGACCAGCGGCCGGTACTGGTCCAGCACCCCGTCCCAGTCGATCCCGCACATCCCCGGGTCCCAGAAGTAGGCGCGGATGAGCCGGCCCGCCTCCTCGAACGCCTGGCGCCACTCGGCGCCCGGGTCCACCTCGTGCATGATGCGCCGCAGGTCGATCCAGGTCGTCGTGTCGCTGTCGCCGGCCTCCGTGGACGGCACCGCGCGCAGGTCGCCCTCGTCGACCACGACGAGGCGGGTGCCGTCCCCGCTGATGGCGAACCAGTCCAGGTGGTCGACGAGTTCGGACTTCCTGGCCTTCGTGATGTTGAAGTACTCCAGCGTCGGGCGTCCGCTGATGTCGGCCGGGTTGACGAAGGTCTCGCCCAGCGCGCCGGAGATCGGCCAGCGCAGCCAGACCAGTCCGCCGCCCGCCACCGGGAACAGCGCGGAGTACTTGGAGGCGGTGACCGGGAAGGGGGTCACCCGGCACTCCAGGCCCTCGATCTCCACGCTCGCCGCGCCGCCGTCACCGGGCTCCTCGTCCTCGACCGGGTCGAGTCCGCCGGCGGCCGGACGCCCGTCCGGGCTCAGGGCGAAGGGGGAGGGGGTGGCCGAGGACAGCGGGACCAGGTAGGGGCGGCAGCCCAGCGGGAAGGACAGGTCGCCGGTGTGGACGTCGTACACCGGGTCGAAGCCGCGCCAGGAGAGGAAGGCGAGATAGCGGCCGTCGCGGGTGAAGACCGGGTTCTCGTCCTCGAAGCGGCCGTTGGTGACGTCGACGACCAGACGGTCCTCGATCCGCGCCATCTTGATCTGCCTCAGGGAGCGCCCGATGCCCGGGTGCGACCAGGTCAGCCATGCCCCGTCCGGGGAGAAGGCGAGGTCCCGCACCGGCCCGTTGAGCGACCGGATCAGCTCGGTGACCCCGCCGCCGGATTCCTCCCCCGGGTCGACCAGCAGCAGCCGCCCGTCGTGCGCCGCGACGGCGAGCCGCTCGCCTTCCGGATCCGAGACCATCTCCAGGACACGTCCCAGCTCCCCCTGCGCCAGCCGGCGGGTCGGGCGGTCGCCGGTGGCGCGCGGGAGTTGGGCGATCTCGATGGCGTCCTCGCCCTCCGCGTCCGTCACGTAGGCCACCCGGCCGCCCGGTCCGAGCATCTCCGGGAGGCGGACCCGCACGCCCGGCGTGTCGGTGAGCGTGCGCGCCGGGCCGTCGCGGTGTGTCAGCCAGTACAGGCTCCCCCGGACGACGACCGCGCTCGCCCGGCCCGTCTCGTCGACGGAGATGCCGTCCAGGTGGTGGGCGGCGGGCACCTGGTACCTGCGGCGGCCCGCCCGGGGGCCGCTCAGGCGCACGTCCAGCCGGCGGGGCACCGAGTGCGGGGACAGGTCGTCGACCAGCCACAGGTCGCCCGCGCACTGATAGACCACCCGGGTCCCGTCGCTGGACGCGTGCCGGGCGTAGAAGGCGTCGTGGTCGGTGTGCCGCCGCAGGTCGGAGCCGTCGTGAGCGCAGGAGTAGAGGTTGCCGACGCCCTCGTGGTCGGAGAGGAAGGCGATGCGGCCGGCGACGAACATGGGGGAGTGCAGATGGCCCTGGAGGCCGGCGAGCAGCCGCCGTCCGTGCAGCCACAGCCTGCCCATGGCGCCGCCGCGGTAGCGCTTCCAGGACGCCGGTTCGTGCGGCGGGGTGCCGGTCAGGAGCAGGGTGCGGCGCTCGCCGTCCAGGTCGGCGACCTGGATGTCGGCGACCGGGCCCCAGGGCAGCTTGCGGCCGGGGTCGCCGTCGGTGGAGACCTTGTAGGCCCAGGTGAAGTGGGAGAAGGGCTCACCGTGCGAGGCGACGGCGAGAATGTCGCCCTCGGGGGTCCAGCCGCAGACCTGGGTGTCCGCGCTGCCCCAGTGGGTCAGCCGCCGCCCCTCGCCGCCCTCGGCCGGCACCAGATGGATCTCCGGGACGAGGCTGCGCCAACTCGTGTACGCGATGCCGGTGCCGTCGGGCGAGAAGCGCGGGTGTCCGATCTTGGTGCGGTCGACGGTGAGCCGCCAGGCGCGGCCCGGACCGTCCAGCGGGGCGAGCCAGAGATCGTCCTCGGAGACGAAGCACAGCAGGTCACCGCTGAGGTGGGGCAAGTGCAGATAGCTCACGTCTCCATGCTTTTCCGGGCCGGAGGCCGGAGCAACTCGTGCCGCCGGAGGCACGTGACGCGCGACACGTACGAAACCGTTTCGTTTCGATGAATGGCTGCGCTATCGTCGTCCTGTACGAAACAGTGCCGTTCGGCACATCCGACGGAGCAGAAGAAGGTGAGTGGCATGGCTGAGGCCGCAACGGCGCGTCGCAGTCGTCTCACGCCCGCACGCGAGGCCGAGCTCTACGGAGCCGTGCTCGATCTGCTCCGGGAAGTCGGTTACGACACCCTCACCATGGACGCGGTGGCCGCCCGCACGCATTCCAGCAAGGCCACCCTCTACCGCCAGTGGGGCGGCAAGGCCGAGCTGGTCGCGAAGGCGATCCGGCACTACAAGCCGGGCGGCCTCGCCGACGTCGACACCGGGTCGCTGCGGGAGGACCTGCACGCCCTGGTGGCCCGTGAGGACGACTGCGTCATGGCGCAGAACGCCGCGCTCATGCGGGGCCTGGCCATGGCCATGCACACCAACCCGGACCTTCTGCGGGCCTTCAAGGAACTGATCGTCGAGCCCGAGATGAACGAGTTCCACCGGGTGCTGCGGCGTGCCGTCGACCGGGGCGAGGTCCGTGCGGACAACCCCGCGCTGGGCTACGTCGTGCACATGATGCTCGGCGCTTTCACCACCCGGTGGCTGATCGACGACCTGCCGCCCACGAACGCCTTCCTCACCTCGTACATCGACGCCGTGATGCTCCCCGCTCTCGGCGTCTCCACCGGCTGAGTCCCCGCACCTCCACCTCCACCTCAACCTCCACCTGACGCGACCGCTCACGTCGTCGGGACGATCACCCCTGCCTCCCCACGGGTTGATCACCCCTGCCCGAACACCCCACGACCTGACCGGGAGTACGCCCTCGTGGCCACGTTTCTCTACAAACTCGGCCGGCTCGCCTTCCGGCGACGGCATCTCGTCGCCCTGATCTGGGTCGCGCTGCTGACGCTCGCCGGTGTCGGCGCGGCCAGTGCCCCCGCGGCCGGCAGCGGATCCTTCTCCATCCCCGGCACCGAGGCCCAGAAGGCCTTCGACCTGCTGGAGGAGCGCTTCCCCGGCACGAGTGCCGACGGAGCGACCGCCCGCGTCGTCTTCAAGGCCCCCGACGGCGGGAAGATGACCGACGCCGGCCCCCGCGCGACCGTCGAGGAGACCGTCGAGGAGCTGTCGGACGGCTCCGAGGTCGCCTCGGTCGCCGAACCGTACGCCGCGAAGGCGATCAGCCGGGACGGCACGGTCGCCTACGCGTCGGTGCAGTACGACGCCGCCGGCATGGAGCTCGCGGAGTCGACCAAGGAAGCCCTGGAGGACGCGGCGCAGAACGCGCGGGACGCCGGGCTGACCGTGGAGGTCGGCGGTGACGCGCTCCAGGCGGCACCCGAGACCGGCTCCACCGAGATCATCGGTATCGCGGTCGCCGCGGTCGTGCTGGTCGTCACCCTGGGCTCGCTGGTCGCCGCCGGCCTGCCGCTGCTCACGGCGCTCATCGGCGTGGGCATCGGCGTCTCCACCATCACGGCGCTGGCCGACGCACTCGAACTCGGCTCCACCACCTCGACGTTGGCCATGATGATCGGCCTCGCCGTCGGCATCGACTACGCGCTGTTCGTCGTCTCCCGCTACCGGGCCGAACTCGCCGAGGGCCGCGACCGCGAGGAGGCCGTCGGCCGCGCCGTCGGCACGGCGGGCTCGGCGGTGGTCTTCGCGGGCCTGACCGTCGTGATCGCCCTGGCCGGTCTCGCGGTCGTGAACATCCCGATGCTGACCAAGATGGGCCTCGCGGCGGCGGGCACCGTCGTCATCGCCGTACTGATCGCGCTGACCATGATCCCCGCGCTGCTCGGCTACGCCGGCCGCAGGGTCCAGCCGGCCGGCGCCCGGAGCAGGCTGCTCGGCGGCCGCGGGTCCGAGGGTGCCGGGAGCCGGCCGAACATGGGCACGCGCTGGGCGAGCTTCGTCGTCCGCCGTCCGCTCGCCGTCCTGCTGCTCGGTGTCATCGGCCTGGGCGCCGCCGCGGTGCCGGTCGGCTCCCTGGAACTGGGCCTGCCGGACGACGGCTCGCAGCCGACGTCGACCACCCAGCGCCGGGCCTACGACCTGCTCTCCGAGGGCTTCGGCCCCGGCTTCAACGGCCCGCTGCTGGTCGTGGTGGACGCCCGCGCCAGCGACGACCCCGAGGAGGCCGCCACCACGGTGACCGGCGAGGTCGAGGAGATGGCGGGTGTCACCACGGTGACCCCGGCGCGGCCCAACAAGGCCGGTGACACCTTCACCATCACCGTGATCCCGGACTCCAAGCCCTCCTCGACCCAGACCGAGGACCTGGTCCACGCGATCCGCGACGCGGGCACCGGCATCGAGGCGGACTCGGGTGCGCACGTGCTGGTCACCGGGTCCACTGCGATGAACATCGACTTCTCGCAGCGGATGAACGACGCGCTGGTCCCGTACCTGGCCCTGGTGGTCGGCCTCGCGTTCCTGCTGCTGATCGCCGTCTTCCGGTCGATCCTCGTCCCGCTCAAGGCGGCCCTCGGGTTCCTGCTGAGCGTGCTGGCGGCGCTCGGCGCCGTGGTCGCGGTCTTCCAGTGGGGCTGGCTCGCCGGGCTCATCGGTGTCGAGGAGACCGGCCCGATCATGTCGATGATGCCGATCTTCATGGTGGGCGTGGTCTTCGGTCTCGCGATGGACTACGAGGTCTTCCTCGTGACCCGGATGCGGGAGGCCCACGTCCACGGCGAGAAGCCCGGCCAAGCCGTGGTGACCGGCTTCCGGCACGGCGCGCGGGTGGTCGCCGCCGCCGCGGTGATCATGATCGCGGTGTTCGCCGGCTTCATCGGCTCCGGCGAGTCCATGGTGAAGATGATCGGCTTCGGCCTCGCGGTGGCCGTCTTCTTCGACGCGTTCGTGGTCCGCATGGCCGTCGTCCCGGCGGTCCTCGCCCTGCTCGGCGGCAAGGCGTGGTGGCTGCCGAAGTGGCTGGACCGCGTCCTGCCCGACGTGGACGTCGAGGGCGAGGGCCTGCGCACGATGTCCGGCCCGGACCGCGCGGCCGGCGAGGAGAAGCAGCTGGTGCGCGCCTGACGTTCGGCATCCGGCACCGGGCCGGCCGGTGAGGGTTCCGTGGGGACGGGGCAGCCCTCACCGGCCTCTTCGTGCGCGGGTCCGTCAACACCGGTGCGGTGTATGGAGGTTGACGTTCCCTCACCCGCGGTGCGCGGAGCGCCGTATCCGAATCCGGTCGCATGTGCCGTACACGTACCGCTAGCGTGCGGGCCATGACCACTTCCGACTCCGCAGCCCACCCCCGCTTCGCCGCGGCCCTCGGCGAGCTGGGCCTCGACCGGCTGCACACCCGGATCCGCCGCTTCCCGGACGCCACCCGCACCGCCGCCGAGGCCGCGGCGGCGATCGGCTGCGAGCTGAGCCAGATCTGCAAGTCCCTGATCTTCGCCGCGGACGGCGTACCGGTGCTGGTGCTCATGGACGGGGCGTCCCGGGTCGACGTGGAGCGGGTCCGCGAGGAACTCGGTGCCGAACGGGTCACCCGGGCCCAGGCGGACGTCGTACGGGAGACCACGGGGTACGCGATCGGCGGCGTACCGCCCTTCGGGCACCGGACGAGGACGCGGGTCCTGGCCGACCGGTCGCTGCTCGCGCACGACGTCGTGTGGGCCGCGGCGGGCGATCCGCACGCCGTGTTCCCCATGGCACCCGGGGAGTTGATCGCCCACGCCGGTGCCGCGCTGGTGGACGTGCGCGAGCGGACCGCGTGACGCCGCTGGTCACCGCCGCGGTACTCGCGGCCGCGGTCACCCACGCCGGGTGGAACGCCATCGCGCACCGCATCACCGACAAACTGGTCGGGTTCACGCTCATCTCGGGCGGCGGGCTGCTGATCGGGCTGGCGGCCGTGCCGTTCGTGGCGTTCCCGGCGGCGGCCGCGTGGCCGTACCTGTTCACCTCGGCCGCCATTCACATCGTGTACTACGCGCTGCTGATGAGGTCGTTCCGGCTCGGCGACTTCGGGCAGGCCTATCCCATCGCGCGCGGCACCGCGCCGCTGGTGGTCACCGCCCTCGCGGCGGTCTTCGCGCACGAGGTGCCGGACGGCTGGGCCGCCGCGGGGATCGCGCTGTCCTGTGCCGGACTGACCGGGGTCGCGCTGTGGGGACTGCGCGGACGCCGCCCCGACTGGCCGGCGATCGGCGCGGCGCTCGCCACCGGGGCGACCATCGCCGCGTACACCCTGGTCGACGGGCTGGGCGTACGGGCCTCGGGTTCGCCGCTGGGGTACATCGCCTGGCTGATGGCGTTGCAGGGCAGCCTGATCCCGGCATACGCCCTGTACCGCTGGCGCGCTGAAGCGCCCCGGCTGCTGGCGCCCTTCGCCCGCCTCGGACTGCTCGGCGCCGCGATGTCGGTCGCCGCGTACGCGCTCGTGCTCTGGGCCCAGACCGAGGCCGAACTCGCGCCCATCGCCGCGCTGCGCGAGTCCTCGATCCTGGTGGGCGCGGCCATCGGTGCGGTGGTCTTCAAGGAGCGGTTCGGTCTGCCGAGGATGGCCGCCGCCGGGCTGCTGGTGATCGGGATCGGGCTGATACTGCATTCCGGGTGAGGCCGGACCCCCGGCCGCGGGACGGTGAGGGCGGCGCGGACCGCGGCGCCGGTGCGACGGGAACGCGACAACCCCGGCACCGAAGGCGCACTCTGGAAACAAGCCTGGAGACAGGCGTTCCGGAGGTGATCACCGTGACGACGCAGACCACTGTGGGATGGCATGTCGAGCTGGAGTTCGAGGAGGACGACCTGCACACCAAATCGGCGGCACTGGTGCGCCTGCCCGACGGGTCCGAGGTCCGGGCCCACGGGCATGCCAGCCGGCACCACACCGACGAGAACCAGCCGAGGGTCGGCGAGGAGATAGCGGGGGCGAGGGCACTCAACGAACTCGCCATGCTGCTGCTCACCAAAGCGCACGACGAGATCGACGCGGTGACCGGTCGCACCTCGCACCCGATCCACGTCTGAGCGCCCGATCCGCGTCCGACCGTCCGGCCCGTGACCGCGAAGGGCCCGGGGCTGGTCGCCCGACCGGGCGAAATGCCCTGGCAAAACGGGTCAGCGACGGGTTCACGAAGGTGGCGGCGCGGCACCATCCGCGCATGACGCAACAGTCTCTGAGCCGACGCCGCGCGCTCGGTACCGCCGCCGCCACCGGTCTGGCGGCCCTGTTCACCGCGGGTGCCGCCCGGGCGGCCTCCTCCGCCCGGCCGGCCCCGCTGGCCGCCGGGACGTACACCATCGCCCTCGGCCCCGGGAACCTCCTCACCGCCGGGCGGATCAACGAGCCCCTCGTCATCCTGCCGCCCGGTCACGAGGCACAGGAGTGGGAGGTGGTGGCGCTCACCCACGGCAACATCGCCCTGCGGAACCTCGGCGGCAACGTCTACATGGGGCACCAGGGCACGTTCCACCCCCACCGGTTCGCCGTGGCGACCACCACCCCGTTCGAATGGGGCCTCGCCCCGAGCGGCGCCTTCGGCGGGTTCCGTGTGACGGCCCCGGGCAGTGATCTGGTGCTCGGCCAGAGCCCGTTGCTGGTCTCCCCGCTCCGGGTCGACCTCCAGTACCGGCGGGAGGCCGATCTGCGTCAGGCGTGGCAGTTCCGGCCCGTCACGAACTGACCGCCGCCGCCGCGCGGCCCGGCCCACCGGACGGGCCCCCGGCGACGGCTTCGCGCACCGCCCGGACCAGCGCCTGCGCCCTCGGGTCCGCCGTCACGCTCCGGTGGAAGCCGTTCGTCACATAGCCGAACGCGATGCCCGAGTCCGGGTCGGCGAAGCCGAGGGCACCGCCCCGGCCGGGGTGGCCGAAGGACGCGGGCGACAGCAGCGGGGACGCGGTGCCGTGCAGCATGTGGCCGAGGCCGTACCGGGTGGGGACGACCAGGGTGCGGTCGGGACCGGCGGACTGCTCGGTGCGGGCGAGCGTCGTCGTCCCCGGCGTGAACAGGCGCCGTCCGCCGTCCACCTCGCCGATCAGCGCGGCGTACACACGGGCCAGTCCGTCGGCGGTGGCGATGCCGTTGGAGGCGGGGAGGGCGGCCGCGCGATAGGCGGGGTCGTTCTCGTCGGGCAGCGGTGTGATCGCGGCGAAGGCACGGCGGGTGAGGGAGCCGGGATCGGCGTACGCGTCGGCCACGGCACGCTTCGGACGGGTCCGCAGCCCGCCGGCCGCGGCCGCCTCCGGTATCTGTCCGACGCGTCCGGCCCGCGCGGCCCGGTCCGCGGGCAGCCCGAGCCACAGATCGGCGCCGGCCGGTCCCGCGACCTCGTCCGCGATCCACTCGCCGACCGGCCGCCCGGTGACCCGGCGCACCAGTTCGCCGATCAGCCAGCTGAAGGTCTGCGCGTGGTAACCGTGGTCGGTCCCCGGCTCCCACACCGGGGCCTGCGCGGCGACCGCGGCGGCGCCCGCGTCCGGGTCGGCCGCCTCCCGCGGGGTCAGCGGGCGGTCCAGCACCGGCACCCCGGCCCGGTGGGAGAGCAGATGCCGGACGAGCGTCCGGTCCTTGCCGGCGGCCTTGTACTCCGGCCACCACTCACCGACCGGCGCGTCCAGGTCCAGTTCGCCGCGCTGGTGCAGCAGCAGGACCGCGGCGGCGGCGACGCCCTTCGTCGCGGACCGCACGATCTGGGCGGTGCCCCGCTGCCACGGCTCGGCGCCGTCGAAGTCGCGTGTGCCGCCCCACAGGTCGACGACCTTGCGCCCGTCGCGGTACACGGCCACCGCGGCACCGCGGTCCCCGAGCGTCTCGAAGTTCCTGACGAACGCCGTCCTGACCGGCTCGAAGCCCTCGGCGACCGTGCCGTCCACCTTCACGTCCGTACTCCGTTCCGCTCGCACCCTGCGACGATGGCTGCAACGCGCCCGCGGGGCCGGCGATTCCCCTCGCCGGAAGGTGTGCGCCGAGGTGTCAGGTCCGTCCCGAACCGGTGCGCACGGAGCGCGGGTCGAAGCCGAAGGGCAGCTCCAGCCGGTGCGCGCGCATCAGGGCGTCGTCGGACAGCAGCTCACCGGTCGGACCGTCGGCGGCGATCACGCCCTCGCTCAGGATCAGCGAGCGCGGGCACAGTTCGAGGGCGTACGGCAGGTCGTGGGTGACCATGAGCACGGTCACGTCCAGGGAGCGCAGGATGTCGGCCAGTTCACGGCGGGAGGCGGGGTCGAGGTTGGACGACGGCTCGTCCAGGACCAGGATCTCCGGCTCCATCGCCAGTACGGTCGCCACGGCGACCCGGCGCCGCTGACCGAAGGACAGATGGTGCGGGGGCCGGTCCTTGAACCCGGTCATCCCCACCTGCTCCAGCGCCCGGTCCACGCGCGCCTCCAGCTCGGCGCCCGCGAGCCCGGCCGCGGCCGGCCCGAAGGCGACGTCCTCCCGGACGGTCGGCATGAACAGCTGGTCGTCCGGGTCCTGGAAGACGATGCCGACCCGGCGCCGGATCTCCGCCATGTGCTTCCTGCCCACGGGCAGCCCGGCGACCCGCACCGCCCCCGTGCCGCCGCTGAGGATGCCGTTGAGGTGCAGCACCAGCGTGGTCTTGCCGGCGCCGTTGGGCCCGAGCAGCGCGACCCGCTCACCGCGCTCGACGCGGAAGTCCACGCCGAACAGGGCCTGGTGCCCGTCGGGGTAGGCGAAGGCGAGGCCGGAGACCTCCAGGGAAGCAGTCACAGGGTCCATCCCAGCAGGCAGACGACGAGGGCGGTGAGGGGGAGGGCGAGGGCGTACGACCACTGCGCCCGGGACGCGGTCACCTCGTCGATCACCGGCATGACACCGGCGTACCCGCGGCTGACCATGGCGAGGTGCACGCGCTCGCCGCGTTCGTAGGAGCGGATGAACAGCGCCCCGGCGGACTTCGCCAGCACTCCCCAGTGCCGCAGGCCACGGGCCTCGAAGCCGCGGGACTCGCGCGCGATCCGCA
Source organism: Streptomyces cadmiisoli (assembly GCF_003261055.1). Classification (NCBI taxonomy): domain Bacteria; kingdom Bacillati; phylum Actinomycetota; class Actinomycetes; order Kitasatosporales; family Streptomycetaceae; genus Streptomyces; species Streptomyces cadmiisoli. The sequence continues at coordinate 5,224,658 of NZ_CP030073.1, forward strand.
TCCGCCGCATCTCGTCGGTGATGAGGTCGCCGTAGCGGATCATGAAGGAGGCGATCTGCACCAGCAGCGGCGGCAGTCTGAGCCGCTGCAATCCGAGCAGCAGCTGGCGCAGTTCGGTGGTGGAGGCCAGCAGTACGGAGGCGGCGACGCCCAGCGTGCCCTTGGCGAGCACGTTCCAGGCGCCCCACAGTCCGCTGACGCTGAGCGACAGGCCCAGCACGTCGACCCGCTCGCCCTCCGCGACGAACGGCAGCAGTACGGCGAACGCGACGAACGGCACCTCGATCAGCAGCCGTTTGAGCAGAAACCCGGCCGGTACGCGCGCGACGGCCGCGACGACGCCCAGCAGCACGGCGTACGCCGCGAACGCCCACATCGCCTCGCGCGGCGTGGACACCACCACGAGGACGAAGGCGAACGTCGCGGCGAGCTTGGTGTGCGGCGGCAGGGCGTGCACGGGCGACGAACCCGCCCGGTAGAGCTTGTGGGCGTGCCCGGCACCCATGTCAGACGCTCGTGCCGGCCGGGGACACGTCGGTCCCCTCGGCGTCGCCGCGCCGGCGGCGCACCGACCAGAAGACCGCGCTGCCCGCGACGACGGTGACGCCGACGCCGATCACGCCCGCGAGGCCGCCGGACAGCCGGGCGTCGTCGACGCTGCTGACGCCGTAGTCGGCGAGCGGGGAGTCGGCGTTGGCGTGCTCCTCGGCGGACTCGGCGAATCCCTTGTCCTCGGCGACCTTCTCCAGACCGTCGGGGCTGGCGGAGGCGTAGAAGCTCACGAACCCGGCGAGGACGAGGGAGGTGACCAGGCCGCCGGCCCACAGGGTGCGCCGGGAGGTGCGGGCGGCGGGCGCCGCGACCGGGTCGGCGGCGGGGGCGTCGACGAGTTCGCCGCCGACCCGCAGCTTCAGCGGCTGCCGCAGATCGCGGGCGCCGTACACCAGGTCCGGGCGTACGGCGATGACGGCGCCGACGGTGAGCGCGGTGATCACGGCCTCGCCGATGCCGATGAGGACGTGGACGCCGCCCATGGCGGCGGCGACCTTCCCGATCGAGACGTCGGTGGTGCCGCCGACGGCGTAGAACAGGGTGAAGGCGAGCGCGGCGGCGGGCACCGAGATCACCGCGGCGACGAAGGACGCCGCCGTGACGGTGCGCCGGCCGCGCGGCAGCACCTTCACCAGGCCGCGGAAGACGATGTAGGCGACGGCGACACCGACGATCGACATGTCGGTGATGTTCACGCCCAGCGCGGTCAGGCCGCCGTCCGCGAAGAGGATGCCCTGCATGAGCAGGACGACGGATATGCACAGCATGCCGGTGTAGGGGCCGACGAGTATCGCGGCGAGGGCGCCGCCAAGCAGATGCCCGCTGGTCCCGGCCGCGACCGGGAAGTTGAGCATCTGGACCGCGAAGATGAACGCCGCCACGAGTCCGGCCAGCGGTGCCGTCCGCTCGTCGAGCTCGCGGCGCGCGCCGCGCAGGCTCACGGCGACGGCGCCCGCGGCGACGACTCCGGCTACCGCGGAGGTGGGGGCGTCGATGAATCCGTCAGGTACATGCACCGTTCGATGATAGTGGCTTAATGCGAACCTCTTGCAAGAGCGAGTCCATGTCTTGTGCTAAGCGGTTCTACGCGCGAGATCCACCCGCCCGAAGGGCGAAAACCAGGAAATGTGCGACATTGGACGCAAAGCGGATTGGCAGCTTCCGCTCCGACTGCGCAGGGTAAGGGGCTGTCCGATGTCTGTAGTGGAGCAGTACGCGCGAGCCCGCATGGTCACCGACACCGACGTCCAGGTGCTGGAGGAACGGGGAGCGGTTCCGGTCGTGCTGCGCTACGACCCCGACCTCGATCCGCGCTCGGTCCGCATCGGACTGCCCGGCCCGCACGAGTGGACCTTCTCCCGGGCCCTCCTCGAACAGGGCCTGCGCGCACCGGCCGGCGACGGCGACGTCCGGGTCTGGCCGTGCGGGCGTGTACAGGTCGTGGTCGAGTTCCACTCCGCGCAGGGCACGGCAGTGGTCCAGTTCGAGTCGAAGACGCTGATCCGCTTCCTGCGGCGGACCTACCAGGTGGCGACACCGGTGGCCGGCTGACCCGGGTCCGGCCCGGCCCGCCGTTCAGCCCCCCTGCTTCAGCAGCCCCGCCACGATCGGTCCCGCCGTCTCGCCGCCGTGCCCGGCCGCCTGGACCACACCGGCGGCGGCCAGATCGCCGCGGTACGCCGTGAACCAGCCGTTGGGCTTCTTCTGCCCGTCGACCTCGGCCGAGCCGGTCTTCGCGCCGACGTCACCGGTCACCCCGGCCATCGCCTCCGCGGCCGTGCCGTACGCCGCCGTGTAGGACATCAGGTCCCGCAGCTGCGACAGGGCCGACGCGGACAGCTTGCGCGAGGCCGTGGCGAGGGTGCGGTCGTCGACGGACGGGTCCACCAGGAAGGGCTGGCGGAAGACGCCCGCCTTGATCGTCGCCGACACCGACGCCATGTTCAGCGGGTTCATCCGCACACCGCCCTGGCCGATGAGCGACGCGGCCATCGAGGCGTCGGACTGCACCGGCACCGAGCCGTCGAAGGTCGGCACACCGACCGCCCAGTTGTTCCGCGACAGACCGAACACCTGCTGCGCCTGCTTGGTCAGGTCGTCGTCGGCCAGCTCCGGGGCCTGGCTGATGAACGCCGTGTTGCAGGACCGCGCGAAGCTCGCCTTGAACGTGCCGCCCTTGATCTCGAACTTGTCGTCGTTCTGGAACTTCCAGCCCCCGTACGAGAAGTACTTGGGGCACGGATGCTGCTCGTCCGCGGACGCCAGGCCCTTCTCGATCAGCAGCGACGACGTGATGACCTTCATGGTCGAGCCGGGCGCCAGCGAGCCCTGGAGCGCGGTGTTGAAGCCCCGTGAGGAGTTCGCGACCGCGAGGATCTCGCCGGTAGAGGGCCGCAGCACCACCACCGAGGCCCGTGCCCGCGAGGCCACCTGGGTCTCCGCGGCCGACTGCATCGTGGGGCTGAGCGTGGTCTTCACCTCTCCCGGCGTGCCCTCGCTCAGCTCCAGAATCGTCTTGTCGGACAGCTTCTCGGCCTGGGACGCCTTTCCGCGGACCACCTGGAGTTCGACGCCCGCCTTGCCGCCCGCGGTCTTGCCGTACTTCTCGCGCAGGCCGTCGAGCACCAGCCCGAGCGACGGGTACTCCTTCGCGGTCAGCTCACCGCCGTCCCGGTCCAGCGCCGTGATCGGCGGCGTGCCCGACTCACCGGTGACGAGCCGGTCGCCCTCGTGCAGATCGGGATGGACGACGGACGGCTCCCACGCCACGACCGGCGCGCCGTCCGAGTCCTGCCGTACGACCTTGAGCGAACTCCCGTACGACAGAGGCTTGTCGACGCCCTTGTACGACACCGTGCCCTTCACCGTGAACGGCAGCCGGTCGCCCTGGCGGGTGCCCGGGGTGAGCGTGACGTCCTTGATGTGGGCCTGCTTCGTGTAACCGGTCAGCAGGGACTTCGCTGCCGCGGCGTGGTCCGTGGCGTCCGCCGCCCGTGCCACCCGGCCCTGCTGCCAGGCCGTGAGGAACCGCTGGGCCGCGCCGGTGACCTCGGCGGCCGACAGGGGGCCGGTGCGCACCGACTTCTTCTCGCCGGCGGAGGTCGAGCCGTCCTCGGCCGCGGCACCGCCGCCGAGCAGGGCGTAGGCGCCGATCCCGGCGACGCCGACGACCGCGGCGATCACCCCGCCGACGACGACGGGTCTTGTGTTCCGCCGCTCGGCGACGCGCCTTCTCTTGCCCACTGCCACCCGATCCTTTGCAACATGCCCGGTCCCGCCGCGGTCAGGGCCCGTGGGCCCCGCCCGGCCGTCCCGGTCCCGTGGCCCTCACAGTCCCCAACGACGGCACCACCCTAGAGTCCCGTCCTGCCCGGGTGACGTCAGCCACCCGCCCGCAGCACGGCCGCGACGATCGGGCCGGCCGACTCGCCGCCGCGACCGCCCTGCTGCGCCATGGCCGCCGCCGCGACGTCGCCGCGGTAGCCGGTGAACCAGCTGTCGGCCTTGTCCCGGCCGTCGACCTCGGCGGAGCCGGTCTTCGCCCCGATGTCGCCGCCCAGCCCGGACATCACACTCGCCGCGGTGCCGCTGGTGGCGGTGCGGTTCATCATGGCGCGCAGCTGGGCGACGGTGTTGCCGGACAGGCCCCGCGCCGTGGCCAGCTCGCGGTCGTCCAGGCCCCGCGGCACGATCACCGGCTGGCGGAAGGCCCCCGTCATGGCCGTGGCGGTCACCGAGGCCATGTTCAGCGGGCTCATCTGCACCTGGCCCTGGCCGATCAGGTTGGCGGCGGTGTCCGGGCCGCCGGAGGCGGGCACCGAGCCGTCGAAGGAGGGGACACCGACCTTCCAGTCGTCCCGGCCGAGCCCGAAGCGCTGCTGGGCTTCCCGGGTCAGGGAGTCGACCTGCACCTCGTCCGCGAACTTGATGAAGGCGGTGTTGCAGGAGCGGGCGAAACTCTCGGACAGGGTGGCGTTGTCGTTCGGCGTCATGCCCTCCAGATTGTGGAAGGTCTGGCTCTCCGAGATCGCCGAGTCGGGACAGGGCGCGGGACCGTTCATGCTGGTGAGCCCGTTGTCGATGAGCGTCGCCGCGCTGACGATCTTCATGGTGGAGCCCGGCGCCACCTGGCCGAGGAACGCCGCGTTCCAGCCGTCCTCGCGGTGGTTGGCCACCGCGAGCACCTCGCCGGTGCTCGGCTTGACCGCGACCACGGACGACTCGCCGTACCGCCGCACCGCCTTCTCGGCCGCCGCCTGCACGCTCGCGCTGAGCGTCGTCGGCAGCCGGCCCGGCTTGCCCTTCGAGAGGGTCAGCAGTGAGGTGTCGGCGGCCTCGGCCGCCGTGTGCCGGACGGCCAGCTCGACGCCCGGGGTGCCGCCGGCCTTGTCGCCGTAGCGGGCCCGCAGTTCGTCCAGGATCGGGCCGAGGGACGGGTACTTCTCCTTCGTCAGGACCGTGCCGTCGCGGTCGACCGCCTCGATGGGCGGGTTCGCCGACTCCTCGGTGACGAGGAGGTCGCCGTCCTTCAGGCTCGGATGGACGACGGCGGGATCCCAGTCGACCAGCGCCCGCCCGCTGGAGACGCCGCGGACGACGGTGAGGCTGCTGTCGTAGGCGAGCGGCTCGGTCTTTCCGCCGTAGGACACCTTCGCCCGCACGGAGAAGGGCACCGTGCGGCCCTCGGTGGCGTCCGGGGTGATCCGCACATCGGTGATGTGCGCCTCCCGGCCGAAGGACGCCAGCAGCGGCTCGGCCTCCACCGCGTTGTCGGTGTACGACGCGGCCTTCGCCCCCTGCGCCTTCTCCCAGGCCGCGAAGAACGCGCGCGAGGTCTCCTCGACCTCCGAGCCGCTGGGCGGCCCGGTCCGCGCCGCCTCGGACCCGCTGCCCGACCCGCCGTTCAGCGCGGAGGCGATGTTGTAGGCGCCGTACCCGGCCCCTCCCACCATCACGGCGAACACACTGCCGACGACGGCAGCCTTGACCCCCTTGCGCATCGCGCGCCCCCTCCCCGTAGCGGACCTTGGCACTCTAGGCGGGCCCTGATGAGGGAGGGGCGGGTGTTTCTCTGATTGTTAGACCACTGTCCGGTTTCACCGGATGTGCGGCTCGGAACGAGGGCTAGACCCAGGTATCCAGCCACATCCGTGAACGCCAGTCGTCGATCGGGATGGTCTGGCCGGTGTAGATGGGCCAGAAGTAGATGAAGTTCCACGCGATCAGCAGCACCAGGACGCCCGCGCCCGTCGCGCCCACCACCCGACGGGTGTCGGTGGAGCCCTGGCGGCCGACCAGCGCGCCGATCAGCATCGCCACCGCCAGGCACAGGAACGGCAGGAAGACGACGGCGTAGAAGAAGAAGATCGTGCGCTCCTGGTACAGGAACCAGGGCAGATAGCCGGCCGCGACGGCGCAGGCGATGGCGCCCGCCCGCCAGTCGCGCCGGAAGAACCAGCGCCACAGCACGTACAGGACCGCGAAACAGCCCACCCACCACAGCATCGGCGTGCCCAGCGCGAGGACCTCGCGGGCGCACTTCTCGCCCGCGTCGACCGGGCAGCCGTCCTTGCCGGGGGCCGGGGACTCGTAGAAGTACGACACCGGGCGGCCCATGACGAGCCAGCTCCACGGGTTGGACTCGTAGGTGTGCGGCGAGGACAGGCCGACGTGGAACTCGTAGACCTGGTTCTCGTAGTGCCACAGGCTGCGCCACCAGTCCGGGAACAGCCAGGACCAGTTGCTCGTCCGGCCGTCGGCCGTGGCCCAGTCGCGGTAGTAGCCGCCGGACCCGTCGGTGGCGGAGAGGATCCAGCCGGTCCAGGAGGCCAGGTAGGTCGCGACGGCGACCGGCACCGTCGACAGGAACGCCCACCCCAGGTCGCGCCGGACGACCGCCCGGTACGGGTGGCGGGCGCCGGCCACCCGGCGCGAGCCGACGTCCCACAGGACCGCCATCACGCAGAACGCCGCCAGGATGTACAGGCCGTTCCACTTGGTGGCGAAGGCCAGGCCCAGCATCACACCGGCCGCCAGCCGCCACGGGCGCCACCCCGTCCGGGTGTTCTCCGCGGTGTACGCGTCCGGGCGGACCCGGCCGTCGGCGTCCACCGGGAGCGCGGCGGCGAGCCGCTCACGGGCCCTGTCGCGGTCGACGACCAGACAGCCGAAGGCGGCCAGCACGAAGAACATCAGCACCCCGTCGAGCAGCGCGGTGCGGCTCATCACGAAGTGCAGGCCGTCCACCGCCATCAGCCCGCCCGCCAGGCAGCCGAGGAACGTCGAGCGGAACAGCCGGCGGCCGATCCGGCACAGCAGCAGCACCGACAGCGTGCCCAGCAGGGCCGTCATGAAGCGCCAGCCGAACGGGGTGAACCCGAACATCAGCTCGCCGAGCCCGATGACGTACTTGCCGACCGGCGGATGCACCACGTACGCGGCGTCCGTCGGGATCGGCACGTTCCCGCCCGACGACAGGATCAGGTCGTTGACGTTCTTTTCCCAGTTGACCTCGAACCCGCGGTGGACCGTCGCCCAGGCGTCCTTGGCGTAGTAGGTCTCGTCGAATATCACCGCCTTGGGGCTGCCCAGGTTCCAGAACCGCAGCACCCCCGCGAACAGCGTCACCAGCAATGGACCGGCCCAGCCCGACCAGCGGGTCAGCCTCGCGGCGAACGTGTGCCGGACGCCGAGCGTCGCCCACAGCCGCGGGGAGGGCTCCGCGTACGGCGGCACCAGCCGGTCCCGCACGTCGCCGCCGGAGCCGGCCGGCACGTATCCGAAGCGGCGCAGGCGCTGCTGCCACGAGGGTTGCCGCTCGTGGGGGGCCTGCTCCTGCCGGGTGTCCGTGGAGGACGCGGTACTGGTCACCGCGCCATCGTAGGGAACCGTGCTGTGGGAGTCCCGTGCATGGGTGGTACCGGCCGGATGCGTCCCGCGCGCGGGGCCCCTGCGACCATGGGTGGGTGAGCGGAATCCTTGTACTGGCAGGCACTCCCATCGGCGACGTCGCGGACGCCCCGCCCCGGCTCGCCGAGGAACTGGCGGGCGCCGACGTGGTGGCCGCCGAGGACACCCGGCGGCTGCGGCGGCTGACCCAGGCCCTGGGGGTCACCCCCAAGGGGCGCGTCGTGTCCTACTTCGAGGGCAACGAGTCCGCCCGTACGCCGGAACTCGTCGAGGAACTGCTGGGCGGCGCCCGCGTGCTGCTGGTGACGGACGCCGGGATGCCGTCGGTGTCGGACCCGGGGTACCGGCTCGTCGCGGCGGCCGTCGAGCAGGACGTCAAGGTCACCGCGGTGCCCGGACCGTCCGCCGTGCTGACCGCGCTCGCGCTGTCGGGACTGCCCGTGGACCGGTTCTGCTTCGAGGGGTTCCTGCCGAGGAAGGCCGGCGAGCGGCTGTCGCGGCTGCGCGAGGTGGCCGAGGAGCGGCGGACGCTGGTCTACTTCGAGGCTCCGCACCGGCTCGACGACACCCTCGCCGCGATGGCCGAGGTGTTCGGCGCCGAGCGCCGCGCCGCCGTGTGCCGCGAACTGACCAAGACGTACGAGGAGGTCAAGCGCGGCCCGCTGGCGGAGCTGGCGCGGTGGGCGGCCGACGGGGTGCGCGGCGAGATCACCGTCGTCGTCGAGGGCGCGCCGGACAAGGGCCCGCAGGAACTGGACGCCGGGGAGCTCGTGCGCCGGGTGCGGGTGCGCGAGGAGGCCGGGGAGCGGCGCAAGGAGGCCATCGCGGCGGTCGCGGTGGAGGCGGGGCTGCCCAAGCGGGTGGTGTTCGACGCGGTGGTCGCGGCCAAGAGCGCGGGCTGATCCGGGGGCCGCCGCCGGTGTTTCCCATACGGCGGCAAAGGCCCGAGGGGGTTTCGGCAAGGTACGGCCAAGACCGCTCCAATACTGCACAGCTCCCGTGCATTCGCCCCGTGCGCGGCGTCCACTGGGTGGTGGGACGCGACCGTCCCACCAGCGGACCTCAGGAGCTGGCAATGAGCGAGATCACAGGTCAGTCCGGCCCTCGCAACGGTGCGACCGCCGTCATCCACGAGTCGTACTCCTTCGCCTGCATGCGCTGCGGGCACGGCTGGGAGCAGTCGTACGAGATAGAGCACCACGTCGACGGCACCGGCCAGGAGTTCGTGCGGTACGTGGCGGACGGCCGCCCGGTGCCGTCCCCGCTGAGCCGGCCCACGTGCGCCAACTGCGACGGGCACCTCGTGCGGATCATGGGTGCCGGGCGGGTCTCGTCGGCGCGGAACGCGGCGTCGCGGCAGCAGCGGGGCACGGATGCGCCGGCGAAGGTGCCCGAGCCCCGCGCGGACGGGCACCACTGGCACCTGTCCGACCTGCTGCATCCCTTCCAGCGCCGGGTCGGCTGAGACGGCCGGCGGCTCGGGCCGGTGCGGTCCTTTCGTAGGATCGAGGCATGCCTTCCCACGCCGAAGCCCCGCCGCTGCCCGAACCGCTCCGGGTACCGGTCGCCGACTCCCACACCCACCTCGACATGCAGTCCGGCACGGTCGAGGAGGCACTCGCCAAGGCCGCCTCGGTGGGTGTGACCACGGTCGTCCAGGTGGGCTGCGACGTCGACGGCTCCCGGTGGGCGGCACGGACGGCGGCGGCGTACGAGCAGGTGCACGCCGCCGTCGCGCTGCACCCCAACGAGGCGCCGCGCATCGTGCACGGCGACCCCGACGGGTGGTCCCGGCAGGGCGCGCGGCGGCCCGGCGGGGACGCCGGACTCGACGAGGCGCTCGCCGAGATCGACCGGCTGGCCGCGCTGCCCGAGGTGAAGGCCGTCGGCGAGACGGGACTGGACCATTTCCGCACCGGCCCCGAGGGCAAGGACGCGCAGGAGCGGTCCTTCCGCGCCCATATCGAGATCGCCAAACGGCACGGCAAGGCGCTCGTCATCCACGACCGCGACGCCCACGCCGACGTCCTGCGCGTCCTGAAGGAGGAGGGCGCGCCGGACCGGACGGTGTTCCACTGCTACTCGGGCGACGCGGAGATGGCCGAGGTGTGCGCCCGCGCCGGCTACTACATGTCCTTCGCCGGCAACGTCACCTTCAAGAACGCCCAGAACCTGCGCGACGCGCTGGCGGTGGCCCCGCCGGAGCTGGTCCTGGTGGAGACGGACGCGCCCTTCCTGACCCCGGCGCCGTACCGCGGACGGCCCAACGCCCCGTATCTGATTCCGGTCACGGTGCGCGCCATGGCCGCCGTGCGCGGTGTCGACGAGGACACGCTGGCGGCGGCCGTCGGCGCCAACACGGCACGCGCCTTCGGCTACTGACGCCGACCCCCGGCACACCGCTCGCGCGGAGCTTTCCGGACACATGATCGCCACTGTGCGTAGTCGTGCCGCTTTGGAGAGTGACGACCGCTCCGCTAGGTTCTGGGCCCGGTCCATCCCGGGACCGTCCGGACCCAGGAGCGTATCGGCGTGAACAACCCGCACTACGCGCGCAACGCGCGGGAGGCGCACCACCCTTACGGCGCCTCCGACGTGCCCGACGCCCACGACGTCGATCACGCCTATGCCGTCGATCACGCCCACGACCGCTACGGCTGCCACACCTGCCGCAGCAACTACGGCTTCCACGACCCCTACGCGCCCGATCGCTACGTCTGCGGCCCTTACGTCGCCGGCCCCCACGTCTCGGGCCCGTACGTCTTCGACCCGTACGCCTACGACCCCTACGCCCGCGATCCCTACGCCACCACCCCCTACGCCTCCGACCCCTACGCCTCCTACGATCCGCACACCGCGGAGACGCTGGCGTACGGCGTGACGTACGAGACGGCGTACGGGACCCAGCGCGGCGCGTACCCGCATCCGTACGTGGACACCGTCCCCGACACCGGCGCCGACACCTACGCACCCGGGTACGAAACGGCCCGCTGGGCGGCCTTCGCGCCGGACGAGGCCGGCGCCGCGGACGACACCGTGCCCGAAACGCTGTTCCCGCGCCAGGCAGGCGCCGCGGACGACGACGAGGCGCCCGAGCCCGACCCGTACACCGGAACCGGCCGCCGGTCCGCGCGCCGCCGCAGGCCCCGCTACGCCGAGCGGGTCGACGGACCGGTGCGCCGCCTGCTGCCCCAGGCCCTGGTCGTGGCGTTCCTCGCCGGCGGCACCACCGCCTTCGTCGCCGAGGACAAGGCCGTGGAGCTGAACGTCGACGGCGAGCCGCGCCGGCTGCACACCTTCGCCGACGACGTGACCGAACTGCTCGCGGAGGAGGGCTTGCGGGTGGGCGCGCACGACGTCGTCGAACCCGCCCCCGGCGCGGCCCTCACCGACGGTGACGAGATCGCCGTGCACTACGGGCGGCCGGTCCGGCTCACCCTGGACGGCCGGCGGAGCGAGGTGTGGACCACGGCCCAGACGGTCGAGGGGGCGCTCGAGCAACTGGGGGTCCGTGCCCAGGGCGCCCATCTGTCCGCCCCGCGCTCCCGGCCCATCGGGCGGGAGGGCCTCGCGCTCGAAGTGCGCACCGAGCGCTCCGTGACGATCATGGCGGACGGCCGCGCCCGCACCGTCCGCACCAATGTCGCCACCGTGGCGGAGGCCGTCGAGGCCGCCGGGATCACCCTGCGCGGCCAGGACACCACCTCGGTGCCGGCGCACAGCTTCCCGCGCGACGGACAGACCGTCACCGTGCTGCGGATCACCCGGACCAAGGAGGTCCGCGAGGAGCAGATCCCGTTCGACGTGGAGCGGATCGAGGACCCGGCGGTGTTCAGGGGCACGGAGATCGTCGAGCGGGCGGGCCAGCCGGGTCTGCGGCGGGTCACGTACTCCCTGCGCACCGTCAACGGGGTCCGGCAGAAGCCGCGGCGGCTGCGCACCGAGCTGGTGCGCGAGCCGGCCTCCCAGATCGTGAAGGTGGGGACGAAGCCGCTGCCGACGTCCGTGCAGGGCGCCGACCATCTCGATTGGCAGGGCCTCGCGGCCTGCGAGTCCGGCGGGCGCCCGGGCGCGGTCGACCCCTCCGGCACGTACGGCGGCCTCTACCAGTTCGACACCGGGACCTGGCACAGCCTCGGCGGCACCGGCCGCCCCCAGGACGCCTCCGCCGCCGAGCAGACCCTGCGGGCGAAGAAGCTGTATCTGCGGCGCGGCGCGAGCCCCTGGCCGCACTGCGGCGCCCGCCTCCACGGCTGACCCGGGACGACCCCGTCGCCACAGGCCCTAGGCTTGGCCCCGTGAGCAGCTCCACCCCTGACGCCCTTCTGGGCCCCGCCGACGTCCGTGAGCTGGCGGCGGCCCTCGGCGTACGCCCCACCAAGCAGCGCGGACAGAACTTCGTCATCGACGCGAACACGGTCCGCCGCATCGTCCGCACCGCCGACGTCCGGCCCGAGGACGTGGTGGTGGAGGTCGGGCCCGGCCTGGGCTCCCTCACCCTCGCGCTGCTGGAGGCGGCCGACCGGGTCACCGCGGTGGAGATCGACGACGTGCTGGCCGCGGCGCTGCCCGCGACGGTCGCCGCGCGGATGCCGGAGCGCGCCGACCGTTTCGCGCTGGTGCACTCCGACGCGATGCACGTCGCCGAACTGCCGGGCCCGCCGCCGACCGCGCTGGTCGCCAACCTCCCCTACAACGTCGCCGTTCCCGTCCTGCTGCACATGCTGAACACCTTCCCCAGCATCGAACGCACCCTCGTGATGGTGCAGGCGGAGGTCGCCGACCGGCTCGCCGCCGCCCCCGGCTCCAAGGTGTACGGCGTGCCGTCCGTGAAGGCGAACTGGTACGCGGAGGTCAAACGGGCCGGCGCCATCGGCCGCAACGTCTTCTGGCCCGCGCCGAACGTCGACAGCGGGCTGGTCTCCCTGGTCAAGCGCACCGAGCCGATCAGGACCACCGCCACCAGGCGGGAGGTCTTCGCCGTCGTCGACGCGGCGTTCGCCCAGCGCCGCAAGACCCTGCGGGCCGCGCTCGCCGGGTGGGCCGGCTCCGCGGCCGCCGCCGAGGCCGCCCTCGTCGCCGCGGGCGTCTCACCGCAGGCGCGCGGGGAGTCCCTGACCGTCGAGGAGTTCGCGCGGATCGCCGAGCACGCCCAGCGCGAGGAGAACAGCTAAGTGAGCGTGACGGTACGTGTCCCCGCCAAGGTCAACGTCCAGCTCGCGGTCGGCGCGGCCCGCCCCGACGGCTTCCACGACCTGGCCAATGTGTTCCTGGCGGTCGGCCTGTACGACGAGGTCACGGTCACCCCCGCCGACGGGCTGCGGGTGACCTGCACCGGTCCGGACGCCGACCAGGTCCCGCTGGACGCCACGAACCTCGCCGCGCGCGCGGCGATCGCCCTCGCCGAGCGGTACGGGCGCACCCCCGACGTGCATCTGCACATCGCCAAGGACATCCCGGTCGCCGGCGGCATGGCGGGCGGCAGCGCGGACGGCGCTGGCGCGCTGCTCGCCTGCGACGCGCTCTGGGGCACCGGCGCCTCCCGCGCCGAACTCCTCGACATCTGCGCCGAGTTGGGCAGCGACGTACCGTTCAGCCTGGTCGGCGGGGCGGCCCTCGGCACCGGGCGCGGCGAGAAGCTGACCGCGCTGGAGGTCGGCGGCACCTTCCACTGGGTGTTCGCGATGGCGGACCGGGGCCTGTCGACCCCGGCGGTCTTCCGGGAGTTCGACCGGCTCGGCGCGGGCACGGACATCCCCGAGCCCGTCGCGTCCCGGGAACTGTTCGACGCGCTGGCCGCGGGCGACCCCGACGCGCTGGCCGCCGCCGTCACCAACGACCTCCAGCCCGCCGCCCTCTCCCTCTTCCCCGAGCTGGCCGGCACCCTCGCGGCCGGCCGGGCCGCCGGCGCCCTCACCGCGCTGGTCTCGGGCTCCGGCCCGACCACCGCGTTCCTCGCCCGCGACACCGAGTCCGCGGCGAAGGTGGCGCGGGGGCTGCGCGAGTCGGGCACGTGCCGGACGGTCCGCACCGCCTCGGGCCCGGCGCCCGGGGCGACCGTACTGCCCGACGTCCCCCGCACGATGACCTTGGTGTGATCTCGCGGAGGAATCGGGGCAGCTGTGCCGCGCCGCCCGGCCGGGACCGGCGGCGGACGGTGCACGACCCGCCCCCTGACCGCCGTCTGACCTGCGCGAATCGGACACCCTCCCGGCGCACATTAGGCTGGGAGGCTGACCGATCCCCGCGAGCAGGAGCAAAATGGCCGTCAACCTGGTCAATGTCGAGAACGTCAGCAAGGTGTACGGCACCCGTGCGCTTCTCGACGGCATCTCCCTGGGCGTCTCGGAGGGCGACCGGATCGGCGTGGTCGGCCGCAACGGAGACGGCAAAACCACCCTCATCCGCATGCTCGCCAGGCTGGAGGAGGCCGACAGCGGCCGGGTCACCCACTCCGGCGGCCTGCGCCTGGGCGTGCTCACCCAGCACGACTCCCTCGACTCCGCGGCCACCGTCCGGCACGAGGTCATCGGCGACATGGCCGACCACGAGTGGGCCGGCAACGCCAAGGTCAGGGACGTGCTGACCGGTCTGTTCGGCGGCCTCGACCTGCCGGGCTTCCCGAAGGGCCTCGACACGGTGATCGGCCCGCTCTCCGGCGGTGAGCGGCGCAGGATCGCGCTGGCCAAGCTGCTGATCGACGAGCAGGACCTGATCGTCCTGGACGAGCCCACCAACCACCTCGACGTCGAGGGCATCGCCTGGCTCGCCGCGCATCTGCGCGAGCGCCGCTCGGCCCTGGTCTGCGTCACCCACGACCGCTGGTTCCTCGACCAGGTCTGCACCCGCATGTGGGACGTCCAGCGCGGCGCGGTCCACGAGTACGAGGGCGGCTACTCCGACTACGTCTTCGCCCGTGCCGAGCGGGCGCGGATCGCCGCGACCGAGGAGGTCAAGCGGCAGAACCTGGTCCGCAAGGAGCTGGCCTGGCTGCGCCGCGGCGCCCCGGCTCGCACCTCCAAGCCGCGCTTCCGCGTGGAGGCCGCCAACGAGCTGATCAAGGACGTGCCGCCGCCCCGGGACCGCTCCGAGCTGATGAGGTTCGCCTCCTCCCGGCTCGGCAGGACCGTCTTCGACCTGGAGGACATCACCGTCCAGGCCGGGCCCAAGGTGCTGCTGAAGCACGTCACCTGGCAGCTCGGCCCCGGCGACCGCGTCGGCCTGGTCGGCGTCAACGGCGCCGGCAAGACCTCCCTGCTGCGGGCCATGGCCGAGGCGGCCCGTACCGAGGGCGAGGCGCAGCCGGCCGGCGGGCGGATCGCGGTCGGCCGGACCGTCAAGCTCGCGTACCTCTCGCAGGAGGTCGCCGAGCTGAACCCGGACTGGCGGGTCCTGGAGGCCGTCCAGCAGGTGCGTGAGCGCGTCGACCTCGGCAAGGGCCGCGAGATGACCGCGGGTCAGCTCTGCGAGACCTTCGGCTTCAACAAGGAGAAGCAGTGGACGCCGGTCGACGACCTGTCCGGCGGTGAGCGGCGCCGCCTCCAGCTGCTGCGCCTGCTCATGGACGAGCCCAACGTCCTCTTCCTCGACGAACCGACCAACGACCTCGACATCGAGACCCTGACCCAGCTGGAGGACGTCCTCGACGGCTGGCCCGGCACGATGATCGTCATCTCCCACGACCGGTTCTTCGTCGAGCGCACCACCGACAACGTGTACGCCCTGCTGGGCGACGGCACGCTGCGGATGCTGCCGCGCGGTATCGACGAGTACCTGGAGCGGCGCCGGAAGATGGAGGAGGTGGCCGCCGCCTCCGCGCCGGCCGCCCCGGCCGCCGAGCGGAGCAGCGCCGCGGACCAGCGTGCCGCCAAGAAGGAACTCCAGAAGATCGAGCGGCAACTGGACCGGGTCTCCGAGAAGGAGACCAAGCTGCACGGCCAGATCGCCGAGAACGCCACGGACTTCGCGAAGGTCGCCGAACTCGACGCCGAGCTGCGGCGGTTGACGGGGGAGCGCGAGGAGCTGGAGATGCGCTGGCTCGAACTCGCCGAGGACGCCTGACCGAGCGCTGCACGAGGGCCGCGCACGTCGCGTGAAGGGGGCGTGAAGGCGCGTAACGAGGCCATCACGGGCCGGTTCTCCCTTGGGAACAGGGGCGGATCCGGCCCGGTGCGCTGCCCGCACCTGGTGATAGAAAGGGCCGTCTGAGAATCGTCTGAGAAGCATGGGTGTGGCGAACACGCAGCGCCACCGGGCGCGGTGCCACATCGGTCACAAGGGGGAACCGCTGATGAGCCAGCCGCCCAGTCCGCCGCCGCAGGGGGGCTTCGGCGCGCCGCAGGATCCGCCGCAGGGCGGCTTCGGCGCACCGCAGGTCCCGCCGCAGGGCACACCGCCGCCGCCCGCCCAGCCGCCTCAGACACCCCCGCCTCCGCAGGGCCCCCCGCAGCCCGGGTACGGCTACCCCCAGCAGCAGCCCGGCCCGTACACCCAGCCGGGCCCGTACGGCACCCCCGGTCCGTACGGCGCGCCGACCGGCCCCTACGGTCAGCCGCAGCAGCCGGGGCCCTACGGCCGGCAGCCCGGCTACGGCTACCCGCAGCCCCAGTACCCCGGCACCCCGTCGCCCGGCTCCGGCTCGCGCAATCCCTTCAAGGGCCGGCCCGCGCTGGTGGCCGGCGCGGCGGTCGCGGCGCTGCTCGTCATGGGCGGCACGGTGGTCGCCCTCGCCGGCGGTGACGACGAGCCGGCCGGGAAGCCGGTCGCCGGGAAGAGCGGCGAGCCCGGGCCCACCGCCTCCGACGACCCGGTCAACCCCGGCGACGGCAGCGGCGACGGCGGCGAGGACACCGAGGACCTCAACGCGGGCCGCAAGGCGGGCGAGGCGAAGGTGCTCTGGTACAAGGAGGCGCCCGACGCGCCCGGTTCCGGTGCCGACGCCCCCGGCATGTGGGTCACCGACAAGACGGCGGTGAAGGCGGCGTACAAGCAGCTGTTCGCCTACGACGTCGGTGACGGCAGCCCGGCCTGGGACCCCATCACCTTCCCGCAGAAGATCTGTGCGGTCACCCCGCAGAGGACGGCCGACGACAAGGTCGTCGTCGCGTACATGAACGGCGCCAGCGACCGCGCCAAGTGCAACCAGCTCCAGCAGGTCGACCTGGGCACCGGTGACAAGGGCTGGACCGCCGAGGTCGCCGACGGCGCCCTGTTCGACAGCACGATCACCATCGAGCTGTCCCTGACCGGCAACACGCTGATGGTGGGCCGCTCGCAGTCCGGTACCGCCTACGACGCGACGAGCGGCAAGAAGCTGTTCGACAAGAAGCGGTACGGCGACTCCTGCTTCCCCACCGCGTTCGCGGGCGGCAGCAGGCTGATCGCGGTCTCCTCCTGCGGTGCGAGCACGGACGACGAGCACGACGAGATCCAGGAACTGGACCCGCGCACCGGCAAGACCAAGTGGACCCAGAGGTTCGACAAGGGCTGGCGCGTCGCGCGCACCTACTCGGTGGATCCGCTGGTCGTCTACAGCACGAACGACGACAAGGACGCCTGGAACATCTCCGCGCTCGACGCCAAGGGCGGCTTCCGCTCCCAGGTCGACTTCGACGAGGACTTCGCCCCCGACTGCGGCTGGTCCGTCCTCCAGCGCGACCTGACGGGCTGTCAGGGCGTGGCCGCAGACGCGAACACGCTCTACCTGCCGACCGAGGCATCCGCGAGCGCCAACGAGATCGTCGCGATCAACCTCGCCAACGGCAAGGAGAAGTGGCGCGTCAAGTCCCCCGCGGAGGAGACGATGCTGCCGCTGAGGGTCGAGGGCGGCAAGCTCATCGCCTACGTCCAGCCGTCCTACGACGCCGGCGGCCAGATCGTGTCGATCCCGACGACCGGCAGCAGCCACAAGCCGGTGAAGCTGCTCCAGAACCCGGCGGGCGCCTCGGCCATCGAGAACGGCTTCTTCTCACGCGACATGGACTGGGTGGACGGACGTTTCTACCTGTCGTCCACACGCCTGACCGGAGACGACGAGGCGAGGGAGAAGCTGATGCTCGCCTACGGCAAGTGACGCGCTCCCAAGACTCCTTCCGTCCCCGTTCACCCGAGGTACCCACGTCATGACCCAGCCGCCGCCCCCGCCGCCCAACCAGCCCCCGCAGGGGGGAGGGTTCGGCGCTCCCCAGAACCCCCAGAACCCCCAGAACCCCCAGAATCCCCAGAATCCCCAGAATCCCCAGAACCCCCAGGACCAGCCCCCGCAGCAGCCGCCCGGCTTCGGCGCCCCGCAGACGCCCCCGCCGCCGGCCCAGCAGCCCCCGCAGGGCGGGCCCGCCTACGGCCACCCGCAGGGACCGCCGCAGACCCCACCGCCCCCGCACGGCTCGCCGCAGCCCGGCTACGGCTACCCGGGCGGGCAGCCGAACCCGTACGGCTACCCCCAGCAGCCCGGTCCGTACGGCCAGCAGCCCGGCTACGGCTATCCGCCGCAGACGATGCCGCTCCACCCGCAGCCGGGCGGACCGGCCGGCGGCGGCCGCAAGCCGAACGCGCAACTGGTCATCATCGTCGCGGCCGTCGTCGCGATCGCCCTGATCATCGGCGGTGGTGTCCTGTACGCGAAATCCTCCGGTGACGACAAGGGCAAGGACGACACCGCGAGTTCCAGCGGCGGCACCGGCGGCGGCGACAAGGGCGACGACGGCTCCACCAAGGGCGCGGAGAAGGTGCCTTCCGACACCGGCTCCAAGGTGCTGTTCCAGGTTCCGCAGCCCAAGGTCGACAAGGACGACACCTTCGTCGTCGAGGGCTCCTGGCTGACCGACAAGGTGTACGCCAAGAGCGGCATCGCCGAGATCGTCGGCTACGACCCCGGCAAGGGCACGAAGCTGTGGACGATCAAGCTGCCCGGCCCGGTCTGCCAGGCCTCCCGGCATGTCTCCCAGGACAACAGGACGGCTGTCCTCTTCCAGCCGCGGATGCCCGCCAAGAACTCCTCCGAGGGGTGCAGCCAGGTCGCCGGGATCGACCTGGACACCGGCAAGAAGCTGTGGACGAAGACCGCCGGCTCCGGTGACCAGCCGATCAACTTCGACAACGTCACCGTCAGCGCGGGCACCGTGGCCGTGGGCAGCACCAGCGGCGGCGCCGCCTTCGACCTCGCCACCGGCAAGGCGCTGTGGACGCCCAAGCCGGCCGACACCTGCTACGACGCCGGGTACGGCGGCGGCCCCAAGCTCGTCGCCGTGCGCAAGTGCGGTGCGTACGACGCCCGCGAGCTGCACATCCAGACCATCGACCAGAAGTCCGGGAAGGTGATCTCCGAGTACAAGCTGGCCAAGGGCATCGAGTACGCCAGCGTCGTGTCGACCGACCCGCTGGTCGTCGCCGCCGACGTCGGCGACTCCGCGGGCGACGGCAGCGGCATCTCGGACTTCTTCTCCATCGACAACAAGACCGGCAAGCTGCGCGCCCGCATCTCCGCGCCGGGCGACGACTACGCCGCCGAGTGCGACGGCATCACCCGGATCGAGGACTGCTCCGGCATCGCGGTCGGCGACGACCGGCTGTTCGTGCCGACGGAGGAGCACGAGGCCGCCTCCGGCGAGTACAGCCGGACCAACGAGGTGGTCGTCTTCGATCTGCTCACCGGCAGGCAGACCGGCCAGCGCGCCGACGCGGGCGACGGCTACACGATCACGCCGCTGCGGATGGACGGCGGCAACGTGATCGCGTACAAGCGTCCCCCGTACGACAAGGGCGGGCAGATCGTCAGCATCGACGGCGGCACCTTCAAGCAGACGGTGCTGCTGGAGAACCCGGCCACGGAG
The DNA here is from genome assembly GCF_003261055.1 of Streptomyces cadmiisoli. Taxonomy (NCBI): domain Bacteria; kingdom Bacillati; phylum Actinomycetota; class Actinomycetes; order Kitasatosporales; family Streptomycetaceae; genus Streptomyces; species Streptomyces cadmiisoli. Next base: position 5,243,950 of record NZ_CP030073.1, read on the forward strand.
GCGGTGCGGGACGTGGAGACCAGCATGTCCCCGGAGTACTCGGAGATCCGCTACTCGCAGGGTCGCCTGTACATGGCCGACGTGTACGCCAGCGGGTCGTCCTCGGGGGGCCAGGAGTACCTCGTGGTCGCGTTCGGTACGAGCGGCTGATCGCGCACGCTCCGGCCGCACGGCCCCGTCCCTGCTCAGGGGCGGGGCCGTGCGCGTACCGCTCAACACCCTCGAATGCGAGGAATTTCGGCGATCCGGGGCACTTCTCACCAGTAGGGGCAGCGCAACGTCGAACAAGCGTGTAGCTTCCGGGGGCATGAAGGACGGAGTGCCGGGGGGCCTGCGTCCTCGGGGTCCGACCGGGCCCGTTCCAGGGTCGGTCGGGGCCCGTTCCGGGTCTGTCCGTGGGGCCCGGTGGGCAGCCATGGTGGGCGTCCACTGGGGGGACTGGGGGGTTGCTCGATGGGAGTGCGGCTCATGGTGGTCGACGACCACCGATTGCTCGCCGAGGCACTGGCCTCGGCGCTGAAGCTGCGGGGTCACCGGGTGCTGGCCGCGGCGGCACCGGCCGCGGGGGCGGCCGAGCTGGTGATCGCGCGGGCGCCGGAGGTGTGCCTGCTGGGGACGGCCGCGCCGGCCGAACCGGGGGCGTTCGAACCGGTGGTGCGGATCAAGCGGGAGCGCCCGCAGGTGGCCATGCTGGTGCTGGGCCCGGTGCCGAGTCCGCGCGGCATCGCGGCGGCCTTCGCGGCGGGCGCGTCCGGCTACGTCCGTCACGACGAGCGCATAGAAGGCGTCGAGCGGGCGATCATGAAGGCCAGGGCGGGCGAGGCGGCGGTCGCCCCGCAACTGCTGCAAGGCGCGTTCGGTGAACTGCTGAACCCCGCGGCCCAGCCCGACGACGAGGGGCAGCGGCTGCTGCAGATGCTGACTCCGCGGGAGGTCGAGGTCCTGGTCCGGGTGGCCGACGGCGAGGACACCCGGCTCATCGCCGCCGGGATGGGCATCGCGCCGTCCACCGCGCGCACCCATGTCCAGCGCGTCCTGATGAAACTGGGCGTCGGGTCCCGTCTGGAGGCGGCGGCGCTGGCCGCGCGCACAGGTCTGCTGGACCGGGCGGCGCCGGCCCTTCAGCCTCCGTCGCCGTCCCTGCCGCCACCGCCGCCACGACAGCGCAACGGCCCGCCCGAGGACGCGGGCTGAGCCGGCCGGGCCGCGGGGCTGCACCGGGTTCCGGGCCGCCCCGCGCCGGCCCGGCCCGGTCCGGTCCGGGCCCGGGTCGGTACGGGGGCTGCCGGGTGCGGCCCTCCTTCTCAGTGGTCCGGCGTCTTCTCGTCGGGCGGGGCGACCGGGGTGGGCGGTGCGATCGGCCGCAGTTTCAGCCAGGCCAGGAAGAACAGGCCGAGGAGCAGCATCCCCAGTCCCGTCCACAGGTTGATGTTGACGCCCTCGGCCTTGGCGATCGCCGCCTCGTCGTCGGTCAGTCCGGCGATGGTGACGATGACGCCGTAGAGCACGAACAGGCCGCCGATGAGACGGCGGATGTCGAACAGGCGTGCCGCGGTCGCGGACCTGCTCTGGAGTTCGGTGACTTCCCGCTGGACGTCCTTGTCGGAGTAGCCGTGGTCTTCGGACATGGTCTCTCCATCCTCCCGCGGTCAGAACGTGAACGAGAACGGGATGTAGCAGGCGGCGGCCAGGATCACGGCGCTCCAGCCCAGCAGCGCCGGTTTGCGGTACCAGGCGTCGTCGCCCTTGGCGGGCGGCTCGGCCATTCCGGGGGAGCGGGTGCCGTAGACCAGTCCCTGCAGTTCCTCCTCCGTCTTCGGCGCGGTGAACAGGGAGACGGCCACCATGACGACCGCGCCCGCGACGAAACCGGCGATCGCGGAGACGAAGTTGGCGCCCTGGTCGGAGGGGATGTCGATGATGCCCTGCTTGTAGATGACGAAGTAGTTCACCATCGCGGCCGTGGTGCCGGCGAGCAGTCCCCAGAAACCGGACTTCATGGACGCCCGCCGCCAGAACATGCCGATGATGAAGACGACGAACATCGGCACGTTGAAGAAGGAGAACAGCGCCTGGAGGTAGGCCATGATGTTCGAGAACGACCGGGCGAGGAACGCCGTGCCGATCGACGCGAACACTCCGATCGCCGTGATGAGCCGGCCGAAGCGGACGTAGTACTCGTCCTCGCGGCCCCGCACCACGTACCGCGCCCAGATGTCGGCGGTGAAGACGGTGTTGAAGGAGGACACGTTGGCCGCCATGCCCGCCATGAACGCGGCGAGCAGTCCGGTGACCGCGATGCCGAGGACACCGTTGGGGAGCAGCGCCTCCATGAGATAGGGGATGGCGTCGTTGTACTGGAGACCGGACTCGGGACTGCCGATGTTCGGTACCAGCACGGCGGCGACCAGGCCGGGGATCATCACCAGGAAGACGATGAAGATCTTCGGGAACGCGGCGATCAGCGGGGTGCGCTGGGCCGCGGACAGGTTCTTCGCGGACAGCGCGCGCTGCACCTCGGCGAAGTTGGTCGTCCAGTAGCCGAAGGAGAGGACGAAGCCGAGGCCGAGGACGATGGTGAGCCAGTTCGCGCCGAGCGGGTTGTCACTGCCGATGCCGGTGCCGCCCCAGGCGGTCATGAAGTCCGCGCCGCGGGTCTCGGTGAGGGTCTCGGACAGTCCGTCCCAGCCGCCGACCTTGCGCAGGCCGAGCACGGCGATCGGGATCAGCGCGGCGAGGATCACGAAGAACTGGAGCACCTCGTTGTAGATCGCCGAGGACAGGCCGCCGAGGGTGATGTAGGCGAGCACGAAGAACCCGGCGACGACGATGGCCACCCATTCCGGCCATCCGAGCAGCGCCTCGACGACGATGGCGAGTGCGTAGAGGTTGACGCCGGCGATCAGGATGGCGGCGAAGGCGAACAGGATCGAACTGAGCAGGTGCGCCGCCCGGTCGAAGCGCAGCAGCAGGAACTCGGGAACCGAGCGGACCTTGGAGCCGTAGTAGAAGGGCATCATCACCAGGCCGAGGAAGACCATGGCCGGGATGGCGCCGATCCAGTACCAGTGGGTGGTGTAGACGCCGTACTGCGCGCTGTTGGCGGCCATGCCGAGGATCTCGGTGGCGCCGAGGTTGGCCGCGATGAACGCCAGGCCCGTGACCCAGGCGGGCAGGGAGCGCCCGGACAGGAAGAAGTCGAGGCTGGTCTTGACCGACCGGCGGGCGGCGAACCCGATGCCGAGGACGACGACGAAGTAGATGCCGAGGATCGTGTAGTCGAGCCAGTTGGTGGGGAGCCGTAGCTCGGCGGCCAGGTATGTGGGGGTTTCCATACACGCTCGCTTCGTTGCGGGAACTGTGCCGGAACTGATTCCTGAACTGGTCCGGGGCGGAACCTACGCCTCCGCGTTCGTTCATTGAACACGTCCGATGTCGAGCTTTGATTGATTGTGATGTTGACTGTCGTGGTGAGTTGTGTTTTGGTGTGTTGAGTTCTGTTGAATGCTTGGGTGGCTCGAATGGAGTCCGCGGTGAAGAAGACCTCGACCCGTCTCGCCGACGGCCGTGAGTTGATCTACTACGACCTGCGCGACGACACCGTGCGCGACGCGGTCGACCGCCGTCCGCTGGACCCGACCGTCACGACGTCGGAGATCCGCCGCGACGACCTGCTCGGCGACTCGGTCGCCATCGCCTCGCACCGCCAGGGCCGCACCTACCACCCGCCGGCCGACGAGTGCCCCCTGTGTCCGACGCGGGGCGACCGGCTGAGCGAGATCCCGGACTCGTCGTACGACGTCGTGGTCTTCGAGAACCGCTTCCCGTCGCTGGCCGGCGACTCCGGCCGCTGCGAGGTCGTCTGCTTCACCTCCGACCACAACGCCTCCTTCGCCGACCTCGGCGAGGAGCAGGCGGGCCTGGTCCTGGACGCGTGGACGGACCGGACGGCGGAGCTGTCCCATCTGCCCTCCGTGGAACAGGTGTTCTGCTTCGAGAACCGCGGTGCGGAGATCGGTGTGACACTGGGTCACCCGCACGGGCAGATCTACGCGTACCCCTTCACCACGCCCCGCACCGCGCTGACGCTCCGCTCCGTCGCGGCCCACAAGGAGGCGACGGGCGGGGAGAACCTCTTCGACGCGGTCCTGGAGCGTGAACTCGCCGGCGAGCGGGTCGTCCTCGCGAGTGAACACTGGGTGGCGTTCGTGCCGTACGCGGCGCACTGGCCGTACGAGGTCCACCTGTACCCGCGGCGCCGGGTGCCCGACCTGCTCGGTCTGGACGACGCGGCGCGCGGCGAATTCCCGCGGGTCTATCTGGAACTCTTGAAGCGCTTCGACCGGATCTTCGGGGACGCGGAGTCGCCGACGCCGTACATCGCGGCGTGGCACCAGGCACCGTTCGGCCAGTTGGCGGAGTTCGAGGGCGTCAGCCGTGACGACTTCGCGCTCCACCTGGAGCTTTTCACCATCCGCCGTACTTCCGGCAAGCTGAAGTTCCTCGCGGGTTCCGAGTCCGGCATGAGCGTGTTCATCAACGACGTGCCGCCGGAGCGCGCGGCCGAGCGACTGCGAGAGGTAGCGAGTTCATGAGCGGGAAGTACCTGGTCACCGGTGGTGCGGGCTACGTCGGCAGTGTGGTCGCCCAGCATCTGCTGGAGGCGGGCCACGAGGTCACGGTGCTCGACGACCTCTCCACCGGCTTCCGCGAGGGCGTGCCCGCGGGCGCCGTCTTCGTCGAGGGCGACATCCGCGACGCCGCCAAATGGCTGGACTCGTCCTACGACGCCGTCCTCCACTTCGCCGCCTCCTCCCAGGTCGGCGAGTCGGTCGTGAAGCCGGAGAAGTACTGGGACAACAACGTCGGCGGCACGATGGCCCTGCTCGGCGCCATGCGCGAGGCGGGCGTGCGCAAGCTGGTGTTCTCCTCGACCGCGGCCACCTACGGCGAGCCGCAGGAGGTGCCGATCGTCGAGACGGCCCGCACCGCCCCGACCAACCCCTACGGCGCCTCCAAACTCGCCGTCGACCACATGATCACCGGTGAGGCGAAGGCGCACGGCCTGGGCGCGGTCTCGCTGCGCTACTTCAACGTGGCGGGCGCGTACGGCGAGTTCGGCGAGCGCCACGACCCCGAGTCGCACCTGATCCCGCTGGTGCTCCAGGTCGCCCAGGGCAGGCGTGAGGCGATCTCGGTCTACGGCGACGACTACCCGACGCCGGACGGCACCTGCGTGCGCGACTACATCCACGTCGCCGACCTCGCCGAGGCCCACCTGCTGGCGCTGACGGCGGCGGCCCCGGGCGAGCACCTGATCTGCAACCTCGGCAACGGCAGCGGCTTCTCCGTCCGCGAGGTCGTCGAGACGGTCCGCCGGGTCACCGGCCACCCGATCCCGGAGGTCGTGGCGCCGCGCCGCGGCGGCGACCCGGCGGTCCTGGTGGCGTCCGCGGGCACGGCCCGCGAACGGCTCGGCTGGAACCCGTCCCGCACGGACCTCGCCGGGATCGTCGCGGACGCATGGGAATTCGCGCAGCGGCGCGGTCGGTAGAACAGCAGCGGCGCGGTCAGTGGAACAACGGAAGGTCAGGGGTCAGGGAATGAGCAGCGGGACTGACGGGGGCGTCGCGGGGGCCGTCGCCGAGCGCTTCCGGGAACTGTACGGAGCGGATCCGGACGGCGTGTGGGCCGCACCGGGACGGGTCAACCTCATCGGCGAGCACACCGACTACAACGACGGCTTCGTGATGCCGTTCGCGCTGCCGCACGTCGCGGTCGCCGCGGTCTCACGCCGCACGGACGGCGTGCTGCGCCTGCACTCCGCGGACGTCGAGGGCGGCGTGACGGAACGGTCCGCGGACGCGCTGGAGCCGGGCTCGGACAAGTCCTGGACGGCGTACCCGGCGGGCGTGGTCTGGGCGCTGCGCGCGGCCGGGCACCCGGTCACCGGCGCCGACATCCACCTGTCCTCGACGGTCCCGGCGGGCGCGGGCCTGTCGTCCTCCGCGGCACTGGAGGTGGTCGTCGCGCTCGCGCTGAACGACCTGTTCTCCCTCGGCCTGAAGGGCTGGGAGCTGGCCCGCCTGTGCCAGCGCGCGGAGAACGTCTACGTCGGCGCCCCGGTCGGCATCATGGACCAGACGGCCTCGGCGTGCTGCACGGCGGGACACGCCCTGTTCCTGGACACCCGGGACCTGTCCCAGAAGCAGATCCCCTTCGACCTGGCCGCGCAGGGCATGCGCCTGCTGGTCGTCGACACCCGCGTCAAGCACGAGCACAGCACCGGCGAGTACGGCAAGCGGCGGGCCGGCTGCGAGAAGGGCGCCGCCCTCCTCGGCGTCGACGCGCTGCGCGACATCCCGTACGACGGGCTGGAGGCGGCGCTGGAACGTCTGGGCGACGAGGCCGAGGTGCGCCGCCTGGTCCGCCACGTGGTCACCGAGGACGAACGCGTCGAACGGGTGGTCGCGCTGCTGGAGTCGGGGGAGACCCGGGCCATCGGCCCGGTCCTGACGGCGGGTCACGCCTCGCTGCGCGACGACTTCCGCGTCTCCTGCCCGGAGCTGGACCTGGTCGTGGAGACCGCGGTGTCCGCGGGCGCGCTGGGCGCCCGGATGACCGGCGGCGGATTCGGCGGTTCGGCCGTGGTGCTGGCCGAGGCCGCCGACGTGGACGCCATCACCAAGGCGGTGGAGGAGGCCTTCGCCTCGGCCGGTCTCACCGCGCCGCGGGTGTTCGAGGCGGTGCCGTCGGCGGGAGCCCGCCGGCTGGTCTGACGCCCCGGACCCGGGCCCGGACCGCGGGCCCCGGCGCCCGGGTCACCGCGCCGGGCCCGGACGCCCCGGGCCCGGCGCGTCCAGCCGCTTCGTCAGCGTGAACTCCGTGATCCCCGGCGGGTAGCCGGGGATCACGCACACCACGTCGTAGCCGTGCCTGCGGTAGAAGTCCGGCGCCTGGAAGTCCCAGGTCTCCAGCCGGGACGCCGCGCAGCCCCGCTCCTGCCCGGCCACGCGCTCCGCCTCGGCCAGCAGACGCGAGCCGAGGCCCGCTCCCCGGTGGCGTTCGTCCACCCAGAGGTACGTCACGTGCAGCCAGGTCGCCCAGGTGTGGCCGACCAGTCCGCCGGCCAGGTCACCGGCGTCGTCCAGGACCCAGACGTGCAGCGGCACTTCGCGTTCGCCCGGGGTGCCCCGCAGGGCGCGCAGCACGGGCGAGGCGGCCGTGTTCGTCGCGCGGAGCCGGGAGCGGAGAAGATCGCGCCGCGACTTGTCGACTTCTGTCTCCATACGAAACATGCGGCTCACCATAAACGCGCTGGACAACCAGTTCTGCAAATTGACTTCCGCTCCGGGCCCCCGCCCGTACCCTGATGAGCAGCGCCGGTGGGGGCCGGTGCTGTTCAGGGGGCGAGGCAAGTCGGGTACGACGCCCGAAGTGGGGGTAGCAGTCTCAGCACGGCGGCGGCCGTGCGGCTGCGCGGCCCCGTCCGGGGGAACGGCAGACACAGACAACCCGGGAGCGCTTCAGGCGTCGTACCCGCACCGGCCGTCGGCTCCCGACGATGAATCCCCTGCTCGTGGAGAGCTTGGGGAAGGGGGTTTCGTGGTTCGCATCCGAGTCCTGGTCGTCGACGACCATCGCATCTTCGCCGAGTCCCTGGCGGCGGCCCTGGCCGCCGAGCCGGACGTGGACGTCTCCGCGGCCGGCAGCGGCCCGGCCGCACTGCGCAGTCTGGAACGCGCCGCCGCCGAGGGCCGCCGGTTCGACGTGCTGCTCGTCGACGCCGATCTGGGCGGGAACATACCCGCGGTGCGGCCCGCCGTGCCCGTGCCCGTGCAGGAGGGCGGGCTCGACGGGGTGGTGGACGGGCTCTCGCTCGTCGCCGCGGTCCGTTCGGCGCAGCCCGCGGTCCGGATCGTCGTCCTCGCCGAGAAGGACGATCCGCGGCGCGCGGCCCTCGCCCTCCAGGCGGGCGCCGGCGGGTGGGTCGCCAAGGACTGCTCGCTGTCCCGGCTGCTGACGGTGATACGCGGTGTCCTGCGCGACGAGACGCATCTGCCGCCGGCCCTGCTGACCGGGGTGCTGCGGGAACTGACCGCAGCCCGCAAGCACCGCACCGAGAGCGAGCGCCTGGTGGAGTCCCTCACGCCGCGCGAGCGCGAGGTGCTGCGGTGCATGGTCGCGGGGCTGGGGCGCAAGGCGGTCGCGGAGCGGCTGTATCTGTCGCCGCACACCGTGCGCACCCATATGCAGAACGTCCTCGGCAAGCTCGGCGTGCATTCCACACTGGCCGCGGTCGCGCTGGCCCGGCGGGCCGGCGTGGGCCCGGTCGATCTGGGGCCCGCCGCGCAGATCAGGGCCGAGGCGAGCAACAGCGCCTGACCGGTACGGCAGAGGGGGTCCGCGCGCCGGGCCCCCTCGGCGCCGCTGCGGGCCGCCGCCCGGAGCGCCGGCGCCGCGAGGCGGACCGGAACGGTCGGACGGTCCTCGTGCGCGCCGGCGCCGCGAGGCGGACCGGAACGGTCGGACGGTTCTTGTGCGGTGGTGGGCGCTAGCCGGGGATGTTGTCGAACGGCGCGGTCAGCTGGCGCAACAGGGCCGCCAGTTCGCTGCGCTGGGCGCGGGAGAGTTCCGCGAGGATCGCCCGCTCCTGGTCCAGCAGGCCCGCCAGCGCCTGGTCGGCGCGGTCCCGGCCCACATCGGTCAGACGTACCAGCACACCGCGCCGGTCGCTGGGGTCGGGCAGACGCTCGACCAGGCCCTTCTTCGCCAGCCGGTCGATGCGGTTGGTCATCGTGCCCGAGGTGACGAGCGTCTGGGTCAGCAGCTGCCCAGGAGAGAGCTGGTACGGGGTGCCCGCGCGGCGCAGCGCCGTCAGGACGTCGAACTCCCAGGGCTCCAGGTTGTGCTCGGCGAACGCCAGCCGGCGTGCGCGATCCAGGTGCCGGGCCAGCCGGCTCACCCGGCTGAGCACTTCGAGCGGTTCCACGTCGAGGTCCGGGCGCTCCCGGCGCCATGCTGCGACCAGCCGATCGACCTCGTCCTCCATGGCGATCAGTGTAGTGGTTGTGTCGACATGAAGTCTCTTGACGTCAAGATATCTTGCGGGGGAAGCTGAAGCCGACCTACGGTGACTTCGAGGAAGGCCCGCCATGCCCACCCCCACCTGGGACCCCGCGCAGTACCTGCGCCACGCCGACCACCGCGCCCGCCCCTTCGCCGACCTCCTGGCCCGCGTCCCGGAGCTGCCCTCCGGCCGGCCCCGGATCGCCGACCTGGGCTGCGGCCCCGGCAACGTCACCGCCCTGCTCGCCGCCCGCTGGCCCACCGCCCGCATCACCGGCCACGACAACTCGCCCGAGATGCTCGACCGGGCCCGCGCCGGACACAAGGGCACCACCCCCGGCGGCGGCCGGCTCGACTTCGCGCACACCGACGCCCGCACCTGGACCCCCGACGAGCCGCACGACCTGATCGTCAGCAACGCCACCCTCCAGTGGGTCCCCGGACACGCCGACCGGTTCGGCGACTGGATCGGCGCGCTCAACCCCGGCGGCACCTTCGCCTTCCAGGTCCCGGGCAACTTCGACGCCCCCAGCCACCGCCTCATGCGCGACCTGGCCCGCTCCCCGCACCGGCGGGCCCGCCTCGACGGCATCCTGCGCCACACCGACGCGGTCCTGACCCCCGAGGCCTACCTGGAACGCCTCACCGGCCTCGGCTGCGTCGTGGACGCCTGGGAGACGACGTACATCCACCTGCTGACCGGCGAGGACCCGGTCCTCGACTGGGTGAAGGGCACCGGTCTGCGCCCGGTCCTGGCGGCACTCGCCGACGACCCGGACGCCGCACGGGAATTCGAGGACGAGTACCGGGCCGCCCTGCGCGAGGCCTACCCGCCCGGCCGGCACGGCACCCCGTTCCCGTTCCGGCGGATCTTCGCCGTGGCCGTCCGGCCCGCGTGACGGCCGCGTTCAGTTCTTGCGGTGCCCGATCAGCCGCGGCTTCTGCTCCAGCCCGTCCAGCCCGTGCCAGGCCAGATTCACCAGGTGCGCCGCCACCTCCGCCTTCTTCGGGCGGCGGACCTCCAGCCACCACTGGCCGGTCAGGGCGACCATGCCGACCAGGGCCTGCGCGTAGAGAGGGGCGAGCTTGCTGTCGAAACCGCGGTTCTTGAACTCGCGCCCCAGGATGTCCTCCACCTGGGTGGCGATGTCCGAGATGAGGGACGCGAAGGAACCCGTCGACTGCGGGATGGGCGAGTCACGGACCAGGATGCGGAAACCGTCCGTGTACTCCTCGATGTAGTCCAGCAGAGCGAACGCCGCCTGTTCGCACAGTTCACGCGGGTGACCGGCGGTGAGGGAGCCGGTCACCATGTCCAGCAGCCGCCGCATCTCACGGTCCACCACCACCGCGTACAGGCCCTCCTTGCCGCCGAAGTGCTCGTACACCACCGGCTTGGACACCCCGGCCTTGGCCGCGATCTCCTCCACCGACGTGCCCTCGAACCCCTTCGCCGCGAAGAGGGTGCGACCGATCTCCAGCAGCTGCTGGCGCCGCTCCGCACCGGTCATCCGGGTGCGGCGCGTACGCCGCGGCTTGTCGTTGCTGGGGGTACTGCTGGAGTCGGTCGCCACGGCGTCAATCATGCCGCCTCGGCGGTCTCCTTCCGGCGCCGGGAGCCGTCTTCGCCGGTGTTACGCCGCGAATCGATACGTGAGCGTGACGGCCAGCGCACGTCGTACGCCCAGCCGGCCAGCTCGAACCAGCGGATCAGCCGCGCCGAGGAGTCGATCTGGCCGCGCTCCACACCGTGCCGCGCCGACGTCGGATCGGCGTGGTGCAGGTTGTGCCAGGACTCGCCGCACGACAGGACGGCCAGCCACCACACGTTGCCCGAGCGGTCCCGGGACTTGAACGGCCGCTTGCCGACCGCGTGGCAGATCGAGTTGATCGACCAGGTCACGTGGTGCAGCAGCGCCACCCGCACGAGGGAACCCCAGAAGAAGCCGGTGAACGCGCCCCACCAGGACATCGTCACCAGACCGCCGATCAGCGCCGGCAGCGCCAGCGACAGGATCGTCCACACGATGAACTGGCGGGAGATCGCCCGAAGGGTCCGGTCCTTGATCAGGTCCGGGGCGTACTTGTCCTGCGGGGTGCGCTCCTCGTCGAACATCCATCCGATGTGCGCCCACCACAGGCCCTTCATCAGGGCCGGCACCGTCTCGCCGTAACGCCACGGGGAGTGCGGATCGCCCTCCGCGTCGGAGAACTTGTGGTGCCTTCGGTGGTCCGCCACCCAGCGCACCAGAGGCCCTTCGACCGCCATCGAACCCGCGATGGCCAGCGCGATCTTCAAGGGCCGCTTGGCCTTGAACGAACTGTGGGTGAAATGCCGGTGGAAGCCGATCGTGATGCCGTGGCAACCGAGGAAGTAGAAGAAAACCAGCAGGCCGAGGTCCAGCCAGCTCACGCCCCAGCCCCACGCCAGCGGGATCGCCGCGATCAGCGCGAGGAACGGGACGATGATGAAGAGCAGGAGGGCGAGCTGCTCGACCGAACCCTTCCGGTCGCCACCCAGAGTGGCGGGCGGATGGTCCGCGGCAGTGGCCTGGGCGGTCGCGTCCGAGGCATCGTCGATCACATCGGAGCTCGTGGTCATGGGGCGTCCCCTGTGGGGTTCGAGGGTTGAGACAGGTGCCGGGCCGAGGAAATCCGGGAAAGGCCCGAAATGAGCCTTCCCTACGCTCCCGTAACCTACGGCGACGTAAGTATGTCAGCGCGTCGCCCGGCGGCAAGAGCCCACGGGCCTGCGCGTCCCGCCCGACACCTATCCTTGGAATCGGTCGGACAGCGCGGTCCGCTCTGTTTACTTCCCGGAAGTCCGGCCCGTATGCGGCGTCCCCGCCGCGCGACGGGCACCGGGTTCCCTCCCAGACGAGCTTCAACACTGCAAGGAGCCGCACCTGTGAGCAGTGCCGACGACCACACCACGACGACCAGCAGCGAGCTGCGCGCCGACATCCGCCGGCTGGGCGATCTCCTCGGTGAGACCCTCGTCCGCCAGGAGGGCCCCGAGCTGCTGGAACTCGTCGAGAAGGTACGCCGCCTCACCCGAGAGGACGGCGAGGCCGCCGCCGAACTGCTGCGCGGCACCGAACTGGAGACCGCGGCCAAGCTGGTCCGCGCCTTCTCCACCTACTTCCACCTCGCCAACGTCACCGAACAGGTGCACCGCGGCCGGGAACTGCGCGCCCGGCGCGCCGCCGAGGGCGGACTCCTCAGCCGTACCGCCGACCGGCTCAAGGACGCCGACCCCGAACACCTGCGGGAGACCGTCCGCCACCTCAACGTCCGGCCCGTGTTCACGGCCCACCCCACCGAAGCCGCACGCCGCTCGGTACTCAACAAGCTCCGGCGCATCGCCGAACTGCTGGACACCCCCGTCATCGAGACCGACCGCCGCCGCCACGACACCCGACTGGCCGAGAACATCGACCTCGTCTGGCAGACCGACGAACTGCGCGTCGTACGCCCCGAACCCGCCGACGAGGCCCGCAACGCCATCTACTACCTCGACGAACTGCACGCCGGAGCCGTCGGCGACGTCCTGGAGGACCTCACCTCCGAACTGGCACGCGTCGGCGTCCAGATGCCCGACGGCACCCGCCCCCTGACCTTCGGCACCTGGATCGGCGGCGACCGCGACGGCAACCCCAACGTGACCCCCGACGTCACCTGGGACGTGCTCATCCTCCAGCACGAGCACGGCATCAACGACGCCCTGGAGATGATCGACGAGCTGCGCGGCTTCCTGTCCAACTCCATCCGCTACAGCGGCGCCACCGACGAACTCCTCGAATCCCTCCGCGCCGACCTGGACCGCCTGCCCGAGATCAGCCCCCGCTACAAGCGCCTCAACGCCGAGGAGCCCTACCGCCTCAAGGCCACCTGCATCCGGCAGAAGCTGGAGAACACCAAGCAGCGCCTCGCCAAGGGCATCCCGCACGAAGCGGGCCGCGACTACCTCGGCACCTCCGAACTCCTCGACGACCTCAAGCTGATCCAGGGCTCCCTGCGCGAGCACCGCGGCGGCCTCTTCGCCGACGGCCGCCTCGACCGCACCCTGCGCACCCTGTCCGCCTTCGGCCTCCAGCTCGCCACCATGGACGTCCGCGAACACGCCGACGCCCACCACCACGCCCTCGGCCAGCTCTTCGACCGGCTCGGCGAGGAATCCTGGCGGTACGCCGACATGCCGCGCGACTACCGCACCAAGCTGCTCGCCAAGGAACTCCGCTCCCGCCGCCCGCTGGCCCCCACCCCGGCGCCCGTCGACGCGGCCGGCCAGAAGACCCTCGGCGTCTTCCGGACCGTCAAGCGGGCCCTTCAGGTCTTCGGACCCGAGGTCATCGAGTCGTACATCATCTCCATGTGCCAGGGCGCCGACGACGTCTTCGCCGCCGCGGTCCTGGCCCGCGAGGCCGGACTGATCGACCTGCACGCCGGCTGGGCGAAGATCGGCATCGTGCCCCTGCTGGAGACCACCGACGAGCTCAAGGCCGCCGACACCATCCTGGAGGACATGCTCTCCGACCCCTCCTACCGGCGGCTGGTCGCCCTGCGCGGCGACGTCCAGGAGGTCATGCTCGGCTACTCCGACTCCTCCAAGTTCGGCGGCATCACCACCAGCCAGTGGGAGATCCACCGCGCCCAGCGCCGACTGCGCGACGTCGCCCACCGCTACGGCGTACGACTGCGGCTCTTCCACGGCCGCGGCGGCACCGTCGGCCGCGGCGGCGGCCCCACCCACGACGCGATCCTCGCCCAGCCCTGGGGCACCCTGGAAGGCGAGATCAAGGTCACCGAACAGGGCGAGGTCATCTCCGACAAGTACCTGATCCCCTCGCTGGCCCGCGAGAACCTGGAACTCACGGTCGCCGCGACCCTCCAGGCCTCCGCCCTGCACACCGCGCCCCGCCAGTCCGTCCAGGCCCTGGCCCGCTGGGACGCCGCCATGGACGCCGTCAGCGACGCCGCGCACGCCGCCTACCGGCGACTCGTCGAGGACCCCGACCTGCCCGCCTACTTCTTCGCCTCCACACCGGTCGACCAGCTCGCCGACCTGCACCTGGGATCCCGGCCCTCCCGCCGCCCCGACTCCGGCGCCGGCCTGGACGGCCTGCGGGCCATCCCCTGGGTGTTCGGCTGGACCCAGTCCCGCCAGATCGTCCCCGGCTGGTTCGGCGTCGGCTCCGGCCTCAAGGCGCTCCGCCAGGCCGGCATGCGCCAGGAGGGAGCCGCCGTCCTCGACGAGATGTACGAGCGCTGGCACTTCTTCCGCAACTTCGTCTCCAACGTCGAGATGACGCTCGCCAAGACCGACCTGCGGATCGCCGGCCACTACGTCGACACCCTCGTTCCCGACGAGCTCAAGCACGTCTTCGACACCATCCGCGCCGAGCACGAACTGACCGTGTCCGAGATCCTCCGCATCACCGGCGAGGACGAACTCCTCGACGCCCAGCCCGTCCTGCGGCAGACCTTCAGCATCCGCGACGCCTACCTGGACCCCATCTCCTACCTCCAGGTCGCGCTGCTCAAGCGCCAGCGCGACGCCGCCGAGGCGGGCACCGAGCCCGACCCGCTGCTGGCCCGCGCCCTGCTGCTCACCGTCAACGGCGTGGCGGCCGGCCTGCGCAACACCGGCTGACCCCCACCGACACGAAGGTGCCCCCGCGCTGCCATCGGCACGGGGGCACCCGCATGTTCCGGTCGGCCGGGACCCGGATCGTCGGGAAAGCGGCCGTGACCGCCGGGGCCCAGACCGTGATCACATCGGCCGTGACCGGCGGCGGCTCAGACCGTGATCACATCGGCCGTGACCGGCGGCGGCTCAGACCGTCAGGAACGCGGCCGTGATCACCGCGAACCCCGCGCCGGCCATCATCCACGCGGCACGCGTCCGCCCCAGCCCGCCCGCGACGACCACCGACGCCAGCAGCAGCGCCCCACCCAGCGGCACCCAGGAATACAGCACCCCCGCCGGCCCCGAACGGATCACCTCGCTGCCACCGGGCTTCATCACCACGGTGTACGTCTCCCCGTCCCGCACGGCCGCCGTGTTCTCGATCAGCACCCGCTCCCGCGCCTGCGACCCCGCGGACAACGGCGTGTACCGCCCGCCGCAGGTGTCCCCGGCGCACCCCGCGACCTCGATCGTCCCGCTCTCCCGCCCCTTGGTGAGCATCACGTACTGGGCGGAACTCCACGACGCCCACACACCCGCGATCAGGATCAGCACCGCGACGGCACCCATCGCCGCGAGCCGCCCGAACCGCAGCGCCGTGAAAGCGCCCTGACTGGAGACGACGGCAGAAGGCATGGCCGCGATCCTTGGCCATGCCTGCACAGTCAGTCAACCGCGGTGGGGGACAAGTCGCAGTTGTCCCGACCCACCTCACGAGTTGTACGAGTTCTGCGCCCTCTCCAACCCCTCGACCACCAGACACTCCACCGCATCGGCCGCCCGGTCCACGAAGAAGTCCAGCTCCTTGCGCTCCGTCGAGGAGAAGTCCTTCAACACGAAGTCCGCCACCTGCATACGACCCGGCGGACGCCCGATCCCGAACCGCAACCGGTGATAGTCGGCACCCATCGCCTTCGACATCGACTTCAGACCGTTGTGCCCGTTGTCGCCACCGCCCAGCTTCAGCCGCAGCGTCCCGTAGTCGATGTCCAGCTCGTCGTGCACCGCCACCACATTGCCCAGCGGCACCTTGTAGAAGTCCCGCAACGCGTTCACCGGACCACCCGACAGGTTCATGAACGACATCGGCTTCACCAGAACCACCCGACGGCTCGCCGGCCCCGGCGGACCCATCCGGCCCTCCACGACCTGCGCCTGCGCCCTGCCCGCCCGCTTGTACCTGCCCCCGATCCGCTCAGCCAGCAGATCGGCCACCATGAACCCCACGTTGTGCCGGTTCATCGCGTACTCCGGCCCGGGATTCCCCAGCCCCACGATCAGCCAGGGGGCACCCGCATCGGTCGTCACGTCCATGTCTCCTCGATATGCGCCGGCCGCCGCTCCCGACAGGAAACGGCGGCCGGCGGAACAGCTACCGCTGCGGACCCGGATCAGGCCTCGGCGACCTCTTCGGCCTCACCCTCGGCGGCCTCCTCGCCCTCCGGAGCCTCCTCCGCCTGCGCGGCCAGCACCTGGAGGACCACCGCGTCCTCGTCCACGGCCAGGGTCACACCCTTGGGAAGCGCGATGTCCTTGGCGTGGATCGAGGCACCGGCCTCCAGACCCTCCACCGACACGCTCAGCGACTCCGGGATGTGCGTCGCCTCGGCCTCCACCGGAAGCGCGTTCAGCACGTGCTCCAGCAGGTTGCCACCCGGAGCCAGCTCGCCCTCGGCGTGCACCGGCACCTCGACGTTGACCTTCTCGCCACGCTTGACCAGCAGCAGGTCCACGTGCTCCAGGAAACCCTTCAGCGGGTCACGCTGCACCGACTTCGGAATCGCCAGCTCGCTGGTCTTGCCGTCGATGTCCAGCGAGATCAGCACGTTCGGCGTACGCAGCGCCAGCAGCAGTTCGTGACCCGGCAGCGTCAGGTGCTGCGGCTGCGTGCCGTGCCCGTACAGCACGACCGGAACATTGTTGTCACGGCGGATACGACGGGCGGCACCCTTGCCGAACTCCGTGCGGGACACGGCGGCGAGCTTCACCTCGGACATGATCACTCCTCGAAGAGGTCGAAAACGGACGGGGTCACCCGGCCACGAACGGCCTGCTACGAAGAGCGCGTCGATAACGGACCACCGACCACCTCACCAGAAGCGGTACGGCCTCCCTCGCCGAGCAACTGCAACAGAGTACTCGGCGAAGGAGGCCGCAGAAAAATCGATCAGCCGGAATCAGGAGATCACTGCTCGTCGAAGAGGCTCGTCACCGAACCGTCCTCGAACACCTCACGCACCGCACTCGCGATCGTCGGCGCGATCGACAGCACCGTGATCTTGTCCAGATCCAGCTCACCCGGCGTCGGCAGCGTGTTCGTGAACACGAACTCACTCACCTTCGAGTTCTTCAACCGGTCCGCCGCGGGCCCCGACAGCACACCGTGCGTCGCCGTCACGATGACATCCTCCGCGCCGTGCGCGAACAACGCGTCCGCCGCCGCACAGATCGTGCCACCGGTGTCGATCATGTCGTCCACCAGCACACACACCCGGCCCCGGACCTCACCCACGACCTCGTGCACCGTCACCTGATTCGCGACGTCCTTGTCACGCCGCTTGTGCACGATCGCCAGCGGCGCACCCAGCCGGTCGCACCAGCGGTCCGCGACCCGCACACGACCCGCGTCCGGAGACACCACCGTCAGCTTCTCCCGGTCCACCTTCGCGCCCACGTAGTCCGCCAGCAGCGGCAGCGCGAACAGATGATCCACCGGACCGTCGAAGAAGCCCTGGATCTGGTCCGTGTGCAGATCCACGGTCAGGATCCGGTCCGCACCCGCCGTCTTCATCATGTCCGCGATCAGACGCGCCGAGATCGGTTCACGACCACGGTGCTTCTTGTCCTGCCGCGCGTAACCGTAGAACGGCACGATCACCGTGATGGAACGGGCCGACGCACGCTTCAACGCGTCGATCATGATCAACTGCTCCATGATCCACTTGTTGATCGGCGCCGTGTGGCTCTGGATCAGATAACAGTCCGCACCACGTGCCGACTCCTGATAACGCACATAGATCTCGCCATTGGCGAAGTCGAAGGCCTTGGTCGGGACAACCCCGACACCCAGCTGGTGGGCGACCTCCTCGGCAAGCTCGGGGTGGGCGCGGCCGGAGAAGAACATCAACTTCTTCTCCCCGGTCGTCTTGATCCCGGTCACAGCACTGTCTCCTCAGAGGTGTCTCAGCTGGATGTTGACACGACGTCTCAGCTGGGCGCAGGACGTCGACTCAGCCGGTGGGGTGCGGGTGTGCACTTATCACGGTACGCCGTCCCAGACGCACCTGTTTCCGGTCAGCCTTCGCCCTCCGGCTCACGAGACGCCGCCTCGGCCGCCTTCGCCGACGCACTCCCAGGACGCTTACGAGCCACCCAACCCTCGATATTCCGCTGCTGGCCACGGGCCACGGCCAACGAACCGGGCGGCACATCCTTCGTGATCACGGACCCGGCGGCGGTGTACGCACCGTCCCCAACCGTGACAGGCGCCACAAACATGTTGTCCGAACCCGTCTTGCAATGCGACCCGACGGTGGTGTGATGCTTGCTCTCCCCGTCGTAGTTCACAAACACACTCGCGGCACCGATGTTCGTGTACTCACCGATCGTCGCATCCCCCACATACGACAGATGCGGAACCTTCGTCCCCTCACCGACCGAAGCGTTCTTGGTCTCCACATACGTACCGATCTTGGACTTCAGTCCCAGACGCGTCCCCGGACGCAAATACGCATACGGCCCCACACTCGCCTCAGGACCCACATCCGCACCGTCCGAAACCGTGTTGTCCACCCGCGCCCCCGCGCCCACCCGAGTGTCCTTCAGCCGGCTGTTCGGACCCACCTGCGCACCCTCCCCCAGATGCGTCGAACCCAGCAGCAACGTATTCGGAAGCACCACCGCGTCCTGCTCGAACGTCACCGACACATCCACCCACGTACTCGCCGGATCCACCACCGTGACACCGGCCAGCATCGCGCCCGTCAGCAACCGGTCGTTCAGGATCCGACGCGCCTCCGCCAACTGCACACGGTTGTTGATCCCCGCGATCTCACGATGATCACCGGCCACCGACGCCCCCACCCGGTGCCCCGCCTCACGCAAGATCCCCAGGACATCCGTCAGGTACTCCTCACCCTGACTGTTGTCCGTACGCACCTTGCCCAGCGCATCCGCGAGCAACCGCCCGTCGAACGCGAACACCCCCGAATTGATCTCCCGGATCGCCCGCACGGCGACCGACGCGTCCTTGTGCTCCACGATCGCCGTGACCGCACCCGAGACCTCGTCCCGCACGATCCGCCCGTACCCCGTCGCGTCCGGCACCTCGGCCGTCAGCACCGTGACGGCATTGCCGTCCGCACCGTGCGTCGCCGCCAGCTGCGCGAGCGTCTCACCGGTCAGCAGCGGAGTGTCACCGCAGACCACCACCACGGTCCCGTCGACGACACCACCCAGCTCCTCGAGACCCATACGGACCGCATGACCCGTACCGTTCTGCTCCGCCTGGACGGCGGTGCGCACGTCCGGGGCGACCTCGGCGAGATGCGCGGTCACCTTCTCGCGGGCGTGCCCGACGACCACGACGAGATGCTCCGGCTCCAACTCACCGGCGGCGGCGAGCACATGGCCCACCAGGGAACGGCCGCAGATCTCATGCATGACCTTCGGTGTGGCCGACTTCATACGGGTGCCCTCACCCGCTGCGAGTACGACGACGGCTGCCGGGCGAATGGCGCTCACGGGATGCCCTTCGGCTGTGGACGGGGTGTGGACAACCGCAGGATACCGGGGTGGTTATGGGGGGAGATGAGAGCGGGGCCTGACCGCTGCTGTGCGGTCAGGCCCCGAACCAAGCATTTGCTCCCGGGGGAGGACTCGAACCCCCATGATCAGAACCAAAATCTGACGTCTTGCCCTTAGACGACCCGGGATTACCGCTATGTCCGATTTCGTGGATCGGGTGCGGTGGCAGCACCTACTATGCCGTACCACCAGCCTTCGATGCGACGGTACAAGTCGGCTCCTTGCCGCACATCAATGCGCAGGCATCCACGGTAGTCCTCATCGGTGTTCTTCCTGTTGGTGCCCGGCCTGTGTTTCTTGAGCGTGGTCTTCATGAGTTCTGCGGTACCGAGGCCGATCAAATCCGCCCAGAAGGCCTCCGCCGCCGGGACGTCGGCGGTCTCGTGGATCTGCACCGCGAACCCGAGTTGCTCGGGTTTCACCTGGAGGAGCTTCAGCCATGCCAGGAAGACCGTGACCATGTCCGGATCACTGTTGATGAAGGTGACGCGCTCCCGTCGGCTGTATGGCTTGCTCTTGGCCCCTTCGGCCCAGTAGAGGCCCACGCCGATGAGGAAGAGCTCGCGATCCGTCAGTTCACCGACCTCGTCCAGTGCTGCCTGCCTCGTCCGCTGCCGTTCCTCGTCGCGGATGCGCAGCTTCGCCTCCCAGCCCTTCTTCGCGATCGCCGCGGCCTGTCCCGGGCTGCGCCGGCGTTCCGGTTTCGGCAGGTCCCTGACCCACAGGGAGATCGAGCTCTTGGAGCAGCCGAGCTCGACCTGGATCTGGTCGTACGTCCGGCCTTGCAGTCGTAGTTCCCTCGCCCGGTCCCGCAGGTCGTCCTTCGCGTTCGGTCGTTTCGTCCACTCGGGGGGCGGTTCGCCCTGGAGGAGCCGGTTGAGGACGTCGTTGTTGAAGATCTTCAGTTCGTCGCGGATCTGCCGAAGGCTGCGGCCCTCGCGGCGCAGCGCCACCGCCCGCTCCCGTAAGCCTTCGAAGTTCGCGTATTTGCCATGGGGATGTGCCATACACATACCGTCCGGCTGGAATGGCTGGTTCCGGAGGTGAACGGCTGTCGTTCAGCAGTTCGAGGGATTCCGTGCGGTTTCGCGGTTATTCGATTACGGAGTGTGGTGTAGGCCAGTCGTCAAAACTCGCCGGAAAAGCGACGCCCGCCGCCCGTAGGCTGGAGGCATGACCACGACGGGGGAAGACGACACCAGGGCCTTGACCGGGCCCTGGTGGTGGGCGAGGTGGCGCAGTGCCGTGCTGGACGGCGGTCTCGCGCTGGTGTCCGCGGTGGAGTGCGGGATCGAGGGGATTCCGTTCGCGCGGGACGCGGGGATTCCGCCGGCCGTGGGTGTGGCGTTCGGTGTGCTCGCCGGTTCGATGTTGCTGCTGCGTCGGAAGTGGCCGATTGTCGTCGTGCTGGTGTCGATCGCCATCGCGCCGGCGCAGATGGGTTTTCTGCTGACGGTCGGTGGTCTGTACACGCTGGCCGCGTCGGAGCTGCCGCGTCGGATCATCGGGTCGCTGGCGGGGATGTCGCTGGTGGCGACGCTGGTGGTGACGTTCGTGCGGGCGCAGCAGGACATGACCCGGGGTGAGATGGATGTGGGCGGCTGGTTCGTGCCGTTCATCTCGATCACGGCGTCCTTGGGTGTGACGGCGCCGCCGGTGCTGCTGGGTCTTTATGTGGGTGCTCGGCGCCGGTTGATGGAGAGCTTGCGGGAGCGGGCGGACAGTCTGGAGCGGGAGCTTCAGTTGCTCGCGGAGCGGGCGGAGGAGCGGGCCGAGTGGGCGCGCAACGAGGAGCGGACCCGGATCGCGCGGGAGATGCACGACGTGGTCGCGCATCGGGTGAGTCTGATGGTGGTGCACGCGGCGGCGTTGCAGGCGGTGGCGCGGAAGGACCCGGAGAAGGCGGTGCGTAACGCCGCGTTGGTGGGGGACATGGGCCGGCAGGCGTTGACCGAGTTGCGGGAGATGCTCGGGGTGCTGCGCAGCGGGGACGGCGGGGTGCGTGGTGGGCCGTCGGAGGTGCCGTTGGCCGCGGTGCGGGTGGCGGCGGCCGCGGCGGCTTCGCGTGCGGTGGGGGAGGAGTCCGCGGAGGCGGGGCCGTGTCTGTCGGAGCTGGACGAGTTGATCGGGCAGTCGGCGGCGGCGGGGATGGTGGTGCGGCTGTCGGTGGAGGGGGAGGCGCGGTCGTATGCGCGGCAGGTGGAGCAGACGGCGTATCGCGTGGTGCAGGAGGCGTTGACGAACGTGCACAAGCATGCGGCGGGGGCGAAGACGCATGTGCGGTTGGCGCATCGGGTGTCGGAGATCGCGATGCAGGTGGAGAACGAGCCGCCGTCGGAGTCTGCGTCGGCGTCGTCGGCTCGGTTGCCGTCCGGGGGGAACGGGCTGGTGGGGATGAAGGAGCGGGTGTCGGCGCTGGGCGGGGTGTTCGTGTCGGGGCCGACGGATGCCGGGGGTTTTCGGGTGTCGGCGGTGATTCCGGCGTCGTAGCCGGTGGTGGGGCGGCTGGTGGGGTCGGCCGGTGGTGGTGTGGCTGGTGGGGTCAGCCGGCTGTCAGGCGTGTGGGTTCGGTGCCTGCGAGGAGGCCGGTGAGGGCGTCGTCGATGGTGGGGCCGAGGTACCAGTCGCCGGTGTGGTCGAGGGCGTAGACGTGTCCTTCGTTGTCGATGGCGAGGACGGCCTGGGTGTCGGTTTCGGCGCCGATGGGGCTGACCTCGGTGTCGAGGGCGCGGCCGAGGTCGCCGAGGGTGCGGGCCATGTGGAGGCCGTGCAGGGGGTCGAGGTGGAGGGTCGCGGGGGCGATCCGGCGGCCGGGGCCGGTGGGTGTGATGTGCAGGCCGCCGAATTCGGCCCAGGCTTCGACGGCTGCGGGGAAGACGGCGTGGCGGTGGCCGGCGGGTGAGGTGTGTTCGCGGAGGGTGTCGGCCCAGATTTCGGCTTGTTTGATGTCCCAGCGTCCGGGTTGCCAGCCGGCGGTGCGCAGTGCGGCGTCGATGGGGCCTGCGAAGCGTGACGAGTGTCCCCCCTGGTCGAGTGCGATGGGGTGCTGGGGGGTGGTGGCGCGGTCGGCTTGCATCGGCCCTTCGATCGTCTTCGGCGCTGTGCTGTGCTGTGCGGTGCTGTGCGCGGTGGTGCGGTGCTGTGCGGGTGTGCGGGTGGTCAGCTGTCGGCGGCGGGGTCGACGATGCGGACGCCGAAGTGGGCGCTGAGGGCGGTGCAGGCGCGGCACGGGGTGGCGAAGCTGCCGTGCAGGGGGTCGCCGTCCTCGCGGATGCGGCGTGCGGTGAGTTTGCCGTGTTTGAGGGCTTTGCGGGCTTCGCCGTTGGTCATGGGTTTTCGGGCGGCGCGTTTGCTGCGGGCGGCGTCGGCGGTGGTGATGTGCCGGGAGATGAGGATGGCTTCGGCGCAGCGGCCGGTGAAGCGGTCGCGCTGGGTGCTGTTGAGGGTGTCGAGGAAGTCCTGGACGAGGTGGTGCAGGGCGGGTGGCGCGTCGCCGCGGGCGGCGGTGCCGGTGAGGGTGGCGCCGCGGACGGAGAGGGCGGCGGCGACGGTGGGGAGTATGCCGTCGCGGCGGTGGCGGAGGGTGGGCGTGTGGTGGTCGTCGGTGGCGCTCCAGCCGACGCGGGGGTCGCCGGATGTACCGGTGTGCGGCCCCGTTTGCGGCCCTGTCTGCGTCGCGTTCATGATCGTCTTTCCCCTCCCTTGCATCCCCCCGGCGGACACAGAGTGCCAAATGCCGTGGCTGGTGCGGAAGCTGGGGCGCCGCGACACGCCCGGGTTTGGGCAGGCTGTCACGATGGGGTGACGGCTGGTCACGGTGGGCGGAGGCCGGGTTTCCGCGGCTGTGACCGGCGCCGGTGACCGGTTTCGCCGTACCGCATAGGCTGTCGGCACCGCGATGCGTGCGGTCAACGCGTTGGAGACAGTCGATACGGGGCGTAGTGGGCCGAAGGGTTCGCTGCGGGCCGTACCAGAGTGCCGCAGGGGGCAACCGCCATGACGACAGGTCGGCTCGGGCTGGGGGCGCCTCCCGGCCGCCAGGCCGGGGGACAAGCCGTGCCGCCGAACGCGGCCTACGCCGGGCAGGTCGTGCATTTCCCGGATCCGGTCCGGGCGACCCGTCATCCGAGAGGGGTGCGGGTGGACGAGTACGGCTACCCCGACTTCTCGCCCTACGCGCGTGCCGCCGCGGAGATCGCGGAGCCGCCGGAGGGTTTCGGTGTGGACGAGTTGCGGTTGACGGACTACGTGTCGGCGAACGCGGCGCTGGCGGCGACCGGTCATGAGTTGTGGGACACGGTGCCGTCGGTGGCGACGCCGCACGGCTGGACGTGGCATCACGTGGTGGGTACGCGCCGGCTGGAGCTGGTGCCGGTCGAGGTGAAGGCGCTGCTGCGGCATCACGGCGGTATCGCGACGTCGGCGGTGGACCAGGGCAAGCGGGGTACGCGGCCGTTGCAGGAGACGCGGCCGGCGCACATAGGGCTGCCGAAGTCGGGTGTGGCGGTGAGCGAGTCGCAGGTGCTGGGGGTCGAGGAGGACCTGGGGTACCGGCTGCCGGGGGCCTATCGGTCGTTCCTGAAGGCGGCGGGCGGGTGCGCGCCGGTGGGTACCGCGCTGGACGCGGAGTTGGGGCTGCTGATCGATCAGCCGTTCTTCACGGTGCGCGACGAGGCGGCGGTCAACGACCTCGTGTACGTGAACAAGTGTCTGCGCGACCATCTGACCAAGGACTATCTGGGTGTCGGGTTCGTGCAGGGTGGTCTGCTGGCCGTGAAGGCCAAGGGTGAGCGGATCGGTTCGGTGTGGTTCTTGGCGTACGACGACGCGCGTGACGTGGATCCCTCGATGCCGCCGGCGGAGCGTGTGGAGCGTCTGCTGCTGCCGTGCGGTGAGGACTTCGATGTGTTCCTGTCGCGACTCGCGGGGTCTCCGCCGGAGTTGGAGACCGTGGCGGGTCTGATGGTGGACGGTGGGTTCGCGCACGCGGTCGATGTGTCCTCGTCTGCTTCCGCTTCCGTCCCGTCCGTGGGGGAGTGAGCTGACGATGGTGACGTTCGCGCAGGCGCAGGAGCGCGCGGAAGAGTGGATCAACGGGGACGTGCCGTCGTACCAGCATCGTGAGGTGCGGGTGCGGGAGTTCGACCTGGGGTTCGTGGTGTGGGCCGAGGACCGTGCGGACGGGCCGCGTTCGGACGGGGGCGCGCAGCGGCTGGTGATCGCGCGGGACAGCGGTGAGGCCACGTTGTGGCCGTCGCTGCCGGTGGGTGAGGTGATCCGCCGGTACGAGGAGGAGTACGGCGGGCACGGGGAGGCTGCCGCGGACGCGGCGCCGGCCGCTCCGGCGCGGGTCGATCTGAACCAGACGTCGTTCCTTTTGACTCCGCCGGAGTGGTTGCAGGAGGCGGCGGACCGGCTGGGCATCCCGGACCGGCGGACGCCGGACGAGACCGGTGCCGGTGCGGGTGGCGCCGCGGCTCCCGGTGGCGCGGGCGGGCCCGGTACGGCCGTACCCGGCGGGCCCGGTACGGCCGGAGGTGCCACGGCGTGGCCCGCCGCGGCGTCCGATGGCGGTGCGGGGGACGCGTCCGGTGCGCCGGTCGCGCCCGCGGGGGCGACTCCGTGGGCCGGTACGGACACCAACGCGGACGTCGGTGAGGACCGTTCCGTGCCGTTGCCGGTGACGGTGTTCGCGCCGTCGCTGAGCGAGTCGGACGACGAGACGCCGCCGGAGGCGAGGACGGCGATGATGTCCGGCGGCAGCCAGCTGCCGCCGACGGCGGTCTCGCCGGTGCTCGACGGCACCCGGGGTGCGGGTGCCGTGCCCGGGGGTGCTCCGCAGGGCGGTACGCCCGCGCCGGGCACGTCGGCCGCGCAGACGTACGGGTACCCGCAGGGTCCGGGGCCGGCCACGCCGCCTGCGCGGGTGCCGGGTCCCGCCACGCCGCCGCCCGGGCCGGGCACGCCCCCGCCCGGAAGTCAGGGGTACGCGGGTGCGCAGGCGCCGGCCGCTGCGGGCGGGTCCGCCGGGCAGCCGGTCGCGTCGCACGCCGGGGACATCGCCGACGCCGCGACGAGCAAGGCGGCGCCTCCGCCGCGCCGGGGCCGGGGCGCGACGCCGCCTCCTCCGCCGGGCGCGCCGGGGACTCCGGGTGCGCGGCCCGGGAGCACACCACCGCCGCCGAGCGCACCGGGTGCGCCGGCGGGCGGCTACGTACCGACGCAGCTCGTGTCGGCGCTCGGGCCCGACGGCCCCCAGGTGCCGGGCGGTCCGGGTGCGCCGCAGACGCCGGGTGCCCCGAATCCGCCGGGGGCTCCGCAGCCGCCCGGCGCTCCGGGCGGTACGCCGCCCGGCGGTGTCCACCACGCCGCCACGATGCTGGCCGACCCGTCGCAGGGCGGGGGCGTGCCCAGGACACCGGGTGCCCCGGGTGCGCCCGGTGCCCCGCAGCCGCCCGGTGCGCCGGCGGCTCAGGGTTCGTCCGGTGGTGCGGGAGGTGCCGTGCACCATGCGGAGACCGTTTTGTCGGCGCCCTCGTTGGGCGGCCCCGGTGTGCCCCCGCCGCCGCAGGCTCCGGGCGTGCCCGGGGCTCCGGGTGCGGCCGGGATGCCTCCGGCCGCCCCGCAGCCGATGCCGCCGGGCGCGGTTCCGCCGGGTGCGCACGTGCCCGGCCGGCAGCCGCCGGCGTACGGCTACCCGCAGCAGGGCGGGCAGCCGACGGTGGGCCCCGGTTATCAGGCCGTGCTGCGCTACCGGGCGCAGGACGGGTCGGAGCAGCAGCTGATCCGGCGTTCGGCGCCGGGTACGCCGCACCCCGAGTGGCAGATCTTCCACGAGCTGCGGGCGATGAACGTGCCGCCGGATCAGGTGCTGGAGCTGCACACGGAGTTGGAGTCGTGCGAGCTGCCGGGCGCGTACTGCGCGCGGATGATCCGGGAGCAGTGGCCGCAGGCGCGGATCACGAGCATCGCGCCGTACGGGACGGATCACGCGAGCCGGCAGCAGGGCATGGGGCAGTTGCTGGCGCATCAGGGTGAGCTGCATCAGGTGGCGGACGGTCCCGCGCGTCCGGCGCCGGTGCGTGCGCCGTTGCCGCCGGTGCAGGCGGCGCCGCCGATTCCGGCGGAGGGTGTGGCGCAGGAGCTGGCGGGCGCGTTCGGGCCGGGCGTGTTCCGGTTCGAGCAGGCGGCGGTGTCCCGGCAGGGGGTGCCGCCGGTCGTGGCGCACACGCTGGTGGTGGCCGGGCTGCCGCTGGACATGGGGCCGTTCTTCTGGGCGCAGGCCCAGCCGGGGCGGCCGGTGCCGACGCTGGCGGAGCTGGCCGCCGAGCGCGGGGTGCAGCCGGGTGCGGACGCGGCCTCGTACCTCGTGATGGGCAGTGACTTCGGCAAGGCGATCTGTGTGCAGTACGGCACGGCGAACATCGTGGCCGTGCCGGTGGAGGGCGGGCCGGGCGGTGCGCCGGTGCCGCCGCAGTTCGTCAACACCGGTCTGCCGGAGTTCGTGCGCTGTCTCGCGCTGCTCGGGCGGATGTGGCGGCTGCGGTTCGGGCTGAACCAGGAGCAGGCCGGTCGGTGGACGGTGGACTTCCAGGCCCAGTTGGCGTCACTGGATCCGGCGGCGCTCGGTTCGCCGGAGAGCTGGTGGTCGGTGCTGCTGGAGCAGATGTGGGACGGACTGCTGTGATCCGCGGTTGACGGGACGCGGCGGTTCCCGTTGTCGGGCCGCTGTCAACTCCGCTGTCCGGGCGATGTGATTCCCGGCTGACGGGACGTGAGAAGGGGCCGGACCCGGTCGTGCGACCGGGTCCGGCCCCTTCTGCGTGTCACCCATCGGCGGAGTGTCGCATTATGAACACTTAAGCCTGATACCGCACTATGTGCGCTAAGTGGATGTCGTTCGAGGGGTTCCGGTATGAACAGCGCATCGGTGTCGCCGCATGGCTTCCTCCCCGTCCGGGGACGCGGCTACCGCCCCGAACAGGCCGACGCGTACACCGCCGCCCTCTTCGACGACCGTGACGCCGCCTGGGAGCGCGCCGCCCGCCTCACCGTGCTCGCCAGGGAGATGGCGGCGGAGGCGGAGCAGTGGCGCCGGACGGTCGAGGAACTGCCGCCGCAGACCTACGAGGCGCTCGGCGAGGGCGCGCGCCATCTGTTCGCGACGGTGCAGGAGGAAGCGGAGGCGGTCCGCGAGCGGGCCCGGAACGCGGCGCGGGAGTGCGCCGAGCAGGCCGAGGCGTACGCCGCCGGTCTGCGCGAGGCGGCGCGGGCACACGCCGACTCGCTGCGGACGGGTGCCGAGGAGTACGCCGGTGACCGGCTGCTCGCGGCGCGCGCGGTGGCGGACCAGGTCCGGATCGCCGCCCGCCGTGATGTGAAGGAGTGCCGGGCGGAGACGCTGGCGGTGCTGCGGGGGGCGCGGCAGCGTGCCGACGCGATGCTGGCCGAGCTGGACCGGGAGCACACCGGGCGGTGGACGGCGCTGGAGCGCGAGACCGGGGACGCCGCGGCCGCGCTGGACGCGCATCTGGCGGAGCGGGTGGCCCGCGCGGAGGCGGCGCTCGCGGAGGCCGAGCGGGACGTGGCCAAGGCCGAGGAGTCCGGCCGGCGCTGGCAGGAGGAGGCCCGCGCGCGGGGCGCCGAGATCATCGCCGACGCGCGGATCGAGGAGGAACGCGTCTCCCGGGAGACCGAGCGGGTGCTGCGCGAGCACGGTGAGCGGTGGGACACCGTGCAGGCGCAGATGGACGACGTGCGCAACAGCCTGGCCGCGCTCACGGGGGGCCGTGCGCCGGTGGAGTGACCGTGCGGCTGGTCGGCGTCACTCCTTGCGGCGTACCGCGCCGGCCAGGATCCACCCCTCCACCGCCTCGTACTGCCGGCGCTGTTCGTCCGCCTTCTTCCGGCCGGAGGCCAGGGTCCCCAGCCAGCCGCAGGCGAAGCCGACCGGGATGGACACCAGCGCGGTGGTGCTGAAGGGGAAGTAGTTGAAGTCGGCCTCGGGGAAGGCGGAGAAGGGGGAGCCCGAGACGAGGTTGGTGCCGGGCATCAGCAGGAGCACCGACAGGGAGCCGCCGATGAGGGTGCCCATCAGGCCCGTTCGGGTGTAGCGGCGCCAGAAGAGGCTGTAGACGAGGGCGGGGGCGAGGGCGGAGGCGCCCATGGTGAAGGACATCGACACCAGGGGGTGCAGGCTGCGGTGCTGCGCCATCGTGGCCAGCAGTACGGCGGGCGCGCCGACGGCGAGGGCGGAGACCCGGGCGAGGGTCATCTCGCGGCGTGCCGACATCTCCTGGACGCGGCTGGCGAAGACGTCGTGGGCCAGGGAGTTTGCGCAGGCGAGGATCATCCCGGCGACCGACGCGAGCACCGTCAGGAACACCGCCGTGGTGACCGTGGTGAACAGGAACGTCTCGGCCGTGGTGATGTCGGGTCCGAACGCCGCCTGGGAGCCCAGCAGATACGCGGAGTTGCCCTGCGGGTCGGCTGTCGCGATGGCCTCGCGGCCGATGAGCGCGGTCGCGCCGATGCCGACGGTCGTGGTGATCAGGACGAAGAAGACGACGCTGGACACCGCCCAGGACATCGAACGGCGGACCTGGCGCGCGCTGGAGGCGGTGTACATGCGCATGGTGACGTGCGGCAGGCAGGCACCGCCGAGGACGACGGCCAGCTCGCCGCTGATCATGTCGAGGCGGGGGAACGGGCCGCCCGCGAACTGCAGTCCGGAGCTGAGGAAGGCCGACCCGACGCCGCTGCGCTCGGCGGCCTGGTCGAACAGCGCGGCGGGATTCCAGTCGAACCTGTTCAGGACGAACCCGGCCACGACCACGCCGGAGCCGAGCAGCATCACCATCTTCAGGATCTGGATCAGGGCGGTGCCCTTCATCCCGCCGATCGCCGCGTAGCTGATCATCAGCGCGCCCAGTCCGATGATGCAGCCCGTCTTCAGTTCGGCGCCGGAGAAGCCCAGCAGGAACGCGACCAGTTGTCCGGTGCCCGCGAGCTGCACGATCATCAGCGGCAACAGCGCGGCCAGTGTCACCAGGCAGGAGGTCACCCGCACGGCCCGCCCCGGCATACGGCGGGCGAGGACGTCGCCCATCGTGAACCGGCCTGCGTTGCGCAGGGGCTCCGCCAGCAGGAACATCAGCAGCATCAGGGACAGTGCCGTGCTCAGGGCGAGGACGATCCCGTCGTAGCCGTACAGCGCGACCACCCCGCAGGTGCCCAGCACGGTGGCGGCGGAGATGTAGTCCCCCGCGATCGCGAGGCCGTTGCGCATCGGGGACAGGGAGCCGTAGCCGGTGTAGAACTCGTCGAGGTCGTCCCGGTCGGGGCCGGTCATCACGCACAGCAGCAGGGTGATGGTGACCACGGCGGTGAAGGCGACGAGGGTCATCGTCTCCGACGAATCGCTGAAGCCGGTCATCGCGCGGCCCCCCTCTTGGCGTCCAGTCGGGCCTGCAGGCGGATGCGGTCGGCGAGCGGGTCGACGCGGCGGCGCGCGGTGCATTCGTACAGCCCGATCGCCAGCCAGGTGACGGGCAGTTGGGCCAGCGCGAGCAGCACGCCGACGGGCAGGCCGCCGAGGCCGTCGCCGGTCATGAACCCCGGGGCGAACGCGGACAGGATCAGGAACAGCACGAAGTAGCCGAGTGCGGTGAGCGTGGCCACCCGGCGCTGCCGGCGGTAGGCGCTGCGCAGGATCCGCAGGTCGCTGTGGTGCCCCAGCGGGGCGTGGATGGGCCTGCGCCGGTGCACCGGTTCGGGCGGCGCGGCGGGTTGCCACGGGTAGGTCGGAGCGGGCTGCGACGGCCGCTGCGGCGGATACGGCGAGGAGGTCGGCGGCGGGTACGGCGAGGCGGAGCGGGGTGGACGGGGCGAGGGGGACGGGGGCGGATGCGGCGGGGCGGACTGGGGTCGATACGGGGGTGAGGGGGGACGGGGCGGTGCCGGCGGGTTCGCCGGGTACGGCGCGTTCGGCGCGTTCGGTGGACAGGAGGGATGGGATGGATACGACGGGTTCGGCGGAGGGGACGGACGGGACGGATGCGACGGGTTCGGCTGGTGGGGCGGGTTCGACGGGTACGACGGGGACGATCGGTACGGGTCGGACTGCATTCCCGTTGCTCCTTGCGCGGCTCGGGTCCGTGGCGGCGGACCGCAGGGAGTGGGGGGTGTGCGGGCCACGCACGCTACTCGTGGGTTCGAGGGCTCGTGGGGTTTTCCCCAAACTGAGTGGTCGGTATGCGCTTACTTCGGCGACCTGCGGTGTTACCCGCGTTAACTCAGACTTATGCCGTCCGCAGGCCCGTTCGGACGCCCGCCCGCACACGTGGCGGCCCCTTCCCCCGCCCCCGTGTCAGGAGAAAGGGGAACGCGTCCGTCCTCCTTCGGCCGCCGTTCAGTCCTTCAGCACCGGGAACCGCCGCGGCGCGAGCACCAGCAGCACCAGGAACGCGAGTGCCGCCGCGCACGCCGCGCCCAGATACACCGCGTGCACCGCGTCCGCGACGGCCCGACGGGTCGCCTCGGACGCGGCGCCCGTGCCGATGCCGTGCGCGATGGCGTCGAGGCTGCCGCTGCCGAGGCGCCCGGCGAGCACACCGTTGGCGACGGCGCCGAACAGGGCCGCGCCGAGGGTCTGGCCGATCTGACGGCAGAACAGGATGGACGCGGTCGCGGTGCCGCGTTCGTCCCAGTCGACGGTGGACTGGACACCCACGATCAGCGGCAACTGGAACAGGCCGAGCGCGCCGCCGAGCAGCAGCATCAGGAGAGCGGGCTGCCAGGCCTGGCCGGGATACGGCAGGAACGGGAAGGCCAGCAGGATCAGGGTTGCCGTGCCGATGCCGAGCATCGCCGTGTTGCGGAAGCCGATCCTGCGGTAGACGTGCTGGCTCAGGGCGGCCGAGACGGGCCAGCTGAGCGTCCACACGGACAGCACGAACCCGGCCGCCACCGCGCCCAGGCCCAGCACCGACTGCGCGTACGTCGGCAGGAACACGGTCGGCGCCACCATCAGCAGGCCCAGCGCGCCGAGCGCGAGATTGACCGCGGCGATCGTCCGTCGGCGCCACACCCAGCCCGGGATGATCGGCTCCGCCGACCGGCGCTCCACCACCACGACGAGCGCGACCAGTACGAGTCCCGTGCCGAACAGCGCGATCGACGGCGGCGACAGCCAGGGCCAGGCCACCCCGCCCTGCACCAGAGCGGTCAGCAGCACCCCGCCGCACGCGAACGCCGCGAGGGCGCCCGCCCAGTCCACCCGCGCGCGTGCGCCGGCGGCCCGGGCCGGTTCGTGCAGATGACGGACGATCAGCCAGAGAGCGAGCCCGCCGACCGGCAGGTTCAGCAGGAAGATCCAGCGCCAGTCGGCGTAGGCGGCGAGGAGGCCGCCCACCGCCGGGCCGGCGACCGCGGACAGCGCCCACACGGTGGAGAGCTTGGCCTGGATCTTCGGGCGTTCCTCGAGCGGGTACAGATCGGCGGCGAGTGTCTGGACCGTCCCCTGCAGGGCCCCGCCGCCCAGGCCCTGGACGATGCGGAAGGCGATCAGCGCCCACATGTTCCAGGCCAGGGCGCACAGCAGCGAGCCGAGCAGGAACAGGCTCGCGCCGACCACGAGGACCGGTTTGCGGCCGAAGGTGTCGGAGAGCCTGCCGTAGACCGGCAGGGTGACGGTGACCGCCAGCAGGTAGCCGGAGAACAGCCAGGAGAAGACGGAGAAGCCGCCGAGGTCGCCGACGATCTGGGGGACGGCCGTGGAGACCACGGTCGAGTCGAGCGCCGCCAGGGCCATCGACAGCATCAGCGCGGCGACGACGGCTCCGCGCCGGGGTGCTCCCGTGCCTTCCGACGTGCCGCGTATCGCGGGTCTGGTGCCGCTCACGCAGATTCCTTCCCCTTGCACCTATCTGCCGTCCGACAGCTTCCCACTTGACCCTGACGCGGCGGGAGGGTGGAGGCTGAGCGGGCCGAAGGGGGGAGGCGACCCTGAGAAGACCTCCTCCCGGCGGCCGACTCCCCCTAGGGGTGTCTCCGCTCCAGGGCTCGGGGCGGGTTCGTACCGGCGGAGGACGAGCCCTGTCCCGGTCGTCCTTAACCTGGCTTTATGCCGCCGGGGGCGTCGCCGAGGTCATCGGCGAGGGCGGCGCACCGCACCTTCGGGGGTGGGGTTTTCCCCCGTGCAAGACGGGGCTGAACACCATCGAACCGCGGCCCCGCCGCCGCGAGACTCTTCGACGTACCACTTCGCACAACCGCGAACGAACCCACCGCTGACTTACATAGGAGACATACCGTGACATCGGCTGTGACCATTCCCAGGCACGGGGGCACTGGAGGGCGTACGGCCGTTGCCGCGCGGGCGCGGCAGGTCGTCAAGGCCTACGGGGCCGGGGAGACCCGCGTCGTCGCCCTCGACCACGTCGACGTGGACATCGCCCGCGGCCAGTTCACCGCGATCATGGGCCCCTCGGGGTCCGGCAAGTCCACCCTGATGCACTGCCTGGCGGGGCTCGACACCGTCACCGGCGGCCAGATCTACCTCGACGAGACCGAGATCACCGGCCTGAAGGACAAGAAGCTCACCCGACTGCGCCGGGACCGGATCGGGTTCATCTTCCAGGCGTTCAACCTCCTGCCGACGCTCAACGCGATCGAGAACATCACCCTGCCCATGGACATCGCCGGCCGGAAGCCCGACAAGGAGTGGCTCCAGCGGGTGGTGGAGACCGTGGGGCTCGCCGACCGGCTCAAGCACCGGCCCGCCCAGCTGTCCGGCGGACAGCAGCAGCGCGTCGCCGTGGCCCGGGCGCTGGCCGCCCGGCCCGAGATCATCTTCGGTGACGAGCCGACCGGAAACCTCGACTCCCGGGCGGGCGCCGAGGTGCTGGGATTCCTGCGCCGGTCCGTGGACGAGCTGGGCCAGACGATCGTGATGGTCACCCACGACCCGGTGGCCGCCTCGTACGCCGACCGCGTGCTCTACCTCGCCGACGGGCGGATCGTCGACGAGATGCTCCGGCCGACGGCCGACACCGTCCTCGACCGCATGAAGGACTTCGACGCCCGGGGGCGCACGTCATGACCGTCCTCAGGACCTCGATGCGCAACTTCTTCGCGCACAAGGGGCGCATGGCGCTCTCGGCGGTGGCGGTGCTGCTGTCGGTGGCGTTCGTGTGCGGCACGCTCGTGTTCACCGACACGATGAACACGACGTTCGACAAGCTGTTCGCGGCCACCGCCTCCGATGTCACGGTCAGCCCGAAGGGCGCCTCCGACACCGGTGAGACCACCGCCGACAACGGCAAACCGCCGGTGATGCCGGCCTCCGTCGTCGACGACGTCCGGAAGGCCGACGGCGTGAAGTCGGCGGAGGGGACCGTCTTCTCCACCTCGGTCACCGTCGTCGACGCCGACAAGGACAGCCTCTCCCCGTCCGGCGGCGGACCCACCATCGTCGGCAACTGGAACGCCAACGACGCCCGCACCATGAAGATCGCCTCGGGCTCCGCGCCCGAGGGCGCCGACCAGGTGATGGTCGACGCGGACACCGCCGGCAAGCACGACCTGGCGCTCGGCGACCGGATCGGCGTCATCACCGCGGTCGGCACCCACCGGGCGAAGATCTCCGGCATCGTCGACTTCACCGTCACCAACCCCGGCGCCGCGATCTTCTACCTGGACACACCGACCGCGCAGCGCGCCCTCGTCGGCGAGACCGGCGTCTTCACCAACGTCAACGTCACCGCCGCGTCCGGCTTCAGCGACGCGGCGCTGAAGAAGAGCGTCGCCACCGCGCTCGACGGCGGCTTCCAGGTGCAGACCGCCAAGGAGGTCGCCGACGCCAACGCCGAGGACGTCCAGGAGTTCATGGGCGTCATCAAGTACGCGATGCTCGGCTTCGCCGGGATCGCCTTCCTGGTCGGCGTCTTCCTGATCATCAACACCTTCTCGATGCTGGTCGCGCAGCGCACCCGCGAGATCGGCCTGATGCGGGCCATCGGGTCGAGCCGCCGGCAGGTCAACCGCTCCGTGCTGGTCGAAGCGCTGCTGCTCGGTCTCGTCGGCTCCGTCCTCGGCGTCGGCGCGGGCGTCGGACTGGCCGTCGGACTGATGAAGCTCATGGGCGCCATGGGCATGAACCTCTCCACCGACGACCTCACCGTCGCCTGGAGCACCCCGGTGGTCGGACTGGCCCTCGGTGTCGTCGTCACCGTCCTCGCCGCCTACCTCCCGGCCCGCCGGGCCGGCAAGGTCTCGCCGATGGCCGCCCTGCGCGACGCGGGCGCCCCGGCCGGCGCCCGGGCCGGCGTCGTACGGGCCGTGCTGGGCCTGCTGCTGACCGGCGCGGGCGGACTCGCCCTGTACCTGGCCACCGCCGCCGCCAAGGCGAGCGAGGGCGGGCTGTGGCTGGCCGCGGGCGTCGTCCTGTCGCTGATCGGCTTCGTCGTCGTCGGACCGCTGCTGGCCGGCGGGGTCGTGCGGGTGCTCAGCGCCGTACTGCTGCGGGTCTTCGGCCCCGTCGGCCGGATGGCCGAGCGCAACGCGCTGCGCAATCCGCGCCGCACCGGCGCCACCGGTGCCGCCCTGATGATCGGACTGGCCCTCGTCGCCTGTCTGTCGGTGGTCGGCTCGTCGATGGTCGCCTCGGCGACGGAGGAACTCGACAAGAGCGTCGGTACGGACTTCATCGTCCAGTCCGACACCGGGCAGCTGATCACGCCGCAGGCCGTCGACGCGGTGAAGGCGGCCGACGGGGTGGAGCGGGTCACCGAGTACAAGTGGTCCAAGGCCGACTTCGAGACCCCCGACGGCAAGACGTCCAAGGACACGGCGATCACCGCCGCCGACCCGACGTACGCCCAGGACCTGCGGGTCGAGACTGTCGCCGGCGACCTCGCCGACGCCTACCGCCCCGACTCGATGTCCGTGCACGAGGAGTTCGCCGAGGACCACGGCATCCGCCTCGGCTCACAGATCGCCGTCGACTTCGCGGACGGCGCCACGGCGCGGCTGACGGTCCGCGCGATCACCAGCAGCGACGCGGTCATCGACCAGGGCGCGATGTACACGTCGATCGACACCCTCGCCACCTACGTGCCGGCCGACCGCATCCCGCTCGACATGCTGGTCTTCGCCTCGGCGAAGGACGGCCAGGAGGCGACCGCCTACCAGTCGCTGAAGAAGGCCCTGGACGACTACCCGCAGTACACCGTCCGCGACCAGACCGACTACAAGGAGGCCCTGAAGGACCAGATCGGCCAGCTCCTGAACATGATCTACGGCCTGCTGGCCCTGGCGATCATCGTGGCCGTCCTCGGCGTGGTGAACACCCTGGCCCTGTCGGTGGTGGAGCGGACCCGGGAGATCGGCCTGATGCGGGCGATCGGCCTCTCGCGCCGGCAGCTGCGCCGCATGATCCGCCTGGAGTCGGTCGTGATCGCCCTCTTCGGCGCCCTGCTGGGCCTCGGGCTCGGCATGGGCTGGGGCGCCACCGCGCAGCAGCTGCTCGCACTGGAGGGACTGACCGTCCTGGAGATCCCCTGGGCGACCATCGGCGGCGTGTTCATCGGCTCGGCCTTCGTCGGCCTGTTCGCCGCGCTGGTCCCGGCCTTCCGGGCGGGCCGTATGAACGTCCTGAACGCGATCGCGACGGAGTAGCCGCTCGCCTCGGCCACCGCACACGGGGGTCGCGGGGGAGGGGCCCGGTGCCGGGGAGTCCTGCGGGACCTCACGGCACCGGGCCCTCGCCGTGTGCGCGGGGCCCGGTGGGGGCGCGGGAGCGGACGACGCGCGCGTGGGGCTTCGCCGGGTCCGCGGGGGCACGGTGCGGGTGCGGGGCCGCGGCCCTTCCACGCGGGCACGGTGAGGTTCGCGGGGACGCGGACGGCACCGGGTGACCGGCCGCCGGCCGGCCCCCCGGCCTCACTCTCCCGGGTGATCGGCACGGCGGCGACGTACCCTGGAGACCCCCGGCCCGCCACGCGTGTCGGGCGATTCGGGTTGCGCAAACCCGTGTCACCCCCCTGTCATCCAGGACGGAAAGCCTCTTCATGAGCCTGCACGGTCTGCTCGACGCCGTCGTCAAGGACACCGCACTCGCCGAAGCGATCAAGGCGTCCACCGACGGCAACCGGATGCACGTCGATCTGGTCGGCCCCCAGGCGGCGCGCCCCTTCGCCGTCGCGGCACTGGCCCGCGACAGCGGCCGCCCGGTCCTGGCGGTGACGGCCACGGGCCGCGAGGCGGAGGACCTGGCGGCCGCCCTGCGCACACTGCTGCCGCCGGACGGCGTCGTGGAGTACCCCTCGTGGGAGACGCTGCCGCACGAGCGGCTCAGCCCCCGCAGCGACACCGTGGGCAGGCGCCTCGCCGTCCTGCGCCGCCTCGTCCACCCCAGCGCCGACGACCCCGAGACCGGCCCCGTCTCCGTCGTCGTCGCGCCCGTGCGCTCCGTGCTCCAGCCGCAGGTCAAGGGCCTGGGCGAACTGGAACCGGTGGCCCTGCGAAGCGGACAGACCGCCGACCTGAACCAGATCGTGGACGCCCTGGCGGCCGCCGCGTACGCGCGCGTGGAGCTGGTCGAGAAGCGCGGCGAGTTCGCCGTGCGCGGCGGAATCCTCGATGTGTTCCCGCCCACCGAGGAACACCCCCTGCGCGTCGAGTTCTGGGGCGACGACGTCGAGGAGATCCGCTACTTCAAGGTCGCCGACCAGCGTTCCCTGGAGGTCGCCGCGCACGGCCTGTGGGCACCCCCGTGCCGGGAGCTGCTGCTCACCGACGACGTACGGTCACGCGCGCGTGCCCTCGCCGAGCAGCACCCGGAGCTCGGCGAACTGCTCGGCAAGATCGCCGAAGGCATCGCCGTGGAGGGCATGGAGTCCCTCGCGCCGGTCCTCGTCGACGACATGGAACTGCTGCTCGACGTCCTGCCGAAGGGCGCCATGGCCGTCGTCTGCGACCCGGAGCGGGTCCGCACGCGCGCCGCGGACCTCGTGGCGACCTCGCAGGAGTTCCTCCAGGCGTCCTGGGCGGCCACCGCGGGCGGCGGCGAGGCCCCCATCGACGTCGGCGCCGCCTCCCTGTGGTCCATCGCGGACGTCCGCGACCGGGCGCGCGAGCTGGACATGATGTGGTGGTCGGTGTCGCCGTTCGCCGCCGACGAGGAACTCGACGCGAGC
Organism: Streptomyces cadmiisoli; assembly: GCF_003261055.1. Lineage (NCBI taxonomy): Bacteria > Bacillati > Actinomycetota > Actinomycetes > Kitasatosporales > Streptomycetaceae > Streptomyces > Streptomyces cadmiisoli. Next base: position 5,281,711 of record NZ_CP030073.1, read on the forward strand.
ACCCTCAAACTCGGCATGCACGCCCCGGAGACCTACCGCGGCGACACCGCCAAGGCCCTCGCCGACACCAAGGGCTGGCTCGCCGACGGCTGGCGCACCGTCTACGTCACCGAGGCCCACGGCCCCGCCGCCCGCACCGTCGAGGTGCTCGGCGGCGAGGGCATCGCGGCCCGCCTCGACACCGACCTGGGCGAGATCTCCCCGTCGGTGGTGCACGTCGCGTGCGGGTCGATCGACAACGGCTTCGTCGACCCGGCGCTGCGCCTGGCCGTGCTCACCGAGACCGACCTGTCAGGCCAGAAGGCGGCCGGCCGCGACGGCGCCCGCATGCCCGCCCGCCGCCGCAAGACCATCGACCCGCTCACCCTGGAACCGGGCGACTACATCGTCCACGAACAGCACGGCGTCGGCCGCTACATCGAGATGGTGCAGCGCACCGTCCAGGGCGCCACGCGCGAGTACCTCGTCGTGGAGTACGCCCCCGCCAAGCGCGGCCAGCCCGGCGACCGCCTCTACATCCCGACCGACCAGCTGGAGCAGATCACCAAGTACGTCGGCGGCGAGGCACCCACCCTGCACCGGCTCGGCGGCGCCGACTGGACCAAGACCAAGGCCCGCGCGAAGAAGGCCGTCAAGGAGATCGCCGCCGACCTCATCAAGCTGTACAGCGCGCGCATGGCGGCCCCCGGCCACACCTTCGGGCCCGACACGCCGTGGCAGCGCGAGCTGGAGGACGCCTTCCCCTACGCCGAGACGCCCGACCAGCTCACCACCATCGCCGAGGTCAAGGAGGACATGGAGAAGTCGGTCCCGATGGACCGCCTGATCTGCGGCGACGTCGGCTACGGCAAGACCGAGATCGCGGTGCGCGCCGCCTTCAAGGCCGTACAGGACGGCAAGCAGGTGGCGGTCCTCGTCCCGACGACCCTGCTGGTGCAGCAGCACTTCGGGACGTTCGGCGACCGGTACGCGCAGTTCCCGGTGCGGGTGAAGGCGCTGTCCCGGTTCCAGACGGACACCGAGGCGAAGGCGGTACTGGAAGGCCTGCGGGAAGGCTCCGTGGACGTCGTCATCGGCACCCACCGGCTGTTCTCCTCGGAGACGAAGTTCAAGGACCTCGGACTGGTCATCGTCGACGAGGAGCAGCGGTTCGGCGTCGAGCACAAGGAGCAGCTGAAGAAGCTGCGGGCCAACGTCGACGTGCTCACCATGTCGGCCACCCCCATCCCGCGAACCCTCGAAATGGCCGTGACCGGCATCCGCGAGATGTCCACCATCACGACCCCTCCGGAGGAGCGGCACCCGGTGCTCACCTTCGTCGGGCCGTACGAGGAGCGGCAGATCGGCGCGGCCGTCCGGCGCGAACTGCTGCGCGAGGGCCAGGTCTTCTACATCCACAACCGCGTCGAGTCCATCGACCGCGCGGCGGCCCGGCTGCGGGAGATCATCCCCGAGGCGCGGATCGCCACCGCGCACGGACAGATGTCGGAGTCGGCACTGGAGCAGGTCGTCGTCGACTTCTGGGAGAAGAAGTTCGACGTGCTGGTGTCGACGACGATCGTCGAGTCCGGCATCGACATCTCCAACGCGAACACCCTGATCGTCGAGCGCGGCGACACCTTCGGCCTGTCGCAGCTGCACCAGCTGCGCGGCCGCGTCGGCCGCGGCCGCGAACGCGGCTACGCCTACTTCCTCTACCCGCCGGAGAAGCCCCTGACCGAGACCGCGCACGAGCGGCTCGCCACCATCGCCCAGCACACCGAGATGGGCGCGGGCATGTACGTGGCGATGAAGGACCTGGAGATCCGCGGCGCGGGCAACCTGCTCGGCGGCGAGCAGTCCGGCCACATCGCGGGCGTCGGCTTCGACCTGTACGTGCGCATGGTCGGCGAGGCGGTCGCCGACTACCGGCGCCAGTTGGAGACCGGCGAGATCGAGGAGGAGCCGCCGCTCGAGGTCAAGATCGAGCTGCCCGTCGACGCGCACGTCCCCCACGACTACGCGCCCGGCGAGCGGCTGCGCCTCCAGGCGTACCGCGCCATCGCCTCCGCCAACACGGAGGAGGACGTCAAGGCCGTACGCGAGGAACTCGTCGACCGCTACGGCAAGTTGCCCGAGCCGGTGGAGAACCTGCTGCTGGTCGCGGGCCTGCGCATGCTCGCCCGCGCGTGCGACGTCGGTGAGATCGTCCTCCAGGGCAACAACATCCGCTTCGCCCCCGTGGACCTGCGCGAATCGCAGGAACTGCGGCTCAAGCGGCTGTATCCGGGCACGGTCGTCAAGCCGGCGGTCCACCAGGTGCTGGTCCCCCGCCCGAAGACCGCGAAGGTGGGCGGAAAGCCACTGGTCGGGCGCGAACTGCTCGGGTGGGTCGGCGAGTTCCTGGCGTCGGTGCTGGGTTCGTAGCGGGAGGGGCGCGCGCACCCCGGTGGGCGCTACGCGGACCGGAACAACATGGCCGCCAGCGCCCGGAACACCTCCTCGGGGTCGCGGTCGCCCACCGGCTCGTCCAGGTTGTGGCCGAGGAGCAGCGTGGCGAACCCGTGGGCGAGGGACCAGGCGGCGATACCGGCGAGGCGGGGGTCCGAGCCGCGGTTCTCGGGGGCCACGGCGGAGACCGCCTCGCGCAGGGCGGCGCCGGCCAGGGCGCGGGCCGTGGTCAGTTCGAGGTCGTCGGCGCGCAGCAGTTCCGGCGTGAACATCACCTGGAAGTGCGCCGGGTGCTCGCGGGCGAAGCGCACGTAGCGCGCACCCGCGTCCTTGAGGTCGGCCGACTCCCCGATCGCTGTCGCGAGCAGCCCGAACCCCTCGGCTGCGATGGCGGTGAGCAGGCCTGTGCGGTCCTTGAAGTGGTGGGCCGGGGCCGCGTGCGAGACGCCCGCGCGGCGGGCCAGGTCGCGCAGGCTCAGCGCGGACGGGCCGTCGGTGGCGATCGCGTCGAGCGCGGCGCCGAGGACGGCCCGGCGCAGGTCGCCGTGGTGGTACGGACGGCGTGGGCGGGGGCCGGTGTCGCCCGGCTCGGTGGACGTCATGATCAGCAGCGTACGCGCAATCTAGGCATTGACAAGTTCTTGCGTGCCGGGGCAATCTTGTCAGTGTCTAGTTGTCGCTGCGAGCGGGACGGGGGTCGTGTCATGTCGAAGTACGCCGATGAGGTCGACAGGACGGGCGAGGCGGACGGGGCGGACGGGGTGCACGAGGTGGGCGAGGTCGGTGGCGGCGGAGAAGCGGACGGCGCCGTGGATCCGGCGCGCGCCCGCCGGCTCTGGCACCTGCTGGAGCCGCTGCACGCGGTGCTGTACTACGCGCCGGAGGCGTTCGAGGAGGCCGCCGGTCTCGGCTTCTCCACCGAGGAGCGCTGGCCGAGCTACTTCCCGTACCGCGCCGCGCCCTTGGGGCCGGTGAGCGGCACGGCCGTGACCTCTGCCTTCTACAGCTTCGCCCCGGACATGGTCGACGAGCACATCGCGTCCGCCTGGCAGACCGCCGCGCCCGAGGACGTGCTGCCGGCGAGGGAGCGCGCGGTCGACCGGGCGTACCGGAAGCTGTTCGGCGACCGGGTGGACAGCCCGGCCCTGGCGGAGGCCGCCGCCCTGGCCCGGCGGGCGGCCGAGGCGGCGAACACGGCGGGCCGCCCCCTCGCCGCCGCCAACGCCGCACTGCCCTGGCCGCACGCGCCGCACCTTCAGCTGTGGCAGGCGGCCACGATCCTGCGCGAGCACCGTGGGGACGGCCATCTCGCCGCTCTGCTCGTCGCCGGCCTCGATCCGGTGGAGTCCCTCGTGTCCTTCGCCGCGATAGGCGCCGCGCCCGTCGAACGCTTCTCCAGCCGCGGCTGGAGCGAGCGCGAGTGGGCCGCCGCGCGCGAGCGCCTGACCGCCCGGGGGCTGGTCGACCGGGACGGGACGGCCACGGAGGCGGGACGCGCAGTGCGGCGGAGCGTCGAACGGCACACGGACCAACTGGCCGTCGCGCCTTGGCGGTCACTCGGCCCGCAGGCCGGCGACCGTCTCGCCGAGCTGCTCGGTGACTACTGGGTCGCGGTGATCGGCTCCGGGATCCTGCCGTCCGAGACCACGCTCGGCATCGGGAAGGTCTGAGAGCGGACATCGCTGCGGGGGGAACGGCGAAGCCGCCCGCGGTTGGTGGAGCCCGCGGACGGCTTCTGTTTCAAGGTGGCTCATGGGGCCGCTTCGGGGACGATGCCCCGGCCGGCTGGTGCACTCCGTGGTTCTGGGCGCTACGGCCGGTCGGGCCGGTCGCGGTCCATGCCGAGCTGACCCTCCGCCTTCTGCTGGGCGGAGTCGACTTGGCCCTCGTACTTGTTGCCCGTCTTCTCGTTGATCTTCCGCTCCGCGGTGTCGGACATGTCCTTGGCCCGGTCCCGCGACGCCTTGTTCTTGAACCTGTCGAAGATGCCCATCCAGAGCTCCTTCCGGAGGTGTCTCACGACCGACGATACGCCCGACTTGCGACGAATGCAGGGTTGGCCCTCTATGGTCTGGACCTCCCTACCGCTACCGTGGCACCGGGTGATCCGCCCGTACGGGCGGACACGGCAGTCAGGGGAGGGGCGCGCGTGATGCGTCTGAGGGGTGGGGCAGCGGCCGTCGCCGTGGTGCTCGCGGCGGCCGGATGCACGGAGCTGACCGAGGGCGCCGACGGCCCGCAGAACACGGCCGGTGGGGGAGCCGCCCTCGCCGCCGCACAGGCGCTGCCCGAGAAGGGACGAGCCCCGAAGACCGGCTACGACCGGGACCGGTTCGGCTCGCCCTGGGCGGACACGGACTCCAACGGCTGCGGCACCCGCGACGACATACTCGAACGGGACCTGGAAGGCGTCGAATTCCGCGACGGCGACTGCGAGGTGGTGTCCGGGACGCTGGACCCCGACCCGTACACCGGCACGGAGGTCGCCTTCGTACGCGGACGCAGCCGGGTCGACATCGACCATGTCGTCGCCCTGTCCGACGCCTGGCAGAAGGGCGCCCAGCAATGGGACCCGAGCAAGCGCACGGCCTTCGCCAACGATCCGCTCAACCTCATAGCCGTCGACGCGGGCGCCAACCGCTCCAAGGGCGACGGTGACACGGCGACCTGGCTTCCGCCGAACAAGGAGTACCGCTGCACGTACGTCGCCGCTCAGGTCGCCGTGAAGAAGAAGTACGAGCTGTGGGTGACTCCCGCCGAGAAGAACGCGATGACACGGGTCCTCTCCGGCTGCCCCGGCCAACGGCTCCCCACCGGGGGCAACCCCACGAAGGCACCGCCTCGCTTCCAGGCGGACTGAGCGGGCCTGGCGGACCGGCCGGACCGGGCAGTTCATGAAGTGGAGCGGGTGCGGTGAGGGCGGACCGGGCGGCTCACCGAGCCGAGTGCGCCGGGTGCACCGGTGGCGGTCGGGGGCTCGAAAATCCGTGTCCGGGAGGCCGGACGCCGCCTAGCGTGAGCGTATGGATGTGAAGATCTCCAGCCTCGCCGAGCGGCCGGACATGCTCGACCGGGTCGTCGGAATGGCCGACACCTGGCCGCGGTTCGTCGTCAACGACCTGGTGGGCAACGCCCACTACGGGCGGATAGCCAGGGAACTCCCGCAGTATGTGCAGTTCGCCCAGGACGAGCGCGGAGAGGTCGTCGCCCACGCCTACAGCGTTCCCTTCGCGCTCCGCACCGAGGACCGCGGCGAGCTTCCCGACCGCGGCTGGGACGAGATGCTGGTGTGGGCGTTCGCGGACCTGCGTGAAGGGGTCCGCCCCGACACGGTCAGCGCCGTCTCGGTCGTCATCGCCCCGCAGGCCCAGGGTCTCGGCCTGTCCGGGCAGATGGTCACCGCGATGCGTGACAACGCCCGCGCCCTCGGCTTCGACGAGGTCGTCGCCCCCGTCCGCCCCAGCGCCAAGCACCTCGAACCCCGTACCCCCATGGAGGAGTACGCCCACCGGGTACGCCCCGACGGACTGCCGCACGACCCCTGGCTCCGCGTCCACGCCCGGGCCGGCGCCACCGTCCACGCCGTCGCGCCGGCCTCGATGACCGTGGCCGCCGCGCTGCCCGACTGGCGCCGCTGGACCGGGCTGCCCTTCGACACCGCGGGCGACATCGAGGTGCCCGGCGCCCTGGTGCCGGTGCGGTGCGAACCGGCGCACGGGTTCGCGGTGTACGTGGAACCCAATGTCTGGATGCGGCACCGACTGTGAGCGGCAGCGTAGGTGTGCGGCACCGTCTGTGTGCGGCACGGTCTGCGAGGGGCACCGTCTGTGAGCGGCCGGGCCGCTCCCGGCGGTCGGCACGAGGTCAGCTGCCCAGTTCGTCGAGGTCCAGGATCTCGCCGTCGGGCTTCTGTGCCGGCACCGGCTCGTCGTAGTCGCTGAAGGTGAGCGTGCCCGGGTCGGCGTCGGACGTGCTGTCGACCCGCAGCAGATACGGCTCGCCCTCGGTGGCGACGTACACCGTGTACCGGTCCTTGCCCTCCTTCTCGCGCAGGACGATCGCCGGACTGCCGTCGACGGTGGTGGTCTTCCCGCGAACCGCGTCGGAGTGCACGTCCTCCGCGCCGCCGAGCATGGCGTCCAGATCGCAGAAACTCGCGATGTCCGCGGCGTCCGCGCCGGTCGCCGACGTCTTGGTCCACTTGCCGGCCAGCATGTCCACGGCCGCCTGGACGTCCGCCGCGGGCTCGCCCTTGCTCTGGGCGCGCAGGAACCCCTCGTCGTAGCGGAGGTAGACGGTGTCGCCGGTCTTGATCAGATCGGCCTTGCCGCCGTCCATGCTCATCGTGCCGGCGCACTCGTTCCGCTTGTTCAGCGCCATGTCCATGTGGATGGTGGCGTCGTCCGGGCCGTCCGGGACGTCTCCGGCCACCCGCAGCGAGGACGCGCCGGTGGTGGCCTCGAGGGCGCGGTCGGCGATCTCGCCGCCGGTCAGCCCGGCGAACGGTTCCTTCGACTTCGCGGAGCGGCTCGGTTCGCGGTCCGCCCCGTCCGATTCCGGCTGGCAGGCGGAGAGACCGACGACGGTCGACGCGGTGAGAAAGAGAGCGGCAAGTGCTGTTCGGCGCACGGGAAACTCCTCGGTGAGCGGCCACTGGGGCGCGGTGATACGTGGTGAGTGGTGTGTGGTGAGTGGCGCGTATGTGCTGGGTGGCGCTGCGTGCCGGCAGCGCGCTGCCTGTGAGGCGCGTCGCGTGGTGAGCGCGCTGTTTGCCGAGCGCCGAGCGGTGGGTGCGCTGCGGAGGTGTCGGAGGCGGACGCCGCCGGGGTGAGGGTGATGGGCGTGGGCTCGCGGGGCGGGCCCGGGCGGGGCGGCGGGCGGGTGCCGGGTGCCTGGGCCGCGCCTGTCGGCCCGCCCGGTCTACGCCCGGGGAGCAAGGCCGCGCTCTCGGCCCGTCACTCGGCTCGTCTTCCCTCTGGTCTCCGTGCGGGTTCGCCGGCCGGTCCGCCCGGCTGTCGCGGTCGCGGTCGCGGTCGCAGTCGCAGTCGCGGTCCCGGTGCGGGGCGCTCGCGCGGCGGCTGGTTCAGCCGGTCTTCTTCCAGTCCTCGCAGCCGGAGGTCTTGAAGTAGGCGTCCGAAGAGCTGATCGTCACGACCGCGTTGCCGCTGACGTTGTTGTTGGCGATGATCGAGTCCAGCGAGTGCTCGGCGTCCTTGGACCGCTCCCAGTAGCACATGTCGTCCGAGTTGCCGGCGGATCTGTAGGTGCCGGGGGCGATGTCCGTGCCGACCTTGAACATTCCGCCGTCACCGGCCATCTTCGCGCCGGGGGACCCCTTCGCCTTCGGGTCGACGGCCTCCCAGTCGGAGCAGCCGCTCGATCTGAAGATCTTGTCCCCCGCCTCGACGGTCACGTAACTGGTCCCGCTGACGTTGTCGTTGGCCAGCAGCGCGTCCAACTCCCCGGAAGCGTCCTTGGCGCGCTCCCAGTAGCACATGTGGTCCGTGTTGCCGCTGGTGCGATAGGTGCCGGGCTTGATGTCGGAGCCGACCTGGAAGTCGCCGTCCCCGGCGAAGGCGGCCTTCTTCTCGGCGACTTCCCCGCCCTGCGCCGAGTCCTTGTCGCCACCGGGCTTGCGGTCCGCGGACGCCGACGTGGCCTTGTCGCCACCGGAGTCGCCGCCGTTGCCGTCGTCACCGGAGTTCGTCGAGACGGCGCCGAGCACCACGACCCCCACGACGACGCCCAGCGTGATCTTGCCCGTCATGCCCATGGCTCTTTCCCCTCCCTGCGCGATGACCGCCTCGGTCCGGCAGTGCATCCGTTCGCTGCGTCAATGAGACCAGACCGTGTGAACCGAGTCAACACGGTTCACACGTTGTGGTGTCTGCGCGGCCGTGAATGGGTGGATCACGCGTACGTCGGTATGCTCGACGCCACACACGGGACAAGCGGAGGAGCTGGGCCGGTGCAGGACAACGCGACAGAGGTGACCGCCGCCGGAATCGCCCGGCTCGCCGGGGTGGGCCGGGCCGCCGTGAGCAACTGGCGCCGCCGCCACGCCGACTTCCCCAAGCCGGTCGGAGGCACCGAGACCAGCCCCTCGTTCTCCCTCGCCGAAGTCGAGACCTGGCTGCGCCGCCAGGGGAAACTCGCCGAAGTCCCGCTGCGCGAAAGGGTCTGGCAGCAGCTCGTCGGCCACCCGGAGGGCCCGGTCGCGGCACTCGCGCACGCCGGATGCGTCCTGCTGCTCATCCATGACCGCCCGACGGTGTGGCTGGACGTGAGTGCCGGGTCCGACGCCCGGCTGGCCGCGATGCTGCCGGCGGCGCTGGAGCAGGTGATCGTGCCGCGCTTCGGTGGCAGGCGGGTTCACGGACCCAGGACGGGCGGCGACGGCGCAGCTGTGAACAGCCCACCGGCCGTGAACGCGGGTACGGGTGTTCACGGAACGGTCGGCGAAGGCGCGGCGGACGGCGACTCCGTGAACCCCGCGTCAGCTGTGAACCCGGCGCTGACTGTGAACCCGGCGTCCCCGGCGACCCCCACATCAGCCGTGAACCCCACTTCAGCCGCGACCTTCACTTCAGCCGTGACCCCCGCAGCGGGTGTGAACGCCTCGCCCGATGTTCACGCAGCGCCCCGCCCCGCCACCCCCGCAGGTGTGAACGCACCAGCACCTGTGAACGGCCCGCCCGCCGTTCACGTCCCCACCGGCCCCGAACTCCTCCCCTCCGCCCCCCTCCTGCGCGGCACCGCGGAACTCGCCGCCGAGCTGGGCGCCCGCCAGACCTTCGAGTTCCTGCTCGGCCGGCACCTCGACGCCAACCCCCGCCAGTACACGCTCACCCCCGCCGAGCTCGCCGACCTCATGGCCGCCCTCGCCGGCCCGGCCCGCGTCGTCCTCGACCCCGCCTGCGGCACCGGCGCCCTGCTGCGCGCCGTCGCAGCCCGCCCCGACCAGGAGCTGTACGCCCAGGACAGCGCGCCCGAACTGGCCGCGCTCACCGCCATCCGGCTCGCGCTGCACGGCCGGGCCACCGTCCGCGGCGCCGTCGGCGACACCCTGCGCGCCGACGCCCACACCGGGCTGCGCGCCGACGCCGTCCTGTGCCACCCGCCGTTCAACGAGCGCAACTGGGGCCACGACGAACTCGCCTACGACCCGCGCTGGGAGTACGGCTTCCCCGCGCGCACCGAGTCCGAGCTGGCCTGGGTGCAGCACGCGCTCGCCCGGCTCAAGGACGGCGGCACCGCCGTACTGCTGATGCCGCCCGCCGCCGCCTCGCGCCGCTCCGGCCGCCGTATCCGCGCCGACCTGCTGCGCCGCGGTGCGCTGCGCGCCGTGGTCGCCCTGCCGGTGGGCGCTGCGCCCCCGTACAACATCCCGCTCCACCTCTGGGTCCTGCGCCGGCCCGAGAGGGCGCCCGCGCAGCCGGAGGTGCTGCTGGCCGACGTCGGGCAGTTCGCCACCGAGGGGCGGGGCGGGCCGGACTGGCGGGGCGTGCGCGAGGCCGTCCTCGACGTCTGGCGCGCCTTCGAACGGTCGGGCACCGCGGTGGAGCGGCCAGGGACGGCCCGTGCCGTGCCCGTCATCGAACTCCTCGACGACGACGTGGACTTCGCCCCTGCCCGCCACCTCCCGCCGCCCGCCGCGGCCGACGGGGCCGAACAGCTCAAGGAGGTCCGCGAGCGTCTCGGGGACACCCTGCGGCTGACCGCCGAACTCACCCCGCCCCCAGCGCGTACCGAGCAGCCCGCACGCTGGCCGCTCACCACCGTCGGTGAACTGGCTCGCGGCGGCGCCCTGTTGATGCGCACCGGCGGCAACGGCGGCCACGCGCGTGTGCCCGTCCTCAGCGACCACGACGTCCTCGCCGGAACGGCCCCCTCCGGGACGCTTCCCGAGAGCGACGAGGAGGCCGTGCTGACGGAAGCGGGTGACGTGGTCGTGCCGGTGCTCGGCGGCGGGGCGATGGCACGCGTGATCGACGAGGCGACGGCCGGCGCCGTACTGGGCCGCAATCTGGTGGTCGTGCGCCCCGACCCGGCGGCGCTCGACCCGTGGTTCCTCGCCGGCTTCCTGCGCGGCACCGCCAACAACCGCCAGGCCAGCAGCTACGCCTCCACCGCCACCCGCCTCGACGTACGCCGGCTGCAACTGCCCCGGCTGCCGCTGGACGAACAGCGGCGCTACGGGGCGCGCTTCCGCGCACTGGACGAGTTCGAGCGCGTGCTCAGGCGGACGAGCCGGCTGGGCGAACAACTCCTGCGCGGTATGTACGACGGCCTGACGGACGGCACGGTCACCCCCGACTGAAGGCCCGGCTCCCCGGCCGGCCGACGACCCCGCGCACCCGCTCCCGCCGTGCCCGCACCCGGCTCAACCCCCGCTCCTCCCGCCGTGGTCACAGGGAGATCCGCCCGTGGCCTCATGAAGTGATCAGTGCGACAACGGTTCGGTACAACCCGGGACCGCTTGTCCGTGTCGGCCTATACGCTCGAACCGACAATCGCCCGGCCGGCGTCGCCCGACGCCGGCCGGCTCGTACGCCCACTTCAGGCATCAGGAGCAGCCATGCATGGCCACGGCTACATGCAGCCGGTGAAGCAGCCGCCACCGACGGCCTGGCTGGTCCTCCTGCGCGTGCTGTTCGTGGCGATCTCCGTCCTCAGCCTCGGGTTCCTGACCTGGACCATGCTGCTGCGCCTGGCCATCGTCACGCGCAAGTCGCTGGACTGGGGCCTGTTCGTGGCCGTGCTGGCGGCCGACATCCTGGCGATCGTGCTGCTCGGCACCGAGCCCGGCGACGAGATCCACACCCCCAGCGGCTGGACGGGCCTGGGGCTGCTGCTGGGCACCCTGGTGGTCGTGATCGCGTACTACCTGGCCGCGGACGTCCGCCACTTCCACCAGCTCCGTTACGGCTCCGGATACCACCCCCAGCCGACGGCGGCGTACGGCTACCCGCAGCCGCAGCAGCCCTACACGACCGCCACCACCGTGCCGCAGTCGGCGCAGACCCCGCCCCCGCAGCCCCCGCACACCCCGCCCCCGCCCGCCCGGAGCGCCCCGCACACCCCGCCCCCGGCGTCCCCGGCCGCCACGCCGCACCCTTCGATACCGACGCCGCCGCAGCAGCGCCCCGCACCCGCGCGTATCGACCAGGTGCGCGCCGAGCTGGACGAACTCAGCGACTACCTGCGCAAACAGAGCGGTCAGGGTGAGGTCCGGCGCGACGGCGACCACGAGGGCGGAAGGTGACCGTGGCGGCAGGACGCGTCGTCGCCGGCCGCTACGAACTGGCCACGCTCATCGGTCAGGGCGGCATGGGCCAGGTCTGGACGGCCTACGACCAGCGCCTCGACCGGCGCGTGGCGGTCAAGCTGCTGCGCCCCGACAAGGTGGCCGGGCAGGAGGCCGACGAACTGCGCCGCCGCTTCGTGCGCGAGTGCCGGGTGACCGCGCAGGTCGACCATCCCGGGCTCGTCACGGTGCACGACGCGGGCAGCGCGGGCGAGGAGTTGTTCCTCGTCATGCAGTACGTGGACGGCGCCGACCTGTCCGACCACCTCGCCGAGCACGACCCGTACCCGTGGCAGTGGGCGGTGGCGGTCGCCGCGCAGCTGTGCGCCGTGCTGAGCGCGGTGCACGCCGTGCCGATCGTCCACCGCGACCTGAAGCCGCGCAACGTCATGGTGAAGCAGGACGGCACGGTCACCGTCCTCGACCTCGGCGTCGCCTCCGTGATGGACACCGACACGACGCGGCTCACGCACACCGGTTCGCCCATCGGCTCGCCCGCGTACATGGCGCCGGAGCAGGCGATGGGCGGCGCAGTCGGCCCGTACACCGATCTGTACGCGCTCGGTGTGCTGATGCACGAACTCCTCAGCGGTGACGTACCGTTCTCGGGCTCCACGGCGCTCGGCGTTCTGCACCGGCACCTGTACGAGCCGCCGCTTCCCGTGCGCCGGCTCCGCCCGGAGGTCCCCGACCGGCTCGAAGCGCTCGTCCTGCGCCTGCTCGCCAAGGATCCGCTGCACCGGCCGGCCTCCGCGCAGGAGGTGTACGAGGCCCTGGCGCCGCTGCTGCCGGCTCGGGGGATGCCCACCGGCGCGCCCCTGGACCCCACGCGCCCCTTCCTGCGACCCCATGCCCCGTGGCCGGACCGGGCGCGCACGCCCGCGCCCCAGCCGGCCCCGGTCACGCCGGTCGACGAGAGGCCGGACGTCGCGAGCGCCGTCGACGAGGTCAAGCGACTGCTCGGCGAGGGGCGCATCACGCAGGCCGTCGACATCCTGGGCGCGATCCTGCCAGCGGCGGCCGAGCAGCACGGCGAGCATTCACCGGTGGTGCGCACCCTGCGCAAGCAGTACGCGGCCACGCTCATGGACGACGGCCAGTACCGGCGCGCGCTGCCCGAACTGCGCCGGCTCGCCGACGAGCGCGCCGCGGAGGCGGGCCAGGCCGACCCGCAGTCGCTCCGGTTCCGCTACGAGGCCGCCCAGTGCCTGGAGCAGCTCGGCGAACCGGCGGCGGCCCTCGCGGAGTACCGGGCGCTGCTCCCGTACTACGAGAACCAGTACGTCTCCGGCGACCCGGGGCTCTCCCACGACGTGCGCCGCCGTATCGGCCACCTCCTCCTCGCCCTCGGCGACCGGGCGGCCGCCCACGACACGCTGGTGCGGCTGCTGCACGACGTGGAGGCGCTCAACGGCCCCGGGCATCCGCTGGCGGCGGAGCTGCGCCGCACGCTGCAGTGGCTGGGGCAGGTGCGGGGCTAGGCCTGGGCTGGGCAAAGTCCGGCAGTCCGCGGGGCAGGACGGGGCACGTCGGACCGGCGCCGGTGTCCCGGCCGCGGGGGGCGTGACGGGGGTGTCATCGGGAGTCCGTCCGAGGGTGGCCACCCCGGAGGGGGCACACTGCGGGCGCGGCGGTGCCCGAAGTCCTGGTGAATCGTTGGTCGAATGGGTTGGCCAAAGCTGGGCCGCTGCCTACCATCGATCATCGCAAGACCTTGTGCACCGCCGCACAAACTCCTCGGGAGGTCTCCTTGCACCGCCGTCGTCGCACCGCGCTCCTCCTGTCCGCCGCGATCGCCGCAGCGCCACTCCTGGCCGCCTGCGGAACCGACGCGCATCCCGGTGCGGCGGCCGTCGTCGGCGGTCAGCGCATCACCATGGCGCAGCTCGAGAGCAGGGTGAGCGAGGTCCGCGAGGCGCAGCGGGCCGCGGTGGACGGCGACGCGCAGTACGCGCAGGCCGTCGCCAAGACCGGCACCCTGACCCGCGACACGCTGCACGGCATGGTCCTGGACCGGGTGCTGCACCGCGCCGCGCAGGACGCCGGCGTCACCGTCAGCCGCAAGGAGGTCCGCGAGATGCGGGCCGGCCTGGAGGGGCAGGTCGGCGGCGCGGAGGCGCTGCGGACGGCCTGGTTGCAGCAGTACGGCGTGCCGCCGGAGCGGCTGGAGGAGAACCTCCGCCTCCAGCTGGAGGCCCAGAAGCTCGCCACCAGGCTCGGCACCGACACCAGCCAGCCGGCCTTCTGGAAGGCCCTGTCGCAGGCGTCCCGGAAGCTGGACATCGACCTCAACCCGCGCTACGGCAGCTGGGACGTGGACAAGAGCAGCCGCGTCGACGAGCAGGCGCCGTGGGTGCGGGACGTCACGACGCAGCAGGCGCAGCAGCCGGCGTAACGGTACGGCGGCGGACCCGGCGGCCGGGATCACCGCACCACGCCGTCCGATCATCCGATGATCGGCGCCGTGCCTGTGGACAACTCGCGGGTCCGTCGGTGGCGTGGGTTACGTTCGGATCGTGAACGCAACCAGCTTCGAAGGCGCTCCCGACGCCGGCCGGGGCGGGGCCGCGAGCCCCGGTTCCGGCGCCGCCCCGGGCCGTGTCGTCCTGCTCACCACCAGCCACCGGGTCGCACCCGGACTGCTGTCCTGGCCCGCCTGGCAGGCCCTGCGCACCGCCGACCGCGTGCTCTGCGCGGACGGCGCGCATCCGCAGCTGCCGTATCTGCGCGAGGCCGGGATATCGGTGGACGAGGCGTCCCCGACCGCCGAGGAGCTGGTCGACGCCTGCGGCGGCGGGCACACGGTGGTGGTCGTCGCCACGGGCGAAGGGGAGCCCGCGCTGACCGACGGTCTGGCGCGCCTGGCCGGTTCCGGTCGCGTCCGGATGCCCGATCTGGAGCTGCTGCCCGCCTCCTACGACCTGCCGGGCGCCCGGCTGCTCGACCTCGTCCAGGTCATGGACCGGATCCGCGCCGAATGCCCGTGGTCGTCCCGGCAGACCCATCAGGGCCTGGCGAAGTACGGGATCGAGGAGGCGTACGAGCTGGTCGAGGCGATCGAGGACGGCGACCGGGACGAACTGCGCGAGGAGCTGGGCGACGTCCTCCTCCAGGTCGTCTTCCACGCCCGGATCGCCGAGGAGGACCCGGAGACCCCGTTCTCCATCGACGACGTGGCGGGCACCATCGTCGCCAAGCTCGTCCACCGGCATCCGCACGTCTTCGGCGACGAGACGGCCTCCACCCCGGAGGAGGTAAAGGAGCACTGGCTGCGCACCAAGGCCCAGGAGAAGCGGCGGACGTCGGTGACGGAGGGCATCCCCCTGCACCAGCCGGGCCTGGCCCTCGCGGCGAAGCTCGCCTCCCGGGTCCGCACGGCGGGCCTGGAGGTGCCCCTGCCGGACACCGGGAGCATCGGGTACGAGCTGCTGGCGCTGGCGGTGCGCGCCGAGGCGGAGGGCGTGGACCCGGAAGCGGCCCTGCGGGCCGCGGCGCGGGTGTACCGGGACGCGATCAGAGAGACCGAGAACCCGGGATAGCGGAGGGAATCGGAGCGCACCCGCGCGTCATTGCGTGCGGGTGGGCGGTTCTCGACGACCGGCCCGCGTATTGCCGTTGACGGACCGGCAGAAATGTTCAATGTTCAGCAATTCGCGCCAATAGATGAGAACTGGCCAAATGATCTAGGCCCGTGTTATGTTCCTGCGGCACCGAACACCTGGTCGGACCAACCGGGTTGGGGGGTGAGCGGACCGAGCGTACGGTCTCCGCTCCGCAAGCGGCCTGATCAACCGCGTGGGGACGGGGCCCTGTTCGGCGACGGTTCCGCGGTGAACACAATTCGGGGGGAAGAAGTCCGCGGGGGGACCTTTTCGGTTTCCACGCCAGTTCCAGGTCGCCCGTGAGGGCTTCCTCCCCCTTGCGCCAAAACGCAAGGGAGACTTTACATGAATCGCAGCACGCTGCGTCTGGCCGCGGTTTCGGCCGTGGCCGCCGTGACACTCGGCGCCGGAGCCGGGCTCGCCCAGGCCTCGCAGGCCGCTGAGGCCCGCCCGGCGGCCGCGCCGGCGGCCCTGTCCGCGGCCGATGCCCGCGCCCTCCTCACCAACCCGGCCGTCAAGGCCGAGCTGAAGGCCGAGGACACCCGGGCGCTGCGCGCCGTCGCCGACGGCACCGCGAGCAAGGCCCAGAGCCGCGCCGCGATCAGCGGCGCCGTCAAGGCGCTGTTCAACCTGATGAAGCGGCACGGGGGCAAGCTCTGGGACGACGCGGTCAAGGCCGCCAAGTCGGGCTGGGGCAAGTTCCGTTCGTACATGAACGGCCTGTCCTGGTACCACCCGGTGCGGATCGCCTGGGTCGCGCTCGGCGCCGAGGCCCAGTACCAGCTGTACACCTACATCCGCAGCCTGTTCGCGTAGCGGCACGGCCGCCGCGGCGGGGTCCCGGTACCAGGACCCCGCCGCGGCGGCCGGGCGGCATGTCGTCCCCCACCGACCCCGGCACCGGTGCGGCTCCGTACCGGTGCTCGTACCAGCGCTCGTACCAGCGCTCGTACCGGCTCTCGTACGGGTTCCCGTACCGGCTCTCGCAAGGAAAGCAGCACCATGGCCTCCACCACCGAAGCATCGTCGGCCCTGCGGCACCTGTGGGCCTCGCCCGCGTACTTCATCGCCGCGGCGTTCGTCGCGTTCAACATGCTGGGAAAGCCGGGCGCGGGCTGGGCGCTGATGGCCGCCGGCCTCTCCGGCCCCATAGCCGCGCTCCTCTGGCAGGCGGCCCGACGTGAACGCCCGGACTCCTTTGTGATCGTCCCGTTGTTCGCGATGGCTCTCTTCACCGTGCTGTTCGGGATCAACGAGGGATTTCCCTGGTCCTGAATCGATTTCCGGAAGCCGTGCGGGGAGCACAGGGCCCGGCCCGATGTGAATCCGCAGCGGAATCGACATCGGAATCGGTACCGGAATCCGTAACTCAATTCGCACCGGATCCCATTCCGGAGGTGCCTGCCGGAAATACTTGCCGGAATCCGCGCAGCGGCTTCGGACAGGCGGGTGCCGTCATTTCCCGCGCTCGCCGGAACGCGGTGACGCCTTCGGGTGTCCGGCCCCGGCCCGGAGCGGCCGCCGACATCACGTGTCCCGCCACCGCCGGATACGGTCGACGGGTGACCAGCGAGCCCCGTCCCCCGGCCGATCCCGCTCCCGAACTCTTCACCTGGGAGTTCGCGACCGACCCGTACCCCGCCTATGCCTGGCTGCGTGAGCACGCCCCCGTCCACCGGACGGAGCTGCCGAGCGGTGTCCGGGCCTGGCTGGTCACCCGGTACGCCGACGCCCGGCAGGCCCTCGCCGACCCCCGGCTCAGCAAGAACCCGGCGCATCACGACGAGCCCGCGCACGCCAAGGGCAAGACGGGTATCCCCGGTGAGCGCAAGGCCGAGCTGATGACGCATCTGCTGAACATCGACCCGCCGGACCACACCCGGCTGCGCCGGCTCGTCTCCAAGGCCTTCACCCCCCGGCGCGTGGCCGAGTTCGCGCCCCGGGTGCAGCAGCTCACCGACGACCTCATCGCGGGGTTCGCCCGCAAGGGCTCGGCCGACCTCATCCACGAGTTCGCCTTCCCGCTCCCCATCTACGCGATCTGCGACATGCTCGGCGTCCCGAGCGAGGACCAGGACGACTTCCGGGACTGGGCCGGGATGATGATCCGGCACGGGGGAGGGCCGCGCGGCGGCGTCGCCCGGTCGGTGAAGATGATGCGGGGCTACCTCCTGGAACTGATCCACCGCAAGCGCGCCTCGCTACCCGCCGAGCCGGCGCCCGGCGAGGACCTCATCTCCGGCCTGATCCGCGCCTCCGACCACGGCGAGCACCTCACCGAGAACGAGGCCGCCGCCATGGCGTTCATCCTCCTGTTCGCCGGATTCGAGACCACGGTCAACCTCATCGGCAACGGCACCTACGCCCTGCTCACCCACCCCGAGCAGCGGACCCGGCTCCAACAGGCCCTCGCCGGCGGCGACCACGCCCTGCTGGAGACCGGGGTCGAGGAACTCCTGCGCTACGACGGCCCGGTGGAGCTGGCGACCTGGCGGTTCGCCACGCAGCCGCTCACGATCGGCGGCCAGGACATCGCCCCCGGCGATCCCGTGCTGGTGGTCCTGGCCGCCGCCGACCGGGACCCGCAGCGGTTCGCCGATGCGGACACCCTCGACCTCGCCCGCCGTGACAACCAGCACCTCGGCTACGGACACGGCATCCACTACTGCCTCGGCGCGCCGCTCGCCCGCCTGGAGGGGCAGACCGCGCTCGCCAACCTGCTGACCCGCCTTCCGGACCTCCGACTGGCCGTGGAACCGGGCGAGTTGCGCTGGCGCGGCGGACTCATCATGCGCGGACTGCGCACGCTGCCCGTGGAGTTCACTCCCGTCCCGTAATCGACCGGAATAAACCATTCCGCCGAACTGGACGTGACAAGCCCTCAACTCTGTGACGTTCACGTGATCTGCGCGGCATTAACTTGTGACAAGTGATCGTCTACCTATAACTTCACCCATCAGCGCGCGACGCGGTGCATCACCCGCCGCGCCGGTCACCGCTGTCTCGCGAAAGGTTTCCGCATGCTCTCCGGGAACGGACGTCACCGTCGCCCCCGTCAGGCTCCGGCGTTCGTCGTCGCGGCCGGCGTGACCGGCTCCGCCATCGCCATCCCGCTTCTGGCCGCCACCGGCGCCAGCGCCGCCACCGGAACGACCTGGGACAAGGTCGCCGACTGCGAGAGCGACGGCTCCTGGAGCGCCGACGAGGGCAACGGCCGCTACGGCGGGCTCCAGCTGTCCCAGAAGGACTGGGAGCGCTACGGCGGTCTCACCTACGCGACCAGCGCCGACCAGGCCAGCAGATCGCAGCAGATAGCCGTCGCCGAGCGGGTCCTCGCGGACCGGGGCGCCGAGGCGTGGGGGACCTGCGGCACGCTGGCCGGGCTCGAGGCGGACTCCGAGTCGGCGCGGATCGACACGGGTGTGGCCGGTGACAAGTCGTCGACCCCGGTGTCGGGCGATTCGGGCGACCTGTCCGATTCGCTGAGGTCTCTGGGATTGTCCAACTCGTCTGGTTCTTCCGGTTCCTCCGGCGGGTCAGGATCGGGTGAATCGTCCGGATCCGGAAAGTCGTCGGAGTCTCCGCGGTCCACCGGGTCCCCCAAGCCCTCCGCATCGCCCGAATCGGATGAAAGCCCGGAAACGGACGAATCGTCCTCCAGTCCTTCGGCCTCGCCGTCCTCCGGCGCCTCGTCGGACCCGACCGACGGGTCCGCGAGCCCCACCGATCCGCAGGGATCCGGTACTCCCTCGACGGACGACAATTCGGACGAAACTCCGTCAAGCGGTGGTCTTTCCGGCCTGATCGGCGTCGGCTCCGAGGGTGGCGGCAAGCACCGCGGGGACCGTGCCGACGAGAGCACCGACGGTGCGGGCTCGTCCGGGTCCTCCGGTCGCCACGCCTCCCGCGGCGCTGCCGCGGGCGGTATCGCGGGCGACAAGACCTCGGTCGTGCAGGAGGGGAGCGGCCTGTGGAACCTCGTCGACTCCCTTGACGGCCAGGCCGGATGACCCGCGCCCCACTGCGCGACACGGATGCGGTCGGTATCGACCCCGACCGCATCACTCCCGGTCGGACGCTGGATGTCGGGGGCGAAACGGGCGAAAAGCAGAGGGAGTTCACGCCGCACTTCACACGTAATGTCCGTTTTGGTGAAAGTGTGGGATGAGTCTCAGAGGCCCTGATCGTCTTTGAAATTCCGCCGATCGCGTGTCTACGGTCAGGACCGCTCGCCAACACGAGCCCCGGCTGCCGCAACGCCGAGTCCTGCCAGTGGCAGCCCGGGAACAGTCGTCGCGTCATGCGCCGTAGGCAGGAGCGGGGGACCCAAGGTAAGCGCCGTGCCGGGCAGTTGAGCCGGCACGACTCGGGGTGAAGCCATGCCTCCCACAGAGGCGTGGCCGGGCAACTCAACCGGCCCGAACCCGACAGCTCACCTCGCAGGCGTCGGTGAGGGGATCCATCCATGCTGTTCTCCGGCAAGGGCAAGCACCGTCGTCCGTTCAAGGCCACCCGCGCCATCGCCATCGCCGGCGTGGCCTCCGCCGCCGTCGCCGCCCCGCTGATGGCGGCCGGCAACGCCTCCGCCGCCACCGCGTCCGAGTGGGACGCCGTCGCCCAGTGCGAGTCCGGCGGCAACTGGTCCATCAACACCGGCAACGGCTACTACGGCGGCCTGCAGTTCTCCGCCTCCACCTGGGCCGCGTACGGCGGCACCCAGTACGCCGCCTCCGCCGACCGGGCCACCAAGGAACAGCAGATAGCGACCGCCGAGAAGGTGCTCGCCGGCCAGGGCAAGGGTGCCTGGCCGCACTGCGGCACCGGCCTGTCGAACGCCCCGTACAACGGCGGCTCGGCTGCCCCGGCCCCCGCGCCGAGCGCAGCCGAGACCCGCGCCGCCGAGCAGCAGCCGGCCTCCCGCTCGCAGGGGCGCCCCGCCGCGCCGAAGACCGTCACCACCCCGACCGGCGAGAAGGTCGTCAAGGGCGACGGAGAGTACAAGGTCGTCGCCGGCGACACGCTCAGCACGATCGCCGCGGAGCGCGGCGTCGAGGGCGGCTGGGAGAAGCTGTTCGAGCTGAACAAGGACATCGTCGAGGACGCCGACCTCATCTACCCGGGCCAGCAGCTGCACCTGAAGTAAGGAACGCGGCCGAGGCCTCTCCGTCCACGGGACGGTCCGCCCCCACGGGCTGTCCCGGGCCCCCCGCTCCGGTGCGTTTTCCCCCGTACGCACCGGGGCGGGGCTTTTGTACCCCGCTCTCCACCGGCCGCCGGCCCCGCCCGGCAGCCGGCCCGAGTCGTCGCCGCGCCGTCGCCGCTCCCGTCCCCGCCCGGCCGCCGTCGCCCCGCGCGCCCCGCTCGTGCCGGGCCTCGCGTCGGCCGCCGCCGTCCCCTCGGCGTCACCGTCCTGGCCGTGACTTTTCCGGAACCGTCTTTGTTCCGTTCGGAAACAATTTACTCTCGGTTCCGTCCACGGGATGGGCGACCGGCTGGCCGATCCCACGGAGCCGGTTAGGCTCATCTCGCAGAGCCGCTGCGGCCCTGCTCAATCGCGTCACATCCACGAAGGAGATGCTCGTGCCGTCCATCGACGTCGTCGTAGCCCGGGAAATCCTGGACTCCCGAGGCAACCCCACGGTCGAGGTCGAGGTCGGCCTCGACGACGGCAGCACGGGTCGTGCCGCCGTTCCGTCCGGCGCCTCCACCGGTGCCTTCGAGGCCATCGAGCTCCGCGACGGCGACCCCAACCGCTACCAGGGCAAGGGTGTCGAGAAGGCCGTCCTGGCCGTCATCGAGCAGATCGGCCCCGAGCTGGTCGGCTACGACGCCACCGAGCAGCGCCTGATCGACCAGGCGATGTTCGACCTGGACGCCACCGACAACAAGGGCTCGCTCGGCGCCAACGCCATCCTCGGTGTCTCCCTCGCGGTCGCCCACGCCGCCTCCGAGGCGTCGGACCTGCCTCTCTTCCGCTACCTGGGCGGCCCGAACGCGCACCTGCTGCCGGTGCCGATGATGAACATCCTGAACGGCGGCTCGCACGCCGACTCCAACGTGGACATCCAGGAGTTCATGATCGCCCCGATCGGCGCGGAGTCCTTCTCCGAGGCCCTGCGCTGGGGCACCGAGGTCTACCACACCCTCAAGAAGGTGCTGAAGACCAAGGGCCTGTCCACCGGCCTCGGCGACGAGGGCGGCTTCGCCCCGAACCTCGGCTCCAACCGCGACGCCCTGGACCTCATCCTCGAGGCGATCAAGCAGGCCGGTTACATCCCCGGCGAGCAGATCGCCCTCGCGCTCGACGTCGCCGCCTCCGAGTTCTACAAGGACGGCAAGTACCTCTTCGAGGGCAAGGAGCGCTCCGCCGCCGAGATGACGGAGTACTACGAGGAGCTCGTGGCGGCCTACCCGCTCGTCTCCATCGAGGACCCGCTGTTCGAGGACGACTGGGCCGGCTGGAAGGTCATCACCGACAAGCTCGGCGACAAGGTCCAGCTGGTCGGCGACGACCTGTTCGTCACCAACCCGGAGCGCCTGGCCCGCGGCATCGAGGACGGCGCCGCCAACGCCCTGCTGGTCAAGGTCAACCAGATCGGCTCGCTCACCGAGACCCTGGACGCCGTCGAGCTGGCCCAGCGCAACGGCTTCAAGTGCATGATGTCGCACCGGTCCGGCGAGACCGAGGACGTCACCATCGCCGACCTGGCCGTCGCCACCAACTGCGGTCAGATCAAGACCGGCGCCCCGGCCCGCTCCGAGCGTGTCGCCAAGTACAACCAGCTGCTGCGCATCGAGGAGATCCTCGACGACGCCGCGGTGTACGCCGGCCGCAGCGCCTTCCCCCGCTTCAAGGGCTGAGCGCGCGCTGCAAGGTTGAGCCTTCGTAAGGCCCAGCCCGTCGTCCGTACGTCCCCGTACTCGGTCCCGTACCGTGTGCGGGGACGTACGCGCGTGTGAACGGGAGGCGGGAGATGGCCGTGAAGGACCGGGACCGGTTCTCCACCGCGACCAGACTGCGACTGCTCGGCGAGCAGACCGCGGCCCGCGTCTACCGCTCGCAGACCCGGCGCCAGGCCCGCCGCTCCCGGCTGACCGGCCGCGCCGCGCTGCTGGCGCTCGTCGTCTGCTCGCTGGTCGTCGCGCTCGCCTATCCGATACGGCAGTACGTCGCCCAGCGCGCCGAGATCGCCGACCTGCGCCAGGAGCAGGAGGAGGCCCGGCAGCAGGTCGAGGAACTGCGCGACCTCAAGGCACGCTGGCAGGACGACGCGTACGCGGAGCAGCAGATCCGGCAGCGGCTGCACTACGTGATGCCGGGCGAGTCCGGTTACGTGGTGGTCGACCCGGACGCGGCCAGGCAGTCGCGCTCCCACTCGGGGACGGCCGACCGTCCCTGGTACGCGAACCTCTGGGACGGGGTCGACAAGTCCGACGCCTCCGACCAGTGACACAGACAGAAAGACATTCGCAGCAGACATGGAAACGCCCCCGCCGCCCACCCCGCGCACCGAGCCCACCGACGCGGACGTCGAGGCATTCCGGCAGCAGCTCGGACGGCCACCGCGCGGGCTGCGCGCCATCGCGCACCGGTGCCCCTGCGGGCAGCCGGACGTCGTGGAGACGGCCCCGCGGCTGCCCGACGGCACGCCCTTCCCGACGCTGTACTACCTGACCTGCCCCAAGGCGGCGTCGGCGATCGGCACGCTGGAGGCGAACGGCGTGATGAAGGAGATGACGGCCAGGCTGGCGTCGGACCCCGAACTCGCCGCCGCCTACCGGGCCGCGCACGAGGACTACGTCCGGCGCCGCGACGAGATCGAGGAGCTGACGGGCTTTCCGAGCGCCGGCGGCATGCCGGACCGGGTCAAGTGCCTGCACGTCCTGGTGGCCCACTCGCTGGCCGCGGGACCGGGTGTGAACCCGCTGGGCGACGAGGCGCTGGCGATGCTGCCGGAGTGGTGGCGCAAGGGCGCCTGCGTGACGAGCACCGAGGAGGCCGCGCAGTGACCCGGGTCGCCGCCGTCGACTGCGGTACGAACTCCATCCGGCTGCTGGTCGCCGACGCGGACCCGGTGACCGGTGAGCTGGTGGACCTGGACCGCCGTATGACCATCGTGCGGCTCGGGCAGGGTGTCGACCGCACCGGCCGGCTCGCCCCCGAGGCGCTGGAGCGGACCTTCGCGGCCTGCCGCGAGTACGCCGCGATCATCAAGGAGCACGGCGCCGAACGCCTCCGGTTCGTCGCCACCTCCGCGTCCCGCGACGCGGAGAACCGGGACGAGTTCGTCCGCGGGGTGGTGGACATCCTCGGTGTCGAGCCCGAGGTCATCTCCGGTGACCAGGAGGCCGAGTTCTCCTTCACCGGCGCGACCAAGGAGCTGACCGGGCGCACCGACCTGCACCGGCCCTACCTGGTGGTGGACATCGGCGGCGGCTCGACCGAGTTCGTCGTGGGCGACGACCACGTCCGGGCGGCCCGCTCCGTCGACGTCGGCTGCGTGCGGATGACCGAGCGTCACCTGGTGCGCGAGGGCGTCGTGTCGGACCCGCCGACCGAGGAGCAGATCGCGGCGATGCGGGCCGACATCGAGGCCGCGCTCGACCTCGCCGAGGAGAAGGTCCCGCTGCGCGAGGCGCGCACACTGGTCGGGCTGGCCGGTTCGGTCACCACGGTGTCCGCCATCGCGCAGGACCTCCCGGAGTACGACTCGGCGGCGATCCACCACTCGCGTGTCTCCCACGACCGGGTCAGGGAGATCACCGAGTGGCTGCTGCGCTCCAGCCACGCCGAGCGCGCGGCCGTTCCCTCGATGCATCCCGGACGGGTCGACGTGATCGCCGCGGGCGCCCTCGTCCTCCTCGCGATCATGGAACGGATCGGCGCGGAGGAGGTCGTCGTCAGCGAGCACGACATCCTCGACGGCATCGCGTGGTCGGTGGCGTAGCCCGCTGGAACCGCCTGCCCGCGGCCTCGGGTGAGCGGCTCGGACACCGCATGAGCGCCTTCGCGGGGCCCCTTCGGGCCCCTCGGCGACACCCCCTCGGAAAAGTTCGTGAAGTTCTTCACAAGGAATTCGGCCCTGAGGGGGTGCCGGGCGGTCGGCATACGGCCGATCGGGGGTCCAGCAGGGCCGTCGACCCGCTCGGCGGGGGCGCTCGCAGGGTTTCGGGAGGGGCCGTCCCGGAGACTGGTACACCCCCTTCGGCGGCCCGGAGGGGCAGCTCACGCGGCCTTGACAACGGTCCGCCCTGCCCGGCGGTTCCCGCTCGTCGGCATGACCTCGGTCACGTGGGCGGCGCAGTGTAGCAGAGCCCCTGGGGAAGCTTGTGAAGGGGCGCACGAACTCCCTCCCCTGGACGGGTGGATACTCGATGCCATGAGCACCACGGAGCGTCCCAGGATCCTCGTAGTAGGCGGTGGGTACGTAGGCCTGTACGCAGCTCGGCGCATTCTGAAGAAGATGCGCTACGGCGAGGCGACCGTCACGGTCGTCGACCCCCGGTCGTACATGACCTACCAGCCCTTCCTCCCCGAAACCGCCGCCGGCAACATCTCCCCGCGCCATGTCGTCGTCCCGCTGCGACGCGTGCTGCCCAAGGCGGAGGTGCTCACCGGCCGGGTCACCACCATCGACCAGGACCGCAAGATCGCCACGATCGCCCCGCTGGTCGGCGAGGCGTACGAGCTCCCGTTCGACTACCTCGTGATCGCGCTCGGCGCCGTCTCCCGCACCTTCCCGATCCCCGGCCTCGCCGAGCAGGGCATCGGCATGAAGGGCATCGAGGAGGCCATCGGCCTGCGCAACCACGTCCTGGAGCAGCTCGACAAGGCCGACTCCACGACCGACGAGGAGATCCGCCGCAAGGCGCTCACCTTCGTCTTCATCGGTGGCGGCTTCGCGGGCGCGGAGACCATCGGCGAGGTCGAGGACATGGCCCGCGACGCGGCGAAGTACTACAACAACGTCTCCCGCGAGGACATGCGGTTCATCCTCGTCGACGCCGCCGACAAGATCCTTCCCGAGGTCGGCCCCAAGCTCGGCCAGTACGGCAAGGAGCACCTGGAGGGCCGCGGGGTCGAGGTCTACCTCTCCACCTCGATGGACTCCTGCGTCGACGGCCACGTGGTGCTGAAGAACGGCCTGGAGGTCGACTCCAACACCATCGTGTGGACCGCGGGCGTCAAGCCCAACCCGGCCCTCGCCCGCTACGGTCTGCCGCTCGGTCCGCGCGGCCACGTCGACTGCGCCCCGACCCTCCAGGTCCAGGGCACCGACTACATCTGGGCCGCCGGCGACAACGCCCAGGTCCCCGACCTGGTGGGCCGCAAGGCCGGCAACGAGAACGCCTGGTGCCCGCCGAACGCCCAGCACGCGCTGCGGCAGGCGAAGGTGCTCGGCGACAACGTGATCTCCGGTATGCGGGGCTTCCCGCAGAAGGACTACTCGCACGCCAACAAGGGCGCGGTGGCCGGGCTCGGCCTCCACAAGGGCGTCGCGATGATCGTCATGGGCAAGATGAAGATCGCGCTGCGTGGCCGTCTGGCCTGGTACATGCACCGGGGCTACCACGGTATGGCCATGCCGACCTGGAACCGCAAGATCCGCGTCTTCGCCGACTGGACCCTCGGCATGTTCCTCAAGCGTGAGGTCGTGGCGCTCGGCGCGCTGGAGTCCCCGCGCGAGGAGTTCTACGAGGCCGCCAAGCCCGCGCCGGTGCCCGCCGCCGCCGCGAAGACCGAGGAACGCGCCAAGGCCTCCTGACCCCGGTCGTCAGTCCAGCCCGAAGGGGCCGTCCGCCATCCGTGGTGCGGGCGGCCCCTTCGGCGTTCCCGGACGGACGGTGTTCCCGTGGCTTCCGCGCGTCCGGGTGAGGGTTTTGCCCAGCCGTGACGCGCGTGGGGGACTGCGGCCGGGCCCCGCAGGTGTTTACGTGGTGTGGGATCACCGTCACGGAGGTGCGCCATGACCGACGCCGCGCCGCGGCTGAAGGGGCTGCTCGAACAGGTGCTGGGCCATCCGCTCCCGGTGCGCATCCGCGCCTGGGACGGATCGGAGGCGGGCCCGCCGGGCGCGCCGGTTCTCGTCGTGAGGAACCGACGGGCTCTGCGCCGGCTGCTGTGGAAACCCGGCGAACTGGGTCTCGCCCGCGCCTGGGTCGCGGGGGACCTCGACATCGACGGTGATCTGTACGCCGTCCTCGGCCTGGTCTCCGGGCTGATCTGGGAACGCGGCGAGGACGCCCGCGGTCTCGGGCAGGCACTGCGGGAGAGCGACGTGCGCGCCGCCGTCCGCGGGCTGTTCCGCCTCGCCGGCCCCGGGTTGCCGCCCACCCCGCCCCGCGAGGAGATCCGCAGACGCCGCCATCTGCACACCCGGCGCAGCGACCGGCGCGCCATCAGCCACCACTACGACGTCGGCAACGACTTCTACGAGATCGTGCTGGGCCCGTCGATGGTGTACTCGTGCGCCTACTGGACGGCCCCGGAGAGCGTCGGCGGCACCCTGGAGGACGCCCAGCGCGACAAGCTGGAGCTGATCTGCCGCAAGCTCGCCCTGCGGCCGGGGCAGCGTCTGCTCGACGTCGGCTGCGGCTGGGGCTCCCTGGCGATCCACGCCGCCCGCGAGCACGGTGCGCGTGTCGTCGGCATCACGCTGTCGCAGGAGCAGGCGGCCTACGCCCGCAAGCGCGTCGCCGGCGAGGGGCTCACCGACAAGGTCGAGATCCGGGTGCAGGACTACCGCGACGTCCGGGACGGACCGTACGACGCGATCTCCTCCGTCGGCATGGCGGAGCACGTGGGCGCCGCACGCTACCTGGAGTACGCGCAGGATCTGCACCGTCTCCTCGCACCGGGCGGCCGGCTGCTCAACCACCAGATCGCCCGCCGCCCGCAGCGCGACGAGTCCACCTACGCCGTGGACGAGTTCATCGACGCCTATGTGTTCCCGGACGGTGAGCTCGCGCCCCTGGGCACCACCGTCACGCAGCTGGAGCGGGCCGGCTTCGAAGTGCGCGACGTCGAGCCGATCCGCGAGCACTACGCCCTGACCCTGCGCCGCTGGGTGGCCAACCTGGAGGCCGACGGGGCGCGGGCGGCCAGGCTGGCCGGCCCCGGCCGGGCCCGTGTCTGGCGCCTGTACATGGCGGCGTCCGCGCTGGCCTTCGAGCGCAACCGGATCGGCGTCAATCAGGTGCTGGCGGTCAGGACCCCCGAGTCCGGCGCCTCCGGGCTGCCGCTGCGCACCCGTACCTGGAACACCTGAACGCCGAGGGGCCCCGCTCCTCCGGGAGGAACGGGGCCCCTGCGGTCGTACGCCCGTTCCGGCCGCGCGGCCGGTCCGGGCCCGCCTACTGCGACTTGATGGCCGCGAGCATGTTCAGACGGCCCGCGCGGCGGGCCGGCCACAGCGCCGCCAGCACCCCGACCGAGGCCGCGAGCAGCAGGAAGACGGCCATCCGGGCCCACGGCAGGACCAGCTCGTAGGTGGCCATCCGCGTGCCCAGCAGCTCACCGGCGGCCCAGCCGAAGAACACGCCCAAGCCGATGCCGAGCACCCCGCCGAACAGGGAGATCACCAGCGACTCCAGGCGGACCATCCGCTTGACGCCCCGGCGGTCCAGGCCGATCGCGCGGAGCATGCCGATCTCCTGCGAACGTCAGCCGGCGCGCTCGGCGGTCCCGGAGTCGATGAGGACCTCGCCCCCGCCGCTCGGGACGCGGCCGTCGACGAGCGGGTAGCGGGGGTCGTCGTCGCCCCAGTAGTTGCCGCCCTGCGACCGGAAGCCGCCGCCGATGAGCTTGCCGTCCTTGTCGGCGATGGCGGTGAAGCCGCTGACGACCCCGAGGGCGGAGGCGGCGCCCGGCACGCGGGACGCCTCGTCGAGAAGGCCGTCGGTCAGCTCCGGGGTCCGGCCGGTCGTGTCACCGGTGTCCTCCCGGCCCTCGGCCGTGACGGCGACGTCGACCGCGTCGAATCCCATGGCGGAGCTCTTCCGGTACGCGTCCGAAATGGTGTTGGTGAAGACCAGCGTCCCGGACACGAAGGCCGCGCCGAGCATCACGGCGAGCACGGTCATCAGGAGCCGGGCCTTGTGCGCGAAGACGTTGCGCAAGGCGGTACGGAACATGGGAAGTCTCAGTTCGCAGTGGGAGGGTGAGCGGGCGTCAGCTGGTGCGGCCCTTGGCGTCGAACTGCTTCATGCGGTCGAGCACGGAGCCCGCGGTCGGCCCGTGCACCTCGTCCACGATCCGCCCGTCCGCCAGGAACACGACCCGGTCCGCGTACGCCGCCGCAACCGGGTCGTGGGTCACCATCACCACGGTCTGGCCCGGTTCCCGTACGGAGTTGCGCAGGAAGCCCAGCACCTCCGCGCAGGGATGACGGGTGACCCCGACGGGCCGATCACGGCGAGCACCTCGCCGGTCCCTGTCGAGAACAGGTGGATCCCCCTCGTTCGGGCGGTGAAATTCCGTCATTCCGCATACGCGGGCGATCGTCGCACGGAAGGCTGGTGGCAAGTGCGGACGGCGTGTTCCCCGTGCTGATGCACCCTCAGACGTCAATAAAATAAGACAACATCGGTCCGCCCTTCCGCTGTTCGGGGGAGCTGTCCCGATAGGCTCGGGACCTCGATGCGGAGCCCATGACCTGCCCGGATGGTGGAATGCAGACACGGCGAGCTTAAACCTCGCTGCCCCTTGCGGGCGTACCGGTTCAAGTCCGGTTCCGGGCACTTCCTCCCCTGCGGCGCGCGGCGCGCCGAATCGGTGGAACGGTCGGCACATCCCTTTCGTACGGCGGGTGTGCACCGTTCTCGGTGCACCTCCCGTGGCGCCGCCACGACGCCCCGCGGCCCCGCAGCCTTCCGGCTGCGGGGCCGCGCTCGTGCGGATCCGGTCAGGCGGTGCTCACCGCGCACATCCCGCGGTCGGCCTTCATCGGGCCTCGGGCGGAGGGCCGGACGTCGAAATCGAATATGGCGCTGGGTACGTACAGCGAGCAGCAGGCATTGGGGATGTCCACGATGCCGCTGATGCGTCCCTCGATGGGCGCGGAACCGATGAGCAGGTAGGCCTGCTCTCCGCTGTAGCCGAACTTCTTGAGGTACTCGACGGCGTTGAGGCAGGCCCGGCGGTAGGCCAGCGTCGCGTCGAGGTAGTAGTTCGTGTCCGTGTCGTGGTCGACGGAGATCCCGATGAAGGTGAGGAACTCCGTGTACCGCGGCTCGACGTTCCCCGGTATGAACACGGGGTTGGTGGAGATGCCGTACGTCTCCATGCCGCCCTTGATCAGGTCGACGTGGAAGTCGATGAAGCCGCCCATCTCGATGGCTCCGCAGAACGTGATCTCCCCGTCGCCCTGGCTGAAGTGCAGGTCGCCGCCGGAGAGCTTGGCGTCCTTGACGTGTACGGGGTAGAAGACCCTCGAACCGCGCGTGAAGTTCTTGATGTCGTGATTGCCTCCGTTCTCGCGGGCCGGCACCGTGCGTGCGCCCTCCGCGCCGATGCGCGCGGCGAGGTCACCGGTGGCCTTGCCGGCGAGTGCGTTGTTGGCGTCCGGGGGTACGGCGAGCGGCGGGACCCGGTTGGGGTCGGTGTCGATCAGCGCCTTCTCGCGGGCGTTCCAGCTGGCGAGCATCTCGGTCGACGGTGCCGTGCCGAACAGCCCGGGGTGGGTGATGCCGGTGAAGCGGACCCCCGGCAGGTGCCGGGAGACGGCCTGCTGGCCGTGGAAGTCCCATACCGCCTTGTAGGCGTCCGGGAAGTAGTCGGTCAGGAAGCCGCCGCCGTTGGCCTTGGCGAAGATGCCGGTGTAGCCCCAGTTCTGGCCCGCCGCGTCACCCGTCTGCTGCGGCACGGGGCCGAGATCGAGTATGTCGACGACGAGCAGGTCACCGGGTTCGGCGCCCTCGACGCCTATCGGGCCGCTCAGCATGTGAGGGATGGTCAGGTCGATGTCGCGCACGTCGTTGGCGGAGTCGTTGTTGCCGATCTGGCAGTCGGTCCAGTCGCGACACTCCACACGGAACTCCGCGCCCGGCTTCACCATGGCGACGGTGGGGATGTCCGGGTGCCACCTGTTGTGTCCGGGTACATCCTGCTCACGCATCGACTTGGTCTGGTCAACCTTGAATACGACGTCGGGCATAACAGCTCCTCATTTCGGATCAGGTCACGTGGGTGCGCTCACGCTGCCGGCCGCCCGGGCAGCCGTCCTCGGCTGCCGGTGCCTGGTGATCGGCCACAGACCCGCGAACGCCAGGACGCCGAAGGCCCCGAGGGCGATGGCGATCTCGGTGGGGTGCTTCCAGTAGCCGGAGAGCAGCAGCCCGGCGGGAATCACTCCCGTGACCCAGCCCTGGATCGCCGTCACCCAGCCCGTGTAGGTCCTGAGGCTCTCCATCTTGAGGCCGAGCAGCAGGAAGAACAGGAACCACAAGAACGCCCAGTAGAGCCAGATGACTCCGAAGGGCTGATCGTTGAGGAGCCGGAAATTGACGAACGAGTATCCGAGGGCGGCGATCGCCACGAACAGCGAGTAATAACCCACGCCCGTGGAGTCGAGATCGGCGAGCAGGCCTATTCCTACATACAGGTAGGTGAAGCCGAACAGATAAATTCCGGATGCCGCGAGTATCGCGGTCTGATCACCGTTGGCGGTGAAGATCAGGTAAGTCGGCGTCAGTACCTGGAGTGCACCTATGAAAAGGTTGAACACCGCTCCGGACTTGGCGTCGACCTTTCCGAGGAGCAGCATGCCGTTGATGAAGAGCACCGCACCGACAAAGAGCAGTCCCACATTGCCCACGGGGACGCACCTCCTCAGCCCGCGTGGGGGGCGAAAACGTCGAATCCCGCTGGAGACATTCTGTCTCGTCGATCACCGCCCTCAGGGGCGCGGCAACCGCGAGAGCGCGGGGTGCGGGCGTCGTGGCGGCCTTCTGCCCGGCGGCACTTCGGAGACCACCGCAGGGGCGTCGCGGGATTGCTCCTCCTGTTGGTGGAGGGCGGCGACCGAGTGCGGGGTCAGCCTGAGGCCGGGCGAGGAATACACGCGACGTGCACTGCCTGCGCAGTGTGGGCAGCCGTACGCCGCGGGTGCGGTCCCGATCGCCAACTTCACGTCGAAAGGCCCGCAACGGCTGCATAGAAATTCATAGGTCGCCATTACCACTCCGGGGTGTCGATCGGTTCTGGCCAACCTTTGTTGTGGGCGCGGCGCTCTCATCAGCGCGCGCCGCAAAGAAACTTCATCACTTTCAAGTGGACGTCTTGGAGATGCGCCTGTCAAGTCCGGGAAGTTCAGGAAGTCCTGTTCCCTCCGCGGCGTTTCTGCGGGCAATCCCGCGGTGCACTCACAGGGTGCTCACGGCGAAACCGGCCGCGGCCGTGCACAGTCCTGCCGCAAGGCTCGACGCGCCGTAGAAGAGGGCTTTTCGGACCATCCCCCGCTCGCACAGACGGACCAACTCGTAACTGAATGTGGAGAACGTGGTGTACCCGCCGCAGAAACCGACTCCGGCGATCGCCACGATCTGCTCGCTCAGCACGTGCCGCGAGCCGAGCCCCACCAGGAGCCCGAGGACGAACGAGCCGCTGACGTTGATCAGCCAGGTGCCGAGGGGGAACGGGCCGGGCCTGCGGTACTGCACGTACTGGTCGAGGACGTAGCGCGCGAGCGCCCCGAGCGCCGCCGCCGCCGCGACCCCCAGCAGGGTGATCATCGCGTCCGCCGGTGCCGGTCGAGGGCGCCGTTCCCGCTCCGGGTGCCGTGCCGCCCGCGGGCGCGGACCCGCCGGCCGAGGAACAGGCCCGCGACGGTGACGGTCGCGCCGGCCAGGAGGCTGCAGAAGAGGTTCAGCGCGGCGGTGAGGTGGTGGCCGTCGGCCAGCAGGCGGTCGGTGTCGACCATCCAGGTCGAGAAGGTGGTGTAGGCGCCGAGGAACCCCACGCCGGCGAACGGGCGCAGCAGGCGCGGCGGTTGCGGGCGCTCCAGCACGGCTCCGTTGAGCAGCGCCAGCAGGAACGCCCCGGACACGTTGACGGCCCAGGTGGTCAGCGGGAAGGTGCCGGCCGGCGCGGCGAAGGCCAGCTCCAGCGCGTACCGGGCCGTCCCGCCCAGCACCCCGCCGAGGGCGATCGCCGCCAGGACGTCGCCGTGCAGACGGGCTCGGAACGGCTCTCGTCCTCGGCCCGCCGAAACGGCCGGGTCTTCACCCACTGGCACATCCGCTCATTATCCGCCGGGATTGCCGCGCCGACTTCCGCTCGACTAAAATTCAAGATCATCGGTACCGACAGGTTCAGTTGCTGATTCGGTTTACCGGAGCAGTGGCCCCACCTGTGGAGGATGGCCATGGCAAAGATTCTTGCGGTGCTCTATCCGGATCCGGTGGACGGTTATCCGCCCGAGTACGCCCGGGACGAGATTCCCACCATCACCGGTTACCCGGGGGGTCAGACGGCACCGACCCCGCAAGCCCTCGATTTCACCCCGGGAGAACTTCTCGGGTGCGTGTCGGGAGAACTGGGACTGCGACGCTTCCTCGAGGAGGGCGGCCACACCCTGGTCGTCACCTCCGACAAGGAAGGCGCGGACTCCACCCTGGACCGCGAGCTGCCCGACAGCGACGTCGTGATCTCGCAGCCCTTCTGGCCCGCCTATCTCACCCCCGAACGGATCGCCGCCGCTCCCCGGCTCAAACTGGCGATCACCGCGGGGATCGGGTCGGACCACGTCGATCTGCCGAGCGCCATCGCCCACGGCATGACCGTCGCGGAGGTGACCTTCAGCAACAGCATCAGCGTGTCCGAGCACGCCGTCATGCAGATCCTGACGCTGGTGCACAACTACCTGCCCGCCCACGAGTGGGTGACGGCCAAGCAGGGCTGGAACATCGCGGACAGCGTCACGCGCGCCTACGACCTGGAGGGCATGGACGTCGGCGTCCTCGGCTCCGGCCGCATCGGACAGGCGGTGCTGCGCCGCCTGAAGCCGTTCGACGTCCGGCTGCACTACAGCGACGTGCACCGGCTGTCCCCCGAGATCGAGGAGGAACTGGGGCTGACCTGGCACCCCGACGCCCGGTCGCTGGTCCCGGAGGTCGACGTGCTGTCGATCCACACCCCGCTGCACCCGCAGACGCAGAACCTCTTCGACGACGACCTGATCGGCACGATGCGGCGCGGGTCGTACATCGTGAACACGGCACGCGCGCTGATCGTCGACCGGGACGCCGTGGTGCGCGCGCTGAACAGCGGCCGGCTGGCCGGGTACGCCGGTGACGTCTGGTATCCGCAGCCGCCGCCGCCCGACCACCCCTGGCGCACCATGCCGTACGAGGCGATGACCCCGCACGTGTCCGGGACGACGCTCTCCGCGCAGGCCCGCTACGCGGCCGGCACCCGGGAGATCCTGGAGAGCTGGCTCAACGGGCGGCCGATCCGCCCGGAGTACCTGATCGTCGACGGCGGCGGTCTCGCCGGAACGGGGGCGCGTTCCTATACAGTCGCTGGATAAGGAATAAAAAGCGCGGACCACAAAAACAGCAGTGGAATCCGCCGAAGATCCATTTTGCCCGCGGCGATCCCGCGACGGGCTGTGAGCCGACTCACCCGGAATTCCGCTGGACGATGTCCGGTGGGGGCTTTAGCGTCGGTGAATAGTTTAATTTGGCATTATGCGAAGGCACCGGCGCCGCGCATAGTGCTTCGCGGGATAACCAGGCGAACGCACGCCGGGAAGGTGGATCAGTGAGCAGCATGGACGCCGTGTGGGTACGGGGCGTGAACGGCATTCAGATGCATCACGTGACCGATCTCCAGGACGCGGGCCGATTCCTCGGCAACGCGGCCATGGCCCTGAGGGCGGCGCACGTACGGACCGGCGCGGACGGGTACATGGGACTCGCCGACGAACTCAAGACCCTGGTGGAACGGGTGCGGAAGCTGGAGGACGCGGCGCGGTCGAGCATGCACGACCTGCACGCGACGGACCCCGAGCGCTTCGCCCGCTGCCGGGACGGTCACGAGCCGTGGCCCGGTGAGATCCCGGCGGGCTTCATCCCCCGCCACACCTGCAAGGACGAGTGCCTGTACCACGACCGCGACGTACTCGACGCGATCATGCAGTGCACCTGCGGGCGGCCGCCGTGCCAGGCCTGCGAGATCGGCGGACAGCTCTGACGCCCTGACGGGCCATGACGACGGCCCGCGACGGACCCCCGGCCACCGGGGAGCCCGTCGCGGGCCGTCGCCGTGCTCGGGGACATCACTTCACGGCCGTCGACACCCGGCACCCCGCGGCCGTTGACACCCGGCGGACGCGGGCGGAGACTCATGACCGAGTGTGTGGTGAAAGAATCTTCACTGCGCGAACGGCGCTTACTGTGTGACACACCGCGGCAAACACGCCCACCCGAAGGGAACGCCCGATGCGCACCACCGTCGGCATCATCGGAGCCGGCCCCGCCGGCCTGCTCCTCGCCCGGCTGCTCCACAACGCCGGCATCGGCTCGGTCGTGCTGGAGAGCCGGGACCGGGCGTACGTGGAGCGGCGGCAGCGGGCCGGGATCCTGGAGCAGGGGACGGTCGACGTGCTGCGCGCGGCCGGCGCCGGGGCGCGGATGGACCGGGAGGGCCTGCCGCACGAGGGCATCGAGCTGCGATTCGACCGCCGCCGGCACCGGGTGGACTTCCCCGCACTGACCGCCGGACGCTCCGTGATGGTCTACGCCCAGACCGAGGTGTGCAAGGACCTCATCGCGCTGCAGACCGAGCAGGGCGGTCCGCTGCTGTTCGAGGCGGAGGCGCTCGCCGTCGAGGACGCGGACGGCGACCGGCCACGCGTCCGCTTCCGGCACGAGGGCCGCGAGGACGTCCTGGAGTGCGACTACGTCGCCGGATGCGACGGCTTCTGGGGCGTCTCCCGCTCGGCCGTGCCGGCCGACCGGTCCCAGATCTTCGAGCGCACGTACCCCTTCGGATGGCTCGGTGTCCTCGCCGACGTGCCGCCCTCCCACGACGAACTGGTCTACGCCCGCCACGAGCGCGGCTTCGCCCTGCTCTCCATGCGCTCCACGTCCGTCTCCCGCCTCTACCTCCAGGTGCCCGACGGGACCGACGCGGGGGACTGGCGCGACGAGGAGATCTGGGCGGAGCTGGAACGGCGCTTCGAGACCGCCGACGGCTGGCGCCTGGAGCGCGGGCCCATCACCCAGAAGTCGGTCACGCCGATGCGCTCCTTCGTCCACGAGCCGATGCGGCACGGGCGCCTGTTCCTGGCCGGTGACGCCGCGCACATCGTGCCGCCGACCGGTGCCAAGGGGCTCAACCTGGCCGTCGGGGACGTGGTCACCCTGGCCCGGGCGCTGGCCCACGAGCGGCGGACCGGATCCGCCGACCTGCTCGACGCGTACTCCGAGACGTGCCTGCGCCGGGTCTGGCAGGCCGAGCGGTTCAGCTACGACATGACCACGCTGCTGCACCGTCACCCCGACGCCACGCCCTTCGAGGACCGGCTCCAGCTCGCCCGGCTGGCCCGGATCACCACCTCGCGCGCCGCCGAGACGGACCTCGCCGAGGCCTACACCGGATTCCGCCTCGACTGAGCCGTCCGCGGGGGCCCCGGTGGATCACCGATGGGTTCCGGCGCGGTAGCGAGTTCGTCATGAATCGGTGCCCTCCGCTGCCGGGAATCAAGGACCCGGCTAGCGTGTTTCCCAGCACGAGGGGGGAAAGATCCTCCCCAAGCACTAGGGTCATTCCTTTGCCTGTCTATTACTCTTGAGCCAAGGCTACGCAGGGTGGCCATGGAGGAGTGAAATGAGGAGCAGCAACCCGGTCTTCTCGCGACGGGGGTTCAGCCGCGACAACGGCTACGCGGGCTTCAACACCGCGCCGCAGGCCGGGGGCGCACCTGTGGGTACGCAGGGCAACCCGTACGCCCAGCCCGGAACCGGCAACCCGTACGCGCAGAACCCGTACGCGCAGAACCCTTACGCCCAGCAGGACCTCCAGCACGGAGCGCCGCAGGCCCCGGTCACCACCGACCGGATGACGATGGACGACGTCGTCATGCGGTCCGCCATGACGCTCGGCACCGTCGTCGTCGGCGCCGTGCTCGCCTGGGCGCTGCTTCCGGTGTCGTCCAGCAGCTTCGGCCTGGCCATCGGCGCCGCGCTCATCGCCTTCGTCCTGGCGATGGTGCAGTCCTTCAAGCGCAACGCCTCGCCCGCGTTGATCCTGGCGTACGCCGCCTTCGAGGGTGTCTTCCTCGGCGTGATCAGTGAGATGTACAACAGCCAGTGGTCCGGCGCGCCCTTCCAGGCGGTGCTCGGCACCATGGCGGTCTCGGGCGCCACGCTGCTCATCTACAAGGCCGGCTGGATCCGTGTCACCGCGCGTTACGCCCGCATCGGCATGGCCATCGCCATCGCCTTCGTGCTGGTCCTCGCGGTGAACCTGCTGCTGGTCGCCTTCGGTGTCGCCGAGGACGGCGGTCTGCGCAGCATGGGCCCGCTCGGTGCCATCGTCGGCATCCTCGCGATCGTGCTCGGTGCCTTCTTCCTCACCCTCGACTTCAAGCAGATCGAGGACGGCATCGCCTACGGCGCGCCGCGCAAGGAGGCCTGGCTGGCCGCGTTCGGCCTGACCATGACGCTGGTGTGGATCTACATCGAGATGCTGCGCCTGGTCGCCATCTTCAGCGGCGACGACTGATCGACCCCACACGCTCCGCCGGACGGCGGACCGATGTGACAGGGCCCCGGGATGCGTTCCCGGGGCCCTTCGTCGTGTCCGGTGTCGGTGAACAGCGGTGCGCGCTCAGAGCAGTTTGCGCGCGGCCCTCCTCAGGTCGTATTCGTGAATGATCGCCTTGGCGTGGCCGTACGCGAGGTTGTGCTCGTGGCGCAGCCAGCTGACCTTCTCCTCGAAGCGGAGAGCGGGGCCTTCCTCGACGGTGCGAAGCCAGTCGGAGATGGCGCGACCCGTGCAGTGCGGGATGCGGGCGAGCAGATTGCGATGGGTCTCCTCGGAGAAGACTTGGGACATCGGCGCCTCCGGACGCAATCGGGTGTAAGCCGGTCCTTCAGGTCACGGTGCCTGAGCGTTCGCCCGTTGGCAACAGTGCGGGTAGCCTGCCGCCGTGGTTGATACGACGCGTCTGATCGGCGCGGTTGATCAGTTTGCCGATCGGTTGAGGGCGGCGCCGCAGAGCCGTCTGCAGCGAGGGGGTGCCGCCGAGGCGTTGGCGCTGGCCAGGGAACTGGCCGGCTGGGCGCAGAAGCTGGAGTCCCCCGAGGCGGAGCCGCGTGAGATGCCGGACGCGGGGATGTTCGCGGCGGCCGATCAGATCACCGTCGCCGGACGCGATCTGGCCGTGGTCCTCACGACCGACGGCGAGGTGGAGGAGGCCGTGCGGGCCGTGGCGGAGGCCCAGAAGCGCGCGGGCGTGTGACGGGCCGAAAGTCCGTACGGGCCGTGCCGGTTCGCGGTGTCCGTCCGTCCGGCGGGCCGCGTGCCGGCGCGGCCCGGGCCGTGGGAGACGGCGTCGCGGGCCGCGTGCTCGGCGGCCCCGGCGTTCTTCGCGTCGTCCTCAGAAGGACGCGATGACGCGGTCCGCCAGGATGTAGACGTTCTCCTCGCCGCAGGCGAAGGTCAGCGTGTAGGCGCCGGAGATGCCGGAGCCGCCCAGGAGGTACGGGGTCTCGCCGGTGCCGAGCGCGGCGGCCAGCCGTTCGGCGGTCTCCCGGTGGCCCGGGGTCATGCACAGCGTCGTGCCGTCGGCGAAGACGTAGACGTCGAGGGTGCCGAGCGGGCCCGGACGGACGTCGGTCAGTTCGACGCGGGACGTGGCCAGGTCCTCCAGGGCGGCCACCGTACGCTCATGGTCGCCCACGACCGGTGAGACGGCCGGGGTGAAGTCCGGGTGCGAGGGGTGGCGGCGGCGCGCCGCGGCCAGCTCGGGGGAGTCCCCGGCGTACTCCTCGCTGTCCGGGCCCGGCTCGGACACCGGCTCCAGCGGTTCCATGCCTGCGAAGTCGGTCTGCCGGGGCAGGAAGAGGTCGGCGTCGGTCAGCCCGAGCAGGGTGGGCGCGTCGGGCAGGTCCCGGGCTTCCTGGGCGGCCCAGAAGGCCCGCGCCTCGGCCAGCTCCCGCTCCCGCTCCTCGGCGAGCGCGTCGGCCACGGCCGCGCGTATCTCCTCGGTGTCCGCGGTGGTGCGGGCGGCGGGGACGTGCGCGCGCGCCGCGGCTCGCCCTTCAGCGAGCTCCGTGTGCAGGGCCGCCACCTGACGGCGCAGCTGCAGCAGGGTGCGCAGGACGGCGACGCCCACGGCGCCCGTGGCGGCCGTGGTGACCAGCAAGGCGATCGGCATGGCGCTCACTGACGTTCTCCCGGTTCAAAGTCGACCCCCGACTTCCTACATCAGCTTGATGGGTGAACTAACCAGCTGTCAGTGCGTAATGTCACGAATCGGACAGGACTATGGGTCCGAGGGTTGTCATGTGGCTGCTCTGACCTGCGGTGATTCCTGTGACTAGGGAGATAGGTCACATCCTGGGGGAGATTCGATCACAAAGCGGCCCGGAACCCCGGTGGTCACGGGGTTCCGGGCCGTTTCGTGGCGGTGGGTGCGGCGCCGGCTACGAAGGGGTGTCAGCTCAGGCGCTCGATGACCATCGCCATGCCCTGACCGCCGCCGACGCACATCGTCTCCAGGCCGAACTGCTTGTCGTGCCACCGGAGGGAGTTGATCAGGGTGCCGGTGATGCGGGCGCCGGTCATGCCGAAGGGGTGGCCGACGGCGATGGCGCCGCCGTTGACGTTCAGCTTCTCCAGCGGGATGTCCAGGTCGCGGTAGGAGGGGATCACCTGGGCGGCGAACGCCTCGTTGATCTCGACCAGGTCGATGTCGCCGATGGTCAGACCGGCACGCCGCAGCGCCTGCCGGCTCGCCTCGACCGGGCCGTAGCCCATGATCTCGGGGGACAGGCCCGAGACGCCGGTGGAGACGATGCGGGCCAGCGGCGTCAGGCCGAGCTCGCTCGCCTTGGTGTCGGACATGATCACCAGGGCGGCGGCGCCGTCGTTCAGGGGGCAGCAGTTGCCGGCGGTGATCAGGCCGTCGGGGCGGAAGACCGGCTTCAGGCCGGACACGCCCTCCAGGCTGACGCCGGCGCGCGGGCCGTCGTCCTTGCTGACGACGGTGCCGTCGGGCAGGGTCACGGGGGTGATCTCGCGCTCCCAGAAGCCCTTCTCGATGGCTTCCTCGGCCAGGTTCTGGGAGCGGACGCCGAACTCGTCCATCTCCTGGCGGCTGACCCCCCAGGACCGGGCGAGGTTCTCGGCGGTCTGGCCCATCGCCATGTAGGCGTCGGGTATCAGGCCGTCCTCGCGCGGGTCGTGCCAGGTCGAGCCCTCGGACCGGGCGACCTCGGCGGTGCGGGCCTCGGCTTCGGCGAAGACCGGGTTGTGCGTGTCGGGCAGGCTGTCGGAGTTGCCCTTGGTGAACCGGGAGACCATCTCGACACCGGCCGAGATGAAGACGTCGCCCTCGCCCGCCTTGATGGCGTGCAGGGCCATGCGGCTGGTCTGGAGGGACGAGGAGCAGTAGCGGGTGACGGTGCAGCCGGGGAGGTGGTCCATCCCCATCTGCACGGCGACGATCCGGCCGAGGTTGTTGCCCTGCTCGCCGCCGGGCAGACCGCAGCCGAGCATCAGGTCGTCGATGTCCTTCGGGTCCAGCTCGGGGACCTTGTCTAGCGCGGCCCGGATGATCGTGGCGGCGATGTCGTCGGGGCGCAGGTCCTTGAGGGAGCCCTTGAAGGCGCGCCCGATGGGGGAACGGGCGGCAGAGACGATCACGGCTTCGGGCATCACGGCTCCAGTGGCGAACGGGGATCGAGCGGGGCTGCTTGGGAAGTTACCCGCACGTATGGGCTGGGTCACGGGTGTGGCGGTGTGACTCCGACCGCAATTTTCTAAGCGCTTGCTTTTTGATTTTCGGGCACGCGGCCCTAGAACGGCTGCGTCGAGGGCTGGGACGAGGGCCGCGACGACGGTTCGGGGGACGACTCCGGTTCCTGCACCCGGCGTCGCCTACGTCGCTTGAGCAGGGCCCAGGGACCGCGCGGCCCGGACGGCATCGCCGCCGTGACCTCCGTACCCGCCTCGGACGCGGCCTCGGCGGCGGCGCGGGCGACCGGGAGGAAGCCCTCGCGGCGCGAGACGTCGGGGCGCTCCTCGTCGGCCGGCCACAGGCCGAGAGCGGCGCACAGCGTGGGCAGGACGGCCATCGCGGCGGTCGCGTAGCCCTCGGCCGACGGGTGGTAGTTGTCGGGGCCGAACAGTTCCCGCGGGTTGGCGGCGAACTCGGGGCCCAGCAGATCGCCCAGGGACACCGTGCGGCCGCCCTGCTCGACGACTCCGATCGTCTGGGCGGCCGCCAGCTGGCGGGAGGCCCGCCGGGCCAGCCAGCGCAGCGGCTGCTGCACCGGCTCGATGGTGCCCAGGTCCGGACAGGTGCCGACCACCACCTCCGCGCCGGCCGTGCGCAGCCGCCGTACGGCCGTCGAGAGATGGCGCACCGAGCGCGTCGCGGGCATGCGGTTGGTGACGTCGTTCGCCCCGATCATGATCACGCAGATGTCGGGGATCCGGTTGTGGTCGGCCAGGGCCAGGGCCACCTGGCGGTCCAGGTCGTCGGACCGGGCCCCCGGCAGGGCGACATTGCGCAGCCGCACCGGGCGTTCCGCCACCGCCGCCAGGCCCGAGGCGAGCAGCGCCCCCGGCGTCTGGCCGGCCCGGTGCACCCCTTGGCCGGCGGCCGTGGAGTCACCGAGGACGGTGAGCCTGAGGTGCGGTTCGCCCGGGGTGTCGTAGCCGCGGCCGTAGAGCCCGTCCGCGTTCGGCACCCGGGACGTCGTGCCGTTGCCCACATGACGCCTGGCCAGCCGCACCTCCGCCAGTAACAGACCGACCGCCGCCGCACCGGCCAGACCGACACCGCCGCCGCCGTAGGCCGCGCCGGCCGCGATGCGCCTGGCCACCCTCGCCCTCGACATGCTCGTCATGCGTCGCCGACACCTCCTCGCATCCGTACATCCACTGCTTGCCCCGAAGCGACCGTCCGCCAATCTCAACTACGCGTGAACGCCCGGGACGGGCCTTAGGCTGGCGGCACACCACGACCACACCTTCTGCAGCATCCGGAGACAAAACGGTGCAGTTCCACGACTCGATGATCAGCCTCGTCGGCAACACCCCGCTGGTGAGGCTCAACCACGTCACCCATGGCATCCGGGCCACCGTCCTGGCCAAGGTGGAGTACTTCAACCCGGGCGGATCCGTGAAGGACCGGATCGCCCTGCGCATGATCGAGGCGGCCGAGCAGAGCGGCGAGCTCAAGCCCGGCGGCACGATCGTGGAGCCGACCAGCGGGAACACCGGGGTCGGCCTCGCCATCGTGGCGCAGCAGAAGGGGTACAAGTGCATCTTCGTCTGCCCGGACAAGGTCTCCACGGACAAGATCAACGTGCTGCGGGCCTACGGGGCAGAGGTGGTCGTCTGCCCGACGGCGGTCGACCCCGAGCACCCCGACTCGTACTACAACGTCTCCGACCGGCTGGTCCGTG
Organism: Streptomyces cadmiisoli; assembly: GCF_003261055.1. Taxonomy (NCBI): domain Bacteria; kingdom Bacillati; phylum Actinomycetota; class Actinomycetes; order Kitasatosporales; family Streptomycetaceae; genus Streptomyces; species Streptomyces cadmiisoli. Next base: position 5,323,693 of record NZ_CP030073.1, read on the forward strand.
AGACGCCGGGCGCCTGGAAGCCGGACCAGTACTCCAACCCCAACAACCCGCTCTCGCACTATCACTCCACCGGCCCCGAACTGTGGGAGCAGACCGAGGGACGCATCACCCACTTCGTGGCCGGCGTGGGCACCGGCGGCACCATCTCCGGGACCGGCCGGTACCTGAAGGAGGCCAGCGAGGGCCGGGTGCAGGTCGTCGGCGCCGACCCCGAGGGCTCGGTGTACTCCGGCGGCTCCGGGCGGCCCTACCTCGTCGAGGGCGTCGGCGAGGACTTCTGGCCGACGGCGTACGACCGCACCGTGGCCGACGAGATCGTCGCCGTGTCCGACAAGGACTCCTTCCAGATGACCCGGCGGCTGGCCAAGGAGGAGGGTCTGCTGGTCGGCGGCTCGTGCGGCATGGCGGTCGTCGCCGCGCTGCGGGTGGCCGAGCGGCTCGGTCCCGACGACGTCGTGGTCGTGCTGCTGCCGGACAGCGGACGCGGATACCTCAGCAAGATCTTCAACGACGAGTGGATGGCCGACTACGGCTTCCTGGAGGACGAGGGCCCGAGCGCCCGCGTCGCCGACGTGCTCAGCGACAAGGAGGGCGGCGCCATGCCCTCCCTCGTCCACATGCACCCGGACGAGACGGTCGGCGAGGCCATCGACGTGCTGCGCGAGTACGGCGTCTCGCAGATGCCGATCGTCAAGCCGGGCGCCGGGCACCCGGACGTGATGGCCGCCGAGGTGGTGGGCTCGGTCGTCGAACGCGAACTGCTCGACGCGCTGTTCACCCAGCGGGCCTCGCTCGGCGACCCGCTGGAGAAGCACATGTCGGCGCCGCTGCCGCAGGTCGGCTCCGGCGAACCGGTCGGTGACCTGATGTCCGTGCTCGGCACGGCGGACGCGGCGATCGTGCTGGTGGAGGGCAAGCCGAACGGTGTGGTCAGCCGGCAGGACCTGCTGGCCTTCCTCGCCAGGAAGGCGAAGTAGCGGCGAAGCCGCCGTGCACGGGCCGTGTCCGGAGCGAACTCACGGTGACGTGCGGGTTCGCCGGTTTCGCGGAAGTGGTACGAGCGTGTCACGTCCGCGCAGCACCGGCTTAACACGGGTCCGGCACATTGGTGGGTGTCGGCAGGGCGGGAGCGGCTCCCCGCCCCGGCCGGCACCGAACGGCGCCAAGGACCTCCGGAGCGGCTCCCGGACCTCCATGGACGCCATGGACGCGCAAGCCCGGCCCTGACCGGCCCGCGTCCTTCGCGGGGACCGCCGTCGTCCCGCCCCCCGGCGACGGGGGTGCGGCGGTCCCCGCGCACAACCTTTACGACGACCTGCGTCCGGCCCCGGTGCGCGGTGGGCCTGCGGCCCGCCCGTTCGCCGGGGCCTTTTTCGCGTCGGTGCGGCCGAGCGCCTTCCGCCCCGCCGTCAGTCCTCCCAGGCGTCGTCCTGGCCGCCGGTCCGGCGCCTGCGGAACAGGGCGGGGTTGACGCGGGCGGCCTGGAAGGCGTTGACGCCCACGATGCCGGCCCACGCGACGAGCAGGCCGGGGAGTCCGGCCACGCCGCCGCCGATGGCGGAGAGCGGGACCGCCAGCACCAGCGAGACGATGCCGAAGCCGAAGCGCTCGCCCCAGGAGTCCGTCGGCTCGGGCGACCGCGTGTCGCGGGCCGCCGCCATCTGCTGCTCCGCCACCTGCCGGCGCACCCGGCGCTCCACGGCGCCGTCGATGCGCTGGTCGACCTTCTCCAGGAACGAGTCGACCAGCGCCGACTCGTACTCCTCGCCCAGTTCCCTGCGGGCTTGCAGGGTGGCGTCGAGTTCCTTCTTCAGGTCGGCGTCCCGCGCGTCCATTCCGCTCATGCACCTCACGGTAGGGAGCGTGCCGGGCGGACGCACTGGGGCTAGCCCCCCGGTCGGCGGCGGGTCAGCCGGAGGGCGTCAGCCCCTTGCGCGCGGCGCGGTCCCGCGCCACGTCCCCGGGGTCCTCGCGGTCCTTGTCCACCTGGGGAAGCGCTGGTGGACGGCGTCGGACTGGATCATGAGGTGTCCCTTGCCCGGCCTGTATAACGTCATGCAGAGTTCTTGGTGTCTGAATAGGTTGTCAATGCTCCGGCGTTGATCCGTGGTTGCGGATGATCGAGATGCAAGATCAGATGTCCGGTTGGAGGAGGGTTTGGGCGTGATGTCGTCTCGGATCGTGGACGCTCCGGGGGAGGTCGACTCCGGCCTCGTGGTCCTCGACGGGCGGGGGCTCGATGTTTCGGGCGTCGTACGGCTCGCCGACGGGACCGCGCGGCCGGTGCCCGCGGCCGACGCGATGAAGCGCGCCGAGGACTCCTGGGACGCGGCCCGCCGCATCGCCGCGACCGGGCGCGTCTACGGCCGCTCCACCGGCGTCGGCGCCAACCGGAACGAGGACGTGCCCACCGACGCGGCCGCCGCGCACGGTCTGAGACTGCTGCGCAGTCATGCCGGCGCCATCGGCGAGGAACTGCCCGCCCGGCAGGTGCGGGCCATGCTCGCGGTCCGCGCCAACCAGGTGCTGGCCGGCGGCGCCGGGCTGCGGCCGACCGTCGTCACCGCGCTGTGCGAGGCGCTGGAGACCGGGGCGCACCCGGTCGTGAACGAGTTCGGGTCGGTCGGCACCGGGGACATCGCCGCGCTCGCGCAGGTCGGGCTGGCCCTGGCCGGGGAGCACCCGTGGCGGGCGTCCGGCGCCCCCGAGCCCCAGCCGCTGGACAACAACGACGCGCTGGCGCTGATCAGCAGCAACGCCCTCACCCTCGGCCAGTCGGCGCTCGCCCTGCACGAACTGCGGGGCCTGCTCGCCGCCACCCAGGTCGTCGCCGCGCTGTCCCTGCTGGCCGTCGACGGCTCCCACGAGGCGTACGCCGCCCCGGTGCACGCCGCCCGCCCGCACCGGGGCTCCGCCGACGTCGCCCGCCGGATGCGGCGGCTGATCGGCGCCGCCGACCGGCCGACCCCGCCGCTCGGCCGGATCCAGGACCCGTACGGCTTCCGCTGCCTGCCCCAGATCCACGGCCCCGCGCAGGACGCCGCCGACGCGCTGGAGGAGGTCCTCGGCGTCGAGATCAACGCCGCCGCGGAGAACCCGCTGATCTCCCCCGAGGACATGGCCGCCTACCACCACGGCGGCTTCTACCAGGCCCAACTCGCCCTCGCCCTGGACCACTTCAGGCTGGCCGTCACCCAGGTCGCCCGGCTGTCCACGTCACGCCTGTCCACGCTCAACGAGCCCGCCTACACCCGGCTGCGCCCCTTCCTCGCCGATCCGGAGCCCGCCTCCTCCGGCGTGATGATCCTGGAGTACGCCGCCGGCGCCGCCCTCGGCGATCTGCGGGCCTTCTCGGCGCCCGCGTCGCTCGGCCACGCTGTACTCTCCCGGGGCGTCGAGGAACAGGCCAGTTTCGCCTCGCTCGCCGCACGTCAGACACTGCGCGCGTGCGGCGCGTACCGTCTCGTCGTCGGCTGTGAACTCGTCGCCGCCGTCCGGGCGTTGCGCCAGCGCGACCTCCGCCCCGAACCGGAGCTGCCGGCGGGCCGGGCGCTGGAGCTGGCCGAGTCGGTGCTGGACGCGGACCCGGCCGACCGGCCGCTCACCCGGGACGTGACGGTGGCGGCCGAACTGCTCGACCGTTTCACGGACATCTGGAGGGGGAGCACGTCATGAGCGGGACCGAGAGCCGTACCGACAGCCCTGCCGCACGGCTTCAGGCGCTGTTCGAGGGGCACCGGCTGACACCGACCCAGCGGCGCATCGCGCACAGCATGGTGCGGCGGGCCGCCGACGTGCCGTTCCTGTCCAGCGTCGAGCTGGCCGAACTCGCCGGGGTCAGCCAGCCGTCCGTCACCCGCTTCGCGGTCGCCCTCGGCTTCGACGGCTACCCCGCCCTGCGCCGGCATCTGCGCGAGGTCGCGCCCGCCGAGCAGAGCGCGGACTCCGCGTCGTTCAACGAGTACCAGCAGGCCGTCGAGGCCGAGATCGAGAACCTCCGGCACCTCGCCGACCTGCTCGCCGACCCGCGGCCGGTGCGGCAGGCGGGCCGGCTGCTGGCCGCCTCCCGCCCGCTGCCGGTGCTGGGGCTGCGGGCCGCGGCCTCCCAGGCGTACGGCTTCGCCTACTTCGCCGCCAAGGTCCATCCGGACGTACGGCTGCTGCACGAGGGCGGCACGATGATCCAGGACCGGATCGACGGCACCGTGCGTGCCGGTGCCTCGGCGCTGCTGTGCTTCGCGCTGCCCCGGCATCCGCGCGAGGTCGTGGACACCCTCGCCTACGCCAAGGAGGCGGGCCTGACCGTCGTCACCGTCGCCGACTCCGCCTTCGCGCCGGTCGCCAAGGTGTCCGACCTGCTGCTGCCCGCCGCGGTCGGCACCGGTCTCGCCTTCGACACCGCGTGCGCCCCGATGCTCCTGGGCCGGGTGCTGCTGGAGGCGATGTGCGACGACCTGCCGGACGCGCAGGCCCGGCTGGAGGAGTTCGACGCGCGGGCCGCGGCCCGCGGACTGTTCGTCGAATAGCCGCGGGGCGGGGGCGGACGGGCGCCCGGCGGGACCGCACGGGGCGGTCCCGCCGGGCGGGTTCTCAGACTCGTCTCAGTTTCACTCGCTAGCCTCCCGGCCCGACGGAAGTACCGGGCGGCGAGGAGGCGGAACGTGGCACGCGGAGGTCAGGGACTGGTCCGGGTGGCCTGTGTCGTACGCGCGGGGGCCGCGCCGCTGTGGTGGCTCGGCGTGCCGGCGGCCGGCATCGGTGTGCTGGTCCCCGGGGTGACGGGCCGCCGGATCGGCGTGCTCGCCGGGGCGGCGCTGTTCCTCCTCGCCGCCGTCGTGGTGGCCCTGCGCCACCGCGGGCGCTACACCGCCCTGGCCCGCGGCGCCGCCCGGGCCGGCAAGCACGATGTGCTCCAGGACCGCGCCGTGACCGTGCGCAACTGGCGGCGCGGGCACCGCTGGTGGCTGCTGCTCGCCTTCCTCGCCGCGCTCGGCAGCTCCTTCGCCGTGCCCGCGGCGGGCGGCATGCTGCTCGCCGGCGCCGGCGGGGGACTGTGGCTGAAGGCCGCCTGGCTCGGGCGGCGCGAGCGGGCCGACCGGACCCTGCTGTGGGTGCGCGTCGACCGGCTCGTCCGCGGTGGCCGCCCGGCCGGCAGGGCGGTCAGGGCCTACCGCGGCACCGGCATCTCGGCGGGCGACGCCGCGCCGGGCGGTTCCCGCCGCCGCGCCGCCGAGCTGGTCTGAGCTCAGACCTCCAGTTCCTCCTCGATCCGCCGCAGCTGGTGCCGGGCCATGGCGAGGTTGGACCGCTTGGCGTCCAGCACCAGGTACAGGAAGAGTCCGTTGCCGCTGCGCCCGCTGAGCAGCCGGATCAGGTGGTACTGGTCCGACAGGGTGATCAGGATGTCCTCGATCTGGGCCTTGAGCCCGAGGTGCTCCATCGTGCGCATCTTGGCGCGGACCACATCGGTGTTGCCTGCGGCGGCGACATTGAGGTCGAAGCTCTTGCTGCCGCCCATCGTGCCCAGCGCCATACCGGTGGTGTAGTCGACGAGGGCGACTCCGGTCGCGCCCTCGATGGAGGCGAGGGCTTCTTTCAGCGCGGTCTCGGTGTTGGCCATGGCTGGGGTTCCTCTCAACTTTCGGTAGTGGTGGGTGTGTTGGTGCGTGGTGTTCTGGTGGTCCGGGCCGCCCCGCGACGGGTGGCGGCGGGTTTGGCCGGTGGCTTCTTGACCTCGACCGGGGCCGCGTCGTCGACCAGCTCCCCGATGCGGGCGCCGGTCCTGCGGCCCTCCAGGTGCAGCCGGCCGACGTTGACGCGGTCCTCGGCGAGCAGCGTCAGCACGGCGGTGCGGCCCGCCGCGTAGGTCGCGACGTAGCCGTGCACCCCGCGGACGAGCAGTTCCCGCAGGTCGCCCTGGCCGGTGGCGTCCGCGACCCGCACGGCGACGCCGAGTGCGGCGGCGGTGAGCGCGGCCAGGCCCTCCGGTTCCACGCCCGGGGTGTCGTGCGCGATGACCAGGCCGTCCACGCTGGCGGCGAGGGCGCCGGTCAGCTGCGGGACGCGGGTTCTCAGCCTGTGGAGTTCCTCGAGTATCGGGGGTTCCACCGCCATCAGGTCTCTCCTCTCGGCGGGCGGTCGAGGCGGGTGCTGCTGCGGCCGCTGCCGCGGTTGCTGCCGCTCAAAGGGCCTCCAGCGCATCCCTGACCCTCTTCAGCAGCGCGATGTCCGGGTCGGCGGTCCGGGGGACGAGAGGGCTGCCGATACCGGTGCCGGGTGCGGTGGGGTGGACGGTGCCCGGTGGGGCGATGCGGTCGCCCGGGGTGCTCCGCGTGCCCGGCGCGGGTGGCGCCGGATCGGTGCGGGGGGCGGTCGCGGGGCCGCCGGCGCCGGTGGGGGCGGGGGCCACCGCGAGGACCGGGCGGGGGGCGACGAGCCCCGCCGCCGTCAGCCGGCGGACGTCGACCAGGGTGTGGAACGCGGGCCGGCCCAGCTCCCGGGCTATGTCGGTGGCGGTGCGCAGGCCGTCCACCCGGGCCAGGACGGCGTGCTGACGGGGCGCGACCGCCGGGGCCGTGGCCGTGTCGACCCGCTCCAGGGGCGCGCTGTCGCTCGCCGGGTCGGGCCAGATGCGCTGCAGCAGGGTGCGCCGGCGCAGCGTCTCGTGCTCGACCGCGGCGACCGGGACCGGGTGCACGGTGCCGAGCCAGTGGGTGGAGCCGTAGTGGAAGCGGCCCGGGGTGCGGCTCGGGGCGAGGGCGAAGAACGCCGCGTCGTACAGCGCGCTGAGGTGGCACAACTCCAGTGCGCCCGGGGCGAGCAGGCCTCCGTCGATGGGCGGCCGGTCGGCGTCGCCGCGCCCGTCGGCCCGGTCGACCGCGTCCTGCCAGGCCCGCGCGTCCAGGGTGCCGTGGGCGGTCAGGAGCACATCGAGTCCGGGGGCGAGCGGGCTCTCGGCGTGCACCACCCGCCCGTCGGTGAGGTAGAGCGTGCCGCACTCCCGGACCAGGACTCCGGTGGCCCGCTCGCCGGCCAGGCGGGTCAGCATCGGGGAGACGCCGCCCGGCCGGGTGCAGTCCGCCTTGTCCCGCACCGGCAGCCGGGGCGGCGGGGTCGTGCCGACCACGGTCATCCCAGCACCAGCCGTCCGGCCATCTCGCCCAGCCGGATGCGGGCCAGCGCCAGATTGCCGTCCGAGCGGGCCAGCCACAGGTGCAGGAACACGCTGCTGTCGAAGGACGTCCGTACGAAGCGCAGTACGTGGTAGCTGTCCCGGTTGCTGAGGATCAGGTCCTCGACCGGCGGGTCCGCCGCCTCGGTGTCGTCCGCCGCGTCGTCCCGCGCGTCCGCGGGCGCGAACGCCCGCTGCTCGGCGGCCAGTCGGGCCAGTTCCGCGGCTTCGGCGGCGGCCGTCTCGTGGTCGCCGCCCGGTGCCTCACCGACGGTGCCCAGCGCCAGCCCGCTCGTCCAGTCGACCAGTGCGGCCCCCCGGGCACCGGGCAGCCGCATGGCCTCCAGCAAGCACTCGTCGATTCCGGGCACCCCAGACTCCCCTCCCGCCGGTTCGGTTGAGTGACCCAGAGGCTACGCAACGTGTGTGCGGCGGGTGAGGGATCTGGCATTTTCCAGTGGAACATGCGTCGGAGTGACTAAGGTGGGTCAACTTGCCCTCTTTTCAGGACAGTTGATCAACCATGCCGACCGACGAGTGTCAACGGCGGTCCGGCGTGCGCAGGGTGGTGAGCGAAGACGCGTGCGCCCCTCCCGACTCCGCCACGATCTCGTCCAGGGTCTGCGCCGTGCGCACGGTCGCGAAGGCCACGCCCCCGGAGCCGTCCGGGGTGTAGCCGTGCACGGCGGGCCGGGCCAGCGAGTTGTACGCGTAGTGGTGCGCGAAGTAGTACGCGCCGGTGTCCAGCGCCGCCGCGTAGTCCCCCTGCTCCAGCAGCGGCAGCGCGCGGCCCTCGGCGAGCAGGTCCCCCGCGAAGCAGGCCGGCCCCGCCACGTCCTGCACGACCGCCGGACCCTCCTTCGGCCGCCCCTTGGTGTCGTAGGCGGCGATCCTGAGCGGCCACGCGTCGGGCACGTACACCGTCCGGGTCGCCACCTGCACACCCGCGTGCGTCACGGCGATCGGCCGGCCGCCCGCGCTCTTGGCGTACTCGACCCGCGCCACCACCGTCCCGTGCTTGGCCAGCAGCGACCGGCCGAACTCGGTGACCAGCCCGTACCGCCCGCCGAACAGCCCTGGCACCGCCTCGCTCAGCAGCCGCGCGTACCGCGCGTACGTCGGTGCCGTCTCCTCCGAGGCGAAGTTCACCGGCAGCCCGCCGCCGATGTCGATCGTGTCGATCTGCGGACGCCCGATCCGCCGGTTGATCTCCTCCGCCAGCGCGTACGTCTCCGCCAGGCCCTCGGCCATCCGCGCCAGCGGGATGCCCTGCGAGCCGGTGTGCGCGTGCAGCCGGTTCAGCCAGGGGCGGTCGGCGTACGCCCGCACCACCCACTCGCGGGCCCCCTCGTCGCGCAGCGCGACCCCGAACTTCGAGGTGGCCGTGGCGGTGGACAGCGCCTCGATGGAGCCGCCGCCGACCTGCGGATTGACCCGGAGGCCGATCGGCGAACGGCTCGGGGCGGACCGCATGAGGGCGTCGAGGCGGTCCAGTTCCTGCGGGTTGTCCGCGTTGACGGCGATGCCCAGCGCCAGCGCCTCGCGCAGCTCCGCCGGGGTCTTCGCGGGCGAGTCCAGCACCGTCCGCTCCGGCGGCACCCCGGCCGCCCGCGCCAGCGCGAGCTCGCCGGGGCTCGCGACCTCCGCGCCGATGCCCTCGTCGCGCAGCAGCCGCAGCACCGGTACCAGCGGGGACGCCTTCACCGCGAAGGCGTGCAGCACCGGTGTGCCGGGCGCCACCACCGCGTCGAACGCGGCGCGCAGCTCCGCCGCCGATTCCCGGATGCCGGTGATGTCGAGCAGGCCGAGGATCGGGGCGTCGGGCCCCAGCAGCCCCTGCTCCACCGCTGCCCGTACCGCTTCGTCGCGCCGGGCGGCCCGCTCCGCGCCCGACGCCCCCGTCTGCCCCTGGTGGCCGTTGTCCACGGCGTCCCCCGTCCGGTCGATGTTCGATGTACCAGTGTCAGATATGCCAGATATGCCGACATCCGAGCGTTCGATGCCCGAGATGTCGTTGTCCGAGCTCATGCATCTAGCCAAACATCCGTGCCGTCCCACGTGCCGAGCGCCCCATGTATTGACTAGGTCTATTCAGATGGCCAGGATGTGAATAACCGCAGCAACAATCCGCCGGCAGCAACCGCCAGGAGGCCGACCATGTCAGGACCCCGCCCCGTACGAGCGCCGCGCGGTACGGAACCGAGCGCCCTGGGATGGCAGCAGGAAGCCGCCCTGCGGATGCTCCAGAACAACCTCGACCCGGAGGTCGCCGAGCACCCCGACAAGCTCGTCGTCTACGGCGGGACCGGCAAGGCCGCGCGCGACTGGCGCTCCTTCGACGCGATGGTGCGCACGCTGAGGACCCTCAAGCAGGACGAGACGATGCTCGTCCAGTCCGGCCGCCCGGTCGGCGTCATGCAGACCCACGAGTGGGCCCCCCGGGTGCTGATCGCCAACTCCAACCTGGTCGGCGACTGGGCCAACTGGGAGGAGTTCCGCCGGCTGGAGCAGCTCGGTCTGACCATGTACGGCCAGATGACCGCCGGCTCCTGGATCTACATCGGCACCCAGGGCATCCTCCAGGGCACCTACGAGACCTTCTCCGCCGTCGCCGCGAAGAAGTTCGGCGGCACGCTCGCCGGGACGATCACCCTGACCGCCGGCCTCGGCGGCATGGGCGGCGCCCAGCCGCTCGCCGTCACCATGAACGACGGCGTGGCCATCTGCGTCGACTGCGACCCGCGGGCCATCGAGCGCCGCATCGAGCACCGCTACCTCGACGTCCGCGCCGACAACCTCGACCACGCCCTCCAGCTGGCGGTGGAGGCGCGCGACCGGCGCAGGCCGCTGTCCATCGGCGTCCTCGGCAACGCCGCCGAGCTGGTGCCGCAGCTGCTCGCCATGGGCGCGCCCATCGACATCGTCACCGACCAGACCTCGGCCCACGACCCGCTGTCGTACCTGCCGGTCGGCGTCGACTTCGACGACATGGCCTCGTACGCCGCCAAGGACCCGGCGGGCTTCACCACCCGCGCCCGCGAGTCCATGGCCCGGCACGTCGAGGCGATGGTCGGCTTCATGGACGCCGGCGCCGAGGTCTTCGACTACGGCAACTCCATCCGGGGCGAGGCCCAGCTCGCCGGATACGACCGGGCGTTCGCCTTCCCCGGCTTCGTCCCCGCCTACATCCGGCCGCTGTTCTGCGAGGGCAAGGGCCCCTTCCGCTGGGCCGCGCTGTCCGGTGAGGCCTCCGACATCGCCAAGACCGACGCGGCCGTCCTGGACCTCTTCCCGGAGAACGAGTCCCTGGCCCGCTGGATCCGGATGGCCCAGGAGCGGGTCCACTTCCAGGGACTGCCCGCCCGTATCTGCTGGCTCGGCTACGGCGAACGCGACCGGGCCGGCGAGCGGTTCAACGACATGGTCGCGAGCGGGGAACTGGCCGCACCGATCGTCATCGGGCGCGACCACCTCGACTGCGGCTCCGTCGCCTCCCCGTACCGGGAGACCGAGGCCATGCTCGACGGGTCCGACGCCATCGCCGACTGGCCGCTGCTCAACGCGATGGTGAACGTGGCGTCCGGGGCGTCCTGGGTGTCCATCCACCACGGCGGCGGCGTCGGCATGGGGCGGTCGATCCACGCCGGGCAGGTGACGGTGGCGGACGGCACGCCGCTCGCGGGCGAGAAGATCCGCCGCGTGCTGACGAACGACCCGGGGACGGGCGTCATCCGGCACGTCGACGCCGGGTACGACATCGCGGAGTCCGTGGCGGACGAGCGGGGCGTGCGGGTGCCGATGCGTGAGGGTGACGGCGCGTGACCCAGGGGCAGGGCGGGTCGCGGCCCGTGCCGGACGACGTCGCCGTGGGGGCCGCGCCGAGCTTCCAGCAGATGTGGCGCGAGCTGCTGCCCGTCGGCCGGCACCCCGGCACCGGCGGCTACCGGCGCTTCGCCTGGACCGCGGCCGACGCCGAGTGCCGGGCGTGGTTCAGGTCCCAGGCCGAGACCCGCGGGCTGCGCTACGAGCTGGACCGCAACGGCAACCAGTGGGCCTGGCTCGGGGACCCCGCCGCCGGGGACGCCGTCGTCACCGGGTCGCACCTGGACTCCGTCCCGGACGGCGGGGCCTTCGACGGGCCCCTGGGCGTCGTGTCGTCCTTCGCCGCGCTGGACGAACTGCGGGGCAGGGGAGCGCGGCTGACCAGGCCGCTGGCCGTGGTCAACTTCGGTGACGAGGAGGGCGCCCGCTTCGGGCTCGCCTGCGTCGGGTCGCGGCTCGCCGCCGGACAGCTCACCGTCGAGCAGGCGCACCGGCTGACCGACGGCGACGGGATCACCCTGCCGCGCGCCATGGAGGCCGCCGGCCACGACCCCGACGCCATCGGGCCCGACCCCGAGCGGCTCGCGCGGATCGGCGCGTTCGTCGAGCTGCACGTGGAACAGGGCCGGGCCCTGGACCTGTCCGGTGACCGGGTCGGCGTCGCCAGCGCCATCTGGCCGCACGGCCGGTGGCGGTTCGACTTCCGCGGCGAGGCCAACCACGCCGGCACCACACGGCTGGTGGACCGGCGCGACCCCATGCTGCCCTACGCCGAGACCGTGCTGGCGGCCCGCCGCGAGGCGCGGCTCGCCGGCGCCGTCGCCACCTTCGGCAAGATCGCCGTGGAGCCGAACGGCGTCAACGCGATCCCGTCCCTGGTGCGCGGCTGGCTGGACTCCCGCGCCGCCGACCAGGACACCCTCGACACCGTGGTCACCGGCGTAGAGAAGGCGGCCCGCGAGCACGCCGCGGCGCACGGCGTCGACCTCGACGTCGTCCGCGAGTCGTTCACCCCGGTCGTCGAGTTCGACCACGCCCTGCGCGACGAGCTCGCCCGCGTCCTGGGCCGGGACACCGGCCTGAAGGTCCCCGTCCTGGGCACCGGCGCCGGACACGACGCGGGGATCCTGTCCGGGAGCGTCCCGACCGCCATGCTGTTCGTGCGCAACCCCACCGGTGTCTCGCACTCCCCGGCCGAGTCCGCCGCCGAGGACGACTGCGTGGCCGGGGTGGCCGCACTCGCCGACGTACTGGAAGGACTGGCCTGCCGGTGACGCATCCGCACACGCGCACGTACTGGCTGGAGCACGCCTGGCTCGGCACCCATGTCGAGCCGGGCGTCGCCCTCGACGTGGCCGACGGCCGGATCGCCGCCGTCCGCACGGACGTCACCGCCCCGCCGCCCGGCGCCGAGGTCCTGCGCGGCCTCACCGTCCCCGGCCTCGCCGACGCGCACAGCCATGCCTTCCACCGCGCCCTGCGCGGCACGGTCCAGGTCGGTTCCGGCACCTTCTGGACCTGGCGCGAGGTGATGTACGCGACCGCGGACCGGCTCACCCCGGACTCCTACCACGAGCTGGCCCGCGCGGTGTACGCCGAGATGGCACTGGCCGGCGTCACCGCCGTCGGCGAGTTCCACTACGTCCACCACGCCCCCGGCGGCACCCCCTACGCCGACCCCAACGCCATGGGCGAGGCGCTGCTGGCGGCGGCCGCCGACGCCGGCATCCGCATCACCCTCCTCGACACCTGCTACCTGTCCGCGGGCTTCGGACGCCCCCCGAACACCCACCAGCGCCGCTTCTCCGACGGCAGCGCGGACGCCTGGGCGCAGCGCTGCTCCGCCCTGCGGGAACGGGACCACGCCCGGATCGGAGCGGCGATCCACTCCGTACGGGCCGTGCCCGCAGACCAGCTGGAGACGGTGGCCCGGTGGGCGCAGGAGCGGCGGGCCCCGCTGCATGTGCACCTGTCCGAGCAGACCGCCGAGAACGACGCCTGCCTGGCCGCCCACGGACGCACCCCGACCCGCCTCCTCGCCGACCACGGAGTGCTCGGCCCGCGCACCACCGGCGTCCACAACACGCACCTGACGGACGAGGACATCGCCCTGATCGGCGGCACCGGCACCGGCACCTGCATGTGCCCCACGACGGAGCGGGACCTCGCGGACGGCATCGGCCCGGCCGCCGCGCTGCAGCGGGCCGGCTCCCCGCTCAGCCTCGGCTCCGACAGCCACGCCGTCATCGACCTGCTCGAAGAGGCACGCGCGATGGAGCTCGACGAGCGGCTGCGCACCCGCACCCGCGGCCACTGGACGGCCGCCGCCCTGCTGCGCGCCGCGACCGCGGACGGGCACGCGGCGCTCGGCTGGGCGGACGCGGGCACGCTGGAGCACGGCGCGCTCGCCGACTTCACGACCATCGCGCTGGACTCGGTCAGAACGGCGGGGCCACCGCCCAGGCTGGGCACCGAGACGGCCGTGTTCGCCGCGACCGCGGCGGACGTACGGCACACGGTCGTCGGCGGCCGGCACGTCGTACGGGACGGGGCGCACACGCTCGTCCCCGATGTGCCGCGGGCGCTGGCACGGGCCGTCGACGCCCTGCGCGCCTGACGGCCGGCAGCCGACCGCCCCCGACCCCCGCCGCCCCCTCCAGGTCACCACGAGGACGCCATGAGCAGCACCGTCATCACCAACATCGCCACGCTGGTCACCAACGACCCCTCCCTCGCCGGAGAGTCCCCCCTCGGGCTGGTCCGGGACGCGGCCGTCGTCATCGACGGCGACCGCGTCGTGTGGACCGGTGAGTCGAGCAGAGCACCCGCCACCGACGACCGGGTCGACGCCAAAGGCCGCGCGGTCGTCCCGGGCTTCGTGGACTCCCACTCCCATCTGGTCTTCGCGGGCGACCGCACCGAGGAGTTCAACGCCCGCATGTCCGGCCGGGCGTACAGCGCGGGCGGCATCCGGACCACGGTCGCCGCCACCCGGGCCGCCACCGACGCCGAACTGGAGGCCAACCTCACCCGGTACCTCCACGAGGCCCTGCGCCAGGGCACCACCACCTTCGAGACGAAGTCCGGCTACGGGCTGACCGTCGAGGACGAGGCCCGCGCGCTGCGCATCGCCTCCGCGCACACCGACGAGGTGACCTACCTCGGCGCCCACATCGTCGCGCCCGAGCACACCGAGGACCCGGCCGCGTACGTCGCCCTGGTCACCGGCGAGATGCTCGACGCCTGCGCGCCGTACGCCCGGTGGATCGACGTGTTCTGCGAGAAGGGCGCCTTCGACGGCGACCAGGCCCGCGCGATCCTGACCGCCGGCCGGGCCCGCGGCCTGCACCCGCGCGTCCACGCCAACCAGCTGTCCTACGGGCCGGGCGTCCAGCTCGCCGTCGAACTGGACGCGGCCTCGGCCGACCACTGCACCCACCTCACGGACGCCGACGTGGACGCCCTCGCCCAGGGCTCGACGGTCGCCACCCTGCTGCCCGGCGCCGAGTTCTCCACGCGCGCCGAGTGGCCGAACGCCCGCCGGCTGCTGGACGCGGGCGCCACCGTGGCCCTGTCCACCGACTGCAACCCGGGCTCGTCCTTCACCTCGTCCGTGCCGTTCTGCATCGCGCTCGCGGTACGGGACATGGGGATGACGCCCGACGAGGCGCTCTGGTCGGCGACGGCGGGCGGAGCGGCGGCGCTGCGCCGGGACGACGTCGGCCGCCTCGCCCCGGGCGCTCGTGCCGACCTGGTCGTCCTCGACGCCCCCAGCCACGTCCACCTCGCCTACCGGCCGGGCGTCCCGCTGGTGACGCAGGTGTGGCGCAGCGGGGCACGCGTCGTCTGAGCGCCCCGCGGCCGGTGCGGGGTCAGGCGGCTCCGGCTCGCCAGCGCTGGTCCGCCCGCTCCGTCTCCTCCAGCAGCGCCAGTCCGTCGCCTCCCGACGGGGTCACCGCGTGGTCCGGCGAGATCCCGGGCCGGATCACGCCCCGCCCGTCCACCGTGAACCGCAGGTTCCGGCCGTTGCGCCCGTCGACCGAGTCGCACTCCCAGATGCCCACCCCGCGGTCCACCGAGCCCCGGCTGTCCAGGCAGAACTCCGGGTCGGCGTACGACTGCACCACGCCGCGCCCGGCGTCCACCCGCCACCGCTGGGTCGGCGAGCCGGAGCAGGGCGCCGTGCGGACGTCCTCGCCCTTCTCGATGTCGTCGCGGATGTCCAGGCACAGCCCCGAGGCGACATTCACCACCTGGGCGTAGTCGCCGTCCGGCGGATGCGTCGTGGGAGCCGGCGGCGCCGGCGTGGGAGAGGGCTTCGCACTCGGTGAGCGCGACGGGGACGGACTGCGTGTCGGCGAGGGGGACTTCGGGGCGGTGGTCGCCGGGCTCGCCGACACCGTCGCCGTGACCGTCACGGGCGGCGGCGGGACCAGCGGCGTGGTCACCGCGCCGGCCTTGTCCTGGGCGGCGGGGTCGTCCGGCTCGGGCAGGATCAGCAGCAGCGGCAGGACGGCGGCGCCGAGCACCGCGGAGGCCAGCGCGACCCGGCGGTACGGCGGCCGGTTCCGCCGCCGGTCCGGGCGGCCGGAGCCGGGCGCGCCGCCGCGGGCGACGTACGCGGTGCCCGCCCACGGCAGCAGCCCCTCGGCCAGCGCGGTGCGCGGCGCGTCCCGCAGCGCGGTCAGCTCCTCGTAGGCGGTGGAGCAGTGCGTGCAGCGCGCCATGTGGGCGTCCAGGTCCGGGCTGTGGCGCGGGCCGTCCGGCCGTACCGACTCCTCGATGAGCCGGCGGAAGTCCCGGCAGCGCACGTCGTCGGAGGCCGCGAGCCGGGACGTCAGACAGGCCCGTGCGAGCGCCTGGAGCGCCGGCTCCGTCTCGTACGCCACGTCCTCGCGGGTGCGGCCGAGCAGCACGGCGGTGCGCTCGTCGGGCTCCTGCTCCACCACCGCGTACCAGAGCTGCCCCTGGGTGCGGGAGGGAAGGGACCGGTACGCCGCGAGCATCGGCGGGACGGGGCCGAGGCTTCCCGCCGTGTTCAGGACCAGCAGCAGGCCCGCGTCGAGACCGGCGGACCGTTCGTCGCCGGCCCACTCCGCCGCTACCCGGCCGAGGAACAGCAGGAGCTGGTGCCGCCACGGTCCCGCGGGGTCGGATCCGCGGGCCGTCTCGCGGGCCGCGAGCGTGAAGGCCTGCACGGTGAGCTGCCGCGCGGCGGACTCGCTGGTGGCGCACAGCCGGGCGTAGGCGAGGACCGACGGGCGGTGCCTGGCGCGCAGTTCCTGAAGTGCCCCGTACGCGCGGGTGGTGTCGGCCCGCAGCAGTTCGGTCAGCCGCGTGTCGGACATACCGGAGTGCTCCGCGTCCCCGGCAGCGCCGCCGGTCCCGTCGGCCCGAGCCATCCACCCGCCTCCTCGCGACCCCGTGCATGTCAACAGCACTGACCTACCAGCCAGTTTGGGGGGTGACCATAGTGGTGGAAGCGAGGCCGCGGGGAAAGGTGTTACCGCCGATAACAGCGGGGGGTTTCCGAAGGGGCCCGGACCGGGCTCGTCCGGCGCCCCACCGGGCGCCGGACGACGAGCCGTCACCGCGGGAGGGCCGTCACTCCTCGACGGTGAGTCCCTTGCGCAGCCGCACCAGGGTCCGTGACAGCAGCCGCGAGACGTGCATCTGCGAGATGCCGAGTTCGTCGCCGATCTCGGACTGGGTCATGTTGGCGACGAAGCGGAGGGAGAGGATCTTCCGGTCGCGTTGCGGCAGTTCGGCGATGAGGGGCTTCAGCGACTCGACGTACTCGATGCCTTCGAGCCCGTGGTCCTCGTAGCCGATGCGGTCCGCGAGCGCGCCCTCGCTGTCGTCCTCCTCGGGCTGGGCGTCCAGCGAGGAGGCGGTGTACGCGTTCGACGCGGCCATGCCCTCGACGACCTCGTCGTGGGAGATGCCGAGGCGCTCGGCCAGTTCCTGCACCGTGGGCGCGCGGTCCAGCCGCTGGGCCAGCTCGTCGCCGGCCTTGGCCAGGTCGAGCCGGAGCTCCTGGAGCCTGCGCGGCACGCGCACCGACCAAGAGGTGTCGCGGAAGAAGCGCTTGATCTCACCGATGATGGTGGGCATCGCGAAGGTGGGGAACTCGACGCCGCGGCTGAGCTCGAAGCGGTCGATCGCCTTGATCAGGCCGATCGTGCCGACCTGGATGATGTCCTCCATCGGCTCGCTGCGCGAGCGGAACCGGGAGGCGGCGAACTTGACCAGGGCGAGGTTGAGTTCGACGAGCGTGTTGCGGACGTACGAGTACTCGTGCGTGCCTTCCTCGAGGGACTCCAGCCGCTCGAAGAGGGTCTTGGACAGCGCCCGTGCGTCGACCGGGCCGACCTCGTCGTACGGGGGGATCTCCGGAAGTCCGGCGAGCGCGTCGTCCTGAACGGCGGGCGCGTCGGCGTCTTCGCTGCGGGACTCGATGGGATTCAGGTGTTCCGGGGCGGGTGTCGACGCCGCCGTCCGGGCGTGCGATGCATCGAGCCGGGGTGACATGATGTCCTCCATCGTTCTCGGCATATGGCTGCCGAAGCCAGTACGTGCACTGCGGCGTGCGGCGCCTCCGAAGCCGGCCGTGTCGGTTGCGTGTCCCTACTAGCCCTACCCGCTTACCCGAGCCCACCGCAAGTGCGTTCTGTGCACATATGTCCGTTTCTGTGCGGATGTTCGGCTGTCGAAGGGCGTAGGGAAGGCGTAGTGTTCGAGGCCGACAGGCAGCAGCCACGACCTCGGGAGAGAGAGGCGGCATGGACCACGGGACGGTCGGCAGCGCACAGTCGGGCCGGCTTCTGGTGGAGGTGCGGGAAGAGGGTTCCAGCGCCGTCGTGTCCGCGGCGGGTGAGCTCGATCACCACACCGCGGACCTGTTGCGCGAACCGCTCGAGGAATGCCTCGCCAAGGGGTTCAGCCGGCTGGTGGTCGACTGCTCACGACTGGAGTTCTGCGACTCCACGGGGCTGAACGTGCTGCTCGGGGCCCGGCTGAAGGCGGAAGCCGCGGGAGGCGGTGTGCACCTCGCGGGGATGCAGCCCGTGGTCGCCCGCGTGTTCGAGATCACCGGGGCGGAGGCGGTCTTCACCGTGCACGACACGGTCGAAGCGGCCCTGGCCGGTGAGGGTGAGGCCGACTGAGTGCGCCGGTATTGCCGAAAAGGGGGGTGTTCCGTCGTCCGCGTCGGGCAGGAGACATCCTGAACATGTCGGCGGCAACCATGACGGGGGTGACGCGGCGGACCGGCCGGACCGGCCGTCTTCCCATCTGTGCGGAGGGCACGTGCCGTGTGTACCCGTACCGGCCATGTGACCCACACTGAGTACTGAGCGCCGAGTGCGGCGATGTGCTCGGAACCGAACTCTTGAAACGTGAACTGGTGAATCGGTGAGGTGAAGCGCTGATGAGCACCACCCGGCCCTACTCGCCGGGCGACCGCGGGCCGGAGCCCGGCGGCGCTTCCGGGGCGTCCGGGGTGTCCGAGGGGGACGCACCCGGGGACGGGGCGTCCGAAGGCGGCACGACTGTGTCCTCGGCGTCCTCGGCACCCGCGGCCTCCTCGGTGTCCTCGGCGGCCCCGGTGCCGCGGCACACCCGCACGCTGAGCTTCGAGGGTGCCAGCGGTGTCGTCCCGATGGCCCGCGACTTCGCCCGTCAGGCGCTGTACGCGTGGGGCTGGCTGCCGGCTTCCTCCGCGGACCGGCGAGCCGCCGCCGAGGACGTGCTGCTCGTCGTGTCCGAGCTGGTCACCAACGCCTGTCTGCACGCCGAGGGGCCGGACGAGCTGTGGATCTCCTGTGACAACAAGGTGATCCGGATCGAGGTCTCCGACCGCGGTACCGGCCAGCCCGCACCCCGCACCCCGCACCGCGCCGGCCGCCCCGGCGGCCACGGCATGTTCATCGTCCAGCGCCTGTGCCTGGACTGGGGCGTCGTGCGCACCCCCGGTGTCGGCGGAAAGCGCGTCTGGGCCGAGCTGGGCGCGCCCGCGTAGCACCCGGCCGTCGCCGCCCGGGACGCGACACCCGCCCGGCACGGCCCGGGACGCGCGACACCCGCCTGGGGTTACCCGGGGTTCGAACCCTTCCGCGGACATCACCGCACGCACGCCGGATCGTCACAACTCCGGGGTGCACCGCGTCTTCCTTCCTCCGGCCCCCGGGCGTACCTTGACGGCCCATCTGATGTGCCGTCAGGAATCAGGAGGCGATGACGCCGATGTCGACCGTGTCGTACCGGAAACGAACCACAGCGCTCGCGTCCGCCGCGGCCCTGGCCGGCTCGGTGGTGCTGCTCGCCGCCCCGACGGCCCGTGCCGAGGTCGTCGACGTCGACTACCAGTGCAAGACACCGATCGGCGACAAGAGCGCCGTCTCGCCGATCGACATCAAGGGTGAGAAGAGCGGGGCCGGTTACAAGCTCACCATGTCCTGGCAGAAGGGCGTGTCGTCCAGCCCGGTCGAACTCGGCAAGGGCGCGATGAAGCCGAGCGCCACCATCGAACTCGGCGGCGCCGACAGCGGCACGGTGAACGTCACCGGCCCGGCCAACCAGGCCGCGATCCCCGCCGACACCCCGATCAAGATCAACGACCTGTCCGGCACGTACACCCCGAAGAAGTCCGGCAAGGTCACCTTCACGGCGGGCGTGCTCACCATCAAGGCGCTGGGCACCACCACCACCTGCACCCCGAGCAACGACCCCGGACCGGCCCTGACCCTCGACGTCACGGCGGCGGGCGGCGGTTCGACCGGTTCCCGAAGCGGCGGCGGCTCCGGGGCCGAACTCCCGCAGACCGGCCCCGAGGACTCCGCGATCGCCCTCGGCACCCTCGGCGGCACGGTCCTGCTCGCGGGTGCCGCGGGCGCGCTGTGGCTGACCCGCCGGAACCAGACGGCGCGCGTACGCCGCTGACCCCGCCGCAGCCCGACCGCCGGAGCCGCCGATGTCGTACGCCCGCCGGGCCCCGTACCGTTGCGCGTCCGTCCTGCTGTGCGCCGGGACCGTCCTGCTGGGCGGTGCCCCGGCGGCCGCCGCGGCCGACGGCTGGTCCGTCGCGCCCGCCGGCGGCCACCGCCCCGCCTTCTACGCGGAGGGCCCGCCCGGCACCGCGCTCCAGGACGCGGTGTCCGTGACCAACCGCGCCGGGCACCCGGTCACCGTGCGGCTGCGCGGCACCGGCCCGCCGATCGCCTTCGCCGACGCCGAGGTGCGGGTGCCCGCCCGCACCCGGGCGGACATCCCGTTCACCGTGACCGTGCCCGAGGGCGCGCCGCCCGGCGACCACGCGGGCTCCGTCGTCGTACGCGACGGCGACGGTCGCTCCCGGTCCGTCCCGCTGCGGCTGCGCGCCGGCGGGCCGACACTGTCCGCGCTGACGCTCGAACGCGTCGTCGTACGGGGCGACCGCATCACGTACGACCTGGTCAACCGCGGTACCACCACGCTCGTACCGACCCTCGCCGTACGGGCCGACGGCCTGTTCGGCACCGTGCTCGACCGGGGCCCGCGCACCCTGTCCGCCGAACTGCCGCCGGGCCGCCGGGTGCGACTGCACGAACCGTGGCCCGGCCGCCCCGCCCTGGACGCGGTGGACGTCCGGCTGACGGTGACCGCGGCCGGCGGGGTACGTGACACGGCGTCGGCCTCGGCCCGGTTCGTGCCGTGGGGCCCGCTCGCGGGCGCGCTGACCGCCGCCGCGGGCGCGGCGGTCGTACTGCGACGTCGCCGGCGCCGGGTGCGCCGCATGCCGGACACGGCCGGGGAACACCGGTCCGACCAGGTCGAGTTGACGGGAGTGGCGCCATGAGGACCCGGATCGCGGTGCTGTTCGCGGCGCTGGCGCTGCTGCTCGGGCCGCTCGTGGCCGCCCCGGCCGCGTCCGCCGCCGAGGGGCCCGCCGTGAAACTGTCGAAGGCGCAGGCGGGCACCGGCGGCTCGATCACCGTGACCGGCAGCGGATGGCGGGAACGGGCGCTGCTGATGATCCTGATCTGCGGTCGGTCGGTGCCCTCCCGGGGCGTGATCGGCGGCACCAACTCCTGTGCCAACGCCGACGGCCGGGCCGTCACCACCGACGCCGAGGGCCGGTTCCGCAGGACGCTGCCGGTCGCCGAGCCGCCGGTGCCGTGCCCGTGCGTGGTGCACGTCGCCACGGTGACCGGGGCCGAGGCGCAGGCCGACGCCGTCTTCCAGGTCGCCGGGCACAGCGTCGAACCGCTGCCCGCCGAAGCGGCCGGCGGCCGGCTGTCGGTGCTCGACGACACCCGGCTCGACGGCTCCGGCGGCCTGCTCACCTGGTTCGGCGCGCCGCCCACCCGCACCTTCGTCTTCACCGTCGGCAATGTCGGCACCTCGGCCGTCAAGAATCCCGTCTTCCAGATCGGCACGTCGCACGGCGTGTTCGCCCCGCAGTGGCAGGAACAGCAGTGGCGGGGCACCGTCGAACCCGGCAAAAGGGCCCGGATCAGCCTGCCGGTGGAGCTCGCGGCCGGGGCGCACGGCGACTACACCGTCTCGCTGAAGTACGGCGGCAAGGTGCTCGCCGAGCAGCCCTGGGGCGTGGGCCGGCCGTGGGGCGTGACGCTGTTCTGGCTCCTGGTCTGCCTGGTCGTACCGGCCGCCGTGTTCCGCGCCGGGATGGCCGTGGTCGACCGGGTCCGCCCGCCCCGTCCGGGCGGCGCCCGCCACCGCGGCCTGCGGCTGCCCGAACTCGCCCTGCGGCTGCCGGGGCTGACACCCCGCCAGGATCCGCCCGAATCGAACTCGACCCTGCCGTGGTTCACCCCGGACTCCGGTCCGGGCACGGCCTGTCGGCTCTCCGCACCGCACGACGACAGTCCGACGAGTCCTACGACTCCGCTCAGGAAGGGACCCACGTGAGTACGCCAAGGAGAGTCACACCGGCCGGCGGACCCGACGGCCGGCGCAGAACGGCCGCCGCCGGCCTCGCCCTGCTGCTCGGCGGCGCGGGCGCCCTGCTCGGCGTGGCCGCGGGGCCCGCGCAGGCCGCGGAGGTGTCGTACCGGACGGAGTGCGTCCCGCCCGCGATATCCGGTCTGCCGCCCGTGCAGGGCACCACGACGGTGGACATCACCGCGCCCGCCACTGCGAAGGTGGGTGACGATGTCGAGGTGGTCTGGACGTTCGTCGAGGCGGCCTCCAAGAACCCCGACATCGTCGACCTCCCGGAGAACTCGGTCCAGCCCAGCGGGACCCTCAAGGCGGCCGGCGCGCAGGTCGCGGACATCGCCCTGCAAGGGCCCCGGGAGAACCCGCCCATCCCCAAGGGCGCCGCCATGGTGCTCTCCGAGATGAAGGGCACGCTGAAGCTGACGACGCCCGGCGAGGTGACGCTGACCCCCGACGCGTACACCATCAACGCCATGTCCACGGACACCGAGTGCACCCCCGAGGAGGCCGTGCGGCCGGCCGCGACCATCGACGTGGCCGCGGGGGGCGGCGGTACCGGCGGACCCACGCCCGATCCCACGGACACCGCCTCCGATCCGCCGTCCGGCACACCGGCCCCCACCCCGACCGGGAGCGGGGGAGGCGACAACGGCGGCTCCGGTGGCGGGGGCGGCGGGCAGACGGACTTCACCGGCAAGGAGGTCCAGGTGCCCTACGAGTGCAAGACGCCCATCGGTGACAAGGAGGCCACCTCGCCGGTGCAGATCGACGCCCGCAAGGACGGCGGGAGTTTCGATCTCACCGTGCGGTTCGAGGAGTCGGTGATGGACAGCCCCGCCGACATCCCGGCGGACTCGGTCAAGCCGTCGATGGAGGTGGTCCTGGGCGGCGCCGACACCGGCACGGTCCATGTGGAGGGCCCCACCAACGCCGAGCCCATCGCGTCGGGCGACCCGATCGAGATCCCCGACCTGACGGGCACCTACAAGCCGGGCGCGAGCGGTGAGTCCACGCTGTCCCCGGGTGTCCTGACGGTCGAGGCGCTGGGCACGACCACGACCTGCACCCCGGCGAAGTCCGAGGTCTCGCTGACCCTGGACACCACCGAGCAGGCGGGCGGCGCCTCGGGCGGCGGGGGCTCGGCCTCCGGCGGAGCGGCCTCCGGCGGCTCGGACGCGGGCGGCGGGCTGGCCGAGACCGGCGCCGCGGACGACGGCGGCCTGAAGGCCCTCGGCCTCGTCGCCGGGACGGCGGTGCTGCTGGGCGCCGCGGTGTTCACGTTCCTGCCCGGGCGGCGCCCGCACTGAGCGGCCCGCCGGGACCACGCGCCGCCCCGAGGCGGCCCGCCGCGGCGGTGCGCCGTACCGCGCGCGGGTGAACGGCGGAGGGCCACCGCACCCACGTGGGTGCGGTGGCCCTCCGGCTGCCGGGCGGCGGCGTCTCAGCGGACGTCGCCCATCAGCTGCTTGACCTTGTTGCGGTACATCCAGACCGCGACACCGGCGAGCACGGCGAGCGTGGCCTCCAGGGCGACGACACCCGACTTGTTCAGGTCGACGCCGGCGATGGACAGCAGACCGGTGGTCGCGTCACCGGCGGTGACCGCCAGGAACCAGACACCCATCATCTGCGAGGCGTACTTCGCGGGCGCCATCTTCGTGGTCACCGACAGGCCGACCGGGGAGAGCAGCAGCTCACCGACGGTCTGCGTGAAGTAGATCGCCACCAGCCACATCGCGGCCGCCTTGTGACCGCCCTCGGCGATCGACAGCGGGGCCAGGAAGAGGAAGAAGGAGGTGCCGACCAGGACCAGACCCGAGCCGAACTTCACGATCGTGCTCGGCTCCTTGCCGCGCCGGTTCAGCGCCAGCCAGAACCAGGCGAAGACCGGGGCCAGGGCCATGATCAGGACGGGGTTGACCGACTGGTACCAGGAGACCGGGAACTCCCAGCCGAAGACGCTGTTCTCGGCCGAGGAGTCGGCGAAGAGGGACAGGGTCGAGCCCCCCTGGTCGTAGATCATCCAGAAGACGGCCGCGGCGACGAAGAACCAGATGTACGCGGACATCTTCGACTGCTCGGCGCGGTCCAGCTCCCGGTCCCGCTTGATCCGGGTCAGCACCATGACGGGGATGATCACACCGAGCAGGGTCAGCGGGACCAGGATCCAGTTCAGGGTGTAGCTGCCGGAGAAGCCGACGATCGCGTAGAAGACGACGGCGATGCCCGCCCAGACGGCGGACTTGCGCAGCGTCGTGTACTTCTCGGCAGCGGACAGCGGCTTCGGGACCGTGCTGGAGGCCGGGGCGAGGTGACGGCCGCCGAGCAGGAACTGGGCCAGACCCAGCGCCATGCCGAGCGCGGCGAGCGCGAAGCCGAGGTGCCAGTCGACGTTCTCGCCGATGGTGCCGATGACCAGCGGAGCGGCGAAGGCACCCAGGTTGATGCCCATGTAGAACACGGTGAAGCCGCCGTCGCGGCGCGGGTCGTCCGGGCCGTCGTAGAGCTGGCCGACCATGGTGGAGATGTTGGCCTTCAGCAGGCCCGAGCCGATCGCGACCAGGCCGAGGCCCCCGTAGAAGGTGCCGGAGGCGGGCAGCGCCAGCGTGAGGTGGCCCAGCATGATCACCGCGCCGGCCACGGCGACGGTCTTGCGCGGACCCCAGACCCGGTCACCGAACCAGCCGCCCGGCAGGGCGAGCAGGTACACCAGCGACACGTACACGGAGTAGATCGCGGTCGCGGTGGCCGCGTCGAGATGCAGGCCGCCCGGCGCGACGAGGTACAGCGGGAGCAGAGCCCTCATGCCGTAGTAGGAGAACCGCTCCCACATCTCGGTCATGAAGAGAGTGGCCAGTCCGCGGGGGTGGCCGAAGAAGGTCCGCTCGGACCCGGGGCTTCCCGGGGAGACCGAGTCCTTCGTCAGGCTGGACGCCATGGTCGATCCTTGCTCGTCGGGACGCGCTCCAAGAGCGATGCGCGCCCGGTGGGGGGACGGCCGGCACCGGCGGTTCGGCCGTCCACCCCACGCCCACGGGGAGTTTGCTCCGCCACGGAGCGAGAGACGGCGGCCACCGGGATCCACGCCCCACGCGCGGCGCTGCGCGCGAGGCCCGGCCACAGGTCATTCCTTCGGGCCGACCGAAGCCGGCCCGCACACAAAAGAGACCCTCGGCGTCAAAGCGGCGCCAAAGGTCCCTGTGGTACTACAGGCGTCCCATCACCATACGGCAGGACACTGCCGGATTTGAAACGACTTGAGAGACGGATCACAGGTGTCGCGGGAACCCCAGGCGTACCTTCGAAGGTCCTTCCCAGGATCGCACCCCACAGATATAGGTCCGTACCAAGGGTTCACAGGTAAGAATCCCGGCTCCGCCGTCTCACCCCGGCTCGCGGCACCGGCGGACTACCATCGGCACATGACTCGTGTACTGCTCGCCGAGGACGACGCGTCCATCTCGGAGCCGCTGGCACGCGCGCTGCGCCGCGAAGGCTACGAGGTCGAGGTACGTGAGGACGGCCCCACCGCGCTCGACGCGGGACTGCAGGGCGGCGTCGATCTGGTCGTCCTGGACCTCGGCCTGCCGGGCATGGACGGCCTGGAGGTGGCCCGCCGGCTGCGTGCCGAGGGTCACACCGTGCCGATCCTGATCCTGACCGCGCGCGCCGACGAGGTGGACACCGTCGTCGGCCTGGACGCGGGCGCCGACGACTACGTCACCAAGCCCTTCCGGCTCGCCGAGCTGCTCGCCCGGGTCCGGGCCCTGCTGCGGCGCGGCGCGGCCGAGCCCCAGCAGCCGCCCGCCACGCACGGCGTGCGCATCGACGTGGAGTCGCACCGCGCCTGGATGGGTGACGAGGAGCTCCAGCTCACGGCCAAGGAGTTCGATCTGCTGCGGGTCCTGGTGCGGGACGCCGGCCGGGTCGTCACCCGCGACCAGCTGATGCGGGAGGTCTGGGACACCACCTGGTGGTCGTCGACCAAGACGCTCGACATGCACATCTCCTGGCTGCGCAAGAAGCTGGGCGACGACGCCGCGAACCCCCGGTACATCGCGACCGTGCGCGGTGTGGGCTTCCGTTTCGAGAAGAGCTGAGGCACAGCCGCCCTCGCGGGCCGGGCCACCGTTTCCCTACGAGTAAGTAAGAAAATGCGCCGTCGACTGATCCAGTCCACGCTGGCCGTGGTGCTCGTGGTGATCGCTGTCTTCGGGGTCTCCCTCGTCGTGGTCGAGACCCGGACCATCAGCACCAGCGCCCAGGAACGGGTGGAGTCCGAGGCGGTGCGGCTCGCGAGCATCGTGGACAGCCGGATCCTCGGGGCCGAGCAGATCACCTCCGAGATCCTCGCCGACCAGGTCGGCGAGGACCGCTACGCGGTCGTCCGCATCCCCGGCGAGCGGCCGATCGAGGTCGGGCAGAAACCGTCGGGCGAGGTCATCGAGGCCACCCGCACCGGCGAGGAGGGCGAGACGGTCACCGTCCAGGAGCCGCGCTCGGCCGTCACCCAGGAGGTCGGCCGCACCCTGCTGATCATCGGGGCGGTGGCGCTGCTCGCCGTGATCGCGGCGGTGCTGCTCGCCCTGCGCCAGGCAGACCGCCTCGCCTCACCCCTCACCGACCTCGCGGAGACCGCCGAACGGCTCGGCTCCGGCGACCCGCGGCCCCGTCGCAAGCGGTACGGCGTCCCGGAGCTGGACCGTGTCGCCGACGTCCTCGACAACTCCGCCGAGCGCATCGCCCGCATGCTCACCGCGGAGCGCCGGCTGGCCGCGGACGCCTCCCACCAGCTGCGCACCCCGCTCACGGCGCTGTCCATGCGGCTGGAGGAGATCACCCTCACCGACGACCCGGAGACCGTGAAGGACGAGGCGACCATCGCGCTCACCCAGGTGGAACGGCTCACGGACGTCGTCGAACGGCTGCTGACGAACTCCCGCGACCCGCGTACCGGCTCCGCGGTCACCTTCGACCTCGACGAGGTCATCCAGCAGCAGCTCGCCGAGTGGCGGCCCGCCTACCGCAGCTCCGGCCGCGCCATCGTCAGCTCCGGCAAACGGCACCTCCAGGCGGTCGGCACCCCCGGCGCGGTCGCCCAGGTACTGGCCGCGCTGATCGAGAACTCGCTCATGCACGGCGGCGGCACCGTCGCGCTGCGCACCCGGGTCACCGGCAACCAGGCCGTCATCGAGGTGACCGACGAGGGCCCCGGCGTCCCGGCCGACCTGGGCGCGCGGATCTTCGAGCGGACCATCAGCGGACGCAACTCCACGGGCATCGGCCTGGCCGTGGCCCGGGACCTCGCGGAGGCCGACGGCGGCCGTCTGGAGATGCTCCAGGCCCAGCCGGCGGTGTTCGGCCTCTTCCTGTCCCGGACGCCGGTGAAGAAGAAGGGCGACGGGGACGACACGGTCCGCTAGCGCTCGCCGCGGCACCAGGGCGCGGCAGGCCCTCGGGGCGGGCCGGGAGCCGTCCTAGGCGCGGGCGCGCTGGGGAGCGCGGGTTCCTTCGGCCGTCAGGAACGATTCGGCGTCGGCCACCGCCTCGCGGGCCGGAAGCGCCCGGAACACCCAGGTGCGGTACGACCAGAAGCGGAACAGCGTCGCTATGCCGATGCCGAGGAACTTGAAGACGTTGCTCTGCAGCGGGCTGTCCCAGCCGAAGCCGTACGTCGCGGTGTAGAGCACGCCGTTCTCGATCACCAGGCCGACGGCGCTGAACAGCAGGAACAGCGTCAGCTCCCGGGTGCGGCCGCTCTTGTCGCGGTCACGGTAGGTGAAGTAGCGGAAGCCGACGTAGTTGAAGGCGATGGCCACCACCGTGGCGATCACGCTGGCCCGCACCACCTGGAGGTCGGTCACGTGCCGTACCAGGTTGAACACGAGAAGGTTGACGAGGAGCCCCGCGCCACCGACGGCGCCGAACTTGGCGACCTCGCGCACCAGCTGTTCCATCCGCCCGCGCAGCCCGCCGCGCGACGTCGTGGGGGGTGCCGAAGAACCATGTCCCATGGTCGTGCAGGCCCCCGTCCGTCGGTGTGGTCAACCCGGCCATGCTAACCACCCCCCTTCGGTGATCGCTTGTGGATGAGGTCACGTCCGGACGGAGGGGCCGCCGGTGGGCCCGGAACCGGTGCGGAAAGGGCGGAATCCGGCCGACCTGGCGCGGCCGATACCCTGGAGGCGTGACGTTCCCGGTAGTCGGCATGGTCGGCGGGGGCCAGCTCGCTCGTATGACACACGAAGCAGGCATCCCGCTGGGCATCAAGTTCAAGCTCCTCAGTGACACCCCACAGGATTCCGCCGCGCAGGTCGTGAGCGAAGTCGTGATCGGCGATTATCGCGATCTCGACACGCTGCGTGACTTCGCGCGCGGCTGTGACGTGATCACCTTCGACCACGAGCACGTGCCCACCGAGCACCTGCGGGCCCTGGAGGCGGACGGCATCCCCGTGCGCCCCGGCCCGGAGGCGCTCGTGCACGCCCAGGACAAGGGTGTGATGCGCGCACGGCTCGACGCGATCGGCGTGCCCTGCCCGCGGCACCGCATCGTGTCCGATCCGCGGGACGTGGCGGCCTTCGCCGCCGAGGGCGACGGTTTCCCCGTCGTCCTGAAGACCGTCCGCGGCGGCTACGACGGCAAGGGCGTGTGGGTGGTCCGCTCCGCCGAGGAGGCCGAGGCCCCCTTCAGGGCGGGCGTTCCGGTGCTGGCGGAGGAGAAGGTCGACTTCGTGCGCGAACTCGCGGCGAACGTCGTCCGCTCCCCGCACGGCCAGGCGGTCGCCTACCCGGTGGTCGAGTCCCGGCAGGTCGACGGCGTGTGCGACACGGTGATCGCCCCGGCGCCCGAGCTGCCGGAGACGCTGGCGCTGAAGGCCGAGGAGATGGCCCTCAGGATCGCCAAGGAACTGGGTGTCGTCGGCCATCTCGCCGTCGAGCTGTTCCAGACCCGCGACGGCCGCATCCTCGTCAACGAACTGGCGATGCGCCCGCACAACTCGGGCCACTGGACGCAGGACGGCGCCATCACGTCGCAGTTCGCCAACCACGTCCGGGCCGTGCTGGACCTCCCGCTCGGCGACCCCCGCCCGCGCGCCCCGTGGACGGTGATGGTCAACGTCCTCGGCGGCGACTACCCGGACATGTACTCCGCGTATCTGCACTGCATGGCCCGCGACCCCCAGCTGAAGATCCACATGTACGGAAAGGACGTGAAGCCCGGCCGCAAGGTGGGCCACGTCAACACTTACGGCGACGACCTGGACGACGTGCTGGAGCGCGCCCGTCACGCTGCCGGCTACCTGAGAGGCACCATCACCGAATGAGCCCTGTTGTTGGCATCGTCATGGGGTCGGACTCGGACTGGCCCGTCATGGAGGCCGCCGCCAAGGCCCTGGACGAGTTCGAGATCGGCTACGAGGTCGACGTCGTCTCCGCCCACCGCATGCCGCGCGAGATGGTCGCGTACGGCGAGCAGGCGGCCGACCGCGGACTGAAGGTGATCATCGCGGGTGCCGGCGGCGCCGCGCACCTGCCCGGCATGCTCGCCTCGGTCACCCCGCTGCCGGTCATCGGTGTGCCCGTGCCGCTGAAGTACCTCGACGGCATGGACTCCCTGCTGTCGATCGTGCAGATGCCGGCCGGCGTGCCCGTGGCCACCGTCTCGGTCGCCGGGGCGCGCAACGCCGGTCTGCTGGCGGCCCGCATCCTCGCCGCCCACGACGAAGAACTCCTCGGCCGCATGCGGGATTTCCAGCAGGAACTGAACGACCAGGCCACCGAGAAGGGCAAGCGTCTGCGCGCCAAGGTCGACGGCGCGGCGGCCGGTTTCGGCTTCGGCAAGTAGGGGGGAAGCGATGAACAGGCTGGACGAAGCCAGGGAACTGCTGCGCGAGTTCCCCGTGGTCGACGGACACAACGACCTGCCGTGGGCACTGCGCGAGCAGGTCCGCTACGACCTCGAAGCCCGGGACGTCGCCGTCCGCCAGGACGGCCATCTGCACACCGACATCCCGCGGCTGCGCGAGGGCGGGGTGGGCGCCCAGTACTGGTCGGTGTACGTCCGCGCGGACCTGCCCGACCCGGTGTCGGCGACGCTGGAACAGATCGACTGCGTCCGGCAGCTGATCGACCGTCACCCGCGGGACCTGGCGCCCGCGCTGACCGCGGCCGACCTGGTGGCGGCGCGCGCCGAGGGCCGTATCGCGTCGCTGATGGGCGCCGAGGGCGGCCACTCCATCGCCAGCTCCCTCGGCACCCTGCGCGGGTTGTACGCGCTCGGCGTCCGCTATCTGACGCTCACCCACAACGACAACGTGCCGTGGGCGGACTCCGCGACGGACGAGCCCCGGGCCGGCGGACTGTCGGCCTTCGGCCGTGCGGTGGTGCGGGAGATGAACCGCGAGGGCATGCTCGTCGACCTCTCCCATGTCGCGGCCACGACGATGCGGGACGCGCTGGACACCTCGGCCGCCCCGGTGATCTTCTCCCACTCCTCGTCGCGGGCGGTCTGCGACCATCCCCGCAACATCCCGGACGACGTCCTGGAGCGCCTGCCCGCGAACGGCGGCATGGCGATGGTGACGTTCGTGCCGAAGTTCGTCCTCCAGGCGGCCGTCGACTGGACGGTGGCCGCCGACGAGAACATGCGCGCGCACGGCTTCCACCACCTCGACACCACCGCCGAGGCGATGAAGGTGCACCGCGCCTTCGAGGAGAGCAACCCGCGCCCGGTGGCCACGGTGGCGACCGTCGCCGACCACCTGGACCACATGCGCGAGGTGGCCGGCATCGACCACCTCGGCATCGGCGGCGACTACGACGGCACGGCCTTCACACCGGACGGTCTGAGCGACGTCTCCGGCTACCCCCGCCTGATCGCGGAACTCCTCGAGCGCGGCTGGTCGAAGTCCGACCTGGCCAAGCTGACCTGGCAGAACGCGGTGCGGGTGCTGGGCGCGGCCGAGGACGTGGCCCGTGACCTCCGGGTGACGCGCGCCGCGTCGAACGCGACCCTGGAGCAGCTGGACGGCTGAGCGCCGGGGGGCGGGGTGGCCGCACCGGCCACCCCACCCCCGGCCTCGGGCGCCGGTCTCCGACCGGCCTCCCCCGAACGCCGCGTCCACCAGGAAGCCCCGCCGTGGCCCGTGCGACGGTGACCGTACAGCGATCGCCCGCGCACGTACGGAGCCCGCCATGGCAGATCTCCAGGACGACCTGGACACCCCCGCTCGGATAGGCGCGCCGGACGCCCTGTCGCTGGACGCGCCGCTCCCGCCCGAGCTGTACGCGCCCGTCACCGACCCCGACGCCGCCCCTCTGGAGCGGGCCCACGCCCTGCTCGCCGTCCACCCCGTGGCCGACGGCTACAGCGGACTGCCCCGGGCGCTGCGGCATCTGCCCTGGTACGACCTGGAACTGGGCGAGAGCGCCGTCGACACGGATGTGCCGCGGATGCGCCGGGGCCATGTCGGGGTGCTGTTCTGCTCGCTGCACCTGCCCGACGGGCCGACCTCGGACCGGGCACTCGGCGCGACCCTGGAGCAGCTGGACCTGGTGCGGGCCGTGATCAGGAACCATCCCGAGGGGCTGCGGCTGGCCCGCACCGCCGGGCAGGTCATAGACGCCCGCAACTGCGGTCGCACCGCCGTGGTCCTCGGCCCCGCCACCGCCGCCGCGATCGACGACTCGGTCGCCGTCCTGCGGCTGCTGCACACCCTCGGCCTGCGCGTCCTCACCCTCGCCGGCACCTCATGGGCCGGTGAGGACGGGCTGACGCGGTTCGGCGAGGAGGTCGTGCGGGAGATGAACCGGCTCGGTGTACTCGCCGACCTCTCCGGTGCCTCCGAGCTGACGGTCCACCGGGTGCTCGCCGCCTCCAAGGCCCCGGTCCTGTGCACCCGCTCCGGCGCCCGCGCCCTGCGCCCCCACCCGGCGAACCTCCCCGACGACCTGCTGGCCGGGCTCGGCGCGGCCAAGGGCCTGTGCATGGTGCCGCTGACCGCCGAGCAGACCGGTTCGACGGTCCGCGACGTCGCCGACCACCTCGATCATGTGCGGGTCGTCGCCGGGCCGGAGAGCGTCGGCCTGTCCGGCACGTACGACGCCGGCTGCGCGCACCCGAGGGAGTTGGCCGACGCGTCCTGCTACCCGCGTCTGATCGCCGAACTGCTGCGCCGCGGCTGGAGCGAAGTCGATCTGGCACTGCTGACCTGGGGCAACGCCCAAAGAGTCCTGCGCACCGCCGACTTCGCCGCGCGGGCGGCGCGGGAACGCGGTGTGTCGTCCACGGCGCGGATCGCCGATCTGGACGGCTGACCGGTCCCGCGCGGACACGCCCCCGCCACCGCGGGCTCCTTGCGGGTCAGCAGGCGCACAGGCAGAACGGGTGGCCCGCCGGATCCGCGTAGACACGCCAGTTCCGCGAGCGGTCCTCGGCGTCCAGCACCCGCGCGCCGAGCGCGAGCACCGCCGCCTCGGCCGCGTCGAGATCCTCCACCGCCAGATCGAGGTGGAACTGCTGCGAGTCCGCGGCGGAGGGCCACCCCGGTGCCGCGAATCCGGGGGCGGCCTGGAACGCCAGCGGCTGTCCGCCGGGCACCTTCAGGTCCACCCAGTCGCCCTCGCCCTCGACGGTGCCGCCGAGCACCTCGGCGTAGAAACCGGCCAGCGCGCGGGGGTCGGGACAGTCCAGGACGACGGCGCCCAGTGTTGCCAGAGCCATGACTCCTCCTAGTCGCTTCCATGCCGCTGTTCGCCCGTTACCTGTGGATGCGGCCAACAGGTAACCGTTACCCCATGCTCCCGTACTGGAGGTAACGTCGCAACCATGAACGAGAGACTGCCCGCCCCCGGCGGCCTCGCCCTGGTGGAGGCCCTGGTCAACACGGTCGACCTGGAGTCCGGCCGGGACGCTCTCGACACCGCGGAGGGCCGGGCGCCCTTCGGCGTCGCGGAACGGGACCTGGCGGACGTCCGCGAGCTGCGCGAGTCCCTGCGGGCCACCTGTCTCGCCCACGCCGGGCACCCCCCGCACCGCACCGTGACCCCGCTCGGCGAGCTGCTGGCCCGCGTGCCGCTGTATGTGTCCGTGGACGCGCGGGACGGCTCCGCGCGCCTCGTGCCGGCCGGGCCGGGCACCCTGGCGGCGCGGGTCGCGGCGGCCGTCGCGGAGGCGCTGACGGCGGGCACCTGGCAGCGGCTCAAGGCCTGTGAACTGCCCGAGTGCCACTGGGCGTACTACGACCGCAGCCCGGCCGGACGCGGCCGCTGGTGCTCGATGTCGGTGTGCGGGGCGCGCGTGAAGATGCGCCGGTACCGGGGGAAGCGGGCGTGAGGCGGCGGGGCGTGGTGCAGAATGCGTGCAGACGCCGGTTCGGCCGACTGAGCCTCGGCCGAACCGGCGTCACCCGTCCCGCGCGGCGGGTCCGGGTCGCACCCGGCGCGCTCAGGCCCTCGGGCGGCCCATCGCCCGGTACGTCCAGCCGGCCCGCCGCCACACCTGCGGGTCGAGGGCGTTGCGGCCGTCCAGGATGACGCGGGACGTCACGGTCTCGCCCAGCTCCGCCGGGTCCAGCTCGCGGAACTCCCGCCACTCGGTCAGGTGCAGTACGACGTCCGCGCCCTGCACCGCGGCCCGCGCGGTGTCGGCGTAGCCCAGCGTCGGGAAGAGGCGGCGGGCATTGGCCATGCCCTTCGGGTCGTACACCGTCACCTGGCCGCCCTGGAGGTGGATCTGGCCGGCGACGTTCAGGGCGGGCGAGTCGCGGACGTCGTCGGAGTCCGGCTTGAAGGTCGCGCCGAGCACGGCGACGCGCTTGCCCAGGAAGGGCCCGCCGCCCAGTGCCTCGCGGGCCATCTCGACCATCTGGCCGCGGCGGCGCATGTTGATCGAGTCGATCTCGCGCAGGAACGTCAGCGCCTGGTCGGCGCCCAGCTCGCCGGCCCGGGCCATGAACGCCCGGATGTCCTTCGGCAGGCATCCGCCGCCGAAGCCGATGCCGGCCCGCAGGAACTTCTTGCCGATCCGGTCGTCGTAGCCGATCGCCTCGGCGAGCCGGGCGACGTCGCCGCCGGCGGCCTCGCAGACCTCGGCCATGGCATTGATGAACGAGATCTTCGTGGCCAGGAAGGAGTTCGCGGAGGTCTTCACCAGCTCGGCGGTCGGGAAGTCGGTGACGACGAAGGGGGAGCCGTCGTTGACCGGCGTCGCGTACACCTCGCGCAGCAGCTTCTCGGCGCGCTCACCGGCCACACCGACCACGATCCGGTCCGGGTGCAGGGTGTCCTGCACGGCGAAGCCCTCGCGCAGGAACTCCGGGTTCCAGGCCAGTTCGGCGTCCGCGCCGGCCGGGGCGTGCTCGGCCAGGTAGGCGGCCAGGCGGTCCGCGGAGCCGACGGGCACCGTCGACTTGCCGACCACCAGGGCGGGGCCGGTCAGGTGCGGGGCGAGGGAGGCGAAGGCGGCGTCGACGTACGACATGTCGCAGGCGTACTCGCCGTGCTTCTGCGGGGTGTTGACGCACACGAAGTGCACATCGCCGAACGCGGCGACCTCTGCGTAGTCGGTGGTGAACCGCAGCCGGCCGGTCGATCCCGCGATCCCGGCGACGTGCTTGCGCAGCAGCTCCTCCAGGCCGGGCTCGTACATCGGGACCTCGCCGCGGCGGAGCATCTCGATCTTCTCGGGGACCACGTCGAGTCCGAGCACCTCGAAGCCGAGTTCGGCCATGGCCGCGGCGTGCGTGGCGCCGAGATAACCGGTACCGATCACGGTGATCTTGAGGGCCATGGAAGCTCCAGGGGGTTTACGTTGCGGATGCGCAGCCCGAGCATAGTAGGGACGGATTCCGCCTCCTCATCGGGCAGATTCCCGGCTGTCGCCAAGCTCACGTACCCCTGGCGTGGGCGGCCCTCTAAAATTTGGGTTACTTAACGGTAGTTAGCGTCATCATCGCAGCGTCCTTGGAGCGTGAGAGACCTTGGCCGGATCGGCTGATTTCGACCTGTACCGCCCGTCCGAGGAGCACGACATGCTCCGTGACGCCGTCCGTTCGCTGGCCGAGGCGAAGATCGCGCCGTACGCCGCCGTCGTGGACGAGGAGGCCCGCTTCCCGCAGGAGGCGCTGGAGGCGCTGGTCGCCAACGACCTGCACGCGGTGCACGTGCCCGAGGAGTACGGCGGCGCGGGCGCCGACGCCCTGGCCACCGTGATCGTGATCGAGGAGGTGGCCCGCGTGTGCGCGTCCTCCTCCCTGATCCCGGCGGTGAACAAGCTGGGCTCCCTGCCGGTGCTCCTGTCCGGTTCCGAGGACCTGAAGAAGCGGTACATGGCCCCGCTCGCCAAGGGCGACGCGATGTTCTCGTACTGCCTGTCCGAGCCCGACGCGGGATCCGACGCGGCCGGCATGAAGACCAAGGCCGTCCTCGACGGCGACCACTACGTCCTCAACGGCGTGAAGCGCTGGATCACCAACGCCGGAGTCTCCGACTACTACACGGTGATGGCGGTCACCGACCCGGCCAAGCGATCCAAGGGCATCTCGGCGTTCGTCGTGGAGAAGTCCGACGAGGGCGTCTCCTTCGGCGCCCCGGAGAAGAAGCTCGGCATCAAGGGCTCGCCGACCCGTGAGGTCTATCTGGACAACGTCCGCGTCCCCGCCGACCGCATGATCGGCGAGGAGGGCACCGGCTTCGCCACCGCGATGAAGACCCTGGACCACACCCGTATCACCATCGCGGCGCAGGCCCTCGGCATCGCCCAGGGCGCCCTCGACTACGCCAAGGGCTATGTCCGGGAGCGCAAGCAGTTCGGCAAGCCGATCGCCGACTTCCAGGGCATCCAGTTCATGCTCGCCGACATGGCCATGAAGATCGAGGCCGCCCGCCAGCTGACCTACGCGGCCGCCGCCAAGTCCGAGCGCGGCGACGCCGACCTCACCTTCCAGGGCGCGGCCGCCAAGTGCTTCGCCTCCGACGTCGCGATGGAGGTCACCACCGACGCCGTCCAGCTCCTCGGCGGCTACGGCTACACCCGCGACTACCCGGTGGAGCGCATGATGCGCGACGCCAAGATCACGCAGATCTACGAGGGCACCAACCAGGTCCAGCGGATCGTCATGGCGCGCAATCTGCCGTAGCCGAGGCGGTGGCCGGTGCCGTGGGCATTCGGCGTAGTGACGGTGAGCCCCCGGAGCGAATCCGGGGGCTTTCGTCCTGTCGGCGGCTTTGGTCCCGGGCGGTTCGTCACGGATTGTTCCCGTCGGTGCGATGGCGGGTCGCCGTCGGTAGGCGTACGACGGTAGGGCGCGGGGTCCGCCGGACCCCCCTCACCCCCCAGGAGGAGCCATGACCCAGCCCGGAACCATGACCCCGATGAGCAAGGCGATGCAGGACTGCGTCCAGGCGTGCATGTCCTGCCACACCGTGTGCGAGGAGACCATGAGCTCCTGCATGCAGATGGGCGGCCAGGCCCAGATGCAGATCATGCGCGCGCTCATGGACTGCTCCGAGATGACCCGCATGTGCGCCGACATGATGATGCGCCGCTCGCCCATGTCGGCCGAGATGTGCGCGATGTGCGCCAAGGCGTGCGAGATGTGCGCCGAGGCGTGTATGTCGATGCCGGACGACGCGCAGATGATGCGCTGCGCGGAGGCGTGTCGCCGCTGCGCGGAGAGCTGCCGCTCGATGGCCGGCGCCACCATGTGACACCCGGCCCGGTGCCGTCGGGAGCCCCGTGCGCGATACGGGGCTCCTGGCGCGAAGGGCCCTCAGAACAGCGGCGCGAGGGCCCGTTCCAGGTCGTCCGGTGAGCGGAAGTGGACCGCCCGCATGCCCAGCGCCGCGGCGGCCGTCACGTTCTCCGCGGTGTCGTCGACGAACAGGCACCGGTCGAGCGGGACGCCCGCGCGCTCGGCCGCCAGCCGGAAGATGCGCGCATCCGGTTTGGCGAGCCCGACCCGGGCGCTGCTGACGACGTCGTCGGCGAGGTCGGACAGACCGAGGGACGCGAGATCGGCCTCCAGGGCCACCGAGGCGTTGCTCAGCAGGACGACCGGGACGTGCTCACGCGCGCGGCGCAGCAGCGCCACCACCTTCTCGTCGGCGTGGAACGGCGCGTTCGCCAGGGCGTCGCCGAGGTCGAGCGCGACGGCCTCGGGCACCAGCCCGGCGAGCCCCGCGGCGACCGAGCGGACCCACTCACGCGGGGTCGCCCGCCCCAGCATCAGCGGCAGATCGACGTCCGGTGCGAACGCCACCTTCATCGTGGTGCCCTCGGCCAGGCCCGCCGCCGCCTCCAGGGCGGTCACCCTGGAGGCGTCGTAGTACCGGATCACGTTGTCGACGTCGCAGAGCACCACGTCGAAGGGCCGTCCGTCGCCGGAGCCGGCCGCTGCGGCGTCAGTCACCCGAGACCGTGACCTTCTCGTCGTTGTTCAGCTGCTCGACGAGCGTCTTCACCTTGGCCTCGTCCCAGACGAGGTTGCCGCCCGAGGAGCCCGAGATCGGGATGTTCATCGACTTGCCGTCGCCGCCGCTGACACCCTTCATCGCCCAGAACATGTCGGCCAGGTCGAACAGGCCCATGTCCTTGTCGACGACGAGGGAGTCCAGGCCCGCGCCCATGGTCGGGTAGAGCTTGAAGGGGTTCAGCACCGTGCCGGGCGTCGCCACCTGGTTGGCCAGGGCGGACAGGAACTTCTGCTGGTTCTTGGTGCGGTCCAGGTCGGAGCCGGCGAGCGCGTACCGGGTGCGGACGAAGGCGAGGGCCTCCTCGCCGTTCAGGGTCTGCTTGCCCTTCTTGAAGTCCGCGCCGGACTTGGTGTCCTTGATGTCCTGCGGGATGTCCATCTCCACACCGCCGACCGCGTCCACGATGTTCGCGAAACCGGCGAAACCGATCTCGACGTAGTGGTCGATGTGCAGGCCCGTGTTGAACTCGACGGTGCGCACCAGCAGTTCCGGGCCGTCCTCGGCGTAGGCGGCGTTGAGCTTCACGTGCCGGCCCGTGCCCTCGTACCGCTTGCCGGACTCGGAGCCGACGAAGGTCGGGATCTCCACGTCCGAGTCACGCGGCAGGGAGATCAGGGTGGGTCCGTTGTCACCGGTGTGCAGAAGCATCATCGAGTCCGTGCGCTTGCCGTCCGCGGACCCGGTGTGCAGCTTCTTCTTCTCCTCGGCGGACATGCCCTCGCGGCTGTCGGAGCCGACGATGAGGTAGTTGGTGCCCTCGCCCTTCTCGGGACGGTCGATGACCTTCGACAGGTCGACGTCGCGATTGAGCTTGGAGTCCGCCCAGAAGTACGTGCCGACCAGCGTGACGACCAGCACGGTCACCACGGTGATGGAGGTCACCTTGATCCGGCGGCGCCAGTCCGGGGCGGGGCGCGGCGCGTACATCCCCGAGCCGTCGCCGGGCCCGCCGGGGCCGCGGCCGCCGTGGTTGCCGTAGACCTGGCCGGTGTTGTAACCGCTGTCGTAGTCGTTGTGACCGTCGTGTCCGCGGCCGTCGACGTACGACGGCTGCTGCGGAACTCCGTACGGCGGTGCCTGATGGCCCCCGCCGGGCGGTGCCGCCGGGCCGCGCCGCACCTGGCGCATCACACGGGCGTTCTCGGGCTGCGGGCCCGCGCTGCCGCGTCCGTACCCGGTGCCGCGGTTGTCGTCGGACCATCCCTGGGGCCAATCATTCATGCGCCCCAGTGTGCAGGTCGGGGCCATATGGCTTACAAGCTTCGACGGAAAATCACAGCGTGGCTGTTGCCAATCCGACACAAATTCCGCGCCTGCGGGTTCGGCATAAGGTGGAGGCCATGACAGACCAGGCCAGCGCCCCGGAGCAGGAAACACCTAGCACTCCGGACATACCGGGTAAGCCCACCTCCGCTTCCCGAACCACCCTCAGCCACATCATGACCCACAGCGACACCAACCTGTTGGGGACGGTGCACGGTGGTGTGATCATGAAGCTGGTCGACGACGCGGCCGGCGCGGTGGCCGGCCGGCACAGCGGCGGTCCCGCCGTCACCGCCTCCATGGACGAGATGGCGTTCCTCGAACCCGTCCGCGTGGGCGACCTCGTGCACGTCAAGGCGCAGGTCAACTGGACCGGCCGCACCTCGATGGAGGTGGGCGTGCGCGTCCTGGCCGAACGCTGGAACGAGTCGGCCCCGGCCACCCAGGTCGGCTCGGCCTACCTGGTGTTCGCCGCGGTGGACGCCGACGGCAAGCCCCGCCACGTCCCGCCGGTGTTCCCGGAGACGGAGCGCGACAAGCGCCGCTACCAGGAGGCGCAGATCCGGCGCACCCACCGCCTGGCCCGCCGCCGGGCCATCAGGGAACTGCGCGAGAAGCGGGCGGCGCAGGGCTTCGAGGACTGACCGGAACCGCACGCGTACGGCACCCGGTTACGAGCAGCCCACCTCGTCGCCCCGCACCACGCCGGACTCGCCCTGCCGGGTGTCCGGCGGCCGCACCCGGCGCACCTGGCGGAAGTCCGTGCCGACGGTCACCTTCAGCGTCGGCCCCTGCCCCCTGACCTCACGCAGTTCGCTGCCGGGCAGGGCCGCCGCGAGCGACTTCGCGGAGCGGTCCCAGCGGGGGTCGTAGGCGACCACGGTGCGCCGCACCGACGGATCCGCGGCGTTCGTCGGCTGCTGGGTGGTGCGGAAACCGATGGCCGCGAGGGCCGCGTCGGCACGGCGGCCCAGCCCGGCCGTCCTCGTGCCGTTCTCCACCTGCACCCGGATCTGCTGCGGGGCCACCTCCACCTGCACGGCCGTGTTCCTCGGCCGCCCGGTGGACAGCGGCTTGTCGTCGCGCAGCGCCTGGAACAGCCGCCCCGCGCCCACCGGGTCCCACTTCAGCGTCGAACCGATGCCCTTGACGGCGTAGCCCATCTGCCCGATCGGGACGGTGGTGAACTCGGACGAGGAGGGGGAGAAGTTCCGCATCGCCCGCCCGAGGTCCAGCAGCTCGTCCGTGCCGAACTGCTTGTCGGCCCGCACCGAGCCCAGCACCGCCCGCGTCACGTCACGGAACTTGATCGGGTTCAGCAGCACCCCTGAGGAGGTCGCCCGGCCGATCAGCGCGGCCAGGAACTCCTGCTGGCGCTGCATGCGGCCGAGGTCGGACGCCCCGTCGACATACCGGGCGCGCACGTACTGGAGGGCCTCTCCACCGGTCAGTGTGTGCTTCCCGGCCGGGAGGTTCAGCCCGGTGTGGGTGTCCTTCAGCGGCCGGGCGGTGCACACGTGCACCCCGCCGAGCACGTCGACCGTCTTCATGAAGCTGGTGAAGTCGACCTCCAGATAGTGGTCGATCTTCACCCGGGTCATGTGCTCGACCGTGCGCACCGTCAGCTGCGGCCCGCCCTCCGCGTACGCCGCGTTCAGCCTGACCGGGTGCGCCCCGTGCTGCTCGCCGGTGGTCTCGTCGGTGTGCGCGGGCAGCTCGGCGTAGGAGTCGCGCGGCAGGCTCACGACGCTCGCCCGCTCCCGGTCCTCCGAGATGTGCACGATCATGATCGTGTCGGTGCAGTGGCAGGGCGAACCGCCGAGCCGGTACTTGCGCCGCTGGGCCTCGGAGATGCTGTCCCGCCCGTCGGTCCCGACCAGCAGCACGTTCATGCCGTGACCGGCGCGCGGCCGGTTCTTCATGTCCTTGAAGGGGTCCACCCGCGCGATGTCCGCGTCCAGGCTCGTGACCACCGCGTGCCCGATCCCGGCCGAGGCGAGAATCACCACGGACAGTGTGGTCACCGCCCGCATGGCCCAACGGGGCCGCCTCCGCCTCACGGGTGGCCGCGCCGCGCGCCGCTCCTCGGGGCGGCGCGGTTCGCGGGCGGGAGGCCGGGGCGGCGTGACGGGCATGGAGGCACCTCCGCTGGAGCGGGAGCGAAGCCGTACGTGGGATCTTGAGCACCGTAGGCCCATACGATCTGTGGACTGGTGGACCGCCACGGGCGGGGCGCCTCGCTGTCCCCCGTTCGCGGTAACGTGAGGCCCCTATGAACGCCAATCCCGACGTGCAGCTCCCCGCCGTGTCCGTCATCATGCCCGTCCTCAACGAGGAGCGGCATCTGCGCGGCGCAGTTCAAGCGATCCTCGCCCAGGAGTACGCGGGCGAGATGGAGGTGGTGATCGCCCTCGGTCCGTCCGCGGACCGTACGGACGAGATCGCCGCCGAGCTGGTCCGCGAGGACCCCCGTGTGCACACGGTCCCCAACCCGACCGGTCGCACACCCGCCGCCCTCAACGCCGCGATCAAGGCATCCCGGCATCCGATCGTGGTCCGTGTCGACGGCCACGGCATGCTCTCGCCGAACTACATCGCGACCGCCGTACGGCTCCTGAACGAGACCGGCGCGCAGAACGTCGGCGGCATCATGCACGCCGAGGGCGAGAACGACTGGGAGCACGCCGTCGCGGCGGCCATGACGTCGCGGATCGGCGTCGGCAACGCGGTCTTCCACACGGGTGGCGACGCCGGCGCGGCCGAGACGGTCTACCTCGGCGTCTTCCGCCGGGAGGCACTGGAGCAGCAGGGCGGCTACAACGAGGAGTTCATCCGCGCCCAGGACTGGGAGCTGAACTTCCGCATCCGTGAGGCGGGCGGCCTCATCTGGTTCTCGCCCGAGCTGAAGGTGTCCTACCGGCCGCGGCCGAGCATGCGTGCGCTGGCGAAGCAGTACAAGGACTACGGCCGCTGGCGGCACGTCGTCGCCCGCTACCACTCCGGCTCCATCAACCTGCGCTACCTCGCCCCGCCGACGGCGGTGTGCGCGATAGCCGCGGGCCTGGTCGTCGGCGCCGCCGTGACCCCGTGGGCCCTGGTGATCCCCGGCGGCTACCTCGCTGCGATAGTCGCCGGTTCCGTCCCGGCCGGCCGGGGCCTGCCGCTCAAGGCCCGCCTCCAGATCCCCGTCGCCCTCGCGACGATGCACATGTCCTGGGGATTCGGTTTCCTGACCAGCCCCAAGTCCCTGGCCCGCAAGGTGATCGCCTCCCGGCGCGAGGCGGTCGTCAGCGAGGTCTGAGCGCCGGGCCGCCGTCCGAGGCGGTGACGGACCACGACGGCGACGGCAGGGTCTCCCCGCGCTCGGGACGCCACGGCACCTCGAGCCGGCGGGGAGGCCCTGCCGAGCCGTACGTCAGCCGCAGTGGACGCCGTAGTTGATCTGGATGTAGCTGGCGTTGCCGGCCGAGCCCCCGTAGTCGACGCAGGTGTCCACGGCCTTGATGTAGACGGGGCCCGCGTAGTACTTGAAGGTGCCCGCGTCGTACTCGTTGGCCTTCCACACCGCGTCGGTCCGGTGGATGCGCAGCCGGGCGTCCAGGTACATCGCCGTGCCCGGGGTGTCGCTGACGGTGACGACGCAGTTGTAGCCGTTGGAGCTGTTGTACGTGATGTAGGCGGTGCCGTCGCCGACGTCCTTGGAGCCGATCACGCTGTAGCCGGACCCGCAACCGCCGTTGTAGGAGGCCGCCTGGGCGGTGCCGGTCGTGGCGATCATTCCGGCGGCGGTCATCCCGACGACCGCCGCCACGGATCCAAGTCGCTTGAACTGCGGCATGGTTGAGTTCCCCTCAGGTTCGACTGCGGAAATGCCAATGATCATTTCGGCAGGCCGACGGGGTGGGCAACCCTCAACGGTGTGACCCGGGTCACGGCGCTCGACGGGGCGCCGGGCAGGTCGCCGCCCCTTTGAACGGAGGCGTTCGACGCGGCCCGGCACATCACCACCGGTAGGGCGCGTAGACATCCATGCACTCGTCGCTGTCCGAACCGTTGAGGGCGCCCGCGGACTCGGGGACGTCCCCGGCCCGTGGTGTCGACTTCTTCGGATAGGTGTCGCCCGTGCGCCAGTCGCCGCCGACCACCAGGGTCACCCCGGAGACATCGGTCGACCGCTTCACCGAACTCGTCGGGATGCCGAGCGCCTCGGCGATCCGCTGCGCGTCGCCCTTCAGGTCCGCGCTCGGGTAGCGCACCTCGGTCTTCTCGGCGGAGAGGCCGCCGGTGCCGTCCGCCGCCGCCCTCGTGAAGCCCTTGTCCACCAGCAGCGCGGCGAGTGCGCTCGCCCGTGCGTTCACCGGGCCCTCCGTCCCGGACCGGGTGGCGTTCTGCACCAGGACACCGATCTCGGCGTCGTCGGCCGCCGGGTCGCCGGAGGGCTCGGCGCCGTCCGACGGCTTCTTCGAACCGGCCGCCTCACCGTCCTTGCCGCCGTTCTTGTCGAAGGCCACGTCCTCGCGGACCATCGACCAGACCTGCTCGGCGTCCGCCCCCGCGGGCACCAGGTGGTTCGCGTCCTGCGGGTCCACGTCGGTGGGCATCGTCATCATGGTGATGCGGTTCGTCGGCACCGTCTTCAGCTGCACGGCGAGGTCGTAGAGCTTCTTGACCGTACCGATCTCCTCGGAGACCTTCAGCGACTTCGTGGCCGTCTCGGCCAGGTCCATCAGGCGCCCGGTGTCCGTGAAGGCGTTCTGCTCCTTCAGCGTGCGGATCATCGAGTTCATGTACATGTGCTGGGCCTTGGACCGGCCGACGTCGCTGTAGAACGCGTGCCGGGTGCGCAGCCACTGGAGCGCCTGCTTGCCCTTGATCTTCTGCTTGCCCTTCTCCAGCCGCAGGCCGGAGCCGCCGGGCACGCCGGGCAGCGGGCCGTCGTACACGTTCTGCTCCACACAGACCTCGACGCCTCCGACGGCGTCGGCCATGTTCACCACGCCCGCGAAGTCGATCATCATCCAGTGGTCGATGTAGACCCCGGTGAGGTTCTCCCAGGTGGCCAGGGTGCAGCCGGCGCCGCCGCGTTGCAGCGAGGCGTTGATGATCGTCTCCGTCTCCGGGTAGACCTCGCCGGTCTTCGGATCGGTGCACTCGGGGATCTTGACGCGGGTGTCGCGCGGAATGCTCACCACGGACGCGTTCTTGCGGTCCGCGGACAGGTGGACGAGCATCTGCACGTCCGCGAGCGGCTTGTTGCCGACGCTGCTGCGGCTGCCG
The DNA here is from genome assembly GCF_003261055.1 of Streptomyces cadmiisoli. NCBI lineage: Bacteria > Bacillati > Actinomycetota > Actinomycetes > Kitasatosporales > Streptomycetaceae > Streptomyces > Streptomyces cadmiisoli. Next base: position 5,367,640 of record NZ_CP030073.1, read on the forward strand.
CCCAGCTTCAGGTTCTCCGCGGAGTTACGGCTGTCGGAGCCGAGCAGCAGGATGTTCAGCGGGGTCTGCCCGGCCGCGTTCGGCTGCGGCTTCGGGGCCTTGGAGTCGCCGCTGGTGCGCCGGCCCTTCTCCAGGTTGTCGTTCAGGTGCTGGTAGTACAGGTAGCCCGCTCCCGCGGTGCCGGTCATGAACACCGCCAGGATCGTCGCCGACCAGCGCAGCACGCGACGTCTCCGAGGTGGTCGTTCGGTACCGCGACCGCCTCGGCCACCGCGCCGCCCGCGGCCCTCCGCCGGATCCGTACCGCCCCCGGTCCGTGCCGTGGCGGACATCGTGTCCTCCACCGCCGGCGCCTCCTCGCGCACACTGCCTCGCGCCATCCGCCTGCCCTCCCGCCCCTGCCCATGAACACGGGTCCGTCCCGCGTCAAGTCAGACGCACGACGGACCCGTTGGGTTACCCCTCAGATATCAACTATTCGAATAATCAACTACTCGGCGCATTTGACCTTGTCCGCCGTGGACTTCTCGACGTCCGGCGCCTTGGCCGGACCGGAGACGGGGTTGCCCGCGCCCTTGAAGTCCTTGCCGAGCGTCAGCGTCATCGTCGGCAGGCCCTGGGCGTTGGTCACGCTCTCGCCGGGCTTCATCGCCGAGCCGGACAGCCCCATGATCTCGGCCAGCCTGCGTGCCTGGTCCGCCTGGTCCGGCGCGTACTCCAGGGTGGTCTTGCTCAGCTCCTGGTCGGCGTTCCCGGCGTTCTCGGACTTGGACACGCCTTCCTCGGTCTGGAGCCAGGTGAGGGTCTCCTGGGCGCTGCCCCCCGGCGCGCCGCCGTTGAAGATCCGCACCCGCACCTCGGAGGCGTCGGCCTTGCTGCCCTTCAGCCGGGCGGCCACCTCCGCCTTCTCCTTGGCCTTCTTCTGCTTGACGTCGGTGAAGGAGACGTCGTTCGCGATGGCCTGGAAGACGGCGGGGGCCCGCGCCTCGTCGACGACGACCGTGGCCTTGACCGTCTCCGCCGGGTTGTCGCGGACCGGCACGGTGGTGAACGCCAGGTTCTTGACGTTGAGCTTGCCCAGTTCGAGGCCGAGGTCCTTCAGCTTGCCGATGCTGTCCAGCTGGGAGTCGACGGTCAGCGCCTCGGTGCCCGCCTCGGCCAGCTTCAGCATCTTCCCCGGGCTGGTGAGCGTGTCGTTGGACTTCAGCTTGCGCATCAGCGCGCTCAGGAACTGCTGCTGCAGGCCGATACGGCTCAGGTCGCCGCCGGTGCCGACGGAGTGCCGGGTACGCACGAAGGCCAGCGCCTGCTCTCCCTCGACGGTGTGGGTGCCGGCCGGAAGGTTCAGCTTGGAGTCCTCGTCGTCGATGTCCTTGGCCAGGCACACCTCGACGCCGCCGACCGCCGTGGTCAGCGTCTTGACCGCGTTGAAGTCGGCGACCATGAAGTTGTCGGGCTTGACCCCGGTCAGCTCGGTCACCGTGCGCATGGTGCAGCTCGGCGTACGACCGCTCTGCCCCAGGCTGACGTTGAACCGGGTGCCGGGCGTGCCCGGGATGACTTCCTTGGTGCCGTCCTCCTGCGTGGTCGGACAGTCCGGGATGTCCACGATGAGGTCGCGCGGGATGCTGAGCGCGGTCGCGTTGGAACGGTCCTTGGAGACGTGCAGCAGGATCGTGGTGTCGGCGTGACCCGGGCTGCCCGCGTCGCCGTAGGACCCGTTGCCCGCGCCGGTGCGCTTGTCGGTGCCGATCAACAGGATGTTGATGGCCTTGTCCTTCTGGAAGCCGCCGGTGCTGGCCCCGTCGTCGTCGACGGAGGAGATGTTGTCGTTGAGGTGCTCCAGGTAGAGGTACCCGGCGCCCGCCGCGGCGACCAGCACGAACGCCATGGCGCCGCCGGTCCACAACACTATCTTCTTCGCCTTCGAGCCCTTTTTCGCGGGCCGCCGGCCGCGCCGTCCCGGCGGTGGCTCGGGAGGCCCGCCGCGGCGCCTGCGCTGCGCGGGCACCTCACGGTTCGGCGCGTCCGGCCGCTCCCTGGCGGGCGCGGGCGTGCGTCCGCGCGGCGTGCCGCCGCGCGGAGACGGTCTGCGCGGTCCGGGAACCGTCGACTGCGGTGCGGAAGCGCTCAGTCGCAGTTCGTATTCGCCGGTGCTCGGATTGAGTACCCACTGGTCTGCGGGATCGATGTTCTCCGCCCGCCCACGGCCTTGCGCGTCCACGGTTGTCTGAATCCTCCGTCGGGGCCACGCGGCGCCCTCCCCCTTAGAGGCGCTCGGGTCTCGTACAAACCTCGTACACAGTGCGCGACCCCAGAAACGAGTTCGTGGCCGGGAGCCGAAGTGCACCGGATCGCTCACACTATCCGGCCAGTTCAGCGCCGAGCGACGACGGTGACAAATTCCACGTCCCTACAACCGGGCAATCCACCCATTTCCCAGAACGAAAGTTCGCCGACTTGGTGAGCGTTTTACCGACAGGTGTCCTCGGCGGCCGTCTTACCGCTGAAGGTGGGGGCCGGGGACGCCCCGGAATCGACATACAGGCTGTAACCGCTCGACTCCGTATCGGTGTCCTCGTACGCGTTTTCGCCGTAATCCCGAGCGAAGTTCCGGGTCACTTCCACGGGCTCGTCGGACCGCAGCCGATCGAAGAGTCGCTTCGCCGCGGTTTCCACGAGCTGGTCGCGATTGGGATTGCCGACGTACGACTCCCGCGGGACCGTCAGGAACTGCACACGTTCGGTGGGGATGTCCCGGACTCCGCGCACGAGGTTGTAGAGCCCGCGCAGGCTCGCCAGCGCCGGGTCGGTGGTGAGGGCGGAGGTGGCCGCGTCCAGCACGGGGTAGAGCTTCACCGGGTTGAGCAGTACGTCACTGCTGCGGACCTTCTTCACCAGCGCCGCCAGGAATTGCTGCTGGCGGTCCATCCGGTCGGTGTCGCTGCCGTCGCCGAGGGACTTGCGGGCGCGGACGTAGCCGAGCGCCTGCTCGCCGTCGAGCGTCACCCGGCCCGCGGGCAGCCGCAGCTTCGCCGCCTTGTCCTGGATCGGCTCCGTCAGGCACATCTGGACCCCGCCGAGCGCGTCGACCAGGGACTTGAAGCCGCTGAAGTCGACGACGAGGTGGTGGTCGACCCGGATGTCGGTCAGCTTCTCGACCGTGCGCACCGTGCAGGCCGAACCGCCCTGCTCGAAGGCGTAGTTGAACATCGCGAACATGGGCTGCGTGCGGCTGCCGTCCGGCCGCCGGCAGCTCGGCACGTCGACCATCAGGTCACGGGGTACGGAGACGGCGGTGGCGCTGTCCCGCCCGGCCGACAGATGCAGCAGGATCGTGGTGTCCGACCGCTCGGTGCCCGGGTCGCGCCCGTAGCGGCCGTTGTCCTTGCCCGCCCGGGAGTCCGAACCGATCAGCAGGATGTTCTGCGCGCCGCGCACCAGCGCCGTGGGCCGCTCCCGCTCCCAGCGCGCCAGCTCGGCGGCGGCGGCCTCGTCGGGGGTGATGTTCCCGTCCAGCTTGGCGTAGACGAACCAGCCGGCGGCCACGGCCCCCACGACGGCGGCGGCCAGCCCCGCCGTCCCGTACCGCGCCCAGCGTCGTCTACGCCTGCGTATGAGCCCGGCCCCGATGGCGGACGCCCCGGTCCCCGGCTCCGGCGCCCCGCCGCCCGCCGCCGACGGCGCGTCGTCGTCCGGACGGTCGGGTGGCGTGCCTGCGGTGTCCGTCACGTCTGGATCCACCCCTCCGGCGTACGAGCGTGTACGAGCGAGTCGCGCATGTCGTGCTGCTTCGACCATCGCCCTACCGGGGCGTTCGCGCGGGCGGGGGTGGGCCGAACGGGTGACATCGGGACCGCTCGTACGTTCGCCCGTACGGGCGTGCGCCATCCGGGGCGCAAGCGCCACGGAGCGACGGGCTCGCGGGGGCGGTGGGGCGGTGGGGAGGCGGGTGCGGTGGGTCGTCGCGCCCGGCGGTCGGCGGTGCCGGCGGGTCGTCGTGTCCGGTGGGTCGCGTGCCGGCGGGTCGTCGTGTCCGGTGGGTAGCGGGCCGGCCGGCCGTCGTGCCCATGGGACCCGAGCCGAGGGGCCCGTGCCCGGCAGGCCCGGCGGCCCGCCGGGCCGGTGGGGTCAGCGGGCCGTCGCCGTGACGCGCTCGCTCTCGATGCGCTTGGCCAGGGACTCCTCGCCCAGTTCCGCCAGGTTCCGGCACAGCACCACGGAACCGCCGGTCGCCAGCGGCGCGAACAGCCCGGCGCTGAGGCCCTCCCACGTGTCGTACGGCAGCGCGGACAGGATGCGCGAACCGGGCCCCGTCAGATCCAGCCCCGGCGCGTCGGACAGCGCCCGCTCCACCACCTCGGCCGCGGTGTGCTCGGCCCCGGCGACGATCAGGGCGGGAGCCTCCGGGTCGACCGGCACGTACGGCGCGAACCGGTCGCCGTGGCTCGGCACGTCCACCGCGTAGTCGGCGTAGCCCTCCGGCGGTGCGGGGAAGCGGCGGCCGAGCGGCGCCAGCGACAGCGCGTACCGCTCACCCCGGCAGGCCAGCCCGTCCTCGAACCGGCCGGGCCCGGCCACCACGTGGTCGGCCCGGGACGGATCGCCGTCCATGTCGGCGACGGCACCCACCGACGAACACGCCAGCAGCCACACCACCGTCTGCCAGTGCGCGGGCAGCAGCAGCGCGACCCGGTCGCCCGGTTCCGCGGACATGCCGTCCTGGAGGAGGTTGGCGGTCTTGGCCACCCAATTGGCGAGGGTGGCCACGGACAATTCGACGCGCTCACCGGTGGCGTCGTCGTAGAAGGTCACCAAGGGGCGGGCGGGGTCCGCGGCGAGCGCGGAACGCAGCAGGTCGGCAGGGGTGCGATCGGTGGCGTTCACCCGCGCAAGCGTACGCGGGCGCCGGGCCGCGCATCGAGCGGCGGGGCCACCGGATCGGCCGAACGCGGCCCGACAGTACGTCAATTCCGCGATGGACAGGTTTATGTAGCTATGTCAAAGATCGGGAGCATGCGTAATCTCCTCGCTTCCTCGCTCGGCGTCACCTGCGCCGCCGCCCTGGCCCTCCCGATGACCCTCCCCGCGACCGAGGCGGCTGCGATACCCGCCAAGGCCGTGTCGGGCACCCCGCCCGCGCGCGCCGACGGAACCGGCATCCCCGGCAGCACCCAGTCGCTGCCCCTCGCCCCGATCACCGACGAACGCGACCTGGGCTCCGCCGCCGCGGGCCTGTCCCCGCGCAGCGTCCGGCCGTTCTCCCTGGTCGGCGTCATCTGGGACGACCCGACCGTCGAACTCAACGGCCGTGTCCAGGTCCGCACCCGCTCCGTCGGCACCGGCACCTGGTCCGACTGGCAGGACCTGGAAACGCACAACACCGACCACGCCCCCGACGCGGACACGGACGAACGCACCTCCGGTCGCGTGCGCGGCGCCACCGCCCCGCTGTGGGTGGGCGACTCCGACGGGGTGGAGGTCCTCGTGCGGGCGGTCGAACCCACCCGCGCCGGCGCGGCCCCGCTCCCCGCGGGCCTCCGCCTCGAACTCGTCGACCCCGGCGCGGAGACCGCCGTCGAGCCGCCCGCCCGGCACACCCCCGACGACCCGCCGCTGACCGAACTGCTCAGCCCCGAGGTCGCCGAGGCCTCCGCCCCGAACAGCGAGCTCGCCCCGCTCGGCGCCGCCCTGATCCCCGCGCTGGACCAGGCGCAGAGCCAGAAGGAACTGCTCACCCTCCAGGCCGCGGTGCTGACCGACGAGCAGAAGCTCAAGCCGTACATCGGCCCCCGCCCGGCCATCGTCACCCGCCGCGGCTGGGGCGCGGACGAGACGCTGCGGGAGAAGGAGTTCTCCTACACGAAGTCGGTCAAGGCCGCGTTCGTGCACCACACCGCGACCGGCAACAACTACACCTGCGCGCAGGCGCCGTCCGTCATCCGCGGTATCTACCGCTACCACGTCAAGAGCATGGGCTGGCGGGACATCGGCTACAACTTCCTCGTCGACAAGTGCGGAAACATCTACGAGGGACGCGCCGGCGGTGTGGCCAAACCGGTCATGGGCGCCCACACCCTCGGGTTCAACTCGGACAGCATGGGCATCGCGGCCATCGGCACGTTCAACTCCGCCGGCCCCACCAGCACCACGGTGACGGCCGTCAGTCAGCTGTCGGCCTGGAAACTCGGCCTCTTCGCGGGCAATCCCGGCGGCAAGACATACCTCAAGTCCGCCGGTGGCAACCTCTACGCAAAAGGTAAGAACGTACGACTGAACGTGATCTCCGGTCACAGGGACGGTTTCTCCACGGACTGCCCAGGAGCGCTCCTGTACGGCAAGCTCGGCTCGATCCGCACTCAGGCGGCGCGCTTCCAGGGGCGTCCCTGAGAACGGGACACGTTCAGCGGCACCTTCGGACGGGGGGACGTTCGGTGAGGGCGTTCATGAAGGTTTCCGACGGGGGTATCCACCGCCGCCGGGGGAAGAAACGCGTCACCGCACGGCCGTCGGGAGGCACCGGACCGGTCTGCATACACTGGCCGGCCGAAGGACAGTTCGGCCGGTCCCGGCAGGAAGCAGAGACGACAGGTGACAGAAGCGATCCTCCTGGTCGGCGGCAAGGGCACCCGGCTGCGCCCGCTCACGGTGCACACGCCCAAGCCCATGGTCAGGGCGGCGGGGGTGCCGTTCCTCACGCATCAGCTGGCGAGAGCGAGAGCGGCGGGCGTGGAGCACATCGTGCTCGCCACGTCCTATCTGGCCCAGGTCTTCGAGCCGTACTTCGGTGACGGCTCGGAGCTGGGGCTGCACATCGAATACGTCACCGAGGACGAGCCGCTCGGCACCGGCGGCGCGATCCGCAACGTGGCCTCACGGCTGCACTCGGGGCCCGACGACCCTGTTCTGATCTTCAACGGGGACATCCTGACGGGCCTGGACATCCGTGCCCTGGTGCGGACCCACGAGACGACGGGCGCGGATGTCTCCCTGCACCTGACGAAGGTGACCGACCCGCGGGCGTACGGCCTGGTGCCCACGGACGAGACGGGACGCGTCACCGCGTTCCTGGAGAAGCCGCAGACGCCGGAGGAGATCGTCACCGACCAGATCAACGCGGGGGCGTACGTCTTCCGCCGCTCGGTGATCGACACGATCCCGGCCGGGCGGCCGGTCTCGGTGGAGCGGGAGACGTTCCCCGGCCTGCTCGCGGCCGGCGCGCATCTGCAAGGGCTGGTGGACTCCACCTACTGGCTCGACCTGGGCACCCCGGCGGCCTTCGTACGCGGCTCCGCCGACCTGGTGCTGGGCCGCGCCCCGTCCCCGGCCGTGCCCGGCCGGTGCGGAGACCGCCTGGTCCTGCCGACGGCGAGGGTCGCTCCCGACGCCAAGCTGGCCGGCGGCACGGTGGTGGGGGAGGGCGCGTTCGTCGCCGAGGGCGTCACGGTGTTCGGCAGCACCATCCTGCCGGGCGCCGTCATCGAACCCGGCGCGGTCATCACGGACTCCCTGATCGGCACCCGCGCCCGCGTCGGTGAACGCTCCGTCCTCACCGGCACCGTCATAGGCGACGGCGCGATCGTCGGCCCGGACAACGAACTCAGCTCCGGCGCCCGAGTATGGTGCGACGCCCAGATCCCGGCGGGAGCACTCCGCTTCTCCTCGGACCGGTAACCGAGCCCGCAGCCGCACCGGGGCCCGCCCGATACGACCACCCGCGGCGCCCCGGTCCTTCGGGCCGCGGCTCCGCCGGGTGTCGGCGCCGCGGCCCGCCCACCCGCGGGCATTCGTGCCGCCTGGGGCGGCGCGGGTGGTCGCGGGCGGCACCCCGCGAACGCCGGGCCGCGCGAGAGCCCCCCGCACAACAACTGTCGGCCACTGTTCGGCACAGGGTTCGCGCCCCGACGCCCGGCCGGCACCACACCCGCACCGCGGCTCTCGCCCCCGCCTGCCGCACGGCCCCCGCACGGCCCCCGCCCTACAACCGCCCGATGTCCCCTCGCGGCATCCGCGGAGCCCGCCGCGGCGGCACCCTCCCGCTCAGCAGAATGAGCCGGGCGGCCCGATGCCGCTGCCCGGCATAAGGCTCGAGCAACTCCAGCATCACCGCGTCGTCCGCGTCCCGATCCCCGGCCAACGCGAATCCCACGATCCCCGGCAGATGCAGATCCCCCACGGTCACCGCGTCCGCCGCCCCATGACTGCGCTGCACGGTCTCCGCCGACGTCCACGGCCCGATCCCCGGCACGACCTCCAACCGCGCCTGAGCGGCCGCGGCGTCCATCCGTACCGCCTCCTCCAGCCGCGCGGCCACCTGCACGGCCCGCAGAATCGTGGAGGCCCGCTTGTTGTCGACCCCGGCGCGATGCCATTCCCACGACGGGATCAGCGCCCACGTCCGCGGTGCCGGCATCACGCTCATCCGCTCCGGTGCGGGCCCCGGCGCCGGTTCCCCGAACTTCCGCACCAGCAGCCGCCACGCCCGGTACGCCTCGTCGGTCGTGACCTTCTGCTCCAGGACCGAAGGGATCAGCGATTCCAGTACCAGCCCGGTCCGGGTGAGCCGCAGCCCCGGCCGCCGGTGCCGAGCCAGCGCCACGATCCGGTGCCGCGGCACGAAGACGGACGGATCGTCCGCCGACCCGAGCATCTCCGGCAGCCGGTCCAGGAGCCACTCCGCCCCCGGCCCCCAGGCCTCCCCGCGCACCTCGCCGCCCCGCGCCGACACCCGCAGCGTCCCCGGCCCGACGGGCGTACGGCTGGCCCGCCACACCGATCCGTCCGGCGTCGCCCGGAAGGTCGGGTCGCCGGGCCCGCGCCGCAGCGGCCCGAGAACCAGCCCCAGATCCAGCGGCCCGTCCGGCACATGGGTCCGTACCCGCCCGGCGACCGGAGCCGCCTGCCGCGGCACTCCCGCGGGCACGGCGACATGCCCACCGCGCACGGTCGTCCGCGTGGGCTTGGGAGCGAAGCGTCCTGCCACGTATGAGATCCCGGTGGAGAGGTACGGCTGGAGCCGAAGGACGGCGGAAAAAGAACGAACGGAGACGGGAGACGAGAGGACGGGGGACAAGAGGAGACGAGAGGGCGGGGGGACAAGAGCGGACAACAGACCCTACGAGAGTAGGCGCACCGACCACATGGTCACCGCACTTCACCCCACCCCGCGGTCACCACGCCCCGCCGCCCCGCTCACCGCACCTCGATGAACGCCCCCGCGTCCCGCTCCGGCCGGGGCCGCGGTGCCTCGGCCGGATGCCCGACCGCGACCGCGCCCATCGGATCCCAGTCCTGCGGCAGCCCCAGCACCTCCCGTACGACGTCGCGGCAGAACATCGTCGACGACACCCAGGCCGAGCCGAGCCGCTCCCCTGCCAGTGCCACCAGGAAGTTCTGGACACCGGCGCCGGTGGCGACCACGAACATCTCCCGCTCGGCCCCGTCCCGCCGGGTGTCCCCGTAGGTGTGCGAGCCGTCCATTACCAGGCACGGCACCACGAGGTAGGGCGCGTTGCGCAGCACGTCGCCGCGCCGTACCCGCTTGGCGATCGACTCCTCGCTCTTGCCGTCCCGGCGCAGGTCGTCGATCCACGCGTCCCGCATCGCGTCGAGCAGTCCGGTGCGTGCCTCGTGCGACTCCAGGAGGACGAAGCGCCACGGCGTCGTGTGATGCGGCGCCGGCGCGGTCACGGCCGCGGCCACCGCCCGTCGTACGGCCCCGGGGTCGACCGGCTCGTCCGTGAAGGACCGGACCGTGCGCCGCTGGGTCACCGCCTCCCGTACCGCCTCCGACGTACCGAGCCGGAACATGTCGTCGTGCGCGCTTCGCACCAAGAGCCGTGCCCCTTCCTCGTCGTCCTCGGCCAGCAGCTGCGGCAGGCCGCGCACCACGGCGACGGGCAGCCCCGCCGCCTTGCCCTTGACGAGGTCGCCGGCGGCGGCGAGTTCGTCGGCCGTGGCGACGACGGTGGAGCTGAGCGGGTTGCCGTGCGCGTCGGTGCCGCCGCGCAGGTCGTCGAGCACCCGTACCCCGGCCGCGCCGATCGCCACGTCGGTGAGCCCGGAGCGCCAGGGCCGCCCGAACGTGTCGGTGACGACCACTGCGACGTCGACGCCGAGCTCGTCCCGCAGCCCGCCGCGGATGGCGCGCGCCGACGCGTCGGGGTCCTCGGGCAGCAGCAGCACCGTCCCGGCGGCGGTGTTGGACGCGTCCACACCGGCGGCGGCCATGACGAGGCCCTGCCGGTTCTCGACGATGCGCAGCGCGCCGCGCCGGGCCACCACGCGTACGGTCTCGGCGTCGATCGCGGCCTCCCGGTCGGCCGCCTCGACGACCCTGCCCTCCGCCTTCGACACGATCTTCGAGGTGACGAGCAGCACGTCGCCGTCGACGAGCCCCGGCTCGGCGGCGGCGATCAGCTTGGCGAGGTCGTCGCCGGGCGCCACCTCGGGGATCCCCGGCACGGCCCAGACGCGGTAGCCCTCCGCGGACCCTGCGCTCACGCGGCGCGCACCTCCTCCGCGAGCGCCAGCGCCTCGCGCGCCATCCGCGCGGTCGCGTCCTCGTCCGTCATCAGCAGCGGTACGGCCCGGCAGCGGATGCCGGCCGACTTGACCCGCTCCACCGTGTGCTCGTCCACGGTGTCGACGAGCCAGCCGTCCAGCAGTCCCGAGCCGTAGTGCTCGGCGACGGCCGCGGCCGTCGCCTCCACGCCGACGGCCGCGAGCACCTTGTCGGCCATGCCCCGCACCGGCGCGTCCCCGACGATGGGGGACAGGCCGACCACCGGCACCCCGGCGTCGGCGATCGCCTCCCGGACACCGGGCACGGCGAGGATCGTGCCGACCGACACGACCGGATTGGACGGCGGGAAGAGGATCACGTCGGCCGCCGCGATCGCCTCCAGGACGCCGGGCGCGGGCCTGGCCTGCTCGGCGCCGACCGGTACGACGGCCTCGGCCGGCACGGAGGCCCGCAGCCGCACCCAGTACTCCTGGAAGTGGATCGCCTTGCGCTCGCCGTCGAGTTCGACGGCGACATGGGTCTCGACCCGGTCGTCGGTCATGGGGATGAGCCGTACGCCGGGCTTCCAGCGGTCGCACAGCGCCTCGGTGACCGCGCTGAGCGGATACCCGGCGGCGATCATCTGCGTCCGCACGATGTGTGTGGCGAAGTCCCGGTCCCCGAGCCCGAACCACTCGGGCCCGACGCCGTACGCCGCGAGCTCCTCCTTGAGGTGGAAGGTCTCGTCGGCCCGTCCCCAGCCCTGCTCCTCGTTGATGCCGCCGCCGAGCGTGTACATCACCGTGTCGAGGTCCGGGCAGACCTTCAGCCCGAAGAGGTGGATGTCGTCCCCGGTGTTGCCGATGACGGTGATGTCCGCGTCCGGAACGGCCTTCTTCAGGCCGCGCAGGAACCGGGCACCGCCGATGCCGCCTGCCAGAACCACAATGCGCATTGCCCCAGTGTGTCAGCCGGTGCCCACAGCACCGCCACACCCCTACGGCACCGGCACGACCGCCGCGCACCGAGGGCTGTCGTGCATCGGCATCTCCGTCAGGCCCGGGTGGTAGACGTGCAGGCTGACGGCCGGTTCGAGGGCGTCGTTCACGACGTCGTGCACATAGCCCGGCGCGAACACGCGCTGGCTGCCCGCGCCCAGCACGCGCGAGCCGCGCTCCGTCCGCTCGGTCAGCGCGCCCTCCAGCACGGTCAGCACACCGCTGGAGCGGCCGTGGTCGTGCGGTCCGCTGCCCTGGCCGGGCACCCAGGACAGCAGCCAGACCTCGTAGCCCGGCCCGGTGCGCAGCCGGTGGTACCAGCGGCTCGTCGCGTCGTAGCGGACCAGGTGCTCCCACTGGGAGCGGTCGGCGGCCACGGAGCGGGCCAGGCCGACGAACTCGGCGACGGTGGCCGGGTGCTCGCGCGGAGCCTGGAGAAGGTGCGGAACCTCGAGGATGTCGCCGGCGATCTGGAGGTCGCTGTCGCTGTTCATGGAGTGGGGTTTTCCTCGGCGGAAGTGAGGGGGCTGGGGGCGTCCGCCCGGGTCGCGGGCGAATGGACGTGCCCTGGTGGGGCCTCGCGGGGAAAAGCGGTCGAGTCGCGGTGGACTCGACGACAGCCGGAGCGGTTCGGCTCAACAGCTGGAACAGCAACAACAGCTACAGCGGAACCGGGCAGCACCGAGCGACCCGGCGGAGCGGGTCGGGGCGGGTGCCGAGTTCGCGAGCATGCCCACAAGGACATCGGTTCACACCTGCACTGTCAACTCGGCGCCCGGAATGTGGGACCCGGTTCACCTCATCCGGTTCATCTGTCAGGTGAAAGGTTTGTTCACGCCGTCACCGGGACACATGGCGCACAACCGGGCACGCAGGCCCCGTTGCGATCCCGTGATCCGACTGTGATCCGGTTCGCATCGTCGTGCGTGTCGGAACGAGACCGAACCGGTGCGCGTCCTTCTTGTTGCAGGGTCCGTGCGGGGCGGGAGGCCTCCTGGACCTCCTCTGCGTGTCAAGGTTTATGCCGATTTGAACACTTTCCGCACGGCCTTGGTTCCGCAGAGTGAATAAGGGACCCAATAGCAGATCTCGGCTTGACTCGCCCGGAGCAGCACACTTGTAATTTCACTCGTGTCGTTCAGCCGGAATCGGTAACGGCCGCATCACGGGGACGCGAAAGACTGACGAGGGGCGCAGCACATGACCGAGCTGGTGCAGCAACTGCTGGTCGACGACGCGGACGAGGAACTCGGCTGGCAGGAGCGCGCGCTGTGCGCCCAGACCGACCCCGAGTCCTTCTTTCCCGAGAAGGGCGGCTCGACCCGCGAGGCCAAGAAGGTCTGTCTCGCCTGCGAAGTCCGCTCCGAGTGCCTCGAATACGCTCTCGCGAACGACGAGCGCTTCGGTATCTGGGGCGGTCTGTCCGAGCGTGAGCGCCGGCGTCTGAAGAAGGCGGCCGTCTGACCGAGCGGCATGCGTCTACTGCGTACATACAGGGCGAACGGCCCGTCGCGAGTGGGTTGTCCACAGGCGGCGGGCCGTCGTCATGGTCAGCCGATAGTGTGGGCGCTCGTCCGAGACACCCCGCTGCCCCCACGGGGCACAGGTGTCCACCGCAGTCCACCGAACCGGGGCCCGTACCTCGATGTCCGTGCACAGCCACACGGCAGCCCATCACCACCTCGCTGCCACGGCGGGAATCGACCCGTCCCGCCCACCGGAGTTCCCGCGTCACGTGGTGACGGCGGTGCTCGTCGCCCACGACGGCGCCCGCTGGCTGCCCGACGCGCTCGCCGGGCTGCTCGGCCAGGAGCGGCCCGTCCAGTACGTCGTGGCGGCCGACACCGGCAGCGCCGACGACTCCGCGCATCTGGTCACCGACGCGCTCGGGCCCGACCGTGTGCTCCACCTCGCCCGCCGCACCGGCTTCGGCCAGGCCGTCGAGGAGGCCAACCGCAACGCACCCGTCCTCACGCCCGAGGACCTGCCCTACCTGAAGCGGCCGAGCGGCTGGGACCCGGTCACGCGCTCCTGGCGCGACGACGCGTACGACCAGCCCGAGCTTCCGCACGGGGAGCCCGTGCAGTGGCTGTGGCTGCTGCACGACGACAGCGCCCCCGAACCCGACGCGCTCGCACAGCTCCTGCGCGTCGTGGAGAACGAACTCGAACTCGGCCGCGACGACGTCGCCGTCGTCGGCCCCAAGCTGCGCGGCTGGTACGACCGACGGCAGCTCCTCGAGGTCGGCGTCACCATCGCCAACTCCGGCCGCCGCTGGACCGGCCTGGACCGCCGCGAGCAGGACCAGGGCCAGCACGACCACGTGCGGACCGTGCTGTCCGTGTCCACCGCCGGCATGCTGGTGCGGCGCGACGTCTTCGAACAACTCGGCGGCTTCGACCGCAGGCTGCCCCTGATGCGCGACGACGTCGACCTGTGCTGGCGCGCGCACGCCGCCGGTCACCGGGTCCTCGTCGCCCCGGAGGCGGTCGTACGACACGCGGAGGCGGCCTCCCGCGAGCGCCGCGCCGTCGACTGCGTCGGCCGCACGTCGGCCTCCCCGCACAAGGTCGACAAGGCCGGCGCGGTCTACACCCTGCTGGTCAACACCCGGACGGCCACGCTGCCCTGGGTCCTGACCCGGCTCGTCCTCGGCACGCTGCTGCGCACCGTCGCCTACCTCGTGGGCAAGGTGCCCGGCCAGGCCGTCGACGAGATCCGCGGCCTGCTCGGGGTGCTGCTGCGGCCCGAGCGGATCATCGCGGGCCGGCGGCAGCGCGGTGCCCCGGTTCTCGACGCGGGCGAACTGCGCCCGCTGTTCCCGCCGCCCGGCGCGACGGTGCGGGCCACCGTGGAACAGGTCGCGGGCAATGTCGTCAGCCGCTCCGACGCGGAGAGCGTCCCCGGTGCCGGACGGCACGGCGGCGGCGTCGAGTCCGGGCCCGGCGGCGACGACGCGGACTTCCTGGAGATCGAGCAGTTCGCACGGCTGAAGCGGATCGCCCGCAACCCGGGCCCGATGCTCTTCCTGGTGCTGCTGCTGGTCTCGCTCGCCGCCTGCCGCGAACTCCTCGGCGGCGGTGCACTCGCGGGCGGCGCCCTGCTGCCCGCACCGGCGGACTCCGGCGAGCTGTGGTCGCGTTACCTCGACTCCTGGCACCCCGTCGGCGCCGGCGGCGACGCCGCCGCCCCGCCGTACCTCGCCCTGCTGGCGATGCTGGGCTCCACCCTGCTCGGCTCCACCGGACTCGCGCTCACCCTGCTGCTCGTCGGCTCCGTGCCACTGGCCGGCTTCACCGCGTACTTCGCCGCGCGTCCGCTCGTCGAGTCCCGGCTGCTGCGCGCCTGGGCGGCCGTCGTCTACGCGTTCCTGCCCGCCACCACCGGCGCCCTCGCCGGCGGCCGGGTCGGCACCGCGGTCCTCGCCGTGCTGCTGCCGCTGATCGCCCGCGCGGGCATCGCGGCGAGCGGCCTGGCTAACTCCTCCGGGCACCGCGGCAGTTGGCGCGCCACCTGGGCGTACGCGCTGCTGCTGACGATCACCACCGCGTTCACACCGATCGTGTGGCCGGTGGCGCTGCTCCTCGGCATCGGGGTGCTGGCTGTGCGCCGGGGCGACATCACCGCCTACGGCCTGCGCTTCCTCGCCCAGCTCGGCACGCCGCTGCTGATCCTCGCGCCCTGGTCGCTGACGCTGCTGCCGTTCGGCTTCTTCCGGGAAGCCGGCCTGGAGTACGGCCACTCGGCCGCCTCCGCCCTCGACCTGCTCGGGGCCGGCCCCGGCGGACCCGGCACGGTCAGCGGGCTGATGCTGTTCGGCATCGTGCTGGCGGCGCTGGCCGCCCTGCTGCGCGGCGAGCGCCAGGCGGACATCTGGACGGCCTGGGCGGCCGCCCTGGTCGGCCTGGTCCTCGCGGTCCTGTCGAACGGTTCCGCCTGGGCCGGCCCGGCCACCCTGGTCTACGGCATCGCCCTCCTCGCGGCCGCCGCGATCGGCGCCGACGGCGCTCGCGCGCGGGTCGCCGAGCAGAGCTTCGGCTGGCGCCAGCCGGTCGCCGCGCTGATCGCCTTCGCCTCCGCCGCCGGCCCCCTGCTGATCGCCGCCGGCTGGATGATCCGCGGTGCCGACGGCCCGGTGGAGCGCCGTGACCCGGTGCAGGTGCCCGCGTTCGTCGCCGAGGAGAGCAACACCCGCGACCAGGCCCGCACCCTCGTTCTCGACAGCGACTCCGCCGCCCACGTGGGCTACACGCTGGTGCGCGGCTCCGGCGCCCGCCTCGGCGACGCCGAACTGGCCGCGGCCGACGGACCGAACGCCGCGCTGGACAAGGTCGTCGCCAACCTCGTGGCCGGCTCCGGCGCCGACCAGGCCGACCAGCTCGGCGGCTTCGCCGTGCGCTACGTCCTCGTCCACAAGGGCGCCCCGCGTGAGGTCAGCCGGGTCCTGGACGCCACGCCCGGTCTGAGCCGGCTGAGCCAGCAGGACGGCAGCGCGCTGTGGCGCGTCGACCGCCAGGTGGCCCGCGCCGTCGTCGTCCCGGCGTCCGGCTCGGGCGAGCCGCAGCCCGTCGCCGCCGGCCCGGTCGAGATCCACACGAAGGTCCCGGCCGGTCCCGAGGGCCGGATCCTGCGCCTCGCGGACACCGCGAGCGAGGGCTGGACCGCCACCGTCGACGGCAGGCCGCTCACCCCCACCGAGGTCGACGGCTGGGCCCAGGGCTTCGAACTCCCCGCGGGCGGCGGCACGCTGGACGTCACCTACGACGACCCGATCGGCCACACCGCCTGGCTGTGGGCACAGGGCGCCCTCGCCGTCGTCCTCGTCGTGCTGGCCCTGCCCGGCCGCCGCCGCGACATCGACGACGACCTCCCCGAGGAACCGGTCGTTCCGGAGCAGGCCATGGCCGGCGAGGGCCGCCGCGCCCGCCGGCTGCGCGCCCAGGCCGAGGCCGAGGCCGAGGCCGAGGAGACCGGCCGGACGGACGAGTTCCCGGCCGTCGCGCGGGAGGAGCCCCCGGAGTCCGTCCCGCAGCAGCAGCCCTACGCCGCACCGGCCCCGCCGGAGGAGCACCCGGCGGCCTGGGGGACCGACACCCCGGGCTACGCGGGCCCCGAGTACGGCGCGTACGGCGGCGAGCAGTACCAGGAAGCCGGCGGGCAGTACCCGGCGGGCGGTTACGACGGCCAGTACCCGGCGGACCAGTACCAGGCGGATCCGTACCAGGGCGGTCCGTACGACGCGTACGCGTACGGGGCCACCGCCCCCGACGGCTCGTACGACCCGGCGTACGGCCGGCCCTACGACCAGACGTACCAGCAGGGCTACGACCCCGCGTACGACCCGGCGCGACCGCACGGCCCGCACGGCCCGCACGACAACGGCAGTGAGCGCACCGACGGGAGCCAGCAGTGAACCGCACCACCCTTTCCCTGATCGGCGTCGCCACCGCGCTCGCCGCCGTCACCGGGTTCGCCGCGGTGTCCGCCCCGGAACCCACCGGCACGGGCACCGCCGAGGCCGCCGCCGAACTGCCCGTGGAGCGCACCAGCCTGCTGTGCCCGGCGCCCAGCACCTCCGACCTCGCCGAGACGGCGTACGCGTCCTTCACGCCCGTCGTCGAGGGCACCGCGGACAAGGGCAAGGCCGAACTGCGGTCCGTGGCACCGGAGTCCGGCGACGGCGACGACAAGTCCGGGGCGGACAAGCCGGTGCTGGAGCCGAAGGAACCGGGCACGCCCGCCGAGGGCGACAGCACGGGCGGCGAGTCGCCGGCGCTGATCGGCACCGCCGAGGGCGGCTTCGCGCCCGGCTGGACCGTCCAGGAGACCACGGAGGTCGCCGCCGGCAGCGGACGCGGCCTCCAGGGCGTCAACTGCTCCGCCCCGGACACCGAGTTCTGGTTCCCGGGCGCGAGCACCTCCGCCGGCCGCACCGACTACGTGCATCTGACGAATCCCGACGACTCCGCCGCCGTCGTCGACATCGAGCTGTACGGCAAGGACGGCGACCTGGAGTCCGCGGTCGGCGAGGGCATCACGGTCGCTCCGGGCGCCAGCGAGCCGATCCTGCTGTCGACGCTGACCGGTGCCAAGGAGACCGACCTCACGGTGCATGTGAACGTCCGCAGCGGGCGGGTCGGCGCGGCCGTCCAGGCGCTGGACGACGAGATCGGCGGCGACTGGCTGGCCGCGGCCACCGACCCGGCCGGCAGTCTGGTCCTGCCCGGCATTCCCAAGGACGCCACGGCGGTCCGGCTGATCGCCTTCACACCCGAGGACACGGACGCCGACCTGAAGGTGCAGCTCGCCTCGACGTCGGGGCTGATCACCCCCGCCGGACACGAGACGCTGCGCGTCAAGGCGGGTGTGACGACGGCGGTCGACCTCGCCGACCTCACCCGGGGCGAGCCCGGCTCGCTGGTCCTGACGCCGACGGACCGCGCGGTGCCGGTGGTCGCGGCGGTCCAGGTGGTGCGCGGCAAGTCCGGTTCCCAGGAGTCGGCGTTCATCTCGGCCGTGCGTCCGGTGGGCGCGCGGGCGACGGCCGTCGGCAACACCGGCAAGGGCGTCACGCTGTCCCTGGTCGCGCCGGGGGAGACGGCGCAGGTCAAGGTCACCGCGTCGGCCGGCGCGAAGGGCGGCGAGGCGGTGTCGAAGACGTACACGATCAAGTCCGGCACCACCCAGAGCGTCGACCTGCCGGTCCCCGGTGGCCTGAAGGGCACGTACGCGCTGACCGTCGAGCACGACTCGGGCGGTGAGGTCTACGCGTCCCGGACGCTCACTGCGGCCCAGGACGGGGTGCCCGCGTTCACGGTGCAGACCCTGCCGGACGACCGGGGCACGGTGAAGGTGCCGAAGGCGGAGCAGGACCTGTCGGTGCTCCAGAAGTAGCGCGGCGGGGTTCAGTCCTCGCCGTAGCGCGGATCCACGGTCTCCGGCGTCAGCCCGAGCAGCTCGGCGACCTGCTCGACGACGACCTCGTGCACCAGCGCGGCCCGCTCGTCGCGCCCCTTGGTGCGGATCTCCACCGGCCGCCGGTAGACGACCACCCGCGCGGGATGCCCCTCCCGCGCGGGGATCGTGCCGCCGAGCGGCACCGCCTCGTCGTTCCAGACCTGCCCGGGTCCGTCCAGCCTCGGGACCTCCAGGACCAGGAAGTCGATCTCGGCGAGCTGCGGCCAGCGCCGCTCCAGGCGCTCCACGGAGTCCTGCACCAGGTCCGCGAACGCCTCGGCGCGGCTCGCCGCGAGCGGCACCTGCGGCGGGGCGATCGGGCCGCGCATGCCCCGGCCGTGGCGATCACGGCGGCGGGGCCCGGGGCCGGCGGCGCTGGGCGGTACTCGGTTGTCCATCACTGGTGAAGGGTAGTCCTCGCGGGCTGCCCGCGCCCGGCCCCCACGCTGCGCGACGACCGCCCGCGGGCCCGCGGGCGGCATGTCGAGAGATGACCATTCCAGCCAAGGTTGGGCTCGATTCCGTATCTCTCCGAGACCGGCGATCACGAGGCAATTGATGTTGTTTGTGTGGAGTGTTGACCGGATTTGACGCGGTCGGACATCCCGAAAAGTGCGGTCCGTGCAGGTCAACGGGGTGTGTCTGCAGGGGTGTGTGGGGTGTTTCACAACCCGACACGGTGGAGTGACCTGGTGGAGAGTCGTCGCGGCCCGCTCAAGAGTGCGGTACCGTCCAACGTCGTGAGCCCTGTACGTCGCTGTTCGCGAACCGCTTGCGGCCGTCCGGCCGTAGCGACGCTGACGTACGTCTACGCCGACTCGACCGCGGTCCTCGGCCCGCTCGCCACCTACGCCGAACCCCACTGCTACGACCTGTGCGCGGAGCACTCCGAGCGCCTCACCGCCCCTCGCGGCTGGGAGGTCGTCCGGCTCCTCGACGGTTCGGCCCCCGCCCGGCCCAGCGGTGACGACCTGGAAGCGCTCGCCAACGCGGTGCGCGAGGCGGCCCGTCCCCAGGAGCGCGCGGCCCAGGCCGGCGGCGGGGGACGCGCGGCGGACCCGATGGAGGTCGCACGCCGCGGCCATCTGCGGGTGCTGCGTTCGCCCGACAACTGAGCGGGGCTTCCTGCGGGTTCGTCCGACCTCCCCAGATGTTTCACCGTGCGGAGCATGTCCGTCGGCGCACACCCATTGACTCGGACTTGTCGCGGACACGACCATTTCCGACGCCCGTGGGAAATCGCTTTCCGCACAGCGGAATCCGGGGAGGCGCTATGTACGTGCAGGAACTGGAACCCGTCGCCGGCTCGCTCGGCCTGTCCGCCCTGGTGGCGGCCCTTCCCCTCGTGATCGTCCTGATCCTGCTCGGCGGCGTCCGGATGAAGGCGCACCTGGCCGGCCTGACGGGCCTCCTCGCGGCCGTCCTGGTCGCCTGGCTCGCCTACGGCATGCCCCTGGGTCAGACGGTCTCCAGCGCGGCCCAGGGAGCCGCCTTCGGTCTCTTTCCCATCCTGTGGATCGTCGTCAACGCCCTGTGGGTGTACCGGATGACCGTCCGCACCCGGCACTTCGACATCCTGCGCCGGTCCTTCGGGCGCCTCTCCGACGACCCGCGCATCCAGGCGCTCGTCGTCGCCTTCTGCTTCGGCGCCCTGCTGGAAGCGCTTGCCGGTTTCGGGGCGCCCGTCGCGATCTGCTCGGTCATGCTCGTCGCGCTCGGCTTCGAACCGGTGCGCGCCGCGGTCGTCGCCCTGGTCGCCAACACCGCGCCCGTGGCCTTCGGCGCCATGGGAACGCCGGTGGTCACACTCGCCCAGGTCACCGGCCTCCCGCTGGAGGACGTGGCCTCCGTGGTGGGGCGCCAGACCCCGCTGCTGGCGCTCGTGGTGCCGCTCGTGCTGGTCGGGCTCGTGGACGGCCGGCGCGGACTGCGCGAGACCTGGGTGCCGGCCATGGCGTGCGGAGTCGCCTTCGCCGTCGCCCAGTTCGCCGCCTCGAACTACGTCTCCGCCCAACTCGCCGACATCGGCGCCGCCCTGGCGGGCGCGGCCGCGCTGGTGGCCGTACCGCAGGCGCGCAGGCCCGCCGCCGAACCCGTCCGTGCGTCCGTGCTGACCGGCACGCGCAGCGAGGAACTGGACGAGGACGACCCGCGCGCCGAGGTCGTACGGGCCTACGCGCCCTACGCCCTGATCGTGGCCGTGTTCTCCATCGCGCAGATCCCCGCCGTCAAGGACTGGCTGGCACAGGCGACGCAGATGTACGACTGGCCCTTCCTGAACGTCGTGAACGCCGACGGCGAGGCGGTCGGCGGCAACGTCTTCAGCTGGCCGATCGTCTCCACCGGCGGCACGCTCGTACTGATCGCGGGCGTGTTCACGGCCGCCGTCATCGGGGTCCACGCGCGCGTGGCGGTCAGGGAATGGGCCGCCACGGTCCACGAGTTGAGGTTCGCGATCCTGACGGTGACGTCCGTGCTCGCCCTCGCCTACGTCATGAACCTCTCCGGACAGGCGGCCACGATCGGCCACTTCGTGGCGGCGGCCGGTGCGGGACTGGCGTTCCTCTCGCCCGTACTGGGGTGGTTCGGCGTCGCCGTGTCCGGCTCGGACACCTCGGCCAACGCCCTCTTCGGCGCCCTGCAGGTGACGGCCGCCCGCGAGTCCGGGCTCTCCCCCGAACTGCTGGCCGCCGCCAACAGTTCGGGCGGTGTCCTCGGCAAGATGATCTCGCCGCAGAACCTCACCATCGCCTGTGCCGCGGTGGGACTCGCGGGCCGCGAGGGGGACCTGCTGCGCAAGGTGCTGCCGTGGAGCCTCGGGCTGCTGCTCGTGATGTGCCTGATCGTCGTCGGCCAGAGTTCGCCGGTGCTCGGCTGGATGCTCCCCTGACCAGGCGCTCCGCCACGCGGCCGCGGCCTTCGCCGACCTGAGGTCACGGCTGGGAGTCCACTTTCCGTCCCCCCGTCGCGATGTCGGTGGGGACGGGTAGTTTGTGGTGACCGATAGGACTCCAGGAGGGTTGGCCGTGACTGCTGATCTGTCGCAGATCGTGAAGGCGTACGACGTGCGCGGTGTGGTCCCGAGCCAGTGGGACGAGTCCCTGGCCGAACTCTTCGGGGCCGCCTTCGCGCGGGTGACGCGCGCCGAAGCGATAGTCGTCGGCCACGACATGAGGCCGTCGTCCCCGGGTCTGTCCCGCGCCTTCGCGCGCGGCGCGGTGGCCCAGGGCGTCGACGTCACCGAGATCGGCCTCTGCTCGACCGACCAGCTGTACTACGCGTCGGGCGCGCTCGACCTGCCCGGCGCGATGTTCACCGCCTCGCACAACCCGGCGCAGTACAACGGCATCAAGCTGTGCCGCGCGGGCGCCGCCCCGGTCGGCCAGGACACCGGTCTGACCGAGATCCGGGAGCTGGTGGAGGGCTGGAGCGACACGGGCGCCCCCGAGCCGGCCCCGGCGCACGGAAAGATCACACAGCGCGAGACGCTGGAGGACTACGCGGCCCATCTGCGGTCCCTGGTCGACCTGACGTCGATCCGCCCCCTGAAGGTCGTCGTCGACGCGGGCAACGGCATGGGCGGCCACACCGTCCCCACGGTCTTCACCGGCCTGCCCCTGGACCTCGTCCCGATGTACTTCGAACTGGACGGCACCTTCCCCAACCACGAGGCCAACCCCCTGGACCCGGCGAACCTCGTCGACCTCCAGCTGCGCGTCCGCGAGGAGGGCGCCGACCTGGGCATCGCCTTCGACGGCGACGCCGACCGCTGCTTCGTCGTCGACGCGAACGGCGACCCGGTCTCCCCGTCGGCGATCACCGCGCTGGTCGCCGCCCGCGAGCTGGCGAGGAACGGCGGCACGGGCACGATCATCCACAACCTGATCACGTCCTGGTCGGTCCCCGAGGTCGTCGCGGAGCACGGCGGCACCCCGGCCCGCACCCGCGTGGGCCACTCCTTCATCAAGGCCGAGATGGCCAGGACGGGCGCGATCTTCGGCGGCGAGCACTCCGCGCACTACTACTTCCGTGACTTCTGGAACGCCGACACGGGCATGCTGGCCGCGCTGCACGTCCTGGCGGCGCTCGGCGGTCAGGACGGCCCGCTGTCCACCCTGGTCGCCCAGTACGACCGCTACGTCGGCTCCGGCGAGATCAACTCCACCGTCGAGGACCAGAACGCCCGCCTCGCGGCGATCAGGACGGCGTACGAGGACCGTGAGGACGTCACCCTGGACGAACTCGACGGCCTCACCGTCACCGCCGCCGACTGGTGGTTCAACGTCCGCCCGTCCAACACGGAACCACTGCTCCGACTGAACGCCGAGGCCCGCGACGAGCCGACGATGACGAAGGTGCGGGACGAGGCACTGGCGATCATCAGAGGGTGACGGGGCCGGACCGGTCACGCGTCGCTCCGTCGTTCGGCGGGGGCGGGGGCGGGAGGGGTGTGGGTCGGTCGGTGCCGGTGGGTGCCGGTGGGTGGGCCGGTTCCCGCCGGGTCGGGTCGGCCCGCCCCGTCACACCGGATCGCCCCGCCGGGGCCGTTCCCTCCGGCGGTCCCGTACGAGGCACCCCGAGGTGGAGACGAGGCGCCGACCACAGCCCGGGCACGGCACGGGAGTGGCCGAAACCGGACACCCGTGCCCCGACCACCGGTCACCGGCCGACTCCGACCCGTCCAACCCCCGGCACCCCACCCCGACCGGCGGTACGCTGACCAGGCACGTCCTCACAACAACACCCACCCGCACCGCCCCCGAAGGGACGCCCACATGCCGCTCGAAGCCGGCCTCCTGGAGATCCTCGCCTGCCCGGCCTGCCACGCCTCCCTCGCGGAGCAGGACACCGAGCTGATCTGCACCGGCCACGACTGCGGTCTGGCCTATCCCGTGCGCGACGGGATCCCCGTCCTCCTCGTCGACGAGGCCCGCCGCCCCGCGTGAACGACGCCGGCGGCCCGTCCCGGACCACGGCCGCCCGCGCAACCGAAAACCCGGCGTTCGGAGGCTGCCGCCCATGCTCGACGAATCGCTGCTCGACTCCCCGGAGGGGCTTGCCGCGGCCGACCAGCGCGGCCTGCTCCGCGGCGCCGCGGAGGCAGGTGCCCGCGTCCGCACGGCCGCCCGGCACGCCGCCGAGGCCGGCGTCGACGACCTCAAACCCGACGGCCGTCCCCGTGCCGTCCTCATCGCGGGCCCCGGCGCCGCCGCGACCCACGCCGCCGACCTGATCGGCTCGCTCGCCGGCCCCGGCAGCCCGGTCACCAGGCTGGCGCCCACCGGCGTCGCCCCCGCGGCCGGCGCCCTGCGCTGGGAGCTGCCCGGCTGGACGGGCTCGGTCGACCTGCTCCTGATCGCGACCCCCGACGGCACCGAACCGGGCCTGTCACTGCTCGCCGACCAGGCCTACCGCCGCGGCTGCACCGTCGCCGCCGTGGCCCCCGCGGGCACCCCGCTGGTCGAGGCCGTCGAGGGAGCCCACGGCCTGTTCGTCCCGCTGGCGACCGCGCCGTACGAGCACGACGAACCCCTCGCCGCGTCCGCGCCCGGCGTCCTGTGGGCGCTGCTCACCCCGCTCCTGGCGCTGCTGGACCGCATCGGCCTGCTCACCGCCCCGCCCGACGCCCTGGAGAAGGTCGCCAACCGCCTCGACCTCGTCGCCGAGCGCTGCGGGCCCGCGATCGCGGCGTACAGCAACGCCGCCAAGACCCTCGCCGCCGAACTCGCCGACGCCCTCCCGATCGTCTGGACGGAAGGACCGTCGGCCGGTCCCGCGGGCCGCAGGTTCGCCGCCGCCCTTGCCGAACTCTCCGGCCACCCCGCCGTCGTGGCCGAACTCCCGGAGGCGCTCGCCACGCACAGCGCCCTGCTCGCCGGCCGGCTGGCCGCCAACGCCGACCCGGACGACTTCTTCCGCGACCGCGTGGAGGAACGACCCGCCCTGCACGCACGCGTGGTGCTCCTGCGGGACCGTCCGATCGGCGGCCTCACCGCCGCCCCCGCCGCCCGCGACCTGGCCCTCAGCCACGACACGCCGATCAGCGAGCTGGAACCCGAGCCCGGCGGCGAACTGGAGACCCTCGCCGAACTGATCGCCATCACGGATTTCGCCGCCGTTTACCTGGCGCTCGCTTCGGAAGCCTGATCTGGCACAGGACACCCCGACCGTCGTACGCGGAGGAGAACCCGCGTCGTACGCAGAGAGAAGCGAGCAGAGAGAAGCGAATGGACCGCCTCGACAACACCATCCGCCCCTACGCCTGGGGTTCCACCACCGCCATCGCGGGACTCCTCGGCGTGGAGCCGTCCGGCGAACCGCAGGCCGAGATGTGGATGGGCGCCCACCCCGGCGCACCGTCGCGCACCGACCGCGGCACTCTGTTCGAGCTCGTCGAGGCCGACCCGGAGCGCGAACTCGGCCCCGAGTCCGTGGGCAGGTTCGGCCCCACACTGCCCTTCCTCCTCAAGGTCCTCGCCGCGGGCGCCCCCCTCTCCCTCCAGGTCCACCCCGACCTGGCGCAGGCGAAGGAGGGTTACGAGGACGAGGAGCGCCGCGGCGTCCCCGTCGACGCCCCGCACCGCAACTACAAGGACGCCAACCACAAGCCGGAACTCATCTGCGCGCTCACCGAGTTCGACGGCCTGTGCGGCTTCCGCGACCCGCTGCGGACCGCCGAACTGCTCGACGGCCTCGGCGTCGACTCCCTCAAGCCGTACGTCGACCTGCTGCACGCCCACCCCGAGGACGCGGCCCTGCGCGAGGTCCTCACCGCCGTCCTCACCGCGGACCCCGACGAGATGGCCCGCACCGTCGCCGAGACCGCCGCCGCCTGCGCCCGCCTCGGCGGTGAGTACGCCCCGTACGCCGGCCTCGCCCACCACTACCCCGGCGACCCCGGCGTCATCGCCGCACTGCTCCTCAACCACGTCCGCCTGCAGCCCGGCGAGGCCCTGTACCTCGGGGCCGGCGTCCCGCACGCCTACCTCGACGGCCTCGGCGTCGAGATCATGGCCAACTCCGACAACGTCCTGCGCGCCGGCCTGACCCCGAAGCACATCGACGTCCCCGAACTCCTGCGCATCGTCCGCTTCGAGGCCGGCGACCCCGGCGTCCTGCGCCCGGAGGCGGCACCGGACGGCGAGGAGGTCTACGAGACCCCCATCGACGAGTTCCGCCTCTCCCGCCACGTCCTCGCGGCCGGCGGCGCCGCCCGCGACCTCACCCGCGCCACCCCGCAGATACTGCTCTGCACGGCCGGCACCGTGCAGGCCGGCGAGCACGAACTGACACCCGGTCGATCCGTCTTCGTACCGGCGGGCGAAAAGGCCGAAGTGTCCGGCGCCGGCACGCTTTTCCGGGCCACGGTCGTCGCCTGACGGACCGGCGCGGGCCCCTTCCGCGGCGACGACGGCGACCTCGCGCGCCGTCGTCGCGGCGGACTGCAACAATGGCCCACCGCAAGGCCAGGGCAAAGCCCGGGACGGCGTACGAAGCCCGTGCGCACCGGCCCCGGATCGGCGTACGAAGGGACAACGCGAACAACATGAGCGCGTCAGGCGGAACCAAGGCGATCGTGGCGGCACTTCTCGCCAACCTCTCGATCGCGGTAGCTAAGTTCGTGGCGTTCCTCTTCAGCGGCTCGTCCTCGATGCTCGCCGAGTCCGTGCACTCCGTCGCCGACTCCGGCAACCAGGGCCTGCTCCTCCTCGGCGGCAAGAAGGCCCAGCGCGAGGCCACCCCGCAACACCCCTTCGGCTACGGCCGCGAGCGCTACATCTACGCCTTCCTCGTCTCGATCGTCCTCTTCTCCGTCGGCGGCATGTTCGCCATCTACGAGGGCTACGAGAAGATCAAGCACCCGCATGAGATCGAGCACTGGTACTGGCCGGTGGGCGTCCTGGTCTTCGCGATCATCGCCGAGACCTTCTCCTTCCGGACGGCCATCAAGGAATCCAACGTCCTGCGCGGCAAGAAGTCCTGGAAGGAGTTCGTCCGCCACGCCAAGGCGCCCGAGCTGCCGGTCGTGCTGCTGGAGGACCTCGGCGCGCTCGTCGGTCTGATCCTCGCCCTCGGCGGCGTCGGCCTGGCGCTGCTCACCGGCGACGGCGTCTGGGACGGCATCGGCACCCTCTGCATCGGTGTCCTGCTCATCCTGATCGCCCTCGTCCTGGCCGCCGAGACGAAGTCGCTGCTGCTCGGCGAGGCGGCCGGCGTCGAGGACGTCAAGAAGATCGAGGCCGCCACCGTCGACGGCACCACCGTCACCCGCATCATCCACATGCGCACACTCCACCTCGGCCCCGAGGAACTGCTGGTCGCCGCCAAGATCGCCGTACGCCACGACGACACGGCCACCGAGGTCGCCGCCGCCATCGACGCCGCCGAGTCCCGCATCCGCGAGGCGGTCCCGATCGCCCGCGTCATCTACCTGGAGCCCGACGTCTACAGCGAGACCGAGGCGGCCAAGGGCCCCGACCCCGAGGCGACCCCGGGCGGCCCGACCCCGCCGACCACCGAGCACTGATCACCGCCACCGTCCCGACGGGGCCCGCCGCACGCCCGGCGGGCCCCGTCGTGCGTCATTGGGCCGGCAGCTTCCGGGGGGTCCGCCAGGCCGGCGCCGCCCTGCACTGCCGTACAACCGCGCTAGCGCGGTTGTGCCCCAGCCCCGCGAGGAACGGTCACCCTCGCCCGACGAGGCGGCTGCCGCGCGAGCGCGCCCATCAGCCCGACTCAGCAGCTCGGCATCGTGTGCGTCTCCAGCACCCGGCCCCGCACCGCGAACGCGCACCGTTCCGCCGGGAACGGCCTGAAATCTTCGGAGCGGGCTGGGGAAGGCCGGGCGCCCCGGTGTAGCTTGGGACGGAGTCAGACGTCGCTGCTGATGGCGGTCGGGCGGTCCCCCAGCGGACCGTCCGAGGGAGAGAGGGCCTCCGACGGACTGCGCTGCGCGCACACGGGCATGCCCGTGTGCTGTTCGGGCACGCGTGTGTCCGCCGCCGCGCAGATCAGCCGTACCCACCTCGACCCAACCCGAGGAGCAGCCCCCAATGACGACTGTCGACAGCCGACAGGACTTCAAGGTCGCCGACCTCTCCCTGGCCGAGTTCGGCCGCAAGGAGATCACCCTCGCCGAGCACGAGATGCCGGGCCTGATGGCGATCCGCAAGGAGTACGCCGCGACCCAGCCCCTCAAGGGCGCCCGTGTCACCGGCTCCCTGCACATGACCGTGCAGACCGCCGTCCTCATCGAGACCCTCGTCGCCCTGGGCGCACAGGTCCGCTGGGCGTCCTGCAACATCTTCTCCACCCAGGACCACGCGGCCGCCGCCATCGCCGTCGGCCCGAACGGCACGCCCGACAACCCGCAGGGCGTTCCGGTCTTCGCCTGGAAGGGCGAGACCCTGGAGGAGTACTGGTGGTGCACGGAGCAGGCGCTGACCTGGCCGGGCACCCCCACCGGCGGCCCGAACATGATCCTGGACGACGGCGGTGACGCCACCCTCCTCGTCCACAAGGGCGTCGAGTACGAGAAGGACGGCAAGGTCCCCTCGCCCGACACCGCCGAGTCCGACGAGCACCGCGTCATCCTCGAACTGCTCACCCGCACCGTGAGCGAGACCCCGCAGAAGTGGACCCAGCTGGCGTCCGAGATCCGCGGCGTGACCGAGGAGACCACGACCGGCGTCCACCGCCTGTACGAGATGCACCGCGAGGGCACCCTCCTGTTCCCGGCGATCAACGTCAACGACGCCGTCACCAAGTCGAAGTTCGACAACAAATACGGCTGCCGCCACTCGCTGGTCGACGGCATCAACCGCGCCACCGACACCCTGATCGGCGGCAAGACCGTGGTCATCTGCGGTTACGGCGACGTGGGCAAGGGCTGCGCGGAGTCCCTGCGCGGTCAGGGCGCCCGCGTCATCGTCACCGAGATCGACCCGATCTGCGCCCTCCAGGCGGCGATGGACGGCTACCAGGTCACGACCCTCGACGAGGTCATCGACAAGGCCGACATCTTCGTCACCACGACCGGTAACAAGGACATCATCATGGCCGCGGACATGGCCAAGATGAAGCACCAGGCGATCGTCGGCAACATCGGCCACTTCGACAACGAGATCGACATGGCCGGCCTCGCCAAGGTCCCCGGCATCGTCAAGGACGAGGTCAAGCCCCAGGTGCACACCTGGACCTTCCCCGACGGGAAGAAGATCATCGTCCTGTCCGAGGGCCGCCTGCTGAACCTGGGCAACGCCACCGGTCACCCGTCGTTCGTGATGTCCAACTCCTTCGCGGACCAGACCCTGGCCCAGATCGAGCTGTTCACCAAGCCCGACGAGTACCCGACCGACGTCTACGTGCTGCCCAAGCACCTCGACGAGAAGGTCGCCCGCCTCCACCTCGACGCGCTCGGCGTGAAGCTGACGACGCTCCGCCCCGAGCAGGCCGACTACATCGGCGTCAAGGTCGATGGCCCCTTCAAGCCGGACCACTACCGCTACTGAGTCCGCAGCCGACCCGCTGAGCAGCGCGTCCGTGCACTGACGCCCACCTCAGCGGCAGGTCCTCCGAGGCAGGCCCCCGCACCCCCGTGCCGGGGGCCTGCCCCTTTGGCCGGACCGACCCGTCACACCTCAGGACCCCCATGCCCCGCGGCCGCTATTCGCTCCACGATCCACACGATCACACCCCCTTCGCAGCAGAGCACTTCCACTGCGCCCCCGGCCCCTCCGGCTGGCGCTACGTCTCCCAACTGACCTCCCCCTCGGGCGATCACCGAGGCTCCGTCGACCTCGCCCTCGACGATCTCGGCCGCCCCATCCGCCTCGAACTCCACGCGGCGAGCTGGCAGGTGCGAGGCGCCGCCCTCGACGGCGTCACCTGGGTCCGCACGGACCCCACCGGCGCCCACGCCACCGAAGGAAACGTCCGCGCTCACGCCTTCACCGGCACATCCCCCGCGTTCCTCATCGCCGTCACCCGTCTGCTCCGGCTCACCCCCTCCGACTCCGCCACCCGCCTGCGCCTCGTCGCCTTCACGGAACCGGTCCTCGCTCCGCGCACCGTGGACCAGTCCTGGGCGCTGCTGAAAAGAGAAACACACAGCACTGACAACGGCCCCCTGACCGTGGACGAATACCAGGTCACAGCCTTGGACACGGGCGAACAGCACCTCGTGCACATCGCCGGCGACGTGGTGCTCTCGGCGCCTGGGATCGAGCTGGAGGACCTCGAGTCGCCGCCGTCCGTCACATGAGGAGTCCAAGGGCGGAGCCCCGGCACAGCCGACCGCTCACGATTGCCGGGACTCACGGATCAACAACCCACCAGCCAGGCACTAAAGCCTCAAAAATCCAGTTATCCGGCACAGACGCGTCAGGTAGTCACGCGGGCGGCACGAACCCGGTGGCGGGCCGTTCCGGATCAGCCGGCGGCCCGCCCTTCCGCGTCGCGGGCGGCGTCTGCCGCGCCTGATCCTCACCGGGAGCGGTTGACGGACGCGCTTCTTGGAAAGCGGCGCGTGGCCGATGATCCTGATCGGGAGCTGCCGGCGGGCGCACGTCCCCCCAGCCGTGACCGCCAGGCATCGCACCCGCCGTCGGCTGTACCCCGTACGCGCCCCCGGCCACGCCCACCTCCGAAGCCGCTGGGCTGCCGAATGCGCGCCGGGCTTCCCGTGCCTGCCGCTCCTGCACCACCGCGGCCAGGTACGCGTCCGGCGGAACTCCGTCCGGCACGGGAACCCCGGTCCGACCGGCGAGATCGGCGGACAACCGTTCCGCCATGGCCCAGCCGACCTGCGGGTCGAGCTGACGCATCCGCGTCAGGTACTGGCGCACGGCCAGCCACAGACCGTCCGGAACCGCGGACAGATCAAGCCCCGAGAAGTGCCCGGCCAGCCAGGGCGGCGGCGCGGGCACGGATCCGGACCTGGCGGAGGGCACCCGCTCCCGCACGACAAGCGTGCCCGCGAAGACATCCCCGATCCGGCGCCCCCGCTCCGACACGAGTGAGGCGATGCAGGCCACCACCCCGAACGTGAACAGGATCTCGACCGCGCCGATGGCCCCACGGACCAGCGCATGCCGGAAACGGATCGGCCCGCCGTCGTCACGCACCACACGCAGCCCGAACGCCAGCTTTCCCAAGGACCGCCCATGACTGAGCGTCTCCACGGCGATCGGCCCACCCACCAGAACCAACAGGAACGTGGCTATGGACACCGCGATCTGCGCGGCCTCGTCCAACGACGCGGTCGCCATGACCAGCACGAGCGTCACGACGACGTAGACGGTGACCGCCACCACCAGATCGAGAAGGATGGCCAGCGCCCTGCTGGGCAGCCTCGCGGGGCTCAGCTCCAGCGCCACCGCCTCACCCGTCACCAGCTCACTCACACCCGTCGTCCTTCCCCTGACCTGCCCCGAGAACGGCCAGTCTGCCAAGCTGAAGGCGCATCGCGCCGCAGTACTACAAGCTGACACCCAACGACGAGCCCGCGACGAACAGCCGAGGAGCAGGCAGAACGATGGACCTCGACGTCTTCGTCTCCGCGCACCGCGCGGAATGGGACCGCCTCGAAGCCCTGCTCAGACGCCGGCGCCGACTCAAAGGCGCCGAAACGGACGAACTCGTCGCCCTCTACCAGCGCACCGCCACGCACCTCTCCCTGATCCAGTCCAGCGCCCCCGACCCGCAGCTGACAGGACGGCTGAGCCAACTGGTGGCACGCGCGCGTAGCGCGGTGACCGGCACCCGCCGCGCCTCCTGGCGCGACGCCACCCACTTCCTGGCATACGGCTTCCCCGCCGCCGTCTACCGATCACGCCACTGGTGGGTCCCCACCGCGCTCCTGTCCACGCTCATCGCGGCTCTCCTGGGCTGGTGGATCGGCACGCACCCGGAAGTCCAGGCCACCATCGCCGCCCCCGCAGAACTACGCGAGCTCACCCGCCCCGGCGGCGAGTACGAGTCCTACTACTCCAGTCACCCGGCCGCCTCCTTCGCCGCTCGCGTCTGGACGAACAACGCCCAGGCTGCCGCGATGTGCCTGGTTCTCGGGGTCTTCCTGGGTCTCCCGGTGCTCTGGATCCTCTTCCAGAACATGCTCAACCTCGGCATCGGGTTCGGCCTGATGTCCTCGGCCGGTCGGCTGGACACCTTCCTCGGCCTTGTCCTCCCGCACGGGCTCCTGGAACTGACGGCGGTGTTCGTCGCCGCTGGCACGGGATTGAGACTCGGGTGGACGGTGATCGACCCCGGCCCGCGCACCCGGCGCCAGGCCTTGGCCGAGGAAGGCAGATCCGCCGTCGGAATGGCGATCGGCATCGCGCTGGTTCTCTTCGTCGCCGGCGCCATCGAAGGCTTCGTCACTCCGTCGGGCCTACCGACATGGGCCCGCATCGCCATCGGCATCGCCGCGGAGTTGGCCTTCCTCGCATACGTCTACGTGCTCGGACGCCGGGCCACCCGCGCCGGGCACACCGGTGACCTGGACGCAGCCGAGCGCAGCCACAGCGTGCCGACCGCCGCCTGATGTGCGCAGACACCAGATGAACTGCTAGTGTCCTCTTCGCCCCACAGGAACCGTTGACACGGAGCGTGTGGGGAGGTAGATTCGAACAGTTGCCTGGACTGGAGTTCTCCGGTCGGCAGCCTTGAGAATCTATCTGCTTCACGAGACATCGCTTTCGAGGAAGCTCTCCCGATGAATCGGAATGGATGGCTGGCAAGACCGGCCGGAAACCTCTGATAAAGTCGGAACCGCCGGAAAGGAAAGCGCGAAAGCGAAGACCTGGAAAGCACCGAGGAAATCGGATCGAGAAAAGATCTGATAGAGTCGGAAACACCGAAGGGAAGCGCCCGGAGGAAAGCCCGAGAGGGTGAGTACGAAGGAAGCGTCCGTTCCTTGAGAACTCAACAGCGTGCCAAAAGTCAACGCCAGATATGTTGATACCCCGTCTCCAGCATCTGCTGGGGCGAGGTTCCTTTGAAATAACACAGCGAGGACGCTGTGAACGGTCGGATTATTCCTCCGATCGTTCCGCTCTCGTGGTGTTCGCCCCGATCACGGGGAAGCATTCACGGAGAGTTTGATCCTGGCTCAGGACGAACGCTGGCGGCGTGCTTAACACATGCAAGTCGAACGATGAAGCCCTTCGGGGTGGATTAGTGGCGAACGGGTGAGTAACACGTGGGCAATCTGCCCTGCACTCTGGGACAAGCCCTGGAAACGGGGTCTAATACCGGATATGAGCCTCTTCCGCATGGTTGAGGTTGTAAAGCTCCGGCGGTGCAGGATGAGCCCGCGGCCTATCAGCTTGTTGGTGAGGTAACGGCTCACCAAGGCGACGACGGGTAGCCGGCCTGAGAGGGCGACCGGCCACACTGGGACTGAGACACGGCCCAGACTCCTACGGGAGGCAGCAGTGGGGAATATTGCACAATGGGCGAAAGCCTGATGCAGCGACGCCGCGTGAGGGATGACGGCCTTCGGGTTGTAAACCTCTTTCAGCAGGGAAGAAGCGAAAGTGACGGTACCTGCAGAAGAAGCGCCGGCTAACTACGTGCCAGCAGCCGCGGTAATACGTAGGGCGCAAGCGTTGTCCGGAATTATTGGGCGTAAAGAGCTCGTAGGCGGCTTGTCACGTCGGTTGTGAAAGCCCGGGGCTTAACCCCGGGTCTGCAGTCGATACGGGCAGGCTAGAGTTCGGTAGGGGAGATCGGAATTCCTGGTGTAGCGGTGAAATGCGCAGATATCAGGAGGAACACCGGTGGCGAAGGCGGATCTCTGGGCCGATACTGACGCTGAGGAGCGAAAGCGTGGGGAGCGAACAGGATTAGATACCCTGGTAGTCCACGCCGTAAACGGTGGGCACTAGGTGTGGGCAACATTCCACGTTGTCCGTGCCGCAGCTAACGCATTAAGTGCCCCGCCTGGGGAGTACGGCCGCAAGGCTAAAACTCAAAGGAATTGACGGGGGCCCGCACAAGCGGCGGAGCATGTGGCTTAATTCGACGCAACGCGAAGAACCTTACCAAGGCTTGACATACACCGGAAACGTCTGGAGACAGGCGCCCCCTTGTGGTCGGTGTACAGGTGGTGCATGGCTGTCGTCAGCTCGTGTCGTGAGATGTTGGGTTAAGTCCCGCAACGAGCGCAACCCTTGTCCCGTGTTGCCAGCAGGCCCTTGTGGTGCTGGGGACTCACGGGAGACCGCCGGGGTCAACTCGGAGGAAGGTGGGGACGACGTCAAGTCATCATGCCCCTTATGTCTTGGGCTGCACACGTGCTACAATGGCCGGTACAATGAGCTGCGATACCGTGAGGTGGAGCGAATCTCAAAAAGCCGGTCTCAGTTCGGATTGGGGTCTGCAACTCGACCCCATGAAGTCGGAGTCGCTAGTAATCGCAGATCAGCATTGCTGCGGTGAATACGTTCCCGGGCCTTGTACACACCGCCCGTCACGTCACGAAAGTCGGTAACACCCGAAGCCGGTGGCCCAACCCTTGTGGAGGGAGCTGTCGAAGGTGGGACTGGCGATTGGGACGAAGTCGTAACAAGGTAGCCGTACCGGAAGGTGCGGCTGGATCACCTCCTTTCTAAGGAGCACTTCTTACCGGGCTTGCCCGGTCAGAGGCCAGGATGCGAGCGAACGTCTCGCACTGGTTGCTCATGGGTGGAACGTTGACTATTCGGCCAGATCTTGGGTCGGGGGCTGCTAGTACTGCTCGTCAGAGCGTGGAACGCATGATCTTCGGACGAGGGCTGGCCGGGCACGCTGTTGGGTGTCTGAGGGAATGAAGTTTCCTTCAGTCGCCGGCCCCAGTGAACTCCGGTTTGGTCCGGGGGTGATGGGTGGTTGGTCGTTGTTTGAGAACTGCACAGTGGACGCGAGCATCTGTGGCCAAGTTTTTAAGGGCGCACGGTGGATGCCTTGGCACCAGGAACCGATGAAGGACGTGGGAGGCCACGATAGTCCCCGGGGAGTCGTCAACCAGGCTTTGATCCGGGGGTTTCCGAATGGGGAAACCCGGCAGTCGTCATGGGCTGTCACCCGCTGCTGAACACATAGGCAGTGTGGAGGGAACGAGGGGAAGTGAAACATCTCAGTACCCTCAGGAAGAGAAAACAACCGTGATTCCGGGAGTAGTGGCGAGCGAAACTGGATGAGGCCAAACCGTGTACGTGTGAGACCCGGCAGGGGTTGCGTATACGGGGTTGTGGGATCTCTCTTTTGCGGTCTGCCGGCCGTGAGACGAGTCAGAAACCGTTGATGTAGACGAAGGACATGCGAAAGGTCCGGCGTAGAGGGTAAGACCCCCGTAGTCGAAATGTCAGCGGCTTGTTTGAGAGACACCCAAGTAGCACGGGGCCCGAGAAATCCCGTGTGAATCTGGCGGGACCACCCGCTAAGCCTAAATATTCCCTGGTGACCGATAGCGGATAGTACCGTGAGGGAATGGTGAAAAGTACCCCGGGAGGGGAGTGAAATAGTACCTGAAACCGTGTGCCTACAAGCCGTGGGAGCGTCGGAATGTGCTTGCACATTCTCGTGACTGCGTGCCTTTTGAAGAATGAGCCTGCGAGTTTGCGGTGTGTTGCGAGGTTAACCCGGGTGGGGTAGCCGTAGCGAAAGCGAGTCCGAACAGGGCGTTTTTAGTAGCACGCTCAAGACCCGAAGCGGAGTGATCTAGCCATGGGCAGGTTGAAGCGGAGGTAAGACTTCGTGGAGGACCGAACCCACCAGGGTTGAAAACCTGGGGGATGACCTGTGGTTAGGGGTGAAAGGCCAATCAAACTCCGTGATAGCTGGTTCTCCCCGAAATGCATTTAGGTGCAGCGTCGTGTGTTTCTTGCCGGAGGTAGAGCACTGGATAGGCGATGGGCCCTACCGGGTTACTGACCTTAGCCAAACTCCGAATGCCGGTAAGTGAGAGCGCGGCAGTGAGACTGTGGGGGATAAGCTCCATGGTCGAGAGGGAAACAGCCCAGAGCATCGACTAAGGCCCCTAAGCGTACGCTAAGTGGGAAAGGATGTGGAGTCGCACAGACAACCAGGAGGTTGGCTTAGAAGCAGCCACCCTTGAAAGAGTGCGTAATAGCTCACTGGTCTAGTGATTCCGCGCCGACAATGTAGCGGGGCTCAAGCGTACCGCCGAAGTCGTGTCATTGCAGCATGTAGGGCCAACGCCCGCTGTGATGGGTAGGGGAGCGTCGTCTGCCGGGTGAAGCAGCACCGGAAGGTAGTTGTGGACGGTTGACGAGTGAGAATGCAGGCATGAGTAGCGATACAAACGTGAGAAACGTTTGCGCCGATTGACTAAGGGTTCCTGGGTCAAGCTGATCTGCCCAGGGTAAGTCGGGACCTAAGGCGAGGCCGACAGGCGTAGTCGATGGATAACCGGTTGATATTCCGGTACCCGCTGTGAAGCGTCAAACATCGAGCATCGTGATGCTAAGGCCGTGAAGCCGCCCTGATCTCTTCGGAGTTGAGGGGAGTGGTGGAGCCGCCGGACCAAGCGGTTAGTAGGTGAGTGATGGGGTGACGCAGGAAGGTAGTCCATCCCGGGCGGTGGTTGTCCCGGGGTAAGGGTGTAGGCCGTGCGATAGGTAAATCCGTCGCGCATTGAGGCTGAGACCTGATGCCGAGCCGATTGTGGTGAAGTGGATGATCCTATGCTGTCGAGAAAAGCCTCTAGCGAGTTTCATGGCGGCCCGTACCCTAAACCGACTCAGGTGGTCAGGTAGAGAATACCGAGGCGTTCGGGTGAACTATGGTTAAGGAACTCGGCAAAATGCCCCCGTAACTTCGGGAGAAGGGGGGCCACGCCTGGTGAGAGCATTTACTGTTCGAGCTGGGGGTGGCCGCAGAGACCAGCGAGAAGCGACTGTTTACTAAAAACACAGGTCCGTGCGAAGCCGTAAGGCGATGTATACGGACTGACGCCTGCCCGGTGCTGGAACGTTAAGGGGACCGGTTAGCTCCATTTCGGTGGGGCGAAGCTGAGAACTTAAGCGCCAGTAAACGGCGGTGGTAACTATAACCATCCTAAGGTAGCGAAATTCCTTGTCGGGTAAGTTCCGACCTGCACGAATGGCGTAACGACTTCTCGACTGTCTCAACCATAGGCCCGGTGAAATTGCACTACGAGTAAAGATGCTCGTTTCGCGCAGCAGGACGGAAAGACCCCGGGACCTTTACTACAGTTTGATATTGGTGTTCGGTTCGGCTTGTGTAGGATAGCTGGGAGACTTTGAAGCTTGGACGCCAGTTCAGGTGGAGTCGTCGTTGAAATACCAGTCTGGTCGTGCTGGATGTCTAACCTGGGTCCGTGATCCGGATCAGGGACAGTGTCTGATGGGTAGTTTAACTGGGGCGGTTGCCTCCTAAAGAGTAACGGAGGCGCCCAAAGGTTCCCTCAGCCTGGTTGGTAATCAGGTGTTGAGTGTAAGTGCACAAGGGAGCTTGACTGTGAGACCGACGGGTCGAGCAGGGACGAAAGTCGGGACTAGTGATCCGGCGGTGGCTTGTGGAAGCGCCGTCGCTCAACGGATAAAAGGTACCCCGGGGATAACAGGCTGATCTTCCCCAAGAGTCCATATCGACGGGATGGTTTGGCACCTCGATGTCGGCTCGTCGCATCCTGGGGCTGGAGTCGGTCCCAAGGGTTGGGCTGTTCGCCCATTAAAGCGGTACGCGAGCTGGGTTTAGAACGTCGTGAGACAGTTCGGTCCCTATCCGCTGTGCGCGTAGGAGTCTTGAGAAGGGCTGTCCCTAGTACGAGAGGACCGGGACGGACGAACCTCTGGTGTGCCAGTTGTTCTGCCAAGGGCATGGCTGGTTGGCTACGTTCGGGAGGGATAACCGCTGAAAGCATCTAAGCGGGAAGCCTGCTTCGAGATGAGGGCTCCCACCCACTTGATGGGGTAAGGCTCCCAGTAGACGACTGGGTTGATAGGCCGGATATGGAAGCACGGTAACGTGTGGAGTTGACCGGTACTAATAGGCCGAGGGCTTGTCCTCAGTTGCTCGCGTCCACTGTGTTGGTTCTGAAACCACGAACAGCCCCGTATGGCCACATGCGGTCCGGTTGTCAGTTTCATAGTGTTTCGGTGGTTATAGCGTGAGGGAAACGCCCGGTTACATACCGAACCCGGAAGCTAAGCCTCACAGCGCCGATGGTACTGCAGGGGGGACCCTGTGGGAGAGTAGGACGCCGCCGAACAATTTTTGTGAAAGCCCCCGTGCCATTCGGCACGGGGGCTTTCTGCGTTTAGGCGTCGGACGGCGCCGGCCCTTTCAAGGGCTTTGAGGGCCTCCCCTTTTCCTATAGGCGACCTGCCGTTTTGAGGGCCAGGTAGGCGTCGGCAAGAGCCGGCGCCAGTTCGTCGGGGGTCGCGTCGACGACCGTGACGCCGTGTCGGCGGAGTTGTTCGGCGGTGCGATGGCGTTCGGACTGGGCCTGGGCTGCCGCGGCGGCCTCGTAGAGAGCCTGGGTGTTGCCGCGAGACGTTGCCATGCGGGCGATCTGGGGATCTGCCACTGAGGCGACCAGAACCGTGTGGCGTTGGGTGAGCTGCGGGAGTACCGGCAGCAGACCTTCTTCGACCGGGGCCGTGTCGAGAGTGGTCAGGAGCACGATGAGCGAGCGACGCGGTGCTGTGCGCAGTACCGTCGCAGTGAGGCCCCGTGCGTCCGTTTCGACCAGCTCGGGTTCCAGTGTGGCCATGGCGTTGACCAGGGAGGGAAGGACATCGCCCGCTGTTCTGCCCTGGACGAGGGCGCGGACCCTGCGGTCGTAGGCGAGCAGGTCGACGCGGTCGCCGGCGCGGGACGCGAGGACCGCCAGGAGCAGGGCCGCGTCCATGGCGGCGTCGAGGCGGGGGGCGTCGCCGACGCGGCCGGCTGAGGTCCGGCCGGTGTCGAGGACCAGCAGGATGTGCCTGTCACGCTCGGGGCGCCAGGTGCGTACGGCGACCGTGGTCTGTCGGGCGGTGGCGCGCCAGTCGATGGAGCGGGTGTCGTCGCCGGGGACGTATTCGCGGAGACTGTCGAATTCCGTGCCCTCGCCGCGCTGCAGAACGCTGGTCCGGCCGTCGAGTTCGCGGAGCCGGGCCAGTTTCGACGGCAGGTGCTTTCGGCTGGTGAAGGGGGGAAGCACGCGTACCGTCCAGGGGACTTTGTGGGTGCCCTGGCGGGAGGAGAGGCCGAGGGGGCCGTACGAGCGGATGGTCACGCGGTCGGCTTGACGGTCGCCGCGGCGGGTGGGGCGCAGTCGCGTGGTGGCGCGGCGGCGTTCGCCGGCGGGCACTGTCAGCCGGTGGCGGGAGGCCACGATCTCGGTGCCGGGCTGCCAGCTGCTGGGGGGCCAGGCGTCACGGAGCTGGGCGCGGAGAGGCCGGCGGGACGGGTTGGTGACGGTGAGGGTGACGTCCGCTGTGTCGCCCAGGCGCGCGGAGGTGTCGCCGGAGCGGGTCAGGCCCAGGCGTCGTACCGGCGCCGCCAGGGCGTAGTCGCAGGCACAGGCGACGGCCAGGGGAGCGTTCACGGCGAGAATGCCCGTCCAGCTGGGTTCCCAGAGTCCGACGGGGAGTGAGCCGAGGGCCGCGAGGAGGGCGGCGCGTCCGGTGAAGGCCATCAGCGGGGGACGGGGACGTGGGCGAGGATCGCGTTGATGACGGAGTCGGCTGTCACGCCTTCCATCTCGGCTTCCGGGCGGAGCTGGACGCGGTGCCGGAGCGTGGGGAGAGCAAGGGCTTTCACGTCGTCCGGGATGACGTAGTCACGGCCGGTCAGCCAGGCCCAGGCGCGGGACGTGGCGAGCAGGGCGGTGGCGCCTCGCGGTGACACGCCGAGTGTGAGGGACGGTGATTCGCGGGTCGCCCGGCAGATGTCGACGACGTAGGCCGTGATCTCCGGGGAGACGGTGGTCTTGGCCACGGCCGCTCGGGCGGCGTCCAGGACTGCGGGGCCCGCCACCGGACGTACGCCGGCCGCGCGGAGGTCGCGTGGGTTGAAGCCCTCCGCGTGGCGTGTGACGACGTCGATCTCGTCCTGGCGGGAGGGCAGCGGGATGGTGAGTTTGAGGAGGAAGCGGTCCAGCTGGGCCTCGGGGAGGGGGTACGTGCCCTCGTACTCGACCGGGTTCTGGGTCGCGGCGACCAGGAACGGCTCCGGGAGCGGGCGCGGTGTGCCGTCGACCGTGACCTGGCGTTCCTCCATCGCTTCCAGGAGCGATGACTGGGTTTTGGGCGGCGTGCGGTTGATCTCGTCAGCGAGGAGGAGGTTGGTGAAGACGGGGCCGGGCTGGAAGGAGAACTCGGCGGTGCGCGTGTCGTAGACGAGGGAGCCGGTCACGTCGCTCGGCATGAGGTCCGGGGTGAACTGGACGCGCTTGGTGTCGACGTCCAGCGCGGAGGCGAGCGTACGGACGAGCAGGGTCTTGGCGACTCCCGGTACCCCTTCGAGCAGTACGTGTCCGCGGCACAGGAGGGCGACGACGAGGCCGGTGACGGCGGGGTCCTGGCCGACCACGGCCTTGGCGATCTCGGCGCGCAGGGACTCCAGGGCGGCTCGGGCCTGGCCCGGGTCGCCGGTCTGCCCGGCGTTGTCAGTGGTCGGGTCCATCATGGACGGCGTACCTCTCTTTCGAGGGCGTCGAGTTGGTCGGCGAGGGTGATGAGGGCTGCGTCGTCGCCGGGCGGGGTGCCGAAGAGCAGGGAGTGCAGGGACCGGCCGTCGCCGTGGAGGTGGGCTGACAGGGCCGGGAGCAGGGCTTCGGGCGTGTGCGCCTGGGCGACGGGGACGCCTACGAGGGGGGCGAGGCGGGTGCGGGTGGTGGAGCGCAGAGCGGCGGCCGCGCGGTCGCGGGCGTTGGCCGTTCGGTAGAGGCGGGCGCGGCCTTCGACGGTTTCGGAGGCGCGGATCGCCACGGGGAGCTTTTCGGGCACCAGGGGGCCGAGTCGGCGTGCCCGCCACAGGGCGGCGAGGACCGCGGCGACGAACAGTTGGAGCGTGCCCCAGAGCCAGCCCGAGGGGAGCAGGTCGATCAGGGTGCGTTCTTCGCCCTGTTCGGCGGCTGAGGCGTCGGAGAGTGAGGGGAGGTACCAGACCAGATGGGGGCGGGAGCCGAGGAGTTGGAGGGCGAGCGAGGCGTTGCCCTGCTCGTCGAGGCGGTCGTTGTAGAGGATGTCGGGCGCGCCGAGTACGACGGTGTCCCCGCCGGATGTCTCCGGGACGCGGATCAGGGTGGCCAGGCGCTCGCTGGTGTAGCACTGGTCGGCGTCGAGGTGGGTGGTGGTGTAGCGGAGGCCGCCGGTGTCGGCGGTGCCCGCGCGTTGCGCGGCGGGGAAGGCGCAGTCGGGCGCCAGTGCCGATCTGAGGCTGATGGCCGGGTCGGCGGTGACGCCCGGGGCGAGTTGTTCGACGGAGGAACTGCCGGCGGCGACGAGGACGGTGCGGCCTCCGGAGGCTGCGGTCGTGTCGCGCAGGCCGGACTGTTGACGGTCGGTCAGCAGGTCGGGGACGGCGACCAGCAGGGTGGTGTCCGGGTCGGCCGCAGCGCGTGCCTCGTCCAGAGTTGTGACCACGCGCGTGGTGACGCCCCGCTCGGTGAGGAGCTCCGCGACGGCGCGGCTGCCCTGGGCCTCGGCGGAGCGCGGGTCGAGGCTGCCGCGCTGGGCGTCGGAGCGGATGAGGGCGACGGCGACGGCCCCGGCCAGGAGGAGTACGAGCGCCAGCGCGATCCCTCGTGTGCGGGTCCACACCTGGCGGGGGGTGGGCGAGACCGAGGTGGACGGGAGCATGGCCTCGGCGGTCATCCGGCGGCTCCGCGGCGGGTGTCGTGGTCGGCGCTGTGGGCGTTGCTGCTGGTGAGCTGGGGCTTCGTGCGTTCCAGGTCGCGGTCGAGGTCCGCGGTGCGCCGGTACGACTGCTCGGTTGCCGCGAGTCCACCGTATGTGACGTCGTCGAAGTCCCGGGAGGCGGCGCGGAGCCGGTCCGTGTGGGCGGGCAGGGCCCGGCCCGCCTCGGCGGCCGCCTCGTCCGCGGTGCGGCCCGGCCGGGGATCGAGGAGTGCGCGTTCCTCCAGGGACCGGACGATGGCCCGCATGCGTTCCTGGACGGCCTGGTTCCAGTGGTGCTGGGCGGCGTGGGCCTCGGCGGCGGCGCGGTGTTCGGCGGCGCTGCGGGGGCGGTCGTCGAACAGTGCGGGGGCGGAGACCGGCTCGCGGCGCGGGGTGCCCAGACGCCACCACAGCGCGGCCAGCACCGCGACGACGGCGAGGATGACGACGACGAGGCCGAGCAGGCCCCCGGGGGTGGCGGCGGAGGCGGCGCTGAAGAGGTCGTCGACCCAGCCCCAGAAGGCGTCGAGAGCGCGTTGGAAGAGGCCGGGGTCGTCCTCGTGGTACAGCCGTTTGGACAGCTCGCGGCGGGCCGCTTCCCGCGCGGGGTCGCGCGGGATCGTCAACGGCGGCTCGTCATTCGACGCGGCCCACACAGGCGCGGACGCACCGCCGCGCTGTGACGGACGTACGGCCAGGTCACCGGCGCGGAGCCAGGCGCGTACGGCCGCGTCGGTGGCGCGCGGCGCGGCTGTGAGGACGTCCCCCGCCAGGCTCACCGCATCAGCTCCCGGGCGTGGTGTCGGCCGCGCCGGAACCGTAGTCCTGGACGCCGGCGGCGCGGGCGAGGTCCAGGTCGAGGGCCTCGCGGCGGATGCGCTGGTCGATGTAGAGGAGCACGGTCACGCCCGCCGT
Source organism: Streptomyces cadmiisoli (assembly GCF_003261055.1). Taxonomy (NCBI): domain Bacteria; kingdom Bacillati; phylum Actinomycetota; class Actinomycetes; order Kitasatosporales; family Streptomycetaceae; genus Streptomyces; species Streptomyces cadmiisoli. The sequence continues at coordinate 5,409,870 of NZ_CP030073.1, forward strand.
GATCGGGAACGTGATCATGGAGCCGATCACCGAGCCGATCCCGCTGATGATGAGGAACGTCCAGCCGATGTGACCGGTGCCCTCCATGACGCTGCCGATGCCGTCGCCGCTGAGCGCGGCCGCGAGGAAGGTGAAGGGGATGACGACGATCGCCGCGACGATGTTCGCGATGATCACGGCGAGCAGTTGGATGCCGAAGACGCGCCACCAGGAACCGCGCACGAGCTTCGCCGAGCGGCTCATGGCCTTCACGATGCCCTGCTTCTCCAGCATGAGAGCGGGGGATGCCAGGGAGAAGCGGACCCCCAGCCACACGGCGACGATGCTGGTGCACAGGACGCCGAGGACGACGAGTCCCGCGCCGGCCGTGCTGTCCCCGGTCGCTGCCACGATGATGCCGGGGACGGCACCGGCGACGGCGACACCGACGGTGATGAGCAGCAGCAGGAGGATCAGGCCGAACAGCTTGATCACCCGCGGGCGGGCGTCGCTCCAGGCCTCCGCCGTGGTCACGGGCTTGCCGAGGACGGCTCGGCTGGTGACGGTGGTCAGCAGCGCGGTCGCCGCGACGGTGCCGATCAGGGAGATCAGGAAGACGACGCCGGAGCCGAGCAGGGCGTCGCCCAGGGCGCGGGTGAGTTCGTCGAGGGAGGCGCTCGGGTCGTTGAGGGCCGCGGTGCTGGTCCTGTCGTTCAGGACGAAGCCCTGGAGCAGGATGACGACGATCTCCGTGAGGACCGCGACGGTCAGGGAGATGCCGAGCACCGTGCGCCAGTAGGTGCGCATCGTGGAGACGGCGCCGTCGAGGATCTCGCCGACGCCGAGCGGGCGCAGTGGGATGACGCCGGGCTTGGCCGCGGGCGGGGGACCGCCCCACTGGCCGGCGCCCCAGCCGCCGTATCCGCCGGGGGGTCGTCCGCCGCCGTATCCGCCGGGGGGCCGGCCGCCCCAGCCGGGGCCGGGCGGAGACGGCGGAGGTGCCTGACCCGCGTCCTGCGTGCCGCCGGGAGCGGACCACTGCGCGGGTGGCGGCTGTTCCTTGGACCACTTCGTGCCGGGTTCCGGCGACTGCGGGCCGGGCCGGTCCGCGGGCTGCTCCGGGTTCGGTTGGTCGCGCTGCTCGGCAGGACCGGACGTGCCGGGTTCCTGCCCGTCGGACGGGGCGGATCCGGGCGAGGCCCAGCCCGGCGTGTCTTTCATCATCGCTCCTTCACGGTGCCCGTCCGCTGTCGCGGGGGCGGGTTGGCAGACATCGTGCCATGGGGTGCCGGCCCGGGGTCCGGGCACGGTATGGGCTGCACACCTTCAATTGTCCGCCGTACAACGGGCAGACTGACCGCATGGCTGATCAGTACGCGCAATCCGGCGAGGACAAGCCGTCGACGGGGATACCCGTCATCCGTTGGGAGGAGCCGCCCGAGGGTCCGGTGGTGGTTCTCCTCGACCAGACGAGACTGCCGGCCGAGGAGGTCGAGCTGGTCTGCACGGACGCACCCGCGCTGGTGGACGCGATCCGTACGCTCGCCGTGCGCGGTGCGCCGCTGCTCGGCATCGCGGGAGCGTACGGCGTCGCGCTCGCCGCCGCGCGCGGGTTCGACGTGGAGGAGGCCGCGGTGGCGCTGGCGGGTGCCCGCCCCACGGCGGTGAACCTGTCCGTCGGCGTGCGCCGAGCCGCCTCCGCTCACCGGGCCGCCCTTGCGGGAGGTGCCGGTGCCGAGTCCGCGGCGAAGGCGGCGCTGGCGGCGGCGCGGCAGTTGCACCGGGAGGACGCCGAGGCGAGCGGGCGGATGGCCGCGCACGGACTGGCGCTGCTGGACGAGCTGCTGCCCGGCGGCGGACACCGGATCCTCACGCACTGCAACACCGGTTCGCTGGTGTCGGGCGGCGCCGGGACGGCGTTCGCCGTGGCGCTCGCCGCGCACCGTCAGGGCCGGCTCCGGCGGCTGTGGGTGGACGAGACGCGTCCGCTGCTCCAGGGGGCCCGGCTCACGGCGTACGAGGCGGCGCGCAGTGGCATGGCGTACACGCTGCTCACGGACAACGCGGCGGGTTCGCTGTTCGCGGCCGGCGAGGTGGACGCGGTGCTGATCGGGGCGGATCGCATCGCGGCGGACGGTTCGGTGGCGAACAAGGTGGGGAGCTATCCGCTCGCGGTGCTCGCCCGGTACCACCACGTGCCCTTCATCGTGGTGGCGCCGGTGACGACGGTGGATCCGGACACGCCGGACGGGGCGTCCATCGAGGTCGAGCAGCGCCCCGGGTACGAGGTGACCGAGGTCGCCGCCCCCAATGTCCCGGTGACGGGAGCGGGTGGTGGGGTGCCGGTGGCGCCGTTGGGGACGCAGGCGTACAACCCGGCGTTCGACGTGACGCCGCCGGAGTTGGTGACGGCGATCGTGACCGAGGAGGGTGCCGTGTCGCCGGTGACGGCTGAGGCTCTGGCCGAGATGTGCGCCAGGTCGCCCCAAGCGACGATCGACTGACGGACGGTGGCTCCTCGGGGCCCGCCGGCGCGTCCCGGGCCGGTGTTCCGCGAGCGGAAAGAGGCCCGGGATGCGCCGCTGAAACCGGTGGCGGGGGGCGAGGGCAGACAGTAGTGACCTGGTACGACTATCGTCACGGGCCAGTGACCTCGCTCACCAGCGCCCCGGTCACTGTTACGAGAATGGGATGATGTCGTTTATGAAGGGACGAGTCCTTGTCGTCGACGACGACACCGCACTGGCCGAGATGCTCGGCATCGTGCTGCGTGGTGAAGGTTTTGAGCCGTCTTTCGTAGCCGACGGCGACAAGGCGCTGGCCGCTTTCCGGGAGGCCAAGCCCGACTTGGTGCTGCTCGATCTGATGCTGCCCGGTCGGGACGGAATCGAGGTGTGCCGTCTGATCAGGGCGGAGTCCGGAGTGCCGATCGTGATGCTCACGGCCAAGAGCGACACCGTCGATGTGGTCGTGGGCCTGGAGTCGGGCGCGGACGACTACATCGTGAAGCCGTTCAAGCCCAAGGAGCTCGTGGCCCGGATCCGGGCCCGGCTGCGCAGGTCGGAGGAGCCGGCACCGGAGCAGCTCGCCATCGGTGACCTGCTCATCGACGTGGCCGGGCACTCCGTGAAGCGCGACGGGCAGTCCATCGCGCTGACGCCGCTGGAGTTCGATCTGCTCGTCGCGCTGGCCCGCAAGCCGTGGCAGGTCTTCACCCGCGAGGTGCTCCTGGAGCAGGTGTGGGGCTACCGGCACGCGGCGGACACGCGGCTGGTCAACGTCCATGTGCAGCGGCTGCGCTCCAAGGTCGAGAAGGACCCGGAGCGGCCGGAGATCGTGGTGACCGTCCGTGGCGTCGGTTACAAGGCGGGGCCGAGCTGACATGTCGGGTGACAGTGCCGCTTCGGCGCCCGGTCGGTCAGGGGGCGGTGCGGGGCGGCCTGTCGGCCCGAAGGCGGCGGGCTCACGCTGGGGACGTTTCCTGGAGAGCGGGCTGCTCGAGGGCGGCGTCCAGGGCAGCCCGGTGCTCCGTCTGTTCATGCGGTGGGTGCGCCGTCCGCTGCTGCCCGTCATGCGGCTGTGGCGGCGCAACATCCAGCTCAAGGTCGTCGTCACGACCCTGCTGATGTCGCTGGGCGTCGTCCTGCTGCTCGGTTTCGTCGTCATCGGGCAGGTGCGCAACGGTCTGCTGGACGCCAAGGTGAAGGCGTCGCAGAGCCAGGCCACCGGCGGATTCGCCGTGGCCAAGCAGCGTGCCGACGAGGCGGCGACCGGCAACGGAGCGGCGACGGTCGACGGCCGGCCCTCCCAGAACGTCATCCAGTGGATGAGCGATCTCGTCTCCTCGCTCTCCAGCGGTGGCCAGGGCGCCTTCGACGTCGTCACGCTCCCGGCCGGCGACGACAGTGCCGGTGGGCGCGGACCGCGGGCCTCCGGCGGGGTCGACCCCAACGAGAGCGTGCCGCAGGAGCTGCGCGCGGAGGTGACCAGCAGTGCGGCGGCGGCGCAGAGCTACACCCGCATCATCTACAGCGGTGAGAAGAAGGACTCCCAGCCGGCGCTCGTGATCGGCAAGGAGATCGACGACCCGAACGGCGACCCGTACCAGCTCTACTACTTCTTCCCGCTGACCCAGGAGGAGAAGTCCCTGAGCCTGGTCAAGGGGACGCTCGCGACGGCCGGCCTGTTCGTCGTCGTACTCCTCGGGGCCATCGCCTGGCTGGTGGTGCGGCAGGTCGTCACGCCGGTGCGGATGGCGGCCGGTATCGCCGAGCGGCTGTCCGCCGGGCGGCTCCAGGAACGGATGAAGGTCACCGGCGAGGACGACATCGCGCGGCTCGGCGAGGCCTTCAACAAGATGGCGCAGAGCCTTCAGCTGAAGATCCAGCAGCTGGAGGACCTCTCGCGGATGCAGCGCCGGTTCGTCTCGGACGTGTCCCACGAGCTGCGTACGCCCCTGACGACCGTGCGGATGGCCGCCGACGTGATCCACGAGGCGCGGGTCGACTTCGACCCGGTGACCGCCCGTTCGGCGGAACTGCTCGCCGACCAGCTGGACCGGTTCGAGTCACTGCTGTCGGACCTGCTGGAGATCAGCCGTTTCGACGCGGGGGCGGCGGCGCTGGAGGCGGACGCCATAGACCTCAGGGAGGTCGTGCGGCGCGTGGTCAGCGGTGCCGAGCCGCTCGCCGAGCGCAAGGGCACGCAGATACGGATCATGGGTGACCAGCAGCCCGTCGTCGCCGAGGCCGATGCCCGGCGCGTGGAGCGGGTGCTGCGCAACCTCGTGGTGAACGCCGTGGAGCACGGCGAGGGCAAGGACGTCGTCGTCAAGCTCGCCTCGGCCGGCGGAGCGGTCGCGGTCGCGGTGCGCGACTACGGCGTGGGACTCAAGCCGGGCGAGGCGACCCGGGTCTTCAACCGCTTCTGGCGCGCCGACCCGGCACGCGCGCGTACGACCGGCGGTACGGGCCTCGGACTGTCGATCGCCTTGGAGGACGCCCGACTGCACGGCGGCTGGTTGCAGGCGTGGGGCGAGCCGGGCGGCGGATCGCAGTTCCGGCTGACGCTGCCGCGGACCGCGGACGAGCCGCTGCGCGGGTCGCCGATACCCCTGGAGCCCAAGGACTCGCGGCGCAACCGCGGGCTCAACGACGCCGGTCTGCCGCGCGGCGGCACGGAGAAGACCGCCACGGTGCCGGCCCAGCCGACGGGCAGCGGCCCGATGCCGCAGCGGGACCCGATCCCGCCCCGGGTGGCGGTCGTCGCCCCCACGGCGGATCCGACCGCGCTGCCGGGCAACGGCGCGCGCGTGGTGCCGCGCCCGGCGGGCGGCGGCATACGACGGCAGGACGACCGGCCCACCGCGGAGGCGGCGAGCGGCGCGGCCCTGAACCGCCCGGTGACGAATCGCCCGGTGACGGCCGGGCCCGACGAAGCGAATGAGCAAGGGGAGGCGTTTCGTGGTCGCTGACCGCGAGGGGGGCGCCCGGCGCAAGCCGGCGCGCGCGGTGGCGGTGTACGTCGCCGGAGGTGCCGTACTGCTGACGGGCTGCGCCTCGATGCCCGACAACGGGGACCTGCGCGGCGTGGAGTCGACCCCGCGTCAGGACACCCAGGTGCGGGTGTTCGCGATGCCGCCTCGGGAGGACGCTCAGCCCTCGGAGATCGTGCAGGGTTTTCTTGAGGCGCTGACCAGCGACGATCCGCAGTATGCGACGGCGAAGCAGTATCTGACCGGACAGGCCGCGAAGACGTGGCGACCTGAGCTGTCCACGATGGTGCTCGCGGACGGACCCGCCACCGAGGCCGACCCCGCGGGAGTCCGCGAGGACAGCGTCAACTTCTCGTTTACGCTCACCGGCGCGAAGGTGGCCGTGGTGGACGCGGAGCAGTCGTACGCGCCGGCGCAGGGCTCGTACAGCCGTCAGGTGCGTCTCGTGCGCGACCGCAAGAGCGGGCAGTGGCGCATCAACGGCCTGCCGCAGGGCGTCGTCATGGGGAAGTCGGACTTCCAGCGCAACTACACGTCCGTCAACAAGTACTACTTCGCCTCGAACTCCGCCGTGGGGACGGCCTCGCAGACGGCCGCCGTCGCCGATCCGGTGTACGTGCGACGGCGCGTGGACCCGATGACGCAGATGGTGCGCTCCCTTCTCAACGGGCCCACGAGCTGGCTGGGTCCCGTCGTCAGGTCGAGCTTCCCCAGCGGTACAGCGCTGCGGAAGGGGGCCGGTCCGCTGACGCCCGACGACCAGAACAAGCTGACGGTGCCGTTGAACGGGAAGGCGACCCAGGTCGGGCGGGCCAAGTGCAACGAGATGGCGGCGCAGTTGCTGTTCACCCTTCAGGGCCTGACACCCGCGGTGGACGAGGTCGAAGTACAGGCGGGCGGCGAGCAGTTGTGCGAGCTCGACGAGGACGGGGCGGCGGCCGTCGCCGCGCGCGGTTCGGCCAAGCACCCCGAGTTCCTGTACTTCATCGACGGTGAGCACCGGCTGGTGCGGATCCCGCCGGGCGGCAGCAGAAGCACGAACGCCGATGCGGTACCGGGAGAACTGGGCGGCGGCGAGCGGGCGTTGCGGTCGGCGGCGGTGTCGCGCGACGAGCACACCGGGGCCGGGGTCGCCCTCGACGGCAAGACGCTGTACGTGGGTTCGCTCGTGTCGGGCAGTTCACTCGGTGAACCGGTGGTCCGCAGTGCCGGCAAGACCGAGGACGAACGGCTGACCACGCCGAGCTGGGACGCGCGGGGCGACCTGTGGGTGGCCGACCGCGACCCCGAGCATCCTCGGCTGCTCGTGCTCCGGGAGGGCAAGGGCGAGCCGATGGAGGTACAGGTTCCGGGGCTCGACGGGCAGATCAGGTCCGTGCGGGTGGCGGCCGACGGCGTGCGGATCGCGCTGGTCGTGGAGAACGACGACAAGCAGTCCCTGCTGGTCGGGCGGATCGAGCGCACCACCAAGGACGTGCCGGGCGGGAAGCCCGGTCCGGGGTCGGGCGTCTCGGTCTTCGAACTGAGGCCCGCCGCACCGGCGTTGGAGGAGGTCACCACCATGTCGTGGGCCGGTGACGGACGGCTCGTGGTGGTCGGGCGGGAAGAGGGCGGCGTGCAGCAGATGAAGTACGTCCAGGTCGACGGCTCCACGCCGGAGGGGCCCGCGCCCGACGCGCTGACCGGTGTGAAGGAGATCGCCGCCGCCGAGGACGGACGGCTGCCGCTGGTCGCCTACTCGGAGGACGGCATCGTGCGCCTGCCCGACGGGGCGCAGTGGCAGACGGTGGTCAAGGACGGGTCCGCGCCGGTCTATCCGGGGTGAGTTCGGTTCGGGTGGGGTGTGGGCGGCGCGCCGTGGGATTTCGGCGGGGTGCCGGGTCGTTGTTCGTCTGAGGGTGTCCACAGCTTGTGTGGGGTCGACCGGCGGGCGGCGCGTGTCAGCCGGCTGCCGCGCCTTGCGGGTTTGTGGGGTGCCGCGTGGCGGGTGACAGGGTCCGCTCCGCCGTGCGCTCTGGCGCAGGTGTCCGCCGTGCGCCGCTGCGCGGGTGTCCGTTGTGCGGCGTGACGGTGGGGTTCGACCGCGTGCAGTGAACGCGGGGTTCTGCCACGAGCAGTGAGGCGGGATTCGACAGCGGGCCGCGACGCGGGTTTCGACCGCGCGCAGCGAGGCCGGTTCCCCAGCGCGCCCAGTCGAATGCCGAAACCGCCGTTTCCGCTGCTGGCGGTGTGCCTCCGAGTTGTCCACAGGAGTTTTCCACAGGGGTGGTGGGCCGGCGCGGGCGTTGGCACAGTGGTGGGCATGCGGGGGTGGTGGCAGGACCTCACCGACCTGGTGCTGCCGGGCGAGTGCGGAGGCTGCGGACGGACTCGCACGGTGCTCTGCCCGGAGTGCCGTGCGGCCCTGACCGGGGCCGTGCCGTGCCGGGTGCGACCGGTGCCGGAGCCGCCGGGTCTGCCGGTCGTGCACGCCGCGGCACGGTATGCGGACGAGGTACGGGCGGTGCTCCTCGCCCACAAGGAGCGGGGCGCGTTGGCGCTCGCGGGGCCGCTCGGCGTGGCTTTGGCGGAAGCCGTGCGCACGGGGCTGCGGGAGTGCCGCACGACGGTCGGCGGCGCGGTGCCGGGGCGGACGTCGGCCGTCGCACCGGCCGGGGTGCGGCCCGGGTGTCCGAGCGGCCCGGTGCTGCTCGTTCCCGTGCCGTCCGGGCGGGCCGCGGTGCGGGCGCGGGGGCACGATCCGGCGCGTCGGATCGCGCTCGCGGCGTCCGCGGAGTTGCGGCGGACGGGGACGCCGGCGCGGGTGCTCGCCGTGCTGCGGCAACGGCGGGCCGTCGCCGACCAGTCGGGGCTCACCTCCCGGCAGCGGCTGGAGAATCTAGCCGGTGCCCTGCACGTTCCGGGCGGCGGTGCGGGCCTGCTGGCCGGAGGTCCGGTGGTGCTGGTGGACGACCTGATGACGACAGGGGCGTCCCTGACCGAGGCGGCGCGAGCGGTGCGGGCAGCCGTGGACGGGGGCCCGGGCGCCGGGCTGAGCAGGCGGGAGGTGCGTGGCGGCGCGATACCTGCCGTGTCCCGAGGAGATTCGGGGACGGCCGTGTATGACAGGAGCTATCGGGAAAGGAGTGGGGAACGGACGACGGGATCAATCGAAGGGGACGTGTACAGGGTGCGGACCACGCCGGGAATGGTGACGGCGAACGATGTCGGTGACCCGATCTGCGCGGCTGTGGTCGCTGCAACGTTGGATTCTTTCGAAATCAACCGGAACTGACTGCGAACTTGCATCGTTGCAGGTAGTGAGTGGGCAAATTCACCGGAACGGAGGTACGTCGCAGTAGAGGGTGACGACATCCGTCCGGGCGAGATATGTTCGGTTGTGAGGGAAAGCCGCAGGCCACACCTCACTTATCCGAATGCCGTGCTGTGGATATTCCGTAATCGTCCAGGCCCGGCTGGGTGGAGATCTTGCCCACGGGGGAGGAGGAGGTGGACGTCACCGAGTCCGAGGTTCCGGGGCTTCCCGGGACCTGGTGCACAAGGGAGATGCTCCGCCACTGGAGCGGAGCGATCCGGGAACGGAGTTCTGCGTGGACATCGTCGTCAAGGGCCGCAAGACCGAGGTGCCCGAGCGGTTCCGCAAGCACGTGGCCGAGAAGCTGAAGCTGGACAAGATCCAGAAGCTCGATGGCAAGGTGATCAGCCTCGACGTCGAGGTGTCCAAGGAGCCGAACCCCCGACAGGCCGACCGCAGCGACCGAGTGGAGATCACGCTCCGCTCCCGCGGTCCGGTGATCCGGGCGGAGGCATCGGCCAGCGATCCGTACGTCGCACTCGACCTTGCGGCGGAGAAGCTGGATGCCCGGCTGCGCAGGCAGCACGACAAGCGTCACACGCGCCGGGGTGTACGCCGGCTCACGGCAGCCGAGGTCCCCGACCACGTTCCGGGGGCGGCAACGCTCAACGGCAACGGCAACACCTTCGAGGCGGACGAGCCGGGCGGTGTGCCCACCAAGAAGATCGGCTCGCTGGAAGTGCAGGGTGAAGGCCCTCTCGTCGTCCGCGAGAAGACCCACGTCGCCGCCCCCATGACCCTCGACCAGGCTCTCTACGAGATGGAGCTGGTGGGGCACGACTTCTATCTGTTCGTCGACTCCGAGACGAAGGACCCCAGTGTCGTCTACCGACGCCACGCATACGACTACGGCGTGATCCACCTCAGCACCGACACGATGATCACGCACGCGCCCTCCCCCGAGGCGGGCGGTCCGCTGGGCGGCTGACCACGCCGGACGACAGCTGAGCCGGTGCCCCTGGAGCGCGCGTGCGCCCCCAGGGGCACCCGTGTGCCACCACTTGGCCCACCGCTCGGTCACCCGAGTGCCGGTCGGGCATGAAATCATGGCGGCCACGGCCCAACCGGTGGGCCGTTGCCTTGGGTTGGCGATGGCACAGAACCACAGGCCACAGCCTTCAGGGGGAGGAACGATGGCGGACAGCTTCGGACCAATGCAGGACGGGGACGTCGACGGCGGCGTCGTCGGCATCGGCCCGGACGCGGGCACCCCACGCAAAGAACCGATCCGCGTTCTGGTCGTGGACGACCACGCCCTCTTCCGGCGCGGCCTGGAGATCGTCCTCGCGGCCGAGGAGGACATCCAGGTCATCGGCGAGGCGGGCGACGGCGCCGAGGCCGTGGAGAAGGCCGCGGACCTGCTGCCCGACATCGTTCTGATGGATGTGCGCATGCCCAAGCGGGGCGGGATCGAGGCGTGCACCTCCATCAAGGAAGTGGCACCCAGCGCCAAGATCATCATGCTGACCATCAGCGACGAGGAAGCCGATCTCTACGAAGCCATCAAGGCGGGCGCGACGGGCTATCTCCTCAAGGAGATCTCCACGGACGAGGTGGCCACGGCGATTCGCGCGGTGGCCGACGGGCAGTCACAGATCAGCCCCTCGATGGCGTCGAAACTGCTCACCGAGTTCAAATCGATGATCCAGCGGACGGACGAGCGCCGCCTGGTACCCGCGCCGCGGCTCACGGACCGCGAGCTGGAAGTGCTCAAACTCGTCGCCACGGGGATGAACAACCGGGACATCGCCAAGGAGTTGTTCATCTCCGAGAACACCGTGAAGAACCATGTGCGCAACATCCTGGAGAAGCTTCAGCTGCACTCCAGGATGGAAGCGGTGGTCTACGCGATGCGGGAGAAGATCCTCGAAATCCGGTGACGGACCCGTGTGACGGACCCGCGCCTCAGGTGAGGGCGCGGGCGAGTTCTCTCGTCAGCGGGGCGTGCAGCTCCGGGGGGTCCACCAGCTCCACGCGTGCGTTCGTGCAGTCCACCCAGCTCGCCGCCTCGATCAGGGCCTGGGCCACAGCGGGGACGACCTTCGGTCCCTCCAGGCCGACCTGCCTGGCCACGAGCGTGCGGCCTTCGCGGGCCGGATCGACCCGGCCGACGAGACGGCCGCCGGCCAGCACCGGCATCGCGAAGTAGCCGTGGACACGCTTCTGCTTCGGTACGTACGCCTCCAGGCGGTGGGTGAAGCCGAAGATGCGCTCCGTGCGCGCCCGCTCCCAGATCAGGGAGTCGAACGGGGACAGGAGCGTGGTGCGGTGGCGGCCGCGCGGGGGAGCCTCCAGGGCCGCGGGGTCCGCCCAGGCCGGCTTGCCCCAGCCCTCGACCGTGACCGGGACCAGACCCGAGTCGGCGATCACCGCGTCGACCTGCTCGCCCTTCAGCCGGTGGTAGTCGGCGATGTCCGCGCGGGTGCCGACGCCCAGCGACTGGCCGGCCAGACGGACCAGACGGCGCAGGCACTCGGCGTCGTCGAGCTCGTCGTGCAGCAGGTCGGCGGGGACGGCGCGCTCCGCGAGGTCGTAGAGGCGCTTCCAGCCGCGGCGCTCCACGCAGACCACCTCGCCGTACATCAGCGCGCGCTCGACCGCGACCTTCGCGCCCGACCAGTCCCACCACTCGCTGGTGCGCTTCGCCCCGCCCAGCTCCGTGGCAGTCAGGGGGCCCTCGGCGCGCAGCTGCTTGACCACCTGGTCGTAAACGCCGTCCGGGAGCTCGTGGTTCCAGTGCGGGCGGTCGCGGTAGGCGCGGCGGCGGAAGGCGAAGTGGGGCCACTCCTCGATGGGGAGGATGCAGGCGGCGTGGGACCAGTACTCGAAGGCGTGGGGCTGTGCGGGGGCCTCGCCGGGCGTCCCGGGCTTCCAGTAGGCCTCCTCGACCGTTCTTCGGCCGACGGCGCCGAGACGGGCGTACGGGATGAGCTCGTGGGAGCGGGCGAGGACGGAGATCGTGTCGAGCTGGACCGCGCCGAGGTGGCGCAGGACGCCGCGCACGCCTGCCCTGCGGTCGGGCGTGCCGAGGAGGCCCTGGGCCCGCAGCGCGATGCGGCGGGCGTCGTCTGCGGAGAGGTCCGTGGCGCGCGGGGTCGTCATGTCCTCGAACGATAGGGGGTGCCACTGACAACGCGGCGTGAACTGGGAAATCGTCCGCGACTACACCGGCTGCGGGCGGGCCGGAAGGTACGGAGCCGTCGACGGCAGGCCCAGGTCCGACGGGAGCAGCGAGCCGACCCAGCAGTCCCGGCGCACACCGTTGTTGTTGAGAGCGGCGCGCAGCGTGCCCTCGACGGTGTAGCCGACGCGTTCGGCGACCGCGCGGGAGGCGGCGTTGCCCACCTCGGCCCGCCATTCCAGCCGGTCGACCGCCTGGTGGACGAAGGCCCAGCGGGAGGCGGCCAGGGCGGCCTCGGTCATGTAGCCGTTGCCGCGGTGGTGTTCCGCCACCCAGAAGCCGATTTCGCCCACGCCGAGCGAGCGCATGGTGATGCCGAGCATGCCCGCCAGTTCGCCGTCGCCGAGGAAGACGCCGAAGGTGAACATCGACCCGGCCGCCCAGCCGTCGGGGACCAGCTGCTCGGTGAAGCTCTGAGCGTGCTCGTGCAGGTAGGGCGAGGGAATGGTGGTCCAGCGCTGGATGTCGGGGTCCTGGCACGCGGCGTACACGGCGTCCGTGTCGTCCGGGCCGACGGTGCGCAGCAGGAGGCGGGGTGTGGCGATCGTGGCGGGCTCCATCGGCCGATTCTGCTCGCCGGACCGTGCCCGACGCCACGTATTTCGCCGTGTGTGAGCAGGCGATCACGATTCGCACAATTCGTCGGCCGGACGCGGCACCATCCGGGACCCTCGGCCGTTGTCCCATGTGAAGGCAGATCCGAGCACGGATCCGAGCACCGACCGAAGAGCGAACAGGCGCCGATCAGCAGCGGTGGACCGTCGTCGCGCGGCAGGCCTCCCGGCACGGCCGGGTCCTCGCATACGATGGCCGTTGCTCAGCCCGTCAAAAGGAAACCGACCGTCCCAGGCCCGACCGGCAAGGAGACCAACCCCCGTGTCCGTCCTCTCGAAGATCATGCGTGCAGGCGAAGGCAAGATCCTGCGCAAGCTGCACCGCATCGCGGACCAGGTCAACTCCATCGAAGAGGACTTCGTCGACCTCTCCGACGCCGAGCTGCGGGCCCTCACCGATGAGTACAAGCAGCGGTACGCCGACGGTGAGAGTCTGGACGACCTGCTGCCCGAGGCCTTCGCCACCGTGCGCGAGGCCGCCAAGCGCGCCCTCGGCCAGCGCCACTACGACGTGCAGATCATGGGCGGTGCCGCCCTCCACCTCGGCTACGTCGCCGAGATGAAGACCGGTGAGGGCAAGACCCTGGTCGGCACGCTGCCCACCTACCTGAACGCGCTGTCGGGCGACGGCGTGCACCTCATCACGGTCAACGACTATCTGGCCGAGCGCGACTCCGAGATGATGGGTCGCGTCCACAAGTTCCTCGGTCTGACCGTCGGCTGCATCCTCGCCAACATGACTCCGGCCCAGCGCCGCGAGCAGTACGCGTGCGACATCACGTACGGCACGAACAACGAGTTCGGCTTCGACTACCTGCGCGACAACATGGCGTGGTCGCAGGACGAGCTCGTCCAGCGCGGCCACAACTTCGCCGTGGTCGACGAGGTCGACTCGATCCTCATCGACGAGGCCCGTACGCCGCTGATCATCTCCGGCCCGGCCGACCAGGCCACCAAGTGGTACGGCGACTTCGCCAAGCTGGTCACGCGCCTCAAGCGCGGTGAGGCCGGCCAGCCGCTCAAGGGCATCGAGGAGACCGGCGACTACGACGTCGACGAGAAGAAGCGCACGGTCGCCATCCACGAGGCCGGCGTCGGCAAGGTCGAGGACTGGCTGGGCATCGACAACCTCTACGAGTCGGTGAACACGCCGCTGGTCGGCTACCTGAACAACGCCATCAAGGCCAAGGAACTCTTCAAGAAGGACAAGGACTACGTCGTCATCGACGGCGAAGTCATGATCGTCGACGAGCACACCGGCCGTATCCTCGCCGGCCGTCGCTACAACGAGGGCATGCACCAGGCGATCGAGGCGAAGGAAGGGGTGCCGATCAAGGACGAGAACCAGACCCTCGCCACGATCACCCTCCAGAACTTCTTCCGCCTCTACAACAAGCTCTCCGGCATGACCGGTACGGCGATGACCGAGGCCGCCGAGTTCCACCAGATCTACAAGCTCGGCGTGGTCCCGATCCCGACCAACAAGCCGATGGTCCGCAAAGACCAGTCGGACCTCATCTACCGCACCGAGGTCGCGAAGTTCGACGCGGTCGTCGACGACATCGCCGAGAAGCACGAGAAGGGCCAGCCGATCCTGGTCGGCACCACCTCGGTCGAGAAGTCCGAGTACCTCTCGCAGCAGCTCAGCAAGCGCGGCATCCAGCACGAGGTGCTGAACGCCAAGCAGCACGACCGTGAGGCGCAGATCGTCGCCCAGGCCGGCCGCAAGGGCTCGGTCACCGTGGCGACGAACATGGCCGGCCGTGGCACGGACATCAAGCTCGGTGGCAACCCCGACGACCTCGCCGAGGCCGAGCTGCGCCAGCGCGGTCTCGACCCCGAGGAGCACATCGAGGAGTGGGCCGCCGCGCTGCCCGCCGCCCTGGAGCGGGCCGAGAAGGCGGTGCGCACCGAGTTCGAAGAGGTCAAGGACCTCGGCGGCCTCTACGTGCTGGGCACCGAGCGGCACGAGTCGCGTCGTATCGACAACCAGCTGCGCGGTCGTTCCGGCCGTCAGGGCGACCCCGGCGAGTCCCGCTTCTACCTCTCGCTCGGCGACGACCTGATGCGGCTGTTCAAGGCGCAGATGGTCGAGCGCGTGATGTCGATGGCGAACGTCCCCGACGACGTGCCGATCGAGAACAAGATGGTCACGCGCGCGATCGCGTCCGCCCAGTCGCAGGTCGAGCAGCAGAACTTCGAGACCCGCAAGAACGTCCTGAAGTACGACGAGGTCCTCAACCGGCAGCGCGAGGTCATCTACGGCGAGCGGCGCCGCGTCCTGGAGGGCGAGGACCTGCACGAGCAGGTGCAGCACTTCATGGACGACACGATCGACGCCTACATCTCCGCGGAGACCGCCGAGGGCTTCGCCGAGGAGTGGGACCTGGACCGGCTGTGGGGCGCCTTCAAGCAGCTCTACCCGGTGAAGGTGACCATCGACGAGCTGGAGGAAGCGGCCGGCGATCGTGCCGGGCTCACCGCGGACTTCATCTCCGAGTCCATCAAGGACGACATCCGCGAGCAGTACGCGTCGCGTGAGTCGCAGCTCGGTTCCGAGATCATGCGGGAGCTGGAGCGCCGGGTCGTGCTGTCGGTCCTGGACCGCAAGTGGCGCGAGCACCTCTACGAGATGGACTACCTCCAGGAGGGCATCGGCCTGCGCGCGATGGCGCAGAAGGACCCGCTGGTCGAGTACCAGCGCGAGGGCTTCGACATGTTCACCGCCATGATGGAGGGCATCAAGGAGGAGTCCGTCGGCTACCTGTTCAACCTGGAGGTCCAGGTCGAGCAGCAGGTCGAGGAGGTCCCCGTCGAGGACACCAAGCCGACGCTGGAGAAGCAGGACGCGGTGCCCGCGCAGGCCGGGCCGCGCCCGGAGATCCGCGCCAAGGGCCTGGAGGCCCCGCAGCGGCGGAACCTGCACTTCACCGCGCCGACCGTGGACGGCGAGGGCGGCACCATCGAGGGCGACTTCGCCGAGGACGAGCCGGTGCGTTCCGCGGCCGACGGCCTCACGCGCGCCGAGCGCCGCAAGCAGGCCAAGGGCGGCCGGCGCCGCAAGAAGTAACCAAGAAGTGACGGCGTCCAGCGCGTCGTAGCGGTCCGAAGGGCCGGGTCACCCGAGGGTGCCCGGCCCTTCGGCATGGGCGGGACGATGGGCCCGTCCAGGACGCCTGCCGTGAACCGCCGGGCGAGCCTCGCGCCAGTGCCATGGCAGGCAACGTTTGCCCGTCAAGGAGCGGCGTCCGGTGCGGCGAGAGTGCGTGCCGGGCGTCGCGCCGGGGCGAACGTTGCCTGCTACGGCACTAGCCGCCGGTGGACCGGTCGCCGGGGCCGCCCAGTTCCACGGCCGTGCAGCGCCAGCGGTGGTCCGAGCCCAGTTCCAGGCGGAAGGCCATGGCGCGCAGCCGGTCGCCGGCGCCGATGCGGGCGAAGGCCTCGATGGCGCCGGGGCGGGGGACGTAGTAGCCGACGTCGCGGACGACGGGGCGGGTGCCACGGGTGCGCAGCGGGCCCCGTTCGGCGAGGCGGGCCAGCTCGTCGTAGGCGGGTCCCGCGGTGTGCCGGAGCATGGCATGGACGGGCCGCTGTCCGCTCAGCACGAGCAGCAGGCGGTCGGCGAAGAGGTCGGTCGGGCGAGGCTGCGGGACGACCGGCCTCGGGCGGGCCTCACCATGGCGCGGCACCCCCACGACCGGCCTCGCCGTACCCGCCGCACCCGCCGTACCCGCCGCGCCTGCCGCGCCTGCCGCGCCTGCCGCGCCTGCCGCGCCCGCCGAGCCCGTTGCGCGCGCCGAACCCACCGCCCCCGCCGAACGGACGGAACCGACCGAACCCGCGGAACCCACCGCGCCTGCCGCATCGAGTGCCCCCGTCGGCGCTCCCGTCGGTGTACCTGCCACACCCACCGGCGCACCCGGCCCGGCCGATGTGGGATACGGCTGCCGGGACGAGGTCGTGGTGGACGTCGGTGTCGTGGACGGCGAGGTGAGGGGCCGCGTGGCGGTGGAGGGCGTACGGGACGGGCCGGTGCCCGGTGCGGCGGGTGGGCCCCCGCCGGGGTGGCGCGTGTCGCGGCGGGCCGGAGGGCGGGTGCCGGGGTGACGTCGTGCCGTCCTGGTCATGACCTTGTTCATGGGGATCCCCGTTCTGCGGGCTCGGGCCGCCGTTCGTACCAGTCGGTAACTTTCTGATGGGGATCTTGTACGGGGCCCGCTCGTCGCCGGGCAAACAGGTGGGGCCGGGCTTTGAGCGGCCGATAAATTCACCTATCCGGGTGAGAGGCAGGGTGTCGCGGCCCGTGGCGTCGGTGGTGTGCCGGGTGACTTCGTGGCGCCGGGTGGACGGTCCGCCGGATGCCGGCGAGGACTCGAAAGGGGACCCCGCACGTATCCTGAAGGCCCTCAACGGGGCGGTGCGGAGCCCTCCGAACGAACGGGGCCCTGCGGGAGCCCCGCGACCCGGAACGGGCCCTGTGAAGCCCTCCGACCACGAAAGCGGCCAACCATGCGCGTCTACGTCCCCCTGACCCTCCCCGGTCTCGCCGAGGCGTACAAGACGGGCGAAGTGGGCGCCGGGTCGCTGGTCGCCTACGCCGTCACGCCCGCGTTGCGCGAGTGGTACCTCTCCGACGACATCGAGGAACTGGAGTACGCGGCGCTGAGCCGGGCCGCGCTGGCGTCGCTGCGGCTGCTCGCCGCGGACGCCTCGGCGCCCCGTCGGCGTGTCGTGGTCGCCGTCGACGTCGCCGACGGTCAGGCCGCGGCCGACCCCGGGCGCGGGCTGGATCCGGCCGCGCCCGGCGAGGTGCGCCTCGCCGGCGCCGTACGACTGGCGAAGGCCGCCGCGGTGCACGTCGACTCGGACGACGCCGAGACGGACGTCGCCGCTGCGGCGGGGGCGGTCGGGGCGGCGGACGAAGGGGACGACGACGCGCAGTTCGTCGTGGACGGGGCCGAGGACCACGAACTGCTGTGGTACGCGACCCAGGAGATCCCCAACCTGGTGGGATCGCGGGACTGACGACCGCCCGGCGCACGCCCGCGCGGCGCCTTCATGCCCCACGACCTGGCGGTCTCTTGATTGTCAGTGCTGCCGGGTAACGTTTTTGGCATGGGGAAGCCGGGAGCTGCGCACATCGTCTGGGACTGGAACGGCACGCTGTTCCACGACAACGACGCGATCATCGGGGCGACGAACGCCGCGTTCGCCGAGCTGGGTCTGGAGCCGATAACGCTGGAGCGCTATCGGGAGCTGTACTGCGTACCGGTGCCGAAGTTCTACGAGCGGCTGATGGGGCGGCTGCCCACCGAGGCCGAGTGGGAGGTCATGGACGCGATCTTCCACCGCTACTACGCCGAGCACCGGGTCCGCTGCGGGCTGACCGAGGGGGCGGCCGACCTCCTGCTGGACTGGCAGTCGGCGGGCCGCAGCCAGTCGATTCTCAGCATGTACGTCCACGAGGAACTCGTCCCGCTGGTCAGAGGCTTCGGGATCGAGACCCACTTCGTGCGGGTCGACGGGCGGACCGGACCGTCCGGCGGCAGCAAGGCCGAGCACATGGTGCGGCATCTCGGAGCGCTCGCCGGGGTGGACCCTGGCCGCACGGTGGTGATCGGCGACGCCGCGGACGACGCGGTGGCCGCGCTGCACGTCGGGGCGCGGGCCGTGCTCTACACCGGAGGGTCGCACGGCCGCGCCAGCCTGGAGCAGGCGGGCGTGCCGGTGGTGGACTCACTGGTGGAGGCGGTCGCTCTCGCCGAGGAGATGGCCGCCTGAGGGTCGAGGAGATGGCCGCCTGAGGGTCGAGGAGATGGCCGGCTGAGGGTCGAGGAGATGGCCGCCTGAGGGTCGAGGGGCTCGCTGCCTGAGCGTCGACGCGCTCGCCGCCTGAAGGGCCCGGGAGTCACCGCCCCACGGGTCGACAAGCTCACCGCCCCACAGGTCGACAAGCTCACCGCCCCACCGCCTCAGGGCCCTGGAGCGCCGCCTCGGAGGCGAGGAGAGGGGCGACCGGAGGGACCGGGGGGACGGCCCTCCGAGGTCGGATAGGCGGCGGCGAGGTCCGGTCGGACACGGGGCGGCGAAGTCCGCCCGGCGGGGTGGGCAGGCCCGGCGCCCGTCGGCGCCGTCCTGCCCCGCCCTGCTGACGCCGCCCCGCCGGTCTGCGGGTGCCGGTGCCGGTGCCGCTGCTCAGGTCACCGGGGCCTTGGCGCGCAGCACCGTGAGGAACTCACGCATCCACGCGGGGTGGTCGGGCCAGGCGCGTGAGGACACCAGCGTGCCGTCGACCACGGCTTCCGAGTCCTGGAACGTGGCGCCGGCGGCCTGCATGTCCAGTTCCAGCGCGGGATAGGAGGTGACGCGGCGGCCGCGCAGGCTGTCGACGGCCGCGGTGAGCAGGGGGCCGTGGCAGATCTGGGCGACCGGTTTGTCGGAGTCGAAGAAGGACTTGAGGATCTTGCGGAGTTCCGGGTCGTTGCGCAGATACTCCGGGGCGCGACCGCCGGGGACGACGACCGCCGCGTACTGACCGGGGTCGACCTCGGAGAAGGCCAGGTCGGCGGGCCAGGTGTAGCCGGGTTTCTCGGTGTAGGTGTCGAAGCCGGGTTCGAAGTCGTGGACGACGAATTGCAGCTTCTTGCGGGTCGGGGCCGCGATGTGGACCTCGTAGCCCTCTTCGCGGAGGCGTTGGTAGGGGTAGAGGACTTCGAGGGACTCTGCTGCGTCGCCGGTGAGGATGAGGATCTTCGCGGTCATGGCGGGGGGCTCCCCTTCGAGATGGCTTTCCGGCTGCGTCGGGCGTTCAGGGGCAACGTGCCTCGGGGGCGGGGGGTTGCCAAGAGGACGCGCCGGTTTCCGGGCGGACCGCTGCCGTAGCCGGGGCACGCTCCGGCCCCGGTCGCCCGTGGCCGTCGCCGCCCCCCGGCGGACGGCTGCCCGGGGCGGGGCATATGACGGTGGCCGTCCCTGTGCGCAGACGGGTACCCCTTCCTGTGCAGACTGTCAAAGTTCCACCCCCTGTTTTGTACACATACGGCTCATGACGTACCCCAGGTAAGGAGCGATAGCCTTGTGGCGTGATCAGCGCGATAGTTCGCGGGGGCCATGGTGCCCCTGCCCTGCGCCCGGAGACCACGGACGACATCCGTGTCCGGGCGGCGGTCGCTGGTCCTCGCGGGCGGGTCGGGGCTTCCACAAGCCTCACGGCGCCGCGCACCCCCCTGGATCGGACGCCGTGGAGAGCAGCGTCACATCCGTCGGGCGTGTTGGAAATGGCTGATATCCCCCCGCTCATCTCGCCTTGCGGCATAGCGTCGGAACGGACCGGACACCCCGCGTCGCGGCGTCACGTCACAAAGGCAGAGACCGTACTTCCTTCTACGTCACGCAACGGCGCGCGACAGGAGCCAGAGGACAATGCAGACCAAGCTGGACGAAGCCAAGGCCGAGCTGCTCGAACGGGCCGCCCGGGTAGCTGAGAACAGCCCGGTCGGGGGGCACCTACCGACTGGGACGACGGAACACGGCACCCCCGACCGGGCAGCCGTGCTCGCGTTCCTCCAGCGCTACTACCTGCACACCGCCCCGGAGGACCTCGGAGACCGCGACCCGGTCGACATCTTCGGAGCCGCCCACTCCCACTACCGACTGGCCGAGAACCGCCCGCAGGGCACGGCAAACGTGCGCGTGCACACCCCGACCGTCGAGGAGAACGGCTGGACGTGCAGCCACTCCGTCGTCGAGGTCGTCACCGACGACATGCCGTTCCTGGTCGACTCGGTCACCAACGAGCTGACCCGCCAGGGACGCGGCATCCACGTCGTCATCCACCCGCAGATCGTGGTCCGCCGCGATGTCACCGGCAAGCTCATCGAGGTGCTCACCGCCCCGCCCGCCGGTGACCTTCCGCACGACACGCACATCGAGTCGTGGATCCACGTCGAGACCGACCGCGAGACCGACCGCTCCGACCTGAAGCAGATCACCGCCGATCTGCTGCGCGTCCTGTCCGACGTCCGCGAGGCCGTCGAGGACTGGAGCAAGATGCGGGACGCCTCGCTGCGGATCGCCGAGGAGCTGCCCGGCGAGCCCATCGCCGCCGATCTGCCCGAGCAGGAGATCGAGGAGGCCCGCGAGCTGCTGCGCTGGCTGTCCGCCGATCACTTCACCTTCCTCGGCTACCGCGAGTACGAGCTGCGCGACGACGACTCCCTGGCCGCCGTGGCCGGAACCGGTCTCGGTATCCTGCGCTCCGACCCGCACCACGAGAACGGCGAGGCCCACCCGGTCAGCCCGTCCTTCGAGCGGCTCCCGGCCGACGCGCGCGCCAAGGCCCGTGAGCACAAGCTCCTGGTGCTGACCAAGGCGAACAGCCGGGCCACCGTGCACCGGCCGTCCTACCTGGACTACATCGGCGTCAAGCGGTTCGACGAGCAGGGCAATGTCGTCGGTGAGCGCCGCTTCCTCGGCCTGTTCTCCTCCGCCGCCTACACCGAGTCCGTGCGCCGGGTCCCGGTCATCCGGCGCAAGGTCGACGAGGTGCTCAAGCGCGCCGGGTTCTCGCCCAACAGCCACGACGGCCGCGATCTGCTCCAGATCCTGGAGACGTACCCGCGCGACGAGCTGTTCCAGACCCCGGTGGACGAGCTCCAGTCCATCGTCACCTCGGTGCTGTACCTCCAGGAGCGCCGCCGTCTGCGGCTCTACCTGCGCCAGGACGAGTACGGCCGCTACTACTCGGCCCTCGTCTACCTGCCCCGCGACCGGTACACCACCGGCGTCCGGCTCAGGATCATCGACATCCTGAAGGAGGAGCTCGACGGGACCAGCGTCGACTTCACCGCCTGGAACACCGAGTCGATCCTGTCCCGGCTGCACTTCGTGGTCCGCGTCCCGCAGGGCACCGAGCTGCCGCAGCTGTCCGACGCCGACAAGGAGCGCATCGAGGCCCGTCTCGTCGAGGCCGCCCGCTCCTGGGCGGACGGCTTCGCGGAGGCGCTCAACGCCGAGTTCGGCGAGGAGCGCGCCGCAGAGCTGCTGCGCCGCTACAACGCCTTCCAGGAGGGCTACAAGGCCGACCACAGCCCGCGCGCGGCCGTCGCCGACCTCGCCCAGATCGAGCGGCTCACCGAGGACAAGAACTTCGCGCTCAGCCTGTACGAGCCGGTCGGCGCGGCCCCCGACGAGCGCCGGTTCAAGATCTACCGCCGGGGTGACGCGGTCTCCCTGTCCGCGGTGCTGCCGGTCCTCAACCGGCTCGGCGTCGAGGTGATGGACGAGCGGCCGTACGAGCTGCGCTGCTCCGATCGCAGCGTCTCCTGGATCTACGACTTCGGCCTGCGCATGCCGAAGGCGCAGAACAACAGCGTGGACTACCTCGGCGACGACGCCCGTGAGCGGTTCCAGGAGGCCTTCGCGGCCAGCTGGACCGGCAAGGCGGAGAACGACGGCTTCAACGCCCTCGTGCTGAGCGCCGGTCTGACCTGGCGGCAGGCGATGGTGCTGCGCGCGTACGCCAAGTACCTGCGGCAGGCGGGCTCGACGTTCAGCCAGGACTACATGGAGGACACCCTCCGAAACAACGTCCACACCACGCGCCTGCTCGTCTCCCTGTTCGAGGCGCGGATGTCGCCGGACCGGCAGTCCGCCGGGCTGGAGATCGTCGACGCCCTGCTGGAGGAGCTGGACGCCGCCCTCGACCAGGTGGCCTCGCTCGACGAGGACCGGATCCTGCGGTCCTTCCTCACCGTCATCAAGGCGACCCTGCGGACGAACTTCTTCCAGGACGCGCGGGCCGGGCAGCCGCACGAGTACGTCTCCATGAAGTTCGACCCGCAGGTCATCCCGGACCTCCCGGCGCCGCGCCCGGCGTTCGAGATCTGGGTGTACTCGCCGCGCGTCGAGGGTGTCCACCTCAGGTTCGGCAAGGTCGCGCGCGGTGGTCTGCGCTGGTCGGACCGCCGGGAGGACTTCCGCACCGAGATCCTCGGCCTGGTCAAGGCGCAGATGGTGAAGAACACCGTCATCGTGCCGGTCGGCGCGAAGGGCGGCTTCGTCGCCAAGCAGCTGCCGGACCCGAGCGTGGACCGGGACGCCTGGCTGGCGGAGGGCATCGCCAGCTACCAGACCTTCATCTCGGCGCTGCTCGACATCACCGACAACATGGTGGCCGGCGAGGTCGTCCCGCCCGCCGACGTCGTACGGCACGACGAGGACGACACCTACCTGGTGGTCGCGGCCGACAAGGGCACCGCCACCTTCTCCGACATCGCCAACGAGGTCGCCCAGAAGTACAACTTCTGGCTCGGCGACGCCTTCGCCTCCGGCGGCTCCGCGGGCTACGACCACAAGGCCATGGGCATCACCGCCCGCGGTGCCTGGGAGTCCGTCAAGCGGCACTTCCGGGAGCTGGGCGTGGACACCCAGGTCGAGGACTTCACGGTGGTCGGCATCGGCGACATGTCCGGTGACGTGTTCGGCAACGGCATGCTGCTCAGCGAGCACATCCGCCTGGTCGCCGCCTTCGACCACCGGCACATCTTCATCGACCCGAACCCGGACGCCGCCACCTCCTACGCGGAGCGCCGCCGGCTGTTCGAACTGCCGCGCTCGTCCTGGGCCGACTACAACACCGACCTGCTGTCCGCGGGCGGCGGCGTCTTTCCCCGCACGGCCAAGGCCATCCCGGTCAACTCGCACATCCGCGCGGCCCTCGGCATCGACTCCGGCGTCGCCAAGCTGACCCCGGCCGATCTGATGCAGGTGATCCTCAAGGCGCCGGTGGACCTGCTGTGGAACGGCGGCATCGGCACGTACGTGAAGGCGTCCACCGAGTCCAACGCCGACGTCGGTGACAAGGCGAACGACGCCATCCGCGTCGACGGCCAGGACCTGCGGGTCAAGGTCGTCGGCGAGGGCGGCAACCTGGGCCTGACCCAGCTCGGCCGGATCGAGTTCGCGCGGCACGGCGGCCGGATCAACAACGACGCCATCGACAACAGCGCGGGCGTGGACACCTCCGACCACGAGGTGAACATCAAGATCCTGCTCAACAGCCTGGTCACGGACGGCGACATGACCGTCAAGCAGCGCAACCGGCTGCTCGCCGAGATGACCGACGAGGTCGGCCGTCTCGTCCTGCGCAACAACTACGCGCAGAACGTGGCCATCGCCAACGCCCTGGCCCAGTCCAAGGACATGCTCCACGCCCAGCAGCGGTACCTGCGCCACCTCGTGCGCGAGGGTCACCTCGACCGGGCCCTGGAGTTCCTGCCGACCGACCGCCAGATCCGCGAGCGGCTGGGCCAGGCGCAGGGTCTGACCGGCCCGGAGACGGCCGTCCTGCTGGCCTACACGAAGATCACCGTGGCCGAGGAACTGCTCCACACCTCGCTGCCCGACGACCCGTACCTGCGCGGTCTGCTGTACGCGTACTTCCCGTCGGCGCTGCGCGAGCAGTTCGCCGAGCATGTCGACAACCACCCGCTGCGCCGTGAGATCACCACGACCGTGCTGGTCAACGACACGGTCAACACGGGCGGTACGACCTACCTGCACCGTCTGCGCGAGGAGACGGGAGCCTCCCTGGAGGAGATCGTGCGCGCGCAGACCGCGGCCCGCGCGATCTTCCGCTCGGCCCAGGTCTGGGACGGCGTCGAGACGCTGGACAACGAGGTGGAGGCCACCCTTCAGACCCGTATCCGGCTGCACTCGCGCCGACTGGTGGAGCGCGGCACCCGCTGGCTGCTCAACAACCGGCCGCAGCCGCTCCAGCTCGCCGAGACGGTGGAGTTCTTCGCCGAGCGGGTCGAGCAGGTGTGGGCGCAGCTGCCCAAGCTGATGCGCGGCGCGGATCTGGAGTGGTGGCAGAAGATCCACGACGAGCTGACCGGGGCCGGCGTGACGGACGAGCTCGCCACCCGCGTGGCCGGTTTCTCCTCCGCCTTCCCGGCGCTGGACATCGTCTCGGTGGCCGACCGCATGGGCAAGGAGCCGCTGGAGGTCGCGGAGGTGTACTACGACCTCGCCGACCGCCTGAGGATCACCCAGCTCATGGACCGCATCATCGAGCTGCCCCGCGCCGACCGCTGGCAGTCCATGGCCCGCGCCGCGATCCGCGAGGACCTGTACGCCGCCCACGCGGCCGTCACGGCCGAGGTCCTGGCGGTGGGCAACGGCTCCTCGACGCCCGAGCAGCGCTTCAAGGGCTGGGAGGAGAAGAACGCGCCGATCCTCAGCCGGGCGCGCGCCACGCTGGAGGAGATCCAGGGCTCGGAGGCCTTCGATCTGGCGAACCTGTCGGTGGCGATGCGGACGATGCGGACGCTGCTGCGGTCGCACTCGTAGGCGGTCAGCCCGTACGACAGCGGGGCGCCCCGAGCCGATCAGGCCCGGGGCGCCCCGTCGTTCGTCAGCCGGCGGTCGGCGGACGGCGGACGGTTCCTGTCGCCGCCGTCCGCCGTACCGCCGTCAGGAAGGCTGCGCCACCTTCGGCTCCGCCGCCTGGGGCCCGGGTTCCGCCGCCTGAGGTTTCGGCTCCGCCGCCTCAGTGGTGGGCTTCGCGTCGGCCGCCGCCTCGGTGGTGGGCTTCGGGTCGGTTGCCGGCTCCGTCGTGGCCTTCGGCTTCGGCTTGGGCTTGGCCTTGGGCTTCGGCTTGACGGCGCGGTCCCCGGTGAACGTCTCGTACGCCTTCATGACGTCGTCCGTGGGGCCGTCCATGCGGAGTTCGCCACGCTCCAGCCACAGCACGCGGTCACAGGTGTCGCGGATGGACTTGTTGCTGTGGCTGACCAGGAAGACCGTGCCGGCCTGCTTGCGCAGTTCCCGGATGCGGGCCTCGGAGCGCTTCTGGAAGGAGCGGTCGCCGGTGGCGAGGGCCTCGTCGATGAGGAGGACGTCGTGGTCCTTGGCGGCGGCGATGGAGAAGCGCAGCCGGGCGGCCATACCGGAGGAGTACGTGCGCATCGGGAGGGTGATGAAGTCGCCCTTCTCGTTGATGCCGGAGAAGTCGACGATCTCCTGGTAGCGCTCCCTGACCTGCTCGCGGGACATCCCCATGGCCAGGCCGCCGAGGTGGACGTTGCGCTCGCCGGTCAGGTCGTTCATCAGGGCCGCGTTGACGCCGAGGAGGGAGGGCTGGCCGTCGGTGTAGATACGGCCGTTCTCCACCGGCAGCAGGCCGGCGACGGCCTTGAGCAGGGTCGACTTGCCGGACCCGTTGGTGCCGATCAGGCCGATCGCCTCACCGCGGTACGCGACGAAGGAGACGTCCCGTACGGCGTGCACCGTGCGGACGCCGGAGGCCTTCTCGGACTGCTTGCGGCGCATGATGCGGTTGAGCGCGGCGGTGGCGGAGCCGCGGCCGCCGCCGGTGCCGTTGACGCGGTAGACGATGTCGACGTGGTCGGCGACGACGGTGGGGATCTGCTCGTTGGCGGGTCGGGTGTTGTCAGCCACGGCCGTACGTCTCCTCAGCCTTCCAGAAGTAGATGAAGCCTCCGACGCCGGCGAGCAGGGCCCAGCCCGTCGCGATCAGCCAGACGTGCGGCGGCAGTTGGCCGGCCTGGAAGCTGTCGATCAGCGCGAAGCGCATCAGGTCGATGTAGATGGCGGCCGGGTTGAGCTGGAGCACCGGCCCGACCCAGGACGGCAGCCCGTCGTGCCGGCTGAGCAGGTGGTCGATGCTCCACATCACGCCGGACACGTACATCCAGGTGCGCAGGACGAACGGCATCAGCTGCGCGATGTCCGGTGTCTTCGCCCCGACTCGGGCCATGATCATCGAGACGCCCGCGTTGAAGGTGAACTGGAGCACCAGGGCCGGGATCGCCAGCAGCCAGGACGCGGCGACCGGTACGCCGAAGACGAGCAGGATGACGGCCAGGGCCGCCATCGAGAACATCAGCTGCTGGAGCTGCTGGAGACAGAAGGAGATCGGCAGCGAGGCCCGCGGGAAGTGCAGGGCCCGCACCAGGCCGAGGTTGCCGGAGATGGCGCGGGTGCCGGCCAGGATCGAACTCTGGGTGAAGGTCCAGATGAACACGCCCGTGACCAGGAACGGGACGTAGTCCGGCACGCCCTTCTTGGTCTGGAGCAGTACACCGAAGATCAGGTAGTAGACGGCCGCGTTCAGCAGCGGGGTCATCACCTGCCAGACCTGACCCAGCTTCGCCTGGCTGTACTGGGCGGTGAGCTTGGCCGTGGAGAACGCCGCGATGAAGTGGCGGCGGGCCCACAGCTCACGGACGTACTGCGGCAGGGTGGGGCGTGCTCCGCTCACCGCGAGACCGTGCCGGGCGGCGAGCGCCACCCGGTCGTCGTCGGCCGGGACCGCCGCCGTGGGGGCCGTCGTCGGAGGCGGTGTGTCGAGGACCTGGCTCACATCCGCTGCTTTCGGTCGGGGGTCGGGGATGCGTGCGTGCGGTCGTGGTGTGTGTCGCCCGGCGTTCGCCTGCGTGTCTCTCCGCGTTTTCTTACGTCGGGACGGGACCGTATCGTCGCAACGGGAGCGTATGACGAGCATGCGTCAGAACGCAACCGTTTCGTCGTCACGCCCTATGCTGTCGAGCATGACGACGAACGCCGAGGAGCCCAAGCCGCGACCGCGCCGCCGGGCCCCCGCAGGGGCCGCCGTCCTCCGCGAGGACGTGACGGAGGCGATCCGCGCGGCCGTCTTCGAGGAACTCGCCGCCGTCGGCTACGCGCGGATGTCGATCGAGGGGATCGCCCGTCGCGCCGGTGTGGGGAAGACCGCGGTGTACCGGCGGTGGCGTTCCAAGCTGCATCTGGTGCTGGACGTCGTCTCCGCGATCGCGGTGCAAGGACTGCCCGTGCCGGACACGGGTTCGCTGGAGGGCGATCTGCGCCTGCTGTACGAGGTGACGTCCCGGGCGCTGCGGCACCCGGTGGCCTCGCAGATCATCCCCGACCTCCAGGCGGAGGCGGCCCGCAACCCGGAGATCGCCGAGGCGCTCCAGAAGGCGCTGCGGGAGGGGCAGGCGGGGGTCGCCAGCAAGATCGTGGCGGCGGCGCAGGAGCGCGGCGAGGTCCGTGGCGGCGTCGACGAGGAACTGGCGCTCGACATGATCTCGGGGCCGCTGTACTGGCGTTCCGTGGTGATCCGCAGCCCGAAACTGCCGAAGGGCTACCTGGCGTCCCTGGCGAGGGCGACGGCGGCGGCGGTCACGGCGCTCTGACGGCCCCCGCCTCCGCCCCCGTCTCTGCCTCCGCCTCGGTCAGTCCCCCTCGGTCAGTCCTTCAGTCCTCCCCGGCCAGTCCCCCCTCGGCCAGTGCCCGGACCGCGCGTCGGCGTGGCGTGCCGCTCGACTCCCGCACGCCCCTGAACCCCGTACCGCCGCCCGCGCCGCACATCGCCCGGGCGGGGACCGGCCTACCCCCGTGCCGCCTCGGGATGCCGGTGCACCCAGCCCTGCCAGGCCGAGGTGATCATGTCCTGGACGTCGTGCCTGGCCTTCCAGCCCAGTTCGGTGGTGACGCGCTCGGCGGAGGCCACGACGCGGGCCGGGTCACCCGGGCGGCGCGGGGTGACGACCGGCGGATCCTGGTGGCCGGTGACGGCGTGGATGCGGTCGATCATCTCCCGTACGGAGACGCCTTCACCGCGGCCGATGTTGAGCGTGAGGTCGCGGCCGGGGGTGGCCCGCAGCGCGCGGGCGACGGCCACATGGGCCTCGGCGAGGTCGACGACGTGGATGTAGTCCCGGATGCAGGTCCCGTCCGGGGTCGGGTAGTCGTCGCCGAAGACACGCGGGGGCACCCCGTCCGTGAGCCGCTCGAAGACCATCGGGATCAGGTTGAAGACGCCGGTGTCCGCGAGGTCCGGTGCTGCCGCGCCGGCCACATTGAAGTAGCGCAGGCACGCCGTGGACAGGCCGGCGGCCCTGCCCGCGGCCCGGACCAGCCACTCACCGGCCAGCTTGGTCTCGCCGTACGGGCTCATCGGCACGCACGGGGTCTGTTCCGTCACGAGGTCCACGTCCGGCATGCCGTACACGGCCGCCGAGGAGGAGAACACGAAGGAGGCCACGCCCGCCGCCGTCACCGCCTCCAGCAGGACGCGCAGGCCCTCGACGTTCTCCCGGTAGTAGTGCAGCGGCCGGTCCACCGACTCGCCGACCTGCTTCTTCGCCGCGAGGTGGACGACCCCCGTGACGGAGTGCTCGGCGAGCACACGGCCGAGCAGCTTCTCGTCCAGCGTCGAGCCGACCACGAGCGGCACCCCGGCCGGTACGCGCCCGGCGATGCCGGTCGACAGGTCGTCGTACACGACCGCCCGTTCGCCGGCCTCGGTCATCGCCCGTACGACGTGCGCCCCGATGTAACCGGCGCCTCCGGTGATCAGCCAGGTCATGTACGGCCGTCCCCTCGTCAGTTGGCCCTCGTGGTGTCCGCCCCACAGTCAAGCAGGTGACGGCCACGCGCCCGCCCGAATGTCACTGCTCGCACGATTGCCGTCACGTGACGTCACAAGCGGTGCGGAAGCCGATCAGGGGCCTGTCGGGGATGCCGGGGCGGCGGGGAGCGTGGCGAGTGAGCTCACGCCGGCGGTGCGTCCGGCGCCTCCGTCAGTGCCGCCGCGTCGAGCGCCGAGGTGAGCTGGTCGAGGCGGGAGCGCAGCTCGCGGATCTCGTCGATGTCGAAACCGGTCGCCGTGGCGATCCGGAGCGGCACGTTGAGCGCACGCCCCCGCAGGGCGGCGCCGTCCTCGGTGAGCCGGACCTCGACCGAGCGTTCGTCCTCGGTGCTGCGCTCCCGGCGCACCAGTCCGCTCGCCTCCAGCCGTTTGAGGAGCGGTGAGAGGGTGCCGGAGTCGAGCCGCAGGTGCTCGCCCAGCTTCTTCACCGGCAGGTCGCCGTGCTCCCACAGCAGGAGCATCACCAGGTACTGCGGGTAGGTCAGGCCGAGGTCCTTGAGGATCACGCGGTAGACCCCGCCGAAGGCGCGCGACGCCGCGTTCAGGGAGAAGCAGATCTGCTGGTCGAGGCGGAGCCAGTCTGCTGCGGGCGGTGTGGTCATGCACACAGGGTAGCTCGCATCCGCGCTACTCAGTTGTGCGCAACTGAGTTGTGTGCAATAGTTCTGGAGTCGACCGGTCGAACAGGACCGGAACCGCCCGGAATTCGACGTGAGAGGGATGGATCCCCATGGAAGCGCTCTACACCGCTGTCGCCACCTCGACCCACGGCCGCGAGGGCCGCTCCGTCACCTCCGACGGCAAGCTCGACCTCCAGATGGCCGTTCCGGAGGAGATGGGCGGCACGGGTCAGGGCACCAACCCCGAGCAGCTGTTCGCCGCCGGCTACTCCGCCTGCTTCGCCGGCGCCCTCGGCCTGGTCGGCCGGCAGGCCAAGATCGATGTGAGCGACGCCGCCGTCACCGCCGAGGTCGGCATCGGCAGGCAGGGCGAGGGCTTCGGACTCGCCGTCACCCTCCGCGTCGAGCTGCCGGCGCACGTGGACGAGGCGACCGGCCGCAAGCTCGTCGAGACGGCCCACCAGGTCTGCCCGTACTCCAACGCCACCCGCGGCAACATCCCGGTCGAGCTCGTCGTCGAGTAACCGGTCTCTCCGGCGGCACACCGCTCGCCACCGGCCCGCCCCGGACCCGTCCCGACCGCCCCGGCCCGCCCCCGGCTCCGGTCAGCGGGCGACCCCGCGGAAGCCGGCCCGCGGCCAGGCCGGGCCGCCGCCGGAGCGAGGGCCGGCCGGGCGGACGCCGGCGGCCCGGACCGCCCAGCGGTGGGCGTGGCGCATCGCGCGGAACGCGCTGTACGCCCCGATGGTCAGCAGCCGGTGCTGTACGCCGACGCTCCCGCCCGGCACACGGTGGCCGGCCGGGAGATGGCAGCGGTAGAGCGCGCCCGCCCGGCGGAAGAAGTCCCGCCGGGCGGGCGCCGGCATGCGGTCGGGATCGGCCGCCGTCCGCAGGACCACGGCGAACAGCTGGTCGAACAGGGCGTGGCACCGCTCGTCCGACAGCCGGTGCTCCGCGGCCTGGTGCAGGACCACTTCGACCTGGTCGAGGAGGTCGGCCTGGTGCTCGCCCGGCAGGTCGAGCCGGCTGCCCTGCCGGCGCAGCAGATGCCGTACGACCACCGAACGCAGCACCGCGACGCGCTCGGTCATCACGGTGACCACGCCGCCCCAGCCGAGGTCCGTGAAGTGCCCGTAGGGGAAGACGAGTTGGTGGGCGGTGAGGAATCCGCGCCGGTACGCCGCGCTCCAGGCGGGGCGGTCCACCGACGTCAGCAGCGGCGCCGCTTCGGGCGCGAAGACGCCCGAGGGGGAGTCGGGGAGCGGGGGAGTGCGGGTGGGCGCGCCGCGCCAGTGGACCCGCTGGTGCTCGAAGTGCAGGACGTCCACCGGGCCCGTCTCCCGCAGCCGGGCGTCCAGCGCGGCCAGTGCGCCCGGTACGAGCGTGTCGTCGCCGTCGAGGAACAGCAGATAGGTGCCCGTCGCCTCGCGCAGACCCGTGGTGCGTGCCGCGCTCAGACCGGCGCGGGGCGGGGAGTACGCGGGTGCCACCCGCCCGTCCCGCTCGGCGTACGCCTCGGTGATCTCCGCGCCGGGGGTCTCCGGCTCGTCGCACACCGTGATCAGTTCGAAGTCGTCGAATGACTGCGCGAGCACCGATTCCACGGTCCGGGGCAGCGTGTCCTCCACCCCGTGCGAGGGGACGATGATGCTGAAACGGGGCATCTGGCTCTTTCCGCTTACGTCGTCCTTTGCTCGGCGGGAGGCGCGCGCCTCGGGCCGTGGAGCCGTGGCCGGGCCGCCCGCCGCCGGCCGTGCGGACCACGGCCGGGCCGTCCGGGCGGTCGCCAGGTGGGCGGCCGCGTCGGGGTGGGCCGCGACGAGCTGCGGGGCATGAGGGCTCCTGATGGGTGAACGGCGACCGGTGGCATTCGGTGACGGTGAAATGACCAGAAGGTTGCGGAATGGTGGCCGGTAGGAGGTATGCGTGAGGTGGGGGCGCGGAGGGCGCCGGACACCCCGGCCTGTCCGGCGCGAGGACTCAGGCCCTGGTCAGAGGGCATTCCCGGCTCGGCTGGTCCGCGCGGGCGTTCTGCCCGGCAACGCCCGATGGAGTGACTTGGTTACGGTGTGTACGGCATGTGGGGGATCGGCCCGGCACATGCGAAGGGGCGGGCCCGCCGGCCCGCCCCAACGCCGATTCCTCGGCGGCTACTTCACCGCACCCGCCATCACGCCGGAGACGAACTGCCGCTGGAAGGCGAAGAACACGGCCAGCGGGATCACCATGGAGATGAACGCGCCGGGCGCCAGGACGTCGATGTTGTTGCCGAACTGCCGTACCTGCGTCTGGAGCGCCACCGTGATCGGCTGGCTGCCGGAGTCGGTGAACACCAGCGCGACCAGCATGTCGTTCCACACCCAGAGGAACTGGAAGATGCCCAGGCTGGCGATCGCGGGCCCGCCCAGTGGCATCACCACCCGGGCGAACAGCCGCAGTTCGCCGGCGCCGTCCAGCCGGGCGGCCTCCAGCAGTTCCCGCGGGATCTCCGCGAAGAAGTTCCGCAGCAGGAACACCGCGAACGGCAGACCGAATCCGACGTGGAACAGGATCACGCCGAGCATCGAGCCGAACAGCCCGACGGCGCCGAAGAGTTCGGCGATCGGGATCAGCGCCACCTGCACGGGCACCACCAGCAGCCCGACCACGGCGAGGAACCACCAGTCGCGGCCGGGGAACTCCATCCACGCGAACGCGTAGCCCGCGAGCGAGCCGATGACCACGACCAGTACGGTCGCCGGGACCGTGATCAGCGCCGTGTTCACCAGGGAGTCGGTGATGTCGCCGTTCTGGAGCAGCTTGTCGTAGCTCTCGAAGGTGAGCTGGGCGGGCTCGGTGAACACCGTCCACCAGCCGCTCTCGTTCATGTCCGCCGGGGTGCGCAGCGAGGACAGCAGCAGCCCGATGGTCGGCACGAGCCAGAACAGGCCGACGACGATCAGGAACACGCGCACCAGCCCGCCGCTGACCCGCTCGGCGAGGCGCGCGCCGAGGGACTGTTTCGCCCTGCCGGACACCGGGGCCGCCCCGGCCGGTGCCGTGGTCGTCTTGACGGACTCCGTGGTCATCGCCGCGCCTCCCGCCTGAGCCTGCGGATGTTGAACCACATCACCGGGATCACCAGCAGCAGCAGGAACACCGCGATCGCGCTGGCGACGCCCGGCTGGTCCTCGGAGAAGCCCTTGCGGTACAGCTCCAGGGCGAGCACGTTCGCGTCGTCCTGGGAGGAGCCCGGGGCGATGATGAAGACCAGGTCGAAGACCTTCAGGACGTTGATCATCAGGGTCACGGCGACCACGGCCAGGACCGGCGCCAGCAGCGGGACCGTGACCCTGCGGAACACCTGCCACTCGTTGGCGCCGTCGACCCGCGCGGCCTCCAGCAGTTCGCGCGGCATCCCGGCCAGCCCGGCGGCGATCAGCACCATCGCGAAGCCGGCCCACATCCAGATGTACGAACCGATCACAGCGGGCGTGACCAGGGACGGGCCCAGCCAGTCCAGGCCGTTGTACGGCTGCTTGAAGTTGTCCCCGGGCAGGCGCAGCAGGGCTCCGTCCGCGGCGGCCGGGAGAGTGAAGGTCCCGTCGTCGGCGGCGGTGGCCGAGGCGACGACCCGGCCGTCCTTGACCGCCTCGATCCGCATACCGGGATAGCCCAGCTCGGACGCGTCCGGAGCGCCCAGGGTGCCGACGCCCTTGCCGCGCGTGAAGTCCTGCCAGGTCGTGCCGGTGACCTTGCCCGGGTCGGCCTGCGCCGTCCCGGCCCGCGCCGCGCTGTCGGGCATCACGTCGGGGGCCACACCCACCAGGGGGAGCGCGACCGGCTCTCCCAGACGGACCGGCTCCTTGGTGACGAAGGCGCCGCCGCCGGCCGGTTCCAGCGGCGACTGGCGGCCGGGGTGCGCCTTCGGGAACGCCGACGCCTCGGCGAACGTGTCGTGCACCCCCACCCACACCGCGTTGGCGATGCCCTTGTCCGGATCCTGGTCGTACACCAGCCGGAAGATGATGCCAGCCGCGAGCATGGAGATCGCCATCGGCATGAAGACGACCAGTTTGAACGCCGTGCCCCAGCGCACCCGTTCGGTCAGTACCGCGAAGATCAGTCCGAGCGCGGTCGCGACCGTCGGCGCGAACACCACCCAGATGATGTTGTTCTTCAGCGCGGCGCGGATGCCGTCGTCGGTGAACAGCGCCTGGTAGTTGTCGAATCCGGCGAAGCCGTCACCGGACTGGTCGTAGAAGCTGCGGATGACCGAGTACCCGATCGGGTAGACCACGAGCGCGCCGAGCAGCACCAGGGCGGGCAGCAGGAACAGGGCCGCCACGGTCCGGCGGGTGCCGGTCACGCTCTTGCGATTCCCGGGAGCGGCAGGGGGTACCGGAGCCTTCGCCGGCACCCCTGCCGGTGATTCGGACGCCATCGTCGGCTAGTTCCCGTAGGCCGCGGCCGCGTCGGCCTCCAGCTGTTCCTGCGTTCCCTCGATGTCCTCGGGGTTCTTCAGGAAGTCCTGGAGTGCCTTCCACTCGCCCTTGCCGGGGGTGCCGCCGAAGGCCTGCGGGGCCTGGTCGGACATGTCGAAGCGGAAGTCGTCGCCGGCCGCGACCAGCGACTTGGCCATCGCCCGCTGGACCTCGTTCGGATACGCCGACGCGTCCACGTTCTTGTTCGGCGACAGGTATCCGCCGAGCTTCGCCTGGATCGCCGCCGCGTCCGGGGAGGCCAGGAAGGTGGCCAGCGCCTGCGCCGCCTCGGAGTCCTCCAGGATGACGGCGGCGTCACCGCCGGAGACCACCGGCGCGGTGTCGCCGACCGCCGGGAACGCGAACACCTTGGCGTCCGTGCCCACCTCCGCGTCCGTCTCCGCGATGTTGACCTGCACGAAGTCGCCCTCGTAGACCATGCCGGCCTTCGGCTGGTCGCCGCCCGTGAAGGTCTGCGTCACCGAGGCCGGGAACTCCGTCTGGAGGGCGCCCGACGCGCCGCCCGCGATGTAGTCCTTCTTGCCCCAGATCTCCGCGAGCGTGGTCAGCGCCTCCGTGACGGAGGGATCCGTCCACTTGATCTCGTGCTTGGCGAGCTGGTCGTACTTCTCCGGGCCCGCCTGCGAGAGGTAGACGTTCTCGAACCAGTCGGTCAGCGTCCAGCCGTCCGCGCCGCCGATCGAGAACGGGGTGACACCGGAGTCGTAGACGGTCTGCGCGGTGCCGAGCAGGTCGTCCCAGGTCTTGGGCTCCTCGGCGCCCGCGTTCTCGAAGACCTGTGCGTTGTACCAGATCAGCGACTTGTTGGCGGCCTTGTAGTAGACGCCGTACTGCTTGCCGTCGACCGTGCCGAGGTCCTGCCAGCCCTGGGAGTAGTTCTTGGTCAGCTGCTCCTGGACCTCGGCTCCGAGCGGCTTGGCCCAGCCCTTGTCGACGGCCTGCTGGATGGCGCCGACCTGGGGGAGCATCGCGATGTCCGGCGGCGCGCCGCCCGCGATCTTCGAGCCGAGGAAGTTGATGATCGGGTCCTGTGCGGGGACGAAGGTGACCTTGGCGCCCGTGCGCTTCTCGAACTCGGCCAGGACCTTCTTGAAGTTGGCCTGCTCCGGGCCGGTCCAGACGGCGGCGACCTCCAGGGTCTCGCCGTCCAGTTCGGGGAGGGTGACGGTCTCGGCGGTCTCGTTCCCGCCGCCGCCTTCGTTTCCGCCGCTGTCGTCGTCGCCTCCGCAGGCGGTGAGCGAGAAGGCGAGCGCTCCCGCGAGTGCCGCGGCGGCGGCCCGAGCGGCCCTGCGTGTCGATGTCCGGCTGGTGGTGTGACTCCTGCTGTGCATGACGGCCCCGTTCTTCGTTCCTCGTCGAACGTGCTGGCGCTGTCCCGTGGGCTCCGGTCTACGCCGGGTGGGTGGGGTCGGCAAGAGCGCGTACGGTGTCAAGAGGGTGATCGTGACCGCGTCGTGACTAGGAGTCGGCCGCGCGAGCGCCTCGGCGCCGGGCGGACCGCCCGGAGACGCGCACACGGTCGCCCGCGGATGCGCCGGTGGCGCACACGAATTCCGCCTCCCGGCTTCCCGCCGCGCCAGGCGCGGACGCAACACCGCCCGAGGCGACCGGCTGTCGGGCGCCGGGCGTCACCTCGGGCGGGCGGCACTAGTAGACTGTCGCGACTAAGTGTCGTTGTGGCGTACGGAGTTGGGGTCGGGCAGGCTTCGCTTGATGCTTCCGTTCGGCCGGGCAGGGGTGCCGTGTCCTCGCAGAAGAAGTATCCGGTTGTCTTGAGTGCCGAAGACCGTCGGGCGTTGGAGCGTGTGACGACGACGGGGGTCCGCAGCGCGTCGATGATCAGGCGGGCGCGGGTGCTGCTCGCGTTGGACACCTCGGCCGGTGAGGTCGCTCCGCGGGCGGTGATCGCGGAGCGGGTCGGGGTCTCGTGCGATTCGGTCCGCCTGATCTCGAAGCGGTACGCGGAGACCGGGGGCGATGTGTGGGCCACGGTCGGCCGGAAGGAACGCGCACTGCCGCCGGTGCCCTCCTCGGTGACCGGCGAGGTCGAGGCAAGGCTGATTGCGCTGGCCTGCTCGAAGCCGCCCGAAGGACACGCCCGCTGGTCGCTGCGCCTGCTGGAGAAGCACGTCGCGCTGGCTGAGGACATCCCGGATCTGGACCACTCCACGATCGGGCGGGTCTTAAAAAAACGGAACTGCGCCCTCACGTGAAGAAGTGCTGGACCATCCCGCCGGCCGCGAACGCGGCCTTCGCCGCGGCGATGGAGGACGTCCTGGCGGTCTACCGCCGACCCTTCGACCCGGCGCGCCCCGTGGTGTGCATGGACGAGAAGCCGTACCAGCTGCTCGGCCACGTCCGCGATCCGCTTCCCGCGAGGCCGGGCCGTGACCGGCGCGAGGACAACGAGTACGTCCGCTCGGGGACCTGCTCGATCTTCTGCTGGGTCGAGCCGCTGCGCGGATGGCGGCGCGTGGACGCGCAGTCCCGCCGGACCAGGGTCGACTGGGCGCACCAGGTCGAACACCTGCTGACCGTGGACTATCCCGACGCCGCCACGGTCGTGCTGGTGATGGACAACCTCAACACCCACACCACCGCCTCGCTCTACGAGGCGTTCGACCCGGCAAAGGCCTTCGCGCTGGCCCAGCGCCTGGAGATCCACCACACCCCCAAACACGGGTCCTGGCTCAACATCGCCGAGATCGAGCTTTCCGCGCTCACCCGCCAGTGCCTGGACCGCCGCATCAACGACCTCACCGTGCTCAACACCGAACTCGCCGCCTGGCAGCAGCACACCAACAGCAACCAGCGCCAAGTCGACTGGCACTTCACCACCGACGACGCACGCGTGAAACTACGCCACCTCTACCCAACCACACAGCGAAATTAAGCCGCGACAGTCCACTAGTGCCGTGGCAGGCAACGTTCGCCCCGTCGCGACGCCCGGCACGTACTCTCGCCGCACCGGCCGAGAGTCCAAGTACGTCCAGTACGAGGACTTTTGGCCGGCACACCGAGAGCACGCACCGGACGCCGCTCCTTGACGGGCGAACGTTGCCTGCCACGGCACTAGAGGAGTGACGGCACCTCGGGTGCGCAGACTTCGCGTGCCGCCCGCTCCAGCGCGCTCGCCAGCAGCGCCAGGTCCGTCGGCCCGTTCCCCAACTCCCGTACCGGACGGCGGGTCGGAGGGTCGCCCATCCGGTGCCACTCCAGGGGGACGACCGTCGGCCGCAGTGTCGCGGTGCGCGGGATGCGCCCCGTGACCCGGCCGCCCTGGAAGGGCGTGGCCCGGCCGTCGGCCCGGGTGAGCCGCCCGCGGCCCGGCGCCGGTTCGTCCGGACCCGGGGCGGGCGCGTCGAGGATCACGCGGAGGGCGGAGAGGCGCGCCGGCTCCGTCTCGGCCGTACGGCCTCCCGGGCCCGCCGCGGTCACCAGGTGCACGCCGAGCCGCTCGCCCTCGCGGGCCACGGCCTCCAGCGCGCGCACCACGGAACCGGCCGCGGGCCGGCCCGGCGCGCCCAGCGGTGGCGACACCAACGCGTCCAGGTCGTCGACCACCACCACGAGCCGGGGCAGCGGCGGCGCCGCCTCGGTGGGCCGGGGCTCCGCCGGCCGCAGCCGCAGGGTGGTGCTGGGCGGGGTGTCCAGGTCCCCGGCACCGGCCGGGCTCGCCGAGCGCTGGGCGACCATCCGGCCCGACACCTCGCGGCCGGTGTGCCAGTCGGCGAAGTCCGACCGGCCGAGCAACTCCGCGCGCCGCTTCAGTTCGGCGGTCAGGGACTGGGCGAACTCCCGCATTCGCACGGGGTCGTTGGCGAGGAGGTAGGTGGTGACGTGCGGGATGTCCAGGCAGACGCGCAGGCCGTCGCCCTGCCCGCGGCCCGCGCTGATGCCGTCGCGGCCGTCCATCAGGACCACGCTCAGCCGGTCCGGCCGCTCGGCCGCGGCGAGCGAGGCGACTACGGCCCGCAGCAGTTCCGTACGCCCGCTGCCGGGCGGTCCCTCGACCAGCAGATGCGGGCCGTCCGCGACGAGGTCCACCCCGACCGGGCCGCGCGGCCCCGCCCCGAGCACGGCGCACGCCCGGCCGCCGAGCGCCTCGGTGTCGTCCGCCGCGTCCGCCCAGCGGGCCATCAGCGACGCCGGGGTGGCGCGGGCCAGCCCCAACTCGTCCAGCAGCCGGGCCGCCTGCGGCAGCGGCGCCGACACGCGTGCGTGCCGCTCGCCGGAGGCGTCCGTCCGCAGCGGTGCGAGCGCCCGCGCGAACCGCTCGGCCCACGCGGGGGAGACGGCGTCCACGGAGGCCACGGTGCCGTGTCCGACCGGTCCCGGTCCCTCGCCGTGCGAGGTCCCCGCCCGGGCGACCCGCAGCAGCCGCAAGGCCGTCGCCACGTCCCCGCTCAGCAGCGCCACGGCCCCGCACTCCCGGAACGCGGGCGCCACCGCGCAGGCCGCTTCGTACGTGTCGGTCACCGGTGACGCGGGTGAGGCCGGTTCCGTCTCGGCCAGGCACACCACATGGATCCCGGCCCGCGGGCCCTCCACGACCAGCCGCGCGACCGCGTCCCGCAGTCCTGCGCCGCCCGGGTCGCCGTCCACCACGAGCACGGTGTACGGGCCGGGGAAGCCGCCGGACCGTTCGTCCCGCGCGCCGTCCTCCACGGCCGCCCACGAAGGGCGGGCGGGATCGGTGCCGCCGGTCCGTGCGGCGTCGGCCCCCTCGGCGCCGCGGCCCTGCGGACGGGTGTCCGCCGGGTGCGCGGAGCCGTGGGCCGGGGCGCCGCCCGACCGGTCGGCGAGGTGGTCCTCCAGACGGCGCAGGAGTTCGTCGGTGCGGGCCGCGGCCTGTTCGCGGTCGTGGGCCAGCAGCAGACGGCAGTCCTGGCCGTGCGCCGGGCGGACATGGGGAAGCCAGCCCAGCCAGGACCACTCCGCGGTGCGATCCTCCAGTGAGCGCGAGCGGTCCGTGCTGATCAGCACGATCTCCAGCGAGTCGGGTGAGTGCAGCGCGGCGAGCTGGGCCAGCACCGCGCGCGCCAGCCCCGCCAGCCGCGGGCGCGGCCCGGCCAGGCCCAGGGACCCGGCCTCCCGGAGGTCGGCGGTGACCGGCACCGCGGGCAGCAGTCCGGAGCCGTCGGGCGCCGTCCGGTCGGCGGTGCCGAGCCGCACGGCGAGTGCTTCCGGATGGCCCGGCCCGCGTTCCCACAGCCGCGGCCCCGGCCCCAGGGCCGTCAGCAGCAGCGTCGCCGGGTCGGGCCAGGTCTCGGGTGCCGCCGGCCGGGCGCTGGGCCCGCCCGCGCCACCCGCCGGTACCGGGGCGAAATTCCCGCGCCCCGACGGCCCCTGCTCGGCGCGCCCGCCGGTCAGCCGCCGCGCCCAGGCGGTGAGACCACGCTTGCGCACGCCCTGCGGTACGTCGACGCCCCGCAGCGGGGTGCCCTCGCGGCGGCCCTCGTCCGGCGGCTCGGCGTCGAGGTGCCCCGGTCCGGGGTGCCCCACATGGGTGTCGCCGGAGGGGCCGTTGCCCGGGTGGGGGCGTGCCCGCGGCCGGGGCGCCGGATCCTGCTCGATCCGCGGCGCACCGGCCTGCTCCGGTACGAGGGGGGTCTCCGCGGGACTGTGCTCCCTGCCGCCGGGCGCAGCCGAGGAGTCGGGGAGCGGACGGCCGTCCGGAGCGGGGGTCGACGGGTCGGTCGCGCGTCCGCCGGGCGCGCCCGGCGCGTACCGGTCGGCGGGCACGGCGCCGCCCGGCGGCTCCGTCCGGCCCGCGGTCGCGGGCCCGCCCGCGTCCGGCGCCCCCGGGTCCGCCGAACCGTACGCGTGCCGGGTCCCGTCCGAGGGGACGTCCGCGCGCGTGTGGGTCTCGTCCGGCGTGGGGGACACGCGTGCGTGCCCCTCGCCGTCCGGTGTCGTCCGTATCCGCGCGCCCGGTCCCCCGGCCGGGGCCAGCCGCAGGGTCGACTCGCCGATCCGCAGCAGGACGCCCGGGGTGAAGCGGACGTCGCGGGTGCCGACGCGGGCGCCGTCCAGTGTGGTGCCGTTGGTGGAGCCGAGGTCGGCGACCGTGACGCGGCCGTCGGCGTCGAGCGTGACCGCGCAGTGCAGCCGGGAGACGTCGGGGTCGTCGAGCGGCACGTCGGCGTCGGCGGAGCGGCCGACGCGGACCTGTCCGCCGTGCAGCAGGTGCACGCCGCCGGCGTCGGGGCCGGCGATCACGTCGAGGCGGGCCGGGGCGCCGTCCGTCTCCGGATGCGGTTCGGGTTCGGCCGGGGCGCCCAGGCAGAGCACGGCGCCGTCGAGCAGCGGGGGCTCGCCCAGGGTGCAGCGCTGGGGGTCGAGGCGCTCCGCGCCCGCGTACAGCACGACGGTCGGCGCGATGGCGCCGCCGTCTCCGGAGACCGCCGAGGCCAGCGCCGAGGCGACC
The DNA here is from genome assembly GCF_003261055.1 of Streptomyces cadmiisoli. Taxonomy (NCBI): domain Bacteria; kingdom Bacillati; phylum Actinomycetota; class Actinomycetes; order Kitasatosporales; family Streptomycetaceae; genus Streptomyces; species Streptomyces cadmiisoli. The sequence continues at coordinate 5,450,465 of NZ_CP030073.1, forward strand.
GCCGACAGGGCCGTGCCGGCGGGGGCCGTGACCAGCACGTCGCGGCTCACGGCCCGGCCGCGTGCCTCCGCGGGCGTCGGCGGGCCGATCGGGTCTACGACGGTCAGCCGGATCTGCATCGCCGTCAGCGGTCCCTTCTGCGCGGGCGCCCGCGGACGGAGCCGAGGCCGCCCCGCGGTCCCCCACCGCGGACTTCCCCCACCACCACACGAGCACGTCGGCCAGTACTGGAGGCATCCTCGCACCTGCCGACGACAATGCGCCCGCCACCGGTCAGCAAATGATCTTGATTGGTCGGCTCTGCCCGCAAAAGTGCCTGACCAGTGTCCCGTGCGTGATCGATTGTGCCCCTCTTGAGATCAGTCACGTCCTGGTCCGGCAACCAACGGGACCGAGTCGAGCGTCTTTCCTTCGAACATGTACGGGAACCCGTCCGTGGGCCGCATGCGCGGACGACCACCCGGTACCCCGCGATGCGGCACTACAGTGGTCCGGAAACACGCAAGCAAGCAGCAGCAAGCAGCAGGGAGCGCATGACGTGCGGCCGGTAGGCAGCAAGTACCTGCTCGAGGAGCCGCTCGGACGCGGCGCCACGGGCACCGTCTGGCGAGCCCGCCAGCGGGAGACCGCGGGCGCCGAGGCAGCTGTGCCCGGACAGCCCGGCGAGACCGTCGCGATCAAGGTCCTCAAGGAGGAGCTGGCCGGCGACCCCGACATCGTGATGCGGTTCCTGCGCGAGCGGTCCGTGCTGCTGCGGCTCACGCACCCGAACATCGTGCGGGTCCGCGACCTGGTCGTCGAGGGCGATCTGCTCGCCCTCGTCATGGACCTCGTCGACGGCCCCGACCTGCATCGCTATCTGCGGGAGAACGGCCCCCTCACGCCCGTCGCCGCGGCGCTGCTCACCGCGCAGATCGCCGACGCGCTGGCCGCCAGCCACGCCGACGGCGTGGTCCACCGCGACCTGAAGCCGGCGAACGTCCTGCTCATGCAGGACGGCGGCCAGATGCATCCGATGCTGACCGACTTCGGCATCGCCCGGCTGGCGGATTCGCCCGGCCTCACCCGCACCCAGGAGTTCGTCGGCACGCCCGCGTACGTGGCGCCGGAGTCCGCCGAGGGCCGCCCGCAGACCTCCGCCGTCGACATCTACGGCGCCGGCATCCTGCTGTACGAGCTGGTCACCGGCCGTCCGCCGTTCTCCGGCGGTTCCGCCCTGGAGGTGCTGCACCAGCATCTGAGCGCCGAGCCGCGCCGCCCCTCCACCGTTCCCGAACCGCTGTGGACGGTCATGGAGCGCTGCCTGAGCAAGAGCCCCGAGCGGCGGCCCAGCGCAGTGAACCTCGCGCGCGCCCTGCGGGTCGTCGCCGAGGGCGTCGGCGTGCACGCCAACTCCGCGCAGATCGCCGCGGCCGAGAGCGTCGCCGCCCTCCTCGCGCCCGACCCGGCCCCCGCGCCCGTGCCCGGCACACCCGGTGCGGCCGACCCGACCCAGGTGCTCCCGCACGGATCGGCGTCGTACGACCCGAACGGCGCGACGAGCGTGCTGCCGCACACCGCGGGCCCCGCGGGTGCCGCCGACCCCACCGCCGTCCTGCCGAACACCGGCGCCGCCGACCCGACCGCCGTGATGCCGCCGGTGCCCCCGCACCAGCCGGGCGGCCAGCCCGACCAGCCGCACCCCTGGCAGTCGCAGCTGCGCGCGGCCCGCGACCGCAACGAGCAGACGCAGGTGCAGTACCTCGACCCCGGCGAGGACCCGCTGCGCCGCCGTCCGCAGCGGCAGGCCGCCCGCTCCCAGCAACAGCAACAGCAACAGCAGCCGCCGCGCCCGCCGCAGCGCTCGCAGCAGCGCCAGCCGCAGGGCCCGCCGCCCGGGTACGGCCACCCGCAGCAGCACCAGCCCCAGCAGTACGCCCCGCCGCCGCAGCACCACCAGCCCCAGCGGTACGCGCCCGCGCCCACGCCCGAGCCCCAGCGGCCGGCGCGTGAGCCGCGGCAGCCGAGGCAGCGCAGCGCCAACCCGATGCGGATCCCCGGGCTGGGCTGTCTGAAGGGGTGCCTGTTCACGATCGTCATCCTGTTCGTCGCGGGATGGCTGATCTGGGAACTGAGCCCGCTCCAGGGCTGGATCGGCACGGGCAAGGGCTACTGGGAGCAGCTGACGGACTGGTTCACCACGGTCACGGGCTGGATCGGCGACCTGGGCGGGGAGTCCACCGCGGACAACGGGCCTGGGGATTTGTCGACACCCAGTGGGTGATTTCCGCCTCCGCGGTGAAGGTTGGCTCTCCGGACGCGTAGTTTTGGCGACAACACGCGTCGGTAGGAGCAGTCTTGGCACGGAAGATCGGCAGCCGGTACACCGCGAACCAGATCCTCGGACGGGGCAGCGCCGGCACGGTGTGGCTGGGTGAGGGGCCCGACGGGCCCGTCGCCATCAAGTTGCTGCGCGAGGATCTCTCCTCCGATCAGGAGCTCGTCGGGCGCTTCGTGCAGGAGCGCACGGCGCTGCTCGGCCTGGAGCACCCCAACGTCGTCTCCGTCCGCGACCTGGTCGTGGACGGCAACGACCTCGCACTCGTGATGGACCTGGTCAGGGGCACGGACCTGCGCACCCGGCTGGAGCGCGAGCGGCGCCTGGCGCCGGAGGCGGCGGTCGCGATCGTGGCCGACGTGGCGGAGGGCCTGGCAGCGGCGCACGCGGCGGGCGTCGTGCACCGGGACGTGAAGCCGGAGAACATCCTGCTGGACATGCAGGGACCGCTCGGGCCCGGCGGCTCGCACCGCGCGCTGCTGACGGACTTCGGGGTCGCGAAGCTGATCGATTCGCCGCGGCGCACCCGAGCCACGAAGATCATCGGCACCCCGGACTACCTGGCCCCGGAGATCGTGGAGGGCCTGCCGCCGCGGGCCGCGGTGGACATCTACGCGCTGGCGACCGTCCTGTACGAGCTGCTCGCGGGTTTCACGCCGTTCGGCGGCGGACACCCGGGCGCGGTGCTGCGCCGGCATGTGACGGAGACGGTCGTCCCCCTCCCCGGCATCCCCGACGAGTTGTGGCAGCTGATCGTGCAGTGCCTGGCGAAGGGGCCGGCGTCCCGGCTGCGCGCCTCGGAGCTGGCCGCCCGGCTGCGGGAGCAGCTGCCGGAGCTCGCGGGCATGCCGCCGCTGGACGTGGACGAGCCCGACGCGGAGGCGCCGGACGAGATGTCCGAGGCGGCGTCCGGGGCGGCGCAGCCCGAGACGCCCGTCCGGGCCCGGCGCGGCGCGGTCCCCCTGGTGCCCGGCGCGAAGCCCGACTCCAACCGCGACACGCACACCTCGATGCGGGTCCCGGCGCCGGACGAGCTGGCCGGCGGCGCCCGGGGCACGGCCCGGGCGCCCAGGGCCGCGGGAGCCCCCCGCCCCGGCTCCGCCCGGCACCGGGCGACCGCGCGGCGCCGCAGGGTCGCCCTGGGCGCGGCGGCGGTGGCGCTCGTGGCGGCGGCGGGCATCGGCACCTGGGCGGCCACTTCCGGCGACGGGGCGGGCGCCGAGCCCCCGGACAGCGGGAACTCGGCCCCCTCGGCACCGTGACCCCGGCGACCGCCGCGCGATGACGATCACCGGCCCCGCGCCGGCGCCCCGGCACCGCGTACGCACCCGGCGCTGGTCGCCCGGCGGAGCCGTTACGCTGGGAGCGTGGCAGTTGTCGATGTATCCGAAGAGCTCAAGTCCCTCTCCTCGACCATGGAGTCGATCGAGGCCGTTCTGGACCTGGACAGGTTGAGGGCGGAGATCGCCGTGCTCGAGGAGCAGGCGGCAGCGCCGTCCCTGTGGGACAACCCGGACGAGGCGCAGAAGATCACCAGCAAGCTGTCCCACCTCCAGGCCGAGGTCAGGAAGACGGAGGCGCTGCGCGGGCGGATCGACGACCTCTCCGTGCTGTTCGAGATGGCCGAGGAGGAGGACGACCCGGACACCCGCGCCGAGGCGGAGTCCGAGCTGGCCGCCGTCCGCAAGGCCCTCGACGAGATGGAGGTGCGGACGCTCCTCAGCGGCGAGTACGACTCCCGGGAAGCGCTCGTGAACATCCGCGCCGAGGCGGGCGGCGTGGACGCCGCCGACTTCGCCGAGCGGCTCCAGCGGATGTATCTGCGCTGGGCCGAGCAGCGCGGCTACAAGACCGAGGTGTACGAGACCTCGTACGCGGAGGAGGCGGGCATCAAGTCCACCACCTTCGCCGTGAAGGTGCCGTACGCCTACGGCACCCTCTCCGTCGAGCAGGGCACCCACCGTCTGGTGCGCATCTCGCCCTTCGACAACCAGGGCCGCCGGCAGACGTCCTTCGCCGGTGTCGAGGTGCTCCCCGTCGTCGAGCAGTCCGACCACGTCGACATCGACGAGTCCGAGCTGCGCATCGACGTCTACCGGTCCTCCGGCCCCGGCGGCCAGGGCGTCAACACCACCGACTCCGCGGTGCGCATCACGCACCTGCCGACCGGCATCGTCGTCTCCTGCCAGAACGAGCGCTCGCAGATCCAGAACAAGGCCACGGCGATGAACGTCCTCCAGGCCAAGCTGCTGGAGCGGCGCCGCCAGGAGGAGCAGGCCAAGATGGACGCCCTCAAGGGCGACGGCGGCAACTCCTGGGGCAACCAGATGCGTTCGTACGTGCTGCACCCGTACCAGATGGTCAAGGACCTGCGCACGGAGTTCGAAGTCGGCAACCCCGAGGCCGTGTTCAACGGTGAGATCGACGGCTTCCTGGAGGCCGGGATTCGCTGGCGCAAGCAGCAGGAGAAGTAGCCGGGCAGCGCGGCGACGCGCATACGGCACCGGATCGACCGGGCAACTGCCGCCCTCGGGGCGGCAGTTGCCTTTTGCGTACCTGGATGTCTGGGTTTTACATCACACTCACAGGCTTCGGCCACCGGCAAAGAGCGCGTACCCGGACATCGCGCCCGCAACGGCCTTGACGTTGCTTTGAAAAATGGGAAGGGTGAAGCGTGGCATGCGTATCTCTGGGGCGCATGTGAACCGGGGGGTTTGAAACAGAGCCGTCCCCGTTGATCACGGCCCCCGAGCGCCGCCTCACTGACGATGAGCTACTGGGGGTAGCAACCACATGACCAAGAAGACGCGGATCCGGATCGCGCGCATCGCGGCCGGTGCCGTGATCGCCGCCGGTGCCTCGCTGACGGCCGCGGGCGCGGCCTCCGCCGCCGAGTCCGAGGACTGCCTGCTCGGCGTTCTGTGCGCCGACGAGTCGCCCAGCCCTTCGCCCGACCCCACCGATGACCCGACGGTCATCCCGACCGACCCCGAGGAGCCCACGGAGGAGCCGACCGAGCCCACCGAGGAGCCCACCGAGCCCACGGAGGAGCCGACCGAGCCCACCGAGGAGCCCACGGACGACCCGACCTCCGACCCGACCGACGACCCCGGCAACGGCGGTGAGAACGGCAACGGCGGTGGCAACGGTGGCGGCAACAACACCGACCCCGACGGCGGCTCCGGTGAGTCCGCCCAGAACGAGGGCACCTCGGCCCTCACCGACACCGGCTCGGACACCACCGCCCAGGGCGGTGGCGACGAGCTCGCCGAGACCGGTGCCACGCAGACCACCTTCCTGGTGATCGGTGCCGCCACGATGATCGCCGGCGGTATCGGCTTCCGTGTCCTGCCGCGCCTCGCGGGCGGTCGCGGGGGTGCGGCCGCCTGACGCTCGCCGTCGGTGGCCGCCGCCGTACGGAGCGTACGCACGGCGAAGGGCCCGGAGCGCTTGCTCCGGGCCCTTCGGCCTGTTCGTCCTGAGTGACTGTGCGTGTTCGCCCGACCGGGCCGGCCGAGGGATCAGGCGGTCTGGTGCGCCAGCAGCGCCACCGCCGCGATCAGCACCGCGAGCAGTGCGATCAGCGTCATCGGGTTCAGCGCGGCAAGCGGGTTCTCCTGCTGGAGCCGCTCGCGGTTGGCCCGGCACACCGGGCAGCGCCCCTCGCTCACGGGCGCGGCACAGTTCGCGCACACCAGCCGGTCGTACGTCATGCGCTCGCCCTCCTGGCACCGGTACACATTCATCCCTACAACGCCTGCGGGAACGCGAACGTTCCCCCTCCACTGTGCCAGGTTCCTCCGCAAAGGGCGCGGGCGCCGGAGGAGCGGCGGTCGCAGGGTGCGGACAAAACGCACAACCAGCGCGCAACCCGAACCGGTGCCTGCGCCGGGCCGCCCGCTTCGCGTATGGTCACGCACATCTACCCCCGGCGACGCGTGGTGCATCCGTGATCCGATTCGACAATGTCTCCAAGGTCTACCCCAAGCAGACCCGCCCCGCCCTCAGGGACGTCTCCCTGGAAGTGGAGAAGGGCGAGTTCGTGTTCCTCGTGGGATCCTCCGGCTCCGGAAAGTCGACCTTCCTGCGGCTGGTGCTCCGCGAGGAGCGGTGCAGCCACGGCCAGGTGCACGTTCTGGGCAAGGACCTCGCGCGCCTCTCCAACTGGAAGGTGCCGCAGATGCGACGCCAGTTGGGGACGGTGTTCCAGGACTTCCGGCTGCTGCCGAACAAGACGGTCGGCGAGAACGTCGCGTTCGCGCAGGAGGTCATCGGCAAGTCGCGCGGCGAGATCCGCAAGTCCGTTCCGCAGGTGCTCGACCTGGTCGGGCTCGGCGGGAAGGAGGACCGGATGCCGGGCGAGCTGTCCGGTGGTGAGCAGCAGCGCGTGGCCATCGCGCGGGCCTTCGTCAACCGGCCCAAGCTGCTGATCGCCGACGAGCCCACCGGCAACCTCGACCCGCAGACCTCCGTCGGCATCATGAAGCTGCTCGACCGGATCAACCGGACGGGCACCACCGTGGTGATGGCGACGCACGACCAGAACATCGTGGACCAGATGCGCAAGCGCGTCATCGAGCTGGAGAAGGGCCGCCTCGTGCGCGACCAGGCCCGCGGCGTCTACGGCTACCAGCACTGACCAGCAGCGAGATCCACGGAAAGGCTTGAAGCAGACGCCATGCGCGCCCAGTTCGTTCTGTCGGAGATCGGTGTCGGTCTCCGCCGCAATCTGACGATGACCTTCGCCGTCATCGTCTCGGTCGCCCTGTCCCTGGCCCTGTTCGGCGGCTCGCTGCTGATGAGCGACCAGGTGAACACGATGAAGGGCTACTGGTACGACAAGGTCAACGTCTCGATCTTCCTCTGCAACAAGAGCGACGCCGAGTCCGACCCCAACTGCGCCAAGGGCGCGGTCACCAAGGAGCAGAAGGACCAGATCCTCACCGACCTCCAGAAGATGTCGGTGGTCGACAACGTGACGACCGAGTCGCAGGACCAGGCGTACAAGCACTACAAGGAGCAGTTCGGCGACTCCCCGCTGGCCAGCTCCCTCACGCCCGACCAGATGCAGGAGTCGTACCGGATCAAGCTCAAGGACCCGGAGAAGTACCAGGTCATGGCGACCGCCTTCAACGGGCGGGACGGCGTCCAGTCGGTCCAGGACCAGAAGGGCATCCTGGACAACCTCTTCGGACTGCTGAACGGCATGAACTGGGCGGCGCGCGCGATCATGGCGCTGATGCTGGTGGTCGCCCTGATGCTGATCGTCAACACGGTGCGCGTGTCGGCGTTCAGCCGCCGGCGGGAGACCGGGATCATGCGCCTGGTCGGCGCCTCCGGCTTCTACATCCAGGCCCCGTTCATCATGGAGGCCGCGGTCGCCGGACTCATCGGCGGTGGTGTCGCCTGCGCGTTCCTGGTGATCGCGCGGTACTTCATCATCGATCACGGTCTGGCGCTGTCCGAGAAGCTGAACCTGATCAACTTCATCGGCTGGGACGCCGTTCTGACGAAGCTCCCGCTGATCCTCGCGACCAGCCTGCTGATGCCCGCGTTGGCCGCGTTCTTCGCGCTGCGCAAGTACCTGAAGGTGTGACGCATGCCAAGAGGGCCGTACGGTCAACCGCCCGTACGGCCCTCGGCGTTGTCCTAGACTCACCGGCATGTCAGGCCCCGACCCGTTCTGTCAGCCCCGCCGCGTCCGCCGCGGGGCCGCCCTGACATTGGTGTTCGCCGGCGTGCTCGCGGCCGGTGCCGCGACCGGATCCCTGCCGACGTCGGACCGCGGGCCCGAGCCGGGCGCCACCCGTACCGCCGCCTCCGCCGCCCGCCCCGACGAGGTCGCGGCGGCCGCCGCCGAGGCCGCGGCCGAGGGAAAGTCGCCCATGGAGGCGGCCGAGCGCGCGGTCAGCCGCAGCGGGGACCGCTGGGACGCCGTCTACTCCGAGGGCGAGTACGAGGAGTTCGAGGAGTCGCTCGACGGCGAGTACACCGGCGTCGGCCTGTCGGCCAGGCGCGGGAGGGACGGCCGTATCCAGGTGGCCGAGGTGGCCCCCGGCTCGCCCGCCGCCGCGGCCGGGATCCGCGCGGGCGACCGGCTGCGCAGCGTCGACGGCGAGCGGACCGACGGGCGCCCGGTCACCGAGGTCGTCTCCGTACTGCGCGGCGACGCCACGGACGCGGCGGCCGGCTCCACCGTCCGTCTCGGCCTGGAACGCGGCACACGCGCGTGGACCCGGACCCTGCTCCGGGCGCGCATCGCCACCGACTCCGTGTCGGTCCGGAGGCTCTCCGCGGGTGTCACCGCCATCAAGATCGCCGCTTTCACCAAGGGCACCGGCGACACCGTCCGCACCGCGGTACGGCGGGCCCCGGCGGCCGCCGGGATCATCCTCGACCTGCGCGGCAACTCCGGCGGCCTGGTCACCGAGGCCGTCACCGCCGCCTCCGCCTTCCTCGACGGCGGCCTCGTCGCCACCTACGACATCGACGGCGAGCAGCGGGCCCTGCACGCCGAGGCCGCGGGCGACACCACCCGACCCCTGGTCGCGCTCGTCGACGGCGGCACGATGAGCGCGGCCGAGCTGCTCACCGGCGCCCTTCAGGACCGCGGCCGCGCGGTCGTCGTGGGCTCCCGCACCTTCGGCAAGGGCTCGGTCCAGATGCCGAGCCGGCTGCCCGACGGATCCGTGGCCGAGCTGACCGTCGGGCACTACCGCACCCCCGCCGGGCGCAGCGTCGACGGCCGTGGCATCACCCCCGACCTGGAGGCCGACCGCAACGCGCTGCGGCGGGCGGAGTCCGTCCTGGCCGGCCTCGGGCAGTAGCCCGCGCGTGCGGTAATCGACTTCCCCCGCACCCCCTCCGTAGTGCGAAAATGGTCGGCACTATGGCTAAGGAAAAAGGGCGCAAACTGATCGCGCAGAACAAGAAGGCCCGGCACGACTACCTCATCCTCGACACCTACGAGGCCGGACTCGTCCTCACCGGGACCGAGGTGAAGTCGCTGCGCCAGGGCCGCGCCTCCCTGGTCGACGGCTTCGTTCACCTGGACGCGCACGAGGCGTGGCTGCACAACGTGCACGTGCCGGAGTACAGCCAGGGCACCTGGACCAACCACAGCGCCCGGCGCAAGCGGAAGCTGCTGCTGCACCGCGCGGAGATCGACAAGCTGGAGTCGAAGTCGGGGGAGACGGGGCACACCATCGTGCCGCTCGCCCTCTACTTCAAGGACGGCCGCGCCAAGGTGGAGATCGCGCTGGCCAAGGGCAAGAAGGAGTACGACAAGCGGCAGACGCTCCGGGAGAAGCAGGACCGGCGCGAGGCCGACCGGGCCATGTCGGCGGTACGGCGGCGGCAGCGGGCGTGACCCCGGGGCCACCGGGAATACGCTGGCACGTGGCCCCGTTGCTCACGTACGATGGGTCCTGCACCCCACAGCGGGTGCGGGTTTTGAAAAATCAACATGGGGATGATCGGTTTCGACAGCGGATGTCGAAGCAGGGGAAGCGTGTCGAGGAAGCGGCCATGATCTCGTAAACCACAGGCCGAAAAAAATAATCGCCGAAACCAAGCGCGATTCCTTCGCCCTCGCTGCCTAAGTAGCGACTTGCGAAGTGTCAGCCCGGGGCTGTTCCCGACCCGGATCCTGGCATCAGCTAGGGGACTAAACCTTGATCCCGGTCACGGGGTGAAGAGGGAAACCAAACAGTGACTGGGCCCGTCGGAGACTTGTTCGCGTGATCTCCGGGGCCAAGAAAAGCGCAGCGGACTGCACACGGAGAAGCCCTGATTCCGCACCGTTGGACGCGGGTTCGATTCCCGCCATCTCCACGATCGGGAGGTCCCCGGACCTCCTCACCCATGTGGGCGAAGGCCCCGCCACTTCGGTGGCGGGGCCTTTGTCATGGGGCGTCATGAGGCGTCACAGGGGGACACCGGGCCGCCGTCAGGAACGGTCGGGCAGCGCCGCCAGCCGTTCCATCACGGGCCCGAGCATGCGCCTGACCAGACGGCCCGGCGTCACGACGCTCGGAAGGCGCAGCGACGTCGGATCGAACCGTATGAAGGAAGCGTCCCAGCGCGGCGAGAAGACGATCAGACCCTTCAGCGCGAAGTCCCAGCGCAGCCGCTTCCGGCCGCCGTTCAGCCACACCTCCCAGCGGGGCCGCACGGGCCTGGCCGGCGAAGGGAAGTCCGGCAGCTCGGGCAGCGGCGGCCAGTGACCGGTGTCCGGTGCCCCCGGCTCGCTCCGGGACCGCCGCGCGTATTCCTCCTTGACGGCCGCCCGGAAGCGGTCGTAGGCGGCGGGATCGCAGTAGGTCAGCAACACCAGTCGTTCGGGCGGCAGCAGGCGCACCGCCTCGGTGAACTCCCACACCGTCCCTGGGCCCGGCCCCGCTGACAGCAGCACCACGTACGCCCCGCCGATCAGTCCGCTCACGGTGTCCTTCCAGTCGTCGAGCGGCAGGTAGGCGCGTTCCGCGCCGGGCAGCGGAAGCGGCTCTCCCGGCATGCCGATCGCGATGACCCGGCCCAGCTTCCGGAATCGCCGGACCAGGGCCTCCTCGTGCGTCAGCCCCGAGACCAGGAAGAAGTACTCGTTGCCTCCGCCGCCCGTCACGTCGTCGGGCAGCCGGGCCATGTCCTCGTCCTGGGAGAACGGCCGCAGGTACAGCACGTACCGGGTGCCCGTCAGTTGACCGAAGCCCTCGACGAGGTCCGCGGTGTCCCGCTTGCCGCGCACCACGAGCCCGCGGCCCGCCCCGAAGACGAAGGCCGCCGCGTACAGCAGGGCGAAGCTGCCCAGCAGCGCCAGCCACCACCAGGGCTGGGTGAGCCCGTCCGGCAGCCGGTCGGCGTTGAACACGGCCCGGAAGATCACGAGGGCCGCCACGCCCAGCGCCGACCCCAGCAGCCGCAGGGCCCAGCCGGTGACGAGCAGTGTCCGTCCTCTGGTCCGGCTCTGCGCACCACGCGGGGACAGCTCCCGGTCCCTCAAGAAGTACGGATTCCCGTTCATTCCGGTGCCCCCCGAGGTCTCGCCCGCTGCGCTGTGCGGTCCGAGAGTAGGAGGTCACCGTCCGCCGTGGGCGCGCTCCCGGGACTCTCCTCATTTCCTCCCGGAGAAGCCCTTCGGCGGACGCAGGATCAGGCGCCGGACCTGGACGCACCCGGAGGCCATACGACATCGACGGTCAGGCCGGCCGTACGGGCCGTGGCCACGGTGTCCGCCGTGCCGCCCCCGCGACCGGTGGGCGCACTGCCGTCCCACACGGCCAGCAGCCGGTCCGCGCCCTCGATCAGCCGGAGGTTGGCCTCCTCGTACGCCTCGCGTCCCGCGTGTTCGTACGGCATGACCACCACCTCGTCCGCGGCCTCCCGCAGGGTGTCGAAACGGATGAGGTCCTCGGGGCGGACCACCGCTTCCCGGTAGTCCGCGGAGGGGATGATCGCCGACAGGCGGCCGCCGAGCGACAGGACCACCTCGGCGAAGAGGGTGTCGGCTCCGCGGGCCAGGCACGTGCGGCCCACGAGCGAGTCGTCGCGCAGGTCGGCCAACAGCTCACGCAGGGCCGTGCGCACGGGCTCGGCGGCCTCGGCTGCCAGGTCCATATGACCGGTGACGGCGACCGTGACCACGCTCATTCCCCTCTTCGGCCTCGGGCGTTGTGCCCGTCACTGTAACCGGTGACATGAGCGGGCCGACCGGCCGGTACGGGGCGACGGCGCAGGGCGCAGCCGTGGTCCTCACACTGGTCGGGTCCTCTCAGAGCGCCGTACCGAAGAAGCCCAGCACATAGGCTCCGCCGAACAGGAGCGGGATCCAGCGCTCGACCCGGTTCAGGGGCAGATAGACCCGCCAGTCACGGCCCTCGCCGAGCGCGTGCCACTCGGCGGCCACGAAGGTGCGGGCCGGCAACCGCCTCTCCAGCGCTCCGATCACCGCGAACTTCCCCTTGTCCAGCTGGTGGTAGGAGCGGACGGTGAACCACCAGGTGGCGCACATGCCCAGCAGGACCAGCAGCGCCGCGAGGCCCAGGACGAGGGGCACGCTGCCCCGTGGCCGCTGCGAGAACCAGGCGCCGAGGAAGGCGAGCAGAGCGGTGTGCAGCGTCAGGAAGAAGGTGTTGGCGAGATTGCGCCGGGCGCTGACCCGGTCGGCCATCTCCACGCACAGCTTGTACTGCTCGAAGACCGCGGCGTGATAGGCGGCAGCGGGGTCCCGGTATCCGTCGGCGCCGATGTCCTCGTTCCACAACGCATCGTCGATCTCGGCCATGCGGCAGCCCCCTGTGGTTCTCGCCGTCGTCGGACCTTCCGAGAACATACGCGCGTCGGCGACCGCGGGAGCCCCGGAAGGCTCTTGTGGTCATGGTGCGCCGCATGGTGAGCACCCATGAACGGAGTTCGGGAAGTGGGTTGCGGCTCTATGTCGACGGTTGGTTCACGGTTCTACGGTCCGTCCTCATGACACAGACCGGATCCGTACGTCGCATCACTGTCCTGGCGGCTTTCCTGGTCGCCCTGGTCGCTTCCCTGCTCACCCCGGGCAGAGCCGCTGCCGCTTCCCTTCAGGAGGTCACCGGGTTCGGGACCAATCCCGGGGCGCTGAAGATGTTCCGGTACGTGCCCGACGGGCTTCCCGCCGGGCGGCCCGTGGTCGTGGTGCTGCACGGGTGCACGCAGAACGCCGCGGGGTACGGCGGCGGCAGCGGCTGGCTCCAGCTCGCCGACCGGTGGGGTTTCTCCGTGGTGCTGCCGCAGCAGCAGAGCGCCAACAACGCCACCTCCTGCTTCAACTGGTTCCAGAGCGGCGACACCGCGCGCGGCCAGGGCGAGGCCGCGTCGATCGCGCAGATGACCGACCGGCAGCTCGCCGACGTCTCGGGCGATCCCGCGCGGGTGTACGTGACGGGGTTGTCCGCGGGCGGCGCGATGACCGCCGTGATGATGGCGGCGTACCCGGAGCGGTTCGCCGCCGGCGGGGTGGTCGCCGGGCTGCCCTACGGGTGCGCGCAGGCCGCCGGGTCGCCGTACGTGTGCATGTACGTCGGTGCCACGCAGAGTCCGCAGCAGTGGGGCGACCGGGTGCGCGCCGCACGGCCCGGGTACGCCGGTCCCTGGCCGACCCTCGCCGTCGTCCACGGCACGGCCGACTACACGGTCCGGCCCGTCAACATGACCGATCTGACCGAGCAGTGGACCGATGTGCACGGCGCCGACGGGACGGCCGATGTCAGCGACACGGTCGCCGGCCACCCGCACCAGGTCTTCCGGGATCCGGCCGGGCGCGCGGTGGTGGAGACGTACAGCGTGACGGGGATGGGGCACGGGCAGCCCGTCGATCCCGGCAGCGGGGCCGAACAGTGCGGCACGGCGGGTGCCTACGCCCTCGACGTGAACCTGTGCGCCGCGTACCGGCTCGGGCGGGGGTGGGGTCTCGGCTGAGCCGGTGGCCGGTGGCCGGTGGCCGGTGGCTGGTGGCTGGTGGCCGGTGGCCGGTGGCCGGTGGTCGGTGAGCGTGGGGTGGTGGGTGGTGGTCGTGCCTCTCGGGCGTCGGCGCCGCGTCCGCCTTCCGGCCATCACGCCGTCGTCCCGGCGGCGGTCAGCGGGGCGCTCGGGAGCCCGCGACGCGCCTCGTGCGGTCGAACGGGGCCAGGGTGATCGCCAGGGCCAGCACGGCGGCCGTGACCGGTACCGCGTATCCCGTCGTCGCCGAGACGCGCTCCACCGCCCAGCCGCCGACGGCGCTGCCGCACGCGATGCCGCCGAGCAGGGCGGTCACGGCGAGGGTCATCCCCTCGTTGAGGCGGTCGGCGGAGGTGCGCTGCTGGAGCAGCGTCATGGCGGTGACCATCGTCGGGGCCGTCGCCATGCCGGCGAGCAGCAGGGCGGCGCCCAGGGCGAGCAGCGAGGGTGTCAGGTGCGCGGCCAGCAGGGGCAGGGCCATGAGGACCGCCATCGCGGCCACGCACCACGGCAGCAGACGCCGGGCCGGGACCACCGGCCGCAGCGTGCCGAACAGCAGCCCCGCCGCGCCCGACCCCGCCGCCTGGAGGCCGAGCAGGACGCCCGCCGCCGTACGGCTGCCGTGCGCGTCCGCGAAGGCGATCGTGACGACCTCCATCGAGCCGAACACCGCCCCGGTGGCCAGGAAGGCGGTGAGCAGCCGGGGTATGCCGGGGGCGCGCAGCGGTGAGGGAGCGCGCCGGCGCGGTGCGACCGGCGGCTCCGTGGCGCGCTGGGCGGTGAACAGCAGCATGCCGGTCAGCAGCAGCACCGCGCCGACCAGCGTGCCCGCCTCCGGGAAGAATGTCCCGCACAGGACGGCCGCGAGGACCGGGCCCAGCATGAAGCACAGTTCGTCCGCGGCCTGTTCGAAGGAGTTCGCGGTGTGCAGGGCCGCGGGGTCGCCGCGCAGCAGATGCGCCCAGCGGGCGCGCGACATGCCGCCGGTGTTGGGCGTCGTCGCGGTGGCCGCGTACGCGGCGAACAGCGCCCAGTCGGGGGCGCCGTGGCGCACGCACAGCAGCAGCGCCACGCTGCCGAGCACCGCGAACAGCGCGGCGGGCAGGGCGATCCGGGCCTGGCCGTGCCGGTCGACCAGGCGGGCGATCCACGGGGCGACCACCGCGGTCGCCGCGAGCCCGGTCGCGGTGACGGCACCGGCCAGGGCGTATGAGTCGCGCGTGCCGGCGATCATCACGACCGCGCTCACGCTGAACATGCCCATCGGCAGCCGGGCGACGAGGTTCCCGGCGGTGAAGGCCCGGGTGCCGCGGATCGAGAACAGACGGCCGTACGGGCCGGGCGGGCGGCGGCGGCCCGCACGGGGCGAGAAGTCGGCGGCGACCAGGGTGTCGGCGGTGACCGTGCACAGGGGCTGCGGGGTGTCCGGCATGGATCAACGGTCGCCCGGCGGTGATCACCGGGTCCAACACCTGCTCCGTGCCGATTCACGCGTCCGCGTTGTAAATTCCCGGCATGTCCACCCCGCCTCACCTCGACCCCCGCCTGCTGCGCGCCTTCGTCACCGTCGCCGAGGAACTGCACTTCACCCGCGCGGCGGTCCGCCTCTACGTGGCCCAGCAGGCGCTCAGCAGGGACGTACGGCGGCTGGAGCGGGAGTTGGGCGCCGACCTGTTCGTACGGACCACCCGGCAGGTGACGCTGACGGCGGACGGCGTCCGGCTGCTGCCGTACGCGCGGCGCGTGCTGGACGCGCAGGAGGAACTCCTCGCCGCGTTCGGGCAGGCCCGTCCCCTGCTGGTCGACCTGAACTCCCCGGGC
Source organism: Streptomyces cadmiisoli (assembly GCF_003261055.1). Lineage (NCBI taxonomy): Bacteria > Bacillati > Actinomycetota > Actinomycetes > Kitasatosporales > Streptomycetaceae > Streptomyces > Streptomyces cadmiisoli. The sequence continues at coordinate 5,466,075 of NZ_CP030073.1, forward strand.
CTCGGAACCCCGCGCCGGGTACTGCACCGGGCCCGTGAACTCGCCCCGCAGCACGAACTGATGGCCCGCTACGAGAGCGGGCTGACCGGCGCCGCGGCGGAACTCCTGGCGGGTCGGCTCGACGCGTCGTTCGGACGGTTCGCCGGACTGGATCCCGCACTGCGGTCGGGGCTGGAGCAGCAGATCGTCCGCTACGAGCCCATGGCGGTCGTCCTGCCGCAGGCGCACCGGCTCGCGGCCCTGGAGGCGGTGCCGCTCGACGCGCTGGCGGGGGAGACCGTGTACGCGGGGGCAGGGAATCCGCGGACGCCGGAGTGGACCGACCTGGCGCGCCGGCTGTTCGCGGGGCGCGGCATCGAGGTCGCTGCGCCCGCTCCACTGGCCGTGGGGGACGAGGAGTTCGAGCGGATCATGGCGCGGACGGGGTGCCCGGTGCTCGCCGTGGTCGACTTCCCGGACATGCCGCGCTCGGTACGGCGGCCCCTGGTCGACCCGGTTCCGCTGTCCCCCGTGTCGCTGGTGTGGCGAAAGGGCCTGGCGCACCCGGCGTTGGCGGCGCTGCGGCGGGCCGCGGCCGGGCTCGCCGCGGAGGAGGGGTGGCTGCGGCGGCCCGCCGGCGGCTGGCTTCCGGCGCTGGACACGAACCTGCCGAGTGTCCATATCTGACACACCTCCCACACGGGAAGAGCACGTGCGCTACATTCGTGGCCCGAGTGCGGTGTGACAAAAGGGGCGCTCGAACCAGGTGGGGGCTTGGTTCGGTCGACGAGTCTCGGGGTCGTAGGCGCACCTTTGAACTGTCCCGTGGGGGGATGTAAGCACGTGAGCAAGTGGCGAGAAGACGCCCGACCGGAAACCGACTGGCCCGAGGCCGCCTCCGCGACGGGGGAAGTGCCGGGGCTGGGAAGCCGGGTCGGCAGAACCCAGTCGTTCCCGGAGACCGGCACGTCGATACGTGAGCGGGCGTCCGAGGCGGGGGCTTCCCCGAGCGACCGCCGGGAGCCCCGGTCGGGGGCTTCCATATCCGAGCGGGCGTCCGAGGCCGGGGCCTTCCTGAGAGACCGCCGGGCTTCCGGAGCCGGGGCGTCCGTACCCGAGCGTGCGTCCGAGGCCGGATCGCCCCTCAGTGACCACCGGGCTTCCGAAGCCCGGGCGTTCGTCCGTGAGCGTCCGTCCGAGGCCAGGGCCTCCCTGTGGGACCGCGGGGAATCCGAGACCGGGGCGCCCCGGCGTGACCGTGCCACCGAGACCGGGGCCTCGCCGCGTGACCGTGCCTCCGAGGCCGGCGCTTCCCCGACCGAGCGCGGACCCGAATCCGGAGTCTCCCCGGCCGTGGTCCGCGATCCGTGGGAGGCGTCCGCCGGCGATCGCCTGCACGACCCCCACGAGGTCACCGTGCAACTGGACGCCATAGGGCACCGGTTGGGGGACCCCGGCGGCGGGGGGCGGGAGACCGCCGACGGCCGGCCGGACGGCGCGCAGGACGGCTCCGACGGACCGGTGTTCGTGGACGAGTCGGGCCGCCGCAGCCGTACGTTCCGGCGGCTCGGCGTGGCCGCGGGCCTCGCCTGCGCGGTCTACGCCGTCGTGATCCTCGCCACGCTCCTGTCCGGCAACTCCAACGCTCCCTGGCTGCCCGTACCGGACCAGAAGGGCGACGCGCCGGCGAGCAAGGTCGACAGCCCCGCCCTGCCCGCGCAGTCCGCGCCGCCCTCGGCGAACGGCACCGGCAGTCCCGGCGACGGCCCGACCGACGCCGCCGGGACCACACCGGAGCCGAGCTCCGAGGCGGACGACCCCGGCGCCTCCGGCACCCCGGACGCCGCGGCCACCTCCTCGGACCCGGAGCCCACCGCCACCCGTACCACCACCCGCCCGCGCGACGAGACGAACGTCCCCAAGCCGCCCGTCCCGTCCGTGCCGCCGGTCACCACCTCGCCCGACCCGAGCCCCACCGGGGGCCCCTCCGCCGATCCGTCCCCGTCCGAGGGCGGCGACGGCGGCACCGGCTCCGACACGGTGGCGGACGGCCCGAACGAACCGGGCCCCGCGACCACTGTCACCGCTGTCTCCCTGTAATCCCGGAGTACGGAGTACCACCTCTGATGGCATCCCGCCCCAGCCGTCACGGGGGCGGCACGACCGGGAGCCGCTCGGCCGCCCGGCGTCGCCGACTGCCCCTGCGCCACCTGCTTCCCCTGCTCGCCCTCGCCGCCCTGATGGCGATGCTGATGCTGCGCGGCTACGTGAACAGCGAGATCCTCGCCGATCACCGTGTCCGCCCGCCGGCCGCCACCGACCGCGTGCCCGAGGAGATCCTGCGCGGCGGCCCCGTCATCGACACCCGCAGCGGGCGCACCACCACCCTGCGCGTGCCCGACCACCGCCTCGTCCTCACCTTCGACGACGGCCCCGACCCCGTCTGGACCCCCAAGGTCCTCGACGTGCTCCGGCAGCACGACGCGCACGCCGTCTTCTTCGTCACCGGCACCATGGCCTCGCGCCACCCCGACCTCGTCGCCCGCATGGTGCGCGAGGGCCACGAGGTCGGCCTGCACACGTTCAACCACCCCGACCTGTCGTACCAGTCGAAACAGCGCATCGACTGGGAGCTGTCCCAGAACCAGCTCGCGATATCCGGCGCGGCCGGCATCCGCACCTCCCTGTTCCGGCCGCCGTACTCCTCCTTCTCCGCCGCCATGGACAACGAGTCCTGGCCGGTGACCGAGTACATCGGCCGGCGCGGCTACATCACCGTCGTCAACGACGCCGACAGCGAGGACTGGCGCAGGCCCGGCACCGCCGAGATCATCCGCCGCGCCACTCCGGCCGACGGCAAGGGCGCGATCGTGCTGATGCACGACTCCGGCGGCGACCGCAGCCAGACCGTGGCGGCACTGGACCGGTTCCTGCCGGACATGAAGGCCCGCGGGTACGAGTTCGACAACCTCACCGAGGCCCTCGACGCCCCCAGCGCCCACACCCCGGTCACCGGACTCGACCTGTGGAAGGGCAAGGCCTGGGTCCTCCTGGTCCAGGCCTCGGCCGGGATCACGGACGGACTCGTGATCGGCCTGGCGGTGATCGGGACCCTGGTCATCGCCCGCTTCGTCCTGATGCTCCTCCTGTCCGCCCTGCACGCGCGCCGGGTGCGCCGCCCCGGCTTCCGCTGGGGACCGCCGGTCACCGAACCCGTGTCGGTGCTGGTACCGGCGTACAACGAGGCCAAGTGCATCGAGAACACCGTCCGTTCCCTGACGGCGAGCGAGCATCCGATCGAGGTGATCGTCGTCGACGACGGCTCCTCCGACGGCACGGCCCGCATCGTCGAGGCGATGGGCCTGCCCGGCGTGCGGGTCGTCCGCCAGCTCAACGCGGGCAAACCGGCCGCGCTCAACCGCGGACTGGCCAACGCCCGGCACGACATCGTCGTGATGATGGACGGCGACACCGTCTTCGAACCCTCCACCGTCCGCGAACTCGTCCAGCCCTTCGGCGACCCGCGCGTCGGCGCGGTCGCGGGCAACGCGAAGGTCGGCAACCGGGACTCGCTGATCGGCGCCTGGCAGCACATCGAGTACGTGATGGGCTTCAACCTGGACCGCCGCATGTACGACGTCCTGCGCTGCATGCCGACGATCCCGGGCGCCGTCGGGGCGTTCCGCCGCTCGGCGCTGGAGCGGGTCGGCGGGATGAGCGACGACACCCTCGCCGAGGACACCGACATCACCATGGCGCTGCACCGCGACGGCTGGCGGGTCGTCTACGCGGAGAACGCCCGCGCCTGGACCGAGGCCCCGGAGTCCGTCCAGCAGCTGTGGTCCCAGCGCTACCGCTGGTCGTACGGCACCATGCAGGCGATGTGGAAGCACCGTCGCGCCCTGCTCGACCGGGGTCCCTCGGGCCGCTTCGGCCGCGTCGGCCTGCCGCTGGTGTCGCTGTTCATGGTCCTCGCGCCGCTGCTGGCCCCGCTGATCGACGTGTTCCTGCTGTACGGCCTGATCTTCGGCCCGACCGGCAAGACGATCGGCGCCTGGCTGGGCGTTCTCGCCATCCAGCTGTTCTGCGCGGCCTACGCCTTCCGGCTGGACCGCGAACGCATGACGCACCTGATCACCCTGCCGCTCCAGCAGCTCCTCTACCGGCAGCTGATGTACGTCGTCCTGCTCCAGTCCTGGATCACCGCCCTCACCGGCGGCCGCCTGCGCTGGCAGAAGCTGCGGCGGACCGGTGTGGTCGGTGCGCCGGTCGGCGCGGAACCGAGCCCGCGCGCGGCACGGAACGAGGAGCGGAGGCCGGTGGGATGAGCCGCACACACCACTCGGGCACCGGGCCGACGTCGTCGTCGTACGGCATTCCGCAGCAACGGGTGACCGACGCGACGGCTGATACGGCGCCGGACATGACTGCCGGTGCGACGGCCGGGGCGGGCACGGGGGCCGATGCGACGGCCGGGGCGGGCGCGGAGTCGGCCTCGGCGTCCTCCGGGGCACGGCCGGCCGCCGCGGCCCGGGGCCGGGACCGCTACCTGGACCTCCTGCGCTCGATCGCCCTCGTCCGCGTCATCGCCTACCACCTGTTCGGCTGGGCGTGGCTGACGGTGCTGTTCCCCTCGATGGGGGTGATGTTCGCGCTGGCGGGTTCGCTGATGGCGCGATCCCTGAAGCGTCCGGCACCGGGCGTCGTCAGGGACAGACTGCGCAGACTGCTCCCGCCGATGTGGGCGTTCGGCGCTGTGGCGCTCGGCATGCTGTTCGCGGCCGGCTGGCGCCCGGACAGCGTCCTCGGACTGATCCACTACGTCGTCCCGATCGGCGCCCCGCCGTTCCCGTGGACCATCGGCTCCGAGTCCGGCCTGCTGGACAAGACCTGGGCCGTGCAGGCGGTGGGCCCGTTGTGGTACCTGCGCGCCTACCTGTGGTTCGTCGTCGCCTCCCCCCTGCTGCTGTGGGCGTTCCGCCGGGCCCCCTGGCCGACGCTCCTCGCCCCGCTCGGCCTGACGGCGGTCGTCGGCACCGGCCTGGTCACCATCCCCGGCGAAACCGGCAACGCCGTGACGGACTTCGCGGTCTACGGCGGCTGCTGGGTGCTGGGCTTCGCCCATCACGAGGGCCTGCTGCGACGGATCCCCCGCTACGTCGCCGTCTCCTGCGCCGCCTTCCTGATGGCGTTCGGCCTGTGGTGGGCCTCGGGCCATCTGGGCCCGGACGGCTGGGACCTGAACGACATCCCCCTGGCCCAGGCGACCTGGTCGTTCGGCTTCGTGGTGATCCTGCTCCAGTACTCGCCGTCGTGGCCCGAACTGCCGCGCCGACTGGCGAAGTGGGACCGGCTGGTGACGCTGTCCAACAACCGCGCGGTCACGATCTACCTCTGGCACAACCTGCTGATCATGGCCACGGTCCCGCTCCTCGACCCGCTCTACAGCCTCCCGTTCCTCCAGAGCGACGGCGCGGTGTCGTTCCTGGACTCGACGTACATGTTCTGGATGTTCTGCCTGGTCTGGCCCCTGCTCGCCCTGACGATCCTGGCAACCGGCTGGATCGAGGACTTCGCGGCCCGGCGGCGGCCCCGGCTGTGGCCGGACGGGGGAGGGAAAGGCCGCGGTCGGCGCGGGGGGAAGCGCGGGGCGCGGCGGGGGAGATGAGAGGGCGCGGCGACGGGATTGTGCGGCGGACGTGCGCAACCCGTGCGCTTCTCATGGCGGTTGGCGAATTCCGGGGGTCCGAGGAGTGGTCGGTCGGCCGGACCGGCTGACTCCGGTGGTGCCCCGTGCGGAAACCGCACTAACGTGGCGCTGCCCTTCAGACCACACCCCGCCCAGGAGCCCCGCGTGACTCGCCGCCCCCGCCTCACCCTCACCGCAGCAGCACTCGTCGCCGCCGTCCTCCTCACGGGGTGCGGCGGCGACGACGGCCACGCGAAGGCGAACGACGAGATCGCGGGGGCGGACAAGGGGACGGAGTCGTCCCCACCACCGAGCACACCGGCCGGGCCGGAGACGGACCGGCCGGAGATCAAGCTGCCGGCGGACCTCACGTACACGTTCGAGTGGCCCAAGACCGGCGACGAGAACAAGGACGCCGTTCTGGCGGACAGCGAGCAGTCCATCAAGGCTGTTGACCTCGCGATCGTCAACCAGGACCCGCTCGACAAGGCCTTCCTCTACTACTACGAGGGTGAAGCGGCCGCGGGCACCGAGAAGTTCGTGCGGAACTACGTGGACCACAAGGCCTCCGTCACCGGCGCCTATCGCTTCTACGATCCCCAGGTGACCGTCGACAAGGACGGAACGGCCTCCTTCAGCTACTGCGAGGACCAGGGCAAGGCGTACGTCCGGTATCTGGAGACCGACAAGGTCAAGAAGACCGAGGTCACCGCGAAGAGTTACGTGAGCTACCACACGTCGCTGAAGAAGAACAGCAAGGGCGTCTGGGTCATCCAGAAGATGGTTTCGCAGAGTGGGAGCGCCGAGTGCCAGCCCTGACCCGCAAGCTGAAGATGATCCCCGCGCTCGTGACGGTGGGGACCCTGGTGCCGCTGCTCGCCTTCCCGGGTGCGGCCCACGCCGACGACACGATAGGTGGGAACACCCAGAACCCGGCTGAACAAGGCCCGAAGGGCGAAACCGACGGCGACGGCACCATCTCCGCGACCGCCGGCGGCGTCGTCTTCGACCGTTCCAAGAACGGGAGCGGCAACGCCGCCGGTCCCGTCGCCTCCGCCACCCCCTGGACCCCGCCGGCCTGCTGGTACGCGCCGAAGTACACCCCCGCACAGCTGGAGGCCCACCTCGAACCGATCTGGGCGGCCGAGTCCACGGGCTACGAGTGGGAGTCGGAGCAGCGCAAGAGATACGTCGAGGGCGAGCCGTACACGGACTTCAACAAGGACAAGGCCGGCGAGGGTTACTGGTGGGACTCGTACGTCAACGAGACCTACCCGCCCGGCTGGGACGACTGCGACGAGGACACCTTCTGGGTGGACCAGGGCGACCCCCCGCCCGCTGACATCGAGAACGCCGTCACCCCCGAGATCCTCGCCCAGCTCGCCTACGCCGAGATCCGCGTCCCCGGCACCGAGGTCACCCTGGCCCCGGAAGCCACCACCAAGGTCAACCTCCCCACCTGGGCCTGGCTGGACGCCGCGGAGTTCAAGCCGGTCTCGGTCACCGCGTCCGTCCCGGTACTCGGCATCCAGGCGACCACCACGGCCGAGCCGGTCTCCCTCAAGATCGAACCCGGCACCGGGGACGCGCAGACGTACCCCGCGTCCGGTGTCTGCCGGATCGAGGACGGCCGTATCGGCGAGCCGTACGCCAAGGGCAAGGCGAAGGAAACACCGCCCTGCGGCGTGAAGTACCTCCGCTCGTCCGGCGACGACTCCTACCGGCTCACCGCCACCATCACCTGGGAGATCTCCTGGACCGGCACGGGTGTTGACGATCCGCAGGATTTGCCGGATGGCGAATTCGGTGCGGGTCAGGACGTCGTCGTTCAGGAAATCCAGGCCGTCAACCGCTGACCCAGGATCCGTTTCCGGCCATTCGCCGACCGCCCCCGCGGGGCGCGGTTGGCGAATGGCCGGCGGTTGTGGTTAATGTCCTTCGTCCCTCTCTGATTATCCAACTGACGGGGCGGTGGACGAGGTGGCGGACCGGCTGGCAGTCGACGGCGATGAACTCGCGCGCTTCATGAGAATGCTCAACAAGTCGACGAACTCGCTCGACGGCGTGCGCAAGGCGTTGTCGGACGCGACGGTCACCGGGCTCGGCACCGACGACCTCGACGCCGCGTGCGAGGACTTCCAGGAGGACTGGAAGTACGGCTCCGAGGAAATCGGCAAACAGACGGAGGACCTCGCCGAGATCATCGGCAAGAGCAAGGACAGCTACCACGAGGTGGACGTCGCCCTGGAGCGGGCGGCTCGGCAGTCCCGGAAGAGCAGGGGCGGAGACGGGAAGTGAGCCTCACCCCGGGCGTGGAGCCCTCCCCCTACGCCGATTCCCAGGCCCGGCGCAACGGCCCCCTTCCCCAGGGCCTGAAGTCCTCCCCGCACATCCCCAACCCCGGCTACCCCCACCTGGGCTTCAACCCCGTCCCGGGCGACACGGAGACGGTGCGGACGCTCCACAAGAAGCTGTCCGGCTGCGCGAAGGTCCTCTCGGACACGCACGGCCTGGTCACCAAGCTCCTGGACGGCAGCTACTGGAAGGGTGACGCCGCCGTCGCCTTCCGCGAGCAGTTGGACGACGGTCCGCTGCCGACGAACCTCAAGAACGCGGCGCACTCCCTCCGCAAGGCGGCCAAGCAGCTGAACCACTGGGAGGGCGAACTCGACGAGTTCCAGCGCCGGGCGAAGAAGCTGGAGGAGGAGGCCAGGGACGCGCAGGACGCGGTGGACCGGGCCGAGGGCCGCGCGAGCAAGCCGGACGACGCGGACGCGGCTGAGGCGGTCGAAGAGGCCGAGGCCGAACTGGAGCGGATCCGCGGCAGGGCGAGGCGACTCGCGGAGGAACACGAGGGCCGGGCCAGGCACCGCGCCGCGAAGATCCGCGACGCGACGGAGAAGCTGGCCCCGCAGGAGCCTGGCTGGTTCGACGAGGCGCTGGACTGGCTGTGGGAGAACCTGCCGGACATCCTCAGCTTCGTGGCCGGGGTCATCGCCGTCGTGGCGATCGTGTTCGCCGGGCCGTTGGGTGTGGCGATGGTGGCGGGCCTGATGCTGGTGGCTTCGGCGGTGAGCGCGACGGCGCTGACGCTGCGGCTGAGCGACGGGGAGACATGGGCGTCGCTGATGGACGGGTTCTCGAAGGGGGAGTTCGATGCGGACTTCTGGAGCAACCTCGTCTCAGTGGGCGCCGACACGATGGGGGCGCTTCCCGGTCTGGGAGCAGTCGCGGGCGGGGCCAAGGGGCTGACGACTGCGATTCGGACCGGGAGTGAGGCCACGACGCTCGGGCAGAAGTTCGCCACTTTCGGCACCCAGACCATGGAAAGCATGCAGGGCATTGCGCGGCTGGACAACCCGATGATCGTCCGGGCCGTACGAGGTCTCGGCAATCCTGAGGCAGCGGCCAGGACCGTCGCGGCGACCTCGGGCATGGTGGGCGTCGGCACCGGCGGTTTCGGCCTCTACAACAAGGTGACCGACGCGGATGACAGCAAGTACAAGGACGGTACCGTTGCCGGGATCGACGGCACGCGACTGGTCATCGACAGCGGCGGAATCCTCAATCTTGTCCGCCATGTTTTCTGACCGCGCTCGTCTGAAGAGGTAGATCGGTGAATCCCGCTGACTGTGCGACCGCATGGGAGCACCCCCCCACTCGCCGGGCCTGGGCAGGTCACATGGCCATGAACGTGCTTGGCCTCATTGGCTGGATCGTCGGATGGTGGGCTTTGCTCTACGTCCTGATCGTGTTCCTTTCCCCGGGTTTCACTTTCCTGTTCGTGTTGCCGCTGGGCTATTGCGCCTACCGCTTCGTCGCACAGCTGGGATACTTCTTCCCGGCGATTCGAATGCGCCGGATTCTGCGCACGTATCCCTGGCGGATTGTGGAGCAGGTCCCGCACGGTCTGACGGAGCACCCCGACGTCCCTGGAAAGAAGAACGGCTGGTTCGAGTTCGCCAACCCTGCCCGCTCCGAACAACGGATCCCGCTTGTCTTCCCGACCCATTTCCGGACGGAGTGGTGGCACCGCCGGATGGCACCGCGAGCGGGGGCCCGGTTGAAACAGGAGATTGAGACCGTCTGGTTCGCAGGCGACCCGCGTCTCGTCGGGCTCATCGCGGCGCCGGCACGAAGCGGTTCTGGGCCACGTCGCCTCCACGTTCTCGAGCAATGGATGCCGGCAGGGAACGGTCGGATCCTCACGGACTGGGGCGTCACTCCGGATGACATCGAGCGCGGTCGACGCGTGGGCGTCTCGCCGGCTCCGGCTCCGTGAGTGGGAGAAAAGCCTGTGACTGCCCCCACCTTCATCCTCGACCCCTCCGTCAACGATCCCCACGCCGAGCTCTGGTTCGCTGAACCCGGGGGGTTCGTTCCCTTACCCCTCGACGCGTTGCTCCCGGAGCCCGGCTCCCCGGCTGCCGAGCGGCTGCGGCGCGCTGCCGCACCCTTCCTGGACGCGGCGCCCGACGAGGCGGCCCGGCAGCAGTTCATCGCGCAGTTCGCCTCGGGGCAGCGGATGCTGAGCGCGTTGCGTGAGGTGGGCACCGTGCACTGTTCCATCGGGCTGCACCGCGACGACGTCGGCGAACCGCGCGACGCCGGCCGCAACCGCCCCCTGCTCTCCCTGTTCACCCTCTCCTGGCGGGACGCCGCCGTCGCCCCGCGCGGTGTCACCGCCGCTCGCGCGGTCACCGGTGCAGAGGGCCACACTCACGTCGAGTACCGCGAACTTCCCTGTGGCCCCGCCACGTTCAGCGAGACGGTACGCACCCCGGCCCCGGCCGGCGGACTCCCACCGCTCCCCCTCCTCCAGGTCCACGCCCGTCTGCCCCACCCCGACTGCCGGCGCCTGGCCGTCCTCACCCTCAGCACCACGGCCGTGGCTCGGCGCGCGGAGTACCGCGCGGTGCTCCGCCGGATCGCGGAGACGGTCAGCTTCGAGAACCCCGGTGTGGACCCGCCCGGCACCGAGGCCTCCCAGGACCCCCGCCCGCCCGCCTCACCCCCCGCGCCCCCCTCACTCTCGTGATCCCGTGTGCCACACTGCCCCGCGTCGCGGATGTGAACGCGGCGGACCGGCGTCGGGGGAGTGGTTGGGGATGAGCAAGCGGCAGGTACAGAAGATGCTGGGCCTGATGGCGAGCGGTGGGCCCGTGGAGCTCACCAGCCCCATGGCCTCCGTGCGGAAACTCGCCCGGCTCGCCTTCGTCGCCCAGCAGTTCGGCTACGAGTACGCCGACGCCCGGCAGGCCGGCTCCCGCAACAACGCGCTGGTCATGCTGATCGTGCCCGACCCCAGCCCGTACGCCCGGACCCGGGCCGCGCAGAACTGGGCGCAGTACTCGAACGCCGGCGACGGCGTCTCGCTGCCGCCGCTCGTGCCGGACGCCCTCGAGTTGCTGAAGGCGCGGATCAACTTCGACCTCACCGGAAAGCACTCCGAGAAGCAGCGGGCGGCGTACGGCGGGCTGGCCGCCACCGTCGGGTGCCTGGTCCTCGGGGTGAGGCTCGGCGGCGACGACGACACCTTCGTGTTGGCCGGTGTCCTGTGGGGCGTCGCCATGGTGCTCCTCGCGCTCATGGTCGTCCTGGGCCGCAGGCGCAACGCCAAGCTCGCGGCCCGGTTGCAGGCCGCCGGGTTCGCGCCGGTCACCGACGGGTCCGGGCGGCTGCGGTACCTGCCGCCGGGAACGCAGCTTCCGGGGCAGGCCGATCCGTTCGGGCAGGCGGGTCCGTACGGCAACCATGCCGCGGGCCCGTACGGCGCCCCCGTGCCGCCGGCCACCCACGGTGTCCACCTCCCGGGCCCCTACGCCCCCGGCGCGTACACCAACCAGCCCCGACCTCCCGCCCACCCCCACCCCCACCCGCACGCTCCCCAGCCCCAGCAGGCTCCTCAGGTACCCCACCCGCCTCAGACCCCCCACCCGCACGCTCCCCAGCCCCAGCAGGCTCCCCAGCCCCAGCAGGCTCCTCAGGCACCTCACCCGCCTCAGACCCCCCACCCCCAAGCACCCCAGCAAAACCCCCATTGGCACCCTCCCCGGCCCTGACGCGCGCCGGGGCGCGGAGCCCGGACCTCTCACCCCGGCCCCGTCCGGGGTGAGAGCAAAGTTCCTTCGCGGTCACCCGGTGCCACAGGGCGGAAACGCGTCCTCCCTACCTTCGGGACTCAGCCACTCAGCGCAGTACCACCTGAGCCCCTGAGCCCCGTGGAGGCGTCATGACAGCCCCGAGCACAGCCCACACACGCCCGAGCAGGGGCGGCCGCTGGATCCAGCGCTGGGACCCGGAGGACGAGGCGTTCTGGGAGGAGACGGGGGAGCGGGTCGCCCGGCGGAACCTCCTCTTCTCCGTGCTCTCCGAGCACATCGGGTTCTCGGTCTGGACCATGTGGTCGGTGATGGTGCTGTTCATGGGCCCGGAATACGGCCTCACCCCGGCCGACAAGTTCTTCATCGTGTCGATGGCGACCCTGGTCGGCGCGGCCGTGCGGGTGCCTTACACCTTCGCCGTCGCGGTCTTCGGCGGCCGGAACTGGACGATCGTGTCCGCCTGCCTGCTGCTGCTCCCGACGGTCGCCGCGTTCGGCGTGATGGAGCCCGGGACTTCCTTCACCGCGTTCCTGCTGTGCGCGATGCTCGCCGGTATCGGCGGCGGCAACTTCGCCTCCTCCATGACCAACATCAACGCCTTCTTCCCGCTCAGGAAGAAGGGGTGGGCGCTCGGCCTCAACGCCGGCGGCGGGAACATCGGGGTGCCGGTCGTCCAGCTCGTCGGCCTGGCGGTCATCGGGGCCGGCGGCGGTCCGCGGGTGCTGCTCGGGATCTATGTGCCGCTCATCGTCGTCGCCGCGGTCCTCGCCGCGCGGTACATGGACAACCTCGCCTCCGTGAAGAACGACACCGGCGCCGCCAGGGAGGCCGTGAAGGACCCGCACACCTGGATCATGTCCTTCCTCTACATCGGCACGTTCGGCTCGTTCATCGGCTACAGCTTCGCGTTCGGGCTGGTGCTCCAGACCCAGTTCGGCCGTACGCCGCTGCAGGCCGCGTACGTCACTTTCGTGGGGCCGCTGCTGGGTTCCCTGATCCGGCCTGTGGGCGGTTCGCTCGCCGACCGGTTCGGCGGGGCGCGGATCACGCTGTGGAACTACGTGGGCATGGCGGCCGCCACCGGTGTCGTCGTCATCGCGTCGATGCGGGAGTCGCTGCCGCTGTTCACGGCCGCCTTCATCGTGCTGTTCGTGCTGAGCGGCCTCGGCAACGGGTCGACGTACAAGATGATCCCGGGCATCTTCCAGAACAAGGCGGTCGCCCTGGGGCTCACCGGGGAGGAGGCGGCGGCCCGCGGCCGGCGGCTGTCGGGGGCGTCGATGGGGCTGATCGGCGCGGTGGGCGCGCTCGGCGGGCTCGGCATCAACCTCGCCTTCCGGCAGTCCTTCCTGAGCGTGGGCTCCGGCACCGCCGCCTTCGTCGCCTTCCTGGCCTTCTACGGTCTGTGCTTCGCGCTCACCTGGGCCGTATACCTTCGCCGCCCGGCGGGCCCGGCAGCCGTCGCCCGGACCGCCACCGAGGCGAAGCCGCGGCTCAGCTATGCCGAGGTGTGACGTAACACCGGTGACATCGAGCCGAACCGAGCCTGTCACGCGGCGTTGACAGGCTCGATCGGCACGCAGGTGCGACGACTCGAGTGCGGAACGAGAGTTTATGTACGAGCAACAGAACGGACCGGATCTGCCGGCGCAGCAGACGGCGGGCCCGGCGGGACGGCGGCCCGAGCACGGGCCGCTCGCCGGGTTCACCGTGGGGGTGACGGCCGCCCGCCGGGCCGACGAGCTGGGCGCCCTGCTGCAACGGCGCGGCGCCGCCGTTCTGCACGCCCCGGCCCTGCGCATCGTGCCGCTCGCCGACGACAGCGAACTGCTCGCCGCCACCAAGGAGCTGATCGACCGGGTGCCGGACGTGGTGGTCGCCACCACCGCGATCGGCTTCCGGGGCTGGATCGAGGCCGCCGACGGGTGGGGGGTAGGGGACGCGCTCGTGGAGCGGCTGCGCGGGGTGGAGCTGCTCGCCCGCGGACCCAAGGTGAAGGGCGCCATCCGGGCCGCCGGACTGACCGAGGAGTGGTCCCCGTCCTCCGAGTCCATGGCGGAGGTGCTGGACCGGCTGCTGGACGAAGGGGTCGAGGGACGGCGGGTCGCCGTGCAACTGCACGGTGAGCCGCTGCCCGGGTTCGTGGAGTCGCTGCGCGCGGGCGGCGCCGAGGTCGTAGGTGTGCCGGTCTACCGCTGGATGCCGCCGGAGGACCTCTCGCCCGTCGACCGGCTGCTGGACGTCGCCGTCGCGCGCGGGGTGGACGCGCTCACCTTCACCAGCGCTCCGGCCGCCGCGTCCCTGCTGTCGCGGGCGGAGGAGCGGGGGCTGCTGTCCGAGCTGCTCGGCGCGCTGCACCACGATGTGCTGCCGGCCTGCGTCGGGCCGGTCACGGCGCTGCCGTTGCAGGCTCTCGGCGTCGACACCGTGCAGCCCGAACGCTTCCGGCTCGGACCGCTCGTGCAGTTGCTGTGCCAGGAGCTGCCGGGGCGGGCGCGGTCGCTGCCGATCGCCGGGCACCGGGTGGAGATCCGCGGGCACGCGGTGCTGGTGGACGGCGAGCTCCGGCCCGTACCGCCCGCCGGTATGTCGCTGCTGCGGGCGCTGTCCCGGCGGCCCGGCTGGGTGGTGGCCCGCGCCGAGCTGCTGCGGGCGCTGCCGGGCGCCGGGCGGGACGAGCACGCGGTGGAGACGGCGATGGCCCGGCTGCGTACGGCACTCGGGGCGCCGAAGCTGATCCAGACCGTCGTCAAGCGTGGCTACCGGCTCGCCCTGGACCCGGCCGCCGACACGAAGTACGCCGACATCTGAGGGCCGCGGGAGGTCCGTCGTCCCGGAGCGGGCGGTGGGAGGGGTTCCGGTCGCCGGAGCGGGCAGGCACTGTGAGAGGGAACGGTTCCTCGGTACGTCAGCCCCTCGCGGAAGACCCTAGGCGGTGACGCGCGCATGGCACTGGGTACGGCCCCGGCCCCGTACGAGCTGCGGTTCGACGCCGGACGGATCTGTCTGGATCTGCTGGCGACCACCCATCCGGTCGAACGGCTCGACACCGTCGCGGTGCTGCGCGCCTGGATCACCGGTTCGGGTCTTGTCCCACCCGGCACTCCGCTCGCGCACGCGGACGGCTCCTGGCTGGTCGCCGTCCGGGAACTGCGGGCCCACGTGGACGAGTTGGTGCGCGGCGCGTCGGCGCCGGCGCCCCGGCCGTACGACCGGGCGCTCGCCGGTGTGAACGAGTTGGCCCGCACCGCGCCGCCGGCGCCCCGTGCCCTGCGCGGTGAGGGCGGCGTGCTCGTACGGGAGTTGGCCGGGCCGCCGGAGTGCGCGGCGCTGCTCGGCGCGATCGCCCGGGACGTGGTGGAACTGCTCACCGATCCCGTCGCGCGGGCGGGCCTGCGGCAGTGCGCGGGTGACAACTGCCCCATCGTCTATCTGGACACCTCCCGCGGCCGTCGGCGCCGCTGGTGTTCGAGTGAGGTGTGCGGGAACCGCGAGCGGGTGGCCCGGCACCGGCGTCGGGCCGCGGCCCTCGCGCGCGGCTGACGGTCCCTTATGTGCGGTCTGTACTGAGGCGGTTGGGACTTTTCCGAAGTGATTTCGGCAACACCGCGTTTAGCGCCGCGTCCGCCGTCCCCGGGCGGCGGCGCCGACGTTGTGGTGGAAATGTGAAGGCCGGACGGGGGGAATGTGCGGTCATGTCCCGCTCGTCACGTCACCGGAGGGAGAACTGTGACGTCGCGTTGAACAGACCCGGGCCCTCGTCCGTACCCGGTGGTGAGCGACCGACTGGGGGATCCCCCGGACACCGGAGGTGGGCGTGCGCAAGGATGCGGCCGTGGCCAATGAACGTGGAGCGAGGGCCCGACATCGCATGTCCCAGCCCTCGGAGCCTGACGAGGAGCTGATGCGTGCGCTGTATCGAGAGCACGCCGGACCGTTGCTCGCATATGTGCTGCGCCTGGTCGCGGGAGACCGGCAGCGCGCCGAGGACGTCGTCCAGGAGACGCTCATCCGTGCCTGGAAGAACGCCGGTCAGCTCAACCGAGCGACCGGATCGGTACGCCCCTGGCTGGTGACGGTCGCACGGCGCATCGTCATCGACGGCCACCGCAGCCGGCAGGCCCGGCCGCAGGAGGTCGACCCGTCGCCGCTGGAGGTCATCCCCGCGGAGGACGAGATCGACAAGGCGCTGTGGCTGATGACGCTGTCGGACGCACTCGACGACCTGACCCCTGCGCACCGGGAGGTGCTCGTCGAGACGTACTTCAAGGGGCGTACCGTCAATGAGGCGGCAGAGACGCTGGGCATACCCAGTGGCACCGTGCGTTCACGCGTGTTCTACGCCCTGCGTTCGATGAAGCTGGCTCTGGAGGAGCGGGGGGTGACGGCGTGATGAACACCTACGGGGGATTCGGAGCAGGGGGTCCGGGTATGTCTGGCTCCATGCAGGGATCAACGGGCCCGAACGAACACGAGACCGTCGGCGCCTACGCCCTCGGCATCCTCGACGACGCCGAAGCAACCGCTTTCGAGGTCCACCTCGCCACCTGCGAATGGTGCGCCCAGCAGCTCGACGAGCTCGCCGGGATGGAGCCCATGCTGGCCGCCCTCGCCGACCTGCCGGGCACCGGCTCGCCGGTCGTCGGGGAGTCCCTGTCCGCGAAGCCCAGCCCGCGGCTGGTGGAGCGGCTGGTCGACGAGGTCGCCGAGCGCCGCGCCCAGAAGCGCCGCCGCAGCATGTACATGATCGCGGCCTCGGCCGCGCTGATCGTCGGCGGCCCGCTGGTCTCGGTGGCGGCCACCGGAGGCGAGGACCCCGCGGGCAACGTCCCGCTCAAGGCGTCCAGCCCCGCCCAGAGCGCGTTCGCGGGCATGCCCGACCGGGTCAGCGCCACCGACGCCAAGACCGAGGTCAGCGCCACCGTGGCCCTCCAGGAGAAGGCCTGGGGCACCGACGCGGTCCTGGAGCTGAAGAACGTCAAGGGCCCCGAGAAGTGCTCCCTGATCGCCGTGGGCAAGAACGGCGAGCGGGAGACGATCAGCAACTGGTCCGTCCCGAACTGGGGCTACGGCCTCCCGGACGCGACCACGGAGCAGGCCAAGAACCCGCTCTACATCCAGGGCGGCGCCGCCTTCGCCCCCAACGAGATCGACCACTTCGAGGTCATGACCTTCGACGGAGACCTCCTGGTCGAGGTCGACGCGTAAGCCGTACGGCGGGTCCCGGGACGTCGGGAACGACGGTCCCGGGGCCGACGCGTAGCCTTCGAGGCCC
Source organism: Streptomyces cadmiisoli (assembly GCF_003261055.1). Classification (NCBI taxonomy): domain Bacteria; kingdom Bacillati; phylum Actinomycetota; class Actinomycetes; order Kitasatosporales; family Streptomycetaceae; genus Streptomyces; species Streptomyces cadmiisoli. The sequence goes on from NZ_CP030073.1 coordinate 5,483,122, forward strand.
CCCTTCGCGTACGGTGGACGGCTGCCCAGCACGTCAGAAGGGGGCCCGGTGGCCGCTCAGGCTCAACAGGAAACCGCGCCAGGCTCGGCTCAGGACTCCGCACGCGACCGAGAGGTCGGCGTCGAACAGGAGCACCTGGACCGGGTGTACCGCCGCCTGGAGGAGAAGATCCACGAGGCGGAGTTCCTCATGCACGACGCCGCCCAGCGCGGACAGGTCGGCACGCCCGGAGCGCTCGCGGAGCGCGACGCGCAGGTCTTCCGCGCGGGTGTCCACCTGAACCGGCTGAACAACGAGTTCGAGGACTTTCTGTTCGGCCGTATCGACCTGCTGCTCGGCAAGGACGGCAAGAAGGGCCCGGACGGCGCGTACACCGCGGTCGAGCCCGCCGAGGGCGCGGTCCGCGACGACGGCACGGCCGACATCGCCGAGACCCTGCACATCGGCCGTATCGGCGTCCTGGACCAGGACTACGCCCCGCTCGTCATCGACTGGCGGGCCCCCGCCGCGGCCCCCTTCTACCGCTCCACCCCGGTCGACCCCGGCCGGGTCGTGCGCCGCCGGGTCATCCGCTCCAAGGGCCGCCGGGTGCTCGGCGTCGAGGACGATCTGATGCGCCCCGAGCTGACGGCGTTCCTCGACGGCGCCGAGCTGCCCGTGATCGGCGACGGAGCCCTGATGGCCGCGCTCGGGCAGGCCCGCGGCCACACCATGCGCGACATCGTCGCCTCCATCCAGGCCGAGCAGGACCTGGTCATCCGCGCGCCCGCCGCCTCCGTGACCTACGTCGAGGGCGGCCCCGGCACCGGCAAGACGGCGGTCGCGCTGCACCGGGCGGCGTACCTCCTCTACCAGGACCGGCGGCGCTACGCGGGCGGCATCCTGATCGTCTCGCCCACCCCGCTGCTGGTGGCGTACACCGAGGGCGTGCTGCCCTCGCTGGGCGAGGAGGGCCAGGTCGCCATCCGCGCCATCGGCTCGCTCGTCGACGGCGTCGAGGCCACCCTCTACGACTCCCCGTCCGTGGCCCGCGCCAAGGGCTCGTACCGCATGCTCAAGGTGGTGCGGAAGGCCGCGCGCGGGGCGCTGGAAGGGTCCGACGCGCCGCAGCGGCTGCGGGTCGTGGCCTTCGGCCGGCGGCTCGAACTGGAGGCCGCCGACCTGGAGCGGATCCGGCGCAACGCGCTCGGCGGCACCGCCCCCGTCAACCTGCTGCGTCCGCGCGCCCGCAAGCTGCTCCTGGACGCCCTGTGGGACCTCTCCGGCGCGGCCGGCCGGCACTCCGACCCGGAGCTGGCCGCGGAGCTGCGCTCGTCCTTCGACGAGGACGTGGCCTCGGAGGACTCGTTCATCGCGTTCCTCGACGCGTGGTGGCCGGAGCTGACCCCGCGGGCCGTGCTGGACGCCATGGCCGACGAGCGGCGGCTGGGCCGCTGGGCCCGGCGGATCCTGAACCCCGGAGAGGTGCGCCGGGTGGCCCGCTCGCTGCGGCGGGACGGCCACTCCGTGCACGACATCGCCCTGCTCGACGAGCTCCAGTCCGTCCTCGGCACCCCGGCCCGCCCCCGCAAGCGGCGCGAGCTCGATCCGCTGGACCAGCTCACCGGTCTTGAGGAGCTGATGCCGGTGCGCGAGGAGTCGCAGCGCGAGCGGGCCGAACGGCTCGCGCAGGAGCGCACCGAGTACGCGCACGTCATCGTGGACGAGGCCCAGGACCTCACGCCCATGCAGTGGCGCATGGTCGGCCGCCGCGGCCGGCACGCCACCTGGACGGTCGTCGGCGACCCGGCCCAGTCGTCCTGGTCCGACCCGGACGAGGCGGGCGCGGCCCGGGACGAGGCCCTCGGCACCCGCCCCCGCCGTCGCTTCCGCCTCACGGTCAACTACCGCAACCCGGCCGAGATCGCCGAACTCGCGTCGAAGGTGCTGGCCCTCGCCATGCCCGGCACCGAGTCCCCCTCGGCGGTGCGCTCCACCGGCGTCGAGCCGCGCTTCACCGTCGTACGGGAGTCCCTGGCGCGGACCGTGCGGGAGGAGGCGGCCCGGCTGCTCGACCGGGTCGACGGCACGGTCGGCGTGGTGGTCGCGATGAACCGGCGCGAGGAGGCACGCCGCTGGCTCGCCGGTCTGGGCGACCGGGTGGTGGCGCTGGGCAGCCTGGAGGCGAAGGGCCTGGAGTACGACGCCACGGTGGTCGTCTCGCCGGCGGAGATCGCCGACGAGTCGCCGGCCGGACTGCGGGTGCTGTACGTCGCGCTGACCCGCGCCACCCAGCAGCTGACGGTCGTCTCGGACACGCGGGACGAGCCGGACGAGGCCGGGGTGCCGGACCTGCTCAGGGACTGATCCGAATCGCCGGGGGCGGAACTCCCGGGACGGGAATGGCAGTCCGGGATCGTTTGTTAGATTGGGTGTGGCACCGGCCCGATCCAAGCCCCCGGGCCCAACCTTCGTCGCTACGAGCGACCACTTGCCGCGAGGCGAGCATGGCGGGTCGGTGTCACTGAGCAGGAAGAGGCCCACGTCACGACCGTGACGTGGGTCTCTTTTCATGCCCGAGCAATTCTCGTATCGTGGAATTAGCTTTCCGAAGCCCGCGAGCCCTGTGTGAACAAAACGTCCGCAACCCAGGGCGGCTACCACGTACTCAGGGGTAGGTGCGACGATCGGACGGCAACGCAGCGACTCGGTGAAAGCAGAGGAAGTCCGCCATGGCAACGGCGCCCAGCGTCTCCTACTCCATGACCGTCCGGCTGGAGGTGCCCGCGAGCGGAACCGCCGTCTCGCAGCTCACCACCGCCGTGGAGTCCTCCGGAGGCTCGGTGACCGGCCTCGACGTCACGGCGTCCGGGCACGAGAAGCTCCGTATCGACGTCACCATCGCGGCGACCTCCACCGGGCACGCCGACGAGATCGTCGAGAAGCTGCGCGGCATCGAGGGCGTCACCCTCGGCAAGGTCTCCGACCGTACGTTCCTGATGCACCTCGGCGGCAAGATCGAGATGCAGTCCAAGCACCCCATCCGCAACCGTGACGACCTCTCCATGGTCTACACGCCGGGTGTGGCCCGCGTCTGCATGGCGATCGCCGAGAACCCCGAGGACGCCCGCCGCCTGACCATCAAGCGCAACTCGGTTGCGGTCGTGACCGACGGCTCCGCCGTACTGGGCCTCGGCAACATCGGGCCCAAGGCCGCGCTGCCCGTCATGGAGGGCAAGGCGGCCCTCTTCAAGCGGTTCGCCGGCATCGACGCCTGGCCGATCTGCCTGGACACCCAGGACACCGACGCCATCGTCGAGATCGTCAAGGCGATCGCCCCCGGCTTCGCCGGCATCAATCTGGAGGACATCTCCGCACCCCGCTGCTTCGAGATCGAGGCCCGGCTGCGCGAGGCGCTCGACATCCCCGTCTTCCACGACGACCAGCACGGCACCGCGATCGTCGTACTGGCCGCGCTGACCAACGCACTTCGCGTGGTGGGCAAGGCGGTTGGCGAAGTGCGGGTCGTGATGTCCGGCGCCGGAGCGGCTGGTACGGCGATCCTCAAGCTGCTGCTCGCCGCGGGCGTGAAGCACGCCGTCGTGGCCGACATCCACGGTGTCGTGCACGCCGACCGCGAGGACCTGGTGGACGCCGCGCCCGACTCGCCGCTGCGCTGGATCGCCGACAACACCAACCCCGACGGCATCACCGGCACCCTCAAGGACGCCGTGCGCGGCTCCGACGTCTTCATCGGCGTGTCGGCCCCCAACGTGCTCGACGGCGACGACGTGGCCGCGATGGCCGAGGACGCGATCGTGTTCGCGCTCGCGAATCCCGACCCCGAGGTGGACCCCGCAATCGCCCGCCAGACGGCGGCAGTTGTGGCCACCGGCCGCTCCGACTTCCCCAACCAGATCAACAATGTGCTGGTCTTCCCGGGTGTCTTCCGCGGCCTGCTGGACGCCCAGTCCCGTACGGTCAACACGGAGATGATGCTCGCCGCCGCGAAGGCGCTGGCGGACGTCGTGTCCGAGGACGAGCTGAACCCGAACTACATCGTTCCGAGCGTCTTCAACGACAGGGTCGCCGGAGCGGTCGCGGGAGCGGTGCGGGACGCGGCGAAGGCCGCGGGTGCGTCGGCGACGGCCACGGCGTAGCGTCGTCGGAGGCCACGGTGTGACCGGGCCGGGCGGTCCGGCCCGGTTCGGCCCATGCTGTGCGATGGCTGTGAGGCTTGCCACGACGCGTCTGGAAACCGGCGCGTCGTGGAACCGCGGTCACCGGGACGCCATCTATGGTTGGCGGTCGGTCAGTGGCGCTTTTCGTGTGACTCCCCCGGGTGTTCTCACGACTCCTGCGGGTGCCGGATTGGCTTTCCCGCCGCAGGTGGGGGCAGGATGCGTCCCTGGGCGCGAGCGTCTGACGACGGACCCGGGTCCGCGGTCCGTCCGAGGACCCTGGCAGCATCGGCTTCGCTGTGCCCGATATGCGGCTCTGCCGCGTGGCACGCCCCAATGGCAAGATGAACACGGGAGTAACAACATGAACCGCAGTGAGCTGGTGGCCGCGCTGGCCGACCGCGCCGAGGTGACCCGCAAGGACGCCGACGCCGTTCTGGCGGCGTTCGCCGAGGTCGTTGGCGACATCGTCTCCAAGGGCGACGAGAAGGTCACCATCCCCGGCTTCCTGACCTTCGAGCGCACCCACCGTGCCGCTCGCACCGCGCGCAACCCGCAGACCGGTGACCCGATCCAGATCCCGGCCGGCTACAGCGTGAAGGTCTCCGCGGGCTCCAAGCTCAAGGAAGCCGCCAAGGGCAAGTGACCTTGACGTCCGTGCGCCGCGGGACGGCGTGCGGCCCGCAGTAACGCCCATGGGGCGGCCACCCGGCATCGGGCGGCCGCCCCATCGTCGTCCCCACCGTCAACCGGGCGTACGCCGCGACCCAGGGACCGTCAACCGGGCGTAGGCCCCGACCCCGGGTCGGTCAACCGGGCGTAGGCCCCGATACGGGGGATCGTCAGCGGGGCGCCCGCCCCGAGACCGGGAGCGTCAACCGGGCGCCCGCCCCGGAACGGGCATCGTCGACGAGAGCCCGCCCCGGGACCGTGAACCGGGCCTCCGGCCCGTCCGTCAACCCAGCGCCTTGCCCGGCAGTTCCACCTTCGCGCCGAGTTCCACGAGCTTCTCCATGCCGTGTCCGTCCGGGGGACGACCCCCGGACCCCCGGCCGCGAGGGCGTGGCGGCGCGCGGCGCCAGGAACCTAGCCCAGCGCCTTGCCCGGCAGCTCCACCTTCGCGCCCAGTTCCACGAGCTTCTCCATGAAGTTCTCGTAGCCCCGGTTGATCAGGTCGATGCCGTGGACGCGGGACGTGCCCTGGGCGGCGAGGGCGGCGATGAGGTACGAGAAGCCGCCGCGCAGGTCGGGGATGACCAGGTCGGCGCCCTGGAGGCGGGTGGGGCCGCTCACCACCGCCGAGTGGAGGAAGTTGCGCTGGCCGAAGCGGCAGTTCGAGCCGCCGAGGCACTCGCGGTAGAGCTGGATGTGGGCGCCCATCTGGTTGAGCGCGGAGGTGAAGCCGAGGCGGGACTCGTAGACCGTCTCGTGGATGATCGACAGGCCCGTGGCCTGGGTCAGGGCGACGACCAGCGGCTGCTGCCAGTCCGTCTGGAAACCGGGGTGCACGTCCGTTTCGAGCGCGATGGACTTCAACTGCCCGCCGGGGTGCCAGAAGCGGATGCCCTCGTCGTCGATCTCGAAGGCGCCGCCCACCTTCCGGTAGGTGTTGAGGAACGTCATCATCGACCGCTGCTGCGCGCCGCGGACGTAGATGTTGCCCTCGGTCGCCAGCGCCGCGGACGCCCAGGAGGCGGCTTCCAGGCGGTCGGGGAGCGCGCGGTGGGTGTAGCCGCCGAGCTGGTCCACACCGGTGATGCGGATCGTCCGGTCGGTGTCCATCGCGATGATGGCGCCCATCTTCTGCAGGACGCAGATCAGGTCCTCGATCTCCGGCTCCACGGCCGCGTTCGAGAGTTCCGTGACGCCCTCCGCGAGGACGGCGGTCAGCAGCACCTGCTCGGTCGTGCCGACGGACGGGTACGGCAGCCGGATCTTCGTACCGCGCAGCCGCTGCGGCGCCTCCAGGTACTGCCCGTCCGCCCGCTTCTCGATCCGCGCGCCGAACTGCCGCAGCACGTCGAAGTGGAAGTCGATGGGCCGGCCGCCGATGTCGCAGCCGCCGAGGCCCGGGATGAACGCGTGCCCGAGGCGGTGCAGCAGCGGACCGCAGAAGAGGATCGGGATGCGCGACGAGCCGGCGTGGGCATCGATGTCAGCGACGTTGGCGCTCTCCACCCGGGTCGGGTCGAGCACCAACTCACCCGGCTCCTCACCCGGACGCACCGACACACCGTGCAACTGGAGCAGACCGCGGACCACCCGGACGTCACGGATGTCCGGGACGTTGCGCAGTCGGCTCGGCGCACTGCCCAGCAGGGCGGCGACCATGGCCTTCGGTACGAGGTTCTTCGCACCACGGACACGGATCTCGCCCTCCAGCGGGGTTCCGCCGTGGACAAGCAGGACATCGTCGTTGACGGTCATGTATCTCGCGTTCCGATGAGTTGGGCAGGGGCCGGAGAGACAGAGTAATCGCCGCCGACCCCCCTCCCGTAAGCCCGAGGACCGCCCAGCTCTGTCATAGCTGTGTCACAACACGAACCGTTCCCAAACGGGCACATGGGGTCACTGGCACGGCCGTGCGCCGGGGTCGCTCCCGTCCGCCCCGGGCTGCGTTCACTCCAGGGGTCCCGTTGGCCCCCCACGGGGGGCCAAGATGCGGGATCATGTCTGGCATGACCGAGGTGTCCTCGCTCACAGGGCGGCTGCTCGTGGCCACGCCCGCCCTGGCCGACCCGAACTTCGACCGGGCGGTCGTGCTCCTTCTCGACCACGACGAGGAGGGCTCGCTCGGTGTCGTCCTCAACCGTCCGACGCCCGTCGGTGTGGGCGACATCCTGGAGGACTGGGCGCAGCTGACCGGCGAACCCGGCGTGGTCTTCCAGGGCGGACCGGTCTCCCTGGACTCCGCCCTCGGTGTGGCCGTCGTCCCCGGCGGCTCGGGCGGCGACGCCGCGCCGCTCGGCTGGCGGCGGGTGCACGGCGCGATCGGCCTGGTCGACCTGGAGGCCCCGCCGGAACTGATGGCCGCGGTCCTGGGCTCGTTGAGAATCTTCGCCGGATACGCGGGCTGGGGCCCCGGCCAGCTGGAGGACGAACTGGTCGAGGGCGCCTGGTACGTGGTCGAGTCCGAGCCCGGCGACGTCTCCTCCCCGTCCCCCGAACGGCTCTGGCGCGAGGTGCTGCGCCGCCAGCGCAACGAGCTGGCGATGGTGGCGACGTACCCCGACGACCCGTCGCTCAACTGATGGGTGTGGGCTTCAGTACCCTTGGCCCTATGAGCACTCTCGAGCCCGAGCGCGGGACTGGTACGGGGACACTCGTAGAGCCCACGCCGCAGACTTCCCACGGCGACGGTGACCACGAGCGCTTCGCCCATTACGTCCAGAAGGACAAGATCATGGCGAGCGCCCTGGACGGTACGCCCGTCGTGGCGCTGTGCGGCAAGGTCTGGGTGCCGGGCCGCGACCCGAAGAAGTACCCCGTGTGCCCCATGTGCAAGGAGATCTACGAATCCATGGGCGCCGGCGGTGGCGACGACAAGGGCAAGGGCAAGGGCGGCGACAAGTAGTCGTGCGGTCGGGTGGGGTCCCGACCGGCTTGTTCATCCGTGAAGGCCCCCGGGAAGCGCTTCGGTGCATCCCGGGGGTCTTCATGTCGTTTTGCCGTTGCACGGAATGCTTCAGCCGGTCACAGAGTGGTTGAGACCTCTTGTAAGTCCGTTCACACAGTCCCTAGCCTCCGCAGTGTTGTGCACAGCGAAACCGTCATTGCGCATGTTGCAACGCCCTTCGGAGGCATTCCATGAAGCTGCCCGTCCGGCTGGTCGCCCTCGCGGCCGTCCTCGCCACTGCCGCCTGTGCCCCGCAGACGTCCGGCGATTCCTCCTCCGGCAAGGACGAGAAGACCGGAACGCTGCGCGTGTGGCTGTTCCAGGAGGTCAACAACAAGCCCAAGGAGAAGGTCGTCGACTCCGTCGTCGCCGGCTTCGAGAAGGCGCACGAGGGTACCGAGGTCGACGTCGAGTACATCCCCGTCGAGACCCGCGCCCAGCGGATCAAGGCCGCGTTCAACGACCCGGCGAGCGCACCCGACGTCATCGAGTACGGCAACACCGACACCGCCGGCTATGTGAAGGACGGCGGCCTGGAGGACGTCACCAAGGACTTCACCGACTGGAGCGAGGCCAAGGACACCGACCCCACGGCCCGCCAGTCGGTGACGGTCGACGGGAAGATCTACGGCGCCCCGTACTTCGTCGGCGTCCGCGCCCTCTACTACCGCACGGACGTCTTCGAGGACCTCGGCCTCGAAGTGCCGAAGACGCAGCACGAGTTGATCGAGACGGCACGGGAGATCCGCGCCGCCGAGCCCGACCTGTACGGCCTCGCGGTCGGCGGCGCCTACACCTACGGCGCCATGCCCTTCATCTGGGCGGCCGGCGGTGAACTCGCCACCGGCAAGGGCGGCTCCTACGCGTCCGCGATCGACAGCCCCGCCGCCCGCAAGGGCATCGAGGCGTACACCTCCCTCTTCGGCGACGACAACTGCCCGGCCGCCAAGTGCGCCGGCATGGGCGGCAACGACACGGTGACCGCGTTCGCCTCGGGCAAGGCGGCCATGGCGATCGGCGGCGACTTCAGCCACCAGGCCGTGGAGGCCGGCACGGTCAAGGGCAAGTACGCGGTCGTGCCGCTGCCCGGCACGGAGCCCGGGTCGATCGCCCCGGCCTTCGCGGGCGGCAACAACATCGGCGTCCTCAAGAGCACCTCGCACCGCACCCTCGCCGTCGACCTGATGAAGCGGCTCGCGTCGAAGCGGACGCAGGGCGAGCTGTTCGACGCGATGGGCTTCCTGCCGACCTTCACGGACGCGCGGGACGAGGCCGCGGACCGCGAACCGTTCGTGAAGCCGTTCGTCGAGACCCTCGCCGCCGAGACCAGGTTCGTACCGGCCTCGCCCGCCTGGGCGCAGATCGACTCCTCGCTGGTGCTGCCGACCATGTTCCAGGAGGTCGTCAGCGGCAAGCAGGACGTGGCGGCGGCGGCCGAGGACGCGGCGCGCAAGATGGACGACGCGTTCGCCTCCGCGGGCTGAGCCGATGGCCGTACAGGAGACCGCCGTCGCACGGGTCGCGGCCGCCGGGGCCGCGACACCGCGCACACCGGGGCGGGGGCGGCGCGGCGACCGCTGGACCCCCTGGCTCTACCTCGCACCCGCGCTCGTCGTCCTCGGCGGGCTGCTCGTCTACCCGATCTACCAGCTCGGCCTGATCTCCTTCCTGGAGTACACCCAGGCGCAGGTCAGCGGCGGCGAACCGACGTCGTTCCGGGGCTTCGGCAACTACACGGAGCTCCTCGGCGACGGCCGGTTCTGGCAGGTGCTGCTCGCGACGGTGCTCTTCGCGGCGGCCTGCGTGGTCTCCACACTCGTGGTGGGCTGCGCCCTCGCGGTGCTGCTCACCCGGGTGCGGGCCCTGCCGCGGCTCGCGCTGATGATGGCCGCGCTGGGCGCCTGGGCGACACCGGCCGTCACCGGCTCCACGGTCTGGCTGCTGCTGTTCGACCCGGACTTCGGCCCGGTCAACCGGGTACTCGGCCTCGGCGACCACTCCTGGACCTACGGCCGGCTCAGCGCCTTCTTCCTGGTGCTGCTCGAAGTGGTCTGGTGCTCCTTCCCGTTCGTGATGGTCACGGTCTACGCCGGGATCCGGGCCGTGCCGTCCGAGGTGCTGGAGGCCGCCTCCCTGGACGGCGCCTCGCAGTGGCGGATCTGGCACTCGGTGCTCGCGCCGATGCTCCGCCCGATCCTGGTGATCGTCACCATCCAGTCGGTGATCTGGGACTTCAAGGTGTTCACCCAGATCTACGTCATGACGGGCGGCGGCGGCATCGCCGGGCAGAACCTCGTCCTGAACGTCTACGCCTACCAGGAGGCGTTCGCCTCCTCGCAGTACAGCCTCGGCTCCGCGATCGGGGTCGTGATGCTGCTGATCCTGCTCGCGGTGACGCTGGTGTACCTGAGGCTGCTGCGGCGGCAGGGGGAGGAACTGTGACCGCGGTGAATCTTGTGCGCCGGAATCGGCCGCGCGGTCTCGTCCGGCGGCCCTGGCGGCTGGCGGCCGAGGTGTCGGCCCTGCTGATCGCGGCGGTGGTCGCCTTCCCGCTCTACTGGATGGTGCTGAGCGCCTTCAAACCCGCCGGGGAGATCGAGTCCACGCGGCCCCGGCCGTGGACGCTCGCCCCGTCCCTGGATTCCTTCCGGCGCGTCTTCGGGCAACAGGAATTCGGCCGCTACTTCGTCAACAGCCTGGTCGTCGCATGCACCGTCGTGATCGTCTCGGCACTCATCGCGTTTCTCGCCGCGACCGCCGTCACACGATTCCGCTTCCGCTTCCGGACCACCCTGTTGATCATGTTCCTGGTGGCCCAGATGGTGCCGGTGGAGGCCCTGACGATCCCCTTGTTCTTCCTGATGCGGGACTTCGGCCAGCTGAACACACTGGGTTCGCTGATCCTGCCGCACATCGCCTTCTCGCTGCCCTTCGCGATCTGGATGCTGCGGGGGTTCGTGAAAGCCGTGCCGGAGTCCCTGGAGGAAGCCGCGTACATCGACGGGGCGAGCCGTGCGCGATTCCTCTGGCAGATCCTTTTCCCGCTGGTCTTCCCCGGCCTCGTGGCCACCAGCGTGTTCTCCTTCATCTCCGCCTGGAACGACTTCCTGTTCGCCAAGTCCTTCATCATCAGCGACACTTCCCAGTCGACACTGCCGATGGCCCTGCTGGTCTTCTACAAACCGGACGAGCCGGACTGGGGCGGCGTCATGGCGGCGTCCACGGTGATGACGATTCCGGTGCTCATCTTCTTCGTGCTCGTTCAGCGCCGGCTCGTGTCGGGGCTGGGCGGAGCGGTAAAGGACTGACGTGACTGCACAGACGGATCTGATTCCGGCACCGCGCTCCGTCGCGGACCCCGAGGGCGGCGCGGTCCGCATCGGCCCGGGGACCACCCTGTGGGCGGCCCCCGGCACCGGCACCACCGAGCGCTGGCTGCGCTCCACCCTCGGCCCCGCCCTCGGCCTGCCGCTCCCGCCCGGGCCGCAGGACGGCCCGGACCGCCTGCGGCTGCAGCTGGACGGCACGCTGGCGCCCGAGGCGTACCGGCTCACCGCCGCCATCGGCCGGGGCGTCGAGATCCGGGGCGGCAGTGCGGCGGGCGTGTTCCTCGGCGCGCAGACACTGCGTCAACTGCTCGGCCCGGACTCCTTCCGCCGCGCTCCCGTACGTCCCGGGGCCGGCCTCGAAATCCCGTCGCGGATCATCGAGGACGCGCCCCGATTCCGCTGGCGCGGGCTCATGCTCGACGTCGCCCGGCACTTCATGCCCAAGGACGGAGTGCTGCGCTACCTCGACCTGATGGCGGCGCACAAACTCAACGTCCTCCACTTGCATCTGACGGACGACCAAGGGTGGCGCATCGAGATCAAACGCCATCCGCGGCTGACCGAGGTCGGCTCCTGGCGGGCGCGCTCGAAATTCGGCCACCGTGCCTCGCCCCTGTGGGAGGAGAAGCCGCACGGTGGCCACTACACGCAGGACGACATCAGGGAGATCGTCGCCTACGCGGCCGAGCGGCATATCAGCGTCGTGCCGGAAATCGACGTGCCGGGCCACTCGCAGGCCGCCGTCGCCGCGTATCCGGAACTCGGCAACACCGACGTCGTCGACACCGCAGCGCTCACCGTCTGGGACAACTGGGGGATCTCCCCGAACGTACTCGCCCCGACCGACAACACCCTCCGCTTCTACGAGGGCGTGTTCGAGGAGCTCCTCGAACTCTTTCCCGCGGATGCCGCTCAGTTCTCGGCGTTCGTCCACATCGGTGGCGACGAATGCCCGAAGGGGCAGTGGCGCGAGTCACCCACCGCGCAGTCCCGGATCAAGGAACTCGGACTCGCGGACGAGGACGAGTTGCAGTCCTGGTTCATCGGCCACTTCGACCGGTGGCTCGCCGCGCGCGGGCGCCGGCTGATCGGCTGGGACGAGATCCTGGAGGGCGGTCTCGCACGGGGCGCGGCCGTGTCCTCGTGGCGCGGGTACGAGGGCGGAATCGCCGCGGCGCGGGCCGGCCACGACGTCGTCATGTGCCCCGAGCAGCAGGTCTACCTCGACCACCGGCAGGACGCCGGATCGGACGAACCGGTACCGATCGGCTATGTCAGGACCTTGGAGGATGTCTACCGGTTCGAACCTGTTCCGCCGGAGCTCACCGGTGAGCGGGCGCGGCATGTGCTGGGCACGCAGGCCAACCTCTGGTCCGAGGTGATGGAGGATCAGGGCCGCGTCGACTACCAGGCGTTTCCCCGGCTCGCGGCCCTCGCCGAGGTGGCCTGGAGCGCCCTGCCCGCCCCCGCGGAACGGGACTTCGGGGACTTCGAACGGCGGATGGAGGCGCACTACCGGAGACTTGACGCCCTCGGAGTGGCCTACCGTCCGCCCGCCGGACCGCGGCCCTGGCAGCGGCGTCCCGGCGTGCTCGGCCGGCCGATCGACGGCCCGCCTCCGAACAAGTGATGGAAAAAACATACAAGGGTCACCGAAGAGTGGAAAATCCAGCGCTTCGGCGATGAGCGGCCAAATCGGGCCATCTCCCCAATGAGGTGGGCGAATGCCTCCTAGCGGACCCCCGCGTTCGGGTCCTGCGAAGATGTGCCAGAGTTGCCACGTCCGCCCTGTCAGCACGTACCGTACGGCAGCACAGGCGGGACCAGGTGGGGCAGCGGGAAGGGGCAGCCGGTTTGACCACGCACGCACCGCAGGCGGCGCAGGCCGTCACGCTGCCCGCCACACTGGACGAGGCGGTGGCAGCGCTCACCGCCATGCCCGCCGCCGTACCCGTGGCCGGCGGCACCGATCTGATGACCTCCGTCAACTCCGGACAGCTACGGCCCGCCGGACTGGTCGGCCTCGGCCGGATCAGCGAGATCCGCGGCTGGCAGTACCAGGACGGCCACGCCCTGCTCGGCGCGGGTCTCACGCACGCGCGCATGGGGCGCCCCGACTTCGCCGCGCTGATCCCGGCGCTCGCCGCCGCCGCGCGCGCCGCGGGTCCGCCGCACATCCGCAACGCGGGCACCCTCGGCGGCAACATCGCCACCGCCGCCCCGACCGGTGACGCCCTGCCGGTGCTGGCCGCCCTGGAGGCGACGCTGATCGTCGCCGGCGCGGACGGGGCCCGCCGGGAGCTGCCGGTGTCGCATCTGCTGGCGGGCATGGAGCTGCTGCGCCCCGGCGAGCTCATCGGCTTCGTGCGCGTACCGCTGCTGCACGCGCCGCAGGTGTTCCTGAAGGCCACCGGCCGCACCGGCCCCGGGCGGGCGGTCGCCTCCGTCGCGCTCGTCCTCGACCCCGCGCGCCGCGGAGTCAGGTGCGCGGTCGGCGCCATAGCGCCGATGCCGCTCAGGCCGCTGGACGCCGAGCAGTGGGTCGCGCAGCTCATCGACTGGGACAACAGCCGCACGATCGTGCCCGAGGCGCTGCACGCCTTCGGCGAGTACGTGGCCGCCGCCTGCATCCCCGACCCGGCCCCGGCGGAGGACGGCTCCGCACCATCGCTTCCGCCCGCCGTACTGCACCTGCGGCGCACCGTCGCCGCGCTGGCCCGACGAGCACTGGGGAGGGCGCTGTCGTGACCGACGACCGGCACGAAGGGGGCGCGCCCCAGGGCGGCGGCCGCTGGGACCCGCTGCCCCAGGGCGACTACGACGACGGCGCCACGGCCTTCGTGAAACTCCCCGAGGGCGGCATCGACGCGCTGCTGGCCGCCGCCGAGAGCCCGCTGGCCGCGCCCGGTCACGGCTATGTGCCGCCGCAGATAACGGTCACGTCCGCCACCACCGCCGGTACCGACCCCGCGGCCACCGGCAGCTGGGCGATCCCGGCCGGGGGCGTGCAGTGGCCCGACCCGAACGCGGTGCCGCAGGAGACCGGGCAGGACGGGTTCGGGTACGAGCCCGGAGCCACGGGGCAGTGGACGTACGAGGACGCCAACCGCGAGGCCGGCCAGGACGCCGACTACCCGGGGGTGCCCGCCGCGCCCGGCCACGACGTGACCGGGCAGTGGTCGATCCCCGTCGCGGGCGGCGACCTTCCGGACGAATCGGGCGAGTTCACCACATCGGCCCTCGTGGAGCAGTGGGGCGGCACACCGCCGGCCACGCTGCCGGGCGGCGCCGCCGCACCGTGGGCGAACGAGACGGTGGGGCAGCCGTGGGGGCCGCACAGGCCGGACGGCGGAGCGGCCGGCGGCGCCGAACACGCGCACGGCGAGCCGGGGTCCGGCGCCGCGCGGCCGCCCGCGCCGGACCGGGCCGGTCGACCCGCTTCCGCGCACCCCGCGACCGACTCGGCCGAGCCGCCCGCCCGCACCGCGCAACAGGCCGGTCCCGCACTGCCGTACACGGACGCCGTGCAGCACGCGCACGCGGCCGGCGAGACGGGCGAGGACACCCCGGGTGCCCATGGGGCCGCCGAGGCCGCTGAGAGCCCCGCTGAGCCCCCGGCGCAGTCCGCCGCGACGGACGGCGCGCCGAACGGCCCCGAGGCCGCCGACGGGCCCGCGACGGGCCCCGATGGGACCCCGGACGCGCAGGACTCCCCGGACAGCCGGGACGAACCGGCCGCGACCGCCGCGCACGAGGACCACCCGCTCGCCTCGTACGTGCTGCGCGTCAACGGCGCGGACCGGCCCGTCACCGAGGCGTGGATCGGCGAGTCGCTGCTCTACGTGCTGCGCGAGCGGCTCGGTCTCGCGGGCGCCAAGGACGGCTGCTCGCAGGGCGAGTGCGGGGCCTGCAACGTCCAGGTCGACGGGCGGCTCGTCGCGTCCTGCCTGGTGCCCGCGGTCACCACCGCCGGCAGCGAGGTGCGCACCGTGGAGGGCCTGGCCGTCGACGGACAGCCCTCCGACGTCCAGCGCGCGCTCGCCAAGTGCGGTGCCGTGCAGTGCGGCTTCTGCGTACCGGGCATGGCGATGACGCTGCACGACCTCCTGGAGGGCAACCCGGCACCGACGGAGCTGGAGACCCGCCAGGCGCTGTGCGGCAATCTCTGCCGCTGCTCCGGCTACCGGGCCGTCGTCGACGCCGTCATGGACGTCGTCGCCGAACGCGAGGCGCACTCCGCGGCCGACGCCGCCGAGCACGACGCCGACGAGGCGCGGATCCCCCATCAGGCGGGCCCCGGCGCCGGCGGCGTCAACCCGTCGGCGTTCGATTCCCCCGGGACCCCCGGACCGCATGACCAGCCGTACGGACAGGGACAGGACGGAGGCCAGGCGTGAGCAACGAAGCCGCCACCGCGACCACTGCCGCGGAGGCCGCACCCGCCCCCGAGCCGATCCCGCACGGCCTCGGCGCCTCCCTGCCCGCCGCCGACGCACGCGCGAAGACCGAGGGCACCTTCCCGTACGCGGCCGACCTGTGGGCCGAGGGCCTGCTGTGGGCGGCCGTCCTGCGCTCACCGCACCCGCACGCACGCATCGTGTCCATCGACACCTCCCACGCGCGCGAGATGCCGGGTGTACGCGCCGTCGTCACGCACGAGGACGTGCCCGGCGTCACGCTGCACGGCCGCGGCACGGCCGACCGCCCGGTGTTCGCCTCCGAGGTCGTGCGCCACCACGGCGAGCCCATCGCCGCCGTCGCCGCCGACCACCCGGACACCGCGCGGATGGCCGCGGCCGCCGTCATCGTCGAGTACGAGGTGCTCGACCCGGTCACCGACCCCGAGCAGGCCTTCGAGGCCGAGCCGTTGCACCCCGACGGCAACCTGATCCGGCACATCCCGCTGCGCCACGGCGACCCGGACGTGAACGGCGAGGTCGTCGTGGAGGGCCTGTACCGGATAGGGCGCCAGGACCCGGCACCCATCGGCGCCGAGGCGGGCCTGGCCGTACCGCGCCCCGACGGCGGCGTGGAGCTGTACCTGGCCTCCACGGACCCGCACACCGACCGGGACGCCGCCGCCGCCTGCTACGGGCTGGATCCGGAGCGCGTGAAGATCGTCGTCACCGGCGTGCCCGGTGCCACGGCCGACCGCGAGGACCAGGGCTTCCAGCTGCCGCTCGGCCTGCTGGCGCTGCGGACCGGCTGCCCGGTGAAGCTCACCGCGACGCGCGAGGAGTCCTTCCTCGGCCACGCGCACCGGCATCCCACCCTGCTGCGGTACCGCCACCACGCGGACGCCGACGGCAAGCTGGTGAAGGTCGAGGCGCAGATCCTGCTGGACGCGGGCGCGTACGCGGACACGTCGTCGGACGCGCTGGCCGCCGCGGTGGCCTTCGCCTGCGGGCCGTACATCGTCCCGAACGCCTTCATCGAGGGCTGGGCCGTGCGCACCAACAACCCGCCCTCCGGCCATGTGCGCGGCGAGGGCGCGATGCAGGTCGCGGCCGCCTACGAGGCCCAGATGGACAAGCTGGCCAAGAAGCTCGGCGTCGACCCCGCGGAGCTGCGCCTGCGCAACGTGATGGCGACGGGCGACGTCCTGCCGACCGGCCAGACGGTGACCTGCCCGGCGCCGGTCGCCGAACTCCTCCAGGCCGTACGGGACTTCCCGCTTCCCCCGCTGCCCAAGGACACCCCCGAGGACGAGTGGCTGCTGCCCGGCGGCCCGGAGGGCGCGGGCGAACCCGGCGCCGTGCGCCGGGGCGTCGGCTACGGCCTCGGCATGGTGCACATGCTCGGCGCGGAGGGCGCCGACGAGGTCTCGACGGCCACGGTGAAGGTCCAGGACGGCGTCGCGACGGTGCTGTGCGCGGCCGTCGAGTCGGGCCAGGGCTTCACCACGCTCGCCCGGCAGATCGTGCAGGAGACCCTGGGCATCGACGAGGTGCACGTCGCGCCCGTCGACACCGACCAGCCCCCGGCCGGCGCCGGCTGCCGCGGCCGGCACACGTGGGTGTCGGGCGGAGCGGTGGAACGCGCGGCCAAGATGGTCCGCACGCAGCTCCTCCAGCCGCTGGCGCACAAGTTCGGCATGTCCACTGAGCTGCTCCAGATCACCGACGGCAAGATCACGTCGTACGACGGCGTGCTGTCGACCACCGTCACCGAGGCGATGGACGGCAAGGAACTGTGGGCCACCGCGCAGTGCCGCCCGCACCCGACCGAGCCGCTCGACGCGACCGGCCAGGGCGACGCCTTCGTCGGACTCGCCTTCTGCGCGATCCGCGCGGTGGTGGACGTCGACATCGAACTCGGTTCGGTACGGGTGGTGGAGCTGGCGGTCGCCCAGGACGTGGGCCGGGTGCTCAACCCCGCCCAGCTGGCCGCCCGCATCGAGGCGGGCGTCACCCAGGGCGTCGGCATCGCGCTCACCGAGAACCTGCGCACCCCGCGCGGAGCGATCCGGCACCCCGACCTCACCGGCTACGCCCTGCCCACCGCCCTGGACGCGCCCGACATCCGCATCGTCAAGCTCGTCGAGGAACGCGACGTCGTCGCGCCGTTCGGCGCCAAGGCGGTCAGCGCGGTGCCGGTCGTGACGTCCCCGGCGGCCATCGCGTCGGCGGTGCGCGCGGCGACCGGCCGCCCCGTGAACCGACTGCCCATCCGCCCGCAGGCCGCGGTGGTGACGGGGCAGTAGGTCCCGGGTCGTGGGGCTTGCCGACGCCGCGGTGGGTGCCGGCGCCCGCGCGGCGGTCGGTCGCGGGCGCGGGCGGCTCGCCGATGCGCGGAGATTGCCGAGGCCTGCGGTCGGCGGCCTGTGGTCGGTGGGGCGTCGGGCCTCGTTGTCGGGGGCGTGCGAACCATCTGATGGCCGCCGCGGGGAGCGGTCGGCCGCCGGGACGGATTCCCGCGCTGATTCCCGGTAGGGCGCTGTTCGTTCACTGTTTCCGCAGGTCGGAGGGATTGTCAGTGGTGGCGCGTAGTGTGCTGGGCAGTGTGGAGGGCCGCTCGCCGCACCGGTGACGGGCGGGCGCCGGACAACCATGCGCGGGGGAGCCATGAGCACGACCGATGCCGCTGCCGCGGTGATCACCCTGACCGAGGAGGAACTCGATCCGTACGTCACGCACGCGCCCACGCGCCGCTGGCTGACGGGTCCCGGACTGCCGGGCGACAGCACCCTGCTGACGTTCGAGGCACTGCGCGGCGACGGGCTGCGCACGGTGGCGGACTCGACGGGCGACCCCGACCGCCTCGCGGCCCGCCTGCGGGAGCAGTTGGTGATAGGCGGACTCCTGGCCCCCGACGGCCTGGAGGGCGAGTCCGTCCTGCTCGACGGCGCGACCGGCGAGGTCACGACGACGTACTTCCTCCACGACCGCCCCGATCTCATGGACAGCCGCCCGCTGGCGCCGTCGCTGCGCACACTGGTGCGCTTCGCGTCGGCGACGGAGGAACTGGCCGACGTGCGCGGCCAGTTCGCCTCCTACGCCGGGCGCCACGGACCGAAGGCGGTGGCCGAGGCGACCCGGCAGCTGCTCGCGATCTTCGAGGAGGACGCCGGCGCGGACGGCGAGGTGCCCCCGTTCTGGCGGATGGCCGCGCTGATCCGCCCCCTCGCCCTGGTGGCCGGTCCGGGCACGGTGTCCGGTCTCACGCTCGACCTCCCGGCCCGACTGCTGGACCAGGAGTTCGGCCCGGGCCGGGTCGCCCGCTTCGAGGACGTCGACTTCCCCGCGGCGCTCACCCATGAGCCGACCCGCCGCTTCCTGCGCGAGACGGGCCTGCCCGAGGACGGCTTCCTGTTCCACCTGAACACGGAGGTCCCGCTGCCGACCCTGACCGAGTACCACGCGGACGAGCGCCCCGATGACCCGGCCGCCGCGCTCCCCGTCCGCGCCGACCACCTGATCCGCCTGGGGTACCTGGTCGAGGACAACAGCCTGGTCGTCGACGGAGCGACCGGCGAGGTGCTGAACTGGAGCGAGCGCGACGCGCGCCTGCACCCCCTCAACACCGATGTCTCCACGCTGGCCTTCACCCTCTGGCTGCTGCACCGGGAGAAGGCGCTCGACCGGGAGTCGGGCCACGCGCTGACGACGGACGCCTACGACCAGCTGGCCGCCACCATGATCGACGTCCTGAGAACCGTCGACCCGACGGCCACGACGACCAGCACGCCCTGGCACTACTGGACGGAGGTGTTCCAGGACGAGGCGGGCGGCGTGCTCTGAGGCACCGGGGGAGCCCCGGGACGATCCGGGGGCACCCCGCGGCGTACGGGGAGCTGTGGAGGCCGTGGCGGGATTCGAACCCACGTAACTCGCTTTGCAGGCGAGCCCCTGAACCACTCGGGCACACGGCCGTGTGATTCGAAGGTAGGGAGGGGCCGGGCGGGACTCAAGGGAACCGGGGGTGCCGCAACGCGACTGCCACACGGCGTTCATGAAGCGGGGCGCCCGGGGCTTCGGGACTACGACCATGGGCCGAGACGAGCACCGCCTCCCGACAGGGGCCATATCGGTTTGTGCCCCTTACGCTGGCGTGCATGGCTGCCCTGGAACCCCGCGACACCGAGGTCGCAGACGCCCCGACCGTGCCGACGGAGTCCGAGGGCGACAGTGTGCTGGGCCGGTCGTACCGGGCGCTCAGCGTCGGGATCGTCTCCGTCGTTCTGCTGATCGCCTTCGAGGCGACGGCGGTCGGGACGGCGATGCCGGTGGCGGCGCGGGAACTGGACGGGGTGTCGCTGTACGCGTTCGCGTTCTCCGGATACTTCACGACCAGCCTGTTCGGGATGGTGCTCGCCGGGCAGTGGTCCGACCGGCGCGGTCCGCTCGGCGCGCTGACCACCGGTATCTCCGCCTTCGGCCTGGGGCTGCTGCTGTCGGGCACCGCGAGCGCGATGTGGCCGTTCATCCTCGGGCGGGCGGTGCAGGGCTTCGGCGGCGGTCTGGTGATCGTCGCGCTGTACGTCGTCGTGGGCCGGGCCTATCCGGAGCGGCTGCGACCGGCGATCATGGCCGCGTTCGCGGCGAGCTGGGTCGTCCCCTCCGTGGTGGGGCCGCTGGCCGCCGGTGCGGTGACCGAGCAACTCGGCTGGCGCTGGGTGTTCGTGGGGATCCCGCTGCTCGTCCTGCTGCCGATGGCGCTGGCGCTGCCGCAGATACGCCGGCGCGCGTCCGGCCCGGTGACGCTGCGCAAGGGCGGGAGCTCCGTCGACCGGCGGCGGATCCGGCTCGCCCTCGGCATCTCCGTCGGCGCGGGCCTGCTCCAGTACGCCGCCCAGGACCTGCGCTGGATCTCCCTGCTGCCGGGTGCCGCGGGCGCCGCGCTGATCGTCCCGGCGGTGCTCGGGCTGCTGCCCCGCGGCACGTACCGGGCGGCGCGCGGGCTGCCGTCCGTGGTGCTGCTGCGCGGTGTCTCCGCGGGGTCCTTCATCGCCGCGGAGTCCTTCGTGCCGCTGATGCTGGTCACCCAGCGGGGGCTGTCGCCGACACTGGCCGGGTTCTCGCTGGCGGCGGGCGGGGCGACCTGGGCGCTGGGTTCGTGGGTGCAGTCCCGGCCGCGGGCGGAGCCGTACCGGGAGCGGTTGATGACGTTCGGGATGGTGCTGGTGGCCGCGGCCATCGCCGCCGCGCCGAGCGTGCTGATCGACTCCGTGCCGGTGTGGACCGTCGCCCTCGCCTGGGGCTTCGGCTGCTTCGGAATGGGTCTGGTGATCTCCTCCACCAGCGTGCTGCTGCTCCATCTCTCCGCTCCCGAGGAGGCCGGTACCAACTCCGCCGCCCTCCAGATCTCCGACGGTCTGTCCAACGTCTTGCTCCTTGCCGCGGGCGGCGCGGCCTTCGCCGCGCTGGGCGGCGGCGCCGTGACCCACGGCGCGGCCCAGGCCTCGGGGTCACACCCGGCCGCGTTCGCCGCCGTGTTCCTGCCGATGGCGGGCGTGGCGCTGTTCGGCGCGTGGGTGACGACACGGCTGAGGACTGCGTGAGCCGCGCGGTCGCGGCAGGCGCGGGCCGCGTGGTCGCGGGCCGCCTGAACCCCGTGGTCGCGGGTGGCATGAGCCTCGGCGTCGCGGCGGGGTGAGCGGCGCCGGTTCGGCCCGGCCGGTTCGGCCCGGCCGGTTCCGCCGGCCCCCGGTCCCGGGCTGCTCCGTGTCGGCGGGCGGGGAGTGGCGGGTGGTGCCGGGGTGTCGTTCGGGGGTGGCGTGGGTGATGGTGTGACCTCAGTCCCATCGCCGGGTGATGCGGCGGCGTCCGCGCTCGGGCGCGGTCGGGCCGCCGGTAGGGTGGCCCGGTTGTCATACGTAGCCGAGCCGCCCGACCCACCCCCCCGGAGACCGTGACTACCGCCCGACCGTCGTCCGCCATCCCCCGCAACGGAGGGCCCTCCGGGTCCGCTTCCATGACTGCTGCCACCTCCCATCACCTCTCGCCCGCCTTCCCCGGCCGCGCCCCGTGGGGCACCGCCAGCAAGCTGCGCGCCTGGCAGCAGGGAGCGATGGAGAAGTACGTCCAGGAACAGCCGCGCGACTTCCTCGCGGTCGCCACACCGGGCGCCGGCAAGACGACCTTCGCGCTGACACTGGCGTCCTGGCTGCTGCACCACCACGTGGTGCAGCAGGTGACCGTGGTCGCGCCCACCGAGCACCTGAAGAAGCAGTGGGCGGAGGCCGCCGCGCGCATAGGCATCAAACTCGACCCGGAGTACAGCGCCGGGCCGCTCGGCAAGGAGTACCACGGCGTCGCGGTCACCTACGCGGGCGTCGGTGTCCGGCCCATGCTGCACCGCAACCGGGTCGAGCAGCGCAAGACCCTGGTCATCCTGGACGAGATCCATCACGCCGGTGACAGCAAGTCCTGGGGCGAGGCGTGTCTCGAGGCCTTCGAGCCCGCCACCCGGCGGCTGACGCTGACCGGTACGCCCTTCCGGTCCGACACCAATCCCATCCCCTTCGTCACGTACGAGGAGGGCAACGACGGGATCCGCCGCTCGTCCGCCGACTACACGTACGGGTACGGATCGGCCCTCGCCGACGGGGTCGTGCGGCCCGTCATCTTCCTCTCCTACAGCGGCAACATGCGCTGGCGCACCAA
Source organism: Streptomyces cadmiisoli (assembly GCF_003261055.1). Lineage (NCBI taxonomy): Bacteria > Bacillati > Actinomycetota > Actinomycetes > Kitasatosporales > Streptomycetaceae > Streptomyces > Streptomyces cadmiisoli. Next base: position 5,505,332 of record NZ_CP030073.1, read on the forward strand.
GGCCGGGGACGAGATCGAGGCCCGGCTCGGCGAGCCCATGACCAAGGACGCGATCAGTCAGGCCTGGCGTACCGCGCTCGACGCGCGGGGCGACTGGATGCCGGCCGTGCTGCGCGCCGCCGACCAGCGGCTCACCGAGGTCAGGAAGGCCATCCCGGACGCGGGCGCGCTCGTCATCGCCTCCGACCAGGACTCGGCGCGCTCCTACGCCAAACTCATCCGGGACATCACCGGCCACAAGGCGACCCTCGTACTGTCCGACGACGGCGGCGCGTCCGACCGCATCGACGAGTTCAGCCACAGCACCGACCGCTGGATGGTGGCGGTGCGGATGGTGTCCGAGGGGGTCGACGTGCCGCGGCTCGCGGTCGGGGTGTACGCGACGACCATCTCGACGCCGCTGTTCTTCGCCCAGGCCGTCGGGCGTTTCGTGCGGTCCCGGCGGCGCGGCGAGACGGCCTCCGTGTTCCTGCCCACCGTGCCCGACCTGCTCTCCTTCGCCAACGAGATGGAGCGCGAGCGCGACCACGTCCTCGACAAGCCGAAGAAGGACGGCGAGGAGGACCCGTACGCCGAGGAGGACAAGCTCCTCCAGGACGCCGAGAAGCAGCAGGACGAGGACACCGGCGAGCAGGACATGCTCCCGTTCGAGGCGCTGGAGTCGGACGCCGTCTTCGACCGGGTCATGTACAACGGCGCCGAGTTCGGTATGCAGGCCCACCCGGGCAGCGAGGAGGAGCAGGACTACCTCGGCATCCCCGGGCTGTTGGAGCCCGAGCAGGTCCAGATGCTCCTCCAGAAGCGGCAGGCCCGGCAGATCGCGCACAGCCGCAAGAAACCGGACGCCGAGGCCGACCTGCTCGAACTGCCCGCCGAGCGGCGCCCGGTGGTCTCGCACAAGGAGATGATGGAGCTGCGCAAGCAGCTCAACACCATGGTCGGCGCCTACGTTCACCAGAGCGGCAAACCGCACGGTGTCATCCACACCGAGCTGCGCCGGGTGTGCGGCGGCCCGCCCAGCGCGGAGGCCACGGCGGGGCAGTTGCGGCAGCGGATCGCCAAGGTGCAGGAGTGGGCCACCCGGATGCGGTGACCGGCGGCCCGGCACATGTGCCGCTCGTCCCCGCCGGACCGCACGCGCCGCTCGTCCCCGCCGGACCGCACGCGCCGCTCGTCCCCGCCGGACCGCACGCGCCGCTCGTCCCGCGGCCGCACACGTGCCGCTCGCCCGTCGGCACACGCGCGCTCCCGTCCTGTCGGCACACGCGCGTTACCGCCCCGCTCGCCCGCCGGCACACACGTATCGCTAGCCGCGCACGCCGCGTACGCCGAGAAGACGGCGTGCGCGGCGAGTGTGTGGCGGCGCACTCCACGTGACGCGCCCCCTTCCGTAACAGGACAAACAGGAGTGACGTGGATGTGTCACTGCCCGGATTCTGGACGGAGCCTTCCGCTCAGCGAACTCCCTTCGCTAATGTCCCGCTACGCACACGCCCCGTGGCAGCGCCGCCGCGGAGCGCAGCCGTGAAGCGACTGGGTCCGGACCACCGGCCGGGCCGCCGGCCGATCGGCAGCCTCTGAAGCGCGTCGTTGACGGGACCCGGCGACGAATCCGCCTGCGAGAGCTGCCGACCTCACCGCCAAAGGAGTGGGCGTCGTGACCGCGGAGACCTCTCAGACGCTCGACCGGGGACTGCGTGTCCTCAAACTGCTGGCCGACACCGACCACGGACTGACCGTCACCGAACTGTCCAGCAAGCTGGGGGTGAACCGGACCGTGGTGTACCGGCTGCTCGCCACGCTGGAGCAGCACGCGCTCGTCCGGCGGGACCTCGGCGGACGCGCCCGCGTCGGGCTGGGCGTGCTGGGGCTCGGGCGCCAGGTGCATCCGCTGGTGCGGGAGGCGGCGCTGCCGGCGCTGCGCTCACTGGCCGAGGACATCGGGGCGACGGCGCATCTGACACTGGTGGACGGGGCGGAGGCGCTGGCCGTCGCCGTCGTCGAACCGACCTGGACGGACTACCACGTGGCCTACCGGGCGGGCTTCCGGCATCCGCTGGACCGCGGGGCCGCCGGCAAGGCGATCCTCGCGGCGCGGCAGCGGCCGCCCGGGGACCCCGGTTACGCCCTCACGCAGGGCGAACTGGAGGCGGGGGCCTGCGGTGCCGCCGCTCCGCTGGTCGGGGTGACGGGGGTCGAGGGCAGCGTCGGGGTCGTCATGCTGGCGGACGCGGTGCCGGAGCGGGTGGGGCCGCGGGTGGTGGACGCCGCCCGGGAGGTCGCGGAGGCGCTGCGCTGAGGCGGGCCCCGGTCCGGCCGGCGGGTGGCGCGAAGGGGACGGCGCGTTAGATTGACCTCGTGCTCTCTCGTCTCACACGCCCCCAGGCCCTCGCCGTCTGCGCCCTGCCCGTCGTGGGTGTGGTGGCCGCGGCCGTGTTCGCGCCGCTGCCGTTCACGGTGGCGCAGCCCGGGTTGACGGCGAACGTGCTCGGCGACGACCGGGGCACGCCGGTGATCACGATTTCCGGGGCGCCGACCCGGGAGACGACCGGGCAGTTGCGGATGACCACGATCGAGGCGACCAGCCCGGACGCGCGCGTCTCGCTCGGCCAGGTGATCGACGGCTGGTGGCGCACCGACCAGGCGGTCATGCCGCGCGACGCGGTCTATCCGAGCGGCGGCGACGTCAAGGAGATCGAGCGCTACAACGAGGCCCAGATGCGTCAGTCCCAGGACGCCGCCACCCGGGCGGCGCTGTCCTACCTGGACATCGAGAAGCGGGACGTCGACGTCAAGCTGGAGCTCGCCGACGTCGGCGGCCCGAGCGCCGGACTGCTGTTCTCCCTGGGCATCGTCGACAAGCTGGACGGCGACGGCAGCGGCGGCGACCTCACGGGCGGCCGCACCATCGCCGGTACGGGGACGATCAACGCGGACGGCCGGGTCGGCGCGGTGGGCGGCGTCGCCCTGAAGACCCAGGCCGCGCACCGGGACGGCGCGACGGTGTTCCTGGTGCCGAAGGCGGAGTGCTCCGACGCCGAGTCCGAGCTGCCGAAGGGGCTGCGGCTGATCCCGGTGACCACACTGGAGGGCGCGGTGAACTCCCTGGTGGCACTGGAGAAGGGCCGCGGCTCGGTACCGAGCTGCTAGTGGACTGTCGCGGCTTAATTTCGCTGTGTGGTTGGGTAGAGGTGGCGTAGTTTCACGCGTGCGTCGTCGGTGGTGAAGTGCCAGTCGACTTGGCGCTGGTTGCTGTTGGTGTGCTGCTGCCAGGCGGCGAGTTCGGTGTTGAGCACGGTGAGGTCGTTGATGCGGCGGTCCAGGCACTGGCGGGTGAGCGCGGAAAGCTCGATCTCGGCGATGTTGAGCCAGGACCCGTGTTTGGGGGTGTGGTGGATCTCCAGGCGCTGGGCCAGCGCGAAGGCCTTTGCCGGGTCGAACGCCTCGTAGAGCGAGGCGGTGGTGTGGGTGTTGAGGTTGTCCATCACCAGCACGACCGTGGCGGCGTCGGGATAGTCCACGGTCAGCAGGTGTTCGACCTGGTGCGCCCAGTCGACCCTGGTCCGGCGGGACTGCGCGTCCACGCGCCGCCATCCGCGCAGCGGCTCGACCCAGCAGAAGATCGAGCAGGTCCCCGAGCGGACGTACTCGTTGTCCTCGCGCCGGTCACGGCCCGGCCTCGCGGGAAGCGGATCGCGGACGTGGCCGAGCAGCTGGTACGGCTTCTCGTCCATGCACACCACGGGGCGCGCCGGGTCGAAGGGTCGGCGGTAGACCGCCAGGACGTCCTCCATCGCCGCGGCGAAGGCCGCGTTCGCGGCCGGCGGGATGGTCCAGCACTTCTTCACGTGAGGGCGCAGTTCCGTTTTTTTAAGACCCGCCCGATCGTGGAGTGGTCCAGATCCGGGATGTCCTCAGCCAGCGCGACGTGCTTCTCCAGCAGGCGCAGCGACCAGCGGGCGTGTCCTTCGGGCGGCTTCGAGCAGGCCAGCGCAATCAGCCTTGCCTCGACCTCGCCGGTCACCGAGGAGGGCACCGGCGGCAGTGCGCGTTCCTTCCGGCCGACCGTGGCCCACACATCGCCCCCGGTCTCCGCGTACCGCTTCGAGATCAGGCGGACCGAATCGCACGAGACCCCGACCCGCTCCGCGATCACCGCCCGCGGAGCGACCTCACCGGCCGAGGTGTCCAACGCGAGCAGCACCCGCGCCCGCCTGATCATCGACGCGCTGCGGACCCCCGTCGTCGTCACACGCTCCAACGCCCGACGGTCTTCGGCACTCAAGACAACCGGATACTTCTTCTGCGAGGACACGGCACCCCTGCCCGGCCGAACGGAAGCATCAAGCGAAGCCTGCCCGACCCCAACTCCGTACGCCACAACGACACTTAGTCGCGACAGTCTACTAGTGCCGCGGCAGGCAACGTTCGCCCCGTCGCGACGCCCGGCATGCTCCCCCACTGCCTGCAAGGCGTGGGAGGTGCCCCCACTCGCCGCACCGGCCGAAAGCCCGAGTACGTCCAGTACGAGGACTTCCGGCCGGCACGCCGAGAGCACGCACCGGACGCCGCTCCTTGACGGGCAAACGTTGCCTGCCGCGGCGCTAGTGCCCTGCGGCACCGGAGCCCGGCGGCCCGGGAACGTGCCCGGGCGGCACCTCGGACGTACGGCGGCCAGTCCCGCGGCACCGCAGAAGTGAAGCGGACAGGCCCTAGAGCCCCGGATGGGCGAGTACGGGCCGCGGCGGGGTGGCGAGGCGCAGGCCCACCTCCACCAGGGTCCAGCCGAGGCGGGTGCGCAGTTCGCCGGGACGTGCGGCCTGCTGTGCGAGCCGGTGCGCGTCGGCCTCGGCCCGCAGGTCGGTGGCGTGGGCGCGGTGCAGCGCGAGCAGGGTCTCGGGGTGCATCGGTGGCTGCCTCTCAGTCCGTGACGATGGGGAAGGCGTGCGTGTGGACGCGGACCGTCTCCGCGGTGGGGTCGTCCCGCACGGGCAGGTCGCGGTAGCTCTCGACGAGCGCGTGCATCTTCTCGATGAGTTCGTGGGTCAGCTCCGGCGTCAGCCGCAGCGTCATGCTGCTCATGTCCGTACCGGGGCCCCATGCCGCGGGCCAGTCGTCGCGGGTGCCGAGCCAGGTCGACACCTCTCGCGCGTGGGCGGTCGCGACCTCGTGCAGATACAGGTCGGCGGCGCCGCGTACGGCCGGGTTCGTGTCCTCCAGCAGGGCGTCGTCGAAGTGCAGCCCCTTGACCGCGGCCTTCCACCACCGCTCCCGGCCCTTGCCGCGCTCCCGGTCCTCCTCGACGAAGCCGTGGGCCGCGAGCTGCCGCAGGTGGTAGCTGGTGGAGCCGCTGGACTCGCCGAGTCTGTCCGCGAGCCCGGACGCGGTGGCCGGGCCGCCCAGCCGCAGCGCGTCGAGCAACTGCATGCGCAGGGGATGGGCCAGCCCGCGCAGGGAGCGGGCGTTGAGTTGGTGGACCTGGAGGTCCTGGGGTTCGGGCATGAGTACAAAGGTATGGTTGCAAAGAGTCTTTTGCAAGGGGTTCTTTGCATCCAACTTCCGGTATCTCAGCCCTCTTTGACGAAGCCCTCCTCCACCAGCCAGTCAAGTGCCACCTGGTGCGGGTCCTCGCCGTCCACGTCCACCTTCGCGTTGAGCGTCTGCGCCACCGAGTTGTTCAGCTTCGCGGTGATGGGATCGAGGATCCCGGTGATCGCCGGCCACTCCTCGAGGGTCTTGGTGTTGATCACGGGCGCCGCGTTGTAGTTGGGGAAGAACTTCCGGTCGTCCTCCATCACCACCAGGTTCATGGACTTGATGCGCCCGTCGGTGGTGAACACCTCGCCGTAGGTGCAACTGCCCTTCGCCACCTGCGTGTAGATGATCCCGGTGTCCATCTGGGTGACGTTGCGTTCGGGCAGGTCCATCCCGTACGTCTTCTCCATCCCCGGCAGCCCGTCCGCCCGGTTGGCGAACTCGCCCTCCACGCAGAGCGTCACGGCCGCCGGGTCGGACTTGGACAGCGCGGCCACCTCGGACAGGGTGCGGGTGCCGTACTTCTTGAAGTTCGCCTGGTTCATCGCCAGGGCGTAGGTGTTGTTCAGGGTCGACGGCGGCAGCCAGGTCAGACCGTTCGCCAGGTCCGCGTCGTGCACCGCCTGCCACTGCTGCTGCGGGTCGGGGATGGGCTTGCTGTGTCCCAGGTAGGTGATCCAGGCGGTGCCGGTGTACTCGAAGCCGCCGTCCGCCTCCCCGCTCTTGACGGCCTCGCGCGAGCCCACGGAGCCCTGGATGCCGGTGCGGTCCAGGACGTGCGCACCGGCCGCCTCGAACGCGATGCCCATGATCGCGCCGAGGATGAGCTGCTCGGTGAACTCCTTGGACGTGACGGTCAGATCGGCGCCCTTGAGCGGCTCGCCCCGGCCGATCGAGCCCGGCCGCACGTCGTCGACCATCGGGGAGCCGCTGGTCAGACCGCAGCCGGTGGCGACGGCCAGCATCCCGGCCAGCAGCGGGCACCGGCGCCTCATGTCCCCACCTCCAGCCCGCGCGGGCGCAGCAGCAGCTCCGCCAGCGAGGCCAGCCAGTCCACCAGCAGCGCCAGGGCGACGGTCAGGATCGCGCCGAGCACCAGGACCGGCATCCGCTGGCTGGTGATGCCGGTGGTGATCAGCACACCCAGTCCGCCGCCCCCGCCGAAGGTCGCCAGGGTCGCCGTACCGACGTTCAGGACCAGTGCGGTGCGGACGCCGGCCAGGATCAGCGGGACGGCGAGCGGCAGCTCGATCCGGTTCAGTACGCCCATCGGGGACATGCCGATGCCGCGGGCGGCCTCCAGCAGCGTCGGGTCGTTGGCCTTCAGCCCGGCGATGGTGTTCGCCAGCACCGGCAGCACGGCGTAGGTGATCATGCCGATCAGGGCCGCCCTGCGGCCGATGCCCAGCCAGATGACCAGCAGCGCCAGCAGGCCGATCGCGGGTGTCGCCTGGCCCATGTTGGCGATCGTCATGGCCAGCGGGGTCGCCCTGCGGAACATCCGGCGGGTGAGCAGGATGCCCAGCGGGATCGCGATGATCAGCACGAAGAACGTGGAGATCGCCGTCAGCTGGATGTGCTGCCACAGTGCCTCGGAGACCCGGCCGTCGGACAGGGCGTTCTCGGAGATGGTGTCCAGGTCGGCCTGCGCGTACCACAGCCAGGTCCCGAGCAGCAGCGCCACCAGGAACGACGGCAGCACGGTCAGTTTCCGCCAGCCGATCCGGCGGGCCGCCGGAGCCGGGGGAGCGGGCGGCTCCTGGTCGCCGGGGGCCTCGCCCTCGTCCCGGAAGGCGAGCCCCTTGACGTCGTGCTCGCCCGGGGGCCGCCCCTGCTCCGAAGAGGTGGTCACGCCTTCGCCCCCTCCGCGCCGCCCTCCTGGTCCGCGTGGGTCTGCCCGGCCCTCGACTCCTCCAGTTCGTGCTGGTGCTCCAGCGCCTCCAGCCGGTCGGCCTCCAGCAGTTCGTGCACGGAGTTCATCAGCGTCTCCATGTCGACGACACCGGTGTACTCACCGCGCCGCCCGGTCACCGCGACCCGCCCGGTGTTGTCGATGAGCACCGCCTCCAGCGCGTCCCGCAGGGTGGCGTCGCGGGTCACCGTGTCGTGCACGAGCGTGCCCGCCCGCGCCAGGGAGCCCTTGGCCCGCATCAGGTCGCCGCGGCGCAGCCACTTGTACGGGCGGCCCCGCCGGTCGAGCAGCAGGATCTCGTTGGTGCCGCTGGAGCGGAGCCGGTTGAAGAAGGTCTGGAGCGGGTCGTCGACGCCGACCGTCGGATACTCGGTGATCTCCACGTCCCGTACGCGGGTCAGGTTCAGCCGCTTCAGCGCCGCGCCGGCGCCGACGAAGCCGGAGACGAAGTCGTCCGCCGGGTTGGTGAGGATCGCCTCGGGGGTGTCGAACTGCGCGATCCGCGAACGCTCGCGCAGCACCGCGATCCGGTCGCCCAGCTTGATCGCCTCGTCGAAGTCGTGCGTGACGAAGACGATCGTCTTGTGCAGTTCGTGCTGGAGCCGGATCAGCTCGTCCTGGAGGTGGTCCCGGGTGATCGGGTCCACCGCGCCGAACGGCTCGTCCATCAGCAGGACCGGCGGGTCGGCGGCCAGCGCCCGGGCCACGCCGACGCGCTGCTGCTGGCCGCCGGAGAGCTGGCGCGGATAGCGGCCGTGGAACTCGCCGGGGTCCAGCCCGACCAGGTCGAGCATCTCCTCGACCCGCTCGCGGATCCGCGCCTTGGCCCAGCCGAGCATCCTCGGGACGAGCGCGATGTTCTGCGCCACCGTCATGTGCGGGAAGAGACCGGACGCCTGGATGGCGTAGCCGACGCTGCGGCGCAGCCGGACCGGGTCGATGTCGGTCACGTCCTCGCCGCCGATCCGGATGCGCCCGCCGGTCGGCTCGATCAACCTGTTGATCATCTTGAGGGTCGTCGACTTGCCGCATCCGGACGGGCCGACGAAGACGACCGTCTCGCCGGCCTTGATGTGCATGTTGACGCTGTCGACGGCCGGGGCCGCGCTGTTCGGGTACCGCTTGGTGAGGCTCTCCAGCTCGATCGTGGCCCCGGTGGCGGACGTCTCAGGCACGGATCCCCCTCGGGATGGTCAGCCGTCCGACGAGGACGAGTGCGGCGTCGAACAGCAGCGCCAGGATGATGATCGCGACCGTGCCCGCGAGCACCTGGTTGAGCGCGTTCTTGCTGCCCAGGGAGGCGAGTCCGCGGAAGATCAGATTGCCGAGGCCGGGGCCGGAGGCGTAGGCGGCGATGGCCGCGATGCCCATCAGCATCTGGGTCGCGACCCGGATGCCGGTCAGGATCGGCGGCCAGGCCAGCGGCAGCTCGACCCGGGCCAGCCGCATCGGCCGGGACATTCCGATGCCGGTGGCCGCGTCCACCAGGGCGGGTTCCACCCCGCGCAGCCCCACGATCGAGTTCCGCACGATCGGCAGCAGTCCGTACAGGGTCAGAGCGACCACCGTCGGCGCCACGCCGAGCCCGACGATCGGGATCAGCAGACCGATCATCGCGAGCGACGGGATGGTCAGGATGGTGGAGGTGGTCATGGTGGCGAGGTTGCCCGCCCACTCGGAGCGGTAGGTGACGACACCGATCAGCACACCCAGCGCGGTCGCGACCACCATGCACTGGAAGACGGCGCTGGCGTGCTGGTAGGCATCGGTGAGCAGTTGCTCACGACTGCTGACGAGGTACTGCCAGAAGCTCACCCGACATCACCCCTCGGCCTCGGTCACTCCCGTCGGTCGCCGGTCCCCGGTCCTGCCGCCTGCTCGACCAGCGGGATGATCCGCAGCGGCACGGGGTTCTCCATCACGATCGCCGTGGCGGCCCGGACGATGCCATCAAAACCGACGACCCGGTCGATCACACGTTGAAGATCGGCATTGGAGCGGGCCACCAGCCGGCACAGCATGTCGCCGCTGCCGGTGGTGGTGTGCAGCTCCAGCACCTCGGGGACGGTCGCCAAATGGGCCCGTACATCGGGTCCTTGGCCCTGCCGGATCTGCAGTGTGGCGAACGCGGTGACTGGATATCCCAGGGCCGCCGGGTCCACCTGCGGGCCGAACCCGCGGATGACTCCGTTCGACTGAAGCCGGTCCAGCCGGGCCTGTACGGTGCCCCGCGCGACGCCCAGCCGCCGCGACATCTCCAGGACGCCGATCCGTGGTTCGCGGGCCAGCAGCACGATGATGCGGCCGTCCAGATGATCGATCGCCATGGCGGGCCTCCCGGCTGGTCATCCTGTACACAACGCTCGCCCTCTCGGGCATTCCACTGGTCACATTGTCCAGCGAATACGCAAACTATTGCGCACCTTGCGGCACCGGGAGACGCTGCGGCCATGACGCAGACCACAGACCACGCTCCCGACACCGCACGGCAGGCCGACCCCTTCCCGGTCAAGGGGATGGACGCGGTCGTGTTCGCCGTGGGCAACGCCAAGCAGGCGGCGCACTACTACTCCACCGCCTTCGGCATGCGGCTGGTCGCGTACTCCGGACCGGAGAACGGCAGCCGTGAGACCGCCGCCTACGTCCTGGAGAACGGCTCCGCCCGCTTCGTCTTCACCTCGGTGATCAAGCCCGCCACCGACTGGGGCCACTTCCTCGCCGAGCATGTGGCCGAGCACGGCGACGGCGTCGTCGACCTCGCGATCGAGGTGCCCGACGCGCGCGCCGCCCACGCGTACGCCGTCGAGCAGGGCGCCCGCTCGGTCGCCGAGCCGTACGAGATGAAGGACGAGCACGGCACCGTGGTGCTGGCCGCGATCGCCACCTACGGCAAGACCCGCCACACCCTGGTCGAGCGCTCCGGCTACGACGGCCCCTACCTGCCCGGCTTCGTCGCCGCCTCGCCGATCGTCGAACCGCCCGCCCAGCGCACCTTCCAGGCCATCGACCACTGCGTCGGCAACGTCGAGCTCGGCCGGATGAACGAGTGGGTCGGCTTCTACAACAAGGTCATGGGCTTCACGAACATGAAGGAGTTCGTGGGCGACGACATCGCGACCGAGTACAGCGCGCTGATGTCCAAGGTGGTGGCCGACGGCACGCTGAAGGTCAAGTTCCCGATCAACGAGCCCGCCGTCGCCAAGAAGAAGTCGCAGATCGACGAGTACCTGGAGTTCTACGGCGGCGCGGGCGTGCAGCACATCGCGCTCAACACCAACGACATCGTCCGCACGGTCCGCACCATGCGGGCGGCCGGCGTGCAGTTCCTGGACACCCCCGACTCGTACTACGACACGCTGGGGGAGTGGGTGGGCGAGACCCGCGTGCCCGTGGACACCCTGCGCGAGCTGAAGATCCTCGCGGACCGCGACGAGGACGGCTACCTGCTGCAGATCTTCACCAAGCCGGTCCAGGACCGCCCGACCGTCTTCTTCGAGATCATCGAGCGCCATGGCTCGATGGGCTTCGGCAAGGGCAACTTCAAGGCCCTGTTCGAGGCGATCGAGCGGGAACAGGAACGCCGCGGCAACCTCTAGAACGCCCGGAACCCCCGGCGGGACGCCCGCCGGGGGTTCCCCGCACCCGCCGCGACGCCGTCAGGCCGTCGCGGCGGGCGCGCGCCGTGCCCGGCTCATCCCCATTCCGCGCCCTCCGGCACGCCTTCCTCCGGCGGCTCCCCCAGGTCCCGCAACGCGTCCTCGGCCGCCGGCGCGTGCAGCGGGGAGAACTGCGGATTGATCCGCAGCGCCTCCTGGAGATGCCGGCGGGCCGGCCCGTGCCGCTCCAGCGCCAGCTCGATCATCCCCAGGTGGTAGGCGTACGACGCGCTGCGCACACCGCCGCCGTGGTCCTTGTCCGTCGCCCGCTTCGCGAACTCCAGCGCCTCCTCGTACTCACCCGTCCGGTACAGCGCCCACCCCAGCGCGTCGGCCACCGCGATCCCCGGCTGGTGCCCCCACTCGGCCCGCAGCCGCTCGACGGCAGCCTCCGGGTCCCCGTGGTCGGCCTCGAACCGCCCGAGCAGCAGCGACTCGTCGACCCCGCCCTCCGTGGCGCTGTCCACCTGCGTCCGCAGCAGGTCGTACTGCACCCCCGCGGCCTGCTCCAGCCCCAGCGACTCGTACAGCTCGCCCAACTCCAGGGCGAACTGCGGCGACGGCTGCTTGTCGAGCGCCGTCCGGTACGCGTCCAGCGCCTCCGTGGTGCGCCCCAGCGCCGCCAGCGTCCGGCCCTGCCCGGCCTGCGCGGCCCGCAGATCGGGATCGAGCCGCAGTGCCCGGTCGAAGTAGCGCAGCGCCACCCGGAGGTCCCCGCGTTCCCAGGCGAGCTGCCCCGACCGCTCCAGCCATCCCGCCCGCTCGGCGGGCGTACGGGCGGCGGCCGCCGCGTCCGACAGGCTGGCCGCCGCGTCCTCGCGCCAGCCGCGGTCCCAGTACACGGCGGCGGCGCGGGCCATGACCGCCGGACCGGAGTGCAGCTTCTGGAGCTTCTCCAGCGTCAGTCGTGACGCCTTGTAGTCGCCGACGCCGGTGTACGCGTCGATCAGCAGCGGATACGTCGTCCACCGCCCGGCGTCCACCTTCAGCGCGGCCTCGGCCCACGTGCGCGCCGCGGGGAAGTCGCGGCGCGCGCTCGCCAGCGCCGCCATCCCGCTCAACGCGTCGAGGTTCCCGTTCGGCCGCACCTTCAGCGATGTGCGCAGCGCGTGCTCGGCCTTCGGGTAGTACGCGGTGTCGGCGGTCCGCCGCCCCTGCTCCACGTACGCCGAGCCCAGCACCGCCCACGACCCGGCGTCCTGGGGCCGGGCCCGCACCCGTGCCGTGCGGTCGCCGATCAGCGCCACCAGATCGGGCAGCGCGGCCGGCACACCGTGGGTGACCGTGGTCAGGGCCGGTGCCTGCGGGCGCGGCCCGGGGCGGGGGCGGACCTCCGGCCGCTCGGGAGGCAGCAGCATCAGCGCCGCGCCGACGGCCAGGCATCCCGCGAGCGCGCCGAGCACGACGCCCGCGACGAGCCGGGAACGCCGCCGCGGGGTACGTCCTCCGTCCTCGTTCCCGTCCTTGTCCCGCTCCTGGCTCTCCTCGGTCATGACGGTCTTCATGCCGGACACTGTGCGTCAGCGCGAGGACCACATCCCGGCACGTGAAGGGTGCCGCCGACGGGGTTCACACCGATGGCCCCGGGTGACACGCTGTGATCATGAGCCGTATCCAAGCCCCTCCCGACGAAGCGCAGGGCAACCTCACGGACCGGCTGCTCGCGGGCCTGCCGGCCGAGGCCGTCCTGACCGACCCCGACGTCACCGCCTCCTACGCCAACGACATGGCGAGCTTCTGCCCGGCCGGCGTACCGGCCGTGGTCGTGCTGCCGCGCACCGTGGAACAGGTCCAGCACGTCATGCGCACCGCCTCCGAGCTGCGCGTACCGGTCGTCCCGCAGGGCGCGCGCACCGGCCTGTCGGGCGGGGCCAACGCCTCCGACGGCTGCGTCGTGCTGTCCCTGACCAAGATGGACCGGATCCTGGAGATCAACCCGGTCGACCGCATCGCCGTCGTCGAACCGGGCGTCGTCAACGCCGTCCTGTCCCGCGCGGTCGGCGAGCACGGCCTGTACTACCCTCCCGACCCCTCCAGTTGGGAGATGTGCACCATCGGAGGGAACATCGGCACCGCCTCCGGCGGGCTGTGCTGCGTGAAGTACGGGGTGACCGCCGAGTACGTGCTCGGCCTCGATGTCGTGCTGGCCGACGGCCGGCTGATGTCCACCGGCCGGCGCACCGCCAAGGGTGTCGCCGGCTACGACCTCACCCGGCTGTTCGTGGGCTCCGAGGGCTCGCTCGGCATCGTCGTACGGGCGATCCTCGCCCTCAAGCCGCGGCCGCCGCAGCAACTGGTGCTGGCCGCCGAGTTCGCCTCCGGGGCCGCGGCCTGCGACGCGGTCTGCCGGATCATGGCCGGCGGGCACGTGCCGTCCCTCCTCGAACTGATGGACCGCACCACCGTCCGGGCGGTCAACGACATGGCGCACATGGGGCTGCCGGAGAGCACCGAGGCGCTGCTCCTCGCCGCCTTCGACACCCCGGACCCGGCCGCCGACCTCGCCGCCCTCGGCGAGCTGTGCGAGGCCGCCGGCGCGACCCAGGTCGTGCCGGCCGACGACGCGGCCGAGTCGGAACTCCTCCTCAAGGCGCGGCGGTTGTCGCTCACCGCGCTGGAGGCCGTCAAGGGCACCACGATGATCGACGACGTGTGCGTGCCCCGCTCCCGGCTCGGCGAACTCCTCGAAGGCGTCGAGCGCATCGCCGACAAGCACGGCCTCACCATCGGCGTGGTCGCCCACGCGGGCGACGGCAACACGCACCCGACGGTCTGCTTCGACGCCCAGGACCCCGACGAGTCCCGGCGCGCCCGCGAGTCCTTCGACGAGATCATGGCCCTCGGCCTGGAACTCGGCGGCACCATCACCGGCGAGCACGGTGTGGGTGTGCTGAAGAAGGAATGGCTGGCGCGCGAGATCGGCCCGGTCGGCGTGGAGATGCAGCGGGCGGTCAAGCAGGTCTTCGACCCGCTCGGCATCCTCAACCCGGGCAAGCTGTTCTGACGCCCGCCCCTCACTGGGCGAGCAGCTCGGCCAGACCGTCGTCCAAACCGAGCTGCTCGCCCTCGCTCCCCGGGGGCACCGCCCGCAGCGTGCGCTCCAGCCAGGCCGACAACTGCGCCGCGGGGACCTGGAGCAGGGCCTCCCCGTCGGGTGAGCTCAGCGCCATCAGCACGACGCTGCGCCCGTGCGTCTTCGTCGGCCACACCCGCACGTCCCCGTGGCCGCACGGCCGGAACACCCCCTCCACCAGCAGCTCGCGGGCGAACGTCCACCGGACGGGGTGCTCGGAGTTGATGTGGAAGGTGATGTGCACGGCGTACGGGTCGGCGCTCCGGTAGCCGAGCCGGGCCGGGACCGGGATGCTCCGCTCGGGCGACAGGACGAGCCTGATCTCCAGCTCCCGCTCTACCACGGTGTCCATGGCGTTCTTCCTCTCTGCACGGGCCGGTACGGACCCGGTGGGCGGGCCCGTACGAGTGGAGAGCGGGCGTGGCAGGAAGCATTACGCGGGTTCCCCGGACTTCTTTCGCGGAGATAGCACAACCGTGCTCGAAAGGGGTGGGTCCCGCGGGACGGGCGGTGCGGGCCCAGCGGGTCTGATAGATGTGGAGGCCCCCATCACACCCCCGAGCAGATACGGGACGACGGACATGAGCGCCCCAACCCCGGCACCCGGCGACGACAGGCCCCGCGAGGGCTATTACCCGGACCCCTCCATTCCCGGATATGTCCGGTACTGGAACGGCGCCGCCTGGGTACCGGGCACCAGCCGGCCGGCCCCGGCCGCCGGAGAATCGCTCGCACCGCCGCCCGGTGTGCGCCCCGCGCCGCCGGCCGTCGAGGAGACCGGGCCGCACTTCTTCGACGAGGACCCCGAACCGCGGCCCCGGGCCGCCCCCGCCGACGCCCAGCACGGCAGCCGGCCCGAGCCCGCCTCCGCGTGGGGCGCCGACCGCGCCCGCCAGTCCGGCTTCGGCGGCGAGCAGGACCAGCGCGTGTCCTGGGGCGCTCCGCAGGGCGCCGACCCGCGCGTGGCCGCGGAGGCCCCGGCGCCGCCGGAGGGCCGTTCCGCCCGTACGGACGGCACGGCGACGATCCCGCCCGCCGCCCCGGACGCCGACGCGGGCCCCGGCGCCGCCGCCCCCGACGGCACCTTCGTCTTCCGCCGCCCGGCCCCCAGGTCCCCGGGCCAGGACGCCGGTGCGGGCGCGGCGCGCGGCACCGCCGAGGACGAGGGCACCATGACCTTCCGCGCGCTCACCCCGCGCACACCTCAGCAGGGCGGCGCGCGTCCCGGGACCCCGGGCACGCAGGAGCCGGCGGCGTCCGCCGGGGCCCCGGCCGGCTCGGGAGGCCCCGGATTCGGCGCCGGCAAGGCGGCCGCGGCCCGCGCGGCGGCGGCCCAGGCCGCCCCGGTGGCACAGGCGGCGCAGCCCGGGGGCCAGGCGGCCACCGCGGCCCCGCAGTCCGCGCCCGCCGGTCCGGTCCACCAGCCCGCACCGCAGTGGACCGCGCCTCCCGGCGTGCCCCAGCAGGCCCCCGACCCGGCCGGCGGCACCCCGGTGACCCGCGGTCCCGGCGGCGGGCAGTCGTCCTGGGCGCAGCAGGTCCACCGGCTGGCCGGCCCCGACGACCCGCCGGTCACGCCGTGGAAGCCGCCGAAGGACGACCCGTTCCAGGCCGCCGCCCGGCGACAGGCGGCGGCGCGGCCCGCGGCGCTCGGCAAGCGCCTGGCCGCCCGGCTGGTCGACACCGTGGTCGTCGGCGCCGTCACCGCGCTCGCCGCCGTACCGCTCGGGACGAAGGCCCTGGACCATGTCCAGGCGAAGATCGAGGAGGCCGAGCTCTCCGGCCGCACGGTCACCGTCTGGCTGCTCGACGGCACGACCTCGGTGTATCTGGGCGTCATCCTCGCCGTCCTGCTGCTGTCCGGTGTGCTGTACGAGGCGCTGCCGACGGCCAAGTGGGGCCGCACCGCGGGCAAGCGGCTGTTCGGCCTGGAGGTACGGGACATCGAGGGGCACGAGCCCCCGTCCTTCGGTGCGGCCGTACGCCGCTGGCTCGTCTTCAGCGTTCCCGGTCTGCTCTGCGTCGGAGTCGTCGGTGTGCTGTGGTGCCTGTTCGACAAGCCGTGGCGGCAGTGCTGGCACGACAAGGCCGCACACACGTTCGTCGCGGGCTGACGGTCGATCAGGGTGCCGCCCCGGCAGTTGCGCTGACCTGGTAGTTCCGTACCCCGGACGGCGGCTCGCCGGATGCGCGCGGGGAGTGTTCGGGTTCCACTCGGGCCATGAGCACCGAACCGCCCCCCGGTTCCGGCGGGCAGCCGCCGGAGGACGACCCGTTCAAGAAGCAGCCCCCGCCCGGCGAGGGGGCCGGCTCGCCGTACGACTCGCCCCCGGGCGGTCAGCAACCTCCGCCCGGCGGGCAGCCCCCGTACGGCGGCGGCCAGCCGCCCCCCTACGGAGGCGGCCCCTACGGCGGTGACCCGTACGGGGGAGGCCCCGCCGATCCGCTGGCCGGCATGCCCCCGCTCGCCGACAGCGGCAAGCGCACCCTGGCCCGCATCATCGACATGATCCTGGTCGGCGTCGTCGTCTGGCTGCTCACCCTGGCCTTCAACGTGGACGAGTACGCGGTGGGCGCCGAGGAGATGGAGGTCGGCAGGTCCCTGGGCCAGTCGGTGATCGCCGCCGTCCTCTTCATCGCGTACGACACCTTCATGATCGGCAAGTGGGGTCAGACGCTGGGCAAGAAGTGGCTCGGCATGCGGGTGGCCAACCTCGAGAACGGCGCCACGCCGTCGGTGCAGACCTCGCTGATCCGCGCGGCGGTGCTGTGGATCCCGTTCGCGTTCTGCTGCGCCTGTGTGTGGACGGTGATCTGCGGCGGCTGGAGCTTCTTCGACAAGCCCTACAAGCAGGGCCTGCACGACAAGGCGGCCAAGACGGTGGTGGTCAGCGCCACCTGACGGGCCGGCCGCGGCCGGCCCGGACGACGCCGAGCGGGTCTGCCGCCACCTCGGGTGCGCGGCAGGCCCGCTCGGCGTCTGCGCTGTGTCCGGCCGGTCCCGCCGGGTCAGGAGGCCGTCGCCTCCCGCACCGGTTCGGGCGCGGTGGCCGGGAGCGGGGTCGCCACGCGGTCGGCCGGGGCGGAGCGCCGTACGACGGTCGGCGTGCGCCTCGGCATGGGTACCGTCATGGCGACGAGCAGCCCGAGGGCGAGCGCCGTGACGGCGATGACCGCGATCCCCGCGCCCGACGTCGTCTGTGACAGCAGCAGCATGGCGAACGTGGATGCGATCACGGTCAGTGAACCGTAGGCGAGCTGTGCGGCAGTCGGACGAGGCATGGCAATCGAGTCCTCGAAGATGGGGGTGGTCTCTCCCCGTGTGTCTCTCGCTCCGGGGAGGGTGCGAACAGAATCTATTCGCGTGCATGCCCGACGGGAACGAACAGTAAGCGTGACCTGACCAACAGTGCCGATGCACGGGGGGCGCATCGATTCATGCGGTCCGACGGGCGGACGGTCGCGCGCGCCCGGTGGGCGATCCGCGTCGTTCGCTGAGCGACGCTCCGTCTCCGCATAGTGCACTTGTCCTGCTCAAGTCAAGGTCTGTCTTTTCTCCCGAACCTCTAGTCAAATGTCGTCACTTGACTACACGCGTCGATCACGTGTGTGCGGAAACCAGCACGGCTTCTGACCCCCCATCCGCGCACACGGACGCTGGGGAGGAACTCAAGTGACCAGCAGACCCTGGACGTTCAGAGCCGCGGCCGCGGCCGTCGCACTCGCCGCGGCCACCGCCACGCTCTCCGCCGCCGGCGTTGCGCAGGCGGACGTACCGCTCCGACCGGAGGCCGTGGACCGCCACGACCCGCAGTCGGCGAAGGACAATCACGCGCACGACCTCGAAGGCCCGCTGAGCAGGACCCAGGATGCCCAGCGTGAGGAGGCCCTGGAGCAGGTCATATCCGGCCAGGCCTCGGTCAAGAACCGCGAGGGCTCCAAGGTCGTCCAGCTCAAGAGCAAGAAGGGCGACTCCAAGTACGTCGAGCTCGGCCGGGAGAAGACCGACAAGATCTTCACCATCCTGGTCGAGTTCGGCGACAAGACCGACCCCCGTTACGGCGGGACCGCGGGTCCGCTGCACAACCAGATCGCCAAGCCGGACCGCAAGAAGGACAACTCCACCGCCTGGCAGGCCGACTACGACCAGCAGCACTTCGAGGACCTGTACTTCGGTTCCGGCAAGGGCGTCGACTCGGTCAAGACGTACTACGAGAAGCAGTCCTCCGGCCGCTACTCGGTCGAGGGCGAGGTCTCCGACTGGGTCAAGGTCCCCTACAACGAGGCCCGGTACGGCAACAACGCCTGCGGTGACACCAACTGCCCGAGCGTGTGGAACGTCGTCAGCGACGGTCTGAACGCCTGGGTCGCCCAGCAGAAGGCGGCCGGCCGCACCGACGCCCAGATCAAGGCGGACGCCGCCCGGTTCGACGAGTGGGACCGCTACGACTTCGACGGCGACGGCGACTTCAACGAGCCCGACGGCTACATCGACCACTTCCAGGTCGTGCACGCCGGCGAGGACGAGTCCGCGGGCGGCGGAGCGCAGGGCACCGACGCGATCTGGGCCCACCGCTGGTACGCCTTCGGCAGCGACGCCGGCGCCACCGGCCCCGACCAGAACAAGCTCGGCGGCGCGCAGATCGGCTCCACCGGCATCTGGGTCGGCGACTACACGGTCCAGCCGGAGAACGGCGGACTCGGCGTCTACGCCCACGAGTACGGCCACGACCTCGGTCTGCCGGACCACTACGACACCAACGGCGGCGAGAACTCCACCGGCTTCTGGACGCTGATGTCGTCCGGTTCGTGGCTCGGCACCGGCAAGAACGAGATCGGCAACCTCCCCGGCGACATGACCGCCTGGGACAAGCTCCAGCTCGGGTGGCTGAACTACGACACCGCCAAGGCGGGCGTCAATTCCTGGCACAAGCTGGGTGTGTCCGAGTACAACACCAAGCACAAGCAGGCGCTGGTCGTCACGCTCCCGAAGAAGGCCGTCACCACCGAGATCATCACCCCCGCCGAGGGCCAGACCCAGTGGTGGAGCGGCAGCGGTGACAACCTCAGGAACACGCTGACGCGCTCGGTCGACCTGACCGGCAAGTCGTCCGCCGACCTGACCTTCGACGGCTGGTACGACATCGAGGCCAACTACGACTACCTCTACACCGAGGTGTCCACCGACGGCGGCGCCAACTGGACCGCCCTCGACGGCACCGTGGACGGCCAGGCCATCCCGCGCGACGGCAGCGACAAGCCCGCCCTGCACGGCACGATCGAGGGCTACCAGAAGCTCGCGTACTCGCTCGACGCCTACGCCGGCCAGAAGATCGGCCTGCGCTTCCGCTACCAGACCGACGGCGGCGTGGCCCAGAAGGGCTTCACGGCCGACGCCATCACGGTCACCGCGGACGGCGCCACCGTCTTCGCCGACAACGCCGAGAGCGCGGACGCCGCTTGGACCGCCACCGGCTTCTCCCGCGTCGGCGCGTCCTTCACCAAGGACTACGCGCAGTACTACATCGCCGAGAACCGGCAGTACGTGTCGTACGACGAGACCCTGAAGTCCGGCCCGTACAACTTCGGTTTCACGCAGCGCCCGGACTGGGTGGAGCACTACGCGTACCAGAACGGCCTGCTGATCTGGAAGTGGGACACCTCGCAGGCGGACAACAACACCAGCGAGCACCCGGGCACCGGTCTGGTCCTGCCGATCGACTCGCACCCGACCGCGCTGAAGTGGGCCGACGGCACGCTGATGCGCAACCGGATCCAGAGCTACGACGCCCCGTTCAGCACGTTCCGGACGGACGGCATGACGCTGCACAAGGCGGACGTGGCGAAGTACATCCCGGGCTCGAAGGGTGTCTCGGTCTTCAACGACCGCACGAACACCTACTACGACGAGTCGAACCCGACCGGCGGTGTCAAGATCACTGACACCAACACGAAGATCAAGATTGTCGAGGAGGCCAAGAACGGCTCGACGATCGAGCTGGAGGTCGGCCCCGCGGGTAGGTAATCCGCATCTTCGCAGGTCAAAGCATGATCGGCGGTGACCCCCTGGCGGGTCACCGCCGATCCGTGTTTAGGTGCGTCCTGTGGTTCTCTTATTGACACCGGCTGACACGGGGGTGTGACCGCATGGCCGCAGGAGGTTTCTGCAAGCTGCCGAACGGCACGGTGGTGGTGGCGCTGAATCTGCCCAGCCCCGCCGCCGACGGGCCCGCCGGAGTGCGTGTCCTCGTCCACGCCCAGAACCGGGCGCGGGCGCTGACCAGGCTGCGTAATCTCGGCCTGCGCGCGGTCTACCTGAGGGGCAACGCCGCCCCGCCCTCGCCGGACGAGATCACGGCGGTCCTGCACCACCCCGACGGCCTGATATGGCGCACGGCTCCGGACAGCGACGTCTGGCCCATGGAGCTGTGGCACCCCATCAAGGCCCTGCTCAGACGCCCGGCCGCGCCGGCCTAGACCGGCCGGCCCGATTCGCCGGCCGTGCGGCGGCCGGCCGTCCGACGGCTACTGCACGACGGGCTTGCCCGACAGCTCCACGCCCGCCGCCCGCAGCTCCTCCAGCGCCCGCTCGGTGGTCTCCTGGGACACCCCGGCGGTGAGGTCGAGCAGCACCTGCGTACGGAAGCCCTCGCGTGCGGCGTCCAGCGCGGTGGCCCGTACGCAGTGGTCGGTCGCGATGCCGACCACGTCGACCTCGTCGATCTCCCGCGCCCTGAGCCAGTCGGCCAGCGTGACACCGTTCTCCTCGGCGCCCTCGAAGCCGCTGTAGGCCGCCGAGTACGCCCCCTTGTCGAAGACGGCGTCCACCGATCCGGAGGCGACGGCCGGGGCGAAGTTCGGGTGGAAGCCGACCCCCTCCGTGCCGGCGACGCAGTGCGCGGGCCAGGAGCGGACGAAGTCGGGGTTGTCGGCGAAGTGGCCGCCGGGTGCGATGTGCAGGTCGCGGGTGGCCACGACGTGCCGGTACCCGGCGGGGGCCTGCCCGATCAGCTCGGTGATCGCGGCGGCCACGTCGGCGCCTCCGGCCACCGGGAGGCTGCCTCCCTCGCAGAAGTCGTTCTGCACGTCTACGACGATCAAGGCGCGGCGCATGGTCGGTGTCCTTCGGCTGTGGGGTCTTCGGGTCGGTGCCGAGGAGCGCGGCCGCCCGGGCGTTGTCGAAACCTGAACCTCCGAGCCTAGAGACTTCGGAGGCCGTGCGGGAGGGGGCACGGACCGGCGCGCGCCGCGCGCCCCACCCACCGCCCTTCTGAGCGGCCGGCGCTAGTCGTCTTCGTCGATCACGTACTCGGTCGGAAGCACCGGTTCCCCCCGGGACAGCTGTGTCGCCGAGAGCGGCAGGGCGGCGCGGGCCGCGATGTGCCGGTCGCGGGCGGCGTCCAGCGGTTCCCGGGCGACCACCTCGCCGCCCTTGACCAGCTCGACCAGCAGCTGCCGGTCGACGAGCCCGGCCGGTACCGGCCCGGTGCCGACCACCTCCGCCTCCGTCTCGCCCCGCTCGTCCGGCCGGCGCGCGGCCCACTTGCGGCCCCCGATGGAGGTCTTGCCCCCGGTGGATCGTTTCGCCACCGCCACCAGCGGCGCCGACGGGTCGGTGGACTCGGCACGGGCGACCAGCTTGTAGACCATGGAGCAGGTCGGGTGCCCGGAGCCGGTGACGAGCTGGGTGCCGACGCCGTACGCGTCCACGGGCGCCGCCGCCAGCGAGGCGATGGCGTATTCGTCCAGGTCCGAGGTGACGATGATCCTCGTGCCGGTGGCCCCCAGTTCGTCCAGCTGCTGCCGCACCCGGTGCGCGACCAGCAGCAGATCGCCGGAGTCGATCCGTACCGCGCCCAGCTCGGGCCCGGCGACCTCCACGGCGGCCCGGACCGCCTCGGCGACGTCGTAGGTGTCCACCAGCAGGGTGGTGCCCCGGCCCATCGACTCGACCTGGGCCCGGAAGGCGTCCCGCTCGCGGTCGTGCAGCAGGGTGAAGGCGTGCGCGGACGTGCCGACCGTGGGGATGCCGTAGCGGAAGCCGGCGGCCAGGTCGGAGGTGGAGGTGAAGCCGCCGATGTAGGCGGCGCGCGAGGCGGCGACGGCGGCCAGCTCGTGGGTGCGGCGCGCGCCCATCTCGATCAGCGGCCGGCCGCCCGCCGCCGAGGACATCCGGGAGGCCGCCGCGGCGATGGCGGAGTCGTGGTTGAGGATGGAAAGGATCACCGTCTCCAGCAGCACGCACTCGGCGAAGCTGCCCTCCACCCGCATCACCGGCGAGCCCGGGAAGTACACCTCGCCCTCCGGGTAGCCCCAGATGTCGCCGCGGAAGCGGTACTCGGCGAGCCACCGCAGGGTCTCCTCGCCGACGATGTCCCGCTCGCGCAGGAAGTCGAGGACGTCCGGGTCGAAACGGAAGTTCTCCACCGCGTCCAGGACCCGGCCGGTGCCGGCCAGCACGCCGTACCGGCGCCCCTCGGGCAGCCGCCGGGTGAAGACCTCGAAGACGCTGCGCCGCTCGGCGGTGCCGGCCCGCAGGGCGGCCTGGAGCATCGTCAGCTCGTACTGGTCCGTGAAAAGCGCCGTCGATGGCACGTCCACCGGCAGCCCAAGGTCCGCTGTGTTCATGGCAACCAAGGGTACCCCCATTTCGTCAGTCTGACGATTTAGGTACCGGGGCGGCGCGACCCGGTCCGCGCCCGGCCCGTTTGTGCTTCCGACCCCCCGAGGTGGCAGCATGGGTCGTGTGACGTCAGCCGCTCCCATCGAGATCGAACGCACCGAGTCGGCGGAGGAGGTCTCTGCCGTTCCCGAGCCGGACGTCCCGTGGGTGACGATCGTCCACAACGACCCGGTCAACCTCATGAGCTATGTGACGTACGTCTTCCAGACGTACTTCGGCTACTCCAAGGACAAGGCCACCAAGCTCATGCTCGACGTCCACCACAAGGGCCGGGCGGTCGTCTCCAGCGGCAGTCGCGAGGAGATGGAACGCGACGTGCAGGCCATGCACGGCTACGGTCTGTGGGCCACCCTCCAGCAGGACCGGAAGTAGCGATCGCCTCCATGTCAGGACACTTCGAACCGCTCCCCGGCGGCGGCGCCGCCGTCGCCCTCGACGACGTCGAGATCTCCATCATCCGGTCGCTGGCCGTGCAGCTGCTGGAGCTGATCGGCCCCGGCCCCGGCGAGGAGGCGGGCGGCGACCCGCTCGCCGAGCTGTTCGCCGAGGGGCCCAGCGAGCCCCCGTCCGACCCGGTGCTCAAGCGGCTCTTCCCGGACGCCTACAGCGACCCCGAGCAGCCCGGCCAGGACGAGGAGCGCAAGGCCCACTCCGCCGAGTTCCGCCGCTTCACCGAGAACGATCTGCGCGCCGGCAAGCGGGAGAACGCCCTCGCGGTGGTCCGCTCGCTGGACGAGCTGCCCGCCGCCGGCGACGGCGGCAAAGTGGTGCTGGAGCTGACCGTCCAGCAGTCCCAGCAGTGGCTCGGCGCCCTCAACGACCTCCGCCTGGCCATCGGCTCCCGGCTGGAGATCACCGACGAGGACGACACCGAGCTGCTGTACCGGCTGGCCGACGAGGACCCGCGCAAGCCGATGGTGATGGCCTATCTGTGGCTCGGCGGGCTCCAGGAGACATTGGTCTCCACTCTTTTGCCCTGATATGCCCGGACGAGTGTTCGCTCAGCGGACGCTCAAATCCGAATAACGATCGCATCAAGGGTGCGGTCGTTTTTGCGGCCATTGGGTGCCTTTTGTCCGCTTCTTCCTGTGCGGTGCGCCACAGGGCGTTCCGGCGATCAATGTTGCGGCCGTGATAAATCTTCACGACCGCCCGGCGAACACCACCCTTGTCTCGTCGGGTGCGCCACCGAGCCGGCGGATCGCCGGCCAGGCAGAGCTCCACCTATCCGGGGGGATCGGAACCCGATCCGAGGCCATGTCACTGGCTCGGATCGGATATGGAGAAAGGCGCACCACACATGACCTCAGCGCGGGTCGACAAGCAGTACGACGGCAATGAGGCCGTGGGCGGCGACGCCCCCGAGGAGGGGTACGAGCGCGGGCTCGGCAGCCGCCAGGTCCAGATGATCGCGATCGGCGGCGCCATCGGCGTCGGTCTGTTCCTGGGTGCCGGGGCGAACATCGCCAAGGCCGGACCCAGCCTCATCCTCATGTACGCCCTCGCGGGCGTGATCATCTTCTTCATCATGCGGGCGCTCGGTGAGCTCCTGCTGTACCGCCCCGTCTCGGGTTCGTTCGCGGAGTACTCCCGTGAGTTCCTCGGACCGTTCTTCGGCTACTTCACCGGCTGGACCTACTGGCTGATGTGGGTGGTCACCGGCATGGCCGAGCTGACGGCCGCCGCGATCTACGTCAACTACTGGTTCCCGTCCATCCCGCAATGGGTGACGGCACTGGTCTTCCTGGTGATCCTGTTCGGCGTCAACCTGATCTCCGTCAAGCTCTTCGGCGAGCTGGAGTTCTGGTTCTCGATGGTCAAGGTCACCGCCCTGATCGGCATGATCGTGATCGGCCTGGGTGTGCTCACCTTCGGCTTCAGCAGCGCCGGTGACACGGCCGCGGTCTCCAACCTCTGGGCCTTCGACGGCTTCTTCCCCAAGGGCATCGGCTCGTCCCTGATGACCCTGCAGGGCGTCATGTTCGCCTACCTCGCCGTCGAGCTGGTCGGTGTCACGGCCGGCGAGTCCGAGGACCCGGAGAAGACCCTCCCCAAGGCGATCAACACGCTGCCCTGGCGCATCGCCCTGTTCTACGTCGGTGCCCTCACCGTCATCCTGTGCGTCGTGAAGTGGACCGAGTTCGCGCCGGGCGTCAGCCCGTTCGTCGAGGCCTTCGCGCAGATCGGCATCCCGGCGGGCGCCGCCATCGTCAACTTCGTCGTGCTCACCGCCGCGCTGTCCTCCTGCAACTCCGGCATGTACTCGACGGGCCGCATGCTGCGGAACCTGGCCGAGAGCGGCGAGGCCCCCAAGGCGTTCAAGAAGCTGTCGTCCACCAAGACGCCCGCCTTCGGCATCCTCGTCTCCGTGCTCTTCATGGGCATCGGCGTGATCCTGAACTACGTCGTCCCGGAGAAGGCCTTCGGCTACGTCACCTCCATCGCCACCGCCGCCGGCATCTGGACCTGGCTGATGATCCTGATCAGCCACGTCCTGTACCGCCGCGCGGTCGACGCGGGCCGTCTGCCCGCCTCGTCCTTCCCGGCGCCGGGCGGTGCGAAGTGCTCGTACATCGCCATCGCGTTCCTGCTGTTCGTGACCGGCATCATCGCCTACGACGCCGACGCCCGCGTCTGCCTGTACGTGATGGCCGGCTGGGCCGCCGCCCTGGGCATCGGGTGGAGGGTCCTGAAGTCCCGCAACCCGCAGATCGCCGAGCGCGGCACCTCGCAGTTCCAGAAGGTCGGCTGACCGACGCCCGGGACGTCCCGCGGCGGGGAGCGCCTCCGGCGCCCCCGCCGTCGACGCCCGGGACGTCCCGCGGCGGGGAGCGCCTCCGGCGCCCCCGCCGTCGCCGCTCAGGACGTCCGGCATATGGGCCGTCCCGTACCACCCATCGGTACGGGACGGCCCTTCTGCTTATCCTTGCCCGCATGCTGACCCTCACCCAGGCGCTCCACGACCGGATCGTCGCCCACGCGCGCGCGGACCATCCCGACGAGGCGTGCGGCGTGGTCGCGGGCCCGGCCGGTTCGGACCGCCCCGAACGCTTCATCCCCATGCTGAACGCGGCCCGCTCGCCCACCTTCTACGAGTTCGACTCCGGCGATCTCCTCAAGCTCTACCGCGAGATGGACGACCGCGACGAGGAGCCGGTGATCATCTACCACTCCCACACGGCCACCGAGGCCTACCCGTCGCGCACCGACATCTCCTACGCGAACGAGCCCGGCGCGCACTACGTCCTGGTCTCCACCGCGGACGCCGACGACGCCGGCGATTTCCAGTTCCGCTCGTTCCGCATCGTCGACGGCGAGGTGACCGAGGAGGAGGTCAAGGTCGTGGAGGCCTACTGACCACGGCCCCGTGATCCCGGGATTCGGTCAGAATTCATCCGGTATGTGAGATCACATTCCAGAACCCGGACCAGGAATCGATACGATGAGCCCATGGTTTCCCACGACGTGAGCGAGAAGACGCCGGGCACGCTGCTCGTGGCGCGGCTGCACGTCGACCTGTGCAGGCTCGCCAGCGCCATCTGTTGACGCACCCTGCCGCCGTACGGCCGTGAGCGGCGGCGATCCACCACGCACGACCTGCTGCAGCCGCGCCGCCGCGCGCCCACCGATCCGACCACTCCCGACAGGAGCCCTGAGCCATGGCCATCGAGGTCCGCATCCCGACCATCCTCCGCCAGTACACCGACGGCCAGAAGGCGGTGGAGGGCAGTGGTGAGACCGTTGCCGAGCTGTTCGCCGACCTGGAGACCCGGTACGCCGGCATCCGCGCCCGCCTCGTCGACGCGGCCGACGGCGACCAGCTGCGCCGCTTCGTCAACGTCTACCTGAACGACGAGGACGTCCGTTTCCTCGACGGCATCAACACCAAGCTCGCCGACGGCGACAACGTCACCATCCTGCCGGCCGTGGCCGGCGGCATGGCCTGAAGGCCCTGACCCCCGATGCGTTACGACTCCCCGCTGGCCGCGGTGGGCAACACCCCGCTGGTGCGCCTGCCGCGGCTCTCGCCCTCCGCGGACGTCCGGATCTGGGCCAAGCTGGAGGACCGCAACCCGACCGGCTCGGTCAAGGACCGTCCCGCCCTGCACATGATCGAGCAGGCGGAGAAGGACGGCCGGCTGACCCCGGGCTGCACGATCCTGGAGCCGACCTCCGGCAACACCGGCATCTCGCTCGCGATGGCGGCCAAGCTCAAGGGCTACCGCATGGTGTGCGTGATGCCCGAGAACACCTCGCAGGAGCGCCGGGACCTGCTCGGCATGTGGGGCGCCGAGATCATCTCCTCCCCGGCGGCGGGCGGCTCCAACACCGCCGTGCGCGTCGCGAAGGAGCTGGCGGCCCAGCACCCGGACTGGGTGATGCTCTACCAGTACGGCAACCCGGACAACGCGGGCGCCCACTACGCGACCACCGGCCCGGAGATCCTCGCCGACCTCCCGTCCGTCACGCACTTCGTCGCCGGTCTCGGCACCACCGGCACCCTGATGGGCGTCGGCCGCTACCTGCGCGAGCACAAGCCGGACGTCCGGATCGTCGCCGCCGAGCCGCGCTACGACGACCTGGTCTACGGACTGCGCAACCTCGACGAGGGCTTCGTCCCTGAGCTGTACGACGCCTCCGTCCTGACCAGCCGCTTCTCGGTCGGCTCGGCCGACGCGGTCACCCGCACCAGGGAACTCCTCCAGCAGGAGGGCATCTTCGCGGGCGTCTCCACCGGCGCGGCCCTGCACGCCGCGATCGGTGTCGGGAAGAAGGCCGTCAAGGCCGGGGAGAGCGCCGACATCGTGTTCGTCGTGGCGGACGGCGGCTGGAAGTACCTCTCGACCGGCGTCTACACCGCGGCCACCACCGAAGAGGCCATCGAGACGCTGCACGGTCAGCTCTGGGCCTGACCCCTCACGTGGCGAGGTGACGGACCTGGTCCCACAGGGCCGGGTCCACCACCCCCACCCGGCGCCGGAAGTCCCACACCGCGACCTCACGCAGCTCGTCGGTCTCCAGGAAACTCGCCCGCCCCTGGGTGTCGCCGACCGACCCGGGCGGCAGCGGGATCACCCCGGCCCGCTCGTCGTGGTACTTGCTGGTGATCCCCGCGACCGTGGCCCGCCGCCCGTGCACCGCCAGCACCAGACACGGCCGGTCCTTCGTGCCCGCGTCACCGTCCTGCCGGTCGCCGCCGGGCACGTTCGCCCACCAGATCTCCGCGGCCCGCGGCCGTACGGCGGGCTCCTGCGCGCGTCCCGGCGGGCGGTTCCGGCCGTGCTGCGGGCGCTGCCGCCCCCAGCCGTCGACGAGCGTGGCGACGAGCACGAGCAGCACCAGTGCCGCGAGCGCCAACCACCAGGACGTGTCCATACCCTGACGTTACCGGCGCACGCTCCAGGCCGCGCCCTCTCCCGCGCCCCGTGCGCCCGGCGTCCAGCCGAACCGGTGACAGCACAGGTGAGTTCGCCCACAACAGCCCTTGGTGGAGGAGCGACCGTGGGTTTTGCGCCTTACGCTCGACGCACCGCACGACCCTCGTACTCTCCACATCCGCCAGCGGAGGTTTCTGCTTCATGAAGCTCACCGTCGTCGGCTGCTCGGGGTCGTTCCCGTCCGCGGAATCGGCCTGCTCGAGCTACCTCGTAGAGGCCGACGGCTTCCGGCTGCTACTCGACATGGGCAACGGCGCCCTCGGCGAGTTGCAGCGCCACTGCGGTCTCTACGACCTCGACGCGATCTTCCTCAGCCATCTGCACGCCGACCACTGCATCGACATGCTCGCCTACTTCGTGGCGCGCTACTACCGGCACGACGGCGGCCGCTGCGCGCCCCTCCCGGTCTACGGCCCCGAGGGCACCGAGCACCGTCTGACCACAGCGTACGCCGACACCCCCTCGGCCTCCTCGATGAGCGAGGTCTTCGATTTCCACACGGTCAAGCCGTCCACCCTCGAGATCGGCCCCTTCACGGTGCACACCGAACGGGTGGCGCATCCCGTGGAGGCGTACGGCATCCGGGTCGAGCACGGCGGCCGGACCCTGACGTACTCCGGGGACACCGGGGTCAGCGCCGCGCTGGACGAACTCGCCCGGGACGCCGATCTGTTCCTGTGCGAGGCCGCCTTCACCCACGGCAAGGAGAACATCCCCGACCTGCACCTCAACGGCCGCGAGGCGGGTGAGACGGCCGCGCGGGCGGGAGCCCGCCGCCTGCTCCTGACCCACATCCCCCCGTGGACCGACCCGCAGGTCAACCTCGCCGACGCCCGCTCGGTCTTCGACGGGGCGGTGGAGCTGGCGGTGCCCCGCAAGACGTACGAGATCTAGGGCCGCACCCCCGTCCTCGTACGCCACCGACACGGGAAGGCCCCCGGAGCCGACGGGCTCCGGGGGCCTTCCGTTGTCACCTGCGCCGCAGGACTCACGCCTTGGTGAGGTCCTCCAGCTCCTCCTCGGGCTCGCGGCCCGGGGTGGGGAGGTTCCACTTGGTGATGGCGAAGCGGAACAGCACGTAGTAGATGACCGCGAACACCAGGCCGATCGGGATGATCAGCCAGGGCTTGGTGGAGAGGTTCCAGTTCAGCGCGTAGTCGATGAAGCCCGCGGAGAAGGTGAAGCCCGCGTGGACGCCCAGCGCCCAGGTGATCGCCATGGACAGGGCGGTCAGGATCGCGTGGATCACGTACAGCATCGGGGCGATGAACATGAACGCGAATTCGATCGGCTCGGTCACACCGGTCACGAAGGAGGTCAGCGCCAGCGAGATCATCATGCCCATCACGGCCTTGCGGCGCTCGGGGCGGGCGGCGTGCGCGATGGCGATCGCGGCGGCGGGGAGGCCGAACATCATGATCGGGAAGAAGCCCGACATGAACTGGCCGGCGTCCGGGTCACCGGCGAAGAAGCGGTTCAGGTCGCCGTGCACGACCTCGCCCGCGGCGTTGGTGAAGTCGCCGATCTGGAACCAGGAGACGGTGTTCACGAACTGGTGCATGCCGATCGGGATCAGCGCGCGGTTGATCAGGCCGAACAGGCCGGCACCGAAGGCGCCGAGACCGGTGATCCACTCACCGACGTTGGAGATGCCGTCACCGATCGGCTCCCAGACCAGACCGAAGAAGACGCCCATGAGGGTGCCGACGAAGGCCATGATGATCGGCACCAGACGGCGGCCGTTGAAGAAGCCGAGCCAGTCCACCAGCTTCGTGCGGTGGTAGCGCTGCCACAGCACGGCGGCCAGCAGACCCATCAGGATGCCGCCGAGGACACCGGGGTTGTTGTACGTCGCGGCGATGTCCGCGCCGTTTTGGACCTTGGCCTCGGTGACCGGGAACGCCTTGAGCACATTGCTGTAGACCAGGAAGCCGACCAGGGCGGCCAGGGCGGTGGAACCGTCCGACTTCTTGGCGAAGCCGATCGCGACACCGATGCAGAACAGCATCGGCAGGTTGTCGAAGATCGCGCCACCGGCCGTGGCGAAGACCGCCGTGACCTTGTCGGGCAGGTTCAGCTTGTCCTGGACGTCCTGCTGTCCGAGACGGAGCAGGATGCCTGCCGCCGGCAGGACGGCGATCGGGAGCTGAAGGCTGCGGCCGATCTTCTGCAGGCCCTGGAACAGGCCTGATCCCCGCTTCTTTGCGGGGGCCGCCGACGTGGTGGCGGTGCTCATACTTCCTCCATCGGAGTGGTGGTCTACACCACGCCAGTGGTGTAGACCTGTTTTAGCACGATGAAGGGCGCATAAGGAACCCTCGTTTCCGGGGCTCAAACCCTCGTCACGTCGTCCACTTCCTCCTCGGCTTCGCGACCCGGTGTCCTCAGGTCGAACTTGGTGATCGCGAACCGGAAGACCGCGTAATAGACGACGGCGAAGGCCAGTCCGATCGGGATGATCGCCCACGGTTTCGTGGCCAGGTTCCAGTTGATGACGTAGTCGATCAGGCCGGCGGAGAAGCTGAACCCGTCGTGCACGCCGAGCGCCCAGGTCACCGCCATCGACACTCCGGTCAGCACGGCGTGGATCACGTAGAGGGCCGGCGCGACGAAGAGGAACGAGTACTCGAGCGGCTCGGTGATGCCGGTGACGAACGACGTCAGCGCCACCGACAGCATCAGGCCCCCTACCTCCTTGCGACGGCTCGGCCGCGCGCAGTGCGTGATGGCGAGCGCCGCGGCGGGCAGCGCGAACATCATGATCGGGAAGAAGCCCGAGGTGAACTGGCCGGCGTCCGGATCCCCGGCCAGGAACATGTTGATGTCGCCGTGCACCACCGTGCCGTCCGGCCTGGTGTAGGTGCCGAACTGGAACCAGATGGGCACGTTCAGGAACTGGTGCAGGCCCACCACCAGCAGCGCCCGGTTCGCGATCCCGAAGACACCCGCGCCCCACGCGCCGAGGTCGCTCATCCAGTCGCTGAAGCTCTCCAGCGCGCCACCGATCGGCGGCCAGATCCACAGGCACAGCGCGGCGAAGACGATCGCCACGAACGCCATGATGATCGGCACCAGCCGGCGTCCGTTGAAGAAGCCGAGCCAGTCCACCAGCCGCGTGCGGTGGAAGCGCTGCCAGAAGTACGCGGTGAGCAGGCCCATCACGATCCCGCCGAACACCCCCGGGTTCTGGTAGGTGAAGGCCGTCACCGTCCCGTCGGTCACCTGGCAGCCGACCATCGGCACCGCCGTGGAACCCTCGGGGCAGTCCTGCGGGAACTGGCGCAGCACATTGAAGTAGACGAGGAAGCCCGCCACGGCCGCCAGCGCCGTCGACCCGTCCGACTTCTTCGCCATGCCGATCGCGACACCCACGCAGAACAGCAGCGGCAGTCCCAGCGAGCCGTCGAGCAGGGCCCCGCCCGCTCCGACCATGACCCGCGAGACGTCGGTCCAGCCGAGCCCCTGGTCCCCGAACACGTCCGGCTGCCCCAGCCGGTTGAGGATGCCCGCGGCCGGCAGCACCGCGATCGGGAGCTGAAGGCTGCGGCCCATCTTCTGGAGGGCCTGGAACAATCCGTTCCAGCGTGCGCGGGCGGGGCTGACGGCGCTGTCGGCAGTCATCGGACTCCTCCCGGGAGGACCGGGGTTTGGCGACCGCACCCCAGCTGGTGTAGACCAGTTGAGGAAGGTCCCGCTGTCGTGACGCCATCATTCGGTACGTCCGGCATGACCGCTCGCGAAGCTGGGCCAACTGTGGGTTACTGCGTCAAAGCGGTTCGGATCAGGGAGAAGGAACATGGCCAGCAAGGCTGAGAAGATCGTCGCCGGGCTCGGTGGAATCGACAACATCGAAGAGGTCGAGGGCTGCATCACCCGCCTCCGCGTCGAGGTGTCCGACGCCTCGCTGGTCGACGACGCCGCGCTCAAGGGCGCCGGCGCCCACGGTGTCGTGAAGATGGGCACCGCCATCCAGGTCGTCATCGGCACCGACGCCGACCCGCTCGCGGCCGACATCGAAGACATGATGTGAGACCGAGTTCACCGGCAGGGGCCCCTTCAGCCACCCGAAGGGGCCCCTGCCGCGTGTGCGGCTAGGCTCACCACATGTCTCGAATCGACGGCCGCACCCCCGAACAGCTCCGCCCGGTCACCATCGAACGCGGCTGGAGCAAGCACGCCGAGGGCTCCGTCCTCATCTCCTTCGGCGACACCAAGGTCTTCTGCACCGCCTCCGTCACCGAGGGCGTCCCGCGCTGGCGCAAGGGCAGCGGCGAGGGCTGGGTCACCGCCGAGTACTCCATGCTGCCCCGCTCCACCAACACCCGCGGCGACCGCGAATCGGTCAAGGGCAGGATCGGCGGCCGGACCCACGAGATCTCCCGCCTCATCGGCCGCTCGCTGCGCGCCGTCATCGACTACAAGGCGCTCGGCGAGAACACCATCGTGCTGGACTGCGACGTCCTCCAGGCCGACGGCGGCACCCGCACCGCCGCCATCACCGGCGCGTACGTCGCCCTCGCCGACGCCGTGTCCTGGGCCCGGACCAAGAAGCTGATCAAGGCCGGCCGGCAGCCCCTGACGGGCACCGTCAGCGCGGTCTCGGTCGGCATCGTCGGCCAGGTCCCCCTCCTCGACCTCTGCTACGAGGAGGACGTGCGTGCCGAGACCGACATGAACGTGGTGTGCACCGGCGACGGCCGCTTCGTCGAGGTCCAGGGAACGGCTGAGGCCGAGCCCTTCGCCCGCGAGGAGCTCAACGCCCTCCTCGACCTGGCCGTCGCGGGCTGCGGCGAACTGTCCGCCCTGCAGCGCGCCGCGCTGGAATCAGCCGCCGACAGGTAAAGAAAACCCCAAAACCGGTGGTCGGAGCGGGCAACCGCGCCGACCATCATCGCGTCTGAACAGATACGGGCGCACGGCTCGACACCGTGCGCCCGGCCAGTCACCGGGCCCGCCGGGCCTGATCCGAGGGAGGGACGTTCCATGGCCGCGAGCCGCCGCCGACGCCGTACCGCTGCCGTCGCCGCCACAGTGGCGGCGATCGCGCTGACCGCCGGGCTGACGACCGGCTGCGCCGCCGTCGACAAGGCACTCGACTGTGTGCAGACCGCCGACGCCATCGCGGACAGCGTCACCGACCTCCAGCAGGCCGTGGAGAACGCCGCGAACGACCCGACCCAGCTCGCCGAGTCCCTCGACTCCATCGAGCAGAACCTCGGCGAGATCGGCGACAAGACCGACAACGCCGACGTCGACAAGGCGGTCGGCGACCTCGAGAAGGCCGTCACCAACGTCCGCACGGCCATCGAGAACGGCGACGAGACCCCCGACATCAGCCCCGTCACCGACGCGGCCGGCGAGCTGACAAAGGTCTGCACGCCGTAGGGAACCGCGCCGCGGGGCCGGGATACTGGTCGCCATGACCCGCCTGATCCTCGCCACCCGCAACGCCGGAAAGATCACCGAACTGAAGGCGATCCTCGCCGACGCAGGTCTCCCGCACGACCTCGTCGGCGCGGACGCCTACCCCGACATCCCCGACGTCAAGGAGACCGGCGTCACCTTCGCCGAGAACGCGCTGCTGAAGGCCCACGCCCTCGCCCGCGCCACCGGTCTGCCCGCCGTCGCCGACGACTCGGGCCTGTGCGTCGACGTGCTGAACGGCGCACCCGGCATCTTCTCCGCCCGCTGGTCCGGCCGGCACGGCGACGACCGGGCCAACCTCGACCTGCTGCTGGCCCAGCTCACGGACATCTCCGACGAGCACCGGCAGGCGCACTTCGCGTGCGCGGCGGCGCTGGCGCTGCCCGACGGCACGGAACGCGTCGTCGAGGGGCAGCTGCGAGGGGTGCTGCGCCACGCCCCCGCGGGCACGGGCGGCTTCGGCTACGACCCGATCCTCCAGCCGGAGGGCGAGACGCGCACCTGCGCGGAGCTGACCCCCGCCGAGAAGAACGCGATCAGCCACCGGGGCGAGGCGTTCCGGGCGCTGGTGCCGGTGGTGCGGGAACTGCTCGGCTGACCGAGGGAGTTGCTGGTGCGGCCGGAGGGACTCGAACCCTCACGGGAGTTACCCCACTGGGACCTAAACCCAGCGTGACTGCCAATTCCACCACGGCCGCCCGGTCATGCCCGGCCATGCTACTGGCCGGGCATGCGCTCAGATGCCCAGATCCTTGATGATCTTGGCCACGTGGCCGGTCGCCCGCACGTTGTACAACGCGCGCTCGACCTTGCCCTCCTCGTCGACGATCACCGTGGAGCGGATGACGCCGAGGTAGGTCTTGCCGTAGTTCTTCTTCTCGCCGAAGGCGCCGTACGCCTCGATGACCGACTTCTCCGGGTCCGCGGCCAGCGTGACCCGGAGGTTCTCCTTCTCGCGGAACTTCGCGAGCTTCTCGGGGGCGTCCGGCGAGATGCCGATGACGTCGTAGCCCGCGGTGGCGAGGACGTCGAGGTTGTCGGTGAAGTCGCAGGCCTGCTTGGTGCAGCCGGCGGTCAGCGCGGCCGGGTAGAAGTAGACGATGACCTTGCGGCCCTTGTGGTCCGACAGGGAGACCTCGTTGCCGTCGGCGTCCGGGAGGGTGAAGGCGGGGGCGGTGTCCCCGGGCTGGAGTCGCTCACTCATCGATCCAGGGTAACCGGGGGTCCTGACAGTGCGGTCGGTCCATGAGCTGACAGACTGTCCGAAACAGGTATCAGCAGACTTCGGAGGCCGTACGGTGGCGGACACGTCGGACACCAGGACACCGGCGCAGATCGAGGCGGACATCAAGCGCCGCCGCGCACTGCTGGCCGAGACGCTCGACGAGATCGGGATGCGGGTGCATCCGAGGACCATCGTCGGGGACGCCAAGGCCAAGGTCGTGTCGAACGTCGATCACACCCTCGGGCGGGCGTACGTCCAGGTCAATCGGGTGGTGACCGATGTCGGGGCACGCTTCCTCGGCGACCGGGGCGCGGCGCGGATGGATCGCGTGCTGCCCGTCGCGCTGGTCGCCGTGGGCGTCGCCGGACTGCTCGTGCTGAGCACGCGGCGGCGCAAGGGCTGACCCGTGCGCGGACGGACGAGTCGAAGGCAGGTAGGTTCAAAGGCGTGAGCGCCAAGAGAAACGACCAGAACACCCATCCCGACAAGCTGCCCATCCGGATGCTGCACGACCGTGTGCTCGTGCGGCAGGACGCCAGTGAGGGCGAGCGGCGCTCGGGCGGTGGCATCCTCATCCCCGCCACGGCGGCCGTGGGCCGTCGGCTGGCCTGGGCGGAGGTCGTGGCGGTCGGGCAGAACGTGCGTACCGTCGAGCCCGGCGACCGGGTCCTGTACGACCCGGAGGACCGCGCCGAGGTGGAGGTGCGCGGAGTCGCGTACGTCCTGATGCGCGAGCGCGACCTGCACGCGGTGGCCGCGGATCGTTTCGAGGGGTCCGAGGACTCCACGGGGCTCTATCTCTAGAGACGGGGCTCTGCCCGAGGACCGGGTGTGCGGGAGGCCGGTGACCATCGTCACCGGCCTCTTCTCGTGCCCGCTTGCTAGATTTGAAGGAACCCCGACGAGACGCGCCGTACCGGGTCGAAGGCAAAGACGACGCACCCCGACCGTTCTGTCTCTCGGAGGTGCCTGTCATGGCCTGGGTTCTGCTGATCGTCGCCGGTCTCCTGGAAGTGGGCTGGGCGATCGGGATGAAGTACACCGACGGCTTCACCCGGCTCGTTCCCAGTGTGCTCACCGGCGCCGGCATCGTCGCCAGCATGCTGCTGCTGTCGTACGCGGCGAAGTCCCTGCCCATCGGTACCGCCTACGGCGTCTGGGTGGGGATCGGGGCCGCCGGGTCGGCGGTGCTCGGCATGGTGGTGCTGGGGGAGCCGGCGACCGCCGCCCGGATCTTCTTCGTCTGTCTGCTGCTCGTGGCCGTCGTGGGGCTGAAGGCGACCTCGGGTCACTGACCCGGGCGGGTCACAGTCTGATCGTGTACTGCGGGACCGGGCCCGTCGTGCCCGTGCTCGCACCGCTGCCGGTGGTGCCTCCGGCCGGTCCGCCGGTGGAGCCGCCGCCGGTGGTCGGGTCGCCCGTCCCCCCGCCGTCGGTGCCGCCGCCGGTGGTCGGATCCCCCGTGCCCCCGCCGTCCGCGGCGCCGCCATCGGTCGCGCCACCGTCCGTGGTGCCGCCGTCCGTGGTCCCGGTGGAATCGCCGCCGGTGGTGGTCCCGCCGTCCGTCTGGCCGCCCTGCGTGCCGCCCTGGTCCGCGCCCCCGTTCTCCTGACCGCCGGTGCCCGGAGTGGTCTCGTCCGAGGGCTTGTCCGACGGGTCGCCGGTCGTCGGCGGGACCTCGGGCAGGTCCCACTCCTCGGCGCCCTCCTGGAGCCGGAGGCTGAAGTCGGAGGCCGGGGTGCCCTTGAGAGCGTCCTTGGTGAACTGGGCCCAGATCTCGGCGGGCGGGCCGCCGCCGTTGACGCGCTCCAGGCCGATCGCCCCGTAGAGCGACTTGTGGGCCGCCGTCACCGGGTCCTGGCCCATGACGGCGACGACGGTGGCGAGATCGGGGGTGTAGCCCGCGAACCAGGCCGCCGTGTCCTCCTCCGCGGTGCCGGTCTTGCCGGCCGCGGGCCGTCCGGCGGCCTGCGCCGCGGTGGCGGTGCCGTTCTCGACGACGCTGCGCAGGATCGACGTCGTCGTGTCGGCGGCCTCACGGCTGACGGCCTGGCGGGTCCGGCGCTCGGGCAGCTCGACCACCTCGCTGCCGCCCTTGGTGATCTTGTCGATCATGGTGTACGTGCCGTGCTCGCCGTGGTTGGCGAGCGTCGCGTACGCCTCGGCCATGTCGAGGACGCTGGCCGTGGCCACCCCGAGGGCGACCGACGGGTACGGATTGAGCTCCGGGGTCGCGGACGGCAGGCCCAGGTCGATCGCGGTCTGCTCCACCTTGTCGGGACCGACGTCCACGGCCATCTGCGCGTACACCGAGTTCACGGACTTGTCGGTGGCCTGGCGGACGGTCACGTCGCCGTAGGAGACCTGGTCCTCGTTCTCCGGGGCGTAGGCGCTGTTCCAGCCCTCGACCGGGCGCTTGTTGGTGCCGTCGTAGCGGGTGTTGGGGGTGATGCGGTTGCCGTTGCGGGTGGTGGACTCGTTCTGCACGGCCGCGGTGAAGACGAACGGCTTGAAGGTGGAGCCGACCTGGAAGTCCCGGCGGGTGGCGCCGTTGGTGTACTGCTTCACGTAGTCGACCCCGCCGTACATGGCGACGACCCTGCCGGTCCCGGGATCGACGGCGGCGCCGCCC
Source organism: Streptomyces cadmiisoli (assembly GCF_003261055.1). Lineage (NCBI taxonomy): Bacteria > Bacillati > Actinomycetota > Actinomycetes > Kitasatosporales > Streptomycetaceae > Streptomyces > Streptomyces cadmiisoli. Next base: position 5,542,910 of record NZ_CP030073.1, read on the forward strand.
GCGCGGACGTAGTTGTCGACCTTGTTGTTCTTCTTGTCCAGCTTGGACATCAGCCGGTCGTCCACGGCCTTGACGAAGGCGTCCTGCTTGGGCTTCTCGATCGTGGTGGTGATGCGGTAGCCGCCCGCTTCGAGTTCGTCGGAGCTGATGATCCGGTTCTCGACGAGGTACTGCTCGACGGCCTCCACGAGGTAGCCGCGCTGCCCGGACATGCCGGTGGGCACGGTGGCCTCCTTCGGCATCGGGAACTTCAGGCCGGTCCGCTCCGAAGCGCTCAGCCAGCCCTTCTTCACCATGCCGTCGAGGACGTACCTCCACCGGGCCTCGGCCGCGGGCCGGTTCTCCGGGTGGGCGACGACGTCGTACTCGCTGGGCGCGTTGAGCAGCGCGGCGAGGTAGGCGCCCTTGGCGGGGTCCAGGTCGGCCGCGTCCGTACCGTAGTAGGCGTGGGCGGCGGCCTGCATGCCGTAGGCGTTGCGGCCGAAGTAGCTGGTGTTGAGGTAGCCCTCCAGGATCTCGTCCTTGGTCTTCTCCTGGTCCAGCTTGATCGAGATGAAGAACTCCTTCGCCTTGCGGGTCAGGGTCTGCTCCTGCGCCAGGTAGTAGTTCTTCACGTACTGCTGGGTGATCGTGGACCCGGACTGCTTGCCCTTGCCGGTGACCGTGTTCCAGCCGGCCCGCACCATCGCCTTCGGGTCGATGGCGGACTCGGTGTAGAAGTCGCGGTCCTCGGCGGCCAGCACCGCGTGCTGGGCGTCCTTGGAGATCTGGCCGAGGGAGACGTTCTCCCGGTTGACCTCGCCGTCCCGGGCGATCTGCGAGCCGTCGGCGTAGAGGTAGACGTTGCTCTGCTTGGTCGCCAGCGCGTTCGCCGCCGGGATCTTGACCGTGGAGTAGCCGAGGTAGAACAGGCCGATCAGCAGCAGCACGCCGAGGACGAAGCCGCCCAGCAGCATGCGCCAGGTCGGGATGATCCTGCGCCAGCCGGTGCGCCGTGGGCGCTCCGGTTGCCCTTCGTCGGGCAGGCCCTGATCCGGCTGCTGCGGCTGCGGCTCGTCACTCATCTCGTGCACGGACTCCTGTTGTGTCGTCGTACGCTCCCGTACGACTTTCTCCTCATACGTACCCGTACGTCCACGTACGGCTTCTGCGCCCCTCGTTGAAGACTCTCGCACCGAGCGTTCCGTTCCCGGATTGCGGCGCGTGTCCGGTACGGAAATTGCGTGGCAGGCCCGCACGGCGGAGCACTAGGCTCCTGCGCTTCGGTGCCGGGCGGCCTGGGAAGGTGATTTGCGTGGGTACGGGACGGTTGTACGTGGCCGTCGCGGTGGGAGGTTTCCGACGGTACGCGACGTACCGGGTGGCCACGGCGGCCGGGGTGTTCACCAACACCGTCTTCGGCCTGATCCTCGTCTACACCTACATCGCCCTGTGGGAGGAGAGACCGCACCTCGGCGGGTACGACCAGGCGCAGGCCGTCACCTATGTGTGGCTCGGGCAGGCGCTGTTGTCGACGCTCTCGATCGGGGGCGGTGGTTTCGAGGACGAGTTGATGGAACGCATCCGTACGGGTGATGTCGCCGTCGACCTGTACCGGCCGGCCGACCTGCAGCTGTGGTGGCTCGCCGCGGACTTGGGCCGGGCCCTGTTCCAACTGCTGGGGCGGGGGGTGCTGCCCTTCGCGTTCGGCGCGGTGTTCTTCGAGGTCGCGCTGCCCTCGGACCCGGTGACCTGGGCCGCCTGCCTGTTCGCCGTGCTGCTCGGGATGGTGGTCAGCTTCGGCCTCCGGTACCTGGTGGCGCTGAGCGCGTTCTGGCTGATGGACGGCGCCGGGGTGTCGCAGATGGCGTGGCTCGCCGCGTTCTTCTGCTCCGGCATGCTGCTCCCGCTGAACGTCTTCCCCGGCCTGCTCGGCGAGGTCGTACGGGCCCTGCCGTGGTCGTCGCTGCTCCAGGCACCGGCGGACGTGCTGCTCGGGCAGGCCGACCCGCTGGGCACCTTCGCCTTCCAGGCGGCCTGGGCGGTGGCACTGCTCGCGGCGGGGCGGCTGGTGCAGTCCGCGGCGACCCGGAGGGTGGTGGTCCAGGGTGGATGACGTCCGGCGAACGAACCGGGTCATGGACGGGCTGCGGGCCTACCGGATGATCACCGCGATGTGGATCCGGTCCACGATGGCCTACCGCGCCTCCTTCGTGATGACCACGATCGGCAACTTCGCCGCCACCGCGCTGGACTTCGTCGCGATCCTGCTGATGTTCTCCCGCGTGGACGCCCTCGGCGGCTACACGCTGCCCCAGATCGCCTTCCTGTACGGCGTGTCCGGCGTGGCCTTCGGACTGGCCGACCTGGCCATCGGGTCGATGGACCGGCTCGGGCGCCGGGTGCGGGACGGCACGCTGGACACACTGCTGGTGCGGCCGGCGCCGGTGCTCGCCCAGGTGGCCGCCGACCGCTTCGGGCTGCGCCGCCTCGGCCGGGTCGTCCAGGGGGCGCTGGTGCTCGGCTGGGCGCTGCTGACCGTCGACATCGACTGGACACCGCTGAAGGTCCTGCTGATGCCGATGATGCTGCTCAGCGGCGCGGTGATCTTCTGCGCGGTGTTCGTCGGCGGCGCGGCCTTCCAGTTCGTGGCGCAGGACGCCTCCGAGGTGCAGAACGCGTTCACCTACGGCGGCACGACGCTGCTGCAGTACCCGCCCACCGTCTTCGGCCGGGAACTGGTGCGCGGGGTGACCTTCGTACTGCCGCTGGCCTTCGTCAACTGGGTGCCGGCCAGCCATGTGCTGGGGCAGCCGTATCCGCTGGACCTGCCGGAATGGGCGGCGTTCGCACCGCCGCTGGTCGCCGTGGCGTGCTGTGCGCTCGCGGGGCTGGCCTGGCGGGCAGGTCTCAGGACGTACCGGAGCACAGGGAGTTAGACGATGACGGACGGCTTCATCGAACTCGACCGGGTCGAGAAGGTCTTCGACGTGCGCAGGAAGACCGGTTTCCTCAAACGGGAGCGGCGGCAGGTGCGCGCGGTCGACTCGCTCTCCTTCACCGTGGCGCGCGGCGAGATGGTCGGCTACATCGGCCCCAACGGCGCCGGCAAGTCGACCACGATCAAGATGCTGACCGGCATCCTGACCCCCAGCGGCGGCCGGCTGCGGGTGGCCGGCATCGACCCCTCCCGCGAGCGCACCCGGCTGGCGCACCGGATCGGGGTGGTGTTCGGGCAGCGGACGACGCTGTGGTGGGACCTCCCGCTGATCGACTCGTACCGGCTGATGCACCGCATGTACCGCATCCCGGACGACCGCTACCGGGCGAACCTCGACCGGTGCGTGGAACTGCTGGAGCTGGGCCCCCTGTTGGACGTGCCCGTGCGGCAGCTCTCCCTCGGCCAGCGGATGCGCGGCGACATCGCGGCGGCGCTGCTGCACGACCCCGAGGTGCTCTACCTCGACGAGCCGACCATCGGCCTGGACGTCATCTCCAAGGCGAAGGTCCGCGAGTTCCTGCGCGAGCTGAACGCCGAGCGCGGCACGACCGTGCTGCTGACCACGCACGACCTCCAGGACATCGAGCAGCTCTGCTCCCGGGTGATGGTCATCGACCACGGCCGCCTGATGTACGACGGTCCGCTGGCCGGTCTGCACGAGGCGGGGGAGAGCGAGCGGACCCTGGTGGTGGACCTGGAACGCGAAGTGCCGCCCATCGAGGTGCCGGCGCCCGCCCGGGTCGTCCGGGTGGAGGGGCCGCGGCAGTGGCTTGCCTTCCCGGCCTCGCAGTCCGCGGCGCCGCTGGTCGCGCGGATCGCGGCGGACCACCCGCTGGTCGACCTGTCGGTGCGGGAGCCGGACATCGAGGCCGTGATCGCCCGCATGCTGCGTTCCAGGGAAGACACCCCCAAACCCCCCACGGAGCCGGCTGCCGCGTAGTTTCGGCGGCCGGGAAATCGTAGGCTGATGTGCATGACCGACGAAGCGCCTGAGTTGCGCGCCTCCGACGCCGACCGTGAGCGGGTCGCCGAGGTCCTGCGGGACGCCCTCGCGGAGGGCAGGCTGGACATGGCGGAGTTCGAGGAACGGCTCGACGCGACCTACCAGGCCCGGACCTACGGCGAGCTGGCACCGATCACCCGGGACCTGCCGGTCGCGGGGCAACCCGCCGTCCCGCCGGTCTCCTTGACCAAGGCGCCCGCCGAGAGCGGGAGTTGGCCGGCCCGGGTGGTCGGCGGCGAGGGGTCCTCCAGCTGGGGCGTAGCCGTGATGTCGGGGTTCCAGCGCAAGGGCCGCTGGACCGTGCCGCGGCGGTTCAACTGCGTCGCCTTCTGGGGCGGCGGCGAAATCGACCTGCGCGAGGCGAACTTCGCCGAGCACGAGGTCGTGATCAACTGCGTCACGATCATGGGCGGGGTGAGCGTCGTCGTGCCGCCCGGCGTCGAGGTCGTGGTGCGCGGCGTCGGCGTCATGGGCGGCTTCGACCACCGTGAGGAGGGTGTGCCGGGTGAGCCGGGCGCCCCGCGGGTGATCGTCACCGGCTTCGCCTTCTGGGGCGGGGTCGGCGTGGAGCGCAAGATCACCCGGGCCGAGCGGCGGCGCCTGAAGGAGGAACGGCGGCAGAGCAAGCTGGAGCGCAAGGCCGCGATGCGCGAGCTCCACTCCAGCTCCCAGGAGGACGTCGAGGACGCCCACCGCAGGATGCTGGACGGGCACCGGGACCTGATGCACGACTGGCACGAGGAGCGGCGGGACCGCCGGGAGGAACGGCGCGGGGGAGCGGACTAGGCAGGGGAGCGGACCAGCGGTCCAGCGGAACAGCGGTCCACGGCGCGGCATCGCACCGCCCCGTCGATCGCGCCGCACGGCAGCTCGGCGCCGTGCCGCGCTGTCGCCCTACAGCTTCGCCGGGGCCGACCCCGTCAGGTCCTTCAGGTCGAACTGCTCCGCCATGCGCGCGTACCCCAGGTCGTTGGGGTGCAGATGGTCGCCCGAGTCGTAGGTGGCGCGGAACCCCCGCGGGTCGTACGGATCGCGCAGCGCCTCGTCGAAGTCGACGACCGCGTCGAAGACCCGGCCCGAGCGGATCTCGGCATTGACCTCCTGCCGTACCGCCTCCCGCACGTCGGTGTAGCCGCGGTGCCCCCGGAACGGCATCAGCGTCGCGCCGACCACCTTGATGCCGCGCGCGTGCGCCTGGCGGACCAGGGTGCGCAGCCCGTCGAGGATCTGGTCGGGGTCGGTGACGGGCGGGTTGCGCAGGATGTCGTTGACGCCGAGGCCGATCACGACGACCTTGACGTTGGGCCGGCCGAGGACGTCGCGGGAGAAGCGGTCCAGGCCGCTCGGGTTGTCCGCGGGGCGGCCGTTCCCGCCGGTCAGGATGCGGTTGCCGCCGATGCCCTGGTTGGCGATGCCGTAGCGGGGGAGCTCCTGTCCGGCGTCGGCCGCCCGGCGCAGCCGCTGCGACAGGACGTCGGGCCAGCGCCGGTTGGCGCCCACGGTCGAGGAGTGGCCGTCGGTCAGGGAGTCGCCGAGCGCGACCAGCGTGCCGTGGGACTCCTTGCTGAGCACGTCCAGCGCGGTCAGATAGCGCCAGGCCTCGACCTGCTCGGTGAACGCGGCTCCGGTGACGCTGCCGGCGTGGTCGCCCAGCGCGGCGTAGGAGATCTGGCGGGCGTTCGCGTGCACGGTGACCGGCCCCGGCTCGGCGGGGGAGTACGTGGTGACCAGGACGTCCGTGTCCGGCGGGACGGCGATGCGCACGGGGTCGCTCATCACCTGCTCGCCGGCCGGGACCAGGACGGTGGTGGCGCCGTTGAACGTCAGCCGCCGCATCGTCTCCGCGGCGGCCCATGCGCTGTCGTCCCCGGCGGCGAGGGCGATCGTGGCGTGGGTGACGGGCAGCGGCTGCCGGCCGTAGAGATTGGACAGGGTGATCCGGGCACTCGTACCGCCGACGCTGGTGTGCACGACGTTGCGCACCGAGCGGTCGGTGAGTGCCGCCGTCTCGGTGCCGGGCTCCGCCGCGGCCGGCGACGCCGACCAGGAACCGACCCAGGTGCCGGTGGACGCCGGGGCGGCGGAGTTGTGCGGCGGTCGCGGGTCGGCGACCGTGCGCCGGGCGGTGCCGTCGTCCGCCGCCACGGAGGCGTACAGAGCGGTCGACAGGCCCACGATCAGCGCGACGATCGCGGCGAGCAAGGCATAACCGTGATGACGCCTGGTCATGCGGTGCGTTTCTCCTCGGGCGAAATGGAGCCCGAGGCTCCGAAGTTGATCACCCCATGATGCGACACGGGGCAGGGGGAAGTTGACCAGGTCCCCCCATTGGGTGAGGAGAGTTCACCTGTGAGCTTTCCCCGGCAGGAAGGACGCGGGGAACTCTTCTTTCGTTCCAGTAGTCGGTCAGGAAGGGACAATGTTGCTGTGGGGGATCGGGAACGGGTGGAGCGGATGGACGGTACGAAACCGGAAGAACCGGCCCCTTCAGGGGTGGCCGCGGACGATCGCCCGGTGGCGCCCGGCGCCGCAGGGCCCCAGATCGGCGGCCCTGGCGGCGCCCCCTCGTCGGCGGTCCGGGCGATGACCACGTTCAGCGCCGCCGACGAGGAGAAGCAGCGCGGCGTACGCCGGATGAAACTGACCGCGACCGGACTGCTGCTGTTCGTGGCACTGGTGTACGTCCTGGCCAAATGGGCCACGCACGAGGGCGCGGGCGCCTGGGCGGGCTATGTGGCCGCCGCCGCCGAGGCCGGCATGGTCGGCGCGCTCGCCGACTGGTTCGCCGTCACCGCCCTGTTCCGCCACCCCCTCGGCCTGCCCATCCCGCACACCGCGATCATCCCCACCAAGAAGGACCAGCTGGGTGTCTCGCTGGGCGAATTCGTCGGCGAGAACTTCCTCTCCGAGGACGTCGTGCGTCGGCGGCTGCGCTCCGTCGGCATCGGCAGCCGGCTCGGCGCCTGGCTCGCCGAGCCGCAGAACGCCGACCGGGTCACCGCCGAACTGGCCACCGCCCTGCGCGGCGCCCTGACCGTGCTGCGCGACTCGGACGTCCAGGCGGTCGTCGGCGAGGCGATCACCCGGCGGGCGAACGCCCAGGAGATCGGGCCCGGCATCGGCAAGATGCTGGAGAAGATCGTCGGCGACGGCGGTCACAGGCGGGTGGTGGACCTCGTCGTCGCCCGTGCGCACGACTGGCTGGTGCTCCACGACGAGCAGGTCATGGACGCCGTCCAGGGCGGTGCCCCCGGCTGGACCCCGCGGTTCGTCGACAAGAAGGTCGGCGAGCGGGTCTACAAGGAGCTGCTGCGCTTCGTCACCGAGATGCGCGACATGCCCACCCACCCGGCCCGCGGCGCCCTCGACCGGTTCCTCACCGACTTCGCCACCGACCTCCAGTCCGACACGGACACCCGCGCGCGCGTGGAGCGGCTCAAGGGCGAGGTGCTGGGCCGCGGCGAGGTGCAGGACCTGATCGCCTCGGCCTGGACGGCCGTACGATCCATGATCGTCGCGGCGGCCGAGGACGAGCGCAGCGAACTGCGGCTGCGGGTGCGCGCCTCCCTGCTGTCGCTGGGCGCCCGGATGGCCACCGAACCCAAGATCCAGGGCAAGGTCGACAGCTGGGTCGAGGGCGCCGCGGTGCACGTGGTGACGACCTACCGCAAGGAGATCACCTCCCTGATCACGGACACCGTCGCGAGCTGGGACCCCGAGCACACCACCAAGAAGATCGAGGCCAACATCGGCCGTGACCTGCAGTTCATCCGGATCAACGGCACCGTCGTGGGCTCGCTGGCCGGTCTGCTGATCTACACCGTGTCGCACGCGCTGGGGGCGTGAACGGCCTGATCGAGGGCACTCGGGCGACCGTCCTGCGAGGTTTCCCCGCGAAGAGGAGCCGCCGGTGTCCAGTGCCCAGCCCGCCCCGTCCGGCCGTACCGTGACCACCGCCCTGCCCGCCCGCCTGGACCGTCTGCCCTGGTCACGCTGGCACTGGATGATCGTCATCGGTCTGGGCACCGTCTGGATCCTCGACGGCCTGGAGGTCACGGTCGTCGGCAACATCGCCGGCCGGCTGTCCGAGCCGGGCAGCGGACTGCCGATCACGTCCGCGCAGGTCACCGGTACCGCCGCGGCGCTGTACGTGGCCGGTGCCTGCTCCGGCGCGCTGTTCTGGGGCCGTCTGACCGACCTCTTCGGGCGCAAGAAGCTGTTCATGGTGACCCTCGCCGTCTACCTCGGGGCCACCGCGCTGACCGCCGTCTCCTTCGAGACCTGGTGGTTCTTCCTGTTCCGGTTCCTCACCGGCTTCGGCATCGGCGGCGAGTACGCGGCGATCAACTCCGCGATCGACGAGCTGATCCCCTCGCAGTACCGCGGCCGCGTCGACCTGATCATCAACGGCAGCTTCTGGCTGGGCGCGATCGGCGGTTCACTGCTGTCGATCGTCGCGCTGGACACGGACCTGTTCCCGGCGGACGTCGGCTGGCGCCTGACCTTCGCGCTCGGCGTCGTCCTCGGCCTGGTCATCCTCCTCGTACGCCGCCATGTCCCCGAGAGCCCGCGCTGGCTGCTGATCCACGGCCGGGAGGAGGACGCGGAACGGGTGGTCAGCGCCGTCGAACGGGAGGTCGAGGAGGAAACCGGCCGAGCGCTGCCGCCGCCCGCCCGCGAGATCACCATCCACCAGCGCCGCAGCGTCGGCTTCGGGGAGATCGCCCGCACCGTGTTCGCCACCTACCGCAAACGCTCGGTGCTCGGCTTCTCCCTCTTCATCGGCCAGGCCTTCCTCTACAACGCGATCACCTTCGGCTTCGGCGCCATCCTGACCACGTTCTTCGACGTGCCGTCCGGCAGTACCGGGTACTACTTCGCCGTCATCGCGGCCGGCAACTTCCTCGGCCCGCTGCTGCTCGGCAGGCTTTTCGACACCGTCGGCCGGCGCGTGATGATCTCCTCGACCTATCTGCTCTCCGGCCTGCTGCTGTTCGGCACCGCATGGCTGTTCGACCGCGGCTCGCTGACCGCGACGACCATGACGGCCTGCTGGTGCGTCGTGCTCTTCTTCGCCTCGGCCGGCGCCTCCAGCGCGTATCTGACCGTCTCCGAGATCTTCCCGATGGAGACCCGGGCGATGTCCATCGCCTTCTTCTACGCCATCGGCACCGCCGCCGGCGGCATCAGCGGACCGCTGATCTTCGCCGACCTCACCAGCACGGGCGAGGTCGCGGACACGGTCGTCGCCTTCCAGATCGGCGCGGCGCTGATGTGCGCGGCGGGCCTGGTCGCGGCATTCCTCGCGGTACGAGCGGAACGCCGCTCCCTGGAGGACATCGCACCACCGCTGACGACGAAGGGGGCGGGGGCGGGGTCGGGAGCGGGGGTTGGGTCGGGGACGTAGGGGGTGACGGGAGCCGGTCGGTCGGGGGGCCTGCGGTCGGCCTGGGGCTGGGCCTGGGCCTGGGCTTGTCGGGGTCCGGGTGGGCCGGCCGGGCTGTGTGGCAGTTCGGGGCTGCCGGTCGGGAGGTGGCGCGGCTCGGTGCCGGTGGCCGGTGGCCGGTGGCCGGGATCTGCCGCTCGGGCTGTCCCAGGGCTGTAGTCCGCCGGTCGGACCGCCCGGCGGTTGGTTCAGGCCTGTCGGTCCGCCACGGCCCAGGACGCGAGGGCAACGGCGCCGGCGACGCCGAACACGGCGGGCCAGGCGCCCACCTTCTTCGCGAGCGGGTGGGACCCGGCGAAGGCGGCGACGTACGCGGCCGTCAACGCCCCCGCGGCCTTTCCGCCGGCCCGCTCCTGCCACTGCGCGGCGGCCACGGCCCCCGCGACGGCCAGCACGACCCCACCGAGCGGCCGCTTCCTGGTCCAGCGGGCGACGCCGTACCCGCCGACAAGCCCACCGGCAGCGACGAGCGAACTGGGAACCTTGGGCATGGGGTGCCTCCTGCGTGCAAAGGGGTGCTGGATCCGAGGCTAACGCGCGCACGGCTGGGTCCTCGTCGGAACCCTGGCTCCTCCTCGTCCCACCTGGCGACAGTGCTGAACGCCCTGACGGTTGCCCGAAGAATCAGCCAGGCAGGATGACCAGTAGTCGGCCGGGCGCCGTCTTGCGAGTCACCGAAGCGCGGTAGCCACGAATCTGGACCAGGCTCCGGCCGACACAGCGACCTGGGGACCTTTGGGCACCTTGGAATCGCGTATCAGCACCCCTTTTGGCACAAACGCGGCCTCAACGCACTCAGTGGTGTTGCCGCCGCTGTACGAAGACTTGAACCAGATGCCTTCGGAGGCGGCAGGCTGACGATCGACGGGCATTTTCACAGCTCCTTGCGGACGCGATGGATCATGGCGGACGAAGCTTCCATGTCCAACGCTTGTGCGCGCAGGTACTCGAACGCAAGTCTGTATCGGTCCAGTTCCTCCTCCTTCTCCAGGAAGAGGGAGCCGGCGTGGAAGTCCACGTATACGACGTCGAGGCTTGGTTCCGGTCCGCCAACGATGACGAAGCTTCCGAGCGCAGCAGCGTGGGCTCCCTTGGAGAAGGGCAGTATCTGAAGCGTGATGTGGCTGGATTCGGTTGCCACGAGGAGCCGGTCAAGCTGCTCCTTCATGATCCCGGGTGAACCGACCACGCGACGGATAACTGACTCGTCGAGGATCGCCCAGAGATGAGGCGGGTTGGGGCGAGCCAGGATCTCCTGACGCTTCATACGGATGTCGACGAGCCGCTCAATCGCCTCCGCCTCCAGAGGAACTTCGTTGGCCTTCTGCAGTGCTGTGCTGTAGGCGCGCGTCTGGAGAAGACCGGGGACATAGACACAGGAGAAGTGACTCTCCCGTACCGCGTCGTCCTCAAGCGTGAGCAGGAGATTCATGCTCTCAGGGATGGAGTCCGCGAAGGAGCTCCACCATCCTTGCTGCTTGGCCTCCTTGGCCAGGCGCACAACCGCTGTCCGCTCGGCGTCGGTTGCCCCGTACTCACGGCACAGCGCATCGATGACGATCCACTTGACCGGCCCCGACTGCGTTTCGTACCTGCTGATCGTCGCCTTCGATACCCCGACCAGCCTCCCAGCCTCCTCAAGAGTCAGGGCTTTGCGGGCTCGCAACTTGCGCATCATCGCGCCCAGTTGCCGACGCCGTGTGGTGGTCCGTTCGGGCATGTGACTCCTTCGCGGTGGCCGGGCGGAGGCCCGGAGAACCTCCACAGGCTAGGCAGCCAACGGGTGGCCCGACCATCAGATTCACTCGATGGATTCTCGTGAGAAGTTACACAGTAAGACTTCTCTGTGCGATGCTCGTCTCGCAGACAGCTACGCAGCGCAGTCGTGAGATCACGGACGGCGCAGGGATGCGTGGCGAGGGAGGGAGAGATGGTTATGCACGGACACGAGGTCAGCGAACTGCCGCTCCGCTACGTCCTGCCGTTCTATGCGGTGCCAGCCGAGGTACGTCTACTCCGCCGAGCTGCCTTACGGCAGATGCGCGACTGGGGAGTGCTGGCAGCCGTAGATGACGCGGAGCTCATCGTCACGGAATTGGCGACGAACGTCATGAAGCACGTCGGCGAGGGTGCTTCAGCGACCTTGGTCCTTGAGCGGAGAGGCGACCGGCTCCGAGTCGAAGTCCACGACATGAGCAAGGCAATGCCATCCCCCGGGCCAATGGCCTGTGGCGATGAATGCGGGCGTGGTCTTCATTTGGTGGCGGCACTGGCGGCCGACTGGGGCACGGCGCTAACTGCGACGGGCAAGTCAGTTTGGTGCGAAATCCCTGCTGGTGCGGGACGGGGACGCCTGGGCTTTGAGCGAGCTGCAGCGGCTCTTGACAGCTATCAGAGTGTCGGCAGCAGTGCGGCTCCCGGGGGACCAGCGCCCGATGCGGGGCGCGAGCAGTCGGTGGTTGAGCTGATTGCAGACCTTCTGTACTGGAGCGCTGCACGTGGCGACGAACCAGGCGAGATCCTCGATCGCGCGCAGACGCGTTACGAAGCCGAAGCGGGGGCGGCTCAGTGAGCGGACTTCCGTATCAGCTCCCGAAGAGAGCTGGGTGTGCGCCAGGATTCTCCGGGACGGTTCCTGTGACACATTCGGTGGCAGTTGGCGCACAGGCACGCGAGATCGTCAAGTTTGGTCTCCCGGGTCCCGGAGACGTGCAGGGGAGTGACATGGTGGACTTCGATGTAGCCGTCGCCCAGGTCACCGTAGGTGCGGGCGAAATCGAAGTCGCAGACTTCACAGCGGAGCTGTCGCCCGAGTCGCCTGGCCTGTTGGACCTTCATCGCGCGGAGCTTCGGGTCTCGCTCGCGAGCGAGGGCGCGGCGCACGAGGAGCCGGCCCTCGATGGCTGTGGTGCCAGTCTCGTCGAGTTCGTCAGGCTGCGGTGCAACGCGCTGGAGCTCCCCAGAACCGATGCCTTCCTCGATGGCATGCGCGGCCTGGAGCATCTCGGCTTCCCGCTGGGTGAACGCCGCGATCATGAGCAACGTGGGCTTGCCACACCGAGTGGCTTTCCCTGTGTACAGCCCATGGTTCGTCATGAAGTCCGTGGTCTTACGGCTCACACTGTCCGGAGAGCGGAAGCCCGGCAGGGCGCGTGCGTCCGCGTCGTGGATGGGCAGGGAACGAAGCAGCTCCGAGAGCTCTTGGACCTCCCGGGCGCCGGTCCGCAGCTCGCGCCAGGCGTTCTTCACGACGAGCGCGCCGGCCAGCACCAGCTCGTCCTCGGTCCACGCAGGTATCCGCACAGGCAATATCGTATGAGTGTTCGGCACGCTCGGGGGGTGTGTTCGGTGAAGTACGGGACGTGCTGCACACTTAGGGGTCTCGTTGTCAGTGGGGTCTGTCACCCTCAGTGATGGTGGAACGCATGATGTGTCTGCCGCTGCACGGCTGTAAGGAGGGGCATGACCCGCACGAACAGGCTCAAATACACCTCTGTGGAGATCTGCGCCGGAGCCGGCGGACAGGCCGTGGGCCTGCATAACGCCGGCTTCAAGCACACGGCGCTGATCGAGATCGACAAGGACGCATGCCAGACCCTCAGGACGAACATCGCACGGAACAGCGAGTGGGATGGCTGCAAAGTCATCGAAGCTGATCTGAAGGACTTCGAGGCGGAGGAGTTGGGGCTGAAGCCAGGAGATCTTGATCTTCTGGCGGGTGGCGTGCCCTGCCCTCCGTTTTCGGCAGCCGGAAAACAGCTAGGAGCTGACGACGAGCGCGATCTTTTCCCAACCATGCTCAGCCTCGTGGATGACCTGGAACCCAAGGCCGTCATGATCGAGAACGTGCGTGGTCTGCTCGACCCGAAGTTTGCCGAGTACAGGCAGAGCATTGTGAAAAGGCTCGAAGCCATGGAGTACGAGGTGTGCTATTGGGATCTTCTTGAAGCCAAGAACTACGGGGTTCCGCAACTGAGGCCCAGGGCCATCCTGGTGGCGATGAAGCCGCGGTACGCCAAGCACTTCCAGCACGCCAAGCCAGAGGAACGCGAGCTTGTGAGCGTGGGGCAGGCGCTTCACGACTCCATGCGCGCACGTTATGACGCCGTTGCAGGTGATCACAGGGCCGAGCTGGCTTTCAAGCGATGGTATGAGAAGGCCCTGGAGGGCGTGGCACCCACGGTCGTCGGCGGTTCCAAGAAGCATGGTGGCGCCGACCTCGGTCCCACCAGGGCGAAGCGTGCGTGGGCAGATCTTGGGGTATGCGGGCTCGGGGTGGCGAACGAGCCGCACGAAATGAAGGACGCGGAGCGTGACCTTTTTGCTTCCGCCGGTCCCAAACTCACTGTGACGCAAGCTGCCCTCGTACAGGGGTTCCCCGAGGACTGGAAGTTCCACGGACGCAAGACGGCTGCATATCGCCAAGTTGGGAATGCGTTTCCGCCCCCGGTTGCCCAGGCGGTCGGGGAACAGATCTATGCCGCTCTCGAGGCTGCTGCTGAGACAGAACAGTCCACAGGGGCAGCGCTCCCTTAACCCTGCGCCTTTCTAAGACGGCTCACGGTCGCTGCAATCTTGACGGCGCAGGCGTTGGCTGGGTCGTGCTCCCAGAAGCGGAGCACGGTCCAGCCTGCCGCTCGGAGCTGTTCATTGGTGTCTCGGTCTCGGGCCATATTGCGAGCGACTTTGTCGGACCAGTAGCCCGGGTTCGTACGTGGTGGGACGTAGTGCTCGGGGCAGCCGTGCCAGTAGCAGCCGTCGATGAACACGGCTAGTTTTGTAGAGCGGAAGACGATGTCGGCGGTTCGGCGAAGATCTGGCAGTGGTTTCGCGGCGACGCGGTAGCGCAAGCCCTGAGCGTGCAGCAAGCTGCGGATCTGCCGCTCCGGCTTGGTGTCGCGGCTGCGTATAGCCTGCATGTTGCGGCGTCGTGCTGCAGAAGACGCCCAGGATCCTTCGGGGGCGATCCACGCGTTTCCGGCGGTACTGTCAGTCTCTTTCTGCATTCCTATCTCCGTCCGGACGTCTCAGTCCGCTACCTCGGCATATTTCTTCGTCTCTGGCAGCAAGGGAGCCCGCTCTTCCGGATCATCGGGACCAGCCTCAACCCACCGTCTGCCTTCCAGTACGACACCGGGCTGACCATCGTGGTGCGCTTTGGCCTCGACAACTCGAATGCTAACGTTCTCGCCCTCCTGAGGAACAGGGAGCCCGAGCTGGGCAGCGACAGCCTGGTGATTAGGGTAGTCGCCACAAATCAAGATCCCTTCGGCGCGCAGTTTTTCACGGGCACCGCCGTTGTAACGTACGCGTTTCATATAGTCCTTCTGCTGCGCGACAGTTCGCACTACAGTACGGCTTATGCGGCGCTTTTGTGCGCGGCGGAACAGTTCGTTGACTCTCGCCTGCCCGGGACTTCGTTTCGAGTTGGAACCGGCTACGAAGATCGCTGCTCGGATTTCCGGGCTGATATGTAGAAGAAGATTTTCCTCTAGGGCCTCCTTGTGCCAGAGCCAGCTGACAAGCGAATGATGCGCCTTAGTCAGTTGGAACTTTCCGTCACGGTTTCCCTTCTTTGTGACATTTCCGCTTGTGGTGAGTTTCTCACGGTTGGCACGCAACAGGCCGGCGCTCCACAGGCTCTGGTGATCGTCGGCCCAGACCACGAGGCAAATTTCATCCAAAGCCTCCGGTGGGATCATCCACCCGTACAGCTTCTGTGAGAACTTACAGTCGACCTCAATGCCCTGGATCAGGTAATCCATGTCAGTGCCACTAGCGAATCCGAATTCGCGCAGAAGATTAATTTCTACCAGCGTGCCTGCGTGTGTCTTTTCTGTCTTGTGCAATTCATGCCAGTCGTACCGCCCTGTGTGCTCACCGTCGAGGAGCTGGTCGATGGTCTGCCGCAAAATGCGAGCGAAGCGCTCGCCCTTTGGGTCGAGACTCAGCAAGTGCTCGCGCACGAGCATCAATTCAGGGTCATCATGTCCACTTGGTGTGGGGGCGAAATGTTCGAACAGCGTCACGAGAAGGCTCCGGGTGGCAGGGGCAGTTTCGAATCGCGGCAGACGGTGTGAGCAGAGGCGTTGAAGGATCTCGTTCTTCTGGCCCATGGGCCCTGCGGCCGCCCTTGACCCGGACTCGTCCAACATGGAGAAGAGGAGGGTCCGGGAGGGCGGGTACGGAGGGTGTTGGGCGCCAGCGGCGAATGCCGAGCCTGTGGTGAGACAGGCCCGTCCCGGTGTACGTCGGGTGAGTTCAGCGCCAAGCGTCCGATGGGCCGAGTCAGAGAGCAGGGGTGTCCTGGCGACGTCAGTCCGCCGACCCGTGACACTCCCCATAGACCGCCCCCGACCCGCACCAACACCCCGCCCCCGTCTGCGGGGGC
Organism: Streptomyces cadmiisoli; assembly: GCF_003261055.1. Taxonomy (NCBI): domain Bacteria; kingdom Bacillati; phylum Actinomycetota; class Actinomycetes; order Kitasatosporales; family Streptomycetaceae; genus Streptomyces; species Streptomyces cadmiisoli. The sequence continues at coordinate 5,558,730 of NZ_CP030073.1, forward strand.
CAAGCTGTGGCCCTGCCGCGGGCTGCCAGCGTCGTCGCGTACTGGGGGAGCAGTGTCGCGTCGTTCGGGGAGGAGCCCTCCGAGGCGGCGAACGCCTCGTACGAAGGGACCGTGCCCGTCACGATGCCCAGGTTCGGCGTGCCGGACGCCGACAGTTCCCGCAAGGACGCCTCTATCGTCGCGAGGTGTTCCTCGTGGGTCGGGTACTCCGCGTCCAGGGACGGGTACGCGGACAGCAGTTCCGTCAGTTCGCCCGCCGGCCAGTGCAGCACCGCCACCGGGAAGGGGCGGGACAACGCCTCGCGGTACGCGCCCAGTTCCGCGCGCAGGCGGGAGATCTCGGCCTCCAGTTCCGCCGGGTTGTCGGAGCCCAGGGACCAGACCCGCTTCGGGTCGTGGAGCTCGTCCAGGGACACCGGCATCGAGTGCAGCGTGTCGGCCAGGGTGTCCCACTCGTCGTGGGCGACGCCCAGCATGCGCCGTACCCGGTGGCGGCCGAAGAGGAGCGGGTGCGTGGCGCGCGGGGGCTCCGCGCCGTCCGTCAGGAGCAGCCGCGCGCCCTCCGTGAACGTCTCCTGCGCCGCTTCCAACTCGTCGTGGGACTCCAGGGCTTCGGCGATGATCACCCAGGGGGCGGGGTCCCGCGGAGCCGACATCCGGACTCCCTCGATGATCGCCCGTGCCTCCGCCTCGTGGCCGTACTCCCACAGGTTCGAGGCCTTCAGGGCTCGGATCAGCTGCGGGTTCTCCAGGCCGTCCGCGGAGGACAGCAGGTGGTCGTAGAGCGCGGACGCGGCGGGGCGGTCGTCGGCCAGTTCCAAATGGGCCGCGGCTCGCAGCAGGAGGGCCTCGGCATCCTCCGGGTACAGGGCGGCGGTTCGCTCCAGGCGGGCCGCTTCGGCGTGGTGGTCGACGTTCTCGGCAGGCGTGTCGGGGCGCATGGGGGACACCGTACTGCCGAGAGGTGACAAAGGGGCGACAAGTGTCCGGGCCGCCCGGGAGGTGGGTGCCGCCGGGCTGCGGCACAGTGAGGAGACGGGCCGGGAGACGGGCCGGGAGACGGGCCGGGAGACGGCGAAGAGACGGGTGAAGAGATGCGCGAGGACATGGGTGATCTTCTCGGGCGGGCCCGCGTCGCGACCCGGCTGCCGGCCGGTGATCTGGCGCGGGCCCGGCGCTTCTACTCGGAGATGCTCGGGCTGGAGCCCGTCGACGAGCGGCCGGGCGGGCTGCTGTACCGGTGCGGGGGAGTCGAGTTCGTCCTGTTCCGGTCCGCCGGGGCCTCCCCCGGGACGTTCACGCAGATGGCCTGGCAGGTCGACGACATCGAGACCGTCGTGTCGGTGCTGGAGCGGCGGGGCGTGGTCTTCGAGGACGTCGACCTGCCCGGGATGCGGACGCGGCACGGTATCGCCGAGATCGAGGGCAACTACCCGAGCAAGGGCGCACGCGGTGAGCGCGGCGCCTGGTTCCGGGACAGCGAGGGGAACCTGCTCGGCGTCGGGCAGCCCGTCGTCTGAGGCGCGGACCGGTCGGTTCCGGCCGCGCCGAAGTCGGGAGCGGGTCCCCTACGCCGTACCGGGGTGGTGAGCGGGCTCTCCGGGGCAGTCACGCGTACGCCCCGGGGCTGGTGAGTTGAGGGTCCGGCGCTTATCGTGCGGGCGGCACCGGCCGAGGAGGCGTCCGTATGCGGCTTCACGTCGTGCACCACGGCACACGGCGCAGGCGCGCTCTGCGGCGGCGCGTGCTGTGGACCGGTGGTGAGGTCCTGCTCAGCGTCGGCGTCGTGCTCCTGCTGCTCGTCGCGCACCAGCTGTGGTGGACCAACCGGCAGGCCAGACAGGGCGCCGAGCGGGAGGTCCAGGCACTGGAGCGGCAGTGGGACGGCGGGGGCGGCCACGCGGGTACGGACCAGCCACCCGCCGCGTCGCCCGTTTCCCCGGCCACGTCCACCCCTTCCACGCCCTCTCCAGCCTCCTCCGCCGAGGGCCGGTCCGCCGGCGGTGGCCGCTCGTCGGCCGGTGGCGACGGACGCCCGCGCTGGTCCCGGGCCTACGCCATCCTCACCGTCCCGCGCCTCGACCTCCGCGTCCCCGTCGCCGAGGGCGTCAGCAAGCCCGACGTCCTGAACAAGGGGTACGTCGGCCACTATCCCGGCACACAGCAGCCCGGCCAGGCCGGGAACTTTGCGCTGGCCGGGCACCGCAACGCCCACGGCGAACCCTTCCGGTACATCAACCGGCTGCGGCCCAGGGACGTCATCGAGGTCGAGACGAGAAGCGCGGTGTACACCTACGCCGTGGACTCCACCCTGCCGCAGACCTCCGCCCGCGACTCGGGCGTCATCGGGCGGGTTCCCCGGTCGGGCGTCAGGCCCGGTCACGGCTACACCGACCCCGGATACTTCATCACCCTCACCACCTGCACCCCCGAGTACACCTCCCGCTACCGCCTGGTGGTGTGGGGCAAGCTCCTCTCCATGCGGCCGCGCTAGAGGCTCGGTCCGCACCGCGTCACGCGCGCTCCCGCAGCACCAGCACGCTCACCGCCGCCAGCAGCGCCAGCCCGGCCGACACCAGGATCGCGATGTTCGCGCCGTGTGCGAGGCCGCCGTTCGACGAGGTCACGAGGGCGATGGTCAGGGCCACGCCCGCGCAGGAGCCGATGTAGCGGAACGTCTGCTGCGCGCCGGAGCCCATCGCGGCCCGGGCGGCGGGCACCGACTCCACCGCGAGCAGCGGCAGCGCCGCGTTGAGCAGACCGCTGCCGACGCCGGCGATCACGAAGCCCGGCAGCAGCCGTACCCAGGATCCGGAGCCGACGGCGCCCAGCAGCGTCAGCGTTCCGGCCGCGTGCAGGACGAAGCCGATCGCGAGCTGGGCGCGCGGCGGTACCCGCCCGGCCAGTCGGCGGGCCTGGAGCGCCACGGCGAACGACAGCCCGGACCACAGCAGGAACAGCAGCGCCGTGGCCATCGGGGAGAGTCCGAGGGACCGCTGGAGCAGTGCCGGCAGGAAGCTGAACAGGCCGATGACCGCGAGGCCGGTGAACAGCCCGCCGGAGGAGGAGGCCAGGAAGCGCGGGCGGCGCAGCAGAGCGAGGTCGATCATCGGGGTCCGTACCCGCCGCTCGACCGCGACGAAGAGGCCGAGCAGGGCCACGGCCGCCAGCAGCAGCAGTCCCACAGGTGCCCGCAGCCAGCCGTCCCGGCCCAGCGTCAGTGCCGCCACCAGGGCGATCAGGGCCAGGCCGAAGGTGAGGGCGCCGCCGAGGTCCGGTCGGCCGCCGCGCGGGGCGCGGCTCTCGGTCAGCATCCGCGCGGACAGGGCGGCCACGACCAGGGCGGCGCCGCCCAGCACCGCGAACGCCGTGCGCCAGCCCGGCAGGGCGCCCGCGACGACCGGGCCGATCGCGATGCCGCCGCTCACGAACGCGCCCCACACACCGGTCGCGTGCAGACGGCCGCGCGCTGTCGGGAACGCGTGGACGATGAGGCCCAGGCTGCTGGCGAGGAGGGCCGCGCTGGCCGCGCCCTGGGCGACCCGGGCCAGGGTGAACGGCCAGGTCGAGGTGGCGAGGGCGCCGAGCGCGGTGGTGATGCCGAGGGCGAGCGTGCCGGCGACGAAGATCCGGCGGCGGCCGTAGTCGTCGGCGAGGCTGCCGGCCACCAGGAGGAGGGCGGCGAGGCCCAGCGGGGTGCCGTTCAGGAGCCAGGCCTGGGCGGAGAGCGGGGTGTGCAGCGAGGCGGCCACTTCGGGGAGCGTCACCAGCGGCGCGGTGTAGGTCATCAGGGCGACGGCGGTGGCGGCGCTGGTCAGGGCGAGGGTGGCGCGGGGGTGGGTGCGCTCCGTCGCGGGCGCCGCGGTGCGGGGGCCGGTCGCGGTGAGAGTTCGTTCATTGAACCTAGGCATGTGTCGTACCGTAGCATCCTGAGTTCATTCATTGAACCAAGACCTCGCAAACTGGCTAAGGTGGGCGTCATGGCACTGGGCAAGGACTACGCGACGCAGGAATGCTCGATCGCCCGCGCGCTGGAGATCGTCGGGGAGCGGTGGACGCTGCTCGTCATCCGCGACGCGCTGTACGGCGTACGGCGCTACAACGACTTCCTCGTCCACCTCGGCATCCCGCGTGCCGTCCTCGCGGCCCGCCTCCAGACGCTCACCGCGGAGGGGATCCTGGAGAAGCGCCGGTACCAGCAGTCGCCGCCGCGCGACGAGTACGTCGTCACGGACCGCGGCGTCGCCCTGTGGCCCACCCTGCGGTCGCTCGGGCTGTGGGGCCGCGAGCACTACGGCGAGCCCGCGCTGCGGATCTTCCGGCACGCGGACTGCGGCACCGAGATCGGTCGGTACGGCGAGTGCCCCGCCTGCGGAACCTTCGTGGCCCTCGGAGACGTCCTCATGGTGCCGGGCCCCGGCGCCGACCGGAACCCGGCCGACCCGGTCAGCCGCGCGCTGCTGAAGCCGAAGCGGATGCTGGAGCCGATCGAGATGGACGCGGCGTAGCGGCGCAACGGCTTGCGGGCGGCGGGGACGGAGGTCCGGTACGGCTCCGAAGCCCCGGTCGACCCGTACCATCCGTACAAGCGAAGGGCCGTACGGCCCGTACAACCGAGTGGCCGTACGAGAGGAGGAGCAGCCGTGATGCGCAGCTGGGCGAATCAGCGTCCCGTCGCCGCGCTGCTGCCGCTTCTCCTCCAGCTCGCGCTGCTGGACACCGGCAGCCTCTCCGCCACCGTGGCGCTCGCCGCGACCGCCGCGGCCGGGTCGGCGCTCGCCGTGTGCGCGCTCGTCTCCGCGCGCTGCGCGCCCACCGTGCCGCCGACCCGTGTGCGCACGGCCATCCGTGACCGGGACCGGCGTACGGCCTTCCTGCCGCAACGCGACCCCGACGCCAGAGGGCGAACCCGCCCCAGGGCGCCCGGGCACGCCCTCCCGACGACCGTCGCGTAGGGCACGGCTCTCTCACCGGACGACGACGTGACCCCGCGCGGGTCGTCATGCCGATCTCCCCATCGATCGCACGACGAGACCCACGACGGAGGGCTCACCCATGTCCGTTTTCGCCAACCTGGTCGAGCAGCTCGCCGAGCTGCTGGAACCGGTCTTCCACGCCTCCGCGGCCGCCGCCGCCATCGTCCTGTTCACCGCGCTCGTACGGCTGCTGGTGCATCCGCTGTCCAGGGCGGCGGCACGGGGGCAGAAGGCGCGTACCGAGCTGCAGCCGAAGATCGCCGAACTGCGGAAGAAGCACGGCAGGAACCCCGAGCGGCTTCAGCAGGCCGTACTGGAACTGCACACGAAGGAGAAGGTGTCACCGCTGGCCGGGTGCCTGCCCGGCCTGCTCCAGCTGCCCGCGTTCTTCGTGCTCTACCACGTGTTCTCGAACCGGACGATCGGCGGCGAGGAGAACTCGCTGCTCGGCCACCGGCTGCTGGACGCTCCCCTCGGGCACCGCTGGGTGGACGCCCTGGACGACGGCGGGGTGTTCGGTGCGGCGGGGCTGGTGTACGTCGGGCTGTTCGCTGTCGTCATCGCCGTGGCCACGTTCAACTACCGCCGCAGCAAGCGGATGACCGCCGCCCAGGCACTGCCGGCGGGCGGCGGTGAGCAGGTGCCCGGGATCGGGGCGGTGGTGAAGGTCATGCCGTTCATCTCGTTCTTCACCGTGGTGACCGTGGCGGTGGTGCCGCTGGCGGCCGCGCTGTACGTGGTGACCAGCACGACGTGGAGCGCGGTCGAGCGGGCCGTCCTCTACCGGTGAGCGCCGGCGGTCCGTCCTGAGGCCCGGGGACCTGCGGCCCGCTCGCGGTCCAGTACGTGAACGGGGTATTGCGGACTGCACCACGACCTTGGAGGATCGACCAGTCCTCCGAGGGCCGGCGGCCCGCCGCACCCGGGCCGTGTGCTTCGGAGGGCGGCCCACGATCGAGGGAGATTGTGATCATGAAGCTGCTGCGAGTCGGGACGGCCGGGGCGGAGCGGCCGGCGCTGCTCGACACCGAGGGCGTGCTGCGGGATCTTTCGGTTCTCGTGCCGGACATCGACGGCGCACTGCTCGCCGACGCCCCCGCGCTCGACCGGATCCGGGCTGCCGCCGAGGCCGGGGAGCTGCCCGCGCTGGACGCGGAGGGGCAGCGCGTCGGGCCCCCGCTGGGACGGATCGGCAAGATCGTGTGCATCGGGCTCAACTACCACGACCACGCGCGCGAGACCGGGGCCGAGCCGCCCGCCGAGCCGGTGATCTTCTTCAAGGCGGCGGACACCGTGGTCGGCCCGAACGACACCGTGCTGGTGCCGCGCGGGTCCACCAAGACCGACTGGGAGGTGGAGCTCGCGGTCGTCATCGGCCGTACGGCGCGCTATCTGGAGTCGGCCGAGGAGGGGCTCGCGCACGTCGCCGGGTACGCGGTGGCCCATGACGTCTCGGAGCGGGAGTTCCAGATCGAGCGGGGCGGCACCTGGGACAAGGGCAAGAACTGCGAGACGTTCAACCCGCTGGGTCCGTGGCTCGTGACGGCGGACGAGGTGCCGGACCCGCAGCGGCTCGCGCTGCGGCTGTGGGTCAACGGCGAGCTCAAGCAGGACGGGACGACCGCCGAGCAGATCTTTCCCGTGGGCGAAGTGGTGCGCTACGTCAGCCAGTTCATGACGCTGTACCCGGGCGACGTGATCAACACGGGTACGCCGGCGGGTGTCGCGCTGGGGAAGCCGGAGCCGAAGCCCTATCTGCGGGCCGGGGACGTGGTGGAGCTGGAGGTCGAGGGGCTCGGGCGGCAGCGGCAGGAGTTCAAGGACGCCTGAGACGGATGCGGCCGGGTCTTGCCGGCCGGGTCCTGCCGGTCAGGTCTCCGGGAGGCGGTCGACGACCTGTACCGGCGGGGGATTCGCCGGAGTGGGCACCTGGACGAGGAAGGGCACGAACGCGATCTGCCCGTCCCTGTGCACGGGGCGCTGCGAAACGCGGTAACAGACGATCCGGTTCGGGTCGTCCGTTGTCGCGTAGCACTTGAGGTTCTGCGGCGGCGCGGCCCGGGAATCGATGCGAGAATGCGCCGCCGTGGTGCCGGAATCAGTCCGCGATGCGCTCTGCCCGGCGAATCCGGCCGCCCCGCCGACGGCCAGGCAGCAGCATATTGTTATTTCGGCTCGGACCATTCGCAAGGTGATTCCCCCTTATGCGATTCCGGCCCTCGGATTCGAATCGAGCCGGTCAACTTTCTGAGGGTTTCCATGATTTGGGGGACTAAACTTCAAGCGTGAACGAAGGCATGATACGGAGTCGCGGTGGTGCGGCGACCCCAGATGCGTCAACAGAGTGACGGAGTTAGCGTGTTGCGGGTCCGGGTTTGTACGTCTCCAGTGCCGAATTGAGGCATGCAAGGCAGAGGAGAATTCCGTGACCAGCAAGCGCGCATTGAGCGCCGCAGCGGTGATGGCCCTGGTCGGAGGAGCGATCGGGGTCAGCGTGGAATCGGCCGCGGCCGCACCGAACCAGTCGTGTCGGGTGACGGGCAGCACGCTTACGGGCGAGCGTTTCGACTCAAATCGAACGTTCAACGTCTTGCCCGGCGGAGAGAGGATAACCACGTCCTCCGAGGGCCGTATCGGCCCGCTCACCGTTTCGGGCTCGGCGCCGTTCCGTGTCGGCTCCGTGCTGTGCGCCGGGGCGTCCGGTGGCGTGACGGCGACCAGTACGGCCAGTGCCGTGGCAGTGGCAACTAGCACGGCGAGAGCGGCGATTGCCAAAGGCGCGACCGCGTCGCAGGCGAGGGCGCAGGCATTCGCGGCGGTGCAAGCCGAGGGTAAGCGTCTCGGTCTGTCGCCGACGGCGATAACGCAGATCATCAATCAGACGACGAACAATGTGAATCAGGTGATCAATACCGGGATCATTTCCGGCGCGATCATCCGACAGGAAGCGGGTCAGACTCCTGGTCAAGCCCCCGGTCAGGCTCCTGGTCAGGCACCCGGGCAGGCTCCTGGACAAGCCCCTGGGCAGGCTCCCGGTCAGGCTCCTGGACAAGCCCCTGGGCAGGCCCCTGGGCAAGCCCCCGGTGAGGCTCCTGGGCAGGCACCCGGGCAGGCTCCTGGACAAGCCCCTGGGCAAGCCCCCGGTGAGGCTCCTGGGCAAGCCCCTGGGCAGGCCCCTGGTGAGGCCCCCGGTCAGGCCCCTGGTGAGGCTCCCGGTCAGGCCCCTGGTGAGGCTCCTGGGCAAGCCCCTGGTGAGGCCCCCGGTCAGGCTCCCGGTGAGGCTCCTGGGCAAGCCCCCGGTCAGGCTCCCCCTCAGATGGTGGAGGAGGCCCCGGCCGAGGCTCCCGCTGAGGTCGCAGAAGAAGTGCCCGATCTTGAGCTGGTCGCCCCTATGGAGGAGCAGGCCGAGTAGTCCGCCCCTTTCCCGCCCCGGCCCGCCGACCGTCACGGTCGGCGGGCCGAGGTACGAGGCGGGCGAACTGCACCAGGTCGGCGAGCGAACTACAGCAGGGTCGCCAGCCTGCGCCATTCCTCCCGCGGCAGCGTGTCCTGCGGCGCGTCCGTCACCACCTGGAGCGCCACATGGTCCGCGCCCGCCTGGCGGAAGGAGGCGATGCGTTCCTGGACGCGGGAGTCGTCGCCCCAGGCGAACACCGCGTCGATCAGGCGGTCGCTGCCGCCGTTCGCGATGTCGGCCTCCGTGAAGCCGTGGCGCAGGAAGTTGTTCGTGTAGTTCGGCAGCGTGAGATACATGGCCAGGTACGCGCGTGCCGTGGCGCGGGCGCGGGTGGGGTCCGTCTCCAGGACGACCTTCAGTTCGGGCGCGAGCAGCGGGGCGTCGCCCAGGATCTCGCGGGCCTGCGCCGTGTGCTCCGCCGTGACGAGGTACGGGATCGCGCCGGCCGCCCGGTCACGGGCCAGTTCCAGGGTCTTCGGGCCGAGGGCCGCCAGCACCCGGCGCCCCGCCGGCACCCCCGCGGTGTCCAGGGCGTCGAGATAGGCGACCAGTGCCGAGTAAGGCCGCCGGTACTGCTCCGTGAGCCTGGCGTGGCTGACGCCGAGGCCCAGCAGGAAGCGGCCGGGGTGGGCGGAGTCCAGCTCGGCGAAGGCCGCCGCGCTGTCCGCGGCCTCCAGCTGCCAGATGCTCTGGATGCTGGTCCCCACCGTGATCGTCGACGTCGCCCCGATCAGCGGGGCCGCGTTGCCGGCGGTGCTGTTGCCGCCCAGCCACAGGGCGCCGTAACCGAGTTCCTCCAGTTCGGCGGCGGCCTCGGCGCGTTCTCCCCGCCGGGCCGGGTCCTCCGAGCGCAGGCCGCCGCTCCAGATGCCGTACCGGCCGACCTGCTGCTTCACCGTGTCTGCGCGTTCGTTCATCGGGGGCGGTCCCTCCGGCTGTGACGGCTGTTACACCACTGCCAACCGGAGGGACCCGCCCGGTAATCCCGCCGCTGCGGTGCCGGATCCGGTCAGCCCTGGTCGGCCAGGTAGTGCTCCAGGGCCTCCACCACGAGCAGGTGGTCCTGGAGCTGCGGCAGACCGGACACCGTGATCGTGCCGATGACGCCGGCGCCCTCCACGATGACGGGGAACGAGCCGCCGTGCGCGGCGTACCGGTCCGGGTCCAGGCGCGAGGACTCCTCGAACGTGGTGCCCTTGGCGCGCAGGCGGGCGCCGACGAGGTAGGAGGCGGAGCCGTAGCGCTCCACGACGCGGCGCTTGCGGTCGATCCAGGCGTCGTTGTCCGGGGTGGAGCCGGGCAGGGCCGCGTGGAACAGCTGCTGGCCGGCCCGGCGGATGTCGATGGCGACCGGGGCCTGCCGCTCCCGGGCCAGCTCCACCAGCAGCGACCCGAGTGCCCAGGCGTCGTCGTGGCCGAACCGGCGGAAGACCAGCCGGCGCTCCTGCGCCTCCAGCTCCGCCACGCCGGGCGCCGGCTCCGGGGCGTCCTTCGGGCTCGTCGTGTTCTCGTGCGTGTGGGTCACAGGGTCACCGTCACTCCGTCGCGGGCCGAACGCCGGGCCGCTTCCAGTACGTCGAGGGCGGCGGCCGCCTCCAGGGCGGACACCGGGTTGGTGGCGCCGTCCCGCAGGGCGGCGGCCACGGCCGCGTAGTAGGCGGGGTAGTCGCCCGGCAGGGACGGCACGGGACGGCCGCCACCGGTCTCCGGGGACTCGCCGGCGCCGACCCGGCCCCACAGCGACTCGGGCTCCTCGCCCCAGCCGGAGCCGGGGAGCTGCCCGTCCTTCAGGGCCGCTTCCTGGGGGTCCAGGCCGTACTTCACGTAGCCGGCGCGTGAGCCCAGGACCCGGAAGCGGGGGCCGAGTTGGGCGGTGGTCGCGGACACGTAGAGGTGGGAGCGGACGCCGCTGGTGTGCGTGATCGCGATGAACGTGTCGTCGTCCGTCTCGGCGTCCGCGCGGCGGATGTCCGACTCGGCGTACACCGAGGCCGCGGGGCCGAAGAGGACCAGCGCCTGGTCGACGACATGGCTGCCGAGGTCGTACAGCAGGCCTCCGACCTCCGCCGGGTCGCCGGACTCGCGCCAGCCGCCCTTGAGCTGCGGCCGCCACCGCTCGAAGCGCGACTCGAAGCGCCACACGTCGCCCAGCTCGCCGTCGGCGATCAGCTTGCGCAGGGTCAGGAAGTCGTTGTCCCAGCGGCGGTTCTGGAAGACGGACAGGAGCAGTCCGCGCTCCTCGGCCAGGGCCGCCAGCTCGCGCGCCTCGGCGGCCGTGCCGGCGATCGGCTTGTCGACGACGACCGGGAGGCCCGCCTTCAGCGCCGTGCCGGCGAGCGGGACGTGCGTCCTGTTCGGGGAGGCGATGACGATCAGGTCCAGCTCGTCGGCGCGGTCGAACAGCTCCTCGGCCGTCCCGGCGAGGCGTACGTCCGGGTGGTCGGCGCGGGCCTGCTGCTGCCGCTCGGGGTTCGAGGTGACCACCGTGTCGAGGGCGAGGCCCTCGGTGGCGGCGATCAGGGGGGCGTGGAACACGGAGCCCGCGAGGCCGTAGCCGATGAGGCCCACACGGAGGGGAGAACCGGGGGGCATACCAGTCGTACCAGTCATGCCTCCCACTTTGGCAACGCTGTTGCCAAAGTGCAAGCGGCAGTGAGAATGGAAGGGTGAACAGCGGGAGCCGGGAAGCGGCGGCGGGAGCGAATCAACTGGCGTTGCGCAGCCACAACACGGCACTGGTGCTCGACCTGCTGCGCAGAGCCGGTTCGGTGGGCATCAGCCGGCTGGAGCTCGCCGAGCGGACCGGCCTCACCCCGCAGGCCGTCAGCAAGATCACCGCACGGCTGCGGGCCGACGGGCTGGCGACGGAGGCCGGCCGGCGGGTGTCGACCGGCGGCAAGCCGCGTACGGTGCTGCGGCTGGTGCCGGAGGCCGGGCACGCGGTGGGGGTGCATCTGGACCGCGACGAGCTGCGGGCGGTGCTGGTGGACCTGGCGGGCACCGTCGTGAGGGAGCGCACCGCCCCGCTCGACCTGGGGGCGGGCGCGAAGGCCGTGCTCGCCCAGGTGGTCGGCGAGGTGACCGGTCTGCTGGCGCAGCGGCCGCCGCGGACGGTCCTCGGGGTCGGCGTCGCGCTGCCGGGCCCGCTCGACCACGCCCACGGCGTGCTGCAACGGGTCACCGGGTTCCCCGAGTGGGACGGGTTCCCGCTGCGGGACGAGCTGGCGGCGCGGCTCGGGCTGCCGGTCGTCGTCGACAAGGACACCAACGCCGCCGCGCTGGGGCTCGCCGTCGGCGGTGAGGGCGGGTCGTTCGCGTATCTGCACTTCGCCGCGGGGCTCGGCGGCGGACTGGTGATCGCGGATGCCGTCCACCGGGGCGCCCGCACGGGTGCGGGCGAGTTCGGGCACCAGGTCGTCCAGCTGGACGGGCCGCCGTGCGGCTGCGGCAACCGCGGCTGTCTGGAGGCGCTGTGCCTGGCCGCCGTGGCGCGGGGCGACATCGACGAGGCGGCACGGGTGCTGGGCACCGGGACCGGCAATCTGGTCGCGCTGCTCGACATCGACCTGATCCTGCTGGGCGGCCGGGTCGTCGCCGCCGAGCCGGAGCGGTTCGTGCGGGGGGTGGCCGCCGTGCTCGACGAGCGGGCCCGGCGCACGGGCGAGGACCCGGTGCCGGTACGGCTCGCACCCGGCGGGGTGCGCGGCGTCGCCGAGGGCGCCGCGCAACTGCTCCTGGGACCGCTGTTCGGACGGGCGGACGCGTAGGGGGCGGGAGCGGGGGCCGGTGCGGGCGCGGCCGGGCGAGCGCGCGGCCCGGCTGCGGCGACCCCGGTGCCGGAGCGGCTGGACGCCGGTCCGACCGCATGTACCGGTCCGACCGCATGTACCGGTCCGACCGCATGTACCGGTCCGGCCGCACGTACCGGTCCGACGGTGCGTGACTGTCCGTGCGCGCCCGTCCGACCGCGCGCGTCCTCCGACCGTACGAGCTGCCGTCCTCGCGTGGGGCACGTCTGCCCTGCGACGGTCCGGGTCTACGCCGCTTCGTCGCTGATTCCGCTGAACGAGCGGAGTTCCTAGCCCGTACGGAGCGCTGGCGCACGGCGGTGAGCCGTACTCGGCATGTCATGTGTTCATGCGACCGTGCACGCCCGCGTCCCTCTGCCTGGCGGCCTCAGCCGCCCTGCTGTCGGCGGCCGGTCCGGCGTACTCCGGACCGGCCGCGGACTGCGCGCCCTCCGCCGGCAGCGAATTCCCGATCACCACCCGCATCCACAGCGCCCCCGGCACCTACGACGCCGGCGGCGGCTACGGCACCTGGTCCATCGACCTCACCAACACCACCGCCCGCTCCTGCGCCGGCATCCATCCGGTCGTCGTCCTGGTCGACGAGCGCCGGGCACTGGCGCCGACGCAGCCGAAGCTGGAGTTCTACGAGGGTGCGCACCCGCACCCGGTCCGGTTCGAGCGCACCGACGAGGACGAGCTGGTCGGCGTCTTCGACGACGGCTTCCCGGGGTTCACCGTGGCCCCCGGGCGCACCCTCACCGTGCGGGTGCGGCTGGCGCTGACCTCCGACGCCGTACCGAACGAGATCACCGCGAACGCCGCCGTCGTCCAGCGCCGCGACAGCGACGGCGACTGGGTCGGCCAGTCGAACGACTACCGCTTCCGGGTCGAGGCCGCCCCGGACCCCGACCCCGGCACGGCGGCGCCACGCGAGACCGAGGCGCCGCCCGGCACCCCCACGTCCCCCGGCACCGACACGGCGCCCGACATCGGTACGACCCCGCACCCGAGCACCGCCCCGCCGCACCTCACCACCCCGAGCCCGGCGGTCACGCCCGCCCCGGACGGCCGGCAGTCGCTCGCCGAGGAACTCGCCGGTACCGGCCGGACCAGCCCGCACCTCGCGCTCACCGCCGTCGCCGCCCTGCTCGTCGCCTGCGGCGGCGCCCTCGTGTTCGTCGGGAGGCGCCGCTGAGGCCGCGCCGCGCATCTGCGAGGCGGTCGAGGCGCGGCTCGACCGCCTCGTCGAAGAGCTGGACGAGGGCGGAGCACTGCCCACCGAACGCGATCGGTCCGAGCGCTACGAGGTCGCCCGCGAGACCGGTCCGACCCGCCGCGAGCGCGTCCGGCACCCATGAGCGTGTGCTGTTGCCGACGCGGCGAACGAGTCGGCTCGGAGAGCACCGGGTGCCGCGCCCCGGACACCGACTTCGTCCGCGACCCCTCCTTCTGCACCCGGCTCCACCGGCCGGGCATCGGCTTCGGCGACGTCGACGAACACATCGAGACGGTGCTCGCCCCCGCCGTGAGGTGCCGGCAGGCGGCCACGGGCGGCTGACCGCGCACCTTCCGGTGATCGGCCGGGTCAGGATCAGCCGGCCCTGACTACTCTGGGGGCGTCGGTACGCCGTGGTTCCGGCGCCCCCGTCCGTCGCCGTACTTACGCCAGGAAGTGATCGACGCACATGTCAGACCGCAGGCCCATCGAGTCATGGCTCACCGACATGGACGGTGTCCTGATCCACGAGGGTGTACCGATCCCCGGCGCAGAAGCCTTCATCAAGAAGCTGCGCGAGTCCGGCAAGCCGTTCCTGGTCCTGACCAACAACTCGATCTACACCCCGCGCGACCTGCACGCCCGGCTGCGCCGCATGGGCCTGGAGGTGCCGGTCGAGTCGATCTGGACCTCGGCCCTGGCCACCGCCCAGTTCCTCGACGACCAGCGGCCCGGCGGCTCGGCCTACGTCATCGGCGAGGCGGGCCTGACCACCGCGCTGCACGACATCGGCTACATCCTCACCGACCACGAACCGGACTACGTCGTCCTCGGCGAGACCCGTACCTACTCCTTCGAGGCCATGACCAAGGCCGTCCGGCTCATCCTCGGCGGCGCCCGCTTCATCTGCACCAACCCCGACGAGACCGGCCCCTCCACCGAGGGCCCGCTCCCCGCGACCGGCGCGGTCGCCGCGCTGATCACGCAGGCGACCGGCCGCAAGCCGTACTTCGCGGGCAAGCCGAACCCGCTGATGATGCGCACCGGGCTCAACGCGATCGGCGCGCACTCCGAGACCAGCGCCATGATCGGCGACCGGATGGACACCGATGTGCTCGCGGGCATGGAGGCCGGGATGCGCACCTTCCTGGTGCTCACCGGCCTGACCCGGCAGGGGCAGATCGAGGACTTCCCGTACCGGCCGTCGGAGGTCGTCGACTCCATCGCGGATCTCGTGGACCGCGTCTAAACCGCCCCGGCGGCAGGAGTCACCCTTACGGAGCAGTCCCGGCCCCGCTGAGGATGCGGGGCCGGGCCGTTCGGGGGAGCCTCCAGATATCTGGAGGTTCACGATGGGTTCACTGCGACGCACTCTCTGTACCGGCGTCCTGGCAGCTTTCACCGCATTCGCCCCGACGGCCGCCTGGCCGGTCGGCGACGGCGTCACGGTCACCCCCTCGTCCCCGGCCCCCGGCGGCGACCTCGCACTGCGGGTGACCGGCTGCGCCGGGAGAACCGGCACCGCGGCCTCGAAGGCGTTCGTCGCCGACGCGGAGCTGACCGGCACCGGCGGCACCCTGGCCGGGCGGGCCCGGGTCCGCTCGATGGTCGGGCCCGGCCGGTACGAGGTCCGGGTCACGTGCGCGGGCAGCCCCGCCGGATCGTTGCGGACGCAGGTCACGGTGGGCGCGGCCACGGCCCCGCCGAAAACCCCCGCGACGCCGGTCGCCCCCGTCAGCGCCGGCGGCGGCGGAAGCATGCGGCTGTCGTCCGCGGACGCCCGCGCGACCGGGCCCGACACGGTGCACGCGGTGATCGGTCTGCTCCTGGCGAGCGCGGCGGCGGTGGTCGTGGTGGTGCGCGGCACCCGCCGCGGCCGCCGGACGGGCTGAGCGCCATGTCCGACCGGGAACGCTCCTTGAGGACCGGACGGCTCGTCACGGGCGTGGCGTGGGCGGTGCTGCTGCTCGGGCTGTGGATGTGGGGCCGCGAGGTGACCGACGTACGGCACGGGATATCCGCGCCCACCACCGGCGACATGGCGGCGGTCGGCCGGCCGCCCACCGCGCAGCTGCCGCCCGCCGCCGCACCCCTGACCGGGGCGCTGCCGCAGCGCCTCGACATCCCCGGCCTCGGTGTGCAGGCGCCCGTCGTGGCCCGCGGCCTCGACGCGCAGGGCGCGATAGAGGCGCCACCGTACGACCAGCCCGGCGTCGTCGGCTGGTACGCGGCCGGGACGAAACCCGGCGCGGCCGGCACCGCGCTGATGGTGGGCCACGTCGACACCGCGACCCGCGCCGCCGTCTTCTACCGGATCAGCGCGCTGCGGCCCGGCGAGACCGTCCGGGTGGTCCGCGACGACGGCCGGATCGCCGAGTTCACCGTCGAGGACGTCCAGGTCCTCTCCCGCGACCGCTTCAACGCCCAGCAGGCCTACGGCGCAAGGGAGTCGGGGCGCGCCGAACTCCGGCTGATCACCTGCGGCGGCACCTTCGACCGGACCAGCGGCAACTACACCGCCAACGTGGTCGTGTCGGCGTACCTCACCGGCACCGGGCCATGAGGCCGCTCTGCGCCCCGGGCACCTGGCCCGGCCGACGGCCCGCTCCCCCCGGGGCCGCCGGCCGGGCTGGTCCTCGACCGCGCCTGCTCGGGCTGCGGGAGTAACCCGGCGGTCCGGCGCGGGAGGCTGGGCAAGCCAACGGCAGGTGGTCCGGCCGGGGACTGGGGCCGTCTCGGTCCGACTCTAGAACGAGCGGGGGCCCGGAGCCTAGAGGTCCACGGCACGCTCCACGACCGCCCGCGCCACCCGGTCCAGCGGCAGCCGGTGCCGCCGGGCGTACTGCCGCAGCGCCGCGAACGCCGCGTCGACATCGGTGTTCCAGCGTTCGGCGAGCATCCCCTTGGCCTGCTCGATACGGACCCGGCTCGACAGCGCCTCCTGCAACTGGCCCGCCCGGGTGCGGCACCGCGCGTACCGGTCGTGGTTGCCCAGCCCCAGCGCCGTGCCGTCCGCGAGCACCTGGGCCACCCGTACGTCCGGCACGGCGTCCGGGCGCGGGTGTCCGGCCGGTCCGCTCCTGAACACGGCGAGCGCGCCGAGGGTTCGCCCGTGTCCGCGCAGCGGCACCGCGAACGCCGAGCCGACACCGTGCCGCAGCGCCCGTTCGGTGAACTCCGGCCAGCGGCCGGCCGCGTGGGCCGCGCCGACCGACACCGGCGCGAGAGCTTGCCCCGACGCGTAGCAGTCCCAGCAGGGACCGCCGTCGGCCTGCGCGCGCAGGAGGTCGAGCGCCGGCTCCTGCTCGGGACCGCTCCCGGTCAGGGTCACCGCGCGGCCGTCGTCGATCACCATGACCCCGGCGGCCCGCGCGGCCAGCAGTTCCACGCAGTGGTCCGCCAGTCGGCGCAGCTGCCGGCCGGTGTCGAAGTCGTCGGCCAGGGTGTCCGAGGCCTCCACCAGTGCGGCAGCCAGCCGGAGTTCCCGGGGCGTCCGATGCATGTCTGTGCCCTCCCCTTGTCCGTCTTCTCCCTCGCCTCTGCTTTTTCCTTTCTCCTTCCCCTCCCGCGCGTCCCGCGCCCCCCTTCCGGCCCGGTACGTGCCCGCCCGTCCCGACGGCCTGTAACAGCTCACGGACAAGGCCGCGGGCGACCTCGTGAGCGCCTGGGACGTATGTCAGGATTGAGACTCGGACCGGGGCACCCGAGGGGGGAGCTGGATGTACGGCAGCAGGGGGGCGGCCGGAGTGCGGGCGACCGCGGTGGCGCTGGGGGCGGCGTTGCTCATCGCGGGATGCTCCTCCGACGACGGCGACGGGGACGGCGGTGACGACGGCGCGAGCGCCGGAATAACCCAGCAGCCCAAGGACGCCGCACCGTTCTGGGTCAACCCGGACGGCACGGCGGCCCAGCAGGTCGCCGGTTACGAGAAGGACGGCAAGAAGACGGAGGCGGACACGATCCGGCGGATCGCCCAGCAGCCGACCGGTGAGTGGATCAGCCCGGACAACGCCGAAGAGCAGGCGCGGGGCTTCACCGAGGCCGCGGCCGAGGCCGACCGCACGGCGCTGCTCGTCCTCTACAACATCCCGCACCGCGACTGCGGCCAGTACTCGGGCGGCGGTGCCGCCGACGGCAACGCCTACCGGGCCTGGATCGACTCCGTCGCGCAGGGCATCGGGGACCGCCCCGCCACCGTCGTCCTCGAACCCGACGCCGTGCTGCACCTGGTGGACGGCTGCACCCCGGGCGAGTTCCACGAGGAGCGGTACGACCTGCTCAACTACGCCGTCGACAAGCTGAAGGCGCAGGCCGGGACCAAGGTCTACCTGGACGCCGGCAACGCGGGCTGGGGCGACCCCGACCAGATATTCGAACCGCTGCAACGGGCCGGCATCGACCGGGCCGACGGCTTCTCCGTCAACGTCTCCAACTTCTACTCCACCGAGGACTCGATCAACTACGGCAAGGAGCTCTCCGCGAAGGTGGGCGGCAAGCACTTCGTCGTCGACACCAGCCGCAACGGCAACGGCCCCTACACCGAGGGCGACCCCGGCGAGCGCTGGTGCAATCCGCCCGGCCGGGCCCTCGGCGAGAGCCCCACGACGAAGACCGCGGACCCCCTCGTCGACGCCTATCTCTGGGTCAAGCGGCCCGGTGAGTCCGACGGCGAGTGCAAGGGCGGCCCCAAGGCGGGCCAGTGGTGGGCCGATTACGCGCTGAAGCTCGCCGGGGCGGCCGGCTGACACCGGCCGCCGTCCGCTGCGCCGACGACGAACGGGGCGCCCTCCGCGAGGGAGGGCGCCCCGTTCGTCCGTCCGGGTCCGTCACGGCACGCGGACCCACTGCGCCTCGGAGGGCGTGCCCTGGTCGTCGTCGACGAACAGCATGTACCACCCCGACTGCACCAGGCTCCGGTTCTCCGGCACCGTCACCGTGATCTTGTTGCCGGACGTCTTGTAGTCCAGCGCGATGGACCGCTGGTCGACGTCGGTGACATGGGTCGACGCGCTCGGCCGGATCAGCCGCACCTTCTTGATCGACGACGCGTGCTGCGAGGTGAACGTCCCCGACTCCCCGCGCTCGATGGTCTGCGGACCCCCGGACAGCGAGGGCCGCGAGTCGCGGAACAGGTACGGCGGGCTGTAGATCTCGATCCGCTGCTCGAACTCGCCGGGCTTGGTGTTCGCCTTGTCGCTGAACAGCGAGTCGGAACCGAAGAACATCACCCGGCCGTCGGGCAGCAGCAGCGACCCGGAGTGGTAGTTGCGGCCCACCAGCGGGTCGGCGACGCTCTTGAACTCGTTGGCCTCCGGGTCGTACAGCCGTGCCTCGAGGATGTTGGAGTCGCCGCGCCCGCGGTAGTCCTGCGAGCCGCCCGCGACCAGGACGCTGTCGTCCGGCAGCACCGAGGCCTGCGGATAGCGGGTGCCCTTCGCCATCGACGGCCCGTCCACGAACCGCGGGTCGTCGTCCTTCAGGTCGATGATCCGGGTCTTCTCACTCGCCAGTTGCGACTCGCCGACGCCGCCGCCGCCGATCACCATGTACCGCTCGTCCTGCGCGGGCGGCAGCAGCACGGTGTTCGCCGTCTCCAGCATGTTGGCGTCGCTCAGGCCGGGCAGCTTGGTGAACTTGTTGGTGTCCACGTCCCAGACGCCCGGGTCCCGGCCGACGTTGTCGGGCCCGTAGCCGGCGTTCGCCCCCGAGTAGAAGATCTTGCCGTTCTGCATCAGGAACAGCGCCGGGTACGTCGGGAACTGGCGGACCTTCTCGGTGTAGGTCCACTTCTTGGTCTTCGGGTCGTAGATCTCGTTCTTGCCCGGCACCAGCTGGCCGATGTCGTCGAGACCGGAGACGCTGAGGATCTTCCCGTCGCTCAGCGTGGTGAGCGTCGGGTACCAGCGGGCCTCCTTCATCGGGTCGACCTTGATGTACTTCTCGGCGACGACGTCGAACTCGAAGGTGTCGCGGATCCCCTGGAAGTCCTTCTTGTCCAGGGCGAGCTTCTGCGCGATGCCGTAGGTGTTGCGCGCGTCGTTCCCGCTCAGACCCTCGACGGTGTAGTTGTCCTGGGTGCCGGTCTCGTAGCGCGCGCCCTCCTTGGCGGCCTCGACGTAGATCCGGCCGACCCCGGGGTCGTTGCGCAGGAAGCGGCCGGTCTCCGGGTCGAAGACCTTCTTCGCGCGCGGCACCAGCACCGGGTCCTTGGAGACGAACGTCTTGCCGTTCTCCTTGCCGGTGAAATCGGTGCCCGCCGGCAGGGTGATCGGCTTGTCCGGGTTCTCGTTGTAGACGATCATCAGGCCGCCGGCCTTCTTCACGTCGCCCTGGAGCTTCTCGTACCGCTTGGTGCCGCCGGCGATCAGCAGGTTGCCGTTGGCGAGCTGGGTGTGGCCGGTGCAGAACAGATCGCTGGGCGTCGGCACCTTTTTGATCGTGTTCTTGACCGGGTCCCAGATCCGGGTGTCGAACTTCTTCGCGTCGAAGTTCTCCTGGTTGTTGCCCGACCCGGCCACCAGCAGGATCTTGCCGGTGCGCAGCAGCGCCGCGTGGATGGTGTTCTGCCGGTACTCCTCCGGGAAATCGATGATCTTCCAGTGGCCGTTGTCCGCTTTGTACTCGGGCCTGTTGATTTGGTACTGGTGGTACTTCTCGGTCCCGAAGCGGTACAGCCACGGCCCGTTCATCCCGGCCAGCGCGAGTACCACCGCCGTGCCTATCGCTAGTCGACGGGCGCGGCGGCGGCCTGCACGGTCGTTCATTCCTTACGTCCCCCAAGTCCACCAAGGGCGATCTGCATGGTCTGGTCGTTGCCCCCGCCGGAGGCGGCCCAGCTGGGCCGCTGCTGGGGGGCGTGCGGCGCGTACTGCGTCGGCACTCCGTGCGCGGGCGTCGGCGCCGGAGCCGCGTCCTGCGGTTCCGGCGCGGCCGGGGCGGGTCGCTTCTTCTCCTGCCGCAGCTGCCAGCGCCAGACGAAGATCGGCGTGGCGGTGATCAGCAGCGCGAAGCACGCCCAGATGATCATCGCGGGGTGGGAGTGTCCGAAGACGAAGCCGGCGGCGATGGACGCACCGAAGATCAGGATGAAGTACCAGTGGTAGCGGAAGGTCGCGAACCACCGGTCCGGGCTCGCCGAGTCCCCCTTGGGCGTGACCACGAACTTGCTCTTGCGGCGCAGCGCGGAGTCCACCAGCGCCTTCGCGTACAGCGGCGCGGACAGCGCGGACATCACCATGCCGGCGACACCGCCGGAGCCCTCCGGTTCGTGCGGGGAGACGTTGTGCCGGCGGTTCCAGATGTACAGGCCGATCTGGAGCGCCGAGGCGTTGCCGTAGAGCATCAGCCACACGGTCGGGTCGATGTTCACACCCGAGGCGCCCAGACCCAGGAACAGCGCGCAGCTCAGGGCGGCGAGGATCCAGTTGAGGGCCGACATCGGGTAGAAGATGATCATCATCGTGTAGTTGAAGAGCTTGCTCGGCGGCAGCGAGTACCAGCCCTTCCAGTACTGCTTGAGGATCGTCTCGTACGTGCCGCGCGACCAGCGCATCTGCTGGGTGAAGAAGTCCGTCCAGGCGCTCGGGCCCTCACCGACGGCGAGCACGTCCGGCGTGTAGACCGAGCGCCACTTGCGGCCGGTGGCCGGGTTCTTGTGGCGGTGGATCTCGAAGCCGGTCGCCATGTCCTCGGTGATCGAGTCGTACAGGCCGCCGATCTGCTGGAGCGCCTTGATCCGCACCGCGTTGGAGGTGCCGACGAACATCGGCGCGCCGTAGGCGTTCCCGGCCCGCTGGATCAGCGCGTGGAAGAGGAACTGCTGCGACTCGGCGGCCTTGGTGACGAACGTGTCGTAGTTGCCGTAGACCTGCGGGCCGATGACGAAGCCGACGTCCGGGTCGCGGAAGAAGCCGAGCATCCGCTCCAGGTAGTTCGGCAGCGGGACGTGGTCGGTGTCGACGGACGCGAAGAAGTCGTAGTCGCCGCCGTGCGCGTCCAGCCAGGCGTTGTAGTTGCCGTGCTTGGTCTTGGCGCGGTGCGGGCCCTTGGACTGGTTCCACTTCGCCACGCCCTTGCGGGAGAAGTGGTGCACGCCGAGCCGTGCGCACACCTGCTTGACCTCGGGGTCGTCGCCCTCGTCGAGCAGCCAGACGTGCAGCAGACCCCGGTGGCGCAGCTTGACCGCCGCCTCCAGGGTCTTCGTCACCATCTCCAGCGGCTCCTTGCCGGGCACGAAGGAGGTGAGGAAGGCGACTCTCGTACCGCTCTCGGGCACCACCGGGATCGGGTCGCGGGCGACCAGTGTGGCGTGCGCGTTGGACAGCACGTTCATGCAGCGGAAGAACTCGATCAGACCGATCGAGACCAGCATCACGATGTCGAGCGCCGGCAGGAAGTCGTAGGCCGGGTAGTCGCGTTCCGTCCAGTGCTCCGGCTGGAGCAGCCAGGCCAGCAGCACCAGCGAGAGCAGCGGTGCCGCGGCCAGCATCAGCGCGACACGTATACGGTGCGGCTCCTGCGAGATGAGCGTGCGGTACTGCACCTTGTACGGCTTGCCGGGATCCGGCTGGGTGAGGGGGCCGGCCAGCCGGCTGTAGTGCTCGTAGTCGTACCTCGGCAGGGTCTTTTTGATCCGGCGGAAGGTCCCCGTGTTGCCGGACCGGTGCGAAGGCACTCTGAGCTGGGTGGTCTGTGACGGGTCGAAGTTCTGCCGGGCGCCCGTCGGCGTCGACGTCATGAGTCATCCCCCCACACGCGGGTCAGCCGCGTGTCTGTCGGTTCCTGCGCCCGCTCGGGTCCCCCTCGACCTTCACAGGCGTACCAGTGGTGCGCCGCAGTCACCACGTCATCCACACTCTATAGACATGGAACTGCGACGTTCCGGTTGCATGATGCCCCCCTCGGCATCGCTTCATGAACGGGGCCCCTCTCCCCGCAACACCGGCAACCGGTTTCCGTGCCCCCCAATTGGCGCGTATCCGCAGCCTCGTGAAAAACCAGGGTTCTACGCCGTTCAGCATGATCGCAAGATGCGATACACGGTATTTACCGGTTAAACGCGCTCATTGGGATGCAAGTTGGCGTCTGCCGGTGCGCTTGAGGCCAGTCGGGCACGAACGTTGCCGAAGTGGTCTCTTATGGCCTCCTCCGCTCGCACCGAGTCACCGGACCGCACCGCGTCCAGGATCTCCCGGTGCTGCCGGCAGGTCACCCGAGGGTCCTGCGGCACCTCCACGAGATCTCTGCTCACCTGGTGGAAGGCGTCCCAGAACGCCTCCAGCACCTCGGACAGCAGCACGTTGTCCAGCCCTCGGTAGAGGGTGGCGTGAAAGGCCCGGTCGGTCTCGGCGAGGCCGGCTCCGTGCGCGGCCCGCTGATCCATACGGTCCACGAGGGCGTCCAGTTCAACGAGGTCCGCCTGCGGCAGCCGTCCGGCCAGCCGGGAGACCAGTCCGGCCTCCATCGCCTCGCGCAGTTCCAGCAGCTGGAGCAGGGAGTCCTCCCCGCGGTGGTGCCCGGCGACCGTGCGGAAGGCCAGGCCCTCGATCATCGGGGCGAACGACATCCGGCCCACATAGGTGCCGAAGCCGTGCCGTATCTCCACGATCCCCATCGCCTGGAGCCCCTTCAGCGCCTCCCGCACGGAGTTCCGGCTCGCGCCGAGGAACTCCATCAGCTCCGGCTCGGTCGGCAGCGGGGACCCGGAGGTCAGCCGGCGGTCGACGATGAGCTTCTTGATCCGCTCCTGGAGGTCACGCGCTGCCATGGCCAGAGGGTAACCGGCCAACGGGGGGAGGTCCCCCTTCCGGCCATGCGAAAGGCCCCCCGCTGCTGCGAGGGGCCTTCCGGTCGTGCGCCGCCAGGGACTCGAACCCCGGACCCGCTGATTAAGAGTCAGCTGCTCTAACCAACTGAGCTAGCGGCGCGTGCTGACGGCGTTAACTCTACATGACCTGGAAGGGTGCTCCGGACCCGTGGCCGGGCGGCCGCCCCGACCCCTGGGTGGCCGTACATCATTCGGACCGTCAACATGCGCGCCCGAGGCACAGTTGTGAAACTGATCAACGTGTACAGGCCTGGACATTTCCATCCGAAGTGTGAGGGGAATCGCATGAAGACTCCGGTGTTCGAGGAATTCGAGCCGGCCGATGACTGCGACTGCCCCGGTTGCGCCCCGCGGCGCCCCGCACTCGCCGTGCCCTCCTCGTTCCGGGACCCCGCGCGGTCGGCGCCCGGCCGGCCCGTGGGGTGCCGACCGGGCGCGACCCGGGTGCTGGCCGTCGCCGCCCTCGCCTCGGCGGCGCTCGCCGCGGGCCACGCGACTCCGGTCGCAGCGGTCCCGCACGCCCCCCACGCTCCTCATCGGCCCGGCGTTCCCGCAGGTGACGAGCCCGACACCCCGCAGGGCGGCACGGCTCCGCTGCACGGTCCCGGGGGGACACCGGCCAAGCCGGCGGGTGCCGCCCCGTTCCCCGCGATCACCCGCGCGGAAATCATCAACCGGGCCAAGAAGTGGGTCGCGGACCGGGTGCCGTACAGCATGACCGACTACTGGAGCGACGGTTACCGGCAGGACTGCTCGGGCTTCGTCTCGATGGCCTGGAAGCTGCCGGCCAACGAATGGACCGGCACCCTCCACCTGTACGGGGTGCGCATCACCAAGGACGAGCTCCAGCCCGGCGACATGCTGCTGTTCCACAACCCGGCCAATCCGCAGAACGGGTCGCACGTCGTGATCTTCGGCGGCTGGACGGACCAGACCCGGACGCACTACACGGCCTACGAGTCCATCCGCCCGCGCGCCCGCAAGCAGACCACCCCCTACGCCTACTCCAAGAACTCCGACCGCTACGTGCCCTACCGCTACCGGGGCGTCGTGTCGGACCCGGGCACGGTGCAGCAGGTCGGCACGCAGCCGGGGCAGGAGGAGGAGCAGGGGGACGTGACGGCGTACCCCGGAACGAAGTACTTCGGCCCCGGGGCCGTCAACGAGCACGTCACCCAGCTCGGCCGCATGCTGATCGGGCGCGGCGCCGGCCGCTTCTACCCCGAGGGTCCCGGCCCGCTCTGGACGGACGCGGACCGTATGGCGACCCAGGCCTTCCAGGTGGCCCAGGGCTGGAAGGACAAGGAGGCGGACGGGCTGCCGGGCGAGCGGACCTGGGACCTGCTGGTCACGGGCAAGGGCAAGGACATCCCGCCCGAGCCGCCCGCCCGGTCCCCCGCCACCGCCCCGCCCGCGGCGCTCGCCCCGCCCGCGGCGAGGGTCCCCGCCTACCCCGGCCGCGGCATGTTCCGGCCCGGGGCGAGCAACGAGCATGTCCTGCGGCTCGGGCAGCAGCTCGTGCGGAAGGGGTTCGGCGGGCACTACGCCACGGGGCCGGGGACGCGCTGGGGCGACGCGGACCGGCGGAGCGTCGAGGCCTTCCAGCGCGCCCAGGGCTGGCGGGGCGGGGCGGCGAACGGCCACCCGGGGCCGGAGACCTGGCGGCGGCTCTTTTCCTGATCACCTGTTCTGAACGCATCTGGCGCGGAGGCTGGAGGCACGCATGACCACGACCACTCCCCAGACGCCCGAGTCCGGCGGAGCCGACGGCGGCCCGGCCCGGCCGGCCCGGCTCATCCACAACGAGGTCACCACCGAGATCCCGGTCCATCTGCTGTTCCGCGACGACCCCGACCCGGTCGACGTGCCGATCAGGCCCGCCGTGGTCAACCGCCGCCAGGGCACGGGGGAGCAGCCCCGGCTGCGCCGTCCGGCCGCCCCGCGGACCCGGCCCGTCGCCCGGGTCGATCCCGACCTGGTGGAACGGCCCGCGCGGGTGCTGCCCGGGGCGGTCGGGGTGCTCGCCGGTGTCGCCGGGGCGGTCGGGTGCGCGGTGACCTCGTGGTGGTCGAGCGGGCTGCCGCCGCAGGTGGTGCAGACGCTGGGGCTGCCGGCGTCCGCGGGGGGCGCGGCGGGTCCGGCGCAGTGGGCGGCGTACGCCGGGGCCGGGGCGCTCGGGCTGCTCGGGTTCGGCGGACTGGCCCGGGGCCGCACGGGGCGGGCCTGGGTGCTCGATCTGTTCGGCCGCTACCGGGGGACCGTGCGGCGCACCGGGCTGATGTGGGTCAACCCGCTGCTGCTGCGCCGCCGGGTCGACGTGCGGCTGCGGCACTGGCGCAGTGAACCGGTGCCCGCCGCGGACCGGGGCGGGATGGCGCTGCGGGTGGTGGTCCTGGTGGTGTGGCGGGTGCGGGACACCGCGCGGGCCGTGCTGACGGTGGAGGACCACGAGAGATATCTGCGCGAGTGCGTGGAGGCGGGGCTCCTGCGGGTGCCGGTGGAGATGCCGGGCGGCACCCGGGCCGGGGTGGAGGCCGCAGCGGAGGCGCTGACCCGGCTGGTGGCGGCGGACGCCGCGCCGGTCGGCCTGGAGGTCTTCTCGGTGCAGCCGGTGCGGATCGAGTACGCCCCCGAGCTGGCCGACGCGATGCACCGGCGCAGGATCGCGGCGCTGGACGCGCAGCACCGGGCGAGCGTGCTGACGTCGGTGGTCGACTCGGTGGAGGACACGGTGTCGCGGCTGACCATGCGAGGTCTGGTGGACCTGGACGCGCACGAGCGCAAGGTGCTGGTCAAGGATCTGACGGTGGCGTTCTGCGCGGGGCGCGGGGAGCGGGAGCCGTGACCGCCCGGCGGAGGTTCTGACGGGTCGTCGAACATGTTCCGCGATTGGTATGGACATGTTCAACCGATGCTCATAATCTGAGGCTTGGTCTAGACCTGCTCACAGAACTTCCCCCACGTTCTCCAGGAGCGGCAGCATGCGCACAAGGACCAAGATGTACGCCGCCGCGGTGGGACTGGCGACCACCGGAGCTCTGGTGCTCTCCTCCGGCGGTGCCACCGGCCACGGCTACACCGACCTCCCCATCAGCAGGCAGAAGCTCTGCCAGAACGGCTCCGTCACCAACTGCGGCGAGATCCAATGGGAGCCGCAGAGCGTCGAGGGCCCCAAGGGCTTCCCGTCCTCGGGTCCGGCCGACGGCCGGATCTGCTCCGGCAACAACACCCGGTTCGCCCAGCTCGACAGCCCGCGCACACCGTCGAACGGGACCTGGCCGACCACCCGGGTGACCGGCGGCCAGAGCTACACGTTCCGCTGGCAGTTCACCGCGATGCACGCCACGACCGACTTCAAGTACTACGTCACCAAGGCGGGCTGGAACCAGAACCACAACCTGGCCCGGTCCGACCTCAACCTCACCCCGTTCCTCACGGTCCCGTACAACGGTCAGCGACCGCCGTCCACCCTCTCCCACAGCGGCACCCTGCCGTCCGGGCTGAGCGGGCGGCACGTGATCGTCGCGGTTTGGACGATCGCCGACACCCCGAACGCGTTCTACGCCTGTTCGGACGTCACCTTCTGATCCCTTCCCGGACGCGATCCGGGTGCGCCGGCACCGCGAGCTGCGGTTCCGGCGCACCCGGAGAGTCCGGGCGATCGGACTGCCCTCACCCTCCACATCTGACGACATGTCAGTTACCGTGCGGCCGCATGGAGACCGTGGCGGAACTGGTCGGGCGGCAGTGGGGCGACGACCGCCCCGGGCTGTGGTTCGAGGAGCGGACGCTCACCCGGCACGAGGTGGCCGCGGGAGCCGCGGCACGGGCGGCGCTTCTGGCCGACCTGCTGCCCCGCCACGCCCACCCGCACGTCGGGGTGCTGCTCGACAACACCCCGGAGTACCCGCTGTGGCTCGGCGCCGCGGCGTTGGCCGGCGCGGCCGTCGCCGGCATCAATCCGACCCGGCGCGGTCCGGAGCTCGCCCGCGACATCCTGCACACCGAGTGCCGGATCGTCGTCACCGAACGGGCCCACCTGCCCCTTCTCGACGGTCTGGAACTGCCCGGGGTGCGCCTGCTGGTCACCGACACCGAGCCCTACGAGCGGCTGCTCGCCCCGTACGCCGACGCGTGTCCGGACCCGACCCGGGCCACCCCCCGCGACCGGCTGCTGCTCTACTTCACCTCGGGCTCCACCGGTGCCCCCAAGGCCGCGATCTGCACCCAGGGCCGGCTGGCCGCCGCCGGGCGTTCCCTCGCCGCGCAGTTCGCGCTCGGCCCGGACGACGTGCACTACATCTGCATGCCGATGTTCCACGGCAACGCGGTGATCGCCGACTGGGCGCCGGCACTGGCCGCCGGGGCGGGCGTCGCGCTGCGGCGGCGGTTCTCAGCGTCGGGCTTCCTGCCGGACGTACGCCGGTACGGGGCGACGTACTTCACCTATGTGGGGCGGGCCGTCCAGTACGTCCTGGCCACCGAGCCGCGCCCCGACGACCGGGACAACCCGCTGCGCGTCGGGTTCGGCACGGAGGCGGGCGCGGTGGACGCGGCGGCGTTCGAGCGGCGCTTCGGGGTACGGCTGGTGGAGGGGTACGGATCGTCGGAGGGCGGCGCGGCGGTGCAGTGGGCGCCGGGCACCCCCGCGGGGGCGGTCGGCCGCGCGGGCCCCGGGCTCGCGGTGCTCGATCCGGACACCCGCGAGGAGTGCCCGCCGGCCGCGTTCGACGAGGCCGGCCGGCTGGTCAACGGGGACCGGGCCATCGGCGAGCTGGTCAACCGGGGGCCGAACCCCTTCGAGGGCTACTGGCGCAACCCCCGGGCGGAGGCGGAACGGCGCCGCGGGGGCTGGTACTGGACCGGCGACCTCTTCTACCGGGACGCCGAGGGGTTCCTGTACTTCGCGGGCCGCGCCGACGACCGGCTGCGCGTCGACAGCGAGAACCTCGCCGCCGCGGTGATCGAGAACATCCTCGCCCGGTACGAGGGCGCCTCGGCCGTCGCCGTGTACGCGGTGCCGGACCCCGTCGCCGGGGACCAGGTGATGGCGACGCTCGCCGGGGACTTCGACCCGCGCGGATTCGCCGAGTTCCTCGCGGCCCAGCCGGATCTGGGGACGAAGATGGCGCCGCGGTTCGTGCGGGTCGCCGAGCGGATGCCGGTCACCGCCACGAACAAGATCCATCGTGCCGGGCTGCGCGCGGAAGGCTTTCGGTGCGCCGATCCGGTGTGGTGGAGGTCACCGGGTTCGTCCGAACCGTACCGGCGGTTGACCGCGGCGGACACGGTGGCGCTGGAGGCGCGGTACCGGGCGCGGGGGCGGGAGCACCTCATACGGAAGGAGCCCCCCGCTTCCACGGAGGGCTCCTCGAACGTGCGCCGCCAGGGACTCGAACCCCGGACCCGCTGATTAAGAGTCAGCTGCTCTAACCAACTGAGCTAGCGGCGCATGACTCCCGCCGTCCGCTGTCCGCGGTCGGCGACGAAGAAAATAATACCCGGTCCGAAAGGGTGCTCCGGACCGGCACGGACACCGCTCCTCGACGCCGGAGGGCACGCACCGGACACCGCTCCTCGCCGGGCGAGCGCTGTCCGCCGCGGGACTAGATCGCCAGCGAGATCAGCACCGGGGTCGCGTTGCGGTTGAGCGTGTCCGCGGCCTGGCGCAGCCGGTGGGTCTGCTCGACGGGCAGGGACAGGGCCAGGCAGCCCACGGCGGAGCCGGCCGTGATCGGGACGGCCGCGCAGACCGTGCCGACCGCGTACTCCTGGAGGTCGAGGACCGGAGCCGTGGGCGGCTGGGCCTCCAGCCGGGACAGCAGCAGCCGGTCGCTGGTGATCGTCCGGGAGGTGAGGCGGGCCATCTTGTGCCGGGCGAGGTGGTCGCGGCGTCCGTTGTGGTCGAGCTGGCCGAGCAGGCTCTTGCCGACCGCCGTGGCGTGGGCGGAGTAGCGGAAGTCGACCCACTCGTTGACCGCGGGGGTGGTGGGCCCGTCCGCGTACTGGGTGACCCTGACCTCGCCGTCGAGGTACCGGCTGATGTAGACGGCGGCGCCGACGGAGTCGCGCAGCCGGCCGAGGGCGCGCTGGAGCTGGTCGCGCAGGGCCTCCTCGCGGTGGTGCGCGGAGCCGAGACGGGCGAGCGCGGCTCCCGCGACGTACGCCCCCTCGGCGATCTGCTCGACGTATCCCTCCCGGCGCAGCATGCGCAGCAGTGACGGCAGCCGGTCCGGGCCGACGCCGGTGTGCCGGGCGAGCTCGGCGTCGGTGACACCGGTGGTCTGCCGCGCCACCGTCTCCAGGACGCGCAGCGCGTCCTGGGCCGAGTGGTAGGGCGCGGTCGGTTCGAGCTTCACGACAGCTCACCTCGCTGTGTCATGTCGGGTGCTCGGACGTGCCTTGCCTGCCGGGGGTCCGGGGGCTGTCCCCCGGGATGACACAGCAGCGCCACGGTGTTTCTCCCTGCGCTTGCTCTCTGGACGGTGGATCCGGTCGGCGGAACCACTCAACGATAGCCGCCAAGAGGCCGGGAGTGACCGGCAGTTGACGAGATTGCGACCCTCCCAACAGGGGCGTAAACATCTGGCATATGCCACGGGCATTGTTGTCAGAGCACCGCTCCGAGGAATTCCCTGGTCCGCTCGTGCTCCGGGTCGCCGAACAGCTTCTCCGGACTGCCGGACTCGATCACCCGGCCCGAGTCGAACATCATGACCCGGTCCGAGATGTCCCGGGCGAAGTTCATCTCGTGGGTCACGCAGAGCAGGGTGATGTCCGTGGTGCGGGCGATGTCCCTGAGCACGTCGAGGACCCCGGCCACCAGCTCCGGGTCCAGTGCCGAGGTGACCTCGTCCAGCAGCAGGATCTCCGGCCGCATCGCCAGCGCGCGGGCGATCGCCACCCGCTGCTGCTGGCCCCCGGACAGCCGGGTCGGATGCGCGTCGGCCTTCTCCCGCAGACCGACCAGGTCCAGCAGGTCCCGGGCGCGTTCCTCGGCCTCGGCGCGCTCCAGGCCGAGCACGTTGACGGGCGCCTCGGTGATGTTCTGGAGCACGTTCATGTTCGGGAACAGGTTGAACTGCTGGAAGACCATGCCGATCTTCTTGCGGATCTCCCGCTGGTGCCTCTCGGTGGCGGGCTTGCGGGCACCGTCCGGTCCGGGCAGATGGGTCAGCGGCCGGCCGTCCACCGTGATCACGCCGCCGCTGACCTTCTCCAGCGTCATCAGCAGCCGCAGGATCGTCGTCTTGCCGGAGCCGCTGGGGCCGATCAGGGTGACGTGCTGCCCCCGGTCGACGGTGAAGTCCAGGTGGTCGAGGACGACATGGTCGCCGTAGCGCTTGACCACCTGGTCGAACTCCACCAGGTGGGCCGGCGCGGCGGCGTCGGCCGCGGACTGCTCGGGACTCGTCTTCTGCAGGGGGTCAGTGGCCAAGGCGCTTCTCCAGCTTTCTCATCAGCAGCGAGGTCGGGTAGCTCGCCGCCAGGAAGATCAGGCCCGCGAGGGTGAAGGTCTCGGCGTAGACGAAGTGGGTCGCGCCGTACTCCCGGGCCTCGGCGACCATCTCCTGGACCGTGATCACGGCCAGGAAGGGGGTCTCCTTGAACATGGCGATCGCGTAGTTGCCCAGCGCGGGCAGGACGTTGCGCACCGCCTGCGGCAGGATCACGGCCCGCCAGGTCCGGCGCGGTGTCATCGACAGCGCCCGGCAGGCCTCCCACTGGCCCTTCGGCACGGCGTCGATGCCGGCCCGGTACACCTCCGACAGATACGAGGCGTAGTGGATGCCGAGCACCGCGATGCCGATGGTCAGCGGGTCGACCGTGTGGAACACCGCGTACGCGCCGGCCAGCTGGACCAGCAGCGGGGTGGACCGGACGAACTCGGTGGCCGCGCGCACCGGCACCGTCACCGCCCGGCCGGGTGCCCGCCCGGCCATCGCGACGAGCAGCCCGAGCACGGCGGCGACCAGGGTGCCGAGCACCGTGGCCAGCACCGTGGTCTTGAAGCCCTCCCACAGCAGCGGCAGCGACTCGCCCAGGGAGGCCCAGTCCCAGTCGTAGTTCACAGGGAGCCTCCCGCGGTCGTGGCGGACGCCTCGACGGGCCGCGGTCCGCGGGCGGCGCCGGTCCGCAGTCCGAGCCGTGCCTTGGCGCGCCGCTCCAGGGCGTTCATGAGCAGGGTCAGCGCGTAGGCGAGGACGAAGTACATCACCAGCAGCGTCAGATACGCCCAGGTCGTCTCACCCGTGCGGTCCCGCATCCGCTGCACCACGGTCGTCAGATCGGCGGCCGAGATCAGCCAGAGCAGCGGCGTGCACTTCAGCAGCTGGATCAGCAGGTTGGTGAAGGAGGGGATCATCTGCACCCAGGCCTGCGGCAGGATCACCCGGCGCATGCGCTGGGCGGGCGTCATGTTCAGCGCGACGGCCGCCTCCCACTGGGCCCTGGGCACGGCGTTCAGCGCGCCGCGCACCACCTCGGAGCCGTACGCCCCGTAGTTCATGCCGAACGCCACGACGCCGCAGAACAGCGGGGACAGCTCGTAGCCGAACAGCAGCGGGAAGGCGTAGTACAGCCAGAACAGCTGGACGTACAGCGAGGTGCCGCGGAAGAACTCCACGACGACCCGGGACGTCCCGCGCAGCAGTACGCCGCCGCCGTGCGCCGTGAAGCCGAACACGAACGCCAGGGCGAGCGCCGCGGCCGAGCCGAGGACCGTCGCCGCCAGCGTCACCCACAGCCCGGACCAGACGTCCGGCAGATGGTCGAAGAAGTACGTGTAGAAGTCACCCATGGGCGGCGGTGTCCCGTCAGCCCTTGCACAGTTCGGCGGTCTTCAGGTCCGCCGGCGGGATGGTGTCCTCGCCGAAGCCGTACTCGCCGATCAGCTGCACATAGCGGGCCGGATCCGAAGTGATCTTCTTCAGTTCCCGGTTGAAGGCGTCCCGCAGGTCCTCGCTGCCCTGGCGGAAGACGGCGCCGCCCGGGCTGTACTGCGCGACGCCGTCGAGCTCCGGCACGAACGAGTCCGTGACCTGGAGGCCCGGGTTGTTCCTGGCGAGCCAGTTCAGCGAGATGCCGGTGAGCAGGAAGGCGTCGATCCGGCCGCCCTTGACGGCGTCGGCGCCGTCCTGCGGCTTCTGCAACGTCTTGATCCGGTCCTCGGATACACCGGCGGCGGTGGCGTAGTTCTTCTCGACCGCGCCCGACATCACGCCCACGGTGACGCCCGCTTCCTTCACGGACGCCAGATCCGTCAGCTTCCGGGGGTTGCCCCGCTTCACCATCAGCGCGGTGGGCGAGATGAACTCGGGCTCCGAGAACAGCGCCCGCTCGCAGCGCTCCGGGACGATCGCCATCCCCGCGCTGATCACGTCGTACTTGCCGGCCTGGAGTCCCGGGATCAGACCGTCCCACTCGGAGAAGGCCGGACGCAGTTCGTCGACCCCGAGGGCCTTGAAGATCTCCCGGTGCAGGGTGGGCGCCTCGCCCTTGAGCTCGCCGCCCTCCTCGTAGCCGTACGGGGCCTCGTTGGCGTACGCCACCCGGACGTACCCCTGCTTCTTCAGCTTGTCCAGGGTCGAGCCCTCGCCGGAGGCGCCGGCGTCCGTCTTGCTGCACGCCGCGAGCAGTCCGGGGACGGTCAGCGCACCGCCCACGGCCGCGGTTCTGGTGAGGAAGCCCCTGCGGGAAAGGTTCGGGAACTCGGTCATGAACGTGCACCCTCCGGAGTCGTGCTGCCATACGGCCGCGGCCAGTGGGGGCGCCTGCCCGATGCGCGAGCGGTATGCAGAAGGCCCTGCCGATGCAACCGAACGGTGACCGCACCGTGACCGGAATGTTTTCCGGACCGCGGGGGTGTGAGACCTTCGGGGCAGGGGAGGGGGAAGGGCATGGCCGATCGCTATGTGGAAGTCTCCCTGGCCGAACGCGACGTCCGCTGCACCGCGAAACTCCTCGACGACCGCGCCCCGATCACCTGCGCGGCCCTCTGGGACGCCCTCCCGCTGGCCGGCGACGTCTACCACGCCAAGTACGCCCGCAACGAGATCTACGCCCTCTTCCCGCCCTTCGCCGCGTCCGAACCCCCGCTGGAGAACCCCACGGTCACCCCGATCCCGGGCGACCTGTGCTACTTCTCCTTCGCCGGCGCCGAGTTGGGCACCAGGGCGTACGGCTACGACCGCGAAGTGCGGCCCGGTACCACGCTGGTGGACCTGGCCCTGTTCTACGAGCGCAACAACCTGCTGCTCAACGGTGACGTCGGCTGGGTGCCGGGCATCGTGTGGGGCCAGGTCGTGGACGGACTGGACGCCATGGCCGACGCCTGCAACGACCTGTGGCGCTCGGGCGCCGCGGGGGAGACGCTCAGGTTCCGCCGGGCGTGAGCCCGCCGGACGGCGCCGGGCGCAGACCGATGCCCGCCTCGTACAGCGCGTGCGCCGCCCGCAGGACGAGGTCGTCGCGGTGGCGGGCGGCCACCAGTTGCAGCCCGACCGGCAGCCCGTCGCCGGCCGTGCCCACCGGGACGGTCGCGGCCGGCTGCTGCGTCATGTTGAACGGATAGGTGAACGGTGTCCACCCCGTCCAGCGCCGCAGCCCCGACCCGTGCGGCACCTCGGCGCCCGCCTCGAACGCCGTGATCGGCACCGTCGGTGTGACGAGCAGGTCGTAGGAGGTGTGGAAGCGGCCCATCCGCCGGCCGAGGTCCATCCGGACGTCCACCGCCGCAAGATAGTCCAGCGCCGACCGGCGTTCGCCGCTCGCGCAGATCTCCCGCAGCCCCGGGTCGAGCAACTCCCGTTGCTGCGGCCCGAGATGCTGCACCACCCGGGCCGCGCCGGTGAACCACAGGGTGTGGAAGGCGTCCACCGGGTCGGTGATGTCGGGGTCCTCCTCCGTCACCCACGCGCCGAGGTCCGCCAGCCGCTCCACCGCCCGCCGCACCGCCGCCGCGACGTCCGGGCGCACCGCGACCTGGCCGCCCAGGCAGGGCGAGTAGGCCACCCGCAGCCCGCGCACCCCGCCCGTCAGCGCCCGGGTGAAGGAGCCGGGCGGCGGGCCCAGCGCCGACCAGTCGCGCTCGTCGGGCACGCCGATGACGTCCAGGAGCAGTGCCGCGTCCGCCGCGTCCAGGGTCATCGGCCCCACGTGCGACAGCGTTCCGAAGGCACTCGCCGGGTACAGCGGGACCCGGCCGTACGTCGGCTTCAGCGCGAAGATGCCGCAGAACGCCGCCGGGATGCGGACACTGCCGCCGCCGTCGGTGCCCAGGGCCAGCGGCCCCGCGCCGAGCGCCACGGCCGCCGCCGCGCCCCCGCTGGAACCGCCCGCGGTGCGGGACGGGTCGTGCGGGTTGCGGGTGACCCCGGTCAGCGGGGAGTCGGTGACGCCCTTCCAGCCGTACTCGGGGGTCGTGGTCTTGCCGAGGAACACCGCGCCCTGTTCGCGCAGCCGGGCGACCGAGGGGGCGTCCTCGTCCCACTTGCCGCGCGGGTCGACCGCCCGCGAACCGCGCAGGGTCGGGCCGCCGCGCAGCAGCAGGATGTCCTTCACGGTGACCGGGACCCCGTCCACCGCTCCGGCCGGCTCGCCGCGCCGCCAGCGCTCCGCCGACTCCCCGGCCCGGGTGAGGGCCTCCTCGGGCGTCAGCCGGACGAAGGCGTTCACCCGCGGCTGGATCCGCTCGGCCCGGTCCAGCGCCGCCCGGGTCACCTCGACGGGACTGAATTCGCCCTTGCGGTAGCCGTCGACGAGTTGTACGGCGGTCAGCTCGGTGAGCTCGGTCATCCACCCTCCCGGGGGCGTCAGTGTCCGGGTACGTATCCGCGCTTCTTGTCCACCACGTTCACCAGCGGTCTGCCCGCCGCCCAGCGCTCGTACAACTCCAGGAACTGGTTGCCCAGCTCGTCGCGCCAGCCGACCGTGTCGCCGCTCATGTGCGGGGAGACGATCAGGCCCGGCACGCCCCACAACGGGCTGTCCGCGGCCAGGGGTTCGTCCGTGAACACGTCCAGGGCCGCGCCCGCGATCCACCGCTTGTCCAGCGCGTCGGCCAGCGCCTCCTCGACGACCAACTGCCCGCGGCCGACGTTGACGAACCGGGCGGAGGGCTGCATCACCCCGAAACGGCGCGCGTCGAACATGCCGTGCGTCCGCTCCGTCAGCGGTGCCGCGGCGATCACCCAGTCCGCGCGGGAGAGCAGCCGGTCCAGGTCGTCCGGGCCGTGGACACCGGTCCGCGGGGTGCGGCCGACCAGCGCGGTGGTGATGTCAAGTGCCTTGAGCGTGCGGGCGATGGCCCGGCCGATCGGCCCCGAGCCGACGACGCAGGCACGGGTCCCGGCGACCTTGCGGGACTCGCGGTGCCGCCAGGTCCGCTCCCGTTGCAGCTCCAGGGTGCGGGGCAGGTCCTTGGCCATCGCCAGCACCAGCGCGGCGACGTACTCGGCGATCGGCTGGTCGAAGATGCCGCGTGCGTTCGTCACCACCGTGTCCGAGGCGGCGAGCTCGGGGCACAGCAGATGGTCCACGCCCGCGCTGGCCGTGTGCACCCAGCCCGGCCGCGGGCCCTCGCCCGGCCAGGCCGAGCGGACCGCGTGCGAGGCGAAGTCCCAGACCAGCAGCACATCGGCGTGCGGCAGCCGCTCGGCGAGCGCCGACTCGTCGGTGTGCTCGATCCTGGCGCGGCCGGTGAGCCGCCCGAGCCGGGGCAGGGGCTCCGCGTCCAGGACGAGAACGGTGGGCGTACCGGTGGACGGACGTGCTGCGACGGTCATGCGGAAGCCGTTTCTCGGGGGGTTGGCGGCCGTCTGACATGCGAGGTTTGACCACGCTCGCACTCGAACCTACCTTCGTCAACACGGGCGCGCGTACGGTCCGTTGCCCGCTCCTTTCTCTGTGTGAGGCGGTGCCTGTCGTGGACATCTCCTTTCTCGGCGGACCGAGTCCACAGCGCGGTGTCGGTGTGGTCGCCCCGTTCGACTTCGCCCTGGACCGCGAGCTGTGGCGCTGGGTGCCCGACGAGGTGTCGCTGCATCTGACGCGGACGCCGTTCGTGCCGGTCGAGGTCAGCCTGGACCTGGCCCGTCTGGTGAGCGAGCACGAGACGCTGGACGACGCGGTGCGCACCCTGACCGCGATCAGCCCCGAGGTCGTCGCGTACGCCTGCACCTCGGGCAGCTTCGTCGGCGGGATCGCCGGCGAGCGGGCGATGTGCGAGGCGATGACCCGGGCGGGCGCGGTGCCCTCGCTGACCACCTCGGGCGCCCTGCTGGAGGCGCTGCGGGAACTGGACGTGCGGCGGGTGGCGCTGGTGACGCCCTACACGGTGTCCGTGACACGGGCGCTCCAGGAGTACGTGGCCGAGGCGGGCGTCACCGTCACCGGATGCGCCTACATGGGTCTGACCCGGGACATCTGGAAGGTCCCGTACCGCGACGTGGCCGCGATGGCGCGGCAGGCGGTGCGCGGGCGGAGCGGCGCGGACGCCCTGTTCATCGCCTGCACCAATCTGCCGACCTACGACGTCATTCCCCAGCTGGAGGCGGAGCTGCGGATGCCGGTCGTTTCGGCCAACCAGGTGACGGTGTGGGCGGCATTGCGCCGGCTGGGTACCTGGGCGGTGGGACCGTATCAGGCGCTGATCGATCCGGCGGCGCGTCCCGGTCCGGTCCTGCCGGCCGCGGACGCCGGTCCCGTACTGCCCGAAGAAGAACAGCAGCAGGAAGGCACGACATGACCGCACTCGGTTTCCTCTACCCGGGCCACTCCGCCGAGGACGACTATCCACGCATCGAGCAGCTCCTGGGCAGTGACATCCGGGTGGAGGTCGTGCACACCGACATCGGCGAGGACGCGCACCGCGTCGACGCGCTGCGCGAGATGGGTTCGCCGCAGCGGCTCGCCCCGGGCGTGGAGGAGTTGCGGCTCGGGGGCGCCGAGGCCGTGGTGTGGGCCTGCACCAGCGGCAGCTTCGTGCTCGGCTGGCAGGGCGCCCACGAGCAGGTCCGCGCCCTGGCCCGCAGCGCCGGGACGCCCGCCTCCTCGACCTCCTTCGCCTTCGTGCACGCGGTTCAGGAGATCGGAGCGCGACGGGTCGCCGTCGGGGCGACCTACCCGGACGACGTGGCGTCGCTGTTCGCGGAGTTCCTGCGGGCGGGCGGCACGGAGGTGACCGGGGTGCGCAGCTCCGGGATCATCACGGCCGCCGAGGTCGGCACCTGGCAGGAGGCCGAGCTGTTCGCCCTGGCCCGCGCGGCCGACGACCCGGACGCGGACGCGGTGCTGCTGCCCGACACGGCCCTGCACACCGCGGCGTACCTCCCGCAGCTGGAGAAGGACCTCGGCAAGCCCGTCCTCACCGCCAACCAGGTCACCGTCTGGGAGGCGCTGCGGCTGACCGACCGGCGGGTGAACGCGCCGCAGCTGGGCTCCCTGTTCACCCGGGAACCGATCGTGCAGGTGTGAGGGCCCCGTACGGCCCGGAATACATGCACAGGAATATTCGGGGCCGCCCGCCCGTTGACGAGGGGATGACTGAGCACGGCGCTACACACAGGAGGCACCCCGTGGCGGCAGACGACATCCGTGGTACCCGCCGGGGCACGGCCCCCACCCCTCTGTCCGTACTGGACCTGGTCACCGTGGGCGCCGGCCGCACCGCGACCGACGCGCTGCGGACCAGTGCCGCGCTGGCCCGCCTCGCGGAGTCCCGCGGCTACCACCGGTACTGGGTCGCCGAGCACCACTCCATGCCGGGTGTGGCCTCCTCCTCGCCGGCGGTGATCCTCGCCCATCTCGCCGCCCACACCGACCGCATCCGGCTCGGTTCGGGCGGGGTGATGCTGCCCAACCACGCGCCGCTGGTGATCGCGGAGCAGTTCGGCACGCTGGAGGCCTTGGCCCCCGGCCGGATCGATCTCGGTCTCGGCCGGGCCCCGGGCACCGACGGCGCCACCGCCGCAGCCCTGCGCCGCACGGACAACCCGCACGAGGCCGCCGACGCCTTCCCCGAGCAGCTCGCCGAGCTGACCCGGTTCCTCGACGACGACTTCCCCGACGGGCACCCCTACCGCGGCATCCACGCCGTGCCGGGCCCGGTGCAGGCCACCTCCCCGGGCGGCGTCCAGTCCCCGCACCGTCCGCCCGTCTGGCTGCTGGGCTCCTCCGGCTTCAGCGCCCGCCTGGCCGGTCTGCTCGGTCTGCCCTTCGCGTTCGCGCACCACTTCTCGGCGCAGAACACCGTCCCGGCCCTCGACCTGTACCGCGAGACCTTCCGCCCCTCCCAGGTGCTCTCCGAGCCGTACGCCCTCATCGGCGTCTCGGCCCTGGCCACCGAGGACGAGCGGGAGGCCCGCCGGCAGGTCCGCGCCGCCGCGCTCGGCATGCTCCGGCTGCGCACCGGCCGCCCCGGTCTCGTCCCCACCCCGGAGGAGGCGGAGGCCCACGGGTTCAGCCCGCTGGAGAGCGAGTTCATCGACTCGTGGAACGCCAACGTCATCCACGGCACCCCCGACGAGGTCCGCACCGGCCTCGACGACCTCCACAAGCGCACCGGCGCCGACGAGCTGATGATCACCGCCAACGCGCACAGCGGCGAAGTACGCCTGCGCTCCTACGAACTCATCGCCGACGCCTACGCGTTGCCGACCGCCTGACCTGTCTGGCCCGCCGGCTCGGACGGGCAGTCCAGCAGCTCGGAGATGCGGCCCGGTGACACCGGCCGGGAGTACAGCCAGCCCTGGCCGGTGTCGCAGCCGATGCGGCGCAGCCGGCCGGC
This sequence comes from Streptomyces cadmiisoli, assembly GCF_003261055.1. Taxonomy (NCBI): domain Bacteria; kingdom Bacillati; phylum Actinomycetota; class Actinomycetes; order Kitasatosporales; family Streptomycetaceae; genus Streptomyces; species Streptomyces cadmiisoli. The sequence continues at coordinate 5,597,783 of NZ_CP030073.1, forward strand.
CTGGGCCGAGGTCTCCACGCACTCCGCGGTGACGGTCAGGCCGAGCCGGTGGGCCAGCTCGATCATCGCCTCGACGATCACCTCGTCGGCCGGGTTGGGACGGGCGTCGGCCTCCTCGTACTGGAAGCCCCGGACGAACGAGCCGTCCAGCTTCAGCACGGACACCGGCAGCCGGCTCAGATACGCCAGGTTCGAGTAGCCGGTGCCGAAGTCGTCGATGGCGATGCGCACACCCATCTCGCTGAGCGCCTGGAGGGCCTGCAGCGGGCGGCCCGCCGAGCCCATCACCGCGGACTCCGTGAGCTCCAGCTGGAGCAGATGCGGGGCCAGTCCGGTCTCGGCGAGGACCGCCGCCACGTCCGCCACCAGGTCGGAGTCCCAGACCTGGCGCACGGCCACGTTCACGGACACGAAGATGGGCGCCTCGTCGGGGCGCTCCAGCTGCCAGCGACGGGCCTGGCGGCAGGCGGTGGCGAGCACCCAGCGCCCCAGCGGGACGATCGCGCCGTCCTCCTCCGCCAGTGCGATGAACCGATTCGGCGTCAGCATCCCGAACTGCGGGTGGTTCCAGCGCACCAGCGCCTCCACCCCGCTCAGCCGTCCGTCCGCCATGCCCACCAGCGGCTGGTACTCCAGGGTGAACTCACCGCGGTCGATGGCCGGGCGGAGCGTGGAGGCCAGGGCCTGACGGGTCATGCGGTGGGCGTTGCGCTCGGGGTCGAACAGCGTCCAGCGGGACTTGCCGTCTGCCTTCGCCCAGTACAGCGTGGTGTCCGCGGCCTGCATCAGACCGGTGGCGGTGGTCCCGGCCGCCTGCCGTTCCACCACCCCGATCGACGCCGACAGCGACAGCCGCTGACCGGACAGGTCGAAGGGTTCCTGAAGGGCCGACAGTACGGATTCGGCCAGGTCGGCGAGTTGCTCGGTGCCGGTGGAGTCCTCGACCAGCAGGGCGAACTCGTCCCCGCCGAGCCGGGCCACCAGCGGTGCGCTCGCCCTGCCGTAGCCGGCTTCGTCCGCACAGCGCGACAGCCGTTCGGCCGCCGCCGCCAGCAGCCGGTCGCCGACCCGGTGGCCGAGGGTGTCGTTGACCGCCTTGAAGCCGTCCAGGTCCAGGTAGCACAGGCCGATCCGGCCGGTGCCGCCGCGCTCGTACGACTCCACGTCCAGCGCGGCCGACAGGCGCTCGAAGAACAGGGTGCGGTTGGCGAGCCGGGTCACCGGGTCGTGCATCTGCAAGTGCCGGAGCCTGCCCTGGAGTTCACGCCGGGCGCTGATGTCGGCGGCGGCCAGCAGCACCCCGCCCGCGCCCTCCGGGAGGGGGGAGACGGTGATCTGCACCCAGACGCTGTGCCCGTCGGGGTGCTTCAGACGCCGGGTGCAGCGCAGCCGGGCGTCGCGGCCGCCCAGCACCTCGCGGTAGGCGTGCCAGGTGCGGGCGTCGGAGGCCAGGTCCATCAGATCGGCGGCGACGCGTCCCGCCAGCTGCCCGGCGTCGACGCCCAGTAGTTCGGCCAGCGCGTCGTTCGCGGTGGCGACCAGCCCCTCGCGGTCGACCACGGCCATCGCCAGGGGGGCACGGACGAAGGCGGCCCGGAAGGTGCCGGAGGCCTCGGCGTTCGTACGAGGTGGGCTCTTGCGATCACTGTCTGTGACGGCCGGCCGGATGAGGTCTGCCGCGGGCGTCGACCCTTCGGACGTTCCGCTCACCGCTCGCTCCCGCAGTGCACTCGTTCTGCTCGATCTCTGCTCGTTCTCGGTCCGGGCAGGAAAGGTCAGGAAAGTGTGCCGATCATAGAGGTTCGCCCCGGACCCTTGCAGCCACTGTCCAGTGTCCCGGAACCGTCGCGGAACGGCCCGCTCTCCCGACAGATCGTTTCTGCCCGCCCGAGCACTGGTTCCTTCAGGTGGGGACCGGTTGTGACGGTCCGTGAGCGCTTCGGGAATGTCGTCGGCGTTCCCCCGAACGGGCCTCACCCATCCGATGCAGACAAAGGGGCATAAAACCGGAAATTCACACAGGCTGGGGGCGGTGTCCCGTGAACCGTGCCCGGAGGTCCCTGTGCCGCGTCTGCTCCCGCGTCCCCGACTGCGCAGCACCGCCGCCGTGTTCACCACCCTGACCGCCCTCGCCGCCACCTCCCTGATCACCGGCCCCTCGGTCGCCGAGCCCTTCTCGGCCGTGAGCTGCGCCCTCGCCCGCACCGACGCCCACCACTCGGAGGGCCTGGACACCTGGAACGCCGCCTATCCGCGGCCGACCCGCACGCTGGACGCGGTCATGGTCTTCCTCTCCTTCCCGGACTCGGCGCCGACGACCACCCCCGCCGAACTGACCGCCGACCACTTCCCGGCGACCAGCCGCTACTTCACCCGCGCCTCCTACGGCAAGTTCCGGCTCCGCCCCCACTCGCTGCGGCACTGGATCCGGATGCCGAAGCCGTCCACGACGTACGCCATACAGCGCGACTGGCCCGCCTCCCACCGGGCCGCGTACCTGCGCGACGCCCTCGCCGTCGCCGACAGCCAGGTCGACTTCTCGCGCTACGACGTCGTCTACCTCGTCGCCGATCCGGACGCACCCGGCGTGGACTCGGACGCCACGAAGGTCATCAACCTGGACACGCCGCTGCGGATGGACGGCGGCGACATCCGCCGGGTCGTCACGGTGTTCGAGAACCACCCGCCGGACCGGCTCGTCCTCGCCCACGAGACCGGCCATGTGTTCGACCTGCCCGACCTCTACCACCGCCCGGTGGACGGCAAGGGCGACTGGGACACCCACGTGGGCGACTGGGACCTGATGGGCAGCCAGTTCGGACTCTCCCCGGATCTGTTCGGCTGGCACAAGTGGAAGCTCGGCTGGCTGGAGCCGCGGCAGGTGGTGTGCGTGCGGGGGACCGGTCCGGTGCGGCTCACCTTGGAGTCGCTGGGCGCCGGCCCGGAGACCTCGGCCAGGGCCGCCGCGGGCGCGCAGGCCTTCGGCGTCGGCCGGGGCACCAAGCTGGCGGTCGTGCGCACCGGGTCCGACAGCGTCCTTGCCGTCGAGGCGCGCGGCGCCGTCGGCAACGACCACGGCACCTGCCGGCAGGGCGTCCTCGTCTACCGCGTGCGCAGCGGCGCCGAGTCCGGCGGCGGCCCGGTCCAGGTGATCGACGCCCATCCGCAGACCGAGGCCTGCTGGGAGAACTCGGTCTACCCGCCCCTCGCGGACGCGCCGGTCGGCCTCGGCGAGAGCTTCACGGTGCCCGGCGAGGACGTCCGGGTCGAGGTCGAGGGACGTACCGTGAGCGGGGCGTGGACGGTGAAGATCACCAGCGGCTGACCCGCGGCGGACGGCATACGAAAAGCCCCCCGCTGCTGCGAGGGGCTTCCGGTCGGTGCGCCGCCAGGGACTCGAACCCCGGACCCGCTGATTAAGAGTCAGCTGCTCTAACCAACTGAGCTAGCGGCGCCTGCTGACGTCGTAGACCTTAGCATCCTGGTCGGGGGGAGGAAAAATCGATATCCGCACGGCTGCGCGGGCCGCCCGCACCGCCGCCCAGAGCAGAATCTCCGGGCCCGGCAGCCAGGGGTGACGGGTGTCGGGAGCGACCAGCCAGCGGGAGGCGAACCGGTCCACCGCACCCCCCGAACCGTCCGCGGCGGACCGGCCGGCGGACGGTGCCGCTCCGGCCGGCACCGCCGGGGCGCCGGGCACGGGGACCGTGCCGGGCACGGCGGGCGCGGGTACGGTCACCGCGTCCCCGGTGCCATGACACAGCAGCGGGGGAATGGACGCGGTACGGCCGTGGGACCCCCGCTCCTCCCACTCCAGCAGCGACGGCAGCCGCTGGGCGGTGCCGGGCGCCGCGAACAGCAGCATCCGTCCGCGGAACGCGGCCACCGGACCCGATCCCGGGCCCTCGCCCCACAACCGGTCCAGCATCCGGCGGCCGAAGATCGCCGGGGCGCTCACGATGTCGAAGGCGGAACCGCAGGGCAGTACGACCGGAGCGTCCGGCCGCTCCTCCCAGAGGGCGAGCGTGCTGCGCGGATACGTTCCCGCCGAGGCGAGCCAGGCGGCCCCGTCCGAGGTCAGAGTGCTGCTGCTCATGCACACAGAACTACCGGGGGTGAGCACTCGGTCTCGGTGGGTTGCCGGAAATCGGAACACGCACGGGCGAAGGGGAGTATCTTGCCCGCCCGGCATATGTCAGGGCGAGGATGCGGCTCGGCCCGCCTAGACGGGATCGGGCCCCCGCCCCTCGGCGCCCCGCATCAGGTCCCGCCCGAACTCCACCATCTTCTTGGCGTAGTCCTCGGTCCATTCGGCGCGCTCGGCGATGTCCGCGGGCGTCAGCCGGTCGAACCGGCGCGGGTCGGCGAGCTGCGCCGCGGCAAGCGCCTGGAACTCCGTCGCACGGTCGGCCGCGGCGCGGAACGCCAGCGTCAGCTCCGTGGCCCGGGCCAGCAGCGCGCGGGGGTCGTCGATCGACTCCAGGTCGAAGAAGTGTTCCGGGTCTCCGGCCGCCTCGGCGGGTTCGAACAGCAGGGGCGCGGGGCGTAGCCGCGGTTCGTGCCGACGCGGCGTGGGCTCCGCCATGTCTCGTCTCCTCCTCGTACGGATGTGATGGCACCGCCCTGTCGGCGGGCCACCCCCCATTGTCCCGCGCCCGCGCAAGAGGGCCCGGTCGTCCGCCGCGAGCGGCTCACGGCGTCCAGGGCACGCGGTGTTCGGCCAGGTGAGCGAGGACCGCGTGGTTCGCCTCCCACCCGTCCGGGAACTTCACCACCGTGCCCAGCTGGACCGGCTCCGTCGACGGGTAGTCGTCCAGCAGTTCGCCCACGCCCGCCCGGCACACCACGATGCACGCGTGCCGGTGGCGGGAGGCGAGGACGCACAGCCGGCCGGTCTCCAGATGGAAGGCGGTGGCGTCGGGGCGGCCGGAGAGGGGGTGCAGGACCACCGTCACGTCGTACTCCCGGCCCTGGAGCCGGTTCGCGGTGTCCACCGTGACGCCCGTGACACCCAGCTCGGCCAGGGCCGCCCGCACCGCCGCGGCCTGGTCCCGGTGCGCCGTCCCGACGGCGATCCGGTCCGCGCCCAGCGGTGTGGGAGCGGGCGAGCGCTCCGCCGTCGCCAGCCCGCCCCGGTCGAGCAGCCGCCGTACGACCGTGGCCACCGCCCGCACCGCCTCCGGATCGGTGCGCGGGGTGCAGCCGGCGGGCAGTTCCAGCAGGCCCCAGCCCGACCGGGCCGCCTCGTCGATCACCCGGTCCGGTCCGGAGCCGTCCGAGGCGACGCCGAAGGCCAGCCGCCGGTCGCCGTCGTCCGTACCGCTGCGGAACGGCGTGAACGGATAGAAGGCGTCCGAGACCAGCGGCGCCGCCGAGGCGGGCAGCCGCCAGGACACCGGAAGCCGGTGCTGGGGCAGTTCGGGGTTGTGCGCGAGCAGGGTGCTCACCGCGGACGCCGACGGGTCGTACGACAGGCCCGCCCACTGCTCGCTGCCCACGATCGCGAACGGGTCCAGCTGGCCCGGGTCGCCCACGAACAGTGCCCGTTCGAAGAGGCCGGCCACCGCCAGCAGGGCGTCGGAGCGCATCTGGTACGCCTCGTCGACGATGGCGTGCCGCCACGGCTCGTCCGTCTTGACGTGCGCCCACTTGGCGGCCGTCGAGACGACCACCGGCAGGCCGGCCAGATCCGCCGCCTTCGCCGACTTGCGTACGTTCGACAGGGGGTCGAGCGCCTTGTCGTACGGGTCGGTGTCGCTGCTGTGCAGACGGCCCACCGGCAGCTCGGCGTTCTTCTCGGCGAGCCGCAGCACCAGGTCGTCCACCTGGGCGTTGGTCTGCGCGATCACCATCAGGGGGTGACCGGCGTCGGCGAGTTCGAGTGCCGCGCGCACCACGAGCGTGGACTTGCCGGCGCCGGGCGGGGAGTCCACCACGACACCACGGTGCGGGCCGTGCAGGGTGTCGCGGAGGATCGCGTCGGTGGCCCGCGTCGCGGCCGTACCGGGATCGAGGGCGGTCGGCGTTGTCACAGGACGTCCTCCTCGGTCACCTGGTCGGCGGGCTCCGGGGCGGTCCGCTCGCCGGGCGGCCCGCCGTGCGTCCACGGGGTCTGCTCCGGGTCGGGCAGCTTGGCGCCGCCCCGCTGCTCGTGCTCGAACAGGGTGAAGCACAGCCGGTCGCCCTTCTCCGGCACGGACCCGGCCTCGGGCTCCTTGCCGCGCCCCATCTTGTCGACGATGCGGAGCACCACGAGAACAGCGCCGTCACCGCGGGCGTCCCTGCTGTCACCGCGGTCCTCGCCCTTGTCGTCGTGCGGGTCGCCGTGCACGGCGTCCTCCAGGCCCACGAACTCGGCCGCCTGCGGTTTGCCGCCCAGCGACCGGTACACCTTGACCCCCTCGGACAGGTACGGCCGGTCGTCCGTGCGGACCGTGACCAGTGGGCGCGGGCTCGGCCGCCTGCCCTCCGCGTACGCCATGACGACCTCGGTGACCTCGCCCGAGAACGCCTCACCGGACAGCCGCCGCCCGGCCATCACCAGCGGGTCGTCCAGTGCCTCCTGCGCCTCCAGCCGCGCCTGTTCGCGCTCGCGGGCGGCGAGTTTGTTCGCGGCGGTCACCGCGTCGTCGAGGCGCGGCTGCGGGGGTTCACCGGCCACGACGCGGTCCCGGTGGCCGGTGAACGACCAGCGGTCGCGCGTCCACCTCTCCTCGACGCGCGCCCCCTCCGGCAGCGCCCGCAGCAGGTCGAGCCCCTGCCACACCGAGTCCCAGGTGGGCCGGGTGACCCGCTCGACCAGGGCGCGGATCTCCCGCTCGGCGGCGGTGAGGTCGCCGAGCCGGTCGTCCGCCGCCATGCCGTCCTCGGCGGCGGCGAGTGCGGTGCGCGCGCGGTCGTAGCGCTCGATGGCCGGGGCGAGGAGCTTGTTGTCGAAGGCCGGGTCGGTGGCCGGGCCCGCCGGCGGGCACCGGAGCTGGCCCCGCTCGTCCCGCAGCAGTTCGGCCCGCAGCGCGGCCTCGGCGCCCGAGCTGCCCTCCGGCGGGTCGATCCAGGCGAGCAGCGCGCCGAGGTGCTGGTCCTCCAGGCTGGACTGGCCGGTGGCCCAGTGCCGGCCGAGCACCTCGGTCAGGGCCAGCAGCAGCGAGGAGCCCGGGACCCGGGCCCGCTCCCCGAAATGGGTCAGCCAGCGGCCGAGCAGCGGCACCCGGGGCGGGGCGGGGTGCGGTGTCTCCGGGTCCTGCTCCGCCGTGCGGCGAAAGCGCATCGAACGTCCGAGCAGCCGGACGAGGTCGACGCCCGCACGGCTCGGCACGATCAACTGCGGGGCCTGCGCGCACAGCTCGACCTCGACCTTGACCCGCTTGCCGGTCTCCGGGTCGGTCTCGGTGCGCTCGGCCGGTTCGACCTGCTCGGCGTGGGCCTCGACGTACGGCAGGACGAGATCGGCCAGCTCGGCCAGGAACGCGAACCGCAGGTCGCGGTCGCGGGGCTGCGGGACGACCAGCAGGCGCGGCGCCGTGCGGTCGGTGCCGACCAGCGCGCCGAGCGGGGCGCCGGCCTCACCGGCCGTGGTCAGCGGCACGAGCACCAGCGGGCGCTCCGACAGATACCGGTGGCGGACGGTGGCGGTGGGCTGGGCGAGGCCGGTGTCGACGGCCTCCAGCCGGGCCAGGTAGGAGATCAGCGACACGGGGCGGCCTCCGCGGGCTCGGGGATCGTCCCGAACCCGGGGTGGTCGGCGCCGGGTGGACCGGGACGTCCGGCCAGTGCCTCGGCGCGCAGCCGGGCGGCGCGGCGCAGCGCCGCCACCGCCGGGTCCCGCGGATCCCCGGCCTCGCCGCGGGCCGCCGCGAGGACGTCCCCGACGGTCGCCAGGTCGCCCAGCTCGGCACGGATCGAGCGGCCGAGGGAGGTCACCGCGCCGGCGGCGCGGGAGCGGGCGCGGCAGTGGAACGCCAGCTCGCACGCCGACAGGCATTCGGGCGCGTACGTCGCCGGCACCGACTCGACCGCCGCCGTCAGCTCCGCCGCCGGCAGCTCGGGAGAGAAGCAGGTGCCCTGCGGGAGCGTGTCGGCGATGTCCTGGATACGGGTGAGACGGGTCAGCTGGCGGCGGGTGACCGCGCGCTGCCTGCGCACGTCGACGGCGGACGCGGTGGGCAGGTTGGAGAAGTCCTTCGGGCACACGAGCAGGATCCGGTGCCGCACGGGCGGCGCCGGGTGGAGCCGGGCGGCGACCTCCTCCAGCGCCAGCACGTACACCGCGGCCTGGCGGGCCGCCGCGCCGACCTTCGCCGGGTCCGCCGAACCGTCCAGCATCGGGAACGACTTGATCTCCACGACCGTCCAGCTGCCGTCCGGGTGCACGACCACCGCGTCCGGCTCGAGGAACGCGGGGGAACCGGCGACGTCCAGCGCGAGCATCGGATGGTCCAGCAGGGTCCAGCCGCCGGCCTCGACCGCCTCGCGCAGCGCCAGCGCGGTGCGGGCGGCGCGGCCCTCCGGGCCGACCGCGGACAGCTCCGGCACCCGCGCGTGATCGGGTGACGCGGCGCCGGGGTCCAGCTTCTCGTGGGCCAGCCGCAGCAGCTCCGTGCCGCCGTCCGCCTTGACCCGGCTCTCGAAGGCGTTGCCGCGGGTGAAGGCGAACTGGGACTGTCCGAACACCGACGGCGAGCCCAGGGCACCGGCCAGTGCCGCCTTGTTCACCCCTGCGCCGTCCAGGATGGCGCGGCGCCGGCAGCCGGGGTTGGCGGCCAGGGCCGCGAGGGCGCGTGCGTCGAGTGCCTTGGCCGGTACGTCGGGGCCGCGCAGCTCAGCGAGCTGCTGCCGGAGCGCCGCCCCCCGTGTCCGCGGGGGCGGCACCCGGCTCGGCTCCGGGTCCGAACCGTGACTCGCGCTGCCGTGGAATTCGCTCACCCGCCGAAGTCTGGCATCCGCCACTGACAACTGGGGCGCGTGAGGCACGAGATCCCGCCCCCGCGCCCGGCGCGGGAGACGCGGAATCCCCGGCGGAGGCGGGCACGGGCGGACCGGGATCCGTGACGGAGGCGGGCGCGGGGGAGGCGGAGTCCGTGACGGGGGCGGGCGCGGGGGAGGCGGAGTCCGTGACGGAGGCGGGCGCGGGGGAGGCGGAGTCCGAGGTGGGCGCGGATGCGGCGCCCGCCGGGGCGGGGAGCCGGGTGACCGCCCACGTCCGGGCCCGGTTCGCGGCACGCATCACGTACGGCGTGAGCAGCAGCCCGGCGCCCATGACGACGCCGCCCGCGACGGCGTCGAGGAAGTAGTGGTTCGCGGTGCCCATCACCACGATCGTCGTGATCAGCGGATAGAGCACGGCCGCGACCCGGGCCGTGCGGGTCCCCCCGTACCGCCACAGGATCACTCCGCACCACAGGGCCCAGCCGACGTGCAGGCTCGGCATGGCGGCGTACTGGTTGGTCATGCCGCCGAGGCCCCGCGGCGCGCTCGCCTCCCCGGCCCACCAGCCGTACGAGCTGTACTGCGCCATGGTGTCCACGAAGCCGTGACCGGGCGAGAGCAGCCGGGGCGGGCAGGTCGGCATCAGCGTGAAGCCGACCAGGCCTATGAAGGTCGAGGTCATCAGCCAGGTGCGGGCCGCGCGGTAGCGCACCGTGCGGCTCCGGAACAGCCAGATCAGCAGGGCGGGGGTGACCAGGTAGTGCAGCGACGCGTACCAGAAGTCGGCGGGCACGCCTATCCACGCCTCGCGGGTGAACAGGCGGTTCAGCGGATGCTCGGCGTTGATACGCAGGTACTTCTCGACGCGCAGGATCGCCAGACCGTGATCGACCGCGCTGTTGACGTCGCCCCGGGCGAGGAGCCGGCCCGCCGAGTAGCAGGCGTACACGAGCAGGATCAGGGGAAGCTCGGTCCACCAGCGCAACCGGGGTTCCGGGGCCACCTCGATGCCCGGTTTCTCGGCGTGCATCCGATCGCCCTCCCCCTTCTCGTCGCGTGGCGCTCTCGCCGGGTGGGTCGGTCGCCCCACCCTACGGTGCACGGGCCGACGCCCGGAGGGGCGTCTCCCGGCCCTGATAGACGCCGAGATCGCCCCCCGGGTTGCGCCCGGACGGGGTGCGCGATGATGGAGTGGTTCCGCCGTTGATTTCTCCCGGAAGGTTCCTTCTCGTCATGGCACCGCGCATCCTGCTGGCCCGGCACGGACAGACGGAATGGTCACTGTCCGGCAAGCACACCGGCAGGACCGACGTACCCCTGCTCGACGAGGGGCGGCGCGGCGCGAAGCTGCTCGGCGAGCGGTTGCACCAGGCACCCCACGACGGACTGCCCGGGGTCGAGGTCCGCACCAGCCCGCTGGTACGCGCGCGTGAGACCTGCGAACTCGCCGGGTTCGGCACCCGCGCGCGTGCGTGGGACGCGCTCCTGGAGTGGGACTACGGCGCCTACGAGGGCATGACCCCCGACGAGATCCAGGCCGTCCGCCCCGGCTGGCTGATCTGGCGCGACGGTGTGCCCGAGGGGGAGACCCTCGCCGAGGTGACCGCCCGCGCGGACGAGGTCGTCGCCTGGGCGCGGTCGCAGGACCGCGACGTCCTGGTCTTCGCCCACGGTCACATCCTGCGGTCGATCGGTGCGCGCTGGCTGGGTCTGCCGCTGGACTTCGCCGCCCGGATCCGGCTGAACCCGACCTCGCTGTCGGTGCTGGGCTGGGCCTACGGGGAGCCCGCCGTCGAGAGCTGGAACGATCTGGGGCACCTGGCGGGCTAGCGGCCGGCGTCGCCGGGCCCGCTCGTCACACGGGGCGCGGTGACGAGGCGTGCCGCTCCAGGAACTCCGAGACGCCGGAGGCCCGGCGGTGCGGCAGCAGCACCCGCGCCGTTCCCGCCAGCATCGCCTGAATCCGGGACGACTGGACGACGTCCAGCAGATCCAGCACCTGCGTCCCGGCGGCCGCCGCCTCGTCCGGCCGCCCGCCGCGCGCGAGGTCGTCCGCGAGTTCGGCGGTGTACAGCGCGATGTTCCGGCTGAAGTGCGGATCCTGCAGATGGGCGGCCCGGCGCGCGTGCCGGGCCGCGCGCGGCCAGTCGCCCAGCGTCGACCAGCACTGCGCCTCCAGGCCCTCCAGTTCGGCCTCGCCGTAGAACGACATCCACTCGGGGTCGGCGTCCGAGGGGCCTCGTTCGTAGAGGGCCTTCGCCCGGGTGAGCGCCTGGGCGCAGCCGGTGCGGTCGGCGAGCCCCGCCCAGCCGCCCGCCTCGCGCAGCGCGAGCAGGGACATCAGCCGGGGCGAGCCCAGCGGACGCGCGATGCGCTGCGCCGCCTGCGCGGCCCGCACCGCCTCACGCGGACGGCCGGCGTCCCGCGCGAGGAACGCGGTGTTGCAGAAGGCGTGCGCCTCCAGCGCCGCGTCCGCGGTCATCCGGGCGGTGGCGAGCGCCTCCGCGTAGTGCGAGCGGGCGTCGTCGAACCGGCCCGAGTCGTGCGCCAGCCATCCCACGGAGATCGCCAGTTCACCGGCACCCGTGTGCAGCCGGTCGACCGTGGCCTGCCGGGTCGCACCGGCGTCCAGAAGCGCGTACGCGGCGCGCAGCGGGGCCGCCGCACGCCGGTAGAGGCCGTCCGCGCCGTGCCGGTCGTCGAGCAGCCGGATCCTGCGGACCGCTTCTTCGAGGGCACCCGCCTCGCCCGACCCGACCCGGCGCACGGGGCGCTCCGAGGCGGAGGCGGAGGCGAGCCCGATGGGGCTCAGCGAGGCGGCGGCCACCGTGGCGCCGCCGCTGGTCATGAATGCGCGACGCAGCACGTCGCTCTCCTCGTAGTTGATGTGCGTGTCGTACGGGTCCTGCGTGTCATACGGCTCACAGTCCCCTTGCGTCTCACCGGTGGTGAGGGCCGGGCTCGACGTGGCCTCGGAGGGCGGGGCGTCCGGGGTGCGTGCCCCGCGTCCGCGTACGGACGAACGGGGCGCGAACCCGAGGTCGGTGAGCGTGCGTCCGGGAAACATGTGCAGGAACACCCGCTCGTAGGCGTAGTTGGGGCAGCGGATCTCCCCCGCCTCGACCCGGCCGATGTAGCGCGCGTCACAGCTGACCCGCTCGCCGATCTCACGGGCGGCCCGCCGTACGGCCGCCGCGAATTCGGCAGGCGAACGCCCGCCGCGCAGGCGCCGGAAGGCGAGGTTGGGCCGTGGCGGCCGGTCGGGCTGAGACGAGGTCACCGTTGACGACGTCATGGCCGGGTCCTCTCGTGCGAACCGTCGAACCATGCCGGAGCCGGGGTGAGTTGACTGAGCCGTCAGTCCGGTGCCCCTGATCTCCGGCGGGGAAGAACGTACCTGCTGTGACGGGTCCGCCACGCAGGGTTTAGCTACAAACCGGATATCTCATACGGGATCTGCCATGAACTGCCATCCTTTGCGGCGCACTTCCGCCGTAGCCGTTGACGCCGCCGGACGTTGAATCCGTCGGACCGGGAGGCGCCCGACTCCCGACCCGCTCGTTCAAGGAGGGGTTCCGTGGTGGAGGCCGGGATGGAGACCAGCCAGAGCATCGACCCTCGTACGCCGCTGCCGGCGTGCGACCTCGTGACGGTTCCGGCCCGGCAGGGGCTGGAAGCGGTCGACATCCTCCGGCGCGGCGAGGCCGAAGCGGTCGGACCCGTCCTGCACGACGACGGCGGCGGCACCCTCGGCTTCGTGGTGCCGGCGGGGACGGCGGCCGGGTGGGACGTGCCGGGCAGCACGTGCACCCGCACCGACGGACGAGGACTGCGCCTGGCCCCCGAGCCGCCGGCCGACGCGCCGGAGGCGGTGGGGTCGGAGTGGCTGCTGCCGCCCGGTGAGGCGGAACTGGCCACGGACCCGGCGGTGCTGCGGCGGGCCCTGGGCGAGGCGGCACGGATGATCGAGGCGGCGGACAGCTGCCGCTGACCCCGCCCACGGACCCGTTCCCTCGACTCAGCGCCGACCCCGGCCACGGACCGGCCGCGGGCCCCGCCCACCGACCGAGCGCGGACGACCCGAGCGCGGACCCGAGCACGGACCCCGTCCATCGACCGAGCGCGGGCCGCGCCCCCCGACCGGCCGCTGTTCCGGCCCGCTCGCCCACGCCGCTCGCCCGCTGATCCCGCCCGGTCCCCGGCCCCCCGTCACCCGCCGACCCCGGTCGCCCCGCGACCCCGGTCAGCCACTGACCCCGCCCAGCCCCCCACAGCGTCCGTCCGCCCCCTCCCCGCCCGCCCGTGATCACGTCGCCGGCGGCGTCCGTCGGGCAGGGCGCGCGCGGGAGCGGTGGGCTTGCGAAAATGGCCGGGTGGGAAAGACCAGGAACGCCCGGCGAGCGCAGGCCGCCCTCGAAGCCGTCGTCGAGACCGTCGACGGCGGGCTCGCCCAGCTGATACCCGACCGGGACCGGGCGCGCGCCTGGACGCTGCTGATCGACGGGGCGCCGCAGTCGCACGTCGATCTCGACGACCCGGCGTACCTGTCCTTCGAGTACCAGCGGCGCTTCGGCCATGTCGTCGACCTCGCCGCCCCGCCCGGCAGACCCATCCAGGCGGTGCACCTCGGCGGCGGCGCCCTCACCCTCGCCCGCTACGTCGCGGCCACCCGCCCCCGCTCCACCCAGCAGGTCGTCGAACGGGACGGGCCCCTCGTCCAACTGGTACGCCGTGAGCTGCCCTTGGCCCCGAACGCCCGTATCCGGGTGCGGTCCATCGACGCCCGCGAAGGCATCGGCAAGATCCCGGACGGCTGGGCCGACCTGGTCGTCGTCGACGTGTTCAGCGGCGCCCGCACCCCCGCCCACCTGACCTCGACGGAGTTCCTCGACGAGGTGCGCCGGGCGCTCAGGCCGGGCGGTCTGTACGCCGCCAACCTCGCCGACGGCCCGCCGCTCGCCCACCTGCGCGGCCAGATCGCCACGGCCGCCGCCCGGTTCGCCGAACTCGCGCTGCTCGCCGACCCGGCCGTACTGCGCGGCAAGCGGTTCGGCAACGCGGTCCTCGTCGCCGGCGACCTTCCCCTGCCGCTCGCCGAGCTGACCCGGCGGGCGGCCTCGGACCCGCACCCCGGCCGGGTCGAGCACGGCCGGGCACTCATCGACTTCACCGGGGGAGCGGTACCGGTCTCGGACGCGGACGCGGTCGCCTCACCCGCGCCGCCCGCGTCGGTGTTCCGCTGAGCCGCAGCCGGCCGCCTCAGTACGTGCCGACGTCCACCCGCGGCGGCCCGTCGTGCCAGGTGCAGAACACCGTCACCCGGTCCGCGCCCGAGCCGAACTCCACCCGGATCCAGGTCTCCGTCTTCCACACCTGCATCGACCAGCCGGCGTCCGGGGTGGCCGACACCAGCGTCGCGGACGTCGCGCCGAGGTCGAAGACCACCCGGCCGCCCTCGGTGGCGTAGCTCTTGATCACACCCGAGGCGGACACGGAGGGCGCGGGGCTCGGAGGCGTGGAGCGGGCCGAGGCGGACGGCTTCGGGGGCGGTTCCCGCGTGGCCGACGGGGACGGGGACGGAGAGGACCGCGGCGGGCGGGTGCTCGCCGACGTGGACCGCGGCTCGGGCTCCGGCGGTCCGTCCGCGACGACCGGCAGGGCACGCGGCGGGTCGTACGCCGTGCCCGCCATCACCGAGTGGACACCCCACCACGACAGCGTGGTCGCCGCGCCCGTGGCGAGCGACCAGGCCAGTACGTGCACTACTCCTCTGAGCATCGCGGGCCATACTGCCGCACCCGAGTCACCCGCGTCCCACGGGTCGCACAGGCGTGGGCTTTTCCACACGCGCGGGACGTCCCGCGGCGCCGAGCCGCCCCGCCCGGCGCTTCCGTCGAGCGGCGGCGCCGGCACCGGCCCCATGGCGTACGGTGCGGCGCATGGCAAGTGTGCTCGTGGTCGAGGACGACCAGTTCGTGCGCTCGGCGCTGATCCGGCATCTGACCGACGCCTCGCACACCGTGCGCAGCGTCGGCACGGCACTGGAGGCGCTGCGCGAGGTCGCCCACTTCCGCTTCGACGTGGTCGTCCTGGACCTCGGACTGCCGGACCTGGACGGCTCCGAGGCGCTGAAGATGCTGCGCGGCATCACCGACGTACCGGTCATCATCGCCACCGCCCGGGACGACGAGACGGAGGTCGTCCGGCTGCTGAACGCCGGTGCGGACGACTACCTGACCAAGCCGTTCTCCGTCGAGCACCTGTCCGCGCGGATCGCCGCCGTGCTGCGCCGCTCCCGCGCGGCCGCCGGCGAGGCCCCGCCGGCCCCGGTGCTCCGGGTCGGCGGGCTGACGGTCGATCCGCTGCGCCGCCAGGCCGAACTGGACGGCGTACGGCTCGACCTGACCCGGCGCGAGTTCGACCTGCTGGCCTTCCTCGCCGGCCGGCCCGGCGTCGTCGTAGCGCGCCGGGAACTGCTCGCCGAGGTGTGGCAGCAGTCGTACGGTGACGACCAGACCATCGACGTCCATCTGTCCTGGCTGCGGCGCAAGTTGGGGGAGACGGCGGCCCGGCCGCGCTATCTGCACACCCTGCGGGGCGTCGGCGTGAAACTGGAACCACCGGGAGGGGAGCCGGCGCGATGAGATGGGCACTGGTCAAGGTCTCGCTGGCGGTCACCGCCATGGTCGTGGTCGCCTTCGCGGTGCCGCTCGGGCTGGTCATCAGGGAGATGGCCCGCGACCGTGCCTTCTCCGACGCCGAACGGGACGCGGCGGAGATCGCCCCGGCGCTGTCCATCACCACCGACCGCGCCCAGCTCGAACGGGTCGTCGCCTCCGCGGGCCCGACCGCCGGGATGGCGGTGCACATCCCGGGCGGCGACGGCTCGCGGGCCGTGCAGATCGGCCGGCAGCGCGCCGCCGACGCGGACATCGCCGCCACCCGTGAGGCCGGCCGCGCCGCCACGGCCGAGGTGCCCGACGGCTCCGCCCTGCTCCAGCCGGTCGCGCTGAGCTCCGGCCGGATCGCCGTCGTCGAGGTGTTCATCCCCGACACCGCGGTCGCCAAGGGGGTCGGCACGGCCTGGGCGGTACTGGCCGGCGTCGGCCTCGCGCTGATCGTCGGCTCGGTCGCGGTCGCCGACCGGCTGGGTGCGCGGATGGTGCGCCCGGCGCAGCGCCTGGTCGACGGCGCGCGCGAGCTGGGCGAGGGCAGACTGGGCGCCCGGGTGCCCGAGAACGGGCCGCGGGAACTGCGGCTGGCAGCGGTGGCGTTCAACTCGATGGCCGACCAGGTGGTCCAGCTGCTCGCCAACGAACGCGAACTGGCGGCGGACCTGTCGCACCGGCTCCGCACCCCGCTGACCGTGCTGCGGCTGAACGCCGCGTCACTGGGCGACGGCCCGGCCGCCGAGCAGACCCGTGCCGCGGTGGCCCAGCTGGAGCGGGAGGTCGACACCATCATCCGCACCGCCCGCGACGCCAGGCCGCAGACCGCCGCCGCCGGTCCGGGCGCCGGCTGCGACGCGGCCGAAGTCGTCCGGGAGCGGATGGAGTTCTGGTCGGCGCTGGCCGAGGACGAGGGCCGCAAGGTGCGTACGGCCGGTGTGGACCGGCCGGTGCGTATCCCCGTCGCCCGCGCCGACCTGGCCGCGGCGCTCGACGCGCTGCTCGGCAACGTCTTCCGGCACACCTCGGAGGGCACCGCCTTCGCGGTCGACGTGCACAACGGCGAGGACGCGGTGATCGTGCTCGTGTCCGACGCGGGGCCCGGCATCCCCGACCCCGAGTCGGCGATGGCACGCGGACGCGGCTCCGGCAGCGACGGCTCGACCGGGCTCGGGCTGGACATCGTGCGGCGGCTCGCGGAGTCGACCGGCGGTGACGTGCGCATCGGCTCCTCGGTGCTCGGCGGCACCGAGGTGCGGATCTGGATCCAGCTCGACGGGCGGCGGACGGCACCGCGCGGGCGCGGTCATCGCGGGTCCGTCAGACGCCGCCGGCCCGGCCGGGTGCGCTCCGTCATCAACCGCTCCCGCCCGCTGCGCTGAGCGGACGGCTGCCGCGCCGTCCGGTCCGGACGAACGGCCCCGCGCGAGGACGTTCGCGGATCGTCGGCTGACGCGGACGGGGAAGAGAGGAGCGGGGCGCGGCGCCCCCCTCGGCGTCGCGCCCCGCCCCGGTCCTTGGGCCGGCCGGCCCTATACGTCCGGGACCGGGGGCAGCACCCCGTTCCGGGCCGCCTGCGCGTACCACAGCGCGCTCGACTTGGGCGTCCGTTCGAGGGTCGTGTAGTCGACGTGGACCGCGCCGAAGCGCTTGGCGTAGCCGTACGCCCACTCGAAGTTGTCCATCAGCGACCACAGGTAGTAGCCGCGCACGTCGGCGCCGTCGGTGAGGGCGCGGCGGACGGCGGACAGATGGCCGTGCAGGTAGGCGATGCGCTCCGGGTCGTGGACGCGGCCGTCGGGGTCGGGCTTGTCGTCGTAGGCCGCGCCGTTCTCGGTGACGTACAGCGGCACACCCGGCGCCTCCCGGGAGTAGCGCATGATCAGCTCGTGCAGGCCGGTCGGGTCGATCGTCCAGCCCATCTCGGTGCGCTCGCCCGGCATCCGGTGGAACGCCACGTCGTCGGCGCCGGGCCACGGGGAGTGCTCGCTGGCACCGTGGCCGTCCGCCCGCGGTCCGCTCACCGGGGTGCGGGCGGCCGAGACCAGCGTCGGCGTGTAGTAGTTGAGGCCGAGCGCGTCCAGCCGCCGGCCGATCGCGCCCAGGTCGCCGTCCTCGACGTACGACCAGTCGCTGACCGACGCCGTCGCGGCGAACAGGGTCTCCGGGTAGGCGCCGTGCAGCATCGGTCCGTGGAAGATCCCGTTGGCGAGGTCGTCGATCCTGCGGACCGCCGCCAGATCGGCCGGATCCTGGGAAACGGGCCGCACCACCGCGGAGTTGAGGGACACCCCCACCGTGTTGCGGGCCGGCATCACCGAGCGCAGCGCCGAGACACCGAGGCCGTGCGCCAGATTCAGGTGGTGCGCGGCGCGCAGCGTGGCCGCCGGTTCCGTACGGCCGGGGGCGTGCACCCCGGACCCGTAGCCGAGGAACGCGCTGCACCACGGCTCGTTGAGGGTGATCCACTGATCGACCCGGTCGCCCAGCGCCTCACCGACGAGCCTCGCGTACTCCGCGAAGCGGTACGCCGTCTCCCGCTCCGGCCAGCCGCCCGCGTCCTCCAGTTCCTGCGGCAGGTCCCAGTGGTAGAGCGTGACCGCCGGCCGGATGCCGTGCGCGAGCAGTTCGTCGACCAGCCGCCGGTAGAAGTCCAGGCCGACCTGGACGGCCGGGCCCCGGCCGGTCGGCTGCACCCGCGACCAGGAGACCGAGAAGCGGTAGGCGTTCAGGCCCAGCTCGGCCATCAGCGCCACGTCCTCGCGGTAGCGGTGGAAGTGGTCGACAGCGATGTCACCGGTGTCACCGCCGGCCGTCCTGCCGGGTGTGTGGCTGAACGTGTCCCAGATCGAGGGGGTGCGGCCGCCCTCCCGCACCGCTCCCTCGATCTGGTACGCGGAGGTGGCCGCCCCCCAGAGGAAGGCGGGGGGAAACGTCACGGAGGTCTCCGGGGTCACCGGGGTCATGGGCTCAGGCATGGAAGCGCTCCCAAGGGGGGTCGTCAGGACCGGAGAGGAGGGGAACGGGCAACGGATCGGACAGGTGCAGAAGCGATGGCGACCGGGGCAACCCTGGTGACCAGGGCCGCAGGGCCGACGGTGGCGCCGGAGCGGCCAAGGGCGACCGGGGTACGGGGGAGAAGGGAGCCGAGGCGGCATCGACCCGGCCCCCGTCGTGCGTCTTCCGTCGTGTGTCCCCGGTCGTGCGTCCCCGGCGTCAGCCCTTGACCGCGCCCTGCATGATGCCGCCGACGATCTGCTTGCCGAAGATCGCGAAGACGAGCAGCAGCGGAAGCGTGCCGAGCAGCGCACCGGCCATGATGAGCGACTGGTCGGGGGTGTAGCCGCGGCCCAGACCGGCGACCGCCACCTGCACGGTCGGGTTCCCCGTCTGGGTCAGCACCAGGAACGGCCACAGGAAGTCGTTCCACGTCTGGACGAACATCAGCATGCCCAGGACCGCCATCGCGGGCCGGGCGGCCGGGAACACGATGTGCCACACCACACGCCAGCTGCCCGCGCCGTCCACCCGGGCCGCCTCGATCAGCTCGTCGGGCAGGGCCTGGAGCAGGTACTGGCGCATGAAGAACACACCGAACGCGCTCACGAGCGACGGCAGGATCACCGCCTGCAGCTGGTCGGTCCAGTCGAGTTCGGCGACCATCATGTACAGCGGGATCACGCTCAGCTGCGGTGGCACCATCATCGTGCCGATCACGATCAGCATCAGGGCGTTGCGGCCCTTGAAGCGCAGTTTGGCGAAGGCGAAACCGGCGACCGTCGACAGCACCACGATGGTCAGGGCCGAGATGCCCGCCACGATGGTGGTGTTGAGGAAGGCCTCGCCCAGATTGGCGTCCGACCAGGCGATGTCCAGGTTGTCCATCAGGTTCGAGCCGAACCAGAACGGCGGCGGGGTCTCGGCGAGCCGGTTGTTGTCGCGCGAGGCGGCGATCGCCGTCCACACCAGCGGGAACAGCGAACCGATCGCGAACAGGGCGAGGATGACGTACGCGACGGGTCCCGCGTGCAGGGTGCCGCCCGCCCGTGCCGCCTTCGGCCGCCGGGGCCGCTCGGTCTCCTGGGCCGGGGGTTCGGTCAGTGTCGTCGTCACGGCCGGTTCTCCTTAACCACTGGCGCGCAGCCGGCGCGAGATGACGTAGTTGACGATGCCGATCACGATGAGGATCAGGAACATCGTCCAGGCGATGGCGGAGGCACGGCCCAGATGCTGGTTGACCCAGCCCTGCTCGTAGAGGTAGAGACCGAGCGTCTGGAACTGGTGCTGGCTGCCGCCCGAGGCACCCTTGTTCGCGTCGAACAGCAGCGGCTCACCGAACAGCTGCGAGGCGCCGATGGTCGACACGACGACGGTGAACAGGATCGTCGGCCGCAGCGCGGGCAGCGTCACATGGAAGAACTGCTGCCAGCGGTTGGCCCCGTCCAGCGCCGCGGACTCGTACAGGTCCTGCGGGATCGCCTGCATGGCGGCCAGGTAGATCAGCGCGTTGTAGCCGGTCCAGCGCCAGATGACGATCGTCGACACGGCGATCTGCGAGGGCCACTTGTCGTTCTGCCAGTCGATGTTGTCGATGCCGACGGCGCCCAGCGCCCAGTTGATCATGCCGTAGTCCCGGCCGAACAGCAGCACGAAGACCAGCGAGGCGGCGGCGATCGAGGTCGCGTACGGAGCGAGCATCGCGACCCGGTAGAAGGTGGAGGCGCGCAGCCGGTAGTTGAGGATGTGGGCGAGCCCCAGCGCCATCAGCAGCTGCGGGACGGTGGAGATGACGCCGATGGTGAGGGTGTTGCGCGCCGCGTTCCAGAAGAAGTCGTCGTCGAAGATCCGGGTGTAGTTGCGCAGGCCCACCCAGTTCATGTCGGTGGGCGCGGTCAGCTCCACCTGGTGCAGTGAGGCCCAGCCCGTGTAGACCAGCGGGAACAGGCCGAAAGCGAGGAACAGCAGGAAGAACGGCGAGACGAAGGCGTACGGACTCCATCGCACGTCCCGCTGCCAGCGGCGGGACAGCCGCGCCCGGCGCCGCTGCTCCCGCTCGGTCTCCGGTGCGCCGGCCGGCGGGCGGCCCGGGGCCGCGCCCCCCTTCGCGGGGGACGCGGCGGCGGTGTCGTGCCCAGTGGTCATACGGGTCACTGGTCCAGGTTGTTGTCGATGGTCTTCACGGCCGTCTCCCAGGCCTCCTCGGCCGACTTGCCCTGGGTGACGAGGACCACGCCGTTGTCGGTGAGGCCCTGCTGGATGATCTGGTCCTTCGGGCCGATCACCTGCACGGGGCTGCTCTTGGCCGCCTCGGCGAAGATCTCGCCGATCGGGGCGTCACCGGTCATGTCGTTCTTGGCTCCGGTGACGGCGGGCATCTCGTAGGCGCCCGGGGTGCTGGGGAAGCTGCCCTGCACCTCGAACAGCTTGGCCTGCTGCTCGGGCGCGGTCAGCCAGGCGGCCAGCTTCGCGGCCTCGTCGGTGTTCTTGCCGGACTTGGGCACGGCCAGGAAGGAACCGCCCCAGTTGCCGGACTTGGGGGCGGCGGCCACGTCCCACTTGCCGGCCGACTCCGGCTTCGACTTGCCCTTGATGTAGCCGAGCATCCACGGCGGGCAGGACATCGCGGCGAACTTGCTGTTGGCGATCGTGGTGTCCCAGGCGGGCTGGAACTGGGTCTGGTTGCCGACCAGTCCGTCCTCGGCGGCGGCGGCGGCGGTCAGGTCGAAGGCGGCCTTCACGGCCGGGTTCGTCTTGTAGATGACCTCGCCGGAGGAGTCGTAGAA
The DNA here is from genome assembly GCF_003261055.1 of Streptomyces cadmiisoli. Lineage (NCBI taxonomy): Bacteria > Bacillati > Actinomycetota > Actinomycetes > Kitasatosporales > Streptomycetaceae > Streptomyces > Streptomyces cadmiisoli. Next base: position 5,619,159 of record NZ_CP030073.1, read on the forward strand.
CCGCTCCGTCTCGCTGCTCAGGATCGCCTGGATCAGACCGCCGGGCGAGTCCATGAAGGTGGTGCCCTTAGGGGCGTTCTTCTGGTAGTCGCGGCCGACGTCGACCAGCTTCTCCCAGTCACCGGACCACAGTTCGGCGACCTTTGCGCGGTCCGTGGGCAGACCCGCCGCCTCGAACAGGTCCTTGCGGTAGCAGATGGCCATCGGGCCGACGTCGGTGCCGAGACCGATGGTCTGGCCGTCGGCGGTCGTGGCCTGCTTCCACTTCCACTCCAGGTAGTCGCTCTCCTTGCCGTGCTTCGACAGGTCGAGCAGCTTCGCGGCCTGGGTCTTCGCCACCTCGGCGATGTTGCCGACCTCGACGGCCTGGATGTCCATCAGACCGCTGTCGGTGGTGAGGTGGTTGACGAGCGCCGGGTAGTAGTTCTCGTTGCGCTCGACGACGTTCTCTTTGATCGTGATGTCCGGGTTGAGCTTCATGTACTCGTCGTAGAGGCCGGCCTCCTTGAAGCCCATCGTCCCGAAGAGCCCCAGGGTGATCGTGGTCTTGCCGCTCCCGCCGTCCGACGAGTTCGAGTCGCTGTCGCCGTCGTCGGCACAGCCGGCCAGCAGCCCCGCGCCCAGCGTCGCGACGGCCGCCAGGACCACCGCCTTACGTGCTCGCATTGCGTCCTCCTGTTGCCCTGACGTGCCGACCCCCCGGCCAACTGCATGGTTGGGCCCGTAACTTGCTTTCGCTGCGGCTCGGGCGGGGAACGTGCGGGATGTGTATGTGTCAGGTACTGTGGGAGCGCTCCCACCTGTGATGCGTTGAAGAGTCGTCGGTTCCGGCAGGGGTGTCAAGGGCGCGCACAGGGCGAAATGCCTTCAGTTATCGGGCCGTTAACTGGAATCCGCACCTCCGAAAACCCCGGCGCGGGCGACCGGTTCCGGGCCCCGGAGCGGCCGCGGCGCGGGCCGTCCGGACCCCGGGACGGCGGCTCCCGGACCAGGGTCACCGCACTCCAGGCGACTGTTACATTCCAGGCCAACGTGATGAACGGCAGCGGAAGGCGGAGCCCATGGCAAGCCACGGAGCGCGGAGCCGGAGCGGTGGCCGGCCGACCCTGGAGGAGGTCGCCGCGCGCGCCGGCGTGGGCCGCGGCACGGTCTCCCGGGTGATCAACGGCTCGCCCCGGGTCAGCGACGCCACCCGCGCGGCGGTGGAGGCGGCGGTCGCCGAGCTCGGTTACGTCCCGAACACCGCTGCCCGCGCCCTGGCCGCGAACCGCACGGACGCGATCGCCCTCGTCGTGCCGGAGCCGGAGACGCGGTTCTTCGCGGAGCCGTACTTCTCGGACATGCTGCGCGGTGTCGGCGCCGAGCTGTCCGACACGGAGATGCAGCTGCTGCTGATCTTCGCGGGCAGCGCCCGGGAGCGGCAGCGGCTCGCCCAGTACCTGGCGGCGCACCGGGTGGACGGTGTGCTGCTGGTCTCCGTGCACGCCGACGACCCCCTGCCCGACCTGCTGGCCCAGTTGGAGATCCCGGCGGTGATCAGCGGACCGAGATCGGCGGCCGAGACCCTGACCTCGGTGGACTCCGACAACTACGGCGGCGCCCGGTCGGCGGTCGAGCACCTGCTGGCCAGGGGCCGCCGCCGGATCGCCCACATCACCGGGCGGCTGGACGTCTACGGCGCCCAGCGGCGCATCGACGGCTACCGCGACGCGCTGCGCGGCGCGGGGTACCCCGTGGACGAACAATTGATCGAACCGGGTGACTTCACGGAGGAGGGCGGCCGCCGGGCCATGACCGAGCTGCTGGCCCGCCGCCCCGACCTGGACGCGGTCTTCGCCGCCTCGGACGTCACCGCGGCCGGCGCCCGCCGGATCCTGCGCGAGGCGGGCCGCCGCACCCCCGAGGACGTCGCGCTGGTCGGCTACGACGACTCCGCCATAGCCCGCCACATGGATCCGCAGCTGACCAGCGTCCGCCAGCCGATCGAGGAGATGGGCCGCCGGATGATCGATCTGCTCCTGGCGGAGATCGCCGACCGCCGTCCGGCCGCCTCCCGGAGTCTGCAGCGACGGCACGTGGTCCTCGCGACGGAACTGGTGGAGCGGGAGTCGTCCTAGCGCCGGGCCGGGGCATCGCCTCGCCGTGCGAGAGGGCGGCCCGGGCGTGCGCCGCCTGAGTCAGGCAGCCGGGGCGGACGGCCGGGTCGGGGGGCCGACGCGGCGGGCCGTGCGTAAGATCCGCGCGTGGCACTCACCTTTGAAGAACTTGTGGCGATGCAGCGCGCCGCGGACGAGGCGCATACGAGGGTCCTGGACCTGCGGGAGACCTACGGTCCGCCGACCCACCAGGAGGGCGGCTGGACCGGGACGCAGAAGGGGACGTACGAGACGGCGTGGCGGGCCTGGCGGGACCTGGACCGCGATCTCCAGGCCTCCGTCGCGGAGTACGCGAAGGAGGCGGGGCGGGCCCGGCCGGAGGTCGAGGCGGAGCTGCGGAAGATCCTTCCGGATCCCGAATCGGGCCGGGGAACGACCGAGGGCTGACCCCTTTTCAGGGATCAGCCCTCGGCCCTCAAGGGTGAGTGACGGGACTCGAACCCGCGGCATCCTGGACCACAACCAGGTGCTCTACCAGCTGAGCTACACCCACCATGACCGGTGCTTCTCACAGGGTTTCCCCGACCGGCCGAGAAAAAGTGTACAGGGTCCGAAGGGGTGCTCGCGCCCGGCTTTCCCGGGGCCCCCGCGGCGGGCCCCGGTGGCGCCTCACCCGGCGGGCAGGACGTGCTTGGCGGCGATCGTCCGGGCCGTGTCCGAGTCGGGGCCGGGCTGGGGGACGAAGACGGCCTCGCGGTAGTAGCGCAGTTCCGCGATGGACTCGCGGATGTCGGCGAGCGCGCGATGGTTGCCGTTCTTCTCCGGGCTGTTGAAGTACGCCCGCGGGTACCAGCGCCGGGCCAGCTCCTTGATGCTGGACACGTCGACGATCCGGTAGTGCAGGTAGTCCTCCAGGGTCGGCATGTCGCGCAGCAGGAAGCCGCGGTCGGTGCCGACGGAGTTGCCGCACAGCGGGGCCTTGCCCGGCTCCTTGACATGTTCGCGTACGTACGCCAGGACCTGCTCCTCGGCGTCCGCGAGGGTCGTGCCGCCCGGCAGCTCGTCGAGCAGTCCGGAGGCGGTGTGCATCTGACGCACCACTTCGGGCATCGTCTCCAGCGCGGAGTCCGGCGGACGGATGACGATGTCGACGCCTTCGCCGAGCACGTTGAGTTCGGAGTCGGTGACGAGGGCGGCCACCTCGATGAGCGCGTCGTCGGACAGCGAGAGGCCGGTCATCTCGCAGTCGATCCACACCATGCGATCGTTCATGCGACCACCCTAAAGCCGACGTCCATGTATGAGGTGCCCCGTGACGGCCCCGGGATCATCGGGAACCGGCGCCGCGGGGCCCGTCCGGCCCGGCAGGCCGGGTCCTGAGGCGCCTGAGACATGCGTCGGGGGTCACGGGGCGGCAGCCGCCCCGTGACCCCCGTCACATGATCACATCCCGCCGCGCTGTCCCGGCAGGCCGGCCCGTGCGTAGGCCTCCCTGACGTGGTCCGGCGCCAGGGACGCCGGGGAGCCGAGCGCGCCGGCCGCGGCACGGCGGCTCTGCAGCGGGACCGGGGACTCCGGGTGGAGGGGAGACGGTGGTCCCGACTGGTGCGGCGGTCCGGTCATCGACGCGGGCGGGCTCGTCGGCCCGTCGGCGTCCGACGAGCGGTCCGACTGAGGCCTGCGGGCGCGGTACGCGGCCCGGTAGGCGGCCGGGGACGAGCCCAGCTGCCTGCGGAAATGGCCACGCAGGGCGACCGGCGAGCGGAAGCCGCAGCGGCCGGCCACCTCGTCGACCGAGTAGTCCGACGTCTCCAGCAGGCGCTGGGCCTGAAGGACACGCTGGGTGATCAGCCACTGCAACGGCGCGCTGCCCGTGAGTGAGCGGAACCGGCGGTCGAAGGTGCGCCGGCTCATGTACGCGCGCGCGGCCAGGGTCTCCACGTCGAACTGCTCGTGGAGGTGTTCCAGCGCCCAGGCGACGACCTCGGCGAGCGGGTCGGCGCCGATCTCCTCGGGTAAAGACCGATCGAGATAGCGCTCCTGACCGCCGCTGCGGCGCGGCGGGACCACCAGCCGGCGGGCCAGCGCCCCCGCCGCTTCGTTGCCGTGGTCCGTCCGCACGATGTGCAGACACAGGTCGATCCCGGCGGCCGTGCCCGCGGAGGTCAGCACGTCACCGTCGTCCACGAACAGCTCGCGCGGGTCGACATGGACGGACGGATAGCGCTTGGCCAGGGTCGGCGCGTACATCCAGTGCGTCGTCGCCGGGCGGCCGTCCAGCAGGCCGGCCGCGGCCAGTACGAACGCGCCGGTGCACAGCCCGACGATGCGAGCGCCTTCCTCATGGGCCCGGCGCAGCGCGTCGAGCGCGTCGTCCGGCGGTGGTGAAGTGATCGAACGCCAGGCCGGCACGACGACCGTGCCCGCCCTGGCGATGGCCTCCAGGCCATGCGGCGCGGTGAGTTCCAGGCCCCCTGTGGTCCGCAGCGGGCCGTCCTCGCCGCCGCACACCAGCAGGCGGTAGCGCGGCACGCCGGCGTCCTGGCGGTCGATCCCGAACACCGACAGCGGTATGGAACTCTCGAAGATGGGGCCGCCGCTGAACAGCAGCACCGCGACGATCTCCTTGCGGCGTCGCCCGGAGAGTTTCCGGGCCGCGGCGTCCGGCGCGGCAGTGGAGTCGTGGCTCATACTGCTAAGCCCCCCTCGGTGGTCGCGGCTCCTCGGTTGTGTCGCTCCTGCACGTTTCCCCTCGGTCCTGCACGAGTCCCCCGCCGTAGACAGTCAAGATCGAATCTACTGTGTTCCGCCGTACCGACGTGGCCAGTTCATCACCCGGCACATTGTCGACTTGGCAACTTGGCGTGAAGCATTCGATCACGAAGCGTTGCACTCGTGGGCCGTGCAGGGAAGTGCGCCTTGTCGCAGTGGCCAATCCACGTAGGGTGCGCGAGGCCCCTGAGACCCTTTCCGTGCAGGTCGAACGGGGGTTGGGGGGTACCTCGAACCGGTGATGCACACAGTTGAGAAGTTGGCTGAAAAGATACGGGCGCGTGCGCGGAAACCGGTCAACCGGCCGGAGTATTTCCGCCTGAGTGGCGTCCGCCCCGGCGCGCCGCCGTGCCATGCCGCTGATGCCGTCCCTGCCGGGGCGCGTACTCCTCGTCCGGCGCCGGCCGGGCCGCGCACGCTTCCGACCGCCGCAGCAGGACGCGGCAGACGGCGGTGACGGCGGCGAGGCCGACGGCGGTGCCCAGAGCACCGGCCAGGGAGGCACCGGACCACAGCAGGACCACCGGGACGAGGACACAACTGAAGGCGGCCCAGCGGATCACGTCGGAGACCGGATCCGGGGCGGGCGGGTGCTCCGGGTGGGCCTCGAGGGGCGTGAGGGGTGCGGTCATCGGGCTCCCTGAAGCGGATGGGTCACGCGGTTCAACGCCCGCCGGACCGGTCGGTCACTCCCGGATCCGGGGTCCGTGGCCGGACCGTATCGGTGAAGGGCGTGCGAACCGCCTGTACCGGGCAGCAACCATTGCGTTACCGGCGCACCCTCGTGCATGCTCCGGGGAACCCGTCGAGGACGTGCGCGGGATCTGGGCTAAGGAGGCGTGCCGCCGTACCCTTGGGGGTATGGGGTTGGGAAGATGATTCCCGGACACAGCTCCGCCGCACACTGTCGTCCCACCCATAAAAGGATCACAACGCCGAGACAGCCATGGCCGGTCACGAATTCTTCGAACCCGCGGACCGCAAGCGGCCCGTCGCCGATCCGACGGCGGCCGAGCCCCTGGCGGCGGAAGAGTCACGCCAAGCGTGCGATCCCGCTTTCAAGCACGGCGTCGTCGTCGGCTTCGACGGCTCGACCTCCAGTGAACGCGCCCTCGCGTACGCGATCGGCATGGCCCGTCGCTCCGGCGCGGGCCTGATCATCGTGCATGTGGCCAACCGGCTGCCGACCACGGTGTGGGCCGGCTGCGAGCCGCCCGTCTTCGTCGACGTTCCCGACCACCGCACCGAGGTCCTGGGCCTGGAGCTGGCCTGCGCGGACTATCTGGCCGAGGTGCCCTGGATCCTGGTCGAGCGCGGTGGCGACATCTGCCACGAGCTGGAGGAGGTCGGGCGGGAGTACGAGGCGGACGCGATCGTCGTCGGCTCCACCCACGGCGTCGTCGGGCGCATCTTCGGCTCCGTCGCGGGACGGCTCGCCAAGCGGGCCAAGCGCCCGGTCGTTGTGATTCCGTAACTCGCCGTTGGCCCAGGTGAGATGCCCCGTGGGCAGGGGCGGTCCCCTTTGCGCGCCGGGTAAATCTACTCGTGCGTAGATGTGTTTGTGCCCTTGTGAAGGGCATATACGGGTCACCGTACAACTGCACATGCATGAAGGGAGCCCGCCGTGGACAACGACGTCTCTGCGGGGAGCAGCACCACCACCATCGTCGGCCGACTCGCGCTCGGCATCACCCTGTTGGCGTTCGGCCTCGGGTACACCGAGCTGATCGACGGGGTGACGGCGGCGGACGCCGTGACACTGGCTCAGATCGTCGGCGGCGTGGCGCTGTTCGCCGTCGGCCTCATCGCGTTCCGTGACCGGGACGCCGGGACGGGGACCGCGTTCACGGCCCTCGGCGCGCTCTGGTTCACCTGGGGGGCCTCGGCCGAGGCCCAGGTGTCCGACAACGCGGCGGGACTGTTCCTGCTGCTGTTCGCCCTCGTGGCGCTGTCCCTCACGCTGGCCGGGGGAGATGTGCTGAGTCAGGGCACGTACGGGCTGCTGTTCGTCGCGATGCTGCTGCTCGCCGTGGGCGGCTTCGCGGACAGCGGGTTCCTGGCCAAGGCGGGTGGCTGGTTCGCCGTGGCGGCGGGCGCGGTGGCCTGGTACGCCGCGACGGCGGCGCTGGCGCACTGGCCGACGACGCTGCCTCGCCGCGCCGCCGGCCGGGGGGTGACGGCCACCGGCTAGCTGCGCACGCCGGGGGGTTGGGCGGCTCCCCGGCGATCCAGGCGGGCCCCCCCGGTGAATGGTGTCACCGGGGGGCCCGTCCTGTTTCGGCCGGCTGTGCCGGTGGGTGGGGGCTTGTGGCGCAGTTCCCCGCGCCCCTGAAGGATTGCGCGGTTCCCCGCGCCCCTGAGAATCGTCTATTCGACCGTGACCGACTTCGCGAGGTTGCGCGGCTTGTCGATGTCCCGGCCCAGGGCCAACGCCGTGTGGTAGGCGAGGAGTTGGAGCGGGATGCCCATCAGGATCGGGTCGAGTTCGTCCTCGTTCTTCGGGACGAGGACGGTCTGGTCGGCCTTCTCCTGGGGCTGGTGGGCCACCGCGAGGATCTTGCCGCTGCGGGCCTTGATCTCCTCCATCGCGGCGCGGTTCTTCTCCAGCAGGTCGTCGTCGGGGACGATCGCGACCGTCGGGAGGGCGGGCTCGATGAGGGCGAGCGGGCCGTGCTTCAACTCCGAGGCGGGGTAGGCCTCGGCGTGGATGTAGGAGACCTCCTTGAGCTTCAGGGAGGCCTCGCGGGCCACGGGGTAGCCGCGCACCCGGCCGATGAAGAGCATCGAGCGGGCGTCGGCGTACGTCTTCGCCAGCTTCTCGATCTCCTCCTCCTGCTTCATGATCTCGGAGATCTGCTCGGGGAGCTTGCGCAGGCCCTCGATGATGCGCTTGCCGTCGCGCACCGACAGGTCGCGGGTGCGGCCGAGGTGCAGGGCGAGCAGGGCGAAGGCGACGGTGGTGTTGGTGAAGCACTTGGTGGAGACCACGCAGACCTCGGGGCCCGCGTGCACGTAGATGCCGCCGTCGGCCTCGCGGGCGATCGCGGAGCCCACCACGTTGACGATGCCGAGCACCCGCGCGCCCTTGCGCTTGAGCTCCTGGACGGCCGCCAGCACGTCGTACGTCTCACCGGACTGCGACACGGCGATGTAGAGCGTGTCCGGGTCGACCACCGCGTTGCGGTAGCGGAACTCCGAGGCGGGCTCGGCGTCCGCGGGGATGCGGGCCAGCTCCTCGATCATCTGGGCGCCGATCATGCCCGCGTGGTAGGAGGTGCCGCAGCCGAGGATCTTCACCCGGCGGATCCGGCGCGCCTCGCGGGCGTCCAGGTTGAGGCCGCCGAGGTGCACGGTGGAGAAGCGGTCGTCGATGCGGCCGCGCAGGACGCGGTCCACGGCGTCGGCCTGCTCGTGGATCTCCTTGTGCATGTACGTCTCGTGGCCGCCCATGTCGTACGACGCGGCCTCCCACTCGACGGTGGTCGGCTCGGCGGTGGTGCGGGTGCCCTCGGTGGTGTACGTGCGGAAGTCGTCGGCCTTGAGGGTGGCCATCTCGCCGTCGTCCAGGGTGACTATCTGCCGCGTGTGGGTGACCAGCGCGGCGATGTCCGAGGCGACGAACATCTCCTTCTCGCCGATGCCGAGCACCACGGGCGAGCCGTTGCGGGCGACGACGATGCGGTCGGGGAAGTCGGCGTGCAGGACGGCGATGCCGTAGGTGCCCTCGATGACGCGCAGCGTCTCGCGGACCCTGTCCTCCAGCTTCTCCGCCTGGGACCGGGCGATGAGGTGGACGAGGACCTCGGTGTCGGTCTCGGAGAGGAACTCGACGCCGTCCGCCTGAAGCTTGCGGCGCAGGTCGGCGGCGTTGTCGATGATGCCGTTGTGGACGACGGCCACCTTGCCCGAGGCGTCGAGGTGGGGGTGCGCGTTGACGTCGGACGGGGCGCCGTGGGTGGCCCAGCGGGTGTGGGCGATGCCGGTGGTGCCCTTGAAGCGGGCCGGCACCTTGGCCTCCAGGTCCCGGACCCGGCCCTTGGCCTTGACCATCTTCAGACCGGCCGTCTTCGGGGAGGTGACGACGATGCCCGCCGAGTCGTAGCCGCGGTACTCCAGGCGCTGAAGGCCTTCGAGGAGCAGGGGGGCGACATCACGCTTCCCGATGTATCCGACGATTCCGCACATATGTATACGTATTCCTCAGCCTGTTGGGTCTCAGCCGTAGACGATGCGCCGCAGTTGCCGGAGCGTGAGCTCGGGCGGTGCCACCGCGCGGTACCGCAGATCCGCCTCGATCCGTTCGAAGATCGTCGCGTTCACCAGGCCCTGGGCCTGGAGCTCGCGGTGGCGGCGGCGGACGTACTCCTCGGTCGTCTCGTCGAAATAGGCGAGCACGTCCTGGATCACGCGCAGCGCCTCGCCCCGGCTGAGGGGCGTGGACCGCGACAGATGATCTACGAGTTCGTCGTGCACCCGGTAGATCCTGGGGTACGGGCGAGGGTTTCGCAAGGAAGCTGCCCGATTTCGGGCAGGAAGCACGCCGGAACCTCGCGGTGTGCTGTGATGGGGAGCCGCCGATCGGTGGCGCCGCGTCCCCGTGCGCCCAGGGGCGAGGTGTGCATGACACCACGCGACACCTCTACATCCGCTTCAGGACCGCCTGCTTGGCCAGGGTGAACTCCTCGTCCGTGAGCACGCCCGTGCGGTGCAGATCGCCCAGCTCGCGCAGCCTGCGCAGCAGCGCGTCATGGTCGTCCGCGGCGGCCGGTGCGCCCTGCGCCGGCAGTGCCGCGACCGGCGCGGGCGCGGCGGCGGGATGCGGCAGCCGGGCCTGCACAGCGGCCGCCACCATCGCCATCAGCGGGTCCTTCTTGAAGCCCCACAGCTCCACGGAGTTGGGGTCGTACTTCGGCGGGGCCTTCGTGGGGGCGTTGCGCACGGTGAAGCGGAGATATCCGTTCTCCAGGCCGACCGCCGGATGCCACTCCACCGCCGCGATGTCCGCGAGGGACAGCAGCCGGGTGCCGGCGGCGGACTTGGCGTCCTCCGTCTTCCAGTTCCACTCCAGGCGCACCTGCTCGCCGTCGAAGCTCGCCACGCCGTCGCCGGCGGCGGCCGACAGCGGCACCGCCGGACCGGGCAGCAGATACTCGGAGACCGGGTCGGTGGGCACCTGGTCCAGCAGCAGGGCGTTGCGCACCTCGTCCACGAAGTACTCGGCGACGCCGTAGCGGTCCGACTCGACGACGAGCTGATAGGGGTCGTGGGGCTCGGCCAGCCGCCCCGCCGTGGCGTGCAGCAGCGGGTCGGCGCCGGACCGCAGGCGCAGCCTCAGCCGGCCGCTCCTGCGGCCCTGCTCGAAGGAGACACCCGCCAACGCGCCCAGCGGCACGACCAGTTCACCGAGTGCCTTGCGCAGCAGGCCGACGTTCTTGTCCCGTCCCGGCGTCAGCCGCAGAGCGTCGCCGTCGAAGCTCCAGGTGCCGTCCCTCTGGATGATTTCCGCCATGACGGGGATTGTTCCACCCGACTCGCGAGAGAGTGGTCCATACCTGTCGGAGCTCAAGGAAGGGACCGTTTGTGAGACAGCGCCACAGAACGCTTCGCCTTCTCGCCTCCCTGCTGCTCGTCACCGCGGTGGGGGCCTCCCTCACCGGCGCCACCCCCGCACCCCCGGCCGCGACCCCGCTCGACCGCGTGATCCCCGCCCCCGCCTCCGTCGCCCCCGGCGGCTCCCCCTACCGCATCACCGACCGCACCCGCATCCGCGTCGACGACTCCCGCGAGGCCCGCCGCATCGGCGGCTACCTCGCCGACGTGCTGCGCCCGTCCACCGGCTACCGCCTGCCCGTCACCACCCACGGCGACGGAGGCATCCGGCTGCGCCTGGCCAAGGGCCCCTACGGCGACGAGGGGTACCGCCTGGACAGCGGACGCGGCGGCGTCACCGTCACCGCCGGCCGCCCCGCCGGTCTGTTCCACGGTGTGCAGACCCTGCGCCAGCTCCTGCCCGCCGCCGTCGAGAAGGACAGCGTCCAGCCCGGTCCCTGGCTGATCGCCGGCGGCACCGTCGAGGACACCCCGCGCTACGCCTGGCGCGGCGCCATGCTCGACGTCTCGCGCCACTTCTTCGGCGTCGACGAGGTCAAGCGGTACATCGACCAGCTCGCGCTCTACAAGTTCAACAAGCTGCACCTGCACCTCAGCGACGACCAGGGCTGGCGCATCGCCATCGACTCCTGGCCGCGCCTCGCCACATACGGCGGCTCCACCGAGGTCGGCGGCGGACCCGGCGGGTACTACACGAAGGCCGACTACAAGGAGATCGTCCGGCACGCCGCCGCCCGGCACCTGGAGGTCGTCCCCGAGATAGACATGCCGGGCCACACCAACGCGGCCCTCGCCTCCTACGCCGAACTGAACTGCGACGGCGTCGCGCCCCCGCTGTACACCGGCACCCAGGTCGGCTTCAGCTCGCTGTGCGTGCCGAAGGAGATCACCTACGACTTCGTCGACGACGTGGTGCGCGAGCTGGCCGCCCTCACCCCCGGGCGCTATCTGCACATCGGCGGCGACGAGGCGCACTCCACCCCCCACGCCGACTACGTGACCTTCATGGACCGGGCGCAGGCGACCGTCGCCGAGTACGGCAAGACGGTCGTCGGCTGGCACCAGCTGACCGGCGCGACGCCCGTGCGGGGCGCGGTGGCCCAGTACTGGGGTCTGGACGGCACCGGTGCCGCCGAGAAGGAGCAGGTCGCCCGCGCCGCGCGGAACGGGACCGGGATCGTCCTGTCACCGGCCGACCGGCTCTACCTCGACATGAAGTACGACGCCGGCACCCCGCTCGGGCTGTCCTGGGCCGGATACGTCGAGGTGCGGCGGTCCTACGACTGGGACCCGGGCACCTACCTGCCGGGCGTGCCCGCGTCGGCGATCCGCGGCGTGGAGGCGCCGCTGTGGTCGGAGACCCTCGAGAACTCCGGCCACATCGAGTACATGGCCTTCCCCCGGCTGCCGGGCGTCGCCGAGCTCGGCTGGTCGCCGGCCGCCACCCACGACTGGGACCGCTACAAGGTGCGGCTCGCCGCGCAGGGCCCGCGCTGGGAGGCACTCGGGATCGGGTACTACCGGTCGCCCCAGGTGCCCTGGCCCGCCGCGGGGTAGGAACGGCTGACGGGCACCCCCGAGGACCGTACTCGGGGGTGCCCGTCCGTTCGTGGTCAGCGCCCCGCGAGGGGGTTCTTCAGGGTGCCGATCAGCTGGAGCGCGCCGGCCGGATCCGACAGGTCCACCATCTGCCGGTTGTTGCGCAGCTGGAGCCGGTTCAGACAGGACAGCGCGAACTCCGGGGCGAACATGTCGTACTGCCGGAACTTGTCGGCCAGTTGGGGCGCCGACGCCTGGTACTCCCGCGTCACCTGCGCGACCGTGCCCCAGAAGTCGTCCTCCGTCAGGACGCCCTCGGTGGCGAGGTTCGCGGCGAGGAAGCGGAAGAAGCAGTCGAAGACGTCGGTGAACAGGGACAGGAGCCTGGTGTCCTCGGGGACGTCCACCCGCACCCGCTCCACCGCGGGCGGCAGCACCGCGTGCGGGTCCATCACCGCGATCTCCTCGGCGATGTCCTTGTAGACCGCGCGCTGCACGACGCCGTCCTTCAGTACGAGGATGACGTTCTCGCCGTGCGGCATGTAGACCAGGTCGTAGGCGTAGAAGCTGTGCAGCAGCGGGACGAAGTACGCCCGCAGGTAGCCGCGCAGCCACTCCGTCGGAGCCAGGCCCGACCGCTCGATCAGCGCGCCCGCGAAGGTGTTGCCCTCGTGGTCGACGTGGAGGAGGGCCGCCATGGTGGCGGGCGTCTCGCCCTCGCCGAGCGACGGCACCGGGCTCTCCCGCCACAGCGCGGCCAGCATCTTGCGGTAGGGCGAGGTGCGGTCCGTCGCCTGCTCGTACTCCAGGTGCCGGTAGCCGACCGCGGCCCGCTCCCTGATGATCGACAGGCCGGTCGACTTCAGCACGGGGTCGCTCTCGATGAGCTGCGCGAGCCAGTCGTTGATGGCCGGCGTGGCCTCCATGTAGGCGGCCGACAGGCCCCGCATGAAGCCCATGTTGAGCACCGAGAGGGCCGTTTTGACGTAGTGCTTCTCGGGGTGCGACCGGTTGAAGAAGGTGCGGATCGACTGCTGGGCCAGGTACTCGTCGTCGCCCTCGCCCAGGCAGACCAGGTACCCGCGCGCCACCTCCGCGGCGAAGGTCACGGACAGCTTGTTCCACCACTGCCAGGGGTGGACGGGGATGAGGAGGTAGTCGGCGGGGTCGAGCCCCTGCCCGGTCAGCCGCTCCTCGAACCGGTCGACCGTGTCGTCGCCCAGTTCCTGGCGCAGGAACGTCTCGTACTCGATGCCGACGCCCGCGGTGAACGCGGCCCGGGAGCGGTGCGCGGCCAGCCACACCAGCCGGACGGGGTTCGCCGTCTCGGGCGCGTACGACAGGTACTCGTGGATCCCGAAGCCGAGGCGGCCGTTGTTGGCCACGAAGCAGGGGTGGCCCTCGGTCATGCCCGTCTCGACGGCCTGGAAGCCGCTCGCGGCCAGCTCGGCGACGGGGATCTGCGGTTTGGCGAGCTTGTAGCAGGTGCCGGACAGCGTGGAGGAGATCTCCTCCAGGTAGACCGGCAGGATCTCGTCGCTGAGGCCGAGGGCCGTCCGCAGCTCGATGAAGAAGTCCAGCGCGGCGAGCGGCAGCTGCGCGCCGTCGCGGTGCCGGGTGATGGAGGCCGCGTCGACCTGCCAGTGGTCGAGGGCGTGCCGGGTGGCCGTGAAGCGGTAGCCGGTCAGCCCGTCGTCGCTGCGGACGACGTACTGGTCGCCGTCTGGTTCGGGAGTGATCAGCCGCTCGTGCGTGAACTCGGCGAGCGCCTTGCGGATCAGCGACCGGTCGGCCTCCTCCCAGCGCTCGGGCGAGAGGTGGGCCACGGAGTCGGTGAGGTTCATGCGGCCACCCCCGTCGCGGCGAGGAACCGCTCCCGGGTGCAGAAGCTCAGCAGCGCCTTCTTCTCCGGCTTCTGGATCTCGCGCTCGGGCAGGAACCCGACCGCCTCGTTCAGCGCGTGCACGGCCTTGTTGTCCACGTCCGGCTCGACCACGACCCGGGCGGTCGCCGGGTCCTCGAACAACTGCCGCATGACGGCGGTGATGACGGCCCGGGTGAACCCGCGCACGGGCCGGTCGGTCGGCGCGACCAGGAAGTGCATGCCGACGTCGCCCGGCCGCGGCTCGTACAGCCCGACCAGCTCCCGGTGGGCCGGGTCGTACCACTCCATCAGGAACGCGGGCACCCCGTCGTGCAGGCCCAGGTGGGCGTGGTGGTGCTCGTCGGCGGCTATCTCCATGTAGGCCCGCTCGACGTCCTCCAGCCGTGCCTGCTGCATCATCCAGAACGCGGCTTTGGGATGCGTTACCCAGGTGTGCAGCAGCTCGGCGTCCCGGAGCGGGTCGAGGGGGCGCAGGGTGAGGGCGCCGACGTTGGTGGGGGTGCTCATACGGCGAACTCCTGGAACGCGATCGACTTCTCGACCGGGTAGTACTCGCTGCCGAGCAGCTCTCGGATGATGTACGAGTTGCGGTACGCCCCCATGCCCAGGTCGGGCGAGGTGATGCTGTGGGCGTGGACGCCGCCGTTCTGGAGGAAGACGCCTCGGCCGGTGACGTCGATCGCGTAGTTGCGGCCGACGTCGAAGTTGCCCTGGGAGTCGCGGCGCAGACGGTCGCCGACCGGGGCGAGGAACTCCGGCTCGACGTACTTGTAGCCGGTGGCGAGGATCAGGCCCTGCGAGGTGAGCTCGAAGTCCTTCTCCTGCTCCTCCTGGCGGAAGGCGAGGGTGTAGGTGCCGTTGTCGTACGACGCGCCCTGCAGCGACGTGTTGGTGAGCAGGCGGGTGGGGACCGGGCCGCCGAGGTTCTTCCGGTAGAGCAGGTCGAAGATCTCGTTGATCAGGTCGCCGTCGATGCCCTTGAACAGGCCCTTCTGCTCGGTGGTGAGGCGGTAGCGGGTCCGCTCGGGCAGCGCGCGGAAGTAGTCGATGTACTCCGGGGAGGTCATCTCCAGCGTGAGCTTGGTGTATTCGAGGGGGAAGAAGCGCGGGGAGCGCGTCACCCAGTTCAGCCGGTAGCCGTGGACGTCGATCTCGCTGAGCAGGTCGTAGTAGATCTCGGCGGCGGACTGGCCGCTGCCCACCAGCGTGATCGACTCCTTGCGCTGGAGCTCCGCCTTGTGCCCGAGGTAGCGGGAGTTGTGGAGGAAGTCGCCGCCCAGGTCGCGGCAGGCCTCCGGGAGGTACGGCGGGGTGCCGGTGCCCAGGACCAGGTGGCGGGCGCGGAACGTCTCGCCGGCGGCCGTGGCGACCACGTACAGCTCGTCCTCGTACGTCACCTCGGTGACCGTCGTGCCGAAGCGGATGCTGGACAGCTGAGCGGCGGCCCACCGGCAGTAGTCGTCGTACTCCACCCGCAGGGGGTAGAAGTTCTCGCGGATGTAGAACGAGTAGAGCCGTCCGCGCTCCTTCAGGTAGTTGAGGAAGGAGTACGGGGACGTCGGGTCGGCCAGGGTGACCAGGTCCGACATGAACGGCGTCTGGAGGTGGGCGCCGTCGAGGAACATGCCGGCGTGCCACTCGAAGTCGGGCTTCGACTCCAGGAAGACGCCGTCGAGCTCGTCGATGGGTTCGGTGAGGCAGGCCAGGCCGAGATTGAAGGGCCCGAGCCCGATCCCCACGAAGTCGTAGGTCTTGTTCGTGGTGTCAGGAAGCGCGGTCAAGGGACTCTCCCAGGTACTGCTCGGCATGGCCGGCGATCAGGTCGAGAACGGCGGCGATGTCGCCGATCGTGGTCTCGGGGTTGAGCAGGGTGAACTTCAGGTAGTGGCGGCCGTTCACCTTCGTGCCCGCGACGATGGCCTCGCCGGAGGCGAACAGCGCCTTGCGGGCGTAGAGGTTCGCGCGGTCGATCTCGGTGGGGTCGGTGACGCCGGCCGGGATGTGCCGGAAGACCAGGGTGGACAGGGTCGGCTCGACGACGACGTCGTAGCGCGGGTCGGCGGCGAGCAGCTTCCAGCCCTCGGCGGCCAGGTCGCAGACCTCGTCGAAGAGCTGTCCGACGCCGTCGGCGCCCATCACGCGCAGCGTGACCCAGAGCTTGAGGGCGTCGAACCGGCGGGTGGTCTGGAGGGACTTGTCCACCTGGTTGGGGATACGTTCCTGCACCATCCGGCGCGGGTTGAGGTACTCCGCGTGGTAGGTGGCGTGCCGCAGGGTGCGCGCGTCGCGGACCAGCACGGCGGACGAGCTCACCGGCTGGAAGAAGGACTTGTGGTAGTCGACCGTGACGGAATCGGCGCGCTCGATGCCCGTGAGCCGGTGGCGGTGCTTCAGGGAGGCGAGCAGCCCGCAGCCGTAGGCGGCGTCCACGTGCATCCAGGTGCCGTACCGGTCGCACAGCTCGGCGATCTCGGTCAGCGGGTCGATGGAGCCGAAGTCGGTGGTGCCGGCGGTGGCGACGACAGCCATGGGGACGAGGCCGTCCTGCTCGCAGCGCTCCAGCTCGCGGGCGAGGGCGAGGGTCTGCATCCGCTTGTCCTGGTCGACGGGGACGGAGACCACGGCGTCCTCGCTCAGGCCGAGCAGTTTCGCGGACTTCTTGACGCTGAAGTGGCTGGCCTCGGAGGCGAAGACGCGCAGGTCGGCCAGGACCTCGGTCTTGGCCTCCTCGCGGGCCAGCAGCAGGGCCTGGAGGTTGGACTGGGTGCCGCCGGAGGTGAACACGCCGTCGGCGGCGGGGCCGAGGCCGATGCGCTCGGTGGTCCAGTCGACGAGCTTGCGCTCGATGAGGGTGCCGCCGGCCGACTGGTCCCAGGTGTCGAGGGAGGAGTTGACGGCCGTCAGGATCGCCTCCGCGAGCACGGCCGGGACCACGACCGGGCAGTTGAGGTGGGCGAGGTAGCGGGGGTGGTGGAAGTAGATCGCGTCCCGGAGGTAGACGTCCTCCAGTTCGTCGAGGACCGCGGCGGTGTCGTGCAGCGGTGTGTCGAGGTCGATCCGCTCGATGCGGGGAGCGAGGGCGTCGACCGTGACGCCGGTGAACGGACGGTCGGTGGCTGCCAGTTTGGCCGCCACCCGCTCGACTCCCTCGGTCACGGAGCGGCGGTAGTGCTCCGCGGTCGTGTCATTGAGCAGGTGCGAGCGCATGTAGGGGTCCTCCGGTGGGGACGGTCCGTGCGGACGGAGAGGGCGGAACCGGGGCCGGTGCGGATCGGAACCGCGGCTTCTACTTAAGTTAGCCTAACCTAAGTAACTTTGGCGAAACGCGGCGCCGGCGTAACTTCCGTCACGTCGGCCGGAGTTGTCCGCTACTCGCCCTGCTCGCGCAGTTGTTCTTCGCTCAGTCCCTGCCGCCAGTAGCCCACGAACGTCACGCGGCGGCGGTCGACGCCGCGCTCGGCGACGAAGTGCCGGCGCAGCCGCTTCACGCACGACGACTCGCCGGCGATCCAGACGTAGGGGTGTTCCGCGGCGGGGAGCGGGGTGGCCTCCAGCGCGGCGAGGGCCATGGGGGACCCCTCGCCGCTCGACTCGTCCCGGACGAGCCAGGTGACCTCGGCGTCGGCCGCCGTCACCAGGTCCTGGATGTCCCCCGGGTCGTGCACCTCCAGCCAGGCGCGGACGGGCAGCCCGGCCGGCAGTGACTCCAGGATCGCCGCGACGGCGGGAACGGCGGTGGCGTCCCCCCAGATCACGGCGAGATCGGTGTCCGCGGGCGGCCGGAACCGGATCGCCCGGTTGTCCGCGACGGCCGGCCCGAGCAGCAGGACACGGTCGCCGGCGGCGGCCTTTGCGGCCCAGCGGGAGGCCGGGCCGGCGGGTACGGCGGCGTCCGGCTCGACTCCGTGCAGCACGAAGTCGATGTCGATCTCGTCGGGACGGCGGCGCAGGGCGCGCAGGGTGTACGAGCGCATCACGGCCCGTACGTCGTCCGGGAGTTCCCGCCAGGCCTGCCACCAGCCGTCGCCGAGTTCGACCGGTACGACGGGCGCGTCCTGGCCGGGGAGGGGCAGGAACAGCGACAGGGACTGGTCGCGCCCGTCGGAGTGGAAGTCGCTCAGGTCGGGCCCCGCGAACGTGACCCGCACCAGGGACGGTCCGAGCCGCCTCGCCCGTACGACCTGGAGGGAGAAGAAACGGAACGGGGCGGCCACGGCCGTCGGCATGAAGTGCTCCTGAGGGGTCGTCAGCGGGTCAGCTGACCTTTTCGGCCTTCTCGATGGCCTCGGCGAGGCTGGTCAGCAGCGGGGTGCACTTGGCGTAGGACAGGATCGGCTCGGGGGAGCGCGCGATGACCTGGCCGGCCTTGACCGCCGGCAGCTTCTTCCAGGTCGCCTCGGTGATGTCGGCGGGCTGGATGGTGGAGGAGCGGTCGTCCATGATGATGATGTCGGCCGCGTGCTTGTCGACGTTCTCCCAGCTCAGGCTCTCGAACCAGCCGCCGGTCGGCTCCTTCGCCTTCTCCGAGGGCTCGACGAAGTTCACGCCGAGGGCCTTGAAGTACTCCAGGTCGATGGAGAGGTTGGTGCCGGAGACGTAGAACAGCTCCTCGCTGGCGGAGCCGGCCATCACCTTGATCTCGGGCTTCGCCTTGGCGGCGGCGCGCAGCCGGGCGGCGGCCTCCTCGAACTTCTTCTTCGCCTGGACGACCTTGTCGGCCTTCATGTCCGCGCCCAGCGACTCGGCCAGCTCCCACACGCGCTCCAGCGGCTTCGGCAGCTGGCGGTCGAAGACCGACACGGCGACGCTCGGCGCGAGCTTGGCGATCTTGTCCTTGGAGGCCTCCGGGACGTACCAGAGGGTGCCGGCGTTGTCGAAGGTCGTGGAGATGAGGACGTCGGGGCGGAACGCGGCGTACTGCTCGACGTTGAACTGCTCCCAGACGTTGCCGAAGACGGTCAGCTTGCTGACGTCCATGTCGCCCGCCTGGACGTCGGCCTTGCCGTCCTTGGTCGTGGTCGGGCCGAACACGCCCTTGACCTCGATGCCGTAGTCGTGGAGGGCGGCGGCGACACCGGTGAAGGCCACGATGTTCGCCGGGACCTTGTCGAGCTTGACGGTCGTGCCGCGGTCGTCCTCGAAGGTCCAGGGGCCGGAGGCCTCGGCGGAAGAAGCCGACCCCGAGCCACCGTTCTTCGCCGCGTCGTCGTCGCCGCAGGCCGCGAGCACGGCCCCGAGGCCGAGGGCGCCGCCGACGGCGAGGATCCCGCGGCGGGTGAGGTGGGTGGCTCTGGCGTTGGACATGAGTACGCTGCTTTCGAACAGGGTGGATCACCCGCTGGACTTTTCGTGGGTAGGTTAGCCTAACCTCACCGTGTGTCCAGAGGGTGCCTCCCCCTGTGGTGGGGATCACGGCTCGGTGAGCCGGATCTGATGCCCCTTCACGTGTTCGCGCCGTGCGCCGAACGCACTGCGGCGAGCCGAGTGCGAAGGACGAAGAAAGTGGGCCCCACCGCCCGCCGGCGGTGGGGCCCACTGTCATGACCTGCGGTCAGCTCGCGCGCTGCTGCCGGGCGAGCCGGTCGGCGCGGCCGCGCCGGGACCGGCTGAGGACGTCCACCTGGACACCGGCGCCCCGGCCCGGGGTGGCCGCCCCGGCGCGGAGCCGGTCGGCGAGTTCGCGCACCCGCGCGTCGTCCGGGCCGAGGTCGAGGTAGAACAGCGACTCGTCGACGGGGCTGTCGTCGCCGCCCCAGCGCACCACGCCCTCGCAGTCGGCGAGGATGTCGCGCACCGTCAGCAGCTGGAGCGGGAAGAGGCCGCCGCTCGCCGCCGCGCCGGGACGGATCCGGACCGCGGTGCCGGAGGCGAGGTTGGACTCGGGCCGGCCCTTCTTCAGACCGCCGATCGGCTGCCAGCCCGCGAGGTCGACACCGGGCAGCTGCTCGACCTCGTAGTGGAAGCGCCGGACGACATGGAGGAGGATCGCCTCCGCGTCGCCGATCCGGATGTCGACGTCCAGACCCGTGCCCGCCACGGGGCGCGTCCAGACGGTGGAGACGTGGTTGGCCTCCGTCTCCAGGGGCCAGCCGTTGGCGGACGTCGGGGCCTTCTTCCGGGGGGCGTTCACCGGAGCGCTCGCGGGGGCGGCGACGGCGGCGGCCGGGGCGAGCGAGCCGGCGGCGGCCGCGACGATCACGCCGGCGCCCTTGACCACGGCCCGTCTCGGTATGCCGTTCATGCTGTTGCGCGTGTGGTGAGGCACGTCTTCAGTTCCTTCCCAGGCTGATGAGGATGAGAGTGAGCGTGGGTGTGGCGGTGGCCGCCCCGCTCAGTAGCCAGTAGGCGCGGGGTGACAGATCCGTCCTGCGACGCAGCGGACGGTTGGCCAGCCACCAGACGAGACCGAACAGGGCGAGGATCGGGGTGGCGACCATCACCCAGGGCAGCACCCCGTCGTTCTCGGTGGGCTCACGGTCGGTCCAGCCCAGCGAGGCGAGGGGCCAGTTCGACGCGAGGTACCACAGCAGGAACGCGGGCACCACGGCCGGGAAGCCCAGAACCACGTTGACGGCCAGGGGCAGGCTCAGCCGGAGCCAGGGGCGTGCGGTGCTCGTCTTCATCGGAATCTCACTCGGCGCGTGACAGCATGTTGTAGTTCTCCAGCACGTTGTACAGGCCGATCAGCTCACGGCCGTACTTCTCGGCGTCCTCGCCGGTCCCGTTGTACCGGGCGAGCAACGCCTGCGTCTGGGCGAGGCTGGTGGTCAGGTTCGGGCGGGGGGCGCCGAGCTGGTGGGCGTTGTAGATGGTCAAGTAGGCGACGGAACCGATGTTGTACGTCTCGTCGTCGGTGAGCAGCTCCCACACCGTCGGCGTGTCGGCGTCGGTGAGCGGAGCGCCGTTGATGATGCCCTGCTCCCGGCAGTAGTTGCGGGCATCGATCGTCACCCAGGCGTGGATCTGGCCCCAGCCGGTGCTGCAGTCGTCGTCCAGTCCAGCCCGGACCGCCGCCACGGCGGCCATGTCCAAGGGGTTGAGCTTGCGCAGCTCCCACAGCACCGGTGCCTGGATGAGCGCCTTGCGCAGCTTGAGCTGCCGCGCCAGCGAGGTGAACAGCCAGTCCGCGCTCAGGACCAGGTCGACGGCCTTGGTGGTGGAGATGCCGCCGAGGGTGGCCCAGTCGTCGTCCGGCTCCCAGCCCTCGCCGCCGGTCTCCGGCACACCGATCGAGACGAGGTAGTTCTGGATGTCCGCGAGCATGGCGTCCCGGTAGGCCGCCTTGTCCAGGTCTGTGTCCAGCCCGCCGAGGTCGGCGCCGGCATTGAAGTCGCCCTGACCGGTGTCGCGGCCGGAGGCGATGTTGTTGTCGATCTCGATCGAGCCGGAACCCGAGCCGACGGTGATCGTGGAGATCTGGTCGAACGCCCAGTTGGTGGGCAGCGGGTAGCCGAGGTTGCCGGAGAATCCGCTGGACATGTCGGACACGAAGCTGGCCGCGGCGTACCCGGCGTCGGCCACGCGCTGGCAGACGTTGCGCGGGCCGTAGACGCCCACGCCGTAGGCGGAGTTCTCACCGATCGTGCGCATGATGCCGCGGAAGTGCGGGATGACGTATTCCGTGACCTCGCCGTCCATCGCGTCGTAGTCGACGGCGAAGTAGATGATCGTGCCGGGCTTGAAGCCGTGGTACTCCGCCCACTCGATCGCCCGGAACGCGTCGGCGGTGCCCTGGTTGTGGCTGAAGTAGTCGGCCGACCGGCTCCACGTCTGGAAGATCGGGAAGCAGCGCAGCCCGTACTCCTTGATGGTGGCCAGCTCACCCGGCTGGATCGCCTTCTGCGGCAGGTCCGTGGTGGAGGGGTTGAAGAGGTAGCGGCCGATGTACTGGTAGCCCGCCGACTTCAGCGCCTGGGCCCGGGCGGGCGTGATCATGGTGACGCCGTCGCAGGCCGTGCCCTTGCGGGACTGGTCACCGTAGGAGACCAGCAGGGAGGCCCAGGTCTGGAAGTCGCCCTGGCCGGTGACGGGGAGCTTGCTGAAGGCCTGGAAGGTCTCCACTCCGGACTGCACCGTCGAGGTGAAGTTGCCGAAGGGAACGTTCCGCTTGTTGAGGATCATGGCCGCGGTGAAGAGCTGCGCCCAGACGCCGGTGCTGCCGTTGGACACGGTGTGGCTCCTGAGCCCGGACTGCGTACCGGGGCCGAACACACCGTTGGCGACGCCGTCCGCCATGCCCAGCTCGTACTGGATGGCGAACAGCATCGACTTGGCGACGTCACGGGAGTGGTGGCCGTCGCAGGGAATGATGTAGAAGTCCTTGCGCAGGATGTAACGGCCGTTCAGCCACTGCTGGATGGAGCGGATGCTGTCCGAGCCGTTGCTGACGGTGACGTAGGCGTCCATGTTGAACAGGCCCTTGACCACCTTCGGCCACAGGGAGCTGCCCGGGTAGGTGCCGGAGACGCCCATGTTCTGGTTGAGCTGCACGACCGCGGCCTTGACCCGGTCGTTGTAGGTGCCGTCGATCTCGCCGCCGTCGTAGCCCTTGCAGTACAGCGCGGACTGGATGATGCGGCAGAAGTTCGCGGACGGGACGGTCGACTCGTCGATCTTGCCGTACAGCTCCCCGATCTTGGCCAGGGTGAGCGGGCCGAAGGAGTCGGACAGCGAGGTGATGCCCATCTCGTACTGGAGGGCGCGGGTCAGGGCGTACATCACCGGCCAGCCCGTCTGGCCGTTCTCCGCCAGCTTGGATATGCCGAGCGTCGCACCGTTGTTGTAGGTGGTGTTCACGAATCTCTGCGCGCGAAGCACCATCTCGTCGGCCATTTGCTCCGTCTCCTTATGCGTACAGCGTGGGGCGGGCCCCGATCGGGGCCCGGCTGAGGAAGGCGTCCGCCGCCCGTGTGCGTGCCGCGGACGGGGAAAGGCCGGCGTGGGAAGGGGCGGCGCGGCGGCATGCGGTCGGCCTGGTGGCCGGCTCCGGGGACGTGCGGGCTCTGTGTGCCGATGCGCCGTGTCGCGGTGTGCAGCGCCGCGTCGTGCCGCAGTGTGCGTCCGTGTCGCGGCGGACCGCGCGCCGGGCGTTCAAGCGCCGAACCGGACCGGCCCGCACGGCGGTCGAGGAATGGATGTGACCGGCCCGCGGACATGGCACGGCAACCGAACTGCCCCCCTTGATCCCCCGGGCGCACCGGTCGGGTGACCCCTGCGCCGACTGATCGTGATCTTCCGCCGCGGACCGGAGACGGTCAAGTCCGCTGTGGGGCGGTATGCGTCGGTGTTTGACTGAACACCATCAAATTTGGTCGAACCGTGATCTCCGCGGAAGGGGCATCCCGTACAACCCTGCGCCGGCCCCGGACGACGGGCGGGCCACGGCGTTCAGCCGTGGCCCGCATCCGCTCCCCGCGACCGCCCGCGTCGGTCAGCCCACCAGGCCCAACTCACGGGCGATCAGCATGCGTTGGACCTCGCTGGTGCCCTCGCCGATCTCCAGGATCTTCGAGTCCCGCCACATGCGGGCCACCGGGTACTCGTTCATGAAGCCGTAGCCGCCGTGGATCTGCGTGGCGTCACGGGCGTTGTCGACGGCGACCGTCGACGAGTACAGCTTCGCCAGCGCCGCCTCCTTCTTGAAGGGCTCGCCGCTGACCAGACGGGACGCCGCGTCGCGCCAGGCGAGACGGGCGGTGTGGGCCTTCATCTCCATGTCCGCGATCTTGAACTGGATGGCTTGGTTCGCGCCGATCGGACGGCCGAAGGCGTGACGCTCCTTCGCGTACGTCACCGACTCGTCCACACAGCCCTGCGCCAGCCCGGTGGCGAGCGCCGCGATGGCGATCCGGCCCTCGTCGAGGATGCGCAGGAACTGGGCGTAGCCGCGGCCCGGTTCGCCGAGCAGGTTCGCCGCGGGCACCCGCACGTCGGCGAAGGACAGCTCGCGGGTGTCCGAGGCGTTCCAGCCGACCTTGGAGTACGGCGCGGCGACGGTGAAGCCCGGCGTGCCGGACGGCACGATGACGGACGAGATCAGCGGCCTGCCGTCCGGCTTGCGGCCGGTGACCGCGGTGACCGTCACCAGGCCCGTGATGTCCGTGCCCGAGTTGGTGATGAAGCACTTGGTGCCGTTGATCACCCACTCGTTCGTCGACTCGTCCAGCCGGGCCGTCGTGCGCGTCGCGCCCGCGTCGGACCCGCCGTCCGGCTCGGTCAGACCGAAGGCGCCCAGGATCTCGCCGGAGCACAGCCGGGGCAGCCACTCGCGCTTCTGCTCCTCGGTGCCGAACAGATGGATCGGCATGGCACCGAGCGAGACGCCCGCTTCGAGGGTGATGGCCACCGAGGAGTCCACGCGGGCCAGTTCCTCCAGCGCCACGCCCAGCGCGAGGTAGTCGCCGCCCATGCCGCCGTACTCCTCGGGGAAGGGCAGGCCGAACAGGCCCATGCGGGCCATCTCGCGGACGATCTCGTAGGGGAACTCGTGCCGCTCGTAGTAGTCGCCGATCTTGGGGGCGATCACATCGTGTGCGAACTCCTCGACCGTGCGGCGGAGTTCTTCCAGCTCGGGGGAGAGTCGGTGGTCCATGGTGCGTCACGGCTCCTGGTGGGAGAGGGCTCGAACGGTGCGGGACGGGCTGGGTCGGCCCAGGTGTCCGGCCATCCACACGCTGGTCGCGGTGAGACGGCCGAGGTCGACTCCGGTGTCGATGCCGAGGCCCTGGAGCATCCACACGAGGTCTTCCGTGGCGAGATTGCCGGTGGCGCTCTTCGCGTACGGGCAGCCGCCGAGGCCGCCCGCGGAGGCGTCGACGGTGGTGACGCCGTGTTGCAGGGCGGCGAGGGTGTTGGCCAGGGCCTGGCCGTAGGTGTCGTGGAAGTGGACGCCGATCGCCGAGGTCGGCACGCCCTCCTCGTTCAGCTCGGACAGCAGGTCCTGCACATGTCCCGGGGTGGCCACGCCGATCGTGTCGCCCAGGCTGAGTTCGTCGCAGCCCATGTCCATCAGGGCCTTGCTGATCCGCACGACGCGGTGGATCGGCACCGACCCTTCCCACGGGTCGCCGAAGCACATGGACAGATAGCCCCGCACATGGATCCCCTCGGCCCGCGCCCGTGCGACCACCGGCGCGAACATCGCCAGGGCCTCGTCGACCGTGCGGTTGAGGTTGGCCTTGGCGAACGACTCCGTCACGCTGGCGAAGACCGCGATCCGGCGGACGCCCAGCGCCAGGGCCCGGTCCAGCGCGCGGTTGTTCGGCACGAGGACCGGCAGGGCCACCGGCAGATCGGCGACGAGCGGGTACAGCCGGTCCGCGTCGGCCAGCTGCGGCACCCACTCGGGGCGGACCAGGCTGGTGGCCTCGATCGTGGTCAGACCCGCGTCGGCGAGGCGGCGGATGAACTCCGCCTTCACCTCCGTCGGGACCGCGTCCTTCTCGTTCTGGAGGCCGTCGCGGGCGCCGACCTCGTGGATCCGGACCCGGGCCGGCAGGTCCGGGGCCGGGACGACCATGGGGAGGCCCGGTTCCGGGGTGCTCATGCCGTCTCCTCCTCCGCCGGGGCGATGACCGCGAGCACCTGGTCCATGGCGACCGTCGTGCCGGGGCCGACGTCCAGTTCGGTCACGGTGCCGGCGTGCGGGGCGGAGATGACGTGCTCCATCTTCATCGCCTCCACCACCAGCAGGCTCTGGCCCGCGCTCACCTCGTCGCCGACGGCCACCTTCACCACCGTGACCGTCCCCGGCATGGGAGCGGTGAGCGAGTCGGCGCCCGCATGGCCGGCGCGGGACAGGGACGCGGCGACCGGATCGTGGTCGCGGACCTGCCAGGCGTCGCCGTCGCGGCCGAGCCAGGTGCCCCCCGGCAGAGCGGCGAACGTGTGGCTGACACCGTCCAGCCGGAAGGTGAACCGGGAGTCCGTGCCCACCGTCGCCGTGCCCCCGGATCCGCGGACCGGGGACTCGGCGTCGTCGAACAGCAGCTCGAACCCGCCGTCCGCCGTGCCGCGCAGGCGCACGGTGACCGGGTCGTGCCCCGGCACCCGCAGATGGTGGGCCGTCCACGCCCGTTCGCCGCCCAGGCGCCATCCGTCCGGGACGGAGAACGGATCCACCCAGCCCGAACCCGGCGCGGGGTCGAGGCCCGCCCGGCGCAGCAGCGCCGCCGCCGCGTAGACCTCCGCCGGGACCTCGTCCCGGGTGAGCCCCGCCGCGTCCCGCTCCACCAGCCCGGTGTCCAACTCGCCCGCCACGACCGCGGGATGGGCGAGCAGCCGGCGCAGGAACCCGGCGTTGGTCTGCACGCCCAGCGTGACCGTCTCCGCCAGGGCGGCCCGCAGCCGGCGCAGGGCCGTGGCGCGGTCCGGCCCGTACGCGATCACCTTGGACAGCATCGGGTCGTAGAGGCTGCCGACCTCGGTGCCCTCGCTGAGCCCGGAGTCGGTCCGGACGCCGTCGCCCCGGGGCTCCGACAGCCGCAGCACCGTGCCGCCGGACGGCAGGAAGCCGCGGGCCGGGTCCTCGGCGCAGATCCGGGCCTCCACGGCGTGCCCGGTGAGCGTGACGTCCTGCTGGGCGAGGGCGAGCGGCTCGCCCGCCGCCACCCGCAGCTGCCACTCCACCAGGTCCAGTCCGGTGATCAGCTCGGTGACCGGGTGCTCCACCTGGAGACGGGTGTTCATCTCCATGAAGTAGTACGAGGAGGGGTCCCCGCCCGGCACGATGAACTCCACCGTGCCCGCGCCGACATAGCCGCAGGAGCGGGCCGCCTGCACCGCGGCCTCGCCCATCGCAGCGCGCGTGGCCTCGTCCAGCAGGACGCTCGGCGCCTCCTCGATGACCTTCTGGTGCCGGCGTTGCAGGGAGCACTCGCGCTCCCCGAGGTGGACGACATTGCCGTGGGCGTCGGCCAGGACCTGGATCTCGATGTGCCGGGGCCGCTCGATCCACCGCTCCACCAGCAGGGTGTCGTCGCCGAAGGAGGCGCGGGCCTCCCGGCGGGCCGCGGCGATCTCGTCGGCCAGCCGCTCGGGCTCCCGCACCAGCCGCATGCCCTTGCCGCCGCCGCCCGCCGACGGCTTCAGCAGGACCGGCATCCCCATCTCCCCGGCCGCCTCGGCGAGCCGGTCGTCGGAGAGTCCGGAGCCGCTCGAACCCGGTACGACCGGGACGCCCGCCGCCCGCACCGTCTCCTTGGCGCGGATCTTGTCGCCCATCAGGGCGATGGCCTGCGCGGGCGGTCCGACGAAGACCAGCCCGGCCTCGGCGCAGGCGCGGGCGAAGCCGGCGTTCTCGGCGAGGAAGCCGTAGCCCGGGTGGACGGCGCCGGCGCCCGTGCGGGCGGCGGCCTCCAGGATCCGGTCCACCGACAGATAGCTCTCGGCGGCCGGCGCCGGCCCGATGCGCACGGCCGTGTCGGCCTCGCGCACATGCCGGGCGTCGGCGTCGGCGTCGGAGAAGACGGCCACGGAGCGCACGCCCATCGACCGGAGCGTACGGATCACGCGTACGGCGATCTCGCCCCGGTTGGCCACAAGGACTGTCTCGAACATCGTGATGGGTTCCCTCACATCCGGAAGACGCCGAACTGGGGGTCACCCAGCGGGGCGTTGGCGCACGCGGTCAGGGCCAGGCCCAGCACCTGCCGGGTCTCCAGCGGGTCGATCACACCGTCGTCCCAGAGTCGTGCCGTCGCGTAGTAGGCATTCCCCTGACGCTCGTACTGCGCACGGATCGGGGCCTTGAAGGCCTCCTCCTGCTCGGCCGGCCAGTCCTCGCCCCGCGCCTCCGACTGGTCGCGCTTGACCGTGGCGAGGACGGAGGCGGCCTGCTCGCCGCCCATCACGGAGATCTTGGCGTTCGGCCACATCCACAGGAAGCGGGGGGAGTAGGCCCGGCCGCACATGGAGTAGTTGCCCGCGCCGTAGGAGCCGCCGACCACCACGGTCAGCTTGGGGACGCGGGTGCAGGCGACGGCCGTGACCATCTTGGCGCCGTGCTTGGCGATGCCGCCGGCCTCGTAGTCCCTGCCGACCATGAACCCGGAGATGTTCTGGAGGAACACCAGCGGGATCCCGCGCTGGTCGCACAGCTCGATGAAGTGGGCGCCCTTCTGCGCGGACTCGGAGAAGAGGATGCCGTTGTTGGCGACGACGCCCACCGGGTGGCCGTGGATGCGGGCGAAGCCGGTGACGAGGGTCTGCCCGAACTCCGCCTTGAACTCGGCGAAACGGGAGCCGTCCACCACGCGCGCGATGATCTCGCGGACGTCGTAGGGGGTGCGGGAGTCGACCGGCACCGCTCCGTAGAGCCCGAAGGGGTCGGCCTTGGGTTCGACGGTCGGCCGCACCTCCCAGGGCAGCGGACCGCGCGCGGGGAGGGTGGAGACGATGGTGCGGACGATGCGCAGCGCGTGCGGGTCGTCCTCCGCGAGGTGGTCGGTCACCCCGGACACCCGCGCGTGCACCTCGCCGCCGCCGAGCTCCTCCGCGGTGACGACCTCACCGGTGGCGGCCTTCACCAGCGGGGGACCGCCGAGGAAGATCGTCCCCTGGTTGCGCACGATCACGGCCTCGTCGCTCATCGCCGGGACGTACGCGCCGCCGGCGGTGCACGAGCCGAGCACGGCGGCGATCTGCGGGATCCCGGCGCCCGACATCCGCGCCTGGTTGTAGAAGATCCGCCCGAAGTGCTCGCGGTCGGGGAAGACCTCGTCCTGCATGGGCAGGAAGGCGCCGCCGGAGTCGACCAGGTAGACGCAGGGCAGACGGTTCTCCAGCGCCACCTCCTGCGCCCGCAGGTGCTTTTTCACCGTCATCGGGTAGTACGTGCCGCCCTTGACGGTGGCGTCGTTGGCCACGACCACGCAGTCCCGGCCGGCCACCCGGCCGATCCCGGCGATGACGCCGGCGGCGGGCGCCTGGCCCTCGTACATCCCGTCGGCGGCCAGCGGGGCCAGCTCCAGGAACGGCGAGCCCGGGTCGAGGAGCGTGTCGACGCGGTCCCGCGGCAGCAGCTTGCCGCGGGCGGTGTGCCGGGCGCGGGCCTTCTCGCCGCCGCCCAGCCGGGCCGTGGCGAGCTTGGCACGCAGTTCCTCGACGAGGGCGCGATGCGCCTCCTCGTTGGCGCGCCAGGCCTCCGACGCGGGGTCCGCCGCGCTCGTCAGCTCCGGTGCCTGATCCATCCTGCGGCCCCTCACCTTGTTAATGAGCGTTAACGCATTTCCTTCAGGTTAACGAGCGCTAACCTCCCTGTCTAGAATTGCTTCCATGGCCACCAGAACCGACGCCCCCACCCGTCGTGAGCAGATCCTCAAGGAGGCCGCCCGGCTGTTCGCCGAGCGCGGCTTCCACGGAGTCGGAGTCGACGAGATAGGTGCCGCGGTCGGGATCAGCGGCCCCGGCCTCTACCGGCACTTCGCGGGCAAGGACGCGATGCTCGCCGAGCTGCTCGTCGGCATCAGCGGGCAGCTGCTCACCGGCGGCAGACGCAGGGTCGCGGAGGCGGACGGCGACGCCGGGGCGGTCCTCGACTCGCTCATCGAGGGCCATATCGACTTCGCGCTGGACGACCGCCCGCTCATCACCCTGCACGACCGCGAGCTGGACCGCCTCCGGGACAGCGACCGCAAGCTGGTCCGCCAGCTCCAGCGCCAGTACGTCGAGCTGTGGGTGGAGGTGGTGCGCGAGGTCTACCCGGCGCTCACCGAGCCGACGGCCCGTTCCGCGGTGCACTCGGTCTTCGGTCTGCTGAACTCGACGCCGCACCTCGGCCGTCCGGGTTCGCTCCCCGGCCGCCCGACGACGGCGGCGCTGCTGCACCGGATGGCCCGGGGCGCGTTCGCGGCGGCGGGGGAGTAGCCCGGGGCGGAGCGTGACGAGCGTTACGGAGGCCTCCCTTTACGCGGGTTCGTACTCGCCGGTACGGTTGAGTGAGCAAGCGCTTAGACATGTACCCGGTGGAGGAGGCGGCGTGCGCCGTACGGTGTTCAACGAGGATCACGAGGCGTTCCGGGAGACCTTGCGCGCCTTCATCGAGGCCGAGGTCGTACCGGTCTACGACGAGTGGTTCGCCGCGGGCCAGGCGCCGCGCGAGTTCTACTACAAGCTGGGTGAGCTGGGCATCTTCGGCATCAACGTGCCCGAGGAGTTCGGCGGCGCGGGCATGGACAGCCACAAGTTCGAGGCCGTCCTGTACGAGGAGACCGCTCGCGCGGGCGTTCAGTTCGGCGGTTCCGGCGTGCACGTGCTGCTCGCCCTGCCGTACATCAAGATGCTCGCCGACGACGAGCAGAAGAAGCGCTTCCTGCCCAAGTTCGTCACCGGCGAGGAGATGTGGGCCATCGCCATGACCGAGCCGGGCACCGGGTCCGACCTCGCGGGCATGAAGACCACCGCCAAGCTCTCCGAGGACGGCACCCACTACGTCCTCAACGGCGCCAAGACCTTCATCACCGGCGGTGTGCACGCCGACAAGGTCATCGTCTGCGCCCGGACCTCCGCCGCGACCGCCGAGGACCGCCGCTTCGGCATCTCCCTGTTCGCCGTCGACACCAAGTCCGAGGGCTACTCGGTCGGCCGCAAGCTGGACAAGCTGGGACTGCGCACCTCCGACACGGCCGAGCTGGCCTTCGTCGACGTCAAGGTGCCGGTCGAGGACCTGCTCGGCGAGGAGAACAAGGGCTTCTCCTACCTGGGCCACAACCTCGCGTCCGAGCGCTGGGGCATCGCGTTCGGCGCCTACGCGCAGGCCAAGGCCGCCGTCCGGTTCGCCAAGCAGTACGTCCAGGACCGCACGGTCTTCGGCAAGCCCGTCGCCCACTTCCAGAACACCAAGTTCGAGCTGGCCGCCTGCCAGGCCGAGGTGGACGCCGCCGAGGCCGTCGCCGACCGCGCGACGGAAGCCCTGGACGCCGGTGAGCTGACCGCGGCCGAGGCGGCGAGCGCCAAGCTGTTCTGCACCGAGGTCGCGCACCGCGTCATCGACCGCTGCCTCCAGCTGCACGGCGGCTACGGGTACATGAACGAGTACCCGATCGCCCGCCTGTACGCGGACAACCGCGTGAACCGCATCTACGGCGGGACCAGCGAAATCATGAAGTCGATCATCGCGAAGGACATGGGTCTGTAAGGCCCGCGAAACCACGCGCCAGTAGAAAAGGTGCCATGAACGAGGCACTGCAGGGCCTCCTCGATCTGCTCGACCTGGAGCAGATCGAGGAGAACATCTTCCGCGGCCGGTCCCGGTCGGCCGTCATCCCCCGGGTCTTCGGCGGACAGGTCGCGGCCCAGGCGCTCGTGGCCGCCGGACGCACGGTTCCGGCGGACCGGCCCCCGCACTCCCTGCACGCGTACTTCCTGCGCACCGGCGACCCCGGCGCGCGCATCGTCTACACCGTCGACCGCATGAACGACGGCCGCTCCTTCACCGCGCGCCGGGTCGTCGCGGTCCAGCACGGGCAGCCGATCTTCGCCCTCTCCGCGTCCTTCCAGAAGCACGAGGAGGGCTTCGACCACCAGACGCCGATGCCGCGGGCACCCGACCCGGAGACGCTGCCCACCTCCCGGGAGCGGCTGAGCGGGTACGCGCACCTCGACGCGCGGGTGGTGGAGAAGTTCCTGGAGGCACGCGCCGCGGTCGATCTGCGGTACGTCGACGAGCCGCCCTACGGCCGGTTCGGGGAGCCGCGCGAACCGCACTCGCAGGTGTGGTTCCGCGCCGACGGCAAGCTCGCCGACGACCCGCTGCTGCACGTCGTCCTCGCGACCTATGTCTCCGACATGACGCTCCTCGACTCGGTGCTGCTCGCGCACGGCCGCGGCGGCTGGGCCGTGGGCGACGTCGTCGGCGCGTCCCTGGACCACGCGATGTGGTTCCACCGGCCCTTCCGGGCCGACGAGTGGCTCCTGTACGACCAGGAGTCCCCGTCGGCACACGGCGGCCGGGGCCTCGGCCAGGCCCGTATCTACACCCAGGACGGCCGCCTGGCCGTCTCGGTGATCCAGGAAGGCGTCGTGCGGGCCCCCCGGAAGCCGTAGCGCCCGCCGCCGTCCCGGCCCGGAGCAGTCCCGCCTCCGCCGTCCCCGCCTAGAGCAGTCCCGCCTCCGACAGCAGATACGCCGTCATCGGGTCGTAGTAGCGGGGGCTGACCACGTGGTCGTCGAGGGGGACCGTCACCTGGACGGTGCCTTCGGCCTCCGCGATGAACAGGGCGGGGTCGTTGCAGTCCGCGTAGCCGACGGAGTCGATGCCGTGCCGGCCGGCGTAGCCCGCCCAGCCGTGGTCGGCGACCACCAGGTCGGGCAGCGGGCGGCCCTCGCGCTCCAGGGCCGTGAGGACGGCCTTCATCGGCTCCCCCGAGTGCGTGTGCCACAGGGTCGCCCCGTGCTCCAGCACCGCCACGTCCGCGAACTGCATGACGTAGCCCTCCTCCGTCTGGAGGCCGTCCGGGATCACCACGATCTCGCAGCCGGCGGCGCGCAGCGCGGCGGCCGTCGCACGGTGCACGTCGAGCAGGCCGCCGGGGTGGCCGGTGGCGAACAGGACCCGCTGCCCGCCGTCCGCGGCCTTGCGCAGCCGGGCCGCCAGACGCTCCAGGGCGGCGACCGTCAGCTCGGGGTCGATGGTGTCCTGGCCGTACCGGTACTCGGGATCGTCGTTCACGCCGACCCGCTCGGCCATCACCGCGAGCACGTCCTGCTCGTCGGTCCAGCGGTCGCCGAGCTCCAGGCCGAGCCAGAAGTTGCGGACGCCGTTCGACAGTTGGCGGTAGTGGGAGAGGTTGTTCTCACGCGGGGTGGCGACGTCGCCCGCGATTCGGGTCTTCACGAGGTGCTCGACGAGCTCGGCGCGGCTGGGTGTCCCGGATATCGGCATGGCTCCCATTGTGAGGCACGCGCCGGGGCCGGGCCCCGGCGTCCCGCACGCTGGGACATGGCTCACTCACCCGGTCCACGGCTGCCGCAGCGCGAACCACAGCTCCATCCGGACGTCCGGATCGTCCAGATCCGCCTCCAGCAGCGCGGCGCACCGGGCGATGCGCTGGCGCACGGTGTTGCGGTGCACCGACAGGGCCACCGCCGTACGGTCCCAACTGCCGTGCAGGGACAGCCAGGTGCGCAGCGTTTCCGCCAGGGCGGGCACCGCGGCCACGGGCGCGAGCAGCGCACGGGCGTGGTCGCGCGCCTCGTCGGGCGGGACCAGATCGGTCAGCCCGGTGTGCGCGCCGTGGCGCAGCAGGGGCGCGCGGGTGGCGCGGGCGCGGGCCAGCGCGCGGGCCGCCTGGGTGTCGGCGGCAGGCCAGTCGTGCGGTTCGACGGCGGCGCTGACGCCGAGGGTCCAACCGGGTTGCGGCGCCGGTTCGCGATCGGCGGGCACCAGCACCCGTACGACGTCCTCACCCGGGTCGACCAGGGGCGAACCGAGCGCGGCGCCGAGCGCGGAGGCGGCGACCGGCACCCGGCGGTCCCCCCGGCCGGAGCCGGCCGGCTGCTCGGCGGCCGCGTCGTCCGGCCGGGCGTGCACGACCAGCCACCGCTCGGCGCCCAGCAGCGGCGCCACCTCGTGCGGCGCGGCCCCCAGCAGCAGCCGCACCAGCGCGCGGGAGCGGGCGGCGCCCGTGCCGATGAGGTGCTCCCCGGTCAGCAGGGACAGCAGCACCGCGGCGACCGAGGCGATGGCGTGGTCGCCGGGGTCGCGGTGGGGGGCGGCGACCCCGAGCACGAAGCCCTGCCCGGTGCCCAGGGCGTAGGCGGCCAGATGGGTGCCGGCGACGGTGTCCGTGGCCGAGGCGGGGGAGGGCCGCGCGGGGGGCGGCGGGGCGCCGGCCGGGTCGCCGGGTCCGGCGGACGCGCCGTACGGGCGGACCACCGCCGCCAGCTCCGCCAGGGGTGCGGCGACCTCGCTCACCGGCGCCCGGCCCGCCGCGGCGATCTCCGCGCCGTCCGGCCCGAACAGCACCGCGCGGCAGCCCACCCGCTGCGCCAGCTGCCGCAGCACCGACGGCACCGGGTCCGGGCGCGCGGCGGCGGCGGCCAGGCTCTGCTGGGCCTCGGTGACCCGGCGCAGTTCGGCCAGCCGGGCCTGGGCGATCAGCTGCCACACGGCGCGGGCCACACCGGAGAACGTGGTCTGCGGCGGGACCTCCAGCAGCGGCAGGTCGTACGCGTCGCAGGCGGCGACCAGGGCCCGCGGCACCCGGTCGTGCACGGGCGCCACACCGAAGCCCAGGGCGGCGCCGCCCGCCTGGACGATCCGGGACACGTAGTCCTCGAAGTAGGTCCCCGAGCCGGCCGCCTCCGGGATGTGCACGCCCGCCGTGAGCAGCAGCTCGCCGCCCAGCAGATACGGGTAGGGGTCGGACATCTCCGAGGTGTGCGCGCCGTGGATCACCACGCCGGCCCCGGCGGGCCCGGCGATCTGGCGCAGGGCGAGGTCCTCGCGGTTCAGCAGCGCGGACAGCGGAACCGGGGGGCCGGGCGGGACGGCCGGCGACTCGGACATGGTGTGCGTTTCCTCCAGTCCGTTCGGCTCGAATGGATGAAACGTACACTTCGCAGTCGCTTTCCGGCCACCTAAGGTCGGACCCGACCGGCAACCGCGGGTACGGGCGGATGTCCCCGCGAGGTCACCGGACACCCTCCCACCCCCCTCTGCACGACACGCCACCGACAGTGCGCGAAGGAGAGCCCCATGGCCGTCGACTACACAGTGATCGTCGTCTATCTGGCCGGCATGCTGGCCATGGGCTGGTGGGGCATGCGCCGCGCCAAGTCGAAGAGCGAGTTCCTGGTCGCGGGCCGCCGGCTCGGTCCCGCGATGTACTCCGGAACCATGGCGGCGATCGTCCTCGGCGGCGCGTCCACCATCGGCGGTGTCGGCCTCGGCTACCAGTACGGGCTGTCCGGCGCGTGGATGGTGTTCACCATCGGTCTCGGACTGCTGGCGCTGAGCGTCTTCTTCTCGGCGCGGATCGCCCGGCTGAAGGTCTACACCGTCTCCGAGATGCTGGACCTGCGCTACGGCGGCCGGGCGGGGGTTATCTCCGGACTGGTCATGTGGGCGTACACCCTGATGCTCGCGGTGACCTCGACCATCGCGTACGCCACGATCTTCGACGTCCTCTTCGACATCAACCGCACCCTCGCGATCGTCCTCGGCGGCTCGATCGTCGTCGCGTACTCCACGCTCGGCGGCATGTGGTCGATCACGCTGACCGACATGGTGCAGTTCGTGGTGAAGACCGTCGGCGTGCTGCTCCTGCTGCTGCCCATCGCGGTCGTCAAGGCCGGCGGTTTCAGCGAGATGAAGGCCCAGCTGCCCACCGAGTACTTCGACCCGCTGGGCATCGGCGGCGAGACGATCTTCACCTACGTGCTGATCTACACCTTCGGCATGCTGATCGGCCAGGACATCTGGCAGCGCGTGTTCACCGCGCGCAGCGACCGCACGGCCAAGTGGGGCGGCACCGTCGCCGGCACCTACTGCCTCGTCTACGCCCTCGCCGGCGCCGTCATCGGCACCGCGGCCAAGGTCCTGTACCCGAACCTGGCCAGCGCCGACGACGCCTTCGCCACCATCGTCAAGGACGAGCTGCCGGTCGGTGTGCGCGGGCTGGTGCTGGCCGCCGCGCTCGCCGCCGTGATGTCGACCTCCTCCGGCGCCCTGATCGCCTGTGCCACCGTCGCCAACAACGACATCTGGTCCCGGCTGCGCGGCGCCGTGGGGCCCGCCGGCCAGGAGCACGACGAGGTCAAGGGCAACCGGACCTTCATCCTGCTGATGGGGCTCGCCGTGATCGGCACCGCCATCGCGCTCAACGACGTCGTCCAGGCGCTGACCGTCGCCTACAACCTGCTCGTCGGCGGCCTGCTCGTGCCGATCCTCGGCGGGCTGCTGTGGCGGCGCGGCACCGCGCAGGGCGCGCTCGCCTCGGTCGTCGTCGGCGGCCTGTCGGTGATCGTGCTGATGGCGACGCACGGCATCCTCGCCAACGAGCCCGTGTACTACGGCCTGCTCGCCTCCCTCGCCACCTACGTCGTGGTGTCCCTGGCGACGAAGCCGACCGACGAAGCCGTCCTCGCCGCCTGGCGCGAGCGGCTCGCCGGCCGGTCCCCCGAACCCGTGTCCGAACCGGCCGCGGCGCACCAGTAGAGTCGCAGGCGACGTACATAGCGGCATATACGCGACATGCTTGAGAAAGAAGGCAGTTCCTCATGACCAGCAACGAGACGCCCCGCGGCCCCGTCGACTCGTCCCGCGTCCCGCGGTACGCCGGTCCCGCGACCTTCGCCCGGCTGCCGCGCCTCGACGAGGTCGGCCGCGCCGACGTCGCCGTCGTGGGCGTCCCGTTCGACTCGGGCGTCTCGTACCGGCCGGGCGCCCGCTTCGGCGGCAACGCGATCCGCGAGGCGTCCCGGCTGCTGCGCCCCTACAACCCGGCGCAGGACGCCTCCCCGTTCGCCCTCGCCCAGGTCGCCGACGGCGGTGACATAGCCGTCAACCCGTTCAACATCAACGAGGCCGTGGAGACCGTCGAGGCCGCCGCCGACGAGCTGCTCGGCACCGGCGCCCGGCTGATGACGCTCGGCGGCGACCACACCATCGCGCTGCCGCTGCTGCGCTCGGTCGCCAAGAAGCACGGCCCGGTCGCGCTGCTGCACTTCGACGCCCACCTCGACACCTGGGACACCTACTTCGGCGCCGAGTACACCCACGGCACGCCGTTCCGCCGCGCGGTGGAGGAGGGCATCCTCGACACCGAGGCCCTCTCCCACGTCGGCACCCGCGGCCCGCTCTACGGCAAGCAGGACCTCACCGACGACGCGAAGATGGGCTTCGGCATCGTCACCTCCGCCGACGTCTACCGCCGCGGCGCCGACGAGATCGCCGACCAGCTGCGCCAGCGCATCGGCGACCGCCCGCTGTACATCTCCATCGACATCGACTGCCTGGACCCGGCGCACGCGCCCGGCACCGGCACCCCCGAGGCCGGCGGCATGACCTCCCGCGAGCTGCTGGAGATCCTGCGCGGCCTCGCCTCGTGCAACCTGGTCTCGGCGGACGTCGTCGAGGTCGCCCCCGCCTACGACCACGCGGAGATCACCTCGGTGGCGGCGTCCCACACGGCGTACGAACTGACCACGATCATGTCCCGCCAGATTGCAGAGGCTCGCTCGAAGTGACGCACGACCACGACCTGGTCCTCCGCCCCACCGCGGCGCAGACGGAGGCCGCGCTGAACCCGCCCCCCGGCCGCAACGGCGGCGACCTCGTCGTGGAGACCCTGGCCGGGCTCGGCGCGACGACCGTCTTCGGCCTGCCCGGCCAGCACGCGCTCGGCATGTTCGACGCGCTGCGCCGCTCCGACCTGCGGTACATCGGCCTGCGGGTGGAGAACAACGCCGGGTTCGCGGCCGACGCGTACGGGCGGATCACGGGGGAGGCCGCGCCGCTGCTGCTGTCCACCGGCCCCGGCGCGCTGACCTCCCTGGCCGCGCTCCAGGAGGCGCGGGCCGCCTCCGCCCCGGTCCTCGCGATCAGCAGCCAGATCCCCACGGCCGGCCTGGGCGGCGGCCGCCACGGCTATCTGCACGAACTCCCGGACCAGGCGGCCTCGTTCCGCGGGGTGGTCAAGTCCGTGCACACGGTCCGTACGCAGTCCCAGATCCCGTCGGCGATCGCACAGGCCTGGCAGTCGGCGCTGACGGCGCCGCACGGCCCGGTCTGGGTGGAGATCCCGCAGGACGTGCTGCTCGCCGGGACCGCGATCCCGGTCGTGACCGGGGTCGACGCGACACCGCAGGAACTCGCCCCGCGCCCCGAGCTGACCGCCGTGGCGGCGGAACTGCTGTCGACGGCGTCCCGGCCCGCGATCATCGCGGGCGGCGGAGTGGTCCGCGCGGACGCCTCGGGCAAGCTGCTCCGGCTCGCGGAGAAGCTCGCGGCGCCCGTGGTGACGACCTTCGGCGGCAAGGGCGCCTTCCCCTGGCGGCACCCCCTGTCGTTGCAGTCGTGGCTGGAGGACCGGCACACCACCGACTTCCTGGAGGACGCGGACGTCCTCCTCGTGGTCGGCTCCGGCCTCGGCGAACTCTCCTCGAACTACCACACCTTCAAGCCCCGCGGCCGGGTCGTCCAGATCGAGGCGGACCTCGGCAAGCTGGAGTCCAACCACCCCGCCCTCGGTATCCACGCGGACGCCCGCTCGGCCCTCCAGGCACTGCTGGAGACGGTGCGCGAGCGCACGGACGAGACCGCCCCCGAGCGGGTGCGCACGCTGCTGGAGAAGGTCGCCCGCCGTATCGCGGGCCAGGAGCTCACGCTGGAGCAGGACGTGCTGGCCGCGGTGCGCCGGGCGCTGCCGCCGCGGTCCCCGTCCTTCTGGGACATGACGATCCTGGCCTACTGGGCCTGGTCGGCCTTCGACCCCGGGACCCCCAACACCATGCACTCCGCCCAGGGCGCCGGCGGCCTCGGCTACGGCTTCCCGGCGGCCCTCGGCGCGGCCGCCGCCGACCCCACCCGCCCGGTGCTGGCGGTCTCCGGGGACGGCGGCGCCCTGTACTCGATCGCCGAACTGGCGACGGCCCGCCAGTACGACCTCGACG
The DNA here is from genome assembly GCF_003261055.1 of Streptomyces cadmiisoli. Lineage (NCBI taxonomy): Bacteria > Bacillati > Actinomycetota > Actinomycetes > Kitasatosporales > Streptomycetaceae > Streptomyces > Streptomyces cadmiisoli. Next base: position 5,657,673 of record NZ_CP030073.1, read on the forward strand.
TCACCTGGCTGATCGTCGACGACGGCGGCTACGGCATCCTGCGCGAGTACATGACCGACGCGTTCGGCCAGGCCACGGCGACGGAGCTGACCCGGCCCGACTATGTGGCGCTGGCCGAGTCCTTCGGCGTCCCCGGCGTCCGTACGACGCCCGCGACGCTCGAGGCGGACCTCAGGACGGCACTGGCCTCACCGGGACCGTCGGTGGTCGTCCTCCCGGCGGTGCTGCGCATGTTCGCGCCCACCCACCTGGACTGAGGCGCGGCAGGCCCTAGCAGGCGCCCGGGCCGACCCCGTCGATCCGGCCGCCGAAGTCGCCGAGGTAGCGCGAGCGCCAGTCGCCGTTGAACACGTCCCGCTTCTCCACCGGGCTCCAGTTGATGAAACAGGCGCGGGTGCTCGCGACGGCCGAGCCGACATGGTCGTGCAGATACGACGGCATGTCGCGATAGCCGCTGCGTGCCGTCCACTCCCAGTAGTTCCCGCTGAAGCCCTCGCCGCTCCAGAAGCACACCGAGCCGTCCGGGCAGGACGGGGGCGCCGCGGCGGACGCGGTGCTCTGGGCGGCCGGCAGGGCGAGGGCGGTCAGCGCGAGGGCGGCGGCGGCGGACCAGCAACGAAGATTCACGTCGGTCTCCAGACCTTTCGGGAACAGGGTTCGCCCCGGCGGAAGTGCCGGGGCGATGCCATCGTCGCGGCACCGCCGCGCGGCCCGCCCGGATCCGTGGTCCACACCACCTCAAGGAAGGAACCAGGAGCTCAGCGGCGTGATCGTCGCGGACACAGGGCTCCGGTGCGCCGGGGCGTACCCGCTGCGTGCACGCCCGTGGCCGGGGCCGCCGAATGTTTCGGCGGGATGAAATCCGCCCCCGCGCGCGTTGGTGACTTGCGGAAGATCAGGTCGAACGGAGGGCACCCGCGTGGCAGTGCAACGGGGAGAAGACAGGGGCTGGGCGCGACGACTCGCCGGGTACGCCTGGCGGCATCGCACGGACGTGATCCTGGCCCTCGGCTCCTCCCTGGCCGGGATGGCCGTGCTGGCCCTGGTCCCGCTGATCACCAAGGTGATCATCGACGATGTGATCGGCGACCGGACCCGGGAGATGGGGCCCTGGGCAGGCGGCCTCGTCGGCGCGGCCGTGCTGGTGTACGTCCTCACCTACGTCCGCCGCTACTACGGCGGCCGTCTCGCCCTCGACGTCCAGCACGACCTGCGCACGGACATGTTCGAGACGATCACCCGGCTCGACGGGCGGCGTCAGGACGAACTGTCCACCGGGCAGGTCGTCGGCCGGGCCACCAGCGATCTCCAGCTGATCCAGAGCCTGCTGTTCATGCTCCCGATGACGATCGGGAACTTCCTGCTCTTCCTGATCTCCCTCGGCATCATGGCGTCGCTGTCCCTGCCGCTCACCTTCGTCGCGCTCGCCGTCGCACCCGCGCTCTGGGTGATCGCCAAACGCAGCCGCAGCCGGCTGCACCCGGCCACCTGGTACGCCCAGGCGCAGGCCGCCGCCGTGGCCGGCGTGGTGGACGGCGCGGTCAGCGGCGTCCGCGTGGTGAAGGGGTTCGGGCAGGAGGACCAGGAGACCGGCAAGCTGCGCGAGGTCGGCCGGAAGCTGTTCGCGGGCCGCCTGCGCACCATCCGGCTGAACTCGGTCTACACCCCCGCCCTCCAGTCGGTGCCCGCCGTCGGGCAGGTCGCGATGCTCGCCCTGGGCGGCTGGCTCGCGGTCCGCGGCCAGATCACGCTGGGCACGTTCGTCGCCTTCTCCACCTATCTCGCCCAGCTCGTCGGGCCGGTCCGGATGCTGGCCGTCGTCCTCACCGTCGCGCAGCAGGCCCGGGCCGGCACCGAGCGCGTCCTGGAGCTGATCGACACCGAGCCCACGCTGCGCGACGGCACCAAGGACCTCCCCGCCGACGCCCCCGCCACCGTCGAGTTCGACGACGTCTCCTTCGGCTACGACGCCGAGCGGCCGGTCCTCGACGGCCTCTCCTTCGAGATACGCCCCGGTGAGACCCTCGCCGTGGTCGGCTCCTCGGGCTCCGGGAAGTCGACCGTCTCCCTGCTCCTGCCGCGCTTCTACGACGTCACGCACGGCGCCGTCCTGGTCGGCGGCCACGATGTGCGCGAGCTGACCCTGGACTCGCTGCGGGCCGCGATCGGGATGGTCCCCGAGGACTCGTTCCTCTTCTCCGACACGGTCCGCAACAACATCGCCTACGGCCGCCCCGACGCCACCCGCGAACAGATCGAGGAGGCGGCGCGGGCGGCCCAGGCCGACGGCTTCATCGCCGCGCTGCCCGACGGCTACGACACCGAGGTCGGCGAGCACGGCCTGACCCTCTCCGGCGGCCAGCGCCAGCGCGTCGCGCTGGCCCGCGCGATCCTCACCGACCCGCGCCTGCTCGTCCTCGACGACGCCACCTCCGCCGTGGACGCCCGGGTCGAGCACGAGATCCACGAAGCGCTCAAGCAGGTGATGCGGGGCCGTACCACCCTGCTGATCGCGCATCGCCGCTCCACCCTGGGCCTCGCGGACCGCATCGCCGTCCTCGACTCCGGGCGCCTCGCCGACCTGGGCACCCACGAGGAGCTCCAGGAGCGCTCCGCCCTCTACCGCCGTCTGCTCACCGACCCGGACGGGCTCGGCGGCGTCTCCCCGGGCCACGCCCAGCCCGTCGCACCGCCCGAGGACACCTCCCTGCGCGACGAACTGGACGCCGAGTTCGACGCCGAGCGCGGGGTGACCCCGCGCCTGTGGACCGGCGACCGGGAGCCGAAGGACACCGGGCTGGCCGGCACGCCCGCCACCCCCGAGCTCCTCGCCCAGGTCGACGCCCTGCCGCCCGCCACCGACGTCCCCGGGGTCGACGAGGCGAGCGCGGTGCGGCCCGAGGACTCGTACGGGCTCAAGCGGCTGCTGCGCGGTTTCGGCGTGCCGCTCCTGATCAGCCTGGGCCTGGTCGCCGTCGACGCCGGGTCGGGACTGCTGCTGCCGGTCCTGATCCGGCACGGCATCGACAGCGGCGTCGGGGAGATGGCCCTCGGCGCGGTCTGGGCCGCTTCCCTGCTCGCCCTGCTCGCCGTCCTCGCGCAGTGGGCGGCGCAGATCGGCGAGATCCGGATGACCGGCCGCACCGGTGAACGCGTCCTGTACTCGCTGCGGCTGAAGATCTTCTCCCAGCTCCAGCGTCTCGGCCTCGACTACTACGAGCGCGAGCTGACCGGGCGGATCATGACCCGGATGACCACCGACGTCGACGCGCTGTCCACCTTCCTCCAGACCGGTCTGGTCACGGCGTTCGTCTCGGTGGTCACCTTCTTCGGCATCATGGGCGCCCTGCTGGTGATCGACGTGCAGCTCGCCCTCGTCGTGTTCGCGACCCTGCCGCCGCTGATCGTCGCCACGTACTTCTTCCGCAGGGCGAGCGTGAAGGCGTACGAGCTGGCCCGTGAGCGGGTGTCGACGGTCAACGCCGACCTCCAGGAGACGGTGTCCGGACTGCGGATCGTGCAGGCGTTCGGGCGTGAGCGGGACGGCGGCCGGCGCTTCACCGAGCGCAGCGACAGTTACCGTCAGGCCCGGATCCGCGGCCAGTGGCTGATCTCGGTCTACTTCCCCTTCGTGCAGCTCCTGGCGTCGGTGGCCGCGGCGGCCGTGCTGATCGCGGGTGCCGGACGGATCGAGGCGGCCACCCTGACGGCGGGTGCGCTGGTGGCGTACCTGCTCTACATCGACCTGTTCTTCGCCCCCGTCCAGCAGCTCTCCCAGGTCTTCGACGGCTACCAGCAGGCGACGGTGTCGCTCGGCCGCATCCAGGAGCTGCTGCGGGAGCCGGCCTCCACCGAGTCCGCCGACGAGGCCCGCGAGGTCCTCTCCCTGCGCGGCGAGATCGCCTTCGAGGACGTGCACTTCGCCTACGGCGGCGAGGAGGAGGCCCTCAGCGCCGTCGACCTGACCATTCCGGCGGGGCAGACGGTCGCCTTCGTCGGCGAGACCGGCGCGGGCAAGTCGACGCTGGTGAAGCTGGTGGCCCGGTTCTACGACCCGACCGGCGGCCGGGTCACCGTCGACGGCGCGGATCTGCGCACCCTCGACCTCACCTCGTACCGGCACCGTCTGGGTGTCGTCCCGCAGGAGGCGTACCTGTTCCCCGGCACCGTCCGGGACGCCATCGCCTACGGCCGCCCGGGAGCCACCGACGCCGAGGTGGAGGCGGCGGCCCGCGCGGTCGGCGCGCACGAGATGATCGCCACGCTGGAGGGCGGCTACCTCCACGAGGTCGCCGAGCGGGGCCGCAACCTGTCCGCCGGGCAGCGGCAGTTGATCGCGCTGGCCCGCGCCGAACTGGTCGATCCGGACGTGCTGCTGCTCGACGAGGCCACGGCCGCGCTCGACCTGGCGACGGAGGCGCAGGTCAACCAGGCGACGGACCGGCTCTCCGGACGCCGCACGACGCTCGTGGTGGCCCACCGGCTGACCACCGCGGCCCGCGCGGACCGGGTGGTCGTCATGGACCACGGCCGGGTCGCGGAGGACGGCACCCACGAGCAGTTGCTGGCGCGCGGCGGGCAGTACGCCGAGCTGTGGCGGACGTTCGTCGGGTCGGCGGAGCCGGAGGAGCCGGTCGGCGCGTCCCGCTGACGGCCGCGCAACCGAACGCCCTACGTCACGCGTCCGTACACCAGTACGCCAGGTGTCGCGGCACGGAGGGACGGGCGAAGTGGACAGGGGAGCGAAGGGCATACGGCGGCGGCTCGCACTCGGCATGGCCCTGCTGACCGCGTCCGGACTGTTCGCGCTGGCGGCACCGGCGGACGCGCACGCGGCCGCCGGCTGCTCCGGACGCAAGGTCAGGACGCTCCCGTTCTCCACCGGCACCCTGCACGTCTACCGGCAGGGCCGCTACGTCTGCGCCGTCACCCTGGCCGAGAACCCCGGCCGCGAGCGGACGATGTCGGCGAGCGTGCAGGCCCGCGGCCACCGCCCGGTCGCCCGCAAGGGCAAGCGCACCCATCGCATCGGCACTCCGCTCGTCTACGCCGGGCACCGGTGCGTGCGGGTCGCGGGGGAGGTCGGCGGGGGTTCGACCAGCTCGGGCTGGATCCTGTGCTGAACGCCTGGTCAGGGGGCGTTCGCCTGAAACCCTCCTGGTGTGAACAGAGTTGCTCCGATAGCTTCTGGCGCACATCTGTTCACATAGGGAGGGTGCATGCGCAAGGCGCTCAGATGGCTGCTCGCGCTCACCGTGCTCATAGGCACTTTGAGCACGGCGGGGGCGGCCACCGCCGCCCAGCCGGAGGCCGACGGCTCCACCGACATCAAGGAGAGGCTGCTCTCCGTACCGGGGATGAAACTGGTCGAGGAGAAGCCGTACACGGGCTACCGCTTCTTCGTCTTCACCTACGCTCAGCCGGTCGACCACCGCAGGCCCTCCAAGGGCACGTTCGAGCAGCGGATCACGGTGCTGCACAAGGACGTCTCCCGCCCGACGGTCTTCTACACGGGCGGCTACAACGTCTCCACGAACCCCAGCCGCCGTGAGCCGACGCAGATCGTCGACGGCAACCAGGTCTCCATGGAGTACCGTTTCTTCACCCCGTCCCGGCCCGCCCCGGCTGACTGGACGAAGCTGGACATCTGGCAGGCGGCCAGCGACCAGCACCGCATCTTCAAGGCGCTCAAGCCGATCTACGGCCAGAAGTGGCTGTCCACCGGCGGCTCCAAGGGCGGTATGACCGCCACGTACTACGAGCGCTTCTACCCGCGCGACATGGACGGCGTCGTCGCCTACGTCGCGCCCAACGACGTGGTCAACGACCAGGACGCCGCCTACGACCGCTTCTTCGCGGGCGTCGGCACCAAGGAGTGCCGCGACCGGCTGAACGGCGTGCAGCGCGAGGCGCTCGTGCGCCGGGAGCCGCTGAAGCAGCGGTACGCGGAGTACGCGGCGGAGAACGGCTACACCTTCGACACCACCGGCAGCCTGGACAAGTCCTACGAGGCCACCGTGCTCGACTACGTGTGGGGCTTCTGGCAGTACAGCCTGCTGTCCGACTGCGAGTCGATCCCCGCGGACGCCGCGAACGCCACCGACGAGGAGATCTGGAACTCGGTCGACGCGATCGCCGGGTTCTCCTTCTACACGGACCAGGGCCTGGCGCCGTACTCGCCGTACTACTACCAGGCGGGCACCCAGCTCGGCGCGCCCACGATCCACTTCCCCCACATCGAGAAGAAGTACCTGCGGTACGGCTACCTGCCGCCGCGTCACTTCCTGCCGCGTGACATCGAGATGAAGTTCCAGCCGCACGCGATGCGCGACGTGGACAACTGGGTCCGGCACAACGCCGAGCGCATGCTGTTCGTGTACGGCGAGAACGACCCGTGGGGCGCGGAGCAGTTCCGCCTCGGCAAGGGCGCGCGCGACTCGTACGTCTTCACCGCCCCCGGCGCCAACCACGGCGCCAACGTGGCCGGACTGAAGGCCGAGCAGAAGGCGCTCGCCACCGCCCGCATCCTGAAGTGGGCGGGCGTCGCCCCCGCCGCGGTCCAGGCGGACCCGGCGAAGGCCCGGCCGCTGGCCGCGTTCGACGCCAAGCTCGACAAGCGCGGCGCGGAGCGCACACTGCGTCCGTGACGTCCCGCTGCGCCCGCCCGCTACACCGGGCGGGCGCAGCCCACCGGGTTGTCGCCACCGAGCTGCACGTACAGCGCGGTCGAGGCCGCGCAGTCGGCGCGGGTGGCGACCGCCTCGGTCACCTCGAACTCCGGTTTCCGCTCGCCCTTTCCGTCGCACGCGGTCTCCCGGACCTGGCCGCCGCCGGAGTCGTAGACGCAGTCGCCGACGATCGTGCGGGGGCCGCCCCCGCCGCCGGGGTCGCCGGGGTGCGGCGGCTGGAGCGTGCGCATACAGGCGTAGCCCTGCGGGATCGCGCCGTCGCCGTCCTCGTCGTGCGAGGGCCGCTGTTCGCTGATGTGCAGCACGAAGTCCGTGGTCCCGGGGCACGGTGGCCCCTCGCCCACCGTGCCGTCGTGCCGTGCCACCACCCGTGCCGCCGCCCGCTCACCGGTGCAGGGCACCTCGGTGAAACTGGTCGCGCCGAACGAGCTGCACTCGTCTACCGCGAGGAACTCCGCCCCGTAGCCCGACGGCCGGGCCGTCGGCGACACCTCCCGGCCGGCGGTCGGATCGTCCTGCGACCCCTCGCCCGCGGCCCCCTGGCAGCCCGTCAGCAGGACTGCCAGCAGGACCGACAGGACCACCCCCGTGGAACGTCCTTCACGCTCGGTCATCTCCCCCACCCCCGTCCAGCGTGACCCGCCGCGGCGGGACCACGCCAGACACGCTGAGCGCTTTGCGTCAGTTGGGGGTGGTGCGCCGGGTGTGGGGCGTACGGTGCCCTACGCCCAATTGACGCCTAGTACGACAGCCCGTGTCCGATGGGATACAGCACCCGGGTCGGATCGTCGGCCCGCTGCACCGGCACCGGCAGCTTCCCGCGCGGCCGCACCCGTCCGGCGATCACCCGCGCGGCGGCCCGCACCTCCACGTCCGTCCAGGAGTACGCCGCCAGGTAGGCGCGCACGCCGGGCAGTTGGGCGACGTCGTACGGGTTGCGGATCGCCAGCGCCACCACCGGCCGGCCGGTCGCCAGCAGCCGCTCGACCAGCGTCCGCTGGGCGCTGCTCGCCGTGACGTTGTACGTCGCGACCACGACGGCGTCCGCTTCGCCGGCCGCCGTCACGGCCTGCTCGACGGCCGCCGCGGTCGGGTTGATGCCGGTCGACAGGGCGGTCGCCGTGAAGCCCAGCTCCGTCAGCGCGCCCGCGAGCACACCGGTGGGCGGGCCCGTGGTGCCGGACGGCGAGGCGGGGTCGGCGCCCACGACGAGCAGCCGGGGGTGCTCGCGCCGGGACAGCGGCAGTGCCCGTCCCTCGTTGACGAGCAGGGTCGTCGTGCGCTCGGCGATCCGGTCGGCCGCCGCCAGGTGCGACCGGGTGCCGACCGTGCGGTCCACGCCGCGCTCGCTGACGTACGGATCGTCGAACAGGCCGAGCTTCGCCTTCAGCCGCAGCACCCGCAGGACCGACTCGTCGAGCCGCTCCTCGGTCAGCTCGCCGTTCAGCACGGCGTCGCGGACCGCGTTCCAGGCGACGTCCAGCTTGGGCGCGTTGAGCAGCACGTCCACGCCCGCCTTCAGCGCCAGGACCGGCACCCGGTCGTCGCCGTACTTCGTGCGCACCCCCGCCATGTCGAGGGCGTCGGTGACCACCACGCCGTCGTAGCCGAGCCGCTCGCGCAGGATGCCCGTGAGGATGGGGCGGGAGAGGGTGGCCGGGTCGCCGGAGTCGTCCAGCGCGGGCACCAGGATGTGCGCGGTCATGATGGAGTCGATGCCGGCCTCGACGGCGGCCCTGAACGGCGGTGCGTCCAGCGACTCCCACTGCTCGCGGGTGTGGGTGATGACGGGGAAGCCGTAGTGGCTGTCGACCTCGGTGTCGCCGTGCCCGGGGAAGTGCTTGGCGGTCGCGGAGACCCCGGAGCGCTGGTAGCCGGCGACCTCGGCGGTGACGAGATCGGCCACCGCGTCGGGATCGGCGCCGAAGGAGCGGACGCCGATGACCGGGTTGGCCGGGTTGACGTTCACATCGGCGACGGGCGTGTAGTCCTGCCGGATGCCCATCGCGCGCAGTTCCGCGCCGGAGATCCGGCCGAGGGTGCGGGCGTCGGAGCGGGAACCGCCGGCCCCCATCGCCATCGCGCCCGGGAACAGCGTGGCCGGCTTGCCGACCCGCGCGACGATGCCGTGTTCCTGGTCGGTGGAGACCAGCATCGGCAGCCCGCGCGGCAGTTCGAGCGAGGCGCGCTGGATGCCGTTGGACAGCCCGGCGATCTGGTGCGGGTCGCGGGTGTTGTGCGCCCAGACGAAGTAGATGACGCCGCCCAGGCGGTACTTGGAGATCAGCTCGGCGGCCGTGCGCACGCCGAACTCCCGCAGGTTGGCATCGATGTCGGCCTGGTCGGGCTCGGTCGCGGAGTGGCCGTACACGCGCGAGGTGAACAGCTGGCCGACCTTCTCCTCCAGCGTCATACGGGAGATGATCCGCCGGATCCGGTCGTCATGGGCGTGTGCGGTCCCTCCCACTGCCAGAGCCGCGGTGACGCCGGCCGTGGCGGCGAGAACAGTGCGTCTGGAGGGGACCGCGGAGTTTCCCGCGCCTCCCGTGCTGGTGTGCTGCACGTGCGCTCCTTCCGGAGGTGGTCCGTTGAAAAAAACTTCCAAAGGGCCACCAATATCCGGGAAGTTTCTGCCGGTCAAGGGGGCGCACACGAAGCGTCGAGGGGCCGCCATCGGCGCTTGGGAGGGGGGCGCGCCGATGGCGGCGGGCGGCCGGCCGCGGTACGGCTGAGAGGGTGATCGGCATGCGCCGCCGGCGGCGGGGCCGACACCGCACCGTGGAGACTCATCCGGCAGCGTGGCCATTGGACGACGGCCGCGCGGACCGGGTTCCCGCTCGGCGCGGTTTCACGGAAGTCGGGACGCGGGAGCCGGAGGTGACGGTTGTGCCGAAACCTCCGCCCAGTTCTCCTGGAGGGTGCGCACCGTCTCGGCGATCGCGGGGCGGCCCGAGGCGCCGGTTCGCCACAGCGCGTAGATCCGTCGTACGGGCGTCGGGTCGAGCGTCACCTCCACCACCGCGCCGGGCAGCGGACCGCGGCCCAGCCGGGGGATGAGGGCGATGCCCAGTCCGGCGGCGACCAGCGCGACGAGGGTCGGGTTCTCGTCGGCCTGGTGCACGATGTCCGGTTCGTGGCCGGCGGTGCGCAGGGTGCGCACCAGCCAGTCGTGGCAGATCCGTCCAGGCGGCTGGCACAGCCACCGCTCCCCGCCGAGATCCTCCCGCCGCACGGTGCTCCGCCCGGCGAACGGATGCTCCCGCGGCACCAGCAGCGTGCACGGGTCGTCACCGATGACGGCCCCCTCGACCCCCGGCGGCACGGGCAGCGGCGCGATGTCCCAGTCGTGTGCGACGGCGAGGTCCAGCGCGCCCTTGGCGACCATCCCGACGGACAGATGCGGGTCGATCTCGCTGAGCCGGACGTCCAGGGCGGGATGCCGGGCGGCGAGCGCGGCGAGCACACCCGGCAGCAGCCCGCGTGCCGCGGACGCGAACGCGCCGAGGGTCAGCCGTCCGGCCGGCACCCCGCGCCGCCGCTCCAGCTCGGTCTCCGCCCGCTCCATGATGGCCAGCAGTTCCTGCGCGGTGGACACGAGTTGATGCGCCTCGGCGGTCAGCCGGACCCCCCGTCCCTCCCGCTCCAGCAGCACCGTCCGGGTCTCCCGTTCCAGCTTGGCGATCTGCTGGGAGACGGCGGACGGGGTGTATCCGAGCGCCGTGGCGGCGGCCCCCACCGTGCCGTGCACGGAGACGGCGTGCAGGGCGCGCAGGCGTTGCAGGTCGAGCATGTGTCTCTCCGATGCTTAGCGCTGCTTCATTCCACCATGCAGCAACCGTCGCTGGTGCTTAATGGTCAGCCGGGGTGACCATCGGTGCCATGCGTCCCGCCCACCTCGCGCTCGCCGTCCTCGTCGCCGCCGTCTGGGGCGTCAACTTCACCGTCATCGAGATCGGCCTCGACCGTTTCCCGCCGCTGCTGTTCTCCGCCCTGCGCTTCCTGGCGGCGGCGGTCCCCGCGGTGTTCCTCGTGGGCCGGCCGAAGGTGGCCTGGCGATGGATCCTGGCGGTCGGGCTGGTGCTCGGCGTGGCCAAGTTCGGCCTGCTGTTCGTGGGGATGGACGCGGGGATGCCGGCCGGCCTGTCCTCGCTGGTGCTCCAGATCCAGGCCGTGTTCACCGCCCTGTTCGCCGCCGCGGCCCTCGGCGAACGCCCGTCCCGGCTCGGGGTGACCGGGATGGCCGTGGCCCTGGCCGGCATCGCCGTCGCGGCGGTCGACGAGGGCACGACCGGTCCGCTGACCGCCTTCGCGCTGGTGGTCGCCGCGGCGGCCTGCTGGGGCGCCTCCAACGTCCTGACCCGCAGGGCGGCGCCCCCGGACGCGCTGAACTTCATGGTGTGGGTGAGCACCGTGCCCGTCCTGCCGCTGCTGCTGCTCTCGCTGTGGACGGAGGGCCCCGCACGCGACCTCGAGGCGCTGCGCGCCCTCGACCGGCAGGGCGCCGGCACGATCCTCTACGTCGCCTGGATCACCACGGTGTTCGGCTTCGGGGCGTGGGGCCTGCTGCTGCGCCGCCACCCGGCCTCCACCGTCGCGCCCTTCTCGCTGCTGGTCCCGGTGTTCGGCATGACCTCCGCGGCGCTGTTCCTGGGCGAGCCGGTGACCCCACTGCGCTGGTGCGCGGCGGTGCTGCTGGTGGGCGGGGTGGCCGTCACGTCACTGGCGCCGCGGCGCGGGGCGCCGGCCCGCCGAGTGGACCCGGACCCGGCGGCCGCGGACCGCGCCGAGGTCACGCCGAGTCGTTGAGCAGGCGTCCGAGGTGCTCGCGCCCCTTGTCGAGCAGACCGGGCAGCGGCTCGGCCGCCTCGTACCACCGCTTCTCGTACTCCCAGCACAGCCAGCCGTCCCAGCCGTGCCGGGAGAGGACCTCGACGCACTCGGCGAGCGGCAGGACCCCCGCGCCGAGCGGCAGCGGCGCGGTGTCGGTGCCGGAGGCGATGTCCTTGACCTGGACGTAGCCGAGGTAGGGCGACAGGGCCGCGAACGACTCCGACGGCTGCTCGCCGCCCAGCCAGGTGTGCATCACGTCCCACAGGGCGCCGACCTGCCGGTGGCCGACCGGTCCGAGGACCCGGATCGCGTCGGCGGCGGTGCGGTGCGAGTCATGGGTCTCCAGCAGGATGCGGACACCCGCGTCGGTGGCGTACTCGGCGGCCGTGCCCAGCCGGCCCGCCGCGACCGCGTCGGCCTCCTCGGGAGCGCCGTCCGCGGGCCCGCCCGGGAAGACCCGGACGTACGGGGCGCCCAGGTCACGGGCGAGATCGAGGAGGGCGCGGAGCTCGGCCAGCACGGGCTCGTCGTCGCCGGGCGCGGCCACCCGCGTGTACCCGGCGAGGCTCAGGATCTCCACGCCGGCCGCCTTGAACTCGGCCGCCGCGGCGGTCCGTTCGTCCCGGCTCAGGCCCGGATGGACCGGCTCCTCCGGGTGTGTGCGCAGTTCGACCCCGTGGTAGCCGTGCGCGGTCGCGAGACGCGCCACGTCGGACAGGGGGAGGCCGGGGACACCGAGGGTGGAGAACGCCAGCTTCATGCACCCAGCTTCGTACACACGGGCCCTTCCCGTCACCCGGATCAAGGGCCGTTCCGTTCACTCCGGTGCCGCGCGCAGCACCAGGCGCCAGTCCTGGCCGACCAGATTCTTCCCGAAGGAACGGTGCGGTTTCTCGGCGAGGAGGACAAAACCGTGGCGCTGGTAGAGACGGCGGGCGCCGGCCAGCACGTCGTTCGTCCACAGCACCAGGTCGCGGTAGCCGACGCCGCGCGCGAAGTCCACCACGGCGGAGACGAGCTTGTCCCCGATGCCCAGACCGCGGGCGTCCGGCTCCACCAGCAGCAGCCGCAGCCGGGCGGTGGCCGGCGCCTCGTCGCGCACGCACATCACGCACCCCACCGGCCGCCCGTCCGCCTCGGCGATCCAGGCCCGCTCCAGGTGCGGGTCGTGGTCCTCGGCGAAGTCGGCGACGATCCGGGCGACCAGCCCCTCGTAGTCGGTGTTCCAGCCGAACTCGGCCGCGTACAGCGCGCCGTTGCGCTGCACGATCCAGCCGAGGTCACCGGGGCCGGGTTCGCGCAGCAGGACGTCCTCGCGCCCCGCCGACGGCCCGCCGCCCAGGACGTCGCGGACCGTCCGGAGCGCCTCCGTGAGCCGTGTGCGGTCGTCCGGCGCCACCCCGGCCAGCAGCGCGCCGACCGACTCGCGCGCCCGTTCGTCGAGCAGACCGGCCGCCTCCCGGCCGCGCCCGGTGAGCGTGATGCGGCGGCGGCGCGGATCCTTCTCCGACGGCCCGCGCTCGATCAGCCCGTCCTGCTCGAACCCGTTCAGGATGCGGCTCAGGTACCCGGCGTCCAGGTGGAGTTCGGCGCGCAGATCGGCGGCGTCGGTGCGGGTGCCGTGCGCGAGCTCGTACAGGATCCGCGCCTCGGTGAGGGTGTACGGCGCGTAGACGTGACGGCCGTGGTCGAGGGCGCCGATGAGGTTCGTGTAGAAGCGGTTGAAGGAGCGGATGTCCTGCACGGTCATGAGAGGCCCCAGTCCCTGATGGTTGACTCAGTCAGAGAAACCGTGGGGCCGAGCCTAGACCGCCGCCCGCTCCCCGTCCACGGCCCGGCTACCCGGCCACGGCCCGCCGGTAGACGCAGATCTGGGCACCCGTGGGCGCGGCGGCCGTGGAGACCAGCTCGAACGCGGCCCTGGTGCCGTCGTCCGGGAAGATCGACTTGCCGCCGCCGAGGATCACCGGCATCAGGATCAGCCGCAGCTCGTCCACCAGGTCCTCGCTCAGCAGGGTGCGGGCCAGCCGCGAGCTGCCCATGACCAGCAGTCCGCCGTCCTCGGACTCGCGCAGCTTGCGCAGCGCGGCGACCGCCTCGCCGGCCGGGATCCGGTTGGTGTTGTCCCAGGTCAGATCGTCGTCCGTGAGGGTGTCCGTCACGACGTACTTGCGGATCGAGTTCATCCGGTCGGCGAACGGATCGCCCGCCCGCTCCGGCCAGGCCCCCGCCATCGTCTGCCAGGTGCGCCGCCCGAACAGCAGCGCGTCGGCCCCGCCCAGCGCCGCGTCGAAGGCGCCGCCGACGACCTCGGGGTCGAAGAAGGCCTGCGACCAGCCACCGTGCGCGAAGCCGCCGTCGGTGTCCTCCTCCGGGCCGCCGGGAGCCTGCACGACGCCGTCGAGGCTGATGAACGAGGTGATGACGATGCGCATGGGAGTGACTCCTGGAGTTGTCCGGACCCGTTGCGGGACGACATCGCTACAGACCGGCGCACCGCCCGGAACTCATCGGTCGCCGCCGCTCGGATCGGGACGCCGCCGCCACGCCGGAGCCCTCACCGCCGGGGTGCCGCGGACGACCCCCGCACCATCAACTCGCCGCGCACGGTGGCGATCCCGCCCGGCGGGGGCTCCTCCCGGCCCATGGCGACGCGGCCGGCCCGGGCACCCGCCTCGGCCAGCGGCAGCCGCACGGTCGTCAGGGACGGCACCGCGTCCATGCTGAACGGCAGGTCGTCGAAGCCGGCCACCGACACGTCCTGCGGGATCCGCAGCCCGGAGTCGCGCAGCGCCGCGCACGCCCCGAGGGCCACGGAGTCGTTCGCCGCGACGACGGCCGTCAGGCTCGGGTCCCGGCGCAGCAGCTCCAGCGTCGCCTCGTAGCCGGACCGGCGGTCGTACCGGCCGTGCACCGTCCAGCGAGGGTCCTCGGTGATGCCCGCCGCCTCCAGCGCCGCCCTGTGCCCCTCCAGCCGGTGCCGGGTGGTGGTGCGTTCCACCGGGCCCGCGATGTAGCCGAGCCGCCGGTGGCCGAGGCCGATCAGGTGCTCGGTGAGGCGGCGGCCGCCGCCCCGGTTGTCGAAGGCCAGCGCGACGGCGGAGGTGTCGGGCGCGGGCGGCCGGCCGCAGAGCACGACACGGGTCCCGGCGTCCGTCAGCTTCCGCAGCTTCGCCGCCACCGCCGCCGCGTGCGGCGCGTCCTCGACGGCACCGCCGGTCAGGACGACGGCCGCGGCGCGCTGTCTCTGCAGCAGCGTGAGGTAGGTCAGCTCGCGTTCCGGTGAGCCCCCGGTGTTGCAGACGACGGCCAGCCGTTCGCCGCCCGCCCGTCCGCCCGGCCCGCCGATCTCCGACTGGATGGCGCTCGCCATGATCCCGAAGAAGGGGTCGGCGATGTCGTTGACGAGGATGCCGACCAGATCCGACGTCGCGGCGGCCAGCGCGCTGGCGGGACCGTTGAGGACGTAGTCCAGCTCGTCGACCGCCTTGAGCACGCGCTCGCGGGTGGAGGCGGCCACCGGGTAGTTCCCGTTCAGCACGCGCGACACCGTCGCGGGCGAGACCTGGGCACGGGCCGCCACGTCCGCCAGGGTCACCGTCATGTCGTCGTCCTCCGGTCGCGCGTCATGTCGTACGTCGCCGTGCACGAACGGTGCACGGGCCGAGGTTTCGTGCCGACCATAAGGCCGCGGACCCCGCCTGTTCGCCCCCTCGAACAACTCAAGACGGTCACGGCCTTGTCCGGGCCGCTGGTCAGAGGCTAGCTTCTCATCGGATAGAAAGCGCTTGCTATCTGGAGGGCCGAGACCACCCGTGACGCAGGTGGACACCGGGCATCCAGACCCACGACGGGGCGCAGCAGACGCCCACGAAGGGAACGACGTGACACGCAAGACGGTGCGTATCGCCATGAACGGCGTGACCGGGCGCATGGGTCACCGCCAGCACCTCGTACGCTCCATCCTCGCGATCCGCGAACAGGGCGGCCTCGACCTGGGCGACGGCACCGTGCTGTGGCCCGAGCCGGTCCTCGTCGGCCGGCGCGAGCACGCCCTGCGGGCGCTCGCCGAGCGGCACGGGCTGGAGCACTTCTCCACGGACCTGGACGCGGTCCTCGCCGACGACGACGTGGACATCTACTTCGACGCCCAGGTCACCTCCGCCCGCGAGGAGGCCCTGAAGAAGGCGATCGCGGCCGGAAAGCACATCTACACGGAGAAGCCCACCTCCACCGGCCTCGACGGCGCGCTGGAACTCGCCCGTCTCGCCGCCGCGCGGGGCATCCGGCACGGCGTCGTCCAGGACAAGCTGTTCCTCCCCGGTCTGCGCAAGCTCAAGCGGCTCGTCGACAGCGGCTTCTTCGGCCGCGTGCTCTCCGTGCGCGGCGAGTTCGGCTACTGGGTCTTCGAGGGCGACCGGCAGCCCGCCCAGCGCCCCTCCTGGAACTACCGCGCCGAGGACGGCGGCGGCATCGTCGTCGACATGTTCCCGCACTGGGAGTACGTCCTGCACGAGCTGTTCGGCCGGGTGAGGTCCGTCCAGGCCCTGACCGCCACGCACGTCCCGCAGCGCTGGGACGAGAACGGCAAGCCCTACGACGCCACCGCCGACGACGCCGCGTACGCCGTCTTCGAACTCGACGGCGGCATCGTGGCCCAGATCAACTCCTCGTGGGCGGTCCGCGTCAACCGCGACGAACTCGTCGAGTTCCAGGTGGACGGCACCGAGGGCTCCGCCGTCGCCGGACTGCGCGACTGCCGTGTCCAGCACCGCTCGACGACCCCCAAGCCGGTCTGGAACCCCGACATCCCCGCGACGTACTCCTTCCGCGACCAGTGGCAGGAGGTGCCGGACAACGAGGAGTTCGACAACGGCTTCAAGGCCCAGTGGGAGCTGTTCCTGCGCCATGTCCACGCCGACGCCCCCTACCACTGGGACCTCCTGGCCGGCGCCCGCGGCGTCCAGCTCGCCGAACTGGGCCTGAGGTCCTCGGCCGAGGGCCGCCGCATCGAGGTCCCGGAGATCGCGCCGTGACCATCCGACTCCCCGACGCGCAGGGCGCACTGAGGTCCTACGAGCCCCGCACCGACCCCCTCGACCTGACCCCGGGCGGCCCCTTCACCTCCCGTACGGTCCTCGCCGCGGCGCACGTCGTCGCCGACCCGTACGCCGACGTCACCCCCGACGCGCCGGCCGCCGTCGACTGGGACGCCACCCTCGCCTTCCGCCGGCACCTGTGGTCCCACGGACTCGGCGTCGCCGAGGCGATGGACACCGCCCAGCGGGGCATGGGCCTGGACTGGGCGGGCGCCGCCGAGCTGATCCGGCGCAGCGCCGCCGAGGCCCGCGCGGTCGGCGGCCGCATCGCCTGCGGTGTCGGCACCGACCAGCTCGCCGCCGGTTCGGTCGCCGAGGTCCGCGCCGCCTACGAGGAGCAGCTCGCCCTGGTCGAGGAGTCGGGCGCGCAGGCAGTCGTCATGGCGTCCCGCGCGCTCGCGGCGGCGGCACGGGGCCCCGAGGACTACGCGGAGGTCTACGGCCACCTCCTGCGCCAGGCCGCCCGGCCGGTGATCCTGCACTGGCTCGGCCCGATGTTCGACCCGGCACTGGACGGCTACTGGGGATCCGCGGACCTCGACACGGCCACCGACACCTTCCTGGAGATCGTCGCCGCCCACCCCGACAAGGTCGACGGCGTGAAGATCTCCCTGCTGGACGCCGGACGGGAGGTCGCCCTGCGCCGCCGCCTGCCGCACGGCGTGCGCTGCTACACCGGTGACGACTTCAACTATCCCGAGCTGATCGCCGGCGACGAGCGGGGCTTCAGCCACGCCCTGCTGGGGATCTTCGATCCGCTGGGCCCGCCGGCCGCGCGCGCGGTACGGGTGCTCGACACGGGGGACGTCAAGGCCTTCCGCGAACTGCTCGACCCGACCGTCGAGTTGTCCCGCCACCTCTTCCGGGCCCCGACGCGGTTCTACAAGACGGGTGTCGTGCTCCTGGCCTGGCTGGCCGGCCACCAGTCCCACTTCGCGATGGTCGGCGGCCTCCAGTCGGCCCGCTCCCTGCCGCACCTCGCCCGCGCCTACGAACTCGCCGACGGTCTCGGCCTGTTCCCCGACCCGCGACTCGCCGAGGACCGGATGAAGAACCTGCTCGCACTGTACGGGGTGACCCGGTGAACACCGACATCTCCCGCTTCTCCGTCAACCAGATGACGGTGAAGCAGCTGTCGCTGCCGGAACTGGTCGACGCGTGCGCCGAGTCCGCGATCCCCGGCGTGGGCCTGTGGCGCGAACCGGTCCGGTCCCACGGCCTGGCGGCGACCGCGAAACTGGTCCGCGACGCCGGCCTGACCGTGACGACGCTCTGCCGGGGCGGCTTCCTCACCGCGGCCGACCCGGCCGGGCGCGCCGAGGCCCTGGCCGACAACCGCCGCGCCGTCGACGAGGCCGCCGCCCTCGGCACCGACACCCTCGTGCTGGTGTCGGGCGGCCTGCCGCCCGGCTCCAAGGACCTGCGCGGCGCCCGCGAGCGCATCGCGGACGCGCTGGCGGAGCTGGGCCCCTACGCCGAGTCGCACGGCGTACGCCTGGCCGTCGAACCGCTGCACCCGATGTTCGCCGCCGACCGCTGCGTGGTCTCCACCCTCGCGCAGGCCCTGGACCTCGCGGAACGCTTCCCCGCACACCAGGTCGGCGTCACGGTGGACACCTACCACCTCTGGTGGGACGACACCGCGCCGGAGCAGATCGCCCGGGCGGGCGCCGGCGGCCGGCTGCACATCTTCCAGCTCGCCGACTGGATCACCCCGCTGCCCGAGGGCGTCCTCAACGGCCGCGGGCAGATCGGCGACGGCGCGATCGACATGCGGGAGTGGACGGGGTACGTCGAGGCGGCCGGCTACACCGGGCCCATCGAGGTCGAACTCTTCAACGAGGAGCTGTGGGCCCGGGACGGACGGGAGGTGCTGGCGCAGACGGCGCGGCGGTTCGTCGAGCACGTGATCCGCTGACCGGGCCCGGGGCACGCGGCCCGGCGTGCGGTGCCGCTCGTCGACGCCGACGACGACAGCGGTACCGCACGCCGGTCCCCCCGACACCGCGCACGGGCTCGCCCGCGCGCACGCGCACGGGTGCCAGGCACGAACCGGCGCGGTCATGGCCGCGTCTGCACGGATCTTGTCGTTTCCCGCACGGCGTCACGGGTGCCGTCGGTGGGGCCTCGGTCCGGAACTCCTGCACCGGCATGCCGACAGGGTAGGAAATCCGGCCGGAAAAAACCCGGTGAGAAATTCCGTCGGACCGTGCAACCCTTGCGGCCACCCGCGGGTCGTACATGGCATCAGAACTTCTGGGGGATTCCGGGGGGGGATCCAGGGGGATCGCGGGGGTTCTGACGGGAGGGGAAAGCCGAGGGGGCCGACCGGTGGTCGGCCCCCTCGAAGCGTTTCCGGGCCCGGGAGCCGGGCCCGCGGGCGGCGAGTTCCCGGACGGCGCGCTTCACGCGGCGCCGGGAGCGGCGTCTGGTGCCGCGTCAGGCACTAGAAGAACACCCCGCACCGCAGCAGCACATTGGCGTACGGCCGGGCCTCCCCGGTCCGGACCACCAGCCGGGCACCCGCCGACAGTTCCTTGAGCCGCTCGTGCGGCACGAGGCGCAGCTCGGGGAAGTGCCCGTCCAGCAGTGCGGCCGCCGCCGGATTGGCGTCGCGCACCTCGGCCGCAGCGGTCGCGCCCTCCACCACGAGTTCGGCCAGCAGCCCGTCGAGCACCTCGGCGAACGACGGGGTGCCCGCCCGGAACGCCAGGTCGACGACCCGCGGCCCGTCCGGTATCGGCATGCCGGCGTCGCACACCAGCACGCCGTCGCCGTGGCCCAGCTCGGCGAGCGCCCCGGCGAGATGGCGATTGAGTATCCCTGCCTTCTTCACCGCGCGCCGCCCTGCTCCGCGGCGGCGGCCTCGCCGCCCGGTCCCTCGGTGCCGGACCCGGGCGCGGCGACCTCCGCCGCCGTCGGGTACGAGTCCTGCGCGCCCGCCCGGGTCACCGCCACCGCGCCGACCCGCGCCGCGAACGCGGCCGCGTCCGCCAGCTCGTCGCCCTGGCCGAGCCGCCACGCCAGCGCCGCCGTGAACGCGTCACCGGCGCCGGTGGTGTCCACGGCGTCCACCGGCACCGCCGGCACATGGGTCACACCCTGCGCCGAGGCCACCAGCGCGCCCTCGGCGCCCAGGGTCACGACCACCGAGCGCGGCCCTCGGGCCAGCAGCAGCCGCGCCCAGTGGGCGGGATCGTCGCCGACGGTCGTGTCGCCGAGGAGCACCTTCGCCTCGTGCTCGTTCACGATCAGCGGGTCGCA
Source organism: Streptomyces cadmiisoli (assembly GCF_003261055.1). Taxonomy (NCBI): domain Bacteria; kingdom Bacillati; phylum Actinomycetota; class Actinomycetes; order Kitasatosporales; family Streptomycetaceae; genus Streptomyces; species Streptomyces cadmiisoli. The sequence continues at coordinate 5,677,555 of NZ_CP030073.1, forward strand.
GGCGGCCAGCAGGCTCGTCGGCAGCGGCCGCGGCGGGGACGGGTTCAGCACGAACCGGCTGCCGGGCGCCAGCGACCGCACGGTCTCCTCCACCGTCTCCAGCGGGATCTCCAGCTGGGCCGAGACCACCCGCGAGGCCTGGAAGAGGCTCGCCGCCGTCCGCACGTCCTGCGGGGTGAGCCGGCCGTTCGCCCCCGGCGACACCACGATGCTGTTGTCCCCGGACGGGTCCACGGTGATCAGCGCGACACCGGTCGGCGCACCGCCGACGAGCACGCCGACCGTGTCGACGCCGGCCGCCCGCTGCGAGTCGAGCAGCAGCCGTCCGTACGCGTCGTCGCCGACCCGGGCGAGCAGCGCCGTGCGGGCCCCGAGCCGGGCGGCGGCCACCGCCTGGTTCGCGCCCTTGCCGCCCGGGTGGACGGCCAGGTCCGAGCCCAGCACCGTCTCCCCGGCCGCGGGCCGCCGCTCGACCCCGATCACCAGGTCGGCGTTGGCCGACCCGACGACCAGCAGGTCGTAGTCGTACATCACTTGTCTCCCCTGTTAGGTGAGTTGGGCGGGCGGCCGACCGGGCCGGATGTCCCGGTCGGCCGCCCGCCCGCTGCCCGACGTCAGCCGCCGAAGCCGGCCACGTTCTCCTTGGTGACCACCTTCACCGGCACCTTCACCAGCTGGCTGAGCTTCTCGCCGTCGGCGGCCCGCAGCGCGTTGTCCACCGCGATCCGGCCGAGTTCCTTCGGCTGCTGCGCCACGGACGCGAACAGCGTGCCGTTCTCGACCGCCGTCAGCCCGTCCGGGGTGCCGTCGAAACCGACGACCTGCACGGACTTGCCCGCCTTGGAGCCGAGCGCCTTGATCGCGCCGAGCGCCATCTCGTCGTTCTCCGCGAAGACACCGTCCACGTCCGGGTGGGCCTGGAGGAGGTTGGTCATCACGTCGAGGCCCTTGGTGCGGTCGAAGTCGGCGGGCTGCTTGGCGACCACCTTGATGCCCGGGTAGTCCTTCAGGCCCTCGGCGAAGCCCGCGCCGCGCTCCCGGCTGGCGGAGGTGCCGGCCTGGCCCTGGAGGATCACGATGGTGCCCTGCCCGCCGAGCTTCTCGGCCAGCGCCTTGGCGCCCAGCTCACCGCCCTCGACGTTGTCGGAGGCCACCAGGGCCGCCGTCTGCGCCTTGTTCACACCGCGGTCGACGCCGATCACCGGGATGTCGGCCTTGTTCGCGGACCGCACCGCCGGACCGGCGGCGTCGGAGTCCACCGGGTTCACGATGATCGAGGACACGCCCTCGCTGGTGAAGTTCTGCAACTGGTTGGCCTGCTGGGAGGCGTCGTTCTGCGCGTCGGTGACGGTGAGGTCCACCCCGAGCTTCTTGGCCTCCGCCTCGGCACCCGACCGGATCTGCACGAAGAACGGGTTGTTGAGCGTGGACAGCGACAGCCCGACCTTCTTGGTCGTCGACGAGGACCCGCTGTGCAGCAGCGAGGTCGCCCCGACTATCGCCGCCGCGACCACGGCCGCCAGCAGATACGTCACTGCCTGCTTGCCCCGGTTGCCGCCACCGGTCCCGGCCGCGACGGGAGTCGCCCCGGCCTTGCGCCGCACCGTGTCGAGCAGCACCGCCAGCGCGATGACGACACCGATGACGACCTGCTGCCAGAAGGCGGACACGGACAGCAGGTTCAGGCCGTTGCGCAGGACCGCGAGGATCAGCGCGCCGATCAGCGTGCCCGACGCCTTGCCGGTGCCGCCCGCGAGCGAGGCGCCGCCGATGACGACCGCGGCGATCGCGTCCAGCTCGTAGCCCTGCGCGGCCTGCGGCTGCGCGGAGGACAGCCGGGAGGCGAGCACGATGCCCGCGATCGCGGCGAACAGGCCGGAGAAGGCGTAGATGGCGAGCTTCTGCTTCTTCACCCGCAGACCCGAAAGACGGGCCGCTTCCTCGTTGCCGCCGATCGCGTACATCGAACGCCCGATGTACGTCCGGCGCAGCACGAAGGCCGTGAGCAGCCAGATGGCGATCATCACGAGCACCGGCACCGGCAGCCATCCGCCGAGCGTGTCGCCGAGGTGCGAGACCGAGTCGGGGAACGGGATGGGCGAGCCCTGCGAGATGACCAGGGACAGACCGCGCGCCACGGACAGCATGGCCAGGGTCGCGATGAACGACGGCAGCTTGCCGTACGAGACCAGGAAACCGTTGACGAGTCCGCAGGCGATACCGGTCGCGATGGCGAGGAGGACCGCGAGCACCACCGGGACGCCGTCCTGGGTGGCGCTCCAGGCGAGCACCGTCGCGGAGAGGGCGGCCACCGAACCGACCGACAGGTCGATGCCCGCCGAGACGATCACGAAGGTGACACCGAAGGCGAGGATCGCGGTGACCGCGGCCTGGACTCCGATGTTGAGGAGGTTGTCGGTGGTCAGGAAGTCCCCGGACAGCGCCGACAGCGCGATGACCAGGACGATGAGTGCGGTGAGCGCGCCGTTGTCGAGCAGCAGCCGGCGCAGGCCGGAGGCGCTGCCCGCGCCGGCCGAACCCTTGAGTGTGTCAGTGGCCACTGGAGGCCTCCGTTCCGTTGGTGGGGGTGCTGACGGCGAGCGCCATCACCGTGTCCTGAGTCGCCTGGTCGGCGGGGAGTTCGCCGGCGATCCGGCCCTGGGCCATCACCAGCACCCGGTCGCTCATGCCGAGCACCTCGGGCAGATCGCTGGAGATCATCAGGACGGCGGCTCCGGCGGCCGTCAGCCGGTTGATGAGCTGGTAGATCTCGACCTTGGCGCCCACGTCGATACCGCGGGTCGGCTCGTCGAGGATCAGGACCTTCGTGTCGGCGAGCAGCCACTTGCCGATGACGACCTTCTGCTGGTTGCCGCCGGACAGGGTGCGCACATGCTGGCCGAGTCCGGCCATGCGCACCCCGAGCTGCTTCGCGATCCGCTCGGCGGCCTCGTGCTGGCCCTTGAGGTCGACCAGTCCGCCGCGGCTGGTCGACCGCAGCGTGACCAGGCCGAGGTTCTCCTCGACGGAGGCGTCCAGCACCAGTCCCTGTCCCTTGCGGTCCTCGGGCACGAGCCCGATCCCGGCGGACATGGCGGCGTTGACGTCGTGCCCCCTGAGGGGCGCGCCCGCGACCTTCACGGCGCCCTTGTCGTAGGGGTCGGCACCGAACACGGCCCGTACGACCTCCGTGCGGCCGGCTCCGACGAGCCCGGCGATGCCGACGACCTCACCGGCCCGCACCTCGAAGCTCACGTCGTGGAAGACGCCGTCCCGGGTGAGCCCCTCCACCTTGAGGAGGGAGTCACCGGTCTCGGTCCGCTCCCGCGGGTACTGCTGCTCGATCGACCGGCCCACCATGAGGCGCACGAGTTCGTCCTCGGGAGTGCTCGCCGGAACCTGTCCGACGCTCTTGCCGTCCCGGATGACCGTGACCCGGTCCCCGAGCGCGGCGATCTCCTCCAGGTGGTGCGTGATGAAGACGATCCCGACGCCGTCCTCACGCAGGCTGCGCACGATGGAGAACAGCTTGTCGACCTCCTCCGTGGTGAGCACGGCGGTCGGCTCGTCCATGATCAGCACCCGCGCGTTCAGGCTGAGCGCCTTGGCGATCTCCACCATCTGGAGGCGGGCGATGCCGAGTTCACGCACGCGTGCGCGGGGCGAGACGCTGACACCGACCCGCTTCAGCAGGACCTCGGCGTCGGCCTCCATCCGTTTGCGGTCGATCATCCCGAAGCGGCGCGGCTGCCGGCCCAGGAAGATGTTCTCGGCGACGGTCAGGTCGGGGACGAGGTTGAACTCCTGGTAGATGGTGGCGATGCCGAGCCGCTCGGAGTCCTGTGCGCCGTGGATGCGCACCTCCTGCCCGCCGGCCAGGATCCGCCCGGCGTCGGGGGTGTAGGCACCGGACAGCATCTTGATCAGCGTGCTCTTGCCGGCGCCGTTCTCGCCGAGCAGCACATGCACCTCGCCGCGCCGCAGGTCGAAGTCGACTCCGTCGAGAGCCACCACGCCGGGGAAGGTCTTCCGTATGCCTTCGATGCGCAGCAACTCGTCCTGGTTGCTCACGGCTTGCTCCTTTGTACGGGGGACTGCGCAGGCACCGGGGACTGCGCGGGAGTACCCTCCCCGGGCTCGCCGCACGAGCGGCGAACGACGAGACGGGCGGGGAGGGCGACGGACTGCGGGGGCCGCCCCTCGATCCGGTCGACCAGTGCCCGGACGGCGGCCCGCCCCAGCTCACCGGTCGGCTGGGCGATCGCCGTGATCGGCGGATCCGTGTGCACGAACCAGGGGATGTCGTCGAACGCGGCGAGCGCGATGTCGTCGGGGATCCGCAGCCCGCGCGCGCGGACCGCGTCCAGCGCGCCGAGCGCCATCAGGTTGTCCGCGGCGAACACGACCTCGGGGGGCTCGGGCAGGTCGAGGAAGCGCTCGGTCACCCGGCGCCCGCTCTCGGCCTGGAAGTCGCCCTGGCCTATGCAGACGTCGGGGAGGGGGAGCCCGAACTCGGCCAGCGCCTCCCGGAAGGCCTCGACACGCTCGCTGCCGGTGGTGGTGGCCGCCGGTCCCGCGATGATGGCGAGCCTGCGGTGCCCCAGCCGGTGCAGATGCGCGACGAGGTCCCGTACGGCGGCGCGTCCGTCCGCCCGGACCACCGGCACGTCGACGCCCGGGATCCACCGGTCCACGAACACCATCGGGGTCCCGGCCCGCGCGGCGTCGAGCATGAGCGGCGATCCGCCGTCGGTGGGGGAGACCAGCAGCCCGTCGATCCGCCGGTCCAGCAGCGTCCGTACGTGGTGGTCCTGCAACTCGGGCCGCTCGTCGGCGTTGCCGATCACGACGCTGTACCCGAGGGCGCGGGCCTCCTCCTCCACGGAGCGGGCCAGCTCGGTGAAGTACGGGTTCATCACGTCGCTGATGACCAGACCCAGGGTCCGGGTCTCGTCGGTGCGCAGCGACCGGGCGACCGCGTTGGGCCGGTACCCCAGGGCCTCGACGGCGGCCAGCACCCGCGCGCGGGCGTCGGCGCTCACCGACGGGTGACCGTTCAGGACGCGTGACACCGTGGCGACGGAGACCCCGGCCTCGGCCGCGACGTCCTTGATGCTCGCCATTACCGTCCCCACCTCCTCGTGGAATCGTTTACATCGACGACACGAAGGATTGGAAACGATTACACGGGGGTAAATCAACCCCTTGCCGGTAGCCCGAGACCGGATCGTGATAATCCGCATACTGTGAGCGGGGGCCGAGGGCAGGGTCCTCCGGGGTTCGCGGAGGGGGTACGGGTGTCCGGGAGCGGCGACGGCGTGGGCACGCGCGCGGGTGGGGGCGGGGCCGGACCGGGGCAGGGGGAAGTGCGGACGGGATGCGTCGCGAGGCGGCGTGGCGCGGCGGCGGGTCGTACGTGCGGGGGGTCCGTGTTGTGACAGGACAGACATCGGTCCGCGGGCGGGGCGGAGGTGCGCCGGGGAGTCACCGCGGCGGCGAGCCCGCGTCGCCGGCCGGATCGGCGTCATCCGCACGGCGTGAGCGCGCGGGCGCGCCGGGGCGGCGTGCGCGCGGGGCCGGAGGCGTCCATACGCGGGGCCCGCACCCGGGCAGGGGGCGTACGCGCGCGGTGGGCCGGTTGTGCGCCGGAATCATCCGTGCAGGTGGAGCCCGCCGGGCTTCCGGGCCGTCGTCATCCCCGCAGCGTGAGCCCGCGCCGTTCCAGCTCCTCCGACAGCACGCGCACGGCCTTCGGGCCGACACCGTGCAGGGCCAGCAGCTCCGGCGCGGAGTGCCGCGCCACCTGCTCCAGCGTCCGCACCCCCACGCCGTACAGGGCCTGGGTGGCCGGCCTGCCGATGCCCGCGGGCAGGTCGCCGCCCGGCCGGTCGGCAGCCGCCTCCGCCTCGGCGACCGTCGCCGCGAGCCGTTTCGGGGCGCGGCTGAACCACGACGCCCTGACCAGGGCGTTCAGGTCCTTCCCGTTGATGTCCGCGAGCGCCACGCGCAGGCCGACCGGCGCACCCGCGTGCAGGAGCGGCTCACTGCCCGGGTGCGCGGCCAGCGCGGCCTCGGTCTCCGCGCGCGGCAGGCGCAACTGCACCCGGCCGTCCTTCGTCGCGGCGGCGAAGCGGTGGCCGCGCACGGTGAAGGCGACCGTACCGAGGTGCGCGCTCTCCGCCACCTCGGGAAGGGCGAGCGCGGCCTTGCGCAACTGGGCCAGGCTGGTCATGCGCCGAGTCTTCCACGCCGCACCCGCACGGGGGACCGGTGGCCACCCGAGGGCGCTGTCAGCGGCACCCGGTAGCGTCGCACCATGTCCAACCAGGCAGGCACCGGCGACCGACGACCGGCCGTGCTCGAAGGCGTCCTGGAGCGCATCACGTACGCCAACGAGGAGAACGGCTACACGGTCGCCCGGGTCGACACCGGCCGCGGCGCGGGTGACCTCCTCACGGTCGTGGGCGCGTTGCTCGGCGCCCAGGTGGGGGAGTCGCTGCGGATGGAGGGCCGCTGGGGCAGCCACCCCCAGTACGGCAAGCAGTTCACCGTGGAGAACTACACGACGGTGCTCCCCGCCACCGTCCAGGGCATCCGCCGCTATCTGGGCTCCGGCCTGGTCAAGGGCATCGGCCCGGTCTTCGCCGACCGCATCACGCAGCACTTCGGCGTGGACACCCTCACGATCATCGAGGAGGAGCCCAAGCGGCTCGTCGAGGTCCCCGGCCTCGGCCCGAAGCGCACCAAGAAGATCGCCGACGCCTGGGAGGAGCAGAAGGCGATCAAGGAGGTCATGCTCTTCCTCCAGAGCGTCGAGGTGTCCACGTCCATCGCCGTGCGCATCTACAAGAAGTACGGCGACGCCTCGATCTCCGTCGTCAAGAACCAGCCGTACCGCCTGGCCGCCGACGTCTGGGGCATCGGCTTCCTGACCGCCGACCGGATCGCGCAGTCCGTCGGCATCCCGCACGACAGCCCGGAGCGGGTCAAGGCCGGCCTTCAGTACGCGCTGTCCCAGTCCGCCGACCAGGGCCACTGCTTCCTGCCCGAGGAGCGCCTGATCGCCGACGCGGTCAAGCTGCTCCAGGTCGACACCGGCCTGGTCATCGAGTGCCTGGCCGAGCTCGCGGCGCCCCCGCCGGACGATGGCGAGGACCCCGGCGTCGTCCGGGAGACGGTCCCGGGACCGGACGGCGGCGAGCCCGTCACCGCCGTCTATCTGGTCCCCTTCCACCGCGCCGAGCTGTCCCTCTCCGCCCAGCTGAAGCGCCTGCTGCGCACCGGCGACGACCGGCTGCCGTCCTTCCGGCAGGTCGCCTGGGACAAGGCGCTGACCTGGCTGAAGGCCCGTACGGGCGCCGATCTCGCCCCCGAGCAGGAGGCCGCCGTCCGGCTGGCGCTGACCGAGAAGGTCGCGGTCCTCACCGGCGGCCCCGGCTGCGGCAAGTCCTTCACCGTGCGCTCGATCGTGGAGCTGGCCCGCGCGAAGAAGGCCAAGGTGCTGCTCGCCGCGCCCACCGGCCGAGCGGCCAAGCGCCTGGCCGAGCTCACCGGCGCCGAGGCCTCCACCGTGCACCGCCTGCTGGAGCTCAAGCCGGGCGGCGACGCGGCCTACGACCGGGACCGCCCGCTGGACGCCGACCTGGTGGTCGTCGACGAGGCCTCCATGCTGGACCTGCTCCTCGCCAACAAGCTGGTCAAGGCCGTGCCGCCCGGTGCCCATCTGCTGTTCGTCGGGGACGTCGACCAGCTGCCGAGCGTCGGTGCGGGCGAGGTGCTCCGGGACCTGCTGGCGGACGGCAGCCCGATTCCCGCCGTCCGCCTCACCCGGGTCTTCCGGCAGGCCCAGCAGTCCGGGGTGGTGACGAACGCGCACCGGATCAACGCCGGACAGCACCCCGTCACCGACGGCATGAAGGACTTCTTCCTCTTCGTCGAGGACGACACGGAGGAGACCGGCAGGCTCACGGTGGACGTGGCGGCCCGCCGCCTTCCCGCCCGGTTCGGCCTGGACCCGCGGCGGGACGTGCAGGTGCTCGCCCCCATGCACCGCGGCCCGGCGGGCGCCGGCACCCTCAACGGGCTGCTCCAGCAGGCGATCACCCCCGGCCGCCCCGATCTGCCGGAGAAGCGGTTCGGCGGCCGGGTCTTCCGCGTCGGCGACAAGGTGACCCAGATTCGCAACAATTACGAGAAGGGTGCGAACGGCGTCTTCAACGGCACCGTGGGCGTGGTCACCTCGCTCGACCCCGTCGACCAGCGCCTGACGGTCCTGACGGACGAGGACGAGGAGGTTCCGTACGAATTCGACGAACTGGATGAATTGGCACATGCATACGCGGTGACCATCCACCGCTCGCAGGGCAGTGAGTACCCGGCAGTGGTCATTCCGGTCACCACGGGTGCCTGGATGATGCTCCAGCGCAATCTGCTGTACACCGCGGTCACCCGGGCCAAGAAGCTGGTCGTCCTGGTCGGTTCGCGCAAGGCGATCGGTCAGGCGGTGCGCACGGTGTCGGCGGGGCGGCGCTGTACAGCCCTCGATTTCCGGCTCGCGGATCCCCTCCGGAATAAATGATCGATCAAACGAGTCGCAAAGGTCACACAGCCCTTCCGGATGGGGAACAGAGGGGGCAGGATGGCACGTTGGCGGCACTCAGTGCCGCCAATAAGCCCAATGGTCGACCCCGAGTGCACTCTCCTGAGCCAAATGGGGGATGGTAGAGACAGTCAGGGCACCTCGAAGATGAGGCACTACGTCGGTGAGGGAAGACGTGAGCGACAACTCTGTAGTACTGCGGTACGACGGCAGCGAATACACCTACCCGGTGATCGACAGCACCGTCGGGGACAAGGGCTTCGACATCGGAAAGCTCCGCGCCCAGACCGGTCTCGTGACCCTGGACAGCGGTTACGGCAACACCGCCGCGTACAAATCGGCCATCACCTACCTGGACGGCGAAGCCGGCATCCTCCGTTACCGGGGCTACCCGATCGAGCAGCTGGCCGAGCGCTCCACCTTCCTGGAGGTGGCCTACCTGCTGATCAACGGTGAGCTGCCGACGGTCGACCAGCTGAGCGGGTTCAAGGACGAGGTCACGCGGCACACCCTGCTGCACGAGGACGTCAAGAACTTCTACAAGGGCTTCCCGCGCGACGCCCACCCGATGGCCATGCTGTCCTCGGTCGTCTCGGCGCTGTCCACGTTCTACCAGGACAGCCACAACCCGTTCGACGAGACGCAGCGCAACCTCTCCACCATCCGCCTGCTCGCCAAGCTCCCGACGATCGCCGCGTACGCGTACAAGAAGTCGATCGGTCACCCGTTCGTCTACCCGCGCAACGACCTCGGTTACGTCGAGAACTTCCTCCGCATGACCTTCTCGGTCCCCGCGCAGGAGTACGAGCTGGACCCGATCGTGGTCGCCGCCCTCGACAAGCTGCTGATCCTGCACGCGGACCACGAGCAGAACTGCTCGACCTCCACGGTCCGCCTGGTGGGCTCCTCGCAGGCGAACATGTTCGCCTCGATCTCCGCCGGCATCAACGCCCTGTGGGGCCCGCTGCACGGCGGCGCCAACCAGTCCGTCCTGGAGATGCTGGAAGGCATCCGCGACGCCGGCGGCGATGTCGACTCCTTCATCCGCAAGGTGAAGAACAAGGAGGACGGCGTCCGCCTGATGGGCTTCGGCCACCGGGTCTACAAGAACTTCGACCCGCGCGCCAAGATCATCAAGGCTGCCGCGCACGACGTCCTGTCCGCTCTCGGCAAGTCCGACGAGCTGCTCGACATCGCGCTGAAGCTGGAGGAGCACGCGCTCTCCGACGACTACTTCGTCTCGCGCAGCCTCTACCCGAACGTCGACTTCTACACCGGCCTGATCTACCGCGCCATGGGCTTCCCGACCGAGATGTTCACGGTCCTGTTCGCCCTCGGCCGGCTGCCCGGCTGGATCGCCCAGTGGCACGAGATGATCAAGGAGCCGGGTTCCCGTATCGGCCGCCCGCGCCAGATCTACACGGGCGTGGTCGAGCGCGACTTCGTGCCCGTAGAGGAGCGCTGAGCCGCACCGGCTCAGGACCTGTCCGGCGGATCGGGTCGCAGACGGACGACTGCACCCGATCGGCCGGAACGGCGATGACTGTCCGAACGGTCGGAAGGGCCTGAACGGCCAGGACGGTCTCGACGACCGGAGCGGCCGCGGTCTCGACGACCGGAGCGGCCAGAACGACTGGAACGGTCTCAACGGCCGGAGCGGCCTCGACGGCCGGAACGCGCGGACTCGAGGCCGAAGCCGGTCGGGTTCACGGATCGAAGAAGAAGGCGCCCTGGTGCGTCAGTCCCCCCACGGGCCGACGACCAGGGCGCCTTCCCATGTCCCGGTGCGGATTCCCCCCACGGGATCCGGCCGGGCGTCTGTGAGGACCAGCGCCTGAATCGCTGTCTGAGCACAATGAGCAGAACTCGTCGTACTCGGGTGGTGCATGCTGCATACCGTCCGGCGGCTGCGGCCTGCCGGGACAGCGCACGCTGGGAGGGCCGCTCAAAGCTCCCCGGTGTACGTGTCCCGGCAACGCATCTCTGAGGAAGTCCCCCAAGACATCCCCAGATGCCAGCTGACGCCCCCCAAGACGCCCTCTGACATCGCCAACTTAGACCTTCGAACCCCTTCGATGGTTACGTTCACATCACTGTGATCTGCGTCTCTTGCATATGTCCTGTTAGATGCGCAAGAGGCCCCATATCGCGAACGGAGCTCAAGCGTAAGGAAGATGCGCGAGCCTTGTGAAGAGCTTATGTGAGGCTCGCCTCTGACTCCAGGGGGCTCCTGCTTCGGTTTGGTCTCCTTCGGCGCGGCCGCCCGGAACGACGAACCGGGCCGCACGGCGCCGACTCGGGGTCGGTGCGCCGGTACGGCCCGGTGCGCGGGTTGTGGAGGTTCAGGCGCGCCCGACCAGCTCGAAGCCGGCCTCGTCGACGGCGGCACGCACGGCCTCCTCGTCCAGCGCGGACAGGGAGACGACGGTGACCTCCCCGCTGGCGGCGACGGCCTGCACGGAGCTGACGCCCGGGATCTCGGAGATCTCGCCGGAGACGGCGCCCTCGCAGTGTCCGCAGCTCATCCCGCTCACCTTGTAGACGGCGGTGACGGAACCCGTGGTGTCGGTCTGCGCGGTCATGTCGTTGCTCCTCGTCGAGGCGTGTGGGGTTGACGGGGCCCGCGGTGGACCCCCGCACCTGCCCCACTATACCCCTAGGGGGTATCGCTTCCAATGAGGAACGGCAACGACCCGCCGACAGGAAAACGGTGCGGGAAGGTGAAGTTGTTCCGCCTGTGACACGCGTCCGGCCGACGCGCGCGGCGCTCAGGCGGGCGGCGCGGCCAGCGGCGCGAGGTAGCGGACCAGGACGTTCTTGAGTTCCCGGACATAGGCCTCGCGCTCGGCGCCCTCGTGGGTGAGGACCAGCTCCAGGCCCGCCATGTAGAGACCCAGGCAGACCTCCGTGATGCGGGCGAGGTCGGCCGCGGGTACGTCGGGCAGCACCGAGGCGAGCCGGGTCTGGATGCGCTCCAGCAGCGTCGTGTGCAGTGCCTCGTGCGCCTCGGCCATCCGGCCCGGGATGTCGGGGCCGTGCATCAGCGCGAAGAAGACCGGGTGCCGGCAGTTGAAGTCGATGAAGCGGTCGACGGCCGCCTCCACGGCCTCCTCCAGCGGCGTCGCGGGATCCACGGGGCCGAGCGCCTCGCCGTAGGTCTCCCGCATCTCGTGCATGAGGCGGTCGCCCAGCTCGATCGCGATCGCTTCCTTGTTCGGGAAGAACTGGTACAGCGTGCCGGGCGACACGCCCGCCTCGCGTGCGATGGCGTTGGTGCTGGCGGCCGTGTACCCGGAGGAGCAGAACACGGAAGCGGCGGCTTCGAGCAGCTGGGCGATCCGGCGTTCGCCGCGCGCCTGGCGGCGGCGGGGTCTGGTGTCCGCCTTCGGCTCCGACTCGGCCTTCTCGGTGTTCTCGGGCACTCGTGATCCCCAGGTCTCGGAACGCGATTGACAAACGCGAGCGCCCGCTCGCATTCTGGTGGAACGCGAGCGCTCTCTCGTGTTTGCCAGTCTATGGCTACGGCTGACCCATGCCCCCGCGTCAGGCGGACGGCACGGGTCACGGTGAAGGGGACACCGCACGATGACCGAAGTCAACACACCGCCGCCAACACCACACCCGGGCGGCTGGACGCGCTTCGTGACGGCCCGGCCGCGCCTGTCGCTGCTCGCGGCCCTGGTGCTGACCGTCCTCGCCGTGCTGGCCGGCGGTTCGGTGGGCGACCGGCTGGGCAGCGGCGGCTGGGAGGACCCCGGCGCCGAGTCCACGTACGCGACCCGGGCCCTGGAGCGGGAGTTCCCCGACTCCCAGCCGAATCTGCTGCTGCTCGTCGACGCGGGCCGCGCCTCGGTGGACGACCCGGCCGTCGCCGGCGAGGCGCGTCGGCTCACCGAGCGGCTGGCCGGCGAGGAGGGCGTCGTGGGCGTGGGGTCCTACTGGCGGTCCGGGTCGCCCGCCCTGCGCTCCGAGGACGGCCGCCGAGCGCTGATCGCCGCCCGCATCACGGGTGACGAGAAGACCGCGGGAGAGACCCTGGAGCGCATCGCGCCCTCCCTGCGCGGCACACAGGGTCCGGTGGAGGTCGAGATCGGCGGCCTGGTCGCGGTGCGGCACGAGATGCAGAAGATCATCCAGGAGGACCTGACCCGGGCCGAGCTGATCGCCCTGCCGGTCACGCTGGTGCTGCTGGTGACGGTCTTCGGCAGCGCGGTGGCCGCCCTGCTGCCGCTGGGCATCGGCATCGTCGCGATCCTGGGCACCAACGCGGTGCTGCGCGGCCTCACGGAGTTCACCGACGTCTCGGTCTTCGCGCTGAACCTCACCACGGCCCTGGGCCTCGGCCTCGCCATCGACTACGCCCTGTTCATCGTCCGCCGCTTCCGCGAGGAGCTGTCCGCCGGCGCCGAACCGGTCGCCGCCGTGGGCATCACCCTGCGCACGGCCGGCCGCACCGTCCTGTTCTCCGCCCTGACGGTCGCGGTCTCGCTCGCCGCGATGCTGGTCTTCCCGCAGTACTTCCTGCGGTCCTTCGCCTACGCGGGCATCGCCGTGGTCCTGCTCGCCGCGGCGGCGGCGCTTATCCTGCTCCCCGCGGCCCTCGTGCTGCTCGGCCACCGGGTCAATTCCCTCGATCTGCGGCGGCTGTTCCGCCGCGGCCGCGTGCCGGAGCCGACGACCGGCGCGGACGGCCGGAACTGGGGCCGGGCGGCGGTGCTCGTGATGCGCAGGGCCCCGTTCTTCGCCGGGGGCACGACGGCGGTTCTGCTGCTGCTCGGACTGCCCTTCCTGGGAGTGCGGTTCGGCACGGCGGACGACCGCCAGCTCCCCGTGAGCGCCGAGTCCCATGTGGTGCAGCAGCAGATCCGGGACGGCTTCCCGGGCAGCCCCGGCGGCGGCCTGGAGATCCTGGCCGAGGGCCGCGCCACCGAGGCGCAGTACGCGGACTACAAGGAGCGGATCGCCGGGCTGCCGGACGTGCTGCGCGTGGAGGGTCCGCTGGTGCACGGCGACACGGCGTACTTCACCGTCCTGCCCGAGGGCGAGGCGGTCGACCGACCGGCCCAGCGCCTGGTGGACGAACTGCGGGCGGCGCAGGCACCGTTCGACACCCATGTGACCGGCACGGCGGCCGCGCTGGTCGACTCCAAGGACGCGATGGCCGAACGCCTGCCGTGGGCACTGGCGTTCATCGCGGTCGTCACCCTGATCCTGGTCTTCCTGCTCACCGGAAGCGTGCTGATCCCGCTGCAGGCGGTGATCCTCAACGCCCTCAGCCTGACCGCCATGTTCGGCGCGGTCGTCTGGGTCTTCCAGGACGGCCACCTCTCCGGCCTGCTCGACTTCACCAGCACCGGCTCGATCGAGACGACCCTGCCCGTCCTGATGTTCTGCGTCGCCTTCGGCCTGTCCATGGACTACGGCGTGTTCCTGCTCTCCCGCATCAAGGAGGAGTACGACCGCACCGGCGTCCACGAGCAGTCGGTCCGCCACGGTCTGGAGCGCACCGGCGGTCTGATCACGGCGGCGGCGGTCATCCTCGCGGTCGTGATGATCGCGATCGGCACGTCCCGGGTGACCAATACCAAGATGCTCGGTCTGGGGATCGCGCTGGCCGTGCTGATGGACGCCATGGTCGTGCGCAGCCTGCTGGTCCCCGCGGTGATGCGTCTGACCGGCCGCGCCACCTGGTGGGCCCCGGCGCCGCTGCGCCGCCTGCACACACGGTTCGGACTCGGTGAGGGCGAGCCTTCCTCGACGAACGCGGGAGCGGCCGGGCAGGAGGAGCGGGCGCGGCAGGACAAGGTGGCGGCCGGGCGTTAGCGTTCCGCCGGAGCGGGTGATCGCGGGGTGGCCTCGGCGGGCCGGCCGGACGGCCGGTGCGGACGCCGGGTCCCGCCCGCGGCCGCGGGCGCGGCGCCACCCCGACACGTTCACGGCGGAAGGCGAGGGACGACGGATGCGGGCTGTGGTGTTCGAGCGGTTCGGGGAGCCGGCCGAGGTGCGGGAGGTGGCCGACCCGCGGCCCGCGGAGCACGGCGTGGTGGTGCGGGTCGAGGCCACCGGGTTGTGCCGCAGCGACTGGCACGCCTGGCAGGGGCACGATCCGGACATCACGCTGCCGCACGTCCCCGGTCATGAACTCGCCGGTGTGGTGGAGGCGGTCGGCGCCCGGGTGGCCGACTGGCGGCCCGGCGACCGGGTCACCGTGCCGTTCGTCTGCGCCTGCGGCACCTGCCCGGCGTGTGCGGCCGGCGACCAGCAGGTGTGCGAGCGGCAGACGCAGCCCGGCTTCACGCACTGGGGCTCGTTCGCCGAGTACGTGGCGCTGGACCACGCCGATGTGAACCTGGTCGCCGTCCCGGACGGCATGACCTCCGCGACGGCGGCCTCGCTCGGATGCCGGTTCGCCACGGCGTTCCGCGCGGTCGTGCGGCAGGGCCGGGTGGCGGCCGGAGAGTGGGTCGCCGTGCACGGCTGCGGGGGAGTCGGTCTGTCGGCGGTGATGATCGCCGCGGCGGCGGGTGCGCGCGTCGTCGCCGTGGACGTGTCACCGCGGGCACTGGAGCTGGCCCGGAAGTTCGGCGCGGCGGAGTGTTTCGACGCGGGCCGGGCGCAGGACACCGCGGCGGCGGTCCGGGAGCTGACCGGCGGCGGCGCGCATCTGTCGCTGGACGCCCTGGGTTCCCCGGCCACCTGCGCCGCGTCCGTGGACGGCCTGCGCCGCCGCGGACGCCACGTCCAGGTCGGCCTGCTGCCCTCGGCCACGGGCACCACGCCCGTCCCCATGGCCCGTGTCATCGCGCTGGAACTCGAAGTCCTCGGCAGCCACGGCATGGCCGCCCACACCTACCCGCCGATGCTGGAGCTGGTGCGGGCGGGCACCCTCCGCCCCGACCTCCTGGTGACCTCCACCCTCCCTTTGGCGGCGGCCCCGGACGCGCTGGCGGCGCTGGGTGACGCGCCCGGCGCGGGCGTGACGGTCATCGAGCCGTGGGGCTGACTCGGACGGAGCCCCGGTGGCCGGCCCACTCCCGGTCGAGCACGGCCATCAGCACCTCGTCGACCCACTCCCCGTCCCGCCACGCGGCCTCCCGCCGTACGCCCTCGCGCACGAAGCCGACCTTCTCGTAGACGCGCAGGGCGCGGTGGTTGGTGCCGTAGGCGGCCAACTCGATCCGGTGGAGGCCGAGTTGCTCGAAGCCGTGGCCGACGATGAGCCGGGTCGCCTCCGTGCCCAGGCCCCGGCCGCGGCCCCGCGGCCCGATCAGCGTGCGGAAGTTGCAGGAGCGGGCCTCGGGATTCCACTCGTTGAGGACGACCTCCCCGACCGGTTCGCCGGTGTGCCGGTCGGTCACGGCGAGGTCGAGCCGGTCGGACTGACCGGCCCGGGAGCCGTACCAGGCACGCAGTCCCTCCCGGGTGATCTCGGTGGACGGTTCGAAGGTGAAGCGGACGACCTCGGGGTCGTGGAGGATCTCCCACACGGCCTCCGCGTCGTCCTCGGTGAACGGCCGCAGCACCACTTTCTCGCCGGTCAGTACGGGCTTGACGGAGAAGTCCATGCGAGGACTGTGCCGCACACGGCGGCGGGGCACGGAACCGGGGTGGTGCGTCACTCCGTTCTGCGGCCCCGGTTGCCCGGCCGGGAGGCCACCCAGGCGCGGACCGTGTCGGCGTACCAGTAGGGCTTCCCGCCCTCCACGTGATCCGGTGGCGGCAGCAGTCCGTGCTTGCGGTACGACCGCACGGTGTCCGGCTGGACCCGGATGTGTGCCGCGATCTCCTTGTACGACCAGAGCCTTCGGTCGGTCATGAGGTGCACCTCCCTGCGCGTGCCACGGCGTCGGCCGGGAGCGGCCGTCGGGGGAGCCGGGCTGTCTTGCTGGTGATCAACAAGCCTGTGCCCGGTCAACGACGGAGAGTGAGCACCGGACAGCGTCTGTGGTCCGCGCGTGACGCAGGGCGCGCGTACACGCGACATGTGTGACACGGAGGTGGTGTTTGTGACACAGATGCAGCAATGGCGCACGCGGGTCGGCAGGGCGGGGCGCGTTGACATTTCGGTTCGGGTCAGGGCCCGTGGCCGATTCCCGACCCCTGGTCCGAATGTCTGGACAAACTATTGACAGGGCTCCTCGGCGGAGACTAGAAAATCGGAGAGAACCGCCGACGACGGCCCGCAGCGGCCGTCCCGAAGGCGCGACGGGAACGCGAAGGGATCTCGATGGCGTACGACCTCATCACGATGGGGCGGATCGGAGTGGACCTGTATCCGCTCCAGACCGGCGTCCCGCTCCCACAGGTGTCGTCCTTCGGGAAGTTCCTCGGCGGCTCGGCGACCAATGTCGCGGTCGCGGCGGCCCGTCTGGGCCGGCGCACGGCGGTGATCACCCGCACCGGCGACGACCCGTTCGGCACCTATCTGCACGAGGCGCTGCGCGACTTCGGCGTCGACGACCGCTGGGTCACGCCCGTGCCCGGGCTGCCCACCCCGGTCACCTTCTGCGAGGTGTTCCCGCCGGACGACTTCCCGCTGTACTTCTACCGGCAGCCCAAGGCCCCCGACCTGGAGATCGACGCCCACGAGCTCGACCTCGACGCCATCGGGGAGACCGGCATCTTCTGGGTGACGGGCACCGGCCTGAGCGAGGAGCCCAGCCGTACGGCGACCCTCGCCGCCCTCGCCCACCGGGCGAAGTCCGGTACGACGGTCTTCGACCTGGACTGGCGCCCCATGTTCTGGTCCGACCCCGACGCGGCCCGGCCCTTCTACGCCGAGGCCCTGCGGCACACCACCGTGGCCGTCGGCAACCTCGACGAGGTGGAGGTCGCCACCGGCGTCCGCGAACCGCACGCCGCCGCCCGCGCCCTGCTCGACGCCGGAGTCGAACTGGCCGTGGTCAAGCAGGGCCCGAAGGGCGTCCTCGCGGTGTCCGCGAGCGGCGAGTCCGCCGAGGTCCCCCCGCTCCCGGTCACCGTCCTCAACGGCCTGGGCGCCGGTGACGCGTTCGGCGGCTCCCTCTGCCACGGACTGCTCGCCGGCTGGGACCTGGAGAGGATCATGCGGCACGCCAACGCCGCCGGCGCCATCGTCGCCTCCCGGCTGGAGTGCTCCTCCGCGATGCCGACCCCGCAGGAGGTCGCGCAGGCCCTCGCCGCCGGCGCCGTGACCGCCTCGACGGCCGCCGCGCCCACCCCGGTCCGGCCCACGGGAGACGACCGATGACCGTCGACGTCGCGGACCTCGTCCGCACCCGTACCCGGCACCCCGAGGCGATCGCCGAGGCTGCCGCCCGCCGTGTCCGCCGGTCCCTGCTCGGTGAGAGCGGACGGCTGATGATCATCGCCGCCGATCACCCGGCGCGCGGCGCCCTCGGCGTCGGCGACCGCAAACTGGCCATGGCCAACCGGGCCGAACTGCTGGAACGCCTCTGCATCGCCCTCGGCAGACCCGGCGTCGACGGCGTCCTCGCCACCGCCGACATCCTCGACGACCTGCTGCTGCTCGGTGTCCTCGACCACAAGATCGTCATGGGCTCGATGAACCGCGGCGGGCTCCAGGGCGCCAGTTTCGAACTCGACGACCGCTTCACCGGCCACCGCGCCGAGGACATCCGGCGCCTCGGCTTCGACGCGGGCAAGCTGCTGCTGCGCATCGACTACGACGACGCGGGCTCACTGAACACGCTGGAGTCCACCGCCCGCGCCATCGACGACATGGCGGAGCGCCGGCTGCCCGTCTTCGTCGAGCCGTTCATCTCCCGCCGCGACGCCGGCGGGCGGCTGCGCAACGACCTGTCCGCGGAGGCGGTCACGAAGTCCATCGCCATCGCGTCGGGCCTCGGCGGGAGTTCGGCGTACACCTGGCTGAAGGTGCCCGTCACCGAGAACCCAGACGACATGGCGCGGGTCATGGAGACGACGACCCTGCCCGCCGTGCTCCTCGGCGGCGACGTCGGCGGCTCCGCCGCGGCGCAGGCCGGCGCGTACGAGAAGTGGCGCGGCGCGCTGCAACTGCCCACCGTGCGCGGACTGGTGGTCGGGCGTTCGCTGCTCTACCCGGCGGACGGCGACGTGGCCGCCGCCGTGGACACCGCCGTAGGACTGCTGTGAGGGCCGCATGAGCAACGAGTTGCACGTTCCGAGGGGCTCCACCGCCGGCGCCGGCCATGTGCTCGACATCGACCCGAAGCGGGCCGGCTGGACGTACAGCAGCCTGCGCGTCGTCGAGCTCGCGGCGGGCGGTACGCATACCTTCACCACGGGGGACAGCGAGTGGATCGTGCTGCCCCTGCAAGGTGGTTGCACCGTGCACGTGACGGGTGAGGTGTTCACCCTCCTGGGCCGGGAGGGCGTGTTCGCGGGGACGACCGACTTTGCGTACCTGCCCCGTGACGCCCGGGCACAGATCTCCTCCGGCGCGGGAGGCCGCTTCGCCCTGGCAGGAGCGAAGTGCGAGCGACGACTCCCCGCCCGCTACGGCCCCGCGCCGGAGGTCCCCGTGGAAGAACGCGGCAGCGGCAACTGCGCCCGCAAGGTGCGCAACTTCGCCTCCGCCGACGCCTTCGTCTGCGACCGGCTCATCGCCGTCGAGGTCATCACCCCCGGCGGCAACTGGTCCTCCTACCCGCCGCACAAGCACGACGAGCACCGGCCGGGCGAGGAGGCCGAGCTGGAGGAGATCTACTACTTCGAGATCGACGGCCCGAACGGCTTCGGCTACCAGCGCGTGTCGCCCTCCCGGGACGGCGGGGCGGATCTGCTGGCCGAGGTCCGCTCCGGCGACGCCGTCCTCGTCCCGGACGGATGGCACGGCCCGTCCGTCGCCCAGCCCGGCCACGACATGTACTACCTGAACGTCATGGCGGGACCCGGCGAGACACGGGAGTGGCGGATCTGTTTCCACCCCGACCACGTAGAAAGCACAGGGGTTTACCGATGACGACCTCGACCACGCGGCTGACGGTCGCGCAGGCGCTGGTGCGCTTCCTGGCCGCGCAGTACACCGAACGGGACGGCGAACGGCACCGGCTCATCGACGCCACCTGGGGCATCTTCGGCCACGGCAACGTCGCCGGGATCGGCCAGGCGCTCGTCGAGTACGCGGACGTCATGCCGTTCCACCAGGGCCGCAACGAACAGGCCATGGTGCACGCGGCGGTCGGCTACGCCCGCCAGTCCAACCGCCTGTCCGCGCACGCCGTGACCACCTCCATCGGCCCCGGCGCGACCAACCTCGTCACCGGCGCCGCCCTTGCCACCATCAACCACCTGCCGGTGCTCCTGCTGCCCGGCGACATCTTCGCCACCCGCCCGGCCGACCCGGTCCTCCAGCAGCTGGAGGTGCCGTACGCGGGCGACGTGTCGGTCAACGACACCCTGCGCCCGGTGTCGAGGTACTTCGACCGGATCAGCCGCCCCGAGGCCCTGATCCCGGCGGCGCTCCAGGCCATGCGGGTGCTCACCGACCCGGTCGAGACCGGCGCGGTGACGCTGGCGCTGCCCCAGGACGTGCAGGCCGAGGCGTACGACTGGCCGGAGGACTTCTTCGCGGAGCGGACCTGGTCCGTGCGCCGGCCGGGCGCCGACCCGATCGAGCTGACCGAGGCCGTACGGGCGATCAGGCAGGCCGAGCGGCCGCTGCTGATCGCCGGCGGCGGTGTCCACCACAGCCGCGCCGAGGCCGCCCTCGCCGAGTTCGCCGAGGCCACCGGCATCCCCGTCGCCTCCACCCAGGCCGGCAAGGGCTCCCTGCCCCACGACCACCCCCAGGACGTCGGCGGCGTCGGCCACACGGGCACCGCCACCGCCGACGAACTGGCCCGTGCCGCGGACCTGGTCATCGGCGTCGGCACCCGCTACACCGACTTCACCACCGCCTCCGGCACCCTCTTCGAGGACCCCGGGGTCCGCTTCCTCAACCTCAACATCGCGCCGTACGACGGCCACAAGCTGGCCGGCCGGGCCCTGATCGCGGACGCCCGCAGCGGCCTGTCGGAGCTGACCGAGGCGCTGCGGATGCACGACCACCGGGTGCCGCCCGCGTACGTCGCCCGGTACACCGAGGGCAAGGAGCGCTGGGAGCGGCGCGTCGACGCCTGCTGGGCGGCCGACGATCCGGAGGCACGGCCGACCCAGCTCCAGGTGCTCGGCGCGCTGGACGCGCTGGTCGACGGATCGGACATCGTCATCAACGCGGCCGGCTCCCTCCCCGGTGACCTGCACAAGCTGTGGCGGGCCCGGTCGCGGGACCAGTACCACCTGGAGTACGGCTACTCGTGCATGGGCTACGAGATCCCGGCCGCCATCGGGGTGAGGCTGGCCGCGCCCGACCGTCCGGTGTGGGCGCTGGTCGGCGACGGCACGTACCTGATGATGCCGACGGAGATCGTGACGGCCGTGCAGGAGGGTGTCGCGATCAAGATGCTGCTGGTGCAGAACCACGGATACGCCTCCATCGGAGGCCTGTCGGAGGAAACGGGCGGTGAGCGCTTCGGCACCGCCTACCGCTACCGCAACGACGACGGAGCCTTCGCCGGCGCCCCGCTCCCCGTCGACCTGGCCGCCAACGCCGAGAGCCTCGGCATGCGGGTGCTGCGCGCACGGACCGTAGCGGACCTGCGCGCCGCGCTCGCCGAGGCACGGGCGGCCGACACTCCCACATGTGTCTACGTCGAGACCGAAACGGCAGACACAGTGTCGGGCGCGCCCGCCGCCCAGGCCTGGTGGGATGTACCTGTGGCCCAGACCGCGACCCGGGCGTCCGCGGTCAAGGCCCGTGAGCTGTACGAACGGCACGTCTCGAGCCGGCGCCGCCATCTGTGAAGGAGTAACTGGTCATGACGAAGATCGTCAACCACTGGATCGGCGGCAAGTCCGTCGACGGCGCGTCGGGCACCTACGGTCCGGTCACGGATCCGGCGACCGGCGCGGTCACCACGAAGGTCGCGTTCGCGACGGTCGAGGAGGTCGACACGGCGGTCGCGGTCGCGAAGGACGCGTTCACGACCTGGGGTCAGTCCTCGCTCGCCCAGCGCACCACGATCCTGTTCAAGTTCCGGGCGCTGCTGGACGCGCACCGCGACGAGATCGCCGAGCTGATCACCGCCGAGCACGGCAAGGTGCACTCCGACGCGCTCGGCGAGGTGGCGCGCGGCCTGGAGATCGTCGACCTGGCCTGCGGCATCAGCGTTCAGCTCAAGGGCGAGCTGTCCACCCAGGTGGCGAGCCGGGTCGATGTGGCCTCGATCCGCCAGCCGCTCGGTGTGGTGGCCGGCATCACGCCGTTCAACTTCCCGGCCATGGTGCCGATGTGGATGTTCCCGATCGCGATCGCGTGCGGCAACACCTTTGTGCTGAAGCCGTCCGAGAAGGACCCCTCCGTCTCCCTGAAGATCGCCGAGCTGCTGGCCGAGGCCGGCCTGCCGGACGGTGTCTTCAACGTCGTCCACGGCGACAAGGTGGCCGTCGACCGCCTGCTGGAGCACCCGGACGTCAAGGCGGTCTCCTTCGTCGGCTCCACCCCGATCGCCCGCTACATCCACACCACCGCCTCCGCCAACGGCAAGCGGGTGCAGGCGCTCGGCGGCGCGAAGAACCACATGCTGGTGCTGCCCGACGCCGACCTCGACGCG
Organism: Streptomyces cadmiisoli; assembly: GCF_003261055.1. NCBI lineage: Bacteria > Bacillati > Actinomycetota > Actinomycetes > Kitasatosporales > Streptomycetaceae > Streptomyces > Streptomyces cadmiisoli. Next base: position 5,699,791 of record NZ_CP030073.1, read on the forward strand.
GCGGCCGACGCGGCGGTGTCCGCGGCCTACGGCTCGGCGGGCGAGCGCTGCATGGCGATCTCCGCGGTCGTCGCGGTCGGCGCGATCGGCGACACGCTGGTGGAGAAGATCCGTGAGCGCGCCGAGAAGATCAAGATCGGCCCCGGCGACGACCCGGCCTCCGAGATGGGCCCGCTGATCACCAAGGCGCACCGCGACAAGGTGGCGTCCTACGTCACGGGCGCGTCCGCCGAGGGCGCCGAGGTCGTGCTGGACGGCACCGGCCACACCGTCGAGGGCTTCGAGGACGGCCACTGGATCGGCATCTCGCTGCTGGACAAGGTGCCCACCTCCGCCAAGGCGTACCAGGACGAGATCTTCGGTCCGGTGCTGTGCGTGCTGCGCGTGGACACCTACGAGGAGGGCGTGGCCCTCATCAACCGCTCGCCGTTCGGCAACGGCACCGCGATCTTCACCCGGGACGGCGGCGCCGCCCGCCGCTTCCAACTGGAGATCGAGGCGGGCATGGTCGGCGTGAACGTGCCGATCCCGGTCCCCGTCGGGTACCACTCCTTCGGCGGCTGGAAGGACTCGCTCTTCGGCGACCACCACATCTACGGCAACGACGGCACGCACTTCTACACCCGCGGCAAGGTCGTCACCACCCGCTGGCCCGACCCGGCGGACGGCCCGGCCGGCGTCGACCTGGGCTTCCCGCGCAACCACTGAGGCGGAGCCGGCGACCGGTACGGCGGTCACTGCGCACGCAGTGGCCGCCGAGTGCTGCGCACCGGCGGGCGCGGCCTGCGCGGTGATCGTCACGCGGGGTCGGCTGCGCCGCGAAAGCGCTCGGGCACTCGGCCCGGACGGGGGGGAGAGGGGCGGCGGTTCAGCCGCGGGCCACCATCACGATGAGGTCCCGCAGCCGCTCCAGGTACAACCGCATGTTCTTGTACGCGACGTCGGTGTCCGGGTAGCGGCAGGCGTACCACAGGCCTTCGTGCAGCCGGCTGATCCACACGCAGACCTGGTCGCCGTACGAGACCCTCATCAGCCCGTACGCCGCCTGCTCGGACCAGTGTCCGGAGCCGGGGATGGAGCGGGCGTCGGTGAAGGAGACGATCGAGTACAGGTCGGGGGAGGTCGGGCGGAAGTCCGAGCCGAGCAGGTTGAGCACCCGGGCGAGCGGCATCCGGGCCAGCCGCCGGTTGGCCTGGAGCTGGGCGCGCACGGTTCGCAGCACGGCCGGGAAGTCGTCCGACGGCTCCATCGAGACCTCGATCGGGGCGCCACCGACGTACCAGCCCACGGAGTCGGACCACTGGGACTTGACCCTGGTGTGGAACGGCACGACCGTGCGGTAGACGGACTGCTTGCCGATCTCGCGGACGATCAGGCCGGTGGCCGCCAGGACACCCACCGCGCTGCCGCCGAAGGGGCGGCAGTAGGCCTCGAAGGCCGCGGCGTCGTCCGCGTCGACGAGCTTCTCGGTCATGAGCCGCTGGACGGGCAGTCCGCCGCCCGGTTCCAGGCCGAGATCGACGGGGAAGCTCGGCAGCCGGTCGTCGCACCGGGCGATGAACTCCCGCCAGCGGTCGACGATCTCGTGGGTCTCGTCGATGCGGTCCGCGTCCGCCCGCTCGATCTCGCAGAAGTCGACGTAGCTGCTCACCGGCGCCTGCTCCACGGCCCGGCCCGCGACGCCCGCCGCGTACAGCTCGTGGACCTCGGCGGGGATGCGCTGGAGCGAGTAGGAGTCGACGTTGCTGTGGTCGAAGGCCATGTACACGCTGGTGCAGTCGTCCCGGACCACCGCGGTGTAGATGAGGTTCGGCCAGCCGAGCGCGTCCGCCGCGACGTCGAAGCGGTCCTGGAGGTGCCGGACCAGGGGGCCCGCCTCGGTGAAGTCCCCGACGACCTCGCGGTGCAGCGACACGGCCCCCGAGCCGAGGGTGAACCGGCGCATCTCGTCACCGACCAGGCGGAAACCGCTGCGCAGCGTCTCGTGCCGCAGGGTCCAGCTGCGCAGCGCCCGCTCCAGTGCGTCGAGGTCGATCCGGCCCGGGATGTCGAACGCCGTACCGATCCAGGTCGGGACGAACAGACCGTCCTCGCGTACGGAGCGGGCCGTCCTGATGTGCGACTCCTGAACGTACGCCGGCGGCCTGGAGTCGTCCGGCAGGCCCGCGGCCGCCTCGACGGTCGCCGGACTGAGCGTCCACTCGACGAGCCGTCCGGGCCGGACCTCGCAGCGCTGGATGTCGGTGATGCGCACAGACGTCTCCGTTCACAGTGGGGCAGATCTTCAAGGATCTGACGCGCGGGCGCCCTACACGTACCGTTTCGCGGCTTTTCAGCGGATCGAGCGGTGACTCGAACAACGGTGCTTCGCCCGACGGGGGGACGCGCCGCCGGGCCGCGCCGTACCACCGTCGCAGTACACGCGAGCGGCCCGTACGCCTGTGGGAGGGGCGGTGGTTCGGTCTCCGGTCGATGCCGTGCTGACGGTTTCGCCCCGTACCGTTGACGCATGGATCTTCGACTGCCCGGATGGCGAGCGCTGCTGCGGCGGCCGCGGCGGACCGCCGCGGCCGCGGCCGCGGTCGTGGTGTTCGCCGGTGCCGGTACGTGGACGGCCGTCGCCGACGACGACTCGCCCGCGGTGCGCCGCGCCGACCGGGTCATGACCATGGACGACGGGGTGCGCATCGACACCTCGTACTTCACCTCGGGTCCGTCCGGCCGCCGCCCCGCCGTCCTGCTCGCGCACGGCTTCGGCGGCAGCAAGGACGACGTCCGGCAACAGGCCGAGGAGCTGGCCGGGGACGGGTACGCGGTGCTGACCTGGTCGGCGCGCGGGTTCGGCGACTCGACCGGCAGGATCGGGCTGAACGACCCGGACACCGAGGTCGCCGACGTCTCCCGGCTGATCGACTGGCTCGCGCTCCAGCCGCAGGTCCGGCTCGACCGCGACGGCGACCCGCGCGTGGGCATGGCGGGCGCGTCGTACGGCGGCGCGGTCTCCCTGCTCGCCGCCGGGCACGACCGGCGCGTGGACGCCGTCGCGCCAGCGATCACCTACTGGAACCTCGCGGACGCCCTCTTCCCGAACGGCGTGTTCAAGAAGCTGTGGGCGGGGATCTTCGTCAACTCCGGCGGCGGCTGCGCCAGGTTCGAGCCGAAGCTGTGCGCGATGTACGAGCGCGTCGCCGAGTCCGGCGTCCCGGACGCCGAGGCGCGTGAACTGCTCCAGGCCCGCTCCCCGTCGGCGGTCGCCGACCGCGTCGAGGTGCCGACACTCCTGGTGCAGGGGCAGTCCGACTCCCTCTTCCCGCTCGACCACGCCGACGCGGCGGCCAGGGCCGTCCGCGCCAACGGCGCCCCCGTGGACGTCGACTGGATCGCCGGCGGCCATGACGGCGGCGACCTGGAGGCGGCCCGTGTCCGGGCGCGCGTGACGGCGTGGTTCGACCGCCACCTCAAGGACGAGCGGGCCGCCGACACCGGCCCGGCCTTCCGCGTCACCCGCACCGGAGGCGTCGACTCCTCCGACGGCGAGGCCCAGCTGCGCGGCGCGAGCGCCGACGCCTACCCCGGCCTGGAGAACGGACCGCGTCCGATCGGGCTGGCCGGACGCGAGCAGACCTTCGACAACCCGCCCGGCGCCGGCCCGCCCGCCGTCTCCGCCCTCCCCGGCCTCGCCGGCGCGGGCGGCCTGTCCCAGCTGTCCTCGCTGGGCGTCGGGGTGTCCCTGGACTTCCCGGGCCAGCACGCCCGCTTCGAGTCGGCGCCGGTCGCCGACGACCTGCACATCACCGGAACCCCGAAGGTGACCGTCCGCGTCGGGTCGACCGCCGACGACGCCGTCCTGTTCGCCAAGCTGTACGACGTCGGCGCCGACGGCCGCGGGCAGGTGCTCCCCTCGCAGCTGGTCACCCCCGTCAGGGTCGAGGGCGCCAGGTCCGGCAAGGACGTGACGATCACCCTCCCGGCGATCGACCACGAGGTCGACAAGGGCCACCGGCTGCGCCTGGTCCTCGCCTCCACCGACCTCGCCTACGCCTCCCCGGCCGCCCCGGCGAAGTACACCGTCTCCCTGAAGGGCGACCTGTCGGTCCCCACGGCCCCGGCCGTCACGACCGCCGCCGCACCGCTGCCGGCCTGGGTCTGGTGGCTGCCGCCGATGGGCGCCGCCGTCGCGCTGGCGCTGCTGCTGTCCGCCCGCCGCCGCACCGCGACGCCCGCCCCGGACCCCGAACTGGCCGACGTACCGCTCCAGATCACCGGCCTGGGCAAGCGGTACGCGAAGTCGTCGGACCGGTACGCGGTCAAGGACCTGTCGTTCCGCGTCGAGAAGGGCCAGGTGCTGGGCCTGCTCGGCCCCAACGGCGCGGGCAAGACGACGACCCTGCGCATGCTGATGGGCCTGATCACACCGGACGGCGGCGATATCCGCGTCTTCGGCCACGCGATCCGGCCCGGCGCGCCCGTACTGTCCCGGGTGGGCGCCTTCGTCGAGGGCGCGGGGTTCCTGCCGCACCTGTCCGGCCGCGAGAACCTGGAGCTGTACTGGCGGGCGACCGGCCGCCCCGCCGAGGACGCCCACCTGGACGAGGCCCTGGAGATCGCCGGGCTCGGCGACGCGCTCGCCCGCGCCGTGCGCACCTACTCGCAGGGCATGCGCCAGCGCCTGGCCATCGCCCAGGCCATGCTCGGCCTGCCGGACCTGCTCATCCTCGACGAACCCACCAACGGCCTCGACCCGCCGCAGATCCGCGAGATGCGCCAGGTGATGATCCGGTACGCGGCCGCCGGCCGCACGGTGATCGTCTCCAGCCACCTCCTGGCGGAGGTCGAGCAGTCCTGCACGCATCTCGTGGTGATGGACCGGGGCAAGCTCGTACAGGCGGGCCCGGTCGGCGAGATCGTCGGCTCCGGTGACACCCTCCTCGTCGGTACCGCCGCGCCCGTGGAGGAACCGGTCGTCGAGAAGGTCGCCGCGCTCGCGGGCGTCGCCTCGGCCGTGCTCACCGACGACGGGCTCCTCGTCCGCCTCGACGCGGACGGCAGCGCGGCCCGCCTGATCCCGGAACTGGTACGGCTCGAAGTACCCGTCGCCTCGGTCGGCCCGCACCGCCGCCTGGAGGACGCCTTCCTCACCCTGATCGGAGGCTCCGCATGAGCGGCAGCACGCTCGCCGAGCGCACCGGCACCGAAGAGGTCGCGTCCGGCTACCGGGCCGGCCGTACCCTCCCGCTGCGCGTCGAGCTGGTCCGCCAGCTCAAACGGCGCCGCACGCTGGTGATGTTCGGCATCCTCGCCGCCCTGCCGTTCGTGCTGGTGGCCGCCTTCGCGATCGGCGGCGAGCCCGACGCGGGCGGCGACCGGATCACGCTGATGGACACGGCGACCGCCTCCGGCGCCAACTTCGCCGCGGTCAACCTCTTCGTCTCCGCGGGCTTCCTGCTCGTCGTCCCGGTGGCACTGTTCTGCGGGGACACCGTCGCCTCGGAGGCCAACTGGTCCTCCCTGCGCTACCTGTTGGCGGCGCCGGTGCCGCGGGCCCGGCTGCTGTGGTCCAAACTCGCCGTCGGACTCGCCCTGAGCCTGGCCGCGATGGTGCTGCTGCCCGTCGTGGCGCTGGGCGTGGGCGCCGCCGCGTACGGCTGGGGCCCGCTGCGCATCCCCACCGGAGGCGCGCTCGACGCGGGCACCGCCGCCCAGCGGCTGGTGGTCGTGGTGGCGTTCATCTTCGTGTCCCAACTGGTCACGGCCGGGCTCGCGTTCTGGCTCTCGACCAGGACGGACGCCCCCCTGGGAGCGGTCGGCGGCGCGGTCGGCCTGACCATCGTCGGCAACGTCCTCGACGCGGTGACGGCGCTCGGCGACTGGCGGCACTTCCTGCCCGCGCACTGGCAGTTCGCCTGGGCCGACGCCGTCCAGCCCGACCCCGAGTGGTCCGGCATGATCCAGGGCACGGCTATTTCCGTAACATACGCAGTCGTGCTTTTCGCTCTGGCCTTCCGGGGATTTGCCCGAAAGGACGTGGTGTCCTAGGGCCTTTCGTCAAATTGCCGTCGTTGCCCGAAGGGCGGCGCGGCGCAGGCGGGAATTTGACGACAGTCCCTGGTCGGAAGCGCGGCGGCCTGCTCCGCCGCGCGGGGAACGGTTGAAACGCGCGCCGTGCCGGGCCCGGTGCTGTCCGGGCATTGCCGGAATGCGGCGCGCGGCAACCGGGTGAACCTGCGAAACCAATTCCCGGGCGTCGGGTTGATGAAGCCGTAGGGCTTGCGACGCCACGAGAAGGGAACGCGCAGTGCTCAGTTGAGGCAATGGTCGCCGCAGAGGCCGCCGCTTCTGCCACGGGTGTTCCGCCCGCGAACGGGAGCCGCACACCTGATGGTGTTCGGCGGACGGGCCGGCGGCAACCCGGTCCATCTCACCATCGCGCCGACCCCGGCGATCGCAGCAAGTGCGAGAACGACTGAGCGCGCCCTGCACACCAGCCTTTTGGCGGTGGCCCGGCCGGTCCCGGACGCCGACCGCCGTTCCAGGGCCGGCTTTCCCCATTCTTTTCGAGCAGGAGACAACCACATTGCGACAGACCCTGAGCAGGGGAGTGTTCGCGGCGGCCGCCGCCACGGGCATCCTGTCCCTGTACGGCAGTGCCGCCCTCGCCGACACCAACGCGACCGGTGTCGCCGAGGACTCCCCCGGTGTGCTGTCCGGGACCAGCGTCCAGGTGCCGGTCAAGGTGCCGCTGAACGTGTGCGGCAACACCGTCAACGCGCTGGCGGCGCTCAATGACTCGTTCGGCAACGCCTGCGGCAACGTCGCGTCGGCGGCGCCGACCGCTTCGTCCAGCGGGACCTCGTCCACCGGGACCTCGTCCGGCAGCACGTCCGGGACCTCGACCGGGACCTCGTCCACCTCCGGTGACACCTCCGGCACGCGTGCGGTCGGTGTCACCGAGGGCTCGCCCGGTCTGCTGTCCGGCAACAACGTGCAGGTCCCGGTCGACCTGGGCGCGAACGTCTGCGGCAACAGCGTCGACGTGGGCGCGGTGTTCAACGAGGCGAACTCCAACGGCTGCGTCAACGAGGAGGGCTACGGCACCGACGAACCGGCGCCGGTCCCGAGCCTCCCGCCGGTGGTCAGCACGCCCACCCCGGCCCCCGTGCCGAGCACCGTGCCGCCGAGCCCGGTCGCTCCGCCCAAGGTCGAGACGCCCGCTCCGGTCGTCGAGGAGCCCGGCACGCCGCCGGTGCTGGCCGAGACCGGCAGCGGCCCCGTGATGGCCGCCTCGGCCGCCGGTGCCGCGCTGCTCGCGGGCGGCGTCATGCTGTACCGCCGCGGTCGCGCCACCGCCCAGCGGTAGCCACCGCACCCGGGTGCCGGACGCCAGTCCGCCCGGCACCCGAAACCCCGCCGCCGCACCTCTCCCCGGCCGGCGGCGCAACGAACGGGCCGCTGACGACTCCCAAGCCGTCAGCGGCCCGAGCGGTGTGCGCGGCCCGTCGCTCAGTGGCGCACCGGCGACGGCGACGTGGCACGGCGGCTGCCGCTCGGCACCGGAACGGTCCCGGCCGACGGCGTCGTCCGCAGCCGGCGGCGCACCCCGCGGACCAGGGTCGCGGCGGTGAAGGTCGCGCCGTGCACGAAGCGCATCGCCGGGCCGAACCCGGAGGCCGTCACCAGGCCCGCCAGGAACAGGCCGGGGTGGGAGGACTCGAAGTCCCGCCCGACCATCGGGGAGCCGTCGGGCAGCGCCGCCAGCGAGCCGCGCAGTTCCGCCGCCAGCAGCCCGAGCCGGTCGCACCGCCCCTTGAAGCCCGTGGCGGCGATGACGTGGTGGGTCTCCAGAGTGCGCAGACCGCCCTCACGGCTCACCGTCTCCAGCCGCAGGCCGCCCGGCACCGGGCAGGCCGCGGCGACCTCGTGACCGGGCAGCACCTCCACGACGCCCTCCACGCGGTCCCGCACCCACCACGCGCCGGCCGGACCCAGCGCCGTCGTCGCGATGCGGGACCGGGTGGCCTCCGGCAGACGCCGGAAGAGACCGGGGCGCTCGGCGTAGAACCAGTTCCGCCAGCCGGGGCCCAGACCGCTGTGCGGGGAGCGGGCCGACTGCCACCAGGGGCGTTCCCAGGCCGGCGGCACATCGTTCCAGCGCAGCCCGTCCGCGCGCGCCAGCACCCGCACCCGGGTGCCCTGCTCGGCGAGCAGGGCCGCCGTCTCCAGGGCGGCCTGGCCGCCGCCGATCACCGTGACGTCCTTGCCGCGGAACCGGGCCAGGTCGCTGTGGTGGCTGCTGTGCGTCACCAGCGACATGTGCAGTCCGCGCAGCGCGGCCGGCACCTCCACGAACGGCATCACACCGACCGCGAGCGCCACCGCCCGGGTGTGCAGCTCCTCGCCGTCGTCGGTGACCGCCGTGAAGCCGCCCGGTCCGGCCGTCACCCGGGTCACCATGCGCTCGTCCACGTCCGGCACGGCGTGCCGGGCGAACCACAGGCCGTACGCCGCGAACGCCTCGACCGGGATCGGCTGGGCATGGCGAGCGGACAGGCCCTGCTCGGAGCAGTAGGCGTCCAGGCGCCACCGTCCGGACGGATCGGAGAGGTTCGACGCCCACGGTTCGGACTTCAGGAACATGCCGCGGGGCATGTTGTCCCGCCAGGACGCCATGGGGCGGCCGAACACACGCATCTTCAGCCCGGCTTCCGCGGCGTGGGACGCGATCGACAGACCGTAGGGGCCTGCGCCCACCACCAGAAGGTCGTACATCATCAACTGCTCGCTTTCTCGTTGTCGGTCAGGGAGGGCGAGGCCGCCCGGGGGATGAACCGCGGCCCCGGTGCCGCCGCCGTCGGGACCAGCCGCTCACGCAGCCGACGGGAGACATGGCGGCACCACAGGGCCCACATGGCCCGTCCGGGTTCGCGGTCGTCGTGGGCGTACCAGGCCAGTTCGCGGCCGCCCGGCGCCGTGCGCAGCGCGGCGAGCGGCGCGTAGTTCTCGACCACGAACGCCCGCCCCACGACCGGGGCCGGGTCCGGCAGCGGACGGCCGGTCAGGTCGAGGTGCTGGGCGCGTACGACGTCCAGGCCCGTGCTGTCCGTGAACAGCCGGAACTGGGCGCCGGGGCGCGGGTTGAAGTCGAGCAGGTGGTAGCGGCCCGTCGCGCCGCAGCGGCGGAAGTCGAGGTCGAAGACGCCGCGGTAGCCCAGCTCGCCGGTGAGCCGCTCGGCCAGCGCCCGCACCTCGGGGTTGGCCGTCCAGCGGCCCACCGCGGTCAGCCCCGCGGCCCGCGGCCAGGAGGCCTGCTTGCGGCCCGGACCGCCGGCGCGCAGGACACCCGCGCGGTCGGTGTAGCCGTGGCAGAACCAGTCCCGGTCCGGTCCCGGCGCCAGATACGCCTGGAGGAGCAGCGGACTGCCCGCCTCCGCCGTGCGGCGGTGCAGCTCCTGCGCCTGCTGCGCGGTGTGGACCAGCGAGGTGCTGCGCAGACCGCCGGCGGCGGGCAGCAGCCAGGGCCGGCTCCACTTCGCCACCAGCGGCAGCCCCAGCCGCCGCACGGCGTCGTCGACCGCCGCCGGGCTGTCCGGGACGAGCGTCACCGGGTGCGGGACGTCCGCCGCCGCGCACAGGGAGGCCAGTTCCCCCTTGTCGGCGACGCGTTCGGGCAGCGCGTGGGGCATCGCCGGCAGCAGGTAGGACGGGGCGAGTTCGTCCCGGGCTCGGGCCACCGCGACGGCGCTCGCGTCGTCCAGGGCGATCAGGACGGCGGGCCGCCCGATCCGCTCGGCGACGTCGCGCAGCACGGCGACGATGTCGTCCGCGGACGCGCCGGGGGGCGGCGGGGGATGCATCTGGCGGACGTACCGCGACGCGTGGACGGGACTTCTCGCCGAATCGGCGACGACATGCACCTCCACTCCCGCCCTGCCGAGCGAGCGCGCGGCCCCCAGCGTTCCGTGGTGAAAGGGATTCCGGTCGATCCGCAGCAGGACGGCTGGGAAGCGGGTGTCGAGCAGCGACACGAATTCTCACTTTCTCTCTGGTCGATTAACCCGCACGGGCGGGCGCGGCACTCGAAAGCCGCAACGGCGGTAGCGGCCCCGGTTTTCATGTGCCTGACTTCATATGACGGTTGATCAACGAGGGAGCAGCGGTGGAAGGCCGGACAAGAGCGAGGAAAGGAGCGGACATGGCTCCACACGACAAGCGGGTCCGGATCCGCCGGCTGGCCGCGGGGGCGGTGGTGGTCGCCGCGGGCGCCGCCCTGATCTCCGGTCCACCGGGCGATTCCGGAGTGGTGCCGGGCGACGACGCCCGCGCCCCGGCGCCGACCCCGGCGACGACCCCGGGCCGGGACAAGGAGGAACCGGCCTTCGGCGCGTTCCTCAGCTCCGACGCCCGCGGCGTGGCGCGCATGGCGCGGCTGAGCCACTGGCTGGGCGGAGCCGAGATCCGCGTCGGCCACACCTATCTGCCGGGGCACCGCTGGCGTGACATCGAGGGCGCCGCCGGCTTCCTCGAGGCGTGGGCGCACTGGCGCAAGCAGCGTGACGACCGGATGTTCGTCCTGAACGTCCCGCTCCAGGAGCGCAACGAGGAGGGCGTCCCCGACGACGAGGTGCGGGAACTGCTGCGGCGGGGCGCGGCCGGGGAGTTCGACCACCACTTCCGTACGCTCGCCGAGCGGCTGGTCGCCCTGGACGTGCCGGACACGGTGCTCGTCCTCGGCTGGGAGATGAACGGCACCACGTACACCCATCGCTGCGGGCCGGACCCGCAGGCCTGGAAGACGTACTGGAACAGAATCGTCACCACGATGCGTTCGGTGCCGGGCCAGCGGTTCCGGTTCGATTTCACGCCGAGCCGCGGCCGGGACGCCGTTCCCTGGACGGAGTGCTACCCGGGCGACGACACCGTCGACATCATCGGGCTCGACGCCTACGACCAGCCGGCCGGAATGTCCTTCGACGAGCAGATGACGGAGCCGTACGGACTTCAGGACCACGTGGATTTCGCGAAGGCCCACGGCAAACCCGTCTCGTTCCCCGAGTGGGGCCTGTTCCGCAACGGGGACAACCCCGAATACATGCGGCGCATGCTCGCGTGGATCGACAAGAACGCACCGCTCTACAACACGGTGACCGACTACTGCCCGCACGGCGTCTGGCAGTGCGAGGACAACCCGAGGTCGTCCCGCCTCTACCGGTCCACGCTGTTCGGCCGCGACGGAGTGAACCCGCCCCGGCCGCCCCGCCCCACACCCACACCCACCCCGACCGCGCCCCCCGCCGAGCCGCCCGGCTCCGAGTGCACGCCGATCGACCTGGGCAGCTGGGTGGAGGACTGGACGGGCGAGAAGTTCTGCGTACGCCTCCCCTGGTGACCGCGCACCCACCGGTCCGGCCGGAACCGGTCCGGCGGGTCCGTGTCTGACGGTGCCGGCCGGGTCCACCGCCGTCACCGCTGCCCGCGCACATCGGCGGCGGCGGCCGGGCCGGGCACCGAGGCGGCGGGAACGGGCTCGTCGTCCTGGCCGGGCCTGCGCGGCCGCGCCAGCAGGGCCAGGCCGCTGAGCAGTCCGCCCGCGCTGGTGCCCACCAGAGTCGTCACCGTCGTCGACGCGGACGTCGGCTCGGTCGGCTTCACCGCGCGCGAGAACTGCACCAGCCGCACCCGGGTGCTGTCCCGGGTGTCCTCCGCGTGCCGGGTCAGCGCGCGGGAGACCGCGTTGGCCATGTCGACGGCCAGGTCGCGGCGCGAGGAGGTGGCCGAGACCGCCACCATCGGCGCGTCCGGCGAGGTCGCGGTGCGCACGCTGTGCTGGAGCGTGCGCACCGGCACGCCCGCCCACACCTGCGCGTCGCCGAGCACCGCGAGCTGTGTGGCGGCCCGCCCGTACGCCTGGGCGAAGCCGAGCGCGGACTCCGGGCCGGAGTTCTCGGCCGGTACCGCGATGACGTAGCTGGTGGCCGTGTACTTCGGAGGGGTGAGCAGGCCGTACGCGCCGCCGAGCAGGCCCCCGAGGAGGGTGCCGGCCGCGAGCACGGACCAGGACGGCAGCCTGCCGGCACGCTCCAGGGACAGACGGCGCTGACGGGTCGGGGTGTCGCTCATGACGGGCTTGCTCCAAGAGGTGAGGGAGAGGACGAGCCGGCGACCGCCGCCGCGTACACGTCCATCAGGCGGGCTGCGCTGCGGGTGATGCTGTAGCGGTGCGCGCCCTCCGGCGCCGTACGGGGCCGGAGGCCGGACGCGCGGACCTCGGTGATCGCGCGGGCGTAGGCCTCGGCGCCGCCGGTGACGCGCCGGGCGCCCGCGGTGGCCTGCGGCGGCAGGTCCTCGATCGCGGGGCAGGAGGCGTAGAGCACGGGCAGGCCGGACGCCAGCGCCTCCACGGCCGCCAGACCGAACGCCTCCTCCTCGGACGGGGACGCGAGCACGTCCATCGCCGAGGTGAGGGAGGGCATGTCCGGTCCCGGCGATCCGTCGGGCACATAGGGGCGTTCGCCGGTGAACAGGACGCGGTCGGCGACGCCGACCTCGTGGGCGGTGCGGCGCAGCACCTGCTCCTCGGGTCCGCCGCCCACCAGCAGCAGCCAGTGGTCGTCGGGGAGCCGGGTCAGCGCGTGGATGAGGACGTCGAACCGCTTGCCCCGGGTGAGCCGGCCGATACCGCCCACGACCCGGGCGCCCTCGGGCAGGCCCAGACGCCGGCGGGTGCGCTCGCGCCGCTCCGCGTCGAAGCGGAAACGGTCCAGGTCGATGCCGTTGGGCACGACCTCGATGCGGGGTGCGGGCACGCCCAGCCGCTTCAGCCGGTCGGCCACCGTGGGGGAGACGGCGACGGTCGCGGAGCCGAGCCGTTCGCTGGCGAGGTACAGCGCGCGCACTCCCGCCGTCAGCCGTCGGCCCTCCATCTGCGAGTCGCCCAGCGAGTGTTCGGTGGCGACGACCGCGCGGACGCCGGCGATGCGCGCGGCGAGCCGGCCGTAGACACAGGCCCGGTACAGATGTGTGTGCACCAGGTCGTAGTCGCCGGCGCGGATCAACCGGACCAGGCGCGGCAGCGCGGCCAGATCGCGGTTGCCGCTCATGCCGAGGTGCACGACGCGCACCCCGTCCGCGGTGAGCCCTTCGCTGACCGCACCGGGGTTGGTGAGCGTGACGACGTCGCACCGCACGGGCAGATGGCGCAGCAGCAGGCGCAACTGCTGCTCGGCGCCGCCGACTCCGAGGCCGGTGATGATGTGCAGGGCCTTCATGTCACAGGCCCTCCACCGGGCGCCGGCGCAGCCGGTGCAGCCGGTGCTTGAGGTGCAGGCGCCAGGTCGTGTCGTTCTGGCCGACGTGCACCCGCGGCAGGGCGTGCGGCCCGGTGAGCGGGCCGGGGTCGATGGCGCAGCCGTAGGCGTATCCCGCGTCCCGTACGGCCGCCACGGCGCGCGCGTCGATCGTGCCGTACGGGTAGCAGAACCCGTCGACCGGTGTGCCGGTGAGCTCCGCGAGCAGCGCTCGGCTCTCCACCACCTCCGTCTTCAGGGTGAGGTCGTCGGCCCCGGTGAGGTCGACATGGGTCAGCCCGTGCGAGCCGATCTCCACGCCCTCGGCCGCCGCGTGCCGCACGCCGTCGGCGGTCAGCAGCGGCTTGCGCGGTCCCAGCGGGTCCCAGGCGTTGTCGCCGCCGAAGCGCCCGGGCAGTACGAACAGGGTGGCGCCGCAGTTCCAGCGGCGCAGCAGCGGCAGGGCGGCGGTGACGAAGTCGGCGTACCCGTCGTCGAAGGTGAGGCCGACCAGGTCCCGGCCCTGGCCCCGGGCGCGGGCGGCGAGCAGGTCGGCCACGGACACGCCGCGCAGTCCGCGCCGGCGCAGCCAGGCCAGCTGCCGGTCGAGCCGTTCGGGGGTGACGGTGATGCGGTAGGGGTCGTCCGAGCAGTCGCCCACCGAGTGGTACATCGCCACCCACGGGATCGGGCCCGGTCGGGGGACGGAGGGTCTGCCGGTGTCGACGGAATCAATGGATGCGGCCATGTGTGAGCCTTCGTGTGACGGTGCGTACGGAGCGCAGTGCGGATGCGGGGCCCTGGGCGCCCAGGGCCCAGGCGAGCGGGACGAAGACGGCGGTCACGGTCAGCACGCCGGCCGCGAGGCCCGCCACCGGCGACTGGAGCCGGCTCGCGACGAACGCGCCGGCGACGGTGGCGACGGCCGCCGCGCACACCGGGGCGGCCAGCTCGGCCAGCACCTGCGGGAGGCGGATCGAGACGCCGTAGGGGGTGTTCCGCCGCGTCGTGCGCAGTCCGGCCAGCAGCAGGGCGGCCGTGACGGTGATGCCGACGGCGTTGGCGGCGGCGATGCCCGCGACGCCCCAGACCTGCACGGTCGCGGCGCCGATCAGGGACGTCACCGCGATGCCCGCGGCCATCACGCCGGCCGGGTACCAGCTGGGGCGGCCCGCCGAGAAGTAGGACCGCAGCAGGGCGCCCACCAGGGTCTGACCCAGCAGTCCGAGCGCGTACACGCGCATGACGTCCGCAGTCGCCGCCGTGTCGGCGGCGGTGAACGCGCCCCGCTGGAAGAGCACTTCGATCATCTGCGGGGCGCAGGCGATCACCGCGCACATGCCCAGCAGCACCACGCAGGAGGCCAGTGCCAGATCCCGCTCGACGCGCTTGCGGGCCCGTTCGGTGTCACCGTCCGCGAGGGCCCGCGCCACCACCGGGAAGGTGACGGTGCACACCATCAGCGACAGCGTCATCGGGATCTGGGCGACCTTCTGGGCGTAGTTCAGATGCGAGATCGCCCCGGAGGGCAGGGACGAGGCGAGGAACCGTTCGACGAGGACCTGCGACTGACGGCACAGCGCGAACACGAGGACGGCCGCGACCAGGGCGAGCTGCATCGGCCGCTGCGCGGCGGCGGACCCGGTGCGGGCGGGGGACGGCGTGCGCGACGTCATCTCCCGCCACAGCGACGGCAGCTGCACCGCCACCATCAGACAGCCGCCCGCCGCGACGCCGACCGCCGCCGAGCGCACTCCCCAGTGCCCGCCGAGCAGGAACATCGCGGCGACGATGCCGATGTTGTAGACGACGTAGATCGCGGCCGGCGCGAGGAAGCGGCCGTGCGCCCGCAGGGCGGCGCTGCAGTACCCGGCGAGCCCGAAGGCCAGTACGCAGGTCGCGGTCAGCCGGGTGCAGTCGGCGGCGAGGCCGGGGTCGGGCAGACCGGGCGCGAGGGCCCGGACCAGATGCGGAGCGGTGGCGACGACCAGCGCCGCCACCGCCGCGAACGCCAGGCACAGCCGGGGCAGGGTCGCGGCGACCAGGGCGCGGACCGGATCGCCCGCCTCCCCGCGGGCGCGGCGGGCCAGCGCCATGCTGAACGCCGGGACCATCACCAGCGCCAGCCCGTCCTCGATGAGGAGCGTGGCGGCGAACTCCGGCACGGTCCACGCGACGAGGAAGGCGTCCGTGTCGCTCCCGGCGCCGAACAGCCGCGCCAGCGACTGGTCCCGCACCAGGCCGAGCAGGGAACCGGCGATCGACAGGGCCGCCGTGACCAGCGCGGCCCGGGCGAGGAAGCGCCCCGAGCCGGTGGCCGACGCCGGGTCGGCGCCGTCCCCGGTCGGGCCGCCGTTGCGCGCCGCGGGCACGGCCGCCGCGCCGTCCTTCTCGGAGCCGGGGGGTTGCGAGGGCACCACCGTCATCGCGCCAGGGCCTCCTCGACGCGCACCCGCGTCTCGCTGCGGGGCGCGTCCACCCGCTCGTCACCGGTCAGCGCCCACCAGGCGACCAGGCCCAGACCCACCGCGGTCAGCACGGTCGAGGGGCCGCCGATGTCGCCGTACACGAAGTCGGTCAGCAGCCACAGCAGCAGCCCGCAGGCGACCAGGCCGCAGTCGGCGCCCGGTCCCCGGTCGCGGACCCGCAGCAGCCGGCGCAGCCCGCACACCAGCAGCGCCAGCCAGCTCCCGGCGAGCGCGAGCAGGCCGACCAGGCCCTGCTCGCTCAGCAGCAGCAGGTACATGTTGTGCGGCGACAGCAAGGGCTGCCGCTGGTACGCCGATCCCGCGCCGCCGATGTCGCTGCCCGAGGACAGCGCCAGGGTGGCGTGCCGGTCCCGGTGGTCGGGAAAGCCCTTGATGCCGACGCCGGTCAGCGGCTCCTGACGCCAGATGCCGGTGGCGGACGCCCACAGGGCGTACCGGTCGACGACGGACTGGTCGGGCGCGTCGGTGACCTGCGTGATGCTGTCGATCCGCTGCTGGAGCGCCGCCGTACCGATGCCGAGGCCGCCGACCAGGACGACGCCCGCGGCGGTCACCGCGGCCGCCACCTTCAGCGCCCGCCGCAGACCGGTCAGCCCCAGCTGCACACCGCACGTCAGGGCGGTGGCGATCCACGCGCCCCGGCTGAAGGAGAGCGCGAGCGGGGCGAGCAGCACCAGGGCGCAGCCCGTGGCGAGGGCCCGCTGCCGGACGGGCCCCCGGCCCAGCGCGATCCCGACCGCGCACACCACGCCGAGCGAGACCGTCGTGGCCATGCCCATCACGTCGTGCGCGCCGAAGGTGCCGACCGCGCGCATGTCCTGGCCCTGGTAGGAGGCGCCGGTGCGGGTGACGTACTGGTGCACGCCGACCGCCCCCTGGCACAGCGCGAGCCCCACGAACGACCAGGCCAGCAGCCGGAAGTCGAAGCGGTCCCGGATCAGCAGCAGCACGGCCGCCGGGACCAGGACGAAGATCTGGAGATAGCGGCCGAGGCCGGTCAGCCCGGCCTCCGGCGAGGACGCCCCCATGGCGGCGAGCGCCAGCCCCACGACGGGCAGGCCCAGCACCACCACCGCGGTCGGCGACAGCGGGCGCCGCCTCTCGCGCAGCAGGCGGATCACGCAGTAGACCACCGCCAGCCCCGATGCCAGGTCGGCCGGCCCCGCGCCGTCCGGTGTCAGCGGCAGGGCCAGCAGGGCGGGCACGGCCAGCACGGGCAGGATCGGCGACACCGCCGCGACCCGGCGCGGAAGCGATGTCAGGGCGTGGCTCACGTCCGGTCAGCCCCCCGTCGGGCGGACCAGCGTGGCCGCGGTGCGCAGCAGGATGCAGATGTCCTGCCACAGCGACCAGTCGTCGATGTAGGCGTTGTCGAACCGGCAGCGGTCCTCGATGGAGGTGTCCCCGCGCAGCCCGTGCACCTGGGCGAGGCCGGTGATACCGGTCCGCATGCGGTGGCGGGTCGCGTAGCCGGGGTAGCTCTGGCTGAACTGGGAGACGAAGTAGGGTCGTTCGGGCCGCGGTCCGACCAGGCTCATGTCGCCGCGGAGCACGTTCCACAGCTGGAGCAGCTCGTCGAGCGAGGTGCGCCGCAGCATCCGGCAGAACCAGCGCATCTCGCTCTCGTTCGCCACGCTCCAGCGGGTCGCCGACTCGTGCTCGTCGACCGGGCGGTGCGTACGGAACTTCAGCAGCGTGAACGGCTTGCCGTTCTTCCCGATGCGTTCCTGCCGGAACACCACGCCCGGCCCGTCGATGATCCGCAGCGCCACCGCGAACGCCAGCAGCAGCGGACCGACCAGCAGCAGTCCCGCCCCCGAGGCGAGGATGTCGAGCAGCCGCTTGCCCGCGCTGCCGTGGCGCGCGGGCGACGGGTCCAGACGACGGCAGGAGAACCCGGCCAGCCGCTCCTTCGCCGGGTACGACGGGGTGTCGGCGTCGACCTCCCAGACCATGCAGCCGGACTCGGCCAGCGCCCGCAGCAGCGGTGCCCGGTCGGCACGGACGCAGGGGTGCACGGCCAGTACCGCCCGCACCCCGTTCTGGATGACGGCGCGCTCGACCTCCTGATCGGTGGTCAGCACCGGCAGGCCCTCGGCGGGGTCCGGCTGGTCGGCGACCACACCCACCGGCCGGATGCCGCACCGCGGGTGGCGCAGTACGGCGCCGGCCACGCGCTGCGCGGTGGCCGCCGGGCCGACGACCAGGGCGGTGTGCGGATGACGCAGCAGCGCGGCGCGCCGCCGGGCGTGCACCGCCCCGCGCAGCACACCGGCCGCACCCGCCTGAAGGGCGAGTCCGGCCAGTACGGTGCCGACGGACAGCGCGTGGTCGGGCCGGTACGCCGCCAGCAGCGCGGCCACCGCCAGCCAGGCGACCGCGATCCGGCCGCACACGGCGGGCAGTTCCTCCAGCAGCCCCGGCACGGGCGCCGGTTCGCGGCGCGGGCGGGCCAGCAGTGACACGGCGAGCAGCAGGCCGGCGAGCGGACCGCGGTCCTCGGCTCCGGCGAGCGCCAGTGTGCCCGTCACGGCGGCCAGGCCGTCCGCGACGAGCAGGGGGAGGGGTGAGGCCGACCGGGCGGGGGGCCGCGGGGCGGGGATCCGCCGGCCGGTGGCCGTGCCGCGTGGCGGCATGACCGAGACTGGTGAGAATCCGTGGTCCCGCGGCGGTACGCCGGGGGACGCCACGGTACGTTCGGCGGTCACGAGTGGATCGACTCCCTGTGCTGAGTGGGCTCGACGCGCCGTGTCGTCGGGTTCGCCTCGGTACCGCGGCCCGCGTCGAGCGGCTTTCCGCGCTCAGCGCCGAGGACCTGTGCGGGCTCGGCCGTTCGGGACGGGCGCGTCCATTGCGTGGCGGCCCACGTACCGAGCAGGTCGCGGTAGACGTCCGCGACCTGCTCGGCGGTGTGCCGTACGTCATGGGTGGACAGCACGTGCCGGCGGCCACGGTTGCCGAGCGACTCGCGCAGCGAAGGGTCGAGCAGCAGCTCGGTGACGGCGCAGGCCAGCGCTGCCGGCTTCTCCGGCGGGACCAGGCACCGGGCGGCGAAGCTGGACGGCAGGCTCTCGCGGGCCCCGTCGACGTCGGTGAGCACCACGGGCCGCCCGCAGGCCATCGCCTCCAGCGGGGCCAGCGCCATGCCCTCCCAGCGGGACGGCAGGACGACGAGGTCGGCGGCCTGGTACCAGGGGGAGGCGTCGGCGACGGCCCCGGTGAACAGCACGGAATCCGGGGCGTCCTGACGCAGGCGGTCGTGGTCGGGTCCGTCGCCGACCAGCACGAGGCGGGCGTCGGGCACCCGCTGCGCGACGGCGTCCCATGCCCGCAGCAGCACGTCCTGGCCCTTCTGCCGGCACAGACGCCCCACGCACACGGCGAGCGGCGTCGCGGGGGAGATGCCCGCGAGCGCCGCCAGCCCTGCCCGCACGGTGCCGGCGGCGGCGGGGCGGAAGCGCTCGGGATCGATGCCGTTCGGGACGACGGTCCAGCGGCCGGTGATGCCGGCCCGTTCTCCCGTCGCCCGTTCCGCCTCGCTCACGCACACCATCCGCGCGGCCCAGCGCGCCGCCCAGCGCTCCCATCTGAGCGCCAGGGCGGCGGTGCCTCCGGCGACCGCCTCGAACGACCAGGCGTGCGGCTGGAAGACGGTGGGAATCCGTCCGCGCACCGCGAGCCGTCCGGCGAGCCCGGCCTTGGCGCTGTGCGCGTGCACCAGATCGGGCCGCAACTCGGCGATCACCCCGGCCAGGTGCCGTACCTCGCGCACGATCGTCGGACCCGGCGACCGCGTCGCCGGCCAGTGCGCCACCTTCGCGCCGAGCGCCCGCAGGTCCTCGGTGAGCCGGCTGTTGGGGCAGGCGACGCTGACGTCCAGGCCGTCCGCCAGCTGTGCCCGGACCAGGTCCGTCACAACGCGTGCGACCCCGCCGTCCACCGGCTGGGTCAGGTGCAGTACCCGCCGCCGGGCCTTGGCCGGCGGCAGGTGCAGGTGCGCGGTTTCCTCGGTCACGAACGCGCCCGGGGCGGACGGCGACGAACTCATCGCTGGGCGTCTACGGCGGCGAACAGCACCCCGGCCCACGCCGCGTCCCGCTGGGACTGGAGCCGGACGGTCAGCTGGTCACCGGCGGGCTGGAGGCCTCTGAGGTCGAAGACGTCGGAGTCGTAGCCGAGGGTGTTGGCGTACGCGGGCACTCTCCCCGGGCCGTCCCCGGGGTCGCTGATGGTGGAGTTCAGGACGTCGTCGCCGGGATTGGCCGCGTCGCCGAGTGTGATGGGGGCGGACCGGCCGGTCGAGACGGTGAGCGAGTCACCGCCGACCCCGCGGTCGCCGTTGTAGGCGACCAGGCCCACCCGGCCGCCCGCGCCCGCCGGGTGACGCATGTCCTGCAGCCGGATCTCCTGCGCCCCGCCCGCTCTCAGCGGTGCGAACCCGTCCCACAGGGCGAGGTGCCGCAGTGGTTCCGAGGCGTTCTCGTACATCACCACCAGCGTCCAGCCGCCCCACGCGCCGGCCTCCGACCGGCCCATGGCGACGTTGACCTGGGCCACGGTGTACTGGCCCGGTCCGCCGTCCCGGACCAGCTGGGTGACGTCCGCCGAGGCCTGGAAGGCGTCCGCGCCGTCCGCCACACGGTGTCCGACGACCGAGTCCGCGAGGAGTTCCTTGTACTCGCCGCCCGGTTCGGCGACCAGCACCCGCCCGTTGTCCTGCGGCGGCTTCTGCTCGCCCACCCGCAGGTTGCCGCCCCAGTAGAGGCGTGCGTAGGTCACCCGGGAGCCGGAGGGCAGACGGATCTCCGACCGGGAGGAGTTGTAGGTGTTCGGGTCGTTGTCGATGTCGACGTAGAACATGTCGAAGTCGTTGTTCGCCCCGGGCCGGCCGCCTCGCACCTCGGAACACGAGGGCGCGGCGCTCGGCACGCAGCTGATGGAGGAGTTGGCGGCACGCACGATGCCGCCGTGCTGATGCACGCGGTACCGCTGGGCGAAGGCGAGGCTTTCCGCCTCCGGTGCCGGCGCGGCGGCCGGCACGGCGGCCGGGGAGCCGCCGGTAGTCCACATCGCGGCCAGGGCGAGAACGCCCACGGTGGCACGGCGAAGCAGCGGACCCAGGGATTGGCGCATGACCGTCGGTGCCCTTTCGGAACAAGTGGCGGCGGCAGCAGCGGCACGAGTGCGGTGTGTCCGCCCAGAGGGGTGTGTCGGGAGGTTCGCAACTCTAATCACCGAATGGACAAATATGGTGAAACCAGACAAGTGTGTCGGAATGGTGAAGCCGTTCACCTGTGCGCGACCGTGCGGCCCGCGCGCGCGGTGTCGGGCGGCCGCTCCCCAACGATGGATCGGCGAGGGCCTGTTCCTTGTCTCGGCCGCAACGGGCGGCGACGCGAGCGATGGGCCGGGGCGGGACGTGCGCTTCCCCCGAACGGGCGCGCGGACGCTGTCGGCTTGACACACCGTCTGATCAGTGACGACTCGGCGACCGGGGGAAGACACGCCGTCACTAAAAGCCTATGAACGGTTGCGCAATGTGACGATATCTTTCACGGTTGGGCTCAAGATCCCGAGCCCGTCGAAAGGAATCCCCATGCGTGCCCTGCCCGCACGGCGCCTGGCGTCAGGTGCACTGTGCGCCGCCCTCCTGGTCGGCATCACCGGCCCCGCCGCCGCGGCGGCCGACTCGGCCGACGAGCGCAGCCGTACGACGTCGGCCGATGCGCCGCTGCCCGGCGCGGACGCGCTGCGCACCCAGATCGGGCGGCTCCGCGCCCTCGGAGTGGAACTCGCCCCGGTCACCGACCTGCTGAACGCCGCCCTCGGCGCGGACGGCACCCGGATGTCCGACGCCGAGGCGAAACGACTGGGCCGCGCCGCGAAGGACGCCCTGGCCGAGGCGGCCGCCAAGGCTCCCGCGATCCCGCTGACGCCGCCGGCGTCGGTGCTCGGCACGGGTGTGCTGCTGGTGCCCCTTCCCGCCCCGGCCGCCACCGAGCCCGAAGCCGAGGCCGCACTGCGTGCCGACCTCGTGGGCGACCTGCTGGACGCCCTGGGCAAGGCGGTCGACGGTCTGCTGGCGGCGGTCACCGCGGGGGACGTCGACGCGGCCCTGGTGTCGCTCGACGATCTGCTGAAGGAACTGAAGGCCCTGCTCGACGCGCTGCTCGGCGGACTGACCCCGGCCCAGACCCTGCCCAGCCCCGCCCCGGCCGCGTCCGAGCCCCCGGCGCCAGCCGTCACGCTCCCCGGTGTCACGATGACGCAGACGATGCTGCTGTCGACCTCGTGAACCCGGCGTGAGCGCCGTACGCCACGGCTCTCGCCCCTTCGGTCGTGGTGCCCTCCCTCGGGACGGGCACCACGACCGTTTTCGTGCCCCCGTCACTCGCGGCACCGGGGCCGGTCACGCGCGGACGCGCGGTCCGTCAGAGATCTCATATGAGGACTTGCAATCTTCGCCACCTCCGGTTTCCGCCCCGAGCACGGCTCGTTAGGCACGGCGACAGAACCCCCCTCCGGCGACCCGCGTTGCCGAAGAAAGGAACACGATGAAGTCCCTGAAGGCTGCCGCCGTCGTTTTCGGATCCCTGATCGCTGCCGGTGCGGCCACTCCCGCGTCCGCCCTCGAGGTGCAGAGTGCCCCCGAGCAGAGCGCGCCCGACGTGGCGCAGACCGGTCTCAGCGGCGGGGTGAACACCAGGGTCCCGCTGTCCATCTTCGGCACGGGGAGCAACGCGTCGCTGGTCCACCAGGCGAAGGAGGCCGCGACGGTGGTCAACGACGCCAAGCCGGTGCACGGCAACCTGTGGCTGTAAGCCTCGCACGCGTCGTACGGAGGGACGGCCCCCTGGCGGAGTACGGGGGCCGTCCCTCCGCGTGTACGGCCACGCGAGACGCGACGCCAACTTCCGGGCGAGGGGAATGATCTGACGGATAGTCAGATCATAGGTCTCGCGCAGGGGGCCGCCGGTGACTCACCGGTGGCCCCCACCCGCCCGGCCGCGCGGCGGTGACCGCACGCAAGGTTCCTCGGTTACGGCTACCGACACAACGGACCGGACGAGGAGCGAACCATGGTCGGCGGCACCGGCGGAGAACCGATGGACGCCGAGGCCGGAGCCTCGGCCCCGGCCCGGCCGCGGGGCAGAACACGGCGAGGGCTGGCCCGCGGCCTGCGCCGCTGGGTCCTCGCCGCCGCCCTCGCCGTCCCGCCGGCCGCCGCGCCGGGGCCGTCGCACCCCGCCTCCGGCTCGCGGGACCGCACGGGGGACATCGCCTTCGACCTCACGTATCGCGGCCGCCGCGTCCGCGGGATGCGGATCGGCGCGCACGGCGCCGACGGGGCGGATCCGGCGGGCGAGGACGAACGGTGGCACGTCACCGTGGACGGCCGCCCGCTGCACCTGATGCGCCGCGCGGACGGCACCTGGCTCAGCATGGTCGACCACTACTGCTCGTCCCGCACACCGCTCGACGCCGCCCGCGCCGCCGTCGACGAACTCGGCCCCGGCCGGCGGCTGCGCACCCCGGCCGCCGGCCACCCGCACCCGGGGGAGCGGCATGGCGTACGTGCGTAAGGACGCGAGCACACTCACCACGACCGAGCGGCGCCGCTTCGTCAAAGCGCTGCTGGAGGTCAAACGGAGCGGAGAGTACGAGGAGTTCGTGCGGATGCACATCGCGTACTTCCGTGCCGACGGCGAACACCGACTCCGCGCCGCGCACATGGCGCCCTCCTTCCTGCCGTGGCACCGCCGGTTCCTGCTGGAACTGGAGGAGGCGCTGCGCCGGGTGGACGCGTCGGTGACGCTGCCGTACTGGGACTGGACGCGTGAGCGCACCACCACCTCGTCGCCCTGGACGGCCGACCTCCTCGGCGGCACCGGGCGCCGCTCGGACCGGCAGGTGACGACCGGCCCCTTCGCCCACCGGGAGGGCGACTGGACCCTCAAGGAAGGCGTGACCGACGGCGCGTTCCTGACCCGCGACCTCGGCCGTCCCGGCAACCCGATCGACCTGCCCGCCGGGCGCGATCTGGAGTGGGCGCTGAAGGAGCCCGTCTACGACGTGGCGCCCTGGGACTCGACGGTCACCCGCGGGTTCCGCAACAGGATGGAGGGCTGGGGCACCGGACGGGGCAGCGCGTCCTGGCTCAACCACAACCGGGTGCACCGCTGGGTGGGCGGCACGATGCTCGGCGGGGCCTCCGTCAACGACCCGGTCTTCTGGTTGCATCACGCCTTCGTGGACCTCCAGTGGGACCGCTGGCAGCGCCGGCACCGCGGCGCCCGCTATCTCCCCGCGACACCGCCGGGCCCCGAAGACGCCCAGCACAACCGGGTCGTGGCGCGGCATCAGAAACTGCCGCCGTGGGACGTGACGCCCGACGAGCTGGAGGACGTCTCCGGGGTCTACCGGTACGCATGAGACCCGCGGGCATGGAAAAGCCCCGGCGCTCCAGGGTGCCGGGGCTCCAGGGGCGGCACGGCCGACGGCGGGTGACGCCGGTGGCCGTGCCGTGCGCTTCTTGTGTCAGCCCCGGTTCTCGCAGGCGTTGGCGAGAGCCGAGTTGAGCCCGCCGATCGCGGTGACGGTGTTGCCGCACACGTTGAGCGGCACGTGGACCGGGGCCTGGATCGAATTGCCGGACACGAAGCCGGGCGAGCCCGCCGCCGCGCCCTCGGCGACGGAGTTCGCCGCGGCGACACCGGCTCCGCCGAGCGCCACGACGCCCGTGCCGAGAGCGACAACGCCAACCTTCGCGATGCGAGACATCACGTTCTCCTTAGTGACTCGGTAAGTACGGCAGCAGAACGCGCGACCGCACTGCCCCTTCAACGCGGCGGCCCCCGACCGGTCACGGCGATCTGCCCCGGATCACCCCTTTTGAAGAGGGGTTTCGCCGTGCGGGCGGGAGATTTCCGATCCCGGTCGCCCCCGCTCGCCCGAACGGGTTGGGTCCACCCGGTTCCGGCTCTCCTCTCCCACCGCCCCGCCCCCTCAAGAAACTTACGGGATTGGGCGTTTTGTCTGCCAAAAGCCGGAAACCGTCCCTTACAGTTGGCGACTGTCAGTGACAAGTCCAACACGGACTGTGTCAACTCGAGAACGGAGAGGTAATGCGCAAGTACCAGAAGGCCGCAGTTGTCGTGGCCATGCTCGGCAGCGTCGGCTTCCTCGGCGCGGGCGTGAGCCACGCGGGCGGGGACGACAAGTTCAAGCTCAGCAACGACCAGAACCAGTCGTGCTCGGCCAACGACACGACCCAGGGTCTCGTGAACGTCGACGACGTCAACGTCTCGGTCGGTGCCCTGCTTGGCCTGTCGAACCAGGACAACAGCGAGCGCGAGGCCGTGACCTGCGCTCAGAGCTTCACCCTCGGCAAGTGATCGCTGATCTCTGATCAGGTGATCCAGGCAGGTCACGGGACTCTTCATGGAGTCCCGGGGCCTGCCGCCTGGTTTTTGTCGCCCGAGCGTTCGGAACGACCGTGCCGCCAGGCGGCGTTGGTCGACCGCAAAGGAACAGGTAGATGCTCAGTTCGAAGAAGATGGCAGCGGTGGCGGGCTTTCTCGGCGGTCTGGCCCTCATCGGAGCCGGTGCCGTGCAGGCCTACGGCATCGACGGGGCCGGCACCTGCGTGGAGGACGGCGCGGGGCACATCCGCTGCGTGCAGGTGAGCCAGCACGAGGTCACCACCGACAAGGACGGGAACGTCACTGTCGTCAACCAGTCGACGCAGAACTGCCCCACCTCGCACAGCCAGGCCACGTGCGTCGACAACGCCGTGGTCGGCGGCGCGAAGAGCTGACGCACCGCCGGCCGGCGACCGTCCGCTCGCTTCGCGAAGGTGCGGCTGCCGGCTCGTGAAGCACGCCTCAACGGCGGTTGCCCGAGCGGCGGTTGAGCCCGTCGAGGTGTCCGGCGCAGGGCACGGCCCGCGCCCGCTTCGCACCCGGAAGTGTCACAACTCGCCTTTCTTCAAGAAATTTATGCGAACGGGGCGTTTCGCCCGCCAAAGCCCTAAAAAGTCAACTACAGTTGGCGACTGTCAGTGACCGGTCCATCACGGACTGTGTACTTGAGAACGGAGAGGTAATGCGCAAGTACCAGAAGGCTGCGGTCGTCGCGGCCATGCTCGGCAGCGTCAGCTTCCTCGGCGCCGGCGTCGTCAACGCGTCGGACGGTGACGAGAAGGTCAAGATCACCAACGACCAGACTCAGGCGTGCGAGCAGAACGACTCGGCGCAGGGCCTGATCAACCTTGACGACGTCAACGTCTCGGTCGCCATCCTCGGCCTCTCGAACCAGGACAACAGCGAGCGCGAGTCGGTGACCTGCTCGCAGAACTTCACCCTCGGCAAGTGATCGCTGATCACTGATCAGGTGATCCAGGCAGGCCGCGGGACTCCCTCCGGAGTCCCGAGGCCTGCCGCCTGGCTTTTCGGGCCGGCCAAGAATTCGGAACGACTTCGCCGACCAGCCGCGGGGAGTCGACCGTAAAGGAAAAGGTAAATGTTCAATTCGAAGAAGATCGCAGCGGTGGCGGGATTCCTGGGAAGCGTTGCCCTGGTCGGTGTCGGTGCCGTTCAGGCGCACGCCGTCGAGGGTCCCGGCAATTGCGTCAGTGACGGTGCCGGCAAAATGCGCTGCGTGGAGGTGAAGCACTACGAGTTCACCACCGAGAGTGGCCAGAAGGTCGAACTCGTTCACAAGTCGACGCAGAACTGCCCCACTTCGCACAGCCAGGTCAGCTGCGTCAGCAACCTCGACGTCAGCAACAAGAAGTCCTGACGCCCCGTCGAGTGCGGCCGGGACGCTTCTGCTCTCCTCGGCCCCCTTCGCGTGGATCCGCCCGCACGGCGGACGACGGCCGGGACCCGGTGCCGGGTCCCGGCCGTTTTGCGTGCGTGGGTGCGTGGGTGCGTGGGTGCGTGGGTGCGTGGGTGCGTGGGTGCGTGGGTGCGTGGGGTGTGGCGCTTGGCGCCCGGTGCGTGATGGGCCTGGAGCGCCGGGCCCGGCTCTGGTGCCGGGTGGGTCCGGGGAGGGGCCCGGGGTGAAGGCTCGGGTGTCCGGGCTGAGGCGCCATGGGGATGGGGGCCTGCGCTGCGGGGCTGGGGCTGATCCCTGCCTCGGGGTGTGAGTACCTACCCGTGGGGCGGGTCCGTGCCCATGGGCGGTCCTGGGCGGTCATGTGCCCCACAGGCCGGTCCCTGGCTCGGGGGGTGAGCCGTGTCCCACGGGCGGATCCGTGGCCGGAGCGGCCCGATCGTCGGCCGGGGCGGCGACTGATCAGGGGTCTGTGCGCGATTTTCGGCCGTAGATGGTGGGGCGGCGGGCGGCCGGTTGGTTCGTAGGACGGTCCCGTGCGGGCTTCGGGTCGGCTCGCGCGCGGGGGTGCCGTCCCGCGCGGCGGGTCCGATCGGGTGGCGCATCGGGGTGACTGTCGGGGTCCGCGCCCTGCGCGTACTGCCGCCCGGCTGGGCTGGAGGGGAGGGAGCGGCGGTCACGGTCCCGATGTCGGGCGGCCAGCGCCAGGCCCTGTCGGGAGCATGCGGACGCCCTCCTGGGGAGGGCTGGGGATGGCGCCCCCGGCAGGACTCGAACCTGCGGCCAAGCGCTTAGAAGGCGCCTGCTCTATCCACTGAGCTACGGGGGCCGGGTGTGGTGGCCTCTGTCGTGGTGTCCCGGGTGCGGGCTGTTCCGTGACGTTGCCGGGGACAAGGATAGGGCTCCCGGATCCTTGACCCTGTTGCTTCACCTCCGTGGCTCGATGTGGAGGTTCGGTGAAGCGGTCCTGATAATCGCAGGCAGGTACGAATCGTGCATCGCTTTTGGCGCCACGCGCACCGGGTGTTGTGCACTCGTTATGCCTGGACTGTGTCCCTGTCCCAGTCGTCCCTTCCATCCCTTGTGTTCTGTCGGCGCGCAGACATGCTCATATGCTTCAGATATCCAATAAAATTGGGCATTCTTCGCATGTGGTGACCTTGGACGTACGGCCTCAGCTGCTCGACGCACTTTCCGCGCTGCGCGACCGCGTTGCCGCCGCACGCTTTCCGCTGCCCCTCCCGGGGGCGCCACGAGCGCGCGCCAACCGCGACGAACTGCTCGCCCAGCTCGACGACTACTTGGTGCCCCGGCTGCGGGAACCCGAAGCGCCGTTGCTGGCCGTCGTGGGGGGCTCGACCGGGGCCGGCAAGTCGACGCTCGTCAATTCCCTGGTGGGCCGACGGGTCAGCGAGGCGGGCGTGCTGCGGCCGACGACACGGACCCCGGTGCTCGTGTGCCATCCGGAGGACCATCACTGGTTCAGCGGCATGCGGGTGCTCCCCGACCTCACGCGCGTGTGGGTGCCGGAACGGGCGGCGGAGGAGGACCTGCCGCTCCCGGAGGAGAACCCCGCACGCGCCCTGCGTGTGGAGACCGCCGAGAGCCTGTCTCCCGGCCTCGCCCTCCTCGACGCGCCCGACGTGGACTCGCTCGCCGCCGACAACCGCGCCCTCGCCGCCGAGCTGATCTGCGCGGCCGACATCTGGATCATGGTGACCACGGCCGCCCGGTACGCCGACGCCGTGCCCTGGCACCTGCTGCGCACCGCCAAGGAGTACGACGCCACCCTGGTGACCGTGCTCGACCGGGTGCCCCACCAGGTGGTCTCCGAGGTGTCCCGGCAGTACGGTGCCCTGCTCACCAAGGCCGGGCTCGGCGACGTACCGCGCTTCACCGTGCCCGAGCTGCCCGAGTCGGCGTGGGGCAGCGGCCTGTTGCCCGCCACCGCCGTGGCCGCGCTGCGCTCCTGGCTCGCGCATCAGGCCCAGGACCCGGGAGCCCGGCAGCAGGCCATGGCGCGTACGGCGCACGGCGTCCTCACCTCGCTGAAGACGCGGCTGCCCGAGCTGGCGGGCGCGGCGGCGGCCCAGTACGCGGCCGCCCTGCGTCTGACCTCCGCCGTCGAATCCGCGTACGACAGCGAGCACGCACGCGTACGGGGGCGGTTGCAGGCCGGTGCCGTGCTCGCCGGCGACGCGCTCAAGCGCTGGCGGGCCTTTCCGCTCGACTGCACCGCGGGCGAGCTCCTGGACGCCCTGGTGGAGAGCCTCGGCTCGCTGCTGCTGTGCGCCGTGACCGCCGCCGACGAGCGCGTCGACGAGGCCTGGCGGCGCGAGCCGGCGTCGGACGTCGCGGGGCTCCTGGACCGCGACGCCTCGCCGGCGAGCGCCGAACACCGGATCGGGATGGCCGTACGGCGGTGGCGACGCGAGGTGGAGGAGCACGCGGAGGACGAGGCGCGCTTCGTCGACCGCAGCGTCGCGCCCGACCCCGAGGTGATCGCCGCGCTGCTGGCCACCGTGCTGCTGGGCGGGCGCCGCGCCCGTTCCGCGGGGGAGCGGCTCGCCGAGCGGATGGGTGTCCACGCCGCGCAGCGGCTGCGTGAGCGGGGCGGACGGCTGCTCGGCGAGTACGCGGACCGGGTCATGCATGTCGAACGCGAACGCCGGCTCGCCCCGCTCGACGCCCTCGACGTCCAAGCCGAACCCCAGGCCGAACTCATCGCCGCGCTGTCCGTACTGCTGAGGGAGAGGTGACCGGTGACTGCCGTCACTGACCAGAACCACACGGAGCACGCCGATCCGGACCACCGGGAGGCCGCGCCCCGCGAGAGCAGGCGCGCGCTCGACCGTGCCCCGGTGGGGGGAAGCGCCGAAATCGGACCCCCCAAGCAGGAGGCCCCCCGGGAAAACGTCATCGAGGAGGTCGCTTTCGGAATGACCGAAGAGGGCGATTCCGTAATGAGTGTCTCCAAGGTGCACGCCGTCGAAAGCGGTGTTCACGGGGAGGGCGATTCCGGAAAGAACGAGAACGCGGTCGAGGCTTCCGAAAGGGGCCTCTCCGACGGCCTCTCCGGGGTGGGTGATTCCGCGGAGTACGTTCCCGAGGCGGACGCTCCCGGAAACGCCGTCCCGGAGGCGGAGGATTCCGCGGGGAGCGCCGTGCGGCGGGGCGCGTCCGCCCCTTCCGAAGGGCGTGCTTCCGAAGGGCGTGCTGCCGACGGGGACGCTCCCGCGGGGGGCGCCCCGCACCGGGACGCCTCCGAAGGCGGTGCCCCGGAGCGGGGCGCTTCGCAGCGGGGCGCTTCTGAAGGGCGCGCCTCGGAGCGGGGCGTACCCGAGAAGGGGCTTCCGACCGGCGAGGTCTCCGAAAAGGGTGCTGCGCGGGACGCTGCTTCCGCGAAGGGGTCCGGCGCGGAGCACGAACCCGGGACGCGCGCGGGGACCGGTTCCCGTGGCGGGGCGGACGCGGAGGACGGTTCCTCCGGGCAGAGCGGTCGCGGTTCCCGTGCGCGTACGGACGCCGAGTCCGCCGAGCGGCACTCCAGGTGGGCCGGGGGCAGGCCCGACGAGCCGGATCCGCGCGAGCGGGCCGCGACACGCGCCGACCAGGACCACACGCGCGTGCGGCCCGACGCCGTCCGTCGCGGGGCGGACGGCCGCGGCGACTCCCGCGCGCAGTCCGGGACCCGCGCGGACTCCCGTACCCAGCCGGGCGCCCGTACGGAACCCGACGACGCCTGGGACGACGGACTGATCGCACGGCGGGTGAACGAGACGACCGCCCCCGAGCAGCCTGCCGTCGTGGAGACCAGGCCGTCCGCCCCGCAGACCGTGCCCCCGCTCGCCTACGACGGCCCGCTCCGCTCCCGCCTCGACGCGCTGCGCGAACTGGTGGGCCTGTCCCGCGCCCGGCTCGACAACAAGACGCTCGCCGAGGCGGGCCGGGTCCTCGACGAGGCGGCGGCCCGGCGCAAGCTGTCCGGGCAGCACACCGTCGTCGCCGTCGCGGGCGCGACCGGCAGCGGCAAGTCGCAGCTGTTCAACGCGCTGGCGGGGGTGGCCATCTCGGAGACGGGGGTGCGCCGTCCGACGACCGCCGCGCCCATCGCGTGCAGCTGGAGCGACGGTGCCGCCGGCCTCATCGACCGGCTCGGCATCCCGGGGCGCCTGCGCCGCCGCCCGCTCCAGAGCCCCGAGGCGGAGGCGCAGTTGCGCGGGCTGGTCCTGGTCGACCTGCCCGACCTCGACTCGGCGGCCGTACAGCACCGTGAGCAGGCCGAGAAGGTCCTGGAACTGGTCGACGCGATCATCTGGGTACTGGATCCCGAGAAGTACGCCGACGCCGTCCTCCACGAGCGCTATCTGCGGCCCATGGCCGGGCACGCCGAGGTCATGTTCGTCGTCCTCAACCAGGTCGACCGGCTCCCCGGTGAGGCCGCCCACCAAGTGCTCGACGACCTCCGGCGGTTGCTGGACGAGGACGGCATCCCCCTCGGGGAGTACGGCGAACCGGGCGCGACCGTGCTCGCGCTGTCCGCGCTCACCGGCGACGGTGTCGGTGAACTGCGTGAGGCACTCGGCCAGTTCGTGACCGAGCGGGGCGCCGCGGCGCGCCGGATCTCGGCCGACCTCGACGCCGCCGCGGTACGCCTGTGGCCCGTGTACGCCACCACGCGGCGCGCCGGACTCAGCGAGCAGGCGCGGGACGAGTTCTCGGCGCGACTGGCCGACGCCGTGGGCGCCACCGCCGCCGGTGAGGCGGCCGAGCGGGCGTGGCTGCGCAGCGCCAACCGCGCGTGCGGGACGCCCTGGCTGCGGCTGTGGCGCTGGTTCCACGTCCGGCGCGAACCGCAGACCGGCCGGGTGCAGCTCCGCGCGCAACAGGCGGACGAGCAGGCCACCGCCCGGCAACGGGTCGAACAGGCGGTGCGCACGGTGGCCGACCGGGCGTCGACGGGTCTGCCGACGCCCTGGGCGCAGGCGGTGCGGGAGGCCGCGGTACGCGGTGCCCAGGGGTTGCCCGAGGCGCTGGACGAGCTGGCCGAGCGGACCGGGCTGCCGGCGGGACGGCCGCCGACACCGGGCTGGTGGCCGGTGGCGGTGCTGGCGCAGGCGTCCATGACGATCCTGCAAGTCGTCGGCGGGCTGTGGCTGGTGGGCCAGATCGTCGGGGTGATCCCGCCGAATCTGGGGGTGCCGGTGATGCTGATGGTGGCCGGGATCATCGGCGGCCCGATCGTCGAGTGGAGCTGCCGGATGGCCGCACGGGGCCCGGCCAGGAGGTACGGCCTGGACGCGGAACGCCGGCTGAGGGAGGCCGCGGCGGGCTGCGGCCGGGCCAGAGTCCTCGACCCGGTGGCCTCGGAACTCCTGCGGTACCGGGAAGTGCGGGAGCAGTACGGGAAGGTGACGGGGGCGGGGGTCGGGGTGCGCTGAGTGGTCGGGGCGGACGGCGGTTGCCGGGTCCGTCCCGGGAGGCGGACGGCCGGCGGTCGTCCGGCCGGGGCGAGCCGCGTGACGGTCGTCCCCCGGACGGGTGGCGGAGTTTTCCACAGGCTGGGGGCGGTCCACAGCGCTCTGCGGGCCCGGCTCGGCGGATGCAGTCTGGATTCGCGGCGATCGCGAGGAAGCGCTCGCCACGACCGCGGTGGCACGCACGGCAACGGCGGCCACCGCGTCGGACGCAGCCGTACGGGACGGGCCCGTCGGCGTGTCCGCCCGGCGCGCCCCGCCGGGCGGGGGAGGGGAGCAGGAGATGAACGAGACGATGGTCTGCGCGGTGGGCAACGTGGCGACCCAGCCCGTCTACCGGGAGCCGGCGTCGGGACCGTCCGCGCGGTTCCGGCTGGCGGTGACCTCCCGGTACTGGGACCGAGAGAAGAACGCCTGGGCGGACGGGCACACCAACTTCTTCACGGTCTGGGCCAATCGGCAGCTCGCTTCGAACGCGGCGGCGTCCCTGTCGGTGGGCGATCCCGTCGTCGTCCAGGGCCGCTTGAAGGTGCGGACGGACGTGCGGGAGGGACAGAGCCGGACCTCGGCGGACATCGACGCCGTGGCGATCGGCCACGATCTGGCGCGGGGTACCGCCGCGTTCCGGCGAGCCAATGCCAATGCCAATGCCGGCGAGGCGGAGGCGCCCGTGACACCGCCCCGGCCCGAACCCGCGTGGGAGACACCCGAGGCGGACACCGAGATCGCTGCGTCCCGGCCACGGCCGGAGCACGCGGCGGTGACATGACGTCACGGGGCCGGACGGCCGCCGTGCGGAGCCCGAAACGGTCGGGCGGAGCGCGCTGACACGGCTGTCCGGCGAACCGGCCCGACCGAACCGCGGCTTATCGGCGTTTAGGCCCCCGAAGGGTGACGGTGATCGGTCGACGGGCCCTGTTCGGGCCGGTCTCGGTGGTAACGATTACGAGTCGGATTGTCGGACCGGCGGGACGACCGGGAAAGGTGGTGCGCCCGTTTCCCTAGGATGCCGGACATGACTCTCGGGGCTTGAGATTCTGCTGGTGGGACCGTACCCCCCATGTCAACGGGTCCTGCTCGAAGGGGAATTCTGTGTTTTCTTCGTTCTCCGCACCGTCCGCGTGCGGGCGAGGGGCGGCCCGGCTCGCCGCCGTGACGCTGGTCTCGGGGCTGGCCGTCACGGCCGCGACGGTGATGGCCGTGCCCGCCGCGGCCGGGACCGGCACCGTGCAGTCCGGCGGTGGCGCGGCGGCCACGATCAGCGGCCTGAAGACCTACGGCGCGGCCGTCGTGCACGCCGACGAGGGCGACCTGGAGATCTCCGCGGGTCTCTTCGAGATGTCCGTCGAGGGCGGCGGCACCCTGCAGACGTACTGCGTCGACATCCACAACCCCACGCAGCGGGACGCGAAGTACCACGAGACGGCGTGGAGCGGCACCTCGCTCGGCGCCAACGACGACTCGGGCCGCATCCGCTGGATCCTCCAGCACTCCTACCCGCAGGTGAACGACCTCGCGGCGCTGGCACGCCAGGCGGGCATCCGCGGCGGTCTCAGCGAGCAGGACGCCGCGGCCGGCACCCAGGTCGCCATCTGGCGCTACTCGGACGGGGTGGACGTCGAAGCCGTCGACCCCGAGGCCGAGAAGCTCGCCGACCATCTGGAGCACAGCGCCCGCGGCGTGGCGGAGCCCGAGGCGTCGCTGACCCTCGACCCGCCCGTGCTCTCCGGCCGCCCCGGTGAGCGGCTCGGACCGGTCACGGTGCGCACCAACGCGGGCAGCGTCACGGTGGCCCCGCCGGCGGAGGCCGCGGCCGCCGGGGTGCGGATCGTCGACAAGGACGGCAAGGACGTCACCACCGCGAAGGACGGCAGCCGGCTGTTCATCGACGTGCCCGAGGACACCCCGGACGGTTCGGCCGAACTCACCGTGCAGGCGTCGACCACCGTGCCGGTGGGCCGCGCCTTCGCCTCCGAGACCAGGAGCCAGACCCAGATCCTGGCCGGCTCCAGCGAGTCCACGGTCTCGGCGGCGGTGAGCGCGTCATGGGCGGAGAAGGGCGCGATACCCGCCCTGTCCGCGCAGGAGAACTGCGCCGAGGGCGGCGTCGACATCACGGCGGTCAACCAGGGCGACGAGGACTTCGTGTTCGAGCTCATGGGCGCCGAGCACACCATCCGGGCCGGCGAGACCCGCACGGTGACCGTCCCGCTCCAGGAGGACCAGGCCTACGACTTCACGATCACCGGTCCCGGCGGCTACGAGAAGCGCTTCACCGGCGTCCTCGACTGCCACACCCAGGCCGGTGAGGCGGACGAGGCGGGCACCTCCACCCA
Source organism: Streptomyces cadmiisoli (assembly GCF_003261055.1). Lineage (NCBI taxonomy): Bacteria > Bacillati > Actinomycetota > Actinomycetes > Kitasatosporales > Streptomycetaceae > Streptomyces > Streptomyces cadmiisoli. Next base: position 5,734,209 of record NZ_CP030073.1, read on the forward strand.
GACCCTGAGCGAACCGAGCCCGGCCACCGCGGGCAGCACCACCGCCGACGCGAACCTCGCCGCGACGGGCGGCTCCGACGCCACCCCGCTGATCGCGGGAGCGGCCATCGGCCTGGTCGTACTCGGCGGCGCGGCGCTGATCGTGGTCCGCAGAAAGAAGCCGTGACAAGGGGGAATCCGTAGCCCCGGCGGCCGGCCCGGAACGGCACCGGCCGCAACCAGGGTGCGACGGCGGGCCTCACTCCGCAGGAGCCAGGAGCCAGGAGCCAGGAGCCCGGAGCCAGGAGCCAGGAGCCCGGAGCCCGGAGCCAGGAGCCCGGAGCCCGGGCCGAGCCCTCGGTCTCAGTCGAGGGCGGCCCATGGGCCGCTGGTCTCCTCCTTCGGGATCCACAGCTGCGGCTGACTCGCGCGGCAGTACTCCTCTGCCCGGTCGTCCCAGGGGAACCGCCCCTCCCTGTCCGGCCAGAACAACTGCATGATCGGAAACGACGGTGCCTGGTAGAAGTCGATCCCGGCACCGAAGAAGTCCCGGTACCAGCTCGTGTGAACCGGCCGCACGATCACCGGACAGCCGTTCAGGATGTCGTCCCGTACCTGATCGGCTTCCAGGGTGTGTCCATTGCGGATCTCTCGTCCTGCCACGTTCACGACGGTCGTCATCGTCTCGATCCGCAGACCGAAGACGCAGACCTCCGGGCTGCGCAGGGTGTGCCACATGCCGATCGAGTAGGCCCAGTCCGCCGGTGCCTCGCAGCCGGCACCGACGCCCATCACGTGCCAGCCGTGCTCGGACACGTTCGCGGCTGTGCGGCCGTCGCGTTCCTTCCAGGCGGGGCCGTCCGCGGGAGGCGAGCACAGGAGGCAGAAGCAGGGGGAGCGATCCATCCGAGGAGGTTACGACGCCCTCGATCATGGTCGGCGTGGGGCCGTCCCTGGGCGGTGCGAGGGTGGCCGCGGTCGGCCGACGGGTATCGACAGTGACAGTGAATCTCGGCTGCCCGAGCGTGAACCCCCAGGTCAGCGCACCGGGCGGGAACGCGTTTCCTCCCAGGGGTGGCGGTACGGCAAGATGGGGTGTATCTGCCCACTGCCAGATTTCAAGCTGCCGGACGGTTTCTCTTGGCTGAGTTCATTTACACCATGCGCAAGGCGCGCAAGGCGCACGGCGACAAGGTGATTCTCGACGACGTCACCCTGAACTTCCTTCCGGGTGCCAAGATCGGCGTCGTCGGTCCGAACGGTGCCGGTAAGTCGACCGTGCTGAAGATCATGGCCGGGCTGGAGCAGCCGTCCAACGGTGACGCCTTCATCTCTCCCGGCTACAGCGTCGGCATCCTCATGCAGGAGCCCACGCTCACCGACGAGAAGACGGTCCTGGAGAACGTCCAGGAGGGCGTCGCAGAGATCAAGGGCAAGCTCGACCGGTTCAACGAGATCGCCGAGCAGATGGCCACCGACTACTCGGACGCGCTGCTCGACGAGATGGGCAAGCTCCAGGAGGAGCTCGACCACGCCAACGCGTGGGACCTCGACGCCCAGCTCGAGCAGGCCATGGACGCGCTGGGCTGCCCGCCCGGCGACTGGCCCGTCACCAACCTCTCCGGTGGTGAGAAGCGCCGCGTCGCGCTCTGCAAGCTGCTGCTGGAGCAGCCCGACCTGCTGCTCCTCGACGAGCCCACCAACCACCTCGACGCCGAGTCGGTGAACTGGCTGGAGCAGCACCTGGCCAAGTACGAGGGCACCGTCGTGGCCATCACCCACGACCGGTACTTCCTGGACAACGTGGCCGAGTGGATCCTGGAGCTGGACCGCGGGCGCGCCTACCCCTACGAGGGCAACTACTCCACGTACCTGGAGACCAAGCAGACCCGTCTGAAGGTCGAGGGGCAGAAGGACGCCAAGCGCGCCAAGCGCCTCAAGGAGGAGCTGGAGTGGGTCCGCTCCAACGCCAAGGGGCGGCAGGCCAAGTCCAAGGCGCGTCTGGCCCGCTACGAGGAGATGGCCGCCGAGGCCGAGAAGATGCGGAAGCTGGACTTCGAGGAGATCCAGATCCCGCCGGGCCCGCGGCTCGGCAGCATCGTCGTCGAGGTCAACAACCTCAACAAGGCCTTCGGGGACAAGGTCCTCATCGACGACCTCAGCTTCACGCTGCCGCGTAACGGCATCGTCGGCGTCATCGGCCCCAACGGCGCCGGCAAGACCACGCTCTTCAAGATGATCCAGGGCCTGGAGACCCCCGACTCCGGCACGATCAAGGTCGGCGAGACCGTCAAGATCTCGTACGTCGACCAGAGCCGCGAGAACATCGACCCCAAGAAGACGCTGTGGGCCGTCGTCTCCGACGAGCTGGACTACATCAACGTCGGCCAGGTCGAGATGCCGTCGCGGGCCTACGTCTCCGCCTTCGGCTTCAAGGGCCCGGACCAGCAGAAGCCGGCCGGTGTGCTCTCCGGCGGTGAGCGCAACCGCCTCAACCTGGCGCTCACCCTCAAGCAGGGCGGCAACCTGCTGCTCCTCGACGAGCCGACCAACGACCTCGACGTCGAGACGCTGTCGTCGCTGGAGAACGCGCTGCTGGAGTTCCCGGGCTGCGCCGTGGTCGTCTCCCACGACCGGTGGTTCCTCGACCGCGTCGCCACGCACATCCTCGCCTACGAGGGCGAGTCCAAGTGGTTCTGGTTCGAGGGCAACTTCGAGTCGTACGAGAAGAACAAGATCGAGCGGCTGGGTCCGGACGCCGCCCGTCCGCACCGCGCCACCTACAAGAAGCTGACCCGGGGCTGATCTTGCGGCACATCTACCGCTGCCCGCTGCGCTGGGCGGACATGGACGCGTACGGCCACGTCAACAACGTGGTGTTCCTCCGCTACCTGGAGGAAGCCCGTATCGACTTCCTGTTCCGCCCGGACAAGGACTTCCAGCAGGGTTCCGTGGTGGCGCGCCATGAGATCGACTACAAGCGGCAGCTCGTCCACCGGCACGCGCCCGTGGACATCGAGCTGTGGGTCACGGAGGTCCGGGCGGCCTCCTTCACCCTCACCTACGAGGTCAAGGACGGCGAGCAGGTCTACGTCCGCGCCTCGACGGTGATCGTGCCGTTCGACTTCGAGGCGCAGCGCCCGCGCCGGATCACCGTGCAGGAACGGGAGTTCCTCCAGGAATACATGGACGACGTGGAAGAGGGGGAGGCCGTCGCCGCATGACGGTGCTCCACCTCGCCGACGAGGGGGAGGCGGCGGATCTCGCGGCCTTCCTCTCGCGGCTGCTCCACTACGACCGTGGGGCGGCGGTGCGCCTTCAGGCGGCCGGTACCGCACTGGCCGTCTTCGGGCGCCCGCCCTCCTTCGAGGTGCTGGCGATCCGGGCGGTACGGCTGGCGAAGCCGTTCGAGGACGGGCTGGACGTCACCCTGGACGTGACCGTGTCCGCCGGTGAGCTGCTGGAGTCCGTGGACGAGGCGGCGGCGACCGCCGCCGTGCCGGCCGCGGTGACCGGCCCGCCGTGGGCGGGCGTGATGCCGCCGCGCGGCGGCTGGCGGCCGGAGCCCGGCCTGCCGGGCGCGGACGCGCTGCGGGGGATGGTCACCGCCGCGGTGGCCGAATTCCGGTCCCGTACGGGGGAGTTGGCGCCCGAGGGGCGTACCCGGGCCGAACTCGACCGGATCGGGCGGGAGATATGGTCCCGCGAGGTCGGCGGGACGCGGCTGCCGGTGCGTGCGGTGCACGCGGCGCAGTCCCTGGGGTTCCTGCGGCCGTTCGTGCGTGCGGAGGATCTCGGACTGTTCTCGTCGGGTACGTGGCTGCGGCTGCGGACGCCCTACGGGTCGGTCGCGGTGCGGCGGGCGGGACTCCCGACGCTGGGCGTCAGCGTGCGCTGACCCATGACGCGGCGGTCACGCCGACGTTCTCACCGGGCTGCCGGGCTGCCGGGCTGCCGGGCTGCCGGGCTGCCGGGCTGCCGGGCTGCCGGGCTGCCGGGCTGCCGTCGCGCCGAAGCCCTCCCGACCTTCCCACCTTCCCACCCCTGGGTCCCGCTGCTCGCGACGACTCAGTCCCGCTGCTCGCTGTCGTCCGGCCATACGCCGATGTGGTCGGCCTCCAGTTCCAGGGCCACGCGGTCGTGCATGCCGAGGGCGCGGGTGTACTCGGCGGGGAGTTGCAGCCGGCCGGCCCGGTCGAGCATGGCGTACTCCCGGGCCACCACCGTCTCGTGGCCGGTCGCCGCGTCCCGTTGGCTGCGGCGCAGCACCTCGGTGGAGGTGCGGCCGTCGCGGATGGCGACGGTGCGGCGCACCTCGCCGGCCACCGCCTGGTCGTGGGTGACGATGACGATGGTGGTGCCCAGACGCTCGTTCGCCGTACGGAAGGCGGCGAAGACCTGTTCCGCGGTGTGGGAGTCGAGTTCGCCGGTGGGTTCGTCGGCGAGCAGGACCGCGGGCTTGTTGGCGAGCGCGACCGCGATGGCGACACGTTGCTGCTGCCCGCCGGACATCTGGTGCGGGCGCCGGTCGCGGCAGTCGGCGACCTCCAGCAACTCCAGGAGTTCCAGGGTGCGTTCCGACCGGTCGCGGCGGCGGATCCGGCGGCCGCCGGCGAGCTGCATGGGCAGGGCGACGTTCTGCGCGGCGCTCAGATGGGGCAGGAGGTTGCGCGAGGTCTGCTGCCAGACGAATCCGACCACTTCGCGGCGGTAGGCGAGCCGGTCCCCGGCGGTCATCGCAAGCAGGTCGCGGCCGGCCACCCGGGCGGCCCCGGCGGTGGGGGTGTCGAGGCCGGCGAGGATGTTCATCAGCGTCGACTTGCCGCTGCCCGAGGCCCCGACCAGGGCCATGAGCTCGCCCTCGCGGACGAGCAGGTCGAGGCCCTGGAGGGCCTGGACCTCCACGCCGTCGGTGCTGAAGACACGTACCAGGCGGTCGCAGCTGATCAGGGCGTCGTGGCCGTATGCGGGGCGTTCACGGCGGGCGTTCGCGCGGTCGGCCAGGTCGGCGAGGGTGGGGTTCGTCGTCATGAGGACTCCAGGACGTGTCCGTGCGGCTGCTCGGGTCTCATCGGCCGTCGCCCGCCCGCAGTTCGGTGACCGACCCCCGCCGTCCGGACCACCATGCCTGCGCCGCCGCGACCCCGACGGTCAGCAGCAGGACGGACACCGCCGGCACGGCCAGGGAGACGGGGTCCGTGCGCAGTTCGGCGGTGACGGGCCGGGACGCGGCGATGGCCGTGAGGTCGACGCCGGGGGAGAGCAGGCGGATGGTGGCCCAGGCGGTCAGGGTGCCGCCGGCGGCGGCCAGGGCGGACTGCGGGAGCGACTCCAGCACCAGGAGTCGGCGGCCCTGGGCGCGGGTCAGTCCCATGGTGCGCAGCCGGGCGAGCAGGGCGGTGCGTTCGGGTGCGGCACGCAGCAGGGACAGGAGCAGGGCCAGGACGGCGTAACCGGCACCGGCGGCCACCGCGGCGACGTAGAGGCGTTCGGCGCCGGTCTGCATCGGGGAGTCCACGAACCGGGCCCGTTCCTCCGCCCGGAGCCGCACGTCCGCCGCCTCGCCCGCCGCCCGGCGCAGCGCCTTGCCGTCCAGGTGCCCGCCGGTCACCAGCAGCGCGGACGGCCGGGCCGCCTCGGCGCTCAGTCCGGCGCGGTCCACGACCAGGAACTCGGTGCCGGACACGGCCGGGGTCAGGTCCCGGACCAGGGTGATGCGGACGGTGATCGTGCTGCTGTCCTCCAGACGCACCGGGAACGGCCGGGTGCCGTAGGTCTCGGCGACGGTGGGGGAGGCCAGCGCGGGCAGGGGGGACTTCGCGGTCCCGCGGCGGGTCAACTCGTCCGCGGTGAACGTGCCGAGGCCGGTCCACCGGGCGAGCGCCGCGTAGTCGCCGGGGTCGACGCCCACCAGCGGGACGGTCGGGGGCCCGTCGTGGGGTTTCGCCTGGTACGCGATGCTCGCCTCGGCGAGCGCGCTCACACCGGGTTCGCGGCGGATCCGCTCGGGCAGGGCGGACGGCAGCGGTCCCATGGTCTCCACGCGGGCGTCCGCACCGAGGGCGAGGAGCGCCGCGTGGTCGCGGGCCTCGCGCACTCCCGCCAGCACGGAACCGCCGAAGGCGGCCGTGGTGAGCGCGGTGGACAGGGCCAGCAGGGGCAGGACCGCGGAGACGGACGTCCGGGCGGCGCGGGCCAGCGACAGCGGGCCCACCGCGCCGCGCAGCCGGGCGGCCGGCCGGGCGAGCCCGCGCAGCGGGAGCGGGTAGAGCCGGATCAGCACCAGGGCCGCGATCACCGCCACCAGCACCGGTGCCGCCGACACCAGCTGATCACCGGTCGTGCCCCGTCTGCGCAGCGTCTCGACCGCGCCCGCCGCCAGTACCACCAGGGTGAGTTCCGCGACCGTGCGCCGCCGGGACGGACGGACCGAGGCGGCGTCCTCGCGGTCGCCGTGGACGCGGACCAGCCGGTGCCCTCCCGCGGCCCGCAGCGGGAGGGCCAGACAGGCGACGCCGGTCACCGCGAGGGCGGCGGCGAGCGCGGGGGCGAGGCGGCCCTCGGGGACGAGCAGCAGCGCGGCGGCGACGCCGGCGGCGGCCGCGGGCACGGACAGCACCGAGGTCTCGCCGAGCAGCCGGGCCACGAGTCCGGGTACGGAGGCGCCGCGGGCGCGCAGCAGGGCGAGTTCGCCGCGCCGGCGGTCGGCGGCCAGGCCGCCCGCCATCACCAGGACGACCACGGCGACCGTGCCGGTGCCGAACGCGGCCACCGCGACGAGCGGGCCGATGCCGGCGCGCTGCTCCTCGTAGGAGGTGAGCACGTCGTCGAGGTAGGTCGTCGCCTCGGTGCGCTGGTCGGTGAAGGTGCGTACGTCGCGCAGCCCCGGTCCCGTTTCCAGGGAGGCCACCGAGGACTTCAGCGCGGCCAGGTCGTGGCCGCGCAGGGTGTCGAGGGCGGGGGCCACCTGCCAGTAGGTCGCGGGGGCTCCGGTGGTGCCCAGCAGCGCGGGGGCCGCTTCGGGGGCGAGCAGCAGGGCGCCGAGCCAGTACCGGCTGCCGTCGGGGTCGCCCGGCACCCGGACCAGGGTGGGGGTGCGCAGCAGCGGCTCGGCCGACCAGTAGGCGCCCCCGGGTTCGCGGGGAGTGACGATGCCGGTGATCCGTACGGCGAGCGGGGGCCGTCCCACACCCGGCACGTGCACCACGGAATCGACCTTGATCCGCAGGTTTTTGGCCGTCTCCGCGGTGACGGCCGCCTCCACCTCGGCGGTGTTCGTGGTCACCGGCGGCGAGGACCCGCGCGGCAGGCGCCCGGCGCGCAGCCGGGAATGGTCGGCGATCCCGTGCTGGGCGACCAGCGCCACCCGCGCGGGCAGTCCGCTCGGCCGGGCCAGCCAGCGTTCGGGGACCTCCTGGTTGACGGTGGTGCGCACGCCGTACGACGACTGGTCGCGGTCGGCGACCAGGGGGGCGCGGACGGCGTCCAGGACGTGGGTGTACTGCTCGGCGAGGGTGTCGGGGCGCACGGTCCGCTCCCGCTGGCCCCGGGGCAGGCCGAGACCCGGCAGCGGGGTGTAGAGCTGGACGGTGGTGCGGTCGGGTCGGGCCCGTTCGACGGCCTCGCGCAGACCGGCGTCCGCGTACCGGTCGAGCGCGCGCGGGAACGCGGCGGCCAGGCAGGCGGTGGCCGCCACCAGCAGCGCCAGCGCCCAGGTGGCACCGGGCGCGGCACGCAGCCGGGTGCGGATCCAGGGCGCGGCGATGCGGCCGGGCGGTGCCGTGCGGGTCTGCCGCGGCATGTCTACTCTCCCCCTGTTTCGCGCAGCGCCCGCGCCGGGTCGGTGCGGCGCAGCGCGAGTGCCGCCGTGACCAGGAGCGGGACCAGGGCGACGGCCGTCAGCAGCACGGCCACCCGTGGCACCGGCAGCTCGACCAGCACCTCGGGCATCGGACGGGTGGCCTGCGAGGTCAGCACGATCAACGGGACCACCGCGCGGGTCAGTACGGCTCCCAGCGCGGCGCCCACCAGCAGCGCGAGCCCCACCAGGACGGCCAGTTCGGCGGCGACCGTGCGGGCGATCCGGCGGCGCGGGGCGCCCAGGGCGCGCAGCACGGCGAACTCGGCGTCCCGCGCCCGCAGCGACCCGGCCGCGCTCACCGCGAACCCGACCGCGGCCAGCGCCGCCGCCACCGCGGCCGCGGCGGTGAACGCGGCCTCCGGGCCGGCGCCGAACGGATCGTCGCGCAGTTCCCCGGCGATCTCGTCGCGCACCAGCACCTGCGCCGGATCCAGTTCGGGGCGGGCCCGCAGTGCGGCGGCCACCTCCGCGGCCCGGCCCGGTGCGGTGCCCAGCCACCACTCGGTGGGCGGGACGCCGGCGCCGTACCGGTCCTGCAACACCCGGTTCACGGACCGCAGATCGAGGAGGAGCGCGCCGCCGTCGCTGTCGTCGGGTGTGGTCGGCAGGGCGCGCACGGTACCGGTGATCCGCACCGGCAGGGTCCGGCCGTCGAACGGGACGTCCACGCGCTGCCCGGGGCGTGCGCCCGCCGATTCCAGGAAACGGTCGGTCGCCAGGGCCGTGATCTTCGCCGGTGCGGGCTGGACGACGTGCAACCGGTAGGTCACCGCGGAGGCGAACCAGGGCATGTCGCCCGGGACGTAGCCGGTGCGGTACGTGAAGGTGAGCGGCTCGGCGGAGGCCCGGACGGGGCGGCTGGGGAGGATGTCGTCGGCGGGCGACCCCGCGATGATGTCGCTCTCGGCCACGGCCCGCCAGGCCGTGGGCAGCGGCAGCCGGGTGACACCGGCGCCGGCGGCGGTGGCGGTCAGTGAGCGGAGGGTCAGCCGGTGGTCCTGGCCGCGGCCGGTCGGCTGAGTCAGATTCAGGTGCAGGCCGGTCAGGACGGTCGGGCCGAGCGGGGCGCCGAGGTCGGCGGTCAGGGTGTGCCGGCGGCCGTCGGCGGGGAGTTCACCGGCCGGGATCCGGTGGGACGTGCCGTAACGGTCCTCCAGGACGAGCGTCACGTCCGGTGTCGCACCGGGCGCGCCGGCGCGCAGCGTGGCGGTCAGGTGCAGCCGGGCGGTGCGCGCGGGCACCCGGGTGCCCGCCGTCGCCTCCTCGGGACCCAGGGCGGTCAGCAGCGGCCGCACCGGTTCGGCCGTCAGGTCCGGGCGCATCAGCACGGTGTCCGCCGCGCGCGCCGTGTCCAGCGCGAGGACGGTAGCCGTCCGGTCGCCGGACAGCGGCATGGCCGTACGGACGGCGGGTGCGGCCCGCTCGACGTCCGGGACGGCCGCGTACCGGTCGGTGAGGCCGAGGCCGTTCTCCCCGGCGGCGAGCACCCGCACGGGCGCCCCCGCGCGGAAGTCGGCCTGGTCGTCCTGCGAGCGGTTCCAGGAGGCGCCCTGACCGATCGTCAGCATGCCCAGCGCGACGGCCAGCACGAGCAGCAGCACCGGGCCCGCCCCGCGCATCGGGCGGCGGCTGAGCTGCCAGCCCGCGAGCGCGGCGGTCAGCCCGCGTCCGCCGGCCGCCCGGCGTTCGGCGAGCCGCGCCACCGGCGGCAGCAGTCGCAGCGTCAGCACCGTCCCGGCGAGCAGTGCGAGGGCGGGCGCCGCCACCAGCAGCGGGTCGATGCCGAGGGTGCCGGTGCGGTCGTCGCTGACGGCGCCCGAGGTGTGCCGGTCCAGCTGCCAGTACGCGACCGCCGCCACGACCAGCAGGCCCACGTCGGCGCCCGCGCGCAGCGGGGCGGGCACGGCGGCGCGCGGGCGGACGGCGCCGGCGCCCGAACCTGAGCCGGGCAGGAGGCGGAGGCGCTCGGCCGCGGACCGGGCGGCGGAGCGTGAGCTTCCGGCGGCGATCCGGGCCGCCGAGCGCGCGCCCTTGCCGCCGCCCCCGCCGCCGACCCGTGCGGCCCCGGACTCCGCCGCCGACAGCGCGGGCGCCGTCACCGCCAGCGCGCATCCCAGCGCCACGGCCACCGCCACCAGCCACACCTCGGGGCGGCCCCCGGCGGACACCTCCAGGCGCAGGCCGATCCGGGCCAGCGGCCCCTGCCCGGCCAGGAGCCGGGTCAGCGGCGCGGCCAGCAGCGGCGCACAGACCACGGCGGGCGCGGCGAGCAGCAGCGCCTCCAGGGCGGCGTGGCCGGCGATCCGCCCGCCGGAGGCGCCGCGCGCCCGCAGCAGACGGGTCTCGCCCGCGCGTTCCGCGCTCAGCAGGCGGGCCACCAGCAGCAGCGCGCAGCCCGCGAGCAGCACCAGTTGCAGGGTGATGATCAGCAGGGTGGAGCGGGAGACGAGCAGCGAGCGGTCGAGCCGGTCGAGGACGGCGGGCAACTGGGTGGTCGTGGCGGTCGAGCCGCTGAGCGCGGGCTGTGCGCGCAGGGCCGCGCTGCCGGCTGCGGCCGCCTCGCGCAGCGCGTCGGTCCGGTCGGTGGACATGGCGGAGAAGTCGGCCGAGGCGAGCCAGCCGGACTGGCCGGCGCTGACCTTCCCGCCGGTCAGGGTCTCGGGAGCGGCGAGCAGCGGACCGTAGGTGGTGAAGCCGCCCTCGGTGATGCCGCGGCCGTCGAGGTCGTCGAGCTGCCAGTACGGCGCGCCGGTGTCCGCGGGACGGTAGACGCCGGTGATCACGACGCGGGCGTCCGGGCCGCCGAGGCGGTCGACGAGGGTGAGGCGGTCCCCGGGGGCCAGGCCGAGACTCCGGGCGACGGTGGCGGGTACGGCCGCCTCCACGGTGCCGGCGGTGGCGCGCGGCGCCCGGCCCTCGGTGATCCGCACCTGGCCGCTCTCCAGCGCGGCGAGGTAGGTCAGGTCCGGGTCCGCGTCCGGCGCCGACCGCTCGTCCTCGGGCCGCAGCGCGCCCGGCAGGGCGTACGGCCCCGACCGCAGATAGGTCCGTACGGTCACCGGCAGCCCGTCGAAGACCTTCCGGGCCCCGTCCCGTACGACCGAGTCGGCCTTCGCGCGGCCGTCGGCGGGGACGTCGGCCTTGACGATCAGCGCGGTGTCGGCGGCGTTGCGGGTGTCCTGGAGGGAGTGGCGCAGCGCCGCGTCACCGATCGCGCCCGAGTACGCGGTGAGCGTGGTGAGGACGGCGGTGGTGAGCAGGACCGTCAGCAGGGCCGCCGTGAGGAGCAGGCGGTGTGCCCGCGCACGCAGTACGACGAATCCCGCGACCCCCGCCATCCGGCCCCCCGACCGTTGTCCAGACCTCTTGGCGATGTTGGCAGAGGCGACGCCCACGGGTAAGCGCTTGTGGATCGAGCTTGACCGGATTGTGACCGGAAATCGGTGTCAGGCGACCGGAATGTGAGACTCGGCGGTCGCCGCGGGTCAGCCCGCGGTGTTCACCATCGAGGCCGCCGCGTACGTCAGGTAGTTCCACAGCGTCCGGTCGTGCTCCTCGGACAGCTCCAGCTCGTCGACGGCCACCCGCATGTGCTTCAGCCACGCGTCGTGCGCGGCACGGTCCACCGCGAACGGGGCGTGCCGCATCCGCAGCCGCGGGTGGCCGCGGTTCTCGCCGTAGGTGGAGGGACCGCCCCAGTACTGGATCAGGAACAGCCGGAAGCGCTCCTCGGCGGGGCCCAGGTCCTCCTCGGGGTACATCTCCCGCAGCAGCGGGTCCTCCGCGACCCCCTGGTAGAAACGGTGGACCAGGCGGCGGAAGGTCTCCTCCCCGCCGACCTGCTCGTAGAAGGTCTGCTCCTGAAGCGTGCCGCGCCGAATCTCATTCACACCGTCCATGCTCTCAGACGGGGCGACCGAGGACTCGAGACTTAGGACCGCTCCGATCGGGCCACCGCCGCGCCGCGTCGCGGCCGGGGCGCTCGCCTCCCGCTGTGAAGCGCAGCACAGTGGACCCATGGGCGGGCACGCGCTGGGCAAGGACCTGGAAGCCGTCGCCGCCGAGGCACGGGCGGCGCTGGCGCGCGAGATCGACGCGAGCGGCGCCTGGGCCGAGGACCCGGTGTGGCGGGAGGCGTTCGAGACGGTGCCGCGCCATGTGTTCGTCCCCTACTACTACGTCGGGATCGTCGGCGGCCACGAACGCCTCTGGGGCGAGAGCGCCGACGCGGGCGCCCGCGAGCGCTGGCTGCGCGGCGCCTACGCCGACACCCCGCTGGCCACCCGGCTGCGCGACGGGGAACTGGTGTCCTCCAGCAGCCAGCCGTCGCTGATGGCGCTGATGCTGACCGAGCTGCGGGTGGCGGACGGGCACCGGGTCCTGGAGATCGGCACCGGCACCGGCTACAACGCGGCGCTGCTCGCCCACCGCCTCGGTGACGACTCCCTGGTCACCTCCGTCGACCTGGACCCCGAGATCACCGAGTCCGCCCGCCGGCATCTGTCCGCCGCCGGCCACCGCCCGGTCGTGGTCACCGGCGACGGCGCCCGCGGCGTACCCGCGCGGGCCCCCTTCGAGCGGATCATCGCCACCTGCGGTCTGCCGTCGATCCCGCCCGCCTGGCTGGTCCAGTGCCGACCCGAGGGCCGGATCCTGAGCCCGCTGGCGACCGGACTGGTCGTGCTGACGGTGCGCGACGCCACTCACGCCGAGGGGCGCTTCCTGCACACGCCGGCCTACTTCGTGCCGCTGCGCGGCGGTGCCCGGCACCGGCCCGAGCGGGCGTCCCTGGGCGCGGTGCCGCGCCGGGGCCGCGAGCACGAACTGTTCCGGTTCCTGCTCGCGCTGACCGGGGGCACCCTCGATCCGCTGGAGGCGTACGCGCTGTGGGAGGGCGAGGGGCGCCCGCAGCGCGAGCGGTACGGCGTCACCGTGGCCGACGGGCGCGGCTGGGCGTGGCTGGACGAGCCGGAGGGGCCGTACCTGTGGCCCCTCCCGTGATCCGCCGGTTCAGCCCCGGCGGATGGTGATCGTCGTCCAGGCGCCGACGTGCACCCGGTCGCCGTCCTGGAGCGGCACCGGCACGAACGGCTGGATCGGGTCCTCGGAGCCGTTGACCGTGGTGCCGTTGGTGGAGTTCTGGTCGACGACCGCCCAGCTGCCGTCCGGCTGCTGCACCAGCACCGCGTGCTGGTGCGAGACACCCGGGTCCTCCGGCGGCACCGCGAGATCGATGTCGGGGGTGTCACCGGTGGAGTGCCGGCGACGGCCGATCGTGATCTGGTTGCCGGAGAGCGTGCGCTGCTGCTCGGGGGAGTACGCGGGCAGGTTCAGGCCCGCGGCCTCGGGACCGGAGCGGTGCATCATCGCCATGAAGTAATCGCGGTCCGGGCCGATGGTCGCCGTCCAGGTCGAGGGACGCTGCGGCGCACCGGGACGGGGCGGCTGGGCGCCGCCGGGCTGCGGGTAGCCGTAACCACCACCGGGGCCACCCTGGCCGCCGGGGCCGGAGGTGGGCGGGGAGATCACCCAGTCGTCGTCACCGCCGCCGAAGGGACGGCCGCCGGGCTGCTGGCGGTTGGTCTCCTGCGGGAACCCGGGCGGTGCGGGCGGACCCGGCTGGAAAGCCTGCGGGGCACCGGGGTGCGTACCCGGGCCTCCCGGGGCGCCGGGACCGGGCGGCGGCGGAACCGGACGCGACGGGTCGCCGCCGTATCCGGGAGGGCCGGGCGGGCCCGGCCGCTCACCGCCGTACGGAGCGCCCGGATCGCCGCCGAACGGCGGGATCGGCTCGGCCGGCCGGTTCATCTGCGAGGGCCGTGAGCCCTGGTACTCGTACGGCTCGCCGCCGCCGTAGGACGGGCCCGGCGGACGCTGGAAGCGAGGGTCCCCGCCGCCGGCCGACGGGCGCGGGGCGGCCGGGGTGTACGACGTCGCGGTGTTCGTCAGGAAGTTCCACCGGCACTCCTCGCAGAACGGCGCACCGCCCTCACGGGGCGTACGGCACTGCGGGCAGAGCTCGGGGGCCGCATGCGGACGTCCGCCGGGCGGCCCGGCGTTCGGGCCGGGCGGAAAGCCGTATCCGCCGCCCGCCGGGGGCGGCGGCGGAGGGGGTGGTGGCACGGCTCCGGCCATGCGGTGACCGCAGACCTCGCACCAGTCGTCGGAACCCGACTGGTGTCCGTTCGGGCAGGTCGGCATGTCGGCGCTTCCCCCTCTCCTTCCCGGCCGGTCGGGCCGGATTTCTCCCACCCCGAGGGGCCGGGCTCGCTGCGTGGCGCGGTCTCCGGCGGAGACCCCGTGGATCACTTCTTCACACGAACAGTCTTTGTGGACCGGGTTTCGAGAGTCATCTCGTCGGCCTCCTCGACCTTCGCCTTCAGTCGCACAGTACCTGTCGCGGCGTCGACCACGTCCACCACCTTCGCAAGCAGTTTCGCAGTATCCGCGTTGCCCGAGGCACTGGCGAGCTGAACGGCACGGCCCAATTTGGCCGTTGCTCCATCCATGTCTCCCGATTTGCGCAGATCCAACCCTTGTTGAATGGCTTGCGCCAGTTCGGCCTGGCCGGTGTAGTGCGCGACCTGAGGGTTGATCGACGTCGACGCGGCCATGTCGTCGGTCCACACGGCGCGCACCAGACCCTGGGCGCCGAGGTTCTGCGCGGCCCCGGAACCGGCCTGCGGGATCACCAGGGAGACCCGGGCGGCCAGCATCTCCTGGCCGACGTTCGCGGGCGGGACCTCCACGCAGACGTGGTAATCACGGGACTCGTCCCCCCAGGAACCGGTGGGATAGTCGCCCGCGCGCGGCCCCGCCTCGGTGCGCCGGCCGGTCAGTTCCTCGACGGTGGGCGCCACTTGCTTGACGAACTTGATGGTGGTGCCGACCGGGGTCCACAGCCGCAGGGCGACGTCCGCGACCTCCTTGCCCATCGCCGTCTCCATCATCTGCGTGAAGTCGGCGGAGAGTCCGGCCGGGTCGGCGACGATGTCGGCGCTGCCGAGCAGCGCGGAGGCGATCGCTGTGACTTCTTTCACTTCCCAATCGGTGCCCACGCCGCGGGCGTCACAGGTGAAACGCCCCGCGCACGCGTCCAACGAGGCCTTGAGGTCCTCGGCCGACTCGTGCTCGTTGCGGCCGTCGGTGAGCAGGATGCCGTGCCGGATGGCGACGTCCGCCGACGACAGCAGCCGGTCGGCGAGCCGCAGCCAGGTCCCGATGGCCGTGCCGCCGCCGGCGCTGAGCTTGCGCAGGGCCTGCTTGGCCTGGTCCCGGGTGGCGGCGTCGGCGACGGCGAGGCGGTCGCCGCCCGGGTAGACCTGCTTGGCGAAGTGCGTGCCGCCGATCACCGCGAAGTGCACACCGTCGCGCAGGGTGTCGATGGCGGCGGCCGTCGCGTCCCGCGCGTTGCGCATCTTGGTGGGCGGGTAGTCCATCGAGCCCGAGCAGTCGACCATGATCGCGACGGCCGCGGACGGCCCCTGCCCCGGTGAGTAGAGGTGGGGCGCCGACACCGCGGTGCCGATCGTGCCGCCACCGGTCGCGGTCACCGTGACGATCGCGTTGACCTCCCGGCCCTCCTCCGGCAGGTACTCGTTCTGGTACACCTCCACCGAGAACTGCGGCACGTTCGACTTCGAGAAATTCGCCATGCCTTATCGGCTCCCCCTTGAACGCCCCACGCGGCGTGAGGCGACGACGGTGGGCGGACCGGTCCCCTCCGGTCCGTCGAGGCCCTCCCCGTGTGCGGCCTCAGGCCGATCCTGCCCCCTGCGGCGGTGCGGGGAACGGCACGAGAGCCACTGTTACGTTGTCGTGGCCCCCACCGTCCAGGGCGTGACCGACCAGGACCCGGGCGGCGTGCAGCGGACGGACGGCGGCGTCGAGCGGCAGGACACCCGCCATCTCCTGGGCCGCTTCCGCGTAGTTCCACAGGCCGTCCGTGCACACCAGCACCACGCCCGGCCGGTCCGGCTTGAAGGAAGCCGTGTGCGGTTCCAGCTCGTAGGCGTCCGCGCCGAGCCAGCCGGTGATCGCGTGGGCGCGCTCGTCGGCGTAGGCCTCCGCCTCGTTCATCAGGCCCGCGGCGACCATCTGCGCGGCCCACGAGTCGTCCTCGGTGAGCCGGGCCGGGGGCGAACTGCGGTCCACCGGCACCCAGTAGGCACGGCTGTCGCCGACCCAGCCGACCACCAGCAGGCCGGCGGTGATGACGGCGCCGACCAGGGTGCAGGCCGGGGCGTTCTGGTGCGGGGCTTGTTCGCGGGCGGTGGCGGGCTCCCGCGCCAGCGCGTTGACCGCCTCGGCGGCGGCGACGATCGCCTCGTGCATCGCCTGCTGCGGATGCGTGCCCAGCGGCAGGGCGGTCAGCAGCGAGTCGCAGGCCGTGCGCGAGGCGGCCAGCGAGGCGTCGTCGGGACGGGTCGCCGAGGACACGCCGTCGCAGACGATCGCCACGAGCGCGCCCGAGCCGTCGGGCAGCGTGGCGCGGCCGATGCCGAACGCGTCCTCGTTGCGGTGGTGGCGCAGACCGCGGTCGCTGACCGCGGCGACCGGACCGGACTCCTGCTCCAGGTGGTCGCGTTCGCGCGGCTGGGCGTGCCCGCAGTTCTCGCAGTAGCCGTCGTCGTCGACACGGCCCGCGCGGCACGCCACGCACAGCGTGACGGGGTCGGCCGGCGCGGGAGGCTCCGGCACCCGCGGATCCGGGGCCTGGAGCGGGTACTCCTCGGGCTCCCGGGGGCGGTCGAAGCGCACGCCGGCGGGGGACGGTGACTGCGGCGCCGGGGAGGGCGGGGACAGGGGCGTGTCGCCCGAGTCCGTGCCCTGGATGTCGGCGGGCACGTGCAGCGCCGGGGGCGCGTCGGAGCCGCCCGGTTCGGCGGCGACCGGCCAGCCGGCCGCGGCACCGGGCGACGCCGCGCCGTTCGGCGCGGGCGCGGGACCGTCGTGCGGCCGCGGCGGCACGGCGGACAGGTCGTATCCGCACGCGCCGCAGAAACGGTCACCCGACTCAAGCGGCTCCTCGCAGCTCGGACACCTCGACAAGGCGGCCTGCTGGGACATCTGCGACATCAACTACACCCATGTCCGGGGGCGGTAACGGTTGGCACGTTCCACCAGGTCGATCCTCTCCTCGCCGCCCCGCGCCAGCCGGGCCAGCGTGCGGTACGAACGCTCCAGGCCGAAGCGCAGGCCCCGTTCGTCCAGGTCACTGCCGAGCAGTGTCCGTCCCCCGGCGGCACGGGGCTCCCCTTGCCCGGCCGGGGCCGAGAGCGGGGAGGCGACGGATCCCTGGCCACCGGAGAGTATCCAGTCCAGGGCGCAGCCGAGCACTTCCGTGGCCAACTGCTCCCGCCGCGTCGGATCCAGACCGTACGCGTCCAGCGCCTCCACCTGAACCGCGGCGGCGCTCAGATCCTGCTGGAAGGGTACGTCGGAGCCGATCGCCGTGCGCTGCCGGAGCCGGGCGCGGACCGCCGCGACCCGGGCCGCCGTGTAGTGGATCGACGACTCCGGCACCGATTCCAGGGTCAGTACGGCGCCGCGCCGGTCGCCGGTCGCGAGCTGCACCCGGGCCAGGCCGAACGCGGCGCTCACAAAGCTCGGGTCGGTCGTCCACACCAGGCGGTAGTACTCCGCCGCGTTGTCCAGCTGGCCCAGCACCTCCGCGCACAGGCCGAGCGCCAGCTTGGGCGCCGTCTCCCCGGGGAAGGCGTCGTAGATCGCGTCGAAGGCCAGGGCGGCGCCCTCGTGGTCGCCGGTCGCGAGCGCGGCCACGCCCCGGTACCAGACCACCCGCCAGTCGTCCGGCCGCTCGCCCTCCAGCGCGGTCAGCGCATCGAGGGCGGCGGCGCTGTCGTCGTGCTCCAGCCACGCCCGGATCTGCCGCAGCCGGGTCTCGACCGACCGGGCGGGCGCCGCGGCGAGGGCGCTGAGCAGCTCGGTCGGCGCGGTGGCCATCAGGCCCGCGAGGAAACCGGCGTTGGGGTCGGTCGGGTCGACGCGGGGCACCGGCAGCGCGAGGGCCGCCGCGCCGGTGCCGACGGGTTTGACCAGGCCGCCCTCGGAGATCGCGGGCGCGCCGCCCGGCGCCGCGGTCCCCGCGGGGTCGGCGGCCCGCGGCCGGGTCCGCTCCGCCCGCGCTCCCAGCCGTGACACCTCACCCTCCAGCGGCGGGAACAACTCCGTGTCCGTCACCCGCAGTTCCGGGCCGAACAGTGTCGACAGCGACGGCCGGGCCCGCCCCGACTGGAGGGACACGACCTCCCGCAGCACCCCGGTCAGCTGCTCCGACATCTCCTGCGCGGAGGCGAACCGGCGTGCCGGGTCGGGGTCGGTGGCGCGCACCAGCAGCCGGTAGAAGGACTCGTAGCGGCGGAAGACCTCGATGTTGTCCGGGTCGGGCAGCGAGTCGACGTAGACGTTCGTGTAGCCCTGGAAGTCGAAGGTGAGGACGGCCAGGGTGCGGCCCACGGTGTAGAGGTCCGACGCCAGCGACGGGCCGACGTCGGCGACCTCCGGGGCCTGGTAGCCGACCGTGCCGTAGATCGCCGACTCGTCGTCGTCCATGCGGCGCACCGCGCCCATGTCGATCAGCTTGAGCTGGTCCTCGGTCTGGATGGCGTTGTCGACCTTGAAGTCGCAGTAGAGGAGGTTGCGGCTGTGCAGGTGGTCGAGGGCCTCCAGCGCCTCGATGCCGTAGGCGCAGGCCTGCTCCACCGGCAGCGGGTCGCGCCGGCCCTGCGGGGTGCGGCGGGCGTTGGCGATCTCCTTGAGGGACTTGCCGCCGACGTACTCCATGACTATGTAGCCGTCGAGGGAGCCGGTGCGCTGGTCGAGGTGCTCGACGAAGTTGTAGATCCGCACGATGTTGGCGTGCTCGATCTCGGCGAGGAACCGCCGCTCGGAGATCGCCGCGGCCATCGCGTCCTGGTCGCCGGTGTCGAGCAGGCCCTTGAGCACCACCCAGCGGTCCGACACCGCGCGGTCGACGGCGAGGTAGATCCAGCCCAGGCCGCCGTGCGCCAGACACCCCGCCACCTCGTACTGGCCGTGCACGACGTCGCCCGACCTCAGCTTGGGGACGAACGAGTACGGATGCCCGCACTTGGTGCAGAAGCCCTCGGTGCGCCCCGGGCGCTCGCCGCGCGCGCGGCCCACCGGCGCCCCGCAGTCCGAACGTGAACAGAACCGCTTGCGCTCCGGCACCTCCGGGTTCTCCAGCACCATCGCGCGCGGGTCCGGCCGCGGCACCTGCGGCACCTGCACCAGCCCCGCCCCGAGCCGGCCGCGGCCCGAGGAACCGGCGGTGGAGCCCGAGCTGCGCACCGACACCGAGCGGCCCGTGGACCGGCCGGAGAGGGAGCGCGAGAGCCGCCCGGACACGGAGCGGCGCGACTTCGACGACTGCGACGACTGCGACGACGTACGGGAACTGCGCGAACCGGAGCGGGAGCTGCCGCTGCCCGCCGATCCGCGCGAACCCCTGTTGCCGGTGACTCCGGTGGGGGGCGAACCCACCATGCCGTTCGAGGCCACGACCGGGGCGAGGCCGCAGGTGTCGCAGTAGAACTCGCCGCCGCCCACGTCCTCGTACGACCCCTCGCAGCCGGGCCGCTGGCAGGACCGCTGCTCCGCGCTCGTCTCGGTCATCTCGCTGCATCCCCCTTGTCGCTCACCGCGCCCGGCCCCCTGCGGTCCTGCGGTCCGGCCTGCCCCGGGACGCGCGGGGCGGTGCCGAGCAGCTCGGCCGCCGCGTACTGGTAGCGCAGCACGGCCTGCTCGGCGACCCGCAGATCGCAGGGCGCGCTCCACAGCATGCGCCGCGCCGCGTCGTACCGCTCGATCAGCAGCGCGTCCTCGGCGAGACCGTGCCGGGCGACCTTCGCCCGGTACGCGTCGAGACGGCCGCGCAGCTCCGCGCGGACCGCCAGTGGCGCGGTCACGGCGGTCAGCGACTCACGGGCGCGCAGCAGTTCGTCCTCGGCCTTCTGCTCCAGGGACTCCAGGAGCGGCGACAGGCGGTGCCACTGGGCCTGCCGGCGGTACTCGGCGGCCGCGGCCAGCTGCTCCTGGAGCACGGTGGGCGGTCCGCTGACGACCGGCACCTCCGTGGCCGCGATCTTCGCGAGGACCTCGCCGCGCGCGGTGCGCGCCTCGGCGAGCGTGCGGTCGGCCCGGGACAGCACGTCCCGGAGCTTGATCAGCCGCTGCTCGGCGTCCTGGCGGACGGTCAGCACGGCGTCGATCTCCCGCCGCACCTCCTCCAGGGCCCGCGCCTCCCGGTCGTACACCGTGGTGTCGGGCCGGCCGCCGCCCGGCGCCGAACTGCCCTCCGTGCGCCGCCAGTACGCCAGCGGGTCGGACACCACCTCCTCGCGCAGCCGGGTCAGCGTGCGCGTGATGCGCTCCAGGTCGTCGCCCGCCGGGTGCTCCCCGGGCCGCACACCGACCGAGTGGGCGAGCTTGCGGGTGCGCTGGAGCTCGGCGGCCAGTAGATCGATCCGGGCGGGCAGCGCGGACCACACCGCGTCGGCGGCCACGACCATGTCCAGCGAGGTCGCGTACAGCTCGTTCATCCGGTCCACGAGCCCGGCCAGCGAGAACCGTTCGCTGAGTTTGCCCGCGCCGTGCAGGGTGGGCGCGTTCGCGGTGGCCGCGGCGCTGCCGGCGACCGTGACGGACTCGCCGCGCAGCAGCTCGGTCAGCTCCAGCAGATCCTCCCGGCTGGACCAGCGGCGACGGGAGCGGATCTCACGGGCGGAGCGCATCGCGGCGGTGTACGCGTCGAAGTACGCCCACAGCAGGGTGATCGACGCCTCCGCGGCGGTCCAGCGCTCCCTGGTCGTGCCGGTCAGCTCGGCGCCTTCGAGGAGTCTGCGGCCCGCGTGGTCCTGAAGGGCCAGGAGCGAGGTCTCGATCGCCTCGTGCTCCGCGCCGAGCCGCGCCAGCGCACGGTCCACCTCGTCCCGGTCCAGTACCGGACCGGAGGCTCCCGCGACGCCCATCGATCACCTCTCGTTGCTGGTGTGTTGCCGTGTTGTGAGTCGCCGGCCGTCCCTCAGCCGCCGGCCGGCCGGCGGCCGCTCATGCGTACGTCGGCCGGGGCGGGGTCGCCGACTCCGACTCGTCGCCCATCGTGGGGGACAGCCACTTGTCGTACGACGCCTGCCAGCCGCCGTCCTCGCGGTAGTCCTCCAGTATCCGGTTGACCCGGCGCACCAGGTCCTCGGCGTCCCTCTTCATCGCCACGCCGTAGTACTCGGTGGTGAAGCGGTCGCCCTTCAGCTCCACCGACGGGTCCTGCGCCGCCTGGCTCGCCGCGAGCGCGCCGTCCGTGACCACCGCGTCGACCTCGCCGAGCTGGAGCCGGACCAGGCAGTCGAGCTGGTTCGGGACGGTGGTGGAGATGTCGGTGGAGGCGGGCAGCCGGCCGGCCTTCCTGTCCGCGTCCAGCTTGTCGTACGCCGTGGAGCCGGCCGCCGAGCAGACCCGCCGGTCGGCCAGCGTCTCGTCGTAGCCCTCGACGGTGGAGGAGGTGGGCGCGAGGACCTGCTGGCCGGTGAGGAAGTACGGCGCGGAGAAGGCGACCTGCTCCAGCCGGTCGCAGTTGATCGTCATGGTGCGCACCACCATGTCCACCTGCCCGTTCTGGATCGCCGGGATGCGCTGGTTGGTGGGGATCGCCCTGAAGCGGATCTTGTCGGGGTCGCCGAGCAGGTCCTCGGCGATCCGGTGGGCGAGGTCGATGTCGAAGCCCTCCAGCTCGACCTTCTCCGCCGTGCTGTTGGGGTTGCGGTAGCCCCAGCGGTAGCTGTTCTGGTCGACGCCGACCGAGAGGTAGCCGCGCTTCTCGATGGCCTCCACGGCGCGGCCCTTCGCGGTGCCCGGGGGCAGGCTCCGGTCCTCGGGGTTCTCGCACTCCTCCGCCTTGATGTGGGTCCCCTCGGCCACGCCCGCGCCACCGGTGCCGGTGCTGCCGTCGCCGCGCGGCTGGGTGTGCGGCAGCAGCAGCGCGAACGCCACGGCGAGGGCACAGACGACGGCCATCGCGCCCACGCCGCCCCAGCCCCTCAGGCTGGCCCGAAGACGTCGTGCATGCATCGTCACGCCCCCTTTCACCGGTACTCCGAAAGCCTGCGGCCGATGCCGAGCACCGCGCCGGCCGCGCCCAGCACCGCGAGGACGGCGGCACCGAGGGGCAGTCCGGTCATCGCGCCCCGGCCGTCACGCGCGGCCTGCTGGAACTCGCGCTGTTCGTGCTGGAGGGCGGTGTCGAGATTCGCGTCGACGTTGTCGAAGCACTCGCCCGTCGGTTCGTCGCTCCGGGTGCCGATGACCTTGTCGAGCGCCGCCTGGTAGTCGCCCGCGTCGTCGGCGGCGCGGGCCTGCTGGTGGCGCTCCTGCCATACGTCCATGTTGCCCATCGCGGCCCGCACCGGCTGTTCGCCGCTGCGGTCGTCGGCGAGGCCGCGCGCCCGGGTGAGGCCGTCGGACAGGTCCCGCATGGACTCCTCGTAGGCGACGTCGAACTTGTCCTGGAACTCGCCCGGCTCGACCTCGACCGTCTCCGCGCCGCGGCTGACCAGCGTGAGGTTCTCGTTGCCCCGGGCTTTCAGGGAGGCGATACGCGCGTCGTGCAGGACGTTCAGGGAGCGGACGCCGTGGTCGTAGGAGTCGTTGAGACCGGCGCGGGCGACCGCGTGGCCGACGACGAGCCAGAGCAGCACCACGGTGGTGGCGGCCGTGGCGGCGACCAGGCCGTGGTTCAGCAGGCGGTTCGTGCGCCGGTAGTTGCGGTGCTGGGCCCAGGCGAGGGCGGCGAGGACGACGACGCCGAGGGCGATGGCCGCCCACGGGTAGGGCGTCGCGTTCGCGTAGTCGCCGCGCAGGCGCGCGTTCTCCGACGTGTAGAGCTCCTCGGCCGCCGGGAGCATCTCGGTCTGCATCGTGTCGTTGGCGTAGCGCAGATACGCGCCGCCGAGCGGATAGCCCTGGCGGTTGTTGGCGCGGGCGCGCTCGATCAGGCCCTTGTACTCCGGCAGCAGCCGGTTCAGCTCGGCGATCGTCTCGGCGGACGGTGAGCCCGGCTCGGAGTTGTTGGCGGCCGTGACGAGTTTGGCGGCGGCGGTGCGGATGTCCTTCTCGTAGCGGTCGCGGGACGCCTTCGTCTCCTGGCCGCCGGCCAGGAAGCCGCTGGAGGCCGCGGTGTTGGCGTCGGCCAGGGACCGGTAGATGTCGGCCGCGGCCGAACTGAGCGGCTGGCTGTTGTGCAGGACGTCGTCGGCGGCGGAGGCCCGCTCGGTGGCCTGCCAGGCGGTCACCGCGCCGAAGGAGACGACGAGCAGGGCCAGTACCGCGCCGATGATGCGCAGCCGGCCCGGCTCGGTGGTCGCCGCGGCGCGCACCCGGTCGACGCCCTCCGCGAACGCTGTGCGGCGGGGCGGGGCGACGGCGGGGCCGGGCGACACGGGGGCCGTAGCGGAGTGCCCGGCGTGCGTGGGGGGCGACGCGAGCAGCGCGGGCTGTCCGGGCTGCGGCGGGACGGACGGCATCGTGGGCAGGCCGCGGCCCGGTTCGGGTTCCGGCCCCGGTGGTGCCGTGCTGTTCCTCGGCGGTTGTGTCACTCCTGACCTCCCCCATGGTCACCCGTCGCCGCAAGTATCGCTGCCGGGGCCGACATCCGCACCGGCCTTGCCTCGATCTTGATCGGATTCGCGGTGCGGCACGCGCTCCGGAACAACGCGAGACGTCCCGCACCACCCCCTGCCCATGAATACGCCGGTGGAATCGGTTCGGTTCCCCCCGATTCGGCTCCGGTCGGCCCGCCCCCCGACCGGAGCGGACCGCTCACCTCTCGAAGTGCGCCCGCACGCGCGCCTGCACCCGCGGCCCCGCGCCGATCCGGTCCAGTCCCAGCAGCGCCGCCCCCAGCACCGGACCGGCCGTCACCACCCGGGCGACGGCCTTGGGCGCCCGGGTGGCCAGCAGTTCCCGGATGCGGTCGTCGAGCCGGGCGTGCCGCGCGGCGAGGACACTGCCGCCGAGCAGCACCGGCGTCTCCTCCGCCAGCAGGTCCAGCCGGGACAGGGCGACCGTCGCCATGGTCACCACCTCGTCGGCGAGGCGGTCGACGACGGCCAGGGCGACCGGGTCGCCGGCGGCCGCCGTGGCGAACAGGACCGGCGCCAGTTCGTGCCGCCGGTGCGGCGGCACGTGTTCCAGGTGCAGGGCCTCGATGAGGGCGTACATGGAGTCCAGGCCGAAGTGCGCGGGCAAGGTCCGCGCCAGTTCGGTGGGGCCGCCCCGGCCGTCCTCCGCGCGCGCCGCGTGGAAGAGGGCCTCCTCGGCCAGCCCCCAGCCGCCGCCCCAGTCACCCGACATGCGCCCGACGGCCGGGAAACGGGCGGTGCGCCCGTCGGGGCGCATGCCGACGCAGTTGATGCCGGCCCCGCACACGACGGCGACCCCGCGCGGTTCGGACACCCCGGCCCGCAGGATCGCGAACGTGTCGTTGCGCACCTCGACGGTCGTGCCCCACGCGCGTGCCCGCACGGCGGCCGTCAACTGCTCCTCCTCCACGGGGAAGTCGGCGTTGGCCAGACACGCCGCCACATGCCCGACGCCGGTCACCCCGGCGGTCGCGAAGGCCCTGGACACGGCCTCCGCCAGGGTGTTCGTCGCCGCCTCGACGCCCACCGACGGCGGCCGGAAACCCCCGCCGCGGGCCTCGGCGAGCACGGTCCCGTCGGCGGCCACGACCGCGACGTCGGTTTTGCTGTTGCCGGCGTCGACGGCGAGGACTGCTGCGGTCAGGCCCACGCGAGGTGCTCCCGGTTGTGTGCGATCAGCTGGTCGGTGAGGGTGTCGGCGTACTCGTACTGGCCGATGAGGGGATGGGCGAGCAGCGCCCGTAGGACGCGGTCGCGGCCACCGCGCAGGGCCGCCTCCAGGGCGAGATCCTCGTAGGCGGTCACAGCGGCCATCAGGCCCGCGTACAGGGGGTCGACCGGGGCGACCGGCAGGGGTGCGGGGCCGCCCCCGGCGCCGACGGCCGCCTGCACCTCGATCACCGCGTCGTCCGGCAGGAAGGGCAGCGTGCCCCGGTTGAGGGTGTTCACCACCTGGTACGGGCTCCCGGTGCCGCTGAGCAGCGCCGCCGCCAGGTCCACCGCCGCCTCGGAGTAGAACGCGCCGCCCCGCTTGCCCAGCAGTTCCGGTTTCTCGTCGAGCGCGGGATCGCCGTACATCCTCAGCAGTTCCCGTTCCATGGCGGCCACTTCGGCGGCCCGGGAGGGCTTGGTGCGCTGTTCGCGCACCACCTCGTCGTGCGCGTAGAAGTAGCGCAGGTAGTACGAGGGGACGACGCCCAGGCGGTCCAGGAGCGGACGGGGCAGGCGGACGTCCGCGGCGATGGCGTCGCCGTG
Organism: Streptomyces cadmiisoli; assembly: GCF_003261055.1. Lineage (NCBI taxonomy): Bacteria > Bacillati > Actinomycetota > Actinomycetes > Kitasatosporales > Streptomycetaceae > Streptomyces > Streptomyces cadmiisoli. The sequence goes on from NZ_CP030073.1 coordinate 5,759,481, forward strand.
CTCCGCGAGCAGACCGGGCAGCAGGTCCTCGCCGTCGGGGCCGCCCAGACGCACGCCCGTCTCCCACGTGAGGTGGTTGAGTCCCACGTGGTCCAGGTGGACGTCGGCCGGCGCCACGTCCAGCAGCGCGGCGAACTTCCGCTGGAAGCCGATCGCCACGTTGCACAGCCCGACCGCCTTGTGCCCGGCGCCCAGCAGCGCGCGCGTCACGATGCCGACCGGGTTGGTGAAGTCGATGATCCAGGCGTCGGGGTTGGCGCGCCGGACACGTTCGGCGATGTCGAGGACGACCGGGACGGTGCGCAGCGCCTTGGCGAGGCCGCCGGCGCCGGTCGTCTCCTGGCCGATGCAGCCGCACTCCAGGGGCCAGGTCTCGTCCTGTTCGCGGGCCGCCTGGCCGCCCACGCGGAGCTGGAGCAGGACCGCGTCGGCGCCCTCGACGCCCGCGTCCAGGTCGGAGGTGGTGACGACCTTCCCGTCGTGCCCCTGGCGGGCGAAGATACGGCGGGCCAGGCCGCCCACCAGGTCCAGCCGGTCGGTCGCCGGGTCGACGAGGACCAGCTCCTCGACGGGGAGGGTGTCCCTGAGGCGGGCGAAGCCGTCGACGAGCTCCGGTGTGTAGGTGGAGCCGCCGCCTACGACGGTGAGTTTCATACGGTGTGTCAGCCCTTCACTCCGGTGAGCGTGACGCCCTCGACGAACGCCTTCTGGGCGAAGAAGAACACGAGGATCACGGGTGCCATGACGAGTACGGTCGCCGCCATGGTGAGGTTCCAGTCTGTGTGGTGCGCGCCCTTGAACGACTCCAGTCCGTAGGACAGGGTCCAGGCGCCGGGGTTCTCCGAGGCGTAGATCTGCGGTCCGAAGTAGTCGTTCCAGGCGTAGAAGAACTGGAACAGGGCCACGGCCGCGATGCCCGGTTTCGCCATCGGCAGGACGACCCTCAGCAGGGTCCGCAGTTCGCCGCAGCCGTCCACTCTGGCCGCGTCCAGGTACTCGTCGGGCACGGTGGTCAGGAACTGGCGCAGCAGGAAGACGGAGAACGCGTCGCCGAACGCCATCGGTATCAGCAGCGGCCACAGGCTGCCGGACAGGTCCAGCTGCTTCGCCCAGAACAGGTACATCGGGATGACGACGACCTGCGGCGGCAGCATCATCATCGAGATCACCAGCATGAGTGACAGGTTGCGGCCGCGGAAGCGGAACTTGGCCAGCGCGTAGGCCACCGGGATCGACGACACGACGGTCAGCACGGTGCCCAGCCCCGCGTACAGCAGGGTGTTGCGCCACCAGGTCGGGAAGCCCGGGGTGTCGAAGACCCTGCGGTAGTTGTCCCACTCCCACGTGTCGGGTATCAGGTCCCGGCTGAGGGCCTGGCTGTCGCTCATCAGCGAGGTCAGCAGGACGAACACGAAGGGGAGCGTGAAGAACAGGGCGGCGGCGATGCCCAGCGAGTGGACCGCGATCCATTCGAGCGCGGCCCGGCGCCGGGCGGCGCGCCCGCTCACCGCCGGGGCGGCCGGTACGACGGGTGTCCGGGTCATCGGTCACCTGCCTGGACGAGGCCGCCGCGGCGCCGCATCAGCAGTGCGGTGAACGCCATCGACAGGGCGAACAGCACCAGGGCGACCACGCAGGCCGCGCCGTAGTCGAAGCGCTGGAAGCCGAGGTTGTAGACGAGCTGGGGGAGGGTGAGGGTCGACTTCTCCGGGTAGCCGGGTTCGAACTGCGTGCCCGCGCCCTGGATGACGCCCGAGGCGACCTTCCCGGCGACCAGCGGCTGCGTGTAGTACTGCATCGCCTGGATCACTCCCGTGACCACCGCGAACATCACGATCGGCGAGATGTTCGGCAGCGTGACGTACCGAAAGCGCTGCCAGGGCGAGGTGCCGTCCAGTTCGGCGGCCTCGTACTGCTCCTTCGGCACGTCGAGCAGGGCGGCCATGAAGATGACCATCAGGTCGCCGATGCCCCACAGCGCGAGCAGGGTGAGGGCCGGTTTCGACCAGGCCGGGTCGTTGAACCAGGCCGGGGCCGGCACGCCCGCGTTCTCCAGGATCGAGTTGACCGGGCCGGTGCCGGGGTTGAGGAGGAAGGCGAACGCCATCGTCGCGGCGACCGGCGGGGCGAGGTAGGGGAGGTAGAAGAGGGTGCGGAAGACACCCGTGCCCGTCCTGATCTTCGTGATCAGGATGCCGACGCCGAGGCCGAAGACCACCCGCAGGCCGACCATGACCAGGACCAGCCACAGGGTGTTGCGCAGCGCGGGCCAGAACAGGGGGTAGTGCTGGAAGACGTACGTCCAGTTCTGCGTTCCGCTCCAGGTCGGCGGCCGGAACCCGTCGTAGCGCATGAAGGAGAAGTAGACGGTCGACAGCAGCGGATAGGCGAAGAAGACCGAGAAGCCGATCAGCCACGGGGACAGGAAGGCGAGGGTGCGAAGCGCCGACCTGCGGCGCTTCGACGCGAGGGTGACGGTGCTCATCGACGCGGCGTCACTTCGCCTGGGCGATGTCCGTGTCGATCTGCCGGGCCGTCTTCGCCAGCCCCGCCTTCAGATCGGTCTCCTTGCCGCTCTCGTAGTCGTAGCCGAACTGCTGGATCGTCGAGAGGTACACACCGCCGTTGACCGAGGCGGGGGTGGTCGTGGAGTCCGGGTGCGCGGCGATGTCCAGGAACGTCTTGAAGCGCGGGTCGTACTTCAGCTTCGGGGACTTCAGGGCCGCGAGGGTGGAGGGCACGTTGTGGATGGCGTTGGAGAAGCCGACCACCGCGTCCGTGTCCGTGGTCATGTACTTCACGAGTTCCCAGGCGGCGTTCTGCTTGCGGCTGGTGGCCGCGATCCCGGCGATGGTGCCGGTGATGTAGCCCTTGCCGTACTCGTCGGCCCGGTCGTCGGGGACGGGCAGCGGGGCGACGCCGATCTCGAAGCCGGGGTCGGTCTCCAGGGCCATGCCGAGCCGCCACTCGCCGTCGAGCTGCATGGCGACCTGGCCGGTGTGGAAGGGGTGCTCGGGGCCCCATTCGTCGCCGAGCGTGGCGCGGTAGGTCTCCAGCTTCCGGTAGCCGCCGAGTTCGTCGACGAGCCGCTTCTGGAGGGTGAACGCGGCCTCGAACGCGGGGTCCTCGGCGACCTGGGACTTTCCGTTGTCGTCGAAGTACGTCGGGGAGAACTGGCCGAGGTAGTGCTCGGTGGTCGTCTCCCAGCCGTGGTAGTTCGGCATGAACCCGAGCTGCTTGTAGGAGTTCCCCCGGGGGACGGTCAGCTTCTTCGCCACCGACTCGAACTCCGACCAGGTCTTCGGCGGGCTCTGCACACCGGCACGCTCGAACGCCGTCTTGTTGTAGTAGAGGCCGTAGGCGTCGCCCAGCAGCGGTACCGAGCAGCGGTTCCCCTCGAACCGGGTGTACTCGTTCATCGCCTTCGGGAAGGTCTTCTCCGGGTCGACGCCGGACTTCTCGAAGAACGGGTCCAGGTCGACGAGCGCGCCGGACGAGCAGAACTTCCCGACGTTGTTCGTGGTGAACGAGGAGATCACGTCGGGGGAGTTGGAGCCGCCCGCGCGCAGCGCCTGGTTGATCTTGTCGTCGGTCATGTTGCCGACGGCCTTCACATCGATGTTGGGGTGCTTCTTCCGGAATCCGGCGATCAGTTCCTTCACCGCCTCGACCTCGCCGGGTGCGCTCCAGGCGTGCCAGAAGGTGAGGGTGGTCTGCTTCGAGGGATCGTCGTCGGCGGCGGAGCCGGACTGGCCGGTGCAGGCCGTGGCGAGAAGGGCGATGGAGGCGGAGGTGGCGAGCGCGACGGCAGTCTTTCGGGACGTTCCGGGCATGGCGAAGCCTCCCAGGGAAGGGAAAGGGAAAGGGAAAGGGAAAGGGAACCGGAAAAGGGAAGGGGGACGGAGAGGGGAGAGGGGAAGGGAAGGGACGGGCGGGACCGGAGGGCGGGGTCGGTGTGGCGGACGGCCGGTCAGCGCGAGGTGTCGAAGACCTCGTCGCGTGCGGTGGCCAGCGCGCTCTCCAACGCGCCGCGCAGAACGGGCTGTTCGTGTACGTCGCCGACGACCAGCCGCGGCCGGGCCGCGGCAAGTTCCGCCAGCTCGGCCTGGACGAGCAGGCGCAGCGCCTCACCGCCGGAGGTGAGGGAGGTGCCGCTGAGGACGACCAGTTCGGGGTCGAGGACGGAGACGAGGGAGGCGAGACCGGTGGCGAGGTGCGTGGCGTAGGTGCGCAGCAGACGGCGGTGCGGTTCGTCGTCGGTCCGCGCGGCACGGGCCAGCAGCGTGGCGGCGGCCTCGGTGTACGGGCCCGCGGGGATGTCGGGGACGCCGAGTTCGCGGGCGAGCCGGGGGATCGCCTGGGAGCCGGCGAGTTCCTGGTAGCCGCCGCTGTTGGCCTTGGTGACCTGGCGGACCAGGGGAGTGCCCGGCACCGGCAGGAAGCCGACCTCGCCCGCGCCGCCGGTCCAGCCGCGGTGCAGCCGGCCGCCCAGCACCAGGGCGGCGCCGAGGCCGCCCTCGTTCCACAGCAGTACGAAGTCGCCGTGGCCGCGGGCGGCGCCGAGCCGCTGCTCGGCCACGGCGACGAGGTTGACGTCGTTCTCGTACTCGACCGGCATCGGCAGCGCCGCGGCGAGCTCGTCGAGGAGAGTGGGGGAGTGCCAGCCCGGCAGGTGCGAGGCGTAGCGCAGCCGGCCCGTGTTGGGGTCGAAGGCGCCCGGGGTGCCGATCACGAGGCGGCGGACGTCGTCCCGGGCGAGCCCGGCCGCCTTCACCGCGCCGTCCAGGGCGTCGGTGACCTGCTGGACGACCGGCCGGGCGGCGCGCCGGCCGGGGGTTCGGACCTCATGGGCGCCGACCGTGCGGCCGGTGACGTCGGCGACGGCGGCGAGGACCCGTTCCGGGGTGACGTCGACCCCGGCGGCGTACGCCGCGGCCGGGTTCACCGCGTACAGCTGGGCGCCGGGTCCCGGCCGGCCCTCGCTGGTGCCGGTCACCAGCACCAGCCCGGCGGCCTCCAGCCGGGCCAGCAACTGCGAGGCGGTCGGCTTGGACAGGCCGGTCAGTTTGCCGATCCGGGTGCGGGACAGCGGGCCGTGCTCCAGGAGCAGATCGAGGGCGGCGCGGTCGTTCATGGCGCGCAGGACGCGGGGGGTGCCCGGCGTACCGGCGGTTCCTGCCATGGGGGTCGACACCTGCCTTTCGGGCGCTCGGCTCGGCAGTGAGCGGACGGTCCGGTCCGTCCGATCACTGTTAGGAAAGTTTCCTATCCGGCGTTGGCGGAAACGTAAGCCCGCCGCGAACGGAGCGTCAAGAGCGAACGCCCCCGGGGCGACGGAGTCGTTACCCGCGGGGGCGTTCGTGGTGCGCGGTCTACTTCGTCGTGCTCGGTGGACTGAGCGGTGAGGCCGCGGCCGACTGCGGGGAGGTCGTGTTCGCGTACACCGACGGGGCCGCCATCGCCGCCGTCGGGTCGGCGTCCGGTCCGGCCTCGTGCTGGAGGGGCAGGCCGCCCACGATGCGGATGCCCTCGCGGTCGAAGGCGCGCTTGATGCGCCAGCGCAGTTCCCGCTCGATGGTGAGGGCCTTGCCCGGCATGGTCTTGGCGGAGACGCGGACGACCATCGAGTCGAGCAGGACGCTGTCCAGGCCCAGGATCTCCACGGGCCCCCACAGCATCTCGTTCCAGGGGTCCTCCTTGCTCAGGGCGTCGCCGACCTCGCCGAGCACGGCCTTGACGTGGTCCAGGTCCTCCGAGGGGCGCACCGTGACGTCGACGCCCGCCGTGGCCCAGCCCTGGGAGAGGTTGCCGACGCGCTTGACCTCGCCGTTGCGGACGTACCAGATCTCGCCGTTGTCGCCGCGCAGCTTGGTCACCCGCAGGCCCACCTCGATGACCTCGCCGGACGCGACACCCGCGTCGATCGAGTCGCCGACGCCGTACTGGTCCTCGAGGATCATGAACACGCCGGACAGGAAGTCCGTGACGAGGTTGCGGGCTCCGAAGCCGATCGCGACACCGGCGACACCCGCGGACGCCAGCAGGGGCGCCAGGTCGATCTGGAAGGTCGACAGGATCATCAGGCCCGCGGTGCCCATGATCAGGAAGCTCGCCACGGAGCGCAGTACGGAGCCGATCGCCTGCGAGCGCTGGCGGCGGCGCTCCACGTTCACCAGCAGGCCGCCGATCGCCGTGCCGTCGACCGCCTGCGCGGTGCGGTTCATGCGCTCTATCAGCTTGGTGATCGCCCGCCGGACCGCCACTCTCAGTACGGCCGCGATCACCAGGATCAGCAGCACCCTGAGGCCGATCGCGAGCCATGTCGACCAGTTCTGTTCGATCCAGCTCGCCGCGTTCGTCGCGCTCTCCTGGGCGTCCTGGAGCGAGGGAACCGACGGAGCCGTCCCCGAGGGGGACGGCGACGGCGACGGATCGGCGGCCGGCAGGACGGACAAGGGCGACACGATGGGTACCTCCAGGTGCAGCGGTCCGCCCCCGGTGCGGGCGGTCAAGGTCACGGGAAGGTCACCGGGCGGGCGGATTCACCACACTATCGGGGCATCGTGTGCGGTTCGTTGCGAAGCCCAGGATGCGGGCGGCACCCCCCTGGGGCGGAACGCAGCGGACGAATCGCAGGTGGGGCGAGCCCTGGCGGGAGACGGGGGAATGAAGTGGGTGTGATCCTGGGGAGGAATCGCATGTGGTCGAAAACACTCCCAGCCCGTTACCGGGACATGGTGGCGCATTCACCAGGCATGAGGGGAGACTGACTGCAGATCGTCCCGGCGCGAGCCACGCGCCGCCGGCGTACAAGGAGGCATCCGTGCCGCATGTCCTGGTCCTCAACGCGTCGTACGAGCCGCTCGGCGTCGTACCGCTCCGCCGCGCGCTCGTCCTCGTCCTCGAGAACAAGGCCGTATGCCTCGAGGAGTCCGGCGCCTATCTGCACAGCGCAACCGTCACAGTCCCCGCACCCAGCGTGGTCCGGCTCAAGCGATTCGTCCGGGTTCCCTATCGGGGGCCCGTTCCTCTGACCCGCCGGGCGCTTTTCGCGCGCGACGGGGGCCGGTGCATGTACTGCGGTGGCGTCGCAACCAGCGTCGACCACGTCATCCCGCGCAGCCGCGGGGGCAAGCACGTCTGGGACAACGTGGTGGCGTCCTGCCGCCGCTGCAACCACGTCAAGGCCGACCGTCACCTCGGTGAGATCGGCTGGCGGCTGCGCCACAAACCCGCCCCACCCACCGGCCTGGCCTGGCGCATCATCGGGACCGGCCACAGGGACCCACGCTGGTTGCCGTACTTGCAGCCGTACGGCGCCGACGACGCCTTGGCCCGGATCGACGGCATTTCAGCCTGACGGTCCGGGCTTTCGCATGTCCTCGGACCTGCCGGCCCGCGGGTCCGGGGAGACCCCCGTCCACCCCGGTCCCGCGGGCAGGCCCCGGCCTGTCCGGGGCCCTGCCCGCCGCAGGACCTCGGCACGAGGTGCGCGCGGGAGCCCTGCCGTGCCCGCCGACGGCCGGAACGGCAGGTCGCAGGGGTCGGTCGGGCCGGAACGGCAGGTCGAAGCGGCAGGTCCTAGGCGTACCGCAGCTCACCCGGCCGGACGGACCGCCCCAGCAGCGGCAGCGCGGTGGCCGCCGCCAGAAGGCACACGGCGTACACCGCCACCGGCACCAGCAGCGCCGGCCACGGCACTGACGTGCCGGCGACCCCCGCGTACCACGTGCCGATCGCCATGCCCCCGGCGCCGGCCAGCAGGATCGCGGGTGCCAGCGGCAACGCGGACTCCAGCAGCAGCGCGCGGCCGAGCACCGGCCGCGGCACTCCGGCGGCGGCCTGCGCGGCCAGGGCGAGGCGGCGGGTGGCCAGGGACTCGGCGGTGCCGACCGCCAGGGCCGAGAGCGCGATCACGAGGGCGACCCCGATGGCGGCGGCGGTCAGGTCGATGCCGGTGGTGTAGAAGGCGAGGCCCTCCTCGTCCAGGTGGCGGTGCCGGTCCGAGCGCAGGATCTCCAGCAGCGCCCGCCGGATGCCCACGAACGCGGTGCCGACCATGGTCACCAGCAGGAGGGCCGCGTGTGTACGGGCGGCCGCCCACGGGTCGTCGCGCAGCCGTTCCGCCGCGATCAGCAGCGCCGGTCGGTCGGTGCGGGCGGCCAGCAGCCGGCCGGTGACCCGGGCCGTGGCACCCACCAGCCACAGCGCGCACGTCCCCGTGACGATCAGCACGACGAACATCAGCAGGGGCACCGACACGCGGGCCCCGCGCTGCGGCTGCTGGTCCGACAGCAGCAGCCACGACGCGACGGCCACCGCCACGACCGCCAGGGCCGTCGACAGCAGCAGCACTCCCGGACGGGACCGCGGCCGGATCCGGCGCACACGGCCGAGCGGAGAGGCGACCACCCGGCGCAGCGCCAGCACGCTCACCAGGGCCCCGACCGCCGGTACCGCGAGAGCCACCACCGCGATCCCGGCCACGGCCAGCGCCGTCGGCCGCCCCCACGCCACCAGCAGCCACAGCACCGAGGAGAGCGTGGCGAGCGCCGAGCCCACCAGACAGGCCGGACCCGTCTCGGCCGCCGCGATCCGCCGTACCTGCCACGGGGTGGCACCCGCCAGCCGCAGCGCCGCCAGCCGCCGGTCGCGGTGGACCGCGCCGATCCGGGCGCACTGGCCGAGGAACCCGAACACCGGGATCAGCAGGAGCAGCAGCGCCACGATCACGCCCGCGCGCTGGCCGGGCTGGTTCAGCAGGCCGTGGGCGAAGGGGATGCCGTACTGCCCGCGCAGGGAGGCGAGGGTGACGGCGGCCAGCGCGAGGCCGGTCGCGACGGCGGCACCGAGCGCCGTGAGCGTGATCCGCCACCACTCCCCGCGCCCGGAACCGCGGACCAGCAGCCAGGCCAGCCGGAGGTCGGCGCTCATGCCGACACCTCCGAGGGGGCGAGGGTCCCGTCGGTCAGCCGCACCTCGCGGTCCGCGTACGCCGCGACCTGGGCGTCGTGCGTGATCAGCAGCACCGACGTGCCGGTCTCGCGGGCCGTGTGCACCAGGGCCGTCATCACCTGCTCGCTCGCCAGCGAGTCCAGCGCGCCGGTCGGCTCGTCCGCGAAGACCACCTTCGGCCCGGTGGCCAGGGCCCGGGCCAGCGCCACGCGCTGCGCCTGTCCGCCGCTCAGCTCGCCCGGCCGCAGATCGCCCTGACCGCGCACCCCGAACCGCTCCAGCCACTCGCCGGCCCGCTGCTGCGCGTCCTTCCGGCCGGCGCCGCCCAGCATCAGCGGCAGCGCCGCGTTGTCGAGGGCCGTCAGCTCGGGGATCAGCTGCCCGAACTGGAACACCACCCCGAAGTCGGTGCGCCTGAGCTCGCTCAGCCGCGGCTCGGGGAGGGTGTCGAGGCGTTCCTCGCCGTAGGTCACCGAGCCCGCGTCCGGCCGGACGATGCCGGCCAGGCAGTGCAGCAGCGTCGACTTCCCGCTGCCGCTGGCCCCGGTGACGGCGAGGATCTCACCGGCCCGCAGTTCGACCGAGGCCCCGCGCAGGGCCTCGGTCCTGCCGTGCGCCTTGGTGAGGTCACGGGCCGCGAGCAGCGGCACTGGTTTGCTCATGCTGAGTCGACCTCCGCGGTCAGGGTGGTGAGCCGGGCCGCCGTGGTGTTCATCCAACGGAGGTCGGCGTCGAGGTGGTTGAGGGCGTAGTCCGCCGAGAGCACGGTCGTCAGATCGGCGCCCCGGCCGGTCTTGACCGCGGTGAGCTGCCGCATGCGCTCCATGTGGGCGTCGCGCTGGGTGCTCAGGTAGGCGGCGGCGTCGCCGCCGGACAGGATCGACACGACGACCTTGGCGAAGATCTCGTTCGTCACGAACGGCGCGGGCGGGGTGATCTCCCCGGCCCAGTGCGCCAGTTCGCCCCGGCCCTCGGCCGTGGAGCGGTACACGGTGCGTTCCGGGCCGCCGTCCGAGTCGGTGCCGTCGATCTCCGCGAGACCGTCGCGGACCAGGCGCTGCAAGGTCGTGTACACCTGCCCGTAGGCGAGGGGCCGGGCTTGCGGGAAGCGTTCGTCGTGGCGTCGCTTGAGGTCGTATCCATGGCTGGGACCCGCGGCGAGCAGGCCGAGCAGGATGTGACGGGTGCTCATGGAGTCAGTATGTACTGAGTACATGTACTGAGTGAATAGTCTGCGGTGAAAAAGTGGCGCGGAGATTCCGGACGCCGCGCCGCCGCGGCTCGGCCCGGGGCCGTGCGGGCCTCATCGGCACATCCGGCCGGGCGTGGGGCCGTTATGTCCCGATTGATGGAAACTGGGTGTGAGTGCACGGGCGTGGAATGTGACGAGACGGGCGATGTACGTCGCACCCACGTCTGCCGCCGTGTTCGCTGGGTAGGGCTGCGGTGAACCCCGGGCCGCTCGACCCCGGCCCGCCCCGCCGACAAGGAGGCCACCGTGGCCGCATCCGCACACCTTCTGCTGACCGCCCTGTCCGATCAGGCCGATCCCTCGCCCTGGCCCGAACTGTCCGAGCACTCCAAACGCCCGGCGGCCCCGTCCGCCCACTCCGACGAACTCCACCTGTGCGTGTTCAGCGCCGAGGGAGCGTGCGCCCAGGCCCCGCTGACCAGCGAGCCCCCGCTGCCCGACGCCGAACCCCTCACCAGCGAGCCGCCGCTCGCCGCCCCGGACGCCGACTCCACGAGGCCGTAGATGACCGCACCCCGCCCCGCGGAACCCCCCGGCGAGGATCTGCGCCGGCTCGCCGAACTGCACGGTGTCGCCGCCTCCTACCACCCCTCGCCCGACCGCGCGGTGACCGCCTCGGCCACCGCGCTCACCCGCACCCTGGCCGCGCTCGGCGTCGACGCCGGCAACCCGGAGGCCACCCGCGCCGCGCTCGCCGACCGGCGCCGCGCGCTGAGCGAGCGGTTACTGCCGCCCACCGTGGTGTCCTGGGACGGCACCACGCCGCGCGCCCTCGCCGGGCTGCCCGCCGGCACCCGGCTGCGGATCGAGACCGAGCAGGGTGAGACCCGCTCCACCGCCGGACAACTCCCGCCGGGCGTGCACCGCCTGACCGCCACCGCCCCCGACGGCCGCACCGCGCAGGCCCACCTCGTCGCCGCGCCGCCCCGGCTGCCCGCGCCCGCCGGCCGCTCGTACGGACTCCTCGTCCAGCTCTACTCCCTGCTGTCCCACCGCTCCTGGGGCATGGGCGACGCCGGCGACCTGACCGAACTCGCCGCCTGGGCCGGCCGCTCGCTGGGCGCCGGATTCGTCCAGGTCAACCCCCTGCACGCGGGTGTGCCCGGCGCCCCCACCGACCCCTCTCCCTACCGCCCCTCCTCCCGCCGCTTCCCCGACCCCGTCCACCTGCGCGTCGAGGACGTCCCCGAGTTCGCGTACGTCCAGGACCGCGCCCGCGTGCGGGCCCTGGCCGAACAGGCGGCGCGGCTGCGCGAAGCGGTCCTCGACAAGGGCGCGCTCATCGACCGGGACGCGGTGTGGGACCTGAAACGCCGGGCACTGGAACTCGTCCACGAGGTGCCCCTCGGGCCCGGCAGACGCGCCGCCTACCGCGACTACCTCGCCGAACAGGGCCGGGACCTGGAGGACCACGCCACCTGGTGCGCCCTGGCCGAGGCGCACGGCCCGGACTGGCAGCGGTGGCCCGCCGGCCTGCGCGACCCCCGCTCCCCGCAGACCGCACGCGCCCGCGACGAGTTGACGGACCGGATCGACTTCCACTCGCGCCTCGCCTGGCTCACCGACTCCCAACTGGCCGCCGCCCAGCGCACCGCCCGCGAGGCGGGCATGCCGCTCGGGATCGTGCACGACCTGGCGGTCGGCGTGCACCCCGGCGGCGCCGACGCCTGGGCGCAGCAGCGGTACTTCGCCGCCGGGATGTCCGTGGGCGCCCCGCCCGACGCCTTCAACGCCCGCGGCCAGGACTGGGGTCTGCCGCCGTGGCGCCCGGACCGCCTCGCCGAATCGGGCTACGCGCCCTTCCGCGGCCTGCTGCGCGGACTGTTCCGCTACGCCGGCGCGCTGCGCATCGACCATGTGATGGGCCTGTTCCGGCTGTGGTGGGTGCCGCGCGGCCTGCCGCCCACCGAGGGCGCGTACGTCCGCCACGACGCCGAGGCCATGCTCGCCGTACTGGTGCTGGAGGCCGCCCGCGCCGGCGCCGTCGTCATCGGCGAGGACCTGGGGACCGTCGAGCCCGGCGTACGGGAGCAACTGCGCGAGCGCGGGGTGCTCGGCACCTCGGTGCTGTGGTTCGAGCGCGACTGGGACGGCGACGGCCGGCCCCTGCCCCCCGAGCGGTGGCGCGCCGACTGCCTGGCCACCGCCACCACCCACGACCTGCCGCCCACCGCGGCCCGCCTCACCGGCGAACACGTCGAACTGCGCGACCGCCTGGGCCTGTCGACCCGGGACGTCGGCCAGGAGCGGGCCGAGGCGGCGGCGGACACCGGGGAGTGGCTGGCCCTGCTCACCCGCCTCGGCCTGCTGCGCGGCACGGGCGGCGGCCCCGGCACGTCGCAGGAGGAGGCGGAGGTCCAGGCCGTCCACCGCTTCCTGCTGCGCACCCCGGCCCGGATGATCGGCGTGTGGCTGCCGGACGCCGTCGGCGACCGGCGCCCGCAGAACCTGCCCGGGACCTGGGACCAGTACCCGAACTGGCGGCTGCCGATCGCCGACGCGACGGGCCGGGCGGTGCCGCTGGAGGAACTGGCGGACTCGGCGCGGCTGCGGGCGCTGATGGAGGTGCTGCGCGAGGGCCGGACCCGGTGAGCGGCCACCGGGCGGGCCCCGTACGGCACCCCGGACGCGCGCCCGTCACGGGCGTTAGATACTTTGGCACCGTGGACAAGAAGAACGCCCTGCGCGCCGGCGCCCTGGCTGCCGGTACGACGCTGATGATGCTGCTCATGTCGTCCCCCGCGCTCGCGCTCACCCGCGACGACGGTGACGACCCCGGCACGGGCCTGAGCGTCATCGAGACGCTGGGCCTGTTCGTCATTGCCCCGATCGGGATCTTCGCGATCATCGCCGGTCTGGTGATGGTCCTGGACCGGTCGTCCGACCGCGAGCCGAAGGTGAAGGCCAAGGCCGGCGCCAGGGCCTGACCGCAGCCGGACAACCGCACGTTTCACCGAGGGCGCCGTCCCCGCCGTACGCACGAGCCGTCGAGGCCGTCCGTGGGCGAGGCCGGCGCCCTGGCGTGTTCTCGGGGACGGAGCGGGGGACACGGGGGCCGGTGGCCCCGGTCCGAACGGCGGCACGTGGCGCGGGCGGCCCCCCGAGGGAGGGGCCGCCCGCGCCGTGGTGCGTCAGGCGTCCGCCGCCTGCGCCTTCAGAGCGCGTTCGATGCCCGAGCGGGACTCCGAGACGAGGCGGCGCAGGGCCGCGTTCGGCTCGGCGGAGGAGAACCAGGCGTCGGTCTTGCGGAGGGTCTCCTCCGACACCTGGATCGCCGGGTACAGGCCGATCGCGATCTGCTGCGCCATCTCGTGCGAGCGGGAGTCCCACACGCCCTTGACCGACTCGAAGTACTTGTCGGTGTACTCGGCGAGCAGCTCACGCTGGTCCGTCTGGACGAAACCGGCGATGACCGCCTCCTGCACGGCGTTCGGCAGCTTGTCGGAGTCCACCACCGACGCCCAGGCCTCCGCCTTCGCCTCCGAGGTGGGCCGGGCGGCGCGGGCGGTCGCGGCGTGCCGCTCACCGGCCGCCGTCCGGTCCCGCTCGTACTCGGCGGCGATCTCCGCCTCGTCGAAGCGGCCGACGGCCGCGAGCCGCTGCACGAGCGCCCACCGCAGCTCCGTGTCGACGACCAGGCCCTCGACGGTCTGCGAGCCGTCCAGCAGCGCCTCCAGCAGGTCCAGCTGCTCGGGGGTGCGCGCGGTCGCCGCGAACGCCCGCGCCCAGGCCAGCTGGTGGTCGCTGCCCGCCTCGGCGGACCGCAGGTGCGCGAGCGTGGCGTCGGTCCAGCGGGTCAGCAGCGCCTCGCGGGCGGCCGGGGCGGCGTACAGGTCCAGCGCCAGCTTCACCTGCCGCTGGAGCGACTGCACCACACCGATGTCGGACTCCTTGGCGATGCCGGACAGCACCAGGGAGAGGTAGTCGCGGGTGGGCAGCTCGGCGTCGCGCGTCATGTCCCACGCCGACGCCCAGCACAGCGCGCGCGGCAGCGACGAGGCGAAGTCGCCCAGGTGCTCGGTGACGAACGCCAGCGACTGCTCGTCCAGGCGGACCTTGGCGTACGACAGGTCGTCGTCGTTGAGCAGGACCACCGCCGGGCGCCGGCGGCCGACCAGCTGCGCCACGGCGGTCAGCTCACCGTCGACGTCCAGCTCGATCCGCCCGTCGTGGTCGGCCCGCACCAGCTTGCCGGTGGCCGCGTCGACGTCGTACAGGCCGACCGCGATGCGGTGCGGGCGGAGCGTGGGCTCGCCCTTGGCACCGGCGGGCAGGGCGGGCGCCTCCTGGCGGATCGCGAAGGACGTGATCACCCCGTCGGCGTCCGTCTCGATCTCCGGGCGCAGGATGTTGATGCCGGCGGTCTCCAGCCACTTCTTCGACCAGGTGCTCAGGTCGCGGCCGGAGGTCTCCTCCAGCGCGCCCAGCAGGTCGGCCAGACGCGTGTTGCCGTACGCGTGGCGCTTGAAGTAGGCCTGCACGCCGCGGAAGAACTCGTCCATGCCGACGTAGGCGACCAGCTGCTTCAGGACCGAGGCGCCCTTGGCGTAGGTGATGCCGTCGAAGTTGACCAGGACGTCGTCCAGGTCGCGGATCTCGGCCATGATCGGGTGGGTGGACGGCAGCTGGTCCTGCCGGTAGGCCCAGGTCTTCATGGAGTTGGCGAACGTGGTCCACGCGTGCGGCCAGCGCGACCCGGGCGCGTACGCCTGGCAGGCGATCGACGTGTAGGTGGCGAACGACTCGTTCAGCCACAGGTCGTTCCACCACTCCATGGTGACCAGGTCGCCGAACCACATGTGGGCCAGCTCGTGCAGGATGGTCTCGGCGCGCATCTCGTACGCCGCGTCCGTCACCTTCGAGCGGAAGACGTACTGGTCGCGGATGGTCACCGCGCCCGCGTTCTCCATCGCGCCCGCGTTGAACTCCGGTACGAACAGCTGGTCGTACTTCTCGAACGGGTAGGCGTAGTCGAACTTCTGCTGGAACCACTCGAAGCCCTGCCGCGTGACCTCGAAGATGGCGTCCGAGTCGAGGTACTCGGCGAGCGAGGGACGGCAGTAGATGCCGAGCGGCACGCTCTGGCCGTCCTTCTCGTACACGCTGTGCACGGAGTGGTACGGGCCGACGATCAGCGCGGTGATGTACGTCGAGATCCGCGGCGTCGGCTCGAAGACCCAGACGTTGTCCTGGGCCTCCGGGGTCGGCGAGTTGGAGATGACGGTCCAGCCCTCCGGCGCCCGGACGGTGAACTGGAAGGTCGCCTTCAGGTCCGGCTGCTCGAAGGACGCGAAGACCCGGCGGGCGTCCGGCACCTCGAACTGGGTGTACAGGTACGCCTGTTCGTCGACGGGGTCGACGAACCGGTGCAGTCCCTCGCCGGTGTTGGTGTAGGCGCAGTCGGCGACCACGCGCAGGACGTTGCGTCCCTCCAGCAGGCCGGGCAGCGCGATCCGGGAGTCCTTGAAGACCGCGTCGGGGTCGAGCGTGTCGCCGTTCAGGGTGACCTCGTGGACGGTCGGGGCCACCAGGTCGATGAAGGACTCCGCGCCGGTCTCCGCGACGTCGAAGCGCACCGTGGTGGCGGACCGGTAGGTGCCGCCCTCCTGCGCGCCGGAGAGGTCGAGATCGATCTCGTACGAGTCAACGGTGAGCAGCGTTGCCCGCTGCTGCGCCTCTTCGCGAGTCAGGTTTGTGCCAGGCACGCGGTCATCTCCTCGTTATGTGTGGGTTGCGCCATCCTTCCACGGGACCTGCACGGAACGCGATGTCCAGAACCCGCCGGTGGGCGGGGCGGACGGGCGGCAGTCCGGGCGCATGACGACGTACATCGCGCACCCGGTCCCCGCACAGGTCCTGACGGAGTTGCGCACCGCCGACGACGCGGGACGCGGGACGGTTCCGAGGACGGACGACGAGGGCGGCGCGCCCCTGCGGTGCTGTCTGCGGCGCAGCGCGCCGGGCGAGCGGATCGCCCTGGTCGCGTACGCGCCGCTGCGGCGGTGGGCGGCCGCGACGGGAGCGGATCCGGGGGCGTACGACGAGGTGGGGCCGGTCTTCATCCACGCGGACGACTGCCCGGTGCCGACCGGGGAGGGGCTGCCGTTCAGCAACAGCCACCGCACGGTCCGCCGGTACTCGGCCGAGGGCCGCATCCTGGGCGGCCGGCTCGTGACGGGGTCGCCCGAGGAGTTCGAGGGGGCCTTCCGGAACGCGTTCGACGACCCGGAGGTGGCCTTCGTCCACGTCCGGGCCGTCGAGCACGGCTGTTTCCTCTACGAGGTGCGCAGGGGCTGAGGACCGGCGCTCAGGCGCCGCCTCAGGCGGTGAGCTCCGCCGCCACCAGCTCCGCGATCTGCACCGCGTTCAGGGCCGCGCCCTTGCGCAGGTTGTCGTTGGAGACGAACAGGGCGAGGCCGTTGTCCACCGTCTCGTCGCTGCGGATGCGGCCGACGTAGGACGGGTCCTGGCCGGCGGCCAGCAGCGGCGTGGGGACCTCGGTGAGGGCGACACCCGGGGCGCCGGCCAGCAGCTCCTTGGCCCGCTCGACGCTGATCGGACGGGCGAAACGGGCGTTGATCTGGAGCGAGTGGCCGGTGAACACCGGGACCCGGACGCAGGTGCCGGAGACCTTCAGCCCCGGGATCTCCAGGATCTTGCGGGACTCGTGGCGGAGCTTCTGCTCCTCGTCGGTCTCGTTCAGGCCGTCGTCGACGATCGAGCCGGCCATCGGCAGCACGTTGTACGCGATCGGCGCGACGTACTTGTTCGGCGCCGGGAACTCGGCGGCCGCACCGTCGTGGGTCAGCTTGGGCGCGTCCTCTCCGACCTTCTCGACCTGCTCGAACAGCTCGTCGACACCGGCGAGACCGGAGCCGGACACGGCCTGGTAGGTGGCGACGACCAGGGCCTCGAGCCCGGCCTCCTCGTGCAGCGGCCTCAGCACCGGCATCGCGGCCATCGTCGTGCAGTTCGGGTTGGCGATGATGCCCTTGGGGCGGCTCGCGACGGCGTGCGGGTTCACCTCGGACACCACCAGGGGCACGTCCGGGTCCTTGCGCCAGGCGGACGAGTTGTCGATCACGACGGGGCCCTGCGCGGCCACCTTCTCGGCCAGCGCCTTGGAGGTGGCGCCGCCGGCGGAGAACAGGACGATGTCGAGACCCGTGAAGTCGGCCGTCGACGCGTCCTCGACCGTCACGCCGTCCAGGACCGTCCCCGCGGAGCGGGCCGAGGCGAACAGGCGCAGCTCGTCCAGCGGGAAGTTCCGCTCGGCGAGGATCCTGCGCATGACCGTGCCGACCTGACCGGTGGCTCCGACGATTCCGACCCTCACGGCGACTCCCTCACCTGATCTGCGTGACGTGCTGTGCGCCCGCCTGGACGGCCGGCGCTTTTCCATCATGCGTCTCACCCCGGCCCGTGTGTCCAATCCTTTGCCCGAGTGCTGGAACGATTCCGTGACCCGGCCGCGGGACCCGGCGGCCGGCGCCGCGGACGCCGGTTCCGGAGATATCCGCCCGGAGAGCGCCGCGGACCGCAAGCCGTGCTGAGGCGGTGCGCCGGTGCCTGCGTTCGTCCAGTTCCCGCGGCACCGGCGGGCCGGGCCCGTACCTGGTCGGGGCCCGGCCCAGGGCGCTGATGTGACGTACGACTCCCCGCCTCCGGCACCCCGGAAAAAGAGGCGAACGTTTCGGCCCGCACCGGCGTCATAGGGGTAACGCGGCGAGGGGAGGGGTGACTGTGCTGCGCAGAAAGGCCCGCCGCGGCCGAGAACACCCGGGTGACGGGGGACTGGACGACCCGCTGGACGACCCGCTTGACGCGGCACAGGAGCGCCGGGTGCGCGCGGTGCTCGCGCTCGGCGGGGTACCGCAGGCGGACCTGCCGGACGGGGTACAGCAGGTCCGCCTGCGGCTGCTGGAGCGGGCGGCGAGCGGACGCGAGGCGCCGCGGGACGTGTCCGCGTGGGCGGCGGTGGTCGCCTCGAACCTGGCCATGGACTGGCACCGGGCCAAGCGCCGCCAGGAGCGGCTCGGCGAGCGGCTGGCCGCCCTGCGCCAGCTGGAGCATCCCTCCGGCGAGGAGACCAGCGTGCTGTCGCTGGCCGTCGCCCGGGGCCTGGACGAACTGCCCGACGCTCAGCGCCAGGTCCTTGTGCTGCGCTTCTTCGCCGATCTGCCCGTGCGCGGGATCGCCGAGGAGCTGGGCATCCCCGAAGGCACGGTCAAGAGCAGGCTGCACACGGCGGTACGGGCCCTGCGCGCCCGCCTGCACGAGGACGAGGTGGTGTGACGTGACCGCCGAGAACGACACCCGCGGCGGACCCGGCGTTCCGGACGCGCTGCTGGCCGCGATCACCGGCGAACCACTGCCCGACGAGGCCCGCGCCGACGCCGCCTTCATGGCCGAGCACGGGGCCGCGGCGGCGGACGTGGCGCTGCTGCGGGAACAGCTCGGGATCATCGGACGGGCGCTGGCCGAACCGGCTGAACCGGCCGAGCGGACCGAACCGGCCGAACGGGCGAAGCGGGCTGAGCGGACCGGACCGGCCGAACGGGCTGAGCGGACCGGACCGGCCGAACGGGCTGAACGGACCGGACCGGCCGAACGTGAACCGGCCGGGACGCCCCTCCCGGCCCCCGTCCCCGTGCGCCCGCTCCGGCGCGGACGCCGGCCCCTCGCCCTGGCCCTCGGTGCCGTCGGTGTGGCGGCGGCCGGTGCGATGGTGGTGGGCCTGGGCTGGCTGCTGGCGCAGGGCGGTGGCGGCGACGCGGGTTCCTCCGCCGACGCGGCGTCCTCGGCCGGGGGCGGCGGCCGGTCCGACGCCAAGTCCGTCGGCCCGCTGGGTGCCCCGGCCTACCTCGCCTGCGCCCGTCTGGTCGCCGAGGGCGAGGTGACGGACGTCCGGCCGGGCCCCGGCGGACGCGAGGAGCGGATCACCCTGGACGTGACCCGCTCCTACAAGCCCGCCGGGAGCGAGGACGAGGTCACGTTCCTGATCCGGACGACCGCCGGTCTCGCCGAGGGGGACCAGGTCCTGGTCGCGATCCGCCGCGGGGCCGGGTCCCCGGACTTCTGGGTCATCGGCGAGCGCGACATCCTGCCCCAGCGGCAGGCACTGGACCGCGCCCTGCCCGCGGCGGAGGGCCTGGCCTGCGAATGAGGAAGGGGCGGGCGCCCGTACGGACGCCCGCCCCCCTTCGGTCCTCACCGGTTACGGCGTGACCTTCCCGATCTTCACGTTGCCCACGCCCGCGACCGTCCCGCGCGCGTTGAGCAGCTGGACCTGCCCGAAGAACTCGCGTCCCTCGGGTGCCGCCGCGGCGGCGGTGACACTGGCGGAGACCGTGGCCGAGTCACCCGTGCCGAGCTTCACCGAGGGCGAGCCCTCGATGCTCACACTGCCGAGCACGGACGAGTAGAACGCGTCCAGGTAGTCGTAAGCCGTGGAACCGGCCGGGGTCGAGTAACCGACGACCTCGATCGTGTACGTACCGGCGGCGGGGGAGGCGACGGAGACGGACTCCTCCGAGTCGCCGTCGGCGGCGGAGCCCACCTCGGTGCCCGACGCGTCGTACACGTACAGGTCGAGGTCGGCGGCCGTGTCCGAGACGTTGCCGATCGCGACGTCGAGCGACGTGGTGCCCGCGGGCACCTCGACCGTGGTGGTCTGGACGTCGTTCTGCGCGATGGTCGGCCGGGTCTTCTTCGACGAGCCGAGCGGACCGCCGACCACCTTGCCGTCGAGCGCGGCGTACCGGTTGGTCGTCTTCCAGGAGACGGCGGCCGGGGTGCCGACCTTGACCTCGGGCACGGTCACGGTCTCCGGGGCGAAGGGCGAGCCGAGGACGGCGAAGTCCACCTTGTACGGGTTGTCGAGCAGCGGCGACGTACGGCGCGACTCGACCTCGATCTCCCAGACGCCGGGCTGCGGGTCGGCGTACGAGCGCACGTCGGGGCGGCAGCCGTTGCCGTCGAGGTAGTTGTTGTAGCAGAACGGCGTGGAGGTGTTGTCGACCGGGACGCCGTACGGGTGCAGGGCGATGAACCGGGTCTGGCTCTTGTCCTTCAGACCGCCGATCGCCACCTCCAGGGACTTGGCGCCCTCGGGCACGGTCACGAAGTAGGAGGTGCTGCTGTTGCGCTGCACCGAGCCCGACACGGAGTGGGTGAACTTCAGCGGCGCCGAGACGACGACCGTGCTGAGGATCTGCTTGTCGACACCCTCGGTACGCGGGTCGTCGACCTCCAGGATCGCGCTCTTGAGACCGGCCGACTTCGGCGCGGCCTGGACCTTGACGGTGACCGGCCGGTTCAGCGGCAGCCGCACCTCGTCGGAGCCGAGGATCCGGAAGGTGTCACCGGCGTTGTTCTCGAAGTCCAGCTCGTGCCGGACCGCCGAGGCGGCGCCGGACGTACGGGTGATCGTGACGTCGTACGTCTTCTTCTGGCCGGCCTTCAGGCCGCCCTCACGGTCGTACAGACCGGTGCCGGAGCCCGGGGTCTTCAGGAACTGGTCGATCGCGGTGTCGACCGGCGCCTCGACCGTGTAGTCGTGGGCGGTCGCGCCGTCGCGGATCGCGTCCCAGGCGTCCTCGATGTCGATCAGGCCCGCGCCCTCTTCATAGGCCTGAACGCCCTTGATGTGGTCGGCGGTCGAGGAGAGCGCCGTGCGCAGGGTGGCCGGGGTGAGGTCGATGCCGCGCTGCTTCGCGGCGGACAGCAGCAGCGCCGAGGCGCCGGCCGCCTGCGGGGAGGCCATCGAGGTGCCCTGGAGCATCGAGTAGCCGGGCGGCAGGGTGTAGCCGGCCTCGGCGACCGGGCCGCCGGCGGACCAGGTCTGCGTGGTGTTGATCGCGGCGCCGGGCGCGGACAGCGTCGGCGTGAAGCCGCCGTCCTCCCGCGGGCCGCGCGAGGAGAACGGCATCATCGCGTACCGCTTCTCCACCCTGGAGCCGTAGTTGGCGGCCCAGGTCTCGTTGGAGATGGTCGCGCCGACCGAGATCACCTTGTCCGCCAGGGACGGGTCGCCGATGGTGTTGGCGCCGGGACCGGAGTTGCCGGCGGAGATCACCAGCTGGACGCCGTACTCGTCGATCAGGCGGGTGTACAGCTCGGCGCGCGCGTTGTCGCCGTCGTTCAGGGCCGGCAGACCGCCGATCGACATGTTGACGATGTCGACGCCGCGGTTGACGACGAGGTCGATCATGCCCTCGGTGAGCGCCACGTTGGTGCAGCCGCCGGACCAGGTGCAGGCGCGCGAGGAGACCAGCTTGGCCCCGGGCGCGGCACCGTTCATCTTGCCGCCGAACAGGCTGTTCGCGGCGGTGATGCCGGCGACGTGGGTGCCGTGGGAGCCCTCGATGACGCCGATGCTGACGTAGTCGGCCTTCGCGCCCGCGGCGTTGTAGACGACGTCCTTGCGGATCTCCACGACGAACGGGATGCGCTCGACGACGTCGGTGGCCGGGTTGTCGGTGCCGAAGTAGCCGATCTGGAAGCCGTTCTTGTACGGCTTCATCGCGGTCTCGTCGGTGAAGTCGAGGTCGTCGTCCAGGTCGACACGCGCGGTGCCCGAGGCCGCGTCGTACAGCACGCCCCACACGTCGGTGGTGTCGCCGTCGCGGTTGAGGTCACCGGCCATGTCGCCGCCGGTGGTGGCGGACTCGGAGAAGTAGTTGAACTTGTAGGTGCCCTGCGGCGCCTTGAACGTCTCGGTGCCCAGGGACGTGGTGACGGAGAACGTCGGGCCGCTGACCGAGGTGAGCATCCGCCGCCACGTGCCGTCGCCGTCCTCGACCGGGTCGGTGGCCGTCACCCAGTCGACGATCTTGCGCTCGCCGGTCGTGGTCTTCTGCAGCGCCGGGTGGCCGAGGTCGACGCCCGAGTCGAGGATGCCGATGGTGATGCCGCGGCCGTCCGCCTTCGGGTTGTCCTCGACGAAGTCGACGGCACCGGTCTCGAAGGACGGGTTGTACGGGTTCTTCGCCGGGGTCTTGCGGCCGGGGGCCGGGTAGCTGCCGGTGGCGGCGGACTTCGCGCCCTTCGCCCGGTCCGCGCCCGGCGTCGGGTCGTCGAGGGGTATCTCCTCGCGCAGGTCGATGCCGTGCACGGAGGACAGCTTCACGGCGGCGGCGATGGCCGCGTCCGCCTTGCCGGTCGGGACGGTCGCGCGGACGTAGCCCAGCTTGTCGTACGTGCGGCCCACCATGCCGCCGTCGACCGAGGCGAGCTGCTCGGCGACCTGCTCGGTACGGCCCGGCGCGGTCGCCACCATCATGGTGACGGTCTTGGCGCCGTCGGCCTTCGCCTCGGCGAGCAGTTCGGCGTCGGCGGAACCGAGTTTGTCGTGGGCGGACTTCACGACCGGATCGGCCGCAGCCGGGGCCTGCTCCGCGGCGAAGGCCGCGGGTATCGGCCCGACCGCGGAGAGCGCGGCCACAAGACCGGCGGCCACGGCTGTGCGGGCCACCCGTCTCGCGCCCGATATCGGTTCGCTCTGTGGGCTGAGGGTCATCGGCATCCCTTGTCGGTGAAGGAACGAGACAGTCCGGAATCCGGTCCCGGACGACCGCTCAGCCTTACGCAAGTGGCGGATGTTTGGGAAGTCTTGACCGCATCGCGATGGATGAATGGGGAAAACCCGCGATTGCCATCGGGGACACATGGGGTGAGCAGAACTTTTCGGGTGCCGGTCGGCATTTCCGGTCCGAGGGGTTAACGTCCCTGCGTGCGAAAGAAGCTGAGGGTGGCGGCCTACGCCGTGTGCGTGAGTGACGGCCGGGTCCTGCTGGCCCGTTCCCCGGCACCCGACGGCACCCCGGAGTGGGTGCTGCCCGGCGGCGGCATGGAGCACGGGGAGGACCCGTACGACACCGTCGTCCGTGAGGTGCGGGAGGAGACCGGCTACCGCATCGAGGTGACCGGCATCCTCGGTGTGCACTCCCTGCACCGCACGTTCCCCGGCAGCCGTCTGCGCCGCTCCACCGACCACCACGGCGTACGCCTCGTCTACGAGGGGAGCGTCGTCGGCGGTGAGCTGCGCCACGAGATCGGGGGCTCCACCGACATGGCCGCGTGGCACGCGCTGGACGCGGTGCCGGCGCTGCGCCGGATCGGGCTGGTCGACCTGGGGCTTCACCTGTGGCGCGAACGCCCCGCCGCGGGCCGGGTCGACCTGGCCTAGCCGCCGGACCGAACCGTCGCGCGGACGGAGCCCGGACGGAGCCCGGACGGAGCCCGGACGGAGCCCGGACGGAGCCCGGACGCAGGTGTGCTACCCCGTCAGATGAACACCGAGTGACCGTCCCCGGGCCGTTCGACGAGCGGCGGCGGACGCGCAGGGTGGCCCAAGATCCACGTAGCGTGATCGGTTCTGCCCGTTGGGGCCGCATTAACGCGCAGGTCATTCCCGCTGCCAACGATCCGGAGTGAGCGGAGGGCCGCCCACGGCGACCGTCCGCGACCACTGCCGACGCGTTCCGCACTCGGGGAGACCGCGCCATGTCGCGCACACGCTCTGTCGCCAGCTCCGCAGCCTCCGCACTCGCGGTCGACCGCCGCACGGTCCTCGCCGCCGCCGGAGCGGTGTCCCTCGCCGCCGGGGTCGGCTACGCCCTGCGGCCCACCGCCAGCCAGGCCGCGCCCGCCGCCGAGGGCGAGGCGCCCGTCGCGGCCTCCCGCAGGGCGCCGGCCGCGCCGCTCGCCCCCTACGAGCGCGGCACCACCCTCGCCGGCGTCGCCGCGCCGCGCACCGCGTCGGGCTACCGCAGGCTCGGCGACGGTCCCGGCTGGCGGCGCGTCGTGCGCGACGACCTCGCCGCCCCCCGGGCCGGTCGGGCCGACCGCCGCACCGCCCTCGCCGCGTTCGTGCAGCTCACCGATCTGCACATCATCGACGCCCAGCACCCGCTGCGCCTGGAGTTCCTGCGCTCCACCGACGTCCACGCCTGGCGGCCCCAGGAACTGCTCACGGTGCAGGGGGCGGTGTCGCTCGTCGAGCGGGTCAACGCGCTGCGGGGCGGTCCCGTCACCGGCGCCCCGCTGCACTTCGCGATGACGACCGGCGACAACACCGACAACAACGCCCGTACCGAGCTGGAGTGGTACCTCACGGTCCTCAGCGGCGGCCGCGTCACCCCCGACTCAGGGGACATGCGCCGCTACGAAGGTGTGCAGAACAGCGGTCTGCGGCAGTTCTGGCAGCCCGACTCCGCCGTCCGCGACGACGACAAGCGGCGCGGCTTCCCGCAGCTCGACGGCTTCCTGGCCGCCGCCGTCCGCCAGGTCCAGAGCCCCGGCCTCAACCTGCCCTGGTACTCCACCGTCGGCAACCACGACTCGCTGCCCCTCGGCTGCTACGGGCACGGCGACCCCTACCTCGCCGACTTCGCCGTCGGCGGCCGGAAGCTGATGGCCCTGCCCGCGGCCGAGGCGAAGAAGCTGCAGGACAGCATCAAGAAGGCGACCGACCCGATGGGCACCGGGTTCCGTGACCTGCTCGAGGCGCACACCCGCGACCTGCGGGCCGTCACCCCGGACGAGCGCCGTGCGCCCTTCACGCCGGCCGAGTACGTCAACGCCCACCTCGACCCCGCGTACACCGGTCCGGGCCCGGTCGGCCACGGCTACTCGACGGCCAACGTGGAGGCGGGCACCCAGTACTACAGCTTCCGGATCGCCGACGACGTCATCGGCATCAGCCTGGACACCACCGACCCCGGCGGGCACTACGAGGGCTCCATCGGCACCGGCCAGCTGAGGTGGCTGGAGAAGACCCTGCGCACCAACAGGGACTCGTACGCCGTCGTCTTCAGCCACCACACCAGCCGGACGATGGACAACCCGCGCCGCGACCCGGCCCGTCCCGCCGAGGGCAGGCACGACGGCGCCGCCGTACTGGAGGTGCTGGGCCGGCACCGCAACACCCTCGCGTGGGTGAACGGCCACATCCACCGCAACGAGATCACCGCGCACCGGAGCGCCGCGGGCCACTCCTTCTGGGAGATCTCCACCGCCTCGCACGTCGACTTCCCGCAGCTCGCCCGGGTGATCGAACTGGTCGACAACAAGGACGGCACCCTGTCGGTCTTCACCACGCTGGTCGAGTCGGCGGCCCCGCACCGCACCGATTTCGCCGATCTCTCCCAGACCGGCCTCGCCTCGCTCTACCGGGAACTCTCCTTCAACGCCCCCGGAGCCCGCACCGACCTGGCCGGCGGCAGCCGCGACCGCAATACCGAACTGGTGCTCAAGAAGGGCTGAAATCCACTCAACTCGGGCTGCCTCACGCAACTTTCACACCGTCGACCCGGTTCTTTCCTCCGACCGTGTTGTGATCTGCTCGACGGTGATCGGGCGAGGAGGGGGCTGACGTGACGGCACGAGGACGAGCGCGGACGCCGATGCGTACGACGCTGGTGACGGCGACCGCCGTGGCGCTGTGCGCCGTGCTGACCGGTCCGTCGCTCGGGGCGCATTCCGGCGGCCACGTCGCGACGCGCGCGGCGATGCGGGCCGCGGTCGCGGACGGCGTGCCCGGTGTCACGGCGACGGCGAGGGACACGCACGGCACCTGGCAGGCCACCGCGGGCGTGGGCGACCTGCGGACGGACCGGCCGCGTTCCACCGCCGACCGCTACCGGGTGGGCAGCATCACCAAGACCTTCGTGGCCACGGTGCTCCTCCAGTTGGAGGCCGAGGGCCGGCTGGCGCTGGACGACACGGTGGACGAGTGGCTGCCCGGGGCGGTGCGCGGCAACGGTCACGACGGCCGCGCCGTCAGCGTCCGCCGGCTCCTCAACCACACCAGCGGAATCTCCGACTACACCTACGACGAGGACTTCGTCCGCACGTACCTCCTCAAGGACGGCTTCCTCGAGCACCGCTACGACACCGTGACCCCGTCCGAGCTCGTCGCCGTCGCGATGACGCACCGGCCGGACTTCGAGCCGGGCACCGGCTGGAAGTACTCCAACACCAACTACGTCCTCGCCGGCATGGTGATCGAGGCGGTCACGGGACGCCCGTACGGCGACGAGATCCGGGACCGCGTCATCGAACCGCTGCACCTGCGGGCCACATCGGTCCCCGGCACCCGGGCCGCCCTTCCGCGGCCGAGCAGCCGTGCCTACAGCAAGCTCGCGCGGACGCCGACCGGTCCGACGTACGACGTCACGACGCTGAACCCGTCGCTCGCCTCGGCGGCCGGTGAGATGATCTCCGACTCGGCCGACCTGAACCGCTTCTACCGGGCGCTGCTCGGCGGCCGGCTGCTGCCGCCGCGGCAGCTGGAGGCGATGAAGACCACCGTCGAGACGCGGGAGTTCGCCGGTGCCGGCTACGGCCTCGGCCTCATCGCGCGTGAACTGAGCTGCGGGGTCCGGGTCTGGGGCCACGGCGGCGGCATCCATGGTTCCTCGTCCGAGGCGGTCACCACGGCGGACGGCCGGCACTCGCTGGCGTTCAACTTCAACGGCGACTGGTCCGGCGACAGCGAGGCGGTCGTCGAGGCGGAGTTCTGCGGCGATCCGCGCTAGGGCCTTTTCCGGCCGGTGCCGGTCCGCACAAGGAGGGGCCGCCGGTCCGCCGGCGGCCCCTCCTTTCCCCTCCTGATACCGCTGCCGGTCCGTCACTACCGGGGCAGCACCACGACATAGGCCGCGGGATCCCGGTCGGCCGCGGCCATCAGAGCCGTCCGGACGATCGCCGCCTGCTGTTCGAGCGACTCCCGCAGCTTCTTCGGTGTGATGTGGACGACCGTGATGCCGAGCCGCTCCAGGTGTTCGCGCTTGCGGGCGTACTCGGACCACAGGGCGTCCTCGTCCTGGCGGGGCGCGCGGGTGTCCAGCTCCACCGCCACCGCCTGCTCCGGCCAGTACGCGTCCAGGCCGCCGAGGTGGGGGCCGCCGGGGAGACGGAGGTCCACGTTCCACACCGGGTCCGGCAGACCGTGTTCGCGGACCATCCGGTACAGGCGGTTCTCCGCGATCGCGCGGCCCTCGGCGAGCAGCGAGTCCACGGCGTCCACGACATGCGGCCGGCTCAGCAGCTTCGCCTGGTTCAACGCCCGCACGACCGCCGACGGTTCGCAGTGGCCGCCGCGCACCGCCTCGGTGAGCAGCCGGCGCACCACCCCGGCGTCCAGCAGACCCGCCACCGCGTCGGCCAGCGCGCGCGGCACCGGCGCCACCGGCATGCCCGCGGCCGCCTGGGGAGCGGGCAGGGCGGACGTCCGGACGATCCGCGCGCAGCCCGTGGAGCGCAGCCGCCGCAGCCGGGGGACCAGGACGTCGATGCGGTCCAGGGACGGCAGCGGGGGAGCCGACGCGAAGCCGTGCAGGTTCAGCGCCGCGAGGCCGGTGATCATCGCCTCCGCGTACACCGGGCGGTGCCCGCCGCCCGCGCCGGGCTGGGAGGGCACCCCCGGCACCCCCGGCGCCGTCTCGCGGGCCGCGTACATCAGCACCGCGTGCAGCCGCTCCTCGCTGGTCGGGGGGCCGGGGTGGAGCAGGAACACGCCGGGGAGGATCTGCTGCCAGGCGCCGCCGGGGCGGCACTGCTCCGCGGTGTCCGCGGCGGGGACGCCGTGCGAGCGGAGCCGGGCCGCCGTCATGACCCGGCAGTGGACCTCGGACAGGTGGCGGAGGGGGCGGGGGGAGAGCGGGGTGTTGTGGTTCATGAACCCGGGATTCCCGGGTCGGATCCGTCCCTTAACCGCTGTTACACGCCCGTCGACAAATGCAGACAAGGCGGAACTAAAGTACGCGTGTTCGGATGCCGAAAGCCCCTGGTCCGTTCGGGTGCGGACCAGGGTTACGGCTGCTATTGCCTGAATTCCGTAACGGTTACGGATGGCCAAAGCTCGGGCCAAAGCTCAGGCCGAAGCTGAGGTCCGAGCCGAGGCCGAAGGCCACGCCCGAGCTCGGACCGGAGCTCAGTCCGGGATCACGGCCGCTCGTCCGCCGCGGCGTCGCACGCCTGACCGCGCAGCGCCCGCGCCAGGTCGTCCCGGGCCTCCAGCACCAGCCTGCGCAGGGCCGGGGCCGCGTCCTCGTGCGCCGTGAGCCACGCGTCCGTCGCCGCCACGGTGGCCGGCGAGTCCTCGTACGCCGGGAACAGACCCCGCACCACGTCCATGCCGATCTGGATCGACCGCTGCGTCCACACCCGCTCGATCGCGGCGAAGTACTTCTCGGCGTACGGCGCGAGCAGATCCCGCTGCGACGACTGCGCGAAGCCCGAGATCGTCGCCTCGACCAGCGCGTTGGACAGCGCCTCCGACTCCACGACCTGCGCCCAGGCCTGCGCCTTGACCGCCGCCGAGGGCCGCGCGGCGAGGCAGCGGACCTGGTGGCGCTTGCCGGACGCCGTGTCGTCCCGGGCCAGCTCGGCCGCCAGCGACTTCTCGTCGGCCGCCCCGTGCGCGGCCAGCGGCTCCAGGAACGCCCAGCGCAGCTCCTGGTCCATCTCCAGCCCGTCGATCTTCTCCGTGCCGTCCAGCAGGCCCTTCAGCAGCCGCAGGTCCGCCTCGCGCGACGCCACCGCCGCGAAGAAGCGCGCCCACGCCAGCTGGTGCTCGCTGCCCGGTCCGGCGAGCCCGAGCTCGCTCAGCGCGCCCTCGGCGAGCAGGCGTTCGCCGGTCGGCCGCCAGGCGGGCGCCACGTAGTGCACGAGGGCCGAGTTCGCCCAGGCGTGCAGCATCTGGAGCACGCCGATGTCGGACTCGCGGCCCCCGAAGCGCAGCACCAGGTCGATGAAGTCCCGGGCGGGCAGCAGCGCGTCCCGGGTCAGGTTCCACAGCGCCGACCAGCACAGCGCGCGGGCCAGCGGGTCGCTGATGTCGCCGAGCGCGTCCCGGAGCGTGGCGAGCGATCCCTCGTCGAAGCGGATCTTGCAGTACGTGAGGTCGTCGTCGTTGACCAGGACCAGCTCGGGCGCCTCGGCGCCGGCCAGCTCCGCGACGACGGTGCGCGGGCCGTCGACGTCCAGCTCGGCGCGCGCGTACCGCTCCAGGGCGCCCCCGGCGGTCCGCCGGTACAGCCCGACCGCCACACGGTGCGGACGCAGCTCCGGGTGGGACTCCGGCGCCTCCTGCACCACGGCCAGCTCGTCGATCGTCCCCTGCGGGGTCAGCAGGACCTGCGGGGTCAGCGAGTTGACGCCGGCGGTCTGGAGCCAGGACCGCGCCCAGGTCCCCATGTCCCGGCCGCTGGTCTCCTCCAGGACCGAGAGCAGGTCGCCGAGCCGGGTGTTGCCGTACGCGTGCCGCTTGAAGTAGCGCCGGGCGCCCTCGAGGAACGCGTCCCGGCCCACGTAGGCCACCAGCTGCTTGAGCACCGAGGCGCCCTTGGCGTAGGTGATGCCGTCGAAGTTGAGCTTGGCGTCCTGGAGGTCGCGGATGTCGGCCGTGACGGGGTGGGTGGAGGGGAGCTGGTCGGCACGGTAGGCCCAGGCCTTGCGCCGGTTGGCGAAGGTGATCCAGCCGTCGGTGAAGCGGGTCGCGCCGACCAGGGAGAAGGCGCCCATGAAGTCCGCGAAGGACTCCTTCAGCCACAGGTCGTCCCACCACTCCATGGTGACCAGGTCGCCGAACCACATGTGTGCCATCTCGTGCAGGATGACGTTCGCCCGCGCCTCGTAGGACGCCCGTGTCACCTTGCCCCGGAAGATGTACTCCTCCCGGAAGGTCACCAGGCCGGGGTTCTCCATCGCGCCGAGGTTGTACTCGGGCACGAACGCCTGGTCGTACTTCCCGAACGGGTACGGGTAGTCGAAGTGGTCGTGGAAGAAGTCCAGGCCCTGCTTGGTGACCAGGAAGACGTCCTCGGCGTCGAAGTGCGGCGCGAGGCCCTTGCGGCACAGGGCGCCGAGGGGGATCTCCAGCGTCGTGCCGTCGTCGAACGTGCGCGTGTAGCTGTCGGTGACGTAGTGGTACGGGCCCGCGACGACGCAGGTGATGTACGTCGAGATCGGCTTGGTCTCCGCGAAGCGCCACACCCCGTCGGCGAGCTGCCCGACGCCGTTGCTCCACACCGTCCATTCCTCGGGTGCCCGCACCTCGAAGCGGAAGGGCGCCTTCAGGTCCGGCTGCTCGAAGTTCGCGAAGACCCGCCGCGAGTCGGCCGGCTCGTACTGGGTGTAGAGGTAGACCTCGCCGTCCTCCGGGTCGACGAAGCGGTGCAGGCCCTCGCCGGTGCGGGAGTAGGCGCACCGGGCGTCGACGATCAGCTCGTTGTCCGCGGCGAGGTCCTCCAGCAGGATCCGGGAGCCGTCGAACACCTCGCTGGGGTCGAGGTCGCGGCCGTTGAGGCAGACCGAGGTGACGCTCGGCGCGATCAGGTCCGCGAAGCTCGCCGCGCCCGGCTCGGCGCAGCGGAACCGGATCGTGGTCACGGACCGGAAGGTCCGCGGCCCGCCGTCCCCGGCGTCGGCGCCCACGGCGGAGCGCACGTCGAGGGACACCTCGTACCCGTCGACGGACAGCAGGGCGGCCCGTTCCCGGGCCTCGTCGCGGGACAGATTCTCACCGGGCACGGGCGGTACTCCCTCAGGGTGATGGTTCCCCCGCCCGGACGGAGCCGAGAGCGGCGGAGGTGTCGGCTGGACAGCACCGATCCTGCCATGTGCACCTGACGCCGGGCAGCCGGGAATGCGCCGGGGGACGGGCGACGTTGCGCCGTTCAAAGACCGCACACCGAGGAGAGCCATGCCCGAGACCGCGACGACCGCCGGCAAGACCCGCGTCGACTTCTGGTTCGACCCCCTGTGCCCCTGGGCGTGGATGACCTCCCGCTGGGTGCTGGAGGTGGAGAAGGTCCGTGACATCGAGATCCACTGGCACCTGATGAGCCTCGCCGTACTCAACGAGGACAAGCTGGACGAGCTGCCCGAGGAATACCGCGAGATGCTCTCCACCAAGGCCTGGCAGCCGGTCCGGGTGGTGGCCGCCGCCTGGCAGAAGCACGGCGACCAGGTCCTCGGCCCGCTGTACACCGCGCTGGGCACGCGTATCCACAACGGCGGCGAGGGCCCGACCAGGGAGGCCGTGGTCGGCGCCCTGGCCGAGACCGGTCTGCCCGCGGACCTGATCGACTACTTCGACCAGCAGGACTTCGAGTTCGACGCCGAGCTGCGCGCCTCCCACAAGGAGGGCATCACCAAGGTCGGCCAGGAGGTCGGCACCCCCGTCATCTCCGTCCCCGGCCCGGACGGCGAGGAGGTCGCCTTCTTCGGCCCGGTCGTCACCCCCGCCCCGCAGGGCGAGGAGGCCGCCCGGCTGTGGGACGGCACCCTGGCGGTGGCGTCGGTCCCCGGCTTCTACGAGATCAAGCGCACCCGCACCAAGGGCCCGGACTTCAGCAACCTGTGAGCCTCACTCCTCGGGCTCGGGCATCTTGTGGGGCGCCTCGAAGGGCTTGGTGCTCCACGCGTAGCGGATGTTGCGGCAGTCCCGTTCGGCGCTGACGCAGATCCAGTAGTCGTCGACGAACGCGTTCGGCTTCTGCTTCTGCGCCAGCTCGCGAATGACGTCCCGTTCGCGGTCGTCCCGCGGCTGGCGGTGGGGTTGGTCGGATCCGCAGGTGTGGCAGTAGTACGTCATCTCCCTCGGCATCCGGCCACCATCACCCGGAATACGCCCCACCGGCACCCCCCGGTCGGGCGACACGGAGGCGACCCGGCGCGCCGGGCGCACAACGGGGGCGGCCCCGCGAGTCACGTCCTCGCGGGGCCGCCCCTTTTCTCCGCCTGCCCGGTGAAGGTTGAGAAGACGATCACGAGGCAGGACGACTCGCCGCGCCGCTACGGCGCCAGCAGCAGCACATCGGCACGGGACCGGGCGGCCGTCAGGCGCCGCGCCACGTCCTGCCAGTTGACGACCTGCCACATGGCCTCGATGAAGTCCACCTTCTGGTTCCGGTACTGAAGGTAGAAGGCGTGCTCCCAGGCGTCGAAGACGAGGATCGGCGTCGCGCCCTGCCCGACGTTGCCCTGGTGGTCGTAGACCTGCTCGACGATCAGCCGGCCGCTCAGCGGCTCGTGGGCCAGTACGCCCCAGCCCGATCCCTGGGTCGTGGCGGAAGCCTTGGACAGCTGGGCCTTGAAGTTGGCGAACGAACCGAAGGACTCGGCGATCGCGTCCGCCAGCTCGCCCACGCCGTCGGCGGCCAGCGGCTCACCGCCGCCGTCGCCGGCCATGTTCTGCCAGTAGACGGAGTGCAGGATGTGGCCGGAGAGGTGGAAGGCCAGGTTCTTCTCCAGGCCGTTGATCGTGCCCCACTGCTCCTTGTCACGCGCCTCGGCCAGCTGCTCCAGCGTGTCGTTGGCCCCCTTCACGTACGCGGCGTGGTGCTTGTCGTGATGCAGCTCGATGATCTCCGGGCTGATCACGGGGGCGAGCGCGGAGTAGTCGTAGGGCAGTTCAGGCAGCGTGTAGACGGGCATCGGTTCCCCTCCGAACCTCTTATTGCAAAGAGCTTGCAACTACACGCTAGCAACAAAAAGGCCCTCACGTGCGGAACGT
The DNA here is from genome assembly GCF_003261055.1 of Streptomyces cadmiisoli. Classification (NCBI taxonomy): domain Bacteria; kingdom Bacillati; phylum Actinomycetota; class Actinomycetes; order Kitasatosporales; family Streptomycetaceae; genus Streptomyces; species Streptomyces cadmiisoli. The sequence goes on from NZ_CP030073.1 coordinate 5,792,213, forward strand.
GAGGGCCTTCGGGTGAGGTGCGACGGTCAGCCGCGGGCCCGCGCCCGCTGCCAGGCGTAGCCGATCGCGGCCAGGACGAGCGTCATGGCACCGGTGGAGTACAGCTGCACGCGGGTGTCGGGCTCCCTGGCCATCAGCACGAAGATCGCCACCATGCCGGCCAGCGCGACCCACGTCAGCACCGGGAACGCCCACATGCGCACGACCAGCTTGTGCGGCGACTCGCGCTCCAGTCGGCGCCGCAGCCGCAGCTGCGAGACGGCGATGAAGAACCAGACGACCAGGATGACCGCGCCGATCATGTTCAGCAGCCAGGGGAAGATGTCGTCCGGACGCCAGTAGCTGAGCACCACGCAGCCGAAGCCGAAGACGCTGGAGGCCAGCACCGCGGTCCGCGGGACGCCGCCCGAGACCCGGCCAAGCGCCTTCGGGCCCTGGCCGCGCTCGACCAGCGAGTAGGCGATGCGCGAGGCGCCGTAGATGTTGGCGTTCATCGCGCTCAGCAGCGCGACCAGCACGACCACGTTCATCAGCTGGCCGGCCCCGGGGATGTCCAGATGGTCGAGGGTGGCCACGTACGGGCCCTTCTCCACGACTTCCGGCGAGTCCCACGGGACGAGGGTGACGACGACGGCCATCGAGCCGATGTAGAACACCGCGATGCGCCACATCGCGGTGCGCACCGCGGTCGCCACGCCCTTGACCGGGTTCTCGGACTCGGCCGCCGCGATGGTCACGGTCTCCAGGCCGCCGTAGGCGAACACCGAGGCGAGCAGGCCGATGACCAGGCCCTCACCGCCACCGGGCAGGAACTCGCCGAGGTTGCTCGCGCCGGGGGAGTCGGTGCCGGGCAGGACGCCCGCGATCGCGAGCCCGCCGAGCACCAGGAACAGCGAGATCGCGCCGACCTTCAGGGCGGCGAACCAGAACTCGAACTCGCCGAAGTTCTTCACGGCGGCCAGGTTCGTGCCGCAGAACACCACCATGAACAGCGCCACCCACGCCCACTCCGGCGTGCCCGGCAGCCAGCCGGAGACGATCTTCGCGGCGCCGATGCCCTCCAGGCCGACGGCCGTGCAGAGCAGGACCCAGAACGCCCAGCCCGCGGTGAAGCCGGCCCAGGGGCCGATCGCCCGCTCGGCGTGCGCGGAGAAGGAGCCCGAGGAGGGATGCGCGGCGGACATCTCGCCGAGCATCCGCATCACGAGCATCACGAGGACGCCGGAGAGGATGTAGGCGACGACGATCGAGGGGCCGGCGGCGGCGATGCCGGCGCCGGAGCCTACGAACAGGCCGGCCCCGATGACACCGCCGAGGGCGATCATCGACAGGTGGCGCTGTTTCAGGCCGTGGGAGAGAGACGTCTCCTGCTTCGGTGGCGTCTCGACAGGGGTGCTGGTCATGGGCGCGGTTCGTCCATTACATGTACGGGAGAGCGGAAAAAACGCCCACAGTCTGGGCATCTGTCTCGCTCGCGGGTGCTCGGTGTTCACTATGCGGACACCGAAGATACGGACTGTGCGATTCCGTTTACAGAACAGCGGAGATCGCGGTTGGGGGAAACCTACAGTCTGCCGTCCGGCCGCCTCCCGTGACGCATACGTCCCCACCTCAGTGACCAGCATCACGTCAACGAGGGTGTAGCGACCACTCTTTGTACGGAGCCCACCACAGTGCGGCTCCCGCCTTTGTCGAGCGGTGACGGTGTTGGGCTCAGTCGCCCTGGGTTAGCGTCACGGTGTCCCGAACCGCCCTCACTCGCGGAGTCCCCATGAGCACCGCTGCCGCCGCCCCCGCCCGCCCGGGGCAGGTCCTCGCCGACCTGATCCCCTCCTCCCGTGTCCGGGACGTCGCCCTGGTGGCCGGCGGTGCCGTACTCACCGGCCTGGCGGCCCAGCTCGCCGTGCCCGTACCGGGCTCCCCGGTGCCGGTCACCGGCCAGACCTTCGCCGCGCTGCTGGTCGGCACGGCCCTGGGCGCCCGCCGCGGCTTCCTCTCCCTCGCGCTGTACGCGCTCGCCGGCGTCGTCGGCGTGCCGTGGTTCGCGGAGGGCGGCTCAGGCGCCGCCGCGCCGTCCTTCGGCTACGTCATCGGCCTGCTGCTCGCCGCCACCGCCGTCGGCGCTCTGGCCCGCCGCGGCGCCGACCGCACCCCGCTGCGGATGGCCGGCGCGATGCTGCTGGGCGAGGCGATCATCTACGCCGTCGGCGTCCCCTACCTGGCCCTCGCCACCGGTATGTCCGCCTCCGCCGCCATCGCGGCCGGCCTCACCCCGTTCCTGATCGGCGACGCCCTCAAGGCCGCCCTGGCGATGGGCGCGCTGCCGGCCGTGTGGAAGCTGGTCGACAAGCGCTGACCCCGCACACGACGGGAAAGGGGTCCGCCGGACCGAGGTCGCCCTCGGTCCGGCGGACCCTTTTTCGTGCCCCGGGCGCCGGTCCGCACCCGGGGGCACCCCGGCCGGGGCGCGGCGTCCCGCACCCCGGCCGGTCACCCGGTCCTGTCACCCCTCCCGTCGCGGCCGCGGACGCCGCGACCACCACAGTCCGGCCGCCCCGGCGGCGAGCAGCGTCGCGCCCGCCGCGCCGAGCGGCACGACGTTCCGGCCGGGACCGGTGCGGGGCAGCTCGTCGCCGCCCGGCGCCGCGGGCTTGTTGTCGGTACCGAGCAGCAAGGGGGTGGCCGGAGCGTTCGGCGACGGGTTCGTCGTGCCGAACGGAACCGGGCCCTGCTGCCAGAACGTCTTGCTCCCGTCACTGTTCTGGACGGGCAGACAGATCTTTCCGGTGCTGCCGAGGTCGTAGCCGGCGTCGACGTCGAACGACTTCGACGCGCCGGCGGCCAGATCGTCGAGGGCACAGCTGAATCCGCTGTTGGAACCTTCGGGCAGGTCCTTCTCGGCGATCGGGGAGCAGCCTTGGACATTCTTGACCGTCAAGCCGTCGAAACCGACGACCAGAAGCCTGATCGGCCCGCTGTCCGCGCTGCCCTCGTTCTTCACCGTGGCGGTGATGGCCGTTTCTTCCGATCCGTTGTCGACCGAGATCTTCTCGGGGAGCAGCGTGGTCAGCTCCACCCCCGCCGGTGCCTCGTCGACGGCCTTTCCCCCCTTGCTGCTTCCGGGTCCCTGATCATCCGCGCCGGCGGTGCCGGAAAGGATCAGCACTGCCGAGAAAGATGCCGCGACCAGTGATCCGGTGATGGTCGTCGTACGACGAGAACTCATGTTCGTCCCCCTTGGCTGCGCCTGAATTCGCAGTACTTGAAGAGGTACCACAAGATTTCTCCGCACTATGCTGGTACGGCCTGAAGTGTGGCCATTGTGTTTCAATCAAGGCGTTGTTGAGGGGGTGCAGCGAATTGCCGGGGAATACGCGAAGCGGCGGTGTTCCAGGGTTACTGGTGACCGGGCGCTATCGGTTGGTCGAAAGCATCGGCCAGGGGGGAATGGGGCGGGTGTGGCGAGCCGCCGACGAAATGCTCGACCGGCCGGTCGCCGTCAAGGAAATGCGCATAGACGGTCTGGACGCGGAGGACGCCCGCACCCGCCGCGAACGCACTCTGCGCGAAGCCAGGGCCACCGCCCGGATCGACCACCCCAACGTCGTGCGCGTGTACGACGTCGTGGACGAGGGGGAACGGCTGTGGATCGTCATGGAGTTGGTCGCCGGGCGTTCCCTGGAACGGGTCACGGCCGAGGACGGCCCGCTCGGACCGCGGGAGACGGCCATGATCGGGCTGGGCCTGGTGGAGGCGCTGAGCCAGGTGCACGCGCGCGGGGTGCTGCACCGGGACATCAAGCCCGGCAACGTGCTCGTGGAGCACGGCGCCCGGCGGATCGTGCTCACCGACTTCGGCATCGCCGCGATCCAGGACACCAAGGCGCTCACCATGGTCGGCATGCTGGTCGGTTCGCCCGACTACATGGCCCCCGAGCGGGTCTCCGGCCGACCGCAGGGACCGCCGTCGGACGTGTGGTCCCTCGGCGCGACCCTCTGCGCGTCGCTGGCCGGGCGGTCCCCGTTCTCCCGCGACACGACGCTGGCCACGTTGCACGCCGTGCTGTACGAGCAGCCCGAACTCCCGTCCGAGGCAGGCCCGTTGAGTGATGTGCTGGCCGCCCTGCTCGACAAGGAGCCGGCCGCGCGGCCGGGTCTGGAGGAACTGCGCACGGCCCTGCACGCGGTCGCCTTCCCGGCCCCGGCGCCGGAACCCGACGCGCTCCCGGTCCCCGCGCCCCGCCCTCCCGAACCGCACACGGTCACCCCGATCCCGATCCCGATCCCGCCCCCGACGGCGGACCCGTCACGCCGGCCGGCGGATGCACCGACCCCACCCGTGGACCCGTCGCGCGTGCCTCCGGCTGCGGATTCGACGATCCGGCCCCCGGCCCCGGCGACCGCGCCCCCGGCCCCGTCGGCGTCAGCACCGCACTCGTCGGCGGCGATACCCGAGTCGTCGGCCACGGCACCGCCGTCGTCGGCCCCGGCACCCGAGTCTCCGGGCCCTGCCCGGCACCCGTGGGTCCCGTCCCCGGGCGCACCGGCCGCGGCGTCGGACCCGTCCGTCGCGACTCCGGACCCGTCGGCAACGGCATCGGGCCCGGCCGCACCGCCGCGCGATCCGTCGGCCCCGTCCGTCCCGACACCGGCCCCACCGACCCAGACTCCACCAGTCCCGACCCAGAACCCACCGGCCCCGCCCCCCGACGCCTCGGTCCCGACCCAGGCCCCACCGGTCCCATCCCCCGACCGCTCGGTCCCGCCTCCCGACACCGTCACCCGGGCCCTCCCGAGGCCGGTCGGCGGAGGGCCGCCCGAGGAACCCACCGCGACCGCCGTACCGCCCGCGCGCGGGACCCGCCGGGCCGGTGTCTCGCTCGGCCGGGCCGACGCGGTCACCGAGCAACGGCCCGCTCCGGACCCGGCCGGGGTCCCTCCGGGCGGCGAACCGCCCGGCCCCGCCCGCCCGTCCACCCCTCGGCGGACCCGGCGGACCCGGCGCCGCGTCGCGCTGATCGCCGCCGCGGGCGTGGTCACGGCCGGCACGGTGGCCGGCGTCGTCCTCGCCTCGGCCCTGGGCTCACCGGACGGCAGCCGGGCGGGCGGCGAACCCGGGACGCCGTCCGCCACCGCGTCGTCCACCGTCGAGGGCACCTCCAGGCCCCCGAGCCTGCCGCCCGGCGTACGGGAGGAGGCCGGCGGGTTCGCGTGGCGGACGCCCGAGGGCTGGCGGCGGGACGTGAAGACGGGAGCGGAGGTGCACTACACCTCGCCCGACGGCACGCAGGAACTCGTGGCGAAGTCCTCCCTCGCCCGCGGCGACCTGATGGACTCCTGGCGCACCTCGGAACGCAACGCCCGCCAGGGGCGGGACTACCGCAAGATCCGGCTGGAGGAGACGACCTTCCGCGGCCATCCCGCGGTGATCTGGGAGTACACCTTCACCCTGGAGGGCGTCCCCTGGCACGCCAGGCTGCTCGGCTTCGACGCGAAGGGGAAGTCGTACCAGATCAACACCTGGTACCAGCCGGCCGCCGAGTCCCGCGCGCTCGCCGTCTACGACGACGTGAAGAGGAGCTTCGTCGTGCTGTGACGCCGAAGGGCCCCGCGGCGGCTGCCACGGGGCCCTTCGGGTCTGGGACGAGCGGTACGTCAGTCGCGTGCCGCCGGGACCTGGTCCCGGTCCGTCACCGCGCGGCGGCCGCGCTGCCGCACCACGGCGATCACCAGCACCACGCCGGCGACCAGCAGCGACAGCAGCACGGTCTTGCGCCCGTCGTGCTCGGTGTCGGTCAGCATGTAGCCGAGCACGAAGACGATCAGCGCGGCCGTCGCCCAGGTCAGGTACGGGTACAGCCACATCCGCACGACCAGCTTCTCCGGCGCCTCGCGCTGGATGATCTTCCGCATCCGCAGCTGGGAGAAGCAGATGACGAGCCAGACGAACAGCGCCACGGCACCCGAGGAGTTCACCAGGAAGAGGAAGACCGAGTCCGGGAACTTGTAGTTGAAGAACACGGCCACGAAGCCGAAGACCACGGAGACGAGGATCGCCGTCCGGGGCACGCCGCGGCCGGTCGTCCGGGCGAAGGACTTCGGGGCGTCACCGCGCCGGCCGAGCGAGAAGGCCATGCGGGAGGCGGTGTAGAGGCCGGAGTTGAGGCAGGACAGCACCGACGTCAGCACGATGAAGTTCATGATCTGGCCGGCGTGCGCGATACCGAGGGAGTCCAGGGCGGCGACGTACGAGCCGTCCTCGGCGATCGACTTGCTGTCCCACGGGAGCAGGGCCACCACGACGAAGATCGAGCCGAGGTAGAAGACGGCGACACGCCAGATGATGCTGTTGGTGGCCTTGGTGACGGCGCGCTGCGGGTTCTCGGACTCGCCGGCGGCCAGCGTGGCGATCTCGCTGCCCATGAAGGAGAAGACGACGAGCAGCACACCCGTGAGGATCGCGCCGGGCCCGTTGGGCAGGAAGCCGCCGTGTTCGGTCAGGTTCGCCAGTCCGGCCTGTTCGCTGTCCACGCCCGGGAGCAGGCCGAAGACGGCCAGACCGCCGATGACGATGAACGCGGCGATCGCGACGACCTTGATGCCGGCGAACCAGAACTCGAACTCGCCGTAGGAGCCGACGGAGACGAGGTTGGTGGCGGTCAGCACCACCATCACGATGAGGGCCCAGCCCCACTGGGGCACGGCCGGGATCCAGCTTTCGAGGATCGCGGCTCCGGCGGTCGCCTCGACCGCGAGGACGACCACCCAGAAGAACCAGTAGAGCCAGCCGATCGAGAACCCGGCCCAGGGCCCGAGCGCGCGGTCGGCGTGTGCGGAGAAGGAACCCGATGTCGGGTTGGCCGCGGACATCTCGCCGAGCATCCGCATCACGAGGACGACGAGCGTGCCGACGAGTGCGTACGACAGGAGGATGCCGGGGCCGGCGGTGGCGATGCCGGAACTGGAGCCGACGAAAAGGCCGGCGCCGATGACGCCGCCGATGGCGATCATCGACAGATGACGGTTCTTGAGCCCTGCTTGGAGGCCGTTGCCGGGATCGCCGGTGGCTCCGGGGCTGTTTCCGGGCTTCGTCAGGGTCGGCTGCGAAGTCATGGGACGAATTTCCTTTGCGCCGGTCGAGCTGTTTCCCCGTGCGAATGAAGAACGGGGGCTGTACGAATCGGTCCAGTGAATCGGAGGTGAACAGATAGGGGAACCTCTGAATCCGTATTGTTACTTGAGGTTTCCTTGAGGATCTGTAGCCCAGCTCACAATTCCCGGTTCGCATACCCCGCGCGGTCACGGAGAGAGGCCCATGACACACTCGTGGCCATGCGCGTGTACCTCGGCTCCGACCATGCCGGCTTCGAACTCAAGAACCACCTCGTCGAGTGGCTCGGGGCGGCCGGCCACGACCCCGTCGACTGCGGTCCCCACATCTACGACGCCCAGGACGACTACCCGCCGTTCTGCCTGCGCGCCGCGGAGCGCACGGCCGCGGACCCCGGGTCCCTCGGCATCGTGATCGGCGGCTCCGGCAACGGCGAGCAGATCGCCGCGAACAAGGTGAAGGGCGTGCGCGCCGTACTGGCCTGGAGCGAGCAGACGGCGACGCTGGGCCGCGAGCACAACAACGCCAACGTGATCGCCGTCGGCGCGCGGATGCACACGCAGGACGAGGCGACCAAGTTCGTCGAGACGTTCCTGAACACCCCCTTCACGGGTGAGGAACGTCACCAGCGCCGTATCGACATGCTCACGACGTACGAGAGCACCGGCGACCTCCCGCCGATCCCGCCGCACCACCCGCAGCAGTAACCCCCGCGGCGGGCCGCGTGGGGCACCCCCACCCGCCCGGGTGAGCCGGGCGGGTGGGCGAGCACGCCCCGGGGAGCGCCCGACACGAGCGCGGACCGGGGCGCCCCGCTGCCCGCCCACCCGCAGGCGCGACGGTGACAGAAAGGACCCGCACGGTGCCCGAGGGCCACACCATCCACCGCCTGGCCCAGGACTACGCCGCCCGCTTCGCCGACCGCGGCCCCGTCCGCGTCACCAGCCCGCAGGGCAAGTTCACCGGTGCCGCCGCGCTCCTGGACGGCTCACCCCTGCACACCGCCGACGCCCACGGCAAACACCTCTTCCTGGGCTTCCGCGATCCCGCCCCCGAGCACACCGACTGGATCCACATCCACCTCGGCCTGTTCGGCAAGGTCACCCTCGGCGACATCGGCCCGCGCACCCCCGCGCCGCCGCCCACGGACACCGTGCGCCTGCGCCTGGCCGGACCCACCGCCTACGTCGACCTGCGCGGCCCCACGACCTGCGCCCTGATCACGGACACCGAGAAGCAGGCGGTCCACGCCCGCCTCGGCCCGGACCCGCTGCGGACCGACCACCACGCCGACCCGGCCGCCGCGTACCGCCGCATATCCCGCAGCCGTACGACGATCGCCGCCCTCCTCATGGACCAGAAGGTCGTCGCCGGCGTCGGCAACGTCTACCGCGCGGAGGTCCTCTTCCGGCACGGCATCGACCCGTACCGCCCCGGCCGGGACATCACGTCCGCCGAGTGGGACGCGATCTGGACCGACCTCGTCGCCCTCATGCGGGAGGGCGTGCGCACCAACCGCATCGACACCGTCCGCCCGGAACACACCCCCGAGGCCATGGGCCGCCCGCCGCGCGTCGACGACCACGGCGGCGAGGTGTACGTGTACCGCAGGGCCGACCGGCCCTGCCACATCTGTGGCGGCGAGATCCGCACCGCCGATCTCGCCGCCCGCAACCTCTTCTGGTGCCCGACCTGCCAGCGGAACTGACCCCGCCGGCCGGCGGCGCGGCCGGCCACCGGTCAGCCGCGCCCTCGACGCCGCGGACCGAGGCACCCGAACACACCTGAACGCAGCTGAATACGGCTAGAACCCGTGCGGCAGCCACGGCGCCACCGCGCTCCCGAACGCCACCGCCGCCTCCGACAGCGCCCCGCCGCGCAGTTCGCGCACCCGCCCCGCCGCCGCCAGTGAGGCCAGGCTCACCCCGCCCAGATAGGCCGCCCCCAACTCCCGCACCGACAGGGCCAGTTCGGGCGCGTCCTCGGTACGGGTGCACGAGGCGCCCTTCGCGTCCCCGGTCAGCCGCCAACGCCCGGCGTTCCAGGGGCAGAAGTCGTCCGTCACCTCGAACACCACGTCCACCGGCGCCTGGTAGGTACGTGCCTCCAGCGCGGCCCCCACGTCCACCAGCCGTACGAACAGCGAGTCGCGCAGCCGCGGCCGGCAGCGCCGCAGGTCCGACACCAGGTACTGCCAGTCGTCGTCGACCGGCCTGCCGCGCACGGACAGCGTCGTCGTCAGGTCGATCCCGAACAGGAACCGCCACAGCGCCGCCCGCGTCCGCGGATCGAGCCCGGCCAGCTCCGTCAGCACCACCGTGCCGTTGTGCCCGCTCACGTCCCAGCCCGGCTTGACGCGGAAGCGCGCGTACCCCGTGACCTCGCCGTCCCGCTCGGCTACGACGCACTGCAGCGGCGACGCGCCGTCCCGCTCGCTCTCCGGGTCCAGCAGCCCGACCCGCTCCCAGCCCGGCTGCCGCGCGAGCATCCCGGGCCGCCCGGGCACGAGCCGCGCGTGGACCGCCTCGCACCCGTCGAGCACATCGGCGGGAGCGGCGTACCGCAGCCGTACGTCATCGGTGCCGGACGGCACCGACAGCCGCACCCGGCCGGTGTCGATCTCGGCGCTGAGCCCGAACGTCGCGGCGGCGTAGCCGAACCGGCCGTAGATCGCCGGCTCGGAGGCGGTGAGCGCCGCCAGCGGCTCGCCCCAGGAGCGGATGTCGTCCAACTGCCGCCGCATCATGGCCGTCAGCACTCCGCGCCGCCGGTGGGTGGCGGAGACACCGACCATCGTCACACCCGCCACGGGCAGCACGGCCCCGCCGGGCACGCTGAGCCGGAAGCTGAACGCCCCGGCCGTCCCCACGCAGCTGTCGCCGTCCCACGCGCCCAGCGACCGGTCGGCCTCGGTGAGCGCGTTCCACAGCTCCCGCTCCTCGGTCGATTCCGGCACCCCGCCGAAAGCGCGGATCAAGGTGTCGTACCAAGGGTCCCAGTCGTCCTGCCGCAGCACCCGCAACTCCGTCACCGGGCCTGTCGCCGAGTCGTTCGCCATGCCCTCATGCCTACCAGGGCATTGCGGGACGAGCGAGGGAATTTCTCCCTGACGGGGGCGCGGCGGCTTTCCGTGAAGTTCACTGTGGAGTCGAACCCCGGACGGGGGACAAGTGGGACCTCCCGTGCCGAGCGGCTGGTCCGATGGATAGGGTCCCGAACTAATGGCAGCAGTACAGGAGCGGCGCGCGGCGGCCGACACGATCGCGGCCCGGTTGAGGATGAGGTGGCACCGGGCCCGCGTCGGCGTGCGCAGAAGCGCCGTCGACTACTTCCGCGGCGACGGTTCGGACTGGATCGCGCTGGCCGGACTGCTGCTGACCGTCCCGCTGATCACCGTCACCACGCTCGCCAACTCGGTGTGGTGCTCCCCGGCCGCGCTGGTCCTGCCGATCGTCGCCGGCGGTCTGCTGCTGCGCCCGGCGAGCCTGCTCGGGCTGTACGCGGCTGCGGCCACGGCGCTGATCGTGGAGTCGATACAGCTCGGCCCCTACACCGAGGGCCCCTCGCGGGTGACCCCGGGCGTGGTGCTGGTCGTGGCGGCGTGCGGATTCTTCGGACTGCTGATCGCCCAGTTCCGCAGCCGGGTCGGTGTGCCGTGGCGGCGCGGCGGCACCATGCTGTTCGACCTGCGCGAACGGATCCGCGTGCAGAGCGAGCTGCCGAACCTGCCCCAGGGCTGGCACCGGGAGATGGCGCTGCGGCCGGCCGGCGGCCAGTCGTTCTCCGGCGACTTCGTCGTCGCGGCCCGGACGAACGGCGGCCGCACCCTGGAGGCCGTGCTCACCGACGTCTCCGGCAAGGGCATGGACGCCGGTTCGCGCGCCCTGCTGCTGTCGGGGGCCTTCGGGGGTCTGCTCGGCTCCCTGCCGCCGCACGCCTTCCTGCCCGCGGCGAACGGCTATCTGCTCCGCCAGGACTGGGACGAGGGCTTCGCCACCTCCATCCACCTGGTGCTCGACCTGGACTCCGGCGACTACGAGCTGTACTCCGCGGGCCATCCGCCGGGGCTCCAGCTCAGCGCGGGCAGCGGCCGCTGGGAGGAGAAGGCCGCCGAGGGCCCGCTGCTCGGTGTGTACGAGGGCGCCCAGTTCGACCCGGTGAAGGGCTCGCTGCGCCCCGGTGACGTGCTGATGCTGTTCACGGACGGACTGGTGGAGACCTCGGACCGGGACATCGTCGAGGGCATCGACCGCCTCACCGGTGAGGCGGACCGCTATGTCGCCGGGGGTTTCCACGGCGCCGCCTGGCACCTCATCGAAGCGGTCGCCAAGGACGTCAACGACGACCGCGCCCTGCTGCTGATCTGCCGGGACGGCCCCACGGCGCTGGCCGCGCGCTGAGACACTCCACGCGTGACCGACGACCAGCATCTGACGCTGCCCGAAGTAGAGGCCCTCGCCCGCACCGCGCACCAGGGCCAGACCGACAAGGCCGGCCGCCCCTACGCCGAACATCTGCGGGCCGTGGCCGACGGCGTCCGCGCGCGCGGCGGTGACGACGAGCAGATCGCGGCGGCCTGGCTGCACGACGCCGTCGAGGACGAGGCGCTGTCCGAGCGGTGGTTGCACGAGGCGGCCCTGAGCCGCCGCACCAAGGACATCGTGCTCGCGGTCACCAAGCGGGCCGGGGAGGCCCCGCAGGAGTACGCGGCCCGTATCCTCGCCACCCCCGGTGCCCTCCTGGTCAAGGAGGCGGACCTCGCCCACAACGCGGACCCGGCCCGCCTCGCCGTCCTCGACGAGGCCACCCGCACCCGGCTGGCCGGGAAGTACGCCCGGATGCGCGCCCTCCTCGGCCTGCCGGGCGCCCGGAACGCCGGCTAGGCGCCCGCCCGCTCCCGCGCCCGCTCGCTCTCCCGTTCCCGATCGCGCGCCACTTCGGCCGCGTCCCGCTTGAAGGCCCACGCCATCCTCGGCTCCATCGCGAACCGGAAGACCCGCCGGACGGGCCCGGTGCACAGCAGCGTGACGGCCGCCGCGGCAAGGACGCTCACCAGGAGTGCGCCGTACGGCTCGCGCAGCCAGGCGGCCTCGAACCAGCCGCCGTAGTCGCCGGCCTTGACCAGGAAGCCGTGCAGCAGATAGCCGTACAGCGTGCCCGCGCCCAGTGCCGTGAAGCACTGCTGACGGCCCGGCACCCAGGCGAAGAAGCACGCGGTCAGCAGCAGCGAGCAGCCGAACAGCGCGAGCAGCATGACCGGCCCGCTCCACCAGGGACCGCCCAGTTCCTGCGCGGAGTCCCGGTGGTAGAACCACCCGGTGTTCATCCGCGGCACCGCCCACCAGCCGACGAGTCCCGCCGTCGCGAACACCGGCACGGCCAGGATCCGCACCGAACGCCGGCGGACCGTCCGGAAGTGCTCCGGCTTCATGCACAGGCCCAGCACGAAGAACGGCAGGAACTGGAGCACCCGCTGGAGGTCGAGGTCGTCGCCGATGCCCGGGGTGAGGGAGGCCAGCACGGCGACACCGAGGGCGACCGGCAGTGGCCGGCGCACCAGTTTCCAGATCGGGGTGGTGAGCCGCCAGACGAACAGCGCGACCAGGAACCAGGTCAGATACCAGGGGTCCAGCAGGCTGATCTCCTGGCCCGGATCGTCCCCGGCGAACCGCTCGAAGAGGGAATAGGCGGTCTCGAAGAGGACGTACGGCACGGCGACACCGGTGACCAGCCGTGTGAGCCGGTCCGGGCGCATGTCGAAACTGCGCGAGAAGTAACCGGAGACGATGATGAACGCCGGCATGTGGAAGGCGTACACGACCATGTACGCGGCCTCCAGCGTCCGGCTGTCGTCCATCAGCGGTTCCCAGGCATGGGCCACGGCCACCAGGACGATCGCCAGATATTTGGCGTTGTCGAAGAAGGCGTCGCGCTGCTCGGTCTCCCGGCCCCGCGTCGTCCGCGGGCTCGGCACTCCCGGGGGGTGGGACATCTGAGGCACCCTAAAGTCGTCCGCGAGCCCGCTCGGAACTCGCCGTGTCATTCCTGGTTCAGGGCGCGGCTACCCCCGCTTTGCGCGAAGTAGCGACACCGCCGAGTGACGGTCGACACATCCCCATGAGGGCGCCCGGGCATGGATACCGGGCAATTCGCGATATCTACGACCGCGTTGGCTTCATGGGGAAATTACCGCGATGAATTCCCCGGCGGGGTACGGCGGGTGGGCGCGCCCGGCGCCGGGGCCGTGGCCGGTCCGCGCCCGGCGTTACGTCACGTGCCGCATACGGGGGGCGTGTTGGTGGCACGATGGTTCTGGCGGGGGTGCGCGGGCTCGCATCCCCCGGCCGGGAGAGCGGACCGACCGAGGGTGTGATCAGTTGTGGCCATTTCACTGTCAGTGGTGCTGCTGTTGGCGATCATCCTGGTGGTGATGATGCGAGGGGGCTCGATCAAGGCGGGTCCCGCCATCGTGGCGATCCTCTTCGGTTTCTTCCTCGCCTCGACCGGCATGGCCCCGTCGATCAACCGCTTCCTCGACTCGATAGCGGAGACGATCAACTCGATCAACTTCTGACGCCGTGCGGGGAACGGCGCGGGGGTGCTGCCCGGAACCGCCGGTGCGGTGAACCGGCGCCGCGCGATGCCCCCGGCCACCCGTGCGGCGAGCCGGCGCGCCGGACCCCGAGGACGGCCCGGCCCGGCTCGGCGGCCCGGCACGGCCGCGACACCGGCGGCGGTGGCACGCGGGCGCGGGCACGTGCGGGCACGACCATTTCGCCCGACCCCGGAGACGCCCGGGGACGACTGAGGCCCAGGCAGTGGGGAAAACCCCTCTGACCTGGGCCTGAGTCCTGCTGGAGCGGGCGACGGGAATCGAACCCGCGTAGCCAGTTTGGAAGACTGGGGCTCTACCATTGAGCTACGCCCGCATACGGCGCGCCGCAGGTCAGGTGACCGCGGCACAGGAGGCATCCTAGCGGGTCGGCCCCCCTGGCCGCACACCCCCTTCCGCCGACCGTGGACACCGGGTGCGGCGGTCGGTAAATGCGGCAGTCCCGCTGCGTGCGGGCATGTACCCTACGTGTCGCACCAGACGGGGTGTGGCGCAGCTTGGTAGCGCGTCCGCTTTGGGAGCGGAAGGCCGTGGGTTCAAATCCCGCCACCCCGACCAGTCACCCGGTCACCCCACGTGATCGCCTTTTGGGGCGTGTACCTGCTGCCGTTACTATGCAAGCTGCACGCCCGTGTGTCTCATTCACTGAAGTCCTCCGGGCGGCCACATCCGTCGGGCCCGTCGGGTCCCGGCAGAACCCGAGAAGTCAGCCACAAGGAGACCGAACCGTGAAGAGCGCCGTGGAGAACCTGAACCCGACCCGGGTTCGGCTCACTGTCGAGGTGCCCTTCGAGGAGCTCAAGGACAGCCTCGACGCGGCGTACAAGAAGATCAACCAGCAGGTCACGGTGAAGGGCTTCCGCAAGGGCAAGATCCCCGCCCGGGTCATCGACCAGCGGTTCGGCCGTGGCGCCGTGCTGGAGGAGGCCGTCAACGACGCGCTTCCGAAGTTCTACACGGAGGCGGTCAACGAGGCCGAGCTCAGTGTGCTGGGCCAGCCCGAGGTCGACATCACCGAGCTGAAGGACGGCGAGACGCTGAACTTCACCGCCGAGGTCGACATCCGCCCGGTCATCGAGATCCCGGACTACTCCGGCATCGAGGTCGAGGTCGACGCCGTCGAGGTGACCGACGAGGACATCGACAAGTCCGTCGAGCAGCTGCGCGAGCGCTTCGCCTCGACCACGCCGGTCGAGCGCGCCGCCGAGGACGGCGACGTCGTGACGGTCGACCTGGAGGCCAAGGTCGACGGCGAGGTCCTGGAGGACGGCGTCGCCGAGGGCGTCTCCTACACCATCGGCTCCGGCGAGCTGCTGGAAGGCATCGACGACGCCGTGAAGGGCCTGGAGGCCGGTGGCGAGGCCACCTTCACCTCCGAGCTCAAGGGCGGCTCCGCGGCCGGCCGTGAGGCCGAGGTCACCGTCAAGGTCGGCCAGGTCGCCGCGCGCGAACTGCCCGAGCTGGACGACGAGTTCGCGCAGCTCGCGTCCGAGTTCGACACCCTCGAGGAGCTCCGTGCCGACAGCCGCAAGCGGCTGGAGAACATGAAGCAGTTCGACCAGGCCACGCAGGCCCAGGAGCGCGTGCTGGAGAAGCTGCTCGAGCTGGTCGAGGTCCCGGTCCCCGAGAAGCTGCTCGAGGACGAGATCAACACCCGCAAGCACAACCTCGAGCACCACCAGCTCGGCCAGATGGGCCTGACCCTCGACAAGTACCTGGAGCTCCAGGGCAAGACCGCCGAGGAGTTCGAGACCGAGACCCACGAGGCCGCGGTCAAGGGCATCAAGACCCAGTTCGTCCTCGACGAGCTGGTCAAGCAGGAGAAGCTCAACGTCAACCAGGAGGAGCTCACCGAGCACCTCATGCGGCGTGCGGCCTCCTCCGGCATGTCCCCCGACCAGTTCGCCCAGGCCGTCGTCGAGCAGGGCCAGGTCCCGCTGCTGGTCGGCGAGGTCGCCCGCGGCAAGGCGCTGGCCGTCGTCGTCGAGTCCGCCACGGTGAAGGACACCAACGGCGAGATCGTCGACCTGGACGACGAGGACGAGACCGAGACGGCCGCCGAGGTCGCCGCCGAGGTCACGGAGGGTGACGCCGCCGCGGAGAAGTCCGAGGACTGACGCCACCGGCGGTACAGGACGTAGTGCAGGCCCCGGGGACGGATCGCGTCCCCGGGGCCTGTTCGTCTGGCGGCGGGCGCCCGCCGCCAGGGGGCGTGGGCAGCCGTGTGACGAGCCGTGCCGCGCCGCCGCGGAGCCCGCGGCCGGCGACCCGCGCACGGCCCCTCACGAGGCCGTGGCGGCCTCCTGTGGCGTTCGCCGGCGCTACGCCCCCGGCGAACACGTCCCTCCGCGGGATTCCCCGAAGGGAGCCGCGCGTTAGGGTCCATGAGTACGAGGGCAGGGGAGTCCCCGAAGCCGACCCGGCCAGGGTCCCGGCCCCGGCAGAACACGTGAGACGGCCCGGCGCCGTCGTAAGACGAGCAGGTGGATACGTGACGAATCTGATGCCCTCCGCCGCCGGCGAGCCTTCCATCGGTGGTGGCCTCGGCGACCAGGTCTACAACCGGCTGCTCAACGAGCGGATCATCTTCCTCGGCCAGCCGGTCGACGACGACATCGCGAACAAGATCACCGCACAGCTGCTGCTCCTTGCCGCCGACCCGGACAAGGACATCTACCTGTACATCAACAGCCCCGGCGGTTCGATCACGGCGGGCATGGCGATCTACGACACCATGCAGTTCATCAAGAACGACGTGGTGACCATCGCCATGGGTCTCGCGGCCTCGATGGGCCAGTTCCTGCTCAGCGCCGGCACCCCCGGCAAGCGCTTCGCCCTGCCGAACGCGGAGATCCTGATCCACCAGCCGTCCGCCGGCCTGGCCGGTTCGGCCTCGGACATCAAGATCCACGCCGAGCGGCTGCTGCACACCAAGAAGCGCATGGCCGAGCTGACCTCCCTGCACACCGGCCAGTCGGTCGAGCAGATCACCCGCGACTCGGACCGCGACCGCTGGTTCGACGCCCAGGAGGCCAAGGACTACGGCCTCATCGACGACGTGATCCCCACGGCCGCCGGCATGCCGGGCGGTGGCGGTACCGGAGCAGGCTCCTGACAGCCCGCACGGGTCCCCGAGGTCCCGCGCGCCCCTGAGCCCCCAGCCACCGCCACACCCTTTTCAGGAGACACCGTGAACGACTTCCCCGGCAGCGGCCTCTACGACCGCGCGAGTGCCGAGTACACCGGCCCCGTCGCCGAGTCCCGCTACGTCATCCCGCGCTTCGTCGAGCGCACCTCCCAGGGCATCCGCGAGTACGACCCGTACGCGAAGCTCTTCGAGGAGCGCGTGATCTTCCTGGGCGTCCAGATCGACGACGCCTCCGCCAACGACGTCATGGCCCAGCTGCTGTGCCTGGAGTCGATGGACCCCGACCGGGACATCTCGGTCTACATCAACAGCCCCGGCGGCTCCTTCACGGCGCTGACGGCGATCTACGACACGATGCAGTTCGTGAAGCCGGACATCCAGACGGTGTGCATGGGCCAGGCGGCCTCCGCCGCCGCCGTCCTGCTGGCCGCCGGCACCCCGGGCAAGCGCATGGCGCTGCCCAACGCGCGTGTGCTGATCCACCAGCCGTACAGCGAGACGGGTCGCGGACAGGTGTCCGACCTGGAGATCGCCGCCAACGAGATCCTGCGGATGCGCTCGCAGCTGGAGGAGATGCTGTCCAAGCACTCCACCCAGTCGATCGAGAAGATCCGCGAGGACATCGAGCGTGACAAGATCCTCACCGCCGAGGACGCGCTGGAGTACGGCCTGATCGACCAGATCATCTCCACCCGCAAGATGAACAACAGCTCTGTCCGCTGACGCGGATCCTGTATCGTCTGCCGCCCCTTGGCACGGTATGACACCGTGCACGTCAAAGTGAACCGTGCCAAGGGGGGCCCGAACGGGGGGCCAGGCAAGGTACCGTCGGACATAAGGCAGCACCAGGAGACGCTGGACCAGGTGTCCAGTCGTCTCCCAGGCGAAGGGGAAGCACACCGTGGCACGCATCGGTGACGGCGGCGATCTGCTCAAGTGCTCGTTCTGCGGCAAGAGCCAGAAGCAGGTCAAGAAGCTCATCGCAGGCCCCGGTGTGTACATCTGCGACGAGTGCATCGATCTCTGCAACGAGATCATCGAGGAAGAACTCGCGGAGACCAGCGAGGTGCGCTGGGAGGAACTCCCCAAGCCCCGCGAGATCTACGAGTTCCTCGAGGGGTACGTGGTGGGCCAGGAGGCGGCCAAGAAGGCGCTCTCCGTCGCGGTCTACAACCACTACAAGCGCGTCCAGGCCGGTGAGAACGGCGGCGCCCAAGGACGCGACGACGCCATCGAGTTGGCGAAGTCCAACATCCTGCTGCTGGGCCCGACCGGCTCCGGCAAGACGCTGCTCGCCCAGACGCTGGCGCGCATGCTGAACGTCCCGTTCGCCATCGCCGACGCCACCGCGCTGACGGAGGCCGGCTACGTGGGCGAGGACGTCGAGAACATCCTGCTGAAGCTGATCCAGGCGGCCGACTACGACGTCAAGAAGGCCGAGACCGGGATCATCTACATCGACGAGATCGACAAGGTCGCGCGGAAGAGTGAAAACCCTTCCATCACCCGGGACGTGTCGGGTGAGGGCGTCCAGCAGGCCCTGCTGAAGATCCTGGAGGGCACCACCGCCTCCGTGCCGCCGCAGGGCGGACGCAAGCACCCGCATCAGGAGTTCATCCAGATCGACACGACGAACGTCCTGTTCATCGTGGGCGGTGCCTTCGCGGGCCTGGAGAAGATCATCGAGTCCCGGGCCGGCGCCAAGGGCATCGGCTTCGGCGCGACGATCCGCTCCAAGCGGGAGCTGGAGGCCAAGGACCAGTTCGAGGACGTCATGCCGGAGGACCTGGTCAAGTTCGGCATGATCCCCGAGTTCATCGGCCGCCTCCCCGTCATCACGTCGGTGCACAACCTCGACCGCGAGGCGCTGCTCAAGATTCTGGTCGAGCCGCGCAACGCGCTCATGAAGCAGTACCAACGCCTCTTCGAACTCGACGGTGTGGAGCTGGACTTCGAGCGCGAGGCCCTGGAGGCCATCGCGGACCAGGCGATCCTGCGGCAGACCGGCGCCCGCGGCCTGCGCGCCATCATGGAGGAAGTCCTCATGTCGGTGATGTACGAGGTGCCGTCCCGCAAGGACGTGGCCCGTGTCGTCATCACCGCGGACGTCGTCCACTCCAACGTCAACCCGACCCTGATCCCGCGCGACGCGCGCGGACGGGGATCCGGCGAGCAGAAGTCGGCGTAAGCACCGCGGACACACGAAAGGCGCCCGGCGAACTTCCGCCGGGCGCCCTTTTGTTGCCCTGTCCCCGCCCCGCCCCGCAGGCACTGCCCCATGGGCACTGCCCCGCGGGCCTTGCCTCACGGGCGCGGCGTCACGCCTTCTCGCGGACTTCCGCGCGGATCTTGGACGTCATGTCGACCGTGGTGGCCTTGTCGACGCCGGTGCCGGTGTTGTCGCCGGGGGAGACCATCGCCACCGTGCTGTAGTCGGCCCAGGCGCAGAACCAGTCGGTCGACTCCTTCTTGGTGAGCGCGTTGGTGGCCTTCGTCGACTGGCACTTGGCGACCGCGCCGTCGATCTCGACCTCCTCGGGCTCGCCGACCAGCTGGGCGTTCTGCATACCGCCGGAATCGCTCGACGAGCTGTCCTTGACCTCCTTCTGGATGGAGGCGAAGAACTTGTCCAGGGTGGCCTGGGGGTCGGCGATCTCGCCGTAACCGCCGACCATGGTGACGCCCTTGGCCTTCAGCAGCTCGGCCTGGTCGGGAAGCGTGGAGGGGTCCTGCGGGTCGTAGCTGCTGAAGTCGGCGGTCGACCACTGCCCGACGACGGCCGTACCGTCCTTGACGCCGCTCTTCTCCATGTCCTTCGCGGTGTCGGAGTCGCTGACCGCGTTGCCCTCGCCGACCCGCTTGTACTCGGTGAGCACCGACGCCGGCGTGCTGAGCTTGTGCGGGCCGTCGTCCTCCAGCCCGCTCGCCCCGCCGCCCGAGCCGAGCACGAAGTACGCGCCGACGCCGATCGCCGCGACGACGGCCACCGCGCCGATGATGAGGCCGGTCTTCTTCTTGCCGCCGCCCGGGGGCGGGGGGACGGGAGCGCCGTAGGGAGCCTGCGGGGGGTAACCGTAGCCGGGCTGGGGCTGGCCGGGCTGCTGCGGGTAGCCGTAGCCGGGCTGCGGCTGCTGCGGCTGGCCCGGCTGCTGGGGGTGGCCGTAGCCGGGCTGCGGAGCCT
The DNA here is from genome assembly GCF_003261055.1 of Streptomyces cadmiisoli. Taxonomy (NCBI): domain Bacteria; kingdom Bacillati; phylum Actinomycetota; class Actinomycetes; order Kitasatosporales; family Streptomycetaceae; genus Streptomyces; species Streptomyces cadmiisoli. The sequence goes on from NZ_CP030073.1 coordinate 5,812,265, forward strand.
GCGGCTGCTGGCCGTACGGGCCCGGCTGGCCGTACGGTCCGGGCTGCTGGGGCTGCCCGCCGTACGGGCCCGGCTGGTTGTAGCTCATTACTGGGTTCCCCTCCAGATGCTTATGTGTTCCTGACATCCTGGCCCAGTCACAGGGAACTCATGGCATCGGGGTGCGCACCGTTACAAAGCAATCGAGTTTCGGGACCACGCCGTGACACCTCTAAACTGACCCCGTGACCGAGAACACTCAGCAGCAGCCACCAGCGCCCACCACCGAACTGCCGACCCAGTACACGCCGGCCGAGGTAGAGGAGACGCTGTACGAGCGCTGGGTGGAGCGGGGTTACTTCGAGGCGGACGCGAACAGCGACAAGCCGCCGTTCACCGTCGTCATCCCGCCGCCGAACGTCACGGGCAGCCTGCACCTCGGGCACGCCTTCGAGCACACCCTCATCGACGCCCTGACCCGCCGCAAGCGGATGCAGGGGTACGAGACGCTGTGGCAGCCGGGCATGGACCACGCCGGCATCGCCACGCAGAACGTCGTCGAGCGCGAGCTCGCGAAGGAGGGCAAGTCCCGGCACGACCTGGGGCGGGAAGCCTTCGTCGAGCGGGTCTGGCAGTGGAAGGCCGAGTCCGGCGGGCAGATCTCCGGGCAGATGCGGCGACTGGGTGACGGCGTCGCCTGGTCGCGTGAGCGCTTCACGATGGACGAGGGCCTGTCCAAGGCCGTCCAGACCATCTTCAAGCGGCTCTACGACGACGAGCTGATCTACCGCGCCGAGCGCATCATCAACTGGTGCCCCCGCTGCCTGACGGCCATCTCCGACATCGAGGTCGAGTACCAGGACGACGACGGTGAGCTCGTCTCCATGAAGTACGGGGACGGGGACGACACCATCGTCGTCGCCACCACCCGCGCCGAGACGATGCTCGGTGACACGGCCGTCGCCGTCCACCCCGAGGACGAGCGGTACAAGCACCTCGTCGGCAAGCTCATCAAGCTGCCGCTGACCGACCGCTCCATCCCGGTCGTCGCGGACGAGCACGTCGACCCCGAGTTCGGCACGGGTGCCGTCAAGGTCACCCCGGCGCACGACCCGAACGACTTCGAGATCGGCCAGCGGCACGACCTGCCGGCCATCACGGTCATGGACGAGCACGCCGTCATCACCGCCCACGGCCCCTTCCTGGGCCTGGACCGGCTGGAGGCGCGTTCCGCCATCGTCGCCGCGCTGCGCGCCGAGGGCCGGATCGTCGCGGAGAAGCGGCCCTACGTCCACTCCGTCGGCCACTGCTCGCGCTGCAAGACCACCATCGAGCCGCGGCTGTCCATGCAGTGGTGGGTCAAGGTCGGCCCGCTCGCCAAGGCCGCCGGTGACGCGGTCCGCGACGGCAAGGTCGCCATCCACCCGCAGGAGATGGAGAAGCGGTACTTCGACTGGGTCGACAACCTGCACGACTGGTGCATCTCGCGGCAGTTGTGGTGGGGCCACCGGATCCCCGTCTGGTACGGGCCGCAGGGCGAGGTCGTCTGCGTCGGTCCCGACGAGGAGCCGCCGAGCGGCGAGGGCTGGCGGCAGGACTCCGACGTCCTGGACACCTGGTTCTCGTCCGGCCTGTGGCCGTTCTCCACGCTGGGCTGGCCCGAGCAGACCGACTCGCTCGCGAAGTTCTACCCGAACTCCGTCCTGGTCACCGGCTACGACATCCTCTTCTTCTGGGTCGCCCGGATGATGATGTTCGGCCTCTACGCGATGGACGGGACCCCGCCGTTCCACACCATCGCCCTGCACGGCATGGTCCGTGACCAGAACGGCAAGAAGATGTCGAAGTCCTTCGGGAACGTCGTCAACCCGCTGGACTGGATGGACAAGTACGGCAGCGACGCGCTCCGGTTCACCCTGGCCCGGGGCGCCAACCCCGGCGTCGACGTCCCGATCGGCGAGGACTGGGTCCAGGGCTCCCGGAACTTCGCCAACAAGATCTGGAACGCGACCCGCTTCGCGCTGATGAACGGCGCGACGGTGGACGGCCCGCTGCCGGACGCGTCGAGGATGTCCTCGACCGACCGGTGGATCCTGTCCCGGCTGAACTCCGTGGTCGCCGAGGTCGACGCGTACTACGAGGACTACCAGTTCGCGAAGCTGTCCGACGCGCTGTTCCACTTCGCGTGGGACGAGGTCTTCGACTGGTACGTCGAACTGTCCAAGACGACGTTCGCCGCGGGCGGTGAGGCGGCCGAGGTCAGCAAGCGGGTCCTCGGTGAGGTCCTGGACGTCACGCTGCGGCTGCTGCACCCGGTGGTCCCCTTCGTCACGGAGACCCTGTGGACGACGCTGACCGGCGGCGAGTCGGTCGTCGTCGCCGCGTGGCCGAAGGCCGTCTTCGTTCCCGGTGCCGACGCACCGGGCGGGTTCCGGGACGCGGACGCGGAGCGGGAGATCGCGACGCTTCAGTCCGTCATCACCGAGGTGCGGCGCTTCCGGGCGGACCAGGGCCTCCAGCCGGGGCAGCGGGTTCCGGCCCGGCTGAGCCTCGACGGCTCGGCGCTCGCCCCGCACGAGGCGGCGATCCGCTCGCTGCTGCGCCTCCAGCCGGAGGGTGAGGCATTCTCGGCCACCGCGACGCTGCCGGTGGCGGGCGTCGAGGTCGCGCTGGACCTGTCCGGGGTGATCGACGTCGCCGCGGAGCGCAAGCGGCTCGCGAAGGACCTCGCCGCCGCGGAGAAGGAGAAGGCGCAGGCCACGGGCAAGCTGGGGAACGAGGCGTTCCTGTCCAAGGCCCCGGACCACGTCGTGGAGAAGATCCGTACCCGCCTCGCCAAGGCGGACGAGGACATCGCCCGGATCCAGACGCAGCTGGCCAACCTGCCGCAGGCCTGACGGACCGGACGCGGGTGCGGGCCCCCGGTCGCCCTCGGGGCGGCGGGGGGCCCGCACGTGCGTCCGCCCGCCCCTCCAGGGGTGCGGGGCGAACGCCGGGCGGCCCCGGGCGACCTGTGGCCCGGCGACCGGACGAGCCACCCGCGACCTTTGTCGGTGCCGCTCCGTAGACTGGCCTCGTGAGTGAGCTCCCCCCGCACGACGACAGCGAGCAGCCCGACCCCGTCGACAGCGACTTCGACGAGATCATCGCGGCCGAGACCGAGCGTGACCCGGATCTGGCCGTGATCGAGGCCGGCAGCCGGACCCTGCGCACCCAGGGCGGGCCGCCCGAGGCCGACGTGCCGGCGCGGCCGGAGGACCCCGAGGTCGACAAGGCGCTGCGGGAGGTCGAGGCGGAGCTCGCGACCCGCTGGGGCGAGACCAAGCTGGAGCCGTCCGTGTCGCGGATCGCCGCGCTGATGGACGTGCTCGGCGAGCCGCAGCGCTCGTATCCGTCGATCCACATCACCGGGACCAACGGCAAGACGTCCACCGCCCGCATGATCGAGGTCCTGCTCGGCTCGTTCGAGCTGCGCACCGGGCGGTACACGTCGCCCCACGTGCAGTCGATCACCGAGCGGATCAGCCTCGACGGGGCGCCGATCTCCGCGGAGCGGTTCGTCGAGACGTACCGGGACATCAAGCCCTACGTCGAGATGGTCGACGCCCAGCAGGAGTTCCGGCTGTCCTTCTTCGAGGTGCTGACCGGCATGGCCTACGCCGCCTTCGCCGACGCGCCGGCCGATGTCGCCGTCGTGGAGGTGGGCATGGGCGGCAGCTGGGACGCGACCAATGTGATCGACGGGGACGTCGCCGTGGTGACCCCGATCGACCTCGACCACACCGACCGGCTCGGCGCCACGCCCGGGGAGATCGCCACCGAGAAGGCCGGCATCATCAAGCCGGACTCGACCGTGATCATGGCGCAGCAGCCGGTGGACGCGGCGCAGGTGCTGCTGAAGAAGGCCGTCGAGGTCGACGCGACCGTGGCCCGGGAGGGCCTGGAGTTCGGGGTCGTGGACCGGCAGGTGGCCGTCGGCGGACAGCTCGTCACGCTGCGCGGACTCGGCGGTGAGTACCCCGAGGTGTACCTGCCGCTGCACGGCGCCCACCAGGCGCACAACGCCGCGGTGGCGCTCGCCGCCGTCGAGGCCTTCTTCGGAGTGGGCGCCCAGCGGGCCGAGCCCCTCGACGTCGACACCGTGCGCAAGGCGTTCGCCGCCGTCTCCTCGCCCGGCCGGATGGAGGTCGTGCGGCGGTCGCCGACCGTCGTCCTGGACGCCGCGCACAACCCGGCGGGCGCCCGTGCCGCGGCGGCGTCGATCGGGGAGGCCTTCCAGTTCAACCGGCTCATCGGGGTCGTCGGCGCGAGCGCCGACAAGAACGTCCGGGGGCTGCTCGAGGCCTTCGAGCCGGTCTTCGCCGAGGTCGTCGTCACCCGCAACTCCAGCCATCGCGCGATGGACGCCGACGAACTGGCGGCGATCGCCGTCGAGGTGTTCGGCGAGGAGCGCGTCCAGGTCGAGCCGAGGCTGCCGGACGCGCTGGAGGCGGCGATCACCCTGGCCGAGGAGGAGGGCGGGTTCGCCGGTGCCGGCGTGCTCGTGACCGGCTCCGTCATCACCGTCGGCGAGGCCCGACTGCTCCTTGGGAGGGGCTGACTCTCGTGCGTACGCTCTGTGCTTCGACCCTGATCGGCGAGTTCTTCATCATCGGATTCGCCGGCCTGGTCGCGATGAAGGACCCGGACCTGTCGACGTCGACGGTCTGGACGGTCAGCGGCATCGCGATGTTCCTGTGCCTGGTGCTGTGCGGCGTGGTCACCCGGCCCGGCGGCATCGGCCTCGGCTGGGCCCTCCAGATCGGCCTGCTCGCCTCCGGTTTCGTCGTCCCGACGATGTTCTTCATGGGGGCGATGTTCACTGCGCTGTGGTGGGCATCGGTGCACTACGGCAGGAAGATCGACGAGGCCAAGGCCAGATTCGCGGCGCAGGCCGGGGCGCCGGCTGACGCTGCGTGACAGGGGCCTTGATCCGCCCTGTAGCCTCATCTCCACTTCGCACACCCTTTCCTCAGAAGGAGCTCTCTCGTGACCCAGCGGACCCTCGTCCTGCTCAAGCCCGACGCCGTCCGTCGTGGCCTGACCGGCGAGATCATCAGCCGTATCGAGCGCAAGGCCGGCTGGCGGATCACCGCGCTCGAACTGCGCACCCTGGAGCAGGAGACGCTGGAGCAGCACTACGGCGAGCACAAGGGCAAGCCCTTCTACGAGCCGCTGGTGGAGTTCATGGCCTCGGGCCCGGTCGTGGCGATGATCGTCGAGGGCGAGCGGGTCATCGAGGGTCTGCGCGCGCTGGCCGGTCCGACCGACCCGATCGCCGCCGCCCCCGGTTCCATCCGCGGTGACTACGGCGTCATCGTCCGCGAGAACCTGATCCACGCCTCCGACTCCGAGGAGTCCGCCGAGCGCGAGGTGAAGATCTTCTTTCCCGGCCGGGGCTGAAAAGCGGAACGAGTTCACCGAGGGCCCTTCTGAGGGACCGTCACCTCATTCACCCGCCTGACCTGGGACGGCCACGCATTTCGGGCCGTCCCCCGGCATATCCGTGCCGATCGGGGGAACGAGTGCCCCCGATGGCCCGTCTCTGCAAGCGAGGCGGCGCGCCATCTGATGACAATGGCGAAGACCCTCGCGCGATGTGCGGGAAGGCGCGTCTACGATGGAAGCCTTCACGTCACAGCACCCACTTCGCCGACCTGAAAAGCCCTCAAAAGCTCCCAGGAAGGCCAGACGAATCCTGATGGGGAACTCAATGTCGTTCATCGGCCGTGACATGGCTGTCGACCTCGGGACCGCCAACACGCTGGTGTACGTCAGGGGTCGCGGGATCGTACTCAACGAACCGTCCGTCGTCGCGATCAACACGAACACCGGTGGCATCCTCGCGGTCGGCGCGGAAGCGAAGAAGATGATCGGGCGGACCCCCGGCAACATCGTCGCGGTGCGTCCGCTGAAGGACGGCGTGATCGCCGACTTCGAGATCACCGAGCGGATGCTCCGCTACTTCATTCTGAAGATCCACAAGCGGCGGTATCTGGCTCGTCCGCGGGTCGTCGTCTGTGTGCCCTCGGGCATCACGGGCGTCGAGCGTCGTGCCGTCATCGAGGCGTCGTCCCAGGCCGGCGCCCGCCAGGTGCACATCATCGAGGAGCCGATGGCGGCCGCCATCGGCTCCGGTCTGCCGGTCCACGAGGCCACCGGCAACATGGTGGTGGACATCGGCGGCGGCACGACCGAGGTCGCGGTCATCTCGCTGGGCGGCATCGTCACCGCCCAGTCCATCCGCGTCGCGGGCGACGAGCTGGACAACGCGATCATCCAGCACATCAAGAAGGAGTACAGCCTTCTGCTGGGTGAGCGGACGGCCGAGCAGATCAAGATCACGATCGGTTCGGCGTACGACCTCGACTCCGACGAGCACACCGAAATCCGCGGCCGGGACCTCGTCTCCGGGCTGCCCAAGACCGTCGTCATCTCGGCCGCCGAGGTCCGCAAGGCGATCGAGGAGCCCGTCAACGCGATCGTGGACGCGGTGAAGACGACCCTGGACAAGTGCCCGCCGGAGCTGTCCGGCGACATCATGGACCGCGGCATCGTGCTGACCGGCGGCGGCGCACTGCTGCGCGGCCTCGACGAGCGGCTGCGCCGCGAGACCGGCATGCCCATCCATATCGCCGAGGACCCGCTGGACAGCGTGGCGCTCGGTTCCGGAAAATGCGTCGAGGAGTTCGAGGCGCTCCAGCAGGTCCTGGACGCCCAGCCGCGCAGATGACGTAACTCTTCGATTCCGCCGTACGAGACGCCCCCCTCTCGTACGGCGGATCGTTGATATCGAGGCATAAGCTGCCACAAAACAGCCCGCTGGTTTCCCTTGGGAATCCTGTCGGGCTCACCCGATTTCCCGGATTCCTACGAGGAAGGGCACGGCCGCCGCACGTGAGGGACACACGAGAGAGCCGGCTGCTCCTGGTTCTGCTGATCGCCATCGCGTTCGCACTGATCACGGTGGACATCCGCGGCGGGGAGGACTCACCGGTCGACGGTGCCCGGCAGGCCGCGGCCACGGTCTTCGGCCCGATCGAGAACGGGGTGTCCCACGCGGTCGACCCCGTCGGCAACGCGATCGCGGCGATCCGCGATTCCGGCGAGCGGCACGACCGGATCGCCGAGTTGGAGCGGCAGAACGCGACCCTGAAGGCGAAGCTCGGCAGCGACGACCGCAACCGCAGCCGGCTCAGGCAACTCGACAAGATGCTGAAGGTGGCCGGCGCCGGCCAGTACGGCATCAAGGGCGCCGAGGTCATCGCCATAGGCGCCGCCCAGGGCTTCTCCTGGACCATCACCATCGACGTCGGCGCCGACGACGGCATCCGGCGCGACATGACCGTCCTCAACGGCGACGGACTCGTCGGCCGCGTGACCACCGTCGGCCCGAACACCGCGACCGTACTGCTCGCCAACGACCCCGACTTCACCGTCGGTACCCGGATGGAGGGCGGCGACGAACTCGGCTTCGCCTCCGGGCAGGGCGACCGTCCGCTGCGCGTCGAACTCCTCAACGGCAAGGCCCAGATCAAGAAGGGCGACCGGCTGGTGACCTTCGGCTCGCAGGCCGACAAACCGTTCGTGCCCGGAGTGCCGGTGGGTGTCGTCGCCCGAGTCGACCCCTCCGGCGGGGACCTGACCCGCACCCTGTACGTCACGCCGTACGTCAGCTTCACCAAGCTCGACGTGGTCGGCGTCGTCGTCCAGGCGCCCGCGAAGGATCCGCGTGACATGGTGCTGCCGGCCAAGCCCAGGCCGACGCCGACGCCGACCGTGACGGTGACGGTGACTCCGGGCGCGGAGGACTCCCAGGCCCCGGCCGACGGGCAGTTCCAGCAAGAGGAAGAACAGTAGGGGGAGCCGAACTCATGCGTTTCAACAGGATCCTGCTGTCCTCCACCCTGGTCGTCGTCGCCCTGGTGCTCCAGGTGAGCGTCCTCGCCCGGCTGCACCTGCCGGGCGCCGTCCCCGACGTGCTGCTGCTGACCGTGCTGGGCCTCGCCCTGGTCTACGGCCATGTCGGCGGCGCCCTCATCGGCTTCGGCGCCGGACTCCTCGCCGACCTCGCCCCGCCCGCCGACCACGCCGCCGGCCGCTACGCGCTGGTGCTGTGCGTCATCGGTTACCTCGCGGGTCTGGTCAAGCCGGAGAACGGCCAGCTGAAGTCGGCGACCGGCCCGATGGCCGTGGTGGTCGCCGCCGCCGTCGGCAGCACCATGCTGTACGCCGGTGTCGGCGCCCTCGTCGGCGACACCGCCGCCCGCCATGTCGGCCTGCCCGGACTGCTGTTCACGGCCGCCGTCTACGACCTGCTGCTCGCCCCCTTCGTGGTCCCCGGGATCATGGCGCTGGCCCGGCGCGCGGAGAACGATCCGCTGGAGTCGAGCTCGGTGTCGAAGGCGACCGACATCTCCTCCGGCTGGCTCTCCTCCGGCACCGGTCTGCGCATCGGCGGACAGCGCGGCGGACTGGGCGGCCTCAAGGTGAAGGCGGCCAGAGCGCGGGTGGCCCGCGCCGGCCGCATCAAGGGGGTCAAGCGGCTGTGACGGCAGGGGAGTCGGTGACCACCGGGGCTCACAGCTTCGTCGCATATCACTGGTACACGTACTGAGAGGGGGAGGCAGCCGCAGTGACCGATGCCCACCCGTCTCCCACCACCACACTTCCGAGGAATGGGCTTCGCCCATGACCAATATTCCGGAGACCGGCCGGACCCCTCGGGTCCAGACCCGGCTCGTCATCATCCAAGTCCTCGTGCTCTCCCTGCTCGCCACCCTCGGCGGCCGGCTCTGGTACCTCCAGATCCGCGAAGGCGAGGCCTACGCCAAGGAAGCCTCCGGCAACCACGTCCAGCAGGTCGTCCAGCCCGCCGTGCGCGGCTCGATCCTGGACGCGCGCGGTGTGCCGCTCGCCGACAACGAGACCCGGCTGGTGGTGTCGGCCTCCCGCACCGAGCTGCTGAAGATGAAGGACGACGGCGAGGCCGTCCTGACCAAGCTCGCCGCGGTGCTGCGGATGGAGCCCGAGGAGGTCAGGGCGAAGGTACGGCTGTGCGACGCCGAGACGCCGCAGCCCTGCTGGAACGGCTCGCCCTACCAGCCGATCCCCATCACCGACGAGGCCACCGCGCGGCAGGCCCTGCAGATCCGCGAGCGCGCCGAGGACTTCCCCGGCATCACCGCCGAGCCGCAGGCCGTCCGCCGCTATCCGGGTCCGGGCGTGGCCAACACCGCGCAGGTGCTCGGCTATCTCTCCCCGGTCACCGACGTCGAGATCCAGAAGGCCCAGAACAGCGAGTCGCCCTACCTGCGCTCCGACCAGGTCGGCCGCAGCGGACTGGAGCGGCAGTACGACCAGGAACTGCGCGGCAAGGCCGGTGTCACCCGCTACGAGGTCGACAACCTCGGCCGGGTCATCGGACAGGCCGAGTCCGACGCGGCCCAGCCCGGATCCAACCTGGTCACCAGCATCGACGCCCGGGTGCAGCGGGTCGCCGAGTTCGAGCTGAACGAGGCGATGAAGGCCGCCCGCAAGGAGTGGGACCGCAACACGAACGAGCGCTACAAGGCCGACGCGGGCGCGGTCGTGGTGATGGAGGCCAGGACCGGCCGGGTGGTCGCCATGGCGTCCAACCCGACGTACGACCCGAACGCCTGGGTCGGCGGCATCTCCGCCAAGGACTACCAGCGGCTCACCGGCAAGTCCTCCAACTATCCGCTGCTCAACCGGGCCATACAGGGTCAGGCCGCACCCGGCTCGATCTTCAAGGTGGTCTCCACGGCCGCCGCGGTCCAGGCGGGTTACGACTTCAACGGCGGCTACGAGTGCTCCAGCTCGTACTCCGTCGGCGGTCAGGTCTTCAAGAACTTCGAGTCCCAGAACCACGGCGCGATCGACCTCGGCCGCGCCCTGGAGGTCTCCTGCGACACCGTCTACTACCGGCTCGCGCACAGCGAATGGCAGCGGGACGGCGGCATCAACCCCAAGGGCAAGCCGAAGGACCACTTCTTCAAGGCCGCCCACCAGTTCGGCCTCGGCAAGGAGACCGGCATCGACCTGCCCAACGAGGTCACCGGCCGGGTCCCCGACCGCGAGTGGAAGCAGCGGTACTGGAAGGCCAACAAGGACGCCTGGTGCAAGACCGGCAAGAAGAACGGCGACTACGTCGAGCGGATCGCGTACGAGAACTGCCTCGAAGGCAACAAGATGCGCGCCGGTGACGAGATCAACTACTCCATCGGCCAGGGCGACACCCTGGTGACCCCGATCCAGATGGCGACGATCTACGCGGCCATCGCCAACGGCGGCACCCTGTACGCCCCGACCGTCGGCAAGGCGATCGTCAGCGCCGACGGCCGGCAGGTCTCGGAGATCAAGCCCGAGTCGCACGGCAAGCTGCCGGTCAACCGGCAGACGCTGTCGCAGATGGACAAGGCGCTGGAGGGCGTCGCCACCCGCGGTACGGCCGCGTGGCGGTTCGGCGGCTGGCCGCAGGACAAGATCCCGATGCACGCCAAGACCGGTACCGCCGAGGTCTACGGCAAGCAGACCACCTCGTGGTTCGCCACCTACACCGACGACTACGCGATCGTCATGACGATCTCCCAGGGCGGTACCGGCTCCGGCGCCTCGGGCCCGGCCGTGCGCAACCTCTACGACGCCCTGTACGGCATCTCCGACGACGGCACGATCACCAAGAAGAACGCCCTGCTGCCCACCCCGCAGAAGGCCCTGCCGAAGATCCGCCCCGACGGTTCGATCGTCGCGCCGAAGATCTCCAAGGATCCGGCGAAGGAGCAGCAGGCCAGCCAGAAGGCACCGCAGGAGTCCCAGGGTCCGGTGGACCCGGCGGCGACCGCCTCGACGCCGACCACGGGCAATCGGAACACGCGCAGGCGGCAGCGCCGCGGGGGACGCCGGAGGATGCACACATGACGGGCGCGAACAGCTTCCAGGTCTCCGGGTACGGGCCCGAGCGCGCCGGCTGGACGCGGCTGTTCGCCCGTGACGCGCTGTCCAGGCGGCTCGACTGGCCGATACTGCTGGCCGCCCTGGCACTGTCGCTGATGGGCGCGATCCTGGTGTTCTCCGCGACCCGCAACCGCACCGAGATCAACCAGGGCGACCCGTACTTCTTCCTGGTCCGGCACCTGCTGAACACCGGCATCGGCTTCGCGCTGATGATCGGCACGGTCTGGCTCGGCCACCGGACCCTGCGCACCGCGGTGCCGCTGCTGTACGGCGCCTCGGTCTTCCTGGTGCTGATGGTGCTCACCCCGCTGGGGACCACGGTCAACGGAGCCCACTCGTGGATCGTGCTGGGCGCCGGCTTCTCCTTGCAGCCGTCGGAGTTCGTGAAGGTCACGATCATCCTCGGCATGGCGATGCTGCTGGCCGCTCGGGTGGACGCGGGCGACAAGCCGTACCCGGACCACCGCACGGTCCTCCAGGCGCTGGGCCTGGCCGTCGTACCGATGCTGATCGTGATGCTGATGCCGGACCTCGGTTCGGTCATGGTCATGGCGGTGATCGTGCTGGGCGTGCTGCTCGCGTCCGGCGCCTCGAACCGGTGGGTCTTCGGACTGCTGGGCGCCGGCACCCTCGGCGCGATCGCCGTCTGGCAGCTGCACATCCTGGACGACTACCAGATCAACCGCTTCGCGGCCTTCGCCAACCCCGAACTCGACCCCGCGGGCGTCGGCTACAACACCAACCAGGCGCGCATCGCCATCGGCTCGGGCGGACTGACCGGGTCGGGCCTCTTCCAGGGCTCCCAGACCACCGGGCAGTTCGTGCCGGAGCAGCAGACCGACTTCGTCTTCACGGTGGCCGGCGAGGAGCTCGGCTTCCTCGGCGGCGGGCTGATCATCCTGCTGACCGGCGTGGTGCTGTGGCGGGCCTGCCGGATCGCGCTCGACTCCACCGAGCTGTACGGCACCGTCGTCGCGGCCGGGATCGTGGCCTGGTTCGCCTTCCAGGCTTTCGAGAACATCGGTATGACGCTCGGCATCATGCCGGTCACCGGACTGCCGCTGCCGTTCGTCTCCTACGGCGGCTCATCGATGTTCGCGGTATGGGTCGCGGTCGGCCTGTTGCAGTCCATCCGGGTGCAGCGCCCCTTGTCCGCGTGAGGTTTCTGCCGAATCAACCCGAGATTCACCCTGCCGTCGTGCCCAGGTCGCCAGTAGATTCAGTTCATGGCGGATACGAAGCGTGAGATCGAGCGCAAGTACGAGTCGGACGACGGCGGGCTGCCCGACCTGACCGGCGTCGCCGGGGTGGCGTCGGTCGTCGACAAGGGCGTCGTCGAACTGGACGCCACCTACTACGACACCCCCGACGAACGCCTGACCGCGGCCTCGATCACCCTGCGCCGCCGCACCGGCGGCGCCGACGCCGGCTGGCATCTGAAGTTCCCGGTCGCCACCGGGGTGCGCGACGAGATCCAGGTGCCGCTGTCCGACAAGGTGCCCGGCGCCCTGGCCGCGCTCGTCCGCTCCCGGATCCGCGAGGTCGCACTGCAGCCCGTGGTGCGCCTGCGCACCAACCGGAGCGTGCACGACCTCCTCGACGCCGAGGGGCTGCCGCTCGCCGAGGTCGCCGTCGACGCCGTACGGGCCGAGCGGCTGACCGCGGGCGACGGCAAGGCGGAGTGGACCGAGATCGAGGTGGAGCTCGCCGACGGCCGCGAACCCGCGCTCCTCGACAAGATCGACAAGCGGCTCCGCAAGGCCGGCGTGCGGGCCTCCGCCTCGCCGTCCAAGCTGGCCCGTGCCCTGGAGGAGACGGGCGGCGGGAAGCGGCGCCGCACGAAGGACCGGGCCGCGCCCGTCACCGCCGGTGATCATGTGCTGGCCTATGTGCGCGCCCAGCGGGACACGATCGTCGAGCTCGACCCGGCCGTGCGCCGGGACGTGGAGGACTCCGTGCACCGCATGCGGGTCGCCACCCGGCGGATGCGCAGCACCTTCAAGTCGTACCGCCAGGTCCTCGACCGGTCCGTCACCGACCCGATCGGCGAGGAACTGAAGTGGCTGGCCGGGGAGCTGGGCGTCGGCCGGGACCAGGAGGTGCTCGCCGAGCGGATCACCGGCATCGTCGGGGAACTGCCGCGCGACCTGGTCGTCGGACCCGTCCGGGGCAGGCTGCGCAACTGGTCGCAGTCCCGGCACGGCGACTCCCGGCGCCGGATCATCGAGGTCCTGGACGGCCCGCGCCACCTGGCCCTGCTCGCCTCGCTGGACGCCCTGCTCGCCGACCCGCCGCTGCGCGCGGCCGCCGCCGGGAAGCCCGAGAAGGTGCTCGCCAAGGCCGTGACCAAGAGCTTCGACGTGGTCTCCGGCCTGGTCGAGGAGGGACTGCGCGCGGCACCGGGGCACGAGCGCGACGTGGCGCTGCACGAGGCCCGCAAGAAGACCAAGCGGGCCCGCTACGCGGCCGAGGCGGCCACTCCCGCCCTCGGCGGGCCGGCGTCCGCCATGGTCGGCTCGATGAAGCAGCTCCAGAATCTGCTGGGCGAGCACCAGGACAGTGTGATGAGCCGACAGGCCCTCAAGGAGCTGGCCGAGCAGGCGCACGCGGCCGGGGAGAGCTCGTTCACCTACGGCGTGCTGCACGGCCGCGAGGAGCGGCGGGCCGCCACGGCCGAGGAGGAACTGCCGGGTGCGTGGAACGGGATGAAGGGCGGTACGGGGATCTGAGCGTACGAAGGGGCTCCCGGACCGCGTTAGGCTTGATGGTCACCCCTGTCGGCACACGCGAAAGTCCCAGAATGTCTGTCGAGTCAGCTGAGTCGGTGTTTCCGCAGCTCGAAGCCCTGCTCCCGCATGTGCAGAAGCCGATCCAGTACGTCGGTGGAGAGCTCAATTCCACCGTCAAGGACTGGGACGCCAGCGATGTCCGCTGGGCGCTCATGTACCCCGACGCCTACGAGGTGGGCCTGCCCAACCAGGGCGTCATGATCCTCTACGAGGTGCTCAACGAGCGTGAGGGAGTCCTGGCCGAGCGGACCTACAGCGTGTGGCCGGACCTGGAGGCGCTGATGCGGGAGCACGGCGTCCCGCAGTTCACCGTGGACAGCCACCGCCCGGTGAAGGCCTTCGACGTGTTCGGCCTCAGCTTCTCCACGGAGCTGGGCTACACCAACATGCTGACGGCGCTGGACCTCGCCGGCATTCCGCTGCGGGCCGCGGACCGGACCGTCGACGACCCGATCGTCATGGCCGGCGGCCACGCGGCCTTCAACCCCGAGCCGATCGCCGACTTCATCGACTGCGCGGTGATCGGCGACGGCGAGCAGGCCGTGCTGGAGGTCACCGACATCGTCCGCGCCTGGAAGGCCGAGGGCCGGCCGGGCGGCCGCGAGGAACTGCTGTTCCGGCTGGCGCGGACCGGCGGGGTGTACGTGCCGGGCTTCTACGACGTCGAGTACCTCCCCGACGGCCGGATCGGCCGGGTCGTACCCAACCGGTCGGGCGTGCCGTGGCGGGTGTCCAAGCACACCGTGATGGACCTCGACGAGTGGCCGTACCCCAAGCAGCCCCTGGTGCCGCTGGCCGAGACCGTCCACGAGCGCATGTCGGTGGAGATCTTCCGCGGCTGCACCCGCGGCTGCCGCTTCTGCCAGGCCGGCATGATCACCCGCCCGGTGCGTGAGCGTTCCATCACCGGCATCGGCGAGATGGTCGACAAGGGGCTGAAGGCGACCGGCTTCGAGGAGGTCGGCCTGCTGTCGCTGTCCTCGGCGGACCACAGCGAGATCGGCGACGTCGCCAAGGGCCTCGCGGACCGCTACACGGAGGACAAGATCGGTCTGTCCCTCCCGTCGACCCGTGTGGACGCCTTCAACATCGACCTCGCCAACGAGCTGACCCGCAACGGCCGCCGCTCCGGTCTGACCTTCGCCCCCGAGGGCGGCAGCGAGCGCATCCGCAAGGTCATCAACAAGATGGTCTCGGAGGACGACCTGATCCGGACCGTCGCCACGGCGTACGGCAACGGCTGGCGGCAGGTGAAGCTGTACTTCATGTGCGGTCTGCCGACGGAGACCGACGACGACGTCCTCCAGATCGCCGACATGGCGACCCGCGTCATCCAGAAGGGCCGGGAGGTCTCCGGCGCCAACGACATCCGGTGCACGGTGTCGATCGGCGGCTTCGTGCCCAAGCCCCACACCCCGTTCCAGTGGGCCCCGCAGCTGTCCGCGCAGGAGACCGACGCCCGGCTGGAGAAGCTCCGCGACAAGATCCGCGGCGACAAGAAGTACGGCCGCTCCATCGGCTTCCGCTACCACGACGGCAAGCCGGGCATCGTCGAGGGCCTGCTCTCCCGCGGCGACCGCAGGATCGGCGCGGTCATCCGCGCGGTCTACGAGGACGGCGGCCGTTTCGACGGCTGGCGCGAGCACTTCTCCTACGACCGCTGGATGAACTGCGCGGAGAAGGCGCTGGCCCCCTTCGGCGTCGACGTCGACTGGTACACGACGCGCGAGCGGACGTACGAGGAGGTCCTGCCCTGGGACCACCTGGACTCGGGCCTGGACAAGGACTGGCTCTGGGAGGACTGGCAGGACGCCCTCGACGAGACCGAGGTCGAGGACTGCCGGTGGACGCCGTGCTTCGACTGCGGGGTGTGCCCGGCCATGGATACGCAGATCCAGGTTGGCCCGACCGGAAAGAAGCTGCTGCCGCTGACGGTCAAGAAGCCCGCTCCGACCGGCTGAGACGGGGACGGGGGTGGGTGCGTCCAGAACGTCGCCGGCACCCCCCGTGGGCCCGCCGAGGGGCCTCTCCGAGCTGGAGGGGTCCTGACCCCGTCGGCTGCCTGAGAGAGGCTCCATGAACTTCTGAGCCCCCTCCTCGACCGGGAGGGGGCTCGGTCGTGTCCGGATCGGCCCGTCGGCCGCAGCGGGATGCCGGCCGGGCCGTGCGGGGGTCAGCGTTTCCAGTCGTCGGCGAGGGCGATGGCAGCCAGTTGTCCGGTGGTGAGCGCGGGGGCCGGGCGGTTTACCGGCAGACCGAAAGCGGCGGTGTTGAGGGTGCCGACGTGAATGCGGAGCCCGTCGGGGTGGAGGATGTCGGCTTCCCATTGGAATTCGCCCTTGTTGCCGCTCGGCGAGGGCGTCTTCCGGGTGACGAAGCGGGATCCGTCCGGACGGGTGGCGGCGTTCGCGAAGGCCTTCCGCATTTCGACGCTGTCAGGTTTCCAGCGCTGCACGGTGACCTCGATCAGGGACTCTCCCTTTCCGTCGTCGACGGTGAGCGAGGCGTAGCCCTTCGGGGAGCCGGATTCCCTCGCGGTCCGCAACGAAGTGGGCAGCAGATTCTTCAAGGTCGACTGGATCCGGGCTTTTTCCAGTACGGGGGTGACCCGGCCGTTCGCGGGTTCTCGGGCCGGTGGCGGTGAACCGGGCAGCACCTCGATGACGGCTTTCCATGCCTGCGCGGTCACGATGTCGGTGAGCTGACCGACAGAGAGCGGCGGGTCGATCCGAGTGCCGTCGGCGGCCGTGCCCTTTTCCGGGCTCCAGGCCACCGCGTGTACCTGTTCCCCGTCGCGGGTGGTCATTTCGGCGTACCAGCGTCGGGGGCTGGTCGGGTCCGTGGCTACCTCGTAGCCTTTGGACATCACCAGCCGTGAGCCGTCCGCCAGTGTCGTGTCCGTGCACTGCTCGTAGGGATAGTGGGCGAGAACCAGGCATCCCACTTCCGACACCGGGCCGGGCAGTCGGCCGACGGACAGAGCCACCCTGCCGAATCCTCGGCCTTCGTCGTACTGGATTTCCGCTGACGCCCCCGTCTCGGAGCGGGTTCCGGTACCTCGCGCCTGCCGGGTGGCGCCGGGAGGCAGCGTGTCCTTCAACAGTTCGGCCATGCGGTCCCCCGGCACCTGCGTCGCCTGCGCCGGCTGACGGTCCACCAGGGCCACGGCGCCGATGCCCGCCGCGGCCAGGCCCAGGATCGTCAGGGTCACCGTCACGGGACGGCGGCGTGGTCTCCCCGGGCCTGTGGGCCGCGGGCCGGACGGGGAAAGCCTTCCGGCTCCCCGGTGACGGGTCGGGGGCGTTGTCTGCTCGGTCACAACTCGTTCGCCGTTCTCTGTGGACAGAAGGCTTTGCCGGCAAGGGTGGGGGCCGGGGGGCCGGCCGCGTGGCCGGCCCCCCGCCCGCGCCGTGTCAGCCGCGCCGGCTACGCGGCCGACAGGTGACTAGCAACCCGCCTTGGCCTTGGTGAGGCCGAGCTGCGGGGTGAAGGGATTGCCCACGTAGCCCCACGAGTTGTTGCCCCAGAAGCAGTAGGAACGACTGCCGTCACTGCTGGCGCCGCGGAAGGCCGTGCTGGTGTAGTTGGACACCGAGTTGTGCGCGTAGCCGCGGTAGAGGGTCTTGTAGTTGGTCTCCCACGTGTAGACCCGCGAACCCGTGCCGCTGTAATTGACGCCCGTCCAGAACTGGATGTAGTCGATGGCGGCGGTCCCAGGACGGTGGGCGTCATCGCTTCCCGAAGCGTTGGCGGTGGCCGTCGTGCTCATGGAGATGCTCAGTGCGGCCGCTGTGACGCCGAGGGCGGTGAGCGTCTTCTTGAAGTTCATCTTTTCTCCTTCGGTGGCGACGTGCGGTGGCGGGCTTTTCGCGGAGTCACCCGTCCATCGACGTCCCAATTATTGGATGGCGTATACAACTATTACGCCGTGTCAGGTTCCGACAGATCCGCGATCCGCGTCGCGGTCAGATCCGTTGCGGGCTCCGATGCGGGGATGTGTCCGGGGGTGCGTGAACTCTGCGCATCGCCAGACCGTCCTCTCCGTCAAATCCCTGAAACGGTGACCGTGTTGGTCACTCGCCATGAAGACACCCACCGCCGGTCCCTTGTGACAGCCCACAGATGAGACGTGACGCACACCGAATGCGGCGGCGCGTCGGCTTTTGCCCACGCGGCCGTATGTGTAAGGGCGTTCAGAAAATCCCTGGAGAACGGCCGCCGCCCGTGATTCCGACGCCCCGTCAGAAGCCGGAGTCAGGGCGGTGGCAGGAGGGTGCCCAGCGGGCCCAGGTCGAGGTTGAGGTCCTCCATGGAGAGGCCGTAACGGCGGCACAGCTCCGTCATCCGGTCATGGAGGACCATCAGCGTCAGGCCCAGCCGCTCCTCCTGCTCCTCGGTGAGGCCGCCCTGGTCGACGCGGTGCAGCGCCTGGCGCTCCATCAACTGGCGCAGCAGCTCCACGACGGTCAGCACCAGCTTGAGCAGATCGCGCTCCACCGTCTCCGGATCGGTGCGCAGACGGCGGGCGGCGCCGCTCCCGCCGTCCGGCCCCAGGGGCGGGGGCATCTCGTCCGGGCGGGCCGGCAGCAGCGCGAACGCGCGCCGCGCGGCATCGGCCACCTCGTCCAGGCGGCCGGCGGGCGGGCGGTCAGCGGGACCGGTCAT
Organism: Streptomyces cadmiisoli; assembly: GCF_003261055.1. Taxonomy (NCBI): domain Bacteria; kingdom Bacillati; phylum Actinomycetota; class Actinomycetes; order Kitasatosporales; family Streptomycetaceae; genus Streptomyces; species Streptomyces cadmiisoli. Next base: position 5,830,714 of record NZ_CP030073.1, read on the forward strand.
GACGGACGTCGTCCTCGATCAGTGTCGGAACGGGCGGCAGCGCGTCGAACTGCTGCTCCTGCACGGCGACGATCACCGCGCGCAGCGAGACCCTCACCAGGTCGATGTCCGCGACGGACAGGACGATGTCGCCGGTCAGCACCACACCGCCGCTCAGCAGCCGGTCGAGCAGGTCGATCAGCGCGATCTGGCGCTGGGCGAGCGGCGGGTCGTCGTACACGGTCACCGCTGCCGCGCTCCTTCCGGCGCCCCGGGTGCCGGTGCCTCGGCGAACGAGTACGGCACCCACGGACCGGTCACCTCCACCCGCACTCCGTCGAGCCCGTCCGCGGCGTGCAGCGCCCGGTCCTGGAACTCCTCGGCGCGCCGGCGGGGGACGAGATAGGCGTCGTTGGCGACGTTCTCGCCGGAGCCGGCCGCCAGCGGGCCCTGCTGGGGCCGGTGCCGGGCGTGCGCCACGGCGATGCCGGCCACCTGGTCCTCGACGCGGCGCACCGCCTCGGCGGCCGACGACCAGGCGTCCTCCCGGGCCCGGCGCTGGTGGCGGCGACGGCGCAGGTACGCGCGGCCGGGGTCGGGCTCCTCGGCCGGGGGGTCGGGCGACGGCGGCGCGGTCCCGGTGGTGTCGGCGTAGACCTTCACGCCCCATTCGACGTGGTCCGCGAGCCGGTCGAGGAGCGCGCCGAGGGACGGCTCCCGCTCGCCGAGCATGTCACCGACCCGGTCGTCGTCCAGATACACCGTGGCCAGTCGCAGCGGAAGCACCGTGGTGTACGCGCCCAGGGTCTCCACGATGAGGTGGTGGGCGCGGGCCACGGACTCCAGCCAGTCCAGGTCCTCCAGATGCGCCTTGAGGGCGTCCTCGGAGAAGTCCGATCCGGACACCGGGCTGACCGCCGCCGCGACCTCGCCGCGGTGGACCAGGGCGACGGGCGCGTCCGCGACACCCCGGAGGCCGTGGAGGGCGTCGCGTTCCAGCGACGGCACGGGCCGTACGACGGCGTACGCATAACTGAGCTGGTCGTCCATGGGTTCACCTCCGGCGGTCGTCGTCGCGGTCGTCGTCCTCTGCCTCGGTGTCCTCGTGCCTGTCGTCGTGTCCGTCGTCGTGTCGGTCGGCGGACCTTGCGGCGGACCTCCCGGCGGACCTGTCCTCCGGCCGGCGCTTCCTGCGGCGTGGCTCGGCGGCCGGCTCCCGCTCCGGTTCACGACGGCTGCGGCGACCGCCGGAGGAGGCGGTCGGCAGTTCGGCCTCGGGCTCCGGCACCCGCCTGCGCAGTTCTTCGACCTCGGCGCGCAGCCGGGCGTTCTGCTCCGCCAGGTCGTGCGACCCGTCGGCCCGGGACGACAGGGAGGGGTCGCGCTCCCACCAGTCGATGCCGATCTCCCTGGCCTTGTCCACGGACGCGACCAGCAGGCGGATCCTGATGGTGAGCAGCTCGATGTCGAGCAGGTCGATCTTGATGTCGCCGACGATGACGATGCCCTTGTCCAGGACGCGTTCGAGTATGTCGGCGAGGTTCGCGCTCGACGACTGGCCGTACGGCTGCAGCGTCCGCGCCGGCGGGGGGCCGGCGGATCGGGGCTGGTTCACGGCATCCTCGACCTCGTTCCTGGGGGCGGCTGAGCGCCGTCACCTACCGGCGGCGGCGACGGGGCCGGTCGTCGGCGGGTTCGTCCCCGCGGCGCTCCTCGGGCGTCCCGTCCTCTTCGTCTTCGTCCTCTTCGTCTTCGTCCTCGGTTTCCTCGTCCTCGTCCTCGAACTCGTCCTCCGCGTCGTCGTCCCGGTCGTCGTAGCCGTCCTCGGGCCGCTCGTCGCGCTCGTCGTCCGCGTCCTCCGCGCGGGTCTCGCGGTCCTCGTCCTCGGCGTCCTCGTCCGGTTCGCTGACCACCTCGCCCTCGCGGATCTCCCCGCGCCAGCCGCCGGTGGCCTCGCCGCGCATCATCACGAACTTGCGGAAGAGTTTGAGATCGAGACGGGTACGGCGGCCCTGCGCCCTGACCAGGCCTCCGGTCTTCTCGATGATCCCCTTGGGGTAGTACTCGAGGACGAGCAGCACCTTGGTGAGGTTCTCGCCCAAGGGGTGGAAGGTGACCACACCCTTGGTGGTCCCCTTGGCCCCCTCGGAGGTCCAGGCGATCCGCTCGTCGGGCACCTGCTCGATGATGGTCCCGGTGAACGCCCGGCTCGCTTTGGCGATCTTGACCTGCCACTGGGTCCTGGTCTCGTCCTGCTGCTCGACGTCGACCACGCCCTTGGTCATGCTGCTGAACTCCGTGAACTGCGTCCACTGGTCGTACGCGTCGCGCACCGGAACGCCCACGTCGATGTCCTCGATGATGGTGAGGCTCTTGGCCCCGCTGCCGGACGAGGGCCCGTGCCTCATCCCGGTGACGTCCTTGACCTTCTCCGTCACGGCGTCCTTGGCGTGCACGGCGGTGTCCTTGGCGTGCGTGGCGGTGTCCCTCGCGTGCGTGGCGGTCGCCTTGACGCTCTCCTTGGCGTGGGACGCGGTCTGCCCGCCCAGCTTGCCGCCCTTGCCGACAGCGTGGACGAGTCGGCCGGGCCCGAGGTGGGCGGAGCCGAGCCGGTGCGCCGCGTCGCCCATCTTGTGGCCGACACCCGTCAGCATGTGTTCGAGCCGGGCCTCGGCGTACGTGCCCAGTTCCTCGACCAGCCGGTTGGTGGGGGCCTTCTTCGCGTCGCCGGCCGTCGACTTGCGATCCTTGGTTCCGGTGTCAGCCATCGTCCGACCTCCTCGCCGGCTCGCTCCTGTGCGACCTCGACGTGCCGGCGGCGGCGCGGGCCGATCCGGCCGGCCTGCGGGCCCCGGCCGAAGGCTTGCTCTGCGACCTGGAGCCGTGTGCCGTCTTCCTGGCCGTCTCGCGCGGCTCCTCCTCGCGGTCCTCCTCCTCGCGGTCCTCGCTCCGGGCGTCGTCGCGTTCCTCGTCGCCGCGTTCCTCGTCCTCGCGCTCCGCGCGCGGTTCCTTCTTGCCGGGCTTGTCGGGCCCCGCCTGCAGACCGAGCGTGCGCTCGTGCAGGGAGTCGGCCAGGTGCTCGGCCTTGGCGCTCAGCAGGGAGGTCGCCGCGGCCTTGCTCGCACCCGTCAGCTCGGTGCCGACCTGACGGCCGAGGTTGCCGAGCACGGGCGAGAGGGACTTGGCGAGATCGCCGGTGTTGATCCGCCGGGCGGCCAGCCCCAGGGCCAGGCCCAGGGCGACCTTCGCCTTCTTCCTGCGGCCCAGTACGTAGCCGCCGATGACGGCACATCCGATCTTGGCGTTGTTCATGATGCCGTTCTCCTCGCCCGCATGCCGCCGTTCACAGCCGACCCGACCGGGCCCGCCCGAGCTGATAGACCCTGATCTCCTCCAACCGCTCCAGCAGTTCCTGCTCGCGCAGCGCGAACTGCTCCTCGTCGACCCGGCCCTCGTTCCGCGCCCGTTCCAGGTCGGACAGCGCCGCCCGGACGGGAGCCGGGTCGTAGGCCTCCTGCTCGGCCGCCTCTATGAGCTTGTCGAGCACCCAGCCCACGCCCCGTACGGGCGCGAGGGGCAGCGCGATCACTTCGAAGACCAGTCCCACGATTCCTCCTCGTACCGTTCGTCGTGTCCTTCGTTCGTGCCGTTGGTCGTGCTGTTCGTCTGTGCCGTTGGCCGTGCCGTTCGTCCCTGTCCGTCAGGCGAAGCTGTACGGCGGCAGCGGGCCGCCCACCCGCACTTCGACCCCCTCGGGCAGCCCGTCGGACAGCTCCCGGCAGGCCCGGGTGAACTCCTCGGCCCGCTCGCGGTCCACGAGGTACGAGGCGTTGACGAAGTACTGCTGGGAAGCCGGCGACAGGCTCTCCGCGACGGCGAGCGGACGCAGCGCCGCGACCACCTGCCCGGCGAGCAGGTCCTGGCGGTTCTGCACCTCCTGCGCGAGGAGCTGACCGAGTTCGAGCCGCTCCTCGTAGGTGCCGCCGCCCGTGCGGGTCGCCTCGTTCAGCTCACGCACCCGCTCGGACTCCTCGACGATGTCCCGCAGGACCGTGTCCTCGTCCTGCACACCCTTGACGTTGAACTCCTCGCGGTCGGTCAGTTCGGCCAGCCGCTGCGCGAACTGATCGGCACCCTGGTCCAGCACGGCGCGTACGGCGTCCTCGTCCCCGGCGACGAATCCGAAGCTCAGCGGCAGCGAGGCACCGTCGCCCCACAGCCGCTCCTGCACCGCCTGGTGCGCCTCCAGATCCCGGCGGGCGACCGACACCTCGTCCGGGGCGTCGCTGACGACGGCGCACAACGAGCCGCTGCGCACCGCCCGCACGTCGGACCGCAACCCGACCCCCTTGAGGTCGTCGAGTCGCAAGGGGTGCGAGGTGCCGGTGATGGCATACACGTAAAGCGACATCGTTCACTCCTCGCGGTCCCTCGACGAACGGCGTTCCGAGCGGCGCTCACCGCGCTCCCGCCTGCCGCGCCCGGTGCGCTCGGCGCTTTCGGGCTCCTCCAGCTCCTCCGGCTCCTCCAGTTCCTCGGGCTCCTCCGGCTCCTCGTCCCGGCCCTTCTGGAGGGAGTCCGTGAAGGCCTCGACGGCGCCGGACAGAGCGCCCTTGGTCTTGCCCTTGGCGCCCCCTTCGGTGACCCGCTCCATCACGTCCGGGAGCTGCGCCGGAGCCTTGCGGCCCGATTCCAGGTCCAGCCGGTTGCACGCCTCGGCGAAGCGCAGATACGTGTCGACGCTCGCCACGACGATCCGTGCGTCCACCTTGAGCAGTTCGATGCCGACGAGGGACACCCGGACGAAGGCGTCGATCACCAGACCACGGTCCAGGATCAGCTCCAGCACGTCGTAGAGGTTCCCGGAACCCTGGCTGGGGGCGGGTGCGGCTCCACCGCCCGGTGTCACAGTCACGATGTCTTCCCTTCACGAGGAAGTTCGGGCCACGTCAGCGGCCGCGGTCCGTCTGGGCGCGGGTGTAGCGCCGCCCGCGTTCGTAGGCCAGCAGGTGGCCGTCCGCGTCGAGGACGACTTCGTAGCTGGCCATCACACTCGTGGTCTCGGGGATGCGCTCCAGCTCCACCACCTCGACCTGGGCCTCCCAGCCCTCGTCCGTCGGCTTCAGCGCGGAAACGGATTCCGGAGGCCGTCCCAGGAGTTCGGTGAGCTGTTCGGAGGCCTGACGCATGGCCTCGGTGGCCGACACGCGCTTCCGGTCGCCGTTCGTGATCGTTCACCTTCTCGGACGTACTGTCATCAAATTCTCAAATCACCGAGTCACCCAAAAAGTCGGGATTTATCTTCAAGACGCAGGGGATTTCGAACGGATCCGGATCGGGCCTCCCGGCGTCTCTCCAGGTATGAATCCGCAAAAGCCGACCGCGGGACCGCAGCCCGTGCCGCAGTCGACCGAGGGGTGCCTCGCCGTGGCGATCCGCGTTCCGGTGCGGATCGTCGTGCTCGTGCTCGTCCTTCCCGTCCGCCTGGCGTGGGACGGCCTCGTCGTCGCCGGGCGCTTCCTGAACGACACGGTGCTCAGGCCGGCCGGGCGGGCGCTGCTGTGGCTGGGCCGGGCGGTGTTCGTCCGGCCGTTCGTGGGGCTGTGGCGGTACGTCGCCGTGCCCGTCGGCCACGGTCTCGGCCGGCTCGGGCATGTGCTCCTCGTGGTGCCGTGGGGCCTGCTGTACCGGCACGCGCTGACACCGATCGGGCACGCGATCGGCTGGGCGGCACGCGGAATCGGAGCCGGCCTCGCCCGGTTCGCGCACGGGACCGGCGCCGCGCTGGCCTGGGTCCACGCGCGTGTGCTGACGCCGATCGGGCACGGGACCGCGTGGCTGCTGACGGGCGTCGCAGCCGTGCTCGCCGTCATCGGGACCGGGGTGTGCGCCGCCGGTGCCCGGCTGGCGCGCCACCTGGTCGTCGTCCCCGCCGTGTGGCTGTACGCGTGGGTCCTCGCCCCGGCCGGACGGGGGATCGCCCGGTGCGCGAAGGGACTGGTGCGGGTGCTGGCCGCGATCGGCACCGGGATCGGCGCGGTCCTGTACTGGACCGCCCGGATCCTGCTCGTCCTGCCCGCGCAGGCGCTGTGGCGCTTCGTCCTGGTGCCGCTCGGGCGCGGGCTCGCCGTCGTCGGGCGCGAGACCGGTGCGGCCCTCGGACACGCCTGGCGGGTCGCGGGGCACATCTCCCGCACCGTCGGGCGCTTCCTCGCGACCCTCTTCCGGTGGATCTTCGTGGACCCCGCCCGATGGACCTACCGCACCGTGCTGACGCCCGTCGGACACGTCGTACGGGACACGGTCCTGCGGCCCGCCGCCGAGGCCGCGCGCGGGGTGGGACGGGCGACCCGGCAGGCGCTGGCCTCGGCCCGGGAATCCGTACGGCAGGCGCGCGCCGACTTCCGGCGGATGATCCTCGGCGATCCACGGCAGCCGTCGCCGGTGGCCCGGCGGGAACCGGCGGGCGCCGACACACGTACTCTTGGTAGCAGCAGAACCGCTCTCACGAAGGACTGAACGACACTGGGCAAGCGACAGCCCGAAGGCCCGCCGCCGGCACCCGCGGTGCAGCGCGTCCGACTGCGCTACACCAAGCGCGGCCGCCTCCGGTTCACCAGCCACCGTGACTTCCAGCGCGCTTTCGAGCGTGCGCTGCGCCGTGCCGAGGTGCCCATGGCATACTCGGCGGGGTTCACCCCGCACCCGAAGGTGTCGTACGCCAATGCCGCACCCACCGGCACGGGCAGTGAGGCGGAGTACCTGGAGATCGCGCTCACCGAGCAGCGCGATCCGCAGACGCTGCGCGCGCTCCTCGACGAGTCGCTGCCCACCGGGCTCGACATCGTCGATGCGGTCGAGGCCCGGACCTCGGGACTCGCCGACCGGCTGACGGCCTCCGTCTGGGAGCTGCGCCTGGACGGCGTGGACCCGGCCGACGCGGCACGCGCGGTGGCCGCGTTCTCGGCGGCCGAGACCGTCGAGGTGCAGCGGCTGACCAAGAACGGCGTCCGTACCTTCGACGCCCGCGCGGCCGTCGCGAGCCTCACGAGCGAGCCCGGCTCGGAAACGCAAGGTGCGCAGGCTGATAGGCCGACGGACCAGCCCTGTGCGATACTGCGGCTGGTTGTTCGGCACGTGACGCCTGCCGTACGACCCGACGACGTCCTGTCCGGTCTCCGCGCCGTGGCCGACCTGGCGCCGCCGGTCCCCGCAGCGGTGACCAGGCTGGCGCAGGGGCTGTTCGATGAAGAGACCGGCACGGTGACCGACCCGCTCGCGCCCGACCGCGAGGCAGTCACGGCCGCCCCGGCCACAACGGGAGCCGCCGATCCTGCCGCCGCGAAGGCGCCGGCGTAGGGAAGGTTCCGCGTCAGGACGGACGTCGTAGCGCCGCCCTCGTACTCGGGAGCCACCTGGGTCGGGCAGCGCACCGACCACAAGACTTTCGCCAGGCCGTACGCAACACGGCATACGGAACCGGCGAGACAGGACTACAGAGAGCTCCCGTGCGGCGCCCGCGCCCCGGACGGCGGTAGTCGCGCATCGCGCGAGCCGCGGACGTCACCGGCATACCCGCCGGACCAGGTGCGGCGCCCGGGAGCCTGACGGGAGAAACGCCCGCATGCTCGAGCCGATCGAATCCACCGGGCCCACCACGGGCTCCGAACCGAACACCCCCAGCGACACCCTGCCGCCGCGTCGTCGGCGCCGTGCCGCTTCCCGCCCGGCGGGACCCCCCGTCGCCGCCTCCGGCACCGAGGCGGAGACCGTCTCGCCGGCCATACCGGCCGCCGAGACCACCGACCTCGCCTCCGGGGAGCTGTCCCAGGCGCAGGCCGGGGACGCGCCGGAGGCCGAAGAGACCGCCGCGGCCCTGACGACGGACGAAACCGCGGAGATCGAAGAGACCGAGGACACCGAGGTGGCCGCGGAGGCCGAGGAGACGGCGCCCGCCCGTCCGCGCCGGCGCGCCACCCGCCGGGCCTCCGCGCCCGCGGGAGCCGCCGCCGCGGAGGCCGCCGAGAGCGTCGTGCCGGTGACCGCACCGGCCGCGGCCCCGGCCCTGTCCGCCGAGGACGCCGCGCCCGCGGAGGCCGCCGAGGAGGCCGCCCCGCCGCGTCAGCGCCGTCGTGCCACGCGCCGGGTGTCGGCCCCGACCGCCACCGTGGAGACCGGCGGGACCGCCGCCGAGACCGTCGTGCCCGCCGCCGCCCCGTCCGCCGGGAGCGACAGCGAGCCCGAGGCCGCCGAGCCCGCCGCCGAGGAGGCCGCGCCCGTTCGTACGCGCCGTCGTGCGACGCGTCGGGTGTCCGCGCCGGTCGCGGCCCCCGCCGCCGAGACCGTTGAGGAGTCCGCGCCGCAGGCCGAGACCCCGGCGCCCGCGGAGGACACCGAGGCCGCCGAGGACACCGCCCCGCGCCGTACCCGCCGCCGGGCCGTGCGCCGGGCGACCGCGCCGGCCGGTGAGCCCGAGGCCGGTGAGCCCGCCGCCGAGGTCCCCGCCGGGCCCGAGACGCCCGCGGCCGTAGAGGTGCCGGTGACCGCCGCACCCGCCGCCGAGGCCCCCGAGACCACCGACGACCTGGGCGGCGAGGGCGCCGCTCCGCGTCGTGCCCGGCGCCGGGCGGTCCGCAAGGCCGCCACCGGGTTCGCCGCGCCCGCGCAGTCGCAGCGCGCCGCCGGGACCGAGGACGAGGGCGACGGGCCGCGCCGGCCCGCGCGGCCCGCGGTCGCCGTGTTCCAGGCCCCCGTGTTCACCGAGCCGAAGTTCCAGACGCCCGAGCGGGCCGCCGCCGAAGCGGCCGCCGAGGCCTTGGAGGAGACCCCCGAGGCCGAGGAGACGACCGAGGAGCAGGCCGGGGCGCGCCGTCGCCGCCGCCGTCGCTCCGCCGACGAGCCCGCGACGCAGGCCGCCGCCGTCGCCGCCGAGGACGAGTCGGAGGACGCAGAGGACGCCGCGGACGACTCCGCCGAGACCGAGGAGGGCGAGGAGACGGGATCCCGTCGCCGTCGCCGTCGGGGCGGCCGTCGCCGCCGTCGCGGTGAGTCCGGTGACGGCGAGTCCGCCGAGACCGAGGACGGCGAGACCGAGGACCTGGCCGGCGAGCAGGCCGCCCAGGACGCCGAGGACACCGCCGAGCAGGACGCGGAGGACGCCGAGGACGCCGAGGAGGACGACCGCGGCGGCGAGTCCGCGGGCTCGTCCTCCAGCAGCCGTCGCCGCCGTCGCCGTCGCCGTCGCGCCGGTGACTCCGGCACCGACGGCGAGCCGTCCGACGACGACCCCGAGCGCACCGTCGTCAAGGTCCGCGAGCCGCGCAAGCAGTCCGAGCCGTCCGACGAGGTGCAGTCCATCAAGGGCTCGACCCGTCTGGAGGCGAAGAAGCAGCGCCGCCGCGAGGGCCGCGAGCAGGGCCGCCGCCGCGTTCCGATCATCACCGAGGCGGAGTTCCTCGCCCGGCGCGAGGCCGTCGAGCGCGTGATGGTCGTCCGCCAGTACGGCGACCGGACGCAGATCGGCGTCATGGAGGACGGGGTGCTCGTCGAGCACTACGTCAACAAGGAGCAGTCGACCTCGTACGTCGGCAACGTCTACCTCGGCAAGGTGCAGAACGTCCTGCCGTCGATGGAGGCCGCCTTCATCGACATCGGCAAGGGCCGCAACGCCGTCCTGTACGCGGGCGAGGTCAACTTCGAGGCGCTGGGCATGGCCAACGGGCCGCGTCGCATCGAGTCCGCGCTGAAGTCCGGGCAGTCCGTGCTCGTGCAGGTCACCAAGGACCCGATCGGCCACAAGGGCGCCCGCCTGACCAGCCAGGTCTCCCTCCCCGGGCGCTACCTCGTGTACGTCCCCGAGGGCTCGATGACCGGCATCAGCCGCAAGCTGCCCGACACCGAGCGGGCCCGGCTGAAGACGATCCTCAAGAAGATCGTCCCCGAGGACGCGGGCGTCATCGTGCGCACCGCCGCCGAGGGCGCGAGCGAGGACGAGCTGCGCCGCGACGTCGAGCGGCTCCAGGCGCAGTGGGAGGACATCCGGAAGAAGTCCAAGAGCGGCAACGCGCCGACTCTGCTGTACGGCGAGCCGGACATGACCGTCCGCGTCGTGCGCGACATCTTCAACGAGGACTTCACCAAGGTCATCGTCAGCGGTGACGAGGCCTGGAAGACCGTGCACGGCTATGTGTCGCACGTGGCCCCCGACCTCGCCGACCGCCTCCAGCGGTGGACCTCCGAGGTCGACGTGTTCGCCACGTACCGGATCGACGAGCAGCTCGCCAAGGCGCTGGACCGCAAGGTCTGGCTGCCCAGCGGCGGTTCGCTGGTGATCGACCGGACCGAGGCGATGGTCGTCATCGACGTCAACACCGGCAAGTTCACCGGTCAGGGCGGCAACCTCGAGGAGACCGTCACCAGGAACAACCTGGAGGCGGCCGAGGAGATCGTCCGGCAGCTGCGGCTGCGCGACCTCGGCGGCATCATCGTCATCGACTTCATCGACATGGTGCTGGAGTCCAACCGCGACCTGGTGCTGCGCCGGCTGCTGGAGTGCCTGGGCCGGGACCGGACCAAGCACCAGGTGGCGGAGGTGACCTCGCTCGGGCTCGTGCAGATGACCCGCAAGCGGGTCGGCCAGGGTCTGCTGGAGTCGTTCTCCGAGACCTGCGTCCACTGCAACGGCCGCGGCGTCATCGTGCACCTCGACCACGCCGCCGTCTCCGGTGGCGGCGGCAAGCGCAAGAAGCGCGCGCGGGCCGGTGCCGAGCAGCCGGAGCACACGCACGAGGCGGTCGCCGTCGAGACGGCCGAGCAGGAGGCGGAGACCGAGGCCGAGGTGGCCGCCGGGGCCGCCGAGCCGATCGCGCTGCCGGCGCCCGAGTTCGCACCGGACGAGGAGCTGTACAGCAGCGTCGCCGAGGCGGAGGCGGCGGCTTCCCGGGGCCGTTCGCGGCGCCGGTCCGGCCGTCGGGTGTCGGCTCCGGCCGGTGCGCCCCGCGGCGAGACGGACGGCGTGGTCGTCCAGACGCCCGCGGCTCGGACGGTGACGGCCGAGGAGGAGAGCGCGCGTCCGCCGCGAGTGGAGTCCGCCGCCGAGGCGCACGCCGAGCCCGTGGCCGTCGAGGACCCCGTCGTCCAGGCCGCTCCGGCCGCCGAGGAGGCCGCGCCCCAGGGCCGTACCCGTCGCCGGGCCACCCGCAAGGTGTCCGCGCCGGCCGGTGCGCCGTCGTCGTCGGCCGAGTCGGCCGTGGTGACGGTCGCCGGGACCGCGCCGGAGGCGGAGCAGACGCCGGCCGAGGCGCCCGTCGCGCCGGCCGGGGCAGCGACCGAGCCGGCCGCCGCCGCACCGCCGCGTGCGCGGCGCCGCGCGGTGCGCAAGGCCACCGCGCCGACCGCGTCCGAGGAGACGGCCGTCGTGGTCGTCCCCGCGGCGGCGGAGCTCGCGGAGGCCGGTACCGGGTCGGACGGGGCGGAGGCCGAGGCCGTCGAGGCGGCGCCGGCCAAGAAGACGGCCCGCAAGACGGCCAAGAAGGCGACCGCGAAGAAGGCCGCCACCAAGAAGACCGCGGCCAAGAAGACGGTCGCCAAGAAGACGACGGCCAAGAAGGCGGCGAAGACCACCGCCAAGACGGCCGCCAAGTCGGTGTCGAAGAAGACGGCGGCGGCGCAGCAGACGCTGTCGTCCGTCACCGCGACCGCCGACGAGGGCTGACGGCGCGGGGGCGGTGTGCGGCCGGGTGACCGACCGCACACCGCCCCGGCCCGGCCCGGTTTGACCCCTTCGGTCGAGGCCCCGTAACCTTGGCCGTCGGCGTGTCCACAGATGCGTCACATCCCCGTAAACCTCATCCTCCCGGGCACGTCGTGCCGGGAGAGGCGGCCCGCTCGTGGGCTGCTGGACTGCGGGGGTGCCGTTCCCGAGCGAGAGAGTGAGATCCGCGTGTACGCCATCGTGCGCAGCGGTGGTCGCCAGCACAAGGTTGCTGTCGGCGACATCGTTGAGGTTGACAAGATTTCCACTGCCAAGGTTGGCGACACGGTCGAGCTCTCGACCCTGCTCGTTGTCGACGGCGACGCTGTGACCAGCGACCCGTGGGTGCTGGCCGGCATCAAGGTCCAGGCCGAGGTCGTGGACCACCACAAGGGCCAGAAGATCGACATTCTGCGCTACAAGAACAAGACCGGTTACCGCCGGCGCCAGGGCCACCGCCAGCAGTACACGGCGATCAAGGTCACTGAGATCCCCGCGGCTGCGAAGTAAGGGACTGAGGAGAAATGGCACACAAGAAGGGCGCATCGTCCACCCGGAACGGTCGCGACTCCAATGCCCAGCGGCTCGGCGTGAAGCGCTTCGGCGGTCAGGTCGTCAACGCGGGTGAGATCCTGGTCCGTCAGCGCGGCACGCACTTCCACCCGGGCGCCGGTGTCGGCCGTGGCGGCGACGACACGCTGTTCGCGCTCGAGGCCGGTGCGGTGCAGTTCGGCACCCACCGCGGCCGCAAGGTCGTGAACATCGTCCCGGTCGCCTGACCGGAACCTTTCGCGAGGCGGACCTCACTTCCCTCCGGGGAAGCGGGTCCGCCTTTCGCGTGTTGTCCAAGAGAGAATTCCGTAACCCCCCAGCCCCCGGCCGGGGGTAACCCCAGGAGGCACCACACCATGACCACCTTCGTGGACCGCGTCGAACTGCATGTCGCCGCGGGTAACGGAGGCCACGGCTGTGCCTCCGTGCACCGGGAGAAGTTCAAGCCTCTCGGCGGGCCCGACGGCGGAAACGGCGGTCGGGGCGGCGATGTCGTCCTGACGGTCGACCAGTCGGTGACCACACTGCTGGAATACCACCACTCCCCGCACCGCAAGGCCACCAACGGCAAGCCCGGCGAGGGCGGCAACCGTTCCGGCAAGGACGGCCAGGACCTGGTCCTGACGGTGCCGGACGGGACGGTCGTGCTCGACAAGGCCGGCAACGTCCTCGCCGACCTGGTCGGCCACGGCACGACGTACGTGGCCGCGCAGGGCGGCCGGGGCGGGCTCGGCAACGCGGCGCTGGCCTCGGCCCGCCGCAAGGCGCCCGGGTTCGCGCTGCTGGGAGTGCCCGGCGACCTGCAGGACGTCGTACTCGAACTGAAGACGGTCGCCGATGTCGCGCTCGTCGGGTACCCGAGCGCCGGGAAGTCGTCGCTGATCTCCGTGCTGAGCGCCGCCAAGCCGAAGATCGCGGACTATCCGTTCACCACGCTGGTGCCCAACCTCGGTGTCGTGACCGCCGGTTCGACGGTGTACACGGTCGCCGACGTGCCCGGTCTGATCCCCGGCGCCAGCCAGGGCAGGGGGCTCGGTCTGGAGTTCCTGCGGCACGTGGAGCGGTGCAGTGTGCTGGTGCACGTACTGGACACCGCGACCCTGGAGTCCGACCGCGACCCCGTCTCCGACCTGGACGTCATCGAGGCGGAGCTGCGGGAGTACGGCGGGCTCGACAACCGGCCGCGGCTGGTCGTGCTGAACAAGATCGACGTACCGGACGGCAAGGACCTCGCCGAGCTGGTGCGCCCGGACCTGGAGGCCCGCGGCTACCGCGTCTTCGAGGTGTCGGCGGTGGCGCACAAGGGGCTCAAGGAGCTGTCGTTCGCGCTGGCCGAGCTGGTCGCCGCGGCTCGGGCCGCCCGCCCGCAGGAAGAGGCGACGCGGATCGTCATCCGGCCGAAGGCCGTGGACGACGCGGGCTTCACCGTGGTGCGCGAGGACGACGGGATGTTCCGGGTGCGGGGCGAGAAGCCGGAACGCTGGGTGCGGCAGACCGACTTCAACAACGACGAGGCGGTCGGCTACCTCGCCGACCGGCTCAACCGGCTCGGTGTGGAGGAGCAGCTGCTCAAGGCGGGTGCCCGGTCCGGCGACGGCGTGGCGATCGGACCCGAGGAGAACGCGGTCGTCTTCGACTGGGAGCCGAGCGTCATGGCCGGTGCCGAGATGCTGGGCCGGCGCGGTGAGGACCACCGTCTGGACGAGCAGCGGCCCGCGGCCCAGCGGCGCCGGGACCGGCAGGCCGAACGCGACGACGCGGACAGCGAGTTCGACGACTTCGAGCCGTTCTGACAGACCGGCGCGGGTGAACGCCGGGGAAAGCCGCGGCACACGGCGGGACAACCAACCCCGGGGCCGGTGAGTCGTACTGAGCGCGGATGAGGACGGCGGTCCTCTCCGCGCTCAGCCGCCTTTCCGACACCGGGAGCCGACGTGTCCGAATCCGTCCTGCCGAGAACGCGCCGCGCTGTCGTGGTCGCCCTCACCCTGCTCGCGGCGAGCGCCACCGCGCTGCCGCTGTCCCACGTGCAGCCCGCCGCGGCGGCCGCCGCCACGACGAGTGTGCGGCAGGACTTCAACGGCGACGGCTACGCCGACCTGGCGGTGGGCGCGCCCGACGCGACCGTGGCCGGCCGCGCCAAGGCGGGATACGTCGCCGTGCTGTACGGCTCGGCGAACGGGCTGCGGACGGCGACGAAGCAGGTGTTCAGCCAGAACAGTGCCGGGGTGCCGGGCGGCGCGGAGGCCGGGGACCGGTTCGGCGCCGCGCTGGCCTCGGCCGACCTCGACGGTGACGGGCACCAGGACCTGATCGTCGGAGTCCCCGGTGAGGACACCGTCTCCGGAGGCTCGAACTCCGGCTACACACAGGTGATCCGGGGCGGTGCGAAACGGCTCGCGGGCGCGTACTCGCTGGCCACCGGACGCTTCGCCGGCGACGGGCTGGGGGAGCGGGGCCGGCTGATGACCGCCGACATCGACGGGGACGGCGCGGCGGACGTGGTGACCGTGGAGCGGCAGAAGAACCTGCGGGTCGTGAAGGGCCCCTTCGACGGCACCGCGAACGGCGGCGAGCAGCTGGTGACGGACCGGTACGACACCCGGATCCTGGACCTGGCGGCGGGCGACCTCGACGGCGACGGCATCACGGACATCGCGGCGACCGCGAACAGCGGCGACGAGTACGACTCCCGCCGTGTGCCGTACTGGATGGGCACCCCGAACGGGCTCACCCCGTTCACCCTGGTCTACGACATCGACGGCGCGGGGCTCCAGGGCGGTGAGAGCCTCGACATCGGAGACGTGAACCGGGACGGGTTCGACGACATCGTGGTCGGCCGCGCCGTCGACGGGTACGACAGCGACCTCGACACCTACCGCGCCAAGGGCGGCCGTGTCACCTGGATCCCGGGCACGGCGCAGGGCCCGGACGGGGTGGCGGCGACGTTCTTCAACCAGGACGCCCCGGACGTCCCCGGTACCGCGGAGAAGGGCGACGGCTTCGGCACGGACGTCCAGGTGGCCGACGTGAACGGTGACGGCTACCCGGACGTGGCGACCGGTGTGCCGGGCGAGGACCTGGGGCGGGCGGCCGACGCTGGCGCGGTGGTCGTGCTGCGCGGCGGGGCCGGCGGGCTGACCGGCGCGGGCGCCCGGGCGGTCACGCAGAACACGGCCGATGTGCCCGGGGCCGCGGAGAAGGGCGACGCCTTCGGGCGGGCGGTCCACCTCGGCGACGCCGACGGCGACGGGAGGGCCGACCTGGCGGCGGGAGCGCCGGGCGAGAACACCGGTGCCGGGTTCGTGTGGTACTTCCGCTCCACTGCGGGCGGCGTCGTGTCGCCGAACACCACCACGGCCTTCGGCGCGTCCGTCCTCGGCACCACTTCGGCGAACGGCCGGCTCGGCTCGGGGTTCGCCTACTGATCACCCGGCAGACCCGTCGCGGCCAAGGGGAGTTCCCCGGCCGCGGCGGGTCTCGTGTTGTCCTCCTGTTTGTCATGGACGCGCATCCTCGTGTTCAGCGGGCGGACCGACCTGCCGTGGGAGCTTCCCGAGTGTCCAAGAGGCCGCCGTGGCAGGGGAGTTCCGCCGATGACCGGACTGACCGGACCCGTACCGCCGGACCGGCGCCGCTTCCTGACCGCGGGAGCCGGGGTGCTCGGCGCCGCCGCCTCCGCCCAGCTCTGGCTGCCGTCCGCCGCCCGGGCCGCGGAGACGCCGCTGCCCGCGAACGTGTTCAGCCTCGGTGTGGCCTCCGGCGACCCGCTGCCCGACGGCATCGTGCTGTGGACCCGGCTCGCCCCCGACCCGCTGAACGGCGGCGGCATGCCGCAGCGGGTGGTGACGGTGGAGTGGGAGATCGCGGAGGACGAGCGGTTCACCCGGGGCGTACGGCGCGGGGTGGCCCAGGCGCGGCCCGAGTACGGGCACAGCGTCCACGTCGATGTACGGGGGCTGCGCCCGGGACGCGACCACTGGTACCGGTTCCGCGCCGGCGGCCGGCTCTCCCGTACCGGCCGCACCCGCACCGCCGCGGCCTGGAGCAGCTCCCGTGGCAGCCTGCGCCTCGCGCTGGCCTCCTGCCAGAACTGGCAGCACGGCTACTTCACGCCGTACGCCGACATGCGGGCCCAGGACCCCGACGTGGTGGTGTTCGTCGGCGACTACATCTACGAGTCCGCGCCCTCGGCGACCGCCGTGCGCCGGCACGAGGGGACCGGTGAGCCGTACGGCCTCACCGAGTACCGCAACCGGTACGCCCAGTACCGCAGCGACCCGGACCTCGTGGCGATGCACGCGAGTGCCGCGTTCGTGGTGACCTTCGACGACCACGAGGTCGACAACGACTTCGCCGGCGAGATCCCGCAGGACCCCGACAAGCAGCCGCACGGCGCTTTCGTCTCCCGGCTGACCGCCGCCTACCAGGCGTTCTACGAGCACATGCCGGTGCGCGCGAGCGCCGTGCCGAACGGCCCGCACATCCGGATGCACCGGCGCCTGGACTTCGGCCGCCTCGCCCGGCTCAACGTGCTCGACACCCGGCAGTACCGCAGCGACCAGGCGACGAGCCGGGCGGGCGCGGAGGACCCGTCGCGGACCATGCTCGGCGCCGGCCAGAAGCAGTGGCTGCTCGACGGACTGCGCGGCTCGTGGGCGCACTGGAACCTGATCGCCTCGCAGATCATGATGGCCGAGACCGATCTGCTGGTCGGCGCCGGGAAGCAGTGGTTCTACGACGCCTGGGACGGCTACCAGGCCGAGCGCAACCGGTTCCTGGCCGAGTTCAAGAACGTCCGCAACCCGGTCGTGCTCAGCGGCGACCGGCACCTGACCATGGTCAGCGACCTGAAGGCGGACTTCGCCGACCCGCGGTCCGCCGTGGTGGGCGCCGAGTTCGTCGGCACCTCCGTCTCCAGCAACGGGGACCAGGACCAGGCCGCCTTCCGCAAGGAGTGGGACCCGCGCAGGCCGGACAACCCGCACTGGAAGCTGCTCGACGCCCACCGCGGCTACCATCTGTTCGACGTCCGCCGCGACGGCATCGACGCCCGGGTCCGGGTGGTCGACACGGTGCGGCAGCCGAAGGCGAAGGCGCGCACCCTGGCCCGGCTGCGGGTCGAATCGGGGCGGCCCGGCGTGCGTCGGGTCTGACGCCGGGGGGCTTCGAGGCGCGGCCCGGACCGCCGGCGCGTCTTCGGAAGGCGGTGCCGGACGCCGCGATTCGCTCACTTACCCGCGCCGAGACCGAAATGCTGCGGAATCTTAATAAGGAATTCCGCGGCAATGGACTGCCCGACGAACCGTATTCACGGCTGGTGCGCAATGGAACGGTGATGCACATGAAGAACGTGTGCGGTCCCGCGCCGCGGCCGGCCGGCCCGTTCCCGGACCCCGTTCGGCACACCGCGCCCGCCCTGTCGCGTACCGTTCACCAGACGTCCGTACCGGAACTCGTGAAAGTCCCCGGGCACCGTCGCGTCGAGCGGCCGCGACGTCGCTGAGCCGTCATGGTGTCACGCACGGCAATCGCCGGGCACCTGTGGAGTTACTCACAGCATTTCCACGGGTGGCCGTGGAAGGCCTTGCCGGTTCACCAGCGACGCAAGGTGAATGAAAGGTTGCGCGCACATATGCGGTGGCGGTCGCTCACCTTGCATCGCGGTAACCAGGAGTGGGACCATTTGCGCGTTCCCAGTCGCCCCAAGGTAGGTCACCTGTGTCACAGCGCATAGCCAAGCCCCGTACCACCGCAGTGATCCTGGCCGGCGGTACCGGTCAGCGGGTGGGTCTGTCGATCCCCAAGCAGCTGCTGAAGATCGCCGGCAAGGCAGTCATCGAGCACACCCTGACCACCTTCGAGAAGGCCGACTCGATCGACGACATCATCGTGCTGATGGCGCCGGGCTACGTGCCCGACGTCGAGAAGATCGTGGCCAAGGCCGGGTTCAAGAAGGTCTCGCGGGTCATCGAGGGCGGCTCCACGCGCAACGAGACCACCGAGCGCGCCATCTCCGCGCTGCGCGAGGGACTGGCGGAGGGCGAGGACCTCAACGTCCTGTTCCACGACGCCGTGCGCCCGCTGCTGTCGCAGCGCGTCATCGACGACTGCGTCAGCGCGCTGGAGCGCTACCAGGCGGTCGACGTCGCCATCCCGTCCGCGGACACCATCATCGTCACCCGCACGCACGGCGGCGACGGCGAGTTCATCACCGAGATCCCGGACCGCTCGCGGCTGCGCCGCGGCCAGACGCCGCAGGCCTTCAAGCTGTCCACCATCCGCCGGGCCTACGAGGTCGCCGCCGGCGACCCCAACTTCCAGGCCACGGACGACTGTTCCGTCGTGCTCAAGTACCTGCCGGACGTGCCGATCCACGTCGTGGCGGGCGACGAGTACAACATGAAGGTCACCCAGCCCGTCGACGTCTTCATCGCCGACAAGCTGTTCCAGCTCGCCTCCACGGCGGCCCCGGAGCAGAAGGGCGAGGAGACCTACCGCGAACTGCTCACCGACAAGACGGTCGTCGTCTTCGGCGGTTCGTACGGCATCGGCAAGGACATCTGCGACCTCGCCGAGTCCTACGGCGCCAAGGTCTACGCGCTGGGCCGCTCCACCACCGGCACGCACGTGGAGAACCCGGAGGAGGTCGACGACGCGCTGTCCAAGGCGTACGCCGAGACCGGGCGCATCGACTACGTCGTCAACACCGCGGGCGTGCTGCGCATCGGCAAGCTCGCCGAGACCGACAACGCCACCATCGAGGAAGCGCTGAAGGTCAACTACCTGGCACCGGTGCAGATCGCCCGTTCCGCGTACAAGTACCTCGCCGAGACCAAGGGCCAGCTGCTGCTGTACACCTCCAGCAGCTACACCCGCGGCCGCGCCGAGTACAGCCTCTACTCCTCGACCAAGGCCGCGATGGTGAACCTCACCCAGGCCCTGTCCGACGAGTGGGCCGGCGACGGCATCCGCGTCAACTGCGTCAACCCGGAGCGCACCGCCACCCCGATGCGCACCAAGGCCTTCGGCCAGGAGCCGTCCGGCTCGCTGCTCTCCTCGGAGGCCGTGGCGCGCACGTCGCTGGACGTGCTGCTGTCGGAGCTGACCGGGCACGTCATCGACGTCCGCCAGCAGGACCCGACGGCCGCCGCGGGCCAGGCCTCCGGATTCGAGCAGGCGCTCGCCAGCGTCCTGGACCGGCAGGACGGCGTGTAATAATTGACGCCAATTAGCTTTCGGTAATTCAGGCCTCTGTGGGCGCCCGTTAACGGGGTGTTCGCAGAGGCCTGAATCCGTAACTCTCCCGAATTACGCCCACAACAGCTGTACTTCCCGAACAAAACCGGCATCCTCTCTCAGAGCAGGTTCATTCGTGATTTCCACCGCTATACGCGTCGCCCGGGTGGGCAGCGCGGCCGAGCTGGCCGCGGCGGCCCTCATGATGCTGGGCTTCCCCTGCCTCATGGTGGCCGCGCTCGTCCCGAGCGTTCCCGCCTTCGCGGCCGCGGCCGCCGTGACGTACCTGGCGGACCACTATCTGCACCGCAAGGGCAGCTACCTGATCAACCGGCTCAGCAAGGTCCGGGCCGGTCTGTCGATCCGCTTCCTGATCCGGCAGCTCCTGCTGGTGCTGCTGCTGGCCCGGCTGGCCCTCTCGGACGACCTGGTCTTCTACGGCGCGATCGCCTGCTTCATCGCCTTCTACGGGCTCCAGGCCCCGCACGGCGCGCTGGTCACCCTGATCCGCAACCGCCGCCGGATGCCGGTCGCCACCCGCAACATCGACCTGGCCTCCCGGATCCGCATCCCGGACGCGCCCCCGCGGGTCCTGCTGGACCGCTCGGCCGAGAAGATGCTCCACCTCGACCTCGCCGCGGTGGTCGGTGTGCTGGTCTCCGCGACGATCGACGCGCCCGTGCCCGGCTTCGTCGGCATCGGTGTCACGGTCCTCCTCGGCTGCCTGTACGTCCTCGCGCTGATGCCGTACGTGCGCGGCCGGAAGATACCGCCGAACGCGGAGAAGGTACTGGCCGCGCTCGACGGCTGGCTGCGCGACCACCGCCCGGAGACCGTGCTGTACTTCTCCGGCTCCAAGGACTCGGCGTACCAGGTCAACATGTGGCTGGAGACGATGGAGCAGCTCGACTCCAAGCCGCTGGTCATCCTGCGTGAGCGCGCCATCCTGGAGCGCATGGCGCCCACCACGGTCCCGGTGGTCTGCGTCCCCGGCGGTGTGCACCTGATGAACATGGACCTGTCGACGGTGCGCGTCGCGCTGTACGCGGCGAACGTCGGCAAGAACATCCACCTGCTGCGCGTCCCCACGATGAAGCACGTCTTCATCGGCCACGGCGACAGCGACAAGCTGGCCAGCGTCAACCCGTTCAGCAAGGTGTACGACGAGGTGTGGACCGCCGGCCGCGCGGGCCGCGACCGGTACGCCATCGCCGACGTCGGTGTGCGCGACGACGACATCGTGGAGGTCGGCCGCCCGCAGCTGGCGCCGATCCGCACCTGGCAGGGTGTGCCGGAGGGCCGCATCCCGACGATCCTGTACGCCCCGACCTGGGAGGGCTGGGACGACAACCCGGGCAACACCTCGATCCTGCTGGCCGGCGAGAACATCGTCCGCGGTCTGATCAAGGCCGACCCGCCGGTGCGCGTCCTGTACAAGCCGCACCCCTTCACCGGCACCCGCAGCTCCGCCGCCAAGGCCGCCCACACGCGCATCACGGCCCTGGTGGAGAAGGCCGCCGCGGCGCGCGGCACCGACGGGCGCTTCACCGCCGACGCGTCCGCCCAGGCCGCCGCCAAGGCCGAGCTGGCCCGGATCGAGGCCCGCCTCGCCGAGCTGTCCGGCGGCGGCGGGGAGAAGGGCGACGAGGCGGAGGCCACCCGCGACGGGCTGGCCGACACCGCCCGGCACGAGGAGGTCGCCCGGCTGCGGTCCGAGTGGAACGACGCCTACTGGCGTTCCTTCGGCACCTTCGAGCACCGGGTGATCACGGACGCCGAGCCGCGGCTGTACGACTGCTTCAACGTCTCCGACGCGATGGTCTCCGACATCTCCAGCGTGGTGTCCGACTTCATCGCGAGCGGCAAGCCGTACGCGGTGACGGACTCCGCGGAGCTGGGCGTCGAGGAGTTCAAGCGGCAGAACACCGCCGTGCGCGCGGCCGTGGTACTCGGCAACGGCGCCGCCGAACTCGGCGAGCTGCTGGCGGCGGTGCGCGACCCCGCGTCCGACCCGCTGGCCGAGGACCGCGAGGAGCTGAAGCGCTACCTGCTCGGCCCGGACGAGCCCACCTCCATCGACCAGTTCAACACCGCCGTGGCGGACCTCGCGGCGAAGGCGGAGACCCGCAACCGCGGCCAGGAGGCGCGGGCCGCCGCGGGCGGTGCCGTGGAGGAGGTGGAGCCGGAGGACGCCGAGCAGGCGGCGCGCTGACCGGACCACCCCCCGTCCACCCCTTCGGGTGACAGTTCGGCCCCCGAGGAGCACAGGCTCCTCGGGGGCCGAACAATTTCCCCACCCCCTCACGGTGTGACTTGAGTCACCAGAGTGAGGGAAAGGGGCAACCCTGTGCCCCCGCTACCCGTCTATTAAGTAGCGATACAGGAGATACGGGAGGAATCTCCCGTTAACTAGGGGGAAACGTGTCCGTTGCGCAGCCTGATGTCAGCGTGATCATCGGGGCGTACGAAGCGATGCCGTACTTGATCGACTGCCTTGCGTCTCTCGAGGCACAGACCATCGACCCGGGGCGCATCGAGGTCATCGCGATCGACGACGGGTCGACCGACGGTTCGGGGGAGTGCCTGGAGGAGTTCGCCGCCCGCGCGCCGATGCCGGTCACCGTGATCCGGCAGGAGAACTCCGGTGGCCCGAGCGGCCCGCGCAACGTCGGCCTGGGCAAGGCGGCCGGGCGGTACGTCTTCTTCCTCGACGCCGACGACCGGCTCGGCAACGAGGCGCTGGAGCGGATGGTCGCGATGGCCGACCGGTGCGGCACCGATGTGGTCCTCGGGCGCGTGGAAGGCATCAACCGCAGCGCTCCCAAGTCGATGTGGGGCAGCACGCTGGAGCGCACGGACGTCTTCTCGTCGAAGATCAAGTTCACGCTCAGCGCGCAGAAGCTGTTCCGCCACGAGCTGCTCAGGCGGCACGGGATGCGCTTCGACGAGTCCCTGTGGACCGGCGAGGACGCGCTGTTCACGATGGAGGCGTACCTGCGGGCGAACGGCGTCTCCGTGATCGCCGACTACACCTGCTATTACCTGGTGGGCCGCGAGGACGGCAAGCACGTCACCAAGAGCGGCAGCTACACGCTGCGCTTCGACTCGGCCCGCGCCCTGATGGAGCTGATCGCCCGGATGGTGCCCGCGGGGGAGCGGCGCGACGTGCTGATGGTCCGGCCCTTCCTGGTCACGCTGCTGCCGCAGTTCGGGCCGAAGTTCCTCAAGGACGGTGACGAGGTGCGCCGGCGAAAGCTCGAACTCGCCGGGCCGCTGATGGAGGCGTACTGGCGCGACGGGGTGGCCCGCCGGATCAAGGTCCACGAGCGCCTGCGGCTGCACCTGGTCGCCGCGGGGCGGCCCGAATTACTCGTGGACGTCCTGAAGTTCCTCAGGGCGCACAAGGAGCCGGAGGCCGTCCTGGAGAGCCGGGGCCACGACCTCTACCTGGCCTACCCCCACTTCCGCGACGACACCGGCGTGCCGGACTCCGTCTACCTCGCCGAGCCGTACGAGGCCCGCGGGTACCCGGGGTACCGCGAGGGCGGCCCCGCCGCGCTGATGCGGCGGGCGGCGCGCGGGGCGCGACGGGCGCTGACGGTCCTGGGCACGAGAGCCTCGGCGGCCTGACGGACGAGGGCTTTCGGCGGCCCGACGGAGCGGGCCGCCGGAGAACCCGGACACGGCGGCCGGAGAACGAAGAAGGCGGGCCGGACCGGAGGATCTCCTCCGGTCCGGCCCGCCTTCCTCGGTTCGGATCCTGTCCGCTCCCCGCGGGGCCGGAGTTACTGGCGTCCGGACTGCAGGGCCCGCCGCAGCGGACCGCCGACCACCTTGCGGGCCCGCCGGTAGACGGAGGTGGACCGCTGCGCGGGAATGGCGACCGTCTTGGCCTTGGCCTTGGAGTTCGCCAGCTCCTTCTTCAGCTTCGCGTTGTCCGCCGCCAGCGCGCCGATACGGCCGTGCAGCCAGCCGACGCGCGAGGCGAGGGAGGCGGGGTCGCTGTCGATCCAGGGGCGGACGCCCGCCGGGAAGGACAGTGCCCTCAGCCGCTCCTCGAAGGCCGCGCCGCCGTCGCCGTGCGTGAACGTGTTGTCCAGCCCGTTCCTGCTCAGGAACTCCGTGAACCGCTCGAACCGCGCCTGGTGGCCGCCCGTGAAGGCGCTGAGGTCGGCCTCCTCGTACAGCTTCGCCGGGTCCAGCTCCTCGGACACGTCGACGATCCGGCGGTGCGGGATGTCGAAGTAGCGGCACAGCTCCAGCGTGCGCGAGTCGGAGCACAGCACGGTCGCGGGCGTGCCCGCGAGCAGCGCGGCGATGTTGCCGTGGATGCGGGAGCCGAAGGAGTAGTCGAAATCGCGCAGGTCGTCGATCCAGGTGACCGGGTCGATGTAGACGCGCGCCTTGTCCTCCCGGTACATCGGGTGCTCCGGGTGCGTGGGCATCTCGGTGACCAGGCCGTTGGGCCCCGCCACCTCGCGCCAGTGCAGCTGCCGCGCGTCCGTGAGGTTCTGGCCGATGAAGCGCAGGTTCGGGTAGCGGGCGTGGGCCCGCATGATGATCTTGTCCAGGCCCTGCGACTGCACCGCGCTGTGCGAGCCGTTGACCGCGATGCGCGAGTCGCCGGTCAGCTCGGGCAGCCGCTTGTGCACGGCGAGGTCCTTGCCGTACATGAACAGCGAGGGACAGCCGATGACCTCGACGTCCTTGAACCCCATGTCCTTGAGGTACTTCTCGGTGAACTCGCCGCGCACCCCGATGGAGGCGCTGCGGTCCAGCACCGCGGAGACGAAGTCCCGCACGCTGCGTTCCATGGGCTTGAGCCGGTCCGGGTTGTAGTCCAGTCCGGACTGCGCGCCCACGCCCAGCACGACCACGGGGATCCGCAGCTGGGTGATGAGCCGGGTCAGCCGCTTGAGCTGGGGCTCGAAGGAGGGGCGGAAGGCGTTCGCGAGAGGCACCACGAAGACGTCGTACTTCTCGTTGATCCGTCCCGCCGCGGCCACATCGGTCTTGATCCCGTTGGAGACCACCTCGGTGTGCGGTGTCTGGAGGATCTTGTGCGACGCGTCGCTGAAGATCAGGTTGCCGGAGTTGGTGGCGATCACGTCCCGGTGGAGGGCTTCTTCGACGGGGACCACGTCGAAGGGGCTCTTCCCCGATCTGAGGAGTATGCGCTGCACGCGACGATCTGGAGATGACACGACGTTCACAATATGTTTGCTCTGACTTCTATTGCTATAGACAACGTGTACAACCATTTTGCCGTATTCGAAGCGTAAGCGGATCGCTACCTCTCATTCACCGTTCGCGGGCTGTCCGGGGGCTGGACCGATGCGCGGCTCCCGTGCCCTTTCACGTAGATTGCGGGCGGGGCAGCCGGACCTAGGCGAGGGGACAGACAGCAAGGTGGCAGGGGTGAGGCAGGCCGTACGCGAGGCCCGCAGGATCGTCGTCAAGGTGGGTTCGTCCTCACTGACCACCGCGTCCGGCGGTCTGGACGCGGACCGGGTGGACGCGCTCGTCGACGTCCTCGCCAAGGTGCGCACCACGGACCCGGCGCCCGCGCCGCCCTCGGCCGAGGCCGCCGCGCCGCGCTCCGGCGGCGAACGCGAGATCGTGCTGGTCTCCTCCGGCGCCATCGCCGCGGGCCTCGCCCCCCTGGGCCTGCGCCGCCGGCCCCGCGACCTGGCCCGCCAGCAGGCCGCCGCCAGCGTCGGCCAGGGTTTGCTGGTCGCCCGCTACACGGCCTCCTTCGCGCGCTACGGCATCCGCGTCGGCCAGGTGCTGCTCACCTCCGACGACATGAGCCGCCGCGCCCACCACCGCAACGCCTCCCGCACCCTCGACAAACTGCTGGCCATGGGCGCCCTCCCGGTCGTCAACGAGAACGACACGGTCGCCACCGACGAGATCCGCTTCGGCGACAACGACCGGCTCGCCGCGCTCGTCGCCCACCTCGTCCGGGCCGACCTGCTGGTGCTGCTGTCCGACGTGGACGGTGTGTACGACGGCGACCCCAGCAGGCCCGGCACCTCCCGGGTCGCGGAGGTCAGGGGGCCCGCCGACCTCGCCCAGGTCGAGATCGGCAGCGCCGGAAAGGCCGGCGTCGGCACCGGCGGCATGGCGACCAAGGTCGAGGCGGCCCGGATCGCCGCCGCCGCGGGCATCCCGGTGGTGCTGACCAGCGCGGTCCACGCGGCCGACGCGCTGACCGGCCAGGACACCGGCACCTACTTCCACCCGACCGGCAAGCGCTCCGCCGACCGGCTGCTGTGGCTCCAGCACGCCTCCGCGCCGCAGGGCTCGCTCACCCTGGACGACGGCGCCGTGCGCGCGGTCGTGGACCGCCGTACGTCGCTGCTGCCGGCCGGAATCGCCGCCGTCGAGGGCGAGTTCAGCGCGGGCGACCCGGTCGAACTGCGCGACGGCGCCGGACGGGCGGTGGCCCGCGGGCTCGTCAACTTCGACGCCAAGGAGATCCCCCGGCTGATCGGCCGCTCGACCCGGGAACTGGCGCGCGACCTCGGCCCGGCCTACGAGCGCGAGGTCGTCCACCGGGACGATCTGGTGATCCTCAACGGGTGAACTCCCCGTCCCCCGGCCGAAAACGGGGGGAACGCCCCGCAAAACGACCCGCCCTGAGGTGGACGTTCCGCAAAACCGCCCCGCGGTCCCTTGCGGCCTGCTCAACTTTGACTCGGAGGCACATTCCGCACGAGCACGGCTCGAGCAAAGGAGGTCGTCGTGAGACGAGTACGCCCTGGGGCAGTGGGGCCCCGCGGCGGTTCCCCCTCCCGAGACACCGGCCGGCGCACGGCCGGTGAGGAAAGGGCGCTCACGAGCGTCGCCGCCGGTGCGCGCTACCAGGGCGAGGAGCCCGACGACGCCCCCCGCCTGTGGCACGTCACGCTGAGCGTGTCCGGCGAGGCCGCCCCGCTGAAAGAGGTGCGGCGCGCCCTGGAACAGCTCGCCCATGACCACCCCTTCCTGCTGACCAGCAGATACGCCGACGACCACGCGGAGATCCGGTACTGGGAGGAGGCCCGCGACCTGCACGACGCGGCCGCCGTCGCGCTGCGCCTGTGGGGCGAGCACCGCCAGACCGCCGGGCTCCCGCCCTGGGAGATCGTCGGCCTGGAGGTCATCGACCGCGTCACCTACCACCAGCGGGTCTCCGAGGGCTACGGTCCGCCACCGGCCAGCCCGGTCGGCATCCACCCTTTTTGAGGGCATTCGCTCGTGTCTCGCGGTGTGGGACGAACGATGAACGGGCCTGTCCCGCGCACTACCCTTCCCCCATGACCACGCTCTCGCCGTACGACTCCATGACCCCGGTCGTCCGCGCCGCCTACCGCGCCAAGGCCGCCGCCGCCGACCTCGCGCCGATGCCGCGGGCCGTGAAGGACGACGCGCTGCTCGCCATCGCGGACGCGCTGGAGGTCCGTACGAGTGAGATCGTCGAGGCCAACGCCAAGGACGTGGCCAAGGCCCGTGAGGCCGGTACCGGCGAGTCCGTCGTCGACCGGCTGACCCTCACCCCGGAGCGGGTGCGGGCCATCGCCTCCGACGTGCGGGACGTCGTCGCGCTGCCCGACCCGGTCGGCGAGGTGGTCCGCGGCTCCACGCTCCCCAACGGCATCGACCTGCGCCAGGTCCGGGTGCCGCTCGGCGTGGTCGGGATCATCTACGAGGCCCGCCCGAACGTCACCGTCGACGCCGCCGCCCTGTGCCTGAAGTCGGGCAACGCGGTGCTGCTGCGCGGCTCGGCCTCCGCGTACGAGTCGAACACCGCCCTCGTCCGGGTGATCCGCGACGCCGTCGGCGGGGCCGGGCTGCCCGCGGACGCGGTCCAGCTGGTGCCCGGCGAGGGCCGGGAGAGCGTGCACGAGCTGATGCGCGCCCGCGGCCTGGTCGACGTGCTGATCCCGCGCGGCGGCGCGTCCCTGATCCGGACGGTGGTCACGGAGTCGACGGTCCCCGTCATCGAGACCGGCACCGGCAACTGCCACGTCTACGTCGACGCCCACGCCGACCTCGACATGGCCGTCGACATCCTGATCAACTCCAAGGCGCAGCGGGTCAGCGTCTGCAACGCCGCCGAGACGCTGCTGGTCCACCAGGCGGTCGCCGCACAGTTCCTGCCGCGCGCGCTTGCCGCCCTCGCCGAGGCCGGGGTCACCGTGCACGGTGACGAGCGGGTGCTGGAGTACGCGAAGGACTCCCGGGCGACGGTCGTCGAGGCCACCCCGGAGGACTGGGAGACCGAGTACCTCTCCCACGACATCGCCGCCGCCGTCGTCGACTCCCTGGACAAGGCGGTCGAGCACATCCGGCTGTGGACCTCCGGCCACACCGAGGCCATCGTGACGACCTCGCAGCAGGCCGCCCGCCGCTTCACCCAACTGGTCGATTCGACCACGGTCGCCGTCAACGCCTCCACCCGGTTCACCGACGGCGGCCAGTTCGGCTTCGGCGCCGAGATCGGCATCTCCACGCAGAAGCTGCACGCCCGCGGCCCCATGGGTCTGCCGGAGCTGACCAGCACCAAGTACATCGTCACCGGCGACGGGCACATCAGGCCCTAGAAGGTCGATGAAGATCTTGGTGAGGGGCTGTCCGGCCGTGAGGCCGGACAGCCCCTGTGGTCATGTACCGGCCGGTGCGAGGTGCCAGGTGCCTCTGGTGTGGGTGAGTCCGAGGTTGGTCAGTCGGCGGAGGTTGAGGGCGGCGGCTCGGGTGTGGAGCCAGGTGTTGTTGCTGATGGTGCCGCAGTAGCGCAGGCGCCGGTTGCCGGCCTGGACGAGCCAGGCGACGGCGCGTTCGACCGGTGGTCTCCAGCGGCGGTAGTCGGCCTGCCAGCCGGAGTCGGTGGCGGCCTGGTGGCGGGCGGCTGTCTGGAGGTCGTGGTGGGGTCGGATGGTCAGGATGCGTCCGGCCCTGGCTTTGGTGCACCGCTCGCGCAGAGGGCATCCGGTGCATAAGTTGCCGAAGGAGGCTTTGCGTTGGTGGTGCTGCCCGCCGGGGTCGGACAGGGGCACGGTGTGTCCGGCCGGGCAGGTCACGATGGCGGCGGTGGTGTCGATGGTGAAGTCGTCGAGGGTGAAGCCGCCGGGGACGGCGGGCCGCAGCGGTGCGGGTTTGAGGAACAACCGGTGTCCGGCCTCGTGGAGGGTCTGGCGGACATCGCCGGTGGAGTAGGCGGTGTCGCCGAAGACATCCAGCGGCTTGTCCTCGTCGGCAAGCAGGTCCAGGCCGACGGTGGCCTCGTGGTGTTCGGCTCCGGCGCCGGGCCGCAGAGCGACGGCGGTGTACAAACCGGTCTCTGGCTCGATGGCCAGGTGGGCCTTGAAGCCGTCCTGCTGGTGGCTGCGGGTCTTGTGGACGTGCCGGGCTTCGGGATCGATGGTGGAGACCATCCGGTTGGCAGCGGTGCCCCGGGTGATGCGCCAGCGGCCGTCGCGGCCGTCGGAGTCCTCGGCGGGCTCGACGTCCTGGCCGGCGACCAGGGCCAGGATGCCCACCGCGTTCGCGGCTTTCTCGCCGAGTTGCTGTTCGGGCAGATGACCCAGCAGCCGCAGCGCATCCGTGACCAGTGCATCGACCAGCCCGGCACGGGCCTGCTCGTCGTTCCAGGCGATGCGGGGCTTGCCCGGGTCGGTGTAGTCATGCGCGCTGCACCGCGCAGCGGCGACCGCGTCGGCGCCGGGGACCTCGCGGATCACCGCGCGGACGGCGGCGATGAGCTGGGTGACGGTGTCCTGGGTGGCGACCGCGTCGTCCAGCACGGTGGAATCCAGCGCCCGCCGGTGCTTGCCCTTGAGGACACCGGTGGCCTTCACCACCTCGCGCACCGCCTCGAAGACACGGTCGGGCCGGGTGGAGCGGGCCAGCCGGCGCCGGAAGTAGGCCAGCAGCGACGGATCGAACGCCATATCGTGCAAACCCAGGCCGCACGCGGCCTTCCACCGCAGATCGCACCTCAGTTCCTGCACCGTCTCGAAGTCCGACAGCCCGTTAAGGGCCTGCAGCGTGACCGCGGCGGCAAGGATCTGCGGCGGCATACTCGGCCGCCCGTTCGCCGACGGATACATGTCCGCGAACATCTCAGCCGGGAACAGCGCACCGCGGTGCTCGGCCAGAAACGCGAACACACTGCCCGCCGGGATCAACTCCCGACAGGTCTCCCACACATCCGGCCCGACCGTCTCCCCGGCCCATTCCCCCATCACCACGAAAACGAGTCTGGCCCCACCGCTCACGCGGCGGGGCCAGAACCCCAAGATCTTCATGAGTCTTCTAGGGCCTGCCACGGCACCAGGTGCGGTGATCCGCCGAGGCGCCGCCGCGGCCGGATCCACCGGGCGCGAACCGGGGGGCGCGCGCCCCCGGCATATGCAGGAGGCATGCGCCCCCGGCCCGCGCCCACACATCGGTGGAACCGTCTCCGCAAGCGGATGAATTTCCATACCGTCTGCCCAAATTGACCCCCCAGGTCTACTCTGGATTCGTGCCGGAGGACGTGGGGGGCACGCCGTTCCCTGACGGCTGGGAGCCCGACGACGACCACGACCGCGGGGTGTCGGACGAAGAGTTCGCCTCCGTGGTCTTCGACGAGGCCTTCGTACGGGCGGCGGCGGTGCACGAGCCGACCGCCGTCGAACGCCTCCTGGCCGCCGCCCAGGCCAGGGCGGAGGCCTCCGAGGAGGCCCGCCGGGCCCACGCCAGAGGCGAGCGCTACGACGACGGGTATGCCTCCGACGACCCCGCCGGGTTCGGCCGCGACCCCGACTTCGACGATCTGGACGACCCCGACGTCCTCGACAGCCGCGACGGCTCTCCGGGGCCGTACGGCCGGCAGGTCCGCTGGCACCGTCCGGTCGCCTGGCTGCTGGCCGTGGTGATGGGCGTCGGCATGGTCGCGCTGGCCTTCGCCGCCGTCTACCGCGGCGCCTCCTCCGGCCGCCAGGACCCCGTCCCGACCCCCGCGTCCACCGGCCTGGAGCAGGGCGCCTCCGCCGCACCCTCCGCCTCCGCCGACTACTCACGGCCGGCCGTCTCCGCGGTCCCCCGCACCCCCTGACGGACCTGGTGAGGACCTGTCAGAAGTTGTCGTACAACTGGGCGTTTACCGGAGCTTCAGGAGACCTACTCTGAAGATATGGGCGGGCCTGGAGACCCACCTGAGGGGACACCCGACGGCGCCCCCAACGGTGCGGACGACGAATACCGATCCGTCGTCTTCGACGAGTCGTTCGTCCGCGCTGCCCGCCTCCAGGAATCCTCCGCCCAGGAGCGCATAGGCGACCACGCGCCCGCCGTGCGCCGCCTTCCGCCCCTGCGCCGGGGCCTGTCCCGGCAGGCGCTGATCCTGGTCGTGCTGATCGCCGTCGCCTTCGGCACCGCGATCTACATGGGCGTACGGCATCCGTACCAGAGCTCGCAGGCCCGCCCGCCGGTCGCGCCCCTGCGGATGACCGTGATCCCGCTCGCCCCGCAGGGCAGGGTCCCCGGCGCCACCGATCCCGAACAGTTGTACGCGAACAGTCCCGCCGCGCAGTTCCGCACCGGCGCCGAGGGCATACCGCTGCCCGCCGCCCGGCGCACCGCGAACTTCTCCGACGGCCAGGTCATCACCGCCCTGACCACAGCGAAGGACTACATCGTCCGCTCCTCGCTCTACCCCGAGGTGCTCACCGGCGGGGAGATCCGGGCCGTGCGGGTGCTGCTCGATCCCGATCAACTCGACCAGTTCGACCGCAGCTTCCGGATGCCCACCGGCGACGGCCGGCACGCCCCCACCGGCTGGCTGGTCCGCTTCGACCCCGGCCACGCGGTGCTCGCCGACCGCGAGATCCGTGTGCAGGGCACCATGAGCGTGATCGAGGCCGACTCGGCCACCCTGGAGGTCACGGCCGACCACACCTTCGTGTACGCGCTGCGACCGGCCGGCGCCGGGGCGCGGGCAGAGGCGTCGCTGTTCACCGTCCGGCGCGAGCTGCTCTTCCGGTTCGACCGAGACGACCTGCGGCTGCACCAGGCCCAGCTGGTCAGCTCGCAGGTCCAGGCCGGACCGCTGTCGTGCGCCGAGGACCACGCCGACCGGCTGCGCCCTCTGCTGGCCGGCCAGACCCCCAAGGCGGGCGGCCCGGCCGGCACGGATCCCTATGCGTCGTACGGCGCGACAGCCCTGTGCGGGACGCTCGCGGACAGCGCCCAGCCCAAGATGTGAGGGCCGCCGGGCCCCGGAGGCATGAAGCCGGGCCCGGAGGCACGTCTCCGGGCCCGGAGGGGTCGGTCCCCCCGAGGGGTCAGTCCCGGTCGCGCGAAGGCGCGTCCCCCGGCTCGTCGCCGGACCCGTTCGCCGGTCCGGGCTTCGGGCCGTCGGAAGAGCCGCCGGCGCCGCCCGTGAAGCCGCCGAAGCCGCGCCGCACCCGGCTCCCCAGGTCGCCGGCGCCGCCCGCGATGTCGGTGACCAGCTTCATCAGCGGGTCCTTCGAACTGCGCACATGACCTGCGTAGTGTGCCGCCGACTCGCGGAAGGAGTCGGTGACGGAGGTGTCCGTGTCCTCGTCGCGCCGGGGGTAGTGACCGTCCATGATCCGCTGGTGGTCGCGGGAGGCCGCCCACTTCTTCAGCTCGGCGGCGCGCACGGTCGTGAAGGGGTGGGTGCGGGGCAGCGTGTTGAGGATCTTCAGCACGGAGTCGCGCAGGTCACCGCCCGCCTCGTACTCCTCGGCCTGCTCCAGGAACGCGTCCACGTTCATCTCGTGCAGGTGGTTGCCGCCCGCCAGCTTCATCAGGCCGCGCATCGAGGCCTGGAGGTCCTGGCCGACCAGCAGGCCCGCACGGTCGGCGGACAGCTCCGACTTGCGGAACCACTCGCGCAGCGCGGTCACGATCGCCATGACCGCGACGCCGCCCAGCGGGATCCACGCCACCCTCAGCGCGAGGTTCGTCAGGAACAGCAGGATCGTGCGGTAGACGGCGTGCCCGGACAGGGCGTGACCCACCTCGTGGCCGACGACCGCCCGCATCTCCTCCTCGTCGAGCAGTTCGACCAGCCCGGTCGTGACCACGATGATCGGCTCGTCCAGGCCGATGCACATCGCGTTCGGCTGCGGGTCCTGGTTCACGTACATCGGAGGGACCTTCTCCAGGTCCAGGATGTAACAGGCGTCCCTGAGCATGTCGTTGAGATGGGAGAACTGCCGGTCCGAGACCCGCACCGAGTCGGACAGGAACAGCAGCCTCAGGCTCCGCTCGGGCAGCAGACCGCTGAGCGCCTTGAAGACCGTGTCGAAGCCGCTCAGCTTGCGCAGCGCGACCAGGGCGGAGCGGTCGGCCGGGTGTTCGTACGCACGCGAGGAGATCCCCGGGAAGCGCCTGCGCTGCCTGCTCGGCACGTGCTCGTGCCCGTCCTTCTGGTGGCCGTCGTCGGACATCTCTTCCCCTAGGTGCGTCGATGTGTCCTGTGGTCGGTGCGCGGCCGTTCCCGCGCTGCCTCGTACGCCCCCGAAGCAAGCCCCAGCCTAGGCGGAGATACCGTGGACGGGCAGTGAAGCGAAGGAGTCCCGCACCATGGAGCACCGTCCGGAAACCCACTGGCTCACCGAGGCCGCGAACGTCGCCCAGCAGCAGGGGGCGGGGAACCTTCTGCGGGTCGTGCTGATCGTGATGGTGGTGGGCTGTGTGCTCGCCGCCTGGCTCCTGCTCCGGGGTTACAGGCAGAAGGACGACTGAAGCGCCCGCGAGGTTGCCCGACGGCGGAGTCGGGGTGATCGCGGCCGGGGTGCCCGATTACGATGGGCACACGTCTTTATCCCGCCCACACGCGATTGGTCCTGTCGAAGATGAGCTTCCACAGCACAGCAGCCCAGTTGGTCACCCTCGCCGCCGAGGGCGGGGAGCACGGCGGCAGCCACGCGAGCCTCAGCCCCTGGGTCACCGGTGGTGGCGCGTTCCTCGCCCTGATGCTCCTGCTGTGGATCACCACGCGCTTCAACCGCGACCGCTGACCACACAGGCCGGGCCGGTAGGGTCTGCACGCATGGGAGAGCAGGACATGCCTACCGGTCCGGCACACGGCGCCGGCGGCAAGCGCCGCCTCGGCGTCATGGGCGGGACGTTCGACCCGATCCACCACGGCCACCTGGTCGCGGCCAGTGAGGTCGCCGCGCGGTTCCACCTCGACGAGGTGGTGTTCGTGCCCACCGGTCAGCCGTGGCAGAAGAGTCACCGCAAGGTCGCCCCGGCCGAGGACCGCTACCTGATGACGGTGATCGCGACCGCCGAGAACCCCCAGTTCTCGGTCAGCCGCATCGACATCGACCGGGGCGGCCCCACGTACACCGCGGACACCCTGCGCGACCTGCGCGCGATCAATCCCGCCGCGGACCTGTTCTTCATCACCGGCGCCGACGCCCTGGCCCAGATCCTGACCTGGCGCAACAGCGAAGAACTCTTCTCCCTCGCGCACTTCGTCGGGGTGACCCGGCCCGGCCACCACCTGACGGACGCCGGACTCCCCAAGGGCGGCGTCTCGCTCGTGGAGGTTCCCGCCCTGGCCATCTCGTCGACGGACTGCCGTGCGAGAGTCGCCAAGGGAGACCCCGTCTGGTATCTGGTGCCGGACGGAGTCGTGCGCTACATCGCGAAACGAGAGCTGTACCGCGGCGAGTGAGCCGAGAGGGGCACCGGTGAACGACCGATACGACGCGGGGTACGGCGGCGACGCGTACGAACTCGTCGGGTACGACGAGTACGGCCAACCTGTGTACCGGCAGGTCCCGCCGCAGCAGCCGGCCCAGCAGCCGTACGACCCTTACGGACAGCAGGGATACGGCTACGACCCGTACGCCACGGGCACGCAGCCCGTCCAGCAGCCGTACGACCCGTACGGCACGGGCCAGCAGCCCTCCGTACCCGCCCACGAGTCCTACGAGGGCTACGACCCCTACGGCCGGACCGCCACCAGCGGCCAGCAGCCCCGGGTGGCCGAGCAGACCGCGTACATCCCGCAGCAGGCGGGACCGGTCGAGGAACCCCCGCGGGAGGGCCGGCAGGACCGGGACGGCCGGGAGCACGGCGACGACCGGGACTACCGCACCGAGCAGTTCGCCTTCGTCGAGGAACCCGACGTCGAGTCCGAGGACGTCATCG
The DNA here is from genome assembly GCF_003261055.1 of Streptomyces cadmiisoli. Taxonomy (NCBI): domain Bacteria; kingdom Bacillati; phylum Actinomycetota; class Actinomycetes; order Kitasatosporales; family Streptomycetaceae; genus Streptomyces; species Streptomyces cadmiisoli. The sequence goes on from NZ_CP030073.1 coordinate 5,865,398, forward strand.
ACTGGCTGAAGTTCACCGAGAACCGCACCGAGCGCCGCGAGGAGGCCCGCCGCCGCGCCCGCACCCGCCTGATCGGACTGGTCGTCGTACTGGCCCTGGTCGCGGCCGGCGGGGTCGGCTACCTGTGGTACGCCGGAAAGCTCCCCGGTCTGTCCTCGGCCGACCAGGGGACCGGCGGCGCGACCACCGCGGCCGCCCAGAAACGCGATGTCGTCGTCGTCCACCTGCACGACACCAAGAAGGGCGGCACCTCCACGGCGCTGCTCGTCGACAACGCCACCACCAAGCAGGGCACCACCGTCCTGCTGCCCAACGCCCTCGCCCTGACCGGGGACGACGGGACGACGACCCTGGCCAAGTCCGTCGACGACGACGGCTCCTCCGGCACCCGCGAAGCGCTCGACACCGTGCTGGGCACCTCGATCCAGGGCACCTGGCGCCTGGACACCCCCTACCTGCAGAACCTCGTCGACCTGGTCGGCAACATCGAGGTCGACACCAACACCGACGTGCCCGACCCGAAGGCCGAGAAGAAGGGCGAGGCACCCCTGGTCAACAAGGGCGAGGGCCAGACCCTCAGCGGCAAGACGGCCGTCGCCTACGCCACCTACCGTGCCCCCGGCGAGGCCCAGAGCGCCCAGCTGGAACGGTTCGGGCAGGTCATGCAGGGCGTCCTGCGCAAGATGTCGTCCGATGCGCAGGCCGCCACGACCACCGTGCAGACCCTGGCGCAGATCCTCGACCCGTCGCTCACCGACAAGGACCTCGGCACCTTCCTCGCCGGGCTCTCCGACCTCGCCAAGAGCGGCGACTACAAGACGGCCGCACTGCCCGTCCAGGAGGACGGCACGCTGAGCGAGCAGGCCGGCGACAGCGTGGTCAAGGACGTCCTCGGCGGCACCGCCAAGAGCCCCGACCAGGACGCGGCCCTCAGGGTCTCGGTGCGGAACGCCACCGGTGTGAAGGACAACACGGAAAAGGCCCGTGTGGTGCTCCTCAACGGCGGCTTCACCTTCCTGGACGGCGGCACGGCGAGCAGCGCCGCGGCCACCTCCCAGGTCCTGTACGCCGAGGCCGCCGACAAGGAGAACGCCGTCGAGGTCGCCAAGACCCTGGGGCTCGCCGAGGAGGCGGTGGCCAAGGGCGAGACGACCTCCAACGCCGGAGTGTCGGTCGTGCTCGGCCAGGACTACGAGCCCTCGGCGGGCTGACGCCCGTCCCCGGGGGGCGCGGGGTGACCCGGGCCCCCGGGGATCGAACAATCACGTGGGGTGGCGTCGGCGGTCCGTGAGACCCTTGATGGCAAGTGACCGCCGACGGAAAGCCTCGCAGTGACCGCAACCGACCGCTCGCTCCAGCTCATCAACACCGCTGCCCAGGCCGCAGCCGACAAACTCGCACACGACGTCATCGCCTACGACGTCAGCGACGTCCTGTCGATCACGGACGCATTCCTGCTGGCCTCCGCACCCAACGACCGCCAGGTCAAGTCGATCGTCGACGAGATCGAGGAGCGGCTCCAGAAGGAGCTCGGCGCCAAGCCGGTGCGCCGCGAGGGCGACCGTGAGGCCCGCTGGGTGCTTCTCGACTACGTCGACATCGTCGTGCACGTCCAGCACAGCGAGGAGCGGGTCTTCTACGCCCTGGAGCGGCTGTGGAAGGACTGCCCGGAGATCCAGCTGCCCGACGACGCCCGCGCCACCCGCGGCAAGGCCGAGGAGCACGCCAAGCTCCAGGCAGCCGAGGAGGCGGCCGAGACGGGCGGTGAGTGGCGGTGAGCGCCACCGGTGAGGTGACCGGTGGCAAGCCGGGGGGCGGCCGCCGCCTCATCCTGTGGCGGCACGGCCAGACCGCGTGGAACGTGGAGCGCCGCTTCCAGGGCAGCACCGACGTCGAACTGACGTCGACCGGCGTGGCCCAGGCCCGCCGGGCCGCCCGGCTGCTCGCCTCGCTCAGGCCCGACGCGATCATCGCCTCGGACCTCCAGCGGGCCGCGGACACCGCCGCCGAGCTGGCCGCGCTCACCGGCCTGGAGGTCAACCGCGACGAAGCCCTGCGCGAGACCTACGCGGGCGTGTGGCAGGGGCTGACCCACGAGGAGATCATCGACCGGTACGGCGACCAGTACGCCGCCTGGAAACGCGGTGAGCCGGTGCGCCGCGGCGGCGGTGAACTGGAGACCGAGGTCGCCGACCGCGCCGCCCCGGTCGTGCTGCGGCACGCCGACAAGCTCCCCGAGGACGGCACGCTCGTCGTGGTCAGCCACGGGGGCACGATCCGTACCACCATCGGGCGCCTCCTCGGTCTGGATCCCCACCACTGGGAGAGCCTCGGCGGCCTGTCCAACTGCTGCTGGTCCGTCCTCGGCGAGGGCGCCCGCGGCTGGCGGCTGCTCGAGCACAACGCCGGCACGCTGCCGGAGCCGGTGCTCGGCGACGACGACTGACCCGCACCCGCGGGCCACCTCCCCGGATTTCACTTTCCGGCAGGTCGCAGGCTAAAGTTCTTCTTGTTCGCCCCGCCGAGCGGGGCGAAACACCATGTGGCCCAGCCACGTGGGACCTGGGGCTATAGCTCAGTTGGTAGAGCGCCTGCATGGCATGCAGGAGGTCAGGAGTTCAATTCTCCTTAGCTCCACGGACGAATCCCGTCCCCTTCGGGGGGCGGGATTTTTCGTTCTTCCCACTTGAGCAGCCGGGGCCCGGAAGGCGTATACCTCTTCGGGAGGCGCACCAGGGCTGCCGTGTCCGGACTGGTACCAAGGCGTCGCTGACCGTATTGGTCCGGCCGTGGCAGAATCAAACGGCCGGAAGGGGCCGCGACCCGACGGGAGGGAGTAGCGATGCCTGCGAGCATCCTCGAGGAGGTCGGCCACCTCCTCGGCGAAGCGGCGTTGATACGGGACACGATCACCCGCCTCAGCTGCCCTTCCTGCGGTTCCGCGCATGTCGCCCAGGTGCTCGGCGACAACGGCGGCGTCTCGTACGTGTGCACGGCCTGCGGCCACAGCTGGAGCTGATCGATGGGTGCACACAGGCGAAAGTGCGACTGGTGTGGCAGCGGCACACCGATCGTCCGCGACATGGAACCGGTCAACCCCGACTACCAGTACTGGTGCGAGGAATGCGCACGGGCGCTGATCATAAAGGGCGACCCGATCGAGACGTACCGCGAACTGGAGGGTGAGCCGATCTACGGCCGGCTCCTGGAGGAGCACTGCACCCTCAAGCGGTTCTACTCGTTCGTGACCGCCTGACCTCCTTCCCGACCGCCGGTCCCGCGCTCACCGCCGCCCCGGCGAGGCCGAGGAAGAGACAGCCGGCGGCCGCGTAGAGCGCCGACAGCGTCAACTCCGCCGCACCCTGGTGCAGTTCGGGCCTGCCGGGGCCGTGCGGCACCCACCACAGGGCGTACGAGCAGAACACCAGCAGCGTCGCGCCCGCGGCCACCCGGTGCCCGTGCGCCGCCAGCAGGAGCACCACCGGGACGCACCACACCCAGTGGTGCGACCAGGACACCGGACTGACGAGCAGTGCCGTCACGGCGCAGCAGGCCGCCGCCCACGCCCGTTCGCCGCGCAACTCGGCCCGTACCGCCACCGCCAGCCCGCCCGCGGCCACGACCAGCGCGACGGCCGCCCAGAGGGCTCCCGGCTCCGGTGTGTGCAGCAGTCGCGCCACCACGCCGCGCAGCGCCTGGTTCGCGGTCTCCTCGGCCTTGCCGACCCGGCTCGCCCGGAACACCGCGTCGGTCCAGAACCGCCAGGAGTCGTACGGCAGGACGGCCGCCCCGAGCAGGGTCGCGCCGGCGAACGCGCCGGCCGCCCCGAGCGCGTGCCGCAGCCAGGGGCCGTCGCGGCGCCGGGCGCGGGCCACGAGGCCGGTGACGAACAGGAGGACGGCGAACAGCGCCGGCGTCAGCTTCACGGCCGCCGCCAGCCCGATGCCCAGCCCCGCCAGGCGGTCGCCCGGACGCCGTGACAGATCCCACAGCACCAGCACCGCGAGCAGCAGGTTGATCTGTCCGTACCGCAGCGTCGTCCACACCGGTTCGCACCACACGGCCGCCGCCGACACCCACCAGACCGTCTCCACGCGCGTGTGCCCCATGAGCCGCAGCGACAGCCGCACCAGCGCGACCAGGAGGGCGAGGTTCCCGGCCGTCGCGAGCGCGCGCAGGGCTCCGGTGTCGAGGAGGGTCAGCGGGGTGAACAGCAGGGCCGCGAACGGCGGGTAGGTGGCGGGCAGTTGTGCCGATGTCGCGCGCAGGGCGTAGAGGTCGCCGCCCGCCCGTACCGTCGCGCCCTCGGCCCGGTACACCATCAGGTCGAGCATCGTCACGTGCGCGACCCGCTGAGCGATCCAGAACGCCGTGAAGGAGACCAGACACACGGTCAGGGCGACCGGCAGGCGGCGGGAGACGGCGGAGGGCGCGATCACGGTCACAGGGACCGACATTAGTGCCCTTACCGGTGCAGAACGGAAACGATTTGGTGGTCCAGCGGGTCGACCGTGTAATGTTGGCGTCGCCGCCAGGGAAACCGGCGGAACACCGCAAGGGGCTATAGCTCAGTTGGTAGAGCGCCTGCATGGCATGCAGGAGGTCAGGAGTTCAATTCTCCTTAGCTCCACAGATCGAAGAGCGGCCCGGGTCCACGGAAACGTGGACCCGGGCCGCTCTCGTCTTTGTGCATGCGACTCGACCGCCGCACGGCGAGCCGGAGTTGAAAGGGTTGAGAGAGGGGGGCCACCCGGATCGGGTGGCCCCCCTCTTCCTGGCTCAGGACCGGGCTCAGCGGCCCAGGGCGCGGCGGCCGCGGCCCTGCGAGAGGACCGGGAGGTTGCTGCGGGACGCGGGCCGCTCCGCCTGCTCCTCGACGCGCAGGGCCAGGGCCGGGCAGCGGCGGACCGCTCGGAGCGCCTTGGCCTCGGCGTAGCGCGGCACCTGCGCCTGGGCGACCGTCGGGAAGCCGTCGGCGCCGAGTTCGAAGACCTCCGGGAGGATGTCGGCGCACAGTCCGTGCCCCCGGCACAGCGTCCAGTCGACGTAGATCTTCTGGCGGCTGGGGCCGTTCTGCTCGGGATCGCCGCCGCCGGGGATGCCGGTCGGGGCCCTGCCGCCCTCGAAGAGCGGCAGGACGCCCGTCACGGGCCGTCCGCAGCCGTTTCCGAGGACATGGGCCGCCAGGTCGTCGGTGAACGCCTTGACGGTCGACTCCAGGAACATCGCCGAACCGTCCGGGTGCGAGCACGCGCCGCGCCGCTTCACGTTCTTGGCGACCTGCTTGAGCGCCTCCAGGGCGGCGGGGCCGCCGCCGTTGAGGATGTCCTCCAGACCGCGTGCGGCGGCCGGCAGGCCGAGGTAGCAGGGGCCGCACTGGCCCGCGCTCTCCTCCGCCAGCCACTGCGCCACGCGCAGCGACTCGCCCAGCGGACAGGTGTCCTGGCTGAGCGGCAGGATGGCGCCGGCGCCCAGCGAACCGCCCACCGCGTCCAGGGAGTTGCGGGAGACGATCGCCTCGTTGACCGTGGCCGCGTCGATCCACTTGCCGTGGTAGCCGCCGGTCAGCACGCCCTGCGGGACCGGCGGGGCGCCGGCCAGCTGGAGGACGTAGCGCAGCGGCACGCCGGTCGGGACCTCGATCACCATGGGGCGGGCGACCGCACCCGACACCGTCAGCATCACGGTGCCCGGTTCGTCGTACAGACCGGTGTTGCCGTAGCGCTCCGGGCCGATGCGGGCGGCGATCGCCAGTTGCGCGAACGTCTCGGCGTTGGACAGCAGGGTGGGAGCGCCGCCGACGCCGCTCTGCGAGGCGCTGACCTTGCGGCCGGACGGGATCGCCGGGCCGCCGTCGATGGAGCGGACCAGCGAGGCGGCGGCCCCGGTGACCATCCGGACCGGATTGCGCTGCACGCGTGCGCGCAGTGCCGACCGGCGCCCGTTGCTCAGGCCGCGCTCGGCGAGGGCGGCCTCCATGGAGCGCTGGGTGGACTCGCGGGTGACCCCCACCACGAGCGTGCGGGCACCCAGTGCCTCCGCGCACAGCAGGGCACCGTCGAGGATGAGATGCGGGGCACGGTTGATCAGCACCGTGTCCTTGCGGCAGGCCGGTTCGTCCTCACTGCCGTTGACGACGACGACCGGCCGGACGCCCCGCTTGATCGCCGATTCGGCGACCGAGCGCAGCTTCTTGTGGAAGGGGAAGCCCGCGCCTCCGCGGCCCCTGAGGTTGATGCGTTCGGCGAGCTGGGCGAGCTGTTCGCCGCCCAGGGGGTCGAGCGGCCCGTGCACCTTGAGGTGCATGGGCAGATCGAGTCTTTCGACAAGGTCGAAGCCCGACGTGAGCTGGGGAAGTCCGACCACGCGGACTTCTGGGACGTCGGGCAGGGCCTCGTTCACTTGTAGCCTCCGGAGGGCGTGTTCCAAGGTTCGCCCGAACCCGGTGCGTCGAAGTCGTAGGACGCACCGGGCAGTGTTTCAGTGGCGGGACCGCTGTTGTACGTGTCACCCGGGTTGTACGTGCCGTGGACCGTGTTCGACTCACCGGTGTCGTACACATCACTTCCGCCGTACCCGCCGGTGCCCGGATTGCCATAGGCCGGGATGTTGTAACCGGTGTCCTGGAGGGGGTCGTAGGCCGAGGGCGGCGCCTCGCCGACCGGGGGCGGGGACGGTATGGGCCACGAGCCGGACGTGCTGCCGCTTCCCTCGATCCGGTGGAAGGCCTCCGTCGGCTGCGCCTCGAAGGGCAGCTCCACACGGGGCATCTGGCCGGTGGCGTAGGTCTCCTGGGGGCGCGGGGGCGACGAGACCGCGCGGTAGGCGGCCGCGAAGCCGGTGGCGGGCTCCTGCGCGGCTGCCCGCTCGGCGCTCTCGTAGAGCGGACCTCTGGGCGAGGCCGCGGGCGCGCGGGAGCCCCACTGCTGGTCCTGGCCCGCCGACGCGGACTCCTCCGCCATCCGGGCGCGGCTGGCATCCAGTTCCTCGCGGCCCGCCGCCCGGTCGCCCGACATCAGCGCGGTGATCCGGTCGGCGACACGCCGCTTGACCGGCCGGGGAGCCGCGCGCAGCGCGAGCGCCGCCGCCACGCCGAGCAGCGACAGCGCGTACAGGAAGACGAACAGCGGCGCCGCCGTGCGACCCGCGTAGAGGCCGTGGACCAGCGCCGCGCACCACGCCGGGTAGGCCAGCATGTGCACCGCCCGCCAGCGCGCGGCGACGAGGGCCGGCGACGCGAAGCGGTTGCGCAGGATGCCGGTGATGGCCACGAAGATCATCATGAGGCCGGCCAGGGTGCCCAGGCCGATCAGGAAGCCCCTGTCCATGACATCCCCGTCCCCCGACAGCAGGAGCCCGAAGGGGATCACCGCGGCGATCCACGAGGTGTGGTCCAGCGCCAGCTTGACCACCACGTGGATCAGCAGGAAGACGAGAGCGGCGACGGCGGTGGTCCGGTGCACGGCCTGCGCCAGGATCCGGCGGCGGGCGTCCAGGAGGATCCGGTCCTGGGCGACGAGCCCCCAGATCACCGAGCAGCTGAGGCACACGAGTGCCAGGACGCCCGCGCCGAAGTCGAGGAAATACGCGAACGAGTCGTCCGCCGTGCTGTCCGTGGTCACGGCATGCCTCCCGACATCACGACGAAGGGCGGGTACAGCGAAAGGGCAGCCGTCGCCGCGACCGGGGCCGGTCGGCCCGGTCGGGGAAGCGAGCTGCTACGAGGACAAGGGTCCATGGGGGTGACTCCGAGCGGTATGGGATGCGGTCCCGTTGCCGCACTCTAGGCGTCGCCATACCGAGGAGTACGAGGTTTGAGTTATTGCGCTGTTATCAAAGGACAATGAGCTTGTTGTGATGCCCCTTAGCGGCTGTTACGCGAAGTAACCTTTGAACGTCGTTCAGGTTCCTGGTGGTGGCACGCCGTGCCGGACGCGCCCGGAACGTCGTCGCGGCGCGGTCGACGGCTGCGGTACCCTGACGCCATGCGTGCCGTACGCCTTCTGCTTAGCGGGCCGCGCTGATCAGTCCCGGCCACCGGATTCGACCGAGTGGGCCGGAATCGGCGCGGCGTCCCCTCCTGTGCGAGGGGATTTTTCATTTCCGCCGGCAGAGACGATCGATGGAGCTTTGAGGATCATGAGCGAGACGAACCCCGCTGCCGCCGCCGCGCCGGCGGAGGCAGCGCCGCACCGCTACACGGCCGCGATGGCAGCCGACATCGAGGCACGCTGGCAGGACTTCTGGGACGCGGACGGCACCTACGCGGCGGCCAACCCCAAGGGTGACCTGGAGGGCGACCCCGAGACGGTCGCCAGGCCCCGCAAGTTCTTCATGGACATGTTCCCGTACCCCTCCGGCGCGGGCCTGCACGTCGGCCACCCGCTGGGCTACATCGCCACCGACGTGTACGCCCGGTTCCACCGCATGACCGGCCACAACGTGCTGCACACCCTGGGCTTCGACGCCTTCGGCCTGCCCGCCGAGCAGTACGCCGTGCAGACCGGCACGCACCCGCGCGTGTCCACCGAGGCCAACATCGAGAACATGAAGGTCCAGCTGCGCCGGCTGGGCCTGGGCCACGACAAGCGCCGGTCGTTCGCCACGATCGACCCGGACTACTACAAGTGGACCCAGTGGATCTTCCTGCAGATCTTCAATTCCTGGTACGACGACGAGGCGAAGAAGGCCCGCCCCGTCTCCGAGCTGATCGCCCAGTTCGAGAGCGGCGAGCGCGCCGTACCCGGTGACCACGGACGCACCTGGAACCAGCTGACCGCCGCCGAGCGCGCCGACGTCCTGAGCGAGTACCGCCTGGCCTACGCCTCCGAGTCGCCGGTCAACTGGTGCCCCGGTCTGGGCACCGTGCTGGCCAACGAGGAGGTCACCGCCGACGGCCGCTCCGAGCGCGGCAACTTCCCCGTCTTCAAGTCCAAGCTGCGCCAGTGGAACATGCGCATCACGGCCTACGCCGACCGGCTGCTGGACGACCTGGACGCGCTGGACTGGCCCGAGGCCATCAAGCTGCAGCAGCGCAACTGGATCGGCCGCTCCGAGGGCGCCCGCGTCGACTTCCCGATCGACGGCGAGGCCATCACGGTCTTCACCACACGCCAGGACACCCTGTTCGGCGCGACCTACATGGTGCTGGCGCCCGAGCACCCGCTGGTCGAGAAGTTCACCCCGGCCGCCTGGCCGGAGGGCACCCACGAGGTGTGGACCGGCGGCCACGCCACCCCGGCCGAGGCCGTCGCCGCCTACCGCGCGCAGGCCGCCGCCAAGTCCGACGTGGAGCGGCAGGCCGAGGCCAAGGACAAGACCGGCGTCTTCACCGGCGCGTTCGCGACGAACCCCGTCAACGGCGAGCGGATCCCGGTCTTCATCGCCGACTACGTCCTGATGGGCTACGGCACCGGCGCGATCATGGCCGTCCCGGCGCACGACAGCCGCGACTTCGCCTTCGCGCGCGCCTTCGAGCTGCCGGTGCGGTGCGTCGTGGAGCCGAGCGACGACCGCGGCACCGACGCTTCCACGTGGGACGACGCCTTCTCCTCCTACGACGCGAAGATCGTGAACTCGGCCGGTGCGGACGTCTCCCTGGACGGCCTGGTCGTCACCGAGGCCAAGGCCCGCATCACCGAGTGGCTGGAGCGCAAGGGCATCGGCCGGGGCACCGTCAACTTCCGCCTGCGCGACTGGCTGTTCAGCCGCCAGCGCTACTGGGGCGAGCCCTTCCCGATCGTCTACGACGAGGACGGCGTCGCCCACGCGCTGCCCGAGTCGATGCTGCCGCTGGAGCTGCCCGAGGTCGAGGACTACTCGCCGCGCACCTTCGATCCCGACGACGCCGACACCCGGCCCGAGACGCCGCTGTCGCGCAACGAGGAATGGGTCCACGTCACCCTGGACCTGGGCGACGGGCCGAAGAAGTACCGCCGCGAGACCAACACCATGCCCAACTGGGCCGGCTCCTGCTGGTACGAGCTGCGGTACCTGGACCCGCACAACTCCGAGCAGCTGGTCGACCCGGAGATCGAGCAGTACTGGATGGGCCCGGAGGAGGGCCGCCCGCACGGCGGCGTCGACCTGTACGTCGGCGGCGCCGAACACGCCGTGCTGCACCTGCTGTACGCGCGCTTCTGGTCCAAGGTCCTGCACGACCTGGGGCACACCGCCTCCGCGGAGCCGTTCCACCGGCTGTTCAACCAGGGCATGATCCAGGCCTACGTGTACCGCGACAGCCGCGGTATCGCGGTGCCCGCCGCCGAGGTGGAGGAGCGCGACGGCACCTACCACTACCAGGGCGAGCAGGTCAGCCGTCTGCTGGGCAAGATGGGCAAGTCCCTGAAGAACGCGGTCACTCCGGACGAGATCTGCGCCGAGTACGGAGCGGACACGCTGCGCCTGTACGAGATGGCGATGGGCCCGCTGGACGTCTCGCGGCCCTGGGACACGCGCGCGGTGGTGGGCCAGTTCCGGCTGCTGCAGCGGATGTGGCGCAACATCGTCGACGAGGCGACCGGCGAGGCCACCGTCGTCGACGCGGAGCCCGACGAGGAGACGCTGCGTGCCCTGCACAAGGCGATCGACGGGGTGCGCCAGGACCTGGAGGGGCTGCGGTTCAACACCGCCATCGCCAAGGTCACCGAGCTGAACAACCACCTGACCAAGGCGGGCGGCGCGGTGCCGCGCCCGGTCGCGGAGTCGCTGGTGCTGCTGATCGCGCCGCTGGCCCCGCACATCGCCGAGGAGCTGTGGCGCAGGCTGGGCCGCACCGACTCGGTGGTCCACGCGGACTTCCCGGTCGCCGATCCGGCGTACGTCGTGGACGAGACCGTGACCTGCGTCGTGCAGATCAAGGGCAAGGTCAAGGCGCGGCTGGAGGTGTCGCCGGCCGTCTCCGAGGAGGAGCTGGAGAAGGTGGCACTGGCCGACGAGAAGGTCGTCGCGGCGCTGGCCGGGGCCGGGATCCGCAAGGTGATCGTCCGGGCGCCGAAGCTGGTGAACATCGTTCCGGAGTAGGCGCTGCGTCCCTCGGAGGGGCGCGGCTCCGGCCCCGCCCGCCCGGGCGTGGGCCGGGGTGCCCCTAAGGGGTCGTCTCGGGGTCGTGTGCGGGCAGGTTCGGGGTTCATCTGGAACTTCGGGCCTGCCCGTTGCGTTTACCGTTGAGAGCGACGCGGTGCGTGCCGCGGCCGGCTGGAGGAGGAGCGTCGTGGAAGCAGTGTTCGCAGTGTTCGCCCTGCTTTTCGTCCTCTTCGTGGTGGTCGGGGCGTACGCCACGGTCAAAGTCGTCGGCGCCGCCAAGCGCGGCGTGGACCGCACCATCACCCAGGCCCGCCGCACGGTCGAGGACCACACGCTGCGCGCCAAGTCCTTCGCCCAGCCCGGTCCGGCGGGCGAGATGGCCCAGCTGCGGCTGTCGCTGCGCACGTCGATGCGGGCCACCCAGGACGCACTCCAGGCGGGCATGGCCGAGGACGAGTCCCTGAAGGAGGCCCACGGCCTCTTCCAGCGCCTCAGCGCGCACGGGCACGAACTCGACGCCGAGCTCCGGCGCCTGGAGTCGGAACCGGACCGTTCGGCGCTCACCGGGCGGCTGCCCGAGCTGCGGGAGCGCACCGAGCGCATCACGGCCTCGGCCGACTCGCTGCGGTGGGCCGCCCGCGACCGGGCCCGGCGCTTCGCCGACGACGACCTGGACTCGCTGAGCACACAGATCGACCTGGAGGCCGGCGCCCTGCGGCACTGGACCACCACGGACACCTCCGACACCGCGCCGCCGCCCCCGTGGCCGCAGGCGCCGGAGTCCGACGCCGCGGCGGCCCGCCAGACCTGGCCGGACGGCTCGCAGTCGCGCACCGCCGAGGAGCCGGCCCGCCCCGCCATCACCCCGCCCGGCCCGCGCCCCGCCTACCCGTGGCAGAAGAAGCCCCGCCCGGAGAGCACGACCTGAGTCCCACTGACAGGGCCGGGCTGCCGCCCGCCCGCTACGGCAGGTAACCTCCAGCTCATGTCCCGGCATGTCGCGATCGTCACCGATTCAACGGCCTACCTGCCGTCACGGACGATGGAGCGGCACGGCATCACCGCCGTGCCCCTGACCGTGGTCCTCGGTGACCGTGCCCTCGAAGAGGGCACGGAGATCTCGACCCGCTCCCTCGCCCAGGCGCTCCAGAAACGACGCCCCGTCACCACATCGCGCCCGAGCCCCGAAGTCTTCGCCGAGACCTACCGCAAGGTCGCCGAGTCCGGCGCGGAAGGCATCGTCTCCCTGCACCTGTCCGCCGAACTCTCGGGCACCTACGACGCGGCGGTGCTTGCGGCGCGCGAGGCTCCGGTGCCGGTGCGGGTGGTGGACACCGGGATGATCGCGATGGCGCTCGGCTTCTGCGCGCTGGCCGCGGCCGAGGCCGCGGAGACGGGCGGCACGGTGGACGAGGCGGTCGCGGCGGCGGAGAAGCGGGCCTCGGCGATGTCCGCCTACTTCTACGTCGACACGCTCGACTATCTGCGCCGCGGCGGCCGGATCGGCACCGCGCAGGCGCTCCTCGGCTCCGCGCTCTCCGTGAAGCCGCTGCTCCAGTTGAACGACGGCCGGATCGAACCCCTGGAGAAGGTGCGGACGGCGTCGAAGGCCATCGCCCGGCTGGAGGAGATCGCGGCCGACCGGGCGGGCGGAGCGCAGGTCGACATCGCCGTCCACCATCTCGCCGCGACGGACCGCGCGACAGCACTGGCGGACCGGCTGCGGGCGCGGGTACCAGGCCTGGTCGACCTGCATGTGAGCGAGGTGGGCGCGGTGATCGGGGCGCACACGGGGCCGGGGCTGCTGGGTGTGGTTGTGTCGTTGCGGTGAGGGGTGCGGCGCTGTGCGGTCGGGTCGGGGGCACAGGTGCCTGCGGGGTGTGAGTCGGGTGCTGTGCGCGGCCGAGGGTGCGGCTTCACCCGTATGAGTGGCGGGGTTTTCCACAACTGGGTAGCGTTCCCCGGGAATTGAGCAAGATCATCGCGAGGGTGCGGAGTACCGGATCCTCGTCGCATGGCACTTCGATCACGTACACGCGCAGCTCTTGTCACGAGTGGGCCGGGCCGTGGGCCGGCCTCCGACGGCCGTGCTCCCCGCCGTCGTAGCTCACCGGCCCGTGGCCGACTCCGACTCCGGCACCGTCAGACATCGGCGGAGGAACTACGCCGCCGCGCGGAGGTGCTGTTCGCCGAACGCGCCGGGGCCTGGCGGGAGTCGGGCGCGGGGCCGCCGGGGGAGGAGCGGGGGCGTTTCGGTGAGCGGGGTGCTGGGTTTCCGGAGTCCCGTACGGAGCCTTGTGGGCGGGGTGGTGAGGCAGAGGGTTCGTGTACGGGGCCTTGTGGGCGGGGTGGTGAGGCTCGGGATTCACGTACGGCGCCGGGTGAGCAGAGTGGGAAGGCTCAGGATTCGCGTACGGCGCCGGGTGAGCAGAGTCGGAAGGCTCGGGACTCGTGTACGGAGCCGTGTGAGCGGAGAGGTGAGGTTCGGGGTTCGGGTGGGGAGCCGGGGGAGCGGGGTGGTCGGTCCTCGGAGTCCGGTGCGGCGGGGGTGGTGACGGCGTCCGCCGGTGCGGGCACCCTGCGGGAGAGGGCCGGGCTCGCCCTGCGCGAGCGGATGCCGATGTGGTTGCAGGCCCGCTGCGGTCTGGAACGGCGGAGCGTCTTCGCGCTCACCGGGCTCCTCGTCGTCGTCGCGGGCTTCGCCGTGCAGCACTTCTGGACCGGGCGGCCCGAGCCCGTGCGGGCGCCCGAGGTGGTCGAGGCGGCGGCTCCGTACGGAGGCCAGGAGGACGAGCCGGGACCGGTGTCCGGATCGCCGCTCCGCCCGGCCGACGGCACCGCGACACCCGGCGCGGAGATCGTGGTGGACGTGACCGGAAAGGTCAGGAAGCCCGGCATTCACCGCCTCCCGGCCGGATCGCGCGTCGCCGACGCTCTGCACGCGGCCGGTGGCGTACGCCCCGGCACCACCGTCGACGGCCTGAACCGCGCGCGCTTCCTGGTGGACGGCGAGCAGGTGGTCGTCGGTGTTCCCGCCCCGGTCGCGGGACCCGGCGCAGGGACCTCGACCGGCACGTCGGCCGGGGCGGCGCCGCCCGCGGCACCGGTCTCGCTCAACACCGCCACGGTGGAGCAGTTGGACACCCTGCCCGGCGTCGGTCCCGTGCTGGCGGGGCACATCATCGACTACCGCGCGGAGCACGGCGGCTTTCGCTCCGTGGACGAGTTGCGCGAGGTCAACGGCATCGGCGAGCGCCGGTTCGCCGACCTGCGCGACCTGGTGCGACCGTGAGCCGGCGACTCGACCACGCCTCGACCGCCCGCCGAGCCGTACACACCGTCTCCGGCAACCGGCTGGGCTCCGCTCACCCGAGGCAGGAAGGCCCCGCGGACCTGCGCCTCGTACCGCCCGCCTTGGCGGCCTGGGCGACGGCGGCGTACGCCCTGGACACCGCGCCGGGCGTGCTCACCGGGGTCGTGGTGGTGTGCCTGGTCGCGGCGGGCGGGTTGTTGCTGCCGCTGAGGTGGCGACAGAGGTGGCGACGGCGACGGCGTAGGCCGTTCGGGACGGTGGGGCGTCCGACGGCCGGGCCGTCGGTCACGGTGGAGAGGCCACTGACGTCCAGGCCGCCGGGCACGGCCGGGCGGGGTCCGGGCGCCGGGGATGTGGATGCGAGGGACGGACGTTCGGCCGCTTCGCGTGCGCCCGCGCGGGGCGAGCCGGGCGAGCCGCCGGTGACCGAGCCGGACGCCGAACCGCCGCCCACCGCGGGCCGGGGCCCGGTCGTCGCGCTCCTGAAGCCCCCGGCGGTGCGTGCGGCCGTCGCCCTCGCCCTGCTCTGTGCCGCCGCGGCCGCCACCTCGGCCGGACTGCACGGCGCGGATCTGCGCAGCGGACCGGTACCGGGGCTGGCGCGGCAGTTCGCCGGTGTGACCGCAGAGGTCGAGGTCACCTCCGATCCCCGCCTCACCCGGCCCCGCGTCACCGGCACTCGCCTCGCCCCGCCCTCGGTGGTGCTGAACGCGCGGGTGCGAGGCGTGCAGACGGCGAACGGGTCCGTGACGGCGACACGGACGCCGGTGCTGGTGATCGTCGACACGGGCCGGCACGGCGGGCGGGAGTGGCTGAAGCTGCTGCCCTCGACGCGGCTCAGGATCACCGGGCGGCTGGCGCCCCCCGCGGTCAGCGGCGACCGGATCGCGGCCGTGCTGCGGGTCCGGGACCGGGCGGTGCCGGAGGTGGTGGCGGAGCCGTCGGAGGCGCAACGGTTCGCGGGCCGGCTGCGCGCGGGGCTGCGGCAGGCCACCGACGGGCTTCCGGCGGACCCGCGGGCGCTGCTGCCGGGGTTGGTCGTGGGGGACACCTCGCGGATCACGCCGGAGTTGGACGAGGCCTTCAAGGAGACCGACCTCGCGCACACGCTCGCCGTGTCGGGCAGCAACCTCACGATCATCCTCGCCCTGCTCCTGGGCCCGCCCGGCCTGGCGCAGCGCAGTGAACGCCGTGGCCTCGCACCCCGCCTCGGGATCCCCCTGCGGGCCACCGCGGTGCTCGGCGGTGTGCTCACGCTGGGGTTCGTGGTGGTGTGCAGACCCGACCCGAGCGTGCTGCGGGCCGCGGCCTGCGGGGCCGTCGTGCTGCTCGCCCTCGCGACCGGGCGCCGCAGGTCACTGATCCCGGCACTGGCCACGGCGGTACTGCTGCTGGTGCTGTACGACCCGTGGCTGGCCCGCAGTTACGGCTTCCTGCTCTCGGTGCTGGCCACCGGCGCCCTGCTCACCCTGGCGCCGCGCTGGAGTGCCGCGCTGCGCAGGCGCCGGGTGCCGCCCCGGCTCGCCGAGGCCCTGGCCGCGGCGGCAGCGGCGCAGGCCGTGTGCGCACCGGTCGTCGTGGTGCTGTCGGCACGGGTCAGCCTGGTGGCGGTGCCGTGCAATCTGCTCGCGGAGTTCGCCATCGCGCCGGCCACGGTGCTGGGCTTCGCCGCCCTGGCGACGGCGCCGGTGGCGATGCCGGTGGCCGAGGCGCTGGCCCGGGGTGCGAGTTGGCCCGCCGGATGGCTCGCGGACGTCGCCCGGACCGGGGCCGCGCTGCCCGGCGCCGGAGTGGACTGGCCGGGCGGCTGGGCCGGGGCCGCCACGCTCGCGCTGGTCACGCCCGTCGTCGTGGCGGTCGGCCGGAGACTGCTGCGGCACCCGTGGCTGTGCGCGGCCTGCGGGGTGCTGCTGGTGCTGGCAGTGGTGCAGCCGCCGCCGCTGACCCGAGTGGTCACGGGCTGGCCGCCGCCGGGCTGGCGACTGGCGATGTGCGACGTGGGGCAGGGCGACGCGACGGTGCTCGCGGCGGGTGAGGGCACCGGTGTCGTCGTCGACGCCGGGCCGGACCCCGGGCTGGTCGACCGCTGTCTGCGCGACCTCGGCATCACCAGGATCCCCCTGGTGGTCCTCACCCACTTCCACGCCGACCATGTGGCCGGTCTGCCCGGAGTGCTGCGCGGTCGCTCGGTGGGGGCGATCGAGACGACGGGGCTGGAAGAACCCGCGGACCAGGCGCGGTTCGTCAGAAGGCATGCGGCCGCCCGGGGGATCGCGGTCCGCGGTGCCCGCGCCGGTGAGCGGCGGCGCACCGGGGACCTGTCCTGGCAGGTGCTGTGGCCGCCTCCGGGGCAGTCCCCTCAGGGCGCGGTCGCGGACGCGGCGAACGACGCCAGCGTCACCCTGCTGGTCCGGTCGGCGGGGCTGCGGATGCTGCTCCTCGGGGACCTCGAACCGCCCGCCCAGCAGGCGTTGTTGCGCGGACCGGAGGCGGCGTCGCTCGGCGGTGTGGACGTGCTCAAGGTGGCCCATCACGGCTCCGCCTACCAGGACCCGGAGCTGATACGCCGGGCCGCCCCGCGCCTCGCGCTGATCTCGTGCGGCGCGGACAACCCGTACGGGCACCCCGCTCCCGGCACCGTCGCGGCGCTGCGGGCAGGTGGCGCCGGAGTGCTGCGGACGGATCTGGACGGGGCAATGGCGGTCGTCGGTGCGGGCGCGGAGCTGTGGGTGGCGCGAGACTGATGACATGAACTCCGCTCAGGTCGATGCCTACCTCCGCCGCCTCGGCGTCGCGCAGCCCGCGTGGCCCACCGTCGACGTCCTGCGGGAGCTGCACCTGCGGCATCTCCAGACCGTGCCCTTCGAGAACCTGTCGATCCACCTCGGCGAGGAGATCGTGCTGGAGGAGAAGCGACTGCTGGACAAGGTGGTGGGCGCGCGGCGGGGCGGCTTCTGCTACGAACTGAACGGGGCCTTCGCCGCCCTCCTCGTCAAGCTCGGGTACGACGTGACCCTGTTGGCGGGACGCACGTACGGGGAGGGGGAGCGGCCCGGGATCCCCTACGACCACCTCGCCCTGCGGGTGCGGACGGTGGACGCGGGCGAATGGCTGGTCGACGTCGGATTCGGGGCGCACAGCCACTATCCGCTGGCGTTCGAGGAGCGGCGCGAGCAGATCGATCCCGGTGGGGTGTTCAGGATCGTCGAGTCGGCGCCGGACGCGGCGGGTGTACGGGGCGGTCCGGACACGCAGGGCGGAGCCGGGGCGACCGATCTCGACGTCATCAAGGACGACCGCCCCGAGTACCGGCTGGACCTGCGGCCGCGGGCGCTCGCCGACTTCGTGACCGGGGCCTGGTGGCACACCACGTCGCCGGAGTCGCACTTCGGGAAGTCACTGGTCTGCTCCCGGGTGATGGACGACGGCGGGCGGATCACGCTCAGCGGGCGGCGGCTGAAGGTGACCGCGGCCGACGGTACGCACGAGGAACGGGAGCTCGTCGAGGACGCGGAGGTGCTCGCGGCGTACCGGGAGCGGTTCGGTATCGAGCTGGACCGGGTGCCGGAGGTGCGCTCCCCCGACCGGACGCGCTGACCCGGCGGCCGGGTCGCTCGCCTGCCCGCGCCGGGGCGCCGCCCGCCCGCTCGCTCGACGTCGCGCGGTGGGCATCGCCCGGCCGCCGTTGCCCGGAATCGAACCCGCGCGTTCGATTCCGGGACCGGTGTCGGAAAATGGGCGCCGTGAGTGATGTGAGACATGTGCTCGTGCTGCCCGACCGTGATGCCGCGGAAGAGGCGGCGGAGGCGCTCGGGGAGCGGTTCGGGCTGGACGAGGAGCCGCGGCTGGTGCGGGACGCGCTGGCCGGGGAGGACGACGCGGAGGACGCGCAGTGGCTGGTAGTGCTGCTGGACGAGGCGGGACGTCTGGACCCCGCTGAACTGGACGAGTTCGTGGGTGAGTGGGACGGCTGGCGGGAGGAGCCGTAGCGCTCACCGGCGCCGCGGGCCGCGTTGTCAGTGGCCCGTGGGATGCTTGACGCGATGGCCAGGAAGACTGCGAACGACGACCCTCTCGCCCCGGTGACGCTCGCCGTGGGCCAGGAGGACCTTCTGCTGGACCGTGCCGTGCGGGAGGTGGTGAGCGCCGCCAGGGCCGCCGACGCCGACACGGATGTGCGCGACCTGACGCCGGACCAGTTGCAGCCCGGCACGCTCGCGGAGCTGACCAGCCCGTCCCTGTTCGCCGAGCGCAAGGTCGTCGTGGTGCGCAACGCGCAGGACCTGTCCGCCGACACGATCAAGGACGTGAAGGCGTATCTCGGGGCGCCCGCGGAGGAGATCACCCTCGTGCTGCTGCACGCGGGCGGCGCCAAGGGCAAGGGCCTGCTGGACGCGGCGCGCAAGGCGGGCGCGCGCGAGGTGGCGTGCCCGAAGATGACGAAGCCGGCGGACCGGCTGGCCTTCGTCCGGGGTGAGTTCCGCGGGCTCGGGCGGTCGGCCACACCCGAGGCCTGCCAGGCACTGGTCGACGCCGTAGGGAGCGATCTGCGGGAGCTGGCGTCGGCCGCGGCCCAACTGGTCGCGGATGTCGAGGGGACCATCGACGAGGCGGTCGTCGGGCGGTACTACACCGGACGGGCCGAGGCGTCGAGCTTCACGGTCGCCGACCGGGCGGTCGAGGGGCGGACGGCGGAGGCCCTGGAGGCGCTGCGCTGGTCCCTGGCGACCGGGGTGGCGCCGGTGCTGATCACCAGCGCGCTCGCGCAGGGTGTGCGGGCGATCGGCAAACTGTCCTCGGCGCGGGGCGGCCGGCCGGCCGATCTGGCGCGTGAGCTGGGCATGCCGCCGTGGAAGATCGACCGGGTGCGGCAGCAGATGCGCGGCTGGACCCCCGACGGGGTGGCCGTCGCCCTGCGGGCGGTCGCCGAAGCGGACGCGGGCGTGAAGGGCGGCGGTGACGACCCGGAGTACGCCCTGGAGAAGGCGGTCGTGACGATCGCACGCGCGGCCCGCTCCCGGGGACGCGGCTAAGGGCTGTCCCGTAATCCCCGGCGGGCGCACGACGACAGCTACGGCACCTCGCCGCGTTGTCGGATCGCCCGAATACACCCGGTATGAGGACGACCCTCCGCCTTGCGATGCACCGCATCTGACGCCGCGCGCTGATCCACCGGGGATTACGGGACAGCCCTTAGGCCCGACCCGAGCGGCGTTCGGGCAGGGACCCCGCGACAGTCCTGCCCCGAGCGCGCCGCGGTAGCGCCTGAGCTGCCCGCGCCAGCCTTGCCGAGCCGCCGCGTGGACCAGCCGTGCCCCCCGGCCTTCCCGCCTTCCCGGAAGCCGCTGAGCGCGCGAGCCGCGCAGCCCGCCCTGCGCGGAGCCGAGCCGCGCGCACCCCCTCGGCGAGCCGCCGCTGCCAAGCCCTCGGACCCCGGCCCCGCGAAGTCACGGAGCACCCGTGCCCTCATGGCACCCACGGCACCCATGCCACCCGGGCCCGCACACGCCGATGGCCCCGGCGTATCGCTCGGGGAAGAGCGATGTGCCGGGGCCATCGGTTCAAGACGGTGAGTCCATACCCGCGTGGCGAACGCAGGCCGCGTACGGACTCGGGGTGCCGGTCGGGAGCGGATGAGAGAGGGCCCGCTCGGGGTCCTTCCGGCGGTCGGATCACAAACCGGATCCGGTCAGATCAACTGAAGCGTGCTTCAGCCCTTGAGCGCGGTGACCTTGGAAGCCAGCGCCGACTTCTTGTTGGCGGCCTGGTTCTTGTGGATGACGCCCTTGGAGACGGCCTTGTCGAGCTGACGCGCGGCAGCGCGCTGGTACTCGGTGGCCTTCTCGACGTCACCCGCGGCAGCGGCCTCGCGGGCCTTGCGGATCGCGGTCTTCAGGGAGGACTTGACGGCCTTGTTGCGCAGCCGAGCCTTCTCGTTGGTCTTGATCCGCTTGATCTGGGACTTGATGTTCGCCACGAATGAGCCTTTTCAGGTTCTGGTACGAGGCCGCGCGGGACCCGTACCGATGATTTTCTTGGGGTGCGCCTCGCGCTGAGAGGGCATGAGGCACAGCCACCCAGGCTAGCAGTGGCTCTCCTGATGGCCCAAACCGGACGCCGGTCGCCGCCCGTGGGACCATGGAGGCTACGTATCGATCCGACCCGAGGCATAAGGCGCCTCAAGAGACAGGACCCTGCGTGCCCGCGACCCCTAACAATGTGCCCGAGCCGAGCCGTACCGACCCGGCTCTGATTCGCAATTTCTGCATCATCGCGCACATCGACCACGGCAAGTCCACGCTAGCCGACCGGATGCTCCAGCTGACCGGCGTGGTCGAGCAGCGGCAGATGCGTGCTCAGTACCTCGACCGGATGGACATCGAGCGTGAGCGCGGCATCACGATCAAGTCCCAGGCAGTGAGGCTGCCCTGGGCGCCCTCTCAGGACCCGGGCAACACGCACATCCTCAACATGATCGACACCCCCGGGCACGTCGACTTCACCTACGAGGTCTCACGGTCGCTCGCCGCCTGCGAGGGGACCGTCCTCCTCGTCGACGCCGCCCAGGGCATCGAGGCGCAGACCCTCGCCAACCTGTACCTGGCGATGGAGAACGACCTCACGATCATCCCCGTGCTCAACAAGATCGATCTGCCGGCCGCGCAGCCGGAGAAGTTCGCCGAGGAGCTGGCGAACCTGGTCGGCTGCGAGCCCGACGACGTGCTGCGGGTCTCCGCCAAGACCGGGCTCGGTGTCGATGCGCTGCTCGACAGGGTGGTTCGGGAGGTCCCGGCGCCGGTCGGCGTCAAGGACGCCCCCGCGCGCGCCATGATCTTCGACTCGGTCTACGACTCCTACCGCGGCGTCGTCACCTACGTCAGGGTCATCGACGGCCAGCTCAACAAGCGCGAGCGCATCCGGATGATGTCCACGGGCGCCACCCACGAGCTGCTGGAGATCGGCACCAACTCGCCCGAGATGCTGGGCGCCGACGGCCTCGGTGTCGGCGAGGTGGGCTATCTCATCACCGGTGTGAAGGACGTCCGCCAGTCCAAGGTCGGTGACACGGTCACCAGCCAGGTCAAGGGCGCGACCGATGCCCTCGGCGGGTACAAGGACCCCAAGCCGATGGTCTTCTCCGGCCTGTATCCGCTGGACGGCTCGGACTATCCGGAGCTGCGCGAGGCGCTGGACAAGCTCCAGCTCAACGATGCCGCGCTGGTCTACGAGCCGGAGACCTCCGCGGCCCTCGGCTTCGGTTTCCGGGTCGGCTTCCTCGGCCTGCTGCACCTCGACGTGATCCGTGAGCGGCTGGAGCGCGAGTTCGGTCTGGACCTCATCGCCACCGCGCCGAACGTGGTCTACCGCGTGGTGATGGAGGACCGCAGCGAGCACGTCGTCACCAACCCGAGCGAGTTCCCCGAAGGCAAGATCAGCGACGTCTACGAGCCGGTGGTCCGCGCGACCGTCCTGGCGCCGACCGAGTTCATCGGTTCGATCATGGAGCTGTGCCAGACCCGGCGCGGCACCCTGCTCGGCATGGACTACCTCTCCGAGGACCGCGTCGAGATCCGCTACACGCTGCCGCTCGCGGAGATCGTCTTCGACTTCTTCGACCAGCTGAAGTCCAAGACCCGCGGCTACGCCTCCCTCGACTACGAGCCCACCGGCGAGCAGACTTCCAGCCTGGTCAAGGTCGACATCCTGCTGCACGGCGACAAGGTCGACGCCTTCTCGGCGATCACCCACAAGGACGCCGCGTACGCGTACGGGGTGCGGCTCGTCGCCAAGCTGCGCGAGCTGATTCCGCGGCAGGCCTTCGAGGTGCCCATCCAGGCCGCCATCGGCTCCCGGGTGATCGCCCGCGAGACCATCCGCGCCATCCGCAAGGACGTCCTCGCCAAGTGCTACGGCGGTGACATCTCCCGTAAGCGGAAGCTGCTGGAGAAGCAGAAGGAAGGCAAGAAGCGGATGAAGATGGTGGGTTCCGTGGAGGTTCCTCAGGAGGCCTTCATTGCGGTGCTGTCCAGCGATGACGGTGCGGGATCGGCCAAGAGCAAGAAGTAACCAAGGGTAACGCGACAAAACGCGCGAAACAGGGGCCCGCCGTCCGTGACGGCGGGCCCTCTCGCATGCGTACGGCCGTCCTTCTGGAGGAAGTGACAAGGCGCGGAGACTTACGCGGTGGCCGGTCGGGCTCTACCCTGATGCCTGCTCGATAGTTACTCGCGAGTTAAACAACGGCGCGCAAGTGAAACCTGTCGCGCCTGAAGTCGCACCGAAGTTGACCGAAGCCGTACCGAAGACTTACTGAAGCCTTACCGAAGCTGACTGAAGCCGCACCGAGCCAGCCGCACCGTCGCGGGCCCCGGAGGATGTCGTGAGCGACACACAGACTTTGATCGAGAACCGTCCGCCGTCCGTAGCGGGCCTCTTCCTGGAGCGCGTCGCGGCGACACCGGACGCCGAGGCATACCGCTACCCGGTGCCGTCGGCAGCCGGGCAGGGCCCGGACGACTGGAGGTCGCTGAGCTGGGGGCAGGCCGCTTCGCGGGTGTACGCGATCGCGGCGGGTCTCGTCGAGCTGGGTGTCCAGCCGGAGCAGCGGGTCGCGCTGGCCTCCGCCACCCGGATCGAGTGGATCCTCGCCGACCTCGGCATCATGTGCGCCGGCGCGGCGACGACGACGATCTACCCGCAGACCAACGCCGAGGAGTCCGCCTACATCCTCGCCGACTCCGGCAGCCGGGTGCTTTTCGCGGAGAACGCGGAGCAGCTGGCCAAGGCCGTCGAGAAGCGCGGCGAGCTGTCCGACCTCACCCATGTCGTGGTCCTCGACGCCGAGGGCGTGGAGACCGGCGACTGGGTGCTCAGCCTCGCCGACCTGGAGGCCAAGGGCGCCGCCCGGCTGGAGAAGGACCCCGAGCTGATCAAGAAGCGGGTCGCCGCGATCACCCGGGAGCAGCTGGCGACCCTCATCTACACCTCGGGGACGACCGGCCGGCCCAAGGGCGTCCGCCTCCCGCACGACAACTGGGCGTACATGGCGAAGGCCATCGCGGCGACCGGGCTGGTCGGCGCGGACGACGTGCAGTACCTCTGGCTGCCGCTCGCGCACGTCTTCGGCAAGGTGCTCACCTCCGGTCAGATCGAGGTCGGGCACGTCACCGCCGTCGACGGCCGGGTCGACAAGATCATCGAGAATCTGCCGGTGGTCCAGCCGACGTACATGGCGGGCGTGCCGCGGATCTTCGAGAAGGTCTACAACGGCGTCGCCGCCAAGGCCCGGGCCGGCGGTCCCGCCAAGTACAAGATCTTCCAGTGGGCGGCCGGGGTCGCCCGTGAGTACGCCAAGGTCACGCAGGACAACTTCCGGCGCACCGGTACCGCGTCCGCGCCCTTCGGGCTCTCCGCGAAGCACAAGGTGGCCGACGCGCTCGTCTACTCCAAGCTGCGGGAGGCCTTCGGCGGACGGCTGCGCGCGTGCGTGTCGGGGTCGGTCGCGCTCGCTCCGGAGATCGGCTACTTCTTCGCCGGCGCCGGGATCCACATCCTGGAGGGCTACGGCCTGACGGAGTCCTCCGCGGCCTCCTTCGTGAACCCCGGCGAGGCCTACCGCACCGGCACGGTCGGCAAGCCGCTGCCCGGCACCGAGGTGCGGATCGCCGAGGACGGCGAGATCCTGCTGCGCGGCCCCGGCATCATGGAGGGCTACCACGGGCTGCCCGAGAAGACCGCCGAGGTGCTGGAGGCGGACGGCTGGTTCCACACCGGCGACATCGGCGAGCTGTCGCCCGACGGCTACCTGCGGATCACCGACCGCAAGAAGGACCTGTTCAAGACCTCCGGCGGCAAGTACATCGCGCCGACGGAGATCGAGGGCGCCTTCAAGGCGGTGTGCCCGTACGTCTCCAACATCCTGGTGCACGGGGCCGACCGGAACTTCTGCACGGCGCTGATCGCGCTGGACGAGCCGTCGATCCTCCAGTGGGCGAAGGAGAACGGACTGGACGGCAAGCCGTACGCCGACGTCGTGGCGGCGCCCGCCACGGTGGAGATGGTCGACGGCTACGTCCAGCAGCTCAACGCCGGGCTCCAGCGCTGGCAGACGATCAAGAAGTTCCGGCTGCTGCCGCGCGACCTGGACATCGAGCACGGGGAGATCACCCCCAGCCTGAAGCTGAAGCGACCGGTCGTCGAGCGGGAGTACCAGCACCTGCTGGAGGAGATGTACGCCGGCACGCGCGAGGCGTGAGAGGTCAGCGGGCGCGCCCTGCGCCCGCCAGCCGGCGCAGCTCCCGGACCTGTGCGCGCAGTGCCGCCAGGTCCGGGAGCGTGTCCCCGGACAACTGCTCCTCCAGCGCGCTCAGCCGTGACCTCAGCCGGTCGCAGTCGGCCTGCTCCCGCTCCAACTGGCGTGTCTTGCGGTGCAGTTCGAGGAAGACGTTGACCTTCGCGCGCAGCACCCAGGGGTCGAAGGGCTTGGTCAGATAGTCCGCGGCTCCCGTGGCGTAGCCGCGGAACGCGTAGCCGGAGTCGTCGTCCGCACCGGTCAGGAAGATGATCGGGACGTCCTTGGTCTGGTCGAGACGCTTGATGTTCGCGGCGGTCTCGAAACCGTCCATGCCGGGCATCCGGACGTCGAGCAGGACGACGGCGAAGCGGCGCCGCAGCAGCGCCTTCATCGCCTCCTCGCCCGAACGGGCCCGCACGAGCGGCTCGTTGAGGGAGCCCAGTACGGCCTCCAGGGCTATCAGGTTGTCCTCCAAGTCGTCGACCAGAAGGATGCCGGCGCGCTCGTCGGCCGTTTCCTCGGTGCTCGGTGCGGTGGTCATTGCGGGGTTTCCTCCGGCCCGCCCGTTTTCTCCGGGTCGAGCAGTGTGCAGACGACGGTCAGGAGCCGGTCGACGTCCACCGGCTTGGGCACGTACGCGTTGGCGCCGCGGGCGATGGACTTCTCCCGGTCGCCGGGCATCGCCTTCGCGGTGAGCGCGACGATGGGCAGGCCCGTCCAGCGGGGGGTGCGGCGGACGGCGGCGATCGTCTCGTAGCCGTCCATCTCCGGCATCATGATGTCCATCAGGACGAGTTCGACGTCCGGATTGCGTTCCAGCGTCTCGATGCCCTCGCGGCCGTTCTCCGCGTAGAGCACCGGCATGCCGACGCGGCCGAGGACATGGGTGAGCGCGAAGACGTTGCGGATGTCGTCGTCGACGATCAGCACCCGCCGGCCGGGCAGCACCTGTCCGGCCCGGCCGGTCTGCCACTCCTCCAGCTTGGCCGGCACCGGCCAGGAGTCGTCCGGCTCGGCGGGCCCGGCCGGCAGGGTCCCGGCGGACGTCTCCTCCGGCGCCGGTACGGCCCGCGCGGTGTCGGACGCCAGATGGCCGGGGCTGACCACCGGCACGTACAGGGTGAAGGTGGAGCCCTGGCCCGGTTCGCTCTCGGCGACGATCCGGCCGCCGAGCAGGCCCGCGATCTCCCGGCTGATGGACAGGCCGAGGCCGGTGCCGCCGTACTTGCGGTTGGTGGTGCCGTCGGCCTGCTGGAACGCCTCGAAGATCACCGGGAGTTTCTCCGCGGCGATGCCGATGCCGGTGTCGGACACCGCGAACGCGATCACCTCGTCGCCCTCCCGGCCGGGCAGGCCCTCCGGAGCGCGCACCCGCTCCACCCGCAGTTCGACCCGGCCCGTCGCGGTGAACTTGATCGCGTTGGACAGGAGGTTGCGCAGGATCTGCTGCAACCGCTGCTCGTCCGAGTACATCTCGCGCGGTACGTCCTCACCGACCGACACCTCGAAGGCGAGACCCCGGTCGAGGGTGAGCGGGCGGAAGGTGGCGTGCACGTAGTCCAGCAGCTTGATCAGCGGCAGCCGCTTCGGCCGGACGTCCATCCGGCCCGCCTCGATCTTCGACAGGTCCAGGATGTCGTTGATCAGCTGGAGGAGGTCCGAGCCGGAGCGGTGGATGGTGGTCGCGAACTGCACCTCCTGGTCGGAGAGGCGGCCGTCCGGGTTGTCGGAGAGCAGCCGGGCCAGGATGAGCAGGGAGTTCAGCGGTGTGCGCAGCTCGTGCGACATGTTCGCCAGGAACTCCGACTTGTACTGGGAGCTGGTGGCGAGCAGGGCCGCCTTCTCCTCCAGTTCGGCGTTGGAGTGCTGGAGCTCCGCCTGCTGCTTCTGGAGTTCGTCGGAGCGTTCCTGGAGCTGCATGGCCAGCCGCTGGGACTCGCCGAGCAGGGACTCCGTACGGGAGTTCGCGATGATCGTGTTGATCGCGACGCCGATGGTGTTCACGAACTGGTCGAAGAAGGCCAGGTGCACATCGGAGAAGCGGGAGAAGGAGGCCAGTTCGATCACGCCGAGGAGCTTGTCCTCGAAGAGGATCGGGATGATGACGATGGTGCTGGGCGCCGCCTCGCCCAGACCGCTGTTGATCTTGATGTAGTCCGGCGGGGCCTCCTCCACCAGGATCCGCTTCTTCTCCCGGGCCGCCTGCCGCACCAGCCCGTGCACCGGCAGACCGCCGGTCTCCACGGTCGCGCCCTGCGCCGCGCCGTACCCGGCTATGAAGGCCAGTCCCTTCGCCGGTACGGCGGTGTGCAGCGAGGTGCCGTCCTCGTCCGGGTCGGCCAGGTAGAAGGCGCCGTACTGCGCGTTCACCAGCGGCGTCAGCTCGCGCAGGATCAGGTCGGCGACCTCCATCAGATCCCGGTGGCCCTGCATCAGCGCGGCGAGGCGGGCCAGGTTCGACTCCAGCCAGTCCTTCGCCCGGGTGGTCTCACGGAGGTTGGCCACCATCAGGTTGATGTTGTCCTTCAGCTCGGCGACCTCGCCCTGGGTCTCCACCGTGATCGAGCGGGACATGTCGCCCTGCGCCACCGCGGACGCCACCTCGGCGATCGCGCGGACCTGGGTGGTGAGGTTGGACGCCAGCTCGTTCACGTTCGTGGTGAGCCGCTTCCAGGTGCCGTACACGCCCTCCACCCGTGCCTGGCCGCCGAGCCGGCCCTCGCTGCCGACCTCCCGGGCCACCCGGGTGACCTCGGAGGAGAACGAGGAGAGCGTGTCGACCATCGTGTTGATGGTGGTCTTCAGCTCCAGGATCTCGCCGCGGGCGTCCACGTCGATCTTCTTGGACAGGTCGCCCTGGGCGACCGCGGTCGCGACCTGGGCGATGTTGCGGACCTGCGAGGTGAGGTTGTCGGCCATGTAGTTGACGTTGTCCGTCAGGTCCCGCCACACCCCGGAGACCCCCAGCACCTGGGCCCGCCCGCCGAGCCGGCCGTCGGTGCCGACCTCGCGCGCCACCCGGGTCACCTCGTCGGCGAAGGCGCGCAGCTGCTCCACCATCGTGTTGACGGTGTCCTTCAGTTCGAGGATCTCGCCGCGGGCGTCGACCGTGATCTTCTTGGACAGGTCGCCGTTGGCGACGGCGGTGGTGACCTGGGCGATGTTGCGGACCTGCGAGGTCAGGTTCAGCGCCATGAAGTTGACGTTGTCGGTGAGGTCCTTCCAGACGCCGGAGACGCCCCGCACCTGGGCCTGGCCGCCGAGGTTGCCCTCGGTGCCGACCTCGCGGGCGACGCGGGTGACCTCGTCGGCGAAGGCGGAGAGCTGGTCGACCATCGTGTTGATGGTCGACTTCAGCTCCAGGATCTCGCCCTTCGCCTCCACCGTGATCTTCTTGCCGAGGTCGCCCTGGGCGACGGCGGTCGACACCGCGGCGATGTTGCGGACCTGCGAGGTGAGGTTGTCCGCCATGAAGTTGACGTTGTCGGTGAGGTCCTTCCAGACGCCGGAGACGCCCCGCACCTGGGCCCGGCCGCCGAGGTTGCCCTCGGTGCCGACCTCGCGGGCGACGCGGGTGACCTCGTCGGCGAAGGCGGAGAGCTGGTCGACCATCGTGTTGATGGTCGACTTGAGTTCGAGGATCTCGCCCTGCGCGTCGACGGTGATCTTCTGACTGAGGTCGCCGTTGGCGACGGCGGTGGTGACCTGGGCGATGTTGCGGACCTGCGAGGTCAGGTTCGACGCCATGAAGTTGACGTTGTCGGTGAGGTCCTTCCACACACCGGACACGCCCCGCACCTGGGCCCGGCCGCCCAGCTGGCCCTCGGTGCCGACCTCGCGGGCGACCCGGGTGACCTCGTCGGCGAAGGCGGAGAGCTGGTCGACCATCGTGTTCACGGTGAGCTTGAGTTCCAGCAGCTCACCGGTCGCCTCCACGGTGACCGTACGCGTCAGGTCGCCGCGGGCCACCGCCGTGGTGACCACGGCGATGTCCCGGACCTGGGCGGTCAGCCGGGCCGCCATCGTGTTGACGGCCTCGGTCACGTCCCGCCAACTGCCCGACAGCCCCTGCACCTTGGCCCGCCCGCCGAGCCGGCCCTCGGTGCCGACCTCGCGGGCGACCCGCGTCACCTCACCGGTGAACAGCGACAACTGGTCCACCATCTTGTTCACGGCCCGGCCGAGCCGGCGCAGATCGCCGCGCAGCTGCCGGCTGCCGTCGTGCAGATCGACCCGCTGGGTCAGATCGCCGCCCGCGACCGCGTCCAGGACACGGGTCGCGTTCGCTGCCGGGGCCACCAGGGCGTCGAGGATCTGGTTCACGTCGTCGACCCGCGACGTCCAGGCGCCCTGGCCGGGACTCGCCGACAGCCGCTCGTCGAGCCGGCCGTGCCGCACCAGCTCCCGCTTCACACGCTGCACCTCGCCGTTGAAGTGCACGCTGCGGTCCATGATCTGGTTGAACAGGGCGGTGAGTTCGGCCACGAGTCCGTGGCCGGTCTCGGGGACCTTCGAGAAGTCGCCGTCCCGGGCGGCGGTCATCGCCGCGAGCAGGGGGCGCAGTTCCGCGGGGCATATCCCATCGTCGGCGAGTGGTCGAATCCGTCCGTCTTCGAGCACACGCGTAGCACGGTTCTCACTCATGGCGGCCCACTTCGATAACTCGGCGCTTATGGGCGGGGCCAGTCTGTCACCCTGTCGGCATCGATCGAGGCGTATTCGTCCGAACTGTTCGGGGAGCTGTAGATGGGGGCCATTCCGGCGCAACGGGAGACCATTTCCCTTGCCTCCGATGTGCCTGCGCACGCCCTTGACCCACCGGCGCACGGCGGCGGGCAGCCGCCCGGCGCGCAGATGCGCGCCACCCTGCACGGCGGCCCCCTGGCACCGGGCGCGGCCCGCGGGCTGCTGCGGGCGGCGCTCCAGCAGTGGGCCGGGCTCGGCCTGCCCGGCGCGGAGCGGCTGACCGAGCGCCTGGCGCACGACGCCATGCTCGTCGTCAGCGAACTGGTCACCAACGCCGTGGTGCACGCCGGCACCGACGTCGAACTGGTCTGCGGCCTCCAGCCCGAGTCGGGCGCCGTGATCGTGGAGGTCTGCGACCACCACCCCTCGCGGGCGCCCCGCGACGACGACGGCGAAACCGTGCACGAGACGGCGGAGTACGGCCGCGGACTGCGTCTCGTCTCCGCGATGTCCGAGGCCTGGGGCGTCACCTACCGGCGGGGCGCGAAGACCGTGTGGGCCCGCGTCCCGGCCGAGCGGAGCGCCGATACCGAGGGCGCGTACGCCCCGGAGCGCGCCGGATTCCCCGGCGCGGAACTCCTCGCGCCCGAGCCCCTGCCCCTCTCGTCCTCGTCGGCGCTGTCGGCGGTGTCGGCGTTCGAGCGCGGCCGCCCCCACCGCACCGATCGTGACTGGCTGGGCCGGGGCGCGCTGTCCTTCCTCGCGGAGGCCTCCGACCTGCTCGCCGGGCAGCTCGACGAGGACCTGGTCGCCGCGCTCACCGGCCAGCTGATCGTGCCGCGGCTGGCCGACTGGTGCGCCGTGTGGCTGGAGGACGAGGCGACGGGCGGCCGTACCGGCTGGGGCGACGGCGCCGGGGCCCCCGGCCCGCGGCTGGCCCGGGTCTGGCACAGCAGCGAGGAACGGATCGAGGATCTGCGCCGGTGCCTGGAGAAGGAGCCGCCACGCCCCGCCCAGGGGCCGTCGGGCGGCCCCTGGGCGTGGCCCTGGCCGTGGCCCGAGGAAGCGCCGGGCGGGGCCGGCCCGGCGGCCGGGAGCCGGGACGCCGCCGACGCGGGGACCGAGGCGCGGGGCGGCGCGGCGCTCGCCTACCGGCTCGTCGCGGGCGGCCGCCCGCTCGGCACCCTGGTGATCGGCCGCGCCGGTGTGGAGGGCTTCCCGGACGAGATCACCGGCCTCGTCGAGGACCTCAGCCGCCGGGTGGCGCTGGCCATCGGAGCGGCCCGCCAGTACGCCCGGCAGGCCACCATCAGCGCCGTGCTCCAGCGCGGGCTGCTGCCCGGCGCCGTCGCCGAGATCCCCGGTGTGCGCAGCGCCCTGGTCTACGAGCCCTGCGACAAGGGCGGACCCAGCGGCGACTTCTACGACGTGTTCCCGGCCGGCGACGGCCGCTGGTGCTTCGCGGTCGGCGACGTCCAGGGCAAGGGACCCGAGGCCGCCGTCGTGATCGGCCTGGCCCGCCCCTGGCTCCGGCTGCTGGCCCGCGAGGGCTACGGCGTCGCCGACGTCCTGGACCGCCTGAACCAGCTCCTGCTCGACGACGCCACGGAGGCCGCCGACGCGGCGGCCCGCGCCCTCGTCGGCCCCGTCCGGCCCGCCGACGGGCCCCAGACCCGCTTCCTGTCCCTCCTGTACGGCGAACTGGCCCCGTTCGACGGCGGTGTCCGCTGCACCCTCGCCTCCGCCGGACACCCCCTGCCGCTGCTGCTGGGCCCGGACGGCGACGTCCGTACGGCGGCGCACCCGCAGACCCTGCTCGGCGTCGTCGAGGACGAGACGTACACCAGTGAGACCTTCGAGCTGCGTCCCGGCGACACACTGCTGTGCGTGACCGACGGTGTCACCGAGCGCCGCAGCGGATCGCGCCAGTTCGACGACGGCGACGGGCTCGCCGCCGCGCTCACCGGCTGCGCGGGGCTGAGCGCCGAGCTGATCGCGGAGCGCATCAGACGGCTGGTGCACGAGTTCGGCGGCCGCCCGCCGGAGGACGACCTGGCGCTGCTGGTGCTCCAGGCGGATTAGCGCACCGCCCGGGTGCTGGACAATGGGGGACATGCCTTCCGCACTCCCCGACGGTGAGCCCGTCCCCGACGACGGCGCGCTGCCCGCGCCCGCGCTCGCCGGGGCGGCGGACCGTCCGCTCGGTTTCTACCTGCACGTCCCGTACTGCGCGACCCGCTGCGGCTACTGCGACTTCAACACCTACACCGCGACCGAACTGCGCGGCACCGGCGGCGTCCTCGCCTCCCGCGACAACTACGCCGACACCCTGATCGACGAGATCCGCCTGGCCCGCAAGGTCCTCGGCGACGATCCGCGCGAGGTCCGCACCGTGTTCGTCGGCGGCGGCACACCCACGCTGCTCGCCGCGAACGACCTGGTCCGGATGCTGGGCGCGATCCGCGACGAGTTCGGCCTGGCCGAGGACGCGGAGGTCACCACCGAGGCGAACCCGGAGTCGGTCGACCCCGCCTATCTGACGGCGCTGCGGGAGGGCGGCTTCAACCGGATCTCCTTCGGCATGCAGAGCGCGCGCCGGCACGTGCTGAAGGTGCTGGACCGCACGCACACGCCGGGCCGCCCCGAGGCCTGTGTGGCGGAGGCCCACGCGGCCGGCTTCGAGCACGTCAACCTGGATCTGATCTACGGCACGCCGGGCGAGTCGGACGACGACTGGCGGGCTTCCCTGGACGCCGCGCTGGGCGCGGGCCCGGACCACGTCAGCGCCTACGCGCTGATCGTGGAGGAGGGCACGCAGCTGGCGCGCCGGATCCGCCGCGGCGAGATCCCGATGACCGACGACGACGTGCACGCCGACCGCTACCTGATCGCGGAGGAGCGGCTGTCCGCGGCCGGCTTCGACTGGTACGAGGTGTCCAACTGGTCCACCTCGAACGCCGCCCGCTGCCTGCACAACGAGTTGTACTGGCGGGGCGCCGACTGGTGGGGCGCGGGACCCGGCGCCCACAGCCACGTCGGCGGGGTGCGCTGGTGGAACATGAAGCATCCGGGCGCGTACGCGGCGGCGCTGGCCGCCGGGCGCTCCCCGGGCGCCGGGCGCGAACTGCTCTCCGACGAGGACCGCCGGGTGGAGCGGATCCTCCTGGAGCTGCGGCTGCGGGAGGGCGTGCCGCTGCCCCTGCTGCGCGCCGAGGGCCTCGCGGCCTCCCGCCGCGCCCTGACCGACGGGCTGCTCCAGCAGGCGGCCTACGACGCCGGGCACGCGGTGCTGACACTGCGCGGACGCCTGCTGGCGGACGCGGTGGTGCGCGACCTGGTCGACTGAGCGATCCGGGGGAGTCGGGGCACCGTCGGACGCGGCCGGGCGTCAGGTGTGGCCCGGCGTCAGGCGCGCCCCGGAGTCACGCACGGCCCGGCACACGCACCGCCCGGCACGAGCGCCGCCGGGCATGACGCGCCGTCCGGCACGAGCGCCGCCCGGCTCACGTGTCGCCCGCCGTGACGAAGTCGATCAGTTCCTCGACCCTGCCCAGCAGCTCCGGCTCCAGGTCCTTGTACGACGTCACCTGGCCCAGGATCTGCTGCCAGGCCGCCCCGGTGTGCTCCGGCCAGCCCAGCGCCCGGCACACCCCCGTCTTCCAGTCCTGCCCGCGCGGCACCCGCGGCCACGCCGCGATCCCCAGGGCCGACGGCTTCACCGCCTCCCAGACGTCGATGTACGGGTGACCGACCACCAGGGCGTGCTCACCGGTCACCGACTCGGCGATCCGCCATTCCTTGGTGCCCGGCACCAGGTGGTCCACCAGGACGCCGAGCCGCGCGTCGGGGCCCGGCGCGAAGTCCGACACGATCGACGGCAGGTCGTCCACACCGTTCAGGTACTCCACGACCACGCCCTCGACGCGCAGGTCGTCGCCCCACACCTTCTCGACCAGCTCGGCGTCGTGCCGGCCCTCCACGTAGATGCGGCCCGCACGGGCCACACGCGCGCGTGCGCCGGGCACGGCGACCGATCCCGACGCCGTACGGGTCGGGCGTACCGGAGCGGCGGCGGACGGCCGCACCAGCGTCACCACCCGGCCCTCCAGCAGAAAGCCCCGGGGCTCCAGCGGGAACACCCGGTGCTTGCCGAAGCGGTCCTCCAGGGTGACCGTGCCCGCCTCGCAGCGGATCACCGCGCCGCAGAACCCGCTGCCGGGCTCCTCGACCACCAGGCCGGGCTCCGCCGCGACCTCGGGGACGGGCCGGGACCTCTTCCACGGCGGAGTCAGGTCCGGAGAGTACTGGCGCATTCGAACGACGATAGGAGAAGCCGGCGCGCGGCACCTACGACACGCCGAAACGCGTGGCCAGCGCGTCCCGCTGCGCACGGACGAACGCCGCGTCCACCACCGCTCCGTGACCGGGCACGTACACCGCGTCCTCGCCGGCGAGGTCGAGCAGCCGGTCCAGGGCGGCCGGCCAGTGCGACGGCACGGCGTCGGGGCCGGCCTGCGGTTCGCCGGACTCCTCGACCAGGTCGCCGCAGAAGACCACCTCCGGGTCGCCCGGGACCAGCACCACCAGATCGTGCGCGGTGTGCGCCGGGCCCACGTTGGCCAGCAGGACCTGGCGGCCGGGGCCCAGGTCCAGCGTCCACTCGCCGCTGACGTGGTGCCGGGGCGGCACCAGCGTGTCGGCCGCCTCCTGCGCCGTACCGGCGTCGAGGCCGTTGCGGACGGCGTCCACGCGCAGTTCCTCACGTCCGCGCCGCCCGCCGAGCACGGCGTCCACGCCGACCGCGCCGAACACCTCGGCGCCCGCGAACGCGGCGGCGCCGAAGACGTGGTCGAAGTGGGGGTGGGTGAGCGCGAGATGGGTCACACGGTGCCGGGCGAGCCCTTCCGCCTCCGCCCTCAGCCGGGCTCCTTCCGCGAGGCTCGAGCCGGCGTCGATCAGCAGGGCGGCGCCGCGGCCGACGACGAGCCCCACCGTGCAGTCCCAGCCCGGCAGCCGCCGGCGGCCGACTCCGGCGGCCAGCCGTTCCCACCCCAGCTCTTCCCAAGTCACCGTCATACGGCGACGCTAGCTCCAGGCGCCCGCATGCCACGACCTCGCAGGACCGGCCTTGCCCGGGCCGTACCCGACGGCCGTACACTGGGCCGGGTAGGGCTGGCACTCGCATGCGCCGAGTGCCAGGGACGCTCAGGGGACGACAGCTGGAGGTGTGCGCGATGCTCAGTGAACGACGGCTCCAGGTGCTGCGCGCCATCGTCCAGGACTACGTCGGCACCGAGGAGCCGGTCGGCTCCAAGGCGCTCACCGAGCGGCACAGCCTCGGCGTCTCACCGGCGACCGTCCGCAACGACATGGCGGCGCTGGAGGACGAGGGGTACATCGCCCAGCCGCACACCAGCGCCGGGCGCATCCCGACGGACAAGGGCTACCGGCTGTTCGTCGACAAGCTGGCCGAGGTCAAGCCGCTCACGGCGCCGGAGCGGCGCGCGATCCAGAACTTCCTCGACGGGGCCGTCGACCTCGACGACGTCGTGGCCCGGACGGTGCGGCTGCTCGCGCAGCTCACCCGGCAGGTCGCCGTCGTGCAGTACCCGTCGCTGACCCGTTCCACGGTGCGCCACGTGGAACTGCTGTCGCTGGCGCCCGCCCGCCTGATGCTGGTGCTGATCACCGACACCGGCCGGGTGGAGCAGCGCCTGGTCGACTGCCCCGCGCCGTTCGGCGAGACGTCCCTGGCGGATCTGCGGGCCCGGCTGAACAGCCGGATCGCGGGCCGGCGGTTTCCCGACGTGCCGCAACTGGTGCAGGATCTGCCCGAGGCCTTCGAGATCGAGGACCGGGCGGCGGTGCACACGGTGCTCTCCACCCTCCTGGAGACGCTGGTCGAACAGACCGAGGAGCGGCTGGTGATCGGTGGTACCGCCAATCTCACCCGCTTCGGACATGACTTCCCTCTCGTCATCCGGCCGGTGCTGGAGGCGCTGGAGGAGCAGGTCGTTCTGCTCAAGTTGCTTGGCGAGGCGAAGGATTCGGGCATGACCGTGCGCATCGGGCACGAGAACGCCCATGAGGGACTCAACTCCACGTCCGTGGTCTCGGTCGGCTACGGTTCGGGCGGCGAGGCAGTCGCCAAGCTCGGCGTGGTCGGACCGACCCGCATGGATTACCCGGGAACGATGGGAGCGGTACGCGCAGTGGCACGGTACGTCGGACAGATCCTGGCGGAGTCGTAAGTGGCCACGGACTACTACGCCGTTCTCGGCGTGCGTCGCGACGCGTCGCAGGAAGAGATCAAGAAGGCCTTCCGGCGGCTCGCTCGCGAGCTGCACCCGGATGTCAACCCCGATCCGAAGACGCAGGAGCGGTTCAAGGAGATCAACGCCGCTTACGAGGTGCTGTCGGACCCGCAGAAGAAGCAGGTCTACGACCTCGGCGGCGACCCCCTCTCGCAGAGCGGCGGCGCGGGCGCCGGCGGCTTCGGCGCGGGCGGCTTCGGGAACTTCTCCGACATCATGGACGCGTTCTTCGGCACGGCGTCGCAGCGCGGACCGCGCTCGCGCACCCGCCGCGGCCAGGACGCCATGATCCGCATCGATGTCGAACTGGACGAGGCGGCCTTCGGCACGACCAAGGACATCCAGGTCGACACGGCGATCGTGTGCTCCACGTGCAGTGGAGAGGGCGCGGCGCCGGGCACCTCGGCCCAGACATGTGACATGTGCCGCGGCCGCGGCGAGGTGTCGCAGGTGACGCGGTCGTTCCTGGGCCAGGTCATGACCTCGCGGCCGTGTCCGCAGTGCCAGGGCTTCGGCACCGTGGTGCCCAACCCGTGCCCAGAGTGCGCGGGCGACGGCCGGGTGCGGTCCCGCCGGACCCTGACGGTCAAGATCCCGGCCGGTGTGGACAACGGCACGCGCATCCAGCTCGCCGGCGAGGGCGAGGTCGGCCCCGGCGGCGGTCCGGCCGGTGATCTCTACGTCGAGATCCACGAGCTGCCGCACACGACCTTCCAGCGCCGCGGCGACGACCTGCACTGCACGGTCACGATCCCGATGACGGCGGCGGCCCTCGGCACCAAGGTGCCGCTGGAGACGCTCGACGGCATGGAGGAGGTCGACATCCGCCCGGGCACCCAGTCGGGCCAGTCGATCCCGCTGCACGGCCGGGGCGTCACCCACCTGCGCGGCGGCGGCCGGGGCGACCTGATCGTCCACGTCGAGGTCCAGACCCCGTCCAAGCTCGACCCGGAGCAGGAGAACCTGCTGCGCGAGCTGGCCAAGCTGCGCGGCGAGGAACGGCCGCAGGGCCAGTTCCAGCCCGGGCAGCAGGGCCTGTTCTCACGCCTGAAGGACGCCTTCAACGGCCGTTGAGCCGCGGGACCGGCCCCCGGGCCGGTCCTCCGGTGGTGACGCGGTGCGGTGAGCGCGGCCGGGTCGCCAGGTCGGCGGCTCGCCGCGGGCGCCGGGCGTCTCGGGCTCCCCGGGGCGCCCCGCGGCCGGCTCGTACCGGGTGGACGGCCGGATTCGGACTTGTTCGTAGGACGTGACAACATGCCGTCATGTCCTCCGCACTGACCGATCTCTTCCCGCTTCCGATCGTGCAGGCCCCCATGGCGGGCGGCGTCTCCGTGCCGCAGCTCGCCGCGGCCGTGGCCGAGGCCGGCGGGCTCGGGTTCCTGGCCGCCGGCTACAAGACGGCCGACGGCATGTACCAGGAGATCAAGCAGCTGCGGAGCCTCACGAGCCGCCCCTTCGGCGTGAACCTGTTCATGCCGCAGCCCGAGCACCCCGGAGCGGGTGCCGCCTCCACCGGAGCGGCCGGCACCGCCCCCGCGAACTCCGCCGCGGTCGATGTCTACGCCCACCAGCTGGCCGGCGAGGCCGCCTGGTACGAGGTGGAGCTGGGCGACCCGGACAGCGGACGCGACGACGGCTACGAGGCCAAGCTCGCGGTGCTGCTCGACAACCCGGTGCCGGTGGTCTCCTTCCACTTCGGCTGCCCGAGCCGCGAGGTCCTGGACTCCCTGCGCCGGGCCGGAACGCTCACCCTGGCCACCGCCACCACGCCCGACGAGGCCCGTGCCGTCGAGCGGGCCGGCGCCGACGTCGTGATCGTGCAGGGCGTCGAGGCCGGCGGCCACCAGGGCACCCACCGGGACATCCCGGAGAACGACGGCTCCGCGATCGGGCTGCTCTCCCTGATCGCCCAGGTCCGCGAGGCCGTGGGCCTGCCGCTCGTCGCCGCCGGCGGCATCATGCGCGGCAGCCAGATCGCCGCCGCCCTGGCCGCGGGCGCGAGCGCCGCCCAGCTCGGCACCGCCTTCCTGGTCACGCCCGAGTCCGGCGCGCCCGCCGTGCACAAGGAGGCGCTGACCAACCCGCTGTTCGTCCGCACGGGGCTGACCCGCGCGTTCACCGGCCGGCCCGCCCGCGGCCTGGTCAACCGGTTCATGCGCGAGCACGGACCGTACGCCCCCGCCGCCTACCCCGAGATCAACCACCTCACCTCGCCGCTGCGCAAGGCGGCCGCCAAGGCCGGGGACGCGCAGGGCATGGCGCTGTGGGCCGGGCAGGGTCACCGGATGGCGCGCGAGCTGCCGGCCGGGCAGCTGGTGGAACTGCTGGCCGCCGAACTCGGCGCGGCCGGGACGGCGCTGTCCGGCGGCGGTGCTGGATGACCGCCCCGGTCTTCGTGGTCGACCGCTTCGGCCCCGGTCGGGGCGGGCGCTTCGTCCTGGACGGCCCCGAAGGGCGGCACGCCGTGTCCGTCAAACGGCTGCGGACGGGGGAGGGTGTCGTCCTCACGGACGGCGCCGGGCACTGGGCCGAGGGCGAGGTGACCGGCACCGAGGGCAAGGACCGGCTGCTGCTGGACCTGCGCGAGGTGCGCGAGGAGCCCATGCCGACCCCCCGTATCACCGTGGTCCAGGCCCTGCCCAAGGGCGACCGCGGTGAGCTGGCCGTGGAGACCATGACCGAGGTCGGCGTCGACGCGATCGTGCCGTGGGCCGCCGCCCGCTGCATCACCCAGTGGAAGGGCGAGCGCGGCGCCCGGGCGCTGGCCAAGTGGCGGGCCACCGCCCGTGAGGCCGGCAAGCAGTCCCGCCGAGTGCGCTTCCCGGAGGTCGACGAGCCGGCGACGGGCAAGCGGGTCGCCGCCCTGCTCGCCGAGGCCGACTTCGCCGCCGTGCTGCACGAGAGCGGCATGGCCCCCCTGGCCGCCGCCGACCTGCCCGCCGAGGGCGAGATCGTGCTGGTCGTCGGGCCCGAAGGAGGCGTCTCCCCGGAGGAACTGGCACTCTTCGAGGAGGCCGGCGCGAAGCCCTACCGGCTCGGGCCGAGCGTGCTGCGCACCTCGACCGCGGGCACCGCCGCGGCCGCCCTGCTGCTGGGCCGCACCGGACGCTGGTCCTGACCCCGGCCGAGGGAGGACGTGATGGAGCTCGCCCAGGTGAGACTGCTGGTCGGTGACTTCGCCGCCTGCTACCGCTTCTACACCGACGTCCTCGGCCTCAAGCCGCAGTCGGGCGCGGCCGAGGGGCCGTACGAGAAGTTCAGTCCCACCGCCGGGGCGGCCGGTATCGCCCTCCAGGACCGGGCGGTGATGGCCGACGTCCTCGGGGAGCTGGGCGACACGGCGGCCGGGCACCGCTCGCTGGTCGTGCTGCGCGTCGAGCACCTGGACGCCTACTGCGAGCGGATCACGTCGCGGGGCGCGACCCTGCTGCACGGACCCGCCGCGATGACGGACCGCATGCGGGCCGCCCACCTCAAGGACCCGGAGGGGAACCTGGTGGAGCTGCAGGAGTGGCTGCTGCTGAGCGGCTGACCGCGCCCCCCGTGCACCGCTCCAACCCGGCCGCCCACGACGAGCCCGCACGGTCCGCTGTCGCGCCGCACCCGGGTCCGCCGGCGCGGCGAGGGCGCGCGCCGGGCGGCGCGGGGCAGTCGGGAATGTGACGGCCCTAGGGCGCGGGGCACGTCCCCGGCGACCGGTTCTCCGTGGGCAGCAGCTGGACGTCCTCGCGGCGGACGGCGAAGGCCTCCGGGCCGGGTTCGTGCCTGCGGGCCGGATCCCACAGCCAGATCCAGTCGCCGGACGCCCCGAAGGACACCACCGGGTGGCCGGTGGGCAGCGGCCCGTTCTCCACCGGCACGGGCTTGCCGGCCTCCACGGGGCGTACGCAGACCAGGTGGCCCTTCAGCCCGTAGTAGTCCGGTGGATCCGTGCCCCGCTGCGCGACGGCCCCGGCCGCGCTGCCCGCCGAGCGCCCGGCGTGCTCGGCGCCCAGGGCGACGGCGGTCAGGGCGTAGGCGACGGACAGCAGGGTGGTGAGGACCGCCGCGTAGAGCCGGAAGCCGCCGTCCCGCGCCAGGACGTGGAAGTGGCGCAGCCAGCCGACGACCGCGACGAAGGCCAGCACGCTGCCCAGGGCGAGGGCCATGGGCCGGCCGGCCGCCAGATACGCGCCCAGCGCGGGGGCGGGCACGGTGGCGGCGGGGATGTCGAAGCGGTCCAGGTACTCGTCGTGCATCTGGCCGCCCAGCCACCGCACCATAGACCAGACCACCGGCACCGACAGCGGTACCAGCCAGGTCGCGTGCCGGGTGAACAGCGTCCGGCGCACCGCGAGGACCACCCCGGTGCCGACGAAGGC
Organism: Streptomyces cadmiisoli; assembly: GCF_003261055.1. Lineage (NCBI taxonomy): Bacteria > Bacillati > Actinomycetota > Actinomycetes > Kitasatosporales > Streptomycetaceae > Streptomyces > Streptomyces cadmiisoli. The sequence goes on from NZ_CP030073.1 coordinate 5,905,391, forward strand.
CACCGCCCCCAGCAGCAGCATCCCCGCCCACAGGCGGGCCGGGGACACGTCCCGCCCGGCCAGCGCGCCGAACGCGGCCAGCGTGCTGGTCCCTGCGACCCCGGCGGCCCACTGCGCGAGCCGCCCCCGGTCCCGGGTCTCCTTGGCCATCCGGCCCAGCGGCAGCGCGCCCGCCGCGCTCAGCACCAGCGGCGGCAGCTTCCAGGCGCCCTCCGCCCGTACCGCGTACATGCCGCAGACGACCGCGAGGACGATGCCCGCGGCGCCCGCCGTCATCCAGGCCAGCCGGGTCCGCCGGGCCCGCGGCGTCTCGTCGCGCGGCGGGTTTGCGTCCGAGTGGCCCGGGACGCGCAGTGCGTGCCGGCCGGGGACGAAGTCCCGTCCGCCCAGCGGGCGCGCGGTCACTTCCGCCTCCGCCGCGTCCCGCGAGCCGGGGCCGGCTGGCACCGTCACCGCCCGCTGTTCGTCCAGGAAGCCCAGCCAGGTCCACATCCGCGACGGCCGCCCGCCCCCGCCCGCCGTGCGGTGCACGTGGTACGTCGTACGCGCCGGGCGCTCGTGCTCGACCAGCGCGGCGTCGCGCACCCACGCCCCCAGCTCGGCCTGCCCGACCAGCCGCTCCACCTCCGCCACGGCCGTGCGCACCGCCCCGAGGCGCGCCCCGTGCAGCCGCACCTCGACGACCAGCGCCGTCCGCTGCCCCCGGGCGGCCCGCGGCCGCTCGTCGGCCTCCGCGGGCCGCACGGACCAGCCGCGCTCCTCGAACAGGCCGGTGGCGTAGTCGACCTCGTCGGGACGGTCGACGACATCGACGAGCATCCGCACCCGCCGGCGCCCCGGCGGCGCCGGCGGACCGACCGCCGGATCCGTCACGCCCGGCGCGTCCGCCCCGCCGTCGGGCACGCGCGGCGCGGGCAGAGCGACGTTCCTGCGGACACGGACGCGAGGGGGCAACGTTCCTCCGGGGGACGGGTGTTCGGCGGCCGGCACGTGGTGACGTGCGAGGGTACCGAGTGGCGTGGCACCGGTGGCCGTATGCGCCCTACCGCGACGGCCGGGACGGTGGCAGGCTGCCGTCCATGGGGGCGATGCGGTGGATTCGGGGCCGTTCGCGCGGCCGTCGGGTGGCGGTGGCCGCCGGGGTCGTGGTGGTCGGGGCGGTCGGCGCCGTCGGCTGCGAGCCGGGCGCGCTGAGCTCCGCGACCGTGGCCTACACGACCGACGAGCTGGCCACCCGGGAACTGGAGCGGCGGGAGGCCGACGTCCAGTGGCTCAGCTGCACAGCCGACTTCGCGGGCGGCGACCGGCCGAGCCCCACGGCGAGCGAGCGCACCGTCGCGGACGTCGACTGCGAAGGGGAGACCCGGGACGGCCGGGAGATCACGGTCACGGGCCGGGTGACGCGCGCGGTGAACGGCGCCTGTGTGCGCGGCGACCTGACCGCGACGGTGGGCGGCAAGCAGTGGTTCCGGGTCACCGGGCTCGGCGACTGCGACGCCACCGGAGCCCCGCCCGCCGGCGACCGGCCCGGCGCCGGCCCCACCACCACGGTGACGGTCACCCGCACCGTGTGGTGCCAGGACGATCCGAACTGCTGGCCGCAGGGCAAGTGAGGCGAGGGCGAAAGGTGATCGAAACCGCTGTGCGCGGGCGCCGCCGCTGCATAGGGTGACCGGGTGACTGAGTCCGCAGCGCCCGCCACGTCGGCGTATCTCCGGTTCCCGCACCCGCACGGTGAGTTGGTCGCCTTCACCGCCGAGGACGACGTCTGGATCGCCCCGCTCGACGGCGGCCGGGCCTGGCGGGTCAGCGCCGACAACGTTCCCGTGACGATGCCGCGCATCTCTCCCGACGGCACCACCGTCGCCTGGACCTCGACCCGTGACGGCGCCCCCGAGGTGCACGTCGCGCCGGTCGACGGCGGCCCGGCGAAGCGCCTGACGCACTGGGGCAGCCTGAAGACCCAGGTCCGCGGCTGGACCGAGGACGGACGGGTCCTCGCCCTGACCACGCACGGCCAGGCCAGTCTGCGCCGCACCTGGGCGCACGCCGTCCCGCTGGACGGCGGCCCGGCGACCCGGCTGGAGTACGGGCCCGTCGGGGAGGTCGCCCAGGGCCCGCACACCGTGCTGCTGTCCGCGCCGATGGGGCGCGAGGCCGCCTGGTGGAAGCGGTACCGCGGCGGTACGGCGGGCAAGCTGTGGATCGACCGCGGGGGCGACGGCGAGTTCGTCCGGCTGCACGAGGAGCTGGACGGGAACGTCGAGCACCCCGTGTGGGTGGGGGAGCGGCTGGCGTTCCTGTCCGACCACGAGGGCACCGGCGCGGTGTACTCCTCCCTCGCCGACGGCTCCGACCTGCGCCGGCACACCCCCCTCGGCGGCTTCTACGCCCGCCACCTGGCCGGTGACGGCACCCGCCTGGTCCACATGAGCGCCGGTGAGCTGTGGCTGCTGGACGACCTGGACGGGGCCGAGCCGCGCCGGCTCGACCTGCGCCTCGGCGGACAGGGCACCGACCGCCAGCCGTACCCGCTGAAGGCCGCCCGCTGGTTCGGGTCCGCCTCGCCGGACCACAGCGCGCGCGGCAGCGCCGTCTCCGTGCGCGGCGCCGTGCACTGGGTCACCCACCGGTCCGGCCCGGCCCGCGCGCTGGCCGCCGAACCCGGCGTGCGGGCCCGGCTGCCGCGCACCTTCCGCGCCGAGGGCGAGGAGTGGGTGGTGTGGGTGACCGACGCCGAGGGCGAGGACGCCCTGGAGTTCGCGCCCGCCACCGGACTGATCCCGGGCTCCATTCCGCGCCGCCTGGCCGCCGGCCAGCTCGGCCGGGTGCTGTCGCTGGCCATGGCGCCCGACGGCAGCCGGGCCGCGGTCGCCTCGCACGACGGGCGGCTGCTGCTCGTCGAACGGGAGACCGGCGAGGTGCGCGAGGTCGACCGCAGCGACAACGGCGACGTGTCCGGGCTGGTCTTCTCGCCCGACTCGTCCTGGCTCGCCTGGTCCCACCCCGGCCCGCGCCCGCTGTGCCAGCTGCGGCTCGCCAACACCACCGATCTGTCGGTCACCGAGGCGACCCCGCTGCGCTTCCAGGACTACGCGCCCGCGTTCACCACGGACGGCAAGCACCTCGCCTTCCTGTCGAACCGGTCCTTCGACCCGGTCTACGACGAGCACGTCTTCGACCTGGCGTTCGTCGTCGGCGACCGGCCGCACCTGATCACGCTGGCCGCGACCACGCCGTCGCCGTTCGGCCCGCAGCGGCACGGCCGCCCCTTCGAGACCCACGACAAGGGCGAGACGCCCGACAGCGAGGGCACGCCGACGACCCGGATCGACCTCGAAGGCCTCGCCGACCGGATCGTGCCGTTCCCGGTCGAGGCCGGCCGCTACTCCAACCTGCGCGCCGCGAAGGACGGCGTGCTGTGGCTGCGGCACCCCGTGCAGGGGGTCCTCGGCTCGTCCCGGGCCACTCCGGACGACCCCGACCCCAAGACCGAGCTGGAGCGCTACGACCTCGGCCAGCACCGGCTGGAGCACCTGGCCGCCGACGCCGACCACTTCGAGGTCAGCGGGGACGGCAAGCGTGTCCTGCTGTGGACCGACAGCCGCCTGAAGGTCGTGCCCAGCGACCGGCGCGCCTCCAACGACGACGACAGCGAGACCAACGTCACCGTCGACCTGGGCCGGGTGCGGCAGACCGTCGACCCGGCGGCCGAGTGGCGGCAGATGTACGAGGAGACCGGCCGCATCATGCGGGACCACTTCTGGCGGCCCGACATGAACGGCGTCGACTGGGACGGTGTGCTCGACCGCTACCGGCCCGTCCTGCGGCGGATCGCCACCCATGACGACCTGGTGGACCTGCTCTGGGAGGTCCAGGGCGAGCTGGGCACCTCGCACGCGTACGTCCTCCCGCGCGGCGGCCACGGCCACGGGGCCCGGCAGGGGCTGCTCGGCGCCGACATCTCCCGGCACGCCGACGGCAGTTGGCGCATCGACCGGATCCTGCCCTCGGAGACCTCCGACCCCGACGCCCGTTCCCCGCTCGCGGCGCCCGGCGTCGCGGTGCGCCCCGGGGACGCGATCGTGGCGGTGGCCGGGCGGGCGGTCGATCCGGTGACCGGCCCGGGGCCGCTGCTGGTCGGCACGGCCGGCAAGCCCGTGGAGCTGACCGTCTCCCCGTCCGGCGGGGGCGAGGTGCGGCACGCGGTGGTCGTGCCGATCGCGGACGAGGAGCCGCTGCGCTACCACGCCTGGGTCGCCGACCGGCGGGCCCACGTCCACGAGAGGTCCGGAGGCCGGCTCGGCTACCTCCACGTGCCCGACATGCAGGCCCCGGGCTGGGCGCAGATCCACCGTGACCTGCGGGTGGAGGTGGCCCGGGAGGGGCTCGTGGTGGACGTCCGGGAGAACCGGGGCGGCCACACCTCCCAGTTGGTGATCGAGAAGCTGGCCCGGCGGATCGTCGGCTGGGCCGTGCCGCGCGGGATGCGCCCGTACAGCTATCCGCAGGACGCGCCGCGCGGGCCGGTGGTGGCCGTCGCCAACGAGTTCTCCGGCTCGGACGGCGACATCGTCAACGCCGCGATCAAGGCGCTCGGCCTGGGTCCGGTGGTCGGCACCCGCACCTGGGGCGGCGTCGTGGGCATCGACAGCCGCTACCGGCTGGTCGACGGCACGCTGATCACCCAGCCGAAGTACGCGTTCTGGCTGGAGGGTTACGAGTGGCGGGTGGAGAACCACGGCGTGGACCCGGACGTGGAGGTGGCGCAGCGGCCGCAGGACCACGTGGCGGGGCGGGACCCGCAGCTGGACGAGGCGGTGCGGCTGGCGCTGGCGGCACTGGAGGAACGCCCGGCGAAGACGCCCCCGGACCTGCCCGCCTGACGGGCCGCGGGGCGACGCCGCCCCGAACGTCCGCCCGCCACGGATCACCCGCGGTCGGCGGCGATACGATGCCCTTCGTACCCGGCCCGAACCCCGGAGGGAGCCCGCATGGCAGGGGAGCCGCAGGACGACTGCCTGTTCTGCAAGATCGTCGCGGGGCATGTCCCGGCGACGATCGTCCGAGAGACGGAGACCACCGTCGCCTTCCGGGACATCAATCCCCAGGCGCCCACGCACGTCCTGGTGATCCCCAGGGCCCACCACCGGGACGTCGCCACGCTCGCCGCCGAGGCGCCGGAGCTGGCCGCCGACGTGCTGCGCGAGACACGGGCGGTGGCCGAGGAGGACAAGCTGGAGAGCTACCGCGTCGTCTTCAACACCGGCGCCGGCGCCGGCCAGACCGTCTGGCACGCGCACGCCCACGTGCTGGGCGGTCGCGGCCTCGAATGGCCCCCCGGGTAAGTCGCGGTGTCCGTACGTGAACTGGTGGTGCTCGGCACCGCCAGCCAGGTCCCGACCCGGCACCGCAACCACAACGGCTATCTGCTGCGGTGGGACGGCCAGGGCATCCTGTTCGACCCCGGCGAGGGGACCCAGCGCCAGATGCTGCGGGCCGGGGTCGCGGCGCACGACATCGACCGGATCTGCGTCACCCACTTCCACGGGGACCACTCGCTGGGGCTGGCCGGGGTGATCCAGCGGATCAACCTCGACCAGGTCCCGCACCCGGTCACCGCCCACTACCCGCGCTCCGGGCAGCGCTTCTTCGACCGGCTGCGGTACGCCACCGCCTACCGGGAGACCGTGCCGCTGGCCGAAGCGCCGGTCGACCGCGACGGGGACCTCGCGGTGACGCCGTCGTACACGCTCCGGGCCCACCGGCTGTCCCACCCCGTGGAGTCCTTCGGCTACGGGCTCGTCGAGCCCGACGGCCGCCGCATGCTGCCGGAGCGGCTCGCCGCGCACGGCATCGGCGGGCCGGACGTGGGGCGGATCCAGCGGGAGGGCGCGCTCGGGGACGTCCGTCTGGAGGACGTCAGCGAGGTGCGGCGCGGGCAGCGGTTCGCGTTCGTCATGGACACCCGGCTGTGCGACGGGGTGTACGCGCTCGCCGAGGGCTGCGACCTGCTCGTCATCGAGTCGACGTTCCTCGACGAGGACGCCTCGCTCGCCGTGGAGCACGGCCACCTGACGGCCGGTCAGGCGGCCCGGGTCGCCGCGGAGAGCGGCGTACGGCACCTCGTCCTGACCCACTTCAGCCAGCGCTACGCCGAACCCGAGGAGTTCGAGCGGCAGGCGCGGGCGGCCGGGTTCGAGGGCGAGCTGAGCGTGGCGCACGACCTGCAGAGAGTGCCGGTTCCGAAGCGACGGTGAAACGCCCGTACGATGCTTTGATGCCCCTCCCGAAAGCCGAACTGCACCTCCACATCGAAGGCACCCTGGAGCCGGAGCTGGCCTTCGAGCTCGCCGAGCGCAACGGGGTGCGGCTGCCGTACGCCGACACCGAAGCGCTGCGCGGGGCCTACCGGTTCGACGACCTCCGGTCCTTTCTGGACCTGTACTACGGGCTGATGGCCGTGCTGCGCACCGAGCGGGACTTCGAGGACCTGGCGAACGCCTACCTCGCCCGTGCCGCCGCGCAGGGCGTGCGGCACGCGGAGATCTTCTTCGACCCGCAGGCGCACCTCTCCCGGGGTGTCGCGTTGGGCACGGTGGTCGAAGGGCTGTGGCGGGCGCTGGAGCGCAGCGAGGCCGTCCACGGTGTCTCCACCCAGTTGATCATGTGCTTCCTGCGGGACGAGTCCGCGGCGTCGGCGCTGGAGACGCTGGACGCGGCGAAGCCCTATCTGCACCGGATCACCGGTGTCGGGCTGGACTCCGCCGAGGTCGGGCATCCGCCGGTGAAGTTCCGCGAGGTGTACGAGGCGGCCGCCGCCCTCGGGCTGCGGCGGGTGGCGCACGCCGGTGAGGAGGGGCCGCCGGAGTACATCACCGAGGCGCTGGACGTGCTCGGTGCCGAGCGGATCGACCACGGTCTGCGCTGCATGGAGGATCCGGCCCTGGTCGCCCGGCTGGTCCGCGAGCGGGTCCCGCTGACGCTGTGCCCGCTGTCCAACGTCCGGTTGCGTGCCGTCGACGCCCTGGCGGAGCACCCGCTGCCGGCGATGCTCGACGCGGGCCTGCTGTGCACGGTCAACTCCGACGACCCGGCCTACTTCGGCGGTTACGCCGGCGACAACTTCGACGCCGTGCGGACGGCGCTGGGGCTGGACGAGGACCGGCTGCGGGAACTGGCCCGCAACTCCTTCACCGCGTCCTTCCTGGAGCACGACGAGGAGCGGCGGGCACGGTACCTCGCCGAGGTGGAGGCCTACGAGTTCGGCTGACCGCCGCACGCCCGGCGCCGCGCGCCGGGTCGCACCGTCCGGCGCGGCCCGGTGCGCCCGGTCACCGGGACGCGGCGCGGCCGGCCGACAGGGGTCCCGCCGCGTCGTAGGCGGAGCGCCGGGCGGACAGCGGCGGGGCGTCCACCGGGATCTCCAGGACCTCCACGGCGACCGGCGCACGCCGGGTGGCGCGCATCGCCACGGCCGTCATGGGGACGGCGATCACCAGCAGTCCGGCGGCCAGTACCGCGCCCATCGCGGGGAAGCCGGCCTGCGCCGCCAGGACGCTGCCGGTGAGCGGGCCCGCCGCGGTGCCGAGCGAGGACGCCGAGCCGACGAGCACCGCCCAGCGGCCGTGCGGGTCGAGTGAGGCGGCCAGGCCGATGACGTACGACAGGACGATCGGGTAGCAGGCGTTCCAGGCGATCTCGCCCACCGCGAAGCCGGCGAGGCCGGTCGCCGAGGCGCTGACGGCGATGCAGACCGCGATCAGGCCGGTGCCGGCCCCGATGGGCAGGGCGTGCCCGAGCCGTGGGCCGAGCGCCCCGGCGCCGACCACCCCGAGCAGTCCGGCGCCGAGCCCGACGGCGAAGACGACGCCCACGGTCGCCTCCGTCAGATGCGCCTGGCTCAGCCCGATCCGGCCGCTGACGCCCCACAGCGAGTTCTGGGCCATCGACCAGCAGGGCATGGCCGCGGCCAGGACCAGCCCGGAGCGCAGATGGGGCAGACGGGGCCGGGCGTGCTCGCGGCCGGGCCGCGGAGCAGCCGCCGCGGCGGTCGCGAGCCGGCCGGTGAGCGGCCAGACCGCGAGGGCGGTCAGGGCGATCGCGGCCAGCGGCAGGCCGTGCCCGGGGCCGAGGTGCGGGACCGTCAGATAGACGGCGCCCGCCAGTGCGGAGACGCCGAGCAGCCCGGCGGTGGTGGCGCGGTGGGGTTCGCGCCGGGCGGCGATACCGGTGGCGGCGACCGCGGTGGCCGTGCCCGAGCCGAAACCGCCGATCACCGCGCCGGTGACGACGGCCCAGACGGTGGTGGTGAGGGCCGCGCCGCCGTAGCCGAGGACGGCGAGGGCGAGGCCGGCGCGGGCCAGGGTGCGGGGCCCGATCCGGGCGACCCGCGCGGCCAGCAGGAATCCGGCGGCCGCCGAACTCAGCAGCAGCGCGCTGCCGATGGCGCCCGCCTCGGTGGCGCTGACGGGCAGTCCGGAGTCGAGGCGGCCGACGACCGTCGGCAGCAGGTAAGGGGCGAGGTACCCGGCCGTGAAAAGGGCGACGAGGGGCCAGGGCGTGGTGGAGCGGGGGGCGGACACGGGCGTTCCCAGGGCATGCGGAAGGAGCGGTTCAGGAAATGAACACGGGGGGAGTGGGCGACGACCGTCGATGGACAGGAACGCGCGGGCAATTTGTATCAAGCGGGGGGAGGGCGCCGGGAGGCCGGGTTGCGTGATGTGGGCCACATCGGTGTTTGGGGTCCGCGAGGCCGGGTAAACGCGCGCCCCACAGCGGATGTCCGGCCGCCGGCGGGGTTTCTGACGTCGTCTAACGCCAGTCCACCGAGCCGGCTCCGACCGGCACCACCGTCTCGATCTTCGTCCGGATCTCCCGCATGACGGCGACGATGCGCTCCTCGTGACCGGGAGTCAGCCTGGCCACCGGCACCGAGCAGCTGATCGCGTCCTGGGCGGGCGAGTCGTACCGCAGCGCGAAGCCGAAGCCGACGATGCCCAGTACGCCTTCCTCGCGGTCGATCGAGTGGCCGCGGGCCCGCACCCGCGCGAGGTCGGCGGCGAGCGCCTCCCGGGTGGTGCGGGTGTGGGGGGTGAGCGCCTCGTACGGGCCGTCCGGGAGGTCGTCGTCGGGGCGTTCGGCCAGCAGCGCCTTGCCGAGCGCGCCGACGTGCGCGGGCAGCCGGCGCCCCACCCGGCTGATGGTCCGCAGGTATTCGTGCGACTCCCGCGTCGCGAGGTAGGCGACGTCGCGGCCGTCCAGCCGCCCCATGTGGATCGTCTCGCCGAGCGCCTCGGACGCCTCGTCCAGGTACGGCCGCACGGTGCGCACCCGCGGGTCGGAGTCCAGGTAGCCGGTGCCGGTGAGCAGGGCCCGGATGCCGATGCCGTACAGGGAGCCCGTGACGTCGGAGCGGACCCAGCCGCGCGCGGCGAGGGTCTGGAGCAGCGCGTACATCGAACTGCGCGGCACGCCCAGCTCGTCCGCCAGTTCCTGGAGCCGGGCCGGGCGGTCGCCCCGCGCGGCCAGCAGCTCCAGCAACTCGACGGTCCGCGCCGCCGACTTCACCTCGCGCACGCCCGCTGTCTCCGACATGTGCCGATCGTAATCACCGGCGGCCGGCCCATTGACGTCCGCTGTTCGCCTACCTAATCTCCATCTTTATACGTGGACGACGTCTACATAGGGAGATGGCGGTGGATCTCGACACCGACGACGCGGCACCGGCGGGCGTGGCACGGCGGCTGCGCGCGGGCATGGCGAGCGGGGTGCTGTCCTTCCCGCTCACCCCCTTCCACGACGACGGCTCCCTCGACCTCGACGGCTTCCGCGCGTACCTCGCGGCACAGCTCGACGCCGGGCCCGGCGCGGTCTTCCCCGCCTGCGGCACCGGTGAGTTCTTCTCGCTGGACGAGGACGACTACCGGCAGGTCGTCACCGCCGCCGTGGCGGAGGCGGCGGGCCGGACGCCGGTCGTGGCCGGCGTCGGACACGGCTGGGCGCAGGCCGCGCGGTTCGCGCGGATCGCCGAACGGGCGGGCGCGGACGCGCTGCTCGTCCTGCCGCACTACCTGGTCGCGGCCCCGCAGGCCGGTCTGGTCGCCCAACTGGAGGAGATCGCCGCCCGCACCCGGCTGCCGCTGATCGCCTACCAGCGCGACCAGGTCGCCTACGGCATCGAGGCGTTTTGCCGCCTCACCCGGATCCCCGGCGTCATCGGCCTCAAGGACGGACACAGCGACCTCGACCGGCTCCAGCGCCTGACCCTCGCCGCCCCCGAGGACTTCCTGTTCTTCAACGGGGCCGCCACCGCCGAGATCCAGGCCCGTGCCTACGCCGCGGTCGGCGTCCCCGCCTACTCCTCCGCCGTGCACGCCTTCGCCCCCGAGATCGCCCGCGCCTTCTTCGGCGCGCTGCGCGACGGCGACCGGGGCACCGTCGACGGACTGCTGCGCGACTTCTACGTCCCGTTCGTCGAACTGCGCGACCGGGTCCCCGGGTACGCCGTGTCCCTGGTCAAGGCGGCCGCCCGGCTGCGCGGGCTGCCGGTGGGACCGGTGCGGGCCCCGCTCACCGATCCGTCGGCCGGTGACCTCGCGGACCTCAAGACCCTGCTCGCCACCGGACTCGACCTCGTAGGAGCCGCCCTGTGACCCGCGACCTGACCATCACCGACGTCCGGTTGACGCCGATCCTGGTCGCCGACCCGCCGCTGCTGAACACACAGGGCGTGCACCAGCCGTACACCCCCCGGCTGATCGTCGAGATCGTCACGGCGGACGGGGTGACCGGTGTCGGCGAGACGTACGGCGACACCAAGTACCTGGAGCTGGCCCGGCCCTTCGCCGAGCGGCTGAGGGGGCGCCGGGCGGACGACCTGAACGGTCTGTTCACGCTCGCCGACGAGGTCGCCGTGGACGCCTCCCGGGTCGAGAACGCGGTGGACGTCGGCGGGCTGCGCGGCGTCCAGACCGCCGACAAACTGCGGCTGTCGGTCGTCTCCGCGTTCGAGGTCGCCTGCCTGGACGCCCTCGGCAAGGCGCTCGGGCTGCCCGTGCACGCCCTGCTCGGCGGCAAGGTGCGCGACGCGGTGGAGTACAGCGCGTACCTGTTCTACAAGTGGGCCGACCACCCCGAGGGCGTCGAGCGCGAGCCCGACGACTGGGGCGCCGCGCTCGACCCGGCCGGCGTCGTCGCCCAGGCCGCGCAGTTCAAGGAGCGGTACGGCTTCACCTCGTTCAAGCTCAAGGGCGGTGTCTTCCCGCCCGAGCAGGAGATCGCCGCCGTCCGGGCGCTGGCCGAGGCGTTCCCCGGGCACCCGCTGCGGCTCGACCCCAACGGGGCCTGGTCCGTGCCCACCTCGCTGGCGGTCGCCGAGGAACTCGCCGACGTCCTCGAGTACCTGGAGGACCCCGCGCTCGGCACCGCCGCCATGGCCGAGGTCGCCGCCGGCACCGAGGTGCCGCTGGCCACCAACATGTGCGTCACCACGTTCGCCGAGATCGAGGAGGCGTTCACCCGGGGCGCCGTCCAGGTCGTCCTGTCCGACCACCACTACTGGGGCGGGCTGCGCAACACGCAGCAGCTCGCCGCCGTCTGCCGCACCTTCGGCGTCGCGGTGTCCATGCACTCCAACACCCACCTCGGGATCTCGCTCGCCGCGATGACCCATGTCGCGGCCACCGTCCCCGACCTGCACCACGCCTGCGACTCCCACTACCCCTGGCAGTCGGAGGACGTCCTGACCGAGCGCCTGACCTTCACCGGCGGCAAGGTCACCGTCCCGGACGCCCCGGGGCTCGGCGTCGAACTCGACCGCGACCGGCTGGCGTTCCTGCACCGGCGCTGGCTCGACGACGACGGCGCGCTCAAGGACCGCGACGACGCGGCCGCGATGCGTGTCGCGGACCCCGGCTGGGTCACTCCGTCCGTGCCCCGCTGGTAACTCCCCCTCCCTGCCCGACGGCCCGCCATGCGCAGGACGACAGGTGTCCACGGCGGGACGACGGCTCCTTCGGCGGACCGCGACGACGGCCACGCCCTCGCGATGCGGCCGCGCTGTCGGTGACGTGGTGCACACTGGCCAGATCAGCACCACGTCAGGGAGCGCACCGTGACCGCGTCCACCGGAGAGGGGCCGTCGCCCACCGCACACGAACCGAACCGCCACGCGCACGTGGACCCCCTCGCGGCCGTGCGCGCGCCGGGCGACCCGCCCTGGGACGTCTATCTCACCGGCACCGTCTTCCTGGACATCGTCTTCACCGGGCTCGACTCGGCGCCGGTGCGCGGGACCGAGTCCTGGGCGCGCGGGATGGGGTCGAGCCCCGGCGGCGTGGCCAACATGGCGACCGCGCTGGCCCGCCTCGGCCTGCGGACGTCCCTCGCCGCCGCCTTCGGCGACGACCACTACGGCGACTACTGCTGGGACGCCCTGGCCAAGGGCGAGGGCATCGACCTCAGCGCGTCACGCACGGAGACCGGCTGGCACTCCCCGGTCACCGTCTCGATGGCGTACGAGGGCGAACGCACCATGGTCTCCCACGGCCACGAACCGCCCCCCGAGGAGCCCGGCCCCGACTGCCCTCCGCGCGCGCGTGCCGCCGTCGCCTCGCTCACCCCCGGCAAACGGGCTCCGTGGGTCGCCCAGGCCGCGGGCAAGGGCACCCGCATCTTCGCCGACGTCGGCTGGGACGACAGCGGCGCCTGGGACCTGGCCGGCCTCGCCGACCTCGAACACTGCGAGGCGTTCCTGCCCAACGCCGCGGAGGCCATGCGCTACACCGGCACCGGCTGCCCCCGGGCCGCCGCGCACGCCCTCACCGAACACGTACCGCTCGTCGTCGTCACCCTCGGCGCGGAGGGCGCGTACGCGGTCGACCGGCGCACCGGGGAGAGCGCCGAGGTCCCGGCCATCGCGGTGGAGGCGCTGGACCCCACCGGCGCGGGGGACGTCTTCGTGGCGGGCTTCGTCACCGGCACCCTGGCGGGCTGGCCGCTGGCCGACCGCGTCGCCTTCGCCGGTCTGACGGCGGCGCTGTCGGTCCAGGAGTTCGGCGGGTCGCTGTCCGCGCCCGGCTGGTCCGAGATCGCCGCCTGGTGGCGCCGCGTGCAGTCCTACGAGGACCAGGACCCGGCGGCGCTGCGCCGGTACGCGTTCCTGGAGGAGCTGATCCCGGCCACCGCCCGGCCGTGGCCGCTGCGCCGCGCGGTCCCGACGATCGGCTTCGGCCGGTCGGCCTGATCACGGGTGCGGCACGGCCTGGGGAAAAGCCCTACGGCGATGTCAGTCCTCCGGCGTACTCTTGAAATCGCCAGGCCGCCCCAGTGGCAGGCGAGTCGACCACAGGAGGACGTGCAGGCCTTAAGCGCCGGCCCATGACTCAGACACCCACAGCTCGCACCCCCGCGCAGGAGCAGGCGAGAGCACAGTTCACCGTCCCCGCCCAGCACCCCATGGTCACCGTCCTGGGGTCCGGCGACTCCCTTCTGCGCGTGATCGAGAAGGCCTTCCCGGCGGCCGACATCCACGTCCGGGGCAACGAGATCAGCGCGGTCGGGCCGGCGCCGGAAGTGGCCCTCGTCCAGCGCCTGTTCGACGAGATGATGCTGGTGCTCCGCACCGGACAGCCGATGACGGAGGACGCAGTGGAACGCTCGATCGCCATGCTCAGGGCAAGTGAGAACGGGGAAGGGCCCCAGGAGACCCCGGCCGAGGTGCTCACCCAGAACATCCTGTCCTCGCGCGGCCGCACGATCCGCCCCAAGACGCTCAACCAGAAGCGGTACGTCGACGCGATCGACAAGCACACGATCGTCTTCGGCATCGGCCCCGCCGGCACCGGCAAGACCTACCTGGCCATGGCCAAGGCCGTGCAGGCCCTCCAGTCCAAGCAGGTCAACCGCATCATCCTGACCAGACCGGCGGTGGAGGCGGGCGAGCGCCTCGGCTTCCTGCCCGGCACGCTCTACGAGAAGATCGACCCCTATCTGCGCCCGCTGTACGACGCGCTGCACGACATGCTCGACCCGGACTCCATCCCCCGCCTGATGGCCGCCGGGACGATCGAGGTCGCGCCGCTGGCGTACATGCGCGGACGCACCCTCAACGACGCCTTCATCATCCTGGACGAGGCCCAGAACACGAGCCCCGAGCAGATGAAGATGTTCCTCACCCGCCTCGGCTTCGACTCGAAGATCGTGATCACCGGTGACGTGACCCAGGTCGACCTGCCCAACGGCACGAAGTCGGGTCTGCGGCAGGTGCAGGACATCCTGGAGGGCGTCGAGGACGTCCACTTCTCCAGGCTGTCGTCCCACGACGTCGTCCGGCACAAGCTGGTGGGCCGTATCGTCGACGCGTACGAGAACTACGACAGCAAGCACGGCACCGAGAACGGCTCGCACCAGGGCCGTGGCAAGCCCGGCGCCAGAGGCTCCAAGGGGAAGTAGACCAGCACGACCATGTCGATCGACGTCAACAACGAGTCCGGAACCGAGGTCGACGAGCAGGCGATCCTCGACATCGCCCGCTACGCGCTCGCGCGGATGCGCATCCACCCGCTCTCCGAGCTCTCGGTGATCGTCGTGGACGCCGACGCCATGGAGCAGTTGCACATCCAGTGGATGGACCTGCCGGGGCCCACCGACGTCATGTCCTTCCCGATGGACGAGCTGCGCCCGCCCTCCAAGGACGAGGACGAGCCCCCGCAGGGCCTCCTCGGCGACATCGTGCTGTGCCCCGAGGTCGCCGAGAAGCAGGGCAAGGAAGCACCGACGCAGCACTCCATGGACGAGGAACTCCAGTTGCTCACCGTGCACGGAGTGCTGCACCTGCTCGGCTACGACCACGAGGAGCCGGACGAGAAGGCGGAGATGTTCGGCCTCCAGGCCGCCATCGTGGACGGCTGGCGCGCTGAGAAGGGCCTGACCGGCCCGTCCCCCGCACCGACCGTGTCATGAGCCTTCCCCTCGTCGTCGGTGCGGTCGCCCTGGTCGTCGTCGCCTGGCTCGCCGCCTGCGCCGAGGCGGGCCTCGCGCGCGTCTCCAGCTTCCGTGCCGACGAGGCCGTGCGCTCCGGCCGGCGCGGCAGCGCCAAGCTCGCCCAGGTCGCCGCCGACCCCACCCGCTACCTCAACGTGGCGCTGCTGGTGCGCGTCGCCTGCGAGATGGCCGCCGCCGCCCTGGTCACCTACGCGTGCCTGAAGGAGTTCGACGGCACCGCCGAGGCCCTGCTGATCGCGATCGGCGTCATGGTCCTGGTGTCGTACGTGGCGGTCGGCGTCTCCCCGCGCACCATCGGCCGCCAGCACCCGCTGAACACGGCGACGGCCGCGGCGTACGTCCTGCTGCCGCTGGCCCGGATCATGGGGCCGATCCCGCCCCTGCTCATCCTCATCGGCAACGCGCTCACGCCCGGCAAGGGCTTCCGCCGCGGCCCGTTCGCCTCCGAGGCGGAGCTGCGCGCGCTGGTCGACCTCGCCGAGCAGGAGTCCCTCATCGAGGACGAGGAGCGCCGCATGGTGCACTCCGTCTTCGAACTGGGCGACACCCTGGTGCGGGAGGTCATGGTGCCGCGCACCGACCTGGTCGTCATCGAGCGCTACAAGACCATCCGCCAGGCGCTGACCCTGGCGCTCAGGTCCGGTTTCTCCCGCATCCCGGTCACCGGGGAGAGCGAGGACGACATCGTCGGGATCGTGTATCTGAAGGACCTGGTCCGCAAGACGCACATCAGCCGGGAGGCCGAGTCCGAGCTGGCGTCGAGCGCGATGCGCCCCGCCTTCTTCGTGCCGGACACCAAGAACGCCGGTGACCTGCTGCGCGAGATGCAGAAGGAGCGCAACCACGTCGCCGTCGTCATCGACGAGTACGGCGGCACGGCGGGCATCGTCACGATCGAGGACATCCTGGAGGAGATCGTCGGCGAGATCACCGACGAGTACGACCGTGAACTGCCGCCCGTGGAGCCCCTCGGCGACGACCGCTACCGGGTCACCGCCCGCCTCGACATCGGCGACCTGGGCGAGCTGTACGGGCTGGAGGCCTACGACGACGAGGACGTGGAGACCGTCGGCGGGCTGCTCGCCAAGGCGCTGGGCCGGGTGCCGATCGCGGGGGCGACGTCGGCGGTCGAGCTGCCGGACGGCCGGCGGCTGCGGTTGACCGCCGAGGCCGCCGCGGGCCGCCGCAACAAGATCGTGACCGTGCTGGTGGAGCCCGTGCCGCCGATGGACGCGCACCGGGTGGAGACGGAAGCGGGGTGACGCCCCGCGGCAAGGCGGCCGGTGCCGCCGTCCGTATGCTCGGTCCATGACCGACAGCAGCGCGCTCGACCCCGAGGACCGCAAGATCGTCACCCTGGCCCGTTCGGTGCGGGCCCGCAACGGCGTCCCCGAGGGGGCGGCCGTGCGGGACGAGACCGGGCGGACCTACGCCGCCGGGACCGTCGCCCTGGACTCGCTGAGGCTCAGCGCGTTGCAGACGGCGGTGGCGATGGCGGTGGCGTCGGGCGCGAAGTCGCTGGAGGCGGCGGCGGTGGTGACGGAGGCGGAGTCCGCGTCCGAACAGGACCGCGCCGCCGTACGGGACCTCGGCGGGCCGCGGACGCCGGTACTGGTCGCCGCACCGGACGGCACCGTCCGCCTGACCACCGAGGCCGGCTGACGACAGAGGTCGGCTGATGACAGAGACCGGCTGACGACCGAGCCGCCTGAACCGCCTGGTCACCGAGTCGCCTGGTCACCGAGCCGCCCGACCACCGAGGCGCGCGGATCACGCAGGCCGCCCGGCCGCCCCCGGCCCACCGGTCGAGGGGCGGCCGGAGAGTTAGGCCGGATTTCCACCTTGCCCCCGCTGCGCCCCTCGCGCATCAATGGAACCGACAGTTCCGACGGACCGTCAGATACACGTGTCCGAGCCCGCGCGGCGTGCCCGCACCCCGCCGCGCCGGTGGTCCGCCGGCCTGTCTCCCGTCCATCCCCACATGGCATCCCCCACACGGGAAGGGAGCCGAATTCCCATGACAGGCAAGCAGACAGTGACAGGTGCGGCACTGGCGGCCGGGGCCCTCGCGCTCACCGGCGTCGTCCTCGCCCCCGCGGCCGTGGCCGTCGTCCCGCAGTCGGCGACGATCACCGCGGACTGCGGCGGCTTCGGCGGCGGCGAGGCCACGCTCACCGCCACCCAGGACGGCACCGCCGCCACGTTGACCCTCACGTCCTCCGCGATCACGGCACCCATCGCGCTCGGCGAGGACTCGATCGCCTCCACGCTCACCCTGGTCAAGGGCGGCGGCGGCACGACCGCGTTCACCGGCACCGAGAACCCGGCGATGGCCGCCGGCGACAGCGTCACCGTCGGCCCGCTCAACGGCACCGTGGCCTCCGGCGACAGCCTGGAGGCGTTCGGCGGCTCGCTGCGCATGACCGTCTTCGGCATCACCATCACCTGCACGGCGACCGGACCGCAGTCACCGGGTCCGTTCGTCTTCGACTGATCAGGTCGGACTGAACAGGTCGGACGGAACAGGTCCGACCGAGCAGGTCCGACCGGGCAGGGCGCGCCGCGCGGCCCCGCCGCCCGTCACAGGGCGTCGGGGCCGCGTTCGCCGGTCCGCACCCGGACGACGGTGTCCACGGGCAGCGCCCACACCTTGCCGTCGCCGATCTTCCCGGTCCGCGCCGCCCGGACGAGCGCGTCGATCACGCCGTCGGCGTCCGCGTCCTCGACGAGGACCTCGATCCGGACCTTGGGCACCAGGTCGACCCGGTACTCGGCGCCGCGGTAGACCTCGGTGTGGCCGTGCTGCCGGCCGTGGCCGCGGGCCTCGGTCACGGTCAGCCCGTGCACACCGAGCTCCTGGAGGGCGGCCTTCACCTCGTCGAGGCGGTACGGCTTGACGATCGCGGTGATGAGCTTCATGGCCCGTGATCGTAGAAGGTTGGCAGGGGCATGGCGCGACCGTGTACGGCGGCGCGTCGGGGATCAGGGAGAATGGTCGCCATGAGTGTTCGTACCCCGTCATCCGAGCAGCCGTCCGAGACGGTCCACCGGGCGGGCTTCGCCTGCTTCGTGGGCCGCCCCAACGCGGGCAAGTCCACCCTCACGAACGCTCTGGTCGGGCAGAAGGTGGCGATCACCGCCAACCAGCCGCAGACCACCCGGCACACGGTGCGCGGCATCGTGCACCGGCCGGACGCCCAGCTGATCCTGGTGGACACCCCGGGGCTGCACAAGCCGCGCACACTGCTCGGCGAGCGCCTCAACGACGTCGTGCGCACGACGTGGGCCGAGGTGGACGTGATCGGCTTCTGCCTGCCCGCCAACGAGAAGATCGGACCCGGCGACCGGTACATCGCCAAGGAGCTGGCGTCGATCCGCAAGACGCCGAAGATCGCGATCGTCACCAAGACCGACCTCGTCGACAGCAAGACGCTCGCGGAGCAGCTCATCGCGATCGACCAGCTCGGCAAGGAGCTCGGTTTCGAGTGGGCGGAGATCGTGCCGGTGTCGGCGGTCGGCGACCAGCAGGTGGCCCTGCTGGCAGACCTGATCGTTCCGCTGCTGCCGGAGGGCCCGGCCCTGTATCCCGAGGGCGATCTGACGGACGAGCCCGAGCAGGTCATGATCGCGGAGCTGATCCGTGAGGCCGCGCTGGAGGGTGTGCGCGACGAGCTGCCGCACTCCATCGCCGTCGTGGTCGAGGAGATGCTGCCGCGCCCGGACCGCCCCGCCGACAAGCCGCTGCTGGACATCCACGCCAACCTCTACATCGAGCGCCCCAGCCAGAAGGGCATCATCATCGGCCCCAAGGGCAAGCGGCTGAAGGACGTCGGCATCAAGTCCCGCAAGCAGATCGAGGCGCTGCTGGGGACGCCGGTCTTCCTGGACCTCCATGTGAAGGTGGCCAAGGACTGGCAGCGCGACCCCAAGCAGCTGCGCAAGCTCGGCTTCTGAGGCACCCCGGGGCGCGCTGCCGAAGGCCCCGGCGACCTCATCGCTGCGCGCGCAGCACCTCCCGGAACCAGGCGTACGACGCCTTCGGTGTCCGCTTCAGGGTCTCGAAGTCGACATGGACCAGCCCGAAGCGGCGCGCGTACCCCTCCGCCCACTCGAAGTTGTCCAGCAGCGACCACACGAAGTAGCCGCGGACGTCCACACCGGCCGACGCCGCGGCGTGCAGCGCCCGCACATGACCGTCCAGATAGGCGATCCGGTCCTGGTCGTCGAGCCCCTCGTACGAGCAGCCGTTCTCGGTGATGACGATCGGCGGGAGGCGGTCGCCGTAGCGGTCGCGGAAGCCGGTGAGCAGTTCGGTCAGGGCCCGCGGGACGACCGGCCAGCCGAAGTCCGTCACGGGCACGCCCTCGATGTCCCGGACCGAGAAGGGCAGTTCGGCCGGCATCGTCAGGCCGCCGAACTCGATCTCGGCGCCCCGGGGCGCGCCCACCGAGGTCGGCGCGTAGTAGTTGATGCCGTACCAGTCGACCGGCTCGGAGATCACCTTCAGGTCCGCCTCGACGTCCCCCGGCATCAGCTCCCCGATCCCCGCCGGGTACTCGCCGAGCAGCACGGGGTCCGCGAACAGCCGGTTGAGCAGGACGTCGTAGAACTCCGCGGCCGCCACGTCGTCGGCGTCCGGCGAGGCCGGCCAGGTCGGACCGTGCGAGTTGGCGATCCCGATGTCGGCGGCCCCGGCCGCGCGCAGCGCCCGTACCGCCAGACCGTGGGCCAGGAGCTGGTGGTGGGCCACCGGGAGGGCGTCGAAGAGGAGCCGCCTGCCCGGCGCGTGCACCCCCAGGGCGTGGCCCAGCAGGGTGTGCTCGGCGGGCTCGTTGAGGGTGATCCACTTGGTCACCCGGTCGCCGAGGCGGTCCACCACCACCGACACGTACTCCGCGAAGCGCGCCGCGGTGTCCCGGTCCAGCCAGTCGAGTCCGGCCGGCAGGTCCCAGTGGAAGAGGGTCGGCACCGGCCGTACGCCCGCCGCGCACAGCTCGTCGACCAGCCGGTCGTAGAAGTCCAGACCGCGCCCGCCGCCGAAACGCACCCGGGGCCACGAGACGGAGAAGCGGTACGCGTCCACGCCGAGGCCCGCCAGCAGGGCCACGTCCTCGCGGTGGCGGTGGTAGTGGTCGCAGGCCACCGCCGCCGTCGAGCCGTCCTTCACCCGCCCCGGCTCGGCGGTGAAGGTGTCCCACACGGACGCCTCGCGCTCGTCCACCGCCCCCTCGATCTGATGCGCCGAGGTCGACACGCCCCACAGGAAACCGGCCGGGAACTGAGGTATCGGGTTCGTCGCCATGCGCCGGATCATCGCTACCGTCGGTGACGGAAGTCAACGGGCGGGCGGCAGCGGGCGGTTACGCGCCTTCCTTGAGCACTCTGCTGATCAGCCGGCGCTGTTCGTCCGTCAGCTGCGGGTCCGCGCAGTGGACGGTCCTGCCGTCCACGGTGATCCGGTAGCTGAAGCCGTCGGGCACCCCGGCCGACGGCGTGCCCCGGCCGGCGGCGACCGCGCGCTCGGCCAGGGCGTGCCACTCCTGGGCGTCGGGCCGCCCCGTGGTGTCCACCTCGGCGCTCCGCTCGATGCCCGCGAACCCGCCCGTGCGCCGTACCTGAATACGCATGGGGACCTGTCTAGTACGGAACTACAGCGTTTGCACCCCGACCTGTTCCCACGCCTTGAGCACGGCCCGCGCCTCCTCGCCGCCGTCGCCGTACCGGGCCTTCGCGGCGGCGACGGTCAGGCCGGCGAAGTCGGCGAAGTCCGCCTCCTCCTTGAGCTCGCCCCCGGTCAGCACGTCGTACCAGATCTGTCCCGCCCGCTCCCAGGCGTTGCCGCCGAGGGCGGTCGCGGTGAGGTGGAAGGCGCGGTTGGGGATGCCGGAGTTGATGTGGACGCCGCCGTTGTCCCGGCCGGTGTCGACGTAGTCGTCCATCGTGCCGGGCTGCGGGTCCTTGCCGAGCACGTCGTCGTCGTACGCGGTGCCCGGCTCCTTCATGGAGCGCAGCGCCACGCCGCTCACCCGCGGCGCGAGCAGGCCGGCGCCGATCAGCCAGTCGGCCTCGGCGGCGGTCTGGCCGAGCGTGTACTGCTTGATGAGGGAGCCGAAGACGTCCGACAGGGACTCGTTCAGGGCGCCCGACTGGCCGAAGTAGGTCAGGTTGGCCGTGTACTGGGTGACGCCGTGCACGAGTTCGTGGCCGATGACGTCGATCGGGATGGTGAAGTCGAGGAAGATCTCGCCGTCCCCGTCGCCGAACACCATCTGCTCGCCGTTCCAGAAGGCGTTGTTGTAGTTCTCGTCGTAGTGGACGGTGGCGTCCAGCGGCAGCCCCCGCCCGTCGATCGAGTTGCGGCCGTACGCGGTGAGCAGCAGCTCGAAGGTGGCGCCGAGGCCCGCGTAGGCGCGGTTGACGGTGGCGTCCTTGCCGGGCTCGTCGCCCTCGCCGCGCACCTTCCTGCCGGGCAGCTGGGTCCGGTGCCGGGCGTCGTACACGGTGCGGTGCGGCCGGTCGGCGGCCGTCGCCGCGGGCGGGGCGACGGCGGGGGCGCCCAGGACGGTGGTCAGCCGGCGCTGGGTGCGCTCGAAGGCGTCGCGTTGCAGGGTCCGGCGGGCCGGGCCGGCGAGCGCGGGGTCCTCGGCCCGCGCGAGCTTGTCGAGGACGTGCGGCGGAACGATGGTGCAGAAGACGGGCTCGAAGCCCCCGTTCGTCGTCATGACCGGAACCCTTGCACTGTGTTATGCCGCTGTCACCACCGGCAACCATGATTGGTGAAATGTGCCGACAAGGGATCCCGGCCGGGTTCGCGAGTGGTATGGCGCACGTTTTGCCCCATTTGTCCTCTCGGTCCCGCATACTGATACAGACCCGCGCATCCGGGAGCGGCTCGGATAACATGCGGAGCATCATGCGTTTCGGGCTGCTCCTCCTTAGCTGCCGCGGCGAGGGCCTGTAGTCGAGGCCGACTCCCTCCCCGCGGTGCTTGGCGTTGCGTCGTCGGCCGTCCTACGGACACCGGACTTTCGAGGAGCCCACGCCACCATGGCCAATCGCCAGCAGCCCAGTTCCATGCCGATCCACAAGTACGGCCGCTACGAGCAGGTCGACATCCCGGACCGCACCTGGCCGGGCAACCGGATCACCGCCGCCCCGCGCTGGCTCTCCACCGACCTGCGCGACGGCAACCAGGCCCTGATCGACCCCATGTCGCCGACCCGCAAGCGCGCGATGTTCGACCTGCTGGTCAAGATGGGCTACAAGGAGATCGAGGTCGGCTTCCCCGCCTCCGGGCAGACCGACTTCGACTTCGTGCGGTCGATCATCGAGGACGAGGACGCGATCCCGGACGACGTCACGATCTCCGTGCTGACCCAGGCCCGCGAGGACCTGATCGAGCGGACCGTGGAGTCCCTCAAGGGCGCCAGGCGCGCCACCGTGCACCTCTACAACGCCACCGCCCCGGTCTTCCGCCGGGTCGTCTTCCGCGGCTCCAAGGACGACATCAAGCAGATCGCCGTCGACGGCACCCGGCTGGTGATGGAGTACGCCGAGAAGCTGCTGGGCCCCGAGACCGAGTTCGGCTACCAGTACAGCCCCGAGATCTTCACCGACACCGAGCTGGACTTCGCGCTGGAGGTCTGCGAGGCGGTCATGGACGTCTGGCAGCCCGGCCCGGGCCGCGAGATCATCCTGAACCTGCCCGCCACGGTCGAGCGCTCCACGCCCTCCACCCACGCCGACCGCTTCGAGTGGATGGGCCGCCGGCTCTCCCGCCGCGAGCACGTCTGCCTGTCGATCCACCCCCACAACGACCGCGGCACGGCCGTGGCGGCGGCCGAGCTGGCGCTGATGGCCGGCGCCGACCGCGTCGAGGGCTGCCTGTTCGGACAGGGCGAGCGCACCGGCAACGTCGACCTGGTCACCCTGGGCATGAACCTCTTCTCCCAGGGCGTCGACCCGCAGATCGACTTCTCCGACATCGACGAGATCCGTCGTACGTGGGAGTACTGCAACCAGATGGAGGTCCACCCGCGCCACCCGTACGTGGGCGACCTGGTCTACACGTCCTTCTCCGGCTCCCACCAGGACGCCATCAAGAAGGGCTTCGACGCGATGGAGGCCGACGCGGCGGCCAGGGGCGTCACCGTCGACGACATCGAGTGGGCGGTGCCGTACCTGCCCATCGACCCCAAGGACGTCGGCCGTTCCTACGAGGCGGTCATCCGGGTCAACTCGCAGTCCGGCAAGGGCGGTGTGGCCTACGTGCTGAAGAACGAGCACAAGCTGGACCTGCCGCGCCGGATGCAGATCGAGTTCTCGAAGATCATCCAGGCCAAGACCGACGCCGGCGGCGGCGAGGTCACCCCGAAGGACATCTGGTCCGTCTTCGAGGACGAGTACCTGCCGAACCCGGAGAACCCCTGGGGCCGTATCCAGGTGCGGAACGGGCAGTCGACCACCGACACCGACGGCGTGGACACGCTCACCGTCGAGGCGACCGTGGACGGCGAGGACACCGTGCTGTCCGGCACCGGCAACGGTCCGATCTCGGCCTTCTTCGACGCCCTCCAGGGCGTCGGCTTCGACGTACGCCTGCTGGACTACCAGGAGCACACGATGAGCGAGGGCGCCTCGGCGCAGGCCGCCTCCTACATCGAATGCGCGATCGGCGACAAGGTGCTGTGGGGGATCGGCATCGACGCGAACACGACGCGTGCCTCGCTGAAGGCGGTCGTCTCGGCCGTCAACCGGGCGGCTCGCTGACCTGCACGATCCGTATTTCCGGGCCCCGTTCGCCGTTCTCCGGCGGACGGGGCCCCGTCGTTTACCGGCCAATCTCCTGTGCAGGTCACGGAGAGGTCTCGTCCAGGGTGCTGACTCCGCCTCACCGATGTGGCTAACATCACGCAAGCGCGGCGATGTTGCCGTGGGGTTACGGGAGGTGCGACGTGCTGCCAGGACGGGGACGAAACGGCCGGGCCGCCAGGCGGTCGCGCATGGTGGGCACCCGTACCGCGTGGACCGCGATCGGGGACGGCGAGTTCTTCTGCCCCGGCTGCGGCGGCGACCGCAACTTCCAGCGGCTGACCGGGCGCCGCCGCTTCACCCTGCTCGGACTGCCGGTGCTGCCGCGCGGCAGCACCGGTCCGGTGGTGGAGTGCGCGGCCTGCCGCCGCCACTTCGGCACCGACGCCCTCGACCATCCGACCACCACCCGCTTCTCGGCGATGCTCCGCGACGCCGTGCACACCGTCGCGCTCGCGGTGCTGGCCGCGGGCGGCACCGGCACCCGCACCTCGCTCACCGCGGCCGCCGGCACGGTGCGGGCGGCCGGTTTCGAGGACTGCACCGAGGAGCAACTCGGCGCCCTGGTGGAGGCGCTGGCCGCGGACACGGGACGGGTCCACGGGGCGCCCTGCGGACCGGGCCTGGCCATAGAGCTGCACGAGGCGCTCGACCCGCTCGCGCCCCATCTCGCCCCGGCCGGACGGGAGTCGATCCTTCTCCAGGGCGCCCGTATCGCGCTGGCCGACGGCCCCTACACCCCCGCCGAACGCGAGGTCCTGGCCACCGTGGGGGCCGCCCTCACCATCGCGTCGGACGACGTGAACCGATTGCTGGCGGCGGCCGGCACCCCGTCGTAGCCGCGCCGCACCGGGCCGGTGCGCTTCCACGGCGGGGACCCGCGGCGGCCCTATCCTGGGCCGGCCGACGCGACCGGGTTCGGTCGCGCACGTCCCCCTGACGGGACGTCACCGCCCGTTAAGGAAGAGGGATGACACGTCCCCGACGCGCTCTCCTGACCGCCGCCGCGCTGCTCGCCCCGCTCGCGCTCGGCTCGCTCACCGAGGCCCCGCAGGCCGTCGCCGCCGCCCGCTGCGCGTCCTCCGTGCCGTACGTCTCCGGGAAGGGCGGCTACGACACGTACCGCATCCCGGCCGCCGTCAGCACCCGGCACGGCACCGTCCTCGCCTTCGCGGAGGGCCGGCGCGGCGGTGCCGGTGACTCCGGCGACATCGACGTGGTGGTCCGGCGCTCCACCGACGGCGGCTGCACCTGGGGCCCGCTGAAGGTGGTCGCCGCCGGTCGGGGCGACACACGGGGCAACCCGGCGCCGGTCGTCGACCCCGACACCGGCGCGGTGGTGCTGCTGACGTCCTACAACAGCGGTGCGGTGACCGAGGCCCGGATCATGCGGGGCGAGGTGACGCCCGAGCAGAGCCGCCGGGTGTTCGTGCAGCGCAGCACGGACGACGGGCGCGGCTTCAGCGGCCCGCGCGAGATCACCGCGTCGGTGAAGCGGCCGGACTGGCGCTGGTACGCCACCGGCCCCGGCCATGCGGTCGCCCTCACCAGGGGCCCGTACAAGGGCCGGCTGGTGGTCCCCGCCAACCACTCCGCCGCCCCGCCCGCCGGCTCGTCGGACACCGGTCAGGAGCCCAAGTACTACGGCGCCCACGCCTTCTACAGCGACGACGGGGGCCGCACCTGGCGCCTGGGCTTCGTCGACGACTCCTACGACGGCCACGACAACGCCAACGAGAGCACGGCCGCCCAACTGCCCGACGGCAGCCTCTACTTCTCGGCCCGCGACCAGCACGGCACCGGCGCCGGCAACCGCCTGGACGGCCGCTCCGAGGACGGCGGGCGCACCCTCGTCCGGCCCTACGCCGCGCAGCCGACCCTCGGAGACGTGCCCGTCGTCCAGGGCGCCGTCCTCCAGCCCGGCCGTCCCGGCGCCCCGCTGCTGTTCTCCGGCCCGTCGGTGCCGACCGCCCGCCGGGAGATGGCCGTGTGGCGCAGCACCGACGCCGGAGCGAGCTTCACGAAGGCGCTGACCCTGTCCCGGCGGCCCGCGGCGTACTCCGATCTCGTCCAGGTCGGCACGGACACCGTCGGCGTCCTGTACGAGACCGGGGAGAAGGGCAGCTACGAGACGATCGAGTTCCGCCGGCTGCCGGTCGGCTCGCTGAACTGACCGGCAGCGGGATCACGCCGGACGGTTCGAACGGCTGCGCACGGTCCGCCCGGTGTCCACCTCACAGCAGGCCCGCCGCCGCGAGGATCTTGCCGACCCGCGCCACCTCGTCCGGCGACAGCGGCGTCTGCGGCTCGGCCGTGGCCGGGCAGTCGATGACGCCGCGCAGATGCAGGGCGGCCTTGAAGGCGCCCAGCGCCGACGCGCTGCCGCCCATCCGGGTGGTGCCGACGCCGACGATGTCGAACAGGGCGACGAGCCGCTCCTGTTCGGCGCGGGCCCGCTCCCGGTCCCCGGCCCGGCACAGCCGGTCCAGCCGGACGTAGCCGTGCGGGTCGACGTTGGCCAGGCCAGGCACGGCGCCGTCCGCGCCGAGCGAGAGCGCCGCGTCGACGACGGTCTCGGAGCCGGTCAGGACGCTGAAGCCGGTGAGGCCGGGGCGGGCGCGGACCCCGGTGACGACCTGGCGGAAGCCGGTCAGGTCGCCGCTGGAGTCCTTCAGGCCGGCCAGGACCTTGCCGGCGGCCAGCTCCAGGACCAGGTCGGCGGGGAGCTTGGTGTGGACGGCGGCCGGGATGTCGTAGGCGAACACGGGTACGGGGGAGGCGGCGGCGATCAGGCGGTAGTGGCGGGCGATCTCCGCCGGGTGCGTCCGGGTGTAGAAGGGCGCCGTGACGACCACCGCGTCCGCGCCCGCCGCGGTGACCGCCTCGACGTGGTCCAGCACCCGCGGCGTGGTCATGTCGATCGCCCCGGCCAGGAGCGGCAGCCGGCCCGCGAGGTGGTCGGCCACGGTCCGTACGACCAGGGAGCGCTGCCGGTCCGTCAGATAGGCCGCCTCCGAGGTCGACCCCAGGACGAACAGCCCCCGCACTCCGCCCGCCGCCAGGTGGTCGACCAGCCTGCGCAGTGAGCGGACGTCCACCTCGCGGTCCGGTGTCAGGGGCGTGCACACGGGCGGGACGACACCGGTGAGCGGGGCGGGGAGGGTCATACGGGCTCCTTGGGGTCGCGCGCCTGCCGGACCAGCTCACGGGTCGGCTGGTCCTCCTCCACCGGATGGTGACAGCGGAAGCGGTGCCCAAGAGTGTACGAAACGGAAAATTCGGGCATGGACTCCGCGCATGCCCCGTCCGCCTTCCAGCAGCGCGTGCGAAACGGGCACCCGCTCGGCGGACGGGTCGCCGACGGCACCGGGCCGACCAGCGGGATCGGGTCGACGGGGGCGAGCA
This sequence comes from Streptomyces cadmiisoli, assembly GCF_003261055.1. NCBI lineage: Bacteria > Bacillati > Actinomycetota > Actinomycetes > Kitasatosporales > Streptomycetaceae > Streptomyces > Streptomyces cadmiisoli. Next base: position 5,932,613 of record NZ_CP030073.1, read on the forward strand.
GGCCGGGGGTCGCGGAGAACAGGGCGCGGGTGTACGGATGCCGGGAGCGGTCCGTGACACGGTCGGCGGGGGCCTCCTCCACGATGCGCCCGAGGTACATCGTGATCACGCGGTCGCTCATCCGGCGCACCGTCTGGATGTCGTGCGAGACGAACACCAGCGCGAGGCCCAGCCGCTCCTTGAGGTCCAGCAGCAGGTTGAGGATCTGCGCGCGCACCGAGACGTCCAGCGCGCTCGTCGGCTCGTCCGCCACCACCAGTCCGGGGTCGAGGGCCAGGGCGCGGGCGATGGCGACACGCTGACGCTGACCGCCCGAGAGCTGCCCGGGCAGCCCGTCCGCGAGCGCCCGCGGCAGGCCGACCAGCGCCATCAGCTCCCGCACCCGCTCCTCCCGCTGCGCGCAGGTGCCCCGGCGGTGCACGTCCAGCGGGTCGCGCACGATCTGCCGGACGGTCAGCCTCCGGTTCAGCGCGGTCGACGGGTCCTGGAAGATCATGCCGGTGTGGCTGCCGATCGCCGCGCGGCGCTCGGCCGGTGCCATGGCCCACAGGTCGCGGCCCCGGACGGACACCGTCCCGGACGTCGGTCGCTGCACCCCGACGAGCACCTTCGCCAGCGTCGACTTGCCGCAGCCGGACTCGCCGACCACGCCGATCGTCTCGCCCGCGGCGACGGTGAGGTCGGCGCCGGTCAGGGCGTACACCCTGTCCCGCGCGAACAGGCCGCCGCTGCGGGCCTTGTGCACCACATGGGTGCCGGCCAGTTCCACCAGTGCGGTCATGTCACGACCTCGCTCTCCGCGTCGTCCTCGGTCACGAGCACGACCGCCGGGTGGTGGCAGGCCGCCGAGTGGCCGACGGTGCCCAGCAGGTCCGGCGGCGTCGTACGGCAGGTCTCGCCCGCCATCGGACAGCGGTCGGCGAACCGGCAGCCGGCCGGGAAGTCCGCGGGCGAGGGGACGACGCCCTTGATCTGCGTCATCCGCTGCGCCGCCCCCTCCAGCGAGAGCACGCTGCCGAGCAGCCCGCGCGTGTAGTGGTGGGCCGGGGACTCCACCAGGTCGGCGGTCACGCCCGTCTCCACGATCTGCCCGCCGTACATCACCACCACCCGGTCGGTGACGTCCGCGACCAGGGCCAGGTCGTGGGAGACGAGGACCAGCGCGAAGCCCAGCTCCTCGCGCAGCCTCAGCAGCAGTTCCATGATCTGCGCCTGTACGGTCACGTCCAGCGCGGTGGTCGGTTCGTCGGCGACGATCAGCTTCGGGTCGCGGGACAGGGCCATGGCGATCAGGACCCGCTGGCGCTGGCCGCCGGAGAGTTCGTGCGGGTAGCTGCGCAGGGTGCGGTCCGGGTCCAGGCCGACCAGGGTGAGCAGCTCGGCCGGGGTGCGGCGCCCGCCGCGCCGCACGACCTGCTTGAGCTGGGCACGGACGGTCATCGCCGGGTTCAGGGACGACAGGGCGTCCTGGTAGACCATCGCCATCTCGTGGCCGAGCAGCCGGCGGCGCGCCCGCGCCGGCTCGGCGAGCAGGTCGCGCTGGTGGAAACGGATCTGGCCGCGCACCCGGGCGCCCTTGGGCTGCAGGCCCATCACGGTCAGCGCGGTCAGCGACTTGCCGCAGCCCGACTCGCCGACCAGGCCCAGCACCTCACCGGCGTGCACCTCGAAGCTGATGCCGTCGACGATGTCCACACCGCGGTGCCGGGTCTCGAAGCCGATGGCGAGGTTCTCGACCGCGAGCACCGGCTGCCCGCCGGGCAGCGGCCGGGCGCGGGAGCGCAGCCGCTGGGCGGCCCCGGCCAGTCCGGGCAGCGGCACGACCTCGCCGCTGCCGGGCTCGGGCCGCTCCATGTGGTCCGCGCGGGTGTCCACTTCCCGGGCCGCCGGCGCCGCCCAGGCGTCCGACACGCCCTCGGAGAGGATGTTCAGCGACAGCACCGTGACCAGCATCAGCAGCCCGGGGAAGACGGTGGCCCACCAGCCGCCGGTCAGCACCATGTTCTTGCCGTCCGCGATGACACTGCCCCACGACGGGTCGGGCGGCCGCACCCCGGCCCCGATGAAGGACAGCGACGCCTCGAAGACGACCGCCTCGGCGACCTGCACGGTGCAGAACACCAGCACCGGGGCCGCGCAGTTGACGGCGACGTGCCGGACGACGATGTGCGGGGTGCGGGCGCCGATGACACGTTCGGCGGTGACGTAGTCCTCGCCGTACTGGTCCAGGATGTTGGCCCGCACGACCCTGGCGACCGGCGGGGTGAACAGGAAGGCGATGGCACAGGTCAGCACGGTGATGCCGCCGCCGAACACGGCGACGAGCACCGCGGCGAGCGCGATGCCCGGGAAGGCCATCACGACGTCCAGAACGCGCATCAGCGTCTCGTCCACCGCCTTGCGGGAGGTGGCCGCGACCGCGCCGATCACCGAACCGGCCAGCAGCGCGAGCGCGGTGGCGCCCAGCCCGATGGCGAGGGACCAGCGGGCGCCGTACATCAGCCGGCTCAGGATGTCCCGGCCGAGGCTGTCCTGGCCCATCCAGTGCCCGGCCGACGGATGCCCGGTGCCGTCGACCGGCGGCAACTGCTCCAGCGGGTCGTAGGGCGCGAGCAGCGGCGCGCACACCGCCACCGTGACCACCAGCGCCAGGAAGCAGACGGCGAGCTTCGACAGCGGCGGTAGCCGGCGCAGGCCGCGCAGCCGGATGCCGGGGCGGGAGAGCGTCTCGGTCAGGCTCTTGCGCGTGAACATCAGGACGCATCCCTCAGTCGCGGGTTGACCAGCAGGTAGAGGATGTCGATGACGAGGTTGACGACGACGAAGCCGATCGCGGTGGTGAGTACGACTCCCTGGACGACGGCCGGGTCGCCGTTCTTCACGGCGTCGATCATCAGCTTGCCCATACCGGGCAGGGAGAAGATCGTCTCGATCACGACGGCGCCGCCGAGCAGATAGCCGACCCGCAGGCCGAGCACGGTCAGCGGGTTGATCAGGGCGTTGCGCAGCACGTTGCGGCCGACCACCACCCGCGGCGGCAGCCCGCTGCCGACGGCGGTGCGCACATAGTCCTTGTCCAGCTCCTCGACCACGGCCGTCCGCACGATCCGGGTGAGCTGCGCGGCGACGGGCAGCGACAGGGCGAGCGCGGGCAGGGTCATGGTCCACAGCCAGCCGGTGAGGGAGTCCGCCGGATTGATGTACCCGCCGGTCGGGAACCAGCCCCGGTCGACGGCCAGGTACTGGATCATCAGCAGCGCCAGCCAGAAGCCGGGCGCGGCGATCCCGGTGAGGGACACCACCCGGACGATCTGGTCGGGCAGCCGGCCGCGGTGGATCGCGGCGGTCACGCCGCCGATCAGCGCCAGCACCACCGCGATGCCCAGCCCCAGGAAGGTCAGCTGCACGGTGAGCGGCAGCGCGGTCATCACCTGGTCGACGACTTCGCCGCGGGTGAGCACGCTGGTGCCCATGTCGCCGTGGAGCAGATCGCCCAGGAAGTGGACGTAGCGCACCGGCAGCGGGTCGAGGAGGCCGTGCTCCGCACGGAAGTCGTGCAGTTGCTCGGGCGTCGGGTTGGCGCCCTGGAAGAAGGCGGACGCCGGGTCGACGTCCGAGAACCGCATCACCAGGAACACGAACAGCACGATGCCGAGCATCAGCGGCACGAGCAGGGCGATACGGCGAGCCAGAATCCTGACGATGGCGACCACGGGGCGGCTCCCGGACGATTAGGCCCACTTGGCCTGGAGGACGTTGATCCCGGGGTACGGCTGCGCCCTTATGCCGGCGAGCTCGCCCGGGTCCCAGGCCGTCATGAGTTCGTTGTGGACGACCGGGTAGAGCACGGCCTGCTCGGCGACGACGTCGATGCAGTCCTGGATCATCGCCCGCTTGCGCGCGGGGTCCGGCTCGCGGGTCGCTCGGTCCATGTCCCGGAACAGCTGCCGGGCGACCGGGTCGCCGGCCCAGCGGGCGTATCCCATCCACAGGTTCTCGGGCCCGTGGTTGTAACGCATGATCAGGTCGGCGTCCAGGCCGAACTGGTTGGGGTTCGAGGCGGCGGCGACCACCTGGTAGTCCCGCTTCTGGTCCATCTTGGTGAAGACGGCCGTGGTCTCCTGCGGCGACAGGGTGGTGCGCACCCCGATCGCGTCCCAGGACGCCTTGACGGTGGGCAGGCAGTCGACGATCCAGCTGACGTTCACCGCGAGGATGTCGATCTCCAGCCCGCTGACCCCGGCCCGCTTCAGCAGGCTCCGCGCCCGGTCGGGGTCGTGGCCGTAGACGGTTCCCGCGCGCCGGTGGGCCGGGTTGCTCTCGTCGAGGAACGACGTCGCGGGCCTGCCGTGCCCCTTGAGCGCCACCTCCACCATCTTCTCGGTGTCGATGGCGTAGTGCAGCGCCTGCCGGACCCGCACGTCGTCGAAGGGCGCGCGGCCGGTGTTGAACATCAGGAACAGATTGTTCATCCCGTGCCCGCCGGCCACCGTCAGCCCGCCGCTCTCCAGATGGGCGATGTCGGCGTAGGGGATGTTGTCCGCGAGCTGCGCGCCCGCGGCGGCGCCGGAGATCCTCGCGACCCGCGGCGCGGCGTCGACGATGGTCAGCCAGTTCATCTTCCTGAAGGCGGGCGGGCGCGGTCCGTTGTAGCCGTCGAAGGCCTCGAACGTGGTGTTCGACTTCGGATGGTGCGCGCTCAGCCGGTACGGCCCCGAACCGACCGCCAGCCCCTTGATCGCCTCGTCCCAGGCGCCCGGCCGGGAGTAGACGTGCTCGGGCATGACCTTCGCGAGGGTGAGCCGGGCCAGGCCCTCCGGGAAGGGGAACTTCAGCACCAGCTCGACGGTGCGCGCGTCGATCCTGTCGACCTGCTTCAGCCAGGGCGCGAAGAAGCCCTTGGCGAGGGTCTGGGTGTCCGGGTCGAGGATCCGGTCGAAGACGAACACCACGTCGTCGGCGGTGACCGGCCTGCCGTCGTGGAACGTGGCCCCCGGCCGCAGGGTGAACCGCCACGTGGTGCTGTTCGGGTCCGCCGGCACCCTGGTGGCGAGGGCCGCGTACGGCTCGCGGGAGACGGGGTCGGTGTCGAGCAGCCCCTCGTAGAGGTGGTTGTTGCCCGCCATGCAGAAGGCCGACGCGGTCTGCGTGGGGTCCCAGTTGCCGTCGTTGCCGTAGCCGATGACCGCCGTGAGCGTCCGGTTCGGCCCCTGCCTGCCGCCGCCGATGTCGATGGTGGACTCCGGACCGGCCGAGCAGGCGGACAGGGACGCGGAGACCGCGGCGGCCGCGCCGAGGGCGCCGGTGTGCTTCAGGAACGAGCGGCGGTGCAGCGTCGGAACGTCGTCGGTCGCGTCGCGCACGGATCCTCCAGCGGTGGGGTCGTCCGGAAGGGAAGAGGCGGTGGGGCGGCGGCGGGGGAGGCGTGGGGGAAGGCGTGCGGGACAATAAGGAGATACGACGTCCTACGTCCGATGGGTCAGCGCGACCATAGGAGGGGTCGTGGGGGCGGTCAAGGGATCGCACACGAATGGCGTATCCGCCGGTGGTCCGCCGACGACGGCCCGCGGCGGCGGGAGTTGACGCGGGCCGTCGCAGGAGAGCGGACGCGGGACGTCCGCTCGCGTGCTCCGTGTCCGCCGCCATCGCGACATCATCGCCGCCCCGCGCGCCCGGGACGTGGAGGGCGCGCAGCGGGCGGCGGCGATTCACTTCCGTGCCGCACGGAGGACGGTACCCGTGCGGCGCCGACCCCTGTGCGGCGCCGCACAGGTACCCGCTAGAGGGTCTTCTGGTAGCCCTGGTCGTGGTCGGAGTCGTAGACCAGTTTGCCGTCGGCGTCGTATCCCTTGACGCGCGGAGCGGCGCCCGTCTGCACGTTCAGGACACCGGAGGCGACGAACCAGCCGTGGTCCAGGTCGGCCTCGCCGGTCTCGCCGCCGTAGGAGACGGTCACCCGGGTCACCGAGGGTTCGACGGTCCCGATGGCCCCCCAGCGGAAGGGGAGTTTCCAGGCGCCGTCGTCGAGCACCGACTGCCGGTGGAGCCGGCCGCCGTTGCTGTCCGGCACGACCGGCCCGGCGTCCGGCCCGCCGTCCGCGCCGACGCTGGTGTTGATGCCCTCCGCCCGGCCGTTCCGGAGGGTGCAGATCAGACGGGTGAGCTGGGGTCGCTCCTTCACCGCGACGACGTACATGCCGTCGCCGGGCGAGTTGGAGTCCCCCGTCTTGTCCAGCGCCAGGATGATCCGGTAGCCGTCCGCCGGGCCCAGCCCGGTGCCGCCCGGCCGGAATCCGCTCCGGTCGTACGCGAGGCACTTCTCCAGCCCGTCGGCGGCCTCCTCGAACGTGATGCCGTCGAGCAACTGGCCCGTTGAGGCCGGGCGCGCCGGACCCGACGGGGAGGCGGAGGGCGTCGGCGAGGCGGTCCGCGACGGCGTGGCCGTGGCGGAGTGGCCCGGGGCCGCCGTCTGCGCTCTCCCGTCCGCGCCGGCCAGCGTGTACGCGCCCACGGGCGCCGCCGCCAGCGTCACCAGCGCCGCCCCGGCCACCGCGCCCCGGCGCCGCCGGAGTCCGGCGATCCCGCGGCGCCGGATCGCCGGGTACGGGACCGGTGACGGCTCGATGGCGTACGCGTCCTCGGCGAGCAGCTCGCGCAGCCGCTCCTCGGTCTCCCGCTCGCCACGCGCCTCGTGCGTGTCCTGCCCGTCGGTCATCGGACTCCCCCCTGCCCGCTCGGCGTGCGGCCGCGGGCAGGCGCGTCCATCACCTGCGCGAGCCCCGGATACGTACGCAACTTCGCCAGCCCCTTCGCCGCCTGGCTCTTGACCGTCCCCGGCGAGCAGCCGAGCACCTCGGCCACCTCCGCCTCGGACAGGTCCTCCCAGTAGCGCATGACCACCACCGCCCGCTGCTTGGGCGGCAGTCCGGCCAGCGCGGTGAGCAGGGCGCCCCGCTCGTCCGCCCGCGACACCGCGTCGTCGCTCCCGGCCCGCTCCGGCGGTGTCGGCGTCAGCGACTCGGCGACCCGCCGCTTGCGGAAGCGGTCGCTGTTGCAGGTGACGAGCATGCGGCGGAGGTAGGCCTCCGGGCTGTCGCTGCGCGCGACGCGCCGCCAGGAGCGGTACGCCTTGGCCAGCGCCGTCTGGGTCAGGTCCTCGGCGTGGTGGGCGTCGCCGGTCAGCAGATACGCGGTCCGCACGAGGTGCGACCACCGTGCCCTGACGAATTCCTGGAACTGGGCCTCTTGTTCGGCCTGCATCAAGCACCCCCTCGCACTCCAGACCACCGATCCACCGGATTCGGTTGCCCGGGTCGGCGGGCCGGGTTCAAATGCCCTGACCGACACAGGAGGAGCGCATGGGTGAGAGCTGGGACGAGGGGACGCCGGGTGTGCTGCGCCTGCCGTCCGGACGGCTGGTGCGGGGGCGGGGGCTGCGCCGGCCCCTGGAACCGGGCGCGCCCGCGGCCTCGTACGGCCTCTACCTGCTCGGCCGGCGGCCTCCGGCCGTCGCCTGGGAGTCGCGCTGGGTGCGCTGGCCCGACTTCCGCCTCCCGGCGGACCGCGCCGACGCCCGCGCCGCGCTCGCGGACGCCTGGGAGCGCGCGGCGCGCGAGCGGGTCGAGATCGCCTGCGGCGGCGGGCGCGGCCGGACCGGCACCGCCCTCGCCTGCCTCGCCGTCCTGGACGGCGTACCGGCCGGTCAGGCGGTGGCGTACGTCCGCGCGCACTACGACCGGCGGGCGGTGGAGACCTGGTGGCAGCGGCGTTACGTACGGGACTTCGGCACGGTCTGAGCCGGTGCCGGCCGGCATGGGCGGCGCGCCGCCGCCCGGACGCCGTACGCCCCGTGAGACCTCGGGGCGTACGGCCACGGTCACCCGGGTGCGTGCCGCGGGTCAGTCGACGATCAGGACACCGTGTCCCGCCGTGCCGGTCCGCCCGGCGGCCGTACCGCCGAAGTCCGCCTCGACCTCGGCCTTCTCCGCGGAGTTCGGATACGGGTTGGTGCACGACGTGCCCGCGCTGGAGCCCGACATCAGGCTGGAGCAGGGGCCGGGCTTGCGGTCCGGCAGCCCCAGGATGTGGCCCAGTTCGTGGGACGAGATGCGTACCGTGTCATAGCCCTGGTCGACGGCCTGGCGCCCCATGTAGACCGTGCCTTTGCCCAGCGACGTCACCAGCGCCCGGGGCCAGCCGTTGTCCGCCACGATCCGGACGTCGGGGCGCTGCCCGGACGCCACGGGACGGAGTTCGACGGCGTCGACGCTCTCGTTCCAGATCGCCGCGCCGCGGTCGACCGCGGACCTGAACTCCGCCGCGCCGCTCGCGTCGTAGGTGACGACACGTGCCGCCCAGGCGCGTTCCGGGGCGGGATTGCCGGCGGCCACGGCCTGACCGCCGGCCAGGGGCAGGGTCGCCGCCAGTAACGCGGCGAAGCCGATGGCCAAGGGACGAGCACTCATGTGCGACCTCCTCGTGGGGGAAGGGTAGTCGTGCACATGACACTCCCGTATCCCCGCCCCGCCGGGCAAGAAGGCGGCACGTGTTCTCTCGCGGAGTTCTCTCGCGTAGCCCGCCCGGCGGCGGCCTCAGCCGCGCCCGCCGACGGCCTCAGCCGCGCCCGGCGGCGGGCGGGCTACGCGCAGCGGACGTCCATGTCGGGGCGCCGGCCGGACGTCAGGAAGTCGGTGACCGTACGGTCGCCACACGCGTTGCCGTTGGCGAGGTAGGCGTCGTGCCCGGTGGCGTCGACCGTCACCATGACCGCCCGTCGGCCGAGCGCCTGACGCATCCTCAGGGCGCCGCTGAGCGGGGTGGCCACGTCGCGCTCGTTCTGCACGAGCAGGACGTTGGAGGGTCCGTCGCCGGTGATCCGCACCGCCTGTTGCCGCGGCCGGTACGGCCAGGCTGCGCACAGCATCGCGTTCCGGGGCATGCCGGCGGTCAGCGGGTACGCGGCGCGGCTGTCGGTGACGTCCCTCTGGTAGACCTCGGCGGACCTCGGCCAGGCGGCGTCGTTGCAGATGGTCCCGGCACCGACCGCGGTGGCGTTCTGCAGCAGTTCCTCGGGCGGGGACGGAGGCGCGGGCAGCGCGGTGCCCCGCTCCGCGGCGCGCATCAGCCGCGCCAGGTCGGCGAAGCCGTCCGGGTCGTACAGGGCGCTCAGCATGGCCTGGCGCAGCTCGTTGCCGTCCAGCACGGGCGGGTTGGCGCCGGGCCGGGGCAGCGGTGCGCGGTCCAGCCGGGCGGCCAGGCTCAGGAACCGTGACCGCACCTGTGCCGCGGTGCGGGCGACCCGGTCCGGATTGCCGGGCGCCGACGCCCAGGCCGCGAACTCGGGGAAGACGTCCTCGACACCCCGCTCGAACCCGGCGAGCCAGGCGCGCTGGACCCTGACGGGATCGGGGTCGCCGTTGCTGTCCAGCACGATCCGGTCGGTGCGGTGCGGATACAACTGGCCGTACACCGCCCCGACATACGTGCCGTACGAGACACCCCACGCCGACAGTCTCGGTTCGCCCAGCGCGGCACGGACGCGGTCGATGTCGCGGGCCACGTTGGCCGTGCCGATGTGCCGGATCAGCTCGCCGCCGTTGCTCGCGCAGGCGTCGGACATGCGTCGCGCGCTGAGCATGTTGTCCGCGACCGAGCCGTCCGGGGCCGGCCAGGGCCGCAGCCGGGACGTGGCGAGGTCGGCGTACTGAAGCCCGCAGCCGACGGCGGTGGACGGTGTGTTCCCGCGCGGGGCGAAACCGATCAGGTCGTACGCCTCCCGCACCGCCCGGGGCAGCCGCTGCCCCTTCTCGGAGGGGGCGTCGACACTGGTGCCGCCCGGTCCGCCCGGGATCATGAGCAGGGCGCCGCGGCGGGCGGCGGGGTTCTCGCTGGGGATGCGGGAGACGACGATGCCGATGCGCGGGCCGGCCGGGTCGGCGTAGTCCATGGGGACCTCGACGGTGGCGCACCGCTGACGGGGATCGAGATCCGGGCCGGCGCACCTGCCCCATTCCAGGGGCCGGACGGCCGGAGCGGCGGAGGCGGCCGGCGGCGAGGACGGTCCGGCCAGGACCGCGGCGGCCGTGGCGACCAGCGCTGTGTTGCGAGTGATCTGCTTCATGCCCTCGAGCCTCGCGGATCTTGACGCTCTGTCACATCCGGGCAGCGGCCCTGCTCGCCCGGGGGTCTGCCCCAGGTCGCGCCCTCGGGCTCACCCGCGGGGACCGTCCGCACGACCCGGGCCCGTGACGGACGCGGTCCTCAGCAGATCGTATGCCGATTACGCGCGCTTCACATCCGCCGAGCGATGTCACGGCCGTGGCTTTCGCATTCTCCGCGCGAAATGACCGACACGATTCCGTCATGTTTTCGCCGTGATTTCGCCAAGATTCCGGCCGAAGAACTCCCGCACCGCCCGTGCCGCCCGCGGCGAACCGTTGGCCATGGCCAAGCCCCTGGTCCTGGCCGGGGCCGGGGACGCACAGAATCCCGCCCAGTCTAGGGGGACCCGGTCATCGAATGGTCGCAAAGCGTGAACTCGGCGGTGCCGGGGAACCACGTGGAGGCACGGTACGGGGCGCTGTACGCCGAAAGAGGCGGAGGAACATCTTGAACGAATTCCGGGCGGTAATCGAAAAGACGGCAACGGCCCTGCCGGTCCCGCCACTCGGCCTCGCGGGTCCCGCCCGCCGGCCCGCGGCGGTGACCCGGTGAGTCCCGCGGTCGGTTCGTACGTCGTGGACACCCGCACCGGGCGGCTCGGAGTCGTCATGGGCCACGAGGGGCCGTACGTGCAGTTGCGGCCGTACGGCGGCGGGCGCGAGTGGGACGTCGAGCCGGCCGCCGTACGGCGCGCCACCGACGCCGAGCGGCTCTCCGCGGCCACCGCCCATGCCGTCGCACGCGGCCGCGGTGAGGTCCCTTGAGTCAGGGGCGGCCCGCGTAGGGCCCGACCCGCGTAGGAGACAATGAGCGCATGAGTCTGTTCCGCGACGACGGCATCGTGCTGCGCACCCAGAAGCTGGGTGAGGCGGACCGGATCATCACGCTGCTCACACGCGGTCACGGCCGGGTACGGGCCGTGGCCCGGGGCGTGCGCCGTACGAAGTCCAAGTTCGGGGCGCGCCTCGAACCCTTCTCGCACGTCGACGTGCAGTTCTTCGCCCGCGGCGGTGAGCTGATCGGCCGGGGGCTCCCGCTGTGCACGCAGAGCGAGACCATCGCTCCGTACGGCGGCGGGATCGTGACCGACTACGCCCGGTACACGGCCGGGACGGCCATGCTGGAGACCGCGGAGCGGTTCACGGACCACGAGGGCGAGCCGGCCGTGCAGCAGTACCTGCTGCTCGTCGGCGCCCTGCGCACCCTCGCCCGCGGCGAGCACGCCCCGCACCTCGTCCTGGACGCCTTCCTGCTGCGCTCCCTCGCCGTGAACGGGTACGCGCCGAGCTTCGGCGACTGCGCGCGCTGCGGTCTGCCCGGACCGAACCGGTTCTTCTCGGTGGCGTCCGGCGGCTGCGTCTGCGTGGACTGCCGGGTCCCCGGCAGCGTCGTGCCCTCACCGCAGACCCTGGAACTGCTCGGCGCACTGCTTACGGGAGACTGGGAGACCGCGGACGCCTGCGAGCCGCGGCATGTGCGGGAGGGCAGCGGACTGGTCTCCGCCTACCTGCACTGGCATCTGGAGCGGGGGCTGCGGTCCCTGCGGTACGTAGAGAAGTAAGCGACAGCACGCACGTCGGGCAAGAGGAGACGAGACCACATGGCCGTACGCGGGTTCCTGGGGCGCCAGCGCCGCGAGTACAAGACGCCGGAGCCGCACCCGTCCGGCGCCCGCGCACCGAAGCTGCCGGGCGAACTGATCCCCGGCCATGTGGCGATCGTCATGGACGGCAACGGACGCTGGGCCAAGGAGCGCGGACTGCCGCGCACCGAGGGCCACAAGGTGGGCGCCGAGTGCGTGCTGGACGTGCTCCAGGGCGCGATCGAGATGGGCGTGGGGGCGATCTCGCTGTACGCCTTCTCCACCGAGAACTGGAAGCGGTCGCCGGACGAGGTGCGCTTCCTGATGAACTTCAACCGCGACTTCATCCGCAAGACCCGCGACCAGCTCGACGGACTCGGTGTCCGGGTGCGCTGGGTGGGCAGGATGCCGAAGCTGTGGAAGTCGGTGGCCACCGAACTCCAGATCGCCCAGGAGCAGACCAAGGGCAACGACCGCCTGACCCTGTACTTCTGCATGAACTACGGCGGTCGCGCCGAGATCGCCGACGCGGCCAAGGCGCTGGCGGAGGATGTGCGGGCCGGCCGCCTCGACCCGTCGAAGGTGACCGAGAAGACCTTCGCGAAGTACCTCTACTACCCGGACATGCCGGACGTCGACCTGTTCCTGCGCCCCAGCGGCGAGCAGCGCACCTCCAACTACCTGCTCTGGCAGAGCGCCTACGCGGAGATGGTCTTCCAGGACGTCCTGTGGCCGGACTTCGACCGCCGCGACCTGTGGCGGGCCTGCGTGGAGTACGCCTCCCGCGACCGGCGTTTCGGCGGCGCCATCCCGAACGAGGAACTGCTGGCGATGGAGGGCAGGCAGGACTGACGCCCGCGCGGTGAGCGGCGTTTCCCGCCGCTCACCGGCTCAGTCGTCGTCGGCCGTGCAGTTCGCGCAGTCCGCGCAGGTGCCGAAGATCTCCACGGTGTGGGCCACGTTGACGTAGCCGTGCTCGGCGGCGATGGCCTCCGCCCAGCTCTCGACGGCCGGGCCCTCGACCTCGACCGCCTTGCCGCAGGTGCGGCAGACGAGGTGGTGGTGGTGCTCGCCGGTGGAGCAGCGGCGGTAGACCGACTCACCGTCGGAGGTGCGCAGGACGTCCACCTCGCCGGCCTCGGCGAGGGACTGGAGGGTGCGGTAGACGGTGGTGAGCCCGACCGAGTCGCCCTTGTGCTTCAGCATGTCGTGCAGGTCCTGCGCACTGCGGAACTCGTCGACCTCTCCCAGGCATGCCGCCACCGCGGCGCGCTGCCGGGTGGCGCGACCCTTGACGGGCGGTCCAGCGGTCGTCACCGGTTGCCTCCTTGCGTTGCGTCTGCCGGGCCATTGTGCCAGCCCGGGGTGCGCGCGGTCAGACGCCGACTTCGTCGGTGGCCCCACGCGTGGCCGGAATTGCGCACTCCGCCGGGTCCCCGGGAGGATGCGCGGCGGCGTGTGCCCGCGCCCGGCGCCGGGCCAGTGGAGCGGCCAGCGCGGTCAGGACGACGAACGCGCCGATCGTCAGCAGCACGATGGTCGCGCCGGGCGGCACGTCCTGGTAGTACGACGTGATCGTGCCGCCGAGGGCCACGCCGACGCCGATGGCGACGGCGATCGCGAAGGTGGCCGCGAAACTGCGGCTGAGCTGCTGCGCGGCGGCCACCGGGACCACCATCAGCGCCGAGACCAGCAGCAGACCGACCACGCGCATCGCCACGGTGACCGTGACCGCCGCGGTGACCGCGGTGAGCAGGTTCAGCGCCCGCACCGGCAGGCCCGTCACCCGGGCGAACTCCTCGTCCTGGCTGACCGCGAACAGCTGCCGGCGCAGACCGACGGTGACCAGGACGACGAACGCGGCCAGCACACAGATCGCCGTGACGTCGGAATCGCTCACCGTCGAGAGCGATCCGAAGAGGTACGAGGTGAGGTTCGCGTTGGAGCCCGTCGGCGCGAGGTTGATGAACATGACGCCGCCGGCCATGCCGCCGTAGAAGAGCATCGCGAGGGCGATGTCGCCGCGGGTCCTGCCGTACCAGCGGATCAGCTCCATGAGGACGGCGCCGACGACGGCGACCAGCGTCGCCATCCAGATCGGCGACCAGGACAGCAGGAAGCCCAGGCCGACGCCGGTCATCGCGACATGGCCGATGCCGTCGCCCATCAGGGCCTGGCGGCGCTGCACCAGGTAGATGCCGATGGCGGGGGCGGTGATGCCGACGAGGACGGCGGCGAGCAGGGCCCGCTGCATGAAGGCGTAGTTCAGGAGTTCCATCAGCTGAGCAGTCCCGTGCGGATCGGTTCGGCGCCCGCCGGTGCGTGCGGGTGGACGTGGTCGTGACCGGGCAGCGCGTGCTGGCCGACCGCCTCGGGGGGCGGTCCGTCGTGCAGGACGCAGCCGTCGCGCAGTACCACCGCGCGGTCGATCAAGGGCTCCAGCGGGCCCAGTTCGTGCAGGACGAGCAGCACCGTCGCGCCGGCCGCCACCTGCTCGCGCAGGGTGTGCGCCAGCACCTCCTGGCTCGCCAGGTCGACGCCCGCCATCGGCTCGTCCATGATCAGCAGTTCGGGTTCGGAGGCCAGGGCGCGGGCGATCAGTACCCGCTGGTGCTGGCCGCCGGACAGGGCACTCACGGAGTCCTTCGCCCGGTCCGCCATCCCGACCAGTTCCAGGGCGCGGCGCACCGCCGCGTGGTCCGCCCTGCGCAGCAGGCCGAAGCGGGCCCGGGACAGCCGGCCGGAGGAGACGACCTCGGTCACCGTGGCGGGCACACCGCTCGCCGCCGTGGTGCGCTGCGGGACGTAGCCCACCCGCGACCAGTCGGTGAACCGGCGCAGCGGGGTGCCGAAGACCTCGACATCTCCCGCGCTGACCTGCACCTGGCCGATGACGCTGCGCACGGCCGTCGACTTGCCGGAGCCGTTCGCGCCGAGCAGCGCGACGACCTCGCCGCGGCGCACGGTCAGGTCGATGCCGCGCAGCACGGGCCGCGAGCCCAGCTCGGCGCGGATGCCGCGCATCGATATGACGGGTTCTCCCGTGGCGCCCATGGCGTCCTCCGTAACGGTCACTTCGCACCCAGGGCGGTCTGCAGGGCCTTGAGGTTGGCTTGCATGACCTGGATGTAGTCGTCGCCGCGGGACTTGTCGGTGATGCCCTCGATCGGGTCGAGGACGTCCGTCCGCAGGTTCGCGTCCCGGGCGATGGTCTTCGCGGTCTTGTCGCTGACCAGTGTCTCGTAGAAGACGGTGGTCACTTTGTCGGCCTCGGCGATGCCGTCGAGCTCCTTGACCCGGGCGGCGCTGGGCTCGGACTGCGGGTCCAGACCGCTGATGGCCTCCTCGGTGAGGCCGTAGCGCTCGGCGAGGTAGCCGAAGGCGGAGTGCGTGGTGATGAAGACCTTCGAGTCGGTGTTGCGCAGCCCGTCGGTGAACTCGGTGTCGAGGGCGCCGAGCTTCTTCACCAGGGCCGCGGTGTTCTTCCGGTAGTCGGCGGCGTGGTCGGGGTCGGCCTTCTCGAAGGCCTTGCCGACCCCCTCGGCGATCTCCGCGTACTTCACCGGGTCCAGCCAGACGTGCGGGTCGAGGCCGCCCTCCTCGTGGCCGTGCCCGTCGTCCTCGGAGTGCTCCTCGGCGTGCTCGTCCGCGTGGCCGCCGGCCTCGGTGCCGTGCTCCCGCAGCGAGGTGAGGCCGGCCGCGTCGACCTTGGTGGCCACCTCGGACTGGGCGACGGCCTCGTCGACGGTGGGCTGGAGGTTCTTCAGGTAGACGATCGCGTCCGCCTCCTGGAGCTGCGCGGTCTGGCGGGCGCTGATCTCCAGGTCGTGCGGTTCCTGGCCGGGCTGGGTGAGGGTGGTGACGTTCACATGGCCCCCGCCGATCTGCTCGGCGAGGAACTGCATCGGGTAGAACGAGGTGACGACGTCGAACCTGTCCGTGTTGCCGATGTCGCCGGTGTTCGCGGCGTCGGCGGAACAGGCGGTCAGGGCAGCGAGACCGAGGGCGGTCACCGCTGCGGTGGGTATGAGGCGTCGTCGTACGTTCATGAGAGTCATTTTCAACTAAACTGGAAACCGTTGTCAACAACGGGCCGATTTGGTTCAGGGGGAGTCCCCGCCGGTAACCTGAAGCATTCGCTGGAAGCATCTCGCTTCGTCGCCCGTCGTCGTAATGAAGAGAGCACCGTGGCCGCCGACAAGATCGACACCATCGTCAGCCTGAGCAAGCGCCGTGGCTTCGTTTTCCCGTGCAGTGAGATCTACGGCGGCCAGCGTGCCGCCTGGGACTACGGGCCGCTGGGTGTCGAGCTCAAGGAGAACCTCAAGCGCCAGTGGTGGCGCTACATGGTGACCTCGCGCGAGGACGTCGTCGGTATCGACTCGTCCGTGATCCTGGCCCCCGAGGTCTGGGTCGCCTCCGGTCACGTCGCCACCTTCACCGACCCGCTCACCGAGTGCACCTCCTGCCACAAGCGGTTCCGCGCGGACCACCTGGAGGAGGCCTACGAGGCCAAGCACGGCCGCCTGCCGGAGAACGGCCTGGCGGACGTGAACTGCCCGAACTGCGGGAACAAGGGCCAGTTCACCGAGCCCAAGCAGTTCTCGGGCCTGCTGTCCACGCACCTCGGCCCCACGCAGGACTCCGGCTCCGTCGCCTACCTGCGCCCCGAGACCGCGCAGGGCATCTTCACCAACTTCTCCCAGGTGCAGACCACCTCGCGCCGCAAGCCGCCGTTCGGCATCGCCCAGATGGGCAAGTCCTTCCGCAACGAGATCACGCCCGGCAACTTCATCTTCCGCACCCGCGAGTTCGAGCAGATGGAGATGGAGTTCTTCGTCAAGCCGGGCGAGGACGAGAAGTGGCAGGAGTACTGGATGGAGCAGCGCTGGAACTGGTACACCGGCCTGGGCCTGCGCGAGGAGAACATGCGGTGGTACGAGCACCCCAAGGAGAAGCTCTCCCACTACTCCAAGCGCACCGCTGACATCGAGTACCGCTTCCAGTTCGGCGGCAACGAGTGGGGCGAGCTGGAGGGTGTCGCCAACCGCACCGACTACGACCTCGGTGCCCACTCCAAGGCCTCCGGCCAGGATCTGTCGTACTTCGACCAGGAGGCCGGCGAGCGCTGGACGCCGTACGTCATCGAGCCCGCGGCCGGTGTCGGTCGCGCGATGCTGGCCTTCCTGCTCGACGCCTACATCGAGGACGAGGCCCCGAACGCCAAGGGCAAGATGGAGAAGCGCACCGTGCTGCGCCTCGACCACCGGCTCGCCCCGGTGAAGGTCGCGGTGCTGCCGCTGTCCCGGAACCCGGAGCTGTCCCCGAAGGCCAAGGGCCTCGCCCAGGCGCTGCGCCAGAACTGGAACATCGACTTCGACGACGCGGGCGCCATCGGCCGCCGCTACCGCCGTCAGGACGAGATCGGCACGCCGTACTGCGTGACGGTCGACTTCGACACCCTCGACGACAACGCGGTGACCGTGCGTGAGCGCGACACGATGAAGCAGGAGCGCGTGTCGCTCGACCAGATCGAGGGCTACCTCGCCGGCCGCCTGATCGGCGCCTAGGCGACACCGCCCGCGCGTCCGGCATCCCGGTCCCGTCAGCCCGACAGGCCTGACGGGGCCGGGATTTCGTCTGTCCGGGGCCGGGGCCGGCCTCAACGCCCTTGCAGTGACCTGACGTTGTCGCCGAAGGTCCAGTTCTTCGAGCCGTCCCAGTTGATCGACCAGGTCATCAGGCCCTTGAGCGCCGAGCCGTAGTGCCGCCAGGCCTGTGCGACCAGGCCCGGCGCCATGTGCCCGCCGCCCGCGCCGGGCTGCGCGGGCAGGCCCGGCACCTGCTTGTCGTACGGCACCCGGACGGTTGTTCCCTGCACCACCAGACCGCGGTCGAGGCAGTCGGTCTGGGCGACGAAGCCCTGGACGGTGCCGGCGGCGTAGGAGTCGCCGGAGCAGCCGTACATGCTGCCGTTGTAGTACTGCATGTTGAGCCACCACAGACGGCCGTTGTCCGCGTACTTCTTGACGATCGGCAGATACGCGCCCCAGATCGACCCGTAGGCCACGCTGCCGCCCGTGACGTAGGCGGTCTCCGGAGCCATGGTCAGGCCGAAGCCGGCGGGCATCCGGGCCAGGACCCCGTCGATGATGCGGACCAGGTTGGCCTGCGACGTGGAGAGCCGGCCGATGTCGCCGCTGCCGACCAGGCCCGTTTCGATGTCGATGTCGATGCCGTCGAAGTTGTACGTCCGCAGGATCGGGACGATGGTCTCGACGAAGCGGTCCGCGACGGCCGTGGAGTTGAGGTCGATGCCCGCCGTGGCCCCGCCGATGGAGAGCAGGATCGTCTGCCCGGCGGCCTTGGCCGCGCACATCTGCGCCGGTGTCGCCACCTTCACGCCGGTGTCCATGCCGTCCTCCCACAGCACGGTGCCGTCGGAGCGGATCACCGGGAACGCCGCGTTGATCACGTTGTAGCCGTGGGCGGCGATCCGGGAGTCGGTGATCGGGGTCCAGCCGAAGGGCGGGTGCACGCCGTTGGCCGCGCCGTCCCAGTTCTCCCAGTAGCCCTGGAGGACCTTGCCGGCGGGCCGGGACTTCAGGGCGCAGGTGTCGGCGGCGGAGGCGGTGGGGGCGAGGGCGCCCGAGAGCGGGACGAGGGTCGCGGCGGCCAGGGCGGCGGCGAGCAGGCGCAGTCTGCGGCGGATCATGCGAGGCCTCCCGGTGGGGGGTGCGGTGAGGTGTCGTAGGCATGACAGTGGCGCGGTCCAGACCTCTCGTCAATAGGTCTGGACCATTCGCCCCCTGGCCTCGCGTGCGGCGTGTGATGCTCGATGACGAGTTACAGATGACAGATATTGAAATCTGTCAGTTGATATGTGAGGCTGGAGGCATCCCGAACGCGCTCAAGGAGCTTTCATGCGAACCCACCCCCTCGGAACGACCGGTCTTCAGGTCTCCGCCCTCGGCCTCGGCTGCATGGGCATGTCCGCGCTGTACGGCGAGGCGGACCGGGCCGAGTCCGTCGCCACCGTGCACGCCGCCCTGGAGGCCGGTGTGACACTGCTCGACACCGGCGACTTCTACGGCATGGGGCACAACGAGATGCTGATCGGAGAAGCCCTGCGCACCGCCCCCGCCGCGTCCCGCGAACGGGCGCTGACCAGCGTGAAGTTCGGCGCGCTGCGCGACCCGGACGGCGGCTGGTCGGGATTCGACGGCCGTCCGGCCGCCGTGCGCAACTTCGCCGCCTACTCCCTCCAGCGCCTGGGCGTCGACCACATCGACGTCTACCGGATCGCCCGGGTCGACCCGGCCGTACCGATCGAGGAGACCGTCGGGGCCATCGCCGAACTCGTCGAGAAGGGCCACGTACGGCACATCGGTCTGAGCGAGGCCGGCGCGGACACCGTTCGCCGGGCCGCCGCCACCGCCCCGATCGCCGACCTCCAGATCGAGTACTCGCTGATCTCCCGCGGCATCGAGGCCGAGATCCTGCCGGCCGTCCGGGAACTGGGCATCGGCGTCACGGCCTACGGCGTGCTGTCCCGCGGTCTGATCTCCGGCCACTTCACCGCCGACCGGCAGCTCGCGGCGAACGACTTCCGGGCCATGTCGCCTCGCTTCCAGGGCGAGAACCTGCGGCACAACCTGGACCTCGTGGAGGCGCTGCGCAAGATCGCCGAGCAGAAGGGCGTGACCGTCGCCCAGATCGCCATCGCCTGGGTGCTCGCCCAGCGCGCGTCGCACGGCGCGGACATCGTGCCGCTGATCGGCGCCCGGCGCCGGGACCGGCTGGCGGAGGCGCTGGGCGCGCTGGACGTCACGCTGGACGCCGCCGACCTGCGGGCGATCGAGGAGGCCGTACCGGCGGACGCGGCGGCCGGCGAGCGCTACCCCGCCCAGCAGATGGCCCACCTCGACAGCGAACGCTGATCCGGCCACGAGGTACCGTCACCTCATGTCCCCGACCAGCGAGATCCTGACCGCCGAGCGCATCCTCGAAGTGACCGAGGAGGTGCTGCGCCGCCACGGACCGGCCAAGGCCACCGTGGTGGACGTGGCGCGGGCGCTCGGTGTCAGCCACGGCAGCGTCTACCGGCACTTCCGCACCAAGGCGGAGCTGCGGGGAGCGGTCACCAAGCGCTGGCTGGACCGCACCTCCGAGGCGCTGGCCGGGATCGCGGCCGCGGAGCGGGACCCTCAGGCGCGGCTGCGCGACTGGCTGGCGTCGCTGTTCGACGCCAAGCGCCGCAAGTCGGGCGACGATCCCGAGCTGTTCGCCACGTACATGGTGCTGACGGCCGAGGCCGGCGAGGTGGTCGGGGAGCACATAGCCGATCTGACGGCCCAGCTCACCCGGATCATCCGGGACGGGGTCGCCGCGGGTGTCTTCGCGAGCCCCGACCCGGCGGCCGGGGCCCGCGCGGTCTTCCAGGCCACGGGGCACTTCCACGACCCCGGCTACGCGCCGGAGTGGACCCGGCCGGGGATCGAGGAGGAGTTCGCGGCGCTGGTGGACCTGGTGGTGCGCGGACTGCGGGCCTGACGGGGTGTTCCCGGCGGGGTCAGGAGCCCGCCGGGTCCACCGTCGCCTGATGCGCCTCGGCCAGGTGCTCCTGCGCCTTCAGCCAGGGCAGGAACTGCGCCCCCCGCCGCCATCCGCAGGTGTCGCATCTGATCGTGCGCTGCACACCGGTGCGCCGGACGTGCACGACGTGCTCCCGTCCGTGCTGGTCCCATCGGCTGACCTTGCTCGTGTCGATCCGCGGCACGGCGCCTCCTGCGTCCCCGTCCGGCTGTCTCTTCGGGCAGCTGGTGCCGCGACGGAGCGAATGGTGCCGGCCGCGGCACTAGGAGTGTGCAGCAGGATCAACATCAACAGGGGGCCCTTCACCGCGAGTTGTCCAAGCTGTGGCCGAGCGCGGTGTCAGGCCGAGATCCCGGCCGCCTCCCGCACCTCCGCCGACTTCAGCCGCTCGGCGGTCCGCTCGGCCGTGGCGCGGGCCCACCGTCCGCTGGTCAGGACGCCGACCAGCAGTACCACCACACCGAACACGGTGAGGATCCACCAGCCCGGCCGGGCCGCCGCGACGAACGCCTCCTGGTACGGGGCCGCGCCGATCCCCGACACCAGCACGGCCCCCACCATCGCGACACCCAGCGTCTGTCCCAGCTGACGGCTCGTGGAGGCCACCGCCGCCGCCACCCCGGCCTGCGTACGGGGCATCCCGGACACGGCCGTGTTGGTGATCGGCGCGTTCACGAACCCGAACCCGACACCGAACAGCGCGTAGCCGAGGAAACGCGTCATGTCCGACGTCTCCGCCTCGAAGACGGCGAACATCAGCGCGCTCGCGGTCATCGCGCACCCCGCGATCAGCAGCGGCAGCCGCGGCCCCACGGAGGCCAGCAGGCGCCCGGCCAGCGGCGCGCACAGAAACGTCGGCACGGCCATCGGCAGCATCCACAGGCCCGCGTGCAGGGCGTCCAGGCCGCGGACGTTCTGGAGGTAGAGCGTCGACAGGAACAGGAAGCCGCCCATCGCCGCGAACGCGCAGACGGCGATCACGGTGGCCCCGCTGAACGGCGCCGACCGGAAGAAGCGCAGATCGATCAGCGGCTCCGCCCGGCGCGGCTCGTACCAGAGGAGGCCGAGCAGCGCGCCGACGGCGATCACGGCGAACGGCACCACCACGGCGAGGCCCGCGTTCGGCGCCTCGATGATCGCGTACGTCAGCGAGCCGAACAGGGCGATCACCAGGATCTGGCCGACCGGGTCGGGGCGGCGGGCCTTGGGCGCGCGGGACTCGGGGACATGGCGGAGGGTGAGCAGCAGCGCCGCGAGACCCACCGGGAGGTTGACCCAGAAGATCGCGCGCCAGTTCACCGCCTCCACCAGCAGACCGCCGATCAGCGGTCCCGCGGCCATGGAGATGCCGACGACGGCGCCCCACGCGCCGATCGCACGGGCGCGCTCACGCGGGTCGGTGAAGGTGTTGGTGATGATCGACATGGCGACCGGGTTGAGCATCGAGCCGCCCACCGCCTGGACCATGCGGAAGGCGACCAGGGCCTCCAGGTTGGGTGCCACGGAGCAGAGCGCCGAGCCGATCGTGAAGACGACCAGGCCGGCCATGAAGACCCGTTTGCGGCCGATCCGGTCGGCCGTGGAGCCCGCGAGCATCAGCAGGGACGCCAGGACCAGCGTGTACGCGTCGATCGTCCACTGGAGCCCCGACGTGTCGGCGTGCAGATCCTTCTGGATCGAGGGCAGCGCTACGTTCAGGATGGTGTTGTCGAGACTCACGATCAGCAGGCTCATACAGCAGATCGCGAGGACCAGCAGACGACGGCGTGGGCTGAGCTCGGTCATGGGGACCATGGTACGCCGATTTCAATAGTGCGACTAACTAATGAAATGCGGCGGACTGATCGCACGGCACAATGGAGGAATGTCCACGCCCCTGACGATCGGTCCGCACACCGTCCAGCCGCCCGTGGTCCTCGCCCCCATGGCCGGGATCACCAACGCGCCCTTCCGCACCCTGTGCCGGGAGTTCAGCGGCGGCAAGGGCCTGTTCGTGAGCGAGATGATCACCACCAGGGCGCTGGTGGAGCGCAACGAGAAGACCATGCAGCTGATCAGGTTCGACGAGAGCGAGAAGCCCCGCTCCATTCAGCTGTACGGCGTCGACCCGGCCACCGTCGGCAAGGCCGTCCGCATGATCGCGGAGGAGGACCTCGCCGACCACATCGACCTGAACTTCGGCTGCCCGGTGCCCAAGGTGACCCGCAAGGGCGGCGGCTCCGCGCTGCCGTACAAGCGGCATCTGCTGCGGGCGATCCTGCGGGAGGCGGTCAGCGGGGCGGGCGACCTGCCCGTGACGATGAAGATGCGCAAGGGCATCGACGACGACCACATCACCTACCTGGACGCCGGCCGCATCGCCGTCGAGGAGGGCGTCACCGCCATCGCCCTGCACGGCCGCACCGCCGCCCAGCACTACGGCGGCACCGCCGACTGGGACGCCATCGCCCGGCTGAAGGAGCACGTGCCGGAGATCCCCGTGCTCGGCAACGGCGACATCTGGTCCGCCGACGACGCGGTCCGCATGGTCCGCGAGACCGGGTGCGACGGAGTCGTGGTCGGGCGCGGCTGCCTCGGGCGGCCCTGGCTGTTCGCCGATCTGGTGGCCGCCTTCGAAGGACGCGAGCAGGACGTCGCGCGGCCCGCGCTGCGTGAGGTCGCGGACAGCATGGTCCGGCACGCCGCGCTGCTCGGCGAGTGGATCGGCGACGAGTCCCGCGGTGTCATCGACTTCCGCAAGCACGTCGCCTGGTACCTCAAGGGCTTCTCCGTCGGCTCGGAGATGCGCAAGCGCCTCGCCGTCACGTCCTCGCTGGAGGAGCTGCGCTCCGGGCTGGACGAGCTGGACCTCGACCAGCCCTGGCCGATCGGCGCCGCCGACGGCCCCCGCGGGCGCACCTCCGGCAACAACCGGGTGGTGCTACCGGACGGCTGGCTGAAGGACCCGTACGACTGCGCGGGGATCGGCGAGGACGCCGAGCTGGACACCTCCGGCGGCTGATCAGCCCTTCGGCTGTCCCGGCGTCGAGCCGTACGCGGTCAGGAAGCGGTCCCGGAAGGCGCTCATCCGCCACACCGGCGCGTCCCCGGCGGGCCGCAGGCCGTCCGTCCAGCCCCAGTCGGAGATCTTGTCCAGGACCTTCGGGTCCTTGGCGAGGATCGTGACGGGCACGTCCCGGCTGGCGCGCTCCCCGCTGACCCGGGCGATGGGCTGGTGGTCGCCGAGGAGGACCATGACGGTGTCGTCGGTGCCGTACCGCTGGAGCCATTCGGTGACGCTGGTGAGCGAGTACTGGACCGACCTGCCGTACTCCTGCTTCGACAGGTCCGAGTCGGCGACCACCCTGGAGGGGTCGGTGCCCGCCTTCTCGACGGCCTCGAAGACCGAGCCGTCGCCCAGTTCGTCCCAGCCGACCATCTTCGGGATCGGCGACCAGGGCTGGTGGCTGGAGGTCAGGATGATCTCCGCCATCAGCGGCCGGTCGCGCTTCTTGCCGTGCTCCAGGCGCTGGAAGGCCTCCAGCGCGTACTGGTCCGGCATCGTCGACCAGCTGAACTTCGGGCCCTCGTAGCCCAGGTGGAAGGCGTCGTAGACGTTGTCGAGGCCGTAGAACTCGGCCTCCGGCCAGGCCTTCTGCACCCCCGGCACGACACCGACCGTCCGCCAGTCGCCGGTCTTCTGGAACGCCTTGG
This sequence comes from Streptomyces cadmiisoli, assembly GCF_003261055.1. Lineage (NCBI taxonomy): Bacteria > Bacillati > Actinomycetota > Actinomycetes > Kitasatosporales > Streptomycetaceae > Streptomyces > Streptomyces cadmiisoli. Next base: position 5,956,644 of record NZ_CP030073.1, read on the forward strand.
TCAGGGTCAGGTGGTCGCCGGAGGTGACGGTGCGGTAGCGCTGCTGGCTGCTGATCCACAGGCCGGACAGGAACGTGGAGTGCCCGAGCCAGCTGCTGCCGCCGTACGTCGCCGAGGTCAGCCAGCCGCTCCTGGCGCCGAATCCGGCCTCGGCCAGGGCCTCGGTGCCGGAGTCGAGGGTCCGGGTGACGCCGGGGGCGATCCGCGGGTCCTCGACGGCGCTGCGGCCGTAGCTCTCGATGAAGGTGAACAGGACGTCCTTGCCGCGCAGGTCCGGCACCAGCCGGTCGGCGGGTGTGTCGCCGAAGACGTCCACCTTCGCCTCCTCGGCGAACGCCGCCTCGTCCCGCAGCGTCGTCTGCACCCGCCGTGCCTGGATCTCCACGAGCGCCGCCGCATGGTCGGCGGCGATCGGCAGACCGGCGAACTGCACACCCAGCGCGAAGGTCAGGGTCCACACCACGGCGGCGGCGAGCGTGGCGCGGACGGCGACCGTGCGGTGCCGGGCCAGCAGATTGCTCAGCCGGACCGTCGCCAGCACCATGACCGTGAACAGCAGGACCGCGAGGGCGATGGCGGCGATCGCCAGCCCCGTAGCGCCCGCCCCGCCCATGGTGTCCTCCATGTACGACTGGGCGTCGTCGAGCAGCCCCCAGTCGAGGACCAGGTTGAAGCCACGGCCCAGGTACTCGTTGAACCCGATGTCGAGCAGGTTGAGCACGGTCAGCGCGCCGAGCGCGACCCCCACGACGACGGCCACCGCCAGCCGCGGGCGGCGGGGCAGCACGAGCAGGACGGCGGCCCCGATGATCGCCTCCACCGGGATCCGCGCGAACTTGGTCCACGTGAAGGCCCCGACGCGGGTCGGCATCAGCAGCGCGAACACGAGCAGGGCCACCGAGAGCGCGGTCGCGGTCCAGCGCAGGCCGCGGGCGGCTGACGGGTGGGCCGCGCGCCAGCGGGCGAGACGGCCCCCGGCAGGGGCGGCTTCCTCGGTGTCCGGGGCGTCGTCGTTCGTGGTCGGCGGTTGACGCGTGAAGACAGCCACCCGGGGGTCCCTCCGTACGAAAGCAGTGTGAAGCGGCGGACCCGGCGTGGGGGTTCGGGCCCGCCGTCCTCTCGTACGGCCCGGCGGCCGACCGCGTTCAGCCCGTCCCGCGGAAAGCCGTGGAAAAGATGCGTAAAAGCCGTGGAAAGCGGCCGGGCGGGTCGGTCAGGCGCCCCCGACCGCCGTCAGCAGCGCCAGGGGAGCCGCCGCCGAGCGGGACTCCCGGACGCAGGCGTGCGGATAGGGCACCGGCTCGGCATGGGTGTCCCGGCCGTACCCGGCCAGCACCTCCGGCAGCCGGTGCCCGGCCGCCGTCGCCGCGTCGACCAGGGCGTGCGCCACCGTGCGGGCCTCGTCGTGCAGACCGTAGCGGGCCAGACCGAGGGTGATCAGCGCGTTGTCGTGCGGCCAGACCGAACCGCGGTGGTACGACAGCGGGTGGTACGCCGGCTGCCCGGACGCCAGGGTGCGCACACCCCAGCCGGAGAAGAAGTCCGGGTCCAGCAGGCGCCTGCCGACCAGCTCGCCGTACTCCTTGTCCAGCAGCCCGGACCAGAGCAGATGCCCGGCGTCCGAGGCCAGCGCGTCCACCTGCCGGCCCTCGCCGTCGAGCGCGAGCGCCGGGAAGGAGTGCCGAGGCATCCAGAAGTCCCGCTGGAAGCGGTCCCGCAGATCGGCGGCCGCCTGCTCCAGCAGCGCGGCGTACTTCTCGTCCCCCCACACCGTGCGGGACAGATGGGCGGTGCGGCGCAGCGCGTCGTAGGCGTAGCCCTGCGCGCCCGCGGCCATCACCGGACCCGTGGGCCGGGTGCCGTCCGCGCCGCAGATCGCGCCGGGGGAGTCCTTCCAGTTCTGGTTGGCGAGGCCGCCCTGATCGGCGCGGTAGACGAGGTAGCCGCGCGAGGTCAGTCCGCCGTGGTCCAGCATCCAGCCGACCGCCGCGCGGGCGTGCGGTTCCAGCCGGCGGGCCGGCCCGGTGTCCCCGGTCTGCTCGACGTACGCCCCGAGCAGGACGAGGAACAGGGGGGTCGCGTCCACCGAGCCGTAGTACCGCCCGTACGGCACCTGCCCGAAGTGGGCCAGCTCGCCGCTGCGTACCTCGTGCACGATCTTGCCGGGCTGGGCGACCGACTCCGCGCGCGTCGCGGTGGCCTGCGTCGCGGCGAGCGCGGGCAGCGTCGCGGCGGCCAGCTGAGGCCGGTACGGAAGGGCGAACAGGGAGGTGAGCAGGGCGTCGCGGGCCAGCAGGGTCAGGAACCACGGCGCCCCGGCGGCCGGCACCCGCAGCTCCTCGCCGTCCGGGCCGGCGGCCGGCACCTGGAGCGCCGCCAGGTCGGCGAGTCCCCGGGCGCAGGCCGCGGCCAGCTCCGGCCAGCCGGTCGGGAAGGCGACCCCCTCCACGAACCGGCCCTCCATCGCGAGCAGTTGCCCGTTCAGGGCGGCCGGTGAGCGCGGCACCCGCAGGGCCCGCCTCTCGCCGTGCGGGCGGGCCACGACCCGCAGCGTCAGCTCCGCCGTGCCGTGCGGCTCCAGGTCGAGCGCCCACACGAGGCGGCGCGCCCCGGTGCCGGTCTCCTCCACCGCGTCCGGCGCGGGCTCGGCCGTCACCGTCGTACGGGACTGCCACTCGCCGCGCCGGTAGGTGAACTCGACGCCGTCGTCCAGGACCTGGCGGGAGCGCACCGCGCCGGACTTGGCGTAGGTGCGGTGGTCGGAGCGCAGCTCGAACTGGTCGGTGAAGTCCGCGTCGGCGGTGACGGCGAGCCGGACCGCGGTCGGCACCGGGCGGTTGCTGGTGATCCGCAGCGACTCGACGAACGAGCCGTCCCCGACCGCCTGTTCACGGAAGATCGCGTACGCCGGCGGCTCCTGACGGCCGCCGCGCGGGACCAGCACACAGCGCGCGGTGTCCCCGCCGGCCACCGGGCTCAGCGCTTCGGGCACGGCGCCGTCGACCGTCAGCTGCCAGCGGCTGAGGTGCCGGCCGTCCCGTACGAACAGCCCGTCCGGGGAGCTGCCGCCCCGCACGCCGCTGATGTCCCCGCTGTCACCCACGGCGGCGAACGTCCCGCCGTGCACCAGCAGATGATGCCGGTTCGTCATCCCCGGTCCCCTCCTTCGGCTCCGTCGGCTCCGGCCGCCTCGGCGCTCCTGGCACTTCTGTTGCTCCCGGCGCTCCGGTCGGCCCCGGTGTCGTGGGAATCCCTGCCCTCCAGCAGGTCGAGCGTCAGCGCGGCGGTCCAGCTGAAGCCGGCCGCCCCGCAGGCCTCGCCGGTGTACGGGTCCACGTACTCCGCGAACCCGGAGGCGTCGGCCGTGTCGAGCATCGCCTCGCGCAGCGCGCCGGCCCGCTCCCGCTCGCCGTGCACCCGCAGCCCTCGCTCCAGCAGCCAGCCCGTGTTGAACCAGGCCGGGCCGCGCCAGTAGCGGTGCGGGTCGAACGCCTCGCCGCGGAGGTCGTAGCTGGGCACGAGGCGGGTGCCGTCGCCGAAGTGGGGGCCGCTCAGGGTGCGCACCAGCGCGCCGGCGACCTCGCCGGGCAGCGTGGGCAGCAGCAGCGGGACGAGGCCGGAGACACCGCGTTCCGGGACGAGGCCGCCGCCGCGCAGGTCCCGGCAGAAGAACATGCCCCGCGCCGGATCCCACAGCCGCTCGATCAGGACGCCCGTCAGGCGCTCCGCGCGGGCCCGGCGGGCCGTCCCCGTGGCGCCCAGCTCGCCCGCGATGTCGGCCAGCGCGTGCTCCGAGGCGATCAGCAGCGCGTTGAACGCCGGGTCCTCCACGGCGAAGGCGCCGCCCGCGCCCGGCCCGTCCCGGTACCCGCCGTCCCGGTACCCGCCGTCCCGGTAGTCCGTCGCCAGCCGCACGTACCGCCCGTAGTCCAGGTCCGTCGGCCGGTCCTCGGGCGCGCCGTGGTCGAGGTCGGCGCGCCGGAACGAGCGGGCCGGGGCCGGGGCGACCCGGGCCAGCGGGGCGTCCCAGCAGGGGCTGTTGTCCATACCCTGTTCCCAGGGGTGCACCACGGACGCGAGCCCGGCCCCGCCCAGATCACGCCGGTGCAGCAGATAGCGGTGCCAGGCCGCGAGCCGCGGGTACACCCCGGCGAGGAAGCCGCGCGCCCGCGACAGACCCGGGTCGGCGCGGTGCACCAGCCAGGCGGCCAGCGCGTGCACCGGTGGCTGCACGGTGCCGGAGGTCTGTACGGTGCGCGGGGCGCCCGCAGCACGCCCCGCGGTCGAGGAGCGCCAGAAGTCGGGGCTCGGGAAGTACGCGTCGAGCGGCACGGAGGGGTTGAAGACGATGTGCGGGATCCGCCCGTCGCCCCACTGGGCGCCGAGCAGCGTCTCCAGCTCCGTCTGGGCCCGTAACGGCGACAGATGCCGCAGCCCGATCGCGATGAACGCCGAGTCCCAGGACCACTGGTGCGGGTACAGACCACGTGAGGGCACCGTCGAGGTTCCGGTCCAGTTGTCCTCCAGGACGCGCGCGGCCCTCAGGCGCACGGAGTCCGCGCCGGCGCCGGGATCGTATGCGACGGCGCGGGAGTCCTGGACCGGGGCACGGCCGGGAAGGAGGACGGCGCGTCGGGTGCGTGCCGGTTCCGTACGGTCGGCGGGCTCCGCGCGACGGGCGGTGAGTTGCGATGAGCGGTGTTCCACTCGGGGCTCCCCGAAGACGTCCGGCCGACCAGTTCGGCAGTGGCTACCGTAGGGTTACGTCTATTTAACACGCAAAACCCAATATGTAATGCAGGGTTGAGAAACACAAGGGGGTGCGCATGACCGGACGGCCCGGAAGAACGGCGGGCACGGGCAGGGGAACGGCTCAGGCGAGCGCCGGCGACCTGCTGGAACTGGTGCGCAGCGGGCGGGCCACCACCCGCGGTGCCCTCCAGCAGGCAACGGGCCTGTCCCGGGCCACCGTCGGCCAGCGCCTGGACCGCCTCTTCCGCGCGGGCTGGCTGCGCGAGGGCGCCGGCGGTCCGGTGGGTTCCCCGCTGGGGGGCCGCCCGTCCATCACCCTGGAGTTCGACGACGCGCACGCCGTCGTCCTCGCCGCCGACCTGGACACCCGGCACGCGCGTGCCGCCGTCCTGTCGCTGACCGGTGAGATCCTGGCCGAGCACGGCGGCACGCTGGTCATCGAGGACGGTCCGGAGGCGGTGCTGGGCGAGCTGGGGCGCTGGTTCGCCGACCTGCTCCGGAAGGCGGGGCACGGCGCGGAGGAGGTCTGCGGCATCGGAGTGGCCGTCCCGGGACCGGTGGACAGCGAGACCGGCCGGGTGGTCCAGCCGCCGATCATGCCCGGCTGGGACGGCTACGACATACGCGGCCGGCTGGCCCGGTCCCTGACCGAGCACACGGGCGCTCCCGGCGTACCGGTGCTGGTCGACAACGACGCGAACCTGATGGCCTACGGCGAGCAGCGCACCGGCCATCCGGACTGCTCGGCGTTCGTGCTGGTCAAGGTGTCGACGGGCATCGGCGCCGGGGTCGTGGTGGACGGCACGGTCTACCGGGGCGTCGACGGCGGGGCCGGCGACATCGGCCACATCAGGGTGCCGGAGGGCGTGGACGCGCTGTGCCGCTGCGGTTCCTACGGCTGTCTGGCCGCCGTCGCCAGCGGCGGTGCCGTGGCGCGGCGGCTGGCGGAGTCCGGGGTGCCGGCGGCCTCCGGCTCGGATGTGCGCGACCTGCTCGCGGCCGGGCATCCGGAGGCCACCGGGCTGGCACGGGAGGCCGGGCGCCGGGTCGGGGACGTGCTGGCGACGGTGGTGACCCTGCTGAACCCCGGGGTGCTGATGATCGCCGGCGATCTGGCCGGCACGTCCTTCGTCACCGGTGTGCGGGAGCTGCTCTACGAGCGGGCGCTGCCCCGGTCCACGGCCCGGCTGGAGGTGGTGACCTCGCGCCTGGGGGAGCGGGCGGGGCTGGTGGGGGCAGGTGCGCTGGTGGTGGAGCATCTGTACGCGCCGCAGCGGGTGGAGGAGAGGCTGCGGGCGATGGGTGTGTGACGGGCGTGTTTCCGTCTCTCGCGCACCGTCCGCATGGTGAAATCCGGGCTCCTGTGGCAGCGTGATTCTCACCACCCTTGATAAGGGTTGCGCTCAGATGAGCGGATCATGGGCGATTGCAATTCTCGGAGGGGTGGCACTCAGTGCCACCCCTCGATCGTTCATCGATCGAAATCAGACGTGCTGGAATGTGCTCATCTGAGCGGCAAACCCGATGCCGGGGTGGCCTTGTGTTCAAGAAGTGAAAACATCGGGCCGTCACCGCTTACCAAGCTTTGACTTTCGATCCGGTGGCGGACGAGTGGTTACAGGCGCATGACGCGCAAGTAGACGTACCCAGGCGCCTTCGATCTGGGTATGTTCCTCGCCGTCAGGGCAGCCACCGCGTCCTCGAGGAGTCGAGACCCGTGTCGGAAAACAAAGATCCCCAGGTAGCTGAGCACGGCACCAGCGTTGAGGACGTGAAGTTCGTTTACGACTTCACCGAGGGCAACAAGGACCTCAAGGACCTCCTCGGCGGCAAGGGCGCGAACCTCGCCGAGATGACCAACCTGGGGCTTCCCGTCCCTCCGGGCTTCACCATCACCACCGAGGCCTGCAAGGTCTACCTCGACAGCGGCGAGGAGCCGGCGGCACTGCGTGACGAGGTGAGTGCGCACCTCGACGCGCTGGAGCGGCGCATGGGCAAGAAGCTCGGCCAGGCCGACGACCCCCTCCTCGTGTCGGTCCGGTCCGGAGCGAAGTTCTCCATGCCCGGCATGATGGACACGGTGCTGAACATCGGCCTCTCCGACAGGTCCGTGCAGGGCCTGGCCAAGCAGGCCGGCGACGAGCGTTTCGCCTGGGACTCCTACCGCCGCCTGATCCAGATGTTCGGCAAGACCGTCCTCGGCGTCGACGGCGACCTCTTCGAGGAGGCGCTGGAGAAGGCCAAGGAGGCGAAGAAGGTCGCGGTCGACACGGAGCTGGAGGCCGCGGACCTCAAGAAGCTGGTCACCCGCTTCAAGAAGATCGTCAAGACCGAGGCGGGCCGGGACTTCCCGCAGGACCCGCGCGAGCAGATGGACCTCGCCATCAAGGCGGTCTTCGACTCCTGGAACGGCGACCGGGCCAAGCTCTACCGCCGCCAGGAGCGCATCCCGCACGACCTGGGCACCGCCGTCAACGTCTGCTCGATGGTCTTCGGCAACCTCGGCCCGGACTCCGGCACGGGTGTCGCCTTCACCCGGGACCCCGCCAGCGGCCACCAGGGCGTCTACGGCGACTACCTCCAGAACGCCCAGGGCGAGGACGTCGTCGCGGGGATCCGCAACACCGTCCCGCTCGCCGAGCTGGAGCGGATCGACAAGAAGTCGTACGACCAGCTCATGCAGATCATGGAGACCCTGGAGAACCACTACAAGGATCTCTGCGACATCGAGTTCACCATCGAGCGCGGGCAGCTGTGGATGCTCCAGACCCGCGTCGGCAAGCGCACGGCGGGCGCCGCTTTCCGTATCGCCACCCAGCTCGTCGACCAGGGCCTGATCGACGAGGCGGAGGCGCTCCAGCGGGTCAACGGCGCCCAGCTCGCCCAGCTGATGTTCCCCCGCTTCGACGACAGCGCGAAGGTCGAGCAGGTCGGCCGGGGCATCGCCGCGTCACCGGGGGCGGCCGTCGGCAAGGCGGTCTTCGACTCGTACACCGCCGTCAAATGGTCGCGTTCGGGCGAGAAGGTCATCCTGATCCGGCGCGAGACCAACCCCGACGACCTGGACGGCATGATCGCCGCGGAGGGCATCCTCACCTCGCGCGGCGGCAAGACCTCCCACGCGGCCGTGGTCGCGCGCGGCATGGGCAAGACCTGTGTCTGCGGCGCGGAGGAGCTGGAGGTCGACACCAAGCGCCGCCGGATGACGGTGCCCGGCGGTCATGTCGTCGAGGAAGGCGACCTGATCTCCATCGACGGCTCCAGCGGCAAGGTCTACCTGGGTGAGGTCCCGGTGGTCCCCTCCCCGGTCGTGGAGTACTTCGAGGGCCGTATGCACGCCGGTGCCGACGACGCCGACGAACTCGTCGAGGCGGTCCACCGCATCATGGCCTTCGCCGACCGCAAGCGCCGGCTGCGGGTGCGGGCCAACGCGGACAACGCCGAGGACGCCCTGCGCGCCCGCCGCTTCGGCGCCCAGGGCATCGGCCTGTGCCGCACGGAGCACATGTTCCTCGGCGACCGCCGTGAACTGGTGGAGCGCCTGATCCTGGCGGACACGCAGGCCGAGCGCGAGGAGTCGCTGAAGGAGCTGCTGCCGCTCCAGAAGCAGGACTTCGTCGAGCTGTTCGAGGCGATGGACGGTCTGCCCGTCACCGTCCGGCTGCTGGACCCGCCGCTGCACGAGTTCCTCCCCGACATCACCGAGCTGTCGGTGCGCGTTGCCCTCGCGGAGTCCCGCCAGGAGCCGCACGAGAACGAACTGCGGCTGCTCCAGGCGGTCCACCGGCTGCACGAGCAGAACCCGATGCTGGGCCTGCGCGGTGTGCGGCTCGGCCTGGTCATCCCCGGCCTGTTCACCATGCAGGTACGGGCGATCGCGGAGGCCGCGGCCGACCGCAAGGCGGCGAAGGGCGACCCGCGCGCCGAGATCATGATCCCGCTGGTCGGCACGGTCCAGGAGCTGGAGATCGTCCGCGAGGAGGCCGACCGGGTCATCGCCGAGGTGGAGGCGGCCCGCGGCACGGAACTGAAGCTGGCGATCGGCACGATGATCGAACTGCCCCGAGCCGCGCTGACCGCCGGTCAGATCGCGGAAGCGGCGGAGTTCTTCTCCTTCGGCACCAACGACCTCACCCAGACGGTGTGGGGCTTCAGCCGCGACGACGTGGAGGCCTCCTTCTTCACGGCGTACCTGGAGAAGGGCATCTTCGGCGTCTCCCCCTTCGAGACGATCGACCGGGACGGCGTGGGGTCCCTGGTGCAGGCCGCCGCCAAGGCCGGCCGCGCCACCCGCCCCGACCTCAAGCTCGGCGTCTGCGGCGAGCACGGCGGTGACCCGGAGTCGGTGCACTTCTTCCACGAGGTGGGCCTGGACTACGTCTCCTGCTCCCCGTTCCGCATCCCGGTGGCGCGGCTGGAGGCCGGACGCGCCGCGTCCCGGTCGCAGGGCAGCGACCACCGCTGACCGGGCGGCGACCACCGCCGCCCCCAGGCACCGGAGCCGCCGTCGGTCCCCGACCCTCACCGATCAGGCGGCGGCTCCGGCTCGCGGGGCAAGGAGGACGGCACCCTGTGCGGGGGTGCCGTCCTCCCCCGTCGAACGGGTAGGTTGAACGATCATCCAGTCAGGAGACGCGTCGTGACCGCCCGCCCCAGAGTTCTGTTCGTGACCGATCTGGCCTACCGGGCCCGGGGACGGCGCTACTGCGACGAGGACATCTTCCTCACGTCCAGGCTGCGCGACGAGTTCGACCTCGCCCTGTGCAACCCGCTGGACGCCGCCCGGCTGATGGACGGCTTCGACGCGGTGGTCGTCCGCAACAGCGGCCCCGTGCTGCACTACCGGACGGAGTACGGCGCCTTCCGGGAGCGGGCCGCGGCGCTCGGCACGCTCGTCTACAACCCGCTGTCCGGCCGCGGCGACATGGCCGGAAAGCAGTACCTGCTGGATCTGACCGCCGCCGGCTACCCGGTGATACCCACCGTCGACCGGGCCGAGGACCTGGGCCGGCTGCCCGGCACCGGCGAGTACGCCGTCAAGCCGAAGGCCGGAGCGGACTCCATCGGGCTGTCCTTCCTGCCCGCGGACCGGCTGCCCGGCCTGACCTTCGGCGACGTCCTCGTCCAGCCGCGCGTCGACTTCCGGTACGAGGTGTCGTTCTACTACGTCGACGACGCCTTCCAGTACGCGCTGTACGCCCCCGACCCCGGCCGCCGCTGGGTCCTCGAACCGTACGAGCCCACCGGCGCCGATCTCCGCTTCGCCCGCCGGTTCATCGAGTGGAACACCCTCGACCACGGCATCCAGCGGGTGGACGCCTGCCGCACCGCGGACGGTGAACTGCTGCTGGTCGAGCTGGAGGACCTCAACCCCTACCTCTCGCTCGACCTCGTCGCCGACCGGACCCGGGACGCCTTCGTCACCGCTGTGACGGCCTCCCTCCACCGATTCCTCGACGCCCCGTCACCCGTCTGAGGCCGCGGCGGCCCGCCGCTCACCGGCCCGGAACGGCTACGCCGACGACCAGCCGCTCCACCGCTCCACCCGGACCGCGACCGCGGGACCGAGCGGCGGGGAGTGCCGGTACTGGTCGTACCTGGCGCACAGCAGGTCCACCGCGGACCGCCGCTCCGGACCCTGCCCCAGTACGTCCGCGCGGCCGTCCGCGCGCACCCACCACAGCGTCGACCAGTCGTCGTCGTAGTGGTCGGCGAGCACGGCCACCGAGGGGTTCTCCCGGATGTTGCGCAACCGGCGCAGGTCCCAGGTGCTCTTGGGCTTGTGATCGACCGCGAAGTACACGACGTCGCCCAGGACGGCGAAGGTCACCGGCACCGCGTGGGGCACTCCGTCGGCGCCGGCCGTCGCCAGCCGGGCGACCGGCGAGGCGGCGAAGCGCTGCCGGGCGACGGACGGCGGGAGCCTCATGTGCCTCACCGTACGGCGGGCGGGAGGCCGGCGCCGCGCGGCGCCGTTCGGGGCGCCGTTCGGGGTATCGCCCTCCGCGCGGTTCAGTCGTTCGCGCGGCGCTTGCGGGCCGCCAGGACCAGACCGCCGCCCGCGAGCACCACGAGGGCGCCGCCCCCCGCGAGGTACGGGGTGGCACCGCTGCCGCCGGTCTCGGCCAGGTCGGTGTCGTCAGCCGCGCCGTCGTCCGAGGCCTGCTCCCCGGTCCCGGCGTCGTCCGTCGCCTCGTCGTCGGCCGGCACGAAGTCCGCGGGCGGGCTGTCGCAGCCGATGCCGTCCTTGTCGCGGTCGAGGTGCTCGCCGTAGTGCTCGTCGCCCTCCTCGATGTTCGCGTAACCGGCGGCGTACGCGGCGGAGCAGTTCTCGAAGGGGTGGTCGCCGTCGTGGGCCAGCGCGGTGGAGGGCAGCGCGGCCGCGGTCACGGCGGCGAGGGCGACGGCGCCACGCTTGAGGAACGGGTTCACGAGAGAGTCCTTCCGGGTTCGTGGTGATATCCGGGCCGGTGATCCTGATGGTGTGAACCGCCGGATATGAGGTGACCGAAGCTAGTGCGGGGCCACCACCGCGGGGGTGGGATGAAGGACTCGTGATGGGAACGTGACGTGACCGGAAAGTAGCTCTCCGTACGGGGCGCGGGCGTTGTCACCACCGCCCGGGCGGTGTCGTCGTCGCCCGCGCCCTCCCTGCGGTCAGGCCGGGATCGGGACCGCGACCCCGGTGAACGTCGTCTCCGGCGTCTGCGGGCTGGTGAAGCGGGCGTTGACCAGATACAGACGGTCGCCGTACCGGGCCGCCGTCGTGGGGACGTCGAAGCGCGGGTCGCTGATGGTGCCGCGCAGGGTGGCCGTGCGCAGCCGCCGGTCGAGGGTCCAGACGCTGATCAGGTCGAGCCGGTTCTGCACCACGTACAGGGTGTGCCCGATACGGACCAGGCCGTCGCCGTTCACCACCGAGTCGGCTCCGCGCAGGGTGATCCGCTCGGCCCGGCCCGTTCTCGGCGAGACGTGGTACAGCGTGCCCGGCGTGCTCCTGACGACGATCAGGCCCCGCCCGTCCGGTGTCGTCACGATGCCGTTGGCGTTGTTGACGTCGGGGAGCTGCTCCCAGTCGCCGGTCAGCGGCAGCGCGCGGACCGAGCCGCCGCGGGCACGCGGCACGCCGTACAGGACCGCGTTGCGTGAGTCGGTGAACCAGGCGCGGTCGCCGGTCAGGACGACGTCGTTGACGAAGGTGGTCGTGGCGGTGGTGAGCCGGTGGGTGCGTACGGCCTCGCCGGTGCGGGAGTCGATGACGCGGGCCGTGCCCCCGCCGCCGCCCGCCACGTACAGCAGGCCGTCGCGGTCCAGCTTCAGGCCGATCGCGACCGTGCCCGGCGTGCCCGCGGCGACGATCCTGCCGGCGCCGGTGCGCAGATCGGTGCGCAGGACGGCGCCGTCGGCGCGGGAACCCATGTAGGCGTACGGCTTGTCGCCGATGGTGATGCCCTCGGGCAGGAAGCCGTCGGGCAGGGCGAACTGCGTGGGCCACTTCCGGGGTGTGGCGGCGGCCGTGCCGGACGCGCCGGCCGCGGTGAGCGCGGCGGCGGCCGTGCCGGTCAGGACGGAGCGCCGGGACAGGTGGTTCCTGGTCATGGTTCGGGCCTCCGGGGATGGGAGTGATCGGGTGGGGCGGCGCACACGGCGACCTGCCCGCCGCACACGGGAGTTCCCGCCCGCCCCACCCACAACACGCCCCGGAGGCTGTCGAGTTGCTGTCTACGAGCGGAAGGGACCCGTCACCTCGTAGGTGATGCCGCCCGAGGAGCTGCCGCTCGTGCCGCGCTGGCTGGAGAAGTACAGGCGCCGGCCGTCGGGGGAGAACGCCGGGCCCGTGATCTCCGAACCGGACTGGCCGTCGATCCGCAGGAAGGGCGCGATCACGTCGTTCGGCGTGATGACGCAGATCTCCATGTTGCCCCCGTCCTCCGAGACGAACAGGTCGCCGGAGGAGGTCCCGGTGATGTTGTCGACGCCGGTCAGGGGGGCCGTGCCGGAGCCCACGAGGGAGTCGTCGTAGGCGAGTTCGTAGGTGTTCGCCGCGAGGTTGAGCTGCCAGACGCGGTTGTCGCCCTTGGTGGTGAACCAGACGGTGTTGTCGGCGTAGTGGCAGCCCTCGCCGCCGTTGAAGGACTTCGAGCCGGAGACCTGGCTGCGGGTCACGGTGGGGGAGCCGTCCGGGTCGGGCACGTCGGCCCAGGTGAACGAGCCGGACGTGGCGGATCCGGCGACCATCACCTGGAGGGTGCCGGACGACAGGTCGCCCCAGGTCGTCGGGATGAAGCGGTAGAAGCGGCCGTTCGTCTCGTCCTCGGTCAGGTAGATCACCCTGCGCACCGGGTCGGCCGCCGCCGCCTCGTGCTTGAAGCGGCCCATGGCGCCGCGGCGGACGGCAGCCTTCACGCCCCACGGGTCGGTCTCGTAGACGTAGCCGAGGGACACCTCCTCGCAGGACAGCCAGGTGTTCCACGGGGTCTTGCCGCCGGCGCAGTTGGTGCGGGTGCCGGAGAGGATGCGGTACGCCGACGTGATGGTGCCGGTCGCCGAGAACTTCACCGCGCTCGCGCCGCCGTTCGGGTCGATCTCCGAGTTCGACACGTAGATCCACCCGCTGCCGTCGGTGTAGCAGGCGCCGCCGTCGGGGGCGTTGTGCCAGGTGTACGAGGTGCCGGGGACCGTCTGCCCGGAACGGGCCACCACCCGGCTGGTGAAACCGGCGGGCAGTCTGATGCCGTTGGCGTCCGGGGAACCGAGCGCCCCGTAGGGACCCGTGCCGGGCTGTGCGGGGGCGGCGTACGCGGCGCCGCGCCACAGGCTTCCGCCGAGGGCGGCGGTCGAACCGCCGAGGACGGCCGCACGCAGCAGGCTACGACGTTCCACTCTGACTCCAGGGGTGTGGTGACCGTCCCGTCACCGGTCGGCGACGGGTCGTGCGGTCAGGGACCCTAGGAGAGCGGGGTGGACGGACCGTGGCCGGACCGTGACGCGCCGGCGTACACCGAGGTCGGCCGCCGTGTCGGCGGCGGACGCACGGTCAGATTCGGCAGGGAATGCGGGAATTGGCGGCAGCCCGTCAGCCGGCGCCGTTCTCGGAGCCCGGGCAGGACGGCGTCGCCACCCGCACCTCGTACGTGGCCACGTGTGCCGTCTCGTCGTCCAGGCAGTGCCCCGAGCGCAGGTCGTAGCGCTGCTTGAGCAGGGGAGAGGCGACGAACACGCGGCCCTCGTGGGTGCCGAGCAGGCCGCGGGAGAGAACCGCCGCGCCGCCGAACGGATCGCGGTTGTCGACGGCGTAGAGCCGCCCCCCGCGGTCCCGGAACAGGGCCGCCTGGCGGCCGTCCGGCAGCAGGGCCGCCACACCGCGGCCGGGCAGCAGCCGGTCCAGGCCGCAGACCGTGAACCAGTCCTCGCCCAGCCGGAGCTGGACCTGCGGGCCGGTCGTCTCGGGAGCCGAGGTCGTCACCGGGCGCTTCCTTCCAGGACGTCGTGCGCGGGCCGCAGGCCGATGGAGAGCAGCGGCAGGTCGGGCTTGATCTGGTCGCGCTCGGGGACGAAGCCGACGACCGGGTCGGGCGTGTCGGGGGCGTTGACGAAGGAGACGAACCGGGCGAGCTTCTCCGGGTCGTTGATGGTCTCGGACCACTCGTCCCGGTAGTGGGCGACGTGCGCCGCCATCAGGGTCTCCAGCTCCTCGCAGATGCCGAGCGAGTCGTGCACGACGACGTCGCGCACATGGTCCAGTCCGCCGGGGATCCGCTCCAGCCAGGTCGAGGTGCGCTCCAGCCGGTCGGCGGTACGGATGTAGAACATCAGGAACCGGTCGGTCAGGCGGACGAGTTCGGCGTCCGACAGGTCCTGCGCCAGCAGGTCGGCGTGGCGCGGGGTCGCGCCGCCGTTGCCGCCGACGTACAGGTTCCAGCCCTGGGAGGTGGCGATCACGCCGAAGTCCTTCGACCGGGCCTCGGCGCACTCCCGGGCGCAGCCCGAGACCGCCGACTTCAGTTTGTGCGGCGAGCGCAGTCCGCGGTAGCGCAGTTCCAGGTCGATCGCCATCCGGACGGAGTCCTGGACGCCGTAGCGGCACCAGGTGCGGCCCACACAGGACTTCACCGTGCGCAGCGACTTGCCGTAGGCGTGCCCGGACTCGAAGCCCGCGTCCACCAGGCGGGCCCAGATCAGCGGGAGCTGTTCTACGCGGGCGCCGAACATGTCGATGCGCTGGCCCCCGGTGATCTTCGTGTAGAGGCCGAAGTCGCGGGCGATCTCACCGATCACGATCAGCTTCTCCGGGGCGATCTCGCCGCCGGGGATCCGCGGGACGACCGAGTACGAGCCGTTCCTCTGGAGGTTGGCCAGGAAGTGGTCGTTGGTGTCCTGGAGGGCGGCCTGCTCGCCGTCGAGCACATGGCCGTCGGCGCCGATGGTGGGCGCGAGGGAGGCGATGATCGAGGCGACGGCCGGTTTGCAGGTCTCGCACCCGTCGCCGCCCCGGGCGCCGTCCCGGCCGTGGCGGTCTAGCAGGTCCCGGTAGGAGGTGACGCGCAGGGCCAGCACGATCTCGTACAGCTCCTCGCGGGTCTGGGCGAAGCACCCGCACAGCCCCTTGTCGACCTCGACCCCGCTCGCCTCCAGTTCGGCGGTGACCAGTTGGCCGAGCACCTTGACGCAACTGCCGCAGCCGGTCCCGGCCCTGGTGCACTTCTTGACCTCCGGCACGGTGGCGCAGCGGTGGTCGGTGACCGCCGCGCGGACGGTGCCCTTGGTGACGTTGTGGCAGGAGCAGATCACCGCGTCGTCCGGGAGCGCGGCCGGGCCGAGCTGATCGCCGCCGCCCGACCCGGCCGGCAGGACCAGCTGCTCGGGGGAGACCGGCGGCACGGACCCGGTGAGCGCGCGCAGCGTGCCGTAGGCCTCCGCGTCGCCGACCAGGACCCCGCCGAGCAGGGTGCCGTCGCGGCCGACCACCAGCTTCTTGTACAGGCCGGAGCGCGAGTCGGAGTAGACGACGTCCAGGCAGTCGTCGGTGGTGCCGTGCGCGTCGCCGAAGGACGCCACGTCCACGCCGAGGAGCTTCAGCTTCGTGGACAGATCGGCGCCGGTGAAGTCGGCGGCGTCATCGGCGGCGGCGATCGTGGCGGCCGCCGTCTCGGCCTGCTCGTAGCCGGGGGCCACCAGGCCGTAGACCCGGCCGTCCGCCGCCAGCGCGCACTCGCCGATCGCGAACACCCGCGGGTCCGAGACCGTGCGGCACCGCTCGTCGACGGTGATGCCGCCGCGCTCGCCGACCGTCAGGCCGCAGTCGCGGGCCAGTCGGTCGCGGGGGCGGACACCGGCGGAGAACACCACCAGGTCGGTGGCGATCGCGGAGCCGTCGGACAGCTTCATACCGGTGACGGCGCCGTCCTCGCCGACCACGATCTCCTGGGTGCCGGTACCGGTGTGCACGGTCAGGCCCATGTCCTCGATGGTGCGCAGCAGCGCGGCGCCGCCGCCGTCGTCGACCTGCGCCGGCATCAGGCGCGGCGCGAACTCCACGACGCGGGTGGCCAGCCCGAGGCCCTTCAGGGCGCCCGCGGCCTCCAGCCCCAGCAGGCCGCCGCCGACCACCGCTCCGCTGGTCGCCCTGGTCCTCGCGTACTCCTCGATGGCGAGCAGGTCCTCGATGGTGCGGTAGACGAAGCAGCCCTCGGCGTCCCGGCCGGGGACCGGCGGGACGAACGGGTAGGAGCCGGTGGCCAGGACCAGGACGTCGTAGCCGAAGACGTTCCCGGACCGGGCGGTCACCTCGCGCGCCGCGCGGTCGACGGACTCGGCGGGGTCGCCGACGTACAGCTCGATCGAGTGCTTCTCGATGAACTCCATGTCCGTCAGGGACAGCTCGTCGGGGCTCCGGCCCGCGAAGTACGAGGTGAGCTGCACGCGGTCGTAGGCCGGACGCGGCTCCTCGCACAGCACGACGACGCGGTGCGTGGTGGTCAGGCCGCGGTCGGCGAGCGCTTCGAGGAAGCGCTGTCCGACCATGCCGTGGCCGACGAGCACGATCGTGGGGGTGTCCCCCGGGGTGGCGGACATCAGCAGCCTCCATCGTTGGTCAGCAGGTGGAGCAGGGGGGCGCCGCCGGGGAGCTGCTCCGCGCCCTCCCAGGCGCGGGCCAGGTCGCCGACGGTGCCGAGTTCACCGACGAGGACCCCGCCGACCAGGCGGTCGTCGCGGACGACGACCTTGCGGTAGGTGCCGCGGGTGGCGTCGGCGAGCTGGACGACGTCGTCGCCGGGGCGGGGCTCCGGCTCGCCGAACGCGGCGAGGTCGAAGGGGTCCCGGCCGGCCAGGGTGAGGCGGGTGAGGGCGCGGGTGCCGGTGTAGCGGGCGGTGGTGTCGCCGGTCAGCGCGCGGGCCAGGACGTCGGCCTGGTCCAGGGCCGGGGCGGCGAGGCCGTACAGGGTGCCGTCGTGCTGGGCGCAGTCGCCGATCGCCCGGATGCGCGGGTCGGAGGTGCGCAGCTCGTCGTCGACCAGGACGCCCTTGTGCGCGGCGAGCCCGGCGTCCCTGGCCAGGCCCACCCGGGGGTGGACGCCGCAGGCCAGGACCACGAGGTCGGCGTCGAGGGTGTAGCCGTCGGCCATCTCGACCGCGCGGACCGCGCCGCCGGCCACGCGGACGTCGCGCACCCGGCACTCGGTGTGCACCTCGGCGCCCAGCTCCGCCAGATGCCGCCGGACGAGCCGGGAGGCGGCCGGGTCGAGCTGGCGCTCCATGAGCCGCTCGGACTGCTGGGCGAGCACGACCTGGGCGCCCCGCACGGCGAGCGCGCGGGCCGCGGAGACCCCGAGCAGCCCGCCCCCGATGACGACCGCCCGCACGCCCGGCCGCACCGCCTCGGACAGGCCGAGGCAGTCGTCCATGGTGCGGAAGGCGTGCACGCCCTCGGGCAGTTCGCGGCCCGGCGTGTACAGCCCGCGCAGCGGCGGCAGCACCGGGTTGGAGCCGGTGGCCAGGACCAGCGTGTCGTATGCGATCACCGTGCCGTCGGCGCAGCGCACGGTCCGCGCGTCCCGGTCGATCCCCGTCACCCGGCCGCGGGTCAGCCCGTCGGGCGCCGGCAGGGCGATCACCTCCGGGCCGTAGCGGCCGGCCAGCACCTCGGCGAGCAGGACCCGGTTGTACGGCCGGTGCTCCTCCTCGCCGACGAGCAGCGCGGGCGTGCCCAGCTCGGCCAGCCGCCGGGCGAGCCGTACGCCCGCGAGGCCGGTGCCGATCACCACCACACGCGTGTCCGAGGTCATGCACCGCAGCGTGCGGGGTGGGTGTTACCCGGCCGCATCACGGCTGTTTCCCACGAGGAACGCTGCCCTCAGCGGGGACCGGGGCGGGGTGTGAGGGGGCGAGGGCGGGCCCCGGGGTGCGCGGGGCCGGACCGCCGAACCTCAGAAGACCCTCTGAACATGCCGTGCGCGGCCGAAATCCGTGGACGCTACAACCGTCCGGTTCGTAGGGTCCCGATCATGCCCGACATATCGCTGACCACCGTCGTCCTGCTGTGCCTCGCCGCTCTCGTGGCCGGGTGGATCGACGCCGTGGTCGGCAGCGGTGGCCTGCTGCTGCTTCCCGCGCTGCTGCTCGGGCTGCCGGCCGGCACTCCGGCCGCGACGGCGCTCGGCACCAACAAGGCGGTCGCCATCGTCGGTACGACGGGCGCCGCCGTGACGTACGCCCGCAAGGCGCCGGTCGATGTGCGCACCGCCGTGCGCATCGGGCTCGCCGCGCTCGCCGGATCGTCGGCCGGGGCGTTCTTCGCGGCCGGCATGAGCACGGACGTGCTCAAACCCGTGATCATGGTGGTGCTGCTCGGCGTCGCCGCCTTCGTGATCCTGCGGCCGGCGTTCGGCACGGCCCCCGCGCCGGGCCCGGTCACCCGCCGCCGCGTCCTCGCGGCGATCGGCCTCGCGGGTCTCGGCATCGGCTTCTACGACGGGTTCATCGGCCCGGGCACCGGTACGTTCCTGGTGCTGGCGCTCACCGCGGTCCTGCACCTCGACCTGGTGGCCGCCTCCGCCACCGCCAAGATCGTCAACTGCTGCACCAACGCGGGCGCGCTGGCGATGTTCGCCTGGCAGGGCGCGGTGCTGTGGCAGCCGGCGGCGCTGATGGCGGTGTTCAATCTCGCGGGCGGGACGCTGGGGGCGCGCACGGCGCTGAAGAAGGGCAGCGGCTTCGTCCGGATCGTGCTGCTGACGGTGGTGTTCGCGCTGGTGGCGAATCTGGCGTACGAGCAGTGGGTGGCGTAGGCCTCGCCGGCGGCGTCCGTCCGGCGTGCGCCCGGGGTGCGCGCGGGGTTCTCACGGGGCCGGAGCCGGAGCCGGAGCCGGTGCGGTGCGGTGCGGGGTTCTGGCGAAGCCGGAGTCGGAGCGTGAGCCCGAGCCGGCGCCGGTGCGGTGCGCGGTGTCAGGCGCTGCCCGTCAGATGGGCGAAGACGACCACGTTGCCCCGGTAGCCGGAGTCGCGCGAGTAGCCCCCGCCGCAGGTGATCACCCGCAGCTCGGGTCGGGTCGCCGCGCCGTACACCTTCCGGTCGGGGAAGTTCTTCGCGTCGTACACCTCCACCGCGTCCACGGTGAACCGGGCGACGCCGCCGTCCCGCCGGTCGACCTCGATGACGCTGCCCCGCTTCAGGGCGCCCAGCCGGTAGAAGACGGCGGGCCCGTCGGCGTTGTCGACGTGGCCGGCGACGATGGCGGTGCCGGTCTCACCGGGAGTGGTGCCGGCCTCGTACCAGCCGGCCAGGTTCTTGTCCGCGGCGGGCGGTACGTCCAGGCTGCCGGTGGGCGTCAGTCCGAGGCCCGTCAGCGGGGCGTCCACCCGTAGCGCGGGGATGCGGATGCGGTCCGGTGGGGACGGGGCCAGCGGGGCCGCGGCGTCCCGTGTGACGGGGGCCGTCCGCGCCTGGGCGGCCGAGGGCTGCGGCGGGGCCTGCGGGGCGGCCGCGTCGCCCAGCAGCCACACCCCGGTGCACAGGGCGACCGCGGTGCCGGCGGCTATCGCGGCGTCACCCGCGTTCCCGAGTCTGCGCACAAGCGCCTCCTCTTCTGGCTGGGCCCGACCCCCTCCGGGCCGCGAGGGGCATCGGACCCGGAGGGGGTGGGGACTTGCGGTACCGGCGGACGGACAGCGGAGGGTGTCCGTCAGATCCCGTCGCCTCTCGCCCGGCGATGCAGGAGCCAGGTACCGCCCGCGGCGGCGACGGCGAGAGCCGCCACGCCGGCCGCGGTCTGCACGGGGTCGGTGCCCAGGGCGCCGCCGACCCCCGTCTTCACACTTCCCCGCGGGTACATCTGCCCGGCGGAGGAAAGAACCACGACCAGGTCGCCCCGGACCTCGTGACCGCCCCGGGTGCACTTCGCGACGATCTCGTACGTCCCCGGGTGCGCGCTCGGCGGCACCCGGAACCGCCCGGTGGTGGTGCCCTCGTACTCGTCGGTGCCGGGAGCGAGCGTGAAGGCCCCGGCGCCCACCGCGCTGGCGTCGCCGTCCGCCGTCGCGTCCTCACCGCACACCGACGTGTTCACGATGACGTCACGGCCCGGCACCACGGTGGACGGATGGACCTCGAGGCGTCCGGCGTCCGCGCCGTAGGCGGGTGCGGTGAGCAGCCCCACGGCGGCGACGGCGAGCGCGGCACCGGACAGCGGGCGGGCGGTACGTCGCATCGTGTTGCTCCTTCGAGCTCGTCGGGCCCAGCACTCCGAGGAAATCCGCACCTGCCCGAGCCCGCTTCCTGATGAGCCGTCAGAAATGCCGTTGAACGGGTGCCGCGGGACCTGTCCACGGGGCACTGCCGGTCTTGTTTCAGCAGGTCAACGGCGTGCTGTGGGCGTGTCGCGGAATTCATCCGGACGGCGTCCGTCGAAGGTGTGAACGGGTGACCGACACCCGTGGGACACGACTTGACCTCAACAATGGTCGAGGTAACAGAGTGGCCGGCATGACCACCGATACGGCATCCGCCGCCCCCCTGAACGTCACCGTCGTCGTCGGCAGCAACCGCCACGGCCGCTTCGGTCCCGTCGTGGCCGGCTGGCTGCTCGACCGGGTCCGGGACCGTGACGACCTCGTGCTCCGGGTCGTCGACGTCGCCGGGACCGACCTGCCCACCACACTGGCTCCCACCGCGGCGGCGCGGGCCGCGCTGGAGGACATCACGCCGAGGCTCGCCGCCGCCGACGCGTTCGTGGTCCTCACCCCGGAGTACAACCACTCGTTCCCGGCCGGACTCAAGAACCTGATCGACTGGCACTTCACGGAATGGCGCGCCAAGCCGGTCGCCCTCGTCTCCTACGGCGGTGTCTCCGGCGGACTGCGCGCCGTCGAACATCTGCGGCAGGTCTTCGCCGAACTGCACGCCGTCACCGTCCGCGACACCGTCTCCTTCCACAACGCCGGCGGGTCCTTCGACGACGGGGGGCGCCTGAGGGACCCGTCCGGGCCGGACGCGGCGGCGAAGGCGATGCTGGACCAGCTGGTGTGGTGGGGAACGACGTTGCGGGAGGGGCGGGAGCGCCGGCCGTACGGGGGCTGAGCACCCGGCGCGCAGGGTGCCCGCGCCCCCGGGCGGGGTTCCTCAGTCCACGTTCACCGCGCTCCAGGCGGCTTCCACCGCCGTGTGCTCGGCGCTGCCCGCGCCGTACAGGTCCCGTGCCGCGTTCAGCGTCGCCGTGCGCGCGCCCGCGTAGTCCGTCGACGACGTCATGTAGACCGTCAGGGCCCGGTACCAGATCGCGCCCAGCTTGCCCCGGCCGATCCCGCGCACCGAAGTGCCGTCGCAGGTGGGGGAGTCGTGGGCGGTGCCGCCCACCGTCCGCGCTCCGCTGCCCTCGGCCAGCAGATAGGCGAAGTGGTTGCCGATGCCGGAGGAGTAGTGCACGTCGAGGTCGGCGGCGCCCTCGGTCCAGCAGTCCGCCGAGACGCCGTCCTTGGACGGCTCGTCCATGTACCGCAGCGCGGACCGGCCGAAGCCCGGCCGGACGATCTTCTCGCCGATCAGCCAGTCGCCGGGATCGGCGGCGTTGCCCGCGTGGAACTCCACCAGCGTGCCGAAGATGTCGGACGTCGCCTCGTTCAGCCCGCCCGACTCGCCCGAGTACGTCAGCGCCGCCGTCTTCGACGTCACCCCGTGGGACATCTCGTGGCCGGCCACGTCCAGCGACACCAGCGGCCCCAGCAGGTTCCCGTCACCGTCGCCGTACGTCATGCAGAAGCAACTGTCGTCCCAGAAGGCGTTGTTGTAGCGGGTCCCGTAGTGCACCCGGTTGTACGAGCCCTTGCCGTCGCCCGCTATGCCGTTGCGCTTGTGGACGTCCCGGAAGTAGTCCCAGGTGACGTCGGTGCCGTACTGCGCGTCCACGGCGGCCGAGGCGCGGTCCGTCGCCGTGCCGTCGCCCCAGTGGTTGTCGGCGTCCGTGAAGACGGTCGCCGGCGCCCGGGTGATGCAGATCGTGCCGAGGAAGCACAGGTCGGTCCGGTTGGCCGCGTCGCCGGTGTAGGTGTTCCCGCGCGTCGGGTCCTTCAACTGGTACGCCGAATCCGCGGGCGTCGTCGCCAGCGGCACCGTGCCGCCGTACAGCGAACGCCCGTCGCCCGTCGCCGTCTCCAGTGCGTCCCAGGCGTCGATCCGGGCGCCCGTGCGGGCGTCCGTCAGCACGGTGCGGGCGACAGGGTTGCCCTGCGCGTCCAGCGCCGCCGCGTCGGTGCGCCAGGCCAGCCGCGGTGTGCCGTGCAGCGCGTCGACGACCAGGCGCGACTTCGCCGTCAGCCGCTTCAGCGTCTCGCCGAGCCGGGTGGCGCGCAGGGCGTTCGCCGCGCGGTCGGCCGCCTCCGGGGCGGACAGCGCGGGGGTGACGCCGTCCAGGGCGATGGGCGCGCGGGTGGCGCGGTCGGCGCCCCGGTAGCTGCCGTCCGGCGCCAGATGGACGACGAAGTCCCCGCCGAGCACCGGAAGCTGACGGTAGGTGCGGTCGTAGCGCACATGCTGGCTGCCGTCCGGGTCGACCACCACGTCGCGGACCTCGGTGTCCTGGGCGGCCGTGAGGCCCAGCTCCGCCGCGTGGCCGGCGAGGGCACGCGCCGCGTTCTCGACGGCCGCCGCCCGGGTCGGCCGGTCGGCCGCGCCGGCGCCGGGGGAGAGTGCCGTGGCCAGCAGGGTGGCGGCGGTCGCGGCCACACCTGCGGTCGCAAGACGGGAACCTCGGACATGCCGTATCCGGCTCATCGGTCTCCTCGGGAAGGCGCCTCAGTGGGGGGCGGCGCTGATCTTGACCGAGATTTAAGGGGCCATGACATGTCGTGTCCATAGCAATCACTGGAGACCGTGTGAGGGGTGAGAATCGTTCCTGCAAGCCTTCGGTAGCGCTTCCGTGCAGGTGGAAAGAGTGAGACTCCCCTTCTTCGTCTACGGCACCCTCCGGCCCGGCGAGCCCAACCACGGTCTGTTCCTCAGCGGCCGCACCCGGACCGAGGAACCGGGCCGTCTCACCGGCGCCGTGCTCTACGACGGTCCGGGCTATCCGTACGCCGTGGAGGAGCCGGGCGGAGCGGTGCGCGGCGACCTGGTCACCGCGCGGACCCGGGACTACGACGAACTGCTCGCCGCCCTCGACCGGTTGGAGGAGTACGTGCCGGGCGACCCCCGCAGCCTGTACGAGCGGGTCGAGCGCGAGGTCGTCCGCGAGGCCGACGGGGCGGCGGTCCGGGCCTGGGTGTACGTCGCCGCGCCCGCCGTCGCGGCGCGGCTGCGCGCCCGCGGCAGGCGTATCGAGGGCGGCGACTGGCTGACCCGGAGCTGACCGCGCGGCACGCGCGGCGGGAACCTGCCCGGGTCCGCCCCCCGCTGACTGACCCTCAGTGCCGGCCGGGCGGCCGGGCGGTCAGGTCCGTACGGCCTCCAGCCGTACCGCGCACGCCTTGAACTCCGGCATCCGCGAGGTCGGGTCGAGCGCCGGGTTGGTCAGCGTGTTGGCGCGGCCCTCGCCCGGCCAGTGGAACGGCATGAAGACGGTGTCCGGCCGGATCGCCGTGGTGATCCGCGCCGGTGCCACCGCCCGGCCCCGCCGGGACACCACCGCGACCGGGTCGCCCTCGGCGGCGCCCAGCCGTTCCGCCAGCCGCGGATGCAGCTCCACGAACGGGCCGGGCGCGGCCGCGTTCAGCTCGTCCACCCGCCGGGTCTGGGCGCCCGACTGGTACTGCGCCACGACCCGTCCGGTCGTCAGCAGCAGGGGGTACTCGGCGTCGGGCTCCTCGGCCACGGCCCGGTGCGAGACCGCCACGAACCGCGCCAGCCCGTCGTCGGTGGCGAACCGGTCGAGGAACAGCCGGGGGGTGCCGGGGTGCGCCGCGCCGCCGGCGGGTGACTCCGGCGCCGGGACGGCCCCGTCGGCGGGCCCGCCCTCCGCACCGCTCCCGGCGGGGGCCGGGCAGGGCCAGAACACCCCGTTCTCCTCCGCCAGCCTGCGGTAGGTGATCCCCGAGTAGTCGGCGGGACCGCCCGCGCTGGCCCGGCGAAGTTCCCCGAACACCTCCTCGGGGTCGGCCGGGAAGCCCTTCTCCACGCCCAGGCGGGCGGCCAGTTCGTGCAGGACCTCCAGATCGCTGCGCACCCCGGCCGGCGGGCTGACGGCCTGCCGGCGCAGCAGGACCCGGCCCTCCAGACTGGTCGTGGTGCCGGTCTCCTCCGCCCACTGCGTCACCGGCAGCACCACGTCCGCCAGGGCCGCCGTCTCCGACAGCACGACGTCGCACACCGCGAGGAAGCCGAGCGACCTGATGCGCTGCTCGATGTGCGCGGCCCGCGGCGCGGACACCACCGGGTTGGAGCCCATCAGCAGCAGCGCCCGGATGTCCGTGCCGAGCGCGTCGAGCAGTTCGTACGCGCTGCGCCCCGGCCCCGGCAGGCTGTCCGGGGCGACGCCCCACACCTCGGCCACGTGCCGGCGGGCCGCCGGATCGGTCAGCTTGCGGTAGCCGGGCAGCTGGTCGGCCTTCTGCCCGTGCTCGCGCCCGCCCTGCCCGTTGCCCTGACCGGTCAGACAGCCGTAGCCGGACAGCGGGCGGCCCGCCCGGCCCGTCGCCAGGCACAGGTTGATCCAGGCCCCCACCGTGTCCGTGCCCTTGGACTGCTGCTCCGGTCCCCGCGCGGTCAGCACCATCGCCGTCCGCGGCGTGCAGAACAGCCGTACGGCCTCGCGCAGTCGGGGAACGGACACGCCGGTGATCCGTTCCACGTGCTCCGGCCAGTGCGCCATCGCGGCGGCCCGGGCGTCCTCCCAGCCGCTGGTACGGGTGCGGATGTACTCCTCGTCCGTACGGCCCTCGGCGACGACCAGGTGCAGCAGCCCGAGCGCCAGCGCCAGGTCGGTGCCGGGCCGCGGCGCCAGGTGCAGGTCGGCCTGCTCGGCGGTCCGGGTGCGGCGCGGGTCGACGACGATCAGCGTGCCGCCGTTCTCCTTCAGCTCGGTGAGGTAGCGCAGCGCCGGCGGCATGGTCTCCGCGAGGTTGGACCCGACGAGGATCACGCACCCCGTCCTCGGGATGTCCTCCAGCGGGAACGGCAGGCCCCGGTCCAGCCCGAACGCCTTCGTGCCCGCCGCGGCGGCCGACGACATGCAGAACCGCCCGTTGTAGTCGATCTGCGAGGTGCCGAGCACGATCCGGGCGAACTTGCCGAGCGTGTACGCCTTCTCGTTCGTCAGCCCGCCGCCGCCGAAGACGCCGACCGCGTCCGCCCCGTGGTCCGCACGCGTACGGGCCAGCCCGTCGGCGATCCGGCCGAGCGCCTCGTCCCAGGTCGCCGGGGCGAGGACGCCCCCCTCGCGCACCAGCGGGGCGGTCAGGCGCACCCGGGACGACAGCACGGCCGGCGCGGTCCGGCCCTTGCCGCACAGCGCGCCCCGGTTCACCGGGAAGTCGGTCCGCTCCGACACCTCGACGCCCCCGTCCGGCGCGGGCGACAGGTTCATCCCGCACTGCAGGGCGCAGTAAGGGCAGTGGGTGGGCGTCGAGGTGCTGGTCATGCCGTTCAGCGTGCTTCGCCCGTGTTACGTGCCGTGACGGCTGCCTGTTACACCGCCGGGACGGCGGCCTCCCCTCCACCGCGCGGGCGCGGTGAGGCACCCGGCGGTCACGACGTGCGGGACTCCGCCGCCAGCGCCCGCCGCACGCCCGGCTCCCGGGGCCCCAGGAAGCGCGGGTCGGGTTCGAGGGCCGCGTCCAGCGCACCCTTGCCCGACGCGAACAGCTCACGGACACCGCCGTAGTACCAGGTGCTGTCGCGCGGCTCGGCCACTCCCACTCCGTGCGAGGTGACACCCGCCGCCTCGCAGAGCGCGACAGCCCGCCGGATGTGGAAGTCCTGGCTGATCAGCACGGCTTCCTCGACCCCGAAGATCTTCCTCGCGCGCACACACGAGTCCCAGGTGTCGAAGCCCGCGTAGTCGCTGACGATCCGGGCACCGGGGACGCCCCGCCGGGTCAGATAGGTGCGCATGGCGTCCGGCTCGTCGTAGTCCGCGCGGCTGTTGTCGCCGGTGACCAGGACGACCTCGACCCGGCCCGCCCGGTACAGCTCGGCCGCCGCGTCGAGGCGGTGGGCCAGGTAGGGGGAGGGCTCGCCGTTCCACAGACCGGCGCCGAAGACCACCGCCACCTCGGTGCGGGGCGCGTCGGCCGCCGAGCGCAGCCGGTCGTCCGTCGCGAGGTGCATCCAGGTGGACGGCAGCAGCGCGAGCGTGCACAGCGCCGCCGCCGCCTGCACCAGCCGCCGCTGCCCGGTGCGGGTGCGCGGCAGACGCGGTCGGCGGAACTTCATGGGACGCCCTCTCGGTCGGCTGCGGCACGGGAGGCGGCGTGCCCGCGGCGCGGGCGGACCGTCTTCGTCGGGAATGGACGCCGCGCGAGGCGCCCCGGTTGCCCGCCGCCCTCGAACACCGGACGGAAACCGCAGGTCGTACCGCCTCACACGGTGGAGGCGGCGCACGGTGAACCCGTGGAAAAGACCCGTCACGCCCGCGCAACGGGTCGGCAACGTCGTACGGACACCATCGCTTCATGACGGCGTCGCTTCCCGTGCACGACCAGTACGACGATCCCGACCACCGCCCCGGCGGCGAGCTGCCCGGTGGCGTCCACCTCGACAGTACGGCGCAGATCATGAACCGGATCAGTACCCGGCTGGCCGGCCGGCTCAGCCTCCTCGCCCGTGACCGCACGCCCCGCCCCACCCCGCCCGTGCTCGTCCTCGTGGCGCACGGCAGCCGCGACCCCCGCGCCCTCGCCACCGTACGCACCCTGGCCGAGCGGATCCGCGAGCTGCGCCCCGGCCTGTCCGTGCGGCTCGGCCACATCGAGCTCGACGAGCCCCTGCTGCCCGACACCCTTGCCGCGCTCGGCGAGGAGAGCGCGGTCCTCGTACCGCTGCTGCTCAGCCGAGGGCACCACGTCAAGCGGGACATCCCCGAGGCGGCCGCCGCCGTACCGGCCCGCACCCGGGTGGCCCCGCCGCTCGGACCGCACCCCCTGCTCGTGGAGACGCTGCACGCGCGCCTGCTGGAGGCCGGCTGGCACGCCGGGACGTCGGGGGCCGGGCGCGCGCGGTCCGCCGTCGTCCTGGCCGCGGCGGGCTCCCGCGACCCCGATGCCGCCCTGGACACCGGCCGCACGGCCGAACTGCTCGCCGACCGCCTCGGCGTCCCCGTCGTGCCCGCCTACGCCTCCGCCGCCGCACCCACGGTCGCCGACGCCGTGCGCTCCCTCAACGCCCGCGGCCGTCATCGCGTCGCGGTCGCCTCCTACTTCACGGCCCCGGGCCGCTTCGCCACGGAGTGCGCGCGGGCGGCCCCGGGCCTCGCCGCCGCCCCGCTGGGCGCGCACCCCCTCATGGCCCGGCTCGTCCTGCACCGCTACGACCGCACGGCCGCGACGGCGGCCGGCACGGAACGCGCGCTCTCGTCCGCCTGAGGCGCGGGCACGGCGGCCCCCTTACTGTCATGACATGGAAGGCACCGCACCGCACCCGTACGAGAACCACGTCCCGCCCGCCGGCTACGACCCGACATCGGTCGAACGCTGGGCCCCGGAGCCCGACAAACGCCCCGGTCGCACCGCCTTCCAGCGCGACCGCGCCCGCATCCTCCACTCCGCGGCCCTGCGCAGACTGGCCGGCAAGACGCAGGTGGTGACGCCCGGCACCAGCGCCCAGGCCTGGGATCCCAGCCCCCGCACCCGTCTGACGCACTCCCTCGAATGCGCCCAGGTCGGCCGGGAACTCGGCGCGGCCCTCGGCTGCGACCCCGACCTGGTCGAGGCGGCCTGCCTCTCGCACGACCTGGGCCACCCGCCCTTCGGGCACAACGGTGAGCAGGCACTCGACGAATTCGCCCACGACTGCGGCGGCTTCGAGGGCAACGCCCAGTCCCTGCGCCTGCTGACCCGCATCGAACCCAAACGCTTCGTGAGCAGCGCGGCGACCGGCGACCCGGTGAGCGTCGGACTCAACCTCACCCGCGCCGCCCTCGACGCCGCCACCAAGTACCCCTGGCCCCGCGGCGCCCACCCCACCGACCCGGCGTCGCGCAAGTTCGGTTTCTACGAGGACGACCGCCCGGTGTTCGACTGGGCCCGCAAGGACGCCCCCGGCACCCGCACCTGCTTCGAGGCGCAGGTGATGGACTGGTCGGACGACGTCGCGTACTCGGTGCACGACGTCGAGGACGGTCTGCACGCCGGTCACCTCGACCCCAACTGCCTGCACGCCGAGCCCGAACGGCAGGCGGTGTTCGAGGTCGCGATCGGGCGGTACGTCCCGGCCGGCACCGACCCCGCCGAACTGTCCGACGCCCTCGACCGGCTGCTGGACCAGGAGTGGTGGCCGCACGGCTACGACGGGTCCGCCGTCGCCCAGGCCCGGCTCAAGGACGCCACCAGCCAGCTCATCGGCCGCTTCTGCCTGGCCGCCGAGAGCGCCACCCGTGAGGCGTACGGCGGCGGCCGGCTCAGCCGGTACTCCGCCGAACTGGTCGTCCCGCGCGGGACACGCCTGGAGTGCGCGGTACTGAAGGCGGTCGCCGACCGGTACGTGATGCAGCGCGCCGAGCAGGCCCGGCTCCGCGCCGACCAGCGGATCGTGGTCGCCGAACTCGCCGAGGCGCTCACCGCCCGCGCCCCGGACGGCCTCGATCCGCAGTTCCGCGCGCTGTTCGACGCTGCGCCCGACGACCGCGCCCGCAAACGGGTGATCGTCGACCAGATCGCCTCGCTGACCGACGCCTCGGCCCGCGCGCTGCACACCCGGCTGACCGCACCCCGCTGACCGGCCGGAAACCAAGATCTCGTCAACAGGACGGGGAAAAACGCAAGTTGCCCGTCCGTACGCCGTAGCGTGCCCGCAGTGACGCGGGGAAACGCGTGGGGCGTACGAGCACTCGAAGGTGACCCTCCGTGGCCTGATCGGGTCACCCCCTCTTCCCCCATCACGCTGCGTGCGGGACGCTCGCAGGTGGCTGAACGTTCACGAGGAGGCATCAAGTGGTCGACGCGGATCAGACATTCGTCATCGTCGGTGGCGGACTGGCCGGCGCCAAGGCGGCCGAAACGCTTCGCGCGGAGGGGTTCACCGGCCGCGTGATACTGATCTGCGACGAGCGCGACCATCCGTACGAACGCCCGGCGTTGTCCAAGGGCTACCTCCTCGGCAAGGAGGAGCGCGACACCGTCTTCGTGCACGAGCCCGCCTGGTACGCGCGCAACGACATCGAGCTGCACCTCGGCCAGACCGTCGACGCCATCGACCGCACGGCCCGGACGGTCCGCTTCGGCGAGGACGGCACGGTCGTCCGCTACGACAAGCTGCTGCTGGCCACGGGAGCCGAGCCGCGCCGGCTGGACGTCCCGGGCACCGACCTCGCGGGTGTCCACCATCTGCGCCGCCTCGCCCACGCCGAACGGCTCAAGGGCGTCCTCGCCTCCCTCGGCCGGGACAACGGCCACCTCGTGATCGCCGGTGCCGGCTGGATCGGCCTGGAGATCGCCGCCGCGGCCCGCCAGTACGGCGCCGAGGTCACCGTCGTCGAGCCGGAGCCGACCCCGCTGCACGGCGTCCTCGGCCCCGAACTGGGGATGATCTTCGCCGAGCTGCACCGCGAGCACGGTGTCCGCTTCCGCTTCGGCGTCCGGCTGACCGAGATCATCGGCCAGGACGGCATGGTCCTGGCGGCCCGGACCGACGACGGGGAGGAGCACCCCGCCCACGACGTGCTCGCCGCGATCGGCGCGGCGCCGCGGGTCTCCCTCGCCGAGGCGGCCGGACTGGAGCTGGCCGACCGCTCCGGGGGCGGGGGCGTCCTGGTCGACGAGAGCCTGCGCTCCTCCGACCCCGACATCTACGTCGCCGGCGACGCCGCGGCCTTCCCGCACGCCCTGTTCGGCACCCGGCTGCGGGTGGAGCACTGGGCCAACGCGCTGAACGGCGGTCCGGCGGCGGCCCGGGCCATGCTGGGCCGGGAGGTCGTCTACGACCGCGTGCCCTACTTCTTCTCCGACCAGTACGACCTCGGGATGGAGTACTCCGGATGGGCGCCGCCGGGGTCGTACGACCAGGTGGTGATCCGGGGCGACGCCGGCAAGCGCGAGTTCATCGCGTTCTGGCTGTCCGAGGGCCGGGTGCTGGCCGGGATGAACGTCAATGTGTGGGACGTCACAGAGCACGTCCAGAAACTGATCCGGTCACGGGCCGAGGTGGACACGGAGGCGCTGGCGGACCCGCACGTGCCGCTGGAGACCCTCGTGCCCTAGGCGCATCGCCCCGTGGCGCGGTTCCGGGGCACCCCGGAACCCGGCCGGGCTCGCCCCGGCGCTGTCGGTCCGGCCCCGTAGACTCACCTCGTGGCAGGACGGATCAACGACGAGGACGTGAAGGCGGTACGGGACGCGGTCCCGATCGACGCCGTGGTGTCCGAGTACCTCCAGCTGCGCAACGCGGGCGGCGGCAACCTCAAGGGCCTGTGCCCGTTCCACGACGAGAAGTCACCGTCCTTCCAGGTCAGCCCCAGCAAGGGCCTCTTCCACTGCTTCGGCTGCCAGGAGGGCGGCGACACCCTCACCTTCGTGATGAAGGTCGACCACCTCTCCTTCTCGGAGGCCGTCGAGCGGCTCGCCGCCCAGGCCGGCATCACCCTGCGCTACGAGGAGGGCGGGTACAACCCGGCCCACCAGCGCGGCGAGCGGATCCGCCTGGTCGAGGCCCACAAGATCGCCGCGGAGTGGTACGCGGAGCAGCTCGCCACCGGCCCGGAGGCGGAGGCCGGCCGGGTCTTCCTCGCCGACCGCGGCTTCGACCAGGCCGCCGCCGTCCACTTCGGCGTCGGCTACAGCCCGCAGGGCTGGGACCACCTCACCCGGTATCTGCGCGGCAAGGGCTTCACCGACAAGGAGCTGCTGCTCTCCGGCCTCTCCCAGGAGGGCCGGCGCGGCCCCATCGACCGCTTCCGCGGCCGGCTGATGTGGCCGATCCGCGACATCGGCGGCGAGGTGGTCGGCTTCGGCGCGCGAAAGCTCTACGAGGCGGACAACGGGCCGAAGTACCTGAACACGCCCGAAACCGCCATCTATCGCAAGTCGCAGGTCCTCTACGGCATCGACCTCGCGAAGAAGGACATCGCCAAGGCCAGCCGCGCGGTCGTCGTCGAGGGCTACACCGACGTCATGGCCTGCCACCTGGCCGGCGTCACCACCGCCATCGCGACCTGCGGCACGGCGTTCGGCGGCGACCACATCAAGATCCTGCGCCGTCTGCTGATGGACAACGGCTCGGCCCGTGTGATCTTCACCTTCGACGGCGACGCGGCCGGCCAGAAGGCGGCGCTGCGGGCCTTCGAGGACGACCAGAAGTTCGCCGCCGAGACCTACATCGCCGTCGCCCCGGACGGCATGGACCCCTGCGATCTGCGCCTGGCCAAGGGCGACGAGGCGGTGGCCGAGCTGGTCGAACCGCGCACCCCGCTGTTCGAGTTCGCGCTGCGCCAGATCGTCGTCCGCTACGACCTGGACACCCCGGCGGGCCGGGCGGCCGCGCTGGACGAGGCCGCGCCCGTCGTCGCCCGCATCAAGAACAGCGGCGCCCAGCACGAGGTCGCGGTCCAGCTCGCCGGCATGCTCGGCATCCTCGACACGCAGTTCGTGGTCAAGCGGGTCGCCCAGCTGGCCCGTTGGGCCCGTGACCGCGGCGGCAAGGGCCCGGCGCCCGCCCGCGCCCCCCAGCAGCAGTACGAGCCGGCCGCCCGTCCCTCCGCGGCGGGCCCGGCCCTGCACCTGCGCAACCCCGTCCACGCCACCGAACGCGAGCTGCTCAAACTCGCCCTCCAGCGCCCGGAGCTGGTCTCCCCGGCGTTCGACGCGTACGGCGTGGACGAGTTCACCGCCCCGCCCTACGCCGCGGTGCGCCAGGCCGTCCTGGACGCGGGCGGCGCCGAGTACGGCGTGCAGGACCCCCAGGAGTACCTGGTCCGGGTGCGGGACGCGGCGCCCGACGACACCGTGCGCGCCGTGGTCACGGAGCTGGCCGTCGAGGCGATCATGCGCCGCACGGTCGACGAGGCGTACGCGGGCGACCAGCTCGTCATGGTCCGCCGCCGCGCCGTGGACCGCCGCATCCAGGACGTCCAGAGCACCCTGGCCCGGCTGGGCAGTGCCGGGGACCCGGCCCGACTCGCGGCCGTGCAGAACGAGTTGTGGGTGCTCCAGCAGTACGGACAGGCACTCCGGGAGCAGGGCGCGGCCGCTCTCTGAGCCCCGGCGGGCGGAGGCTGTCACCGTCCGGTCACCGAGCGGAAGCAAAAAGTCACCGCACGCCCCTCGTGGCGGAGATGTGTCTTACCCCACACTGGGTTCCGGTGCCTGAGTCCTCGGAGCGCGGCCGATCCGTCCCCCACGGGTCCTTCACCCCCGCTGTTCCGCTCATCGCGTTCGGGACGGAAAGCGGCGAGGCCGCCGACTCCGCCCCCCGAGCAGCGCTGCCGTACCACTCAGCAGCGATCATCCTGGAGGTCGCCCCCGTGCAGACCCAGACCCTCAGCCAGACCGACATCGCCACCGACGGCGCGGAACCGGGCGCGGAGCCCGGCATGCTCGCGGCCGTGCCGCCGCAGAGCCGTGCCGCGCACCACCCGGAGGCGGGGACGGACGGTGAGGCGCAGGTTCCGGCCGAGCCGCCCACCGACGCCGGCGAGGTCGTCCCCGAGCCCGTCGAACCACCCCTGCCGGGCCGGGTCGACAACAGCGGGCCCTCCTCGGACCTGTTCCGCCAGTACCTGCGCGAGATCGGCCGTATCCCGCTGCTCACCGCGGCCGAGGAGGTCGAACTCGCCCGCCGGGTCGAGGCCGGCCTGTTCGCCGAGGAGAAGCTGGGCAGCACCCCCGACCTGGACTCGCAGCTGGCCCTGGACCTGGACCGGCTCGTCGTGATGGGCCGGATGGCCAAGCGGCGGCTGATCGAGGCGAACCTGCGGCTCGTCGTGTCCGTGGCCAAGCGGTACGTCGGCCGCGGGCTGACCATGCTCGACCTGGTGCAGGAAGGGAACCTCGGGCTGATCCGGGCGGTCGAGAAGTTCGACTACGCCCGCGGCTACAAGTTCTCCACCTACGCCACCTGGTGGATCCGCCAGGCGATGTCCCGCGCGCTCGCCGACCAGGCCCGCACGATCCGCGTCCCGGTGCACGTCGTCGAGCTGATCAACCGGGTCGTCCGGGTCCAGCGCCGCATGCTCCAGGAGCGCGGCTACGAGCCGACCCCCGAGGAGGTCGCCGACCACCTCGACCTGCTGCCGGAGCGGGTCAGCGAGGTGCTGCGCCTCGCGCAGGAACCGGTCTCGCTGCACGCCCCGGTGGGCGAGGAGGACGACGTCGCCCTCGGTGACCTCATCGAGGACGGCGACGCCGCCAGCCCCGTCGAGTCCGCCGCGTTCCTGCTGCTCAGGGAGCATCTGGAGGCGGTCCTGTCGACGCTCGGGGAGCGGGAGCGCAAGGTCGTGCAGCTCCGCTACGGCCTCGCCGACGGACGGCCCCGCACGCTGGAGGAGATCGGCCGCATCTTCGGCGTGACCCGGGAGCGCATACGGCAGATCGAGTCCAAGACCCTGAACAAGCTCAGGGACCACGCCTTCGCCGACCAACTGCGCGGCTATCTGGACTGACCGGGGGCCGCCGGACGGCGGCGGCCCCCGGGACGGTCAGGGCCTGTTCCGACGATTCCCGTCTGCCACGCGAATCGTCGGACAGGCCCTGCTGACGGCCCTAGGGCCGACCGGCCCTAGTCGACCTCCGCGACCGCCTGCGCGAACTGCGCCTTGTACAGCCGCGCGTACGCCCCGTCCAGGGCGAGCAGTTCCGTGTGCGCGCCCTGTTCGACGATGGAGCCGTTCTCCATCACGAGGATGGTGTCCGCGTCCCGGATCGTCGACAGACGGTGCGCGATGACGAACGACGTCCGCCCGTGGGCCAGTTTGGCCATCGCCTTCTGGATCAGCACCTCGGTACGGGTGTCCACCGAGGACGTCGCCTCGTCCAGCACCAGGATCACCGGGTCGGACAGGAACGCCCGCGCGATGGTGATGAGCTGCTTCTCACCGGCGCTGACCCCGGTGCCCTCGTCGTCGAGCACGGTGTCGTAGCCGTCCGGCAGCGTGCGGACGAACCGGTCCGCGTGGGCCGCCCGCGCCGCCTCCTCGATCTCCCCGCGGGTGACCTTCGACGCGGCGCCGTACGCGATGTTCTCGGCGATGGTGCCGCCGAACAGCCAGGTGTCCTGGAGCACCATGCCGATCCCGGCGCGCAGTTCGTCGCGGGACATCTTCGCGATGTCGACGCCGTCGAGGGTGATGCGCCCGCCGGAGACCTCGTAGAACCGCATGAGCAGATTCACCAGCGTGGTCTTGCCCGCTCCGGTCGGCCCCACGATGGCGACCGTGTGCCCGGGATCCACCGTGAGCGAAAGATCCTCGATGAGCGGCTTGTCCGGGTCGTACCGGAAGGACACGCCCTCCAGCGCCACCCGCCCGCGCAGGTCCTCCGGCCGGGCGCCCGGCACCGGGTCCTGCGACTGCTCCTGCGCGTCGAGGAGTTCGAAGATCCGCTCGGCGGAGGCGACGCCGGACTGCACCAGGTTCGCCATCGACGCGATCTGCGTCAGCGGCATCGAGAACTGCCGCGAGTACTGGATGAAGGCCTGCACGTCGCCGATCGACAGCGACCCGGTCGCCACCCGGACCCCGCCCACGACGGCGACCAGCACGTAGTTCAGGTTCGACACGAACATCATCAGCGGCTGCATGACGCCGCTGTTGAACTGCGCCTTGAACCCGGCCTCGTAGAGCGCGTCG
This sequence comes from Streptomyces cadmiisoli, assembly GCF_003261055.1. NCBI lineage: Bacteria > Bacillati > Actinomycetota > Actinomycetes > Kitasatosporales > Streptomycetaceae > Streptomyces > Streptomyces cadmiisoli. Next base: position 5,991,815 of record NZ_CP030073.1, read on the forward strand.
TTCTGCTCGGCGAAGTGCCGTGCCGACTCCTGCTGCCGCCCGAACACCTTCACCAGCGTGTGCCCGGTGTACATCTCCTCGATGTGCGCGTTCAGCTTGCCGGTCGTGCGCCACTGCTCCACGAAGTGCGGCTGCGACCGCTTGCCCACCAGCGTCGCCACGTACAGCGACAGCGGCACGGTCACCAGCGCCACCAGCGCGAGGATCCACGACACCCAGAACATCATCGCCAGCACACCGATGATGGTCAGCAGCGAGTTGATGAGCTGGCCCATCGACTGCTGGAGGGTCTGGCCGATGTTGTCGATGTCGTTGGTGGCGCGGCTGAGCACCTCGCCCCGCTGCCGCCGGTCGAAGTACGACAGCGGCAGCCGCGACAGCTTCGTCTGCACGTCCTCGCGCATCCGGTACATCGTCCGGTTGACCGCCCGGTTCACCAGCCGGGTCGCCACCGCCATCAGCAGACCCGCGGCGAGGAACACGGCGAGCGCCAGCAGCAGGACGTTGCCGACCGCGGTGAAGTCGATGCCCTCGCCCGGCGTGAAGTCCGTGCTGCGCAGCATGTCGGCGACGCCGTCGTCGCCGCCCTCCCGCATCGCGTCGAGGGCCTGCTCCTTGGTCTGCCCGCCCGGCAGGTCCCGCCCGACGATGCCGGCGAACACCAGGTCGGTGGCCTGCCCGAGGATCTTCGGTCCGACCACCGACAGCGCCACGCTGACCACCACGCACCCGAGCAGCGCGTAGATGGTCAGCCGCTCGGGCCGGAAGTGCCCGACGAGGCGCCGGCCCGACGCCTTGAACTCGATCGAGCGGTTCTCGGGGCCGGTCCCGGCCATCATCCGTCCCATGGGACCGGCCATCAGGCAGCCTCCGCTTCCGTCAGCTGGGAGAGCACGATCTCCCGGTAGGTCTCGTTGTCCGCCATCAGCTCCTGGTGCCGGCCGGTGCCGACCACCCGGCCCTCGTCGAGGACGACGATCCGGTCGGCGTCCCGGATGGTCGCCACCCGCTGGGCGACGATCACCACGGTCGCCTCGGCGGTCTCCCGGGCCAGCGCCGCGCGCAGCGCCGCGTCCGTGGCGTAGTCGAGTGCGGAGAACGAGTCGTCGAAGAGGTAGATCTCCGGGCGCTGGACCAGTGTCCGCGCGATGGCCAGCCGCTGCCGCTGACCGCCGGAGACATTCGTGCCGCCCTGTGCGATCGGGGCGTCGAGCCCGCCCTCCAGTCCCTGTACGAAGGGCTTGGCCTGCGCCACCTCCAGCGCGTGCCACAGTTCCTCGTCCGTCGCGTCCGGACTGCCGTACCTGAGGTTGGTCGCCACCGTGCCGGCGAACAGATACGGCTTCTGCGGGACGAGTCCGACGGTCCGGGCCAGCAGCGCGGGTTCGACGGTGCGCACGTCCACCCCGTCGACGAGCACCGCGCCGTCGGTGGCGTCGAACAGCCGCGGCACCAGCCCCAGCAGGGTGGATTTGCCGCTGCCGGTGGAGCCGATCACCGCGGTCGTCTCACCCGGCCGGGCCACCAGGTCGACGGCCCGGAGCACGGCCTCCTCGGCACCCGGGTAGCGGAAGCCGGCCCCCCGGATCTCCAGATGGCCGTGGCGGCGCAGCTCGACGACCGGGCTGCTCGGCGGGACCACGCTCGACGAGGTGCCGAGCACCTCCTGGACGCGCTCGGCGCACACCTCCGCCCGCGGCACCATCATGAACATGAACGTGGCCATCATCACGGACATCACGATCTGCATCAGATACGCGAGATAGGCCGTCAGGTCGCCGATCTCCATCCCGCCGCCGTCGATCCGGTGCGCACCGAACCAGACCACCGCGATCGACGACAGGTTCACCACCGTCATGACGATCGGGAACATCAGCGCGAGCAGCCTGCCGGTGCCCAGCGACACCTCCGTCAACTCGGCGTTCGCCCGGCGGAACCGCTCCTCCTCGTAGGCGTCCCGCACGAAGGCGCGGATCACCCGGTTGCCGGTGATCTGCTCGCGCAGCACCCGGTTCACCGTGTCCAGCCGCTCCTGCATGGACCGGAACAGCGGCCGCAGCCGCCGCACGATCAGCAGCACGCAGACACCGAGCACGGGAACCACGGCGACCAGCACCCCGGACAGCGGTACGTCCAGGCCGAGCGCCATGACGATGCCGCCGACGCACATGATCGGCGCCGACACCATCAGTGTGAACGTCATCAGGGCCAGCATCTGCACCTGCTGCACGTCGTTGGTGGTCCGGGTGATCAGTGACGGGGCGCCGAAGTGGCCGACCTCGCGGGCGGAGAACGACTGCACCCGGTCGAACACATCGGCCCGCACGTCCCGGCCGAGCGCGGCGGCCGTGCGCGCGCCGTAGTAGACGGCACCGATGTTGCAGACGACCTGGGCGAGCGAGACGCCGATCATCACGGCGCCGAACGTCAGGATGTAGCCGCTGTCACCGTTGACGACACCGTTGTCGATGATGTCCGCGTTGAGGGTGGGCAGGTAGAGCGTGGCGCAGGTCTGCACGAACTGCAGCAGCACCAGGAAGGTGATGGGTCTCTTGTAGGGCCTGAGATAGGTCCGCAGAAGTCGTATGAGCACACTGGTCTCTCGGAGTCGGCGGTGAAGGCAATTGGTTGCCTGTGGCCCCTATCGTCGGACACTCCACCGGTGTTACCTACCGAATTTCCCAGCGGACGGCTCTCACTGCCGGAAGGCCCCCGGGTGGGTCTGCTCCCGCACCGACACGAACTGCTGCCGCACCGCCTGGCCCACCGCCAGTTCCTCACCGGGTTCCAGCACTTGCGCCACCGGGCCCTGCCAGGCCGGCGGGGTGCGCGGGTCGAGTGTGCCCTGCGACACACCGAGCGCCCACGCCGCCTGCCGGGCCGCGCCGATCGCCGCGTAGTCCGCGGGCTGCGGCACGACGACCTGCGCCCCGAACAACGCGGGCGCCGAGGCCTGTACGGCGGGCAGTTCGGCGGCCGGTCCGAGCAGGAAGACCCGCCGCACCTCCACACCCCGGCCGCGCAGCACGTCCAGCGCGTCCGCGAGCCCGCACAGCATGCCCTCGAACGCCGCCCGCGCCAGGTGCTCGGCCTTCATCGACTCGCGCCGCAGCCCCGCCAGCGTCCCGGCGGTGTGCGGCAGCGCCGGCGTCCGCTCACCCTCCAGATACGGCAGCAGCACAAGACCGTGGGCGCCCGGCGTCGACTTCAGCGCGAGGTCGGACAGGCTCTCCAGGTCGGCCAGCCCGAGCAGTTCGGCCGTACCGCGCAGGGTCCGCACGGCGTTCAGGGTGGTGACCACCGGCAGATGCATCCCGGTGGCGTCGGCCAGCGAAGTGATCATTCCGGTCTGGTCGTACAGCGGCTCGGAATGGACCGCCATCACCGACCCGGAGGCGCCCAGCGACACCACCGCGTCACCCAGCCCGATCCCCAGCCCGAACGCGGCCGCCATCGTCTCGCCGGTACCGGCGGAGATCAGCAGCCCCTCGGGAGTCGTACCGGCCGCCTCCGCGGGCCCGATCACCTCGGGCAGCATCACCTGGTGACCGAGTGCCAGCTCGACCAGCTCGGACCGGTAGGCGCCGATGGCCGCGGACCAGTAGCCGGTCCCGGAGGCCCCGCCGCGATCGGTGGTCCGGCGCACCGGCCGCCCGAGCAACTGCCACACCAGCCAGTCGTGGGCCTGCATGAGGACGGCCGTGCGCGCGGCGGCGTCGGGTTCGTTCTTGGCGAGCCAGCGCAGCTTGGTCACCGGCTGCGCGGCCTGCGGCACACAGCCCACCGCCTGCGCCCACGCCTCGCGTCCGCCGAGCGCGTCGATCAGATCGGCCGCCGCCACCTGAGCCCGCTTGTCCCCGCCGACCAGCGCCGGGCGCACGGTGCCGCCCTGCGAGTCCAGCGGCACGAGCGCGTTCTGCTGCGCGGACACGCCGATGGCCTGCACGCCTTCGAGCAGTCCGCCCCCGGCGGCCTCACCGAGGGACAGCAGCCAGGCCTGTGGATCCACATCGCTGGGCCGGCCACCCTCGGGGCCTTCCATCGGATGCGGCGCATAACCCTGCCGCAGCACGGCTCCCGTGTCCGCGTCGCAGACGACGATACGAGTGAAATCGGGCGAACTGTCCAGCCCAGCGACTATCCCCATGGCCAAAATTCTGCCGTACCGGAAGCGATGACCGCGCCGGGTCGCGCCGCGGTCCCCCGGTCGGGGCCCGGAACCGGGCCGTACTCCAGTGCCGTAGCAGGCAACCTTCGCCCCGTCGCGACGCCCGGCAGGCTCCCCCACTGCCTGAAAGGCGTGGGAGGTGCCCCCACGACGCCGCTCCTCGACGGGCGGACGTTTCCTGATGCGGCACTAGTAGACTGTCGCGACTAAGTGTCGTTGTGGCGTACGGAGTTGGGGTCGGGCAGGCTTCGCTTGATGCTTCCGTTCGGCCGGGCAGGGGTGCCGTGTCCTCGCAGAAGAAGTATCCGGTTGTCTTGAGTGCCGAAGACCGTCGGGCGTTGGAGCGTGTGACGACGACGGGGGTCCGCAGCGCGTCGATGATCAGGCGGGCGCGGGTGCTGCTCGCGTTGGACACCTCGGCCGGTGAGGTCGCTCCGCGGGCGGTGATCGCGGAGCGGGTCGGGGTCTCGTGCGATTCGGTCCGCCTGATCTCGAAGCGGTACGCGGAGACCGGGGGCGATGTGTGGGCCACGGTCGGCCGGAAGGAACGCGCACTGCCGCCGGTGCCCTCCTCGGTGACCGGCGAGGTCGAGGCAAGGCTGATTGCGCTGGCCTGCTCGAAGCCGCCCGAAGGACACGCCCGCTGGTCGCTGCGCCTGCTGGAGAAGCACGTCGCGCTGGCTGAGGACATCCCGGATCTGGACCACTCCACGATCGGGCGGGTCTTAAAAAAACGGAACTGCGCCCTCACGTGAAGAAGTGCTGGACCATCCCGCCGGCCGCGAACGCGGCCTTCGCCGCGGCGATGGAGGACGTCCTGGCGGTCTACCGCCGACCCTTCGACCCGGCGCGCCCCGTGGTGTGCATGGACGAGAAGCCGTACCAGCTGCTCGGCCACGTCCGCGATCCGCTTCCCGCGAGGCCGGGCCGTGACCGGCGCGAGGACAACGAGTACGTCCGCTCGGGGACCTGCTCGATCTTCTGCTGGGTCGAGCCGCTGCGCGGATGGCGGCGCGTGGACGCGCAGTCCCGCCGGACCAGGGTCGACTGGGCGCACCAGGTCGAACACCTGCTGACCGTGGACTATCCCGACGCCGCCACGGTCGTGCTGGTGATGGACAACCTCAACACCCACACCACCGCCTCGCTCTACGAGGCGTTCGACCCGGCAAAGGCCTTCGCGCTGGCCCAGCGCCTGGAGATCCACCACACCCCCAAACACGGGTCCTGGCTCAACATCGCCGAGATCGAGCTTTCCGCGCTCACCCGCCAGTGCCTGGACCGCCGCATCAACGACCTCACCGTGCTCAACACCGAACTCGCCGCCTGGCAGCAGCACACCAACAGCAACCAGCGCCAAGTCGACTGGCACTTCACCACCGACGACGCACGCGTGAAACTACGCCACCTCTACCCAACCACACAGCGAAATTAAGCCGCGACAGTCCACTAGGTGTTGCTGGTGCCCCAGTCGTCCTCGGCGGAGCCGTTCGTGTTGCGCTCGCGCAGCGTGCGCACCCGGTGCGCCACCGAGTCCGGCATCCGGTCGCCGACCTTCTCGCTCACCGCGTGGTACGCCTTGCCGGCGTAGACACGGCCCTGCTGCGCCGCGGTCTCCGCGGTGTTGCGCACGGCGGGGTTCTGCGCGATCCGGCGCGCGGACTTCTTCAGCTGCTCGTAGCGCTCCCGTCCGGCGCGCGTGCCCAGCACGTAACCCACGGCGATTCCGACAACGAACGTGAGCCGGTAACGCATGGCGGCCACCCTTCCCTTGCGTAGGTATCTGGCACGGCACGTGGCCGGGGAGTACCGATTGGCGGAGCACCCCCCTGCTTGCGCTAATGTATGTGTCGCAGCGAACGCGCGCCTTCTGGCGAATACCCGGACAGGTGCGTTCGATGCAACGAGGCATTCCTCCGTAGCTCAATTGGCAGAGCAGCCGGCTGTTAACCGGCAGGTTACTGGTTCGAGTCCAGTCGGGGGAGCTCGATCCTCCGTAGCTCAATTGGCAGAGCAGCCGGCTGTTAACCGGCAGGTTACTGGTTCGAGTCCAGTCGGGGGAGCAGCCTGAACGAGGACCCCACAGGGGTCCTTTTTCATGTCCGGTGGAACCGCCACGGCCAGCGCGGAGTCCTCAAGGTCATGCGAAGCCGACCATCCGGAGCAGGAGATCGTATGAGCGGCTATGCTGCGGCAGACGACGCGCACACATGTACGCGACACGCCGCTATGGGGCGGTAGCTCAGCCGGTTAGAGCAGCGGACTCATAATCCGTCGGCCGTGGGTTCGAGTCCCACCCGCCCCACCATCGCGTTGCCGTGCAGGAACGTTTTCACCTGCGCCGTCCATCCGGCCCCCGAGCGGACCGGGGCCTTCCTCCCCAGCGCCGGGACGGTCCGGCACACGATCCCGTCGATCTTTTGCGGCGGGTGTCCGGTGCCGTGATGATCGAAGAGTGACTGTGCACGGCGCAGCCCGAGAACTCCCCCCTCCTTGGTGAGCCGCATGCCCCGTTCCTCTCGCGGTGACCACTCCGATCGGGCCGCCGGGGCCGTGTCGCCGAACGGCCGGCCCGTGCTGGCCGCGCGGTTCGCGGTACCGGCCGTACCGAAGACCTACGTCGGCCGAGCGCGCCTGACCGACCGCCTCACCGCCGCCCTGAACACACCGCTGACCCTGGTCAACGGCCCCGCCGGAGCGGGCAAGACACTGCTCGTCGCCGACTGGATCACCCCGCACCGCACCCCGTGGCCCGTGGTGTGGCTCACGGTCGAGACCGACGACAACGCACCCGGCGTCTTCTGGGCGTACGTCATCGACGCCTTCGCCCACCACGGGCTGCCGCTGCCCGCGGACATCGGCCGGCCCGCCCGGCCCGGTGAGGTCGACCGGATGCTCCTCGTCCGGCTCGCCGCCCACCTGAACGGACTCGCCGAGCCCGTCGTCCTGGTCCTCGACGAGTTCGACCGCGTCCGGGCGCCGCGGATCTCCGACGAGATCGAGTTCGTCCTGCGACACGCGGGCGCCGGACTGCGTCTGATCCTCGTCGGCCGCACCGAACCCCTGCTGCCCCTGCACCGGTACCGCGCCGCCGGTGAGGTCACCGAGATCCGCGCCGCCGATCTGGCGTTCCAGCCCGGGGAGACCGCGGTGCTGGCCGAGCGGCACGGACTGTCCCTGACGGCCGACGGGGTGCGTGCCCTGACCGAGCGGACCGAGGGCTGGGCGGCGGGGCTGCGCCTGTGCGTGCTGACCGCGCTGCACGCCGACGACCCCGAGGACTTCCTCGGCGAGTTCGAGGCGGGGCACAGCACCATCGCCGACTTCCTGCTCGCGGAGGTGCTGGCCTCGCGCAGCGACGAGGTCCAGGACCTGCTGCTGCGCACCAGCGTCCTCGACCGGATCCACCCCGACCTCGCGAACGCCCTCACCGGGCGGGACGACGCCGCCCAGGTACTCGCGGAGCTGGCCCGCGACAACGCGTTCGTGCAGCCCATCGGCCACTCCTGGTACCGGCTGCACCCGCTGTTCGCCGAGATCCTGCAAGCCCACCTGCGGGTCCGGCACCCCGGCCTGGAACCCGGCCTGCATCTCGCCGCGGCCCACTGGCTGAGCGACGCCGGGCTGCTCGCCGAGGCGCTGTCCCATGCCGCCCGCGCCGGGGACTGGGAGCTGGCGGCGGCGCAGCTCGTCGACAAGCTGGCGATCGGGCGGCTGTTCACCGGCCTGGACTCCGACCGTCTCGCCGAGCTGTTCGCGCACATGGACGCGACGGCCGCGGGCCCGGCGGTGGACCTCGTGCGGGCCGCCCGGGCACTGGCCCGCAACGACGCCGACCGGGGTCTGGACTGTCTGCGGCGGGCCGAACGGGAGCTGCCCGCCGACTGCCCGCCCACCACCCGTTTCACCTGGGCGTTCCTACGGGTGCTGGCCGGCCGCGTGACCGGCTCGGCGGAGCTCGCGGAGGCCGCCGCCCGGGACGCGCGGGCCCTGGAGGGACGGATCCCCACCGAGGGGCGGGAAGACCACCCCGAACTCTCCGCCCTGCTGCTCACCGGCCTCGGCACCGCCCAGCTGGCGGCGGGCCGCTTCGAGGCCGCCCGGGTGAACCTGTCCGCCGCCGCCCGCACCGGCGACGGATCGCTCACGGCCTTCCCCCGGCACGAGTCCCTCGGCCGGCTGGCACTGATCGACTTCCTCGAGGGGTGGCCGTCCCGGGCCGAGGCCCACGGGTGCGAGGCCCTCGCCGAGGCGGAGCGCGCCGGTCTGCCGCCCGCCGCCCGGTCCGGCGTCGGGCAACTCGTCCTGGCCGGGGTGGCCGTCGAACGCGACGACCTCGCCAGCGCCCGGACCCGGCTGGAGCAGGTGGCCGACTCGCCCGCCCTCGCCCAGGACCCGGTCGCCACCGCCGAGCTGGGCATTCTCCGCGCCCGGCTGCGGCTGGCCCAGGGCCGGCCCGGCGCGGCCCTGAAGGCCCTCGGCCCGCCCGAGGGACCGGCTCCCGCCGCACCGGTCCCGCCCTGGATGGAGGACCGGCTGGCCTGGGCGGAGTCCGCCGCGCACCTCGCGGCGGGCGACCCCCAGGCGGCCCTGAAGAGTCTGCGGGACCACGAGAGCGGCCCGGAGTACACGGTCGCCGCGGCCCGCGCCCGGCTCGCCCTCGGTGAACACGGCACCGCGCTCGCCCTGCTCGACGCGCTCGCACCGGACGACCCCCACCGTGAGGCACCGGCGTTCGCGGTGCGGATCCTGCTGACCCGGGCGCAGGCCGTGGACGCCGCCGGGGACGCGACCGCCGCCCGCAGACTGGTCGCCCGCGCCCTGACCACGGCCCGGCCCGAGCATCTGCGGCGGCCCTTCCTGGAGACCGGTCCCTGGCTGCCGGGGCTGCTGCGCCGCGAACCGACGCTGGCCCACTCCCACGACTGGCTGCCGACCGCCCTGCTCGGCGCGTCCCGGCCGGCGGCCCGCGGCGCGCCGGCCGCCGCGCCCGTCGTCGAGCAGCTCAGCGACCGCGAACAGCAAGTCCTCGAACGGCTCGCGCAGTTGATGTCGACCGAGGAGATCGCCGCCGACCTGTATCTGTCCGTCAACACGGTCAAGACCCATCTCAAGAGCATCTACCGCAAGCTCGCCGCGACCCGGCGCGGTGAGGCGGTGCGCCGGGCCCGGGAGCTCCATCTGCTGTGAACCACCCGACGGGGTCACCTGGGCCGGGTGATGCGCGGCGCCGGACGGACGGCCCACCATGGCGTGCACGGGGGGCCGTCCGAAAGCATCCAGGCAGCGGGAGAGCGTCCTCATGCGATACGAGATCCGCGTCGACGGAAAGATGTCGGACACGCTGATCGCGGCGTTCCCCGAACTGGAGAGCTTCCTCGTCCAGCACCAGACGGTCCTGTTCGGTCCGGTCGTCGACGAGGCCCAGCTGTACGGGCTGCTCTCCCGGCTCCAGGCGCTGGGACTCCGCGTGGCGGAGATGCGCCGACTGCCCGAGTGAGCCGGCGCCCTACGCGGGAGTGTCCCGCCGGACCACGCACAGCGCCCAGATGATGAAGGCGTACAGGGCGATCAGGATGATCGACCAGACCGGGTAGTAGGGCAGGTCCAGGAAGTTGGCGATGATCAGCAGGCCGGCCAGTCCCACCCCGACGACGCGCGCCCAGGTGGCCGCCGTGAACAGTCCCAGGCTGACCACGACGGCGAGCGCTCCGAGGACCAGATGGATCCAGCCCCAGCCGGTGATGTCGAACCGGAAGACGTACTGCGGGGTGGTCACGAAGACATCGTCGTTGGCGATGGCCATGATGCCTCGGAAGATGTCGAGGACACCGCCGATGAAGAGCATCACCGCGGCGAAGACCACCAGCCCGGTGGCGGCGCCCTGCGCCGTTGCGGACCGGTGGTGCGAAGTGGTGGTCGCGGACATGGCATCCCTCTCGATCCGTCGTTCGGCTGCCGAGCGCAGCCGTTCACTTCGAGACTGCGCAAGCGGGCACGGGCCGTCCTCACCCCGGGCGGGTGAGGACGGGTGGGACGCACCGTGCGGAACCGGAGCGGCCGGTGTCAGCCGGTCCCGGCCGTGACCCGGCCGGTGCGCACGGCCTCGGCCAGCGCCGCGTGGTCGCGTTCGTTGCGGTCCGCGTACGCCTCGGCGAACTCCACCAGCGCCCGGTCGAAGCGGTCGGTCTCACCGAGGTAGGCGCCGATGGCGACGGGGTCGCCGGAACGGGCGTGGGCGCGGGCCAGCGCGCCGCCGCACAGCCGCCCGAAGACACCCATCAGGTCGGGCGCCCACGTCTCGGGCTGCGCGATGCCCTTCCAGTCCCGCAACTGCCGGACGTAGAAGTCGCGGGGCCGGCCGTCCACGCCCTCGACGTGCTCCCAGCCGAGGAAGATGTCGCCCGCGGCCTGCATCAGGCGCTGCCCGGCGACGACCCTTCTGCCCTGGTTGGTGTAGCGGCTCGCGCCGGCGAACGGGGCGAGCACGGACTCGCCCGCCTCCTTGGCCTGGAGCAGCAGCGGATCGTCCTCGTCCCGGCCCAGCAGCAGGAGGATCCAGCAGCGGGTGCCGACACTGCCGACCCCGACCACCTTGCGGGCCATGTCGACCACCCGGAACCGGTGCAGCAGATGCCGTCGCTCGGAGGACAGACTGCGGCCGTAGGACTTGACCAGTCCGCGCAGGGCCTGCTCCAGTTCCGCCCCCACCGGGTCGGGCAGCAGATCGTGCAGGGGAGTGATGAGCGGCGGATCGGGCGTGATCCGCCGTCCGTCGCCGGTCAGCCGGGTGAGCTTCTCGAACGCCTGCATGCTGGTGCGGGTACGGGCCCGGGAGGTCGCCTCGCCGGCCCGCCGGCGGACCTCCGCGCGCAGCGCCTTCCCCTCGGTCCCGGCCAGCATCGTGTCGAGATCCTCGGCGTCGTCACGCGCGTACCAGACGTCGAGGGTGTGCATCCCGGCGAACTCCCGCATCCGCGTCCGGTACGAGCGCACGCAGGCCGCGGTGACGTCCGCGCGCTCCCGCTCCGAGAACCCGTTGGCGCGGCCGGCGATCACCAGGCTCGTGGCCAGACGCTTGACGTCCCATTCGAACGGGCCGGGCAGCGTCTCGTCGAAGTCGTTGATGTCGAACAGCAGATGTCTCTCGGCCGTGCCGAGGAGGCGGAAGTTCAGCAGGTGGGCGTCGCCGCACAGCTGGGTCGTCAGTCCGGTGTGCGGCGCGGCGCCGAGGTCGGCCGCCATGATCGCGGCGGCTCCGCGGTAGAAGCGGAACGGCGACTCCAGCATGCGGCCGTAGCGGATCGGCACCAGCTCGGGCACCCGTACGGCGGACTGCGCCTCGATGAGGTCGATCGGGTCGGGCCGCCCGCCGCCGGGTTCGAACCGGCCCTGCCCGGAGCGGGGCAGCAGGGACCGCGCCTGCTTGCCCCGCGCGGCACGCTCGGCAGGGGTCGGGGCTGCCGGGCCGGAGAGGTCGATGGTGCTCACGGCGCGACCCGTTCAGGCCGCCAGTACCTTGGCCTTGGCCTGTTCGTACTCGGCCGGGGTGAGGTCGCCGTGGTTCTTCAGCTCGGCGAGCCGGCCCAGTTCCTCGGCGCGGCTGGTCGTGCCCGCCGCGTCCCGCATGTAGGCGCGGAACTGCTGCTCGCTCCGTTCGACCTGCTTGCGGTCGCGCTCGCCCATCCCGCGGCCCCGGGCCACCAGGTAGACGAAGACCCCGAGGAACGGCAGGACGACCACGAAGACGCACCAGCCCGCCTTCGCCCAGCCGCTCAGGTTGTCGTCGCGGAAGATGTCCGTGATCACGCGGAACAGCAGCATGAACCACAGGATCCACAGGAAGACCCACATCGTGGTCCAGAACACCTCCAGCAGCGGGTAGTCCGCGGCCAGCGTCACCGTTGCGTCGTTCATGGTCGCTCTCCTGTCCGGTCCGCCGCTCCGGGGCCGCGCTTCGAGGCGACACGCTGAGGGAACGCCCGGATGCGTCTGGCATCAGCCTGCGCCCGCGGCAAGGGCGCCGCCTCACCCCGTGCGGGTGACGACCGCGGGGGCCGCCGCCGCGCCCCGCCGCTCCGGAGGTGCGCGGTCCCGTGTCGCGGGGCACCGCGTCCCGCCGTACGGGAATGAGCGGATCGCCGCGGGGTATCAGCGGGTACTGGAGACGACGTTCGGGAGTGCCGGTCTCCCTGGGGACGGCTTTTCCTCGGGGACGGGTTTTCCGTGAGGACGGCAGGGGGGACGCCTGTGACGATCGGCCGTCGGGCGCCGTCCGGGAGCGAGGGCGCCGCGGCCGAGCTGACCGCGGCGCCGCTGGCCGGGCCGCGCGGTGTGCGGGCGGCCGGGGAAGTGGGACTGACCACGCGGGACGTCTGGGACCACGTACTGGACCAGCTGGACCGGATCGTGCGGGAGGGCGAGGAGGTGTGTCATCTGGAGCTGTCGGCCGTCACGTTCGTCGACGTCGCGGGCGCCGGCGCGCTCGCCGACGCGGCCCGCCGCCTGCCGGACGGACACCGGATCGTGCTGCACGGGCCGCCGTCCGCCCTGTGCCGGACACTGGAACTCTTCTGGCCCGACCTGCCGGCGATCGAGGTGTCCGTGACATGACTGCCGCAGCCGAACCGCACGGCCCCGTCGACGCGCTCGGCCCGGCCGACGGTTTCGCGCACCCCGCGCTCTTCTACGCGGACGAGCGGGAGTACGTCGCCGGCACCGTGCCCTTCGTCCGGGCCGGACTGGCCGCGGGGGAGCCCGTGGCGGTGGCCGTGCCGGGGGACCGCCTGGAGCTGGTGCGGGAGGCGCTGGGGGACGTCGCGGACGTGGTGTGCCTGCTCGACATGCGGGAGGCCGGGCGCAACCCGGGCCGCATCATCCCCGGTGTGCTGCGGGCCTTCGCCGACGCCCAGCCGCCCGGCCGCCGGGTGCGCATCGTCGGCGAGCCGGTCTGGGCCGGCCGCACGCCCGGCGAGTACCCGGCCTGCGCCCAGCACGAGGCGCTGATCAACCCGGCGTTCGCCGGGCGCCGGATCACCGTCCTGTGTCCGTACGACGTCCGGCACCTGGACGCACAGGTGCTCGCCGACGCCCGGGCGACCCATCCCACCGTCATCCGCTCCGGAGTGGAGCGGCCCAGCGCGGCGTACGACCCCGAGGGCGTCGTCGCCCGCTACAACCAGCCGCTGCCCGTCGTGCCGGACGCCCTGTCCTTCGCCTTCCACGCCGGCACCCTGCCCACGGCCCGGCACACCGCGACGCGGGAGGCGGCGGCCCACGGGCTGTGCGGCACCCGGCTGGAGGACCTGGCGCTGGTCACCGCCGAGCTGACCACCAACAGCGTGGTGCACGGCGGCGGTTCGGGTGTGCTGCGGGTGTGGGCCGAGGACGGCCACGTGCTGTGCGAGGTGCGCGACGCGGGACGGCTGACGGACCCGCTGGCGGGACGCCGGCCGGCCGCTCGGGAGCAGCGCGGCGGACGGGGGCTGCTGCTGGTCAACCTGCTCGCCGATCTGGTCCGCGTGCACTCGGAGCCGGACGGGACGACCGTGCGGTGCTGGTTCGCCCGGGGGTGACGGCGCCCGGCGCCGGCCGGCTCAGAGGTCCACGGGATCGAGCTGGAGCGGCTCCACGCCGCCCTCCATCATCGTGCCGAGGCCCTGCACCGCGCACACGTCCGGCCGATCGGCGATGTGCACCGGCATACCGGTGGCCTGCCGCAGCATCTGGTCGAACCCGGGGAGCAGCGCGCTGCCGCCGACCATCATGATGCCGCGGTCGGCGAGGTCGGCCACCAGGTCCGGCGGGCATTCGCGCAGCACCTTGCCGATGCCGTCCAGCACGCCCGTGAGCGGTGTCTGGATGGCGTCGCGCACGGCGGCCGTGTCGATCCGGACCGAACGGGCCAGGCCGGTGGCGACGTCCCGGCCGTGGATCTCCGTGGACGACGGTCCGTCAGGGGTGAGCCCGTTGCCGGACAGGGCCACCTGCAACGGCCGGACGGACTGACTCGGCAGCATCAGCGCGTGCTCGTGCCGCAGATGCTGCACGATCGCGTGGTCGACGGCCTCGCCGCCCACCGGGATGCGTTCGGCGGTCACGATGGAGCCCAGCGACAGCACGGCGACCTGGGTGGCGGCGGCGCCGCACACCATGACCATGGTCGCCTCGGGCTGCTCCACGGGCAGTCCGCAGCCGACGGCGGCGGCGATGAGGGTGTCGACCAGTTCGACGCGGCGGGCGCCGAGGCCGACCAGGGTCTCGATCGTCGCCCGCTGGGCGAGCGGGCCGGCGTCGTGCGGGGTGCACGCGGCGCCGCGCAGCCTGGGCTTGCGGCGCAGGGTGCGGCGGATCTCGTCGCCGAGAAGGTGGCGCAGCATGCGCTGGGCCATCTCGATGTCGACGACCGTGCCGCCGGACACCGGCCGGACGACCCGGATGTAGTGCGGGGTGCGGCCGGTCATCTTCTCGGCGAGTTCGCCGACCGCGATGAGGGCTCCGGTACGGGTGTTCACGGCGGCCACGGACGGCTGGTCCACGACGAGCCCGGAGCCCTTGACGTACACGCGCGTGCGCGCCGCCCCCAGGTCCACGCCGAAGTGGCAGCGCCGCAGCTGCTCCAGACTCGCGGTCATGGCGGTTCCTCCCGGGAGCACAGACCGGGTCCGCCGGGCGGCGGGCCCTCTTTCGCATGGTGTGCGGCGCAGGGAGGTGGACGCCTTCTGGAGGGGGCCGGGCGGGGTGCGGCCATATGGGGGTTTGTCGGCGGTGTCGTGCGGTGCGCCCCGGCGTGGCGCCGCACGGCGGCGGCGAAAACGTGCCCCGCGAGGGCTTCGGCGGCCGGTGCGGGAAGCGCGGACGGCGCCGCCTCCCTGGGACGGGGAGGCGGCGCCGCGGATGTCGGTTCCCCGACTCAGACCAGCCGGCCGAGGAGGTGGACGAGGCCGGCGAGGATGTCGGTGAGAAGGTTCATGATCGTGCTTTCTCCTTGCGATGACGCATGTGCGGGACCCGCGAGCGACCACGGTCTGCAGCCCTTCGCTCGCGCACCGCAAGTATCGTGCGGCGCGCCGGGCCCCCGCGGGCTCAGAAGCGGCGATCACCTGTTCCGGGGAACAACTGATCGTCCGTTCGGGCCGTGCCCGGTTCCGCCAGGTCCTGCGGTCTGAGCCGGAGCCGGTCGGCCGTCTCGGGCACCTCCCGCGGGGGCCGTTTCAGGATCCGGGCGGCCGACTCGGGAGCGATCACCGAGAAGTAGCTGTCCCCGGTCGCCCACGTGCCGCCCGGCGCCGCCAGCGCCAGCGCGCCGCCGGAGCCCCCCTCGCCGATCACCAGCGTCGTGACCGGGGTGCGTGCCTCGGCCACCGCGCCGAACAGCTCGGCGATCGCGGCGCCCACGCCCTGCCGCTCGGCCTCCGCGTCGTTGGCGGCGCCCGGGGTGTCCACCAGGGTCAGCACGGGGATGCCGAGCCGGTCCGCGAGCCGGATCAGACGCGCCGCGGTCCGGTAGCCGGCGGGCCGGGTCGCGGACCCGGTCTGGGCCGCGTAGGCGACGGTGCGCCCCTGATGCGCGCCGAAACCGCACAGCATCCCGTCGTCGGTGCCGCCGCAGCGGTCGCCGCTGATCGCCACCCGCTCGGTGAAGTAGGCGTCCAGGTAGCTCCCTGCGCGCGGCCGGTCGTGCGCGCGTGCGCGCCGGACCGCCTCCCAGCCGGTGGCGGGCGGATCCGTCGCGCCGAGCGGGCGCGGCGGCGGCGCGGGCTCGCCCGACGGGGCCGTCAGCAGCCGCAGCCAGCGGCCCAGCACCGCCCGCAGCTCCTCTTCGCCCACGACCGCGTCGACCGCACCCGCCGCGAGCTGCCCCCGCGCCGTGTACGCCGCCGGGTCCGCGCCGGCCGGCCGCACCCGCGAGCCGGCGAAGCCGATCTGGGCGCCGGGCAGCGCGAGGATCACGTCGGCGCCCGCGCCCAGGGTGGCCCAGCCGCCGCCGGTCGTCGGGTCCCGCACCACCGCGATCTGCGGCAGGCCGGCCCGCCGGGTCAGCGCCGACTGCCGGGCCACGCGCTGGAGCTGGGTGAGCGCGACCATGCCCTCCTGCATCCGGCTGCCGCCCGTGGCGATCAGCGGCACCACCGGCAGCCGGTGCTCGCGGGCGTGGACGTACGCCGCCACCAGCCGGTCCCCGGTGCCCTCGCCGAGCGAGCCGCCGAGGTAGCCGAACTCGAACGCGGCGAGCACGACGGGCACGCCCTCGATCCGGGCGGTGCCGCAGATCACGGACTCGTCCTCGCCGGTGCGTCCGGCGGCCCGCGCGCGGGCGGCGTCGTAGCCCGGCCAGCCCAGCGGCCCGTCGGGCACCGGCTCCCGGGCCGGGTGGGGGAGTTCGGTGAAGTCGTCGGCGACGAGGGCGACCACCTGGCGTGCCGACCGGCGCTCAGGCACGGCCCAGCGCCCGCTTCATGATCTTCCCCATGTCGTTGCGGGGCAGCGCGTCCAGATGGTGCACGACGCGCGGCCGCTTGTGCGGGGCGAGCCGGCGCGCCACGTGCTCGGCCAACTCCTCGACCCCGGGCGGGGACTGGCCCTCCGCCGGGACGATCCAGGCGACGATCCGCTCACCGAGGTCGGGGTCGGGCTCCCCGGTGACGGCCGCCTCCCGCACCCCCGGATGTTCCAGCAGCGCGTTCTCGATCTCCCCGGCCCCGATCTTGTACCCGCCGCTCTTGATCAGGTCGGTGGCCTTGCGGCCGACGATGCGGACCTGGCCGTCGGGGTCGCGCACGGCCATGTCGCCGGTGCGGAACCAGCCGTCGGCGGTGAAGGCGGCGGCGGTGGCGTCGGGCCGGTTCAGGTACTCGGTGAACAGGTTCCGTCCGCGCACCTGGATCTCGCCCACGCTCTGCCCGTCGTACGCCGCGACCGGCGACCCGTCCTCCTCGACCAGCCGCAGCTCCACCCCGGGCAGCGGTACGCCGACGGTGCCGGGGCGGGCCTGTCCGTCCGCGCGGACGGCGGTGTTCATCAGCGTCTCGGTCATGCCGTACCGCTCGATGACCCGGCGGCCGGTCGCCGCCGCGATGCGCTCGTGGTCGTGCACCGGCAGCGCGGCGGATCCCGAGACCAGCAGCCGCGCCCCGCTCAGCGCCTTCACCAGTTCCGGGTCCCCGGGCAGCGCCTCGGCGATCCGGTGGTACATCGTCGGCACCCCGAACAGCATGGTCGCCCCGCCGCTCAGTTCGCGCGCCACGGCCTCGGGGGAGAACCGGCCCAGATGCCGCAGGGATCCGCCGCGCCGGAGCGGGCCGAGCGTGCCGAGCACCAGTCCGTGCACATGGAACAGCGGCAGTCCGTGCACCAGCACGTCGTCGCCCGTCCACTGCCAGGCGTCGGCGAGCGCGTCCAGGGTCGCGGCGATCGCCCTGCGGGGGATGACGGCGCCCTTGGGCGGGCCGGTGGTGCCGGAGGTGTAGACGATCAGGGCGGGGTCCTCGTCGGACGCGGTGCCGTGCGGGACCGGGCCGGCGCCCCGTACGTCGACCTCGACGCGCTCCAGGGCGCCGAGGGCGGCCGGGAGCTGCTCCCCGGGGGCCGTGAGCAGCAGCGCCGGTGCGCTGTCGGACAGGATGTGCCCGAGCTCCTGCTCGCCCGACCTGGGGTTCAGCGGCACGGCGGGCACCCCGGCGAGCAGCGCGCCCACGACACCGACGGCGGTCTCCGCCGTGGGGGTCGCCCAGACGGCGACCCGGTGCGCCGCGCGGATCCGGTCCGCGACGGCACCGGCCGCGGCGGCGAGTTCCGGGTACGTCAGCGAGCGGTCGCCGAACGTCAGGGCGGGGCGCAGCCCGGGTCCGGCCGGGCCGCCGGTGAGGGCCGGGTCGCCGGTCAGGGCGGGGAAGAGAGAGGACACGCGTCGTACTCCTTGGTCGTCGTCACCTGTTGCCGTGCCGTGCGGGAGGACTACCCGAGGCCGGGCACGACCAGCACCAGCCACACCACCGCGGGCACCGCCGCCACCACGATCCCTCCGTACATCATCAGCTGCCGGAAGAAACGTTCGCGGTCGACGTCCGGTGCCGCGGCCAGCACCAGCGCGCCGTTCGTCGAGAAGGGGCTGACGTCGACCACCGTCGCCGACACGGCCAGCGCCGCGACCATGCCGACCGCCCCGATCTCGCCCTGCGCGAGGAACGGCACGGCCAGCGGGATGAGCGCGCCCATGATGCCGACGGACGAGGCGAACGCCGAGACGATCGCGCCGATGTAGCACAGCAGCAGCGCGGCCAGCAGCGGGACACCGATGCCGCCGACGCCCTCGCCGGCCCAGGTGATGGTGCCCATCTCGTCCAGCACGCCGACGTACGTCAGGACGCCGCAGATCAGCAGGACCGTCGGCCAGGCGATACGGCCGACGGCCGGCCGGCTGTCCTCGGGCCACACGGTGCTCAGCACCACGGCCAGGGTGATCGCGGTCAGGCCCGCGTCCAGGTCCAGGGCGAGGACCGCGACGACCAGGGCGACCAGGGCGACCAGGGTGGCGATCCGGGCGGGGGTGAGGCGGGCCCCGGTCTCGTCGGTCTCCTCGCGGGTGTCGACGGCGGTGACGGTGGTGCCGGTGCCGGTGCCGGTGCCGGGTTCGGGTCCGGGTTCGGGTCCGGTGCCGGAGGCCGACGGGGGCCGCTTGCCGGAGGCGCCGTCCGCGGGCCGGCTCGTCCCGTGCGGGGCCGCTCCGGCCGGGCCCGCCGGGTCCGGTGCCACCGACCCCTGCCGCCACAGCCCGAGCCCGCCGAACAGCACGAACACCACGGCCGCGATCACGAGGTTGGCGACCAGCGAGGCCAGGAAGAGGACGATCTCGTCGCCCGGGAGCTTCTCCCGCTCCACGATGCCGTTGACGATCGAGCCGTAGATGCTGATCGGCGAGAAACCGCCGGCCTGCGCGCCGTGCACCACCATGGCGCCCATCAGCAGCGGGCTGATCCCGTACCGGACGGCGAAGCTGAGGGCGATCGGCGCGACGATCGCGACGGCGGCCGGACTGACCGCGCCGATCGCCGTGAGCGCCCCGGTCAGGGCGAACATCACCCAGGGGATCAGCGCGACGCGGCCCCGCACCAGCCGGATCGCGGCGTGCACCAGCCAGTCGGTGGTGCCGTTGGCGTGGGCGATGGCGAAGAGGTACGTGACCCCGACCAGGACGACGAACAGGTCGCCGGGGAAACCGGCGAAGATGCCGTCCGCGTCGAGGTCGGCGACCAGCGTGCCGACCCCGAAGGCGGCGGCGAAGGCGAGCGCGCCCATGTTGATCGAGCGGGTGGTCGCGATGACGAACACCACGGCCAGGACGAGGATCGAGATGAGTTCGGGGGACATACGGGGCTCCCGTCTTTGGGTCCCGGAACGATGGGGGGATGGACTGGGCGACGTGGGGAGATCCACCAAGTGGCCAATTGGCTGAACCAATCGACCCGGCTGGCAGGTCAGCGTGGGCGCACCGGCGGGGCACGTCAAGGGGTCGCGCATGAATTGGTTCAGCCACCCGGCCAATCGGCGTCCCCCGGTGTTACGCTCCGGGCGAGAGGGGGACCCAGTGACCGACGCCCTGCGCCCCATGACGAAGCAGCGCCTGTACGAGCAGGTTCTCGACCGGCTGCGCCAGTACGTCGACGAGGCCGGCCTGCGGGCCGGTGACCGTCTCCCGCCCGAACGCGACCTGGCCCAGCGGCTCGGTGTCAGCCGGGCCTCGGTGAAGCAGGCGATCGTGGTCCTGGAGGTCCAGGGCCTGGTGGAGGCGCGGCAGGGCGGCGGCACGTACCTCGTCCGGGACAGCCTCGAGGTCGAACCGGTCGAGAAACTGGTCGAGCGCCGCCGCCGGCTCCCCGACGTGCTGGAGGCCCGCGAGGCCCTGGAGACCAAACTCGCCGAACTGGCCGCCGAGCGGCGCACCGAGGCGGACCTGGCCGCGATGCGGTCGGCGCTCGACCACATGGCGGCGGAGGTCGAACGGGGCGGTCACGGCGTCGAGGGCGACCGCCTCTTCCACAGGGCGGTCACCGAGGCCGCGCACAGCAGCATCCTCGCGGAGTTCATGCGCTCCATCGCCGAGCAGATCGCCGAGAGCCGCACCGAGTCCCTGCGCCAGCCCGGCCGCCCCGGCCGGTCCCTCGCCCAGCACCGGGCCATCCTCGACGCCGTCGAGGCGCGGCAGCCGGGCCGCGCGGCCGCCGCCATGCGCCGCCATGTCCGCACCGTCGCGAAGGTGCGCCTCCTGGACTGGGACCCGGAGGGGGAGCGGGACCGGTAGCGGGCACGCCCCGCCCGGGAAGAGCGGGGCGCGGGCGCCGGACGGGTCAGGCCGCCGGCTGTGTCACGTCCGCGACCACGCAGCTGACGTTGTCCGGCCCGCCGGCCGCGTTCGCCGCGTCGACCAGGGCGCGGACCGCGTCCTCCGGGGCCGCGGTGGTGGTCAGGACGTGCCGTATCCGCGCCTCGGGGACCACGGCCGACAGACCGTCGGAGCACAGCAGACAGCGGTCGCCGGGACGCGCGTCGTGCAGGCGCAGATCGGCGGGTACGGGGGCGCCGCCGGTCAGGGACTTCAGCAGCAGGGCGCGCCGGGGGTGGGTGGCGGCCTCCTCCGGGGTGAGCCGGCCCTCGTCGATCATCGACTGGACGACGGTGTGGTCGTGGGTGATGCGGAACAGGCCCCCGTCGCGCAGCAGATACGCCCGTGAGTCGCCGATGTGCACGAGGGCCAGCCGGGAGCCGGTCCACAGCATCGCCGTCAGGGTGGTGCCGGCCTCGTCGGACCCGGCGGCGTCGCGCACCGCCGCCGTCGCGTCCCGCACGGTGTCCGCCAGCAGGTTGAGCACCTCGCCCGCCGGTGTCTCCGCGCCGTCCTCCAGCACCTTCAGCGCCTCCACGACCGCGGCGCTCGCCGGGCCGCCCGCCGGTCCGTAGCCGTCGGCGACCGCCAGCAGGCGGGCACCCGCGTACGCGGTGTCCTGATTGGCGGGGCGGACCAGACCGGGGTCGGTGAGAGCGGCGTAACGCAGGTCCAGGGTGGTCATGGCGGTGTCCCTTCTCGATGGGCTCGATGGCCCCGACGGTGTCGTCAGGTGGTCGACGAGGAACCGGGCGAGGTCCCGCCGCTCGGCGGTCTCCGCCTCGACCCGCTCCCAGTGGGCGCGGACCTCCCGGGCGGCGGCCGGGGGCGGCAGGGCGCACACCGCGCGGATACCGGCCAGCGGCATGCCCAGCCGGCGCAGCCACGCCACCAGCCGGGCCCGCTCCAACTGCTCGGGCGCGTAGTAGCGGTAGCCGGTGTGCGGATCGACGCGGGCCGGGCGCAGCAGGTCCAGCTCGTCGTAGAGCCGCAGCGCCTTCGGCGACAGCCGGGACGCCTTCGCGAACGCGCCGATCGTCAGCATGTCCATGTGCACCTCGCACTCCTCCGGTTCCGCCACCGATGCTGGAGCTTCACCGAAGGTGAAGGTCAAGCGCCTTTTTCCGACGCCGGGACGGTTGTTAGCCTGCCCAGCGGCCCATCGTCGCCCGACCTCGGAGGAAACCGCCGTGCCCCGCATCGCCCTCGTCACCTGCCGGCCCGGTCCCGAGGTCGCCGCGGACCTTGATCTGCCCGTGCTGGCCGGGGCGTTGACCCGCGCCGGGGCCGACACGGCCGTCGTCGAGTGGGACGACCCGGCGGTCGACTGGGCCGGGTTCGACCTCGCCGTGATCCGCTCCACCTGGGACTACAGCTGGCGGGCCACCGAATTCCTCGCCTGGGCGCGGAAGTGCGGCGGGGTCACGCGGCTGGCGAATCCGGCGCACGTGGTGCGGTGGAACGCCGACAAGCGCTACCTCGGCGATCTCGCGGCGGCCGGTGTCCCGACCGTCCCCACCCGCTACCTCGCCCCCGGCGAGCCGGTCGGCCTGCCCGACGACCACGACTACGTCGTCAAGCCGACCTCCGGCGCGGGCGCCCGCTTCGCCGCCCGCTACTCCCCGCACGAGCACGCCACCGCCGTACGGCAGCTGGCGCGCATGCACGCCGAGGGGTTCACCGCGATGGTGCAGCCCTATGTCGAGGGCATCGACGTCACCGGCGAACGGGCGTTGCAGTTCTTCGGCGGGCGGCTGCTGCACGCCAGCCGCAAGGGCGCCGTGCTGGCGCCGGGCACCGCGTACGACGCGCGGAAGGTCGCCCATCCCGGGCTCGAGGTGTGGCGGCCGACGGACGCCGAACTGGCCGTGGCCGAGCGCGCGCTGAGCACGGTGCCGGGGGCGCCGGAGCTGCTGTACGCGCGGGTGGACCTGGTGGACGGACCCGACGGGGAGCCGCGGGTGATGGAACTGGAGCTGGTCGAGCCGAACCTGTTCCTGTCGCTGCACCCCGGATCGGTCGGGCCGGTGGTGGAAGCGATCCTGTCCCACTAGGCGTCCCGGCGGGCCGGTCCGTCCCCCCGCGCGGCCGGTCCGTTTCTACCGGGGGCGGTCCGGTGGGGCCTCGTCGGCGACCGCCGTGCGCTGCAGCAGTCCCCAGGTGAACTCGGCGGCCACCCGGTGGCGCACGCCCCGGGTGTCCGGCGCCGTGAACGCCAGGCCCCACCGGGTCGGCGCCGAGCCCTCCAGCGGGCGGGCCGGCGCGAAGGCGCGGGCGGCCTCGTCCACCGTGCAGGACCAGGGGGTGAGGTCCTCCAGGGTGTGCAGCTCGGGGCCCGGCACGCCCGGCGCGCGCACCAGCCACTCGTTCCAGACGGCGCCGTTCGGGGCGAGGAGGACCTCGAAGCGCAGGTCGGGCCAGAGCGGCAGCCGCCACTGCCGGGCCTCGCAGTCCAGGTCGCCGACGCGGCGGGCGGCCGTCGACTCCGGTGGCCCGAGGACCGAGCGCAGCCGGTCCGCGGCGCCGCGCGACCGCGGGGAGCGGACCATGGCCTGCCACCGCTTGTTCGCCTCCCGCATCCGCGCGAGCGGGACCCCCAGTTCGCGGCGGGCGTCCTCCACCAGGCCGGGGTTGTGGTCGGCCATGCGGCGCAGCAGGACCAGCTGGAAGTCGAGCGGGGTGAACCTGCCGCCGGACGGCTCCTCGCCGGCGGGTGGCATTCCTGAGGACGGCATGCGCTCCATCGTCGCCCACCGGGCGCGGCTCAGCCCCTCGACACCGGCACACCGTCGCGGTCGCGCGCGCCGCCGGGGCGCCGGCCGTCCGGCAGGAAGAGGACGGAGTTGACGTAGCGGGGACGGTCGCGCAGCGGGAGCACCCGGCGCAGCAGGCCGTGCGAGGCGACGTGCGAGGTGGCCGCCTGGTGGGCCTCCAGCGGGAAGTCGCCGAGCGGGACCCAGGCCGAGCCGGGCAGCACCCAGCCCGTGTAGCCGAGGAGCGACAGATACGTCACGGCCGGGGCGATCGGCTGGATCCGGGTCTCCAGTTCCACCAGCAGGGCCGGCCGGTCGCGGGCCAGCAGTCCGGTCGCGCCGCGCAGCACGGCCAGTTCGCTGCCGTCGACGTCGACCTTGACGAAGCCGACGTCCGTGAGGCCGAGGTCGTCCAGGGCCACGCAGGGGACCTCCACCGAGCGGGCGTGGATGTCCCGCCGCAGCAGGGAGGAGACGCCCCGCTCGCCGGTGTCCCCCGGGGGCAGCCACAGGCGGGCCGTGCCGGGGCGGTCCGAGGCGGCGGCCCGGACCACCCGGACGTTCGCCGGGGCCGTGGCGGAGAGCAGCCGCGCCAGGTGCGGGACCGGTTCGACGGTCACCACCCGCCGGGAGCGGGCGCTCAGCCTGCGGGTCCACGGGCCGTACCAGCCGCCGACGTCGACGGCGGTGCCGCAGCCGGGCGGGCAGAAGTCGGCGAGCCGGGCCAGCTCCGGTTCGAAGCGGGGGTACACCGCGCGGGCGGCCGCGGCCACCAGCCGGGCGGGCAGGAAGCGGGCGACCCGGGCGGCGAGCGTGGTCACGGCACCATCCGTTTGAGCAGTTCCTCGTGCTCGTCCTCGGAGACCTGCTCCCCGGACGACGGCAGCAGTTGCGGGATGCCGTCCACGATCGGGTAGCGGCGGCGCAGCCGCGGGTTGTACAGGATCTCCGCCGACGCCACGGACTCGTCCGGCGGCAGCAGATGCAGCGGGCCCTTGTCGAGCGGGCACGCCAGGATCCTCAGCAGCGGGTCGTCGGGGGTCATGGGGGTGTCAACTCCTTCGCGGGTGCGGGTTGTCGGGGTGCCGAGTCGTGCTTCGGCATGGTCAGCAGCACGCCGACCGCCAGCGCGGTGCCGGCCAGCCGCAGCGCCATCCGCAGCGGGTGGTCGGGCAGGGCCTCGCCGAACGACAGCGTGCCGAGCACCGCCGTGTACAGGCAGGTGACCGTCGTGCACACCGGCACGATCAGCGAGGCCCGGCAGCGTTGCAGCGCCGCCTGCGACATCACCAGACCGAACGCGCCGGTGAACAGCAGGAGGTACGGGTACGGCGAGCGCAGGACGTCCAGGAGGGCGCCGCCCGCGCTGGCGGCCGACGTCCAGTAGCCGGAGACGCCCTTGATCGCCAGCGAACTGACGCCGTAGAGCAGGCCCACCGCCACCCCGTACTCGACACCGGTGGTCGGCAGCCGGTGGCGGCGCAGGGCGCGGCGCTCCGCGGCGCGGTACAGCCACACGCCGGACGCCAGCGACGGCACGCACAGCAGCAGCACCAGCGGGTAGGGGGCGGCCCGGCCGACGGTCTCGGTGCCCTCGTCCAGGGACAGCACGACCATCAGCAGGGCGGCGAGGATCGCGGCCAGCGCGTACCGCTCGCGCCCGCTGGTCTCCTCGCCCAGCAGCCGGGCGGAGAGCAGCACCAGCAGCACCAGGCCGGAGACGAAGATGCCCTGCGCGGCGGCGATCGGCAGGGTGCGGTAGACGACGAGCTGGGCGGCGAACCCGGCCGCGAGGGCGAGTGAGCCGCCGATCCACAGCGGGCTGCCGAGCACCAGGCGCAGCAGCCGGCCCGGACGGCGGACCGTGACCTCCGGCAGGGCGGCCAGCGCCCGCTTCTCCAGGACGAACCCGCTGCTGTACAGCACGTTCGCGAGCAGGGCCGCGGCCACTCCCCACCACACGGCCTACGACCTTCGCGCGTGCAGCAGCAGGATGGACGCGAGCGGTGGTCTGGCACACGCCAGCCGGTCCAGCGGCCGCAGCGCACGCGGCACCCCGTGGAACGGCGCCCCCGCCAGCCGCACCACCTCGAAGCCGGCCGCGGCGACGAACGCCCGCAGCGCGCGGGCGGTGTACAGCCGCAGGTGCCCGACGACCTCCCGGCCGGGGCGTCCGTGGATCGCGCGCAGGCTCACCTCGGAGAAGACCGGCTGCACCCCGGCCAGCAGCAGGGCGCGGTTGTACCAGGCGGCCAGGTTCGGGGTGGACAGCATCAGATGGCCTCCCGGGCGCAGCACGCGGCGGATCTCGTCCAGGGCGGCGTCCGGGTCGACGAGGTGCTCGACGACCTCGCTGAACAGGACGGCGTCGGCCGACTCCGAACGCAACGGCAGGCCGCCGCCGGTGAGTTCGCCGCGGACCGCGTACGGCAGCCGGGTGCGGGCACGGGTCAGGGCGTCCTGCGACCAGTCGACGCCGATGATGCGGTGCCCGGACAGCAGCGGGGCGGCGGTGGCGGCCGCCGTGCCGTCGCCGCAGCCGATGTCGACGACGGTGCGGGCGGTGCCGGTGCCGAGGGCCGCGGCCAGCATGCGGGCCTGCCGCAGGCTGCGGGGGGTGCCGGAGGCGACGGGGACGGCCGGGTCCTCGTAGAAGTCCCGCAGGTCGCCGGGGGACGTGGTGGTGGTCATCGGGTGACCTCCGTGGTGTGCAGATGGTGCTCGAACAGGTCCCGCAGGTGGGCGCCGTCGCCGTGGCCGAGCAGGGTGCGCGACCAGCGCAGCGCCAGGTGCAGCCGGCCCGCCGTGGAGGCGGTGGTGAGCGTGAGGCCGCGCGGCATACGGGCCGGGGCGGAGAACCACACCGCCGTGGCGCGGCCGGCCTCCGCGCCGAAGTCCAGGGGGTACGGGATACGGCCGATGTTGCTCAGCAGCGTGGTCGACGTCCACGGCGCCGCCGCCCGGCGCAGCCCGCGGGTGACCGCGGCCCGCCACGGGACCGGCACCACCGGCGCCGTGAGCAGGGCCGCGCCGTGGCCGAGCTGGGGGCGGGTGAGGGACTTCAGGGCGCGGGTGCGCAGCGCGGTGCGGCCCAGCAGCGCCGGCATGTCGTCCGTGGTCAACTCGTGCGGGGAGAACGGGACCTCGACCAGCCGGGTGCCGTTGCCGATGGGCATGGTCGCGTCGCGCGGACGGTCGTCCACCGGCATGGTGACGCGCAGCGGGCGCGGCCGGACGCCGTGCTCCCGGTTCCAGTGGGCGATCGTCAGGGCGGTGGCGACCATCAGCTGGTCGTTGACCGTGTACGGGGCGCCCTCGGGCCGCCGCGGGAGGGACAGCTCCGTGACGATCAGTCCGTTGCCGGGGGAGGGCTCGGGCCTGCCCGGGGCGACCCGCGCGGGCGGCCGCCAGTTGGACGGTGTGTCCGCGGGGTCGGGCGCGGACGCGGACGGAGCGCGTACGGGGGGTGCGGCCGGGGAGTTGTCCCGGCCGCCGTACAGCTCCGCCGCGGTGGCGAGGACCCGCAGGCACGCCGGGCCGTCCAGGGCGGTGTGGTTGATGGTGAGGAACAGGACGCTGCCGGTGCGCGCCGGCACCGCCTCCAGCCGGATCGGCGGGGACGCGGACAGCGGCGGTGCCTGGGTCAGCGACCTGGTCCGGGCGTCGCGCAGCGCGTTGCGGCCCGGCGGCGGGAAGCTCACGGCCTCCACGTCCGGCTCCGCGGTCAGTTCCCACTCGTAGCGCCGCCGGTACCACCGCCCCGGAGCCTCCCGCATCAGGATCCGGGGGTGGCGCAGGAGCGCCCGGTGGAAGGCCCGGCGCAGCCGGTCGGGGTCGAGGCTGCCGGGGAGGTGGACCTCGATGTGGACCGTCTCCGGTTCCTCGTCCTGGAGGCAGTGCCGGGCCACCTCGTCCACGACCGGGAACGGGATGCGCACCGGCGGCCCGTCCGGCGCCGGACGGGCCGGCTGGTCGATCGCGGTCACGGCCGGTCCGCCTCCCCCTTGTCGAGCGACGGTCCGCCGGGGCCGCGCGCGGAGACGGTCGGGCCCGCGGCGGGCCGCGGCGGCGGCCCGCTCTCACCGCGCCGCCGGCGCGGCAGCGGTCGCGTGGGTGCCTCCGGGTCCGGCTCCGCCGCAGGGTCCGGGGCCCGGCGCCCGCGGGTGCTCACCAGCGCGGCGAACAGCCCGATCAGCGCCAGCAGCTGGGCCACCGGCCCGAACGCCCCCGCGCCGTCCGCCACCGGCCGGCCGGCGCCCGCCGCCGCGGCGACACCCGCGCCGGCGAGCGCCACGAACGCGATCGGGACGAGCAGGGCGTGCCGCCGGTGGGCCAGCACCGCGAGCGCCGGCACCAGCAGCGCGAACCAGCCCGCGATCACGACTCCGACGACCGTCAGCGCCACCGTGCCGAGCCACGGACCGGGCGGGGCGGGCACCGGCTGCGGCGCGTCGGGGTTGGGGGCGCGCCGCCGCCACAGGACCAGGGCCACCAGTCCCGCCACGCCGACGCCGCTGCCGATCAGACCCGCGTCGTACGTGGTCGACGGCTCGTAGGCCAGCCGGACCGTGCCGCTCACCCCGGCCGGGATCCGCCAGCCCTGCTGCCAGCCGTCCAGCCGGACCGAGGTCAGCTCCCGGCCGTTCAGCGTGGCCCGCCAGCCGTCGTTGAAGTTCTGGTAGGTCGTCAGGTACGACGCGGCGCCCGGACCGACCGCGACCTCGCGGCGGTCACCGAGCCAGTCCCGGATCTCCAGGTCACGGTCGGCGGCGAGCGGCTCGGTCACCGTGCCCCGGGTGAGGGTGACGCCGGTGACGACCAGGGGGCCCGCGTCGCCCGCCTCGACGCGGTGCGCGCCCCGGGCCAGCTCCAGACCGTCCGCCTCCGGACCGTCCGCCGGGCACAGCGACACCTTCACCGGCCGGCGTTCCACCAGGTCCCGCACCGTCCCGCGCACACCGGTCCGGTACAGCTCCCCGTCCACCGCCAGCACCGGCCCCTGCCCGCACGGCAGCGAGAAGGTCCGGTCGGGGTCCGGCTGCGGGGTGCGGTAGGCGTCGAGGGCCGGCAGATAGGCCTCGGTGAGGCCGACCGGGAGGTTCAGGTCCTCGTCGACGACCGGGTTGTGCAGGGTGAGCGGGGCGGTCTCGGTGACCGTGATGTCGAGGCGGTCGGTGGTGATCGGCGGGAAGCGGACCCAGCCGTTGTCGTCGACGCCCGCGAGCGTCGCGCCGTCGGGGGAGCTGATCCGCACCTCGGTGGGCCGGGCGGACAGGCCGCCGGCCGCGGCCAGCACCAGTTCGCCCACCGGCTGCTTGCCCTCCCAGCGCAGATGGACCGTCGGGCGGGCGCCGGCGACCCACGCGGTGGTCAGATCGCCGTCGGTGAGGTTGCGCGCGGACAGGCCCGCGCCGAGCCGGGCCGTGGAGTCGGCGGTCGCGGTGATGCGGTCCCGCTGGTCGGGCGCGATCTCGTAGAGCAGCCGGTCGAGTTCCTCGCCGGGGACCGCGACCGCGCTCGCCGCCACCTCGTAACGGCCCGCCGTGTCCGTGGTGAAGCGGCGGTGCAGGCCCGCCTCGGTGCCGGTCGGGGAGAGCCCGGTGGGGTCGGCGGCGCGGTGCAGCGAGATGAGTTCGTTCGCCGCGGGTTCGGCGTCCGCCGGCAGCCGCAGCAGCCGTGTCACCTGCACGTCCGGCAGGGTGATCTCGCTGAAGCCGGCACCGAGCAGACCGGAGCGGCGCTCCACCGAGTCGACGATGGTCAGCCGCATCCAGCCGGTCTCGCCGGCGGGTGCCTTGACGCGCTGCGTCATGCCGTTCGGTTGGAGGAAGCTGGTGACGGAGCCCCGTTCGGTCTCCACCCGCACCCGGGTCGGCGCCGACCGGACGCTCTCCTGCGGCAGCGGCGTGACCCGGAACGACGACGGCATGTCGTAGTCGCCGGTGAAGGCGATGCGCAGCCACTGCCCGTCGGGCGAGTCGGCCGAGCCCTCCGTCCACGCGGTGTCCGGATTGCCGTCGAAGGCGCCCACCGGGTCGAACTGCGGCAGATGGAAGAACCAGCTGCCGTAGGAGGACGCGGTCACCGAGCGGGCGCCGCGCAGTTCGGCCACGGTCTGGTGGCGGGTGCCGGTCACCGGCAGGATCTGGTGCGGCGGCTCGCCCGCGTCCTGGTGGGCGTCCGGGGCGTTGCGCTCGTCACGGGTGTACGTGTACGAGGTGTTGGCGTTGACCAGCCCGAACCGGGTGTCGGCGCGGCGCAGTCCGTCGCCGGTGACCTGGAGCTGCGGGGAGCCGAGCCCGGGGTGGTTGTCGCCGGCCAGGACGGTCGCCCGGCCGCGCAGCGCGGCGGCGACCGGCAGCAGCGACTCCGGGCCGCCGGAGACCACGGCCGTTTCGGCCACCGGGTACAGCGAGGCCTGGCCGGGCCGCGGCACGTCCTCGGTGAGCGGCCGGTAGATCTCCACCGCCCGCTGGCGCGGATACAGGCCCTCCACCTGGAGCGGGGCGTCGTCGGCGATCCGCCCGCCGGTCATGACCGGGCCGAGGCCGGTCACCCGCTCGTAGCCGGACTGCTCCAGGGTGCGCTTGACGGTCGTGGTCGGGACGGCCCCGATCTGGTCGGGGTCGAGGTCGTTGCGGACGACGACGTAGTGGATCCCGGCGCGGCTCAGGAAGTCCGCGAGGCCCGGGACCTCGGCGCCGGTCAGCAGCGCCTGTTCGACCGCGTCCATGGCGCGCCGGTTGCCGGGCGTGCCGAAGGGGACGTAGTCGCGCTGGGCCCAGCGGGAGTCGGCCAGCACGTCCAGCGGCTGGTCGATGGTGGAGCCCCAGGTGTGGATGCCGTGCGCGGTCGCCGGGACGACCAGGGCACGTGAGTCGGGGGAGTACTTCTCCAGCCAGTCCGCCGTGGCCTGCCAGTACTTGGGCAGCTCCCGGAACGAACCCGGGTTGAGGACGGACCCGTTGAGGTACGGCCACAGCAGGCCCGGCAGGACCAGCACGGCCGCGATCAGCGCGGCGAAGCGGCGGCCCGGCAGCGGGCGCGCGCCGCGCGGCTCGGCCGCCACGGCGACCAGATGGGCCAGGCCCAGCACCAGGGCGAGCGCCAGTCCCGTCTGGAACTTGTAGATGTTGCGGAACGGCGCCAGCCAGCCGTTCAGCCAGTCCTGCACGGTCTCGTGGAAGGGACCGCCGAACGTCCCGCCGTACCCGGCCAGCAGGATCAGCGCCGCCGTCAGCGCGGTCAGCACCAGCCACCGGCGCTCGGGCAGGTCCCGGCGGGCCAGTCCCGCGAGGCCCAGCGCGGCCGCGAACGCCGAGCAGACGATCACCGGTACCGAGGTGGCCACCGTCCAGCCCGCGGGCAGCCACGCCTCCCCGAAGTGCAGGTACGCCACCCAGTTGCCGGCGCCGCGCAGGGCCTCCGTCGCCGACATGGTGGCCGTCGTGGTCTGCGAACTCTCGATGTAGGGCAGGAAGTTCTCCCCGTACGCGCCGAGCAGCAGCAGCGGGATCCACCACCAGGCGGTCGCCACCAGCACGCCGGGCACCCACCAGGCGATCAGCTTGCGCTGCCGCGGCCCGGGCGGGCGGGACAGCAGGTACAGGCCCACCGGCAGCAGGGAGGCCAGCGTGGAGGCCGCGTTCACACCCCCCATGAACGGCACGATCAGCGCCGAGCGCAGGGCGGCGATCCGGGCGCTGCGGCGCTCGTCGGCCAGCGGCAGCAGTACCCACGGCAGGAACGCGCCGGGCAGCGCGGCGGCCGACGTCGAGCCGACGACGGTGGTGAACACCGGCCACAGGGAGTACGCGACCGCGGCCGTCAGCCGGGAGGCGCCGCTGCCGACGCCCAGCCGCTCGGCCAGCCGCAGGGCGCCCCAGAAGGCGACGGTCACCACCAGCGACAGCCACAGCCGCTGGGTCAGCCACACCGGCAGGCCGGCCGCGCCGCCGAGCCAGTGGAACGGCAGCATCGGCCACACGTAGCCGATGTACTGGTCCTGGATGCCGCCGAAGCCGGCCCGGTCGTGCCACAGCCCGCCCAGGTCGGAGAGGAACCGCCCCGGGTCGACGGTCACGCCCAGCTTGGTGTCGAAGGTCTGCCGGCCGGGCTGCACGGCCAGGAACAGCGTGAGGACCACGGCCCAGAACCCCAGCAGCCAGCGCCGCGACCGCGGGCCCTCCGGGGGGCCCGCGGTGGTCGCGGTGGTGGGGACGGCTGCCGGGGGAGGAGCCTGGACCGTGGTCGTCATGGGGAACACCGCCGGAGGATGAGGAGGAGGTTCCAGGTGGCCAGCTCACGGATGCCGGGGACCTTGACGACGGCCTCGGTGAGGAACGGCCAGTAGCGGGAACGCGCCGAGACGACCGTGACGTCGTCGCGGGCGCGCACCTGCCGCAGGGTGGGGCCGATGTGCACGGCGAAGAGGTTCTCGCCGAGGGTGTGCTTGGCTTCCTTGCCGGTACGGCGCCGGTAGCGGGCGCGGGCCCGCTCGGCGCCGAAGTAGTGCCAGGGCGCCCACTCGTGGCCGCCCCACGGGGACAGCCAGTTGGTGAACGACACATAGATCAGCCCGCCGGGCCGGGTGACCCGGGCCAGCTCGCTCAGGAACGTCTGCGGATCGGCCACGTGCTCCAGCACGTTGGAGGAGAACGTGACGTCCGCGACCCCGTCGTACAGCGGCAGCAGATAGCCGTCGGCGATCACCGTGCCGTCCGGCGGCTTCTCGCCCAGCTCCCGCACGTCCGGTTCGAAGAGGTGGGCCTGGGCGCCGCGGCGCCGGAACTCCTCGGTGAAATGGCCGCTGCCGCCGCCGACGTCGACCACGGTGCGGCCGGCCAGCGGGCCGTCGTAGGCCTCGACCTGGTCGGCGGCGTCCCGGGCGAGCAGCGCGTAGCACGCGTCGGGGTCGTCCTGCTCGTGCAGGAAGGCGCGGAAGAGGGTGAGGGAGCGGCGGAACGACGGGTCGCGCGGACCGCGGCCGGGCTCCGCGCGCCCCCGGCCGCCACCGGCAGCCGCGGTCATGGCTCCCAGCCCCTCACCGCCTCGGCGGCCACCGCCCGGAACTGCCGGACGGTGCGGTCCCAGCGGTAGCGGGCGGCCCGTTCCCGGGCGGCCTTGCCCATGAGTTCGCGGCGGTGCCCGGACAGGGCCAGGGTGCACCAGGCCGCCGCGAAGGAGGACTCCCCGACGGCGAGCACGCCGGTCTCGCCGTCGACCACGGAGTCCCGCAGGCCGGGCACGTCGAAGGCGATCGTCGGTGTCTCACGGGTGGCCGCCTCGGTCACGACCAGCCCCCAGCCCTCCACCGCCGAGGGGTGCAGCAGCAGCCAGGCCGCGCACAGCAGACGGTGCTTCTCGACGTCCGGGACATGACCGGTGAACTCCACGTCCGGGCCCGCGAGCCGTTCCAGCCGCTCCCGCTCCGGGCCGTCGCCGACGATCACCAGCCGGCCGCCGGTGACCGGTCTGACCCGCTCCCACAGCCGCAGCAGCAGATCGACGCGCTTGTACTCGACCAGCCGGCCCACCGCCACGAACAGCGGCTCGGGCGAGCGGTCGGCGCGGGGGCCGGGTTCCTCCACACCGTTGTGCACGACCCGGATGCGTTCGCGTGCCACGCCGATCGCGCGCAGGGCGTGGGCCGTGGACGGGGAGACGGCCACCAGCAGGCTGTGCTGCTGCGCCTCGGTCAGCGCCCAGTGCTCGATTCTCCGGCCGAGCCGGGCGGCCGGCGCGAGCGGCCCGCCGAAGCGCATCCTCCACAGGTCCGTGTGCACATGGTTGACCAGGCACAGGGTGGGGCCGTGATGCCACAGCGGCGCCAGGTACGGCATGCCGTTGCACACCTCCACCAGCAGGTCGCAGTCGCCGACCTGGCGGGCGAAGGCGGAGCGGGCGCGCAGATAGTGACCGTAGGCGCCGCCCGCCGAGACGACCCGGTAGTCGCGGTACGACGCGGGGCCGCCGCACAGCAGGGTGACCTGGTGGCCCAGTCCGGTCAGGCCCTCGGCCAGCCGGTCGACGAGCAGTTCGGAACCGCCCGCGGCCGGATTGCCGAGGTCGCGATGGGCAAGGAAAACGATTCGGCGCGGGGGTGGGGGGAGCACCGAAGAGTGCTGCTGCGGCCGGGGGAGAGCGGTGCGCAGCGGCGGCGGTACGTGCTGGGGCATGGGCGCTCCAACTCGTCTCGGGGTGCGGAACTCAGCGTGGGGGAGGGATCGTTCTCTGTGCTTGTCCTGAGCGGGGGCTGTGGACGGGTTGTGCTCGGGGTGGGGTGGACAGTTTTCGCCGAGCCGTTCGCCACGGCTACTCACCGGCGTGACAATTTCGGGCCTTGTTGTACCTGACGTCACGTCACAAAGTGAGCCCGGGCCGATACCGGCCCCTTGACGCCGCGTGACGGGCCTGTCGACACTGGGCGGGGACCGGCACGGGTGGGGCGCCGGGGTGGGACGACCTCCGGACTCTGGACGAGAGAGGCTGACCCCGCATGTCCAGACTGATCGCCGCCACCGTGACCGTCGTCGTGGCCGCCGCCCTCGCGGTGGTCACCGCGCTCGGCATCGTCGCGCTGCTCGAAGCGACGCCCGACCAGCCCAACACACCCCTGATCACATACGAGCAAGCGGGCCAGGGGAGCTGACCGTGGCGGCCCGCCCGGCAACGGTCACCACCCGCTCCGCCTGGCACGAGGTGCCCCGGCTCCAGGTGCGCCGGTTCGCGGCGATCGCCATGGCCGAGGCGCCCGCGCTCGCCGAGGAGATCCTGCGCGAGATCCGCCGCGAGTACCCGCACCTGCCCGTCGTCCTCGACGAGAACGGCGAGCCGATGGCGCTCGTCGGCATCCGCCGCGCGATAGAGGCCTTCGTACAGCACCTGGAGCAGGCCGACTACTCCTCCGGCCGCCCCACCGTGCCGCCCGGCGTCTTCCAGGACTTCGGCCGCGGCGAGGGCTACAACGGCCGCACCCTGGACTCCCTCCAGGCGATCTACCGGATGGGCGTCCGGCTGGCCTGGCGCCGCTTCGCCGACATCGGGCAGCGGGTGGAGATCCCGCCGCCGGCGATGTACGAACTCGTCGACGCCGGCTACGAGTACCTCGACGGCCTGGTCGACCAGTCCGTGCGCGGCTACGCCGAGGCCGCGGCCCGGCAGGCAGGGGAACGCCTGCGCCTGCAACGCCGCCTCATGGAGCTGCTGCTCGCCGAGCGGCACCGCAGCGACCCCGCCGACGCCCTCTCCGAACGGGCCGCCCGGATCGGCTGGGCGCTGCCCGAACGGGTCGCCGTCGGGGTGCTGCTGCGCCCGGCCCGCGAGGCGCTGGCACCCGCGGTCGGGCAGGGCGTGCTGCTGGACCTGGAGTACGAGCAGCCGCGCATGGTCGTGCCCGAGCCGGACGCCGCGGGCCGGCAGGAACTGCTGCAGCGGGCGCTCGGCGGCTGGTCCGGCGCGATCGGACCGCCCGTGCCGCTCGCCCACGCCGCCAAGTCGCTGCGCTGGGCCGAGGCCGCCGTGCACCTGATGGAGCGGCGTCTGCTGCCCGCCGGCGAGGTGCTGTTCTGCACCGAGCACACCGAGGCCCTCGTCCTGCTCCAGCCGGAGGAGCTGATCGACGACCTGGCCCTCAGATGCCTCGCCCCGCTCGCGCACTGCGGGCCCACCCACGGGCGGCGGCTCGCGGAGACGCTGCTGGCGTGGCTGGAGACCCGCGGCGGTGCGCCGGAGGTGGCCGCTCGGCTCGGTGTGCATCCGCAGACCGTCCGCTACCGGCTGCGGCAGATCCGGCAGCTGTGGGGGGACGAGATCGACGACCCCGACCGCCGGTTCGAGCTGGAACTGGTGCTGCGGGCCCGGCGCCTGCGCGGCGAGTTCGGCCGGGTCCGTACCTGAACGGACCCGGCCGGCGCGCCCCGGCCCCGCCGCGGGCGGGCCGAGCACGAGGCGTCGGGACGAGCGGAGTGCGGGCGTCCGCGTGCGTGGGGTGAGGGTAGCGTGCGGGCGCCAGCGCACGCGGCGTGAGCCCCCCGGCCGCGCGTCCGTGCGCGGAGTGGAGTGTGCCGGCCGCGCGTCCGCGCGCGGATTGGAGTGCGACGGGCGCGCGTCCGTGAGCGGAACGAGCGCGCCCGGTGCGTATCCGACCAGCGCAGGGCATTGCCCGGGCAAAGGCTCCATGAGTAGCCTGTGTTCGCCATTCCGATCGGCAGTTGAAATATCGAACGAGGCTGGGACGGACACAGCCTCGGACAGACGCCTCAGACGCAAGTCTCACACGCAAGGGAGGGGGCCGGCCGTGGGACGCCTCGTACCAGCCGTGACCCGGGCTCTCGACATCCTGGAGCTCTTTCTCGACGGAGACGGCACGCTCTCCGCCCCCGACATCGTGCGCAGGCTCCAGCTGCCGCGCACGACCGTGCACGAGCTGGTCACCACGCTCGCCGCCAGGTCGTACATCGTCCAGGTGCCGGGCCAGCCGGGGCGCTACCGCCTCGGCGTGCGCCCGTACCAGCTCGGCAGCCGCTACGCCGAGCAGCTCGACCTCGCCGCCGAGGGCCAGCAGGTCGCCCGGTCCGTCGCCGAGACCTGCGACGAGACCGTGCACGTGGCGATCCTGGAGGGCACCGACGTCATCTACATCGCCAAGGTGGACTCCACGCACGCGGTGCGGATGGTCTCCGCGGCCGGCCGCCGGCTGCCCGCGCACTGCACGTCCGTCGGCAAGATGCTGCTCGCCTCGCTGCCCGAGCCGGAGCTGGCCGCGCGCATCCCGGACGGTGCGGAGCTGGTCGCGATGACCCCGAACAGCGTGACCGACCCGGTGGCCCTGCGCGAGGCGCTGACCGGCATCCGCGAGCGGGGGATCGCGGTGGAGAGCCGCGAGTCCAATCCCGACGTGAGCTGTGTGGCCGCGCCGGTCCGGGACCGCACCGGCCGGGTGGTGGCCGCGCTGTCCATCTCGGTGCCCATGATCCGATGGAGCGACGAGCGCCGCGCCGAACTGGAGCAGCTCGCCGCGAAGGGCGCCGCCGAACTGTCCGAACGTCTCGGCCACCGGAGCGCGGCATGAAGTACGAAGTGGCGGTGCGCGCCGAGGCGACCCTCGGTGAGGGCCCGACGTGGGACCCGGTGGCGGCCAGGCTGATCTGGATCGACATATTGGGCTCCCGGCTGCACACCTACGACCCCGCGACCGGCCGCCGGACGGTCCGTACGACCCCTCAGCACATCGGCGCGGCCAAACCGCGCACCGGCTCCGGACTGGTCCTCAACCTCCGCGACGGAGTGGCACTGCTCGACCCGGACGGCTCCTTTTGCTGGCTGCACCACGACCCCGTGCCCGGCCGCCGCGCCAACGACGCCGCCGTCGCCCCCGACGGCTCGCTGTGGGCGGGGACGATGCACTACGACGAGACCCCGGGCGGCGGCACCCTGTCCCGCGTGTCCGCCGACGGCTCGGTGGTCCCGGTCCTGGACGACGTGACGGTCAGCAACGGCACGGGCTGGAGCCCCGACGGACGCCTGATGTACTACGTCGACTCACCGACCCGCCGCGTCGACGTCTTCGACCACCGGGACGGCCGGGTCACCAACCGGCGCACCCTCGCGCGGATCGAGGACGGCGCCGGCTACCCCGACGGTCTGACGGTCGACGCGGACGGCTGCGTGTGGGTGGCGCTGTGGGACGGGGCGGCCGTACGCCGCTACACGCCGGACGGCCGACTGGACCGGGTGATCGGCCTGCCCACGCCCAGGGGCACGGCCTGCGCGTTCGGCGGACCCGACCTGACGGACCTGTACGTCACCACCGCCCGGGTGGGCCTCACGGCGCCCGATCCGCTGGCGGGTTCCGTCCTGGTGGTGCCGGGGGCGGGCAAGGGGCTGGCACAGCCGGCGTTCGCCGGGTAGGGGATCGCCGAGGCCGTCGCGGCGCCGCACGCCGGCGCCGTGGCGGCCCTCCCGTGTGCCGTCGTCCAGGGGGCTGGCCTGTCGGCCGTCCGGCGGGCTACGACAACCCCGCCGCCTTGAGCTCCTCGGCCGTCAGCGGCACCTCGTTCAGCGGCGGGCGGAGCGGTCCCACCGCCGCCGCCAGCAGCATCCCCGGAGCCAGCAGCACCTCCGCCCCCCGCTCCAGGGACATGACGTCGGTCACCTTCCGGGCCACACGGCCGTTGCCGGTGGCGGTGTACAGGAGCCGGTTCACGTACGCCGCGGCGAGCCGCTCCCGCAGCGTCGGCCCCGTCCGGGTCGCCCCCGGACAGAACACGTCCTGCCCGATCGCGAGGTCCCAGGCCGCAGCCACCGGCCGGGCCATCGCCCGCTGGGCCCGCCGCGCCAGCCCGGGGGAGCCCCATCCGCGGCGCACCACGACGTCGCGCAGGGCCACGGCGCCCTGCGCGGCCACGGACATGCCGTGCCCGTACACGGGGTTGAACGCGGCGAGTGCGTCCCCCAGCACCACCAGGTTCTCCGGCCACGCCGGCATGCGCTCGTAGTAGTGCCGCCGGTTGACCGTCATCCGGGTGAACGCCACGTCGCCGAGCGGCTCGGCCCGCCCGATCAGGTCCGCGACGACCGGATGCCGCAGCTCCTCGCGCGCGTACCGCTCGAAGTCGGCCGTGTCGGAGGCCGGTTCGCCGCCCCGGGTGCCGTGCAGGGTGACGAGCCACTGCCCGTCCTCGACCGGCAGGAGCACACCCCCGCGTCCCGGCCGGCCGGTGCGCGGGTCCGCCTGCACGTTGACGACGGGGAAGCCGTCGCGGGCCTCCTCCGGCGCCCGGTAGAGCCGGCTCGCGTACACCAGCCCGGCGTCCACCTCCCGCCGCTCCGGCTCGGGCAGCCCGAACTCCGTCAGCCAGCGCGGCATCCGCGAGGCGCGTCCCGTCGCGTCCACGACCAGGCCGGCCGTCAGTGTGCTCTCGGTGCCGTCCGTCCGCCGGATCCGCACTCCGGTGACGGCGGTGTCCGTGCCGCACAGCGACAGCACCTCCGTCGCGTCGAGCAGTTCGATCCGCTCGTCGGCCAGCACCTGCGCCCGCACCGTCGCGTCCAGCAGGTCCCGGGTGCACAGCAGCATGAAGTGGGACTGCGCCCAGCGCCGGAACCAGCCCTGCGCCGACAGCATCACCATGTCGGTGGTGACGCGCTGCCGGTGCGCCCCGGCGCCGGTGAGCCGCTCGATGATCCCCGGCAGCAGGTCCTCCAGGGCCAGTGCCCCACCCGACCACAGCTGGTGCACATGGCGCGCCTGCGGCAGTCCCCGGCGCGCGTCCGGCCCGGTGGGCAGCGTGTCGCGCTCCACGACGACGACCCGGCCGACGGTGCCGGCCAGGGCGCGGGCCGCGAGCATGCCGGCGAGGGAACCGCCGAGGACGACAGCGGTGGCGGTGCGTTCACTCATGTACGGACACGCTCTCTACGGGTGCGGCGGCCCGGGCGCGGACCGCGTCGATGACGTCGGGGTGACGGAGGGCTCGGGACAGCG
Source organism: Streptomyces cadmiisoli (assembly GCF_003261055.1). Lineage (NCBI taxonomy): Bacteria > Bacillati > Actinomycetota > Actinomycetes > Kitasatosporales > Streptomycetaceae > Streptomyces > Streptomyces cadmiisoli. Next base: position 6,030,604 of record NZ_CP030073.1, read on the forward strand.
CCCCGATGTCCTGGAGCAGATCCGTGGGGTCGGGGTTCCCGCCGCCGTCTCCGTCCGGTGCCTGCCGGCCGGTGTCGACGGCGTCCCGGACGGCGACGGCCGCCGCCAGCGCCTTGGCCCGGCCGGGCGGGTGACCGAGACCGAGCGCCGCCTCGTAGGACCGGCTCCGCAGATCCTCGTCGAGATGCCGGGCCAGCGGGAGCAGCACGTCGCGGATGAACGTCTCGCGGCGGATCAGCCGCAGTTCGGGGTTGGCGCGCAGGATGCAGGGCGCGCCGGAGCCGTTGACCCGGCGCATCAGCACGTACAGCGGGCGGAGCCGGTGATGGGCGAGCCGGACCCGCCAGCGGCCGTGCAGGTACTGGCCGGCGTGCGGCAGGATGAAGCCGACCGCGATCAGGATCGCGGACAGACAGGCCACCGGCGGCGCCAGGTCGGTGCTCAGCCAGTCCAGGTCGTGGCCGGTCCAGCGGGCCGCCACGGCGGTGAGCTTGGACGCGTCGAAGATCAGGTTCAGTCCGTAGCCGACGCCGAGGAACTTCAGCCCCCAGCGCAGCCAGGCGTCCAGTCCGTCGGTGCGCACCCACTCCCAGATCAGCTTGGACGTGATCAGGACGGCCACGCAGTGCGCGAGCAGATAGAGGACTATCTCCTCGCGCATGAAGGGGGTGTTGGCGTAGTACGTGTCGAGGTCGCGCAGCCGCTCCTCGGGCACGTCGGCCAGGAAGAACAGCACCCACAGCGCGACGATGACGCCCGTGTAGGTGCCGACGACCCAGCGCATCGCCCGGCGGGCCTCGGCGGAGCGCTCGGACAGCCCGTTGCGCCAGGCGATGATCAGCAGCAGGCAGGACGCGCAGAACGCGGTGAGCAGGGAGTAGCACCAGGGCGCGGAGATGTTGGGCACTCCGGTGACGCGGTTGGTCCAGGCGATGGTGGACGGCGCCACGAAGACGAACACGGCGCAGGCGAGCAGCAGCAGGCCGCCGACCGCGCGCAGCAGCGGGTCCCGCCACAGCCGGACGATGGTGGGCAGCTTGATGGCCAGGGCGGCCGTCAGCACCACGGTCGGGATCCAGAAGGAGATGTACACCTTGTCGAGGAGCCCGGCAGGGTCCAGTGCGAGGACCCGGGTCACGGCGCCGCCCCGCCGCGTCCGCGGTAGCCCAGCGACCGCTGCACCGGCCCCAACTCCTCGCGGCCGCCCCCGCCCTGGGACAGCAGGGGCCGGAACTGCGCGGCCAGCCGGTGGCCGAACTCCTCGGCCTCGGACTCCTCCCGGCGCCGGGAGCCGTTGCGGGCGGCTGCGGCCAGCGCCGGGCCCTTCCAGCCGGGCCGCTCCGCGAGGGCGTGGGCCGCGGCCGAGCCGACGGCCTGCCGGTGACCGTGCCCGGCGTGCAGATGCCACAACTCGTGTCCGAGGATGACCAGTTGCTGCACGGCCTCGGCGCGTTCCTCGACGATGACGAGGTCGAAGTCCTGGAACTCCACCCACAGACCGGTCACTTCGATCTCGTCGGGGAAGCGTTCGAAGCGCAGCTCCACGGGGCGTCCGCCGCGGCGCGCGGCCATCGCCTCGCACAGTGCGCGGCACAGTTCGCGGGCGTCGGCGGGGGGACGCGGGCGGGCCCGCAGCGCGGTGCCGAGTTCGGCGGCGAGGGTGCGCATGCGCGGGCCGCGCCGCCGTCGTCGTAGCGCCGCGAAGTCCATGGCACCCCCTCTCGCCGCCGTACGGCGGGCTGTTCGAGACTACGCGGACGGAACTGCCCGCGTCATGCGATCCCGCGACCGTTGTTCAACCGAGAACGACCGCGACCTGTCGAAAGCCGTGTGGGCCCCATTGACGCCCAACCGCCGTGATCCTACGGTCCGTTCGAGCTTCCGAGCTACATCCGAAATACCGAACAGATCGGCCGAGGAGTATCCGCACCCCGGAAGGAACAGATGCGCACCGCACGTTTCACCCTCGACCCCGCCTTCACCGTCGGCACCGCCGGCCCCCGCCTCTTCGGGTCCTTCGTCGAACACCTCGGCCGCTGCGTCTACACCGGCATCTTCGAACCGGACCACCCCCTGGCCGACGAGGCCGGCATCCGGACCGACGTCCTGGACCTGGTCCGCGAACTGGGCGTCACGGTGATCCGCTACCCCGGCGGCAACTTCGTCTCAGGCCACCGGTGGGAGGACTCCGTCGGACCGGCCGCGGACCGCCCCCGCCGACTCGACCTCGCCTGGCACTCCACGGAGACCCACCGCTTCGGGCTCAGCGAGTACATCGGCTTCGTGCGCAGGATCGGCCCGGAGGCCGAACCGATGATGGCCGTGAACCTCGGCACCCGCGGTGTGGCCGAGGCCGTCCGGCTCCAGGAGTACGCCAACCATCCCGAGGGCACCGCGCTGTCGGACCTCCGGGTCGCGCACGGCGACAAGGACCCCTTCGGCATCAGGCTCTGGTGCCTCGGCAACGAGCTGGACGGCCCCTGGCAGACCGGCCACAAGACCGCCGAGGAGTACGGCCGCGTCGCCGCCGAGACCGCCCGCGCCATGCGGCAGCTCGACCCGGGCGTCGAACTCGTCGCCTGCGGCTCCTCGAGCCGGGCCATGCCCACCTTCGCGCAGTGGGAGGCGACGGTGCTCCAGGAGACGTACGACCTGGTCGACCACATCTCCCTGCACGCCTACTACGAACCCGTGGACGGCGACACCGACTCGTTCCTCGCCTCCGCCGTGGACATGGAGGCCTTCATCGAGAGCGTCGTCGCCACCTGCGACCACGTCGGTGCCCGCCTGAAGTCGACGAAGCGGATCGACCTCTCCTTCGACGAGTGGAACGTCTGGTACATGTCCCGGTCGCAGGAACAGGCCCGGGCCGCCGATCCGCACGACTGGCCGGAGGCCCCGCGCCTGCTGGAGGACAACTACAGCGTCACCGACGCCGTCGTCCTCGGCTCGCTGCTGATCGCGCTGCTGCGGCACGCCGACCGGGTCACCGTCGCCTGCCTCGCCCAACTGGTCAACGTCATCGCGCCGATCATGACCGAGCCCGGCGGCCCCGCCTGGCGGCAGACCACCTTCTTCCCCTTCGCGCAGGCCTCCGGGCACGGCCGCGGCCAGGTCCTCGACGTACGGGTGGACTCGCCGACGTACGTCACCCGCAGGTACGGCGAGACCGACCTGCTGCACGCCACCGCCGTGCGCGCCGAGGACGGCACGGTCACCGTCTTCGCCGTCAACCGCGGCCGGACCGAGGCGCTGCCGCTCGACGTCACCCTCAACGGGCTGGGCCTGACCGGGGTCGTCGAGCACAGCGTGCTCGCGGACGCCGACCCCGACGCCCGCAACACGCTCGACGACCCCGAGCGGGTCGTTCCGCACCGGGTGACGGGCACCGTCCTGCGGGACGGCCGGCTCACCACGGTCCTGGAGCCGCTGTCCTGGAACGTGATCAGGCTGACCCCGTAGGTCACTTCGTGAGATGGCCGAGGAAGTCGCCCCACACGGCGGGGGACACGGCCATCCGCGGTCCCTGCCGGTCCTTGGAGTCACGGACGTGCACGGTGGAGGGGGTGAGGGCGATCTCTACGCAGTCGCCCGAACCACCGCTGCTGTAACTGCTCTTGAACCAAGCCAGTTCGCTGGTGCTCATAGGTCTCCTTGCATCCGCCGCAACAGGCTCGTCGAGTCCTTGAGAGTGAGAGCCTGTGAGCGCATCCTGGCATACCGCATCTGGAGCATGCTGACCACCTTCGGGTCAGCGATGAACTGGCCGCTTTCCTGGCCCTCGCAGTAGGCGAACCACTTGTTCTCCGGGGTTTCCAGCAGTTGCATGGGACCGTCCAGCCCTGCGTGTGACTCCTGTTCCGTCGGCATGATCTGGATCTCGATGTTCCGCAGCGCCGCCATCTCCAGTAAATGGCCGACAAGCTGCCGCGTGACCGCCTCGCCTCCGGTCCGCCGCCGGAAGAGGTGTTCCTCCAGGATGAAGCTGAACGCCGTGTTGGGGCGTTCCCGTAACAGCCGTTGCCGTTCCGCACGGGCCGTCCACTGCGCCTCGATCTGCTCGTCACCCAGGGGCGGAAGCTGATTCGTGAACAACGTTCGCCCGTAGGCTTCTGTCTGCAACAGTCCTGGAATCAACCGGCATTCGTACGTGTACAGCGTGATGGCCGCCTTCTCCATGTGCGCCCAGCGCCTGAACCACGCCGCCAGCCCGGGTTGCCGACCCAGGTGCTCCGCCGCCCTGCGCAGCGCCCCCGTGTTGCCCAGCACCTCCTCCGCCCGCTCCACGAACGCCGGATCCGGCATACGCCTGCCCAGCTCCACCGACGCCACGGTGTGTTTGGAGTAACGCACCCGCTCGCCCAGCTCCTGTCGGCTCAGCCCCGCGTGTTCCCGTAACGCCTGGACCATCGCTCCGAACGTCCGCATGCTGTCGGACGACTCGGGCTCGCCACCGCTACCCACCACACCCTCGACGACCATCGGTCACCTCCGCGCCCCATGGTCACGGCCCGTCACGAGTACAGTCCAGCCCGCGACCGCGTACGCCGCCCCCGCGTACGCGGCCGATGCCTGGTGAACCGCCCTTTCCGGCCCTCACATTGGGCCCATGAGCGCATCACCCTCCGCCCGCCCGCCGGTTACCGTACGTGTGTTCACGCAGCGGTTGAGTTCCACGCCGCGAGGTGCCCGGCTCGCCAGGTACCTCGCGCTGAACCAGCTCGTCGCCTGGGGCGTCCCGCGTGGCACGGACCTCCTGGACATCGTGGCCGTCGTCGTCGCCGAGCTGGCCGCGAACGCCGTGACCCACGGCCGGGTGCCGGGCCGGGACTTCGAACTGCGGCTCGCCCTGGTCCCCGGCAGCGTCCGGATCGAGGTCACCGACACGCGCACCGCGCCCTGCCCGGCCGGTCCCGGTGACGTACGGCCCCCATGTCCGTCGGACGAATCGGGGCGGGGCCTGGTGCTGGTCGAAGCCCTGGCCGACCGGTGGAAGGTGCTGGACCGGAGTCCGGCGCCGGGGAAGACCGTGCGCGCGGAGGTGGACCTGCCGGGATGGCTCCGGCTGTTCCGTACGTGACGGAACAGCACGCCGACCCCGTGGGTCAGCCCGTCTGCCCCATCCCGGCCGCGTTCGGCCAGTGGGTGGCGCCCGGCCAGCCGGTCGCGGGTGCGGTGGCCAGGCCGGCCGGTACACCGGGGCCGGTCATGCCCCGCACCTGGGCGGCGGTGAGGCCGCCCCGGGCGGGCACACCGGGCGGGGTGGGGCCGGAGGGCTGCTGGGGGATCGCCTGGGGCGGCATGGCCTGCGGCATCGCGGGCTGCGGGATCGCGGGCTGCGGGATCGGGGGCTGGGGGACGACCTGCTGGGGGATGGCGGGCTGGGGGAACGGCGGCTGGGGGGCGAGCGGTTGGGGGTACGACTGGACCAGTTCGGGCTGGGGCACCGCCTGGGCGACCGCGGGCAGCGGGAGCTGGGGTTGGGGCGGCGGGAACTGCTGGGGTACGGCCGGTGGCGGGAAGGCCTGCGCGGCGGCCGGCATGGGCATCTCCGGCCCGCCGGGCTGCGGCGCGGCCGGCATCGGCATACCGGTGCCGGCGGCCGGGGCGGCTGCCGGGCCCGGGCCACCGGCACCGGCCGCACCGATGGCGCCGACGGCCTGAGCGGCAAGGCCGTGCATCCCGGCGCCATTGGTGGCACTGACGAGCCGGTCCACCGCCGCCGTGCCCGAGCTGTAGCTGGTCCCGGTGCCCAGCTCGGGCACGGCGGCTCCCCTCCTGGTCCCGTAGAGCACCTGTTCCAGGCCGGACACCAGGCGACGCACGTCCACCTGGGGGCGCACCACGAGCCGCAGGAAGCGGCTGGAGGATCCGATCTTGTTGCCGCACTCCCGGACCAGGACCCGGTGCTCGGTCAGCAGCCGGTCCCGGACCACGGTGCCCTCGGCGCCCACGGGCAGGCGCACGAAGAGGAAGTTCCCCTGGGAGGGGTAGACCGTGAGGCCGGGGAGCGCGGAGAGCTGGCTGGCCATCTCCAGCCGGTCGCGGCGGACCTGCTGGAGGCTCTGCGTGTACTCCGCGCCGTGCTCCTTCAGCATGAACACCACGTGCTCGGCGAAGGAGTTGAGATTCCACTTGGGCAGCATCGAGCGGATCCGGCCGGCCAGCGCCGGGTTGGCCACCAGATAGCCGAAGCGGATGCCGTGCAGCCCGAAGTTCTTGCCGAGGCTGCGCAGCACGACGACGTTGGGCCGGATCATCGCCTCCTGGACGACGCTGGGCTCTGCCTCGGCGTCGGCGAACTCCAGGAACGACTCGTCGATCACGACCAGGTCCCGGTCCGCCATCGCGTCCATGAACTGCACGACCGAGTGCTTGTGCAGAAAGCCGCCGTCGGGGTTGTTGGGGTTGCAGATGACGGCGACTCGGGTGCCGCGGGCCCGGATGAACTCGGCGTACTGCGCGAGGTCCAGGGCGAAGCCGCCGGACTCCTGGAGCGGGAACATGTCGACCCGCTTGCCGGTCTCCATCGGCTGGTCGGTCCAGCGGCCGAAGGTGGGGACGGGGACGGCGAGGGACTCACGGACCAGCAGGTGGTCGATCCAGGTGATCAGCTCGGTCGATCCGTTGCCCATCGCCACGCACTGCGGCGGGAGCTGGAGCAGGCTGCACAGTTCGGCGGTGATGGTGTCGGCGCTGCTCGGGTAGTACGTGATGATGTCCCGCAGCCTGCTCGCCATGTCGTCGAACATGGCCGGGGTGGGGAAGTACGGATTGCAGGGGATGCAGAAGTCCACCGGGCCGGCCCCGTCCCCGCCCTCCCGCGCCAGCGCAGCCATGGAGGGGCTGTGCGCCGCGGTGCTGCGGAACAACGACGTGACGTTGTCGGCCATGGAACCTCCGAGTGAGGCGGGCCCGGTGGGGAGGTCCGGGCCCGTCGTCCGGGTGGCCCGCGCGGGGGAGCACGGGCCACCCGTTCATACGTGTCGGGCCGAGGCGCCGTTCAAGCGGTGTGAGGAAAATGTGTGCTCACGCGCTGAACGAGTGCACCGTCGTCGACCGGTAGGTCTGCCCCGGCCGCAGCACCGTCGACGGGAACGACGGGTGGTTCGGCGAGTCCGGGTAGTGCTGTGTCTCCAGGCAGAGGCCGTCGCCCTGCCGGTAGACGGTGCCGCCGCTGCCGACGAGCGAGCCGTCCAGGAAGTTGCCGGAGTAGAACTGGAGCCCCGGCTCGGTGGTGGCGATCCGCAGGGTGCGGCCCGAGGACGGGTCGCGCAGGGTGGCGATGTGCCCGGGGCGGGAGGTGATGCCCTTGTCGAGGACCCAGTTGTGGTCCAGGCCCTTGCCGTGGAGCAGTTGCGGGTGCGCCACGCGGATGTCCTCGCCGACGGTCTTGGCGCGGCGGAAGTCGAAGGGGGTGCCGGCCACCTTCGCCAGTTCGCCCGTGGGGATCAGCCCCGCGTCGACCGGTGTGTAGCGGGAGGCGGCGATGGACAGCTCGTGGTCGTACACGGTGCCGCTCGACTCGCCGGCCAGGTTCCAGTACACGTGGCTGGTGAGGTTCACGACGGTGGCCCGGTCGGTGGTGGCCTCGTAGTCGATCCGCCAGTCGCCGTCGCGGGTCAGGGTGTAGGTGACCTTCGTGCGGAGCGTGCCCGGGTAGCCCATCTCGCCGTCGACGCTGGTGTAGTACAGGTGCAGGCCGACGTCGGAGCCCTTGGTGAACGGCTCCACGTCCCACACCCGCTTGTCGAAGCCCTGCGCGCCGCCGTGCAGGGTGTTCTCGCCGTCGTTGACGGACACCTGGTGGGTCCGGCCGTCCAGGGTGAAGCGGCCCTCGGCGATGCGGTTGCCGTACCGGCCGATCAGCGCGCCGAAGTACGGGCTGGAGGACACGTAGTCCTCGAGGGTGTCGAAGCCCAGCGAGACGTTGGTGTGCCGGCCGCGGCGGTCGGGGACCTCCAGGGACTGCACGATCCCGCCGTAGGAGAGGACCTTCAGGCGGGTGCCGCCGTTCTCCAGGGACCAGCGGTGGACCCTGGTGCCGTCGGCGAGCGTGCCGAACGGTGTCCGTACCGGCTTCCTGACCTCGGCGGCGTGCGCGGTGCCGAGGGTGGCGGCGGTGACTCCGGCTGCCGCGGCCCCGACGATGACCGTACGTCTGCTCATGTCCATGTGCGGCTCCTGCAAGGGAAGGGGCCCCGCCGAGCGGCGGGGCCCGGCGGGTCTACGAACCGACCTTGCGCTTGTTCCACACGTCGAACCCGACGGCCGCCAGCAGTACCAGGCCCTTGATGACCTGCTGCCAGTCGGTGCCGATGCCGACGAGGTTCATACCGTTGTTCAGCACGCCCAGGACCAGACCGCCGATGATCGCGCCGAGCACGGTGCCGACACCGCCGCTCATCGACGCGCCGCCGATGAACGAGGCCGCGATCGCCTCCAGCTCGAAGTTCAGGCCGGCCTTGGGCGAGGCCGCGTTGAAGCGGGCGGCGAAGACCAGACCCGCCAGGGCCGCGAGCATGCCCATGTTCAGGAAGACCAGGAAGGTGACCTTCTTGTCCTTCACGCCCGACAGCTTGGCCGCGGGCAGGTTGCCGCCGATCGCGTAGATGTGCCGGCCGATGATCGCGTTGCGCATCACGTAGCCGAAGCCGACGAGCAGCACACCGAGGATGAGCAGCACGATCGGGGCGCCCTTGTAGCTGGCCAGCAGCAGGGTGAGCGTGAGCACCGCGGCGGACAGCGCGATCAGCTTCAGCACGAACAGCTTGGTCGGCGGCACGTCCAGCGCGAACTCCTGCTGGCGCCTGCGGTCGCGGAACTCCTGGAACACCACGAAGGCGATCAGCGCGAACCCGAGCAGCAGGGTGAGGTTGTGATAGTTCGTCTGTGGACCGGTCTCGGGCAGGAAGCCGTTGGCGACCTTCTGCAGGCCCTCGGGGAACGGGCCGAGGGTCTGGCCCTCCAGGAAGATCTCGGTCAGCCCGCGGAAGATCAGCATGCCCGCGAGGGTCACGATGAACGACGGTATGCCGCCGTAGGCGATGAAGAACCCCTGTGCCGCGCCCGCCAGCGCGCCCATGGCCAGGCACAGGATCACGGCGACCGGCCAGGGCAGGTCGTTGCGCACCATGAACACGGCGGCCATCGAGCCGATGAACGCGGTCAGCGACCCGACCGACAGATCGATGTGCCCGGCGATGATGACGAGCATCATGCCGATCGCCAGGATCAGGATGTAGCTGTTCTGCAGGACCAGGTTGGAGACGTTGCGCGGCAGCAGCAGGTCGCCGTCGGTCCACACCGCGAACAGCACCACGATCAGGCCGAGCGCGATCAGCATGCCGTACTGCCGCATGTTGCGGCGCATGCCGTCCAGCAGCAACTGGAGCAGGCCGTCGCCCGAGGTCGTGCCGCCCTTGCCGGGCGGCGCGGGGGCCGGCGTCCTGGCCGTCACATCCGTGCTCATCGGGTTACCTCTTTGTCCTTCGTCATCTGACGCATCAGCGATTCCTGCGAGGCCTCGGCCCGCGAGAACTCACCGGTCAGCCGGCCCGCGGCCATCGTGTAGATGCGGTCGCACATGCCGAGCAGCTCCGGCAGCTCGGAGGAGATGAAGACGACCGCCTTGCCCTCGGCGGCCAGCCGGTCGATGACCGTGTAGATCTCGTACTTGGCACCGACGTCGATGCCGCGCGTCGGCTCGTCCAGGATCAGCACGTCCGGACCCGCGAAGATCCACTTGCTGAGGACGACCTTCTGCTGGTTGCCGCCGGACAGTTTGCCCACCGGCTCGAAGACGGTGGGCGCCTTGATGTTCATGGACTTGCGGTAGCCCTCGGCGACCTGCCGCTCCTCGTGCTCGTCGACCACACCGCGCTTGGCGACCTTCCCCAGGGCACTGAGGGAGATGTTGCGGTTGATGGTGTCGATGAGGTTGAGGCCGTAGTGCTTGCGGTCCTCGGTGACATAGGCGATGCCGTGCCGGACCGCCTCCGGGACGGTTCTGGTGCGGATCTCACGCCCGTCCTTGAGGACCGAACCGCCCGCGTGCCGGCCGTACGTCCGCCCGAACACGCTCATCGCGAGCTCGGTGCGGCCGGCGCCCATCAGGCCCGCGATGCCGACGATCTCGCCGCGCCGCACCGTGAGCGACACGTCGTCGACCACCTTGCGCTGCTGGTCGATCGGGTGGTGCACGGTCCAGTTGCGGATCTCCAGCGCGGGCGCGGCACCCTCCTCCGGCTCGTGCGGGGTCCGCTCCGGGAAGCGGTGCTCCAGGTCGCGGCCGACCATCCCGCTGATGATCCGGTCCTCGGTGGTCTCGGGCGCCCGTACGTCGAGCGTCTCGATGGTGCGCCCGTCGCGCAGGATCGTCACCGAGTCGGCGACCCGGCGGATCTCGTTGAGCTTGTGGGAGATGATGATCGAGGTGATGCCCTGCTTCTTCAGCTCCAGGATGAGGTCCAGCAGCTTGCCGCTGTCCTCGTCGTTGAGCGCGGCGGTCGGCTCATCCAGGATGAGCAGCTTCACCTTCTTCGACAGGGCCTTCGCGATCTCGACGAGCTGCTGCTTGCCCACGCCGATGTCGGCGACGCGGGTGTCCGGGTGGTCACCGAGCCCGACCCGCCGCAGCAGCTCGGTGGCGTGCCGCAGCGTCTCGGTCCAGCTGATGATCCCCCGGGTCGCGTGCTCGTTGCCGAGGAAGATGTTCTCCGCGATGGAGAGATACGGCACCAGGGCCAGTTCCTGATGGATGATGACGATGCCGTGGTGCTCGCTCGCCCGGATGTCCTTGAACCGGCAGGGCTCCCCCTCGAAGAGGATCTCGCCCTCGTAGGTGCCGTGCGGGTGGACGCCGGAGAGGACCTTCATCAGGGTCGACTTGCCGGCGCCGTTCTCCCCGCAGATGGCGTGGACCTCGCCCTGCCGGACGGTCAGTGTGACGTCCGACAGCGCTTTGACGCCGGGAAAGGTCTTGACGATCGAGCGCATTTCCAGGACGGGTCCCGCCATGGTCGTGCCTTCCAATCCCTAGGGTTAGGCGGTCAGTTGGGATTCGGTCACTTCAGGTCGCTCTCCTTGAGGTAGCCGGAGTCGACCACGGTCTCCTGGTAGTTGGCCTTGTCGACGGCGACCGGCTCCAGCAGGTACGCGGGCACGACCTTCGAGCCGTTGTCGTAGGTCTTGTCGTCGTTGACCTCGGGCTTCTTGTCGTTCAGCAGGGCGTCGACCATGTTGGAGGCCACCTTGGCGAGTTCGCGGGTGTCCTTGTAGACGGTCATCGACTGCTCGTCGGCGATGATCGACTTCACCGAGGCGACCTCGGCGTCCTGTCCGGTGACCACCGGCAGCGGCTTGGCCTTGGAGCCGTAGTCGTCCGACTTCAGCGCCGACAGGATGCCGATCGAGATGCCGTCGTACGGCGAGAGGACCGCGTCGACCCGGTCGCTCTTGTAGGCCGAGGTCAGGATGTCGTCCATGCGCTTCTGCGCGGTGCCGCCGTCCCAGCGCAGGGTGGTGACCTGGTTCAGGTCGGTCTGGCCGGACTTGACGACCAGCTGCTTCTTGTCGATGTACGGCTGGAGGACGTTCATCGCGCCCTGGAAGAAGTAGCGCGTGTTGTTGTCGTCGTTGGAGCCGGCGAACAGCTCGACGTTGAACGGCCCCTTCTTGCTGCCGTCCTTCAGGCCGAGCTTCTCGACCATGTAGGTGCCCTGGAGCTCGCCGACCTTCTCGTTGTCGAACGACGCGTAGTAGTCGACGTTCTCGGTGCCCAGGATCAGGCGGTCGTAGGAGATCACCGGGATGTCGGCGTCCTTGGCCTGCTGGAGGACGTTGTTCATCGACTTGTTGTCGATGGCCGCGATGATCAGGGCGCTCACGCCCTGCGTGATCAGGTTCTCGATCTGCGAGACCTGCTGGTCGGGGTCGTCCTCGCCGTAGACCAGCTTGGTCTTGTAGCCCTTGGACTCCAGATCCTTGACGACGTTGTTGCCGTCGGCGATCCAGCGCTCGGAGGACTTGGTCGGCATCGCGATGCCGATGGTGGCGCCGTCGGCGCCGCCCTTGTCCTCCTCACTGCCGCCCTCGCTGTTCTGGCCGCAGGCGGACAGGGCGAGGGCGAGGGAGGTGGCTGCGGCTGCGGCGGCGAGTGCGGCTCGGCGATTGCGCATGGTCATCTTCCTTGATGTCAGCACGGCTGGGTCAGGGTGTGCGGCGACGCTGGGAACGGCCCGGAGGGCCGCGTCGTGGATGTGGGATTCTGTTTGTCTGCGTCCTCTTCTGTGAAGAGGACAGCTCCAAGCTTTATGAACATGTGTCAAATCGCTGAAGACTGCCGGGCATCCGTGAGCCCAGCGGAGCCATCTCCGCGTCGGCTCCGTGCCGGGCGAGCAGGTCCAGGGCCAGCCGGCCGCGCCGCACCCGCTCCCTGGCGGTGGCCAGGGTGACGTCCCGCATGTGGTGGCCGTACGGGTAGATCCCGGGAGCCTTGGACAGGCCGAACTTCAGATAGAGCGGTGCGCCGCGCCGGATCAGCTCGGCGACCTCGTACATCCGCACATAGCCGCCGAGATCGTCGGGGGCCTCGATGTACATGTCCATGGGGGCGCCGGACACCCGCCGGATCTCGGTGAGGTGATCCAACGTCAGATCGCTGGGCACATTGACCGAGTCGGCGCCCAGCCGCTCGTACACGGCGTACGACGCCGGGTTGACCGGACCGATCAGCGCCGACACCTTCAGGGTGGTGTCGGCCGGGATGATCCCGGCCTCGCGCGCCCGGTGCAGGGTCCACAGCACACCCTCGTCGGCGACGAGCAGGCACTTCACCCCCAGCTCCGTGGCCCGTACGGCGTCCTCGACGCACCCGGCGACCGCGTCGTGGCCGCGGGTCCGCGGGCCCGCGCCGCGCGAGTCCGTCCGGGTCGAGCCGCCGATGTCCCAGGTGCCGCGCGGGCCGGTGAACAGGCAGAGCTCGATGTCGCGTTCGGCGGTTGCCTCGACCATCTCGGTGATCTCGGCGTCGGTCAGCATCCACACCCCGCTGCCCTGGCTGATCCGGTGGATCGGCACATCGAGGAGCGAGGACTCCTTGAGGACCACCGCCAGCGCCTCGGGTCCCTCGCACGAGGGGATCTCGGTGCGCCAGCGGCCACCCCCGGGGAAGGTGTGCGGTGAGGCGTCGGAGGGGTCGAGGGCGGGCGCGCCCAGGCCGAGCGCGGTGAGCACCTGCTCACCGGGCCTGCGGGCTGCCCTGACGGAAGCGTCGGTCACAAGCTGTCCTTCATTGTTCGAGATATTCGAAATATTCGAGATATCGGACAAGGTTCGCCGCTGTGGACGGAAAGCGGCCCGGGTACGCCGGTACGGCGGCCGTCGGGTCGCCCCCGTACCGGCGTACGTCTAGGGCCGCAGCAGCACCTTGCCCACCTTCGGATCACCGGCGCCGACCAGCTCGATGGCCTGGGCGAACTCGGTGAGCGGCAGCTCGTGGGTGACCAGCGGCAGCGGGTCGAGCAGCCCCGCGCCGAACACCCGCACCGTGTGCGCCCAGGCGTCCGGCGGCGCCCCGAAGACGGTGTGCACCTCCAGTTGCCGCACCACCAGGTCCGTCGGGTCCAGACCGTCGGCGCCGGGCGCCGGGATCCCCGTCAGGACCAGCCGGCCGCCGCGCCGCAGCAGGGCGGCGGCGGTGCGGGCGGCGTCGGCGGAGCCGGCCGTCTCGATCACCACGTCGAAGTCGCCGGGGAGCTCCTCGTCCTTGGTGCGGAACTCCGTCGCGCCGAACTCGCGGGACAGGGCGGCACGGTCCGGTCGGGTGCCGACGACCAGCAGCTCGGCCGGTGAGGCCGCGTGCAGGAACTGCACCGCGAACATCCCGAGCGTGCCGGTGCCGACGACGGCCACCCGCTCGCCCGGCAGGGGCCGGCCCTTCAGCGCGGCGGCGGCGATACAGGCGGCCGGCTCCAGCAGGGCGGCGGCGGTGAGGTCCGCGTCGTCCGGCAGGGTGTGCAGCAGCCGCGCCGGGAGGGTGAGCGTGCCGGCCATGGCGCCCGGCTGGGTGAAGCCGGTCTCCTCGTAGCCGTGGGTGCACAGCGTGGTCTCGCCGGCGTGGCAGCGGTCGCACACCTGGCAGTTGCGGAAGCCCTCGCCGACCACCTTGCGGCCGACCAGGTCCCCGGGCACCCCGGCGCCCACCGCCGCCACCGTGCCCGACCACTCGTGGCCGGGGGTGAGGGGGTAGCGGACGTAGCCCTCGGGCCGGTTGCCCTGGTACACCTCGCGGTCGCTGCCGCAGATGCCGACCGCGTGCACCCGCACCAGCGCCTCGCCGGGACCGGGTGGGCGCGGTGTGTGCTCGACGAGCCGGTGCTCGCCGGGCGCCTCGACGACGACGGCGGTGCTCACCGGGACTCCTTCGGCCTGCGCTGCTCCCAGCCCTCGGCCCACAGGTCGAACCGGGCCTGCTGCTGCGGGAACTCGGCCGCCGCGTCGGTGTCCAGCTCGACGCCGAGGCCGGGGGCGTCGGAGAGGTAAAAGTAGCCGTCGACGACCTCGGGGGCGCCCTTGACCACCTTCTTGATCTCCGCGTCGGCGAAGTCGTTGAAGTGCTCCAGGATCTTGAAGTTCGGCGTGGTGAAACCGACCTGGAGCGAGGCGGCGGTGAGCACCGACCCGCCGACGTTGTGCGGCGCGACGAGCATGTAGTGGGTCTCCGCCGTGGCGGCCAGCTTCCGGGTCTCCCAGATGCCGCCGATGTGCCCGACGTCCGGCTGGATGATGTCGACGGCCTGGCTCTCGAACAGCTCGCGGAACTCGATCCGGTCGTGGATGCGCTCACCGGTCGCGACCGGCATGTCCACCTTGGCGGCGACCTTCTCCAGGGCCTTCAGGTTCTCCGGCGGAACCGGCTCCTCCAGCCACGCGGGCTTGAAGGGCGCCAGTTCGTGGGCGAGCCGTACGGCGGTGGCGGGGGAGAAGCGGCCGTGCATCTCCAGCATCAGCTCCGTCTCCGGGCCGATGGCGTCGCGCACGGCCTCGATGAGGGAGACGGCGTACAGGCTCTGCTCGTGGTCGAGTTCGAAGTGGCCGGTGCCGAAGGGGTCGATCTTCAGGGCCTTGTAGCCGCGGGCCATGACCTCCTGGGCGGCCTTGTGGTAGGCCTCCGGGGTCCGCTCCGTGGTGTACCAGCCGTTGGCGTACGCCTTGACCCGGTCGGTCACCTTGCCGCCGAGCAGCTGCCAGACGGGCACGCCGAGCGCCTTGCCCTTGATGTCCCAGCAGGCCATCTCGACCAGGGCGATACCGGACATCACGATCTCCCCGGCGCGTCCGTAGTCGCCGTACTTCATACGCCGGACCAGGGCTTCCGTGTCGAACGGGTCGGCGCCGAGAATATGGTTGGCCTGGGCTTCCTTCAGGTAACCGACGAGGGCGTCGGTGTGGCCCAGCATCCGCGTCTCGCCGACACCGGTCACTCCCTCGTCGGTGTGCACCTGGACGTAGGTCAGGTTGCGCCACGGCGTCCCGACCACGTGTGTGCTGATTCCGGTGATGCGCACGGCAGTTGCCCCTTGTGAACGTCGGCTCTGTTCGAAATTTCGTCACACGTTCGAAATGTTGGCGTGACAGTAAGGAGGGGGCGGTCGGGGTGTCAATGGGGGGAGCGCATAACGGTTTCGGCACGTTCGGACGCCGGTTTCGAGCAGAAGGGGTGAGTTGCCCTCAACTCACCACGCCGGAACGGGTCGTTCCCCACAGAACATTCACAGCGGCGACTAGGAACGTTACCGGTTCAAAACTTAACCTTCCCGCGTCATGGACTACTGCCACCCGTGCCGACGGCACCTGAACGGCGCCCTTGCCTGCCCGGGGTGCGGCACCTCTGCTGATCAGCTCCGCGGATACGCGGAGGAAACGGTTGTGCACACTGTTGTGCGGACGGACGTACGGACCGATGTCCGTACCGACGTCGTCACGGTGGTGCGCACGACGGGATCCGACGAGCCGTACGACGGCTCCGACGACGATGCCGACGCCGAATACGACGACGAATACGACGACGACGGTGACGACGGCGAGGACGACGACCGTTCCGCCCGCGGCTCCCGGCGGCGTCGCCAGCCGGGCGTGAGCCGTCGCGACCGCAAGGCCGCGGCGCACCGGCGCCGGCGCAAGCGCGTCCTTCTCGTCGGCGCGGGCTTCCTCCTGGCCGCCGGTGTGCTCAGTCTCGCCGAACTCGGTCTGGACGCCGGCTCGGGGCCGAAGCCGACCGCGGCCGGGGACGCGTCGGCGGACGGCGGGGCCGCGGAGGCCTCCGAGTCCGCGGACGCCGGCACCGGCGGCTCCCAGGGGACCGGCCCGGGCTCCCCGGGTGCCTCGGCGTCCGCCTCGCCCTCGAAGTCCGGCGAGGACGACAAGGACGAGAAGGACGGCAAGGACGGCAAGGACAAGGACGACGAGGAGTCGGCGTCGCCGAACGACGCCGGGTCGCCGGGCCCGAGTTCCGCCCCCTCGACACCGCCCCCCGCGGCACCCCCGGCCCCGGATCCGACGCCGACCCCGACGGCGCAGCCGACCAGCGAGGAACCGCAGCCGGATCCGGAGCCGTCGCAGAC
Organism: Streptomyces cadmiisoli; assembly: GCF_003261055.1. NCBI lineage: Bacteria > Bacillati > Actinomycetota > Actinomycetes > Kitasatosporales > Streptomycetaceae > Streptomyces > Streptomyces cadmiisoli. Next base: position 6,047,229 of record NZ_CP030073.1, read on the forward strand.
GTGCGAGCGCTTCCTGTGGTGGTGCACCTGAGGCGTGCACCGCCTCCCCGCCCTACCGGCGGCTGCGCACCAGCAAATACAGGAAGTACGGCGTACCGATCACCGCCGTCATCAGGCCGGCCCCGAGCTGGGCCGGCGCGATCACGGTGCGGCCGAGCAGGTCCGCGGCGCACACGAGTGTCGCGCCGAGGAGCACCGCGACCGGCACCACCCGCGCGTGCTGACGGCCCACCAGGGCGCGGGCCGCGTGCGGGGCCACCAGGCCGACGAAGCCGATGGTGCCCGCGGCGGCCACCGCGGTGCCGATGAGCAGCACGCTCAGCACCAGGAAGCCCAGGCGGGCGGGCGCCAGACCGATGCCCAGCAGCCTCGGGGTGTCCTCGTCGAGTGAGACGAGGTCGAGTTCCGTGCGCCGCGCGACCGCGGCGGCCACACCCGCGGTGAGCACCACGGCGAGCGGGAGCGCGTCGGGCCAGGTCCGCCCGTAGGTGGAGCCCGACAGCCAGGTCAGCGCCTTCGTCGCGTTGAACGGATCGGTGAGGACGATGAGCAGGCTGATCAGCGCGGTGGCCGCGGTGGCGACGCCCATGCCGACCAGGACCAGCCGGTTCTGCCCGAACCCGCCGCGCGCGGCGAGCCCGAAGACGACGACCGAGGCCGCCGCGGCGCCCGCGAAGGCGGCGCCCGCCACGCTCCACGACCCGGCCAGGGGCACCGTGGTCACCAGCAGCACGGCGCCGAGCGCCGCCCCGCCGGAGACACCGAGGACACCCGGCTCCGCGAGCGGATTGCGGGTCACCGCCTGAACGAGCGTCCCGGCCAGGGCGAGTGCCGCCCCCGCGAGGAGCGCCGCGAGGACCCGGGGCACCCGGGTGTCGAGGACGAAGGAGACGGTGCGGCCCGCCCTGCCCTGCGCCCAGTTCAGCACGTCGCCGAGCAGCAGTTTGCTGTCGCCCAGCAGCACGGCGGCGACGACGACGCCGATCAGCACCGCCACCAGTACCGCCGTGGTGGTCAGGTGGACCGTGCGGCTCCTGATGCGCAGTCCGTCGTTCGCGGCGGCCCCGGCGGTGTCCCGGACCCGGGTGGCCATCACGACCAGGAAGACGGCGCCGACCAGGCTGGTGACGACGCCCGTCGGTACGGCGACCGCGACGTCCGGCGCCACCACGGCGCGCAGCAGCACGTCGGAGCCGAGCACCAGGGCCGCACCGGTCAGCCCGACGACGGGCAGGCTCGTGCGGGCCCGGGAGAACGCGCGGATCCTGCGGGCCAGGGGCCGTACCAGGGCCGGTGCGGTGAGGCCGACGAAGCCGATCGGCCCGGCGAGCGTGACGGCCGCCGCCGAGAGCAGGGCCGCGAGCGCCACCGCCGTGACGCGGGTGGCGCGGACCGGCACACCGAGTCCGCGGGCGGCGTCGTCGCCGAGGGCCAGGGCGTCGACCCGGCGCGCGACCAGCAGCAGCCCGACGAGGCCGACGAGGCCGAGCGGCGCCATCTGGAGGACACCGTCGAAGCCGTGCTGCGCGATGCTGCCCTGGTTCCACTGGTACAGGCCCTCGGTCTGCTCGGGGAACAGCAGGAGCAGTCCCTCGGTGACCGAGGTCAGTCCGAGGGTGAGGGCGCTGCCGGCGAGGACGAGGCGGACGGTGCCCGAACCGAGGCCGGACAGGCCGAGCACGACGCCGGCCGCCGCGACGCCGCCGACGAAGGCGATGCCGGAGGAGGCGAGCAGCGGGAGCGAGATGCCGGTGGCGGCGACCAGCCCGAGGGCCAGGTAGGAGCCCGCGTTGACGGCGAGGGTGTCGGGGGCGGCGAGCACGTTGCGGCTGACCGCCTGGAGGGCGGCGCCCGCCATCGCGAGCGCCGCCCCGACCAGCAGCCCGGCGGTCATCCTGGGCAGCCGGGAGGCGATGACGACCGACGCGTCGGCCGGATCGGCCCGGCCGGTGAGCGCCTTGAGGACCTCGTCCGCGCCGACGGCGGCCGTGCCCTGGGTGACGTCCACGACCGCGAGGCCGGCGACCAGCAGGACGAGCGCGGCCGTCACCGCGGCCGCGCCCGTCCGGGACGTGGCCGCCGGGGGACGGGTGGCGGGGGTGGATGCGGTGACGGCCATGTGCTACTTCGTCAGGGCGCCGACGACGGCGTCCACGTACGCCCCCATCGACTCGGGCCCGCCGAACATCCAGATGCCGTCGGGCAGCCGGTGCACGTTGCCCTTCTTCACGAACGACAGCGACTTCCACACGGAGTCGTCGGCCAGGGCGCCGGTGAACGGCGTGCTGTTCTTGTCGCCGTCGCTGCCGATGTAGGCGAACCGGACGTCGTCGCCGAGCTTGGTCAGCCCCTCGACGTCGGTGGAGCCGAGGCCGTAAGCCTCGTCGCCCTTGACCGTCCAGGCGTTCTTCAGACCGAGCTTCTCGTTGACCGCGCCGATGAGCGAGCCACCGGTGTACGGCCGGACGGAGACCTGGTTGGAGACGACGTAGCCGTCCGCGAAGGCGTACTCGGCGCCCGCCAGACCGGCGTCCGCGAGGGCCTTTTTGCCCTCGGCGAGCTTCGCGTCGAAGTCCGCCTTGAGCTCCTCGGCCCGCTCGGTGGTGCCGGTGGCCTGCGCGATGAGGTCGAGGTTCTCCGTCATCCGCCCGATCTGGTCGGCGGCGTCGGCGGAGCGCACCTCCAGGACCGGGGCCACCTCGCGCAGTTGCTTCACCGCGGCCGGGGGCAGGTCGGTGGTGGCGACGATGAGGTCGGGCGACAGGGCGGCGATGGTGTCCATGCTGGGCTCGCCGCGGGTGCCGATGTCCTTGGGCTCGTTCGTCAGTTCGACGGTGGTGTCCCAGGTCTTGTAGCCCTTGACGTCCGCGACGCCGACCGGGTCGACGCCCAGCGAGATCAGGCTCTCGACGACGTTCCACTCGGTTCCGACGACCTTCCGGGCGGGCCCGTCGAGCTCCACCTTCGCGCCGGAGGCGTCGGTGAGGGTGATGCGTTCGGCGGTCTTCTCGGTCTTGTCGTCGGCCGCGGGCTCGGTGGTTCCGCAGGCGGCCAGGGTGAGCGCCGCGGCGGTGGCGGCGGCCGTGGTGAGCAGGATGCGTCTCATGGGGTGGTGCTGAGCCTTTCGCTTCGGGTGTGGTGCCGGCCGATGGCGCGCGTGCGCAGCCGCCCGGTCAGGGGGTCGGTGTCGACATCGATACGGATGCCGTAGGTGTCGGTCAGGCGCTGCGGCGTGAGGACGTCCTCGGGCAGGCCGTCGGCGATGATGCGCCCCGCGTGGAGCAGCACGATCCGGTTGGCCACGGCCGCGGCCTGGTCGAGGTCGTGCAGGACGGCGCCGACGGCGATCCCGTGGTCGTCCGCCAGATCGCGGACCAGGTCGAGGAGTTCGACCTGGTAGCGCAGGTCGAGGTAGGTGGTCGGTTCGTCGAGGAGCAGGACCCCGGTCTCCTGGGCGAGGCAGCCGGCGAGCCAGACGCGTTGCAGCTGCCCTCCGGAGAGGTGTTCCGCGCCGCGTTCGGCGAGTTCCGTGACGCCGGTCAGGGCGAGGGCGCGGTCCACCGCGGCCCGGCCGCCCGGGTCGGCCTTCCCCCAGCGGCCGCGGTACGGGTAGCGGCCGAACTCGACCACGTCCCGTACGGTCAGCCCGCTGGGCGTGGGGCGCCCCTGGGTCAGCAGGGCGACGTGCCGGGAGAACTCACGCGGGGTCAGGGCGAGGCCGTCGGTGTCGGCGTCGAGGGTGAGCGTGGCGGTCCGGGGCCGCTGGAGCCGGGCCAGCGTGCGCAGAAGGGTGGACTTACCGCTGCCGTTCGGGCCGACCAGGACGGTCACCTCGCCGGGCCGCAGCGTCAGGGACGCCGAATGCACCACGTCGGTCCCGTCGTACGCCACCGTCACGTCCGTGGCGCTCAGTTCATGACCACGGGGGCGGGTGGGCGCGGAGCTCTCTTCACCAGCTGTCACGGAGGAAGGTTAGCCTAGCCTTACCCCCGCTCGGGAAGGGGGTGATGCCGAATCGTGTCATTCGGGATCTTGCGGCGATCCCGTCTCCATCATCCGCCGCAGCAGGTCCCGCAGTGTCAGCCGCTCCTCCTTGCTCAGCCCCGCCAGCGGCTCGCGCGCGAAACGCAGCGACTCCCGCATGCTCCGCGCCACGCGGCGGCCCTCGTCCGTCGCCGCCGCCAGCTTCACCCGGCGGTCGCCCGGGTCGGGGCGGCGCTCGGCGAGGCCCCGGCTCTCCAGCCGGTCCACGATGCCCGTGACGTTCGAGGGCTCGCACTTCAGCTTGTGGGCGAGCTTGCGCATCGGCAGCGGTTCCAGTGACAGCAGGCTGAGCAGCTTGGCCTGCGCGCCGGTCAGCCGGTGCTCGCCGGCGGCCTCCTCGAACTCCTCGTGGTACAGGGCCACGACCGAGCCGATCAGGTCGACGACCTCCAGGGTCAGTTCGTCGGGACGGGTGGTGTCAGGGCTGGCCATGCACTCCAGCGTACCCGGTTACTTGACAGTCTGAAATATTCAAGAGCATTGTTGTTTCAGACACTGAAGCATTTTCGCCGCGCACCTCCGCCGCGCGGCCCGCAGGAAGGGCGCCCCATGAGCGACACCCCCGCACTCCCCGCCGTCAGCCGCGAGTGGCATCTGGTCAGCCGCCCGGTCGGCTGGCCGAAGCCCGAGGACTTCGCGCTGGTCGAGACCCCGATGCCGACACCCGGCGAGGGCCGGCTGCTGGTGCGGAATCTGTACCTCTCCGTGGACCCCTACATGCGCGGCCGAATGAGTGCCGCGAAGTCCTACGTCGCCCCGTTCGAGCTGGGCAAGGTCATGCAGGGCGGCGCGGTCGGCGAGGTCGTCGCCTCCGACGCGGAGGGCTTCGCCGTCGGCGACCACGTCCTGCACTTCTTCGGCTGGCGGGAGTACGCCGTCGTGGACGCGCAGAGCGCCGTCAAGGTCGACGCCGGGGCCGCGCCGTTGTCGACGTATCTCGGCGTCCTCGGCATGACCGGACTGACCGCGTACGCCGGTCTGCTGCGCACGGCCGCCTTCAAGGAGGGCGACGTGGTCTTCGTCTCCGGGGCGGCGGGTGCCGTGGGCAGCCAGGTGGGCCAGATCGCCCGGCTCAAGGGCGCCTCGCGGGTCATCGGCTCGGCCGGCTCCGACGAGAAGGTCAAGCTCCTGGTCGAGGAGTACGGCTTCGACGCCGCGTTCAACTACAAGAACGGCCCGGTGGCGGAGCAGTTGCGCGCCGCCGCCCCCGACGGCGTCGACGTGTACTTCGACAACGTCGGCGGCGACCACCTGGAGGCCGCGATCGGCTCCCTGAACCGGGGCGGCCGGATCGCCGTCTGCGGCATGATCTCGGTCTACAACAACACCGAGCCCGCCCCCGGCCCGAGGAACCTGGCCCGTCTCATCCAGACCCGCGGCCGTATCGAGGGCTTCCTGGTCGGCGATCACTACGACCTGCAGCCGCTGTTCGTGCAGGAGGTCGGTCCCTGGGTCGCCTCGGGAGCCCTGAAGTACCGGGAGACCGTCGTCGAGGGCATCGAGAACAACCTGGAGGCCTTCCTCGGCGTCCTGCGCGGCGACAACACCGGGAAGATGATCGTCAAGCTCTGAGCCGCACGCGGCCGGTGACGGCGGCGGCCCTCGCGGTCGCCGCGACCCCTTCCCGGGCGTTTCCGCCCTGCGGTAACTTCTTTTCGAAACCGTTGCGATCGTGGGCGCGAGTCGCGACGGTACCGAGGAGGAAGACCACCGTCATGCCCATCCAGCAGTCGGACGTCCTGTACACCGCAGTGGCCACCGCCGAGAACGGCCGCGACGGGCGCGTCGCCACCGACGACGGCAGGCTCGACGTCGTCGTCAACCCGCCCGAGGAGATGGGCGGCTCCGGCACCGGCACCAACCCGGAGCAGCTGTTCGCCGCCGGCTACAGCGCCTGCTTCCAGGGCGCCCTCGGCGTCGTCGCCCGCCGGGCCGGCGCCGACGTGACCGGCTCGACCGTCACCGCGAAGGTCGGGATCGGCAAGAACGCCGACGGGTTCGGGATCGTCGTCGAGATCTCGGCGCACATCCCGAAGGCCGACGCGGCCACCGCGCAGGCGCTCGTCGAGCAGGCCCACCAGGTCTGCCCCTACTCGAAGGCGACCCGCGGCGACATCACCGTGACGCTCGCCTGACGGCACTCGTTGCGTACGGCGAAGGCCGCACCCCTGGACGTGGGGTGCGGCCTTCGCCCGGGTCAGAGTGCCGCGCCGTGCACCGCGCGCACGAACCGCTCGTTCTCCGGCGCCGCCCCGCCCGGGAAGGCGCACCGGCGCCGCGTGTAGCCGTACGCCAGGCCGCTGCGCGGATCGGCGAAGGCCTGCGAGCCGCCCGCGCCGCTGTGCCCGAAGGCCCCGGCACCCAGACACGGGTACCAGCTCTCGGCCGTCGCCTGGAAGCCGAGCCCGAACGTCTTGTGGGCGCGGGCCACCAGGTCGTGGCCGACCGAGTGGATCTGCCCCACCTCGGCGACCGTGTCCGGCTTCAGCAGCGGCGGCCGGCCGTCCACCTCGCTGATCGCCGCGGCGTACAGCCCGGCGAGACCGCGCGCCGCGGCCACCCCGCCCGCCGACGCGGGACCCTTGGCGCGCACGGTCCGGGAGTTGGCGTGGTCCTCCAGCTCACCCGCGCCGGGCACATGCGTGTTGAACGCGATCGAGGCGAGCGAGTGCGGTCCGGGCCGCGCGGCGTCCAGCACCGCCCGCTGCTGCGGCGTCGGCGCCATGGGCTGCACGGACCGGAAACGCGGCTCCTCCGAGGCCGGCAGGCCCAGGTGGAAGGCCAGTCCGTAGGGGGCCCGCACCCGCTCCTCGTACACCTCCTGGAGGGTGCGGCCGGTGGCCCGCCGGACGACCTCGCCGGCGAGCGCCCCGATGACCAGCGCGTGGTAGCCGAAGGCCGTGCCGGGCCGCCAGAACGGCCGCTGGTCCGCGAGCCGCTCGGCGATCATCCGGTCGTCCGCCAGCTCCTCCTCGGTGAACCCGGCGTCCAGACCGACCAGGCCCGCCCGGTGCGTGACCAGCTCGCGCAGCGTCAGCGCCCCCTTGCCCTCGGCGCCGAACTCCGGCCAGTAGTAGGTCACCTTGCGGTCCAGTTCGAGCGTGCCGTCCTGGACGAGGAGCGCCACGACGATGTGGGCGGCGCCCTTGGTGGACGAGAAGACGCCGTACAGCGTGTCGGCCGAGACGCCGTCCGGTCCCGCCCACAGGTCGACGACCCGCCGCCCGCCGACGTAGGCGCACAACTGCCCCTCGTAGTCGTGGCGCTCCGTCGCGACGAAGGCGGCGAACTCCGCGCGCACCTCCTCGAAACCGTCGGCGACGGTGCCGTGGATCTCCTGCGTCATCCGATCTCCTCTACCTCCTCGGCCGAACCGCTGCTCGCGAGTGCCGTGGTTTACATGGTCGCCATGGTGAACAATGCCCGACCGATCTGAGGGAATTCCCCCTTGGGGTGTGCCCGGAAGAGCGGTTCCGTACCGAAGAGCACCGCATGACGACCGCTGACGACCGAGGCGCGCCCGGCCGCGGCACCGGGTCCGCCGGTGCCGTCCGGCAGCGGACGCCAGTGCCCCGACACGAGCGGCTTCCCGGTCGCGTACGACTGATCCGCCCGCACACCGGGGCCGAGGTCGGTGAACCAGACGGGGGCGTAGACGAAACCGTGGCCGGGCGCGCCGCCGGTGATCCGGCCGCCCGAATTCACCACCCGCACCACGCCGTTGGCGTCCCCGTTGCCCTGGACCGCCTTGACCGGCAGCAGCCCCGCGTCCGCGTTCAGGGCCGCTCCCACCGCGCCGCGGCCGACGAGGCCGTGGCCGTCGAGGAAGGCGTCGAGAGCGGTCCGGGCCGCGGCGTTCAGGGCGTCGTGGTCCAGCCCCGCGGACACGAACAGCACATCCACCGCCGACCAGTCGAAGCCCGCGTTGAGCACGGCCGTCGACACCGGCGTGACCTCGAAGTCCATCTCCCGCAGCGCGAACAGCTCGCCGGGTGTGACCGCGGCGGCGACCCGGACCCGGGCCAGCGGGGTCCCGCCGGCGGTGCGGGCGGCCTCGAACACGACGCCGTACGTCCGTGCCGCGGCGCCCGCCCGCCGCCGTGCCGAACCCGGCACGATCGCACTGCCGTCCGCCGCCTGCCGGACACGAACCCCTTGCCGGAGCAGGGAGTTGAGCGCGGCGACCTCGGCCGGGTCGGTGAGCGGCAGCCGCAGGTCGCCCCGCGGGGCGACGTGCCCGACGGGCGTCGCGGCACTCACCGGCCGCAGCGCGGCGTACGGCAGGCTCCCGCCCGGCACCGACCGGACGGTGGCGCCCCACAGCCGGCCGAGGCTCCAGCCGGAGATGTCGTACATGACCGAGACCTTGTCGCTGATGTCCCGGCCGTCCGACAGCAGCGCGTTCGCCAGTCCCCGCTTGGGCTGGCGCAGATCGACGACGTAGGAGCCCTCGGCGTACCACCTGCCGTCCAGCCGTACGGGGTGCGTGGCGCGGGTGACGCGGACGTCGTCGGCCAGCAGGTGGTCGACGAGCCGGGCGGCCGCGGTGGCGGAGCGCTGCCCGTCGGCGGGGATCACGTAGGCGCGCGGGAAGTCGGTGGTGTAGACGTCCTCGGGGCCGATGCCGGGGACGCCGGGCACGGTCGCCGCGGACACCGGTACCTGCGCGGCGCCCGCCGCTCCGCGCCGGAAGACCTCGATCTGGTCGGCGACCAGGGCGGTCCCGCGCCGCCGCACGAAGTCGAGCGTGGCCTCCAGGGCCGCGCCCGCCACATCGACGTTGATCGCGGACCGGCGGCGCAGCTCGCTCTCCGGCAGGGTGTCGTAGGAGGCGTTGTTGACCCGCAGCGGGATCTCGACGGTGTGCGCGGCGACCGCGCCGTGGTACGCCGCGTACTGCGGGGTGAAGATGGGCGGCCAGTCGTCCCAGCCCTCCTCCTGGTCGCGGAAGGGGATCTGGGCCGGTGCCACGCCGTCCTTGCCGGGCGTGTACCCGAGGCCGTTGACCGCCGACTCCATGCCGAGTGCGTTGGCGTAGGTGTTCTTCAGGAAGAGGTCGTACTCGTAGTTCTCGCCGTGCGGCGGGGTGGTGGGCTCGATCAGGGTGCCGTTGACGTAGCCGTGCAGGTCGAGCATGACGGCGGGCTGCTTGTCGACCATGATCCGGCGCATCGCGCGGGCCTCCGGCTGGGAGGCGGTGACGAAGTCGCGGTTGAGGTCGAAGCCGCCGGCGTTCGCGCGGGTGCCGGCGATCCGCCCGTCCGGGTTGGCCGTGATGTTGAAGTACAGACGGCTGTGCGCGAGCAGGTCCGCGGTCCGCGCGTCCCGCGCGGTCGCGAGCCGCTCGACCAGTTCCAGGGAGGCGTCCGTGCCCTCCCACTCGTTGCCGTGGATGTTGTTGTTGAAGAAGACGGGCGTCTTGTACCTCGCCTCGACCGCCGGGTCCGCGGCGGCCGCCGCCGGAGCCTTCTCGATCAGCTCGCGCAGCCGGCTCTGCTCCCGGGCCTGACGCACCGTCTCCGGGGCCGTGACGGTGACGAGGTAGAGCCGGTGGCCGCCGGCGGAGCGCCCCGCGACCTCGACGCTGACCCGGTCCCCGAGGCCCTGGAGGGCGTTCAGCCGGGGCGCGATGGCGTGGTACGGGGTCAGGCCCAGCTTGAGCGACTTGTCGGCCGGGTTCACCGGGTCCGGCGCGAGGGTCTGCTCGCGCGGGTAGCCGCGGTGGCCGTCGTCGGTGGAGCGGTCGGACAGGTCGGGGACGCGGGCGGTGAGCGCCTGACGCGCGGTGCTCGCCGGGGACTTGGCGGCCCGCCGGTCGAGGGCGGGGCCCTCGCGCGTGACGGGGTCGTCGTCCGCGCCCGCGGTGGCGGGAGCGGTGAACAGCAGAGAGCCGGCCGTGGTGAGGGCGAGAGCGGCGACCAGCACTGGCCTCGCTGGGGTGGTTCTCGTGGTGCGCACGGGTACCTCCTCCGGGCTTCCTGAGATCGGTACGGCGAGGTGTACCTGTTCGACTCAACCGCAACAAGAGGGTCTTGGTGGCGCCGACGCCCCCCGTTGCCCCGGATGGCGCACGGCTGCCGCCGCGTCACGGCAGACCGGGGAGTGCCGGTCCGCCGCCCCGCGGTGCTCCGGGCAGGCCCGGCGGGCGGGGGCGCGCCTCCGGCACGGGGAGGAGCCGCGGCGCGCCGGCGCGGGCGTCCTGGCAGGCGGGACGCCCGGCGCAGGGTGCGCGAACGCGGCACCGGTCCCGTCGCCGACCCCCGGTCCCCTCGCCGGCTCCCGGCTCCGTCGCCGACTCCGGTCCTCGCCGGCCCCGGTCCCGTCGCGGGTCCCCGACCCCCTCGCCAACTCGCGTGCACAGGCTCCGACATCACCCGGTCTCCGCTCAACACCCGCACAGAACAGTCCGGTTCCGACGCCCGCACGCGACGGGCGCCGGTCGCGAGCCCACCCGCGGAGACGCCGCTGCGACGGCCGGAGGGCCCGCGGTTCCCGGCCGCGGCACTAGAGTGCCCCCATGCGCGATCTTGGGGTGGGCTTCCGCTATCTGCTCAGGGGCCAGCGATGGGTGGCCCGGCACGGCAGGCAGTACGGCTTCGGGCTGCTTCCCGGTCTGATCACCCTGGTCCTGTACGCGGCGGCGCTGGTGGCGCTCGCGCTGTGGGGCCAGGACCTCGTCGGCTGGGCGACCCCGTTCGCCGACGACTGGTCGTCGCCGTGGCTCGGACTCTTCCGCGGCTTCCTCACGGCCGTGCTGTTCGCGCTGGCCCTGCTGCTGTCGGTGGTGACCTTCACCGCGGTCACGCTGCTGATCGGACAGCCCTTCTACGAGAGCCTCTCCGAGTCCGTCGACCGCGACGTCTCCCCGGACGGCGCCGCCCCCGAGTCCGGACTGCCCGTCCACCAGGAGCTGTGGATCTCGGCCCGGGACAGCCTGCGGATCGTGGTCCGCGCCGCCCTGTGGGGCGTCCTGCTGTTCGCGCTCGGTTTCGTCCCCGTGGTCGGCCAGACGGCCGTCCCCGTCCTCGGCGTCTTCGTCACCGGGTTCTTCCTCACCGAGGAACTCACCGCGGTGGCCCTCCAGCGCCGCCGGGTCGACCTGCGCGACCGCCTCGCCCTGCTGCGCGCCCGCAAGACGCTGATCTGGGGCTTCGGCACCCCCCTCGCACTCGCCTTCCTGGTTCCCTTCGTCGCGGTCTTCCTCATGCCGGGCGCGGTCGCAGGCGCGACCCTGCTGGCCCGGGACCTGCGGGGCGAGGAGATCGCCGAGGGTGAGCCGGACGGCGAGCAGGAGCCGACGTCGAAGGGCGACGCCGGCTGGTGAGCCCCGGCCGGTGAACGCCGGCCCGCGCCGCCCTTCGACGCCGCCGGTTACGGCGTCGCGTCGAGCGCGGCCACCACGATCGCCCGGACCTGCGCGACGATGTCCAGCCGGTTGCGCACGAACTCCGGGTCCGTCACCGCCCCCGTCGCCGGATCGGTGTTGCCCGCGCCGAACTGGAGCACCGGGGTGTGGACGTGTCCGCCCGGCAGCTCGTCGTGCAGCCCGAGCCGGTCCCGCAGCAGCGTCGCGCGGTAGGCGATCTCGTTGGACAGGTAGTCGCCGCCGCCCCCGGCCCGCGCCACCGACCCCGGGGTCGGTCCGTCCGGCCGTACGACCGGCTGGGTGCCGCCCGCCGGGATCTCGGTGACGCTCGTGTTGTCGTACACCGGGAAGCGCCCGGTCTGCGCGGCCACGATCCGCGCGTACGGCAGCGTGGTCGACCTCCACTGCGGCTGCGTCGCCGGATCGGCCACCGGCACGGTCTCCGTGCGGGAGACGTTGTCGTTGTCCGGGAAGCCGCCCCGCCAGGCGCCGTTGGTGCGCTCGATGTCGAACCGGCCGACCCGCCCCTGACTCACGGTCGCGAACAGATCGGTCCTCGGCAGGTGCGGGCGCAGCGTCCGCTCCACCGTCCCGCCCCCGGAGCCGGACGCTCCGGAGGTGGTCCCGGCGAAGTCCTGCCAGCGCACCGGGAACACGGCCGTCTCCACCCGGGCCGGACCGGCCGCCGTCTTGATCACCGTGCCGTCGAGCGCCAGCGCCGTCGCCCCGGACGGATTGGAGATCCGTACGTCCCGGTCCAGGGTGAACGGATCGAAGCCGGTCACCACGACCCGCCGGACCCGGTCGCCGTGCGGGAGGCGCAGATCGGTCTGGCCGCGCGAGGTCCGCTCCAAGGCGTCCAGCAGCGCGGCCCGCTGCCGCTCGCCGAGCCCGAACTCCGCGTCCCAGGCGCGCACTTCCCGGGTCATGCCGAGCCGTGCCCAGTACAGCGGGCGGTCGTCGTCCCGGCTCAGGTCCCCGCCGGCCGGGCCCCGCCCCTGCACCCGGTCCACGGCCCGCCGCCACAGCCGGGACCCCTCGCGTACGACGACGGCGCGGGCCTGCGGGTACGAGCGGGTCCGCTCCAGTGCCGCGGTGAAGTCCGGTGCCACGTCGTCGAATCCGGACCGCCGGAGGATCTCCTGCGGCACGGCGCGGTCCAGCCGCTGTTCCTCGGCCGTCGGCGTCGCCGCCGCGGGATGCGCGCCCGCGGGGGCGGGGGCCGCCAGCCCCGCCAGCAGGGCGAAGCCCAGTACGCCGATGCCAACTCGTATGGATTTCAAGGGGGTCGGATCCTTCCGTTCGCAGTGGGGTGCGGTGCCGGACTGCGGAAGTATCGCGCGGGAGAAGTGACTCGCGCCACGGTGGGGGACGCGAGTGACGAGGCGGACGGCCCACGACCGGGGCAGGATGGGGGAACGCACGGACTTCGACGAGGAGGCACCGCATGGCGGGAACCCGGGCTCGACCCACGCTTGCCGACCAGGCCCGCGAGGCAGCCGTGGAGGCGGCGCTGGCCGCGCTCGGCCTGGACGACAAGGCGCGTCTGCTGTCGGGCAGGGACGCCTGGACCCTGCCGGCCCTGCCCGGGATCGGTCTGAGGTCCCTCGTCATGTCCGACGGCCCGGTCGGTGTGCGCGGTGTGCGCTGGAGCGCCGACGACCCGTCCGTCACCCTGCCCTCGCCCACCGCGCTCGCCGCCACCTGGGACGAGGGGCTCGCCCGGCGGGCGGGCGTGCTGCTCGCCCAGGAGGCCCGCCGCAAGGGCGTCCACGTCCTGCTCGCCCCCACCGTCAACCTGCACCGCTCCCCGCTCGGCGGGCGGCACTTCGAGGCGTACAGCGAGGATCCGTATCTCACCGGACGGATCGGCACCGGCTATGTGACCGGTGTGCAGTCCGGCGGCGTCGCCACCACCGTCAAGCACTTCGTCGCCAACGACGCCGAGACCGAACGCTTCACGGTGAACAACGTCGTCGGTGAACGCGCCCTGCGCGAGCTGTACCTCGCTCCCTTCGAGGCGATCGTCGACGGCGCCCGCCCCTGGGGCGTCATGACCGCCTACAACTCGGTCAACGGCACGACCATGACCGAGCACCAGCGCCTGGTCGACGAGGTCCTGCGCGGCGAATGGGGCTTCGACGGCTTCAACGTCTCCGACTGGACCGCCGCCCGGTCCACCGTGGCCGCTCTCGAAGGCGGCCTCGACGTCGCGATGCCCGGCCCGCGGACCGTCTACGGCGCGGCCCTCGCCCGTGCCGTCCGGGACGGCGAGGTGCCCGAGGCCAAGGTCGACGCCGCCGTGCGCAACGTCCTGCGGGTGGCCGCCCGGGTCGGCGCCCTGTCCGGCGCCGAACCGGCCGTCACCGAGCTGCCGGAGCCCGTCGACGGCGCGGACCTGGCCCGGGAGATCGCCCGCCGCTCCTTCGTCCTGCTGCGCAACCGGGGCGCTCTCCCCCTGCGGTCCGGGACCGTCGCCCTGATCGGCGCCGCCGCCCGCGACGCCCGGATCCTCGGCGGCGGCTCCGCCACCGTCTTCCCCGAGCATGTCGTCTCGCCGCTCGACGGCCTCACCGCCGCCCTCCCGGACGGAACGGTGCGCTACGCCGTCGGCGCCGACCCGAACACCGAACTCTCCGTCGCCCGGCGGGGTTTCGCCCTCCGCGCGGTCTGCCGCGACAGCGAGGGCAGGATCATCGGCAGCGCCCCGGTGCCGGACGGCCAGATCCACTGGATGGGCGACGACCTGCCCGACGGAGTCACCCGCGACCGGCTGCACACCGTCGAACTGACCGGCACCCTCACGCCCCGCGAGAGCGGTCGGCACGTCCTCGGCCTCAGGGGCGTCGGCGCCTTCACCCTCACCGTGGACGGCACCACCCACTTCGACGGCGTCCAGCGCCCCGCCGAGGACGACCCCTTCGCCGCCCACTTCGGTGTCCCCGTGCCCCGCGCCCGGCCCGAACTCGTCGCGGGCGAACCGGTCGAGGTCTCCCTCACCCATGTCGTCGCGCGTTCCGAGGGAGCCCCGGTGAAGACGGTCACCTTCGCCCTCGCCCACCAGGCGCCGCCGCGCGACGCCGACGAGCTGATCGCCGAGGCCGTGGCGGTCGCGCGCGAGGCCGACACCGCCGTCGTCGTGGTCGCCACCACCGAGCGGGTCGAGTCCGAGGGCTTCGACCGGGCCGACCTGCGGCTGCCCGGGCGCCAGGACGACCTGGTCCGGGCCGTCGCCGCCGCCAATCCGGACACCGTCGTGGTGGTCAACGCCGGCTCACCGGTGGAACTGCCCTGGCGCGAGGAGGTCGCGGCGGTGCTGGTGACCTGGTTCCCCGGTCAGGAGGGCGGCACGGCGCTGGCCGACGTGCTCACGGGCGCGTACGAGCCGGGCGGGCGCCTGCCGACCACCTGGGGCTCGCTGGCGGACGCCCCGGTCACCGAGGTCACCCCGACCGGCGGCGAACTCGTCTACGCCGAGGGCGTGTTCATCGGGTACCGCGCCTGGGAGAGGCAGGACCGCACCCCGGCGTACCCCTTCGGCCACGGACTCGGCTACACCGACTGGACCTACGAGTCCGCCCGGGTCGAGGGCACCACCGTGCGGGTCCGGGTGCGCAACACCGGTGGGCGCGCGGGCCGCGAGGTCGTGCAGGTGTATCTGGCGCCCGGCGCACCCGACCCCGCGCGTCCCGCGCGCGCACTCGCCGGCTTCGCCGTGGTGGAGGCCGGTCCCGGCGAGCGCGCCGAGGCCGTCGTCGACCTTCCGCGCCGGGCCTTCGAGATCTGGGACGAGACGACCGCGTCGTGGTCGTTTGTGAAGGGTTCGTACGAAGTCCAGGTGGGCCGCTCGATCGCGGACCGTCGCGTCACCGCGGCGGTTACCGTCTGAGGCGGGACGGCTCACGAGCAGCCCCGGTCCGGGACCTGACACCCGGGCCGGGGCTCGTGCCGCGGACCGGCGACGCCCCGGCTCAGTCCTCCCGGCGCACCGAGAAGCCGTAGACCGACTCCGACCGGTACTCCTCGCCGGGCCGCAGCACGGTGCTCGGGAACTCCGGCCGGTTGGGGGAGTCCGGGAAGTGCTGCGTCTCCAGCGCGATGCCGTCGCCCGGGGCGAACGGCTCGCCCAGGTGCTCGCCGGTGTACAGCTGGAGACCGGGCTCCGTGGTCGACAGCGTCAGCACCCGCCCCGAGGCCGGGTCGTACAGCTCGGCGACCTGCTCCGGTGCGCCGGTCACCCCCTTGTCGAGCACGAGGTTGTGGTCGTAGCCGGCGCCGACCTTGCGCTCCGCCCGGAAGTCGAAGCGGGTCGCCTCCACATCGGCGACACCGGTCGGCACCAGGTCGGCGTCGACCGGGGTGTACCGTCCGGCGGCGAGCCGCAGCAGATGGCCGCCGGCGTTGCCGGAGCCGCTCAGGTTCCAGTACGTGTGGTTCGTCAGATTCACCACGGTCGGCGCGTCGGTGACCGCCTCGTAGGAGATGCTCAGCGCGCCGGCGGCGTCGAGGCGGTAGGTCGCGGACACCTCCAGGCGGCCCGGGAAGCCCTCCTCGCCGTGCGGGGAGACCCTGGTGAGCCGGATGCCGTGCTCGACCGGCGCCACGTCCCACACGCGCCGGTCGAAGCCGCGCTCGCCGCCGTGCAGGGAGTTCGGCCCGTTGTTGCGCGCGAGCGCGTACGTCCGCCCGTCCAGCGGGAACCTGCCGCCCGCGATCCGGTTGGCGTAGCGGCCGATCAGGGCGCCGAGATAGGGCTCAGGGTGCGCGACGTAGCCCTCCAGGTCGGGGAAGCCCAGCACCACGTCCTCGGCCCGTCCCTGCCGGTCCGGCACCTGGACCGACTGCACGATGCCGCCGTAGGAAAGGATCCGCACCCGCACACCCGCCCGCTCCAGGGTCCAGCGGTGGACCGGAGTGCCGTCGGAAAGTGTGCCGAAGTGTTCGCTCATGAGCGGAACTCTAGATCGTCGGTCAGCCGTACTCCGCGGTGACGTTCCGATAAGCGATCTCCGCCAGCCGGGCCTGTCCGTTCCGGCTCGGGTGGAACCAGTCCCACTGGCTGAGCTGGGCGGTGCCGAACCGGTACTCGTAGACCGCGCCGCCGTCGAAGCGGCACCGCTCGTCCTGCGCGCAGACCTCGGCCAGCACGCTGTTGTAGTCCTCCACGCGCTGCTGCACCGTCTCCCGCCGTTCGTTGGCGGCGGCGTCCAGGGCGTCCGCGTCGCCGAGCATCGACGGGCAGATGCCCAGCTTCCACACCTGCTTGCCCAGCGGGTTCGAACGGCCCTCGGACCACAGCCGCTTCAGGTTGGGCACGCTCGCCACATACACCTGAGTCTGGGGCAAAGCCTTGCGGAGCGTGTGCAGCGCGTCCTTGAAGCCGGCCCGGAAGTCGGTGACCGTGGTCATCTGCGAAGCCGAGGCCCGGCAGGCGTCGTTCGCCCCGACCATCACCGTGACCAGCTCCGGGCGGCGGTTCGCGGCCCGCGCCATCTGCCCGGGCAGGTCCGCCATCCGGGCCCCGGTCATGGCGTGGTTCCAGCTGTGCGTGGCGGCCCGCGCACCGCCCAGCAGCCGGACGGCCAGGCTGTTCACGTCGGGGCTGCTGCCGGTCGCCCAGGAGGCCTCCGGACAGTCCGACAGCACCTCGCAGGCGTCGAAACCACGCGTGATCGAGTCGCCGACGGCCGCGACCGAGCCCGGGCTGACGTCCCATGCGGGAGTCGGCGTCGGACTGGCCCTGCGCGCCGACGAGCCGGACGGAGCCGACTCGTCACCCCCCACCGTGTCGCAGCCCGCGACGCCGAGCACGGCGGCCATGAGTACGGCGAGCAGGGCCGGTGAGCGTTCCCCGGTCTTCCGCATCCGTTGCTGATCCCCTCGGTCGTCGTGAGCCGGCCTGCGACCGTCGCCCCATGACGGTGCGACGGTCTCCCTCCAAGACAACGCGCAACGGTTCCCGTTCGCGCGGTGTGGAACGGGTCACGGCCGTACAAGCGTCCTGCCGGGTGAATGGCGGGAGTTTCCCGGCACCGGGACCGACGGTACGTCACACTCCTTGCGCCGTCGCACGGTAGCCTCGCCATCAGCGGGGCTGCCTGGTCACCACCGCCAGCCCCAGCGCATCCTGCCCGCTCTGCACGGAGGTCCCGGTGACGACACGTGGAGTTCTGTACGTGCACTCCGCGCCGCGCGCGCTGTGCCCGCATGTCGAGTGGGCCGTCGCCGGGGTGCTGGGCATTCGGGTGAACCTCGACTGGATCCGGCAGCCCGCCGCTCCCGGCACCTGGCGCTCGGAGTTCTCCTGGAAGGCCGAGCCCGGCACCGCGTCCAAGCTGGCGTCCGCGCTGCGCGGCTGGCAGATGCTGCGCTTCGAGGTCACCGCGGAGCCCTGCCCCAGCGCCGAGGGCGAGCGCTACAGCTGCACACCCGACCTGGGCATCTTCCACGCCGTCACCGGCATCCACGGCGACATCCTGATCCCCGAGGACCGGCTGCGCGCCGCCCTGGTCCGCGCCCAGCGCGGCGAGACGGACCTGGAGGCCGAGATCGCCAAGCTCCTCGGCAAGCCGTGGGACGACGAGCTGGAGCCGTTCCGGTACGCCGGCGAGGGAGCCCCGGTCCGCTGGCTGCACCAGGTCGTCTGAAAGGCCCCCAGGGGCGCGGGGAACCCCGCGCCTGGCCACGCGGCGGCCGCCCCCGGCACAGCACGCACCACGAACGTCGACGGCCCGGACCCCCACGAGGGGTCCGGGCCGTCGACGTACAGCGGGAATCAGGCCGTCCGGAACGCCAGCACCACGTTGTGGCCACCGAATCCGAACGAGTCGTTGAGGGCGGCGATACGGCCGTCCACCGGCAGCTTCCGGGCCTCGCCGCGCACCACGTCGGCGTTGGCCTCGGCCTCCGGGTCGAGGTTCTCCACGTTGATCGTCGGTGGAGCCACCCGGTGGTACAGGGCGAGCACCGTCGCGACGGTCTCGACGCCGCCCGCGCCACCCAGCAGGTGACCGGTCATCGACTTGGTGGCCGACACGGCGATGTGGTCGGTGTCGTCACCGAACACCTTGCGCAGCGCCTTCAGCTCGGCGATGTCACCGGCCGGCGTCGACGTCGCGTGCGCGTTGACGTGCACGACCTCGGCCGGGTCCAGGCCCGTGCGGTCCAGCAGGTTCTGCAGGGCCTGGGCGATGCCGCGCCCCTCCGGCTCGGGCTGCACGATGTCGTGGCTGTCCGCGGAGATGCCCTGGCCGACCGCCTCCGCGTAGACGCGCGCACCGCGTCGCTCGGCGTGCTCGGCGGACTCCAGGACGACCACGCCGGCACCCTCACCGAGGACGAAGCCGTCGCGGGCCACGTCGTACGGCCGCGAGGCGCCCTGCGGGTCGTCGTTGTTCTTGGACATCGCCATCATGTTGCCGAACGCGGCGATCGGCAGCGGGTGGATCGCCGCTTCCGTGCCACCCGCGACGACGACGTCGGCGCGGCCGGAACGAATCATCTCGATGGCGTAACCGATGGCCTCCGCACCCGAGGCGCACGCGGAGACCGGGGTGTGCACGCCGGCCCGGGCGCCCACGGCCAGTCCCACGTTCGCGGACGGGCTGTTCGGCATCAGCATCGGGACGGTGTGCGGGGAGACGCGGCGGACGCCCTTCTCCTTGAGCACGTCGTACTGGTCGAGCATGGTCGTCACGCCACCGATGCCGGAGGCGATGACCGCACCGAGCCGGTCCGGGTCGACAGTGCTGTCGTCGCCGGCCTTGGCGGTGAAACCGGCGTCGGCCCACGCCTCCTGAGCGGCGATCAGCGCGAACTGCGCCGAGCGGTCCAGACGGCGGGCCTGCGGCCGGGGAATGGACTCGGACGGCTCCACCGCGACCGGCGCGGCGATACGGACCGCCTGGTCGGCGGCCCACTCCTGCTCCAGGGGCTTGACGCCGGAACGTCCGGCGACCAGGCCCTCCCAGGTAGAGGCTGCGTCGCCACCCAGCGGTGTGATTGCGCCGATACCGGTGACGACCACGGTGCGATTGGTCGAGCTCACGGGAATTCTTTCTCCAACGGATACGAGGATTCAGCGGCGCCACCGCCGGGTGGCGGGGCCGGCAGCCCCCGGCCTAAGGGTTGGCTCAGGCCTGGTGCTGAAGGATGTAGTTGGTCGCGTCGCCCACGGTCTTGAGGTTCTTGACGTCGTCGTCCGGGATCTTGACGTCGAAGCGCTCTTCAGCGGCGACGACGACCTCGACCATGGACAGCGAGTCGACGTCCAGGTCGTCGGTGAAGGACTTGTCCAGCTGGACGTCCTCAACCGGGATGCCGGCGATCTCGTTCACGATCTCCGCGAGACCGGCGACGATCTCTTCCTGAGTGGCGGCCATGTCAGGCGCTCCTTCGTAGATGTTCCAGAGGGTTTGGCGTCCGCCGCGTGAGCGGCAGGGTGGTGCTGCGCCCGCACCGGATCGCATGATCCGGCACGGAGTGCCTAGGGGAGGGTAACGACCGTGGCGGCGTAAACGAGACCCGCCCCGAAACCGATGACGAGCGCGGTGTCGCCGCTCTTCGCCTCGCCGGTCGCCAGGAGCCGCTCCATCGCGAGCGGGATCGAGGCGGCCGAGGTGTTGCCGGTGGTGCGCACGTCACGGGCGACCGTGACGCTCTCCGGCAGCTTGAGAGTCTTCACCATCGAGTCGATGATCCGCTCATTGGCCTGATGCGGGATGAAGACGTCCAGTTCTTCCGGTGAAAGCCCGGAGGCGTCCAGCGCCTCCTTGGCGACCTTCGCCATCTCGAACACGGCCCAGCGGAAGACCGCCTGGCCCTCCTGCGTGATCGCAGGGAATCGCTCGACCTCGCCGGACCGGTAGTCGGTCCACGGCACGGTCTGCTTGATGGTCTCGGACTTGTCGCCCTCGGAGCCCCAGACCGTGGGGCCGATCCCGGGCTCGTCCGACGGGCCGACGACGACCGCGCCGGCGCCGTCACCGAACAGGAAGGCCGTCGCGCGGTCCTCCAGGTCGGTCAGGTCGCTGAGCCGCTCCACGCCGATGACCAGGACGTACTCGGCGGAGCCCTCGACGACCATGCCCTTGGCGAGGGTCAGACCGTAGCCGAAGCCCGCGCAGCCGGCCGAGATGTCGAACGCGGCGGCCTTGGCCGTGCCCAGCTTGTCGGCGATCTCGGTGGCCACGGCCGGGGTCTGCTTGAAGTGGGTCACGGTCGAGACGATCACCGCGCCGATCTGCTCGGCGGTGATCCCGGCGTCGGCGATCGCCTTGCCGGAGGCCTCGACCGACATCGCGGCGACGGTCTCCTCGTCGCCCGCCCAGTGCCGGGTCTCGATGCCGGAACGCGAGCGGATCCACTCGTCGGACGAGTCGATCTTCTCCAGGATCACCTCGTTCGGCACGACTCGGGTGGGACGGTAACCGCCCACGCCGAGGATGCGCGCGTACGGGGCACCCTTGCTGGGCTTGATCTTCGGCATTCGGTCGGGCTCCTTAGGGAGGCTCAGGAGTGCTCTGCGGCGAGCTCGCGGGCCGCGTCGAGGTCGTCGGGGGTCTTCAGGGCCAGCGTCTTGACGCCGGGCAGGGCACGCTTGGCGAGGCCGGTGAGCGTACCGCCGGGGCAGACCTCGATCAGCGCGGTGACACCGAGCTCCTGGAAGGTCTCCATGCACAGGTCCCAGCGGACCGGGTTGGCGACCTGGCCGACCAGCCGCTCCAGGACCTCGGCACCGGTGGCGACCGCCTGCCCGTCCTTGTTCGAGACGTAGGTGACCTTGGGGTCGGCCGGGGTGAGCGCCCTGGCGGCCTCCGCCAGCGTGTCGACCGCGGGCGCCATGTGGTGGGTGTGGAACGCGCCGGCCACCTTCAGCGGGACGACCTTGCGGACGCCCTCGGGCTTGTCCTCGTTCAGCGCGGCGAGCTGCTCCAGCGTGCCCGCGGCCACGATCTGACCCGCACCGTTGACGTTCGCCGGGGTCAGGCCCAGCTTCTCCAGGTGCGCGACGGACACCTCCGGGTCACCGCCGAGCAGCGCGGACATCCCGGTCGCGGTGACGGCGGCGGCCCCGGCCATGGCCTGGCCGCGCCGGCGCACGAGGGTCAGCGCGGCGGTGTCGTCGAGGATGCCGGCGAACGCGGCGGCGGTGATCTCGCCGACGCTGTGGCCGGCCACCACGGACGGGGCGCCGGCCGCGTCGACGGCGAGCGGGTGGGCACCCAGTGCCGTGGCCGAGAGGATCCCGGCGGCGACGAGCAGCGGCTGCGCCACGGCGGTGTCACGGATCTCGTCCGCGTCGGCCTTCGTGCCGTAGTGGGTGAGGTCCAGTCCGACGGCGTCCGACCACGCGGCGACGCGTTCGGCGGCACCGGGCAGTTCGAGCCAGGGGGTCAGGAAGCCGGGCGTCTGGGCGCCCTGGCCGGGAGCGACGAGTACGAGCACTCTCACACTCTCTCTTGGGGACGGGCACGGCCGCCCGTGGGGACAAGGACGAAGAACACGGAGGGGTTTTGTGGGCCCCCGACAAAAGCCTAGGGTTGGGTGTCCCCATCGGCCAGACGCCCCAGAATCAGCGCGATGCGCAGCGTGAACGCGGACCGCACATCGGAGGGCGACCAGCCGGTGACGTCAGTCACACGTCGAAGCCGGTAGCGCACGGTGTTGGGATGCACGAACAGCATCCGGGCGGCCCCTTCGAGGCTGCTCGCCTGTTCCAGATAGACGCTGAGCGTCTCCAGCAGCGCCGAGCCGGCTTCCTCCAGCGGTCTGTAGATCTCCTCCACCAGTTGCTCACGCGCACCGGGGTCCCCGGCCATCGCGCGCTCCGGAAGCAGATCGTCCGCCAGTACCGGCCGCGGTGCGTCCTGCCAGGCGGAACACGCCTTGAGCCCGGCGGCGGCGGCCTGCGCGGACCGGGTCGCGGCCAGCAGGTCGGGCACGATCGGCCCGGCGACGACGGGACCCGCGGCGAACGGCCCGATCAGCGACCTGGCGACGGCGAGCGGATTGTCGCTGCCTCCCGCGATCACCACCAGCCGGTCCCCGAGCACACCCGTCAGCACCTGGAGCTTGGCGTGCCGTGCCGCCCGCCGGATGGCCTCCACGGTCAGCTCGGAGTCACCCTCGGGCGCGGTGCCCAGCACCACGCACACATGCTCGGGCGCGTTCCAGCCGAGCGCGGCGGCCCGTGACACGGCGCCCTCGTCGGCCTCGCCGCTGAGCACGGCGTTCACGACCAGGGACTCCAGCCGGGCGTCCCACGCCCCGCGTGCCTCGGCGGCCTGGGCGTAGACCTGGGCGGTGGCGAAGGCGATCTCCCGCGCGTACACCAGCAGCGCCTCCCGCAGGATCGACTCGTCGCCGGGGGCGGCGACCTCGTCGATCGCGCTCTCCATGACCTCGATCGTGGTGCGCACCATCTCGACGGTCTGCCGCAGCGTGATGGCCCTGGTCAGCTCGCGGGGCGCGGTGCCGAAGACATCGGTGGAGATGGCCTGCGGGGCGTCGGGGCGGCGGAACCACTCGGTGAACGCGGCGATACCGGCCTGAGCGACGAGCCCGATCCAGGAGCGGTTCTCCGGTGGCATGGCCCGGTACCAGGACAGCGTCTCGTCCATCCGCGCGATGGCCTGGGCGGCGAGACTGCCGGAGGACTTCTCCAGCCGCTTCAGGGTCGCGGCGTGCGGGTGCACGCCGAGGGCGGCGGCGTCGGTGTGACTGGCTTCGGGTTCGGGCACGGGGACAAGACTGCCTCATCCGGACGCCTGTGCGCGCCGCCGGGTCGGGGGTGACGTCTACGGTGGGTGCGTGATGGACGTACGGCGCGCTGACGAGCGCTATCGCGGAGGCGACCCGGAGGCCGGGATCGAGTCGCGTCACGCCTTCTCCTTCGGGCCGCACTACGACCCCGGCAACCTCCGTTTCGGCGCGCTGATCGCCTGCAACGAGGAGCGGCTCGCCCCCGGCGCCGGCTTCGGTGAGCATCCGCACAGCCACACCGAGATCGTCACCTGGGTCGCCGAGGGCGAGCTGACCCACCGCGACCCGGCGGGCCACGAGACGGTCGTCCGCCCCGGCGACGTGCAGCGGCTCAGTTCGGCGTCCGGCGTCCGGCACGTCGAGCGCAACGGCAGCGAGACCACGCTGACCTTCGTGCAGATGTGGCTGGCCCCGCTGTCCCCGGGCGGCGACCCGGCGTACGAGATCGTGCGCGGCATCGCCGACGCGACGCCCTACGCGGTTCCGGAGGCGGGCGCGATGCTGCACGTCCGCCGGCTCGGTCCGGGCGAGCGGACCGCGGTCCCGGACGCCCGGTACGTCTACGTCCATGTGGTCCGCGGCGAAGTCGCCCTGGACGGCGAGCCGCTGGGGTCGGGCGACGCGGCCCGCGTCACGGACGCCGACGGCTTGGAGGCGGTGGGCGTCACGGCGGCCGAGCTGCTGCTCTGGGAGATGGCCTAGGCCCGGGGCGCCACGGGGCGCGTCCGGCACCGCGTGCCGTCGCCCGCGCGGCGGCTCTCGGCCGCTGACGCGTGCACGGCGTCGCGTGGTGGCCGGAACCGCCGGTCGGAGCCCGGCGTCGCCCGTCCGCCGTCCCGCGCCGGTGCGGCGGGCGGTGTCAGCCGCGCACCTCTGCGAGCACCCCGTCCGTGAACACCGGCCACGCCTCGACCGCCCACGCCCCGAACGCACGGTCGCTCAGCGCCACGCACGACACCCCCGCGTCGGGATCGACCCACAGGAACGTCCCCGACTGCCCGAAGTGCCCGAACGTGCGCGGTGACGACGAACCGCCAGTCCAGTGCGGCGACTTCGCGCCCCGGATCTCGAAGCCGAGCCCCCAGTCGTTCGGACTCTGGTGCCCGTAGCCCGGGAGCACCCCCTTCGTGCCCGGGTACTGCACGGTCGTCGCCGAGGCCACCGTCCGCGCGTCCAGCAGGCGCGGCGCCTGCACCTCCGCGGCGAACCGCAGCAGGTCGTCCACCGTCGACACCCCGTCCTTCGCCGGGGACCCGTCCAGCGAGGTGGACGCCATGCCCAGCGGCTCCAGCACCGCCTGCCGCAGGTACTCCGCGAAGGGAATGTCGGTCGCCTTGGCCACATGGTCCCCGAGCTGCTCGAACCCGGCGTTGGAGTACAGCCGCCGCTGCCCGGGTGCGGCCGTCACCCGGTGCTCGTCGAAGGCCAGCCCGGAGGTGTGCGCGAGCAGATGGCGGACCGTCGAGCCGGGCGGCCCGGCCGGTTCGTCGAGGTCGACCGCCCCTTCCTCGTACGCGACGAGCACGGCGTACGCGGCGAGCGGCTTGGTGACCGAGGCCAGCGCGAACCGCTGTCCGGCCGGGCCGTGCCGGCCCAGGACCGTGCCGTCGGACCGTACGACACCCGCCGCGGCGGAGGGCACGGGCCAGTTCTCGATCGACGCCAGGCTGTTCAAGGACATGCCGTCGAGCTTAGGCGCCCCGTTCCGCGGGTCGTCTCCGGGTGCCGCACCGGTCCTGCGGCGGCCACGGTGTCCTGCCGATTTCTTACCTTCCGCGCTTGCCTGGAGCGCACTCCAAGGTCATAGCGTGGAGGTCATGACGGTGATGCAGACCACGGCAGCAGCCACCGAACAAGACCTCACCCGAGGGGACGACTGCTCGGCCCCACCGCGCCGGCGCCCCCGCCCCGACGGCCAGGACCGGTACACGATCAGCGAGGTCGTCGCCTTCACCGGTCTGTCGGCCCACACCCTGCGCTGGTACGAGCGGATCGGCCTGATGTCCCACATCGATCGCTCCCACACCGGCCAGCGCCGCTACAGCAACCGCGACCTCGACTGGCTCGACCTCGTCGGCAAGCTGCGGCTGACCGGCATGCCGGTCGCCGACATGGTCCGCTACGCGGAGCTGGTGCGGGAGGGCGACGACACCTACGGCGAGCGGCGCGCACTGCTGGAGCGGACCCGCCGGGACGTACTGACCCGGATCGCGGAACTCCAGGACACGCTCGCCGTGCTCGACCGGAAGATCGGTTTCTACACGGGCGCCGACCACGTCCGGGAAGCGGAGGCGACCCGATGACCGACAGCAGGATCCCGACGGTACGGCTCGGCGACGGCGGCCCCGTCGTCGGTGTGCAGGGCCTCGGCTGCATGGGCATGAGCTTCGCGTACGGACCCACGGACCTGGCGCAGGCCCGGGCGACCCTGGAGCGGGCGCTGGAGCTGGGCGTGACGCTGTACGACACGGCGGACGCCTACGGGGACGGCGACAACGAACGGTTCCTGTCGCCGTTCTTCAAGGCGCACCGGGACGAGGTGGTCGTCGCGACCAAGTTCGCCCTGGCGATCCCGCCGGACGAACCGGAGCGGCGGATCATCCGCAACGACCCGCCGTACATCCGGCGGGCCGTGGAGGCCAGTCTGCGGCGCCTGGACGTCGAGGTGATCGACCTCTACTACATGCACCGCCGCGACGTGGACGTGCCGATCGAGGAGACCGTCGGCACCATGGCCGACCTGGTCCGCGAGGGCAAGGTCAAGCACCTCGGGCTGAGCGAGGTCACCGGCGGTGAGCTGCGGGCCGCGCAGGCCGTGCATCCCGTGGCCGCCGTGCAGTCGGAGTGGTCGCTGTTCAGCCGGGACATCGAGACCGGTGTGGTGCCGGCCGCCCGGGAGCTGGGCGTGGCCCTGGTGCCGTACTCGCCGCTGGGCCGGGGTTTCCTCACGGGCTCCTTCACCAGCGCGGACAAGGAGCTCACGGCCGACGACTTCCGCCGCCAGCAGCCGCGCTTCACCGGCGACAACGCCGCGGCCAACGCCGTTCTGCTGGAACCGGTCCGCGCGGTCGCCGAGCGTCATGGCGCGACCCTCGGCCAGATCGCGCTGGCCTGGGCCCAGCAGCAGGCGGTGGTCCACGGCCTGACCGTGGTGCCGATCCCGGGCACCCGCACTCCGGCCCGCGTCGAGGAGAACGCCGCCGCCACCCGCATCGTGCTCGGCGACGACGACCTCGCGCTGCTGGAGCCCCTCGCCGCGGAGGTCTCGGGCGACCGCTACGCGGACATGACGTTCACCTCCGCCGGGCGGGAGTGAGCGGCGTCCCCCGCGGCGCGCTACAGCTCCGCGAGGAGTTCCGCCTTCTTCGCGGAGAACTCGTCGTCGGTGACCAGCCCGGCCCGGTGCAGTTCGCCGAGATGCCGGATGCGCTCCGCGATGTCGGCCGGGTCGCGCCGCGGCGCGGCGGCCGGCACCGGCGCGGCGGCCGGCCCCGCGGCGCGCACCGCGGCCAGCACCGCCGCGGCGAACGGCAGCGACTCGTGCACCGGCCCGTACCCCAGTCCGAACACCACGGCCGCCGGGTCCTGGTCGGCCTGCGCGGGCTGGTCGTGCGCGTCCCGCCGCAGCAGCCGCAGATGTCCCTCGAAGACCTCCGGTGACCGCCACTCGACCCCGCTGAGGTCGGCGACGGCGAACTTCTGGTCGCCGGCCTTCCACTTCGCCGTCGAGGCGCCGGTCCAGAACCAGCGGAAGGCCACGGACGTCCCGTCGAAGGACGCCTTCGCGTCGTACGCCTTGAAGTGCAGCGGTGTCTCGGGCGCGGGCACGAGGTGGCGCTCGGCGGGGCCCGACTCGGTGAGCAGGGCGCGCAGTTCGTCGGCGTAGTACTCGGCCAGCGTCTCGCGTTCGGCCGGGAGCACCAGCCGGTAGGGGTCGCTGCTCTCCTTGAGCTGGCCCGCGCCCGCCTCGATCAGCGGATCCGCTCCCGGCCGCGGCTCGGCGCGCAGTACGACGGTGCCGCGCCGGCCGGGGGCGAGCGTGACTCCCTGCAGGGCCGCCAGCGGCACACGGCGCTCACCGAGCGCCTGGAACAGCTTGGGTGTTCGAATCCCCCGTTCGTAGCGGATGAGCACGGAGTCGGACTCGAACTCCCAGGCAGCATGAAATCCGGCCAGCACGTCACCCATGCGGCTCATCGTATGCGGCACGAGCTCTTTCGTCCCCTCCCTGCGCGGACCGCGGTTTCTTGCGTCTCTACGCGCGTCCGACGGCAGTGGTGTCGGACAAACCCGCCCGGCACGTGCCGGCTTTGTCGGCGCAGTGCACCGCGGAGTACGAGCCAACTCCGATCTCGGCGAAGTTGGCCAGGCTCTGCGTTCCCGGTTCGAAGTAGCCGGCGTGGCCGTGGGCGCCCCGGGTCGACAGCACCCGCGCGCCGAACGCCGTCGACACCGGGTCGGCGCCGTGGCCGAGGCCGCCGAACTCCAGGTTCGGCACGTCCTCGATCCAGTCGTCGGCGTCCCGCATCGCCCACACCCGGGCCGAGGTGCGCAGGTGCGCGGCCTTCGCCACCCGCATCCCGGGGCTTCCCGCCACCGCTATGTCGGCCACCCGGCCGGGCAGCCGCTGCGCGGCCACCCCGCACACCACGGAGCCGTAGCTGTGGCAGAACAGCGAGACCGGCGCCCGGCCCGGCAGCGCGCGCACCAGCTCGTTCAGCCGGACCGCGCCGTTCTCGGCCCGCATCACGGTGGCGGCGTCCATGCCGATACCGCTCGGCGCGGTGTAGTCGGCCCAGGCGATCACGGCCGTCCGCGTGGCCGGGCCGGCCGCGCGCTCGGCCGCGTACAGGGATTTCGCCATGCCGACCGGCGCGGCGTATCTGCGGTTGGTGCGCTGGAAGGTGAGCAGGTCGGTGTCGACGCCGGGGACGACGACGGAGATCCGCTCGGCCTTCGTGAGATTGCCGAACACCTCGGCGATCCGGCCCGAACCCTCGGGGTCGAAGGCGAGGATGTGCCGGCCGGGGCGCATCAGGGTGCCGAGGCGGTGCATACGACGGCCCGCCTCCTGCTGTCCGGTGACACTCAGTCGGCTGTCGTGCATGCGTTCGCGTTCGATGTCGCGGGCCTGGCCGAGCGCGATCCGGTTGGCCTGGTAACGCAGCCGTACGGGCGCGCCGTTCATGTTGCCGACCGCCAGCGGGTAGCGGTGCGCGAGGTGTTCGCGCTGCTGGTCGGTGAGCGAGGCGAAGAAGCGGGCCAGCCGGGCGGGGGCGGTGTCCGGGTCGGGCAGCCGGTGCCCGTCCAGACGTCCGTGCTGCCAGTCGGAGAGGGAGGCCTGGAGCGCCGATTCGGAACGGTGGCTGCGCAGCGCCGTCCAGCCGGTGGTCGCCAGCATCACGAACACGACGGCCAGCGCGAGCAGTGCGCGCCAGACGCTGAGCGAGGGGGAGGTGTCGAAGGAAGTCACTGGGAGGACACACTAGGAGAACGGGAGGGTCTCGCGTGAAACGAGTGACGCGGATCACGTTTGGGTAAAGAGGCTTGATCAGCGCTCCGGCCAGTTCCCCGCCAGCGCGGGTCCCACCTGGTCGAGGTAGGTCGCCATCAGCGCGCGCATCGCGTCCAGGCTGTGGTCCGGTCCGGCGCTCCATCGCCGCTCGGTGACCCGGATCACCCCGCCGAATATCGCCACGATCAGACGCGGGCGTGGATCGGTGTCGACGTCCAGGCCCTCGCGCTCGGCCAGCAGCCGCGCGATCTCCTCCTCCGTGTCCACCGAACGGCGCAGATGGGCCGCGAGCAGGACGGGCGTCGACTCGATCACCCGGTACATCCGCAGATACAGCTCGATCGGGATGACGTCCTCGATGGCCTCGTTCATCCGGTCCCAGTTGTCCAGCACGGCGCGCCGCATGGCCTCCATCGGCGGCTCGTGCGGCGGGCGGGCGGCGAGCGCCTCGGCGAAGTGCGCCACCGACAGCTTCTGGAGGGCGAGGGCGGCGTCCTCCTTGCCGGAGAAGTAGCGGAAGAAGGTGCGTTGCGAGACGTCGACGGCCGCGGCGATCTCGTCGACCGTCGTCCGGTCGTATCCCTGGGTGGTGAACAGCTCGACCGCGGCGCGCAGCAGCGCGTCCCGGGTCCGCTGCTTCTTCCGCTCGCGCAGTCCGGGCCGTGCCGTGTCCGCTGTGTCCCTCAAGGTCTCTCCTCCGAACTGTTTGGCCAGTTCAGGCTATATGGGAGTGACGTGACAGTTACCGACTTGTGAATTGGTTTGTCAACTGTCAGAGACTGACACTAGTCTCGAACACATGACTAGTCAGACCACCATCGACGCGACGGGGTCGGGGGACAAGGCACCGTCGGCCCCGTCGGATCGGGCGCCGGCCAAGGGCCTGCGCGGCCACCCCTGGTTCACCCTGATAACCGTCGCCGTGGGCGTCATGATGGTGGCCCTGGACGGCACCATCGTGGCCATCGCCAACCCGGCCATCGCCACGGACCTCAAGGCCAGCTGGGCCGAGGTGCAATGGATCACCAACGCCTACTTCCTCGCCCTCGCGGTCTCCCTGATCACCGCGGGCAAGCTCGGTGACCGCTTCGGGCACCGGCAGACCTTCCTCGTCGGCGTCGTCGGCTTCGCCGCCGCCTCCGGGGCCATCGGCCTGTCCGACAGCATCGCCGCGGTGATCACCTTCCGCGTGGGACAGGGCCTGTTCGGCGCCCTGCTGATGCCGGCCGCGCTCGGTCTGCTGCGCGCCACCTTCCCGGCCGAGAAGCTCAACATGGCGATCGGCATCTGGGGCATGGTCATCGGTGCCTCGACGGCGGGCGGCCCGATCCTCGGCGGTGTGCTGGTCGAGCACGTCAGCTGGCAGTCGGTCTTCTACATCAACGTGCCGGTCGGCGTCCTCGCCCTGGTCATGGGTCTGCTGATCCTCAACGACCACCGCGCGAAGAACGCGCCGCGCTCCTTCGACCTGCTCGGCATCGGCCTGCTGTCCGGCGCGATGTTCTGCCTGGTCTGGGCGCTCATCAAGGCTCCCGAGTGGGGCTGGGGCGCCGGCCGGACCTGGGCGTTCCTCACCGTGTCGGTGCTGGCCTTCACCGTCTGGGCCCTGTGGGAGAAGAAGGTGCGCGAGCCCCTGATCCCGCTCGGCCTGTTCCGCTCGGTGGCGCTGTCGGCGGGTGTGGTGCTGATGGTCCTGATGGCCATCGCGTTCATGGGTGGTCTGTTCTTCGTGACGTTCTACCTCCAGAACGTGCACGGGATGAAGCCCGTCGACGCCGGTCTGCACCTGCTGCCGCTGACCGGCATGATGATCGTCGGCTCCCCGCTCGCCGGCGCGATGATCACCAAGTTCGGCCCGCGCGTGCCGCTGGCGGGCGGTATGGCGGTCACCGCGATCGCCATGTTCGGCATGTCCACGCTGGAGACGGACACCGGCAGCGGCGTCATGTCGGTCTGGTTCGCCCTGCTCGGCCTCGGCCTCGCGCCGGTCATGGTCGGCGCCACCGAGGTCATCGTGGGCAACGCGCCGATGGAGCTGTCCGGCGTGGCCGGTGGCCTCCAGCAGGCCGCGATGCAGATCGGCGGCAGCCTCGGCACGGCCGTACTGGGCGCCGTCATGGCCTCCAAGGTCGACGGCGACCTCCCCGGGAACTGGGCCGACGCGGGCCTTCCGGGGCTGACCCCGGCCCAGGAGGCGCAGGCCGCGGAGGCCGTCCAGCAGGGCGTGCCCCCGATCGCGCCGGGCACCCCGGACGCCGTCGCCGCGAAGATCACGGACATCGCGCACCAGACGTTCATCTCCGGCATGAGCCTGGCGTGTCTGGTGGCCGCCGCGGTCGCCGCGGTGGCGGTCCTCGTCGCCTTCCTCACCAAGCGGGGCGAGAACGCCGACGCGGCCGCGGGCGCGGCCCACATCTGACGCAGGGACAACAGGGGCCTCCTCGGCCCCTGTTTCCCCCATCAGAGTGACATCGGCGAAGATTCCTCCCGCCCGGCAGGCACCCCGGTTCAGAGTGGCTGGGGCCCTCGGTACGGCATGTTCCCACGGCACGTTTCGTACGGCGGCGAGGGCGGACCGGGGCTGCGGCGCGCCGCTGGAGGGGGGTGGCGCGCGGCAGACCGGAGCCTTGGACGACACTCCCGGAGCCTTCGCGGACACCGCCCGCGGCACACCGGCGGCCCGCCGCTCAGTGCCGCTGCTCGTCCACCGGCTGCGGCAGGACCGGCACCGGCCGCGCCAGCGGCGGACGCGCCACTCCCGCGGCGGACAGCGCGGCGACCTCGGCCCGCAGGGCACGGACCTCCTCGGTCAGCGACGCGATCGCCTCGGTCTGCCGCCGTTCCTCCTCGTCGTCCATCTGGAACCGGGCGATGAACCACGCGGCGATGTTCGCGGTGACCACACCGAGCAGGGCGATCCCCGACAGCATCAGCCCCACCGCGAGCAGCCGCCCCACGCCCGTGGTCGGGGCGTGATCGCCGTACCCCACGGTCGTCATCGTGGTGAACGACCACCACACCGCGTCCCCCAGGGTGCGGATGTTCCCGTCCGGCGCCTCCCGTTCCACGGACAGCACGGCCAGGGATCCGAACATCAGCAGCCCGACGACGGTCCCGGCGACATAGGTCGTCAGCCGGACCTGCGAGGCCATCCGCGCCCGCCGTCCCACCAGCAGCAGCGTCGAGACCAGTCGCAGCAGCCGCAACGGCTGGATCAGCGGCAGGACCACCGCGCACAGGTCGAGCCAGTTCCGCCGGACGAACGTCCGGCGGTCGGGCGCCAGCGCCAGCCGGACCAGGTAGTCCACCGCGAACGCGCCCCACACCACCCACTCGGTGACCAGGCAGGCGAGCGTCACCGGCCGGCTCGCCGACGCGTCCACGATCGGCACGGCGAAGGCCACGGCGAACAGCACGGCCAGCGCCAGCAGTGGTCGTTGGGCGCGCCGTTCCCACCGGGCCTGCGCGGATTGCACCTTCATGCCCGCATCGTAAGGAACGTACCGGCCGGCCGGACGCGGCAGGGCGGCGGAGCCGTGCGGCCCCACCGCCCGGGAACCGGTTCGCCGGTGGCCTACGCGTCGCCGCCCGCGGGCCCCGGATCGGCCGCCGCGACCTCGAGCAGCTGGTAGCGGTCGATCGCCTGCTTGAGCACCGACCGGTCGACTTTGCCCTCCTTCGCGAGTTCGGCGAGGACCGCCAGCACGATCGACTGCGCGTCGATGTGGAAGAAGCGACGGGCCGCGCCGCGGGTGTCGGCGAAGCCGAAACCGTCCGCGCCCAGCGACTGGTACGTCCCCGGCACCCATCGTGCGATCTGGTCCGGGACCGACCGCATCCAGTCGGACACGGCCACGAACGGCCCTTCGGCGTCGGCCAGCTTCCGTGTCACGTACGGCACCCGCTGCTCCTCCTCGGGATGCAGCAGGTTGTGCTCCTCGCAGGCCACCGCCTCGCGCCGCAGCTCGTTCCAGGAGGTCGCGGACCAGACGTCGGCCTTCACGTTCCACTCGTCGGCGAGGATCCGCTGCGCCTGGAGCGCCCACGGCACCGCGACACCCGACGCCATGATCTGCGCCGGGACGGCCCCCGACGTTCCCTGGCTGTAGCGGTGGATGCCCTGGAGGATGCCCTCGACGTCGACGTTCGGCGGCTCGGCCGGGTGCTGGATCGGCTCGTTGTAGACGGTGAGGTAGTAGAAGACGTCCTCGCCGTGCGGATGCTCCGCGTCACCGCCGTACATCCGGCGCAGGCCGTCCTTGACGATGTGCGCGATCTCGAAGCCGAAGGCCGGGTCGTAGGCGACGCACCCCGGGTTCGTCGAGGCGAGCAGCTGGGAGTGGCCGTCCGCGTGCTGAAGACCCTCACCGGTCAACGTCGTGCGTCCGGCGGTCGCACCCAGGACGAATCCGCGCGCCAGCTGGTCGGCCATCTGCCAGAACTGGTCGCCGGTGCGCTGGAAACCGAACATCGAGTAGAAGACGTAGACCGGGATGAGCGGCTCGCCGTGTGTGGCGTAGGCCGAACCCGCCGCGATCAGCGACGCCGTGCATCCGGCCTCGGAGATGCCGTCGTGCAGCATCTGCCCGGTCGGCGACTCCTTGTAGGCGAGCAGCAGATCACGGTCCACGGACTCGTACTGCTGTCCCAGCGGGTTGTAGATCTTCGCGCTCGGGAAGAACGAATCCATGCCGAAGGTGCGGTACTCGTCCGGCGCGATCAGCACAAAACGCTTGCCGATCTCCTTGTCCCGCATGAGGTCCTTCAGGAGCCGGACAAAGGCCATGGTCGTCGCGATGGACTGCTGGCCGCTGCCCTTCTTCACGGTCGCGTACGCCTTGTCGTCCGGCAGGGCGAGCGGCCGGGACCGCACCACGCGCGTCGGGACGTACCCGCCGAGCCCCTTGCGCCGGTCGTGCATGTACTGGATCTCCTCCGAGTCGCGACCCGGGTGGTAGTACGGCGGCAGGCCGGACTCCAGCTCCCGGTCGGCGATCGGCAGGTGCAGGCGGTCCCGGAAGTGCTTGAGGTCGTCGACCGTCAGCTTCTTCATCTGGTGCGTGGCGTTGCGGCCCTCGAAGTTCGGGCCGAGCGTCCAGCCCTTGATCGTCTTGGCCAGGATGACCGTCGGCTGGCCCTTGTGCGCCTTGGCCGCCGAGAACGCCGCGAAGATCTTCCGGTGGTCGTGACCGCCCCGGCCGAGGTGCAGGATCTGGTCGTCGGTCATGTTCTCGACCATCGCCCGCAGCCGCTGGTCGTCACCGAAGAAGTGCTCGCGGATGTACGCGCCGGACTCGGTCGCGTACGTCTGGAACTGCCCGTCCGGCGTCGTGTTCATCCTGTTGACCAGCAGACCGTCCCGGTCCTGGGCGAGCAGTGGGTCCCAGGTCCGGTCCCAGATGAGCTTGATCACGTTCCAGCCGGCGCCGCGGAAGACCGATTCCAGCTCCTGGATCACCTTGCCGTTGCCGCGCACCGGCCCGTCCAGGCGCTGGAGGTTGCAGTTGACGACGAAGGTGAGGTTGTCCAGGCCCTCCCGCGCGGCGAGGCTCAGCTGGCCGAGCGACTCCGGCTCGTCCATCTCGCCGTCGCCGAGGAACGCCCACACGTGCGACCCGGAGGTGTCCGCGATGCCGCGCGCGTGCATGTACCGGTTCATCCGCGCCTGGTAGATCGCGCCGATCGGGCCGAGGCCCATCGACACGGTCGGGAACTCCCAGAACTCCGGCATCAGCCGGGGGTGCGGATAGCTGGACAGGCCGTACGGGGCCTTGGACTTCTCCTGCCGGAACCCGTCCAGGTGCCGCTCGCCGAGCCGGTCGAGGAGGAAGGCGCGGGCGTAGATGCCGGGGGAGGCGTGCCCCTGGAAGAAGACCTGGTCGCCGCCGTCGCCCTCGTCCTTGCCCCGGAAGAAGTGGTTGAAGCCGACGTCGTAGAGGGACGCCGACGAGGCGAATGTGGCGATGTGCCCTCCGACGCCGATCCCGGGCCGCTGGGCGCGTGAGACCATGACCGCGGCGTTCCAGCGTGTCGCGTTGAGGATCTTGCGCTCGATCTCCTCGTTGCCGGGGAAGAACGGCTCGTCCTTGGTGGCGATCGTGTTCACGTAGTCCGTGCTGCGCATTTCGGGCACGGCCACGCGCTTCTCGCGGGCCCGCTCGATCAGCCGGAGCATCAGGTAGCGGGCTCGTTCGCGGCCGCGCTCGTCGATGGCGGCGTCGAGCGAGTCCAGCCACTCCTGCGTCTCTTCGGGGTCGAAGTCAGGAACCTGACTCGGAAGGCCGCCAATGATGATCGGATTGCGATCGGATCCGGAAGCCACGCTGTTCCTTACCTGTCAGAGGGGATGAAGAGGGTTCGAGAGGGTTCGAGAGGGACCTGCAGAGTTCGAGAGGGATCCGGCGGGACCCGCCGGGGACCGGACGGATCGAGGAAGATCGGGAGGGGGTCGAGAGGTGATGAAGCGGGGATCACGAGAGGATCTGTCCGAGGGGCTGTGCGAAGGCCGGTTCTGCTGTGTGCCTGCACCGTTCCCCATCGTGTACCTCGGGACCGCAAACGTCATCTCTACTGTGAGGTAACCGAGACCTTCGGTCGCACTCCGGTGCAACTCCATTCGACACTGGTACCCATGGACGGTTCCCAAACGCGCAAACAGGGCAGAAAGGTGTGGTGTGTGTCACCTTCGATCTCGGCGGCATGCCTGGAGTTGCGGCGACACGGCCGGGATCGTCACCGTTTCGGCGGTCTGAACCGCCGGGTACTTGCGCGATCCGTCCCGCCCGTGTGGACTACGGCCAATGCTTCGCGCACGCGCGTGGCTGAGACATTCACCAATTCATGATCAGGAGGCAACCCGTGAGCGCGACCGCGGACCACGCGGAGGAGCGGACGAACCCTGCCGCCAGGCTGGGGTTCCAGCCCGGGCAGGTGGTCCAGGAGATCGGCTACGACGACGACGTCGACCAGGAGCTCCGCGAGGCCATCGAGGAAGCCATCGAGGGCGACCTGATGGACGAGGACTACGAGGACGTGGCCGACGCCGTCGTGCTGTGGTTCCGTGACGACGACGGCGACCTGACGGATGCGCTGGTGGATGCCACCACGTACATCGAGGAAGGCGGCGCGATCCTGCTCCTGACGCCGAAGACCGGCCGGACGGGATACGTGGAGCCGAGCGACATCTCGGAAGCCGCGACCACGGCCGGGCTGACGGCGTCCAAGAGCGTCAGCGTCGGCAAGGACTGGAGCGGCAGCCGGCTGGCGACCCCCAAGGCCGCCAAGTCCAAGCGCTGACCGCTCGCCGGTCACAGGACGGGCCGACCGCCGTCGGCCCGTCCGCCCCGGGTGGCCGCTGCGTAGGGTGAACTCGACCCGAACAGCCCCACCGGAGGGAAGCACCATGGCGATCCAGGTCGGCGACAAGGCGCCCGGCTTCGAGCTCAGGGACAACCACGGCCGGGACGTCAGGCTCTCGGACCTGCGTGGCGAGAAGAACGTCGTCCTGGTCTTCTACCCGTTCGCCTTCACCGGCGTGTGCACCGGCGAACTGTGCGAGATCCGCGACAACCTCCCCAGGTTCAGCGACCGCGACACCGAGGTGCTCGCCGTCTCCAACGACTCCATCCACACCCTGCGCGTGTTCGCCGAGCAGGAGGAGCTGGAGTACCCGCTGCTGTCGGACTTCTGGCCGCACGGCGCCGTCTCGCGCGCCTACGGCGTCTTCGACGAGGACAAGGGCTGCGCGGTGCGCGGCACCTTCGTCATCGACAAGGAGGGCGTCGTCCGCTGGACCGTCGTCAACGGCCTGCCGGACGCCCGTGACCTGAACGAGTACGTCACGGCTCTGGACGCCCTGTGATTGTTAGGTCCCAAGGCCTGCGACGAGCGGGAACCCGTCACTAGGATCGACTCGTTTGATCCGATACCGACGCACGACGGGGCACCCGCCCCTGGACACCAATGGAGGAGTCGTGGGAGTCAGCCTCAGCAAGGGCGGCAACGTTTCGCTGACCAAGGAGGCGCCGGGCCTGACCGCGGTCATCATCGGTCTGGGGTGGGACGTGCGTACCACGACCGGCACCGACTTCGACCTCGACGCGAGCGCGCTGCTGCTGAACAACTCGGGCAAGGTCGGCAGCGACCAGCACTTCATCTTCTTCAACAACCTCAAGAGCCCCGACGGCTCGGTGGAGCACACCGGTGACAACACCACCGGTGAGGGTGAGGGAGACGACGAGCAGATCAAGGTCGACCTCGCCGGCGTCCCCGCCGACATCGAGAAGATCGTCTTCCCGGTGTCGATCTACGACGCCGAGAACCGCCAGCAGTCCTTCGGTCAGGTCCGCAACGCGTTCATCCGCGTCGTGAACCAGGCCGGCGGCGCCGAGATCGCACGGTACGACCTCAGTGAGGACGCCTCGACCGAGACCGCCATGGTCTTCGGCGAGCTGTACCGGCACGGCGCGGAGTGGAAGTTCCGTGCCATCGGCCAGGGGTACGCCTCGGGCCTGCGCGGCATCGCGCAGGACTTCGGCGTGAACGTCTGAGCCCCGCCGTCCGATCGCTCCGCCGTCCGGCGCCGCACGTTTGCGTGCGGCGCCGGACGCGCAGGACAACCACATCAGTCAGCACCAGGGGAGGACAGCATCATGGGCGTCACGCTCGCCAAGGGGGGCAACGTCTCCCTGTCCAAGGCCGCGCCGAACCTCACACAGGTGATGGTCGGGCTCGGCTGGGACGCTCGTTCCACCACCGGAGCCCCGTTCGACCTCGACGCCAGTGCCCTGGTGTGCAGCAGCGGCCGGGTCCTGGGCGACGAGTGGTTCATCTTCTACAACCAGCTCAAGAGCCCGGACGGCTCGGTGGAGCACACCGGCGACAACCTCACCGGTGAGGGCGACGGCGACGACGAGTCGATCCTGCTCGACCTCTCCAAGGTGCCGGCCCACTGCGACAAGATCGTCTTCCCGGTCTCGATCCACATGGCCGACGAGCGCGGACAGACGTTCGGCCAGGTCAGCAACGCCTTCATCCGGGTCGCCAACCAGGCCGACGGCCAGGAACTCGCCCGCTACGACCTCAGTGAGGACGCCTCCACGGAGACCGCCATGATCTTCGGAGAGGTCTACCGCTACCAGGGAGAATGGAAGTTCCGGGCGGTAGGACAGGGGTACGCGTCAGGGCTGCGGGGCATCGCTCTAGACTTTGGGGTCAACGTTTCGTAAAGCCGGGTACGGCGCGGGGGAGACCCGTACACCCGTAAACAAGGGATTGGGTAGCCAGTGGTTCTGAAAACCTTCGGCTGGTCGTTCGCGGTCACCGCGCTCGGCCTGGTCGCGGCGGTCTTCTACGGGGGGTGGACCGCCTTCGGTGTAGTGGCGATCCTCTCCGTCCTCGAGATCTCGCTGTCCTTCGACAACGCAGTGGTCAACGCCGGAATCCTGAAGAAGATGAATGCCTTCTGGCAGCGGATCTTCCTCACGATCGGCATCCTGATCGCCGTCTTCGGCATGCGGCTGATCTTCCCCGTCGTCATCGTCGCGGTCAGCGCCCAGCTCGGTCCGATCGAAGCCGTGGACCTCGCGCTGACCGACAAGGACCGTTACCAGGAGCTCGTCACCGACGCGCACCCGGCGATCGCGGCCTTCGGTGGCATGTTCCTGCTGATGATCTTCCTCGACTTCATCTTCGAGGACAGGGAGATCAAGTGGCTGAGCTGGCTGGAGCGCCCGCTGGCCAAGCTCGGCAAGGTCGACATGCTCTCGGTCTGCATCGCGCTGATCGTCCTGCTGATCACCTCGATGACCTTCGCCACCCACGCCCACCTGCACGCCGGTCCGGCGAACAAGGCGGAGACGGTCCTTCTCTCAGGTGTCGCGGGACTGATCACATACATGATCGTCGGTGGTCTCTCCGGCTTCTTCGAGGACAAGCTCGAAGAGGAGGAGGAGCGCGAACACGAGCAGGAGGAAGCCGCCAAGCGCAGCGGCAAGCCCGTCATGCTGCTGGCCGGCAAGGCCGCGTTCTTCATGTTCCTCTACCTGGAGGTCCTGGACGCGTCCTTCTCCTTCGACGGTGTGATCGGCGCGTTCGCCATCACCAACGACATCGTGCTGATGGCCCTCGGCCTCGGTATCGGCGCCATGTACGTCCGGTCGCTCACCGTCTACCTGGTCCGCCAGGGCACCCTGGACGACTACGTCTACCTGGAGCACGGCGCGCACTACGCGATCGGCGCGCTCGCCGTGATCCTCCTCATCACCATCCAGTACGAGATCAGCGAGATCATCACGGGTCTGATCGGTGTCGTCCTGATCGGCTGGTCCTTCTGGTCCTCGGTGCGCCGCAACCGCGCGCTGGCGGCGGCCGAGGGAAAGGCCGGCTCGGACAAGACTGAGGTCTCGTCCGGGGTGTGACACCCCTGCGGGTGAGGAACGCTCTGAGCGGGGCGGTCATTGAGGACGGCTGGATGTCCTCGACGGCCGCCCCGTCGGTCTGTCAGCCGCAAGTGCGGCAAGCGAATGTGGGGGCGGAAATGGGCTTGTTCGACGGGCTCTGGCGCGGACGCACGGCCGACTTCGACTCGGGCAACGCGGCCACCAACGCGATCGAACTGACCAAGCGGCACAGCCAGGTGTCGCTCACCAAGCAGGGAGCGGCGACCGGGCATCTGCGCGTCAACCTGGCGTGGCGGATGCGCAGCTCCGACATCGGCGGGCCGCAGCGGGAGAGCCTGCTGCGGCACCCGTTCAAGGCCCTGAAGCCGCCGGAGGTCATGGGCCACAGCCAGAGCATGGTCAACGTCGACCTCGACCTGGGCTGCCTGTACGAGCTCCAGGACGGCACCAAGGGCGTCGTCCAGCCGCTCGGCGGCTACTTCGGCGACGTCAACGCCCCGCCGTACGTCAAGCTCAGCGGCGACGACCGGTTCGGCTCGGCGTCCGGCGAGACGATCTACATCAACCTCGACCAGCGCGAGGCCATCAAGCGCCTGCTGCTGTTCGTCTACATCTACGACCAGACCCCGGCCTTCGACCGCACCCACGCGATCGTGACGCTCTACCCGAGCAACGGACCCCGAATCGAGATCGGCCTCGACGAACGCCACCCGCAGGCCCGCTCCTGCGCCGTCGTGATGATCGAGAACGTCAAGAACGAGATATGGGTCCGCCGCGAGGTGAAGTTCGTCTACGGCTTCCAGGCGGAGCTGGACCGGCTCTACGGCTGGGGCCTGCAGTGGGGCCGCGGCCACAAGATGAAGTCCCAACGCTGAGGCGCCCAGGGGCCCGGCCGGCTGCGGAGCCCCCGGGGCCGGGCGTCACCGCCCGATGAACTGCGGCCCCTGCGGCGGCAGCCGGAAATCGGGATCCGGCGCGCCGGACGAGGTCGGCGCCGGCGGGGGATACCCGTACCCGGACTGCGCGGTCGCGGGCGGCGCCTGCGGATACCCGTAGGCGGGCTGGCTGCTGGGCTGCGGATAGCCGTACGCGGGCTGACTCGCCGCCGCGGGCTGCGTCTGCGGCAGGCGCACCGTCTGCGGCGGCGCCTGCGGTACGGGCATCGTCTGCGGCGGCGCCTGCGGATACCCGTACGAGGGCTGCCCGCTCTGCTGCGGCACCCCCGCGGCCGGCTGCTCCGGCGGCAGCGGACGCGACAGCTCCGGCGCGGACGGTGACGACTGCGCCGCGGCGGCCGCCGCGGTACCGTGCGCGGCTGCCTCCGACTCGTCGACCGAGATCCCGAAGTCCGTCGCGAGGCCCTTGAGCCCGTTCGAATACCCCTCCCCGAGCGCCCGGAACTTCCAGCCGTCGCCGCGCCGGTACAGCTCGCCGCAGATCAACGCGGTCTCCTCGCCGGTCTCCGGCTTCACGTCGAAATACGCGAGCGCCTCACCGTCGGGTGCGGCGGCGTCGTACAGCAGGATGCGCAGGGTCCGTACGCAGTCGAACGCCACGCCGTCCGCCGAAGCGACCAGAAGAATCTGGCTGACGTCGGACTCGACACCGGACAGATCTGTCTGGATCGTGTCGGTCAGGCCCTCGGTGCCGCGCTTTTTGCCGAGGCGCCAGACCTTTCCGGAGGGGTGCCGGGGCTGGTTGTAGAAGACAAAATCCTCGTCGGAGCGCACACGGCCGTCGGGGCCGAGGAGCAGCGCCGACGCGTCGATGTCCGGGACCCCCTGCCCGGGGGTCCAGCGCAGCACCGCACGTACCGTTGTGGCTTCGAGCGGGACGTTCGACCCCTTCAGCATCGCGTGCGTCATGCGGTCATCCTGCCCTCTCGGTCCTGCTCACGACAACGCGGGGGTCGACGGTGCTGATCGCCCCGCACATCCCGCGACATGACACTGCTTTTCCTGCGTTACCTGAAATTCATGCCCAGCGGGAACCCCTGACATGGACTCCTACGTACTATTACCGGCCACCTTTACCCGTCACATTGGCCACTCAGTCACCCCGGGGGAGCTTTATGCGACATTTCGGGCACATCGCCCCTGAGGTGCGGCAGCGCCTCTTCCATCAAGAGCCGTGCGAATTCACCGCCGGCTCCCCGGCCCGGCTGCTCTCCGCCGCGCTGGGTGCCACGCTGTACAGCCCGGCGACCAGACCCCGGCTCGCCGACGACGTCCTCAAGCAGACCGGACGCGGCGTGGCCTCGATGGTGCTGTGCCTGGAGGACTCCATCGACGACGCGGAGGTCGACGCGGGCGAGAAGAACCTCGTCCGCCAGTTCACCGACCTGGCCGCGCGCACCGACGGCGTCGAGCCCTCGCTGCTGTTCATCCGGGTCCGTACGCCCGAGCAGATCCCCGACCTGGTCCACCGCCTCGGCCCGGCCGCGCGTCTGCTGTCCGGATTCGTACTGCCGAAGTTCACCCAGGAACGCGGCATCCCCTTCCTGGAGGCCGTGGCCGCCGCCGAGGCGAGGAGCGGACACCGCCTCTTCGCGATGCCGGTCCTGGAATCCCCGGAGCTGCTGTACCGGGAGTCGCGGGTCGAGACCCTGGAGGGCATCTCCCGGGCCGTCGAGAAGTACCGCGACCGGGTGCTCGCCCTGCGCCTGGGCGTGACGGACTTCTGCTCCTCGTACGGGCTGCGCAGAGCGCCCGACATGACCGCCTACGACGTCCAGATCGTCGCCAACGTGATCGGCGACGTCGTCAACATGCTGGGACGCGCCGACGGCACCGGGTTCACGGTGACCGGCCCGGTGTGGGAGTACTTCCGGGTGCAGGAACGTATGTTCAAGCCCCAGCTGCGCCGCAGCCCCTTCCTCGAGGGGCAGGCCGAGGAACTGCGCGAGGCCCTGATCGAGCACGCCATGGACGGGCTGCTGCGGGAGATTACGCTTGACCAGGCCAACGGACTGCTCGGCAAGACCTGCATCCACCCCTCGCACGTGCTGCCCGTGCACGCACTGTCGGTGGTCAGCCACGAGGAGTACAGCGACGCGCAGGACATCCTGCGGCCGGAGCGGCTGGGCGGCGGCGTGCTGCGATCGGCATACACGAACAAAATGAACGAGGTGAAGCCGCACCGGGCCTGGGCCGAGCGGACCCTGCTGCGCGCCGAGGTGTTCGGCGTGGCCAACGAGGACATCGGATTCGTGGAACTGCTGGCCGCCGGAATCCCCGGCTGAGTGCCGTCCGGGAACGGCGCACCGCCACCGCCGCCGAACACAAGGAACCCATGGACAAGGCAGTGAACAACGGGGTCGACCGGGCCGACGGGACATGGTCCGGTACCTGGGTCGCCGAGCGGCTCGGGGTCGAGCTCACCGGCGACGACACGCTGACCGACCTGCTCGGACTCGCCCTGCGGCGCAACCCCAAGCGGGCGCATCTGCTCGTGTCGAACGTCCTCGGCAAGCACGTACCGCAGTCCCCGTCGGTCGTGTACGGCTCCGGCTTCGCCCTCGGGCGCAGGGTGCGGGAACTGCTCGGCGCCGACGCCGCGCACGTCGCGGTCGTCCTCGGCTACGCCGAGACCGCCACCGGGCTCGGCCACGCCGTCGCCGACGGCCTCGGCTCCGCGCCCTACCTGCACTCCACCCGGCGCCCCGTGCGCGGCGTCGTCCGGGCCGGCGGCTTCGAGGAGTCCCATTCGCACGCCACCTCGCATCTGCTGCTGCCCGAGGAGCCGGACCTGCTCGCCGGTGACGGGCCGCTGGTCCTGGTCGACGACGAGTTCTCCACCGGCAACACCGTCCTGAACACCCTGCGGGACCTGCACGAGCGCCACCCGCGCGACCGCTACGTCGTCGTCGCGCTGATCGACATGCGCTCGCCCGCCGACCAGGGCCGCCTCGCGGAGCTGGCCGACGAGCTGGGCGCCCGCGTGGACCTCGTCGCGACGGCCCGGGGGACCGTGCTGCTGCCCGACGACGTCCTGGAGAAGGGCCAGGCCCTGGTCGCCGAGCACCACCCGGCCGCACCCGCCGCCGCGGAGCGCATATCCCCGCAGCCCGACGGCGCCGGCGTCGCGTCCGCACCCGCCGGGGGCGACCCCGCCGCGCCACCGGAGACCTCCGGCCCCTCGGCCGGGTCCGCACCCGTCCGGGCCGGAGCCGTCGCCCGCGTCGACCTGCGGTGGCCCGCCGGTGTGCCCGACGGCGGCCGGCACGGCTTCACCACCACCCACCGCAGACGCCTGGAAGCGGCCCTCCCGGCCATGGGCGCCCGTCTCGCCGAAGCCCTTCCGTCCGGCGCCCGGCGCGTCCTGGTGCTCGGTTTCGAGGAGCTGATGTACGCGCCGCTCCGCCTCGCCCGAGAGCTGGAACAACTCGTACCGGCGGCCGAAACACGCTTCTCGACCACCACCCGCTCACCCGTCCTCGCGGTCGACGACCCCGGCTACGCCATCCGCACCCGCCTGGTCTTCCCGGCCCACGACGACCCGGCCGACGGCCCCGGCGAGCGGTACGCCTACAACGTCGCGGGCGCCGGCTTCGACGCCGTGGTCGCCGTCGTCGACTCGGCCGCCGACACCGCCCCGCTGCACGCGCCCGACGGGCTCCTCGCCCAGCTCGCCGCCCACATCCCGCACGTCCTGCTCGCCGTCGTACCGTCGTACGTCCCCGAAGCGGCGTACGCCTCCGAAAGGCCCTCCGTGCTGCCCGAGCCCCTCCGCGGCCCCGCCTTCTCCTCGTACGCGCCCGAAGAGGTCGGCTGGCTGCTCCAGGACCTGTCGGACGTGACCCTGGAGGCGCCGACGGAGGAGCGCGAGGAAGCCATCCAGAGCGGCGGCGCGCACTACGCGGAGTCCCTGCCGGTGGAGTACCAGCCCAGCGAGCAGTACCAGAACCTCTTCCACGCGGCACTGGAGACCTCCGCGACGCGCATCGCCCACGCCGTCGGCGTGGTCACCGAGACCGTCCTGGCCGAACGCTCCCCCCGCCCCGTCCTCGTCTCACTGGCCCGCGCGGGCACCCCGGTCGGAGTCCTGATGCGCCGCTGGGCCCAGCACCGGCACGGCCTCGACCTGGCCCACTACGCCGTGTCCATCGTGCGCGGCCGCGGCATCGACGCCAACGCGCTGCGCTGGCTGGCCGACCGGCACGACCCGCGCGACGTCGTCTTCGTCGACGGCTGGACGGGCAAGGGCGCCATCACCCGCGAACTGGCCGCCGCGCTGCGCGAGTTCGAGGAGGCGGAAGGCGTCACCGGCTTCGACCCGGAGATCGCCGT
Organism: Streptomyces cadmiisoli; assembly: GCF_003261055.1. NCBI lineage: Bacteria > Bacillati > Actinomycetota > Actinomycetes > Kitasatosporales > Streptomycetaceae > Streptomyces > Streptomyces cadmiisoli. The sequence continues at coordinate 6,091,605 of NZ_CP030073.1, forward strand.
GCTCGCCGACCCCGGTTCCTGCGTCCGCACCTACGGCACCCGCGAGGACTACCTGATCCCCTCGGCCTGCCTCAACTCCACCGTGTCGGGCCTCATATCGCGCACCGTCCTGCGCGCCGACCTGGTCGGCCCGAACGACTACCACGGCGCCAAGTTCTACCGCGAACTCGCCGGCGCGGACGTCTCCACCGCCTTCCTCGACGCCGTCTCCGCCCGCTTCGACGACGTCCTCGACTCCGCGCAGGCCGCCGTCAAGGAACTGCTGGCCGCCGACCGCACCCCCACCTGGGAGGGCTGGGCCGCCGTCGAGCGGATCAGCGAGGAGTACGGCATCCACGACGTCAACCTCGTCAAACCCGGCGTCGGCGAGACCACCCGCGTCCTGCTGCGCCGCGTGCCGTGGAAGATCCTGGCCCGCGCCGGAGCGGGCGCCGACCTCGACCACGTCCGGCTGCTCGCCGAGCAGCGCGGCGTACCCGTCGAGGAGGTCACCGAACTGCCCTACACCTGCGTGGGGTTGATCCATCCCAAGTACACACGTGGCGCCACGGGCGCCGACGGAAAGGCGGTGGCGGTCTGATGCCGGTGCTGGTGGCCAGCGACCTGGACCGTACGCTCATCTACTCGTCCGCGGCACTGGCGCTGACCATGCCGGACGCCCGTGCGCCGCGGCTGCTGTGCGTCGAGGTGCACGAGAGCAGGCCGCTGTCGTACATGACCGAGACCTCGGCGGGACTGCTCACGGACCTCGCCGACTCCGCGGTCTTCGTGCCGACCACGACCCGCACCCGCAAGCAGTACCAGCGGATCAACCTCCCGGGCCCCATGCCGAAGTACGCGATCTGCGCGAACGGCGGCCACCTGCTGGTGGACGGTGTGTCCGACCCGGACTGGCACGCGCGCGTGACCGCCCGGCTGGCCGACGAGTGCGCCTCCCTCGCCGAGGTGCAGGAACACCTGCTGACCAGCGCGGACCCGGTCTGGGTGCGCAAGCAGCGGGTCGCCGACGACCTGTTCGCCTACCTCGTCGTCGAGCGGGAACTGCTGCCCGAGGACTGGGTGAAGGAACTCGGCGTATGGGCCGAGAACCGCGGCTGGACCGTGTCCTTGCAGGGCCGCAAGATCTACGCCGTGCCGAAGCCGCTCACCAAGAGCGCCGCAGTGCACGAGGTCGCCCGGCGCACCGGCGCCGACCTCGTCCTCGCGGCGGGCGACTCCCTCCTCGACGCCGACCTGCTGCTCGCCGCGGACCGGGGCTGGCGTCCGGGACACGGCGAGCTGGCCGACAGCGGCTGGGGCGCGCCGGAGATCACCGCTCTCCCCGAGCGGGGTGTGCTGGCCGGGGAGCGGATCCTGCGGGAGTTCCTCCGGGCGTCGCGCGAGCTGCCGTAGGGGCCGGAGCGGGCGCGCCGGGCGCGCGGCGCGGTGGGTCGGCGGGTGCCGGGGCGGGCGTACGGCGGGTGGCGCCGGCCGGTGCCGGGGCGGAACCGGTCTCCGTCGTGTCGCCGTCCCCGCGCCCGCGGCGCCTGGCTCCGCCGCCGGGACGCAGCAGCCGTACGACGACGAAGGCGAGGACCGCGAGCCCGGCGGCGGCGAGCACCACCTTCGAATAGGTCGAGACGAGAGCCGTGACCTCGGTCCACTTCTCGCCCAGCGCGTACCCGGCGAGCACGAACACGGTGTTCCAGATCGCGCTGCCCAGCGCGGTGAGCCCGAGGAACACGGGCAGGCGCATCCGCTCGACGCCCGCGGGCACGGAGATCAGGCTGCGGAAGATCGGGACCATGCGCCCGAAGAACACGGCCTTGGTGCCGTGCCGGACGAACCAGGCCTCCGTCCGCTCGATGTCCGCCACCTTCACCAGCGGCAGCCGGGCGGCTGTCGCGAGGGTGCGGTCGCGGCCGAGCAGCGCCCCGACGCCGTAGAGCGCGAGCGCGCCGATCACCGAGCCGGCCGTCGTCCACAGCAGCGCGGCGTACAGATTCATCTGTCCCGTGCTGGCGGCGAACCCCGCCAGCGGCAGGATCACCTCGCTGGGCAGGGGAGGGAAGAGGTTTTCCAGCGCGACCGCGAGGCCGGCGCCCGGCGCGCCCAGCGTCTCCATGAGATCGCTGATCCACTGGGGAGCGCCGGCAGCGGCGCCGTCCGCGGCGAGCGCCGGCGTCGGTGTCGTCATGGCCGTCTGCGCTGCGATGGCTGTCATGCGATCACGCTAGGGAACCGAAGCTGAAGAGAACCTGAGGAAGACGGGGCGCCGAGGGCGCCGGGGGACGGGGATCGGGCGGGTCGACGGGTGTGGGCCGACGGGTGGGCCCACGGCCGTCGACCCACGGTTGCGGGTCAACGGTTGCCGGCGGACCGCCGTAGGCACCCGGTCGGCGAGGACGCCGCCGGCCCGTCAGCCGCAGCAGCCCCCGCCGCAGCAGCCGCCTCCGCCCCCGCCGGCTCGCGGCGCCGCCGCCGGGGCGGCGGCGGAACCGCCCACCGCCACCGTCGACAGCAGCTTCACGGTGTCGTCGTGGCCCGTGGGGCAGGTCGCCGGGGCGGACGACTCGGCCATCGGGCGGCTCAGTTCGAACGTGTCGCCGCAGGTCCGGCAGCGGTACTCGTAGCGAGGCATGTACACAGGTTAACGGCCGCTCTCCGGTGGCCGTGGTGATTCGTCGCGTGCCAGGGCCTTCTGCCCGGCCGCAGGCCCGACCGGCTGCCGCGGCTCCTGTTCGACCAGGTCGGGGTGGCGGGCCCGCCAGTACGGGTTGTCGTGCGGTAGCGCCGAGCCCACCCTCCCGTACATCCCGAAGAACATCAGCACCACCCCGAAGATGAAGCTGAACAGCACGTTCTGGATGCGGAAGGCGAGGAAGTTGTACTCCGTGTCCAGGAGTCCCAGGTTCACGAAGCCACTGAGGATGAAGGCGATCCCGACCACCATGTTGAGGGTCGAGGCGAAGTTGCCGCCGATCACCATGCCCACGAAAAGCAGCAGCCCGATGCAGATCGACAGGACGCTGAGGGTGCCGTTGGTGTTCAGGCCGGCGACCTGGTCCCCGCGGGTGTCGAAGAAGCCGATCTTGTTGATCAGGCCGAGAATGCCGAACGCGACGAGTACGAGTCCCATCAGACCCGCGCCGAAGCGGTAGACCTGGTTCAGGTGGTGGTCGACCGGAAGGTGCTTGTCGAGTTGGATGCGCTGCCGCGTGCTCTCGTGCACTGCGTGTGTGGCCATGTCCGTCTCCCTCGGGCGTGAGCGGAGGCCGTGCTTCCCATTCTCCTCAATATCCGCCCGTCCGGCCCGCGCGGGCAACACGACCGGCAGCCGCGCGGGCCGGACGGCCGGCAGTCGCCCCGGCAACACGACCGGCAGTCGCCCGGGGCGATCGCCCAGGCGGGCGGCCCCGCGGTCGTCCCGTGTGGTCGCCCCGGCCGCTACTGGCCGGTGGCGCCCCCGCGCTCCTCGCGGATCTGCGACACAACCCGGGCCACCGCCCGCCGGACCGCCTCGGTCTCGGTGAGGAAATGCCAGTAGTCGGGGTGCCGGCCGTCCAGGGTCGCGATCGCCCGCTCCAGTCGCCCTACCGAGTCGTCCAGGGGACGGGCGTGGCGCGGGTCGGGGGTGTTCCGGCCGGCCATGGCCAGCCGCTGGGCGTCCCGGATCGCGAACCGGGTCCGCTCGATCTCCTGCTGCGGGTCCTTCTGCACGGCGTTCAGCCGCTGGAGCCGGTCGCCGGCGGCCGACACCGCCTCGTCGGTGGAGTTCAGCAGCGCCCGGACCGTCGACAGCAGCGCGGTCGCGTCCGGCCACCGCTGGGCGTCGCGCGCGGCCCGGGCCTCGGTGAGCTTCAGCTCCGCCTGCCGGACCGCCTCGGCGGCCTGCCGGGGCACGGGCTGGAGGTCCTGCCAGCAGGCCACGGCGAACCGCCGCCGCAGCTCGCTCAGCACCGGCTCCACCTGGCCGGCCCGTGTGGTCAGGGCCTGGGCACGCGTACGCAGGGAGACCAGCCGGTGATCGATCTCGGCGGCCCGCTCCGGCAGCCGTTCGGCCTCCGCGCGGATCGTCTCCGCCTCGCGGGCGACGCGCTCGGCCCGCTCCAGGGTCTGGGGGACGCCGTGCTGCCCGGCGCCCTGGTTCAACCTGGTCAGCTCCGGGGCGAGAGCGGCGAGACGCGCGGCGAGGTCGTCCGCCCGCAGGCCCGATCCCCGCGCGGTGTCAAGGGCGTTGGAGGCGGCCAGCAGCGACTGCCGTGCGCGCTCCACGGCGGGGGCCAGCCGGGCGAGCTGGGTCTCGGCCTTGCCGAGCAGCGGACCGAGGCCTTCCGCGAACCGGTCCAGATCCTTCTTGACGCGGCCGAGCTCGTCCTTGGCCTTGGTCAGTTCGGTGCGGGCGCGGACGGCGGCCGAGGCCTCCAGATCGTCACGGTCGAGGTCGTGGGCGTCGACCGCGTCGATGTAGTGGTGGCTGGCCTCGTCGATACGGCGGCCCAGCGCCTCGAAGTCCGTGGCGGCGCGGCGCGCGGCCGGCGAGTCGTCGACGGCGGCGATCGTCTCGATCGAGATCCGCAGGTCGCGCTGGGCGGTGTCGAGTTCGTAGAACGCGGCCGCCGCGGCGTCCTTGGCCGCCTGCGCCTCGGCGCGCTGGCTCTCGCCGCGCCCGCCGAACCAGCGCCGGGTGCCGCCGCCGGCGAACGCGGCCGGCAGCACCAGCGCGGCGACCAGCGGAAGAGTCATCAGGGCAACGGTGTCACGGAGCGCCGCGGCCACCCGGAAGGGGCCGCTGCGGGCGTGCGGCATCGACGGCGAGTCCGGCTGAGGTGGTGTCGCCGTCACATCCCTCTCCCGTGCTGTCATCCGCCCTGCCCGGTGTCATTCTCCCACCGGTTAAGGACGAACACACGGGCCCGTTAGTTCGCTGTTCGGATGGTGACTTTGCCGTCGCCGGTGCGGGCGGACACCACATGCGTGCTGGAGTCGTCCCGGGGCACGGACACGTCGACCGCCCCGTCGCCGGTCTGCGTCGTCACCCGGTACGTGGCGCGGGGCAGCGCCACGGTGACGGATCCGTCGCCGCTGCTGGAGTCCACCAGGTCGGGTACGACGCCCAGTTCGAGGCGGACCGATCCGTCGCCGGTGCGGGTGCGGACCTCGCGGGAGCGGACGTCGGCGCGCACCGAACCGTCGGCCGTGCGCAGCTCCACCGGCCCGGTCGCGTCGTCCACGTCGACGGAACCGTCGCCGGTGCGGACCTTCAGCGGCGCGGTGGTGCCCTCGACCCGGACCGAGCCGTCGCCGGTACGGATGTCCAGCGCGTCCTCGAAGCCGCGGGCCCGCACACCGCCGTCCCCGTTCTCCACCCTGACGTCGACGCCGCGCGGCACCTCGACCCGGTGCCGGGCGGAGCAGTCGGCGATGAAACCGGAGCATTTCAGCCGCAGGACGAGACGGTCGTCCGCCATGGACCAGGTCACCTCGGGATCGCCGCCCGCGACGACCGAGCCCTGGAACCACCGGGTGACCTCGATGCGGCCCTCCCGGTTCGTGTCCGCGGCGACGATCTCCAGTGCGGAGTCGTCGGAGTCGACGGTCAGGGTCGACCCCTCCAGGGCGAACGACCTCCGCTCGGGATCCTTGTCGTCCCCGGCGGACGCACCGCAGCCGGTCACCCCCGCGACGACGACCACCACGGCACCGGCGACGGCGGCCGCACGAACGGGAACGGATACGGTTCGGGCCATCACGATCTCCCCCTGAGACAGGCTTCGAGCGCCGCCCCCGGGCCGGGCCTGTCCTGGCCGGTGAGGCGACTCCTCGACGGTACGGACGGCGCCCCGGCCGCGGGATCCGGAGCGCTCCCGGATCCGCGGTGGGGTTAACCCCCGCCCCGAGTCCGGCCAGGGAATACGGGTTTGCAGGACAGTGCCTCGGGCAAGGTAGGCTGTCGACTCGTCCTGGGCGCGTAGCTCAGCGGTAGAGCGCCGCCCTTACAAGGCGGATGTCGGCGGTTCGAAACCGTCCGCGCCCACCAGTTTCAGGACACGTCGTAGGCCCAGGTCGGCGGGTGGGTACCCGGAGATCTGGGCCTCGGTCTTTCTCGGCCGTAGATCGTGGCACGGACGTCGCCGAGGTCGGTCGAGTCGAGGGCGTGCAGCCAGATCCGTCGGGAGTCGTTGCGGCGGAGGACGCCACCGCCGCGGGCGCCGACGGAGACGAGCCGGTTCGGTCGGGGCCGTGTCCGTGAACTCCGGAAGCTGTCTGCTGCCGGTACGGTGCCTCACTGTTCCCGGCTCGGCGTGTCCCTCGTCTAGGCGGACATCGGCGCTGTTTGAATCGTCATATGACTGAGCGTGACGATTTGGCGCTGTTCGGTAACCGATTCCTGACCGTGCCCGCTCCCTGCGAGAACTTCCCTGAGGAAGGCATGCCCGCGACGGACGCGATGAGGCTGCTGGCGGTGGATCTCGCCATGGAGGGGGACCCGCAGCGCAACCTCGCCACGTTTGTCACCACTTGGATGGAGCCGGAGGCGCAACGGATCATCGCCGAGAATCTCCACCGCAATTTCATCGACCATGCGGAGTACCCGATTTCCGCCGAGATCGAGCAGCGTTGCGTGCGCATGCTCGCCGACCTCTTCCACGCGCCGGGCAGGACGACCGGATGCCGGACCCAGGGCTCGTCCGAGGCGATCATGCTCGGGGCGCTGTCGCTGAAGTGGAAGTGGCGGAAGCGCCGCCAAGCGGCCGGTCTGTCGGTCGACCGACCCAACTTGGTCTTCGGCGGGGACGTCCACGTCGTGTGGGAGAAGTTCTGCCGCTACTTCGACGTCGAGCCGCGGATCGTGCCGCTCGCCGAGAACAAGTACACGATCGGTCCGGAGGACGTGGAGCCCCACCTCGACGGGAACACGATCGGCGTCGTCGCCGTCCTCGGCACCACGTTCACCGGCCACAAGGACGACATCGTCGGGATCGACAAGCTGCTGCGGGACGTGCGCAAAGAGCGGGACCTCGACATCCCGATCCACGTCGACGGAGCCAGCGGCGCGTTCGTGTGGCCGTTCCTCTACCCGGACTCGAAATGGGACTTCCGGCTCGAACAGGTCCGTTCGATCAACGTCTCGGGACACAAGTACGGCCTGGTCTACCCCGGTATCGGCTGGCTGGTCTTCCGCGAAGAGTCCGATCTGCCCGAGGAGCTCGTGTTCCACGAGAACTACTTGGGCAAGACCGACGCGACGTTCACGCTGAACTTCTCCACCGGCGCGTCGATGGTGCTCGCGCAGTACTACAACTTCGTCCGGCTCGGTCGTCAGGGATACACCTACGTCATGAAGATGCTGCAGCAGAACGCCCATGCCTTGGCGGACAACCTGCGCAGCACCGGCCGCTTCGAAGTGATCGGGAGCGACCTCGAGCAACTGCCGCTGGTCGCTTTCCGTCTCGCCGGCAAGCACGATTACGACGAGTCCGACGTCGCCTGGCAACTCTCCGCCGAGCGCGGCTGGATGGTGCCGGCGTACACGCTCCCGCCCGACGCGGAGCGGGTGAAGATCATGCGTGCCCTGGTCAAGGAGACCCTGAGCCGCGAGCAGATCGATCGCCTGAGCCAGGACATCGTCGACGCGTGTCGCACTTTGGACGACAAGGGTACGACCCATGCGGTCGAGCGGGCCCAGGTCAAGCGCGGCACCGGCTACTGACGTACCGCCGTCCCCGGTTGCCGTGCGACAGCAGCCGGAGTGACCTGTGTGCTTCTGCTCTTGACCGCGTCCGCCCTCACCAGGCGGTTGTCGGCGGTGCGAGACCGTCCGCGTCCAGCGGTCGCAGGACATGACGAAGGCTCAGGTCTCCGGGTGGCCACCCGGAGACCTGAGCCTGGATCTTTTTCGGCCGTTCAGGGCCGCCGGCCGCTCACGTGACGGAACGGCGGCGTGGAGACGGCCGTACCGCGACGGCCGTCCATGTCGCGGCCACCGCGTCGGTGCGCGTCACATGCGGGCGAGGATCTCCGCCTTCTTGGCCGCGAACTCCTCCTCCGAGAGGATGCCCGCGTCCCGCAGTTCCGCCAGCTGCCGCAACTGCTCGACCGGTGTGCTCGTCTGCGGCGCGGGGGCCGCGGCCGGAGCGGGGGAAGCAGCGGGAGGGGCGGCCTGGTCGGGGGCGGGGACCTTGCCGAGCACCAGGTCGGTGAGCAGTGACTTGATGCCGGGAGCCGCGTCGTGCGGCACCCGGAACTCGATCGTGTTGCCCGAGGCCACCACCACGACCTTGGTGAACATCAGGCCGTCCCGCTTGGTCACCACGCTGGAGATGCTCCTGACCGGGATCATCTCGGTGCCCGCGTCGGAGCTGCGCACCCCCGTGGCCAGGAGCGACGCGCCGCCGGTGAGCAGGCCCGCGGTGAGCTTCTTGGCGCTCATCCCGCGGGCCCGGGCCCACTCCACCCGGTCGTGATGGATGGCCACGTCGGCGTTCTTGCCCCCGATGTGGCTCTTGAAGGTCATCAGCGCGTTGCTGGACATGAGGTGCTCCTGACTTGAAATGCGGCGTGGTACGTGCCGCCCGCACCTAGACACACATCGAGAAGCGAAGGTTGTGTGAAGGTCGGGACAAGATCCACGGCCGCTCAGGAGCAGGTCAGGTCTCCTCGCTGTCGGGCTGCGGGGTTTCGTGGGCGTGCTTGAGGGTCGCGCGGGCGTCGACGTGGTGCGGCCCCGTGAGCTGCGACCAGTAGCGGTGGGTGCTGACGAAGATCGCGAGTTCGTGTTCGCGTCGGCGGAGCTTTTCGACCTCGGCCTGTTCGTCGGCGGTCCAGCCGGGGGAGGCGGGGCGTTCGATCTTGCGCCAGCCACCGGCGTCACTGAAGCCGTCCAGGGGCTCGACCGACCAGGGGAGCCGCTTCAGCAGGGCCGACAGCTCGGCCCGGACCTGATGCAGCTCCTCCTGACCGGCGCGCAGGTCGCTGGGAAAGTCATAGGTCGTAGCCACGGCCGCAATGGTACGCCTGTTCGATTTTGGGTGGCGAGTTTCTTCTGGGGGTTCATGCGAACGAGTGGTCGAGCGGGTCCCGGTACGCTCGGCGCATGGTGCAGAGCAAGGCCGAGAACGTGGACGCATACCTCGCCGAGGTGCAGGAGGACCGCAGGGCGGCGCTGAGCCGGCTGCGGGACCTGTGCCGTGCGGAGCTGTCCGGGTTCCGCGAGGTGATGGCGTACGGCATGCCCGCGTACGAGCGGGAGGGCGGCGCGGCGGAGATCGCGTTCGCGTCGCAGAAGCAGTACGTCTCCTTCTATCTGATGCGCGGCGACGTCCGCGACGCCTTCGAGGAGCGGCTCGCCGGACAGGACATGGGCAAGGGGTGCCTGCGTTTCCGGAAGGCCGAGCGGATCGACTTCGATCTGGTGCGCGATCTGCTGCGGGCGACGGCCGCCGAGCCCGGCACGGTCTGCTGAGGCCGGCCCGGGACGCCGGCCACCGGGCGGGCCCGCAGGTCACGGGGCGATGTCAGACCCTCGGTCTAACGTGGTCGGCATGGACAACGTGGCGGGTGAACAGGTGCGGCTGGTGCCCTGGGCGGAGGGTGATCTCTGGCTGCTGCGCAGGGTCAACAGCCCTGAGATGACGGAGCACTTGGGCGGCCCCGAGAGCGAGGAGCGCCTGGTCGCGCGGCACCGCCGGTACGTCGAGTTGTCGGCGGGCGGGATGTACCGGGTGGTGCTGGCGGACGGCGGCGAGACCGTGGGGTCGATCGGGTTCTGGGAGCGCGAGTGGCGGGGCGGACCGGTCTGGGAGACCGGCTGGGGAGTGCTGCCCGAGTTCCAGGGACGGGGGCTGGCCGTGCAGGCGGCCCGCGCGGTGGTGACCGCCGCACGGGCCGAGGGAGCGCACCGGTATCTCCACGCCTTCCCCAGAGTGGATCACCCCGCGTCGAACGCGGTGTGCCGGAGAGCCGGGTTCACCCTGATCGGCACGGAGGACTTCGAGTACCCGAAGGGGCACTGGAAGCCGTCCAACGACTGGCGGTACGACCTGGGCGTGGGGCTGAGAGCGGCCCGGCCGATCACGTCGGAGACGTGACGTAGCTCAGCTCGCGCACCAGCTTCGCCGCCACCGGGGTGGGTACGCCGTGCCGCTCGGCGGCGCGCAGCAACGCGCCGCCGATGGCGTCCAGTTCCAGAGGACGGCCCGCCTCCGCGTCACGCTGCATGGAGGACTTGGTGTGGGGCGGGAAGGCGTCGTAGCGGGCGAGCGCCTGGGCGGGGTCGGCCGGACCGCCACAGGCTCGGCTCACCGCGGCCGTCTCCCCCACGAGGGCCGCCAGCTCGTCGCGGTGCCGGGAGCGCACGTCGCCCAGGGGGAGGGCGTAGCGCGTGGTGAGCAGTGCGAAGGGGGCGAGGAAGGACATCTTCGCCCACAGGGCCGCCGCCTCGTCGTCCAGGACGCGGGTGGTGGGCCCGGCGGCCGAGATGGCCGCCGCCAGCGCGTCGAGACGCTCACGCGGCACGGGGTCGCCGGTGAGGTCGATCTCGGCGAAGGGACTGGCGTGTTCGATCTCGCCGGGGGCGACCCGGGTCGACTCGACCCGGATGACGGCCGGGGCCACCTGGTCGGGGCGGTAGCGGGAGCGCAGGAGGGAGGGGTGTTCGATGCCGTTCAGGAAGGGGACGAGCAGGGCGTCGCCCAGCGTGTGGGCGGGGACGCGGGAGAGCGCGGCATCGAGGGCCGTGTGCTTGACGGCGATCAGACAGACGTCGACGGGTTCGCGCAGCTCTTCGGCCGCTTCGACGTCGGCGGTGAAGTCGCCGAACAGAGTGCTGCGGACGTGGACACCGGTGGTGCGCAGGGTCTCGGCGGTGGTCTCGCCGGCCAGGCAGATCACCCGGTGGCCGGCCCGGGCGAGGAGGCCGGCGAGCAGGCCTCCCACCCCTCCGGGGCCCAGTACCGCCACGGTGAGTTCGTCGTGCGCCATGGTCCATGGCTCCTCTCGTCGGTCGGCCCCGGGAAGGTGGCCGCCTCAAGCGGATCATCGCAGGCGGGGGTCGGACGGCGATAGGGCGGAGCGGGGTTTCCACTTGACCGGTCCTCGGCGGTCCCGCCTCGGCCGCGCAGGCCCCCGCCCGTCCCGCCTCGGCCGCTCCGGCCCGTGGCCCCGGGCCGTCCGACGGCCGCACACCCCGACGAACCGCCCCGTGCCCCTGCCGAACACTCACTGAAGAAGGAGACTGGAGTCATGTGCCGCAGTATCAAGACGCTTCGTCCGCCGGTATTGCCCGAGGAGGCCACCGAGGCCGATATCCGGGCCGCCGCCTTGCAGTACGTGCGGAAGGTCTCCGGGTTCCGGGCACCCGCCGCGCACAACCAGGAGGTCTTCGACCGCGCCGTCGACGTGATCGCCGAGGCGACGGCCGAGCTGCTCGCGGGACTGGAGGTGCGGGGACGGGCCGCCCGGCAGGCGGGATAGCCACGCCGCTCCGGCGCAGGTCGGACGGCTTACTCCTGACTGCTTTCACCTGACGGTTTACGCCTGACGGTTTACGCCTGACGGCCGCGGGCCGACGATCGTCACCTGCCGCCCGGGGTTCTCACCTGCCGTGTCGCTTGCCGTCTGCCGTCTGTTGTCCGCCGCACCATGTCGCCGCACGATGTCTGTCGCAGGGTGTCTGCCGTTCGCCGCTCGTGGGCCTCACTGTCCGTGTCGCCCGGCGTGCGTTCCCCGACGGTCGTCGCTTGCCGTGGGTCAGCAGCCCCCGGTCGGCAGCGGGCAACCATCGGTCACCGCGCCTCCCGCGTGCCCGCTGAACCCCGTCGGCTGCGCCGGCTCGGCTAGGCCGGCTCCGCTTCCTGTTCGCGCCGCATCAGGTACGTCGCCGCCGCGCCGGCCCCGATCAGTGCCAGGACGGAAACCCCCGTGGCGAGCCAGGTCGCGCCCAGCCAGTGGGCGCCGAAGTAGCCGAGGGCGACGCTGTACGTGGCCCAGGCGAGGCCCGCCAGGGCGGACCAGGGGACGAAGTCGCGGGCGCGGCGGTGCGCGGCGCCCGCGGTGAGGGAGACGACCGAGCGTCCGGCGGGGGCGAACCGGGCGAGGACGACAAGGGCGCCGCCGCCCCGGGCCAGGGCCGCGCCAAGACGTTCCTGCGCGGTGATCAGGCGGGGTGACCGGGCGAGGGCACGGTCCAGACGGGGGCCGCCGCGCCAGGCCAGGCGGTACGCCACCAGGTCGCCGAGCACGGAGGCGGTGGTCGCGCACAGCGTGAGGGCCAGGATGTCGGGGACGCTGTCCGGGACCTGGCCGGTCGCCGCGCCGGAGCCGGCGGCCGCGGCCGTGGCGGCCATGATGACCAGCACACCGCTCGGCAGCACCGGAACGAACACGTCGAGGAGGACCGACGCGGCGACCATGGCGTAGATCCATGGACTGCCTGTCAGTGACCCCAGACTCTCCAGCACCGCGACTCCCCGTTGCTCCCCCGTGAGCACACAGAGTACGCCCGAGGTGTGACAGACGGTTCATGGGGGGCTCGTGTGTTCGGAAACGGACGTTCACCGCACCGCCATCGGTGTGTGAACGGGAGGAGAGGAAGGGACGGCGGGTCTAGTCGATGCCGGCGAGTTCGGCCTGCGGCTGCGGCTGAGGCCGCGGCCGCGGGTTCGCCCGGTCGGCCTCCTCCGCCGCCGTGCGCAGTGCCGCTCTCGCCACCGCGTCCGCGTCCGACAGGGTGACCGAATCGACGCCCGGCCTGGCGCCGGCGGCGGTCACCCAATGCACCCCTTCGGTCGGCACGCCGAAGGCGAACCGGCGCGGGTGGGGACGCCCCTGACGGTTGATCACGTGGTACGGGCGGGGTGTCACGTCCAGGCCGCCCGTCTCGTAGCCGCCGACGGTGTGCGGCCGGCACCGGCCCGTCTCCAGGAGCCGGGAGAGCAGGTCGTCGGCGGTGCGGCGCAGGTCGGGCTCCGGGAGGCGGGCCTCTATCAGGGTTCTCACGCGGATCGCCGAGCCGGGGACGTCGGGGGAGTGCGCGAGCCACGCGCCGTCCGCGCGGCGCACCTCCAGGCGCGGCCCGAGCACCTCCAGCACGCCCGCCGCCACGAGGGCGGCCAGTTCCTCGATGCGGCGCCGGGGCGGGCCGATGGAGAGGAAGGCGTTGAGCGGGGTGTACCAGCGGTCGAGGTGGTCGCGGCGGGAGGTGCCGGAGACTCCGCCGTGGTCGACGACCAGGCGGATCTCGTTGCGCAGATCGCGCAGCACGTCGAGGGCGGCCTTGAGCGGGCCGTCCACATTGCCCCGGGCGGCCTGCGCGGCGTCCTCGCGCAGATGGGCCAGGAGCCAGTCGCGCCACTGGCCGGGGTGGTCGAAGGAGCGGTCCGCGTACGGGCGGGAGATCCGCTCCCAGGACCAGCGGTCGGCGGCCGGGACGCCGAACTCGTCGAGCAGCCGCAGCTCTTCGGGGTCGCGGTGCGGCAGGGCGAGGTAGCGGTCGGTGAACTCGGGGCGGCGCAGCAGCGCGGTGTAGTAGACCGTCTCGACCTCCTTCGCCACCAGCGGCCATATCTCCGCGAGGAAGTCGGGCGCCTCACCGGAGTCCGCGCGTTTGCGGAAGCCCGCGATCGCCTCCGGGGTGAGGACGAGCGGGAGGTGGCGGCCGTACGGGCCCTTCGCGTTGTCGCCGCGTGCCTGGTGGGGGATGCCGCGCCGGGAGCCGGCGTACAGGCGGGGCTCGCGGCCGGAGGGGAGGTAGCGCAGTCCTTCGCCGGTGGTGACGAAGCGGCCGCCGCGGCCGGTGGTCAACAGGGCCATGTGGTCGAAGAAGTTGAGACCGAGACCGCGCAGCAGTACCGGTTCGCCGGCGGTGACGGCGGTCAGGTCGACGTCGGCCGGGTTGGCGGGCGGGATGTGGCGAAGCCCGTGGTGGTCGGCGTGGGCCGCGTGGTGGCGCAGGTCCGCGTCCGGTGCGGTCGGCAGGTGCCCCTGGGCGAGCACGACGGCCGCGAGGCCGGTCAGCGTACGGCCGTTGTCCAGGGCGAGCGCCTGCCGGCCGTCCGCGCCGTCGTCGAGGCGGACGGCGCGGGCCGTGTGGGTCTCGACGCGCACCCCGGGCGGGGCCTGCCGGACCACTTCGGCGAACACCCACTCCAGATAGCGGCCGTAGTGGGCGCGGGTCGGATACTCGTCGGGTCCGAGGGTGCCGTCCGCCCACTCGTGCAGGCTCGGGCCCGGCCGGATCGGGCCCGAGCAGTCCACGCTCTCGTCGGTGAACAGGGTCACCTGCGAGGCCACGGTGTTCATCAGCAGCTCGGCCGACTGCGCGGTGCGCCAGACGCGGCCGGGGCCGGGCGGCGCCGGGTCGATCACATGCACCGTCAGCAGGGTGCCGGGCGGCAGGAGTTCACGGGCGGAGGCGCAGAGGCGTTCCAGGACGCTCGTACCGCGCGGCCCGGCACCGACGAGGGCGACGGACACCGGCTCGGGTGCGGGCCCGGACGGGGACCCCGGTATGGCGGACTCCGGTGCGGATTCCGCGGTCGGTGCAGACAATGCGGTGACTCCCGTGCGTGTGGGGCGCAGAGCGGCGAACCGTCCGATGGGAAGCGGACGGTCCGCCTCATCATGCCGTCGGGAACCACAGAAGCCAACGCGCGCCCCAGACGTCCCAGTTGTGCCCGCCGCACGGCCCGGATGTGCCCCCACACTTCCCAGATGTGCTTCATGCGGTGGTCAGAACCGACTCCTCCACGGTCGTCAGCCGTGCGCCGCCCTGTCCGTCCGCCCGTGCCTGCTCCAGCCGCAGCCGCGACTCGCGCCCCTTCATCGTCAGCGTCATGAGCTGGTTGCCGAACCAGGGGCCGCCGGTGCGGCGCCAGTCGATCGCCGGGCGCGGGACGCGTCCGTGTCCGGCGACCCGGCGGCCGAGGAAGCGGGCGGCGTTGCTCCAGCCGAAGCGGAAGCCGAGGCGTATCGACCGGGGCACGGAGTTGTGGACGGGGGAGCAGGTGAGCTGGAGCACGCGCGCGTCGGGGCCGCCGGAGCCGGGCCAGGTCGGCTCGGCCACGTAGGCGTGGTGGACGTCGCCCGACAGGACGCACACCGTCGCCGGTGCCCCCTCGCCCGAACCGGCCTCGGCGATGAGCGCGGCCAGCGCGTCGAAGGAGTCCGGGAACGCCGCCCAGTGCTCCAGGTCGGCCGCCCGCCGCAGCTTCTCCCCGAACCGGGCCCAGCGCGCGCCCTTCTCGCCCCGGCACAGGGCCGCGTCCCACCCCTCCGCGTCGTGCACCAGATGCGGCAGCAGCCAGGGCAGGGAGGAGCCGATGAGGAGATGGTCGTAGCTGCCCGGCGCCTCCAGTGCCTGGGTGCGCAGCCACTGGGCCTCGCCCGCATCGAGCATCGAGCGGTTGCCCTCCTCCAGGACGCGGGCCATCCGGGTGTCGACCATCAGCAGGCGTACGCGGCCGAAGTCGCGCCGGTAGCTCCAGCGGACGGACGCGGGATCGGCGTCGGCCTCGGCGGCGAAGGCGCGCAGCACGTCGGTGGCGTCGGGTGTCTCGCGCACGGCCGCGTAGACCGGGTCGGCGGCCAGCTCGGTGGGCGACAGGTTGCCCAGATGCTGGTGCACCCAGTAGGAGGCCAGCCCGCTCAGCAGGCGCTCGCGCCACCAGGGGGTGTCCCGCATGTCGGCGAGCCAGGCGGCGGAGGTGTTCCAGTCGTCTATGACGTCGTGGTCGTCGAAGATCATGCAGCTGGGCACGGTGGACAGCAGCCAGCGCACCTCGGGGTCGAGCCAGGATTCGTAGTAGAGCCGGGTGTACTCCTCGTAGTCCGCCACGCCCTGTCCCGGCGGTTCGCTCAGGTCGCGGCGGGCGGACAGCCAGCGCTGGGTGGCCCCGGAGGTCTCGTCGGCGTACACCTGGTCGCCCAGGAGCAGCAGGACGTCGGGGCGTTCGGCCGCGGGGTCGGCGGCGAGGCGGGCGGCCAGGGTGTCCAGGGCGTCCGGTCCGGCCGGGTCGTCATCGGCGGCCGGGGGCGCGGCCCAGCGGCACGAGCCGAAGGCGACGCGGACGGGGTCCTGCGTGGTGCCCGTGCGGATCTCCGAGGGCGGGAACGGGGAGTCCTCCAGGGGCCACACGCGGGTGTCGCCGAGGTACACCTCGTACGCCGTGGCCGTGCCCGCGGTCAGGCCGGTCACCGGCACGAGCGCGTAGTGATGGCCCGCGATCTGGAAGGTGCGGGCCGTGCCGCGGGAGCCGTCGGCGCAGCGCACCTCGACGGTGCACGGACGGCCGGTCTCGACCCAGACGGTCGCGGACGAGCCGTCGGCGTATCTCAGCAGTGGTCCAAGGCGCAGTGCCGTCACGTGATCGCCCTCCTCCGTCGCCCCGTACGGTACGGAACGACGGAGGCCGGCGGGGAGGTTCCGCGCCAGAAAAGAGGGGCGGATCAGCAGGACGCCAGGTAGTTCGTCAGGGCGTTCTTCTCGGTGGAGTCGACGGAGAGGCCGTAGTAGTACTTCACCTGGACCCAGGCGCGGACGTAGGTGCAGCGGTAGGCGGTGCGGGACGGCATCCAGGTGGCCGGGTCCTGGTCGCCCTTGGCCTGGTTGACGTTGTCGGTGACCGCGAGGAGCTGCGGGCGGGTCAGGTCGTTGGCGAAGGACTGGCGGCGCGAGGTGGTCCAGCTGCCGGCGCCGGAGTCCCAGGCCTCGGCGAGCGGTACGAGGTGGTCGATGTCGACGTCGGCGGCGGCGCTCCAGGTGGCGCCGTCGTACGGGGAGTACCAGCTGCCGCTGGTGGCGGCGCAGGCGGAGTCGGTGACGACGTTGGAGCCGTCGCGCTTGAGGACGGTCTCGCGGGTGTTGCAGGAGCCGCTGACGGTGATCCAGTGCGGGAAGAGGTCGCGGTTGTAGCCGGTGCGGTTCTCGGTCGCCACGGTGAGCTGGGCGAGGTAGCTGCGGGCGGTGGCCGCGCTGACCGGGGTGGGGAGGGCGGCGGAGGCGGTGGGGGCGCTGAAGAGGGCCGCGGAGGCGATGAGGGCACTGAACGCCGCGGTGATGCCGAGCCGTCGACGCGCGTAGAACCTGGACATGCGAACTCCCTGGGAATGTGGGGGTGTTGGCGGGCGAGCGTGGGAATGCTCGCGGTGCCGTATTGCGAACGGGTGTGCGTTCGGTGAGAAGTTAGTGACGCGGGCATGACACGACAAGGTTCAAGGCGGAACTTTTCGCTCCAGAGGCGTCGCGTACCATGGGGAGCGCAGAAGGGGAGTAGCTCTTCGCCGGACCGTCGACATACTGCTCAGCTCGTCTGAGCCGGCGCCCGGAGGCAGGCCTCGTCCACGAGGCCCGCCAGCGAGACCTTCGGCAAGCAGTGCACGCCCGTGCCTCTCGGCACGGGTGCCGTGTGGGCTGCCGTGCCGAGGTCTTGTACGCAAGGTGCAGCGCTCTCGGTGGGGCAGCCCCGACCGATTGAGGAACCTTGATCAGCCTTTCCGTCACGGCGCTCGTCTTCGGCGTCGTCTTCCTCGCCGAACTGCCGGACAAGACCGCGCTCGCCGGCCTCGTGCTCGGCACCCGGTACCGCGCGTCGTACGTCTTCGCCGGCGTCGCCGCGGCGTTCACGCTGCACGTCGCGCTCGCCGTCGCGGCGGGCAGTGTGCTCACCCTGCTGCCGCAGCAGCTCGTGCACGCGCTGACGGGCGTGCTCTTCCTGGGCGGTGCCGCGATGCTGCTGCTGAAGGGGCACGGCGAGGAGGAGGACATCCGCAAGCCGGAGGACCAGTCCTTCTGGAAGGTCTCCGGCGCCGGATTCATGCTCATCCTGGTCGCCGAGTTCGGTGACCTGACGCAGATCATGACGGCGAACCTCGCCGCGCGCTACGACGACCCGCTCTCCGTCGGCCTGGGCGCGGTGCTGGCCCTGTGGGCGGTCGCCGGGCTGGGCATCGTCGGCGGGAAGGCGCTGATGAAGCGGGTGCCGCTGGGGCTGATCACCAGGATCGCGGCGCTGCTGATGGCCGGGCTCGGGGTGTGGAGCCTGTGGGAGGCCGTGACCGGCTGAGCTGAACGGCCGGTGAACGTTCCCGGGTGTGGTGGCGTAAGACGGGGATTGTTTTGTACCGTAGGGAAACAAAGTGGTTCCCGCCCGTTTCCCCTGACCGGCGGGCGGGGCCACCTTGTCCCTTCGGGGGCCGGCCCGCGTTGTCGGGTGCGCAGCCCCGGGGCGGGACCGCGGGCGGCCCGTCCGCCGGCCTTTCCGGCCCCCTGCCCCCTGCCCCCTCGGGGGGTGTCTTGTCCGTACGAGGGCCGTGCCGGCCCTCGGCCCGCTTCCTGGAGTTGCCGATGACGGCCACCACCGTGCTCACCGCCCGCGCCCTCCTGCTCGACATGGACGGCACCCTGGTCAATTCCGACGCCGTGGTGGAGCGCATCTGGCGGCGCTGGGCCGAGCGGCACGGGCTCGACGGGGACGAGGTCATGAAGGTCGTGCACGGGCGCCAGGGATACGCCTCCATGGCGGTGCTGCTGCCGAACCGGCCGATCGAGCAGAACCACGCCGACAACGCGCGGATGCTCGCGGAGGAGACCGCCGACATGGACGGCGTCGTGCCGGTGCCTGGGGCGGCGGAGTTCCTCGCGTCGCTGCGCGGGGTGCCGCACGCGTTGGTGACGTCCGCCGACGTCGCGCTGTCCACGGCGCGGATGGCGGCGGCGGGGCTCGATCTGCCGGACGTGCGGGTGACCGCGGAGTCGGTGGGCGCGAGCAAGCCCGATCCGGAAGGCTTCCTGAAGGGGGCCGCGGAGCTGGGAGTGGCGCCCGCGGACTGCCTGGTGTTCGAGGACTCCGGGGCGGGGATCGCGGCGGGGCGGGCCGCGGGGATGCGGGTGGTGGGAGTGGGGCCGCGGGCCGGGTTCCATCGGCCCGATGTGCAGGTCGCGGACCTGACGCGGGTGCGGGTCGAGGCGGCTGCCGGGGTGGTCCGGGTTCACGTGGGGTAGCGGTGGGGGCGGCTGCCGTCGGGGGGCGGCTGCACTGCCCCGCGTTTGCGGGGTGCCGCCCGTGGTCCGGTGGGGTGTGCTGTCCGGCGTTGCGGGGTGCCGCCCGCGGCCACCCGTCATCCGTGCCGCCCTCGCCCACCCGTGCCGTCCTCTGCGGCACGTATGCCCGCGGTGGGGCGGGTGAGGTGCGCTGCCCGATGTTGTGGGGTGTCGCCCGTGGTCGGGGCGGCTGCTCTGCCCCGCGTTTGCGGGGTGCCGCCCGTGGTCGGGTGGGGTGTGCTGTCCGGCGTTGCGGGGTGCCGCCCGCGCCCATCCGTACCGTCCGCGCCCACCCGTGCCGTCCTCTGCGGCACGTAGGCCCGCGGTGGGGCGGGCCCGTGCGTCTGTGGGCGGGGCGGTCGGCGGTTTACGGCTCTCTGGTCTCTGATTCCAGGCGTTGGCGGGTGGCCGCGTCGTAGACGCCGCGGTCGTCGGGGTCGATGCCGCGGGTCCACTGGTAGGTGCGTACGGCGTCTTCCACACGGTGGTTGTAGTGGCCGTGGGGCTCGTCGTTGTACAGGAACAGCTGGCGCAGGCGGAGCTGGAGTTCGACGACCTCGGGGCCGTCGTCGCCGCGGCGCAGGACGACGGCGTTGTCACCGCCCCCGTCGTCGGGAGCGTCCGCGGGGTCGCTGGCCTTGGCGGTGGTGGCCGTCCGGGTCGGGGTGGCCGACTCGGTGGGGGTGGCGGAGGCGGTCGACTCCGACGCGGACGGCGAGGGGGACGAGGACGCGCTGGTCGACGGTGACGCGGAGGCGGACGTCGGCGGTGCGGACGTCGCGGACGCGGACGGGACCCCGGTCGACTCGCCGGTGGACGCGTCCGGCACGGCCTCCCGTGCGTTGCGCGGTGCCGCGCCGTCCCGGGAGGGCGTCTCGTAGGAGAACAGCCCGGCGGCGGCGCCGGCGGCCGCCACCACGGCGAGCACCGCACCCGCCGCGCCGAGCACGGCCGTACGGCGACGGCCGCGCGAGCGCCCCCCGCCGCCGACGGCGGGGTCGGCGATCCGGCCGATCTCGGTGGTGGGCGCGGCCGGCGACGACGTCGTGTCGAACATGCGCAGGTCGGTCGCGTTGGGGGTGTTGTCCGAGGGCGTCAGCGGGGTGGGCAGCGCAGGAGGCGTCACCGCCTGCAGCTGCATCGTGGCGTCGGCGCCCGCGCCCGCGCCCGCGCCCGCATCGGCACCGGCACCCGCGCCCGTACCGGCGCCCGTGCCCGCACCGGCGCCCGTGCCCGTACCGGCACCCGTGCCCGCGCCCACCGCGCCCGCGTCCACCGCGTGCAGCTGCATCGTGGCGTCCGCGCTCGCGCTCCCGCCCGCGCCCGGCTCGGACGGCTGCGCCGGGTCCGGCCCGGCGGCCGGGTTCTCGGCCTCCAGGTCGACGTACGGCCGGATGCGCAGCGGGTCGAAGTCCTCGGCCGCCGCCTGTTCCGCCGTGCGCGCGTCGCGCAGCGCGTCGGACGCACGTCGGCCGCAGGCGCAGGCCGGTGTGTTGTCCACCGTTCTGGGCGCCCCGCACTCCGGGCACTGATGCCCCATCGGCTCCACCACGCGTCCGTCCCTCCCCTCGCGACCCCCGCGACCCCAGAGATTATGCAGATCTCGTGGAGGTCCTGTTGACGAAGCCCCCTCAGTCGGCGCGGACCCGCTGCGGAACGGCCGCTTCCAAAGGGACTCGACAGGCCATAACCGGGCATACCGCCCAGGATGGGGGATGTAAATGACGGCCTGGTCCAGCGCTCGGGAGGTCCCTATGGCGGCGGACGCGCGCGGCAGTACGACGGCGGCGCGGGGCGCCGACACCCGGGAAGGTGTGTCCGGCAATGTCCTCGTGTCGATCGGCGCACTGCTCCTCGGACTGCTGCTCGCCGCCCTGGACCAGACGATCGTCTCGACCGCGCTGCCGACCATCGTGAGCGACCTCGGCGGTCTGGAGCACCTGTCCTGGGTGGTCACCGCGTACCTGCTGGCGTCGACCGCGGCGACTCCGCTGTGGGGCAAACTCGGAGACCAGTACGGGCGCAAGCGGCTGTTCCAGATCGCGATCGTGATCTTCCTGGTGGGCTCCGCGCTGTGCGGGCTCGCGCAGGACATGTCGCAGCTCATCGCCTTCCGCGGCCTCCAGGGCCTGGGCGGCGGCGGACTGCTGGTGCTGTCGATGGCGATGGTCGGCGACCTCGTGCCGCCCCGTGACCGAGGGCGCTACCAGGGGCTGTTCGGCACGGTCTTCGGCAGCGCGAGCGTTCTCGGTCCGCTGCTCGGCGGGCTGTTCACCGAGCATCTGAGCTGGCGCTGGGTCTTCTACATCAACCTGCCGGTCGGTATCGCCGCGCTCGTCGTGATCGCCACCGTGCTGCACCTGCCGCGCACCTCCACCCGGCACGTCATCGACTACCTGGGCACCTTCCTGATCGCCGCCGTGGCCACCTGCCTCGTGCTGGTCGCCTCGCTCGGGGGCACCACCTGGGGCTGGGGGTCGCCGCAGATCATCGGGCTCATCGTGCTCGCGGTGGTGCTCGTCGTGGCGTTCGTGCTGGTCGAGCGGCGGGCCGCGGAACCCGTTCTGCCGCTGAAGCTGTTCAGGATCCGCACCTTCACCCTGTCCGCCGCGATCAGCTTCATCGTCGGTTTCGCGATGTTCGGCGCGCTGACCTATCTGCCGACCTTCCTCCAGGTGGTCCGGGGTGTGACGCCGACCTGGTCGGGCGTGCACATGCTGCCGATGGTGTTCGGCATGCTGCTGGCCTCCACCGGTTCCGGCCAGATCGTCAGCCGGACCGGCCGCTGGAAGGTCTTCCCGGTCGCCGGCACCGGTGTCACGACGATCGGCCTTCTCCTGCTCAGGGCCCTGCACGAGAACAGCTCCAACGTCGTGATCAGCGCCTCCCTCTTCGTCTTCGGACTGGGCCTCGGCATGGTCATGCAGGTGCTGGTGCTGATCGTGCAGAACGCCGTCTCGTACCAGGACCTGGGTGTCGCCACCTCCGGCGCGACGTTCTTCCGCTCCATCGGCGCCGCGTTCGGTGTCGCCGTCTTCGGCACGATCTTCGCGAGCCGCCTCACCGACGCGCTGACGGCCGCCTATCGCGACGTGCGGCTCCCGCCGGGCACCTCGGTGGACGCCCTGAAGGCCGACCCGCGCGGCATCTCCGAGCTGCCGGCCCAGTTGCGCCCGCCGGCCCTGCACGCGTACGCGACCTCCATCACGGACGTCTTCCTGTACGCCGCGCCCGTGGCCCTCGTCGGCTTCCTGCTCGCGTGGTTCCTGAAGGAGGACCGGCTGCGCGGCTCCGTCACGGCGCCCGACGTCACCGAGACCCTGGCCAGCAACCCGGTGCAGCGGTCGTCGTACGACGAGGTGTGCCGCGCGCTGTCGGTGCTCGGCACCCGTGAGGGCCGCCGCACGGTGTACGAGAGGATCACGGCCCGGGCCGGCTACGACCTGATGCCCGCGGCGAGCTGGCTGCTGCTGCGGATGAGGAAGTACGGCTCCGTGGAGCCGGCCGTGCTCGCCGAGCGGGGCGTGGTCCCGCTGGAGGCGGTCCTGGACGCGGCCCGGCAGGTCGAGGTGCGACGGCTCGGGGAGCGGGAGGGCCTGGACCTCTACCTGACCCCACAGGGCCGGGTGGTGGCCGACCGCCTCTCGAAGGCGCGTGAGGAGTCCCTGTCCGAACTGCTCGGCGACTGGTGGGGGCCGGACCGGCCGACCGATCTGATCCAACTGGTCGAGCAGTTGAATCACGAGCTGTGCGGCTCGGTGCGTGAGCAGCCGCACGCCGACCGTCCGCTCAGCGGCCCGGCCTGAGCCCCCTCGCGCCGAGCGCCCGCGACGCACCCGCACCCGCACCCCCAGCAGTCGCCCCCGCGCGCCTGGTGGGACCCCGGTTGTGCGTGAGTGGTGCCGTGGTTCCCGCCGCCTCCCCGGGTGCCAAGCAGGTGACGAGGCGTCAGGGTCCTGTATGCGCGGGCCGGTTGTGGACGGCCGGGGTCGGATGCCGTTTACGGCGGAGCGGGCGGGCAACCCGTTTCGGCGGGCCGGTCCCGCGGAGGGCCGGCCGGGTCGAGAACCCGGAAGGCACACATGTCCACTGGCTGGATCATTGCTCTGATCGTGATCGTGGTGGCGGTCGGCCTGGCGGCGGCCGCCCTGACCCTGCGCAGCCGGGGTGCGCCCGGCGGACGTGGCCTGCGGAGGCGCTTCGGACCCGAGTACGACCGGGCCGTGGCCCGGCACGACGGCGACAGCAGGGCCGCCGAGCGGGAGCTCGCCGAACGCGTCGAGCGGCACGGCGACTTGCCCGAACGCCCCCTCGAACCGGCGCGGCGCGAGGAGTTCGAGGCCCGCTGGACGGCCGCGCAGGAGCGCTTCGTCGACTCGCCGCAGGAGGCGATGGCCGAGGCGGACCGGCTGCTCGCCGAACTGGCCGCGGAGCGCGGCTTCCCGGACGGCGGGCGGTACGAGGAGCAGTTCGCCGCGCTGTCCGTGCACCACGCGGACCACGTGCACGGGTACCGGCGCGTCCACCGCATCGCCCACGTGCGGGTGAACGGCGCCTACGACGGGCGGGCGGAGGCCGCGCAGGACGGTCCCGTCGGCACCGAGGAGATGCGCGCGGCCATGGTCGAGGCGCGCGCCCTGTTCGAGGACCTGATGGGCTCGGGGCGCGGCGACGGCGAACGCCGCGCGGCGCGGGAGCGGGCCGGGAACCCGGCCGCTCCGGGCAGCGGCCACCGGCATCTGCCGTGGGCCTTCACCCGGCACGCCAAGGGGAGTTGAGACACATGACCGACGCGAAACGCCCCACGGGCGGCGACCCGGCCGACGAGCCCGGCCGCCCGGGACGGCGCGAGGACCTGACGGGCCGTGAGACCGCGCGGACCGAGGGCGCGGCGGACGGTCGGCGCGGCGCGGCGCCGGGAG
Source organism: Streptomyces cadmiisoli (assembly GCF_003261055.1). NCBI lineage: Bacteria > Bacillati > Actinomycetota > Actinomycetes > Kitasatosporales > Streptomycetaceae > Streptomyces > Streptomyces cadmiisoli. The sequence goes on from NZ_CP030073.1 coordinate 6,115,545, forward strand.
GTACGGAGTCGGGGGCCGGTGGGAAATCGGTGACCGCCGCGGGCGGCGAGGCACGAGGGACCGCGCAGGCCCCTGAGAGCGCGGCCGCCCCGGTGGGCCGCGAGACCTCCGCCGCCCCGGTGAGCCCCAAGTCCTCCGGTGCCCCCGTGGCCCCGGAGAGCCCCCCGGCCTCGGCGGCGCCCGCGACCCCCGAGAGCCCGGCCCCCGCGGCCCCCGAGAGCCCCGCCGCCCCCGCGACCGCCGCAGGGCCTGGTGCCCGGTCGGCCCCGGCGCGTCCCGCCGCGTCCTCGGCCCGTACGGCGCCGCTCCTGCCGCACGACGAGACCGACAAGCTCGCGCAGCGGTTGCAGCACGCGGTCGCCGGATTCGTGGACGCCCCCCGGGCCGCCGTCGAGGAGGCCGACCAGGTGCTGGAGGAGATCGCCGGCCGCTTCACCGAAGCCGTGGCCCGACGGCGCCGCACCCTGCGCGGGTCCTGGCAGGCCGCGGAGGAGGGCGCGACCGCGACCACCGACACCGAACAGCTCCGGCTGGCGCTGCGGGACTACCGCGAACTCGCCGACCGGCTGCTGCGCCACTGACAGGCGCAGGGCGCTACCCGTCCGCCGTCCGGCTCTCCCGCCAACTGCGTACGACGTCCTCGACGTCGTACGGCTTCAGACCCAGCGGGGGGCCGGGCGGCGGCTTGTACATCATGTCGCGGATCTTGACGTTGATGTCTTCGACGATCTTGCGTACCACGCGTTCGGAGGGTGCCTGGGCCGCGGCCACGAGCGCGTCCTCCGCCTCCTTGCGCAGGGCGAGCGTGGGCGGCAGGACGGACACGCCCTCCAGAACCAGCTTCCGCTTGATCCACCACTGGTCGTCGTAGGCCGACTCGAGGTCCTTCGGCAGCGGCTTGCCCGCGCCCGGCAGGTGCGCGAAGTCGCCGCGTGCCTCGGCGTCGCGGATCTGCCTGTCCGTCCAGGACTCGAAGCTCACGCCTGGTGGCTTTCGCTCGGTCATGAGGCCATTGTGCCGGACGCCATGCCGCCGGGCGATTTATCATGCGGCGGCGGCGGGCCAACCAGTCCGCCGGGCAAGGGCGTTGAGCTCAGCGCAGAACGTGACAAAAGGAGCCGCACGTGCTCGAACTGACCATGGCCACCGTGTCCGGGGCGGAGGCGGGTGCCACGGCCGGCATGCTCATGGCCGACGCGCCCAGTGAGCCGGGTGCGGTGCTGCGAGTGGGCCGGGACAGGTCCGTGTGCCGGCTCGGGACGCCCGACGACTGGCTGTTCGTGTCGCGGGTCCACCTGGAGTTCCTGTGCGGGCCGGACGGGAACTGGCAGGTGACCTGGTTGCAGGGGTCGCAACCGGATCCGTCCTCCGAGGTCCGGCTGGTGGCGGGCGAGTACGCGCAGCCGCTCGTCTACGGCGGCACCCTGCCGCTGCCCCGGGGCGGCAACGGCGAGATAGTCATCCAGGACCGCACCGCACCGCGCAGTGTGAACGTGGGCTTCTACCACGAGGTGTGAGCGCCGGGGCGGGGCCGGGACGAGGTGCGTCGCTCACGCCAGGACGCGGGCCAGGGCGAAGCCGTCGTAGCCCTTGCTGCCCACGGTCTGGATCGCCGTGCCGGTGAGCCTCGGGTGGGAGGCGATCAGTTCGATGGCGGCGCGGGTGCCCTGGACGTCGGGCTCGGTGCTGCCGGTGTCGACGACGCGACCCCCGCGGACGACGTTGTCGACGACGATCAGGCTGCCGACCCGCGTCAGGCGCAGGGCCCACTCCACGTAGTGGGCGTTGTTGGCCTTGTCGGCGTCGATGAACACCAGGTCGAAGGGCGGCGGGTTCTCGTCGGCGAGCTTGGGCAGCGACTCCAGGGCCGGTCCGAGCCGCACCTCCACGACTCGCTCCAGGCCCGCGCGGGCGATGTTGCGGGCGGCGACCTCGGCGTGCTTGCCGCTGTACTCCAGTGAGATCAGCCTGCCGTCGGCGGGGAGCGCGCGGCCCAGCCAGATGGTGCTGTATCCGCCGAGGGTGCCGATCTCGAGGATCGTACGGGCGCCCTGGATCTGGGCCAGGAGCTGGAGCAGCTTGCCCTGCGGGGCAGTGACGTTGACCTGCGGCAGCTCGGCGGCGCGGCTGTCGCGCAGGGCGGCTTCGAGGGGCTCGTCGTCGGGGGAGAGCCGGGTGCGGAAGTAGTCGTCCACGGCGTCCCAGATCTGCGACTCGCTCATGCCGTCTGCCTCTCGTGTGCGGAGCCCGGTCCGGTCGAAGGCGTACGCGGCGCCTCTCAGCAGATGCGCTACCGAAGGTAGTCGCCGGTGGAGGGCTCGGCGAGGGCGGCACGCCGACGGGTGCGGGGCACGGGGCCGCGGGTCGCGCGGCGCGGCGTCCATGAACGCCGCCCGGCATCGGCCCGCACCACCCGTGCCCCGCGCCCCGCACCCACCGGAGCGGCGGTACGTCAGGCCGTCGCCGGCCGCGCCTTCGTGGCCGTCGACGTCGCCGGCTGCGGCTTCGTCGCCGCGGCCGTCGCCGCCTCCAGCTCCGCCGGTTCCAGCGACGGCGGCGAGCCGGGCAGCGGGCGGCCGGCGGACTCCGACATGAACCAGACCGCGACGCCGCCGATCACGGCCGCGGCCATCATGTAGTACGCGGGCATCATCAGGTTGCCGGTCGCGCCGATCAGGGCCGTGACCACCAGCGGGGTCGTGCCGCCGAAGAGGGAGACGGAGATGTTGAAGCCGATGGACAGGGAGCCGTAGCGGACCCGCGTCGGGAAGAGGGCGGGCAGGGCGGACGGCATGGCCGCGGTGAAGCAGACCAGGAGCAGGCCCAGGGCGCCCATGCCGAGCGCGACGGCGAGCAGGCTGCCCTCGCGGATCAGCAGCAGGGCGGGGACGGACAGGACCAGGAAGCCCACGCAGCCCGCCGCGATCACGGGACGGCGGCCGACGCGGTCGGTCAGGGCGCCGGTGAAGGGCTGGGCGATCATCATCAGCACCATGACGCCGAGGACGACCAGCAGGCCGTGCGTCTCGTCGTACCGCAGCTCACTGGTGAGGTAGCTCGGCATGTACGACAGCAGCATGTAGTCGGTGACGTTGAAGACCAGGACCAGGCCCATGCACAGCAGCAGCGCCCGCCACTGGCCGGTGACCATCTCGCGCAGCGGCACCTTCGGACGGTCCGACTCCGCCTTCGCGACCTCGGCGGCGAAGGCGGGGGTCTCCTCCAGGCGCATCCGCAGGTACAGGCCGATGATGCCCATCGGGCCCGCGATCAGGAACGGGATCCGCCAGCCCCAGGAGAGCAGGTCCTCGGTGGACAGCAGGGCGGTCATCAGGGTGACCAGGCCGGCGCCGCCGATGTAGCCGGCGAGCGTGCCGAACTCCAGCCAGCTGCCGAGGAAGCCGCGCCGCCGGTCGGGCGCGTACTCGGCGATGAAGGTGGAGGCACCCGCGTACTCGCCGCCGGTGGAGAAGCCCTGGACGAGGCGGGCGGCCAGCAGCAGGATCGGCGCGCCGACGCCGATCGCGGCGTACGAGGGGATGAGGCCGATCGCGAACGTGCCGATCGCCATCATGATCATCGTGAGGGCGAGGACCCGCTGGCGGCCGATGCGGTCGCCCAGCGGTCCGAAGACCAGGCCGCCCAGCGGGCGGACCAGGAAGGCCGCGGCGAACGCGCCGAAGGTGGAGAGCAGCTGCGCCGTCTGGTTGCTCGACGGGAAGAAGACCTGGCCCAGGGTGACCGCTATGTAGCTGTAGACACCGAAGTCGAACCACTCCATGGCGTTGCCGAGCGCGGCGGCCTTCACGGCGCGCTTGACGAGTGCCGGGTCGGTGACGGTGACGTCGGCGCCGGGGGAGCTGCTGGGGACGGGGGACGGGCGGGGGGCGGGAGCGGTGGCACTCGGCAAAACTCTGCTCGCCTGCCTTTCGACGGGGACGGGGACGGGCCCGTCCGGCGTCGGCGGCGGCAGGCCAAAAAGCGACCATAGGTGCACTTGTCCTGATTACGTGCAGTGGTCGGCTCGCCGCGCGCTGCACGCAAACGGGGTGTGTGCAGGGGTGTCGGCCGTCGCCGGGACGCGCGGCCGGGGCGCCGATTGTGATCCATCTCGCGTCCGGCGGAAGCAACCTGACCCCCCTCCCACTATCGTCTTCCGGACAAAAGGAGAGCAGACGCCAGGTGAAGAGGGGGTTGCCTGCGTCTCCTTCCGGGGGCGATGCGAGCCTCATAGGGTGCGCAGGGGACCCACTTGGGCGACAAGTGGGACAAATCGGGGCGGGAGGCCGACGCGGCGTGGCGAATGCGGAACACAGCGGGAGACCTGCGGGGGTCCTCGCGGCGGGGACGGTCGGCCCGGCGACGGCGCGGCTGCGCGCGGCCCGCCTCGGTCTGTGGCTGGCCGCCGCGATCCTGGCGATACGCCAGATCGCCGTGGTCCTCGGCACACCCAAGGGCGAGCGGCTGACCGATCTGGAGACCTGGGTCGGCCCGCACGGCGTCCTGCACGTGGAGGGCTCGCTGTACGAGTCCACGCGCTTCACCGGTACCCCCTTCAGCGGCCTCGTCCTCAAACCGCTGACCCGCTCCGCCGAGCAGGCGCTCGGCTGGGGCTGGACCTTCGGCACGCTGCTGCTCGTCGTCCTGCTCGGCCTGGTCGCCGCCCGCGCCCTGCCGAAGCCCGTCAGCCGCCGCACCTCGCTGATCGCCGCGCCCGTCGCGATCTGCCTGCTGATGCTGTCGCTGCCGGTGCGCAACGCCTTCTGGCTCGGCCAGACCAGCATCATCCCCGTCCTGCTCGTCCTGCTCGGCTGCCTCGCCGTCCGCGGCGAGCGGGCCGGCGGCCTCCTGATCGGTGTCGCCGCCGCCTTCCAGCCCACCGTGCTGCTGTTCGCGCCGCTGCTGTGGTTCACCGGCCGGCGCCGGGCCGCCGCCTGGCTCGGCGCGACCTTCGCCACCTGCACCGCGCTGGCCTGGGCGGCGATGCCCAGCGACTCCTATACCTACTGGGTGCACCACCTGGCCGGCGTCGGTCTCGGCGGCCGGGCCGACGACCTCGCCAACCAGTCCCTGCACGGCGCGCTGCTGCGCCTCGGCCTGTCCGGGCCGCTGGAGATCGTGCTGTTCCTCGCGGTGGGCTCCGCCGTGGCCGGCCTGGGCCTGCGCCGGGCCGTGCGCTACGCCCGTGACGGCCAGTTGCTGCTCGCCGTCGCCGTCACCGGCTGCGCGGCGGTCGTCGTGGCGCCCACCGCCTGGCAGCACCAGTTGCTGTGGGTGCTCCTCGCGGTCGTCGGCCGGGTCGGGCGACGCGCCTCCGACCGGCTGGTGTGGCCGGTGGCGGTGGTCCTGGTCATGACCCTGCCGGCGAAGATGATCCTGCCGAACATGACCTTCCTGCACCCGCTGCGGGACAACGTCGTACTGCTCGCGGCCATCGCCGCCGCCACCGCCGTGCCGTTCCTGTCGCGCACCTCGCCGTACTATCGCTCGCCCTTGCCCACGGAGTACGCGCCCGCGGTGCCTGCCCGCTGGAAGCACATCCCGCTGCTGCCGTTCCTGCGCCGGGTCCTGGGCCGCCCGAACCTGCTGCTGGAACTCCTTCTCATACGCGTCACCTACGCCGCCTACTCGCAGGTCCGGCTCGCGGCCACCGGCGGCACGATCTCCGGCGGACGGGAGCGGGCGGAGCGGCACGGCGAGCAGATCCTGTCGCTGGAACGGGCTCTGGGCATCGACATCGAGCGCGCCGTCAACCACGCCGTGGTGAAGATCGACTGGCTGCGCCAGTTCTTCGACTTCTACTACACGTCCTTCCACTTCGTGGTCCCGCTGACCGTCCTCGGCGTCCTGTGCTGGCGCCGCCCGGTCGACTACCGGTGGGCCCGTTCGACCCTGGGCCTGACCACGCTGCTCGCTCTCGTCGGCTTCTGGCTCTACCCCCTCGCCCCGCCCCGTCTGATGCCGGACCACGGCATCATCGACACCGTCCACGGCGTCCAGGACTTCTCCCAGCCGGACTACGGCACGCTGACCGCGCTCACCAACCAGTACGCGGCGATGCCGTCACTGCACTTCGGGTGGTCGCTGTGGTGCGGAGTGGTCATCGCGATCGTCGCGCCGAAGGCGTGGATGAAGGCGCTGGGGCTGCTGCACCCCTTCTTCACGCTGTCGGCGATCGTCGCGACCGGCAACCACTGGGTGCTGGACGCGGCCGGCGGCGCGCTCGTGGTGGGTGCCGGGTTCGGGCTGGCGTACGTGTTCCAGGGGCCGCGGGCGCGCGAGGCGAAACCGGTCGCCGCCGTCGACACGCAGCGGCAGCCCGACCCGGAGAAGACACCGAGCGGCTAGTGCCGTGGCGCCGGCCGCTGGGTGTACGGGGCCGGCCTTCGGGTGGACCTCAGGTGGCCCCGCACTCGAACCACACGGTCTTGCCGTTCAACGGCCCGCGGACCACGCCCCACTTGTCGACCAACGCGTCCAGCAGGACGAGCCCGCGCCCGCCCTCCGCCTCCGGCGACAACTCCGGCGGGGTCTGCGGAAGCCGGGGAGAGCCGTCCGCGACCTCCACCCGCACCCCCGCCGCCAGCCGCCGGACCAGTAACGTGCAGCGGCGGTCCGGCACGTGGCGGACGACGTTGGCGACCAGCTCGGTGACGGCCAGCTCCATGGCGTCCGTCAGCTCCGTCATGTCCCACTCGGCCAGCAGCGAGCGGACGATCCGGCGGATGTGCCGCGCCGAGTGCTCACTGACCGTGAGGCTCATGCGGTACTGGACGGGGTGGGGGGTGAGGAAGGCCGCGGCGATGTATTCGTTCACACCACGAGGCTGGCCTGCGGTCACTACGCTGGGCTACGAATCCGATACAACACGTCCAGCTGTGGGCGCAGTTGCGTGAGAGGGGACCCAGAGTGACCCACATCAACGCCCTCGACCCGGGCGCGTCGCCGCTCGACTACTACGGCTTCGAGTTGCGGCGCCTTCGTGAGGCGGCGGGCCTGACACAGCGGCAACTCGGCGAGATCGTCAACTACACCGGCTCACTGGTGGGCCAGATCGAGACGGCGCGAAAGGTTCCGACCCTGGAGTTCAGCGAACGGGTGGATGCGGCGCTGGGGACGGACGGATTGTTATCCCGGCTGGTTGAACTGGTGTTGCGTAACCAACTGCCGGCGTGGTTTCGACAGGTGGCCGAGTTGCAGGCGCGGGCTGTCGAGATCTATTCCTTCGAGACGCACATGGTGCACGGGCTCTTTCAGACCGCGGCCTACGCGCGTGCCGTACTTGGCGTGCTGGACCAGACACACCTTGACGACCGGACGGCCGTACGACTGGCGCGTCAGCGCATCTTCGACAAGGAGGAGGCTCCCGTCGTTTGGGCGGTTCTGAGTCAGGCCGCGCTGTATCAAGAGATCGGTGGCTCGGCCACCATGCGGGCGCAATTGGCGCACCTGCTGTCGTTCGAGGGAACCCCCCGGATCAACATCCAAGTGCTGCCGTTCTCGGCAGGAGCGCACACAGGGCTACAAGGCTCATTCGACCTCTACCGATTCGAGCGTGACCCAGCCATCGTTTACACCGAGGGCTACGGCGGCAGCGGGCATCCCACTGCCAACCGGGCCACCGTCAAAAAGTGCTCGCTCCGTTACGATCATCTTCAAGCCGCCGCGCTCTCCCTCAGGGATTCGGCGGAGTTGATCCGGCGAGTGATGGAGGAACGCTATGCGGAGCAACGCGATTCCGACGGGGATCCAGTGGCGTAAGTCCAGCTACAGCAGTGATCAGGGCGGTGATTGCGTTGAGTGCGCCCCACTCAGCGGCGATCTGGCCTGGCGCAAGTCCAGCTACAGCGGCGACGAAGGCGGCAACTGCGTAGAGATCGCCGAAGCTCCCTGCGCAGTCGCCGTCCGCGACTCCAAGACCCCCACCGGCCCGGTGATGTCCGTCGCCCCCGCCGCCTTCACCGCGTTCGTCTCCTGGGCCTCGGCTACAGCCGCTGGATGATCGTCCCGGTCGCCAGACCGCCCCCCGCGCACATCGTCACCAGCGCGAACTCCTTGTCCGTGCGCTCCAGTTCATGCAGGGCCGTGGTGATGAGCCGGGCGCCCGTCGCTCCGACCGGGTGCCCGAGGGCGATCGCACCGCCGTTGACGTTGACCTTGTCCAGGTCCTGCTCGAAGACCTGGGCCCAGCTCAGCACCACGGACGCGAACGCTTCGTTGATCTCGACCAGGTCGATGTCCTTCAGGGACATGCCCGCCTTGCCCAGCACCGTGCGCGTCGCGTCGATCGGCCCGTCGAGGTGGAAGTGCGGGTCGGCGCCGACCAGCGCCTGCGCCACGATCCGTGCGCGCGGCTTCAGTTTCAGCGCCCGTGCCATCCGCTTCGACGCCCACAGGACGGCTGCCGCGCCGTCCGAGATCTGCGAGGAGTTGCCCGCGGTGTGCACCGCGGTCGGCATGATCGGCTTCAGTCCGGCCAGTGCCTCGGGCGAGGTGTCGCGCAGCCCCTCGTCGCGGTCGACCAGGCGCCACATGCCCTGACCGGCGTGCTGCTCCTCCTCGGTGGTGGGGACCTGCACGGCGAACGTCTCGCGCTTGTACCGCTCCTCGGACCACGCGTTCGCGGCCCGCTGCTGGGAGAGGAGTCCCAGCGCGTCGACGTTCTCGCGGGTCAGGCCCCGGTGCCGGGCGATGCGCTCGGCGGCCTGGAACTGGTTGGGCAGGTCCACGTTCCACTCGTCGGGGAACGGTTTCCCGGGCCCGTGCTTGGATCCCGAGCCGAGCGGTACCCGCGACATCGACTCGACCCCGCACGAGATCCCCACGTCGATCACGCCTGCCGCGATCATGTTGGCGACCATGTGGGAGGCCTGCTGCGAGGAGCCGCACTGGCAGTCGACCGTGGTGGCCGCGGTCTCGTACGGCAGACCCATGGTCAGCCAGGCCGTGCGGGCGGGGTTCATGGACTGCTCGCCGGCGTGGGTGACGGTGCCGCCGACGATCTGCTCGACGCAGTCGGCGGGGATGCCGGTGCGGCCGAGGAGTTCGCGGTAGGTCTCGCCCAGGAGATAGGCGGGGTGCAGATTGGCGAGCGCGCCGCCGCGCTTGCCGATGGGGGTGCGTACGGCTTCGACGATGACGGGTTCGGCGGCCATGGGGGCGGTCCTCTCGTCCAGAACCAGTAACTAGTACGTGTTCTAGTTCTGTGTGCAGTCTGCTGACGTGACGCGCGTGGCCGCAAGGGTCCTGCACGCGATTCGGCAGCAATTCGAGGTGCCGTACCCCTTGCTACTTATAGAACCCGTTACTACCTTCTCGGCGATTCCGTGTTCTGATGCACCGTCAGATCGCCCTCGTCAGATGGCTGGAGCCGCCGATGCCCTGTCCAGCGCTTCCCGACGGGTTCGACTTCACCGACCCCGATCTGCTGCACCACCGTGTGCCCCTCCCGGAGTTCGCCGAGCTGCGCCGGGTCGAACCGGTCCGCTGGATCGCCCAGCCCGCGGGGCTCGCCGGCTTCCAGGACGAGGGCTACTGGGCCGTCACCCGGCACGCCGACGTCAAGTACGTCTCCACTCACCCCGAGCTGTTCTCCTCGACCCTCAACACCGCGATCATCCGCTTCAACGAGCACATCGAGCGCGACGCGATCGACGCCCAGCGGCTGATCCTGCTCAACATGGACCCGCCCGAGCACACCCGGGTCCGCCAGATCGTGCAGCGCGGGTTCACGCCGCGGGCCATCCGCGGGCTGGAGGAGCGGCTGCGGGCGCGGGCGCACGCGATCGTGGAGAACGCCCGCGGGCACTCCGACCCCTTCGACTTCGTCACCGAGGTCGCCTGTGAACTGCCCCTCCAGGCGATAGCGGAGCTGATCGGCATCCCGCAGGACGACCGGTCGAAGATCTTCGACTGGTCCAACAAGATGATCGCCTACGACGACCCGGAGTACGCCATCACCGAGGAGGTCGGCGCCGAGTCGGCCACCGAGCTGATCGCGTACGCCATGAACATGGCCGCCGACCGCAAGCAGTGCCCGGCCAAGGACATCGTGTCCACGCTGGTCGCGGCGGAGGACGAGGGAAACCTGGGCTCGGACGAGTTCGGCTTCTTCGTGCTGATGCTGTCCGTGGCGGGCAACGAGACCACCCGCAACGCCATCACCCACGGTATGCACGCCTTCCTCACGCACCCCGGGCAGTGGGAGCTGTACAAGAGGGAGCGGCCCTCGACGACGGCCGAGGAGATCGTGCGCTGGGCGACCCCCGTCGTCTCCTTCCAGCGCACGGCGACCCAGGACACCGAGCTGGGCGGCAAGCGGATCAGGAAGGGTGACCGGGTCGGCATCTTCTACGCCTCCGCCAACCACGACCCGGAGGTCTTCACCGACCCCGGCGCCTTCGACATCACCCGCGACCCGAACCCCCACCTCGGCTTCGGCGGCGGAGGCCCGCACTACTGCCTCGGCAAGTCCCTCGCCGTCCTGGAGATCGACCTCATCTTCAACGCCATCGCGGACGCCATGCCCGGACTGCGCCTGGCCGGTGATCCGCGCCGGCTGCGTTCCGCCTGGATCAACGGGGTGAAGGAGCTGCGGGTCAGTGTGAGCTGACCGGCCGGTGAGCGCCGATCGCCCGCGCCGTCGGTGTGCGCGGGCACGGCGAAGGCGGCGGCCCCGGGGATCGGGGGCCGCCGCCTTCGGTCTGCCGCTCTGCGGCCGGGCCGGGTCCGGCTCGGCGTGGTCCGGCTCAGCGAGGTCCGGCTCAGTACCAGCCGTTCGCCTGCCAGAAGCTCCAGGCGCCCGCGGGGCTGCCGTAGCGGGAGTTCATGTAGTCCAGACCCCACTTGATCTGGGTCTTGGCGTTGGTCTTCCAGTCCGCGCCGGCGGCGGCCATCTTCGAACCCGGCAGGGCCTGGACCAGGCCGTAGGCGCCGGAGGACGGGTTGGTGGCGTTGACGTCCCAGCCGCTCTCATGCTGAACGATCTTGCTGAACGCGTGGTACTGCGAGGCGTTCGGGATCATCTGCTTCGCGATCGCCTGGGCCTGGGTCGCGGAAGCCATGGGTGCGGCCTGGGCCGGGGCGGCGCTGAGCGCCATTCCGGCGGCAGCGGCGGCGACGGCGACACCCGTGAAGGCCTTCTTCGGGGAAGCGACACGACGGAGCAGGGAGGCGGACATGTGAAGCCTTTCGTCGGGGACGGGGCGGTCGCGGCAGACCGGGGACCACGTCGGACGCGGTGGGTATGCGTTGGCGCCGCGGCCCTGGTGGGCTCGTGGCGCCGTGCGACGTCATCCAGAGAAGCAGCCCGACCAGGGGTCCGCAATGACCCCTTTTACTAGTTGTGGTCGCATCCGCTCCAAAGGTCCTTGATGTGACCTGGATCTCAAAGCCCAGGTCAGAGGCCGCGACGACGCGAGCATGACAGCCGATCGGATCTACGATCCGACTTCGTAGGTGATGTGCGTCATGTGGGGTGCTTCACCGCTCGGGCCACGGTCCGCGCACAACCCCTCACGGTGCGGGAGCGTCGAATGTGACCGGCGTCTCGAACGCGGCCCTTCTGGTGGCCCGGCGCAGCGCCTTGAGGACCGCCGGACCGAGCAGCGCGGTCAGGAGGACCGTCACCAGGGCGCGCCCCAGGTCCCAGCCGAGCGAGGTGGCCAGGCAGTAGGCCACGAAACGGGCCAGGTTGGCGGGGACCCCGGCGTCCGGGTCGAAGGCGACGTTCGAGGCCAGGGCGCTCATGAAGGGCCAGCCCGCCAGATTCATGATCGTGCCGTAGGCGAAGGCGGCGAGGAAGCCGTAGACGGCCAGCATCAGCAGCTCGCCGCGACCGCGCAGCCGGTCCGGGCCCGGCAGCAGGCCCGCGCCCATCGTGAACCAGCCCATGGCCAGCATCTGGAACGGCATCCACGGCCCCACCCCGCCGGTGAGCAGCGCGGACGCGAACATCGTCACCGAGCCCAGGACGAACCCGAAGCCCGGTCCGAGGACCCGCCCGCTCAGCACCATCAGGAAGAACATCGGCTCGATGCCCGCCGTCCCGGCACCGATCGGCCGCAGCGCCGCGCCCGTGGCCGCCAGCACGCCCAGCATCGCCACGGCCTTGGGGCCGAGCCCCGACTCGGAGATCGTCGCCGTGACCACCGCGACCAGCAGCACCAGCAGGGCCGCGAACAGCCAGGGGGCGTCCTGCGCGTGGGCCGCGATCGTGGAGGTCGGCGGCGCCAGGAAGGGCCAGCAGAACGCGGCCAGGCCCACCGCGCCGACCAGTACGAGCGCGGCGACCGAGCGGGGGCCGAGCCGGACGGCCCGCGCCTGGCGCACCCGCGGCGTCCGGGGGGCGGGCGCGGTCCGGGGCGTGCCGGAGGACCGGGCGGTCATGCCAGTGCCTCCCGGACCTGGGCGACGGTGAGCCACCGCTGCGGGGCGAGGATCTTGGTGACCTGCGGTGCGAAAGAGGGGGAGGAGACCACCACGTCCGCCGTCGGACCGTCCGCGATCACCTCGCCCTCGGCGAGCAGCACCACCCGGTGCGCCAGCTCGGCGGCCAGCTCGACGTCGTGCGTGGCGAGCACGATCGCGTGCCCGTCGGCCGCCAGCTCGCGCAGCATCACCACCAGACGGGCCTTCGCCGCGTAGTCCAGACCGCGGGTCGGCTCGTCCAGCAGGAGCAGCGGGGGGCGGCCGGTCAGGACGACGGCGAGGGCCAGCGTGAGGCGCTGGCCCTCGGAGAGGTCGCGCGGGTGCGTGTCGTCGGTGATCCCGGGAAGGAGGCCGCTCACCAGGTCGCGGCAGGTGCCCGGTGCCGCGCCCGCGTCGGTGTCCGCCGCCGCGCACTCGGCGGCGACGGTGTCGGCGTAGAGCAGGTCCCGCGGTTCCTGCGGCACGAGGCCCACCCTGCGTACGAGATCGCGGGGCGCGGTGCGGTGCGGGACGGCGCCACCGACCCGGACCGTGCCGGCGGCCGGTTCGACCAGCCCGACCAGGGCCGACAGCAGCGTGGACTTGCCGGCGCCGTTGCGGCCCATCAGGGCGATCGTCTCGCCGGGGGAGACGGTGAGGTCGACCCGGCGCAGGGCCGGGACGCGGCCCCGGCGCACGGCCAGGGAGGCGACCTCGGCGAGGAAAGAGGAGGACGGGGTGGCCGGGGTGTCCCGGGTGCGCCTGCGCAGCAGGCCGCGGCGGGCCGGGGCCTTGCCGGGCGGCGGGGCGGTCGGCGTTGCCAGGGGTCCGGAGCCCTGCCGTTCGTCGCCGCCTGCCGGTGCCGGTGCCGGAGTCGGAGCCGTGCCGGGGCGTGGGCCGGCGGTCGCTTCGACGGGTTCGGAGCCCCGCCGTGGATCGCCGCCCGCCGGGGCCGGTCCCGTGCCGGGCGCTGGGGCCGTCGTCGTTTCGAGGGGTTCGCGGTTCCGCAGCCGGTCGCCGCCCGCCGGTGCCGGGCCCGGTCGCGGGCCGGGTACCACCGCGCGGGGTTCCCGGCCGTCCAGACGGGCGCGCAGTCCGGCGGCCCGGCGGCGGGCGTCGCGCACGGTCAGCGGCAGCGGCGACCAGCCAGCCACCCGGCCCAGGTCCACGACCGGCGGGTACACCGGCGACCCGGCCATCACGTCGGCGGGGGCGCCGAGCAGCGGGGCGGCGCCCGGGGCGGGCAGCAGTACCACCTGGTCGGCGTACTGGACGACCCGTTCCAGGCGGTGCTCGGCCATCAGCACCGTCGTCCCCAGGTCGTGCACGAGCCGCTGGAGAACGGCGAGGACCTCCTCGGCCGCGGCCGGGTCCAGCGCGGAGGTCGGCTCGTCGAGGACCAGCACGCTCGGATGCGGGGTGAGGACCGAGCCGATCGCGACGCGCTGCTGCTGGCCGCCGGAGAGAGTGGCGAGCGCGCGGTCGCGCAGATCGGCGAGGCCGAGCAGGTCCAGCGTCTCCTCGACCCGGCGGCGCATGACGTCCGGGGGAAGGCCCAGCGACTCCATGCCGTAGGCGAGTTCGTCCTCCACGGTGTCCGTCACGAAGTGGGACAGCGGGTCCTGGCCCACCGTGCCGACGACGTCGGCGAGCTCGCGCGGCTTGTGCGTACGGGTGTCCCGGCCCGCGACGGTGACCCGGCCGCGCAGCGTGCCGCCGGTGAAGTGCGGGACCAGCCCGCTCACCGCGCCGAGCAGGGTGGACTTGCCGACCCCCGACGGACCGACCAGGAGGACGAGTTCGCCCTCCGGGACCTCGAAGTCGACACCCCGCACGGACGGTTCGACCGCCCCGTCGTAGGTCACGGAGACGTCCTCGAAGCGGATCATGAGGGTTCCTCGGGTGCGGCGGGACGGTCGGGTGCGGGGGTGACGAACGCCGGGAGCAGGCCGAGCAGGACGGCCGCCGCCGGCCACAGCGGCAGAGTGGGGGCGACCAGCGGCACCACGCCCGGATGCAGCGCCGCCGGGTCCGCGGCGGCGGCCAGCGCGACCAGCGCGGCGACCGCGGCACCGGACCCGGCGACCAGAAAGGCGGGCAGGTCCCAGGTGTCGGGGCGGTAGCGGGTGCGCAGCGAGCGGCGCCCGCCCAGCCACAGCCCGCCGAGCGCCGCGCCGACCCCGGCCAGCAGCACCGGCAGTCCGTACGTGCCGCCCTGCGCGGTCAGCAGCCCGTACGTCCCCGCGCAGACGCCGAGCAGCCCGCACAGGGTGAGGGCCGCGGTCGTACGGCGGACGGCGGCGGGCACCCGGGCGGTACGGCCGTAGCCGCGGGCGTCCATCGCGGCGGCCAGGGCGACGGAGCGTTCCAGGGCGCCCTCCAGGACGGGCAGTCCGACCTGCGCGAGGCCGCGCACCCCGCGGTCGGGGCGCCCGCGCAGCCGGCGGGCGGCGCGCAGCCGCCGGACGTCGGCGATGAGGTGCGGCGCGAACGTCATGGCGACGACGACCGCGACACCGGTCTCGTACAGCGCGCCGGGCAGCGACTTGAGCAGGCGGGACGGGCTCGCCAGGGCGTTCGCGGCGCCCACGCAGATCAACAGGGTGGCCAGCTTCAGACCGTCGTAGAGCGCGAAGACCAGCGTCTCGGCGGTCACCCGGCCGCCCAGGCGGATGCCCTGCGCCCAGTCGGGGAGGGGGACTTCGGGCAGGGTGAGCAGGGTGTGCGTGCCCGGGATGGGTGAGCCCAGCGCGACGGCGAAGACGAGGCGGATCGCGAGGACGGCCAGGGCCAGTTTGAGGAACGCGCCGTAGGAGCGGGACCAGGGGGTGTTCGGCCGCCGGGCCGCCACCACGTAGGCGGAGACCGCGACGAGCAGGGTGAGCAGAAGGGGATTGGTGGTGCGGGTGGCCGCGGTGCCCAGGGCCAGGGACCACAGCCACCACGCGCCGGGGTGGACGGAGGCGCCGCGCCGGGGCCGGGGCGCGGGCGCGCCGGCGGCCCGGCCCCGCGGGGCGCCGACGCCCGCGCCGCGGGTGCCGCTACGCATCCCCGCGCCGGCGCATCTGCCACACCGCCGCCGCGCCGAGCACCGCCACCGCGGCGGCTCCCGCCAGCACGCCGACCGAAGGCCCCCCGCCGTCCGCGTCCCGCTCGCTCT
The DNA here is from genome assembly GCF_003261055.1 of Streptomyces cadmiisoli. Lineage (NCBI taxonomy): Bacteria > Bacillati > Actinomycetota > Actinomycetes > Kitasatosporales > Streptomycetaceae > Streptomyces > Streptomyces cadmiisoli. Next base: position 6,131,113 of record NZ_CP030073.1, read on the forward strand.
TCGCGCCGGTCGCCCGCCCCTGCGCGGCAGCGGCCGGTTCGCTGCCCCCGTTGCCCGCCGCCACCTGTTCGCCGCAGCCGCGCCGCGGATAGCCCGCGATGGCGCACAGCAGGGCGGCGGAGTCGTAGCGCAGCGGCCGGGCCACGGCCGCCAGGGCCTCGGCGGTCGTCGCGTCGGGGGCGACGCGGGCGCAGGCCGTGCGCGCGGGCGGCGGGGTCTCGCCGGACGGGGCGTCCGCGGCCGTGCCGAAGTCGAGGACGAGGGCCACCCGCTTGTGGCCCTCGCGCGCGGGCGTCCCGGCGCACACGGTCTTGAAGTCGGCCGTGCCGCGGGGCTGCGCGGAATCCTGGGAGTCCTCGCTCACCGAGAAACGGAAACCCTGGACGTCGCCGTCGGCGGGCCGGGCGAGGGAGGGGCCCTGTGTGGCGTACGTCCACCGGTCGCCGTCGCGGTCCCAGAAGGACCAGTAGCGGTACCCGACCGCCTGGGCCTGGCCGGCGCCGCCGGCCAGGACGACCAGGCACGCGGTCAGGAGCAGCACGGCCCGCCGTATCACGGCCGCCGCCCCTTGTTGCGGCCGCTGATCAGGAAGCCGATGCCGATACCGGCGACGAGGCCGACACCGACGATCCACCACACGCCGGCACCGTCGTCCGAGTCGGCCTCGGTCTCGGACCCGGACGACTCGGCCTCGGGGGACGGGTCGGCCGCGCGCGGCGCCGGGCCGGTCGCGTTGAGGCGCTGGACCAGGTCGGTGCCGCCGAAGTCACGGGGGTCGGTGCCGGTGGCGTGGGCGGCGAAGACGAGTTGGGCGTAGGCGGACGGGCCGCCCTGCGCGGCCCATTCGGGGCCGTTCCGCTCCAGCCAGGCCAGCGGCTTCGCGGCCCGCTCGGCGCCGCCCTGCGCGGCGAGCGCGACGACGGCGTCGGCGGTGTTGCCGACGTCCGGCTGGTCCTCGGCGCCGGCGAGGGCGGACATGAGGTGACCGTCCTTCTTCACGGCCTGCGCGAGATAGGCGGCGCCGCCGGCGGCGGCCTGCTCCGGGGTGGGGTCGCCCTCGGCGCACGAGGCGTCGGCGGCCTTCTCCGCCGCCGGGGCGGCCAGGCCCTCGCCGAGGGCGCCGATCACCGCAGCCGCCGTCGCGTCGGCGTCGGCCGCCAGCGCGCCCTTCTTGTCCGGCTGGTAGGCGAAGGCGCCGCCGCCGTCCTCGTCGCAGGGGACGGACAGGGAGAGCAGCGCGTCGTAGGGGGACTTGCCGCCCTTGACGACGTCGCGCGGCTGCTCGCCGACGGCGGTGAGGGCGCCGACGACCAGGGAGGTGGAGTTGGCGTCGCTGGGTCCGCCCGCGGTGTAACCCCAGCCGCCGTCCGCCGCTTGAGCCGACTTCAGCCAGGTGACGGCCTTGCCGGTGACGGCCTCGTGCCCGCCGAGCGCGGCGAGGGCCTGCACCGCGGCGGCCGTCATGTTGGTGTCGACCGGGGTCTTGGCGTCACAGGCCCTGCCGGGGTCGGCGCGGAACGGGGCGAAGGCGCCGCTCGCGCACTGCTGGCCGGTGAGCCAGTCCACCGCCGCGGCGGCCGGTTCGACGCCCACCGTGTCCTGGGCGAGCAGGGCGAGCGACTGACGCCAGACACCGTCGTAGGTCGGGTCGGTGCCGCCGTACAGCCCGGCGGGCTTCGCCACGGACGGCGAGGCCGACGGGGACGGGTCGGCGGCGTGGGCGAACGGGGTCGCGGCGACACCGATCACGGCGGTGGCGGCCAGGACCGCTGCGCTGCGGCGGGCAATCATGATCGGCGGGTGCCTCTCTGAGCTGTCGGGTCCGTCTTCGGCGCGCGACAGCCGGGCAGCACGGGACACCCCCGGGCGGCTCGGCTCCGCATGCCTCGACGGTGCCGCGCACCGGCCGGTTGCCGGTGCGCTTGAGCCGGTTCACGTTCCGCGTGGGGCATTCCGGCTCGCCGGGACCCTCTCGGTCCGGCACACGGCTGCGGGTCAGCGCCGGATTTGCACCGGCTTCCCCCCGTACGGGTGTGATGACGACCCGGCCACTCTACCCGTCCGTAGGAAAGCGGCCGAGGGGCACCGGCCCGGCGGCCGGGCGCGCACGGGGGCGCGGGTTCTCGCGGTGCCGATGCCCGAGCCGCCGCCGGTCCCGGCTTTGGCCCGCGCCGCGTCAGACGCGCACGTACTCCACCGGCTCGGTCCCCGTCACCGCCTCCGCGCGGCCCTGCTTGACCAGGCGCCGCAGATGGGCCTCCGCCTCCGAGACGGCGATGTTCCGCGAACCGTACGGGATCCGGTCCCAGGGGCGGTTCCACTCCATGCGCTCGGCGAGCTGCCAGGGGGTGAGCGGGGTGGCCAGCAGGTCGAGCAGACCGGTCAGCCGCTCCTCGTGGTGGGCCAGCAACTCCCGTACCCGGGCCCCGGTGTCGGCGAACGCGTACTGGTGGGCCGGGAGCACCTCCGCGGGGGCGAGGCGGGCGACGCGCTCCAGGGAGTCGAGGTAGTCGCCGAGGGGGTCGGTGACCGTGGCGTCGTCCGGGTCCTCGTACAGGCCGATGTGCGGGGTGATCTCGGGCAGCAGGTGGTCGCCGGAGAACAGCCGGCCGCGGCCCGGCAGCCGCGCGGGGTGTTGTTCCTCCAGGTGCAGGCACACATGGCCCGGTGTGTGGCCGGGCGTCCAGATCGCGCGCAGCCGGCGGCCGGGCAGGTCGAGCAGTTCGCCGGGGACGATCTCGCGGTCGGGGAGGGCGGGGGACAGGCCGGGCAGCGTGCGCCGGCGGGCGGTGCGCAGCGGCGCGATGTGCTCCTCGGGGGCGCCGGCCGCGGTCAGCTTGGCGGTCATGTAGGAGTACCACCGGTCGGGTCCGGTCTCCCGGGTCCGCCGCACCACGGAGACGTCGGCCGCGTGCATCGCGATCCACGCACCGGACGCCTCGCGCACCCGGCCCGACAGGCCGTGGTGGTCGGGGTGGTGGTGGGTGACGACCACGCCGTGGATCCCGGCCGGCGAGGTGCCGCACGCGGCCAGTCCCGCGGCGAGGGTGTCCCAGGCCGCCGGGTCGTCCCAGCCGGTGTCGACCAGCACGGGGCCGCGGTCGGTGTCGAGGACGTACACCAGTGTGTGGCCGAGCGGGTTGTCCGGGATGGGGACCCGCAGCGACCGCACGCCCGCGCCGTGGTCCGTCACGTCCGTCATGGAACCCCCTGTCGCCGGCCTGCCGCCACTATAACTAGAACAGGTTTCGATGGGAGCCCGAGTCATCCGTTCCGTCGGGCGAGTGCTGTGCGGTCCGTGGACTCCGCAGGGGGGAGCTGGTATCCATCTTCGTAGCCCCCTATCTGATGGGGCGTCAGGAAAAGTCGCAGGGAACGGCCCTCGGGAGGCAGTCGGCCATGACCGAGCTCGTGGAACACGGACAGCTGTTCATCGGCGGGGAGTTGACCGACCCCCTGGGCAAGGACGTCATCGAGGTGGTCTCGCCGCACACCGAGGAGGTCATCGGCCGGGTGCCGCACGCCTCGCCGGCGGACGTCGACCGGGCGGTCGCGGCGGCCCGGCGGGCGTTCGACGACGGCCCCTGGCCCCGGCTCCCGCTCGCGGAACGGATCGCGATCGTCACCCGGATCAAGGACGGCATCGCCGCCCGGCACGACGAGATCGCACGGGTGATCTCCGCCGAGAACGGCTCGCCGTACTCCTGGAGCGTTCTCGCGCAGTCGCTCGCCGCGATGATGGTCTGGGACGCGGCGATCACGGTCGCCCGCGACTTCACCTACGAGGAGACCCGCGCCGGAATCCTCGGGCGGATCCGTGTGCGGCGCGAACCCGTCGGCGTCGTCGCGGCCGTCGTCCCGTGGAACGTCCCGCAGTTCGTCGCCGCAGCCAAGCTCGCGCCCGCGCTGCTCGCCGGCTGCACGGTGGTGCTCAAACCGGCCCCCGAGTCGCCGCTCGACGCCTACCTGCTCGGCGAGATCGCCCAGGAGGCCGGGCTGCCCGAGGGCGTGCTGTCGATCCTCCCGGCGGACCGCGAGGTGAGCGAACACCTCGTCGGGCACCCGGGCGTCGACAAGATCTCCTTCACCGGCTCGGTCGCCGCCGGCAAGCGGGTGATGGAGGTCGCCGCGCGCAACCTCAGCCGCGTGACGCTGGAACTGGGCGGCAAGTCGGCGGCGGTCGTTCTGCCGGACGCGGACGTCGCGACCGCTGTCGCGGGGATCGTCCCGGCGGCCTGGATGAACAACGGACAGGCCTGTGTGGCGCAGACCCGCATCCTGCTGCCCCGCTCGCGCTACGACGAGTTCGCCGACGCCTTCGCGGCCGCCGCGAGCGCCCTGGTGGTCGGCGACCCGATGGACCCGGCCACTCAGGTGGGCCCGCTGGTCGCCCAGCGGCAGCAGCGGCGCAGCCTCGACTACATCCGCATCGGCCAGGAGGAGGGCGCGAAGATCCTCACCGGCGGCGGCCGCCCGCCCGGCCTCGACCGCGGCTGGTACGTGGAGCCCACGCTGTTCGGCGACGTCGACAACTCGATGCGGATCGCGCGCGAGGAGATCTTCGGCCCGGTGATCTGCCTGCTCCCGTACGACGACGAGGCCGACGCGGTGCGGATCGCGAACGACTCCGACTACGGGCTGAGCGGCAGCGTGTGGACCGCGGACGTCGAACGCGGCATCGACGTCGCGTGCAGGGTCCGTACCGGGACCTACTCGGTCAACACCTTCAGCCTCGACATGCTCGGCCCCTTCGGCGGCTACAAGAACTCCGGACTGGGCCGCGAGTTCGGCCCCGAGGGCTACTCCGAGTACCTGGAGCACAAGATGATCCACCTGCCGGCCGGCTGGGAGGGGTAGGCATGGGCGACCGCTGGCAGGTCGAGGTCGACCGGTCCCTGTGCATCGGCTCCGCCCAGTGCCTCCACCACGCACCGGACGGCTTCCGTCTCGACGCGGGCCGCCAGTCCCATCCCGTCGATCCCGAGACGGACGCCAACGAGAAGATCCTCGCGGCGGCGGAGGGCTGCCCGGTGGAGGCGGTCACGATCAGCCTGCTGGGCAGCGGGGAGCCGGTGTTCCCGCCGGAGGAGTAGCGGCACGCTCCCCGGCGCGGGGAATCTCTCGATCCGGACAAAGAATCATCGATCGGGAGGTTCCATATCGGGCCGGGAGGATTACTCTGTTAATAGGCCTACGAGGCGAGTGAGGGAGTTCGACCGGAGTAGCCGACTTCTGCGAGAGACCCCGGTCTCCGCCGGGGCCGACGTCGACGGTCGGACTGAGAGGTCGGAAGGTCGTGGAAGTGCGACGACCGGAAGGCGACCCCTAGTCACCTGATCCGGGCAATGCCGGCGAAGGGAACCCGTCTCGTAGGTCGTTCACGTGTCCGTGGGGGACGTCAGGTCGATCAGCCGGCACACCGTCTCGATGTCGATCTTGACCTGGGCGATGGACGCGCGGCCCGACAGCCAGGTGATCAGCGCCGAGTGCCAGGTGTGCTCGATGACCCGCACGGCGGACAGCTGGGCCGGCGTCGGGTCGTCCAGTCCCATCGCGTCCAGGATGATCACCGTGGTCTGCCGGGAGACCTGGTCCACCTCCGGGCTCACGCTGCGGTCCGCGAAGGTCAGCGCCCGCACCATCGCGTCGGCCAGGTGGGGCTCGCGCTGAAGGGCGCGGAACGCGCGCATCAGGGTCTCCGCGACCCGCTCGGCCGCCGTCGCACCGGACGGCGGCTTCTTGCGCAGCGTGCCGTGCATGTGCTCCAACTGGTCCTGCATCGTGGCGACCAGCAGATGGACCTTGGAGGGGAAGTAGCGGTAGAGCGTGCCCAGCGCCACCTGGGAGGACTCCGCGACCTCCCGCATCTGCACCGCGTCGAAGCCGCCCCTGCTGGCCAGTTGCGCGCTCGCCCGCAGGATGCGGCGGCGGCGTGCCTCCTGCCGCTCCGTGAGGGGCGGGGTGCCGGGCGCGGCGGACCGCCCGCTGCTGACTTCCACCTTGGCTTGCGCTGGCATGGATCCCGTTTCCGTGACAATCCGTGAAGGCGTGCTACCCGTCAGCATGACAGGCCCGGCCGGATCGTGCGGCCGTGGCGTGAATCACCTGATCCACCCGTCACAGCGGCCCTACCTGCCGGTAGATTCAGAGCCTCTTGAACGATCAAGTCTGAAACTTGTTCTAGATTAGCGTCCCGGCGTAATCTCGCGGGACAGCGCAGGGAGAAGGGGGCCCAGAGTGACCGCTGAGGCCAGTCAGGCAGGGTCTCCCGAGGACCCGGCAGCCGACGGCGAGCGACCGCTCCGCATCGCGCTCCTCACGTACAAGGGAAACCCGTTCTGCGGCGGCCAGGGCGTCTACGTACGCCATCTGTCACGCGAACTCGCCCGCCTCGGCCACCGCATCGAGGTCATCGGCGCCCAGCCCTACCCCGTCCTCGACGAGGGCCACGGCCGACTGAGCCTGACCGAGCTGCCCAGCCTCGACCTGTACCGCCAGCCCGACCCCTTCCGCACCCCCGCGCGCGACGAGTACCGCGACTGGATCGACGCCGCCGAGGTCGCCACCATGTGGACCGGCGGCTTCCCCGAGCCGCTCACCTTCTCGCTGCGCGCCCGCCGCCATCTGCGCGCCCGGCGCGGCGACTTCGACGTCGTGCACGACAACCAGACCCTCGGCTACGGCCTGTTGGGCGACGTGGGCGCGCCCCTGGTCACCACCATCCACCACCCCATCACCGTCGACCGCCGGCTGGAGCTGGAGGCGGCCGAGAGCCGGCAGCGACGGCTGTCGGTGCGGCGCTGGTACGCCTTCACCCGTATGCAGAAGCGCGTCGCACGCCGGCTGCCGTCCGTCCTGACCGTCTCCGGCACCTCCCGCCAGGAGATCGTCGACGACCTCGGTGTGCGCGCCGACCGGGTCCACGTCGTCCACATCGGCGCCGACACCGACCTGTTCTCGCCGGATCCGTCGGTGGCGCGGATCCCGGGCCGGATCGTCACCACCTCCAGCGCCGACGTGCCGCTCAAGGGCCTGGTCTTCCTGGTCGAGGCGCTGGCGAAGGTGCGCACCGAGCAGCCCGAGGCCCATCTCGTCGTCGTCGGCAAGCGGCCCGAGGAGGGCCCGGTCGCCCAGGCGATGCGGCGCTACGGCCTCGAAGGCGCCGTCGAGTTCGTCAAGGGCATCTCCGACGCCGAACTCGTCGACCTGGTGCGCTCGGCCCAGGTGGCGTGCGTACCGTCGCTGTACGAGGGCTTCTCACTGCCCGCCGCTGAGGCGATGGCCACCGGGACGCCGCTGGTCGCCACGACCGGCGGCGCCATCCCCGAGGTCGCCGGACCGGACGGGGAGACGTGCCTGGCGGTGCCGCCCGGCGACGCGGGCGCGCTGGCCGCCGGCCTGAGCCGCCTGCTGGGCGACGCGGACCTGCGCGCGCGCCTCGGCGCGGCCGGACGCGAGCGGGTGCTGCGGCACTTCACCTGGGCGCGGGCCGCCGAGGGCACCGTGGCCCGCTACCGGGAGGCCGTCGCCGGCTCCGGCGCCCCTGTCCGCCCGGAACGGCCCGGCCCGGTCAGCGGCCGCGCCCCGGCTCGCCCGGAGGCTCCGGCCCGCACGGCGGCGGCTCAGGCGGAGGCCCGCCCGGACGCTTCGTCACCGGCCCGTGCCGGCAGTTCGGCTCCGGCCGGTACCGGGGCCACTGAAGCTCCGGTATCGCGTTCCGGGGCACCGGCACCCACCGGCTCCGCGCGCACCGCTCCCGGCCTTACCGCGCCCGCAGAAGTTGTTGACGTTGTATCCGACCGCGAAAGCAGGGCCACGTGCTGACCGTCGACTTCTCCCGGTTCCCGCTCGCCCCGGGCGACCGCGTCCTGGACCTCGGCTGCGGCGCGGGCCGGCACGCGTTCGAGTGCTACCGGCGCGGCGCCCGGGTCGTGGCGCTCGACCGGAACGGTGAGGAGATCCGCGAGGTCGCCCGGTGGTTCGCGGCGATGAAGGAGGCCGGGGAGGCCCCCGAGGGCGCCACCGCGACCGCGATGGAAGGCGACGCGCTCGCGCTGCCCTTCCCCGACGAGTCCTTCGACGTCGTCATCATCTCCGAGGTCATGGAGCACATCCCGGACGACAAGGGTGTGCTCGCCGAGATGGTCCGGGTGCTCAAGCCCGGCGGACGCATCGCGATCACCGTGCCCCGGCACGGCCCCGAGAAGATCTGCTGGGCCCTGTCCGACGCCTACCACGAGGTCGAGGGCGGCCACATCCGCATCTACAGGGCGGACGAACTGCTGGCGCGGATACGCGAGGCCGGCCTCAGGCCCTACGGCAGCCACCACGCGCACGCCCTGCACTCGCCGTACTGGTGGCTGAAGTGCGCGTTCGGCGTCGACAACGACAAGGCCCTGCCGGTGCGCGCGTACCACAAGCTGCTGGTCTGGGACATCATGAAGAAGCCGCTGGCCACCCGGATCGCCGAGCAGGCGCTGAACCCGCTGATCGGCAAGAGCTTCGTGGCGTACGCGACCAAGCCCCACCTGCCCCGGCTCGCCGAGTCCGGCGCGCCCGCGAACTCCCCCGAGGCGGCCGCCAAGTGACCACCCCGCGGACGGAACACCTCGTCCTGCCCGGGGTCCTCACCGCCGAGCAGGCCGCCGCGACCGTCGCCGGCATCCTCGCCGTGCAGCGCGAGGACGGGGCGATCCCCTGGTTCCGCGGGCACCACCTCGACCCGTGGGACCACGTCGAGGCCGCGATGGCGCTGGACGCTGCGGGCGAGCACGAGGCCGCCGAGCGGGCCTACCTGTGGCTGGCGGCCCACCAGAACGAGGACGGCTCCTGGTACGCGGCGTACGCCGACGGCGACCCGCAGGACGTCACCGACCGCGGCCGGGAGACCAACTTCGTCGCCTACGTCGCCGTGGGCGTCTGGCACCACTACCTCGCCACCGGCGACGACACGTTCCTGGACCGCATGTGGCCGGTCGTGTACGCGGCGGTCGAGTTCGTGCTCGTCCTGCAGCAGGCGGGCGGGCAGATCGGCTGGCGGCGCGACGACGACGGCACGCCCACCGCGGACGCGCTGCTGACCGGCAGCTCCTCCGTCCACCACGCGCTGCGCTGCGCGCTCGCCATCGCCGAACAGCGTGAGGAGCCGCAACCGGACTGGGAGTTGGCCGTCGGCACACTGCGGCACGCGATACGCCGGCACCCCGAGCGGTTCCTCGACAAGGACCGCTACTCCATGGACTGGTACTACCCGGTGCTCGGCGGCGCGCTCACGGGCGCGGAGGCCAAGTCCCGTGTGGAGGACGGCTGGGACCGCTTCGTCGTCCCCGGCCTCGGGGTGCGCTGCGTGGTGCCCAACCCGTGGGTGACCGGCGGTGAGTCGGCCGAACTCGCTCTGGCCCTGTGGGTGATGGGCGAGTCCGACCGTGCGCTGGACGTCCTCCAGTCGATCCAGCACCTGCGCGATCCGCGGACCGGCCTGTACTGGACGGGCTACGTCTTCGAGGACGACGCCGTCTGGCCGCGCGAGCTGACCACCTGGACGGCCGGCTCACTGCTGCTCGCCGTCGCGGCGCTCGGCGGACACGAGGCCACCTGCGCGGTGTTCGGCGGCGAGCAGCTGCCGCGGGGGCTCGACCCGGACTGCTGCGACTGACCGCCCCGGCGGGCGCTCAGGTCCTGCTGTGCAGCCGGCCCGCGACGGCGTGCCCCACGAACAGGTAGACCACCGCGGCCAGACCGTAGCCCGCGACGACGCGCGCCCACGCCTCGTCGAAGGTGAACAGGTCGTGCGACCAGCCCGCCAGCCAGCGCGCGACGTCGTGCACGAACTGCACGAAGTCGTTGCCGGGGTTGGCGTCCAGCAGGTACATCAGGATCCACAGGCCCAGGATGAGGGCCATGACGTCGGCGACGATCGCTATGACCGTGCCGGCCTGGTTTGCACCGTTGCGATTTCGAGGGGACATGCACTACGGATTGCCGCTCGCGCCCGCCTGAAACCCGGGCTCCCGCCGGCCGCGCCCCGCCATCGGGACCGGCGGGGTCTAGGAGTTCAGTTCCGCGAGCACCCGCAGCGTGTGCGGATCGGGGGTCAGGACCAGCAGGTCGGTCACCGGGCCCTCGCGCCACAACTCCAGCCGCCGGGCGATGCGTTCACGCGGGCCCACCAGTGAGATCTCGTCGGCGAACGCGTCCGGCACGGCCAGCACCGCCTCCTCGCGCCGCCCCGCGAGGAACAGCTCCTGGATCCGCCGCGCCTCCTCCTCGTACCCCATGCGCGCCATCAGATCGGCGTGGAAGTTGCGCTTGGCGTGTCCCATCCCGCCGATGTAGAAGCCGAGCATCGCCTTCACCGGCAGCAGCCCCTCGGTGACGTCCGCGCAGACCCGGGCCCGTGCCATCGGCGCGACCAGGAAGCCCTCGGGCGCGCCCGCCAGGGAGGGTTCGTACACCTCGGTCCGCAGCGGCGACCAGTACAGCGGCAGCCAGCCGTCGGCGATCCGCGCGGTTTGCGCGATGTTCTTCGGCCCCTCCGCCCCCAGCAGCACGGGCAGGTCGGGGCGGAGCGGATGCGTGATGGACTTCAGCGGCCTGCCCAGCCCGGTGCCGTCCGCACCCCGGTAGGGAAGCGGGTGGAAGCGCCCGTCGAGCTCCACCGGCGCGCCGCGCCGCAGCACCTGCCGCACCACGTCGACGTACTCCCGGGTCGCGGTGAGCGGCGAGGACGGGAACGGCCGTCCGTACCAGCCCTCCACCACCTGCGGCCCCGACAGCCCGAGCCCGAGCATCGTCCGGCCGCCGGAGAGGTGGTCGAGGGTGAGCGCGTGCATGGCGGTGGCGGTCGGCGAGCGGGCCGCCATCTGGGCCACCGCCGTGCCCAGCCTGATGGTCGACGTGTGGGCGGCGATCCAGGTGAGCGGGGTGAAGGCGTCCGAACCCCATGACTCAGCCGTCCACACGGAGTGGTACCCGAGCCGCTCGGCCTCCTGCGCCAGCGCCACCTGGTCGGCGGAGGGGCCGCGGCCCCAGTAGCCGAGGGCGAGTCCGAGCCGCATGCCGCCTCCCACTGTCTGACGTAGTGTCAGTTTCGGGCTGCGACTGTACGACAACGGCCCCCCGCCCGGAAGGGCGAGGGGCCGCGCGGACCGAGTGCGCGATCAGCCGCGCTGGATGCCGCTGGTGTCCTGCAGCACACCGCGGCGGCCGTCCTGCGTCTGCGCGACCAGCGCGGCACCGCGCTGCTCGACGGCCAGATACCAGGTGCCCGGCGCCAGTTCGGCGATCGGCGACGGGGAGCCGTCCTCCGCGAACAGCGGACGCGGCACCGGCACCGCGAACCAGAACGGGGAGAACTCCCCGGCCGGCGCCTGCGGTTGGGGCTGCTGCGGCTGACCACCGAACGGCTGGCCCGGCTGCTGCCCGCCGAAGGAGGGCGGCTGCTGCGCGCCCGGGTAGCCGTAACCACCCTGCGGCTGACCGCCGTAGGGCTGCGGCGCGGCGGGGCGCGGCGCGGGGACGAGGCCCGCCTTGAGGGCCGGGACCAGCGGGGTGGCGACAGCCGCGGCGGCCATGACGAGGGTGGCGATGAGCGCGAGGATCAGGCCCGTGCCCGCGCCGAGGCTGTCGGTGAAGCCGCCTTCGCCGTCGAAACCGCCCGCCGGGTCGAAGATGTTGCCCAGCGCGCTCCAGGCGGCGAAGACCGTGAAGGCCACGCCGAACTGGCCGAGGTCGAGACCGGCGACCTGGCGCGGCTGGGGCAGCGCCCGGGCCGCGACGACGAGCGCGGCGCCGATGATGCCCGCCAGCACGACAGAGAGCACGACCGGCCCGCTGCCCCACAGGCTGGGGATGTCGGCGCTGTCCGGAGCACCGTCGATCGAGTAGAGGTCGAGGAACGACGCGATGAACAGCAACACCGCTGCTCCGAGCACCACGCCGTCGCCTCTAGTGAGGGAGCGGATATTCACTTCAGGTCCTTCGTAGGTCGTCTCGTCGTCGGTAGAGGCGTCGCTGTCACCATGTCGCCGTAAGGCCCCGGTGTGAAGCGCGGGGGTGGCCCCTCATCGTAGGGACCCTACCGCCCGGACGATCTCGCTGTCCGCAGCGAACGACCCACCGATCACTACCCGCGCAGGAAACTCACGATTCCCTCAGAGATCCCTTGCGCCGCCTTCTGCCTCCAGGCGCCGCCGGCCAGCAGTGCCGCGTCCTTGCTATCGCGCATGTTGCCGCACTCGATGAACACCTTGGGAACCGTTGACAGATTGAGACCGCCGAGGTCCTTGCGTGTGACGAGACCGGTGCCGCCGCCCACGTAGTTGGAGGGCGCGCTGCCGGTGACGCGCAGGAAGTTGCCCGCGATGCGCTCGCCGAGGTCGCGGGACGGCCCGACGATCGGACGGGTGTCGGCGGCGCCCTGGTGGACGGCGGCGGGGAGGATCACGTGGTAGCCGCGGTTCCCGGCGGCGGAGCCGTCCGCGTGGATGGACACGACGGCGTCGGCCTTCGCGGTGTTGCCGATCCGAGCCCGCTCGTCGATGCAGGGCCCGAACGGCCGGTCGCCGTCGTGGGTCAGCTTCACCGTGGCGCCCTGCTGCTCCAGCAGCGTCCGCAGCCGGTGGGCGACGTCCAGGGTGAACTTGGCCTCCGTGTAACCGGCGTTGGTGGACGTGCCGGTCGTGTCGCACTCCTTCAGGCCCGTGCCGATGTCCACCTTGCGGTTGATGTCGGCCGTGTGCTGGAAGTTGCCCGCGTTGTGGCCGGGGTCGATCACGACCACCTTGCCCTTGAGCGGCGCGGGGGCGCCCGGGGCCGCGGACGTGCCGGGCTTGTCGGCGGACCGGGAAGCGGTCGGAGCGGCGGTCGAGGAGGCGCTCGGGGAACCGGCCGAAGGGGAGGGCGAGGACGGGTCCGCGCCCGTCGGGGCGGGGGCCGCCTGCCCGGCCGGTCCGCCCGAGCCCTCGGAGCCGCCCACCGCCTCGTACACCAGCCACCCCAGCAGGGCACCGGGCACGAGGGCCGCCGCGGCGACGGTCAGCGCCGCGCGACGGGAGCGGCGCGGACGGGACTGGAGGGCATCGAATTCGGGGCCTCGGTACGACACGCCTGCCACCCTAGCGGCCGCCCGCGCCGCGCCGCGGACACGCGCGGCCCGAAGGGCGCCGACGTGCGCCGGATGGCCGAAGGGCCGGTGCGAGCGAGGCTCAGATGCCGGGGCCGGTGCGCCGCAGCACCCGCAGCGAGCCGGTCGCCGAGACCTCCGTGAAGGCACCGGAGGCGAGTGCCCGCAGGTACACGCGGTAGGGGGCCTGACCGGTGAACTCGTCCAGCGGGTCGGGGAAGACGTCGTGGATGACCAGCAGCCCGCCGTCGGCCACGTGCGGGGCCCAGCCCTCGTAGTCGGCGTTCGCGTGCTCGTCGGTGTGGCCGCCGTCGACGAAGACCAGGCCGAGCGGACCGGCCCACACCTTCGCGATCTGCGGCGAGCGTCCGACCAGGGCCACCACGTGCTCCTCCAGACCCGCCCGGAACAGGGTGCGGCGGAAGGCGGGCAGCGTGTCCATCAGGCCGATCTGCGGGTCGACCGTGTCCGGGTCGTGGTAGTCCCAGCCCGGCTGCTGCTCCTCGCTGCCGCGGTGGTGGTCGACGGTGAGCGCGCTCACCCCGGCGGCGCGGGCCGCGTCGGCGAGCAGGACCGTGGAGCGGCCGCAGTAGGTGCCGACCTCCAGCAGCGGCAGCCCGAGCCGTCCGGCGTCGACGGCCGCCGTGTACAGCGCGAGCCCCTCGTCCACGGGCATGAACCCCTTCGCGATCTCGAACGCGGCCAGGATCTCCGGCTCGGGCGCCGCGGTCATGGGGGTCCTCTCGGTCGTACGGGTGGCTCGGCGGCCCATGCTGCCGTACCCCCCGCCGGCCGGGCGACGGGGGGTACGGCGGGGGAGGGCTCAGGCGGTGACCGGCTCGCCCGGCAGGGACAGGTCCCGGTCGACCGGGCGGTCGTCGCCGGAGTGGGACACCGAGGAGGCGAGGGGGTGGTGGCCCGGCGCCGTCGCGGCGAGGACGTAGGCGCCCTCGGCGGGGACGGCGAGCGCGTAGCTGCCGTCGGCGGCGGACACGGCCGTGCCCGCGTGGCGGCCCCGGCGGTCGATCAGGGTGACCCGGGCGCGGGCGACCGGGCTGCCGTCGGGGGCCAGGACCCGGCCGCGGAATCCGCGCAGCGCCGGCTCGGCGAGCTCCGGAACGCCGGCCTCGGATCCGGCGGCCGGCAGCGGCGCCGTCTGCTGCCGGGGCTGCCGGGGCAGGCACAGGGCCAGCGCCAGACCGATGGCGACGGCGGCCGTGGCGATCAGGAACGAGACGCGGAAGCCCTGCATCGTCGGGATCTCGACGCCGCCCACGGTGTCCGAGGTGTTCGCCAGCACCATGCCGATGACGGCGCTGGAGACCGAGGTGCCGATCGACCGCATCAGTGTGTTGAGGCCGTTCGCCGCGCCCGTCTCGGAGGCGGGAACGGCGCCGATGATCAGCGCGGGGAGGGAGGAGTAGGCCAGACCGATGCCGGCGCCCAGGACCACCGAGACGACCAGGGTCTGCCAGGCGGCGCTCAGCAGGAACTGCCCGGCGCCGTAGCCGATGCCGATCACCAGCAGGCCGAGGATCAGCGTGGTCTTCGGGCCGTACTTCGCCGAGAGGCGGGCGTAGACCGGGGCGGTGAACATCATCGTCAGGCCGAGCGGCGCGACCAGCAGGCCCGCGACGACCATCGACTGGCCGAGGCCGTAGCCGGTGGCGGAGGGCAGCTGGAGCAGCTGGGGCAGGACGAGCGAGACGACGAAGAACGAGACGCCGACCATGATCGAGGCGAGGTTGGTGAACAGGACCGCGGGCCGGGCCGTGGTCCGCAGGTCCACCAGCGGGGCCCGCAACCGCAGTTCCATCGCACCCCACAGCAGGAGGACGACGACCGAGGCGGCGAACAGACCGAGCGTGGTGCCGGAGGTCCAGCCCCAGTCGCTGCCCTTGGTGATCGGCAGCAGGAACAGGACGAGACCGGCGGACAGGCCGAGCGCGCCCGGCAGGTCGAAGGAGCCCTCGGCGCGCACCGGGGACTCGGGTACGAGCAGGAGCGTGGCGGCTATGGACAGCACGCCGAGGCCCGCCGCGCCGTAGAAGAGGGTGTGCCAGTCGGCGTACTGCGCGACCAGGGCCGCGGCGGGCAGCGCCAGTCCGCCGCCGACGCCGATCGAGGAGCTCATCAGCCCCATCGCCGAGCCGAGCCGCTCGCGCGGCAGGGTGTCGCGCATCAGACCGATGCCGAGGGGGATCGCGCCCATCGCGAAGCCCTGGAGCGCGCGCCCGGCGATCATCGGCAGCAGCTCGCTGGTCAGTGCGCTGACCAGGGCCCCGACCACCATCACGGCGAGGCTGGCGATCAGCATGCGCCGCTTGCCGTACAGGTCGCCGAGCCGGCCCATGATCGGGGTGGCCACGGCGCCGGAGAGCAGGGTCGAGGTGAGGACCCAGGTCGCGTTGCTGGGTTCCGTGTCCAGCAGCTGCGGCAGGTCCTTGATGACCGGGACGAGCAGGGTCTGCATCACCGCGACCACGATGCCCGCGAAGGCGAGGACGGGGACGACGCCCCCGCCTGCTCTCCGGGCGGGCTGGTCGGTCGACGTGAGCGTCATGGAATGAGGCCTCCAGGCCTGAAGTGCGGAAGGACCGTACGGAACGGAACGAGGGATACGTGCAGTCCGAACCCGTGCGCCCGGGCAACTATTCCGATGCTTCAGTCGACTAACGACTTCTTGACCTGGTCATGGATTTCTGGCGCACCGTCACCCGGGACGGGCTCGAAAGTTTCGGACACCTGAGACGGGCCGCCTCTGGGCGGCGGCCCATACTTTCACGGGGCGCCGGGCCGGTCTCCGGGCCCCTGCCGACGGGCAGCCCGAGGCCGCAATGCGGGCATCGCGGCGAAATGTTCGGATCGCGCCGACCGGGCCGTTCCCCGCCGCGTCGCCTACGTCGTGGGACCGAGGTGCCGTAAGGCCAAATCCCGATGGCGGTGGCGTCGCGTTGGTTGAGAGCATGACACGCATGCTCAGAGCCGCAGCGGACTCCCGCCTGACCCGTCGCAGCACTCCCTCGACCTGGCTGGTGGTGGCACTGGCCTGCGCCGGGCAGTTCCTCGTGGTGCTCGACGTGTCGGTCGTGAACGTCGCGCTGCCGTCGATGCGCGCCGACCTCCACATGAGCGGCTCGGGACTGCAGTGGGTGGTGAACGCCTACGCGATCGCCTTCGCCGGGTTCATGCTGCTCGGCGGGCGGGCCGGAGACCTCTACGGCCGCAAGCGGATGTTCCTGGTCGGGCTCGCCCTGTTCACCCTGGCCTCGCTGGCCGGCGGACTGGCC
This sequence comes from Streptomyces cadmiisoli, assembly GCF_003261055.1. Lineage (NCBI taxonomy): Bacteria > Bacillati > Actinomycetota > Actinomycetes > Kitasatosporales > Streptomycetaceae > Streptomyces > Streptomyces cadmiisoli. The sequence continues at coordinate 6,147,526 of NZ_CP030073.1, forward strand.
CGGGAGGGCTGGGAACTGCTCGCCGCCCGTGCCGCGCAGGGACTGGGCGCGGCCGTGCTGGCGCCCTCGACCCTGACGATCCTGACGGCCGCCGTCCCGGAGGGCGGCGCGCGGGCCCGGGCCATCGCGACCTGGACGGCGGTCGGTGCGGGCGGCGGCGCCGCGGGCGGGCTCGTCGGCGGACTGCTGGTCGACGGTCTGTCGTGGCGCTGGGTGCTGCTGATCAACGTGCCCATCGGCGCGGTCGTCCTGCTCGGCGCGCTGCGACTGCTGCCGGAGAGCCGGGCCGGCGACCGGCGCCGGCTGGACCTGCCGGGCGCGCTGCTGGTCACCTCGGGGCTCGGCGCGCTGGCGTACGGCATCTCGCAGACCGAGGCCGCGGGGTGGACGGCGGCGGTGACACTGGTGCCGCTGATCGCGGGACTCGTCCTGATCGGACTGTTCCTGTGGGTCGAGGCGCGGACGGCCGCCCCGCTGATGCCGCTCGCGCTGTTCGGCCGGCGGGCGGTGTCGTCGGCGAACGCGGCGATGTTCGTCTGCGGCTCCGCCATGTTCTGCATGTGGTACTTCATGACCCTGTACGCGCAGAACGTGCTCGGCTACAGCCCCCTGGAAGCCGGCCTCGCCCTGGTCCCCAGCTCGCTCGCGGTCGTCGGCGGCTCCAAGCTCGCACCGCGGCTGATGCGGATCGCGGGCGAGCGGAACGTGGCGGTGCTGGGTACCGCGGTGGCCGTGGCGGGCTTCGCCTGGCAGTCGACGATCACCTCCGACGGGGCGTACCTCACGGCGATCATGTTCCCGGGGATCCTGATGATGCTGGGCGCGGGACTCGCCGCCACACCGCTGGCCGCGCTGGCCACGTCGGGGGCGCCGGCGGGGGAGGCCGGGCTGGTCTCCGGGCTGATCAACACCTCGCGCACGATGGGCGGCTCGCTGGGGCTCGCGGTGATGTCCACGATCGCGGCGGCCCGCACCCGGGGCAGCGCGGATCCCGTGGCGCTGACCGAGGGGTACGCGCTGGCGTTTCGCGCGAGCGCGCTGGTGCTGGGCGCCGGGGCGGTGCTGATGGCGGTGTGGCTGCCGCGCAGGACGAAGACGCTGTGACCGCCTCGCGGCAGGGGAGGGAGGCCTTCGGTCTCCCGGCCGTGCGGCGAGGCCCCTCGGTCTTCCCCGGGTCGGCCGTCCCGCGGTGCGGTGAGCGTCCCCGCACCTCGAACTGACGCAGTGTCAGGAGCCTTCACAAGTGTGGTGGGCTCGGCTATACAGGGGGCGCCGGACTGGAACGCGTTCTAGAACGGCGCCGTGACGGCCTCGGTGCGGCCGACGGTGCGGACGGCCGTACCGAGGTCTCCCACAGACACACCGGCGATCAGGAGCCCCATGCCCATCGACGCAGTCAAGGCACTCGCCGCCGAACCCCGGTCCGGCCAGATCACCTGGACCCCCAAGGACGTCCTGCTCTACCACCTCGGCATCGGCGCCGGCGCCCCCGCGACCGACCCGGACGAGCTGCGCTACACCCTGGAGACGAACCTGCACGTCCTGCCGAGCTTCGCCACCGTCGCGGGCGCCGGCGCACCCGGCGTGATCAGCAGCCTGTCGATTCCCGGCGTCGAGGTCGAACTCTCCCGCGTGCTGCACGGCGGCCAGTCACTGGAGATCCACCGCCCCCTTCCCGTCCAGGGCACCGCCACCGCCACCGGCCGTATCGCCGCCGTCTACGACAAGGGCAAGGCCGCCGTCCTCGTCATGCGCACCGAGGTCGCCGACGCCGACGGCCCGCTGTGGACCAACGACTCCCAGATCTTCCTGCGGGGAGAGGGCGGCTGGGGCGGCGACCGCGGACCCTCGGCGCGCCTGGAGCCGCCGGCCGGCGGGCCGGACCGGACCGTCGAACGGCGCCTGCGCGACGACCAGGCCCTCCTGTACCGCCTGTCCGGCGACTGGAACCCGCTGCACGCCGATCCCGAGTTCGCCGAAGTCGCCGGGTACGAGCGGCCGATCCTGCACGGACTGTGCACCTACGGCACGACGCTCAAGGCGGTCGTGGACACCCTGCTCGGCGGGGACGTGACCCGGGTGCGCTCCTACACGACGCGGTTCGCCGGGGTCGTGTACCCCGGCGAGACCCTGCGCATCCGCATGTGGCGGCAGGAGGGGGCCGTCCGGGTCGCGGTGAGCGCGGTGGAGCGCGACGACGCGCCCGTGCTCGCCGACACCATCGTCCAGCACTCGTGAGGCAAGAGATTCCGAGGGGAGCCGCACCATGCGCGCAGCCGTACTGCACGAGATCGGCCAGGACAAGCTGGAGATCCTCGACGACGTCGAGGCGGCGGGCTTCGGCCCCGGCAAGGTGAGGATCCGGGTACGCGCCACGGGGCTGTGCCACTCGGACCTGTCCGCGATGAACGGGGTGCTGCCGCAGCCGGCGCCGTTCGTGCCCGGACACGAGGGCGCGGGCGAGATCATCGAGGTCGGCGAGGGCGTCACCGGACTGAAGGCCGGCGACCGGGTCGTGGTGTGCTGGCTGCCCGCCTGCGGCGCCTGTCCCGCCTGCCGCCGCGGCCAGAGCGAGCTGTGCCTGGCCGGGTTCATGAACGCCGGCACCCCCAACTACAAACGCCCCGGCCAGGACGTCTTCGGGTTCGCCGGCACCGGAACCTTCGCCGAGGAGGTCGTCGTCGACGCCGGCTGCGCCGTGCCGATCCCCGACGACGTGCCCTTCGACATCGCCGCCCTGATCGGCTGCGGCGTCACCACCGGGCTGGGCGCCGCCCTCAACACCGCCGACGTGGCGGCGGGTTCGTCCGTCGCCGTCCTCGGCTGCGGCGGCGTCGGCATCTCCGTGATCCAGGGCGCGCGGCTGCGCGGCGCCGCCGAGATCGTCGCCGTCGACCCGATAGCGGCCCGCCGCGACGCCGCCCTCGGCTTCGGCGCGACCCGCGCCGTCGCCCCCGACGAACTGCCCGACGCCAAACAGCAGCTCACCGGCGGCGAGGGCTTCGACTACGTCTTCGAGGTCGTCGGCCGGTCCGCCACCGCCCGCACCGCCTACGACAACACCCGCCGCGGCGGCACCCTGGTCGTCGTCGGGGCCGGCGCCATGGACGACTTCCTCCAGCTCAACATGTTCGAGCTGTTCTTCGACGAGAAGCGGATCCTGCCCTCGATGTACGGCGGCGGGGACGTCCTGCGCTCCTACGAGCGCACCATCGCCCTGTGGCGGGCCGGCCGGATCGACCTGGCCGGGCTGATCACCCACCGGGTGCCGCTCGCCGAGATCAACGAGGCCCTCGACCAGATGCGCACCGGCACCGCGCTGCGCACCTGCATCGAGATCTGACCCCCGCCCCCGCGCACCCGAGGACACGCATGTCACTGCCACTGGACGGACTGACCGCGATCGTCACCGGCGCCGGACGCGGGCTCGGCCGGGCCGAGGCGCTGGAACTCGCCCGGCTCGGCGCCGCCGTCGTCGTCAACGACTTCGGGCAGCCCGGCCGGGACGGCACGGGCGAGGCCGACGCCGGGCCCGCCGAGGAGACCGCCGCCGAGATCCGCGCCGCCGGCGGCACCGCCCTCGCCCACACCGGTGACGTCGCCGACCACGAACAGGCGCGGCGGCTGGTCGCGTCGGCCGTCGACACGTTCGGCAGGCTGGACATCCTGGTCAACAACGCGGGCATCCTGCGCGACCGCATGGTCTTCTCCATGACGGAGGACGAGTGGGACTCGGTGATCCGGGTGCACCTCAAGGGCCACTTCAACACCACCCGCTTCGCCGCCGCGCACTGGCGGGAGCGCGCCAAGGCGGCGGGCGGGCCGGTGTACGGGCGGATCGTGAACACCTCCTCGGAGGCGTTCCTCGCGGGCTCCGCCGGACAGCCCAACTACGCGGCGGCCAAGGGCGGCATCGTCGGCCTGACCACCTCCACCGCACACGCCCTCGCCAAGTACGGCGTCACGGCGAACACCATCTGCCCGCGCGCCCGCACGAGGATGACCGAGGACGTCTTCGCGGGCGTGGCGGGCCAGGACCGCACGGGGCTCGACCCGCTGGCCCCCGAGCACGTCGCGCCGCTGGTCGGCTATCTCGCCTCGCCGGCCGCCGCCCGGATCAACGGGCAACTGCTCGTCGTCCACGGCGGCATGGTCGCCGTCGTCGAACGGCCCCGGCTGGGCGCGAAGTTCGACAGCAAGCAGGACACCTTCACGTACGACGAACTCGACGCGCTGCTCACCGCGCACTACGCCGACCGCCCCCGCGGCGAGACCTTCGCGGCGGTGGAGGTGCTGGGGCTGCGCCGCGCAGAACCGGCCGGGAACGTATGACGGCCCCGTTCACCGACGCGGTGAACGGGGCCGTCGCCCCCGGATACTGAAATACCGTCAGGCAGCGGTCCGGGACTGCTGCTCGGCCGGCTTGCGATGCCGTCCGCGGGGAGCCGCCTCGGTGTCGTGCGTCGAGTCCGGACCCCGGTGCCGGCCGTGGCCGGCGGGCTCCTGGACGTCGGTGGGCAGCGGCTGGGACGTGCTGGCGTCGTTCATCGGTAGAAATTCACCCCGTCAACATGATCTTTCAAACAGCCGGGCGAGTTTAACCGGGACACCTCGGGTCGAATCCAGGCGCACACGCCGACCGGCACTACTTTGTTATTCATTCGCCATACGCCCGGCCAGCGGCGCCTGCTGCAACGGCACCGGACGCGACGCGGCGGGTTCCGGAGGATCCGGTTCCGACGGCTCCGCGCAGGCGTGAGCCGCGCCGTCCGGGACCGGATCCTCCGGGCTCGTGTCCCCCGTGCCGGGTGCCTCCCGGGGCACCGCCCACTGCGCCACCCCGCACGGCACCTCCTCCGTGGCGTACGGCAGCCGCAACACCCCGTCGGCCGTCCACAGCCCCGCGCCCGGCAACCACCCCTCGGGTGCCGGGAGATGACGCACCCGCCGGTCCGCGGGCCGCCACACCCCGATCCAACTGCCCTCCGGCCCGCCGATGCGCAGCCCCACCCCGCAGCTCTCCGGCGTCAGCACCTGACCGGGCTGGATGGCGAACGGCGAGATCGCGCAGGCGCCCGGCGCCCGCAGGCACTCGGGAAAGCGCACCGGCAGCGTGCTGCCCATCACTCCCCAGCCCAGCCGGCCGCCCTCCCCGGGACAGGGCGCGTCCGAGCTGATGAGCAGCAGACCGCTGTCCGGGTCGGCGAGCAGCAGCCGGTCGTCGCTGTCGGCGGCGATCTGCAGCAGCGGCGACACCTCACCGCCCAGGCCCAGGTCCACCACGACCGCCTTGGTCCGGCCGCCGGTCTCGCGGTCCAGGGCCAGCATCCGCCCCGTCCGGTCCAGCCACACCCCGCCGGAGCAGCGCCCGGGGATCTCGGCCAGCCGCTCCGGCCCGAAGGCGCCGCCCGCCACCAGCCACAGCGTCGTGGCGCGCGGGCCGACATCGAGGGCGTAGACCCGGTCGCCGCCGGGCGCGGGCGGCAGCAGCCGCAGCCGGGACTCCTCGCCCCCGCTCTCGACCGCGCCGAGCGGCAGTTCGCCGGTGCCAGGCCCGGTCGGGTACAGCAGCGAGAAGGCGTGCCGCCCGTCGGCGAAACGGCGGATCAGCACCCGCCCGTCGCTCAACGGCTGCACCTCGGTGCCGGGCTCCTCCGGCTGGTTGCCGGGCAGCGGCACCGCGTACGGCTCGGGTCCGTCCAGCGTCCAGCGCTCCGGGAACCACGAGTCGCCGCTGCGGGCGAGGCGTGCGGCGTACGAGCCGTCCCTCGTGATCACGCACCCCGCCGGATCGGACCAGTCGTCGTGCCGGTCCGCGGCGGGCTCGGTCGCACAGGCCGTCATCGTTCGGTCACCTCCGGCGACGAAGCTAGTTTTCGCACGCACAGACGTGGGACCCGCCGGAGACCGCTTCACACGTAAGGGTGGCCGGATCGCGGTTCACCTGAGGGAACGGGGACGACTGTGCTGTACGGGGCACCGGTGGCGGTATCGGTGCGGGCGCGCCGAACAGCCAGGTAGCCTGTTCCTCGTGCCCCGTCTGTCTGAAGTCGTCTTCGCGCTGGAGAACCTGTGGCCCGCCGAGCGGGCCGAGGCCTGGGACGCGGTCGGCACCGTCGTGGGCGACCCCTACCAGGAGGTCACCCGGGTCCTGTTCGCCGTCGACCCGGTGCGGGAGACCGTCGACGAGGCGGTGAAACTGGGCGCCGACCTGCTGGTCACCCACCACCCGCTCTACCTGCGCGGTACGACGACGGTCGCGGCGAGCCACTTCAAGGGCCGCCTCGTGCACACCCTCATCAAGAACGACATCGCGCTGCACGTCGCCCACACCAACGCCGACACCGCCGACCCCGGAGTCAGCGACGCCCTCGCCGGCGCCCTCGACCTGCGGATCCTCGGACCCCTGGTGCCGGACACGAGCGACCCCGACGGCCGCCGCGGCCTCGGGCGGATCTGCGAGCTCGACCACCCCGTCACCGCCCGCGAGTTCGCGGCCCGCGCCGCCGAACGCCTGCCCGCCACCACCCAGGGCATCCGGCTGGCCGGCGACCCCGAGGCGCTCGTCCGCCGGGTCGCCGTCAGCGGCGGCTCCGGCGACAGCCTCTTCGACCATCTGCTCCCGGCCGGTGTCGACGCGTTCCTCACCGCGGACCTGCGCCACCACCCGGCGTCCGAGTTCATCGCCGGCACCCACCGTCCCCTCGCGCTGCTCGACGCGGCACACTGGGCCACCGAATGGCCCTGGTGCCAGCTGGCCGCCGCCCAGCTCGACGAGATCTCCGACCGCCACGGCTGGGACCTGCGCGTCCACGTCTCCACGGCGGTCACCGACCCCTGGACCGCCCACGCGGCCTCACCCGATTCGACAGCAGGAGCCCCCAACTGAACGCCGCGCCCGCCGACCAGATCCGACTCCTCGACGTCCAGGGCCTAGACGTCCGCCTCCAGCAGTTGGCGCACCGGCGGAAGTCGCTGCCCGAGCACGCCGAGATCGAGTCGCTGACCCGGGACCTCACCCAGCTGCGCGACCTGCTCGTGGCCGCGCAGACCGAGGAGAGCGACTGCGCCCGCGAGCAGACCAAGGCCGAGCAGGACGTCGACCAGGTCCGCCAGCGTGCCGCCCGCGACCAGCAGCGCCTCGACTCCGGCGCCGTCACCTCCCCGAAGGACCTGGAGAACCTCCAGCGCGAGATCGCCTCCCTCGCCAAGCGGCAGGGCGACCTGGAGGACGTCGTCCTGGAGGTCATGGAGCGCCGGGAGTCCGCGCAGGAGCGGGTCTCCGAGCTGTCCGAGCGGGTCGGCTCCGTCCAGTCGAAGACCGACGACTCCACCGCCCGCCGGGACGCCGCCTTCGAGGAGATCGACGGCGAGACGGCTTCCGTGACCAAGGAGCGCGAGGTCGTCGCCGCTTCCGTCCCCGCGGACCTGCTCAAGCTCTACGACAAGCTGCGCGGGCAGCAGGGCGGCATCGGCGCGGCCAAGCTCTACCAGCGCACCTGCCAGGGTTGCCGCCAGGAGCTGGCGATCACCGAGCTCAGTGAGATCCGCAAGGCCGCCCCCGACACCGTGGTGCGCTGCGAGAACTGCCGCCGCATCCTGGTGCGCACGTCCGAGTCTGGCCTGTAAGGGGCGGACGGCGTGCGGGAGTTCATCGTCGAGGCGGACGGCGGATCCCGGGGCAACCCGGGCCCCGCGGGCTACGGCGCCGTGGTGCTCGACGGCCCCACCGGGCAGACGCTGGCGCGGACCGCTGAATACCTCGGCACCGCGACCAACAACGTCGCCGAGTACCGCGGCCTGGTGGCCGGCCTGCGCGCCGCCCACGCCCTCGACCCCGCCGCCGGGGTGCATGTGCGGATGGACTCCAAGCTCGTCGTCGAGCAGATGTCGGGCCGCTGGAAGATCAAGCACCCGGACCTGAAGCCGCTGGCGGCCGAGGCGGCCCGGATCTTCCCGCCCGGCCGCGTGACGTACGAGTGGATTCCGCGGGAGCGGAACAAGCAGGCGGACCGCCTCGCCAACGAGGCGATGGACGCCGGGGCCCGGGGCGAGCAGTGGACCCCCTCGGCGACCCCGCCGGCCGCCGCCCCCGAGCCGTCCGGCCCGCCCGGCGACGCCGCGGCGGGCGCGGCCCGCGTCCGCGCGGCCCTCGCGGACCGTGCCCCGGAGCAGGAACGCGGGGCGGGGTCCGCCGGTGCGGGCACGCGTGGTGCTGCGGGCACGTCCGGTGCTGCGGTCCGGTCCGCCGGTGCGGGTGCTGACGCCCGGCCGGCTGCCGAGAGCGCTGCCGCCTCGTCCGCCGGTGCCGGTGACGGTTCGGACGCTGTCGCCGGTTCCGGCGCTGTCGCCGCGGGCGCTTCGGACGCCGGCCGTGCGAAGGCCGAGGCCGATCTGCGTGCCGCGCGTACCGTCGCGACGCCCGGCGTCGGCTGGGGTGCCGCCGCTGATCTCGGCGCTCCCGCCACCTTCGTCCTGCTCCGGCACGGCGAGACCCCGCTGACCCCCCAGAAGCGCTTCTCGGGCAGCGGCGGCACCGACCCCTCCCTGTCCGACGCCGGCCGGGAGCAGGCCGCACGGGTCGCCGAGGCGCTGGCCGCACGCGGGACGATCCAGGCGATCGTGGCCTCACCCCTCGCCCGGACCCGTGAGACCGCCGGTGTCGTCGCCGCCCGCCTCGGTCTCGAGGTGAGCATCGAGGAAGGGCTGCGGGAGACCGACTTCGGGGCCTGGGAAGGGCTCACCTTCGCCGAGGCGCGCGAGCGCCACCCCGACGACCTGAACGCGTGGCTTGCCTCGCCGGAGGCCGAACCGACCGGCGGCGGCGAGAGTTTCGCGGCGACCGCCACCCGGATCGCCGCCACGCGGGACAAGCTGGTCGCGGCGTACGCGGGCCGTACGGTGCTGCTGGTCACGCACGTCACCCCGATCAAGACCTTCGTGCGACTGGCGCTGGGCGCCCCGCCCGAGTCCCTGTTCCGGATGGAACTGTCGGCCGCCTCCCTGTCGGCGGTGGCGTACTACGCCGACGGCAACGCCAGCGTCCGGCTCCTCAACGACACGTCCCATCTGCGCTGAGCCCGGCCGCCTCACGGGCCAGTTCCTCGATCCGGCCCCAGTCCCCGGCCGCCACCGCGTCCGGCGGCACCATCCAACTGCCTCCCACACAGCCGACGTTGGGCAGCGCCAGATACTCCGGTGCCGAACCGAGCCCGATCCCGCCGGTGGGGCAGAACCGCGCCTGCGGCAGCGGCCCGGCGAGCGACCTCAGATACGCCGTGCCGCCCGCGGCCTGCGCGGGGAAGAACTTCATCTCCCGCACCCCGCGCTCCAGCAGCGCCACCACCTCCGACGTGGTCGACACCCCCGGCAGGAACGGCAGCCCGCAGGCCCGCATCGCCTCCAGCAGCGCGTCGGTCCAGCCGGGACTCACCAGGAAGCGCGCGCCCGCGGCCACCGACTCCGTCACCTGGGCGGGCGTGATGACGGTTCCCGCCCCGACCACCGCGTCCGGCACCTGGTCGGCGATCGCCCGGATCGCCTCCGGCGCGGCCGGCGTCCGCAGGGTCACCTCGATCGCCGGCAGCCCCCCGGCGACCAGCGCACGGGCCAGCGGCACGGCGTCCGCGACGTCCTGGACGACGACCACGGGGACGACGGGGGCAAGGTCGAGAACAGAGTCGGTCATGACCGTCATGGTGCCCGCGGCATGCAGGGTGCGCAATGAGCGTTGCGCACCCTGCAACGGGCGATGGGAAGGGGAACCGCGGGAGGGAACCCGGCAAGGGGAACGGGGGAGGGGCGACGGGGGAGGGGCGACGGGGCAGGGGCGACGGGGGGCGACGGGGATGGGCCGGGTGGTCCGGCCCTCCGCTCAGTGGATCTCGTCGACCAGTACGTCCAGCGCCCACGCCGTGCCCGACCGCGCCGGCGCCTGGGCCTCCACCTCGTACCCCAGGTCCCGCAGGGCCTCGACCAGCTCGGCCGGGCCCTTCGGCGCCGCCCCGGACGACAGCAGGCTGCGGACGATCCGCCCCTTCGTCGCCTTGTTGAAGTGGCTGACCACCTTCCGGGTCGGCGCGTGCAGCACCCGTACGGTCGCCGTCCGCCCGGCGGTCTCGCCCTTCGGTTTCCACGCCGCCGCGTACGCGCTCGACCGCAGGTCCAGGACCAGCCCGCCGCCGGCCGCCTCGGCCATCGCGTCCGCCATCGGCGCCCGCCAGTGCGCGCCCAGCGCCCCGAGCGCCGGCAGCCGCACACCCATCGAGCAGCGGTAGGAGGGGATCCGGTCGGTGACGCGCACGGCGCCCCACAAGCCCGAGAAGACCAGCAGGGAGCGGGTGGCCCGCCGCTTCGCGGCCGGGTCGAGGGAGGCCAGGTCCAGGGCGTCGTACAGCACACCCGTGTAGATCTCCCCGGCGGGCCGCACCCCCGCGGTGCGCAGCTCGGTGTTCTTCGCGACCTCGCCGCGCAGCCCCTCGCTCAGCCCCAGCACCTCGCGGGCCTTGCCCTCGTCCCCGGCGCACAGCTCGACCAGTTCGGCGAGCACCGCCTCGCGGGCTCCGGTCAGCTCCGGAAGCGACAGCGACTCCAGCTTCAGCGGGGCACCCCGGCCGGAGGAGGCCTTCCCCTCCGAGGGCGGCAGCAGGACCAGCACGCGAACTCCTTCGATAGAACCCGTCGCCAGGGTACGGCGTGCCGCCCCGCCCACCGGGAGACCGGTCAGGCCCGCAGGCCCGTCCGATCCGCGAGCGGCGGCACGGGAGCGGGGCGCGCCCGCGTGACCGCCGCCACGAAGGCGTCCGCGTCGTCGGCGTGGACCCGGACGACACCCACCTCCCGGCGTCGGCCGAAGAAGCCGACATGGGTGATCGGTTCGGCCAGCTCCAGCGTGACCGTCGTGTGCCCGGTGACGATCACGTCGAGGACGCCGTCGGCCTTCTCGTGGGTGGTGCGCAGCTCACGCCGGACCGTCGCGATCCGCTCCAGCGGTATCCGCAGGTCCACATGGGCGGCGTAGCGGATCCGCAGCGCGCCGGGCTCCAGGACGTGCGGGCGGACCACGGAGGCCGCGTGCAGCCCCACGACGATCACCACGGTGTACACGTCGAGGACCAGCACCACCTGGTGCACGGCCGGCCACCGGTGCAGCAGCACGGACATCACCACCGTCTCGACGACGCACACGAACGCGAAGCCGAACATCACCGCACCCTGCCCGCGCGCGTAGCCGAAGGCGCGCCCACGGCCCGTCCCGTGGGTCCGCCGCGCGGCCCACAGCACCAGGCTCACGAACAGCCGCAGCTCGTGCCGCAGCAGCCGGAGTACCGTCCTCATCCCTGCTCCTCCCCCACGATCCGCATGGCCCGGCGGATCGCCTCCGCCTGGGCCGGGGCCAGGTCCGCGTAGACGGCGCGCAGGAAGCTGTGGCCGTGGTCGATCGGCTCCGTGGGGACCAGGTCACGGGGCATGCAGTCGGCCAGGGCCCGCGCCGCCTTTGCCACCCGCGGGTCGTCCGGGGCGGCGTCCGCGAGCCCGTCGAGCAGCGCGTACATCTCGTGCGCCCGCGCCACCGCCTCCGGGCTGTCCAGCGCCCCGCGCAGCGCGCCCAGCATCCGCTCGCGATCCTCGGGGGAGGCCGCGGTGTCCAGCAGCGTGAAGATCTCGCGGTCCTTGGCGGCCATGGGGGAGCTGGAGTCCTGCCCCATCCCGGCGAACAGCTCGGCCAGCTCGGGTGAGACGGGCCCCTCGGCGGGCAGCCCCTCCGCGTCGAGCAGTCCTCGCAGCCGGGCCCGCCGCTCCCGGATCGCGGCCTCCTGCCGGGCCAGGTCCGCGTCCAGTTCCTCCAGCACCTCGGCCAGGTCGCGGCCCGCGTCCTCCGCGAGTACGTCCCGGACCTCGGCGAGCCCGAGCCCCAGCTCCGTCAGCCGCCGGATCCGGGCCAGTACGACGGCATGGCGGAGCGTGTAGTCCCGGTACCCGTTGGCCCGTCGCTCCGGTTCGGGCAGCAGCCCCTGGTGGTGGTAGTGCCGCACGGCCCGTGTCGTGACACCGACGGCCGCGGCGAGTTCTCCGATCCGCATGACTTCAGTAGAGACGTTGACGTTGCGGCAGGGTCAAGCCGGGCGGGTTCGCGGCCCTGGCGCGCAGGGACGGAGAGTCCGAGATGACCGGGTCGCGCCGCGGGTGCGACCGCCCGCGGTATGCAATCGGGCCCGCCCGGTGTTGCACCCGCGGGGGTGGTGAAGGTGAGTGCACGGGAACAGGCCCGGTGGACGAGGGCACGGCTCGGCCGGTGCGGGCCGCCGCTCGACCTGCTGACCGCGCGGTTCGACCGCCATGTGTACGCGCCGCACGCGCACGAGGAGTTCACCGTCGGGGTCTGCGTCGGCGGTGCCGAGGTGATCGCCTACCGGGGCGGCCACATCCACGCCGGCCCCGGCACCCTCGTCGTCCTGGAGCCCGGCGAGATGCACACCGGCGGCCCGGCCGCCGCCGACGGCTACGCCTACCGCGCCCTGTACGCCGGGACCGCCCTCCTCACCGACGGCCTCCTCGGCTCCGCCCCGCCGCACTTTCGCGAACCGGTCCTCGACGACCCCGAGCTGGCCACCGCCCTGCGCCTGGCCCACACCGACCTCAGCTCCTGCCCCGACCCGCTGGAGACCGAGTCCCGGATCCCCTGGCTGCTGACGGCCCTGGCCCGCCGCCACTCCACGGCCCGCGCGGCCGACGACACCGTCCCCGGCGCCGGGCACATCGCGCACGCCGTACGCGACCGCCTGGCCGACGAACTCCTCGCACCGCCCTCCCTGGCCGACCTGGCCGCCGAACTGGGCCTGTCCCGGTACCAGCTCCTGCGGGCCTTCCGCACGACGATGGGGATACCGCCGTACGCCTGGCTGGCCCAGTACCGCGTGAACCGGGCCCGGACGCTGCTGCAGTCGGGGCTGCGTCCGGCCGAGGTCGCCGGGCTCGTCGGCTTCGCCGACCAGGCGCACCTCACCCGGTGGTTCCGGCGGGTGCTGGCGGTGACCCCGGCCGCGTACCGCAACAGCGTTCAAGACAGCAGCCGCTGACCCGGCCGACACTCCCCGCATGACTGCACGCGGCTGGCTCCTGTTCTCCCTGCTGGGAGTCGTCTGGGGCATTCCCTATCTGATGATCAAGGTGGCGGTGGACGAGGTGTCCCCGTCCATGGTCGTGTTCACCCGCTGCGCCCTGGGCGCGGCCCTGCTGCTCCCCTTCGCGCTACGGCAACCGGGCCTGGCGAGGACCGTCCGGACGCGCTGGAAGCCGATGCTGGCCTTCGCGTGCATCGAGATCATCGGCCCCTGGTGGACCCTCACCGACGCCGAGCGCCATCTCTCCAGCTCCACGGCGGGCCTGCTGATCGCGGGCGTCCCGATCGTCGGCGTCGCCCTGGCCCGGTTCTTCGGCGCCGCCGAACACCTCGGCGCCCGGCGCGTCACCGGCCTCGTCCTCGGCCTCACCGGCGTCACCGTCCTCGCCGCACCCCACCTGACCGGCGGCGACGCCCGCTCGCTGGGCGAGGTGATGCTGACCGTGCTGGGCTACGCGATCGCCCCCCTCATCGCCGCCCGCCACCTGAAGGACGTCCCCACCCTGCACCTGACCGCCCCGTGCCTGGCGCTGGCCGCCCTGGTCTACGCGCCCGCCGCCGCGGCCTCCTGGCCCGCCCGGACACCGTCCACCGAGGCCCTGATCGCCCTCGCAGCCCTCGGCGTCGTCTGCACCGCCGTCGCCTTCGTCGCCTTCATGGAACTGATCAAGGAAGCGGGTCCGACCCGGGCCACCGTCATCACGTACGTCAATCCGGCGGTCGCGGTGGCGGCCGGCGCGCTGTTCCTGGACGAGGCCCTGACCGCCTCGATCGCGGTCGCCTTCGCGCTGATCCTGGCGGGCTCGGTCCTGGCCACGGCCGCCGCCGGCCCGCGGCGCCCGTCCCGCCCGGTACCATGGTCGACACGGCAGACGAGCCGGGCGGACGGCCGCGTGGAGTCCCCTTGAGGGGGCTTCCCGAGGAACGTCCGGGCTCCACAGGGCAGGGTGATGGCTAACGGCCACCCGGGGTGACCCGCGGGACAGTGCCACAGAAAGCAGACCGCCCGGCGCTCAGGCGCTGGGTAAGGGTGAAACGGTGGTGTAAGAGACCACCAGTGCCCAGGGCGACCTGGGCAGCTAGGTAAACCCCACCCGGAGCAAGGTCAAGAGGGGACACCCCGGTGTCCCTGCGCGGACGTTCGAGGGCTGCCCGCCCGAGTCCGCGGGTAGACCGCACGAGGCCGGTGGCAACACCGGCCCTAGATGGATGGCCGTCGCCGGAGGGTTCGCAAGAACCCTCCGGAACAGAACCCGGCGTACAGCCCGACTCGTCTGCCGCTTATGGTTTCCGCAGGTCAGAGGCGTTTTTTCGTCACCAGGCGGGACATTGCGGGTTCCGTGCGCGTCCGTGTCGAGCCGGTTGTCCTCAACGAGCGCTCCTACCGGACGTGATCGGCTCACGTCCTTGCGTTGATCCGGCCGTCGAGTCGGCGCGGTGCGCGTACCGTCCGGAACGCAGCAAACGCCCACCATCGAACCGGGAGCACGACCGTGACCGCACTGCACGCGCAGCCGCAGCCCGGTGAGCCGCTCATCCCGTGGCCATGCCCGCCCTGCCCCCCACGCCCTGCGTGCCGCCGTCGAAGAGCTCACGGCGAGCCGCGTGCCGGCGTTCGTCCGTGATCTCGTCGACACGACGACGAACGCTCAGCGGGCCCACTTCCTTGCGCCGCTGCGGACCTTCGTCCACACATGGGGCGTGTTCGTCGCGATCCAGCGCCACCCCTCACGAGCCGCTCGCCTGCGTCGCCTGGAGGACGTGGTGAGTGGCGGGGTGGAGGATCCGACGGATGCCATCACCGAGATAGGGCAGATCTACGTAGAGCCCGAGGCGGGACTGTGACCGGCTGGAAGTGGGACTACAACCCGAGCGAGGAGTACTTGACCGCCGGGCTACCTGTCGGTGTTGTCGCAGAGGTGGAACGCATCGCCAGCGAACTCGCCGCGCTGGGCCGCGACGCCTAGACGGCAGGGAGCAGACCCGAGGACAAACCCGGCGGGCTGAGAAACTTCCCGATCTTCGGCGCACGCGGCTTCATCCAGTTCCTCGCCGTACCCCGACACGAGTGCGTCTACAACTGCAACATCGTCTGGAACGGGTGACGGTCGGTTGCGTCAGTTAGCCGAGTGGCCCACCACAGCCGGTCTTCCAGGGGGCCGTATCGCGTGGCACGCCGATCAGTGAGTAGAACTGAATGCTCGCCAACTGCACAGTTGCACCAGTGGCGTTCGGCAACTCAGAACGCTGGTGACTCACCTCCGCCCAGACGGTCTTGCCCGCGGGCGGGTAGGGCTCGGTGCCCCAGCGGTCGGCGAGAGTGGTGACGAGCAGGAGGCCGCGGCCCGACTCGGCTTCGTCCGGTCGGGCCGTCGCCACGGGCACCGGGAGATGGTCGCCACGTGCGTCGCTGACCGCTACGCGGAGGGTGTCGGCGGTGGTGTTGAAGGTGAGGGCGAGGCGGAAGTCGCGGCCTTGCACCCTGCCGTGCAGAGCGGCGTTGGCGGCGAGTTCGGCGACGATCTGCACGACGCGTTCGGTGATGGTCGGTGCCACCTCCCATGTACGGCACTGCTCCGCGGCGAGCAGCCGGGCGAGGCGGGCGCCTCGACGGGTTGAGGACAGCAACTGCGTGAACGTCCGCCGGACGACGGGAACCTGGGGCGTGGTTGCGCTCATGGAAACCACGGTGCCGGGCGCGCGAGGGCACAATCCATGACTTGAGTTCGTACAGTGCGTCATCGTACGGGTGCATTCCGTTGGATGTACGGGGATGCCGACCTCTCACGCTGAGCGCGTGTCAGTTCGGGATGTCGAGGGTCTCCTGACCAGGCCCAGGAGAGCGCCGAGACTTCCGTGGTGGTTTCGGCTCCTTGGTCGCGTGGGCAGGCACGGGCAGGATGCCCTTGCCGCGGAGGTCGTCGGTGGTGATGAGAGAGCCGCTGCTCACGGCGTCCAAGAGCCTGGCCTGGCGGGGTTCGAGGGCTACGAGGAGCCCGAGCGCGTTGATGAGGTCCAGCAGGTCAAGGGTCCACCGGGAAGGCCAGGTCGGAGGCAGGATGTCGTTCAACGGGGTCTGCCGTTCCACGTCCGGCTTCCGCTTGCGGAAGCCGAACCATTTGCGGATCACCTGCACCCCGCCGATCCGGTAGTCCCAGACTTCAGGCGCCACTGGACGTATGGAGCCGGAGCCCACTGAGAGGGTTCGCGTTGTCGCGTCGTAGGAGATGTCCTCCGGCAGCCTCTCGTCCTCTCCGATCGCGATGACGCATTCGGGTCGCTCTGCCGGGGGGAGCCTCGGGGTCGATCCAGGTGGACTGTCATGGTGGTGAGAGGCGAAGCGCTGGCCGTACGTGTGGATCCACACTGTGCGCCTGCCCACCTCCACCACCTCCGCCCACAACGCCGGGTCGCGCGTCAGAGGAATACGGGCACCGCGCTCGGCCAGGTTCGTGGCGAAACGGCGGGTGTAGCTGCTGTGGCCAGCTACACCCGCGATGTACGCGAAGAGGTCTTCGGCAGTGACCGTCACGCCGTGCGTCTTGGTGAGCAGTTGCAGCAGGCCGGGTGTCACGTTCGGTTCCGCCTGGTGAGGGTGGCGGTAGAGGGGGGCGACGCGGCCGCCTTCGGTGCCTTTGAAGTGGTGCATGTCGGGCAGGAGGGCGGTGAACCCCACCGCTGGGCCAGGGCGAGCCGACTCTGTGTGAAGCTCGGAGAGGTAGATCTGGCGCCGGTCGTTGTGGGCGAACCACAGGGCCGGTCGCGGAAAGTCGATCACTCGCCTGTCCGCGATGATGAACTGCCGATCGAAGGTCATCCGGCCGTAGGGAACGATGACTGGCACCGTCTCCTTCTCCGCAGCGAGGCTTTCTCTTTCCTGCTGGCCGGGCAGGGGCGGTTCCGGCTTCTCAGGGCGGCGGTCTCTGGTGGTCTTCAGGAGTGTTGCCTTATCCGCCGTCGGTGCCTGGACGAGCCTGCGCCAGCGCCGTTCGAGAACGTCCCGGCTGGGTGAGACGGGCCAACTGCGGTTGTTCTTGTTGCCGGAGCTCGTCCAGGGCAGCAGGGCGTCCACCGATGGCATGGCCGACCACTCGGAGTCGGACGTGACGTGAAAAGGCGCGGTCCACTGTGTGGGGCAGAGCTGCCAGGAGGTCCCGTTCCGGTGGCCCTCGACGCCGAGCCCTTCCAGCCAGTCGAACTTCTCCTCGCGCATACCCGCTGGCACGTCGAGCCGCCATATCCGCGCCGGGTTCGTCACGTTCGGGACGCCCCGGCGGACGAACACGGCGATACAGACCTCGCGCTTGACGCCCTGAAAGACACGGGTGCGCGTGTCGGAGTAAGGGCCTTCGGGCGAGAGACCGATGACCCAGCCCTCGTCGGCGGCCTCGCGCAGGTAGTGGCGCATGCCAGCCGCGCCCTCACTGTCCAGGTATCCGGAGTTGGTGATGAGGGCGACGACCCCACTGGGGGCCTTCGGTGTGCCCGAAGCCGTTACCTGATCGAAGACCTTCCAGGTGGACCACGCCCAGAAGTAGACATAGAGGTTGTCGAGAGCGTACCCGACGCGCCCGTTGTCCTCGGGATGGAAGCGGGCGAGGATCGGGCCCTGTTCGTTCGGGTTGCCATCGGTGACCCAGCGACCGACGCCTGCCTGTCTCGCACCCCGCAGGTAGGGCGGATTGCCGATCACCACCATGACCTTCTCGTCCGCCTTGATCTTGTTCGCCATACGGCGGTGGCGGGCGATCGCCTCGTACATCAGACCCAGGTGGTGCTCGACGGCGGGATCGTCGAGTGTGTCCGCCACGAGAAGCCTCGGCGGGCGACTCGTGACATCGGCATCATGGGACTGGAAGGCGTGCTGCACACGGAGTTCGGCCACCGCGTACGGCCCGGTCTGCTTCTCCAGGCCGACCAGGCGGCTGGAGAGTTCCCGGAGGAGTCCGGACTTGAGTGTCTTGCCGTACTTCAACGACAGGGTCTGGGCGACGTGGTCGATGATGTTGATGAGGAAGGTCCCGGTACCCATGGCCGGGTCGACCACGGTGACGTCCTGACTTCCGTACCCGTCCTCCTGGCCGAGCCGGTCACGCAGCACTTTGTCGGTGAACCCGACCATGAAGCGGACGACCTCGCCAGGTGTGTAGTACGTCCCCGTCCGCCGTCGCAGTTCCGGGTCGTAGGCGCTCAGAAAGCCCTCGTAGAGGTGGAGGTAGGCGTCTCCGGTCTCGTCCTTGAACATGTCGGGGTCGACGGCCGATATGACATCGATCAGCGTGTCGATGATTCCCCGCAGATCGTCGAGGGCGTCGTCCGTCAGTACCGCCAGAGCCTTGCCCATCAGGGAGTGCCGTTTGCCCAATCGGCTTGCGACATCGGGGAGGGAGAGCTTGTGCAGATCGATGCGCTCGAGGCGGGCCAGCAGGATTGCGAATGTCAGCGTTTGGCTGTAATGGTCCGCGAACTCCGCCGGACGGGCGTCGGGAAACAGCAGGTCCTTCCAGTTCCCGGCCAGGATCGAGAACGCCGCGTCAGCTTCCCCGTGTTCCTCGCGGATGAGCCGTTCGGTGACCTCGTCGCGCAGCAGGGCGCAGATTCCCGCGATGCGCCTGACCAGTTCGTCGATGCTGCCATGGGTGAGGGGCGCCGGCGTGAAGAAGTGCGTGAGGGCGCGCTCGAACCCGTCGTCCGCGACGAGGAGTTGCCGACCACCGGACTCCAGATCTCCGACGAGGAGTCCGGTGGGGCCGACTTGCACGCCGAAGCGGTAGACCGCCCACTCATATCCATCGGTGTACAGCACGTTGTGGAGGGCCTTGATCTTCTCCCACTGCTTCCGGTCATGGCTCTTCACAGCCCACTTCTCCGGATCGGCCCCCCTACCCGGCTGCTTCAGCTCGACGTGCCCTATGGTCCTGCCGCGGCAACTGATGGCGAAGTCAGGCCGAATCCTGAGTCTCTTGACCCGGCTCTGACCGTGGGCGATGAGCTTGAGGCGTTGCCGCCAGGCCATCCCGCGCAGCAGTTGCTCCACCGGCGCGGTGAGGCTGTCCTCTTTGCTGCTGACCGCCCCTGCGGGGCCTTGCAGCTTGGCCCTGACCTCCTCGCCGAACCTGGCGACGAGGTCCGCGACCGATCCCGTGGTGCCATTTTCCGCCCGGACGTCCCCTCGTGCCATCGGCCCCCCAAAGGCTGCAACCCATGCCGACGATCAGACCCATACAGAATGCCCATGACATCCCAAGCAGCAAACGCTGCTACATGTAGGTCGACTAACGGCATGTTTAGAAACACCCGTGTACGAAAGGGCGCTGGAGCGCGGTCCGTACGCTGTGTCAGCGTACGGACACGATCGGTGGACTGGACGCGATCTTGCCGTCACGCTGGGTAAGTCGACCGCGGGGAGCAGCGCGCGTACGTACCAGGAGGTGGCCGCGTATGACGAACGGTGTCGGTGAGAGTGACGGCGTCGACTACCTGACGGGCTGCGAAGTGCTGCGGGAGCCCGACCCCTCCGACAGCCTGCGGACTTTCGGCGCGGTCGTCCAGGCTCTGCGGGAGCATGCGGGCTTGAGCCGGGCGGAGTTCGGGGAATTGGTGCGGTTCTCCAAGCACACGGTGGAGTCCGTGGAGTTGGGGCGACGGATGCCGGACGAGTCGTTCGTGGAACGAGCGGAGGACGCCACGGGGAGCACGGGCGCGTTACGGAAAGCGGCGCGGCATCTGACGCGGGGGGAGGCGGGGCTGGCGGCCTGGTTCCGGCGGTGGGCTCGGCTGGAGAAGGTGGCGGTGAGTCTGTGTACCTATGAGTGCAGGCTGGTGCCGGGGTTGTTGCAGTCGGAGGGATATGCGCGGGCTGTGTTCGACGGCACCATTCCGCTGGTAACCGACGAGGGGTTGGAGAGCCTGCTCGACGTACGGATGAAGCGGCAGCGGATGCTCTACGACAAGACGACGGTGCCGTTCAGCTTCATTGTTGAGGAGCATGTGCTCCGGCGGCGGTTCGGAGACGCCGAGCAGATGCGGGAGCTGTACGACCATGTGTTGGAGCACGCCGCACTGCGGAACGTGACGCTTCAGATCGTGCCGTTTGAGGCGGGGTTGCATGCGTGTCTGGATGGGCCGTTGCAGCTCTTGGAAACGCCGGACGGGCGGCGGTTCGCGTACTCCGAAGGGCAGCAGAACGGTCGGCTGATCGCTGACGTGAAAGAAGTGAGCCTCCTCCAACAGCGCTATGACAAACTGCGCTCGCAGGCCCTGAACCCTGGAGAATCGCTGGGCTTGCTGGAGCGACTGCGAGGAGAGCTATGAGCACGACGGAACTCGCTTGGTTCAAGTCCAGCTACAGCGGGAGCCAAGGAGACAGCTGCATTGAGGTCGCCATCACCGAACAGGCCATCCACGTACGGGACTCCAAGGACGTGATGCGCCCGCACTTCGCTGTCGGGCGTGAGGAGTGGTCGTGGTTCGTGGGATTCGCGGCGGGGGCCTGAGCCGCCCCGTCCCGGCGGTCGCGTTCGCCGCCGGGACAACGGGTCTGTGGAGGTGGGGTCCGCCCACCTCGGCTATCTCGTCGAGCAGGCTGATCTCCTCGTCGGCTTCTTCCGGGACATCCGGGCCGTCCGGGTTGGTGTCTGGGAACGATCCGGCTGCCATCTCGTCAGCGAGATGCGGGTACTTCTCCAGGAGGAACCGCCGCCGGTACGCCATCTCGGCAGCGTCGACGATCCCCTCCAGAGTCGTCCAGTTGAGGGTGCCTCCCACGACGATCCCGAATGCGGGTACGGCCTTGCCGAGTCCCTTCTTGGTGAGGCGAAAGCCGAACGCCTTCGCGAACTGCTGGGAAGCGGCGTTCTTGGCAGTGGCCGAGCCAGCCGTCCCGATGTTGACGACGGACATCACGAAGAGCTTCTCGGCGGGCCCTTCGGGGTCGTATTCGTAGAACAGCGAGACCTGACGGACGGCGCGGGACGCAAGTCCGAGAACGACCGCGGTATCGGCGAGGAAAGCGCCCGCGATCGCACCTCCCGAAGATGCCGCCGCGGCACCGGCGGAGGCGGCGATGGCGAGCTGTCCTCCGGAGATGACCAGCCCCGCACCCGCTCCTGAGAGTGCTGCGGCGGCGGGGTAGTACACGCTCGCCGTCCGTCCACGGACGGCGTCGATCTGCTGAAGGTCGAGGCGGTGCAGGTCGAGCAGCGACGAGACTCATGTCCGCGCTTCTGATGGAGCGCCACCACGTGTTTGGAGGAGAGACCCGCTCTCGAGGCCCGCCCCACCGTCTGCCGTATGGACTGGGCGGCGGTGCCGCTCCAGTCCAGGAGGGAGTCGGCGGCCCTGCGCGCCCCGGCGCCGACCTTGTGGGCGCCCTTGGCGACGAATTCCTGTCCACGCGAAAGTGCCCACTTCGTCCGGGGGTGGTTCTCCAGTTGCTTCGCGGCACGCTTGCCGAGTTCCGAGACGCCGTTGGCTACTTGCTCACCGGCCTTGCTCATCGCCCGTGACAGGGGGCGGCCCCTTGAACTGCTGCACAGCACGCCATGCGTCGAGCTCGTAGTCCGGGGGCAGTTGATCGGGCTGCTGCGGGTCCTGCGGGTTGCTCATGGTCCGTGGGCTCCTGTCTCTGGGGCGAGTTGTCAGGTGGGGAGGCGGGGGCATTGGCTCAGGTGCGGGGTGAGGACGGAGGTGTGGTTCTCGCCGTCCACGAGCGGGCTTCCAGGGTGAGACCGGCGGCGGCCAAGCGGTCGTATTCGGCGCGGGGCAGTTCCTTTGT
The DNA here is from genome assembly GCF_003261055.1 of Streptomyces cadmiisoli. NCBI lineage: Bacteria > Bacillati > Actinomycetota > Actinomycetes > Kitasatosporales > Streptomycetaceae > Streptomyces > Streptomyces cadmiisoli. The sequence goes on from NZ_CP030073.1 coordinate 6,169,425, forward strand.
GCGGGTACGTGCTGGACCGCGGAAGGCGCATCGTAAATCGCGTGCGTGCGTTCGAGTGGCTGGAGTAGCGTCCTGCCTGTTCGAAGGGGGACCAAGTGGCGAAGTTGAATCAGATCATCGCTGTCGAAAAGGGTGTCAAGAGCAAGTCGCTCCAGGACATCACCGCGGCGCACCACAAGGTGCAGAAGCCCGCGTTGCTGGCCGGTATCTCGCGTTCGTACCAGCCGAAGGACGAGGAGGGCGAGCAGTTGCCGCCCGAGTCCACTCGGGTACAGGTGCAGGCCGAGGACGTGCTGCGGGAGATGTCCGCGTCGCTCACCCGGCTGTTCGACGTGACCGCCACCAAGGACTGGGCGAACTGCGCGGCCCGCGCGGACGTCACGGTCGACGGGCGTACCGTCGTCGCCGACGTTCCGGTGAGTTACCTGCTGTTCCTGGAGAAGCAGCTCACCGATCTGCACACCTTCGTCAAGAAGCTCCCGACGCTCGACGCCGCCGAGTCCTGGTCCCACGACCCGTCCACGGACTGGTGGAAGACGGACCCGGTCCGCACGATCCGTACGAAGAAGGTGCCCCGCAACCACGTCAAGGCGGAGGCGACCGAGAAGCACCCGGCGCAGGTCGAGGTGTACTACGAGGACGTGCCCATCGGGTACTGGACGACCGTGAAGTTCTCCGGCGCGCTTCCGGCGCGGCGGGTCAACGAGTTGGTGGAGCGGGTCGAGAAGCTCCAGCAGGCCGTGAAGTTCGCCCGCGAGGAGGCCAATGCCACCGAGGTCACCGACCAGCGGGTCGGCGACGCGGTGTTCGGCTACCTGTTCGGCTGAGGCCGGCCGCAGGTGGCATCCCCAGATCGCCCCCGCGTGCGAGCGCGGGGGTGCGCAACAGGCGCGGGCCGGGATGAGGACCGGTTCGCGTGATGAGCGCAAGCTGACACTGAAGTTCAGCCTGAAGAAGCGGTGACAGTGAAGGTTCGAGTCCTTCCCCCGGCACAGCACCACCACGGGCCGGGGTAGCCCAACACGGCAGAGGCAGCCGCGGTCAATCTCAGACTCTCGCTCCAGTCTCAGCATCGCCGCCGATCGCCGGATCGACCGGGGACGGACGAACGCCGTCGGATGCGAGTTCGACTCTCGCCTGCACCTCTTGCACGGTGCGGTAGTTCAAAGGAAGAACACGACGGCCTGATGACTGATCCGTCCTCTTAAACGCCGCCGGCGTGCGCAATTGGGTGGCATCCCCAGGGGCCCGGGAGCTGGATACGACTCCCGGGCTCCGTCACGTCCGGCCCGGCAACGCCGGGCGACATGGTGCTGTCGTCAGCACCAGCGGGTGCGCCGGGGCGGTTCAGGGGCCCGGCGTACGAGCGGCCGGCGCCCCGACCGAGCGCTCCCGTACCCGTCCCAGGTGCTCCGTGAACACCTCCCGCGCGTCCGGTGTCAGCGTGCGCAGCGCCACCAGTGCCGTGATGACCACGTCGCACAGCTCCGACTGGACGTCGTCCCACGTGTGGGTCGTGCCCTTGCGCGGGTTCTGGCCGGTCGCGCCGATCACCGCCTGGGCGACCTCGCCGACCTCCTCCGTCAGCTTCAGCATGCGCAGCAGCAGGCCTTCCCGGCCGCCGTGCGCACGGTTCGCGTCCAGCCACTGCCACAGGTCGTCGATGGCGGTCCACGGGTCGAGGGCCGGTACCGGGGTGGACGCCGGGGTCGGGGGCCGGTCCGTGGGCGTTACCCGGTGATCACTCGTCGCATCACTCATGACCCGCAGCCTGCCACGCGGTCACCGCGCGAAGTCGCCTCGCCCGCCCCGCGGTCACCCCGCGAGATCGGCCAGCTCACCCCGCGCTCACTTCTCGAACAGAGCCTCCTGCTCGCCCCCTGACGCCTGCCGCAGCCGCTTCGCGCGCAGGCAGACGGCCGCCGACGCACCCGCCGCCGCCGCGGCGAGTGCCGCCGGGACCATCCAGTCGCGGTTGAACCTGTGGCCGAGGGCGTGGTCCAGGGAGAGGCGGCCGGGGCCGGTGACGGCGATGCCGGCCGCGGTCAGGCCGAGGGCCAGGGGGTACTCCAGGCCGCCTTCCGTGTTGAAGAAGCCGTTCGGGGCGTGCACCGCCGCCGCGCCCGTCATCCCGGCCGCCGCCGCCGCGCCCGCCGCCGGTGTGGCCAGTCCCAGCGCCAGCAGGGTGCCGCCGCCGCACTCCGCGAGGCCCGACGCCAGCGCGCTCGCGTTGCCGGGCTTGTAGCCCACCGACTCCATGAACTGGCCGGTCCCGGCGATCCCGCCCCCGCCGAACCAGCCGAAGAGTTTCTGCGCGCCGTGCGCGGCCAGTACGCCGCCGATGCCCAGCCGGAGCAGCAGCAGGCCCAGATCACGTCGGTCGTAGCAGTTCACGTTGACTCCCGGGGCAGACGATGGCGGTGGCACGTTTCCAGCGGGTTCGCGGGTGGTTCGCGGGTGGTACGCGCTCGGTTCGGGCTGGTCTCCCGTCCCACCGTCGCATCTCCGCCACCCGCCCGGCCCTCCCGGGCGGCCGTTCGGGTGGCGGGCCCCGGCCCGCGGTGTGAGCCTGGCTGGCATGACGATTCAGACAGCCAAGCTGAGCAACCCGGCCGTTCGCGCCTTCGTCACCGCCGTGAACGCCCACGACCGGGAGGGCTTCATGACCCTCCTCGCGCCGGGCGCGACCATGTCCGACGACGGCGCCGACCGCGAGCTCGCCGAGTGGATCGACCGGGAGATCTTCTCCACCCACGGCCACATGGAGGTCGACAACGAGTCGAAGGACGGCCGCGCCCTCATCGCCCGCTACAGCAACGACACCTGGGGCGAGATGCGCACCCGGTGGAGCTTCGTCGTCGAGGACGACGGACGGATCTCCCGCTTCGAGACCGGGCAGGCGTGACCGGCACCGGCACCGGCACCGGCACCCACGCCCGTACGGCCGCGTAACCCTCACCCACGCCCGTACGGCCGCGTAACCCTCACCCACACCCGTGCGGGCTCGGCACCGTCCCCCACACCCGCACCGACACGGGCGCGCATTCCGACCCCGACGCGGCCCGCGCCCTGATTCCCGCCCCCACCCCCGCGCAACCCCTTGACCTGGAGTGTTCTCCAACCCCTAGCGTCACCGCCATGGAGACCACGGAAACCACCAGGACACTCGGGAACAGCGGCATGCGGATCATCGCCCTCGGCTTCGGCTGCTGGGCCGTCGGCGGTGAGTGGCAGGACGCCGACGGGCAACCGCTGGGCTGGGGCAAGGTCGACGACGAGGAGTCGGTACGGGCGATCCGGCGGGCGCTCGACCTCGGCGTCACGTTCTTCGACACCGCCGACACCTACGGCGCCGGTCACAGCGAACGCGTCCTCGGGCGGGCGCTCGGCAAACGCCGGGACGACGTGGTCGTCGCCACCAAGTGGGGCAATGTCTTCGACGAGGACACCCGTACGCTCACCGGCAGCGACGACTCCCCGGCGTACGCCCGGCGCGCCCTGACCGCCTCCCTGCGCCGTCTCGGCACCGACCACGTCGACCTCTACCAGCTCCACCTGTCCGACGCGGACCCCGTGCGGGCGGCCGAACTCCGCGACGCCTGCGAGGAGTTCGTGTCGGAGGGCCTGATCCGGGCGTACGCGTGGAGCACCGACGATCCCGAGCGGGCCGCCGTGTTCGCGGCGGGGGAGCACTGCGCCGCCGTGCAGCACCGCCTCAACGTGCTCCAGGACGCCCCCGAGATGCTCGCGTTGTGTGAGCGGGCGGGCCTGGCCGGCATCAACCGCAGCCCGCTGGCGATGGGGCTGCTGACGGGCAGGCGGCCCGCCGGCCGGCCCCTCGCCGCGGGAGACATCCGCAGCAACCCGCCCGCGTGGCTGCCCGGGTTCACCGCGGGTGCCGGAGCCGACCCGGAGTGGCTGGGCCGGGTCGACGCCCTGAAGGAGGTCCTGACCAGCGGCGGCCGTACCCTCGCGCAGGGTGCCCTCGCCTGGATCTGGGCACGCAGCCCGCGCACGGTTCCGATTCCGGGTTTCCGTACGGTGCGGCAGGCCGAGGAGAACGCGGGGGCGATGGACCGGGGTCCGCTGACCGCCGGGCAGTCCGCGGAGATCGACCGGATCCTCGGCCGCTGAGGGCCGCGGGCTCGTTGACCCCCAGGCCGGCTGTGCGGCAGCCGTTCCACGGTCCCGGTGCGCACCTCGCGGTCCCGCGCGAGGTCCACCCCCATCCGGTGCCGTGGAACAGCCGCCGCCTCCCCCCTCGGTTTGGCCTACGGAAGCTCAGCGCTCCAAGTGTGAAGTTCCTGTGGAGGAGAGTTGAGCATATGCCCTCTACCGGCGGCGATGGGGCGGACGGTCAAACTCCGTTTGTGTAGGTTGAGAGTTCACATGAAATCCGGGTGATCCTTCAGCCGCGCCCCACGTACGGCATGCTCGTCGCCAGCACCGTGGCGAACTGCACGTTCGCCTCCAGCGGCAGCTCCGCCATGTGCCGTACAGTGCGCGCCACATCGGCGACGTCCATCACCGGCTCCGGCGCCACCTCGCCGTTCGCCTGCAACGCGCCGGTCTGCATCGCCTGCGTCATGTCCGTCGCCGCGTTGCCGATGTCGATCTGCCCCACCGCGATGCGGTACGGCCGGCCGTCCAGCGACAGCGCCTTGGTCAGTCCGGTCAGCGCGTGCTTGGTGGCGGTGTACGCGGCCGAGCGCGGGCGCGGGGCGTGCGCCGAGATCGAGCCGTTGTTGATGATCCGGCCGCCCTGCGGATCCTGCGCCTTCATCTGCCGGTACGCCGCCTGCGCGCACAGGAACGCCCCGTGCAGATTGGTGTCGACCACGTGCCGCCAGGCCTCGAACGGCAGATCCTCCACCGGGACCCCGCCCGGGCCGAACGTCCCCGCGTTGTTGAACAGCAGGTCCACCCGACCGAACCGCTCCACGGTCGCCGCGAACAGCGCGGTCACCTCCTGCGGCCGGGACACGTCCGTGCGCACCGTCAGGGGGGCGGCCCCCTCGGGTGCGAGCGCCGCGGTCTCCTCCAGCCGGTGCGGGCGGCGGCCCGCCAGCGCGACCGACCAGCCCGCGCTCAGCAGTTCCAGGGCGACCGCGCGGCCGACTCCGGAGCCGGCGCCGGTCACCACCGCGATCTCCGCACCCGCCCGGCCGGGTGTCCTGGGCGCCGATGCCTCCGACGGTCCGGTCCGCCCGGTCTGCTCGGTCCGCTTGTCAGTTTGCTTGGCATTCATGGGTCGGCAGCGTAGGAGACGGTGCGCCATACGGATCTCATCCGACCGCCATTCGAGTGTTGTGTACGTGCCAATCGCGTGTCGTTCCCGGCCACTCCAATGCCACCTGAATCGAATCAACAGGTTCGTCAGGGGAGGACCGGATGAAACCCGTCGCACGACCGTCCCAGCACGCGCTCGAACTCCGCGCGGCCGCCCGGCACATCGGCCGCCGCCGCTTTCTGACCGTCACCGGCGCCGCCGCCGCGCTCGCGTTCGCGGTGAACCTGCCGGCCGCGGGAGTGGCCGGCGCCGCCGAACTCGACGCCGCGCGGATCACCGAGGACCCCTTCACCCTCGGTGTCGCCTCCGGCGACCCGCTGCCCGACTCCGTCCTGCTGTGGACCCGCCTCGCGCCCGCCCCGTACCAGCCCGACGGCGGCCTTCCGGCCGAACGCGTCACCGTGCACTGGGAACTGGCCCGCGACGAGCGCTTCCGCCGCACCGTCAGACGCGGGACCGCCACCGCGCACCCCGAGTTCCAGCACGCCGTGCATGTGGAGGCCGGCCACCTCGAACCCGGCCGGGCCTACTTCTACCGCTTCCGTGCGGGCCGCTGGATCAGCCCGACCGGCCGGACCCGCACCGCCCCCGCCCAGCACGAACGGGTCTCGTCGCTCACTCTGGCCGCGGTCTCCTGCCAGGCGTACCACGACGGCTACTTCACCGCGTACCGCCACCTCGCCGAGGAGGACGTCGACGTCGTCCTGCACCTCGGCGACTACCTGTACGAGTACGCCGTGAACGCGGTCGGCGGCCAGCGCAACTACACCGACCGCACGCTCCCGGACCTGTTCAACCGCGAGACCGTGACCCTGGAGGACTACCGGCTGCGGTACGCCCTCTACAAGACCGACCCCGACCTGCGCGCCGCCCACGCCGCGCACCCCTTCGTCGTCACCTGGGACGACCACGAGACCGAGAACAACTACGCGGACGACAAGCCCGAGAACGACGTCCCGCCGGAGGAGTTCCTGCTGCGCCGCGCCTCCGCCTACCGCGCCTACTTCGAGAACCAGCCGCTGCGCCGCCCGCAGCGCCCCGACGGCCCCGACATGCAGCTCTACCGCCGGCTGCACTGGGGCCGGCTCGCGCAGTTCGACGTCCTCGACACCCGCCAGTACCGCTCGGACCAGGCCTACGGCGACGGCTCCGACATCCCCGGCCCCGAGGTCGACGACCCGGCGCGCACCATGACCGGCGAGACGCAGGAGCGGTGGCTGCTCGACGGCTGGCGGCGGTCGAAGGCGCTGTGGAACGTCGTACCGCAGCAGGTCACCTTCTCCCAGCGGAAGTTCGACCTGACCGAACCCTCGCGGGTCTCCATGGACGCCTGGGACGGCTACCGCGCCTCGCGCCGCCGGGTGCTCGACGGCGCGCGGGCGGTCGGTGTTGACAACCTGATGGTGCTCACCGGGGACGTCCACGTCGGCTACGCCTTCGACATCAAGGACGACTTCGACGATCCGGCCTCGCGCACCGTCGGCACGGAGATCGTGGCCACGTCGATCTCCAGCGGCCGGGACGGCGCCGACAAGCCGGCCAACTGGGACACCTACACGACGGCCAACCCGCATCTGAAGTTCTACAACGGGCGGCGCGGATACGTGACCGTCGGGCTCGGGCGGGACCAGGCCCGCGCCGACTTCCGGACGGTGCCGTACGTGACCAGGCCCGGGGCCCCGGTCACGACGGCCGCGTCCTTCGTGACCGAGGCCGGCCGGCCGGGGCTCACGCAGGTGTGAGCAGCGGCTCGTCCCGCTCGCCGGGGTAGCGGACGCCGACGCGGTCACGGATCGTGTCGAGCGTCCGCATCACCGCGAGCGTGCCTTCCAGCGGGACGAGCGGCGACTCGGTCTCCCCGGCGCGCAGGGCGCGCATCACCTCACGGGCCTCGTGCTTGAGGCTGTTGTGCGGGTCGGCGGCCGGGTCGTGGCGGAACTCCTCGGGCTCGCGGCCGTCACGGCACAGCACGAAGCGGTCCGGGTTGAAGAAGCCGGCCGGGATGTCGATGCGGCCGAGCGAACCGGTGACCGAGGCGGTGACGGGCGTACCGCCGACGATGGAGCAGTGCACCGAGGCGAGCGCGCCGCTGTCCCAGGAGAGCAGCGCGCCCGTCTGGAGGTCGACCCCCTCGTCGGACAGCACCGATCTCGCCGCGATGTCCGACGGCTCACCCAGCAGCAGATGCGCGAAGGACACCGGGTACACGCCGAGGTCGAGCAGCGCGCCGCCGCCCTGCCGCGGATCGCGCAGCCGGTGCGCGGGCGGGAAGGGGCCCGACAGCCCGAAGTCCGCCTGGACGCTGCGCACCTCGCCGATCGCGCCGTCGTCCACCAGCGCCTTCATGCGGCGCACCAGCGGATTGCAGTACATCCACATGGCCTCCATCAGGAACCGCCCGTGCTCCCGGGCCAGCGCGACCAGTTCCTCCGCCTCGCGCAGGTTCAGCGTGAACGCCTTCTCGCACAGCACGTTCCGCCCGGCCGCCAGGCACAGGCCGGCCGCCGCCCGGTGGGCCGAGTGCGGGGTGGCGACGTAGACCACGTCGACGCCCTCGTCGCGCGCGAGGGACTCCCAGTCGCCGTACGCCCGGGGTATCCCGAACCGGTCCGCGAACGCCCGCGCCGAGGCCTCGGACCGCGAGGCCACGGCCACCACCTCCGCGTCCGGCAGGTCCACCAGATCCGCCGTGAACGACGCGGCGATGCCGCCCGTCGCCAGGATTCCCCATCGCACGCTGTCCGTCGTCATGCCGACCGTCCTCATTCCCGTCCGTGCCTGTCGTGCTCGTCGGGCCTGTTCGTTCTCGTTCGATGCCGCCAGGCTCCGTGTTCGAAATGAGAGCATAGGGAGCGAACTGTTCGAAGAGGGAGGGGCACATGCCCGAAGGCAGGGCATCGATACCGGATCTTTCACGGGCGGCCGCGCCGACGAAGCGGCCGCCCGTCCGCGCGCAGCGCCGCACCGGCCTGCTCGTGACCTTTCTGCTCGGTGGACTGACCGCCACGCCGCCGCTGGCGATGGACATGTACCTCCCCGCGCTGCCGAGGGTCGGCGAGTCGCTGCACGCGCCCGCCGCGACGGTGCAGCTCACCCTCACCGCCTGCCTGGCCGGCATGGCCGTCGGGCAGTTGGTGGTCGGCCCGATGAGCGACCGCTGGGGCCGCCGCCGGCCGCTGCTGGCCGGGCTCGTCGTGTACGTCGTCGCGACCGTGCTGTGCGCCCTGGCGCCCACCGCGGAGTCCCTGGTCGCCTTCCGGCTCGTCCAGGGCCTGGCCGGCGCGGGCGGGATCGTGATCGCCCGCGCGGTCGTGCGCGACCTGTACGACGGCGTGGCGATGGCCCGCTTTTTCTCCACCCTCATGCTGGTCTCGGGCGCCGCGCCGATCGTCGCGCCGCTGATCGGCGGGCAGATCCTGCGGGTGACGGACTGGCGCGGGGTGTTCGTGGTGCTCGCGGTCGTCGGTGTGCTGCTGACCGCCGTGGTCGGGGCGAGGCTCCCGGAGACCCTGGAGCCCGCCGACCGCCATCAGGGCGGCGTCGGCGAGGCCCTGCACGCGATGCGCCGCCTGCTCGCCGACCTGCCCTTCACCGGCTACATGCTGTCCGGCGGCTTCACCTTCGCCGCCCTGTTCGCCTACATCTCCGCCTCGCCGTTCGTCGTCCAGGAGATCTACGGCGCCTCCCCGCAGACCTTCAGCCTGCTGTTCGCCGTGAACTCCGTCGGACTGGTCGTCGCCGGCCAGATCAACGGCAAGGTGCTGGTCGGCCGGGTCAGCCTGGAGCGGGTCTTCGCCGCCGGACTGGGCATCGTCGTACTGGCCGCGGTGGCGCTGCTGCTGATGTCGCTGGACGTCTTCGGCGAGACGGGGCTCACCCCGATCGCCGTCGCGCTGTTCGTCCTGATGTCCGCCATGGGCTTCGCCCTGCCCAACGCCCAGTCCCTCGCGCTGCTGCGCGTCCGGCACTCCGCCGGCTCCGCGTCCGCCCTGCTCGGCGCGACCTCCTTCCTGGTCGGCGCCGTCGCCTCGCCGCTCGTCGGCATCGCCGGCGAGCACACCGCCGTCCCGATGGCCGTCGTCCAACTGGCGGCCGCCCTGGTGGCGGTGGGCTGCTTCGTGGGAATGTGCCGTCCCTGGAACACACGTACGGTGGCTGAGGGCGGGGGGACTCCCCGCTCGGGCGCATCCGAGAACTTGGGGGAAGAGAGCTGAGCGCGCCGAGACTGCGCCGTGGCACACCGGAACGGGCCGGACTCGACCCCGGCGGGCTCCAGCTGCTCGTCCGCGACGTCCAGGACCTCACGACCGGTCGGCAGCCGTGGGCGGCGGGCGCCGTCGTCGTCGCCGGGCGCGGGCCGGTGCTCGCGGTCGAGGCGGCGACGGGGTACGCGGTGCGCTACGCGGCCCACGCCCCCCTGGCCGACGCGGGTGTGGAGCTGCCGGCCGCGCGCCGGGTGCCGATGACCGTGGACACGCCCTTCGACCTCGCCTCGCTCACCAAGCTGTTCACCGCCGTCGCCGCGGTGCAGCAGATCGAGCGCGGCACGCTCGGCATCGACGCGCGGGTGGGCGCGTACCTGCCGGAGTTCCGGGCCGCCGACCGGCACGGCGTCACCGTACGGCAGCTGCTCACCCACACCTCGGGGCTGCGCCCCGAACTCCCGCTGTACGACTGCGCGGACGACGCGGAGCGGCTGGCGCTGCTGCGGGCCGAACCCCCGACGGCGGAACCCGGCGTGTACCGCTACTCCGACCTGAACATGCTGCTGGTCCAGTACGTCCTGGAACGCGTCACCGGCCGCGCCCTGGACGTCCTCGTCCGGGACGGGATCACCCGGCCGCTCGGGATGGCGGCGACCGGCTTCGGCCCGTGTCCGGGCGCGGCGGCGACGGAGGACCAGCGGCGGCCGTGGGCGAAGGCGGACCGGGGCATGCTGCGGGGGGTCGTCCACGACGAGAACGCGTGGGCCCTCGGCGGGGTGGCCGGTCACGCGGGTCTGTTCGGTACGGGGCGGGACCTGGCGGTGTTCTGCCGGACGCTGCTGGCGGGCGGCTCGTACGGGCCGGCGCGCATCCTGGGGCCGGACTTCGTGGAGCTGCTGCTGACGCCGCCCGGCCTCGGCTTCGTGCTCGACCAGCCGTGGTTCATGGGGGAGCTGGCGGGGCGGGGAGCGGCGGGGCACACCGGTTTCACGGGGACGTCGCTGGTGCTGGACCGGGCCACGGACACCTTCCTGGTGCTGCTGGCGAACACGGTGCACCCGCGCCGCCGGGCGCCGGACAGCCGGCCGCGGGCGGCGGCGGGCACCAGGGTGGCGCGGGCGGTGCGGGGGACCTGACGCCGCGAGGGACCGGACAATGCGGGGGACCTGACGGCACGGTCGGCGCGGCGGCACGGCGGCTGCGGCGACCTGAGAGAATCACCCGGTGAACGTCCCAGTACTCCCGGCCGAGAACCTCCGCGCCGCCCTCGCCGGGCTGCTCGACGGACTGCCGCCCAAGCAGGCCGCGCAGGCCGTGGAGCGGCTGATCGCCAACTACCGGGGCGCCACCCCGACCGACGCCCCGATCCTGCGGGACCGCGCGGACGTCGTCGCCTACGCCGCCTACCGGATGCCCGCCACCTTCGAGGCGGTCCGCTCGGCCCTGGCGGCGTTCGCCGCGGCCGTGCCCGACTGGGTGCCCGGCGGGCACGTGGACGTCGGGGGCGGCACGGGCGCCGGGAGCTGGGCCGTCACCGCGACCTGGGACGGGGTCCGGCCCGTGACGGTGCTGGACTGGGCCGAACCCGCGCTCGCGCTCGGGCGGGAGATCGCCGCCGCCAACCCCGCGCTGCGGGACGCCCGGTGGCAGCGCTCCCGCATCGGCTCGGCGCTCACCCTCGACGACACCGATCTCGTCACCGTGTCCTACGTCCTCAACGAGCTGTCCGAGCCCGACCGCGCCGCCCTCGTCGACGCCGCCGCCCGCGCCGCCGGCGCCGTCGTGATCGTCGAGGCCGGCACGCCCGACGGCTACGCGCGCGTGATCGACGCCCGCGACCGCCTGATCGGCGCCGGCTTCCACATCGCCGCGCCCTGCCCGCACAGCGCGGCCTGCCCCATCGTCCCCGGCACGGACTGGTGCCACTTCTCCGCCCGGGTCAGCCGCTCCTCCCTGCACCGGCAGGTCAAGGGAGGCTCACTGGCCTACGAGGACGAGAAGTTCAGCTACGTCGCCGCGACGCGGTTCCGGCCGGCGCCGGCTGCGTCCCGCATCGTCCGCAAGCCGCAGATCCGCAAGGGGCAGGTGCTGCTCGACCTGTGCGAGGCCGACGAGCTGCTGCGCCGGACGACCGTCACCAAACGCCACGGCGACCTGTACCGGGCGGCCCGCGACGCCGACTGGGGCGACGCCTGGCCACCGGCCGACTAGCCGCGCCCCTCGCCCTCCCGCTTCTCCTGCCCGTCCTGTCCTTCCTGCCCTTCCCGCGCCTCCGCACCTTCCTGCCGTCCGGCCTGTTTCTCCTGGAACCTGCGCAGCAGTTCGCGCTTGTGGGCCTGTGCGTCGCTGCCGCCGACGCGGCTGCCGTTCGGGCCGCCGCGCAGGGCCTCGCGGCCCAGGTTCCGGCGCGCTCCGCCGACGCCCAGCATGTTTCCGGCTCCGCTTCGGGTCATGCCCGCCTCCGTCGTCCTCGTCGTGATGTCCACACGGGTACGAGACGGTTCGTCTCGCAGTGGAGGTCCCCACCATCCGGCGAGACGCAGCGTCTTGTCAACCTGGTAAATTCGACCCATGTCCCAGAAGTCCGCACCGCGCCCCCCGAAGACCTCCCCCGACGCCACCCGCCGCAGCGAGAAGTCCCGCCGCGCCATCTACGCCGCCGCGCTCGAACTCGTCGGCGAGGTGGGCTACGCCAAGACCACCATCGAGGGCATCGCCGCCCGCGCCGGCGTCGGCAAGCAGACGATCTACCGCTGGTGGTCCGCCAAGGCCGACGTCCTGCTGGAGGCCTTCCTCGACCTGGGCGAGCAGGCGGCCGAACAGGCCGCCGGACCCGGCGCGGAGTACGGCATCCCGGACACCGGCGACCTCGCCGCCGACCTCAAGGCCGTCCTGCGCGCCACCGTCGACGAACTGCTCGACCCCCGCTTCGAGGTGCCCTCCCGGGCGCTGGCCGCCGAGGGCGTCGTCAACGAGGAACTCGGCCGGGAATTCGTCGCCAAGCTCCTCGACCCCTCCCTCCAGCTCTATGTGCGGCGGCTGCGCTCCGCGCAGGACGCGGGCCAGGTGCGCCCCGAGGTGGACCCGCGCATCGCCCTGGAACTCTTCGTCTCCCCGCTCGCCCAGCGCTGGCTCCAGCACACCGGCCCCATCTCGTACGCGTACACCGACACACTCGTCGACTACGCCCTGTACGGCCTCGCTCCCAGATGACGACCGGCCGGTCGGGATACGTCGAATTCCGGCAAAGCACCCGATGCCGGTTGATCGTCGTGTGGAGTACGTCTCGTCCCACCCACCCCGGTTGGGGACTGCGGCCCCCCAGGGCGCAGGATGGTGGGACCATGGAGCAGGCTGTCCGTTTCAACAGCGAGGCGAGGGGATAGATGAGCGCGGAGTTCGGCGGTCGTACCGGCCGGCAGGGCAAACTCTCCCAGTGGCTGCGAGGCCGCCGCCCGAAGGAGACCGCCGCCGGCGACGGCCGCGAGGCCCTGCTGCTCGCCACCGCCGCCGCGGGACTGCCCCTGGCGCCCGCCGCGCACCCGGCGCCCGGGTACCGATGTTCCTGTGACCGCGTCGGCTGTCCGACCCCCGCCCGGCACCCGGTGTCGTTCGCCTGGCAGACGCAGTCCACCACCGACCGCGCCCAGATCGAGCGCTGGGCCCGGCATCAGCCGCAGGCCAACTTCATCACCGCGACCGGCATGGTGCACGACGTCCTCGACGTACCCCTGGAGGCCGGCCGGGAGGCGCTGGAGCGGCTGCTCGCCTCGGGCGTCGAGGTCGGCCCGGTCGCCGAGAGCGACGACGGCCGCATGCTGTTCTTCACCCTCACCCGCGGCACCCCCGAGGACGAGGACGAATGGTGGCCGTGCGAGCTGGACTGCCACCCCGAGACGATGGACGAGCACCCGGGCCTGCGCTGGCACTGCCGCGGCTCCTACGTCCTCGTCCCCCCGGCCCGCCTCCCCGGCGACGACCAGACGGTGCACTGGCTGCGCGGCCCGGAGCATCCGCTGCCGGACCCGCTGAGCCTGCTGGAGGCCCTCACCGACGCCTGCGGCCGGTACGCGGGTGCCGAGGGCCACGTCGACTCGGCCTGGCCCCTGCGCCACTGAGGACGGCGGCGCGCTAGCCGCCCTTCGCCGCCGTCAGCCCCTGGATCCTGCCGAGCACCGTCACCCGCTGGTCCCCGGAGCCTGCCTTCGGGGCCAGCGCCACCTCGTTGGAGACGAACTCCAGCGTCAGCGACTGCTTGATCTCGCCGGTGGTCAGGGCGTCGACGTCCTTGCCGGGCGCCGGCACCGAGGTGCCCGCCGCGGCCGTCTGCTTCTCGAAGTGGCGGGTGGCGAAGAACACCAGCGCGCCGCCGTCCGCGGTGCGCAGGGCGACGGGCGCGAAGTCGCCCTGGGACAACGGCTCGTCGATGTACTGCCGAGCCAGACCCGGCTTGCTCTTGTTCTTCTCGCGCTGCTCGCGCCAGGTGCTGGTGTGCGAGCCCGCCGCGAACTTCGTCCCGCCCTGCTGGAGATACGTCGCGTAGTCCGTGCCCAAGTCGCCCGGCGCCACGGCGAGTCCGGTGGAGTTCGCCGGGACGGCCTCGGCCCAGCCGTCCGCGTCCTTCTTGAACTCCGGCACCTTGCCGGGCGCCACCAGCGTCAGATACGACACCTGCCACCGCTCGGTGAGCGAGTCACGCGTGAACACCATCAGCCAGCGCGCGGCGGAGCCCTTGTTGGCCCCGGCGTCGGCGAGGAACCAGCGGGGCCAGCCCGCCTTCTTCGGGATCGTGTACCGCACGTCGCTGAACTTCAGCGGGGAGTGGGCGGGGTTGCCGCCCGGGTTGCTCGCCCGGCCGGCCTTCAGCCGCGCCTCGTCGATCGCGCCCAGCGGGCCGGTGACGTGGTCGGCGTCGAGGGAACTGTCGTAGGCCTCGTCGGCCTTGTTGTACGCGGTGGTGAACTCGGCCAGCGCCGTCGCGGCCTCGTCCTTCGAGGTCGCCGGCAGCACCTTGCGCTCGCCGTGCACGACCACGCATCCGCTCGCCGTCACCGACACGGCGGTCAACGAAGCGGCCATGAGCACGCTCCGGTCCAGCCTGCGAAGCCTTCGAGGGCCGCGATACCTGCTCATCGGGTCCTTTCACCCTCCCCTTCCCGGAGGCGAACCCTACCGGGGCCGCGGAACGCGCGGGCGCCGGGACCGGCGACAGCCGCCACACCGTGACCTGGCCTTCACAGGTCCCGCCGGACGCGGGCCTCCTCGCGGGCCGCGTGGTGTTTGAATGCCCGAGTGACTGATTACGACGTGCTGCGCGTCTTCTGCGCGGCGAACGGCGGATACGGCAACGAACTGGGCGTGGTCCGCGACGGTTCGGTCGTGCCGGAGCGCGGCGAGCGGCAGGCGCTGGCCGCCAAACTCGGATTCAGCGAGACCGTGTTCGTCGACGACCCCGAGCGCGGTGTCATCGACATCTACACGCCCGGCGACCGGCTGCCCTTCGCCGGGCACCCCTGCGTCGGCGCGGCCTGGCTGCTGGACGTGCCCGAACTCGTCACGGCCGCGGGCCCGGTCGGCGCCCGGCAGGACGGGGAGTTCAGCTGGATCGAGGCGCGGGCGGAGTGGGCCGGGCAGCGCACCCTGCGCCAGTACCGCAGCGCCGCCGAGGTGGACGCGCTGCCCGTACCGCCGGCGGGCGAGTGGACGTACGCCTGGGCCTGGGAGGACGAGGCGGCCGGCCGGGTCAGGGCCCGCGGCTTCCCCGGCCGCGGCGAGGGTGTGGTCGAGGACGAGGCGACCGGCACGGCGGCCCTGCTGCTCACGGCACGCCTCGGCCGCGCCCTGAACATCGCCCAGGGCGCGGGCTCGCAGATCCTGACGGCGCCCCAGCCCCAGGGATGGGTGGAGATCGGCGGACGCGTGGTCCTGGAACGCTGACCCCCGGCGCCGCTCACGCCGACAGCCGGAACTCCTCGCCGAGCGCCCGGAACACGTCGGTGTTCAGCGCGAACGCCTTCTTGCACTCCGCCACGACCCGCTGCTTCTCCAGGTCGTCCGCGTCGATCGTGTCCAGCAGGTCGCGGTACCCGCGCTTGAAGGCGGCCGGGTTCGCGATCTCCTCGAAGACGTAGAAGCGGACGCCGTCGCCCTTCTTCGCGAAACCCCACGTCCGCTCGGCCCGGTCGCGGATGATCTGGCCGCCGGACAGGTCGCCGAGGTAGCGGGTGTAGTGGTGGGCGACATAGCCCGCCGGCCACGCGCGGGCGCACTCGGCGACCCGCTGCGCGTAGGCCCGGGTCGCCGGCAGCGGCTCCAGCGTGGACCGCCACCCCGCGCCCCGCAGATGCTCCAGGTCCCGCTCCAGCGCGCCGAGCCGGAACAGCTCCGGCCGGATGAACGGTCCCGCCACCGGGTCCGCCGTCAGCGCGCCGGCGCCGGCCTCCAGGGCCTCGTACACGAACCACAGTTGCTCGGTGTAGCGCGCGTACGCGTCCAGGCCGAGTCTGCCGCCCAGCAGATCGCTCATGAACGTCGAGGTCTCCGCCTCCACATGCTGCTCGTGGGACGCGGTGCGGATGAGTGTCGAGAACGACGGGAACGAGTCCATGAACCCAGATTCTGTATGGTTAGGCTTACCTAAGTCAACGGGTTTGCCGACTCCGTGTCGGTAAATGTGTACCCCGAATCCCCCCGGTACGCACACGGAGAGCGCACACGGCGAACGCGCGCGGAAAAGGCCCGCCCTCCGAGGAGAGCGGGCCTGGTGGCCGGGGTGGTCAGGTCAGGGCAGGGTGAGGATCTCCGCCCCGGTCTCCGTCACGACCAGGGTGTGCTCGAACTGCGCAGTGCGCCTGCGGTCCTTCGTCACGACCGTCCACCCGTCGTCCCACATGTCGTACTCGTGGGTCCCGAGCGTCAGCATCGGCTCGATGGTGAAGGTCATCCCGGGCTGCATCACCGTCGTGGCGTGCGGGCTGTCGTAGTGCGGGATGATCAGGCCCGAGTGGAACGACGAGTTGATGCCGTGACCGGTGAAGTCCCGCACCACGCCGTAGCCGAAGCGCTTCGCGTACGACTCGATGACCCGGCCGATGACATTGATCTGCCGGCCCGGCCTGACCGCCTTGATCGCGCGGTCGAGGGACTCCCGCGTCCGCTCGACCAGCAGCCGGCTCTCCTCGTCCACGTCACCGACCAGGTAGGTGGCGTTGTTGTCGCCGTGCACCCCGCCGATGTACGCCGTCACGTCGAGGTTGACGATGTCGCCGTCGCGCAGCACCGTGGAGTCCGGGATGCCGTGGCAGATCACCTCGTTGACCGAGGTGCACAGCGACTTGGGGAAACCGCGGTAGCCGAGCGTCGACGGATAGGCGCCGTGGTCGCACAGGTACTCGTGGGCCACCCGGTCCAGTTCGTCCGTCGTCACCCCCGGCGCGATGAGCTCGGCCGCCGCCGCCATCGCCCGCGCGGCGATCCGCCCGGCGGTCCGCATCGCCTCGACGGTCTGCGGGGTCTGCACCTCGGGACCGGTGTACGGCGTCGGCGCGGGCCTGCCGACGTACTCGGGCCTGCGGATGTTTCCGGGCACGGAACGGGTGGGAGAGAGCTTCCCTGGTACGAGCAGCGACTGGCCAGACATGTCAGCGAGTCTAACCAGCGGGCATACGAGACCATGTCCCTGGCGAAAGGAGCCGGTCATGGCCCTGTTCAAGAAGCGCACGGTCGGAAAGCCGGGCGAGTGGTACTACTGCCTGGAGCACAAGAAGGTCGAGGAGGGGCCGGACTGCCCCGCGAAGGACCGCTTCGGCCCCTACGCGAGCCGCGCGGAGGCCGAGAACGCGATGGAGCTGGCCCGCGAGCGCAACCTGGAGTGGGAGAACGACCCGCGCTGGCACGACGCCCGGGCCCGGGGCGGCGACGAGGACTGACGGGCCTCACACGGGTTCCGCCGCGGCTGCGCGCCGTTCGCGCAGCCGCACCGCGTGCTCGTCGGTCCGCGCGTCGTACGTCATCAGCTTCGGCAGGCACAGCGCCAGCAGCCCCACGCCCGCCGCGCACAGCAGCCCGCCCGACCACACCGACGTCCGCACTCCCGCCCAGGCCGCCATGCCGCCCGCGCGGACCTGCCCCAGCTGCGGGCCGACCGAGTACGACAGCAGTTCGATCCCGGCCAGCCGGCCGCGCAGCTCGTCGGGGATCGTCTGGTTCCACATCGCCGAGCGGAAGATGCCGCTGACCATGTCGCAGCAGCCGCCGAGCGCGAGGAACAGCAGGACCAGCCACACGTCGCCGACGATTCCGGCCGCTGCGACGGCCAGGCCCCATCCGACGGCGGCCACGGCGACCATCCGCCCGTGCCGGTGGACGCGGGAGGTCCAGCCGCTGGTGAGGCTGACCAGCAGGGCGCCCGCCGGGATCGCCGCGTACATCAGCCCCAGCGACCACTCGGCGTCCAGGTCGTCGGCGAGGAACGGCAGCACCGCCAGCGGCATCGCCAGGAACATCGCGGCCAGGTCGATGGCGTACGTGCCGAGCAGTTCCTTGCGGTTCCACGCGTAGCGGGCGCCCTCGGCGATCGACCGCAGCGAGGGTTTCGCCGCCTCGTGCGAGGCGGGGGAGGACGCCAGTCCGACGACCAGCGCCAGCGAGACCGCGAAGGTCGCGAGGTCCACCGCGTACGCCCAGCCGAGCCCCGCGTACGCCACCACCACACCCGCCAGCGCCGGGCCGGCGATCCCGCCGACCTGCCAGCGCAGGGCGTTCAGTGACGCGGCCGCCGGCAGGTGCTCGTGCGCCACGATCCGCGGCAGCAGCGAGTCCAGGGCGGGCCGCTGCACGGAGACGAGCGCGGAGCTCAGGGCCGCGATCACATACAGCGGCCAGACCGCCGGGTCCGGGAGCAGCGCGTTGACCAGGAGCGCCGCGCTCAGCAGCCCCATGCCGAGCTCCGTCCACACGATCAGCCGGCGTTTGTCCCAGGCGTCCGCGAGCGCCCCGCCGTACAGCCCGAACACGACCAGCGGCACCAGTTCCACGGCGCCGATCGCGCCCACCGCCGCGGCGGAACCGGTCAGCTCCTTCATCTGGACGGGCACGGCGACGAAGGTCAGGAAGCTGCCGAAGTTGGTGACCAGGCCCGACATCCACAGCCGCCGGAAGTCCCGGGAAGCCCGCCAGGGCGAGAGATCGGGCAGCAGGGCGCGCAGGCCGGAGGGAGGTGCGGGGACTGTTTTGCTCACGACGGGCCATGGTCGGCGGGGCCCCGGACCCGGGGCAACTGCTTTTCCGCGCGGCGCGTCCGCCCACCGGGTCCCGGTGCCGGGCGCGTCGGCTCACCAGCGGGCCGGTGGCGGCGCCGTCAGCTCGTCCGCCAGCCGGGACAGCCGGTCCCGCAGCCGCCTGCGGCCCCTCGGGGACGGCAGCGCGTTCTCCCCGGCCGCCGCGCTCACCAGGTGCTGCACGGTGTCCAGGTCCAGCTCGGACTCCTCGCGGACCGCCAGCGCCTCGTGCGCCATCGCGGCGAGGTCGCCGTCGGCCGGGCCGAGCGCCAGCACCGTCACCCCCGCCCGCCGCGCGTCGTGCACCCGCTCCAGCAGCGGCGCGTCCGGCCCCTCGGGCGAGACCACCAGCAGCGTCTCGCCCCGCCGGGCCGCCTCGACGCGCCCCAGCCCGACCGCCAGATGCGCCGGATCGGAGGGGTGCGGATCGTGCCGTACGAGAGTGGGGGACAGCTCCGGCGTGCCCGACCAGGCCGCCTCGTCCACCAGATGGGCGGCCAGATGCCACGGTTCGTAACCCGGCGTGCCCACCAGCAGCAGACCGCCGCCGTGCGACACCACCGCCTGGCGCAGCACCCCCGCGAACCGTCGGGTGGCCCCCAGCCACTCGGTCCCGGCTAGCACCTCGCGCAACAACGCGACCCGTACGGCGTCCATACGAACGCATCCTGCCGCAACGAACCACTCGTGACCCGGAGTTCACCGCGAATTCCCCCAAGATGGGCACACGGTCGCATTACCGCCGGTCGCCGGAGATCACCGGCGAACCGAAACCCGAGGAGTCGCCCATGCCCGCCGTCACCGTCCCCTTCCGCGCAGGCCACGAGGGCTACGCCAGTTACCGGATCCCCGCCGTCGTGCGCACGGCCGCCGGCACCCTGCTCGCGTTCTGCGAGGGCCGGGTGGACTCCGGGCGGGACTGGGGCCGCATCGACATCGTGCTGAAGCGCTCGACGGACGGAGGCCGCAGCTGGGGGCCGTTGCGGGTCGCCGCGAACAACGGCGGCGACCTGGCGGGCAATCCGGCTCCCGTCGTCCTGGACACCGGCCGGGTCCTCCTCGTCCAGGTGCGCTCCGCGGCGTCGGCCGCCGAGCACCTGATCGTGCGCGGCGAGGTGAGCGAGGCCGACGGCCGCCGGGTGTGGGTGCAGCACAGCGACGACGACGGCCTGACGTGGTCGGAGCCCAGGGAGATCACCGAACAGGTGAAGGAGCCGGGCTGGCGCTGGTACGCCACCACCCCGGGCCACGGCATCCAGCTGGGCACCGGCCGGGTCGTCGTCCCCGGCAACCACACCCTCCCGCCGGCCGGCACGGACGTCGGCGACGAGGCGAAGTACAACGGCGGCCACTGCCTGCTCAGCGACGACCGGGGGGAGAGCTGGTACCTCGGCTACCTCGACCAGAACACCGACGGCTACATCAACGCCAACGAGACCACCGCCGCCGAACTCCCCGACGGCAGCGTCTACTTCAACACCCGCAACGACTCCCCGTCGCCCGGCAACCGTGCCGACGCCCGCTCCGAGGACGGCGGCCGCACCCTGGTGGTGCCGTTCCGCCCGCAGGCCGGCCTCGCCGGACCCGTCTGCCAGGGCAGCCTGCTGCACCTGGGCGACCCCGACGTGCTGCTGTTCTCCGGTCCCGCCTTCCCCGCCGGACGCGCCCTGATGACCGTCCGCTCCTCCACGGACGACGGCGCCACGTGGCGCGACGCGCACACCGTCGACGGCCTGCCCGCCGCCTACTCCGACCTGGTCCGCGTCGACGACGGCACCGTCGGACTCCTCCACGAGACCGGGGACTTCGGCGCCTACGAGCGGATCGTCTTCCGGCGGCTGCCGGTGACGCGGCTCACCTGAGCCGACGGGGCGCCGGGGGCGGACGTAGGGTCGGCCCATGACCTCTACCGACAGTGCTGCAGACAAGCCCGCGAAGGCCCCCGCCAAGGACCCCTGGGACCTGCCCGACGTCTCCGGGCTGGTCGTCGGCGTGCTCGGCGGTACCGGGCCGCAGGGCAAGGGCCTCGCCTACCGGCTCGCCCGCGCCGGCCAGAAGGTGATCATCGGATCCCGGGCCGCCGAGCGGGCGCAGGCCGCCGCCGCGGAGCTGGGCCACGGCGTCGAGGGCGCCGACAACGCCGAGTGCGCCCGGCGCAGCGACCTCGTCATCGTGGCCGTGCCCTGGGAGGGGCACGGCAAGACGCTGGAGTCGCTGCGCGGCGAACTGGCGGGCAAGCTCGTCGTCGACTGCGTCAACCCGCTCGGCTTCGACAAGCAGGGCGCCTACGCGCTGAAGCCCGAGGAGGGCAGCGCCGCCCAGCAGGCCGCCGCCCTGCTGCCGGACTCGCGGGTCACCGCCGCCTTCCACCACCTGTCCGCGGTGCTGCTGGAGGACCCGGAGATCGACGAGATCGACACCGACGTCATGGTCCTCGGCGAGGAGCGCGCCGACGTGGAGATCGTGCAGGCGCTGGCCGGCCGCATCCCCGGAATGCGCGGCGTCTTCGCCGGCCGGCTGCGCAACGCCCACCAGGTGGAGGCGCTGGTCGCCAACCTGATCTCGGTGAACCGCCGCTACAAGGCGCACGCGGGACTGCGCGTCACGGACGTATGAGGCGATGGGGGACACTGGTGGCCAGTGACCCACGCCAGCAGTGTCCCCCGACAGGAGCCCACGACATGCCCCGCCTCGCCCTCTACTCCCTGGCCGTCTGTCTCCTCGCCGTGGTCGCGGCCGTGGTCTCCTTCGCGCAGGGCAGCTGGCTCGGCGTGGTCTGGGTGCTGATCGCGGGCCTGTCGTCCAACATGACCTGGTACTACCTCAAGCGCGGCAGGACGACCGGCGGGGGCGGTACGTCGGTCACGGGCTGACCGAGCAGTACTCGTTCGTACCGAGCCAGAACCGGTACAGGCGGTGGCCGCAGTACGTGTCGAGGTCGCCGATCCCGAGGCTCCTGAGCACCGCGTCGACCAGGTCGAAGAAGGCGCCGTTCAGCGCCGGGATCCACAGCAGCGCGAACACCAGCAGCAGCCCGAACGGCGCGAGCGGCTCGACCTGGCGCCGGATCCGGTACGACAGCCAGGGCTCGACCACGCCGTAGCCGTCCAGCCCCGGCACCGGCAGGAAGTTCAGGATCGCGGCCGTGACCTGGAGCAGCGCGAGGAAGGCCAGCGCGTACCGGAAGTCGCGCGGCACGCCGTCCAGCGCGTCCAGCCAGAACGGGGCCGTGCACACCGCCGCGAACAGCACGTTCGTCAGCGGGCCCGCGGCCGAGATCAGGCTGTGCCGCCACCGGCCCCGGATCCGCCCCCGCTCGATGAACACGGCACCGCCCGGCAGACCGATCCCGCCCATGATCACGAACAGCACGGGCAGGACGATGCTGAGCAGCGCGTGCGTGTACTTCAGCGGGTTGAGCGTGAGATAGCCCTTCGCACCGACCGAGATGTCGCCGCTGTGCAGGGCGGTGCGGGCGTGCGCGTACTCGTGCAGGCACAGGGAGACGATCCACGCGGCGGTCACGAAGAGGAAGACGGCCACGCCGGGCTGCCGCGTGAATCCGGTCCAGGCCGCCCATCCGGTGACCACGGTGACGGCCAGGATCCCCAGGAAGACGGGGCTGATCCGCCGGTCACCGGGGCGGATGGTGGCGGTGGTCATGGATCGGGCTCCCAACGTGTCGGCCGGCGCGGGCTCGACCGTACCGGTCGTGTGCGGGAAACGTCCCGGGCCCGGTGCGGGTTCCTGACCGACCGGGCCCCGGCGGCCGGGTCCGTGCGCGAGTGAACCCGGAGGCGGTGCCACTGCGTCCCCGGAGAGAATGGACCCCGTGCGCTACCGCATCCTCGGCACCACCCAGGCGCTCCGCCCCGACGGCACGGCCGTCGCGGTCGGCGGTGCGCGGTTGCGTGCCCTCCTGACCGTGCTGGCCCTGCGGGCCGGGCGGACCGTGCCCGCGACGCTGCTCGTGGACGAGGTGTGGGACGGCGATCCGCCCGCCGACGCCGCGGGCGCCCTCCAGGCCCTCGTCGGGCGGCTGCGCCGGGCGCTCGGCGCGGGCGCGGTCGCCTCCGCCGGGGGCGGCTACCGGCTGTCCGCCGCCCCCGACGACGTCGACCTGCACCGCTTCGAGCGGCTCGCCGACGAGGGCCGGCGCGCCCTCGCCGACCACGACCCCGCCAAGGCCGCCGTCCTCCTCGACGACGCCCTCGCCCTGTGGCACGGCCCCGCCCTCGCCGACCTCCCCGGGCGCGGCGTCGAGGCGGCCCGCTGCGAGGCCCGCCGGCTGGACGCGTGGCGCGCCCGGCTCGCCGCCGCCCTCGCCCTCGGCCGGGCCGAGCAGGTGCTGCCCGAGCTGACCGCCCTGTGCGACGGCCACCCGCTGGACGAACCCCTCCAGGCCCTGCGTCTGCGCGCCCTGCGCGACGCGGGCCGCACCGCTCAGGCACTGGCCGCCTACGAGGACGTACGACGGCTGCTCGCGGACCGGCTCGGCTCGGACCCCGGGCCGGAGCTGCGGGCCCTGCACGCCGAGCTGCTGGGGCAGCCGGGGAGCCCGCCCGCCGGGCCCGCCGCGCCCGACCGGCCGGACGAGCCGCGCCCGCCCGGCAACCTGCGGGCCCGGCTGACCTCCTTCGTCGGCCGTGACGCCGACATCGCCGCCATCCGCGGCGACCTCGCAGCCGCCCGGCTGGTCACGCTGCTCGGGCCCGGCGGCGCCGGGAAGACCCGGTTGTCGCAGGAGGCCGCTGAGACCGTGCGGGACGCGGCCCGCGACGGCGTGTGGCTGGCCGAGCTCGCGCCGGTGGACGACCCGGCCGCCGTGCCCGAGGCGGTGCTCACCGCGATCGGCGCCCGCGAGACGGTGCTGCACGGCGCCGGCGCCGAGGAGTTCCGGGCCGCCGTCGCCGACCGCCACGACGACCCCGTGGAACGGCTCGTCGAGCACTGCGCCCGCCGCCGCATGCTGATCGTCCTCGACAACTGCGAACACGTCGTCGGGGCGGCGGCCCGGCTCGTCGAGGAACTGCTGGCCCGCTGCCCCGACCTGACGGTGCTGGCCACCAGTAGGGAACCCCTCGCCGTGCCGGGGGAGGTGCTGCGCCCCGTCGAGCCGCTGCCCGAGCCCTACGCGCTGCGGCTGCTCGCCGACCGCGGCGCCGCCGCCCGCCCCGGCTTCAGCGTCGGCGACGACCCCGAGGCGTGCGCGGAGATCTGCCGCCGGCTCGACGGCCTGCCGCTCGGCATCGAACTCGCCGCGGCCCGGCTGCGGATGCTCACCCCCCGCCAGATCGCCGACCGGCTCGACGACCGCTTCCGGCTGCTGACCTCCGGCAGCCGGACCGTCCTGCCCCGCCAGCAGACCCTGCGGGCCGTCGTCGACTGGTCCTGGGACCTGCTCGACGAGGACGAGCGGGACGTGCTGCGCCGGCTGTCGGTGTTCGCCGGCGGCTGCGACCTGGCCGCCGCGGAAGCCGTGTGCGGGGCGGCCGCCCTCGACCGGCTCGGCTCACTCGTCGACAAGTCGCTGGTCGTGGCCGCCCCCTCGGACGAGGGCGGCGAGATGCGCTACCGCCTGCTGGAGACGGTCGCCGAGTACGCGGGCGAGCGGCTCGACGAGGCCGGGCAGCGGGGCCCGGCCGAGCGCGCCCATCTGACGTACTTCCGCGAACTCGCCCGCACCACCGACCCGTTGCTGCGCGGCGCGGACCAACTGGCCGCCGTCGGAAGGCTCCAGCGGGAGTACGAGAACCTGCGCACCGCCCTGCGCCACGCCGTCGCCGAGCGCGACGAGCAGGAGGCGCTGTGCCTGGCGCTGTCGCTGGCCTGGTACTGGCAGATGCGGGACCTGCGCATCGAGGCCCGCACCTGGTGCAGCGAGGTGATGGCGCTGGGCCCCGACCCGTTCACCGAGCCGGTGCGCCGGGCCGCCCCGGTGTGGCAGCGGTGCACGGACGCACCGCCCCCGATGACCGGGGAGGTCCTCGCGGAGGCCCGGCGCGGTGTCCACCTCGCCCATCTCGCCTGCATGGACACCGAGATGGACGCCTGGCAGAACCCCCGGGCGCAGCAGAAGCTGCGCATCATCACCGAGGTCTACGAGCCCGGCCTGCCGCAGACCTGCCGGGCCCCCGGGATGCTGTGGTTCTTCGCCGTGATGCTGACCGGCGGCATCGACCGGCTGCCCGCGATCCTCGACGCCAACGTCGACACCTGCCGCCGCACCCCGGGATACGACTGGGAGCTCGCCGCCAGCCTCCAGATGCGCGCCAACCTCCTCGCCAACCGGCCCGACTGGACGGGCGACGCCGTCGGGGACGCCGACGAGGCACTGCGCCTGTACCGGAGGCTCGGCGACGACTGGGGCACCGCCGAGGCGCTCTCCGCGCGCGGCGAGGGCCATGAGCGCGACGGCGAGTACCTGCGGGCCGCCGCCGACTACGAGGACGCCATGGAGCACGCCGGCCGGCTCGGTGCCCGCGCCCAGCTCGCGGTGCTCGGCGCCCGGCTGGGCAACGCGCTGCTGGAGGCGGGCCGCGGCGAGCAGGGCGAGCGCGAGCTGCGCAAGGTGCTCGACGGCAGCGACGGCGTGGGCAACGAGGGGATGCCGGCCGCGCGGCTGTTCCTCGCCGGGTGGCTGAGCCTCACCGACCGGGTCGCCGAGGCCCGTGAGCAGCTCCGGCTGCTCCGCGAGGAGTTCCACATCGCCCACTTCGTCGTCTTCGACGCCTTCATCCTGGGGCAGGAGGCCTGGCTGGACGTCGCCGACGGGCGGTACGGCGAGGCCCGGGGCAAGCTCCGGCGCGCACTGGAGCACGCCGAGGACCCGATGTCCCGGGCGATGGCGCCGGCCCTGCCGTCGGCGTATCTGACCCTGGCCGCGCTGGTCCTGGCGCGGGTCGACGACGGCCGTGAGGCCGCCGACGCGGCCCGCTGTCTGGGCGCGGCCGAGGCGTTGCGGCCTCCCGGGCACCTCGCCACCGCCCAGGAGCGCGAGATCCGGGCCCGCGCCACCGAGGCGGTGAACGGGCTGCTCGGCCCGCGTGAGCTGGCGGCGGCCCGCGCCGAGGGCGGCGGCCTCAGCGCGAAGGAGGCCGCCGCGCTGCTGTGACCGGCGCCCGCGTCAGCTCTTGGTGCGGAACTTGTGGATCGCGATCGGTGCCATCACCGCCGTGAGCGCCACCGACCAGCCGAGCGTCACCCACAGGTCGTGCGCGACGGGACCGCCCACCATCAGCCCGCGCGCCGCGTCCGCGAGGGAGGACAGCGGGTTGTAGTCGGTGAAGTTCTGCAGCCAGCCCGGCATCGACTGGGTCGGCGCGAAGATCGACGAGCCGAACTGGAGCGGCATCAGCACCAGGAAGCCCATCGCCTGCACGGACTGCGCGTTCTTCATCACCACACCCAGCGTGATGAACACCCACATCAGGGCGGAGCCGAACACCGCGGACAAGCCCACCGAGGCCAGCAGTCCGCCCCAGTCGGTGATGTCGAACCCGACGAGCACGCCCACCACCATCAGCACGGCGGTCGCGAACAGCATCCGCAGCAGTTCCACCGCGATCTTGGCGAAGAGCACCGAGCCGCGGCCGATGGGCAGCGACCGGAAGCGGTCCATGACCCCGGTGTTGAAGTCCTGGTTGAAACCGGTGCCGACCCCCATGGCCATGTTCATGCCCATCATGGCCATCAGGCCGGGCACGACGTACTGCACGTACGCCTCCTGCCCGCCGCCCAGGGCCTGGCCGATCGAGCCTCCGAAGACGTACACGAACAGCAGCGTGAAGATGATCGGGAACAGGATGGCGTCGAACATCGACTCCGGGTCCTGCCGGATCCACAGCAGGTTGCGGCGGACCAGCGCGGAGGTGTGGCGCACATGGGCGCGCAGCGGGATCCGGGCGTCGGCCACGGGTTCGGCGGTGATCGTGGCGGTGGTCATACGGCGACCTCCTCGCGGGTGTCGGCGGGCCGGGCGTCCTGCGGGGCACCGGCGCGGTGGCCGGTCAGGGACAGGAACACCTCGTCCAGGCTGGGCAGTTCGGTGGTGATCGAGGCGAGCGTGATGCCGCGGGCGGTGACGGCGCCGACGACGGCGGTCAGCTGCTCGTCGCTGAGGACCGGCACCAGCACCGTGCCGGTCTGGGCGTCCACGGTCGTCGTGGCGAGCCCGGTGATGCCCAGCTCGTCGAGCGCCCCCGCGAGCGGTCGCAGATGCGCCGGATCGGCCGGCCGGATCCGCAGGGCCCGCCCGCCGACCTTGGCCTTCAGTTCCTCGATCCCGCCGGTGGCGATGACCTGGCCGCGGTCGACGACGGTCAGCTCGGAGGCCAGCTGCTCGGCCTCCTCCATGTACTGCGTGGTCAGCAGCACGGTGACCCCGTCCCCGACCATGCGCTTGACCTCGTCCCACACCTCGTTGCGGGTGCGCGGGTCGAGACCGGTGGTGGGCTCGTCGAGGTAGAGAACGGCCGGGTGCCCGATCATCGACGCGGCCAGGTCGAGCCGCCGCCGCATACCGCCGGAGTACGTCCCCGCCGGCCGCTTGGCCGCCTCGGTGAGGGAGAACCGCTCGAGCAGCTCGTCGGCGCGGGCCCGCGCGTCCTTGCGCGACAGGTCGAGCAGCCGCCCGATCAGGTAGAGGTTCTCCCAGCCCGGGAGCTTCTCGTCGACGGAGGCGTACTGGCCGGTGAGCCCGATCACCCGGCGCAGCTGCCGCGGCTGCCGCACGACGTCGTAGCCGGCCACCGTCGCCTGTCCCGCGTCCGGGGCCAGCAGGGTGGACAGGATGCGGACGAGGGTCGTCTTGCCGGCCCCGTTCGGTCCGAGCACCCCCATCACGGTGCCCTCGCGCACGTCCAGATCGACGCCGTCCAGCGCCTTGGTCTCGCCGTAGTGCTTGACCAGCCCCCGGACGGTGACCGCCGCCCCGCCGGAGTTCTTGTCGATTCGTGTCATGGGGACGACGGTCCCAGCCCCCACCGACAAACGGCCGACATCCCGCCGACACCGCGCCGGCCGTCGCCCGACGGCTGCCCTCTTCCCCGGTCGCCGGGGCGGGGGAGGCGCGTGCGGAAAAGCGGACGGCCCGCCGACGGGGGAAGATCGGCGGGCCGTCCCTGGTGCGGAGTTGGCTCAGTGGACGGAGTGCTCCTCCTGCGGGAACGTCCCGCCGACGACGTCCTCCGCGAACGCCTTCGCCGCGTCACCCATGACCTCGCGCAGGTTCGCGTACTGCTTGACGAACTTCGGCATCCGCCCGCCGGTCAGGCCCAGCATGTCGGTCCACACCAGGACCTGGGCGTCCGTCTCGGGACCGGCGCCGATCCCGACCGTGGGGATGTGCAGCGTCCGGGTCACCTCGGCCGCCAGCTCGGCCGGCACCAGCTCCAGGACCACCGCGAACGCTCCGGCGTCCTGGACGGCCTTGGCGTCCCGCAGCAGCTGCGCGGCGGCCTCCTCGCCGCGCCCCTGGACGCGGTAGCCCATCGCGTTGACGGACTGCGGGGTCAGGCCGATGTGGGCCATCACGGGGATGCCGGACTCCACCAGCAGCTCGATCTGCCGGTGCGAGCGCTCGCCGCCCTCCAGCTTCACGGCGCCGACGCCCGCCTCCTTCACCAGCCGGGTCGCCGAGCGCAGCGCCTGCACCGGACCCTCCTGGTAGGAGCCGAACGGCAGGTCGCCGACGATCAGGGCCCGGCTCGTGCCCCGTACGACCGCGGCGGACAGCATGGTCATCTCGTCGAGGGTCACGGGCACGGTGGTCTCGTACCCGAGGTGGCAGTTGCCCGCGGAGTCGCCGACGAGCATGACCGGGATGCCGGCCTCGTCGAAGACGGACGCGGTCATCGCGTCGTACGCGGTGAGCATGGGCCACTTCTCGCCGCGCTCCTTGGCGGCGGCGATGTCTCGGACCGTGATGCGGCGCGTGCCCTTGCCCCCGTACAGCGCCTTGCTGCCGTCGGAGGGATTCGTGCGGGCAGCCGAAAGCTGCGTCATGGCAACGGCTCCTTACGTCATCTCGAGGCACCCTGACGGCGTCCCCGGACCAACCCCATGGTGGCACCTCGTGCCGGTGTCGGCTAGGGGGACCCCGGTCACGTAAGAGGCCGGTAAAAATTTACGATACGGCACCGTCTCGTATCGTATCGAGCCTAGGCTCGACGGCATGACCGCTCCCGCCGCCTCCGGGCCCCGTGTGACGGACGCCGTGCACCGGCGACGCTGGGTGATCCTCGGCGTCCTCATGCTGAGCCTGCTGATCGTCGTGCTCGACAACTCGATCCTGAACGTCGCCGTCAAGACGATCTCCACACCCGCCCCGACCGGCCTGGGCGCCACCCAGAGCGAGCTGGAGTGGGCGATCAACGCCTACACCCTGGTCTTCGCCGGACTGCTGTTCAGCGCGGGACTCCTCGGGGACCGGCTGGGCCGGAAGAAGGTGCTGCTCGGCGGGCTCGTGATGTTCGGCGCCGGCTCCGCCCTGGCCGCGTTCTCCGGGTCGCCGGGCGAACTCATCGTCTTCCGCGCGGTGATGGGCCTCGGCGCCGCCTTCGTGATGCCGGCCACGCTGGCCGTCCTCATGAACGTCTTCGAGCGCGACGAGCAGCCCAAGGCCATCGGCATCTGGGCCGGCGGAGTCGGTCTGGCCATCGCGATCGGCCCGATCACCGGCGGTGTGCTCCTCGACCACTTCTGGTGGGGCTCGGTGTTCCTGGTCAACGTGCCGATCGTGCTGCTCGCGGTCGGGCTGATGCTGTGGCTGGTACCGGACTCCCGCGATCCGCACCCCGGCCGCGTCGACCCCGTCGGCGTGGTGCTGTCCGTCGTCGGCCTCGTCCTGCTCGTCTACGGCATCATCCGCGGCGGCCAGCTCGCCGACTTCACGGACCCCGTCGTGCTCGCGGCGGCCGGCGCCGGACTCGCCGTCCTCGTCGCCTTCGTCCTGTTCGAGAAGCGCAGCGACCATCCGTCCATCGACGTCGGCTACTTCAGGAACAAGGTGTTCTCGGCCGCGATCTCCGTCATCGCGCTGGTCTTCTTCGCGCTGATGGGCGTGACCTTCTTCGCCGTCTTCTACACGCAGAGCGTGCGCGGCTATTCACCGTTCGAGACCGGGCTGCTGATGCTGCCGCTGGCCGCCGCGCAGATGATCTTCGCGCCGCGCGCCCGGCTGGTCGTCGACCGCTTCGGACACAAGGCCACCACCACCGGCGGCATGCTGGTCATCGCCGCGACACTCGCCGCCTTCGCCACGCTGGAGGCCGACACGCCGATCTGGATCCTGGAGGTCGTCTTCTTCCTCATGGGCACCGGCATGGCGCACATCATGACGCCGACCAGTGTGGTCATCATGCAGACCCTGCCCAGGGAGAAGGCCGGCTCCGCCTCCGCCCTCAGCAACACCTTCCGGCAGGTCGGCGGGGCCCTCGGCATCGCCGTCCTCGGCTCGGTCCTGTCGACCGCCTACCGCACCTCCGTCCAGGACGACTTGACCGTGCTGCCCGCCGCGGCGCGCCACTCCGCGGGCGAGTCCATAGAGGCCACCCTCGCCGCCGCCGCGCGGCTCGGCCCCGAGGGCAGGGCGCTGGTCACGCCCGCCAACGACGCGTTCCTGCACGCCATGCATGTCACGGCGCTGTCCGGGGCCGGCGTGGCCCTGGTCGGGGCGGTGGTGGTGGCGCTGTACCTGCCGGGGCGGACCGCGGCGCCGGCCGGTGAGGGCCGTGCCGCCGCGGCCCGGCCGTCGTTCTCCGGGGAGAATCTCTCGGGACAGCGAAGGAAGGAAGCACCGTGAGCCTCGCCGAAAGCCCCCGGCCGGCCGGCCCCGCGCGGGGCCGCCCCAGGAGCGAAGCCGTGGAACGGGCCATCGTCGAGGGCACGATGAAGCTCCTGGAGGACGGCGTCCCGCTCGCGGAACTCTCCATCGAGCGCATCGCCCGTACCGCCGGCGTCGGCAAGGCCGCCATCTACCGGCGCTGGCGCGGCAAGGAGGAACTCTTCGTCGACGTGGTCCGCACCGCGGAGCCCCCCGACCCCGAACTCCCCGGCACCAGCGTGCGCGACGACCTCGTCGTGCTCCTGGAGATCCTGCGCCGACGCGGACTGGCCAGCCGCTCCTCGGCGATCCTGCACAGCGTCCACGCCCAGATGAAGAGCAGCCCCCGTGTCTGGGCCGCCTATCACAGCGCCGTCATAGCGCCCCGCCACCGACTCGGACTGGAGATCCTGCGCCGCGGCCAGGCGAACGGTGAACTGCGCACCGACATCGACGTCGAGGTGATGCACGACATCATCGTCGGCCCCATGCTGGTCCGTTCACTGCTGCGCGCCGACGCCGATCTGCCCGAGGGCCTCTCGGAGCGGATCGTCGACACGGTGCTCGACGGCCTACGCCCCGTCAGTTCGCCGGGCGCGTAGCCCGAATGTGCGCGTTTCGTCACAGAGCACGACGCGAAGGCCCGAAACGGAACCCCCCGCGCCGAACTGTTCGTCCCAAGTGCCCGTACGGCCGTCGCGGGACGGCAGGATCGGAGCCGATCATCCCCTAGGGTCGTAGCAGTGGGGGACGACGGTGTGCACGGCAGGTAGCGAGGCGACGGTATGGCGCAGCAGGCATACGTGACGGAGACGGACAACGGCGGCTCGGAGCCCGAGCGCCCGGGATCTCGGCTTCGGCGCGTGGCCGGCCGGGTGGCCGCGGGCTGGCGCGGCGACCGGCGTATCTGGCGGCGCGGTCTGATCGTGGCCGCCGTCGCGCTGCTGCTGGCGCTGGTCATGGTGGGCCACGCGTACATCCCGAACAGCGTGGGCAACCTCGGCAGCCTGACCGAGACGTTCCTGCCGTGGATAGGCGTGTTCGTGCCGCTGCTGTTCCTGCTGGCCCTGGTGCGCCGGTCCGCCGTCGCGCTCATCGCCGTGCTGATCCCGGCGGTCGTGTGGTTCAACATCTTCGGCGGGCTGCTCAGCGACAAGGCGGGCGCGGCCGGCGGCCACGTCACCGTCGTCACGCACAACGTCAACGCCGACAACCCCGACGCCCCCGGCACCGCCCGGGACGTGGCCGCCTCCGGCGCCGACGTGGTGGCGCTGGAGGAGCTGACGGCCTCGGCCGTGCCGGTCTACGAGTCGGCGCTGGCGGCGGCGTACAAGTACCACTCGGTGCAGGGCACCGTCGGCCTGTGGAGCAAGTACCCGCTCCGCGACGTACGGCCGGTCGACATCAAGCTGGGCTGGATCCGGGCCATGCGCGCCACCGTGCGCACGCCCGAGGGGCCGCTCGCCGTCTACGTCGCCCACCTCCCCTCGGTCCGGGTCAAGCTGGAGGCGGGGTTCACCGCCCGCGAGCGCGACACCAGCGCCGACGCGCTCGGCGAGGCCATCGGCGACGAGCAGCTGCCCAGGACGGTCCTGCTCGGCGACCTGAACGGCACCATGAACGACCGCGCGCTCAAGGCCGTGACCGCCCAGATGCGCTCCACGCAGGGCGCGGCGGGCAGCGGGTTCGGCTTCAGCTGGCCGGCCTCGTTCCCGATGGCGCGGATCGACCAGATCTTGGTCAAGGGTGTGGAACCGGTCAGCTCCTGGACGCTGCCGGAGACGACCAGCGATCATCTGCCGGTGGCGGCGCGGGTGAAGATGGACCCGTCGTCCTGAGGGGTGGCGGCAGGGCCGTCGCAACCCGGGCTTAACCTGTCGGAATACTGAGCCTGGCAGACTTTGTTCCGAGGATGAACATAAAGTCCGCGGAACTTCGCTCTGAAAGGCCTTTCATGCCCTTGGCCCTGCTCGCCCTCGCCGTGGCCGCCTTCGGCATAGGTACCACCGAGTTCGTGATGATGGGGCTGCTGTCCGAGGTCGCGGACGACCTGCACGTCTCGATCCCCGCCGCCGGCCATCTGGTCTCCGCGTACGCGCTCGGCGTCGTCATCGGCGCCCCGCTGCTGGCCGCGGTCACCGCGCGCATGCCCCGCCGAACCGTCCTGATCGGACTGATGGTCCTGTTCGTGGTGGGCAACGCGCTGTCCGCGCTCGCCCCCGACCACCAGTGGCTGCTGGCCGCCCGCTTCCTGAGCGGACTGCCGCACGGCGCCTTCTTCGGCGTCGGCGCCGTCGTCGCCGCCACCATGGTGGCGCCGGAGCGCAAGGCACGCTCGGTGTCCCTGATGTTCCTCGGCCTCACGGTCGCCAACATCGTGGGCGTCCCGGCCGCCACCCTCACCGGCCAGCACTTCGGCTGGCGGGTGACCTTCCTCGGGGTCAGCGTGATCGGCGTGGCCGCCGTCGCCGCACTGGCCCTGCTGGTCCCGCACGACCACGGTCACGCCGCCGCCACCGGCCTGCGCGGGGAACTGGCCGCCCTGCGCTCGCTGCCCGTGTGGCTCGCCCTCGGCACCACCGTCGCCGGCTTCGGCGCGCTGTTCGCCGCGTACAGCTACATCACGCCGATGCTCACCGACTCCGCCGGGTACGCCGACACCAGCGTGACGCTGCTGCTGGCGCTGTTCGGCGTCGGCGCGACCGCCGGCAACCTGCTGGGCGGCCGCCTCGCCGACCGCTCCATGCGGGGCACCCTCTTCGGCGGCATGGCCTCGCTGGTGCTCGTCCTCGGGCTGTACCCGGTGCTCATGTCGGCCCAGTGGAGCGCCGCGCTCGCCGTGGTCCTGCTCGGCACGGCGGCCTTCGTCACCGGCTCGCCGCTGCTGCTGATGGTCCTGGAACGGGCCTCCGCCGCCCCGTCGCTGGCCTCCTCCGCCAACCAGGCCGCGTTCAACCTGGCCAACGCGGGCGGCGCCTGGGTCGGCGGGCTCGCCCTGGCCGCCGGCTTCGGCACCACGTCGCCGGCGACGGCCGGCGCGGGCCTCGCGCTCCTCGGCCTGGCGATGGCCGGCACCGCCTACGCGGTGGACCGGCGCCGCGCCGCCGCCCCGCGGACCGGGCGTGAGCGTCTGGTGGCCGGGCATGTGCCGCAGGCCTCCGAGACCGTGTCCGGCTGACGGCTCACCACTGACGGCCGCCGGGCAGGCAGCGCGCACCGCGCGAACGAAAGGGGCGCCAGGTGATCACCTGGCGCCCCTCACCGCTGTCAGGCCGTCTCCCGCCATCCGTTGGTGATCGGCAGCCGGCGGTCCTTGCCGAACCCCTTGGGGGAGATCTTCGTGCCCGGCGGGTACTGCCGGCGCTTGTACTCGGCGGTGTCCACCATGCGCAGGGTGCGGGTGACCAGCTCCCGGTCGAACCCGGCGGCGACGATCACGTCGGCGCCCTCGTCCCGGTCGACGTACCGTTCGAGGATCGCGTCCAGCACCGGGTAGTCCGGCAGGGAGTCGGTGTCCACCTGCCCCGGGCGCAGCTCGGCGCTCGGGGGCTTGGTCAGGGAGTTCTCCGGGATCGGCGGGGTCTCGCCCCGCTCCGCCGCCGCCCGGTTGCGCCACTCGGCGAGCCGGAACACCGACGTTTTGTACAGGTCCTTGATCGGCCCGTAGGCGCCCACCGAGTCGCCGTACAGCGTCGAGTAGCCGACCGCCAGCTCCGACTTGTTGCCCGGGGCCAGCACGATGTGGCCCTCCTGGTTGGAGACGGCCATCAGCATCGTGCCGCGCAGCCGGGACTGGAGGTTCTCCTCCGCCAGCCCGGTCAGACCCAGCGACCCCATGTACGCGTCGAACATCGGCTCGATCGGGACGGTGCGGAAGTTCAGCCCGGTCCGCCGGGCCAGCTCCGCCGCGTCGTCCTTGGAGTGGTCGGAGGAGTACTTCGACGGCATGGACACGCCGTACACGTTCCGCGCGCCGACGGCGTCGCAGGCGATCGCCGCGACCAGCGCCGAGTCGATCCCGCCGGACAGGCCGATCAGCACCGACTCGAAGCCGTTCTTCGCGACGTACGCCCGCAGACCCACCACCAGCGCCGAGTACACCTCCTCGGCGTCCTCCAGGCGCTCGGCGTATCCGCCGGTCCGCTCCGCCGGGTACGCCGGCAGGGGCTCCTCGGACAGCACCAGGCGGTCGATCCGCAGCCCGTCGTCCACCACGCCCGTCGGGGCGTCGGCGACGGCCGCGGGCAGGTCCAGGTCGAGCACCACGCAGCTCTCGGAGAACTGCGGCGCCCGCGCAACGACCTCCCCGTCCCGGTCGACGACGATCGAGTCGCCGTCGAAGACCAGCTCGTCCTGCCCGCCCATCATGGCGAGGTAGGCGGTGGTGCAGCCGGCCTCCTGGGCGCGCTTGCGCACCAGCTCCAGGCGGGTGTCGTCCTTGTCGCGCTCGTACGGCGAGGCGTTGACGGACAGCAGCAGCCCGGCCCGCGCCGACCGCGCCGCCGGCACCCGGCCGCCGTCCTGCCACAGGTCCTCGCAGATGGCCAGCGCCACGTCGACGCCGTGCACCCGCACGACCGGCATGGTGTCGCCGGGGACGAAATAGCGGAACTCGTCGAAGACGCCGTAGTTCGGCAGGTGGTGCTTGGCGAAGGTGAGCGCCACCTCGCCGTCGTACAGCACCGCCGCCGCGTTTTGCGGGGCGCCGGCCGGCTGGCCGTACCTGGGCTGGGCGGTCTCGCTGCGGTCGAGGTAGCCGACGATCACCGGGAGCCGGCCGAAGCCCTCCTCGGCGAGCCGCGCGGCCAGCGAGCGCAGGGCCGTCCGGGACGCCTCGACGAAGGAGGAGCGCAGGGCCAGGTCCTCGACGGGATACCCGGTCAGCACCATCTCCGGGAACGCCACGAGATGCGCTCCCTGCTCGGCGGAGTGCCGGGTCCGGCGGAGGATCGACTCGGCGTTCCCGGCGAGGTCGCCGACACGCGAGTCGATCTGGTTCAGGGCGAGGCGTAGTTGAGGCACGGAACCAGTGTAATCGTCAGAGCGACGCGATGGGGTCCCGAGGGGTGTGGGGCACCCCACGCGGAAGGGGCCGCGCACACGGGGCGGGGGTGTCCCGCGCCGCCCCGCGTCCGGGCCCGCCCCGCGCGGGTGCGCGGGGCGGGCGGGGGTCACCGCGGCGCGGCGCCCCGCTGCTTCAGCAGGTCCGCCATCAGGCCGATCTCCGACTGCTGCGCGTCGACCATCCCCTGGGCCAGCCGCTTCTCCACATCGACCCTG
This sequence comes from Streptomyces cadmiisoli, assembly GCF_003261055.1. Classification (NCBI taxonomy): domain Bacteria; kingdom Bacillati; phylum Actinomycetota; class Actinomycetes; order Kitasatosporales; family Streptomycetaceae; genus Streptomyces; species Streptomyces cadmiisoli. The sequence continues at coordinate 6,205,302 of NZ_CP030073.1, forward strand.
CACTGCTGCACACAGCTCTGGGCCATGTGGATGCCGCCCTTGTGATGGTCCGTCATCAGCTGGAGGAAGAAGACCTCGGCCTCCTCGCCGTCCAGCTTCGCGAGCTTGTCCATCTCGGTGTCGGTGGCCATCCCCGGCATCAGCGCGCCGTCCTCGCCGGCCGCCATGCCGCCCATGCCCATCCAGGCCATCGGCTCCGACGACACCTTCGGCAGCGCCCACAGGTCCAGCCAGCCCAGCATCATGCCGCGCTGGTTGGCCTGGGTCTGCGCGATGTCGTAGGCGAGCCGCCGCACGTCCTCGTCGTCGGTGCGGTCGCGCACGATGTACGACATCTCCACGGCCTGCTGATGGTGCACCGCCATGTCACGGGCGAAGCCCGCGTCGGCGGAGTCGGCCGCGGGCACGGCGGCGTCCGAGCGGCCGTCCTCGGCGACGGCGTACGTGATCCCGCCGATCGTGAGGAACACCGCCGCGGCCGCTCCCGCGATCCAGCCGGCCTGCGAGCGCCTCACTTCGACAGCCCGCCCGTGCAGGCTGCGCCCGGCTCGGGGGTCTGCTCACCCTGGACGTACTTCTCGAAGAACTTGTCGATGTTCGGGTCGTCCGCGCCGGTCACCGCCCGCTGATGGCCCCACGCCGTCAGCATGATCGGATCCTTCTGCTTCTCGTCCGGGCTCATCAGCGTGTACGGCGTCTTCTTCACCTTCGCCGCCAGCGCGTCCACGTCGGCCTTCTGCGCCTTGCTCGTGTACGTCACCCAGACCGCGCCGTGCTCCAGGGAGTGGACGGCGTTCACATCGGGGATCTCGTCGGTGTAGACGTTTCCGTTGCAGTTCATCCACGCCTGGTGGTGGTCGCCGCCGACCGGGGGCTCCACGGGGTAGGCGACGTTCTCGGCGACGTGGTTGCGGGAGAGCTCGCCCTTCCAGGTGCTCACCCCGTCCGCGCCCGCGACCAGCTTCCCGGGGTTCTTGGAGTCGCTCGCCGCGGCGCCCGAGTCGGACTGTGTCCGGACCAGGACGACACCACCGACGACGAGGCCGGCGACGACCACCGCACTGGCCGTGATGGTGAGGATGCGGTTGCGGCGCTCGCGAGATCGCTCGGCGCGCCGCATCTCCTCTATGCGCGCCTTGCGCGCCGCACTGTTCTGCTTCTTGGCGGAACCCATGGGGCTGGCCCTTCTGGGGGAACGGAGGACGGTCGGGTTCGCTGATCGTAAGGGGGGAGGTTCACGATCTCGAAGAGAGGGCACAGGAATGGCCCGATCGACGCGGGCCGGCGGACCGCCCGCGACGGGCCCCCGGCGGGTGCCGGAGCCGTCCGCGCCCCGGCGTCGGCCGGGCATTACGGATGTCGGTGCGAGCAGGCAAGATGGGCGGCAGAGCCGTACACCCGCCGTACGCGAGGCGTTCGGGCCGGGGTCGGCCGGGCGATCAAGGTCCGCAACGCGCTCGAAACGCTGTTGTGGTGGGATGCTCAGGTGCCCGACCGCTTTCCGTGCGCCGGAGACAGGCGGCCTGACCAGCAAGGATGGGGAAGCTGAAGATGGACAAGCAGCAGGAGTTCGTGCTCCGCACATTGGAGGAGCGCGACATCCGGTTCGTACGCCTGTGGTTCACGGACGTGCTGGGCTTCCTGAAGTCCGTCGCCGTGGCCCCGGCCGAGCTCGAGCAGGCCTTCGACGAGGGCATCGGCTTCGACGGCTCGGCCATCGAGGGCTTCGCCCGCGTCTACGAGTCCGACATGATCGCCAAGCCCGACCCCTCGACCTTCCAGGTCCTTCCCTGGCGCGCGGAGACGCCCGGTACCGCCCGCATGTTCTGCGACATCCTCATGCCGGACGGCTCCCCCTCCTTCGCCGACCCGCGCTACGTCCTCAAGCGCGCCCTGGCCCGCGCCTCCGACCTGGGCTTCACCTTCTACACCCACCCGGAGATCGAGTTCTTCCTGCTGAAGCACAAGCCGGTCGACGGCTCGGTGCCGACCCCGGCGGACAACTCCGGCTACTTCGATCACACCCCGACCAACGTCGGCATGGACTTCCGCCGCCAGGCGATCACCATGCTGGAGTCGATGGGCATCTCGGTCGAGTTCTCCCACCACGAGGGCGCCCCCGGCCAGCAGGAGATCGACCTGCGGTACGCCGACGCGCTGTCCACCGCGGACAACGTGATGACCTTCCGCCTGGTCATGAAGCAGGTCGCGCTGGAGCAGAACCTCCAGGCCACCTTCATGCCGAAGCCGTTCTCCGAGCACCCCGGTTCCGGCATGCACACCCACCTGTCGCTGTTCGAGGGCGACCGGAACGCCTTCTACGAGTCCGGCGCCGAGTACCAGCTGTCGAAGGTCGGCCGCTCCTTCATCGCCGGCCTGCTCCGGCACGCGGCCGAGATCTCCGCGGTCACCAACCAGTGGGTGAACTCCTACAAGCGCATCTGGGGCGGCTCCGCGCGCACCGCCGGCGCGGGCGGCGAGGCGCCGTCGTACATCTGCTGGGGCCACAACAACCGCTCGGCCCTGGTCCGCGTCCCGATGTACAAGCCGGGCAAGACCGGCTCCGCGCGGGTCGAGGTGCGCTCCATCGACTCCGGCGCGAACCCCTACCTGGCCTACGCGGTCCTGCTCGCCGCCGGTCTGAAGGGCATCGAGGAGGGCTACGAGCTTCCGCCGGGCGCGGAGGACGACGTCTGGGCGCTCTCCGAGGCGGAGCGGCGCGCGATGGGCATCGAACCGCTCCCGCAGAACCTCGGCGAGGCCCTCGGGCTGATGGAGCGCAGCGACCTGGTCGCCGAGACCCTCGGCGAGCACGTCTTCGACTTCTTCCTGCGCAACAAGAAGCAGGAGTGGGAGGAGTACCGGAGCGAGGTCACGGCCTTCGAGCTGCGCAAGAACCTGCCGGTGCTGTAGGCGCGGGTCAGCGGCCGTAGCGCCGCCGAACGGAGCTCCGGGCCGGCGGCAGGTGACCGCCGGCCCGGAGGCGTCTCACGGACCTGTCACCGGCCCCGGGCCGCCCGCGTCGAGGCCGGGGCGGCTCGGAAGCGGCGGCCCGTGACGCTCAGCAAGCGCCGGACGGCTAGTCGTCCCCGCCGCTCCGCCGCGAGCCGGAGCTCCGGCTCGCGCTGCGGGCCAATTCGCTGCCGAGCAGCGTCACCTTGGCGACACCGCGTGCCCAGCGCGGGGCGTCGCCCCGGGCCGCCCAGAAGACGCAGACACAGCCGCCGATGAGGAGCAGGAGGACGACCGACAGTATGCCGAGCATGAGCATGCTGGACCCCGTTTCGTGTGAAGGTGCGCGTCATCCTCTCAGGCGGGCCGCACCTCCAGAGGGCCCTGGTCATGAGAACGGGGGACACCTCGTGGCCGCGGACTCCCTGCCCGCGCCTGCGTCCTACTGCCCGCCGCCCGTCTGGTTCCGCAGGACCTGGTGCAGGGGCTCCGTGGCGCGGCGGCGGTACTCCTGGATCGACCAGCCGTTGCCGTCGGGGTCCTTGAAGTACATGAACGTGGCGCCGTCGTCGGGCGTGTACTGGACCGGCTCGGAGACGTCCAGGCCGCGTTCGACCAGTTCCGCGCGGGCCGCCTTGATGTCGGCGACGCACAGTTGGAGGCCCTGGTAGGAGCCGGGCTCCGGCCGGGTCTCGCCCTTCGTCATGTCCCAGATGCTGTCGCCGAGGGCGATCGAGCAGCCGGACCCCGGGGGTGTCAGCTGCACGATGCGCATGCCCGGCATGACCTCCTGGTCGATGTCGACGTGGAAGCCCACCCGGTCCCGGTAGAAGTCGCGGGCGCGGTCGATGTCGCTCACCGGCAGCGGGATCACTTCGAGCGTGAAGTCCATCGCTAGTCCTCCAAGGGGAATCGCCAGCGGGTCTGGCTGAACGGCTCCCCTTACCGAAGCCGAAAACGGTACGCGGCGCCACCGATTACACATAACCGGCTACACGCGTGCGTGACCTGTGCCGTGCCGGAAGCGGCCGTCCGCCACCTCGAAGCGCGGGAATCGCCGTACTCGGCCTCCCGCGCGGCGGCCGCCGCCCGCAGCCGGGCGTCGTCGGTGACGCGTACCGCCCCGCCCTCCACGACGAGGTCGCGCCCCGCCGCGTCGAGCAGCGCCTCGGCCTCGTCCCACGGGGGTCGCGGTGGCCGATGCGCCGCTGTGGCGGGCGTCGAGCCGGGCCGGTGGCTGACGGGTGATCACGGACCGCCCGCCGATGGTCCTCGGCGGTGGGACTCCGCGGGCACGCCGAACTCATCGGAGCCTGCGCGGGGGAGTCCGGTTAGGCTCGGCTCGTACCACGTTGATCCTGACGGGAGGGCGAGGATGACGCCGGGGCGCAGAAGCAGTACCTTCACGCGGCTGCTGCGGCACGGCTTCACCGATCCGGCCGCCGCCGAGCGACTGCTGTCCGCGATGGACCTCGGCGCCGTCCGCGACGACCCCGTACTGCTGGACGCACTGGGTGCCACCGCTGACCCGGACCTCGCGCTGGACGGCCTGGTCCGGTTGCTGGAGGCCCAGCCGACCCCCACCGACCGCCGCGAACTGCTCGACACGCTGACCGCGTCGAAGCCGCTGCGCGACCGCCTCCTCGGGGTGCTCGGCGCCTCCGCCGCCCTCGCCGAGCACCTCGCCCGGCACGCCGGCGACTGGCAGGCGCTCGTCACCTACGAACCGCGGGACCTGCACCCTGGCGTACAGGAGTTCGAGCGCGGTCTGGCCGAGGCGACCGACCCGGTCGCGCTCCGCGTCGCCTACCGCCGCTGCCTGCTGTCCATCGCCGCGCGCGACGTGTGCGGCACGATCGACCTCGCCCAGACGGCCGCCGAACTCGCCGACCTGGCCACCGCGACGCTGCGCGCGGCCCTCGCCCTGGCCGGCGCCGCCGCGCCCGAGGACGTGGCGCTGTGCCGCCTCGCCGTCGTCGCGATGGGCAAGTGCGGCGGCCACGAGCTGAACTACGTCTCCGACGTCGACGTCATCTTCGTCGGCGAGGCCGCCGAGGGCGCCGACGAGGACAAGGCACTGCGTGCCGCCACCCGGCTCGCCTCGCACATGATGCGGATCTGCTCCGAGACGACCGTCGAGGGCTCCATCTGGCCCGTCGACGCCAACCTGCGCCCCGAGGGCCGCAACGGCCCGCTGGTGCGCACGCTCAGCAGCCATCTCGCCTACTACCAGCGCTGGGCGAAGACCTGGGAGTTCCAGGCGCTGCTCAAGGCCCGCCCGGTCGCCGGGGACGCCGCGCTCGGCGCCGAGTACGCCGCCGCGGTCGCGCCGCTGGTGTGGCAGGCCGCCGAGCGGGAGAACTTCGTCACCGACGTGCAGAAGATGCGCCGCCGGGTGGTGGAGAACATCCCGGTCTCCGAGGTCGACCGCGAGCTGAAGCTCGGCCCCGGCGGCCTGAGGGACGTCGAATTCGCCGTGCAGCTGCTCCAGTTGGTGCACGGGCGGACCGATCCCTCCCTGCGCAGCGCCACCACGCTGGACGCCCTCCAGGCACTGGCCGCGGGCGGCTACGTGGGGCGGGCGGACGCCGCGCAACTGGAGGAGGCGTACCGGTTCCTGCGCTCCATGGAGCACCGCATCCAGCTCTACCGGCTGCGCCGCACCCATCTGGTCCCCGAGGACGAGGCCGACCAGCGGCGCCTCGGGCGTTCCCTCGGTCTGCGCGCGGACCCGGTCGCCGAGCTGAACCGCGAGTGGCGGCGGCACGCAGGGGTCGTACGCCGGCAGCACGAGAAGATCTTCTACCGGCCGCTGCTCGACGCGGTCGCCCAGCTCGCCCCGGGCGAGGTGCGGCTGAGCCCCGAGGCGGCCCGCCAGCGGCTCGTCGCGCTGGGCTACGCCGACCCCGCCGCGGCCCTGCGCCATCTGGAGGCCCTGGCCTCCGGCGTCTCCCGCAAGGCCGCCATCCAGCGCACCCTGCTGCCGGTGCTGCTCGGCTGGTTCGCCGACTCCGCCGACCCGGACGCCGGTCTGCTCAACTTCCGCAACGTGTCGGACGCGCTGGGCAAGACGCCCTGGTACCTGCGGCTGCTGCGGGACGAGGGCGCGGCGGCGCAGAACCTCGCCCGGGTGCTGTCCGCCGGGCGGCTCGCCCCCGACCTGCTGATGCGGGCCCCGGAAGCGGTGGCGCTGCTCGGCGACGGCGAGGGCGGCGGGCTCCAGCCGCGGTCCCGCGCGCATCTGGAGCAGGAGGTCATCGCGGCGGTCGGCCGCGCCGACAACGGCGAGCAGGCGGTCACGGCGGCCCGCGGCGTCCGGCGCCGGGAGCTGTTCCGTACCGCCGCCGCCGACATCGTCGGCTCCTACGGCACCGAGGCGCGGCCGGTCGAGGCCGACCAGGGCGCGGTGGTGGACCGGGTCGGCGGCGCGGTGTCCGACCTGACGGCGGCGACGCTGGCCGGCACGCTGCGCGCGGTGGTCAGGGAGGGCTGGGGGGACACCCTGCCGACCCGGTTCGCGGTGATCGGCATGGGCCGCTTCGGCGGGCACGAGCTGGGCTACGGCTCCGACGCGGACGTGCTGTTCGTGCACGAGCCGCGGGACGGGGTCGAGGAACGGGAGGCCGCCGACGCCGCGGGCCGGGTCGTCGCCGAGATGCGGCGCCTGCTCCAGATCCCGAGCGCGGATCCGCCGCTGCTGATCGACGCCGATCTGCGGCCGGAGGGCAAGTCGGGCCCGCTGGTGCGGACCCTGAAGTCGTACGAGGCGTACTACCGCCGCTGGTCCCTGGTGTGGGAGTCGCAGGCGCTGCTGAGGGCCGAACCGGTGGCCGGCGACGAGGACCTGGGGCGCCGGTTCATCGAGCTGGTCGACCCGCTGCGGTACCCGCGGGGCGGGCTCGTGGAGGAGGCCGTGCGGGAGATCCGGCGGCTGAAGGCGCGGATGGAGTCGGAGCGGCTGCCGCGCGGCGCCGACCCCAAGCTGCACACCAAGCTCGGGCCGGGCGGACTGTCCGACGTGGAGTGGACCGTGCAGCTGCTCCAGATGCGCCACGGGTCGCGGGAGGCCGGGCTGCGCACCACCCGTACCCGCGAGGGACTGGCCGCGGCGCACGCGGCCGGGCTGGTGTCCGCCGAGGACGCGGCGATCCTCGACGAGGCGTGGGTGCTGGCCACCCGGGTGCGCAACGCCGTGATGCTGGTGCGCGGACGTGCCGGGGACACCTTCCCCTCGGACGCCCGCGAACTGGCCGCCGTGGGACGTTACCTCGGGTACGGGCCGGGCCACGTGGGCGACATGCTGGACGCCTACCGCCGTACGGCGCGCCGCGCCCGGACCGTGGTGGAAGCGCTGTTCTACGACACGTGAGCCCCGGTGCGGGGGCCGGGCACCTCGCCCGTGCGGGACTTCTCCGGGGGGCCGCCGACCCCGCGGGGCAGCGCGTACGGCATCGATCCGTACCAGACCCGCGCCAGCCCGTAGCCGAAGGCCAGGCACAGGACACCGCCGACCGCGTCCAGCCAGAAGTGGTTGGCGGTGGCGACGATCACCACCAGGGTGGCCGTCGGGTACAGCAGGCCCAGCACCCGCACCCAGGGAACGGACGCCAGGGCGAAGATCGTCAGTCCGCACCACACGGACCAGCCGATGTGCATGGACGGCATGGCGGCGTACTGGTTCGACATGTTCTTCAGGTCGCCGGAGGCCATCGAGCCCCACGTCTGGTGGATCATGACCGTGTCGATGAAGTCGGCGCCGTTCATCAGCCGCGGCGGCGCCAGCGGGTACAGGTAGTACCCCACCAGGGCCACGCCCGTCGTCGCGAAGAGGACCGTGCGGGTCGCCGCGTAGCGCCCCGGATGGCTGCGGTACAGCCACACCAGCACACCCAGCGTCACCACGAAGTGCAGCGTCGCGTAGTAGTAGTTCATGCCGACGATGAGCCAAGTCACCGAGTTCACGGCATGGTTGACCGACAGTTCGACGGCGATGCCGAGATGCTGCTCGGCCTGCCAGATCCAGTCCGCGTTGCGCAGCGCCTCGGTGCGCTGCTCCGGGACCGCGTTGCGGATCAGCGAGTACGTCCAGTAACTCACCGCGATCAGCAGGATCTCGAACCACAGTCGCGGCCGGCGCGGCGCGCGCAGTCGGCTGAGCACCCCCCGGCGCTTGTCGTCCGCGACGGGCGGGGGAACGGCCTCCTCTTGGCCTTCCAGTGTCGTCACGGTCGTCTCACCCATGGGCACAGAGTTTGCCAGAAAAGCGTTCCGGCTCCGATCATCCCCTGGTCGGGTTGGGCACGCACGTTCTACGCCCGGGGTGGACATACGTCTCGTACCCGGGCACTACGGTGTTCGGCGGTTCTCCGCCTCAGGGACGATTCCGCTCGCCGGGCGCGGAAGCGGTCGAACCGCGTACCACCAGCTCCGGCATGAACACGAACTCGCTGTGCGGCGCGGGCGTCCCGCCGATCTCCTCCAGCAGGGTGCGCACGGCGGCCTGGCCCATGGCCGGGACCGGCTTGCGGACGGTCGTCAGCGGCGGGTCGGTGAAGGCGATCAGCGGGGAGTCGTCGAAGCCGACCACGGAGATGTCCTTGGGGACCTCCAGCCCGCGCTGCCGGGCCGCCCTTATCGCGCCCAGCGCCATCATGTCGCTGGCGCAGACCACCGCCGTGCAGTTCCGGTCGATGAGGGCCGTGGTGGCCGCCTGGCCGCCCTCCAGGGTGTACAGCGAGTGCTGCACCAGGTCGGACTCGACGGTCTGCGCGCTCAGGCCCAGCTGGTCCTGCATCGCGCGGACGAAGCCCTCGATCTTGCGCTGCACCGGGACGAAGCGCTTCGGGCCGAGCGCCAGCCCGATCCGGGTGTGGCCCAGCGAGACCAGGTGCGTGACGGCCAGGGTCATGGCGGCCCGGTCGTCGGGGGAGATGAACGGCGCCTGCACCTTGGGCGAGAAGCCGTCGACCAGCACGAACGGCACGCCCTGTGCGCGCAACTGCTCGTAACGCTGCATGTCGGCGGTGGTGTCCGCGTGCAGACCGGAGACGTAGATGATGCCGGCGACACCGCGGTCGACCAGCATCTCGGTCAGCTCGTCCTCGGTCGAGCCGCCGGGGGTCTGGGTGGCGAGGACCGGTGTGTAGCCCTGCCGGGTCAGCGCTTGGCCGATGACCTGGGCCAGCGCCGGGAATATCGGGTTCTCCAGCTCCGGCGTGATCAGGCCGACCAGGCCGGCACTGCGCTGTCGGAGCCGTACCGGTCGTTCGTAGCCGAGGACGTCCAGTGCGGCCAGCACGGACTGGCGGGTGGTGGCGGCGACGCCGGGCTTCCCGTTGAGGACGCGGCTGACGGTCGCTTCGCTCACCCCCGCCTGAGCAGCGATGTCGGCAAGCCGTGTGGTCACAGGGTGGGACTGTACCGGCCGTATGTCGCCTTGCACACCAATCGGACGCCGGGCGCGGGCGGTTGGCCGGCCCGTTGCGGGTTGCTGCGTCATCGCGTCCCCTCGTGAAACGTCTGGCAAGAGCTTGCAGAGTCTTGCACAACTACGTCCGTCCCCGCTCAGTAGCGGTAGGTAGCGGTCTCAGGATGGCGCATGAGAGGTCACGCACGGATAACTTCGGTGATCTCTTGCACTTTTTTTCTGCAAGGTCTTTCGCAACGCTTACAGCGCTGTTACGTTCACGTCGCCCGGCGGCCGCAACGGCGCAGTCGGCAAGTCACAGGGGCGGCGGACGGGACCGCCACCTGTAGCACACGGGCTTTCACCCTCAAGGAGAACTCATGCGGCGTGGCATAGCGGCCACCGCGCTGGTGGCGTCCCTCGCCCTCGCGGCGACGGCCTGCGGCGGAGACGGCGACAGCGGCGACAAGGCCGACGGTCCGGTCACCCTCACCTGGTGGGACACCTCCAACGCCACCAATGAGGCACCGACGTACCAGGCCTTGGTCAAGGAGTTCGAGGCCGCCAACAAGGACATCAAGGTCAAGTACGTCAACGTGCCCTTCGACCAGGCGCAGAACAAGTTCGACACGGCCGCCGGCTCCAAGGGCGCCCCGGACGTGCTGCGCTCCGAGGTCGGCTGGACCCCGGCGTTCGCGAAGAAGGGCTTCTTCCTGCCGCTGGACGGCACGGAGGCCCTGGCCGAGCAGGACAAGTTCCAGCCCAGCCTGATCGAGCAGGCCAAGTTCGAGGGCAAGACGTACGGCGTCCCGTTCACCACGGACACCCTCGCGCTGGTCTACAACAAGAACCTCTTCGAGAAGGCCGGCGTCGAGGCCCCGAAGACGTGGGACGACCTGAGGAAGGCCGCCGCCACCATCAAGGAGAAGACCGGCGTCGACGGGTACTGGGGCTCCACCCAGGCCTACTACGCCCAGTCGTTCCTCCACGGCGAGGGCACCGACACCGTCGACGCCGAGGCCAAGAAGCTCACCGTGACCTCGGCCGAGGCCAAGAAGGGCTACGAGACCTGGCTGAGCCTGTTCGAGGGCAAGGGCCTGCACAAGGCCGACACCACCGCCGACGCCTACGCCCACATCCAGGACGCGTTCGTCAACGGCGAGGTCGCCTCGATCATCCAGGGCCCCTGGGAGATCACCAACTTCTACAAGGGCTCCGCGTTCAAGGAGAAGGAGAACCTCGGGATCGCCACCGTCCCGGCCGGCTCCAGCGGCCAGGCGGGCGCCCCGACGGGCGGTCACAACCTCGCCGTCTACGCCGGTTCCGACGAGGCGCACCAGAAGGCCGCGCTGAAGTTCGTGAACTTCATGACCTCGGCGAAGGCCCAGGAGACCATCGCGCTGAAGAACTCCACGCTGCCGACCCGCGACGACGCCTACACCGCGCAGGTCAAGGCCGACCCGGGCATCGCCGGCTACCAGGGTGTGCTGCCCGCCGCCCAGCCGCGTCCCGCGCTGCCGGAGTACAGCTCGCTGTGGGGTCCGCTCGACGAGGAACTGCCCAAGATCGCCGGTGGCAAGGAGTCCCTGGACGAGGGGCTGAAGAGCGCCGAGACCGCGATGGCCAAGCTGGTGCCGGACTTCGGCAAGTGACCCCGACCGGCCGTCGGATCCTCCTGACCCGCGGGGGGGGGAAGGATCCGGCGGCCGTCGGCCTGTGCGTCGTAGGACAGGCCCCGCGGCGGGCCGTACCCCTTGAACCCCCAGAAGGTGTCGAACCATGACAGTCGCCATCGACCGCGCGACCGGCAAACGCCGCGGTGACCACGGGCCCCGGCCCGGACTGGGCCAGCGCCTGAAGCGCAGTTACCAGAAGTACTGGTACGCCTACGCGATGATCGCGCCCGTGGTCCTCGTGCTCGGTGTCCTCGTGCTGTACCCGCTCGCGTACGGCTTCTACCTGACCCTCACCGACGCCAACAGCCTCAACACGGCCCGCACCATCGGCGTCAACGAGATCGAGGCCACCTACAAGTTCATCGGCCTCGACAACTACGCCGACATCCTGTGGGGCGAGACCGCCTACGACCGGTTCTGGTCCCACTTCATCTGGACGATCGTGTGGACGGGCGCCTGTGTCGCCCTGCACTACACCATCGGCCTCGGCCTCGCCCTGCTGCTCAACCAGCAGCTGCGCGGCCGCACGGTGTACCGGCTGATCATGGTGCTGCCCTGGGCGGTGCCCACCTTCGTCACCGTCTTCGGCTGGCGCTTCATGCTCGCCGACGGCGGTGTCATCAACGCCGCCCTGGAGACGCTGCACCTGCCGACGCCGCTGTGGCTGGAGGACACCTTCTGGCAGCGGTTCGCCGCGATCATGGTCAACACCTGGTGCGGTGTGCCGTTCATGATGGTCTCGCTGCTCGGCGGCCTGCAGTCGATCGACACCACGCTGTACGAGGCGGCCGAGATGGACGGCGCGAACGCCTGGCAGCGGTTCCGCTACGTCACCCTGCCCGGCCTGCGCTCGGTCAGCTCCACCGTCGTCCTGCTCGGCGTGATCTGGACCTTCAACCAGTTCGCCGTGATCTTCCTGTTGTTCGGCAGCACTGCCCCGGATGCCCAGATTCTTGTCACCTGGGCGTATTACCTGGGCTTCGGACAGCAGCCGCGTGACTTCGCTCAGTCCGCCGCCTACGGCATCCTGCTGCTGGCCATCCTGATCGTCTTCACCTCCTTCTACCGCCGCTGGCTGAACCGCAATGACCAGCAGCTCGCGATCTGAGGCGGGAGCCCTCATGAGTACCCTCGACCTGGACACGTCGACCGCAGTCAGGGGTTCGTCGGGCCGTGCGGCGAAGACCCCGCCGCCCGCGGCGCGGGCGCGCGGCAAGCGCGGCCTCCTCGGAACGCTGGCCGCGCACGGCACCCTGACGGTCGCGAGCCTGATCGCGCTGTTCCCGATCGCCTGGCTGGTCTTCCTGTCCCTCGGGCCGGACAAGGACGACTATCTGCACCCCGAGCGCATCTGGTCGAAGATGACCTTCGACAACTACACGTTCGTGCTCCAGGAGACCAACTTCTTCGACTGGCTCCAGAGCTCGCTGATCGTCTCCCTGGGCACCACGGTCATCGGCGTGCTCATCGCCGCGACCACCGGCTACGCGGTCTCCCGCATGCGCTTCCCCGGCTACAAGAAGTTCATGTGGGTGCTGCTGGTCACCCAGATGTTCCCGGTGGCGGTCCTGATGGTGCCGATGTACCAGATCCTGTCGGAGCTCCAGCTCATCGACACCTACTTCGGCCTGATCCTGGTCTACTGCTCCACCGCCGTGCCGTACTGCGCCTGGCTGATGAAGGGCTACTTCGACACCATCCCGTTCGAGATCGACGAGGCCGGCCGGGTCGACGGACTGTCCCCCTTCGGCACCTTCGTGCGCCTGATCCTGCCGCTCGCCCGGCCGGGTCTCGCGGTGGCCGCGTTCTACAGCTTCATCACGGCCTTCGGCGAGGTCGCCTTCGCCACCACGTTCCTGCTGGACGACGAGAAGTACACCTTCGCCGTCGGTCTGCAGAGCTTCATCAGCGAGCACGACGCCCAGCGCAATCTGATGGCCGCGACCGCGGTGCTGATCGCGATACCCGTCTCCGCCTTCTTCTACCTCGTGCAGAAGAACCTCGTCACCGGCCTGACCTCAGGCGGCACGAAGGGCTGAGCCCACCCGACTCCCGCGCCCCGCCGCGCGGGTGGCGGCCGCGGTGTCCTCCCCCGAAGGGGAGACCCAAGACCCCGCCGGCACCGCGGCCGCCTCGTCACCCGCCACCCGTACCCCCCACGACACAGACTCCTCCCTCGCCGCCGGCACCGTTCGCGCGAGGGACCGCCTCGCCTCAAGGACGCCATGAGCCAGCACTCCACCGACCCGGCCGTAACCTCCGCCGTGGCCACCGTCGCCAAGCGCCGCGACTGGTGGCGCGACGCGGTCATCTACCAGGTCTATCCGCGCAGCTTCGCCGACGGCAACGGCGACGGCATGGGCGACCTGGCCGGCGTACGCTCCAGACTCCCCTACCTGCGCGACCTCGGCGTGGACGCCGTGTGGCTCAGCCCCTTCTACGCCTCGCCGCAGGCCGACGCCGGCTACGACGTCGCCGACTACCGCGCCGTCGACCCGATGTTCGGCAACCTGCTCGACGCCGACGCGCTGATCCGCGAGGCGCACGAGCTCGGCCTGCGCATCATCGTCGACCTCGTCCCGAACCACTCCTCCGACCAGCACGAGTGGTTCAAGCGGGCCCTGCGGGAGGGTCCCGGCTCCCCGCTGCGCGAGCGGTACCACTTCCGCCCCGGCAAGGGGGAGAACGGCGAACTGCCGCCAAACGACTGGGAGTCCATCTTCGGCGGCCCCGCCTGGACCCGCGTCGAGGACGGCGAGTGGTACCTGCACCTCTTCGCGCCCGAGCAGCCCGACTTCAACTGGGACCACCCGGCCGTGGGGGACGAGTTCCGCTCCATCCTGCGCTTCTGGCTCGACATCGGCGTGGACGGCTTCCGTATCGACGTCGCCCACGGTCTGGTCAAGGCCGAGGGCCTGCCGGACCTCGGCTCCCACGACCAGCTGAAGCTGCTGGGCAACGATGTCATGCCGTTCTTCGACCAGGACGGCGTGCACGCCATCTACCGCCAGTGGCGCACCGTCCTCGACGAGTACGCGGGCGAGCGCATCTTCGTGGCCGAGGCCTGGACCCCGACCGTCGAGCGCACCGCCAACTACGTCCGCCCGGACGAGCTGCACCAGGCGTTCAACTTCCAGTACCTGAGCACCGAGTGGGACGCCGAGGAACTGCGCGCCGTCATCGACCGCACGCTGTCGGCGATGGGTCCGGTCGGCGCCCCCGCCACCTGGGTGCTGTCGAACCACGACGTCACCCGGCACGCCACCCGCTTCGCCAACCCGCCGGGCCTCGGTACCCAGATCCGCACCGCGGGCGACCGGCAGCTCGGTCTGCGGCGGGCGCGGGCCGCGAGCCTGCTGATGCTGGCGCTGCCCGGCTCGGCGTACGTCTACCAGGGCGAGGAACTCGGCCTGCCGGACGTCGTCGACCTGCCGGACGACGTGCGCCAGGACCCCGCGTACTTCCGCGGCGAGGGCCAGGACGGCTTCCGAGACGGCTGCCGGGTGCCGATCCCCTGGACCCGCACGGGACCGTCGTACGGCTTCGGCGACGGCGGCAGCTGGCTGCCCCAGCCGTCCGGCTGGGCGGAGCTGAGCGTCGAGGCCCAGCAGGGCGAGCCGGATTCGACGCTGGAGCTGTACCGCGGCGCGCTCGCGGTGCGGCGCGCCCAGCCCGACCTCGGCGCGGGCGACTCGGTGGAGTGGCTGAAGGCGCCCGAGGGCGTCCTCGCCTTCCGGCGCGGGGAGTTCGTCTGCGTCACGAACACCACGGGCGAGTCGACGACGGCGCCGGCGTACGGCCGGATGCTGCTGGCCAGCGGTGAGGTGACCGAGGCGGACGGCGAGGTGAAGGTGCCCGCCGACACGACCGTGTGGTGGACGACCGCCTGAGGGCCGGCCGACGGCCGCCCGCGCACGGCGGCCTGACGGTCCCTCGCAAGTTTTTTCATTGAAGTTCGCACGGCCCGCTGCCCTTTCGGGTGGCGGGCCTTTAACATCTGCGTCACCGCAAGATGGCTGAAAGATTTCAGCAAGAGCCTTCAACGGAGAAGGAACCCCACATGGCACGCAGAACCCTCTCCGCGGCCGCCGCCCTCGCGACCGCCGCTCTTGTCATGAACCCAACCGCAGCCGAGGCCTCCCCGCCCGGCACCAAGGACGTCACGGCCGTCCTCTTCGAATGGAACTTCGCCTCGGTCGCCCGTGAGTGCACCAACAGCCTCGGCCCCGCCGGTTACGGATATGTGCAGGTCTCCCCGCCGGCCGAGCACATACAGGGCGGCCAGTGGTGGACGTCGTACCAGCCCGTGAGCTACCGGATCGCGGGCCGGCTGGGCGACCGCACGGCCTTCCGGAACATGGTGAACACCTGTCACGCGGCCGGTGTGAAGGTCGTCGTCGACACCGTCATCAACCACATGTCCGCGGGCAACGGCACCGGCACCGGCGGCTCGTCGTACACGAAGTACAACTACCCGGGCCTGTACTCGTCCTTCGACTTCGACGACTGCACCGCCCAGATCTCCAACTACCAGGACCGCTGGAACGTCCAGCACTGCGAACTCGTCGGCCTCGCCGACCTGGACACCGGCGAGGACTACGTCCGCGGCGCCATCGCCGGCTACATGAACGACCTGCTCTCGCTGGGCGTCGACGGCTTCCGGATCGACGCGGCCAAGCACATGCCGTCCGCCGACCTCGCCAACATCAAGTCCCGGCTGAGCAACCCGTCGGCCTACTGGAAGCAGGAGGTCATCCACGGCGCCGGCGAGGCCGTCCAGCCGACGGAGTACACCGGAAACGGCGACGTCCAGGAGTTCCGCTACGCCTACGACCTCAAGCGGGTCTTCAACAACGAGAACCTGGCCTACCTCAGAAACTACGGCGAGGGCTGGGGCTACATGAGCGGCGGGGTCGCGGGCGTCTTCGTCGACAACCACGACACCGAACGCAACGGCTCCACGCTCAGCTACAAGGACAACGCCAACTACACCCTCGCCAACGTCTTCATGCTGGCCTGGCCCTACGGCGCCCCGGACATCAACTCCGGCTACGAGTTCTCCGACCACGACGCCGGCCCGCCGAACGGCGGCCGGGTCGACGCCTGCTGGCAGAACGGCTGGAAGTGCCAGCACGCCTGGCCGGAGATCCAGCGCATGGTCGCCTTCCGCAACGCCACCCGGGGCGCGGCGGTCACCAACTGGTGGGACAACGGCGGCGACGCCATCGCCTTCGGCCGCGGCAACAAGGGCTTCGTGGCCATCAACCACGAGTCCGGCTCGCTGACCCGCACCTATCAGACCTCGCTGCCCGCGGGGACGTACTGCAACGTGCAGAACAACAGCACGGTCACCGTGAACGGCTCCGGCCAGCTCACGGCCACCCTCGGCGCCAACACCGCGCTCGCGGTGTACGCCGGCAAGTCCGGCTGCTGAACCGGCGCGGGGGAGGGGCCGGCCGGGGCAGGCCGGCCCCTCCCCCCGCCCGACGGGCGACGCCGGAGGGTTCATGAGGGGCCGTCATGCGGCCGCCGATGAAAGTACTTTCCGACAGTTGCAGAAGTCTTGCTGTAAGCCTTTCCCCGGCGATACCGTCACGCGGACGCCCGGCGGAGAGCCGTGCCGTGGCGCAGGGGTCGGACCCGATTGAGCCGCAATCGCAAGGAGTTCATGCTCGTGATACCGAGATGGCCGGCGCCCCGCAGGCGCCGAACCGCCCACGCCGGACGGATCGCGGCCGTCACCGTC
This sequence comes from Streptomyces cadmiisoli, assembly GCF_003261055.1. Taxonomy (NCBI): domain Bacteria; kingdom Bacillati; phylum Actinomycetota; class Actinomycetes; order Kitasatosporales; family Streptomycetaceae; genus Streptomyces; species Streptomyces cadmiisoli. Next base: position 6,222,082 of record NZ_CP030073.1, read on the forward strand.
GCCGCGCTGGCCGCCACCCTGCTCCAGCCGCCGGCCGCGCGGGCCGACAGCCCGCCGCCACCGCCCTCCGACGCGAGACTCGCCGCCGAGCCCGCCCGGCACGACCTCACCCGCGAGCAGTTCTACTTCGTCCTGCCGGACCGGTTCGCCAACGGCGACCGCGCCAACGACCGCGGCGGACTGACCGGTTCACGCCTGACCACCGGCTACGACCCCACCGACAAGGGCTTCTACCAGGGCGGCGACCTCAAGGGCCTGACCCGGAAGCTCGACTACATCAAGGGTCTCGGCACCACCGCCATCTGGCTGGCCCCGATCTTCAAGAACCAGCCCGTGCAGGGCGAGGGAGCGGACGCCTCGGCCGGCTACCACGGCTACTGGATCACCGACTTCACCCGGGTCGACCCGCACTTCGGCACCAACGCCGACCTGGAGACCCTCATCGACAAGGCCCACGCCAAGGGCATGAAGGTCTTTTTCGACGTCATCACCAACCACACCGCGGACGTCGTCGACCACCGGGAGAAGACCTACGACTACCTCTCCAAGGGCGCGTTCCCGTATCTGACCGCGGACGGCCGGCCGTTCGACGACGCCGACCACGCCGGCGGCGAGCGGGACTTCCCCGAGGTCGACGAGGACTCCTTCCCGCGCACGCCGGTCGTCCCGGCCGCCAAGCGGAACCTCAAGGTCCCGTCCTGGCTCAACGACCCGGCGATGTACCACAACCGCGGTGACTCCACCTGGGCCGGCGAGTCGACCACCTACGGCGACTTCTCCGGTCTCGACGACCTGTGGACCGAGCGTCCCGAGGTCGTCGAGGGCATGGAGAGGATCTACCAGCGGTGGGTGCGGGACTTCGGCATCGACGGCTTCCGGATCGACACCGTGAAGCACGTCGACATGGGGTTCTGGACCCAGTGGGCCACGGCGCTGGACGCCTACGCGGCCCAGCGGGGCCGCGACGACTTCTTCATGTTCGGCGAGGTGTTCTCGGCCGACACGTCCGTCACCGCCCCCTACGTCACCGAGGGCCGGCTCGACTCCACGCTCGACTTCCCGTTCCAGGACGCGGCCCGCGCGTACGCCTCCCAGGGCGGCAGCGCGAAGAAGCTGGCCTCCGTCTTCGCGGACGACTACAAGTACACGACCGACAAGGCCAACGCGTACGAGCAGGTCACCTTCCTCGGCAACCACGACATGGGCCGCATCGGCACCTTCCTCGAGCAGGACGACCCCGGTGCCGGCGACGCCGAACTGCTGAAGAAGGCCCGGCTGGCCAACGAGCTGATGTTCCTCAGCCGCGGCAACCCGGTGATCTACTACGGCGACGAGCAGGGCTTCACCGGCGCCGGAGGCGACAAGGACGCCCGGCAGACGATGTTCGCCTCCCGGGTCCCGGACTACCTCGACGACGACAAGCTCGGCACCGGCAGCACCCACGCCGACGACTCCTACGACCCGAGTGCGCCCCTCTACCGGCGGATCAGCGCCCTCGCCCAGCTCCGCAAGGCCCACCCCGCCCTCGCCGACGGCGTCCAGACCGAACGCCACGCGGCCGACGGCCCGGGCGTCTACGCGTTCTCCCGCACCGACACCGCGTCCGGCACCGAGTACGTGGTCGCCTTCAACAACGCCGGCGAGGCACGCACCGCCACCTTCCCGACCGGCTCGGCCGACCGGACCTTCCGCGCCCTGTACGGCACCGAGTCCGACGCGAGGTCCGGCGCCGACCGCAAGCTCACCGTCACCGTCCCGGCCGGCTCGGCGATCGTCCTCCGGGCGACCGGCAGGCCCGCCGCCCCCGCCACCGAGCCGTCCCTCACCCTGCGGGCGCCCGCCGCCGGCGCCACCGGCACCGTGGAACTGGCCGCCGACGTCGACGGCGGCGGCCAGAACCGCGTCGTCTTCGCCGCCCAGACCGGCACCGGCACATGGCGCACCCTCGGCTCCGCCGACCACGCCCCCTACCGGGTCACCCACACGATCGGCGAGGACGTACCGGCCGGCACCGCACTGCGCTACAAGGCCGTCGTCGTCGACTCCGCCGGCCGTACGGCGAGTGCCACCGCGCGGTCCACCACCGGCACTCCGCCCGTGGCGGAGCCCCCCACCGCGTCCTCCCGCGACTACGCCGTCGTCCACTACAAGCGCGCCGACGGCGACTACGACGACTGGGGGCTGTACGCCTGGGGCGACCTCGCCGACGGCGAGTCCACCACCTGGCCCGACAGCCACCCCTTCACCGGCCGCGACGCCTACGGCGCCTTCGCCTTCGTCAGGCTGAAGCCCGGCGCCTCCGAGGTCGGCTTCCTGGTCATCGACGAGGACGGCGACAAGGACGTCTCCGCCGACCGCACGATCGACGTCACGAAGACCGGCGAGATCTGGATCGAGCAGGGCAAGGAGGAGGTCCGCACCGAGCGGCCCGAGTACCCGCAGCCGGACACCGGGAAGGCCGTCCTGCACTACCAGCGCGCCGACGGGAACTACGACGGCTGGGGCATGCACGTCTGGAGCGGCGCGGCCGAGCCCACCGACTGGTCGAAACCGCTGATGCCGGTGAAGACTGATTCGTATGGCGCTGTCTTCGAGGTGCCGCTCACCGAGGGTGCCACCAGCCTCAGCTACATCATCCACAAGGGCGACGAGAAGGACCTCCCCGCCGACCAGGCCCTCGACCTCAAGGCCAACGGCCACGAGGTGTGGCTCTTGAGCGGCAAGGAGAAGTACCTGCTGCCGCAGCCGGCCGGCTCCGCCGCCGCACTGGACCTGACCACGTCCAAGGCGATCTGGATCGACCGCGACACCGTGGTCTGGAACGCGGCGGACACGGCCGCGTCCACCCAGCTGCTCGCCTCCCGGACCGGCTCCGTCAAGGCCGGGAACGGCACCCTCAGCGCCGGCCCCGACACCCGCTGGCTGCGCCTGTCCGAGTCCACCCTGACCGACGCCCAGAAGGCGAGGTTCCCGCATCTGAAGGACCACACCGCCTGGTCCGTCGACCCCCGCGACCGCGACCTGGTCCGCGACGCCCTGCGCGGCCAGCTCGTCGCCGCGCAGCGTGCCGCGAACGGGGCCGTGCCGGCCGCGACCGGCGTCCAGATCGCCGGCGTGCTCGACGACCTGTACGACGCGACGAAGGCGGACCTCGGCCCGACCTTCCGCAAGGGCCGCCCCACACTGACGGTCTGGGCGCCCACGGCGCAGAGCGTCGCCCTGGAGATCGACGGCTCGCACCGGCCGATGCGGCGCGACGACACCACCGGCGTCTGGTCCGTCACCGGCCCGGCGTCCTGGAAGAACAAGCCCTACCGCTACGTCGTGAAGGTCTGGGCGCCCGGCGTCCGCGAGGTCGTCACCAACAAGGTCACCGACCCGTACTCGCTCGCCCTGACCACCGACTCCGAGCGCAGCCTCGTCGTCGATCTCGCCGACACGTCCCTGGCACCGGGCGGCTGGACGTCGCTGCGCAAACCGAAGGCCGTGCCGCTGAAGGACGCGCAGATCCAGGAGCTGCACATCCGCGACTTCTCCGTCGAGGACAGCACGGCCGACCACCCGGGCACCTACCTCGCCTTCACCGACAAGGCGAGCGACGGCTCCCGGCACCTGCGCCGGCTGGCCGAGGCGGGCACCTCGTACGTGCACCTGCTGCCCGCCTTCGACATCGCCACCATCCCGGAACGCCGGGCCGACCAGGCCACCGTCGACTGCGACCTGGCGTCCCTGCCCGCCGACTCCGAACGGCAGCAGGAGTGCGTCGCCGAGGTGGCCGCAGGCGACGCCTACAACTGGGGCTACGACCCGTACCACTACACCGTCCCCGAGGGGTCCTACGCGACCGACCCGGACGGCACGGCCCGCACCGTCGAGTTCCGCAGGATGGTCAAGGCGCTCAACGAGGACGGCCTCAGGGTCGTCATGGACGTCGTCTACAACCACACCGCGGCCGGCGGGCAGGCCGAGACCTCCGTGCTCGACCGGATCGTCCCCGGCTACTACCAGCGGCTGCTCGCGGACGGCTCGATCGCGAACAGCACCTGCTGCGCCAACACGGCCCCCGAGAACGCCATGATGGGCAAACTCGTCGTCGACTCGGTGGTCACCTGGGCCAGGGAGTACAAGGTCGACGGCTTCCGCTTCGACCTGATGGGCCACCACCCGAAGGCCAACATCCTCGCCGTGCGCGAGGCGCTTGACGCGCTGACCCTCGAGAAGGACGGCGTCGACGGCAGGAGCATCATCCTCTACGGCGAGGGCTGGAACTTCGGCGAGATCGCCGACGACGCCCGTTTCGAACAGGCCACCCAGCGGAACATGGCCGGCACCGGCATCGCCACCTTCTCCGACCGGGCCCGGGACGCCGTGCGCGGCGGCGGCCCGTTCGACGAGGACCCCGGCGTCCAGGGCTTCGCCTCCGGCCTGTACAACGAGCCCAACTCGTCCCCCGAGAACGGCACCCCGGCCCAGCAGAAGGCCCGCCTCCTGCACTACCAGGACCTGATCAAGGTGGGCCTGAGCGGCAACCTCGCCGACTTCACCTTCACCGACACCGCGGGCCGGGAGGTCAAGGGCTCCGAGGTCGACTACAACGGCTCCCCGGCCGGCTACGCGGCCGCCCCCGGCGACGCCCTCGCCTACGCCGACGCCCACGACAACGAGACGCTCTTCGATGCCCTGGCCTACAAACTGCCCGCCTCGGTGAGCGCCGCCGACCGGGCCAGGATGCAGGTCCTGGCGATGGCCACCGCCACCCTCTCGCAGGGCCCGGCCCTCTCCCAGGCCGGCACCGACCTGCTGCGCTCCAAGTCCCTGGACCGCAACTCGTACGACAGCGGTGACTGGTTCAACGCCGTCCACTGGAACTGCGAGGACGGCAACGGCTTCGGACGCGGGCTGCCGATGGCCGCCGACAACGAGTCCAAGTGGCCCTACGCCGAGCCCCTGCTGAGCAGGATCCGGGTCGGCTGCGCGCAGATCGACGGTGCCTCCGCCGCCTACCGGGACCTGCTGCGGATCCGCACCACGGAGCGGGACTTCTCCCTCGGCACGGCCGAACAGGTGCAGTCCCGGCTCTCCTTCCCGCTGTCCGGGACGGACGAGACACCCGGTGTGATCACCATGCGCCTCGGTGACCTGGTCGTCGTCCTCAACGCCACGCCGCGGCGGCAGGAGCAGCGGGTCGGGGAGCTGGCCGGCGAGCGCTACCGGCTGCACCCGGTGCAGGCGGCCGGATCGGACGCGGTGGTCAAGGACGCGGCCTACGCGGCGGGGTCGGGCACGTTCTCCGTCCCCGGACGCACGGTCGCGGTGTTCTCCCGGGCCGGCTGACCGGCGGTGCGGTTAGGGTGCTCCTGTCCGGACCGGAACAGGAGCACCCATGCCGCAGATCACCGTCGACTACTCCGCGCAGCTGGCCGGCGCCTTCGACCGGCCCGCCTTCGCGCGGGCCCTGCACACCACGGTGGTCGAGGTCGCGGCCGCACGGCTCCCGGCGTGCAAGACGCAGTTCCGCCGGACCGAGGACACCGCGGTCGGCGACGACACCGAGGGGCACGCGGTCGTGCATGTGACCGTGGGGCTGCTGGCGGGCCGCACCGAGGAGACCAAGGCCCGCCTCACCGAGGCGGTGCTCGGGCTGCTGCGGCAGTACGTCGGACCCGCCGAGGGCCTGGCCCTGCACGTGTCGGCCGAGGTGCGCGAGCTCGACGCCTCGTACCGCAAGCACGAGGACTGAGACCGCACCACCCGGCGGCAGGCTCTAGGAGGCCAGCGCGATCAGCCGGGCCACGAGGTCGCCGAACGGCCCGCTGCCCGGCTCGTTCTTCAGGACACGACGCAGTACGGCGGTCATCTGCTCGTCGTGGGCGGCGCTGACGGCGGCGAGCGCGGCGAAGTCGTGCACGAGCTGTACCTCCAGCTCGGCGCGGGGGATGCGCCGGCCGTCCAGCCAGATCAGCGCCGTCGACTCGGCGAGCGAGATCCAGGAGCGGACCACCAGTTCCAGCCGCGCGGGCGGCTCCTCGACGCCGAGGTGCGCGATGATCTGGTCGTAGGCCGCCTGCCGTACGGAGTCGATGAGCGCGTTCGTGGTCGACGAGCCGACGGCCGGGCCGCCGCGCATCAACGCCGAGAAGCCCGGCCCGTGCTCGTCGACGAAGTCGAAGAACCGCCCCATCACCCGCAGCAGCCGGGCACCCAGCGGCCCTTCGGCCGGCTCCACGAACCGCCCCGCGAGATCGTCCGCGGCGCGCTGCAACGCGGCTTCGTACAGGCTGAGTTTGCCGGGGAAGTAGTGGTAGACCAGCGGGCGCGAGATGCCCGCGGCCGACGCTATCTCATCGATGGAGACGTCATCGGGGGAGCGGCGGCTGAACAGTTCGAGGGCGACGCCGATCAACTGCTGCCGCCGCTCCTCCACACCCATCCTGCGGCGAACCCCGGTAGACATACGAACACCTTACCGATCGGATCCGGCCTCCCAGGGACAGGACCGGCCAACGGTGTTCACCCGGGCGTCACGCGGATCCGGCACGAGCGTCGACGCCGGAGCCGGCCGGTGTCTTGGCGCGGAGTCCGGGCGTTCAGCGCAGCCCCGTGATCGACCGTCCGTCCGTCAGGGTCGCCCGCAGTTCGGCGCGCGCGCCCTTCTCGGCCCGCGCGGTCAGCAGGTTGCCCTCCGCGGTCCGCGCCACCTGGCCGGTCGTGCTGATCGACGCGGTGTCCCTGCTGCCCGCCGCGAGCAGGTACCAGGTACCGGCCTCCGACTTCCACAGCACCCCGGCCAGCACGTGCGGATCGCGCGCCCCGCACGCGGGGACGTTCTCCGCCTTCGCGGCGACCGCCCCGTACGTCCCGCCCGGCGTGTGGAACTGCGCCAGCGCCCGCTCGCCGCCGCCCCGCCAGGTCTCCGCGCGGGTGCACACCCAGGTCGCCGTGCCGCTCGCGTCGGGCAGCGGCTGCGCGGCGTACTGCCAGGCGTTCACCGACCGCACCCCCTGGCCGCGCACCGCGGACAGCGAGCAGGCGAACGGCGCCCAGGTGCGCAGCGACTCCGCGCCGGACGCGTCGTGCGCGGCGCCCGGCCGTCCGGTGGTGAGACGGGCCGGGACCAGCTCGCCGAGGTCCGACATCAGCCGCGTACCGGTGTCGTCGGCGATCTGGAGGATGTTCCACGAGGTGCAGGAGTCCGTCTGGACCACCGGGCTGGCCAGCGGTGAGGTGACCCCGTCGGTGAGGGTGAGCTCCATCGCGCCGGAGCTCGGCCTCATCAGGTCCCGCTCGGACACCTTCCGCACCCAGGGCGCCGTCAGATAGCGGACGTTGCCGTCGGTGCGGTCCAGGACCACCGCGTTCGCCTCCGCCGCGCCGGCGCCGTCCGCGCGGGCGAAGTCGAGGGCCGCGCCCGCCGTGCCGTCCTTCGGTTCGGCGTAGCGGGCGATGCGCAGACCGTCGTACAGGAGCACCACGCGCGCGTTGTCGACGTTCCCCGAGTACAGGAGCTGGGGTGGGCCGGCCGGGCCGCCGGACGGGGTGCCGGGGGTGACCGAGACCCGGACGGTCTCACCGGGGCGGGCCCAGACGGCGAGCGCGCGCCGCAGCAGCGCCCGGTCGGCGGTCAGGTCGCCGCGGGCGGGCCAGACGGAGAAGTCGGTACGGGCGGAGGACCGCCACAGCGCGGGCGAGACCTTGATCAGCCTGCTGGGGTCGAGGGCCGCCTGGGCCGCCGGGTTCTGCGCGTAGGGCGGGGCCGCGGCGCCGTCGGAGCCCCATCCGTCGCCGGGCAGCGCGAACAGCGCCCCGCACACCGCGAGCGCGGCGGTGGCGGCGAGCGCGGCCTTGGTGTGCTGGCGGCGGCGCATCAGGTCGGTCGGCCGGGCCTGGAGCGAGCAGGGGTCGAACTCGGGGGAGTCGAGCAGCGCGTACTGCTCGGCCACGGCGCCGGCCTCGTCGAGCGCGGCCTGCGGGTCGGCGACGTCGGCCGCCGCGAGCACGGCCTGCGCGTCGGTGTCGGCGAGCCGCTCCAGGCCGCGCAGGACGTAGGCGGCGCGGGCCGGGGCGGACAGCGCGGACAGCCGCTGGTCGAGGGCGAGTTCGTCGGCACCGCCGGAGCGCGGGAAGAGTTTCAGCCCCCACACCTGGGGGAGCAGCGGCGGCAGCTGGGAGCGCTTGGGCCAGGCCCGGCGGCGCAGCGGCAGCCCCGCCTCCAGCGCGGTGCGCAGGACGTGGAGGCGTACGAAGACGTATCCCGCCTCGCCGTCCTGGCCCGCGCCGGTGGACTGGGCCGGGATCACGGACGCCGCGGCCCTGCCGCGCGGCAGCGCCCGCTGGACCAGGGAGTGCGCGGTCAGGACCCTCCGCTTGCGGCCGAGGCCCGGCGGCAGCACCAGATAGGCGAGGCGGACGAGCCGCGGATAGTGCTCGACGAGCGCGGCCTCGGCCTGTTCGACATCGATCACCGGCCCGTTCGGGGCGGGCGGTGCGGGACTCTGGCGCTGGGCGACATCCTGTGACTGCACGTTCAGCAGAACGAGCGAATCAGCGGTTGGTCACCATCACCCGGAACGAGTCCGTCCAGTGGCCGGACCACGCCGGCGCGGTCCGCGCGGGCGCACCCGGGAGGCTCGCATTGAGCGCCGGGCCCGTGGCAGCCGTATCGAACTGAGGCACATGTGTGCCGGCTCCAAGACCGGACCGGAGGAACAGATGAGGCTGACCCGACCGATGCTCGCGCTGAGCGGCGCCGTTGCGGCGCTGGCGCTGGCGGGCTGCGGCTCCGACGGCGACCGGGCTGCGGTACCGGAGACGGCGACCGGGAGCCTGGAGCACCTGGCCGCCGAGGCGAAGTGCACACCGGACATGCAGACCGACGCCGACACGATCCGGCAGGCCATCTGCAAGCGGGGCGGGGAGAAGTACATCCTCGCCACGTTCTCCACCGACCGGGGCCAGCGCGAGTGGATCAACACGGCGAAGGACTACGGCGGCTACTACCTCGTCGGCCGCAAGTGGGTCGCCGTCGGCCACGAGGACGTGGTGTCCGGGCTGCGCGACCGGCTCGGCGGGACGCTGGAGGTCGGCACCGACCACTCCGGCGGCGGGGCGGGGCACTCCGGCGGTGCGGGGTCCGGTCACTCCGGCGGGGACGGGGCGGCCCATTCCGTGGGCCACGGCGGCTGACCGGCATCGTCCGCCGCGCCCCGCCGGGCGACCGGCGGGGCGACGGACGGAGAAAGCCGGCGGTGGGAGATCCCACCGCCGGCTTTCCTATCGGTCCCGCCGGTCTGCTACGAGCAGCGCTGGCCGCGGTTGATGCACTTGACGACCTTGTTCATCAGGCTGTCGGACATGACGTTGATGAAGTCGTTGTGGTCGGTGATCGGCTTGTGCAGCTGCTCGGGGAAGCCGTCCACGGCGTACGGGTTGCGGACCTGACCGTTCTGGACGGTCGGGGCCGGCACGTTGTACACCAGGCGGACCTGGAGCTGGGGAATCGCCTGGAAGCCGTTCGCGCAGCGGCCGTCGCGGCCGACGAAGGCCACATGGGAACGGTGGTTCGCGCTGTCGATGTTCTGGCCGTCCCAGCAGCTCTGGAAGTTGGACGTCCGGACCACCTGGCTGCCCCTGGGGCAGAGCACGTACTTGTCCGTCACCTGGCGGTTCTCGAACCCGGTGCAGCTGAACGAGGTGTTGGCGTTCGCGAGGCCGTTGGTGAAGGCCTTGGCGTCACCGGTGATGATGCGCAGGAACTTCGGCATCGCGACGACCTTGCTCGTCCGGTTGCCGACGAACTTGATCTCGGCCTTGGAGGCCTTCAGGATCTTGCCGACGTTGCCCTCCGCGCCGCCGCCGAGGTCGTTGGCGTCGAACTCCTGGGTGCCGTCCTGGAGACGCAGCACGGGCCAGTAGTAGGTCGACTTGTCGGCCTGGTTCCGGCACGTGGTGGCGGCGTTGGCCAGGTCCTCGTCGCTGGAGAAGGCGGTGTTGCCCTGGTTGCCGACGTAGTCGTGCGTGTGGTGCGCGCCGTTGTCGACGCCCGGGGCCACGATGATGTTGTCGGAGTTGAACAGGTTGTTCGCGTTCACTCCGCACTTGGTGACGAACGACCCGCGGGAACCGGACCTGCCGTTGGCGGCCAGACCGTTCTGGAGGTCGCGCGAGTTGGGCCTGACGTTCCTGATGTCGACGAAGTCGTCGGCGAACGGACCGGCGGCGCCGTTGCCGTTGTCACCGACCTGACCGCCGCCCTGCTCCTGACCGTCACCCTGGTCCTGGCCTTCCCCGGCGTCCTGACCGTCGCCCTGGTCCTGCCCGTCACCGGTGCCCTGGCCGCCGTCGCCCTGCTCCTGGCCGCCGTCCTGACCGTCGGTGGGCTGCGGCTGCTCGGCGGGTGTGCCGGTGCAGCCGGAGAGGTCGTCCAGGTTCTCCGGGGCGCTGCCGCCGGCCCGGTTGATCTCCAGCTGGATCCGGTCGATCAAGACCTTCCGGTTGTCCTTGAGCGGCTGGAGAATCGTGTTCTGGACGTAACCGGCGTCCTGGGCCTGCGCGTCCCGCGTGGTCGCGAGGCGCTGGTAGGCCTCGGTGATCTGCTGGTCCATCGAGGCCAGCTCGGCGTCGACCTCCCCCCGCGCCTGGTCGGGTACCTCGGACAGCTGCTGGCCGACGTCCGGGCAGTCGATGGTGGCGACCTGAGCGGCGGCCGCCCTCGTCCGGTCGCCCGAGCCGGTGTCCTCGTCCGCCGAGGCGTAGAAGTTTGCCCAGACCAGCCCGCCCCCACCGAGCGCTAGGGCCGCCGATGCGGCTATGGCCTTGGTGGCCAGCGGCGTACGGCGTTTGCGTGTGTTGCGTCCCATGGAACTCCTCTGACTTCCTTGCGGGGCAGCATCGAGGCGCCCGACAGGAGTGAAGCGGCTCCCTTCCATACGCGGCCCGTCCCAGGGGTGTTCAGACGGATCAGAAATTGATGAGAGACTCGCGAGACAATTGGGCCCCAACTACCCAACGAGTACCGGGAGTTGTGGAGAACTCACCAGCCGTGGCGAACCCCGGTGGTGGATTTCGTGGAGTTTCAGTGACCCTGGTCCAGATAAGCGAGAACCGCCAGGACGCGGCGGTTGTCGTCGTCCGACACCTCCAGGCCCAGTTTCGCGAAGATGTTGGAGGTGTGCTTGGCGATGGCCCGTTCCGTGACGACGAGCTGCGCGGCGATCGCCGTGTTGGACCGTCCCTGCGCCATCAGCTCCAGCACCTCGATCTCACGCGGGGTGAGCCGGCCGAGCGGGCGGTCGCCGGCCGCCCGGCGCGTCAGCAACTGCTGGATCACCTGCGGATCCATCGCCGTGCCGCCCGCCGCGACCCGCCGTACCGCGTCCACGAACTGGTCCGCGTCGAACACCCGGTCCTTCAGCAGATAGCCCACCGCGCCGCTGCCGTCGGCCAGCAACTCGCGCGCGTACAGCTGCTCCACGTGCTGCGACAGCACCAGCACCGGAAGCCCGGGCCGCTCACGGCGGGCCCGCAGCGCGCACTGGAGGCCCTCGTCGGTGTGCGTCGGCGGCAGCCGTACGTCCACCACCGCCACGTCCGGCTTCAGTTCGGCCAGCGCCCGGGTCAGCTCGGGGCCGCTCTCGACGGCCGCGGCGATCTCGAAGCCGTAGGCCTCCAGCAGCCGGACCAGTCCGTCGCGCAGCAGGAAGAGGTCTTCGGCTAGGACAACGCGCACGGAATCTCCAGGGTGACCATCGTGGGGCCGCCCGCGGGAGAGCTGACGGCGAGGACCCCGTCGAATGTACCCAGCCGGCGCTCCACCCCGGCCAGCCCCGAACCCGGCTCGACCGCGGCGCCGCCCCGGCCGTTGTCGGTCACCGTCACCCGCAGCACTCCGGCGCCCTCTGCCACGTGGTGCAGGTCGATCCAGATCCGGTCGGCGTCCGCGTGCTTGACGGCGTTGGCGAGCAACTCGCTGACGGCGAAGTACGCCGCCGACTCGACCGGCGCCTCGGCCCGGCCGTCCAGGTCCACGGTCACCTCCGTGGCGAGGGGCATACGCAGCGCCAGTGCCCGCACGGCGTCACCCAGCCCGCGTTCGGCGAGCACCGGCGGATGGATGCCGCGCACCAGGTCGCGCAGCTCCGCCAGGGCGTCGGCGGAGGAGCGGCGGGCCTGGGCGAGCAGTTCCCTGGCCTTCGCCGGGTCCTTGTCGAGCAGCATCTCGACGGTGCCGAGGTCCATGCCCATCGCGACCAGCCGCGCCTGCGCCCCGTCGTGCAGGTCCCGCTCGATCCGCCGCAGTTCGGCGGCCGAGGCGTCCACGGCGACCTGCCGGGTCTCGGTGAGGACCCGCACCCGCTCGGCCAGTTCGCCCTGCGGCGAGCCGAGGACGGCCCGGGCGAGCCGGAAGTGGCCGCGCAGCAGCGGGGGCGTGAGACGCGGCGCCGACGCCAGCAGCACCGCGCCCAGCGCGCCGGCGGCGAGCGCCGAGGCCTGTCCGGTCACGGGCACGAATCCGTACCAGTAGCCGTCCGGCAGGACCCGCCAGAGTCCGGCCGCGATCGTGAGGCCCTCCAGCGGGTAGAGCACCAGCACGGCCGGCAGCAGCGCCGTGAGGAAACCGGCCGTCATGTCCACCGGCAGCCAGCGCAGGTCCCGCCAGGTCGCCGGGTCGGCCAGCATCCCGAAGGTGCGCGCCCACGGACCGGCGTCCTTCGGCAGCGGCCGGTACGCGCGCGGGATCCGCACGCCGCCCCACCGCGCCGCGAGCAGCCGCCGCCGGTCGGCGAACGCCCGCACCCCGGTCAGTACCCACGGCGTGGTGACGATGCCGACGCCGACGGGTATCAGCGCCACGGACACCGCCGACAGCACGAAGCACAGCACCGCCCCCGGCAGTGACACCAGGGCCAGCGCCAGTCCGCGCGCCGCGGTCGTCGCGACCTCCCGTGCCGTCGTACGGCCGTTGCCGCTCTCCGTGTCCATGCTCATGGCGACAGTCTCGCGGAGCGACGAGGGGCGGTCACTGGGCCCGGCCCCCGGTCAGGGGGTGTCGCCGGGTACACCCCCGCCGGCCGCCAGGACCTTCGCCTCCACCGTCGGGTCGAGGCCGACCGGCGGGCGGTCCGGGCGCTGCGGGGCCACCCCGCCGAGGCCGCGCAGCCAGTCCCAGGTGTCGGCCACGGTCCGGGCGACCGGCCGGCAGCGCAGTCCCGTCGCCAGCGCCGCCGACACGTCCGCGCCGTGCAGGGCGTCGTACGCCTCGCTGCCCGGCGGCACCCACACCGGCAACCCGGTCCACGGCTCGATGCCCGCCGCCAGCACCGCCTCGGGGTCGGTCCAGCGCAGTTCGGCCGCCGCGCCGGTCACCCGTACGCAGGTCTCCAGCAGTTCGCCCGTCGTCGTCAGACCGCGAGGACCGATCACGGTGCGGGGCCCGGCCAGCTCCTGCCGCACCCCGTCCAGGATCCACTCGGCGAGATCGCGGACGTCGATGTACTGGAGGGGCAGGTCGCGGGGGCCGGGTGCCAGCACCGGACCCCCGCGGGCGATCCGGTTCAGCCACCAGGGCAGCCGGCCCACGTTCTCGTACGGTCCGAGCAGCAGCCCGGCCCGCACCAGCAGCGAGTCCTGGGCCCCGAAGGCCTCGATCGCCGCCAGTTCGCCGCCGCGCTTGTCGCGCGCGTAGTCCGTCCGGCCGGCGTCCGCCGCGGCCCCCGCGACCAGGGGCGCGTCCTCGGTGTAACCGGCGGGCGGGGCCCAGGCGTACACCGAGCAGCTCGACACGTACACGTACCGACCGGCGCGGCCCCGCAGCAGCCGCGCCGCGTCGAGCACCACCCGCGGCGCCGCCGACCAGGTGTCGACGACGGCGTCCCAGCCGGGTTCACCGGCCAGCGCGGCGAGCCCGTCGGGCGCGGTGCGGTCGCCGTGCAGCGACCGCACCCCGGGCGGTGGGGGATGCCGTCCCCGGTGCAGGACGGTCACGTCCCAGCCCCGTGCGAGCGCCGCCTCGACGACGGCCCGGCCCGCGAACTCCGTACCACCCAGCACCAGCAGTCTCATGCCGGTGACTCTGCCCGGCGCGGCGGCCGGAGGGAACCGCGCTCTGCCGACAGCAGACGCCGCGGCGCCCGCCCGGCCGCCGCCGGACCGTCAGCCCTGGGCCGGCGGCACGTACTTGTATCCGACGCGGCGGATCGTGAGGATCGCCCCGCGGTGCCGGGGGCCCAGTTTGCGGCGCAGCCGGGCGATGTGGACGTCCACGGTGCGGCCGTCGCCGACGTGGCCGTAGCCCCACACCGTGCCGACCAGGTGGTCGCGGGTGTGCACCCGGTGCGGATGCGCCACCAGGTGGGCGAGCAGCTCGAACTCCAGGTAGGTGAGGTCGAGCGCGCGCCCGGCGACGTGGGCGGTGCGGTGCACCGGGTCGACACGGATGAGCGGCTCGTGGCCGGCGGCGGCGTCGACCACCTGCGGGGCGGGGTGGCCGGGTACCGCCACCGGCCGGACGGGCGGCTGCCGGTCGGCCGGGACGAGGACCAGATAGCCCACCATCGGCGGGCGGCCCGGCAGGTCGGGCAGCGTGTGCTGCGGAGCGGGCAGCCAGGTCGCGTCCGGCGCGAGCAGCTCCGCGATGTCGGGCACCTCGTCCGGCTCGACGGCACGCAGCCGGTGCCGCGGACTGCCGGGGGCGGGTGCGGGGGACAGGGGACGGGAGAGGGAACCGGGGGTCGCCATGAGAGGTCAGCTCTTTCGCGCGAGAGGTCCGTCGGGGGACGTACGTCGTGTCGCGCCGGCGTGGGCCGTGGTGTACGGCGTCAGCGGGCCGGCGCGGTCGTCGCGCGGCAACACGCCCGGTCGAAGTCGTGGTGCTGACGGGAGGGCCAGAAGGGCTCCAGGTCATGGCGACCTGTCGCGGAGTACTTCTGGAAGCCGACCATGACCCCATTGAAGCAGACGCCGGTCCGCGACCGGACCTCCTCTCACACCTCGGACGCCGCCCGACCCGGCACGGCGGCGCACCGGACGCACGAGGGCGCCCACCGCAACGGTGGGCGCCCTCGTCGACAGCGGTCGGATCAGATCTGGCCGGCCTTCTCCAGGGCGGAGCAGCAGGTGTCCACCAGCAGGCGGGTCACCACGTACGGGTCGACGTTGGCGTTCGGGCGGCGGTCCTCGATGTAGCCCTTGCCGTCCTTCTCGACCTGCCACGGGATACGGACCGAGGCACCGCGGTCGGACACGCCGTAGGAGTACTTGTCCCACGGGGCGGTCTCGTGCAGGCCGGTCAGGCGGTCGTCGATGCCGGCGCCGTAGTTCTTGACGTGGTCGAGCGGCTTGGAGCCCTCGCCCAGCGCCTCGCAGGCGGTGACGATCGCGTCGTAGCCCTCGCGCATCGCCTTGGTGGAGAAGTTGGTGTGCGCGCCGGCGCCGTTCCAGTCGCCCTTGACCGGCTTGGGGTCGAGGGTGGCGGAGACACCGAAGTCCTCGGCGGTGCGGTAGAGCAGCCAGCGGGCCACCCACAGCTGGTCGGAGACCTCCAGCGGGGACAGCGGGCCGACCTGGAACTCCCACTGGCCGGGCATGACCTCGGCGTTGATGCCGGACAGGCCGAGGCCCGCCTTCAGGCAGTTCTCCAGGTGGGCCTCGACGACGTCGCGGCCGAAGATCTCGTCGGCGCCGACACCGCAGTAGTAGCCGCCCTGCGGGGCCGGGAAGCCGCCCTCGGGGAAACCGAGCGGGCGGGCGCCGTCGAAGAACGTGTACTCCTGCTCGATGCCGAAGATCGGCTCCTGCGCGGCGAACTTCTCGGCGACCTCGGCCAGCGCGGCACGCGTGTTGGAGGGGTGCGCGGTCATGTCCGTGTTGAGGACCTCGCACAGCACCAGGACGTCGTCGCCGCCGCGGATCGGGTCCGGGCACGAGAAGACCGGCTTCAGCACACAGTCCGAGGCGTGGCCCTCGGCCTGGTTCGTGGAGGACCCGTCGAAGCCCCAGATCGGCAGCTCGGCGCCCTT
Organism: Streptomyces cadmiisoli; assembly: GCF_003261055.1. Taxonomy (NCBI): domain Bacteria; kingdom Bacillati; phylum Actinomycetota; class Actinomycetes; order Kitasatosporales; family Streptomycetaceae; genus Streptomyces; species Streptomyces cadmiisoli. Next base: position 6,238,095 of record NZ_CP030073.1, read on the forward strand.
GTCCGAGTCCGCCAGGATCTTCGTCTTGGAACGAAGCTTGGCCGTCGGCGCGGTGCCGTCGATCCAGATGTACTCAGCCTTGAAGGTCACGGGCCACATCCTTCGGGGGTGGGTCTGGGTGCGCTTGCGGGTGCTGCGGCGCTGCGGCACCGGGACGCCGCACTGTCTGCCGGGCAGCTTGTCAACAGGCGATTTCCCGATCATTGCCCGAATGTGAACCCCGTGTTACCCGGTCGTTCCGTGGCGGACCCCACCGGGGTGAGGCCCTGCCGCTCCTTGGCGGGAGCGGCAGGGCCTCTGTGACACGTGACGACTGTTTCAGCGATCTCCTGGGCGGCGGGGCCTCACCCCACCTTCTCGATCAGCGCCCGGCGGATCAGGAACTTGCCGGGCTCGCGGACCTGTTCGAAGGCCGCGTTGTTGAGCAGCGCGCAGCTTCCGGAGACCGAGGTGACCTCCACCGTCGTGGACTTGTTGTTGTCCAGGTTGGTGACCTTCAGCTTCGTACCCGCGGGGAACTGGTTGCTCGACGCGGCCGGGGCGCCGCCCTCACCCGAGAGGGTGACGGTGGAGCCGTTGCAGACCTGCTGCCCGGCACCGGCACCGGCGCCCGGCGCCTCGGGCTCGGCCGGCTGTCCCGCCTGCCCGCCGCCGTTGCCGCCCGCCTGCTCACCGGCGCCCTGACCCGCGCCCTGGCCGTCACCGCCCGGCTGCGCGGCCTGGGAGCCCTGAGCCGACTCCCCCACCACACACCCGGACGCCTCCTGCTGGACCTTGATCTGCGCGATGACCGCCTCGCGGTTGGCGATCCGCGCCTGCGACTGCGCGTCGGGATTCGCCTTCTGGTCCGCGATGAACCGCTCGTTGTTCCCGAGGGCGGTGGCCAGGCCCTGACAGACGGTGGACTCCGCCGCCGTCTGCGCGGCGTTGGAGGTGCTCGCCATGACGAAGGCACCGCCTCCCGCCACCGTCGCCGCGCTGACCAGCAGCGCCAGCTTCTTCTTCGTGCTGAGAGTTCTCCTGCGCGACATGCGCGCCTCCTGGGAGGTAGGGGAGCGTACGCCGCTATGTACGGGATGCCGAACGAGGTTACTCAGCGGTCACGGGAGTCCGTTGAAGTAACCTGCGTCACACGGGAGTTGACGGACGGGCCGGGTCTTCGGAACACGACAGGCCCTAGGGCCTCGTCAGGCAACGTTTGACGGGGCGAACGTTGCCTGACGCGGCACTAGCGGCCCAGTGCCTCGCGTACGGCCTCGTCCGTTCGGGCGACCAGCGCCGTGCCGTCGTCCGCGGTGATGATGGGCCGCTGGATCAGCTTGGGGTGCGCCGAGAGCGCCGTGATCCACCGGTCGCGCGCGGCGGCCTCCCGCGGCCACTCCTTCAGCCCGAGCTCCTTGGCCGCCGCCTCCTGGGTGCGGGTGATGTCCCACGGTTCGAGGCCGAGCCGGGCGAGGACGTCGCGGATCTCGTCCTCGGTGGGTACGTCCTCCAGGTAGCGGCGGACGGTGTAGTCGGCGCCCTCCGCGTCGAGCAGGCCGATGGCGCTGCGGCACTTCGAGCAGGCGGGGTTGATCCAGATCTCCATGGGGATCACGGTACGCCGAGGTCCCCGAAAACCCGTTCTCAACGTGCGTCACAGCGACCCCGAAAGCCCTTGTGGCCAGGGCCTTTTGTCAGTGGGGGACGGTAGAATAGAAGCAGTGTTCGAGGGTGTCGCCGGGGTGTCCGGGCGGCGCCCGGATCGCGACAGGAGGATGCCTGTGCCCGCTGCCGCACTGAAGCCGAAGCCGTTGCCGACCCAGTCCACCGCCAAGCGCCCCGTCCTGCTCGACCTGCCCTACGCACCCGTCGAGAAGCGGCCGCTCCCGCCGGGGCGTCCGCGTGAGTGGTACATCTCGCACAACCGCCGGCTCAAGGCGATGCGCCTCGCGATCGCCCTGCTCGACACGGGCGTCTTCGGGCCCCACCAGGCTCGGAACGAGACGATCCGAAGCACCGCGGAACTCATAGGCGTCCACCCGCCGTCGGACACGACGTGCCACATGGTGCGGGCGCTGCTGCGGTACACGCGGTGAGCCGGGGCGCCGGGTACCGCACGGTCGCGGTACCCGGCGCCCGAACGCGCGCCCTCACCCCGCCAACTCCCGCTCCACCGGCGTCCTGAACCGCGGGGTGAACCTGGTCGTCCCGACCCACTGCCGAAGCCGTGCCGCCTCCGCCTCGATCGCGGCACCGGCCTCCCGGCCCACCCCCTCCTCGTCGAGCACCCGCCAGGCGATCTCGCCGTCGGGCCGCTGGGCCCAGCCGCCCACCACCCGGCCGTTCCACCAGACCGTCGGCCCCACGTTGCCGCTGCGGTCGAACAGGGCGGGGCGCTGGGCGGGGGAGAGGAACCAGTCACGCTGCTGCCAGCCCATCGCCGTCGGGTCGAGGCCGGGCAGCAGGGCCGCCCAGGGCTCGTCGGGCGTCTCCACCGGCCCGGTGTCGCCCTCGGCGACGAAGCCCGTGCCCTCGTCGAGCCGCACCTCCCGCGCCCCGATCGCGGCCAGCGCCCGGCGGACCTCCGTCACCCGCCAGCCCGTCCACCACTTCAGATCGGCCTCGGTCGCCGGGCCGCAGGCCGCGAGCCAGCGGCGAAGCAGATCCGCCTGGGCCCCGGCGGCGTCCAGCTCGGGATGCGCCGGCGCCAGGGCCCAGCGGGCCTGCGTGGACGTCCAGGAGCCGAGCGGCCGGCCGCGGACGACCTTCCCCTCCACGCCCAGCACCCGCAGCAAACGTGACGACACGGTGTGGACGCCCTCGTAGCTCTTTCCGGCCGCGTACACGAACTGCTCCCGCAGACGCGGCTCGTCCCGCGCCAGCTCGGCGGCCGTCGCCTCGCCGCGCCGGGCCAGCGCGGCGAGCGCCGACTCCTCGACCTCCTTCAGCCATGCCGCGTCCGGAGCGCCCGCCTTCGCCATGTCCTTGACCAGCGAGGCGCGTTCGCGGGCGGCGACCGCGAGACCGGTCGAGGCGCGCACGACGGCGGTCAGTTCCGTCGGGAACACGAACACCGTGTGGCGCATGCCGTGCATCCGCACCAGGGCCCGCTCCGTGTACAGTGCCCGCTCCGTCTCCGGCACCGTCCGCGACGCATCGGCGAGCCGCGCGCCCACCGCCAGATACACCGTCGCGGGATCCGTGCCGTGCAGCGCGACGAGCGCGTCGGCGACCTCCTCCGGGCGGGCGGCGCGCGCCGCCGGGGCCAGTCGGTGCCGCCGCGCCAGCCGCGCGCGCCGCTCAGCCGTGCCGATGTACGGCATCCGCTCGTCGGCCATGGTCCGCTCCCCGCCCCTCATTCGTGTCCTGAGCGCACTCGTCCCTGCGGACATCCTGCCGAATGCCACTGACAATCACCGTGGTGGCCGCTCGACCGGCGGCCCGGCGGGCAGTCCGCCGAGCCGTCGTGCCGTCGGCCCTCGAACCGTCAGCCGGCGTGGTGGATCCGGGGTCGGGAGAAAAAGCAGATGCGGCGCCCCATGGTCCCGGCGCTACCCTCGACACATCCCGTCCACCGCCCAGGGAGGCCCGTCATGGGCACCATCATCCTCTCCGGGACGGTCGTCCTGGTCGTCCTGGGTTTCGGTAACCACCTCTACTGGCTCGCCGCCGTCGCCGTGCTGTTCCTCTATGTGCGGTACGGGCGGGGAGCGTCCTCGACCCCGGCGTCGGGCGCCGCGGCTCCGCCGCCCGCGACGTACCGGGCGTACCGCGACCGCCGTGACACACAGGCCAAGTGGGAGCGCCGCTACCGTCGCGAGCGTCCCCTGGAGTCCCGCCGCCAGGCTCGCGAGAAGAGCAGACAAGGCAGATAAGACAGACAAGGCAGACAAGAGCGGGACCCGCGGTGACGGCGGCCCGGGATCACAGTCCCGGGGCGCCCCACACGGGGAACCAGCGCCGCAGGTCCTGCTCGATGCGCAGATCGTCGGCGAGGGCCGCCCGCACCTGGATCTCCAGCGGGTTGTCGCGCCGCTGCCCGGCACCGGGCAGCGGCGCGAACGGGTAGAAGGTGCCCCTCTTGTAGAGGTACACCAGTGCGAGCCGCTGCCCCGCTCCGTCCCGGAAGCCCGCCAGGGAGCACAGCAGCTGCGGGCCGAAACCGTTGACCTCCATCGAGCTGTTCACCGCGTGCAGATCGTTGACGAGCTGCGGCAGCTCGCCCGGGCCGCGGCGGGAGACCAGCCACGAGTAGCCGTAGTCGTCCCGCTCCAGCCGCACCGGCGGTCCGGTGCGGTCGGTGTCCGCGTCCAGCAGGGCCTGCACCTCGCGGTGCGTCTGCTCGAAGGCGTCGCCCTCGACCGTGGCGAAGCACACCGCCCCGTGCCCGGTGGGCACGAAGGAGGTCGTCACCTGGAGCGTGACGGCCGCCGAGGGCAGGGCGAACAACTGGTCGAGATCCGGCGCGACCGGTTTCGTACGACCGAGCAGGATGTCCAGCAGCCCCATCCTCAACTCACTTTCCCGGGTGCCGCGGCCTCACCCAGCTCCGCGGAGATCCGCCCCAGCTGCTCCAGCCGCCGCTCGAGAGTGGGGTGGGTGGAGAAGATCCGTCCCAGGCTGGGGCCGGAGCCCAGGGCCGGGGTGAAGTAGAAGGCGTTGAAGGCCTGGGCCGTCCGCAGGTCCTTCGTCGGGATCCTGGCGATGTCGCCGGAGACCTTGGTCAGCGCGGAGGCCAGTGCCGAGGGCCGGCCGGTGAGCAGGGCAGCGGCCCGGTCCGCCGCCAGTTCCCGGTACCGGGACAGGGCCCGGATCAGCAGGAAGCTGATCGCGTAGACCGCGGCCGAGACCGCCATCACGCAGGCCAGCACCATAGCGGCGTTCTGATCCCGGCGGGCCCCGCCGAACAGCCCCGAGTAAAGGGCGAACCGCACGACCAGGCCCGCGATCACGCCGAGGAACGACGCGACCGTGATCACCGCGACGTCCTTGTGCGCCACGTGCGACATCTCGTGCGCGAGGACGCCCTCCAGTTCCGCCGGCTCCAGCCGCCGCAGCAGACCGGTGGTCACGCAGATCACCGCGTGGTCGGCGTTCCGGCCGGTGGCGAAGGCGTTCGGCATGTCCATGTTGGATACGGCGACCACCGGCCTCGGCATGTCGGCGACCGCGCACAGCCGGTCCACCACGCCGTGCAGCTCGGGATACTCCTCCCGCTCCACGACCCGACCGTGCATCGCGTACAGGGCGACCCGGTCGGAGAACCAGTACTGCGCGCCCAGCAGCCCGGCCGCGACCACCACGACCAGGACCCAGGACTTCAACAACACGATCAGCGCGGCGACGAACGCCACGTACAACAATCCGAGCAGGAACAGCGTGACCGCCATCCTCGCGGTCAGGCGCCGGTCGCTCCGGAAGCGGCTGTGCATGTACATCACCTCGGACTACGCCGCACCAGGGCCTTCGGACCTGTCGGACAACGCCGCGCCGAGGCCCTTCACCCACTGCCCAGTGTGCACCCGCCGCACCCCATGAAGCGGTCGCGATCAGCCCCAGGACCTGCAAAGATTTCGCCGCCGCACGGCCCGCCGGGTCCCTCGTACGGCTCAAGATGCTGAGTGATCGATGGGCGGCTAGCCTTTACGTGAAGGCCGCAAGCGCGGACGGGCCTTCCGCCGACCAGATCCTCTCCACCAACGACTGCCCATTCGCCGTACGGACCGCTATCCCTCGCGGTCGGAGTGAAGGCGTCGACGGTCGAACCGTCATCCGCGTACCCAGGCGGCAACACCTACGACCACGCCGCAGCACTCATGCCGCGGTCGTGGCCATCCGTCCGGTTCGTGCTCGGGAAGGACCGCACGATGGGATGGAAGGAAGGTATCTCCATGAAAGCACCTCGCGCCAGGCGTCTCCTCGCGTCGTCCGCTGTGGCCCTGCTGCTGGCCGGCGGTGCCGCGATCGGCACGGCAGGTACTGCCTCCGCGGCGACCCCGTCCACCGCACCCACGAGCACACCCACGAACTGGGGCTGCGGCGGATGGTGGGACGACGACTGCGGCTTCGGCTTCAACCGGGGGTTCGACAACCGGTTCGGCTTCGGCGGCTTCAACGGGTTCAACGGCTTCGGCGGCTTCGGCGGCGGCGGTCCCGTGGTGATCGTTGTGGGCTGACCGCCGTGGCCCGGATCCGCAAGGACCCGAAGCGCACGGCCGAGGGCCGCCACCCGGAGTTCGGGTGGCGGCCCTCGGCACGCTCCGCACGGCGGGCGCGCGATGTGCGCGCCCGCCGCGGTGTGTGTCACACGTCGAAGAAGTGATGGTGCGGCGCAGCCACCTGGCAGTCCTGTCCGTGGACCCGGTCTGACCAGCAGGAACGCCGTCATTGTCTGTCGTTGTCGGTGGTTGCCGACCACCTTCGGACGGCCCAGAGACGGCCCGGCACGGCGGCCCAGTACACCGCCCGCGACTTGCGCAGGCTCCATGGCGAGTGCATGAGCACCGCTTTAGGAGTTCGATCAAGGGGGCGTCGCTGCCTGCTGGGGCCGATGACGCGACAGCACGGCAAGCTGCGGGAGACCATGGGCGTGCGCCGTCGTTGATGTCAGATGTGGATGTCAGGCAGGCCGAGGCGCGATGTTCACTGCTCGGTAGTCGTAGCCGTCCTGCTTGAAGCCGGGAGCTTCCCATGTGAGGTCGACCTGCTGTCCGCGCGACAGCGTGCGGAAGCCGGTCGTCTGGATGTCGGAGAAGTGGCCAAAGCAGCCGCCGGGAGTCTCGGGTGAGTCGAGCACGCCCCACCCCTCCTCGTCGCTCCACTCGCGGACAGTCGCAATCACCATGGGCGGAACCCTACGGGCTCTGTCGGCGCCGGCACATATCTGGAGCCTCAGCTTGGGAAGCTCGGGTTTTCTAACGGCCGTTGCTGCGCTGACCTGCGGCAGAGCGGTGCCGGGGCCCTGGACACTTGTGTAGTCAGTGCCCGCTGATCCCCGTGGTTCCCCGCAGGATCTGGCACGCGAATGGCACGACCCGTTCGCTCCGGAGAACCCTGGCGGAAGCTCGGTTTTGGGGTCTGAGCCTCAGCCGACGACAGTCAGCCACGACGGCGGGCGCGTGGCAGCGTGGCATTCAGCGATGACTTCTTCGTCCTAAAGCAACTTGGGTGAGGGTGGTGCGCAACTCCTCGACAACCTGGAGTGCGACACGTTGGACGCCCTTGTCTTGCAGCGCCTCAAGTGCCTGATGGACCACCACACATGACTGCCCCGCATGTGAGGCGCGGGTCCGGCCAACCGCCCGCTCGATCTTCGACAGGTGGGCTTTTCGTGAAACGGCAGCATCTACTGGTTGCATACGGGACACTACGACCAGCCACTACGCCGAGAGCTCCCCGGAGAAACCATGGATGCTAACCCCGCCGGCCAGGGAAACCGAATCTTCGTCAGCTACGCACACCTGGACGACGAACTCCTCAACCAGGCAGTAGAGCATTTCACGAGTGATCTGCGGAGCTTTTACTCTGCGAAGACGGGTAGTGCACTGGAAGTCTTCTTCGACCGCGAAAGTATCGGCTGGGGTTCTGATTGGCGACGCCGAATCGACTCTGAACTAAGAGGCGCCTCCATCTTCATGCCTATCATTACCATGCAATATTTTAACCGGCCGGCCTGCCGTGAAGAGCTAAATGCCTTTCATGGCAGTGCTTCGCTGCTAGGCGCCAAGTATCTCATCCTTCCCGTCGTAATCATGGGTGCCAGCGCAATCGTGGCAGACAGTCAGATGCCCGAGGTGCGCCTCATTGAAAGTATCCAGTTCGAAAACCTCGAAGAAGCATTCTTGGCGGGTCGCGGCACGAGGGAATGGAGGGAAGCAATCTCAAGGATCGCCGATAAGCTGGTGGCAATCATCTCTCAAGCGGAAGACAACCTTTCTGTTGCCGCATTGGCAGATGGAGCTGAAAAGTCAGAGGAGCTGGACGAAGAATTCGACTTGTTTCAGCACTTTGAACAACTGAACCGACTGGGAGAGGCTCTCGCGCCCGAACTGGAAGCAGCAACGCAAGATCTCACCACGTGGTGCACAGTGGTGCAGGGAGAGATGCAGAAGTTCGGCTCTGCCTCCCCAGCCGTTCTCCGGTCTCGACTCGTTGTGATGGCATCCGCAGTAGGCGAGCCATCTCTGAAGCTTCAGGAGAGTGCGACGGGGTTCGCCCAGTCCGTCACAGAGGCCGACGCGCTCTTGCGCGCCGTCGTTGGCCAGCTGGTTAGTGTCAATACATCACATGGTGCAGCGATGGCGGAAAAGATCATTGGGGATGTCACGCAAGGATCGACTGACCTTCAAGCTTTCCTGGAGGGCCTCGGTGAGATTCTGGAGATGCTGAGGACCATGGAAATTATGAGTGTTCCCCTCCGGAAGGCGATCAAGCCAGGCCGTATCGGCTTCACCAAACTTCAAGACTCCATCAGGACGATCGATGGATGGCGTGGACTTTCCATCCATTGAGAGAAATTACCCTTGCGCTCTACGCTGTTTGAATTTTTCGAACTGAGCGGAGTAGACGTAAAGGTAATCCATCAACGCTTCCGCGAGGGCTAGTGCATCTGCGGCATCGTCTTCAGTAACCATCTTCTCGCTGAAGTGGGCGCCTTCATTGCCTAGCAGTCGGAGAGCCTGGCTCCATTCCAAAAGGCGCCCATCGATTTTACCGCTCTCCTTAAGTTGTTCAAGACGTCTCATCAGTGGTCCTCGATTATCGATGCCCTGATCACTGCACACCCCCTCCAGTGCTCGACGTACCATCACTACGGTTGCTGTATATGCCTTTACAGAGAAGCATCTGTGTGCCTCCTCGTGCTGTTTTCTCAGAATTTCTGGAATTAGCCAACTAAGTGACCTTTGAGTGTTCGGCCAGACCGTAGCTGGATTACCGTCCCAGCCCTTGCCATAGTCTTCCTCTATGGCAAGAAGGCCATCGCCACATTTAAGGCATCTTGCAAGCTGGAGGAGTGTTGGAAAACCCTTGCTTGCAGTTCCTTCGACCAGCACTCCTTCCACTACAGCCATGACTACCTGGTCGCACGTTCCGCAGGTGGCAAGGATGTTGTTCCCGATGCGCTCGCGAGCTTCAGTCATAAGCGCATGCTAGGGAGTTGTGCGCACCTCTGGGGTCAGTTCCGACTAGCAGGTCGGTGAAACGGCTTTGGCAGGTGGCCTGCCTGGTCTGGGATCTAGCATGGTCAGGGGGCCGTACGCCGCCTGGCAACTCGGGCAGGCTTTGGGCCTGACCACAATGTGCACGAGTGCCCCCCAGCCTTGCTCGATGCGGGACCTGATCGGGGAGGTGGGTAAGGCTGCGGCGCAGACCGCCCCAGCCGCGATGTACCCCTTCTCTGGCACATGTGGCTGATTGCCCTGTGCGGCACGGGCGCCAGCCGGGCAGGAGCGGCGCCATTAGGAGCGCATGCCCGGCGGGGGCCGGGCCGCGCGCGGTGAGCGGAGCGGGCCGCCTTGATGGAGTAGAGAATGTCCTACCGCGCGGAGTACGACGGTCCCTGCGCTTATCGATCCGTACAGTGTGCGTGACTCCCCAACTGGACAGGGGCAGCACAAGGCTCACGTGATTCGGTCACTCCCGCTCTGCGGTGTCTGCCACCAGTCGGCTTGTGAACCCGGCGTCGCGCAGGCGCTCGTACGCTGCGGCCACGTCATCCGGAACGTGCTGCTCGATCATGAATCCCTGCTGCGGGTAGATCATGAGTCGCTGTTGCGCGCCCGCCAACATGTCGATTACCAGGCCTGCGTCTCCGATCGAGTCGACGTAGTCAGTCAGGGTCATGGGTGTGGACGCACTGACCCACTCGACTTCGGGCCACAGCTTTCGTGCGGTCGCGTAGGCCCGTCGTTCCTCGTACGGCTTGCTGACCAGCAGGACGGACGACACGGCGGCCTGGTGCTTGTCGAGCAGGGTGCGAGAGAAGCGGATGTTCTCTCCTGTGTTCCGAGCCCGCGGTTCAACGAGGATGGCATCGCCCGGCACACCCAGTTCCATCGCCCGCTCGCGATAGTGCTCAGCCTCGCCACGCGGCATACGGGCGCGTGTGGTGCGGCTGGTGGCGCCGGTGAAGACGATCAGCGGCATCATGCCCCGGTGGTAGAGATCAGCGGTTGTGTCCGCGACTCCGAGGTCATGACTGCCGAGTCCGATCGCGACAGAGCATGGGCGCAGTTCGTGCCCCATCTGCTGGAAGTCCCAGAGCCGTTGAGCGTCGGTCCATGCCTGTGCTGAGATCACTTGCTTTCGCCCTCCGCTTTCGCCGAGTCAGGGACCTTGAAGTCATACGTCCAGGCGAAGCGCGTCGCCGCGTGAACGCCGATCGCGAACTCCACTACGGTGCCGTCGGCCGTATAGGTCGTCCGGTGGAGCTCAACCACCCATTCCCCAGGGGCGAGCTGGAGGAGCTGGACTTCGTCCGCCGTGGGGATACGCGCGAACAGAGTCTCCTGCATGTGATCGATCTCGTATCCGGCGTCGTACAGAACACGGAAGCCGCCGCCCCGGCCGGCGGGCCCCGGCGTCGGGTCGACGATGCGCGTCCCTTCCACGTGCTCGGGACGGTAGTAGCTCGTCAGCGTGTGCGTCGGCTGTGAACCCTCCTTGACCACACGCGCACGGGCGTAGACCTCCGCACCTTCAGGCAGGCCGTGCGCCTGAGCGACAGCGGCCGGCGCCGTCACACGGCTGACGGTCTGAGTCTGTTCGTTTCGCTTGTAGGTGCGTCCGGACGCAACACGGTCCGCGATGAACGCCACTTCGTCGCCGTCCCGCCACTTGGCCTTGTCGTACCGCGCGATGCCGAGTCGCTTGAGCGGGGCCCGCTCGCGGACGACTGTGCCGTGCCCGCGCGACGACGTCACCAGCCCTTCAGCCTCCAACGCCTTGTAGGCCGCATGGACCGTGGACTTCGAGCCCTCGCCCGCTTCCACCAGGTCCCTGATCTGCGGCAACTGGGTACCAGGCGCGTATTTGCCGTTCCTGATCTGTTCCGCCAGTCGGTCCGCCAGCTCCCGCCACTTGGGCGCCATACAGCACTCCTCTCGACACCGACCAGTGAAGCACAGTCCCAGGACTGTTGACAGTCCTGGGACTGTGCGGCAAGGTCTTACCCAGCGGCCCGCAGTCCTAGGACAGCGAGTCCGGAGCGTCCCTATACGGCTGCTCCTATGCCGCCCGGAGGGCTCCGTGAAACGGGCTCGAAGGAAGCGCCGGTTCTTTGACAACTGAATGGGGATTACGCCGCCTCTCCTCGGCCAAGTAGGCGGCCACACGGGACCTCTCCCGTGTGAGGTACTGCGCGACCCAGCCTCCGCAGCACTGCTGCGGCCGGTTGCCTCCGCTGCTCGACTCGCACGAGCAGCGCTGAGGGGAGCCGGACGCCCGTTCATCGCTTCCGAACGGGCCGCTGATCCACCACATCGAGCGATCCGAGAGGACCTGCATGCGCAGGATCACGAATCCCAAGCACCCGAACGTCGACCAGGTCGGCACGGACGTCGAGTGGGAGGGCGAGCTGCACCGGATCACGGACGTGGGCGGTGGCTGCTTCAAGCTCGTCCGTCTCCGGGACGGCTACGGCCGGAACGTCGAGATTCACAAGGTCAACCGCCACCGCTAAGCGGCATCCTCCCCGCGCTCAGCGCGGACTCATCCATGACAGCAAGCGGCTCCCGGGGCGCATCCCGGGAGCCGCGGTCGGGCCGTTCAACCTTCGAGAGGAAACACGACCCAATGAGCCACATCGTCACTGTTCAGGAAGCTGTTACCGCGTTCGCCGACTTCATCGAGCCGACGGACGCCGAGCTGGACGCGATCGAGCAGGAGATGCCCGTCATCCTCGCCGACGTCGACCTGCTGGACGCGCAGATCATCACCCTCGACCGCGCCCCGACCGAGCTGGACACCCGCCGTCTCCGCCGGGCCCGCCGCCGGGCGCTCGCCGCTCGCGTCGAGCTGGCCAACCGCACGGCCGGTGCGACGCTGCCGGCGGGGGGTGCGGCATGAGCCCGCACAGCACCCCACGCCGCTGGCCGCTGCTGCTGGTCATGGCGGGCGTTGTGGTCGCGATGACCGCGACGACGGCCGCGTTCGTCACGCACGACCCGGAATGGCGCTATGTGCTGGCGGCCGGCGGCATCGTGCAGGTCCTCGGCTGGACGCTGCACGGCTCGCGTCGGTCGGGCGGTGACCGATGAACGCCAAGGCCGCCAAGACTGTTCTCCCCGCCGTCGCGATGACGGCGGTATCCATGGTGCTGACTCTGGCCGTGGTCCTGATATGGCTCGGCGCAGCGGTGCCGTGGCCGGTCGCCCTGGTTGTCGGTCTCGGGATCGACGGCGGATGGCTGGCAACCCTCGCCTACGAACGGCGCCTGGCCGCGCAGGGCGACCACAACCGGGCGGTCACCGCCGTCGGCTGGTCCTTCGGAGCTTTGGCAACCAGTGTTCTCGTAGCCCACGCCCTGACCGCGGAAGACTCCGCCGGCGCGTGGCTCGCGGTCGCGTGGCTGCCGATCGCCGCGAAAGCTCTGTGGCTGGTCCACGGCCTGTGGGAGCGCACCGCGCTCACCCCGGTCGCATTGGATGCGATCCGCGGGATTCAGCAGGAAGCACGCGACGAGGCGGCCGTGGCCCGCGCCCGGCTGCGGGCCGAAGCGTCGACGGAGGAGACGCGGCTGACGGCCGTGACGGAGGCCGGTGCACGCGTCGCGCGGGTGCAGGCGAAGACGGCAGAGACGCTGTCTCAGGCGTGGTCGACGCTGGAGACTGCGCGGCAGGGTGACGGCACGAACCGTGCTCTGACGTGCGTCACAGAGCGCGTCACACCCGCGTCACAGCCGATGTGGAAGCTGCCCGTATGGGGTCCCAGTGAGTCGGTCCCTGCCATCGAGGCGGTTCCCGCGCTGACCAACGCGGAGCTTGACGCCATCGTGGCCGACATCCTGCACACCGAGGGGTCGGCGATGCCGTACCGCGAGCTGTCCGCCCGCTTCCGGGCCCTGGGACACAGCGCCGGGGAGACCCGGCTGCGTGCCTCCTTCGGGCGCGTGGTCCGCAAGGAGCCTGCCGCATGAGCACCGTGGCCCTGACGCTGATTGCCGCCTTATGGGCGGCAGGGTGGGCCGTCCAAACGGTGTGGATGTCACGTCGTCTGCGGACCGCCCGCAGGGACCCGCTGACCGGTCTGTGGACGCGGGACGCCTTCACCCGCCAGGCCCGCCGCCTGCTGCGCAACCGGCATGCGGTCGTGGTCCTGGCGGACGTGGACCGCTTCAAGCAGGTCAACGACACCCACGGCCACGCGGCCGGCGATACGCTCCTGGCCGCCACCGCGGCCCGGCTCGCCCACGCGGTAGGCCGGTCCGGCGTGGCTGGCCGGTTGGGCGGAGACGAGTTCGCGGCCGTTCTGATCGACCGTGACGGCACGGCCGCAGACCAACTCGCCGTCCTGGGCCGCATCCTGGCCCGCCCCGTCGAAACCGCGCCCGACGTGCACACCAGCGTCTCTCTGGGGTGGGTACGCCGGGCCGACCACCCCGACGAGGGCCTGTCGGCACTGCTGCGGCGCGCAGACGAGGCCATGTACGCAGCCAAGCGGACACCCTCCAACGTCCGCCGCGCCGCCCTGGGCCGTCTGCTCGCCTCCGTCACCGGACGCAGGCCCGGCCGCCGTAACACGGCATGAGCACCCTCCCCGCCTACCGATGGCGCCTAGCCCCCGACGGACTGGCCACCCGCCGCCAACTACGGGCCCGCGGCCTGCGGCCCGGTGGCCAGGACGTCGCCGCACAGCTCGAACGCCCCCGCCGACGGCGGGGGCCGCTGGTCGCCTACCTCTACCGCATCGACCTGGCCCTGCCTGTACGGCCCATGACACCTGCCAAGTGGGAGGCGCTGGCGAAGGCCAACGCGGCCCGTCGCGCCTGCCCGGCCTGCCGGCGCGATGCCGGATACGTCATCCCCGCCTCGCTCGGCACCTGCGTGTCCTGCGCTGGCCCCGGGGCGTGATCACTACAGGCTGTCAAAGATTCGCGCGACGGCATCCCGGATCCGGTACCAGCGCCGGTGCTGCTTGCTGCAATACCGCCGCCTGCGCCACCAGCTGCGCGGCTGCGGCACCGGCGCACGACACCACTTGCACGGCCGCGTACGGACCGCGGATTCCCCACCCATGCCGCACACCGTAAACCGCCTACCCGGTCCCGCAGGGACCCAACAGGGAGTACCTGATGGGCAATTCCGACATCCGCCGTCTGGACCGAGAGATCCAGGCGACCACGAAGAAGCTCGAAGCGGTCCGGCGGGGCGAGTGGTGGCCGCTGAACGGCAGCGAGCGGCGTGCCATGGCCCGCGCCTTGGCGGGCGGCTCCTACCGCGCCGCACGTGGCCGCGGCACCGGCCGCGCTGAGCAACGGATGGACACCACCGCCTCGGCCGCAGAGACGCGGCTGAACGCGGAGTTGACCGCCCTGCACGGCGAGCGTCAGCGGCTCATCACCGAAGCCGCACGCACGAAGGCCGCGAAGAAGTCTTCCGGCTGGTGGTGACCAGCCACAACGCCGGGGTGACCGCCTCTTTCCACGGACACGGCCACCCCGGCTCTCACTCCCGAACTCCCGCCCCCGAAAAGGGGGCAGTCAGGAGCTTTCCCAGCATGGCTGAGAACGTCGTCCACCTCCACAAGCCCACCGACCCCCCGACCGCCGACACGGCACCCACCGTGCTGACCGTCGTCCCGGACGCCCCGCCGATGCCGCGTGTGCCGCTGTGGGTGCGTTCCGGGCGTACGGTGAAGACGGCCGTCACGCACGAGAACACCAAGTCGACCGTGCGCGCGGTAGCGCGGCACGGCCTGTACACGTTCAACGGGGGCCGGATCGTGGCCCGCCGCACGTGGGACGGCCGTACCGGTGCCCGGTACGAGCGGATGATCCGGGCGGCGGAAGCCGCGGGGAACCTGGAAGCGGCCGAAGAGTGGGAGGAGCGGTTGCAGCGCTTCCGCGCCGCCCGCCACCACCGCCGCATGGACCTCCTCCACTCGCCCGTCGACGCGGCCAAGGGCGCTCTGGTCGGGACCGGCATGGGCATAGGCGGCCTGGTCGCCCTCGGTGTGGTCATGGCCATCGCCAACGAGGACATCAGCGACGTCATCACCCCGATCAGCGCCGTCATCGAGTTCATCGCCCTGCTGATCCGGATCGTTCAGGTCGTGTGGGGACCGCTCATCTCGATCGGCCCGTTCCTTGCCCTGCTCGCGCTGTGGTCGGTCGGCCGCAAGCAGCAAGCCGCACCCCAGTGGGCACTCCCGGCGAACATCCGCACGGGTGAGGGTGAGCCGATCACCCCGTCCATCGTGGTCAAGGCCCTGCGCGACCTCGGAGTACCGGCGCTGCGCAACGCCATCAAGGAGATGGGTGACGCCGGCGCGTCCATGCTGGGACCGATCCGGATCGCCGGATGCGGTGTGGAAGTCGACGTGACCTTGCCTTCCGGGGTGGCCACCAACGAGGTGCAGGGCAGGCGCAGGAAGCTTGCCGAGAACCTGACCCGGCATGAGCACGAGGTGTTCATCACGATCCCGGAAGCCGCCCGGACGGTGCGGTTGTGGATCGCCGACTCCGGGGCGCTGGATGAGCCGATCGGCCCGTCGCCGCTGGTCACCGATGAGACGCTGACCGCGAACTACAAGACCGGTCGGGCCCCGTGGGGGCAGGATCTGCGCGGTGATGCCGCGGAGCTGAGCGTGTATCAGCGCCATTTGCTGGTCACGGGTCTGTCCAACCAGGGCAAGACCGCCGCCCTGCGCGCGCTCGCCCTGTGGCTGGCACTGGACCGCACCGTGCAGTTCTGGATCGCCGACCTGAAGGGCATCGGCGACTGGGCACCCTTCGACGGCATCGCGAAGGTCCTGATCGAGGGCCCCTCGGACAGTCACTGCGTTCAGGCCACCGAGATGGTTGAGGATGCGGTCGAGGAGATGAACCGGCGCATCGAGGCGATCCGTAAGGATCCGTCGATCGTGTTCCCGCCGCTGATCGTGCTGGTCGATGAGGCACAGAAGGCGTTCATGTGCCCGGCCAAGGGCGAGGACGGCCGCCCCTACGGCGGCTCCAAAGCCACCTCCCGCTACTTCATGGCCGTGCGTGAGATCCACAACCAGGGCCGTGCGGTCGACGTGCTGATGTGGCAGGGCACGCAGGACCCGACCGACCAGAACCTTCCCAAGCTGGTCCGAGAGGGCGCCCACACCCGTGCATCCCTCGTGGTCGGCACCGAATCGCAGGCTGAGATGGCGCTCGGGGCCAAGGCCGTCAACGCCGGCGCCGCCCCGCACCTGCTGCGCCAGGGCCTGGACAAGGGCACGCTCGTGGTCGCCTCCGACGGGATCGCCATCCCCGCCGGTCAGGCCTCCATCACCGTGCGCACCCACTTCATCGATGACGAGCCGGCCGCCGAGATCGCCGCCCGGGCCAAGGCCCTGCGCGACGGTGTGACGACCCTGCGTGTCATCGACCGGGACGAGGAACGAGACGCGCTCGCCGACGTGGCCGCCGTCATCGGCGACGCCGCGCGTCTGCGCACCGATGAGGTGCTGAAGCGGCTGCACGTGCTGGACACGGCCGTCTACCGCGAGTGGAACAACGGCCGCCTGAAGCGGCTGCTGGAGGAGCACGGCGAGGAGCCGAAGAAGTCCCACGGGGTCATGGTCGTACGCCGTGACGACGTGGCCCGCGCGCTCGCCAACCGTGATAACGAGGGTTCCGCTTCCGCTGCCGAGTAGCGGGGAGGAACGAACCTCCGGCCCGGGGAGGCGGGGAGAACTCCCCAACCCCCTCCCCGGGCCCGCATCCCCGCGCTGATCAGCACAAACATCGTTTCAGGGAGGCGGGGAGGCTGCCTGCTCAGACCCCTGAAACACCCCTCCACACGGCACCCCCAAGGGTGTGCCGCTGCCTCCCCCACCGCGCACCGGAAGGGATTCCGCATGTACCCCGACCACACCCACGGCGCACCCGTTCAGCGGGCCGTGGAAGTCCACCAACCCACCCCGTACCCGCCCACCGTCGCCATCCCGGCACCGTTCGTTGCGGTGCAGCCGGGCGCCGTTCCGGCGGTGGCGAGCGTCGTCCTTCCGGACGGCCGCGTCGTCACCGGCTACGCCATGAGCCCGGTGCAGCCCGAGCCGGTCGCCGCGAAACCGGCCGTCTCCCGCGCGGCGGTGAACGTCGCTCTCGGGGGCGTCGGTTTCCTCGCGGTGTGCGGCGGACTGCTGCTGCTCACCACGTTCATTGCTGCGCTCACCGCGCTGATCACCCAGCTCATCACGCTGGCCGCCGTCATCTTCGGCGGATGGATCGCCGTACAGATCTTCGGCGCCAACCGGCACGGCGGCGGGACCACGGTCAACATCCGCAGGGCTGTGATCAAGCGCAACCACTTCCACGGCTAGCTACGCCAAGGGCGGCCCCCGCTCACGCCAATGAATCCGGGGCCGCCCTTGCCAGCCAGAACCCATCAAGGAACTGGAGACACCCCAGGATGACGCAACCCACGCCCTACCCGCAGCACACGGCGCTGAGCCTCGCAGCCTCCGGCGTGCCCGTGCTGCCCCTGCGCCGGGGCAAGGTCCCGTTCGGCAACTGCAAGGCGTGCGCGGACAACGCGTGCGGCGGCCGGCCAAACATGAAGGCCCCGGGCCCGTGCCGCTGCCCGGCCCCCTGCCACGCCTGGGCCGCCGCCACCACCGTCCCTGCCGTCATCGTTTCGCCCTCGTGGGCGGTGGCGTGGCCGCGGGCGGTGTGCGTCGGCTACCACCCCGGCGGCGCTGACCTGACCGTGGTCGACCTGGACGACGCAGACGCCATCGCCTGGGCCCGTACCACCCTGCCCGTCACCCGGACCGTGCCGACAACGCGCGGCGAGCACTGGATCTACCGAGGCACCATGGCTTCCTCGAACGGGGTGCGTCCCGGCGTCGACATCAAGTCGACCATGTCCTACGCCCGCTACCTCGGGCCCGGCACCGGCACCATGACCGCCCTGCCGGACGCAGTGCGCGCGCTGGCCATGAGGGAGCCCTCCCCGATCAGGCCGGCGCCGCACGCGGTCGCCGTGCCCGCACGGTCTGCGAACGAGGAGTGCCGTCACCGCACGCCCGCCTACCTGGACCGCGGCATCGCCATGGCCGAACAACGCATCACCGAAGCCACCTGCGCGGTCCATACGACCGTGTACCGAACCTTCCTCGCCGTGCTGTCCACGCACGGCCGGTGCGGCTGCCTCACCGACACCCACGTTGCACGGTTGTTCACCGCCGCGCGAGCCAAGGGCGAAACCGCCCGGCATTGCACCGACGCGTGGACCAACGCCCGCACCCGGTTGGGACTGTGACCATGCCCGACGACGAAAAGAACCCCGCCCGCGAAGTCATCACCGACTACGCGCAAGCGCACTTCCGGTACTTCCGCACCGCCGACGGCACCGTGTACGCGCAGCGCAACGGCCACCCCGTAGCCCGCCCAATTCGCTCCCAGGGCACCACGGGCAGCCACCGCCAGGAACTCATGGTCGGTCTCTTCCGCGATGGGCACGGCGTATTCAACGGCACCGCGCTCAAGGAAGCCTTGGACTTGATCGAAGCACTCGCGCTGACCGAGGACGTGCAGCCCGTCCACATCCGCGTCGCCCCGGGATTCGACGGGGCGACGTGGCTGGACCTGGGACGGACTGACGGACGCTCGGTTCGTATCCACCCCACGGGCTGGGACATCGCCGTCCCCGACCCGCGCGAAGTGTGCTGGCGACGCACCCAACTCACTGGAGAACTGCCCCTGCCCGCCAAGGACACCGACGGCAAAGGCATCGATCTCCTGCTGAGGCTGACCAACTTCGCCAACGCCGCGACCGAATGCCTGGCCATCGCCTGGCTCATCGGCAGCCTCGGACCCTCGGTCCCCGTCCCGGCCCCGTTCCTCACCGGACCCCAGGGCGCCGGCAAGTCCTCCGCCGGTCGCATGCTCATCCGGATCATCGAGGGCATGAGCAGCGACCTGCGCCGCGCGCCGAAGGACGAGGAGAACCTGATCGCGGCAGTGGCCGCTGGGTGGGTCACCGCCCTGGACAACCTCTCCCACATGACCCCGGACCTGTCGGACGCGATGTGCTGCATCGTCACCGGCGCCGAGAACGTGAAACGCGCTCTCTTCACCGACGGGGACGTTTTCCGCGCTCGCTACCGTCGGCCCCTGCTTCTGACCGGTATCGACGTGGGAGTCATCCGCCCCGACCTCGCGGAGCGGCTCCTGCCCCTGCGTCTGGAACGCCCACGCGTCCGGCGCACCGAGGCGGAACTGTGGGCGGAGTACGCGGAGGTTCTGCCCGTTGTCCTCGGCTCGCTCCTGGACCTCACGGTCAAGGTGCGCGCGGTCGAGGCGGAGACCCCCACCGACCTGCGCATGGCGGACTTCGCGCACCTGTGTGCGCAGCTCGACGCGGCGACCGGCTTCGGAGCGCTCGCCGCGTACCGGGCCAGCCTGGACGACCTGAACGACGACGTGATCGAGGGCGACCTCCTGGCGCAGACCGTCCTCCGGCATGCCGCAGACATCGAGCCGGGCGCAGAGCAGCGGATGACTTCCACGGAGTGGCTGTACTGCCTCAGCTGCCTCTACACGGGCGAGGACTTCCGTCCCCTACCCAAGGGGTGGCCGACCACTGGCAAAGTCCTCTCCGACCGTCTGAAGCGTCTCCAGCCGACGCTGGCCGCCCGGGGCGTCCTCATCGACTCGGGCCGCACCAGGGAAGGCCGCTACATCGAAATGACCCGCTCCCAGGTCACGCCCCCGCACGAGCAACAGGTGTTCTGACCGGCACGACCCCCCACCACACAAGCAAGAGGAGCACCACCGGCCAGGCGTGCTCCTCTTGCTGTTCGGCGGCGGTGCCGCCTGCGCAGGACGCGCCGCGAAGCGGCTCGTTCTTCCCGCTCTGAGCCGCACTGCACCACCGCAGACCACCTCTCTTTTTCCTAAGTAGAGGAACGCTGCGTCACCGCGTCACCGGGCGCCCTGAAAGCAGCGGGTGACCTGCGCATACAGCCCGTGACGCAGACGTCGTCGGCTGCGTCACGCCGCGTCATCCGCGTCATCGGTGACGCACGGGCTGCGTCACCGACGACGCACGCCCCGTCCTCTGCGTCACCGCAAACCCACAGGTCAGGAGCCCTGAATGACGCAGGTGACGCGGTGACGCAGAAATTCGCACCTCGGACACACGCGGCCATGCCCTCTGCCTGGAGTTCCTATGGCAATGCCGACAACCCCCGGCCCCCTCGCCACTCTCCGAGGCGGCCTCCCCGACCGGTACCTCACCCCCAACGACATCGCCGACATGTTCGGCGTGCCGCTCGAAACCGTCTACCAGTGGCGCAGGAAGCGCACCGGGCCGCCCGGCTTCCGTATCGGTAAGCACGTCCGTTACGACCCGGTCGACGTTCGCGCCTACGTCGCTCAGCGCAAGGGCGTCTGCGGGGGCCCCGCCTAGTCAACCGCCCCACCCAGACAGCAGGGAGAGCCGCTGGAAGCGGCTCTCCCTGCTGCATGTCGAGAGGACCACCGCCGTATGGCCGGCCACATCCAAGACCGTTGGTACAAGACCGAGACGGCACCCAACGGAAGGACGACCAGGCAGAAGACCGAGCGATACGGGACGGGCTTGCGCTACCGGGCGCGCTACGTTGCGCCGGACGGGAGCGAACGCAGCAAGTCTTTCCCGGACAAGCAGAAGCGACTCGCGGAGGCGTGGCTGACGCAGATCGCGGCAGACATGACCCGTGGTCAGTACGTCGACCCGTCTTCCAGCAAAGTGACGTTCAAGGAGTTCGCTACTCAGTGGCTGGCATCCCAGACCACAGACCCTTCCACCATCGTGAACATGGAGCTGAGGTTCCGGCTGCACGCCTTTCCCTACATCGGTTCTCGCTCGATGAGCGCGTTTCAACCCGCTCATATCCGCACGTGGGCGCGGGCCCTTGCCGACTCCGGCATGGCAGCGTCGTACCAGCGGACGGTCTTCGCGAATGTCTCCGCGGTGTTCGGCGCCGCAGTGGACGACGGCATTCTGATTCGGAACCCATGCCGGGCAGGTTCCGTGCGGGCTCCCAAGCTGGATAGGCGGAAGCTCAAGCCGTGGACACGTGATCGGGTGGTCGCGGTCCGGGGCGGACTTCCGAGCCAGTACGCGACGATCGCCGATGTCGGGGCCGGATGCGGCTTGCGGCAAGGTGAGATCTTCGGGCTCGCTGTCGACGAAGTCGACTTCGTCGGGGGAGCCGTCCACGTTGTGCGACAGGTCAAGCTGATCGGCCCGCAGATGGTGTTCGCCCCGCCCAAGGGCGGCAAATTGCGTGACGTCCCCCTGCCCGATGTGGTGTCGGACGCACTGGCCACCCACATCACCCGTCGGCCCCCCATCAACGTCACGTTGCCGTGGAAAACCCCGGATGGACCGCCGGTCACGGCCAAGCTGCTGTTCTACTCGCGGGAGCGGAAGGCGCTGAACCGGAACTACTTCAACATGTATCTGTGGAAGCCCGCTCTCATCGCGGCCGGCGTCATCCCGGAACGGGGACCGGGGGAGCGGTTCGAGCCCTCGCGTGAGCACGGCATGCACGCCCTGCGGCACTACTACGCGTCGGTGCTGCTGGACTCGGGAGAGAACATCAAAGCCCTGGCCGAGTACCTCGGCCACTCAGACCCGGGATTCACGCTCCGGACGTACACGCACCTCATGCCAAACAGTCAGGACCGTGCCCGTAGGGCCATCGACGCCGCGTTCGGCGTAGTAAATACGGACGCCGGCCCCGGCGAGCCGACGCGCTGACCTGAGCGACAGCGGGGCCGCAGCTCTCGATCGCCGTTCGCCGTGGGGGCCCGAAATGGCCGTCGGCCGTGCCCTTCCAGCGAGGAAGAACACGGCCGACGGCCCACACACGGCCCAGGGGAGCGGAAACCCGCTCTGACCTGGGGCGATATCACACGTCGAAGTACAGCTCGAACTCGTGCGGGTGCGGACGCAGCTGGAGCGGCGCGATCTCGTTCGCACGCTTGTAGTCGATCCACGTCTCGATCAGGTCGGACGTGAAGACGTCGCCCTGGAGCAGGAACTCGTGGTCGCGCTCCAGCGAGTCGAGGACGGCCGGGAGCGAGGTCGGGACCTGCGGGACACCCGCGTGCTCCTCGGGAGCCAGCTCGTAGAGGTCCTTGTCGATCGGCTCGGCCGGCTCGATCTTGTTCTTGATGCCGTCCAGGCCCGCGAGGAGCAGCGCGGAGAACGCCAGGTACGGGTTGCCGGAGGAGTCGGGCGCGCGGAACTCGACGCGCTTGGCCTTCGGGTTCGAGCCGGTGATCGGGATACGCATGGCCGCGGAGCGGTTGCGCTGCGAGTAGACCAGGTTCACCGGGGCCTCGAAGCCGGGCACCAGGCGGTGGTACGAGTTCACCGTCGGGTTGGTGAAGGCCAGCAGCGACGGAGCGTGACGCAGGATGCCGCCGATGTAGTAGCGGGCGGTGTCCGACAGGCCGGCGTAGCCCTGCTCGTCGTAGAACAGCGGGTCGCCGTTGCTCCACAGGGACTGGTGGACGTGCATGCCCGAACCGTTGTCACCGAAGATCGGCTTCGGCATGAAGGTCGCGGTCTTGCCGTTGCGCCAGGCGACGTTCTTCACGATGTACTTGAAGAGCTGGAGGTCGTCGGCCGCGGCGAGCAGCGTGTTGAACTTGTAGTTGATCTCGGCCTGGCCGGCGGTGCCCACCTCGTGGTGCTGGCGCTCGACCTGGAGGCCGGACTTGGCCAGCTCCAGGGAGATCTCGGCACGCAGGTCGGCGAAGTGGTCGACCGGCGGGGTGGGGAAGTAGCCGCCCTTGTAGCGGACCTTGTAGCCGCGGTTGTCCTCCAGCGCGCCGGTGTTCCAGGCGCCCGCCTCGGAGTCGATGTGGTAGAACGACTCGTTCTCCGAGGTCTTGAAGCGCACGCTGTCGAAGACGTAGAACTCGGCCTCGGGGCCGAAGTACGCGGTGTCGGCGATACCGGTGGACGCGAGGTAGGCCTCGGCCTTCTTCGCCACGTTCCGCGGGTCGCGGGAGTACTGCTCGCCCGTGATCGGGTCGTGGATGAAGAAGTTGATGTTGACCGTTTTGTCGCGGCGGAACGGGTCGACGCGCGCGGTGGACAGGTCGGCGCGCAGCGCCATGTCGGACTCGTGGATGGCCTGGAAGCCGCGGATCGAGGAGCCGTCGAACGCGAGCTCGTCGGCCGGGTCGAAGGCCTCGGCGGGGATCGTGAAGTGCTGCATCACGCCCGGCAGGTCGCAGAAACGGACGTCGACGAACTTGACGTCCTCGTCCGCGATGAACTTCTTGGCCTCGTCGGCGTTCTGGAACATCCAGCTCCTCCTACTCCCGACCGTCCCGCCGGGGTGGTAGTTCCTTCGTGCGGCCAGTGCGGTGACACACGCTGGGACTCGACCCTAGGGACGCGTCATTTCTCGGGCGTGACCCATTTGTTTCGCAGAAGTTAACCGGCTCCGTTCCACGGTAACGCGGAACGACCCCGCCGTACCCGGGTCAAATACGGGCGCAGTACCGTGGTCGGGTGGACAAGAGGCAAGCAATCGGATCATGGCTCTCCGGCCCGCGCGCGGCCATGGAGGACGCCGGTGCCGACTTCGGCTACCGGGGTGAGCAGCTCGGCCTGCCCGAAGAGGGGCCCGGCTCCATCGCCCGGCCCGGCCGTCGGCTGGCGGCGCTGGCCGTCGACTGGGGTCTGTGCCTCTTGATCGCATACAGCTTGATCACGGACGGCTACGGGCAGGCCACCGGCAACTGGGCGCTGCTCATCTTCTTCGTGCTGGGTGTCCTGACCGTCGGGACGATCGGCTTCACGCCGGGCAAGCGGATCTTCGGCCTGCGGGTGGTCGTCCTCGCCACCGGCACCGTCCACCCCGGCCGCGCCCTGGCGCGCACGGTCCTGCTGTGCCTGGCCGTCCCGGCGCTGGTCTGGGACCGCGACGGCCGCGGGCTGCACGACCGGCTGGCCGGCACCGTCGAGGTGCGGATCTAGTGCCTGCCACGGCACTAGCGAGGTCCGGCGCAGGACCGGAGCAGGGAAGGCGCAGGACCGGAGCAGGAAAGGCGCAGGACCGGAGCAGGAAAGAGCGGCAGGCGCGACAGCATGAAGGGGCGCCCGGAGTGATCCGGGCGCCCCTTCTCGTCCAGCGGGTGGTCAGCGGGCCTTCGGCCCGCCCTTCGGCATCCGCATGCCCTTGGGCATCGGGCCCTTCGGCAGCGGCATGTTGCTCATCAGGTCGCCCATCGCGCGCAGCCGGTCGTTGGTGGCGGTGACCTGCGGGCCGGTGAGCACGCGCGGCAGCTTCGTCATCGTCGTGCGCAGCTTCTTCAGCTCGACGGTGCCCTCGCCGTTGCCCACGATCAGGTCGTGCACCGGCACGTCCGCGACGATCCGGTTCATCTTCTTCTTCTCGGCGGCCAGCAGAGTCTTCACCCGGTTCGGGTTGCCCTCGGCGACCAGCACGATGCCGGCCTTGCCGACGGCCCGGTGCACCACGTCCTGGCTGCGGTTCATCGCCACCGCGGGGGTCGTCGTCCAGCCCCGGCCGATGTTGTCGAGCACGGCCGCGGCTGCGCCGGGCTGGCCCTCCATCTGACCGAAGGCGGCCCGCTCGGCCCGGCGTCCGAAGACGATCGCCGTCGCGAGGAAGGCGAGCAGGAGACCCAGGATTCCGAGATAGATGGGGTGACCGATCAAGAAACCGATCGCGAGGAAGACACCGAAGGTGACGATTCCGACTGCCGCGAGTACAAGACCGATCTTCTTGTCGGCCCTGCGGGTCATCTTGTAGGTCAGGGCGATCTGCTTCAGTCGCCCGGGGTTCGCAGCGTCCGCTGCGGTTTCCTTCCTCGCCATGCCACGAAGTCTACGTGCCTCCCGACGCGCCTTCGACGGCAGGACTGTTTCAGGAACGACCGGCCCGGACCTGGTCCAGAACGCGCTGGGCCTCGACGCGGTCCTTGGCCCGGCGGCGGTCCTCCAGCACGGAGGTCCAGGCGTTGCGGCGGGCGGTGCGCTGGCCGCTGCTCATGAGCAGCGACTCGACGGCGCGCAGGGCGGTGGTGAAGGACGGAATGGCGGTGGCGCGAACTGGCGCGGCCTGCATGGTGGAGGTCCCTCCTCGGTACGGTTGCGCTGCCGGATGTACGTGGCGTGAGTCCAGGGTCACTGATTGGTGTTACCAGGGCGTGACTGACCGGTCAAACACCGATGAAGCCTTGACGGGCGGGCCCGGAACCTTGACGCGGCCCTGACGAGTGCCCTCATCTGCGAGGACGGTCAGGACCGCGTCATATCGGCCGCTACTCGCGAGTAGCAACTTGTGCTTGAATTCACACGCTTGTCGCAACGCCCTGGGCCCCGGCGGCCCGGCGCGGGCTCAGACCGCCTGGGCGGCGATGAACGCGCCGCGCTTCTCGACCGCCATCTGGTAGAGGCGGCCGGCACGGTACGAGGAGCGGACCAGCGGGCCGGACATGACACCGGAGAAGCCGATCTGCTCGGCCTCGTCCTTCAGCTCCACGAACTCGTGCGGCTTGACCCAGCGCTCGACCGGGTGGTGGCGCACGGACGGGCGCAGGTACTGGGTGATGGTGACCAGCTCGCACCCGGCCTCGTGCAGCTGCCGCAGCGCCTCGCTGACCTCCTCGCGGGTCTCGCCCATGCCGAGGATCA
The DNA here is from genome assembly GCF_003261055.1 of Streptomyces cadmiisoli. Lineage (NCBI taxonomy): Bacteria > Bacillati > Actinomycetota > Actinomycetes > Kitasatosporales > Streptomycetaceae > Streptomyces > Streptomyces cadmiisoli. Next base: position 6,263,939 of record NZ_CP030073.1, read on the forward strand.
GGTTGGACTTGGTGACCAGGCCGTAGTCGCGGGCCGCCGTGATCACCTTCAGCGAGCGGTCGTAGCGGAAACCGGGGCGGATGCGGCGGAAGATCCGCGGCACGGTCTCGACGTTGTGCGCGAAGACCTCGGGGCGGGCGGAGAAGACCTCCTCGAGCTGCTCCGGGACGGCGTTGAAGTCCGGGGCCAGCAGCTCGACCTTGGTGCGGCCGGCCTCGCGGTCCGCGGTCTGCCGGTGGATCTGGCGCACGGTCTCGGCGTACAGCCAGGCTCCGCCGTCCTCCAGGTCGTCGCGGGCGACGCCGGTGATGGTGGCGTAGTTGAGGTCCATGGTGACCACGGACTCGCCGACGCGGCGGGGTTCGTCGCGGTCGAGCGCCTCGGGCTTGCCGGTGTCGATCTGGCAGAAGTCGCAGCGCCGGGTGCACTGGTCGCCGCCGATGAGGAACGTGGCCTCCCGGTCCTCCCAGCACTCGTAGATGTTGGGACAGCCGGCTTCCTGGCAGACCGTGTGCAGGCCCTCGCTCTTCACGAGGTTCTGCATCTTCGTGTACTCGGGGCCCATTTTCGCCCGGGTCTTGATCCACTCGGGCTTGCGCTCGATGGGGGTCTGGCTGTTGCGGACCTCCAGGCGCAGCATCTTGCGTCCGTCGGGTGCGACTGCGGACACGACCGGCTCCCTAGCGATTGATTCTTCGGCGACTTTAAGGGTACGCCCGTGGATTTGAATGCCCGGCGCCGGTGCTGACCCCGCTGGGGGCTGCCGCCCCCAGGCCACCCCCTTCGAGCCGCCGCCTGCCGTCGTAACGCCGGACGGGCTGGTTTTATGCCGTCGGCCTTCTCAGGCCGGCGTGCGCTCGATCTCCCGCGGCTTCAGGTCCGCGTTCTCCAGGACGTCCCTGAGGTGCCGCTCGACGACCGGCAGCACGTCCTCGATCGTGACCTCCCGGCCCAGTTCGGCCGTGAGCGAGGTGACACCGGCGTCGCGGATGCCGCACGGGATGATCCGGTCGAACCAGACGTTGTCGGGGTTCACGTTGAACGCGAAGCCGTGCATGGTGACGCCCTTGGCCACCCGGATCCCGATCGCCGCGATCTTGCGGTCCTCGCGCCGCTGGCCGGCGTTGGAGGGCGCGTACTCCGGGCCGTTGAGCCGGGGGTCGAACTCCTCGTCGTTCAAGCGAGGGTCGAAGTCCAGGGAGAGGCCGCCGAACGCCGGGCGCTGCTCCACCGGGTCGCCCAGCACCCAGACGCCGCTGCGGCCCTCGACCCGGGTGGTCTCCAGACCGAATTCCGCGCAGGAGCGGATCAGCGCCTCCTCCAGGCGCCGCACGTGCGCCACCACGTCCACCGGGCGGGGCAGCTTCTGGATCGGGTAGCCGACCAGCTGGCCCGGACCGTGCCAGGTGATCTTGCCGCCGCGGTCCACGTCGATGACCGGCGTGCCGTCGAGGGGGCGCTCGCTGTCCTCCGTGCGCCGGCCCGCGGTGTAGACCGGCGGGTGCTCCAGCAGGAGTACGGTGTCGGGGATCTCGTCGGCGAACCGCTCCGCGTGCACCCGGCGCTGTTCGTCCCACGCCTCCTGGTACTCGACGGCGTCCGCGCCGAATCCCCTACGGATGAACCGCAACTCACTCACGGCAAGCGCCTCCCTGGTGGTCGTAAGGCATGAAACGCGCCTACGCCACTGTACGACTGCCGTGCGCGCGTCAGCCCCGGGGGCAATCCTCACACGATCGGATGAATGAACGTGGAAGTGTGCGATCGGCTGCTCACTCTCCGCTACATTCACGCCGTTCACTAGGCCATAAGGGCTGCTCACCGGCAATCCGGGCATCGCGGTGGCTCAGGCCGCCACAGGCCCGAAGGCAGGAGATCGCACCGCAGATGACGGAACGACCCGCGCAGCGCACTCCCAACCGCCAGCTCGCCGCGCTCATCGCAGAAGCGGGGTTCTCCAACGCAGGTCTCGCCCGTCGCGTGGACCAGCTCGGCCTCGAACACGGGCTCGACCTGAGATACGACAAGACCTCCGTCACCCGCTGGCTGCGCGGCCAGCAGCCCAGAGGGGCGACACCGGCGCTCATCGCCGAGGTGTTCACCCGCAGGCTCGGCCGTAGGCTCACCGCCCAGGACCTCGGCCTCGACGCCTGCGCACCGGTCTACGCCGGTCTGGAGTTCGCGGCCGGCCCCGAGGAGGCCGTCGACATCGTCAGCGGCCTGTGGCGCAAGGACTCCGGCAGCCACGCCGAGCTGCGCAAGATCGCCTTCACCGCGGCCGGGCTCGTCGTGCCCAGCCGGGACTGGCTCATCGGGCGCCCCGACGAGAAGGTGGCCCGCGGCGAGCCGCTCGCCCGGGTGCCCGCGCAGGGCCGTCCGACGCCGCCCCGGTTCCCGGTGCCGTCCGAACCGGGCGGACCCGCGGGCCGGCCGCGCGGCCAGGGCGAACGCGGCCCTGGCCACCGCGTCACCGCCGGCGACATCGCCGCCCTCCGCTCGGTCGGCGAGCTGTTCCGGACCCTCGACAACGCCTACGGCGGCGGCCACGCCCGCCAGGCCCTCGTGCGCTACCTGGAGCACGAGTGCGAGCCGATGCTGCGTGGCACCTACGGCGAGCAGACCGGCCGCCGGCTGTTCGCCGCGGCCGCCGACCTCACCGGGCTGGCCGGCTGGACGTCGTACGACATCGCGGCGCACGGCCTCGCCCAGCGGTACTTCGTCCAGGCGCTGCGGCTCGCCCAGGCGGCCGGGGACCGGGCGTACGGCAGCTACGTCCTGGCGACGATGAGCCGGCAGGCCGTGTACCTCGGCCACGGGCGCGAGGCCGTGCAGCTGGCGCGGGTGGCCCAGCAGGGGGTGGGCAGCGCCGTCCCGCCGGTCGTGCTGGCCCTGCTGCACGCCGCGGAGGCGCGCGGGCACGGTGTGCTCGGCGAGGTCCGGGCGTGCACCGCGGCGCTCGTGCGGGCCGAGCGCACCCTGGAGTCGGCCCGGCCGGGCGACGAGGTGCCGCACTGGGCGCGGTTCTTCGACGAGGCGCAGCTCGCCGACGAGTTCGGGCACTGCCACCGCGACCTCCAGCAGTTCCGGGCCGCCGCCCAGCACGCCGAGCGTTCCCTGCAACTGCGCGCGCCCGGCTTCGCCCGCAGCCGCCTGTTCTGCCGGGTCGTCCTGGCCACCGCCCGGCTCGGCCTCGGCGAACTCGACCAGGCCTGCCAGCTCGCCGCCGAGGCGGCCGGCGCGGCGGCGGAGATGCGGTCGGTGCGGGCGGTGGAGTACGTCAAGGACTTCGAACGCAGGCTGGAGCCGTACAAGGACGCGGCGCCGGTACGGACTTACCGCGACAAGGTCGCTGCGCTGAACTGAGCCGGGGGCCGGGGGCGGGGGGCCGGTGGTTCGGGGCGGCGGTCCGGGGTTCCGGCGCGGCGGTCTGGAGGGGTGGTTCAGTCCGGCTGTCCGGGCTCCCGGGCGCGGCGGTCCGAAGTGGTGGCCTCGGGTACCGGGGGCAGCGGCCCGCGGCCGTCGTTCAGAGCGGTGGTCCGGGGTGCCGAGGCGTTGGCCGAGGCGGCTGTCCGGGGCGGTGGTCCGGGGCGGCCGCCCGGGGCCGTGCGGTCGGGTGCCGCCGGCTTTCTGGCGTACCGCTTTCTGGTGCACCGCCCCCGACCGCTCCGGGTGCACCGCCCCCGACCGCTCCGGGTGCACCGCCCCCGACCGCTCCGGGTGCACCGCCCCCGACCGCTCCGGGTGCACCGCCCCCGACCGCTCCGGGTGCACCGCCCCCGACCGCTCCGGGTGCACCGCCCCCGACCGCTCCGGGTGCACCGCCCCGGACTCGTTCACGCCGCCCGTGCCGTCGTCACGGGCTCCGCCGCGTGCATCGAGCCCTCCGCCCCCAGGTCCGCCAGGATCGCCGCCGACGCCCGGCGTCCGGAGTGCAGCGCGCCCTGGACGGAGCTGGTGTCCCGGTGGTCGCCGCACACGTACAGGCCCGCCATCAGGCGTACCGGGCGGCGCAGATCGTGCGGCGGCCGCATCGCGGGGACCGCCTCGGGGGTGTGGTGCACTGCGAGGGTCTCCCAACGGGACGTCGATGTGCCGTAGATCCGTGCCAGGTGCATGCGGACCGCCGTGTCGACGTCGGCCGGCGGTGTGCCCAGGACCGTCGAGGACACCAGCGCCCGGCCCGCGGGCGCCCGCGTCGGGTCCACCGCGCTGACCACCGCGGTGTGCGCCACCGGCCCGCCCCGGTCGGCGTCCAGGAGCAGCGACGCCCCGGTCCCCGGCGGCTCGTCGGTCGTGTGGTGCACCACCGTCACCGGGTGGAAGTCGGGCACCCGCAGTCCGGGCAGCAGTTCGGCGGCGGTGCGCGCGTCGGTGGCCACCAGCACGGCGCGGCAGCGGAACTCGCCGTGCTCGGCCGTGGTCACCGACGTCGTGGCGACCGAGGTGACCCGCACTCCGGTGCGCACCGTGCCCGGCGGGAGCCCCTGCGCGAGCAGCTCCGGCAGTGCCTCGGCCCCGCCCTCCGGGATGCCCGTGCGGCCCGCGGCGAAGGCCCGCAGGGCCAGGTCCGCGCACCGGCTGGAGGTGGTCAGGTCCGGGTCGCACAGCAGGGCGGCGAGCAGCGGGCGCACAAAGCCGTCGAGCGTACGGGCGGGCAGCCCGCGTGCCGCGAGCGCCTGCCGGGCGGGTGAGTCCGGGCGGGCCAGCAGTCGGTCGACGGGCATGCTCCCGATCCGGGCCAGCGCGGCCCCGAGCCGCGCCTGGTCGACGGCCGTCCCCAGGGGGGCGCCCGCCCGGCCCCTCGGCACGGCGGACGGGCGCGGCGCCGCCGACGGCAGCGCGCGGACGCCCCGGGCCGGCGGCACACGGGGGGCGCTCGCGAGGGCGCGCACCGCATGGAGTGCGCCCCTTGCGCTCCGTCCGCCCGCCGTGGCGCCCGCGCGCTGCCGCCGGCCGTCGCTGTGCAGCAGGACGCCCGGGGCGAACAGCCGCAGCGCGAGCGCGTCGAGCCCGGGGGCCAGGCGCAGTTCGGGATACGACGTGAACAGGAGCCGGCCGATCCGGTCGAGCCGGAATCCGTCGACCTTCTCGGTCGCCATGCGGCCGCCCGCACACGGGGCGGCCTCCAGGACGGTGGTCGTGACTCCTGCGCTGGTCAGTCGATGGGCCGCGGCGAGTCCGGCGACCCCGGCTCCCACGACGACGACGTCCGCCTGAAATGCGGGCTCAAGCACGTGCCCCTCCTCGAGGTTGCGCGGCCGGTGGAGACCTCATGCCCTCAACCGGCGCCGGGAATACCCGAGTTCGGATCGAGGGTAGGGCGGTGATCGGTCAGCGGCAGTCGCGCATCGGCAGGGCACGGTCGCACAGCGGTCGCATGCGGTCGCGGTGGGCTGTCACGCGGCGGCCCGGATCGCCTCCTCCACTTCCGGGAAGGCGAACGAGAACCCGGACTCCAACAGCCGCTTCGGCAGCACCCGCTGACTGCCGAGCACGTCCCCGGCCATCTCACCGAGCGCCACCCGCAGCACCGGCGCCGGCACCGCGAAGAGCGTCGGCCGGTGCAGCACCCGGCCCATCGCCGCGGTGATCTCACGGTTCGTCCGCGGCTGCGGGGCGGTCAGATTGAACGGCCCGGACAGGTCGTCACGGTCCAGGAGATGCCGGATCGCGGCGACCTCGTCGTGCAGCGCGATGAACGACCAGTACTGCCGCCCGTCCCCCAGCCGCCCGCCCAGCCCGGCCCGGAACAGCGGGAACAGCCGCCCCCAGGCACCGCCCCGGCCCGCCACCACCAGTCCCGTCCGGGTGAACACCGTGCGCACCCCTGCCGTGCGCGCGGGTTCCGCGGCCCCCTCCCACGCCACGCACATCTCCGGCAGGAATCCGCGTCCCGCGGGCGCGCTCTCGTCGACCGCCCGCTCACCGGTCTCCCCGTAGAAGCCGATCGCGCTGCCGTTGACGAACACCCGGGGCCGCTCCCGCTCCGGCAGCGCCGCCACGGCCTCGGCCAGCGCCGCCGTACCGCGCACCCGGCTGCGCCGGACCCGCTCCTTGTACTCCTGCGTCCACCGGCGGTCGCCCACCCCGGCGCCCGCCAGGTTCACCACGGCGTCGCATCCGCTCAGCCCGGCCGGATCGACGTCACCGCGTTCGGGGTCCCAGCGGACCTCGTACGCGTCCCGGGGCGCCCGGCGTACCAGCCGCACCACCTCGTGCCCGTCCGCGGCCAGGGACCGCACCAGGGCACCGCCGATCAGACCGGACGCCCCGGCCACCGCGATTCGGGAAAGTTCCATACCTCCCAGCATGGCGGTGCCGCGGCCCCGACGGCCCGACGGGGTGCTCCGGAACGGGTGTCGCGGGAGCCCGCGCGGCGCGGCATAGGCTGGCCGCCATGCCCGTTCCCGAGATGCACATACGTCACGCCCGGCCCGAGGACGAGGAGGCGCTGGCCCGTCTCGATCGCGCCACCTGGTCCGCGCTGCACGCCGTCGTGCCGCGCCCCGCGCCGCCGTACGCCCCCTTCTTCAACGACCGGTCCGGGCCGCTGGACCACCTCGTGGCGGAGATCGGGGGAGCGGTGGTCGGGTACGTCCGGCTGGCCCTGTCCACACCGCTGGAGTGCAACGCGCACGTCCGCCAGATCCAGGGCCTCGCCGTCGCCGAGGAGGCGCGCGGCGCCGGCGTCGCCCGTGCGCTGCTGCGGGCCGTGCAGGACGAGGCGCGGAGCAGGGGCGCACGCCGGATCACCCTGCGCGTCCTCGGGCACAACGCCCCCGCGCGCAAGCTGTACGAGTCCGAGGGGTTCGTCGTGGAGGGGATCCTGCCCGAGGAGTTCTTCCTCGACGGCGCCTACGTCGACGACGTCCTCATGGGCCGCTCGCTGTGACGGCTACGTGGTGACCATCTCGCCCGTGTCCACCGGCGCCGTCGCCCGCGCCGCGCGCTCGGCGTCGCCGGCCACCTCGTCGGCGGTCAGGACGTAGCCGGTCTCCGGGTCGGAGGTGGAGCGGGCGAAGACCACGCCGAACACCTTGCCGCCGGTGGTCAGCAGCGGGCCGCCGGAGTTGCCGGGGCGGACCGTGGAGCGGATCGAGTAGATCTCGCGGGTGACGCCGCCGTCGTTGTAGATGTTCTGGCCGGCCGCCCGCAGCCGGTTCGCCACGGTCGCGGCCTGCAGATCCAGACCGCCGTCCTGCGGATACCCGGCCACCACGGCCGCCTCGCCGCGGTCGGCGTCGTCGACGAACTCCAGCACCGGCGCCCGCAGACCGGGCACGTACAGCACCGCCACGTCCCGGTCGGAGTCGAACAGCACCACCCGCGCCGGGTACGCCCGGCCCACCCCGCCGACCCGCACGGTGGGCTCGTCGATGCCCGCCACCACGTGGGCGTTGGTCATCACGCGCTCCGCCGTGTACACGAACCCGCTGCCCTCGCGGCCCTGGTTGCCGGCGACGCCCTCCACCTTCACCGTGCTCCGCTCTGCGGCGTTCGTGGCGCGCGCCGTGACGTTGTCACCGGACGGCCGGGCCACCTCGGCGGTCGACTCGTTCTCGAACGGGTTGAAGACCTGCGGGAACCCGGCCTCGGTCAGCGCCGACGTGGCCCGGGAGAACCAGGCGGGCGTGGTCTCCGGCATCACCGCCTGCACCGAGCCGAGCAGCCGCGAGTCCCGGATCGCCGCGGTCAGCAGCGGCGACGAGGACGCCGCCAGGACGCTCGCGGCCACCCACGCCACGATCAGCACGGCGACCGAGTTGGCCGTGGCCCCGCCCACCCCGTCGGCCACCCTCAGCGGCCCGCGGTCCAGCTCCCGCCGCAGCCGGAGCGCCGGCCGCCCGGCCAGCTCGTGCCCCACGGCCGCCGGCACCAGCACCGTGAACACCGCGGTGACCGTCGCCGTCGTCGTCCCCGGGGTGACCAGATCCATCACCCACGGCAGGATCCACACACCGACGACCGCGCCGCCGACGAACCCGGCGAGCGAGACGCAGCCGGCCACCAGCCCGCGCCGGTAACCGGAACCGGCGTAGACGAGGATCACCAGCACCAGCATGATGTCGAGCAGGTCCACCTGGCCGCCTTTCTCCAGGACCCGCCGGTACGCGCCGCTGCGCGCCCGGCACGTATGGGTACGCGCCGGACGGGCCCAGTGATCAGCCACGCGCCCACGGACCGGGAGGACCGCCGCGGGTGCGTGCACCTCCGAGAACGTCGCGGAGCGGGACGACGGTTCCGCCAGGTGGCACAGCGCACATCGCGGGCGGACCGTATCGGACCCACAGTGGGTCCATGCGTGTCCTCCCCCGTCGACTCCCCAAGTGGCGAGGCCTACGACGCCGCGCCGCGCCCATACCCGAGGCTGTCGGGCCCGTGCTGGGCTGTATGCCCGGTCTCGCCGCGATCGTCGTCCTGGCGCTGTGCGCGCAGGGCGTGGAGCGCTCCGTCACGGCCTCCCGGTCGGCGGACCGTCCGCTCGCGGGCCGTGCCGCCGCCCTGCACACAGCACCCAGACCGCACGTCGTGCCGAGGCCGGTGTGGCTGATGAAGGGCACCCCGCCCCGCCGCCAGCCGCCGCCCCGCTACGACGACAAGGTCGTCGCCGTGTTCGTGCACCACACGGACTCGCCCAACGGCTACGACTGCGCGGACACGCCGGAGATCATCCGTCATCTCTACACGGGCCAGACCGGAGCCCGCGCCTGGGACGACATCGGCTACAACTTCCTCGTCGACCGCTGCGGAAAGATCTACGAGGGCCGCGCGGGCGGTGTGGACCGGGCGGTCACCGGCGCCCACACGCAGGGCTTCAACCACCGCACCGCCGGCATCGCGGCCATCGGAACCTTCACCGCCGGCGCCCGGGTGCCGCGCGCGATGACGGACTCGATCGCCGCCGTGGCCGCCTGGAAGCTGGGCCTGTCCAACACCGATCCGCGCAGCCGGGTCCGGCTGGTCTCCAGCCACAGCGGCAGCCGCTGGGCCGCCGGCACCGCCGCCGTCCTGCCCACGCTGGCCGGCCACACCGACGGCTTCATGACCAACTGCCCGGGCGCCGCGCTGAAGGCGCGCCTGCCGCAGATCAGGGAACTGGCCGCCCGGCTCCAGGGCCGGAGCTGACGCACCCGGCGGGGCCGCCGCCGTACCGCGACCGCTCCGGGGGCCGCGGCGGCCCCCGGAGCGGTCCAGGGCGGCCCCCGGGCCGTGCCGGGGAGCCGGATCCCGGACGGGGCCCCGGGGCGGGTCCGTCAGTCCTTGAAACGCTCCCACAGGCGCGGATACCGCTCGGCGAGCACCTGGTCGTTCTCGAAGTCGATCGGCGGGCCCTCCGGCTCCGCCGGGGCGGGCGCGATACCCAGGTCGGGGGCGACGGTGCCGGTGAGCTGCTCGTAGGCCTCGTCGGCCGCGTAGCCCAGCTCCTCGCCGTCGCCGTCGATCTCCTCGTCGAAGTCGCCGAGCAGGTCGGCGAGCGAGTCCGGATCGTGCAGGGCGCCCTCGAACACCTCCCGGCCCTGGCCGATCAGCCAGCACCGGAAGAAGTCGAACGCGTCGTCGCTGGCCCCGTCGAGCAGCACCCAGGCGGCGCCCCACAGGTCCCAGTGGTACGCACGGTTGTAGCGGGCCTCGAAATGACGGGCGAAGTCGAGCACCAGCTCCGGGTCCATCAGGACGAGCCGGTCCACCAGGAGGTCGGCCTGCTCCTCGGGGTCGCCGCCGGCGGCCTCGCGGGTGGCGTCCACGAGCTCCCAGAACTCCGTCTCGTCCATCACGGGTCAAGCATCGGGCCTCGGCGGACCGGGCGCACGCGGAGTGCGGCGGATCGTTACCCGGCGTAGAGCCGCGCCGACCGTGCGGCGTCGGCCGCGAACCGCTCCCGCAGCCCGTCCGGGGACAGCACCTCCACCTCCGCGCCCAGCGCCGTGAGCTGGGTGTGGGCGACCTCCTCGGACTCGACGGGGAGCGTCAGCGTCACCCAGCCCTCCGCGTCCGGCGTGCCCGCCTCCTGGAGCGCCTCACGGGCGGAGAGCGGGTCCACGGTGTGCGGCAGCCTGCGGACGCCCGTCGGGGACAGCCGCACCACGACCTCGGCCCGCAGGATCGACCGCGCGAACTGCTCGGCACGCTCCTCCCAGAAGGAGGGCAGATCGAAGTCCTCGTCACGGGTGAAGCGCTCCGCCGCGGCCTCGACAGCCGTGAACCGGTCGATCCGGTACACCCGGTGCGTCCCGTGCGGCGCCGCCCGCGCGCACAGGTACCAGACCCCCGCCTTGAGCACCAGGCCGTACGGCTCCAGCTCCCGCTCCACCTCGCCCTCGCCCCGGCGGTAGCGGGCGGTGATCCGCCGGTCGTCCCACACGGCGTCCGCCACCACCGGCAGCAGCCCTGGGGTCTCCGGCTCCTTGAACCAGTTCGGCGCGTCCAGATGGAACCGCTGCGCGGCCGTCCGGGAGGCGTCGCGCAGCGACGGCAGCAGCGCCGCCGACACCTTCAGCCGGGCCGCCGACGCGGCGTCCTCCAGCCCCATCTCGCGCAGCGCGCCCGGCACACCGGACAGGAACAGCGCCTCGGCCTCGCCGCGGTGCAGCCCCGTCAGCCGGGTGCGGTACCCGCCGATCAGCCGGTACCCGCCGGCCCGCCCCCGGTCGGCGTAGACCGGGACGCCCGCCTCCGACAACGCCTGCGCGTCCCGGGTGACGGTCCGCTCCGACACCTCCAGCTCGCGGGCGAGCTCGGCGGCGGTCATGGTGGGCCTGGACTGGAGCAGCAGCACCATTTTGATCAGACGGGCAGCACGCATGGGTTCATGATGCAGCGCGGCGGGGGACCGGCACCCGTCCGGTGCCGGTCCCCCGCCGCGTGCGGCCGTGCTACAGGCCGTAGCGCTCGCGCGCCTCCTTCACGGCCGTCGCCTTGACCTCGCCGCGGCGGGCCAGCTGGGCCAGCGCCGCGACCACGATCGACTGCGCGTCGACGCCGAAGTGGCGGCGGGCGGCGTCACGGGTGTCCGACAGACCGAAGCCGTCGGCGCCCAGCGAGGAGTAGTCCTGCTCGACCCACTGCGCGATCTGGTCCGGCACCTGGCGCATGTAGTCGGACACCGCGAGCACCGGCCCCTCGGCACCCTGGAGCGCCTGGCGGACGTACGGCACGCGCTCGTCGCCCCGCAGCAGCGCCGCGTCGGCCTCCAGCGCGTCCCGGCGCAGCTCGCTCCACGACGTCGCCGACCACACGTCGGCGGCGACGCCCCACTCGTCGGCCAGCAGCCGCTGCGCCTGAAGCGCCCAGTGGATCGCCGTACCGGAGCCCAGCAGCTGCATGCGCGGGGCGTTCGCGACCGGGGTCAGGCCCGCCGACTCGGCGGTGTTGAAGCGGTACAGACCCTTGACGATGCCCTCGTCGATACCGAGGCCGGCCGGCTTGGCGGGCTGCAGCAGCGGCTCGTTGTAGACCGTCAGGTAGTAGAAGACGTCCTGGTCCTCGCCCGGCTTGGCCTCGCCGTACATCCGGCGCAGACCCTCGCGCACGATGACCGAGATCTCGTAGGCGAAGGCGGGGTCGTAGGTCAGCGCGGCCGGGTTGGTCGCGGCGATGACCGGGGAGTGGCCGTCGGCGTGCTGGAGGCCCTCACCGGTCAGCGTGGTGCGGCCGGCCGTCGCGCCGACGAGGAAGCCGCGGCCGAGCTGGTCGCCGAGCTGCCACATCTGGTCGGCCGTGCGCTGCCAGCCGAACATCGAGTAGAAGATGTAGAAAGGGATCATCGGCTCGCCGTGCGTCGCGTACGCGGTGGACGCGGCGATGAAGTCGGCCATCGAACCGGCCTCGGTGATCCCCTCGTTGAGGATCTGGCCGTTCTTGGCTTCCTTGTAGTACATCAGCTGGTCGCGGTCGACCGGCTCGTACGTCTGGCCCTTGGGCGAGTAGATGCCGAGCGACGGGAACAGCGACTCCATGCCGAAGGTGCGCGCCTCGTCGGGGACGATCGGCACCCAGCGCCGGCCGGTCTCCTTGTCGCGGACCAGGTCCTTGACCAGGCGGACGAAGGCCATCGTGGTCGCCAGGTTCTGCGAGCCGGAGCCCTTGTCGAAGGCGGCGAAGGCCTTCTCGGCGGGCGCGGGCAGCGCGGCCACCGGGTGCACGCGGCGGGCCGGTGCCGGACCGCCGAGGGCGGCGCGGCGCTCCTGGAGGTAGCGCACCTCGGGGGAGTCGGCGCCCGGGTGGACGTAGGGGACCACGCCGTCGGCGAACAGGCTGTCGGGGACGGGCAGACCGAGCAGGTCGCGCATCGCCTTGAACTCGTCCACCGACAGCTTCTTCATCTGGTGGTTGGCGTTCTTCGACGCGAAGCCCGTACCGAGGGTGTGGCCCTTGACCGTCTGGGCCAGGATCACCGTCGGCGCGCCCTTGTGCTCCAGGGCGGCGCGGTAGGCGGCGTACACCTTGCGCGGCTCGTGACCGCCACGGGAGAAGTGGAAGCAGTCGAGGATCTTGTCGTCGCTCAGCAGCTTCGCCATCTCGGCCAGCGCCGGGTCGGCGCCGAAGAAGTCCTGGCGGATGTAGGCGGCGTCGCGGGTCTGGTACGTCTGGACCTGCGCGTCCGGTACCTGGCGCAGCCGGCGTACCAGCGCGCCGGTGGCGTCCAGCTGGAACAGCTCGTCCCAGGCGGAGCCCCACAGCGTCTTGACGACGTTCCAGCCGGCACCGCGGAACTGGGCCTCCAGCTCCTGCACGATCTTGAAGTTGGCGCGGACCGGGCCGTCGAGGCGCTGGAGGTTGCAGTTGATGACGAAGGTGAGGTTGTCCAGTTCCTCACGGGCGGCCAGCGCGAGCGCGGCCGTCGACTCCGGCTCGTCCATCTCGCCGTCGCCGAGGAAGGCCCAGACGTGCGAGGCGGAGACGTCCTTGACACCGCGGTTGGTCAGGTAGCGGTTGAAGCGCGCCTGGTAGATCGCGGAGAGCGGGCCGAGGCCCATCGACACCGTGGGGAACTCCCACAGCCAGGGCAGCCGGCGCGGGTGCGGGTACGACGGCAGGCCGTTGCCCGCGGCCTCGCGGCGGAAGTTGTCGAGGTGGTGCTCGTTCAGCCGGCCGTCGAGGAAGGCGCGGGCGTAGATGCCGGGGGCGGCGTGGCCCTGGATGTAGAGCTGGTCGCCCGAGCCGTCGCCCTCCTTGCCCTTGAAGAAGTGGTTGAAGCCGGTCTCGTAGAGCCAGGCGGCGGAGGCGAAGGTGGCGATGTGGCCGCCGACGCCGTACTTGCTGCCGCGGGTCACCATGGCGGCCGCGTTCCAGCGGTTCCAGGCGGTGATCCGCGCTTCCATCTCCTCGTCACCGGGCACGGACGGCTCGGCGGGGGTGGGGATGGAGTTGACGTAGTCGGTCTCCAGGAGCTTCGGCAGCGCGATGCCGTTGCCCTCGGCCCGTTCCAGCGTGCGGCGCATCAGGTAGGCCGCGCGGTGCGGCCCGGCCGCCTCGGCGACGGCGTCCAGCGAGGCCCGCCATTCGGCGGTCTCCTCCGGATCGCGGTCGGGGAGCTGGTCGAGCTCGCTCGGCTGGATGGCCTTGGGGTCGGTCATGTCGCCGCCTTCCTCAGTCGAAGGGGGTGCCCTCATCGGTAAGGGATCGGGGGTGCCCTTGGTCTTTGGCAGGACAGGGCGTGAGGCTCTGGTGGAAGCCCGTGGGGGACTCTAACTCCTTGATCGATGATCGATCAAAGGGTTGAGAAGCAAAACCTCTTGATCACGAGAAAGTCGGCACGCGGTGCCTTGCCCGCAGGCACGCGGTGCCGCGTGATCTCGGGGTTTGCGCAGGTGGGGTCGCATGTGAGTGTGGTGTCGCTCTCATGTTCCGGCCTGCCTCGCGGCGTCGTCTCCGGCCCTCTCCGGCCGTCCCGGCCCGCTGTGCGCCATGCCTCACGGCCGGGGCGCGCAGCCCAGCACGTGCGCCTTCACGATCTCCGCGATACGGGGGTCGCGGCGCCGGAACGCGGCCACCAGCTCCTCGTGCTCCTCGGCGTACGACTGCTGCACCGTCCCCAGCCAGCGGATCGACAGCGCCGTGAACACCTCGATGCCGAGCCCCTCCCAGGTGTGCAGCAGCACCGAGTTGTCGGCCGCCCGCACCAGCTCCCGGTGGAAGGCCACGGTGTGCCGCACCTGGCCCGTGCCGTCCGCCTTCCGGTCGGCCTCGTACAGCGCGGTGACGTGCGGCTCCAGCGCCGAGCAGTCCTCGGCGAGCTTCGTCGCGGCCAGCTCCGCGGCGATGGCCTCCAGGCCGGCCCGGACCGGGTAGCTCTCCTCCAGGTCGGCGGCCGTCAGGTTGCGCACCCGCACGCCCTTGTTCGGCGCCGACTCGATCAGCCGCAGCGACTCCAGTTCGCGCAGGGCCTCGCGCACCGGGGTCTGGCTGACCTCCAGTTCGGTGGCGATACGCCGCTCCACGATCCGCTCGCCCGGCTGCCAGCGTCCACTGATGATCCCCTCGAGGATGTGCTCGCGGATCTGTTCGCGCAGCGAGTGGACGACGGGCGCGGTCATGAGAGCTCCTTAGGAAGGGCCCGGCGGCCCCGGGGGCGTTCGACGTTTAGACAATACGGCCGCCGGCGCGTCCGGGAAGGGCGCTCGGGGGCGCTTTCGCGCAGGTGAGACGAGACTTACACGCCGTGGGCGGACGGGGGTGCCCAGCAGCTCGGTCCGGCCCGATCGTGCCCGGCCGCGGGTCCGTCGTGGCTGGTCGCGCGGTTCCCCGTGCCCCTGGAGTTGGTGGTCGCGCGGTTCCCGGCGCCGTCGGGGGCGCAACGGCGACGCCCCGCCCGGAGAGGATTCCGGGCGGGGCGCCGTACCGCGACAGGGGAGATCAGAGGCCGAGTTCGACCTCGAACTCGCCGGCCTCCAGGATCGCCTTGACCGCCGTCAGATAGCGGGCGGCGTCGGCGCCGTCCACGAGGCGGTGGTCGTAGGAGAGGGTCAGGTACGTCATGTCGCGGACGCCGATGACCGTGCCCTCCTCCGTCTCGATGACGGCCGGACGCTTGACCGTCGCACCGATGCCGAGGATCGCGACCTGGCCCGGCGGCACGATGATCGTGTCGAACAGCGCGCCGCGTGAACCGGTGTTGCTGATGGTGAAGGTCGCGCCCGCCAGCTCGTCCGGCGTGATCTTGTTGCCGCGGACCTTGGCCGCGAGGTCCGCCGTGGCCTTGGAGATACCGGCGATGTTGAGGTCACCGGCGTTCTTGATGACCGGGGTCATCAGGCCCTTCTCGGAGTCCACCGCGATACCGACGTTCTCGGTGTCGAAGTAGGTGATGGTCCCCTCGGCCTCGTTGATCCGGGCGTTGATGACCGGGTGGGCCTTCAGCGCCTGGGCGGCCGCCTTCACGAAGAACGGCATCGGGGAGAGCTTGACGCCCTCGCGCGCGGCGAACGAGTCCTTGGCCTGGGCGCGCAGGCGCATCAGACGGGTCACGTCGACCTCGACCACCGAGGACAGCTGGGCCTGCTCGTGCAGCGCCTTGACCATGTTGTCGCCGATGACCTTGCGGATCCGCGGCATCTTCACGGTCTGGCCGCGCAGCGGGGAGACCTCGAGGACCGGGGTCTTCCGCGCGGCGGCGGCGGCCGGGGCGGCCGGAGCCGGAGCGGCGGCCTTGGCGGCCTCGGCGGCGGCCAGGACGTCCTGCTTGCGGATACGGCCGCCGACGCCGGTGCCCTTGACGGTGGCCAGGTCGACGCCGTTCTCGGCGGCGAGCTTGCGCACCAGCGGGGTGACGTAGGCGCCCTCGTCGGTCGCCTGGGCGGCGGGCGCCGGAGCGGCCGGAGCCGCCGGGGCGACCGGAGCCGGAGCGGCCGGCGCGGGAGCCGGAGCCGGAGCCGCGGGCCGGGCCGGGGCGGCGGGAGCCGGAGCAGCGGCGGCCGGAGCCGGCGGGGCCACGGGGGCGGCCGGAGCCGGAGCCGGGGCGGCCGGGGCGGGCGCGGCGGCCGGAGCGGCACCCGGGGCGCCGATGACGGCCAGCTTGGCGCCGACCTCGGCGGTCTCGTCCTCGCCGACCGTGATCTCCAGCAGCACACCCGAGGTGGGCGCCGGGATCTCGGTGTCGACCTTGTCGGTGGAGACCTCGAGCAGCGGCTCGTCGGCCTCGACGCTGTCACCGACCGACTTCAGCCAGCGGGTGACGGTGCCCTCGGTGACGGACTCGCCGAGCGCGGGCAGGACCACGTCCGTGCCCGCGGCACCGCCGGCGGGGGCGGCGGCCGGAGCGGCGGCGGGGGCCGGGGCCGCGGGGGCCTCGGCGACGGGCGCCGGCGCGGGCTCGGCGGCCGGGGCGGGGGCCTCGGCGGCGGCCGGGGCCGGGGCGGCGGCCGGGGCGCCGGTGCCGTCGTCGATGATCGCCAGCTCGGCGCCGACCTCGACGGTCTCGTCCTCGGCGACCTTGATGGAGGACAGCACACCAGCGGCCGGAGCCGGGATCTCGGTGTCGACCTTGTCGGTGGAGACCTCGAGCAGCGGCTCGTCGGCCTCGACGCGCTCACCCTCGGCCTTCAGCCAGCGGGTGACAGTGCCCTCGGTGACGCTCTCGCCGAGCGCCGGAAGGGTTACGGAAACCGCCATGGTTTCGGTTGCTCCTTACGAATTGCGGAAGTCTGTGTCGTCGCGTTCGTCGACCGAGGGGTCAGTCGTGCGAGTGAAGCGGCTTGCCGGCCAGGGCCAGGTGGGCCTCGCCGAGCGCCTCGTTCTGGGTCGGGTGGGCGTGGATGAGCTGGGCGACCTCGGCCGGCAGCGCTTCCCAGTTGTAGATCAGCTGGGCTTCGCCGACCTGCTCACCCATGCGGTCGCCGACCATGTGGACGCCGACCACCGCACCGTCCTTGACCTGGACGAGCTTGATCTCGCCCGCGGTCTTCAGGATCTTGCTCTTGCCGTTGCCCGCCAGGTTGTACTTCAGAGCGACGACCTTGTCCGCACCGTAGATCTCCTTGGCCTTGGCCTCGGTGATGCCCACGGAGGCGACCTCGGGGTGGCAGTACGTCACCCGCGGCACGCCGTCGTAGTCGATCGGGACGGTCTTCAGACCGGCAAGCCGCTCCGCCACCAGGATGCCCTCGGCGAAGCCGACGTGCGCGAGCTGGAGCGTGGGGACCAGGTCGCCGACCGCGGAGACGGTCGGGACGTTGGTCCGCATGTACTCGTCGACGAGGACGTAGCCGCGGTCCATGGCGACCCCGGCCTCCTCGTAGCCCAGGCCCTGGGAGACCGGGCCGCGGCCGACGGCGACGAGGAGGACCTCGGCCTCGAACTCCTTGCCGTCGGCCAGGGTGACCTTCACGCCGTCGGCCGTGTACTCGGCCTTCTGGAAGAAGGTGCCCAGGTTGAACTTGATGCCGCGCTTGCGGAAGGCGCGCTCCAGGAGCTTCGAGGAGTTCTCGTCCTCGACCGGGACCAGGTGCTTGAGGCCCTCGATCACCGTGACGTCGGTGCCGAAGGACTTCCACGCGGACGCGAACTCGACGCCGATGACGCCGCCGCCCAGCACGATCGCCGACTTCGGCACGCGGTCCAGGACGAGGGCGTGGTCGGAGGAGATGATCCGGTTGCCGTCGATCTCCAGGCCCGGCAGGGACTTCGGCACGGAGCCGGTCGCCAGCAGCACGTGCCGGCCCTGGATGCGCTGTCCGTTGACGTCCACCGAGGTCGGGGAGGACAGCCGGCCCTCACCCTCGATGTAGGTCACGTTGCGGGAGGCGACGAGGCCCTGGAGCCCCTTGTACAGGCCCGAGATCACCTCGTCCTTGTACTTGTGGATCCCGGCCACGTCGATGCCCTCGAAGGTGGCCTTGACGCCGAACTGCTCGCTCTCGCGAGCCTGGTCGGCGATCTCGCCCGCGTGCAGCAGGGCCTTGGTGGGGATGCAACCCCGGTGCAGGCAGGTACCGCCGACCTTGTCCTTCTCGATCAGGGCGACGTCCAGGCCCAGCTGAGCCCCGCGCAGGGCCGCGGCGTAACCACCGCTGCCACCGCCGAGGATCACTAGGTCGAAAACGGTGCTGGCGTCGTTCGCCACGTCACGTCCTCCATGCATGTGCGCCACGCCGGTCTCCAGTGACCGGTCGGCGGCTGGTGTCCGGCCGCTTTTTGCCTTCGGCCCTTCGGTGGGGGCCCTGTCCTGCCGTGCCCCATCTTCGCACCTGTCACGCCCGGACGAGACGCGGGGCCGGGGTGTGATACGTCCCACCCCGGCCGGGACGGCCCGGGGGCGGGGAGTGCGCGCGACCGTGCGATCGCGCGTACTCCCCGCCCCCGTGACCCGACGGCGCGTTCGGAACCGGCGGGCGGACTCAGCCCAGGTCGCCCGTGGCCGTCAACTCGGCGAGCCGCACCAGCGTCCGCACGGCCGACCCCGTGCCGCCCTTCGGCGTGTAGCCGAACGGCCCCTGCTCGTTGAAGGCGGGCCCCGCGATGTCGAGGTGCGCCCAGGTGATCCCCTCGCCGACGAACTCGCGCAGGAACAGGCCGGCGACCAGGCCGCCGCCCATCCGCTCGCCCATGTTCGCGATGTCGGCGGTGGCGGAGTCCATGCCCTTGCGCAGGTGCTCCGGCAGCGGCATCGGCCACGCGGCCTCGCCGACCTCCGCCGCCGCCTCGTACACCGCGGTGCGGAAGACGTCGTCGTTGGCCATGACCCCGAAGGTGCGGCTGCCCAGCGCCATCATCATGGCGCCGGTCAGCGTCGCGACGTCCACGATCGCGTCCGGCTTCTCCTGGGACGCCGCCCACAGGGCGTCGGCCAGCACCAGCCGGCCCTCCGCGTCGGTGTTGAGCACCTCCACGGTCTTGCCGCTGTACATGCGCAGCACGTCGCCGGGCCGGGTCGCGGAGCCGGAGGGCATGTTCTCGGCCAGCGCCAGCCAGCCGGTGACGTTGACCTCCAGGCCGAGCCGGGCGGCGGCGACCACCGCGGCGAAGACCGCCGCGGCACCGCTCATGTCGCACTTCATCGTCTCGTTGTGGCCGGCCGGCTTCAGCGAGATGCCGCCGGAGTCGTAGGTGATGCCCTTGCCGACGAAGGCGAGGTTCTTCTTCGCCTTGGAGTGCGTGTACGACAGCTTCACCAGGCGGGGCGCGGCCGTGGAGCCGGAGCCGACGCCGAGGATGCCTCCGTAGCCGCCCTTGGCGAGCGCCTTCTCATCGAGCACCTGGACCTTGATGCCGTTCTCCTTGGCCGCGGCCTGGGCGATCGCGGCGAAGGACTCCGGGTTGAGGTCGTTGGGCGGCATGTTGATCAGGTCGCGGGCCCGGTTCAGCTCCTCGGACACCGCGGTGGCGCGCTCCGCGGCGGCCTTGTGCGCCTTGTCGCGGGGCTTGGCGCCGAGCAGGGCGGCCTCGGCGAGGGGGGCCTTGCTGTTCTTCCGGTCCTTGGCGGGGCCGTTGTCGGCCGTCCCCTTGTAGGTGGTGAAGGAGTACGCGCCGAGCAGCACGCCCTCGGCGATCGCGCCGACGGCGGCGGCGTCGGCCACCGGCAGGGCGAAGGCCGCCTTCTTCGAACCGGCCAGCGCGCGCGCCGCCGCGCCGGCCGCGCGGCGCAGGGCGTCCGCGTCGTACGCGTCCGCGTCGGCGTCCTTGTCGGGCCGCGCGCCCAGGCCCACCGCCACCACGAGCGGTGTCTTGAAGCCGGCCGGGGCGGGCAGCTTCGTCAGCTCTCCCTCGGCCCCGGAGGCACCGAGGGTTTCGAGGACGTCGGCCAGCCTGCCGTCGTAGGCCTTGTCCACGGCCTCCGCGCCCGGTGCGACGACCGGGCCCTTGTCGCCCTTGGAGACACCGATCACGATCGCGTCGGCCCGCAGGCCGGGCGCCGCGGCGGTGCTGAGAGTCAGAGCAGTCACGGTGGTGAAATCTCGCTTCCGATGTGAAGTTGCTGTGGTCGGACTGTGGGTCGTCCGGGCACGACAGCCGACCCCGGACGTCCCCGCGCACGGTGGTGGCCGGGGCGGCGGACGTCGACACGAGACTACGCCCGGCCGTCATTCGCGCATGCCTGCGGGCGTTCACCTGTCGGTGGCGTCGTCGCCACATCCCGATCCTCGCACTCCATGACCTGAGTCACACTCGTCGGGTTCCGGTGAGCCAGCCGCTCGCCGCTTTGCATGATTTCCACTGATCCTCCTCGGAATGACCACAAGGGGGATCTTCTGGGGGAGGGACCACACTCATGGCACCACGCGTGCGCAGATGGAGAGAGACGGCCGCCGTTCTGGCGGCCGCGGGACTGATCACGCTGGGAGTCTCCGCACCCGGCGCGTCCGCGGCACCGCAGCCGCGGATCGACCTGAGGGTGCTGGTGGTGGACGACGGCGACGGCCCCGTCGGCGCCATCGCCGCCCAACTGCGGAGCACCGGCATCCCGTACACCACCGTCCGGCTCGACGACCCGAACCGCCCGACCGTCAACGCCGCCTTCCTGAGCGACACGGTGGGCGGCACGCCCCGGGCCAGGTTCCAGGGCGTCGTGCTGCCCGACGAGGCCCCGTTCGGCGCGGGCTCGGCCGAGCAGACGGCGCTGGAGAACTACGAGCGGACGTACGGCATTCCGCAGGTCGACGCCTACACCTGGGCCCACCCGGGAGTCGGCCTGGACTACACCAGCGAGGGCGGCTGGGCCGGCACCCTGGACGGCAGCCCGGCGGCGGTGACCGACGCCGGACGGGCGGGCCCCTTCGGATACCTCGACGGGGCGTTCGCCTTCGAGGACAACTCGCCCTCCGTACAGGAGAGCTACGGCTACGCGGCCCGCCCGCGCGCCGGTTTCACCAGCTACGTGGACGTCGCCGTGCCCGGCGGGACCGGGCGCGGCAGCCTGGTCGGGGAGTACGCGCACGACGGCCGCCGCGAGCTCGTCGTGACCTTCGCCTACAACCAGCACCAGCAGCAGTTCCGGGTCCTCGCCCGCGGCATCGTGGAGTGGCTGACCCAGGGCGTCCACCTGGGCTTCGACCGCAACTACTTCGCCGTGCACGTCGACGACGTCTTCGCGCCCGACAGCCGCTGGGACACCGAACGCGACTGCACCCCGGGCGACTTCGACTGCGCGGACGGCGACGGCGCCGGCACCACGCCGATCCGGATGACCGCCGCCGACGCCCAGTACGCCGCCGGGTGGCAGCGGCAGCACGGCTTCACGCTCGACATGGTCTACAACGCCGGCTCGGGCGAGGAGTGGAAGGCGGAGCACGGCGGCACGGACGCGCTCACCACGCGGCTGCTCGCCGACCGGGCCCAGTACCGCTGGATCAACCACACCTACACGCACCCGTACCTGGGCTGCGTGCAGGACACCTCCACCGTGCCGTGGGCCTGTGCCCGCAACGCGGACGGCACGATCCGCTGGACGAGCCGCGCCGAGATCTCCGAGCAGATCCGCGACAACCACAACTGGGGTGTCGCCCGCGGCCTCCCGGTGGACCGCACCGAACTCGTCACCGGCGAGCACTCCGGCCTGCGGACCCTGCCCCAGCAGCCCGAGGACAACCCGAACCTCGCGCGCGCCCTCGCCGACAACGGCGTCGCCTGGGTCGCATCCGACAACTCCCGCGAGCCGCAGCAGCGCCCCGTCGGCTCCGCGTCGACCGTGCCCCGGCACCCGATGAACGTGTACTACAACGTCGGGACGGCCGAGGAGATGGCCGACGAGTACAACCACATCTACACCTCGCGGGCCGACGGCGGCAGCGGCGTCTGCGAGACCAACCCGGCCTCCACCTGCCTGGACGAACCGCTGGACCCGGCCACGGGCTACGCCTCCCACATCGTCCCGCAGGAGGCCCGCACCGCGCTCGGTCACGCCCTGAACAACGACCCGCGCCCGCACTACGCCCACCAGTCCAACCTCGCCGAGGACCGGCTGCTCTACCCGGTCATGGAGAAGGTGCTCGCCGACTACCGGGCCCTGTTCGCCGACAACACCCCGGTGGAGAACCTGAGCCAGAAGGCCATCGGCACCGAGCTCCAGCGCCGCGCCGCCTGGCAGACCGCCCTGGACCAGGGCCGGGTCACCGCCTACCGGACGGGCAGCACCGTCACCGTCACCGCCCCGAGCGGCGTACAGGTGCCGGTGAGCGTGCCGGAGGGCACCCGCAAGCAACTCCTGCTGGGCACCGCGGCGTTCGGAACGGCGTACGCGGGGGAGCGGTCGGCCTGGACCAAGCCCGAGCTGCTCCAGAGCGCCGTCACGCTGAGACTGCCGTGACGACGCCCGCGTAGCGCGGCGCACCGCGACACCGGACGCACCCCGGACTTCGACCGGCCGGGGTGCGTCCGGTCCGGGCCGCAGGGCCGACGAAGGACGTTCCGCAGGGGGGAAACCACGCATGAGGCGTACCGGCCGTCATGTCACCATGCTCACCGAAGGCACCTATCCGCATGTCCACGGCGGGGTCAGCACCTGGTGCGACCAACTCGTCCAGGGCATGCCGGAGGTCGGCTTCCAGGTCGTCTCGCTCACCGGCAGCGGCCGCGAGCCGGTCACCTGGGAGCTGCCGCCCAACGTCTACCGGCACACCCCGGTGCCCACCTGGGGCCCGCGGCCCGGCCACGCGCGGGCACCGTACGGCAGGGCACGGCGCCGGTTCACCGACTCCTACGAGCGGCTGCTGCTGTCCTTCCTGGACCCCGAGTCGCGCTGCGACTTCGGTACGGCCCTCTACGAACTGGCCGAACTGGCCCGCGCCGGGCGGCTGTCGGCGGCCCTGCGCACCGAGTCCGCGCTGCGGTCGCTGATGTGGATCTGGACGATGCCGCATCTGCCGACCGCCGCCGCCGGACCCACCGTCCACGACGCGCTGACCGCGACCGACCTGCTGGAGCACGCCCTGCGGCCGCTCGGCGTCCGGATCCCCGAGGACAGCGTGGCGCACGCCGTCAGCAGCGGCCTGGCGACGCTGCCCGCCCTCGCCGCGCGCCGCCTGGACGGGGTGCCGTTCCTCCTCACCGAGCACGGCATCTACCTGCGCGAGCGCTATCTCGGCTACCGGCGCGACGCCCAGCGCTGGCCGGTGAAGGCGTTCATGCTCGGCTTCTACCGCGAACTGAACTCGCTCGGCTACCGCGCCGCCGACCTGATCACCCCGTGCAACGAGTACAACCGGCGCTGGGAGGAGCGCGGCGGCGCCGACGCGCACCGGATCCGCACCGTGTACAACGGCGTCGACCCCGCCGCCTTCCCGCACGCCGGCCCCGAACCCGACACCCCCACCCTGACCTGGTGCGGCCGCGTCGACCCGATCAAGGACCTGGAGACCCTGATCCACGCCTACGCCGCCGTCCGCGCCGAGCTGCCGGAGACCAGGCTGCGCCTGTTCGGCCCGGTGCCGCCCGGCGGTGAGGCGTACCGGACCCGGCTGGAGAAGCTCGCCGCGGAGCTGGGCGTCACCGACGGCCTCAGCTTCGAGGGCCGGATCAGCGAGGTGTGGCGGGCCTACGCCGCCGGGCACGTGGTGATGCTGTCGTCCATCTCCGAGGGCTTCCCGTTCTCCATCATCGAGGCCATGTCCTGCGGCCGTACGACGGTGTCGACCGACGTCGGGGGAGTGCGCGAGGCGGTCGGCGACACGGGACTCGTGGTGCCCCCGCGCGAGCCGGAGATGATGGCCGCCGCGGCGCTGACCCTGCTCAAGGACGACACGCGGCGGCTGAGGCTGGGCGAGATGAGCCGCCAGCGGGTCATCGACCGCTTCACCCTGCGCCGCTCGGTGGACGCCTTCCGCACGATCTACCAGGAACTCGCGGGCCTGCCCGAGGTGTACGAGCCCACGGTCGAGACGGTCGCCGACTGGACCCTCGAACTGCGCGACCCCTGGTACGGGGCCGCCGCCTGGGGCTCCGCCCGCACCGGGCCCGAGAACGGCGCCGGCCGGTGAGCGGCAGCGTCTGGCTGCCTCCCGGCGCCCGCCCCGACTCCCTGCCCGCGATCCCCCGGCAGCGCACCCCGAGCTGGGCGCAGCCCGACCCGATCGACGAACTCGCCGTACGCCTCGACGACTTCATAGCCGCCGCCGTCCACCCCGACGAGATCGCCGCGCTGCTGGAGTCGGACGGCCTGTCGGACGACCGGATACGCGAGCGCTACGGAGTGAAGAACTCCTTCGCTCTCGCCGAGGAGCTGTACGAACGCGTCGACCGCCGCTATCCCGAACCCGAGGACCTCCCGCACGACCCCTGGCGGATCGGTCTGCTGGCCTGTCTGCTGCGCGGTGTCGTCTTCGTGCTGCCCGGCTTCGCCCACCTCCTCGGCGCGCCCCTCCTCGCCGGTCCGCGGGGCGACCTCGGCCTCCCGGCCGGCACCGTCCCCCTGCTGGCCGGCGCCCTCACCGGGTGGGCCTGGAACCAAGGGCTCGCGCACCGCGCGTACGCGTGGCTGGGCCTCGGCGACCGCTCGTCCGCCCGCCGCTGCCTGCTGCTGGGCGCCCCGGTCGGCGCGCTCCTCGGCGCCCTGGCCGCGCTCGCCGTCGCGGGCACCGCTCAGCCGGCCGCCGTCGCCTTCGCCGCCGGCCAGTCCTGCTACCTCGGCGCGTCCACCACGCTGCTCGTGCTGGGCCGCGAACGGGCGCTGCTCGCCGCCCTGCTGCCGATGGCGGCGGGCACGCTGCCGACCCTGGTCCGGGACGTGCCCGAGTCCGCCCGGGTGCTGCTGCTGCTCGGTTCGCTGGCGGCGGTGGTGGTCCTCGCCCTGGTCGAAGTGGCCCCCGCGGTACGCGATCTGGGCCGGGGCTGCTGGACGGCGGGGCTGACGGCGCTGCTGCCGTTCGGCGCGCCCGGCGGCCGGCCGCCGGCGCCGGTGGGCGGACCACGGCTCGCCGCGTCCCTGCCGTACGCGCTGTTCGGCCTGGCGAGCGGTGTCCTCGTGCTGTACGCGGCCCTCGGCGAGGTACTGGCCGGAGGAGAACTCAGCGCGATCGCCGCGCCCGCCGCCGTCGCCCTCACCCTGAGCATGGGCCCCGCCGAGTGGCTGCTGCACCGCTTCCGCAGCGACAGCCTCGCCGGACTGCGCTCCACCGGCAGCCCGCGCGCCTTCCGGCGGGCCACGGTCCGCACGCTCGCGGTGTGCCTCATCGGCTACCTGGCGGTCCTGCTCGCCCTCGCCCTGACCACGGCGGCCCTGTGGCCGCACACCCCGTCCCCGGACGGCTTCCGGCTGGCCGGGCTGCTGATGCTCGGCGTGGTCCTGTGGACGGGCCTGCTCCTCCAGTCGGTCGGCGCGGTCCTCGGCGGCGCGGCCATCTGCTGCGCCGCCGCGCTGGTCCAGACCCTGGCCCTCGTCACGCACACCGGTACCCCGCACATCGTGGGTCTCGTGGTGTACGGCGCGGCCGCCGCCGCCCAGGCCGTGCTGGTCTGCGGCCTGCTCGGAAGGGCCACGGCACACCGATGAGCTCCCTGCTGGTCCCCTACTACGAGCACCCCGCGCACCGGCCCGCCGAATGGGACGCGATCGTGGCCGCCGCGCCCCGGCTGTACGGCGTCGTCCTCAATCCGGCCAGCGGCCCCGGCGACCGGCCCGACCCGGCCTTCGCCTCGCTCGCCGCCCGGCTGCGGGCGGCGGACGTCCGGGTGCTCGGCTACACCGACACCGGCTACGGCCGCCGCGCCCACGCCGAGGTCGTCCGCGATCTGACCCGGCACAAAGAGTGGTACGGCGCGGACGGCGCCTTCCTCGACCAAGTCGCCTCCGGTCCGGCCGAGTTCGGCCACTACCAGCGGCTGGCGACGGCCGCCTGGGGCGCCGGCTGCGGCACGCTCGTCCTCAACCACGGCACGCACCCGCACCCCTGGTACGCCCGACTCGCCGATGTGCTGGTGACCTTCGAGGGCGACTGGGAGACGTACCGCGCGCTGCCTTCGCATCCGCCGCCCGGCGCCGGGGCCCGGCTGTGCCACCTGGTGTACGGCGTACCGGCCGGCGCGGACGCGGCGGCGCTGGCCCGGACGCGGGGTGCGGCCGTCCATTGCGCGGTCCCGGGGGTGGGGGATCATCCCTGGGGCACGTTGCCGCACACCCTGGAGCCGCCCCGATGAGACGTCCGGCGAAGTGGGCCGCCTCGCTCGCCGTCCCGCTGGCCCTGCTCGCGGGCTGCACGTCCGCCGCCCCCGAACGCGACCCCGCCGACGCGCGGGCGACCGGCAGGATCTGGCAGCCGCGCCCCGGCGCCGACTGGCAGTGGCAGCTCAGCGGCCGGGTCGACACCTCCGTCGACGTGCCCGTCTACGACATCGACGGCTTCGACCAGAGCGAGCGGACCGTCGCGGAACTGCACGACCGGGGCCGCAAGGTCATCTGCTACCTGTCCACCGGCGCGTGGGAGGACTGGCGCCCGGACGCCGGCGAGTTCCCGGAGCGGGTCCTCGGCAAGGGCAACGGCTGGGACGGCGAACGCTGGCTCGACATCCGGCGGACCGACGTCCTCGAACCCCTCATGGCGGCCCGGATCGACATGTGCGCCGACAAGGGCTTCGACGCCGTCGAACCCGACAACATGGACGGGTACCGCAACGACACCGGCTTCCCCCTCACGGCGGACGACCAGCTCCGCTACAACCGCCTGATCGCCGGACTCGCCCACGAACGGGGCATGTCGGTGGGCCTGAAGAACGACCTCGACCAGATTCCCCAACTGGTGGACGACTTCGACTTCGCCGTCAACGAGCAGTGCGCCCAGTACGACGAGTGCGGGTCGCTGACCCCGTTCATCGAGGCGGGCAAGGCGGTCTTCCACGTCGAGTACGAACTGCCGACCGGCGACTTCTGCCCCGAGTCCCGCCGTCTGCGGCTGAGTTCGCTGCTGAAGAAGTACGAGCTGGGGGTGTGGCGCAGGGCGTGCTGAGCCGGGCTCAGCCCAGTGCCGACACCACGAGCGCGGTCGTCGCCGCCGCCTCGGCGAGGCCGCCGAACACATCGCCGGTCACCCCGCCGAACCGGCGCACGCAGTGGCGCAGCAGCAGTTCGGCGACCACGGCCGACGCGGCCACCGCGAGGGCGGCGCGGGCGACGTCGTACGGCCCGAGGAGCGCCCCGCACAGTGCCGCGGCCGCGGTGACCGCGAGGGCGACCCCCAGCGCGCCGCGCACCGGGACCACCCCGGCGACGGCCGCCCCGAGGCCGTCCGGCCGGGCCGCCGGCACACCGCCGCGGGCGGCCAGTGTCAGCGCCAGCCGGGCGGCGGCCGCCGCGACGACGGCGGCCAGCGCGCCGCGCGCCCAGGAGGTGTCGTAGAGCTGCGCCAGGGCCGCGACTTGCGCGGCCAGGACGAGGACCAGGGTGATCACCCCGAACGGCCCGATGTCCGACTGCTTCATGATCCGCAGCGCGTCCTCGGCGGGTTTGCCGCTGCCCAGTCCGTCCGCGGTGTCGGCCAGTCCGTCCAGGTGCAGACCGCGGGTGAGGACGGCGGGCACCGCCACGCTCGCGACCGCGGCGAGCAGCGGGCCGGCGCCCAGCAGGAGCAGCAGCAGACCGGACCCCGCGGCGCAGACCCCGACGACCAGCCCGACGAGCGGCGCGCACAGCATCCCGCCCCGTGCCGCGCCCCGGTCCCAGCGGCTCACGGTGACGGGCAGGACGGTGAGCGTGCCGACGGCGAAGCGCAGGCCGTGCAGCGGAGGGATCTCGGACATCAGGGCAGCGTACGCGACCAGGTGTACGGCACCTCAGGGAGAATCTGGGCAAACTGGACGCATGGGATCCTGGCTGGAGCGCAACATCATCGAACCCGGCAAGCTCCCGCTGCTCCTCGCCCTCGCCGCGTTCGTCCTCACCTTCCTGATCACCCGGCTCATCACCCGGCTCATCCGGGCCGGCAAGGGCCCCTTCGGGAACGTCAGCGCGGGCGGGACGCACATCCACCACGTCGTCCCCGGCGTCGTCCTCACGGTCGTCGGCGGCTTCTGCGCGGTCGCCGGCGGGCAGCGCGGATTCGGATCGGCCCTCGCCGCGGTGGTCTTCGGGATCGGAGCGGGTCTGGTGCTGGACGAGTTCGCGCTGATCCTGCACCTGAGCGACGTCTACTGGACGGAGGAGGGCCGCAAGAGCGTCGAGGCGGTGGTGCTGACCGCGTCCCTGGTCGGCCTGTTCCTCCTCGGGTTCTCGCCCTTCGGCGTCGACGGCCTCGACGAGGACGACCTCCAGAGCCGCGGCACGGCGATCGCCACGATCGTCGGGAACTTCGCCGTCGCCCTCGTCGCCCTCGTCAAGGGCAAGATCCGGATCGCGATCTTCGGCGTGATCATCCCCTTCGTCGCCCTGTTCGGCGCGATCCGGCTGGCCCGCCCCGGCTCCCTCTGGGCCAGACGCCTCTACCGCCGCCGCCCGCGCGCCCGCGCCAGGGCCCGGCTGCGCGCCTACCGGCACGACCGCCGCTGGGCGGGTCCCACCCGGAAGTTCCAGAACTGGATCGGCGGCACGCCGGGCCCGGAACCGACCCGGGCCCTGGAACGCCACTGACCGCGGCGCCCCGCGGTGGATCATTCCGCCGGCGTCGGCTCGCTCCGGGGCTCCTCTGCCGTCTCGCCGTCCGGCTCCGCCGGTGCCGGCTCCGGGCGTTCGGGCAGTTCCGCCGCCAGCGCCGCGGCGGCCTGCACCAGCGGCAGCGCCAGCAGCGCCCCGGCGCCCTCGCCCACCGACACGCCGTGCTCCAGCAGCGGTTCCAGCGCCATCCGGTCGAGCGCCTTGGCCTGGCCCGGCTCGCCGCTGCGGTGTCCGGCCAGCCACCAGTCCGGCGCCCGGAACGCGATCCGCTGGCCCACCAGCGCGCACGCGGCGGCCACCACACCGTCCAGGATCACCGGCGTCTTGCGTACGGCGCACTGGAGCAGAAAGCCCGTCATCGCCGCGAGGTCGGCACCGCCCACCGTCGCCATCAGCCGCAACTGGTCCCCGAGCACCGGCCGGGCCCGCCGCAACGCGTCCCTGATCGCGGCGCACTTGCGCATCCACGCCAGGTCGTCGATGGCCAGTCCGCCCCGCCCGGTCACCACGGACGCGTCGGTTCCGCACAGCGCGGCGACCAGCACCCCGGCCGCCGTCGTGCCGCCCACGCTCACATCGCCGAGCACGATCAGATCCGTGCCGGAGTCGGCCTCCTCGTCGGCCACCGCGATGCCGGCCAGGAAGGCGGCCTCCGCCTCCTCCAGGGTGAGCGCGTCCTCGATGTCGATGCGTCCGCTGCCGCGCCGCACCCGGTGCCGTACGACGTCCTCCGGCAGCGTCGCCGGGTCGCAGTCCAGCGCCATGTCGACGACCCGCACCGGCACGCCGGACCGCCGGGCGAGCACCGACACCGGGCGGCCGCCCTCCAGCACCTCCCGCACCAGATCCGCGGCGCTGCCCGCGGGCCGTGCCGACACGCCCGCCTCCGCGACGCCGTGGTCGCCGGCGAACAGCACCACGCGCGGCCGTTCCACCGGCCGCACCGGTACCGCGCCCTGCGCCGCGGCCAGCCACTCACCCAGGTCGTCGAGGCGCCCGAGGGAACCGGGCGGCACGATCTGACGCTCCCGGCGCGCCTCGGCGTCGCGGCGCATCCCGCCGTCCGGACGCTCGATCAGATCGGTGAAGTCGTCGAGATTAAGCGAGCTCATTGGCCGAACAGTACCGGCCTCGACCGAACCCGACCGCGCCACATCGCCACCTCGATCACGCGACGTCGTTGCACCCGGGATGCCGATCCCATACGTTCCGGTTTGCAGCAGATTGCGTACGTCCCCGGCGGTGATCCCGCCGTACGCCCCACGCGCCCGGGAGCCGCCCATGTCCGCATCCCCCGTGCCCTCCGACCTGCCGTCGGCCGACCGGCGCCGGGCCGCCCGGCACGCCGAACAGGCCCTGGGCACCGACCGCTTCCACGAGCCCCGCCGCACGGACTGCCCCTGGTGCGGATCCGCACGCCTGCGTACCCGCCTGACCGCCCGCGACCTCCTCCAGCACAAGCCGGGCACCTTCACGCTCGACGTCTGCCGGGACTGCGGCCACACCTTCCAGAACCCCCGGCTGACCCGGGAGGGCCTGGCGTTCTACCTGCGTGACCTGGACGGGCACCGCCCGGACGGCGCCCGACAGCACCGCTCGGCGGCCCGCGCGATGCTGCCCCACCCGGAGCCGGAGAGCTGGCTGGACATCGGCACCGGCCGCGGCGAGTTCCCCGCGACGGCCGGCGAACTCTTCCCCTACACCTCCTTCGACGGCCTCGACCCCACCCCGCTCGTCCTGGGTGCCCAGGCCGACGGCCATGTCGAGGAGGCGTACCGCGGCCGGCTCACCGACCCGGAGCTGCGCACCGCACTGCGCGGCCGCTACGACGTGGTGAGCATGCTCCACCACCTGGAACACACCCCGGACCCGCGCGAGGAACTGCGTGCCGCCCTCGCCGCGCTCCGTCCGGGCGGCCGCCTCCTGGTCGAGACGGCCGACCCGACGTGCGCGTTCGCCGCCCTGCTCGGCGGATGGTGGGCCCGGCACGGCCAGCCCCGCCACCTCCATCTGCTGCCCCTGAGCAACGTCCGGGCGGAACTGGAGTCCCAGGGCTGCGCCGTCGACACCGCCGACCGCCACGGGGCGCACGTCCCGCACGACCTGTCGGCGGCCACCTCGCTGGCCCTGGGCCGGATCCTGCCGGACCCCGACGCGCCGGGGCGGAGGACGGCACCGGGCGCGCTGCGGCGGGGCGCCCGGACGGTGCTGACCGGGGCCGCCGCACCCGTGCGGCTCACGGCGACCGCCCTGGACCACGCCCTGGCCCCGCTGCTGTGCCGCGCCGGCTTCTCCAACACCTACCGGATCATCGCCCGCAAGGGCGCCGCACCGCCCGAGGAGTGATCCCCCGTCACCCGCGCAGGACCAGCGCCTGTCCCGCCACCAGCAGCAGCACATGCTCGCACTGCTCGGCGAAGGCCGCGTTGAGCCGCCCGAGTTCGTCCCGGTAGCGCCGCCCCGACGCCGTGGCCGGCACGATCCCCGACCCCACCTCGTTGGAGACGGCGACCACGACACGCCGGGTCCGCCGTACGGCGTCCGTCAGTTCGCGCACCCGCTCCCGCAGCGCCCGTTCACCGCCGCCGCCCCACTCCGCGTCGTCCCACGCGCCGACCGAGTCCATCGCGTCGGTCAGCCACAGCGACAGACAGTCGATCAGCAGCGGCGGTCCGTCCTCGGCCAGCAGCGGTACCACGTCGCAGGTCTCCAGCGTGCGCCAGGACCCCGGCCGGCGCTCCCGGTGCGCGGCCACCCGCTCGGCCCACTCGGTGTCACCGCCCCGGACGCCGCCGGTCGCGACGTACAGCACGTCGGGGAAGGACTCCAGCCGCCGTTCCGCCTCCACGGACTTCCCGGACCGCGCCCCGCCCAGCACCAGTGTCCGCCGCGGCACGTCCGGCACGTTCTCGTACGCCCCGACCGCCAGCGTCGCCCCGTCCGGCACCGCCCGCGCCCCGGCCGCCGCCAGCCGGCGCCGCAACTCGGCGCCGGGCGGCACGTCGTGGTCCAGGTGAACGGCCACCACGTCGGTCGTCGGTCCCACCGAGCCCACCGCCCGCAGCCGGGCCAGCCCGTCCGGGCGCCCCACCACGTCCACGAGCACCAGGTCGTACGGTTCCGCGGCGGCGGTCCCCTCCTCCAGCCCGGCGGGCGCGCATCCCGGCGGGAGGTACAGCAGCCGCTGGCCGTCCGGCCCCGTCACCGCGTAGCCCGTCCCCGGCGCGTCCATGGCCAGCGCCCACACCCGATGTCCCGTCAGCAGCGCCAACTCCCTTCCGTCCGGGACCCGGCCCGGCTGCGGCAGACCGGCCGGCACCTCGACCGCGGGCCCGTCGTGCGGGTGCGAGAGCAGCACCTGCCGTACACCGCTCAGCGAACGCCCCGCCCGTGCCGCCGCGAACGCGGCACCGGGCGTCAGGTCGAGCAGCAGCGCCCCGTCCACCAGGACGGAGGTGGCCGCCCGCGCCCGAGTGCCGAGGGCGGTCGCGCAGGCCGCGCAGGGACAGTCGGGGCGGGGGAGTCCCGCGGGGGCGCCGGTGCCGAGCAGAGTCACTTCCACGGACCTGATTTTCGCCTGTCCCCGCAGCTCTTGCGCGTCCGACTAGGCTCGGTGCGGGAGCCGGACCAAGATCCGGCCCGGCTCCGGACGTGCTGACACCCGGGAGGCGCACATGGTGGCGTGGACGTGGCGGTTCGAGAAGACCGACGGGACGGAGGTCCAGCCCGCCGTGCAGCCCGAGGAGTTCACCACGCAGGGCGACGCCGAGTCCTGGCTCGGGGAGCACTGGAAGGAGCTGCTGGCCGGCGGCGCGGACCAGGTGCGGCTGTTCGAGGACGCCACCGAGATCTACGGGCCGATGAGCCTGCACGCCGACGAGGCGTAAGGCACGCCGCGCACCGGCGAGGGGGCGGCCCGCGATGGGGCCGCCCCTCGCTCACTGCTCGCCCAGGGTGACGTTCACGGTCCGTTCGTCACCGTTCCGGGTGAACGTCACCGTGGTCCGGTCCCCCGGCCGGTCCCCAGCCAGCGCCTCCGACAGCGAGGTGATCGTGGTGATCTCCTCGTCGCCCAGCCCGGTGATGACGTCCCCGGGTTCGATGCCCGCCCGGTCGGCCGCGCCGCCGCTCGTCACCTCGACGACGGCGACCCCGACGGGCCGGTACTGCGCGTCCACCACGGTGCGCCCGGTGATGCCGAGCGCCGCCCGGCCCGAGTCGGTGACCCTGCCGTCCCGGATGATCTGATCGGCGACCGTCCGCACCATGGACGCCGGGATCGCGAACCCGATGCCCGGCGCGGCGCTGCCGCCCAGCTGCGGGTCGAGGGCGGCCAGCGTCGGAATACCGATGACCTGTCCGTCGAGGTTCGCCAGGGCCCCGCCGCTGTTGCCCGGGTTGATCGCGGCCGAGGTCTGCACCATGTTGGCGATCGTCGCGCCCGTACCGCCGTTGCCGCCGCTCTCGGTGACGGTCCGTCCGGTCGCCGACACGATCCCCTGCGTCACGCTCGACGACAGCCCGAGCGGCGAACCCATCGCCAGCACGATCTGCCCCACCGCGACCCTGGACGAGTCGGCGAAGGCCGCCGCTCTGAGCCCCTTCGGGACCCGGTCCAGCCGGATGACGGCCAGGTCCTGCTGCGGGTAGGAGAAGACGAGTTCGGCGGTCAGCACGTCCTCGCTGTTCGCGGTCGTCACGGAGAACGTCCTGTCCTGCGCGACCACGTGCGCGTTGGTGATGATGTGGCCCCGGCCGTCGTACACCACGCCCGAGCCGAGGTCGTTGCGGCCCTGGATCTGCACGACCGACGGCAGGACGTCCGCGATCACCTTCATGTAGTCGCGCTGCAGATCCTCGGCCGCCGGCACGGCGGCCTGCCGGGTCGTCCGCTCCGCGTCGGCGGACGAGGGGGAGCCGGTGCACCCGGCGACGAGCGCGAGGGCCCAGACGAGGGTGCCGACGATGCCCACCCGGCGTGCCGCACGGAAGAAGGGAGCGTCCATGCCCCGAGTCTCCCCGCGGGCGGTGCGTCCGGCCCGCGGTGCTGGCCCGAACGGGCAGCGGTCAGCCGCGCACTCCGCACAGGTGCAGCAGCGCCGCGACCGCCCGGTAGGGCTCCGTCCGTCCGGCCCGCTCCTCGGCCGCCAGCAGCGCCGTCGGGTCGTCCGGCGGCGGTTCCTCGTCCGCCGCGGTGTCCGTGAACACCTGCACGCCGTACCACGCGTGCAGCGGTGCCGCGATCCCCGCGAGGGTGGCGGTCAGCGCCTCGAGCCGGTCCGCCCGCCCGTCGAGCCCCAGCCGGTTCCGGTACGTCGTCGAGTCGAACGCGGCGAGCGTCGTCTGCCAGTCCCCGGACAGCCCCGGCCGCATGGCCAGCGCGTCCGCGTTGCGCACCAGCAGCGACAGCAGCCCGCCGGGGGCGAGCATCCGCGCCAGTCCCGCCAGCAGCGGATCGGGATCGTCGACGTACATGAGCACGCCATGACACAGGACGACGTCGAAGCTGCCGGGCAGGAAGTGCACTCCCGTGTCGCGCCCGTCCCCCTCGATCAGCCGGACCCGCTCCCGTATGCCCTCCGGTTCCGCGCACAGCGCCGCGCGCGCCGCGGACAGCATCGCGGTGTCCTTCTCTATGCCGGTCACCTGGTGCCCGGCACGGGCCAGCCGCAGCGCCTGCGTGCCCCGGCCCATGCCCACGTCCAGCACCCGCAGCCGCCGGCCCACCGGGAACCGCCCGGCTATCTGCTCATCGAGCTGCCGGGCCACCAGTTCCTGCCGTACGAGATCGCGTATCCCGTCGAACCCGGTCGGCCGGGCAGTCGCCCCGGCCCCGGTCAAGGAATCCGCGCTCAGGGCCGCTCTCCGCGCTTGACCTGCGGCTTCGGCAGCCGGAGTCGGCGCATCTGGAGGGAGCGCATCAGCGCGTAGGCGATCGCGCCGCGCTTGTTGTCGTCGGGGAAGCGCTCGTTCAGGCGCTTCTTCAGGCGGTAGCCGGTGACGAACGAGTCCAGGACGATCAGCACGATCACGACGAGCCACAGCAGCAGCGCGATGCTCTGGAGCGCGGGCACCCGGACCATGCTCAGCACCAGGATGACCACGGCCATCGGCAGGAAGAACTCCGCGATGTTGAACCGCGAGTCGACGAAGTCGCGGGCGAAGCGGCGGATCGGACCCTTGTCGCGGGCCGGGAGGTACCGCTCGTCGCCGCCGGCCAGCGCCTTGCGCTGCCGGTCCAGCGCGGCGCGCCGCTCCTCGCGCTGCCGCTTGGCGGCGTCCTTGCGCGTCATCGACGTGTTGGCGACGCTGCGGCGCTGGCTCTGGGCCTCGTTGCGCTTTGGTGTCGGCCGGCCCTTCGGGGCCTGCGGGTCACGGGTCTGCTTGGAGTCGGTCAGCTGCGCCTGGTCGGCGACGGCGGCCTTCTCGTCTTTGGCACGGCTACGGAACACAAAACCCAAGGGTACGGGGTGCGGCGGCATGGACCCCAGTCCCGCGGGGAACGATCCGGCAACACCGGTCGTCTGTACAGGGACAGAGGGGGACGAGGTGTACCTCTCCGGGACGGCCTCGGGCATCCCCGGGGACCACCTACTCCCTACGCCGGAGCACGAGCGCACGCAGTCGTCCTTGGGGATGAGCGCATCCGTCCCCGAACAGTGCGGTAATGGAGGCAGGGCCCGTACTGTGGGTTCTGTCGCAGAGCTGGAGCCGGAGTCCGTCAGAAGGGGGCGCGCGAAGCCCATGAGCGGTGTCATGAAGCGTATGGGGATGATCTTCCGCGCGAAGGCGAACAAGGCCCTTGACCGGGCCGAGGACCCGCGCGAGACCCTCGATTACTCGTACCAGAAGCAGCTGGAGCTGCTCCAGAAGGTCCGCCGTGGCGTCGCGGACGTGGCGACCTCGCGCAAGCGTCTGGAACTCCAGCTCAACCAGTTGCAGCAGCAGTCGTCCAAGCTGGAGGACCAGGGCCGCAAGGCGCTGGCGCTCGGCCGCGAGGACCTCGCCCGCGAGGCGCTGTCCCGCCGCGCCGCACTCCAGCAGCAGGTGACGGACCTCGAGACGCAGCACGCGACGCTCCAGGGCGAGGAGGAGAAGCTCACCCTCGCGGCTCAGCGACTTCAGGCCAAGGTCGACGCCTTCCGTACGAAGAAGGAGACGATCAAGGCGACGTACACCGCCGCGCAGGCGCAGACGCGCATCGGGGAGGCGTTCACCGGCATCTCCGAGGAGATGGGTGACGTCGGCCTGGCCATTCAGCGGGCGGAGGACAAGACGGCACAGCTCCAGGCGCGGGCCGGCGCCATCGACGAGCTGCTCGCCTCCGGCGCCCTGGACGACCCCACCGGCATGGCCAAGGACGACATCCAGGCCGAGCTGGACCGGCTCTCCGGTGGTACGGATGTAGAGCTGGAGCTGCAGCGCATGAAGGCGGAGCTGGCGGGCGGCAGCTCGTCCGGCCAGCAGGCGATCGAGGGCGGCACGGGCCAGTCCCAGACCCCCTCGCAGTCCCAGCAGCCGCAGGACACCCCGCGCTTCGACAAGCAGTAGGCCCACGCCGAGGAGGGCGACATGATCGTTCGGATCATGGGGGAGGGGCAGGTGAGGCTGGCCGACAGCCACCTCACCGAGCTGAACAAGCTGGACGACGAGCTCCTGGCCGAGATGGAGAACGGCGACGGCCCGGGCTTCCGCCGCACTCTCCAGGCCCTCCTGACCGAGGTCCGCGAACTGGGCGATCCGCTGCCGGACGATTCGCTGGAACCGTCGGACCTGATCCTTCCGTCCCCCGACGCCACGCTCGAAGAGGTACGCGAGCTGCTCAGCGACGACGGCCTGATCCCCGGCTGACACCGGGACGGGGATCAGGGGGCGGCAGCCCCGGACGAAGGCCGTGCACGCGCCGGTCCCGGACGAACCGTGCACTGCGTGCGTTCTCACCCGTCCGGCAGGGATACCGTTGGCCAGCGTGACCACCCTCGAACGTGCCCGCCGCCGGCTCACGGCGCACCCCATGGCGCTCGACGCCGCGCTGGCGGCCGGCGTGCTGATCTGCATGGTGGCCGGCTCGTTCGTGGATCCGCACCGCGACAAGGACATCAGCTGGGCCCTGCGCACCCCCGACACCTTCAGCCTCGTGCTGATCGTCCTCGGTGCCGCCGCGCTGGTCTTCCGCCGCCGCGCCCCGATGCGGGTGCTCGCCCTCACCGGCGGCCTGTCCGTCGTCGAGTGCGTCACGGGCGACCCCAGGGCCCCCGTCGCGATGGCGGCGGTGGTCGCCCTCTACACCGTCGCCGCCACCACCGACCGCCCCACCACCTGGCGGGTCGGCCTGCTCACCATGACCGTGCTGACCGGGACCGCCATGCTCGCCGGGCCCCTGCCCTGGTACGCCCAGGAGAACCTCGCCATCTTCGCCTGGACCGGTATGGCGGCGGCCGGCGGCGACGCCGTCCGCAGCCGCCGGGCCTTCGTCCAGGCCATCCGGGAGCGCGCCGAGAAGGCGGAACGCACCCGCGAGGAGGAGGCCCGCCGCCGGGTGGCCGAGGAGCGGCTGCGGATCGCCCGCGACCTGCACGACGTCGTCGCCCACCACATCGCCCTGGTCAATGTGCAGGCCGGGGTCGCGTCGCACGTCATGGACCGGCGCCCCGACCAGGCCAAGGAGGCCCTGGCCCACGTCCGGGAGGCCAGCCGCTCCGCGCTGAACGAACTGCGCGCCACCGTCGGACTGCTGCGCCAGTCCGACGACCCCGAGGCCCCCACCGAACCCGCGCCGGGGCTCGACCGCCTCGACGACCTCGTCGGCACCTTCCGCAGCGCCGGACTGCATGTCGAGCTCGCCCGCGCCGACCACGGCACCACCGTGCCCGCCGCCGTCGACCTGGCCGCCTACCGCGTCATCCAGGAAGCCCTGACCAATGTGCAGAAGCACGCCGGTGAGCGGGCCAGGGCCGAGGTCAGCGTGGTCCGCGTGGGCCCCAGCATCGAGATCACCGTGCTGGACGACGGCAGCGGCGATGAGGACGCGCCCGGCGCCGGCGGCGGCCATGGACTGCTCGGCATGCGCGAGCGCGTCAGCGCCCTGCGCGGCACCCTCACCACCGGCCCCCGCTTCGGCGGCGGCTTCCGGGTCCATGCGATCCTGCCGGTCAAGACCGGCACCGGCCCGGCGAAGGACCCCGTATGACGAGCGCGAAGGACCCCGTATGACGATCCGTGTCCTGCTCGCCGACGACCAGGCCCTGCTGCGCAGCGCGTTCCGCGTGCTCGTCGACTCCGAGCCCGACATGGAGGTGGTCGGCGAGGCGTCCGACGGCGCCGAGGCGGTCCGGCTGGCCCGGGAGCGGCAGGCGGACGTCGTCCTGATGGACATCCGGATGCCGGGCACGGACGGCCTCGCCGCAACCCGCATGATCAGCGCCGACCCCGCCCTCGCCCATGTCCGGATCGTCATCCTGACCACCTTCGAGGTCGACGACTACGTGGTGCAGTCGCTGCGCGCCGGCGCCTCCGGATTCCTCGGCAAGGGCTCCGAGCCCGACGAACTGCTCACCGCGATCCGGGTCGCCGCGGACGGTGAGGCGCTGCTCTCGCCGGTCGCCACCAAGGGCCTCATCGCCCGATTCCTCGCCCAGGGCGGCGACGGCGCCGACTCCGACGGCGACCCCGGCCGGGCCGGCCGGCTCGACGCGTTGACCGGACGGGAGCGCGAGGTCCTCGTCCAGGTCGCCGGCGGCCACTCCAACGACGAGATCGCCGAGCGGCTGGAGGTCAGCCCGCTCACCGTGAAGACGCACGTCAACCGGGCCATGGCCAAGCTCGGCGCGCGGGACCGGGCGCAGCTCGTGGTGATCGCGTACGAGTCGGGGCTGGTACGCCCGAGGGTGGACTGACCTCGTACCGCCCCTACTCCACCCGCAGTACGCGCCGGGTGAGGAACTGGACCTGGGGGCGACGGATCGGCCCTTCGCGATGGCTCAGGGTGGTGGAGTGGGCGCCCGCATGCGCCCGAACCTTCGCCCAGGCCACAGAAGAGAGACGCTGACCCATGTCCTGGCTGTCCAGATTCAGCCTCGCGCAACGGGCCCTGATAGGGCTGATGTCGATCGTCGCGCTCGCTTTCGGAGCGATCGCGATCCCACAGCTCAAGCAGCAACTGCTGCCCACCATCGAACTGCCCGTGGTGTCGGTGCTCGCGCCGTACCAGGGCGCGTCCCCCGACGTGGTCGAGAAGCAGGTCGTCGAGCCCATCGAGGCCAACCTC
Organism: Streptomyces cadmiisoli; assembly: GCF_003261055.1. NCBI lineage: Bacteria > Bacillati > Actinomycetota > Actinomycetes > Kitasatosporales > Streptomycetaceae > Streptomyces > Streptomyces cadmiisoli. Next base: position 6,302,716 of record NZ_CP030073.1, read on the forward strand.
GAAGCGGTCGACGGCATCACCGGTGTCACCTCCACCGCGAGTGAGGGCAACGCCGTGATCATGGCGTCCTTCGACTACGGCAGCGGCACCGACCGGCTCGTCGCCGACGTCCAGCAGGCCGTCAACCGGGCCCGCGCCCAGCTCCCCGACGATGTGGACCCGCAGGTCATCGCGGGTTCGACGGACGACATCCCGACCGTCGTCCTCGCCGTCACCTCGGACACCGACCAGCAGGCCCTGGCGGACCGGATCGAGCGGACCCTCGTGCCCGACCTAGAGGCCGTCGACGGCGTCGCCCAGGTCAGCGTGGACGGCGTGCGCGACGTCCAGGTCGCCGTCACCCCCGACGACAAGGAACTCTCGCGGGCCGGGCTGACCACCGCCGCGCTCGCGCAGGCGCTCCAGGCTGGCGGCGTCACCGTGCCGGCCGGCTCGTTCGACGAGGACGGCGCCAACCGCACCGTCCAGGTCGGCGGTGGCTTCACCTCGCTCGAGCAGATCGAGGATCTGATGGTCGTCGGCGAGCCCGGCGGCAAGCCGGTGCGCCTCGGCGACGTCGCCACGGTGAAGGAGGAGGAGGCCAAGGCCGACTCCATCACCCGCACCGACGGCAGGCCGAGCCTCGCCGTGAGCGTGACCATGGACCGGGACGGCAGCGCGGTCGCCATCTCCGAGGCCGTCGAGGAGCAGCTCCCCGACCTGCGTGCGGACCTCGGCTCCGGCGCCACCCTCACCGTGGTCAGCGACCAGGGCCCGGCGGTCGCCAAGTCCATCGAGGGTCTGACGACCGAGGGCGCGCTGGGCCTGGTCTTCGCCGTCCTCGTCATCCTCGTCTTCCTGGCGTCGATCCGCTCCACCCTCGTCACCGCGGTGTCGATCCCGCTGTCGGTGGTCCTCGCGCTGATCGTGCTGTGGACCCGCGACCTGTCGCTGAACATGCTGACGCTGGGCGCGCTGACCATCGCCATCGGCCGGGTCGTCGACGACTCGATCGTGGTCCTGGAGAACATCAAGCGCCATCTCGGCTACGGCGAGGAGCGCCAGGAGGCGATCCACAAGGCGGTCCGCGAGGTCGCGGGCGCGGTCACCTCCTCGACGCTGACGACGGTCGCGGTCTTCCTGCCGATCGGTCTGGCCGGCGGCATGGTGGGCGAGCTGTTCGGCTCGTTCTCCCTGACGGTCACCGCGGCCCTGCTGGCCTCGCTGCTCGTCTCGCTGACGGTCGTGCCGGTGCTGTCGTACTGGTTCCTGCGCGCCCCGAAGGGCACGCCGGACGACGCCGACGAGGCGCGCCGCAGGGCGGAGGAGAAGGAGGCCCGGAGCCGGCTCCAGCGTCTGTACGTCCCGGTCCTGCGGTTCGCGACACGGCGCCGTCTGACCAGTGTGGCGATCGCCGTCGTCGTGCTCCTGGGCACGTTCGGCATGGCGCCCCTGCTGAAGACGAACTTCTTCGATCCGGGCGATCAGGAAGTGCTCTCCGTCAAGCAGGAGTTGAAGCCCGGTACGAGCCTGGCGGCCACCGACGAGCAGGCCCGCAAGGTCGAGAAGCTGCTCGGCGGGGTCGAGGGCGTCAAGGACTACCAGGTCACCATCGGCTCGTCCGGCTTCATGGCGGCGTTCGGCGGCGGCACGGACACCAACCAGGCCTCGTACACGGTCATGCTGGAGGACTCGGCGTCCGCCGCCGACGTCCAGGACCGAATAGAGAAGGGGCTGGCCGGGCTCTCCGGGATCGGTACGACCACGATCGCGGCCGGTGACGGCTTCGGCAGCCAGGACCTGAGCGTGGTCGTGAAGGCCGCGGACGCCGATGTGCTGCGCGAGGCCGCGGAGGAGGTCCGTGAGGCGGTCGCGTCCCTGGACGACGTCTCGGACGTCACCAGCGACCTGGCGCAGAGCGTGCCGCGCGTCTCGGTCAGGGCGAACGACGAGGCGGCCGCCGCCGGCTTCGACCAGCAGACCCTCGGCGCGGCCGTCGCCCAGGCCGTGCGCGGCACCCGGAGCGGCACGGCGGTCCTCGACGACACCGAGCGCGACATCGTCATCAAGTCCGCCCGGCCGGCCGAGACCCTGAGCGAGCTGAAGAAGCTCCGCCTCGGCCCGGTGCGGCTCGGGGACATCGCGGACGTCGAACTGGTCGACGGCCCGGTGTCGATGACCCGGATCGACGGCCAGCGGGCCGCCACCGTCACCGCCCGGCCGACCGGCGACAACACCGGCGCGGTGAGCGCGGACCTGACGGCCGAGCTGGACGCGCTGGACCTGCCCGAGGGCGCGACCGCCGAGATCGGCGGTGTCTCCTCGGACCAGGACGAGGCGTTCGCCTCGCTCGGCCTGGCCATGCTCGCGGCCATCGCGATCGTGTTCATGCTGCTGGTGGCGACCTTCCGCTCGCTGGTCCAGCCGCTGATCCTGCTGGTCTCCGTCCCCTTCGCGGCGACGGGCGCGATCGGCCTGCTGATCGTCACGGGCACCCCGATGGGCGTCCCCGCGCTGATCGGCATGCTGATGCTGATCGGCATCGTGGTGACCAACGCGATCGTGCTGATCGACCTGGTCAACCAGTACCGCAAGCAGGGGTACGGCGTCATCGAGGCCGTGATCGAGGGCGGTCGCCACCGATTGCGCCCGATCCTCATGACGGCCCTGGCGACGATCTTCGCCCTGCTCCCGATGGCGCTCGGCATCACCGGCGAGGGCGGCTTCATCGCGCAGCCGCTGGCGGTGGTCGTGATCGGCGGTCTGATCAGCTCGACCCTGCTGACCCTGCTGCTGGTCCCGACGCTGTACGCGATGCTGGAGCTGCGCAAGGAGCGCCGGGCGCGGAAGCGGGCGGCCAAGCGGGCGAAGAAGGCCGGTCCGCCGGCCCCGTCGGACACGCCGTCCGCCTCCGACGAACCGGAGCCCGCGGGCGTGTGACCCCATGACGGCGAAGGCCGGGTTCCGGACACAGTGCGTCCGGAACCCGGCCTTCGCCGTGTCCCCGCTGCGCCGACCGTCCCGCGGCCTGCGGGCTTTCGTATTCTGTGGCGGCGAACTGCACGACGGGGGAAGGGAATCGGGCGGTGGCACTGCACAGGGACGATCCGCGGTCGGTCGGCGGGTACAGACTGGTCGACCGGTTGGGCTCGGGAGGGATGGGGGTCGTCTACCGGGGGCGGTCGAGATCGGGGCGGGAGGTCGCGGTCAAGATCGTGCACGCCCAGTACGCCGAGGACGGCGTCTTCCGGGCCCGCTTCCGGCAGGAGATCGACGCCGTCCGCAAGGTGAGCGGCGCCTTCACCGCGCCGGTCGTGGACGCGGACCCCGAGGCGGCCCGGCCGTGGATGGCCACCCAGTACGTGCCCGGTCCCTCGCTTGCCGACCGGATGCGCGCCGTCGGCCCGCTGAAGGGCGCCGAACTGCGGCGGCTCGCGTTGGGACTGGTGGAGGCGCTGCGGGACATCCACGGGGTCGGTGTGGTGCACCGGGACCTGAAACCGGCCAACGTCCTGATCGCCGAGGACGGGCCCCGTGTCATCGACTTCGGCATCTCCCGCGCCGCGGACGGCCAGACGCTGACCGAGACCGGGCACATGATCGGCACCCCGCCGTTCATGTCCCCGGAGCAGCTCACCGACCCCCGGTCCGTCGGCCCCGCCTCGGACGTCTTCTCGCTCGCCGCGCTGCTGGTGTTCGCGCTGACCGGGCGCGGGCCGTTCGACGCCGAGAGCCCGTACCTGACGGCGTATCAAGTGATCAACGACGAGCCGGTGCTGGACGGGGTGGGCCCGCCGCCGCTGCGCTCGCTGCTCCTCGGCTGCCTGGCCAAGGAGCCCGACGCGCGGCCGGAACTGGACGAGCTGGCCCAGGAGTTGGCCGCCGTCCTGCCCGAGCCCGGCTCCGACGACTCGGCCACCGTCACCCTGCGCCGGGACGCCGTCCCCACCGAACCCGCCGCCCGGCCCCCGATCGTCCCGGACGTCGTGGACCTGCCGAGCGGCGACACCCCGCCCCGGCGCCCGAGGTGGCCCCGCGCGCTGCTGGTGGCGAGCTGCACGGCGGGCGCGGTCGCCCTGAGCCTGACCGCCTATCTCCTGCTCGGCCCGGGCGACCGGCGCGACGCGGGCGGCGGGGACACCCGGCGCTCCGCCGGCTCCTCGGCCGCGGCCCGCTGGCAGGAGCCGCCCGAGGACTGGCGGCCCTGGCGGACGACGCTGTTCGAGCCCGCGCCGCTGGGTGCCGCGGAGCCGCTTCCCCGCGACGGCTCCGAATCCGGCGACATGCACGTGTGCCGGCCGGCCGCCGGCGCGGTCTACTGCGCAGGCGACGGGGTGCTGCCGGTGCGCATCGACGGCCGGACGGGCAGGACCGTGTGGCGGATGCAGCCCCGCGCGGACGCGCGAAGCGCCGACAGCTACACGCCCATGGTCCTCGCCGTGCGCGAGAACGCCGTACTGGTCCGGGAGTCCCTCTACGACGACAGGGACGCCGGGGAGCGGTACCGGCTCCTCGCGCTCGACCCGGCGACCGGCGAGGAGTTGTGGGACCGGCCGACGACGACCGACCCGATGGGGTACAGCGTCTCCGGCGATCTGCTGATCACCTCGGACGCGGGCAACCGCACGCTGACCGCCCGGTCCCTGGCCACCGGCGACGACCGCTGGACGGTCCGGCTGCCCGCGAACCACTACTGCGGGTTCGAACCGCCCGACGACGGCATTCACGTCCGGTGCGCGCCGGCCAAGGACGGGGCCGACGTACGCTACCTCGCCATCGACCCGGCCGACGGCACGGTGCGCGGCGCCGAGGTCTCCGGGTCGACCCTGCTGCTCGGTGCCCTCGACGGGCGGCTGGTGTTCGCCGAATGGGACAGCACGGAGCTCGGATCGGGGGTCGAGGACGACAGGTACACCGGCATCGTGCTGATCGACCCGGCGACGGGCGCCCGGGAGCGCAAGAAGCCGGCCCGGGACTGGCGCGGCGATGTGTCCCTGGTCGACGGCACCCTGTTCTTCGCGACGTCGAGCGGCGAGGTGACCGCGGTGTCGCCGCGTACCGGCAAGGCGCTGTGGCGGACCCAGACCACCCTGGAGCATCCCGGCGGACCGGCCGTGGACCACAGGTCGAACACGCTGTACCTGGTGGGCGCGAGCGGCCGGGTGACAGCCCTGGACCGGGACCGGGGCACCCCGCTGTGGGAGTCGATGCCCCGGGCCGGGAGCGTGGCCGGCCTGGGCGGGGGCGACGCCGAGGTGCATGTGACCGGGGGTGTCCTGATCGTGGCAACCCCCGACGGCACGGTGTTCACCCTCGACCCCGGCAGCCCCGGCCGGAAGCCGGTCGAGGCGGGGTGAGCGGCGGGCGCCCTCCGGGCCGGAGGGCGCCGCGGTCCGCTACGGCAGCGCGAGCATCCGCTCCAGCGCCAGCTTCGCGAACGCCTCGGTCTCCTTGTCGACCTCGATGCGGTTGACGAGGTTGCCCTCGGCGAGCGACTCCAGGGCCCACACCAGGTGGGGCAGGTCGATGCGGTTCATGGTCGAGCAGAAGCACACCGTCCGGTCCAGGAAGACGACCTCCTTGCCCTCGGGCGCGAAACGGTTCGCCAGCCGGCGGACCAGGTTCAGCTCCGTGCCGATGGCCCACTTGGAGCCGGCCGGGGCGGCCTCCAGGGCCTTGATGATGTACTCCGTGGAGCCCACGTGGTCCGCGGCGGCCACGACCTCGTGCCGGCACTCGGGGTGCACCAGGACGTTGACGCCCGGGATGCGCTCCCGCACGTCGTTCACCGAGTCCAGGCTGAACCGCCCGTGCACCGAGCAGTGGCCCCGCCACAGGATCATCCGCGCGTCCCGCAGCTGCTGCGCGGTCAGCCCGCCGCCCGGCTTGTGCGGGTTGTAGACGACGCAGTCCTCCAGGCTCATGCCCATGTCGCGGACGGCGGTGTTGCGTCCGAGGTGCTGGTCGGGGAGGAACAGCACCTTCTCGCCCTGCTGGAAGGCCCACTCCAGGGCGCGCTCGGCGTTGGAGGAGGTGCAGATCGTGCCGCCGTGCTTGCCCGTGAAGGCCTTGATGTCGGCGGACGAGTTCATGTACGACACCGGCACGACCCGGTCGGCTATCCCGGCCTCGGTCAGCACGTCCCAGCACTCGGCGACCTGCTCGGCGGTGGCCATGTCGGCCATCGAGCAGCCGGCGGCCAGATCGGGCAGTACGACCTTCTGGTCGTCGCCGGTGAGGATGTCCGCGGACTCCGCCATGAAGTGCACACCGCAGAAGACGATGTACTCGGCCTCGGGGCGCGCGGCGGCGTCCCTGGCCAGCTTGAAGGAGTCACCCGTGACATCGGCGAACTGGATGACCTCGTCGCGCTGGTAGTGGTGGCCGAGCACGAAGACCTTGTCGCCCAGCTTCTCCTTGGCCGCGCGGGCGCGTTCGACCAGGTCCGGGTCGGACGGCGACGGCAGGTCGCCGGGACACTCGACGCCTCGCTCGCTCTTCGGGTCGGCCTCGCGGCCGAGCAGCAAAAGGGCGAGGGGCGTCGGCTGTACGTCGAGCTCCTGGGTCTGGGCGGTGGTCACGACACGCACCCTTTCTGTTCTGCGGCTCGCCGGCCCGGGGGACGGGTCGGCGGGACATACGGGACACCTTTTCGACTTCTCGTCGAAATGACGCTATCTATCATAACTGCTTCACGTCATATTGACGATGTCCATTGCGTCGATGTGACATGAATCCCGGCACCAGGACGTCGCTCGGCGTTGTCGCGTTGTCCACAGGGCGCTGTGCGCCTTGCCGGGCGTGTGCGAGCATGAGGACGAAGACACAAGGCAAGTGCTCGGCCCGGAATGAATCCGCGGCCTTGCCGGTTGCACTCGTCGGCAAGCAGTCTCCGTACAACCCGGGAGAGATGTAGATGTCCGTATCGGACGAGACCACCACCGTCACCGACGGCATCATCCTGACCGACGCCGCCGCGTCCAAGGTCAAGGCGCTGCTCGACCAGGAAGGCCGCGACGACCTGGCGCTGCGCGTCGCCGTCCAGCCCGGCGGCTGCTCCGGCCTGCGGTACCAGCTGTTCTTCGACGAGCGTGAGCTCGACGGCGACGTCAAGAAGGACTTCGGCGGGGTCAAGGTCGTCACCGACCGCATGAGCGCCCCGTACCTCGGCGGTGCCACCATCGACTTCGTGGACACGATCGAGAAGCAGGGCTTCACCATCGACAACCCGAACGCGACGGGTTCCTGCGCCTGCGGCGACTCCTTCAACTGAGCCGTGCGCTGAATCGGACATGTGTGAAGGCGGCCACCCCGGGCCCGGGGTGGCCGCCTTCACACATGTCCGGTACCTACTCCGGCAGCCGTGCCCCCGGCCCCTCCAGCGGCACGCCCCGGTTGTCGGCCCCGACCACCTTGCGGTCGCCGAGCGGCCGGTCGAGCTGCACGGTGCGGTGGTAGACCTTGGCGATCAAGATGCAGACCTTGTCCTTCCAGGCGGTCACGGTCACGGTCACCGTCACCCGGTCCGCGCTCTCCTCGGCCTTCGCCTCGTAGTCCGCGCACACCCCGCCGGTGAAGCTCACGGTCAGCTCCCGGCCCTGCGCGGTGTAGCCCTCCACCCGGACGTCCCGTGTGTCCGGCGCCGAGGTCGGACGGTCGCCCGGTCCGGTCGGGCGGGGGCTGGGCTGCCCGCTCGGCGCCGGGGAGGCGAGGTACTCGGGCTCGATCGCCGGGTACGTGACCGTGAATCCGTCCTTCGCGCCGGGCGCCCGCACCTCGAACAGCCAGGACGGCACCAGCATCTGCCGCGCCTGGACATAGTGCGAGGCCAGCCCGAACACCGCGTCCTCGACCTCGATCGGCTCGGTCGCGGGAACCGCGCGCGATGCGAGCGGCGCCCGCTCGCACGACACCGTCGGCTCGTCCTCCAGCGGGACGGGATCGGCGCAGCCGCCGATGCCGGGCCGCGGACCCGGCGCCTGCGCCGCGTTCATCAGCTTCAGCGCCTCGGCCGCGCTCACCACCGGATACGTGTCGCCCTTCTCCGGCGCCTTCAGCTGACCGCTGCCGGCCACCACTTCGCCGCCCGCGCCGACGGTGACCGCCGTCGACCAGCCGTACGTCGGCAGTCCGCCGACCTCCGGCGCGGCGTTCACCACCCGCTGGGCGCCCATGACCTGCCCGGCGTCCACCTTCGCGTCGTCCTGGCCGACCGCCTTCAGGACCGGGGCCGCCGCCTTCTTCGCCTCGCCCTCGCTCACCGGGTGGGCCTCGGTCCTCCCGGAGGCGGGCTTCTCGGCGCACACCGTGGTGCTTCGGCAGTTGTCGGTGCCGGGCACGTACCGGTTGAACGTCCACGTCCCCGGCGCCCGCTGGTTCACCTGGAGGCCGGGCCCCTGACCGTCCCCGCCCCCGAGCCGCCAGGCCTGCCCCTCGGCGACCGGCGTTCCCTCCAGCCCGAGCGCCCGCGCGAGCCGGACCACGTCCGCCTCGGTGACCTTCCCGGCGGGCCGGTGGACGGCCGCCGAGTCGGGGCCGTCCGGAAGCGTGCGGGTGGCCCGGTAGACGACGCCGTTCGGGTCGGGCTCACCGGGGGCGATGCCCTTCCCGCCGTCCTCGGAGTAGCCGTCCAGGGCCAGCGGCGGGGGAGTGCCGCCGGCCGCCGGCGCGCCGGACCCGGTTCCCGCGCCACCGCCGGCCGACGCCGCGAGATACGCCCCACCGCCCCCGACGAGCAGCACGGCGGCGGCGACGGAGGCGACCACCACGGGGGTGCGCCGCCGCCCGGACCCCGGAGCACCGTCGTGCGCCCCGTCCGCCGCGGGGGCACCCGCCGCTTCCCCGACGGACGCGGGGGTGCCGGCGGCCCGGACCGCGCCCGGCGTGCTCGCGGGTTCCGGCGTGAGTGCGGCCTCCGGCGCGTCCGGTGTGCTCGCGGGTTCCGGAGTGCCCGACGTGCCGGCGGTTTCCGGCGTGCGTCCGGCATCCGGCGCGTCCGGCGTTTCCGCTGTCTCAGCCGTTTCAGCCGCACCCGGCGTCTCCCCGGCCCCCGCCGTACCCGCAGCCTCCACCGCACCCGGCGTTTCCGCCGGCTCAGCAGCGCCGCGCGTTTCCCCGGCCCCAGCGGCCTCGGCCGCGTCCGGCGTCCCCGCCGCACCCGGCGTCTCCCCAGCCCCCGCGGCCCCAGCCGCCTCGCCGGTCCCCGCCGCTTCACCCGTGCGCGGTGTCTGCGTGGGCTGCGGCGTGCTCGTCGCACCCCCCGCCTCCGTGGCGTCCCGTCCGGCCCCGGTCGTCCCGGCGGCGCCGGTACCGCCCGCGACGTCGTCGTTCTCGGGTCGCTCGGTGTTCACCGCATCGCTCCTTCGCCCGCACAGCTGTCCCTGGTGACCCGGCCCTGTCAAGAACGGGCCACTGGTGGGTCGTATCCCATATCCCCTTTGCGGGGGACAGCGATGGGACGCGGCGGGGGAGCACACGGTTCCCCGGAGGGGTTCGCTCAGTCGCCGTAGTCCGACATCGCGTCCAGCAGCCGGGCCGACCTCGGCGGTACGGTCACACCGTGGATGAGCGACGGCGGGACCGGACGCGCGGCGACCCGGTCGGGGGCCGCCCAGTGCGGAGCCATCCGGGCGCAGTCGCCGCGCAGCGACGCCAGGTCGCCTTCCAGGTCGACCGGGGCGGGAGCAGGGACGTCGAGGTTCGTCATAGCGGCACCGTAGACACGCCTGGGCTTGCGAAGAAAGATCTACTATCGGGTAGTTTTACCCGCTTCCCCGCCGCCGACACCCAACCCGGGCACAACCGGCCACCCTGGGCCGTCAGGTTCAGCGGTACCCCGGGGATTGGGTAGCGTGAAACGTCAACCCCCTCCACTCGGGAGAATCCACGCCGTGCGCATCGCAGTCACCGGCTCCATCGCCACCGACCACCTCATGACGTTCCCCGGCCGTTTCGCCGATCAGCTCGTCGCGGACCAGCTGCACACGGTCTCGCTGTCGTTCCTGGTCGACCAGCTCGATGTGCGCCGGGGCGGAGTGGGCGCCAACATCGCCTTCGGCATGGGCCAGCTCGGCACCGGGCCGGTCCTGGTCGGTGCCGCGGGCGCCGACTTCGACGAGTACCGCGCCTGGCTCGACCGGCACGGCGTCGACACCGACTCCGTCCGCATCTCGGAGACGCTGCACACGGCCCGTTTCGTGTGCACCACCGACGCCGACCACAACCAGATCGGCTCCTTCTACACCGGCGCCATGAGCGAGGCCCGGCTCATCGAGCTGAAGACCGTCGCCGACCGGGTCGGCGGGCTCGACCTGGTGCTGATCGGCGCCGACGACCCCGAGGCGATGCTCCGGCACACCGAGGAGTGCCGCACCCGGTCCATCCCGTTCGCCGCCGACTTCTCCCAGCAGATCGCCCGGATGGACGGCGAGGAGATCCGGATCCTGCTGGACGGGGCGACGTACCTCTTCTCCAACGAGTACGAGAAGGGCCTCATCGAGTCCAAGACGGGCTGGAGCGACGAGGAGATCCTCGGCAGGGTCGGCCACCGCGTCACCACCCTCGGCGCGCGCGGTGTGCGCATCGAGCGGGACGGCCGGGACCCGATCGAGGTCGGCTGCCCCGAGGAGGAGCGCAAGGCCGACCCGACCGGCGTCGGCGACGCATTCCGCGCCGGCTTCCTCTCCGGTCTCGCCTGGGGCGTCACCCTGGAGCGCGCCGCGCAGGTCGGCTGCATGCTGGCCACGCTCGTGATCGAGACCGTCGGCACCCAGGAGTACGCCCTGCGCCGCGCCCACTTCATGGACCGCTTCACCAAGGCGTACGGCCACGACGCCGCCGCCGAGGTCAAGGCGCACCTGAGCTGACCGGTGCCGCCGCGGCTCCAGGGCCTGTCGTCACATCGCCGTCGTTGCCCGAAGGGCGGGGCAGGCGGGAATGTGACGGCAGGCCCTAGGCCGACCGGCGGACCAGATAGGCGACGCCCTGGTCCGCCGGTTCCTCACCCACGTACTCCTGCCCCCGCATCTCGCACCACGCCGGGATGTCCAGCCGGGCGGCCTCGTCGTCCGCGAGGACACGCACCGTGCCGCCCACCGGTACGTCCCCGATGACCTTCGCCAGTTCGATCACCGGGATGGGGCAGAGCTTGCCCCGGGCGTCCACGACGAGCTCGTCCTCCCGCACGACCGTGCTGGGCGTCGGCGCCCCGAGCTTGTCCCGGACCGCCGCGACCGCCCCGGGCAGCACCCGCAGGAACCGGTCGACGTCCTCCTCCACCGTCCCGAGCGGCAGCGACACCCGCACGTTGCCCTCGCTCAGCACCCCCATCGCCTTGAGCACATGGCTCGGCGTCAGCGTGCTGCTCGTACAGGACGATCCGGACGAGACGGAGAAACCGGCCCGGTCCAGCTCGTGCAGCAGCGTCTCTCCGTCGACATAGAGACAGGAGAAGGTGACGATTCCCGGCAGCCGTCGTTCCGGATCGCCGACCACCTCGACATCACCGACCCCTTCCGCGACCCGGGCCCGGATCCGGTCCGTCAGCTCCCGCAGCCGTACCGCCTCCTGCGCCGCCTCGGTCCGTACGGCCCGCAGCGAGGCCGCCGCCGCGACGATCGCGGGGATGTTCTCGAACCCGGCGGCCCGCCCCGACTCCCGCTCGTCCGCGGGCCCTTGCGGCGCGAACCGCACTCCCTTGCGCACCACCAGCAGCCCCACCCCCGACGGGCCGCCCCACTTGTGCGCGCTCGCCGTCAGCAGCGACCAGCCGCCCTCCACCGGCCCCCAGCCCAGCGACTGCGCCGCGTCCACCAGCAGCGGCACCCCGGCCTCCCGGCACACCGACGCCACCTCGGCCACCGGCTGCACGGTCCCGACCTCGTGGTTGGCCGACTGGAGGCACGCCAGCGCCGTACCGGGCCGCAGCGCCTCGGCGTACGCCCGCGCGCGCACCGCGCCCCGCCGGTCCACCGCCACCCGAGTGGCCGTACCGCCCTCCGCTTCGTGCACCTGAGCCGCATGGAGCACCGAGGAGTGTTCGACGGCTGACACGATCAGGTGACGCCCGGCGCGTCGCCGGCCGGCCAGCGCGCCCGCGATTCCCGTGTGCACGGCGCGTGTTCCGGACGAGGTGAACACCAGCTCGTCCGGCCGGCACCCCACCGCCTCGGCCGCCGCCTCCCGCGCGGCGTCCAGCAGCATCCGGGCCCGGCGCCCCTCCCGGTAGAGGCGCGCGGGATCGGCCCACCCCTCGTCGAGAGAGGCCTGCAAGGCCTGTCGGGCGACGGGGTGGAGGGGAGCGGAGGAAGCAGCGTCGAAGTAGGCCACAGGGCCACGCTAACTCTCACGGGGGAGTGAGGAACCGCGGTGACCGGCCAGGACGTCGCCGCACCCGCCGTACAAGACGCATCAAATGACGCATCAGAGGGCCGGAACTCCCCCCGGACGGCGGCCGACCGCCGGGTGACCGACCCCTTCGGCTGACCCGGCGGCGCGTTCGGGCACCCTCCCCGCGAACCCCCCGAGAGCGTCGGCTAGGGTTTGGTCCGCATAAACATCCAAACCCCTGCCCGACGCAGGGCCGCGACCGACCAGCGAGAAGGCCGCAGCCGACCGCGCGGGCGAGACTCTCGGGAAGGCGCTACGTGAGTCCCAACGGCTCCGACCGCTCGCCGCGGCGCCCGATGCGGCGGAAGCTGCTGCAGGCAATGACCGCGGGCCTGGTCCTGGCGACCGCCACCGGTTGCACATGGGAGGACTTCCCCCGCCTTGGTATGCCCACCCCCACCACGGAAGAGGCGCCGATCGTCCTCTCCCTCTGGCAGGGATCCTGGGCAGCCGCGCTCGCCGTCGGCGTGCTGGTGTGGGGCCTCATCCTGTGGAGCGCCATCTTCCACCGGCGCAGCCGCACCAAGGTGGAGGTTCCTCCGCAGACCCGGTACAACGTGCCCATCGAGGCGCTGTACACGGTGGTCCCGATCATCATCGTCTCGGTGCTGTTCTACTTCACGGCCCGCGACGAGACGAAGCTCCTCGACATGTCGAAGAAGCCGGACGTCACGGTCAACGTGGTGGGCTTCCAGTGGAGCTGGTGCTTCAACTACATCGAGAACGTCGAAGGTTCCACGGGCAACGCCAAGACCTCCAAGGAACTGACGGCCATTCCGGACCGGTACCGGAAGGACTTCCCCGCCGACGCGGGCGGTGTCTACGCCTGCGGTACGCCGGGTGAGCGCAACCCGCAGACGGGGAACCCCGGTCCGACCCTGTGGCTGCCCGAGGGCAAGACGGTCCGCTTCGTCCTCACCTCGCGTGACGTCATCCACTCCTTCTGGGTGGTGCCGTTCCTGTTCAAGCAGGACGTCATCCCGGGCCACACCAACGCCTTCCAGGTGACCCCGAACAAGCAGGGCACCTTCCTGGGCAAGTGCGCCGAACTGTGCGGCGTCGACCACTCCCGCATGCTGTTCAACGTGAAGGTCGTCTCGCCGGAGCGCTACGAGCAGCATCTGAAGGACCTCGCCAAGAAGGGGCAGACCGGTTACGTTCCCGCCGGCATCGCGCAGACGAGCCACGAGAAGAACCGGGAGACGAACCAACTGTGAGCATCCTCAACGAACCCCAGGGTGCCGCCGCCGTCGACTCGTACCAGAACGAGTTGCCGGTCCGGCGCAAGCAGCCCGGGAACGTCGTGGTGAAGTGGCTGACGACCACCGACCACAAGACGATCGGCACGCTGTATCTGGTCACCTCGTTCGCGTTCTTCTGCATCGGCGGTGTGATGGCGCTCTTCATGCGCGCCGAGCTCGCCCGGCCGGGTACGCAGATCCTGTCGAACGAGCAGTTCAACCAGGCGTTCACGATGCACGGCACGATCATGCTGCTGATGTTCGCGACGCCGCTGTTCGCGGGCTTCGCGAACTGGATCATGCCGCTCCAGATCGGCGCCCCCGACGTGGCGTTCCCGCGGCTGAACATGTTCGCCTACTGGCTCTACCTCTTCGGCTCGATGATCGCCGTGGGCGGCTTCCTCACCCCGAACGGTGCGGCGAGCTTCGGCTGGTTCGCGTACTCGCCGCTGTCCGACGCGGTGCGCTCGCCGGGTATCGGCTCCGACATGTGGATCATGGGTCTGGCCCTCTCCGGCTTCGGCACGATCCTCGGCTCGGTCAACTTCATCACCACGATCATCTGCATGCGCGCGCCCGGCATGACCATGTTCCGCATGCCGATCTTCACCTGGAACGTGCTGCTGACCGGTGTCCTGGTCCTGCTGGCCTTCCCGGTGCTGGCCGCGGCCCTGTTCGCGCTGGAGGCGGACCGCAAGTTCGGTGCGCACGTGTTCGACGCGGCCAACGGCGGAGCATTGCTCTGGCAACACCTCTTCTGGTTCTTCGGCCATCCAGAGGTGTACATCATCGCGCTGCCGTTCTTCGGCATCATCAGTGAGGTCATCCCGGTCTTCTCCCGCAAGCCGATGTTCGGCTACTCGGGTCTGATCGCGGCGACCATCGCCATCGCCGGCCTGTCGGTGACGGTGTGGGCGCACCACATGTACGTGACCGGCGGCGTGCTCCTGCCGTTCTTCTCCTTCATGACGTTCCTCATCGCCGTTCCGACCGGTGTGAAGTTCTTCAACTGGATCGGCACGATGTGGAAGGGCTCGCTGTCCTTCGAGACACCGATGCTCTGGGCGACCGGCTTCCTGATCACCTTCACCTTCGGTGGTCTGACCGGTGTCATCCTGGCCTCGCCGCCGATGGACTTCCACGTCTCCGACTCGTACTTCGTGGTGGCGCACTTCCACTACGTCGTCTTCGGCACCGTGGTCTTCGCAATGTTCTCCGGCTTCCACTTCTGGTGGCCGAAGTGGACCGGCAAGATGCTCGACGAGCGCCTGGGCAAGATGACCTTCTGGACGCTGTTCATCGGCTTCCACGGCACGTTCCTGGTCCAGCACTGGCTGGGCGCCGAGGGCATGCCGCGCCGTTACGCCGACTACCTGGCGGCCGACGGCTTCACCGCCCTGAACACGATCTCGACCATCAGCTCGTTCGTGCTCGGCCTGTCGGTCCTGCCGTTCTTCTACAACGTCTGGAAGACGGCCAAGTACGGCAAGCCGGTCGGCGTCGACGACCCGTGGGGCTACGGCCGCTCCCTGGAGTGGGCGACCTCCTGCCCGCCGCCGCGGCACAACTTCCTCACCCTGCCGCGGATCCGCAGCGAATCCCCGGCGTTCGACCTGCACCACCCCGACATCGCGGCCCTGGAACAGCTCGGTCACGGCGGTCAGGGTGCCAGCGCCCTCACGGGTAGCAAGGAGACCGGCAAGTGAAGATCCAGGGCAGGATGTTCATGTGGCTGAGCGTCTTCGTCCTCGTCATGGCGATCGTCTATGGCGTGTGGTCGAAGGAGCCGGCCGGTACCACGGCCCTCTTCCTGGCCTTCGGCCTGTGCATCATGATCGGCTTCTACCTGGGCTTCACCGCCCGGCGGGTCGACGCCGGTGCCCAGGACGACCTGGAGGCCGATGTCGCGGACGACGCCGGTGAGCTGGGCTTCTTCAGCCCGCACAGCTGGCAGCCGCTGGCCCTCGGTGTCGGTGGCGCGCTCGCCTTCCTCGGCATCGCGGTCGGCTGGTGGCTGGTGTACTTCTCCGCTCCGCTGCTGCTGCTCGGCCTGTGGGGCTGGGTCTTCGAGTACTACCGCGGTGAGAACCGCACCCAGTGAGCGGTGACGACCGCCGCGGGTGACCGACCCGCGCCGAGCACACCGGGAAGCCCGGACACTCCGTCAGGAGGGTCCGGGCTTCCGTCTGTCGGCCGACCGATTAGCTCGTTCGGTCTACTCACCGTGCCGACGTTGACGAACGTCCCTAGCGTGAGGCCATGAGCCCCACTCCGCGCACCCGTACAGTCGCCGGCTGCACGCTGGTCGTGCTCGCCCTCGGGGCGGGCGTCACCGCCTGCGGCAGCGACGGCAACCCGTTGTCCGCCGAGCCCTACGACGCGGCGGAGCAGATCGCCTTCAGCGGCCCCACCGACGTCGGGAAGAAGGCCGACCCGGACAAGCCCCTGGAGGTCACCGTCGACGCCTCCGAGGGCCGGATCACGGACGTGACGGCCGTCGACGGCTCAGGACGCCATGTCTCGGGCGAACTCTCCGCGGACGGCGGACGCTGGCACAGCACCTCGCCGCTGGCCTCCAACGCCCGTTACACGGTCCGCGTGAGCACCGAGGACGAGGACGGGGCACCCGGCCGAAAGGTCCTGTCCTTCGACACCAGCAAGCCGCTCACCAAGAAGCGGCTGAACGTCACCTTCGGGCCCGCGGCGGGCACGTACGGCGTCGGCCAGCCCGTCACCGCCGATCTGAGCGCTCCCATCAAGGACAAGGCGCAGCGCGCCGTCGTCGAACGGGCCCTGAAGGTGGAGAGCACGCCCGCGGTGGAGGGCGTCTGGCACTGGGTCGACGACAAGAAGCTCCACTACCGGCCCAAGGAGTTCTGGCCCGCGCACGCGACCATCCGGGTCCGCAGCAACCTCGAAGGCCTGAAGGTCGGCGACCGCCTGTGGGGCGGCACGGCGAAACCGCTGAGGATCACCACGGGAGACCGGGTCATCGCCATCGCGGACGCCGCCACCCACCACATGACGGTGTACAAGAACGACAAGGAGATCAACTCCATCCCGATCACCACGGGCAAGCCCGGATTCGAGACCCGCAACGGCGTCAAGGTCATCCTGGGCAAGGAGTACTTCGTACGCATGCGCGGAACGTCGGTCGGCATCGCCGAAGGCACGTCGGAGTCGTACGACCTGCCGGTCTACTACGCGACCCGGATCACCTGGAGCGGCGAGTACGTCCATGCCGCCCCGTGGTCCGTCGGCGACCAGGGCTCGGCCAACGTCAGCCACGGCTGCATCGGCATGAACACCAGCAACGCGGGCTGGTTCTACGAGCACGTCCGTGAGGGCGACGTCGTCAAGGTCGTCAACACGAACGGGCACACCATGGAGCCGTTCGGCAACGGCTACGGCGACTGGAACGTCGACTGGAAGAAGTGGCGGGCCGGCAGCGCCCTGATGGTGGGCAAGCCCGAGGCCCCGCGCCCGGAGGAGGCCTCACGGCTGCGCCCGACGGCCACCTGAGCGCCCCGCACGGGGCGCCGGGTCCCTTGTTCCTGTTCCGGGTGCGGCGCGCCGCGAGAGCGGTCGCCCTCACCCGGGACGGGCCGTCGTCGCGGGTGAGGGCCTAGGCGTTCAGCGACTTCCGCTCGCGCAGCAGGGAGGCCAGCGCCTCCGCGAACTCCACGGGATCCACCGGCAGCGTCACCGCGGCGTCCGCCCGGCTCCAGGTGGCCAGCCAGGCGTCCTGGGGCCGCCCGATCAGCACCAGCACCGGGGGGCAGTCGAAGATCTCGTCCTTGATCTGGCGGCACACCCCCATGCCGCCCATGGGCACGGCCTCGCCGTCCAGCACGCAGACGTCGATGCCTCCCTTGTCCAGTTCCTTCACGACGGCTGCCGGCGTCGCGCACTCGATGAACTCCACCACAGGGGCGTCCGGAGCGGGCCGGCGCCCGGTCGCGAGCCGCACCTGTTCGCGGGTGTTGGAGTCGTCGCTGTAGACCAGCACCGTGGCGGTCGGCTGCATGCTTCCTCCGAGACGTCTGCGTCGTACGGAAAGGCCCGATGAGGCGGATGCTACTCCCTTGAACACCTCGTCAACACCGCTTCGGGCACGGCGGCGATCGGCCATCCGGGCAGTACACACGGTGCGGACACTCCGAACGGCACCCCCCGGAGTGAGGGCGGGATAAGCGACCGACATAATGTCGGTCGTGGCGACAGCAACGACAGTAGATACCGGGCACGCGCACCCGTCGGTCAACCGACCGAACCTCACCAGCGTCGGAACCATCATCTGGCTGAGTTCCGAGCTGATGTTCTTCGCGGCCCTCTTCGCGATGTACTTCACCCTGCGGTCGGTGACCGGCCCCGAGTTCTGGAGTGAGCAGGCAAGCGCCTTGAACTTCCCGTTCTCGGCGACGAACACCACGATCCTGGTGCTCTCCTCCCTGACCTGCCAGCTGGGCGTGTTCGCCGCCGAGCGAGGTGACGTGAAGAAGCTCCGGATGTGGTTCATCGTCACCTTCGTGATGGGAGCCGTCTTCATCGGCGGTCAGGTCTACGAGTACACCGAGCTGGTCAAGCACGAGGGCCTCTCGCTCTCCTCCGACCCGTACGGTTCGGTCTTCTACCTGACCACCGGCTTCCACGGCCTCCACGTGACGGGTGGCCTCATCGCCTTCCTGCTCGTCCTCGGCCGTACCTACGCGGCTCGCAGGTTCACCCATGAGCAGGCGACCGCCGCCATCGTCGTGTCCTACTACTGGCACTTCGTCGATGTCGTCTGGATCGGCCTCTTCGCCACGATCTACATGATCAAGTAGCCGGGACCACTCCCGCGCACATTCCAGAAGCATCGACGCAGAAGATCCTGACACCGGGGTAATCCGTGAAAAAGCTCTCCGCACGACGACGCCATCCGCTGGCGGCGGTCGTCGTCCTACTCCTCGCGCTGGCGGCCACGGGGGGGCTGTACACCGCGTTCGCCCCCGCGGACAAGGCGCAGGCCGATGAGACGGCCCAGTCCCTCGCCATCGAAGAGGGCAAGAAGCTCTACGCCGTCGGCTGCGCCAGCTGCCACGGCACCGGAGGTCAGGGCACCACCGACGGTCCGAGCCTGGTCGGCGTGGGCGCGGCGGCGGTCGACTTCCAGGTCGGCACCGGCCGCATGCCGGCCGCGACCTCGCAGGGCGCCCAGGCCCCCAGCAAGAAGGTGATCTACAGCCAGGCGCAGATCGACCAGCTCGCGGCGTACATCGCCTCGCTCGGCGCCGGCCCGAACATCCCGACCGAGGAGCAGTACGGCACGGAGGGCGCGGACATCGGCAAGGGCGGTGAGCTCTTCCGTACCAACTGCGCGCAGTGCCACAACTTCACCGGCAAGGGTGGTGCGCTCACCAAGGGCAAGTACGCCCCGTCGCTCGAGGGCGTCGACCCGAAGCATCTCTACGAGGCCATGCAGACCGGCCCGCAGAACATGCCCTCCTTCCCCGACACGACGCTGTCCGAGCAGAACAAGAAGGACATCATCGCGTACCTGGAGGCCGTGAACGGCCCGAAGACGGAGAACCCGGGCGGCCTGGAGCTGGGCGGCCTCGGGCCGGTCACCGAGGGTCTGTTCGCGTGGGTCTTCGGTCTGGGTGCCGCCGTCGCGGTCGCCGTCTGGGTCGCCGCTCGGACCGCAAAGGCCAAGAAGTCATGAGTAGCCAAGACATTCCAGAAGAGAACCTGCCCGCTGCGCAGGACACGACGCACGGTGCGGTTCGCGTCGCGGACGAGAAGGACCCGTTCGCCGACCCGGGCCTGCCGCCCCACGAGCACCGGATCCAGGACATCGACGAGCGGGCCGCCAAGCGGTCCGAGCGCACGGTGGCCCTGCTGTTCACGGTGTCGATGCTGGCCACCGTCGCCTTCATCGCCGCGTACGTGGCCATCCCGATCGACAAGTCGATCTTCGTCTTCCCGATCGGCCACACCAGCGCGCTGAACCTCGCGCTGGGTCTGACGCTGGGCATCGCGCTGTTCTGCATCGGCGCGGGCGCGGTCCACTGGGCCCGCACCCTGATGTCCGACGTGGAGATCTCCGACGAGCGCCACCCGATCGAGGCCTCCCCGGAGCTGCGCGCGAAGGTCCACGCGGACTTCAAGCAGGGCGCCAAGGAGTCGGCGCTCGGCCGCCGCAAGCTGATCCGCAACACGATGTTCGGTGCGCTCACCCTGGTGCCGCTCTCCGGCGTCGTCCTGCTGCGCGACCTCGGTCCGCTGCCGGAGGACAAGCTCCGCCACACCCTGTGGGCCAAGGGCAAGCTGCTCGTCAACATGAACACCAACGAGCCGCTGCGTCCCTCGGACGTCGCCGTCGGTTCGCTGACCTTCGCCAAGCCCGAGGGCCTGGAGGAGCACGACCACGACTTCCAGACCGAGATCGCCAAGGCGGCGCTGATGATCGTGCGGCTCCAGCCCGCCGACATCAAGGACAAGCGCGAGCTCGAGTGGTCGCACGAGGGCATCGTGGCGTACTCGAAGATCTGCACCCACGTCGGTTGCCCGATCTCGCTGTACGAGCAGCAGACGCACCACGTGCTGTGCCCCTGCCACCAGTCCACCTTCGACCTCTCCGACGGTGCCCGGGTCATCTTCGGCCCCGCCGGCCACGCCCTGCCGCAGCTGCGCATCGGCGTGAACGACGAGGGTTACCTCGAGGCGCTCGGCGACTTCGAAGAGCCCGTCGGTCCTGCCTTCTGGGAGCGCGGATGAGCACTACGACGACCACGGACTCCCGCTCGCGGGGGAAGGCACCGGCCGGCGAGCGAGTCGCCGACTGGGCCGACGGCCGGCTGGGGATCTACACCCTGGCCAAGGCCAACATGCGCAAGATCTTCCCGGACCACTGGTCCTTCATGCTGGGCGAGGTCGCGCTCTACAGCTTCATCGTCATCATCCTCACGGGTGTGTACCTGACGCTGTTCTTCCACCCGTCGATGAACGAGGTGGAGTACCACGGCAGTTACGTCCCGCTCCAGGGCCAGCTCATGTCGGAGGCGTTCGCCTCGACGCTGGACATCAGCTTCGACGTCCGCGGTGGTCTGCTCATCCGGCAGATCCACCACTGGGCCGCGCTGATCTTCCTGGCCGCGATGTTCGTGCACATGATGCGCGTGTTCTTCACCGGCGCGTTCCGCAAGCCGCGTGAGGTCAACTGGCTGTTCGGCTTCCTGCTGTTCGTCCTCGGCATGTTCACCGGTTTCACCGGTTACTCGCTTCCGGACGACCTGCTCTCCGGCACCGGTGTCCGCTTCACGCAGGGTGCGATCCTGTCCACGCCGATCATCGGCACGTACATCTCGTTCTTCCTGTTCGGCGGCGAGTTCCCGGGCACCGACTTCGTGGCCCGCTTCTACTCGATCCACATCCTGCTGCTGCCCGGCATCATGCTGGGTCTGGTGGTCGCCCACCTGATCCTCATCGTGTACCACAAGCACACGCAGTACGCGGGCCCCGGCAAGTCCAACAAGAACGTCGTGGGCATGCCGTTCATGCCGGTCTACGTCGCCAAGGCCGGAGGCTTCTTCTTCCTGGTCTTCGGTGTCATCGCGACCATCGCGGCGATCGCGCAGATCAACCCGATCTGGGCCCTGGGCCCCTACCGTGCGGACCAGGTGTCCACCGGCGCCCAGCCGGACTGGTACATGGGCTTCGCCGAGGGTCTGGTCCGGTACTTCCCGGGCTGGGAGATCAACTTCTGGGGCCACACGCTGGTCCTGGGCGTGTTCATCCCGCTGGTGCTGTTCGGTCTCGTCCTGATGGTCTTCGCGGCCTATCCGTTCATCGAGGCCTGGATCACCGGCGACAAGCGCGAGCACCACATCCTGGACCGTCCGCGCAACGCCCCGACGCGTACCGCGTTCGGCGTCGCCTGGATCACGATGTACATGATCACGCTGGTGGGCGGCGGCAACGACCTCATCGCCACGCACTTCCACCTGTCGATCAACGCGGTCACCTGGTTCGTCCGGATCGGGTTCTTCGCCGGACCGGTCATCGCGTTCATCCTCACCAAGCGGATCTGCCTCGGCCTTCAGCGCCGGGACAAGGAGAAGGTGCTGCACGGCCGGGAGACCGGCACCATCAAGCGCCTGCCGCACGGTGAGTTCATCGAGGTGCACGAGCCGCTCTCGCAGGAGCAGCTGCACACGATCACGGCGCACGAGCAGTACCAGCCCATCGAGATCGGCGCCACGGTCGACGAGAACGGTGTCGAGCGCAAGGTGAAGGGTTCCGAGAAGCTGCGCGCCAAGCTCAGCCAGGCGTACTTCAACGAGGACTCCCAGATCCCCAAGCCCACCGTCGAGGAGTACAAGGAGATCACGAGCGGCCACGGCCACCACTGATCGCTGCGTTCGCCACGCCACGATCGAAGGGCCCCGTCCGGTGTTCGGACGGGGCCCTTCGCCGTGTCCGGCGGCTGGATAGGGTGGACCTGTCGGAGACCCGTGTCCCGGGAGGGACTGGACCAGGAGCGGCTTATGAGCGCTGTGACCCCCGCTGGAGGCAACACCGCGGCGGCCCGTTCCTGGCCCGCCCTGCTGAACGGTCTGCTGGACGGCCGTGACCTCGGCGCGGACGACACCGCCTGGGCCATGGACCTGATCATGCGCGGCGAGGCGACGGACGCGCAGATCGCCGGTTTCGCGGTGGCGCTGCGCGCCAAGGGCGAGACGGTCGAGGAGATCTCCGGTCTGGTCCGCACGATGTACGAGCACGCCAATGTGATCGAGGTGCCGGGCGACACGGTCGACATCGTCGGCACCGGCGGTGACGGCGCGAAGACCGTCAACATCTCCACGATGTCCGCGATCGTCATCGCCGGCACGGGCGCGAAGGTCGTCAAGCACGGCAACCGGGCCGCGTCCTCGGCGTCGGGCGCGTCGGACGTGCTGGAGAAGCTCGGCGTGAACCTGAACCTGACGCCGCGGCGGGTGGCAGAGGTCGCCGAGGAGGCCGGGATCACCTTCTGCTTCGCGGTGAAGTTCCACCCGGCGCTGCGTCATGTGGCGGCCGCGCGCGGCCAGTTGGGCATCCGAACCACCTTCAACTTCCTCGGACCGCTGACCAACCCGGCGAAGGTGAAGGCGCAGGCGGTGGGTGTCGCCGATCTCAGGATGGCGCCGATCGTGGCCGGGGTCTTCGCCGAGCGGGGCAACTCCTCCCTCGTGTTCCGCGGTGACGACGGCCTCGACGAGCTGACCACCGCGGCGACCTCCCGGATCTGGGTGGTGCGGGACGGCAAGGTGACCGAGGAGGTCCTCGACCCGAGGGACCTGGGGATCGAACTGGTGCCGGTGGAGGCGCTGCGCGGCGCGGACGCCTCGTACAACGCCGAGGTGGCCCGGCGGCTGCTGGACGGCGAGCGCGGGCCCGTGCGTGACGCGGTCGTACTGAACTCGGCGGCGGCGCTGGTGGCGCTGGAGCCGGGCGACGGGCCGCTGACGGAACGGATCCGGGCCGGGATGGAGCGGGCCGCCGAGTCCATCGACTCCGGCGCGGCCAAGCGCACCCTGGAGCGCTGGGTGGCGGTCAGCAACCTCTGAGACCCGCGGTGAGGCGAGGGCGCAGTCCGGATCGCGGACTGCGCCTTGCGCTTCGATGATCGTGTGGCAGGATCTGTGACAGGTCATGAGCGACAGTCATTCGGCCCCGGCCGACTGTCCGGCAACCCTCCGTCCGTGGCGGGGTGCCCCGGGTGAGGACCAGGTCGTGGACAGCAGGGTCCACGGCAAGCGCGGACCCCTCGCACGCTCCGCATGAGCGTGGGGCCAGGGGTCCTGGTCGTTCGAGGGAGCCTTCCGTGAGCAAGCGAATGCGCTAGGGCCGCAGAGCCCCGCCTCCGCAGCACCTTTCGCCTCATCTCACCTTTTCGCTTCTGGCGTTCGAGTACCCCGCGTTCGAGCCGTGCACGGTCGTGCCCTCGCGCGGTGGTCCGCGCCTGCCGTCACGGGAGTACGCCCATGTCTGTCTTCACCGCTGCCGCCGACCAGTCCGTTTGTACCCCGCTGCCCGTTCTGGGGCGGGATGTCACCGTCCCGCTCGTCACCGGCGGCGAGGTCACGTACGCCGCGCTCGACTACGCGGCCAGCGCGCCCGCGCTCCAGCGGGTCTGGGACGACGTGGCGGCCTACGCGCCGTACTACGGCAGTGTCCACCGCGGCGCCGGGTACCTCTCCCAGCTGTCGACGGACCTGTTCGAGAACGCCCGCGCGACGGTCGCCGAGTTCCTCGGCTGCCGCGCCGACGACCAGCTGGTCTTCACCCGCTCCACCACCGACTCGCTCAACCTGCTCGCCGCCGCGCTGCCGGCCGGCTGCCAGGTCTTCGTCTTCGAGACCGAGCACCACGCCTCGCTGCTGCCCTGGCGGGACGCCCGGGTGCGGTACCTGGACGCCCCGCGCACCCCGGGGCAGGCCGTCGAGACCCTGGAGCGCGCGCTGGCCGACCGTGATCCGGACGAGCCCGCCCTCGTCTGCGTGACCGGCGCCTCGAACGTCACCGGTGAGCTGTGGCCGGTCCGGGAACTCGCCGCGGCGGCCCACGCGCACGGCGCCCGGATCGTGCTGGACGCCGCCCAACTCGCCCCGCACCACCCGGTGTCGGTACAGGACCTCGACGTCGACTGGGTCGCCTTCTCCGGGCACAAGCTCTACGCCCCGTTCGGTTCCGGGGTGCTCGCCGGCCGCGCCGACTGGCTGCGCGCGGCCGAGCCGTACCTCGCCGGAGGCGGCGCCAGCCGCAAGGTGACCCGGCGGGCGGACGGGGGAGTGGACGTGGAGTGGCACGACAGCGCCGCCCGGCACGAGGCCGGTTCCCCCAACGTCATCGGCGCCCACGCCGTCGCCTCCGCCTGCAAGGCGCTCACCGAGGCCGGGTTCGACACCCTCGTGGCCCGGGAGCGGCAGCTGATCGACGCCGTGCGCGCGGGTCTCGCCGAGGTGCCCGAGGTCAGGGTGCTGTCCCTGTTCGGGGACGACGCGCCGCGGGTCGGGGTGATCTCCTTCGTGGTGGACGGCTGGAACAGCTCCCACTTCGCCGCCGCCCTGTCCGCGGAGTACGGCATCGGTGTCAGGGACGGCCTGTTCTGCGCCCACCCGCTGGTGCGCACCCTGCTGGGCAGCGACCCGCAGACCGCGGGAGAGTGCGGGGCGCCCGAGGCGGCGCCGGGGGAGAAGTCCCTCAACGCGATCCGGGTGAGCTTCGGCGCGGGGACGCCGGACGAGCACGTGGAGCGGTTCGTGAACGCGGTGAAGGAACTGGTCCGCGACGGCGCGAAGTGGCGCTACCGGACCGAGGACGGCCGCTGCGTCCCGGCTGTCTGAGGGCTGTCCGGCCCCGTACCGGCCGGGCCCGACGTGCCGGACGGGGCCCAGGGCCCGTCCGGCGGGCCGGGGTGCTCGGGGGCCGGGCCGCTCAGGAGTCCAGGCCGATGGCGAAGGCCGCTTCCAGGTCGTGCTGCGAGTACGTACGGAACGCGACGTGCGTGTCGGTCGCCTCCACCCCGGGGATCTTGCTGATCCGCCCGGGGATGACCTCCGCCAGATCCTCGTGCTGCGTGACCCGGACCATCGCGATCAGGTCGTAGGTGCCGGTGACGGAGAAGACCTCGCTGACGGTGTCGAGTGCCGCGATCCGCTCGGCGATCTCGGGGATCCGGTCCACGCTGGTCTTGATGAGGACGATCGCGGTGATCACGGCTGGCCTCTCCCTAGGAGTGCTGGGGCCTTCACTCTAGAGCGTCGCGCGAACGGGCGTGAGGCGGAGTCCCGGCGCCGGTCCGCCGGACCCGCGGGCGCCGTGCGCCGCCGCTCACGCCCTGTCGTCGCGCGGATCCGCCGTGATCGGCACGGCCGGTCCGGCCGTACCGCGAAACCGTGTGCACGCGTAGAGGAAGCCCAGCGCGAAGCCCACCAGATGCGCCAGGTACGCCACGCCGGGCCCGATGGACGCCTGGCCCGCCGCGAGCCACTGGAGAGCCGCCCAGAACGGCAGGACGACCCAGGCGGGGAAGCGCAGCGGCAGGAAGAGCAGGAACGGCAGCAGACTGGTCACCCGCGCTCCGGGGAAGAGGAACAGGAACGCGCCGAGGACCGCCGAGATCGCTCCCGAGGCGCCGACGAGCGGGTACCCGGAGCCGGCGCCGGCGGCCGCGTAGCCGATCAGTGCCAGGCAGCCGCAGCCGAGGTAGAAGAAGGTGAACTCGATCCGGCCCATCCTCTCCTCGGTCATCACGCCGAAGACGTAGAGGAACAGCATGTTGCCGAGCAGATGCAGCCAGCTGCCGTGCACGAAGAGCGCGGTCGCCGGGGTCAGGGCGGCCCGGGGGGAGTCCTCGAACAGTTCTGCGGGAATCACACCCCAGTGGCGGAAATACGCTCGCTGCGCGGCGAGCAGATCATCGCCGGTGCCGTACGTCGGACTGAGGCCCGAGGCCGGGCCGATCAGGAAGATTGCGCAGCACAGGGCGATCAGGCCGTACGTCACCGGCGCCGCCGGCCGCCGCCCCGCCCGGCGCGTGGAGGCGCTCCAGATGCTGATCATGAACACAGAGCATGACGTAACCGGACGCAACGGCACAGATCGCCTCGCCGCCGTGAACGGACCGGCGTCGAGTACGCGCCAGGCCGTAGGGTTACGAGCCACACGCACCAGGGAGACTGGCGCATCATCGAGACCAGAAGGAGCGAACAGGCACGATGACGGTTCCTCTGCCGACCGCCACCACGCGGTGGCGCTGCACCTTGTGCGGCAACCTCACCCGGTTCGACGTGACGCGCTCGTCGAAGGTCGTCGAGTACGTCCATCTCGACCTCGCCGGTGAGCCGAGCGTCGAGGAGCGCGAGGTGGTCAGTGAGACCATCGAGTCGGTGCGCTGCCGCTGGTGCAACGCCGTGGACCAGGTGGAACTCGTGGACAGGCCGGGCGCCGCCTCCTGATCGGGAGCGGCCCCGTACGGGCATAGGGGTGACGGATGGTGGAGACCGCAGGCGGGGGGCCGGGCGACGGCGCCGCTGAGGTGCTCGACCGACCCCTGCCCGAAAGCGTGCGCCGGCGGGTCGTGCAGATCGTCTCGGACGGCTTCGGCGGGCTGACCGTCGCCGAGCTGCCCGCGCAGCTGCGGCAGTACGCCCGGTTCGCGCCGAACCGCCGGGCAAAGTTCGCGGGCAACGCGATGGCCGCGGCGCTGGAGAGCGACCCGCTGTTCCGGCAGCGCATCGGTGAGAAGCTGCGGGAGGCCGAGCCGGACATCGCGGCGGCCCTCGACTCCGGGGCGCCGCCGGCGGCCGCGGACCCGCTGGACGTGGCGGCCGCGGCGTACGTGCTGCGTCCCACCGGTTGGGTCAAGCTGGTCACCGCCGCCGGCGAGGAGGCCCAGCGGGCCGACGCCGAGCGCGCCGACGAGGAGAGCCGGGCCGAACTGGAGCGGCTGCGCGCCGAACTCGCCGCCGCCCGTGACCACACCCGGGCCGAGACCGAGCGGCTGCGCGCCGAACTGGACGGCGCCCGGAAGGAAGCCGAATCGCTTCACCGCAAGCTGCGCGCGGCCCTCAGCGACGTCAAGCGCGGCGAGGCGGCACTGCGCAAGGTGCAGGTCGAGATCGAGGCGGTGCGCGCCGAGGGGCACGCCCAACTGTCCGCGGCCGACAGCGAGACGCGCCGGCTCAAAGCGAGGCTGGGGGAGGCGGAGGCCGCCCTGGAGGCCACGCGGAAGGCCGCGCGCGAGGGGCGCAGCGTCGAGGACATGCGGGTGCGGCTGCTGCTGGACACCGTGCTGGACGCGGCGCAGGGGCTCCGGCGCGAGCTGGCGCTGCCGCCGGTGTCGGTACGGCCCGCCGAGACCGTGGACGCGGTCGAACCCGGACGAATGACCCCGAAGGACATCGCCGCGCGGGCGTTGTCCGACAGCGATCCGGCGGTCCTCGACCAGTTGCTGGCGCTGCCGCAGGCCCATCTGGTCGTCGACGGCTACAACGTCACCAAGACCGGCTATCCCCAGATGCCGCTGGAGAAGCAGCGCCTGCGGCTGCTCGGCCAGCTCTCGCAGCTCGCCGCCCAGTCCGGCGCCGAGGTCACCTGCGTCTTCGACGGGGCGGAGCTGGCCGCGCCGGTGCTGCTCGCGCCGCCGCGCGGGGTGCGGGTGCTGTTCTCCAAGCCCGGCGTCACCGCGGACGAGTTGATCCGCCAGCTGGTCCGCGCCGAGCCGCCGGGCCGGCCGGTCATCGTCGTGTCGACCGACCGCGAGGTGGCCGACGGGGTGGCGCGGGCGGGGGCGCGTCCGGTGGCGTCCGCGGTGCTTCTGCGGCGATTCCAGCGGATTTGAGCCCTCGCGGCCTACGCCCCATGGGTCGCGTACGCACCAACCGCAACGTACGGACCGATTGCCCGAATTGGCCCGACCTTCACGCAACGTAG
Source organism: Streptomyces cadmiisoli (assembly GCF_003261055.1). Taxonomy (NCBI): domain Bacteria; kingdom Bacillati; phylum Actinomycetota; class Actinomycetes; order Kitasatosporales; family Streptomycetaceae; genus Streptomyces; species Streptomyces cadmiisoli. The sequence continues at coordinate 6,330,786 of NZ_CP030073.1, forward strand.
CGTCAATCCCACATCACGGCATGTGAGTTGTGTGTAAAGAATGCAGGGTGTGACGGGATTTTTCAGCTGAGGATTTGATCTGATCACAGCGAGGTCACTAGGGTCTGGGCTCGAACCTCCGATCGGGTGATCACTCACGTGAAGGAGATTGCCCCCGTGGCGTCCCACCGTCGACCCAAGCAGCCCAGTCGCACCCGTGTGACGGTGCTGACCACCGCAGCAGCCGCTGCCGTCGCTCTCAGCTCGCAGGCGGCCAACGCCGCGCCGAGCGAGAAGCCGAGCAAGGACGAGGTCAAGTCCAAGGTCGACAAGCTCTACGAAGAGGCCGAGCAGGCCACGGAGAAGTACAACGGGGCCAAGGAGAAGCAGGAGAAGCTCCAGAAGGAGATCTCCACGATCCAGGACAACGTCGCGCGCGGCCAGGAAGAGGTCAACGAGCTGCGTGACGGCCTCGGTTCGATGGCCAGCGCGCAGTACCGCTCCGGTGGCATCGACCCCTCCCTCCAGCTGTTCCTCTCGGCCGACCCGGAGGACTACCTGGACAAGGCCTCCACGCTCGACCAGTTGAGCAGCCAGCAGGTCGAGTCGCTGAAGAAGATCCAGGAGAAGCAGCGCGAGCTCGCGCAGCAGCGCTCCGAGGCGTCGAACAAGCTCAAGGACCTCGCCTCCACCCGGACCGAACTGGGCAAGAAGAAGAAGGAAGTCCAGGGCAAGCTCGGCGAGGCGCAGAGGCTGCTCAACTCGCTCACGGCCGCCGAGAAGGCCGCGCTGGCCGCCGAGGAGGAGCGGGCCAGCCGTTCCTCCGCGGACCGCGTGGACCTCGGCAACGCCGCCACCGGATCGGGCCGCGCCATGGCCGCCTTCCAGGCCGCGCAGAGCAAGATCGGCACCCCCTACGTCTACGGCGCCTCCGGCCCGTCCTCCTTCGACTGCTCGGGTCTGACGTCCTGGGCCTTCGCGCAGGCCGGCGTCAGCATCCCGCGTATCTCGCAGGCCCAGGCCAACGCCGGTACGCGCATCTACAGCCAGTCCGACCTCAAGGTCGGCGACCTGGTGATCTTCTACGGCGACCTGCACCACGTCGGCTTCTACGCCGGCAACGGCCAGGTGCTGCACGCGCCGCGCACCGGCACCGTGGTCCGCTACGAGTCGATCAACAACATGCCGTACCAGTTCGGCGTCCGGATCTGATCCGGACCCCTTCGAGACCGCGACTCCCTGCCGCCCGTTCGGGCGAATCGGAGTAGCCCCGAACGACCCCGCGCCCCGCCGTTGACCTGCGTCAGCGGCGGGGCGTCACGTTGTGTTGCCGCCGATGTCTTTGGCCGGCGCCCCGCGACGGGGCTACTGTCTGCCCCGTTTCCCCCCCGTCGCCGGGCCCGTTCCGCGCTGGGGGATTCTCCCTGTCCGCCAGTGGAAGGAGCGCGGCTTCCCGTGGGGTCTCATCGCCGTCCTGCACCGTCCGGGTTCGACCGGGGCGCCTGCGTGACGCGCCTCGCCGTCGGAGTACTGTCGGCCGCCGCCGCGGCGGCCGTCGGCGCGGTGCCGGCCCAGGCCGCGCCGCACGACGACACCCGTGCCGAGGTGGACCGCCTCTTCGCGGCGGCCGAGAAGGCAACCGAGGCCTACAACGAGGCCGACGAACGCAGCGACCGGCTGCGCGGGCAGGTGAGCCGGGCCCAGGACCGGATCGCCCAGCAGCAGGACCGCATCAACACCATGCGGGAGGCGCTCGGTTCGCTCGCCGGAGCCCAGTACCGCTCCGGCGGCCTCGACCCCTCGCTCGCGCTGCTGTTCTCCGACGATCCGGACGACTACCTCGACAAGGCGTCCGTCCTGGACCGGATCACCGCCCATCAGGCCGGGCAGCTCAGGCAGCTCCAGGAGGCCATGCGCGAACTCACCCAGGAGCGCGAGCAGGCGGCCGGGAAGCTCGGCGAACTCGAGCGGAGCCGCAAGGCCGTCGCCGCCCACAAGCGCTCCGTCGAGAAGAAGCTCGCCGCCGCACGGAACCTGCTCAACTCCCTGCCGGACGCCGAGCGCGCCGCCTACGACCGGGCCTCCCGCTCCGGCCGCGGCGACATGCCCGACCTCGGCAGCGACACCCCGGCCTCCGGGCGGGCGGCCGCCGCGGCCGCCGCCGCACGCTCCGCGCTCGGCAGGCCCTACGTGTGGGGCGCCAACGGGCCGGGAGGCTTCGACTGCTCGGGCCTGATGCAGTGGTCATACGGGCAGGCCGGGGTCGCCCTGCCCCGCACGTCGCAGGCCCAGCGGGCGGCGGGCCGGCAGGTCCCGCTCTCCCAGGCCCGGCCCGGCGACCTGGTCACCTACCGCAACGACGCCAGCCACGTCGCGATGTACATGGGCAACGGCCAGGTGATCCACGCCCCCTACCCCGGAGCGCCGGTGCGCTACGACCCGGTGGGGATGATGCCGGTCTCCGGGGTCACCAGGGTCTGACCCCGCACCGCCCGCACCCGTACGATCGGGAAGGTGGCTGGTCGAGGGCGTGTGCCGGGAAGCGGAGGGACAGCGCTCCGTCTGCTGCTCGTCCCGCTGCTCCTGTCCCTGCTCGTCTCGCTGGTCTCCTGCACCGGCCGGCCCGCGTCCGACGCGGTGCGGGCCGAGGCGCAGCGGCTGCTGGACCGGCGGGCGGCGGCGGTCCTCGCCCACGACGAGAGCGCCTACCGCCGCACGGGGACGGCCGCCGGCTTCGCCGATCTGCGCGCGGTGCCCCTGGCCGACTGGTCGTACCGGGTCACCGAGGTGCGCCGTGCCGGCGACACGGCCACCGCCGACGTGGAGCTTCGCTACCGCTTCGAAGGCCACGACCGGGCACCGGTCACGGCCGGCCGCACGATGGTCCTCGGCCGTACGCCGGACGACCGGTGGACCGTGGTCTCCGACCGGCCCGACCGCGAGTCCGCCCAGCAGCTGTGGGACCAGGGCGCGGTGACGGTGGTCCGGGGCGAGCGCAGCCTGGTGCTGGGCGTCGGCCAGTCCCGCCGGTCGCTGCAACGCTTCGCCGACCTCGGGGACCGCGCGGTGCCCGCCGTGTCGCGGGTCTGGGGCACAGGGTGGAGCCGGCGGGTCGTGCTGCTCGTGCCCCGATCGCTGGAGGGCATGGCGGGGCTGCTCGGGTCGCCCGCCTCCTCGTACCGCGGGATCGCCGCCGTGACGACCGGCGAGACCGGCGCGGTGCGGGCGCCCGCCGACCGGATCATCGTCAACCCCGACGCGTACGGCGTGCTCGGCCCCGTCGGCAGGCAGGTCGTCCTCACCCACGAGGCCACCCATGTCGCCACCCGCGCCCACACCAACGCGGCCACCCCGCTGTGGCTGTCCGAGGGCTACGCCGACTGGGTCGGCTACCGGGAGAGCGGGCGCACCCCCGCCCAGGCCGCTCCGGAGCTGGCCCACGCGGTGGCCTCCGGCGACGTCCCGGAGCACCTTCCGACCGACGCCGACTTCGGCTTCACCGGGGCGGCGACCTCGCTGGCCCGGGCCTACGAGGGCGGCTGGACGGCCTGCCGGATGATCGAGGACCGGTGGGGCGCGGAGCGGCTGGCCGAGTTCTACCGGGCGGTGGGAGCCCACCAGCGCCGGGCCGGGGCCGTCGAGGGGGCGATGAGGGACGTGCTGGGGACGACGCCGGAGGAGTTCACGGCATCGTGGCGGGAGCATCTGCGGACGGAGTTCGGCTGAGGCCGGTGCGGTCGTGCGCGCGGGGAGCCTTCCGCGGCACGGCGGGGCGGCGTCAGGGGGAGACGGGGTCCTCGGTGCGGGCCGGGCGGCCGGGCAGGGGCGTTCCCGCGCCGGCCCGCGGCACCGTCGAGCGCCACAGGGCGCGGGCCGCGGTGACCGAGGCCAGGACCAGCAGCCCGTTGCGGACGAACAGCAGCGTGACGCCGAGCGGGTCGCTCGCGACGACGTGCGAGAACCACACCGGGAACTCCAGCACCGTCACGAACGACGCCACCAGCACCAGCCGGGCCGGCAGCAGCATCGTGGTGCGCGAGAAGCAGAGGCACACCGCCGCCAGACCGACCAGCCACACCATGTACTGCGGGCTGATCACCCGGCTGGTGGTGGTGAACAGCAGGACCGCCACGAAGGCGGCCTCCGCGAGGGTGTGCGGCAGGAACCGCGAGGCCAGCAGCCGCCACAGCACGAGCCAGCCGAACGCCATCCCGGTGAGCGCCAGCGCCGCGGCGCTGACCACGTCGACGTACGGGCCGAGGAACTCCACCGACCCGTAGTTGAGCAGCACCTCCCCGTCCCAGCCGAACTGCCGGGCCACGTGGAACACCAGGCCGCCCAGCGACTCCACCTCGGTGCCCCGGTCGCGCTGGAAGGTCAGGAAGGCGAACGCCCCGGGCATGAGGAGGGGGAACAGCGCCGCCAGCACCCCGGCCGTCACCGCCGCCGCGGCCCACGCCCGGCGGCGCACGGCACCCACCAGCAGCAGCACCGGCCACACCTTGAGCATCGCCGCGAAGCCCGTCAGCGCCCCCATCAGCCGGGGGCGCCCGACGCCCGCGAGGAGCGCCGCCACGGCGACCGCGGTGACCATGACGTCGTAGCGCGCGTACACCGTGGGGCCGAGCAGGGGCACGCCCACCACCCAGGTCCACGCACCGCGCGACGACCGCCCCGGGCGCAGGCCCGCCCACAGCAGCAGGGCGAGGACGGCCAGGTCGGCCAGGAACGCGAGGACGAAGAAGGCCTGCGCGTAGTCCAGGAAGAACAGCAGCGCGGGGGACAGGATCGCCAGCGCGGCGGCCGGCGGGTACTGCCAGGTGACGTCGTCCAGCGGGAACGTGCCGGTGCGCAGCACCTCGTACCAGCCCCGGTAGATGCCGGAGACGTCGCTGGTGACGTCCGGGCCGGGGAAGACGAAGACCTTCAGGACGAACAGGAGGAGCACCAGCCGGGTCAGCGCCCAGACCAGCACGAGACCTGCCGAGGGCCGCGTCGTGCGCGTGCTGTCCACCGAAGCCCCTGTTCGTCCGCTGCCCGTCGTGTGAGGGGGCCATGATCTCCCGGCCCGCTGTGCGATGAGCGTGCAGCGCGGCCGTGCCGACCAGCGAGTCTACGTTGGGTAGGCTCCGGGGCGATGCGCAAGACCCTGATCGTGACGAACGACTTCCCGCCCAGGCCCGGCGGCATCCAGGCGTTCCTCCACAACATGGCACTCCGGCTCGACCCCGAGCGCCTCGTCGTCTACGCCTCCACCTGGAAGCGCGGCCGGGAGGGCGTCGAGGCGACGGCCGCCTTCGACGCCGAGCAGCCCTTCACCGTCGTACGCGACCGGACGACCATGCTGCTGCCGACGCCCGCGGCGACCCGCCGGGCCGTCGAGCTGCTGCGGACGCACGGCTGCACGTCCGTGTGGTTCGGGGCGGCGGCGCCGCTCGGGCTGATGGCACCGGCGCTGCGCCGGGCGGGCGCGGAGCGCCTGGTGGCGACCACCCACGGGCACGAGGCGGGCTGGGCCCAGCTCCCCGCCGCGCGGCAGCTGCTGGGCCGGATCGGCGAGTCCACCGACACCCTCACCTACCTCGGTGAGTACACCCGGTCACGGATCGCCACCGCGCTCTCCGCGGACGCCGCCGCCCGGATGCGGCAGCTGCCGCCCGGGGTCGACGAGAAGACCTTCCACCCCGACTCCGGCGGAGACCGGGTGCGCGCCCGGCTCGGCCTCACCGACCGGCCCGTGGTCGTGTGCGTCTCGCGGCTCGTGCCCCGCAAGGGCCAGGACACGCTGATCCTCGCGATGCCGCGGATCCTGGCCGAGCAGCCCGACGCGGTCCTGCTGATCGTCGGCGGCGGGCCCTACGAGAAGGAGCTGCGCCGGCTCGCCCGGGAGACCCGGGTGCAGGACTCGGTGGTCTTCACCGGGGCGGTGCCCTGGTCGGAGCTGCCCGCCCACTACGGCGCGGGTGACGTGTTCGCCATGCCGTGCCGCACCCGGCGCGGCGGCCTGGACGTCGAGGGCCTGGGCATCGTCTATCTGGAGGCGTCCGCCACGGGACTGCCCGTCGTCGCCGGGGACTCCGGCGGCGCGCCCGACGCCGTGCTCGACGGGGAGACCGGCTGGGTGGTGCGGGGCGGTTCCGTCGAGGACACCGCCGACCGGATCGCCGCGCTGCTCGCCGACCCCGAACTGCGCAGCCGGATGGGCGAGCGGGGCCGGCGGTGGGTCGAGGAGAAGTGGCGGTGGGATCTGCTCGCGGAGCGCCTCAAGGAGCTTCTGTAGCGGGGGAGCCACGACAGCGAAACGGCGCGGGTCCCCCTTCGGGGCCCGCGCCGTGACGTCACGTCACCTGCCGCGTCACTTCTGGTAGAGGGCCTCGATCTCGCCCGCGAAGTCCTTCGCGACCACGTTCCGCTTCAGCTTCAGCGACGGGGTCAGGTGCCCCGAGTCCTCGGTGAACTGCGAGCCCAGGATCCGGAACCTGCGCACCGACTCGGCCTGCGACACCGCCGCGTTGCCGTCGTCGACCGCGGACTGGATCGCGGCCACCAGGTCCGGGTCGTCCCGCAGCGAGGCGGCGGTGGAACCGGCCGGCTTGCCGTGGTCGGCGGCCCAGCGGCCCAGGAACTCCTCGTCGATGGTGACCAGGGCGCCCACGAACGGCCGCGCGTCGCCGACCACCATGCACTCCGCGACCAGGGCGTGTGCCCGGATGCGGTCCTCGAGCACGGCCGGGGCGACGTTCTTGCCGCCCGCGGTCACCAGGATCTCCTTCTTGCGGCCGGTGATCCTGAGGTAGCCGTCCTCGTCGAGGGTGCCGATGTCGCCGGTGTGGAACCAGCCGTCGGCGAGGGCCTCCTCGCTCGCGCCCGGGTTGTTCCAGTACTCCTTGAACAGGTGCTCGCCGTGCAGCAGCACCTCGCCGTCGTCCGCGATCCGCACCACCGAGCCCGGCAGCGGCTGGCCGACCGTGCCGATCTTCTGCCGGTCCCAGGGGTTGAAGGCGGTGGCGGCGCAGGACTCGGTGAGGCCGTAGCCCTCCAGGACCGTGAAGCCGATGCCGCGGAAGAAGTGGCCGAGGCGCTCGCCGAGCGGGGCTCCGCCGGAGATGGCGTACTCCCCGCGGCCGCCGAGCACGGCGCGCAGCTTGCTGTAGACGAGCCGGTCGAAGACCTTGTGCTTGATCTTCAGGCCGAGGGCCGGGCCCGACGGGGTGTCCAGCGCCTTGCTGTAGGCGATCGCGGTGTCCGCCGCCTTGTCGAAGATCTTGCCCTTGCCGTCCGCCTGCGCCTTGGCCCGCGCGGAGTTGTAGACCTTCTCGAAGACACGCGGCACACCGAGGATCAACGTCGGCCGGAACGCGGCCAGTTCGTCGGTGAGGTTCTTGACGTCCGGGACGCAGCCCAGCTTGATCGGCGCCATCATCGGCGCGACCTGCACCAGCCGGCCGAAGACGTGCGCGAGCGGCAGGAACAGCAGGACGCTGCACTCACCGGTGCGGAACAGCGGACGCAGCCGCTCCACGATGTTGCCGCATTCCGCGAAGAAGGCGCGGTGGGTCAGCACACAGCCCTTGGGGCGGCCGGTGGTGCCCGAGGTGTACACGATCGTCGCCGGGTCGTCGGCCTTCGCCAGGGAGCTGCGCTCCTCGACCGTCGCGTCGCTCACGTCCTTGCCGAGGCGGACGAGCTCCTCGACGCCGCCGCCCTCGATCTGCCAGACGTGCTTCAGGGCGGGCAGCCGGTCGCGCACCGACTCGACGGCGGCGGCGTGGCTGTCCAGTTCCGTGACGCAGACCGTCGCGCCCGAGTCGCCGAGGATCCACTGCACCTGCTCCGGCGAGCTGGTCTCGTACACCGGCACGGTCACCGCGCCCGCGCTCCAGATCGCGAAGTCCAGGAGGGTCCACTCGTAGCGGGTGCGGGACATCAGGCCCACCCGGTCGCCGGGCTGGACACCGGAGGCGATGAGCCCCTTGGCGGCGGCCCGGACCTCGTCGAGGAAGGCGGTGGCCGTCACGTCGTGCCAGGCGCCGCCCACCTTGCGGGCGATCACGGCGACGTCGGGATGCTGCGCGGCGTTCCTGCGGACGATGTCCGTCAGGTTGCCGTCCGAGGGGACCTCGTACAAAGCCGGAAGGCTGAACTCGCGCAAGACTGCTGCTCCTCATAGGGCGCCGGCGCCACGACGTTGTGTGCTGCGACGGTACGGTCCAAGGCTCGGGCAGGTGCCCAGGAGTTCCGGCGGGGTTCCGGGACGGTCACTGGCCGAAATCCTGAGCACGACTGGACTGCCCGGACGTTACCCGCCGGTATGGCGTCTACGACAGGGGGACCCGTCGAGATGTTCGCTGCGTCACACCGATTGTTGTTCCTGCGCGCACAGTAGTCGACGGTTTTCCTGACTGGCGAGTAATCGCAGGTCCGGCCGCCACTGTTCACGTATGTCACACAGGCCTACCCTTGATCACCATGGCACCCACACCAGCCGGCGACCGCAGGACGCGGGTCCACGTGGTCAGCGACGTGCACGGCAACGCCCGAGACCTGGCCCGGGCCGGGGACGGCGCGGACGCCCTCGTCTGCCTCGGGGACCTGGTCCTCTTCCTCGACTACGCCGACCACTCGCGCGGCATCTTCCCGGACCTGTTCGGAGCCGAGAACGCGGACCACCTCGTGGCCCTGCGCACCGCCCGCCGTTTCGAGGAGGCGCGTGAGTTCGGCGCCCGGCTGTGGGCCGGCGTCGGCGAGGACCGTGTCTCGGTGATCGAACGGGCGGTGCGCAAGCAGTACGCCGAGATGTTCGCCGCGTTCCCCACACCGACGTACGCCACCTACGGCAATGTCGACATGCCGCCGCTCTGGCGGGAGTACGCCGGACCCGGCACGACCGTGCTGGACGGGGAACGCGTGGAGATCGGGGGCTGGGTCTTCGGCTTCGTCGGCGGCGGGCTGCGCACCCCGATGCGCACGCCGTACGAGATCGGCGACGAGGAGTACGCCGCGAAGATCGAGGCGGTCGGCGAGGTCGATGTGCTCTGCACGCACATCCCGCCGGAGGTGCCGGAGCTGGTCTACGACACGGTGGCGCGGCGTTTCGAGCGGGGGAGCCGGGCGCTGCTGGACGCCATCCACCGCACCCGGCCGCGCTATTCACTCTTCGGCCACGTGCACCAGCCCCTGGTGCGGCGCATGCGGATCGGGGCGACGGAATGCGTGAACGTGGGGCACTTCGCGGGGACGGGGCGCCCCTGGGTACTGGAATGGTGATGCGGCCGCCGGTATGCGCAGGTAGGGGTGACGTCGGGCCGGTCGCCGCGCGGTAGCCTTCACGCTGCACACACGTGCGCACCACGACCTCTTGCCGGAACGCAATTCGGAGGAGCCACGGCGATGGCGGAACACACCAGCTCGAGCATCGAGATCAAGGCGTCCCCGGCCGACGTCATGGCGGTGATCGCCGACTTCGCCCGCTACCCGGACTGGACCGGTGAGGTGAAGGAGGCCGCCGTCCTCGGGGCCGACGAACAGGGCCGCGCGGAGCAGGTCCGCCTCGTCATGGACGCCGGCGCGATCAAGGACGACCAGGTCCTGGCGTACACCTGGACCGGTGAGCACGAGGTGTCCTGGACGCTGGTGAAGTCGCAGATGCTGCGCTCCCTCGACGGCTCCTATCTCCTCGAGCCGGCCGGCCAGGGAGCGACCGAGGTGACCTACCAGCTCACCGTCGACGTCAAGATCCCCATGCTCGGCATGATCAAGCGCAAGGCCGAGAAGGTCATCATCGACCGGGCCCTGGCCGGGCTGAAGAAGCGCGTGGAGACGGGGAAGTAGCACCCGCCGGCGCGCCCCACCGCGCCGGTCCCCGCGCGCCCGTCGGGCCGGGCCGCGCGCCCGCGCCCACGCCGGACCGCGCGCCCCGCCGCGCCGCAGCCGCCCCCGCCGGGCACCGGGCGCAGCCGGACGAGGCGGACCGTCCACGTCCGTTACGGTTCACCCTCATGCGCACCATCATGATCACGGGCCCCGGCGGCAGCGGCCGTACCACCGTCGCCGCGGCCACCGCGCTCGCCGCCGCCCGCCAGGGCATCCGCACCCTCCTGCTCGGCACCGACCCCACCGACACCCTCGGTGCGGTCCTCGGCGCGGCGACCGGCCCGGCCCCGGTGGAGATCGCACCGGACCTGACGGCCTGGCGCCCGGATCCCGCCGCCGGCTTCCGGGACGACCTCACCGCGCTCCAGGACCACGCCACCGCCGCCCTCGACCTGCTCGGCGCCCCCCGACTCGAACCCGAGGAACTCACCCCGCTGCCCGGTGCCGCGGAACTCGCCACCCTGCGCGCCCTGCGCGACGCCGCCCTCGCCGAGACCCACGACCTGCTCGTGGTGGACCTGCCGCCCGTCCCGCACGCCCTCGCCCTGCTCGCCCTTCCCGAGGAACTGCGCCGCTATCTGTGCCGGCTGCTCCCGTCCGAACGGCAGGCGGCCCGTGCCCTGCGCCCCGTCCTCGGGCGGCTCGCCGGGGTGCCGATGCCCGCGGACTGGCTGTACGAGACGGCCGGCCGCCTGGACCTCGACCTGGCCGCCGCGGCGGCGGTCGTCGCGGACCGGGACACCACCGTACGACTGGTCGCCGAACCCACCCCGGCGGGCTCCGACGCCGTCCACACCGCCGTACTGGGCCTCGCCCTGCGGGGCCTGCGCCCGGACGGGCTGATCGCCAACCGGGTGTTCCCGGACGGACACGAGGAGGGCTGGCTCGCCGGGCGGATCGCCCAGCAGCGCAAGGCCGTCGACGAGTGGGGCACCCCGTACGACGTCCACACCGTCCCCCATCTCGGCCACGACCCGCGCGGCGCCGACGACCTCGCCGCGCTGGGCGTGCCCGGCGTCGGCGCGGGGCCCGCCCGCGTCGAGTGGCCGGTCGGCGACCGGCTCGCCGAGGACGGCGTGCTCGTCTGGCACATCCCGCTGCCCGGAGCCGTGCGCGAGGAGCTCGACCTCGTCCGGCGCGGCGACGAACTCGTCGTCTCGGCCGGGCGGTTCCGGCGGATCGTGCCGCTGCCCTCCGCGTTGCGCCGCTGCACCGTCGAGGGGGCGGCCCTGCGCGAGAGCGAGCTGCGCATCCGGTTCGCCCCGGACCCCGGCCTGTGGCCGGCTGCACGGTGAACCCGGCGCCCTCGTTCGGGTAACGTCGTAGGGACGAACCGTAGTCAGGAGTCCGCCATGAGCGATGAGCGCCCCCCGTCCGACGCCGCCCGGGAGCAGGCGGCCGACGAGGTGCCGGCGGCCGGCGACGCTGACGCCTGGGCGACCGCCTGCGCCGAGGACCTGGAGGCGGAGAAGGCCCGCCGCCGCGGCCGGAACGCCCCCACCCCGGGCTCGGCCGCCGAGGAGCTGCGCCGGCTCGTCGACACCGTCGCGGACAAGCTGTCCGGCCTGCAGTCCCCACTGCTCGGCGCGGTCGCCGGACCCGCCGCCCAGCAGGTGGTGCACCAGGTCGTCCAGCAGGCGAAGGCAGCCGTCGAGCCCGTCATCGAACGCAACCCCGACGTCTTCGACCACCTCGCCGCGGCCGGCAGCGAACTGCTCGCCGCCTACCGCTCCGCGGTCCAGTCGCAGGAGCGCCGCTGGACCGGCCGCGCGGACGAAGCGGACGACACCGACGGGTCCGACGGCCGGGACGACCGGGGCGACGGCACCGGCCCCGGCCAGCGCATCGACCTGGACTGACGAACTCCCTCAGGTCCGTTGCCGCCCGCGTGTCGGGCGATGCCCGCGCGGGCATCGCCCCGGGCACTTCCGGGCCCGCTCACAGGGCGGACGACGGAATTCGACGGCAGGGCCTCGGGTACCGTTGGCCGTAGCGGGGCTCGACCGAAACTGAGGGATACATGGGACTCACCATCGGCGTCGACATCGGCGGCACGAAGATCGCGGCCGGCGTGGTCGACGAGGAAGGCAACATCCTCTCGACCTTCAAGGTGCCGACCCCGACCACACCCGAGGCCATCGTGGACGCCATCGCCTCGGCGGTGGAGGGCGCGCGTGCCGGGCACGAGATCGTCGGCGTGGGCATCGGCGCCGCCGGATACGTCAACCGGCAGCGCTCCACGGTCTACTTCGCGCCCAACATCGACTGGCGCCAGGAGCCGCTGAAGGACAAGGTCGAAGCCCGGGTGAACCTGCCGGTCGTCGTGGAGAACGACGCCAACGCGGCAGCCTGGGGGGAGTACAAGTTCGGTGCGGGCAAGGGCCATCGCAACGTCATCTGCATCACGCTCGGCACGGGCCTGGGCGGCGGCATCATCATCGGCAACAAGCTGCGCCGGGGCCACTTCGGCGTGGCCGCGGAGTTCGGCCACATCCGGATGGTGCCGGACGGCCTGCAGTGCGGCTGCGGCTCGCAGGGCTGCTGGGAGCAGTACGCCTCCGGCCGGGCGTTGGTGAGGTACGCCAAGCAGCGTGCCAACGCGACCCCGGAGAACGCCGAGATCCTGCTGGGCCTCGGCGACGGCACCCCCGACGGCATCGAGGGCAAGCACATCTCGATGGCCGCCCGCCAGGGCGACGCGGTCGCCGTCGACTCCTACCGCGAACTCGCCCGTTGGGCCGGCGCGGGTCTCGCCGACCTGGCCTCGCTGTTCGACCCGTCCGCCTTCATCGTCGGCGGCGGCCTGTCCGACGAGGGTGAACTGGTCCTCGACCCCATCCGCAAGTCCTACAAGCGCTGGCTGGTGGGCGGCAACTGGCGCCCGGTCGCCGATGTGATCGCCGCTCAGCTCGGCAACAAGGCCGGCCTCGTCGGCGCCGCGGACCTGGCCCGGGAGCCCGACCCGATCATGTGAGTCCGGCCCGACCGGCGAAAGTGCCCGCCGAGCCCCGCACGGGGACGGCGGGCCTCGTCGTATCTTGATCGCCATGGCGACGAGTCTGCTGCCCAACTCCGGTACCGGCACCGACGGTTCGGCCGTCCTCCGGGTGCTCAGCTACAACGTCCGCTCCCTGCGCGACGACACCGGCGCGCTCGCCCGGGTGATCCGCGCCTGCGAGCCCGACCTCGTCCTCGTGCAGGAGGCCCCGCGGTTCTTCCGCTGGCGCAAGAAACTCGCCCGGCTCGCGGCCGCGTCGGGACAGGTGGTCCTGTCGGGCGGCGGCACCGCGGCGGGGCCGGCCCTGCTGTGCTCCCTGCGCGCCACGGTCGAGCGCACCGAGGACGTCCTGCTGCCGCTCACCCCCGGGCAGCACCGGCGGGGCTTCGCGACCGCGGTGGTCCGCTTCGGGGACGTCCGGCTCGGGGTGCTGAGCTGCCATCTCTCGTTGCACGGGGACGAGCGGTACGAGCAGGGCGGGATGCTCCTCGACCGGCTCGCCGGGATGGGCGTCGAGCACGTCGTCGCCGGCGGCGACCTGAACGAGGGTCCCGGCGGGCCCACCTTCCGGCGCCTGGCCGAGGCGCTTCAGGACTGCCGGGCCGCCGCGCCGTGGGGCGGTGAGCACACCTTCCCGGCGGCCGGGGCAGACCGGCGCATCGACGCGGTCTTCGCGACCCGGGGTGTCGAGGTCCTCGGCTGCGGTGTGCCGCTGGGGCAGCCGGGCGTGACCGGGACGGATCTGAGGGCGGCCACGGACCATCTCCCGGTCCTCGCCGCCCTCAGGGTCCCGGCCGTGTGACGGGCCTCGGACCGTCGCGTCCCGGCCGTGTGACGGGCCTCGGACCGTCGCGCCGCGCCCGTGTGACGGGCCTCGGACCACCGCGTCCCGCCCGTGTGACGGGCCTCGGACCACCGCGTCCCGCCCGTGTGACGGGCCTCGGACCACCGCGTCCCGGCCGTGTGGCGGGCCTCAGACGACCGCGCCCCGCCCGGGATCGTCGTCGTCCTCGTCGTCCGTCCGCATCCGCATGACCAGGGTGGCGAAACCGCCCAGGAAACCGCCGATGCCGAGCGTGGTCAGCCACCAGGTCATGTCCCAGCCGAGCAGCACCGCGAGCAGAAGCAGCAGCGGTCCGCCGAGCACGCCCAGCCAGGCGAACTTGGCGGTCGCGTCCGCGGCCGGGAGCGGTGGCGGCTCGGGCGGCACGAAGTGGCCCTCGTCGTCCTCGCCGAGGTCGTCCTCGGACGGCTCCGCCACGGTGTAGTCGCGCGGGCCGCCGACACCGGGGGCGAAGACGACGGAGCTGCCGAGCGGCTTGGACGGCTCCTTCTCCGGCTCCGCTCCGGGCTCCTTCACGGCCTCCTCGCCGTCGCCGGTGTCGAGGTCGTTGGGGTCGGCCTCCAGCAGGGCCAGGTCCTCGACCGACTTGAACGGCTTGGCGCCCGGCGGGTCCGTCGGCTCGTCCCCGTATCCCGCGACGATCGCAGCCCAGGCGGCGGCCTCGTCGAAGGGCACCTGCTGCTCGCCGTGCTCGCGATCCTCCCGCTCCTCGCGGTCCTCGCGATCGGAGTCGTGCTCAGCCACCTGCGGCCGTCCCTTCCTTACCGACACTGGGTGCGAGCCGGCCGATGAACGCGAGGCTCTCCTCGAAGATCCGGTCCGCGTCGAAGTCCAACGTCGCAACATGGTGGCTCTGTTCCAGCAGCAGCTCCGTCACGTCCGTCGACGAGACCCGGCTGAGGACGCGCGCCGAGTCGGCCGGCGGCACCACGTGGTCCTGCGGGCTGTGCAGAAGCAGCAGCGGCTGGGTGACCTGCGGCAGCTCGCCGTCGACCAGCCGGAGGAAGACACGCAGGGAGTGCGCGGCGTGCAGCGGCACCCGGTCGTAGCCGATCTCCTCGACGCCGGGCTTGGCGATGTCGCTGGCGATGCCCTTCGTCGTCCTGACGAGATGCCGCGCCACCGGAAGGGCGTACGCCGACAGGCCGTGCACCTTGTTCGCCGGGTTGACGACCACGACGCCGCTGACCGCGTCGCCGTGCCGGGCCGCCAGCCGCAGGGCCAGGGCGCCGCCCATCGACAGACCGAAAACGAACACCTGTGCGCATCGCTCGCGCAGGGCGCGCAGCTCGCGGTCCACCTCGGCGTACCAGTCCTGCCAGCCGGTCAGCTGCATGTCCTCCCAGCGTGTGCCGTGCCCGGGCAGCAGCGGCAGGGCGACGGTCAGACCGTGCTCGGCGAGATGCTCCGCCCAGGGGCGCAGCGACTGGGGTGAACCGGTGAAACCGTGGCAGAGCAGGACGCCGACCTCCCCGCCCTCGTGGCGGTACGGCTCGGCTCCAGGAAGGACCGGCACCTTCGGTCTCCTGTTCGTCAGAAGGGCGTGGACGACAACGGGTGTGGCCACCGTACGCGACCGCACGGACACCGACCAGGGCCGTCGGACCCTTCGCCGGGCCGCCGGGTTAAGGTCTGATCTACAGACACAGGAGGCACTCGGTTGTTGTACGGCGCGATGAAGGTTTCCATCGGGGGTTCGCTGAAGCTCGTCTTCCGGCCCTGGGTGGAGGGCCGCGAGAACGTACCCGCCGAGGGCCCAGCGATCCTCGCGAGCAACCACCTCTCCTTCTCGGACTCCTTCTTCCTGCCCGCGGTGCTCGACCGGAAGGTCACCTTCATCGCGAAGGCCGAGTACTTCACCACACCCGGCGTCAAGGGCCGGATGACCGCCGCCTTCTTCAAGGGCGTCGGCCAGCTCCCGGTGGACCGCTCCGGCGGTCGCGGCGCGGGCGAGGCGGCGATCAAGAGCGGGATAGAGGTCGTCGAGCGCGGTGAGCTGTTCGGCATCTACCCGGAGGGCACCCGCTCGCCCGACGGCCGTCTCTACCGGGGCAAGCCCGGCGGCCTCGCGCGCGTGGCGCTCGCCACCGGCGCGCCGGTCATCCCGGTCGCCATGATCGACACCGAGAAGATCCAGCCCCCCGGCAAGGTCGTGCCGAAGGTGATGCGGCCCGGCATCCGCATCGGAAAGCCGCTGGACTTCAGCCGGTACCAGGGCATGGATCACGACCGATTCGTGCTCCGCGCCGTGACCGACGAGGTCATGTACGAAATCATGAAGCTCTCCGGCCAGGAGTACGTCGACATCTACGCGACCGCCGCCAAGCGGCAGCTCGCGGACGCGGCCAAGGCGGAGAAGGAAGCGGCCAAGTCGGCCAGGGCGGCGTTCGACCGGGCCGAGAAGGAACAGGCGGAGAAGGAAAAGGAACAGACCGACCGATAACAGGCCGGGTTCCGGGCGGCGCGGTCCGGGGCCGGGGGTGGGGGGACATGGCCCGGCGCGAGAGAGTCATGAGGATGTCGGTCGAGCAGCCGCTGTGGCGCGCGCTCGCCGCCTACCGCGTACTGACCATGCTGTACGCGATCGCCGTGTTCGCCACGTCCTACCGCGAGTTCGCCCGGCCCTGGGTGGCCGTCGCCTATTTCACGGTCCTGGTCGCCTGGACGCTCGCCACCCTGCCCAAGGTCGCGGGCGCCGCGAGCTGCACACGGCGCTTCCTGGCCGCGGACCTCACCGTCGCGATCGCCGGCATCCTGCTCACCGTGCTCGCCGACACCCCCGAGCGGATCGCCGACGGACGCCCCACCCTGCCGACGATCTGGACGGCCGGCGCCGTACTGGCCTTCGCCATCAAGGGCGGCTGGCGCTGGGCGGCCGTCGCCTCCACCCTCGTCGCCGCCGCCAATCTGATCGAACGCGGCAGCCCGGCCCGCGACACCGTGCACAACGTGATCCTCGTCTGGGTCGCGTCCATCGCCATCGGCTACGTCGTGGAGGTCGCCCGCGCCTCCGAGCGCACCCTCGCCCGCGCCCTGGAGATCGAGGCCGCCACCCGCGAGCGGGAGCGACTGGCCCGGGACATCCACGACGGCGTCCTGCAAGTGCTGGCGATGGTGCAGCGGCGCGGCGCGGTGATCGGCGGTGAGGCCGCCGAGCTGGGCCGGATGGCCGGCGAGCAGGAGGTGGCGCTGCGCACGCTGGTCTCGGGCGGGCTGGTCCCCGTCGCCCGGGTCCCGCGGGACGGGGCCGACGGCCTGACCGTAGGCACCGTCGACGGCGGAACGGGCGAGGACGGCGACGCCGACGAGGGGCGTCCCACCGACCTCCGCGCGCTGCTCGCCCGGTACGCCGGCGCCCGGACCAGCCTCGCCGAGCCCGGCGCCCCCGTCCTGCTCGCGCCGTCCGCCGCGCGGGAACTGGCCGCGGCCGTCGGAGCCGCCCTGGACAACGTCCGCCGGCACGCCGGTGAGCAGGCCCGCGCCTGGATCCTCGTGGAGGACGAGACCGACATGGTGATCGTCACCGTCCGGGACGACGGACCCGGCATCCCCGAGGGCCGGCTCGCCGAGGCCGAGGGGGAGGGGCGGCTCGGGGTGGCCCAGTCGATCCGGGGCCGGCTGCGCGATCTGGGCGGCAGCGCCGAGTTGATCTCGACTCCCGGACAGGGCACGGAAGTCGAGTTGAAGGTACCGAAGGCAGCGAGGGTCTCGCGGGGGAAGGCGGAGCACCGATGAGTGAAGCGCACGGGCCGATCAGGGTGATGGTGGTCGACGACCACCCCATGTGGCGGGACGCGGTCGCCCGGGACCTGGCCGAGTCGGGCTTCGAGGTGGTGGCCACCGCGGGCGACGGCGAGCAGGCGGTGCGCCGCGCCAAGGCCGCCGGGCCCGACGTGCTCGTCCTCGACCTGAACCTGCCCGTCAAACCGGGCGTCCAGGTCTGCAAGGAACTGGTCGCGCACAATCCGGCGCTGCGGGTCCTGGTGCTGTCCGCGAGCGGGGAGCACGCCGACGTGCTGGAGGCGGTGAAGTCCGGCGCGACCGGCTATCTGCTGAAGTCGGCGTCCACCGGCGAACTCCTGGACGCGGTGCGCCGTACGGCCGTCGGCGACCCGGTCTTCACACCCGGGCTGGCCGGTCTGGTCCTCGGCGAGTACCGGCGTCTGGCCTCCGACCCGGCGCCCGCCCCGGACGCCGACGAACCGAGGGCGCCGCGGCTGACCGAGCGCGAGACCGAGGTGCTGCGGCTGGTCGCCAAGGGCCTGAGCTACAAGCAGATCGCCGAACGGCTCGTCATCTCCCACCGCACCGTGCAGAACCATGTGCAGAACACCCTCGGCAAGCTCCAGCTGCACAACCGGGTGGAACTCGTGCGGTACGCGATCGAGCGCGGCCTCGACGAGGAGTGACCGCTCGGCCCGGCGGTGCACGCCGCGCGGGCGCCAACCTCTAGCCCATTCACCGGAATTGCCCGCACGGGGCATGCCGAAGTGACCTGAGTCACCATTAGCGTGCTCGTACGGCACACGGCCACCGCGGCGAAGGGACAATTCCATGCGGGTCGGAGTACTGACCGGAGGCGGCGACTGCCCCGGGCTCAACGCCGTCATCCGGGGCATCGTCCGCAAGGGCGTGCAGGAGTACGGCTACGACTTCGTCGGCTACCGGGACGGCTGGCGCGGTCCCCTCGACGGAGACGTCATGCGCCTCGACATTCCGGCCGTGCGCGGCATCCTGCCGCGCGGCGGCACCATCCTCGGCTCCTCGCGCACCAACCCGTTCCAGCACGACCAAGGCATCGCACGGATCAAGGAGAACCTGGCCAAGCAGGAGGTGGAGGCGCTCATCACGATCGGCGGCGAGGACACCCTGGGAGTCGCCGCGCGGCTGTCCGACGAGTACGGGGTGCCCTGCGTCGGGGTCCCGAAGACGATAGACAACGACCTGTCCGCCACCGACTACACCTTCGGCTTCGACACCGCGGTGGGTATCGCGACCGAGGCCATCGACCGGCTGCACACCACCGCCGAGTCCCATATGCGCGTCCTGGTGGTCGAGGTGATGGGCCGTCACACCGGCTGGATCGCCATCCACTCGGGTCTGGCCGGCGGGGCCAACGCCATCCTCATCCCCGAGCAGCGTTTCGACGTCGACCAGGTGTGCGCCTGGGTGACCTCCCGCTTCAAGGCGTCGTACGCCCCCATCGTGGTCGTCGCGGAGGGCGCCATGCCCAAGGACGGGGACATGGTGCTCAAGGACGGGTCGCTCGACTCCTTCGGCCATGTGCGGCTGTCCGGCGTCGGTGAGTGGCTGGCCAAGGAGATCGAGCGGCGGACCGGCAAGGAGGCCCGGACCACGGTCCTCGGGCACGTCCAGCGCGGCGGCACCCCCAGCGCGTTCGACCGCTGGCTCGCCACCCGCTTCGGACTGCACGCGATCGACTGCGTGCGCGACGGGGACTTCGGCACCATGGTCGCCCTGCGCGGCACCGACATCGTCCGCGTTCCGATCGCCGACGCCACGGTCCGGCTGAAGACGGTCGACCTGACGCTGTACGAGGAGGTCGGGGTGTTCTTCGGCTGACCCCGGTGACGCATGGGTATGGGTCATTTATTCGACCCATACCCGTGCAGAACAGGAGAAGCCGTGGACATCCTGGCCTTCGGTGTGCAAGCGGATGAAAAACCTCTGATCGAGGAGGCCTTCCGGGGCCGGTACGAGGTCCGCTGCCTGGACGTCTTCCTCAACGACGACACCGCCCCGATCGCCGCCGGCCACGAGATCGTCTCCACCAGCGTCAACGCCGACCTGGGCCCGTCCGTCCTGCGGACCCTGGCGGCGGGCGGCACCCGGATGATCGCCCAGCGCTCCACCGGCTTCAACAACATCGACCTCGCGGTCGCCGGCGAACTCGGCATGACGGTCGCCCGTGTGTCGTCCTATTCGCCCTACGCGGTCGCCGAGTTCGCCTGGGCCCTCGCCATGGCCGTCAACCGCCGTATCGTCCGGGCCTCCACCCGCACCCGCGACTTCGACTTCCGGCTCGACGGACTCATGGGCCGCGACATGCACGGCCGTACCGCGGGTGTCCTCGGCACCGGCAAGATCGGCGAGGCGTTCGCCCGGATCGCGCACGGCTTCGGCATGCGGCTGCTCGGCTGGGACGTCGCCGAGAACCTCGCCTGTATGCAGCTGGGCATGTCCTATGTGCCCAAGGAGCAGCTGCTCGTCGAGTCGGACCTGGTGAGCCTGCACGTCCCGCTGATGCCGGACACCCGGCACCTGATCGACGCGGACGCCCTGAAGGCGATGCGGGACGACGCGATCCTGGTGAACTCCAGCCGCGGCGGTCTGATCGACACCGCCGCGCTGGTCCACGAACTGCGCGCCGGACGCTTCGCGGGCGTGGGACTGGACGTGTACGAGGCGGAGGCCGGGCTGTTCTTCCTCGACAAGTCCCTGGAGGCCGTCGAGGACGACACCCTGGCCCGCCTCGTCACCTTCCCGAACGTGCTGGTCACCTCCCATCAGGCGTACTACACCGAGGACGCGGTGGGCCAGATCGTCGACGCCACCGCGAAGAACGTCCTGGACTACCTCGCCGGCCGCCGCTCGGAGAACGTGCTGGTGCCCCGCAGCTGACCGACCAGCTCCCGTACGACGGCGACGCCGTTCAGGGTCAGCACCGACTCCGGGTGGAACTGGACACCGGCGAACGCGCTCCCGGTCCCGCCCGCGGCCCGGCCGGTCCCGCGCAGCGCGTGCACCTCGTGGGCGGGGCCGCGGCTGACCTCGATGCCGCGTGCGGCCAGCGCGGCGGCCGTCCCGTCGTCGCACCACGCCACGAAGCTGTTGTAGAAGCCGACCGTCTCGGCCCGCCCGAACAGGTCGATCTCCGTCTGCGCGCCCTGGTACGGCACCTCCTTGCGGACGATCTCCAGCCCCAGTTCCGCCGCGATCAGCTCGTGCCCGAGGCACACGCCCAGCACGCCGTGCCGGTGCTCGCGCAGGACCGAGCCGGTCAGCTCCCGCAGGAACCGCATCTTGGGATCCGCCGGGTCGCCGGGGTCGCCGGGGCCGGGCCCGAGCACCACCGGGCCCTCGTGCGCGCGCACCGCCGCGCGCAGTCCCGGCTCGTCGTACCGCCGTACGGCGACCGTCAGGCCCGAGGAGCGCAGCAGGTGCGCGAGCATCGCCGTGAAGGTGTCCTCCGCGTCGACGACCAGGGCGTGTCCGGCCGGTTCCGCGGAGCGCTCCTGCATCCGCAGCCAGAACGGCGACAGCGACGCCCGCCGGCCGTCCAGCGCGGCCCGCACCCGGGGATCGTCGGCCAGCGCGGGCCGTGCAGGTTCCTCACGCGGCCGGGACGGCCCCACACCGAGGGCCGCCAGCACCCCGGCCGCCTTGGCGTGCGTCTCCGCGACCTCGCCGGCCGGGTCCGAGCCGCGTACCAGGGTGGCCCCCACCGGCACCCGCAGCCGGCCGTCCGCGTCGATGTCGGCGGTACGGATGAGGATGGGGGAGTCGAGGGTCTGCGCACCGCCGGAGTCCCGCCCGAGCAGGGCGAGCGCGCCCGCGTAATAGCCGCGGCCCCCGCTCTCGTGGCGTTCGATCACCCGGCACGCGTTCTGCACCGGCGAGCCGGTGACCGTCGCCGCGAACATCGTCTCCCTGAGCACCTCGCGCGCGTCCAGCGACGACCGGCCGCGCAGCTCGTACTCGGTGTGCGCGAGGTGGGCCATCTCCTTCAGCCGCGGGCCGACGACCACCCCGCCCATGTCGCCGACCGTGCACATCATCTTGAGCTCCTCGTCGACGACCATCGACAGCTCCTCGATCTCCTTGCCGTCGGCGAGGAAGCCGAGCAGATGCTCCGGCGTCGGCCCTTCGGCGGGGTAGCGGTAGGTCCCGCTGATCGGGTTCATCACGACCGTGCCGCCGGACATCCGCACATGCACCTCGGGACTGGCGCCGACCAGCGTCCGCTCACCGGTGTGCACGACGAACGTCCAGTACGCCCCCCGCTCGCCCTCCAGCAGCCGCCGGAACAGCGCCAGCGCGTCCGCCCGTCCGAACCCCGGGATCCGGCCCTCGTACGTGCGCCGGATCACGAAGTTGGCGCCCTCGCCCCGTCCGATCTCCTCGCGCAGCACCCGCCCGACGATGCGCGCGTACTCGGTGTCGGTCACGTCGAAGGCGCCGTCCTCGACGCGCACCTCGTGCCGGGGCAGGTTCCGCAGCACCTCGGCGAGCGGGTACTCGTGCCGCTCCTCGGGTGTGAGCAGCACCAGCGGCGTGCCGTCGTCGCGGACGTCGAAGCCGCGCTCGCGGATCTGCCGGAACGGGACGAGAGCGAGGCCCTCGTCGGGCAGATCGGCCAGGCGGTCGTACGTGCCGACCGGGCCGAGCAGCAGTTCCACGGTGTCGTGGTCCTGGCCCGGCGCGCGGCGGCGCAGCAGGGCGAAGGGGCGCGGGTCGGACAACAGGTCGAGCAGGTCCATGGGGCGGGTTCCTTCCGCTGTGTGCTCGGGGAGCTCTGGGGAGAGGAACGGCCGGACGTGAAAACGCCGAAGGCCGCCCCTCGGGCGGCCTTCGCGACGTCGTGGGTACGCGCAGTCAGTGGGCCGCCGGAGAAGCGGTCCACCACCAGTTCTGGTGCGAGTGCGCGAACATGTCGGGAACTGTACCCCATGTCCCCGCGGTGTCCGCGGAGCGAATTCGGCGTCTCATTTCCTGAGCAGTCGGGCGGACGCCCGGACATCACCCCGTAGTGTTGACGTCGTGACCGTGAACGCTAAGACCAGCGCGAGCGCTGGCAACACCTGGCGAAACCTGCCCGCGGCGCAGCAGCCCGAGTACCCCGACGCCGAGGCTCTGCGCGCAGTGATCGCGGAGCTCGAGTCGTATCCGCCGCTCGTCTTCGCGGGCGAGTGCGATCAGCTGCGCGCCCGGATGGCGGCTGTCGCCAAGGGAGAGGCGTTCCTCCTCCAGGGCGGCGACTGCGCCGAAGCCTTCGACGCCGTGTCCGCAGACCACATTCGCAACAAGTTGAAGACCCTCCTGCAGATGGGCGCGGTGCTGACGTACGCCGCTTCGGTGCCCGTCGTCAAGGTGGGCCGGATCGCCGGCCAGTACTCCAAGCCGCGTTCCAAGCCGACCGAGACCCGTGACGGGGTGACGCTGCCGACCTACCGGGGCGACTCCGTCAACGGCTTCGACTTCACCGAGGCCGCCCGCGTCCCGGACCCCGAGCGGCTGAAGCGGATGTACCACGCGTCCGCCTCGACGCTGAACCTGGTGCGCGCCTTCACCACCGGCGGCTACGCCGACCTGCGCCAGGTGCACGCCTGGAACCAGGACTTCGTGAAGTCGTCCCCGTCCGGCCAGCGCTACGAGCAGCTCGCCCGTGAGATCGACAACGCGCTGAACTTCATGCACGCCTGCGGGGCCGACCCGGAGGAGTTCAAGACCGTCGAGTTCTTCTCCTCGCACGAGGCGCTGCTGCTCGACTACGAGTCGGCCCTGACCCGCGTCGACTCGCGCACGGGACACCTGTACGACGTCTCCGCGCACATGGTGTGGGTCGGTGAGCGGACCCGGCAGATGGACCACGCGCACATCGAGTTCGCGTCGAAGATCCGCAACCCGATCGGCATCAAGCTGGGCCCGGCCACGACGGCCGAGGAGGCGCTGCACTACATCGAGCGCCTCGACCCCGAGCGGGAGCCGGGGCGGCTGACCTTCATCGTCCGGATGGGCGCCGACAAGATCCGCGACAGGCTCCCCGAGCTGGTCGAGAAGGTCACGGCGTCCGGCGCGGTGGTGGCCTGGGTGACCGACCCGATGCACGGCAACACCTTCGAGGCGGCCTCCGGTCACAAGACCCGGCGCTTCGACGACGTGCTCGACGAGGTCAAGGGCTTCTTCGAGGTCCACAAGTCGCTGGGCACGCACCCGGGCGGTATCCATGTGGAGCTGACCGGTGACGACGTCACCGAGTGTGTGGGCGGCGGCGACGAGATCTTCGTCGACGACCTGCACCAGCGCTACGAGACGGCCTGCGACCCCCGGCTGAACCGGAGCCAGTCGCTCGACCTGGCCTTCCTCGTCGCCGAGATGTACCGCGACCAGTGATGTACCGCGACCAGTAGCGGCTTCGCCCGTTATGGGCAGGTGTGGTGGGGCGTGGATCACATACGATCCGCGCCCCTCCCACTTTTACGGATCCTGCGCGGCGGGTAAGGTTAGGTTTGCCTCACCGATCAGCGGGCTCGTGGTCCCTCGGTACGGCACGACCATCGAAACGCCGCAGGAGGTGAACCGCGTGTACGTGTGCAGCTGCTTCGGCGTCACTGAGCAGCAGGTCAAGCAGCACGCGGAGAACGGTGCCTGCACCCCTCGCCAGATAGCCTCCGCCTGCAAGGCGGGCACGGACTGCGGCGGCTGTGTGCGCCGTATCCAGGCACTCCTCGGCCGTGGCAGCTGCCCGCGCCGGGAGCTCGCCGACCAGGGCAGGTCGCCGCTGGCCGACGTGGTGTCCTCCGCCGCCGCGCAGGTGACCGCCGAAGCCGCCTGACCCCGTGCCGCGGCCGGTGTCCGCCGCGATCGGCGGGCGTCAGTGGGTGGAGAAGCCGCCGAAGCCGCCTGTGCCCGGCACTAGTCCGGCTGGCTCTGCTCGATCAGCGTGGAGAGGTAGAGCGACTCGCCCAGCTTCTCGATCAGCTCCAGCTGTGTGTCCAGGTAGTCGATGTGGTGCTCCTCGTCGGCGAGGATCGCCTCGAAGACGTTGGCGGAGGTCGCGTCGCCCTTGGCGCGCATGACCTCCACACCGCGCCGCAGCCGGTCGATGGCCTCGACCTCGATCTGCCGGTCCGCCTGGAACATCTCGGTCACGGTCTGGCCCACCCGCACATGGAACAGCCGCTGGTAGTTGGGCAGACCGTCCAGCAGCAGGATGCGGTCGGTGAGGACCTCCGCGTGCCGCATCTCGTCGAAGGACTCGTCCCGGGTGTACTTGGCGAGCTTCGTCCACCCCCTGTGATCCTGCAACTTGGAGTGCAGGAAGTACTGGTTGATCGCGGTGAGCTCGGCGGTCAGCTGCTCGTTGAGCAGTTCGAGCACCTCGGGGTCGCCCTGCATGACGGGGCTCCTTCCACGTCGGGAGGCCGGAACGGGGGCCTGCGGGCGCATGATTGCACCGGGTGTCGAAGATCGTCCAGTAAGTGCGGACTTAGTAAGTAAGTCCATGCTTAGTGCTTGTTGCCCGATTCTGGACAGTCCTGGTCAAGTGCATCGCGTCAGGTCTGTCAGGATGGAGGCATGGGTCATCCGGTGGAGCGCGAATCTGGAGAAGCAGCACGGTACGAGCTTCCGCCGGGGCAGCGACTTCAGCGCGGCTGGCCGGTCACGCACTACGGCCCGGTACCCAAGTTCCGGCCCGAGCGCTGGGAGTTCAGGGTCTTCGGCGCCACCGGCGACGGCGAGAAGCGCTGCTGGAGCCACGACGAGTTCGCGGCCCTGCCGTACACCACCGTGGTGGCCGATCTGCACTGCGTCACGAAGTTCAGCATGCTCGGCGCGGAATGGGGCGGAATCCCCGCCCGGACGATTCTGGAGATCGCGCCGCCCGCCCCGAATGTCACCCATGTGATGGTGTGGGCGGAGTACGGCTTCAGCTCGAATCTGCGCCTGTCGGACTTCGCGTCCGAGCGCACGATTTTCGCCACGCACAAGGACGGCGAACTGCTGACGGCCGAGCACGGCTTCCCGCTCCGGCTGATCGTCCCGCACCTCTACGCCTGGAAGGGACCCAAATGGGTGCGCGGCGTGGAGTACATGACCGCCGACCGGCGCGGCTTCTGGGAGGAGCGCGGCTACCACAACGTCGGCGACCCCTGGAAGGAACAGCGCTACTCGTACCAGGAGGAGCCCGGGGAGGGCCCCGAGCTCTGACTCCGGTCCGTGCTCAGTGGTGGTACCGGTGCACCACCGCGTGCCCCTTGCCGCGGCCGATCATCCACTTGTTGACCGGTGCGGTGACCACGAAGGCGGCGGCCAGCGCGATGGCCAGGATCCACCAGAACCGCGCGTCCGCGAGCCCGGCGTCCATGGCGCCCGGCCACAGCATGATCACCCCGTTGTCGATCAGTTCCATCACGGCGATCGACAGGGTGTCGGCGGCGAGTGCCACCCGGACCGCGGCGCGCAGGCCGACCCCCGCCTTCAGGACGCCGCGCAGGGTGAACGCGTAGCCGAAGAAGAACGCCAGGGTGATCGCCAGCGCCAGGGTGGGCAGATCGCCCCAGCCGAGCGCGGTGCCGACGACCATGCCGAGCACCTCACCGATGGCGCATCCGGTCAGGCAGTGCAGGGTGGCCCGGACGGCCACGGGCCAGCCGCCGGCGGGGTGCGCCGGGGCCGTGTCGTGCGGGTGTGCGTGCTGGTGCCGGTCCGCCTCGTGCCGCATGCTGCCCCCAGGGGTCGACAGTGCTTCCGCGACCGTGATCGGTATACCCCCCAGGGGTATTCCCTCAACGAGGCCGGTCGTCCCGGAGCCTCTTCAGCCGCGCCACGTCCGCCGCGTGCCCCTCCTTGCCGCCCGGCGTCTCGATGATCAGCGGGACGCCCTCGGTGGCCGGATGGGTCATCAGCGCCCGGAACGGGTCCTCGCCGATGTGTCCGGCGCCGATGTTCTCGTGCCGGTCCTTGTGCGCGCCCACCACGTCCTTGGAGTCGTTGGCGTGGATCAGCTTCAGCCGGCCTTCGCCGACCGTGTCCACCAGCAGGTCGAGCGTCTGGTGCATACCGCTCGGCCCGGTCAGGTCGTGGCCCGCGGCGAAGACATGGCAGGTGTCCAGGCAGACCCCCAGCTTCGGGTGGGCGTCCAGCGCCTCGAAGTACGGGCCGAAGTCCCACGTGCGCGAACACAGCGAGGCGCCCTGGCCCGCCGTGGACTCCAGCAGGAGCCAGGGATCGTCGTCATGGGTCAGCTCGTCCAGCAGCGGCAGCAGGTGCTCCCGCACCTGCTTGAGCGCCACGGACCGGTCCCGCCCGCCGGTCGCGCTGCCGGTGTGCACCACCACGCCCAGCGCGCCGATCTCCCGTCCGCGGCGCAGCGAGTGCCGGAGCGACTCGACCGACCGCTCCACGGTGGCCTCGGTGTGCGAACCGAAGTTGATCAGGTACGGGGCGTGCACGTACACCGGCAGCGACTCCGCCTCGCACGCCGCCCGGAACGCCTCGTCCTGCCGCGGGTTCCCGGCGGGCGTGGCCCAGCCGCGCGGATTGGCGACGAAGACCTGCACGGTCTCGGCCTTCAGGTCGTGGGCGTACGTCAGGCCCACGGAGTGCAGGCCTCCGGCGACGGGCACATGACCGCCGACGGGATTGCGGGGGAGGGCGGGGGGTCGAGTCTTCACCCGTTCAGGGTGTCACGAGCCCGCACTCCTCCCGTCAGCGGATCTCGATGGTGATCGTCGACCCCTTCGGCGCCGTCTCGCCGCCCGCCACCGACTGGTCCCGGACCGTGTCGCCGAACAGTCCCAGCAGGCCGCGGTCCTCCTCGACGCGGAAACCGGCCTCCTGGAGTTCCCGCTGTGCCTCCTCGACGCTGTCGCCCACCACGTCCGGGACCTCCACCAGCTCCGGGCCCTTCGACACCGTCAGCGTCACCGTGTCGCCCTCGGCGACCTCGCTGTCGGCCGCCGGGCTCTGCCGGGCGACCTGGCCCGCGTCGAACTCGGAGTGGACCTCCTGCGGCGCGATCCGCACCTCGAGACCCTCCTCCTCCAGCTTCTCCCGGGCGTCGTCCAGGTCGCGGCCGGTGACGTCCGGCACGTCGACCGGGCTGCCCTTGCTGACGGTGAGCGCGACGGCCGTGCCCGCGCGCGCCGTGGTCCCCGGGCCCGGGTCCGAGGCGATCACGAGGCCCCGGGTCACCTCGTCGCTGAACTCCCGGGTGACCATACCCGGCTCCAGCCCGGCGTCCTCGAGCAGCTGCCGGGCCTCGTCGAGCCGCCGGCCCGCGAGATCGGGCACCTGCACCGTCCGCGGGCCGTCGGAGACGGTGAGCGTGACGGAGTCGTTGTGCCGGATGCGGCTGCCCGGCGCGGGGTCCGAACTGATCACCGTGCCGCGCTCGAAGGTGTCGCTGTGGGCACGCTCGACCCGCCCGACGTCCAGCCCCGCGTCCGTCAGCCGCTCCCTGGCCTGCGCCTCGCTCTGGGCCACCAGCGGCGGCACCTTGGTGAACTGGCCGGAGTTGATGTACCAGACGCCCGTGCCGACGCCGAGCACCAGCAGGACGGCGGCGACGATCGTGAACAGGGTGCGCCGCGGCGGGGCCGGGCGGCGCCGGGGTTCGGGCGGCGGCGACTGGAGCCGGCTGGTCCGGTCGAGCGGAGCCTCGTCCTCGTTGACGGGCAGCTGCCGCAGCGCGGTCAGCGCGCGCGGGATCACACTCGTGCGGTCCTCGGCGTTGTCGTGCTCCGCGGTGCGCGCCCGCGGCGGCACGGCGTCGAGCTGCTCCGCGGCGAGCGCCTCGCGCGCCTCGCGGGCCCGGGCGAGCAGCGCCACGGCGTCGTACGGGCGGAGGTCGGGGTTGCGCGCGGTCGCCACGGCGACCAGCTCGTCCAGCTCGTACGCCAGATGCGGCACGGCCGCCGAGGGCGGCGGCACGTCCTCGTGGATGTGCCGGTAGATCACCTGGGCGGGGGAGTCCCCGGAGTGCGGCTTGGCGCCGGTCAGCATCTCGTACAGCACCACACCGCACGCGTACACATCGACCCGGGGGTCGGCGCTGCCGCGTTCTATCTGCTCCGGCGCGAGATAGGAGACGGTGCCGAGGACCGAGCCGGTGGTGCTGGTCACCGTGTCCACGGCGCGCACCAGCCCGAAGTCGGCGACCTTGACCCGGCCGTCGTCCCCTATCAGGACGTTCTCCGGCTTCATGTCACGGTGCACGAATCCGGCGCGGTGCGCGGCGCCCAGGGCGGCGAGGACCGGCTCCAGGATGTCCAGCGCGGCCCGCGGCTGGAGTGCCCCCCGTTCGCGCAGCACATCGCGCAGGGTGCACCCGGAGACGTACTCCATGGCCAGATAGACGTACGCCCCGTCCGCGCCCTGGTCGAAGACCTGGACGACATTCGGGTGCGCCAGCCGGGCGACCGATTTGGCCTCGCGGATGAAGCGCTCGACGAACGAGACGTCCGCGGCGAGCGTCGGGTGCATCACCTTGAGCGCGAGGATGCGGTCCAGACGGGTGTCCACGGCCCGGTAGACCGTGGCCATCCCGCCGACCGCGATCCTCGCGTCGACGCGATAGCGGCCGTCGAGCAACTGCCCGACCAGAGGGTCGTGAAGGGTCGTGTCCACGCAGGCGAGTGTACGAGCCACCACCGACGGCCCAGCCGGTTCCCTTCGTTCCGGGAACGGAATGCAGCACACCTGTGACGGTCGCGGCCGACGGCCCGTCCGGCGCTCCTCCCGACCGTCTCACGCCCCGTCCGCCCCGCGCCCCGTCCGCCTCGCGCCGCCCCGCACGCACGCTCGCCCCCGCACGCAACGCTCGCCGCCCCGCGGGCGACGAGGCGGATCGCCGGAGCGGGCCTAGAACGCCGGGCGCTCGGGGTCCAGCTGCGCGAGGCCGTCGGTCGGCGAGGACGCCTCGGCGAAGTGGCGGCGCGGGATGCGCCCCGCCCGGCGGGCCAGCCGGCCCGCCTCGACGGCGTGCCGCATGGCCTCCGCCATCAGCACCGGCTCCTGCGCCCGGGTCACCGCCGAGGCGAGCATCACACCCGCGCACCCCAGCTCCATCGCCAGCGCCGCGTCCGACGCCGTACCGGCGCCCGCGTCCAGGATCACCGGTACGCGCGCGTGCTCCACGATCAGCTGGAAGTTGTGCGGATTGCGAATGCCGAGGCCCGACCCGATCGGCGACCCGAGCGGCATGATCGCGGCACAGCCCACGTCCTGGAGCCTGCGCGCCAGCACGGGATCGTCGTTGGTGTACGGCAGCACCGTGAACCCGTCGTCGACCAGGGTCTCCGCGGCGTCCAGCAGTTCGATCGGGTCCGGCAGCAGCGTCCGCTCGTCGGCGATGACCTCCAGCTTGACCAGGTCCGTCCCCAGCGCCTCCCGCGCCAGCCGGGCGGTGAGCACGGCCTCGCCCGCGGTGAAGCACCCCGCGGTGTTCGGCAGCACCCGGATCCCCAGCCGGTCCAGCACCGAGAGCACCGAACCGTGCACGTCGGGATCGATGCGGCGCATGGCCACCGTCGTCAGCTCCGTGCCGGAGGCCACCAGGGCCCGCTCCAGCACGTCGAGGCTGGGTGCCCCGCCGGTGCCCATGATCAGTCGGGACGTGAAGGTCGTACCACCCAGGACAAAGGGATCGTCGGCCATCGGTCAGCCTCCTTGGACGGCGGTGAGGACCTCGACACGGTCCCCCTCGGTGAGGGGCGTGGTCGGCCACTGAGTGCGCGGGACGACGGTTTCGTTGAGGGCGGCGGCCACTCCGGAGGGCGCCGCGGTGAGGGTCTTCACCAGGGTGTCGAGAGCCGTACCGGGTGCGACCCGGCGCGGCTCCCCGTTGACGGAGATGTTCATGCGGGCTGCTCCGTGAGTGCGGCGCCGAAGCGCTTCGGGGTGAAGGGGCGGGCCACGTCCGGGAGTTCACCGGTCGTCAGGACATGGGCCATGACGTCGCCGGTGACCGGGGTGAGCAGCACGCCGTTGCGGTAGTGGCCGGTGGCCAGCAGCAGTCCGTCCAGGCCGGTCGGCCCGAGCAGCGGCGCGTTGTCGGGCGAGGCGGGGCGCAGTCCGGCCCGGGTCTCCGTCAGCGGCAGCTCGGTGATGCCGGGCATCAGCTCGTGCGCGTCGCGCAGCAGCTCGTACACACCGCCGGCGGTGACCGTGGTGTCCCAGCCCAGTTCCTCGCTGGTGGCCCCGACGACCAGCTCGCCGTTCTCGCGCGGCACCAGGTAGACGTGGCTGCCGCGGACCATCGCGCGCACGGTGCGGTTCAGGAACGGCGCGAGGCGCGGCGGCACGGCCAGCCGCAGCACCTGCCCCTTGACCGGCCGCACGGGCGGCACGACGTCGTCCGGGACGCCCGCGAGCCGTCCGCTCAGGCTGCCCGCGGCCAGTACCGTCTGCCCGGCGGTCAGCTCGGTGCCCTCGCGTGTGACGACGCCCACGGCCCGGTCGCCGGTGACCACGAGCCGCTCGGCCCACTCCCGGTGGACGACCACGCCCGCCCGTTCGCAGGCGGCCACCAGCGCCCCGGCGAGCCGCCGCGGATCGATCTGGTGGTCGCCGTCCACCCGCAGCCCGCCGCGGACCCCCGGCGCGAGCATCGGTTCGAGGCGGCGGCAGTCCCGCCCGGTCAGCCACTGCGAGTCCAGTCCCGACCGCCGCTGCAGGGCGTGCAGTTCGCGCAGATGGGCGCGGTCGTCGGCGTCCAGCGCGACGGCGAGCGTGCCGCACCGGCGATGGCCGAGGTCGTGGCCGGTGAATTCGGTGAGCTCGGCCGCGAAGTCCGGGTAGCGGCGGGCCGAGGCCAGGTTGAGGCCGAGCAGGGTCTGCTCGCCGTAGTGCAGCTCGGTCACGGCGGCCAGCATTCCGGCGGCCACCTGGGCGGCACCGCCGCCGGGCTCGGGGTCCACGACGGCCGTGGCGAGTCCGCGTTGCGCGGCTCGCCAGGCCGTGACCAGACCGATGACTCCGCCCCCGATGACGAGGACGTCGGATGTGCGTGCGGATGACGACACGGGCGCTGCGCCCCTCCCTTCGCCGGCATGACCCGGATCAGGTTCGTACGGTCGGAGGCCGCCAGCCTCCCTCTCAGCCCGGTGCGTCCGGGCTCCCGCGAGTGCTTGTACTTTGGCCACCCTAGCTCTTGCCTCCGCCCCTCTGTAAGGGAGCCCGCGCCCGTGCCCCGCTCGCTCGACGGCCTCGTCCTGGCCCCCGTCGCCGACCAGGCCCCAGGTCAGGTGGGCACCCGCACCCGTTTCACGTACCACGAGCGGGAGGGTGAGATCTGGGCCGAGTACGAGGGCGGGGACGTGGTCCGCGGCCGTCTCGTGGGGACCCGGCAGGGGGATCTGCTCGATTTCCGGTACGTGCAGCTCAAGCAGGACGGGACCACCTCCGGCGGGCACTGCCGGTCGACGGTCGCCGAGCTGCCGGACGGCCGGCTGCGCCTGGTGGAGACCTGGGAGTGGGAGTCGCAGCCCGGCTCGGGGACCAGCGTTGTGGAGCAGGTCACCGAGCAAGCCCCCTGACTGACAAATTGTCAGTTGTCTATGGTGATCAGGTGAACGGACAGACGCAGGCAGGGACGCGGCGGGCGGTCGTGGTCGGAGCGGGCATGGCCGGGGTGCAGACCGCGGTCGCCCTGCGGGAACAGGGATTCTCCGGCACCGTCACACTGATCGGTGCCGAGCCCCATCAGCCCTACGACCGGCCCCCGCTGTCCAAGGCCGTACTGCTGGGCACGGCGGAGGGCTCCGCCTTCGACGTCGACTTCGAGGCCCTCGGCATCGACCTGCACCTCGGGCGCGAGGTCGGCGGGGTGCGCCCCGGCGACCACGAGCTGGACACGGCCGCCGGGCCCGTGCCGTACGACGTGCTGGTCCTGGCGACCGGCGCCGAACCGATGCGGCTGCCGGGTGCCGACGGGGTCCCCGGAGTGCATCTGCTGCGCACCCTGGACGACGCCGAACGGCTGCGGCCCGTGCTCGCCCGGCAGCACGACATCGTGGTGGTGGGCGCCGGCTGGATCGGCGCGGAGTTCGCCACGGCCGCGCGCGAGGCGGGCTGCGCCGTGACCGTCGTGGAAGCCGCGGACCGCCCCCTCGCTGGCGCGCTGCCCGCGGAGGTGGCCGCGCCGATGGCACGGTGGTACGCGGACGTCGGCGCCGTCCTGCGCACCCACGCGCGCGTGGAGCGCGTCGAGCCCGGCGCCGTCGTCCTCGACGACGGGGAGCGGCTGCCCGCCGGCGCGGTGGTGGTCGGCATCGGAGCCCGGCCCGCCACGGCCTGGCTCGCCGGCTCCGGGGTCACGCTCGGCGCGTACGGCGAGGTCGTCGCCGACGAGTACCTGCGCACCTCGGCGCCCGACGTCTACGCGGTCGGCGACTGCGCCTCCTTCCCCTCGGGGAGGTACGGCGAACGCCTCCTCGTGCACCACTGGGACAACGCCCTCCAGGGCCCCCGCACGGTCGCCGCGAACATCATCGGCGAGGCGACCGGGGAGGCCCCGGCGGTCTACGACCCGGTGCCGTACTTCTGGTCCGAGCAGTTCGGCCGCTTCGTCCAGTACGCCGGACACCACACCGCGGCCGACGCCGTCGTGTGGCGCGGCGATCCGTCCGGGCCCGCCTGGAGCGTGTGCTGGCTGCGCGAGGGCCGGCTGGTGGCCCTGCTGGCGGTGGGCCGCCCGAGGGACCTGGCCCAGGGGCGACGGCTCATCGAGGCCGGCGCGTCGATGGACCCGCGGCTGCTGGCGGACCCGGCCCGTCCGCTGAAGACGGCCGTGGCGTAGCGGCCGCCGCCCGCCCGGACGAGGTGCCCGGACGACCTGCCCGGGGCCGCCCGCACCGGTCCGTCCCGGTGGTCCGTCTCCCCTGGTCGGACCGGCCTGGCTTCCGACTGTCGGTGGAGGATGGCAGGCTTGTTCCCGTGACCGAGATTGACGCAAAGATCGATGCTCTCGTCCCCGCCTGGCTCACCCTCCCCGACATCGCCGAGATGCTCGACGTCGAGGTGACACGTGTGCGGCAGCTGGTCAAGGACGGCCAGCTCATCGCCGTACGCCGTGGTGAGAACCGCGCGCTGCACGTCCCCGCCGCCTTCATCGACGGGGACAAGGTCGTCAAGGGCCTGTCCGGGACCCTGACGCTGCTGAGGGACGACGGCTTCACGGACGAAGAGATGCTGGAGTGGCTTTTCACCGCCGACCCGACCCTGCCCGGCACCCCCGCGCAGGCGCTGAGCGAGAATCGCGGCACGGAGGTGAAGCGCCGCGCCCAGGCGCTCGCCGTCTGAACCGAGGACCGTCCGGCGTACGGGCCGCGGCGGACGCCGCCACGGCCACCTGCGACTGCGCCCGCCGAGGGCCCGTACGCCACCGACAACGGGGGGACACATGCCCGACACCGACACCGACACCGACACCGCCCGCGCCCGGCTCGCCGACGCCCGGGTGTACCTGTGCACGGACGCGCGCCGGCGCCAGGGCGACCTGCCGGAGTTCCTGGACGCGGTCCTGGCGGCCGGTGTGGACATCGTGCAGCTGCGGGACAAGGGCATGGAGGCGGCCGAGGAACTGGACCACCTGAAGGTCTTCGCCGAGGCGTGCGCCCGGCACGGCAGACTCCTCGCGGTCAACGACCGGGCGGACGTCGCCCACGCCGCCGGCTCGGACGTGCTGCACCTCGGCCAGGGCGACCTGCCGGTCCCTGCGGCGCGGGCGATCCTCGGCGAGGACGTCCTGGTCGGCCGGTCGACCCACGCGCCGGACGAGGCCGCCGCGGCAGCCGTCCAGGAGGGCGTGGACTACTTTTGCACCGGCCCCTGCTGGCCGACCCCCACCAAGCCGGGCCGCCACGCCCCCGGCCTTGACTTGGTGCGGCACACGGCGGGGCTGGGCACCGACCGCCCCTGGTTCGCCATCGGCGGCATCGACCTGGGCAATCTCGACCAGGTGCTGGAGGCGGGCGCCCGCCGGGTCGTCGTCGTCCGGGCGATCACCGAGGCGGACGACCCCGGCACCGCCGCCGCGGAATTCGCCAAGCGGCTGCGGCAGGCCTGACGTCCACCGGTGTCCAAGGATGTCCAAGGGATGGACAACAAGTCGACAAAACGGGCAAAATCCCGTGATCCGGTTGGGGGACCGCCGCCCCCTGGCTAACCTGCCGGTATGGCCCTCGGAACCGCATCGACCAGGACTGACCGCGCACGCACCGTGCGCGACATGCTCGCCGCCGGCAAGACGACGTACTCGTTCGAGTTCTACGCGCCGAAGACGCCC
Organism: Streptomyces cadmiisoli; assembly: GCF_003261055.1. Lineage (NCBI taxonomy): Bacteria > Bacillati > Actinomycetota > Actinomycetes > Kitasatosporales > Streptomycetaceae > Streptomyces > Streptomyces cadmiisoli. The sequence goes on from NZ_CP030073.1 coordinate 6,365,511, forward strand.
AAGGGTGAGCGCAGCCTGTGGAACGCCCTGCGCAGGGTCGAGGCGGTGGCCCCCGACTTCGTGTCCGTCACCTACGGGGCGGGCGGCTCCACACGCGCCAGCACGGTCAAGGAGACCGAGCAGATCGTCGCCGACACCACCCTGACCCCGGTCGCCCACCTCACCGCCGTGGACCACTCCATCAGCGAGTTGCGCAACGTCATCGGCCAGTTCGCCGACGCCGGAATCCGCAACATGCTCGCCCTGCGCGGCGACCCGCCCGGCGACCCCATGGGTGACTGGGTCCCGCATCCGAAGGGCGTGACCTACGCCGCCGAGCTCGTCCGCCTCATCAAGGAGTCGGGCGACTTCTGTGTCGGTGTCGCCGCCTTCCCCGAGATGCACCCCCGCTCCTGCGACCGGGACACCGATGTCGCGCACTTCGTGGACAAGTGCCGCGCCGGCGCCGACTACGCCATCACGCAGATGTTCTTCCAGCCGGAGTCCTATCTCCGGCTGCGCGACCGGGTCGCCGCGGCAGGCTGCGTGACCCCGGTCATCCCCGAGGTCATGCCGGTCACCAGCGTCCGTATGCTGGAGCGGCTGCCGCAGTTGAGCAATGCTCACCTGCCGTCCACCTTGAAAGAGCGGATCCTCACAGCGAAAGACAATCCGGCCGCTGTACGCTCCATGGGGATCGAGTTCGCCACGGAGTTCTGCGCTCGGCTGCTGGCCGAGGGAGTGCCCGGACTGCACTTCATCACGCTCAACAACTCCACGGCGACATTGGAGATCTACGAGAATCTGGGTCTGCACCACCCACCGCGGGCCTAGACCGGTCGCACGCTCATACGACACACTGCGTAACGGTCATTGGGAGAGGGGCGTACATGGGCTGGACGGTCCTCTACATCGCGTTCGGCGTCGTCGCACTGTGGCTGCTCGGCGAAGTGCTGCTGCAGTACAAGGCGCGGTTGCGCTGGCGCCTGCTGGCCTTCGTCGGATTCCTCGGCGTCGTCGTCGGCGTCCTGATGGCGTCCGTCATCGTCATCGGACTGGGCGCGGCCGCGTTCGCGGTCGGCCAGACCTACGTCACCCTGTCGTTCCGCCGCGGTTTCGCCGCCGGCTGGGCGGTCACCGGACGACCGGGGCTGGGCGGCAGCAAGCGCCGCCGCGGAGAGCCGGACCACGGCGACCCGACGCTGGAGGTCTCCGACCTGGAGGCGTCCGAGTTCCACGACGAGGACACCCCGTACGCCCGGCGCGACACCCGCGGCCAGGAGGACCACGAGCACGACGACGTCTTCACCCCGGCCCGCGCCGCCGCCCCGGAGACGGCGGCCGAGAGCACCGCGGTCTACGAGCCGCAGCCGATGCCGGACGACACCGGCTCGTACGGCGTCTACAGCGACCCCGCGTACGCCGCCGCGGCCCAGGCGCAGGACCAGTACGCGACCGCAGCCCAGGCCGCCGACCAGGGCTACTCCTACGACGGCTACTCCTACGGCCAGCAGCAGTACGGCTACGACACCACCGGCCAGCAGCAGTACGCCGCCTACTCCGACCCGTACATCGGCACCCAGACCTACCAGGGCGGCGCCTCGTACGACACGGGTTACGACCAGCAGCAGTACGGCCAGCAGGCCTACGGCCAGGACCAGTACGCCACCGGGACCTACGGCGGCGAGACCCCGGCCGGCGGTGTCTGGGTGCCGCAGCAGCGCACCACCGACGACCCCTACGGCGGGGAACTGCCGCCCGAGCAGCAGTACCCGTACCAGGGCGACGGGCAGGCGCAGCAGGGCAACGGATACGACGAGCGCTACCGCTTCTGATCCCCGCGCGGCCCGGTGCCCCGCGGGTGATCACTGCGAGCCGCGGAACTCCGGTCCCTCCACGATCAGTCCGGCGACCAGCGCCCCCGACATCCCGGCGTGCGGGAGCCCGCCGCCGGGATGGGACCAGCCGCCGACGGTGAACAGGCCGGGCAGAGCCGTCGAGTTCGACGGGTGCAGCATCCGGCCCTCGGCCGCCGCGAGCGACGGTGCCGGGACCGCCCCGCCCTCCGCACCCGTCGCCTCGGCCAGGTCCGCCGGGGTGCGCACCACGTGCCACAGCAGACGGTCCCGCAGATCGGGTACGACACGCTCCGCGACGCCGATCATGTCCTCGGCGTGCCGGGCGAAACTCTCCGTCGTGCTCCGGCTCTCCTCGGCGGGCACCGTCGCCGTGAGGGTGACCGCCTCGTGCCCGGTGTCCGGGACCAGGCCGGGGTCGCCGGGCCGCAGAACCGTGACCGTGGGTGACGCGGCCGGGCCCGGGGCCGGGCCGAACACGGACTCCAACTCGCCGTCGCGGTCCGCGGTGTGGACCACCGTCCGGTGCGCCGAATCCCCGGGCCGCGCTCCGCGCAGCGCCAGCAGCACCGTCAGACGGCTCGCCGGCCCGCGCGCGGCCTGGACCTCACCGGCGCCACGGATCGCCGTACCGGCGACGAGCCGGTTCAGGACCGCCGGTGCCACTCCGGCCACCACGAAGTCCGCCTCGGCCACCATGCCGTCCGCGAACTCCACGCCCGCCGCCCGGCCGTCCTTCTCCAGCAGCCGTGTCACCTCGGCGCCGAGAACGAACTCGACGCGGCGGGCCAGGCAGCGCTCGTGGACGGCCCGGGCGAGTTCCCGGACGCCTCCGCGCACGTACCAGGTGCCGAAGGCGTGCTCCAGGTACGGCAGGACCGAGGCCGCGGCCGGTGCGACGCGCGGGTCCAGACCGTGTGCCAGGGCGTGGCCCTCCAGCAGGGCGGCCAGCCGGGGATCGCGCAGCTCCCAGGCGGCCACCTCGGCCAGCGTCGCGGCCCGGCGAGTGCGCAGCAGCCGCTTGTGCGGGACCGCGGGGTAGGGCTCGCGGTCGGCCAGCACCTGCCAGTTGGGCCACAGGGGCTCCTCCAGGAGGGGCCGGCGGGTGCGGTCCCACGCCTCGCGGGCGCGCACCAGGAAGTCGCCCCAGCGTCCGCCGGCGCCCGCTCCCAGTGCCTCGTCCAGAGCGGCGACCACTCCCGCGCGCGAGGCGTTCGGCAGTGACACCTGTGTGCCGTCCGCGAAGACGTGCCGGGACGACGGGTCGACCTGGACGAGGTCGACGCAGTCCTCCAGCGGCTCCTTGCCGGTCTTGAGGAACAGGTCCCGGTACACCGCGGGCAGCGACAGCAGTCCGGGGCCGGTGTCGAAGGAGAAGCCGTCCCGCTCCAGCCGCCGCACCGACCCGCCGTACGTCTGCGTCCGCTCGTACACCGTCACCCGGTGGCCCGCGACGGCCAGCCGGGCGGCAGCCGCCATCGCGCCCATCCCGGCGCCGATCACCGCAATCCGTGCCATGCCCGCGACTTTATCGGCCGCCACCGACAGCGCGCCGACGGGGCTGTGACCAGCGCGGACGCCCTACCCGTCAGGTGGGCCCGCGCGGGCTGCCAGCCGGCGTTCCAGCCGCCGTTCCTCCCGGCGCTGGGCGCGGCGGCGCAGGAAGCGGCGGATGCGGGAGACGAGGAAGTACAGCGCGACCAGCCCGGCGACCAGCAGCACGCCGGCGACGACGGCGGCGGCCTCCGGGTGGAACATCGCGAACGTGACGATCCCGCCGACCCCGAGATCCTCCGCCAGGCTGAGGATCACGTTGCTGAACGGCTCCGGCGAGGAGTTCACCGCCATCCGTGTCCCGGCCTTGACCGCATGGCTGGCCAGCGCGGTCGAACCGCCGATCGCGCCCGCCGTCAGATCGGACAGGGAACCGCTCTGCCCGGCGAGCAGCGCCCCCACCCACGCCCCGGCGGCCGGCCGGATCACCGTGTGCACCGAGTCCCACACCGAGTCGACGTACGGGATCTTGTCGGCCACCGTCTCGCACAGGAACAGCACACCCGCGGGGATCAGGACCTCGGGCCGTTGCAGCGTCTCGGGTACCTCGTCGCTCACGCCCGTCGCGCCGAAGAAGCCGAGCAGCAGCACCACCGCGTACGCGTTGACACCGCTGGCCCAGCCGCTGGTGAACACCAGGGGGAGTACGGACACGGACGCGATCGTAACCAGCCGGGGCCGAGACGTCCTGGGGGCGCGTGCGTATGACTGAGTACGCGTACTCAGGTGACGAGATGAGTACGCGCGCGGATGGGTGCCGACCTGCGGGAACGAGAGAGTGGAGGCACGGAGAGGGGCACGGCGCCGGCACCGGCGACACGGGGCGCCGGAACGGCCCGGCCCTCGATCCGCTCCTTCCGCCGGCCGCGGTCGGCGGGAGCGAGACACGGGGGGAACCCGGGGGAGGACCCAACGGGGGGAGTACGGGGGTACGGGGTACGGGGGAGCACGAGGAAGCGCCGGTCCGGCGTGGCCCGCGGGGGACGCGGCCACTGCGGGCCGGCGCTTTCGTGCATTGCTCGGGTGCCTGCGCCGCTTCGGTCCGTACCGCCGCGGTCGGTTCACCGCGGCGGTGCGCGCACCGCTACGGCCTGCCGCTCACCCGTCCCTGGAGCAGCCGCGACAGTGCCGCGTGCACATCGTCCAGGGACCGTTCCGGCTGGAAGGCCTGCCAGTCCAGCGCGGCCACCAGAACCATCCCGACCAGCGCCGCCGCGGTCAGCGGGACGTCGATCTCGTCGGTGAACTCGCCGTCGTCGATGCCCTCGCGCAGCACTGCCTCGACGACCGCCACCGCTTCCCGCCGGACCACCATCAAGGTGGACTGCCAGGCCCGGTTGGTGCGCCACAACTCGGCGACGTACAGCTGGGTGAATGCCGGATAGCGGTCGATGAAAACGAGTCCCGCCCGGATCATCGCGTCCAGGGCGTCCACCTTGCTGCCGCCGTCGCGCGCGGTGCGCTCCGCCGCCTCGCGCAGTGAGGCGGTGAGGAGCCCCACGCCGTGCCTCAGCAGTTCCTCGAAGAGGACCGACTTGCTGGCGAAGTTGTAGTACACCGTGCCCTTGGCGACCCCGGCGCGCTCGGCGATCTCGTCCACCGTGGTGGCGGAGAAGCCCTGCTCGGCGATGAGGGTGACGGCCGCCTCGTAGAGCTTCTGCCGGGTGGCTTCCCGGCGCGTACCGGCGCCCGACGTGGTGCTGCTGCGTTCCATGGCCCCGATTGTCACAGGAACCGTCGCGGGACAGAGCGCGGGACGGTCACTCACAGGCTCAGCTCCGGGTGCAGCCGGTCCAGTGTCCACACCTGCCGGCGCCGGGCGGACAGGGCCGTCAGGGCGAGGGCGCCCGCGGTGTACGCCGCCAGCACCACGCACGCGTGCCACACGGGTTCCAGGCCGCCGCCGCTGATGAGCCTCCTGAGGGCCTCGACGACATGGCTCATCGGCAGGAACGGGTGGAGCGCGTTGAAGAAGGCCGGACTGGTCTGCACGGGGTAGGTGCCGCCCGCGGAGGTCAGCTGGAGCATCAGCAGGGCGAGGACCAGGATGCGGCCGGCGGCTCCGAAGTGCGCGTTCAGCCATTGGATGAGCGCGGCGAAGCAGCCCGTGACCAGGAACAGGAAACCGACGGTGCCGGCCGCCCGCGCCATCTCCAGCCCGACCGCCCAGTGCAGCACCGACATCAGCGCGACCGTCTGGAGCACGCCGATCGCGAGCACCGGCAGCCAGCCCGCCAGCGCGATCCGCCAGGCCGAGGCACCGGCGGCCAGGGCGCGCCGGTTGAGCGGCGCGATCAGCATGTACGCCACCATGGCGCCCACCCACAGGGACAGCGGGATGAAGTACGGGGCGAATCCGGTGCCGTAGTTGGGCGCCCGGTGCAGCGACTCGGACGCGAGCCGGACCGGGTCCGCCATCACCTCGGTCCGCTCGTCGCGCTGCCGTTCGTCGTAGTCGGGGATCTGCTTCGCGCCGTCGTGCAGCCCGCTCGCGAGCCTGCCCGAGCCGTCGACGAGCTTGAACATGCCGCCGCTGAGGTCGTCCGCGCCCGTCCTGAGGTCGCCGACGCCCTGGTCGAGGTCCACCGCGCCGGTCCGGGCCGTGCCGAGCCCGGTGTGCAGCGCCTTGGCACCCGCGGCGACCTTCCCGGCTCCCTCGTTCAGCTTGTTGATCCTGGTGACGGCGTCGTCGAGGTCCTCCGACAGGTGCGGGGCACGGTCGGCGAGCGCGCGGGCCTGCTTCTCCAGGGTGGCGAGATGGCCGTCCAGCTTCTCCAGGTCGCCCTCGTGCTCGGTGATCAGCGTGCTGACGTCGTCCGCGAGCGTCGCCACGTCGGCCGCGGCGTCCTTCGCCTTCTCCAGGTCGTAGCAGGCCGCATCGGGCGGGACGGCGGTTCCGCAGCGCCGCTCGTGGACGTCGCGCAGGGTGTCCGCGGCCGTGCGGGCCTCCTCGGCGGCCGCCGGCGCCCGCTTCACCAGCGTGCCGAGGTTGTCGCCGATCGCGCCGGCGGTGTCGGCGACCGCCCTGGCCGTGTCACCGATGGTCTGCTCGTTGTCCTCCAGGAACGGCCCGACCTCGTCCGCGACGCCGTCGACCTTGTCGGCGAGTGCCTGCGTCCCCTCCGCGACCTGCTGCGAACCGTCCTCCAGGTCGCCGGCCCCCGTGTCGAGCTTCTTCAGGCCCTTGACCAGCTTGCCGCTGCCGCCCTCGGCGTCCTTCAGACCGTCGGCGAGGTCCTTCGAGCCCTTCTCCGCCGTGCCGATACCGCTCTTGAGCTTGTCCGCCCCGCTCGCGGCCTTCACCGTCTCGCCGTGGATGCCGGAGAACGAGATGAAGATCCGGTCCAGGAACGTCCGCGACGCCTTGGTGGACGCCGCCGTGCGCACCTCGCTGAACACCGTCCGGGAGATCTGCCCGACGATGTAGTTGTTGGCGTCGTTCGTACGGACCCGGAGGGCCCCCGCCTGCGGGGAGTCGCCCGAACCGGAGGCGATACGGCGGCTGAAGTCGTCCGGCATGGTCAGCGACAGGTAGTACGTGCCCTCCTCCACGCCCGCGCGTGCCTCGGCGGCGCTCACCTCGTGCCAGTCGAAGACCTCGCTGTCACGCAGTCCCGCCACGATGTCGTCGCCCGCGTGGATCTCCTTGCCTCCGGCGGTCGCTCCCGTGTCGTCGTTCACCAGTGCCACGGGGAGGCGGTCCAGGCGGCTGTACGGATCCCAGAAGGACCACAGGTACAACGCACCGTAGAGCAGCGGCAGCAGGAGAAGTGCCACCAGGGCCGCGCGGGGGAGCCTACCGCGCCCGAAGCGCCGCAGCTCAAGAGCGGCCAGTCTCGGCGAGCGCATCCGCCGCCTCCTTCGCCTCGTCGTTCACGTGCGTGTGGTGGGCGGCCCCGCCGTTCATGTCCGAGTCGTTCGCGTCCGCGTCGTTCACGTCTCCGTCGTGCGCGTCCGCGTCGTTCACGTCCCCGTCGTGCGCGGCCGTGGAGCCCTCGGCGGGGGCGCGGTCGTGCACGGCCCGGTGGCCGGTGTCGCCGGCGTGCGCGGTCTCGTCGGCCGGGGCGTCCGTGTTCCCGTGGTGCGCGGTCTCGTCGGCCGGGTCGTCGGTGTTGTCGCGGGGCGCCGTCCCGACGGCCCGCTCGTCGGCGTCGGCCCCCGCGCTGCCGCCACGAGGCACCGTGGACACCACCACGGCGTCCTCGGGAGCCTCGCCGCACACCGCCAGCACCGTCGTCCCGGAGTCGGCGAGGGACCTCAACAGCGCCCAGACCTCCGCCCGTTCGGCCATCGAGAGCTTGAGGTCCGCGTCGTCGACGCCGAGCAGCCGCGGCCGTCCGACCAGGGCCAGGGCGACCGACAGACGCAGGGCCTCGAGGCGTTCCAGGTCCCGTACGGCGGTGCGCGGGCCCTTCGGCAGGGTCTCGGTGTCCAGGCCGGCGGCGGCCAGGGCGTCGTCGATCCGCCGCCGAGCCTCACGCGCGCGTTCCGACCGCGGCCGCAGCAGTGCGCGCAGGGAGTCACCGAAGCGGCGCTGGAGCAGGGCCCGTTCGCGCAGATGCTCCGCGACGGTCAGGGCGGGGTCGAGATCGGTGACGCCGGGAACGTGCGCGAGGCCGCTGATCCGGCGCAGGGCGGCCGACTGCCTCGGCAGCCGGACGTCGCCGACGACCGCCGTCCCCTCGGTCGCCTTCATCCGCCCCGTCAGCGCGAGCAGCAGGCTCGTGCGGCCCGAACCCGACGGCCCCGCGACCGCCACCAGCGAGCCGGGCTCCGCGGCGAACGAAACACCGCGGAAGGCCCAGCCGCGTGGACCCTTCAGTCCGAAGTGGCGGGCGCCGACGGCGACTCCCCCCAGGCTGCCCCGCACAACGCCCGCCACGACTCCCCCGTCTTTTGAACTGACTGGTCAGTGCAAAAACTAACCCGAACTTTCGATCGAAGCAAAAGCCCAGGTCAGATCGGATTGTCAGTGCCATACCTCACGATGGGCACATACGGCACCTCGTGTCAGGGCGTGCCGTCACACTGACGACAGGAGGTTCGTCATGGCCAACTCGTCCGCAGCCGCCGCGCGTCGGCGCCGCGCCACCGGCCCTGCCCCCTCACTGAACGGCCCGGCGGGCGACGTGCACCCCGTGCTCCGCCGGGCCACGGCGCCACCCGCCGCCCTCGACCTGCTCGCCCAGGCCCGCACCGGCCTCGACGAGGCGGCAGTCCTCGACACTCCGAACGAGCGCTACGCGACCGCCCATCTCGCCGCCCTGCGCACCGCCGCGGCCGTCCTCGCCGCACGCGGACGCCCCGAGCACAACCCGCGACGCCGGGCCAGGATCCGCAGCGCCTGGGAAGTGCTGCCGGAGATCGCACCCGAACTCACCGAGTGGAGCGCCCTGTTCGCCTCGGGCGCCCGCCGCCGCGCCCTGGCCGAGGCCGGCATCCAGGGCGCGGCCGGCCGCCGGGACGCCGACGACCTCATACGTGACGTGGCGATGTTCATCCGCATCGTCGAACGGATGCTGGTGCTCCAGCCGGTCCTCCCGCAGCCCCGTCCGGACCCGGACGCGGGAGAGGGCCGCGCTCCCGGCGCGGACCGCGACTTCCCGGACGCCGGCTGACCGGCCCACCACCGTCCCGCCGCTGGTGGGCGGCCGGGGGCGGGCGGCGGACGGCCGGGAGCGGCGGCACCACCGGAGGGACCGGGCGGGCCCGTGAAGGCAATAGGGTGGAGGGCGCCTGAAGCCTTCCCGCCCGCACCCGCGGGGTCCGGGAAGGCAGCCCGTTCGCTCCGCCCCGAGGCGGTGCCGCGCCGAGGAGTCAACTGCCGTGTCGGACCCGATGCGCCCCCGATCCTCTCTCCGAACCGCCGTGGTGTGGGACGTCCTCCGGGACGCCCTGGACCGCCGGGTCAAGGCCACGGGCCGGGAGTCGCTGGACGTCCTCGACACCGGAGGCGGCAGCGGCAACTTCGCCGTGCCCGTCGCCCGCCTCGGCCACCGCGTCACCGTCGTCGACCCCAGCCCGAACGCGCTGTTCGCGCTGGAGCGCCGCGCCGCCGAGGCCGGCGTCGCCGACCGGGTGCGGGGCGTGCAGGGCGACGCCCGGGGCCTGTTCGACGTGGTCGAGCGCGGCGGCTACGACGCGGTGCTGTGCCACGGCGTCCTGGAGTACGTCGACGACCCGGCCGAGGGCCTCGGCAACGCGGTGGCCGCCCTGCGCCCCGAAGGCGTGCTCAGCCTGCTCGCGGCCGGGCTCGGGGGTGCCGTGCTCGCACGCGCCCTCGCCGGTCACTTCACGGAGGCCAGGCAGGCGCTGGACGACCCGCACGGGCGCTGGGGCACCGGCGACCCGATGCCGCGCCGCTTCACCGCCGAACAGCTGACCGAACTGGTCGCGGCCGCCGGCCTCGAGGTCGGCGCCGTGCACGGTGTACGGGTGTTCGCCGATCTCGTACCGGGCGTGCTGGTGGACACCGAACCCGGAGCGATGGACGCCCTGCTGAAGCTGGAAGCCGCGGCGGCCGAGCTCCCGGCGTTCCACGCGGTGGCCACGCAGCTTCATGTGCTCGGTGAGACACGAAGGGCCGCCGAGGCGTGAGCCGCACGCCGGGGCGCGTCGCTGATCAGCGCATTGGTTGCAGATGGAGTACGCCACAGGCCCCCCGATCGAGCGCTTCCCGCCGTATGATCGAGGGAGACCACCCGGCATGACGGGTCGGCCCTCGGGGAATGGAAGCCTCAACGGGCCGATCCGTGCATGGCGGATTCCGGTTGGCCAAATGGCGCAGAGGGGCGGGTTTCACGGGGGCGATTCCCTGCCTATCCTGAAGGGACCCCCCGGGTCGCCCCGGCGACTGCACGATGAGGAGGACTCCGTGCCGCTCTCAGAGCACGAGCAGCGCATGCTCGAGCAGATGGAGCGAGCGCTGTACGCCGAAGATCCCAAGTTCGCGACAGCGCTTGAGGGAAGCGGGCTGCGTACGTACACCCGGCGACGGGTCTACCAGGCGGTCGCGGGCTTCCTCGTAGGTATCGCGCTCCTCATGGCCGGAATGGTCGCCAAACAGGTCTGGCTCAGCGTGGTGGGATTCCTCGTCATGCTGGGCTGCGCGGTACTCGCCGTGACCGGCTGGCGCAAGGCCCCCAGGCCGGGCGAGCAGCCCGCCGGCGGTGGCCAGCAGGCCGGTCGTCAGGGACGTCAGCGGCGCTCGATGATGGAGCGCATCGAGGAGCGCTGGCAACGGCGCCGTGACGAGCAACAGGGCCATTGATCCCCGCCCTCGACTCCCAGTGACACACATGAGGGGTTGCCGCCCACGGGGCGGCAACCCCTCAGGCATGCCCGGGCTCACCGGCACGGCGGGGTTCGCCACGTGATGTGAAGCAGGACACCGGCGCCGGGTCGGCTCGGGTACACGAGCCGACCCGGCGCCGGTGCACGGAGGTGTGCACCGGCGCCCAGCGACCGCCGCCCGTCGGTGACCGGCGGCCGGGCGCTGCCTCAGCCGCTCTGCTGGCCCGACGGGCGACGGATCAACGCGGCCCAGCGGGTGGCCAGACGGGCTCTGAAGGCCGTCCAGCGGTCGTTGAGGTCCCAGACCGCGCGGACGGCCGAACGGGGCGCGACGACCGCCCGCACCCGTGTGCGCCGGCTGACCCTGGACCGCAGAGCCGCCCGCAGTGTGCGCACGTTGTCGGCGAGACCCGTCTGAGCGCGCGGCCGCGGCGCGAACAGCACCTGCTCCACGGCACCCGCCACCCGATGCACCGACGCGGCCGCCTGCTCGTCCAGATGCCCGAGCCGCACGATCCGCGCGGCGGCCTTCCGCGGCGTCAGCGCGTCGTCCGGCAGGATGCCGTAGTCCCAGGCGGTGTCCGTCAGCTCGCGCCACACCGCCAGCACATACGCGGCGGCGACCTCGGCGGCGTGCCGGTCGGACGGCTCCACCAGCAGATGGGAGGCCGCGGCCCGCGCCTCGTCACCGTCGCCCTCACCGGGCGGTTCCGCGGTGCCCCCGGCCAGGGCGGCGGCACCGGTGTGCCGGGCCGACGCCAGCCGCACGGTCCGCCGTCTCAGCCGCCACAGCATGGGCACCAGCGGCACGACGACCACCGCGAGCCCGAGCAGCACCCAGCCCGCGAGCTGGTACCAGGGCGGGCCACCGTCGTCCGTGGCCCCCGGGTCCAGCGGCAGCGCCGCGCCGCACACCTCCAGCCGCTTGTCCTCCGCGGAGCAGCTCTCGCTGCTCGACGGTTCCGCCGAGGGCGACGGGTCGTTCGTGGCGGAGGCCTCCGGCAGGTCGGGGACGTTGCTGTCCGGGACCTCCGGCTGGGTGTAGGTGGGCGTCGTGCCCCGGTTGGGCGTCGGCTCGAAACGGGTCCAGCCGATGCCCTCGAAGTACAGCTCGGGCCACGCGTGTGCGTCCCGCAGGCCCACCGAGACCGTGCCGTCCGCCTGGGGCGTACCGGGCGCGAACCCCACCGCGACGCGAGCCGGTATGCCCAGCGTGCGGGCCATCGACGCCATCGCGAACGAGAAGTGCACGCAGAAGCCGCGCTTGTCCCGCAGGAACCGGGCGATCCCGTCGGAGCCGCCGCCGACCGCCACCTCGGTGTCGTACTGGAACCCGCCGGTCACGGCGAAGTGCTCCTGGAGCCTGACCGCCTGCTCGTAGGGGTTCTTCGCGCCGGCCGTGATCTCCCGGGCCGTCCTCGGCACCACCGGCGGCAGGGAGTCCGGCACCTTGGTGAACTCGCGCGTCAGGGCGGCCGGCGGCTCCGGTGCCGTGGCGAGCTGCTCGGCCGTGGGCCGCACGTCGAGGCTGGTCACCTCGTACGTCGCGCCCCGGGTGTTCTGGCCGTGGTCGCCGACGAGGGTCATTCCGACCGGCTCGTACCGCCAGTTGCCGTCGACCCGTACGTCGCTCGGCGGGTAGGGCATCGGCAGCCAGTCCTGCGCGTACCAGTCCGCCGCCGCGATACGGGTGCGGACCTCCGTGCGCCGGACGTCCGCGCCGAGGCCCGCCGGGGTGGGGAACTCGTCCGGCACCGCGACGATGTTCCGGCGGGACGGCTTCCACGTGGTGCCGTCGAAGTCGTCCAGTGAGACGATCCGCAGGTACATGTTGGACAGGTCGTTGGTGCTGGTGCGCACGGTCATGACCGTGCGGTCCTCCTCGACGTTCAGACTGTCCCGGAGCGACACCAGCGGGTTCACCGCGGAGATCGTGCCGCCGCCCCCGCCGCCCGCACCCGCGCCCGACCCGGCGGCGTCCAGCAGCCCGCCGTCCATCGAGGGCAGGGCCAGCGGCACCACCAGGGCCGTGCCCAGCGCGACCACGCCGATCCGCCGCCCGGTGCGCGCCGGGGCGACCGGGCCGCCGGGCTCCCCGCCCGGGGTGCGCGGCGCCGCGCCGAACACCCGGCCCCACTGCGAGAGCCGGTCCCGCCCTTCGGCGAGCAGCAGCATCAGATAGCCGACCGCGGCGATCAGGAACCACGCCCAGCCCCCGCCGCCGTCGGCCAGCCCGGCCGCGACCGAGTACAGCGCGAGCAGCGGCAGTCCGGCCGGGGCGGCGCTGCGGAAGGTCACCGCGATGACGTCCACCGCCAGGCCGATCACCAGGACGCCGCCGACGAGCATCAGCTTGATGCCGTCGGACAGCGGCGCCGGGATGGCGTACCGACTCACGTCGTCCGTGCCCTGCTGGAGCAGGTCGGCGAAGTGCTTCAGCGCGTCCGGGCCGGGGATCAGCCCGGCGAACGCGTACTCCCGGGCGAAGACCAGGGTCAGCAGCACGAGCGTGACCAGGGCCTGCACGGCGACGGTCAGCGGGCGGGCCAGCGGCACCCGCCGGGCCGCGGCGCCCACGCCGCTCTGGATCATCAGCAGAAAGGCCGCCTGGAAGAGCCACATGGGGTCGTCGACCAGCGGCAGCAGGGCGCACGCGGCCATCAGCGTCGCCGCCGTGGCGCACAGCGCCATACGTGCCTGCCCGCTCATGACCGGCCCTCCCCGCTCGTGTCGCCCGCCGTCACGACACCCGAGCGGTCCCGGTCGGCCTGGCGCCACAGGTCCTGGAGCGCGGCTCCCCGCGGCACGGGCACGATCGTCCAGCCCGCCTCGCGCAGCATCCGCAGCCGCTCCTCGCTCCCGTCCGCCGCGCCGGGCACGTCGGTGGCCTCCCGGCCCCAGGCGCTGCCGTCCAGGACGAAGGCGACCGCGCCTCCGATGCGCTGGCGCATCTTCGCGACCACCGTGGCCTGCTCCTCGTCCAGGTCGCCGAAGAAGGCCACCAGCAGTCCCTCGTTGCCGCCGCGCAGCACGTCGTAGGCGCGGGACAGGCCCGTGCCGTCGGAGTGGTCGATCACCGCGAGGGTGTCCATCATCAGCCCGGCCGCGTCCGACGACTGGTGGCTGGTGCCGGCGAACCCCTCGGCGCCCTCGCCGGGCACCGAACTGCCGGTGTCCGTCAACAGCCTGACGGAGAAGCCTCGTTCGAGCATGTGCACCAGCACGGAGGCGGTGCCGCCCACCGCCCACTCGAAGGCGGAGTCCGGTCCCGCGCCGTGGAAGGCGACGCCCCGGGTGTCGAGCAGCACGGTGCAGCGGGCGCGCTGCGGCTGCTCCTCGCGGCGCACCATCAGCTCGCCGTACCGTGCGGTGGAGCGCCAGTGCACCCGGCGCAGGTCGTCGCCGTGGCGGTAGCCGCGCGGGATCACGTCGTCCTCGCCGGCCAGGGCGAGCGAGCGCTGCCGCCCTTCGCCGTACCCCTTGGCCTCCCCGCTGAACCGCACCGGCGGCAGCGGCTCCACCCGCGGGATCACCGTCAGCGTGTCGTACGTCGAGAAGGACCGGGTCAGCTCGCACATCCCGAAAGGGTCGGTCAGACGCAGCTGCAGCGGACCGAGGGGATAGCGGCCGCGCAGATCGGAACGGACCCGGTACGACACCTCGCGCCGGCCGCCGGGCTCCACCCGGTCGAGCACGAAGCGCGGGCGCGGACCGAGCACGTACGGCACGCGGTCCTGAAGCATCAGCAGGCCCGTGGGCAGCCGGGAGACGTTGTCCATCCGCAGATGGACGCGGGCCTCGGCACCGGCGGGCACCCGCGCGGGGGAGAGCCGCCGGCTGCCCGCGACCCGGTAGCGGGTGCGGTAGAGCACCGTCGCGCAGATCAGGGGCAGGACCGCCAGCAGCAGGCCCACCCGGAGCAGATCGCTCTGCCCGAGGACGTAGGCGCAGCCGGCGGCGGCGACACCGGCGGCCAGGAACGAGCGGCCCCGGGTGGTGAGCCCGGCCAGGGCCGTGCGCACCCCGCCCTTGTCGTCCTGGTCCGCCCCGGTCTGCCGCGGCCCCGCCGCGGTGGCCATCACAGCCTCCGCGGCGGTTGCTGGCCGTAGGACGCGCCGGGCCCCATACCGAAGCCGTTCTGCCGGGGGGTCGCCGGGATCGGGGTGTGCTGGATGATCTCCTGCACGACCTGCTCCGCGGTGCGGCGGTTGAGCTGGGCCTGCGCGGTGGGCAGCAGCCGGTGCGCGAGGACGGCGACGGCGAGGGCCTGCACGTCGTCCGGCAGGGCGTACTCCCGGCCGCTGAGGGCTGCGGACGCCTTCGCCGCGCGCAGCAGATGGAGCGTCGCGCGCGGCGAGGCGCCGAGTCTCAGATCGGGGTGGTTGCGCGTGGCGGCGACCAGGTCCACGGCGTAGCGCCGGACCGTGTCGGCGACGTGGACGCCGCGCACCGCCTCGATCAGTTTCACCACCTCGTGCGCGTGCGCCACCGGCTGGAGGTCGTCCAGCGGGTTCACCCCGCCGTGCACGTCGAGCATCTGGAGCTCGGCCTCCGCGCTCGGGTAGCCGATGGAGACCCGGGCCATGAAGCGGTCGCGCTGCGCCTCCGGCAGCGGGTAGGTGCCCTCCATCTCGACCGGGTTCTGCGTGGCCACCACCATGAAGGGGCTGGGCAGCTCGTAGGTCTGCCCGTCGATGGTGACCTGGCGCTCCTCCATCGACTCCAGCAGCGCGGACTGGGTCTTGGGCGAGGCGCGGTTGATCTCGTCGCCGATCACGATCTGGGCGAAGATCGCGCCGGGCTTGAACTCGAAGTCACGGCGCTGCTGGTCCCAGATGGACACACCGGTGATGTCCGAGGGCAGCAGGTCGGGCGTGAACTGGATACGCCGCACGGAACAGTCGATGGACCGCGCCAGCGCCTTGGCGAGCATCGTCTTGCCCACCCCTGGGACGTCCTCGATCAGAAGATGTCCCTCGGCGAGCAGAACGGTCAGCGAAAGCCGTACGACCTCGGGCTTGCCCTCGATCACTTCCTCCACCGAACTGCGGACCCGATCCACGGTGGCAGTCAGATCAGTGAGGCTCGCTCGATCGTCATAGGTCGTCACCCGGCCCTCCTCGGCCCGTTCTCTCTCAACGGGCCGACGCTCTGTGACGCGTAAACCGGCCCACCCCGAATCACGGACACCACGCGGGAAAAGTTCCGCGCGACGCCACAACCCGCATTCTTGCTGCCGTTACCGATTCGTGTCACTCGCCTGTGGACAACTGGCCGCGATATGTCGGTTCTTACGACAGTTCGTCCTGTCGGAGCCCGGGGTTCCCGCGTGACGGGAACCCCGGGCGGATGTCACCCGGGGTCCACCTCGCGCAGCAGACCGGTCCGTACGTCGAAGACGAAGCCTCGCACGTCGTCGGTGTGCAGCAGGAACGGTGAGGTGCGCACGCGCTGCATCGACTGCCGCACGTCCTGGTCGACGTCGCGGAAGGCCTCCACCGCCCACGCGGGGCGCTGGCCGACCTCCAGTTCGAGCTCGGTGCGGAAGTCCTCGGTGAGGCTCTCCAGACCGCAGCCGGTGTGGTGGATGAGGACCACGCTGCGGGTGCCGAGCTTGCGCTGGCTGATGGTGAGCGAGCGGATCGCGTCGTCGGTGACGACACCGCCCGCGTTGCGGATGGTGTGGCAGTCGCCGAGCTCGAGGCCGAGCGCGGCGTGCAGATCGAGTCGGGCGTCCATGCAGGCCACCACGGCCACGCGCAGGACGGGGCGGGCGTCCATTCCAGGGTCGGCGAAGGCCGCGGCGTAGCGCTCGTTGGCTTCGACGAGGCGGTCGGTGACGGTGCCGACGCGGGCTATGGCGTCCTCGGAGCCGGCGGGAACCGATGCAGAAGTCGTCATGGTGATGACGGTACTGGTCACGGGCGGTCATGGCCCGCTGTGAGACGGGACAAAGAACGTCATCCCATCGTGTTGTGACCCAACGCACAGGTGTCCGCGGACTGCGCCCGTTCGTGTGGTTCCCCCGGTCCGCCGCCGAGTGCCGTCGAGCGCCGCGACGCGCATGCCGGTTGATTGACCGCGCGACAGGGTGGACTAAAGTGACGCGAAAGCGGGAGGCGCGGCTCTCCCCGCTGACCGAATTCCCGAGGACCCCGGCTTCGCCGCCGGAGATCCTCCCGCGTGCGCGGCGCGTACGTACGGCTCGGCCTCCACCCGCTCCCGGCCGGCTGACGCTTCCGGCGCCGGCAGGCCTCCCCTTCACTGGGGGTCCCCCAGTGAAGCCGGGGGAGGGCGGGGACCCGGCGGTGCGTACCGCCCGCCGGACCTGAGAGGGCCACTTGAGCCAGAGTCGACACGTCCCGGTGATGCTCCAGCGGTGCCTGGACCTGTTGGCCCCCGCTCTCCAGGCCCCGGGAGCGGTGGTCGTCGACTGCACGCTCGGCCTCGGCGGGCACAGCGAGGCACTGCTCTCCCGCTTCCCCGAGGCCCGCCTGGTCGCCCTCGACCGGGACAAGGAGGCGCTGCGCCTGTCCGGCGAGCGGCTCGCGCCGTACGGCGAGCGCGCCACCCTGGTGCACGCGGTCTACGACGAACTGCCCGAGGTGCTCGACCGGCTGGACGTCGCGCGCGTGCAGGGCGTCCTGTTCGATCTCGGGGTCTCCTCGATGCAGCTCGACGAGGCCGACCGCGGCTTCGCCTACGCCCAGGACGCGCCGCTCGACATGCGCATGGACCAGACGACGGGCATCAGCGCCGCCGAGGTCCTCAACACCTATCCGGCCGGCGAGCTGGTGCGGATCCTGCGCGCCTACGGCGAGGAGAAGCAGGCCAGACGGATCGTCTCCGCCGTCGTGCGCGAGCGGGAGAAGGAGCCGTTCACCAGCAGCGGGCGGCTCGTGGAGGTCATCCGGGACGCGCTGCCGCAGGCGGCCAAGCGGACCGGCGGCAACCCGGCCAAGCGCACCTTCCAGGCGCTGCGCATCGAGGTCAACGGGGAGCTCGCGGTGCTGGAGCGCGCGGTCCCCGCCGCGGTGAAGGCGCTCGACGTCGGCGGACGGATCGCGGTCCTGTCCTACCACTCGCTGGAGGACCGGCTGGTCAAACAGGTGTTCGCGGCCGGTGCCGCCACCACCGCGCCGCCCGGACTGCCGGTCGTGCCCGAGCAGTACCAGCCCCGGCTCAAGCTGCTCACCCGTGGTGCCGAACTCCCCACCGAGGAGGAGGTCGCCGAGAACCGCAGGGCGGCCCCGGCACGACTGCGCGCGGCACAGCGCATCAGGGAGGACGTGGAGTGAGGCAGCCGCAGGGGCGGGCGTTCGGGTCCGTTGACCGGACCCGGGGGAGGACGAGTGAGTAGGAAACCCGAACTGAGAGGGAGGGCCGCCCGCCTCGCGCAGCTGCTTCCCACCGGCCGGGCACAGGCCGCCAGGACACCGTTCGTCCTGCTGGTCGTGCTGTTGCTGGGCGGCGGGCTCATCGCACTGCTGGTGCTGAACTCGGCGCTGAGCGAGGGGTCCTTCCAACTCGACGACCTGCACAAAGAGACCAAGAGCCTCACCGACGAGCAGCAGGCGCTCCAGCGCGACATCGACGCCTACTCCGCCCCCGAGGCCCTGCAGCGCCGCGCCGGCGAGTTGGGCATGGTGCCCGGCGGAGACCCCGTGTTCCTCGCCCCGGACGGCACCTTCAAGGGAGTGCCGTCGTCCGCGACTCCCGCCGCCGCGCGTGAGCCCCTGGTCATCGCCCCCGAGGCGATGACCACCGCGTTCCCCCGGTCGGCCGCCAGCCCGACGGCGTTCGGTTCCGTCCCGGGACCCCCGAGCCGCACGGCCGCGTCCCCCGAGGTGTCCGCGACCGCCCCCCGGCCGTCCCGGCCCGCCCCCACTGCGACCACGACTCCCGGCAGGTGACGGAAGTGAGCGACAGGGAACCGCCGCGCCGCCGCGTACCGAGGCCCGCCCGGCCCGACCGCTCCGGCGGCCGCCGGCCGCCCGGCCCCGGCAGCGGCCCGGTCCGCCGCGCGGCCCCGCCGCCGCGCGTCATCCGGCTGGGCAGCCCGCGTCCCCGGCTGCGGATGGTCGGCCTCGCGCTGACCCTGGTGATGCTCGTCTTCGTCGTCCGGCTGCTCCAGGTGCAGGCCGTCGACGCGAGCGCCTACGCCGCCAAGGCCGAGCAGAACCGGTACGTCGTGCACACCCTCACCGCGCAGCGCGGCGAGATCACCGACCGCACCGGCGTGGCCCTGGCGACCAGCGTGGACGCCTACGACATCACGGCCGACCCCACCCTGTTCACCCGGGAGCAGCTGAGGATCGACGACGGGCCGGAGCAGGCGGCGGCCCTCCTCGCGCCGATTCTCGGGCAGGACCAGGAGGAGATCACCCGCAAGCTCCGGCCGAAGGACAAGGACCTGCGCTACGTCAGGCTGGCCGGGCGGCAGACCCCGCAGGTCTGGAAGCAGATCAAGGACCTGAGGTCCGCGCTGGCCGGCCGGGCCCAGACCGACAAGGGCACCGCCAACGTCCTCGCCGGCGTCCTGGCCGAGCCCAGCAGCAAGCGCGTGTACCCGAACGGCGACCTGGCGGCCGGGCTGCTGGGCTTCGTCAACGCCGAGGGCAAGGGCGGCGGCGGCATCGAGCAGCAGCTGGACGAACAGCTCGCCGGTGAGGACGGCAAGATCCGCTACGCCCAGTCCGGCGGCCACCAGGTGCCGACCGTCGGCTCCACCGAGACCCCCGCGGTGCCCGGCGTCGACGTCGAGCTGACCATCGACCGCGACATCCAGTGGGCGGCGCAGAACGCCATCACCGAGCAGGTGGAGGAGTCCCGGGCGGACCGCGGCTACGTGATCGTCCAGGACACCCGGACCGGCGAGATCCTCGCCATGGCCAACTCGCCCGGCTTCGACCCCAACGACCTGTCCACCGCCGACGCCACCGCGATGGGCAACGCCGCCCTCCAGGACGCCTTCGAGCCGGGCTCCACCGCCAAGGTCATGTCGATGGCCGCCGTACTGGAGGAGAACGTCGCCACGCCCGGCACGCATGTCGTCGTGCCCAACCGGCTGCACCGCGGCGACCGTCTCTTCCGGGACGACATCGACCACGCCACCTGGTACCTCACGCTGAACGGCGTGCTCGCCAAGTCCAGCAACATCGGCACCATCCTCGCCACCGGCCAGCTCGGCAAGGACCAGGCGCGGGCCAACCGGGTCCTGCACGAGTACCTGCGCAAGTTCGGCATCGGCAGCTACACCGGGCTCGGCTTCCCCGGCGAGACCAAGGGCATCCTCGCCGCGCCGAACACCTGGTCGACCTCGCAGCAGTACACGATTCCTTTCGGCCAGGGTGTCTCCATCAACGCGATGCAGGCGGCGTCCGTCTATTCGACGATCGCCAACGGCGGCGTCCGTGTCGAACCCAGCCTCGTCCGCGGCCGGCAGGGGCCCGACGGGCAGTTCACGCCCGCCCCGGAGCCCGAGAAGACAAGGGTCGTGAGCGAGAAGACCGCCAAGACCCTCGCCCGGATGCTGGAGTCGGTGGTGGACGACGAGGAGGGCACGGGCACCAAGGCGCGTATCCCCGGCTACCGCGTCGCGGGGAAGACGGGCACCGCCAACCGAGTGGATCCGGCCACCGGCAAGTACCGCGGCTACACCTCGTCCTTCGCCGGATTCGCCCCCGCCGACAAGCCCCGCGTCACCGTGTACTGCGCCATCCAGAACGCCACCGAGGGCAGCTACTTCGGCGGCCAGATCTGCGGTCCCGTCTACAAGAAGGTGATGGAGTTCGCCCTGAAGACCCTCCAGGTCCCGCCGACCGGGACGCCGCCGGCGAAACTCCCGGTCACCTTCAAACCCTGATCAGCACCGAGCACCCAGGAACCACCCGTGACAACGATCACCCCCGATCCCGGGGACCAGAGCGCCTCCGGCCCCTCACTTCGCTCCCCGGCGGGTGCGCCCGGTACGCTCACCGCCGTGCCACACGCTGATCAGTCCCAAACCACCCAGAAGGACGTTCCTGTGACATATCCGGGGCCGCCCCGACCGGAACGGGTCTCCGCCACACCCCTCGCGGAACTCGCCGATCAGCTGGGTCTCACCGCGCCGGAGGGCGCCGCCGAGGTCACGGGCATCACCCATGACTCGCGCGCCGTCCGCCCCGGCGACCTGTACGCCGCCCTTCCCGGCGCCCGCGCCCACGGCGCCGACTTCGTCACGCAGGCCGTCGGCCTCGGCGCCACCGCGGTGCTGACCGACCCGGCCGGCACCGAGCGCGCCGCCGCGACGGGCCTGCCGGTGCTCACCGTCGACGACCCCCGCGCGCGGATGGGCGCGCTGGCGGCCACGATCTACGGACACCCCGGCCGCGGACTGCTCCAGATCGGCATCACCGGCACCTCCGGCAAGACCACGACCGCCTACCTCGTCGAGGGCGGCCTGCGGACGGGCCGTCCGGCCGGTCTGATCGGCACCGTCGAGACCCGGATCGGCGACGAGCGGATCAAGTCCGAGCGCACCACGCCCGAAGCGACCGACCTCCAGGCGCTGTTCGCAGTGATGCGCGAACGCGGTGTCGAGGCCGTCGCGATGGAGGTCTCCAGCCACGCGCTGGTCCTCGGCCGGGTCGACGGCTGCGTCTTCGACGTCGCCGTCTTCACCAACCTCAGCCCGGAGCACATGGAGTTCCACTCCGACATGGAGGACTACTTCCGGGCCAAGGCACAGCTGTTCACACCGGAACGCAGCCGTCTCGGCGTGGTCAACATCGACGACGAGTACGGCCGCAGGCTGGCCCGGGAGGCCACCGTCCCGGTCGTCACCTACTCGGCCGAGGGCCACCCCGACGCCGACTGGCGCGCCGAGGACGTCACGGTCGGCCCGCTGGACTCGCCGTTCACCGTCGTCGGCCCGAACGGCGAGCGGATCGGCGCCAGGTCGCCGCTGCCCGGTCCGTTCAACGTGGCGAACACCCTCGCCGCGATCGTGGCCCTCGCCGCCGCGGGCCTCGACCCGCAGACCGCCGCCGACGGCGTCGCCGCCGTACCGGGCGTACCGGGCCGTCTGGAGCGGGTGGACGCCGGCCAGCCGTACCTCGCGGTCGTCGACTACGCCCACAAGACCGACGCCGTCGAGTCGGTGCTCAAGGCGCTGCGCAAGGTCACCAAGGGCCGGCTGCACATCGTGCTCGGCTGCGGCGGCGACCGGGACCGCTCCAAGCGCTCCCCGATGGGCGCCGCGGCCGCCCGGCTCGCCGACATCGCCGTACTGACCTCCGACAACCCCCGCTCCGAGGACCCCCTGGCGATCCTCGCGACCATGCTGGAAGGCGCCGCGTCGGTGCCGGCGCACGAACGCGGCGAGGTGCTCCTCTTCGAGGACCGGGCCGCGGCGATCGCCGCCGCCGTGCACCGCGCACGGCCCGGGGACACCGTGCTGGTCGCGGGCAAGGGCCACGAGCAGGGCCAGGACATCGCCGGGGTGGTCCGTCCCTTCGACGACCGCCAGGTGCTTCGCGAAGCTATCCAGAAGACCCAGGGATGAACTTGTGATCGCCCTCTCTCTCGCCGAGATCGCAGAAGTCGTCGGCGGGCAGACGCACGACATACCGGATCCGTCGGTGCGGGTGACCGGACCGGTCGTCCGGGACTCCCGCGAGGTGGAACCGGGCAGCCTGTTCGTCGCCTTCGCCGGCGAGCGCGTCGACGGCCACGACTTCGCACCGGCCGTCGTGGCGGCGGGCGCGGCGGCCGTGCTGGCCACGCGCCCCGTCGGGGTGCCCGCGATCGTCGTGGACGACGTCCAGACCGCCCTCGGCGCCCTCGCCCGCCATGTCGTGGGCCGGCTCGGCGCCACCCTGGTGGCGCTCACCGGCTCCGCGGGCAAGACCAGTACCAAGGACCTGATCGCCCAGGTGCTCCAGCGCAAGGCGCCGACCGTGTGGACGCCGGGCTCGTTGAACAACGAGATCGGGCTGCCGCTGACCGCGCTGAGCGCGGCCGAGGACACCCGGTTCCTCGTCCTGGAGATGGGCGCGCGGGGCATCGGCCACATCCGCTACCTCACCGACCTGACGCCCCCGCGGATCGGCCTGGTGCTCAACGTCGGCACCGCGCACATCGGCGAGTTCGGCGGCCGGGAGCAGATCGCTCAGGCCAAGGGCGAGTTGGTCGAGGCGCTGCCCGAGGACGGCGCCGCGATCCTGAACGCCGACGACCCCCTCGTACGCGCCATGTCGTCGCGTACGAAGGCGAAGGTGATCCTCTTCGGAGAGACCGACGAAGCGGACGTACGCGCCGAGAACGTGCGTCTGACGGACGCCGGGCGCCCCGCATTCACCCTTCACACACCCTCCGGGTGCAGTGACGTGACCATGCGCCTGTACGGTGAGCACCACGTGTCGAACGCGCTCGCCGCGGCCGCCGTCGCCCATGAGCTGGGCATGTCCGCGGAAGAGATCGCCATCGCCCTCTCCGAGGCAGGCTCCCTCTCACGCTGGCGCATGGAGGTCACCGAGCGCCCGGACGGCGTGACGGTCGTCAACGACGCCTACAACGCGAACCCCGAGTCCATGCGGGCCGCCCTGCGAGCCCTCGTGGCCATGGGGGAGGCCACACGGCCACAAGGGGGTCGCACGTGGGCGGTGCTCGGCAAGATGGCCGAGCTCGGGGACGAGGCGCTCGCCGAGCACGACGCGGTCGGGCGGCTCGCCGTCCGACTCAACGTCAGCAAGCTCGTCGCGGTCGGGGGCAGGGAAGCCGCCTGGCTGCAACTGGGCGCATATAACGAGGGTTCGTGGGGTGAGGAGTCGGTGCACGTGTCCGACGCACAGGCGGCGGTCGACCTGTTGCGCAGCGAATTGCGCCCGGGGGACGTCGTGCTCGTGAAGGCGTCCCGGTCGGTCGGGCTCGAATGTGTCGCCCAGGCACTGCTGGAGTCCGGTGCCGAGGGTGAGGTTGCCGCCCGATGATGAAGCAGATCCTGTTCGCGGGAGTCATTGGCCTGTTCCTGACGCTGATCGGCACCCCACTGCTGATCAAGCTGCTGGCCCGCAAGGGCTACGGCCAGTACATCCGCGACGACGGCCCCCGCGAGCACGCCAGCAAGCGCGGTACGCCGACGATGGGCGGTATCGCCTTCATCCTGGCGACGATCGCCGCGTACTTCCTGGCCAAGGTGATCACCGGCTACCTGGACCCGGAGGCCGACGCGGCCCCGACGTACTCGGGCCTGCTGGTGCTCGGCCTGATGGCCGGCATGGGTCTCGTCGGGTTCCTGGACGACTACATCAAGATCGTCAAGCGGCGCTCGCTCGGTCTGCGGGCCAAGGCGAAGATGGCCGGCCAGCTGATCGTCGGCATCGCCTTCGCCGTGCTGTCGCTCCAGTTCGCGGACAAGCGCGGCAACACCCCGGCCTCCACCAAGCTGTCGTTCATCACCGACTTCGGCTGGACGATCGGCCCGGTGCTGTTCGTGGTCTGGGCGCTGTTCATGATCCTGGCGATGTCGAACGGCGTGAACCTCACGGACGGTCTCGACGGCCTGGCCACCGGTGCCTCCGTGCTCGTCTTCGGCGCGTACACCTTCATCGGCGTCTGGCAGTTCCAGGAGTCCTGCGCCAACGCGCTGGCCCTGACCAACCCCAACGCCTGCTACGAGGTACGAGATCCACTCGACCTCGCGGTGGTCGCCTCGGCGCTGATGGGCTCCTGCCTCGGCTTCCTGTGGTGGAACACCTCGCCGGCCAAGATCTTCATGGGTGACACGGGTTCGCTCGCGCTCGGCGGTGTGCTCGCGGGTCTGGCGATCTGCTCCCGCACCGAGCTGCTGCTCGCCATCCTCGGCGGCCTGTTCGTCCTGATCACCATGTCCGTGGTGATCCAGGTCGGCTCCTTCCGCCTGACCGGCAAACGTGTCTTCCGGATGGCGCCACTCCAGCACCACTTCGAACTCAAGGGCTGGTCAGAAGTGCTCGTCGTGGTCCGGTTCTGGATCATTCAGGGCATCTGTGTAATTGTCGGACTGGGCCTCTTCTATGCGGGATGGGCAGCGGAAAAGTGACCGACTGGCAGGGTAAGCGTGTCACCGTCGCCGGGCTCGGCGTCTCGGGTGTCCCGGCGGCGAAGGTCCTGCACGGCCTCGGCGCGCACGTCACCGTCGTCAACGACGGCGACGACGAGCGGGCCCGGGCCCAGGCCGCCGAGCTGGAGGCGTTCGGCGTCACCGTGCGCCTCGGCGACGGCGCGACCCTGCCCGAGGGCACCGAGCTGATCGTCACCGCGCCCGGCTGGAAGCCGGACAAGCCGTTGTTCACGGCGGCCCACGAGGCGGGTGTCCCCGTCTGGGGCGACGTCGAACTGGCCTGGCGGCTGCGCGGCCCCGACGCGGCGCCCTGGCTCGCGGTGACCGGCACCAACGGCAAGACCACCACCGTCCAGATGCTCGCCTCCATCCTGACGGCGGCCGGTCTGCGCACCGCCGCCGTCGGCAACATCGGCGTCTCGCTGCTGGACGCGGTCCTCGGTGACGAGAAGTACGACGTGCTGGCCGTGGAGCTGTCCAGCTACCAGCTCCACTGGGCGCCGTCCCTGCGCGCCCACTCCGCCGCCGTCCTGAACCTGGCGCCGGACCACCTCGACTGGCACGGCTCCATGGAGGCGTACGCCGCCGACAAGGGCCGGATCTACGAGGGCAATCAGGTCGCCTGCGTCTACAACGCCGCCGACAAGGCCACCGAGGACCTGGTCCGCGAGGCCGACGTCGAGGAGGGCTGCCGGGCCATCGGCTTCACCCTGGGCACCCCGGCCCCGTCCCAACTCGGCGTCGTGGACGGCATCCTGGTCGACCGGGCCTTCGTCGAGAACCGGCACCAGAACGCCCAGGAACTGGCCGAGGTCTCCGACGTGAACCCGCCGGCCCCGCACAACGTCGCCAACGCCCTTGCCGCGGCGGCCCTGGCACGCGCCTTCGGCGTGCCCGCCACGGCCGTACGGGACGGGCTGCGCGCCTTCACCCCGGACGCGCACCGCATCGCGCACGTCGCCGACGTGGACGGAGTCGCCTACGTCGACGACTCCAAGGCCACCAACACCCACGCGGCGGAAGCCTCGTTGGCGGCGTACGAGTCGATCGTGTGGATCGCCGGCGGACTGGCGAAGGGCGCCACCTTCGACGAACTCGTCGCCAAGTCGGCGAAGCGGCTGCGGGCGGCCGTCCTGATCGGTGCCGATCGTGCGCTGATCCGAGACGCCCTGGCGCGACACGCCCCGGAAGTACCCGTCGTCGACCTCGACCGGACCGACACTGGGGCGATGCTCGCGGCGGTCCGGGAGGCACGGCGGCTCGCCGTCGCCGGGGACACGGTGCTCCTGGCACCGGCCTGTGCCTCCATGGACATGTTCGCCAACTACAACAGGCGCGGAGAGGCGTTCGCGGAGGCGGTTCGCGAACTCGACGCCTGACCCGGCCCGCCGGGCGACCTTGGGAGGACGCGTGGAGCCGTCCAGGCCGACCTACAGCGGAGGCGCCGATGCCCGGTAGCCGTACCGGGGGCCCGCCCGTCCAGCGGGCCACCCGGCGCCCCGCCGCACCCCGGCCGCCGCGCGAGAACTCCGTCGTGGGCCTCTACGCGCGGGCGCGAAAGGCCTGGGACCGGCCGCTGACCGCGTACTACCTGATCCTCGGCGGCAGCATGCTGATCACCGTGCTCGGTCTGGTGATGGTCTACTCGGCCTCCCAGATCACCGCGCTGCAGATGTCGCTGCCCGGGTCGTACTTCTTCCGCAAGCAGATGCTCGCCGCCGTGATCGGGGCGACGCTGCTGCTGGCCGCCTCGCGGATGCCGGTCAAGCTGCACCGGGCGCTGGCCTACCCGATCCTCGCCGGTGCCGTCTTCCTGATGGCCCTGGTGCAGGTGCCGGGGATAGGAGTGGCGGTCAACGGCAACCAGAACTGGATCTCCCTCGGCGGCTCCTTCCAGGTCCAGCCGAGCGAGTTCGGCAAGCTGGCGCTGGTGCTCTGGGGCGCCGACCTGCTCGCCCGCAAGCAGGACCGGCGGCTGCTGGCCCAGTGGAAGCACATGCTGGTGCCGCTGGTGCCGGTCGCCTTTCTGCTGCTGGGGCTGATCATGCTCGGCGGGGACATGGGCACGGCGATCATCCTCACGGCGATCCTGTTCGGGCTGCTGTGGCTGGCCGGCGCCCCCACCCGGCTGTTCGTCAGCGTGCTGTCGGTCGCCGCGGGGCTCGGGGTGATCCTCATCCAGGCCAGCTCCAACCGGCTGGAACGGTTCCGCTGCATCGGCGCCACCGAGATGGGTCCCGACGGATCGTGCTGGCAGGCGGTGCACGGCATCTACGCCCTGGCCTCCGGCGGACTCTTCGGTTCCGGGCTGGGTGCGAGTGTGGAGAAATGGGGTCAACTGCCGGAAGCGCACACCGACTTCATCTTCGCCGTCACCGGTGAGGAACTGGGCCTCGCGGGGACGCTGTCGGTGCTCGCCCTCTTCGCCGCTCTAGGCTATGCGGGTATCCGCGTGGCCGGACGCACGGAGGATCCCTTCGTCAGGTATGCCGCGGGAGGCGTGACCACCTGGATCACGGCCCAGGCCGTGATCAACATCGGTGCGGTGCTCGGCCTGCTGCCGATCGCCGGCGTCCCGCTCCCGCTGTTCTCCTACGGGGGATCCGCCCTGCTGCCGACCATGTTCGCCATCGGGTTGCTGATCGCCTTCGCGCGCGACGAGCCCGCTGCGCGGGCGGCGCTTGCGATGCGGCAACCCCGCTTTGGTAGAAAGCGGGGGGCTGGGGGCTCTGCGTCGAACCGGAGCCCCCGGAGATGGAACACGATGCGACGGCGCGCCTCGGCGGCGCGCACGTCCGGAGAGCGGTGAATTTCGGTGCATGTCGTACTCGCTGGTGGGGGGACCGCCGGCCACATCGAGCCGGCGCTCGCCCTCGCGGACGCCCTGCGCAGGCAGGACCCCTCGGTGGGGATCACAGCCCTGGGCACGGAGCGCGGCCTGGAGACGCGGCTCGTTCCGGAGCGCGGCTACGAGCTGGCGCTGATCCCCGCCGTCCCGCTGCCGCGCAGGCCCACGCCCGAGCTGATCACCGTCCCGGGCCGGCTGCGCGGCACGATCAAGGCCGCCGAGCAGGTGCTGGAGCGCACCAGGGCCGACGCCGTGGTGGGCTTCGGCGGCTACGTCGCCCTGCCCGGGTACCTGGCGGCCAAGCGGCTCGGCGTGCCGATCGTGATCCACGAGGCGAACGCCCGCCCCGGCCTGGCCAACAAGATCGGCTCCCGGTACGCCGCCCAGGTCGCCGTCTCCACCCCGGACAGCAAGCTGCGCGGTGCCCGCTACATCGGCATTCCGCTGCGCCGCTCCATCGCCACCCTCGACCGGGCCGCCGTGCGCCCCGAGGCCCGCGCGGCCTTCGGGCTCGACCCGAACCTGCCGACCCTGCTGGTCTCCGGCGGTTCGCAGGGCGCCCGGCGCCTCAACGAGGTGGTCCAGCAGGTCGCTCCGTGGCTCCAGCAGGCCGGGATCCAGATCCTGCACGCGGTCGGCCCGAAGAACGAACTGCCGCAGGTGCACCAGATGCCGGGGATGCCCCCGTACATCCCGGTAAGTTACCTGGACCGGATGGACCTCGCGTACGCCGCGGCCGACATGATGCTCTGCCGCGCGGGCGCGATGACCGTCGCCGAACTCTCCGCCGTCGGGCTCCCGGCCGTCTACGTTCCGCTGCCCATCGGCAACGGCGAACAGCGGCTGAACGCCCAGCCGGTGGTCAAGGCCGGCGGCGGGCTGCTGGTCGACGACGCGGAACTCACCCCGGAGTGGGTGCAGCAGAACGTCGTGCCCGTGCTCGCCGACCCGCACCGGCTGTACGAGATGTCCCGCGCCGCCGGTGAGTTCGGCCGCCGGGACGCCGACGAGATCCTGGTCGGCATGGTGTACGAGGCGATCGCCGCCCACCGTGCACACCACTAGGGACGTATGACGGAAGGCAGGGAGCGTGGCCGGACCGACCACCGCCGAGCGCGGTGCACGCCAGCAGGAACCGTCCGGCCCGCCTCCCGCACGGCGGCTGAGGTCGGCCCGGCTTCGTACGATCATCATTCTCGTGACCGCGCTCGTGCTCCTCGGCGCGGGCGCCGGCTGGCTGTTGTACGGCTCGAAAGCGCTGCGCGTGGAGCGCGTGACCGTGTCCGGGACCCGGGTTCTGACGCCCGCTCAGGTACGCGAGGCCGCCGACGTCCCGGTCGGATCGCCGTTGATTTCCGTCGACACCGACAGGATTGAGGCACGACTGCGTCAGGAATTGCCCCGAATTGACGCAGTTGACGTCGTCCGTTCCTGGCCCCGTGGAATCGGCCTGAAAGTGACCGAGCGTACCCCCGTTCTGCTCGTGGAAAAGGGCGGGAAGTTCGTGGAAGTCGACGACGAAGGTGTCCGGTTCGCCACGGTTTCCCGGGCTCCGAAAGGCGTTCCCCTCCTGGAATTGACGGTCTCCCGATCGGGTTCCGCCGCGGCCAGTCACCGGCGCTTCGGCGAGGACCGGCTGGTGCGGGAGGCGGTGGCGGTCGCCCGTTCCCTTCCGGCCGCGGTGGCCCGCGACACCCGGGTGGTCAAGGTCCGTTCCTACGACGACATCTCGCTGGAGTTGCGCGGTGGCCGGACCGTCGCCTGGGGAAGCAGCGAGAAGGGCCGCGCCAAGGGGCGTACGCTCGCCGCTCTCATGAAAGCCGCGCCCGCCGCCCGGCACTTCGACGTCAGCGTCCCCACCGCCCCGGCGTCATCGGCGAGTTGACGCACATCAGCGCAGGCCAGCACCCTGGTTGGGCAGCGCTACGGCTGATCACATAGGGTGAAAAGAAAAACGGGAGGTTCGGCGTGTTCGTTGAACGCGCGCCACTTGTCGACTTAGTGTCCTGTTCAGAAGACTTCAGGGAACAGACACACTGGTAACCCTAAACTTCAACGTTAGGGTTCGGGTCGGCGAAACGGACCGTCCCAATCGGCATCAGTCGTCGGATCGCGGCAGCGCCGCGAGGCGGCGACACGTAACTCGAGGCGAGAGGCCTTCGACGTGGCAGCACCGCAGAACTACCTCGCAGTCATCAAAGTCATCGGTGTCGGCGGCGGTGGTGTCAATGCCATCAACCGGATGATCGAGGTCGGTCTCAAGGGCGTCGAGTTCATCGCCATCAACACCGACGCGCAAGCTCTGTTGATGAGCGACGCCGACGTCAAGCTCGACGTCGGCCGCGAACTCACCCGCGGACTCGGCGCCGGCGCCAACCCGGCCGTCGGCCGCAAGGCCGCCGAGGACCACCGCGAGGAGATCGAGGAGGTCCTCAAGGGGGCCGACATGGTCTTCGTGACGGCCGGCGAAGGCGGCGGCACCGGTACCGGCGGCGCGCCCGTCGTGGCCAACATCGCCCGCTCGCTGGGCGCCCTCACCATCGGCGTGGTCACGCGCCCGTTCACCTTCGAGGGACGGCGCCGCGCCAACCAGGCCGAGGACGGCATCGCCGAGCTCCGCGAAGAGGTCGACACCCTCATCGTCATCCCGAACGACCGGCTGCTGTCCATCTCGGACCGCCAGGTCTCCGTGCTCGACGCCTTCAAGTCGGCGGACCAGGTCCTGCTCTCCGGTGTCCAGGGCATCACGGACCTCATCACCACGCCCGGCCTGATCAACCTCGACTTCGCCGACGTGAAGTCGGTCATGTCCGAGGCCGGTTCCGCCCTGATGGGCATCGGCTCCGCCCGCGGCGACGACCGCGCCGTGGCCGCGGCCGAGATGGCGATCTCCTCGCCGCTGCTGGAGGCGTCCATCGACGGCGCCCGCGGCGTCCTGCTCTCCATCTCCGGCGGCTCCGACCTCGGTCTCTTCGAGATCAACGAGGCCGCACAGCTGGTCAGCGAGGCCGCCCACCCCGAGGCCAACATCATCTTCGGCGCGGTCATCGACGACGCCCTCGGCGACGAGGTCCGGGTCACCGTGATCGCCGCCGGCTTCGACGGCGGCCAGCCGCCCGCCCGCCGGGACAACGTCCTCGGCGCGTCCTCCGCCAAGCGCGAGGAGCCCACTCCGGTACGGCAGCCCGAGAGCCGCCCGTCCTTCGGATCCCTCGGCAGCGTCAAGCCGAAGGAGGAGCCGGAGCCCGCCCCGGAGCCGGTCAGCGAGATCCAGGCCCCGCCGCCGGTCCCGCCGTCGCGGACCTACGCGGACAGCGCGGCCGAGGAGCTGGACGTACCGGACTTCCTGAAGTGATAGGACAGCGCGACACCGTGAGCGGCGCGCACTTCGCCTTCACCGACAGGTGGGGCGGGGTGAGCGCCGTTCCGTACGAGGAGCTCAACCTCGGCGGCGCGGTCGGCGACGACCCAGGGGCCGTGCACGCCAACCGCGAGCTGGCGGCGAAGTCCCTGGGCCTCGACCACACCCGGGTGGTGTGGATGAACCAGGTGCACGGGACGGACGTGGCCGTGGTCGACGGGCCCTGGGGCGCCTCGACCGACATTCCCGCGGTGGACGCGGTCGTCACCGCGCGTCGCGGACTCGCCTTGGCGGTCCTCACCGCCGACTGCGTGCCGGTGCTGCTGGCCGACCCGGTCGCCGGGGTGGCCGCCGCCGCCCACGCGGGCCGGCCCGGCATGATCGCCGGGGTCGTCCCCGCCGCGCTGCGCGCGATGATGGAACTGGGTGCCGAGCCGCAGCGGATCGTCGCCCGCACCGGACCCGCCGTCTGCGGCCGGTGCTACGAGGTGCCCGAGCCGATGCGCGCCGAGGTGGCCGCCGTGGAACCGGCGGCACACGCCGTCACGAGCTGGGGAACGCCCGCGGTCGACGTGGCCGCGGGAGTGCACGCCCAGCTCGAACGGCTCGGGGTGCGCGACCGGGAGCGGTCGGCGGTGTGCACGCTCGAGTCGGGCGACCACTTCTCGTACCGCCGCGACCGCACCACCGGTCGGCTCGCGGGCTATGTCTGGCTGGACTGATGGGGCATGACGGATCGTAAAGACGAACTCGCCGGAAACCTGGCGAAAGTGGAGGAGCGCATCGCCGCGGCCTGCGCGGCGGCCGGGAGGGCGCGCGAGGAGGTGACCCTCGTCGTGGTCACCAAGACCCATCCGGCGAACGATGTGCGAATCCTGTCGGAACTCGGTGTGCGGCACGTGGCCGAGAACCGTGACCAGGACGCGGCCCCGAAAGCCGCGGAATGCTCGGATCTGCCCCTTACTTGGCATTTTGTCGGCCAATTGCAGACCAACAAGGTCCGTTCCGTGGTCGGTTATGCGGACTTCGTGCAGTCCGTCGATCGCGCCAAGCTCGTCACGGCCCTGTCCAAAGAGGCCGTGCGTGCCGGGCGCGAGGTGGGCTGTCTGCTCCAGGTCGCGCTCGACGCGGGTGCGAGCGGGAGAGGGGAGCGCGGCGGAGTGGCGCCGGGCGGCGTCGAGGAGTTGGCGGACCTCGTGGCGCGGGCACCCGGACTCAGGCTCGACGGACTCATGACCGTCGCGCCGCTTTCCGGTACGTACGCGGGACGTGAACTGGCGGCCTTCGAGCGGTTGATGGATTTGTCGACTGACCTGCGCCGAGCCCATCCGGCTGCGAACATGGTCTCGGCAGGGATGAGTGCGGACCTCGAACAGGCCGTGGCGGCCGGAGCGACACATGTGCGCGTCGGCACTGCGGTACTCGGAGTCCGCCCCAGGCTCGGGTAACGTCGCCAAGAAGTCGGACCACAGCAGAAAATATGGTCAATGCCGTCGAAGGGCGAGCATAACGACCTCGTGGATCGCGGGCACTTGGCAGTCGTCAGCCGATCCACCACAGAGCGGAGGACTAGGAGCATGGCCGGCGCGATGCGCAAGATGGCGGTCTACCTCGGCCTCGTGGAGGACGATGGGTACGACGGCCGGGGATTCGACCCCGACGACGATTTCGAACCCGAACTGGACCCGGAGCTCGAGCGGGACCACAGGAGGCACGAACCGTCACACCAGTCCCATGGTGCACATTCACCCCAAAGGGACGAACCGGTGCGAATGGTGCAGCCCCCCACACCCCGCGAGTCGGTGGCTCATTCCGCTTCGCTACCCGCGGAATCCGGACGTCCGGCGCGCATCGCGCCCGTGGCATCCATCACACAAGAACGCGCAAGCCTGGAGAAGAACGCACCGGTGATCATGCCCAAGGTCGTGTCGGAACGAGAGCCGTACCGGATCACCACACTTCACCCGCGGACCTACAACGAAGCCCGTACCATCGGGGAACACTTCCGTGAGGGCACCCCGGTGATCATGAATCTGACTGAGATGGACGACACAGACGCGAAGCGACTTGTCGACTTTGCGGCCGGTTTGGTGTTTGGTCTTCACGGCAGCATCGAGCGGGTGACGCAGAAGGTGTTCCTGTTGTCTCCTGCTAACGTCGATGTCACGGCGGAGGACAAGGCCCGCATCGCAGAGGGCGGGTTCTTCAACCAGAGCTGAGACGCACGACCGGAAACAGCAGTACACAGAACACAGAGCAGTACCCAGCAGCACGGTTCAGGGGAGAGGGAAGCAAGGGTCATGAGCGTGGTCCTGGATGTCGTCTACATCGCGCTGATGTGCTTCCTCATCGTGCTGATCTTCCGGTTGGTCATGGACTACGTCTTCCAGTTCGCCCGCTCATGGCAACCCGGCAAGGCGATGGTGGTCGTTCTGGAGGCCACCTACACTGTCACTGATCCACCGCTCAAGCTTCTGCGGCGGTTCATTCCGCCGCTGCGTCTCGGGGGCGTGGCGCTCGACCTGTCCTTCTTCGTACTGATGATCATCGTCTACATCCTGATCTCGATCGTGAGTCGGCTGTGAGCGATGTGAACTACGGTCTTGCCGAATGCCGACGACTACGTTGAGGTGAAGAGATGCCGTTGACCCCCGAGGATGTGCGGAACAAGCAGTTCACGACCGTCCGCCTCCGAGAAGGCTATGACGAGGACGAGGTCGATGCCTTCCTCGATGAGGTCGAAGCCGAACTGACCCGCTTGCTCCGCGAGAACGAGGACCTGCGCGCCAAGCTGGCCGCCGCCACCCGTGCTGCTGCCCAGAACCAGCAGAACATGCGCAAGCCCCCGGAGCCTCAGGACCAGCAGCAGGGCGGCATGCCTCCGCAGGGTATGCCCCAGCAGGGAATGCCTCCGCAGGGTATGCCCCAGCAGGGAATGCCCCAGCAGGGCGGGATGCCTCCGCAGGGTATGCCCCAGCAGGGCATGCGCGGTCCCGGGGCTCCCGTCCCCGCCGGGATATCGGGCCCGCCGCAGCAGCAGATGGGTGGCCCCATGGGTGGTCCGCCCCAGCTGCCGAGCGGTGCTCCGCAGCTGCCCGCCGGTCCCGGTGGGCAGGGTCCGCAGGGTCCTGGCCCGATGGGTCAGGGTCCGATGGGCCAGGGACCGATGCAGGGCCAGATGGGCCCGGGTCCCATGGGCGGTCCGATGGGCGGCCCCGGCATGCCCGGACAGGGCGGCCCCGGCGGCGACAGTGCCGCCCGTGTGCTCTCGCTGGCCCAGCAGACCGCCGACCAGGCGATCGCCGAGGCCCGGTCCGAGGCCAACAAGATCGTCGGCGAGGCTCGTTCGCGTGCCGAGGGTCTTGAGCGTGACGCGCGCGCGAAGGCGGACGCGCTGGAGCGGGACGCGCAGGAGAAGCACCGTGTCGCGATGGGCTCCCTGGAGTCCGCCCGCGCCACGCTGGAGCGCAAGGTCGAGGACCTGCGCGGCTTCGAACGCGAGTACCGCACGCGGCTGAAGTCCTACCTGGAGTCCCAGCTGCGCCAGCTGGAGACGCAGGCGGACGACTCGCTCGCCCCGCCGCGCACGCCCGCGGCCGCCTCGCTTCCGCCGTCCCCGGCGCCCTCCATGGCTCCGGCCGGCGCGGGTGCCCCGTCGTACGGCGGAAACCAGACCATGGGTGGTCCGGCTCCGGCCGCGCCCTCCTACGGTGGCGGTCAGCCGCAGATGTCCCCCGCGATGACCCAGCCGATGGCTCCGGTCCGGCCGCAGGGCCCGTCCCCGATGGGTCAGGCGCCGAGCCCGATGCGTGGCTTCCTCATCGACGAGGACGACAACTGACGGTTCGTGGTGCGTAGTACGGCGTAGCAGTCGGCAGCATTCAGGGCGGGGCCCCGGGATCTCATCCCGGGGCCCCGCCCTTTTGCTACGCGCGTTCGCCTGGGCTGATCCGCGTGTTCGGGTGTGGGGGCAGCTGTCCGTACGGACACAACGCCGAAGGCCCGGTGCCGCCGGGAATCCTCGGCGGCACCGGGCCTTCGGGGGTGCCGTTACGCCTTGCGCAGGCGGAACGTCAGCGTCAGCGGCTCGTCCGTGAACGGGGCGCCGTAGGTGTCGTCCGCCTCGCCCTGGGCGAAGTCCGTGGCGAGGACCTCGTCGGCGATCAGGTCGCTGTGCCCGGCCAGGGCGGCGATGACCGCCGGGTCCGTGGCCGTCCAGCGCAGGGCGATCCGGTCGGCGACGTCGAGGCCGCTGTTCTTGCGGGCCTCCTGGATCAGGCGGATCGCGTCCCGGGCCAGGCCCGCCCGGCGCAGGTCCTCGGTGATCTCCAGGTCCAGGGCGACCGTCGCGCCGGCGTCGGACGCGACCGACCAGCCCTCGCGCGGGGTCTCGGTGATGATGACCTCGTCGGGGGCCAGCGTGATGGTCTCGCCGTCGACCTCCACCGACGCCGTGCCCTCGCGCAGCGCCAGGGACAGGGCGGCCGCGTCGGCGCCGGCGACGGCCTTGGCGACGTCCTGGACGCGCTTGCCGAAGCGCTTGCCGAGGGCGCGGAAGTTGGCCTTCGCGGTCGTGTCGACCAGGGAGCCGCCCACCTCGGAGAGGGAGGCCAGGGACTCGACGTTCAGTTCCTCGGTGATCTGCGTGTGCAGTTCACGGTCGAGCGCGTCGAAGCCCGTGGCCGCGATCAGCGCGCGCCGGAGCGGCTGACGGGTCTTGACGCCCGACTCCGCGCGGGTGGCACGGCCGAGCTCGACCAGCCGGCGCACCAGCACCATGTGCTTCGACAGCTCCGGGTCGACCGCGGTGAGGTCCGCCTCGGGCCAGGACGCCAGGTGCACCGACTCCGGGGCGCCCGGGGTGACCGGCACGATCAGGTCCTGCCAGACCCGCTCCGTGATGAACGGGGTCAGCGGGGCCATCAGCTTGGTGACCGTCTCCACGACCTCGTGCAGGGTGCGCAGGGCGGCCTTGTCACCCTGCCAGAAGCGGCGCCGGGAGCGGCGGACGTACCAGTTCGACAGGTCGTCGACGAACGCCGACAGCAGCTTGCCGGCGCGCTGGGTGTCGTACGCCTCCAGGGACTGGGTCACCTGGTCGGTCAGCGCGTGCAGCTCGGACAGCAGCCAGCGGTCCAGCAGCGGGCGGTCGGCCGGGGCCGGGTCGGCCGCGGAGGGGGCCCAGCCGCTCGTGCGGGCGTACAGGGCCTGGAAGGCCACCGTGTTCCAGTAGGTGAGCAGCGTCTTGCGCACGACCTCCTGGATGGTGCCGTGGCCCACCCGGCGGGCCGCCCACGGGGAGCCGCCGGCCGCCATGAACCAGCGGACCGCGTCCGCGCCGTGCTGATCCATCAGCGGGATGGGCTGGAGGATGTTGCCCAGGTGCTTGGACATCTTCCGGCCGTCCTCGGCGAGGATGTGGCCGAGGCAGACGACGTTCTCGTACGACGACTTGTCGAAGACCAGCGTGCCGACCGCCATCAGCGTGTAGAACCAGCCGCGGGTCTGGTCGATGGCCTCGCTGATGAACTGCGCCGGGTACCGGGACTCGAACAGTTCCTTGTTCTTGTACGGGTAGCCCCACTGCGCGAACGGCATCGAACCCGAGTCGTACCAGGCGTCGATGACCTCCGGCACGCGCGTGGCCGTCTTCGCGCACTGCGGGCAGTCGAAGGTGACCTCGTCGATGTACGGCCGGTGCGGGTCGAGGCCGGACTGGTCGGTGCCGGTGAGCTCGGTCAGCTCGGCGCGGGAGCCGACGACGGTGAGGTGGTCGTCCTCGCAGCGCCAGATCGGCAGCGGCGTGCCCCAGTAGCGGTTGCGGGACAGCGCCCAGTCGATGTTGTTGTTGAGCCAGTCGCCGTACCGGCCGTGCTTGACCGTGTCCGGGTACCAGTTGGTCCGCTCGTTCTCCTCCAGGAGACGGTCCTTGATCGCCGTCGTGCGGATGTACCAGGACGGCTGCGCGTAGTAGAGGAGCGCGGTGTGGCAGCGCCAGCAGTGCGGGTAGCTGTGCTCGTACGGCAGGTGCTTGAACAGCAGGCCGCGCTCGCCGAGGTCCTCGGTGAGCTTCTCGTCGGCCTTCTTGAAGAAGACGCCGCCGACCAGGGGGAGGTTCTCCTCGAAGGTGCCGTCCGGGCGGACCGGGTTCACCACCGGCAGGCCGTAGGCGCGGCACACCTTGAGGTCGTCCTCACCGAAGGCGGGGGACTGGTGGACCAGACCGGTGCCGTCCTCCGTGGTGACGTACTCGGCGTTGACGACGAAGTGGGCTTCCGTGCCCTCGGGGAACTCGACCAGCTCGAACGGGCGCCGGTAGGTCCAGCGCTCCATCTCGGCGCCGGTGAAGGACCGGCCGGTGGTCCGCCAGCCCTCGCCGAGCGCCTTCTCGACGAGCGGCTCGGCGACGACGAGCTTCTCCTCGCCGTCGGTCGCGACGACGTAGGTGACCTCGGGGTGGGCGGCGACCGCGGTGTTGGAGACCAGCGTCCAGGGGGTCGTCGTCCACACCAGGAGGGTGGCCTCGCCGGCGAGCGGGCCGGAGGTGAGCGGGAAGCGGACGTAGACCGAGGGGTCGACGACGGTCTCGTAGCCCTGGGCCAGCTCGTGGTCGGACAGGCCCGTGCCGCAGCGCGGGCACCAGGGCGCGACGCGGTGGTCCTGGACCAGCAGGCCCTTTTTGAAGATCTCCTTCAGGGACCACCAGACGGACTCGATGTACTCCGGCTCCATCGTCACGTACGCCTCGTCGAGGTCGACCCAGTAGCCCATGCGGGTCGTCAGCTCGGAGAAGGCGTCGGTGTGGCGGAGCACGGACTCCCGGCACCTGGCGTTGAACTCGGCGATGCCGTACGCCTCGATGTCCTTCTTGCCGCTGAAGCCGAGCTCCTTCTCGACCGCGAGCTCCACGGGCAGGCCGTGGCAGTCCCAGCCGGCCTTGCGGGCCACGTGGTAGCCGCGCATGGTGCGGAAGCGGGGGAAGACGTCCTTGAAGACGCGCGCCTCGATGTGGTGGGCGCCCGGCATGCCGTTCGCGGTGGGCGGGCCCTCGTAGAACACCCACTCGGGGCGGCCCTCGGAGTGCTCCAGGCTCTTGGTGAAGATCTTCTGCTCGCGCCAGAAGTCGAGCACGGCGTGCTCGAGGGCGGGCAGGTCGACCTGGGCGGGCACCTGGCGGTACGTCGGCGTTGTCATCAGCGGGCTTCCTCCGGCGGACTTGCTGCCTTCCGTCCGGAGGGACGAGAGCCTCCTGCGCCGCCTTCGGCGCGCTCCCGCGGTACCACCCTCCTTGGCCCCTCGGTGGCGCGCACCGGTGAGCCCCCTCATTGGGGTCGCGATACCGGTTCTACGGCCCCGGCCGTGCTGCTGGGGCTTTCCTCCGGCGGCTCCGGGGTGATCTTCACGTCGCGCTCGCCCCCGGGCTTCCACCGTCCCCGGGTCGCTCTGGGCTGCCTACGCCGCTACTCGTCCCCATCCACGCTTTTCGCTTCGCCCAGTGTACGGCGCCGCGCGGACGGTGGCCGACCGGATTTCCGGGGCGCCGGAGCCCCGGAACGAGCGCCGTGTCCCCGGGCCCGTGGGGACACGCGAACGAGCCCCCGGTGAGATGACCCGAATGGTCAGATGAGCGGCTTTTGATCCAGGGATGTCCGACTCGGCGGATTACCCGGCGGGGAGCTGGGCACAACGCTTGCATGCCGGCCGGGTGGCGGCCGCCAGGCGGCGAATCGGGTGGAGTGCCCCGTTGCCGTGGGGCTCAAGTCGATTTATCGTCCCAGCACGATTCGTGTGCAAGGTCACAATATGTGAAGGGGCGGCGGCAATGATGGCGAAGAAGACCGCCGTACAGCAGTCGGCGTCCGGAAAGTCCGGCGGAAAGTCCGTGAGTGCGGCGGGTTCCGCGGGTTCCGCGGGTGCGTTCGGTGGCGCCGCCGCGGCGGCGGGCTCCGGTGGCGCGGCGGCGGGCTCCGGTGGCGCGGCCAAGGACGTCGGCGGCAAGAAGAGCACGCAGCGGACACCGGCGACCGGGCGGCGGACGTCGGCGGACGCCGCCGGAACGGGTCGGAGCACTGCCGCCGGGGCGAAGGGGGCCGGGAAGGCGACGGACGCCGGGAAGGCCAGCGGGGCCGGGAAGGCGACGGACGCCGGGAAGGCCAGCGGCGCTGAGAAGGCGAGCGGCGCTGAGAAGGCGAGCGGCAGGGCGGTGGCCGGGGTGGCCGGGACAAAGGCTTCAACCGGCCGGAAGGCGGCGCCCGGGAAGGCCGCGCCGACCGGCGAGAAGTCGGCGCCCGGGAAGGTGGCTGCCGGGGACAAGGCCGGCGGGGACAAGGCTGCAGGCGGTACGGCTGTGAAGAAGACGCCCGCCAAGAAGGCGCCGGCCAGAAAGACGCAGGTCAAGAAGGCCCCGGCTGGGACCGAGGGGGCCGTGGGCAAGGCGACGGTCACCGGGGAGGGCACCGGTGCGGAAACACGCGCAGGGAAGGCCGCTGCCAAGGCTGCTGCCAAAGGCCCGACGGGTACGAAGGCCACGGTCGGGACCGCGGACGGGACGAAGGCCGCTGCCAAGTCCCCTGCGGGATCGAAGACGAAGGCCGATAGGGCGGCAGGCAAGAAGACCACGGTCGAGGCCCCGGCCCGAGCGGAGGCCGCTGCCCGGGCATCGGCGGACAGGAAGGCCACCACCAAGGCCTCTGCGGACGGGAAGACCACCGCCGAAGCTCCAGCCGACATGAAGGCCACCGCGAAAGCCCCGGCGGACAAGAAGTCCACCGCCAAGGTGCCGGCGGACAGGCGGACGAGCGCCAAGCCCTCGGCGGGCAAGAAGTCCGCGGTCAAGGCCCCGCCCGGAGCGGAGACCGCTGCCGAGGCGTCGGCGGGTAAGAAGGCGACCGGCAAGGTTCCCGCGGACAGGAAGACCACCGCCAAAGCCCCGGCGGACAAGAAGGAAGCCGTCAAGGCCCCCGCAGACGGGAAGGCCAGCGCCGAGCTTCCGGCAGGCAAGAAGGCCAAGGCGTCGGCTGCTGACACCTCCGGTGCGGAGGCGGGCTCCGAGGCGGCGGTCGCCGCCGGGAGCGCGGCCGGAGCGGAAGCCGCGGGTGGGGAGCCGTCCGCGGAGAAGGCCGCGGCGAGCGCCCGGCGGCGGGCCGCGCGGAAGGCGACCCGGGCGAAGGCGACGGTCAGGAACTCCCGGACGGTGGAGGCCGGGGAGCCGCCGGGCCGGAAAGAGGCCGCGGGCGGCAAGCGAGCGGTCAAGAAGAGCACGGCCAAAAAGGTGGGCGCGGCGCAGGCCGCGGAGCAGACGGGAGCCACGACGGTGGTTGCGAAGAAGACTCCTGGCCGGGCCACGGCGGCGAAGACCGCCGTCCCCAAGGCCCGTATCGCCGCGGCGGAGCCCGGCGACCTCGCGGTGCGCCCCGGCGAGGACCCCTGGACGCCGGAAGAGGTCGACGAGGCCCGCGCGGAGCTGACGTCCGAGGCGGAGCGCCTGCGTACCGAGATCGCCTCCTCGGAGGCGTCCGTGGTCGGCCTGATGCGGGACTCCGGGGACGGCGCCGGGGACGACCAGGTGGACACCGGCACCAAGAACATCACGCGCGAGCACGAGCTGGCGCTCGCCGCCAACGCGCGTGAAATGCTCACCCAGACCGAGCGAGCGCTGCAACGCCTGGACACGGGGACGTACGGACTGTGCGAGAACTGCGGCAACCCCATCGGCAAGGCCAGGATGCAGGCGTTTCCCCGGGCGACGCTCTGCGTCGAGTGCAAGCAGAAGCAGGAACGCCGGTAGTGAACCGGCACCGGCCGACCCCGTCGTAGGCCTCCTGAGCACGTGCGGTGCGGGGCGCGTGCCGTACCCTCGTGCTCAGTCAGGCACCCAAGGTTGAGGGACTCACGTGGCAGAGGCGGAGCGCATCATCGGTACGCCGGACATCCCGGACGTGGCGCGGACCGGACAGGAACGGCCCGAGCGCGAGCGGCCCGACGACGCGACACCGGGCGAGCGGTCCGACTCCGAGGCGGCACCCACCCCGTCCGACGGCTCCGGCGCGGACGAGCAGCAGGCGCCGTCCCGCGGCAAGCGGCGGATCGCCGTACTGTTCGCGGTCGCCGCGTTCGCCTACGCCCTGGACCTGACCAGCAAGCTCATCGTGGTGGCGAAGCTGGAGCACCACGACGCGATCGAGGTCTTCGGCGAGTGGCTGCGGTTCGACGCGATCCGCAACCCCGGTGCGGCCTTCGGCTTCGGCCAGGCGTTCACGATCATCTTCACGCTGATCGCGGTGGCCGTGATCGTGGTGATCGCCCGGCTCGCCCGCAAGCTGTACAGCCTGCCCTGGGCGATCGCCCTCGGCCTGCTGCTCGG
Source organism: Streptomyces cadmiisoli (assembly GCF_003261055.1). Lineage (NCBI taxonomy): Bacteria > Bacillati > Actinomycetota > Actinomycetes > Kitasatosporales > Streptomycetaceae > Streptomyces > Streptomyces cadmiisoli. Next base: position 6,406,851 of record NZ_CP030073.1, read on the forward strand.
CGGCGCGCTCGGCAACCTGACCGACCGGATCTTCCGCTCGCCCGGCGTCTTCGAGGGCGCGGTCGTCGACTTCATCGCGCCCAAGCACTTCGCGGTCTTCAACCTCGCCGACTCGGCGATCGTCTGCGGCGGCATCCTGATCGTGCTGCTGTCCTTCAAGGGACTGGACCCCGACGGGACCGTCCACAAGGACTGACCGGACCGTCCGCGAGGACGCCCCCGGCCGCTCGCCGGGGACCGGGGCCGCGGGCTGGCGTACGGCGTTGTCGGACCCGTCCGGCATACTCGACGGGTGAGCACGATTCCCGAGATCCGTACCCTGCCCGTGCCGGACGGTCTGGAGGGCGAGCGCGTCGACGCCGCCATCTCCCGCATGTTCGGCTTTTCCCGTACCAAGGCCGCGGAGCTCGCCGCGGCGGGCAAGGTGCTGGTCGACGGCACGGCGGTCGGCAAGTCCGAGCGCGTGAGCGGCGGGGCCTGGCTGGAGGTCGAGATGCCGCAGGAGGCCGCGCCGGTGCAGGTGGTGGCCGAGCCGGTCGAGGGCATGGAGATCGTGCACGACGACGACGACGTGGTCGTGATCGTCAAGCCGGTCGGAGTCGCGGCCCACCCGAGTCCGGGCTGGTCCGGGCCGACGGTCATCGGCGGACTCGCGGCGGCCGGGTACCGGATCTCGACGTCCGGCGCCGCCGAGCGCCAGGGCATCGTGCACCGTCTCGACGTCGGCACCTCGGGCCTGATGGTGGTCGCCAAGTCCGAGTACGCGTACACGTCGCTGAAGCGCCAGTTCAAGGAGCGCACGGTCGACAAGCGCTACCACACCCTGGTCCAGGGCCACCCCGACCCGACCAGCGGCACCATCGACGCGCCCATCGGCCGCCACCCCAACCACGACTACAAGTGGGCGGTCACGGCCGACGGCAAGCCGTCCGTCACGCACTACGACCTGATCGAGGCGTTCCGCGCGGCCTCCCTGCTCGACGTGAAGCTGGAGACCGGCCGCACCCACCAGATCCGCGTGCACATGGCCGCCCATCGCCACCCCTGCGTCGGCGACCTCACCTACGGCGCGGACCCCACGCTCGCCAAGCGGCTGCGGCTGACCCGGCAGTGGCTGCACGCCGTGCGCCTCGGCTTCGAGCACCCCGGGGACGGCCAGTGGGCGGAGTTCGCCTGCGACTACCCGGAGGACCTCCAGAAGGCCCTGGACCTGGTGCGCGAGGAGACCTACGGATGAGCGCCGCGGAGCTGACCTTCACGGTGCGCGTGGCCGAGGAGCCCGCCGACCGCGAGGCCTGCTTCGCGGTGCGCAAGGAGGTCTTCGTCGCCGAGCAGGGCGTCCCGCAGGACGTGGAGTACGACGCCTACGACGCGACCGCGCTGCACGTCCTGGCCCTGCGTGAGGACGGGCTGCCGCTCGGCACCGGGCGGCTGCTGTACGGCCCGGGCGCCGCGGCCAAGACCGGCGGTGATCCGGCGGTGGGGTCGCTGGGGCGGCTCGCGGTGACCAAGGAGGCCCGGGGGCTCGGAGTCGGCGTGGCGCTGGTGCGGGCCATCGAGGACGCGGCCCGCGCGCGCGGCCTGGCGGCCGTGGACCTGCACGCGCAGACGCACGCCCTCGGCTTCTACGAGCGCCTGGGGTACGAGGCGTACGGGCCGGAGTTCCCGGACGCCGGCATTCCGCACCGGTCGATGCGGCGCGCCCTGTAGCCGACGGCGCCGAACGGGCTGACGGGAAGGGCGCCGTGGCAGGCTGGAGATCCGCCGTGTGATCGACTCGCCACCGGAGCGCTGACCGTGGATCAGTTGGCCCTGCTGTTCGTGCTGTTGCTCGGGGCCGTGGTGAGTGTCCCGGTCGGGGACCGGCTGGGACTGCCCGCGCCGGTGCTGATGACCCTGCTGGGCATCGTGCTGGCGCTGCTCGAATTCGTGCCGAACGTCGACGTCCCGCCCGACCTGATCCTGCCGCTGCTGCTTCCGCCGCTGCTCTACGCCGCCGTCCGGCGCACCTCCTGGCGGCAGTTCGCGGCCAACAAACGCCCGATCTTCCTGCTGGCCGTGGCGCTGGTGTGCGTGACCACCGCATGTGTCGCCGCGGTCGCCCACTCGATCGTGCCGGGACTGCCGATCGCGGCGGCCGTGGCCCTCGGCGCCCTGGTGGCGCCGCCCGATCCGGTCGCGGCGACCGCCGTCGCCGGGCAGTTGGGGCTGCCCCGCCGGCTGGTGTCGATCCTGGAGGGCGAGGGGCTGTTCAACGACGTGACGGCCATCGTGCTTTACCACGTGGCGATCACCGCGGTGGTGACCGGGACCTTTTCGCCCTGGGAGGCCGGGCTCGACTTCGTGCTGTCGGCCGTGGTCGCGCTGGTGATCGGCCTGACGCTGGGCTGGGGGGCCAACAAGCTGCTGGACGTGCTCGGCGACGAGACCCTCCAGATCGGGCTCACCCTGCTGGTGCCCTACGCGTCCTACGTGCTGGCCGAGGAACTCCACGGGTCGGGGGTGCTCGCCGTGCTCGTCACCGCGCTGTTCCTCGCCGAGTACTCCGGCGATCCCGACGACGTCCTGATGCGGCTGGCCGGGCACACCTTCTGGAACATCGTCGACACCCTGGTCACCGGTGTCGCGTTCGGGCTGATCGGGCTGGAGCTGCACAACGCGATCGGGACGGCGTCCGGGCGGTGGGGCGAACTGCTCGGCTGGGCGGCGGCGGTCGCCGCGGTGGTCGTCGTGCTGCGGCTGGCGTACCTGCTGCCGGCGAGCTGGCTCACCCAGCGGCTGCACGCCCGGCGGGACTACGACGAGGAGATCCCGACGAGTTGGCGGGAGACCGTCGTGATGTGGTGGTCGGGGATGCGCGGGGTCGCCTCCGTGGCCCTGGCACTGGCCATTCCGCTGCGGACCGAGGACGGTGCGCCCTTTCCCGACCGGGACGAGATCGTGTTCATCGCGTTCGGCGTGATCATGGCGACGCTGGTGTTGCAGGGGCTGACTCTGCCGTGGCTGGTGAAGCGGCTCGGCGTGCGGGCCGACACCGAGGTCGAGGAGGAGTTCGAGCGGGCGCTGGCGGTGCGCGCGGCGAAGGCGGCGAAGCGGAGGCTGCGGGAGATCGAGGAGGTCGAGGACCTGCCGGAGGAGGTGTCCGAGCGGATGCTGCGGCGGGCCGTCGACATCGGCGTCCGGATCAGTCCGCGGCTGGCGGAGGACGAGCGGCGCGAGGGGCACGAGCAACGCACGCGCCGGCTGAAGAGGCTGCGGCGGATCGAACGGGACATGCTGAGCGCGGCGCGGCACGAGGTCCTGGCCGCGCGCCGGGAGCCGGGGGCGGATCCGGAGGTGGTGGACCGGGTGCTGCGCCACCTCGACGTGCGCAGTCTGCGGTGACCGCAGGCCCGTTCACCGCCCGCCTCCCGGGGGACGGGCGGTGAACGCCGGCGTCGGCCGCGTCAGCCGCGCTCCGGCCGCGGGGTCTCCACCGCCCGGCGCTGGGCACCGTCGGGGTGCCGCCGGTGCCCGTTCGAGCCGGGTGCGAGGACCGCGTCCGCGGTGTTGACCCGGGGCAGGGCGTACGGGTGGTGGCGGACCAGCCAGCCGATCATCTGCTCGCGGACCGTGACCCGCACCGTCCAGACGTCGTCCGCGTCCTTCGCGGTCACCACGGCCCGTACCTCGATGGTGTTGGGGGTGGAGTCGGTGACGTCCAGACCGTACTTGCGGCCGTCCCAGGCGGGGCACTCGCGCAGGATGTCGCGCAGCTTCTCGCGCATCGCCTCCAGCGGGGCGGAGTGGTCGAGGTGCCAGAGGACGACGCCGGTCATCTGCGGGGTGCCGCGCGACCAGTTCTCGAAGGGCTTGGACGTGAAGTACGAGACCGGCATGGTGATCCGGCGCTCGTCCCAGGTCCGCACCGTGAGATACGTCAGGGTGATCTCCTCCACCGTGCCCCACTCGCCGTCGACCACGACCGTGTCGCCGAGGCGCACCATGTCGCCGAACGCGATCTGGAATCCGGCGAACATGTTGCTCAGCGTGGACTGCGCCGCCACACCGGCGACGATGCCGAGGATGCCCGCCGAGGCCAGTAGCGAGGCGCCCGCCGCCCGCATCGCCGGGAACGTCAGCAGCATCGCGGCGATGGCGACCACGCCCACGACGGCCGCCACCACCCGCATGATGAGCGACACCTGGGTGCGCACCCGGCGGACCCGCGCCGGATCGCGCTGGGCGCGTGAGCTGGCGTAGCGCGAGTACGACGTCTCCACGACGGCCGCCGCGATCCGCACCACCAGCCACGCCGCCGATCCGATCAGGACCAGCGTCAGGGCGCGGCCGATGCCCACCCGGTGCTCCTGGAGCAGTCGCGCCGAGTCGTACGAGGCTCTCAGCAGCGCCGCGCAGATCACCAGCTGGTAGGGGATGCGGCCGCGGCGCAGCAGACCCCACAGCTGGGTCTCCTCGTGCCGTGCGTCGGCCTTGCGCAACAGCAGATCGGTGGCCCAGCCGATGAGCAGCGTGAGCACCACCGAGCCGCCTACGACGATGAGCGGTCGGAGTATGTTCTCCATGCCTTCGAACGTAACCGGCCCCGGGCGGCCCTGAACATGTGAATTCCGCGGCTTCCCGGGTAATGACCGGCCCTGCGCCGTCGTACCCGGCTGGCACCATGGCCCCATGAACATCGTGCTGTTTCACTCGGCCTTCGGCCTCAGGCCAGCGGTGCGCGCCGCGGCGGACCGGCTGCGCTCGGCCGGTCACGAGGTGTGGACGCCGGACCTCTTCGCCGGGCGGACGTTCGAGACGGTCGAGGAGGGCATGGCCTTCCACGACGGGATCGGCAAGGACGAACTGCTGAAGCGGGCCGTCCTGGCCGCGGCGCCCTATTCCGAACGGGGGCTGGTGTACGCCGGGTTCTCACTGGGCGCCTCCGTCGCGCAGACCCTCGCGCTCGGCGACGACAAGGCACGCGGTCTGCTGCTCCTGCACGGCACCTCGGACCTCGCGCCGAACGCCGAGGCCGACGACCTCCCCGTCCAGCTGCACGTGGCCGAGCCGGACCCGTTCGAGACGGACGACTGGCTGAGCGCCTGGTATCTCCAGATGCGCAGAGCCGGGGCGGACGTGGAGATCCACCGGTACGCCGGGGCGGGTCATCTGTACACGGACCCCGATCTGCCGGACTACGACGCGGAGGCGGCCGAGGCCACCTGGCGGGTGGCGCTCGGCTTCCTCGACAGCCTGTAAGCGGCGGTTATACGGGGTCGTAGGTCCGCTCGACCTTCTGCGTACCGCTGCGGGTGCGGTACGACCGGCTCCAGGACGATGTCGCGTCCGCCCGCGTCCGGTCGGACAGGACGTAGTAGTCCATCTGGGCGCGGTCGGTGGTGATGTCCAGGACGCCGTAGCCGTGGCGGTCGGTGTCGACCCAGTGGACGTGCCGGTTGGCCGCGCGGATGAGCGGAGCGGCGACGGCGGAGACGGTGCCCTGGGGGACGTTCACCAGGTCGTCGAGGTTGTCCGAGGTCACCGACGTGACGACGAACTCCGTGGCGGCCGAGGCGGACAGCGGGTACGTCCCGGCGTTCACCGGCACGTCGTTGGCCCACGCCATGTGGATGTCGCCGGTGAGGAAGACGGTGTTGCGGATCGCGTTCGAGCGCAGGTGGGCGAGGAGTTCGCGCCGGTCGTCGGTGTAGCCGTCCCACTGGTCGGTGTTGAGGGCGAGACCCTCCCGGGGCAGGCCGAGCAGCTCGGCGAGCGGCTTCAGCAGTTCCGCGGAGAGCGAGCCGATGGCGAACGGCGAGATCATCACCGAGTTGCCGACCAGCCGCCAGGTGGTGTCGGACCGCACCAGCCCGGTCTTCAGCCAGTCGAGCTGGGCGCGTCCGGTGAGCGTGCGGTCCGGGTCGTCGACGTCGCCGTCGCCGAGCGCGGCCTACTGCGAGCGGAACGAGCGCAGGTCCAGCAGGGAGAGATCGGCGAGCTTGCCGAAGCGCAGCCGGCGGTAGGTGGTGCCGGCGACGGCCGGCCGGACCGGCATCCACTCGAAGTAGGCCTGCTTGGCGGCGCTCTGGCGTGCGGCCCAGGGGCCCTCGGCGCCCTCGGTGTGGTTCTCGGCGCCGCCCGACCATGCGTCGTTGGCTATCTCGTGGTCGTCCCAGATGGCGACGACCGGCGCGGCGGCGTGCAGCGCCTGGAGGTCCGGGTCCGTCTTGTACCGGCCGTGCCGGACGCGGTAGTCGGCGAGGGTGACGATCTCGTGGGCGGGGGCGTGCGGTCGGACCACGCGGCCGCGGGTGCCGTACTCCCCGGTGCCGTACTCGTAGATGTAGTCGCCCAGGTGCAGCCAGGCGTCCAGGTCGCCGCGGGTCGCGAGGTGGCGGTACGCGGCGAAGTGGCCGGCCTCCCAGTTGGCGCAGGAGACCACGCCGAACCGCAGGCCCGGCACGGCCGCGTCGGCGGCGGGGGCGGTGCGCGTGCGGGCCGCGGGGGAGTCGGTGCCGCCCGAGGAGAAGCGGAACCAGTAGTCGGTGGCGGGCGCCAGACCGCGGATGTCCGCCTTGACGGTGTGGTCGCCGGCCGCCGTCGCCGTGGTGGAGCCCTCGGCGACGACCTGGGTGAAGGCGCTGTCCCGGGCCACCACCCAGCTCACCCGGACGTCGGGGCCGAGCCCGGAGCCGGGTACGGCGTCCGCCGCGGGCGTCACGCGGGTCCACAGCAGGATGCCGTCCGGGAGCGGGTCGCCGGAGGCGACACCGTGCAGGAAGGCGGGGGCCTCGGAGGCCGCGCGGGCGGGCAGGGCGCCGGCCAGCGGAGCGGCCAGGACGGCGCCGGCGGCGGCCGCCTTGACGACCGAACGGCGGCGCGGTGCGGGCGAGTTGGCGCTGTCGGGGGATCTGTGTCGTCTGGTCACGAGCGATCAGGTTACTGATCGGTACACGCCAGAGCGGGCGAACCGTGGAAAGTTCGCCCGCTCTTTCGCGCGTCGTCGACCCGCGCTCCCCGTGAGGTCGCGTGCCGGGGCCGGACCGGCACGGGCGGCCGTCAGCCCTTGAGGGCCCCGTCGACCGCCGTGTTGAAGTCGGCCACCGTCATCGGCGGGTTGCCGCCGGAGGTGGTCAGCATCTTGCCGTCCATGACGAAGCTCGGGGTGCCGCTCACCCCGTCCTTGTTGGTGTCGAAGGTCTTCGACATCGCCAGTGCCCAGGCGTCGTAGGTGCCGTTCTCCACCGCCTTCTGGAACTTCGCGTTGCCCTTCAGGGCCGGGACGGAGTCCGCGATGTCGATGAGGTAGTCGTCGCCCTTGAACTTGTCCTCGGACTCCTGGGGGTGCCACTTCGCCGAGTACAGGGCGGTCTTGTAGTCGAGGAAGGCCTCCGGGCTGACGTTCAGCGCGGCGCCCAGGGCGCTCATCGCGCTCTTGGAGCCCTCGCCGTTGCTGCCGATCTCGCCCTTGTCCAGGGAGTCGCCGTCGAGGAAGGTGCCGCCCACGAACTGGATCTTGTACTTGCCCGCCTCGACGTCCTTCTCGACGGTCGAGCCGACCGTCTGCTCGAACGAGGCGCAGACCGGGCAGCGCGGGTCCTCGTAGACCTTGAGGGTCTTCGGCGCGCTGTCCTTGCCGATGACGACGGTGGTGCCGTCGGTGCCCGTGGTGTTCGCCGGGGCGACGACCTTGTCGTCCTTCAGCGCCTCCCAGTGGCTGGGCTTGTTCGCCTGGACGACGGCGTAGCCTATGCCGCCCGCCGCGGCGAGGACGCCGACCACGGTGGCCGCGACGGTGATCTGCCGCTTGGTCCTGGCGCGCTTGGCCTCGCGCTCGCGCTCCTGACGCAGCCGCTCCCGGGCCGCCGACTTCGACGACTGGCTGTTCCGCTTGCTCATGGTGGTGATCTCCCTGTGGAGCCGCGCACGCTCGTACGCGGTGTGAGTGTGTGGGTGGGCCGTGCTCGGACGCCGGCACCGGGGCGAAGGAAGGCTTCGCTCAGGCGACGGCGGCGCGGCACGGCGGTCCACGCCGTCCCAGGGAGTGGGTGAGGAGGAGGTCGCGGGCGGCGGCGGTGCGCCGGGCGGGCCGGGGCGGCCGGGGGGCCGCGGCGGTCGGCCGCACCGTGACGGCGGCCACCGCGAGCAGCAGCGGCCGGAAGGTGGTCGCGGCCGTGGCGCCCAGCAGCTGGGCCAGCGCCCGCTCACCGCGGCTCAGCCAGGCGGCGGCCAGCAGCCCGACCCCGACGTGCGCGCCGAGCAGCAGCCAGGCGGTCTCCGGGTGGGCGTGCGCGAGCAGGCCGGCGACCCGGTCCGTGCCGGTGCCGCCGGCGATACGCGCCAGCGGGGTGCCCACCTCGCCGCCGCACAGCACGTCCAGGCCGACCGAGCGCAGCGGGCCCGCGACCGGGCCGCCCGCCCGGCCGTAGCAGGCGTGCTGGCCCGCGGTGAACACCGTGTCGGCGGCCAGTTCCAGGGGGATCAGCAGGGCGGCGATCCGTCCGAAACCGCGCTCACGGCCGGCCAGCGCGTAGGAGATGACGAACACGGCGGCGGCGATGGCCGCCACCGTGCCCATCGGAAGCGGGGCCTGGGACAGCAGCACGTGCGCGGCGGTGCTGAGGGTCACGACCACGGCCGTGAACAGCGCCGCACGCACGGCTCTGAGCTGGGTCCCGGATATGTCCATAGCGGGGAGAGTGTGTCACGGAGGCCCGTAAGGGACTCCTAAAGGGAGCCTGTGGGGCGGGTCACGGGGCCGTCCTCGGCCAGGGGCCGGGGCGCGTTCACAGCCCGGGGATCCTGCCGTTGCGGAACAGGTCGACGAAGATCTGGTGGTCGGCACGCGCGCGTGCGCCGTAGCTGTGGGCGAAGTCGACCAGCAGCGGCGCCAGGCCCTCCTCGTCGGAGGCGATGGCGGCGTCGATGGCCCGCTCCGTGGAGAACGGCACCAGCTCCGAGTGGCCGCTGTCGTCGTCGGCCGCGGCGTGCATCGTGGCAGTGGCCCGGCCCAGGTCGGCGACGACCGCCGCGATCTCCTCCAGGTCGTCGATGTCGCCCCAGTCGAGGTCGACGGCGTACGGCGAGACCTCGGCGACCAGCTGGCCCGCGCCGTCCAGCTCGGTCCAGCCGAGCCACGGGTCGGCGTGCGCCTGGAGGGCGCGCTGGGAGATGACCGTGCGGTGGCCCTCGTGCTGGAAGTAGTCCCGGATCGCCGGGTCGGTGATGTGCCGGGAGACGGCCGGCGTCTGGGCCTGCTTGACGTAGATCACCACGTCGTTCTCGAGGGCGTCGCTGTTGCCCTCCAGCAGGATGTTGTACGAGGGCAGACCGGCCGAGCCGATGCCGATCCCGCGGCGGCCGACCACGTCCTTGACCCGGTAGGAGTCGGGCCGGGCCAGGGAGGCCTCCGGCAGCGTCTCCAGATAGCCGTCGAAGGCGGCCAGCACCTTGTAGCGCGTGGCGGCGTCGAGCTCGATGGAGCCGCCACCGGGGGCGAAGCGGCGCTCGAAGTCCCGGATCTCGGTCATCGAGTCCAGCAGTCCGAAGCGGGTCAGCGAGCGGGCGTCGCGCAGCGCGTCGAGCAGCGGGCCCTCGGCGGTGTCCAGCGTGAAGGGCGGCACCTCGTCGCTCTTGGCGCCGGTGGCCAGGGAGTGGATGCGCTCGCGGTAGGCGGCGGCGTAGACCCGCACCAGCTCGGTGATCTGGTCGTCGCTGAGCGCCTTGGCGTAGCCGATGAGGGCGATCGAGGCGGAGAAGCGCTTGAGGTCCCAGGTGAAGGGGCCGACGTAGGCCTCGTCGAAGTCGTTGACGTTGAAGATCAGGCGGCCGGTGGCGTCCATGTAGGTGCCGAAGTTCTCCGCGTGCAGGTCGCCGTGGATCCACACGCGCGAGGTGCGCTCGTCCAGGTACGGGCCGCCCCGCTTCTCCGCGTCCAGGTCGTGGTAGAAGAGACCCGCCGTGCCCCGGTAGAAGGCGAAGGCCGAGGCGGCCATCTTCCGGAACTTCACCCGGAACGCGGCCGGGTCGGCGGCGAGCAGCTCGCCGAAGGCGGTGTCGAAGACGGCGAGGATCTCCTCGCCGCGTTGCTCGTCGTTGAGCTGCGGGAACGACATCGCTGAGTGCCTCCTGGTGCGGGGGTGGTGCGTGACCTGTGGGACGGATGGTCCATACCCGAGGGGCGGAGCGTCCGTCACCTTGCAACGTTCGACGGTACGCGGGAGTGCCCGCGGATTGTCAGTGCCGAGGCATAGACTTCGACGCTGTCCCCCGGACTGTCCGCAGCCTGTCGGAACCCCGTCGACGTCTGTTCGCCTTGGAGGCCGCAACCGTGTCAAAGCCGCCGTTCACGCACCTGCACGTCCACACCCAGTACTCGCTGCTGGACGGTGCCGCGCGGCTGAAGGACATGTTCAACGCGTGCAACGAGATGGGCATGACCCACATCGCCATGTCCGACCACGGCAACCTGCACGGGGCGTACGACTTCTTCCACACCGCGAAGAAGGCCGGCGTCACGCCGATCATCGGCATCGAGGCGTACGTCGCCCCGGAGTCCCGGCGCAACAAGCGCAAGATCCAGTGGGGCCAGCCGCACCAGAAGCGGGACGACGTCTCCGGTTCGGGTGGTTACACCCACAAGACGATGTGGGCCGTGAACCGGACCGGCCTGCACAACCTCTTCCGCCTCTCCTCCGACGCGTACGCCGAGGGCTGGCTCCAGAAGTGGCCCCGGATGGACAAGGAGACCATCTCGCAGTGGTCCGAGGGCATCGTCGCCTCCACCGGCTGCCCCTCCGGCGAGGTGCAGACACGGCTGCGCCTCGGCCACTTCGACGAGGCCCTGAAGGCCGCCGCCGACTACCAGGACATCTTCGGCAAGGACCGCTACTTCCTGGAGCTGATGGACCACGGCATCGAGATCGAGCGCCGGGTCCGCGACGGATTGCTGGAGATCGGCAAGAAGCTCGGCATCCCGCCGCTGGTCACCAACGACTCGCACTACACGTACGCGCACGAGGCGGGCGCGCACGACGCCCTGCTGTGCATCCAGACCGGCAAGAACCTCTCCGACCCGGACCGCTTCAAGTTCGACGGCACCGGCTACTACCTGAAGTCGACGGACGAGATGTACGCCATCGACTCCTCGGACGCCTGGCAGGAGGGCTGCGCCAACACCCTCCTGATCGCCGAGATGGTGGACACCACCGGCATGTTCGAGGCCAAGAACCTCATGCCCCGTTTCGACATCCCCGAGGGCTACTCCGAGGTCACCTGGTTCAAGGAGGAGGTCCGCCGCGGCATGGAGCGCCGCTTCTCCGGCGACATCCCCGAGGACCGCCAGAAGCAGGCCGACTACGAGATGGACGTCATCATCTCGATGGGCTTCCCCGGCTACTTCCTCGTCGTCGCCGACTTCATCATGTGGGCGAAGAAGAACGGCATCGCGGTCGGCCCCGGCCGAGGCTCCGCGGCCGGCTCGATCGTGGCGTACGCCATGGGCATCACCGACCTCGACCCCATCCCGCACGGCCTGATCTTCGAGCGGTTCCTCAACCCCGAGCGCGTCTCGATGCCCGACGTCGACATCGACTTCGACGAGCGCAGGCGCGCCGAGGTGATCCGCTACGTGACCGAGAAGTACGGCGCCGACAAGGTCGCCCAGATCGGCACCTACGGCACCATCAAGGCCAAGAACGCGATCAAGGACTCCGCGCGCGTCCTGGGCTACCCGTACGCGATGGGCGACCGCCTCACCAAGGCCATGCCGCCGGACGTCCTCGGCAAGGGCATCCCGCTCTCCGGCATCACCGACCCGCAGCACCCGCGCTACTCGGAGGCGGGCGAGATCCGGGGGATGTACGAGAACGAGCCCGACGTCAAGAAGGTGATCGACACCGCCAAGGGCGTCGAGGGCCTGGTCCGGCAGATGGGTGTGCACGCGGCCGGCGTGATCATGTCCAGCGAGACCATCACGGACCACGTCCCCGTCTGGGTCCGGCACAGCGACGGTGTGACCATCACGCAGTGGGACTACCCGAGCTGCGAGTCGCTCGGCCTGCTGAAGATGGACTTCCTCGGGCTGCGCAACCTGACGATCATGGACGACGCCGTCAAGATGGTGAAGTCCAACAAGGGCATCGACATCGACCTGCTGTCGCTGCCGCTGGACGACCCGACGACCTTCGATCTGCTCCAGCGCGGCGACACCCTCGGCGTGTTCCAGTTCGACGGCGGCCCGATGCGCTCCCTGCTCCGGCTGATGAAGCCGGACAACTTCGAGGACATCTCCGCCGTGTCGGCCCTGTACCGGCCGGGCCCGATGGGCATGAACTCGCACACGAACTACGCCCTGCGCAAGAACGGCCAGCAGGAGATCACGCCGATCCACCCGGACCTGGAGGCTCCCCTCAAGGAGGTCCTGGACGTCACCTACGGCCTGATCGTCTACCAGGAGCAGGTGCAGAAGGCCGCCCAGATCATCGCGGGCTACTCGCTCGGCGAGGCCGACATCCTCCGCCGCGTGATGGGCAAGAAGAAGCCCGAGGAACTGGAGAAGAACTTCGTCATCTTCCAGGGCGGCGCCCGCAAGAACGGCTACAGCGACGCGGCGATCCAGGCCCTGTGGGACGTGCTGGTCCCGTTCGCCGGCTACGCGTTCAACAAGGCCCACTCGGCCGCGTACGGCCTGGTCTCGTACTGGACCGCGTACCTCAAGGCGAACCACCCGGCCGAGTACATGGCCGCGCTGCTGACCTCCGTCAAGGACGACAAGGACAAGTCGGCGATCTATCTCAACGAGTGCCGCCGCATGGGCATCCGCGTGCTCCCCCCGAACGTCAACGAGTCCGAGGCGAACTTCGCCGCGCAGGGCGACGACGTGATCCTGTTCGGCCTGTCCGCGGTGCGCAACGTCGGCACCAACGTGGTCGAGTCGATCATCAAGTGCCGCAAGTCCAAGGGGAAGTACGTCTCGTTCCCGGACTATCTCGACAAGGTCGAGGCGGTCGTCTGCAACAAGCGGACCACGGAGTCGCTGATCAAGGCCGGCGCCTTCGACTCGATGGGCCACACCCGCAAGGGCCTCACCGCACAGTACGAACCGATGATCGACAACGTGGTCGCGGTCAAGCGCAAGGAGGCCGAGGGGCAGTTCGACCTCTTCGGCGGCATGGGCGAGGAGGAGAGCAGCGAGCCCGGCTTCGGGCTCGACGTCACCTTCGGCGAGGACGAGTGGGACAAGACGTATCTGCTCGCCCAGGAGCGCGAGATGCTCGGCCTGTACGTCTCCGACCATCCGCTTTTCGGACTGGAGCACGTGCTGTCCGACAAGGCGGACGCGGGCATCGCGCAGCTCACCGGCGGTGAGCACGCGGACGGCGCGGTCGTCACCATCGGCGGCATCATCTCGGGCCTGCAGCGCAAGATGACCAAGCAGGGCAACGCGTGGGCGATCGCCACCGTGGAGGACCTCGCGGGCTCCATCGAGTGCATGTTCTTCCCGGCCACCTACCAGCTGGTGTCGACCCAACTCGTCGAGGACGCGGTGGTGTTCGTCAAGGGACGGCTGGACAAGCGCGAGGACGTGCCGCGCCTGGTCGCGATGGAGCTGATGGTCCCCGACCTGTCCAACGCGGGCACCAACGCGCCGGTGGTCCTCACCATCCCGGCCACCAGGGTCACTCCGCCCATGGTCAGCCGCCTCGGCGAGATCCTCAGCCACCACAAGGGCGACAGCGAGGTCCGGATCAAGCTCCAGGGTCCGACGAGGACGACCGTCCTGCGCCTCGACCGGCACCGGGTCAAGCCGGATCCGGCGCTGTTCGGCGACCTGAAGGTGCTTCTCGGCCCGTCCTGCCTGGCCGGCTGAGGCGGGCGGGAGTCGTGTGCGAGGGGCGCATCCGATCATCGTGATGCGCCCCTCGTCATGTGCCTGGGCCGCAACAGCCCGTCATGCAGATGTCAGTTGTGGCCGAAGCGCTTCTGCCGGCCCTTGCGTGCCATGTCGCCGGGGGTCGCCTGCGGGCCGCTCTGGTCGGCCTGCGGCTCCATCGAGGAGCGCTCCGTCCGCGACTGCTCACGCTCGGACTGCGGCTGCTTTCGGTCACGATTCTTGTTCTTGGCCATGGTGATGCCTCCTGTGGGGGATCTAGGGGCCAGGGCCGCGACCAGATTCACATAGGCCGATAACGATCGCATTTCGGATAATTACCGTGTGTGACAGGGGTTGTCGCCGAACGGATCCCCGAAACGCCACGCCGAAGATCGAGTTCGGGCCGTTAACGCACGCACGGTCGGGCAGACTCGAAGCAAGCCCGAAGCAAACCTCCCGGGAAGAGGGTGAGTCGTGTGGACCGCTGCATCGTCCTGGTGGACGCCGGGTATCTGCTGGGGGCCGCCGCGAGTCTCCTCGCGGGAGAGCCCTCCAGGTCCCGTATCACCGTCGACCACGCCGCCCTCATCCACGGCCTGCGAGAACGCGCGGAAGCGGACACGGAGCGGCCTCTGCTGCGCATCTACTGGTTCGACGGCGCCCCCGACCGCGTCCCGCAGCCCGAGCACCGCAGGCTGCGCGTGATGCCCAGGGTCACCGTCCGGCTCGGCGCGCTCACCCGCAGTGACGGCCGCTGGAACCAGAAGGGCGTCGACGCCGCGATGCACGCCGAGCTGACCGAACTGGCGCGCAACCGCGCCTGCTCGGACGTCGTGCTGGTCACCGGCGACGGCGATCTGCTGCCGGGCATGATGGCGGCCAAGGAGCACGGGGTCGCCGTGCACCTGTGGGCCGTGCAGGCCGCCGACGGCGACTACAACCAGTCCGAGGACCTGGTCGCCGAGGCCGACGAGCGGCGGGTGCTCGACCGGGTGTGGATCACCAAGGCGGTACGCGCCAAGGAGACGGGCGGGATCTGCGCGCCACCGCCCGCGCCGCGCCCCGAGATCGCCGCGATCCTGTCCGCGCCGCTGCCCGAGGCCTCGCTCGGCACGGCGGCCGAGCGGCCCGCCGAGGAGCCGCCGCCGCACGCCGCGCCGGCCGCCGCGCGCAATGGCGTCGAGGAGCGGGTGCCGACGGCCAAGGGCGTCCCGACGCCGAAGGACCTCGCCGCACTGCGCGCCCCCGGCAGCCAGCCCGCCCCGCATCCCGCCTCCGCGACCCTGCGCTGGTCCTCCGACAAGGGCTGGGTGGACCGGCCCGGCGTGGCCGCCGAGCCGCCCGAGGTCGCCTCGATGCCGACGCTGGCGCAGCTCACCACGGCCGAGCAGCGCTGGGCCGACCGGGAGGAGGACATCACCACGGTCGGCGGCGACCCCTACGAGGTCGGTCAGGTGTTCGCCCGCCGCTGGATGTCCCGGCTCGGGGACCAGGGCCACTTCCAGAAGCTGTCCGGGATGTATCCGCGCATTCCGCACCGGATCGACGGCGAGCTGCTGAGGTACGCCGCCCGGTTCGGTCTGCTCGCGCACAAGGACGACCAGATCGACGAGCACGACCGGTACGCGATCCGGGCCGGCTTCTGGCGCGAGGTCGACGTGCGGACGGCCGCGGAGCACGCGCAGGCGGGGGAGTAGCGCCCACTACGGCCGGGTGTGGCCGGAATGGGGTGTTCCGGTGGATCTGGGCGCCGAGGCCGCCCCGGGCGCGGGTCGGGCCCGCGGACCCCGTAGTCTCGTCCCTTGTGAGTACGCGCGCGGCACAGGGCTTCCGGGACAGTGGTGAGGTCGTGTGCGCGGTGCGCGGGCTGACCAAGACCTACCCCGCGGTCCGGGCCCGGCGCGGCACCCCGGCCACCCCGGAGGTGCGGGCCACCGACGACGTGGGCCTGGACGTGCGGCGGGGCGAGATCTTCGGGCTGCTCGGACCGAACGGAGCCGGCAAGTCCACCCTCGTGCGGCAGCTCACCGGGCTGATGCGGCCCGATCGCGGCAGCGTCGAGATCCTCGGGCACGACATCGTCCGCCACCCGGAGCGGGCCTCGCGGCTGCTCGCCTTCCTCGGGCAGGAGTCCACCGCCCTCGACGAGCTGACCGTCTCGCTCGCGGCCGAGACCACCGGACGCCTGCGCGGGCTGGACGCCCGCACGGCGCGCGCCGAGCGGGACTCCGTCCTGGACGAGCTGGGGCTGACCGAACTCGCCGGACGGCCGCTGAAGAAGCTGTCCGGCGGGCAGCGGCGGCTGGCCTGTGTCGCCGCCGCACTGGTGGGGGAGCGGCCGCTGCTCGTCCTCGACGAGCCGACCGCGGCCATGGACCCGATGGCCCGGCGGGCGGTGTGGTCCGCCGTCGACCGGCGGCGCGCCGAACGCGGCACGACCGTGGTGCTGGTCACCCACAACGTCATCGAGGCCGAGACCGTGCTCGACCGGGTCGCCGTCCTGGACCAGGGACGGGTGATCGCCTGCGACTCGCCCGCCGGGCTCAAGGAACAGGTCGCCGGCGAGGTGCGGGTGGAGCTGGTGTGGCGGGAGCGGGCGCCGCTGGACGTGCCCGAGGTGGCCGCGCTGCGGGACCGGGCCGTGGAGTCCGGACGCCGCTGGACGCTGCGGCTGGCCCCCGAGGAGGCCCGTGCGGTCGTCTCCACGGTCACCGGCGGGGCAGCCTTCGCCGCCCTGGACGACTTCACCCTGGCCACGCCGAGCCTGGAGGACGTGTACATGGCGCTGGGCGGCGCCACCGGGCAGGGACTGGTGAAGGCGTGAGCGAGCAGGCCGCCGGTGCGTCGGTCTTGAGCGGAGGGGCCGCCGTATCCGTACGGAACAGTACGACCGCCGAAGTGAACCCCGAACGAGGGAGCAGCGCGACGTGAGTGCCGTACCCGCAGAGGTTCTGCCGGGCAGTGCCCTGGCCGTGGACGGTCCGGCCGGGGGTGCGGCCGAGCTCGCGCCGCCGGCTCGGCTGTGGCCGTCGCTCGCGGCCGTGTACCGGGCCCAGCTGTCCCGGGCGCGGGTGGCGCGGATTCCGCTGCTGTTCGTGGCGACCTTCCAGTCCGTCGGCATCATGATCATGATGCGCGGGGTGGTGGACGGCGGGACCGAGGCGCACTCGGTGGTGGCCGGCTCGTCGATCGTGGTCGTCGCCTTCGTCGCGCTGAACCTCCTCGCGCAGTACTTCGGCCAGCTCCGTGCCACGGGCGGGCTCGACCACTACGCCACGCTGCCCGTGCCGCCCGCCGCGGTGGTGCTCGGGGCGGCGGGCGCGTACGCCTCGTTCACCGTGCCGGGGACGCTGGTGACGGCGGTCTTCGGCTGTGTGCTGTTCGGGCTGCCGCTGACCAACCTGTGGGTTCTGCTCATCGTCATCCCGCTCGCCGGCGCCGCCCTCGCCGGCGTCGGCGCGGCCTGCGGGCTGCTCGCGTCCCGCCAGGAACTGGCGACACTGCTCGGGCAGTTGGGCATGTCGGCGGCGCTGCTGCTGGGCGTGCTGCCGCCGGAGCGGATGCCGGAGATCGTACGGCTGCTGCGTGATCTGCTGCCCTCGACGTACGGGGTGGAGGCCTACGCGCGGACCTTCTCCGGCAGCCCCGACTGGGCCGTCGTCGCCGCCGACCTGGCCGTCTGCGCGGGGGTCGGAGTGATCTCGCTGGGGGTCGCCACCTGGGCCTACCGCCGGGCCGCCGTCCGATGACGCGTCGCCCGGACGGGCCTGGCACGATGTCAGGGTGACAGCACCGTTGACACCGCCCCCGCCGCCGCACGAACAGTCCGCGCACAGCGCGTGGCCGCCTCCTCCCGGCGGGTCCGGACACCTGGTCGGCACGCCCGATCAGGTGTCTCACGGAACCGAGGATCAGGACGGTCCCGGGATGAAGACCGAGGTGCGCGAGGCCGCCGTGATCACGGTGGTCGTGGCGCTCTGCGGTGTGCTGCTCGGGGTCCTGTGGTGCTGGCTCGCCCCGCGGGTGCCGGTGGTCGGCGAGGTGGTCGAGGACACCTGGGTCGTCTACCTCAAGGACAGCGAGGGTGAGCAGTCGGTCGGTGTCGACGGCACGTTCACACTGCTTGCGGCGGCGTTCGGGGTCGTGAGCGCGTTCGTGGTCTTCCTGCTGCGGCGGCGCGGGGGCGTGCCGCTGGTGGTGGCGCTGGGGCTCGGGGGTCTGCTCGGATCCCTGCTCGCCTGGCGGGTGGGCGTCTGGCTCGGCCCCGCGCAGGACGTGGTGGCGCACGCCCGGGAGGTGGGCAAGGGCGTGACCTTCTCGGCGCCGCTGCGGCTGAGCGCGAAGGGTGCCCTGCTCACCTGGTCCCTGGTGGGACTGCTGGTGCACCTGGGACTGACGGCGTTGTTCGGCCCCCGGGATCCGGAGCCGCTGGGACACGGGCCGTACGGGGAGGCCCGCCCCTAGGTTCCCGGGTGACCGACGTCGGAAACGGGTCGGAGCGGTCGTGCGGTGCTGTCAGGCCGGGCGCCGGCCGTGGTTCGCCCGGCGTTTGCGGATCCGCCACTTGCGCTTGCGCGTCTTCTTCGACATGCCTTCCCTGCTTAACCGAGGAAGGCCCCGCCGTCGAGAGGTCACGCACGCCCGATCGGCGCCAGGGCGGCCCCGGTCAGCTCGGCCAGGTCGTGCGGCGACAGCTCGACCTCCAGACCCCGGCGGCCGGCCGAGACGCAGATCGTGGAGTGCGCAGCGGCGGACGCGTCCAGCACCGTCGGGAGCTTCTTGCGCTGGCCCAGCGGGGAGATGCCGCCCCGTACGTATCCCGTGGTGCGCTCCGCGAGGGACGGGTCGGCCATCGTGGCCCGCTTGCCGCCCACCGCCGCCGCCAGGGCCTTCAGGTCCAGCGAACCGGCCACCGGGACCACGGCCACCGTCAGCCTGCCGTCGACGTCCGCCACCAGGGTCTTGAAGACGCGCTCCGGCGACACCCCCATGGCCTCGGCCGCCTCCTCGCCGTACGACGGATGGCCGGGGTCGTGATCGTAGGCGTGGATCGTGTGGTCCACGCCCGCGGCCGTCAGCGCCACCGTCGCGGGCGTGCCGCCGGACTGCTGCTGCTTCTTCGACTTCTTCGCCATCCCGGTCTGTCCCAAGGGTCGTGCGTCGGCCGACGAACCCCGGGCGAGGCGCGTCCGGTGCGTTCGTCAGTTGAGGCTCGTCGGGCCGCGCGTCAGTTCCGACGCGGGCAGTGACGGCAGGTTACGGATGATGGCCGTCTCGGAGCGAAGGAGTTTCAGTTCGTCGCGCAGCCGGGACGCGGTGTCCGGCGCCTGGAGCAGCCGCTGCTTGGTCGGGACGTCGAGCATCATCGCCGCCGCCACCAGGTAGGACACCACGGACGGCTCGTCCGGCAGGTCCCCGCCGGTGGTCAGGGACCGCTCCCGCGCTCCCGCCAGCCGCTTCTGGTACTGGCGGAACTGACGCAGCACGCCCTCCGCCAGCGCGCCCGCCTCGTCGCCCGGCTCCTCCGGCAGCTCCTCCAGCTCGGCCGTCAGATACGGGCCCGAGGCGTCCACCGACCCCAGCCGTACCCGGGTGGTGCCGGTGGCCAGCACCTCGAACGTGCCGTCGGCCCGCTCCCGGATCGTCGCCGCGTCGGCCACGCAGCCGACGGCGTGGAAGGCGTTCGCCGGGTCGGTGCCGAAGCCGGCCGAGGGACCCCGCTCGGGCACGGCCGTCGGGTCGGGCATGCCCGGCGCGCTCGGTGCCACCTCGTGGCCGTCGCGGATCGCCACGACCGCGAAGCGGCGCGGTTCGTCCTCGGGGGTCTTCGCGAGCGTGCGCATCATGGCGCGATAACGCTCCTCGAAGACGTTCAACGGGAGGACGAGTCCCGGGAACAACACCGAGTTCAGGGGGAAGAGCGGCAGCCGGACGGTGGTCACGTCGCAAGAGCCTAATGGGCGCCGCGCCACCCGTGTCCGCCCGCCCGCCCGGCCGCCCGCCGGGGCGGTCAGCCGCGCCGCAGCAGCCGGGTCGCCCCCGCCGCCACCGTGGTCGCCAGAATCCAGCCCAGAAGGATGAGTGCCGCGGCCAGCCACTGCCTGCGGCCGTGCAGTTGCCACAGGCCGACCTGGCCCAGATCGACGACCGGCAGCAGCAGATCCAGCGCGAACAGGGCCGGGTTCCAGGGCGGCTCCCCGATGTTCCCGCCGGTCTGCGGCCGCCCGGCGCGGGCGAAGGCGATCGAGCCCGCCGCCCACAGCACCGCCATCCACACCGCGGCACGCCCCGGCCGGTACCCGTAGGCCACCGTCCAGTCCTGGGCGTACCCCCAGAGCTTGGCGGCCGGCGGCAGGGTCTCGCGGCGGCGGCGCTGCTTGGCGAGCAGCACCTCGCGGGCGTCCTCGTCCTCACCGCCGGCCCGCAGGACGGCGGCCAGGCGCTCGTACGGCTCGGGGTGGTACTCGGCGGTGGCCGCGGCGACCCAGGCGAGGCGCTCGGTCAGCGGGAACGGGCCCTGCGGCACCAGGTTCTCGTAGGCGAAGCCGGGCATGTGCAGATTGCCGGGGCCGGGCCAGCTGCCCGCCCGGTCGACCAGATTGACGATCCGCGCGCCCGACAGCACCACCTTGCCGCGCTGCGGACGCTCCCCCAGGAAGCGCAGCTCCGGCACCTGGACGCGGCGCAGCGACAGCTCCTGCTCGTCGGTGAAGGCGAAGCGGGCGCGTTCGAAGTCGACCGCGTCGCCGAACCGGCCGTCGTCCAGCCGCACCCCGCCCTGGCACTCGAACCGCTGGATCCGGGTGCCGCGCGCCGGCGTCGTGCCGCTGAGCTGGGTGCCGCCGACCGCCGCCGGGCTGAGGTACAGGGTGCGCTCGACGGTCAGCTGGGGCGCGTTCAGGGCGAGGCGCGTGTACGGGTTGCGCAGCCGGGCGCCGCGCAGGCTGAGCGAGACGCCGACCTGCGCGCTGCGCAGACTCACCTCGCCGAACGACTCCAGCATCTCGGCCTGGAGGTCCTGGCCGACCGTCATGCCGTCCGCGGCGATGGAGCGGCCGGTGCGGTCGCGGTACACGACGGCCTGGTTGAGCAGCAGGTCCGTGCCGATGTGCGCGTCGGTCAGCCGGATCCCGTTGTGGAAGCGGCAGCGCGGCAGATGCAGATCGCCCTCGGTGTGCACCCGGGCCGCCTCCAGCCGGGGCACCGAGCAGTTCACCAGCCGTACGGTCGTGAACCGGGCCTCCGGCAGGAGGACCTCCCGCTCGAAGCGGCAGCCCTGCAACTCGACGTACGGCGCGACCGAGCCGCCCGCGAGGTCCAGGCTGCCGCTGACGTGCACTCCGATCAGCTTCAGCGCGGCCACCCGGCCCGCGAGGGCGGGCGGCCCGTCCAGGAGCAGCCAGCACACGATGCGCGCCCGCACGGTCCGGGCGGGCCCCCAGGGGTGCCCGCCGTGCGGGTCGTCGACGGCGCCGTCCCCGCTGCGCAGGTCGTACACGCTGCCGTTGCGGAAGGCCTGCCACATGCCTGCCTCGGCGGCGGTCAGATCGTCCGGCAGGTCCCCGTCCCGGATGCCGGCCCCCTCGGTCACGGTGGTCCCTTCCTCCTCTGCTACCAGTGAGTTCGTACAACCGTTCATGCCCGCTGAGTGATGGTTCGAACGCGGAAAGTGAAGGCGATCTTCCGTGACGTGTATCAGTCACTGATACGCGCGAACGGCGTCCCATCCGGGTCTGCGAGAATTGAGCACGTGATCTCCCGAATCGATCTGCGCGGCGACGCCCTCCCGGAGGGAACCGCCCTGCGCGACCTGCTGCCCCGAGCCGACTTCGACGTCTCGGCCGCCCTGGAGAAGGTGCGTCCGATCTGCGAGGCCGTGCATCATCGGGGCGACGCGGCGCTGATCGACTTCGCCGAGCGGTTCGACGGCGTGCGGCTGGAATCCGTCCGGGTCCCGGCCGGGGCGATCAGTCAGGCGCTGGAGCAGCTCGATCCGGCGGTCCGCGCGGCCCTGGAGGAGTCCATCCGGCGTGCCCGGCTCGTCCACCGCGCACAGCGCCGCCCCGCGCACACCACCCAGGTCGTGCCCGGCGGCTCGGTCACCGAGAAGTGGGTGCCGGTCGACCGGGTCGGCCTCTACGCGCCCGGCGGACGGTCCGTCTACCCGTCCTCCGTGATCATGAACGCCGTGCCCGCCCAGGAGGCCGGCGTGCCGTCGATCGCGCTCGCCTCCCCGCCGCAGGCGGAGTTCGGTGGTCTGCCGCACCCGACGATCCTCGCCGCGTGCGCGCTGCTCGGCGTCGACGAGGTGTACGCGGCCGGCGGCGCCACCGCGGTCGCGATGTTCGCGTACGGCACCGAGTCGTGCCCGCCCGCCAACATGGTCACCGGCCCCGGCAACATCTGGGTCGCCGCCGCCAAGCGCTACTTCACCGGCCGGATCGGCATCGACACGGAGGCCGGTCCGACCGAGATCGCCGTCCTGGCCGACGACACCGCCGACCCCGTGCACGTCGCCTCCGACCTGATCAGCCAGGCCGAGCACGACCCGCTGGCCGCCGCCGTCCTGGTCACCGACTCCGTCGACCTGGCGGACGCGGTCGACAAGGAGCTGGAACCGCAGGTCGCGGCCACCCGGCACGTGGAGGACCGGATCCGCCCGGCGCTCGGCGGCAAGCAGTCGGCGATCGTGCTGGTCGACGGGATCGACGAGGGACTGCGGGTGGTCGACGCCTACGGCGCCGAACACCTGGAGATCCAGACCGCCGACGCGGCGGCCGTCGCGGACCGGGTCCGCAACGCGGGCGCGATCTTCGTGGGCCCCTGGGCCCCCGTCTCCCTCGGCGACTACGCGGCCGGCTCCAACCACGTCCTGCCCACCGGTGGCTGCGCCTGCCACTCCTCCGGCCTGTCCGTCCAGTCCTTCCTGCGCGGCATCCACGTCGTCGACTACACGAAGGACGCGCTGGCCGAGGTCGCGCACCACGTGGTGACCCTGGCCGAGGCGGAGGACCTGCCCGCGCACGGCGCCGCGATCAAGGCCCGGTTCGGTTGGAAGGTGCCCGGCAAGTGACCATCGGTATCGACGACCTCCCCGTCCGGGACGAGCTGCGCGGCCAGTCCCCGTACGGCGCGCCCCAGCTCGACGTGCCCGTGCGGCTGAACACCAACGAGAACCCCTACCCGCTGCCCGAGCCGCTGGTCGACCGGATCGCCGAGCGGGTGCGTGACGCCGCCCGGCACCTCAACCGCTACCCGGACCGGGACGCGGTGGAGCTGCGCACCCGACTCGCCGAGTACCTGACGAAGACGTCCGGCCACCGGGTCGGCCGGGCCGACGTCTGGGCGGCCAACGGCTCCAACGAGGTCATCCAGCAACTGCTCCAGACCTTCGGCGGACCGGGCCGCACCGCGATCGGCTTCGAGCCGTCGTACTCGATGCACGCGCTGATCGCCCGCGGCACGGGCACCGGCTGGATCGCCGGCCCCCGGGCCGACGACTTCTCCATCGACCTGGCGGCGGCCGAGAAGGCCATCGCCGAGAACCGGCCCGACGTGGTCTTCGTGACCACCCCCAACAACCCCACGGGCAACGCGGTCCCGGCCTCGACGATCATCGCGCTGTACGAGGCCGCGCAGGCGGCGAAGCCGTCGATCATGGTGGTCGACGAGGCCTACGTCGAGTTCAGCCACGGCGCCTCGCTGCTGCCGCTGCTGGACGGGCGCCCGAACCTGGTCGTCTCCCGCACGATGTCGAAGGCCTTCGGCGCGGCGGGCCTGCGCCTCGGCTATCTCGCCGCGAACCCGGCCGTGGTGGACGCCGTGCAGCTGGTCCGGCTGCCGTACCACCTGTCGGCCGTCACCCAGGCGACCGCCCTGGCCGCCCTGGAGCACACCGACACCCTTCTCGGCTACGTCGAGCAGTTGAAGGCCGAGCGGGACCGGCTGGTCGACGCACTGCGCGCGCTCGGCTACGAGGTGACCGACTCCGACGCCAACTTCGTGCAGTTCGGACGCTTCCCCGACGCGCACGAGGCCTGGCGGAAGATCCTCGACCGGGGCGTCCTGGTCCGGGACAACGGCGTACCGGGGTGGCTGCGGGTCACCGCCGGGACGCCCGAAGAGAACGACGCGTTCCTCGACGCGGTCCGTGAACTGAAGAAGGAGCAGAACGCATGAACCGCGTGGGACGCGTGGAGCGCACGACCAAGGAGACGACCGTCCTGGTCGAGATCGATCTCGACGGCACCGGCAGGACCGAGATCTCGACCGGGGTCGGCTTCTACGACCACATGCTCGACCAGCTCGGCCGGCACGGTCTGTTCGACCTCACCGTGAAGACCGAGGGCGATCTGCACATCGACTCCCACCACACCATCGAGGACACCGCGCTCGCGCTCGGCGCCGCCTTCAAGCAGGCCCTCGGCGACAAGGTGGGCATCTACCGCTTCGGCAACTGCACCGTCCCGCTGGACGAGTCCCTCGCCCAGGTCACCGTCGACCTCTCCGGCCGCCCGTACCTCGTGCACACCGAGCCCGAGAAGATGGCGCCGATGATCGGCGAGTACGACACGACGATGACCCGGCACATCCTGGAGTCCTTCGTCGCCCAGGCGCAGATCGCCCTGCACGTGCACGTGCCGTACGGCCGCAACGCGCACCACATCGTCGAGTGCCAGTTCAAGGCCCTCGCCCGCGCCCTGCGCTACGCCTCGGAGCGTGACCCGCGCGCGGCCGGCATCCTCCCCTCCACGAAGGGCGCGCTGTGAACGGGACGTCCACCCTGCTGATCTTCGTCGGTCTCTTCCTGGCCGGCGGCATCTTCTCCTTCGCCAGGCAGAAGATGCCCAAGGGCCTGATCGTGCTGCTCTCCATCGGCGCCGCGATGTGTCTGTTCGCGGGTGTCCTGCGGCTGGAGGTGTGGAATTGAGCAGCCCCCGGAAGGTGGTCGTCTTCGACTACGGCTTCGGCAACGTCCGCTCCGCCGAGCGTGCCCTCGCCCGTGTCGGGGCCGACGTCGAGATAACCCGCGACTTCGACCGGGCCATGAACGCGGACGGCCTGCTGGTGCCGGGTGTCGGCGCCTTCGCCGCCTGCATGCAGGGCCTCAAGGAGGCCCGCGGCGACTGGATCGTGGACCGGCGGCTGGCCGGCGGGCGCCCCGTGATGGGCATCTGCGTCGGCATGCAGATCCTCTTCGCGCGCGGCATCGAGCACGGTGTGGAGACCGAGGGCCTGGACGAGTGGCCGGGCGCGGTCGAGCCGCTCCGGGCGGACATCGTCCCCCACATGGGCTGGAACACCGTCGAGGCCCCGGCCGACTCCGAGCTGTTCGCCGGCCTGGACGCGGACGCGCGCTTCTACTTCGTGCACTCCTACGCCGTCCACGACTGGACGCTGGAGACCCACAACCCCGCGCTCACCGCCCCCAGGGTGACCTGGTCCACCCACGGCAAGCCGTTCGTGGCCGCCGTGGAGAACGGCGCCCTGTGGGCCACGCAGTTCCACCCCGAGAAGTCCGGCGACGCCGGCGCGCAGCTGCTCACCAACTGGATCGGAACCCTGTAGAGACATGGCCAAGCTCGAACTCCTCCCCGCCGTCGACGTCCGCGACGGCCAGGCCGTCCGCCTCGTGCACGGTGAGTCCGGCACGGAGACCTCCTACGGCTCCCCCCTGGAGGCCGCTCTCGCCTGGCAGCGGGCGGGCGCCGAGTGGCTGCACCTGGTCGACCTGGACGCCGCCTTCGGCACCGGCGACAACCGCGAGCTGATCGCCGAGGTCACCGGGGCGATGGACATCAAGGTGGAGCTGTCCGGCGGCATCAGGGACGACGCCTCCCTGGCGGCCGCCCTCGCCACCGGCTGCACCCGGGTGAACCTCGGCACGGCCGCCCTGGAGAGCCCCGCGTGGGTCGCCGGGATCATCGCCGAGCACGGCGACCGGATCGCGGTCGGACTCGACGTGCGCGGCACGACCCTGCGCGGCCGCGGCTGGACCCGGGACGGCGGCGACCTCTACGAGACGCTGGAGCGGCTCGACCGGGAGGGCTGCGCGCGGTACGTGGTCACGGACATCGCCAAGGACGGCACCCTCCAGGGCCCCAACCTGGAGCTGCTGAAGAACGTGTGTGCCGCCACCGACCGGCCGGTCGTGGCGTCCGGCGGCGTGTCGTCGCTGGACGACCTGCGGGCGATCGCCGAGCTGGTACCTGTCGGTGTCGAGGGCGCCATCGTCGGCAAGGCGCTCTACGCGAAGGCGTTCACGCTGGAAGAGGCCCTGGAGGCTGTGTCGTCATGACGTCCGAAGCCGTACGGCGCGTGCAGAGCGAGAGCCCCTGGGAGGAAACCTTCGGTTTCGCACGCGCCGTCGCGGCGGGCGACCGCGTGCTGGTGGGCGGTTCGACGTCCTTCAAGGGCACCGTCCTGTACGGCGAGGGCGACCCGTACGAGCAGGCCAAGGTGGCCCTCACCGGCGCGGTCGAGGCGATCGGCGAGTTCGGGCTCGGCATCGAGTCCGTGGTCCGCACCCGCCTGTATCTGTCCCATCCGCGGGACGTGGACGAGGTGGGCCGGGCCCACAAGGAACTCTTCGACGCGGTGCGTCCGGTGTCGACCCTGCTGGTCGTGGAGGGTTTCGTGGACCCGCGCATCCTGGTCGAAGTGGAATTGGAAGCCTTCAGAGGCTAGTGGCATTCGTGAGGAGCCGAGCGGTATGACCCTGGCGGTCCGAGTCATCCCCTGCCTGGACGTGGACAACGGCCGGGTCGTCAAGGGCGTCAACTTCCAGAACCTGCGCGACGCGGGCGACCCCGTCGAGATGGCGAAGGTGTACGACGCGGAGGGCGCCGACGAACTGACCTTCCTCGACATCACCGCGTCCTCCGGCAACCGGGAGACGACCTACGACGTGGTGCGCCGCACCGCCGAGCAGGTCTTCATCCCCCTGACGGTCGGCGGCGGCGTCCGCACGGCCGAGGACGTGGACCGGCTGCTGCGGGCCGGCGCCGACAAGGTGGGTGTGAACACCGCCGCGATCGCCCGGCCCGACCTGATCCGGGAGATCGCCGAGCGGTTCGGCCGGCAGGTCCTGGTGCTGTCGGTGGACGCCCGCCGCACCGAGTCCGGCGGTTTCGAGGTCACCACGCACGGCGGTCGCCGGGGCACCGGTATCGACGCCGTGGAGTGGGCGCACCGGGCGGCCGAGCTGGGCGCCGGGGAGATCCTGCTGAACTCGATGGACGCGGACGGCACCAAGGACGGCTACGACCTGGAGATGATCGCGGCGGTGCGCAAGCACGTCACCGTGCCGGTGATCGCCTCCGGCGGCGCCGGCAAGCTCGCAGACTTCCCGCCCGCGATCGAGGCGGGCGCGGACGCCGTCCTGGCCGCCTCCGTCTTCCACTTCGGCGATCTGCGGATCGGCGAGGTGAAGCAGACGCTGCGAGCGGCCGGCCGCCCCGTCCGGTGACCCGCCGCCCGGCCTGAACCCCCGGCACCAACGCCTTCGACGCGGGTCCTTTCGACACGGGTCTCCTCGGCCGATGCCCTCCACGGCGTGCCGCCACCCCGCGCTGCGACGGCCACCGGCGGGCTGCCGGCCGTCGCACCGCGGAAACCGGCCCAAGGGGCCGTGATCCGGCCCGCTCCCGGTACAGAGAACAAGACAAGAGAGGTCGTGTCCGTGACGGTCGCGCCCACCGCCACGCCCCCGGCCGTCGCGCGGCCCGCACACCGTGATCCCCAGGTGCTGCGCTGGCTCGGGGCGTACACCTCCTCGATGATCGGCGACAGCGTCTACTACGTCGCCCTGTCCTGGGCCGCCGTCCAGGCCGGGTCCCCTGCGCAGGCCGGACTGGTGATGTCCGCCAGCGCGCTGCCGCGCGCCCTGCTGATGCTGGGCGGGGGAGTGCTGGCCGACCGGCTGGGGCCGCGCAGGGTCGTCGTGGGCAGCGACACCGTGCGCTGCGCGGCCGTGCTCGCGGTCGCCGCGCTGCTGTACGCGACCGGACCCGAACTGTGGCTTCTCGCGGTGCTCGCGCTGGTCTTCGGCGCGGTGGACGCCGTGTTCATACCCGCGGTGGGCGCGCTGCCCGCGCGGATCACGGGCAAGGACCAGCTCGCCCGGGTCCAGGGGCTGCGCGGTCTGGCGATCCGCTGCGCGAGCGTGGTCGGCGCCCCGCTCGGCGGCCTGGGCGTGGCGGCCGGCGGTGCGGCGGCGGCGTTCGCGCTGGCCGGAGTGCTGATCGCGGTGTCGGTGCCGCTCCTGGTCTCCGTCCGGGTCCGGGACCGGATCCCCGACGACGGGGAGGACACCGAGGACTCCGCGAGCCGGACCGCGTGGGGCGACCTGCGCGACGGGCTGGCCTACGTCCGCCGCCACCGCGTCCTCGGCCCGCTGATGCTGGCCATCGCGCTCGGCGACCTCGGCTTCGTCGGCCCCCTCAACGTGGGCCTGACCCTGCTCGCCGACCAGCGCGGCTGGGGCGCCTCCGGGATGGGCTGGGTGCTGGCCGGATTCGGTGTCGGCGCCGGCGTCGCCTCCCTGCTGCTGGCCGCGCGGGGCCGGGTGCCGCACGCGGGTCTGGTCGCCGGGTGGGCCGTCCTCGCGGGCTCCGTCGCCATCGGCGCCCTCGCCCACGTCCCCCATCTCGCCGCCGCTGTCGGCGTCGCCCTGCTCGTCGGACTGCTGGCGGGGCTGAGCGGCGCCCTGTGCGGGGCGCTGCTGCAGACCCGGTCGGACCCCGCGTACCTCGGCCGGGTCACCGCCGTGGCCAGTCTGGTCAGCCTCGGTTTCGCCCCGCTCAGCATGCCGGTGACCGCGGCGGCCGTCGGGGCGTGGGGGACCGGGCCGGTGTTCGTCGTCAGCGCCGCGATCTGCGGGCTCGGCGGGGTCGTCGTCCTGTGCGCCCGGGACCTGCGCCGCGCCGAGCTGCCCGGCTGACCACGCCCTCAGATGCCCAGTTGCCTGAACTCCTGGAGCTTGGCCACGGCGTCCTCGTCGCCGTCCACGGCCACCTTGGCGGCGTTCTGGCGGCCGTAGGAGAACAGCAGGAGCTCCGACGGCTCGCCGGTCACCGTGACGACCGGCGTACCGCGCTGGACGACGGCCGTCTGGCCGTCCGGCCGGCGCAGCACCAGGCCGGTGGGGATGCCGCGGCCCATCAGACGGGCCTGGCGTTCCAGCCGGGACCACAGGGCGTCCTGGAAGACCGGGTCGAGTTCGCGCGTCGACCAGTCGGGCTGCGCGCGGCGGACGTCCTCGGTGTGGACGTAGAACTCGACCGTGTTCGACATCTCGTCGATCTGCTTGAGCTGGAAGGGGGAAAAGCGCGGCGGACCGGTGCGGATGAGCTGGATCAGCTCCTCGTACGGCTTGGCCGCGAACTCCTCCATCACCTTCTCCAGGCGTGGCGCGAGCTGCTTGATCAGAAGACCCCCGGCGGCGTCCGGGCGCCGTTCGCGCACCACCACGTGCGCGGCCAGATCACGGGTCCGCCAGCCCTCGCACAAGGTGGGTGCGTCCGGACCGGCGGTCTCCAAGAGGTCGGCGAGAAGGAGCCGTTCACGCTTGGCAAAGGTCGACATGGAGTCAGCCTACGACCGGGCAGGAGGTCCGGACAGTGGACGCCCGCCCGGAGTTGCCGGCGCCGCGCGGCACAATGGCAACCATGACCAGCACGCCTCCACCGAGCAGCCTCGACCCCGCGATCGCCGCGCGTCTCAAGCGCAGCGCCGACGGGCTCGTGCCCGCCATCGCCCAGCAGTACGACACGGGGGAGGTGCTGATGCTCGGCTGGATGGACGACGAGGCACTGCACCGCACGCTCACCACGGGCCGCTGCACCTACTGGTCGCGCAGCCGCGGGGAGTACTGGGTCAAGGGGGACACCTCCGGCCACGTCCAGTGGGTGAAGTCGGTCGCCCTCGACTGCGACGCCGACACCGTGCTGGTCCAGGTCGACCAGGTCGGCGCCGCCTGCCACACCGGGGCGCGCACCTGCTTCGACGCCGATGTGCTGGCGCTGTCGCAGGAAGCGGAAGACGGCATACCGGCGCGGGATCAGTAGGGTCGGCCGCCATGGACCTCGAGACCTTCCGCAAGCTGGCCACGGACCGCCGCGTCATCCCCGTCACCCGCAAGCTCCTCGCCGACGGCGACACCCCGGTCGGGCTGTACCGCAAGCTCGCCGCCGAGCGCCCCGGCACCTTCCTGCTGGAGTCCGCGGAGAACGGCCGCTCCTGGTCCCGCTACTCGTTCATCGGGGTGCGCTCGTCCGCCACTCTCACCGCGCGCGACGGCAGGACCCACTGGCTCGGCACGCCACCGGTCGGCGTCCCGGTCGAGGGCGACCCGCTCGCCGCCCTGCGCGCCACCATCGAGGCCCTGCACACCCCGCACCAGGACGGCATGCCGCCGTTCACCGGCGGCATGGTCGGCTACCTCGGCTACGACATCGTGCGCCGTCTGGAGAAGATCGGCCCCGGCGAGCGGGACGACCTGCGGCTGCCCGAGCTGACCATGCTCCTGACCAGCGATCTCGCGGTGATGGACCACTGGGAGGGCTCCGTCCTGCTGATCGCCAACGCGATCAACCACAACGACCTCGACACCGGTGTCGACGAGGCCCACGCCGACGCGACGGCCCGGCTCGACGCGATGGAGGCCGACCTCACGCGCGCGGTGGCCCAGCCGCCGGCCGTGCTGCCCCCCTCGGAGCTGCCGGAGTACAGCGCGCTGTGGGGCGGCCCCGACTTCCAGGAGGCGGTCGAGGACATCAAGGAGCGCATCCGGGCCGGCGAGGCCTTCCAGGTCGTGCCCTCGCAGCGGTTCGAGACGCCGTGCAGGGCGAGCGCGCTGGACGTGTACCGGGTGCTCCGGGCCACCAACCCCTCGCCGTACATGTACCTGCTGCGCTTCGACGGCTTCGACGTGGTCGGCTCGTCGCCCGAGGCGCTGGTGAAGGTCGAGGACGGGCGGGCCATGGTCCACCCCATCGCCGGCACCCGGCACCGCGGTGCCACCCCGCAGGAGGACCAGGCCCTCGCCGACGAGCTGCTCGCCGACCCCAAGGAGCGCGCCGAGCACCTGATGCTCGTCGACCTCGGGCGCAACGACCTCGGTCGGGTCTGCGAGCCCGGCTCGGTCGAGGTCGTCGACTTCATGTCCATCGAGCGGTACTCGCACGTCATGCACATCGTCTCGACCGTCACCGGCCGGGTCGCCGCGGGCCGCACCGCGTTCGACGTGCTCACCGCCTGCTTCCCGGCCGGCACGCTGTCCGGCGCGCCCAAGCCGCGCGCGATGCAGATCATCGACGAACTCGAACCGTCCCGCCGCGGCCTGTACGGCGGCTGCGTCGGCTACCTCGACTTCGCCGGCGACTCCGACACCGCCATCGCCATCCGCACGGCCCTGCTGCGCGACGGCACGGCCTACGTCCAGGCGGGGGCCGGCATCGTCGCCGACTCCGACCCGGTCGCCGAGGACGACGAGTGCCGCAACAAGGCGGCCGCGGTACTGCGCGCGGTGCACACGGCCAACCGCCTGGGCCGGTGAACGGGCCGGAACTCGACGCCTCGGCGCGGTGGGGCGCTTCTCACGTGAACCCCGGGTGACGGTTCGCCCGGGGTTCAGGCGATAGTGGAGTACGTGACTGCTGCACCTCACCCCCGTTCCGAAGCCGTGGGATCCGCGCGGGCCGACCGCCGGAGCCTCGCCGTGGCGCTGCTCTGCGGCGCGCTCGGCGCGACCGTCGCGTTGCTGGCCACCCGGCAGCAGTGGTCGCAAGGCACCACCATGGTGGCCGGCGGCCCGTTCCCGCTGACCGCCGACGGCAGCGACGTCACGGGTGTGCCCGCGGCGCTCGCCATAGTGGGACTCGCCTCGCTCGTGGCCGTCTTCGCCGTCCGCCGCGCCGGCCGCGTCGCCGTGTCCGTGCTGCTCACGCTGTGCGGCGCCGGCACGATCGCCGCCGCCCTGTTCGGCGCCTCCGACCGCTCCGCGCTGGACGAGCAGGCCGCGCGGGCCTCCGGCGACACCTCGGCCACCGTGGACGCCCTGACCCACACCGCGTGGCCGTACGCCGCGGCCGTGGGCGGCGTCCTGATCCTGCTCGCCGGGCTGCTCGCCCTGCGCTACGGCCGGCTGTGGCCCGCGATGTCCGGCCGCTACGAGCGGGGCGGCACCCGTCCGCGCCGCGCCGCCGCCGTGGACCCGGACCGGCCCGAGGACCTGTGGAAGGCACTCGACCGCGGTGAGGACCCCACGGGCACCGGACCCGCGTAGCGGGCGGGACCGCGCACCGACCCCGCTCCGTCACCGTGCCGCTGCGGGCGCGCCCCTGATGTGGCGAAACAGACGTGCCGGGGCGGTGCCCCACGCGCACGGTACGGTCCGGCGTACGGGACAATGGACGACAGACACATGGCTCACACACCACACGGCAACGAGGAGCAAGCAATGGCGGGCAGCAGCCACGGTCACGGTCACACCCCGGCCGCCTGGACCGGTTCCATCATCGTCTTCATCGGTTTCTGCGTCTCGGGCGCGTACATGGTGATGGACAACCCGGTCGGCTTCTGGCTCGGCATGGTGCTTCTGCCCGTGGGCGGTGTGGTCGGCTGGATCATGCGCGGGATGGGACTCGGCCAGCCGAAGTCGAACTCGCAGCCGCTGCGGATGATGCAGAGCGTCACCACGGCCAAGGCCGTGTCGCCGAAGGCCACGCGCGAGCCGGTGGCCGCCGAGAGCTGAGTCCGTACGGCCTCCCGCGCGACCTCGTCCAAGGGGCGGTCCGGCATGACGCCGGGCCGCCCCTTGCGTGTGTCCGCGGCACGGCCGGGGGACAATGCGGGGCGTGAACGCCGACAGCCGCCGGGTCCCGCCGTCCGCCGTCCGCAGCGCGCCGGCCCGACTGGCCGGGCCCGGGGCGGTCCTCGTGGCCGTGGCCGGCGCCTTCGCGTACGTGGGCGCGGTCGACCCCAATGAGCCCGGCCACTACCCCGTCTGTCCGCTGCTGCGCCTCACGGGCGTGTACTGCCCCGGCTGCGGCGGACTGCGCAGCGCGCACGCTTTTGTGCACGGCGACCTCGCCGCGGCGCTCCACGCGAACGCCCCGGCCGTGGCCGGATATCTCGTCTTCGCCGTGCTCTGGGGCGTCTGGGCGTTCCGGGCGGCACGGGGCCGTCCGCTGCGGATCGCTCCCCGGCCGTTGCACCTGTGGACTGCGGGAGCGTTGCTGCTCGCCTTCACGATTGTCCGGAACCTGCCCTTCGGTGGCTGGCTTCACCCTTGATCAACTACCAAACGTCCAGGTAGTGGGACCGGCGTCAACCGGATGCGAGGACTACGCCTTCCTCCGGATACCATCGCAGTGACCGCCGGTTTCGCCTTCGGTAACGCCTCCGGCCCCGGCTGACGAGGCAGCCCTGGGCAGAGACCCAAACGCTTTAACAGTCAACCGTCTGGAAGGGGGCCGCTCGCGTGAGTGTGCTCGACGAGATCATCGACGGAGTGCGGGCCGACCTCGCGGAGCGGCAGGCGCGCGTGAGCCTCGACGAGCTCAAGGAGCGCGCGGCGAAGGCCCCCGCGGCCAAGGACGGCCTGGCGGCCCTGCGCGGCGACGGCGTCAAGGTCATCTGCGAGGTCAAGCGTTCCAGCCCGTCCAAGGGTGCGCTGGCGGCGATCGCCGACCCGGCCGGCCTCGCGGCCGACTACGAGGCGGGCGGCGCCGCCGTCATCTCCGTCCTCACCGAACAGCGCCGCTTCGGCGGCTCCCTGGCGGACCTGGAGGCGGTTCGCTCCCGCGTGGACATCCCCATCCTGCGCAAGGACTTCATCGTCACCTCGTACCAGCTCTGGGAGGCCCGTGCCTACGGCGCCGACCTCGCGCTGCTGATCGTCGCCGCGCTCGACCAGGCCGCGCTGGAGTCCCTCATCGAGCGGGCGGAGTCCATCGGGCTCACGCCGCTCGTCGAGGTGCACGACGAGGACGAGGTCGACCGCGCGGTGGACGCCGGCGCCAAGCTCATCGGGGTCAACGCGCGCAACCTCAAGACGCTGGAGGTCGACCGCGGCACCTTCGAGCGGGTCGCGCCGGAGATCCCGGAGGGCGTCATCAAGATCGCCGAGTCCGGCATCCGGGGCCCGCACGACCTCATCGCGTACGCCAACGCCGGGGCCGACGCGGTCCTGGTCGGCGAGTCCCTCGTCACCGGCCGCGACCCGAGGACGGCCGTCTCCGACCTGGTGGCGGCGGGCGCGCACCCGGCGCTGCGCCAGGGGCGCGGCTGACTCCCG
This sequence comes from Streptomyces cadmiisoli, assembly GCF_003261055.1. Lineage (NCBI taxonomy): Bacteria > Bacillati > Actinomycetota > Actinomycetes > Kitasatosporales > Streptomycetaceae > Streptomyces > Streptomyces cadmiisoli. The sequence continues at coordinate 6,441,005 of NZ_CP030073.1, forward strand.
CTAGGCTTGTGCCGATGACCGTCCCGACCACCCTGGCGACCAGGGACCCGTACGCGCGCCTGGCCCGCGGCTGCCGGCCTCGCGGCTGCCGTGCGCCCGCGCGCCGGGTCCACGGACGCCGGGTGCGGTACGTGATCGGCGACGAACCGGGACAGGTCAACGGCCGGCGATGGCAGCGCCCCCTCGGGGGGCGCGGGGAAACGCGCGGCTAGTCCACAGCGGTCCGCTGCCGCGGAACCGTCCCCGCCCCCACGGCGAACAGTGTCGATCCACACACTCACCGTGAGGTTTCCGCATGCCCAGCGAGTTCTTCCTTCCTGATCCCATCGGTCAGGTGCCCAGCGCCGAGGGCTACTTCGGCGCGTTCGGCGGCAAGTTCATCCCGGAGGCGCTCGTCGCCGCCGTGGACGAGGTCGCCGTCGAGTTCGACAAGGCGAAGTCCGACCCCGAGTTCGCGCGCGAGCTCGACGAACTGCTCGTCGACTACACCGGGCGCCCCAGTGCCCTGACCGAGGTGCCCCGGTTCGCCGAGCACGCCGGCGGCGCCCGCGTCTTCCTCAAGCGGGAGGACCTCAACCACACCGGCTCCCACAAGATCAACAATGTGCTCGGGCAGGCCCTGCTGACCAGGCGCATGGGCAAGACCCGGGTCATCGCCGAGACCGGCGCCGGCCAGCACGGCGTGGCCACGGCCACGGCCTGCGCGCTGTTCGGCCTGGAGTGCACGATCTACATGGGCGAGATCGACACCCGGCGACAGGCCCTCAACGTGGCCCGGATGCGCATGCTCGGCGCCGAGGTCATCGCCGTGAAGTCCGGCAGCCGGACGCTGAAGGACGCCATCAACGAGGCCTTCCGCGACTGGGTCGCCAACGTCGACCACACCCACTACCTGTTCGGCACCGTCGCCGGACCGCACCCCTTCCCCGCCATGGTCCGCGACTTCCACCGCGTCATCGGCGTGGAGACACGACGCCAGCTGCTGGAGCGGGCCGGCCGGCTCCCGGACGCCGCCATCGCCTGCGTCGGCGGCGGCTCCAACGCCATCGGCCTCTTCCACGCCTTCATCCCCGACGCGGACGTCCGCCTCATCGGCTGCGAGCCCGCCGGGCACGGCGTCGAGTCCGGCGAGCACGCGGCGACGCTGACCGCCGGCGAGCCCGGCATCCTGCACGGTTCGCGCTCCTACGTCCTCCAGGACGACGAGGGCCAGATCACCGAGCCGTACTCGATCTCGGCCGGTCTGGACTACCCCGGCATCGGACCCGAGCACTCCTACCTCAAGGACACCGGCCGCGCCGAGTACCGGGCGGTCACCGACGACGCGGCCATGCAGGCGCTGCGCCTGCTGTCGCGCACCGAGGGGATCATCCCGGCCATCGAGAGCGCGCACGCGCTCGCCGGCGCCCTGGAGGTCGGCCGGGAGCTGGGCACGGACGGGCTGATCGTGGTCAACCTGTCCGGCCGCGGGGACAAGGACATGGACACCGCCGCCCGCTACTTCGGCCTGTACGACACCGACGCCGAGGTCGCCGCCGACGCGGACACCGAGACCGCCGAGATCGAGGGGGACGCCAAGTGAGCGGCAACATCCAGCTGTTGAACGACACCCTCGCCGCGGCGAGGGCCGAGGGCCGCGCCGCCCTCATCGCCTACCTTCCGGCCGGCTTCCCGACCGTGACCGGCGGCATCGAGGCGATCAAGGCCGTCCTCGACGGCGGCGCCGACGTCATGGAGGTCGGGCTGCCGCACAGCGACCCGGTCCTCGACGGCCCGGTCATCCAGACCGCCGACGACATCGCGCTGCGCGGCGGCGTCCGGATCGCCGACGTGATGCGGACGGTCCGCGAGGCCCACGAGGCCACCGGCAAGCCGGTCCTCGTCATGACGTACTGGAACCCCGTGGACCGCTACGGCGTCGAGCGCTTCACCGCCGAGCTGGCCGCGGCCGGCGGCGCCGGCTGCATCCTGCCCGACCTGCCCGTGCAGGAGTCGGCGCTGTGGCGCGAGCACGCCGAGAAGCACGGCCTCGCGACGGTGTTCGTCGTCGCGCCCAGCAGCAAGGACAAGCGGCTCGCCGAGATCACCGAGGTCGGCAGCGGCTTCGTGTACGCCGCGTCCCTGATGGGCGTCACCGGCACTCGCGCGTCGGTCGGTGCGCAGGCCGAGGACCTGGTGGAGCGCACCCGCGCCGCCACCGACCTGCCGGTCTGCGTCGGTCTCGGTGTCTCCGACGCCGCCCAGGCCGCCGAGGTGGCCGGCTTCGCCGACGGCGTGATCGTCGGCTCCGCCTTCGTCAAGCGGATGCTGGACGCCCCCGACCACCCGGCGGGTGTCGAGGCCGTGCGCGCGCTCGCGGGCGAGCTGGCCGCGGGCGTGCGCGGACAGGCGTAGCGCGGGCACGCACAGCGGAATATTCGGTCACTCGAACGAGTGGACCTGGGACCGGGGAGGCGCGGTGTGCCTCCCCGGTTCGTTCTGCGGGGTGTGAGCGAGAAGAACCGTGACGGAAAGCGCACCGCCCGGGAGCGGCTGGCGGTCGAGCGCGAGAAGCAGAAGTCCGCGGACAAGCGCAGGCGGGCGCTGGTGGTGGGCGCGGCCGTCGTCTGCGTCCTGGGCCTGGCGGCGGTGATCGGCGTCGTCGCCGCGAACGCCGGCAAGGACGAGGGCGACGAGAGCGCGGGCCCGGTCGTGGCCCCCTCGGGGGCGAACGGCGAGGACAACCTCGTCATCCCGGTCGGCAAGGACGACGCCAGGTCCACGCTCACGATCTGGGAGGACTTCCGCTGCCCGGCCTGCAAGTCCTTCGAGACGACGTACCGCCCGGTGATCCACGAGCTGACGAAGGGCGGTCAGCTCAGGGCGGAGTACCGCCTTGCCACGATCATCGACGGCAACCTCGGCGGCACCGGCTCCCGCAACGCGGCGAACGCCGCAGCCTGCGCCCAGGACGTCGGCAAGTTCACCGAATACCACGACGTGCTGTACGACAACCAGCCGCCGGAGACCGACGACGCCTTCGCGGACAACGCCCGGCTGATCGAGCTGGCCGGCAAGGTCGACGGCCTGGACACGCCGGCCTTCCGCAAGTGCGTCGAGGACGGCACGCACAACAGCTGGGTCGCCAAGTCCGCCGAGGCCTTCACCAAGGGCGGTTTCTCGGGCACGCCGACCGTTCTGCTCAACGGCACCAACATCTTCCAGGACCAGAAGATGACCCCCGAGAAGCTCAAGCAGCAGGTGCAGGAGGCCGCGCAGGGCTGAGGCCCCGGCCTCAGCCTGTTATGGACCCGTAGCCGGGCCGCCCGCCGTCGGGCGCGTCCGGCACGGTAGCGTCGTTCTTGCCATGGAACTTGCCTACATTCCCAGCCCGTCGCGCGGGGTGCTGTACCTCGGCCCCGTTCCGCTGCGCGGCTACGCGTTCTGCATCATCATCGGTGTCTTCGTGGCCGTCTGGCTCGGCAACAAGCGCTGGATCGCCCGCGGGGGCCGGTCCGGGACGGTCGCCGACATCGCGGTCTGGGCGGTGCCGTTCGGACTGGTCGGCGGCCGGCTCTACCACGTGATCACGGACTACCAGCTGTACTTCAGCGAGGGCCGTGACTGGGTGGACGCCTTCAAGATCTGGGAGGGCGGCCTCGGCATCTGGGGCGCCATCGCGTTCGGCGCCGTGGGCGCGTGGATCGGCTGCCGCCGCCGCGGCATCCCGCTGCCCGCCTACGCCGACGCCGTCGCCCCCGGTATCGCGCTGGCCCAGGCGATCGGCCGCTGGGGCAACTGGTTCAACCAGGAGCTGTACGGCCGGGCGACCGACCTGCCGTGGGCGGTGCACATCACGTCCACGGTCGACGGCCGGGTGCCGGGCTATTACCACCCGACGTTCCTGTACGAGTCCCTGTGGTGCATCGGTGTCGCGCTGCTGGTGATCTGGGCGGACCGCCGCTTCAAGCTCGGCCACGGCCGCGCCTTCGCGCTGTACGTCGCCTCGTACTGCGCCGGCCGGTTCTGGATCGAGTACATGCGCGTCGACGACGCCCACCACATCCTGGGCCTGCGGCTGAACAACTGGACCGCGCTGGTCGTCTTCCTGCTCGCCGTGCTCTACATCGTGCTGTCGGCGAAGAAGCGGCCGGGCCGGGAGGCCGTGGTGGAGCCCGCCGCGGTCGACGGGGACTCCGGTGACGGCGACAGGACCGGCGCCACCGACGACTCCGCCGCCACCGGCGACGCCGCCGACACGAAGACCGGCGACGACGCGGACGGGAAGGCCGAGGCGGACGGCGAGTCCGACGCCGACGTGAAGGCCGACGCCGGGGCGAAGTCCGGCGGCGCGGGCGACACGAAGGCCGAGGACGGGGCCGGGTCCGCGAAGAAGTCCTGACCGCCGCAGCGCGCACAGTACCGACGAGGGCGCCCGGAGCGATCCGGGCGCCCTCGTCGTGTGTCGTGGCGGGTGCGGGACTCAGTGCCTGCGGGTCAGGGACAGCGTCCGCTGCGCCGCCGCCACCACGGCCGCGTCGATGAAGGTGCCGTCGGGCAGGGCCTGGGCACCGGGCGACTCGGTCGCTGCCTTGATGATCGTCTCGGCCTGTTCGACCTCCCGCGCCGTGGGCAGATAGGCCCGCTCGATGACCGGGAGCTGCCGGGGGTGGATGGCGGCGCGCCCCACGAAGCCCAGCGCCCGGCCGTGGGCACAGCTCGCCGCCAGGCCGTCGAGGTCGCGGGTGTCCGGGTGGACGGACTGCGGCGGCGGGGGCAGGTCCGCCGCGCGGGCGGCGACGACGACCCGGGAGCGGGACCAGTCGAGGCCGCTGTCGTCGCGGACCCCCAGGTCGGCCCGGAGATCCGCCTCGCCCAGCGCGATGCCGCGCAGGGACGGGTGGGCGCGGGCGATCTCGAAGGCGTGCTCGATGGCCGGTGCCGTCTCCAGCAGGGCGAACAGCTCCGGTACGCGCTCGGCCGTGGACTCGGCCACGTGCACGATCTGCCGGGGCGAGGTCACCTTGGGCAGCCGCAGTCCCGAGACACCCGGCAGGGCGGCGACGGCCGTCAGGTCGGCCGCCCCGCAGGGGGTGCCCACCGTGTTGACGCGGACATGGACGGGGACCGGCTGGGGCTCGGTGAGCAGTTCGGCCGTGGCCGCGCGCGCGTAGTCCTTGCGGTCCGGCGCGACGGCGTCCTCCAGGTCGATCACCACGACGTCGGCACCGCAGGCGAGGGCCTTGTGGACCACGTGCGGACGGTCGCCGGGCGCGTAGAGCCAGGTCAGCGGGATCACAGTGCGCCCTCCGCGCGCAGCGCCGTCAACCGGTCGGGGGTCAGGCCCAGTTCGGTGAGCACCTCGTCCGTGTCGGCGCCGTGCGGGCGGCCCGCCCAGCGGATCGCACCGGGGGTGGCGGAGAGCCGGAAGAGCACGTTCTGCATGCGCAGCGGCCCGAGTTCGGGGTCGTCGACGGTGGTGACCGTGTCGAGGGCCGCGTACTGGGGGTCGGTCATCACGTCCCGTACGTCCTGCACCGGGGCCACCGCGGCCTCCGCCTTCTCGAACGCCGCCAGGACCTCGTCGCGGCCCCGGAGGGCGATCCAGTCGCCCACCGCCTTGTCGAGGACGTCGGCGTGGCGGGCCCGGTCGGCGCCGGTGGCGAACCACGGTTCGTCGATCAGATCCGGCCGGCCGACCAGGCACATCACGCGTTCCGCGATCGACTGCGCCGAGGTCGAGACCGCGACCCAGGTGCCGTCGGCGGTGCGGTACGTGTTGCGCGGGGCGTTGTTCTGGGAGCGGTTGCCGGTCCGCGGCTGGATGTGGCCCAGCTGGTCGTACCAGGTCGGCTGGGGCCCGAGCACCGTCAGGATCGGTTCGATGATCGCCATGTCGACGACCTGGCCCGTGCCGTCGCGGTCCCGGGCGGCGAGCGCGGTCAGCACCGCGTACGCCGTCGCCAGCCCGGCGATCGAGTCGGCCAGACCGAAGGGCGGCAGGGTCGGGGGCGCGTCCGGCTCGCCGGTGATCGCGGCGAAGCCGCTCATCGCCTCGGCGAGGGTGCCGAAGCCGGGGCGGTGCGCGTACGGGCCGAACTGGCCGAATGCCGTGACGCGGGCCAGCACCAGCCGGGGGTTGGCGGCCGACAGCTCCGGCCAGCCCAGGTCCCATTTCTCCAGGGTGCCGGGGCGGAAGTTCTCGATCACGACGTCCGCCGTGGCGGCGAGAGCGAGCAGCGTGGCGCGTCCGCCGGGCTTGGAGAGGTCGAGGGTGATGGCGCGCTTGTTGCGGCCGAGGATCTTCCACCACAGTCCGACGCCGTCCTTGGACGGACCGTGGCCGCGGGAGGGGTCGGGCCGGGTGGGGTGCTCGACCTTGATGACCTCCGCGCCGAAGTCGCCGAGCAGGGTGGCGGCGAGGGGGCCGGCGAACAGGGTGGCCAGGTCGAGCACGCGCCGGCCGGTCAGGGGTGGGGTGCTCATGTCGTGCACAGTGCCTCGATCTCGGAGCGGTAGGGCATGGAAGCGGAGGCGCCGGCCCGCTGGACGGACAGGGCCGCTGCGGCGGCGGCCCAGGTGAGCGCCTCCCGCATCGGACGGTGCTCGCCGAGGGCCACCGCGAGCGCGCCGACGAAGGTGTCGCCGGCGCCGGTGGAGTCCACGGCGGTGACCCGCGGCGCGGTCAGGGTCTGCGGCTCGGTGTTCCGGGCGACGTGCAGACAGCCCGCCGAACCGAGGGTGACGACCACCTCGGGGACCTGGGCGAGCAGGGCGCCGGCCGCCTCGCGCGGGTCGGTCAGGCCGGTGAGGTCGGCGGCCTCGTGCTCGTTGGGCACCAACAGGTCGACGGCGGCGAGCAGTTCGGGCGGCAGCGGCCGGGCGGGCGCGGGGGTGAGGACCGTACGGATGCCGTGTGCGCGAGCGGCCCGGGCGCCGGCGACGACGGCGGTCAGCGGGATCTCCAGCTGAAGGAGCAGTACGTCGGCGGAGGCGATCACGGCGTCGTCGGCGGGGGCGAGGCGGTCGACGGTGCCGTTGGCGCCGGGGACGACCACGATCGCGTTGCCGCCGCCGTCGTCCACCACGATGTGCGCGGTGCCGGAGGGGCCGGCGACGGTGCGCAGCCGGCCGGTGTCGACGCCGGAGTCCTGGAGGGCGGAGCGCAGCTTGGTGCCGAAGGCGTCGTCACCGACCGCGCCGATCATCGAGACGGTCGCGCCGGCCCGGGCGGCGGCGATCGCCTGGTTGGCGCCCTTGCCGCCGGGGACCGTGCGGAACTCCCGTCCGGTCACCGTCTCTCCGCGCCGCGGGGCCTGTTCGACGTAGGCGACGAGGTCCATGTTCGTGCTGCCGAGCACGGCGATGTGGGTCATGGGCGGCCGGCCTCCAGGTGGGTGAGGTGGGCCAGGGCGTCGAAGCCGGTGCCGTCGAAGTCTCCGACGGAGGTGGCCAGGCGGTTCTTCAGCGGGGCGGTCCAGCGCTCGGGCAGAGCGGTGGGTGAGCCGGCCAGCAGGGCGGCGACGCCGCCGGCGGTGGCGCCGTTGGAGTCGGTGTCCCAGCCGCCGGACACCGCACGGCAGACGGAGCCGGTGAAGTCGCCGTCCGCGTGGGTGAGTGCGGCGGCGATCAGAGCGGTGTTGGGGACGGCGTGCACCCAGTGCAGTGCGCGGTGGCGGGTGTGGAGTTCGTCCACGACCGTGTCGAAGTCCTCGTGGGACCGGGCCAGTCGGACGGCGTCCCGGACGGCCAGGGCCAGGCGTGAGCGCGGCGGGACGACGGTGAGGCCGGTGCGCAGGCAGGCGTGGACGTCGGCGGTGCCGCCGGCCGCGGTCGCGATGACCGCGGCGGTGAACATCGCCGCGTAGACGCCGTTCGCGGTGTGGGTGAGGGCGGCGTCGCGGTGGGCCTGTCCGGCGGCGGAGGCGGGGTCGCCCGGGTTGGTCCAGCCGTGGACGTCGGCGCGGATCAGCGCGCCGATCCATTCGCGGAAGGGGTTGCGGTGGCGGGCGGTGTGCGGGGGTTCGATGCCGCAGAGGAGGTTGCGGTACGCGACGCGTTCGGCGGTGAAGGTGCGGCCGGCGGGGAGTTCGGCCAGCCACAGGCCCGCCACGTCGGCGGTGGTGAAGGCCCTGCCGCGGCGCTGCAGCAGCAGGAGGTTGAGCAGGGGGTAGTTGAGGTCGTCGTCCTCGGGCATGCCGTCGATGTTCTCGGCGAGGGAGGTGGGGGCCGAGCGGCGGTTCCAGGGGTGGGCTTCGAGCAGGGACGGGGGGACTCCGCGTGCGGTGAAGTAGGTGTGGAGGGGCCAGTTGCCGGCCGACCGGGCGAGTCGGCGGATGGCGTCCAGCGGGAGCTTCTCGACGGGTTTGCCCAGCAGGCAGCCGACGGCCCGGCCCAGCCAGGCGGCGTGCAGCCGGGACTCCTGGCGGGCCGGGGGGCGGGGTGCCGTGGCGGCGGGCCAGTCCGGGCACAGCGCCCTGATCCGCTCCAGGCAGGTCGGTTCGTGCTCCGCCGACCGGCTCGGCAGGTCGGCCAGTTCGTCCAGCAGGTCCTCGGCCAGCTGCCGCAGGTAGCGGGTGGCGGGTCCGGCGGACGCGCCCGCCCGCTCCGGTGCCTCCCGGCCGCCCGCGGCCCGCCACCGTCTCGCGATCGCCGTGGGCTCCCGGCCGTCCTCGTGGGCCTGGCGGATCTCGTGGCCGATCAGGTCCTCCGGCTGGACCCAGGTCAGTCGGAGCATCCGGTGCCTCCCAGCGCGGCGAACAACCGCTCGTGGGTGCGGCGCCGGTCCTGATCCCGCCGGAAGATCTCCCCGGTGACCGCGGTGAGGGTGTCGGCGGGCTCGTGCAGATCGAGCCGGCTCGCCTCCGCCACGGTCTTCGACCACTCCGCCGGGACCGGTGAGCCCAGGGCGCCGGCCAGGGCGCCCGCCATCGTGGCGATGGAGTCGCAGTCGCGGCCGTAGTTGACCGAGCCCAGCACCGCGTGCCGGTAGTCGCCGCGGGCCACGACCACCATGCCCAGGGCGATGGGGAGTTCCTCGATGGAGTGGAGGCGGGAGGGGCGGCGGGCGCCCAGCGACGGCGCCCGGTAGTCGGGGCCCACCGTGTCGTAGGGGGCGACCGCTTCCCGCAGCGGCGTCAGGGCCGACTCGAAGTCCGTGTACCCGCGCGCGACGTCGCAGACCCGCTCGATCGCGGCCCGCGTGCCGTCCTTCGCCAGCTCCAGGGCGGCGGCCACCACCGAGTCCGGTGTCGCCCCGGGCGTGCACGCCGCCGCCACCGCCGCCGCGAAGACGCCCGCCGCCTCGCGGCCGTACGACGACTGGTGGGCGCCCGCGATGTCGAGCGCCTCGGTGTACGCGCCCGCCGGGTTGGCCGCGTTCACCAGTCCGACCGGGGCCGTGTACATGGCGGCACCGCAGTTGACGATGTTGCCGACGCCGGCCTCGCGTGGATCGACGTGGCCGTAGTGGAGCCGGGCCACCAGCCATTTCTCCGCCAGGAAGATCCGCTGGAGGGGCAGTGCCTCCGCCTCCAGTTCGGGGATCCAGCGCGGGGTCGTCATCAGGTCGGGGACCAGGTGGTCGGCGATCGCGTAGGCGTCGAGGTGGTCGCGGACCCGGGCGTAGACCCGGACCAGCGCGTGCGTCATCAAGGTGTCGTCGGTGACGTGGCCGTCGCCCTTGTGGTACGGCGCGATGGGACGGGCGGTCCGCCAGTCGTCGCCGTTCCAGGGACCGACGACGCCGTGGACGCGGCCGCCGTGGCGTTCGACGATCCGGTCGGGGGAATAGCCCTCGACCGGCCCGCCGAGGGCGTCGCCGACGGCCGCGCCGACCAGGGCGCCGGTGATCCGTTCATGCAGGGTGGCTGCCGCTTTTTGTTGTCCCATGGGCGTCATGCCCCGAATCATCCTCCTGGTGGGGCCGGTTGCGCGGCTTCCAGGAGTCCGGCGAGTTCCACCAGGTCGGTGCCGGTGAGGCGGGGCAGGACGCACCCGGACAGGGTGCGGCAGGTGTCGCGCCAGGCGGCCGGGATCGCCGCGCCGCCGCCGAGCGCGCCGGTCAGGGCGCCCGCGAGCGCGGGCGCCGAGTCCGCGACCCGGGACAGACAGGCCGCGGCGGGCACCGCCTCGCCGATCCGGCCGTTCGAGGCGAGCGTGAGGGCGAGGGCGACCGGGACCGTCTCGGCGGCGGCGATGCCGTAGCTGTAGACGTGGTCGACGATCTGGTGCTCCAGCAGGGGGACCAGGGCGAACGCGCTGTCGGTGTCGGACGCCAGCCGCAGCGCGTGCCGTGTGTTGCGGCCGATCTCCGTGTTCTCGGGCAGCTCGGCGAGCGCGGCCGTCACACACGCGCCCGGCTCGGCGCCGGCCAGCGCGAGCGCCACCGCGGCGGCCGTCGCGCGGGCGCCGTGCACTCCGTCGCCGTCCTGCGTGTAGCGGGCGTCGAACTCGGCGAGGGAGGCGGCGAGGGCGGGGTCGCCGCGGTGCGCGACGGCCAGGACGGCGGCCCGGACGCAGGCCGCGTCGTCGAAGTAGTGCGGGTTGTCGTGGCCGGTGGCGGGCGGGCGCAGGCCGGCGGCGAGGTTGCCGAGTCCGGCCCGGACCGAGATACGGGCGCGCAGCGGCAGTACGGCGGACTCCACCTCGGGCGCGCGTTCGGCCGCGGCGGCCACTTCGCTGGCGACGGCGCTCCAGGTCAGGTCGATGGCGGCGCGTATGCGGCGTTCCCTGCTGAGATCGCCGAGCGTGCTGTCGTCACCGGCCCGCAGCACCGCCTCGGCGGCGAAGACGGCCCACTCGGCGTCGTCGGAGGGGCCGAGGCGCAGGGGTTCCGGGGGCTGGTTGAGGGCGATCGGCACCGGCAGGGTGGTGGTCGCGTTGTGCTCGGCGAAGGTGTCCAGTTCGCGGGTCAGGCGCCGGGTCCACTCGGGCATCCGGGCCGCCCGGTGCCGGGCGGCCGGCCAGCCGGCGGCGTCGCCCGCGGCCAGCCCCAGCAGCAGGCCCTCGATCCGGCCGCTCACGCCTGCACCTCGTCCTCGGGGGCGGTGAGGACGTAGGCCGCCGGGTCGGCGGGCGGGCGGGCGTCGCCGCGCGGGAGATCGGCGGGTACGGGTTCGAGGCGCGCCGCGGGGCCGCCGTGCGGTGCCCGGTCGCCGTCGCGCACCGGGTCCTCCCGAGCGGTCAGCAGATCGGCGACCTCCAGCACGTGGTGCCCCGCCATCGCGGGCAGGCAGCTGCCCCGGGCCGGTCCGACGGCCGCCGCCCACTCGGCCGGGATGGCGCCCACGCCCCGTGTCGCACCGGCCAGCGCGCCGGCGACCGCGGCCGTGGTGTCGGCGTCGCGGCCCATGTTGACGGCGGTGAGGACGGCGGCCCGGAAGTCGCCGTCGGCGGCCGCGTACGCGCCGAACGCCAGGGCGACCGCCTCGGGCGCCAGGTCCGTCCAGGGGTAGCCGCCGATGACCACCGCGGAGCGCACCGCGCGTTCGCCCCGGTGGGCGACGGCGACGGCCCTGCGCAGCGAGCGGGCGGTCCAGGAGTCGTCCGGGACGACCGCCAGCGCCGAGGCGACGACCGCCACGGTCGGGGCTCCCGCCATGGCCGCGGCGACTCCGGCCGCGACCGCCTGGCCGCCGTAGATGCCCTCCCCTTCGTGGCTGACCGCCCCGTCGACCGCGACCAGCCGGGCCGCCTCGGTGGGGCGGCCCGCCGCGAACACGCCGAACGGCGCCGCGCGCATGGCGAGCCCGTCGCTCCAGGCGTGGCGGTGCTGTGCGGAGATGGGCGCGGCCAGGCCGCGGCGCAGGTTCTCCAGGGTGCCGCGTTCGCTGAATCCGGCGCCGCGGAAGGGGCCCTCGGCGCGGTCGGCGATCAGGGCGTGCCAGGCGGCCTCGACATGCGCGGCGGTGAGGGCGCTGCCGTGCCGGGCCAGCAGCAGACCGGAGAAGATCGCGTACTCGGTGTCGTCCGTGCCCGCGGGGTCGTCGACCACGAATCCGGTGATACGGCCCCAGCGGGCCCGGATCTCGGAGGGTTTCAGGTTCTCGGCGGGTGCCCCGAGGGCGTCGCCGACGGCCAGGCCGAGCAGGGCGCCGCGGGCACGCTCGCGCAGGTCCGGGGCGTCTTCGGGGGCCGGGACCGAGGGAACGCAGGCGACCGATGTCATCGAGGTCTCCTCTCGGGGTTCTCCCTCAGGGCGCCCGCGGGCCTCGGCGGAGGCACCTCTCAGGGCGCGGAACCCTCAGCGGAACTGTCCCCGGTGCGGTCGGCCGCACAGCCTCAGGTGCCTCAGCATCACCCGGACGACATTTGAGCATGATCGCCAACGGATGAGCAAAAAAGGGTAAAGCCGCAGGTTAGCCCAGCCTTTCCTTGCTGGCGTCATGGAAATGCGAGGCATAGCCTGGGTGTTGTCGAAGAGTAGAACACGTCCAAATTGACTACCTGGGGGACCGGTATGGCCATCATCGAGACCGAGGCGACGCTGCACGAGGCGCACCGCGACAACCACACGCACCGTGACGTCAACGGCGGCTGGCTGCGCCCCGCCGTCTTCGGGGCGATGGACGGCCTGGTCTCCAACCTCGCGCTGATGAGCGGCGTCGCCGGCGGAGCGGCCGGCCAGCAGACCGTCGTCCTGGCCGGTCTCGCCGGACTCGCCGCAGGCGCCTTCTCGATGGCCGCCGGTGAATACACCTCCGTGGCCTCGCAGCGCGAGCTCGTCGAGGCCGAACTGGACGTCGAGCGCCGCGAGCTGCGCAAGCACCCGAAGGACGAGGAGGCCGAGCTCGCCCGGCTCTACGAGACGCGGGGCGTGGAGCCGGCCCTGGCCCGGGAGGTCGCCCGACAGCTCTCGAAGGACCCCGAGCAGGCCCTGGAGATACACGCCCGCGAGGAGCTGGGCATCGACCCCGGCGACCTGCCGTCGCCGCTGGTGGCCGCGGTGTCGTCGTTCGGGTCGTTCGCGCTGGGCGCCCTGCTGCCCGTGCTTCCCTATCTGCTGGGCGCGACCGTGCTGTGGCCCGCCGTGCTGCTGGCGCTGCTCGGCCTCTTCGGCTGCGGTGCCGTGGTGGCCAGGGTGACGGCCCGGAGCTGGTGGTACAGCGGTCTGCGGCAACTCGCGCTGGGCGGCGCGGCGGCCGGTGTGACGTACGCCCTGGGCAGCTTCTTCGGGACGGCCGTAGGATAGTTGACCCGGGACTTATGCGATGGGCCGCATAAGTAGCCGTTACCCGCTGGTTTCGAACGCTTGACGGCGGGGCATGAGCCGTAAGCGCTGTGGGCAATGAGGCCTGCCGTGCTGCCGCGGGGCGACGATGCCGCCGCTCCCTCCCCCGGTCCGCCGGACAAGGATCTGTCCGCTTCGGTCCCCATACCTCCCCGCCTTTGGTGCGGTGTTCGCCGCTACCCTCGGCGTCCGCATACTGGAACGGAGTATCCAGTTCCCGAGAGCCGCCCCATCATGTAACCTGCACGAAATTTTGATCTGATCGCAGATCCAGCAGAGGGCCAACGTCGTCCCTCGGCACCTTCCCCCAGAGCTCAGCGGCCTGGGAGGACCCACCGCCACATGACGACGACGGGAGAGCCGATGCGTTCGCCGCGCCAGCCGTCCCAGCAGTCCGCGAATGGCCAGAACTGGTCGTTCATGGATGCTCGCCCTGCTGCTCAGGGTATGTACGACCCCCGCAACGAGCGTGACGCCTGTGGCGTCGGCTTCGTGGCCACCCTCACCGGCGAGGCGAGCCATGCGCTGGTCGAGCAGGCGCTCACGGTTCTGCGCAACCTCGAGCACCGCGGGGCCACAGGCTCCGAGCCGGACTCCGGAGACGGCGCCGGCATCCTGTCCCAGGTGCCCCACGCCTTCTTCCGCGAGGTGGCCGAATTCCAGCTGCCCGAGGCAGGCGCCTACGCCGTAGGCATCGCCTTCCTGCCGGAGGACGGGACGACCGAGTCCGTCTCACGGATCGAGACGATCGCCGCCGAGGAAGGCCTCAGCGTTCTCGGCTGGCGCGACGTCCCCGTCGCCCCCGAACTGCTCGGCGCCGCCGCCCGCTCCACGATGCCCGCCTTCCGGCAGATCTTCGTGGCCGACGGCTCCGCGACCCCCGTGACCGGACTCGCCCTGGACCGCAAGGCCTTCGTGCTGCGCAAGCGCGCCGAGCGCGAGGCCGGCGTCTACTTCCCGTCGCTGTCGGCGCGGACCATCGTCTACAAGGGCATGCTGACCACCGGCCAGCTGGAGCCCTTCTTCCCGGACCTGTCCGACCGCCGGTTCGCCTCCGCGATCGCGCTCGTGCACTCCCGGTTCTCCACCAACACGTTCCCGTCGTGGCCCCTGGCCCACCCGTACCGCTTCGTCGCCCACAACGGCGAGATCAACACGGTCAAGGGCAACCGCAACTGGATGGTGGCCCGCGAGTCCCAGCTCAAGTCCGAGCTGTTCGGCTCCCCGGAGAAGCTGGAGCGGGTCTTCCCGATCTGCACCCCCGACGCCTCCGACTCCGCGTCCTTCGACGAGGTGCTGGAACTGGTGCACCTGGGCGGCCGCTCGCTTCCGCACGCGGTGCTGATGATGATCCCGGAGGCGTGGGAGAACCACGACTCCATGGACCCGGCCCGGCGCGCCTTCTACCAGTACCACTCCACGATGATGGAGCCCTGGGACGGCCCGGCCTGCGTCACCTTCACCGACGGCACCCAGGTCGGCGCGGTCCTCGACCGCAACGGACTGCGCCCCGGCCGCTACTGGGTCACCGACGAGGGCCTGGTCGTCCTCGGTTCCGAGGTCGGCGTCCTGGACATCGACCCCGCGAAGGTCGTCCGCAAGGGCCGTCTCCAGCCCGGCAGGATGTTCCTCGTCGACACCGCCGAGCACCGGATCATCGAGGACGACGAGATCAAGGCCGGGCTCGCGGCGCAGATGCCGTACGAGGAGTGGCTGGAGGCCGGCGAGATCGAGCTGTCCGACCTGCCCGAGCGTGAGCACATCGTGCACACGCACGCCTCGGTCACCCGCCGCCAGCAGACCTTCGGCTACACCGAGGAGGAGCTGCGCGTCCTCCTCGCGCCGATGGCCAAGTCCGGCGCCGAGCCGATCGGCTCGATGGGCACCGACTCGCCGATCGCCGCCCTCTCGGAGCGCCCGCGGCTGCTGTTCGACTACTTCACCCAGCTGTTCGCGCAGGTCACCAACCCGCCGCTGGACGCGATCCGCGAGGAGCTGGTGACGTCCCTGCGCTCGTCCCTCGGCCCGCAGGGCAACCTGCTGGAGCCGACGGCCGCGTCCTGTCGCAGCGTCGTCCTGCCCTTCCCGGTGATCGACAACGACGAGCTGGCCAAGCTCATCCACATCAACGCCGACGGCGACATGCCCGGCATGAAGGCCGCGACCCTCTCCGGCCTCTACCGGGTCGGCGGCGGCGGTGACACGCTCGCCGCGCGCATCGAGGAGATCTGCGCCGAGACCGACGCCGCCATCGAGAACGGCGCCCGGCTGATCGTCCTGTCCGACCGGCACTCCGACGCCGAGCACGCTCCGATCCCGTCGCTGCTGCTCACCGCGGCCGTCCACCACCACCTCATCCGCACCAAGCAGCGCACCCAGGTGGGCCTGCTGGTCGAGGCCGGCGACGTCCGCGAGGTCCACCACATCGCCCTGCTCATCGGCTACGGCGCCGCCGCGGTCAACCCCTACCTGGCGATGGAGTCGGTCGAGGACCTGGTCCGCGCGGGCACCTTCCTGCCCGGCGTGGAGCCCGAGCAGGCCATCCGCAACCTGATCTACGCCCTCGGCAAGGGCGTCCTGAAGGTGATGTCCAAGATGGGCATCTCGACGGTCGCGTCCTACCGCGGCGCCCAGGTCTTCGAGGCCGTCGGCCTCGACGAGGGCTTCGTGGAGAAGTACTTCAACGGCACCGCCACCAAGATCGGCGGCGTCGGCATCGACGTCGTCGCCCAGGAGGTCGCCGCCCGGCACGCCAAGGCCTACCCGGCCTCCGGCATCGCCCCGGCGCACCGCGCCCTGGACATCGGCGGCGAGTACCAGTGGCGCCGCGAGGGCGAGCCGCACCTGTTCGACCCGGAGACGGTCTTCCGCCTCCAGCACTCCACGCGCAGCGGCCGCTACGACATCTTCAAGAAGTACACCGAGCGTGTGAACGAGCAGTCCGAGCGGCTGATGACGCTGCGCGGCATGTTCGGCTTCACCTCCGACCGCCCGCCGATCCCGATCGACGAGGTCGAGCCGGTCTCCGAGATCGTCAAGCGGTTCTCCACCGGCGCCATGTCGTACGGCTCCATCTCCAAGGAGGCGCACGAGACCCTCGCCATCGCCATGAACCAGCTGGGCGGCAAGTCCAACACCGGTGAGGGCGGCGAGGACCCGGAGCGCCTGTACGACCCGGCGCGCCGTTCGTCGATCAAGCAGGTCGCCTCCGGCCGGTTCGGTGTGACCAGCGAGTACCTCGTCAACGCCGACGACATCCAGATCAAGATGGCCCAGGGCGCCAAGCCCGGCGAGGGCGGTCAGCTGCCCGGCCACAAGGTGTACCCGTGGGTGGCCAAGACCCGGCACTCGACGCCGGGCGTGGGGCTCATCTCCCCGCCGCCGCACCACGACATCTACTCCATCGAGGATCTGGCCCAGCTGATCCACGACCTGAAGAACGCCAACCCGCAGGCGCGGATCCACGTGAAGCTGGTCTCCGAGGTCGGCGTCGGCACGGTCGCCGCGGGTGTGTCCAAGGCGCACGCCGACGTGGTGCTCATCTCCGGTCACGACGGCGGCACGGGCGCCTCCCCGCTGACGTCGCTCAAGCACGCCGGCGGCCCCTGGGAGCTGGGTCTCGCCGAGACCCAGCAGACACTGCTGCTGAACGGCCTGCGCGACCGGATCGTCGTCCAGACCGACGGTCAGCTGAAGACCGGCCGCGACGTCGTGATCGCGGCGCTGCTCGGCGCCGAGGAGTTCGGTTTCGCGACCGCGCCGCTCGTCGTGTCCGGCTGCGTCATGATGCGCGTCTGCCACCTGGACACCTGCCCGGTCGGCATCGCCACGCAGAACCCGACGCTGCGCAGCCGCTTCACCGGCAAGGCCGAGTTCGTCGTGAACTACTTCCGGTTCATCGCCGAGGAGGTCCGCGAGATCCTGGCGGAGCTGGGCTTCCGCTCCATCGAGGAGGCCGTCGGCCGCGCCGAGACGCTGGACGTCACCCGGGCCGTCGACCACTGGAAGGCACAGGGCCTGGACCTGGCGCCGCTGTTCCACGTGCCCGAACTGCCCGAGGGCGCCGTGCGCCACCAGGTGGTCGAGCAGGACCACGGTCTGGAGAAGGCGCTCGACAACGAGCTGATCAAGCTCGCCGCCGACGCCCTGGCCGCGGACAGCGCCACCGACGCCCAGCCGGTGCGCGCCCAGGTCGCCATCCGCAACATCAACCGCACGGTCGGCACGATGCTCGGCCACGAGGTGACGAAGAAGTTCGGCGGAGCAGGCCTGCCCGACGACACCATCGACGTCACCTTCACCGGCTCCGCCGGCCAGTCCTTCGGCGCCTTCGTGCCGCGCGGTGTCACGCTGCGCCTGGAGGGCGACGCCAACGACTACGTCGGCAAGGGCCTGTCCGGCGGCCGGATCGTGGTCCGCCCGGACCGGGGCGCCGACCACCTCGCCGAGTTCAGCGTCATCGCGGGCAACACCCTCGCCTACGGCGCGACCGGCGGCGAGATGTTCCTGCGCGGCAAGGTCGGCGAGCGCTTCTGCGTCCGCAACTCCGGCGCGCTGGTGGTCTCCGAGGGCGTGGGCGACCACGGCTGCGAGTACATGACGGGCGGCCACGCGGTCGTCCTCGGTGAGACGGGACGCAACTTCGCGGCCGGTATGTCCGGCGGAGTCGCGTACGTCGTCGACCTGAACCGCGACAACGTCAACGTCGGCAACCTCGACGCGATCGAGCCCCTGTCGGACGACGACCGGCAGTGGCTGCACGACGCGGTGCGCCGGCACGCCGAGGAGACCGGTTCGACGGTCGCCGAGAAGCTCCTCGCGGAGTGGGCCGTGTCCGTGGAGCGCTTCAGCAAGATCATCCCCAGCACGTACAAGGCAGTGCTCGCCGCCAAGGACGCCGCCGAGCGAGACGGTCTCTCCGAGTCCGAGATCACCGAGAAGATGATGGAGGCGGCGGTCAATGGCTGACCCGAAGGGCTTTTTGAACCACGGCCGTGAGGTCGCCACGTCCCGTCCCGTCGAGGAGCGCGTCAAGGACTGGAACGAGGTCTACGTCCCCGGCTCGCTGCTGCCGATCATCAGCAAGCAGGCCGGCCGGTGCATGGACTGCGGCATCCCGTTCTGCCACAACGGCTGTCCGCTCGGGAACCTGATCCCCGAGTGGAACGACTACGCGTACCGCGAGGACTGGGCCGCCGCCTCCGAGCGCCTGCACGCCACGAACAACTTCCCGGAGTTCACCGGCCGTCTGTGCCCGGCCCCGTGCGAGTCCGCGTGCGTCCTCGGCATCAACCAGCCCGCCGTCACGATCAAGAACGTCGAAGTGGCGATCATCGACAAGGCGTGGGAGACCGGTGACGTCGCCCCGCAGGCGCCCGAGCGCCTGTCCGGCAAGACGGTCGCGGTCATCGGCTCGGGCCCGGCGGGCCTGGCGGCCGCCCAGCAGCTGACGCGGGCGGGTCACACCGTCGCCGTCTACGAGCGGGCGGACCGTGTCGGAGGCCTCCTGCGCTACGGCATCCCCGAGTTCAAGATGGAGAAGCGGCACATCAACCGGCGTATCGAGCAGATGCGCGCGGAGGGCACCCGCTTTCGCACCGGCATCGAGATCGGCCGTGACCTGAAGGCGACCGACCTGCGCAAGCGGTACGACGCGGTGGTCATCGCCGCCGGCGCCACCACCGCCCGCGACCTCCCGGTCCCCGGCCGCGAACTCACCGGCATCCACCAGGCGATGGAGTACCTGCCGCTGGCCAACAAGGTGCAGGAGGGCGACTACGTCACCGCGCCGATCTCGGCCGAGGGCAAGCACGTCGTCGTCATCGGCGGCGGCGACACGGGCGCCGACTGCGTGGGCACCGCCCACCGCCAGGGCGCGGCCTCCGTGACGCAGCTGGAGATCATGCCCCGCCCGGGCGACGAGCGGAACACGGCCGTGCAGCCGTGGCCGACCTTCCCGATGCTGTACAAGGTGACCTCGGCGCACGAGGAGGGCGGCGAGCGGGTCTACTCCGTCTCGACGACCCACTTCGAGGGCGACGAGGAGGGCAACGTCCAGTGGCTGCACCTCACCGAGGTGGAGTTCGTGGACGGCCGCCCGACGCCGCAGCCGGGCAGCGAGCGCAAGATCCCCGCCCAGCTGGTCACCCTCGCGATGGGCTTCACCGGCCCCGACCGGGAGAACGGCCTGGTCGACCAGTTCGGCCTGGACCTGGACGAGCGCGGCAACGTCGCCCGCGACGCCGACTTCCAGACCAATGTGCCGGGCGTGTTCGTGGCCGGTGACGCCGGCCGCGGCCAGTCCCTGATCGTGTGGGCGATCGCGGAGGGCCGCTCGGCCGCCCGCGGCGTCGACCGCTTCCTGACCGGTGCCAGCGACCTGCCGGCCCCGATCCGCCCGACGGACCGCTCTCTGACGGTCTGATCCGGCACCGAACGTCCCGTACAACGGCGTACGGAACGCGGACGGCGCCCGCCCCAGTCCCCGACCGGACGCTGGGCGGGCGCCGTCGCATGTCTCAGGCGAGGGCCGCGGCCTTCCAGACCGCCAGGGCCACGAGCAGCGCCAGCAGCCCGGCGCAGGCGCCCGCCTGCACCCAGGACCGCCGTGCGCGGGGGGCGTAGGCGTACGCCGCGGTCACCGCGAGGCCCGCCAGCAGCCCGCCGAGGTGCCCCTGCCAGGACGTCAGGCCCGCCGAGATCAGCAGCCACAGCAGCAGGCCCGCCATGAAGCGGTTGACCTGGTTCAGGTGGGCGCCCAGCCGGCGGGAGACGACGTAGTACGCGGCGCCGAGGCCGAACAGCGCGCCGGACGCGCCGACGGTGAGGGAGTCGGGGGCGAGCAGCAGGACGAGGACCGAACCGCCGAGCGCGGACAGCAGGTAGAGGGCGGCGAAGCGGAGCGGGCCGAGCTGCGCCTCCATCTGCCGGCCGAGGTTCCACAGCACGGCCATGTTCATCACGATGTGCAGGATCCCGAAGGTGCCCTCGGTGGGCGGCAGATGGAGGAAGGCGCCGGTCAGCAGGCGGTACCACTCCCCGCCGACGACGCCCTCGGCCGAGAAGCCGGGCGGGTGCACCGCCTGCCACACGTAGTGCCCGCCGTCCGGCCCGGCGAGGCCGGCGCCCAGCATCCCGAACCGGTCCACGATCTCCGGCCGCACCAACTCGGCCACATAGGCGAGGACGTTGAGCGCGAGCAGGGCGTACGTCACCGCGGGCACGGTGGTGATCCGGCCGCCGAACGCGGTCCGCGCCTGCCGTACCGAGCGGGCACCCTCCCTCACGCACTCCGGGCAGTGGTGGCCGACGGCCGCCTCCCGCATGCAGTCGGGGCATATGTACCGGTCGCAGCGGGTGCAGCGGACATGGCACTCGACCTTGGTGTGGCGGTAGCAGGTGGTGACGGTGGACTCTGGTTCCACGGCCGGCTCCTCGAAGGGCATGGGACGGACGGTGAGCCGGCGGGGCGGCGGCGAACAAAATAGCGAACGCCGCTGTACGGCGGCGGAGGCGGGGCGGACCGGCGTGCGGATCGCGGCCGGACAGGGGCGCCCGCGCGAGGCCGGCCGCCACCGGACCGGCCCGGAGCCATGGCGTCGGGCGTTCGGCAACTCCGGTTCCCTCCAGGCCGGTTCGGGCCCGCGGGCGCGGCTCGCACCGTTGGCTTCGGCGGCCCGCCGTGTCAGGCTGTGGTCGATCCGACGGGGAGGCGACGCGGCGTATGGACGAGGGCGCACGACCGGGACGAACGGCGGTGCGGGGGGAGGCGCCCGCGGGCCGGGGCGAGCGGATCGCCGACTGGGCCGACGGTCGGCTCGGTGTGTACGCGCTGGCCAAGGCCAATCTGCGCAAGGTGTTCCCCGACCACTGGTCGTTCATGCTGGGCGAGGTCTGCCTCTACAGCTTCCTCGTGCTCATCCTCACCGGCGTCTACCTCACGCTGTTCTTCGAGCCGAGCGCCGCCGAGGTGGTCTACCACGGCTCGTACACGCCCCTCAACGGCGTCGTGATGACACGGGCGTTCGAGTCCACGCTGGAGATCAGTTTCGATGTGCGCGGCGGTCTGCTGATCCGGCAGATCCACCACTGGGCCGCGCTGGTCTTCGTCGCCGGCATGCTCGTGCACATGATGCGGGTGTTCTTCACCGGCGCCTACCGCAAACCGCGCGAGATCAACTGGGTGTTCGGCTGGACCCTGCTGATGCTCGGCATCATCACCGGTCTCACCGGCTACTCCCTCCCCGACGACCTGCTCTCCGGCACCGGCATCCGCTTCGCGCAGGGCGCGATCCTGTCGGTCCCGGTGGTGGGCACGTATCTGTCGTTCTTCCTGTTCGGCGGGGAGTTCCCGGGGCACGACATCATCTCTCGGCTGTTCCCGATCCATGTGCTGCTGTTGCCCGGCATCATGCTCGGGCTGGTCGTGGCCCATCTGATCCTGGTCTTCTACCACAAGCACACCCAGTACCCGGGGCCCGGCCGCGACGAGAAGTCCGTCGTCGGAATGCCCTTCATGCCGGTCTACATGGCCAAGGCGGGCGGCTTCTTCTTCCTCGTCTTCGGCGTGCTGGTGATCCTCGGCGGCGTCGGGCAGATCAACCCCGTGTGGGCGTTCGGCCCCTACCGTCCCGACCTGGTCACCACCGGCGCCCAGCCCGACTGGTACCTGGGCTTCTCCGAGGGCCTGATCCGGGTGATGCCGGGCTGGGAGATCAACGCCTTCGGGCACACACTGGCCCTCGGCGTCTTCATCCCGTTCTCGCTGTTCCCGCTGATCCTGGCCGCCATCGGCGTCTACCCCTTCGTCGAGGCCTGGATCACCGGTGACAGACGCGAGCACCACATACTCGACCGGCCGCGCAACGCCCCCGTCCGCACGGGGCTCGGCGTCGCCTGGCTCACCCTGTACGCCGTGTGCCTGATCGGCGGCGGCAACGACATCGTCGCCACGCATCTGCATCTGTCGATCAACGCCATCACGTGGTTCGCCCGGATCGGGTTCTTCGTCGCGCCGGTGCTCGCCTTCATCCTCACCAAGCGGATCTGCCTGGGCCTTCAGCGCCGGGACCGCGAGAAGGTCCTGCACGGCCGGGAGACCGGCACCATCAAACGGCTGCCGCACGGCGAGTACATCGAGGTGCACGAGCCCCTCGCGCAGGACCAGCGGTTCACCCTCACCCAGCACGAGCAGCCGGCGCCGTACGAGATCGGCCGGCGCGTCGACGCCAACGGCGTACGGCGCCGGGTCACCGTCTCGCAGCGGCTGCGCGCCCGGCTGTCGCGGGCCATGTTCGGGCCGGACAGCCGTGTTCCGAAGCCGACCCCGCAGGAGTACCGGGAGATCACCCGCGGGGACGGGCACGGGCATCGATGACGGCCGTCCGGCAGTCGTCGGGGCTTCCCCACACGCCCCGCAGGGCGCGGGCCCGGGTCAGCCACAGCGACAGGTCGTACTCCGCGGTGTAGCCGATCGCGCCGTGCAGTTGAAGGGCCGTACGAGCGGTCGCGTACGCCGCCTCGCAGGCGGTCAGCTTGGCGGCGGCCACGTCGTCCGGACGCATCGTCAGCGCCGCGCCGAGGACGAGCGGCCGGGCGAACTCCAGCGCGATCCGCGCGTCGGCCAGCCGGTGCTTGACCGCCTGGAACGAGCCGACGGGCACACCGAACTGGGTGCGCCGTCCCACGTGGGCGACCGTCCGGTCCAGGAGCGCCAGCCCCACTCCCAGGGCCTGCGCGGCGGTGGCGAGACGAGCCCAGGTCAGGGCGAGTCCGGCCGGCGGATCGGGGGAGAGGAGCTCGCCGCCGGGGAGCAGCCGGGTGAGCCGGCGCGACGGGTCCAGCGAGGGCCGGGCCGGGCCGTGACCGGGGGACAGACGCAGGCCGTCGGAGGCGAGGCCGAGGCGGATCTCCGCCGCGTCGCCGTCCAGTGCGAACGCCCCCTCCGGCGCCACCGTCGCCATCGTCCGTCCCGCCGCCAGCGACGGCAGGAAACGGGCGGCGAGGCCGTCGGACCCGGACAGCAGCACGGCCGCCGCGACCGTCTCCGCCAGCGGGCCCGGCACCGCGTGGCGCCCCAGCTCCACGAAGGCGAGCGCCAGTTCCACCGGACGCGGCCCGACCCCGTCGTACGCCTCCGGCACGGCGAGCGCGAAGACGCCCGCCTCGGCGAGGCGGGACCACAGCGCGCGCCCCGCCGTGTGCTCGCCGCGGCCCCAGGCGCGGACGACGGACGGCGTGTCGGCGGAGCCCAGCATCGCGTCCAGGGAGGCGGCGAAGGCCCGCTGCTCGGCGTCCGGCAGGAAGCGCATCAGCGGCGTCCCTTCGGCAGTCCCAGCAGGTGCTCGGCGACGAGATCGCGCTGGATCTCGTTCGTGCCGGCGTAGATCGGGCCGGCGAGGGAGAAGACGTACGGCTCGGCCCACTCCGTGTCGGCGCACTCGCCCTCCGCGCCGAGCAGGTCGAGCGCGGTCTCGTGCAGCGCGATGTCGTACTCGGACCAGAAGACCTTGTTCAGACTGGACTCCGCGCTGAGCGGCTCGCCGGCGAGGAAGCGCGCCGCCGCCGCGTAGGTGAACAACTGGTAGGCGCGGGCACCGACCAGGGCGTCCGCCACCCGGTCGCGCGCGGACCGCGGTTCGCCCCGCTCCCGCCACAGCCGGTGCAGCCGGTCCGCGGCGGCCAGGAACCGGCCCGGGGAGCGCAGCGTCAGACCCCGCTCGTTGGCGGCCGTCGACATCGCGATCCGCCAGCCCCGGCCCGGCTCGCCGATCACGTCCTCGTCCGGGACGAAGACGCCGTCCAGGAACAGCTCGGCGAAGGCAGGCTTGCCGTCCAGCCGGCCGATGGGGCGGACCGTGACACCGGGGGCGCGCAGGTCGAACATCACGTACGTCAGCCCCTGGTGACGCTTCGGGGTGCCGGACTCGCTGCGGAACAGACCGAAGGCGCGGTCGGCGAAGGCCGCGCGGGAGGACCAGGTCTTCTGGCCGGACAGCAGCCAGCCGCCGTCCGTGCGCACGGCGCGCGAGGTGAGGGCGGCCAGGTCCGAGCCCGCCTCCGGCTCCGACCAGGCCTGCGCCCAGACCACCTCGCCGCTCGCCATCGGCGGCAGCACGCGCGCCCGCTGCTCCGCGCTGCCGTGCTCGAAGAGCGTCGGGGCCAGCAGACCGATGCCGTTCTGCGCGACGCGGCCCGGGGCGCCCGCCGCGTAGTACTCCTCCTCGAAGATCAGCCACTTGACGAGGTCGACGCCCCGGCCGCCGTACTCCTCGGGCCAGGAGACCACCGACCAGCGGTCCGCGTGCAGCCGGGCCTCCCAGGCCCGGTGCTCGGCGAAGCCCTTCTCCGTCTCCAGCGACGCGGGCGGCTCGGCGGGCACGTTGGCCCGCAGCCACCGCCTGGCCTGCGCGCGGAAGTCCTGCTGCTCGGCCGACTCGTCCAGGTCCACGGTCGCCCGCTCCCTTCCCTAACAAGTGTTTGGTAGGTTAGCGTGGCGGCATGACAGACGTCGAGACTCCGTCGTACGTCCCCGGGCACCGACTGCTCGCCGGGCGCACCGCCGTCGTCACGGCGGCGGCGGGAGCGGGGATCGGCGGCGCGACCGCCCGCCGGTTCCTGGAGGAGGGCGCGCGCGTGCTGATCAGCGACGCCCATGTGCGGCGGCTGAAGGAGTGCGAGGCCGCGCTGGCGCGCGAGTTCCCGGGCGCGGTGGCCGCGGCCCCCTGTGACGTCACCGACGAGGCCCAGGTGCGCGCGCTGTTCGAGACGGCCGTGCGCGAGCACGGGCGGCTGGACATCGTCGTGAACAACGCCGGACTGGGCGGCACCGCCGAACTGGTCGACATGAGCGACGAGCAGTGGACACGCGTACTGGACGTGACGCTCAACGGCACCTTCCGATGCACCCGGGCCGCCCTGCGCGCCATGCGGACCACGGGCGGCGGGGTGATCGTCAACAACGCGTCCGTCGTCGGCTGGCGCGCCCAGCCGGGGCAGGCGCACTACGCGGCGGCGAAGGCGGGCGTGATGGCGCTGACCAGATGCGCGGCACTGGAGGCCGCCGCCCACGGAGTGCGGGTCAACGCCGTCGCCCCGACCCTCGCCATG
Source organism: Streptomyces cadmiisoli (assembly GCF_003261055.1). Lineage (NCBI taxonomy): Bacteria > Bacillati > Actinomycetota > Actinomycetes > Kitasatosporales > Streptomycetaceae > Streptomyces > Streptomyces cadmiisoli. The sequence continues at coordinate 6,466,323 of NZ_CP030073.1, forward strand.
CATCCGCACCTGGTGAAGGTGACCACCCCCGAACTGCTCGCCGAGCTCACCGCCCGCGAGGCCTTCGGGCGGTACGCCGAACCCTGGGAGGTGGCCAACGTGATCGTGTTCCTGGCCTCCGGCTACTCCTCGTATCTGACCGGAGAGGTCGTCTCCGTCAGTGCGCAGCATCCCTAGGCGCGGGCGCGGACCACAATGGGCCACGTGCCGACCAAGAAGAACCCCCAGGCGACCGGGGCCGCACCCGCCCGTCGCCGCGAACTCCTGCGCACCGCCGCCGGGGTCTTCGCCGAACAGGGCTACAACGCCACGACCGTACGCACCATCGCCGACCAGGCGGGCATGCTCGCGGGCAGTCTCTACTACCACTTCGACTCCAAGGAGTCGATGCTGGAGGAGATCCTGCGCACCTTCCTGGACGAGCTGTGGGAGGGCTACGACACCGTCCTCGCGGCCCGGCTCGGGCCCCGCGAGACGCTTCAGGCCCTGGTCACCGAGTCGTTCAAGGAGATCGACCGGTACCGCGACGCCGTGGCGATCTACCAGAAGGAGTCCAAGCAGCTGCTCGCGCAGGAGCGGTTCGCGTTCCTCGCCGAGTCACAGCGCAGATTCGAGACCGCGTGGCTGTCCACGCTGGAGCGCGGGGTCGCGGAGCGGGTCTTCCGCGCCGACCTCGACGTCCGGCTCACCTACCGGTTCGTCCGGGACACGGTGTGGGTCGCCGCGTCCTGGTACCGGCCCGGCGGGCAGCACAGCCCGGAGGAGATCGCCCGCCAGTACCTGTCGATGGTGCTGGACGGGATCGCCGTACGTGAATAGCCCTTTTCCGTGAGGGAGTTGCCATGGCCGAGGCCTACATCGTCGAAGCGGTCCGCACGCCCGTGGGGCGGCGCGGGGGAGGACTGAGCGCGGTCCATCCGGCCGATCTCGGCGCGCACGCGCTCAAGGCGCTGATCCAGCGGTCCGGGGTCGACCCGGCGGCGGTCGAGGACGTCGTTCTCGGCTGCCTGGACACCGTCGGACCCCAGGCCGGGGACATCGCACGGACCTGCTGGCTGGCCGCCGGGCTGCCCGAGGAGGTGCCGGGGGTGACGGTGGACCGGCAGTGCGGATCCTCCCAGCAGGCCGTGCACTTCGCCGCGCAGGGCGTGCTGTCCGGTACGCAGGACCTGGTGGTCGCCGGCGGCGTGCAGAACATGTCGCAGATCCCGATCGCCTACGCGACCCGGCAGGCCGCCCAGCCGCTGGGCTTCACCGAGGGTCCCTTCGCCGGCAGCGAGGGATGGCGGGCGCGGTACGGGAACCGGGCCGTCAACCAGTTCGCCGGCGCCGAGATGATCGCCGCGAAGTGGGGGATCGGCCGGTCCGAACAGGAGGAGTTCGCGCTCTCCTCGCACCGGAAGGCGGTGCGGGCGATCGACGAGGGCCGGTTCACCCGGGAGACCGTGCCGTACGGGGACATGGCCGTCGACGAGGGCCCCCGGCGGGACACCTCGCTGGAGAGGATGGCCGCGCTGAAGCCGGTCATCGACGGCGGCACCGTCACGGCCGCCTGCTCCTCGCAGGTCTCCGACGGCGCCGCGGCGATGCTGCTGGCCTCGGAGCGGGCGGTGCGCGAGCACGGGCTGACCCCGCGCGCCCGCGTCCACCACCTCTCGGTCCGCGGCGAGGACCCGATCCGTATGCTCACCGCGCCCATACCGGCCACCGCCCATGCCCTGAAGAAGACCGGCCTGACCATCGACGCCATCGACCTCGTCGAGATCAACGAGGCCTTCGCGCCGGTCGTCCTGGCCTGGCTCAAGGAGACGGGCGCCGACCCGGCGAAGGTCAACGTCAACGGCGGCGCCATCGCCCTCGGACATCCCCTGGGCGCCACCGGCGTCAAGCTGATGACGACCCTGCTGCACGAACTGGAGCGCACCGGGGGACGGTTCGGCCTGCAGACGATGTGCGAGGGCGGGGGACAGGCCAACGTGACGATCATCGAGCGGCTGTGAGGGGCGGGGGCGCACCCGGGCACGGGTAGACGGCGCGGCGGCGTGGTGCGGTGTGGTGGCGGGGCGTGGTGCGGCGGCGCGGTGTGGTGGCGGGGTGTGGTGGCGGGGCGTGGTGCGGCGGCGCGGTGTGGTGGCGTGGTGCGGCCGCGTGGCCGGGAGGGGACAAGGCCCCCGGCCACCGCGGCCCGAACCCGGGCCCCTGTCGCCGGGGTGAAGTGCCGCGGCCCCTCCCCGGAGCCGCTATCCGCGGTCGCGGGCCGGCAGCGTGCCGAGGATCGCCTCCGCCTGGGCCATCACCCCCGTCACCAGCTCCGCGCACGACGGCAGGTCGTCGATGACCCCGGCGACCTGCCCGGACGCCATGACGCCGACGTCGGTCCGGCCGTCCACCATCGACGCCTTGAGCAGCATCGGTGTGTTCGCGGCGAGCAGGACCTGGCTCCACGTCAGATCCTTGCCGTGCCGCAGCGCCCGTCCGTCCGCGATCATCCGGTGCCAGGTCAGCCCGGACAGCTTCCGGAAGCCGGCCGCTCTGCGCACGGCGCGGAGCAGCGCCGCCGCGCGGCCGGACCGCTCCAGCTCGTCGACCAGCTCCGTACGCAGCATGCGGTGCGGCAGGCCGTCCACCGCGCGGGTGACCGTGACGTCCCTGACCGTCGCCGCCAGGTACCGCGCCTTGACCGCGTCCGGCACCGGCGAGTCCGACGTCAGCAGGAACCGGGTGCCCATGGCGACACCCGCCGCCCCGTACGCCAGCGCCGCGACCAGGCCCCGGCCGTCGAAGAAGCCGCCCGCCGCCACGACCGGTATGTCCACGGCGTCCACGACCTGCGGCAGCAGGACCGTGGTGGCCACCTCGCCGGTGTGCCCGCCCCCCTCACCGCCCTGCACGATCACCGCGTCGGCGCCCCACGCCGCGACCTTCTCGGCATGGCGCCGCGCGCCGACGGACGGCATCACCACCGTGCCCGCCTCCTTGAGCGCGTCGATCAGCTCCCGGGAGGGGGCGAGGGCGAAGGAGGCGACCCGGACACCCTCGTCGATCATGATCCGTACCCGGTCGGCCGCGTCCCCCGCGTCGGCGCGCAGGTTGACCCCGAACGGCGCCGTGGTGCGGGAGCGCACCTCGCGGATCGCCGCGCGCAGCTGATCGGGCGTCATCGTCGCCGACGCCAGGATGCCCAGCGCGCCCGCGTTCGCCGCCGCCGAGACCAGGCGCGGCCCGGCCACCCAGCCCATGCCGGTCTGCACGACGGGGTGCCGTACGCCGACCAGCCGGGTGAGTGCCGTCTCCATCAGCTCCGCACCTCCCGGTCCCGGACGTTCGCCGGGTCGATCACCTCGCGGATCAGGCGCAGCTCCTCCGGGGTGGGTGTGCGGGTCGGCGGCACCTCGGGCGGGACGGTCAGCTCGAAGCCCGTCGCCTCCCGCACCTGGTCGGCCGTCACCCCCGGGTGCAGCGTGACCACCCGCATCGAGTGGTCCGGCGTGGCGAAGTCGAAGACGCCGAGATCCGACACGACCCGGGCCAGCCGGTGGAAGCGGGCCGTGGCCGGGTGCTCGGCGGCCCGGTCGTACCCGACCCCGCACACCATGTCGACGCGCTCGACGAACACCCGCCGCGAGTGCCGCGGGATCCAGTAACTCGTCGGGTTGTTCAGGGTGTTGACCGGCGCCCCGCGCACCCCGAGCAGTTGCCGCGCCGGTCTCGCCCAGTCACCGATGCAGGAGATGTTCTGGTTGCCCTGGCGGTCGAGCTGGCTCGCGCCCATCATCACGTGCCGTCGGCCGCCGGTGACCCAGGTCAGATGCCGGCGGTAGGGCAGCCAGCCCTCCGGGGTGCCGTCGGCGTCCACCAGCGTCGCCTCGCCGTCGGTCAGCAGCAGGTCGGGGGCGAAGGTGCGGCGGGCGAGCCGGGCACCGATGGAGGGGATCGGCCCCATCGGACTCGCCAGGATCTCGCCCGCGCCGCGCCAGACCTCCGCGCAGGCGATCACGCAGTACTCGGCGCGGGTGGGCGAAGCCGTGGACGCGGTCATGGCCGCTCCCCGTGCCAGGCGCGGACGGCGGATCGGTACGCCTGCTCGTCACCGGCGAGGAAACGGTCGGCGAACTCCGCCCAGGGCGTGCTCGCGTAGTGCTGCTGGAAGGCCTCGTCCCTCGGGTGGTCGGGTGCGCAGGAGGTGAAGTGGGCGCCGTTGGGGGCTTCGACGACGGCGGCCACCGTGTGGCGCGCCACGAGCAGCGTCTGCGGCGCGGCGTCCTTCGTCAGCTCGGCCGTGTCCACGATCCGCTCGCAGGAGACGATCGCCCGGTCGGCCGCCTCGCAGAACAGGTCGTCGAAGTACGGGTCGGGGCCCAGGTACTGCCCGTTGCCCCGGCGGTCGGCGCGGTTGACGTGGACGAGGGCCGCGTCCATGCGCAGGGCGGGCACGGCCACGAACGTCTCGCCGTCCTCGTACGGGGAGGTCACCGTGCGCAGCGCGGGGTTGACCCGCATGACGTCCGAGCCGATGCCGGCCCGCACCGGCAGGAACGGCATCCGGTTCGCCGCGGCGTGCAGCCCCCACAGGAACATCGCCTCGTCGATCTCCATGAGCTCGAAGGCCCCGCGCTCGCGGGCCGCGCGGTAGTGCGGTTCGAGCGGGATCGAGTCGAGCGTCACGAAGGCGGTGACCAGCCGGCGGATCCGGCCCGCCGCGGCGAGCATGCCGACGTCCGGGCCGCCGTAGGAGACCACCGTGAGATCCGTGATGCCGGTCCGCAGCAGTGCTCTGACCAGCGCCATCGGTTTGCGCCGCGATCCCCAGCCGCCGATGCCGAGGGTCATGCCGCTCGCCAGCCGGGAGACCGCCTCGTCGGCGGTCGTCGTCTTGTCGCTCACTCGGGTCCGTCCTTTCCGAAGCCGCCGCGGACCCGGTCGGCCACGCCGCTGAGGCTCGCCTCGAAGGTGAAGCCCTGCTCGAACCGGTAGCTGCGGCGCACGTCGACGGGGTCGATGCCGTTGATGGCGGCCTTGGCCAGGCGCAGCAGCCGGCCGTCCTTGGCGGCGATCTCGCGGGCCAACTCCAGTGCCGCCCCGTGGAGTTCCTCGCGGGGCACCACCCGCCACACCGAGCCGTGCGCGTGCAGCTCGGCCGCGGTCGCCGTGCGCGAGGTGTAGTACAGGGTGCGCATCAGGTGCTGGGGGACCAGACGGGCCAGGTGGGTGGCCGCGCCGAGGGCGCCCCGGTCCAGCTCGGGCAGACCGAAGGTGGCGTCCTCGCTCGCCACGATCGCGTCCGCGTTCCCCACCAGGCCGATGCCGCCCCCGAGACAGAAGCCCTGCACCGCCGCCACGACGGGGGTCTCGCACTCGTACACCGCGGCGAAGGCCTCCGCGCAGCCGGAGTTGGCGCCCAGCAGGGCGCTGTCGCCGCGCGCCTGTATCTCCTTGATGTCCACGCCGGCGTTGAAGCCCCGCCCCCGCGCCGCCAGCACGACACAGCGCACCTCGGGGTCCCGGCCGGCCGCGCGCACGGCGCCGGCCAGGGCGTACCACCCGGCGACCGGCAGTGCGTTCACTGGCGGGAAGTCGACCGTGACGACGGAAATCCCCTTTTCCGGGGACGAGGTGGAGACACCCATGGGCGCATCAGCTACCTTTCCACCAAACATTTGTTAGGTGCGAGGCTTCGAAGCTAGCAGTCGTCGTTCGACGGTGGGAGCCCCTGTGGACGAAGCACTCCTTGTGGAGAACACCGATGACGCCGCGCACGCCGATGACGCCGCGCACGCCGATGACGCCGCGCGCGCCGATGACGCCGCGCGCGCCGAAGCCGCCGACCACGCCGCGGACGTCCGGCGTCCGCCTCTGTCCGGCCGGACCGTCGTCGTCACCGGTGGCACCCGAGGGGTCGGCGCCGGCATCGCGCGGGCCTTCGTCGAGGCGGGCGCCGACGTCGTCGTCTGCGCGCGCAGACCGGCAGAGAACCCGGTCGAGGGCTGCCGGTTCGTGCCCCTCGACCTGCGCGACCGGCCGGCCGTCGCGGAGTTCTTCGCCGCGCTGCCCCGGCTCGACGTCCTCGTCAACAACGCGGGCGGCACACCCCACCGGCTGCTCACCGACGTGGACGCCGAGCGGCACGCGCGCGTGGTCGAGCTGAACCTCCTCGTCCCGCTCACCGCGACGCTCGCCGCCCACGAGCACCTCGCCCGCGCCCGGGGATCCGTGGTGATGATCGGCAGCGTCAGCGGCGGCCGCCCGTCCCCGGGGTCGGCCGCGTACGGCGCCGCCAAGGCGGGACTGGAGAGCCTCGCCCGCTCGATGGCCGTCGAGTGGGCGCCGGACGTGCGGGTCAACACGCTGGTGGTCGGGATGGTGCGCACGGAGTCGTCCCACCTCCACTACGGGGGTGCGGAGGGGATCGCCGCGGTGTCGCGGACGGTGCCGCTGGGGCGGCTCGCCGAACCGTCCGACGTCGGGTCGGCCGCGGTCTTCCTCGCCTCCGACGCCGCCCGCTACGTCAGCGGGGCGAGTCTGCTCGTGCACGGCGGAGGGGAGCGGCCCGCGTTCCTGGACGCGGCGACCGCCCGGAAGGAGGACTGAGATGAGCGGATTCTGCGAGGGACGGGTCGTCGTCGTCACCGGAGCGGGGCGGGGGCTCGGCCGGGCCCACGCGCTCGCCTTCGCCGCCGAGGGCGCGCGGGTCGTGGTCAACGACCTCGGTGTCGCCCTGGACGGGGCGCGGGATGCCGAAAGCCCCGCCACGCGCGTGGTCGCGGAGATCCGGGCGGCAGGCGGCGAGGCCGTCGCGCACGCCGGGGACATCGCCACCGGCGAGGGCGCGGCGTCCCTGATCCGGGTGGCGCTGGAGACGTACGGCCGGCTCGACACCCTCGTCAACAACGCCGGATTCCTGCGCGACCGGATGCTGGTCAACCTCGACGAGGACGACTGGGACGCCGTCGTGCGCGTCCACCTCAAGGGCCACTTCCTGCCGCTGAAGCACGCGGCCGCGCACTGGCGGGCCGAGACCCGGGCAGGGCGGACCCCGGTCGCCCGGGTCGTCCACACGAGCAGCGGCGCCGGACTGCTCGGCTCCGTGGGACAGGGCAACTACAGTGCCGCCAAGGCCGGGATCGTGGCGCTGACGCTGGTCGCGGCGGCGGAGCTGGGGCGGTACGGAGTGCAGGTCAACGCCATCGCGCCGGCCGCGCGCACCCGTATGACGGAGCGCACCTTCGCGACGGCCATGGCGGCACCCGACGACGGATTCGACGCCATGGCCCCGCGGAACGTCTCGCCCCTGGTCGTCTGGCTCGGTTCGGCCGCCGGCGAGGGGGTCACCGGACAGGTCTTCGAGGTCGAGGGCGGCCGGATCGCGGTGATGGAGGGGTGGCGGCCCGGTCCCTCGGTGGACAAGTCGGCACGCTGGGCGCCGGCCGAACTGGACGCGGTGGTCGGCGAACTGCTCGCCGGGGCCCGGCCTCCGGGGCCGGTGTACGGCAGCCGGGGACACTGATCACGAGCCTGCGCCGAAACAGCCGCACAGCCCTGACGGCCCCACCGCGCTCCACGCCCCGCAGGCACCCCGACCCCTACGTGTCGCACTCCAGCACCGTCCGGCACAGCGCGCACCGGGCCCGCATCCGACCGCGCACCGGCACCCTGATCCGCTGGTGGCATGTCGGACAGGGGAACGACACCCGCAGCGGCCCGTGCGCGTCCGGTGAGAAGTCGTACGGCGTGCTCGGCGCCGCCACCGGGGCGGGGCCGTCCTGGGCGTGCCTGCGGTCCCGGGCGTAGCGGCGGCGGCCCGCCCAGCCGGCGCCCGTCAGCGGCGGCTGCTGCTCGTCCCGCCGCGCCAGGTCCCGGCCGGACACGAACGCCGTGTACGCCTGCGGGCTGGTGAACCACGTCGACGGGTCCTCGCCGAACACCAGGGCCCGTTTGGCCAGGACGTACCCGAACTCCTCCGGTGTCAGATAGCCGAGCTTCTGGCTGGACGCCGCGTCCTCCCGGTAGGCGTCCAGCAGCAGCCAGCCCGCGCCCAGGTACGTCGTCGCCGTGTCCGTGAGGATCTCGTTGTCCCGCGTGCCGGGGAAGGACAGGCCCAGGCGGTGCAGGTACACGTGCATCACCTCGTGCGCCAGCGCCGCGCCGATGTCCCGGCGGTGGGTGCGGAAGCGGTCGTTCAGTTCCACGAAGTACTCGGGGCCCGCGGCGAGTTCGACGTTCGCCGCGTGCTTCATCTCCCGGAAGCTGACGATCAGACGGGCGTCCGGCAGCCGGTAGTGCCGCACCAGTTCGCGGGCCACCCGCTGCGCGCCGAGATACAGGTCGTCGGTGTCGCAGAACGCCACGTCGGCGGGCGCCACGCTGATCTCGAACGTCCGGACGGTGTCGTAGGACAGCCGCTTGTACAGGGCCGTGATCGCCGCCCGCACCGTCTCCAGGTGCGGGTAGCCGTGCTCGACCGGTCCGTCGTTCGCCACGCCCTCACCCCCGAGACGCCTTGAACCCGACTCCACTCTACGAGGGGGAGAGCGGATTTTCGCCGGGCGGGTTCCGCGGCCGGGGCGTGACCTCTGCCCTTGTCATGAACGCCGCCCGATCTTCATACTGCGAGCCGCCCAATCCGTCACGAAGGGAAGTACGTTGACGCAAAAAGCGACGAGAAGAAACGGTGCGACCCTGGCGAAACGAGCCGCGGCGGCCGGAGCCGTCGCCCTCGCGGTCGCCAGCCTCCAGCCGGTCTCCGCGCACGCCGCCGACACGCGGGTCATCGGCGGAAAGCCCGCCGCACAGAACGAGTTCCCCTTCATGGTCCACCTCTCCATGGGCTGCGGCGGGGCGCTCTACAAGAAGGACGTGGTCCTGACCGCCGCCCACTGCATGGACGGCTCCGGCAACAACACCCGCATCACCGTCACCGCCGGTGTCGCCGACCTCGGCTCCTCCGCCGCGATCAAGGTCAAGTCGACCAAGGTCAAGGTCGCGCCGGGCTACGACGGCACGGGCAAGGACTGGGCGCTGATCAAGCTGGCCAAGCCCATCGACAGGCCCACGCTGAAGATCGCCACCACCAACCGCTACGACCGCGGCATGTTCACCATCGCCGGCTGGGGCGACACGAAGGAGGGCGCGGGCACCGGAACGACCAAGCTCCAGAAGGCCTCCGTGCCGTTCGTCAGCGACCGCACCTGCAAGTGGCACTACGGCAACCGGCTGGTGGCGAAGGAGGAACTGTGCGCCGGCTACCAGAGCGGCGGCATCGACACCTGCCAGGGTGACTCCGGCGGCCCCATGTTCCGCAAGGACGACGCCGGCAAGTGGATCCAGGTCGGCATCGTCAGCTGGGGCGACGGCTGCGCGCGCACCGGCGTGCCCGGCGTCTACACCCAGGTCAGCCACTTCGCGAGCGACATAGCCCGGGCGGCGTCCGCACTGTAGTGCGGTTGTCGCGAACGGGAGCGGCACACCGGACGCCGTACCGCGGCGGTCCGGGAACCGCACGCCGGCGGCCCGTCCGACGGGCGGCCGTCCGGGTGCCGTGAGGCACCGAGTCGGGGGGACGACGGTCGTCCGTTTCGGGCGGCCGTTTCCGGCCGAACCGCGTGTAGCCGCCCGGCCGGGCAGGCGCGACGCCGCGCGTCCGCCCCCGGCGGTCGAGCGGGTTTGTCGCGCCGGAGCGGCCGACGCGCGGGATGTCCCGGTCGTCGTCCACCGGCCGCGCTGGCAGAATCCACGCCGTGACCAGCGAACAGCGCCCCGCCGCCGCGCTGACGGTCGGCGGCAGGGACGAGGCCCTCGAGGACCGGCTCGAAGCGGAACTCACCGCCTTCAACGCCGCGGCGACCCGCACCGAGCGCCCCGAGGACATCTCCGTGCGCGTCACCGACACCACCGGTGACCTGGTCGGCGGACTGACCGGATGGATCTGGGGCACCCTCGCCGGCGTCGAACTGCTGTGGGTGCGTGCGGACCAGCGGCACGCCGGCTGGGGGAGCAGGCTGATGACGGCCGCCGAGGACGAGGCCGTGCGCCGCGGCTGCACGGACCTGATCGTCTCCTCGTACACCTTCCAGGCCCCGGACTTCTACGTCGGGCTCGGCTTCCGCGAGACCGGGCGGGTCCCCGGCGTCCCCGGCGGACACGAGGACGTCTACCTGCACAAGACCATCGGATCCTGAACCGGCCGCGCACACCGCCCCGCCCGGGCGCGCATCCGCCGCACCGTAGGGTGGGCGCCCATGACCACCAGCAACACCGCCAGCGGTGACGTCGACCCGGCCGTGGGCGAGGAGCTCGCCCGGCTGCGCGACAGCATCGACAACATCGACGCCGCCGTCGTCCACATGCTCGCCGAGCGCTTCAAGGCCACCCAGCAGGTCGGACACCTCAAGGCCGAGCACCGGCTGCCGCCCGCCGACCCGGCCCGCGAGGCACGGCAGATCGCCCGGCTGCGCTCTCTCGCCGAGAGCGCCAAACTCGACCCCGCTTTCGCCGAGAAGTTCCTCAACTTCATCATCGCCGAGGTCATCCGGCACCACGAGAGCATCGCCGAGGACACCGGGAACAGCACACCGCCCGCGGCCGATCGACCTCCACTGGACGGCACGCGGGAGTGACAGCGGCGCCCGCACCGGGCATGCTGCGCTGTGCACTCCTTGTCAGCCGCCGAGCACTCCCCGTCAGCGGCTCGGGCACGGTCTGGTCGTCCACGCGGGAGGGAGGTCGGGCATGCCGCCGGACGCCAAGATCCTCATCGTCGACGACCACGAGGACACCCTCTACGCCCTGGAGAGCGCGCTGGCCCCGCTCGGATACCGGCTGGGCCGCGCCACCGGCGGCGACGAGGCCCTCAAACACGTGCTCCGCGGCCAGGTCGGCCTCCTGCTGCTCGATGTGCACATGCCCGGCGTCGGCGGTCTGGAGGTGGTGCGCTATCTGCGCCGCCTGGAGCAGACCCAGCACATCCCGGTCGTCCTGCTCACCGGCTTCGGCCCCGACCACGAACTGACCTCCGCCGCCTTCGCGCTCGGCGTCGCCGACCTCGTCCTCAAACCCGTCGACCCCTGGGCGCTGCGCACCAAGGTCCGCTACCTCTACGACGCCCACCAGCGCCATCTGGCGCTGGAGCGGGAGGTGCGCGAACTGCGCGCCCTGATCGGGTCCCGCCCGGAGCCGCCCCGCGACCGCACGGCCCCGAACCGGCCCGGCGGCAGCGCGGCCCCGGACCCGCCCCGTCCCGGCGCCCGGGTCCCCGGCCAGCGCGAGGCCCCCGCCGCCACGCCCGCGCAGGACGCGACGTAGCACTGTGCCCTACGGCCCCCGCCGCCACCGTGCGGCCGGACACGTACGCCGGGCCCGTCGGGCCGCTCCCGTCCGCGTCGCGGCGCCCCCGGCGCACGTGCGGCGCACCGGAGCCGGGCCCGGTGCGCCGGGTCATGGCCGCCTCCCCTGTCCCGCCGCCAGGGGTATCGGGCAGCATGGCCCTCATGTCCGTACTCATGCGCGACGAAGCGCAGACCCGTGCCAAGCTCCTCGACGTCCGCCGGTACACGATCGACCTCGATCTGACGACCGGGGACGAGACCTTCGGCTCCCTCACCGTGATCAGGTTCACCGTCCTCGCGGACCACGACGTCACGGACACCTTCGTCGAGCTCAAGCCCGCCGAGTTGCGCTCGGTCACCCTCGACGGACAGCCCCTGGACCCGGAGACCCTGGACGGGAACCGGCTGCCGCTGCGGAACCTCGGCGCCGGCGAGCACGAACTGCGCGTCGACGCCGTCATGCGCTACTCGCACACCGGCGAGGGCATGCACCGCTTCACCGACCCCACCGACGGCGAGACCTACGTCTACACCCAGCTGTTCATGGATGACGTCCAGCGGGTGTTCGCCGCCTTCGACCAGCCCGACCTCAAGGCCGTCTTCGAACTGTCGGTCAGGGCCCCCGAGGGCTGGACCGTCCTCGCCAACGGCGTCACCGAGCACCTCGGCGAGGGCCGCTGGAAGGCCGCGCCCACCCCGCTGATCTCGACCTACCTCGTCGCCGTCGCCGCCGGTCCCTGGCACTCCGTGCGCACCGAGCACCGCGGCCTGCCCTTCGGCATCCACTGCCGCCGCTCCCTCGCCCCCCACCTGGACGCGGACGCCGACGAGATCCTGGAGATCACCCGGCAGTGCTACGACCGGTACCACGAGAAGTTCGAGGAGCCGTACCCCTTCGACTCCTACGACCAGGCGTTCGTCCCCGAGTTCAACGCGGGCGCCATGGAGAACCCCGGCCTGGTCACCTTCCGCGACGAGTTCGTCTACCGCTCCGCCGTCACCGACACCGAACGGCAGACCCGCGCGATGGTCATCGCGCACGAGATGGCCCACATGTGGTTCGGCGACCTGGTCACCCTCAAGTGGTGGGACGACATCTGGCTGAACGAGTCCTTCGCCGAGTACATGGGCTACCAGACCCTCACCGAGGCGACCCGCTTCACGGACACCTGGACCGACTTCGGCGTCGTCCGCAAGGGCTGGGGCTACGACGCCGACCAGCGCCCCTCCACCCACCCCGTCGCCCCCGAAGCCGTCGACGACACCGCCGCCGCCCTGCTCAACTTCGACGGCATCTCCTACGCCAAGGGCGCCTCCGCCCTGCGCCAACTCGTCGCCTGGCTCGGCGAGAAGGACTTCCTGGCCGGCATCAACACCCACTTCACCCGGCACCGCTTCGGCAACGCCACCCTCGCCGACTTCATCGACTCCCTGGCCGGCGCCACCGACCGCGACGTCCACGCCTGGGCCGACGCCTGGCTGCGCACCACCGGCGTCGACACCCTCACCCCGCGCATCACCAACGGCGACCACGGCACCTGCGCCCTCACCGTCGAGCACACCGGCAGCCGCCCGCACCGCATCGCCGTCGGCCTCTACGACCAGGACGTCACCGACGAGGGCCGCCTCACCCTGCGCCGGCGCCTGGACCTCGACGTCCCGCAGACCGACAGCCACCCCATCGGCAAGCGCCCCGCGCTGCTGGTGCTCAACGACGGCGACCTCACCTACGCGAAGGTCCGCTTCGACCCGGAGTCCTTCCGCACCGTCCGCGCCGCGCTGTCCGGCCTGCCCGAACCCCTCACCCGCGCGGTCGTGTGGAACGCGCTGCGCGACGCGGTCCGCGACGGCGAACTCCCGCCCGCGACCCATCTGGAGATCGCCCGCGCCCACCTGCCGCGCGAGACGGACCTCGCCCTCGTCCAGGGAGTCCTCGGCTTCGCCATCACCCAGGTCGCCGACCGCTACCTCGCCCCCGACGAGCGCCCCGCAGCCCTGGCCACCCTCTCCGCCCTCTGCCGCGACCTGCTGCGCCGCACCGAGGACGGCGACAACCCGGGCCTGCGGCTGCTCGCCGTGCGCCACTACATCGACGTCGCCGCCCACCCCGACACCATCGCGGCCTGGCTCGCCGAGGGGACCGTCCCCGGCGGGCCCGAACTCGACCCCGAGCTGCGCTGGCGGGTCCTCGGCCGGCTCGCCGTCCTCGGCGCCGTCGACGAGGCCGCCGTCGCCGCCGAACTGCGGCGCGACCCCAGCGCCACCGGCCAGGAGGGCGCCGCCCGCTGCCGTGCCGCACTGCCCGACCCGGAGGCCAAGCGCGCCGCCTGGGAAGCGATGTTCACCACCGACGACCTGTCGAACTACCTGTTCACCGCCACCGCCCGCGGCTTCTGGCAGCCCGAACAGGCCGATCTCGTCCGGAAGTACGTACCGCGCTACTTCGAGGACGCGGTGGCCGTGGCCGCCCGCCGCGGCCCCGCCATCGCCGAGGCCGCGGGCCGCTGGGCCTTCCCCGTGCACGCCGTCGACACCGAGACCCTGCGCACGGGCGAGGAGTGCCTGCGCGACGGCGGCCCGATCCCGGCCCTGCGCCGCAAACTGGTCGACCAACTGGACGATCTGGCACGGGCCCTGCGGGTGCGGCAGGCGTAACGGCCGCCGCCCCCACGGCACGGGTGGCGGACCCGGCTCCGCCACCCGACGCCACCCCCGTACCCCCTTTCGGGTGCTGCTCCCCGGACCTTTCCGACGCCCGGGCCCGTTCGCGTACAAGCTGGAAGCATGCGCACGCCGCCCCTCGCCTCAGGCCCCGAAGGCCCCGGCGCGCTGGGGCCGTTGCTGGACACCGTCCTAGACGCCCTCCAGCAGGGCGCACGGGCACGCGGCGGACCGCTGCCCGCGGGCGGACCCGACGCCGTCACCGAACGGATCCGGGAGGCCCTCGGCGACGTCCTGCCCGACAAGGGCGACCGGCACGCCCTGCACGTCCTCGTCCGCGCCTTCGCACAGGGCGCCGCCGACCCCGCGGACCCCCGGTGCGCCGCCCACCTGCACTGCCCGCCCCTCGCCGTCGCCACCGCCGCCGACCTCGCCGCGAACGTCCTCAACCCCTCCCTCGACTCCTGGGACCAGGCCCCGGCCGCCACCGCGCTGGAGACCCTGGTGACCGGCGCCCTCGCCCGCGAGGCCGGCGCCGCCGACGCCCTCGTCACCACCGGCGGCACCGAGTCCAACCAGCTCGCCCTGCTGCTGGCCCGCGAGACCCGCGGCGCCGGCCTACGGCTCGTCCACGCCGAGAACGCCCACCACTCCCTCGGCCGCGCCGCCTGGCTGCTGGGCCTGCCCGACCCCGTCGTACTGCCCGCCCCCGCCGGCACCCTCGACCCCGCCGCCCTCGACGAGGCCCTCACCGACCTGCCCGGCCCCCTCCTCGTCGCCGCCACCGCCGGCACCACCGACGCCGGACTGATTGACCCGCTGCCCGAGATCGCCGACCGCTGCCGCGCCCACGGCGCCCGACTGCACATCGACGCCGCCTACGGCGGCGGACTCCTGTTCAGCACCCGCCACCGCGCCGCACTCGCCGGCCTCGAAGCCGCCGACACCGTCACCCTCGACCTGCACAAACTCGGCTGGCAGCCGATCGCCGCCGGCCTGCTCACCGTCCGGGACGCCCACGACCTCACCGTCCTGCACCAGCGCGCCGACTACCTCAACGCCGCCGACGACACCGAAGCCGGACTGCCCGACCTGCTCGGCCGCTCCCTGCGCACCACCCGCCGCGCGGACATCCTCAAGATCGCCGTCACGCTCAGGACGCTCGGCCGCGACGGACTCGCCGCCCTCGTCGACCAGGTCTGCGCGACCGCCCGCGAGTTCGCCCGCCTCGTCGACACCCACCCCGCCTTCGAACTCCACGACCGGCCCACCATCAGCACCGTCCTGTTCCGCCCCGCCGACGCCACCGACGACACCGTGGCCGCCGTGCGCCGCCGGCTCCTCACCGACGGCCACGCCGTCCTCGGCCGGGCCCGGCTGGACGGACGGCTCTGGCTCAAGGCCACCCTCCTCAACCCCCGCACCAGGCCCGAAGACCTGGCCGCCCTCCTCGAACTGGTGGAAGGAAACACCCCCCGATGACCCGCCCCGCCATCCCCCACACCCCGCACGACGAGACCCAGGCCCCCCGCGACCTGGTCGGCATCGGCATCGGCCCCTTCAACCTCTCCCTCGCCGCCCTCGCGCACCCCCTCGCCGAACTCGACGCCGTCTTCTACGAACAGCGCCCCACCTTCGACTGGCACCCCGGACTGCTCATCGACGGCGCCACCATCCAGGTGCCGTTCCTCGCCGACCTCGTCACCCTCGCCGACCCCGCCAGCCCCTGGTCCTTCCTCAACTACCTCAAGACCCGGGACCGCCTCTTCCCGTTCTACTTCGCCCAGCAGTTCCACATCCAGCGCGCCGAGTACGACGCCTACTGCCGCTGGGTCGCCGAGAACCTCCCCGGACTCCACTTCCGCCACCAGGTCGACGCCGTCCGCTGGAACCCCGAACGCGACGTCTTCGAAGTCGACTTCACCCGCCTCGACGCCGACGGAGAAGCCGAGTCCCTCGGCCGGACACACACCAGGAACGTCGTCCTCGGCATCGGCACCGAACCCCACGTCCCCGACCCCCTGCGCCCCCTCGTCGACGCACCCGGCGTACCCGTGCTCCACGCCGCCGACTACCTCGCCCACCGCGACACCCTGCTCGCCGCCGAACACGTCACCGTCATCGGCTCAGGACAGTCCGGCGCCGAGATCTTCCTCGACCTGCTGCGCCACCGCCCGCACGGCCGCGAGCAACTGCACTGGCTCGGCCGCACCGAGTCCTTCGCGCCGATGGAGTACTCCAAACTCGGCCTGGAGCACTTCACCCCCGACTACACGCGCTACTTCCACGCGCTCGCCGAACCCGTCCGCGACACACTGGTCACCGCGCAGTGGCAGCTCCACAAGGGCATCGACGCCGGCACCATCGCCGCCGTCCACGACGAGCTCTACCGCCGCACCCTGCACGGCGGCTGGCCCGACGCGGTCCTCACCCCCGGCGTCCGCGTCCGCACCGCCGGCCGCATCGCCACCTCCAAGATCGAACTCCACGTGGAACACACCCAGCAGGGCACCCGCTCCCGGCTCACCACCGACGCCGTCGTCCTCGCCACCGGCTACCGTGAACGCCCCCTCACCCGCCTCCTCGCCGGCCTCGACCCCTACCTGCGCCGCGACAGCCACGACCGGCCCCGCCTCGACGAGGAGTTCCGCCTCCTCCTCGACCCCTCCGTCACCGGCTCGATCCACGTCCAGAACACCGAACTGCACACCCACGGCGTCGGCACCCCCGACCTCGGCCTCGCCGCCTGGCGCAGCGCCACCATCCTCAACGCGCTGACCGGCAAGCAGCCCTACCCCCTGCCGCACCGCACCGCGTTCACCACCTTCGGCCTGGAACAGCACCCGTCCCAGCTCCCGTCCGCACGCCGGCCGAGGACGCTCACCCCCCTGGCGGACGGGATCTGAGCCGCACCGCACGGCACCCCGGTGCTCTACTCCCGCGGCACTAGAACACCGGGGTCCCGTCGCGGGTCAGCCGCCAGCCCACCGAGGCGAAGTCCTTCGGGTCCAGCACACCCTTCGCCGTCACCCACTCCGTGATCCGGGTGCGGATCTCCGTCGACTCCGACCACAGCTCCTGCGCGGACGCCACGTGCGGGAAGGCACCGCCGCCGTTGGCCCGGTAGTTGTTCACCGCGAACACGAACCGCCCGGCATCGTCCAGCGGAGCGCCGCCGTAGGCCAGGTTCACGATCCGCGAACCCGCCGGCCGGGCGATGTCGATCTCGTACGACACACCCGACACATAGTCGTAGTTGTAGTCCGGACGGCCCCCCGCGTTGGTCAGCGCGTCCACGTCGACCACCGCGTCCGGCGCCGTCCGCACGAAGTACTCCGCCGAGTACTCCAGATACGCCCGCAGCTGCGCACCCGTCAGCACCTTGGCGACCAGCGTGTTGTCGTACACGTACAGACTCGACAGGTCCCGGACGGTCACCTCGCCCGCGGGGATCTGCGAGGTGCGGGAGAACGGCGACGCCTGCGCGATCACCGGCAGCGACGCGTGCTCCGTGCCCGCCAGCGCCGCCCTGACCACGTCCTCCTGCACCTTCGTGATCAGATCGATGATCGGCGCGTCCGTGCAGCGGGCCTCGACGGTCGTCAGGGTCTGCGTCGCGGTACCGACGACCTGGTTGACGTACTCCACGACCTTCCGGTGCTCGTCCGACAGCAGCCCGGTGATCCTCGGATCGTCCTCGACCGTGCTGGAGTCGCGCAGCGACGCCCGCACCGACTCGACCCGCCACCCGCCCCGCTCCAGCACCAGCTCGAAGTCGAACAGCGTCAGCCGCTCGGCGTAGCACAGCGGCTCCGAAAGGACCACCGTCCGGCCGGTCCGCTCGTTGGTGACCAGCAGCTCCTCGATCTCCACGTGCGCGTGGCCGACCAGGATCGCGTCGATCCCCGGCACCCGCTGCGCGACCAGCGCCGCCGCGTTCTCGACGTACGGCAGCTGGTCACCGTACGACGACGTGCCGGACGAGCCGCTGTGCGCGGAGACCACCACCACGTCCGCACCCATCGACCGCAGCTTCGGCACCCACTTCGCCGCCTGCTCCTCGAGCCCCGGGAAAGCCAGCCTGCCCTGCACGTACGCCTTGTCCCAGATCGCGATTCCCGGGTTCGTCAGCCCCAGCACCGCCACCTTCACCGGCGGCCCGCCCGGCACCCGGAAGGTCTTCATGAAGTACGGCGGGAAAGCCGGCCGCAGCGTCCGCGCGTCGACCGCGTTCGCGCCGAGCAGCGGGAAGTCGCACTGCTCCTCGAACCTGCGCAGTGTCTCGATGCCGTAGTTGAACTCGTGGTTGCCGAGCGCCACCGCGTCGTAGCCGATCGCGTTCATCGCCTGCGCCATCGGGTGCACGGGACCGCCCTCGGCGGTGATCGGGTCGACCTTGGCGTAGTAGTACGTCAGCGGGGTGCCCTGGATCGTGTCGCCCGCGTCCAGCAGCAGCGTGTTGCGGCGGCCCTTCTCCCGGCGCACCTGGTCGACCAGCGTGGAGATCCGGGCCAGCCCCTGCGCGTTGCCCTGGGCGTCGGAGTACTCCGCGTCCTTGAAGTAGTCCCAGTTGAAGACGCGTCCGTGCAGGTCGGTGGTGCCCATCACGGTGAGCGCGTACCGCTTCGCCGGCCTCGGCCGGCGGCTTCCCCCGACAGCCTGCGCCGCCGGGGCCGCCGCCCCGGCGACCGCCACCCCCGCTCCGGTCACGGCGGACTCCTTCAGGAACTTGCGGCGGTTCAGCGGCATGTCGTGATCTCCTCCGGCGACGCATCGATGACGCGCGTAGACAGCGTGCGTAGATTCTGACCCGGACATGACCACACGCAACAGTCCCGCCGCATTTCGATCCGATGACCCGAACCGCCCACCGAACGGGCCACGGCACACCCCCCGCTGACACAGTGGAACGCATGACCTCACCCACCGCCGACGAACCCCGCCCGCCCGCCGCCCCCCACGGCACCCCCGACGCCCCCCGCCTCGCCGTCCGCGGCGAAGCCCACCTCGAGGTCGACCCCGAGATCGCCCGCATCGGCATCGTCGTCACCGCCCGCGGCCGCGACCGGCGCTCCACCCTCGACGACCTCACCCAGCGCAACACCACCGCCCTCGACCTCGTCAAGTCCTACGGCGAAGCCGTCGAACACATCGAGACCGGCGCCTTCTCCATCACCCCCGAACTCACCGGACACGGCCGCGGCGAACGCGTCCGCAGCTACCACGGCCGCGTCCACATCACCGCCGAGCTGACCGACTTCACCGCCCTCGGCGAACTCACCACCCGACTCGCCGACCTCGACCTCACCCGCGTCGACGGCCCCTGGTGGACCCTGCGCCCCGACTCACCCGCCCACCGGCAGGCACGCCGGCAAGCCGTCCACGACGCCGTACAGCGCGCCCGCGAGTACGCCGAAGCCCTCGGCACCACCCTCGCCGCCCTCGTCGAACTCGCCGACCTCGGAGCCGAAGGCCCCCAGCCCTTCCCCGCCGCCCAGACCGGCCGGATGCGCTCCATGGCCTACGCCGCCACCGCCGAGGACACCACCGCCGCACCCCTCGACCTGGAACCCCAGCGACAACATGTGTACGCCCAGGTCAACGCCCGATTCACGATGGTGCCGCCCCGGCTGTGACCGCCATTTCGAATATCCGCCCCGGGGCGAAATCACCGCCGAAAATGCGCGAGGGCGCCGAAATGCTCATCGGAGCGCCCCACCGCACAATTCAACACTTGTCAACACCCCTTCACGCAAAGGTTGTTGAGTAGTCACGCCCGACCAATTCTCTACCCACCGGTAAGGCCTAGGCTCGAATCATGCGCCGAGCAAAGATCGTCTGTACTCTGGGCCCCGCCACCGACTCGTACGACCAGATCAAAGCCCTGGTCGAAGCCGGAATGGACGTCGCCCGATTCAACCTCAGCCACGGCACCTACGCCGAGCACGAGGAGCGCTACCAGCACGTCCGCAAAGCCGCCGACGAAACAGGCCGAAGCGTCGGTGTCCTCGCCGACCTTCAAGGCCCGAAGATCCGCCTCGGCAGATTCACCGAAGGCCCCGTACTCCTTGAACGCGGCGACACCTTCACCATCACCGTCGAAGACGGCGCCGAAGGCGACCGCCACTCCTGCGGAACCACCTACGAAGGCCTCGCCGCCGACGTCACCCCCGGCGAACGCATCCTCGTCGACGACGGCAAAGTCTGCCTGCAAGTCACCGACGTCGACGGACCCCGCGTCCACACCAAGGTCGTAGAAGGCGGCATCGTCTCCGACCACAAGGGCCTCAACCTGCCCGGCGTCGCCGTCTCCGTCCCCGCGCTGTCCGTCAAGGACCAGTCCGACCTGCGCTGGGCCCTGCGTACCGGATTCGACGTCATCGCCCTGTCCTTCGTCCGCAGCGGCCGCGACATCAGGGACGTCCACCGCATCATGGCCGAGGAGGGCCGCCGCCTCCCGGTCATCGCCAAGGTCGAGAAGCCCCAGGCCGTCGACGCCATCGACGACATCGTCGCCGCCTTCGACGGCATCATGGTGGCCCGCGGCGACCTCGGCGTCGAAATGCCCCTGGAGCAGGTCCCCATCGTCCAGAAGCGCGCGATCAAGCTCGCCCGGCGCAACGCCAAACCGGTCATCGTCGCCACCCAGATGCTCGACTCGATGATCGACAACTCCCGCCCCACCCGCGCCGAGGCCAGCGACGTCGCCAACGCCGTCATCGACGGCACCGACGCCGTGATGCTCTCCGGCGAGACGAGCGTCGGCAAACACCCCGTCGAGACCGTCCGGACCATGGCCAAGATCGTCGAGGCGGCCGAGGAGGACATCCTGGCCAAGGGCCTCCCGCCGCTCACCGAACGCAACAAGCCCCGCACCCAGGGCGGCGCCGTCGCCCGCGCCGCCGCCGAGATGGGCGACTTCCTCGGCGCGAAGTTCCTGGTCGCCTTCACCCAGTCCGGCGACACGGCCCGCCGCCTGTCCCGCTACCGCTCGCCCATCCCCCTCCTCGCCTTCACCTCGGAGCAGGGGACACGCTCGCAACTGAGCCTGACCTGGGGAGCGGAGACCTTCCTCGGTCCCTACGTGGACTCCACCGACGCGATGGTCCACCAGGTGGACGACCTCCTGACCAAGTACGGCCGCTGCCAGAGGGGCGACACCGTGGTCATCACCGCGGGCTCACCCCCCGGAGTGCCCGGCACCACGAACATGGTCCGCGTCCACCACATCGGCGAGAGCACGACGTAGCCGACGGTCTCGATCGGGGTCCTTCGGCGGCGAGGGGACCGTTCAGTGCTTGGAACCCACATGGGCATCCATCAGGCCGACCGAGGCCCTGCGGGCCACCGAGGCATTGAACGGCTCACCGCCGCGCCGCAGAATGCTCCATTCGACACCGACCCGGTCGAGCGCCTGGGTGAAAAGCCGCCGGATGTCGTCCGACTTGTTGGTGAAGAAGTACCGCGGATACTCGTACCGTTTGCGCTCACCGCCGACCGGACGCGTCGTCCAATTGATGACCCGGCATCCGTCCGAATGCACGAGACCACGGATGAACTCCCACGGGAACGCATCGACGATCTCCCGCTGCCAGGGTTCGAGGACAATGGCCCGCTCGTGCTTCTTGCCGGGGCCGTGCTGGGGGAAAAGCGCCGGCCAGTGGCGCCAGTAGCTGGTCACGGTCACACAGCCCTGTTTGGGCACGGTGTGCACACGCACCCCGGGGCGCACCCGCAGAATGGCGTCCCGGCATTCCTGGATGAGGCCGGGCCAGGCGTCCGCGCAGAAGACGCGGAGGTAGTGGCCGCCTCGCGGGTGAGGACTGACGCACCCGTCGCCCAGATAGAGGCCCAGAAGGTAGGCGTACGCCTGTTGGTCGGCCGGCGGGCCCGGCGCCGGCTGGGTCATGCGGGGCAAGGGCTCCATCCGGTCCTGCCAGGAACGGATGGCCGCACGCGAGATGCCCGTCTCGCGGCTCACCGAATTGAGACTGCGGCCCTGGCCGACGAGTGCGAGTGCCCGCGCGCGTGTGCCGATGTCGTACATGTGGTCACTGTGCGAAGGGGATGGCCGCGACACGCGGTAGCGAGCAGATATTCACCAGAACGTGGAGATCCGCTTCAGGGAGTGACCTTGGAAAACAAGGAAAAGTGCCCCGGGTCGGACTCGAACCGACACTGTACGGGTTTTGAATCCGTTGCCTGCTGCCAATTGGGCTACCGGGGCTCGCAGAATCAAAGGTTTCCCTTGACCCTCCGCGCGTCCACCTTACCGCAGCTAGGTAGGCTCTTGGGAGCAGCACCCCTGCCTGACCAAGGAGCCCCCGTGACCGCCCCCGAGTCGCCCCAGCCCGTAGACGCGCCCGACGACGACAAGTCGCACGTGCCTCCGCTGACGACCCGTGTCGTCATCGCCGAGGACGAGGCCCTGATCCGGCTCGACCTCAAAGAGATGCTGGAGGAGGAGGGCTACACGGTCGTCGGCGAGGCCGGTGACGGTGAGCAGGCCGTGGAGCTCGCCCGCGAGCACAAGCCCGACCTCGTGATCCTCGATGTGAAGATGCCCAAGCTGGACGGTATCTCCGCGGCGGAGAAGATCACCGAGGAGTCGATCGCGCCGGTGCTGATGCTGACCGCCTTCTCGCAGCGTGACCTCGTCGAGCGGGCCCGGGACGCGGGTGCGATGGCGTATCTGGTGAAGCCGTTCAGCAAGAGCGACGTCGTTCCGGCGATCGAGATGGCGGTGTCGCGGTACACCCAGCTGAAGGAGTTGGAGAAGGAGGTCGCGGACCTCAGCCAGCGGCTGGAGACGCGCAAGCTGGTCGACCGGGCGAAGTCGATTCTGCAGACGGAGTACGGGCTGACGGAGCCGGCCGCGTTCCGGTGGATCCAGAAGACCTCCATGGACCGGCGGATGTCCATGCAGCAGGTGGCCGAGGCGGTCATCGAGGACGCCGCCGAGAAGAAGGCGGGCAAGGCCGCGGACAAGGGCTGAGTGCTCGCGGTGACATGACGAGGCCCGCGTCCCCCGGTGGGGGCGCGGGCCTTGTCGTGCCGGCTGTGGGCTCAGTCCTCGCCCAGGTAGGCCTTGCGGACGGATTCGTCGTGCAGCAGGTCCTGTCCGGTGCCGGACAGGACGATGTTGCCGACCTCCATCACATGGCCGTGATCGGCGAGGGAGAGGGCCGCCTGGGCGTTCTGCTCGACGAGCAGAATCGTTGTGCCCTGGGACTTCAGCTCGGCGATGGTCGACATGATCTTCTGCATCATGATCGGGGACAGTCCCATGGACGGCTCGTCCAGCATGAGCAGCTTCGGCTGGGACATCAGGGCGCGGCCCATGGCCAGCATCTGCTGTTCGCCGCCGGAGAGGGTGCCCGCGGCCTGCTTCCTGCGTTCCCCGAGGATGGGGAAGAGGTCGTAGGCGCGCTGGATGTCCTTCTCGATGGCGGGTTTGTCGTCCCGGAGGAAGGCGCCGAGGCGCAGGTTGTCCTCGATGGTCATGCGGGGGAAGATGTGCCGGCCTTCGGGGGAGTGGGCGAGTCCGAGGGCGACGATGTCGTGGGCGGGGATCTTCTTCAGCGATTTGCCGTTGAACTTGATCTGGCCGCCGGTGGGCTTGAGGAGCCCCGACAGGGTGCGCAGGGTGGTGGTCTTGCCGGCGCCGTTGGTGCCGATGAGGGTGACGACTTCGCCGGCGTCGACCTTGAAGGAGATGCCCTTGACGGCTTCGATCTTGCCGTAGGAGACCCGCAGGTCGTCGACTTCGAGCAGTGCGGTCATCGGTCGTTCTCCTTGCCGGGCGCGGTGTCCGTCGTGTTTGCCTCGGCGGCCTCGACTTCGGCGACTTCCTCCGCCCCGGGGGCGTTCTCGAAGGGTTCGCCGAGGTAGGCGGCGATGACCCGCTCGTCGCCCTGGACGGTGGCGCTGTCGCCCTCGACGAGCTTCTCGCCCTGGACGAGGACGGCGACGCGGTCACAGAGGTTGAAGATGAACCGCATGTCGTGCTCGATGACGAGGACGGCGATGCCCTTGTCGCGGATGGCGAAGACCAGTTCCTCGGTGGCGCGGGTCTCCTGGGGGTTCATGCCGGCGGTGGGCTCGTCGAGGAGGAGCAGGCCGGGCTCGCTGGCGAGGGCGCGGGCGATCTCCAGTTTGCGCTGTTCGCCGTAGGGGAGGTTGCGGGCCAGGTGGTCGGCCTTCTCGGCGAGGCCGACGAACTCCAGGAGTTCCATGGCGCGTTCCCGGGAGGCGGCTTCGGCCTTGTGGAAGCCGGGGCCGCGCAGGAGGGCGGACCAGAGGCCTTCCTTGGTGCGGGTGTGGCGGCCGACGAGGACGTTCTCCAGGACGGTCATGTTGGCGAACAGCCGGATGTTCTGGAAGGTGCGGGCGATGCCGGCCGCGGTGACCTTGAAGGACTTGGGCGGCAGGACCTGGCCCTTGTAGCGGACCTCGCCCTCGGTGGGGATGTAGAGGCCGGTCAGGCAGTTGAAGAAGGTGGTCTTGCCGGCGCCGTTGGGGCCGATGAGGCCGACGATCTCGCCGGTGTTGACCTGGAGGTCGACGTTGCGTACGGCGGTGAGGCCGCCGAAGCGCATGGTGACGCCGCGGGCGTCGAGGACGGTCTCGCCGGGGGCGGTGGCGCCGGGTGCGGCGTCCTTGGTGGTGGTGTCGGTAGTCATGGGTCAGGCCCCTGCCTTGCTGAGGACTGTGGGTGCTTCCGTCTCTTCGTGGAATTCGAGCTGGCGGCGCCGGTTGGGGATGAGGCCTTCCGGGCGGAAGCGCATCAGCAGGACGAGCGCGAGGCCGAAGGCGAAGAGCTGGTAGTCGCCGAGGAACTGGAGCTTGGCGGGGATGAGGTAGAGCAGTGCGGCGCCGACGAGGGGGCCGCTGATGGTGCCCATGCCGCCGAGGACGACGGCGGCGAGGAGGAACGCCGAGTTGGGCGGGACCACGTGGGCGAACTGGTACTGCTCGGGTGTCACGGTGTAGGTGACGTGTGCCTGGACGGTGCCGGCGAGGCCGGCGAGTGCGGCGCCGAGGGCGAAGGCGATGAGCTTGACGCGGAAGCCGTTGATGCCCATGGCGAGGGCGGCGGTCTCGTCCTCGCGGATGGCGATCCAGGCCCGGCCGATGCGGGAGTCGCTGCTGCGTCGGAAGACGACCACGACGATCAGCGTGATGAGCAGCATCAGCAGGAAGTAGTTGGCGAAGCGGGCGATGGTGAACCCGCCGATGGTGTGTTCCTGGCCGAAGTCGAAGCCGAGGATGTTGAGGTTGGGGATCGACGAGATGCCGTTGGAGCCGTTGGTGATGTCGGGTCCTGAGGTGCCGTCCATGTTGAGGACGGTGATGCGGAAGATCTCACCGAAGCCGAGGGTGACGATGGCGAGGTAGTCGCCGCGCAGCCGCAGGGTGGGGGCGCCGATGATGACGCCGAAGATCATGGCGACGGCGGCGCCGAGCAGGGCGGAGGCCCAGAACGGGAGTTGGATGTCGAAGGGTGAGGAGGGGGAGCCGGAGACCATGGCCGCGGTGTAGGCGCCGACGCCGAGGAAGGCGACGTATCCGAGGTCGAGGAGGCCGGCGAGGCCGACGACGATGTTCAGGCCGAGGGCGACGGTGGCGAAGATCAGGATGTAGACGCCGATCGTCGCGTACTGGTCGTCGCTCTGGGTGAAGGGGAAGGCGGCGGCGGCGACGAACGCGCCGATCATGGTGACGTTGCGGTGCTTGCCGGTGAGGGCCGAGACGCGGCCCACGAGGCCGGCCTTGGCGGCGGCGGTGAAGCCGAAGCCGGCGGTGATCAGGAAGCCGATGAAGAGTTCGTCGTACTCGGTGCCGATGCCGTAGGTGAAGACGATGAGGCCGACGGCGAGTGCGGCGACGATGACGAGGATCTCGGCGTACGGGGGGAGTTTGCGGGCGGGGGCCGACGTGCCGGTGGCGAGGCCGGCCTTGATGACGGCGCCGGCGCCGCGCAGTTGCTGGCGGAGGCGTTCCTGGGCGGTGTCGTCGGGGTCGATGTGTTCGGGGGCCGGCCACTGGAAGGGCAGGGCGAACGCGCCGAGTGCGGCGGCGAGTGTGGCGAGGGCCGCGATCCAGCCGCCGGGTTCGAGGTTGACGAGTCCGCCGAGCTGGGCGCTGATCGCGAGGATCGTGTACCAGGCGGTGGCGAAGGCGCCGAAGGCGGAGAGCCGGAGGGCGCTGTCGGCGCCGGCGGGGGTGAGCCAGCCCAGGCCCTTGACGCCGTAGGAGGCGAGGCCGAACAGGGTGGTGAGGAGGCCGCCGATGAGGACGAGGACCTGGAGGCCGCCGGGGTAGCCGTAGACGGTGAGGTCGCCGGGGAATTCGGAGGTCCAGGTCCAGGCGAGGAACGTGGAGGCGATGGTGAGGACGCCGCCGCCGGTGGCGAGGGCGCGGCCGATGTGCGGGGGGATCCCGATGAGTCCGGCGTGCTTGCCGGTGTCGACCGTGTGCGGGGTCTCGGGTGCAGTGGTCTGTGTGGTCATCGGTGGATCACGCCCTGTCCGCGACGCGCTCGCCGAGCAGGCCCTGTGGCCTGAAGAGGAGCACGAGGATGAGGAGTACGAACGCCCAGACGTTGGCCCAGGACTGGCTGCCGAACTGCTCCATGCCGGGGATCTCGGAGATGTAGGCGGTGGAGAGGGCTTCGGCGACGCCGAGGACGACACCGCCGAGCATGGCGCCGTAGATGTTGCCGATGCCGCCGAGGACGGCCGCGGTGAAGGCCTTGAGGCCGAGGATGAAGCCCATGCGGAACTGGACTTCGCCGTACTTCAGGCCGTAGGCGACGGCGCCGATGGCGGCGAAGGTCGCGCCGAGGGCGAACGCGACCACGATGATGCGGTCGGTGTTGATGCCCATGAGCTTGGCGGTGTCCGGGTCCTGCGCGGTGGCCTGCATGCCGCGGCCGGTGCGGGTCTTCATCACGAAGTACGCGAGGATCGCCATGCTGATCGGGGCGGCGACGAGCAGGAAGACGTCACCGGTCTGGATGGTGACGCTGCCGATCTCGAACGGGCCGCCGTGGATCTGCGGGAAGGTGATCGCGGAGCGGGCGTCCGGGTACCAGGCCCAGACGGCCTGCTGCAGGGCGAGCGAGAGCCCGATCGCGGTGATGAGGGGCGCAAGGCGTGGCGCGGTGCGCAGGGGGCGGTAGGCGAACCGTTCCGCTCCCACGGCGACAAGGACGGCGACGATGATGCCTCCGATGAGCATCAGCGGGAGCGCCACCCATATGTTCGTGCCGTCGGGCAGCACGTACAGGTAGATGGTGAGGGCGCCGAAGCCACCCACCATGAAGATCTCGCCGTGGGCGAAGTTGATGAGCTGGACGATGCCATAGACCATCGTGTAGCCGATGGCGACCAGCCCGTACATAGATCCTAGTAGCAGGCCGTTGACCAGCTGCTGCGGCAGTTCGTTCACCGCATGTCCTCCGAGACGTGTCGATGATTCGACGGAAGTGACCGGATGCGAGTCCGCGCGGGGCGCCAGTGGTGCGGCGCCCCGCGCGGCTCTGGGGATGGGTGCGGGGTGAGGGTCAGCCCGTGTACGTGCCGGACTTGGCGGCGTTCCAGGCGCCGTTCTCGACGGAGTAGACGGTGAGCTGCTTGTTCGTCGCGTCACCGAACTCGTCGAAGGAGACCTTGCCGGTCACACCGTCGAAGGAGACACCCTGCATGGCCTCGGTGACCTTGGCGCGGGCGTCGTCGGGGAGCTTGCCGTCGTTGCCCTCGACGACCGACTTCACGGCCTCGATGATCGCCCAGGCCGAGTCGTACGAGTAGCCGCCGTACGCCTCGTAGGCCTCCTTGTAGCCCGCGGCCTCGTAGTTGGCGACGAACTCCTTGGCGGAGGGGAGGTCCTCGACGGGCGCGCCGACGGAGGTGGCGAGGTCGCCGGTACCGCTGGCGCCGGCCAGCTTGATGAAGTCGGCGCTGTAGATGCCGTCACCGCCGACCAGCGGGATCTTGGCGCCGGCGGCCTTGATCTGCTTGCTGAGCGGGCCGGCCTGCGGGTACTCGCCGCCGTAGTAGACGACGTCCGCGCCGGAGCTCTTGACCTTGGTGGCGACCGCGGAGAAGTCCTTGGTCTCGGGGTCGATGTGCTCGGTGCCGACGATCTCGCCGCCGAGCTTCTCGAACTCCGCGGAGAAGGTGGCGGCCAGGCCCGCGCCGTAGGTCTTCTTGTCGTCGATGACGAAGACCTTCTTCTTCTTGGCGTCGTTGTAGACGTACTGCGCGGCGAACGGGCCCTGGATGGCGTCCGTGGTCGCGGTGCGGAAGTACGACTTGTACGTGCGGGCCTTCGACGTCTGCCAGTCCGGGCCCTGGGTGAGGGCCGGGTTGGTGTTGGCCGGGGAGACCTCGACGAGCTTCGCGTCGTCGAAGACCTTCTGCATCGACTCGGCGACGGAGGAGTTCAACGGGCCGACGACGCCGAGGACTTCCTTGTCGGCGACGAACTTGGTCGCGTTCTGCTGGCCCGCGGAGGGCTGGGCCTGGTCGTCGAGGGCCTCGATCTTGAAGGTGACGCCCTCGACGTACTTCTCCTTGTTGGCCGTCTTGGCGGCCAGGTCGACGGAGTTCTTGATACCGAGACCCAGCGCGGACAGGTCGCCGGTCAGCGGGGCGTCGACGCCGATGGTGACGGTGATGCCACCGCCGCCGTTGGACGAGCCACCGTCCTCGTCGCGCGAGCCGCAGGCGGTGAGGGTAAGTGCTCCCGCCGCCAGCGCGGCGGTTATGGCGATGAGTGAACGTTGACGCACGATCAGTCCTTTCCCTGGCGCGGCTCTTCCCCACGGAAGACGCCGAGTCGAGCGCTTGGGCCGAATGCGGCGCCCAATGACGTCGATTCCGACGGCGCGGTGACTGGCCGTGACTCTAAGCGCGCGTGGGGAACGTGGAGGAGAGTCTGACGAAGGCTGTGACGCTCTTGTTATGACACGACGTAATGCAGAGCGGTACTGAGCGGGTGGAAGCGCGGAATTCCGGCCGATTCGCGCAGTCCGCATGGTGAGACGCGCAGGACTGTCCATGTGTTATCAGTAGTGTTTTAGCGTTTTGGTGATGTCGCGAACTCGTTGCCGCAGGCTACTTGGAGCGCGTGCGAGAGGTCGCGCGCGTAGCGCTCGCCGAGGATGAAACTGTGGGCTTCCATTGCGCGCGTATTACGTAGAGTTACATCCAGGAAAGGGAGTCCGACATTCCGCGGCACTTTTCCGCAATCAGTCACTTTCATGGTGATTACGATCTCGCGGGTACCGAAAGGCGCGCGCGGAATCGAGGCCAGGGAAAGACCGGCGTACGGCTGATCTATCCGCTCCACGGTCACCGGTGGGCCGGACCGCGCGACGAGCTCCACCGCGAACGCGAAACCGCCGTCGAGGCCCGGTTTCTCCTCGGTGTGCAGGTATGTCACGCCGACCACCTGGGACGGGTGCGCCGCGAGAACGGGGGGCTCCGGTCCGGGCCGAGTGGCGTAGAGACGGCCGCCGACCGCGGCCAGCGTCGCGACGGTGGCGGCGGCCACGAGGGCACGGCGGTGCCGGTCGCAGAAGCGGACGACGCGCCCGCGCGGGGGCCGGACGGCGAGCGGTGCCTCCCACGCGCGCGTGCCCTCACCCGGCTCGACGGGACCGATGCCGCTCAACTCCACGGCCCTGCCGTCGGACCGCCGTCGCGGTACCGCTCGGCGCACCGGTCGCCCGCCCGACGGTCGATCAACTCCCTTGCCGCCGCGTCCCCTTCGTGGTCCTTCTCGGCGCGGGCGGCGTCCACCACGTCCATCAGGATCTCGTACTGCCCGTTGGACAGGCCCATCGACTGGTAGTCACCGTAGGTGTCCTCGTCGAGCACTTCGCGGGACCAGTGCGCGACGATTTGCGCGCACAACTCCTCGGGCGGGGTGGCGGACGGTGACGGTGGCTCCGCCGGTGGCGCGGCGGAGGTGCGCGTCTCGTCCCGCGCGCCGTCGGCTCCGGCACAGCCGCCGAGCGGCGCGCCGGCCAGGAGCGCCGACACGAGCGCCACCGCGGTCGCGTGACGCCCTCCCCTTGTCATGCCTCGACGCTAAGGCGCGGGAAGCTCCGGGGCAACGGGCGGGCGGGTGACGGGAGTTCGGGGGAGTCCGGGAGAGTTCGAGGGGTGGAGTGGGTGCGGGGTGGGAGGGGAGTGTCGGGCGCTGGCGCTGGCGCTGGCGCTGGCTGCGGCTGCGGGTGTGGGTGGGAGTGGGGGTGTGCGGGCGCCGGCGGGGGTGGGGGTGTGTGCGGGTGTGGACCTGTGTGACCCGGGCGCGCCGACGCGGGCGGCACGGCGCGGTCGGCCCGGCGAGGGGGGCACGGCGCGGTCGGCCCGGCGAGGGGGGCACGGCGCGGTCGGCCCGGCGAGGGGGGCACGGCGCGGTCGGCCCGGCGAGGGGGGCACGGCGCGGTCGGCCCGGCGAGGGGGGCTCGCCGGGCGCGGGCGGGTGGTGAGGCGGGGTCAGCCGGTCGCGCCCACGTGCGCCCCGTCGCCCGGGTTCACGTCGCGCAGCAGGCAGGTCAGCCGGGCCGTGCACACCCGGCGGCCCTCCTCGTCGCTGATCACGATCTCGTACGTCGCCGTGGAGCGACCGCGGTGCACGGGCGTGGCCACACCCGTCACCAGGCCGGAACGAACACCCCGGTGATGCGTGCAGTTCAGGTCGACACCCACGGCGATCTTGCTGATGCCGCCGTGCAGCATGGAGCCGACCGAGCCGAGGGTCTCGGCGAGCACGGCCGAGGCACCGCCGTGCAGCAGTCCGTACGGCTGGGTGTTGCCCTCCACCGGCATCGTGCCGACGACGCGCTCGGCCGACGCCTCCAGGATCTGCACGCCCATGCGGGTGCCCAGGTGCCCGGCGGAGAACAGGGCGGGCAGGTCGACCCCCAGCGCCGCGTACTCGTCGATGACCTCTTGCGGGAACTTCACGCTGTGCTGCTCACCCATGGGGCCCGGCTCCGATTCGCTCTCGTCGTGTACAAGTGACTGAGCAAACGCTCAGTCGGTCGTCGATTGTTCCAGACGGACGACCACGGACTTGCTGGCCGGTGTGTTGCTGGTGTCCGCGGTGGCGTCCAGCGGGACGAGCACGTTGGTCTCGGGGTAGTAGGCGGCGGCGCATCCGCGCGCCGTCGGATAGAGCACGATCCGGAAACCGGGCGCCCGCCGCTCCACGCCGTCTTTCCACTCGCCGACCAGGTCCACGTATGACCCGTCCGCGACGTTCAGCTCGCGTGCGTCCTCCGGGTTCACGAGGACGATCCGGCGGCCGTTCCTGATGCCCCGGTAGCGGTCGTCCAGGCCGTAGATCGTGGTGTTGTACTGGTCGTGGGAGCGCAGCGTCTGGAGCAGCAGCCGGCCCTCGGGCAGCTTCGGGTACTCCACCGGCGCGGCGGTGAAGTTGGCCTTGCCGGTCGCGGTGGGGAAGCGGCGCTCGTCGCGCGGGGCGTGCGGCAGGGTGAAGCCGCCGGGGCGAGCCACCCGCGCGTTGAAGTCCTCGAAACCGGGGACGACCCGCGCGATGCGGTCACGGATCGTGGCGTAGTCCTTCTCGAACTCCTCCCACGGCACCTTGCTGCTCTCGCCCAGCACCCGGCGGGCCAGTCGGCAGACGATCGCCGGCTCGGACAGCAGGCGCGAGCTCGCGGGCTCCAGGCGGCCGCGGGAGGCGTGCACCATGCCCATGGAGTCCTCCACGGTCACGAACTGCTCGCCGCTGCCCTGGAGATCACGCTCGGTGCGCCCGAGCGTGGGCAGGATCAGCGCACGCGCGCCCGTGACGGCGTGACTGCGGTTGAGCTTCGTCGAGACGTGCACGGTCAGGCGGGCACGGCGCATCGCCGCCTCGGTGACCTCGGTGTCGGGGGAGGCGGCCACGAAGTTGCCGCCCATCGCGAAGAAGACCTTCGCCTCGCCGTCGCGCAGGGCCCGGATCGCCCGGACCACGTCAAAGCCGTGCTCGCGCGGCGGAGCGAAGCCGAACTCCTTCTCCAGGGCGTCCAGGAAGGCGGGCGCCGGGCGTTCGAAGATGCCCATCGTGCGGTCGCCCTGCACGTTCGAGTGGCCGCGCACCGGGCACACGCCCGCGCCGGGCCGGCCGATGTTGCCGCGCAGGAGCAGGAAGTTGACCACCTCACGGATGGTGGGCACCGCGTGCTTGTGCTGGGTCAGGCCCATCGCCCAGCAGACGATGGTGCGCCGGGAGGCGAGGACCATGTCCAGCGCCTCCGCTATCTCCTCACGCGTCAGGCCGGTCGCGGCGAGCGTCTCCTCCCAGTCGGCGGCGCGCGCGGTCGCGGCGAACTCCTCGTACCCGTGCGTGTGCTCGCGCACGAAGTCCTCGTCGACCGCGCCCGCGGTCTCCACGATCAGCTTGTTCAGCAGGCGGAAGAGAGCCTGGTCGCCGCCGATGCGGATCTGGAGGAACAGATCCGTGAGCGCCGCCCCGGTCGCCAGGCCCTTGGGGGTCTGCGGGTTCTTGAAGCGCTCCAGACCGGCCTCGGGCAGCGGATTGACGCTGATGATCTTCGCGCCGCCGGCCTTGGCCTGCTCCAGGGCGGAGAGCATGCGGGGGTGGTTCGTGCCCGGGTTCTGACCGGCGACGATGATCAGGTCGGCCTGGTGGAGGTCCTCCAGCAGGACACTGCCCTTGCCGATGCCGATCGTCTCGGAGAGCGCCGAACCGGACGACTCGTGGCACATGTTCGAGCAGTCGGGCAGGTTGTTCGTGCCCAGCTCGCGCGCGAACAGCTGGTAGAGGAACGCGGCCTCGTTGCTCGTGCGCCCCGAGGTGTAGAAGACGGACTCGTCGGGGGAGCCGAGCCCGGCGAGCTCCTCGGCGATGATGTCGAAGGCGCGCTCCCAGGAGACCGGTTCGTAGTGCTCGCCGCCCTCGGGCAGGTACATGGGGTGGGTCAGCCGCCCCTGCTGACCGAGCCAGTAGCCACTGCGCCGCGCGAGGTCCGCCACCGGGTGCGCGGCGAAGAACTCCGGTGTCACCCGGCGCAGTGTGGCCTCCTCGGCGACCGCCTTCGCGCCGTTCTCACAGAACTCCGCCATGTGCCGGTGCTCCGGCTCCGGCCAGGCGCAGCCGGGGCAGTCGAAGCCGTCCTTCTGGTTGACCCGCAGCAGCGTCAACGCCGTGCGCTTCACACCCATCTGCTGCTGGGCGATGCGCAGGGTGTGCCCGATGGCCGGCAGCCCGGCCGCCGAGCGCTGCGGTTCGGCGACCTGCGGTGCGTCCTGAACCGGGTCGGCCTTCGGCGGCTTCGTGGCCATCGCCCACTCCCCTTCGAGTGCGTGTGTGAGATACGTCTCCGATACTCGCACGCGCCACCGACACCGTTGCCGGGCGGGCCCGCGGCGGCCGCGAACGCATCCCGTGCCGTGGACTGCCGTGGACTGCCGTGGACTGCCGGGGTGGCAGGGGCAGTTGGGGGCTGGCTTGATGAGGGTGTGGTTATTTGTGGGCAGTTGGGATGTTTGCGGCGAGTTTGGGCGTAGTCGTGGTCGGGTGCGGATGCAGGCGGATGGGTGCGGCCGTGGACGGGCGCAGCCGAGGCGGTCGGGTGTGGCCGTGAGTCGGGGCGGCCGTAGGGGGGCGGGTGTGGCAGTGGGCCGGTGATGGGCTTGAGGGCGGCGGGGGCCTGGGGGCGGCGGGCGTCGGGGCTGATGGCGGGGTGGCGGGATGGCGGGGTGGCGCGCGGCGGAGGCCGGGGCTGCCGGCGTGGTGGCTCTGTGGTAGCCGGGTCTGCCGGCGGGGTGGCGCCGGCAGCGGCCGCCGTGCCGCTGTACCCGCAGGCCGACGAAGGCCGGGGCGCCCGTGCCATGGGGTGGATCGGGGACGGAGCCCGAGGGGCCGCCGCGCCGCGGTCGCCGCCGACTCGGGTCGGCCGTCCGCTGCGGCGGGCGGCGGGCGGGGCCGAGTGTCAGTGGCACGTGGCAGGATCGGGGGCGTGGCAGAGACAGCATCGAAGAAGACCGACAGCACCGCCGGCGGCAGCCGTCCGCGCCTGATGCTCATGGACGGGCACTCGCTCGCCTACCGAGCGTTCTTCGCGCTGCCCGCGGAGAACTTCACGACGGCGACTGGCCAGCCGACGAACGCGATCTACGGCTTCGCGTCGATGCTGGCCAACACGCTCCGTGACGAGGAACCCACGCACTTCGCGGTGGCCTTCGACGTCTCCCGCAAGACCTGGCGCTCCGAGGAGTTCACGGAGTACAAGGCGAACCGCTCCAAGACCCCGGACGAGTTCAAGGGCCAGGTGGAGCTGATCGGCGAGCTGCTCGACGCGATGCACGCCGAGCGCTTCGCCGTCGAGGGGTTCGAGGCCGACGACATCATCGCCACGCTCGCCACCCAGGCCGAGGCCGAGGGCTACGAGGTGCTGATCGTCACCGGCGACCGCGACTCCTTCCAGCTGGTCTCCGAGAACACGACCGTCCTGTACCCGACGAAGGGCGTCTCGGAGCTGACCCGGTTCACCCCCGAGAAGGTATTCGAGAAGTACGGGTTGACGCCCGCGCAGTACCCGGACTTCGCGGCCCTGCGCGGCGACCCGTCGGACAACCTGCCCGGCATTCCCGGCGTCGGCGAGAAGACGGCCGCGAAGTGGATCAACCAGTTCGGTTCCTTCGCCGAGCTCGTGGACCGTGTCGAGGAGGTCAAGGGCAAGGCCGGCCAGAACCTCCGCGACCACCTGGAGGCGGTGAAGCTGAACCGCCGGCTGACCGAGCTGGAGCGGCAGGTCGAGCTGCCCAGGGCCGTCACCGACCTGGCCCGCGAGCCGTACGACCGCAAGGCGGTCTCCCTGGTGCTCGACACCCTGGAGATCAGGAACCCGTCGCTGCGCGAGCGGCTGTTCGGTGTGGACCCGGGCGCCGAGGAGGCCGAGGCCACCCCGGTCGTTGTCGACGGCGTGGAACTCGACGGCACGGTGCTCGGCACCGGCGAGCTGGCCCCGTGGCTCACGGAGCACGGCGCGGGCCCCGTCGGTGTCGCCACGGTCGACACCTGGGCGCTCGGCACCGGCTCGGTGGCCGAGGTCGCTCTCGCGACGCCCTCGGGACCGGCCGCCTGGTTCGATCCGTCCGAGCTGGACGAGGCCGATGAGACCGCCTTCGCCGCGTGGCTGGCCGACGCCGCCCGGCCCAAGGTCTTCCACA
Organism: Streptomyces cadmiisoli; assembly: GCF_003261055.1. NCBI lineage: Bacteria > Bacillati > Actinomycetota > Actinomycetes > Kitasatosporales > Streptomycetaceae > Streptomyces > Streptomyces cadmiisoli. Next base: position 6,501,526 of record NZ_CP030073.1, read on the forward strand.
ACGCCAAGGGCGCCATGCGGGTGTTCGCCGAGCACGGCTGGACCGTCGAGGGCGTCACGATGGACACCGCGCTGGCCGCCTATCTGGTCAAGCCGGGCCGCCGCTCGTTCGACCTGGAGGCGCTCTCCCTGGAGTACCTGCACCGGGAGCTGACCCCCGCCGCCACCGCCGACGGACAGCTGGCGTTCGGCGCGGACGACGGAGCCGAGGCCGAGGCGCTGATGATCCAGGCCCGTTCGGTCGTCGACCTGGGCGAGGCCTTCGAGGGCCGGCTGCGCGACGTCGGCGCCGCGGACCTGCTGCGCGACGTGGAGCTGCCCACCTCGGCCCTGCTGGCCCGGATGGAGCGGCACGGCATCGCCTCCGACCGCGCCCACCTGGAAGCCATGGAGCAGATGTTCGCCGGTGCCGTGCAGCAGGCGGTCAAGGAGGCCCACGCGGCGGCCGGGCACGAGTTCAACCTGGGCTCGCCCAAGCAGCTGCAGGAGGTCCTCTTCGGCGAGCTGGCCCTGCCGAAGACCAAGAAGACGAAGACGGGCTACACCACCGACGCGGACGCCCTGGCGTGGCTCGCCGGCCAGACCGACAACGAACTGCCCGTGATCATGCTCCGCCACCGTGAGCAGGCGAAGCTGCGCGTCACCGTCGAGGGCCTGATCAAGACCATCGCGACGGACGGCCGGATCCACACGACCTTCAACCAGACCGTCGCCGCGACCGGCCGCCTGTCCTCCACGGACCCCAACCTGCAGAACATCCCGGTCCGCACCGACGAGGGCCGGGCGATCCGCCGCGGCTTCGTGGTCGGCGAGGGCTTCGAATCGCTCATGACGGCGGACTACAGCCAGATCGAGCTGCGGGTGATGGCCCATCTGTCCGAGGACGAGGGCCTGATCGAGGCGTTCACCTCCGGTGAGGACCTGCACACCACGGCCGCCGCGCAGGTGTTCTCCGTCGAGCCGACGGCGGTGGACGCGGAGATGCGCCGCAAGATCAAGGCGATGTCGTACGGCCTGGCGTACGGGCTGTCGGCCTTCGGCCTCTCGCAGCAGCTGAACATCGAGGCGGGCGAGGCCCGCGCCCTGATGGACGCCTATTTCGAGCGTTTCGGCGGCGTCCGGGACTACCTGCGCCGAGCCGTGGACGAGGCGAGGGCCACCGGCTACACCGAGACCCTCTTCGGCCGCCGCCGCTATCTGCCCGACCTCAACAGCGACAACCGTCAGCGCCGCGAGACGGCCGAACGCATGGCCCTCAACGCGCCCATCCAGGGCACGGCGGCGGACATCGTCAAGATCGCCATGCTCAAGGTGGACGAGGCCCTGCGGGCCGCGGACCTCAGGTCCCGGATGCTCCTCCAGGTGCACGACGAAATCGTCCTGGAGATCGCCCCCGGCGAGCGGGCGGCGACCGAGGAGATCGTCCGCCGCGAGATGGCCGGCGCCGTGCACCTGAGGGCACCGCTGGACGTCTCGGTGGGCGTGGGCTCCGACTGGGAGTCGGCAGCGCACTAGGACCGAGCCCTGGTGGACGGGGCGATCCCCGTCCACGTCGGGCCGACCGGTACGTGGGAGTCCTCGGCGACGGCAGCGCGCCGGGGGCTCCTGGCTGTGGAGGGGTCGGGGGCCGGAACCGGGCCGGTGGCCCGTGGCGGCCGTACCAGGTACGCCGCGCCTCACTCCGGCCGGTGACCGTCACTCGCGTGGCCCCCGCGGAAAAGCCCCCGGCCCCCACCGCCCGTCAAGATGCCGCCATGGGTATACGCATGCTCAACCGCCGGAGGTCCGACCCTCCGGCCCCGACGCACGCCGTCGGCGCAAGCACCGCCCGCATCCCCACCGGCCCCGTGACGGCCGTGCGTCACACCGTCGCGGACGCGCGCCGCCGTCTCGCCGAACGGGAGTTCCGGAAACCCGTCGCCAGGCGCCCTCGCGACACCGCCGTCTGGCGCCTGGGGGCCGATCTGGCCCGCAATTCCCTGGCTTTCTGCCGCTCGCTGCTGCCCAAGCCTGCGCGCCCCGCGCACACCCTGACCGTCTTCGTCGCGACGCTCCCCGAGAGACCGGCCGTCAAGCCGCCGGACGGCTCCGGTCCCACTCCCTGCCGGCTCCCGAACCGCTAGTGCCGCGGGCCGACGCGCCGTACGGCCGCCCGCCCCGAGACGCGCGGCGGCGCACATCGGCCTCGTACGTCCGCGCAGGTCACCTCACATGCACCACGGCGTCGCCCCACCCCGGACCCGTGTCGCTCACCCGACACGCACCCCCGCGTACCGCCCCACACCCGCCCGCTCACCACGCCCCTCACCCGCGAACGGGGACCGACAGAACGGGGACCGACAACCCCACTCACAGCCGTCGGAACCCAGCAGTCACCGCTGCTTCCCGGCGACCGGCTCCGGTGGGTGGGCGGCGGGTTCGGGCCGGCGTCGGAGCGTGAGGGCCACGGCGTAGAGCAGTACGCCCACGACCAGGCCGGCGCCGGCGCCGAAGCACACGGTCGGGATCAGTTCCCAGGGCTTGGCCGAGGACCCCCAGTACGCCCACCACCGCGTCGCCCGGTGCACCGCGGCGGCCAGCGCACAGCCGCCGATCACGGCGGCGGCCCAGCACCGGTCCCGGCGGGACAGGACGGGTACGCCCACCGGCTCGACGGCGGGGGTGTGGCGCAGCGCGTGCACGAGGAACAGGGTGATCACCACGGCGGCCACGGCGGAACCGCCGTATTGCAGGTACCAGTACAGCGGTGACCCCGCCACCTCCTGCCCCAGGACGGGAAACAGCCGCATGCCCCACCGGTCGAGATGTGTGAACGCGTCCCACACGACATGGGTGAGGGAGCCGAGCGCCGCGGACACGTACCAGCGCGCCGCGAAAACCGGCCGTACGCGCGCGCGTGCCGCCCCGCAGCGCACGAGCGTGGCCACCCGCGGCTGCCACCCCCGCGGCAGCAGCGCCACCAGCGGCGCGCGGACCAGCAGCCACAGCCCCACCAGCGCCCAGGCGACCAGCACGTCGACGGTGAACACGCCCGCGAAGGAGTGCGTCACCTCACCGAACTCCATCGCACCGGACAGGACACTTGCCGCGTAGTAGGTCATGTCGGGTGCGAAAGAACCCGCTATGAGGGCGGACGGCACCAGTGCCCCCCGGCCGGTGCCGTCGGTGCGTACGGCGGGCAGCACGGCTGCCGCATGACTCAAGGTGAACGGCAACGGCACTCCCCATGGCGGATGTCGGGGTCAAGTATGGGTGACCCGGGACACTGCCCGAGGGCCAACGGCGCGTGTCCAAGCGGTGAAAATCGGGCGCGAACCGGTGCCCGCGCGAAGCAAGTTGTCGTAGGGTCGCCTGGGCTGACGTGTTGGGGGAACGCGTCGTACCGCCCGGCGGGCAACGCCGGGTGGGGCAACACGATCGGTACGCCGCGAACAGGACATCGCGGACTCGGCAGACAGTGGCGGGCGCCCGGACGCCCATGGGAGGGGTTCACCAGATGGCGGCGCAATTCGGCAGGAGGCTGCGCAAGGGGGCGATGAACACCACCGTGGCCGCGGTGGCGGTCGCGGCGCTGGCCGCGTCCCAGGGGCCCGGACTGGTGACCGACGACTCCGGCAGACAGTCCACCACCGGTACGCAGCCGTCGGCCGACGGGCCCGCCGAGGACAGTGCGACCGGCAACTCGCCGTACTACACGGACCTGCCGCCGCTGGAGAGCCCCACTCCCTCGACCAGCGCCGACCCTGCGGGTGCTACGGACGTCTCCGGCGACTCCGCCGCGGGCATACCCGCGACCGTCCTCGACGCCTACAAGCAGGCCGCGGCCGAACTGCGCTCCGCCAAGCCCGGCTGCAACCTGCCCTGGCAACTGCTCGCCGCGATCGGCAAGGTCGAGTCGGGTCAGGCGCGCGGCGGCAAGGTCGACGCGAACGGCACCACGATCGGCCGGATCCTCGGCCCCCAGCTCAACGGCAACGGCTTCGCGAACATCAGCGACACCGACAACGGCGCCTACGACGGCGACGCCAGGTACGACCGCGCCGTGGGCCCCATGCAGTTCATCCCGTCGACCTGGGCCTGGGCGGGCCGGGACGGCAACGGCGACGGCCGCAAGGACCCCAACAACGTCTACGACGCCGCGCTCGCGGCCGGCCACTACCTGTGCCGGTTCGGCTGGGACCTGTCCGACCGGAACGACCTCGACCGCGCGATCCTCAGCTACAACAACTCGACGGAGTACCTGAACACGGTCCTGTCGTGGCTGGACTACTACCGCAAGGGTACGCACGAGGTCCCGGACGGCACCGGCGACCTGCCCGACAACCGCAGCGACAACCGCGACGACCCGCCCGGCGGTACGAGCCCGTCCACGCCGCCCGCGCAGGTTCCGGGAGGCGGCACCAAGCCCCCGGAGCCCGAGGAGCCGGGCAGCGGCGGCCCCACCACCCCGCCCCCGAAGCCGCCGACCCCGCCGCAGACCCCCACCGACACGGTGGACCACCTGGAGCACGCGGGCAGCGCCGAACTCACCGCGATGGCGGGGGAGGCGTTCGGCGAGCGGATCAGCGCCCGCGCCGAGACCGAGGCCGGCAAGGGCGTCGGCAAGGTGCGGATCCGGTTCACGATCGTCGGCGTCACGGACACCACCTTCAACGGCGGCGAGAAGGTCGCCGTGATCGTCACCGGCACCTCCGGCGTGGCCGTCGCGCCGGCGCTGCAAGCAGGTGACGCGACGGGTGACTTCACGGTCCGGGCCACCGTCGTGGGCCGTACGATCCCCGGCGTCGCCTACTCCGCGTCCGTGACCCCCCGCGCCGCCGACAGCCTCGCCCGCACCGGCGACGCCGCGCTCACCTGCCCCGCCGGCGGTGAGTTCGAGAACCAGGTCCAGGTGAAGGCGACGTACAAGGGCGCCGTCGCGGACGGGGTGGCGGCCACCGCGACACTGATCAAGTCGGCGGACGACCCGACGGCGAACGACAAGGGCCCGTACTTCAAGGACGCGGACGGCAAGGCCGTACGCACCCTGACGGATCTGAAGACCGACGCCGACGGTCTGCTGACGCTGCCGAAGCTCTACGCGGACGACACCGCCGGCACCTACCTGCTGCGCCTGACCACCACCGGCGGCGCGGTGCTGACCGTCGAACTGACGGTGACGGAGCCGGCCTCGCCGAGCCCGTCGCCGGACACGCCGGCCTCGCCGTCCCCCTCGGCGTAGCCGCACGGACACCAGGGCGCCCCTCCGCTTCGGCGGCGGGGCGCCCTCGTCATGTGCGCGACGTGTTCTCATCTCGCGCGCGCGTTGCTACGGTGCCGGACCTGACGATGTATCAGGTCTCGTCCGCTTCGACGCCCCGGGAGGCCGTATGCGCGCCCTGATCGCCGCCGCGACCGGTCTCGTCCTGGCGTTCGCCCTGGTCCTGACGATCACGGCACTCGGATCGCCGTCGGGCGGGACCTCCCCGAAGCCGCTGCTCACCACGGTGCCCGCGCACCCGTAACCACCCGGGAGGGAGGCCGAGATGCGTCGCAAGGCCGGCCTGATCCTGCTCGCCCTCGCCGTGTTCTTCGCGGCGCTGTCCCCACTGCTGCGCTGGTACGCCTTCCCGCGCCTCGCCAAGATCCCGCCGAACCAGTACCAGGAGATGGTGCTGGAGGCCAGGGACGCCACCCTGCTCGACTACGGCACCATGACCGCCCGCAAGGTCGACAAGGTGACCATCGTGCAGACCCTCAAGGGCAACGTGGAGGCCTCCGAGCGGATCGAGCGGACAGCGGGCCGCGACGTCGTCGTCTGGGACGGCCTGTCCTACATCGAGGGGCCCGACGGCAAGATGGTGTCGAAAGTCCCGGAACGGTACATCTTCGACGCCCACACCCAGGAACCCGTGCACGCCACCGGCGAGATGGTCGACGGCGACCCCGTGCGCCGCGAGGGCATCGAGTTCAAATGGCCCTTCCTGACCGAGAAGCGGGCCTACCAGTACTTCGACGCGCAGGCCCGTGTCACCGCGCCCATCCACTACAAGGGCACCCAGGACTTCCGCGGCGTCGAGGTGTACTACTTCGAGCAGACCATCCCCTGGACGCAGGTCGAGTTCCCCAAGACCCTGCCCGTCGAGGGCATCACCCCGGAGTCCGTCGCCGAGACCGGCACCACACGCTGGTACACCACGGTCCGCAAGTTCTGGGTCGAACCGCTCACCGGCGCACCCGTCTACGGCGAGGAGATCCACAAGGAGGAGCTGCGCGGCGGCACCCTGCTCGGCGGCCGCGACAAGGTCACCGCGTTCTCCGGCCACGTGAAAATGCGTGAGGACTACATCAAGGACACCGTCGACCTGGTGAAGTCGAACCGCACCGTCGTCCTGCTGATGACCTCGTACCTGCCGTGGGGCTTCCTGTTCCTCGCCGGCCTGCTCCTGTCCCTCTCCCTCTACCTGGAGGCGCGCGGCCGCCGCCCCGGCGACCCCGCCCCCGACACGGCCTTAGAACCCGAGCCGGTCACCGCCTGAGCCGCGCGTTGGTGTGCCGCGTCGGCTCGGCCGACGCGGGATCCTCGGGCCAAGGATGCTTCGGATACCGGCCGCGCAGCTCCCCCCGGACCCCCTTGTAGCCGTCCCGCCAGAACGACGCCAGATCGGCGGTGACCGCCGCCGGACGCCCGGCGGGGGACAGCAGATGCACGAGCAGCGGCACCCCGGCGACACGGGGCGACTCCTCCAGCCCGAACATCTCCTGCAACTTCACGGCCAGTACGGGCCGCTCCGGATCCGCGTAGTCGATCCGGATCGCGGACCCGCTCGGCACGGTGATCCGCTCCGGCGCCAGCGCGTCCAGCCGCGCCGCGTCCCCGGAGGCCCACGGAAGCAGCCGGGCGAGCGCGGTCCCGGCGTCGATCCGCGCGAGATCGGCGCGCCGTCGGGCCCGGCCGAGCTCCGGCTCCAGCCATTCGTCCACGCGCGCGTGCAGCGCCTCGTCGGCGACGTCCGGCCACGGCTCGCCCAGGTGCAGACGCAGAAAGGCCAGCCGCTGCCGCAGCACGTCCGCGTCCCGCGACCACCGCAGCAGTCCGAAGCCCTCCCGCCGCAGCCCTTCGAGCAGCGCCTCGCGCACCGGTCCGGCGCCGGCCTCCCTGAGCGGGCGCACCGCCAGCTCCACGGCCCCGAGCCGCTCCACCCGCCGCGCGACGACGTCCCCGTCCGCCCAGTGGACCTCCCGGCCCTCGAAGCGCAGGGCCCCCGCCGCCAGCCGGGCCACCCCCTCGTCGACCTCGGCGGCGAGCCGTACGCGCGCGTGCCCCTTGCCCACGGGGCGGTCGGCGACCGCGACGGCCAGCCACGCGGCGCCGCGCAGCGCGGATCCGTCCCCGAGCTCGGCCCGTGTCCCGGAGACCATGAGGTAGGTGCCCGCGTCGGCCCGCGCCACCCGCTCGGGGAAGGCGAGTGCGGCGACCAGCCCGGCCGCCCGGTCCGTACCGAGGAAGGAACCTGCTCCGTCCGCCGCGCCCGGTCGTCCGGGGTGTGCGGCTGCACCGCTCGGGGTCGCTGCTCCGGCCGTCCGCCCGGAGCGTGCGGCCGCGCCGCTGGGGGAGGCTGGGCCGTTGGCCGCGCTCGCCGCCCCGGGGTGCGTTGCCGTACCACCGGGGGAGGTTTCTCCGGCCGCCGCACCCGGTCGGCCGACGTGCGCCGCGCCGGAGGTGATGCCACCGGGCGCCGCGTCGGCGTCGCCCCGCAGCCGCGTGCGCAGCCGCCGGACCTCCGCCTGCCAGCGCCGCGCGGCGGCGTCGTTGCCGCGCCGGGCCGTGCGCAGGGCGGCGGCGAGGTCGTCCCCGTACTCCCGCGGCGCCTCCTCGCTCAGCAGGGCGACGACCTCCGCGGCCAGCTCGGTGCCGACGACGGGCGCCGCGTCGAGCAGCGCCCGGCCCAACCGGGGGTGCACGCCCAGCCGGGCCAGCCGTACCCCGCGCTCCGTGGCCCGCCCAGTGGCGTCGACCGCCCCCACCGCCGCCAGCACGGTCCGCGCGGCGGCCATCGCCCCGGCCGGCGGGGGATCCAGCAGCGCCAGTCCGGAAGCGTCGGGATCGCCCCAGCACGCCGCCTGGAGCGCGAACGCCGTCAGGTCGGCCAGCTGGATCTCCGGCGCCGGAAAACGCGGCAGGCGGGTGTCCTCGGCCTCCGTCCAGCACCGGTACACCACGCCCGGCGCCTCGCGTCCGGCGCGTCCCGACCGCTGCCGTCCCGACGCCTGCGACGCCCGTGTCGTCGTCAACGCGCTCAGCCCGCGCGCGTGATCCACCCGCGGCTCCCGAGCGAGTCCCGAGTCGACGACCACCCGCACCCCGGGCACCGTCAGCGAGGACTCCGCCACCGCTGTCGAGAGCACCACCCGGCGCCGCGTCCCGGGCGACAGCACCGCGTCCTGCACGGCCGCCGGAGCCCGCCCGTGCACCTGGAGCACCTCGACGTCCCCCAGCCCGTCCAGCTGCCCGGCGACCCGGGCGATCTCCCCGACACCCGGCAGGAAACACAGCACGTCCCCGGACCGCTCGGCCAGCGCGCGCCGCACCACCGACGCCACGTGCGTCAGCAGCGCGGGATCGACCCGCATGCCGTGCGGCGGCCGCACGGGACGCCCGGGCGGCGCCCACACCACCTCCACCGGATGCGCGACGCCCTCCGCCGCCACGACCGGCGCCCCGCCCAGCAGCCGGGCCCACCCGTCGGCGTCGGTCGTCGCCGACGCGGCCACCAGCCGCAGCTCGGGCCGCAGTGCCTCCCGTACGTCCCACAGGAACGCCGCCACCGTGTCCGCGTCCAGATGGCGCTCGTGCACCTCGTCGAGCACGACCACGTCGACGCCGCTCAGCTCCTGGTCCCGCTGGAGCCGCTGGAGCAGCACACCGGTCGTGACCACCTCCACGCGCGTGTGCCGCCCGACGACACGTTCGCCGCGGACCGTGTAGCCGACGCTCGCGCCGACCTTCTCGCCCAGCAGCCACGCCATCCGCCGCGCCGCCGCCCGCGCCGCGATCCGCCGCGGCTCGGCGACCACCACCCGGCGTGCCGGACCGCCGCCGAGCAGGCCCGCGAGCGTCGGCGGCACCAGCGTCGTCTTACCGGTGCCGGGTGGTGCGACGAGCACGGCGGCGCCGTGCCCCTCCAGGGCTTCGCGCAGGGCGGGCAGGGCGGTGCGGACGGGCAGCGCGTCCAGGGCGTCGTGGCGGATCACGCCCCCAGTGTCGTACGCCCCCGGAAGGCCCCCGCACGCGCGCGTGTGTGTAAGGACCGGTCACGTCGGTACGCGGGACCGCTCCGGCATGCCCCGACGCGCGCATGGGTCAGGGTCTCCGTTTCCTGCGCTGTCCCGCCCGGCGCGGAACGCTCCGACCGAGCGCCCGCACCACGAAGCCCTCGTACGTGCGCGAAAGCCCCCGCACGTGCGTGTGCGTCAGTCCCGCTCGCAGACGAAGATCGCCGTCCCGGGGATCAGAGCGCCGCGCAGCGGTGACCATCCGCCCCACTCCGAGGTGTTCCAGGCCGGCCACTCCGGCTCCACCAGGTCCACCAGACGGAAGCCGGACGCCGCGATGTCGCGGACACGGTCTCCGAGGGTCCTGTGGTGCTCGACGTACACCGCACGGCCGGTCTCGTCCTGCTCGACGTAGGGCGTGCGGTCGAAGTAGGACGCCGACACCGTGAGCCCCTCCGGGCCGGGCTCGTCCGGGAACGCCCAGCGGATCGGGTGCGTCACCGAGAACACGAACCGCCCGCCCGGCCGCAGCACCCTGCGCACCTCCCGCAGCACCAGCCGCGGATCCGCCACGAACGGCAGCGCCCCGTACGCGGAGCACGCCAGGTCGAAGGAGCCGTCCGCGAAGGGGAGCGCGGCGGCGTCGGCGCAGACGAGTGGAAACGATCCGCCGATCCGCAGCGCGTGCTGGAGCTGGCGGTGCGAGAGGTCCAGGGCCACCGGACGGGCGCCCTGGGCGGCCAGCCAGCGCGCGCACTGCGCCGCGCCGGCGCCGATCTCCAGCACGGCCCTGCCCTTGAGCTCCGCCGGCGGGCCCAGCAGCTCCGCCTCCACCTCGTCGAGGCCCTCCGGCCCCCAGACGAAGCGGTCGTCGCCGAGGAACGTGCCGTGCTCGATCTGGTACTCGTCCGCGTTCCGGTCCCACCAGCCACGGTTGGCCCGGGCGCTCTCCGCGGCGTCGGCCCGGCGTCGGGTGGCTTCCGGCTCGAACGCTTCCGGCTCTTGGATGATCGGCTCCCTCGTATTAATCTCGGCCTCCTTCCGGCCCGTCCCGGCTGTGTCACCGGAGGGGCGCGCCGAGGAGCGCGTGGCCTGAAGCGACATGTTTTGTGTCGGGTATGCGACGATCCGCCCCGGGTGTGCGGCTTCGCGCATTGACCCTGCCCGGCTGCCCCCGTATGCTACAAGTTGCGCTGCGGGCCTGCGCACCTCAGACGTAGCAGGCTGCGCTCGCATCTGTTGTATGTCCCCTCGGTTCTCGAGGCGCCACCACCAGTGACTGGTGGGGCGTTTCCTTGGCTGTCCGGCTTCTGCAGAGCGAAACGGGCTCCCGGCGTAAGCAGTACCTACGACTTCAATGTCCGTACCGGAGCCCTTTCCCACATGACGAGCAGCACCGAGACCACCGCCACCACCCCGCAGGTAGCGGTCAACGACATCGGTAACGAGGAAGCCTTCCTCGCCGCGATCGACGAGACGATCAAGTACTTCAACGACGGCGACATCGTCGACGGCGTCATCGTGAAGGTCGACCGGGACGAGGTCCTGCTCGACATCGGTTACAAGACCGAAGGCGTTATCCCGAGCCGCGAGCTCTCCATCAAGCACGACGTCGACCCCAACGAGGTCGTCGCCGTCGGTGACGAGATCGAGGCCCTTGTTCTCCAGAAGGAGGACAAGGAAGGCCGCCTGATCCTCTCGAAGAAGCGCGCCCAGTACGAGCGTGCCTGGGGCACCATCGAGAAGATCAAGGAAGAGGACGGGATCGTCACCGGTACCGTCATCGAGGTCGTCAAGGGTGGTCTCATCCTCGACATCGGCCTCCGCGGCTTCCTCCCGGCCTCCCTGGTCGAGATGCGCCGTGTTCGCGACCTCCAGCCCTACGTGGGCAAGGAGCTCGAGGCCAAGATCATCGAGCTGGACAAGAACCGCAACAACGTGGTCCTGTCCCGCCGTGCCTGGCTGGAGCAGACCCAGTCCGAGGTCCGCCAGACGTTCCTCACGACCCTCCAGAAGGGTCAGGTCCGTTCCGGTGTGGTCTCCTCGATCGTCAACTTCGGTGCCTTCGTGGACCTGGGTGGCGTCGACGGACTGGTCCACGTCTCCGAGCTCTCCTGGAAGCACATCGACCACCCCTCCGAGGTTGTCGAGGTCGGCCAGGAGGTCACGGTCGAGGTCCTCGACGTCGACATGGACCGCGAGCGTGTCTCCCTGTCGCTGAAGGCGACCCAGGAAGACCCGTGGCAGCAGTTCGCCCGCACCCACCAGATCGGCCAGGTCGTGCCCGGCAAGGTCACGAAGCTGGTTCCGTTCGGTGCGTTCGTCCGCGTGGACGAGGGCATCGAGGGTCTGGTCCACATCTCCGAGCTGGCCGAGCGCCACGTGGAGATCCCGGAGCAGGTCGTCCAGGTCAACGACGAGATCTTCGTCAAGGTCATCGACATCGACCTCGAGCGCCGTCGCATCAGCCTCTCGCTGAAGCAGGCCAACGAGGCCTTCGGTGCCGACCCGGCCTCGGTCGAGTTCGACCCGACCCTGTACGGCATGGCCGCGTCCTACGACGACCAGGGCAACTACATCTACCCCGAGGGCTTCGACCCCGAGACCAACGACTGGCTCGAGGGCTACGAGACCCAGCGCGAGGCGTGGGAGCACCAGTACGCCGAGGCGCAGACCCGCTTCGAGCAGCACCAGCAGCAGGTCATCAAGTCCCGCGAGGCCGACGCCGCTGCCGCGGCCGAGGGCGGCGAGGCTGCGGCTCCGGCCGCGACCGGCGGCTCGTACTCCTCCGAGGGTCCGGACAACTCCGGCGCGCTGGCCTCGGACGAGGCGCTCGCCGCGCTGCGCGAGAAGCTGGCCGGCGGCCAGAGCTGATCTCCCGCTAGGGAGCAGCTCCAGCCGTTGAGGCTGGGCCTTTGACCGAGGGTCCGCATCCTTCCCGGATGCGGGCCCTCGGTGCGTTGTGCGCGTACGGCGAGTGCGGCGGACATCGGAGTGGAATGCGTACGTACGGCCACGTCCGGGAAGATCCGCCGACCCTCGCCTGTGCAGCGACGGCGCGGACCGCCCCTGGCCTCTCTGCCCCGACTTTTCCGGCGCCGGCTCCTCCCAGCGCCAGCTCCGCCCGGCCCTGGCTCCTCCCGGCCCCGGCCCCTCCCGGCACCTCCCTCTTCCGATGCCGAACCCCGGCACAAGCGGCAGATCCCCTCAACCCGCCCTTCACGCGCGCGTACTGACGTGCCGTGACACCTCGGCGCCGGCACCCGGCCCGGCCGTGACAGATGCCTGATCATGGTCCGGTGCGGGAATGCCCTTGCTCTGCCCTGTGTTGTTCAGCAGGAACAGGAGAAGGAGCGGTCACTGTGCTTGATCCACAGGGTTTGTACACGTGGGAGCCGAAGGGCCTGGCCGTCGTCGACATGGCGCTCGCCCAGGAGTCGGCCGGTCTTGTCATGCTCTACCACTTCGACGGATACATCGACGCGGGCGAGACCGGCGACCAGATCGTCGACCGGCTCCTCGACTCGCTGCCCCACCAGGTCGTCGCCCGGTTCGACCACGACCGACTGGTGGACTACCGCGCCCGCCGTCCGCTGCTGACCTTCCGGCGTGACCACTTCGCGTCCTACGACGAGCCCACGCTGGCCGTGCACATGGTCCAGGACGCCACCGGAGCGCCCTTCCTGCTGCTCTCCGGCCCGGAGCCGGACGTGGAGTGGGAGCGCTTCGCCGCAGCGGTGGAGCAGATCGTGGAGCGCCTCGGCGTGCGCCTCGCGGTGAACTTCAACGGCATCCCCATGGGCGTTCCGCACACCCGGCCCGTGGGCCTGACCCCGCACGGCAACCGCACCGACCTCGTGCCCGGCCACGACAGCCCGTTCGACGACGCACAGGTGCCCGGCAGCGCCGAGGCGCTGGTGGAGTACCGCCTGATGAAGGCCGGCCACGACGTCCTCGGCGTCGCCGCGCACGTCCCGCACTACATCGCCCGATCCCCCTACCCGGACGCCGCGCTGACGGCTCTGGAGGCCATCACATCGGCCACCGGACTGGTCCTGCCCGGCATCGCGCACGCCCTGCGCACGGAGGCCCACCGTACGCAGACCGAGATCGACCGGCAGATCCAGGAGGGCGACGAGGAGCTCACCGCTCTGGTCCAAGGCCTGGAGCACCAGTACGACGCGGTGGCGGGTGCCGAGACCCGCGGCAACATGCTCGCCGAACCGGTCGAGATCCCGTCGGCGGACGAGATCGGGCAGGAGTTCGAGCGGTTCCTGGCGGAGCGCGAAGGGGACAACTGAGCAGCCCTACGACACCTGACGAGGCCTGACGACCCCCGTGGCAGCGGGGGCCGCTGGGTGCCGCACCGAGCAGGCCCTAAGCTTCGGCTCATGCTGAAGGTGGGCCTGACCGGCGGGATCGGCGCCGGCAAGAGCGAGGTGTCCCGGCTGCTCGTGGAGTGCGGGGCCGTGCTGATCGACGCGGACCGCCTCGCCCGTGAGGTGGTGGCGCCGGGCACACCCGGCCTGGCCGCGGTCGTCGAGGCGTTCGGGCCCGAGGTGCTCGCCGAGGACGGAAGCCTGGACCGGCCGAGGCTCGGCTCCGTCGTGTTCTCGGACCCGGAGAAACTCGCCGTCCTCAACGCGATCGTGCACCCCCTGGTCGGCGCCCGCTCCCGGGAACTGGAGGCGGCGGCCGCCGAGGGCGCCGTCGTCGTCCACGACGTCCCGCTGCTCACCGAGAACGGACTCGCGCCGCTGTACGACGTCGTGGTCGTCGTGGACGCCACCCCCGAGACCCAGCTCGACCGTCTCGTACGGCTGCGGGGCATGACCGAGGAGGACGCACGCGCGCGTATGGCGGCCCAGGCCGCACGCGCGCAGCGCCTGGAGATCGCGGACATCGTGATCGACAACGACGTGCCGCTGGCGGAGCTCCGGGGGCGTGTGAAGGACGTATGGGCCGATCTCGTCCAGCGGGCGCAGGCGCCCCAGCAACCGCCTCAGGAATAGCGGCCCCACGACGGGGCGTTGAACCCGGTCAGTGAGGGAAGGACTCAGGGGTGCCCGAGACCAGCGGTTCGAACGGACGTACACCGGAGACGGACGTCATCGACTTCCGCGCCGCCGAGCAGTTGCTCGCCGCGCGCGACCCGCGGGGTGCGGTGAAGCTGCTCGACGGAGTCATCGCCGCGCATCCGGAGAACACCGCGGCGCGGCTGCTGCGCGCGCGGGCGTTCTTCGCCGCCGCCCAACTGCGGCCCGCGGAATTGGAGTTCACCATCGTCCTGGAGCGCGAGCCGGACAATGCCTTCGCCCACTTCGCGCTCGCCCGCACCTACGAACGCCAGGGACGGCCCGAGCAGGCCATGCGGCACTTCCGTCTGGCCGCCGCGCTGGACCCCAATCCGCAGTATCTGAGAGCGGCCCGCTTCGACAGCTGACAGCCGCCCGGCGCGGCGGTCGGGCCGGCGGTGCTACCGGACGCGGTGGTCCGGTGGCTGGTACGGCGGGACGTCCGGGCCGGGCTGGTAGTGCGGGCCCTGGCGGATGTGCCTGAGGATCACGGCCAGGTCGATGGTGATCACCAGCCAGAGCACCCCGCACGCGATCGCCCACCCGGGCCGGCCCACCAGGGCGAAGGCGGCAGTGCCGAAGATCGCCCAGACCAGCCCCCACACACTCAGCCAGAAGCGCATGCGCAGCGCACTGCGCGCGGTCGCCGGCTCACTGCCCGTACGCATCGGATCATCACTCCTACTTGAAACCTACTCTTCGCCCCGGGCGCTCGCTCTCGGCTCCCGCTTCGCGGTCCACGCAGGAAGGACCCGGCGCTTCCTCGCGGGCCCCCGGGTGCGACATGGCCGCAGCCCGTGGTCCTGTCCAGGGTGGCTGCCACTCGAACGGGTGAACCGGGCGCGGGTGGGAACGGCTGTGCGGGCGCGGCCCGTTGGACGGGCATGGAGCCGAAGATGCGAGAAGGACATCAGGGGACGGGTCCGGGGGCGATCACCCCGGACGGCTGCGCGGTCGAGCTCTACTCGCGGCTGCCCGTCAGGACCGAGCCGGACATCATCGCGGGGGCCGTCCCGGCCGGCGCGCACATCCTGGAGCTGGGCTGCGGGGTGGGCCGGATGACACACCCGCTGCTGGAACGCGGCTGTGCGATCACGGCGGTGGACGAGTCGCCCGAGATGCTCGAACGAGTCCGCGGGGCCCGCACGATATGCAGCCCGATCGAGACGCTCGACCTGGGCGAGAGGTTCGACGCGGTCCTGCTCGCGTCGTTCCTCGTGCACGCCGGAGACGTGGAAGTGCGGCGCGGCCTGCTGCGGACCTGCGTGCGTCACCTGGCCGACGACGGCTGCGTACTGATCCAGCGCGAGGGCGAGGAGTACCACACCGACGTACCGCGCGAACGGGTCGACCCGACCGGCTTCACCGTGCGGATCGTCTCGTCGCAGCCGGTCGGGGACGGCACGAACACGGTCCGCGCGGAGTACGAGTTCCCGGACGCGACATGGACTCAGACGTTCCGCGCCCGGCCCCTGACGAAGGAGGAGTTCGAGGACGCACTGGCGGAGGCGGGCCTGAGGGTGGACGAGTATCTGACGGACGATCGGATATGGGTGAGGGCGGTCGCGGCCGGCTGACCGCCGGGGCCGGGTCGCGGGTGCACGGCGCATGAGGAGGGGCGAACAGGCAGCGAATTCTCGCCGTTTCGCGATGAGTTCCCGTGCGGGGGCGGGTCTGTCCGGGTGACAGCATCACGGACCACGCCACCCAGGAGAACCCGATGCCCGACCCCACCGCTCCCTTCACTCCCGTCACTTCCGCCACGTCCGCTGCCTCCGCCGTCACCCGCGGGACGTCTGTCGCGGAGTCCGAGACCGCGCGGGGGCGTCGGGCTCGTGCCGCGCTGCGTGCCCTCCAGGTGGTCCTCGCCCTCTTCTTCGCGTTCGCCAGCGCGTTCCCCAAGCTGATCGGGCACTCGTCGGCCGCCGAGATCTTCCAGGAGATGGGCTGGGGCAGTGCCGGGATGTACGCGGTCGGGGCGCTCGAACTGGCGGGAGCGGCTGGGCTGGTGCTGCCGCTGGTGCAGTCCGCCGCGGCGATCGGGCTGAGCGGCCTGATGGTGGGGGCGTTCGTCGTCCAGCTCACCGTCTTCGACGGCGAGCAAGCGGCGACACCCGTGATCCTGCTCGTGCCGCTCACCTTGATCGCGTGGGCACGGCGACGCCAGAACAAGCAGTTGCTGCGCGTCGTGCGTCGACGGGGATGAGGGGTGGGGTCGGCAGATCTGAGCCGGTGAGCGCCGGAGAGCGCGTCGCCGTCCGGGTCAGCGCCCGTCAGGATGCCCGCTCGCGCCGCCCGAAGGACGGAGGCTACCCAGGGCCCGGAGGCGCTCCAGGTCGCGGCGGTCCCGCTTGGTCGGCCGGCCGGCGCCCCGGTCGCGGATCCCGGCGGGCGCGACGGCCTCGCGGGGCGGCGGAGGCGGGCTGTTGTCGATGTAGCACTGGACGGCCACGGGGGCGCCGACGCGCTTGCGGATCAGGCGTTTGACGACGACTACCCGCTCCCGGCCCTCCTGCCGCAGGCGTACCTCGTCACCGACGCGGACGGAGTGCGCCGGCTTGACCCGTTCGCCGTTCACGCGCACGTGGCCGCCCTTGCAGGCCGTGGCGCCCTGCGACCGGGTCTTGACCAGCCGTACCGACCAGATCCAGCTGTCGATGCGGACGGTCTCGCCGTTCGCGGGCCCGGCCGCCTCCGCGGCGGCCACGGCCGCGGCGACCTTCGGGTCGACGGCCGGAGCGGCATCGTCGTTCGGGGGGACCGTCGCATGCTCGGCCCCGGAAGCCGCACCGGTGTCCTCCCGGGCGTCGGGCGCGGTGGCGGGCGGTTCCTCGGCGGCGCCCGCGGGGGCCGGGACGGTGGCGCCCCTGCCGTTCCGTCCCGTCCGGCTCTCGCCGCCGCTGTTCGTACCCGTTCGCTCCGCAGCCATGTCTCGACCTTAATCCCCCCGGTCGGCCGTAGCCGCCTGCTTTTGTGGCCGGGGCCGAGCACCTACGTCTGGACCAATGTCGTGCCATCCACCATGATGACGCCGCCATGACAACCCAGCCTCCCGGATGGTGACCGTGCGTCGATCAGTCGTCCCAGTCCTGTCGGCCGCCGCGCTGCTCATGGCCCCGAGCCCGGTGGCGGCACAGGAGCCCGCGCCCGCGTCGGCGTCCGCGTCAGCCACCGGATCCCCTGCCTCCGGAATCACCGGATCCAGGGGAACCATCGGAACTACCGGAACTACCGGAATCGCCGGAACGGCTGAAGCCGCCCGAGCCGTCAACAGCGGGACGGGAGGCGGGATCGCAAGCGGGACCGCATTGGGGGCCGGGGCCGTCGGAGCGACACGGACCGCCGCCGGCACCGCGGCGGCCGCGGAATGGACGCCCCCGCTCAGCACCAGGGGCCGTTGGATCGTCGATGCCGACGGAGACCGATTCAAGCTGCGGTCCGGGAACTGGCACGGGGCCAGCGGTACCTGGAACGGCTCGGGCAGCACGGACGACGACGCCAACCACCACGCCGGTGAGAACTCCGGCCGGATACCGCTCGGCCTGGACCGCGCGCCCATGGCCGAGATCATCGCCGGTTTCCAGGAGATCGGGATCAACAGCATCCGGCTGCCCTTCTCCAACGAGATGATCCACGACGGCCGCCCCGTCACGGACGACAGCGTCGCGGCGAACCCCTCCCTCAGGGGAATGACCCCGCTCCAGGTCTACGACGTCGCGGTCCGTGAACTCACCGCGGCCGGACTCGCCGTGATCCTCAACAACCACACCAACACCACCCGTTGGTGCTGCGGAGTCGACGGGAACGAACGCTGGAACGCCTCGCAGTCCACTGAGACCTGGGAGAACGACTGGCTGTTCATGGCCCGCCGCTACAAGGACAACCAGCGGGTCGTCGGCGCCGACCTCTACAACGAGGTACGGCGCAACGTCTGGGACGACCCCAACTGGGGGTTGGGCGACAACCACGACTGGTTCACGGTCTCGCAGCGCGTGGGCGACCGCATCCTGACCGAGGCCGACCCGGACCTCCTGATCGTCGTCGAGGGGATCAACTGGACCGGCATCCCCGTCGACGGCTTCGCACACGAGCGCCCCACCCTGGAGCCCGCCCGGCACCTCTCGCACACGCTCGTCGACTCCGGCAAGCTCGTCTACTCCGCCCACTTCTACGACTACACCGGCCCCAACCACAGCGGAGCGACCGGCACAGGTGAGACCAGCGACCCCCGCTACCGCGACTTCAGCCCCGGCGAACTCATCGACGTACTCAACCGCCAGGCGTTCTTCGTCACGGCGGAGCAGGACCGGCACTTCACCGCGCCCGTGTGGATCAGCGAGTTCGGCGTCGGGGGCCGTGACGAGACCGGCGCCAAGCAACGGGCCTGGTTCGAGAACTTCGTCGACCAGTTGATCCGTACCGACGCCGACTTCGCGTACTGGCCGCTCGTCGGCTGGCACGAGGACCGCAGGGGCAACGGCTGGGCCCTGTTGCACTGGGACGCGGCGGGCCACCGCATGGGTGTGTACGACGGTGACGACTGGCGCGCCGCCGCCTGGACGCGTCTCATGGCGGCGCCCGCACGCACCGGTCATGTGGAGCCGGTAACGGAGTGGTCGATGCTGAGCCCCGACCACGGTGACGTCGTCCAGTCGCGGCGGATGCGTGCCCTGCCCGACTGGAACCCGGGCGCCCGCAAGGCCGTCTGCCCCGACGGCCAGCGGATCGTCGGTCTCGCGCACACGGGCAACCGCGCCCTGTGCTCGGACGTGTCCGCCGGCGCGCTGTGGGACGCGGCCCGCGGGCACGAGGTGGTCGTGGACGAGCGACACGTCCGACCGAGCCAGGACTGGGCCTCCGGGTACACCAAGCTCCAGTGCGCGGACGGGCAGTTCCTGATCGGGTACAGCGTCCGCGGCTCGGCGGTCTCGGCCGCCCTGTGCGCGACCGCCCGGGCCGGTGAACTCGGCACGAGCGGCCGTACGGTCTGGTTCGACCGGGGCGACAACCGGGGTGAGGCTCCGAAGGGCGGGGACTTCGCGCACGGTCATTACAAGGGGCAGTGCGCGGACGACGAGTACGCGGCCGGGATCGCGTACACGGGGCGGTTCGGCTCGTCGCGGACCCCGGACGCGTTGTACTGCCGCAAACTGAGCTGACCTCGCCGCGGTGGCCGCCCCGGATCTACGGTGGAGCCATGGACGGCGCCGGACTCACCGCCCTCGACCAGCGGATCGCGGGCTGCCGGGCCTGCCCGCGGCTGGTCGACTGGCGTGAGGAGGTGGCCCGCACCAAGCGGGCCGCCTTCGCCGACTGGACGTACTGGGGGCGGCCCGTACCGGGCTTCGGCCCGCCGGACGCCCGCCTGCTGATCATCGGCCTCGCCCCGGCCGCCCACGGCGGCAACCGGACGGGCCGGATGTTCACCGGCGACCGGTCGGGCGATGTGCTGTACGAGGCGTTGTACGACGTGGGCCTCGCCTCGCAGCCCACTTCGGTCGCCGCCGGTGACGGCCTCGCGCTGTACGGCGTCCGGGTCACCGCGCCCGTCCACTGCGCCCCACCGGCGAACAAGCCCACCCCGCAGGAACGGGACACCTGCCGGCCCTGGCTCGTCGAGGAACTGCGGTTGCTGCGCCCCACCCTGCGGACGGCGGTGGTGCTGGGCGCCTTCGGCTGGCAGGCGGCGCTGCCCGCGTTCGCGGCGGCGGGCTGGACCGTGCCGAAGCCCCGGCCGGTCTTCGCCCACGGCGCGCGGGTGACCCTCGACGGCCCCGCAGCCGTGGACGGACCGGTCGGACGCACCGGGGGTGGAGGCGACGGCCGCGGGGGAGGCTACGGTGGCGCTGACGGCCGCGGTGGGGGTGAGGGTACCGGTGGGAGCGACGTCTCACGCGGAGCCCGAGACCCGGGCGCAGCTGACGACCTTCGCGGAGCTGATGACCTCGGCGGAGGCGACGCCTCGCTCGGAGGCGAAGGCTCCCGCAGACGCGAAGGCCCTGGACGAGCCCCAGGCCCCGGCGGAGCCGACGACTCCGGCGGAGCCGACGACCCCCGCGGAATCGCGTGCTCGGCCCGGTTCGGTGGGCCCGGGCGGATCGAGCTGTTCGGCTGCTTCCACGTCAGTCAGCGCAACACGTTCACCGGTCGGCTCACCCCCGCGATGCTGCGCGACGTGCTGCGCGCGGCGGCGCTGGCGGCGGGCCTGGCGCCGAGAGATTGACCGGACGGGGCCGGCACAGCAGCCCCGCGGCGCCCCACCGCACCCAGGTGAGTGCACGCCGAGTCCTGATCCACGGCCGGACAAAACGCTACGCCCGCGGCCGGGGCGCGCATTACGCTTCCGGCGACTTCCGAGCCCCGTCCCCCTGTTGGAGCCGCAGCCGTGCCGTCCCTCAGCGACCAAAAATTCCTCGCCCGCACCACCGACCGGCTCGCCGCCCTGCCCACCGTCCGGGCCGTCGCGCTCGGCGGTTCGCGGGCCGAGGGAACCCATCGCCCCGACAGCGACTGGGACATGGCCGTCTACTACCGCGGCGACTTCGACCCGGCCGACTTGCGCGCCGTGGGCTGGGAGGGCGAGGTCTCGGAGGTCGGCGGATGGGGCGGCGGCGTCTTCAACGGGGGCGCCTGGCTGACGATCGACGGACGGCGGGTCGATGTGCACTACCGCGATCTCGACGTGGTGGAGCACGAGCTGGCGCGGGCGGAGCAGGGCCGGTTCCGGGTGGAGCCGCTGATGTTCCACCTCGCCGGGATCCCGACCTATCTGTTGGTCGCGGAGCTGGCGATCAACCGGGTGCTGAGGGGTGATGTGCCGCGGCCGGCGGCGTACCCGGAGAAGCTGCGGGCGACGGCGTGCGAGCGGTGGTACGGCACCGCCTGCGCCACGCTCGCCTACGCCAAGGCCCATCACGCTCCCGCCGCGCGCCGCACCGAACTCGCCGGTGCGCTCGCCGTCGCCGCCGTGCACACCGGTCACGCGGTGCTGGCGGCCCGCGGGGAGTGGGTGACGAACGAGAAGCGGCTCCTCGAACGCGCCGGGCTGCGGGCCGTCGACGACGTCGTCACATCCCTGGGAGGCGACCGGGACCACATGATCCGGGCGGTCGCCGTGGCGGAGGCACTGTTCGAGCGGTCCGTGGCGGCGGCGTCGGCGCCCCGGGGATGACGCCGTCCCGTCCTTCGCCGTTCGGCTCGGTCACCCGAGCACACCGTCGTACGTTGGCGGGATGACACCTTCTCCCGCCGACCTCGTCATCACGGGGTGCACCGTCCTCGTGCACGACGGAGGGGACGACCACCCGGAGCGGATCGGCTTCCGCGAGGACGCCGCGATCGTCGTGCGGTCCGGCGTCGTCGAGTCCGTCATCGACGCCGACGAGGCGGCCGGCCTGCCCGCGGTCGAACGTCTCGACGCCCGCGGCCAGGTCGCGATGCCCGGACTGATCAACTGCCACACCCACGCCCCGATGGTCGCGCTGCGCGGCGCCGCGGAGGACCTGCCCACCGAGGAGTGGTTCAACGATGTCGTCTGGCCGGTCGAGTCCAACCTCACGGAACGGGACGTGGAGCTGGGGGCCCGGCTCGCCTGCGCCGAGATGATCCGGGCCGGCGTCACCTGCTTCGCGGACCACTACTTCGCGATGGACGCGGTCGCCGCCGTCGTCGAGGAGTGCGGCATCCGCGCCCATCTGGGCGAGGCCTACTTCTCCTCCCAGGGCCCAGGGGGGCGCGAGAAGAGCCTGGAGTTCGCGCTGCGGCACCGGGGCGCCGCCGGCGGCCGGATCACCACCGCCCTCGCCCCGCACGCCCCGTACACCGTGACCGACGCCGACCTCGCCGCCACCGCCGAACTCGCCCGCGCGCACGATCTGCCCGTGCACATCCACGCAGCCGAGAACCGCGACCAGACCGACACCAGCCTCGCCCGGTACGGCGTCACCCCCGTCGAGGTCCTGCACCGCACCGGACTCCTCGGGGAGACCGACCTGCTCCTCGCCCACGGCACCGGCATCCACGACCGCGACCTGCCCCTGCTGGAACGCGCGAACACCCGCACCGCCGTCGCCACCGCGCCACGCGGCTACCTGAAGTTCGGCTGGCCCACCACCACGCCCGTGCGCGCCCTGCGCTCCATCGGCATCCCGGTCGGACTCGCCACCGACGGCGCCGCCTCCAACAACTCCCTCGACGTGTGGGAGTCGATGGCGCTCACCGCGCTGATCCAGAAGTCCACCGAGGGCGACCCCCGCTGGCTGACGGCCCGGCAGGCACTGCACCACGCCACCGTGCAGAGCGCCCGTGCCGTCGGCCTCGGGGACACCGTGGGCCGTATCGCGCCGGGGCTGCGGGCAGACATCGTCCTGGTCGGGCTCGATGGTCCGCACACCCAGCCCGTCCACGACCTCGCGGCCACCCTGGTGCACAGCGCCCGTTCCAGCGACGTCCGTACCACCGTCGTCGACGGGCGGATCCTGATGCGGGACCGGGAACTGCTGACGCTCGACGTCGCCCCGGTCGTGGGGGAGTTGACGCGGCGCACGCCGGCCCTGCTGGACCGCGGTCACGGCCGGAGGATCCAGGAGTACGACACCTGAGCCGGACCGCACCGGAGAAGTACGCCGGAAAAATCTTCCGGAACCGCGATGAGTTCCGCCCCGCCGGACGGTCACCACTTCGAACGGGACCGTTGTACAGGAGGGACCATGTCGCTTCCGGAGATCGCTTCGCGCGAGGAGTGGCGCAAGGCGCGGGAGGAACTGCTGGTCAAGGAGAAGGCGGCGACACGCGCGCGTGACGCGCTCAATGCCGAGCGGCGTCGGCTGCCGATGGTCGAGATCGACACCGAGTACGTGTTCGAGGGGGGTGACGGCAAGGCCACCCTGCTCGACCTCTTCGAAGGCCGCGACCAGCTCGTCGTGTACCACTTCATGTTCGCGCCCGAGTGGGAGAGCGGCTGCCGCAGCTGCTCGGCCTTCCTCGACCAGGTCGGGCACCTCGCGCACCTGCACGCGCGCGGGACCACGTTCGCGGCCGTGTCCAGGGCGCCGTATCCGAGGATCCTGCCGTTCAAGGCGCGGATGGGGTGGACGCTGCCCTGGTACTCGTCCTTCGGGAACGACTTCAACCAGGACTTCGAGGTCACCCTGGACAGTGCGGGGGAGCTCGTCGAACGGCCGGGCGTGAGCTGCTTCCTGCGGGACCGGGACCGGGTCTTCCACACCTACTCGGCGTACGAACGCGGGCTGGACGGACTCGGCTCGACCGGCAGTTTCCTCGATCTGACGGCCCTGGGCCGGCAGGAGGAGTGGGAGGAGCCGAAGGGACGGGCCTCGGCCTTCGGGGCGCCCGCGGGCTCCGAGCGGATCCGGTACCACGACGAGTACGAGGAGTGAAACGGTCCGTAACGGAGAAGCCGGATTCCGTGCGACGCTCCTCACATTTCGGTGTGAACGTGTGTCAACTACGTCTCAGTCCCGTCACTTCGCGAAGCCGTTCTCCTCTGGAAGGCGTTAACTCCAACAAGTACGACGCTTTCTGGAGGTGCGAGGTGGTGAACGTGCGAAGGGTGCTCGAACGCTTTCCCGCAGGCGGGCCGCGAGGATCGTGGCCGGCGGAGGAGTTCGCGCAGGCACGTCGGCTGGAGGGCCTGCCCGCCGAGGTCGTCATGGACCTCGCCACGGACACGTTCCTGGTGATCGTCCGGGGCGGCGACGTCATGGAGTGAGCCGCTCCGGTCCGCCGTCCGCGCGGCGCCCGCCCGCGGTGCCGTACGGCCCCGGGCAGGTCCGGCGGCTCAGGCGCTGACCACCCGCGACCACGTGGGCGTCGTACCCATGATCCGGCACAGCGCCAGGTAGAGCGGGATCGGCGGGGTGTACGGGAACGTGCCGTCAGGGCGGTGGATCAGGCGCGGGGTGTGCGGGACCAGCGCCCCGGTGGCGTAGCGCGCGGGGGACGGCCACTCCAGGGCGTAGTCGGAGTCGGACGGGACCAGCCACCACCAGTGCGCCTCGTCTGCGTAGACGCACCCCACGCGGGGCAGCCGGGGCAGAACGAGCGGGCCGAAGCGGGCGGGAACCGCCACCGCGTCGCAGCCCAGCGGGGCCGTCATGCCGTCCGGCACGGACAGCCGTCGCGGCGGGTCCGCGGGGCGCAGCCCGCGTCCCAGACGGACCAAGGTGTCCAGACTGAGGATCGGTCCACCTCCGGTCGCGGCGCTCACACCCATTCGGCCCCCGTCTCGTGCTGCGATGCCTCAGGTACCACCGGGTACGCGCGCTGGTGCGCCTCGTCCTCGTCGTCCGAACCGCCGGACGGACCCGGCTTGGGGCGGGCGCCCCAGCCGAGATCGTCGTGCGGCGCCTCGGACCGGCGCGGCAGCTCGGCCCAGACCAGCAGGCCCGGACCGTGCTCGTGCGCGCCCCAGGAGTGCGCGAGGGCGTCGACGAGGAGCAATCCCCTCCCGTGCTCCTCCTCGGGCCTGGGCGGGGACGGGTGGGGAGCACCCGGAGCGCACCCCTCGTCACGTACCGCAATCCGCACCACTTCGTCGCCGTCGTGCAGCTCGCAGACGACGACGTCGCTCGCGGTGTGCATGATCGCGTTCGTGACCAGCTCCGACACCACCAGGGCGGCCGTGTCGCAGGTGTCCTCGCACACCGACCAGCCGGTCAGCCGGGAACGCGTCAGACGTCTGGCCTGAGCGGGGGAACCCGGACGAGCGGCCAGTTCGAAGCGGAACCGGCGCCCGGCAGCCACCCCCAGGGGGTCGGCTCCCGAAGCGGCGCCGAGGCCGAAACGGCCCACGGCGGCGTTTGTTCCTAAGGGCGCGGACGGAATCACGCTTGCCACTATCTCCCCGCCGTGAACACTTGGCAAGTGTCACTCTGAAAATTGCAGAGTGCTGTATGACGCGGTGAAGGGTCGTGGCACACTGCTCGCAACAGCATGTGAAGCGGCGCCAGTTGGGATCGCCGGAGGTCACCCCCGGTCTTCGAATGGATCTTCGAATGGCGCCGCTGGGCTGTGCAGATGCGGGCCGTGCGGTCGTCGCGGGCCGCGGCAGGTTTCGTCAGAGTCCAGAGTTCAGAGTTCCGTGTGTGGAGGTGCAGCGTGAGCGAACCGCGGTCCGCGCCGACCGTCGGTCAGGTCGTCCTCGGCCGCCGCTTGCAGGACCTGCGGGAACGCGCCGGCCTCAAGCGGGAGGAGGCGGCCCGCGTCCTGCGCGTCGCCCCCGCGACCGTCCGCCGTATGGAGACGGCCGAGGTCTCGCTCAAGATCCCGTACCTCCAGCTGCTCCTGAAGGCCTACGGTGTGCCCGACGACGAGGCCGAGGCCTTCGTGCAGCTCGCCGAGGACGCCAACAAGCCCGGCTGGTGGCAGCGGTTCCACGACATCCTGCCCGGCTGGTTCTCCATGTACGTCAGCCTGGAGGGGGCCGCCGCCCTCATCCGCAGCTACGAACCGCACTTCGTGCCCGGCCTCCTCCAGACCGAGGAGTACGCGCGCGGGGTGCTGCGATCGGGCGCCGTCGGACAGACCCGGCCCGAGGACATCGAGCGTCACGTCGACCTGCGCATGCAGCGCCAGGCACTCCTCACCCGCCAGGACGCACCCCGGCTGTGGGTCGTGATGGACGAGACGGTGCTGCTCCGCCCCGTCGGCGGCCCGGAGGTGATGCGGGCCCAGATCGGCAGACTGCTCGACGCCACGAAGCTGCCCAACGTGACGCTCCAGGTCGTCCCGTTCGCGACGGGACCGCATCCCGGCACGTACGGGCCCTTCGTGCTGTTCCGATTCGCCATGCCCGAACTTCCGGACATGGTCTACAGCGAGTACCTGACCGGCGCCGTCTACCTCGACGCGCGCGCCGAGGTGGCGACCCATCTCGAGGTCATGGACCGCATGGCGGCGCAGGCCGCCACGGCACATCGCACGAAGGAGATCCTCCGGGATCTCCGCAAGGAGTTGTGAATGGATCGCAGGATGTCCCACCCCGGGCCGCGGAACCGCAGCGAGCGGATCTACAACGGCATGCCCGCCCGGGAACTGGGCAGCGAGGGCTGGCACAAGCCGTGGAGCGGCGGCAACGGGGGCAACTGTCTGGAAGCCATGAAACTGGCCGACGGCCGTATCGCGGTCCGGCAGTCCACCGACCCCGACGGACCGGCACTGATCTACACCTCCGACGAGATGACCGCGTTCATCGAGGGCGCCAAGGCGGGTGAGGCGGACTTCCTGCTGTCCTGAACCAGCAGACCGATTCTTTGCTCATGGCTCAACTTCCTTATCTTGGTTCCGAATTGATCACCAACCGTGCTCGACGCCTACGGAGTGCCTCATGACCGGGCAGGACCCCACCGGACCCATCGGGATCGACACCAGCAAGCCGCATCCCGCGCGCATGTACGACTGGTACCTCGGCGGCAAGGACAACTACCCGGTCGACGAGGAGATGGGCAAGCAGATGCTGGCCCTCGACCCTCGTGTGCCGGTGATGGCACGGGTCAACCGCGCCTTCATGCACCGCGCCACGCGCTGGCTGGCCAAGAACGGCGTACGGCAGTTCCTGGACATCGGCACCGGCATACCGACCGAGCCCAACCTGCACCAGATCGCCCAGGGCGTCGCGCCCGACTCGCGCGTCGTCTACTGCGACAACGACCCCATCGTGCTGGCCCACGCGGCGGCCCTGCTGCGCAGCACTCCCGAGGGCGTGACCGAGTACCTCCAGGCCGACGTACGGGATCCGGCCACCATCATCGACGGGGCCGGGAAGATCCTGGACCTGAGCCGGCCGGTGGCGCTCTCCCTCGTCGCTCTGCTGCACTTCGTCTCCGACGAGGACGGCGCACACGAACTCGTCCGCAGCCTGCTGTCCGAACTGCCCTCCGGCAGCTACCTGATGATGACCCACGCCACCTCCGACTTCACCCCGGAGGACTCCGCGGCGGCGACCGAGAAGCTGAAGGCAGCGGGCATCACCCTCGCGCTGCGCTCCCGCGACGAGTTCGCCGGCTTCTTCGACGGGCTGGAACTGGTGGACCCAGGGGTCTCCGTGGTCGACGAGTGGCGTCCGGAACTGGGGGAGCCGGTGCCGGGGCAGGAGAACGGGATCATCCCCGGGTACGGGGCGGTGGGCCGGAAGCCGTAGGGGCGGCGGGCGCTCGGCTGCGGGGCGAGGCGGGACGGGCCGGGGCTGGGGCGCCTTTCGGCTGTAGGGAAGGGCGCCCGGTGCTCGGGCCGGGGTGGGGCGTCCTTCGGTTGCGGGCGGGGCCGCCAGGGGTTCGAGGTGGGCGCCGCTCGGTGACCGCGTGCCGCCGCCCGGCCTCGTTCACAGCGGCGGCAGCACCCCGCACAGGGCATCCAGGGCCGCCCCGTACGCGTGGTCCGACGGTGTCGCATAGCCGACCACGAGCCCGTCCGGGGCCGGCATGTCCGTCGTCGGGTGCCGGAACGCGGCGAGCCCGTCGAGCGCGAGGCCGCGCGACCCGGCCGCCCGCACCGTGGCCCGTTCGGTGCCGGGCGGCAGGCGCAGTACCGCGTGCAGCCCGGCGGCGACACCGGTCACCTCGACATGCGGCGCCTGCTCGGCGAGCGCGGCGACCAGACGGTCCCGGCGGCTCCGGTACCGCTGCCGCATCCGCCGCACATGACGGTCGTACGCCCCCTCGGCGATGAAGTCGGCGAGCGCCAGCTGGTCCAGGACGCTCGCCCACGCCTCGCGCTCGCCCTTCGCGGCCAGCACACCGTCGACGTACCGCTCCGGAAGCGCCATCCAGCCCAGCCGCAGCGCGGGTGACATGCTCTTGCTGACCGAACCGATGTGGATCACCCGCTCCGGGTCGAGGCCCTGGAGCGCGCCGACGGGTTTGCGGTCGTAGCGGAACTCCCCGTCGTAGTCGTCCTCCAGGACCACCCCGCCACGCCCGCGTGCCCAGTCGACGGCGGCGGCACGACGCGCCGGATGCAGCGGACCGCCCGTCGGGAACTGGTGGGCCGGCGTCAGCAGCACGGCCCGCTCACGCGCAAGCCGGCCGACACGGGCACCGTCCGCGTCCAGGGGCAGCGGGACCGTCCGCGCCCCGGCCGCCGCCAGCAACTCCCGGTGGAAACCGAGCCCGTACGCCTCCACGGCCAGCGGCCCGCGCAGCACCCCGCCGCCGAACAGCAGCCGCAGAGCGTGCGCGAAACCGGAGCAGATCACGATCCGGCCCGGCTCGGTCCGCACTCCGCGCGCGCGTGCCAGATACTCCGAGAGCGCCTCCCGCAGCTCCGGGCGGCCCGCTGGATCCCCGGGGCCGAACACCTCGTGAGGCGCCTGCTGGATCGCCCGCCGATACGAGGCGAGCCAGGTCGTACGCGGAAACGCCGACGCGTCCGGCGTGCCCTGCCGAAGGTCGTGCCGTGGTCCACGCGCGCGTACCGCCGCTTCTCGTGTGACACGGGCGGGGGCCCGGAGGGGCTCGGCGCGCTCGGCGACCCGGGTTCCCGCACCCTGGCGGGCCGTGAGCCAGCCCTCCGCGACCAGCTCGGCGTAGGCGTCGGCCACCGTGTTGCGGGCGACTCCCAGATCGGCGGCCAGTGAACGGTACGGGGGCAGCCGGGTGCCGGGAGCCAGTCGGCCGCCGCGCACGGCCTCCCGCAGCGCACGAGTCAGCGCGGCCCGCCGCCCGCCCGGCCCGGACAGGTCGAGATGCAGGTCGGCGCCGATCCGCTCCGCGGAATTGACCCACGAATCCGCCATGGAAATGCACCCTACAGCCAGTCTTTGCGGCTCATAGGTTGAGTGGCATGACGACGAACACGACCGCAACCGCCCCCGCCCCGACCGCGCTCGACGCGAGCCGCCTCGACCTCGCCAAGTCCGCCCCGAAGGTCTTCCGCGCCCTCATCGGCTTCGACGCCGCCGCCCGCGAGGGGCTCGACCCCGCGCTCGTCGAACTCGTCCAGATCCGCGCCTCGCATCTCAACCACTGCGCCTACTGCCTTCACATGCACACCAACGACGCCCGCAAGGCCGGTGAGAGCGAGGACCGGCTGCACATGGTCGCCGTGTGGCGCGAGGCGCGGCACTTCTTCACCGAGCGGGAGCAGGCCGCCCTCGCCCTCACCGAGGCCGTGACCCTGGTGGCGGACGGCGGCGTCCCCGACGACGTCCACGCCCGCGCCGCCGCCCACTTCGACGAGCGCGAACGGGCGCACCTGCTGGCCCTGATCCTCACGATCAACACCTGGAACCGGGTGGCCCTGGCGACGGGCAAGGTGGCGGGGACGGACGAGCGCGGCAACTGAGGCCGGCCGCGGACGGTTCGGCGCGGATCCGGTTCGCCGGGGGCCGTCCGCCGGGTCGGGGGCTTCAGACCCGCATGGGCCGGTCGTACGGCCCGATCGGTGCCGGCAGTGTCGCGCTCCCCGTGAGATGGCGGTCCACGGCCGCCGCCACCGCCCGCCCCTCCGCGATCGCCCACACGATCAGCGACTGCCCGCGCGCGGCGTCCCCGGCGGCGAACACCCCGGGGACATTGGTGGCGAACCCTGCGTCCCGCGCGATCGTGCCGCGCCGCTCCAGCCTCAGCCCCAACTGGTCGATGAGCCCGTCCTGCCGGTCGGGCCCGGAGAAACCCAGCGCCAGCAGCACCATGTCCGCGGGCAGCTCACGGCCCGTGTCCGGGAGAGGGCGTCGCCCCGCGTCCACCTCGACGAGGTGCAACGACCTCACGTGCCCGCCGGCGTCGCCGGTGAAGCGGAGCGTCGACGCCGCGAACAACCGCGCGTCGGCGTGCGCGGCCGGCGCGGTCCGCAGATCGCCGGCCTCCTCGTGCGCGGCCGACATCCGGTAGATCTTCGGATACGTCGGCCAGGGCTCGGCGTCCTCGTCGCGTTCCTCGCCGGGCTGGGTGTAGATGTCCAGCTGCGTCACGGACGCGGCGCGCTGCCGTACGGCGGTGCCGAGGCAGTCCGCCCCGGTGTCGCCGCCCCCGACGATCACGACATGCCTCCCGGCCGCGGACAGCGGGGAGACCTCCAGATCACCCTCGCAGACCCGGTTCGCCAGCGGCAGGTACTCCATCGCCTGATGAATTCCCGCCAGCTCCCGGCCGGTCACCGGCAGTTCACGCCACGCGGTCGCCCCGGTCGCGATCACCACGGCGTCGTAGCGCGACCGCAGCTCCAGGGCGCCGATGTCCCTGCCCACCACGGTCGACGTCCGGAACTTGGTCCCCTCCGCCTCCATCTGCTCCAGCCGCCGCTCGAGATGATGCTTCTCCATCTTGAACTCCGGGATGCCGTACCGCATCAGCCCGCCCAGCCGGTCGTCCCGCTCGTACACCGCCACGGTGTGACCCGCCCGCGTCAGCTGCTGGGCCGCCGCCAGCCCCGTGGGACCCGAACCGATCACCGCGACCGTGCTCCCGCTCAGCCGCTCCGGCGGCCGCGGCGGAGCGAAGCCCTCCGCCCAGGCCCGATCGGCTATCGCGCACTCGACGTTCTTGATCGTGACCGCCGGCTGGTTGATGGCGAGCACACACCCCGCCTCGCACGGGGCGGGACACAGCCGTCCGGTGAACTCCGGGAAGTTGTTGGTGGCGTGCAGCCGGTCGCTCGCCGCCCGCCAGTCGTCGCGGGAGACCAGGTCGTTCCACTCCGGGATCAGGTTGCCCAGCGGGCAGGCCTCGTGGCAGAACGGCACGCCGCAGTCCATGCAGCGGTCGGCCTGCTTGTTGATGATGGGCAGCAGCGCGCCCGGCACGTAGACCTCGTTCCAGTCCCGCACCCGTTCCTCGACGGGCCGGCGGGGCCAGTCCTGGCGAGGGGTGGTCATGAAACCCTTGGGATCGGCCATGGCCGTCTCCCTTGCGTACGCGTACGACAGCCCGTGAGACCCCGGGCGGCACCCTTCCAGCCACGATACGTCCCGTCCGCCACAGGCGCAGAGCGCGCGACAGCGCTTTCGGCGGCGGCTGCTCAGGACCGCCCCGGCAGGCCCGTCTCCTCGGCATCTCGTGGTGGCGGCGCTGTCATGCGACGGCCAGCACGTACGCCACGGCCGCCGCGGCCGAGGCCACCATGCGGACGTGGTTCCACGCCGTCCACTCCCTGACGTACCGACGCCAGTACGCGGCCGCCTCCGACGTCCCCGCGTCCAGTTCGACCAGCGCGTTGTTGCGCGGCACGTTCGCCCCCATGGTCACTGCGAACGAGCCGAACAGATACAACGCGCTGCCCACCAGCAACTCCACCGCCCCCTCGTCCGGCCACACCACCAGCGTCACGACGGCGATCGCCGCGCACAGCAGCGCCGAACCGAGGAAGACGACCATGAAGGCCGGCCGCACCGCGGTCACATTGATCGCCTTCATGGCGGCCACGCCCTGCGCGGGCGTCAGCGCCGCCAGACCTCGCATCACGAACGTCGAGAAGGCGCAGAACACCCCGGCCACCAGGCCGGTCCCGAGCACTCCCAGCACCGTCAGCACGAAGTACGGCCCATCGATCATGTCGCCCCTCATCCCTCGTCTCCCGCATCGGTCCGGGCCGGGGTCCGGAACCGGCGCCTCGGCCCGCCCGCACCGCCCACCCACAGTGAATCCCCCCGCGCGAACGCGGACCATGCGCCGTCGCCGCACGCCCATGAGCGAGCGTCCACCCGCCCGCGGCGGGGTGGCTTGGAGTGGGCAGTGCCGTTACGGGCCCGGGGCCCGCGGTGCCCCGGCGTCACCTGCCCGGGGCGGCGGGTTCTGGCACCCTCGGGCGGCTCGCCCACTCACCCGACGGAGTCGACCCCTGCCTCCCGCCACCCCCGCAGCACCGTCTCCACGGCCGGGGCGATACGCCGCCGGGCCTCGTATCTCGACACCCCGCCCATCAGCAACCGGTCGTACGGCGTGTCCAGATGCCGTACGGCCGCCACGACCGCCGACGTGACCGCACCCTCGGTGAGTGCCCGCCCTGCCGCACTCCGGCCCACACGCCCACTGCCCCGCACGGAGGCATGCGCCGCGATGGCCCTCGCCCGCTCGCCCGGGCAGCCGGGAAACAGCCGCAGGATCTCCGCCGTGAACACCTCGGTGAACCGCGTGTCCTCGGCCGCCCTGCGCCGGGCGTCCCGCGCCCGTCGCCGTCGCCGTGCCTCCGCGTCCGCCAGACACCGCTCCTCGGCCCTGGCCAGTCCCGCCTCCTCGACGAGGACCCCCTGATGCTCGTACCGACCCCCGCGTCGGTTGAACCGCACCACGACCACCGACAGCGTGCTCTCCTCCCGCGCCCGTAGCGTCAGCGCTGTGTCCCCGCGCGACAGGAACACCAGATGCCCGAGGTCGGCACAGTCGAGACAGCGCGGCGCACCCCCTTCGAGGACGAGCAGCGACAGCGGCCCGCGGCGGCAGGCCGAGCAGCGCGTCTTCTTCAGCGGCTGAACGGCGACAAATCCGGTACGGGGTGGGGGAGCCACGGGCGTTGCGGAGGGAGCCATGGGCACTGCCATGTTCGCTTCATGCCCGCGGGGCCCCAGGGTCTACTCCGGGCCGCCACCGAGGCTCTGGGCCCGGGGCCCCCACCTGGGGGGCATCATGGCTCTGTGCGACTTGAAGCGATCACCTGGGACCTGCTCGGCGAACGCCTTGCCGAGCGCCTGCTCCACCTGGAGCCGGCCGACGGCAGTCCCTGGCCGCGCATCGCCTTCGACGGCGCCCCGGCGGCCCGGCCCGGAGAACTCGCCCAGCGCGTCCACGAAGCGCTGCGCCTTCACGGGCGTCCGTCGCTGGTCGTCGGCACCGAGGGGTTTTTGCGCCCCGCATCTCTGCGTCTGGAGCACGGCCATCAGGACGTGGACTCCTACTACGACGACTGGTTCGACACCGGCGCGCTGTGGCGCGAGGTCTTCGGTCCCCTCGAACCTGGTGGGAACGGCCGGGTCCTGCCCGATCTGCGCGACCCGGCCACCGACCGCGCCACCCGCAGTCCGTACGCCCAACTCGCACCCGGTGGCTATTTGTTGCTGCACGGCCCCCTCCTGCTGCGTCACTGGTTCCCCTTCGACCTGACCATCCACCTTCTCCTCTCGCCCGGCGCGCTGCGCCGCCGCACCCCGGAGTCCGACCACTGGACCCTGCCCGCGTTCGAGCGCTACGAGCACGAGACCGACCCCGCGGGCACGGCCGACGTCCTGGTGCGCGCCGACGATCCACGCCGACCGGCATGGAACGGCTGAGCGGCTGCCCGAGCCTGGCCGGACTCCGGTGTCCGAATCACCTGACATCACCTGCACATCACCTGACAGTTGAATGCGCGTGCATGTAATCTCCGGCGTATGACGACTTCGGCATCCGCTGCTCCGGCATCCCCCGTCCCCTTCGACGACTCGGTGCGTGCCCTTCTCGACGGCAAGAACTTCGTCAGCGTCGCCACCATCGGCCCCGACGGCGCCCCGCAGAACTCGGTGGTCTGGGTGAAGCGCGAGGGTGACACCGTGCTCTTCTCCTCCACGGACGGTCGTCAGAAGGTGCGCAACCTCCGGCGCGACCCCCGCATCAGCCTGTCGGTCTTCGATCTCACCGACCCCTACACCTCCGTCGAGATCCGCGGCACCGCCGAGATCCTCCCGGACGACGACAAGAGGCTCCCTCGAGAGCTCTCCCACAAGTACCTCGGCATCGACCCTCCCGCCGAGAAGGACGACGAGGTCCGCGTGATCATCCGGATCGTGCCGCGGAAGGTCATCGGCTTCTCCGTCTGAGTGCCTTCCGGGGGCGGCCGACCGGCGGGGAGCTCCGGGTGCGGGCGCCCGGCGCCCCGGCGAGAATGTAGGGCGCCGGGACTAGCGGTGTGTCCTGCGCCGCGCCGGCCGTCCGGCATCGGGAGGTACTCCATGACCACTGCCGGAGACATCATGCACCGTGGTGCCCAGTGGATCCCCGTCCACGAGACCCTGGACCGCGCCGCCCAGCTGATGCGTGAGCTCAACGTCGGAGCCCTGCCCATCAGTGACGAGAACGAACGGCTCTGCGGCATCCTCACCGACCGGGACATCGTGGTCGGCTGCGTGGCCATGGGTCACGACCCGTCCAAGATCACGGCGGGTGAGATGGCCCAGGGCACGCCGCGCTGGATCGACGCGGGCGCCGATGTCAGCGAGGTGCTCCAGGAGATGGAGGACCACCAGATCCGCCGGCTTCCCGTCATCGAGAACAAGCGTCTGGTAGGCATGATCAGCGAGGCCGATCTCGCCCAGCACCTGACGGAGGACCAGATCGCCTCCTGGGTCGAGCGGGTCTACTCCGTGAGCACGGCGCGCTGACCTCGGGCCCTGTCTCGCCGGTGCCGCGGCCGTCCTGCCCGCGGCACCTCACCGTCTGTGCTCAGAGCCAGCCGTTGCGGCGGAACCCGCGGTACAGCACCAGGCAGGCGAGGGATATGACACCGATGACCATGCCGTAGCCGTACCGCCATTGGAGCTCCGGCATGTGCTCGAAGTTCATCCCGTACACCCCGCAGACCATCGTCGGCACCGCGATGATCGCCGCCCACGCGGTGATCTTCCGCATGTCCTCGTTCTGCGCGACCGTGACCTGGGCGAGGTGGGCCTGGAGGATCGAGTTGAGCAGCTCGTCGAAGGCCGCTATCTGTTCCGTGGCGCGCAGCAGGTGGTCGGACACGTCCCGGAAGTACGCCTGTATCTCCGGTTCGACCACTCGGATCGGCCTGGTGGCGAGGTCCTGCAGCGGACGCCCGAGCGGAACCACGGCACGCTTCAGCTCCAGCAGTTCACGCTTGAGCTGGTAGATGCGACCGGGGTCCGCCCGGGCCCCGTTCTCCGCGAACACGTCCGTCTCGACCTGCTCGATATCGGTCTGCACCGCGTCGATGACGTTGAGGTAGTCGTCGACCACGTGGTCCGCGACGGCGTGCAGCACCGCGGCCGGGCCCTTGGCCAGCTGGTGCGGATCGGCCTCCAGCTCCTCGCGCAGCGGACCCAGTGAGCCATGCCGTCCGTGCCGCACGGTGATCGCGAAGTCCTGGCCGACGAACACCATGATCTCGCCGGTGTTCACCACCTCGCTCGTGGCCGTCAGTTCCTCGTGGTCGACGTAGCAGACCGTCTTGAACACGGCGAACAGCGTCTCCCCGTACCGCTCCAGCTTCGGGCGCTGATGGGCCTCGATCGCGTCCTCGACGGCCAGCGGGTGCAGGTCGAACAGGTCGGCGATGCCGGCGAACTCCCGGACCGTCGGCTCGTGGAGGCCGAGCCAGACGAAGCCGCCGCCGCTCTTGCGTACTTGCTCCACCGTGGCGACCAGGTCGCCCAGGTCGCCTCCGACGGGAACTCGGGCGCCGTTCTCGTACGCCACACAGTTGACCACCGAGGAGCCCAGCGGGGATCGCGCGGGGTGGCTCAGGTCGACCCGCTTGCCCCGCCGGGCCAGCCGCGCCATCTTGCGCAGGCCGTTGACCGAGCCGAGGCTCGTGACCTTCCGCAGATTCCCTGCCATGGACATCCGGATCTCCTTGCTCGATCCCCTCGCGCCGCATTTCTGCGCCTGTCGCGCCAGTGTGCCAGGACCGAGGGAGCGACGGGTAACCCTGTGGGAACAGCTGGTTCCGCTTGGTTCCGGCCTGTGGACAAGGGGAGTTGTCCGGGTGGACCACGGAAGCTGTCCGGGTGGACGAGGGGAGCTGTCCGTAGGGGCAAGGGGAGCTGTCCGGAGGGACGCCGCCGGTCTTCGGTCGCCCTGTTCGTTTCTTGTTCGTTCCCTGTCGGGACTTCCCGGTGACGCCGTTTCGATGCATACGGCGTACGGGATCCCGTGGGACCACGCCCATCGAGCGTCGGCTACCACCGGCAAGTCGGATAAATGGGATGATCTGCCCATGACGCTGACTGAAGGGCATCTCCTGGAAATTGGACAGTCCAGTGCGAGCGCGCGCTTCGACGCCCTCGCCACCCTCTTCGACCCCATGACACTCCGGCACATCGAAGACTTCGGCATCGGACTCGGCTGGCGATGCTGGGAGGTCGGCGCGGGCGGCCGTTCCCTGGTGCCCTGGCTGGCCAAGAAGGTCGGGCCGACCGGCAAGGTGGTCGCGACGGACGTCGACACCTCGTGGGTCACCACACTCGCCCGCCCGCCCATCGAGGTGCGGGTGCACGACGTGGCGGCGCAGGAGCCGCCGGGGGAGCGGTTCGACCTGGTGCACGCCCGGCTCGTCCTCAGCCATGTGCCGGACCCCGAGCGGGCGTTGCGATCCATGATCAAGGCGCTGCGCCCGGGCGGACGGCTCTTGGTCGAGGAGACCGACCTCGGCCTCCAGCCCCTGGTCTGCCCCGACGAGTGCGGCCCCGAGGAACAACTGGCCAACCGGCTGAGGAAGGGCATGGGCCGGCTCCTCGCCGGCCGCGGTATCGACGTCGCCCACGGCCGCAGGCTCCCACGGCTCCTGCGCGAGTTCGGCCTGCGCCGGGTCGAGGCCGGTACGCACTTTCCGATGGCGACGCCGGCCTGCGCCGCGCTGGAGTCCGTCACGATCGAGCGGCTCCGCGATCAGCTCATCGCGGCCGGCTATGCCTCGGAGCGGGCCATCGACCGCCATCTGGCCAACATCGCGGTCGGCACCATGGACCTGGCCGCCGTGCCGATGGTCTCGGCGTGGGGGCGTAAGCCATAAACGAACGCAGCCGCCGAGCGTCCCACAGTGCCGTAGCCCGTAGCCCGTAGCCCGTAGCCCCGCCGATACTTTGTGCGGGTCGGCCGCCATTTACCGTCGGCGCCCCGGTAGCTGACGGTTGAACAGCTGACGGATGCGCAGCTGACAGGTGAACACGCAGAGCGCCAGTCGACAGGGAGACGGCCGTCAGCCGTCCGAGGCCGGTCGTCGGTCGTCCGAGGCCGGTCCTCGGTCGTCCCAGATCGGTCGTCGGTCGTCAGAGTCCGGCGGCCGGCCGAGGTCTGCCGCCTACCTGCTCGACCGCTCGCGCACCCGCCAGGCACCCCTGGGCCGCCGCGTCCTCGGGCTCGGCGCCGGCGAGCAGGGCGGTGAGGAACGCGCCGGTGAACGCGTCGCCCGCCCCGGTGGTGTCCCGAGGCGTCGCCGGTGCGGCGGGCAGCCGGGCATGCACGGCCCCGGACCGGGCGACCAGCGCCCCGTCCGCTCCCAGCTTGGCGACGACCAGCGGGACGTGGCGGCTCAGCTTCGCCGCCGCGTCCCCCGCGTCGGGCAGCCCGGTGAGCAGGCACGCCTCGTCCCTGCTCGGCAGCAGCACCTCCACCCCGTCGAGGGAGGCCAGAAAACGGTCGACGCCCAGGCCCACCAGGAAACCGGTCGACGCCGGATCCAGACTCACCGGCACTCCACGCGCGCGTGCCGACGCCAGGGCCGTCGTCACCAGTGCCCGGCCCGACTCGGAGAACAGCAGGTAGCCGGACAGGTGCAGCCACGCGACCCCGTCGAGCAAGGCGTCCGACCAGTCGCCGGGCTCCAGACGCAGCGAGGCGCCGCTGTCGGTGAGGAACGTGCGCTCGGCCGAAGCGCCCGTGTCGACGAGGGAGATCACCGTGCCCGTCGGCGCGTCAGGATCGACGACCAGACGCCCGTGCACCCCTGCCGCGGCCAGCTCCCGCTCGTGCCACGCCGCCGAGTCCGCGCCCACCCGCCCGAGCAGGCGTACCTCCGCACACCCCCAATGGGCCGCCCAGCACGCCACGTTCGCGCCCGCGCCGCCCGGCAGCGTACGGATCGCCGCCTTCGTGTCGGTACCCGCGGCCAACGGCCCCGAATGCAGGGCGACCACGTCCGTCACCACGTCCCCGACCACCAGCAGGGCCCCGTCCCGGGAGCCGCCGCGGGTCGTGCCGGCTGCCGCCCGCGCGGACGACCCCGGCCCGATCACGCCCCGGCCCAGGCCGCCGCGATCCGTCCCGCCAGCCGTACGTTGCCGCGTACCGCGGCGAGATTGGCGCTCAGCGAGGCACCGTCGGTGTGCCGTACCAGGTGGTCCAGAAGGAAGGGGGTGACGGCCTGACCCCTGACTCCCTCCTCCTCGCAGGCGCGCAGCGCGTCGGCGAGTACACGTGCGTGGAGCTCGGGATCCAGTTGCTCCGACTCGGGGACCGGGTTGGCCACGATCAGCGCCGAGTCCGGGACGCCGAGCGTGTCCTGAGCCCGCATCACCTCCGCCACCTGCTGCGGGGTGTCCAAGGTCCAGTCCACCGGGTGTCCCGAGTCGGAGAGGTAGAAGCCGGGGAAGCGCTCCGTGCCGTACCCGGCCACCGCGATGCCCAGCGTCTCCAGACGCTGCAAGGTCGCCGGTACGTCCAGGATCGACTTCACGCCCGCGCACACCACCGTGATCCTCGTGCGGGCCAGCAGGCCCAGGTCGGCCGACTCGTCCTGTGTCTCCGTCCAGTTCCGGTGCACCCCTCCGAGCCCTCCGGTGGCGAACACCCGTACGCCGGCCAGCGCGGCCAGCAGCGCCGTGGCGGACACCGTGGTCGCGCCGCTCGCGCCGCGGGCCGCGGCGAGGGCGAGGTCGCGATGGCCCAGCTTGCGGATGCCCTCCTCGTTGGCGACGCGTTCCAGCTGCTCCTTGTCCAGTCCCACGCGGGGCCGCCCGTCCAGCACGGCGATCGTCGCGGGGACGGCCCCCTCCTGCCGTACGGCCTCCTCCAGCTCCAGCGCCACCTGCAGGTTGCGCGGGCGCGGCAGTCCGTGGGCGATGATCGTGGACTCCAGCGCCACCACGGGCCGACGCTCGCGGACCGCCTCCCGTACCTCTTCCGACACCACCAGCGTCACGCGCCTGCCTCCTGTCCCTCGGTCTTCCCTCATCCCTGGCGGGCGGCAGGGTCCGTCAAACCCTTGCGGCCGACCAGGGCCGACATCAGCCTGGTGACATAACCGACAACACGACACGACTCGATCACGTCGTCCTCTGGGTGCGCGACCCGGTCGCGGCCGCCGACTTCTACGAGAAGGCGGTCGGCCTCGAGCCCCTGAGGGTCGCCGAGTTCACCGCGGGTGAGGTGTCCTTCCCCTCCGTACGTCTCAACGAGGAGTCCATCTTCGACCTGGCACCCTTCGCCCTCGCCGAGGGCATGGACGTGCTCCCTGGCGCCGCCGCGAGCGCCGGCCACCCCGTGAACCACGTCTGCCTGGCGCTGTCGGAGCACGACTTCGACGCACTGCGGGCACGCCTGGAGGAAGGCGGCGTCCCTGTCTCCGGCATCTCCCGCGACGCCTTCGGCGCGCGTGGCGCGGCCCGGCGCAGCTTCTACTTCCGCGACCCGGACGGCAACATCCTGGAGGCACGGCACTACGCCTGACACGGCGCGCGCCAGGCGCTCAGAACAGCGGCTCGGGGAGCACGCCCTCCAGCGCCAGCAGCTGCCGCTTGGTCTCCAGTCCGCCGCCGAACCCGCCGATGCCGCCGTCGCTCTCCACGACCCGGTGGCAGGGCACGACCACCGGCAGCGGATTGGACCCCATGGCCGCACCCACGGCCTGGGCCGCGCCCGGCTGACCGACCCGGTCGGCGAGGTCGCCGTAGCCCACCACAGTGCCGAACGGCACGCCGGAGGCCAGCTCACGCAGCACCTGCCGGTTGAAGCCCGAGATCAACGACCAGTCCAGCGGCAGCCGGAAGTCGCGCCGGTCACCCGCGAAGTAGGACCTCAGCTGACGTATCGCCTCGGTCAGCAGAGGGGAGTCGGGTGCCTCGGCCGGCTGCGCGCCCAGCCGCGACGCCAGCCGGTCGAGCGCCTTGTCGCGCACCGCGTCCGTGGCGTGGAACACGACGTTGACCAGGCCCGCGGACGTCGCGGCCAGCAGCAGCGGACCGATGTCGCTGTCGACGACGGTCCACACGACCTGCTGCTCGTACTGCCCATGGCTGTCCATGCGCCCACCGTACGACCAGCCACTGACAACGAGATCGTGATCGCGCTCGGCCCGAGTCGGAGCGACGACCTGCCGCGGCTCAGGACCCGAACCCGGCCCGCACCCCCGCACCCCCGCACCCCCGCACCCCGCGGTCCCCTTACCCCCGCCCCCCGCGCTCCCATCGCGCGTGCGCCGCCCGCCCACCGGAAGATCACGTACCGCTCCTCCGTGGCGGCGGAGAGTCAACACAAGACGAGCGCAGGACGGGCACACACCGAACGGAGTGGTCCGGGGCTGCTCACCAGTGCGACACAACTGGGGCAAGGACGTGTTTCTTTGCCGGAAAGTCGTTCGACCGTTCCTGCGGGAGTCATACTCTCTGCCTCGACCCTGACCGCTTCGAGCGGTCCTGGGAGGGCGCATTTCAGCAAATTCCGGGACGGAAGTGGGCGGAGGGCAGCCGCGCATGCAAGGCACGGTCGACGGATTCAGCTACGGCCTCGTCACACCCGTGGTGGGCTACCTCATGGCCTGCCTCGGCGGTGCCCTGGGCCTGCGCTGCACCACGAGATCCATGCTCGTGGGCGGCTCCTGGCGCCCCGGATGGCTCGCTCTCGGGTCCGCGGCGATCGGCTCCGGTATCTGGACCATGCACTTCATCGCGATGATGGGCTTCCAGGTCGACCAGGCCCCGATCCACTACGACAAGCCGTTGACGTACGCCAGCCTGGCCATCGCGATCGTGATGGTCGGCGTCGGGATATTCATCGTCGGCTACCGGGGCGCGAGGGGCACCGCCCTGTTCACCGGCGGCACCGTCACCGGCCTCGGCATAGCGTCGATGCACTACCTGGGCATGGCCGGGATCCAGCTGGACGGAAAGCTGGAGTACAACACGCTCACCGTCGCCGCCTCGGTCCTCATAGCCATGGCCGCCGCCACCGCCGCCCTGTGGGCGGCCGGGCAGGTCAGGGGATTCTGGTGGAGCGTGGGCGCCAGCCTCGTGATGGGTCTCGCGGTCAGTGGCATGCACTACACGGGCATGGCGGCCCTAAGCGTCCACCTGCACGGCACCGCCGTCCCCGCCTCGGGCGACGCGCCCGCCGCCCTGCTCGCCCCGATGCTGATCGGCCCCCTGGCCTTCCTCTGCCTCGCGGCCGTTGTCGTGATCTTCGATCCGCTGATGGTGATGGGCAAGCCCGACTGGCCCCGGCCCGAGAACAAGCCCGGCGTCCCGGCCCACGCCCCCGCACCGCACCACCAGCCCCGCCGCGTCACCCTCCGCTCCCGCCGGAGCCCGGTCCGCCCCCGCTCCCGGACCCCGCAGAACCGCTGATCCGGACCGGTTGTCAGTGCGGGGTCGTACCTTTGATTCCATGCGGCCCGTTTCCAAGATCGAACGCACGGTGGCGCCTTTCGAGGTCGTCAGCCCCTACCAGCCGAGCGGCGACCAGCCCGCGGCCATCGCCGAGCTGGCCCGGCGCATCGAAGGCGGCGAGAAGGACGTCGTCCTGCTCGGCGCGACCGGCACCGGCAAGTCCGCCACCACCGCGTGGATGATCGAGAAGCTCCAGCGCCCCACCCTCGTGATGGCGCCGAACAAGACCCTGGCCGCCCAGCTGGCGAACGAGTTCCGAGAGCTCCTGCCGAACAACGCCGTCGAGTACTTCGTCTCGTACTACGACTACTACCAGCCCGAGGCCTACGTCCCGCAGTCGGACACCTACATCGAGAAGGACTCCTCGATCAACGAGGAGGTCGAGCGCCTGCGCCACTCGGCGACCAACTCGCTGCTCACCCGCCGCGATGTCGTCGTGGTCGCCTCGGTGTCCTGCATCTACGGTCTCGGCACGCCGCAGGAGTACGTCGACCGGATGGTCCCGCTCCGGGTCGGCGACGAGATCGACCGCGACCAGCTGCTGCGCCGCTTCGTGGACATCCAGTACACGCGCAACGACGTGGCCTTCAGCCGCGGCACCTTCCGCGTCCGCGGCGACACCATCGAGATCTTCCCGGTCTACGAGGAGCTGGCCGTCCGCATCGAGATGTTCGGCGACGAGATCGAGGCGCTGTCCACGCTCCACCCGCTGACGGGCGAGATCGTCAGCGACGACGAGCAGCTGTACATCTTCCCGGCCTCGCACTACATCGCCGGTCCCGAGCGCATGGAACGCGCCGTCAACGACATCGAGAAGGAACTGGGCGAGCGGCTGGCCGAGCTGGAGAAGCAGGGCAAGCTCCTGGAGGCCCAGCGCCTTCGCATGCGCACCACGTACGACATCGAGATGCTCCGCCAGATCGGCACCTGCTCCGGCGTGGAGAACTACTCGATGCACTTCGACGGCCGACTGCCCGGCTCCCCGCCCAACACCCTCATGGACTACTTCCCCGAGGACTTCCTCCTCGTCATCGACGAGTCGCACGTCACCGTGCCGCAGATCGGCGCCATGTACGAGGGCGACGCTTCCCGCAAGCGCACCCTCGTCGACCACGGTTTCCGGCTGCCCTCCGCTCTGGACAACCGGCCGCTGAAGTGGGAGGAGTTCCAGAAGCGCATCGGGCAGACCGTGTACCTGTCGGCGACCCCGGGCACCTACGAGCTGTCCCGGGGCGACGGTTTCGTCGAGCAGATCATCCGGCCCACCGGCCTGGTCGACCCGCAGGTCGTGGTCAAGCCCACCGAGGGCCAGATCGACGACCTGGTGCACGAGATCCGCACGCGCGTGGAGAAGGACGAGCGCGTCCTGGTCACCACGCTCACCAAGAAGATGGCCGAGGACCTCACGGACTACTTCCTGGAGCTCGGCATCCAGGTCCGCTATCTGCACAGCGACGTCGACACGCTGCGCCGCGTCGAGCTGCTGCGCGAGCTGCGCGCCGGCGAGTTCGACGTGCTGGTCGGCATCAACCTGCTGCGTGAGGGCCTCGACCTGCCCGAGGTGTCCCTCGTCGCGATCCTCGACGCCGACAAGGAGGGCTTCCTGCGCTCCGGGACGTCCCTGATCCAGACCATCGGCCGCGCGGCGCGCAACGTCTCCGGCCAGGTCCACATGTACGCCGACAAGATCACCCCGGCGATGGAGAAGGCCATCGACGAGACCAACCGCCGCCGGGACAAGCAGATCGCGTACAACAAGGCGAACGGGGTCGACCCCCAGCCGCTGCGCAAGAAGATCAACGACATCGTCGCGCAGATCGCGCGCGAGGAGGTCGACACGGAGCAACTGCTCGGCACGGGCTACCGCAACGCGAAGAAGGACGGCCGCGGCACCAAGGCCCCGGTTCCCTCCCTCGGTGACAAGGCGGCCAAGGGCGGCAAGGGCGCCAAGAGCAGGGCCAAGGCCAAGGAGACGGTGCCGACGGACCGCCCGGCGGCCGAACTCGCCGAGCAGATCGAGGAGCTGACCGAGCGGATGCGCGCCGCGGCCGCGGACCTCCAGTTCGAGATCGCCGCCCGCCTGCGCGACGAGGTCTCCGAGATGAAGAAGGAACTGCGCCAGATGAAGGAGGCCGGCCTGGCCTGATGGGCGGGAGGGGTCCGTGTGGTGCCCCGCGAACGCACTGTGTTGCAAGACCGACACAAAGTGCGGAGCGGGGTACGGCACTGTCAGTGCCGCTGCGTAGGGTGCTGGTCATCCGCGACTTCGCGGCAACAGGGGAATGCTCGAGAGGGGAATCAGCGCGTGACCGTCAACATGACCAAGGGTCAGGCCATCAGTCTTCAGAAGAACGACGGAGGCAGTCTGACCGCGGTGCGCATGGGTCTCGGGTGGCAGGCGGCCCCGCGGCGCGGCCTGTTCGGCTCGCGCACGCGGGAGATCGACCTCGACGCCTCGGCCGTCCTGTTCGCGGACAAGCAGCCGGTCGACGTCGTGTTCTTCCGTCACCTGGTGAGCGACGACGGCTCCGTGCGCCACACCGGCGACAACCTCGTCGGCGGTGTCGGCCAGGGCGGGGACGACGAGGCGATCCTGGTGGACCTCCAGCGTCTTCCGGTCCACATCGACCAGATCGTCTTCACCGTGAACTCCTTCACCGGTCAGACGTTCCAGGAGGTGCAGAACGCGTTCTGCCGCCT
Organism: Streptomyces cadmiisoli; assembly: GCF_003261055.1. Taxonomy (NCBI): domain Bacteria; kingdom Bacillati; phylum Actinomycetota; class Actinomycetes; order Kitasatosporales; family Streptomycetaceae; genus Streptomyces; species Streptomyces cadmiisoli. The sequence continues at coordinate 6,545,814 of NZ_CP030073.1, forward strand.
CGTCGACGAGACCAACGGCCAGGAGCTCGCCCGTTACACGCTCGCCGGCGGCGGCGCGTACACGGCGCAGATCATGGCGAAGGTGCACCGCGTCGGCTCCGGCTGGTCCATGACCGCCCTCGGCAACCCGGCCAACGGCCGCACCTTCCAGGACCTGATGCCGGCCATCCTGCCGGTCCTCTAGAACGGCCCGGCGAGCGGCACACGACACAGACACATCACCCAGGGGGGACGAAGGCGATGACGGCCGAGCTGGTGCGAGGGCAGAACCATCCGCTCTCCCAGGCCCGACTGGAGATCCGGGTCTCGGCCGGCGCGCCGATCGTGGCGGCGGCCACGCTCAGCGACGAGCTGGGCAAGGTCCACTCGGTGGAGCGGGTCGCCCACCCGGGCGCACCCAACCTGCCCGGGCTGGAGGTCCCCCGGCAGGCTGCCGCCGACCATCGCCTCGCGGTGGACCTCAGTGCCATGCCCGACACCGTGCACCGTGTCAACGTGCTGCTCGCCCTGCCCACGGGCGCGGGGGGAGGTCCCGGCCGCTTCGGCGTCGTGGCCGCCCCCTTCGTCGCCGTCACCGGACTCGACGGCAGCGAGATCGCCAGCTACACCATCACCGGTCTGGAGGCCGAGACCGCCGTCGTCGCCCTGGAGCTCTACCGCCGCCAGGGCGCGTGGAAGGTGCGCGCGGTCGGCCAGGGCTACGCGGGCGGACTCGCCGGACTCCTCGCCGACCAGGGCCTGCCCCAGGCCCACCAACTGGCCGCCGCCATCGACGAAGCCGTGGCGCAGGGGATGGCCCGCTCGGTGGCCGCGCCCCCGCCGCGCGCCGCGGACGGCGACCGCACCCGGCAGGCGGCGCCGCCCGCGCTCGGCCCCGACCAGAGCGGCTCACCCTACGGCGGACAGGGTCCGCAGACCGGCACGGGAGCCCGTGCGGGCAACCTCGGGGCGGGAGCGGCGCCCGCCGACCCGTCCGCCCTCACACAGCCGTCGGCACCCACCAGCGGTGGTCCGATCGACTACAGCCACCCGCGCCGCCAGAACACCGCCCCGCCCCCGCCCCCGCCGACCGCGCCCCCCGCGGCGCCCGGTCAGCCCGCCCGTCCCGTCGCGGGCGACGCGACCGGCTGGTCCATGGACGAGCGGCTGTACAACCAGGTGTGGGGCATGTTCGAGGACCTGGCCCGCACCACGGCGGCCTACCGCAGTGCCGTCGACTTCGCCGAATCGCGCATGGACAAGGAGCTGGAGCAGGTCCTGTCCGACCCGCGCAGCCGGATCGGGGGACAGGCCGACGCGGCACGGGAGTCCGCGCGGGCCCGGCACGCCGAGCTCGTCGACCAGGCCAAGCAGGTCCTCGACCGGGACGTCGCGCAGCTCACGACGGAGGCCGGTGTCGTCGAACCGGCGCTGCCACCCGCCTACGCCGGCTGGGACAACCCCGTCTGGCACGCCTACCGGGTGCCGATGGAGCTGCCGATGGCCGTGCGCCTGGGCGATCTGCGTCTGCCCGAGTGCGCCCAGCTGCGAATTCCGATGCTGCTCCGGATGCCGCTCGAACGCGGACTGTGGATAGACAGCGGACGGGCCGGATCGCTCGACGGCTCGTTCCACGACTCGCACGAGCTGCGCCGTCTGGCGATGGATTCGGCGGTCGCGCATGCGGCCCGGCTGCTCGCCGTCCACCCGGCCGGCGAGTTCAACGTCCACGTCATCGACCCGGCCGGTTCCGGAGCGTCCGCGCTGGCGCCGCTCGTGCAGTCCGGTGTGCTCGCCGCCCCGCCCGCGGTCGGCGCGGCGGGCGTGACGGAGGTCCTGGCCAGGCTCACCCAGCGTGTCGACCTGGTGCAGATGGCGGTGCGCGGCGGTGCGGCCGACGCCCTCCCGCCGGACCTGGACACCTCCCAGCACCTTCTGGTGGTCAACGACTTCCCGCACGGCTTCGACGACCGCGCCGTGACCCAGCTGCGCTACCTGGCGGACGAGGGCCCCGGCGTCGGCGTCCACCTGATGATGGTCGCGGACCGCGAGGACTCCGCCGGCTACGGCCCGCTGCTCGACCCGCTGTGGCGTTCGCTTCTGCGACTGACCCCGGTCGCGGACGATCACCTCGCGGACCCGTGGGTGGGGCACGCCTGGACATATGAGCCGCCCGTCGTGCCGCCCGGCAGCCAGGTGCTCCAGCAGGTGCTCGCCCAGGTGTCCTCCGCCCGCCGTGCCTGGCGCCGCTGACCCCGCACCTGACCCTCACCAAGCGTATGCAAAGGGCCCCTGAACAGGCAGTTTGGCCCTTTCTTTACCAATCCCTTTACCTTTCCTTGGTGATTTGGTAGGCTCCTTGGCACGGAGGGGAGTACTCCCTTTGCCTACTGCGGCGTACCCGTCAATACGGATCAGGCCAGATCCCGGGGCGTCGGCCCGTGGGTTCCGTGCGCGAGGAGCGCACCGGACGCCCGGGGTGGAAGAGACCTCCGGCAGCGACGACGCTGACTGACTGTTTGCCGTTTGCCGTTACGTACTGCCGGAGGCGCAGTGGATGTTTCCGTGACCCTATGGGTCCTGACCATCGTGGGACTTGCCGCGCTCATCGCGGTCGACTTTTTCATCGGTCGCAAGCCCCACGACGTATCGATCAAGGAAGCCGGGATCTGGACCGTCGTCTGGATCGCGCTGGCCGCACTCTTCGGCCTCGGGCTGCTCGTCTTCGGCGGTGGCCAGCCCGCCGGTGAGTTCTTCGCCGGCTTCATCACCGAGAAGTCGCTGAGTGTCGACAACCTCTTCGTCTTCGTCCTGATCATGGCGAAGTTCGCCGTGCCCTCGCAGTACCAGCAGCGAGTGCTCCTCGTCGGTGTGCTCATCGCGCTCGTGCTGCGTGCGATCTTCATCGCCGCCGGTGCCGCGATCCTCGCCAGCTTCTCCTGGGTGTTCTACCTGTTCGGCGCCTTCCTGATCTGGACCGCCTGGAAGCTCATCCAGGAGGCCCGCGCCGACGAGGAGGACGAGGAGTACGAGGAGAACAAGCTCCTCAAGGCCGCCGAGCGCCGCTTCGGCGTGGCCGACCGGTACCACGGCACGAAGCTGTGGATCGAGCAGAACGGCAAGCGCGTCATGACGCCGATGCTGGTCGTCATGCTCGCCATCGGCACCACGGACGTGCTGTTCGCGCTGGACTCGATCCCTGCGATCTTCGGTCTGACGCAGGACCCGTACATCGTGTTCACGGCCAACGCGTTCGCGCTGATGGGCCTCAGGCAGCTGTACTTCCTCATCGGCGGACTGCTGAGGAAGCTGGTCCACCTGTCGTACGGCCTGTCGATCATCCTGGGCTTCATCGGGGTGAAGCTGGTGCTGCACGCCCTGCACGAGTCCGGGGTCCACGTACCGGAGATCAGCATCCCGGTCTCCCTCGGCGTGATCTGCTCGGTCCTGATCGTCACCACGATCACCAGCCTCAGGGCCTCCAAGAAGCAGGCCGAGGCGGAAGCGGCGCAGGCGCGGAGCGCGGGCGACGAGAAGGACAGCGTCGACGTCTGACCGCGACGGACGTAGTACGAACCACCACCGGGAGCGGTGATCGGCCTTGGGTCGATCACCGCTCCCGGTGCTTGTGCCGGAGGAGTCCGGCGCGGGCGCCCGGGCTTGGACAGGACGACCTCGCGATGGAATCGACCGGAATGCGAGGGTTCTACCCGTCTGGCACGATCTCTGCATGATCACTCGGCTCAGGTCGCTCACCCGGTGGACGTCCCTGGTGCCGGTGCTCGCGGTGATCCTGCTCGTCCTCACCTGGGGGCGGGATCTGCCGGCCGCGGTCGTGGCGGTGGTGACCGTCGTGCTGGCGGGGGCGGTCCTAGCCGCCGTGCACCACGCCGAAGTGGTCGCCCACCGGGTCGGTGAACCCTTCGGTTCGCTCGTCCTCGCGGTCGCCGTCACGATCATCGAGGTCGCCCTGATCGTCACCCTGATGATCGACGGCGGGGACAAGAGCTCGACGCTGGCCAGGGACACCGTCTTCGCCGCGGTGATGATCACCTGCAACGGTATCGTCGGCGCCAGTCTGCTGGTGGCCTCGCTGCGCCACGGCACGGCGGTGTTCAACCCCGAGGGCACGGGCGCGGCCCTCGCGACCGTGGCGACGCTCGCCACGCTGAGCCTGGTACTGCCCACGTTCACGACGAGCAAGCCGGGCCCCGAGTTCTCCGGGGTGCAGCTCACCTTCGCGGCGCTGTCCTCACTGATCCTGTACGGCCTGTTCGTGGCGACCCAGACCGTGCGGCACCGTGACTATTTCCTGCCGATCACCCGGCAGGGCGAGGTGATCACGGCGGACGCCCACGCCGACGCGCCGTCCGCCCGCGCCGCCTGGACCAGCCTGACACTGCTGGGACTCGCACTGGTCGGCGTGGTCGGCCTGGCCAAGGGCGTGTCGCCCACCATCGAGTCCACCGTGGAGGCCGCCGGGCTGCACCACGCCGTCGTCGGTGTGATCATCGCGCTGCTGGTGCTGCTTCCCGAGACCATCGCCGCGCTGCGCTCGGCCCGCCGCGACCGGGTGCAGACAAGTCTCAACCTCGCGCTCGGCTCGGCCATGGCCAGCATCGGTCTGACGATCCCGGCCGTCGCCCTGGCGTCCATCTGGCTGTCCGGGCCACTCGTCCTCGGCCTGGGTGCCACCCACATGGTGCTGCTCGCGCTGACCGTCGTCGTCGCCTCGCTGACCGTGGTGCCCGGCCGGGCCACACCCCTGCAGGGCGGAGTCCACCTGGTGCTGTTCGCGGCCTACCTGGAACTAGCGATCAACCCGTAGGAGGTGCCCGCGCCGCAGGGGTCAGGTCAGGCGGCTGTCGCCTCCACCGCCGCCACCCGTACCGGACGGGTCTCGGGGAGCAGCGCGAAGCACGCCAGGCTCAGCAGCGCGACGGCCGTCAGATACGCCGCCACCCCCCACGGAACCCGGCCGCCCTGCTCGGCCAGCGCCGTGGCGACGATCGGAGTGAGCGCGCCGCCGAGCACGCCGCCGAGGTTGTAGCCGACGGCGGCGCCCGTACAGCGCACCCGCGGCTCGTACAGCTCCGGCAGATACGCCGCGATCACCGCGAACATCGTGACGAACGCCAGCAGCGCGACCATGAACCCCAGGAACATCAGCAACGGCTCGCCGGTCGCGAGCAACGCGACCATCGGGAACATCCACAGAGCCGACGCGGTGCAGCCGGCCAGGCACATCGGCCGTCGCCCGTACCGGTCGCCGAGCAGGGCCACCAGCGGCGTCAACGCGCCCTTGACCACGACCGCGGCCATGATGCAGGCCAGCATGACGGTGCGGTCGACCCCCAGCCGCTCCGTCGCGTAGGCCAGCGACCAGGTCGACACGGTGTAGAAGATCGCGTAACCGACGGCCAGCGCTCCCGCGGTGAGCAGGACGAGACGCCAGTGGTCCCGCACGACCTCCGCGAGCGGCACGCGCGCGGGCCGCTCGATCTCGAGGAACCGCGGGCTCTCGGTGAGGGACGAGCGCAGCCACAGTCCGATCAGGGCGAGCAGTCCAGCCGCCCAGAACGGTACCCGCCATCCCCACTGGGCGAACTGGGTGTCGGACAGCGTCGCCGTCAGGACGAGCATCGCGCCGTTGGCGAGGACGAAGCCGACCGCGGGTCCCACCTGGGGGAAGCTCGACCACAGTCCGCGCCGGTCGGCCGGCGCATGCTCGGCGGTCAGCAGGACGGCCCCGCCCCACTCACCGCCGAGCCCGAGCCCTTGCAGGAAGCGCAGCACGAGCAGGAGCACGGGGGCGGCCAGACCGATCGAGTCGTACGTGGGTACGCAGCCGACCGCGACCGTCGAGGCACCGGTCAGCAGCAGCGACAGTACGAGCACCGGCCGGCGCCCGCGCCGGTCGCCGATGTGCCCGAACAGGACCGATCCCAGGGGGCGGGCCAGGAATCCCACGGCGAACGTCCCGAAGGCCGCCAGCGTCCCCGCGAGCGGCGAGAACGTCGGGAAGAACAGCGGCCCGAGGACGAGCGCCGCGGCGGTGCCGTAGATGAAGAAGTCGTAGAACTCGATGGCCGTCCCGGCGAGAGAGGCGGCCGCGAGCCGCAGCATGGAGGGGGACCTTACGGTGCGTACATCGTGCATGCCGCGTCAACTACCCACGGTGACGGGCGGTTACGGGGGCGTACGGGGGCGTGCCGTGCGTCAGTAGGTGACGGTGATGCGCCGGGCAGTGCCGTCGACAAGGATGGTGCCGCCGTAGGGGACGACGAACTGAGGGTCGGTGTGGCCGAGGTCCACATCGAAGACGACGAGGGTGTCCGGGGCGTAGTCCCGCAGCGCGCGCAGCACGGCCTCGCGCTGCTCAGCCGCGTAGCGGGCGCCCTCCTCGGGGCTGTTGGGACGCTCGAAGCTCCAGGTCCTCGGCCGGCCCATGAGCAGCGCGGGGAAGCGCCGCAGCAGGCCGCGCTCGCCCATGTTCCGCAGCGTGCGGAAGACCTCCGTGGCGCTAGGCATGTCCTCGGACGTCTCCAGGAAGAGCACTCCGCCGTCGTACTCGCTCAGGTCGCGGGCCGTCTCGCGGTCGGCCATCAGCAGCCAGCCGACGATCTCCAGGCAGCCGCCCCAGCTGCGGCCCTCCACCACCCGGTCGGCGTTCACCCAGGTCCACCCGGTGCCGGGCCGGGTCTCGGGCTCGGCGTCGAAGGTGGCCGGGTCCGCCCAGTCGCGGCTGACGTCGCGCCATCGCTCGGCGGGGCTCAGTTCGTACGGGCCCGAGGTGAACAGCGCCGCCCTGAGCGAGTCGGCGGTCTGCGGGTGCATCGCGCCCGGCCGGCCCAGCTCGGACATCACGGTCGCGCCGTGAAAGCCGACGATTCCGGTGTTGCGCAGAAAGGCGAGCAGGTTCGTGTTGTCGCTCGTCCCGAAGAACGGTTTCGGGTTCGCCCGGATCAACTCCCGGTCCAGGAAGGGCAGCACGGTGATCTGGTCGTCACCGCCGATCGACGCGACGACCGCCTTGATGTCCGGGTCGGCGAAAGCGGCGTGGAGGTCGTCCGCCCGCTCCCGCGGGGTGGAGCCCATCCTGCGGGTCGTCGGATACTCGACCGGTTCGAGGCCGTACTCCTTCCGCAGCCGCTCCAGGCCCAGCTCGAAGGGCAGGGGGAGGATCCCCGGCAGGCCGGACGAGGGCGAGACGACGGCTATCCGGTCACCGGGCCGGGGCTTGGGCGGGTACACAGGTGTCACCATGCGCGGAGGCTACGCGGGAGCCCGGTTTCGGCGCACCGTGATAAACCGGGTCCGAGCAGCGGTCCTCCCGGGGCCGCCGTACCTCGATCCGGACCGGAGGAACCGTGCCCCGCACCCTGGCGAACGCCCCGATCATGATTCTCAACGGGCCCAACCTGAACCTCCTCGGGCAGCGCCAGCCGGAGATCTACGGCTCCGACACGCTCGCCGGCGTCGAGGCCCTGTGCGTCAAGGCGGCGGCCGCGCACGGCGGCACCGTGGACTTCCGCCAGTCCAACCACGAGGGCGAACTCGTCGACTGGATCCACGAGGCGCGGCTGAACCACTGCGGCATCGTGATCAACCCGGCCGCCTACTCGCACACTTCAGTGGCGATCCTCGACGCGCTCAACACCTGCGACGGCATGCCGGTACTGGAGGTCCACATCTCCAACGTCCACAAGCGGGAGTCGTTCCGCCACCACTCGTACGTCTCGCTGCGCGCGGACGGGGTCATCGCCGGCTGCGGAGTCCAGGGGTACGTGTTCGGGGTGGAGCGGGTCGCCGCGCTGGTGGGCGCGGCACAGGCCGAGGCGTAGTCCCGACGCGCCCTCGGAGGCCGGCGGGGCTGGTCGCCTGGGCCGCCGGCCGAGGGCGGGGATCGGTGGACCGGCGGCCCGTACCGCGCGGGTGCCGTCATCCCGCGCGGGGCTGCCTCCAGTTGACCGCGCGACCGTGCGCGTGGGGAGCGCGCACAGTACACGGGTAGGTGTACGGCATTCACACGGGGCGCGCGCCGTACGACTCGCGCCCCCGCGATGCCGGCTTCACCACCCTCGGGCGCGCCACTCCGCCAGGTGCGGCCGCTCCGCTCCGAGCGTGGTGTCGTTGCCGTGGCCGGGGTAGACCCAGGTCTCGTCCGGAAGCGTGCCGAAGATCTTCGTCTCGACGTCGTGGATCAGACTGGCGAACGCCTTCGGATCCTTGTGGGTGTTGCCCACACCGCCGGGGAAGAGGCAGTCCCCGGTGAACACGTGCGGGTGCCCGTGCGGGTCGTCGTAGACCAGGGCGATCGAGCCCGGTGTGTGCCCGACCAGATGGCGCGCGGTCAGCTCCACCTGCCCCACCCTGATGGTGTCCCCGTCGTCCACCGGGACGTCCGTCGGCACCGGAATGCCCTCGGTGTCCTCCCGGCCCGCGTGCGTGCGGGCGCCGGTGGCCGCCACCACCTCGGCCAGAGCCTGCCAGTGGTCGCCGTGCCGGTGCGTGGTGACGACGGACGCGATGCCGTCGTCACCGATCATGCCGAGCAGCGTCTCCGCCTCGTTCGCCGCGTCGATCAGCAACTGTTCGTCCGTGGCCCGGCAGCGCAGCAGATAGGCGTTGTTGTCCATCGGGCCGACCGCGATCTTGGTGATCATCAGGTCCTTCAGCTCGTGCACGTCCGCCGGGCCGCCGACCGTCACCTGTCCGCTGTACGTCATGCCGGTCAGTCTAGGGCGGCGACGGGGAGGGCAGCAGGCCGCGGACGCCGCTTCAGGGGGCACCGAGGGCGGGGCGCGGCCGCTACAGCGGGGGCAGCGAGGGCAGCGGGCCGCCCTCGCTGACCAGTCCGGAGCCGTCCCGGCGCCCGGCGAGCAGACCGAGCAGGTCGGCCGCGGAACCCGTGACGGTGATCTCCGGCTCGCCGGTGGTCCGGCCCGTGCTCCACGCGCGTGTGCCGTCGGTCAGCCGGGTCGGGGGCACGTCCGGGTGGCCGGCGAACCGGTCCGCCAGGAAGTGGATCTCCCGCTCCACGAACTCCACGGGCAGGTCCTCCAGCTCGTAGCCGATGCCGAGGTCCACGTGGTGCAGCTCGACCTCGATCCACCGGCGGAAGGGCACCCGGGACGCGGAGTCGGTCACGCCGTTGCGCAGCTCCACGGTGCGCGACCAGTCCGCCGGAGCGGCCGCCGAGCGCTGGAAGCGGGCCGCGCTCTCCCGGACGTCCGCGAGCTGGACGTCGAGGGGGCGCGGGGCGTCCCGCTCGATGTCCACGTCCCGGGCCTCGCCCGAGACGTACATGGGGCGGCCCTCCAGAACGTTCACCAGGGCGTCGGCGTTGCGGGCGAGATGGGCGAGAACATGACCGCGGTTCCAGCCCGGCAGCCGTGACGGTTCCGTCACGGCGGCGTTGTCCAGTTTGCCGACTGCGATGAGCAGCCGGTCGGTCGCTTCGTGTACAGACGCCAGGTCACGCACGTGATCAGTCATGACGCCGACCCTAGCTCCGCCACTCCTTCGGGTGAAGGTGACCGACCCCGGCCGTAAATCGAATGCGCGTGCTATAAGGTCGGGCTTGGCGTCGGGCATGCTGGATGGTCGGGGATTGTTATGCAACCTGAGAATCCGACCGGCGTTGTCAGTGGCTCCCCCTAGTCTGAGAAAGCACGGGGGCCCCGCCCCTGTCACTTCTCCCAAGAAAGGTGCGGACCGGCGTGGCCGACCGTCTCATCGTCCGTGGCGCGCGCGAGCACAACCTGAAGAACGTCTCGCTCGACCTGCCTCGTGACTCGCTCATCGTCTTCACGGGCCTGTCCGGGTCGGGCAAGTCCTCCCTGGCCTTCGACACCATCTTCGCGGAGGGCCAGCGGCGCTACGTGGAGTCGCTCTCCTCGTACGCCCGCCAGTTCCTCGGCCAGATGGACAAGCCGGACGTCGACTTCATCGAGGGCCTGTCCCCGGCGGTCTCCATCGACCAGAAGTCGACCTCGCGCAATCCGCGCTCGACGGTCGGCACGATCACCGAGGTCTACGACTACCTGCGCCTGCTGTTCGCGCGCATCGGCAAGCCGCACTGCCCCCAGTGCGGGCGGCCGATCTCGCGCCAGTCGCCGCAGGCCATCGTGGACAAGGTCCTGGAGCTGCCCGAGGGCAGCCGCTTCCAGGTGCTGTCGCCGCTGGTGCGGGAGCGCAAGGGCGAGTTCGTCGACCTGTTCGCGGATCTCCAGACCAAGGGCTACAGCCGCGCACGGGTGGACGGCGAGACGATCCAGCTCTCCACCCCGCCCACCCTGAAGAAGCAGGAGAAGCACACCATCGAGGTGGTCGTCGACCGCCTCACGGTGAAGGACTCCGCCAAGCGCCGCCTGACCGACTCCGTGGAGACCGCCCTCGGGCTCTCCGGCGGCATGGTCGTGCTCGACTTCGTCGATCTCCCCGAGGACGACCCCGAGCGCGAGCGCATGTACTCGGAGCACCTGTACTGCCCGTACGACGACCTGTCCTTCGAGGAGCTGGAGCCGCGCTCCTTCTCCTTCAACTCGCCCTTCGGCGCCTGCCCCGAGTGCACCGGCATCGGCACGCGCATGGAGGTCGACCCCGAGCTGCTCGTCCCGGACGAGGAGAAGTCCCTCGACGAGGGCGCCATCCACCCCTGGTCGCACGGGCACACCAAGGACTACTTCGGCCGACTGATCGGGGCGCTGGCCGACGCGCTGGGCTTCCGCACGGACATCCCCTTCGCGGGTCTGCCGCAGCGCGCGAAGAAGGCCCTGCTGTACGGGCACAAGACCCAGATCGAGGTCCGCTACCGCAACCGGTACGGGCGCGAGCGGGTCTACACCACGCCCTTCGAGGGCGCCGTCCCGTTCGTCAAGCGCCGGCACAGCGAGGCCGAGAGCGACGCCAGCCGCGAGCGCTTCGAGGGCTACATGCGCGAGGTGCCCTGCCCCACCTGTGAGGGCACGCGCCTGAAGCCGATCGTCCTCGCCGTCACGATCATGGAAAAGTCGATCGCCGAGGTCGCCGCGATGTCGATCAGCGACTGCGCGGACTTCCTGGGTGAGCTGAAGCTCAGCGCCCGCGACAAGAAGATCGCCGAGCGGGTGCTGAAGGAGGTCAACGAGCGGCTGCGCTTCCTGGTCGACGTCGGCCTGGACTACCTCTCGCTGAACCGCGCGGCCGGCACCCTCTCCGGCGGCGAGGCTCAGCGCATCCGGCTGGCCACCCAGATCGGCTCCGGCCTCGTCGGCGTGCTGTACGTGCTGGACGAGCCGTCCATCGGCCTGCACCAGCGCGACAACCACCGGCTGATCGAGACGCTCGTCAGACTCCGGGACATGGGCAACACGCTCATCGTCGTCGAGCACGACGAGGACACGATCAAGGTCGCCGACTGGGTCGTCGACATCGGCCCCGGCGCCGGAGAGCACGGCGGCAAGGTGGTGCACAGCGGCTCCCTGAAGGGACTGCTCGCCAACGAGGAGTCGCAGACCGGCCAGTACCTGTCCGGGAAGAAGTCCATCCCGCTGCCCGACATCCGCCGCCCCCGCGACCCGTCCCGGCACCTCACCGTGCACGGCGCCCGGGAGAACAACCTCCAGGACATCGACGTGTCCTTCCCGCTGGGTGTGTTCACCGCGGTCACGGGCGTGTCGGGCTCCGGCAAGTCGACGCTGGTCAACGACATCCTCTACACCCACCTGGCCCGCGAACTGAACGGCGCGCGGAACGTCCCCGGCCGGCACACGCGCGTGGACGGCGACGACCTCGTCGACAAGGTCGTGCACGTCGACCAGTCGCCCATCGGCCGAACCCCGCGGTCCAACCCGGCCACGTACACCGGCGTCTTCGACCACATCCGCAAGCTGTTCGCCGAGACCGCCGAGGCGAAGGTCCGCGGTTACCTGCCGGGCCGCTTCTCCTTCAACGTCAAGGGCGGCCGCTGCGAGAACTGCGCGGGCGACGGCACGATCAAGATCGAGATGAACTTCCTCCCGGACGTGTACGTCCCGTGCGAGGTCTGCCACGGCGCCAGGTACAACCGGGAGACCCTGGACGTCCACTACAAGGGCAAGTCCATCGCCGAGGTCCTGAACATGCCGATCGAGGAGGCGCTCGACTTCTTCGAGGCGGTCCCCGCGATCGCCCGTCACCTCAGGACCCTGCACGAAGTCGGCCTCGGCTACGTCCGGCTCGGGCAGTCGGCGACCACGCTCTCCGGCGGTGAGGCCCAGCGTGTGAAGCTCGCCAGCGAGCTCCAGAAGCGCTCCACCGGACGCACGGTCTACGTCCTGGACGAGCCCACCACCGGTCTGCACTTCGAGGACATCAGCAAGCTGCTGACGGTCCTGTCCGGCTTGGTCGACAAGGGCAACACCGTCATCGTCATCGAGCACAACCTCGACGTGGTCAAGACCGCCGACTGGATCGTCGACATGGGTCCCGAGGGCGGCGCCGGCGGCGGACTCGTCGTCGCCGAGGGCACGCCCGAGGAGGTCGCGGGCGTCTCGACCAGCCACACCGGCAAGTTCCTGCGGGAGATCCTGGGCGCCGACCGGATCAGCGACGCCGCGCCGGTCAAGGCACCGCGCAAGGCCGCCGCGAAGAAGACGGTGGCCGCCAAGGCACCGGCCAGACGGACGGCGACGGCCAGGACGGTCAACAACACGTCCACCGAGAAGGCGGCCGGGGCCGCGAAGAAGGCGACGCCCGCGAAGAAGACGACGCGGACCCGCAAGGCCTGAGCACCACCCAGGGCGGCATCACGAACGGCCGGCGCCCCGCGGGAACTCCCCGCGGGGCGCCGGCCGTTGCACAGTCAGCCGCCCTGTCCCTGCGGCTCGATGAACTGCATGTCCAACTGGATCTTGACAACATCACCGAGGAACCCGGCACCGAAGTCCATGCCGAAGTCGCTGCGCCGGATCTCACCCGTCGCCTCGAACCCGGCGTGCCTCCTGCCGTCCACGGGGGAGTCCACGACCCCGCCGAACTCGACGGCGAACCTCACCGGACGGGTCACGTCCCCGATCGTCAGATCGCCCTCCATCGTCCAGTCGTCGCCCGTCCCGGCCACGCGCGACGAGCGGAACGTCATCGTCGGGCGCTTCTCCACGTCGAGCAGATCGGCCGACCGGGTGTGGGCGTCACGGTCGGAGTTCCCGGTGTCCAAAGAGGCGAGCGCGACCCGTGCGGTGACCCGCACGTCGTCAAGGGTCCCGCCGACGTGCAGCCCGGCCTCCACGTCGGTGAACCGACCGCGCACCTTCGCGATCCCCAGGTGGCGGATCGTGAAGTTCACGGCGGAGTGCAGCGGGTCCAGCTCCCAGTCCCCGGAGACCAGCGGGAGGGGAGCGGCAGCCAGGGTGTTCGAGGATGTGTCCTGAGTCATGCCTCCCACCCTCGGGCCTCGCGGGGTCCGGAGGGAGACCGCCACGAGGGTGGTAGTGACAGGGCCACCCTCAGCGGTGAACCGCGTTGTACGTTCAACGGGTGAGCGACAACGAGCTGGGAGCCTTTCTGCGTACGCGACGTGAAGCCGTCACGCCGACGGACGTGGGCCTGCCCCTGGGCCCCCGCCGCCGTACGCCGGGGCTGCGCCGGGCGGAGCTGGCCACGCTGGCCGGCATCAGCATCGAGTACCTCACCCGGCTGGAACAGGGCCGGGACCGTAACCCCTCACCGCAGGTGCTCGGCGCCCTCGGTGACGCACTCCGGCTGCCCGTTCCGGACCGGATCCTGCTGCGCCGACTGGCGAAGGAGCACGGTGTCGACAAAGCCCTGTGCGCGGCGGCCGGCCCGCCCCAGCGGACGGTGCGCCCGACCATGACGGCGCTCCTGGACCGCCTCGAACCCTCACCGGCCGCACTGATCAACTGGATCGGCGACATCGTCGCCCACACCGACGGCTACGAGCGGTACGCCCGCCCCCTCGGCCTGCTCGACGACGAGTTGCCCAATGTCCTGCGGTACCTGTTCACCGACGGGCGGGCCCGGAGCGTGTACCCGGCCTGGGACCGGATCGCCGACGAGCAGATCGCCCAACTGCGCGCCGAGGGCCCGCTGCACGACACGCATCTCGTGGATCTGATCGACGAGTTGACGGTCACCGTGGGATCCGCGTTCACCGACCGGCTTTCCGCGGTTCCCTCGATGCCCGTTCGGTCGGGCGTCGACATCGTCGAACACCCCGAGGTGGGCAGGCTGCGTCTGGCGTTCGAGACCCTCGCCCTCCCCGACGAGGGGCTGCGTCTCGTCGTCCATCTCCCGGCCGACGAGGTGACGGCGGCGGCGCTGGACCGGCTGAACGGACGCCGACCGGGAGCGCTCCGCGCGGTGAGCGGCTGACGGATCGCCGACAGGCCCTTCCACCCGGCCGGGCAGGGCGGCCGGCGATTCCGTGCCACCCGCCGGGCCCGGGCCCGGCGGCCGCGCCCGGAACGTCGAGCGTGCAGCTGGCCGCCGGGTGGCCGTTCCCGAGCGAGCACCCGGCCGCCGGGGTCGCGGCCCGTGGCGCCCGCCGCCTACCACTCGCCGAGTTCGGGCGCGTACGGCGGCTCGGCGCCCGCGCGGGAACAGGTGATCGCCGCCGCCCGCGCCGCGAAGCGGAGCAGCCGCGTCCAGCGCTCCGGGCCCAGAGCCGTGAGCGCCTCGGGGGACAGGGCGTCCCAGGCGGCCAGGCCGTGCAGCAAGGCCGCGTTCACCGTGTCGCCGGCACCGATGGTGTCCACCACGTCGACCGGTTCGCCGGGCACGGAGTGCTCCGCGCCGTCCCGGGTGTGGACGGTCAGACCGTCCCCGCCCCGGGTGATCACGACGGCGGAGGGGCCCGCAGCGAGCCACTCCCGCGGGGTGCCGCCCAGCCACCGGGCGTCCTCCTCGGAGAGCTTGAGCAGGGTCACGGACGGCAGCCAGCCGGCGAACCGTGCCCGGTAGGCGTCCGCGTCGGGGATCAGACCGGTACGGATGTTGGGGTCGAGCGCGGTGAAGACACCCTGCTCGGCCGTGCGCCGCATCAGCCTCTCGTAGGCGCCGGCGCCCGGCTCCAGTACGAGGGAGCAGGTGCCGAAGGACACCGCGCGGGTCGTCGGCGGAAGCCGGTCGGGCTCGGTGAACAGCCGGTCGGCGGTGCCTTCCACGTAGAAGGAGTAGGCGGCCGAGCCGTGTCCGTCGACGGTGGCGACCGCGAGCGTGGTCGGCTCCGGGCCGCGCTGCACGTGCGAGACGTCCACCCCGGCCTTGCGCAGCCCGTCGAGCAGGGCCTCGCCGAAGGCGTCGTACGAGGTGCGGGAGCAGAAGGCGGTGGGGGAGCCGAGGCGGCCGAGCGCCAGGGCCGTGTTGTACGGGCCGCCGCCGAGGGCGGGGCGCAGCGCTGCGAGGGCGCCCGCGCCCTGCGGCACCAGATCGATCAGGGCCTCACCGGCGACGACGATCACGCGACGGTTCCTTTCCGGGCGGTTCGGTACTCGGACGGCTCGGCTCGCTCGGGCCGCTCGCCGGGGCCGGGCCGCTGCCGCGGCTCCTCCGGGCAGCCGCAGGAGCTGCGGTGGACGAAGGCGCTGGGCAGCCGCACGGTCCGGGCGGGCCGGTCGGGCTCGGCGAGGCGGTCCAGGAGGACCTGGACCGCCTCGGCGCCGAGTTCCCTGCTGGGCTGGGCGATCGCCGTGAGCCGCGGGGAGAAGAGGTCCGCCCAGGCGAAGTCGTCGAAGCAGCACAGGGCGATGTCCTCGGGTACGGACAGCCCCCGCTCGCGCAGGGCGCGCAGCGCGCCGATGGTCATCGCGTTGTTGGCGGTGACGAGGGCAGTCGGCGGCGCGGCGAGGGACAGCAGGGCGGTGGTGGCCCGCTCGCCGCCGGTCGACTCGGAGTCGCCGTGCACGACGAGTCGTTCGTCGTGGGGGAGCCCGGCGGACGCGAGGCCCTGGCGGTAGCCGGCGATCCGCTCACCGGTGGTGCTGAGCCCGCCGAGCCCGGCGACCAGGCCGATCCGGCGGTGGCCGAGACCGGCGAGATGGGTGACGAGCCGGGCCGTGGGTCCGGTGCTCTCGGCGCAGACCTGGTCCAGCGGCGGTGCCCCGGTCGCCGACTCCTCGACCAGGCGGTCGAGGAGCACCGTGGGCACCTTGTGGCGACGTACGTAGGCGAGGAGTTCGCGCGGATCCGCGGAGGGGGCCACGATCAGGCCGTCCACGCGTCGTTCGTGCAGCAGCTGGACGACCGTGCGCTCGTGGCGGGGGTCGTCGTGCGGATCGGCGAGCAGCAGGCTGTAGCCGTGCTCCAGGGCGGTCGCCTCCACGCCCTGGAGGATCTCGGTGAAGTACGGGTTGCTGATGGCGGACACGGCGAGGCCGATGGAGCGGGTGCGGGAGGTCACCAGGGAGCGGGCGAGGGTGTTCGGGGTGTAGGCCAGCTCGTCGATGGCGTCCAGGACGGCCCGGCGGGTGGCGGGGAGCACCGGGCGGGTGCCGTTCAGCACGTGGGAGACGGTCGCGACGGACACCCCGGCGCTGCGCGCCACGTCGGCCATGGTCGGCATGGATGCCCTCCTGTCCCTGACCGGGCCCGCGTCCGAGCCGGCGTTCACACCTGAGCCCGAGCCGCACCGACCGAGCAGCGCCGCACCGCCCGAGCCGCACGGCACCGCACCGGCGCGAGGCGGCGGGCGTCCTCCGGCCGGGACGGTATCCCATCCGGCGGCGGACGTAAACGATTGCGCAAGCGATTACGTCGCCGTCATGGCTGCCCCGCCCCCGGGCCGACCGGTCACAGACGGCTATCGTCAGCAGGCACACCGCGGACGCGCCCCCGGGACGCACCCCGCGTCACCGCGGGTCACCCGTGGTGCCCCGCATTCCCGCCGTACCGCCCCGACCAGTGGAGATCCGCATGTCCGCCCGCCCTTCCGTGAGCCGCCGTACCGTCCTGCGAGGGGCCGCACTCGCCCCGGTCGCCGGGATCGGACTCACGGCCTGTTCACCGGGCGACGGAAAGCCGGCCGGGGCGCCCACCGCGCCGGTCGAGCTCGGTGCGGAGAGCGAGGTCGCGCAGGGAGGCGCCAAGCTCTACCGCGATCACAACGTGGTGGTCAGCCGGGCCGCGGACGGCTCGCTGAAGGCCTACAGCACGATCTGCACGCACGCCGCGTGCCCCATCAACAAGCTGGAGGGGACGAAGCTCATCTGTCCCTGCCACGGCAGCGAGTTCGACGCCACGACCGGCGAGGTCCTGCAGGCACCGGCCACCGTCGCGCTGAGCGAGGTCGCGGTGAAGGCGGAGAACGGCAGGATCGTGGCGGGCCCGGCGGCCTGACTCGCCCCTGGTGGCCCACGGTGCGGGCGGCCCCTGACACGCCCGCCGTCTCCGGGCGCCCACCGAGAGTGCGGCCCGGCGCCCCGCGACCGGCTGCCCGGCAACTCCGTGCCCCGGGGGGGCCGACTTCCTGCTCCCAGTCCCGGCCGATCCCTACTCCCAGTCCCAGCCGATCCCCACGATCCCGGACCGCACGCGCGGCTCCACGACGTGCACCGAGTGGTGGCGGTCGGTGAGCGGCAGTTCCTGGCGGCCGCTGCGCGGCGCCGCCGCCGACTGCTGGGTGAACCGGTGGCAGCGCACCGGCAGGGCGTTCTCGTCGAACCGCACCTGAAGGGCGTACTGCCCGCCCGCGGGCCCGAAGCCGCGGACGTACTCGCGTGAGGCGCCGGCCGTGCCGTCCTCGACGCCGTAGCGGAACAGGAAGGTGTCGCCGGCCCGCAGCCGGGTGTCGAAGAGGAGTTCCGCCACGAGGACTCCGGTCTCGTGGTGCCGCCGGACGCGTCCGGCGCGGCAGTTCTCCAGGGCGTGCACCGACATGCGGTCCGGGACGCATCCCGGATCGCCGTGGTGGACGGCGACGAAGCGGTCGACGCCGTCGCGGTGGGAGCGCACGATGTGGTGCGACTCGCGCCCGAGCAGCTCGCGGCGCGCCCCGATCCGGACCCGCTCGTGGTGACCGAGCGTGTGCAGCCCGCCGTCGAGGGGGGCCTCCAGCTCGGCGAGAAGCCGCTCCAGGACACCCGAGGCCTCGACCACGGCGCGGTAGGAGCGGGCCCCGCGCCGCGGTTCGCCCACACCCTCGTCGGCGTCCGACAACAGCCGGATCAGTGACTCCTCGGGCAGTTGGAGGATCTCCTCCAGGGCCCGTACGGCGCGCAGCGACTCGGGGCGCTGGGGGCGGCGGGCGCCCTGTTGCCAGTAACTCAGGCTCGTGACGCCCACCTTCACGCCGTACCGCGACAGATGGTGCTGCACGCGTTGCAGGGGCAGTCCGCGGGCGGCGATCGCGGCGCGCAGGGCGACGTGAAAGGGGCCGACCCGCAGGGCCGCGTCCAGTTCCGCGGTGGCGGCGTCCGCGTGCTGTGTGGCGTACGGCATGCAGGGGCCTTTCTGTGCTGGATCACTACGGCTGGTCAGACCGTTCGCGCGGGCTGTCGGGCCCCCTCGTCGGAGCCGGGGGCGTCCTGACATGGGTACGCCACCGTCCACGGTCCCGAGTTCCCACGCATTGAAGCGTGTTGACCATGCCTCGACAACACCTGATGCCCAACGGCGGTGTCCTCGTGGCCGAGCTTCGACCACCGCGCCGCGGCCGGCGGGCCGGCGGACCGTTCCGGTGGGCCGGCCGACCACCCCGGTGAGCCACCCCGGTGGACCTGCCGTCGTCGTCCACAGGCCCGCCGGTCTGTCACTCCTCGCCAGTAGGGTGTGAGACATGGCCGATCCCTCCAGCTACCGCCCCAAGCCGGGACAGATCCCGGACTCCCCGGGGGTGTACAAATTCCGTGACGAGCACCGCCGGGTGATCTACGTCGGAAAGGCCAAGAGCCTGCGCCAGCGCCTGGCCAACTACTTCCAGGACCTGTCCGGCCTGCATCCGCGCACCCGGAGCATGGTCACCACGGCGGCCTCCGTGGAGTGGACGGTGGTGTCCACGGAGGTCGAGGCGCTGCAGCTGGAGTACTCCTGGATCAAGGAGTTCGACCCCCGGTTCAACGTCAAGTACCGCGACGACAAGAGCTACCCGTACCTCGCGGTGACGATGAACGAGGAGTTCCCGCGGGTGCAGGTCATGCGCGGCCACAAGAAGAAGGGCGTGCGCTACTTCGGGCCGTACGGGCACGCGTGGGCCATCCGCGACACCGTCGACCTGCTGCTGCGCGTCTTTCCCGTGCGCACCTGCTCCGCCGGCGTCTTCAAGAACGCGAGCCGCACCGGCCGCCCCTGCCTGCTCGGGTACATCGGCAAGTGCTCGGCCCCCTGTGTATCCCGGATCTCGGCGGAGGAGCACCGGGAGCTGGCGGACGAGTTCTGCGACTTCATGGCGGGCCGCACGGGCACCTATCTGCGCCGTCTCGAACAGCAGATGGCAGAGGCGGCCGAGGAGCTGGAGTACGAGCGGGCGGCCCGCCTGCGCGACGACATCGAGGCCCTGAAGAAGGCCATGGAGAAGAACGCGGTCGTGCTGGCGGACGCGACCGACGCCGACCTGATCGCGGTCGCCGAGGACGAGCTGGAAGCCGCCGTGCAGATCTTCCACGTCCGGGGCGGACGGGTCAGGGGCCAGCGCGGCTGGGTGACCGACAAGGTCGAGGACGTCACCACCGGAGCCCTGGTCGAGCACGCCCTCCAGCAGCTGTACGGGGAGGAGAGCGGCGACGCCGTCCCCAAGGAGGTCCTGGTCCCCGCGCTGCCCGACCCCGTGGAGCCCGTCCAGGAGTGGCTGACCGGGCGCCGGGGATCGTTCGTCTCGCTGCGCGTTCCGCAGCGCGGCGACAAGAAGGCGCTGATGGAGACCGTGCAGCGCAACGCCCAGCAGTCCCTCGTCCTGCACAAGACCCGGCGCGCCTCCGACCTGACCACGCGCTCCCGGGCCCTGGAGGAGATCGCCGACGCCCTCGGCCTGGACAGCGCCCCGCTCCGGATCGAGTGCTACGACATCTCCCATCTCCAGGGCGACGACGTGGTGGCGTCGATGGTCGTCTTCGAGGACGGGCTCCAGCGCAAGAGCGAATACCGCCGCTTCCAGATCAAGGGCTTCCGGGGGCAGGACGACGTCCGCTCCATGCACGAGGTGATCACCCGCCGCTTCAGGCGCTACCTCGCCGAGAAGGAGCGGACGGGCGAGTGGACCGTCGCCGGGTCCGACCTCACCGACGGCGGCACGAACGGCCACGCCGTCGACACCGGCACGCCCGGCTTCCCGGCCGACACCGGTACGCCCGGCTTCCCGGCCGACACCGGCACGCCCGGTCACACCACCGGCCTCGGTGCGCCCGGTCACTCCACCGACGGCGCACCGGCCGGACCCGGCGCCGCCCTCAGCAACGACGGCAGGGTCGGACCCGGCGCCGCCCTCACCGAGGACGACGGCCGCCCCAAGCGCTTCGCCTACCCACCGCAGCTGGTCGTGGTCGACGGAGGAAAACCGCAGGTCATGGCGGCCAAGCGAGCTCTGGAGGAGCTCGGAGTCGATGACATCGCCGTGTGCGGTCTCGCCAAGCGTCTGGAGGAGGTCTGGCTGCCGGACGACGACGACCCGATCGTCCTGCCCCGCACCAGCGAAGGCCTCTACCTGCTGCAACGCGTCCGGGACGAGGCCCACCGCTTCGCGATCACCTACCAGCGCACCAAGCGCGCCAAGCGCTTCCGGTCGAGCCCGCTGGACGATGTGCCCGGGCTCGGCGAGACCCGTAAGCAGGCACTGATCAAGCACTTCGGATCGGTGAAGAAACTGCGATCCGCGACAATCGATCAGATCTGCGAGGTTCCGGGCATAGGTCGTAAAACGGCCGAGACCATTGCCGCGGCCCTCGCCCAGGCGGCGCCGGCCGCGCCCGCCGTGAACACGGCGACTGGAGAGATCATGGATGACGTGGAGGACGGGGCGCCCGAGACGACCGCGGGCACCCCGGGGGAGCCCGTACCCACGGGCGCCCCTCACGAGCGACGGGGGCAGGAGACATGACCGAGCACGAGAAGCAGTTCACAGCGGAGCGAGATCGCAGTCCCGGGCGAACGCCCGGGGAGACCGGCGAGGACCGCACCCGGCAGGATGCGCCTCGGGAAAGCGGAGCACAGGTGAGTACGGGCATCGAAGGCAACGGGGTCCCCGAAGCCGCCATCCCCGAGTTGGTGATCATCTCGGGGATGTCCGGAGCGGGACGCTCGACGGCCGCCAAGTGTCTGGAGGACCTCGGCTGGTTCGTCGTCGACAACCTCCCGCCGGCGCTGATCCCCACCATGGTGGAGCTCGGTGCCCGCTCGCAGGGCAACGTGGCGCGCATCGCGGTCGTCGTCGACGTGCGGGGCCGACGCTTCTTCGACAATCTGCGCGAGTCCCTCGCCGACCTCGACAGCAGGGGCGTCACCCGTCGGATCGTCTTCCTGGAGTCCTCCGACGAGGCGCTGGTGCGCCGCTTCGAGTCGGTGCGCCGCCCGCACCCCCTCCAGGGCGACGGCCGCATCGTGGACGGCATCGCCGCCGAGCGCGAGCTGCTGCGCGAGCTGCGCGGCGACGCCGACCTGGTGATCGACACCTCCAGCCTGAACGTGCACGAGCTGCGCGCCAAGATGGACGCCCAGTTCGCCGGCGAGGAGGAGCCCGAGCTGCGGGCCACGGTGATGTCCTTCGGCTACAAGTACGGCCTCCCCGTGGACGCCGACCTCGTCGTCGACTGCCGCTTCCTGCCCAACCCGCACTGGGTCCCGGAGCTGCGCCCCTACACGGGCCTGAACGACGAGGTCTCCTCCTACGTCTTCAACCAGCCCGGCGCGAAGGAGTTCCTGGACCGCTACGCCGAGCTGCTCCAGCTCATCGCGACGGGCTACCGCCGCGAGGGCAAGCGGTACGTGACCATCGCGGTGGGCTGCACGGGCGGAAAGCACCGTTCGGTCGCCATGTCGGAGAAGCTCGCCGCGCGCCTCGCGGCCGAGGGCGTGGAGACGGTGGTCGTGCACCGGGACATGGGACGCGAATGACGGGACGTGCGTTGCGGCTCAGCAGGCTGCGCGGCGTCGCCTCCGAGGGGCGTGGCGGCCGGCTCGCCGAGCCCCGGGGCGGCCGCGCGCGCCGCAGGGGCACCCAGCCCAAGGTCGTCGCCCTCGGCGGCGGCATGGGCCTGTCCGCCTCACTTGCCGCGCTGCGCCGGATCACCGGCGACCTCACCGCCGTCGTGACCGTGGCCGACGACGGCGGCTCCAGCGGACGGCTCCGTCACGAGCTGGGCGTGCTGCCGCCCGGCGACCTGCGCAAGGCGCTGGCCGCCCTGTGCGGGGACGACGACTGGGGCCAGACCTGGTCCCGGGTCATCCAGCACCGCTTCCAGTCCCAGGGCGACCTCCACGACCACGCCGTGGGCAACCTGCTGATCGTCGCCCTGTGGGAGCAGCTGGGCGATCACGTCCAGGCCCTCGACCTGGTCGGCAAGCTGCTGGGCGCGCACGGGCGCGTGCTGCCCATGTCGGCCGTGCCCCTGGAGCTCCAGGCCCTGGTCAGGGGGCACGACCCGGACCGGCCGGAGGACATCGACACCGTCCGCGGACAGGCGACCGTGGCGCTCACCCCGGGTGAGGTGCAGTCCGTGCACCTCGTGCCGAACGACCCGCCCGCCGTGCCCGAGGCCGTCGAGGCGGTCCTCGACGCCGACTGGGTGGTGGTGGGCCCCGGCTCCTGGTTCTCCTCGGTCATCCCGCATCTGCTCGTGCCCGAACTGCTGGACGCCCTGCTGGAGACGAAGGCCCGCCGGGTACTCTCGCTGAACCTCGCTCCGCAGCCGGGAGAAACCGAAGGCTTCTCCCCGCAGCGTCATTTGGAGGTTTTGGGACGACACGCCCCTAAACTCGCCCTGGACGTGGTGCTGGCCGACGAGGCCGCCGTGCCCGACCGCGATTCGCTGAGCGACGCCGCCAGGCGTTTCGGCGCCGCGGTCGAGCTGGCACCGGTGGCCCGGAGGGACGGAACTCCGCGGCACGACCCCGAGCTGCTGGCCGCCGCGTACGACCGTATTTTTCGGATGCATGGAAGGATCGGCCCATGGCGATGACGGCAGCGGTGAAGGATGAGATCTCCCGGCTCCCCGTCACCCGGACCTGCTGCAGAAAGGCGGAGGTCTCCGCCATTCTGCGGTTCGCCGGCGGCCTCCACCTGGTGAGCGGGCGCATCGTGATCGAGGCGGAGCTGGACACCGCCATGGCGGCCCGCCGCCTCAAGCGGGACATCCTGGAGATCTTCGGGCACAGCTCGGAGCTGATCGTGATGGCGCCCGGCGGACTGCGCCGCGGCTCGCGGTACGTGGTGCGTGTCGTCGCGGGCGGCGACCAGCTCGCCCGGCAGACGGGCCTGGTGGACGGCCGCGGCCGCCCGATCCGCGGTCTGCCCCCGCAGGTGGTCTCGGGGGCCACCTGCGACGCCGAGGCCGCCTGGCGGGGTGCCTTCCTGGCGCACGGCTCCCTCACCGAGCCCGGTCGCTCCTCCTCCCTGGAGGTGACCTGCCCCGGTCCCGAGGCGGCGCTCGCCCTGGTCGGTGCCGCCCGCCGGCTGTCCATCGCCGCGAAGGCCCGCGAGGTGCGCGGTGTGGACCGGGTCGTCGTCCGGGACGGCGACGCCATCGGCGCCCTGCTGACCCGGCTGGGCGCCCATGAGTCCGTGCTGGCCTGGGAGGAGCGGCGGATGCGCCGCGAGGTCCGTGCCACGGCGAACCGGCTCGCCAACTTCGACGACGCCAATCTGCGCCGCTCCGCCCGTGCGGCCGTCGCCGCCGGCGCCCGGGTCCAGCGGGCCCTGGAGATCCTCGCCGACGACGTTCCCGAGCATCTCGCCGCGGCCGGCCGGCTCCGGATGGAGCACAAGCAGGCCTCGCTGGAGGAACTGGGCGCGCTCGCGGACCCGCCGCTGACCAAGGACGCCGTCGCGGGCCGGATCCGGCGGCTGCTGGCGATGGCCGACAAGCGCGCCTCCGACCTCGGCATCCCGGGCACGGAGGCCAACCTCAGCGAGGAACTGGCCGACAACCTGGCCGGCTGACCCCCCTCCGGGTGACCCGCTCGGGTGACCCAACGGCGAGCAACGCGCCGGTGCCGACGCCTGTTTGGGTTGTCGGCGCCGGCGCGTCGGCGTGGCGCAGGCACCCTTGACTCGATCATGAACTGTCATGAGCCTGGCAGCTATTCGCCAACGGGGCGAACCAGTACCAGGGGGGTTCATGAGACACAGAGCGAGATCGATCCTCGCTGTCGGCGCGCTCCTGATCGGTGGAGCGAGCATCGCACCCATCGCCCAGGCACAGAACTCGGACGCTCGAGGACCCGACGCGGAAGAGGTCAAGGTCTACCGCGCCGAGGTCACCAAGCAGCAGATCCCGCTGCTGCTCGCGACCGGACAGGACGGTCACGAACTCGGCGAGCAGGCGCCCGACAAGGGCACCGCCACCGTCGAGGTCTACCTCACCGACAAGCAGGCCGAGAAGCTGGAGAAGCAGGGCGTCGACCTCGAGGAGCACACGCTCTCGGCAAAGGCACGTGCGCGCGTGGCCGCCGCGGGGGACGGCGTCTACCGGCCGTACAGCGGAGCGGGCGGCCTCAAGGAGGAGATCCTCCGGACCGGCCAGCGGCACCCGTCGCTCACCAAGGTCGTCTCCATCGGCAAGACGCTCCAGGGCCAGGACATCCTCGCCCTGAAGCTCACCAAGAACGCCAAGAAGACCAAGGACGGCGCGAAGCCGTCCACGCTCTACGTGTCCAACCAGCACGCGCGGGAGTGGATCACGCCGGAGATGACCCGGCGGCTGATGCACCATTACCTGGACAACTACTCCACCGACAAGCGGATCAAGAAGATCGTCGACACCACCGAGGTGTGGTTCGTCCTGTCGGCCAACCCCGACGGCTACGACTGGACGCACCGGCCCGAGGGCGACCGCCAGTGGCGCAAGAACATGCGCGACAACAACGGCGACGGCGCCTACACCATCGGTGACGGCGTCGACCTCAACCGCAACTTCGCCTACAAGTGGGGCTACGACGACGAGGGCTCGTCCCCGTACCCCACCAGCCAGACCTACCGCGGCCCCGGCCCGAACTCCGAACCCGAGACCAAGGCGCTGGACGCCTTCGAGCGGCGCATCGGCTTCGAGTACGGCATCAACTACCACTCGGCCGCCGAACTCCTGCTCTACGGAGTCGGCTGGCAGGTGGCCTCGCCCACCCCGGACGACGTCCTCTACAAGTCCCTGGCCGGTACGCCGGAGAACTCCGCCATCCCGGGCTACCACCCGCAGCTCTCCTCCGAGCTGTACACCACCAACGGCGAGGCGGACGGCCACGCGGCCAACGTCAACGGCACCGCGATGTTCACCCCGGAGATGTCGACCTGTCAGACGGCGTCCAGCGTCGACCCGGACGACTCCTGGCGGCCCGAGGACTGCGAGTCGATCTTCACCTTCCCGGACGACGAGAAGCTGATCCAGGAGGAGTTCGAGAAGAACGTCCCGTTCGCGCTCTCCGTCGCCGAGTCCGCGGCCACGCCGGACACACCGAAGTCCTCGGTCGGCGTGGACGCCCCCGACTTCACCCCGGCCGCCTTCACCACCTCGTACTCGCGCGGCGCCGACCAGGAGGTCTCGGTCGTCGTCCGCAAGTCCGTGCGGGACAAGGAGCTCAAGTACCGCGTCAACCGCGGACGCACCGAGGACATGACGCTCCGTCCGTGGCGCGGCGGCGAGACCTTCGGCGGTGAGGACAACCTCTACTTCGACGAGTACCGGGCCAAGGTCGCCGACGGCGACCCCGGGGACAAGGTCGAGGTCTGGTTCACCGGCGAGACCAAGAGCGGCAAGCGCACCGAGAGCGCGCACTTCACGTACACCGTGGCCGAACGGCCGCGTGCCGATGTGCTCGTCGTCGCCGAGGAAGGCGCGCCCGCGACCCAGGCGCAGACCTACGTCGACGCGCTGCGGGCCAACGGCGAGCGCGCCGTCGTCTGGGACGTCTCGGCCCAGGGCGCCCCGGACGCGCTCGGCGTCCTCGGCCACTTCGAGACGGTCGTCCACTACACGGGCGCCGTCCGGCCGGGTGTCGCCACCCAGCTCCAACTGCGCGCCTACCTCAACGAGGGCGGCAAGCTCGTCGAGGCGGGCGAGAGCGCCGGCGGCTCCGTCGACCTCGGCGGGGGCACTCTGTCGAACGACTTCAGCCAGTACTACCTCGGCGCCTACAGCCGTACGTCCCTGCCCGGGGTCACCGGCTTCGACGGCGCCGGCGCGCTGGCCGGCGTCGACGCCGTACTCGGCGACGCGCCCGGCAACCCGCTGAACACGGCGGGCTCGTTCGGGGTCACCTCCGACACGCTGCCGGTGGCGGACTTCCCGCAGTTCGAGAGCGCGGGAGCGGGCCAGTACCCCGGAACGGTGAACCCGTTCGGGCCGTTCGAGGGCTCCTCCATGGCGGCCGTCACGCACTCCGACTACGCCTGGAACCGCCTGACCCGGACCGTCGACCTCACCTCGGTGAGCGCGGCCGACGCCCCGACGCTGCGCACCATGTTGCTGTGGGACACCGAGGAGGGCTACGACCACGCCGTCCTGGAGGCGCGCACCGCGGGTGGCGACGACTGGACGACACTCCCGGACAAGGGCGGCGCCACCGGCACCGCCGTGCCCACCGAGTGCGAGGCCGGCTTCTTCATCCAGGCGCACCCGGCCCTGAAGCGGTATCTGACGCTGGGTGCCGGCGGCTGCACGCCGTCCGGGACCAGCGGGGCCTGGAACAGCTTCACCAGCTCGTCGGACGGCTGGCAGCAGGTCGAGTTCGACCTGTCCGCGTACGCCGGGAAGACCGTCGAGCTCTCCCTCGGCTACATCACCGACCCCGGTTCCGGCGGCCACGGTGTCCTGGCCGACAACGCCACCGTGGTGATCGGCGGCACGGCGGGCCCGACCGACGGTTTCGAGACGTCCTTGGGTGCGTGGACGACCCCGGGCCCGCCCGCGGGCAGCCCCGCGGTGGTCACGGAGTGGGGCCTGTCGGGCGAGCTGTTCAAGACGTACGGAGCGGTCTCCACCGACGACACGGTGCTGCTGGGCTACGGCCTGGAGCACGTGACCTCGGCGGCCGACCGCCGGGACCTGATCGGGGAGGCGCTGGACGCACTGGACGACTGACCCCGAGATCGGTCGCTGACTCTCCGTAGCCACTCGGAGTGATCGGCGTTCAGGGCCGGGCGGTCCGTACCCCTACTGGCGGGTACGGGCCGCCGTGCCCTTGTATGGGCCGACTCGATGTCACCCCGGACCTCGCGGGGAGGTAGGGTCGGATGCGGTCGGGGACATCCCAAACTCAGCTCGCCGGCGTCACACCCGGCGTACCAACGAGGAGATCGGTTCGTGACGATCCGCGTAGGCATCAACGGCTTTGGCCGCATCGGTCGTAACTACTTCCGCGCGCTGCTGAAGCAGGGTGCAGACATCGAGATCGTGGCTGTCAACGACCTGGGTGACACCGCGACCACCGCGCACCTGCTGAAGTACGACACCATCCTGGGCCGCCTCGAGCAGGAGGTCTCCCACACCGCCGACACGATCAGTGTCGGCAACCGGACGATCAAGGTCCTGTCCGAGCGCAACCCCGCCGACATCCCGTGGGGCGACCTGGGCGTCGACATCGTCATCGAGTCGACCGGCATCTTCACCAAGAAGGAAGACGCCGAGAAGCACATCGCCGGTGGCGCCAAGAAGGTGATCATCTCCGCTCCTGCGAAGGACGAGGACGTCACCATCGTGATGGGCGTCAACCACGAGAAGTACGACCCGGCGAACCACCACGTCATCTCCAACGCCTCCTGCACCACCAACTGCGTGGCGCCGATGGCGAAGGTCCTCGACGAGAACTTCGGCATCGTCCGGGGCCTGATGACGACGGTGCACGCCTACACCAACGACCAGCGCATCCTGGACTTCCCGCACAAGGACCTGCGCCGCGCCCGTGCCGCCGCGGAGAACATCATCCCGACCACGACGGGTGCCGCCAAGGCCACCGCCCTGGTCCTGCCGCAGCTCAAGGGCAAGCTGGACGGCATCGCCATGCGCGTCCCGGTCCCGACCGGCTCCGTCACCGACATGGTCGTCGAGCTCAGCCGCGAGGTCACCAAGGAAGAGGTCAACGCCGCCTTCCAGAAGGCCGCCGAGGGCGAGCTCAAGGGCTACATCGAGTACACGGAGGACCCGATCGTCTCCTCCGACATCGTCAACGCCCCGGCGTCCTGCACGTTCGACTCCTCCCTGACCATGGTCCAGGAGGGCAACAGCGTGAAGATCATCGGCTGGTACGACAACGAGTGGGGCTACTCGAACCGCCTCGTGGACCTGACGCTCTTCGTCGGCGAGAAGCTCTGACGACCAGCGCAGGCACTTCGATGTGAGACCAGGGCTCGGTCAGCGCAGGCTGTCCGAGCCCTGACTCACGTACTGATCGACCAGCCCTCCTCAGGAGCCTCTTCATGAAGACGATCGACGAACTTCTCTCGGAAGGCGTGGACGGCAAGCGGGTCTTCGTCCGTGCCGACCTGAACGTGCCGCTGGACGGCACCGCCATCACCGACGACGGCCGTATCCGCGCCGTGCTGCCCACCGTCAAGGCGCTCGCCGAGGCGGGCGCCCGGGTGGTCGTCGCCTCGCACCTGGGCCGTCCCAAGGGCGCGCCGGACCCCGCCTTCTCGCTCGCTCCCGCCGCCGCGCGCCTCGGTGAACTCCTCGGCTCCGAGGTGCGGTTCGCCACCGACACGGTCGGCGAGTCCGCGCAGTCCACCGTCGCCGGGCTCGCCCCCGGACAGGTCGCGGTCGTCGAGAACCTCCGCTTCAACGCCGGCGAGACCTCCAAGGACGACGCCGAGCGCGGTGCGTTCGCCGACCGGCTCGCCGCCCTGGCCGACGTCTACGTCGGCGACGGCTTCGGCGCCGTGCACCGCAAGCACGCCTCCGTCTACGACCTCCCGGCCCGGCTGCCGCACTACGCCGGCCACCTGATCGCCTCCGAGGTCGCCGTCCTGAAGAAGCTCACCGAGGACGTCCGGCGGCCCTACGTCGTCGCCCTCGGCGGCGCCAAGGTCTCGGACAAGCTCGCCGTGATCGACCAGCTGCTCGACAAGGCCGACCGCCTGCTCATCGGCGGCGGCATGGCGTACACCTTCCTCAAGGCCAAGGGCCACGAGGTCGGCATCTCCCTCCTCCAGGAGGACCAGATCCCGGTCGTCAAGGAGTACATGGAGCGGGCCGAGAAGAAGGGCGTCGAACTGGTCCTGCCGGTCGACGTCCTGGTCGCGCCGGAGTTCCCGGACCTGAGGACCAAGGCTCCGGCCAACCCCACCACCGTGGCCGCGGACGCCATCCCGGCCGACCAGGAGGGCCTGGACATCGGTCCGGAGACCCGCAAGCTGTACGCCTCGAAGCTCGCCGACGCCGCCACCGTCTTCTGGAACGGCCCGATGGGCGTCTTCGAGCACCCCGACTACGCCGAGGGCACCAAAGCGGTCGCCCAGGCCCTCATCGACTCCCCGGGCTTCACCGTGGTCGGCGGCGGCGACTCCGCCGCGGCCGTGCGCACCCTGGGATTCGACGAGACGGCATTCGGCCACATCTCGACCGGCGGCGGCGCCTCCCTCGAATACCTCGAGGGCAAGACGCTCCCCGGCCTCGCCGCACTGGAGGACTGACCCTCGATGAAGACCCGTACGCCGCTGATGGCGGGCAACTGGAAGATGAACCTCAACCACCTCGAGGCCATCGCGCACGTCCAGAAGCTCGCCTTCGCCCTGGCCGACAAGGACTACGAGGCCGTCGAGGTCGCCGTCCTGCCGCCCTTCACCGACCTGCGCTCCGTGCAGACGCTGGTCGACGGCGACAAGCTCAAGATCAAGTACGGCGCCCAGGACCTCTCGGCGCAGGACTCCGGCGCCTACACCGGCGAGATCTCCGGCTCGATGCTGGCCAAGCTGAAGTGCACCTACGTGGCGGTCGGCCACTCCGAGCGCCGGCAGTACCACCACGAGACCGACGACGTGGTGAACGCCAAGGTCAAGGCCGCCTTCAAGCACGGTCTGACCCCGATCATGTGCGTCGGCGAGGAACTGGAGGTCCGCGAGGCGGGCAACCACGTCGCGCACACCCTCGCCCAGGTCGAGGGCGGTCTCAAGGGGCTGCCGGCCGAGCAGGCCGAGTCGATCGTGATCGCCTACGAGCCGGTGTGGGCCATCGGCACCGGCAAGGTCTGCGGCGCGGGCGACGCCCAGGAGGTCTGCGCGGCGATCCGCGGCAAGCTCGCCGAGCTGTACGGCCAGGAGCTCGCGGACCAGGTGCGGATCCAGTACGGCGGCTCCGTGAAGGCCGGCAACGTGGCCGAGATCATGGCCCAGGCGGACATCGACGGCGCGCTGGTCGGCGGCGCCTCGCTGGACGCCGACGAGTTCGTCAAGATCGTCCGCTTCCGCGACCAGTGAGTATGCGGTAGCGGCGATCCGTCGTACCCTTGCGGGGCGTAGTGGTCACCACTGCGCCCCGTCGTCGATCCAGATCCGAGGAAGTTGGTCCAGCCGTGGTTATGGGGTTCTCGATCGCCCTGATCGTCTTCAGCCTGCTGCTGATGCTGCTGGTGCTGATGCACAAGGGGAAGGGCGGCGGCCTCTCCGACATGTTCGGTGGCGGCATGCAGTCGTCCGTGGGCGGCTCGTCGGTCGCCGAGCGCAACCTCGACCGGATCACCCTGGTGGTCGGTCTGCTCTGGTTCGCCTGCATCGTTGTGCTCGGCATCATGATGAAGCTCGACTGACCGGCGCACACATTCCGTATGGAACGCCCCATGTCCGGTACGCGCACGTGAGCGCGGCCTATCATGGGGCTTGCGTCTAGGTGTGGGGCCTGTAACTCGAATCACTGGACGCGCGTTGGGCCTTACGTAGACTGAGGCGCCCGCAGCGAAGCGAAACGCCGACTCGCTTCGCGGCACCATCACGCAGGGAGTTACGACCGTGGCAAGTGGCAACGCGATCCGAGGAAGCCGGGTCGGGGCGGGGCCGATGGGCGAGGCCGAGCGCGGCGAGTCCGCGCCGCGTCTGCGCATCTCCTTCTGGTGCTCCAACGGGCATGAGACACAGCCGAGCTTCGCCAGCGACGCGCAGGTCCCCGACACCTGGGACTGTCCGCGTTGCGGATTCCCGGCCGGCCAGGACCGGGACAACCCGCCGGACCCGCCGCGCACGGAACCGTACAAGACGCATCTGGCGTACGTGCGGGAGCGGCGCAGTGACGCGGACGGCGAGGCGATCCTCGCCGAGGCGCTCGCCAAACTGCGCGGCGAGATCTAGCGATTGAGGTCCGGTCGGGCACCAGGGGTGCCGGGCCGGACCTTTCTGGTACGCAGCGTTCTTCCGTGCCGTGCCTCACGGCGCTGACACCTGCGCTCCCGCCGGACGTACCTCTGGGCGGGGCGGTGCGACGCCCCCACGACAGGGCACGTCACCCCCTGATCAACTAGGTTGGGGAACGGCAGCGGGGCAGGTGCGCGGCAGGTGCACCGGCACGAAAGAAGGCTGAAGTACGAGATGAACGCAGACGGCCGTACCAGGCTCAACGAGACGCCCGAGTGGACCGCGCTGGCCGAGCACCGTGAGGAGCTCGGCGGGGTCGGACTGCGCGAGCTCTTCGACACGGATCCCGGGCGGGGTACGGGATACACCCTCCAGGTCGGGGACCTCCACGTCGACTACGCCAAACACCTGGTCACCGACGAGACGCTGCGGCTGCTGCGCGAGCTGGCCGCCGCGACCGACGTCTTCGGCCTCAGGGACGCCATGTTCCGCGGCGAGAAGATCAATACGACCGAGGACCGGGCGGTGCTGCACACCGCCCTGCGGGCGCCCCGGGACGCGGTGATCGAGGTCGACGGCAGGAACGTCGTCCCGGATGTGCACGCCGTGCTCGACAAGATGGCCGGCTTCGCCGAGCGGGTCCGGTCGGGGGAGTGGACCGGGTACACCGGCAGGCGGATCCGCAACGTCGTCAACGTCGGTATCGGCGGCTCCGACCTCGGCCCGGCGATGGCCTACGAGGTGCTGCGCGCCTTCACCGACCGGGACCTCACCGTCCGCTTCGTCTCGAACGTCGACGGCGCCGACCTGCACGAGGCGACCCGTGACCTGGACCCGGCCGAGACGCTGTTCATCATCGCGTCCAAGACCTTCACCACCATCGAGACCATCACCAACGCCACCTCGGCGCGCTCCTGGCTCCTTCAGGCGCTCGGCGACGAGAAGGCGGTGGCCCGGCACTTCGTCGCGCTGTCCACGAACGCCGAGAAGGTCACCGGGTTCGGCATCGACCCGGACAACATGTTCGAGTTCTGGGACTGGGTCGGCGGCCGCTACTCCTACGACTCGGCGATCGGCCTGTCCCTGATGATCGCCATCGGCCCGGAGCGCTTCCGCGAGATGCTCGACGGCTTCCACCTGGTCGACGAGCACTTCCGCACCGCTCCCGCCGAGTCCAACGTGCCGCTCTTGCTGGGCCTGTTGGGCGTCTGGTACGGCAACTTCCATGACGCCCAGTCGCACGCGGTGCTGCCGTACAGCCACTACCTGTCCAGGTTCACGGCCTATCTCCAGCAGCTCGACATGGAGTCCAACGGCAAGTACGTCGGCCGGGACGGGCGTGAGGTGGAGTGGCAGACCGGGCCCGTGGTCTGGGGCACCCCCGGCACCAACGGGCAGCACGCCTACTACCAGCTCCTGCACCAGGGCACCAAGCTGATCCCGGCCGACTTCATCGGCTTCGCCGAGCCGGTCGCCGAGCTCTCCGGCGAGCTGACGGCGCAGCACGACCTGCTGATGGCCAACTTCTTCGCCCAGACGCAGGCGCTGGCCTTCGGCAAGACGGCGGACGAGGTGCGGGCCGAGGGCGTGCCCGAGGAACTGGTCCCGCACAAGACCTTCCGGGGCGACCGCCCGACGACGACGATCCTCGCGCGCGAGCTGAGCCCTTCGGTGCTCGGCCAGTTGGTCGCGCTGTACGAGCACAAGGTCTTCGTCCAGGGCGCGATCTGGAACATCGACTCCTTCGACCAATGGGGCGTCGAGCTCGGCAAGGTCCTCGCGAAGCGGGTCGAACCCGCGCTGACCGAGGGCGCCGAGGTGCCCGGACTCGACACGTCCACCAAGGCGCTGGTCGCCAAGTACCGGGAGCTGCGCGGCCGGACGAAGTGAAACACCCGGCCCGCCGCCGTCAGGCCACCGCGCTCAGCGTGTCGACGAGCCGGCGGCGGGCCGCCCGGGCCGCGGGCAGCACCGCGAGCGCGGCGGCGCCCAGCACGGCGGCGGCGCCGAACAGCAGCAGGAAGACCGGCGACGGACCCTGCGCTATCCCGGCGCCCATGCCGCTGGACCTGCCCTGGGCGTCGATCAGCCAGTGCGCGAGCGGCAGTCCCAGCGCGGTGCCGAGCAGGACGGCGCACAGGGCGGTGCAGGCGGTCGCCGTGACGGTGACGGCGGTGATCTGCCGCGGGGTGAGGCCGACGGCCTTGAGCGCCAGCAGATCCCGCTCGCCCTCGCGGACGGTGCCGCCGATCACCGTGAGCAGTTCGACCACGCCGATCAGGGCGAGGACCGCGATCAGCCCGAGCACGACCCCGCGCAGCGACGCCAGACCGTCCACCGGGTTCGGGGTGGCGTGCACATCCAGATGCCCGCCCATGGTCGTCGCCAGGTCGCCCGCGACGTCCTGCGGTTCGGCGCCGGCCCGCAGCCGCAGCTCGTACAGGGTGGGACGCAGCTCGGGGTCGTTCTCCCGGAGGGTGTCGAGCGAGGTGGAGATGACCCGGCCGGCGTTCTCCGGCTCGATGCTGCGGCCCACGATGTGCAGGATCTGCGGCTGATCGCCGACCGTCATCCGCACCCAGTCGCCGACGCGCACGTCCAGCAGGTCGAGCAGGCCCTGCCCGGCCACCGCCTCGTCCCGGCCGAGCGGCGCGCGCCCCTCGGCCAGCGCGAACGGATAGGGGTCGCGGCCGGTGCCCAGGCCGCGCAGGGCGATCGTGGCCGTCTGCCCGGGCACCAGCGCCGCCATCTCGACGCCCGGGTGGGCGGCGGCGATCCGCGGATCGCGGTCGAGCAGCGCGCGGACGTCGCGGTCGGCCACCTCGCGGTCCGGGCGGACGGTGAGCGCGGCGGCCAGGCCGACCTGCTCGGGCCTGTTCTGGAAGCGCTCGACGGTGCTCCAGGCGCTCATCGCCACCACGATCAGCAGCAGGGGCAGCGCCAGCCGGGCGACGGTGGCCGGGGTCCGGGGCCGGCGGGGGAACGCCTTGTGCCAGCCGAGCACCAGCGCGGGCGGCAGCCGCAGCCCGAGCGCCCCGCGGGCCAGGCCCGAGAGCCGGCCGGCCACCGGTGCGGCGGTCCGCGGCACCGGCACCGGGGGCACCCGCCCGGCCCGCCAGGCGGCGAGTCCGGTGGTGGCGGCGATGAACAGCACCACGCCCACCGGTATCGCCAGCAGGGCCGCCGTGTGCCCCGGCAGCCCCTGCCAGACGTCGACCGCGTCCCCGAGGCGCCCCGGGATCCGGCCGCCGAGGCCCTGGGTGAGCGCCGCCGCGGCGAGCGCGCCGAGCAGGGCGTAGGCGACGTGCTGGAGCAGGAACACACGGACCACCTGGGCGGGTGTGAACCCGATCGCCTTCAGCACCGAGATGTCCCGCAGATGGCCCCGGATGCGGGTGCTGATCACCCCGTGCACGGCGAGCCCGGCGGCGAGCAGGGCGCCGAGCCCGAACAGGCCGAGCACCTGGCCGAGCAGGCGGGTGTCGCCCTGCGCCTCGGACCGGGCCTGCTGCCAGGTGGTGACCTCGTTCACGGCGCCGGCCCCGAGGGCGGTCACGGCGCGCTGGACGGCGTAGTCGGTCTCGTCCGGGTCCGCCAGACGCAGCCCGGTCACCTCGCCGTCCGGTGCGCGCACCGCGGACGGCAGGGCCCAGACGAGTCCGCGGCGCTCACCGGGGCGGTAGCGCGGCTCGGCGCTGTCGGCGATGCCCGCGACCGTCAGGGCGCGCGCGGTGCCGGGCAGCCTGAGGACGTCCCCGGGCTCGGCGAGCAGGGCGCGCGCCAGATGGCTCTCCAGCACCACACCGTCGGGGTCCGCGCCGTCCAGCCAGCGGCCCGAGACGAGCAGCGGGCGCCCGACGGCGGGCCGCGCGGTCGTGCCGCGCAGTTCGACCGAGGCGCGGATGCCCCGGGAGGCGACGGTGGCGGACTCGGTCGGGTAGGGGCCCGCGACGGACTCCACGCCGTCCAGCGCGGCGAGCTCGTGCGTACGGGCCGACAGGCCGGTGTGGATCCACACGTGCGCGTCCCGCGACTGCTTGAACACGCGCTGCCAGGGGTTGGTGGCGTAGCCGAACAGCGCGGTCGCCAGCAGCAGCGAGACGACGACCCCGGCGGTGGCGAGCACGATGAACAGGGCCTCGCCCCGGTGTGCGCGCAGATCGGAGTGCACCCAGCGCAGGGTCGCTCGCATGGGCCTCAGCCTTTCGGCCCGCGTACGCCGGGGCGGCCGGCCGGCAGTTCGTCGTACACCGTGGATCAGTCCCTCAGTTCCAGCACCCCGGACGTGCCGGCCCGGCGGGACGGGGTGCCGGTCAGTTCCGCGTCGTCCGCGATCCGCCCGTCGAAGAAGCTGATCACCCGGTCGGCGGCGCTCGCCAGCCGGGCGTCATGGGTGACCAGCAGGATCGTCTGGCCGCGTGCGTGGAAGCGGGACAGCAGCCGCATCACCTCGCGGGTGCCCCGGCTGTCCAGGCTGCCGGCCGGCTCGTCGGCCAGCAGCAGGGGCGGATGGTTCACCAGGGCGCGGGCCAGCGCGACCCGCTGCTGCTCACCGCCGGACAGCTCGCCCGGCATGCTGCGCTCCTTGCCGTCCAGGCCCAGCTCGGTCAGCAGGGCCGACCGCTCGGCCCGCGCGCGCTTGGGCGGGACTCCGGCGAGCAGGGCGGGCAGCTCGACGTTGTCCGCGACCGAGAGGTTGGAGACCAGGTTGAAGAACTGGAAGACGATCCCGATGCGCCGGCGGCGCTCGATCGCCCAGCGGGCCTCGCTGTAGGAGTCCGTGCACTCGCCGTCCAGCCGGATGCTGCCCTCGTCGGGCCGCTGGAGTCCGCCGAGCAGATGCAGCAGCGTCGACTTCCCGGCGCCGGACGGGCCGGTGACGGCCACGAACTCGCCGTGCGCCACGCTCAGATCGACACCGCGTACGGCGTGGGCGGGGGCGCCCTCCCCGTAGTGCGTCTTGACCAGCCCCTCGGCACGCAGCAGCGGAGTGGGGTTCTCGCTCACTCCGACCCCTCCAGTTCCTCCTGGCAGCGCTCCAACCAGTCCAGGTCGGCCTGGAGATGCAGCATCGCACCCTCGATGAGCAGATGGGCGACGCGGTTGTCGCGGTTCTCGGCGGCGGCCAGCTTCGACAGGTTGCGCATGGTGTTCAGGTACTGGCGCCGCTGTTTGTTGATCAGCGCGATCTGGTCGGCGAGCCCGGTCCGCGGCGCCAGGGCGAGCTTCATGAAGAACTCGTCCCGCACCCGCGGCTCGTCCGCCGTCTCCTCGTACCAGGCGTTCAGCGCCTCCCGCCCGGCGTCGGTGAGGTGGTAGATCTTCTTGTTGGGCCGGTTCGACTGCTCCACCTCTTCGCCCTCGATCAGTCCGGACTTCTCGAGGCGGCCGAGGGTCACGTAGATCTGGCCGATGTTGGGCTGAGGGTACGCGGCGCCCAGCAGTTGCTCAAGGTCCTGCTTCAGCTCGTAGCCGTGGGCCGGGCCGCGCGCGAGGAGTGCCAGGAGTGGCAGGCGCACTCGT
The DNA here is from genome assembly GCF_003261055.1 of Streptomyces cadmiisoli. NCBI lineage: Bacteria > Bacillati > Actinomycetota > Actinomycetes > Kitasatosporales > Streptomycetaceae > Streptomyces > Streptomyces cadmiisoli. The sequence continues at coordinate 6,582,709 of NZ_CP030073.1, forward strand.
GCTCTCCTCCTAGCGTCCTCGTATTGTGCTCCAGGCCCTAGTATCGCCCATACCTAACAGGTATACATGGCGTCTGACTCCGGGCGATGGGGCCCGGTGCCGGGTGTACAGGGAGGAACCTATGCGGTGGACGCACGCCGCCGGTAGGGGCCTCCTCGCCCTCGTCGTCCTCCTGACCGGTTACGTCACCGCCGGCGCGCACGCCGACGACGCGCCCGCGGGGGGCCGCGGCCCGCTCACCCTGGCCACCGCGGGGGACCTGACGGCCTACCTCGGTCCCCTGCTCGACGACTGGAACCGCACGAACCCCGGCGAGAGGATCACCCTCGTCGAGCTGCCGGACTCCGCCGACGAGACCCGCTCGCAGATGATCACCGACCTGCGCGGCGGATCCCGCGGCCGCTTCGACATCCTCAACATCGACGTCGCCTGGACCTCCGAGTTCGCGGCGGCCGGCTGGATCCGCCCGCTGCCCCGCGACCGTTTCCCGCTGGACGCGTTCCTGCCCCCGGTCGTCGACACCGCGACCTGGGACGGGCAGCTGTACGCCGTCCCGTACGTCACCAACGCCGGACTGCTGCTGTACCGCAAGGACGTCCTCGCCGAGGAGGGCCTGCCGCCGCCGCGGACCTGGGCCGAACTGGAGCACGCCGCGCGGACCGTCGCCCCGAAGCACGGCCTCGATGGCTACGCGGGCCAGTTCCTGCCGTACGAGGGCCTCACCGTCAACGCCGCCGAGGCCGTGTACTCGGCGGGCGGCACGATCCTCGGCGACGAGGGCGAACGCGTCACCGTGAACTCCGACGCGGCGCGCGAGGGGATCGGCTTCCTCGCCCGCGGGGTGCGCGAGGGCTGGATCCCGCGCGAGGCGCTGACCTACAAGGAGGAGGAGTCCAAGCAGGCCTTCCTCGACGGCGGCCTGCTGTTCCTGCGCAACTGGCCGTACGCGTACGCCGCCGCCTCGGCCGAGGGGTCGCCGCTGGCCGGCAAGGTCGGCGCCGTGCCGCTGCCCGGGCCGGACGGCCCCGGGGCGAGTGTGCTCGGCGGCTCCAATCTGGCCGTCAGCACCCACGCGCGGCACCCCGACACGGCCGCGCGCCTGATCGCGTACCTCACCAGCGAGCCCGTGCAGCGCCAGGTGCTCACGCGCGGCGCGCTGCCGCCGGTGCGCGCCGCGCTCTACGAGGACCCGAAGCTGGTCCGCGACCACCCCTATCTGCCCACCCTGCGGGCCGCCGTGCTGGCGGCCGCGCCGCGTCCCAAGAGCCCGCGCTACGACCAGGTCAGCCTGGTGGTGCAGGCGGTGGTGCACGACGCGACGACCGGGCGCCAGACGCCCGAGCGCGCGGTGCGACGGCTGGCGCGCGAGCTCGCCGTCATCTCCCGAGGCTAGTTACCTGTTAGGTAACGCGGACGTATCGACCTACCCTTCGGCGCCCCGATAAGTCCGTATATCAACGGCCAACTGCGCGATACCTGCTGTCTATTCATTGACACCTCCGTGAAACGCCTACCTAACATGCATGCATAACCACCGGCCCGGAGCAGCATCGGGCTCCCGCACGCACAGACAGGTCGACGGGGTGAGTCTCCAGCGCATCCACACCCACCACTGGTGGCGCGACGCAGTGATCTACCAGGTGTACGTCCGCAGCTTCCTGGACAGCACCGGTGACGGCATCGGCGATCTCGCCGGCGTCCGGGCCGGGCTGCCCTACCTGAAGAAACTCGGCGTCGACGGCATCTGGCTGAGTCCCTTCTTCCCCTCGCCGCAGCACGACCACGGCTACGACGTGTCCGACTACTGCGACGTCGACCCGCTGTTCGGCGACCTCGCCGAGTTCGACCTGCTGATGACGGCGGCCCGGCGCCTGGGCGTCAGGGTGCTGCTCGACATCGTGCCCAACCACTGCTCCAGCGACCACCCGTGGTTCCGCGAGGCGCTCGCCGCCGGGCCCGGCAGCGCGGCCCGCGCCCGCTTCCACTTCGCCGACGGCCGCGGCCCGGACGGTGCCGAGCCGCCCAACAACTGGCACGCCATGTTCGGCGGCCCCGCCTGGACCCGGGTCACCGAGCCCGACGGCCGCCCCGGTCAGTGGTACCTGCACATGTTCACCCCCGAGCAGCCCGACTGGAACTGGCGCGAGCCCGCGGTGGGCGCCGAGTTCGACCGGATCCTGCGCTTCTGGCTCGACCGCGGAGTCGACGGCTTCCGCATCGACGTCGCCGCCGGCCTCTTCAAGCACCCCGACCTGCCGGACTCCCCGGACCCGGAGGCCGACGCCCGCACCCGCGACTCGGTCAACCCGCTCGCCTGGAACCAGCCCGAGGTGCACGACGTGTGGCGGCACTGGCGCGCCGTGTGCGAGGAGTACACGGGACGCGACGGCCGGGAGCGGCTGCTGGTCGGCGAGGTGTCCGTGCCGACGGCCCGCGAGCACGCCGACTACGTCCGCCCCGACGAACTCCACCAGGCCTTCTTCTTCGACCTGCTGGGCGCCCCCTGGGACGCCGACGCCTTCCGCAAGGTCATCTCCGAGGCCATGCAGGACATCGCCGGCACGGGCTCGACGGTCACCTGGGTCCTCAACAACCACGACCAGGTCCGCACCGTCACCCGCTACGGCGAACCCGCCCCCGAGGGCAGCGGCCTCGGCGCCGCCCGCGCCCGCGCCGCCGCGCTGCTGATGCTGGCGCTGCCCGGAGCCGCGTACATCTACCAGGGCGAGGAGCTGGGCCTGCCCGAGGTCGTCGACCTGCCCGACGACGTGCTCACCGACCCGATCTTCCGGCGCACCGGCAGCCGGGCCCGGATCCGTGACGGCTGCCGCGTGCCGATGCCGTGGTCGGGACAGGCGTCCCCGTTCGGCTTCACCTCCGGTGTCGAGGGCGCCAAGCCCTGGCTGCCGCAGCCGGAGTGGTTCGCCGACCACGCCACCGACCGGGCCCTCGCGGACACCCGCTCCTTCTGGCACCTGTACCGCGACGGGCTCCAACTGCGCTCCTCACTGCCCCAGTTGGGCGAGGGCTCGCTGCGCTGGCTGGACTCCCCGCCCGGTGTCCTCGCCTTCGCCCGCGGCGACGACCTGGTCTGCGCCGTCAACTTCACCCCGGCGCCCGTCCCCGCACCCGTCTCCGGGACCCCGCTGCTGTCCAGCGGGCCCTGCCCGGCGGCCGGCGTCCTGCCCGGCTCCACCGCCGCCTGGTGGGTCAACGACCTCTGAACCTCCGTCCACCGCACGTCAACCGAAAAGGACATCAACGATGATGAGACGACGTACCACCCTGCTCACCGGCTGCACCGCGCTCGTACTGGCGATCGGCGCGACCGCCTGCGGCAGCAGCGACCCGGTCTCGGCCGGCGGCGGCGACAAGGCGCTCAGCGGCCAGACGGTCTCCGTGGCCGGTGTCTGGTCCGGCAGCGAGCAGGAGAACTTCCAGAAGGTGCTCGACGCCTTCACCGAGAAGACGGGGGCGAAGACCCAGTTCGTGTCCACCGGCGACAACGTCTCCACCGTCGTCGGCAGCAAGATCGAGGGCGGCAACGCCCCCGACCTCGTCATGGTCCCGCAGGTCGGCGTGCTCCAGCAGTTCGCGAAGGAGGGCTGGCTCCAGCCGCTGTCCAAGACCGCCCAGGAGTCGGTCGGCGCCAACTACGCACAGGCGTGGAAGACGTACGGCAGCGTCGACGGCACCCTCTACGGCCTGTACTTCAAGGCCGCCCACAAGTCGACCGTCTGGTACAGCCCCGACGCCCTCGCCCAGGCCGGCGTCGAGCCGCCGAAGACGTACGAGGAGATGCTGGAGGCCGGGCGCACCGTCTCCGACTCCGGGCTGGCCGCGTTCTCGGTCGCCGGGCAGGACGGCTGGACGCTCACCGACTGGTTCGAGAACATCTACCTCTCCCAGGCCGGACCCGAGAAGTACGACGCCCTCGCCGCGCACGAGCTGAAGTGGACCGACGCCACCGTGGTCGATGCGCTCACCACGCTCGGTGAGCTGTTCAAGGACAAGCAGCTCGTCGCCGGCGGTCAGAAGCAGGCCCTGAACACCGACTTCCCGGGCTCGGTGGAGAAGGTGTTCGGGCCGAAGCCCGAGGCGGGCATGGTCTACGAGGGCGACTTCGTCGCCGGGGTCGCCAAGGACCAGTTCGGCCGGACCATCGGCGAGGACGCGAACTTCTTCCCGTTCCCGGCGGTCGACGGCGGCACCGCGCCCGTGGTCAGCGGCGGCGACGCGGCCGTGGTCCTCAAGGACGGCAAGAACGCCGAGGCCGGCATGAAGCTCCTGGAGTACCTCGCCACCCCGGAGGCCGCCGCGGTGTGGGCCGAGGCGGGCGGCTTCCTCTCCCCGAACAAGAAGCTCGACCTCGCCTCCTACGGCGACGACGTCACCCGGGCCACCGCCGAGTCGCTGGTCGGTGCCGGGGACTCGGTCCGCTTCGACATGTCCGACCAGGCGCCCGCCGCCTTCGGCGGCACCAAGGGCGCGGGCGAGTGGAAGATCCTCCAGGACTTCCTGCGCGACCCCTCCGACCCGAAGGGCACCGCCGCCGAGCTGGAGAAGGCGGCGGCCAAGGCTTACGGGAACTGACCACCATGACCGCCACACTCGTGAAAGAGGCGAGCCCGCCGGCCGCCCCCGGCGCCGCGGGCCGCCGGCCCTCGCGGCGCCGGGGGCGGATCGTCGCGCTGCTGTTCGTCCTTCCCGCCCTGCTCCTGCTCGGCGCCCTCGTCGTCTACCCGGTGCTGTTCTCCGTCGGGCGCAGCTTCTTCGACGCGGCAGGCACCCGGTTCGTCGGCGCCGACAACTACACCGAGATGTTCAGCGACCCGGCGACACTCAAGGCCGTCCGCAACACCGCGATCTGGGTGGTCGTGGCGCCGACGCTGCTCACCGGGCTGGGGCTGGTGCTGGCCGTCCTGGTGGAGAAGATCCGCTGGGCGACGGCGTTCAAGCTGCTGCTGTTCATGCCGATGGCGGTCTCCTTCCTGGCCGCCGGCATCATCTTCCGGCTCGCCTACGACGAGGACCCGGACAAGGGTGTGCTGAACGCCGCCGTGGTCGGCATCCACGACACCTTCCAGGGCACCGCCGGCTATCCGACGGCCCGGGCGCGCGACGGCCAGGGCATGGCCGAGGAGAAGGACGGGGGGTACCGGACGACGGCCGCTACGTCGCCGGGGGAGCCGGCCCTCGCGCTCGGCCTCGTCGGTGTGCTGCCCGGGGACCTGCCAGGCGGCGCCGAACCGGCCCACGCGGCGGCCGGGCGCGAGCCCGCCGCCGACGAGCTGCGCGGCGTCGTGTACCTGGACTTCACCCCCGGCGGGGGAGGGGAGCAGGGCAGCGTCGACCGGCGCGAGAGCGGGCTGCCGGAGATGACCGTGCAGGCGGTGCGCGACGGCGGCACGGTCGCCTCCACGACCACCGCCTCCGACGGCTCCTTCAGCTTCACGGGACTGGACCCCGGCTCGTACACGGTGCGGCTGCCCGCCTCGAACTTCGCGCCGCCCTACGAGGGCGTCTCCTGGCTCGGACCGGCGCTGGTGACACCCGCGATCATCGGGGCGTACCTGTGGATCTGGACCGGCTTCGCGATGGTGCTGATCGGCGCCGGGCTGGCCACGCTGCCCCGGGACGCGCTGGAGGCGGCGCGGATGGACGGCGCCAACGAGTGGCAGATCTTCCGGCGGATCACCGTCCCGCTGCTCGCGCCGGTGCTCACCGTGGTGTTCGTGACCCTGGTGATCAACGTGATGAAGGTCTTCGACCTGGTCTACATCATCGCGCCCGGTCCGGTGCAGGAGGACGCGACCGTGCTGGCGACCCAGATGTGGCTGGTGTCCTTCGGCGGGGGCAACGACCAGGGCCTCGGCAGCGCGCTCGGTGTGCTCCTGCTGCTCCTGGTGATCCCGGCGATGGTCTTCAACGTCCGCCGTTTCCGAAGGAGTCAGCGATGAACGCCGTCCGACGGGGTCTGGGCAACAGCCTGGTCCAGGCCCTCCTCGTGGTGGTGGGCCTGGTCTGGCTCACCCCGTTGGCCGGGCTGTTCCTGTCGTCGCTGCGCTCCGCCGAGGAGACCGCGCAGGGCGGCTGGTGGACGGTGTTCACCAGCCCCGGGCAGCTGTCCTTCGACAACTACTCCGCGCTGCTGGAGAACGCCGGCATCACACAGGCGTTCTGGAACACCGTGCTGATCTCGGTGCCGGCCACGGCGCTGGTGGTCGTCGTCGCGGCACTCGCCGGATACGCCTTCGCCTGGCTGGACTTCCCCGGCCGCGAACCGCTCTTCCTGCTGGTGGTGGCGCTGCTGGTGGTGCCGGTGCAGATCGGTCTGCTGCCGGTGGCCAAACTCTTCGGGCAGCTGGGGCTGTTCGGCACGATCCCGGGCGTGGTCCTCTTCCACGTGGCCTACGGTCTGCCGTTCGCCGTGTTCCTGCTGCGCAACTACTTCGCCGAGATACCGAAGGAGATGCTGGAGGCCGCCCGTATGGACGGCGGCAGCGAGTGGCGCATCTTCACCCGGCTGGTCCTGCCGGTGGGCCGGCCCGCCATCGCCAGCCTCGCGATCTTCCAGTTCCTGTGGGTCTGGAACGACATGCTGGTGGCCCTGCTGTTCGCGGACAGCTCCGCACAGCCGCTGACCGTGGAACTCCAGTCCCAGATCCGCCAGTTCGGCAGCAACATCGACGTCCTGGCGCCCGGCGCGTTCGTGTCGCTGGTCGTGCCGGTGGTGGTGTTCTTCGCCTTCCAGCGGCACTTCGTCCAGGGGGTCATGGCGGGCTCGGTCAAGTAGGGGCCCGGCCCGGACACGAGGAAGCGGGGCCCGCCGTCCGGCGGGCCCCGCTTCCTCGTACTGTCTCCGTCAGGGCGACGCCGGCGGGTACAGCGACCTCGGCAGTTGCGAGGCCGCCGCCGAGTCCAGCAGCCACAGGGTGCGGGCACGGCCCTGCGCGCCGGCCGCCGGGGCCTGGATCTCACCGGCACCGGACAGCGCGATCGCCGCGGCGTTCGCCTTGTCCTCGCCGGCGGCCAGGAGCCACACCTCACGGGCGGCCCGGATCGCGGGCAGGGTCAGGGTGATCCGGGTCGGCGGCGGCTTGGGCGCGCCGTGCACGCCGACCACCGTGCGCTCCGTCTCCCGCACGGCGGGCAGCTCGGGGAACAGCGACGCCACATGGGTGTCCGGTCCGACGCCCAGCATCAGCACGTCGAACGTGGGGACCGTGCCGTGGTTCTCGGGACCGCTCGCGCGGGCCAGTTCCTCGGCGTACGAGGCGGCCGCCGCCTCCACGTCCGAGCCGTACGGGCCGTCCGACGCGGGCATCGCGTGCACGCGCTTCGGGTCCAGCGGCACGGAGTCGAGCAGGGCCTCGCGGGCCTGGGTGACATTGCGCTCGGGGTCGCCCTCGGGCAGGAAGCGCTCGTCACCCCACCACAGGTCCAGCCGGCCCCAGTCGATCGCGTCGCGGGCGGGCGCGGCGGCCAGCGCGGCCAGCAGTCCGTTGCCGTTGCGGCCGCCCGTGAGGACGACGGACGCGGTGCCGCGCGAGGCCTGGGCGTCCACGATCTTCGTGATCAGCCGGGCCGCGGCGGCCTGCGCCATCAGCTCCTTGTCGTGGTGCACGACGAGTTGGGGAGTGCTCACTTCGCCGCCGCCTTCTTCACCGGTGCCGACCCCGCCGCGTCCTTCGCGGGAGCTTTCGCGGAGCTCCCGGCCGGAACCGGGACCGCGGCAGCTTCTCCTTTGGCCGGAGTCTGCCCGCCCTCGGGCCCGCCGTCGGTGGAGCGCAGCCGGTCCACTCCGTACCGCAGCGCCGAGGCGTAGGTGTCGTCGGGGTCGAGACGGCGCAGTTCCTCCGCGATCAGCTCGGCCGTGTCGCGGCGCTTGAGCGCCACCGCCCGGTCCGGCTGGCCCTGGATGGACAGGGTCGCCAGCGAACCGTCGGCCCGGTCCAGGGCGATCGCGCCGCAGTCGGTGTCCATACGGACCGCGGTCAGACCCGGCCCGGCGGACAGCGTGCGCCGCACGGGGACGGCGAGCCGGTCCGCGAGCCACATCGCCAGCAGCTCGCAGCTCGGGTTGAACTCCTCGCCCTCCACCTCGACGCCCCGGACCTCGCAGACCACCTGGTCGAGCGCCGCGGCCAGCATCGAGCGCCAGGGCGTGATGCGGGTCCACGACAGATCGGTGTCGCCGGGGGTGTAGGTCTTGGCGCGGGCCGCCAGGTCCCGCACCGGCTGCTCGGCCGCGTACGAGTCGGTGACCCGGCGCTGGGCCAGGGCGCCGAGGGGATCCTGCGCCGGGTCCACGGGCGCGTTCACCGGCCACCAGACGACCACGGGGGCGTCGGGCAGCAGCAGCGGCAGCACCACCGACTGGGCGTGGTCCGCCACGTCGCCGTACGTCCGCAGGACGACCGTCTCGCCGGAACCGGCGTCGGCGCCCACCCGTACCTCGGCGTCGAGCCGGGACTTGGTGCGGTCCCGGGGGCTGCGGGAGACCCGCCGGATGACGACCAGGGTGCGCGAGGGGTGCTCGCGCGAGGCGTCGGTGGCGGCCCGCATGGCGTCGTAGGCGTTCTCCTCGTCGGTGACGACGACCAGGGTGAGGACCATGCCGACGGCCGGCGTGCCGATGGCCCGCCGGCCCTGCACGAGCGCCTTGTTGATCTTGCTGGCGGTGGTGTCGGTGAGGTCTATCTTCATGGCCGGCGCCAGCTCCGTCCGTCTCGTTCGAGCATGTCGTCCGCCTCGACGGGGCCCCACGTCCCGGCCGGGTACTGCGCGGGCCTGCCGTGCTGGTCCCAGTACTGCTCGATCGGGTCGAGGATCTCCCAGGACAGCTCGACCTCCTCGGTGCGCGGGAAGAGGTTGGAGTCGCCGAGCAGCACGTCGAGGATGAGTCGCTCGTACGCCTCCGGGCTGGACTCCGTGAAGGACTCGCCGTAGGCGAAGTCCATGGACACGTCCCGGATCTCCATCGAGGTGCCCGGCACCTTGGAGCCGAAGCGGACGGTGACGCCCTCGTCGGGCTGCACCCGGATGACGATCGCGTTCTGGCCCAGTTCCTCGGTGGCCGTCGCGCCGAAGGGGGAGTGCGGGGCACTCTGGAAGACGACCGCGATCTCGGTGACACGGCGGCCGAGCCGCTTGCCGGTACGCAGGTAGAACGGCACGCCCGCCCAGCGGCGGTTGTCGATCCCCAGCTTGATCGCGGCGTAGGTGTCGGTCTTCGACCCGCGGTCGATGCCCTCTTCCTCCAGGTAGCCGATGACCTGCTCGCCGCCCTGCCAGCCGGCCGCGTACTGGGCGCGGACGGTGTTGCGGCCCAGGTCCTTGGGCACCTTCACGGCGCCGAGCACCTTGGTCTTCTCCGCGGCCAGCGCGTCCGCGTCGAAGGAGGCGGGCTCCTCCATCGCGGTCAGCGCGAGCAGCTGGAGCAGGTGGTTCTGGATGACGTCACGGGCGGCCCCGATGCCGTCGTAGTAGCCGGCCCGGCCGCCGATGCCGATGTCCTCGGCCATCGTGATCTGCACATGGTCGACGAAGGACCGGTTCCAGATCGGCTCGAACATCGTGTTGGCGAAGCGCAGCGCCAGGATGTTCTGGACGGTCTCCTTGCCCAGGTAGTGGTCGATGCGGAAGACCTGGTCCGGGGCGAAGACCTCGTGCACGACCTTGTTGAGCTCCTCGGCCGACTTCAGGTCGTGGCCGAAGGGCTTCTCGATGACCGCGCGCCGCCAGGAACCCCCCTTCTGGTCGGCCAGCCCGTGCTTCTTCAGCTGCTGGATGACCACCGGGAAGGAGCGGGGCGGCACGGACAGGTAGAAGGCGAAGTTGCCGCCCGTGCCCTGCGCCTTGTCCAGCTCCTCGATGGTGCCGCGCAGCCGCTCGAAGGCGTCGTCGTCGTCGAAGGTGCCCTGGACGAAGCGCATCCCCTGGATGAGCTGCTGCCAGACCTCCTCGCGGAACGGCGTGCGCGCGTGCTCCTTGACGGCGTCGTGGACCTCCTGCGCGAAGTCCTCGTTCTGCCACTCGCGGCGGGCGAACCCGACCAGCGAGAAGCCCGGCGGCAGCAGACCCCGGTTGGCGAGGTCGTACACCGCGGGCATCAGCTTCTTCCGTGACAAATCGCCCGTGACGCCGAAAATGACCAGGCCCGACGGCCCCGCGATACGCGGGAGCCGTCGGTCTGCGGGGTCACGAAGCGGATTCGCTCCTGTGACGAAGGGGGACAAGGTTTCAGCCCTCCGAGGGGGCGAGACGCTTCAGCTCGGCCTCGGTCGAGGCGAGCAGGTCGTTCCAGGACGCCTCGAACTTCTCGACGCCCTCGTCCTCCAGCAGCTGGACGACGTCGTCGTACTTGATCCCGAGCTTCTCGACCGCGTCCAGGTCGGCACGGGCCTGCTCGTAGGTACCGGTGATGGTGTCGCCGGTGATCCGGCCGTGGTCCTCGGTCGCGACGAGGGTGGCCTCGGGCATGGTGTTCACCGTGTTCGGCGCGACCAGGTCGTCGACGTACATGGTGTCCTTGTACGCCTTGTCCTTCACGCCGGTGGAGGCCCACAGCGCACGCTGCTTGTTGGCGCCCGCGTTCTCCAGCGCGCTCCACCGGTCCGAGGAGAAGACCTCCTCGTACGCCTGGTAGGCGAGCCGCGCGTTGGCGACCGCGGCCCGGCCGCGCGCGGCCTTGGCCTCGGGCGTGCCGAGCGCGTCGATCCGCTTGTCGATCTCGGTGTCCACACGGGACACGAAGAAGGACGCCACCGAGTGGATCAGGGAGACGTCGAGGCCCTTCTCGCGGGCCTTCTCCAGACCCGCCAGGTAGGCGTCCATGACCTCGCGGTAGCGCTCCAGCGAGAAGATCAGCGTGACGTTGACGCTGATGCCGTTGCCGATCACCTCGGTGATCGCCGGCAGGCCCGCCTTGGTCGCGGGGATCTTGATCAGGGTGTTCGGCCGGTCCACCAGCCACGCCAGCTGCTTGGCCTCGGCGACGGTCGCCCGGGTGTTGTGCGCCAGGCGCGGGTCGACCTCGATCGACACCCGCCCGTCCTGGCCGCCCGTGGCCTCGAAGACCGGGTGCAGGATGTCGGCGGCGTCCCGGACGTCCGCCGTGGTGATCATGCGGACCGCCTCTTCGACGGTCACCTTGCGGGCGGCGAGGTCGGCGAGCTGCTGCTCGTAGCCGTCGCCGCTGCTGATCGCCTTCTGGAAGATCGTCGGGTTGGTGGTGACGCCCACGACGTGCTGCTGGTCGATCAGTTCGGCGAGGTTGCCGGACGTGATCCGCTTGCGCGACAGGTCGTCCAGCCAGATCGCGACGCCTTCATCGGAGAGGCGCTTCAGTGCGTCTGTCATGGAAATTGCATCTCCTACGTGTCGTATATCAGCGTCAGCGCCGGGCGGCGGCGATCGATTCCCTCGCCTGGTCGGCCACGTTCTCGGCAGTGAAGCCGAACTCGCGGAAGAGGACCTTGCCGTCGGCGGAAGCACCGAAGTGCTCCAGGGAAACGATGCGGCCGGCGTCCCCGACGTACTTGTGCCAGGTCAGACCGATACCGGCCTCCACCGCGACACGGGCCTTCACGGACGGCGGCAGAACGCTGTCCCGGTACCCCTGGTCCTGCTCCTCGAACCACTCCACGGACGGCATGGACACCACCCGCGTGGGCACACCGTCGGCCTGGAGACGCTCGCGCGCCTCGACCGCCACGTGCACCTCGGAACCGGTCGCGATCAGCACGACCTCGGGCTCCGTGCTCCGCCCGGAGGACCCCTCCGCCTCGAACATCACGTAACCGCCGCGCGCGGCGTCCTCGTTGGGCTCGTAGGTCGGCACGCCCTGGCGGGTCAGCACGAGACCGTGCGGGGCGCCCTTGCCGAACACCTTGGTGTAGCGATCGAGGATCTCGCGCCAGGCGATGGCGGTCTCGTTGGCGTCGGCCGGGCGCACCACGTTCAGGCCCGGGATGGCGCGCAGCGAGGCCAGGTGCTCGACCGGCTGGTGGGTCGGGCCGTCCTCGCCGAGGCCGATGGAGTCGTGCGTCCACACGTACGTCACCGGCAGGTGCATCAGTGCCGACAGCCGCACCGCGTTGCGCATGTAGTCGGAGAACACGAGGAACGTGCCGCCGTAGACGCGGGTGTTGCCGTGCAGGGTGACGCCGTTCATCTCCGCGGCCATGGAGTGCTCGCGGATCCCGAAGTGGACCGTACGGCCGTACGGGTCCGCCTCCGGCAGGGGGTTGTCCGCCGGGAGGAACGACGACGTCTTGTCGATCGTGGTGTTGTTCGAGCCGGCCAGGTCGGCGGAACCGCCCCACAGTTCGGGGATGACCGGGCCGAGCGCCTGGAGCACCTTGCCGGAGGCGGCGCGGGTGGCGACGCCCTTGCCGGGCTCGAAGACCGGGAGCTTCTCCTCCCAGCCGGTGGGCAGCTCGCCCTTGCTGATGCGGTCGAACTCGGCGGCACGCTCCGTGTTGTTGCCGCGCCACTCCTGGAACGACTTCTCCCACTCCGCCTTGGCCGCGCGGCCCCGGTCGAGGGCCTGCCGGGTGTGGCCGAGGACCTCGTCGGAGACCTCGAAGGACTGCTCCGGGTCGAAGCCGAGGACGCGCTTGGTGGCCGCGACCTCCTCGTCGCCGAGCGCCGAGCCGTGGGCGGCCTCGGTGTTCTGCGCGTTCGGGGCGGGCCAGGCGATGATCGAGCGCATCGCGATGAAGGAGGGCCGGTCCGTGACCTGCCGGGCCGCCTCGATCGCGTCGTAGAGCGCGTGCGGGTCCAGGTCGCCGTCCGGCTTGGGGGCCACGCGCTGGACGTGCCAGCCGTAGGCCTCGTACCGCTTGACCGTGTCCTCGGAGACGGCGGTCTCGGTGTCGCCCTCGATCGAGATGTGGTTGTCGTCCCACAGCAGGATCAGATTGCCGAGCTTCTGGTGCCCGGCCAGGGAGGAGGCCTCCGCGGAGATGCCCTCCTGGAGGCAGCCGTCACCGGCGATGCAGTAGATGTAGTGGTCGAAGGGGGACTCGCCCTCGGGCGCGTCCGGGTCGAACAGACCGCGCTCGTAGCGGGACGCCATCGCCATGCCGACCGCGTTGGCGACACCCTGGCCGAGCGGGCCGGTGGTGGTCTCCACACCCTTGGTGTGCCCGTACTCCGGGTGGCCGGGGGTCTTCGAACCCCAGGTCCGGAACGCCTTCAGATCGTCCAGCTCCAGGCCGAAGCCGGCCAGGTACAGCTGGGTGTAGAGGGTCAGGGACGAGTGGCCCGCGGACAGGACGAAACGGTCGCGCGCGACCCACTCGGGGTCGGCGGGGTCGTGCCGCATCACCTTCTGGAAGAGGGTGTAGGCGGCGGGCGCCAGGCTCATCGCCGTACCCGGATGGCCGTTTCCGACCTTCTGTACGGCGTCGGCGGCCAGGACGCGGGCGGTGTCGACGGCCCGCTGGTCCAGTTCGGTCCACTCGAGGTCTGTGGTGGTCGGCTTGGTGCTCACCCTGGGTCAGGGCTCCTCTCCACATGTCGAAGGCCGGTGTCCTGGGCGTACACCGGCTGCCGGTGCACTTCGCGCCCACCGGCCGTTGTCGAGCCTACCCCCGTAGGAACACGCGTTTTTTCGAGTCATTCCAGACTGCCGGGAGTCGAGGCGATCCGCCTCCCGACCGGGCCGTTCCGTATTCGGCAAGTGAATACGGAACCGCTCATCCGACTGCTCAATCGACGCCCTGTCCGCACCTCGGAGCGCGCCGTCCAACACGACCCCACCCCCGCGAAGGTCGCGGTATGGGCAACGTCTACAGTGGCGTGGTACGCGCGAGCCTTTACCGGGACTTCACACGGGGAGGCTTGCTGGGATGTCTCTGTCAGGGGTGTGCGTGACGGCCGTTGAATCCCGTCCAGCGGGGGCGCTCGGGACGAACCGGCGCCAGAGCCACCGGCCGTTCGGGGCCCGTGTGATGGCGTTCGTGGCGCTGACCAAGCCGCGAATCATCGAGCTGCTGCTGATCACCACCGTTCCGGTGATGTTCCTCGCCCAGCAGGGCGTACCGGACCTCGGGCTGGTGCTCATCACCTGCCTGGCCGGTTACCTGTCGGCGGGCGGCGCCAACGCGCTGAACATGTACATCGACCGCGACATCGACGCGCTCATGGACCGCACCGCGCAGCGTCCGCTGGTCACCGGCATGGTCAGCCCGCGGGAGTGCCTGGCCTTCGGCATCGCGCTCGCGATCGCCTCGACCCTGTTGTTCGGCCTCGCCGTCAACTGGCTGTCGGCCTGGCTCGCCCTCGGCGCGCTCCTTTTCTACGTCGTCGTCTACACGATGATCCTCAAGCGCCGTACCGCGCAGAACATCGTGTGGGGCGGTATCGCGGGTTGCATGCCCGTGCTCATCGGCTGGTCGGCCGTGACGAACTCCGTGTCGTGGGCCTCGGTCATCCTCTTCCTGGTCATCTTCTTCTGGACGCCGCCGCACTACTGGCCGCTGTCCATGAAGGTGAAGGAGGACTACGCGCGCGTCGGCGTGCCGATGCTCCCGGTCATCGCCTCGAACAAGGTCGTCGCCCGGCAGATCGTGCTCTACAGCTGGGTGATGGTCGCGGTCTCGCTGCTGCTGACCCCGCTCGGCTACACCGGCTGGTTCTACACGGTGGTGGCGCTGGCGACCGGCGGCTGGTGGCTGTGGGAGGCGCACGCCCTCCAGAGCCGGGCCAAGGCCCAGGTGACGGGCGCGAAGCTCAAGGAGATGCGCCTGTTCCACTGGTCCATCACCTATGTGTCGCTGCTGTTCGTGGCCGTCGCGGTGGACCCCTTCGTGCGGTAGCCGGGCCCTTCCGGCGGCAGGACGGGCGGGGTGCGTGGGCGAGACCACGCACCCCGCCCGTCGCCGTTGGATCTACCCGTCGGTAGCATTCTGGCCATGGCAGACACGCAGCAGGTTGACGCGAAGGCCGAGCGCAAGGCGGCCCGGCTCGCCAAGCAGATCGGCTCCTTCGCCCGCGCCCACGGCGGCGCCGAGGGGAACATCGCTCACCTCGGGCAGCGGGGCGCCCGTATCGTCCTGGTCGGCGAGGACGGCGCCTGGGGCGACCTGGTCGCCCCCACCTGCGCCATCGCCGAGCAGGCGGTGCGGAAGGCCGGCATCACCACCCACGAGTCCTTCGACGGCGAGTTCGCGGCCAAGGTGCGGACGGGCCCCTACGAGTGGAAGCGCATGGCCGGCATCCAGCTCGGCGGCTGAGCAAGGCCGCCCGGACGCAACACCTCATCCCCGGTTCACCCGTTAGGCCCGTAAACGCACGAGCCACGGGAAGCCCGGATGATCGAAACGCCGTCCCTGGTGGACCAGTACTGCCACGGCGTCCTGAGAACAGAGCTGGGCCTCGGCACCTTCGAGGCCCAGCTGTCGCGCACCGAGGGCCCGCCGGCCCCCGGCACCACCCTTTTCGACACGCAGACCGGCTTCGCCGTGCGCAGATGGTGCCCGCCGCTGCTCGGCCTGGAGCCGCACTGCGCGCCCGCCCGCTACCTCGCCCGGCGCCGCGAACTCGGCGTACTGGAGGCGGACCGGCGGCTGCTGCGCGGCAGCGGCATCACCACCTACCTGGTCGACACCGGACTGCCCGGCGACCTCACCGGCCCCGCCGAGATGGCGAGCGCGTCGACCGCCGAGGCACGGGAGATCGTCCGGCTGGAGCTGCTGGCCGAGCAGGTCGCCGACACCTCCGGCACCGTCGAGTCGTTCCTCGCCAACCTCGCCGAGTCGGTGCACGGAGCCGCGGCCGGCGCCGTGGCCTTCACCTCCGTGGCGGGCGTACGGCACGGGCTCGCGCTCGCGCCCGAACCGCCGGGGCCGGGCGAGGTCCGGGGCGCGGCGGGCCGCTGGCTGGCCGGACGCCGGGTGGGCGGGGAACTGAGCGACCCGGTGCTGCTGCGCCATCTGCTGTGGATCGCGGTCGCCTCCGGCCTGCCCCTCCAGCTCCACGCCGGACTCGGGCAACCGGGGCTGCGCATCGACCGGACGGACCCGGTGCTGCTCACCGACTTCGTGCGGGCGACCGCCGGGATGGGCACCGACCTCGTCCTGCTGCACGGCTACCCCTACCACCGCCACGCCGCCCACCTCGCCGGGGTCTTCCCGCACGTCTACGCCGACTCCGGCGCCGCGCTGGTCCGCACGGGAGCGCGGGCCGCCACCGTGCTCGCCGAGATCCTGGAGCTCGCCCCCTTCGGCAAGATCCTCTTCTCCAGCGGCGCCCAGGGGCTGCCCGAACTGCACGTCGTCGGGGCACATCTGTTCCGGGAGGCACTCGGACGGGTGCTCGGCACCTGGGTCTCGGAGGGCGCGTGGTCGCTGGCCGACGCGGAGCGGGTCGCCGGTCTGATCGCGGCGGGGAACGCGCAGCGGGTGTACGGGCTGGAATGACACACGGGGTTCACGGGCCGCGACCGGACGGACAGACTGGGCGGATGCCGACCGACGCCCTGCTCGAACGGTTCCTCACGGAACTGAAGGTGCTCGCCCCCCGTGCCGTGTGGGCACACGGATCGCTGGCCGGCGGTGACTACCAGGAGGGCCGCAGCGACCTCGATCTGATCGCGGTGCTCCCCGGCCCCGTGACGCCCGGCGTGCTCTGGCGGGTGGCGGTGCTGCACAACCGGCTGCGCGCCCAGCCGCTCGCCGGGGGACTGCACTGCTCGTACCTCGCCCCCGCGGCCCTGGACGACCCCCGGCGAGCGCATCCGACATGGGCCCACCGGTGTCTGATGCGCCGGCCGGTCACCCCTGTCACCCGCCGTGAACTGCACACCTTCGGCCGGGTCCTGCACGGGGCACCGCCGGTGGGACTGCTCCCACCGGTGTCCGACCGCGAACTCGGCGACTTCGTCGTGCGCGACCAGCTGGAGTTCTGGCGGCCGGCGGTGCGCAAGGCGCGGCTGTGGACGCAGGACGCCTGGGTCGACGTGGGCCTGACGACCTTCGCCCGCGCCACCGTCACCGTGCGGGAGGGCCGGCTCATCGGCAAGCGGGAGGCACTGGACGTGCTGCCCGGCCTCGGGGCACCGGCCGAGGTGGTCGACGACATCCGGCGCCGGCGGTACGGGGATCCGGCGCCGCCCGCCGAGGAGTGGACCCTGCGGCGCGGCGAGCTGACCCGGGACTACCTGGGGTCGGCCATCGACGCGCTGGTCGCGGCGTACTCCTGAGCCGCCGGGGCCGGCACGTCGGCCGACTCGAGCTCCGGGCGTTCGCGCAGCGACAGCAGCACCCGCAGCACCCCGATCCACACCAGGCACGAGCCGAACATGTGCAGGCCGACCAGTACCTCGGGCAGGTCCGTGAAGTACTGGACGTAGCCGATGACGCCCTGGGCGAGCAGGATCAGGAACAGGTCGCGGGTGCGGTCGAGCGGGGCCTTCGGAGCGGCGACCGCCTTGAGGACGAACCACAGGGCGAAGGTGAGCGTCACCACGATCCACGCCAGCACGGCGTGCAGCTTGCTGACGGTCTCCCAGTCCACCGGCATGCGCGGCACATCGCTGGAGTCGCCCGCGTGCGGGCCCGCGCCGGTGACCACCGTGCCCACCACGATCAGCAGCGCCGTCACCGCGACCATGCACCACACCAGCTGCCGCACGGCCGTTCCGACCAGCTGCCGCGGCGGCGCGTCACCCTCCCTGGAGCGCTGCCACATGACCGCGGCGACCGTGATGAGCGCGGTCGTGGCCATGAAGTGGGCCGCCACCGTGTACGGGTTCAGACCGACGAGCACCACGATGCCGCCGAGCACCGCGTTGCTCATCACGACCCAGAACTGCGCCCAGCCCAGCCGGGTCAGTCCGCGCCGGTAGGGCTTGCGGGAACGCGCGGCGATGATCGCCCAGCCGACGGCCGCGCACAGCACGTACGTCAGCAGGCGGTTGCCGAACTCGATGGCGCCGTGCAGGCCCATCTCCCGGGTCGCGGTGAGCGAGTCGGAGGTGCACTTGGGCCAGGTCGGGCAGCCGAGGCCGGAGCCGGTCAGCCGTACCGCGCCGCCGGTGACCACGATCAGCACCGACATGACGAGCGCGGCGAGGGCCGCCCGCTGAACCGTCCGGGGTGCGGGGGTCCAGCGCGCGGCGATGAAGGCGAGGGGGTTGCGTACGGCGGCTGCCGCTCGGGCGCGGGTCACGTTTGGCACGCCGACCATCGTAGGCGGGTGTTTGTGCACGCTTTCACGAGGGGTCCCGGGCGGGGCCCGTCCGGCTCACTCCCAGCGGAAGAAGCGCCCCGCCGCGGCGAGGCCCGCGACACCCCAGCCGGCCAGCACGGCGACATCGCCCCAGGGCATCCCGGCGCCGTGCTGGAGCACGTCGCGCAGGCCGTCGGAGAGCGCCGTGATCGGCAGCAGCCCCAGCACGCCCTGCGCGGCGTCCGGGAACCTGTCCAGCGGGACGATCACACCGCCGCCGACCAGCAGCAGCAGGAAGACCAGGTTCGCGGCGGCCAGCGTGGCCTCCGCCTTCAGGGTGCCGGCCATCAGCAGACCGAGCCCCGAGAAGGCGGCCGTGCCCACCACCAGCAGCACGAGCACCGCGAGGGGGCTGCCCTGCGGCGACCAGCCGAGCGCGAAGGCGATCACCGTCACCAGGAGCACCTGGAGCACCTCGGTGACCAGCACCGACACCGTCTTCGCGGTCATCAGGCCCCAGCGCGGCAGCGGCGAGGAGGCGAGCCGCTTGAGCACTCCGTAGCGGCGTTCGAAGCCGGTCGCGATGGCCTGGCCGGTGAACGCCGTCGACATCACCGCGAGCGCCAGGATGCCCGGGGCGATGAAGTCGACGGCCTCGTCGGCGCCGGTGTCCACGACGTCGACCGCGCTGAACAGGACCAGCAGCAGCGTCGGGATGATCACCGTCAGCAGCAGCTGCTCGCCGTTGCGCAGCAGCATCCGGGTCTCCAGCGCCGCCTGCGCCGCGATCATGCGGGAGAGCGGGGCGGCGCCCGGCTTCGGCGTGTACGTACCCACGGTGGTCACGAGCGCAGCTCCTTGCCGGTCAGCTCCAGGAAGACGTCCTCCAGGGTGTGCCGCTCCACCGAGATCCGGTCCGGCATCACCCCGTGCTGCGCGCACCACGAGGTCACCGTCGCCAGCAGCTGCGGGTCGACCTTGCCCGCCACCCGGTAGCTGCCCGGCAGCAGCTCGGCGGCCGCGCAGTCCGCCGGGAGGGCCTTGAGCAGCGAGGCGACGTCGAGTCCGGGGCGGCCGGTGAAGCGCAGCGTGTTCTCGGCGCCGCCGCGGCACAGCTCCTCGGGGGAGCCCTGGGCGATGACCTTGCCGTCGTCGATGATCGCGACATCGTCGGCGAGCTGCTCGGCCTCGTCCATGTGGTGGGTGGTGAGGATCACCGAGACGCCGTCCCCGCGCAGGTCCCGCACGAGGTCCCAGGTGGCGCGGCGGGCCTGCGGGTCGAGGCCGGCCGTCGGCTCGTCCAGGAACACCAGTTCCGGGCGTCCGACCACGGCCATCGCCAGCGCGAGCCGCTGCTGCTGGCCGCCGGAGAGCCGGCGGTAGGCGGTCCGGCCGCAGCTGCCGAGACCGAGGCGTTCGATCAGTGCGTCCACGTCCAGCGGATGGGCGTGCAGGCCCGCCACGTGGCGCAGCATCTCCTCCGCGCGGGCACCGGAGTAGACCCCGCCGGACTGGAGCATCACACCGACGCGGGGGCGCAGCTCGCGGGACTGCCGCACCGGGTCGAGTCCCAGCACGCGCACGCTGCCGGAGTCCGGCCTGCGGTACCCCTCGCAGGTCTCGACGGTGGTGGTCTTGCCGGCGCCGTTGGGACCGAGTACGGCGGTGACGCCCGCCCCGGCCACCAGGTCGAGGCCGTTGACCGCGGTCTTGTCGCCGTAGCGCTTCACCAAGGCCTGGACCTGGAGGACGGGCTCACTTCGCATGGGTCCAGAGTCTAGGTAGGCGCCCTGTCCCTCGGACGGCCGGGTTCAGAACTCCTCGTCGCGCGGGCGGTGCACGGGCAGCCAGCGGGTGGCGTACGCCACCGCGTCCGCCAGCGGGAACAGGCGCGCGCCGGCCGCGCCCACCGCGCCCCGTACGACGGGGCGGTCCCGTTCGAAGTCGTGGCCCAGTTCGTCGAACCGGTCGGAGGAGATCGACACCTCGGTGACCACCTCCCAGCCGTCCGGCCCGGGACGGCCCACCGCGACGCGCGGGGCCGGGACGCGGTACTCGGCGAGGTGGAAGGCGGTGCAGGCGTCGTAGTCGGCGCCCAGCAGCAGGACCCGGGCGCCGAGTCGTTCCAGCCGGGCCAGCGGGCTCGCCTCGCCGAGCCGGCAGTCGGGGGCGTGCCCGTCGAGGATCTCGGCCGCGCGCGGGCCGAGCGCCGCGAACGAGGTCTGCGGGTGGGCGCTGCGCAGGGCGCCCGGCCAGGTCCGCACCGTCTCCGGGACGACCCCGACCCCGCGGGTGGGCGTGATGCGCGGGTCGTAGGCGGGCAGGCCGGCGCGGATCGCCTCCCACCACTCCTCGGGCACCGCCGGGCTGCTCCAGACCGCCGGATCGGACAGGTGCCCGGACTGGGCCGGAACCACCAGCGTGCCGTGCGGACCGAGCGCGTCGCACAGCGATCGGACGACTGTTTCGGCGCCGCCGCAGACCCAGCCGAGCGAGCTGAGCGAGGAGTGCACGAGAAGGATCTCGCCGGGGCGGACACCCAGCCCGCTCAGGTCCGCGGCGAGGCTGTCGCGGGTGACAAGAGGGCCGGTCGGAGAGGGTGTGGGCATGGTCCCGGAGTCTTTCGGACGGAGCCCGGCGGGGCCACCGGTTTGATCGATCAAAGATCGTTTGCGCAGGTCAGCTTAGGTATGCCTAAGTGACGCAGCGCACCGGCCGCTGATCCGGACGCCGCTTGTCACGCTCTCGGGAATTACGCAACAATGGCGTTGTGAAAAACGTCGGCGAGGCTCGAGAGACCCCCACGGGGGCCCCTCACGAGGAGCTAGCGACCGGTGAGCGCTCGACGCGCAACCGGGTCGCGCGGTCCATCCTGGACCACGGCCCGTCGACCGTCGCCGAACTCGCCGGACGGCTCGGACTCACCCAGGCGGCGGTACGCCGGCATCTGGACGCACTGGTCGCCGACGACGTCGTCGCGGCGCGCGAGCAGCGGGTCTACGGAGCGCGGACGCGCGGCCGTCCCGCCAAGGTCTTCGCGCTGACCGACTGCGGCCGGGACGCCTTCGACCAGTCGTACGATCAGCTCGCCGCCGACGCGCTGCGCTGGATCGCGGAGCAAGAGGGCGGGAGCGAGGCGGTCGCCGCCTTCGCCCGCGCCCGGATCGCCGCTCTGTCGGCCGCGTACCGCGAGGCGGTCGGGTCCGCAGCCCCCGAGGAGCGGGCCGAAGCGCTGGCCAAGGCCCTGAGCGCGGACGGGTACGCTGCAACGGCGCGCAGCGCTCCCACCGGCGAGCAGCTGTGCCAGCACCACTGCCCGGTCGCCCATGTCGCCGAGCAGTTTCCGCAACTGTGCGAGGCCGAGACGGAATTTTTCGCCGAGCTCCTCGGTACGCATGTTCAGCGGCTGGCCACCATCGCTCACGGCGACGGTGTCTGCACCACCTTCATCCCGAAGGTCCCGAACACTTCCACCACCCACAACGCATCTGCAAGCACGGCCGGGAGGAACCCCGCATGACTCTCCCCACGGAGACTGCCCACCCCGAACTCGAGGGTCTGGGCAAGTACGAATACGGCTGGGCCGACTCCGACGAGGCCGGTGCTGCGGCGAAGCGCGGCCTGAACGAGGACGTCGTCAGGGACATCTCCTCGAAGAAGTCCGAGCCGGAGTGGATGACCAAGCTCCGCCTCAAGGGCCTGAGGCTCTTCGAGAAGAAGCCCATGCCGAACTGGGGCTCGGACCTGTCGGGTATCGACTTCGACAACATCAAGTACTTCGTGCGCTCCACGGAGAAGCAGGCGGAGTCCTGGGAGGACCTGCCCGAGGACATCAAGAACACCTACGACAAGCTCGGCATCCCGGAGGCGGAGAAGCAGCGCCTCGTCGCCGGTGTCGCGGCCCAGTACGAGTCGGAGGTCGTCTACCACCAGATCCGCGAGGACCTGGAGGAGCAGGGCGTCATCTTCCTCGACACCGACACCGCGCTGAAGGAGCACCCGGAGCTCTTCAAGGAGTACTTCGGCACCGTCATCCCGGTCGGTGACAACAAGTTCGCGTCGCTGAACACCGCCGTGTGGTCGGGCGGCTCGTTCATCTACGTGCCGCCGGGCGTGCACGTCGAGATCCCGCTCCAGGCCTACTTCCGGATCAACACCGAGAACATGGGCCAGTTCGAGCGGACCCTGATCATCGTCGACGAGGGTGCCTACGTGCACTACGTCGAGGGCTGCACCGCCCCGATCTACAAGTCGGACTCGCTGCACTCCGCGGTCGTCGAGATCATCGTCAAGAAGAACGCCCGCTGCCGCTACACCACCATCCAGAACTGGTCGAACAACGTCTACAACCTGGTCACCAAGCGTGCCGTGGCCTACGAGGGCGCGACCATGGAGTGGGTCGACGGCAACATCGGCTCCAAGGTGACGATGAAGTACCCGGCCGTCTACCTGATGGGCGAGCACGCCAAGGGCGAGACCCTGTCCATCGCCTTCGCGGGCGAGGGCCAGCACCAGGACGCCGGCGCCAAGATGGTCCACATGGCGCCCAACACCTCGTCGAACATCGTCTCCAAGTCGGTGGCGCGCGGTGGCGGCCGTACGTCCTACCGCGGTCTGATCGAGATCGGCGAGGGCGCTGCGGGTGCGAAGTCCAACGTCCTCTGTGACGCTCTGCTCGTCGACACCATCTCCCGCTCGGACACCTACCCGTACGTGGACGTCCGTGAGGACGACGTGTCCATGGGCCACGAGGCGACCGTCTCCAAGGTCTCCGAGGACCAGCTCTTCTACCTGATGAGCCGCGGTCTGAGCGAGTTCGAGGCGATGGCGATGATCGTGCGCGGCTTCGTCGAGCCGATCGCCAAGGAACTGCCGATGGAGTACGCGCTGGAGCTCAACCGGCTGATCGAGCTGCAGATGGAAGGCGCGGTCGGCTGACCGCCCGCCGAAGAAGCAGCAGCAGATTTCTGACGTAGGAAGAGAGCACAACGACAGCCATGGCTGAGGCTCAGAACTCCCCCACCCTCAACTCCGTTCGGGCGGGGGGACCCCTACCGGTGGGCTCCACCACCGCCGGCTCGATCGCGGTCGCGGGCGAGTCGACCGTCGTCTCGCGCATGAGCGCGCCGCCCTCCTTCGACGTGGCGGACTTCCCCGTCCCGCACGGCCGTGAGGAGGAGTGGCGGTTCACCCCGCTGGAGCGCCTGCGCGGCCTGCACGACGGCACCGCCGTCGCGGGCGGCACCGGTGTGCGGGTGGACGTCCAGGCCCCCGAGGGCGTCACGGTCGAGACCGTCGGCCGCGACGACGCGCGGCTCGGCCGGGCCGGTACCCCGGTGGACCGCGTCGCCGCGCAGGCCTACTCGGCGTTCGAGAAGGCCGGTGTGGTCACCGTCCCCGAGGAGGCGGTCCTCACCGAGCCGATCCGCATCGCCGTGCACGGCGAGGGCGGCGTCGCCTACGGCCACCAGGTCATCGAGCTGGGAGCCTTCGCCGAGGCCGTCGTCGTCATCGACCACACCGGTGACGCCGTGCTCGCCGGCAACGTCGAGTACGTCCTGGGCGACGGCGCCAAGCTGACCGTCGTCTCCGTCCAGGACTGGGACGACAAGGCCGTGCACGTGGCGCAGCACGACGCGCTCGTCGGACGGGACGCCTCGTTCAAGTCCGTGGTCGTCACCTTCGGCGGCGACATGGTGCGGCTGCACCCGCGCGTCCGGTACGCCGGTCCCGGCGGCGAGGCCGAGCTGTTCGGGCTGTACTTCACCGACGCCGGCCAGCACCAGGAGCACCGCCTGCTGGTCACCCACAACACGCCGCACTGCAAGTCCAACGTCGTCTACAAGGGCGCGCTCCAGGGCGAGCAGGCGCACGCCGTGTGGATCGGCGACGTGCTGATCGAGGCCAGTGCCGAGGGCACGGACACCTACGAGATGAACCGCAACCTCGTCCTGACGGACGGCGCGCGGGTCGACTCGGTGCCGAACCTGGAGATCGAGACCGGCGAGATCGTCGGTGCCGGACACGCCTCCGCCACCGGCCGCTTCGACGACGAGCAGCTGTTCTACCTGATGGCCCGCGGCATCCCGGAGCACGAGGCGCGCCGCCTGGTGGTCCGCGGCTTCTTCGCCGAACTGGTCCAGCAGATCGGCCTCCCGGACATCGAGGAGCGCCTGATCGGCCGGATCGAGGAGGAGCTGGAGGCGTCGGTCGCATGACCACCTTCGTACGCGCGTGTGCGCTGAGCGAGCTGGAGGAGGACACCCCGAAGCGGGTGGAACTCGACGGCACGCCGGTGTCCATCGTGCACACCGAGGGCGAAGTGTTCGCGATCCACGACATCTGCTCCCACGCGAACGTCTCCCTCTCCGAGGGCGAGGTGGAGGACTGCCAGATCGAGTGCTGGCTGCACGGTTCCTCCTTCGACCTGCGCACCGGCAAGCCGTCCGGCCTGCCCGCGACGCGCCCCGTCCCCGTATACCCCGTAAAGATCGAAGGGGACGACGTTCTCGTCTCCCTCACCCAGGAGTCCTGAGGCACCCATGGCAACGCTTGAAATCCGAGACCTGCACGTCACCGTCGAGGCCGACAACGCCACGAAGGAGATCCTCAAGGGCGTCGACCTCACCGTGAAGCAGGGCGAGACGCACGCCATCATGGGCCCCAACGGCTCGGGCAAGTCGACGCTCGCCTACTCGCTCGCGGGTCACCCGAAGTACACGATCACCGGCGGCACCGTCACCCTCGACGGCGAGGACGTCCTGGAGATGTCCGTCGACGAGCGCGCCCGCGCCGGTCTGTTCCTCGCGATGCAGTACCCGGTCGAGGTCCCCGGCGTCTCGGTCTCCAACTTCCTGCGCACCTCCGCCACCGCCGTCCGCGGCGAGGCCCCCAAGCTGCGCACCTGGGTGAAGGAGGTCAAGGAGGCCATGGAGCGCCTGAACATGGACCCGGCCTTCGCCGAGCGCAACGTCAACGAGGGCTTCTCCGGCGGTGAGAAGAAGCGCCACGAGATCCTCCAGCTGGAGCTGCTCAAGCCGAAGGTGGCGATCCTCGACGAGACCGACTCCGGCCTGGACGTCGACGCCCTGCGCGTCGTCTCCGAGGGCGTCAACCGGGTCCGCGAGACCGGCGAGGTGGGCACCCTGCTCATCACGCACTACACGCGCATCCTGCGCTACATCAAGCCCGACTTCGTCCACGTCTTCTCGGCCGGCCGCATCGTCGAGTCCGGTGGCGCCGAGCTGGCCGACAAGCTGGAGAACGAGGGCTACGAGGCTTACACGAAGGGTGGCGTATCCGCGTGACACCTACCCGCCAAGGGCTTCCCGGCCTCCTCGACACCGAGGCGATCCGCAAGGACTTCCCCATCCTGGACCGCCAGGTCCACGACGGCCGGAAGCTCGTGTACCTGGACAACGCGGCGACCAGCCAGAAGCCGCGCCAGGTGCTGGACGCCCTGAGCGAGTACTACGAGCGCTACAACGCCAACGTCCACCGCGGTGTGCATGTGCTCGCCGAGGAGGCCACGGCGCTGTACGAGGGCGCGCGCGACAAGGTCGCCGAGTTCGTCAACGCGCCCAGCCGCAACGAGGTGATCTTCACCAAGAACGCCTCCGAGTCGCTGAACCTCGTGGCGAACATGCTCGGCTGGGCCGACGAGCCCTACCGGGTGGACTCCGACACCGAGATCGTCATCACGGAGATGGAGCACCACTCCAACATCGTGCCGTGGCAGCTGCTGGCGCAGCGCACGGGCGCGAAGCTGAAGTGGTTCGGCCTCACCGACGACGGGCGGCTCGACCTGTCGAACATCGACGAGGTCATCACCGAGAAGACGAAGATCGTCTCGTTCGTGCTGGTCTCGAACATCCTCGGTACGGTCAACCCGGTCGAGTCGATCGTGCGCCGGGCGCAGGAGGTCGGTGCGCTGGTCTGCATCGACGCCTCGCAGGCCGCGCCGCACATGCCGCTGGACGTGCAGGCCCTCCAGGCCGACTTCGTGGCCTTCACCGGACACAAGATGTGCGGCCCGACCGGCATCGGCGTCCTGTGGGGCCGCCAGGAGCTGCTGGAGGACCTGCCTCCGTTCCTGGGCGGCGGCGAGATGATCGAGACGGTCTCGATGCACTCGTCGACGTACGCGCCCGCTCCGCACAAGTTCGAGGCGGGCACCCCGCCGATCGCGCAGGCGGTCGGTCTGGGCGCGGCGATCGACTACCTCAACTCGATCGGCATGGACAAGATCCTCGCCCACGAGCACGCGCTGACCGAGTACGCGGTCAAGCGGCTGGCCGAGGTGCCCGACCTGCGCATCATCGGCCCGACCACGGCCGAGGACCGCGGCGCCGCGATCTCCTTCACGCTCGGCGACATACACCCGCACGACGTGGGCCAGGTCCTGGACGAGCAGGGCATCGCGGTCCGGGTCGGCCACCACTGCGCGCGGCCCGTGTGCCTGCGGTACGGAATTCCTGCGACCACGCGAGCGTCGTTCTATCTGTACTCCACGCCGGCCGAGATCGATGCTCTGGTCGACGGACTGGAGCACGTACGGAACTTCTTCGGCTGAGAGGCGTGAGCTGAGACCGTGAAGCTGGATTCGATGTACCAGGAAGTCATCCTGGACCACTACAAGAACCCGCACGGGCGTGGTCTGAGGGATGGCGACGCCGAGGTGCACCATGTGAACCCGACGTGCGGCGACGAGATCACCCTCCGTGTGAAGTACGACGGCACCACGATCAAGGACGTGTCGTACGAGGGTCAGGGCTGCTCCATCAGCCAGGCCTCGGCCTCGGTGCTGAACGAACTCCTCGTCGGCAAGGAGCTGGCGGACGCGCAGCGGATCCAGGAGACCTTCCTGGAGCTGATGCAGTCCAAGGGGAAGATCGAGCCGGACGACACGATGGAGGACATCCTGGAGGACGCGGTCGCGTTCGCCGGAGTCTCCAAGTACCCGGCCCGGGTCAAGTGCGCCCTCCTGAGCTGGATGGCGTGGAAGGACGCGACGGCCCAGGCCCTGGACGCCGACGCCGAAAGGAAGACGGCATGACCGAAACCGTGGAGATGAAGCCGGCGTCGGAGGAGGAACTCCGCGAGGCCCTGATGGACGTGGTCGACCCCGAGCTGGGCATCGACGTCGTCAACCTGGGCCTGATCTACGGCATCCACGTCGACGACTCCAATGTGGCGACCGTCGACATGACGCTGACGTCCGCGGCCTGCCCGCTGACCGACGTGATCGAGGACCAGGCCAAGTCGGCGACGGACGGCCTGGTCAGCGAGTTGCGCATCAACTGGGTCTGGATGCCGCCGTGGGGTCCGGACAAGATCACGGACGACGGGCGCGACCAGCTTCGGGCGCTGGGCTTCAACGTCTGAGCCGTACGCTTCGCACGCACGCAGTGGCCCCCGGCGGTGAGCCGGGGGCCACTGGCGTTCCCGGAGGCCGCCCGGGTCCCCTGCGGCGCTCGCGTCCTCGCGTACTCCGGCGTCGTTGTGTACGCACGTACGCATCGTTGTGTACGCTTGTACGCATGGGATATCTGCTGCTCGCCGGCGCCATCGCCGCCGAGGTGGGGGCCACCACGGCCATGAAGTACAGCGACGGTTTCAGCAGGCTGTGGCCCTCGCTGGTGACCGCGCTCGGGTACCTCGTCGCGTTCGCGCTGCTCGCGCAGACACTGAAGACGGTGTCGGTCGGCTCCGCGTACGCCATATGGTCCGGCGCCGGCACGGCCGTCGTCGCGCTGATCGGCACCCTGTTCCTCGGCGAGGGCATGACCGTCACGAAGGCCGCCGGGATCGCGCTGATCATCCTCGGTGTCGTGGTGCTCAACCTGGGAGGCGCGCACTGATGGCCCGCAGGTACGACCCCGAGCGCCGCCAGCGGATCATCGACGCGGCGATCCGGGTCGTCGGCGCGCAGGGCCTGGCCGGGCTGAGTCACCGGTCCGTCGCCGCCGAGGCCGACGTGCCGCTCGGCTCGACGACGTACCACTTCAAGACCCTCGACGAGCTGATGGTCGCCGCGCTGCGGCAGGCCAACGAGGGCTTCGCCGGCGTCGTCGCGGCCCGCCGCACCCTCACCGACCCGCACTGCGACCTCGCCGCCGAGCTGGCCGCCGTGCTCGGCGAGTGGCTGGCCGGCGACCGCACCGGCGTGGAGCTGGAGTACGAGCTGTACCTCGCGGCCCTGCGCCGGCCCGCTCTGCGCCCCGTCGCCGCGGAGTGGGCCGAGGGCGTCACCGAACTGCTCGTCCGCCGCACCGACCCGGTCACGGCACGGGCGCTGCTCGCGCTCATGGACGGGATCTGCCTCCAGGTGCTGCTGACCGACGTGCCGTACGACGAGGGGTACGCGCGCGAGGTGCTGGCCAGGGTGATCCCGGGTGGCGGCGAGGGCGCGCGGACCTGCGCGGCGCCCGTCACCTGAGACGGCCCGGCGCGGGTTCGCATCCGTGGCCCCCGGCCGGTTAGGTTGCCCTCATGACCGACACGACTGCTCCTCGCACCACCGGCGCCGTGGCCGCCGGCCTCGCCACGATCGCCGCCGACGGCACCGTTCTCGACACCTGGTTCCCCGCGCCCGAGCTGTCCGCGGCGAACGCCGACGCCACCGGACCCGCCGGCACCGAGCGCCTCGACGAGGCGCGCACCGCGGAGTTGCTCGGCGAGCACGGCGTCGCCGCCCTCGGCACGGACGAGGTGCGCGGCGTGGAGGTCGTGGCGGTCCGTACGGTCATCTCCTCGCTGGACGACAAGCCGCTGGACACCCACGACGCCTACCTGCGTCTGCACCTGCTCTCACACCGCCTGGTCCGGCCGAACGAGCTGAGCCTGGACGGCATCTTCGGTCTGCTCGCCAACGTCGCCTGGACCTCGCTCGGCCCGGTCGCCGTCGACACCCTGGAGACCGTCCGCCTCGCCGCCCGCGCGCGCCGACTGCACCTGAGCGTCTTCGGCGTCGACAAGTTCCCGCGCATGACCGACTACGTGGCCCCGGCCGGCGTGCGCATCGCCGACGCCGACCGCGTGCGGCTCGGCGCGCACCTGTCCGCCGGTACCACCGTCATGCACGAGGGCTTCGTCAACTTCAACGCCGGCACGCTCGGTACGTCGATGGTCGAGGGCCGGATCTCGCAGGGCGTCCTCGTCGGCGACGGCTCCGACATCGGCGGCGGCGCCTCCACCATGGGCACCCTCTCCGGCGGCGGCAAGGAGCGGGTCGCCATCGGCGAGCGCTCCCTCGTCGGCGCCGAGGCCGGCATCGGCATCGCGCTCGGCGACGACTGCGTGGTCGAGGCGGGCCTCTACCTCACCGCCGGCACCCGGGTCACCCTGCCCGACGGCCAGATCGTCAAGGCCCGCGAACTGTCCGGCGCGTCCAACATCCTCTTCCGCCGCAACTCGGTCTCCGGCACGGTCGAGGCCCGCCCGAACAACGCGGAGTGGGGCGGCTTGAACGAGATCCTGCACAGCCACAACTGACCGTCGCCGGCCGCCCCGTGCGGCCTGCCGGGCCCCGGTCGTCGGAGAGCGCCCTCCCGGAACCCCTGGAACGGGGTTTCCGGGAGGGCGCTCGCGCGTCTGCGGGGGACCGCGGTCCGGTCCGGCCCGGGTGGGGCGGACACCGTCGGTGACCGGGCCGGAGGTGCCCGCGAGGTGGCCGGTGATGCGGTCCGATCCTCTGACCTGCATATCAATCGGAACAGTCGCACCTCGCGTCGCCCTGGGATCACCGCGGTCGCTGGAAAGGATTACCGTCCGTGTCCTCGGGGTGCTTTCTGAAGATGAACGGGTGGACGCAGAGTCCGATCAGATGCCGAACCGCTGAGACGAGGAAGATCAATGACGAAAGAGCGGGCGAGGAGCGCGGCGCGCCGGCTGACCGGTGCGGTCGCGGCGGCGGCCGTGTGCTGGCTTCCGGCCGGTGTCGCGCACGCCGACGAGACCAACACGGCCTCGCACAACGGCCCGCGGGTCGGTCTGATCAACACCGGCCAGGTCGACGACCCGATGGAGGACGTACTGCAACACGTGGGCCTGATCGGCGACGAGTACATCTGGGGCTGACCGGCCGCCCCCCCCCCGGGCCCGGGGCCCGTACCGCGCACCCGCGCGGTACGGGCCCCGCCTTCGTTCCCCGCGGTTCGCGGCGGCTTGGGAGGCGGTGACGGAGATCTCGGCGCACAGGCATAGCGTCGGGCCGGTCCGCGCGTCACAGGGGAGTGGGGGCCGGGCACCGGGTCCGCCCCGGGGAAGAGAAGGTGACGATGGATGCCGACGCGCAGGAGGACTTCCGCAGATTCGTGGCGAACCGCTCGTCGGCGCTGCTGAGGACCGCGGTCCTGCTGTCCGGCGGTGACCGGCACGCAGCCGAGGATCTGCTCCAGAACGCGCTGATCAAAGCGGCCGGCCGCTGGCACCGGATCGAGGAGCCGGAGGCGTACGTCCGCCAGGTCCTGTACCGGCAGCAGATCAGCCGCTGGCGGCTGAAGTGGCCGCGCCGCGAACTGAGCGTCGCCGACCCGCCCGAGCCGGCCGCCGGCCGCGACACCACGTCGTCGGCGGAACTGCGCCTGGTACTGCGGCAGGCGCTGGCCCGGCTCACCGACCGGCAGCGCACCGTGCTGGTGCTGCGCTACTTCGAGGACCTCCCGGAGGCCGAGGTGGCCCGGCTGCTCGGCTGCTCCGTCGGCACCGTACGGTCCACCACCCATCGCTCGCTGGCCCGGCTGCGCGCCCTCGCGCCCGAACTGACCGCGCTCGGCCCCGGCGCCGAGCGCGGACCGCGCCCGTCCCGTGACAACTCGCCCGTGGAGGTGCGTCCGTGAACGTCGAGGAACTGGTGCGCGACTCGCTGCGCGAACAGGCGGCCGAACAGCGGCCCGCCGACCCCCGGTTCGCCGACCGGGTGCTCGCCGTCCGCAGGCGCCGCCGCACCCGCAGGCTGGCCTCGCTGGCCGGAGCCGCCGCCGTCGCGGTGGCCGTCGCGGTGGGGGTGCCGCTGCTGGACTCCGGCGACGAGCAGGTGCGCCCGGCCGGCCGGCCGGCCGGGTCCGGGACCAGCGCGCACCCCGACCAGTCCCCGCCCCGCGACCTGATCGCGGCGGGCGACACGGCGCTGGCCGCGTACTACACGACCGAGGTCGTCGCGCGCACCGAGGTCCGCGGCGTGGAGGAGCGCGCCTACTGGCTGCTGGACCCGGCAACCGGCCGGTACGAGAAGGACGGCAGGTGGTCCTTCGTCGCCGTCGCTCCCGGCCTGGGGACCGCCGCCGTGCTGGAACGGGCCCTGCCCGCCCGGCGGATCGGTCTGCTCGACCTCGCGACGGGGGAGGTCGAGCGGTGGATCCCGGCTCCGCAGGGCGCGGGCGGCCTCGCGTTCTCCGACGACGGCAGGCAGCTGATCGCGACGACCTACGACGAGAACCCGGATCTGCGCGACAGGGCGGCCGGGGCCGGGGGAGGGTCCGACTGGATCTCGCGGTTCGGCCGGTCGAGCCGGACCGGTTTCCTCGTCGCCGACGTGCGCGGCGGCGGTGCCGGCTGGAGCGCGGTCCCGGCGACGCTCGACATCAACGCACGCCAGGACTTCGCCTTCAGCCACGACGCCCGGCTGGTGTACACGCAGTTCATCGGCGGGCGGGACGGACTCCAGCGGTTCTACGACCTGACGGGCGAGCGGGTCGCCGCGCCCGTGGACGAGCGGCACCTCCGGTCGGACGTCACCGCGCGGCTGTCCCCGGACGGCCGGCTCGCCGCCCTCGGGCTGACGGCGGAGCGCAAGGACGCGTCGTACTCGGCGATCCTCGATCCGCGCTCGGGCAAGGAGGTCGCCAGGGTGCGCGGGGCGGAACTGCTGGCCTGGGCGGACGACCGGCGGCTCATCGCCTGGGAGCGGACGCCGGGTTCGGAGCCGTACCGGCCCCGGCTCGTCCTGGTGACCGTCGGCAGCGAGCGGGTCGTGCCCCTCAGTGGGGTCAACGCGCAGGGCCCGTCCGGTCCGGGGCGGAGGTGGTGGCCGGTCTTCGCGCCGCGCTGATCAGCCGGCGGCCGCGAGCCGTCCGTGCTCCGCCAGCAGCGCGTCGGCCGTCTCCCGGCCGGCGGGCCGCAGCGGCGGGCGGACCGGGCCCGCGGGCAGGCCGAGCGCGGCCAGCAGGGCCTTGGCGGTGACCGTGCCGGGCAGGCCCGCGGCCATCATCGCCTCGACCAGCGGCATGACCTGCCGCTGGCGGCGGGCCGCGCCCGCGGTGTCGCCCGCGTCGAACGCGTCGAGCACGGAGCGGATGTGGCGGGGGACCGCGTTCGCCACCGTGCTGACGCAGCCGGCCGCGCCCACCGCGTAGAGGGCGAGATTGTGCTCGTCGCAGCCCGCGTAGTACGCGAGGTCCGTCCGCGACAGGACCTTCTGGGTGCCGAGGAAGTCGTGGGAGCAGTCCTTGACCGCGACGATCCGCGGGTGCGCGGCGAGGCGGATCATCGTCTCCGGCTCGACGCGGGTGCCGGTGCGGCCCGGGATGTCGTAGACGACGACCGGCAGCCCGGAGGCGTCCGCCACCTCACGGAAGTGCGCCTCGACGGCGTCCTGCGGAGGCAGGCTGTAGTACGGGGTGACGACGAGTACGCCGTCCGCGCCCGCCTTCTCGGCCCGGAGCGGCAGCTCGACCGTGTGCCGGGTGTCGGAGGTGCCCACCCCGGCGACGACGGACGCCCGGTTCCCGACCGCCTCCCGGACCGCCCGGACGAGCGCCGTCTTCTCGGCGTCCGACGTGGTCGGCGACTCGCCGGTGGTCCCGTTGAGCACCAGGCCGTCGCAGCCCTCGGTCACCAGCCGGTCGGCGAGCCGCTGCGCGCCGTCGACGTCGAGCGCGCCCGAGGCGGTGAACGGCGTGACCATCGCGCACAGGACGCGTCCGAAGGGGGCGGCGGGAGAGGCGGCGAGGTTCGTCATGGGAGTAGTGTCGGCGCCGCGATCGTACAGCTCCACTTAAATCTTCTACGACGTATTGCTAAGCATCGCTGCGATGTTGTCGGGCGCGGCGCCCGAGGTGCCGTGCGCGGTTTCCGGCCCGCCCGTCAGTGATGCGCTCGGCGACCGTCGGCCCCTGTGCCCGCGGTGCGGCGGCGCCGGCCGGGGACGGCCCGGCTGGTACGCGCCGGCCCCCTGCTGCGCGGGCGGGCGGCCTCCGTGCCCCTGCCGCGGCGCCTGGACGGACGGACGGCCGGGAGCGGGAGGCGCGTCACGGCGGCCCGCGGCGGTGCCCCGCGCCGCCCGGTTTCGCCGCGTCCGGCGGTCCCGGCGCGCCCGAACCCGTCGCGGAGGCCGCCCTGTTGCCGGCCCGGCCCGGCCCGACCGGATCCGGAGTCGACCGGCCCGGCGAACCCGGCGGCGGCGCGGGCCAGGGGTAGGGCGGACCGGCCCGGGTACCCGGATGTTTCGAACCGAGAGGAGGCGGACACCGTGACCGGGATCCCGGACGCCGAGCCCGTGCGCGACGAGCGTCACTCGGTGGGCGAACTCGTGGGCCGGGCAACCGGACAGCCTTCCCGGCTCGTGCGGCAGGAAGCGGACCTCGCCGACGAGGAACTCGCGCAGCAGCGCCGGCGCGCGGGCCGCGGCGGCGGACTGATCGGCGCCGCCGGCGCCGTCGCGCACGCCGGACCGCTTACCCTCGCCGCCACGGCCACCGCCGCCCTCTCGCTGACGCTGCCCGTCCGGGCCGCGGCGCTCATCGTCACGGCGGTGCTCTTCGCGCTCGCCGGCGTGCTCGCCGCGAGCGGCCGCGCCCGACCGCGCCGGGCGGCACCCCCCACGCCCGAGGAGACCCTCGGCGGCGTCAGGGCCGATGTCGAGGAGATCAGGGAAAGGGCACACCGATGACGGACAGGACGAAGCACGGCGCGGGCGGGGCCAAGGGACCCGACGAGCTGCGCCGGCAGATCGAGCGCACCCGCAGCCAACTGGGCGACACCGTCGATCAGTTGGCGGCCAGGGCGGATGTGAAGGGCCGGGCGATGACCCGGGCCGCCGACCTGCGCGACAAGGCGGGCGCGCTGACCGTCCAGCTGCGCAGCAGCGCCGCCCAGGCGGGACACGCGGTCCAGGGCAGGGCGAGCCGGGCCGGCCACGCCCTCCAGGGCCGCGCCGGTCGGGCCGGCCACGCCCTCCAGGGCACGGCGGGCCGGGCCGGGCACACGATCGAGGGCCGGGCGGGGCAGGCCGGGCACACACTTCAGGGCCGGGCGGCGCAGGCCGGCGGCACCGTGCAGAACAAGGCGGCGCGGGCCGGCCGAGCGGTCGAGCAGGTCGCGCCGCAGCCCGTGCGCACGGCCGTGCGGGCGGCGCGGTTGCATCCGCGGCCGGTGCTGGTGGCCGGTGCCGCGGCGGTGGCGGCGGCGATGGTCGTGCAGCGGCGGCGCCACCGGCGGTGACGCGGTACGGGGCGGCCCCACCGGGCGCCCTTGACCTGAGGTCCGGTCGAGGCCGAAGGCTGGTCGGTGCGGTGACCGACCAGCCTTCGGCGGAGACCGACACGACCCGCGGCACAGACACCCCCCGGAGCTCACCCGCCCCGACGCCACGGCTCCCTTCTTCAGCACCTGGCGCGTCGGCACCCCCGAGCGGCGGCGGCGGACCATGGAGGCCGTGGCCCGCACCCGGGAGCGCCGCCCGCGGCCCGCCGCCGGACTGCTCGCCCACGACGTCCGCACGGGCCGCCGAGGCGCACTCCGCGGCCGACGCCGCCGAGCACGAACCACCCCCATGCACCACTCCCGGTGGGAGAGCGAGCGGTCCTGCGACGAGGCAGTCTCCGCACCCGGCGGGTGCGGACGCTCCCCGGAGCGAAGGGCTTCTCGGCCGCCCGCTACACCCGTGCCGTCGGTCTCGTGCCCGGATGACGCGCCGGAGGACGCCGCTCACCGAAAACTCTGGCCTCCTGGACAAAAAAAGTTTTCGGTGAGAGTGTGGGGGCCATGCTGGACGTGACCGTGATCGAGGACCCCGAGGCCGCAGCCGTCTCCCTGGACCCCACCCGGGCCCGGCTGCTCGCCGAGCTGGCGGCCGGCCCCGCGTCGGCCGCCATGCTGGCCGGAAAGGTCGGGCTGCCCAGGCAGAAGGTGAACTACCACCTCAAGGCGCTGGAGCGGCACGGCCTGGTCGAGCTGGCGGGGGAGCGCCGCAAGGGCAACGTCACCGAGCGGCTGATGCGGGCGACCGCCGCGTCGTACGTGATCTCGCCGCTGGCCCTGGCCGCGGTGCAGCCGGACCCGGACCGTTTCCGGGACCAGCTGTCCGCGCGCTGGCTGCTCGCGCTCGGCGCGCGGCTCGTGCGGGACGTCGGCACGCTGATCACCGGCGCGGCGAAGGCCCGCAAGCGGCTCGCGACCTACGCGCTCGACGGCGAGGTGCGGTTCGCCTCGGCGGCCGACCGGGCCGCGTTCATCGAGGAGCTGACGGCCGGCGTCGGCGCGCTGATCCGCAAGTACGACGCCCCCGATGCCGAGGCCGGCCGGGACCACCGGATCGTCGTCGCTGTCCATCCCACGGTCAAGCCCGAGACCCCCGAGAGTTAGAGCCCAGGAGCCCATGATGTCCAAGGAATTCGAGATCGCCCGAGAGTTCGAGGTCGACGCCCCGCCCCAGCAGGTGTGGGAGGCCGTGACCGCCGGGACCGGCGGCTGGCTGTGGCCGATGGAGGCGCCCGAGCCGCGCGAGGGCGGCCGGGGCCCCTTCGGGTCGAAGGTCACCGTGTGGGACCCGCCGCACCGCTACACCAACCGCGTCGAGGACGTCGACGGCATCGCCGAGCAGTCCGCCAACCAGCTGGACTACACCGTCGAACCGCGTGACGAGGGCCGGCGCGCCTGGGTGCGGTACGTGCACAGCGGGATCTTCGTCGACGACTGGGACAACCAGTACGACGGCGCCGGCCACCACACCGACTTCTATCTGCACACCCTGCGCGAGTACCTGACGCGCTTCGGCGGCCGTCCGGTCGTCGGCTTCGCCACCTTCGACGCCGCCCCCGAGGCCGCCAGGGCACCCGGCGCGCTCACCGCGGTCGCCCGGGCCCTGGGCCTGACCGAGGACACCACCGAGGGCGCGCGGATCCAGGCGCACGGGCCCGGGGGCCGGCCGGTCGACGCCGTCGTCGACTACCGCAACGAGTACTTCATCGGTCTGCGCACCCCGGACGCGATGATCCGCTTCTTCGGGCGCAACCACTGGGGCCACACGGTCGGCATGACGGTGCACGACTTCGCCCCGGACGCCGACGGCGAGGCCGCCGAGACCGCCTGGCAGGGCTGGCTGAAGGAGGTCTTCAGCCGGCCCTGACCGGGGTCTGCTACGGACGGAAGCGCAGTACCTGCGGGTCGTGGTCGCTGATCTGGTCGTGGAACTCGGCGTTGATGTGCACGCTGTCGTACTCGAAGTCGCAGTCGCGCCGGATCGACGGGCTGATCAGGATCTGGTCCAGCACCTGGCTGTTGCCCTGGTAGACGTACGAGTAGCGCTCGCGCCGGGGCAGCGACTTGACGGCCGACCACAGCTCGCCGTCGCCCTCCAGGACCTCGGTGGTGGCGGAGAACTCGAAGTCGTTGATGTCGCCGAGCGCGACGACGTCCGCGTTGCGCTGCGCGTCCAGGATCTCCTTGACGAAGGTGTTCACCGCGGTCGCCTGGAGGCGGCGCTGGGTCTCCGAGCTGCGCGCCGGCGGCTGGTACTGCGCGGTCAGACTCTGGTCGCCGCCCTTGGAGTTGAAGTGGTTGGCGATCACGAAGACCGTCTCACCCCGGAAGACGAACTCGCCGACCAGCGGCTTGCGGCTGTTCGTCCACGCCGTGTCCGCCGGGTCGATCCGGCCCGGGGAGGCGGTCAGCCGCGCCTTGCCGCGCACCTCGGTGACCCCGACGGGCGTCGTCGCGTCGCCGCCCGCACGGTCCGTGAAGGACACCCGCTCCGGGTCGAACAGGAACACCTGGCGGATGTTGCCGCCCGGCTCGCCGCCGTCGGCGTTGTCGACGGGGTCGACCGAACGCCACTCGTAGGCCGGGCCGCCCGCCGCGACGATCGCGTCGATCAGCGCGGTCACCGTCAGGTCGGCGGCGACCGTACCGTCGTTCTGCGCTCCGTTGTTGTCCTGGATCTCCTCCAGGGACACGATGTCGGGCGAGCGCAGGTTGTGCACGATCGCCGCGGCGTGCTCGTCGAAGGTGGCGTCGGACGGGTCGAGGTTCTCCACGTTGTAGGTCGCCACCGCCAGCTCGCCCCGGCGCGGCTCGCGGGTCGTCTCGCGCTCCAGGCCGCCCCGCTCCAGGGCGCCGATCTCGTTGGCGACCAGCGTGTAGCCGCCGAACTGGTTGTAGTCCAGCGGGCCGGTGGTGGCGCCCTCCAGGGAGTCGCCGACGTTCGCGTCCGGGAAGTCCGCGACCGGGCCGAGGGACTGGATCTGGAGGCGGCCGGTGTTCTGCGCGGTGTACGAGCCGTAGACCGCGCCCCCGTGGCCGCTGGTGTTCTCCCTCGGCTTGACGGTGACCCACAGCTCCGTGAACGGGTCGGTGGCGCCGACCACGCGGACGTCGGCGACCCGGACGTTCATGCCCTCCAGGGACTCGTAGAGGTCCAGGGCGTACTTCGACGGCCGCAGCGTGAGGCCGTTGACCGAGCCGTTCGCGGCGGTGTCGCCGGCCGGGGTGTAGCGGGACGGCACGGAGCGGGCGTCGATCACCGCCGGAGCCGGGACCGGGTTGCCGGCGGACACGACGGTGACCGTCGGGCGGGTGATCTCGGTGAGGGACTGGTTGCCGGAGGCGGCGCCGCCCGGGACGAACTCCGTGACCGTGCCCGAGACCGTCACCGCGTCGCCGACGGCGACCTTCGGGGTGGAGCTGGTGAAGACGAAAACGCCCTCGCTGGTGGCCGCGTCGCCGTCCGGGGACGGGTCCTGGATCCAGAAACCTCTCGACGATCCGTAGGTGCGCACGCCGGTGACGATTCCGGTCACGTCCGTGACCTGCTGACCGGCGTACGGAGATGTCCGGGTGGTGCCCTGGATGTCACGGATGCGCACGGTGTCGGCGTGCGCGGGCGACGTGAGGACGACGGTGGACGCCGCGGAGCACACGGCGGCGACGGTGAGCGCGGCGAGACGCGCGGAAGACTTGCTCGGCAACGGGATCCCTCCGGGGACGTACATGGGCGCCGGGACGAGGGTGAGGCACGGACAAAGGTGTGACGCGCGTAGAGACCGCGGTGACGGTGAACACTTGTCCCCCCACTTCTACGCGCGTCAATTTCCAGCCTGCTCGGGCCAGTTGTCAAGGTTTCGGCCATGTACGGGGCCCGGCCAGGAGATGAACCGGGCGGCATGGGTGGAAATCCGTCTAGGCTGAGCGGCTGAGACGAACATCGCCCGAGGAGACCCCCCGATGTCTGACAGCTCCCCCCTTCCGCCGGTGCTGCCGACCTCCGAAGCGGAGCTGGCGCGGGACGCGCTGTCCACGCCCCTGCTGTCCCGGGCCGCGCGGCTCGCCCGCTGGGCCGGGCCCGACACCCGCGTCGAGACCGGCGGCGGACTCGTCGACGATCAGTTGCCCGCCGCGGCCGAGGTGCTCGGGCTCGCCGGGGACGACGCCGCGGCGCTGGCGAGCGAGGCCTGGCGGGTGGCCGTCGACACCGGGCTCGTCGAGATCCTCGACGAGGAGGCCGGCACGGTCACCACGGGCGCCGGGACGGCCCTGCTCACCGGCGGTTCGCCGCACGACGTGCTCGGCGTGTGGCTGACCGCCCTGGAGACGGTGCTCGACGACGCGAGCGTGCCCGACCTCGACGACCTGGTCGGCGCGCTGGACGACAGCGGCCGGGTCGACTTCTCCTCGCTGGACTGGGACCCGCAGGCCGAGTCCGACTTCCTCGACGGCGTGCTCGGCAACCTCTACCTGATGACCGTCAGCGAGGACGGCGCCGGCCGGACGCCCGTTCCGCTGCCCGCCCTCGCGGCGTCCGTGATCGTGCCCGGCGACATGGCCGAGCCCACGAACGACGTGCTGGAGCAGGTCTCCGACGCGATGATGAAGCTCGACGACCGGTTCCGGATGCTGGAGCCGGTGGGGCTGGTGGAGTACCAGCCGGTCGACGAGGCGCTGATGGCCGACGCCGACGAGGAGCCGGCCGCCGTCGACGACACCGACGTCTCCCGCTACGGCATGGTCCGGCTCACTGCGCTCGGCCTGTACGGGCTGCGCGCCCGGCTGCTGGAGGCTGGCTTCGACGCGCCCGCCGTCGGCGACCTGGCCGACAAGGGTGCCGACGCGCTGCTCGACGGCACGGCCGGCTACGGGCCGGCCGCCGCGCAGGCCGAGATCGAACAGTGGCTGGCCCGCCACCGACCGCTCGTCGCCGCACGGGAGTTGCTGTCGGCCGCGCGCGGCGGCGACACCGGCGCCCCGCTGCGCCGACTGCGCTGCCAGCAGGCCCTGTCGCTGCTCGGCCCCGACGCCGAACCCGCCCTGCGCGAGGTCCTCGACGACGCCGAACTCGGCGGTCTCGCCCGGGTCTGGCTGACCGAGCACGGGTTCACGGACGTACCGCCCCCGTCCGAGGCGATGGTGTTCTGGCTCACCGTGGACACGCTGGCCGCCCAGCTCGCCGCCGAGGGCAACTCCGAGGAACTGCGCGCCCTCGTCGAGGGTCTGGCGCGGCAGCACAGCGGCTTCTTCGCGGCGGCCTGGCGGGTCGACCACCCGGCCACCGCCGACGTCCTGGAGGCGATGGGGCGCATCCACCCCGACCGGAAGATCGCGAAGGAGGCCCGCAAGGCCGCGTTCAAGGCACGGTCCCAGCAGGGCGGCTGACGGCGTCCCGGTTCCCGCGACGGGCGGGCCGGGCGCGGCGAGGCGGCCGGTTCCGGCGCGCGCGGCGTACGGATTCACGGAAGCGGGTGCGGTGAAGTCGCCGGGAGTTCAACCGGTGTTCAGCCCCGGGCGCGACCGTGTGGCCGCACCGAGGTCCGCCGTCCACGGCACTTCCCCCGTCACAGGAGACAGTATGTCGTTCACCCGCAGGGACTTCGCCAGAACCACCGTGATCACCGGGGCCGGGGTGGCCCTGGCGGGCAGCGTCGGCGTCCTCGCCACCGCGCCGGGCGCCCTCGCGTCCACGGAGACGGAGACCGCCGACGACGTGTCCCCGGCCGGGCACGGCGGCCTCGGCTACGGTCCACTGCTGCCGGACCCCGACGGCATCCTCGCGCTGCCCGCCGGGTTCTCGTACCGGATCCTCACCCACGCGGGCCGGACCAGGCTGGAGTCGGGCGAGTTCACCCCCGCCGACCACGACGGCACCGCCGCCTTCGACGGCCCGCGCGGCACCACGCTCCTGGTCAACAACCACGAGATGGACGGCCCCCGCTCCGACCACGAGCACCCCGTCCCGCTCGCCGAGGGCCTGGTCTACGACCCCGCCGCTCCCGGCGGCTGCACCGTCGTCGAGGTGCGCCCCGACGGCCGGGTCGCCGAGTGGGTCGGCATCGCCGGCACCGCCAACAACTGCGCCGGCGGCAGCACCCCGTGGGGCACCTGGCTGACCTGCGAGGAGAACGCCGACCGGGCCGGCGAGAACGGCATGACCAAGGACCACGGCTACGTCTTCGAGGTCGACCCCGGCGACCGGCGCGCCAACCGCGTCCCGGAGCCGCTGAAGTTCTTCGGCCGCTACGAGCACGAGGCCGTCGTCATCGACCCGAAGCGCGGCCACGCCTACCTCACCGAGGACGCCGACGAGCCCAACGGCCTCTTCTACCGCTGGACCCCGCCGAAGGGCTTCGAGCACGGCCCCCGCAGGTTCCGCGCCCTCGCCGACGACGCCGGTGTCCTCCAGGCGCCCAAGTGCTACAACTCCGGCGGCCGCTTCGTCGACGACCTCGCCCGGGCCACCAAGGTCGGCACCGTCTACGGCGTCGACTGGGTCGACGTCCCCGACCGGGACGCGAGGACGGTCCCCGTGCGCGAGCAGTTCGGGCCCGGCGAGGTCACCCGCGCCCGGAAGCTGGAGGGCATGTGGTGGGGGGACGGCGGCGCGTACCTCGTTTCCTCCTACGCCCGTGAGGAGAGCCCCGCCCGGCACGACGGCCAGGTCTGGTTCTACGACCCCAAGCGCCGCACGCTCACCCTGAAGGTCCTGCTGGGCGTGAACCCCGACCCCTCGGCGGACGGCGCCTTCGACGGCCCCGACAACATCACCGTCTCGCCGTACGGCGGCCTGATCATCGCCGAGGACGGAGAGGGCGTCCAGCATCTGTTCGGGGCGACCGACAGCGGCCGGACGTACCCCGTCGCACGCAACGAGCTGAACATCGGCACCGAGGAGGAGCCCGAGTACAGCGAGTTCACCGGCGTGACGTTCTCACCCGACGGAAAGACGCTCTACGCCAACATCCAGGAGCCCGGCATCATGCTCGCCGTCACGGGGCCGTGGAAGCGGCAGCGGCGGTGACCCCCTCGTGAACGGCGGCACGGCCCTGCCCCGCACTCCGGTGCGGGGCAGGGCCGTCGGCCGTCGCGGACCTCAGAGGGCCTGGGCGGCGGGCTTGACCATGTTGCGGACCGTGCGGGCCTTGACGAAGTCGCCCATCGCGGTCATCTCCCACTCGCCGGAGTACTGACGGATCAGCTTGGCCATCATCACGCCGGTCTGCGCCTCGGCGTTGGTGAGGTCGAAGCGGACCAGCTCCTCGCCGGTGGCGGCGTCCATCAGCCGGCAGTAGGCCTTGGCGACCTCGGTGAACTTCTGGCCGGAGAAGGAGTTCACGGTGAAGACCAGGCCGCTGACCTCCTGCGGGAGCCGGCCGAGGTCGACGGTGATCACCTCGTCGTCGCCACCGCCCTCACCGGTGAGGTTGTCACCGGAGTGGCGGATCGAGCCGCCCACGATCTGGAGCTTGCCGAAGTAGCAGCTGTCGATGTGGTTGCGCTGCGGGCCGTACGCGATGACGGAGGCGTCCAGGTCGATGTCCTTGCCGCGGTACGCGGGCTCCCAGCCGAGGCCCATCTTGACCTGGGAGAGCAGCGGGCGGCCGCCCTTCATCAGGGAGACGGTCTGGTTCTTCTGGAGGCTGACCCGGCCCTTGTCGAGGTTGATCTTCCCGGCGCCGGGCGCGGGGGCCGGCGGGACGGGCGGGGCCGGGGGAGCGGCCAGGCGCGGGTCCACGGCGGGGGCGGGCGGGGCCGCCGGGGGCTGCACCGGGGCCGGAGGCGGGGTCAGCGGCTGCTGCGGGGCGGCCGGCGGGGCGGGCTCCTCCACGCTGACACCGAAGTCGGTGGCGATGCCGGCCAGACCGTCGGCGTATCCCTGGCCCACCGCGCGGGCCTTCCAGGCGCCGTTGCGCAGATAGATCTCCACGACCACGAGTGCCGTCTCGGTGCCGAGCTGCGGGGGTGTGAACGTGGCCAGGACGCCGTTGTCGTCCGCGTTGCGGATCGTGGCCGTCGGTTCGACGCCCTGGAAGGTCTGGCCCGCGGCGTCCGGGCTCGCGGTGACGACGATCTTCTCGATGCCCGGGGGCAGGGCGGTGGTGTCCACCGTGATGGCGTCGGGGGCGGCGCCGCCTCCCGAGCGGTAGGTCACACCGGGGCCGGCGGGCTGGTTGTAGAAGATGAAGTCGTCGTCGGAGCGCACCTTGCCGTCGGCGGTGAGCAGCAGGCCCGATACGTCGAGCCGCACCGGGGCGGCGACGTCCACCGTCACACGGGCGGTGGGGAGAGGGATGTTCGAGCCGGGGGTCATAGCTGTCATGCCGGGTGAACGACCGGCGCCGCTTTACCGTTCCCTTACCGGACGCCGATCGGGTCACCGGCGGTTGCGGGGGTGCTCCCGGGCCGAGCGCTCGTTGCCCCGCCGGTAGTTTCCGGTCCAGCGGGCCATGACCAGCTGCGGGTCGCCGGCGTCGACCTCGGCCAGGAAGCGGGCGGCCCGGGGGCCGCGCAGGGTCCCGGCGGGCCGGTTGTGGTGGGTGATGACGACGGTGCCGGACGTGTGCGTCTCGTACCGGAATCCATGGGGTTGCGGCATGGACGGCAGGTTAGGGCCCGGGGCGTGCCCGGGCCCACCGGATTTTGCGCCGCCCGGGTGCCTACGGGACCACGACGATCTTCCTGCCGACGCCCGCCGCGAACTGGTCCAGGGCCTGCGGATAGCTGGTCAGGGGCAGCCGGTCGCTGATGAAGACCTCGGGGTCGAGGACGCCCGCCGCGAAGAGTTCGGCGGCCCGCTCGAAGCTGTGCAGGACCGCCATCGAGCCGGTGATGGTGATCTCCTGGTTGTAGATCCGGTACGGGTCGATCGTGACACGGGTCGCGTAGTCGGCCACACCGAACTGGAGGAACGTGCCGGCCTTCGCCACCCGGTCCAGACCGTCCTGGATCGCCGCCGCGTTGCCCGTCGCGTCGACGACCACGTCCCAGCCCTGCGGACGGTCCAGCTCGTCGGCGTTCGCCGCGGACGCCGAGACACCGAGCCGCCGCGCGGTCTCCAGGCGGGCCGGGTTCACGTCCACCATGTCCACGCTCGCCGCGCCCGTGCGTTTGGCCAGCTCCAGCATCATCAGGCCCATCGTGCCCGAGCCGTAGATCAGCACATGGGATCCCAGCCGGGAGCGCAGGACGTCGTAGCCGCGCACCGCGCAGGACAGCGGCTCGACCAGGGCGGCGTCCTGGGTGCGGATGTGCTCGGGGAGCTTCACGCAGTTCGCCACCGGTGCCACCGCGTACTGCGCGGCGCCGCCCGCCGTGGTCACGCCGATCGCGGCCCACCGCTCGCAGAGGT
The DNA here is from genome assembly GCF_003261055.1 of Streptomyces cadmiisoli. Lineage (NCBI taxonomy): Bacteria > Bacillati > Actinomycetota > Actinomycetes > Kitasatosporales > Streptomycetaceae > Streptomyces > Streptomyces cadmiisoli. Next base: position 6,626,720 of record NZ_CP030073.1, read on the forward strand.
TGTTGTGGCCCGTGCGGCAGTACCGGCACTCGTGGCAGTACAGCGACGGGTCCACCGCGACCCGGTCGCCCCGCGACACCTCGGTGACCTGGGCGCCCACGGCCACGACCTCGCCCGCGAACTCGTGTCCGGGCACGATCGGCAGCTTCGGCGCGAACTCGCCCTGGAGGATGTGCAGATCCGTACCGCACAGGCCGCACGCGGCGACCTCCACGACGACCTCGCGCGGGCCCGGCGTCGGGTCCGGGACCTCGGCGACGACGGCCCGGCCCACGGACTCGATGACGGCGGCCTTCATTTCACGGCTCCCAACGACAGGCCCTGGACCAGCTTGTCCTGGGCGGCGAACCCCGCGGCGAGCACCGGCAGGGAGATGACGAGCGACGCGGCGCACACCTTCGCCAGGAACAGCCCCTGGCTGGTGATGAAGCCGGTCAGGAAGACGGGCGCGGTCTCGGCCACCACCCCGGTCAGGACCCGGGCGAACAGCAGCTCGTTCCAGCTGAAGATGAAGCAGATCAGCGCGGTCGCGGCGATGCCGGGCAGAGCCATCGGGGCGATCACCCGGGCCAGGACCGTGGGCAGCCGGGCGCCGTCCACCCGGGCGGCCTCGATCACCGCCACGGGCACCTCGGCCAGGAACGACTGCATCATCCACACCGCGATCGGCAGGTTCATCGAGGTGTACAGGACGACCAGCAGCCAGACGTTGTCCAGCAGCCCGGCGTTCTTGGCGAACAGGTAGACGGGCAGCAGGCCCGCCACGACCGGCAGCATCTTCGTGGACAGGAAGAAGAACAGGACGTCGGTCCACTTGCGCACCCGGCGGACGGACAGCGCGTAGGCGGCGGGGAGTGCCAGCAGCAGCACCAGCGCGGTCGAGCCGACCGACGCCACCGTCGAGTTGATCAGCGACGGCCAGGGGCTCGCCCCGCCGTCGGTGCCGAAGAACTCGCGGTAGCCGTCCAGGGTGAGCGCGGCCGTGAAGGACGGCGGGTTGGTGGCGGCGTCCGCCTCGGAGTGGAAGGACGTCAGCGCCATCCACGCGATGGGCAGGAAGAAGACGATTCCGGCCAGCCAGGCCACCAGGCCCAGGCCGACGCCCTTGCGGCGGACGCGTACGGCGGTGTCGCTCATGCGCGGGACCCCTCCTCACGGAACAGGGACGACACGACGCGCAGCGCGAAGGTCGCGATGATGATCGAGCCGATGACCACCAGCACGCCCGCGGCCGAGGCGAGGCCGTTCTCGTGGGCCTGGTAGAAGCTCTGGTAGACGGTGTAGGGGAGGTTCGCCGTGCCCAGCCCGCCGGACGTGATGGTGAACACCGCGTCGAAGTTCTGGACGATGTAGATCGAGCCGAGCAGGGCGCCGAGTTCCAGGTAGCGGCGCAGGTGCGGGAGGGTGAGATGGCGGAACACCTGCCAGTCGCTCGCGCCGTCGACCCGGGCGGCCTCGATCTGCTGGGGGTCGCGGCTCTGCAGGCCGGCCAGGATGATCAGCATCATGAACGGGGTCCACTGCCAGACCAGGGACGCCTCGACCGCGAGCAGCGGTGTGGAGGAGATCCAGTCCGGCTGCGGTCCGCCGACGTAGTGCAGCAGGCCGTTCAACAGGCCGTACTCGGGGTTGTACAGGACGTGCTTCCACAGCAGCGCCGCCGCGACGGGGACGACGAGGAACGGCGCGATCAGCAGCGTCCGGACGACACTCCGGCCCTTGAACCGGCGGTCCAGCAGCAGCGCCAGCAGCAGGCCGAGGACCAGGCTGACCAGCACGACGGTCACCGTCAGCAGCACCGTCGTCCACACCGAGCTGCGCAGGTCGGCGTCGGTCAGGACCTGCCGGTAGTTGTCGAGGCCGGTGAAGCGGCGGGCGTCGGGATAAAGGGAGTTCCAGTCGAAGAAGGAGATCACCAGCGTGGCCACGAACGGCAGCTGGGTCACGGCGATCATGAAGATCAGGGCGGGCAGCAGCGGGGCGCGGGTCGCCCAGGCGCGCAGCCGGGCCGACGGTTCGCGCCGCCCGGCGGGCGCGGACGGGGAGGCCACGGGGGCCGTGGTGGTGGCGGTCATCGTCCCTCGTACTCCTCGGAGATGCGCTCGGCGAGCTGCTGGGACTTCTTCAGGGCCTCGTCGACGGACTGGCGTCCGGCGACGGCCGCGCTGATCTCCTGGGAGACCTTGGTGCCGAGGTCGGTGAACTCGGGGATGCCGACGAACTGGATGCCGGGCGCGGGGCGCGGCTGCACACCGGGGTCACGCGGACGCGCTCCCTCGATGGCCTCCTTCGTCATCTCCTGGAAGGCGGCGGCCTCCTTGCGGTAGTCGGCGTTCCGGTACGTCGACGCCCGCTTGCCCGCGGGTACGTCGGACCAGCCGACCTTGTCGCCGACCAACTGCTCGTACTCCTTGCCGGAGGCCCAGGAGACGAACTGCCAGGCCTTGTCGGTGTTGCGGGAGGCGTTCTGGATGCCCCAGGCCCAGGTGTAGAGCCAGCCGGAGGACTCGGTCCGCTCCACGGGCGCGGGGGCGTAGCCGACCTTGCCCCGGACGGGGGAGTCGGCGGACTCCAGGGAGCCGGCCGCGGACGTGGCGTCGTACCACATGGCGACCTTGCCCTGGGTCATGTTGTTCAGGCATTCGGCGAAGCCGGACTGGGCGGCGCCGGACTGGCCGTGCTCACGTACCAGGCCGACGTAGAACTTCGTCGCCTTCTCCCACTCGGGGGAGTCGAGCCGCGCCGTCCAGTCCTCGTCGAACCAGGTGCCGCCGAAGGTGTTCACCACGGTCGTCAGCGGGGCCATGACCTCGCCCCAGCCGGGCAGTCCGCGCAGGCAGATGCCCTTCATGCCGGGCTCGGCGCCGTCAGCGCGGGCGGCGAGGTCGGCGATCTGCGTCCAGGTGGGGTGCTCGGGCATCGTCAGGCCCTGCGCGGCGAACACGTCCTTGCGGTACATGAGGAAGGAGGACTCGCCGTAGAACGGCTGGCCGTAGAGCTTGCCGTCGTCGCCGGTCAGCGACTCGCGCATGGGCTTGAGGACGTCCTGCTCGTCGTAGCCCGGGTCCCGCGCGACGTAGGAGTCCATCTCGTGCAGCCAGCCGTTGCGGGCGTAGATGGGTATCTCGTAGTTGGACAGGGTGGCCACGTCGTACTGGCCCGCCTGGTTGGCGAAGTCCTGGCTGATCTTGTCGCGGACGTCGTTCTCCGGCAGGACGGTGAAGTTGACCTCGATGCCGGTGTCCTTGGTGAAGTGGGCGGCGGTGAGCTTCTGGAGCTCGACCATCTGGGGGTTGTTGACCATCAGGACGTTGAGGGAGTCGCCGCCGGACCCGGACCCGCCCGCACCGACCCAGCAGCCGGAGAGCAGCGGGGCGAGCAGCGTCCCTGCGGCGGCCGCGGCGAGTGTGGCTCGCGGCCTCCGTCGGCTCTGGGTTCGCATGGATCGCTCCTGAAGATAGGGGTGCATATACGGATGTATGGGGCGCAGATGGGTGCGGGTATGGACCGCGGAGCGCCGGTCGGCTCTCCGGTGCGCGGGGCCGGCCCGCTCCTCAGACGCGGATGACCTGCGGGCCCAGCAGTGAGTAGCGGTGCGCCTCCGCCGCGGGGAGCAGCGTGCTCGTGACGATCGCCTCCAGCGCGCCGATCTCCGCGAACCGGCAGAAGCTGACCGCTCCGAACTTGGTGTGCACGCCCGCGAAGACGGTGCGCCGCGCGGCCCGCACCGCCTGCGCCTTGACCTCGCCGACGGCGGGGTCGGGTGTGGTCAGACCGTGTTCCCGGGAGATGCCGTTGGCGCCGATGTAGGCGAGGTCGACGACGAAGCCGGCGAGCATCTTGGTCGTCCAGTGGTCGACGGTCGCCAGCGTGCCGGAGCGCACCCGGCCGCCGAGCAGCAGCACGGAGAAGCCGTCGGCCTCGGCGAGCGCGCCCGCGACCGGCAGGGAGGCGGTGACCACGGTCAGCGGGCGGCCCCTGGGCAGTGCCTCGGCGATGAGCTGCGGGGTGAAGCCCTCGTCGACGAAGACCGTCTCGGCGTCCCCGAGCAGTTCGGCCGCGGCGGTCGCGATCCGCCGCTTCTCGGGCACATGGCTGGTGGCGCGGAAGGCGAGCGTCGTCTCGAAGCCGGCGCTCTCCACGGGGTAGGCGCCGCCATGGGTGCGGCGGATCAGGCCGTGGTCCTCCAGGGCGCGCAGATCCCGTCGTACGGTCTCCCTGGCCACGCCCAGTTGGGCGGCGAGCGCGGTGACGTCGACCGATCCGGCGGCGCGCGCGGCCCGCACGATCTCCCGCTGGCGTTCCTCCGCCGTCCTCGTGCCCATGGCCGACACCTGCCTTCGGTGATGCTGCGCTGCCCGTTCGGGCCCGGTGGGGCCCTTGGGGGAAGTTCTACAGCGGCGGTGCGGCACTGACCAGGCCTGTTGCATGCCCGATGCTGCCCGGGTGCGCCCGTTCGGCTCGTGGTGTGCCCGGCGCGGACCTGCGAGGTTGCGCGGCGGCGTGTGGGACCGGGCGGCCCGTGCGCCCGAACGCGGCGGCGGGCGGGCCCGTTCGGTGCCCGCCCGCCCCCTGCTTTCGGTCAGTAGGGCCAGATCGGGGGGTCGGTCACGAAGTGGCCGCCCAGGCAGGCGTGGGCCGGATCGGCCGGGTCGAGTTCACCGTGCTCGGCGACCAGCTTCGCCGCGTACGGCTCGGAGTCGTCCTGCGGTTCGTAGCCGAGGGCGCGTGCGCTGGACAGGTCCCACCACAGGCGGGTGTTGGCGGAGGAGCCGTGGACGACGGTGTGGCCGACGTTCTCGGCGGTCAGGGCCGCGTGGAACAGGCGCGCTCCGTCCGCGGGGCTCATCCAGACGGAGAGCATCCGCACGCTGGTGGGCTCGGGGAAGCAGGAGCCGATGCGCACCGAGACGGTCTCGACGCCGTGCTTGTCCCAGTAGAACTGCGCGAGGTCCTCGCCGAAGGACTTGGACAGCCCGTAGAAGGTGTCCGGGCGGCGCGGGGTGTCGATCGGGATCAGCGGGTCGTCGCCCCGGGGGCGGGGGGTGAAGCCGACCGCGTGGTTGGAGGAGGCGAAGACGATCCGCCCGATGTCCTCCTGGCGCGCGGCCTCGTACAGGTTGTAGGTGCCCTCGATGTTCGCCTTGAGGATCTTCTCGAACGGGGCTTCCAGGGAGATGCCCGCGAGGTGGACGATCGCGTCGACACCGCGCACGGCCTCGCGCAGGGCCTCCTTGTCGGCGAGGTCCGCGGTGATCGCGTCCGGTTCGCCCTCGACGGGGCGCAGGTCGAGCAGGCGCAGCCGGTAGCCGTACTTCGGGAGCAACTCCCGCATCAGGGTGCCGAGGCCGCCTGCGGCGCCGGTGAGCAGAACGGTGCGGGGAGCGGGCATCCTCGGGTCTCCTTGAGTGAGTGGCCGCATGCATGCACGTCATTCACATGCGTGGACACGCTAAGGAGCGGGCCTCCGGTGCGTCAAGTCTGCGGCGGATGCGGGAAATCCGCTGGTGTGATGGGTGTTGGTGCGCTTGACCGCCCCCAAGGGGGCGTCTTAGCGTGAAGATGTTCAGGAATGTGGACGCAAATCATAAATATATACCTTGGAGAGCCCGTGACGTCAGCACCGCTCCCCGACCGGCTCAGCGTCCCCAGCGGGCCGCTGTTCTTCCCGGTCACCGCCTACGGACCCGACGGCTCCGTGAACCTCGACGTCTACCGCGCCCATGTCCGCCGCGGCGTGGAGGCCGGCGCCGCCGCGGTCTTCGCGTGCTGCGGCACCGGAGAGTTCCACGCGCTCACCCCCGAGGAGTACGAGGCGTGTGTGGCGGCGGCGGTCGAGGAGACCGCGGGACGGGTCCCCGTAGTGGCCGGCGCCGGATACGGGACCGCGCTCGCCGTGCGCTTCGCGCGCCTCGCGGCCCGCGCCGGAGCGGATGGTCTGCTCGCCATGCCGCCGTACCTCGTCGTCGCCGGGCAGGAGGGACTGCTGCGGCACTACCGGGAGCTCGCGGCGGCCACCGAGCTGCCGGTCGTCGTCTACCAGCGCGACAACGCCGTGTTCACACCCGGCACCGTCGTCGAACTCGCCCGCACGGACGGGATCATCGGGCTCAAGGACGGACTCGGCGACCTGGACCTGATGCAGCGGACCGTCAGCGCCGTCCGCGGCGAGGTCCCCGGCGACTTCCTCTACTTCAACGGGCTGCCGACCGCCGAGCTGACCCAGCTCGCCTACCGCGGCATCGGCATCACGCTCTACTCCTCCGCCGTGTTCTGCTTCGTCCCGGAGATCGCCCTCGCCTTCCACCGCGCCCTGGAAACCGGTGACCGGGCCACCGTGCACCGCCTGCTCGACGGCTTCTACCGGCCGTTCGTCGAACTGCGCGCCCTGGGCCGCGGCTACGCCGTCTCCCTGGTCAAGGCCGGCGTGCGGCTGCGCGGCCTCGACGTGGGCGAGGTCCGGCCACCGCTGCACGAACCGGCGGAGGAGCACCTCAAGCAGCTCTCCGAGGTGATCGAGCGCGGCTGCGCGCTGCTGGAGGAGGACGCGTGAAGACGTCGGCGTTCGTCTACCCCTGGGACGTCAACGGGGACCCGGAGGCAGCCGCGCGGATCGCCGGCCTGGGCGTCGCGCAGGTGACGCTGGCCGCCGCCTACCACTCCACCCGCGCCCTCACCCCCCGCCACCCGCGCCACCGCGTCGTCACCGCCGGGCACGCCGCCGTGCTCTACCCGGTGGACGCCCGCTGGGACGGCCGGCCGCTGCGCCCCCACCCGGCGGGCGACTGGGCCCCGGGAGACGCGTACGGGCAGGCCGCGGAGAGCCTGGCCGGGGCGGGCCTGGACGTGCACACCTGGGTCGTGCTCGCGCACAACTCCCGCCTGGGCGCCGAGCATCCGCACACCTCGGTGGTCAACGCCTACGGCGACCGCTACCCCTGGGCGCCGTGCATCGCCCAGCCCGCCACGCGCGCGTACCTGGTGGAGCTGGCCGCGGAGGCGGCGGCACGGCCGGGCGCGCACGGCACCGAACTGGAGTCCCTGGGCTGGTACGGGCTGGCGCATCTGCACGCCCACGACAAGATCGCCGGGGTCGGACTCGGCGACGCCGGCCAGTACCTGATGTCGCTGTGCTTCTGCCCCGACTGCCGGGCCGGCTACGGCGCGCGGGGCCTGGACCCCGACGAACTGGCCGCCGCCGTACGGGCCGCGCTCGAACCGGTGTGGCGGGGGGCGCCGTCCGGCGGGGGCTGGGCCGGGGTCGGCGAACTCCTCGGCGAGGCGCGGGCCGCCGGCACGCGGGAGTGGCGGGACGAGACCGCGCGCACGCTCCAGACAGCGGCCGTCGCGGCCGTCCGGGCCGCGGCGCCGCGGGGCTTCCAGGTCCTCCTCCACGCCGATCCGGTGTCGTACCACTGCGGCGCCAACGCCGGGGTGGACCCGGAGCACATCCTGTCCGTCGCCGACGGAGTCGTGGTGCCCTGCACGGGCGGCGCCGAGGCGCTGACGCCGTTCGCGCGGCAGGGCCGCGAGGGCGCCGTCCTCGCGGCCAACCTCACCGTGGTCTCCGGCATGGGCGGCAGCCCCGGCACCCTCGCCGAGGACGCGGCACGCGCGCGTGACCTCGGTGCGACGGAACTGCGGCTCTATCACGCCGGGTTGGCCTCGGACGACGACCTGGAGTCGGTGCGGGCCGCTCTCAGGGCCGGCTGAACCGCCACCACCAGCAGCACCACGCCCAGCACCACCAGCACCGGCCGGTGGTCGACCAGAGCGACCAGGGCGGCACCCAGCGCCAGCCCGAACACGTTCGGCGCGTACATCAGGGTGCTCGCCGTCGCGGCCGTACGGCCGAGCAGGGCGTCCGGTGTCGCCCGCTGCACCGCGGTGAGCGCGGCGATCAGCACGCACGGCAGGCCCGCGCCGATCGCCGCGCCGCTCACCCACGCCACCGGGTCCGACGGCACCGCCCGCAGCGCCACCGCGACGGCGGTCAGCGCGATCCCGGCCGCCGCGAACCGGCGTTCGCCGAGCCGTCGCAGGGCGGGCCCGGACGCCAGCCCGGCCGCCACCGACCCCGCGCCCTGCACCGCGGCGAGCACCCCGGCGTAGGCCGGGGCGTGCCCGAGGCCCTCGACGACGGCGTACACCAGGGCGCCGTTGACACCCGCGCACAGCATCGTCGCGCCGCCCGCCGGCACCAGCAGGCGCAGCCCGGGGTGGGCCCACAGATGCCGGACGCCCTCCGCCGTCCGGGCGCGCCGTACCGTGCCGCGCGGCGGGGGAGGGGAGTCGTGGACCCGCAGCGCGGCGTACAGGGCCGCGGCGAGGACGAAGGTGAGCGCGTCCAGCAGGGCCACGCCCGCCCCGCCGTACGCCGCGTAGAGACCCGCCCCGGCCAGTGGCGCGACCAGCTTCGTGCCCTCGGTCGCGGTCATGCGCAGCCCGTTGAAGTCGCCGAGCAGGGCCGGTCCCACGGCGGAGACGACCAGCGCCGACTCCGCGGCGTCGTGCACGACGCCCGCGGCGCCGTACGCCGGCAGGACCGCGAACAGCAGCCACAGGTCCCCCGGCGCCTCGACGGTGACGAGGGTGAGCAGCAGGGCCGCCATGACCAGGTTCGTGCCGATCAGCAGGGGGCGGCGGCGGACCCGGTCGGCGAGCGTGCCCAGCAGCGGGCCGGCCAGGGTCGGCGCCCACATGGCGAGCAGGCACAGCGCGGCCAGCGGGTCCGAGCCCGTCAGGTCCTTCACCCACACCCCGGACGCCAGCCACAGGGCCGACGTGCCGAAGCCGGAGACCACCACGCCCACCAGGTACAGCCCCGCGTCGCGCTGCCGCAGCAGCCGCACCACGGCCCAACTCCTCGCGCCGGTCGGGGTGTTCGCCCCGTCCGCCCCTTCCGCCCCTTCCGCCCCTTCCGTGCCGTCCGTGCCGTCTGTGTTTTCCGGGCCGTTCATCTCGTTCATGCCGGTCATGCCCGGTCATCGTGGGGCTAAGGCCCGGGGGAGCGGATCGGCAGGATGCCGTAGAAACCGGGCCGCGCGGGCCGCCGCGTCCTCTCAACTCCCTTTGCCGGAAGCATTGACGAAACACACCGGCACTCCTACCGTCATCGCGTCGTACCTCGTACGTCATATATGAGACGCGATATGTGAGATCCGATACGCGAGATCCGAGAGGCGCGCATGACCTCTGTGCCCACCCCGATCCCCTCCCGCACGCAGTACGTGCTGGAGGAGATCAAACGCCGCATCCTCACCGGGCAGCTGACGCCAGGTCAGGCCCTGGTCGAGACCGACCTCGCCGCGCAGTTCGGGGTGTCCAAGACCCCGGTGCGCGAGGCGCTCAAGACCCTGGCCGGGACCGGACTGGTGATCATGAGCCAGTACAAGGGCGTCACCGTGCGCATGGTGGACGCGGACATGGCGCGCGAGGTGTACGACGTGCGGCTGCTCCTGGAGCCGGAGGCACTGCGCCGCAGCGTCCGGCGCGGAGCCTCCCTCGACGCCGCCCGCGACGCGCTGACCCGGGCCGACGGCGCCGCCGACACCGCCGAACGCTCCCTGGCCAACCGGGAGTTCCACCGCGCCCTGTACGCGCCGTGCGGCAATCCGCTGCTCGGCCGGATGCTCGACGAGGTCCGCGACCAGGCGGCGCTCGTCTCCGCCGTCGCGTGGGCCGCCGACCCCTCGTGGGAGCGGGAGGCCCAGGAACACCGCGAGATCCTGCGGCTGGCCCTGGCCGGTGACTCCGACGGCGCGGCGCGCGCCCTGCACGCGCACATCGCGTCGTTCGTGGAGCGGGCCTTCCCCGGCGCGGAGACCGGGGACCGGAACGAGGACGGTCAGCGATGACAACGACGTTCGAGTCCCAGCGGGCGGCCCTGGCCGACGTGGTGGCGATCCCGGTGACCCCGTTCGCCGAGGACGGCTCCGTCGACCGGGACACCCACCGGGCCCTGCTGCGTCGTCTGCTCGACGGTGGGGTCAGGACCCTCACCCCCAACGGCAACACCGGCGAGTTCTACGCCCTGGCGCCCGAGGAGCGGCGGCTGGTCACCGAGTCGACCGTCGAGGAGGCCGGGGAGCGCGCGGCGATCCTGGTCGGCGTCGGCCACGACGTGCCGACCGCCGTCGCCTCCGCCCGGCACGCCCGCGCCCTCGGTGTCCGCATGGTGATGGTCCACCAGCCCGTGCACCCGTACGTCTCGCAGAGCGGCTGGGTCGACTACCACCGCGCGATCGCCGAGTCCGTGCCCGAACTGGGCGTCGTCCCCTACATCCGCAACGCCCGGCTGGCCGGCGACCGGCTCGCCGAACTCGCCGACGCCTGCCCCAACGTGATCGGGGTCAAGTACGCCGTGCCGGACGCCGCGCGCTTCGCCGGCTTCGCCCGCGACGCGGGACTGGACCGGTTCGTCTGGGTCGCCGGCCTCGCCGAGCCGTACGCCCCCTCGTACTTCTCGGCCGGCGCCACCGGCTTCACCTCGGGACTCGTGAACGTCGCCCCGTCCGTCTCGCTGAACATGATCGAGGCGCTGCGCTCGGGCGACTACCCGGCCGCCATGAAGGTCTGGGAGCAGATCCGCCGCTTCGAGGAGCTGCGTGCCGCCGACGGCTCCGCCAACAACGTCACCGTCGTCAAGGAGGCCCTCGCCTCGCTCGGACTGTGCCGCCGGGAGGTCCGCCCGCCCAGCAGGCCGCTGCCCGAGAGCGAGCGCGCCGAGGTCGCCGCCATCGCCGCCGGGTGGTCGACATGACCGGCCGCCGGCGTCCCGAGGACCTCAGAAGCCATCAGTGGTACGGCACCGAGGGGCTGCGCTCCTTCAGCCACCGGGCCCGCACCCGTCAGCTCGGCTACCTCCCCGAGGAACACCTCGGCAAGCCCGTCATCGCGATCCTCAACACCTGGTCCGACATCAACCCCTGCCACGTCCATCTGCGCGACCGCGCGCAGGCCGTGAAGCGGGGCGTGTGGCAGGCGGGCGGTTTCCCGCTGGAGTTCCCGGTCTCCACGCTCAGCGAGACCTTCCAGAAGCCGACCCCGATGCTCTACCGCAACATGCTCGCGATGGAGACCGAGGAACTGCTGCGGTCGTACCCGGTCGACGGCGCCGTGCTGATGGGCGGCTGCGACAAGTCGACGCCCGCGCTGCTGATGGGCGCGGCCAGCGCCGGACTGCCCGCCGTCTTCGTGCCGGCCGGGCCGATGCTCCCCGGCCACTGGCGCAACGAGGTCCTCGGCTCCGGCACCGACATGTGGAAGTACTGGGACGACCGGCGGGCCGGCCTGATCGGCGACTGCGAGATGACCGAACTGGAGAGCGGTCTCGCGCGCTCGCCGGGCCACTGCATGACGATGGGCACCGCGTCCACGCTGACCGCCGCCGCCGAGGCACTCGGGGTGACCGTGCCGGGGGCGTCCAGCATCCCCGCCGTGGACTCGGGCCACGACCGGATGGCCGCGGCCTCCGGCATGAGGATCGTCGAACAGGTCCACCTCGGGCGCCCGCTGTCCGACATCCTCACCGCCGAGGCGTTCGAGGACGCGGTCACCACCGTGCTGGGGCTCGGCGGCTCCACCAACGCCGTCATCCACCTCATCGCCATGGCGGGCCGGGCCGGCGTCCGGCTCACCCTGGACGACTTCGACCGCATCGCCCGCACGGTCCCCGTCCTCGCCAATGTCCGGCCGGGCGGGCGGACGTACCTGATGGAGGACTTCCACTTCGCCGGCGGACTGCCCGGGTTCCTCTCCCGGATCCCGGACCTGCTGCACCTGGACCGGCCCACGGTGTCGTACGACACGATGCGCGAGCAGATCGCCGGCGCGCGGGTGCACAACGACGACGTCATCCGCACCCGGGACGACCCGGTCGCGAGCGAGGGCGGGGTCGCCGTGCTGCGCGGCAACCTCTGCCCGGACGGCGCCGTCATCAAGCACATCGCCGCCGAACCCCATCTGCTCAAGCACACCGGCAGGGCGGTCGTCTTCGACGACTACCGGACGATGCAGCGCACCATCGACGACCCGTCGCTCGGCATCACCGCGGACAGCGTGCTGGTGCTGCGCAACGCCGGTCCCAAGGGCGGTCCCGGCATGCCCGAGTACGGCATGCTGCCCCTGCCCGACCACCTGCTGAAGCAGGGAGTGCGGGACATGGTGCGGATCTCCGACGCCCGGATGAGCGGCACGAGCTACGGCGCCTGCGTCCTGCACGTGGCGCCCGAGTCGTACGTCGGCGGACCGCTGGCCCTGGTGCGCACCGGGGACGCCATCACCCTCGACGTCGAGGCGCGCCTCCTGCGGCTCGACGTGGACGACGAGGAACTGGCACGCAGGCGGGCGGAGTGGACACCGCCGCCCGTCCGGTACGAGCGCGGCTACGGAGCGCTCTACAACGAACAGATCACCCAGGCGGACACGGGCTGCGACTTCGAGTTCCTCGCCCGGCCGGGCAAGGTGCAGGACCCGTACGCGGGCTGAACCCCCTTCGGCCGCGCCCCGCTTTGGCCGAAATCTCGAACATTGATCGGCAAGCGCTTCACCCGCACGAGAACGTACAAGATCGGAGAACAGTCATGGCCCGAGCCGCAGCCGTGGCGAAACCGCCCGCGCCACCGGGGCGGCGCCGTGCCTCCGCCACGCCCCGCAGGCTGCCGTACCTGCTGATCGCCCCGGCGGCCCTGCTGATGCTGGGCTTCATCGCCTACCCGGTGCTCAGCGTCTTCTACTACAGCCTGCGCAACTACAACCCCACCAAGCCGTGGCGCAACGGCTTCGCGGGCTTCGACAACTTCGTCCACGCCTTCACCGAGGACCCGCAGTTCTGGGGCACGCTGACCTTCAGCGCGAAGTGGGTCGTCGTCGAGGTCGGACTCCAGCTGCTGTTCGGCCTGGCCCTCGCCCTCATCGTCAACCAGACCTTCGTGGGCCGGGCACTCGGCCGGGCCATGGTCTTCTCCCCGTGGGCCGTCTCCGGCGTGCTGACCTCCGCGATCTGGGTGCTGCTGTACAACTCCCAGACCGGCATCACCCGCTACCTCGCCGACCTCGGCATGGGCTCCTACGGCACGAGCTGGCTGTCGGACACCTCCACGGTGTTCCCGGCGGCGGTCGTCGCCGACCTGTGGCGCGGCGTGCCCTTCTTCGCCATCCTCATCCTCGCCGACCTCCAGTCCGTCTCGAAGGACCTGTACGAGGCCGCCGAAGTCGACGGGGCGAGCCGGCTGAAGCAGTTCTGGCACATCACCCTGCCGCACCTGAAGGACGCCATCGTCCTGTCGACGCTGCTGCGCGCGGTGTGGGAGTTCAACAACGTCGATCTGCTCTACACCCTGACCGGAGGCGGGCCGGCCGGTGTGACCACGACACTCCCGCTCTACATAGCCAACACCAGCGTCGACGCCCACGACTTCGGCTACGCGTCGGCCCTGACCACCGTCGCGTTCGTGATCCTGCTGTTCTGCTCGATCGTCTACCTGCGGCTGAGCAAGTTCGGAGGTGGGGACAAGTGAGCACCGTCGAGAAGGCCCCCGCGGTCGCGCCGGCGCCCGAGAGCGCGGTCCGCGCGCCGCGGGGCCCGGTGAACCGGCGCCGCGCCTGGGACGAGGCCCCGCGCTGGCAGATCTACCTGCCGCTGTCGGTCTACCTCCTCTTCACCCTGATCCCCTTCTACTGGATCCTGCTGTTCGCCCTGCGCCCGGCCGGCTCCACCTCGCTCGTGCCGTGGCCCATGACCTTCGACCACTTCGAGAAGGTCTGGACGGAACGCAGCTTCGGCACCTACTTCCAGAACAGCGTGTACGTCGGCCTCGCCACCCTGGTGCTGACCACCGGCGTCGCGCTGGCCGGCGGCTACGCCCTGGCCCGGTTCGACTTCCGGATCAAGCGGGGCTTCATGCTCGCCCTGCTCTGCTCGCAGTTCGTGCCCGGCGCCCTGCTGCTGGTCCCGCTGTTCGAGATCTTCGCCGAACTCCGCATGATCAACTCCCTGGGCAGCGTCATCATCGCCGAGACGGTGTTCCAGCTGCCGCTGTCGATGATCCTGATCAGCAACTTCATCAAGAACGTGCCGTACTCGCTGGAGGAGGCGGCCTGGGTCGACGGCTGCAACCGCATGACCGGCTTCCGGGTCGTCGTTCTCCCGCTGCTGCGCCCCGGGCTGATCGCGGTCGGGTCGTTCGCCTTCGTGCACTCCTGGAACCACTTCCTGTTCGCGCTGATGTTCCTCAACAACCAGCACAAGCAGACCATCCCGGTCGGCCTGAACAACCTGATGAGCGCCGACAGCGTCGACCTGGGCGCACTGGCCGCGGGCGGCATCATCGCCGCGGTTCCCGTGGTGCTCGTGTTCGCCTTCATCCAGAAGTGGCTCATCACCGGCTTCAGCGCGGGGGCGGTGAAGGGATGACGACACCTCGTACACCTCGTGCGCCTCGCCCGCCTCGCAGCCCCGGCCGAACCGGGGCGGCCGTCGGCGCCGCCGGCCCCGGCACGGCGTCGGCACCTCGCCCCGGCACGGCGTCGGCACCTCGCCCCGGCACGGCGTCGGCACCTCGCCCCGGCACGGCGTCGGCACCTCGCGCCGGCACGGCGTCGGCACCTCGCCCCGGCACCGGGAGGACCCCATGACCACACCCCTGCCCGTGGTGCTCGCGGGTGCCCGGGGACACGGCCGCTGGCACGTGGAGAACATCCGCCGACTCCAGCGCCAGGGCCTCGTACGGCTGGCCGGCGTCTGCGAGACGACCCCGCTCGCCGCGGCGGAGTTCGGCGGCGAGCCCCCGGCGCAGTCCGCCGACCTCGGCGCCCTGCTCGACGCCACCGGCGCCCGCGTCGCCGTCGTCAGCACCCCGATCCACACCCACGCCGACCTCGCGGTGACGGCCGCCCGCCGAGGCGTCCACCTCCTGCTGGAGAAGCCGCCCGCGCCCTCCTGGGCCGAGTTCCACCGGATGGCGGAGGCGGTCGCCGAGGCGGGCGTCGCCTGCCAGATCGGCTTCCAGTCGCTGGGCTCGCGCGCCGTGCCCGCGATCCGCGAGCTGATCGCCGACGGGGCGATCGGGACGGTCACCGGGATCGGCGCGGCCGGGGCCTGGGCGCGCGACGAGGCCTACTACCGGCGGGCGCCCTGGGCGGGCCGGCGCAGGATGAACGGCGCCGACGTCGTCGACGGGGCGCTGACCAACCCGCTCGCGCACGCCGTCGCCACCGCCCTCGCGCTGGGCGGCGCCGACCGGGCCGAGGACGTCACCGCCGTCGAGACCGAGCTGTGGCGGGCCAACGCCATCGAGTCCGACGACACCTCCTGCGTCCGCGTCTCCACCGCCGGCGGCGTCCCGGTCACCGTCGCCGCGACACTGTGCGCCGAACGGCCGCGCGAGCCGTACGTCCTGGTGCACGGCAGCCAGGGCCGGATCACCCTCTGGTACAAGCAGGACCGGGTCCTGCTCCAGCGCGCGGACCAGGGCCCGCGGGAGTTCGGCCACGACCGCACCGACCTGCTGGAGAACCTGGTCGCGCACCTCACCACCGACGCCGAACTGCTCGTCCCGCCGCACACCACGGGCGCCTTCATGCGCGTGGTGGAGGCGATCCGGCTGGCCCCCGACCCCGCTCGGCTGCCCGGCTCCGCCTGGCGGCTGCTCCCCGACGAGAACCGCCGGGTGGTGCCCGGGGTCGACGAACTCGTCGCGGAGGCGGCCGACACCCTCGCCCTCTACTCGGAGCTGAATGCCCCCTGGGCCCAGCCGAGCACGCCACGCGACCACCACCGAGGGGTGAGCACCCGATGACGCACCACGACACCGCGGTCCTGCGCGTCGCGGGCCGGCCCGTCGCCCGGTACACCGCCCGGCC
This sequence comes from Streptomyces cadmiisoli, assembly GCF_003261055.1. Classification (NCBI taxonomy): domain Bacteria; kingdom Bacillati; phylum Actinomycetota; class Actinomycetes; order Kitasatosporales; family Streptomycetaceae; genus Streptomyces; species Streptomyces cadmiisoli. The sequence goes on from NZ_CP030073.1 coordinate 6,642,584, forward strand.
CGCGATCCCGGCGCGGCTCGCCCCGCGCCCCTACCTGCACCCGGTCACCACCCTGGCCGGTACGGCGGTCACCGAGCTGAGCCCCGACGACCACACGCACCACCTCGGCGTCGGTGTCGCCGTACCCGACGTCGAGGGGCACAACTTCTGGGGCGGACGCACCTACGTCCGCGACCGCGGCCCGACCGAGCTCGACAACCACGGCGCCCAGCGGCACGTCGCCTTCGTTCGGTGCGACCCCGGCGGATTCGTCGAGGAGCTGCGCTGGGTGGCCGCGGGAGCCGAGCTGCTGCGCGAGCGCCGGACGGTCACGGCACGCGAACTCACCGACACCGCCTGGGCGCTGGACTTCGCCTTCGCCCTGACGAACACCACCTCCGGCCCGCTGTCGATCGGCAGCCCCGCCACCAACGGGCGCCCGGGAGCGGCCTACGGCGGCTTCTTCTGGCGGGCCCGCAGACAACAGGAGGCACCTTCCGTGTTCACCGCCGCCGGCGAGGGAGAGACAGAGGTCCACGGCACCCGCGCAGACTGGCTCGCCATGACCGCGCCGGACACCCCCCGTCCGGGCGGTGCCGACGGCGCGGGCGGCTGGACGCTGGTCCTCGCCGGGGCCACCGACGCCACCCGCCGCGACCCCTGGTTCGTCCGCACCGCCGGCTACCCCGGCGTCGGTTCCAGCCTCGCGTCCGACGCGCGGCTGCCGATCCCGCCCGGCGGCAGCGTCGTGCGCCGGATCGTCACCGTCGTCGCCGACGGCACGCTCGGCCGGGACGAGGCCGCCGCCCTGGCCCGCAAGGCGGTGACCGTATGAGCGTCCGGCCGACCGACCGCACCTACCGCAACCCGGTCCTCGACGCCGACTGGTCCGACCCGGACGTCGTCCGCGTCGGCGACGACTTCTACCTCACGGCGTCCAGCTTCGGCCGCGTCCCGGGCCTGCCCCTGCTGCACTCGCGCGACCTGGTCAACTGGACGCTGATCGGCCACGCCCTGGACCGGCTGGAACCGGCGGACGCGTTCGCCGCGCCCCGTCACGACTGCGGGGTCTGGGCGCCCTCCCTGCGCCGCCACGACGACCGCTTCTGGATCTTCTGGGGCGACCCCGACCAGGGGATCTTCCAGATCAACGCCCCGCGGATCCGCGGCCCCTGGACCGCGCCGCACCTGCTGAAACCGGGCAGGGGCCTGATCGACCCCTGCCCGCTGTGGGACGACGAGACCGGCGAGGCCTACCTCGTGCACGCCTGGGCGAAGTCCCGCTCCGGCATCAAGAACCGCCTCACCGGCCACCGGATGCGCCCCGACGGCACCGGACTGCTCGACGAGGGCAAGGTGATCGTGGACGCCGACCGGATCCCCGGCTGGTTCACCCTCGAAGGCCCCAAGCTCTACCGCCACGACGGCTGGTTCTGGATCCTGGCGCCCGCCGGCGGTGTGGAGACGGGCTGGCAGGGCGCGCTGCGCGCCCGCGACTTCTTCGGGCCGTACGAGGAGAAGGTGGTCCTCGCGCAGCAGGACACCGACGTCAACGGCCCGCACCAGGGCGGCTGGGTGCGCACCCCGTCCGGCGAGGACTGGTTCGTGCACTTCCAGCAGCGCGGCGCCTACGGCCGGGTGGTGCACCTCCAGCCGATGCGCTGGGGCGCGGACGGCTGGCCGGTGATCGGCCGCGACGGCGCCCCGGTGGCCGTGCACGAGCGGCCGGACCTGCCCCCGCAGCCGCCCGCCGCGCCCGCCACCGACGACGACTTCCCCGGCGGGCGGTACGGCCGCCAGTGGCAATGGACGGCCGACCCGCGGGACGGCTGGGCCACCCGGCACTCCGCCGACGGGCTGCGGCTGACCTGTGTACGCTCGGCCGACCCGCACGATCTGCGCGCTGCCCCGAACGTCCTCACCCAGCGGCTGCCCGGCAAGCCGGCGGTTGTCGAGGTGGAGCTGCGGCTCGACACGGAGCAGCCGGGAGCACGGGCCGGACTCGCGGTGCTGGGCGACGCGTTCACCTGGATCGGACTGGAGCGGGGGGCCGACGGGACGGTCCGCCTCGTGCACCGGTTCGCCGAGGGCGGGCAGCCGGGCGGACACCGGGACGCCGCCCCTTCGCATCCCGCGCCCGAGGGGCGGGCACTGCTGCGGATCGAGATCGGTCCCGGCGCGCGCTGCCGCTTCCACCACGACGTCGGTGACGGCCTCCGTCCTTCCGGGCAGGTCTTCGCCGCCACCCCCTGGCGCTGGGTCGGCGCCCTGCTGGGCCTGTTCGCCCTCGCCCCCGAGGAGGGGCACGGGCCGGCCGGCGCCGCCACGTTCACACACTTCCGCATCACCGACATGTGAGGTCCCGTCCGCCTGCGGGGGCGCGACGACGCACCCCCTATGCAAGCGCTTGCCGGGCGCCGTGACCGCCATCGAACCCCACGAGTGCACATCTCCGTTGGATCCAGAAGAAGAGAGCCGACCAATGATAATCAGCAATCGCAGAAGCAGCACAGGCAGGCGTCGTGCGGCGGCCGCCGTCGCCCTGACCGCCGTCCTCGCGCTGACCGCCACCGCCTGCGGTGACGACGGCAGCGGGGCGGGCGGCGACAGCGGCGCCGAGGGCAGCGGCAAGGGCAGCATCGTCTTCTGGGACAACAACGGCGGTGTCCGCACCGACATCTGGAAGGAGATCATCGCCGAGTTCGAGAAGGCCAACCCGGACATCGACGTCGAGTACGTCGGGATCGCCGCCACCGAGTACCAGTCCAAGGTCGACACCGCCATCCAGGGCGGCGGCCTGCCGGACGTCGGCGGTGTCGGCGCCGCCATGCTCGCCGGCTTCGCCGCGCAGGACGCGCTGGAACCGCTGGACGAGCGCCTCGACGGATCCTCGCTGAACGGCAAGCTCAACAAGGACATGGTCGAGTCGCTGAAGGCCGCCGGCGGCGGCGACGGCACCCTGTACTCCATCCCGACCTCCGCCAACAACGGCGTCCTCTACTACCGCACCGACCTGTTCGAGGCGGCGGGCCTCGATGCGCCGACCACGTGGGACGCCTTCTACGAGGCGGCCGAGGAACTCACCGACTCCGGCAGCAACAAGTTCGGCTACACCATCCGCGGCGGCGCGGGGTCGATAGCCCAGGCCCTGGACGCCATGTACGGGCAGTCCGGGATCACGTCCTTCTGGGACGAGGGCAAAGAGCGGACGACGGTCAACGACCCCGAGAACGTGGCGGCGCTGGAGAAGTACGCCGCGCTCTACAAGAAGGTCACCCCGGCCGCCGACCTCAACAACGACTTCACCAAGATGGTCGCGCAGTGGGACTCCGGCACGATCGGCATGCTGAACCACAACCTGGGCTCCTACCAGGACCATGTGAAGGCGTTCGGCGCCGACAGGTTCCGGGGCATTCCGCAGCCGATCGGGCCCGGCGGCAAGCGGGTGCAGGTGTCCAACCCGGTCGACGGCCTCGGGGTGTTCAAGAGCTCCAAGAACAAGGAGGCCGCGTGGAAGTTCATCGAGTTCGTGACCGCTCCCGGGCCGAACTCGAAGTTCAACGAGTCGGCGGGGCAGGTGCCGGCGCACACCGACGCGGCGAAGGACGAGTGGATCACGAAGGCGGAGCCGACCAAGCTCGCCGCGGACGCGCTGAGCGACGGTTCCACCACCATCGTGCAACTGCCGTACTACCTGCCGGACTGGAACACGATCTCCAAGGCCGACAACGAGCCCAACTTCCAGAAGGTGCTGCTCGGTGACATGAGCGCCGAGGAGTTCCTGGACACGCTGGCCGGCGAGCTCAACGAGGCGCAGGCCGAGTGGAAGCAGCAGAACGGCTGAGTCGCCGCGAGCCCCGCCGGCTCCCGGCGCGGGACGGTCCGTCGTACCACGGGGCGACGGACCGTCCCCGTCTTTCCGGGCTTTCCCGTTTCTTGGCCACCCCGCGCGACCCGGACTCCGTAACACGGTGAAAACCTGAAACAGGATCAACAGGGGAACAATCCAGCCAGCACCGCACCCGCACACCGATCCCTCAGGCACCGAGGAGCATCCGCCATGACCGACACGCAGAAGGCGACCGATCGGCCAAGTGCCCCGCCACCGGGGACGAACACCGTCGACCGCGCCTTCAGGATCTCCGAACGGGGCTCCACCTTCGGCCGGGAGATACGCGGCGGCCTCGCCACGTTCTTCACGATGGCCTACATCCTCGTCCTGAATCCCATCATCCTGGGCAGCGCCGAGGACAAGTTCGGCCGGCAGCTCGATCCCGTCCAACTCACCACCGCCACCGCCCTGGTGGCCGCCGTGATGACCGTCATCATGGGCACGGTCGGCAATCTGCCGCTGGCCCTGGCCGCCGGACTCGGCCTCAACGCCGTCGTCGCCTTCCAGATCGCCCCGCTGATGAGCTGGGACGACGCCATGGGCCTGATCGTCCTCGAAGGCCTGCTGATCTGCGTGCTGGTGGTGACCGGACTGCGCGAGGCCGTCATGCACGCCATCCCGCAGCCCCTCAAGCAGGCCATCAGCGTCGGCATCGGCCTGTTCATCGCCTTCATCGGCTTCGTCGACGCGGGCTTCGTCAGCCGCATCCCGGACGCCGCGAACACCACGGTGCCGGTCCAGCTCGGCGGCTCCGGCGCACTCACCGGCTGGCCGGTTCTGGTGTTCTGCCTCGGAGTGCTGCTCACCGTCGGACTGCTCGCCCGCAAGGTCAAGGGCGCGATCCTGATCAGCATCGTCACCATGACCGTCGTCGCGATCGTCATCGACTCGATCGCCGAGGTCGAGACCTGGGGCCTGACCACACCCGCGTGGCCCGACGAGGTGGTCGGCAGCCCCGACTTCGCGCTGCTCGGCGACTTCAGCCTGTTCGGGGCGTTCGGGGCGCCCGGCGTCGGCGTCATCACCGTCGTCCTGCTGGTGTTCACCCTGATCCTGTCCGACTTCTTCGACACCATGGGCACCGTGGTCGGCATCAGCACCGAGGCCGGGCTGCTGGACGAGGACGGCAAGGTCCCGAACCTCGGCCGCGTGCTGCTGGTGGACGGCGCCGCGGCCGTCGCGGGTGGCGCCGCCTCGTCGTCCTCGGCGACCTCCTACATCGAGTCGGCGGCCGGCGTCGGAGAGGGCGCGCGCACCGGCTTCGCCAACCTGGTGACCGGCGGCCTGTTCGCCCTCGCGCTGTTCTTCACCCCGCTGCTCACCATCGTGCCGCTCCAGGCGGCCGCCCCGGCACTGGTCGCCGTCGGCTTCCTGATGATGACTCAGGTCAAGCAGATCGACTGGGACAAGTACGAGATCGCCGTTCCGGCCTTCCTGACCATCGCCGTGATGCCGTTCACCTACTCCATCACCAACGGCATCGGCGCCGGCTTCGTCGCCTACGTCGTGATCAAGACGGTGCTGGGCAGGGCCAAGGAGGTGCACTGGCTGCTGTGGGGGACCTCGGCGCTGTTCCTGGTGTACTTCGCGATCGACCCGATCGAGCAGATCCTCGGCGTCAAGTGAGGCCGGGGGCGGCCCCGGCGGGCCGCCCTCTCCCTCTTGTGGGGTCTCTACCGCAACGACGTCTCCATCACGGCCTCGGTCACCGGGGCTCACAGCCTCCGGGTGGCGAGGGTCAGCCGGTCGCGGGCGTCGAACAGGGCGTCCTTGACCATCTGCTCGTGCGCCGGGGTGAGCCGGGCCACCGGGATCGAGCAGCTGATCGCGTCCCGGGCCGGGGTGCGGTAGGGGATCGCCACGCCGAAGCAGCGCAGGCCCAGCGTGTTCTCCTCGCGGTCGACGGCGTACCCCTGCTCGCGCACCTGGTGCAGCTCCTCGATCAACCGCTCCCGGTCGGTGATCGTGTGCTCGGTCAGCGCGGGCAGGGTCTCGGGCAGCATCTTGCGCACCTGCTCGTCGGAGCAGGTGCTCAGCAGCGCCTTGCCCAGGGAGGTGGAGTGGGCGGGCAGCCGGCGGCCGACGCGGGTGAAGGGGCGCAGGTAGTGCTGCGACTGCCGGGTGGCCAGGTACACGACGTTCGTGCCGTCGAGCCGGGCGAGGTGGATCGTCTCCGTCGTGTCGTCCGACAGCCGGTCCAGGGTGGGCCGGGCCGCCGCGACCACCTCGTCGCCGTCGATGTACGACGTGCCCACCAGCAGCGCCCGTACGCCGATGCCGTACCGCGTGCCCGTCGCGTCCGTCTCCACCCAGCCGAGCTCGACCAGGGTGCGCAGCAGCATGTAGAGGCTCGACTTGGGGTAGCCGACGGCCTCCTGCACGGCGGCCAGGGAGTGCATGCCGGGGCGTCCGGCGAAGTACTCGAGCAACTCAACGGTCCGCACCGCGGACTTGACCTGCGCACCGCCGCCTGTCTCGCCTGCCGACATCGCCCTTGACCCCTTCGTTCGACGAGAAGCTGGAGATATAGTCTCGACATCACATTCACCATCAGAGACAGCGTTCAGTATATCGAACGAGACTGGTGGCTGACCCGGTGAACGACGTAAGTACTGCGGCAAGACATGTGGAGGGACCCGCGGTGGCAGCAGCACCAGTCTGGAGTGTCGACCCCCGAACCGGGAAGCAGCGTGAACAGGTTGCTGTGGAGGCCACCGGCCAGGAGGTGGACGCCGCCGTCCGCGCGGCGCGCGACGCGCGCGGCGCCCTGGAGGACCGCACGGTCCGCGCGGCCTTCCTGCGCACCGCCGCCGACCGGCTGGAGGCGGCCCGCGACCAGCTCGTCGAGGCCGCCGACGCCGAGACCGCGCTCGGTCCGGTGCGGCTGACCGGCGAACTCGCCCGCACCTGCTACCAGCTGCGCGCCTTCGCCGGCATCGTCGAGGAGGGCGCCTTCCTCGACGTCGTCATCAACCACCCCGACGACACCGCCACCCCGCCCGTCCCCGACCTGCGCCGCTACAAGGTGCCGCTCGGCGTCGTCGCCGTGTACTCCGCCTCCAACTTCCCCTTCGCCTTCTCCGTCGCCGGCGGCGACACCGCGAGCGCGCTGGCCGCGGGCTGCCCCGTGGTCGTCAAGGCGCACCCCGACCATCCCGCGCTGTCGGAGCTGGTCGCGGCCGTGCTGCGGCGGGCCGCCGCCGAGCACGGCATCCCGGACGGGGTGCTGGGTCTCGTCCACGGCTTCGCGGCGGGCGTCGAGCTGATCAAGCACCCCCAGGTCACTGCCGCGGGCTTCACCGGCTCGGTGCGCGGGGGCCGGGCCCTGTTCGACGCGGCCGCCGCCCGGCCGGTGCCGATCCCCTTCCACGGCGAGCTCGGCTCCCTGAACCCGGTGCTGGTCACCGAGGCCGCCGCCGCGGAGCGCGCCGAGCAGATCGGCAGCGGGCTCGCGGGCTCGATGACGCTGGGCGTCGGACAGTTCTGCGTGAAGCCCGGGCTGGTGCTCGCGCCGCAGGGCGCGGCGGGCGACCGGCTGGTGAAGTCGCTGACGGAGGCCGTCAGCGACACCGAGGCGGGTGTGCTGCTCGACCACCGCATGCGGGACAACTTCGTCGCGGGTGTCGCCGAGCGCGCGCGGCTCGCCGACGTGGAGACCCCGGTGACACCGGGGGCGAACGGGGAGCACACCGTCAGCGCCGGGTTCCTGACCGTCCCGGCGGGGCGGCTGGCCCAGGAGGGCGAGTACGACCTGCTCCTGGAGGAGTGCTTCGGGCCGGTGACCGTCGTCGCCCGCTACGAGGACGAGGACGAGGCCACGGCCGTCCTGTCCCGGCTGCCGGGGAACCTCACGGCGACGGTGCACCTCTCGGCCGAGGAGGCGGCGGGCGAGGGGCGCGGGCCCCGGGTGCTGGCCGAGCTGACGCCGCTGGCCGGACGGGTGCTGGTGAACGGCTGGCCGACCGGCGTCGCCGTGGCGCCGGCCCAGCACCACGGCGGGCCGTACCCGGCGACGACCTCGACGTCCACCTCCGTGGGCGGCACGGCGATCGAGCGCTGGCTGCGGCCGGTCGTGTACCAGGGTGCCCCCGCGGCGCTGCTGCCCGCGGAGCTGCGGGACGACAACCCCCTGGGGCTGCCCCGGCGGTTCGACGGGCGCCTGGAGCGGTAGCGGGCCGGACCCCGGGAGCGCGGACGGCGCGGTGGGGCCGCGGGTCGAGCGCGGCCCCGCCCCGCCCCGCCCCGCCCCGCGGCCGGCCGGCCGCGCCTGGGACGATGGCCCGATGGACGTGGAACTCGCCGAACTGCCCTTCGCCCTGCGCACCTACGGCCCCGACGGCGGCTGGTCCTACGAGGACGGTGTGCTCACCGGATGGGCCGGGCCCCGGCAGGACCGGTTCGTGCCGCCCGCGGGCGAGGCGCTGGATCCGGCGTCCGACGCACCCCGGCTGCTGGGGGCGCCCGAGGGCGACTTCCAGCTGATCGCCCGGGTCACCGTGGGGTTCGGCGCGTCCTTCGACGCGGGTGTCCTCTACGTCCACGTGGGCGAGCGGGCCTGGGCCAAGCTGTGTCTGGAGTACTCGCCGGACGTGCCGACCGTCTGCACCGTGGTCACCCGGGGGCACTCCGACGACGCCAATTCCTTCACCGTCGAGGGCGGCTCCGTCTGGCTCCGGGTGAGCCGCACCGGCCGCGCCTTCGCCTTCCACGCCTCGCACGACGGTGAGCGCTGGGTCTTCGTGCGCCTGTTCACCCTGGGTGACGAGAAGGAGACGGGAGCGGCCCTGGTCGGATTCATGACCCAGTCGCCGCTGGGGGCGGGCTGTGTGGTGACGTACGACCACCTCGAGTACCGGCCGAGCTGGCCGCGTGACCTGCGGGACGGCAGCTGAACCGGCCCCCGGGAACCGATCCGGTCGCTTGAAGGTTAAAATACTGAGGCGGGAATCCCCGTACCCGTGCGAACCGGAAAGAGCCGTGCCCATGCGTGTCGAGATCTGGACTGACATCGCTTGCCCCTGGTGCTACGTAGGAAAGGCCCGTTTCGAGAAGGCGCTGGCGGACTTCCCGCACCGCGAGGCGGTCGAGGTCGTCCACCGTTCCTTCGAGCTGGACCCCGGGCGGGCCAAGGACGACGTGCAGCCCGTGCTGACGATGCTCTCCCGGAAGTACGGGATGACCGAGGCGCAGGCGCAGGCCGGTGAGGACAACCTCGGCGCGCAGGCCGCCGCCGAGGGACTCGCGTACCGCACCCGCGACCGGGACCACGGCAACACCTTCGACATGCACCGGCTGCTCCACTTCGCCAAGGAGCACGGCCGGCAGGGCGAACTGATCCAGCGCCTGTACGAGGCCAACTTCGCCGAGGAGCGGTCCCTCTTCAACGACGACGAGCGGCTGGTGGAGATCGCCGTGGCCGCCGGGCTCGACGAGGACGGCGCCCGCAAGGTGGTCGCCGACCCCGACGCGTACGCCGACGAGGTGCGGGCCGACGAACACGAGGCCGCCCAACTGGGAGCCAACGGGGTGCCCTTCTTCGTCATCGACCGGAAGTACGGCGTCTCGGGCGCCCAGCCCTCCGAGGTCTTCGAGCGGGCGTTGACCCGGGCATGGGGCGAGAGGACGCCGCTGAAGCTGCTCGACGACGGCGCCACGGGGGGCGGGGACGCCTGTGGTCCGGACGGGTGCGCGGTGCCGCAGCACTGAAAAGCCGCAGGTCGGCGCGGACGCATAAGGGAACCTTGAGGGATCCGCTTAGAAATCCGCGATGGACGTGGACTGCCCGGGGCCGCAGAGTGGTCCCATGGAGACCTTCGAGAGCCTCGTCCGCGCCGAGTTCGCCCCGAAGAACACCTATCTCAACACCGCGAGCACCGGCCTGCTGCCGTCCCGCACCGTGGCGGCGATGCACACCGCCGCGCAGTCCCTCGCCGACGGCGCGCCGCAGGACATGTTCGCCGACGTGGAGGCCTGCCGGGCGGCGTTCGCCCGGATCGTCGGGGTGCCCGCCGGCCGGGTGGCGGCCGGGGCCTCCGTCGCCGTGTACAGCGGGCTGATCGCCTCCGCGCTGCCCGAGGGCGCCGAAGTGCTCACCGCCGAGGCCGACTTCAGCTCCCTCGTGAACCCCTTCCACGTCCGCCGGGACCTCAAGGTGCGCAGCGTCCCCCTGGAACGGCTCGCCGAGTCGGTCCGCCCGGACACCGCGCTCGTCGCGGTCAGCGCCGTGCAGTCGGCGGACGGCCGGATCGCCGACCTCACGGCGGTACGCGAGGCGGCCCGGGCGCAGGGGGCGCGCACCTGCATCGACGTCTCCCAGGCCGTCGGATGGCTGCCGCTGGCCGCGGACGACTTCGACTACGTCTCCTGCGTCGCCTACAAGTGGGTCGTCTGCCCGCGCGGCGTGGCCTTCCTCGTCGTACCGGAGGACCTCGGCGGGCTCACGCCGGTGTTCGCCGGCTGGGCGGCCGGCGAACACCCCTGGGACAGCTGCTACGGCCCGGTCCGGGAACTCGCCCGCTCGGCCCGCCGGTTCGACGAGAGCCCCGCCCTGCTGTCCTACGCCGGCGCGGTGCGGTCCCTCGCCCTGATCGAGGAGATCGGCCCGGCCGCCGTGCACGCCCACGACGTGTCACTGGCCGACCGCTTCCGCGCGGGCCTCGCCACGCTCGGCCACGAACCCGTCGCGGCGCCCGGCTCGGCGATCGTCGCGGTGCCCGGCCTCGGCCACCGCCGGGACGACCTCGCCCGCGCCGGGGTCGAGGTCTCCGACCGCGCCGGCAATCTGCGCGCCGCGTTCCACCTCTACAACACGCCCGCGGATGTCGACCGGCTGCTCGACGTCCTCTCGGACTGACCCCGACCCCTGGCGCGGGCGGGGCCGGGCCGCTAGGAAAGGCACCGGGGGGTGGTGCCGGTGGAGCCGACGACCGGCGGTTCCGACGCGGAACTGCACCGGCGGCTGGTGTACGGCGACGAGTCCGCGCTGGCCGAGGTGTACACGGCGTACGGAGGGCTGGTGCGGCGTGTCGCCGCGCGGGTGACGCGCAGCCCGGCCGCCGCGGAGGACGTGGCGCAGGAGGTGTTCGCCCAGCTGTGGGGCAGGCCGTACGCCTTCGATCCGGACCGGGGCTCGTTGCGCACCTGGCTGTCGCTGCTCGCCCATCGCCGGGCGGTGGACTGGGTGCGCGGCGAGGCCCGGCACCGCAAGGACGCCGGCGCCGACGACTCCGCGCTGCACGCCATCCCCGAGCCCGGCCCCGGCCCCGACGAGACGGTCGTGCACCGGGAACGCTCCCACCTGCTGCACTGCGCCCTCGCCGAACTCCCGCAGCCGCAGCGGGAGGTGGTGCACCTGGCCTACTTCGCGGGCCGCACCTACCGGCAGGCGGCCGTGGAACTCGGCATACCGGAGGGCACCGCCAAGACCCGGCTGCGCTCCGCCCTGCGCAGACTGGCCGAATCCCTGGCCGATCCCCCGGATCCGGCCCTCGAAAGGGGCGCATGATGGGGACAGCGGAAGGAGGCGCAGGGTGACCACCGAGCACGACGCCGTACGGGACCTGCTGGCCGCGTGGGCCCTGGGCGCCCTGGAACCGGCCGACGAACGGACGACCACCGCGCACCTCGCCGACTGCGCGGTGTGCGCCGATGAGGCGCGGCGGCTGCGGACGGTGGTGCGGGCACTGGACGGATCACCGGCGGACGGGACTGCCTTCGACGAGCCGCGGCCGGGCCGGCCGGGGCCCCCGAAGGCGCCTCCCGCGGAGCCGGCGTCCGCGGGCCCCCGGGCGGACGGGCCGCCCACCGCCGTGCCGGCCCGCGCCCTGCGGCGGCGCTCCGCCGCCCCCGCGGTGGCCGCGCACGCCGCGCCCTACGCCGCCGCGGTGGCCGGGCTGAGCGGGCTGCTGCCCGAGGCGGAGGGCCGGTGGACGACGCCCGTCGTGCACGACTGGGACGTGCACGCGACGGTGGCGCACCTGATCGCCGCCGACGAGCCGCTGGCGACCCGGCTCGGGATCGACACCCCCCGGCCGCTCTCCGGGATCGAGGCGGACGCCGACTGGGACGCCGCCTGGAACCGGCGGACCGGCGAGCTGATCGCCCATGAGCACGGGCGCACGCCCGCGGAGACCGTCGCCGCATGGTCCGCGCAGGCGGGTGCCCTGCTGGCCGCGCCCGAGGCCCGCGACCCGCAGGCCGCGGCCCGCGCGGTGACCCTGATGGGCATGCGGCTGCCCGTCGCCGACCACTTCCTGGTGCGCGGCTTCGAGACGTGGATCCACACCGACGACCTGGGCCGCGCCCTGGGCCTGACCGTGCCGCCGCCGCCCGAGGAGCATCTGAGGCGACTGGTCCGGCTCGCGGTGCGCGTGCTCGGCGCGGCCCTCGGCCCCGGCGCGCCGGCGGTCCTCTTCTCCGTGACCGGCGGCCCGGAATGGGTGCTGGGCTCCGACGCCGAACCCGTACGCGCCGAACTCGCCCTGGACCCGGTCGACTTCTGCCTGCTGGTCGGCGGACGGTACACGCCGCCGGAGGTGCCGCGCGGCGCGACCGGCGACGAGTCGGCCGTACGGAACGTACTGGAGCGCGCGGCGTCGCTGGCCTGGCTCTAGGGCCGCGTCGGGCAACGTCTGCCCGACGGGGCGAAGGTCGCCTGACGCGGCACCGGTGCGTCGGTTCAGGCCGGGCCGGGTGCACCGGGCACGGGAACGGGCCGGGGCCCCCGCGGAAGGGACCCCGGCCCGGCACGGGCGGCGCCGTCGTCACCGCACCGGGGTGAAGTCCCGCGACCCGATGAACTCCGGCCGTCGCACCGGAGCCGCGAACGGCTCCACCGCCGCGTTCTCCACGCTGTTGAAGACGATGAAGACGTTGCTGCGCGGGAACGGGGTGATGTTGTCACCCGAGCCGTGCATGCAGTTGCAGTCGAACCAGGTCGCCGAACCCGCCTTGCCCGTGAACAGCTTGATGCCGTACCGCGAGGCCATGGCGGTCAGCGCCTCGTCCGAGGGGGTGCCCGCGTCCTGCATCTGGAGCGACTTCTTGTAGTTGTCCTCCGGCGTGGCTCCCGCGCAGCCGAGGAACGTCCGGTGCGACCCCGGCATGATCATGAGGCCGCCGTTGGTGTCGTGGTTCTCGGTCAGCGCGATGGAGACGGACACGGCGCGCATGTTCGGCAGCCCGTCCTCGGCGTGCCAGGTCTCGAAGTCGGAGTGCCAGTAGAAGCCGCTGGCGCCGAAGCCCGGCTTGACGTTGATCCGCGACTGGTGGACGTACACGTCCGAGCCGAGGATCTGCCGGGCCCGTCCGACGACCCGCTCGTCGCGCACCAGGGCGGCGAACACCTCGCTGATCCGGTGCACCTCGAAGACGGAGCGGATCTCCTGCGACTTCGGCTCGACGATCGAGCGCTCGTCGGCCCGGATCGCCGGGTCCGCCACCAGCCGGTCCAGCTCCTGCCGGTAGACGGCGACCTCGTCGTCCGTGATGAGCTGGTCGACGGCGAGGAAGCCGTCCCGCTCGTAGGTCTGGAGACCGCCGACGTCGATCGGCCCGGGGGTGCCGGGCGCGCCCCAGACGACGGGGTCCTGACGGGGGACGGACACCTCGGTGCCGCCGCGGCTGGGGTAGAGGTCGGGGATCGTCGTGGTCGTCGTGGTCATGGTGACTCACACCTCCTCGGGTTCGGTGAGCAGCGGGTAGACGCCGTTCTGGTCGTGGTCCTCCCGTCCGGTCACGGGCGGATTGAAGACACAGATGCAGCGGAAGTCCTCCTTGATCCGCATCGTGTGCCGCTCGTGCCCGTCGAGGAGGTACATGGTCCCGGGCGTGATCGTGTACTTCCGCCCGGTCTCGTCGTCGGTCAGCTCGGCCTCGCCCGCCACGCAGACGACGGCCTCGATGTGGTTCGCGTACCACATCGACGTCTCCGTCCCGGCGTACAGGATCGTCTCGTGCAGCGAGAAGCCGACCCTCTCCTTGGCGAGGACGATGCGCTTGCTCTCCCAGGTGCCGGACGCGGCCCTGACATGCCGGTCGGTGCCCTCGATGTCCTTGAACGAACGGACGATCACGGTGTCGAACAGCTCCTTCTCTCAGCTCAGACGGTTTCGCGCACGGCGCGGGCGAGGACGCGCAGGCCCTCGTCCAGTTCGTCGGGCGTGACGGTGAGCGCGGGCAGCAGCTTGACCACCTCGCTCTCGGGACCGGACGTCTCGATGAGCAGCCCCAGTTCGAAGGCGCGCCGGGCGATGCGCTCGGCGCGGCCCTTGTCGTGGAACTCGATGCCCCAGACCAGCCCGCGGCCCCGGTACTCCTTGACGTCGGCGAGGTTCTCCTCGGTGACGGCGATCAGCGCCTGCTCGACCTGCTCGCCCCGCGCACGGGTCTGCTTCTCCATGGCGGAGCCGTCGGTCCAGTACGTCTCCAGGGCGGCGGTGGCCGTGACGAACGCGGGGTTGTTGCCGCGGAAGGTCCCGTTGTGCTCCCCGGGCTCCCACACGTCCAGTTCCGGTTTGAACAGGCACAGCGACATCGGCAGGCCGTAGCCGCTGATGGACTTCGACACGGTGACGATGTCGGGCACGATCCCGGCCTCCTCGAACGAGAAGAACGCGCCGGTGCGGCCGCAGCCCATCTGGATGTCGTCGACGATCAGCAGCATGTCGCGGCGGTGGCACAGCTCGGCCAGCGCCCGCAGCCACTCCGCACGGGCCACATTGATGCCGCCCTCGCCCTGCACGGTCTCGACGATCACCGCGGCGGGCCGGTTCAGCCCGGAGCCCTGGTCCTCCAGGAGCCGCTCGAACCACAGGAAGTCCTCGACCTTGCCGTCGAGGTAGTGGTCGAACGGCATCGGGGTGCCGTGCACCAGCGGGATGCCGGCGCCGGCCCGCTTGAAGGCGTTGCCGGTCACGGCGAGGGCCCCGAGGGACATCCCGTGGAAGGCGTTGGTGAAGGACACGATGGCCTCGCGCCCCTTGACCTTGCGCGCCAGTTTCAGCGCGGACTCCACGGCGTTGGTGCCGGTCGGGCCCGGGAACATGACCTTGTAGGGCAGGTCGCGCGGCCGCAGCACCAGGTCCTGGAAGGTCTGGAGGAAGGCGCGTTTGGCGGTGGTCGACATGTCGAGCCCGTGGGTCACGCCGTCCCGCTCCAGATAGTCGAGCAGGGCGCGTTTGAGCACCGGGTTGTTGTGCCCGTAGTTGAGTGAGCCGGCACCCGCGAAGAAGTCGAGGTACTCGTGGCCGTCCTCGTCGTACATGCGGCTGCCGCGCGCCCGGTCGAACACGGTGGGCCAGCCGCGGCAGTAGCTGCGCACCTCGGACTCCACGGTCTCGAAGACGCTGAGGTCGGGCTGGGTGATGGTCACGAAGATTCGCTCCTCGGTGCGACGGTCGTGCGGGGGGTCGGTGCGGCGGGGCGGGCGGCGCCGGGGGCGCCGGTCACCGCGCCGAACGGCTCAACGGGCCGATGCGGTAGAGGACTTCGGGGTCGTGCGGGCCGTCCGGGAACAGCCCCGTGCCGAACAGCACCTCGCGCTCGACACGGGCGCCGTGCCGGGCCGCGTACGAGGTGAACAGCCGCTCGGAGGCGGTGTTGCCCGGAGTGATGGTGGTCTCGACGCAGCTCAGGGTGTGCTCGGCGGCGACCCGGTCGGTCAGCGCGTCGAGCAGTCGCGCGGCGATGCCGCGTCCCCGGTGCGCGGGGTCGACGGCCACCTGCCACACCAGCAGGGTCCCCGGGCGGTCCGGCCGCAGATACCCGGTGACGAACCCGGCGGCCGTCCCGTCGTCCGCGCGGGCCACCGCCGAGGTGTCGGCGAAGTCCCGGCACCACAGCAGATAGCTGTAGGAGGAGTTCAGGTCGAGGGTTCCGGATTCTTTGGCGAGCCGCCAGAACGCGGCCCCGTCCGCAACCGACGGACGGTCGATGTGCAGGTCTGCTTGTGCGGCAGTCATGCGAATTGAATTTACCGAGGGAAATTCGAAATTGCATGGCCGGCGGGGCTTACGTGTGACCGCTGACCGTGTTATCACGCGTGCGCGCGCAGCCGCGCGACCGGTAGGCGGAATGCCCGTATTTGCGGGGTATATAGCGCACAAATCGGGCGCGATGTGTAACGCGTCACACCCATGTGACCCGGAGGGGATTCGCCCCGGACAAGCCGCTCGGCGTTCGCGAAATCTTTGCGTTTAGGGTGAGGGAAAGCGGGCAGGAGAATGCGGGGAGCTGCTCCCGATTAAAGAGCTGAATTCCAGCGGTAGGAATTATTTGAATTCGCTGTGAAAACCGCCCGCCGCTGATTACCGCCAGGCGGCGTCGGCGGCCTCGCGCGCAGCCCGGGGATCCACCGGCCGGGCGCCGCGCTCGGCGAGGGCGGCACCCAGGGCGGCCAGGCTCGACCGCACCGCGGCCGGCGTCGCGTCGGACCCGTAGTGGTTGACGCGGATCATCTCCTCGGCCAGCGCGCCCCCGCCGGCGGCCAGCGGCAGCCCCGGGTCGCGCTCCAGGGCGCGGGCCACCAGATCGGAGGCGGCGAGGCCCGCGGGGGCCCGCAGCGTGGTCGCCACCGGGGCCGCGTCCGCCGCCTCGCGCACGTACGGCTCCAGGCCGCCGCCCAGCGCGAGCGCCCCCGCCCGGGTCGCCGCCGCGGCCGACGCGTGCCGGGACATCACCGCCGGCAGGCCCTCGGCCTCGATCCGTTCGACGCACGCCTCCAGCGCCAGCATCTCCAGCTGGGCCGGCGCGTGCAGCAGGGCCGTGCGGCCGGCGTCGGTCCAGCGTTCCTTCCAGTCCAGCAGGGAGAGGTAGGAGCGGCGCGGGGCGTTCGGGTTCGCCGCCATCCGCGCCCAGGCCCGCTCGCTGACCGACACCGCCGACACCCCGGCGGGGCCGCCCATCGCCTTCTGCGCGCCGATCACGCACAGGTCCACGCCCCACGCGTCGGGAAGCACCGGCTCGGCACCGACGGAGGCGACCGCGTCCAGGTAGAACAGCGCCCCGTGCTCCCGCACCACCTCGCCGATCGCCGCGACCGGGTTGGTGTTCCCGGTGGCCGCCTCGGCGTGCACCAGGGACACGAAGTCGATCTCGGGGTGCCGGGCGAGGGCCGTCCGGATCTGCTCCGCGGTGACCGCGGTGCGGAAGGGCACCGCGAGGTCGTGGACGGTCGCCCCGCAGTCCCGCAGCCAGTTCCCGAAGGTCTGGCCGTACGGACCCGTGATCACGTTCAGCGCCGTCGTCCCCGGACCGGCCGCCGCGCGGATCGCGCCCTCCAGCGGCAGCAGCGCCTCGCCCTGCATGATCACCACGTCCTGGCGGGTGTCGAGCAGCCGGGCGACCCGGTCCTCGATCGAGGCGAAGCGCGCCGCGGTCAGCGGGGCGAGGTCCAGCAGGGGGTGTGTCACGGCGGTGCTCTCCATCACTCACGGGGTGAACGGGTCGAGCCTAACCGGCGGGCCGGGCGCCGCCGTTACCCGCGCCTTTCGGGGCCGAGCCGGACCTGTGACCATCGTTTGGTTTGAGGCACTCAAAGCTCTCCTTATAATCGGAGCGCAAAGTTCCCCCACAGGAGGTTCTCAGTGATCACGGTCCTCGGGCGCCGGGCCCGCATTCTGGCCGCCACCACCGCTACGGCCGGGCTGGTGCTGGTCGCCGGCTGCTCGTCGGACGACGGCGGCGGCAGCGGCAAGAAGACCGCCGCCGGCGGCGTCGAGCTGGTCGAGGCGGGTCAGCTCACCACGTGCACCCACCTGCCCTACCCGCCCTTCCAGTCGGAGATCGACGGCAAGGTGCAGGGCTTCGACGTATCCCTCGTCGACCTCGTCGCCGAGAACCTCGGCGTCAAGCAGGAGATCCTCGACACACCGTTCGAGAACTTCAAGACCGGCGCGTTCCTCAACTCCGGCCAGTGCGACCTGGCCGCCGCCGGCATGACCATCACCGAGGAGCGCAAGAAGAACGTCGATTTCTCCGACCCCTACTTCGACGCCACGCAGGCGGTCCTGGCCGACAAGAAGAGCGGCATCACGTCCTTCGCGGACCTCAAGGGCAAGAAGGTCGGCGCCCAGGCGCAGACCACCGGCGAGGAGTACGCCAAGAGCCAGGGCCTCGACCCGGTCTCCTTCGAGTCCTCCGACGCCGTGCTCAACGGCCTGCGCACCGGCCAGGTCGAGGCGGTCGTGATCGATTACCCGGTCGTGCAGGGCTGGCTCAAGGACAAGGCCACCTCCGACGCCTTCGAGGTGGCCGAGCAGGTCAACACCGGCGAGCAGTACGGCATCACGGTCAAGAAGGGCAACACGGCGCTGCTCGAGGCCGTCGACAAGGCCCTCGCCGACGCCAAGGCCGACGGCACCTACAAGAAGCTGTACGAGCAGTGGATCGGCCCGTACACCCCCGCCGCGGAGAGCGGTGCGCCCGCCTCGCCGTCGGCCTCATGACGGACGCCACCAAGGCCGAGGTGCAGCCCCGCAGGAAGGGGCTGACACGGCGCCAGAAGCGCAGTGTCTCGCGCGGTGCCCAGTACGTCCTGTTCGTCGGCGCCCTGGTCGCCCTGGCGGTCGGGGCGGACTGGGGCCGGCTGCAGAACCAGTTCGCCCAGTGGGACATCGCGGAGCAGATGTTCCCGGACGTCATCACGCTGGCACTGAAGAACACCGTGCTCTACACCGTGTCCGGCTTCCTCGTCGGGCTGGTGCTGGGCATGGTCCTGGCGCTGATGCGGCTGTCGTCCGTGGGTCCCTACCGCTGGATCGCCGGTGTCTACATCGAGATCTTCCGCGGACTGCCCGCCCTGCTGATCTTCATCTTCATCGGTGTGGCCGTCCCGCTGGCCTTCCCGGGCACGGAGATCCCCGGCGGGACCTATGGCAAGGTGGCCCTCGCCCTCGGCCTGGTGGCCGCCGCGTACATGGCGGAGACGTTCCGAGCGGGCATCCAGGCGGTGCCCAAGGGACAGATGGAGGCGGCGCGCTCGCTGGGGTTCTCGCCCGCCCGTGCCATGGTCTCGATCATCCTCCCGCAGGCCTTCCGGATCATCCTCCCGCCGCTGACCAACGAACTCGTCCTGCTGTTCAAGGACTCCTCGCTGGTGCTGTTCCTGGGTGTCACGCTGACGGAGCGGGAGCTGTCCAAGTTCGGCCGCGACCTCGCGAGCCAGACCGCGAACTCCACGCCGATCCTGGTCGCGGGCCTGTGCTACCTGCTGGTCACGATCCCGCTCGGCTTCGTCGTGCGCCGTATGGAGGGCAAAGCCCAGGAGGCCGTGAAATGAGCCGTCCCGAAATCGAGATCCGCGACCTGCACAAGTCCTTCGGCGACAACCACGTCCTGCGCGGCATCGACCTGGAGATCGGCCAGGGCGAGGTCGTCTGCGTCATCGGCCCGTCGGGCTCCGGCAAGTCGACGCTGCTGCGCTGTGTGAACCTCCTGGAGGAGCCGACCCGGGGCCAGGTCTTCGTCGGCGGTACGGAGGTCACCGACCCCGACGTCGACATCGACGCGGTGCGCCGCCGGATCGGCATGGTCTTCCAGCAGTTCAACCTGTTCCCGCACCTCACGGTGACCGAGAACCTCGCGCTGCCGCAGCGCCGGGTGCTGCGGCGCGACAAGGCGAGCGCCCTGCGGATCGCGGCGCAGAACCTGGAGCGGGTCGGCCTCGCCGAGAAGGCGACCGCCTACCCGTCCTCGCTGTCCGGCGGCCAGCAGCAGCGGGTGGCCATCGCCCGCGCCCTGGCGATGGGGCCCGAGGTCATGCTGTTCGACGAGCCGACCTCGGCGCTCGACCCCGAGCTGGTCGGCGACGTGCTGGCGGTCATGCGGATGCTGGCCGACGACGGCATGACGATGATGGTCGTCACCCACGAGATGACCTTCGCCCGCGAGGTGGCCGACCGGGTCGTCTTCATGGACGGCGGCGTGGTCGTCGAGGACGGCACTCCGGAGCAGGTCATCGCCCACCCCCGGCACGAGCGCACCCGGCACTTCCTCTCCCGGCTCCTCGACCCCGCCATGGCGGACGTGGAGGAGGGGACGGCGGACCAGGTGGGCAGGTCCGACCCCGCGGGCGGCCGCGACTAAGGTGCCGTGCATGAGCGATCACGCCGTGCTGCACGTGACGGGCCGGGTTCTCGTCGGCCCCGACGACATCCGCGACGAGCTGTGGGTGGTCGACGGACGGATCTCCCTCGACCGCCCGGCCGGCGCCCGCGACGTGCGCACGGTGCGGGGCTGGGCGCTGCCCGGCCTCGTCGACGCCCACTGCCACGTGGGCCTCGACGCGCACGGTGCCGTCCCCCAGGACGTGGCGGAGAAGCAGGCGCTCACCGACCGGGACGTCGGGACCCTGCTGATCCGTGACGCGGGTTCGCCCTCCGACACCCGCTGGATCGACGACCGCGAGGACCTGCCGAAGATCATCCGGGCGGGCCGGCACATCGCCCGCACCCGCCGCTACATCCGCAACTACGCCCACGAGATCGAGCCGGACGAACTCGTCGCGTACGTCGCCCAGGAGGCCCGGCGGGGCGACGGCTGGGTCAAGCTGGTCGGCGACTGGATCGACCGCGAACTGGGCGACCTGTCGGCCTGCTGGCCGCGGGAGGCCGTCGAGGCCGCCATCGCCGAGGCCCACCGCCTCGGCGCCCGGGTGACCGCGCACTGCTTCGCCGAGGACTCCCTGCGGGACCTGGTCGAAGCCGGCATCGACTGCATCGAGCACGCCACGGGCCTGACCGAGGAGCTGATCCCCCTCTTCGCCGAGCGGCGGGTGGCGATCGTCCCGACCCTGGTCAACATCGCCACCTTCCCCCGGCTCGCCGACGGCGGCGAGGCCCGCTTCCCCCGCTGGTCGGCCCATATGCGCCGGCTCCACGAACGCCGCTACGACACCGTGCGCGCCGCCTACGACGCGGGTATCCCGGTCTACGTCGGCACCGACGCCGGTGGCGGACTCGCGCACGGTCTGGCCGCCGCCGAGGTGGTGGAACTGACCACCGCCGGCATCCCGCCCGTCGAGGCGCTGTCGGCCACCACCTGGGCGGCCCGGGAATGGCTCGGCCGCCCCGGCATCGAGGAGGGGGCGCCGGCGGACCTGGTGGTGTACGAGTCGGACCCGCGGGCGGACGTCCGCGTACTGGCCGCCCCGCGGCGCGTGGTGCTGAACGGGCGGGTCGTCGGCTGACGCGGGCCCGGCGTCGCCGGGCAGGCGGGCGGGGCGGGATTCTCGAAACACGCCTCAGCGGCCCGCGGGCTGGGCCGGCAGGTCGAAGACGTGCTCCGGGCTGACGATCTTCGTGATCGCGTCCCCGAAGAGGGTGCTGGGCTCGGAGCCGTCGTGGTCGACGTCGGTGTTCAGCAGGACGACCATGGTCGCGCGGGCCGAGGGCAGATACACCGTCAGCGACTCGTAGCCCGGCAGCGAGCCGTTGTGCCCGAGCCAGCCGCCGACGTCGAAGATGCCCAGACCGTACCCGGCGCCCGGGATGGAGGAGGCCCGTGTGTCCAGCCGCTGCTGCTGGGTGGCCGGGCTGATCAGGATCTCGCCGTCCGGCAGGACGCCGGTGGCGACGGTGGGCGCCCACACCCGCAGATCCTCCAGGGTGGAGATCATCGCGCCGGCCGCCCAGGCCCAGGAGGGGTTCCACCCGGCGGTGTCGGCGATCTTCCCGTCCGCGGTCTGGTCCGTGTACCCCTGGGCGTGCGGTGACGGGAACGCCGCGTTCGTCGGGAGGAGGGTGCGCTCCATGCCGGCCGGTTCCAGGACGGTGCGGCCGATGTACTCCTGGAGCGGCTGACGCGCGACCTGTTCGACGACCAGACCGAGCAGGATGAGGTTGGTGTTGCTGTAGGAGAACTTCTCACCCGGCTGGAACAGCACGGGGTGCTTGAACGCGTAGTCCAGCAACTGCCGTGGTGTGAAAGACCGTTCGGGATCGGACGTCAGGGCCTTGAAGAAGTCCTGGTCCTCGGTGTAGTTGAACAGCCCGCTGCGCATCCCGGCCAACTGGCGCAGGGTCGTCTCGTCCCCGTTGGGCACGCCGTCGACGTACTCGCCGATCGTGTCGTCCAGGCCGAGCCTGCCCTCGTCGACCAGTTTCAGCAGCGCCGTGACGGTGAACGTCTTGGTCTCGCTGCCGATCCGCAGGGACAGGTCCGGCGACATCTCCTGGCCGGTGGCCTTGTCGGCCACTCCGAACGACCGCACATGGGTGCCCTTGTCGGGCGTCCACAGGCCCACCGTCACCCCGGGGACGTCCGCCTCGCGCATGACCCGCAGGACCGCCTCGTCCACCTGCCGTTTCACCTCGGGGGTCAGGGCGCGGAAGCCGTCGTCCGACGTCGTGGGGGAGGGCGAGGGCTGCACGGTGGCGGCGGCGGGTGCCGGTGCGGGCGAGGCGAGGACGGGTCCCGTGCCGGCCGGAACCACGAGGACACCCAGCGCCGCGGCGGTGACGGCCCCCCTGCGCAGCTGTCGGCAGGAACAGATCATGGGCTGACTCCCGAGACACCCGAGGAGCGGCCCGCGACCGGGCCGCGGGGCCCTGTGCGACCAGCATAGGAGCGCTCGTGCCGGGTCGCCCGTCGGAGGGTGACGGACCGCCGCCCGGCTCGTTGTGCACTCCCGCGTGTGTGCCGGAGCGTCAACCGGCGTGTTCGGACGGGGACAGGGAAACGAGTGACGAAGGGGAACACCCGTGCCGCGGGATTCGAATTTGCGCGCGAGGACCACGCGTTGGAGTGAAGTTGCCTCGGGTCGCTGACCCTTCACTCTCAGTGCGTAATCCTTGCCGGGTCCCGAGCATTCCATCCGTGGGGGGTCCCACCCTTGAACAGCATCAACTTCCGTACGTCCGCACGCCGTTCGGCCGCAGCGGTGACCGCTGCCCTCCTCGTCGCCGGATCCGCCGCGCTGGCCGGCGCGGGTCCGGCGCGGGCGACCGAGGACCAGGGCCGCGCGAGCGCCGTCGTCCTGCGAACCGGCCTGGACGTCTCCCTGCTCGACAAGACCGTGACCGTCCCGCTGGCGGTCTCCCTCAACGAGGTCCGGGCACCGCGGAGCGCCGAGCAGACCGCCCTGACCGCGCGGCTGGACGGCGTCGACGGCGGCGAGCCGTTCACCGTGCTGCGCGCGGAGGTGGCGCGGGCCGCGGCGACGGTGACCGCCGGCAAGGCGGAGGGCACCACCCGGCTGGCCGGTGCCCGCCTCCACGTTCCGGGCCTGCCGCTGCTGTCCCTGATCGAGGTCGAGTCGGTCACCTCGACGGCGACGTGCGAAGCGGGGCGGGCACCGGTCGCCGACTCCCGTGTGATCGGCACCGTGACGGTGCTGGGCAAGCGGGTCACGCTCACCGCCGGCGGCCCCACGGACGTGAAGGTGCCCGGGGTCGGCGGGGTCCGCCTGGACCTGTCCGAGCGGCAGACGACGTCCCGCACCGCGGCGGCCACCGCCCTCCGGCTCACCGTCTCCGTCGACCCGCTGGACCTCAACGTCGCGGAGGTGCACGGCACCGTGACCCTGGCGGAGGCGACCTGCGAGGCGCCGGCCGCCGCGGAGGAACCCGCCGAGTCGCCCGCGGCGGGCTCCGGCCCGGTCTCCGAGGCCCGACCGCAGGGCGCACCCGCGCAGGCCGATCTCGCGCGTACCGGCGGCGGTACGGCGACGCCGTACATCGCCGGCGGAGCGCTCGCCCTCGTCGCGGCCGGTGGGGGAGCGCTGGTCCTCGCCCGCCGGCGCGCCCGGGGCTGACGGACCGCGGCGGTCCGGGGTTCCCCGGCCTCGGCCGTCGCGCCGCACCGCCGTACCGGTTCAGGTACGGCGGTGCGTTCCGCGGGTGCGGAGCCGGTGCGTACCCCGCCGCGAGGGGCGTGCCGTGCCGGTCAGCCGCCGTCGCCGGCCATGGCCCGGCGCAGGGCCGCGAGGAAGCGGTCCACCGTGGCCCGGTCGCGCACCGCCAGCCGCAGCCACTCCTCGCCCAGACCCGGGAACGTGTCGCCGCGCCGGACCGCGAAGCCGAGGTCCCGCAGCCGCCCGCGCACCGCGGCGGCGTGCGGCAGCCGTACGAGGACGAAGGGCCCCTCGGCGGGCCCCACGACCCGCACCCCCGCGATGTCCGAGAGTCCCGCGACCAGATGGGCCCGGTCGGCGGCGACCCGGTGCGCGGCGTGCGCCGCCTCCGCCAGGGCCCGCGGCCCCACACAGGTCTGCGCGGCGGTCAGCGCGGGTGTGGAGACCGGCCACAGCGGCTGCGCGCGAGCGAGGTCGGCGACGGTCTCCGGGGACGCCAGCAGGTACCCGATCCGCAGTCCGGCCAGTCCCCACGTCTTGGTCAGACTGCGCAGGACCACCAGACCGGGGACGTCCGTCCGGCCGGCCAGCGCCTCGCGCTCGCCCGGCACGGCGTCCATGAAGGCCTCGTCGACCACCAACGTCCGCCCGGGACGGGCCAGTCGGGCGACGGCGCCGGCGGGATGCAGCACGGACGTCGGATTGGTCGGATTGCCGATCACGACCAGGTCGGCGTCCTCGGGCACCGCCGCCGGATCCAGCCGGAAGCCGTCCTGCGCCCGCAGCAGCACCCGGTCGACGCTGTGCCCCGCGTCCCGCAGCGCCGCCTCCGGCTCCGTGAACTGGGGGTGCACGACCACCGGCCGCCGCACCTTCAGGGCCCGCGCGAGCAGGACGAAGGCCTCCGCCGCGCCCGCCGTCAGCAGCACCCGGTTCGGGGTGAGCCCGTGCCGGGCCGCGACGGCGGCCCGCGCCGCCCGCCCGTCCGGGTAGGCCGCCAGCCCGTCGAGCGACCCGGCGACGACCTCCCGCAGCCACCCGGGCGGGGTGCCGGCGCGGACGTTCACCGCCAGGTCGACCAGGGTCCGCCCGTCGTCACGGACCTCGGCGTCGCCGTGGTGGCGCAGATCGTGCGGGTCCCGCTCAGTGGGCATGGGAGTGGGTGTGACCGCCGTGGTGGTGCCCGTGGTGGTGACCGTCGTCGTCGGGGTGGTAATGCGGCTGCTGCGGCAGGCCCACCTTCTCCTCGAAGCCGGGCAGCGCGACGCGGTACACGCACGAGTCGCAGTTCATCCGCAGATCGCCCTTCACCGCCTCCTCGTACCGCTCCATCACCAGGTCGAGCAGCTCCGGCTCCGGCCCGATCACGTCCGCCGACAGCACCTCGACCTCCGGGTGGGCGGCCGACCAGCCCTCCGTCTGGAGCCGCACCCGGTCCGGCAGGACGCCGGTGAACAGGAAGTACGGCAGCACCACGATCCGCCGGGCGCCCAGCCGAACGCACCGGTCCAGTCCGCTCGGCACGTCCGGGGCCGCGAGCGACACGAACGCCGTCTCCACGCCCGCGTAGCCACGGCCCTCCCACAGCAGCCGGGCCGCCTTGTGGACCTCGGCGTTCGCGTCCGGGTCCGTCGAGCCGCGCCCGACCAGCAGCACCGTCACATCGGCGCGGTCGGCGGGTGTGCGGGCCCGCCCGCCGAGCGCCTCGTCCAGCCGGCGCTCCAGCACCGACAGCAGCCCCGGGTGCGGGCCGAGCGGACGCCCGTAGGAGTACGAGAGCCCCGGGTGCCGCTCCTTCTCGCGGGCCAGCGCCGCCGGTATGTCGCCCTTGGCGTGCCCGGCGGACACCAGCATCAGCGGTACGGCGGCGAACCGCCGTACGCCCCGCTCGACCAGCTCCGCCACGGCCTCGCCCAGCGGCGGCGGGGACAGCTCGATGAAGCCGCCCGCGACGGGCAGTTCGGGGTGGCGGCGTCCCAGCTCCCGGACGAAGTCGCGGAACGCCTCGGCCCCGGCGTCGTCCCGGGTGCCGTGTCCGGCGATGAGCAGGGCGGGCGGCGCGGTCGTCACTGTTTCTCCTCGGTGTGCGAAGTGCTGTGGTACAGCAGGGCGTTGAGCGCGGCCGCGGCGACCGCGGAACCGCCCTTCTCGGACACGTTGCTCACGGCGGGCAGTCCGCTGGCCCGCAGGGCCGCCTTGGACTCGGCGGCCCCGACGAAGCCGACCGGCAGTCCGATCACCAGCGCCGGTGCGGCGTCCAGTGTCAGCAGCTCCTCCAGGGCGGTCGGCGCACAGCCGATCACCCAGAGCGCGCCCGGTCCGACCTGTTCGTACGCCAGCCGCACGGCGTGCGCCGAACGCGTCAGCCCCGGGCCCGATCGGGCGTCCGCGAGCCGGCAGACCGTCTCGCGCCGGGTGATGCCCGCGGCCACCATCTCGACGTCCGTCACGACGGGCGCGCCGGAGTGCAGCGCGGTGTGCGCCCGCTCCAGGTCGTGCTCGGCCATGACGAGGTCGGTGGCGTACTCCAGGTCGGCGGCGGAGTGGATGACCCGCTCCACCACCGCCCGGGTCAGCGGCGCGAGGCCCGAGGTGTCGAGGCGGGCGCGCAGCCGCCGGAACGACTCCTGTTCGATCGGGTGGACCACGCGGTTCACCGGGTCTCCTCCTGCCAGCGGTAGCCGCGCGGGGTCACCATGCGCCCCGCGATCTGCCTCGTCGCCGTGTTGCCGACGGTCACGACGGTCATCATGTCGACCGTCGCCGGGTCCAGCGCGGCCAGGGTCGTCAAACGGCTGGACTCGTCCGCCCGGGACGCGTTGCGGACGACGCCGACCGGTGTCCCGGGGGACCGGTGCCCGGCCAGGATCCGCAGCGCCCGCGGCAGTTGCCAGTCACGGCCGCGGCTGCGCGGGTTGTAGAAGGTCACGACGATGTCCGCCTCCGCCGCGGCCCGCACCCGGCGTTCGATGACCTCCCACGGCGTGTGCAGGTCGGACAGGCTGATCGACACATGGTCGTGCCCGAGCGGCGCCCCGAGGACCGCGCCCGCCGCGAGCGCGGCGGTCACCCCGGGCACGCCCACCACGTCGATGTCGTCGCCCGCCTCCGCGAGCGCCGGCGACGCCATCGCGTAGACGCCCGCGTCGCCGCTGCCGATCAGCGCGACCGCGTGCCCCCTGCGGGCCTCGTCGACCGCCGTGCGGGCCCGTTCCTCCTCGGCCCCGAGCCCCGACTCCAGCACCCGGGTGCCCGGTCGCAGCAGATCGCGGATCTGGGCGACGTACTGGTCGAGCCCGACGAGCACGGAGGCACGTCGCAGTTCGGCCGCGGCCCGCGGCGTCAGCAGGTCACGGGCCCCCGGTCCGAGACCGACCACCGCGAGCCGCCCCCGGCCCGGCCGCCGGGCCACGGCGCAGGTGACCATGGCCGACTTCCGCTTGGACACGAGGAGTTCACCGCCGCTCACCAGCGCCGACGCCTCCGCCACGGAGGGGGTCCCGACGGCCGCGAGGGGCGCGTCCGAGGGGTTGGGCACGGCGACCCGGGCCAGTTCCTCCGCCGGGTGGGTCACGAGCGGTACGCCGAGGCGTTCGGCGGCCGCGACGATCCCGGGTTCGTCGGCCTTGGCGTCGACGGTGGCGAGCTCGGCGATGCTGCGCGGGGACAGTCCCGCCTCGCGCAGGGTGCTCTCGACCAGCCCGAGCACCTCGTCGACCGGGGCGTTCCTGGACGCCCCCACACCGACGACGAGGGAGGGCGGCCGCAGCACGACCTCGCGCTCCGAGAGGTCGACGACGCGGTCGGTCAGGCGGATCCTGTACGCGCCCCGCGGCGCCACGGGCAGCGGAGGCAGCGGCCACGGCACCTCGGCGTCGAGAGCGACGGGCTCACCGTCCAGCAGGGCACGGGAGACCGCGGGCACCGCCCCCTCCACCGGAAGCCCGAGCGTGTCCAGCCCCGGCACCCCGGCGGAGTCCGTCGCCGTCGTCACGACCGGCGAGGCGCCCAGCACCTCGCCCACCTCGCGGGCGAGGTCGTTGGCCCCGCCGCCGTGCCCGCCGACCAGCGACACGGCGAACCGCCCGCTCTCGTCGACGCACACCACGCCGGGATCGCTGCCCTTGTCGGTCAGCAGCGGGGCGACGAGCCGCACCACCGCGCCCGTGGCCAGGAAGCACACCAGTTGCCCGCACTCCGCGAAAGCGGCCCGCACGGCGTCCCCGACAGCACCCTCGTACACCCGCGTCCGGTCCGGCCACGCCGCCGCCAGCCGGTCCCGCGCCGCAGCGCCCGCCGCGGTGGCGGAGATGAGGCCGATCACTGAACAACTCCTTCGACAAGGGCCGCGGGCCTGACGCCCCACAGCAGGAAGACGGGGTTGGCCGCCGCGAGCCGGGTCACGTCCCCCGGCAGCGGCGTGAGCCGGGAGGACTGCAACAGCACCCCGTCGCAGTCGAACCCGGCGCCGCGCAGCGCCTCGCGCACCGCCGGCACCCGGTCGAGCGCGGCCAGCGCGACGACCACGGCCCGCCGGGCCCGTCGCGCGCACGCGGTGACGACGGCGGGCAGCTCGCGCCCTCCGCCGCCGACGAACACGGTGTCGGGATCGTCCAGTTCCGACAGTGCGGCCGGCGCCGTGCCGTGCACGACCCGCACATCGACGCCGTGCGTCCGGGCGTTGGCGCGGATCCGCTCGACCCCGTCGGCCGCCTTCTCCACGGCGACGACGGCGGCGCCCAGCCGCGCGCACTCCACGGCCACGGATCCGGAGCCGGACCCGACGTCCCACACCAGGTCGCCGAGCCGGGGTCCGAGCCGGGCCAGCGCCAGCGCCCGCACCTCGAACTTGGTGATCATCGAGTCGCGGTGGGTGAACTCGGACTCGCCCAGCGCCCATCCAGCCGACGCGCCCGCCGGTCCGGCGACCGTCCGCGAACCGCGCGGCACACGCCGCTCGTCCAGGCACAGCACGACGCTCACGGCCGTGCCCCAGTCCCGCGCCGCGGCCTCGGCGGGCGTCACCCGCCGCACGCTCTCGCGGTCCGGGTCGCCCAGCGCCGACGCCACCACCAGGACCCGCTCACTGTCCAGCAGCGCGGCCCCCAGCTCGGCCGGGCCCGCGCCGGGACCGGTCAGGACGGCGACCTTCGGATGCGCCCGGCACACGTTGACGGCCGTGCGCGGGTCACGCCCGTGCGCGCTGACCACCACGGCGTCGTCCCAGGGCAGACCGATCCGCGCGAACGCCGCGGCGACGGACGACACCCCGGGCCGCACCTCGAGCCGTCGCGCCCCGAACCGCTCCACCAGCGCCCGAACGATCCCGAAGAACCCCGGATCGCCCGAGGCCAGCACGACGACCGGCCGGTCCTTCGCGTCGTACTCCCCGATGGTGTCCAGCGCGGGCGCCAGCGGCCCGAGCACGACCCGCTCCGCGCCCTCGGGCAGGCGTACGGCGTCCAGGTGCCGCCGCCCGCCCACGACGAGCTCCGCGCCGGCCGCGACGTCCTCGGACAGCGGCACCCCGGTGCCCGCGCCGACGACGGTGATCATGTGCTCGCCCCCCGCTCGCGCAGCTCCCTGCGGGCCTGCGGGTCGGCCTTGCGGTGACCGTGGAAGTGACCCGGGTGGTACAGGTGCGAGCGGGTGCCGTGCGCGGCCAGCGCGGGGCCGACCAGGAAGAGGGTGTGCTTCCAGAGCCGGTGCTCCTTGACGGTCTCCTCCAGCGTGCCGATCGTGCACTTCACGATCAGTTCCTCGGGCCAGGTCGCCTGGTGGGCGACGACGACCGGAGTGCCGGTCGGGTAGCCGCCCTCCAGCAGCTCCCGGACGAGCTGCCCGCTGCGCGCCGCCGACAGGAAGATCGCCATGGTGGTGCCGTGCCGGGCGAACTCCCGCACCTCCTCGCCCGGCGGCATCGGCGTCTTGCCGCCGCCGAGCCGGGTGAGCACCACGGACTGCGCCACCTCGGGAATGGTCAGCTCCCGCCGCGCGAGCGCCGCGACGGCGGAGAAGGACGACACCCCGGGCACGATCTCGGTCGCGATGCCGATCCCGGCACAGCGGTCGAGCTGCTCCTGCGTGCCGCCCCACAGCGCGGGGTCGCCGGAGTGGACGCGGGCCACCGCCAGGTTCTCGGCGTGCGCCCGCTCGTACACGGCGACGACGTCCTCCAGCGACATCGTCGCCGAGTCGAGGATCTCGGCGTCCTCGCGCGCGTGCTCCAGGACCTCCTCCTGCACCAGGCTCGCCGCCCAGATCACGACATCGGCCTCGGCGATGGCGCGCGCGGCACGGAACGTCAGCAGATCGGCGGCGCCGGGGCCGGCACCGACGAAGGTCACCTTGCCGGCGGGGGCATCGGCCATGGGAATCGGTCCTCTCCTACAAGTCGTGGAAGTACTGCGGGCGGTGACGCCGCGACGGTCCAACCGCGCGGGCGGTACCGCCCGCGCGAGGGAAGTCGAGCGTGGAGGAGTGCGCGGACGCCCGCCGATCGGATACCAAGGTCGGATGGCTGTCCTCGTCGCGCTCGGCGCGTTCCTGATGACGCTGGCCGGCGGCTGGACGGCGCAGCGCGTGACGGACCGGCGCCATCTGGTCCTGGGCCTGGCCGGCGGCCTGATGCTGGGCGTCGTCGGCCTCGACCTGCTGCCGGAGGCGCTGGAGGCGGCGGACGGCGAACTGTTCGGCGTGCCCACGGCGCTGCTGCTGTTCGTGGCCGGTTTCCTGCTGGCCCATCTGGTGGAGCGGCTGCTCGCCGCGCGCCGGGCCGCGCACGGCGCCGACGAGCGTGCGCGCGCCCCCGAGGTGGGACTGACCGCGGCCGCCGCGATGGTCGGCCACAGCGCGATGGACGGCGTGGCGATCGGCGCCGCGTTCCAGGTGGGCGGCGGCATGGGGGCCGCGGTCGCGGTGGCCGTCGTCGCCCACGACTTCGCGGACGGCTTCAACACCTTCACCCTCACCACGCTCTACGGCAACGCCCGGCGCCGCGCCTACGCGATGCTGTTCGCGGACGCCGTCGCCCCGATCGCCGGCGCCGCGTCCACCCTGCTGTTCGCCATCCCGGAACAGGTGCTCGGTGCCTATCTCGGCTTCTTCGGCGGGGCCCTGCTCTACCTCGCCGCGGCCGAGATCCTGCCCGAGGCCCACCACGAGCACCCCGCCGGCCCGACGCTGCTGTGCACGGTCGCCGGAGCGGGCTTCATCTGGCTGGTGGTGGGCATCGCCGAGTGAGCCCGCGCCGGACCCGGTCACAGCTTGCCGCCCCGACCGCCCTCGCGCCGCGCGGGCGCGATCAGCGTGGACAGGTACGGCAGCGCCGCCCCGTCGAGCTCCGCGGCCGGCCGCACGGACTCCTCCGGCAGCCCGAGCGCCGAACCCCACACGGCGCCCTCCAGCCGCCCGCTCTCGCGCAACGCCGCCGCGACCTCGGCCGCCTGCCGCCCGAACTTGTAGGCGACCACGGTGCCGGGCCCGTTCAGCGCGTCCTTGAGCACACCGGTACCGGCGGTGACCGGCACCAGCGTCAGCGGCTCGGTGCCCTCCGTCAGCACCGCACCCGAGCGTGCGGCGAGATCCTGCATCGCGGTGATGCCGGGCACCGTCTCGACGACGCTGCCCGGGACCAGGCCGGCGACGGTCTGCGCGAGGTAGGTGAAGGTGGAGTACACGTTCGGGTCGCCGATGGTCGCGAAGGCGACGGACGCGTGCCGGCGCAGCAGCGCGGCGACGTGCTCACCGGCCGCGTCCCAGGCGGCCTCCCGGCGGGCCCGGTCGGTCCGCTCGTTCAGCGCGAACACGACCCGTACGACCTTGTCCGCCGGCACGTAGTGCAGCACGGTCGCCTCGGCCCGCCCCCGCTCCCCGGTGTCCATGACCGGGACGACGACGACGTCGGCGGCGCGCAGCGCGTTGACGCCCTTGACGGTCACCAGCTCCGGATCGCCGGGGCCCACCCCGACTCCGATCAGCCTGCTGCTCATGACGTCCGGCACCTCTCCACGAACCGACGGGCGGCACCGGGCGCACCGGCCCAGTGCGTGTGCAGGTAACTCGCGTGCACACCGCGCTGTACGAAACCCTCGAAGCGCCGCTCGGGCGCCCGCACCCCCCAGGCCGGCGCGGTCCCGGCGCCCGGCTCCACGGCCGTCCGGTGGAACTCGTGCCCCCGCATCCGCGTCCCGGCCACCGCCAGGGCACTGTCGGTCACGGCCACGGCGTCCCGGTACCCGAGGGTGAGCCGGTCCGACATCCGGGCGGTCGCGTCCAGCACCCCGCACATCGGCCGCCCGTCCAGCTCCCGGCACAGATACAGCAGCCCCGCGCACTCGGCGGCGACGGGCGCGCCCGAGTCGGCGAGGTCGCGGACGGCCTTGCGCAGCGGCTCGTTGGCGGACAGCTCCTCGCCGTACACCTCGGGAAACCCGCCCCCGATCACCACGGCCCGGGTCCCGTCCGGCAGCCACTCGTCCCGCAGGGGGTCGAACGGGACCACCTCGGCCCCGGCCGCGGTGAGGAGTTCGGCGTGCTCGGCGTAGGAGAACGTGAACGCCGCCCCGCCGGCGACCGCGACCACCGGCCCGGACGTCGGGCCGGGACGAGGACGTACGGGGTGCGCCGTGGCCGGGGGAGCGGCGGCACCCGGGTCCGGGACCGCGCGGGGCGGAACGGAGGCGGTGCGTACGGCCTCGGCGGCGTCCCAGGGCGCGCAGGGCAACGCGCCGGCGCCGCGCGCCAGCTCGGCCAGCGCCCGGAGATCGCACCCGGCCTCGACCTGCGCGGCCATCGCCGCCACGGCCTCGACGGCCTGCGACCGCCGTTCGGCGACGGGCACCAGCCCCAGATGCCGGGAGGGCGTGTCGACCTGGGGCACGCGGCGCAGCACGCCCAGCACCGGCACCCCGGCGCTGTCCAGCGCCTCCCGCAGCAGCGCCTCGTGCCGGTCCGAGCCGACCTTGTTCAGGATCACGCCGCCGACCCGCACCTCCGGGTCCCAGGACGCGAAGCCGTGCACCAGCGCCGCCACCGAACGGGACTGCGCGGACGCGTCGACCGCCAGCACGACCGGCGCCCGCAGCAGCTTGGCGACCTGGGCGGTGGACGCCAGCTCGCCCTCGCCCGCGGCCCCGTCGTACAGGCCCATCACGCCCTCGACGACGGCGATGTCGCAGCCGCGGGCCCCGTGCAGGAACAGCGGCCCGACCAGCTCGGGCCCGCACAGGTACGCGTCGAGGTTGCGCCCCGTCCGCCCGGTGGCGAGCGCGTGGTACCCGGGGTCGATGTAGTCGGGACCGACCTTGTGCGGGGACACGGACAGCCCGCGCCGCGCCCAGGCCGCCATCAGCCCCGTCGCCACGGTGGTCTTGCCGCTGCCCGAGGACGGCGCGGCGACGACCAGCCGCGGTACGGACCGGGTCACCACTCGATGCCCCTCTGCCCCTTCTGGCCCGCGTCCATGGGGTGCTTGACCTTGGACATGTCGGTCACGAGGTCGGCGAAGTCCACCAGTGCGGCGGGCGCGTTCCGGCCGGTGACGACGACATGCTGGGTGCCGGGCCGGTCGCGCAGCACGGAGACGACCTCGTCGGTGTCGATCCATCCCCAGTGCATCGGGTAGGCGAACTCGTCGAGCACGTACAGCCGGTACGTCTCGGCGGCCAGGTCCCGCTTGACCTGCTCCCAGCCCTCGCGGGCCTTCTCCTCGTTGCCGGCGTTGTCGCCCAGGAGGCCGCGCTGGACCCACGACCAGCCCTCGCCCATCTTGTGCCAGGCGACACTCCCGCCCTCGCCGGAGTCGCCGAGCACCCGCAGCGCCCGCTCCTCGCCGACCTTCCACTTGGCCGACTTCACGAACTGGAACACCCCGATCGGCCACCCCTGGTTCCAGGCGCGCAGCGCGAGCCCGAAAGCGGCGGTCGACTTGCCCTTGCCCACACCCGTGTGCACGACGACGAGCGGCCGGTTCCGCCGCTGACGGGTCGTCAGTCCGTCGTCCGGTACGGCACTCGGCTGTCCCTGTGGCACTACGCGGCCCTCCTGTTGCCCTGAACATCCCTGACCAGCCCGGCGATCGAGTCCGCCCGCAGCTCGTCCAGCGTCACCGCCGTACCGCCCAGCTCGTCCGCGAGCCGGCCCGCCAGCCCCAGCCGTACCGGACCCGACTCGCAGTCCACGACGACCGACGCCACGCCCCCGGCCGCGAACAGCCCGGCCGCACGCGACGCCGCCACCAGCGGCTCCGGGCCTCCCGTGGCCCGTCCGTCGGTCACCACCACGACCAGCGCCCGCCGCGCCGGATCCCTCAGCCGCTCCACCCGCAGCACCTCGTGCGCCCTGAGCAGCCCCGCCCCGAGCGGGGTGCGCCCGCCCGTCGGCAGCGTCTGCAGCCGAGCCGCCGCCGCGTCCACCGACGAGGTCGGCGGCAGCGCGACCTCGGCCGCCGCACCGCGGAAGGTCACCAGCCCGACCTTGTCGCGCCGCTGGTAGGCGTCGAGGAGCAGCGACAGCACCGCGCCCTTGACCGCGGACATCCGCTGCCGGGCCGCCATCGACCCGGAGGCGTCGACCACGAACAGCACGAGGTTTCCCTCGCGCCCCTCCCGCGCCGCCTGCCGCAGATCGTCCCGGCGCACCACGAGCCCCGGTCCGCTGCGCCCGCGGGCCCGCTGATGCGGGGCCGCCGCCTGGACCGTCGCCGCCAGATGCAGCTTGGTCAGCGTGCCGCGCGGGCGCCGGGCCCCCGTGGTCCGCCCGTGCTCGGTGCGCGCCCGCGACCGCCGCCCGGCGGCGCCCTGACCGATCCCGGGCACGCTCAGCACCTTGGTGCGGAACGGCTCGGCGGCCCGGACCGCGGACTGCTCGCCGCCGCCCGACGGCAGCCCGTCCGCGCCGGACTCGGGCTCGGCGGCGGAGTCACCGCCCTCGGGCCCCTCACCCGGCTCCGGCTGCCCGCCGCCCCCGCCGGGGCCGTCCGGACCGGGATCGGGATCGTCGTCGTCCTCACCGGAGTGCTGCTCCAGCGTCTCGTCCAGCTTGTCCTCGTCCAGGCCCGGCGCGTCGAAGGGGTTGCGGCGCCGCCGGTGCGGCAGCGCCAGCAGCGCGGCCTGCCGCACGTCCTCGGCGAGCACCTCGGTACGTCCGGCCCACGCCGCCAGCGCGGTCGCCGTGCGCGCCATCACGATGTCGGCCCGCATGCCGTCCACCTCGAAGGCGGCACAGGTCGCCGCGATCTGCCGCAGCGCCCCGTCGCCCAGCCGCACCGACGGCAGCAGTTCCCGCGCCGCCACGACCCGGGCCCGCACGGCGGCCTCCTCCGAGGCCCACCGCGCGGCGAACGCGGCCGGGTCGTCGTCGTACGCGAGCCGCCGCCGGACCACCTCCACGCGCTGGTCCGGCTCGCGCGAGGCCGCGACCTCGACGGTCAGCCCGAACCGGTCGAGCAACTGCGGCCGCAACTCGCCCTCTTCGGGGTTCATGGTGCCGACGAGCAGGAACCGGGCGGCGTGCCGCACCGACACGCCCTCGCGTTCCACGTACGAGGCGCCCATCGCGGCCGCGTCCAGCAGCAGGTCGACCAGATGGTCGTGGAGCAGGTTGACCTCGTCGACGTACAGGATCCCGCGGTGCGCGTCGGCGAGCAGTCCGGGCTCGAAGGCCTTCACGCCCTCCGCGAGCGCCCGCTCGATGTCGAGGGCGCCCACCAGCCGGTCCTCGGAGGCGCCGACCGGCAGTTCGACCATGCGCGCCGGGCGACGCCGCGGCGGCCCCGGCTCGTGCGGCCCGTCGGGGCAGCCCGGATCGGGCGCGCCGGGGTCGCAGGAGAAGCGGCAGCCGGGCACCACCGGCACCTCGGGCAGCAGCGCCGACAGCGCGCGTACCGCGGTCGACTTGGCGGTGCCCTTCTCGCCGCGCACCAGCACCCCGCCGACCGCCGGGGACACCGCGTTCAGCAGCAGCGCGAGCCGCAGGTCGTCCTGACCGACGACGGCCGTGAACGGAAACGGGGTGGTCACTTGTCGTCGCCCTCCAGTTCGCCTTCGAGCTCCAGGTAGGTGGCGCGCAGCCGTTCCAGCGTGTCCGCGTCCGGCTCGGCCCACAGCCCGCGCTCGGCGGCCTCCAGCAGCCGCTCGGTGATGCCGCGCAGCGCCCACGGGTTGGACTTCCTCATGAAGTCCCGGTTCTCCGGCGCGAAGACGTACTCGGCGCTGAGCCGTTCGTACATCCAGTCGTCCACGACCCCGGCCGTGGCGTCGTAGCCGAAGAGGTAGTCGACGGTCGCGGCCATCTCGAACGCGCCCTTGTAGCCGTGCCGGCGCATCGCCGCCATCCAGCGCGGGTTGACCACGCGGGCCCGGAAGACGCGGTGGGTCTCCTCGCCCAGCGTGCGGGTCCTCACCTGGTCCGGGGTGGCGGAGTCGCCGACGTACGCCTCCGGGCTGTCGCCCGTCAGATGGCGGACCATGGCCACCATGCCGCCGTGGTACTGGAAGTAGTCGTCGGCGTCGACGAGGTCGTGCTCGCGCGTGTCGATGTTCTTCGCCGCCACCGCGATCCGCCGGAACGCCGTCTCCATGTCGCCGCGCGCCGCACGCCCGTCCAGCCCCCGGCCGTAGGCGTAGCCGCCCCACACCGCGTACACCTCGGCCAGGTCGGCGTCGGAGCGCCAGTTGCGGGCGTCGATCAGCGGCAGCAGGCCGGCGCCGTACGCGCCCGGCTTGGAGCCGAAGATGCGGGCCGTGGCCCGGCGCCGGTCGCCGTGCGCGGCGGTGTCCTCGTCGGCGTGGGCGCGGACGTAGTTCTGCTCGGCGGGCTCGTCCAGCTCCGCCACCGCCCGCACCGCGTCGTCGAGCAACCCGACGACGTGCGGGAAGGCGTCCCGGAAGAAGCCGGAGATGCGCACCGTGACATCGATGCGCGGCCGGCCCAGCTCCGTGAGCGGCACCACGTCGAAGCCGGTCACGCGGCGCGAGGCGTCGTCCCAGACCGGGCGGCAGCCCAGCAGTGCCAGGATCTCGGCGATGTCGTCGCCCTGGGTGCGCATGGCGGAGGTGCCCCACACCGTCAGGCCCACGGACTTCGGGTACGCGCCGGTGTCCTGGACGTAGCGGGCCACGAGGGAGTCCGCCAGCGACTGGCCCACCTCCCAGCTCAGCCGGGACGGGATCGCCTTGGGGTCGACGGAGTAGAAGTTGCGGCCGGTCGGCAGCACGTTCACCAGGCCGCGCGTCGGCGAACCCGACGGCCCGGCCGGGACGTAACCGCCGTCCAGCGCCCGCAGGACGTGCCCGATCTCGTCCGTGGTCCGGGCCAGCCGCGGGACGACCTCGGCGCAGGCGAACTCCAGCACGGCGACCGCGTCGGGGAGTTCGGCGCCCAGCACCTCCCGTACGAGCGCGGCGCTCTCGGAGACCGCCCAGTCGCGCTCCTCCAGGCCCAGCGCGATCCGCCGGCACAACTGCTCCAGCAGATCGATCGCGTCGGCGGCGCTGCGGGCGGGGCCCGCCACCAGATCGGTCAGCTCCACCGGCACCTTGACCGGCGCGCCCGGCTCGGCCAGCAGCTCCTTCTCCACCAGACCGAAGTGCGCGGCCAGCGTCGACCGCAGTCCCGGCAGCGCGTCGGCGCGCCCGCCCCACACCTGGGAGGCGCGCAGCACCGCCAGCACCAGATTGACGCGCGCCTCGCCCACCGGGCCGCCACCGAGGATGTGCAGACCGTCACGGATCTGCACATCCTTGATCTCGCACAGATAGCCGTCGATGTGCATGACGAACTCGTCGAACTCGGTGTCGTCCGGCTGCTCGTCGACGTGCAGGTCGTGGTGGAGCTCCGCCGCCTTGACGAGCGTCCAGATCTGCGCGCGGACCGCGGGCGCCTTGGCCGGGTCCAGGTCGGACACGAGCGCGTACTCGTCGAGCAGCTGCTCCAGCTTGGCCAGGTCGCCGTAGGTGTCGGCGCGGGCCATCGGCGGCACCAGGTGGTCCACGACGGTGGCGTGTCCGCGCCGCTTGGCCTGCGTGCCCTCGCCGGGGTCGTTGACGATGAACGGGTAGACCAGCGGCAGGTCGCCGAGGACCGCGTCGGGCGCGCAGCCCGCGCTCAGCCCGAGTCCCTTGCCCGGCAGCCACTCCATCGTGCCGTGCTTGCCCATGTGCACGATCGCGTCGGCGCCGAAGGAGTTCTCCAGCCAGCGGTAGGCCGCCACGTAGTGGTGGGAGGGCGGCATGTCCGGGTCGTGGTAGATCGCGATCGGGTTCTCGCCGAAGCCGCGCGGCGGCTGGATCATCACGACGACGTTCCCGAACCGCAGCGAGGCGAGCACGATGTCGTCCCCGTCGACGTACAGGGAGCCCGGCGGCTCGCCCCAGGCGGTGAGCATCGCGTCGCGCAGCGCGGGGTCGAGCCGGTCGAACCACGCCCGGTAGTCGGCCAGCGGCACGCGCGCGGGCGCGGCGGCCAGCTGGTCCTCCGTCAGCCACTCGACGTCGTGGCCGCCGGCCTCGATCAGACGGTGGATCAGCTCGTCGCCGTTGTCGGGGTGGTCGGTGAGGGAGTAGCCGGCGTCCCTGAGCGCGTCCAGCACCCGCACCGCGGAGGCGGGTGTGTCGAGGCCGACCGCGTTGCCGACCCGCGAGTGCTTCGTCGGGTACGCGGTGAAGACCAGCGCCAGCCTCTTGTCCGCGTTCGCCTTGTGCTTGAGCGCCGCGTGCCGTACGGCGATACCGGCGACGCGCCCGGCCCGCTCGGGGTCGGCCACGTACACGGGCACGTCGTCCGGGCCCTGCTCCTTGAAGGAGAACGGCACGGTGATCAGACGGCCGTCGAACTCCGGGATGGCGACCTGCATCGCCGCGTCCATGGGGGACAGGGCGGCGTCCGACGCCTCCCACACCGCGCGCGAGGAGGTCAGGCACAGACCCTGCAGCACCGGGACGTCCAGGTCGGCCAGCGCCCCGATGTCCCAGGCCTCCTCGTCGCCGCCCGCCGACGCCTGCGAGGCGTGCGTGCCGCCCGCGGCGAGGACGGTGGCGACCAGGGCGTCGGCCCCGCCGAGGAGCTCGTAGAGCCCGGCGTCCGCGCCGCGCAGCGAACCGCAGTACACCGGGAGGGCGTTGGCGCCGTGGGCCTCGATCGCGTCGCACAGCGTGTCGACGAACGCCGTGTTGCCGCTCAGCTCGTGGGCCCGGTAGAACAGCACGCCGACCGTCGGCCGGCCCTCGGTGCGCGGGCGCTGCCCGCTGACCCCGTACTCCGGCATCCGCTGCGGTTCGACGAAGCCCTCACCCGTGAGCAGCACGGTGTCGGACAGGAACCTCGCCAGCTCGGTCAGGTTGGCCGGACCGCCCTCGACGAGATACCGCAGCGCCTCGGCCACCACACCGGCCGGCACCGACGACTCGGCCATCAGCTCGGCGTCGGGCACCGCCTCGCCGCCCAGCAGCACGGTGGGGATCCCCGACGCCTTCAGGGCGGCCAGGCCGTCCTCCCAGGCGCGCTTGCCGCCGAGCAGCCGTACGACGGCGACGTCCGTGCCGTCGAGGAGGCCCGGCAGCTCCCCGCGGACGTCCACCCGGGTCGGGTTGCCGATCCGGTACGCGGCCTCGGAGGCTCGGGCCGCCAGCAGATCGGTGTCCGCGGTCGACAACAACAACACAGTGCTCATGCGGGCGCTCCCGGTGGGATGAAGGGCAGTCCTTGCGGCGCGCCGGACTCGATGAGCCGCCACAGCGCGTCCGTGTCCGCGTGCTGTTCGATCAGGTCGCCGAGCCGGTCGAGCTGCTCCTCGCGCAGCGCGGCGAAAGACGTGTCCGGCGCCGGTACGAAGCGGCGGCCCGCGGCGGCGGCCACCTCGCGCAGGAAGGCGCGCCGGAAACCGTCCGACTCCAGGGAGCCGTGCCAGTGCGTGCCCCAGGTCCGGCCGACCCGGCAGCCGTCCAGAAAGGCCTCGCCGCCGAGGATCTCGGCGACGCCGTGATGGATCTCGTAGCCCTCGACCGGTTCGCCGAGTGCCTCGCCGACGGGACGGGCGAGGGTCTTCTCGCGGGCGAACCGCACCCGCACGGGCAGCAGTCCGAGGCCGTCGACGTGCCCGCGGCGGCTCTCCACGTCGTCCTCGATGTGCTCGCCGAGCAGTTGGAAACCGCCGCAGATGCCGAGCACGGGCCGGTCCTCGGCGGCCCTGCGCGCGATCGCCTCGGCCAGTCCCCGCTCCCGCAGCCACTCCAGCGCCCTTACCGTGCCCCGCGTGCCGGGCACGATCACCAGGTCGGCGTCGGCCAGTTCCTCGGGGCGGTCCACGAACCGGACCACCACGCCGGGCTCGGCGGCCAGCGCGTCGACGTCGGTGAAGTTGGACATCAGCGGTACGGCGCACACGGCGACCCGCAGCACGTCCTCACCGGCGGGCGGCGCCACGGCGGACTCCCGCACGGTCCCGCGCAGCGAGACCCGCAGCCCGTCCTCCTCGTCGATGCCGAGGCCGTGCCGGAACGGCAGGACACCGTAGGTCCGCCGCCCGGTCAGGCCGTGCAGCATGTCGAGGCCCGGCTCCAGCAGGGACACGTCGCCGCGGAACTTGTTGACGAGGAACCCGGCGACGAGCGCCTGGTCCTCGGGCCCGAGCAGCGCCACCGTCCCGAAGAACGAGGCGAAGACACCGCCCCGGTCGATGTCCCCCACGACGAGGACGGGCAGCCCGGCGTTGCGGGCGATGCCCATGTTCACGATGTCGGTCCGCCGCAGATTGATCTCGGCCGGACTGCCGGCCCCCTCGCAGATCACCGCGTCGTACGTGTCCCGCAACTCGGACAGGCAGTCCAGCACCGTTCCCAGCAGCTGCTGCTGCCGGCCCCCGTGGTACCCGCGCGCGCTCATCTCACCGACCGGCCTGCCCATCAGCACGACCTGACTGCTCCGCTCGCCGCCCGGCTTGAGCAGTACGGGATTCATCAGCGCCGACGGCTCGACGCGCGCGGCCTGCGCCTGCATGGCCTGCGCCCGCCCGATCTCGGCGCCCTCACGGGTGACGAACGAGTTCAGCGACATGTTCTGCGCCTTGAACGGCGCCACCTTCACGCCGCGGCGCACCAGCCAGCGGCAGATCCCGGCGGTGACGACGCTCTTGCCGGCGTCGGAGGTGGTGCCGGCGACCAGCAGACCCCCACCACTCATGACGTACGCCCCTTTGTCAGCAGTCGCCCGGCGGCACAGGCGCCGAGCGCGAGCAGTGCGACGCGCCGGGACAGCCGTACCGCCCGCTCGACGTCGGTGACCCGGACGGCGCGCCCCGTCCCGTTGAGCACCGGCCGGTGTTCGACCCGGCCCGCGTAGGACAGCGTTCCGCCGAGCCGGACGCCGAGCGCACCCGCGAACGAGGCCTCCACCGGCCCGGCGTTCGGGCTGGGATGCCGGCCGGCGTCCGCGCGCCAGGCCCGTACGGCGCCCCGCGGATCGGGACCGGCCACCGTGGCGAGCCCGGCCGTCAGCCGGGCGCCGGGCCAGCCGGCCAGGTCGTCGAGGCGGGCCGAAGCCCACCCGTACCGCAGGTGCCGTGGCGACCTGTGCCCGACCATGGCGTCGAGGGTGTTCACCGCGCGGAAGCCGAGCAGCCCGGGCACTCCCGCCACCGCACCCCACACCAGCGCCCCGACGACGGCGTCGGAGGTGTTCTCGGCGACGGACTCCACGACCGCGCGGGCGATCCCGTCGGCGTCCAGCGCCTGCGGATCGCGCCCGCACAGATGCGGCAGCCGGCGCCGCGCGCCTTCGACGTCCCCCGCTTCCAGGGCACGCCCGACGGCGCGCGCCTCACGGGCGAGCGAGGTGCCCCCGACGACGGCCCAGGTGGCGACGCCGGTCAGCGCGACGGAAGCGACGGCGGAGGGACGCGCGGCCCGCCGGGCGAGGGCTCCGAGCGCCACGGCACCGCCGACGCACACGGCGGTGTGCACCGCCCCCCGTCCGCGGTGGTCCCGCCACAGCCGCCGTTCCACGGCGGCGGCGGCGCGCCCGAACAGGGCGACGGGATGGCCGCGGCGTGGATCGCCGAGAAGCAGATCCCCCAGAAGACCGGCGGTGGCGCCGTACGCGAAGACGCGATCGGCACGCACGCGGCTCAGCCGACCGTCGGCTCGGGCGGAACCCCGGTACTGAACCTCAACCTCGAACGGCAGCCGAGCATGGCGATATGTCCTCACTCAGGGTGTCCACGCCCTGGTTCGACGAGACCGGCGGTGAGAGTTCCTGGCTCCCGGGGGTTACTACCCCGGTCACAGTGGCGGGACCGCGCCGGATTCGCACCGGCTTCCTCTCTTGCCGCCGTACATGGCCCCGGAAGTCCACCATGGGGCCCGAAGGGCCGTCAACTTGCTGTTGACCTGCGACGGGACAGTGTGCCGCGTTCCACACCGCCCGGCACGGGCGCCTCTCGCGGCACCCCTTCAACACGCGCCCGGGCGTGCGGAGTTGCCGCGGTTCGATCCGGCGCCGGACATGTCGGCGCCCTGCCGGAACGATCCGAGGGGACGTTCCGGCAGGGCGCCGGCCGAGGCGGGACCTCGGCCGTGAACTGTGTGCGGGCCGTGTGTGGTCGGTGGACCATGCGCGGTCGGTGGACCGTGTGCGGTCGGTGGGCCGTGTGCGGTCGGTGGGCCCGGCCGGTCGCCCGGCCCGGCCGTCAGGCCACGATCAGGTAGATCCCGTAGGTCACCGCCGCCACACACGCCGCGAACGCCGCATACGCGCCGGTCACCGCGAGCGCGGCCGACTCACCGCGCTCCGCCGCCCGCTCGCGGTGCGACAGACCCGCGATGCCGAGGGTGAACAGGCCCACGAGGGCCACGGTGGCCACGAGGCTGACGCCGAAGACGGATCCGAGGGCCGCCCAGTCGATCTTCATGCTGCTTCCGATTCCTTCGTACCGGGGCTCAGACGCTCGCCCGGGAGGGCGCCGAGTCCGTGGCCGTGGACTGCGCGGGGATCGTCGCCGCGGCGTCGTCGGCCGCCGCGACCGGCGGGGGCGGGGTGACGGCGGCGATCGCCGTGGTCACCACGTCGGCCTGGTCCTCCGTGTCGTTGACGTTGGTGTGGTCGACGACCTCGCGCCGGGAGACCTTCCAGATCGCGGCGCTGGAGCCGACCAGGAAGATCGCCACGAGCGCGGTGCCCCAGCTGCCGAAGCCGGTCACCCACTCTGCGACGGCACCGACGAGCGCGGCGGCCGGCAGGGTCAGACCCCAGGCGACGAACATGCGGGTGGCGGTGGACCAGCGTACGACGCCGCCCTTGCGGCCGAGGCCCGCGCCCATCACGGCACCGGAGACCGAGTGCGTGGTGGACAGGGAGAAGCCCAGGTGGGAGGAGGCGAGGATGACCGTCGCGGCGCTGGTCTGCGCGGCGAAGCCCTGCTGCGGCTGGAGGTCGGTCAGCCCCTTGCCCATGGTGCGGATGATGCGCCAGCCGCCGAGGTAGGTGCCGAGCGCGATGGCGAGGCCCGCGGACAGGACGACCCACAAGGGCGGGTCGGAGTCGGGGGCGAGGGAGCCGCCGGCGACCAGGGCCAGGGTGATGATGCCCATGGTCTTCTGGGCGTCGTTGGTGCCGTGGGCGAGGGAGACCAGGCCCGCGGAGGCGATCTGGCCGGTCCGGTAGCCCTTCGCGGCCGCCTTGCCGTCGGCCTTCCGGCCGAGCGAGTACGTCAGCCGGGTCGCGAGCATCGCGGCGATTCCGGCGACCAGCGGCGCGGCGATCGCCGGGATCAGCACCTTGGTGACCAGCGCGTCGC
This sequence comes from Streptomyces cadmiisoli, assembly GCF_003261055.1. NCBI lineage: Bacteria > Bacillati > Actinomycetota > Actinomycetes > Kitasatosporales > Streptomycetaceae > Streptomyces > Streptomyces cadmiisoli. Next base: position 6,686,033 of record NZ_CP030073.1, read on the forward strand.
CGTGCACGGCGCCCACGCCGGCCGAGGCGACGGTGGCACCGATCAGTCCGCCCATCAGGGCGTGCGAGGAGGAGGACGGCAGGCCCACGAGCCAGGTCAGCAGGTTCCACAGGATCGCGCCGACCAGCGCGGCGAAGATGACCTCGGGACGAATGCCGCTTTCGTCGACCAGGCCTTTGGAGATCGTGTTGGCGACCTCCACGGACAGGAACGCGCCGACAAGGTTGAGGACGGCGGACATGGCCACCGCGACCTTGGGCCGGAGAGCACCGGTGGAAATGGTGGTCGCCATCGCGTTCGCGGTGTCGTGGAAACCGTTCGTGAAATCGAACGCGAGTGCGGTAACCACCACAATCGCGAGGATCAGCGAGATGCCTTCCATTTACCCAGGCAATCGTTCGAAGGTCATTGGCCGGTTGAACTTAAGTAACCTAGGTGAACGATAGGTGAACTGAGGGGGGCATCCGGGTGTCTGTAGGAGGGGGCCGTCGTGTGCTCGGGAGCCGACGGCCCCGCGGCGCCGGGCTAGGAGCCCTTCGCGAAACGCTTCAGCTGTGTTGTTGAGCCGTTGAAGAGATTTTGGTCACCCGGCAGCCTGCCGCTGTTGTCGTACTGCCAGAGCGTCCAGAACGACCATCCGGCCGGCAGCGTCCCGGCGGTCGCCGAGTCGTAGCGGGCCACCCACAGGGCGTGGTCGCGGGCGAAGGCGCGACTGGCGCCCGTGCAGGTGTTCCACCAGTGGGCCGTCGTGTAGATCACCGGCCGCCGGCCGGTGAGCCGCTTCACCTCGTCGCTGAACGCCTTGATCCAGCCGACCATCCTCGCGCTGCTCAGCCCGTAGCACTTGTGCTTCTTGTCGTAGGGGTTGTATTCGATGTCGAGGGCCGGGGGCAGCGTCCAGCCGTCCGCGCGCCAGGCGCCGCCGTTGCGGACGAAGTACCCCGCCTGCGCCGTGCCCGACGACCGGTCCGGCAGCGCGAAGTGGTACGCCCCGCGGATCAGGCCCGCGCCGCGCGCGCCGTCGTACTGCCCGGCGAAGTAGGGGTTGCGGTAGGTCGTGGACTCGGTGGCCTTCACGTAGACGAAGCGGGCGCCCCTGGCCTTCGCCTGCTGCCAGTCGACGTTCTTCTGATGGGACGAGACGTCGTGCCCCTCGGGTCTGCTCGCCGCCGAGGCGTGAACCTCGGCGAGTGCGGTCCCCCCGATGGCGAGGGCCGTCACCGACGCCGCGACGAGGCGGCTGCGGCGGCGGGGCGGTTTGTGGTCACGGGCCATGTTTCCCCCCCGGAACGGCGACGTGCGTGACAAATCACCCGAGACGGTACGGGAAGATCGTTGAATACTCATCGATCTCCGGCCAAGTCCGGTGAGAGCCGCTTACATGGCGATATGCGCTCTTCCGGAGCTGTGGGCTCCGCCCTAAAGTGCCCCGGCGCGGCGACCGCCCGACGGCCCTGCTGGCAGGATCGCCGCATGGCGGAGAATCAGCGGGACCAGGGTGGCCGGCGGGACGGCCCGGGCGACCGGGAGCCCGCTCCGGATGCGCGGGAGCCCCGGGGGAACGGTGTGCGGGACGAGGAGGCACTGGCGTGGCGGGTCCTGGTGGCCACCGCCCGCCGCACGGTGGCCGACGGACTGGTCGTCGGCACCTCGGGCAACGTCTCCGTGCGGGTCGGCGACACGGTGCTGGTCACGCCGTCGGGCGTGCCCTACGACCGGCTGACCCCCGACGACCTCACCGGTGTCGCCCTCGACGGACGGCAGGTGCGCGGCACACTCGTGCCGACCAGCGAACTGCCCATGCACCTCGCCGTCTACCGCGGCACCGACGCCCGCGCCGTCGTCCACACCCACGCGGTGCACGCCACCGCCGTCTCCACGCTCGTCGAGGAGCTCCCGGCGATCCACTACATGACCGGGGCGCTCGGCGGTCCGGTCCGAGTCGCCCCGTATGCGACGTACGGCACCGAGGAGTTGGCCGAGAACATGCTGCGGGCCCTCACCGACCGCTCCGGCTGCCTCCTTCAGAACCACGGCACCATGACCTACGGCGCCTCGCTCGACCAGGCCTACGACCGCACCGCCCAACTGGAGTGGATGTGCCGTCTGTGGCTGACGGCCTCCTCGCTGCCCGGCCGCTCCCCGAACCTGCTCTCCGCCGACCAGCTCGAGGAGGCGGGGGAGCGGCTGCGGGGGTACGGGCAGCGGACCTGACCGGCTCCCGGGACTGTCCGGCACGGCTCACTCTCCCTGTCCTCGCTTCCTTTCCTCCGCCTGTCGGCGGCGCGCTTTCGCACGTCTCCGGCAGCCCCGAACGCATCGAGCCGGCCCACCGAGGGCGGCCTCCCGCTGGCCGCCGCGGGAGTCCACCAGGACACTGGAGCAGTGCGCCCTGTCAGAGCGACGGCCGCTGCCGTCACCGCCATGACCGTGGCCGGCGCCGCCGCCGTGGCCGCCGGCCGCCTCGCCAGCGACGCCGCGTTGAAGGCGCCGCCGGGCCGGCCCCTGCCCACCGAGCCCCGCCTCACCGTGCACGGCACGGCCGCGGGCCAAGTGACCCTCACCCGGGCGCTGGCCTCCCAGCGCCCCGGTCTCTACGGCCTCGCCGGGGACGGCTCCCATGCCGTCGTCGGCCCCGTCCTGGACAGCACCCCCCACCCCGCCGACACCGTCGTCCGCCGACTGAAGGGCGTCACGCACGGAACCCTGAAGGCCGGCGACAAGGTCTGGCTCACCCCCGGCCTGTACGTCGGCAACCCCGGCGCCGCCCTCGGCCTCGACCACACCGACGTCGAGGTGCCCGGCGAACTCGGCAACCTGCCCGCCTGGTTCGTGCCCGGCGCCCGGGACACCTGGGTGATCACCGTGCACGGCCTGGGCACCACCAGGGAACACCCCATGAACGTCATGGAGTTCCTGCACGGGCTGCGCTGCCCCGTGCTGGACCTCGCCCTTCGCGGCGATCCCGGCGCGCCCCGTCCGCCGGACGGCCTGAACCATCTGGGCGAGACCGAATGGCGCGACCTCGACGCGGCCATCCGCCACGCCGTCCGGCACGGCGCCGAACGGGTCGTCCTGTACGGCTGGTCCACCGGTGCCGCCATGGCCCTGCGCGCGGCCGTGCACTCCGCGATGCGTGACCGCATCCAGGGCCTGGTGCTCGACTCGCCGGTGCTCAACTGGGCGGCGACGCTGCGCGCGCTGGCCGCCGCACGGCACACCCCGGCCCCGCTGCTGCCGCTGGCCGTGCGTGCCGCCCAGGGCCGCACGGGACTGTACGACGGCCGCGCGGAGGCGGCCGACGCCGACCCCGCGCGCCTCACGGTCCCGGCCCTGATCCTGCACGGCCCCGACGACGAGGTGGCCCCCTGGGTCTTCTCCCGCCGGCTCGCCGGCCGCCGCCCCGACCTGATCACCCTGCACACCGTGCGGAACGCCCCGCACAACGCCATGTGGAACGCCGACCCGGTGACCTACGAGGAGGCCCTCCGCCGATTCCTCACGCCACTCATGTGAGCCCGCGCCCGCCCCGGCGCACCACCCACTCCTGCACGCCCCCTTCGCGCTCCGGTCGCGACGGTTCCGTTTGGTGCCGCACCGCTGTCCGGATCTCGGTGTGCGGCCCCGCCGGGACCCCTGCGTTGGCCAGTCCCGTCGCCCCACGTGACATTCCGTTTGGGTTTTCGGACCGTCAACCGGAAGACTGCACCCGTGACGTCCCGTATCCCGCGCGACTCCAGGCTCCGACTCGTCCGCCCGCGACCCCTGGCCGCCGCCCCCCGAGCGATGACCCAGCGGCCCGCCCGCCGTCCCGCGCCCCGCCCGCCGGAGGGCACACCGGCCCCGTCGGAGCTGGCTGGAATGGCTCGTTCCAGGCTGGCCGGGGCGGCCCGCCTGGCCCGCTGGGCCGACACCGCGCTCGGCCCCGGCAGCGGCAACGCGCCCTCCGACGGCACGGCCGTGCTGGCCGACGCGACCGCCGAACGAGCGGCCGGCGACCTGGGCCTGACACCGGCCCAGGTCCGCGCCGACTGGGACACCGCCCGCCTCGCCGGACTGGTCGAGGTGCACGGCGACAGCGCCCGCCCCGGCTGGCGCCTGCGCGCCTGGAACCGCGACGACACCGCCGTCCTGCGCGGCTGGGTCGCCCTCTTCGACGCCTGGTCGCTCGCCCATCCGGAACCGGAGGGCCACGAGCCCGCGGCCGTCGCCGAGGCCGTCTCGGCCATGCCCCAGGTGCTCTCCTTCCTCCAGCTGTCCGCCGGGCCCGTCCCCGTCGAACAGCTCCTGGACCTCCTTCGGCAGCGTGTCGGGGAACTGCGCACCGAGCGCTGCGAAGTCCCCTACGGCCCGCGCCGCGAACCGGTCGGAGCACCCGACGCCGACGCCGACGCCGACGCCGACCCGGCGCAGCCCGCGGCACCCGACCCCGGCACGACGCCCGCCGAGCTCCCCGACCTCCTCGACTGGGCCTTGCACGCCCTCGCCTCCGTCGGAGCCCTCACCTGCGGCGACGGACAGGCCACCCTCACCCCCCTCGGCAGCTGGGCGGTCTGGGTCAAGCTGGAGCAGATCTGCGTCGCCGCGCAGAGCCCCGCCGGGAACATCGAGGCCGCCGCCGAGGACATGCTGCGCGGCTGCGCCCGACTGCGCCCGAACGCGGCCCGCGCCGAGTACCGGGCCTGGCTCGCCGCCCGCACCGTCGGCAGCGCCCTGTCCGAACTCCTCGACGCCGCCCGCGGCGAGGACGCCCTGCTGCGCGGTCTCGCCTTCGAAGCACTGCGTGTCGTCGGCGCCCCCGCCGAACCCGGAGTGCGCGCCGCGCTCCACGAGCCCACGCTGCGGCCGTACGCCCTGCTGTGGCTGGCCGAGCACGAGGGTGCCGACCCGGACGACGCCCACGAGGTGCTCACCCGCAAGGAGGCCACCTGGCTGTGGGTCGACACCGCCGCCGCGGTCGCCGACCACGGCGAGGCCCCGCTGCTGGTACGGCATCTGGAGTCCGCGGTGCAGCCGACGGTGCCCGCCCTGCTCGACGAGGTGCGCGCGGTCGGCCACCCCCGCACGGTTCAGGTGCTGGTCGCGCTGGCCGCGGCGCACCCCGACCCCGCCCTGGCCAAAGCCGTGCGCCGCGCGGCCTTCCAGGTGCACACCGGGGGCAGCTGACCGGTCAGGCCTCTATCTGCGGGCCGTACGTCCCGAAGGTCCAGATGTTGCCCTCCAGGTCCAGGGCCATGTAGTCCCGTGAGCCGTAGTCCTGGTCCGTCGGGGGCATCAGGATCTCCGCGCCGTGGTCCACGGCCCGCTGATGGTGTGCGTCGATGTCGTCCACCACGACGTACACCCCTGTCGGGCCCGCGCCCTTCATCGCCTCGTCGAAGCGGCCGCCGCGGCCCTTAGAGCCGAGCATCACCGCGCCGTTGCCCTGGGTCAGCTCGGCGTGCAGCACCGAGCCGTCCTCGCCCTCGTACACGGACAGTTCCGTGAAGCCGAACGCCTCCGTCAGCTGCCTGATCGCCGCCTTCGCGTCCGTGTACAGCAGTGCCGGAAAGATGCTGGGACGTCCGCCGCCCGTACCCGCCATGCCGATCACTCCCCTTGTGCGTCGCCGTCCGGGATCCCCCGCTCCCGCAGCCGAATGGGCGCGGAATGCGGCCTGTTGCTCAGTCTCGCACCCGCCACCGACAACGCCCGGCCGAGCGGCCGGACCGTCAGCGGAAGGTGTCGCACTGCGCCATGTCCCCCGTCCGGTAGCCCCGGTAGAACCACGCCTGCCGCTGCTCGGCGGACCCGTGCGTCCAGGTCTCCGGCGTCACCTGCCCCTGGTACCGCTCCTGGATCCGGTCGTCGCCCACCGCCGCCGCCGCGTCCATGCCGTCCCGGATGTCGGCGGCGGTCAGGTCGGTGATCAGCGGCCGTCCGGTCGACTCGTCGGGTGTCGTGGTCGCGTGGTGCGCCCACACCCCGGCGTAGCAGTCCGCCTGGAGCTCCACCCGCACCGCGTTGCTGTTCGCGCCCATCAGCCCGTCCTGCGAACGGTTCAGGGTGCCCATCAGGTCCTGCACGTGGTGGCCGTACTCGTGGGCCACCACGTACGCCTGCGCGAACGGACCGCCCTGGGCGCCGAACTTCGTCCGCAGCTCCCGGAAGAACCCCAGGTCCAGATACACCTTCTGGTCACCGGGGCAGTAGAACGGCCCGACCGCGGAGGTCGCCGCGCCGCAGGCGGTGGCGACCTGGCCGGTGAAGAACACCGTGGGGGAGCGGGTGTAGGTCCCGCCGCGCCGTTCGAACTCCTGGTTCCAGAAGTCCTGCACGCTGTTGACGACCGCCACCATCCGGCAGTCGTCCCGCACGTTCGCGTCCTGCCCGGTCCGGCAGGTCTGCTGCACCTGCGCCAGGGAGGATTCCGTCGCCGTGGGCTGCCCGTCCCCGGACGACAGTCCCAGCTGATCCGGCCCCACACCGAGGAACAGCCCGAGGATCAGCGCGATGAGCCCCGCGAGGCCACCGCCGACCGTCGCCCGGCCGCCGGGGAGCCGGCGGCCGCGCACGTCCTGCACCTCGGAGGTGTCGAGCCTGGCGTCGTCGTCGAACTGCATGAGGCTCCGCCCTCTGTCCGAGTGGCCCCCTGGCGCCCATCCTCGCCGGACGCCGGTCGCCCGGCGCCGGACGGGCGTCCGAACGGGGTACAGGCGCCCCGCGGCCGCCGTGTAACCAACGGCACAGCACGGCCCCGCGCGGTCACGCCCCGCGCACGCGCGTGTGCGAGCCGGAACCCGGCCCCACGGGGTCACCCCGCCGACCTGCCACGGCGGCCTCCCGCCACCCCTCGGGCGGCGGTCTCCGGCCCCGGTCCGAACACCCGAACCCGGGAAAACGGGTTGCATCGCCCCGTTAGAATCGACCCCATGGCCATTCTCCTCGCGCATTAGACGGCGGGAACGCCCTCAGCCGCCCGTCCCGCCAACCACCCGCCCTGGAGTCTGTCCGTGATTTCCGCCTCCGGTATCGAGCTGCGCGCCGGTGCCCGCGTCCTCATCGAGTCCGCAACGTTCCGTGTCGCCAAGGGCGACCGCATCGGCCTGGTCGGCCGCAACGGCGCCGGCAAGACCACCCTCACCAAGGTCCTGGCCGGCGAGGGAATCCCCGCCGCGGGCGCCGTCACCCGCTCCGGCGAGGTCGGCTACCTCCCGCAGGACCCCCGCACCGGCGACCTCGACATCCTCGCCCGCGACCGCGTCCTGTCCGCCCGCGGCCTGGACGTGCTGATCCGCAAGATGCGCGAGAACGAGCAGCGCATCGCCAACGGCACGGGCGCCACCCGTGAGAAGGCCCTGCGGCAGTACGAGCGCCAGGAGACGGAGTTCCTCACCAAGGGCGGGTACGCCGCCGAGGCGGAGGCCGCCACCATCGCCGCCGCGCTCAACCTGCCAGACCGGGTCCTCGGCCAGCCGCTGCACACGCTCTCCGGCGGTCAGCGCCGCCGTATCGAGCTCGCCCGGATCCTGTTCTCCGACGCGGACACCCTGCTGCTCGACGAGCCGACGAACCACCTCGACGCCGACTCGATCGTCTGGCTGCGGGACTACCTCAAGACCTACCGCGGCGGCTTCATCGTCATCTCCCACGACGTCGACCTGGTCGAGACCGTCGTCAACAAGGTGTTCTACCTGGACGCCAACCGGGCCGCGATCGACATCTACAACATGGGCTGGAAGCTCTACCAGCAGCAGCGCGAGGCCGACGAGAAGCGCCGCAAGCGCGAGCGGGCCAACGCCGAGAAGAAGGCCGCCGCCCTGAACGCGCAGGCCGACAAGATGCGCGCCAAGGCCACCAAGACGGTCGCCGCGCAGAACATGGCCCGCCGTGCGGAGAAGCTGCTGTCCGGCCTGGACGCGGTCCGCCAGTCCGACAAGGTCGCCAAGCTCCGCTTCCCCGAGCCCGCGCCCTGCGGCAAGACCCCGCTGACCGCCGAGGGCCTGTCCAAGTCGTACGGCTCGCTGGAGATCTTCACCGATGTCGACCTCGCCATCGACAAGGGCTCCCGGGTGGTCATCCTCGGCCTCAACGGCGCGGGCAAGACCACGCTGCTGCGCCTGCTGGGCGGGGTGGAGAAGCCCGACACCGGCGCCGTGGTCGAGGGCCACGGCCTGAAGCTGGGTTACTACGCCCAGGAGCACGAGACCCTCGACCCCGACCGCACGGTGCTGGAGAACATGCGCTCCGCCGCGCCCGACATGGACCTGGTCGAGGTCCGCAAGGTGCTCGGTTCGTTCCTGTTCTCCGGCGACGACGTCGACAAGCCGGCGGCCGTCCTCTCCGGCGGTGAGAAGACCCGCCTGGCCCTCGCCACCCTCGTGGTGTCGTCGGCGAACGTCCTCCTGCTCGACGAACCGACCAACAACCTCGACCCGGCCAGCCGTGAGGAGATCCTCAGCGCGCTGCGCACCTACAAGGGCGCGGTCGTCCTGGTCACCCACGACGAGGGAGCCGTGGAGGCGCTCCAGCCGGAGCGGATCATCCTGCTGCCGGACGGTGTCGAGGACCTGTGGGGCGCCGACTACGCGGACCTCGTGGCGCTCGCCTGAGCCGTGCGGCGGGTCAGCCGCGCTTGATCGAATGGTTGATCCACGGGGTATGGATCATTCGGCCCATCGGTGATCCATCATCTGTGTGAGATCTCCTCGTACCCGGGTGTGTCCTACATCGATTTCACGGCCGGCCCCTCTGTCGACGGGGGGCCGGCCGCTCCGCGTTCCTGACCTGCTGCTTCGCGGAACAACCCGTTCGGCCGCACGCACATCACCGGGTGGAGTTACAGATTCCGCTTGTGGGGATGCGCTCCTGTCGTCAAAAGCCTCTCGCACGGACCTTGCCGAATGGGTGGCCATGAAGCCCCGGAGGGGTGATCATGAGGGGACCAGAGCGCACTTCCCATGAGGAGGCACGGGTGGCCGAGACTCTGAAGAAGGGCAGCCGGGTGACCGGCGCCGCGCGCGACAAGCTCGCGGCAGACCTGAAGAAGAAGTATGACGCCGGTGCGAGCATCCGGGCGTTGGCCGAGGAGACCGGCCGCTCGTATGGCTTCGTGCACCGCATGCTCAGCGAGTCGGGCGTCACGCTCCGTGGGCGTGGCGGGGCGACACGGGGCAAGAAGGCCGCTACGGCCTGACCTCCGGGCGGAGCCCGTCGACTTCGATGGTGACCACCCGGTCGGTCGGCCGATCGGCCGGGTGGTTACTGTGCAGTCACTTGTGCGTGCCGTGATACGGCACGGCTGAGGCCGTGCCGTCCTGCGGCACGGAAGACGACCGCACTCATCGGAGGCGCTCCATGGCTTCGCCCGAGCAGGACGCAGTGACCGCCGTTCCCGCACTCGACAAGGACGGCGTACGGCTCACCGTCGACGACGCGATCGCCACGGTGACGCTGACCAATCCGGCCAAGCGCAACGCGCAGAGCCCCGCTCTGTGGCGCGCGCTGACCGAGGCGGGCCGGCTGTTGCCGGGCACGGTGCGCGTGGTCGTGCTGCGCGCCGAGGGCAAGTCGTTCTCGGCCGGGCTCGACCGGCAGGCGTTCACTCCCGAGGGCTTCGACGGCGAACCGTCCTTCATGGACCTCGCCCGCGGTGGTGACGCCGAACTCGACGCGACCATCACCGAGTACCAGGAGGCGTTCACCTGGTGGCGGCGCAGCGACATCGTCTCCGTCGCCGCCGTGCAGGGGCACGCCATCGGCGCGGGCTTCCAGCTCGCGCTCGCCTGTGACCTGCGCGTCGTCGCGGACGACGTGCAGTTCGCCATGCGCGAGACCAGCCTCGGGCTGGTGCCGGACCTGGCGGGCACCCACCCGCTGGTGGGCCTCGTCGGGTACGCCCGCGCGCTGGAGATCTGCGCGACCGGTCGCTCGGTGCACGCCGAGGAGGCCGTCGGCACGGGCCTGGCGAACATCGCCGTACCCTCGGCCGACCTCGACGCCGCCGTACAGGACCTGACGGCGGCGCTGCTCGCCGCGCCGCGCGACGCCGTGATCGAGACGAAGGCGCTGCTGCGGGGCGCGGGCGAGCGCACCTACGAGGAGCAGCGCGTCGCTGAACGCGCCGCGCAGGCGCGCCGGCTGCGGGACCTCGCGGGCGTCGGCGAGTGAACCGTCAGGTGACCGCCGTGACCAGGACGGCCACCGTCGGGTGATCCCGCAGGGCCTCGCCCACCCGTGCCCGGACCGCGCGGGCCACGTCCAGGGCCCGGTGGTCCGCGCGCACGGCCAGCTCCACCCGGACGTGCCGGCGCGGCAGCGCCGCCCCCGACCCGCCACCCTGCTCGATGTGCACGGCGCGGCCCACCCCGCCGAGCGCGCCGGTCAGCCGCGCCACGCCCGCGACACCGAGTGCGGCCGTGGCCGCCATCGCCTCGTCGGGCTCCTCGGAGGCCCGGGCGGCGTCAGAGGTCTCGGTGTCCGCGGTGGCTTCGCCGGCGTCCTCGGCCTCCCGGGCGCCCTCGCCGGTTCCGGCGTCCCCGGCCGTCACGTCCAGCAGGTCCGTCACCCGCAGGTCCACCTCCGTGACCGTCAGCCCGATTCCCTGTTCCGCGGCCGTCGACACGGCCGTGCGCAGGCGTGAGGCCGTCGTCGGCAACGGTTCGGCGGCCGTGGCCGCGAAGTCGGCGGCCACCCGGAGCGGGCCGGGCGGCAGGGCGCTCGGCGGGGCCGGGACCGCGGGGTCGTGAACGTCCTCCGGATCGGCCAGGGTGATCCGGACGGAGCCCAGCCGCACGCCCGGTACCTCGTTTGCCGCGCGCCGCAGAACCGCCCGCGCCGCCGTCTCGGCGATCCACGCCCCGTCGCCGGGGCCGCCCAGCGGGAGCAGCCTGCCGAGACCCAGTTGCTGTCGTACCGCTCGTGTCCATCGGTCCGCCGTCGTCATTGCTCCAGCCTGCCGCATTCCCGGCGCGAGGCCGCACAACCCCGCTTACGGTGAGGAAAGGACGACGACCGAAAGGGACGTACGGCGATGACCGAGACGGAACGGAACCGGCCCCAGCCCCTCGACGGCGAGGCCGAGACCCAGGTGCAGGCCCGCAAGCCCGTCCGCCGCGGGGGCGGCGATCCGGGGACCCGGGGGAGGACCACCATCGCCGACGGCGTCGTGGAGAAGATCGCCGGGCTCGCCGCCCGCGACGTGCTGGGCGTGCACGCCATGGGCGGCGGGCTGAGCCGTACCTTCGGCGCCGTACGCGACCGGGTGCCCGGGACCAAGTCCCCGACGCGCGGGGTGAAGGCCGAGGTCGGCGAGGTGCAGACGGCGCTCGACCTGGAGATCGTCGTCGACTACGGCGTGTCCATCTCCGATGTGGCGCGGGCCGTCCGGGAGAACGTGGTCTCGGCGGTGGAGCGGATGACCGGGCTGGAGGTCGTCGAGGTGAACCTCGCGGTGAGTGACGTCAAGCTTCCGGAGGAAGAGGAGGAGGAGACGGAACCCCGGATCCAGTGAAGCCCCGCCGGCCGCACACCCGTCCGGCCGGCGCACCGCTGACGAGCTGAGGAGCGCACGATGAGCATGGCCGTGGTCGGCATGATCGCGGGGATGGCCTTGGGCTTCGCCGGTTACTTCGGCGGGTTCGGAGCCTTTCTGCTGGTGGCGGCCCTGGGCGCCGTCGGGTTCGTGGCTGGCCGCTTCCTGGAGGGCGACCTGGAGCTCGGCGACTTCTTCCGGTCGCGTGACGAACGACGGCGGTGACGTCGGTGAGCAGCGGGACCGAGGAACACCGCGGACCGGTCACCGCCGTCCCGGCAGGTGAGCGCGGAGCGACCCGGATCGCCGACCGGGTCGTCGCGAAGATCGCCGCGCAAGCGGCCCGCGAGGCGCTCGGCGCGCTGCCGCCGGACGTGGCCCGCCCGCACGCCACGGTCGTGGTGCACCACGACACCGCCCGGGTCCGCATCCACCTCGAACTGGGCTACCCCGCCGATATCGGCGCCCGCTGCCGGGACGTGCGTCGTCATGTCGCCGAGCGGGTAGGCGCGTTGGTGGGAATGGACGTACCCGAGGTCGCCGTCGAGGTGGAACGACTGCATCTGGCGGCGGCGTACGGCGCGGCGGAGGGGAGGACGCGATGAGCGAGCCCGAGGGCTCGGACGGCACGACACAGCGACTGCCGGTCCTGGAGAAGGAGCCGGCCGGGCCGGGACTCGGCCAGTCCGCGTCGGCGGCGGCCTACGAGCCACTGCCCGGTGCCGACCAGGACGGCGGCCCCGAGCGGCGCTTCTGGTCCGCCCGCCGGATCCCCGCCGGCATCGTGGCCCTGCTGCTCCTGGCCCTGTTCGGCGCCTTCCTCTACGACGTCGCCGCCGTGCGCGCCGACGAGCCGGCCATGGGCTGGCGCCGCGCACTCGCCCGGCAGCTCGCCGAACGGCCCCTGGACGACATCTGGGTCCTGGTCGGCGCGGGCGTCGCCGCCGCCCTCGGCCTCTGGCTGATCGTGCTGGCCGCCACGCCCGGACTGCGCGGCGTGCTGCCGATGCGGCGCACCCACGCCGACGTCCGTGCCGGGCTGAACCGGGACGCCGCCGCGACCGTCCTGCGCGACCGGGCGATGGAGGTCGCCGGTGTGCAGTCGGTCCGGGTGCGCATGGGCCGCGGACGGGCCGACGTACGGGCGGTGTCCCACTTCCGTGAACTGGACGACGTACGCGCCGACCTGGACGGTGTGCTCGCCGACGCGATCAAGGCGCTGGGCCTGGCCCGCTCGCCTGCGCTGTCGGTGCACGTCCGGCGGCCCGGCCGGAAGGGGTGAGCCGCGGTGCTCAAGACAGTCAACCGGTTGCTGCTCGGGCTCGTCGGGCTCGTGCTGCTCGTGCTCGGCGGCGCGGTGCTCGCCGTCGGGCTGGGGGTCGGACCACCCTCCTGGTGGATCCATCACGGCAGCAGCGACGTGCTGCTCGACGTCGCCGAGCGGACCCGCTGGCGGGAGGCCGGCTGGTGGTGGCCGACCCTCCTCGCCGTCCTCGCCCTGCTCTTCCTGCTCGCGCTGTGGTGGCTGGTCGCGGTGGTGCGCCGGCACCGGCTCGCCGAGGTGCTCGTGGACACCGGCGACGGCGAGGGCGCACTGCTGCGGGGTACGGCCCTGGAGGGCGTCCTCGCCGACGAGGCCGGCGCACCGGACGGTGTCGCCCGCGCCCGGGTCCGGCTCGCCGGCCGGCGCACCGCGCCGCGGGCCCGCGTCCAGCTCCTCCTGGAACCCCATGTCGACCCCGGCGAGGCCCTGAACCACCTCACGAACCGGGCCCTGGACCACGCACGGGGTTCGGCGGGCCTGGCGAGTCTGCCCGCGAAGGTCCGGCTGAGCGGCGTCAAGCACCGCGCGGAGCGGGTGACCTGACGCCGGCGCGTGTCAGAACCCGTGCCGCGCGCCGCCGTCCACCGGCACCATGACGCCGGTCAGATACGAAGCGGCCGGTGAGAGCAGGAACGCGGCCGTGCGCCCGAACTCCTCCGGGGCGCCGTAGCGGCGCAGCGGAATCCGCGACTCGCTCGCCGCCCGCGTGGCCTCCGGGTCGGCGGACAGGGCGTCGAGCTGGCGCACCCGGTCGGTGTCGATACGGCCGGGCAGCACGCCGACGACTCGGATGCCGCGCGGCCCCAGTTCGTCGGAGAGCGACTTGGCGAGGCCGGCCAGTCCGGGGCGCAGTCCGTTGGAGATGGTCAGCCCCGGAATGGGCTCGTACACCGAGCCCGACAGCACGAACCCGATCACACCGCCCGCGTCGAGCTCCGCGGCCGCCGCGCGGGCGAGCCGTACCGCGCCCAGGAAGACCGACTCGAACGCCGACTGCCACTGCTCGTCGGTGTTGTCGGCGACGAACCCCGCGGGCGGCCCGCCCACGCTGATCAGGATGCCGTCGAAGCCGCCGAACCGGTCGCGCGCGGCACCGATCAGGCGGGCGGCCGCCTCGGGGTCGGCGTTGTCCACGGCCACCCCGTACGCGTCGGGACCCAGCTCGGCGGCCACCTCCGCGACCCGCTGCTCGTCCCGGCCGGTGACGACCACCTTCGCGCCGTCGGCGAGCAGTTCGCGCGCGGTGGCGTTGCCCAGTCCGCGCGTGCTGCCGGTGACGATGTACACGCGGTCCTTCAGTCCAAGATCCATGGCCCCTATCCTGCCCCGTCGGTGCCGAAGAGGGCGAGGGCCGTGTTCACCAGGCCGATATGGCTGAACGCCTGGGGGAAGTTGCCCAGCAGGCGGCCGCTCACCGGGTCGTACTCCTCGGACAGCAGCCCCACGTCGTTGGCCAGTCCCACCAGCCGCTCGAACAGCTCGTGGGCCTCCCGGGTGCGGCCCGTCATGTGCAGCGCGTCCGCGAGCCAGAACGAGCACACCAGGAAGGCGCCCTCGTCGCCGGGCAGCCCGTCGACGTCCGTGCGGTCGACGCTGTAGCGGCGCAGCAGACCGTCGTGGCTGAGTTCCGCGCGGACGGCGTCGATCGTGCCCGTCACACGGGGATCGTCCGGCGGCAGGAAGCCCACACGCGGGATGAGCAGCAGCGCGGCGTCCAGTTCACGCGAGCCGTAGTGCTGGGTGAAGGTGTTCCGCTCGGGGTCCCAGCCCCGTTCGCACACCTCGCGGTGCACCTCGTCGCGCATCTGGCGCCAGCCGTCGATGTCGCCCTTGAGATGGGGGTGCCGTTGCAGGGTGCGCACCGCGCGGTCGGCGGCCACCCACACCATCACCTTCGAGTGCACGAAGTGGCGCCGGCCGCCGCGCACCTCCCACAGTCCCTCGTCCGGCTGCCGCCAGGCCGTGCGCAGGAACTCCATCAGGGCGCACTCGAGGCTCCAGATGTGCGGCTTGGCGGTCAGACCCGACAGCCGGGCCAGCGACAGGGAGTCCATCACCTCGCCGTAGACGTCCAGCTGCAACTGCCGGACGGCGTCGTTGCCGATCCGCACGGGCACGGAACCGGCGAATCCGGACAGCCACGGGAGCTCCCACTCCGGCAGCCGTCGCTCGCCCGCCAGGCCGTACATGATCTGCAGGTCCGCGGGGTCGCCCGCGACCGCCCGCAGCAGCCAGTCGCGCCAGGCCTCGGCCTCCTCCTGGTAGCCCGCGGTCAGCAGCGCGCCCAGGGTGAGGGTGGAGTCGCGCAGCCAGCAGTAGCGGTAGTCCCAGTTGCGCACGCCGCCCATCTCCTCGGGCAGGGAGGTGGTCAGGGCGGCCACGATGCCGCCGGTCGGCGCGTACGTGAGCGCCTTCAGCGTGATCAGCGAGCGCTGCACCGCGTCCTTGTGCGGGCCGTCGTAGCGGCAGCGGGCCGTCCACGCCTGCCAGTCGGCGACACTGTCGCGCAGCGCCCGGAACGGGTTGATCAGCGCGGGGCGGGGCTCGTGCGAGGGGTGCCAGGTGAGGACGAACGCGACCTGCTCGCCCTCCTCGACGGTGAACTCGGAGAGCGTGCTGAAGTTCTCGCCCCAGGTGTCCACGGACGGCTCACTGCGCAGCCACACCGAGTCCGGGCCCGCGACGGCCACGTGGTGGCCGCCGGACCGGCGCATCCACGGCACGATCAGGCCGTAGTCGAAGCGCAGGCGCAGTCTGCTGCGGACGGTCACGCGGCCGCTGAGGCCCTCCACGATGCGGACGAGGTCGGGGGCGTGGTGGCGCTGCGGCATCAGGTCGGTGACGCGGACCGAGCCCTGCGGGGTGTCCCACTCGGTGTCCAGCACCAGGGTGCCGGGCCGGTAGGCGCGCCGGGTGCACGGGCCCTCGGTGTCCTTGGGGGCGATCCGCCAGTGGCCGTTCTCCTCGTCGCCGAGCAGCTTGGCGAAGCAGGCGGGCGAATCGAAGCGGGGCAGGCACAGCCAGTCGACGGAGCCGTCCCTGCCGACGAGGGCGCCGGTCTGCTCGTCGCCGACGAGGGCGTAGTCCTCGATGCGGTTGCCGTCGCCGGCGCTGTTCTCGATGGGCGGGTGCACGGAATCCGGGTTCCCGAAGCGCCCCGGGCACAATCGGCGCGAGGGCCGCCCGGGTGACGGGGTCACACCGTCGCCGGTTCCTCCGCCTCCGTCTGCTCCCGCGGCGCCGGCTGCGTGCGGTCCCGGACCTCGCGGCGGGCCAGCACGACCCAGCCGACGGGGACGCCCGCGGCGAACAGCCACCACTGGACGGCGTAGGCCATGTGGTTGCCGATGCTGTCGTGGTCGGGGGCCGGGAGCAGCTCGGGTGTGCCGTCCCCGGGTTCGGGCGCGGTCATCTCCACGTATCCGCCGAGGACCTGCCGGCCCAGCCGCTCCGCCTGCTGCTCGCTGCTGATCAGCATCACCTGCCGGTCCGGCAGGCCCTGCACGTCCTTGATGCCGCTCTCGGCGGTCGTCTGGTCGGGCATCAGCCGGCCGGTGACGGTGATCTCGCCCCCGGCGGGTGCGGGGATCTTCGGGAACGCCGTCTGGCTGGGGCCGTCCGCGGGGATCCAGCCCCGGTTCACCAGCAGGACCTTGCCGTCGTCCAGGACGAAGGGCGTCAGGACGTGGAAGCCGACCTCGTCGTCCGCGTTGGTGCGGCGGCGGACGACGACCTCGTGCGCGGTGTCGAAGCGGCCCTTCGCCGTGACCCGGCGGTACAGGTCGGCCTTGCCGACCTCGGCGCCGGGCGAGGTCATCGACTCGGCCGCCACCGGCTCGGCCGCCAGTGAGTCGGCGATCACCTTGTTCAGCGCGACCCGCTGCTCGTGTCGGTGCAGCTGCCAGAAGCCCAGCTCGATCATCGTGGGGATGAGCGCGACGGCGACGAGGGTGAGGATCACCCACTGCCGGGACAACAGGAAGCGGTACACCCCACGACCGTACATCTCGGGCCGCGGGGTGCTGCCGGTGGGGTGCGGTCGCCGGGTCCCGGTCAGGGGGTGCCGCCGGTGCGGCGGCGCCGCGCTTCTCCGGTCACTGGAGTGCCTCTGGTGGGTGCGGTGGGTGCGGTGCGGCCCGGCTGTCCGGTGCGTGCCGCGGGCGGATGCCGGAGCGGCGCCTCTCCGCCCGCCGGTGCGGCCCGGGGCTCAGACCCGGTCCACGATCCCCGCCTTCCCTTCCGCGCGGGCACAGTGGGCGCCGCAGTACCACTGGCCCTCGACCTCGACGCCCTGTCCGATGATCTGGACCCGGCAGTGCTCGCAGATCGGTGCCATGCGGTGGATCGCACAGGAGAAGCAGTCGAAGACGTGCACGGCGCCCTGTGCGTGCACCTCGAACGTCATTCCGTAGTTGTTGCCGCAGACTTCACATGTCGCCATGCGCCACAGGGTGAGCCGTCGCCGCGGCACGGGCGAGCGGGCGCCGGGCGAGTCGCCCGGCAATCACCCGTCCGTACGGCTGCCCCCCGGGGGTCCCCGCCGTCATGGCTCCCGCGCCGGTTCCACGTCCTCGAGGAGTTGGCCGAACGCCGCCTCGTCGACCACCGGTGTGCCGTACTGCCCGGCCTTGACCACCTTCGACGTGCCCGAGTCCGGGTCGTTGGTGACCAGGAGGCTGGTCAGCCGGGACAGGCTCGTGGCGACATGCAGTCCGGCCTCGGTCGCGCGGTCCTCCAGCAGCTCGCGCTCGACCGACGTGTCGCCGGAGAACGCGATCCGCATGCCCTGCTTGAGCCTTTTGCCCTCTTCGTAGCGGCCCGGGTTGGGATACGGGCAGGCAGGCCTCTTGCGCGAGGGACGCCACGAACTCGGCCGGTACCCGCCGTACCCGCCCGAGGCCTGCTGCCCGATGCGGGGCGCGGTCGACCACTCCGTCAGCGGCCGGCACTCGTGCAGCGGCAGCCGCACACCGCTCCGCGCCGCCGCCCGCAGGCTCGGCCGGAACGCCTCCGCCAGCACGCGCGCGTCGTCCAGCGCGTGGTGCGCGCGCTGCTGCACCACGCTGAAGTGCGCGGCCAGCGACGCCAGCTTGTGGTTGGGCAGCGGCAGCCCCAGCGTCTTGGACAGGGCGATGGTGCACAGCCGCTGACGCACCGGTGCCTCGCGCTCCGCGCGCGCGTACTCCCGGGCGATCATCTGCCAGTCGAACACGGCGTTGTGCGCGACGAGCACCCGGCCGTCCAGGCGCGTCGCGAACTCCTCGGCGATGTCCGCGAAGAGCGGCGCCCCTTCGAGCACCTCGCTCGTCAGTCCGTGGATCCACACGGGTCCGGGGTCCCGCTCCGGATTGACCAGCGTGTACCAGTGGTCCTCGACCTCGCCGCGCGCGTCCAGCCGGTAGACGGCCGCGGAGATTATCCGGTCGTCGCGGGCGAGTCCGGTGGTCTCCACGTCAACGACCGCGTACCCGTGGGGGTACGCGGCCGGCCACGCGGCGGAGGAGGACGCTGCGGTCGTGTGGTCTTCGAGCATGGTCACTGAGAATACGGGCCCGGACCGACACCCCTGTCCGTCAGGTGCGCGGCCACGGCCGCCTGTTCGGGCACCGTGCGCGTGGCCGGGGACGGAGCTGACGGACCGATACCCCTTGCCGGGGTGCCTCGTTGCGGCGGGCGCGCGGCGGGCCGGGGACCGGTCCGCCCGCCCGGATTTCGGGGGCACGCGCGTGCGCCATTGGCGGAGATCACCAAAAGCGGGGCGGTACCCCCGGTAATACTTGTCGGTAACAACCTCTAGCCCTGGCCGATCCGCCGTCCTACGGTGCAGCCATGCCGAACCTCCCCGATGTCGTGGTCTGGTCGATACCCGCCTTCGTGCTGCTCGCCGTGATCGAGATGATCAGCGTCCGGCTCCATCCCGACGAGGACGCGGCCGGCTACGAGGCGAAGGACGTCGCCACCAGCGTCACCATGGGGCTCGGCAGCCTGTTCTTCGACTTCCTCTGGAAGATCCCGATCGTCGCCCTCTACACGGCGGTCCACGAACTCACACCGCTGCGCGTGCCCGTGCTGTGGTGGACGATTCCGCTGATGCTGCTGGCCCAGGACTTCTTCTACTACTGGTCCCACCGCGGCCACCACGTCATCCGCATCCTGTGGGCCTGCCACGTCGTCCACCACTCCAGCCGCAAGTTCAACCTCACCACCGCGCTGCGCCAGCCGTGGACCTCGGTGACCGGCTGGCCGTTCTACGTCCCGCTCATCGTCCTCGGTGTGCATCCGGCCGCGCTGGCGTTCTGCTCCTCCGCGAACCTCGTCTACCAGTTCTGGATCCACACCGAGCGGATCGACAGGATGCCGCGGTGGTTCGAGTTCGCCCTCAACACGCCGTCCCACCACCGGGTGCACCACGCCTCCCAGGGCGGCTACCTGGACCGCAACTTCGGCGGGATCCTCATCGTCTGGGACCGTCTCTTCGGCTCGTTCGCCGCCGAGACCGAGCGGCCGGTGTACGGGCTGACGAAGAACATCGCCACCCACAACCCGCTGAGGGTCGCCACCCATGAGTACGCGGCCATCGCCAAGGACCTGAGGACGGCGGCCGACTGGCGCGAGCGGGCGGGTCGCGTGTTCCGCGGGCCGGGCTGGCAACCGGCGCCCGCGCCGAACCCGGAACCGGAACCGGAACCGGCGCCCGCGTCGAAGCCCGAACCGGCGCCGATGCCGCAGGCCGCGTCGAAGCCGGAACCCGCCGAGGAGACGGCGACCGCGTGAGACGCGCCCGCATCCTGCTCGCCGCCTTCGCCCTCGCCGCCGGCGCGGACCTCGTCTCCCTCGCCGTCGGCTTCGGCCCCGGGCACACCGCCGCCAAGCCGCTCCTGATGCTTCTGCTCGCCTCCTGGGCCGCCGTGCGGGGCGCTCCCCGACTGCTCGTCGCCGCGCTGCTGTTCGGCTGGGGCGGGGACGTGCTGCTGCTGTCCGACGCACAGCCCGCGTTCCTCGCGGGGATGGCCTCGTTCGCGGCGGGCCACGTCTGCTACCTCGCCCTGTTCCGGACGCACGGCCGGAACGCCGTACCACGTGCGCGTGCGGGTCTGCTCGCCGCCGGCTACGCCATCGCCCTCGTCGGCATCCTGGTCCTGCTGTGGCCCGGTCTGCCCGCCGGTCTGCGGGTGCCCGTGGCCGCGTACAGCGTCCTGCTGACGGCGATGGCGTACTTCGCCCTGACCCGGCTCGGTGCGGTCGCCGGGGCCGGCGGGGCGCTGTTCATGTTCTCCGACACGCTCATCGCCACCGGTCTCGCCGACCTGGCGCAACCGCCGCTGCCGGACCTGTGGATCATGGCCACGTATCCGGCCGCGCAATTCCTGCTGGCGCGGGGCGCGCCGGCCACGGAGCGGCCGGCACCGACGACGCGTCCGGCGGCACGGCCGGCCACGGTCGGAGCGGCCCGCGGCGGTGGCCTCCGGCCGCTCGGCGGCGGCCTGCGGTCCAGGCGTCCGGCTGCCGCACCGGCCGACCCCGGCCGACGCCCTGACCCCTCACCCTGACCCGGCCGGGGCGCCCGGACCTCTCACCACCGGATCGGCAGCGGCAGTGCCGTCAGCAGGCCCGAGACCGCGACCACCACGCCCAGTACGACGACCTCCGAGCGCGCGGGAGCACAGGCGGTCAGCGGGTCGGCCGCACGGCGCAGCCGGATCCGCGCCCACAGGGCGAGCAGCGCGACCGCGGCCACCAGAAGCACCTTGGCGAGCAGCACACGCCCGTACGCCGTGTCCGTCAGCTGGTCCAGCACCGTCTCCGGCGGCATCCGGCGCAGCGTGCTCCAGATGCCCGTCGCGGTGATCGCACCGAGGAGAAGGGCCGCCACACGCGCGTACCGGCCGAGCAGGGCCGCGCCCGTCGCCGTGCCGCCCCAGCGGCGAACGGTCCGCAGCACCTGCACCAGGCCGCCCACCCACAAGGCCGCACCGGTGAGGTGAACGAGTGTCAGGCCCGCGCCGACGAGCGGGGTGTGCTCGGTCGGGGGGTGGGCCCGCAGCGCCTCCGCGACGACCAGGGCGGCCAGCGGCCACACCTGCGTGCCCGGCCGGCGCGACAACGCGCACAAGCCCGCCACCGCGAACGCGTTGACCTCCAGAAGGGCCAGCCGGCCGTCCCGGGACGCGTACAGGCCGCCGACGTCGATCTGGTCGACGCTGTCCGGTACGAGGTTGCCCGTCGCGACCACGGAGGCCAGACCGAGCGCCGCGACGAAACCGACACCCGCCGCGTACGGCGACCAGCCGCGCGGCCGTTCGGCCGGGGCGCCGGGCAGGGAGCGCGCCAGCCGGTCCACGAACAACTCGCCCACCTGGACGCACAGCGCGGCGAACAACGCAGTGCGCAGCAGCGTCACTCCCTCGACCCCGGGGGCGGCGGCCTCCCCGGTGCGGTGCAGGGCGGTGGACGGTCCGAGCAGGGGTATCAGCGCGCCGAGCGCCACCAGGACGAGTACCGCGACGGCCCGGCCGACGCCGGGTCCCGGCACCGGCGCCACCCCGGGAGTGGGTCGTATCAAAGTCACCTCGAGATCTTCACCAGCCCGTACAGACCCGGGCAAGTGCCGGAAAACAACTGGGCGTAGACCATTCCGCCCATCGGTACGATCTCGATCCCCCCGGCGTTCGGATCCGACACGCGCAAAGGGCCACCGGAGGGCCGGACGCATCCCCTCCGCCGGCCGCCGGGCCGTCGGCGCCGGCCACGTCATCCGGTCCGTCCGTACCGTGCGGGCCCTGACTCAGTGGGCCTCCGCCGCGGCGGCCCATCGCAGCCGCACCTTCTTGCGCACGTCGGACGGCAGCAGTTCCCAGCCCTGCGCGGTGGCGGTCTCGACGACGTAGCGCCCGCCCACACCGCGGTAGAAGGAGAGCGGTATCTCGCACTCCACGGGCGGCTCGGGCTTGTCCGGTTCGGGCGGTGCCGACGCCAGCGCGGTCCAGTGGGCCACGATCTTGTCCACCCGCGCCCGGTAGTGAGCGGTGTCGCCCTCGTGCCGCAGCTGCCGCCAGCCGACGAACCAGGAGCCCAGGCGGACCACCCGGTCCAGCGCCGACTCCATCACGTCGCCGAAGCCACGCTCGTAGCCGGAGCTGAACATCGCGATCAGCTCCGTCAGCAGAGCGAGGACGATGAAGACGAGGAAGGTCGCGAGCCCCACCACGCACAGCACCGGGAAGCACACCACGGTCGCGACGAAACGCAGGGTCAGCAGCCACCTGGGCCGGACCGGCTCGGGGCCCCAGTTCGCGGGGTCTTGGTTGTCGGGCATGACGGAGATCCTGCCCTACGCCGTGCCCGGGCCGGACGGAGACCCCGTCCGGCCCGGATCACGAGGCCTTACCTGCTGACCGCGTCCAGCGCGTCCGCCATGCCCCAGCCGTAGAAGCCGTTGCGGTTCTTCGGGCCCTCGCACACCGCGTCGACCTTGCCGTCGCCGTTGATGTCGTAGGGGTTCGTGCAGGACGTGGCGTCCGCCTGCGCGTACAGCAGGGCCTTGACCATGCCCGGAGTCGCGTGCGGGTGCGTCGACTTGATCAGCGCGGCGACGCCCGCGACGTGCGGCGAGGCCATCGACGTACCGGCCATGTAGCCCCACCGGCCGCCGGGCAGCGTGCCCAGGATCAGACCGCTGGTCGCGGGCGGTGCCGGCGTCTGGTACGCGGTCGAGTCACCGCCGGGCGCGGCGATGTCGACGACGCCCAGACCGTGGTTGGAGAAGGAGGACTTGAGCCCCTTGGCGCCGGTCGCCGCCACCGTGACCACGCCGGGCAGCTGGGTCGGGATGTCGTAGCACTCGGACGGGTCGATCACCCGCTCCGTGGGCGTGGTGTCGTTGGGGGAGACCGGGTCGGTGATCTCGTCGGCGGAGAGGTCGTAGTTCTCGTTGCCGGCCGCGGCGACGTTGACCGCGCCCTTGCGCTCCGCGTACTTCGTGGACCGGGTGATGGCCTCCACGAGGGCCTTCTGGTCCGGGTCGTTCTTGCAGTTGAAGTACCAGGGGTCGGTGTAATAGCTGTTGTTCGTCACGTCGACGCCGTGCTCGGCGGCCCAGACGAAGCCGCAGACGACGGCCTCCGTGTAGAAGAAGCCGGCGGGGGTGGACACCTTGATGCCGGACACCTTCACCCCGGGCGCGACACCGGTCATGCCGACGCCGTTCTTGGCGGCGGCTATCTCGCCGGCCACGTGGGTGCCGTGCGGGCTCTCCGCCGCGCCGGGCCGCCAGGCTCCGTCCGCGGTGTCCGGCTTGCCGGTGACGCAGTTGACGGACGCGGCGCGGTCGAAGTTCGGGGCTATGTCCGGGTGGGTGTCGTCGACACCGGTGTCGATCACGGCGACCGTGACCTTCCGGCTGCCGAGCGACTTCTCGTGCGCCTTGTCCGCCTTGATGGCCGGCAGATCCCACTGCAGCGGCTCCAGCGGGTCCTGTCCCGCAGCGGCCCGGGCGGCGGAGACCTCCTGCGCGCCGAGCACCTTCGGCGTCCCCACGTCGGTGGTGGACTGCGCGGGCAGCGGAGCGGTCCGGGTCGAGCCGGCCGACTCCACTCCGCGCACCTTGCGGATGGTCCTGGCGAAGTCGGCGTTCGACGAGTGGACGACGACCACGCCGATCTGGTCGTACGACGTCACGATCGTGCCGCCGGCCTCGGCTATCGCCTTCTTCACGTGCTTCGAGGGGCCGTGCCCGGCACGGACGTTGACGACGTAGCTGAGCGAGGTGGCGTCGGCGGCGGTCGCGGCGGCCGTGGTCGGCTCCACCGCGGTCGCGGTGGCGTTCGGCAGGAACGCGAGAGTCGTGGCCATCGCCATTCCGACGGGGATCACCAGGGCGCGGCGGTGGCGCGAGTGAGGCGCTGTCATGGGTGTGAAGTCTCCATATGGTTCACGGAACGATGAACGTGCGGGAGCGTGGATGCGGCGCGACCGTTCCGGCCGCGCCGCACGTGGTGTGGCGGTCTACTTCACCGCGCGCAGGGCGTTGACGATGCCGGAGCCGTAGAAGCCGTTGACCCGCTTCGGGCCCGCGCAGGTGGCGTCCTGGACGCCGTCGCCGTCCTGGTCGTAGGACTCGGGGCAGCCCGGGTTGTCCGCCTGCGCCTTCAGGAGCGCCTGCAACTGCGCCGGACCCGCAAAGGGGTGCTCGGACTTCAGCAGCGCGGCGACGCCCGCGGCGTGCGGGGAGGCCATCGAGGTGCCCTGGAGGAAGGCGTACTGGTTGTTCGGCATGGTCGACAGGATGCGGCCGTTCTTCGACGGCGTGTCCGGGATCTGGTAGAGCCGGTCGCCGCCCGGCGCCGCCACGTCGACGACACCCTTGCCGTACGAGGAGTAGTACGACTTGAGGTTCTGCACGCCCGTCGCGCTCACCGTGACGATGCCCGGGAGCTGGGTCGGCACGTCGAAGCACTCGTGCGGGTCGATGGTGCGCTCGACCGGGGTGGAGTCGTCCGGGCTGGTGTCGTCCACGATCGCGTCGGAGTCGAGGTCGTGGTTGGAGTTGCCCGCCGAGGCCAGGTGCAGGGTGCCCTTCTTCTGGGCGTACAGCTGGGCGCGGTTGACCGCGTCGACGATGGCCTTCTGGTCGGGGTCGTCCATGCAGTTGTACAGCCACGGGTCCACGTAGTAGCTGTTGTTGGTGATCTCGACGCCCCGGTCGGCCGCGAACACGAAGGCGCACACGACGCTCTCCGGGTAGAACAGGCCGTTGTGCGGGTCGCTCACCTTGATGCTGGACACCTTCACGCCGGGCGCGACACCGGCGACACCGATGCCGTTGCGGGCCGCGGCGATCTCACCGGCGACGTGGGTGCCGTGGTAGTCGTCCGCGGTGTACGGGCGCCAGGCGCCGGCGCTGGTGTCCGCGACACCGCCGACGCAGTTGGCGGACTGGCCGGCGGAGAAGTTCGGGGCCAGGTCCGGGTGCGTGTCGTCGACGCCCGTGTCGATGACGGCGACGGTGACCTTCTTGCTGCCGGGGTTGATCCGCGCGGCCTTGTCGGCGCCGATCGCGCGCAGATCCCACTGGTCGGCCTCCAGCGGCTCGCTCGCGGGGCTCGCCGCCGAGGCGGCCTCGACCTTCGCGGCCTGAGCGGCGGTCAGATAGTCGGCCGCGCCGTCGTCCGTGGTGCCCGCGGCGACCAGCGGCGTGGTGCGCGTGGCGCCCGCCGACTGCACGCCGCGGACCTTGCGTATCTGGGCGCCGAAGCCGGGGTTGGCCGAGTGGACGACGATCACGCCGATCCTGTCGTACGTGATGACGACGGTGCCGTCGGCCTTGGCGATCGCCTTCTCCACCGACGCGATCGTGCGCCGGTCCGTCCTGGTGTTGACGACATACGCCAGGCTGGGCGCGTCCGTTGCTCGGGTGGCGGTCTCCGCCCGTGGTGAGGCTGCCGAGGCGGCCGTCGGCAGGAAGCCGAGCGAGGCGGTCAGCGACAGTACGACGGGCACGGCCAGCGCCAGCCGGCGTCTGGAGCGCAGATGAGCCATGGGGTCTCCACATCATCCGGAACGAAACCGGCCCGAGACACGTGTGGTGTCCGGGCAGGTGCATGACGAGCGGTGCAGGGTGAAGCTATCTCTCGACCTCGCTGGCCAGCAACGACTTACCGCGACAACTTCGGCCTTTCGCCGCATCGATTTTCGAAAGAAGTCCAACCGGTTGAACCGGTCCGCACGTGCCGCCGTGACGTTGAACAGGGAGCCCGAGCACGGTCGAGCCCCCTTTTGGATCACGGTCCGCGCCCACTAACATCGCGGCCCGGCCCATGTGATCCACATCACCATCACTGCATCCGCAACGCGAGGAGACTCCGTGGCCACCGACGCACCGCCCCCCTCGAAATCAGAACACCGACTCCCCTCGACCGAGGAGTTCGTCGAGGTGCAGCAGAGCGCGGAGTTCGGTGAACTGCGCCGCTCCTACCGCTCCTTCGCCTTCCCCCTCACCGTCGCCTTCATCGCCTGGTACCTGCTGTACGTCCTGCTGTCGAACTACGCGGGCGGCTTCATGGGCTCCAAGCTGTTCGGCAACATCAACGTCGCCTTCGTCTTCGGCGTCGCCCAGTTCGTCACCACGTTCCTCATCGCCTGGTGGTACTCGCGGCACGCCGCCGAGAAGCTCGACCCCAAGGCCGAAGCGATCAAGACCCGGATGGAGGGCGGCGCATGAGCCCCGTTCAGCAGACAGTTCTCGCCGCGGGTGAGGCGAGCGAGCACCGGCCGCTGATCATCACCCTGTTCGCGGCCTTCGTGGTGGCGACGCTGTTCATCACCGTCTGGGCGGGCCGGCAGACGAAGGACGCCGCCGACTTCTACGCGGGCGGGCGCCAGTTCAGCGCCTTCCAGAACGGCCTCGCGGTCTCCGGTGACTACATGTCAGCCGCGTCGTTCCTCGGCATCGCGGGCGCCATCGCCATCTTCGGCTACGACGGCTTCCTGTACTCCATCGGCTTCCTCGTCGCCTGGCTGGTCGCCCTGCTCCTGGTGGCCGAACCGCTGCGGAACTCCGGCCGCTACACGATGGGCGACGTCCTCGCCTACCGCATGCGCCAGCGCCCGGTCCGCACCGCGGCCGGCACCTCCACCATCGTCGTCTCGATCTTCTACCTGCTCGCGCAGATGGCGGGCGCGGGCGTCCTGGTCTCGCTGCTCCTCGGCATCACCTCGGACGCGGGCAAGGTCCTCATCGTCGCCCTCGTCGGCGTCCTGATGATCGTGTACGTCTCCATCGGCGGCATGAAGGGCACCACCTGGGTCCAGATGGTCAAGGCCGTGCTGCTCATCGGCGGCACCCTGCTGATCACCTTCCTGGTGCTGCTGAAGTTCAACTTCAACATCTCCGACCTGCTCGGCAAGGCCGCCGAGAACAGCGAGAAGGGCGCCGCCTTCCTGGAGCCCGGCCTCCAGTACGGCGCGACCGGCACCTCCAAGCTGGACTTCATCTCCCTCGGCATCGCCCTGGTGCTCGGCACGGCCGGCCTGCCGCACATCCTGATCCGCTTCTACACGGTGCCCAACGCCAAGGCCGCCCGTAAGTCCGTCAACTGGGCGATCGGCATCATCGGCGGCTTCTACCTGATGACCATCGCGCTCGGCTTCGGTGCGGCCGCGCTGATCTCACAGGAAGAGATCATCGAGTCCAATCCGTCCGGCAACACCGCGGCGCCACTGCTCGCCCTGCATCTCGGCGGCGTCGACTCCACCTGGGGAGCGATCCTGCTGGCCACCATCTCGGCGGTGGCCTTCGCCACGATCCTCGCCGTGGTCGCCGGTCTGACCCTCGCCTCGTCGTCCTCGTTCGCGCACGACATCTACGCCAACGTCATCCGCAGGGGGAAGGCCACCGGCGCGGAAGAGGTCCGCGCGGCCCGCTGGGCGACCGTCTTCATCGGCATCGTGTCCATCGGCCTGGGCGCCCTGGCCCGCGACCTGAACGTGGCCGGCCTGGTCGCCCTGGCCTTCGCCGTCGCCGCGTCCGCCAACCTGCCGACCATCCTGTACAGCCTGTTCTGGAAGCGGTTCACCACCCAGGGCGCGCTGTGGTCGATCTACGGCGGTCTGATCGTGGCCGTGGGACTCGTCCTGTTCTCGCCCGTGGTCTCCGGCGACCCCAAGGCGATGTTCCCCGACGTCGACTTCGCCTGGTTCCCGCTGAAGAACCCGGGCATCATCTCCATCCCGTTCGGATTCCTGATGGGCTGGCTCGGCACCGTCCTGTCCAAGGAGGAGCCGGACACCGGCAAGTACGCCGAGCTGGAGGTCCGGTCCCTGACCGGCACCGGCGCCCACTGAGCCCCACCCCGGTACGCGGCCGCGTCGTAGGCCTGTAGGTCCCTACGACGCGGCCGCGTCGTCGCTCGTGGGATCGGGCCGCTGATCCCGGCGCGCCGGTCGCGTAGGCTCGCAGGTGCCGGAGAATGGGTAGTGCCACGTGTGATCCGTCAGAGAGAACCACGAGGGAGGGGGCCACGTGCTCATCGACACCTATGGCCGGATCGCCACCGACCTGAGGGTCTCGCTCACCGACCGCTGCAACCTGCGCTGCACGTACTGCATGCCCGAGGAGGGTCTGCAGTGGCTCGCCAAACCCGACCTCCTCACGGACGACGAGATCGTCCGGCTCATCGACATCGCGGTCACGTCCCTCGGTATCAGGGAAGTCCGCTTCACCGGCGGCGAGCCCCTGCTGCGCCCAGGGCTGGTCGGGATCGTCGAGCGCGTCGCGGCCCTCCGGCCGCGCCCACAGACGTCCCTCACCACCAACGGCATCGGACTCAGGCGCACGGCGGCCGCGCTGAAGGCGGCGGGTCTGGACAGGGTCAACGTCTCGCTGGACACCCTCCGCCCCGACGTCTTCAAGACCCTCACCCGGCGCGACCGCCACAAGGACGTCATCGAGGGACTGCACGCGGCGCGCGAGGCGGGCCTGACCCCGGTCAAGGTCAACTCGGTGCTGATGCCCGGCCTCAACGACGACGAGGCCCCCGACCTGCTCGCCTGGGCCGTCGAGCACGACTACGAGCTGCGCTTCATCGAGCAGATGCCGCTGGACGCCCAGCACGGCTGGAAGCGCGACGGCATGATCACGGCGGGCGACCTCCTGGCCTCGCTGCGCACCCGCTTCGAGCTGACGGCCGAGGGCGACGACGCGCGCGGCTCGGCCCCGGCCGAACGCTGGCTGGTCGACGGCGGCCCGCACCGCGTCGGCGTGATCGCCTCCGTCACCCGCCCCTTCTGCTCCGCCTGCGACCGCACCCGGCTCACGGCCGACGGCCAGGTGCGCACCTGCCTGTTCGCCCGCGAGGAGACCGATCTGCGGGCCGCCCTGCGCTCCGGCGCGCCGGACGAGGAGATCGCCCGTATCTGGCGCCTGGCGATGTGGGGCAAGAAGGCGGGCGCGGGCCTCGACGATCCGGCGTTCGTCCAGCCGGACCGGCCGATGTCGGCGATAGGCGGCTGAGCGCTGCGGCTTGCGGACCGAACGGCCTCAACTCGCGGACTTCTGCCACTCCCGAAGAAGAACGACATCCTTCAAAAAGCCCCGGACACCGAGGAACTGAGAAAGGTGTTCCCGGTGTTCTTCGCAGGCGAGCCAGGTCTTGCGCCGTTCCGGCGTGTGAATCTTCGGATTGTTCCACGCCAGTACCCACACGGCGTCGGTACGGCAGCCCTTCGCGGAACAGATGGGTGTCTCGTCACTCACGGGTTCGTCTCACCACTGCGCAGAAAAGGCGACGCCGAGCAGCCACGGGGGGAGCTGCCCGGCGTCGGTCCGTCGCTCCGACGGGGGATGCGGAGCGCTTACGAAGTATGTCACGGGTAACCGGTTGCCGGGCACCGGAACAACATGATTGATCTGAGCTTTTCCTGAGCTTCCGACGCGCCCTTATTCAGGGCGTCCTCGCGCCGGATCACCCACGACGTCTTCCGGGACGGATTCCGAGAAGTCGCCGTTCCCGGCCCGCGGCGGCGCGATCATCGGCGGTGGCTGCACGGACACGAACGTCGTCGGCAGATCGGGTACGTTCTCCCGGCCGGCGTTCGCGATCACCACGGAGATGTAGGGGAGGATCGCGCCGAGGACCAGTGCCACGATCGCGACGTGCTGCTCGACGTTCCAGAGCACGGCCGCCAGGATCACCGCGAGGGTGCGGAACGACATCGAGATGACGTACCGGCGCTGCCGGCCGCGCACGTCCTCCTGGAGGCCCCGCCGGGCGCCGGTGATCCGGAACACCTGGGCGCTCCGGCCGTCACCATGCTTCCGCATCACATTCCACCATCCGCCCGCGAGCGACACTCTCCGGACCGCCCTGGATCCGCATCCGGCCGCAGACCGTTGCCGGACACCGTCCACGTTACGCCGCGCCTGCGCCGCGTACGAGACCGGGGCACCCCCTGCCTGCGCGAACGGCGTCCGCCGTAGCGCGTACGGGGCCACCCGACGTGCGCCGTACGACCGGCGGCCCGAGACTTGGCGTATTGCTCCTGTCGAGCGGTGCGAGGAGGCAGCCATGGGCTGGTTGTGGGCCATCATCGTCGGATTCGTGCTGGGCCTGATCGCCAAGGCGATCATTCCGGGCAAGCAGCACAGCCCCCTCTGGCTGACCACGATCTTCGGCATCCTCGGAGCGATCGCCGGCAACGCCATCGCCCAGGGACTCGGCGTGGCCGAGACGCCCGGCATCGACTGGAGCCGCCACGCGTTCCAGCTGATCGCCGCGGTGATCATCGTCTTCTTCGGCGACATGGCCTACATGTCGCTGCGCCGCGGCAGGCGAAGGGCGTAGCGCACCTGCCCGCGGACGGGCCCCGGCCGCGGACGACGGCGCGGGCCCGGGTACGGCGAAGGGGGCGGCCCCTGATGCGTGCGGGCCGCCCCCTTCGCCGTGCGCGCCCGCTCAGGCCCGGGTGACCTCGACCGCCGCCAGGTTCTTCTTGCCGCGGCGCAGCACCAGCCAGCGCCCGTGCAGCAGGTCCTCCTTGGCGGGGACCGCGTCCTCGGAGAGGACCTTCACGTTGTTCACGTAGGCGCCGCCCTCCTTCACCGTGCGGCGCGCGGCCGACTTGCTGGCCACCAGGCCCACCCCGGCGAACAGGTCCACCACGGGGCCCAGCTCGGTGACCTGGATGTGCGGCACCTCGGACAGGGCGGCGGCGAGCGTCCGGTCGTCCAGCGCGGTCAGCTCGCCCTGGCCGAAGAGGGCCTTGGACGCGGCGATCACGGCGGCCGTCTGGTCGGCGCCGTGCACCAGCGTCGTCAGCTCCTCGGCGAGCGCGCGCTGCGCGGCCCGCGCCTGCGGACGCTCCTGCGTCTGCTTCTCCAGCTCCTCCAGCTCGTCACGGGACTTGAAGGACAGGATGCGCATGTACCCCGAGATGTCCCGGTCGTCCACGTTCAGCCAGAACTGGTAGAACGCGTACGGCGTCGTCATCTCCGGGTCGAGCCAGACGGCGCCGCCCTCGGTCTTGCCGAACTTGGTGCCGTCGGCCTTCGTCATCAGCGGCGTCGCGATCGCGTGCGCCGCGGCGTCCGGCTCCAGCCGGTGGATCAGGTCCAGCCCGGCGGTGAGGTTGCCCCACTGGTCGCTGCCGCCCTGCTGGAGGGTGCAGCCGTACCGGCGGTACAGCTGGAGGAAGTCCATGCCCTGGAGGATCTGGTAGCTGAACTCCGTGTAGCTGATGCCCTCGGAGGACTCCAGGCGGCGCGCGACCGAGTCCTTCGTCAGCATCTTGTTGACGCGGAAGTGCTTGCCGATGTCACGCAGGAACTCGATCGCGGACAGGTTCTGCGTCCAGTCGAGGTTGTTGACCATGACGGCCGCGTTCTCGCCCTCGAAGGACAGGAACGGCTCGATCTGGCCGCGCAGCTTCTCCACCCAGCCGGCGACCGTCTCCGGGTCGTTCAGCGTGCGCTCCGCCGTGGGGCGCGGGTCGCCGATGAGGCCCGTGGCGCCGCCCACCAGCGCCAGCGGCCGGTGGCCGGCCTGCTGGAGCCGGCGCACGGTGAGCACCTGCACCAGGTGCCCCACGTGCAGTGACGGCGCGGTCGGGTCGAAGCCGCAATAGAACGTGACGGGACCGTCCGCGAGCGCCTTGCGCAGTGCTTCCTCGTCGGTGGAGAGGGCGAACAGCCCCCGCCACTTGAGCTCGTCGACGATGTCCGTCACGGTTCTCTTGTCTCCTCGGATGATCTTCGGGCAGTCGGGTGACCACCGCCTACGAGGTTATACGCCCCGGCTGACAGAGCTCATATTGAAATCGGGCACGCGCAGCGGCGGCATCGCGGCCCTGGTGAACCAGTCGCTCCACTCCCGCGGCAGCGTCTTCTCCGTCCGTCCGGCCTCCGTCGCGCGGCCCAGCAGACCGACCGGCGACTCGTTGAACCGGAAGTTGTTGACCTCGCCGATGACCTCACCGTTCTCCACGAGGTAGACACCGTCCCGGGTCAGGCCCGTGAGCAGCAGCGTCGCCGGGTCGACCTCGCGGATGTACCACAGGCAGGTCAGCAGCAGCCCGCGCTCGGTGCTCGCGACCATCTCCTCGAGGGAGCGCTCCCCGCCTCCCTCCAGGATCAGATTGTCGATCACCGGCGCCGTCGGCAGCCCGGTCACCCCCGCGCTGTGCCGGCTGGTGATCAGGTGCTTCAGCACGCCCTCGGCGACCCATTCGGTGGACGTCAGCGGCAGCCCGTTGTCGAACACCGACGAGTCGCCGCCCGAGGAGTGCGCCAGCATGAACGGCGCCGCCTCCAGCCCCGGCTCGCCGGGGCTGCTGCGCAGTGTCAGCGGCAGCTCGCTCAGCCGCTCCCCGACGCGCGTGCCGCCGCCCGGCTTGGAGAACACCGTCCGGCCCTCGGCGGCGTCCCGGCCCGACGCCGACCACATCTGGTAGATCAGCAGATCCGCCACGGCGGTCGGCGGCAGCAGCGTCTCGTACCGCCCGGCGGGCAGGTCGATCCGCCGCTCGGCCCAGCCGAGGCGTACGGCCAGTTCCGCGTCCAGCGCCGCCGGGTCGACGTCCTTGAAGTCCCGCGTCGACCGGCCCGCCCACGCCGAACGCGTACGGTCCGGCGACTTGGCGTTCAGCTCCAGCGTGCCGTTGGGCTGGTCGTGGCGCAGCCGCAGCCCCGCCGACGTGCCCAGATAGCTGGAGGTCAGCTCGTGGTTGGCGAAGCCGTACAGCTCGCGGCCGCCCGCCCGGGCCTGGGCGAAGGACTCGCCCAGCGCCGGCGCGAAGTCGGCGAAGACCGCGGACGACGTCTGGGCGGGCGCGTCGGTGAAGTCCGGCGACTCCGGCACGCCCGTGACCAGCGGCTGCGCGTCCTCGGCGGGCCCCGCCCCGCGCGCGGCGGCCTCCGCGGCCCGCACCAGCGGCTCCAGCTCGTCCACGGTCACCGCGGACCGCGAGACCACTCCGGAGGCCGTTCCCTCCGTGCCGTCGACGGTCGCGATGACGGTCAGGGTGCGCCCGCGCGTGACACCGTTCGTGGTCAGCGCGTTGCCCGCCCAGCGCAGATTGGCGGTCGAGTGCTCGTCCGCGATCACGACGCAGCCGTCGGCCCGGGACAGTTCGAGGGCGCGCTCGACGATCTCGTGCGGCTTGTTCACAGCAGCGCTCATCGGCCCGCCTCCTGCGTGGTGTTCAGAATGTTGACGCTCCGGAAGAGGGCGGACGGGCAGCCGTGCGACACGGCCGCGACCTGGCCCGGCTGGGCCTTGCCGCAGTTGAAGGCGCCGCCCAGGACATAGGTCTGCGGACCGCCGACGGCCGCCATGGACCCCCAGAAGTCGGTGGTGGTCGCCTGGTAGGCGACGTCCCGCAGCTGACCGGCCAGCCGGCCGTTCTCGATCCGGAAGAAGCGCTGCCCGGTGAACTGGAAGTTGTAGCGCTGCATGTCGATCGACCACGACCGGTCGCCGACCACGTAGATGCCGCGCTCCACCCCGCCGATCAGGTCCTCCGTCGACATCCCGGCGGGATCGGGCTGCAAGGACACGTTGGCCATGCGCTGCACGGGCACATGCGCGGGGGAGTCGGCGAAGGCGCACCCGTTGGACCGGTCGAAGCCGGTCAGCCGCGCGATACGGCGGTCCAGTTGGTAGCCGACGAGCGTCCCGTCCCTCACCAGGTCCCAGGACTGCGCCTCGACGCCCTCGTCGTCGTAGCCGACGGTCGCCAGTCCGTGCTCGGCGGTGCGGTCGCCGGTGACGTTCATCAGCTCCGAGCCGTAGCGCAGCTTGCCGAGCTGGTCGAAGGTGGCGAACGAGGTGCCGGCGTAGGCGGCCTCGTAGCCGAGCGCCCGGTCCAGTTCCGTGGCGTGCCCGATGGACTCGTGGATGGTCAGCCACAGGTTGGACGGGTCGACGACGAGGTCGTACAGGCCCGGTTCGACACTCGGCGCGCGCATCTTCTCGGCGAGCAGCTCGGGCAGCCGCGCGAGCTCGGCGTCCCAGTCCCAGCCGGTGCCGGTGAGGTACTCCCAGCCGCGTCCCACGGGGGGCGCGACGGTGCGCATCGAGTCGAACTCGCCGGTCGACTCGTCGACCGACACGGCGGTCAGCTGCGGGTGCAGCCGCACCCGCTGCTGCGTGGTCACGGTCCCGGCCGTGTCGGCGTAGAACTTGTTCTCGTGCACGGTGAGCAGCGAGGCGTCGACGTGGTCCACCCCGTCCGCCGCCAGCAGCCGCGCGCTCCACTCGCCCAGCAGCGCCGACTTCTCCTCGTCGGGGACGGTGAAGGGATCGATCTCGTACGCCGAGATCCAGGTCTTCTCGGTGTGCACCGGCTCGGCGGCCAGCTCCACCCGCTCCGACGACCCGGCGGCCTTGATCACCTGGGCGGACAGCTTCGCCATCGCCACGGCCTGCGCGGCGACCCGGGCCGCCGCGTCCATGGTGAGGTCCACGCCGGACGCGAACCCCCAGGTACCGCCGTGCACCACCCGCACCGCGTACCCGAGGTCGGTGGTGTCCGACGACCCCGACGGCCTGCCGTCCCGCAGCCGCCAGGACGCGCTGCGCACCCGCTCCAGCCGGAAGTCCGCGTGGTCCGCCCCCAGCGCACGCGCGCGTGCCAGCGCCGCGTCGGCCAGGGCGCGTAGGGGCAGCGCCGTGAAGGCCGCGTCGATGGTATGTGGCATCGAGGTCTCCCTGCTGTCGTCGCCTGTCGGGTCCGATCATGTCGCGCGGACGGTGTCGCGGACCACACGTTCGCGTTCGGCGCACGGACCTTTCTGTAGGGAACCGACAGTGAGTCCCCTGAGCCACTGTCGGTGATCGAATGTCCCGGAGAGCGGGCGGCCCGATAGGTTTTCGTACGAAGCCGCCTGTCATCCAGGTGTCCGGGCGGGTGTCAGACCGCTATCGAAAGGGTGATCCGTTGAGCCGCTCGGTTCTCGTCACCGGAGGCAACCGGGGCATCGGCCTCGCCATCGCCCGCGCATTCGCCGACGCCGGCGACAAAGTCGCGATCACATACCGCTCGGGTGAGCCGCCGGCCGGCTTCCTGGCCGTCAAGTGCGACATCACCGACCCCGAACAGGTGGAGCAGGCCTACAAGGAGATCGAGGCCGAGCACGGCAACGTGGAGGTGCTCGTCGCCAACGCGGGTGTCACCCGGGACCAGCTCCTGATGCGGATGTCCGAGGACGACTTCACCTCGGTCATCGACACCAACCTCACCGGCACCTACCGGGTGGTCAAGCGCGCCAACCGCGGCATGCTGCGCGCCAAGAAGGGCCGCGTCGTGCTGATCTCTTCGGTGGTCGGGCTGCTCGGCTCGGCGGGGCAGGCGAACTACGCCGCCTCGAAGGCCGGCCTGGTCGGCTTCGCGCGCTCCCTGGCCCGTGAGCTGGGCTCGCGCAACATCACTTTCAACGTCGTAGCGCCCGGTTTCGTCGACACCGACATGACCCGGGTGCTGTCCGACGAGCAGCGCGCCGAGTACGTGGCGCAGGTGCCGCTGCGCCGCTACGCGCAGCCCGAGGAGATCGCCGCCGCGGTGCGGTTCCTCGCCTCGGACGACGCCTCGTACATCACTGGAGCCGTCATCCCCGTAGACGGCGGACTGGGAATGGGTCACTGATCACCATGAGCGGAATTCTCGAGGGCAAGCGCGTCCTGATCACCGGTGTGCTGATGGAGTCCTCCATCGCCTTCCACACCGCGAAGCTGGCCCAGGAGCAGGGCGCCGAGATCATCCTGACCGCGTTCCCGCGGCCCACCCTGACCGAGCGCATCGCGAAGAAGCTTCCGAAGCCCACCAAGGTCATCGAGCTCGACGTGACCAACGAGGAGCACCTCGGGCGGCTGGCCGACGTCGTCGGCGAGGAGCTGGGCAGCCTGGACGGCGTCGTGCACTCCATCGGCTTCGCCCCGCAGGACGCGCTCGGCGGCAACTTCCTCAACACGCCGTTCGAGTCGGTCGCCACGGCCATGCACGTCTCCGCGTACTCCCTGAAGTCGCTGACCATGGCCTGCCTGCCGCTGATGCAGAACGGCGGCTCCGTCGTCGGCCTCACCTTCGACGCGCAGTTCGCCTGGCCGCAGTACGACTGGATGGGCCCCGCCAAGGCCGCCCTGGAGGCGACCAGCCGCTACATGGCCCGTGACCTGGGCAAGCAGAACATCCGCTGCAACCTCGTCTCGGCGGGCCCGATCGGCTCCATGGCCGCCAAGTCCATCCCGGGCTTCAACGAGCTGGCCTCCGTGTGGGACAGCCGCTCCCCGCTGGAGTGGGACCTGAAGGACCCGGAGCCGGCCGGCCGCGGAGTCGTCGCCCTGCTGAGCGACTGGTTCCCGAAGACCACGGGCGAGATCGTCCACGTCGACGGAGGACTGCACGCCATCGGCGCCTGAGCGCCGGCACGGAC
Source organism: Streptomyces cadmiisoli (assembly GCF_003261055.1). NCBI lineage: Bacteria > Bacillati > Actinomycetota > Actinomycetes > Kitasatosporales > Streptomycetaceae > Streptomyces > Streptomyces cadmiisoli. The sequence continues at coordinate 6,722,291 of NZ_CP030073.1, forward strand.
GTCCGCGTCACCGCCGAGGGCCCGCACCCACCCGGGTGCGGGCCTCGGCGTGTCCCCCGTTCGGCCCAGCAGGCCGGGCGGGGCGGGGGACGACTGGGCAGTCTGGATTACACACTCACCGCACGTCCCTCCCCAGCACGGCCGAGGAGGTCCCCCTTGTGCGCCTGTACCGCAGCCCGGCCCCGCTGACCGTCGCCCTGGCTCTCGCGCTCTCCCTGTCGTTCGGCGTGACGACGCACGCGCGCGTACCGTCCGAGGACTCGGCCGCCGCGCCGTTCGGCGCCGAGTGCCGGACCAGTGTCCAGGGCTCCCATGTGGTCGCCCACTGCCACAATCCGTATGTGGAGACCGACCGGGTCCAACTGCACATCGAGTGCGTCCGCTGGTGGGACCTGGACACCGACAGCGTCCCCGTGGACGCCGGGCCCGCGACGAGCGTCCGGCTCTCCGGCCGCTGCTGGAAGGAGATCGGCTCGGCCTGGGTCAGTCACCAGAACCGGGGGAGCTGAGCCGGCCGGGACGGCACATGAACGGATAGCCGGCCGCCTCCCGCGCTGCCGTCGCCGTGTCGCCCGCGCGGATCGCGTCCAGCAGCCGGGCGTGGTCCATGTACGTCTCCGGCGTCAGCTCGTGCCCGATGTCCTCGCGCAGCCAGTCCCGCAGCACCTCGCCCAGGTCCGCGTACATCGCGGTCATCACGTCGTTGTGCGAGGCGGCGACCACCGCCAGGTGGAAGGTCGCGTCCGCCGCCACGAACGCTTCCGCGTCACCGGACTCCCAGGCCTCCTCACGGCGGCGCAGCAGCGCGTCCAGGTGCTTGAGGTCCTTCTCGGTGCGCCGTTCGGCGGCGAGCTTGGCGGCGGCCGACTCCAGCGTCGACCGCAGTTCGGCGATGTGCCGCGGGTCGGCGCCCGCGAAACGGCGGTGCATCACCCCGGCCAGCTCGCTGGTCGCCACGACATAGGTGCCGGAGCCCTGGCGGATGTCCAGCAGACCGTTGTGCGCCAGCGCCCGGACGGCCTCACGGACCGTGTTGCGGGCGACGCCGAGCTGCTCGACGAGCTCGGGCTCGGTCGGGATACGGGAGCCGACCGGCCACTCGCCCGAGGTGATCTGGTTGCGCAGCTCGGCGATGACCTGCTCGGACAGGGCCGAACGGCGCGGATGGCTCAGGGGCATGGCACACCTTCGCACGGCAGGGGCGGCAGCGGCCCGCGGAGGGTTGGACAGCCAATCATCCCATGATTCTATGATGGGCCTCATGGTGAGCGAGGAAACCCGGACGGAGAGCCGGACGACGATGCAGCCCGACATACCCGGTCCGCCGGAGCAGGCCGGCCGGACCCTGCGTGAGACGTCGCCCGCACGCGCGTGGACCACGCGACTGGTGATCCTCGGCATCGTGCTGTCCGCCCTGAACCTCCGCCCCGCCATCACCAGCCTCGGCGCGCTCCTGGAGGAGGTCCGCGACGGGCTCGGCATGAGCGGCAGCGTCGCCGGTCTGCTCACCTCCGTGCCACCGCTGTGCTTCGCCGTCTTCGGCGTCATGGCGCCGCGCCTGGCCCGCCGCTTCGGCCCCGGCGCCGTGGTCTGCGCCGGGATGGCGGCCATCGCGACGGGCCTGCTGATCCGGCCGTACGCGGGCGGTACGGTCGGATTCCTGGCCGGCAGCGCACTCGCCCTGATGGGCATCGCGGTCAGCAACGTCCTGATGCCGGTGATCGTCAAGCGCTGGTTCCCGGACCGGGTCGGCTCCATGACCGGCCTGTACTCCATGGCGCTCGCCCTCGGCACGTCCGCGGCGGCCGCGGTGACCGTACCCATGACCGAGGCACTGGACGGCAGTTGGCAGTACGGGCTGGCGGCCTGGGCGGCCCTGGCGGCGGCAGCCGTACTGCCGTGGATCCCGCTGGTCCGGGACCGGGGAGCGGCGCCCTCCGGCCGGTCCGACCGGTCCGGCCCGTCCGACCGGTCGGACGGGCGGCAGCGGCACGCGCGTGACGAGGCGCCCGCGCTGCGCATCACCCGCAGCCGCACCGCCTGGGCCCTCGCCGTCTTCTTCGGTCTCCAGGCCACCGCCGCCTACATCACCATGGGCTGGATGGCACAGATCTTCCGCGACGCGGGCGTCGCCGCGAGCACGGCGGGCCTGCTCCTGGCCGTCACGATGGTGATGGGCGTACCGCTCGCCTTCGTGATCCCCCGGCTCGCCACCCGGCTGCCCCACCAGGGGCCGATCGCGCTCGCCCTGGGCGCGTGCGGTCTGGCCGGATACGCGGGTCTGTACTTCGCGCCGGCCGCCGGCGCGTGGCTCTGGGCCCTGCTGCTCGGCGTCTCGAACTGCGCCTTTCCGCTGGCGCTCACCATGGTCGGGATGCGGGCGAGGACGGGTGCCGGCGTGGCCCAGCTGTCGGCCTTCGCGCAGAGCACCGGCTATCTGATCTCCATCCCGGGTCCGCTCCTGGTGGGCGTCCTGTACCAGCACAGCGGCGGCTGGGGGCTGCCGATCGCCCTGATGGCCGCCCTCATGATCCCCCAGATGGCGGTGGGCGTCCTGGCCGGCCGCAACCGCACGGTCGAGGAGGAGGCGGCGGCCCGCTGACCCCGGCGGAACGCGGACGGGCGCCGGATGGGACACTTGCCGCATGCCAGTGCTCGAACCCAACCCCCCGAACGGCCAGAAGAAGATGCTCTTCGTCTTCGGCTCGTTCGTCGCCATTTTCGTGATCATCGGCGTCATCGCGGCGGTCGCCGCGCCGTGACGGAGTGTGCGCGGGTACCCCTGGGGGGTTCCTGCGCAGGCGCCGTGGCGGGTGCCGGTGCCGTGAGACGGGGTTCCGTCCGGCGCAGGCCCTCTCCGGGGCCGGTCCAGGCCGCCCATGGTGGTGCTGGCCCCACCATCCCCTAGGGGGTAAGGGTCAGGGTCAAGTGGGTGGATCACCGGATGGGTTGGCGGCTCCTACTTCCGTAGCTTCGAATCGTGGCCGCGGGAAGCGGGCCACGCCCCATCCGAGGACGGCCCCACGGAGGCATCATGTCGGCCCGCACGCACACCCGGCCCCCGGTCACCACGGGCCGCGTCGAGATCCGGCTGCCGTGGTGGGCGCTCGCCCTCCCCGTGATCGCCTTCGTCGCCCTGCTGACGCTGATGCTGAACCCGTCCGACGCCCACGCGACGACGGACCAGCCCGCGATCACCCACCTCGTCGAACGCGCCCAGCAGCTCATGACCCGCTGAGCACGGCTGGAGGCGCCCGTCAACTACCTGCGCCCCATGGCCTGTTTCATGCGAAGCTGGGACTCATGAGCGTCGCTGAACCCCGCAGGATTGTCCTCTTCCGGCATGCGAAAGCCGACTGGCCACAGGTGAACGATCACGAGCGGCCGCTCGCCGAGCGGGGCCGGACGGACGCCGCCGTCGCCGGACTCAAGCTGGCCGACACCGGCATCCCCTTCGACCTGGCCCTCTGCTCCACCGCGACCCGGACGCGCGAGACCTGGAAGATCGCCGTCCACGAGTTCTCGCACCGGCCGAAAACCGTCTACGAGGAGCGGATCTACGAGGCCTCGCCCGGTGAGCTGATCGCCGTGCTGAACGAGATCCCCGACGACGCGCAGAACGTCCTCCTCATCGGCCACAACCCCGGCGTGCAGGGACTGGCCGAGGTCCTGGCGGGCTCCGCCGAGCAGGAGCCCCGGGAGCACCTGAGCCGTCGCGGCTTCCCGGCCGCCGCCTACGCGGTGCTGACCTTCACCGGCTCCTGGAAGACGCTGGAACCGGGCGTGGCCACCCTGAGCGACTACTGGACGCCCTCCGACTGAGCGGCTGAGCGGCACCCGGCGCCCACCCGTCCGACCCGCACACGACGGGGCCCGGCACCCGCGCGGTGCCGGGCAGTCCCGGTCACAGGCCACAGGTCCGTGGGACGCCGGTCGGCAGGGACCGACGGCGCCGGTCGGCAGGGACCGATAGCGCCGGTCAGCTTTCCTCGTGCGCGTCCGCCGCCTCGACCTCTTCACGGGTGACGCCCAGCAGATACAGGACCGTGTCGAGGAACGGCACGTTCACGGCCGTGTGCGCCGCCTCGCGCACCACCGGCTTGGCATTGAAGGCGACCCCCAGCCCGGCCGCGTTCAGCATGTCCAGGTCGTTGGCGCCGTCACCGATCGCCACCGTCTGTGCCAGCGGTACGCCCGCCTCCGCGGCGAACCTGCGCAGCAGCCGTGCCTTGCCCGCCCGGTCGACGATCTCGCCGGTGACCCGGCCGGTGAGCCTGCCGTCGACGATCTCCAGCGTGTTGGCCTGCGCGAAGTCGAGACCGAGCCGCTCCTTGAGGTCGTCGGTGACCTGGGTGAACCCGCCCGAGACGACGCCCACTTGGTAGCCGAGCCGTTTCAGCGTACGGATCAGCGTGCGCGCGCCCGGGGTCAGCCGGACCTCGGCGCGCACCTTGTCCACCACGGAGGCGTCGAGCCCCTTCAGCAGCGCCACACGCGCGTGCAGGGACTGCTCGAAGTCGAGCTCACCGCGCATCGCGGCGGCCGTGACCTCGGCGACCTCCGCCTCGCAGCCGGCGTGCGCGGCGAACAGCTCGATCACCTCGTCCTGGATCAGCGTCGAGTCCACGTCCATGACGACCAGGCGCTGAGCGCGCCGGTGCAGGCCCGCCGCGACGACCGCGACGTCGACACCGAGCGCCGCCGCGTCCGTCACCAGCGCGGTGCGCAGCGGTTCGGTCTCCACACCGGACACCGCGAACTCGACCGCGGTCACGGGGTACTTGGCGAGCCGGAAGATACGGTCGATGTTGCCGCCGGTCCCGGTGATCCGGCCGGCGATCGCGGCCGTCGCCTCGGCGGTCAGCGGGTGCCCCAGGACCGTGACCAGGGAGCGGCCGAGGCCGCGGGGCCGGTTGTCGCCCAGGCCGGAGATGACCTCCGCCTGCATCTTCATCGAGTCCGCCCAGTTGTGGACGGTCGCCCGCAGGTCGCCCTCCAGCCCGCGGGGCGGCTCGGTCACCAGCACGCACAGCACCATCCGGCCCCGCGTGACGACCTGCTCGATGTCGACCACGTCGACGGAGAAGGCGGCGAGGGTGTCGAAGAGGCCGGCCGTGATGCCCGGCCTGTCCTTGCCGAAGATCTTGACGAGGAGTGTGGGGACGTCAGAGGTCTGCGAAGCGCTCATGGTGTTCCCACCGTAACCGGCACGCAGTGCCCCACGCCCCCGAGGTCCGCTCAGCGGACACCGAACAGTGGGTGACACCGGGTGTCGCTCCGGTGTCCGGAGACCGACACCGCGGCAACACGACGGCGGGACCCGACCGCGCCGGGCTGGTCAGCGCCCCCGGGGCCTCCCCGGTGGCGGCGGCCCCTCCTCCGGAGGTGGGGGGTCCTTCGGCCGTCGGGGTGGCGGCTCCACGGGCCGGACGACCGTGGGCGCCCCGTACACGTCGTCCACCGGCTCGGACCGGTCCGGCACGTCGCCGGGCGTCCCGCCTCCCTCGGACGGCTGCCCGGTGCCGTACGGCAGTGTCCCCGCGGGCTGCCCGGCGCCGTAGGGCAGTGTCCCCGCGGGCGGCCGGTGGGCGGGGGGCGGCGGCGTGGTGTCGGGCGGTCGACGGGGGTGGGGCGGTCCCGTGTCCCCGGGTGGTCGATGGGCGTGGTCGGGTGCGGGCGTGGCGTCCGACGGCCGGTGAGGGCGCGGCGGTCGCACGTCCTCGGGCGGTGGCGCGTCCCCGGGGGGCCGCGCGGCGCCCGAGGGCCGGCCCGCCGGCGGCGGCCACTCCGGGTCCGCCGGCCGTGCTCCGTCGGGGCGGGGCGCGCGACCGGGCCGCGGTGTCCCCGGCGGCGGCCACTCCGGGGCGGGCGCCCGCAACCCCTCCGACGGCCCCGCCGCGCCGGACGGCCCCGCCGCGCCGGACGGCCCTGCCCCCGGCCACCCGGTGCCGGAGGCCCGCGGGGCTTCGGAGCCCGGCGCCGCGCCGGGCGGCGGCCACGTCCCCCCGCTCTCGCGCAGTTCCTCCGGCACGCGCAGGTACGGATTGGTGTCGGGGTTCGGCGGCCGGTACGGAGCGCCGGGCACATACGGTCCCGCGGCGCCGGTCCCGCCCGGACCGCCGGTCCCGGTCCCCACGTCACCGAGTGCCAACGGCGCCGCCCGCCGCCCCGCGGCGCCGGTCGCGAGGGCCAGCAGCGCGCCGGCCGCACCCGCGCCGGCCCCCCACAGGGCGCCGAGCAGCAGCGCCGTCTCCGACCGGCCGCTCAGTTCGAGGCCCGCCCCGAACGCGTCGAACCCCAGCACCGACAGCGACGCGTCCAGCGACACCTCCGTCAGCCACGCGAGCAGTGGCAGCGCCACCGCGGTCACCAGGCCCAGGCGCAGCGCACACCGCCCGGCGAAGCCGAGGGCGCCGGGTTCCCGTACCGGCGTCCGGACCGCCTGCAGCACCCCCGCCAGCAGCATCGCCAGGGCCGCCGCCACGGCGAGCAGCCACACCCGTCCGTCCAGTTCGGCGAGCCGGCCGAGTGTGACGGGCTGGTCGGTGTCGACGAGCAGGTCGTCCAGCGGATCGGGCAGGAAACGGGTCAGCGCGCCGGACGCCTCCCCGTCCCACGGCACGAACAGGCCGAGCGGGATCCCCAGCCACACGCCGTTCGGCGCGCCGAGCAGCGCGGCTCCCGCGATCCGCTTCGGATGGTCGTCGCCCACGGCCGCGTACCCCGCCGCCGCGAGTCCCGCCGCCACCGCGACCAGCAGCACCGCGACGAGCGCCGAGACGGCGGGCCGTACGACCCGGTGCACGGCGTCCCAGCCGAGCGGCAGGGGAGTGCGGCGCGAGGCCAGCAGGGCGATCAGCAGCACACCCGCCGACCACACCAGACCGCCGAGCAGCGTGGCCGGCGTGTCCACGGAGAAGCCGACCGCCGCCTCCGCGTCGATCAGGTCGCCCACCCGGTCCGGCAGCAGTCCGCCGATGTCCCCGACGTCACCGAGTCCGGGGATCTCCAGACCGCCGGAGCCCGAACCGCCGGGCAGGTCGTCCAGGCCCAGCGAGCCGCCGTCGATCGTGATGACGTCGTGCCCGGCCCAGGCCAGCCCGCCGAGCGTCGCCACGAACAGGGCCGTCACCGCACCGGCGCGCGCGAGGAGTTCGGCCGGTGCGACGACAACTCCCGCCGTACGCAGGGACCGCAGGAAGAACCAGGACAAAAAGAGCGCACCGACGAGGCTCACCCCGAGTGGCGTGATCTCTATGGCCGTGGTGGCCTCCGCGCCTTTCAGTCCGAACGCGGACACATCGCCCGACGGCGTGACCGAACCGCCCGCCGCGAGCGCCACGACGGCCGCGGTCATCGGTCCGAGCGAAGCGGCCGAGTCCGCTTCCAGCAGATGCAGGCCGAGCGCCGCCGTCCCCGCCATCGCGATCAACGCCCAGCTCACGGAGGCGACGGCGGACAGCAGGATGTCCGCCCACGGCAGCCTCCTGCCGTACCGCGAGTTCTCGACTCTCATGGCAGACCCCCCGATCCGCGGCGCGGTGTGTCCCCGCGCTTGTCCCCCTCGCGTGGGATTACCACTCTCCGGGCCGGTTTCAACCCCGTCAACGGCACGAGCCGTTATGTCCGGACGCGGTCTTCACAAGGCCCGACTTTCGGTCAGGGGGCCGCTCCTGAAATAGTTCCCCCCGATGTTCGACATCCCTAGACTCCCTGCGACGGGGGTAACTCGGGGGACAACTCAGTGGGGCATGGAGTGCCGGAACTCGTACTGCAAACCAATGGACGAACCTGGACGCTCGACCCGTCCAGGGCATACACACTCGGACGCGATCCGCAGGGCGACATCGTGTACGACGACGCCAGGGTCTCCTGGCGCCACGCCACGGTCAGCTTCAACGGCCGCAGTTGGGTCATCGAAGACCACGGCAGCACCAACGGCACGTTCGTACAGGGGCAGCGGATCCATCAGCTGGAGATCGGCCCCGGTTCGTCGCTCAACCTGGGCAACGCGACCGACGGGCCGAAGCTGAGCCTGTCCGGAGACGCGGCGGCCGCCGCGCCCCAGTCGCAGCCCCGGCAGCAGCCGTACGCCGCTCAGGGCGCGAACCCCGGCTGGTCGCAGCAGGCGCCGCAGCCGCAGGCCCCGCAGGCCGGCTGGCAGCAGCCCGCCCAGTCGATCCCGCAGCAGCAGGGCGCGTCCGGGGGCCAGACGCCGAACATGCCCGGTGGAGGCGCGGGGGCGCCGCCGGTGTACGGGGACCGCAGCCCGACCACGTTCCACCAGTTCTCGCTGGGCCGCGTCATGCGCATCGGCCGCGCCCTGGAGAACGACCTGGTCGTCTCCGACCTCCAGGTCTCCCGCAACCACGCCGAGTTCCACTCGACGCCCGACGGTCGCATGGAGATCCGCGACCTCGGCTCGCACAACGGCACGTACGTCAACGGTCAGCCGATCGCCAAGGGCGGCTCCCAACTCCTCGGCCCGACCGACATCGTCGGCGTCGGACACTCGACGTTCCGGATCGTCGGCGACCGGCTGGAGGAGTTCGTCGACACCGGCGAGGTGTCCTTCTCCGCCCGCCATCTGACCGTCACGGTCGACGGCGGCAAGCAGATCCTCAAGGACGTCTCCTTCGGCGTCCCGGAGAAGTCGCTGATCGCGGTCATCGGCCCCTCCGGATCCGGCAAGTCGACCCTGCTCAAGGCGCTCACCGGCTACCGGCCCGCCAACGAGGGCGAGGTCCTGTACGACAACCGGAACCTCTACAAGCAGTTCGCCGAGCTGCGCCAGCGCATCGGTCTGGTCCCGCAGGACGACATCCTGCACAAGGAGCTGACCGTCAAGAAGGCCCTCAAGTACGCGGCCAAGCTCCGTTTCCCCGCCGACACCACGGCGCAGGAGCGCGAGGCCCGCATCGACGAGGTGCTGCGCGAGCTGAAGCTCGACATCCACAAGGACAAGAAGGTCACGTCCCTGTCCGGCGGCCAGCGCAAGCGTGTCTCGGTCGCCCTGGAGCTGCTCACCAAGCCCTCGCTGATCTTCCTGGACGAGCCGACCTCCGGTCTCGACCCGGGTATGGACCGCGACGTCATGCAGCTGCTGCGCGGTCTCGCCGACGACGGCCGCACGGTCCTCGTCGTCACGCACTCGGTGGCCGAGCTGGCACTGTGCGACAAGCTCCTGGTGATGGCACCGGGCGGTTCGGTGGCCTACTTCGGCCCGCCCGAGGAGGCGCTGAACTTCTTCGGCTACGACACCTGGGCCGATGTCTTCTCCGCCTTCGAGAACTACCGCGACTACGACTGGGCGGGCCGCTGGAAGGGCTCGCAGCACTACCAGATGTACGCCGCGGACATCGACGCCGTCGCCCCGCAGTCCGTACAGGTTCCGGCGATGCAGGCGATGAAGCCGCCCAAGCCGCAGGGCTGGATGTCGCAGTGGGTCACGCTGGTGCGCCGCTACACCTCGGTGATCGTCTCCGACAAGGGCTTCCTCGCCCTGATGGTGATCCTGCCGGCCGTGCTCGGCGCGGTGAGCCTGCTGATCGACGCCGACAAGGGCCTGCTGCCCAACCCGGTCAACCCGCAGACCGGCCGGATCGTCCCGAACGGCACGGCCACCACCGTGCTGCTGATCCTCGCGGTCGGCGCGTGCTTCGCCGGTGCGGCGAACTCGGTCCGTGAGCTGATCAAGGAACGGGTGATCTACGAGCGGGAGCGCGCGACCGGCCTGTCACGCTCCGCGTACCTGATGTCCAAGGTGTTCGTGCTCGGCATGATCACCGTGTTCCAGGGTCTGCTGGTCGGTGTCATCGGCTTCTCCAGCCGGGAGATCCCCGAGGAGGGCCTGGTCCTCGGCGGGCTGACGCTGGTGGAGCTGTCCCTGCCGATCATGGCGCTGGGCTTCACCTCGATGATGTTCGGCCTGATCATCTCCGCGCTGGTGAAGACCGCCGAGAAGACGATGCCGCTGCTGGTGATGTTCGCGATCATCCAGGTCGTCTTCACCGGCTGTCTGTTCGCCCTGAACGGCGCGGTCGGCGTCAACCAGTTCTCGTACCTGATGCCGTCCCGCTGGGCGGTGGGGGCCGCCGGGGCCACGCTGGACTTCAACAGGATCAGCCCGCCCGAGGAGGCCGGGAACAACGACCCGCTGTGGGAGCACACCGTCGGCGCCTGGGGCATGGACATGGCCGCGCTGCTCGCCCTCGGTGTGATCTGCGGGTTCTTCGTCGCCCGCTTCCTGCGCCGCCACGAGCCCGAGGTCATGCGCAAGTAGTCGTGCCCGCCGTACGCCGAAGGGCGGCACCCCCGTCAGGAGGGGTGCCGCCCTTCGGCGTACGGGACCGGAGGTCCGCGCCGGCCTCGGTCCACGCGGTGGTGTCAGTACGCTCCGAAGACGTTGTCGATCGAGCCGTACTTGTCCGCCGCGTAGTTCGCGGCGGCCGTGATGTTGGCGACCGGGTCGTAGATGTTCCACGACGTACCGGGGACGTGGTACGCCTGGAAGGTCGGCGGGATCACCTGGAGCAGGCCCTTGGACGGGACGCCGTTGACGGCGTTGATGTCCCAGTCGTTGATGGCGTTCGGGTTGCCCGAGGACTCCCGCATGATGTTGCGGTGCAGGCCGTGGTAGGAGCCGGGGATGCCCCGGTCCTGCATGATGTCCAGCGACTCCCGGATCCAGCCGTCGAGGTTGTCGGCGTAGCTCTTCGTCGCGGCGACGGTCTGCACCTCGACGCGCTGCGCTGCCCGGCTCGCGGCCGCCTCGGCGGCCCGCGCCTGCTCTGCCTGCCGCGCGGCGGCGGCCCGGGCGGCGGCCTTCTTCTCGGCAGCGGCCTTGGCGGCCTGCGCGGCGGCCTTCTTCTTCGCCTCGATCGCCTCGACCTTGAGGCTGGCGGTGGCCAGCTGGTCGGTGACGCTGGCCCGGACGTCCTTGACCGGCTCCGAGTGGAACACGACGGAGGACGACGGGGCGGCCTCGGTCGTGGTCGTCTGGCCGCCCGAGGGCACCGTGGTGAAGGCGAGGGCGGCGGCGCCGAGCGCGGCGACACCGACGGTAGCGATCTTGGTGTTCTTGGTCAGGGCGCGACCACGATCGCGAAGGCGAATGTTCTTGGGTATCACTGATGGACCTCTTCGAATAGCGCGGAGGTCGCTCTGCGTCCGGCGGGTGATCGTTCTTTCCCGCACTAACGCCGCGGGTGGAGACCCGCGGCGCTGAGCGACGGCAGCCATTCTTAGCGGCCGCAAAATTCCGAGGCAAAGGTGTGACCTACGACCCCGGGTAGTAGTCCATGCAGTGACAAAACGGGACAGACTGGGCTGTCTGTCCCGCTCCGACGGGAGTCTTTATCTCCTATTGACTTTCGTAAGTGATCTGCGCCCTATGTGCGGGCTCACACCCGGGGCGCACCGGTCTCACCGACCGTCGTCCGTGCGCTGCTCTGCGTAGGCCCCCTCCTCCGGAAGGAGGAGATGCACATCGCCGAACTCGTGCCAGAGGTAACGCGCCCGCAGCGCCGCTTCATACCCGCGATCGATCGCCGCCCTTCCGGCGACCGCCTCCAGCATCAGAAGGTGCGACGCCTCCGGCTCGTGGAGCCCGGTCAGCAGCCCGTCCACCACGCACACGCCCCGCTCCGGCGTGACCACCAGATCCGTCCAGCCCGCCGCGCCCCGGACCACCCCGTCCGGCCCCGCCGCGGACTCCACGGCCCGCACGGCGGTCGTACCCACCGCGATCACCCGCCCGTCGCCCGCCCGCACCGCGTTGATCAGCCGCGCCGACGCCGCCGGCACCGCGAACCGCTCCGGATACGGCGGCTCGTGCGCCTCCGCGGACGCCACCCCCGTGTGCAGCGTGACCGGCGCGAACTGCACCCCCCGGCTCACCAGCTCCGCCACCAGACGGTGCGTGAAGGGCCGCGCCGCGCTCGGCATCTCCGCGCTGCCCGCCCCGTCGGCCGACGGCAGCGCGAACACCGTCTGGTGGGCGGACAGGTCCTGGTCCCGCTCCGTATAGGAGTAGCGGATGGGCCGCCCGTGGTCCCGCAGCACCCCGAGGACCCCGGCACCGCAAGCCCGCCCCCACCACAACCGCCCGCCCCGCGCGCCGAGCGGCTCCTCCAGGACCAGCACCCCGCCCCCGGGCAGTCGCACCTCGGTCCCCTCCGGGCCGCCCCCACGGGCGCGCGTGGTGCCCCTGCCGTCCGGCTCCCGCAGCTCCACCGCCCACCGCCCGTCGTCCCCGCACGTCGAGAAGTGCACCACCACGCGCGCGTGCCCCACCCACCCGTCCACCGCGGCGGCCAGCGTGGCGGACGTGTTGACCACCAGCAGGTCCCCCGCCCGCAGCAGCCGCGGCAGCTCCACGAACGCGTGGTGCGACACCCTCGCGCCCCGCGACACCAGCAGCCGTACGGCGTCCCGGTCCAGCCCCGGCGCCCGCTGCTCCACCGGCACCCGCGCGGACAGCTCCTCCGGCACCCGCACCGCCAGCGTCATCGAGCCCCCTGCAGCAGGGCCGGCGCCCCATAGCGTCCGCTCGCCGGCCGCTCGTCCAGCAGCCGCAGGAAACCCGGCACGACGACGGCGGGCTCGGGCCGCGCACCGGCGTCGTCCGGCACGGCCGCCGCGTACAGGTCCGTGGCCATGTCGCCCGGGTCGACCGCCCACACCCGCAGCTCCGGCTCCTCGACGGCCAGCACCGCGGTCAGCTGGTCCAGGGCCGCCTTCGACGCCCCGTAGCCGCCCCACGCCCCGTACGCCTCGGCCGCCGCGTCCGAGCTGACCGAGATCACCGCCCTCGCCCCGGCCGCCCGCAGCAGCGGCAGCGCCTCCTGCACCAGGCCCAGCGCGGCCACCAGGTTCACCTCCAGTGCCCGCCGCAGCCCGTCCAGGGGCAGTTCCTCCAGGCGCACGAGCGGCTCGGCACCGAGCGCGCTCGCGTTGTTCACCAGCAGATCGACGCCGCCCAGCTTCCACGCCGCCGCCACCAGCCCGGCCCGGTGCGCGGCGTCCGTGACGTCCCCGGGCAGGGCCTCCACCCGCGTCCCGTGCGCCGAGAGCGCCGCCGCCGTCTCCCGCAGCGCCTCGGCCCCCCGCGCGTCCAGCACCAGATCCCAGCCGCGTGCGGCCAGCGCCTCGGCGAGCGCCCGCCCCAACCCCCTGGAGGCCCCCGTGATGATCGCTACCGGCATGACGCCCGTCCCCTCGTCGTTCCAGTCGTTCCGGTTGTGCCGCTCGTTCCGCACGTTGCTCGATCGGCTGCCCCCAACCTAGGAACCGGGCGGGCCGGGCCACCTCCGTCGCGGGCCGCAGAGCGGCGGGGTCCTTCGTCCTACGCCGACGGGCCGCGACCTGGGACCTAGGCCCTGCGGCCCAGGCGGGCGCGTCACCGGTCCGATCCGCGCTGTCGCACCCCGCCGGTACCGTGAGGACATGAATCACGGCCCCCGGTCCGGCCTCGCCGCGGTGAGTTCAGCGCTGCTGGCCATGAGCAGGCATCTGGAGGTGCGCGACGTCCTCAAGACGATCGTCGCCTCGGCCAGAGAGCTGCTCGACGCGCAGTACGCGGCACTCGGCGTCCCGGACGACCACGGCGGCTTCGCGCAGTTCGTGGTCGACGGCGTCAGCGACGCCCAGTGGCGGGCCATCGGCCCCCTGCCGCGCCAGCACGGCATCCTCGCCGCGATGCTCCGCGAGGCCACGCCCCAGCGCCTGGGCGACGTCCGCACCGACCCGCGCTTCGGGGGCTGGCCCGCCGCCCATCCCGAGCTGGCGGACTTCCTCGGCCTGCCGATCCGGGACGGCGACGAGGTCATCGGCGCCCTGTTCCTCGCCAACAAGAACTGCCCCAAACCGGAGGGCACCTGCGGCTTCACCGCGGAGGACGAGGAACTGCTGTCGATCCTCGCGCAGCACGCGGCGATCGCCCTGACCAACGCCCGCCTCTACGAACGCAGCCGTGAACTGACCATCGCCGAGGAGCGCTCCCGCCTCGCCCACGAACTGCACGACGCGGTCAGCCAGAAGCTGTTCTCCCTGCGACTGACGGCACAGGCGGCAGCGGCCCTGGTCGACCGCGACCCGGCCCGCGCCAAGGGCGAGCTGCAGCAGGTGGCCGTGCTCGCTGCCGAGGCCGCCGACGAACTGCGCGCCGCCGTCGTCGAACTGCGCCCCGCGGCGCTCGACGAGGACGGTCTGGTCGCCACCCTGCGCACCCAGATCCAGGTCCTCGACCGCGCCCACAGCGCGCGGGTGACCTTCACCGGCCGCGGTGTGCGCGCCCTGCCCGCGGCCCAGGAGGAGGCCGTGCTGCGGGTCGCCCAGGAGGCCCTGCACAACGCCCTGCGCCACTCCGGGGCCGACCGGGTCGACGTGACCCTGATCCGGCGCGGCAACGGCGCCGTCCTGCGGGTCGCGGACGACGGCGGCGGATTCGAACCGGGCACGGTGCGCCGGGCGGGTCGCCACCTGGGCCTGGTTTCCATGCGGGACCGGGCGAACGGCGTCGGTGGAAGCCTGACTGTGGAATCGGCGCCCGGGAAGGGCACGACCATCGAAATGGAGGTACCCGGTGGCTGAAGCGATCAAGGTGCTGCTCGTCGACGACCACCAGGTGGTCCGCCGGGGGCTGCGCACCTTCCTGGAAGTGCAGGACGACATCGAGGTCGTGGGGGAGGCCTCCGACGGTGCCGAGGGCGTCGCCCGCGCCGAGGAGCTCAGACCCGACGTCGTCCTGATGGACGTCAAGATGCCCGGCATGGACGGCGTCGAGGCACTGCGCAGACTCCGCGAGCTGGACAACCCCGCGCGCGTGCTGATCGTGACGAGCTTCACCGAGCAGCGCACCGTCGTCCCGGCCCTGCGCGCCGGCGCCGCGGGATACGTGTACAAGGACATCGACCCCGACGCCCTGGCCGGCGCCATCCGCTCCGTGCACGCCGGCCACGTCCTGCTCCAGCCGGAGGTGGCGGGCGCCCTGCTGTCCCAGGAGGAGGCCGGCTCCGGCCAGGGGAGGGCGGGCTCGCTCACCGAGCGCGAGCGCGAGGTGCTCGGTCTGATCGCCGACGGCCGCTCCAACCGCGAGATCGCCCGCGCCCTGGTGCTCTCCGAGAAGACGGTCAAGACCCACGTCTCGAACATCCTGATGAAGCTCGACCTCGCCGACCGCACCCAGGCGGCGCTGTGGGCCGTACGCCACGGGGTGACCGGCTGATCCGCACGCCCGTACGGCAACTCGGAAGGTTCCGCTCCGGGCTGAGATTCATACCGTCGTGGGAATGTCCCCCGAATGGCGCATCCTCCCTCCGCCCCCGCCGTTCTCCAAGGCGTGCTGCGGCGACTGCCGCGGCTATCGCACAGGAGGGCTCAGAAGTGAAGAACCTGAAGAAGGCGGCGGCAGTGACGATGGTGGCCGGTGGACTGGTCGCCGCCGGGGCCGGCATGGCCTCCGCCACCGACGGCGCCACGGCCGCCGGCAAGGCCCACAACTCGCCGGGCGTCCTCTCGGGCAACGTCATCCAGGCCCCGGTGCACATCCCCGTGAACGTCGTCGGCAACAGCGTGAACGTCATCGGCGTGCTGAACCCGGCCTTCGGCAACCTCGGCATCAACCGCTGAGCTGCCTGCGCCGACGGCCGGTGACCGCGCCGTTGCACTGATCCGGGCGGCCGGTCCGCCCCGGTCGCCCGGGGCGGGCCCGATCCGAACGGTGGCGGTGCGCCGTCGCGGTGGACGACGCGACCGCCGTGGTCGCCGGGCGGCGGACCCGGGTCATGCGGGCAAGCTCCCGTCCGCATCCCGGCCGACGCCCGCGGCCACACCGCCGAACTCGCCGAGGCCCGCCCCGAGCGCCCCGGAGACGAGGCGGAGCACGGTGCGGCACCCGGCCGTACACACAGGCCCCGCCGGTCCTGCACGACCGGCGGGGCCTTCCCGCGCGCCCGCACCGGGCGCCGAGTCTTCTCAGGCGGCCGACGCGTTCAGCGAGCGCCGCGCTCCCGCTCCTCCACAACCGCGTTGTACGCCGCCACCTGTGCCCGCCGAGCCGTCCGCTCCACCGGCCGCAACGCCTCCGCCCGAGCCGCCATCTCCCCGGCGCTGACCGCGCCCCCGTGTCCGTTCTCGTACGCCACGGAGATCAGCAGCCCCACCCGCTGCGCCAGCTCCAGCACCCGCACCGCCCGTCCGGGATAGCCCGGCGCCAACGCCTCCCGCCCCCGCTCGGCCCGCGCCCGGTACGCGTCGATCGCGGACTGCGCCACCGGCCCCGACCCGGCCACGTCCAGCCGCGTCAGCACCTCGGTCGCCTCCCGCAGGGCCTCCGCCAGCTCCCGCTCGGCCTCGCCCAGCGACGGCACGTCCGCGGGCGGTGCCTCCCGGACCGGCAACACATGCCAGACGACCTCCACATGGAGATCGCCCTCGGGCCCGGCCTCGGCCACCTCGGGAACCAGCCCCAGCGCACCGCCGTGGCAGATCACCGCTTCCTCGGCCTCCAGCGCTCGCGCGTTGAACTCCGGCGGCCCGCTCAGCCCCAGCGGATGCCCGGGAGCCGGCAGCGCGACCCGCAGCCCGGTGACGCCGAGCGCCCGCAGTCGCCCCAGCGCGAGCGTGAGACCGACCGGCGCCGCCTCACCGGGCAACCCCTCCACCCGGTGCACGGCGTCGTCACCGACGATGGCGAGTACGGCGTCATCCGGCGAGACAAGTCCGGCAATCAGGGCATTTCCCCAAGCGGCAAGGCGTCCGGAGCGTGGTTCGGAAAGCATGCCTCCACCCTAAGTACCGGACCGATGGAATAGACCGGCCGACCAGTGGCGTAGATTTCCTTGAGGGCTGCGCCCACCGGCGCGGCGGACCGAGCCACAGGCGTACGCAACAGCCGAGAAGGCCACACTGCAAGGGGAGACAACGCGCTCATGAGCGATGTTCTGGAACTTCAGGACGTATCCGTGATCCGTGAGGGCCGGGCTCTCGTGGACCAGGTCTCCTGGTCGGTCAAGGAGGGCGAGCGCTGGGTCATCCTCGGCCCCAACGGCGCCGGCAAGACCACCCTCCTCAACGTCGCCTCCAGCTACCTCTACCCCACCAAGGGCACCGCCACCATCCTCGGCGAGACCCTCGGCACCCCCGGCACCGACGTCTTCGAGCTGCGCCCCCGCATCGGCGTGGCGGGCATCGCCATGGCCGAAAAACTCCCCAAGCGGCAGACCGTCCTCCAGACCGTGCTCACCGCCGCGTACGGCATGACCGCCGGCTGGCACGAGGACTACGAGGAAGTGGACGAGCAGCGCGCCCGCGCCTTCCTCGACCGCCTCGGCATGTCCGACTACCTGGACCGCAAGTTCGGCAGCCTCTCCGAGGGCGAACGCAAGCGCACCCTCATCGCGCGCGCCCTGATGACCGACCCCGAGCTGCTCCTGCTCGACGAGCCCGCCGCCGGCCTCGACCTCGGCGGCCGCGAGGACCTCGTCCGCCGGCTCGGCCGCCTCGCCCGCGACCCGATCGCCCCCTCGATGCTGATGGTCACCCACCACGTCGAGGAGATCGCCCCCGGCTTCACCCACGTCCTCATGATCCGCCAGGGCAAGGTCCTCGCCGCCGGCCCCCTCGAGCTCGAACTCTCCTCCCGCAACCTCTCCCTCTGCTTCGGCCTGCCGCTCGTCGTCGAGCAGGTCGGCGACCGCTGGACCGCCCAGGGCCTCCCGCTGTCCTGAACCGGTGAAACACCCGCGAAGAGACGGGTGAGAACGCCCGCCCCAGCCCGATCGCGCCCTGTCCGCGCACGATCCGCGGTCCTACCATGACCGTGTGGAAATCGACGCGTGGGTATGGTGGTTGGTCGGAGCGACGGGGCTCGGCATCGCGCTCGTCATCACCGCGATGCCCGAACTCGGCATGCTGGCCCTGGGCGCCGTCGCGGCGTCGGTCGTCGCCGGCATCTTCGGCGGTGACGCCGTGTTCCAGGTCGTGGTGTTCGCCGTCGTCTCGACGGCCCTGATCGCCGTCGTCCGGCCCATCGCCAACCGGCACCGCGCCCAGCGCCCCCAACTCGCCACCGGCGTCGAGGCGCTGAAGGGCAGACAGGCCGTCGTGCTGGAGCGCGTCGACGGCTCCGGCGGACGCATCAAACTGGCCGGCGAGGTCTGGTCGGCCCGCTCGCTCGACGCCGGCCGCACCTTCGAGGCAGGCCAGGAAGTGGACGTCGTGGACATCGAGGGAGCCACGGCGATCGTGATGTGACCTCGCACGACGCAAGGTGGCCGAACACCTCCCGCACGGTGCGACGGTCTGTCAGACTCGACCAGCAAGATCTTCAACAACCATAAGATCTGCACCATAAGAACTGCCGAAGGTGCCGAGGCGGAAGAAGGGTACGGGGAGCGACGATGGAACCGGTCATCATCGTCCTGATCATTCTGGTGGTGTTGGTCTTCATCGCCCTGATCAAGACGATCCAAGTCATCCCACAGGCCAGCGCCGCCATCGTGGAGCGGTTCGGCCGCTACACACGCACGCTGAACGCGGGCCTCAACATCGTCGTCCCGTTCATAGACACCATCCGCAACCGCATCGACCTGCGTGAACAGGTCGTGCCGTTCCCGCCGCAGCCGGTGATCACCCAGGACAACCTGGTGGTCAACATCGACACCGTCATCTATTACCAGGTCACCGACGCACGGGCCGCCACCTACGAGGTCGCCAGCTACATCCAGGCGATCGAGCAACTCACCGTCACCACACTGCGCAACATCATCGGCGGCATGGACCTGGAGCGCACCCTCACCTCACGCGAGGAGATCAACGCGGCCCTGCGCGGCGTCCTCGACGAGGCCACCGGCAAGTGGGGCATCCGCGTCAACCGCGTCGAACTCAAGGCGATCGAACCGCCCACCTCCATCCAGGACTCGATGGAGAAGCAGATGCGCGCCGACCGAGACAAGCGCGCCGCGATCCTCCAGGCCGAAGGTGTCCGGCAGTCCGAGATCCTGCGCGCCGAGGGCGAGAAGCAGTCGCAGATCCTGCGCGCCGAGGGCGAGGCCAAGGCCGCCGCGCTGCGCGCCGAGGGCGAGGCCCAGGCGATCCGCACCGTCTTCGAGTCCATCCACGCCGGCGACCCGGACCAGAAGCTGCTCTCCTACCAGTACCTCCAGATGCTGCCGAAGATCGCCGAGGGCGACGCCAACAAGCTCTGGATCGTCCCCAGCGAGATCGGCGACGCCCTCAAGGGCCTGTCCGGAGCGCTCGGCAACTTCAACCCCATGGGCGGAGGTTCGGCCGGACCCGGCTCCGCGACCAACGGCGGCCCGGGCGCGGAGCGCCGGGAGAAGCCGAGCATCGACTGACGACGCAGTGAGGCCCCCGCACCCTACGGTGCGGGGGCCTCACTGCGTCCGGTCACCCCTCAGGCAGCGGGCTGCGACAGCCAGTCCGGAAGCGCCTCCAGATCGTCCCGGGACATCGCCAGCAGCATCGCGTCCGCCGGCGTCGGCTCGAACGGCCTGTGCAGCAGCGGCATACCCGCCTCGTCCGGCGTCCGGTTCGCCTTGCGGTGGTTGTCCTCCGCACACGACGCCACCGTGTTCAGCCAGGTGTCCTGACCACCCTGCGACCGCGGCAGCACGTGGTCCACGGTCGTCGCCCGCCGCCCGCAGTACGCGCACCTGTGCCGGTCGCGCACCAGGACACCCCGCCTCGACCACGGCGCTTGTCTTCGGAAAGGCACCCGTACGTATCTGCACAGCCTGATCACCCTGGGCGCGGGTATGTCGACCTCGGCTCCGCGCATGCGCAGTTCGGGGTGGGCCTGCTCGACCACGGCCTTGTCCTGAAGCACCAGAACCACGGCCCGGTTCAAAGTCACCGTCGACAGCGGCTCGAAGCTCGCGTTCAGTACCAGCGTGTCCCGCATAAACCAGCCCACCTCCCGTGTGCACCGGCCCACCCCTCGGCGGGCTGGGATCAACTCTGGCCGGGCTCGCCGAGATGGACAACGCAATATCTGCTGCTCCACGGGGGTGCACCCCACGGCCCCCGGCAACAAAAATGCCCGCCCCTGATCACTTCCAAGACCAGGGGCGGGCAAACGTTCAGTGAACGTCAGACTTCGGCGGGCACCTCGTACTCGCCGATGAACTGGGCACGCGCCAGCGCGTGGAAACGCAGATTGAAGCCCACGACCGCAGGGCTGGCGTCCGAGCCGGGACCGAGCTTCTCCTGATCGACGGCGTACACCGTGAACACGTACCGGTGCGGCCCGTCCCCGGGGGGCGGCGCGGCACCGCCGAAGTCCTTGGTGCCGTAGTCGTTGCGCGCCTGCACCGCTCCCTCCGGCAGACCCTCGAACTTCCCGCTGCCCGCACCGGTCGGCAGCTCCGTCACCGACACCGGGATGTCGAACACGACCCAGTGCCAGAAGCCGCTCCCGGTCGGGGCGTCCGGGTCGTAGCAGGTCACGGCGAAACTCTTGGTCTCGGGCGGAAAGCCCTCCCACCGCAGCTGCGGTGAGGTGTTGCCGGCCGCGTGGACCTGAGCGTCCTTGAGCGTCGCGCCTTCCTCCACGTCCTCACTCGTGACCGCGAACGACGGCACGGGCGGGTGGAAGTCGTGGGGGAGCGG
Organism: Streptomyces cadmiisoli; assembly: GCF_003261055.1. Taxonomy (NCBI): domain Bacteria; kingdom Bacillati; phylum Actinomycetota; class Actinomycetes; order Kitasatosporales; family Streptomycetaceae; genus Streptomyces; species Streptomyces cadmiisoli. The sequence goes on from NZ_CP030073.1 coordinate 6,742,922, forward strand.
CCGCCGCTTGAGCTCGGTCACCTGGTACCTCCTGATCGGCTGGTTCAGTGGGTTCCGAGCCTAGAACCAGTTCCGCTTGCTGCCGACCTCGGACAGCCACTGGTTGAGGTACGCCACCCAGTCGGTGCCCTGGTAGTCGTGCAGCCCCACCTGGAACGAGCGGAAGGTGTCACTGCCCTCACTGAACAGGCCGGGCTTCTTGTCCATCTCCAGCACGACGTCCATGACCTGATCGTCGGCCACGAAGCTCAACTCGACCTGGTGCAGCCCGCGGTACTGCTGCGGCGGAAGGAACTCGATCTCCTGGTAGAACGGCAGCTTCTGGCGCGTGCCCCGGATGTGCCCGCGCTCCATGTCCGCGTTCTTGAAGCGGAAGCCCAGCTGGATGAAGGCGTCGAGAATCGCCTTCTGCGCGGGCAGCGGGTGCACGTTGATCGGGTCCAGGTCACCGGAGTCCACCGCACGCGCGATCTCCAGCTCCGTGGTCACCCCGATGTGCATCCCGCGCAGCGCCTGGCCGTCGATCATCGTGATCGGCGTCTCCCACGGGATGTCCAGCCCGAACGGCACCGCGTGCACGGCGTTCGCCTGCAGCTCGAAGGCGCCGCCCAGCCGCACCTTCGTGAACTCGACGTCCTGCTTGTACTCGGTGTCCTGGCCCTCGACCTCCACCTTGGCCTGGAGCCCGACCGACAGCGCCTCGATCTGCTGGTTGACGGACCCGCCCTGGATCCGCACCTCACCCTGGACGACACCGCCCGGAACGACGTTGACCTCGGTCAGCACCGTCTCGACCGAAGCCCCACCGGCCCCCAGGCTTGCGAGCAGCTTCTTGAACGCCATGTCTCTCCCTCGTTCACTACGTCTTTGACCACTACAAACGCAATCCGGCCGTGGCCGGTTCCGCTACCCCACCCTGGCAAGGCGACCGCACCGGTCGCCACCCCGCGTCCCCGACACGTCTGCATTACCCTCGGACGGCATGATCGCGACCCTCGACCGTACGCCCCTGCCGCGGGCGTTCTTCGACCGGCCCGTACTGGACGTCGCCCCCGACCTCCTCGGCCGCATCGTCGTCCGTACGACCCCGGACGGTCCGATCGCACTGCGCCTGACGGAGGTCGAGGCCTACGACGGCCCGAGCGACCCGGGCTCCCACGCCTATCGCGGGCGCACACCCCGCAACGACGTGATGTTCGGTCCGCCCGGCCATGTGTACGTCTACTTCACCTACGGCATGTGGCACTGCATGAACCTGGTGTGCGGTCCCGGCGGACGCGCGAGCGCCGTCCTGCTCCGCGCCGGCGAGATCATCGAGGGGGCGGAGCTGACGCGCAAACGTCGACTCTCGGCCCGAAATGACAAGGAACTGGCCAAAGGCCCGGCCCGTCTGGCGACCGCGCTGGACGTCGACCGCTCCCTGGACGGCACCGACGCCTGTGCCGCCGGAGACACCCCCCTCCGAGCCCTGACGGGCACCCCGGTGCCGCCCGACCAGGTAAGGAACGGTCCCCGCACCGGAGTCGCCGGCGACGGTGGCGTCCACCCGTGGCGCTTCTGGATCGCCAACGACCCGACTGTGAGCCCCTATCGGGCCCACACCCCCAGGCGGCGCCGAAGTTGACGCGTCTGCGGAAGGTGCGTAATGTAGCCCGAGCCGCTGAACCGGGTACTGCGATCGTCAGCAGCCGGAGCGGCCAAACCACTACCTATGTCACTCCCTCAGTGGGGCTTAATTCGTCATGTCCGCATGCTCGAATTCTGATCCCGAGGAACTCGATTATGAGTTGCCGAGGGAATCGGCTAACGTAGTGAATGTCGAAAGGCCGACAGGCGAAAGCCGACAAGCCCAAGACAAACCCCGCTGACTGGGGATCAGGTCGAGAAAAGGTCTGATAGAGTCGGAAACACCGAAGGGAAGCGCCCGGAGGAAAGCCCGAGAGGGTGAGTACGAAGGAAGCGTCCGTTCCTTGAGAACTCAACAGCGTGCCAAAAGTCAACGCCAGATATGTTGATACCCCGTCTCCAGCATCTGCTGGGGCGAGGTTCCTTTGAAATAACACAGCGAGGACGCTGTGAACGGTCGGATTATTCCTCCGATCGTTCCGCTCTCGTGGTGTTCGCCCCGATCACGGGGAAGCATTCACGGAGAGTTTGATCCTGGCTCAGGACGAACGCTGGCGGCGTGCTTAACACATGCAAGTCGAACGATGAAGCCCTTCGGGGTGGATTAGTGGCGAACGGGTGAGTAACACGTGGGCAATCTGCCCTGCACTCTGGGACAAGCCCTGGAAACGGGGTCTAATACCGGATATGAGCCTCTTCCGCATGGTTGAGGTTGTAAAGCTCCGGCGGTGCAGGATGAGCCCGCGGCCTATCAGCTTGTTGGTGAGGTAACGGCTCACCAAGGCGACGACGGGTAGCCGGCCTGAGAGGGCGACCGGCCACACTGGGACTGAGACACGGCCCAGACTCCTACGGGAGGCAGCAGTGGGGAATATTGCACAATGGGCGAAAGCCTGATGCAGCGACGCCGCGTGAGGGATGACGGCCTTCGGGTTGTAAACCTCTTTCAGCAGGGAAGAAGCGAAAGTGACGGTACCTGCAGAAGAAGCGCCGGCTAACTACGTGCCAGCAGCCGCGGTAATACGTAGGGCGCAAGCGTTGTCCGGAATTATTGGGCGTAAAGAGCTCGTAGGCGGCTTGTCACGTCGGTTGTGAAAGCCCGGGGCTTAACCCCGGGTCTGCAGTCGATACGGGCAGGCTAGAGTTCGGTAGGGGAGATCGGAATTCCTGGTGTAGCGGTGAAATGCGCAGATATCAGGAGGAACACCGGTGGCGAAGGCGGATCTCTGGGCCGATACTGACGCTGAGGAGCGAAAGCGTGGGGAGCGAACAGGATTAGATACCCTGGTAGTCCACGCCGTAAACGGTGGGCACTAGGTGTGGGCAACATTCCACGTTGTCCGTGCCGCAGCTAACGCATTAAGTGCCCCGCCTGGGGAGTACGGCCGCAAGGCTAAAACTCAAAGGAATTGACGGGGGCCCGCACAAGCGGCGGAGCATGTGGCTTAATTCGACGCAACGCGAAGAACCTTACCAAGGCTTGACATACACCGGAAACGTCTGGAGACAGGCGCCCCCTTGTGGTCGGTGTACAGGTGGTGCATGGCTGTCGTCAGCTCGTGTCGTGAGATGTTGGGTTAAGTCCCGCAACGAGCGCAACCCTTGTCCCGTGTTGCCAGCAGGCCCTTGTGGTGCTGGGGACTCACGGGAGACCGCCGGGGTCAACTCGGAGGAAGGTGGGGACGACGTCAAGTCATCATGCCCCTTATGTCTTGGGCTGCACACGTGCTACAATGGCCGGTACAATGAGCTGCGATACCGTGAGGTGGAGCGAATCTCAAAAAGCCGGTCTCAGTTCGGATTGGGGTCTGCAACTCGACCCCATGAAGTCGGAGTCGCTAGTAATCGCAGATCAGCATTGCTGCGGTGAATACGTTCCCGGGCCTTGTACACACCGCCCGTCACGTCACGAAAGTCGGTAACACCCGAAGCCGGTGGCCCAACCCTTGTGGAGGGAGCTGTCGAAGGTGGGACTGGCGATTGGGACGAAGTCGTAACAAGGTAGCCGTACCGGAAGGTGCGGCTGGATCACCTCCTTTCTAAGGAGCACTTCTTAATCAGCTTCGGCTGGTTCAGAGGCCAGGATGCGAGCGAACGTCTCGCACTGGTTGCTCATGGGTGGAACGTTGACTATTCGGCCAGGTCTTGGGTCGGGGGCTGCTAGTACTGCTCGTCAGAGCGTGGAACGCATGATCTTCGGACGGGAGCTGGCCGGGCACGCTGTTGGGTGTCTGAGGGAATGAACTTCCCCTCAGCTGCCGGCCCCGGTAAAAGTCCGCTTCGGTGGGCTGTGACGGGTGGTTGGTCGTTGTTTGAGAACTGCACAGTGGACGCGAGCATCTGTGGCCAAGTTTTTAAGGGCGCACGGTGGATGCCTTGGCACCAGGAACCGATGAAGGACGTGGGAGGCCACGATAGTCCCCGGGGAGTCGTCAACCAGGCTTTGATCCGGGGGTTTCCGAATGGGGAAACCCGGCAGTCGTCATGGGCTGTCACCCGCTGCTGAACACATAGGCAGTGTGGAGGGAACGAGGGGAAGTGAAACATCTCAGTACCCTCAGGAAGAGAAAACAACCGTGATTCCGGGAGTAGTGGCGAGCGAAACTGGATGAGGCCAAACCGTGTACGTGTGAGACCCGGCAGGGGTTGCGTATACGGGGTTGTGGGATCTCTCTTTTGCGGTCTGCCGGCCGTGAGACGAGTCAGAAACCGTTGATGTAGACGAAGGACATGCGAAAGGTCCGGCGTAGAGGGTAAGACCCCCGTAGTCGAAATGTCAGCGGCTTGTTTGAGAGACACCCAAGTAGCACGGGGCCCGAGAAATCCCGTGTGAATCTGGCGGGACCACCCGCTAAGCCTAAATATTCCCTGGTGACCGATAGCGGATAGTACCGTGAGGGAATGGTGAAAAGTACCCCGGGAGGGGAGTGAAATAGTACCTGAAACCGTGTGCCTACAAGCCGTGGGAGCGTCGGAATGTGCTTGCACATTCTCGTGACTGCGTGCCTTTTGAAGAATGAGCCTGCGAGTTTGCGGTGTGTTGCGAGGTTAACCCGGGTGGGGTAGCCGTAGCGAAAGCGAGTCCGAACAGGGCGTTTTTAGTAGCACGCTCAAGACCCGAAGCGGAGTGATCTAGCCATGGGCAGGTTGAAGCGGAGGTAAGACTTCGTGGAGGACCGAACCCACCAGGGTTGAAAACCTGGGGGATGACCTGTGGTTAGGGGTGAAAGGCCAATCAAACTCCGTGATAGCTGGTTCTCCCCGAAATGCATTTAGGTGCAGCGTCGTGTGTTTCTTGCCGGAGGTAGAGCACTGGATAGGCGATGGGCCCTACCGGGTTACTGACCTTAGCCAAACTCCGAATGCCGGTAAGTGAGAGCGCGGCAGTGAGACTGTGGGGGATAAGCTCCATGGTCGAGAGGGAAACAGCCCAGAGCATCGACTAAGGCCCCTAAGCGTACGCTAAGTGGGAAAGGATGTGGAGTCGCACAGACAACCAGGAGGTTGGCTTAGAAGCAGCCACCCTTGAAAGAGTGCGTAATAGCTCACTGGTCTAGTGATTCCGCGCCGACAATGTAGCGGGGCTCAAGCGTACCGCCGAAGTCGTGTCATTGCAGCATGTAGGGCCAACGCCCGCTGTGATGGGTAGGGGAGCGTCGTCTGCCGGGTGAAGCAGCACCGGAAGGTAGTTGTGGACGGTTGACGAGTGAGAATGCAGGCATGAGTAGCGATACAAACGTGAGAAACGTTTGCGCCGATTGACTAAGGGTTCCTGGGTCAAGCTGATCTGCCCAGGGTAAGTCGGGACCTAAGGCGAGGCCGACAGGCGTAGTCGATGGATAACCGGTTGATATTCCGGTACCCGCTGTGAAGCGTCAAACATCGAGCATCGTGATGCTAAGGCCGTGAAGCCGCCCTGATCTCTTCGGAGTTGAGGGGAGTGGTGGAGCCGCCGGACCAAGCGGTTAGTAGGTGAGTGATGGGGTGACGCAGGAAGGTAGTCCATCCCGGGCGGTGGTTGTCCCGGGGTAAGGGTGTAGGCCGTGCGATAGGTAAATCCGTCGCACTTGAGGCTGAGACCTGATGCCGAGCCGATTGTGGTGAAGTGGATGATCCTATGCTGTCGAGAAAAGCCTCTAGCGAGTTTCATGGCGGCCCGTACCCTAAACCGACTCAGGTGGTCAGGTAGAGAATACCGAGGCGTTCGGGTGAACTATGGTTAAGGAACTCGGCAAAATGCCCCCGTAACTTCGGGAGAAGGGGGGCCACGCCTGGTGAGAGCATTTACTGTTCGAGCTGGGGGTGGCCGCAGAGACCAGCGAGAAGCGACTGTTTACTAAAAACACAGGTCCGTGCGAAGCCGTAAGGCGATGTATACGGACTGACGCCTGCCCGGTGCTGGAACGTTAAGGGGACCGGTTAGCTCCATTTCGGTGGGGCGAAGCTGAGAACTTAAGCGCCAGTAAACGGCGGTGGTAACTATAACCATCCTAAGGTAGCGAAATTCCTTGTCGGGTAAGTTCCGACCTGCACGAATGGCGTAACGACTTCTCGACTGTCTCAACCATAGGCCCGGTGAAATTGCACTACGAGTAAAGATGCTCGTTTCGCGCAGCAGGACGGAAAGACCCCGGGACCTTTACTACAGTTTGATATTGGTGTTCGGTTCGGCTTGTGTAGGATAGCTGGGAGACTTTGAAGCTTGGACGCCAGTTCAGGTGGAGTCGTCGTTGAAATACCAGTCTGGTCGTGCTGGATGTCTAACCTGGGTCCGTGATCCGGATCAGGGACAGTGTCTGATGGGTAGTTTAACTGGGGCGGTTGCCTCCTAAAGAGTAACGGAGGCGCCCAAAGGTTCCCTCAGCCTGGTTGGTAATCAGGTGTTGAGTGTAAGTGCACAAGGGAGCTTGACTGTGAGACCGACGGGTCGAGCAGGGACGAAAGTCGGGACTAGTGATCCGGCGGTGGCTTGTGGAAGCGCCGTCGCTCAACGGATAAAAGGTACCCCGGGGATAACAGGCTGATCTTCCCCAAGAGTCCATATCGACGGGATGGTTTGGCACCTCGATGTCGGCTCGTCGCATCCTGGGGCTGGAGTCGGTCCCAAGGGTTGGGCTGTTCGCCCATTAAAGCGGTACGCGAGCTGGGTTTAGAACGTCGTGAGACAGTTCGGTCCCTATCCGCTGTGCGCGTAGGAGTCTTGAGAAGGGCTGTCCCTAGTACGAGAGGACCGGGACGGACGAACCTCTGGTGTGCCAGTTGTTCTGCCAAGGGCATGGCTGGTTGGCTACGTTCGGGAGGGATAACCGCTGAAAGCATCTAAGCGGGAAGCCTGCTTCGAGATGAGGGCTCCCACCCACTTGATGGGGTAAGGCTCCCAGTAGACGACTGGGTTGATAGGCCGGATATGGAAGCACGGTAACGTGTGGAGTTGACCGGTACTAATAGGCCGAGGGCTTGTCCTCAGTTGCTCGCGTCCACTGTGTCAGTTCTGAGGCAACGAACAGTTGCCGGCTTTGAGCCGAACAGACAATTGAAGAGTGTGCTTGTTCGCTCGAAACCAATAGGGTTTCGGTGGTTATAGCGTGAGGGAAACGCCCGGTTACATTCCGAACCCGGAAGCTAAGCCTCACAGCGCCGATGGTACTGCAGGGGGGACCCTGTGGGAGAGTAGGACGCCGCCGAACAATCTTTGAAAGGACCCCTGGTCACCAGCGATAAGCTGGGACCAGGGGTCCTTTTTGTTTTCCAGAGCGCGCCGGATGCACGGCTGCGCGAGAATGACTTGCGGTACCAAAGACAGGAGTCACCGATGTCCACCAACTCTCCCGAGGAACGACCGGAGCGCGACCAGCGCCGACGGGATGGTGGAGACCGCGGCGACCGTGGTGGTTACCGTGGCGGGGACCGTCGTGACCAAGGCGGCTTCCGGCGCGACAACGACCGGCGCGACAACAACCGTGGCGGCCACGACCGTGACCGTGGCGGATACGGCCGTCGTGATGATCGGCGTGGTGACGACCGTCGTGACGACCGCCGCGGTGACGACCGCGGTGATCGCGGCGGTTTCCGCCGTGACGATCGGCGGGACGACCGCCGCGACGACCGCCGTGACGGTGATCGGGGCGGGTACGTTCGGCGTGACGGCGACCGTGGTGGTGCGCGTCCGTCGGTCCAGCGTGACGACCGTGACCGCGGGCCGCGTCGGGACGACCGAGGCAGCCGCGCCGGTGGTTTCCGCCGTGACGATCGAGGCGGACGCCCTGGCGGCTTCCGTCGTGACGACCGCGATGACCGTCCCACCCCCCGCCGTGACGACCACCGCGGCGGATACGGCTCGCGTGACGATCGCCGCGGGGACGACCGTGGGGACCGAGGCGGATTCCGTCGCGACGATCGGCGGGATGACCGGCGCGACGACCGCCGTGACGACCGTCCCTCCTTCCGGCGGGATGACAGCCGTGGCAGCTACGGCCGGCGGGACGATCGCCGTGATGACCGGCGGGACGACCGTCCCTCCTTCCGGCGGGATGACAGCCGTGGCAGCTACGGCCGGCGGGACGACCGCCGTGATGACGGCGACCGAGGCTTCCGGCGTGATGACCGAGGCGACCGAGGCGATCGGAACGACCGAGGTTTTCGCCGTGACGACCGTGGCGACCGTGGTGGGTTCCGGCGGGACGACCGTGGCGGGTTCCGGCGCGACGACCGTGGCGACCGTGGTGGTTTCGAGCGTCGCGGCGATGACCGCGGCGACCGTGGGAACTACGAGCGTCGGGGTGATGACCGCGGGGATCGTGGTGGCTTCGAGCGTCGGGGTGACGATCGTGGCGACCGCGGCAGTTATGCGCGTCGGGACGACAGCCGCGGTGATCGTGGTGGGTTCCGCGGCCGTGACGACCGTGGGGCGCGCGGGCCGCGCCGGGACGACCGCGGTGGGCGGCCCGGTGGTTTCCGGGGCCGTGACGACCGGCGCGGTGGCACCGGTGGCCCCCGGTTCCGTGACGATCGGGACCGGGACAGGGACCGTGAGCCGATCAAGCGGCTGCCGATCCCCGAGGACGTGACCGGCGACGAGATCGACAAGGACGTACGGCAGGAACTGCAGAGCCTGCCGAAGACGCTCGCGGAGGACGTCGCCAAGAACCTGGTGATGGTCGCCAGGCTCATCGACGAGGACCCCGAGGGTGCCTACGGCTACTCCAAGGTCGCGCTGCGGCTGGCTTCCCGTGTGGCGGCCGTGCGTGAGGCGGCCGGGTTCGCGGCGTACGCGAACCAGAAGTACGGAGAGGCGCTGGCCGAGTTCCGGGCGGCACGTCGGATGACGGGCAGTGTGGAGCTCTGGCCCGTCATGGCCGACTGCGAGCGTGGGCTGGGGCGGCCTGAGAAGGCGCTGGACATGGCCGGGGCGCCCGAGGTGCACAAGCTGGACAAGGCCGGGCAGGTCGAGATGCGCCTGGTCGCGGCCGGTGCGCGACGCGACATGGGGCAGCTCGAGGCAGCCATCGTGACGCTGCAGAGCCCGGAACTGGCTTCCAGCTCCGTGCAGTCGTGGACCGCCCGGCTGCGGTACGCCTACGCCGACGCGCTGCTCGCCGCCGGTCGGGAGCGTGAGGCGCGTGAGTGGTTCGCGAAGGCCGTCGAGGCGGACCGGGACGGCAGCACCGATGCCTCGGACCGGCTCGCCGAGCTGGACGGCGTGGAGTTCGTCGACGCGCTCGACGCGCTCGACGAGAGCGACGACGGCGACAGCGTCCGTGCGGACGGCGACTCGGAGGCGGACGATCAGCAGGACCGCGAGGAGTGACGTCGGCCGACGGTTCCGTGTGAACGCGTGAAGGGGTGGGACCCGGTACGGGTCCCACCCCTTTTTTCGTGTCCTTCGTGACCTTCGTGTTCCTGGTGTTTCCGCGTGCCCCGCGTCAGGGTTCCAGCGCGCGGAGCACCAGTCCGGACGCCGGCTTCGGTCCGAAGGACGTCGACTTGCGGGGCATCGTGACGCCCTGGCGGGCCAGATCGCGTACGACTTCCTCGTGGACGGGGTGCATCAGTACGGCCGTGCCGCCGTCGCGTTCCGCCTTGGCGACCGTGGCGGCGGCGTCGTGGATGTACGCGATGTGCGCGGGGGAGTCCTCGGGAATGTCCCAGACGTGCGCGAGGAGTGTGGCGTGCAGGACCGTCGCGTCGAGGGTGCGCCAGGCGGCGGGGTGCTCGGCCGGGACCGTGCGCGCGAGCAGGTCCGGGTCGGGGCGGTCCACCAGGTGGAAGGCGCCGTCTCCGGCGAGGAGGAAGGCGTTGCCCGTGGCGGCGGCCTCGCCGAGCACCGCCAGGGCGTCGGCGAGCGACGCGTCGAGGCGGCTCACACGGAACCGGCCTTCGAGGGCGGCGAGGGCGTCGGCCACGGGCAACCCGTGCAGCAGGCGGTGGATGGCGCGGACGCGCAGCGGGTAGCGGACGGTGTCGACCAGGAGGACCAGGCCGTAGTCCCAGGGGCTCGGGGAGGGGTGCTCGGTGCGCAGGCGGAGGTAGGTCGCCCAGCGGTGGTGGCCGTCGGCGATCAGGGCCTGGTGCCGGGCGAGGTCGGACTGGATCCGGGCGAGGTCCCCGGGGTCCGTGACCGACCACAGGCGGTGGCTGAAGCCGTCCTCCGTGGTGGTCGCGAGGAGCGGGGGCTTTTCGGCGGTGCGTTCCACCACCTCGGTGGTGAGGGCCGCCGCGTCGTCGCCGCGGTAGGTCAGCAGGAGGGGCTCGAGGTTCGTGCAGGTGGCGCGCATCAGCGCCGCGCGGTCGGCGACGATGTGCGGCATGACGTCCTCGTGCGGCAGCACCACGCCTTCCGCCGGCTCCGAGACGCGCAGGGCGCCGATGACGCCGCGCTGGAGCATGCCCCGGCCGTCGCACTGCTCGTAGACGTAGAGGCCGGGCTCGGAGTCGGTGACGAGGATTCCGTCGGCGACCCAGCGGTGCAGGGTGTCGGCGGCCTGGGCGTCACGGGCCGCGGGGGTCGCGGCCTCCGGAAGGATCAGCCGAACGATGTTGTGCGGGTCCGCCGACTGGAGGTGGTGCAGGCCGTCGGGGCGTACGACCACGTCGTACGGCGGGGATGTCACGGCGGCCAGGCTGCCGACCCGATCGGGGTCGTAGCGGAGCCCTCGGAACGGCGTGAGTTCGAGGCCTCGGCGCGTCGTTGCTTCCGGGTGACCTGCTGTGTTCATCCCGGCATCGTACGTGTGCCAGTGACATGAGGGATGATCGAGGAAAGACACCGAGCCGAGGAGAGTAACCGAATGAGCCAGGGGGTCAGGACCAGGCCCGAGGGCAGTGGTCAGACGCTCAGCGGGGCGTACGACACGGCACTGCTCGATCTGGACGGGGTGGTGTACGCGGGCGGGAGCGCGATCGCGCACGCGGTGGATTCGCTGCGTTCGGCCAGTGCGGGCGGGATGCACCTCGCGTACGTCACCAACAACGCGCTGCGGACGCCGGACACCGTGGCCGCGCACCTGACCGCGCTGGGCATCCCGACGGCGGCGTCCGACGTGATCACCTCGGCGCAGGCGGTGGCGCGGCTGATCGCCGAGCAGGTGCCGTCGGGCGCCAGGGTTCTGGTGATCGGCGGCGAGGGGCTGCGGGTGGCGCTTCGGGAGCGCGGGCTCGTGCCGGTCGAGTCGGCGGACGATGATCCGGCCGCGGTGGTGCAGGGGTTCGGTGGGCCGGAGCTGCCGTGGGGGCGGTTCAACGAGGCGTGCTACGCGATCGCGCGGGGCGTCCCGTGGTTCGCGTCGAACACCGATCTGACGATACCGAGCGTCCGCGGGATCGTGCCGGGCAATGGCGCCGGGGTGGAGGTGGTGCGGATCGCGACCGGCGCGGAGCCGCAGATCGCGGGCAAGCCGCTGCCGCCGATGCACCGGGAGACGATCCTGCGCACCGGGGCGAAGCGGCCGCTGGTGGTGGGGGACCGGCTGGACACCGACATCGAGGGCGCGTTCAACGGGGAGGTCGACTCGCTGCTCGTGCTGACCGGGGTGACCGACGCGGCGCAGTTGCTCGCCGCGCCGCCGCAGCACCGGCCGACGTACGTCGACGCCGATCTGCGCGGCCTGCTCACCGGCCAGCCCGAGGTGACCGGGGCGGGCGACGGGTTCCGGTGCGGCGGCTGGACGGCGAAGGCCGGGGCGGAGCGACTGGAACTCGACGGTGACGGCGCGTCCTTGGACGGGCTGCGGGTCCTGTGCGCGGCGGCCTGGACGGCGGCCGGTGACGGCACGTGCGCGCTGGACGCGGAGAAGGCGCTGGCACGGCTGGGGTTGTGACGTGGCGTGGGCGTCCGGGCCGGCATCCGGATCTTGATTCAATCAGAGGGTAGGCTAACCTAACCCGCGTGTTGGTTGAAAGCCCTCCCGAACAGCGCGCGGACGTCATGCCCGCGCCTCCACGTCGCCGGGTGACGCGTGCCCTCGGGCTGCTCGCGGCCGCGTCGATCATGGTGCTCGTCGCGTTGTCGAGCATCACGATCGGCGCCAAGGAACTGTCCCTGGGGCAGGTCTGGCACGGGCTGTTCGAGAGCACGGGGACGTACGGCGACGTCGTGGTCGACGAGCGCCTGTCCCGCACCGTCCTCGGGCTCCTCGCCGGTGCGGCGCTCGGCCTGGCCGGTGCCGTGCTGCAGGCGCTCACCCGCAACCCGCTGGCCGATCCCGGACTGCTCGGCATCAACGCGGGCGCGTCCGCGGCGGTCGTCACCGCCATCAGCTTCTTCGGCGTCACCAGCCTGAGCGGCTATGTGTGGTTCGCCTTCTTCGGCGCGGCCGCGGTCGGGGCGCTGGTCTGGTTCCTGGGCGGCAGCCGGGGGGCCACACCGGTCCGGCTCGCGCTCGCCGGCACCGCGATCAGCGCCGCCCTCTACGGCTATCTCCAGGCCGCGATGATCCTGGACGACGCGGCGCTCGCCAAGATGCGCTTCTGGACGATCGGTTCGCTGAGCACGGCGACCGACGAGACCATCGCGCAGGTGCTGCCGTTCCTGGTGACCGGCTCGGTGCTCGCGCTGGCCCTGGCCCGGCCGCTGAACGCCATGGCCATGGGCGACGACACCGCCAAGGCGCTCGGCGCCAACCTCAACCGGACGCGGGCGCTGTCCATGCTCGCCGCCACCGTGCTGTGCGGGGCCGCGACCGCAGCTTGCGGGCCCATCGTGTTCGTCGGGCTGATGGTTCCGCACGTGGTCCGCTCGTTCACCGGGCCCGACCTGCGCTGGATCCTGCCCTACGCCGCCGTCCTGTCGCCCGTGCTGCTGCTCGGCGCGGACGTGCTCGGCCGGGTCGTCGCCCGGCCCGCGGAACTCCAGGTCGGCATCGTCACCGCGATCCTCGGCGGCCCGGTCTTCATCTTTCTCGTACGACGCCGGAGGACGGCCAAGCTGTGAAGAGCAACCGTGCCCTGCGCACGCCCGGCGGGCTGTCGGTGCGTCTGGACGTCCGGTCCCTCGTCGTCGTCCTCCTGCTGCTGCTCGCCGCGCTCGCCGCGAGCGTGCTGCTGATCGGCACCGGCGACTTCCCCATCTCGGCCGGCGACGTGCTCAAGACGCTGCTCGGCAACGGCGACGCCGGTCAGCAGTTCATCGTCAACGAGCTGCGGCTGCCGCGGGTCCTCGTCGCGCTGCTGGTCGGCGCCTCGCTCGGACTCGGTGGCGCGCTGTTCCAGTCGATCTCCCGCAATCCGCTGGGCAGCCCGGACGTGCTCGGCCTCGGCCAGGGCGCCACGGCCGGCGCGCTCGTCGTGATCGTGCTGTTCTCCGGTGACGCCGGCGCCGTCACGGCCGGCGCGCTCGTGGGCGGTCTGGCAACCGGTCTGGCCATCTACCTGCTGGCCTGGAAGCAGGGGGTGCACGGCTACCGGCTGGTGCTGGTCGGCATCGGCGTCTCCGCCGTCGTCACGGCCGTCAACGGCTATCTGCTGACCAAGGCCGACATCGTCGACGCGGCCCGCGCGGTGGTCTGGATGACCGGCTCGCTCAGCGGCCGGGACTGGGACCAGGTCTGGCCGCTGCTCGCGCTGAGCGCGGTCCTCGTACCGCTCGTCCTCGCGAACGGGCGCGGCCTGCGGATGATGGAGATGGGCGACGACGTGTCGTACGCCCTCGGGGTGCGCGTCGAGCGCGTACGGATGCTGCTGCTGGTGGCCGCCGTCCTGCTGACCGCCGCGGCCACCGCCGCCGCCGGACCGGTCGGGTTCGTGGCGCTCACCGCGCCGCAGCTCGCGCGCCGCCTGACCCGCTCACCGGGCCCGAACCTGGTGCCCTCGCTGTGCATGGGCGCGGCCCTCCTGGTCACCGCCGACTGGGTCTCGCAGCGCCTCCTGGGCGCGGACCAGCTGCCCGTGGGCGTGGTCACCGGCGTCCTCGGCGGGGTCTACCTGCTGTGGCTGCTGGTCACCGAACGCAGGGCGGGCCGGATATGAGCGGCCCCGCGACGCCGGGGGCGAAAGGCCCCGGGCAGAAGCCGGACACGAGCGGCTCAGCCGACGAGAACACCCGAAGGAGCACAGTGAACCGCCTGTCCGCCGAGAGCGTCACCCTCGCCTACGACCAGCGTGTCATCGCCGAGCAGCTGTCGGTGGAGATCCCCGACAACTCCTTCACCGTGATCGTCGGCCCGAACGCCTGCGGCAAGTCGACGCTGCTGCGCGCGCTGTCGCGGATGCTCAAGCCCGACCGGGGCCGCGTGCTGCTGGACGGGCAGGTCATCCAGTCGATGCCCGCGAAGAAGGTCGCCCGCACGCTCGGACTGCTGCCCCAGTCGTCCATCGCGCCGGACGGGATCACGGTCGGCGACCTCGTGGGCCGCGGCCGGTACCCGCACCAGGGCATCCTGCGCCAGTGGTCGGCCGAGGACGAGCGGGTGGTCCAGGAGTCCATGGCGCAGACCGGCGTCGCCGAGCTCGCCGACCGGTTCGTCGACGAACTGTCCGGCGGTCAGCGGCAGCGTGTGTGGATCGCGATGGCGCTCGCCCAGCAGACGCCGCTGCTGCTGCTCGACGAGCCGACGACGTATCTGGACATCCAGCACCAGATAGACGTCCTCGACCTGTGCGCGCAGCTGCACGAGGAGCAGGGCCGCACTCTCGTCGCCGTCCTGCACGACCTCAACCACGCCGCCCGGTACGCCACGCACCTGATCGCGCTGCGCGGGGGAGAGGTGATCGCCGCGGGCGCGCCGAACGACATCGTGACCGCCGAGCTGGTGGAGGACGTCTTCGGGCTGCGCTGCCAGATCATCGACGATCCGGAGACCGGGACCCCGCTGGTGGTGCCGGCGGCCCGCCGGGCACGCGCGCGTGCGACGGCGGACCGGACTTCCGTGGCCGCTTCCTGAGGCCGCGCTGCCGCTGAGGGGCCGCCTGAGGCAGCTTCCCCGCTGAGGGGGCCGCCTGGAGGCAGAGTCCCCGTACAAGGGGCTTCGTCAGGCAGGGACGCGGTGCCGCTGAACGGGCTCCCCGAGGCCGTACCGGCGCACGAACGGGCTGCCCCGGGCACCGCTCGGCCAAGGGCACGTCCGACGCCGCACCGCCGCTACAGGAGCTTCCTGAGGCGGAACACGTCCAACAGGCCGGCCTCCAGCTTCACCCGGCCCGATCCCCATGCCTTGGCGAAGTTCAGCTCGCCGGCGACGAGGGCCACCAGATCGTCGCCGGTCATGGCGAGCCGTATCTGCGCCCTCTCCAGCGGCTTGCCCGCAACCGTATGGTGCACCTCGATCCGGCCGTCCACGAGGCGGCCGACGAAGGTGGTGTCCAGGTCGGTGATGTGGCAGCTCACCGAGCGGTCCAGGGCGGCGGCGGCGCGGACGTCGCCCTCGGCGCCCCGCATGTGGTCCGAGAGTTTCTCCAGTGCGGCGCGGCACTCGTCGATCGTGGCCATCGCGACCGACGGTACCTCAGTGGTTCGGGGTAGCGTCGGGGCATGAACGACTCGGCTCCGCAGACGGAGATCCCGGAGGGGGAGGCGCCGGCGCGGCCGGAGCACGATCCGGCCGCCCCCGCCCCGCTCGGTGTGCCCCGCACTCCCACCGGCAACGCCGAGGTCGACGCGCAGCTGGAGCGGCTGGCCGACACCGACCACCTCGCCACCGACGGGCACGTCGAGGTGTACGAGGATGTGCACCGGGGGCTGCGTGACACGCTCACCGCGCTCGACGCCCGCACGGGGCCGCCGGCTCCCGTCCGGCACCCGGGTCCCGACCCTCACCGTGGCCGACCGGGCCACCCGTCCGATGCACCGTATGGCAGTAGGAGCTGAACCGAACGTGGCAGGAGTCGCACGTCGCCGTCTGGACGCGGAGCTGGTCCGCCGCAAGCTCGCACGCTCGCGTGAGCACGCAGGCCAGCTGATCGCCGCGGGCCGGGTGAGCGTCGGCAAGACCGTCGCGACCAAACCGGCCACGCAGGTGGAGACCGCCGCCGCGATCGTGGTCGCCACCGACGCGAACGACCCGGACTACGTGTCTCGGGGCGGCCACAAGCTGGCGGGCGCGCTGGAGGCGTTCGTACCGCGGGGGCTGACGGTCGAGGGGCGGCGCGCCCTGGACGCGGGCGCGTCCACCGGGGGCTTCACGGACGTGTTGCTGCGGGCGGGGGCCGCGCACGTCGTCGCCGTCGACGTCGGATACGGACAACTCGCCTGGACTCTGCAGAGCGATGAACGCGTCACGGTCAAGGACCGTACGAACGTACGCGAGTTGACGCTCGAGGCGATCGATGGAGAGCCGGTGGATCTGGTGGTGGGGGATCTGTCCTTCATCCCGCTCGGAATCGTCCTGCCCGCACTGGTGCGGTGCGTGCGGCCGGACGCCGACCTGGTGATGATGGTCAAACCGCAGTTCGAGGTGGGCAAGGAGCGGCTGGGAAGCGGGGGAGTCGTACGGAGTCCGCAGCTGCGTGCCGAGGCCGTGCGCGGGGTGGCCGAGCGGGCCTGGGAGCTGGGGCTCGGGGTGAAGGGCGTGACGGCCAGTCCGCTGCCCGGCCCCTCGGGGAACGTGGAGTACTTTCTGTGGCTGCGGGCCGGGGCTCCCCGACCGGACCAGGCCGACATCGACCGTGCAGTGGCGGAGGGGCCCCGTTGACACCGAACCGAGCTCGTACTGTTTTCCTGCTCGCCCACACCGGGCGGCCCGCGGCCATTCGCAGCGCCGAGCTCGTGGTCAAGGGGCTGCTGCGGTCCGGTATCGGGGTGCGGGTCCTGGCGGCCGAGGCGCGCGACCTGCCGCTGCCGGACGAGGTGGAGCTGATCGAGGAGGCGACCGCGCAGTGCCTCGACGGGTGCGAGCTGCTCATCGTGCTCGGCGGTGACGGCACGCTGCTGAGGGGCGCGGAGTTCGCCCGCGCGTCCGGGGTGCCCATGCTCGGTGTGAACCTCGGGCGGGTCGGCTTCCTCGCCGAGGCCGAGCGGGACGACCTCGACAAGGTCGTCGACCGTGTGGTGACGAAGGCGTACGAGGTCGAGGAGCGGATGACCGTCGACGTCGTCGTGCACAGCAACGGGGACATCGTGCACACGGACTGGGCGCTGAACGAGGCCGCCGTGCAGAAGGTGTCCGCCGAGAAGCTGCTGGAGGTCGTCCTGGAGATCGACGGCCGGCCGGTGACGGGGTTCGGCTGCGACGGGATCGTGCTGTCGACCCCGACGGGCTCCACGGCGTACGCCTTCTCCGCGGGCGGGCCCGTGGTGTGGCCGGAGGTCGAGGCGCTGCTGATGGTGCCGATCAGCGCGCACGCGCTGTTCGCGAAGCCGCTGGTGACGTCGCCGAACTCGGTGCTCGCGGTGGAGGTGCTGCCGCACGTCCCGCCGGGGGTTCTGTGGTGCGACGGCCGCCGCACGGTGGAGCTGCCGCCCGGCGCGCGGGTGGAGGTGCGGCGGGGATCCGTGCCGGTGCGGCTGGCCCGGCTGCACCACGCGTCGTTCACCGACCGGCTGGTCGCGAAGTTCGCGCTGCCCGTGTCCGGATGGCGGGGGGCGCCGCACTAGTGCCGCGGCACTAGCGTGTGGCGTGAGGGCGATCACGCGGTGAAGCGGTGTGCACTCGCCCGGGTGACATGGGTGGCCCGCGTGCACTTCCTCGGCCGGACCTCGTATGGTCGTGTCCGTGTTGGAGGAGATGCGGATACGGTCGCTCGGAGTCATCGACGACGCTGTCGTCGAGCTGTCGCCCGGGTTCACGGCGGTCACCGGTGAGACGGGCGCGGGCAAGACCATGGTGGTCACCAGCCTGGGGCTGCTGCTGGGCGGGCGTGCGGATCCGGCGCTCGTCCGGATCGGCGCCAAGAACGCGGTCGTGGAGGGGCGGATCAGCCTGTCCGCGGACGCCTCGGCCGCCCTGCGGGCCGAGGAGGCCGGCGCCGAGCTGGACGACGGGGCGCTGCTGATCAGCCGTACCGTCTCCGCCGAGGGGCGCTCGCGGGCGCATCTGGGCGGCCGGTCCGTGCCCGTGGGGGTCCTGGCCGAGCTGGCCGACGAGCTGGTCGCGGTGCACGGGCAGACCGATCAGCAGGGGCTGCTCAAGCTGTCCCGGCAGCGGCAGGCGCTCGACCGGTACGCGGGCGGCGCGGTGGCCGGGCCGCTCACCAAGTACACGGAGGCCTACCGGCGGCTGCGGGCCGTCTCCGTGGAGCTGGACGAGATCACCACGCGCGCGCGTGAGCGGGCCCAGGAAGCCGACATGCTGCGCTACGGGCTCGACGAGATCGCCGCCGTGGAACCGCGGGCCGGTGAGGACGCGGAGCTGGCCGAGGAGGCGGAGCGGCTCGGGCACGCGGAGGCGCTGGCGTCCGCGGCGACCGCAGGGCACGCCGCGCTCGCGGGCAACCCCGAGGACCCCGAGGGCGTGGACGCCGCCACGCTGGTCGCGGGCGCGCACCGGGCGCTGGAGGCCGTACGGTCCCACGATCCGGCGCTGGCCTCGCTGGCCGACCGGATCGGCGAGGTCGCCATCCTGCTCGGCGACGTGGCAGGGGAGTTGGCGGGGTACGCCGACGACCTGGACGCCGACCCGCTGCGGCTGGCCGCGGTCGAGGAGCGGCGGGCCGCGCTCACGGCGCTGACCCGCAAGTACGGCGCGGACGTCGACGCGGTCCTCGCCTGGGCGGAGCAGAGCGCCGCGCGGCTGACCGAACTCGACGGCGACGACGAGCGGACCGGGGAGCTGACCGCCGAACGGGACGCGCTGAGGGCCGAACTGGGCGGGCTGGCGCAGGCGCTGACGGACGCGCGGACGGAGGCCGCCGAGCGGTTCGCCGGCGCCGTGACGGCCGAACTGGCCTCGCTGGCGATGCCGCACGCGCGCGTGTCGTTCGAGATCCGGCAGACCGAGGACCCGGAGGGCGTCGAGGTCGGCGGACGCACCGTCGCCTACGGGCCGTCCGGGGTCGACGAGGTCGAGCTGCTGCTCGCGCCCCACCCGGGCGCGCCGCCCCGGCCGATCGCCAAGGGCGCGTCCGGCGGTGAGCTCTCGCGCGTGATGCTGGCGGTGGAGGTCGTGTTCGCGGGGACGGATCCGGTGCCGACGTACCTCTTCGACGAGGTGGACGCCGGTGTGGGCGGCAAGGCCGCGGTCGAGATCGGGCGGCGTCTGGCTCGGCTGGCGAAGACCGCGCAGGTCGTGGTGGTGACGCACCTGCCGCAGGTCGCGGCGTTCGCCGACCGGCAGTTGCTGGTGGAGAAGACCAACGACGGCTCGGTGACCCGGTCCGGTGTCAAGGTGCTGGAGGGCGAGGAGCGGGTCCGGGAGCTGTCGCGGATGCTCGCCGGGCAGGAGGACTCCGAGACGGCCCGCGCGCACGCCGAGGAGCTGCTGGAGACGGCTCGGGCGGACGCCTAGCCGGACTTGGGGAGTGGCGTGATGACCGGCCGTACGCCCAGGATCACCTCGTTCGTCCGCGCCGCCGCCCTGACCGGGGCGGCGGTCGCCGTCCTGCGGGCCACCGCGCCGGGTGGGCGTGCGCGGTGGGAGCGGACGAACCACGCCGGGCGGCCCGTCGGGCTGTACGCCGGGCCCGCGGTGGCCCTCGCGGCGGCGGTGGGTGCCGGGCGGGTGCTGCCCGGCGCGGTGCCGGCCGTCGTGGCCGCCGGTGTCTGCGGGGCGTACGACGACGTCGCCGGGGCCGGGGACGGGCGCCGTGGCTTGCGGGCGCACCTGGCGGCGCTGCGGGACGGCGAGGTCACCAGCGGCGCCGTGAAGCTGATCGGTGTCTGCGCGGCGGGGCTGCTGACCGGCGGGGCGCTCAAGGAGCGGCCGGTGGACAAAGTGCTCGCCGGGGTCGTGGTCGCCGGGGCCGCGCATGCCGTGAACCTGGTGGACGTCCGGCCCGGGCGGGCCGCCGCGGCGGTCCTCGCGCTCGCGGCGCCGGGACTGCTGCGGGAGGGGCCCGGCGCACCGGCGGCGGCGGTCGCGATGGGCGCCGCCGCGGCGGTGCTGCCCGGCGATCTGAGGGAGCGCGTGATGATCGGTGACATGGGCGCGCACGCGCTGGGCGCCTTGCTCGGCGCGGCGGTCGTCGCGGGCAACGGGCGGGCCGGGCTGGTCGCGCACGCGGCGGCGGTGGTGGCCGCGGCGGTCTACGGGGACAAGGTCGGCGGGTCGGCGCACGCGCGATATCACTCGTGTGAGTGACCCGGGTCGCCAGGTTGTCTGCGGTCGGCGGGAGGCCGGGGCGGCCGGCGGTGCCGGAACGGCCGTACGGCCTGGCATGCTTGGGCGGGTACGCGGAGATCCCGCACCGTCCACCCCTCCCCACGAACCCTCCGCACGCCGCCTCGTGACCGTCCGACGCCGAACCAGGAGCCCCCGCCCAGGTGAACCCGTGAGCAGCCCCTCACCGCACGGCCGGTCGCCGCTGCGCACCGTGCAGGTGCTGGGCGGCGGCAACGTCGGCAGCAGCGCCCATGTGCGCTCCCTGACCGCCGGGCTCGTCGCACGGGGCGTGCGGGTCACTGTGTGCGCCCCGGTCGAGGCGGATCACTCCTACGACTTCACCGGTGCCGGAGCCGACCACGTCCATGTGCCGCGCAGCAGCGATCCGGGGTCCGTGGCCGCGCTGCGCGCCGCGTGCACCCACGCCGA
This sequence comes from Streptomyces cadmiisoli, assembly GCF_003261055.1. Classification (NCBI taxonomy): domain Bacteria; kingdom Bacillati; phylum Actinomycetota; class Actinomycetes; order Kitasatosporales; family Streptomycetaceae; genus Streptomyces; species Streptomyces cadmiisoli. The sequence continues at coordinate 6,763,663 of NZ_CP030073.1, forward strand.
CCTGGTGCACGCGCACGGGCTGCACGCCTCGTTCCGGGCCGCCCTCGCACTCGCCGGACGCAGTACCCCGCTGGTCGTCACCTGGCACAACCGGGCCCACGCCGAGGGAGCGCGCGCCCAGTTCCTGCGCCTGCTGGAGCGGCGGGTGGTCAGGGCCGCCGCGGTGGTGCTCGGGACCACCTCGGACCTCGTGGACCGGGCCCGGCGGGCGGGCGCCCGGGACGCCCGGCTCGCCGGCGTCGGACTGCCCGGGCCGCGCACCCCCGTCGAGCACGACGACCCCGACCGGCAGCAGCCCAAGATCCGGGCCGAACTCGGTGCCACCGGCCGCCCGTTGCTGATGGCCGTCGGCTCCCTCGACCCCCAGCGCGGCTACGACCTCCTGCTGGACGCCGCGCGCGCCTGGCGCACCCGCGACCCCGTGCCGCTGGTCGTCATCGCGGGGGAGGGCCCGCTGCGTCCGGTGTTGCAGCGCCGTATCGAGGACGAGGAGCTGCCGGTGCGGCTCATCGGGCGCCGTGACGACGTGGGCGAACTGCTCGCCTCCGCCGATCTCGCGCTGCTGCCGAGCCGGTGGGAGGCGCGGTCCGTGCTCGCCCAGGAGGCCCTGCACGCGCGTGTGCCGCTGGTCGCCACCTCGGTCGGCGGGCTTCCCGAACTCGTCGGCGACGCGGCCGAACTCGTCCCGGCCGACGACGCCGAGGCGTTCGCGGACGCCGTCGAACGGCTCCTCGACGATCCCGAACGGCGGGAGCTGCTCCAGGAGATGGGCCTGCGGCAGGCGGCCACGTGGCCGAGCGAGGACGACACGGTCGCCCAAGTCCTGAGCGTCTACGACGAGTTGACGCAGGCCAGGCCGTTCATCTGAGGCCCCGGCGGGTGGCGGCGGCTAGCCGACGTGGCGGCGGGCCCGCAGGGCAAGGCTCAGGGCCAGCACGGTGTGCGGGTCGTCGAGGTCGGTGCCGAGCAACTCACCGATGCGGGCGAGGCGGTTGTAGAGCGTCTGGCGGTTGAGGTGCAGCTCACGGGCCGTCTCCGCCTTGCGGCCCGCGTGCGCCAGGTAGGTCTCCAGCGTGGGCAGCAGGGGCGGCTTGGAACGCCGGTCGTGCGCGGTGACGGGACCGATCGCGCGGTCCACGAAAGCCGCGAGGTCGGGATGGTCGCGCAACCGCCACAGCAGCAGGTCGATGTCCAGGCGGCGGGCGTCGTACCAGGGCCGGTCGCCCAGACCCTGGGCCGCGGTCGCCGTCTCCGCCGCGTGCCGCAGGCCCGCCGACGCCGCCGCCCACCCGCCTGGCACCCCGACCACCACGACCGGCGGGCGGGCGCCCGGCCGCTGCATGCCGGCCCGCTCCACACCGGCCCGCAGCGCCGCCGCGACCCGGTCGGCGACCGCCGAGCGCTCCGACTCCGAGCGCAGCCCCAGCAGCAGCGGGACGCGGCCCTCGACCGGCCGTACGCCCAGCAGCACCGGAACGCCCACCGCGGCCAGCTCCTCGGCGACCGCGCGCGCCAGCACCGCCCAGCCGCCGCCGGGGGCCAGCGCCTCGCCCAGCCGCATGACCACCGGCAGCAGCGGGCTGTCGCCCGGCTTGAAGCCCAGGACGCGGGCCTGCGCCGGGGCGTCCTCCGCCGGGATGCGGCCCTCCGCCAGGTCGGTGAGGAAGTCGCCGCGTCCGCGCGCGGCCAGCTCCTCCTCCTGGCGCGCCTGCATCAGGACCACGGCGAGGATGCCGGCGGCGCGCTCCGCCGCGATCCGGTGCACCGGCGCCAGCGGCGACCGCACCGGCAGCAGCACCAGCCGCGCCCGTACCGACCCCGCCCCGGCTCCGCCGCCCGGCACGTCCACCAGCACCGATCCGGCCGGCGGCGGAGCGTCCTTGTGCGGGCCGCGCAGCCCCTTCCACACCTGGAGCGGCTCGGCACCCTCGGGTCCGGCCCCGGCGGCGTACAGCAGCTGGCCGTCCGGGGTCTCCAGGAAGACCGGGTTGTCGCTGAAGCCGGCCAGGATGCCGAGCACCTGGGGTATCCCGCCGCCGCCCAGCAGGGCCTCCGTGCAGCGCCGGTGGACCTCCTCGGCGCGCTGGAGCAGCGCGTAGTGGCCGTTGACGATCTCGGTGTGGATCTCCTCGGTGACCGTCACGAACGGCACCTCGCGATGCAGTTGGACCAGGGGCAGCCCGGCCGCGCGAGCGGTGTCGACCAGGGCGGCGGGCAGCCGCGTGAAGCGCGGTCCGAGCTCGACCACGAGGGCCGCGATGCCCCGTTCGGCCAGGGTGCGCACGAACGCCCGCTGGTCGGCGGGCCGGGTGCCGAGGCCGTAGCCCGTGGTCAGCAGCAGTTCGCCGCCCTTCAGCAGCGAGGCGATGTTCGGGACCTCGCCGGCGTGCACCCAGCGCACCGTCCGCTGCAACCGGTCGGCGCCCGCGAGCACCTCCGGCAGCCCGCTGCGCAGACCGGGCAGCTCCAGCGCCCGCTGGACGGTGATCCCGGCGCTCCGGCTGTCGAAACGGTGGTCCGTGCGGCTGTCCATGCAGCGGACGCTACCCGCGCGCACCTTCCGGCGACATCTCCGCGCGGTCCGGCGAACGATCACCGCGTCCGGGCCCCGGCCAGCCGAGGTCCGCGGCGGCCTACAGCGGCTTGATGTTGTGGTTGAAGCGGAAGACGTTGTCCGGGTCGTGGCGCCGTTTCAGCTCGCCCAGGCGCCGCATGCTGCCGGCGCCGAGCCCGGCTCTCACCCGCTGGGGGCCCTCGTCGCCGACGAGGTTGAGCGGCGCCGCGCCCGTGCTCCACGGCTCGGCGTCGGCGCGGGCGTCCCGGACCCAGCGCACACAGCGCTCGTCGTGCGCGGGGTCCCGCCACACGGCGAACGGGTGCACGGCCCAGCGGGCACCCCGGTACGGCAGGGGCAGGCCGGCCGGGCCGTCGGCGACCGCGGCCCCCACCGGGAAGAGCAGGTGCTCCGTGCCGGTCCGCGGGGGCATGGACCGGGCGCGGGCGCAGAAGACGTCCACGAACCTGTCGGGGGCGCCGGTCAGGTACTCGGCGGACCAGTGGCACCGCAGCCCCGGCGGCACGTCGAACATGCGCTGGAGGCCGGCGTACGGCAGCGCGGTGACGGTCCCGACCTCGTGCGGCAGCGCGAGCAGCGGCTCGGCCAGCCCGCGCAGCTCCCGTACGTCTCCCGCGTACGCCAGCAGCGCCCCGCACCACAGCCGGCCGCCCGGCGACCCCGGCGGGGATGCGGCGGCCGGTTCCGGTACGAAGGCGGCGGGCCGGCCGGTGAACCAGCGCACGGCGCCGCTCGCCCGGAGCGGGCCGGACTCGACGACGTCGCGGAAGGCGCGGGTCAACTCGGCGCCGAACCGGGGCGGGCACACCACGAGGGCGACGCTGAACCGCGGCACCTCGTACAGCCTCAGGGTGAGGGCGGTGGCGACGCCGAAGTTCCCGCCGGCGCCGTGGAGGGCCCGGAACAGGTCCGGGTTCTCGTCGGGGTTGGCGTGGGTGCGCTCGCCGTCCGCGGTGACCAGTTCGACCCCGAGCAGATTGTCGGCGGCCGGACCGCAGCAGCGCTCCAGCCAGCCGCTGCCGCCGCCCAGGACGCAGCCGGCGACACCGGTGGTCGAGACCCGAGCACCGGTCGTCGCCAGCCCGTACGGCCCGGTCGCCCGGTCCAGGTGCCCCGTCGTGGCGCCGCCGCCGATCCGCGCCGCCTCGGCCGCCGGGTCGACCGTCACGCCGTGCATCGGGCGCAGGTCGACGACGAGACCGGCGTCGTTCACCCCCATGCCCGCCAGGCTGTGCCCACCCCCGCGCACCGCGATGTTGAGGTCCAGGTCCCGGCCGAAGCGCACCGCCCGCACGACGTCCGCCTCGTGCGCGCACCGCGCGATCACGGCGGGGCGGCGGTCGATCAGCGCGTTGAACACGGACCGGGCCCCGTCGTAGCCCGGGTCCCACGGGGCGAACACGTCACCGGAGAGGTCCTCGCGCAGCGCGGCGAGGGCCGTGCGCGCCTTCGAGAAGGGAGTCATCGGCGCCCCCTCGACGCCAGGGCGATCCGTTCGGGTCCAGGCTATGCCGGTGGGGTCGGGCGGTCCTGTCCGGCGGGGCCGGACCTCCGGCAGTGCGGATCCCGGCCACCGCGCCGAGCCGCCGGAGCAGCCTCGGGGCTCAGTGGGCCTCCTCCGGGCCCGACGGACCGGCCAGGATCCGGCGGTGGTGCTCCAGCGCCCGGCGCCGGTCGGAGGGCTCGTCGGGGTAGTCCCGCAGATGGGCGTCCATGCGGTCCTTCGCGCGTCGTATCCGCTCCTGTGCCCGGGGCCGCTGGGGCGCCCGCGCCAGCCAGTGCCCCACCAGCAGCAGTACGGCATGGGCCTTGCGGCGGTGCGCGGGCCCCGCGTGCTCCTCCAGCCAGCCCAGCGCGAAGTCCACGGCGGCGTCGGCGTGTTCCGGATCGGATAGGTCGCCGTCGCGCAGCAGCGCCTCCAGCAGCTTGCCGAGCGCGTCGTTGCGCTCGCTGCCCGGGCGGAGCCGGTCGCGCGCCACCTGCGAGACGCGGCGGCGCACGGCCGGGGAGGCGTCCCGGCTGCCGAGCACGGGGGACAGCAGATCGGGCACCCAGCCGGAGCGGTCGTACAGGGCGCACCAGTCGGCGCACGCCAGATGCAGGCGTTCCAGCACCGGGGCGTCGAGCAGGTCCGCGCCCTTCAGCAGCTCGCCGAGCAGGGGCGCGGTGTGCGCGGCCCGCCGGTCCAGCAGATCGCAGGCGCGCGAGACCAGGCGGTTCCATTCGGGCCGGATGCCGTGCCGGTGCAGCCGCAGGGTCTCGACCAGCCAGGGCCGTTTCTTCCCCGGCGGGAGCAGGGTGAGCGGGGACAGCACCTGCACGGCGCGGGCGGCCAGCCGGCCGCGGTCGTCCGGGCTCGTCCGCCGGCCGCCCAGCGCGCTGTTCAGCAGCCCCACCGCGCCCTGGCCCCGCGGGTACCGGTCCAGCCACTCCAGCGTCGCGGCCATGGCCCGGTCGTGCTCGTCGGCGCCGAGGTCGGCGCGGCTCAGCAGCGAGCTGAGCAGAAAGGCCGTGTGCGGGCTGGTGGGTGCGGGTGGCAGCTGGGCGAAGGCCGCCGCCATCAGCCGGTCCCGGGTGCCCGGATCGAGGTTCTTGTGCAGCAGCGGGGGCAGCACCGAGCGTGCCACGGTCGGGTACGGGTGCTTCTCCACCAGGTCCAGCGCCTGGCGCGTGAGCCGGTCCAGCACCTCCGGGTCCTGGTCGGGGTGCGAGGTGCGCAGCAGGGCGCCCGCCACCTCGCTGACGCCCCGCCACGAGGAGGAACCGGACGACGACAGCCAGCGCACGGCCAGTCGCTGGAGCTGGAGCTGCTCCTCGTCGGTGAAGGCGGCGTTGCGGTGCCCGTCCGCCTTGCGGACGTTCTTCAGCAGCGGCGGCAGGACCATGCCCAGCTCCAGGTGCCGGTCCGCGTTGGGCTCCAGCCAGTTCCAGGCCGCCTGCACGGCACGCGCCAGGGTGTCCCGCCCCGGCAGGTCGGGGGTGACCAGCTGCCTGAGCACGTACGCGGCGGCCGGACGGCGGCCGTGCCCCCCGCCGTCCTCCAGCCACAGCAGCGAGTCCTTCACGGCTTGCTCGAAGACCTCCTTGGGCAGGTCCCGCTGCTGCCGGCAGCGGCCCAGCACGGCCTCCAGGGCGAAGCTCGCGTCGGCCGGGTTCGCGGGCGCCACCGTGTCCAGCAGCAGCCGTGCCGTGCGGACCAGGCCGGTGCCGGTCAGCTCCGGGCGCATGAGGAGCGTCCTGGCCACGAAGCTCGCCTCGGAGGTGGTCCCGTACTCGTCCAGCCAGTTCAGGCCCCAGCGCAGGACCTGGCCGAGGCGCGGATCGTCGCGGGACAGGGCCTTCTTGCGCGGGTCCAGGAGCTCGCAGAGCGGGCGGGCGGCGCTGTGGCGGGGCGCGTGCAGGGTGAGCCACTCGTAGGCCAGGTCCGTCGTCCACTCCAGCGGACCGGGCGCGATGTCCTCGGCCCGCAGCACATGGTGGAAGGCGAACGCCGCCGCCGGATGGACGGCGTTGCGGCGCAGCCAGGCCATCAGGTACGGGCGGCTGACCTCGGGCGGCAGATGGCGCGCCGCGGTCAGTACGGCGTCGCGGGCCCGTGTCCTGCCGTGGTGCCGGGCCAGCCACGGACCGGCCAGCTCGCGCGCCGCGACCGGACGCCAGGTGGGCCGCGTCAGCAGGACCTCCAGTTCCCGGCCCTCGCTGCGGGGTTCCTCCACCACCAGCTCCCGCAGCGTGTCCAGGCGGGCCGTGCACCACTCCTCGACCTCGGCGGCCAGCCTGCCGCCCGCCTCGTCGCCCAGCGTCGCGCGCAGCCGGTCCACCGACGCGGCGACCCGCGCCAGGGCGGTGCCGTCGGCCAGTCCGCTCTCCAGCACCCGGCGCAGCCCGGCCCGGTGCACCCGCTCCCCGCCGGCCTCGACGACACCGTGACCGAGCAGCACGTCCCCGTACAGGTCGTGCACCGGACGCAGACTGTCGGCCTGGACCGACAGCAGACCGTTGCGCACCAGCCGCTGGATGGTCCCGGCGCCCGCTACGCGGCGCGGGTCGGCCGGGTCGTCGCTGTCGGGCGCGAAGCAGTCGAGCGCGTCCTTCAGGGCGCAGGGCGCGTGCGCGACGATCCGGGCCACGGCGGTCGTGGCGGGGTCCGCGTCGCCGTCCCAGGGCACCGCCGGCAGCCCGACCTCGGCCAGGACGCCGTGCAGCCAGACCCGGAAGTCGGCGTCGGGCCGGGGCACCACGGCCGTGATGTCGTTGCCCTCGCGGGCCTGGTTGTCGTAGACCGAGGCGAACAGCTGGCTGAAGGCGGGCGGGCCCTCGCACATCAGCTCCACCCGCTCCTCGCCCTGCTGTCCGACGGCGTTCGGGGCGAGGCCGCGCACCAGTTCCCGGCAGATGGCGCTGTGGTACCCCGGATCGGAGCGGACCCGGATCCGTACGAAGGTGTCCTGGGGACGCAGCGGTTCGGATTCGAGGTCCTTCAGCCGTACGGAGCGCGCGGTCGTCAGGAACGCCGCCCGGGTCCCCGACGCGGCGACCGCGTCCCGCACCCGGCCGTGGATCTGGCCCGCGTCGTTGATCCAGTCGATGTCGTCGGCGACCACGAGCACCCGCCCGGCCCGCGGGCCGACGCTGTCCCCGACGTCGGTCAGGGAGGCCTTGCCGGTGAGGTGGACGACCAGCCAGCCCTCGCGGTCGGCGCGGGCGGCGGTCTCCAGGCACAGCCGGGTCTTCCCCGCGCCGGCGTCGCCGGTGAGGACCACACCCGACGGCAGCCCGGGGCCGCTCGCCAGTTCGGTGAGCCGGGCGAGGACGTTCCCGGGCGAGCTGTCGTCGCCGGGGTCGACGAAGTGCACCTTCTCCTCGACCAGGGGGTGGCGCATCCGCCGGATCGCGTCCAGCCGCAGGTGGTGCCGCTGGAGCCGGCCACCGGTGCGGTCCCAGCCGTCCGGCAGCGCGGGCCGCGGCCGCGGGTCCACGCCCTCGGCCGTCAGCAGCGCCCGCCACTCCTCGTCGTCGACCCGGTCCAGCGCGGTGACCTGGTGCATGGCGACCCCGGTCGGCGTCAGGTGCTCGCGGAACACCGCGACCAGAAGGCCGTCCGTGGTGATCACCGCCGCACCGGACATGCCCTGCCACGGGCTGGCGCCGGGCGGCGCCGAAGCGGGCGCCGCGTCCTCGATGCCGACGCGCAGATCACCGGGCGCTCCCGTGTCGGCGGTACGCACGGAGCAGCGCACGGCGGCCCGGCCCCGCCGACCGCCGTCCGGAGTGCCGATCTCGGCGTACACCGGGTAGCCGGCGGCGTGGGCGCCGACAGTGGAGATCCGGGCGCGGTCCACGCCGCCGATCCGGACCGGGTCGACCCGCGCCGTAGGCGCCGCGGCGAAGCGGAGCAGGGCGAGGTCCGCGCCGGTGTCCCGCCACACGGGGGTGACCGGCCGGTAGTCGCCGTCACCGCCGAGGTCGGCCGCCAGGTCCGCGGCGTCGTCCAGGACGTGGGCGGCGGTCAGGACCAGGTGGTCGGAGATGCGGTAGCCGCTGCCGAGCCGAAACCGCGAACCGGGCAGTTCACCGACGACCCGAGCCACCCTGGCCACGTCCGGGAGGGACGTCACCACCGGGTCACCGCGGGCGTCGGCTCAGGGTGTCCGCCGTCTTCACCGGTTCGTCGTCCAGGGTGCGGGCGTCGAGCTGGAGCCGCAGCGTCTGTACGTCGCTGCGGCCCTGCGTGCGCTGCGCCCCCGCGGAGATCACATGGACCTTGATGCCGCCGTTCACCCCGCCCGAGCGGGTGAGCGTGGTCTGGAGCTCCAGCTCCAGCGAGGAGACCGACAGCCGTACGGGCCCGCCTTCGGTCTCGGCCGCGTCCATCGCCTGGGCCAGTTCCCGCCGTATCGCGCCGAGCGCGGCGGCGAGACCGATGCCCTCTTCCGGGTCCTGACCGGCCATACGCTCCCCCTCGTCGGACGTTCGACCAAAATGCTTGGTCAGCGAATCTAACGTCGTCGGGTGCGCCACGCCAGTGCCGCGGCCGGGCCCGGGATCGGTGAACTCCCCGGGCCCGCCGCGCAGTTCAGCCCCCGTACGCTCCCGAGGCCGTCAGCCGCAGCGCGGTGTCGATCAGCGGGACGTGGCTGAAGGCCTGCGGGAAGTTGCCGACCTGGCGCTGGAGGCGCGGGTCCCACTCCTCGGCGAGCAGACCGAGGTCGTTGCGCAGCGACAGCAGCTTCTCGAACAGCTTGCGGGCCTCGTCGACGCGGCCGATCATCGCCAGGTCGTCCGCCATCCAGAACGAGCAGGCGAGGAAGGCGCCCTCGTCGCCGGGTAGGCCGTCGACGCCCGCGTGCTCGCCGTGGGTCGGGTAGCGCAGGATGAAGCCGTCCGGCGTGGACAGCTCGCGCTGGATGGCCTCGATGGTGCCGATGACCCGCTTGTCGTCCGGCGGCAGGAAGCCCATCTGCGGGATCAGCAGCAGGGAGGCGTCCAGCTCCCGGGAGCCGTAGGACTGCGTGAAGGTGTTGCGTTCCTTGTCGTAGCCCTTCTCGCAGACGTCCCGGTGGATGTCGTCGCGCAGCTCGCGCCAGCGCTCCAGCGGGCCGTCCGCGTCGCCGGACTCCAGCAGCTTGATCGTGCGGTCGACGGCGACCCAGGCCATGACCTTGGAGTGCACGAAGTGGCGGCGCGGTCCGCGCACCTCCCAGATGCCCTCGTCCGGCTCCTGCCAGTGGTCCTCGAGGTAGCGGATCAGCTTCAGCTGGAGCAGCGAGGCGTAGTCGCTGCGGGCCAGGCCCGTCATATGGGCCAGGTGCAGGGCCTCGGTGACCTCGCCGTACACGTCGAGCTGGAGCTGGTGGGCGGCGCCGTTGCCGACCCGGACGGGGGCGGACTTCTCGTAGCCGGGCAGCCAGTCCAGCTCGGCCTCGCCCAGCTCGCGCTCGCCGGCGATGCCGTACATGATCTGGAGGTTCTCCGGGTCACCGGCGACGGCGCGCAGCAGCCACTCGCGCCAGGCGCGGGCCTCCTCGCGGTAGCCGGTGCGCAGCAGCGAGGACAGCGTGATCGCGGCGTCCCGCAGCCACGTGTAGCGGTAGTCCCAGTTGCGCACGCCGCCGATCTCCTCCGGCAGGGAGGTGGTCGGGGCGGCGACGATGCCGCCGGTGGGGGCGTACGTCAGGGCCTTGAGGGTGATCAGGGAGCGCACCACGGCCTCCCGGTAGGGCCCGTGGTACGTGCAGTGCTCGACCCAGTCGCGCCAGAACTCCTCCGTCGCCTCCAGCGACTGCTCGGGCTCCGGCAGCGGCGGCGGCTCACGGTGCGACGCCTGCCACGAGATGGTGAAGGCGATCCGGTCGCCCGGCGCGACCGTGAAGTCGGCGTAGGTCGTCAGCGCCCGGCCGTAGGTCTCGGCGGAGGTGTCGAACCACACCGAGTCCGGTCCCGCGACGGCCACCGTGCGTCCGTCGTGCTTGTGCACCCACGGCACGATCCGGCCGTAGGAGAAGCGCATCCGCAGCGCCGACCGCATCGGCACCCGGCCCGAGACGCCCTCCACGATGCGGATCAGCTGCGGCGCGCCGTCCCGGGGGGGCATGAAGTCGATCACCCGGACGGTGCCGCGCGGGGTGTCCCACTCCGACTCCAGGATGAGCGAGTCGCCGCGGTACTGGCGCCGAGCCGCCGTGGGGGGCTCGGCGTCCGCCGCGTGCGCAGGGCCGATCCGCCAGAATCCGTGCTCCTCGGTACCCAGCAGACCGGCGAAGATGGCATGCGAGTCGAAGCGGGGCAGGCACAGCCAGTCGACTGTGCCGTCCCGGCAGACCAGGGCAGCGGTCTGCATGTCTCCGATGAGTGCGTAGTCCTCGATGCGCCCGGCCACGTGCAACTCCAGTCGAACGGCCACGTAGCCCCATAGGGGGCTTTCGCTGTGCGGTCAGGGGGTTGTTGTACTGCGTCGTTGAGCTGTGAAGTAAAACTGTCGACCTGCCGGGAGGCAAAACGACGGTCGTCGCTCAACGAACTGACGAGCTCTCGTTGTTCCGGTGCGTACGGGCGAGGGGTGGTGCCGTGTTGCCGGCGGGCTCGGCAGCGAGTGTCCGAGCAGGATACGACGCACGTAGATGATCTGCGTGCCGCTCCGGGCAACGCGTGTGCGCCGAACGAGTGAGCACCGGGTGAGAATCCGGTGCACGGTGCATGTCCGTGGCGGGCCGTGCGCGGAGCGTGGCCGGACGCCATCCCGTCGTGGCGCTGTTACCCTGGTAGCCCGTGGACCGGTGGGCACGAAACCCCCGAACCGCAGCGACGGCTCCTCCAGAAACCCGGGATCTCCGGGGCCGGACAGCCGCACCGCACCCCCAGACCGCGACCACGGGAGCCCCCTCTTGGCCATGCCGCCCAAATCCACGACGACCAAGCACATCTTCGTCACCGGGGGTGTCGCCTCCTCGCTCGGCAAGGGTCTGACCGCCTCCAGCCTGGGCATGCTGCTCAAGGCCCGGGGCCTGCGCGTCGTGATGCAGAAGCTCGACCCGTACATCAATGTGGACCCCGGCACGATGAACCCCTTCCAGCACGGTGAGGTGTTCGTCACCAACGACGGCGCCGAGACCGACCTGGACATCGGCCACTACGAGCGCTTCCTCGACCGCGACCTGGACGGCTCCGCCAACGTCACCACGGGTCAGGTCTACTCGACGGTGATCGCCAAGGAGCGGCGCGGCGAGTACCTGGGCGACACGGTCCAGGTCATCCCGCACATCACCAACGAGATCAAGAACCGCATCCGCCGCATGGCCACCGACGACGTGGACGTCGTCATCACCGAGGTCGGCGGCACGGTCGGCGACATCGAGTCGCTGCCGTTCCTGGAGACCGTCCGCCAGGTCCGCCACGAGGTCGGCCGCGACAACGTCTTCGTCGTGCACATCTCGCTCCTGCCGTACATCGGCCCCTCGGGAGAGCTGAAGACGAAGCCGACCCAGCACTCGGTGGCCGCCCTGCGCAACATCGGTATCCAGCCGGACGCCATCGTGCTGCGCTGCGACCGCGAGGTGCCCACCGCGATCAAGCGGAAGATCTCGCTGATGTGCGACGTCGACGAGGCCGCCGTGGTCGCGTGCCCCGACGCGCCGTCCATCTACGACATTCCCAAGGTCGTGCACTCCGAGGGCCTGGACGCCTACGCGGTCCGCCGCCTGGACCTGCCGTTCCGCGACGTGGACTGGACGACCTGGGACGACCTGCTCGACCGCGTCCACAGCCCGCGGCACGAGATCACCCTCGCGCTGGTCGGCAAGTACATCGACCTGCCCGACGCCTATCTGTCGGTCACCGAGGCGCTGCGCGCGGGCGGCTTCGCGAACAAGACCCGCGTCAAGATCAAGTGGGTCACCTCCGACGACTGCAAGACCCCGTCCGGTGCCGAGGCGCAGCTCTCCGACGTGGACGCGATCTGCATCCCCGGCGGCTTCGGCGACCGCGGCGTCTCCGGCAAGGTCGGCGCCATCCGGTACGCCCGCGAGCACCGGATCCCGCTGCTCGGTCTCTGCCTCGGCCTCCAGTGCATCGTGATCGAGGCGGCGCGCAACCTCGCCGGCATCGCCGACGCGAACTCGACCGAGTTCGACCCCGCGACCGCCCACCCGGTGATCTCCACCATGGCCGAGCAGCTCGACATCGTGGCGGGCGAGGGCGACATGGGCGGCACGATGCGCCTCGGCATGTACCCGGCGAAGCTCGCCGAGGGCTCGATCGTGCGCGAGGTGTACGACGGCAAGGAGTACGTCGAGGAGCGGCACCGGCACCGCTACGAGGTGAACAACGCCTACCGGGCCGAGCTGGAGAAGAAGGCGGGCATCCTCTTCTCGGGCACCTCGCCGGACAACAAGCTCGTCGAGTACGTGGAGTACCCGCGCGACGTCCACCCGTACCTGGTCGCCACGCAGGCCCACCCCGAGCTGCGCTCGCGGCCGACGCGTCCGCACCCGCTGTTCGCCGGGCTCGTGAAGGCCGCGGTCGAGCGGAAGAATTCGAAGTAACACACCAGTTGTACGGTGGCCGGGGTGCATACCTTCAAAGGGTGGGCACCCCGGTTTCTTTTGTGCACGTGAAAGGGCAGGGCATGACGATCAAGGACACCCCCGAGGAGTGGGAGATCCGCGCCTCGGACACCCCCTTCGTGGGCAACAAGACCTCCGTCCGCACGGACGACGTGGTCATGCCCGACGGCACCGTCGTGCGCCGCGACTACCAGGTGCACCCCGGCTCGGTGGCCGTCCTCGCCCTCGACGACGCGGACCGCGTGCTGGTCCTGCGGCAGTACCGCCACCCCGTGCGCCACAAGCTGTGGGAGATTCCGGCCGGCCTGCTCGACGTGCCCGGCGAGAACCCGCTGCACGCCGCCCAGCGCGAGTTGTACGAGGAGGCGCACGTCAAGGCGGAGGACTGGCGGGTGCTGACCGACGTGTACACCACCCCCGGCGGCTGCGACGAGTCCGTGCGCATCTTCCTGGCCCGCGGTCTGTCCGAGGCCGAGGGGGCGCGCTTCGCGGTCGAGGACGAGGAGGCCGACATGGAGCTCGGGCGCGTGCCGGTCGCGGATCTCGTGCGGGGGGTGCTCGCCGGGGAACTGCACAACAACTGCCTGGTCGTCGGCGTCCTCTCGCTGGTCGCCGCCCGGCAGGGCGCCGGCCTGGACGCGCTGCGCCCGGCCGAGGCGCCCTGGCCCGCCCGCCCCTTCGAGGCCTGAACCCGCACCCCGGCCCCTGCGTCCCGGCACGGCGTCCTTTGGTGTGACGATCGCCTGATCCGATCGGGGGACGTCCCCGTCGTGCTCCACACGGTTCGTCGCAGAGCGTGAACTAGGCTCTGGAAACGCCCGAACCGGAGTCCCGGCGGGACTGTGCACGTGTGGGACGGGAGTGTGGCCCGTGACGGATCAGGCGGTGGACACGGACGGCGCGTGGTCGTCGGGACACACGTCGGTGGAGACCCCTTTCCTGGGCCGTACACGGGAGTTGAAGGAGCTGCGCGCCGACATCGAGCGTGCGGGGCTGGACACCATCTCGGGGAAGAAGGCCCCGCGCGCGCGAGTGCTGCTCATCGCGGGCAGACCCGGCTCCGGCCGTACGGCGCTCGCCGAGGAGCTGGTCCGGCAGGTCGCGAAACGTTACCCCGACGGCGTCCTGCGGGCCCGGCTCAGCGAGCCCGACGGCACCCCCGTCCCCACCGAGCGCACCGCCCGTGACCTGCTGGCCGCGCTGGACCGGCCGATCCCGCCCGGTGCCGCCGAGGACGAGCTGGCCGAGGCGCTCCGCGAGGCCCTGGCCGACCGCCGGGCCGTGCTCCTGCTGGACGACGCGGCCGAGGCGGAGCAGGTCGACGCCCTGCTGCCGGACACCCCGGACTGCCTGGTCGTCGCCGTCTCGAAGGGCCCGCTCACCGGTATCTCCGACGTCCGTCCCTGCACCCTCGGCGGCCTCGACACCAAGTCCGCCGTCGAACTGCTGTCCCGGCACACCGGCTCGGTGCGCATCACCGTCGACCCCAGGGCCGCCGAAGGGCTCGTCGAGGAGTGCCAGGCCCAGCCGGCCGCGCTGACGCTGGCCGGTGGCTGGCTGGCCGCCCGCCCCAAGTCGGCCGTCGCCGACCTGGCCAAGCAGCTGCGGGCCGAGGGCGACGACGCGACCGCGCTCGGCCGGGTCTTCCGGCTCGTCCATGCCTCCCTGCCGCCGTCCACCGCGCGCACCCTGCGGCTGCTCTCCCTCGCCCCGGCCGGCCATGTCGACCCGCACACCGCCTCGGCGCTCGCCGGCTGCTCGGTCAACGGCGCCCGCACCACGCTGGACGACCTGGCCGCCGTCGGACTGCTGCGGGCGGTGGACGGGCCGCTGCCGCAGTACGAGGTGCCGGGCAGCCTGCACCCCCTGCTGCGCTCCCTGACCGAGACCCTGGACCGCCCGGCCGAGCTCCAGCTGGCCCGCGCCCGGATGCTGGAGCGGACGGTGCGGCTGCTCCAGTCGTGCCGCGCGATCACCGAGACCGACAGCCCGCAGGCGCGCGAGAAACTGCTCGGCATGCCGCGCTCCCTGCGCTTCCCGAGTCCCCGCGCGGCCGCCGACTGGCTCAGCATCCGCAAGCCGGCGCTGCTCGCCGCGGCCCGTCTCGCGGTCGCCGACGGGGAGCTGGACACCCTGGCCCGGCGCCTGATGTCCCAGCTGGTCCGGGCGATGGTGGCGCACTTCGGCATGCGGGCGGCGGCGCCCGACCTGTACGGCATCCACGGCCTCGTGCTCGACGTGGCCGAACGCCAGGACCTGCCCCGCGAGCGGGCCGCGGCGCTGCTGAACCTCGGCGACCTGGACGCCCAGACCGGCCGGACGGCCGAGGCGCTGACCCGTTTCCGGGCCGCGCTGGACGCCGGACGCCTGGC
The DNA here is from genome assembly GCF_003261055.1 of Streptomyces cadmiisoli. Classification (NCBI taxonomy): domain Bacteria; kingdom Bacillati; phylum Actinomycetota; class Actinomycetes; order Kitasatosporales; family Streptomycetaceae; genus Streptomyces; species Streptomyces cadmiisoli. The sequence goes on from NZ_CP030073.1 coordinate 6,778,671, forward strand.
GAACGACCCGTACGCGACCGGACGGGCGATGGAATCCGTGGGCGGCGCGCACCAGGAACGCGGCGACCACGACCGGGCCGCCGACTGGTACGGCCGCGCCCTCGCCGAGCGGCTGGCCCGCGACGAGCGGGCCGAGGCCGCCCGGCTCTACGGCCGGATCGCCACCGCGCACACCTACGCGGGCCGCTACGGCGAGGCCCAGCGGCACTGGCGCGCCGCGATCGCCGGCTACCGCAAGCTCGGCGACATGGCCGCCCACGCAAGGGCGTTGAGCGAACTGGCGCGGGTCCAGGAGTACGCGGGACGGCCCGAGGAGTCGCTGCGCACCTGCCAGGAGGGCGTCGAGTGGGCGCGCCGCGCCGAGGACGTACGACTCCAGGCGGCGCTGCACATGAGGCTGGCGGACACGCTGGAGCACCTCGGCGACTCCACGGCCGCTCTGCTGCACCGCAACGCGGCCGGGCGCATGCTGGGGGATGAGGTCCAGGAGGACGACTCGGGTGATCCAGTCACGGAACAGCCGGGTAGTGCCTGCGAAATCCGCAGTACATCCGCTGAAGATTGATGCAATGAAAGGCTAGACAGCGGGAACGCCTTCATTAAACTGGCTGTGCCGCACGTTCTCCAGCGGTGTCTCCCGGTGTGCCCATTACATCCGGGTAGATCGTGTATTGCCCCCTCTGAGTCAAGGACCGTGATCGACGTGAAGGTCGGCATCCCCCGCGAGGTCAAGAACAACGAGTTCCGGGTGGCCATCACCCCCGCCGGCGTGCACGAGCTGGTGCGCAACGGCCACCAGGTCGTCGTCGAGCGGAACGCCGGTATCGGCTCCTCCATCCCGAACGAGGAGTACATCGCCGCCGGGGCGCAGATCCTCGACACGGCCGACGAGGTGTGGGCCACCGCGGACCTGCTGCTGAAGGTGAAGGAGCCGATCGCGGAGGAGTACCACCGGCTGCGCAAGGACCAGATCCTCTTCACCTACCTGCACCTGGCCGCCTCCAAGGAGTGCACCGACGCCCTCCTGGAGTCCGGCACCACGGCCATCGCGTACGAGACCGTGGAGCTGCCGAGCCGCGCCCTGCCGCTGCTCGCCCCCATGTCCGAGGTCGCGGGCCGGCTGGCCCCGCAGGTCGGCGCCTACCACCTGATGCGCGCCGCGGGCGGCCGCGGTGTCCTGCCCGGTGGTGTCCCGGGCGTGCCGGCCGGCAAGGCCGTCGTCATCGGCGGTGGCGTCTCCGGCTGGAACGCCGCGCAGATCGCCATCGGCATGGGCTTCCACGTGACCCTGCTCGACCGTGACATCAACAAGCTCAAGGAAGCCGACAAGATCTTCGGCACGAAGATCCAGACCGTCGTCTCCAACGCCTTCGAGCTGGAGAAGGCGTGCCTGGAGGCCGACCTCGTCATCGGCGCCGTCCTCATCCCGGGCGCCAAGGCCCCGAAGCTCGTCACCAACGAGCTCGTCGCCCGGATGAAGGCGGGAAGTGTCCTTGTCGACATCGCGATCGACCAGGGCGGCTGCTTCGAGGACTCCCGTGCCACCACGCACGCCGAGCCGACCTTCCGCGTCCACAACTCGGTCTTCTACTGCGTCGCCAACATGCCCGGCGCGGTCCCCAACACCTCCACCTACGCGCTGACCAACGCCACGCTGCCGTACATCGTCGAGCTGGCCAACCGCGGCTGGGTCGAGGCGCTGCGCCGTGACGCCGCGCTGGCCAAGGGCCTCAACACGCACGACGGCAAGGTCGTCTACCGCGAGGTCGCCGAGGCGCACGGCCTGGAGCACGTGGACCTGGAGACCCTGATCGGCTGACCCGATCGACTAAGTCACCTTTTCGTAAAGGCGATACGTCAACACGCCTCGTCAACCGAGCACACCCGGCCGGACCTTGCCCGACAAGGTCCGGCCAGGTGTGTGTATGGTCACTTTGCGAAGCTCGGCCAACTCGCCTCGAACGTAACCCTTGAGCCGATTCGTACACCGGTGAAACCTGCCGTGCGACGGCCGTACGCCCTTGACAGAGGGATGTTTCATTGCCGACACATCCTGCCGGGTCCGGCGGATTGTGTTGCTGCGGACCGCCGACACGCCATAGAGTCGCCAACCGTCGGCATGGTGCCACGCTGACCTGTCTAGAAGTTTCCTGGTCACCAAGGAGGTAAGACGACTTGTGAATGAGTCGACATTTTCTCCCGGGGGTGGTCAACCAGGAAGCCCTGCGCGGGGTCAGGCTCCCGCGGGGTTCGAGGCTGTCGGCTCCGTCGCGGTGCGCACCTTCGCAGCCCACCAGAGTCACCAGATGTCAGGGGTGACTCACTCAGCACACCAGAGCATGGATGGCCATCACGTGAACGCCATGGCCGGCGACGGAAGTGGCGCGCCCCACAACCACTTCGCCGACTACGACGAACTGCCCGACGGGCACTTCTACGACCCCGACGCCGAGTACGAGCCGGACCCCGAGTACGCGGCCACGCTCGCGCCCGACGCCGCACGCCAGCGCCGCGAGCGCATCGGCCCGACCGGCCGCCCGCTGCCGTACTTCCCGATCCCGGGACCGCTGACCGATCACGGCCCCGCGAAGATCATCGCGATGTGCAACCAGAAGGGCGGCGTGGGCAAGACCACGTCGACCATCAATCTGGGCGCCGCGCTCGCGGAGTACGGACGCCGGGTGCTGCTCGTCGACTTCGACCCGCAGGGCGCGCTGTCGGTGGGTCTCGGCGTCAACCCGATGGAGCTCGACCTCACCGTCTACAACCTGCTCATGGAGCGGGGCATGGCGGCCGACGAGGTGCTGCTGAAGACGGCGGTCCCCAACATGGACCTGCTGCCCAGCAACATCGACCTGTCGGCGGCCGAGGTGCAGCTCGTCTCCGAGGTGGCCCGCGAGTCGACGCTCCAGCGCGCCCTGAAGCCGCTGCTGCCCGACTACGACTACATCGTGATCGACTGTCAGCCCTCGCTCGGTCTGCTCACAGTGAACGCCCTGACGGCCGCTCACAAGGTGATCGTGCCGCTGGAGTGCGAGTTCTTCGCACTGCGTGGTGTCGCGCTGCTCACCGAGACGATCGAGAAGGTCCAGGAGCGGCTCAACCCGGAGCTGGAGCTCGACGGCATCCTCGCCACGATGTACGACTCGCGCACGGTGCACAGCCGCGAGGTGCTGGCGCGCGTCGTCGAGGCGTTCGACGACCACGTCTACCACACGGTCATCGGGCGCACGGTCCGCTTCCCGGAGACCACGGTCGCCGGCGAGCCGATCACCACGTACGCGTCCAACTCCGTCGGCGCCGCCGCCTATCGCCAGCTCGCCAGGGAGGTGCTCGCCCGGTGTCACGCCGAGTGAGTCTGCCGGGGGCCGACGAACTGTTCCGTACGACAGGGGGAATGGCGCTCCAGGCATCCACTCCCCGGCGCCAGGCCAACGGCGAGCCCCGGGTGCCGCCGCCCGCGGGCGAGGGCGACGCGGCGGCAGCGGCGGCCGAGGACGCGCCGCAGTCGGTGCCCGTGCAGGGCGGTGACGGCGACGGCGACGAACATGTCGCGGCGGAGGCGGAACCGATCGACGCGGGGGAGTCCCGCAGCCGGGGCACGGCCCCGGAGCGCTCCACGCGGCGCCAGGCGGCCCAGGAGGGCTCGGGCGGGGCCGCACCCCGCAAGCAGCGCGGGCGGGCGGCCGCACGGCGCCCCAGCGGACGTGAGCGGCACGACGAGAAGATCACGGTGTACGTGTCCGCCGAGGAGCTCATGGATCTGGAGCACGCCCGGCTCGTGCTCCGCGGTGAGCACGGACTGGCCGTCGACCGCGGACGGATCGTCCGGGAGGCGGTCGCCGTGGTGCTCGCGGATCTGGAGAGCCGGGGAGACGCCAGCATCCTCGTACGACGGCTCCGTGGACGGTAGCGGTAGCCTGCGAGGGCTATGACCTCGAACGACGCTTCCGCCACCGGCTCCGGCGCCGGACGCCGGCGTGTGCTGGGCAGGGGCCCAGGGGCTCCGGCTCCGGCCGTCGAGGCCCCGGTCGCCTCGCCGCTGCCGCCCGAACCGGTCACGGCCGTGGCACCGCACGGGGCGGAACCAGAGGTCCCTGCGGCAGAACCAGCGGCCCGCGCGATCCATGCGGTCCCCGAAGCGGAACCTGCCGTCCCCGCGGTCCCCGTGGCGCAAGCCGCGGTCGCCGTCGCTCCGCGGCCCGAGGCCCCCGTACCGCGAACCGCCGCCGATGCCGCCGAGGCCGCAGAAGCCGCGGAAGCCGACGAGGGCGATTCCGGAGTCTTCAAGGTGCGGCTCTCCAACTTCGAGGGCCCCTTCGATCTGCTCCTCCAGCTGATCTCCAAGCACAAGCTGGACGTCACCGAGGTCGCGCTGTCCAAGGTCACCGACGAGTTCATGGCCCACATCCGTGCCATAGGGCCGGACTGGGACCTGGACGAGACGACCGAGTTCCTGGTCGTCGCCGCGACGCTGCTCGACCTGAAGGCGGCCCGGCTGCTGCCCGCCGCCGAGGTGGAGGACGAGGCCGACCTGGCGTTGCTGGAGGCACGCGACCTGCTGTTCGCCCGGCTGTTGCAGTACCGCGCGTACAAGCAGATCGCCGACATCTTCAACCACCGCCTCGACGAGGAGGCCCGGCGCCACCCCCGTACCGTCGGCCTCGAACCCCACCACGCCGAGCTGCTGCCCGAGGTGGTCATCAGCATCGGCCCCGAGGGGTTCGCCCGGCTCGCCGTCAAGGCGATGCAGCCCAAGCCCAAGCCGCAGGTGTACGTCGACCACATCCACGCGCCGCTGGTGAGCGTGCAGGAGCAGGCCGGGATCGTGGTCGCGCGGCTGCGGGAGCTGGGCGAGGCGAGCTTCCGGGCACTGATCGAGGACACCCCCGACACGCTCACCGTCGTGGCGCGCTTCCTGGCGCTGCTGGAGCTGTACCGGGAGAAGGCCGTGGCGCTGGAGCAGGAGGCCGCCCTCGGTGAGCTGCTGGTGCGCTGGACCGGCGGGGAAGAGGACGCGGCGCTCCGCGTGACCGACGAGTTCGACCGCCCGCCGGAGAAGCCCGAGGAAGCCAAGGAGGAGAAGGAGTGAGCGAGGAGAGCGTTCTCGAGGAGGTCTCTCGGCCGCCGGCCGCGCCGCGGAGCGTCGCCGACCTCGATCTGAGGCCCGCCCTGGAGGCGGTGCTGATGGTCGTGGACGAGCCCGCGACCGAGGAGCACCTCGCGAAGATCCTCCAGCGGCCCAGGCGGCAGGTCGCGAACGCGCTGCGCGAACTCGCCGACGAGTACACCGCGCAGCGGCGCGGCTTCGAACTGCGCCTGATCGCGGGCGGCTGGCGTTTCTACACCCGGCCCGAGTACGCCGCGGCGGTGGAGGGCTTCGTCCTGGACGGCCAGCAGGCCCGGCTGACCCAGGCCGCCCTGGAGACGCTGGCGGTGGTCGCCTACCGCCAGCCGGTCAGCCGGAGCAGGGTGTCTGCCGTGCGCGGAGTCAACTGCGACGGCGTGATGCGCACCCTCCTCCAACGCGGTCTCGTCCAGGAGGCGGGCGCGGAACCCGAAACAGGTGCGATCCTGTACACGACGACGAACTACTTCCTGGAGCGGATGGGCCTGCGCGGCCTGGACGAGCTCCCGGAGCTCGCGCCCTTCCTCCCGGAGGCCGAGGCGATCGAGGCCGAGACACAGGAAGGCGTTCCGTCGTTCGATCCGGACGCTCCGGATTCCGAGGACGCAGACGACAAGACGGAACTTTGATGCGAAGCAGCGGTAGCGGCAACAGCGGCGGGCGCGGTAACCACCGCGGAGCCGGGAACAACAGGGACCAGAAGCAGGGGCAGGGCCGCCCCCGCAAGCCCCGACCCGAGGAGCGCCGCTACGACGTGGGCCCCGGCGCCACCAAGGACGGCCCGAAGTCGGGGCGCGGTGCGAGTGCGCGGGGCGGTGCCAAGGGCGGCCCCAAGCAGGGCCGGCAGGACGGCGGCCGCACGGCTCCGGCGCGTTCGCGTGAGTACGACGCGCGGACCGAGGAGCGCAACCGGGACCGGTACGCGGAGAAGAAGGACGTGAAGCTGCCCAAGACCTTCCCCGGTGCGGAGCTGGAGGGCGAGCGGCTCCAGAAGGTGCTCGCGCGCGCGGGGTACGGCTCCCGGCGCGCCTGCGAGGAACTGATCGAGCAGGCGCGCGTCGAGGTCAACGGCGAGATCGTCCTGGAGCAGGGCCGGCGCGTCGACCCCGAGAAGGACGAGGTCAAGGTCGACGGTCTGACCGTCGCCACGCAGTCGTACCAGTTCTTCTCGCTGAACAAGCCCGCCGGTGTGGTGTCGACGATGGAGGACCCGGAGGGCCGTCAGTGCCTCGGCGACTACGTCACCAACCGTGAGACGCGGCTGTTCCACGTCGGCCGGCTCGACACCGAGACCGAGGGCGTCATCCTGCTCACGAACCACGGCGAGCTGGCCCACCGTCTGACCCACCCCAGGTACGGCGTCAAGAAGACCTACCTCGCGCACATCGTCGGCCCGATCCCGCGGGACCTGGGCAAGCGGCTCAAGGACGGCATCCAGCTGGAGGACGGGTACGCGCGCGCGGACCACTTCCGGGTCGTCGAGCAGACCGGCAAGAACTACCTCGTCGAGGTCACCCTGCACGAGGGACGCAAGCACATCGTCCGCCGCATGCTCGCGGAGGCCGGGTTCCCCGTGGACAAGCTGGTCCGCACCGCCTTCGGCCCGATCACCCTCGGGGACCAGAAGTCGGGCTGGCTGCGCCGTCTGTCCAACACCGAGGTCGGGATGCTGATGCAGGAGGTCGATCTCTGATCCGGGGTCGGCCCCGGCCGCGCGTCAGCCCCGGGTGATCGATTCCCCGGCGACCGTGATCGGTTCGGCGGACAGGGGCTGGGTCGCCGGGCCGGCGGCGACCGAGCCGTCCGTGATGCGGAACCTGCTGCCGTGGCAGGCGCAGTGGATGGTGCCGTCGGAGACGGCCGAGACCGCGCAGCCCTGGTGCGGGCAGATCGACGAGAAGGCCTTGAACTCGTTCGCCCGGGGCTGGGTCACCACGATCTGCTCGTCCTTGATGATCGCGCCGCCGCCGACCGGGATGTCGCCCGTCCGCGCCAGCTCCGGACGGGCCGGCGCGCTCCCCGCCGCCTCGCCCGGCGGGGCCGGCTCCGAGGTGGCGCCGCTGTCCTTCTTGCCGCCGCCGTTGCCCTCCTCGCCGTACTCGCCGCACCCCGCGACCAGTGCCGCGGCTCCCGCGGCACCCGTCGCGAGGAGGACCGTGCGACGTGTCGCGTCAGGAGTCGTGTCGTCACCAGAGGTCATGTCGTCACTCCGAAAGTGCGGAAGAACCACAGGGCGGAGGTCAGCCACACGACCGCCAGGACCGTGAACACGAGTCCGCCGACGACCGGCACCAGCCAACCGGGAAGGCGCTCCGAACGGAGCAGCAGCATCTTGGCACTGAAAGCACCGAAGAAGAAGCAACCCAGGGCAGAGTGCAAAAAAACGCGCATATCGTACGTCTGGTAGCCCAACGCATACAGGCAGTGCACGGCCACGGGGACCGACACGAGGAACGCCGCGCGGCCCGACCAGCGGTGCAGCAGCGGGGCCCAGCGCGGGCCGGGCAGCCGGCCGTACAGCATCAGCGCGGAGACGATCTGCACCACGGCGAGGAACACGGCCGCCGTCGCCAGCCATGACTTCACCGCGCCCGTGCTGCTGAACCCCGCGAGGTTGAAGGCCGTCCCGGCCGGGTCGTGGACCCGCCCGTACGCCCCGAGGGCGACCGCCACGGCGGCGGCCACCAGCGCCGGTACGAGGTAGGTGAGGGAGCGGCCGGGCCCCCGTCGTGCCCGGCCCCGGCGGTGGGGCGGGAAGTCCTGGGTGACGGCGTTCGGGTCGACGGTCATGGTCGGCTCCCGGGGGACGGGGTCAGGGGGTGGCCGGGCGGGCGGTGAGGCGCTGTCCGTCGACCGTCACCGCACCGGTCGCCGGGTCGATCCGCGGGGCCGGCGACGGCGCCCCGTCGCGGGTGAGCACGCCGACCTGGCTGCCGTCCCTCAGCACGATCCAGCCGGCGTCGATCCGCGCCTCGCGCACGGTGGCGGTCGCGCGGTAGAGACCGGACGGCTTCTTCGCCCGGTCGGCGGTGAACGCGTGCTCCCGGCCGCCGACCTCGACGGTGCCGCGGATCCGCTTGCCCTGCCTCAGGACGGCGTTCAGCTCGTCGCCGTCCCGGCCGGTGAGCCGCATCCCGCCGTCCGCCGCCACGTCACCCCGGAGCCAGGACTCGCGGGCGCGGCCGTCGCAGAAGTACGCGATCGCCCTCCCGTCGCGCACGGTCACCGCCACCGCGGCGGAGTCGTCGTCGGTGCGCCCGGCGTACTCGGCGTCGTCGGGCACGGGGGCGGACGGCTCGGGCGCAGCGGTGGACGGCGCTTCGGGCGCAGCGGTGGACGGCGCGGGCGGGGCCGTGGTCGTGGCCGCCGGGGGCGGCGAGGCGAACGCCGACGGGGAGCTCCTTTCCCCCGTCGTCGCGTTCAGCGACAGCATGAACACCCCGAACAGCAGTCCCGCGAGAAGGGTGAGCAGGGGTCCGGGACGCTTCATGACGGGCCTCCCCCCGAGGCGGACTCCCTGTCATCAGAGCGGACCCGCGGCCCGGCGTCCAGAGGCGCACGGGGGTGTTCTCCAGACCGCGGTCCGAGCGGCGGAAGCAGGGTGACCCGTGGGACGGGAGCGGCCCGCGAGAGCCGTCCGCCGCCCCGTACCCGGCCCCCGGCCACCGCCGGACCCGGCGGCCCGGCGGTGCGCGCCGTCTCACCGAGCGGGCGTGGTGCCCGGCCCGCTCGCGGGCTGACTACGCTGGACGGAGCCGATACGCACACCAGCAAGGAGCATCGTCGTGGCGGTACGAGCGGTCCGGGGCGCCGTCCAACTGGACAGGGACGAGGCCGGACACATGGACGAGCAGGTCGGAACCCTGCTCACCGCCATCCTGGAGCGGAACGGCCTGACCGCCGAGGACCTGATCAGCATCTGGTTCACGGCCACTCCCGACCTGCACAGCGACTTCCCGGCGGCCGCCGCGCGCAAGCTCGGCATCGTCGACGTCCCGCTGATCTGCGCCCAGGAACTCGACATCGACGGCGCGATGCCGCGTGTGGTCCGGGTCCTCGCGCACATCGAGTCCGACCGCGCCCGCGCGGACATCAACCACGTCTACCTCGGCACCGCGGCCGCCCTGCGCAAGGACATCGCCCAGTGAGGACCGCACTGGTCATCGGCACCGGACTCATCGGCACCTCCGCCGCCCTGGCCCTCGCCCAGCGCGGTGTCGTCGTGCACCTCACCGACCACGACCCCGAGCAGGCGCGCACGGCCGCCGCGCTCGGCGCCGGCACCGACGGGGCACCCGAGGGACCCGTCGACCTGGCGATCGTCGCGGCCCCGCCCGCCCACGTCGCCACGGTGCTCGCCGACGCCATGCGGCGCGGCGTCGCGCGCGGCTACCTCGACGTGGCCAGCGTCAAGGGCGGACCCCGCCGCGAGCTGGAGGCGCTCGGCCTCGACCTCACGGCCTACCTCGGCACCCACCCCATGTCCGGCCGTGAGAAGTCCGGCCCGCTGGCCGCGAGCGGCGACCTCTTCGAGGGCCGCCCCTGGGTGCTCACGCCGACCCGCGACACCGACACCGAGGTGCTGAACCTGGCCCTGGAGCTGGTCTCGCACTGCCGGGCCGTGCCCGTCGTCATGGACGCCGACGCCCACGACCGCGCCGTGGCCCTCGTCTCCCACATGCCCCACCTGGTCTCCAGCATGGTCGCCGCGCGACTGGAGAACGCCGAGGAGGCCGCCGTACGGCTGTGCGGGCAGGGCATCCGCGACGTGACCCGTATCGCCGCCTCCGACCCGCGGATGTGGATCGACATCCTCTCCGCGAACCCGGGACCGGTCGCCGACCTCCTCGCCGACGTCTCCGCCGACCTCGACGAGACGGTCCGCGCGCTGCGCGCCCTCCAGTCCTCCGACGAGGCCAAGCGCCGCGACGGCAGCGCCGGCATCGAGGACGTCCTGCGGCGCGGCAACGCGGGGCAGGTCCGCGTCCCCGGCAAGCACGGGTCCGCCCCGCGGGTCTACGAGACGGTCGCCGTCCTCATCGACGACCAGCCCGGCCAGCTGGCCCGCATCTTCGCGGACGCCGGACTGGCGGGCGTCAACATCGAGGACGTGCGCATCGAGCACGCCACCGGGCAGCAGGCCGGCCTGGTGCAGCTGATGGTCGAGCCGAAGGCGGCGCCCGTACTGAGCGCCGCGCTGCGGGAGAGGGGATGGGCCATCCGCCAGTAGGCCCGCGCCGGACGCCGGGCCCGCTGCCGGGCTTCCGCACCCCCGACGCCCGCGGGGCCGCCGCCGGACCGGGCTCCGTACGGCCGTCGTCCGGGGACGGCCGCCGTGCGGCCGGACGAGTGACGCGCACCCAGTAACCTTGTGCGGGGCACGATCGCGCCCCGCACACTCCCGCCACACCGCACCAGGAAGGTGTCCCCCCGTGGAAAACGGCGCCGTTCGGACCGCCCAGCCCGTGATTGTCGCCATCGACGGCCCCTCCGGCACGGGCAAGTCGAGCACGTCGAAGGCCGTGGCGGCGCAGCTCGGCCTGAGCTACCTGGACACCGGCGCCCAGTACCGGGCGATCACCTGGTGGATGGTGGCCAACGGGATAGACGTCGAGGACCCCTCCGCGATCGCCGCAGTGGCCGGCAAGCCGGAGATCGTCTCGGGCACCGACCCGGACGCCCCCACGATCACGGTGGACGGTGTGGACGTCGCCGCCCCGATCCGCACCCAGGACGTCACCTCCAAGGTGAGCGCGGTCAGCGCGGTGCCCGAGGTGCGGGCCCGGATCACCGAGCTCCAGCGTTCGGTCGCGGCCGCCGCCGGCCGGGGCATCGTGGTCGAGGGCCGTGACATCGGCACGACCGTGCTGCCCGACGCCGACCTGAAGATCTTCCTCACCGCCTCGCCGGAGGCCCGCGCCGCCCGCCGCAGCGGTGAGCTGAAGGGCGCCGACGTCGACGCGACCCGGGAAGCCCTGATCAAGCGGGACACCGCCGACTCCAGCCGTAAGACCTCGCCGCTCGCCAAGGCGGACGACGCGGTCGAGGTGGACACCACTGATCTCACCCTCTCGCAGGTCATCGAGTGTGTCGTCACCCTCGTCGAGGAGAAGCGGGCCGGAAAGTGAGTGAGGTACCGGTCCCCTCACCGCGGGGCGCGGAGGTCGGGCGGCGCATCGGCGTCGGGCTGATGTACGGGCTGTGGCGGCCCCGGGTGCTGGGCGCCTGGCGGGTCCCCGCGACGGGCCCGGCGATACTCGCCGTCAACCACTCCCACAACGTCGACGGACCGATGGTCATGGGCGTGGCGCCCCGGCCCGTGCACTTCCTGGTCAAGAAGGAGGCGTTCGTCGGCCCGCTCGGCCGCTTCCTGACCGCGATCGGCCAGGTGGAGGTGGACCGCCGGAGCACCGACCGCACGGCCATCACCCGCGCGCTGGACGTGCTGTCGGCCAGCGGCGTCCTGGGCATCTTCCCCGAGGGCACCCGGGGCGAGGGCGACTTCGCCGCGCTGCGCGCCGGACTCGCCTACTTCGCCGTGCGCAGCGGCGCCCCCATCGTCCCGGTGGCCGTCCTGGGAAGTTCGGACCGCCCGGGACGGTTGATAAAGGCGCTGCCTCCGCTGCGCAGCGGTGTCGACGTCGTGTTCGGCGACCCGTTCGAAGCGGGCGACGGCAGCGGACGACGCACGCGCACGGCGCTGGACGAGGCCACCGAGCACATCCAGAAGCAGCTCACCGACCACCTGGAAAACGCCAGGCGCCTCACCGGGCGCTGAGCGAGACTGAGTAGTGGATTCGCCCCGATCGGGGCACTCCACCGATCACCACGATGAACGACGAGGTACGGACTTCATGAACGACCACATCCAGCCCGACGGCTCGGAAGGCTTCGAGCACGATCACGGGGCGCTCGGCGACGCCGAGTACGCGGAGTTCATGGAGCTCGCCGCGGTGGAGGGCTTCGACCCGGAGGACGTCGAGGGCGCCATCGAGGCGGCCGGGCACGGGCCGCTGCCGGTGCTCGCCGTCGTCGGCCGCCCGAACGTCGGCAAGTCGACCCTGGTGAACCGGATCATCGGCCGCCGCGAGGCCGTCGTCGAGGACAAGCCGGGCGTCACCCGCGACCGTGTCACCTACGAGGCCGAGTGGGCGGGCCGCCGCTTCAAGGTCGTCGACACCGGCGGCTGGGAGCAGGACGTCTTCGGCATCGACGCGTCCGTGGCCGCGCAGGCCGAGTTCGCGATCGAGGCGGCCGACGCGGTCGTCTTCGTCGTCGACGCCAAGGTCGGCGCGACCGACACCGACGAGGCCGTCGTACGGCTGCTGCGCAAGGCCGGCAAGCCCGTGGTGCTGTGCGCCAACAAGGTCGACGGCCCCAGCGGCGAGGCCGACGCGTCGTACCTGTGGTCCCTCGGACTCGGCGAGCCGCACCCGGTCTCCGCGCTGCACGGCCGGGGCACCGGCGACATGCTGGACGCCGTCCTGGAGGCTCTGCCCGAGGCACCCGAGCAGTCCTTCGGCAGCGCCGTCGGCGGCCCGCGCCGTATCGCCCTGATCGGCCGCCCGAACGTCGGCAAGTCCTCGCTGCTGAACAAGGTGGCCGGCGAGGAGCGCGTGGTCGTCAACGAACTCGCGGGCACCACCCGCGACCCGGTCGACGAACTGATCGAACTCGGCGGCACGATCTGGAAGTTCGTGGACACCGCGGGCATCCGCAAGCGGGTCCACCTCCAGCAGGGCGCCGACTACTACGCCTCGCTGCGCACCGCGGCGGCCGTCGAGAAGGCCGAGGTGGCCGTCGTCCTGATCGACTCCGAGGAGTCCATCTCGGTCCAGGACCAGCGGATCATCTCCATGGCGGTGGAGGCCGGCCGCGCGATCGTGGTCGCCTACAACAAGTGGGACACCCTCGACGAGGAGCGCCGCTACTACCTGGAGCGGGAGATCGAGACCGAGATGGGCCAGGTCGCGTGGGCGCCCCGGGTGAACGTCTCGGCGCGGACCGGCCGCCACATGGAGAAGCTGGTCCCGGCGATCGAGACGGCCCTCGCGGGCTGGGAGACACGCGTCCCGACGGGCCGGCTGAACGCCTTCCTCGGCGAGCTGGTCTCCGCCCACCCCCACCCGGTGCGGGGCGGCAAGCAGCCGCGCATCCTGTTCGGCACGCAGGCCGGCACCAAGCCGCCGCGGTTCGTGCTGTTCGCCTCCGGTTTCATCGAGGCGGGCTACCGGCGGTTCATCGAGCGCCGGCTGCGTGAGGAGTTCGGTTTCGAGGGGACGCCGATCCACATCTCGGTCCGGGTGCGCGAGAAGCGCGGCAAGAAGAAGTAGCGGCAGCGCACACCGATGAAGGGGCGGCCCGTCGCGGGCCGCCCCTGAGGTGTTTCAGTTCCCCTTGCGCGGCCCGGGCGGCAGTGCGGCCGGGACGTGGTGCAGTCCGGTGCCGTAGTGCTGTCCGATCTGCCCGATCCGCTGCCAGGTCGTCGTGTGGTGCGCACCGCCGTGCCGGGCGCTCTGCGCGCCCGCGCTGTAGGCGCTGTACGAGCTGCTGAACGAACCGGCGCGATGGCCGCCGTGCGCTTCCGCACCGTGCGGGATGTTCCCGAACGCGGTGAACCCCAGATCCTCCTCGCCGCTGCGGTCGCCCGGCAGCGAGCGGAACGACTTGACGTACTCGGCGTAGAGCGCGTCGTAGATCGGTGTGGCCGACGGGCCGCCATGAGGATCCTGGGCCGACTGCGCGGACAGGATCGGCGAGTAGCTGTGGTGGCGGGGAACCTCGTATGCGTGCACGTATGTCCAAACGACCCCGGGCCTGAAGGGATGCGGCTCACGAGCGCCGCCGAGGGGCGTGCGGAACCACGCGAACGGTCACGGACGAGCCGTGGCCGCCGACGGCCGGCGCCCTGCTCGGCGAGCTCCGGGGTCACGTCCCGGCGAGCGGCAGGACACTGGCGACCAGCTTCCCGTTGGCCGCCGCCTTGTCCAGCGCGTCCCGCAGCAGGTCCTCCCGCGGCTGACGGCCGATCGACCCGACCGGGGCCGCGAACATCAGCACCTGCTGGTGCTTGTTGGCGGCGGCCCGCCATCCGTCGGTCACCTGGAGCGGCTGGTGCGCCTGCCACCACGCCACCGGCTGACCGCTGTTCGGGCCGGGCTGGAGCACCGCGTGCAGCTGGCCCATGGCCAGGAGCACGGACCAGCCGTGCAGCACCGGCGGCAGGGAGTTCAGCTCGGTCACCGGCATGAAGCCCTGTTCGATCAGCAGGGGCAGGAAGTCGTCGCCCACCGTGGTGGAGCCGGGGCGCACGATGGGGCCGGTGGGTTCGACCACGAGGGCGGGGTGCAGTTCGCCGGTGATCAGCACGAGTCCGCTGGTGACGCCGAGCACCGCCTGCTGGGGCACGACCTGCTCCGGCTCGAGGTCGACGCTGTCGCCGCTGATGGACTTCACGGCGCCCAGGAGCTGTTCCTCGGTGACCTGGACGACCTGGGAGGGCAGGCAGGTGGCGTGGGCGAAGGCGAGCACGGCGGTCTCGTCCCCGATGAAGAGGACGGTGCTGGTGCGCTCGCGCTCGGAGTCGCCCGGGGTACGGCAGGACGTGCAGTCGTAACTGCCCGGGGCGTTCTCTCCGGCGAGCAGCCGGTCGGCTTCTTCGTCGCCGATCTCGGCGCGTACCTCGTCGCTGACGTCGAGCATGCGCGGCACGGGTGACTCCCTCGGGATGCGTGCGTGGCGGGACCGGGTGGCTCCCGGCCCGTGCTCCGGGGTCGGTCCCCGGCTCATGAAGAAGACAACGGGCGATCTGTGGCGGGAGTCACGCAGACCGGCGAACGGAATCGAACCATCCACCGCACACGGTCACGAGCGGCACGGAATCGGGCACTCACCGTCAAGTCGTTGCCTGATCAAGGCACTTGGAGCGGTGAAGTGGGTCACAGATGGACAGAGCGACTGGTCGACAAATCAGGAAATCGGCGAATGAAAAGGGTGGCCGAAATTCGTTGATACCCGAGGTAACCGCGAACTGGCCTGGCGCGACGGCGAGTTGGTTGAGCTCCGCTCGCCGGGCTCCGTACATTCCTCCGCCGTGTGCAACGAGCACCGCTCGGGTACGTCCGCCACCGCACCGGCCATCGGTCCGGCGCAGAGTACGACCGTCGGCGGACGGGGCGAGGCGCGGCCACCGCGGCCCTACGCGGAGGACGCGCCCCGTCTTGGGGGATCCCGGGTACGTCGAGAGGGATTTACATGTCCGAATGTGCCGATACCACTCGCGGCAACGTCCGTAGGACACGTACGACGGCGGTCCTGACCGGAGCGGCCCTGCTGGCCCCGCTCGGGCTGCTGACGGCCACCGGCGGCGCGGCCGCCGCGGACGGCGGGGTGTGGGACCGCATCGCCCGGTGCGAGAGCGGCGGCAACTGGCACATCAACACCGGCAACGGCTACTACGGCGGCCTCCAGTTCTCCGCCGGGACCTGGCGCGCGTTCGGCGGCACGGCCTACGCGCCGACCGCGGACCGTGCCTCCAAGGAGCAGCAGATCGCCGTCGCCACCGAGGTCCAGCGCGCGCAGGGCTGGGGCGCCTGGCCGACCTGCTCGGCACGTGCCGGGGCGTACGGCAGCGGTCCCGAGGCGCCCGCGGCGCCCTCGGCCGGCTCGCCGTCCACCGAGGCGGTCCCGAAGCGGCAGGCGAAGGCGCCTGCACGGGCCTCGGACCGTACGGACCGCGGTGCCTCCCGCGGCGACCACACGGTGCGCCGGGGCGACACCCTGAGCACCATTGCGGAACGGCACGGCACCACCTGGCAGCGGCTGTACGCCGCCAACAGGTCCGTCATCGGCGGTGATCCCGACTTGATCGTCCCCGGGCAGCGCCTCGCACTCTGAGCGGCGCTTCCCGCCCCGGGAACCAGGCCCCGCCCGGTACGCCGACCGGGCGGGGCCGCGGCGCACCGGGCGCGGTCCCGCCGTGGCCCCGGGTCCGGCCCGCCACCGTCATCCCGGCGGGCCGGCCTCACGCGGGAGACCGGGGGCACCGCCGCGCGGCGTGCGGTCCGCGCCTTTTCGCGCCCGCAACTCGTCCGCCTCCCCGCTGAAGACCACGGCGCCACGGCGCAGTTCGTGGACCAGCGCACGCCGGCCGCGCAGGGCGGGCGGCAGCCGCTGCTCGGCCAGCACGACGCAGGCGTCCAGCGAGGCCAGCAGCTCGTAGGCGCGGGCCGCGACCGCCGGGGACATGCCCTGCGTCGGCTCGTCGACCAGCACCACGCGCGCGCGTGCGGACACGGCGCGGGCGAGGGCCAGCATGCGCTGCTCACCGCCCGACAGGGTGCCGGCCCGCCGCGCGAGGCGCGGCTCCAGCGGGGGGAAGGCGGCCAGCGCGGTGTCCAGGACGGGCCGCGACGGCGAGGCGAGTTCCAGGTTCTCCCGCACGGTGAGGGAGGCGAACACGGCCTGCCGCTCGGGTACCAGCCGCAGCCCGCGACGGGCCCGCTCGTGGGCGGGCACACCGGTCACGTCCACGCCGTCCCACACCACCGCGCCGCCCGACAGCGGCACGACACCGGCCAGCGCGCGCAGCGCGGTGGTACGCCCGGAACCGTTGCGGCCGAGCAGGACGGTCGGGCCGGCCGGACCGCTGGAGGGGGCGACGACGGTGACGCCGTGCAGGGCCTCCAGCGGGCCGTAACGCACGCGCGCGTGGCGCAGGGCGATGGTCACGGGCCGGCCTCCCGGGCGGCGAGTGTGTCCAGGACGCGGGCCGGCGGCCCCGACGCGACGATCCGGCCCGCCGCCATGACGTGCACGACGTCGGCGAGTCCGGCGACGAGGTCGAGGTCGTGCTCCACGACGAGGACGGCGGTCCCGTCGGCGGCGAGCGCCCTCAGCACCCGGGCCAGCGCGGCCACTTCGGCGGCGTCGAGGCCGGCCGCTGGCTCGTCGAGGAGCAGCACGAACGGACCGCCCGCGAGGGCCCGGGCCAGTTCGACCCGGCGCAGTGTGCCGGTGGGCAGCCCGGCGGCCGGCAGCGCCCGCGCGGGGCCCGCCAGCCCGAACAGCCGCAGGGTCCGCTCCACGGCGTCCGGATCGGCGATCCGCCCCTGCTCGGCACCGACCCGGACGTTGTCCGCCACCGTCAGCGAAGGGAACACGGCCAGCTGCTGAAAGGTCCGTGCGACACCGAGGCGGGTGCGGGCGTGGGCGGGCAGCCGGGTGATGTCCCGCCCGCCCAGCAGCACTTGACCGCGGGTCGGGCGCAGGGTGCCCGCCAGGCAGTGGAACAGCGTGCTCTTGCCGGCCCCGTTGGGCCCGACGACCGCGGTGATCCGCCCCGGCGGCAGGTCCAGGCCGACCCCGTCGAGGGCCCGGAAGCCGCCGTGACGCACCTGGAGACCGCGGGCGGTGAGGGTACGGGCGGCGGGTGGGGGCGGGGGCTTCGGGGACGGAGTGGTGGGCCCGTCGTACCGGGACGTGCCGACCGCCGCACCCGGCCCGGGCCCCGGCGGGGCCTGCCGCACGCGTTCCCCCGAGGTGCGTCCGGCCGTCGTACGGCTGGCGCGTGGCCCGGGCCGCAGTCGGCCGGCGGCGGTGCGCAGGGCCCCGTACGGTCGGGCGGTGAGTGCGGGACGGGTCAGCGGTGTGTCCGGGGTGGTGGTCGGCGGGCGCGTCCGGCGGGCCTCGCGGAGGTGGTCGCGTACGGCGCTTCCGGTCGTGGTCAGGGCGGTGGGCGGCCTCGGCCGCAGGCGGTCGGTGAGGGTGCGCAGGGCCTCGTACGGCCCGCCCGGGAAGCGGCCGACCAGCACCGCCAGCAGGCCGATCAGGGCCGCCGCGACGCCGCCCCGCGTACCCGCGTCCAGGCCGACCAGAAGGGCCGCGGCGGCCAGGGCGCCGAGTGTGCTGTCGGCGCCCAGCACGACGACCGCCGCGAACCACAGCAGGCCGCGCACGGGATCGAACGCGGTGGGGTCGAAGGCGCGCAGCCCCATGCCGAGCATGCCGCCGCCGAGCGCGGCGAGCGCGGCGCCCGTGACGAACGCCAGGAGTTTCAGGGAAGGCACCCGCACACCGGCCGCCGACGCCCCCGACTCGTGGTCGCGCAGGGCCGCCAGCGCCCGGCCGGTACGCCCCCGGCGCAGCGCGCGCGTCGCCAGCAGGGCGCCGGCCAGGAGGACCAGTTCCAGCAGGTAGTAGGCGCGGTCCCCGGCGAAGCCGGCCGGGCGGCCCAGCGCCAGTCCGGAAGTGGCGTACGGCTGGGTGAGGACGAACCGGCTCACCGCGACGCCCACCGCGAACGTGGCCAGCGCGAGCGCCAGGCCCCGGCGGCTGATCGCCGGCCAGCCGGTCAGCAGACCGAGGGGCGCGACCAGGACGACCGCGACCGCGAGCGCGGCCAGTTCCGGCAGCCTGGGCAGACCCGGCAGGCGCCCGGCGGCGAGCAGGGCGGTGAACAGGGCGCCCAGCCCCGCGTACGCCGCCTGCCCGAGGGAGATCTGGCCGCCGCGGCCGGTGACCACCACCAGCGACAGCAGCACCACACCCAGCGCGGGCACCTGCACCGAGGTGTGCAGATCCGGTCCGGCCAGGCCGAGCGGCAGCAGCAACAGCACCGCGGCGACGACCCGCGCCCCGGCCGGTGCCGGCGCCCGCGGGACGGCCGGGCGGGGCAGCGCGTCCCGGGCGCCGATCCCCGGCAGCACCAGGGCGACGACGAGCAGGGCCACCACGAACAGGTTGGCGCCGACGGCGCGCAGCAACGGCTCGCCCCAGCCCTCCGGATGAACCCGCGTCAACTGGGCCTGCGCGACGCCGAGACCCAGCGCGACCACCACCGCGACCGCCGTACCGCGCATCCGAGCGGCCACCGCGACCGCGACCACCTCCATGACCAGCAGCGGCATCCCGTACGGGTCGAGGCGCACGTACGGCGCCAGCAGGACGCCCGTCAGACCCGCGGTGAACGACCCGAAGGCCCAGCCGGCCGCCGCCACCCGGTCCGCGTCGGTCCCGCCGAGCCGGGCGAGCTGCCGGTCGTCCACGACCGCCCGCAGCTCCCGCCCGAAACGGGTCCACCGCCCGGGGCCGCGGAGCCCCCGCGCGGGCGGACGCAGCGCCACCGCGACCGCTACGGCCAGGACGAGCACGACGGCCAGTTGCGCCCACGGCTCGTCCGGCATCAGCTCCGGCGCGTCGTCGCGCGCCCCCTGCCCCCACAGCAGCGCCGCCCCGCCGACCAGGAGCACGAACACGCCGATGGACGCCACCAGCGTCCGCGCCGGATCGCCGCCGAGCGCCGACAGCGGGCGGAAGACCCATCGTTCCAGGGCCAGTCCGAGGCACGGCGCGACCACCAGCAGCGTCACCGCGGCGGCCGGCCACAACGGCAGGCCCCACTCCACGACGAACTGCCGCAGCACGTAGGCGCACACCATCGCGATCGCACCGTGCGCGAGGTTCAGCACGCCGGTCGCGCGGTACGTCACGATCAGCCCGAGCCCGGTGAGCGCGGCGGCGCCGCCCACCGACAGACCCGCGAGCGTCAGGTCGTAGGTGACGGAGGACATCAGCCGGACGTCCCGGGGGGCTCGCAGATCGGGCACGGGTCCAGCTCGCCGCTCGCCACCGGCTTCGCGTCGACCGGCACGGCCTCCGCCTTCCCGGTCACCAACGGGCAGTCCGCGCGGTGGTAGAGCGTGCCGCCGGGCACCATCAGCAGGTCCCCGGCGACCGCGACCGGCAGGAGCGCCACGCGTCCGGCCGCCCCGTCCGGCTCGGTGGGTCCGGCGGCCACCAGCAGGCCGTACAGCTCCTCGATCCGCGCGGCGGCGAGCGCGGTACGGCCGTGGGTGAGCAGTACCGACCCGGCGACGATCAGCGCGGCGCCGGGAACCGTGCACGAGGCCAGATAGGGCAGTTGACGTTCCGCGAACCGCTCTCCGGACACGCCGTACCAGCCGAGGACGCACAGCACCGCGCCGGCCGAGAGCGCGGCCCAGCCGGCCCACAGGACGGGGTGCGCCGTCCGCGGTCGGGCCGGTGGGACGGGACGGGCTGGTCGGGCTGTTGTCATCGCCGGCTCCCACACGTCGTGTGTCTGGCTGTATGTCCAACTCTGCCGATTGCCTGCACTATGCCTTCTGGAAGCCGACCCTGAAAGAACCGGGCGCGCACCGCCCGGACGGACACCCGGTGGTGAGCCAGATGGTTCTCGGGAGCGACCTCGGGCAACGGCACGCGCAGGGACGCGTTCCCCGGGCGAGAGGGCGGAGGGCGGCGCCTGCGGTGGCCCTGCTCCTCCTCCTGGCCCCGGCCCTCGCGGCGTGCAGCGACGACGAGGGCGGCGGCGGTGACGGCCCCCCTCCGACGCCGAGCGTGGAGCGTACGCAACCGTCGGGCGCCGGGGCGGGCGCGCCCGCCGACACGGGCGCGGCCGAACAGGAGATCAGGCGGAACTGGGAGCGGTTCTTCGACCCGGACACGCCCCTGGAGGCCAAGCAGGACTTCCTGGAGAACGGCGACCGGATGGCGCCGGTGCTGCGGGCGTTCAGCGGTGACGAACGCGGCGCCCAGGTGGGGGCGGAGGTCGACCGGGTCGAGTTCACCTCGGCGACCGGGGCGAACGTGACCTACACGCTGACGCTTCAGGGCGCCACCGCCCTGCCGGACGCCGCCGGAACCGCGGTCGAGCAGGACGGCACCTGGAAGGTGTCGGTCAAGACCCTGTGCGGACTCGTCGCGTTGAACGGCACCGGCGATGCGACGCCGGCGCCGGGTTGCTGAGGCCGCCGCCGCGGCGGCGCTGCTCCTGCTGGGCACGGCCTGCGGCAGCCGGCTGCCCGAGAGCGACTTCGAGGACCGCGCCGCGCCCACCGGGCACGGCGCGGCCCCGCTGCGCGTCGGCATCATCACCAGCGCCACCAGCCCGGTCGGCGGCGACGCCTTCACCGGCCCGCGCGACGGCGCCAAGGCCTACTTCGACCACCTCAACGCGCGCGGCGGCATCGACGGCCGCCGCGTCGAGGTGCGCCTGTGCGACGACGGCGGCAGCGGCGTCGGCAACAACGAGTGCGTGCGGCAGCTGATCGACGAGGACCGGGTCGTCGCCCTCGTCGCCACCTCGGCCCTGGACTACGCCGGCGCCCCGCTCGTCTCCCGCGCGCGTGTGCCCGACATCGGCGGCCAGCCCATCGGCGCCGCCTACGACACCCACCCGCACCTTTACGGCATCTACGGCAGCCAGGCACCCCGGCAGGGGAGAGCGGGCTGGGACGGGAAGCTGTACGGCGGCACGGAGGTGTACCGCTACTTCAAGCGCGAGCACGGCGCCCGGACGGCCGCGGTCGTCTCCTACAACCAGTCCGCGTCCGCGGCCTACGCGCGGCTTATCGAACGCGGCCTGAGGGCCGAGGGCTACCAGGTCGTCACCGAGCAGGTCGACTTCGTGCTGCCCAACTTCCGGGCCGTCGCCGCCGACCTGAAACAGCAGGGCGCCGACCTGGTCTTCGACGCCATCGACGCCCACGGCAACGCCCGTCTGTGCGAGGCCATGGACGACGTCGGCGCCGAGGTCACCGCCAAGGTCACCAATGTGCAGAACTGGACGTCCACCGTCGCCGAGGACTACCGGGACGCCCCGCGCTGCCGCAACGCCCTGTGGGCGACCGGGGCCAGCCGCAACCACCAGGACACCGGGCACCCCGGCGTACGCGAGTTCCGCGACGCCACCGAGGGCCTGCCGGCCCGCTCCCAGTGGCAGTTGGAGGGGTGGGCGGCGGCGAAGTGGTTCACGGACGCCGCCCGGTCCTGCGCCGGCACCGATGTCACGCGCGCGTGCCTCGACCGCCAGGTGGCCCGCGGCGACGGCTACACCGCCGGCGGCCTGCTGCTGCCCGTGACCTTCCGGCCGCTGCCCGAGCCGCCGCGGACCCGTACGAACTGTCTGTCGGTGGCCCGCTGGCAGGACGGCCGGGGCTGGGTCTCCCAGGGGGACATGAACAGCACCTGCTTCGAGGTCCCGATGCTGGCGTACGACCCCTGATCCTTCAGGACCGTCCCTGTCCGCAACGGCTGGCAGACTCGGCCCATGCTGGAAACCTCCGCACGCCTCCTGCGCCTGCTCTCGCTGCTCCAGGCCCACCGTGACTGGTCCGGCGCCGAACTGGCCGACCGCCTCGGCGTCACCCCGCGCACCGTGCGCCGTGACGTCGACCGGCTGCGCGAGCTGGGCTACCCGGTCAACGCCAGCCCCGGCACCGGCGGCGGCTACACCCTGGGCGCGGGCGCCGAACTGCCGCCCCTGCTGCTGGACGACGACGAGGCCGTCGCGGTCGCCGTCGGGCTGCGCACGGCCGCCGGCCAGGGCATCGACGGCATCGGCGAGTCCTCGGTGCGGGCCCTCACCAAGCTGGAACAGGTGCTGCCCGGCCGGCTGCGCCGCCGGGTCGGCGCGCTCAACGCCTTCACCGTGCCGATGCTGCACGGCGGGCGTCAGGCGGCCGTGGACCCGGCCGTGCTGACCGAGCTGGCGGGCCTGTGCCGGGACGCCGAGCGGCTGCGTTTCGACTACGCCGAGCGCGGCCCGTCCGCACCGGCCCCGGGCGGGGGGACCGCCGGAGCTGCCCTGGTCCGCCGTACCGTCGAACCGCACCGGCTGGTGTGCACCGAGCGCCGCTGGTACCTGGTCGCCTGGGACCTCGACCGCGACGACTGGCGTACGTTCCGGGTCGACCGCATCGTCCCGAAGCCGCCGCACGGGCCGCGCTTCGCGCCGCGCACCCCGCCCGCCGAGGACCTGGCGGCCTACGTGTCGGAAGGTGTCTCCACGCGCGCGTACCCGACCCGGGCCGCCGTCCGGCTGCTGGTGCCCGTCGAGGAGGCCGCGGAGCGCATCTCGCCCTCCGCCGGGACATTGGAGGCCGACGGCGACGACGCCTGCATCCTGCGCACCGGCGCCGCGAGTTCGGACGTGATGGTCATCCACGTGATGCTGATGGGCTTCGAGTTCGAGGTGCTGGAGCCGGCCGGACTGTCGGAGTCGATCAGGACGGCACGGGACCGCCTGAGCCGGGCTCTCGAACGGGGCGCCGACGCGGCTCGGCGCCCCGCGGACGGCGCAGGGCGTACGCCGGGGAGTCGGAGCGGACCCCGGGCGGCGTCGTGAAGTCGTCCGAGTCCGCCGGGTGCGCCGGGTGCGCCGGGTCCGCGCCACGGGCGCCCGCGAGCCGTCGCGACGCTGCCCGCCGGGCGGGGGCCGCGGCAGGGGGCGTACGGAGAGTCTGTGGGGGAGACGTGCATTTCCTGTGTCGCCCGGCCCCGTGCCCGGCCGCCCGGAATCGGAAAGGAATGGGGGTCGCGGGCGATCCTGCCGGAACTTTTCGCGGAGCAATTCGAAGAGTGGTCACCCCGCACGGGAATTACGTTCGAATGCCTGCGTACGGCGTACCGATCCGTCCATTGGAGTGACGGAGTTCCACCGAAACGCGTGTCGTGATCCTGTGACAGAAGCGTGACCGCAGAGGGACCAGTGACCCACGGTGCACGGCTGTGCCTTCCCCGGCCGCCGTCCAGCGCCTAGCGTGGCGGCATGGCACCCATTCCGACACCTCCCAGGGAACCCGACGACCGTCCCGAGGCGTACGTCGGCCTCGAACAGGCCGCGGCCGAACGGCTCGCGCGTGAACGCGGCTGGTCGACCGTGCGGTCGCTGCCGCCCGGGGCGATCATCACGATGGAGTACCGCGTGGGGCGGCTGAACTTCGAGGTCAGGGACGGAGCGGTGGCCCGCTCCTGGAAGGGCTGACCCGTCCGGCGCGGCAGAGCGAGGCCCCGGTTCCCGGTGTGGAACCGGGGCCTTCGCCGTGTGTGCCGAGCGGCCGGTCAGGCGCCCGTGACGGGGCGGGCCGCCGGGGCGGAGCCGCGCGGGTGGCGCTCGGGATGCGGGGGCCGGCGGCTGCCCACGGGGGTGACCGGGGTGCGTTCCGAACGGGTGCTGTGCGGACCGGGGGCCAGGTAGGCCGGCGCTCGGGTGGCGCGGGCCGCCGACTGGGGGATCGTCTCGCGCACGGGTGCCGGCTCCTCGTCGGCCGTCGGGCACGGGGTGACCGCGACGGGAGCCTCGACCGGGGCGGGCGCCGACCGCGGCGCGGTGCGCCGCACGGCGGCGAGCCAGCGGTCGCGCAGCACCAGGATCCAGGCCTCGGCCGTGGCGATCACCGGCTCGAACCACGGCAGCGCCAGCAGGATCAGCAGCCCCGCGGCCCAGCCCAGCAGGACGTCGCTCAGCCAGTGAGTGCCGAGGTAGACGGTGGTCAGGCCGACGCTGAGCGACAGCACGGCCGACAGCGCGGACAGCCAGCGCCGGGCCCGCGGCGTGGACGCCAGATAGGCGAGGATGCCCCAGGTCACGACCGCGTTCGCGGTGTGCCCCGAGGGAAATATGTCACTGCCTGCCTGGAACCAGTGCCACATCTCGTTGGAGCCGACCTCGGTCGCGTAGTGCGGGCCGGAGCGGCCCAGACCGTACTTCACGGCTCCCACGGTGACGTTCAGCAACAGCAGCGCGGCGCCGAAGGCCAGCAACGGCCGCAGCGTGTGCTGCCGCCAGCAGCGCCAGCCCAGCCAGGCGGCGACCATCACGGCGGTCGGGCCGCGCTGCCCGAGGACGACCCAGTAGTCCAGGAAGGCGTGGATCCCGGGCCACTGCTGGTAGGGCCGGAACAGCATCGCCTGCCAGTCGAACCGGACGAGCCACGAGGTGGTCACCACCGCGAGGACGATCGTCAGGTAGAAGGAGAGCGTCGCGCCGAAGAGCACCACCCGGTGCCGCGTCATGCGCGGCACGTCGAGGACCGGCCGCACGGGTTCGCGGTCCAGTCGGGCGAAGATCCGGTCGAGCCGGGTCGGCTTTGGTTCGGTACGCACGCAATCGACGTTACAGCGAGTGAGCTGAGTTCCTCGCCGAATCACTGCGGTTGTAATGACGATGTGATGTGGGATTACTCTCAAGCGGGGGTTTATTTCCAAGGATTCTGCTATCCGCGGGCGCCGTTCCCTTCAATTCCTTTGACCGTTCCGTGGATCACTGTTTCGGCATGCTTATGAATGCGTTCACCCGGTCATGGGACGGATTTCCCCATGGGAACACCGAATGGCCGAACGCCTGGTCACGGCGGACCGGAGCCGTTCAGCCAGAACGCCCCGTACACCGCCGACGCCACCGCGATACCGCCCACGACGAGCGCGCACGCGGTCGTGCGCAGTCTGGCCAGGGCGATCGCGAGCGGCAGCAGCAGCGGGAAGGCCGGCATCAGCAGGCGGGGCTTGGAGCCGAAGTAGCTCGACGCGCACAGGGCGAGCGCGGTGACGACCCCGGCGTAGACCAGGAGCGGAAGCGGCTGGCGCTGCCGTACACAGACGACGTACAGCCAGATCACCAGTCCGACCCCGACGATCAGGCCCGCCCCGGCCGCCGCCGACGGGAACGACGTGAACTTCTCGCCGATGAAGCGGGCGAAGGCGTAGCCGCCGTCGAAGCCGTTGCGCCAGCCCGCCTGGACGTCGAGATAGGCGAGCGGGCCCCCGCCGGTGTGGGCGCCGACCCACAGGACGTACCCGGCGGCTCCCAGGGGCGCGACGAGCATGCCGAGGGCGCGCCGCCCGACGGACGCGCCCGCGGTGGAGGGGGCGGCGGCCGGGGAGAGGGCGTGCGGCAACTCGTGTGCGCCGCCGGGGGAGGCCGCGCTTCGCTGTCGCGCGGATGGAGCAACGCGCCGGTCCCGGACGAACGTGGCGATCGCCGCCGCCCACACCGCCGCGACCACGGCGAGCCCCACCGGCCGGGTGAGCCCCGCGAGCAGGGCCAGCGAGCCGGCCGTGACCCAGCGGCCGGTGAGCACCGCGTACAGCGACCAGGCGGCGAGCGCCGTGAACAGGGACTCGCTGTACGCCATCGACTGCACGATCCCGACCGGCAGCACGGCCCACAGCAGCACCGCGCAGACCCCGGCCCGCCGGCCGTACACATGGTCGGCCACCGCGAAGATCCCCCAGGCCGCCGCGAGCGAGGCGGTCAGGGAGACGGCGAACCCGGCGTCCGCGTAGGACATCGGGGTCACCGCGTGCAGCAGCCGCTCCAGCCAGGGCAGCAGCGGGAAGAAGGCGAGGTTGGAGTGGACGTCGCCGTTCGGCAGGCGCACCTCGTAGCCGTAGCCCAGCTCGGCGACCCTGGTGTACCAGAGCGCGTCCCAGCGGGCGGTCAGCAGCGTGTACGCGCTCTTGTCGCGCGCGGCGCTCCACACGGCCAGGGCCAGCAGTCCGAGCGCCCGGACGGCCGCGTACCCGAGGAGGGCGGGGGCCGCCCGGCGCAGGGCGGCGGCGCCGCTTCGTGCCACAGGCGTTTCAAGATCGGTCACGGGCTCGATTATCGACGGACCGTCCAACCGGCCGGTCGGCGGTGTGGGCGCCGGCATGCGGGGTAGTGGCGCATGCCACACCGTTGCGCCGAATGTATGAGACGTCCGCCACTCGGGTCCGGCGGCGACTCGCGTACGCTGACGTGTCACTCGCCGCACGTTGCGCGCGCCGGGGAGCACCGCTCCTCTCCGGTCGAGACGCGGGGGAGTCCCCACCCCCGTGAGCCCGCCGAGGCGAGGGAACTTCTGGGAGGTACGTGAATGTCCGGGACGACCACGGGCGCTGTCGGGCTGCGCCGGCGGGCGGCCGGGGCCGGTGCCAACCGCTGGGTCGTCCTCGTGGTCCTCTGCGCCAGCCTGCTGCTGGTCGCGGTCGACGCGACCGTGCTGCACGTGGCGGTGCCCGCCGTCACCGAGGATCTCAAGCCCAGCGCCATAGAGCTGCTCTGGATCGTCGACGTCTACCCGCTCGTCTGCGCCTCGCTGCTGATCCTGTTCGGCACGCTCGGCGACCGGGTGGGCCGCAGACGGGTCCTGCTGCTCGGCTACACCCTGTTCGGTGTCGCCTCCGCCATGGCGGCCGTGGCCGACACCGCCCAGGTCCTGATCGCGGCACGGGCGCTGCTCGGGGTCGGCGGCGCGATGATCATGCCCGCGACGCTGTCGATCCTGCGGCAGGTGTTCCCCGACCGGCGCGAGCGGGCGGTCGCGATCGGTGTCTGGAGCGCGGTGGCCGCGGTGGGCGCGGCGGTCGGGCCCCTGCTCGGCGGATTCCTTCTGGAGCACTTCTGGTGGGGGTCGGTCTTCCTCGTCAACATCCCGCTGATGCTGGTCAGCCTGCCGGTGGGGCGAATTCTGCTGCCCGAGTCGACGGGTGCGGGGGACGGCCCCTGGGACGTGGTCGGCGCGCTGATGGCGGCGGCCGGACTGTTCGGGGTGGTGCTCGGCGTCAAGCGGCTGGGCGGCGGCGAGCCGGCGGACAGCGCGTTCACCGTGGTGCCGCTGGTGCTGGGCGCGGCGCTGCTGGTCCTGTTCGTGCGCCGGCAGCGGCGGCGCAAGCATCCGCTGATCGACCTGCGGATGTTCGCCCGGCCGGCGTTCAGCACGTCCGTCGGGTGCATCGTGCTGGCGATGCTCGCGCTGGTCGGCCTGGAGCTGATCGCGGCGCAGTACCTGCAACTGGTGCTCGGCCTGTCGCCGCTGGAGACCGGGCTGCGGCTGCTCCCGCTGACCGTCGCCGCGATGGCGGCGGGGCTGCTGGGAGCGCGGATGCTGCGGCGGTTCGGGCCCCGGCGGATGGTGTCCGCCGGGTTCTGCCTGACGGCCTTCGCGGTGGTCCTGCTGACCGCGATGGGACGGCACGACAACCCGGGACTGCTGCTGGCCGGCTTCGTGCTGCTCGGGTTCGGGCTGGAGACCACGCTGTTCGGGGCGTACGAGTCGATGCTGAGCGAGGCGCCGCCGGAACAGGCCGGTGGCGCGGCGGCGATCGGTGAGACGTCGTACCAACTCGGGGCCGGGATCGGGATCGCGCTGCTCGGGAGTGTGATGAACGCGGCGTACACGCCCGGACTCACCTCGGTGCCCGGCGTTCCGGCGTCGGCCTCGGCCGCGGCGGGGCATTCGCTGGGGGAGGCCTACGCCGTCGCCGACCGGCTCGGCGGAACGGCGGGCGAGGCCCTGCGGAGGGCGGCCCGGGACTGCTTCGTGCACGGTCTGCATGTGACGTTGCTGGTGAGCGCGGGACTGTTGCTCATGGGCGCGGCGATGGCGCTGCGGCTGCCCCGGCTGATGCACTGCGAGGTGGGGGAGGTCGAGGTGCCGGCGCCGCGGGAGGCCGCCCGCCCCCTGCCCACCCACGCCCGCCCGTGACCGCCTCGCCGCCCGGGGTGTGGGCCGGCCGGACCGTGTCGTGGTGACCGGACGCCGCGGCGGTGGCACGATCCCCGCTGTGGACCGTCGTGCCGCGGCGCCGCGCCGCGCCGGGGTGGACGTGCGGGCGGCCGCCTCGTAACGTCGGCATCCAGTCCGTGCCTAGCGGTGCTAGTGCCGCAGCAGGCAACGTTCGCCCCGTCGCGACGCCCGGCACGCCCTCTCGCCGCACCGGCCGAAAGCCCGAGTACGTCCAGTACGAGGACTTCCGGCCGGTACACCGAGAGCACGCACCGGACGCCGCTCCTTGACGGGCGAACGTTGCCTGCCACGGCACTAGTTTTGAGCTGCCGGAGGGTGGTCCGTGTCCGCGACCTCGAAGTTGCCCCCGTTCGATCCGACCGATCCGCTGGGGATCGACGAGCTCCTGGAGCCCGAGGACCTGGCCGTGCGGGACACCGTCCGCGGCTGGGCCGCGGACCGGGTGCTGCCGTACGTCGCCGAGTGGTACGAGACCGGCGAGCTGCCGGTGATCCGCGAACTGGCCCGGGAACTCGGCGCGATCGGCGCCCTCGGGATGTCGCTGAGCGGGTACGGCTGCGCCGGAGCCAGTGCCGTGCAGTACGGCCTGGCCTGTCTGGAGCTGGAGGCCGCCGACTCGGGCATCCGCTCCCTGGTCTCCGTGCAGGGCTCGCTCGCCATGTACGCCATCCACCGGTTCGGCTCCGAGGAGCAGAAGCTGCGGTGGCTGCCGCCCATGGCCGCCGGGGACGTCATCGGCTGCTTCGGACTGACCGAGCCCGACCACGGGTCCGACCCCGCCTCGATGCGGACCTACGCCAAGCGGGACGGCGGTGACTGGATCCTCAACGGGCGCAAGATGTGGATCACCAACGGGTCCGTCGCGGGCGTGGCCGTGGTGTGGGCGCAGACCGAGGACGGGGTGCGCGGGTTCGCCGTCCCGACGGACAGCCCCGGATTCTCCGCGCCCGAGATCCGGCACAAGTGGTCGCTGCGGGCCAGCGTCACCAGCGAGCTGATCCTCGACGACGTCCGGCTGCCCGCCGACGCCGTGCTGCCGGACGTGACCGGCCTGCGCGGTCCGCTGAGCTGCCTGTCCCACGCCCGGTACGGCATCGTCTGGGGCGCCATGGGCGCGGCGCGGACCTGCTTCGAGACCGCCGTCGACTACGCGAGGACGCGGGAGCAGTTCGGGCGGCCCATCGCGGGCTTCCAGCTCACCCAGGCCAAACTCGCCGACATGGCGGTCGAACTGCACAAGGGGATTCTGCTCGCCCATCATCTGGGGCGGCGGATGGACGCGGGCCGGCTGCGTCCCGAACAGGTCAGCTTCGGCAAGCTCAACAACGTGCGGGAGGCCATCGACATCTGCCGTACGGCCCGGACGATCCTCGGTGCCAACGGGATCTCCCTGGAGTACCCGGTGATGCGGCACGCGACCAATCTCGAATCCGTGCTCACCTACGAGGGCACCGTCGAGATGCACCAACTCGTGCTGGGCAAGGCGCTCACCGGGGTCGACGCCTTCCGGTGACGGTGAGCCGTCCACCGTTCGGGCGGACCGGTGAGCGGCCCTGCCTCAGCTCTGGTTGAAGAAGCCGTCCTCACGGCGGGCGGCGGAGTCCCCGCTGATGATCTCCGTGTCGGCGGGGGACAGCAGGAACACGCGGTTGGACACACGGTCGATCGAGCCGCGCAGCCCGAAGATCAGGCCGGCCGCGAAGTCGACCACGCGCTTGGCGTCGGCGGGCTCCATGGCCGTCAGGTTCATGATCACGGGGACGCCGTCCCGGAAGAGTTCACCGATGGCGCGTGCGTCCCGGAAGCTGTCCGGCGTGACCGTGCCGATGCGACGGCCCACCTCCTCGGCCGTGTCGGTGGCCACCTTCACCCGGGGGTCCGTGACCCAGGCGTCCCCGGACTCGGGTTCCTCGTAGGTGTCGTCGTCGTAGTAACGCTCGTCATCGTTGTCGTCGACGAGGCCGAGCCACGCACTCGCCTTGCGCACCGATCCCATGGACGCCTCCTCTCACAGCGGTCTTTCTGCTTTCCGCATCCCTATGGTCATCCATGATGCGGACGGCGCGCCAAGTGGATAGACGCCGCGCGGGGGGTTTGTGACGGTACTGGTGCACAGCGAATACGTCGAGAGCCCGGCTGTGGCAAGGGTGTTGCCGAGCCCGGCTGCTGACTGTGAGTGAAATACGATTCTTCTCGGCGTCCGGGTGAGCGGTGGGGCGGACGGGTGACGCAAGAGGGCAGCCCGATGTGAAGATCAGTCGATACGATGCCGCCGCTCAGCGCCGTACGCATCTCGGGGGGTCGCCATGTTCGGAATCGTCAGGCCGTGCCGGCATCGGCTGGGGGAACGGCTCAGAACCCAGTGGATGGCGCATCTGTGCGGGCTGTGCCTCGCGCTGCGCAGTGACCACGGGCAGTTCGCCCGGGTGGCGACGAACTACGACGGGCTGCTCATCTCCGTTCTGACGGAGGCTCAGGCGGAGGGGGCGGTCGCCGAGGGGTGGCGGCGTACGGCGGGGCCCTGTCCGCTGCGCGGCATGCGGACCGCGTCCGTCGCCCGAGGCGAGGGCGCGCGGCTCGCCGCCGCCGTCTCGCTGGTGCTCGCCTCCGCCAAGGTGCGCGACCATGTCGCCGACGGGGACGGGCTGCTGGCCCGCCGACCGGTGGCGCTCGCCGCCCGCCGGGTGGCGGAGAGCTGGGGGCGTGCGGGCGCGCGCGGCGGAGCGGGCGTGGGCTTCGACACCGGCGTCCTCGTCGACGCGGTGGACCGGCAGTCGGACGTCGAGGCGCTCGCGGGGATCGGCACACCCCTGCTGACCGTCACCGAGCCGACCGAGACCGCCACCTCCGCCGCCTTCGCGCACACCGCGGTCCTGGCGGGCCGGCCGGACAACGCCGAGCCGCTCGCCGAGGCCGGACGCCTCTTCGGACGGCTGGCGCACCTGCTGGACGCGGTGGAGGACAGGGAGGCCGACACCGCGTCCGGTGCCTGGAACCCGCTCACCGCGACGGGCACCTCGCTCACCGAGGCCCGTCGGCTCGCCGACGACGCCGTGCACGGGATACGGCTCGCGCTGGGTGAGGTGACCTGGGGATCGCAGGCCGAGCCGGGCAAGCCGGGCGCGAACGGCAGGCTGGCGCACCGGCTGCTGGTCCACGAACTGCCCTCCTCCGTCGAGCGGGCGTTCGGCAGCGCGTCCTGCGGCCATCGGCCGGAGCTGTACGGACCGTACTCACCGCCCGGCGGACCGGCCGGGCCGGGCGCGCCGCCGCCCCCGGGCCCGCCCCGGCGTGACCGGCGCGGACTGCTCGCGGGATGCGCCGTGTGGCTGGGACTGGCCTGCACGTGCCAGCTGTGCTGCGGGGAGTACGACGATCCGTGGACCGGTGAGCGCAAGGAAGGGCTGTGCAACAACTGCGACTGCGACTGCGGCAACTGTGAAGGGTGCTGCGATTGCTGCAACTGCTGTGACAAGTGCGGCTGCGACGGGTGCGACTGCGGCTGCAACTGCTGACGACCGTGAGCCCGGCCGTGGGACGGCCGGCGCGGCCGGTCGCTGAGCGCGGCGGCACCGGCGCCGTACCGGGACGCCGTCCGCACGCCGGCACACCGCTCGCGCGGCGGCCCGGCCGCCGCACGGGGCCGGGCTCCCGCCGGGCTCGGGTGTCCGGCCGTAGGGGCGACTTCTGGACATCCGGGGGTCCGGCCCGCCGGCCGCGACGGGGTGCTCCCCGGCGTGGACGGCCTGCCCCTCGACGGCGAGCCCTGCGTGGGGTGGGCGCGGCACATCGTCAGCCGGGATCCCGTGGGCTGGGCGCGGTGGGCGGCGGGCGTCCGTCCCGGTCCGTGAAGGCGTCCGCGGTGTACGGGATTTCGACCCGAGGCCGAGGCCCCGGCGGTGGTTCGGTGAGATCCGGGCCGCACCGCACCGTCCGCGTCCGGCCGGTGCGGTGCCGGTTCATACCGTGAGCGGGCCCGCGCACGGTGCGCGTCGAGAAACGCGCTCGACCGCCCCTTCCCGCCGCCGGGCGGCCCGCGGCACGGTGGCCGAACCGAGGGAGGGCGACGTGTTCTGACGGTGGGTCGGCAGGGGCCGGGCCAAGGTTTGTTCAAAGATTGACGGCCGAAAGGCGCCCTTGCGCCCGTCGGCCGTGCCACCGAATACTCCCCCTCAGCGCTTGTCAGGGGCACGTCGTGTTCGGAATCCGGACGATCATGCCGCTGGCTGCGCCTCACGGGCCCGCAACCCCACGACCGGGCCCCCTACTCCCCGTGGAGGGACGAAAAGTGAGGATCAAGCGCACCACCCCCCGTAGCGGCTTCTCGAGACGGACTCGGCTGATCGCCGTTTCCACCGGCCTCGTGGCCGCCGCCGCGATCGCGATCCCCAGCGCGAACGCGGCCGACACCCCCACCACCTTCAGCTCCGCCGAGCTCAAGAGCGCGAGCGCCTCGGTGCTGAAGGCCGACGTCCCGGGCACCGCCTGGGCCGTCGACAGCAAGACCGGCCGGGTGCTCCTGACGGCCGACAGCACCGTGTCGCAGGCCGAGATAGCGAAGATCAAGGAGCAGGCCGGCGGCAACGCCGACGCGCTCACGATCAAGCGCACCCCCGGCAAGTTCAGCAAGCTCATCCAGGGCGGCGACGCCATCTACGCCAGCAGTTGGCGCTGCTCCCTGGGCTTCAACGTCCGCGCCAGCAACGGCACCGAATACTTCCTGACCGCCGGTCACTGCACCGACGGCGCGGGCACCTGGTACTCCAACTCCGGCCGGACCACGGTGATCGGCTCGACCGCCGGCTCCAGCTTCCCGGGCAACGACTACGGCATCGTGCGCTACTCCGGCTCCGTGAGCCGGCCCGGCACGGCCAACGGTGTGGACATCACCCGCGCCGCGACGCCCAGCGTGGGCACCACCGTCATCCGTGACGGTTCGACCACCGGCACGCACAGCGGCCGGGTCACCGCGCTCAACGCCACCGTGAACTACGGCGGCGGCGACATCGTCTCCGGCCTGATCCAGACCACGGTCTGCGCCGAGCCCGGCGACTCCGGCGGTTCGCTGTACGGCAGCGGCGGCGTCGCCTACGGTCTGACCTCCGGCGGCAGCGGCAACTGCTCCTCCGGCGGTACGACCTTCTTCCAGCCCGTCACGGAGGCCCTGAGCGCCTACGGCGTCAGCGTCTACTAGGCCGGCCCGTACCACCGGCACCCGTACGGCACGACTCCGGTCGGCAGCACGACGAGCCCCCGCACACGCAACAGCCGTGCGGGGGCTCGCCCTTGTGCGGGGGACGGAGTTACCGTCGAAGGACGCAGCGAGGACGCGCGCGGACGCGGCGGTCGAGCACCCGCCTGCGCCCACTTCGGACTCTGGGGGCCGTGATGGTCGAGGAGCTGGTGGCGGCGGGAGCGACCCTCGTGTTCGCCGGGGCGGTGTACGTCTCGGCGGCGGCGCGGGTCGTCAAGCAGTACGAGCGCGGTGTGGTCTTCCGGCTCGGCAGGCTGCGGCCCGAGGTGCGCGGACCCGGGTTCACGCTGGTCGTCCCGTTCGTCGACCGGATGCGCAAGGTCAACATGCAGATCGTGACGATGCCGGTGCCCGCCCAGGAGGGCATCACCCGGGACAACGTCACGGTGCGGGTCGACGCGGTCGTGTACTTCAAGGTGACCTCACCGGCCGACGCCATCGTGCGTGTCGAGGACTACCGGTTCGCCGTCTCGCAGATGGCGCAGACCTCGCTGAGGTCCATCATCGGCAAGAGCGATCTGGACGACCTGCTGTCCGACCGCGAGAAGCTCAACCAGGGCCTGGAGTTGATGATCGACAGCCCGGCCGTGGAGTGGGGCGTCACCATCGACCGGGTGGAGATCAAGGACGTCTCCCTGCCCGAGACCATGAAGCGCTCCATGGCCCGCCAGGCCGAGGCGGACCGGGAGCGGCGGGCCCGGGTCATCAACGCCGATGCCGAGCTCCAGGCGTCCAAGAAGCTGTCCGAGGCGGCGAAGGAGATGTCCGAGACGCCCGCCGCGCTGCAACTGCGGCTGCTGCAGACGGTGGTGGCGGTCGCGGCCGAGAAGAACTCGACGCTCGTGCTGCCCTTCCCGGTCGAGCTGCTGCGCTTCCTGGAGAGGGCTCAGCCGGCCGCGCCCGCGCCGCCTCCCCGGGCGTCCGTCGAGCCCGCGCAATCGGTGCGGGAGCAACCGCCGGTCGCCGAGGCGCGTGAGGAACCCGCTTCCTAGAGTCGAATTCAGGACAGGACTAAACCTCACTCAGCGCATACCGGTTACTCGCGCGTAGTGTTTGCACTGCGAATCACACCCGCCGTGACCGTGGACATTCAAACGACACAAGGCGTACGGGGCGCACGGCAGTTGTCGTACGCGCGTCCTGAACTGGACCTTGTGTGCTCCCTGTGAGGGTCGGAATAGTGGACGTCCAGTCCACAACCCTCCCGGTTCGTAAGGCCCCCACAGCCGTACGGACCGGACCCCCCACAGGAGGACGTGAGTTGAAGCACCGACGCATACCCAGGCGGCGGGCCGCCGTGGCAGGTGCGGGTATCGCCGCACTGGTGGCCGCGGGTGTCACCTTCCAGAGTGCGAACGCCAGCGAGGCGCCGGACACCCCCGAGTTGAAGACGCTGTCGGCCCTGTCGGCCGGAAAGCTCGCCTCGACGCTCGACCAGGACCTCGGCACGGACGCGGCGGGAACGTACTACGACGCGAAAGCGAAGAGCCTCGTGGTGAACGTGCTCGACGAGGCCGCCGCCCGACTGGTCCAGGAGGCCGGGGCCAGGGCCAGAATCGTCGAGAACTCCCTGGCCGAGCTCAAGGGCGCCCGCACGACGCTCAAGCAGGACGCGACGATCCCCGGCACTTCCTGGGTGACCGACCCGACCACCAACAAGATCGTCGTGACCGCCGACCGCACGGTGTCGGCGGCCGAGTGGAAGAAGCTGACCGGCGTCGTCGAGGAGCTCGGCGGCACCGCGGAACTCCAGCGCACCAAGGGTGAGTTCAAGCCCTTCGTCGCCGGCGGTGACGCGATCACCGGCGGTGGCGGCCGCTGCTCGCTCGGCTTCAACGTGGTCAAGGGAGGAGAACCGTTCTTCCTGACCGCCGGGCACTGCACCGAGGGCATCTCCACCTGGTCGGACTCGTCCGGCACCGTCATCGGTGAGAACGAGGCCTCCAGCTTCCCGGACAACGACTACGGTCTCGTCAAGTACACCGCCGAGGTGGACCACCCGAGCGAGGTCAACCTCTACGACGGCTCCACGCAGGCGATCTCGGGCGCGGCCGAGGCCACGGTCGGCATGGAGGTCACCCGCAGCGGTTCGACGACGCAGGTGCACTCCGGTGCCGTCACCGGCCTCGACGCCACCGTGAACTACGGCAACGGCGACATCGTCAACGGCCTCATCCAGACCGACGTGTGCGCCGAGCCCGGTGACAGCGGCGGTTCGCTGTTCTCCGGCAGCAACGCGATCGGCCTCACCTCCGGCGGCAGCGGCGACTGCACCTCCGGCGGGGAGACCTTCTTCCAGCCGGTGACCGAGGCCCTGTCGGCGACCGGCACCGAGATCGGCTGATCCGCCTCGCACCCCGCTTCACGGAGTCCCGCCCCCGCGCGCGAGGGGGCGGGACTTCCGCGTGCCGGGGGGCCGCTCAGCGCTTCGGCCAGTGCCACAGAGGTTCGTCCAGCGGCCCTTCCCGGCCGGCCACCTCCGTCCGGCCGAACTCCTTGACCAGCTCGATCGCGTTGACGTCGAGACGGTGGCCCGGGGCCCCCTTGGCCAGCGCCTCGGCGAGCGGCCGGGCGTGGGTGACCACGACGACCTGGGTGTCCCGGGCGGCGGTGAGGATCAGGTCGGCGAGCGGCGGGACGAGGTCGGGATGGAGGCTGGTCTCCGGTTCGTTGAGCACCAGCAGGGACGGCGGCCGCGGGGTCAGCAGGGCGGCCGCCCACAGCAGATAGCGCAGGGTGCCGTCGGACAGTTCGGCGGCGCCGAGCGGACGCAGCAGCCCGTGCTGGCGCAGGGCGAGCTCGAAGCGCCCGCCGTGGCTGTCGACCGTGACGTGGCTGCCCGGGAAGGCCGCGTCGACCGCCGCGTCCAGCGCGGCGGCGTCGCCGGTCTCGCGGATCGTCTGCAGGGCCGCCGCCAGGTCCGAGCCGTCGCCGCTGAGCACCGGGGTGCGGGTGCCGATGCGGGCGGTGCGGGCCGGGGCGTGGGCGTCGGTGCGGACGTGGTCGTAGAACCGCCAGGACCGGATGAACTCGCGCACCGCCAGTACGTCCGGCGCGTGCTGCGGGTCGGCCAGCTCGCCGAGCATGCTGTCGTACGGCCGCAGCGTCCCGTGCGCCCGGGACCAGCCGCCGCCCGCGCCCCGCAGCCGCACCGCGGCCCCCGCCCGCTCCGAGAGCACGGCGGCCGGGCGCAGCACGGGCCCGCTCCAGATGCACTCGTGCTTGATCTCGGGGTCGAGGTCGAACATCGAGGACCCGCCGGCCGGGGTCGGGTGCCCGAAGTCCACCGCGTAGCCGAACTCGTCGCCCGCGAAGCCCAGTTGGAGGCTGACCGGTCCGGAGCGGACGGTGCCCTGCACCGGATGGTGCCCCTCGCGCACCGCCCGGCCGGTCCGCTCCGGGCCGGCCCACAGGGCCGAGGGCAGCCCGCCCTCCTGGGCCAGTGCCCCGACCGCGCCGCCGCGCGCGGACTCGGCGAGCAGCCGCAGGGTCCGGTACAGGCTCGACTTTCCCGTGCCGTTCGCTCCCGTGATCACGTTGAGTCCGTCCAGGGGCACGATCAGGCGGCGCAGCGAGCGGTAGTTCTCGACGGCGAGGGTGCGGATCATGCGTCCAGGCTGTCAGACGGGTCCGACAGCGGCCTCCGCCCGGACGCGCCCGGGTCCCGCCCGCGCGGTGATCGCCGCGCCGGGGCCCGACGTGCGGGCGGGCCTGTGTCATGTCCCCCACGGCCCGGAATGTGCGGTGTTTGCGCAGGTGGGACACGCCCCGATCGATGTCGCACAGATGTTCGGGAATTGGTCTATGGTGGGGGTGGGAGAGTTGGGAACAGATGTTCGATAGCCGGTGACGGCTCGCGAGTGCGGGAGGTGCGTGTGCCTGGGTTCACGCATCTGCACACCGTCTCCGGGTTCTCCCTGCGCTACGGCGCCTCCCATCCGGAACGGCTGGCCGAGCGTGCCTCCGAGCGGGGCATGGACGCCCTCGCCCTCACCGACCGCGACACCCTCGGCGGCGCGGTCCGCTTCGCCAAGGCCTGCGCCGCGGAGGGCGTCCGTCCGCTGTTCGGCGTGAACCTGGCGGTGGAGGGGTTCGAGCCCGACGGGCCGGTACGACGGGAAAGGCGCCGCACGCCCGTGCGCGGCGGTGCCTTCATCGACGAGTCGACTCCCCGGGTCGTCTATCTCGCCCGGGACGGCGCCCGGGGCTGGGCCGACCTGTGCGGACTCGTCACCGCGGCGCACACCGCCGAGGGCGCCCCGCTGCTGCCCCGGTCCGCCAACCACGGCGACGGCCTCGTCGTCCTGCTCGGCCCCGACTCCGGCGTCGGCCGCGCCCTCGCCGCGGGCCGCCCGGACCGCGCGGCCCGGCTGCTCGTTCCCTGGCGGGAGGCCTACGGCGACGCCCTGCGCCTGGAGACCGTCTGGCACGGCCGCGAGGGCACCGGCCCCGGCTCCCTGCGGCTGGCCGCCCGTACCGTCGGCTTCGCCGCCGAGCAGCGCGTGCGGCCCGTGCTCAGCAACGCCGTCCGGTACGCGGACCCGGGGCAGGGCCGGGTCGCCGACGTGCTGGACGCCGCCCGCCGTCTCGTCCCCATCGACCCCACCGAGGAACTGGACTCCGGCGAGGCCTGGCTCAAGGACGCCGACGCCATGCTGCGCGCCGCCGAGCGGATCGTCGAGGCCGCGGGCTTCCGGCGCGACACCGCCCACCGGCTGCTGGAGCAGACGCGGGCGACCGCCGCCGAGTGCCTGGTCGATCCCGAGGACGACCTCGGCATCGGCTCCGTCCACTTCCCCGAGCCGCACCTCGTCGGCGCCGGGCGGCGCACCGCGCAGCGGGTGCTGGCCTCCCGGGCGGCGGCGGGGATGGTGCGGCTCGGCCACGCCGGCCGGCGCGCGTACTGGGAGCGGATGCACGAGGAACTGGACGTCATCGCCCACCACGGCTTCGCCTCCTACTTCCTCACGGTCGCCCGGGTCGTCGACGACGTGAAGGGGATGGGCATCCGGGTCGCGGCGCGCGGCTCCGGCGCGGGCTCCCTCGTCAACCACCTCCTCGGCATCGCCCACGCCGACCCCGTCGAGCACGGGCTGCTGATGGAGCGCTTCCTGTCCAAGCGCCGCCCGGTGCTGCCCGACATCGACATCGACGTGGAGTCCGCGCGGCGGCTGGAGGTCTACCGGGCGATCATCGACCGGTTCGGCGCCGAACGGGTGGCGACGGTCGCGATGCCGGAGACGTACCGCGTCCGCCACGCGATCCGGGACGTCGGCGCGGCCCTGTCCATGGACCCGGCCGACATCGACCGCATCGCCAAGTCCTTCCCGCACATCCGCGCGCGAGACGCCCGCGCGGCCCTGGAGGAACTGCCCGAACTGCGGAGACTCGCGGGGGAGAAGGAGAGGTACGGCGAGCTGTGGGAGCTGGTCGAGGGGCTGGACGCCCTCCCGCGCGGGATCGCCATGCACCCCTGCGGCGTCCTGCTGTCCGACTCCTCCCTCCTGGCTCGTACACCGGTCGTGCCGACCAGCGGTGAGGGCTTCCCGATGGCGCAGTTCGACAAGGACGACGTCGAGGACCTCGGGCTGCTCAAGCTCGATGTGCTGGGTGTGCGGATGCAGTCGGCGATGGCGCACGCGGTGGCGGAGGTGGAGCGGGCGACGGGGGAGCGGGTCGACCTGGACGCGGTGCGGGACGGCGACCCGGCGACGTACGACCTCATCCGGTCCGCCGAGACGCTGGGCTGCTTCCAGATCGAGTCGCCGGGCCAGCGGGACCTGGTCGGCAGGCTCCAGCCGGCCGGCTTCCACGACCTGGTCGTGGACATCTCGCTGTTCCGGCCGGGTCCGGTCGCCGCCGACATGGTGCGGCCGTTCATCGAGGCGCGGCACGGGCGGGCGCCGATCCGCTACCCGCACCCGGACCTGGAGGAGCCGCTGCGGGAGACGTACGGGGTCGTCGTCTTCCACGAGCAGGTCATCCACATCATCGACATCATGACCGGCTGCGGGCGCGGCGAGGCCGACCGGGTGCGGCGCGGACTGTCCGACCCGGGGTCGCAGGGCCGGATCGGGGTGTGGTTCGCGCAGCACGCGGCGGCGAAGGGATATGACGCGGAAACGATTCGGCGGACCTGGGAGATCGTCGAGGCCTTCGGGTCGTACGGCTTCTGCAAGGCGCACGCGGTCGCCTTCGCGGTGCCGACGTACCAGTCGGCATGGCTGAAGGCGCATCATCCGGCCGCCTTCTACGCGGGGCTGCTCGCGCACGACCCCGGGATGTACCCGAAGCGGCTGCTGCTGGCGGACGCGCGGCGGCGCGGGGTGCCGATCCTGCCGCTGGACGTGAACAAGTCGGGCGTCACCCATCAGATCGAACTGGTGTCTGATTCAAAGGGTGGTGCGAAAGTGTGGGGGCTGCGGCTGGCCCTGTCCGACGTGCACGGCATCAGCGAGGCCGAGGCCGCCCGGGTCGCCGAGGGGCAGCCGTACGCCTCGCTGCTGGACTTCTGGGAGCGGGCGCGGCCGAGCCGGCCGCTCGCCCAACGGCTCGCGCAGGTCGGCGCGCTGGACGCGTTCGGCGCCAACCGCCGCGATCTGCAACTGCATCTGACCGAGCTGCACCGGGGCGCCCGGAGCCGGGGCGGTGGCCAGCTCCCGCTGTCCGGGGGGCACAGGACCGCGTCGGCCGGGCTGCCCGACCTCTCGTCGACGGAGCGGCTCAGCGCCGAGCTGGGTGTGCTGTCCATGGACGCCTCACGCAATCTGATGGACGACCACCGGGCCTTCCTCGAGGAGCTGGGCGTGGCGTCGGCGCGGCGGCTGCGGGAGGCCCGGCACGGTGAGACGGTGCTGGTCGCGGGGGCCAAGGCGGCCACGCAGACGCCGCCGGTCCGGTCCGGCAAGCGGGTCATCTTCAGCACCCTGGACGACGGTACGGGCCTGGTCGACCTCGCCTTCTTCGACGACTCCCACGACGCCTGCGCCCACACCGTCTTCCACTCCTGGCTGCTGCTGGTGCGCGGAGTGGTGCAGCGCCGCGGCCCGCGCAGCCTCAGCGTGGTCGGCTCCGCCGCCTGGAACCTCGCCGAGCTGGTCGAACTGCGCGCCGAGGGCGGACTCGACGTGGTGGCGGCGCGGCTGGCGGAGCCGGTCGGGGGCCCGGACGACCCGGACGCCCCGGACGGCCGGGACGCCCCGGACGGCGATCCGACGCGCGGTCGTCGAATCCGTCTGCCCACCGGATACGAACTGCATCCGTGGGCGGATCTGCGCCCCGCGGGCGAAGCGCCCGCGAAGGTACGGAAGTTGTGGCACCAGAGTCCGGGGAGTGCGGGATGACCATCCTCTGCGTACGTTTCCAGCTGCCGCCGACGCACGAGACGGCCCTGCCGGGGCTGCTCGGTCTGCTGGAGGAGTTCACGCCGGTCGTCGAGGCGCTCCCGCCGGACGGGGCGCTGGCCGATCTGCGCGGCGCCGAGCGGTACTTCGGGCGGGACGCGGTGGAGCTGGCGTCGGTGATCCGGGTCCGCGCGCTCGCCCACCACGACTGCGTGATGGGCGCCGGACCCGGCCCGATGCTGGCCCGCGTGGCGCTGCGCGACGCAGGGCCCGGTGTGACCCGTGTGGTGCCCGGGGAGCCGGCGGCCGTCGCGGAGTTCCTCGCCGGCCGGCCCGTCACCGCGCTCCCGGGTGTCGGCGCCGCGACCGCCCGCACCCTGCGCGAGTACGGCCTCGACACCCTCGGCCGGGTCGCCACCGCGCCGCTGTCCACGCTCCAGCGCCTGATCGGCGCGACGGCCGGCCGCGAGCTGCACGAGAAGGCGAACGGCGTCGACCGCGGCCGCGTCGTACCGAACGCCGTCTCCCGCTCCCTGGCCACCGAACGACCGTTCTCGCGCGACGAGCTGGACCCCGACCGGCACCGCCGCGCACTGCTCGCCGCCGCCGGGGAACTGGGCGCCCGGCTGCGCGCCCTGGAGAAGGTCTGCCGCACCCTGACCCTCACCGTCCGCTACGCCGACCGCTCCGCCACCACCCGCAGCCGCACCCTCACGGAACCCACGGCCCACTCGGCGGCGCTGGCGAAGGCGGCGTACGGCATGTACGAGTCCCTCGGTCTCCAGCGTGCCCGGGTCCGCGCGCTCGCCCTGCGCGCCGAGGGTCTCGCCTCGGCTGAGAAGGCCTCCCACCAGCTCACCTTCGACCCCGTGGACGAGAAGGTCCGCCGTATCGAGGAGGTCGCGGACCGCGCGCGAGCGAGGTTCGGGGCGCGGGCGGTGATGCCGGGGTCGCTGGCCGCGTGACTCCCGGCGCGTCCCCGCGGCCGCCGGCCCGCGGGGGCGCGGCGCGCACCGGGCCGCCCAAGGGGCCCGTACGGCACTGCTCATGACCGGTTATCACTGCGAGTTTTTACTGACGCGTAACTTCCCACTTGAACTACTCGTCCGTAACTTGACGAGTGAACGGCATCCTCGTGATCCGGATCACAGGGCGTAAGGCAATCGCAACTCCCTTGAGCCGCAAGGAGATCACCCGATGCTGCCCTGGAAACGAGTGCTCAGATCCGCTGCCGCGCTGCTGCTGGCAGCCGTCGCCGCCACCCTCCCCGCCGCCACCGCAGCCCATGGGGCCGACACCGCCACCGCCACGGCCTCGTCCGGCGGCTGGAACGACTACTCCTGCAAGCCCTCCACCGCCCACCCCCGCCCCGTCGTCCTGGTGCACGGCACCTTCGGCAACTCCGTCGACAACTGGCTGGGGCTGGCACCCTACCTGACCAACCGCGGTTACTGCGTCTTCTCGCTCGATTACGGCCAGCTGCCGGGTGTCCCGTTCTTCCACGGCCTCGGCCCGATCGACAAGTCGGCGGAGCAACTGGACCGGTTCGTCGACAAGGTGCTCGCCGCGACCGGCGCCGGCGAGGTCGACCTCGTCGGGCACTCGCAGGGCGGCATGATGCCCCGCCACTACCTCCGGTTCCTCGGCGGAGCAGCCGAGGTGAACGCCCTCATCGGCCTCGCGCCCTCCAACCACGGCGCGACGCTGAGCGGACTCACCCATTTGCTGCCGTACTTCCCGGGCGCCGAGGAACTGCTCTCGGCCGCCACCCCCGCCCTCGCCGACCAGATCCCCGGTTCCGCCTTCCTCACCGAGCTCAACGAGGGCGGCGACACCGTGCCCGGCGTCCGGTACACCGTCATCACCACCAAGTACGACCAGGTGGTCACGCCGTACCGCAGCCAGTTCCTGAGCGGTTCGAACGTGCGCAACGTCCTGCTCCAGGACCTGTGCCCGGTCGACCTCTCGGAGCACGTGGCGATCGGGCTGTTCGACCGGATCGCCTTCCACGAGGTGGCCAACGCCCTCGATCCGGCCCGGGCCAAGCCCACCACCTGCGCGTCGGTGTTCAGTTGAGCACCGCCGGGGCCCGACCGGCCTGAGCCGCCGGTCAGGCCCCGGAGTCCGGGTTCAGCGACCGCGCCGGGCACCGCCCGACCCGGCGAGCGGGACCGGACCGACGGCGAGCGCGGCGGCCCTGCGGGGTCCGGGCACGGGGGAACTCCTCGTGACGGTCACCGGGGGATTTCCGGGTGGGCATCCCGTGGGGGGACGGTCAGAAACTAGCCCCGGAAGACCGTGAAGTCGCCTGCCGGAGGCGATCGGCGGAGATCCTTATGGTCGCTTTAAGGGAGTGCTCAGACTGCGCTGAGGATCGAGGCGCCCGAGGACGCACACGCGCGTGCGCTCGGACCGACCGGGACCCGGCTCCGCACCGACGCGTCGACGCGGAGAACGGGCGGATCCATCCGAGATACGGCTACGAGGCCGTGGCCCGGTGAACGGACGGGCCCCACGACCAGGGCCACCGCAAGCCGCCGTGCCCAGGCGCCGCTCGCCGGCCGCCCGGCCCGGTCACCCCTGCGGCCACCACGTCCGCGCGATGTCCTTGCGCACCTCAGGGCGCTCGGCCGTCCGCTCGTCGGCTTCCTCGCGGATGCGGCGGGCGTCCGTCCTGCGCGGGGGCTTGTGCACGGTGAGTCGGCGCATGGCTGCCTCCTTCAGTGCCTGCCGGGTCCCGTGGTGTCACGGAGGCAGACCCTTTCCGGGAGGGTTGCTCATCGGTACCACCCTGTCAGTGGCGGGTGTCACCAATCGACTGTCAGTGGCGGGTGTCACGCTGGGCCTCATGACGGATGACGACGGTACGACCTCGCCGGACGCCGTGGACTGGGACGCGTCGGCCGCCGGCTTCGACGACGAGCCGGACCACGGGCTGCGCGACCCTGACGTCCGGGCCGCCTGGGCGGAGCGACTGAGCCGGTGGCTGCCCGGCCCCGCCCGCGACGTCCTCGACCTGGGCTGCGGCACCGGCAGCCTGTCGCTGCTCGCGGCCGAGCAGGGGCACCGCGTCACCGGTGTCGACCGGTCCCGGGCCATGGTGGACCGGGCCC
The DNA here is from genome assembly GCF_003261055.1 of Streptomyces cadmiisoli. NCBI lineage: Bacteria > Bacillati > Actinomycetota > Actinomycetes > Kitasatosporales > Streptomycetaceae > Streptomyces > Streptomyces cadmiisoli. The sequence continues at coordinate 6,822,839 of NZ_CP030073.1, forward strand.
GCGCGAAGCTCGCCGGACGTGACGCCGCGTTCCTCGTCGGTGACGCGGTGGCGCCCCCGGTGGGGGAGCAGCGTTTCGACGTCGTCCTCGTGCGGCACGTCGTGTGGACGCTGCCGGACCCCGGCCGCGCGCTGCGGCACTGGCGGGGGCTGGTGCGGCCCGGCGGACGGTTCGTGCTGGTCGAGGGGGTGTGGGGGACGTCGAGTCCGGTCGGCATCCCGGCCGAGCGGCTGCTCGCGCTCGTGCTGCCGCTGGTGGGGCAGGCGCGCGTGGAGCGGCTGTCGGAGGACGCCCGGCTGTGGGGCAGAGCCGTGGAGGACGAGCGATACGCCCTGGTGGCGGTGGTCTGAGGCCGTCCCAGGGCCGGGCCGCGCGGCAGGCGGGAATTCGACGACCGGCCCTAGCCGAGCAGCGCCTCGAAGGCGTCGTCGTGGGCCAGGGCCTCCAGCTCGTCCAGGGCGGCGACGGCGGCGGCCGCCGCTGCCGGGTCCCGCGCCGGCAGGCCGCTCAGCGCGAACTCGTCCTCGTCCAGCCGGCGTACGTCCGTGCCGTCGGCGGAGCGCCACAGGTCCAGGTCGAGATCCTCGACGACCAGCCGCGTGCCCGACAGCTCGGCCGGGCGGGTGACGTCGCAGTACCAGCCCTTCAACACCCCCCGGGCGTCGCGGACCTCCTTCACCGAGTACCAGCGGTCGCGCCAGTAGTGCTCGGTGAAGACGTCGCCCGACTCGAAGCGCACGAAGCCGAAGTCACGGGCGGCGTCACCCGCCCAGGGCGCGCGCACCGAGATCCGGACGCCGTCGTCCCCGAGCAGCTCGGCCGGGTAACGGATCTTCGTACGGCCGCCCTTGACCAGGACCACCTCCACCGTGCGGGCCGGTTCAGCCGAGTTCGCGGGCATGGCGCACCTCCGTGGCGCAGATCTCGTACCCGAACCACCTGTTGATCGCGAGCATCGGGCCGTTGCCCGCGTCGTTGCCGGTGTAGGCCTCCCGGTACCCGGCCGCGCGGGCGCGGTGCAGGGAGTCGTTCTTGGCGAGCTTGGCCAGGCCCCGGCCGCGGAAGGCGCGGGCGGTGCCGGTCATGGCGCTGCCGTAGCGGGTGCCGCCGTCGGTGTGGGCCGCGCTGAAGGCGACCGGCCGGCCGTCGACGACCACGACCGAGGTCAGGTCGAGATCGAGGAGCGGTCCGTGCCAGGTGCCCTCGAGCCAGGCCTCGTAGTCCGTGAGTTCGTGGTCGATGTCGCTCGGCTCGTCCGACGTCGCCTCCGCGTCCAGCTCGAACATCGGCCGGGGATCGGCCGCGAAGTCGGCGGCCGTACGCAGTTCGGCGCCCGCCGGCGGGTCCGCGAGGGGCGGCAGCGCGCCGTCGGCCAGATCGAGGCGCAGGAAGTGCGCGCTGCGGCTCGCGCGATAGCCGTGGCGCTCGGCGAAGGCGCGGTCGGCCGGGGCGTCCAGGACCCAGGTGAACAGCCTCGTCGCCCCCAGCGCGGCGAGATGTTCCTCCGCGGTGCGGACCAGCAGCGAACCGGCGCCGTGCCGCAGCCGCTCCGGATGCACATAGACGTTGACGTAGCCCTGGCCCGGCTCCGGGCTCTCATGGGCCAGACCGACCTGCGCCGTGCCGATGATCTCGCCGTCCCGCTCGGCGACCAGGGCGCGGTGATGGGCGTCGGGGTGGGCCCGGGTCACGCCGTGGACGACGGAGCGCGGGGTGGACAGCATGAAGGGCAGCGCGAGATGCCGGACCCGGGCGAAGCCCTCGACATCGGCCGGGACGTCGGGGCGCAGGTCGCGCACGATCACAGTCATGGGGGCGCAGGCTACGTGGAGGAACGGGCCGGGTGCCTCCCATTTTGCGGCGGGTGCGGAAGAATCGCTCCGTGACCTTGCAGATCCACATCGATGAGGGTGCCGAGGCGCCGCCGTTCGAGCAGGTGCGGGAGCAGATCTCCACGCAGGCGCGGTCGGGGGTGCTGCCCGTGGGGTACCGGCTGCCGACGGTTCGCGGGCTCGCGGAGGCGCTCGGGCTGGCCGCGAACACGGTGGCCAAGGCGTACCGGGCGCTGGAGACGGACGGGGTGATCGAGACCCGCGGACGCAACGGGACGTTCGTCGCGGCCGCCGGCTCGGCGGCGGAGCGTCAGGCGGCGTCGGCCGCGCAGGCGTACGCGGACCGGGTCCGGCGGCTCGGGCTCGGCGAGGACGCCGCGCTCGCCGCGGTGAGCGACGCCCTGCGGGCGGCCTACCGGCAGTAGCCGGGACGCGGACGCCGGGTCATCCCCGGGTGAGCAGGTCCTGCGGGGTGCGGGTGACCGTCAGCCCCGCACCGTGCGCAAGGACCGCGAACGCCGACGCGTCCTCCACCGCCGCCCCGCCCGGGTCGTTGTTGAAGTAGGCGTACACGTCCTGCCGGTCGGACCAGGTGGTCGCGATCCGGTCGACCCAGGTGCGCAGGGACCGGCGCCCGTAGTGGGGCCACGGGTGGGCGCGGCCCTGGTGGAAGCGGACGTAGCCCCAGTCGGCGGTGCGGCGCAGCGGCGTCGCGGGGCGACCGAGGACGTCCGCCCAGCACAGCGCCGCGCCCCTGGACCGCAGCACCTCCTCGACCCGCGGGGTCCACCACGAGTCGTGGCGCGGTTCGACCGCCACGCGCGTCGAGGCGGGGAAGCAGCCGAGGCAGGCGTCCAGCAGGTCCGGGTCCGCGCGCAGCGTCGGCGGCAGCTGGAGCAGGACCGGGCCGAGCCGGCGGCCGAGGCCCGCGGCATGGCTCATCAGACGGTGCACCGGTTCCTCGGGGTCCCGCAGCCGCCTGACGTGGGTCAGGTAGCGGCTGGCCTTGACCGCGACGACGAAGTCCGGCGGCACGCGTTCCCGCCAGGCGGCGAAGTTCTCCCGTGTCGGCAGCCGGTAGAACGCGTTGTTCACCTCCACGGTGGCGAAGCGCGCCGCGTACTCCTCCAGCCACAGCCGGGTGGGACAGCCCTCCGGGTACAGCAGCCCCCGCCAGTCCTTGTACTGCCACCCCGACGTGCCGACGAACAGGGTCATACCTCCATCAAAGCACCGCGGCGCGCTCCCTACAGGTACAGCCCCGCCTCCGTGCCGCCCCGCGGCTCCGGAAGCGCCGTCGGCGAGGTGCCCCGGCGCAGCGCGTACAGCTCCGCCAGTGTCGCGCCCTCACGGCCGACGCCCTCCTCGCCGCCCAGCCAGGCCACGGATTCCCGCCGGGTCAGCGGCCCCACCTCGATCCGCGCCAGACAGCGGCCCGGCCGGACCACGGCGGGGTGCAGCCGCTCCAGGTCCTCGTTGGTGGTCACCCCGACCAGGACGTTGCGCCCCTGGCCCAGCAGGCCGTCGGTGAGGTTGAGCAGCCGGGACAGCGCCTGCCCCGCCGTGTGCTTCGCCTCGCCGCGGATCAGCTCGTCGCAGTCCTCCAGCAGGAGCAGCCGCCAGCGGCCCTTGCCCGCCGCGTCCTCCTCGCCGATCGCGATGTCCATCAGATAGCCGACGTCGGAGAAGAGCCGCTCGGGGTCCAGGACGCAGTCCACCTGGCACCAGTCCCGCCAGGAGCGGGCGAGCGTGCGCAGCGCCGACGTCTTGCCGGTGCCGGGCGGCCCGTGCAGAAGCAGCAGCCGGCCCGCGATGTCCTCCGGGGTCGTCTTCATCAGCCGGTCCATGGCGTCCGCGACCGGAGCGGTGTAGTTGGGCCGCACCTCGTCCCACGTGCCCGCCGAGATCTGCCGCGTCGTGCGGTGCGGCCCGCGCCTCGGGGAGACGTACCAGAAGCCCATCGTCACGTTCTCCGGCTGCGGTTCGGGCTCGTCCGCCGCGCCGTCCGTGGCCTGGTCGAGGACCTTCTTCGCCAGCTCGGACGTGGTCGCCGTCACCGTGACGTCGGCCCCGCGGCTCCAGCGGGAGACGAGCAGCGTCCAGCCGTCGCCCTCCGCCAGCGTGGCACTGCGGTCGTCGTCGCGGGCCACGCGCAGCACACGGGCGTCCGGCGGCAGCAGCGTCGCCCCGGACCGCACCCGGTCGATGTTCGCCGCGTGCGAGTACGGCTGCTCGCCCGTCGCGAAGCGGCCGAGGAACAGCGCGTCGACGACATCGGACGGCGAGTCGCTGTCGTCGACGTTGAGCCGGATCGGCAGAGCGTCGTAAGGGTTCGCAGACATGTCGCCATGATCGGGCACACGGACGGCGTGTGCACCCGGTTTCCCTGGTGCGCGCGGAGTGTCGGCTCCACGTTCCTCCTCCTGCTGTGTCCCTCTCCGTCCCGTCACCAGGTCGTACATCCACGACATCTGCCCCAACCCCCGGCCCCGCCGTTACTGTTGCCTTCGATGGGACGTCATGGGTGGGATTCGGGGGCACAGCGGTGGCGGCTCACCGCGCTGCTCGGCGTGTCGGCGGCCGTCGTGGCCCTGGTGGTGACCCTGGTCAACACGCTGCCCGGCGGTGGCACGAGCACCGAGGGCACCTCGCCGGACGGCGACCGGGTGCACGGCACGCCCGCCGTCCCCGCGGGGGAGCCGCGGCCGGACGTCGGATGGGGCTTCACCCACACCCAGTTCAGCGCCGACGAGGGACCCGCCGGTGCCACCGCACGGGTGAGCGAGCGCCTGAGCGACGACCGCCTGCCGCAGAACCAGCACATCATGGGCTGGGGGGCGGACAACCCCGAGCCGGTCAAGGGGCGTTACGACTTCGCGGCCCTGGACCGCCGTGTCGACTTCGTCCGTGCCTCCGGCGGCACCCCCGTCATCACCCTGTGCTGCGCCCCGGACTGGATGAAGGGCGGCGAGGCCGGCGCGGACAACACCGACTGGAGCCGGTCGGCCCTGGAGACGGCGCCCGACCCCGAGCACTTCGCGGACTTCGCCGCGCTCGCCGCGACCGTCGCCAAGCGCTATCCCGACGTGCGTCACTTCATCGTCTGGAACGAGTTCAAGGGCTTCTGGAACGACACCGAGCACCGCTGGGACCACGAGGGCTACACCGAGCTGTACAACCTGGTGCACCGCGCGCTGAAGAAGGTCGACCCCGACATCATGGTCGGCGGCCCGTACCTGGTGATGGACAGCGTCGACCCGCGCCAGACCGAGAACGCCTCGCGCACGCTCAGGGGCCCCTGGGGCGCGTTGGACCAGCGGGTCCTGGACGCGTTCACCTACTGGAACGAGCACAAGGCGGGCGCCGACTTCGTCGTCGTGGACGGCTCCAGCTACACCAAGGACGACGATCTGCTGCCCGACGAGTTCGCCGCGACCGACAAGTTCACGGCGGTCGGCGAGTGGGTGCGCCGGCAGACCGGCGACGACCTGCCGCTGTGGTGGGCGGAGTACTACGTCGAGCCCGCCGACGGCAACGACGACCGGCACGGCTGGTCGGAGGCCCGCCGCGGCGCCGTCCAGGCCGCCGGACTGATCGCCATGGTCAAGGGCGGCGCCACCTCCGGTTTCTACTGGAACCCGCAGGAGGAGAAGGGCCCGGACTGTCCGGGCTGCCTGTGGACACCGACCGGCTCCGGCGACGGCGGCCGGAAACTGCCGATGTACGACCTGCTCGCCCGCTTCAGCGCCGAGTTCCCGCCCGGCACGGCGTACGAGCGGGTGTCCGTCGCCGCGGACGACGCCTCCGACCTCCGCGTCCTCGCCACCGAGCGGGCCGTGCTGGTGGTCAACACGCTCGACCGGGCGACCACGGCGAGGGTCGACGGACGGCGGCTCGACCTCCAGGCGTACGAGGTGCGGTGGCTCGACCGCTGAGCCACCGCCCTCACTTCATCGTCAGGAACCGCTGCACCAGTGACGCGAGCAGCACCGCCAGCAGCGGCAACGAGAACCAGAAGCTGCTCTGGAGCCACCGCAGCCGCCGCACGCCCGGCCGCATCGCCACCCGGACCACCTCCCGCGACGTCAGCAGCACGATCAGCGCCAGCGCCGCGAGCGCCCCGACCACCGACCAGGGCGTCCAGGTCACCAGCGGTCCGGGCGGCCCCGGGTGCGCCTTCGGCACGGCGCCCTCGGGCTGCCGGGCCTGGGTGTAGAGGGTCACGTCCTCGTTGACGTACACCTTCCGCAACTCGGGCCGCCGGTCCAGGTTCTGGATCAGCCGGGGCTCCCAGGTCGCCGAGTAGCCCACGTCCATGCGCAGGAAGGTGACCTGACTGCGGTTGATCATCAGATACGAGTTCGGACCCGCGTCCTTCAACGCCTTGACCAGCCCCGACACCAGCACCGGGTCGGTCGGCGCCTGCGTCGGCACGTACTGCACCCGCTCCATGTCCCGGGCACCCCACGGCATCGCCGGTGTCACGGTCTCCAGCGGGTCGTCGCTGAGCCACAGCAGCCGGACGCTCGGTTCGTCATGGGCGTACACGTACTCCATCGCGGCGACCTCGCCGGGGCGCACCCGCTCGAAGGTCTCGTTGCCCCAGCGGGCCACCAGGAACCCGCCCATGAGCACCAGCCCGGCCATCAGCGCGGCCAGCGGGGCCAGACTCAGCCGGTCCTTGTCGCGCTCCTCGGCGGTGACGCCGGTCCGCGGGAACAGTGCCAGCGCCGCCAGCAGGGCCGCGCCGGGCAGCGCGAACATGAAGACCCGCAGCGCCATCTCGCCGCCGTAGGACTGCATGCCGAAGCCCAGGAACGGCACGAAGGCCAGGACCAGCAGCGAACGCTCCCGGTACTTGTGGTCGCGCCGCCGCCACCAGCCCCAGCAGGCGAACGCCATCACTCCGCCGGCCAGCGCCACGCGCGCGTACAGCACGAGCTGGTGGGCGGAGTTGCCGCCCTCGATCCGGCCGGACACCGACGACGACACGTTGCCGCCGACGCCGCCGACGCCGCCGAACAGCTCGTCGAAGTGCCCCGACCAGTACGGCTCGGCCATGAAGCCGATCCAGGTCGCCACCATCACACCGAACAGGATTGGCAGACCGCGCAGTTCGGACTTGCCGATCAGCACGAGGACGGTCAGCACGCCCAGCATCACGAACGGGGTGAGCTGGTGGGCCGGGACGGTCGCCGCGAACAGGCCGATCACCACCAGCAGCAGCACCGTGCGCTGCCGCCGGTTCGCCGGTTCCACCTCCGCCTCACCGGGCCGCGCCTTGCTCCAGATCACCCGAGGGGCACGGAACCAGACGAGCAGCATCGCCGCGAAGACGAGGTAGAGCAGATAGGTGAAGCCCTGCGGGGAGAAGTAGTCCTGACCGACCCAGCCGCTCAGCACGAAGATCCACACGCCGGTCCACTTGGCGCGCCAGCTCGCCCGCAGCGAACGGGTGAGCAGGAACATCGGCGCCAGGTACAGCAGTTGCACGGTCAGCGGCCACCACCGGATGACCTCGGTGAGGTCGCCGATCCCGCAGGCCTGCGCGACGAACGCGGCCGCCGCGAAGAAGCCCGGCCAGCTCCAGCGCGCGTCGAGGTCGGGCACGGCGGTGCCGGTCCGCTCGATGTGGTCGAGGAACCCGAGGTGCTGCCAGGCCGTCGCGAACCGCGGCTCGGCCTCGATCACCGCGGGCAGCGCGTGCAGCGACACGACGGTCGCCAGCAGGGTGACCAGCAGCAGCGCCCGGTGCTCCCGGCCCAGCCAGAGCAGCGACCCGAACACCACGACCAGCAGCGCCGCCCCGATCAGCGTCGGCGCCGGCAGCACGGAGACCAGACCCAGCCCGCCCATGCGGTCGAGGTCGGCCTCGCCGAGCCGGGACGCGGGCACCCAGTACAGCAGCAGCGCGGCGACGAGCAGACAGCCGAGGATCACACCGAGCCGGGTGGGAGCCATGCGCCGGTGCCACGGGACCGAGGACCGCGGAGGCGGCAGCTCCGTCTCCGCGAGAGCCACGGACACGGGCACCGGCTCGGGCCGGGGCTCCGGTTCCGCCGCCGCCTCGTCGGCCTCGGTGTCCCGCTCGAACGGCGCGTCCACCTCCGACTCCGGGACCACCGGCACACCCGTGGGCGGAGTGCCCGGCCCCGGCCGCACATCGGGCCGGCGTTCCAGGTGGTCGAGGTCGACATGGATGCCGAGGCCGAGGGTGTCGCTGTCGAGCGCCCAGGCCGGCCCGCGCTTGCGGGCCGGCCCGGACGCCACCGGGACCTCACGCGCCCCCAGGTCGGCGAGGTCCCCGTCCGGTGCCGCGCCCGCGTCCGCGGGGTCGGAGGGCGCGGCCTTGACGGTCCGGTACAGCTTGGGCGCGGCGACCGCCACGATCACCGCGAGACTGGCGATCTCCGCGACGCCCGCACCGGTCAGCCCCATACGGGGGAGCAGCACCAGCGTCAGTCCGAGCACCAGCGCGCACAGCAGGCCCTGCAGCCAGGCGAGTCCGGCGGTGCGGCTCTGGGCGCGCAGCACCGCGAAGTACGTCTCCATCACGACCCGCAGCACCGCGCCCACCGCGAACCAGCGCAGCAGCGGCGTCGCCGCGTCGGCGTAGCCCGAGCCGAACACACCGAGGATCCACGGCGCGCCGAAGAACAGCACGGCGGCGACCGGCAGCATGATCCGGGCCATCCGCCGCAGCGCCGCGCGGGTGTTGGCGGCGAGCCGGCCCGGGTCGTGCGAGCCCTCCACGGTCAGCGACGCGCCCATGTTGATCGCGAGCAGGTTGACGGTGCCGCCGATGGTGGTGGCGATGTAGAAGTACGCGTTGTTCTCGGAGCTGACCTGCGCCGCCACGATGACCGGCACGAGATACACCACGGCCAGCGAGAACAGCGACCCCGTGTAGTCGCCCGCCAGGAACCTGCCGACCTCCCTGAGCGTCGGCGGCGCGGACTGTCCCTCGGTCGTCTTCACGTGCCGGGGCACCAGCCGCCGGAACACCAGCCAGCCCAGCGGCAGTACGGAGGTGGCGATGGCCGCCACCCAGGACACGAAGACACCGGTCACCGGGACGGCCACCGCCAGCGCGATCAGCAGCCCCAGTTTCACCGCGGAGAACACCGTGTTGCCGACCGGTACCCACAGCGCGCTGCGCAGCCCGGTCAGCACTCCGTCCTGGAGCGTGAGCAGGTTCCAGGCCACGACGGCCACCACGAAACCGGCCGCGGTCAGCGGCCCGTGCAGGAAGCGGTACGACGGCCCCCAGGCGTCCAGGGTCAGCAGGAAGACCCCGGCCGCGAGCGCCACCACCAGCGAACTGCCCGCGTAGGTGCGGAAGATGAGCCGACCCGTGGTACGGCCGGCGACCGGTATGAACCGGGCCAGCGCACCGGTGAGCGTCACCGCGGTGAGCCCCGCCAGCAGCTTCATCGCGGCGATCGCGGCCGAACCCTGGCCGACCGACGACTCGGAGTAGTACCGGGCCGCCGCCAGCCAGAAACCGAGGCCCAAAAGGGCGGAGATGCCGGTGTTGAGCATCAGCGCGTACGCGTTGCGGAACAGTTGACTGCCGCCCGGCGACCGGCCGAGTCCGGGCAGACGGAGCCGGCGCCGGGGCTGCTCCGCATCCCGGGTCCCGGTCGGTTCGGCGGCCTGGGTCGTGGTCGTCGTGTCAGACACGGGTTCGGCCGGCCTTCCGGCGGACCTGTCGTGCTCTGCGGACCATCGCGTATCCCTTGGTCAGGACGCGGTCGCCGGCGAAGGTGCGGGTGATCGCGCGGCCCCGGACGAGCCGCTCGAACTCCTCCGCACCGGTGCTGCGGCGCACCGTGACACGACGCAGCGCGTACGGCCCCTGGTGCCGGCCGGCCAGGTCGTTGCCCACGGCGAGTGCCTGGGCGTACCCGGTGGCGCGCACCTCCTGCCGTACCCGCCGGCTGGAGTAGCCGTACGGGTAGGCGAACGACGTGGGGGGAGCGCCGAGTTCATCGGTGACGATGTCCCGGCAGCGGGTCAGCTCGTGGCGCAGCGCGTCGTCGTCGAGCTGGTCCAGCTGCGGGTGGCTGTGGCTGTGGCCGCCGATCTCCACACCGGCGCCGGCCAGCTCCCGCACCTGGTCCCAGTCGAGCATCCGGTCCAGGCCGCCCCCGGTGTCGTACGCGCCCCGCAGCCAGCCGGTGGAGACGAACAGGGTGGCCGGGAAGCCGTGCTTGGCGAGCACCGGCAGGGCGTGGCGGTGCACGCCCTCGTAGCCGTCGTCGAAGGTGACCAGCACCGGGTGCAGCGGCAGCGGGCGGCCGGTGCGCCAGCGCGCCGCCAGATCGGCCGTGGTGACCGGGGTGAGACCCAGGTCCGCCACGACGTCCATCTGCCGCGCGAACGCGTCGGGCGTGACCGACAGGGCGCGGGTGGCGTCGTTCGGGTCCACCGCGACCGCGTGGTACATGAGGATCGGCACACGCGCCTCGCTCATCTCACGCCCCCCTCGATCGGCTCCACGGAGAACGTGGTGCCGCCCCTGCGCGCCCGGACACTCCCCACGACGTACCCACCGGCCGCCGCGAACACGCCCGCGACGATCGCCCCGGCCCGGCCCGCACCGCCCGGGCGGGCCAGCAGCGCGTCGCGCATCCCGCGGGCCACCCCGGCGGGCAGCACCCGGGTCGTGTACCGGCGTTCGGACTCCAGCCCCTTGTCCGCCCCGACGCTCCGGGCCACCAGCGCCTTCGACAGGCCCTCGGCGTAGGTGCGGGTGCGGAAGTAGCCGAAGTGCTCACGTGCCTCGGGCACCCGGTGGTGGATCACCGCGCGGTCGTCGATCAGCAGGATGGCCTCGGGCACGGCCCGGCTGAGGCGGATGCACAGCTCCGTCTCCTCGCAGCCCAGCGGCCGCTTGTCGCCGTCGCGTCCGATGCCGGTGGCGAAACCCCCCGCGGCGTCGAACGCGCCGCGGCGGAAGGAGGCGTTGCCGCCGAGGACGTTGCGCACCCGGACCCGCCCCTGCGGCAGGCCCCGGTAGGTGCAGCCGACCACCCAGTCGAACTCCTCCGGGAACCAGTCCGGGCGGCGGCCCGAGGCCCAGACCGGCTCCGTACGGCCGCCGACCGCCATGACCCGGGGGTCCGCGTAGCCCTCGGCGAAGTGGCGCAGCCAGTCGCGTTCGGCCACGGCGTCGTCGTCGAGGAACGCGATCACGTCGCCGTGGGAGGCGGCGATGCCGGTGTTGCGGCCGGCGGACAGTCCGCGGGGGCCCGCGTTGGCGAGCACCCGGACGTCCTCGGCCTCCTTGTACTCCTTGCCCAGCCGGTCCAGGAGCGCCTGGTTGTGGTCGACGACCAGGAGCGTCTCCAGCGCCGGACGGGACTGCGCCCGCACCGAGGCGACCGCCGCGAGGATGTCCTCCCAGCGGTCCTCGGTGTAGACGCAGATCACGACGGAGATGTCGGGACCGCTCAAGACACCTCTCCCCGGACCGAGTCGAGCATCGGTGAGGGGTGCGAACGGCGACGCAGCGCACGCCGGTTGGAGCGCTCCCGCAGGATCACCCGCAGCACCCGCAGACCGTCGCGCACGGCACGCAGATTGCTGGTGCCGTGGATGCGGAGGTACTCGTGGCTCGGTATCTCCTGCACCTTCAGTCCCGCCTTGACCACCCGGATGTTCATCAGGGTCTCGACCTCGAACCCGGTGCAGTCGAGTTCGATCTTGTCCAGGCAGTGCCGCCAGAACGCGTTGTATCCGTAGCACAGGTCGGTGTAGCGGGCGCCGAACTTGCGGTTGACGACGGCGCACAGGGCGCGGTTGCCGAGCTTGCGGATGAAGGTCATGTCGTCGGTGCCGCCGCCGTTGGCGAAGCGCGACCCCTTGGCGAAGTCAGCGCCGGAGACGAGGGCGGAGACGTACGACACGATCTCGTTGCCGTCGGCCGAACCGTCCGCGTCGACCATCACGATGATGTCGCCGGAGCAGGCCTCGAAGCCGGTGATCAGCGCGTCGCCCTTGCCCTTGCCGCGCTGGGCGACGACCTTCACCCCCGGCCACAGATCGCGGGCGACGTCGACGGTGTCGTCGGTGGAGTTGCCGTCGACGAGGACCACTTCGTGGATCCAGTCCGGCAGCGTCTTGAAGACGTACGGGAGATTCTCCGCCTCGTTCATGGCGGGAATCACCACACTCACCGGCGGCGTGATGGCCAGGTGAGAGGAGATCGGCCGGTACGCGCCGGCGGTGGTCGGATCGTGGCTCGTGGTTGCCGAGCCCAGGATGGAGCTCATGAGTCTGGTCCCTCTCGTCCGGTGGACCGCCCACCCCCGGGCGGCCCGGCTCTGTGTCCGGTTCGAAAGGGGGGTTGTCAATGGCATGGCTCACCGGCCCCGGAAAACGGCGACCGGTTGCGCGGCACGTCCCGGTCACCCGCAGGTCACCGAGCACGGCACCCCCCTACCGCGCCCCGCTTCGGCACTTTCGCGGCCCCTGAGCCCTCCCCTGGTGCCGCTGTGGTGATGGTCCGATGCGGGTGAGATGTACGACGGTATTGACGAATCACTCCTTATGGCAAGACCTGGAACCTGCCCCACGTTTTTGTTGGTTTGGCCGTTACCTACGACCTGACCGGATCTTGCCCATTTGCTTCAGTAGTCTGTCGGCGGGTCCGAACAGTTCCGGACGTGCCACCACGACATTGCGCAGCGCCCTGACGGGGGCGCGGCGCGCCCGGTGCCCGAACGCCACCGGGTGACGGCGTGTCACCCATCCCTCCGACACCCGGATCTCACGGGTCTTGAGGGAGTCCTTGTATTCCTTCTGGCCCCGGCCCAGATCCAGATACGCGATGCCGTCGGCGGCGGCCGCCTCGGCCATCCGCAGATGCAGGACGAGTCCCGGGGAGTACTTCGAGAACGCCGGGTCGTACGCCGGGAACCAGCAGGCGAGCACCCGTTCGGTGCGCAGTCCGAAGTGGGCGGCGACCGGTTTGCCGCCGGCGTAGAGCACGGACAGGATCCCGGCGAACGGCTCGGAGCGGGTGTGGAACAACTGCTGCACCAGCCGGGTGATCCAGTCGTGCGCGAAGCGGTCGCTGCGCCCGGTCCTGCGGTACTGGGCGGACTTCCAGTCCATCAGCGTGCGCAGGGCGGCGGGGTCGCGCTCGTCGTGCACGTACACCACGTCGCCGGTGTCACGGCCGAGTTTGCGCCCCTTGGCGAGCGTCGTACGGGTGAATTTCGGCGATCGCTCGCGCAGCGAGCCGAGATAGGCCTCGTAGCCCTGGTCGACGTCCATCACCGGGGACGGGAAGGTGTCCGAGGCCCCCTCCTCGAAGGGGAGTTGGCCCTCCACCAGGTGGTCGAACTCCCACACCGCGAGCCCGCAGGCCCGCAGCAGCTCGCGCGCGTCCCAGGTGAACCCGGGGCGGTGCACCACGCCCTGTGCGTCGGAGACGCCGAGGCCGACGGCCCGGCCGACACCGCTCGTCGTCTTCTGGAAGGCGAAGAAGGCGGCGGGTTCGCCGCCCTCGCGGACCACCGCGATGCGCACACCGCGTCTGCACCGGCCCACCGCGAGCGCGAACTCGGGGGACAGGAAGGGATTCGCCAGTTCGGGCACACCGTGCAGATGCGCCTTGGCCTGCATGGCCGTCCAGGCCGCCCGGTCGGCGGCGGTCAGTTCGCCGGGGCGGTACACACTGATGTCCACGTCACGAGCCCTGTCTTCTCGCGGTGCGGCCGCCGCGGCGCCGCACCAGGACCAGCAGGAGAGTGAGGGCGCTGACGGCGGTCACGGCCGCGATCCCGCCGCGTACCGACCACAGGTGCAGGGCCAGCAGGCCCTGGGCGACCAGCATGTCGACGACGATCGCGCCGGACAGCGACACGAGCGCCCGACTCAGCGGATCCAGTCCGTCGAGCGCGGCGGCGATGGCCACGGCCGGCGCCACCAGCAGGAAGAACAGCGTGAACGGCGCGCGCAGCGGCGCGCCGGACTCGGTCAGCGCGAGCAGCGCGCCGATCCCCCCGACGGCCGTCGCGGCCCCCGCGAGCACGAGTCCCAGGTCCCTCCCCGAACCCGGTCCCGTCCGCTCGATGCCTTCTGGTCCGTCTGGTCCGTCTGATGCATCTGTGTTGATGCGGATGGTCTGCATTGGCGACTTTGCCCCCCGAAGCGCCGGATGCCGGGCTTCAATGTGGCCCAGCGCCGCGGGAGCCGTCAAGACGGCGTAATGCGCTGAGCTGTCGCACATGTGGTCGTTGTCCCCGGGCCGCGGCCCGATGCCGCCGGTGCTCGCGCAGGCCACGGAGTTGACGGTCCGTCGGTGCATCGGTGTCGGTCACGCCTTCGAACGCGGGGTGAACACATGGCGGCGGCCGAAAAGTTTTGGCATGGACACTTCCATTCAACACGCGTAGTTGGTACCACGGTTGAGGCAGAGATCCTGCTAAAGGGAGGTTCCATGAGACGTTCCCGACTTGTCGTGTTCCTCGGCTCACTCCTCCTCGCGGTCGGAGCCGCCCTCACCGGGGCCGCTCCGGCGCAGGCGTCAGAAGCCGCCGCCACGGGCTATGTGGCGCTCGGCGACTCCTACTCCTCCGGCGTCGGCGCGGGCAGTTACATCAGCTCCAGCGGCGACTGCAAGCGCAGCACGCGCGCGTACCCGCAGCTGTGGGCCGCCGCGAACTCACCCTCGTCGTTCTCCTTCACCGCCTGCTCGGGCGCCCGAACGGATGAAGTTCTCTCGAGTCAGCTCAGCCCGCTCAACTCGACCACCGGTCTGGTCTCCATCAGCGTCGGCGGCAACGACGCCGGATTCGCGGACGTCATGACGACGTGCGTACTCCAGTCCGACAGCGCCTGCATCTCCCGTATCAACACCGCCCGGGCGTACGTCTCCACGACGCTGCCCGGCAAGCTCGACACCGTCTACACGGCGATCCGCAGCCGGGCCCCGTCCGCCCAGGTCGTCGTGCTCGGCTACCCCCGCTTCTACAAGCTCGGCCAGTCCTGCCTCGGCCTGTCCGAGACCAAGCGCCGCGCCATCAACGACGCCTCGGACCACCTGAACAGCGCCATCGCGCAGCGTGCCCAGAGCCACGGATTCACCTGGGGCGACGTGCGCGGCACCTTCACCAACCACGAGATCTGCTCCGGCAGTTCCTGGCTGCACAGCGTCAACTGGCTGAACATCGGCGAGTCGTACCACCCGACCGCGGCCGGCCAGTCCGGCGGCTACCTGCCCGTGTTCAACAGCGCCGCCTGACCCTCAGGGAGTCGGCGAAGGTGAGGAGGAGGCCCCGTCCGACGGGGTCTCCGACACACAGGTCACCGAGAACGCCACCGCCTCCGACGTCGTGCGGACCGGATCGCGGACCTCGACACCGATCTCGTTCTCGTACGTCCCGCTGTCGGCGTACGTCGTCACGATCACCCAGTCCTGCCGGGTTTTCCCGCCCCCCTCCGGGAACGACAGCGTCCGCCAGCTCTGGACCTCGCCGTCCTCGGTCACCCAGCGGTAGTCCACCTCGGCCGGCAGCCGGCCCACCGTGAACGTCGCCGTGAACGCGGGAGCGTGGTCGTCCGGCGGCGGACAGGCACCGGAGTACTCCGTGCGCGCCCCGGTCAGGGCGACCGTCACCGACTGCGGCGGCGGAGCGCCGGTGGGGCTCTCGCTCGGACTCGGCGTGGTCCGCGTCTCCTCGTCCTCCGGTTCGGTCTTCTCCTCCTCCTCGGGAGCCGTGGAGGTCTCCTCCGTGGTACGCGTGCCGGCGCCCTCGGGGGTGCCACCGCCGCCGTCGCCGCGGTTCAGCAGCGCGTACGTCAGCCCGGCGAGCGCCAGCGCGAGCGCCACGACACCCGCGATCAGCACCGCGGCGGTGCGGCGGTCGCGGCGCGGCCGGATCCCCGCCGTGGTCGCGGCGGAACCCGGGGGCGGGCCCGGGACGGGCGGCGGCGGAGTGGGCGACGGCGGCTGCCGGTGCGCGGCGGCCGTCCGCGCATGGGGCGCCCCGGGCGTCGTCGCGGCGGTGTCCGCGCTCGCGGTGCCGCCCGCGGAGGGCGTGCCCCCGGCGCCGATCAGCCGCAGGTCCTGCTCGGCCCGCCCGGCCGGCAGCCGCTCGGCCGGATCCTTGCGCAGAAGGCCCTCGATGACGCCGGCGAGCGGCCCGCCCCGTCGGGGCGGCGGCAACTCCTCGTCGACGATGGCCCGCAGGGTGCTCAGCGGGGTGTCCTGGCGGAACGGCGAGTTGCCCTCGACCGCCGCGTACAGCAGCACGCCCAGCGACCACAGGTCGGACTCGGGGCCCGGCGTGCGGCCCAGCGCCCGTTCCGGCGCGAGGAACTCGGGCGAGCCGACCACCTCGCCGGTCATCGTCAGCGCGGAACTGCCCTCCACCGTCGCGATGCCGAAGTCGGTCAGCACCACGCGCCCGTCGTTCGACAGCAGCACGTTGCCCGGCTTCACGTCGCGGTGCAGCACCCCGGCGGCGTGCGCCGCGCGCAGCGCCGACAGCACCTCGGCGCCGATGTGCGCGGCCCGCCGAGGCTCCAGCGGTCCCTCCGCGTCAAGCAGTTCGGCCAGGGATATGCCGCGCACCAGCTCCATCACGATCCACGGCCGGCCCCCGTCCGTGGCCACGTCGTACACCGTCACGACGTTGCGGTTCGCCACCCGCGCCGCCGCCCAGGCCTCGCGCTCCAGCCGGGCGTACATCCGCTCCACGTCGGAGACCGGCAGACCGGCCGGGGCCCGCACCTCCTTGACGGCGACCTCGCGGTGCAGCACCTCGTCGCGGGCGCGCCACACCGTCCCCATGCCGCCCTCACCGAGCGGCGCCAGCAGACGGTAGCGGCCGGCGATCACACGTTCACTGCCCGGTTCTACGGACACGGGCGCCCCCATTCGCATCCGCGAGTGATGTGTCGTCGGATTTCTCCCCAAAAGTAGCTCAGCCGAATGCGGATGCCGCCCCCCTGAACACCAATCCGGCCCCGAGGACCACGACGACGCAGGCGGAACCCATCGGCGCGGTACGGCGGACCAGCGCGGCCAGCGGACCGGCGGACCAGCGGGGACGCCGGACCAGGGCCCGGGTCACGCGGCCGCCGAACCGGACGACGGCGAATCCGGCGGCGGTCAGGGTGAGCGCGAGCCCGGCCCCGTACGCGACGACCAGCAGCAGCCCGAACCAGGCCTGCCCCAGCGCGGCGGCGCCCACGAGCACGACCACCGCCGAGGGACTGGGCACGAGCCCGCCGGCGAAGCCCATCAGGATCGTGCCGCGCAGGGTGGGCGCGACGGGATGGCTGTGGGTGTGACCGCCGTGGGTGTGCTCGACGGAGTGCGGGTGGGCGTGCGCGTGACTGTGCTGGTCGTGATCGTGCTCGTGCCCGTGATGGCGGTCGTGCCCGTCGTCGTGCTCGTGGTGGTCGTGACCGTCGTGGGGCGCGTGTGCGGCGTGGGCCTGCGCGTGGGCGCGGGTGTGCGCGCGGTTGCGGAGCGCGCGGCGCAGGAGTCCCGCGCCGGCCAGCGTCACCAGCACTCCGCTGGCCACGCCCAGCCAGGCGATCACCGAGGGCGCCGCCGCGGAACCGGCCGTGACCAGCAGACCGAGGGCGACCACGCCGAGGGTGTGGGTGACCGTCACCGAGGCGGCCAGCGGCAGGACATGGCGCATCCGGGCCCGGCCCCCGTGCGCCGCCGCCGTCGCGGCCATCAGGGTCTTGCCGTGGCCCGGGGCGAGGGCGTGCATCGCGCCGAGCCCGAGCGCGATCAGCAGGGCGAGCCCGGCGAAACCGACGGTCAGGTCGTGCCGGGCCACCAGCGACTCCAGGGCCCGCGTCCAGCGGTCGGCGCCGCGCGGCAGGACGGACGCGCCGGGCGCCTCGCCCCGTTCGTCGACCAGGGCCGCACCGCCGGGCCGCACCCGCAGCGAGGCGGACGTGGTGTCGGCCGGGGAGGAGAGCAGTTCCTCGGGGTAGGCCGTCAGCTCGCGGGAGGAGGACTCGGCCGGCACGTCCGACGCGGTGAGCGTCGTACGGTCGCCGCGCGCGGTGATCTCCCGCCAGCCGGGGCCCGAGTCGGCGCCCGCGCTGCGGAAGTCCACGGACACCGGGCCGCCCTCGGGCAGGGGAGCGGTCAGCCGGCACTCCACCCGCAGGGTGTCGAGCCCGGCCTGACCGGGCAGCACGCGCGCGCGGCTGCGGGCGACGTCGAGCGAGCGCGGGCGCCCGTCGACCGTCACCTCGCTGTTTTGCGCGGCGTCCGCGCACCGCTGCCGGGCCCAGCCGGCCACGCCGAGCCGTTCCACCTCGCGTCGCGCCTGGGTCGCCGGGATCTCGGCGAGGTCCTCGACATGGTCGACGCGCAGTTCGCCGGGCGCGGCGACCAGACCGTCGTAGTGGTTGACGGTGAAGTTGCCCAGAGGATGCGCGCCCGCCGTGGCGGCGGGGACGAGCACGATCGCCCCGGCGAGGCCGAGCACGGCCGCGGCGGAGGCGAGGACACGACGGGACCTCACCGGTCTGCCTCCAGCTTCCTCAGGGCCGCCCGGGCCTCGCGCGCGGCCGACGGGGAGAACCCGGCGTTGAGTTCGAGCGCCGCCGTCAGCGAGGCACGGGCGTCCTTCGTCCGGCCCGTGGCGAGCTCGATCATGCCGCGGTGGTGGAGGAAGGCGGCGTTGCGGTAGCCGGTGGCGGTGGCCCGGCGGGCGTACGGCAGGGCCTCCTCGTCGCGGCCGTTGACGTGCAGCGCCCAGGCCAGGGCGTCCGCCGTGTGCACCGTGCGGCGGCGGGACCACTCGGCGCGGGCCGCGCTCAGGGCGAGGGCCGCGTCCCCGTGGTCGGCCGCCGCGAGCGCGGTGTCGAGATCCGGGTTGACGCCGCCCGCGCGGGCGAGCGCCGTCCAGGCGTCGACGAGCGCGTACTGGTCGCGGGCCCTGACCCGGTCGCCGTCGGCGCCGCGCTCCTCGTACAGCTCGCCCAGCGCGACCAGCGCGCCGGGCAGCGGGGCGCGGGCGACGACCGCCTCCATGCCCCGCACGGCCGCCGAGCGGTCGCCCAGCGCGGCCTGGGCGAGGGCGCGGCCCTCCAGCGCGGGCAGGTACGTGTCGTCGGCGGCGAGGGCGCGCGCGTAGTGCCGCAGGGCGGCCCTGTGGTCGCCCTGGTTCCACTCGAGCCGGCCGAGCGCGGTGGCGACGTAGGCCACGTCGCCGGGTGACACGGCGTTGCCAAGGGCCCGGCGCAGGACCTGACGGGCGGTACGGACGTCGCCGCGCAGTTCCCGTACGTACGCGTACCTGGTGAAGACCGGTATCCCCGGCCGGCGGGTGTCGGCGGTGTCGACCGCCTCGGACGCGGCCCGGTAGCGGCCGAGTTCGACGAGGGCGTCGACGCGGGTGGCCAGCGCGCGCTCGTTGTAGGGGTTCCGCCGCAGGGCCCGGTCGGCGAGGCGCAGGGCGCCGGTGAAGTCGTGCCGGGCCGCGGCGAGGGCGGCCCGCCCGGCCAGGGCCTGGTCGTTGTCGGGGCGAAGGCCCAGTGAGCGCTTCAGCGCCCGTTCGGCCTGCGGGTAGCGGGACGGGTCGCCGTCGACCCGGGCCTGTTCGACGTAGGCGAGCCCGAGGACGGCCCAGCTGCCGAAGTCCCGCGGCTGCGCCCGGAGATGGGCCTGGAGGGCGGCGACGCTCTCGTCGAGGTCGCCGCCGGCCTGTGCGACCGCGGGCACGGCGCCGGGGGCCGCGGCCACGCCACGCGCGTGGTCGTCCCGGACGTTCCCCACGGCGATCGAACCGGCCGTCAGTGCCACGGCCAGCAGGACGGCGCAGCCGGTGAACCGGCCGGCCCGCCGGCGCCGCACGGCCGCCGCGACCCGCCGCAGGGCGACGACCCGCCCGTCCGCGCCCGCGTCGGCGCGCTCGTCCGGGCCCGGGCCCGGGTCCGGGGCGGTGGCGGGCCGCGCGTCGGGTCCGACCTGCGGCCTCCGGTCGAGCCGGCTCTCCGGCTCGCTGTCGTTCGTACGCGGGACCATGCCCTCTCCTCGGTGCGCGACTGGTTCGACGACGTGAAGCGGCGCGGCCCGCGCCGTGGGGGACGGAAGACGGGCCGCGCCAGTGGACGGGGCGTCAGTACGCCCGGCCGCGCATCCGGCGCCACCACAGCAGGCCGGCGCCGATCAGCAGGATCCCGGCCGCTCCGGCGCCCGCGGAGGCGGCGATGAGCGTGGTGTCGTCCGAGGACGTCCCGACCGGCTGGAGCGCGTCGCCGATCTGGTTGCGTACGTCGTTGCCGCCCGAGGTGCCCTGGGCGAGGGGGCCGCGGGACCCCTCCGTCGGCAGGGCGAGGTACGGGAAGCTCTTGCCGAACGCCTTGTCGTTCTTGTCGACCGCGTCGCCCAGGTCGTTCTTCTGGCCGAGCAGTTCACCCTCGACGACCTGGAGCGAGGCGTCGACCACGTCGTCGCTCAGACGCCGGCCGTTGGGGAAGCCGGCGGTGTCGCCGTCGAGCACGCCGAGCCGCTTGGGCTTCGCGGCGGGTTTGATCGAGGTGTTGAGACGCAACTGCTCCGACGGACGCACATGCGGCGGCTGGTTGAGGTCCTTCACGCCCTTGAGGAAGACGTCGACCAGGTCGTTGCGCGGTTCGGCGGGCGCCTCGATCTTGTAGATCGCCTCGATGAGCTTGGGCAGTTCGGGCTTGGTGACGTTGTCCAGGAACTGGCCGTCGTTCCAGGGCGAGTCCGCGTTGAACCTGTCCTTGTCCTCGATCGGGTTGACGACCTCGTTGACCAGCGGGTTGCCGAGCCGCGATACCTGTGTGAAGTGGCCCTGGGCGTTCTTGCGCTGGGTCGTCGACCAGATGCCCACGATGGGCTGCTTCGCGGACTCGCGGATCAGCTTGTTGGGCAGCTGGAGGGCGACGGAGTTGACGTTGTAGCCCTTCAGCGTGTCGTTGCCGACCTCGGAGAGGTTCCCGCCGTACAGCAGGTCGAAGACCCGGAGGTCCAGGAAGAAGGGGTCGTCGGCCTGCCCGGCGAACGTCGTGGAGCCCCCGGCGAGCCGATGGACCGCCTGCTTGCGCAGCTGGGCGTAGTCCGGCATCGACGCCTTGCCGACGTTCGAGGGAGCGACCGGCACGTCGTCGGCGATCTTCGTGCGGGACAGCAGGCGCTGGTCCTTCAGCCGGAGCAGTTCGAGGTCGTAGGTCTGCGTGACGTTGAGGTCCGGGTCGTCGAGGCTCTCGACGGGGCCGGTGTTGTAGAGGAACGTCTTCTGGTTCTTGACGTGTGTCCTGAACGTGTAGCGGAACAGCAGTTCGCCCTGCGCGTCGCCGTTGTTGTCGATGTGGATGTCGTACTGGGCGTCCTCGGCGAAGGTGAAGAAGTTCGGTCCGCCGGCCGGCTCCTCGAACGGTATCCAGTTGGCGATGACCGTCGTCGTGTCGGGCTTGTCCGGGCTCACGAACGCGTACACGTCCGTGTTGTCGTACTGCGGGGTGCCCGAGATCAGCGGGGCCTCCCGATGGCTGGAGGCGGTGGCCGCCCCCGGTTCCAGCGCGGTCACACCGGCGGCTGCGAGCCCCCCGGCGGCCAGCGCACCACAGATGAGGGTGGCGACGCCCTTGCGTCCGCCGCCACTCCTGGAGATAGGTGTCATGCTGTCCGTCCTCCGTGCCGACTTGCCTGTCGCCGGGGATTCGGAGCCGGCGGCGAGGCGGATTGGTGGAAACCCGAAACTCATTTCCCGGCCACCCGACCCGCGTTTTCGGCCCGCTGATCCGTAACCCCATCCGGAGGCGTGCGCGCCGCGAATGCCGTACGTCATGGTGGGGGCCGGGGTGCGGCCCGGGAGGGGGAGGCGAGTTGGAGGCGGACGATCTTCTGCTGCGCGTCGCGGACGGCGACCAGAAGGCATTCGAGGAGCTGTACACGCAGGTGTCCGGGACGGTGTTCGGGCTGGTGAGGCGAGTGGTGCGGGATCCGGCCCAGTCGGAGGAGGTGGCCCAGGAGGTGCTGCTCGAACTCTGGCGGTCCGCGGCCCGGTTCGATCCGGCCCGCGGCAGCGCCCTGTCATGGATCCTCACGCTCGCCCACCGGCGCGCCGTGGACCGGGTGCGCAGCGCCCGCGCGGCCGGCGAACGTGAGGAGCGGGAGGCCAGACGCGCCCACCACCCCGCCTTCGACCAGGTCTCCGAGGAGGTCGAGGCCGGGCTCGAACGCGAGTGGGTGCGCCGCTGCCTGGACCGCCTCACCGCCCTCCAGCGCCAGTCCGTCACCCTCGCCTACTACGACGGATACACCTACCGAGAGGTGGCCGAGCGGCTGTCCCTGCCGCTGGGCACGGTCAAGACCCGGATGCGCGACGGACTGACCCGGCTGCGCCAGTGCCTGGGAGGAGTGGCGTGAGCGTCCTGCACCGCATCCTGGGCCGTGACGACCTGCACAGTCTGGCCGCGCCGTACGCGCTGGACGCGCTGGAGGGCGACGAGCGGCGCCGCTTCGAGAAGCATCTGGCGCGCTGCGAACGCTGTGCCGCCGAGGTGCGGGCGCTCTCGGAGGACGCCGTCCGCCTCGCCCGGTCCACCGCCGCGCCCGCGCCGGCCGCACTGCGCGAACGGGTGCTGGCCGCGGTGCGGACCACTCCGCAGGACCCCGCGCCGGCCCGCGGGCACGCCCCCGCGCTGCCCGCGCACGTCTGGGGCACGCAGCCCCCGCCGTCGTCGTCACGCACCCGTACGCCCCGCATGCGCCCCCTGCTCGTCCCGTTCGCCACCGCGACCGCGGCGGCGGCCCTCGTCGTCGCCTCCCTGTTCGCCGTCCAGGCGAACCGGACCCAGGAGCAACTGAACGCCGAACGGGACCGGTCACGTGAGATCGCCGAGGTGCTCGCCGCCCCCGACGCACGGGCGACGACCGGCCGGGACGGCGACGGGGGAACGATCGGAGTGGTCGCCTCCGCGTCGGCGGGCCGCGCCGTGGTCACCTTGAGCGGATACGACGATCCACCGGACGACCGGGTGCATCAGCTGTGGCTCATGCGCCCCCGGGCGCAACCACGCTCCCTCGGACTCTTCGAAGGCGACACGCCCCTGGTCGCGAGCGGCCTCGACCCCTCCGCGTCGTCACTCGCCGTGACCGTCGAGCCGGACGGGGGATCACCCCGACCCACCAGCCAGCCACTTGTCCAACTCGCCCTGAAATCGCTCGGATTCGGAGAGTAATCGTCAACCCCCTTACGGGGAAGGTGAATCCTGTGACCGCGATACACGGGTGCCCCAAGGGGACGATAGGGTTACTCTGCCCGGGCCGGGTGGACTCGTACGGGTGGGGAGTGACATGGAACAGATAACAGTGCGCAACAGGGCCAGGGTCCCTGCGATCACCTGCGGGAGCAGTGCGACCAGTTCGCGCCTCGACCGCCACCTGTCGGTGCTGGCGGGGCCCGCGGTCCCGCAGCGGGACACGGCCGAGGCGACCTCGCTGATGCGTGAGCTGACCGCGCGTGAGCCCGCTTCCACCCACAGCGCCAGGGGTGCGCGAGTGAGCCGGGTCTCACTCTTCGCCCCGCTGCGTCGGCTGCGCCGCACCCTGTTCGGCGGTCGCTGACCGGTATTCGCGTTCCTCGACGTCCTGAGGACCCGCGCTCAGGCGGTTCGCACCGTCCCGGCGCAGCGCCGTGCTCCCGTCGTCCGTCATCCCCACGGCGCGCGGCGAGGCCCCGGCCGGCCACCTGAGCGCGGGCACGTCCCCGCTTCGCGCCCCCACCCGGCAGTGTCGGGCGCCCCGGCTCGCACTTCGAACGACTCTTCCCCCCCCCGCACCGCTCGCCGCCGGTCCACCGGCGTGCGGTGGCCCCGTCGGCGGCAGCCGTGCCGGCGGGTCAGATCAGCGCCAACTGGCCCTCCGGGCCCTCCTCCTGCCGGTCCAGGACGGAGGCCGGCCTGCGCGCGCCCTCCGGGACCGGCAGGACCCCGGCCGTACGCAGGTCCGATGCGGTGACCGGGTCCGTCGGACCGTCCGGCAGGCGGGCGGTGTCGGCCAGCAGGGCCAGGACCGTGACCAGTTCCAGCAGCTCGGAGGTCCAGGCCTGGGTCCAGGCGGCCGGGCGGATCGCCGCCAGCGTGCCCGGTTCGGCCTCGTCCGTGCGGGCGGTGAGCCACTGCTCCAGCACCCGGACGCCGTCCACGGTGAAGTCCCAGGCCTGCGGCGGCACGGGGGAGACGCGGCCCTCGTCCAGGTGGAGGGTCTCCTCGTCGCGGTCGTAGCGGACGGTGAGGGGGCGGGCGGGCAGCGGCGCCCGGACGTAGGGGCGGCGGCCGCCGGGGAGTTTGGGGCGGTCGCCGTTGCGGCGCATCAGCCACAGTGTGCGGTGGCCCGCCTCGACACCCTCGGCCCAGAGCGCCGGGTCACCGGTGAGGGGGACGACGGGTCCCGCGGGCGACGCGCGCACCGCCGCCATGATCCAGGCGAGGACGTCCAGCGGCTCCGGGACCTGCCCGAGCCGGCTGCCGAGGTACCGCACCAGGCCAGGGGCCAGGTTCGGTTCCCGCGCGCCGGGGCGGCGGTGCAGCGGGCGGACGCGGCCGGGCCGGAGCACGGGCAGTTGCGAGGTCGCCAGCAGCAGCGGTTCGCCGGAGCCGGGGGCCGCCGCCGTCTCGACGACGAAGACCTGCTGGTCGTCGGCGACACGCCACAGTTCGGGACGGGCCGCGTCGATCAGGCGGTGGTCGGGGATCAGCCACTGCTCGTCGAACGGGGCGGACAGCACCCGGACGGGTTCCGGACCCGGACCCGTGGCCCGCACCAGCCGCTCCGTGCCGGTGGACTGGCCCGGAAGCTGTCCGACCGCGGAGTGCAGCGTGCGCGAGCGCGTCGGCTCGAACAGCCTCTCGCGGTCCGACCCCGCCGCCTTCGTCAGCGCGGCCCAACGAGCCGCGAGAGACGCCGGGTCGGGGGCCACCGGCCAGGCCCGGCCGAGCCGGGGTGGTGCGACGGACCACGGCATGAGGTCCGCGAGCAGCGGAGCGTCGTCGTACGTCACGCTGGGCATCGTACGACGTGTGTCCGCGGCGCGGCCGGGGTCGCCCGGTTCAGGTGGCGTCCAGCGTGACCGTGAACGAGAAGCGGTCGCCGCGGTAGTGGATGACGGCCACGTCCAGCGGCCGTCCCCCGGTGTCGTAGGTGACGCCCGTGTAGTGCAGGATCGGGCTGAGCAGCGGGACGTCGAGCAGACGGGCCGTCTCGGGGTCGGCGAGACGCGCCTGGACGGTGTCCGTGATGCGGCTGATGTCCGCGCCCACGACGTCCCGCAGCACCTTGGTCATGGGCCAGCGGACCAGGTCGTCCAGGTCGACGCGGTCGGCCAGTTCCGGACGGACGTAGTTGACGGCGTGGTTGGTCGGCTCGCCCGTCTTCTCGTCGCTGCGCAGCCGGTGGTACGTCGCCACCTCGTCGAGGTCCGGGAAGAACTCGGCGAACTCGCCCGGCACCTCCGCCCGGCCGTGGGTCAGCAGCTGGGTCGTCATGCCGGACTGCTGGGCCACGATCGCGTCCACCGAGCCGAGCAGCCGCACGGGAGTGCCCCGGCGGGCGTCCGGCTCGATGAACGTGCCGCGCCGGCGGTGGCGGGTGATGAGGCCCTCGTCCTCCAGCTCCTTCAGTGCCTGCCGCATGGTCAGCACACTCACCCCGTAGTGCACCGCCAGCTGCTCCTCCGTGGGCAGGCGCAGCGGGTCCCGGGGCGAGCGGCCGAGTATCGAGGCGCGCAGCGACTGCGAGACCTGGTACCAGAGCGGCAGCTTGCGGTTCAGGACGATCGAATCAGGGGCGAAGGAGGTCACGGGCCCATCCGTACCGGCCGGGGAACGCTCAGTGCAAGGGGCGGAAGTGCCGCTGAAGGCCCTGCCACACGTCGTCGTAGCGCTGTTGCAGATGTTCCGCGCCCGCCGCCGCCGGGGTCAGGGTGAGCGGCCAGCGGGTCTCGAACATGAACGCCAGCCCGTCGTCCACCTTCTGCGGGCGCAGCTCGGCGGCGCTCGCCCGGTCGAAGGTCTCCCGGTCCGGGCCGTGCGCCGACATCATGTTGTGCAGCGAGCCGCCGCCCGGCACGAAGCCGCCCTTCCCGGCCGCCTTCGCGTCGTACGCGCCCTCGACGAGGCCCATGTACTCGCTCATCACGTTCCGGTGGAAGTACGGCGGGCGGAAGGTGTCCTCGCCCACCAGCCAGCGCGGTGCGAAGACCACGAAGTCGACGCCCGCGAGGCCGGGGGTGTCGCTGGGCGAGGTCAGCACCGTGAAGATCGACGGATCGGGATGGTCGTAGCTGATGGAGCCGATCACGTTGAACCGGCGCAGGTCGTAGGCGTACGGCACGTGGTTGCCGTGCCAGGCGACCACGTCGAGCGGTGAGTGGTCGTAGGTGGCCGTCCAGAGGTTGCCGCAGAACTTGTTGACCACCTCGACGGGGCCCTCGACGTCCTCGTACGCGGCGACCGGCGCGCGGAAGTCGCGCGGGTTGGCGAGCCCGTTGGCGCCGATCGGGCCGAGGTCGGGCAGGCGGAAGGGGGCGCCGTAGTTCTCGCAGACGTAGCCGCGGGCCGTGTCGTCGAGCAGTTCCACCCGCAGCCGCACCCCGCGCGGGATCAGGGCCATGTGGCCGGGTTCCACCGCCAGGAGCCCGAACTCGGTGCGCAGCAGCAGTCCGCCGTGCTCCGGGACGATCAGCAGCTCACCGTCCGCGTCGCTGAACACCCGGTCCATGTCGGCGTTGGCGTGGTAGAGGTGCACGGCCATGCCGGTGCGCTGGGTCGCGTCGCCGTTGCCGCCGAGGGTCCACAGGCCGGCCAGGAAGTCCGTGCCGGGTGCCGGGTCCGGCAGCGGGTCCCACCGCAGCCGGTTCGGGTCGGGCTCGGTCTCGGTGAACGGGGCGGTGCGCAGCGCCCCGTTGTCCACGCGGGTGAACGCCGGGTGGGCGGCCGACGGGCGGATGCGGTAGAGCCAGGAGCGGCGGTTGTACGCCCTCGGCTCGGTGAAGGCCGTGCCGCTGAGCTGTTCCGCGTAGAGGCCGAGCGGTGCGCGCTGGGGTGAGTTGCGGCCCTCCGGCAGCGCGCCGGGGACCGCCTCCGAGCTGTGTTCGTTGCCGAACCCGAAGAGGTGAGCCAGCCCTTCGGCCGTCTTGCGCGCGTCCCCGCTCATGATCGCTGCTCCCTTGCCCGCCGATTCCTATGGCTCACCGTAGGATTGCGGTTGCTCCGGCGCAAGAGGCGATGCGTCCTCCTCTCGCCGGATGATCCGGAGGATGACGAGAACCAGACTCCAGGGGGATTCAGGGTGTCGGACCCGTGTTCTAGTCTCCGGGCATGCCGTGGACCCGACGACCACTCGCCGCGCTCGCGGTCTGTGCCCTGCTGCTGTTCTGGTCCGCGGGCTGCGGCACCAGTGACGCGGGAGAACGGACGCACGGCCGGTCCCCGGCTCCGGTGGGCCGGCTCCTCGACGTCACCGACGACGCGGGGCGGCCCTACCGCGAGGTGGACGCGGAACACGCCCCCGAGGTCGACATCGAGATACAGCCGGACACCTCCGGCGCCGGCTGGGACGTACGGCTGAGCGTCCACGGCTTCGGCTTCTCGCCGGCCGGCGCGCGGGCGGAGGCGGTGTCCGGCCGGGGCTTCGCCCGACTCTTCGTCGACGGCCGCCCGGTCGCCGAACTGCGCTCCGGCGAGCACCGCCTGGACGCCGGCCTCGTCCCGCGCGGCACGCACCAGGTCACCGCGCGGCTGTACGCCGACGACGGCACCGGCTGGGCGGTCGACGGCGAGCCCGTCCAGTGCACGGCCGACATCACCGCCTCGGGCGCCGAACCGACCGCGGCGGCAACGGGCCCCGGAGGTACACCGGACGACGACGGCCGGGCATCATGAAGCGCGTGCCCCACGCGACATCGCTCCGTCGTGCGCCCGTGCAGCGCCGCAGCGCCGAACGGCTGACACGGATTCTCGACGCCTGCGCCGACCTCCTCGACGAGGTCGGCTACGACGAACTCAGCACCCGTGCCGTGGCGCAGCGCGCCGGCGTCCCCATCGGCTCGGTGTACCGGTTCTTCGGCAACAAGCGCCAGATGGCCTGCGCGCTCGCCCAGCGCAACCTGGAGCGCTACACCGAGCGTGTGACGGAGCGTCTGAAGGCCGCCGGGCGGCGCGACTGGCGGACCGCCATGGACGCCGTGCTCGACGAGTACCTCGCCATGAAGCGCACCGCACCCGGCTTCTCCCTGGTCGACTTCGGCAACCAGATACCGGTCGGGGCCCGGCACACCGAGCCCAACCACCTGGTGGCCGACCGTCTGGGCGACCTCGTCTCCGGCTATCTCGGCCGGACGCCCGACGACGCCCTGCGCCGCACCTTCCTGATCGCGGTGGAGACCGCGGACACCCTCGTGCACCTGGCGTTCCGGCTGGATCCGCGGGGCGACGAGGCGGTCGTCGCGGAGATGCGGGAGATGCTGCGGGCGTATCTGGCGCGCGTCCTGGACTGAACCGGCCGATTCGCGCCGTGTCCCCGCGAGGCCTCCCCACCGTGCATACCGGTCGGTATGCTCGGGCCCAGTCCGTGCGTCACCGCTGTCGCCAGACCCCGGGAGGACCCGTGTCCCGCACCGCCCTGCGTATCTGCCCCCTGTGCGAGGCCACCTGCGGGCTGACGCTCACCATCGAGGGAACCCGGGTCACCGGCGCCCGCGGCGACCGCGACGACGTGTTCAGCCAGGGGTTCATCTGCCCCAAGGGGGCCTCCTTCGGCGCGGTCGACGCCGACCCCGACCGGCTGCGCACCCCGCTCGTGCGCCGCGACGGGGAACTGCGCGAGGCCACCTGGGAGGAGGCCTTCGACGCGGTGGCCGCCGGGATCCGGCCGGTCGTCGAGCGGTACGGGCCGCACAGCGTCGGTGTCGTCCTCGGCAACCCCAACGTGCACACCATGGCCGGCGCGCTGTACCCGCCGGTCCTCATCGCCG
Source organism: Streptomyces cadmiisoli (assembly GCF_003261055.1). Taxonomy (NCBI): domain Bacteria; kingdom Bacillati; phylum Actinomycetota; class Actinomycetes; order Kitasatosporales; family Streptomycetaceae; genus Streptomyces; species Streptomyces cadmiisoli. Next base: position 6,851,667 of record NZ_CP030073.1, read on the forward strand.
GGCTCGGCACCCGCAGCCTGTTCACCGCCTCCACGGTCGACCAGATGCCCAAGCACGTCTCCAGCGGGCTGCTCTACGGCGACGCGCTCGCGATCCCCGTGCCCGACCTCGACCGCACCGACCACCTGCTCCTGATCGGCGCCAACCCGCTGGAGTCCAACGGCAGTCTGTGCACGGCGCCCGACTTCCCCGGAAGGCTCAAGGCCCTCAAGGCCCGCGGCGGCACGCTCACCGTGATCGACCCGCGCCGCACCCGCACCGCGAAACTGGCCGACCGGCACATCGCCGTCCGCCCCGGCACGGACGCGCTGCTCCTGGCCGCCATGGCGCAGGTCCTGTTCGAGGAGGACCTCGCCGATCCCGGCCACCTCGCGCCCCATGTCCAGGGTCTGCCCGAACTCCGCGACGCGATAGGGGACTTCACCCCCGAGGCCGTCGCGGCGGCCTGCGACGTCGACGCCGCCACCATTCGCACCCTCGCCCGCGAACTGGCCGCCGCCCCCACCGCCGCCGTCTACGGCCGTATCGGCAGCTGCACCGTCCCGCACGGCACGCTCGCCAGCTGGCTCGTCGACGTCCTCAACATCCTCACCGGCAACCTGGACCGGCCCGGCGGCGCCCTGTTCCCGCAGGCCGCCACCGACCGGACCCCCCGGCCCGCCGGACCGGGCCGCGGGTTCGCGCTCGGCCGCTGGCACTCCCGGGTCGCCCGGCACCCCGAGGCCAAGGGCGAACTGCCGCTGTCCGCGCTCGCCGAGGAGATCGACACCGCCACCGAGGAGGGAGAACCGGTCCGGGCGCTGATCTCGATCGCCGCCAACCCCGTGCTCTCCGCGCCCGACGGGGACCGCCTCGCCAAGGCGCTCGACTCGCTGGACTTCATGGTCAGCGTCGACCCCTACCTGAACGAGACCTCACGCCACGCCCACGTCGTCCTGCCCCCGCCCCCGCCCGCGCAGAGCGCGCACCACGACTTCGCCTTCAACACCCTCGCCGTCCGCAACCAGGTCCGCTACACCCGCCCCGCCGTCCCCCTGGAGCCCGGACGGATGGCCGAGACCGAGATCCTCGCCCGGCTCGTGCTGGCCGCCACCGGAATGCACGGCGCCGACCCGGCCGCCGTCGACACGATGGTCGTCGACCAGACCCTCGGCAAGGCGGTCGGGGAACCGCACTCACCCGTGCACGGCCGCGACCCGCGGGAACTGGCCGCCCGGCTCACGGGTGACGGCGGCCCGGAGCGACGGCTCGACATGATGCTGCGCCTCGGGCCCTACGGCGACGGCTTCGGCGCCCGGCCGGACGGGCTGACGCTGGAGAAGCTGCTCGCCCGTCCGCACGGCATCGACCTCGGCCCGCTGCGGCCCCGGCTGCCGCAGCCGCTGAAGACGGTGAGCGGAAAGGTGGAGCTGCTGCCGCAGCCCCTCGCCGACGATCTGCCGCGGCTGCGCGCGGCGCTGCGGGAGCGGCCCGCCGGACTCGTCCTGGTCGGCCGCCGTCATCTGCGCTCCAACAACAGCTGGCTGCACAACGTGCCCGCCCTGACCGGCGGCAGCAACCGCTGCACCCTGCACATCCACCCGGACGACGCCGCCCGGCTCGGCCTGCGGGACGGGCAGCCGGTCCGGATCAAGGGCGCCGGGGGAGAGGTGACGGCCCCGGCGGAGGTCACCGACGGCGTACGCACCGGAGTGGTCAGCCTGCCGCACGGCTGGGGCCACGACCGGCCCGGCACCCGGCTGGCGCACGCCGCCGCGGACCCCGGGGTCAACGTCAACCAGCTCCTCGACGGCAGCCTCCTCGACCCCCTGTCGGGCAACGCGGTCCTCAACGGAGTGCCGGTCGACCTCGCCCCCGTGACCTGAAATCGTCAGCGCGCTGACCTGAGCAAAGCTGTGACCAGCAGTTTTGCGCTTATTGCTCGCGCGTCAACATCTTGTTAACGCCATGTGGCGCGACCTAACGTCATCGCACCGCCGGCCCTGGTGGGAGTTCAAGGGCGAACGTTAGGTATCCACACACATGCTGACCATCCTCGGCTTCCTCATGATCGCGACCTTCCTGGTCCTGATCATGATGAAGAAGATGTCGCCCATCGCGGCGCTCGTGCTCATACCCGCGCTGTTCTGCGTGATCGTGGGCAAGGGCGCGCACCTCGGCGAATACGTCATCGACGGCGTCTCCAGCCTCGCCCCCACCGCGGCGATGCTCATGTTCGCGATCGTCTACTTCGGGGTGATGATCGACGTCGGTCTCTTCGACCCGATCGTCCGCGGCATCCTGAAGTTCTGCAAGGCCGATCCGATGCGCATCGTCGTCGGTACCGCCCTGCTCGCCGCGATCGTCTCGCTGGACGGCGACGGCTCGACCACGTTCATGATCACGGTCTCGGCGCTCTACCCGCTGTACAAGCGGCTGAAGATGAGCCTGGTCATCCTGACCGGTGTCGCGGCGATGGCGAACGGCGTGATGAACACCCTGCCGTGGGGCGGCCCCACCGCCCGCGCCGCCACCGCCCTGAAGCTCGACGCCAGCGACATCTTCGTCCCGATGATCCCGGCCCTCGCCGTCGGACTGCTGTTCGTGATCGCCCTGTCGTACGGGCTCGGACTGCGCGAGCGCCGGCGGCTCGGCGTGCTGACGCTGGACGAGGTGCTCGTCGAGGAGAAGGAGACGGTCCTGGTGACCGCCGGTTCCGGCGCGGGCACCGGCCTCGGCAAGGAAGGCGCGGGCAACGGCGGTTCGGGCGCCGGTGCCGACGCCGACGAGGAGGACGACGACTTCCAGGGCCTCGACCCGAACCGGCCCACGCTGCGTCCCAAGCTGCTCTGGTTCAACGTCCTGCTCACGGTGACCCTGCTCACCGCCATGATCATGGAGTGGCTGCCGATTCCGGTGCTGTTCCTGCTCGGCGCCGCCCTCGCCCTCACCGTCAACTTCCCGAAGATCCCGGACCAGAAGGCCCGGCTCGCCGCCCACGCCGACAACGTCCTCAACGTCTCGGGCATGGTCTTCGCCGCCGCCGTCTTCACCGGCGTCCTCCAGGGCACCGGCATGGTCGACAGCATGGCCGAGTGGCTGGTCGACATCATCCCCGCCGGCATGGGCCCGCACATGGCCCTCGTCACCGGCGTGCTGAGCCTGCCGCTCACCTACTTCATGTCGAACGACGGCTTCTACTTCGGCGTCCTGCCGGTCCTCGCCGAGGCCGGAGCGGCGCACGGCGTCTCCCCGCTGGAGATGGCCCGCGCCTCGCTCGTCGGCCAGCCGCTGCACATGTCCAGCCCGCTCGTCCCGGCCGTGTACGTGCTGGTCGGCATGGCGAAGGTCGAATTCGGCGACCACACCCGGTTCGTGGTGAAGTGGGCGGCCCTCACCTGTCTGGTGATTCTCGCCGCCGGGGTCCTCTTCGGCATCATCTGACCCGTCGGAGGTCTGACCCATCGGAGGTCTGACCCGTAGGACGCCCGACCCGTTGGATGCCCGACCCGTCGGACATCGAGGCCACGCCCCGACAGGGGCCCGAGCGCACCAGGAGGACCCCTTGAGGCCCGGCAGGAACCGCGGCTGGCTGCTCCGCCTCGTCATCGCCTTCAGCTTCGCGCAGGCGGCGGTGTCGATGGCCCGGCCGGCCGTGTCCTACCGGGCTCTCGCGCTCGGCGCCGACGAGCGGGCGGTCGGTGTGATCGCCGGTGTCTACGCCCTGCTGCCCCTGTTCGCCGCCGTCCCCCTGGGCCGCCGTACCGACCACGGCCGCTGCGCGCCCCTGCTGCCGGCCGGAGTGGTCCTGATCTCCGGCGGCTGCGCGCTCAGCGGCGTCGCCGGCTCCCTGTGGGCGATGGCGGTCTGGAGCGGTGTGATGGGCCTCGGCCACCTCGCCTTCGTCATCGGGGCGCAGTCCCTCGTGGCCCGCCGGTCCGCCCCGCACGAACAGGACCGCAACTTCGGCCACTTCACCATCGGCGCCTCGCTCGGCCAACTGGTCGGCCCCGTGGCGGCCGGCGCGCTCATCGGCGGCCACGACATGGCGACCAGCAGCGCGCTCGCCCTGCTGGTGGCCGGCGCGGGCGCCGCGGTCGCGTTCACCTCGCTGTGGCGCATCGAGGACCGCCGTACGTCCTCCGGGTCCCGCGCGCGGCCGGGCGACCGGGTCCCCGTGCGGCGCATCCTGCGCGCCCGGGGTGTGCCCGCCGGCATCCTGATCAGCCTCGCCGTGCTGTCCGCTACCGATGTGCTGACCGCCTACCTGCCGGTGGTCGGCGAGGACCGGGGCATCGCGCCCTCGGTGATCGGCCTGCTGCTCAGCCTGCGGGCCGCGGCCACCATCGCCTGCCGGCTGGTCCTCACGCCCCTGCTGCGCCTGGTCGGCCGTACCCTGCTGCTCACCGTGACCTGTCTGCTGTCGGCGCTGCTGTGCGCGGGCATCGCGCTGCCGGTGCCGCTCTGGGCGCTGGCGCTGATCCTCGCCGCGCTCGGCTTCTGTCTGGGCGTCGGGCAGCCGCTGTCCATGACGACGGTCGTGCGGGCCGCGCCCGACGGAGCCCGTTCCACCGCCCTCGCCCTGCGTCTGACCGGCAACCGGCTCGGTCAGGTCGCCGCGCCCGCCACGGCCGGTCTGATCGCCGGACTCGCCGGTGTGGCCGCGCCGTTCGTGATGCTCGGCGGGCTGCTGCTGGTCTCCGCCGGTGTGGCGCTGCGCTCCCCGGCGCGGCCCGCCGACCGGGACGGGGCGACCGCGGACCGGGAGCCGCCGGCCCGCGGAAGGGCGCGCCGTACGAGCGGCGCCGGCCGCCGCACGCCCCCCTGACGCTCCCGTGCCACGGGCCGACGGGGCCGTCGGGCGGCGCGGCTGCGCGGGCCGGGGCTCCCGCCCCGGTAAGGGATGGGGCATGACGATCCGCCAGACCCGTACCAGGGCGGCCCTCGCGGTCGCCGGTGCCCTGCTCGCGGTGGGCGCGCCGACCGCGTACGCCACCCTCGCCGACGACGCCCCCGTGTCCGCCCCCGCGCCCGCCGCGGTGCGCGGTGATCCGTACGTCGAGACCCGTCTGCTGTTCGGCACCGAGCGCCCCGACGGCGGACCGGCCGTCACGGACCGGCAGTTCACGGCCTTCGTGGACCGGGAGGTCACGCCCGGCTTCCCCGGCGGACTGACCGTGCGCAGTGTGCGCGGACAGTGGCGGAACGCCGACGGCACCATCGACAAGGAGCGGTCGTACGAGCTGGTCCTGCTCTACCCGCTGCGCGAGGCGACGGCGAGCGACCGCAGGATCGAGGAGATCCGCCGGGCCTACGAGAAGGAGTTCGGCCAGGAGTCGGTGGGGCGGGTCGACGACCGGGCCCACGTGGACTTCTGACGGCGGTGTGACCCGGGCCCCGCGGCCACCCCTGGCGCCACAAAACTATCACCGCTAGTTTGGGCGCGGACGAGACGCAGGTTCGGGAGGCAGGTAGCTCATGAAGGCCCAGCAGGCCCTGTACATCGACGGAGTCTGGCGGCCGGCCGCCGGCCCGGACGCGATCGAGGTGGTGAACCCGGCCGACGAGCAGGTCATCGGCCGGGTACCCGCCGGCAGCGCCGAGGACGTGGACCACGCGGTGCGCGCCGCCCGCGCCGCCCTGGCGGCCTGGTCCGCGACCCCGCCCGCCGAGCGGGCCGCGCGCCTGACCGCCCTGCGCGACGTCCTGGTGGCCCGCAAGGAGGAGATCGCCCAGACGATCACGGCGGAGCTGGGCGCGCCCCCGGCGTTCGCGCAAGCGGTGCACGTGGGCGCGCCCATCGCGGTCGCGGGCTCGTACGCCGAACTGGCCGCGGCGTTCGCCTTCGAGGAGAAGGTCGGGAACTCCGTCGTCCATCTGGAACCGATCGGCGTGGTCGGTGCGATCACCCCGTGGAACTACCCGCTCCACCAGGTCGTCGCCAAGGTCGCCCCCGCCCTGGCCGCGGGCTGCACCGTCGTCCTCAAGCCGGCCGAGGACACCCCGCTGACCGCGCAGGCCTTCGCCGCGGCGGTGCACGAGGCGGGCTTCCCGGCCGGTGTGTTCAACCTGGTCACCGGCCTCGGTCCGGTGGCCGGCCAGGCCCTCGCCGAGCACCCGGACGTCGACCTGGTGTCCTTCACCGGTTCCACGGCCGTCGGCCGGCGCATCGGCGCCACGGCCGGAGCGCATGTGAAGAAGGCCGCCCTCGAACTGGGCGGCAAGTCCGCCAACGTCATCCTGCCCAGCGCCGACCTGGCCAAGGCCGTCAACGTGGGCGTCGCCAACGTGATGTCCAACTCCGGCCAGGCGTGCAACGCGTGGACCCGCATGCTCGTCCACACCTCGCAGTACGACCGGGCCGTCGAGCTGGCCGCGGCGGCCGCCGCCAAGTACGGCGACCGCATCGGCCCGCTCGTGAACGCCGCCCAGCGAGACCGGGTGCGCGGCTACATCGCGCAGGGCGTGGCCGAGGGCGCCCGTCTGGTCGCGGGCGGCACCGACACCCCGCACGAGCGCGGCCACTACGTCAGCCCGACCGTGTTCGCCGACGTCACTCCCACGATGACCATCGCCCAGGAGGAGATCTTCGGCCCGGTGCTGTCGGTGCTGCGCTACGAGGACGAGGACGACGCCCTGCGCATCGCCAACGGCACCGTGTACGGACTCGCCGGAGCCGTCTGGGCGGGTGACGAGTCGGAGGCGGTGGCCTTCGCCCGCCGGATGGACGCCGGCCAGATCGACATCAACGGCGGCCGCTTCAACCCGCTCGCGCCCTTCGGCGGCTACAAGCAGTCGGGTGTGGGCCGTGAGCTGGGCGTGCACGGCCTGACCGAGTACCTCCAGACCAAGTCCCTCCAGTTCTAGAGGAGTCGCCCGCCATGGCCGTCCGCCCCACCGTCCGTGCCGCCGTACTGCCCGCGGTCGGCTCCCCGCTGGAGATCACCGGCATCGAACTGCCCGACCCGGGCCCGGGACAGGTCCGGGTCCGGCTCGCCGCCGCGGGGGTGTGCCACTCCGACCTGTCGCTCAGCGACGGCACCATGCGGCTGCCGGTGCCCGCCGTCCTCGGGCACGAGGGCGCCGGCACGGTCGTCGCCGTCGGTGAAGGGGTGACCCGCCTCGCTCCCGGCACCGATGTCGTCCTCAACTGGGCGCCCTCCTGCGGAAGCTGCCCCGCCTGCGCGCGCGGCGAGGTCTGGCTGTGCGCCGACGCCCTCACCGGCGCGGCCCGCGTCCACGCCCGCCGGGCCGCCGACGGAGCCGAACTCCACCCCGGGCTCAACGTGGCCGCGTTCGCGCAGGAGACCGTCGTCCCCGCCTCCTGCGCGCTGCCGGCGCCGCCCGGCGTCCCGCTGACCGACGCGGCGCTCCTCGGCTGCGCGGTCCTCACCGGCTACGGCGCCGTGCACCACTCGGCGCGGGTCAGGGCCGGGGAGAGCGTCGCGGTGTTCGGTGTCGGAGGCGTCGGTCTGGCCGCGCTCCAGTCGGCGCGTATCGCGGGCGCGGAGCGGATCGTCGCGGTCGACGTGACGCCGCAGAAGGAGGGACTGGCCCGCGCCGCGGGCGCCACGGACTTCGTGCTCGCCACCGAGAACACGCACCGCGAGATCCGCGCGCTGACGGCCGGGCAGGGCGTCGACGTAGCAGTCGAGTGCGTCGGCCGCGCCGTCACCATCCGCGCCGCCTGGGACTCCACCCGCCGCGGCGGCCGTACGACGGTCGTCGGCATCGGCGGCAAGGACCAGCAGGTCACCTTCAACGCCTTGGAGATCTTCCACTGGGGCCGCACCCTGAGCGGCTGCGTCTACGGCAACTGCGACCCGGAGCGCGACCTGCCCGTGCTGGCCGACCACGTCCGCTCCGGCCGGCTCGACCTCGCCGCCCTGGTGACGGAACGCATCACCCTGGACGGCATCCCGGCCGCGTTCGAGAACATGCGGGCGGGGAAGGGCGGCCGGGCGCTCGTCGTCTTCTGACCGGACGCACCCGCACCGAGGACGGGGTCCGGGGCCGCGCCCGGGACCCCGCGGCGATGCCCGGACCGGCACCCGGGCGCACTCCACTTCGCCGGGTCCGGACCGGCCCCGGCGATCACACCGCACCCCCGTCGCCGTCCTGGTGCTGCTGCTGGAGGCGACGGGCACGTCGATGGCGGTGTCCGGCCACATCCTCGTGCTCGCCGCGACGGCCCTGCTGTCCATCAAGGTCCTCGCGGACCGGGCGCGGTCACGCCGACTCGGCGGCCCGCTCGCTCCGCCGCGGTTCCGGAACCGCCTCCGGCGCCGGAACCGCCTCCGGCGCCGGAACCGCGTCCGGCGCCGCGGTCCGCGGCCGGGACCGGGACCGGGACACCGCCACCCCGACCAGGCACAGCGCCCCGCCCGCCAGTGTGAGCAGGCCCGGCACCTCGCCGAGGGCCAGCCACGACATCAGGACCACCAGCGCGGGCACCGCGTACGTCGTGGCGCCCATGCTCCCGGCCGTCGTACGGGCCAGGGCGTACGCCCAGGTGGTGAAGGCGAGCGCGGTCGGGAACACGCCGAGGTACACCATGTTGAGGGTGGCCGACAGCGGTGCCTTCGCCGCCTCCGCCGCCAACTGCCCCGCGAACGGCAGACATCCCACCGCGCCGACCAGGCACCCGAACGTCGTCACCTGCAAGGCGCTCGCCCGGCCGAGAGCCGGCTTCTGCGCCACGACACCGCCGGCGTACGCCACCGCGGCCAGCAGGCACAGCACCACCCCGAGCAGCGACGAGCCCCCTCGGCCCGACATCGACAGGCCCACGGTCACCGCTCCGGCGAACGACACCGCCATCCCCGCCAGCAGCCGCGGCGGCATCCGGTCGCCGAGCAGCCGTGCGGCGAGCAGGGCGATGAGGATCGGCCCGATGTTCACCACCAGGGCCGCGGTGCCGGCGTCGACCTGCTGCTCGCCCCAGTTGAGGGCGACCATGTAGACGCCGAACCACAGCACGCCCGAGGTAGCGATCCCGCGCCAGGACGAGCGCGGCGGCCATCCCTCCCGCCGTACGAGGCAGAACACCCCGAGGACGAGGGCGCCGGCGAGCAGCCGGCCGAGCGCCAGCGCGCCCGGGGAGTACGCGGTGCCCGCGCTGCGGATCGAGACGAAGGCGGAGGCCCACAGCACGACCGAGACGCCCGCGGCGCAGGCGGCGAGCAGTCCGGCTCGTCGGGACGGCGGGGCGGGGGTTTCCTCGGCGGCGTTCATCATGCTCCTGAGGCTAGGAGGGCGAAGGGCCCGGGGGCTCGCGGAATTCGGACCGGGTGTCGGGGCGGGGTTCGCAGCGCGGACCGCTCAGCGCAGCTGCCGCGCCTCGATGCCCAGCAACTCGGACAGCGCGCGTTCGCCCGTCGCCGTCACCTTCACGGCCCGTTCGGAGCCGATGCGTACGCACCAGCCCGCGTCCAGGGCGTGCCGGCACAGGGCCGCGCCCGCGACACCCGCGAGATGCGGGCGGCGCTCCGTCCAGTCGAGGCAGGCGCGCACCAGGGGACGGCGGCCGGTGCGGGGCAGGTCGATACCGGCGGCGGAGAACCACGCCAGTCCCGCGTCGGTGAGCGCGAACCCGGTGTCCCGGCGCAGCAGCCCGCGGGAGGCGAGCGCGTCGGTCACCGTGATGCCCAGCCGGCCGGCCAGGTGGTCGTAGCAGGTGCGGCCGCGCGCCATGGCCGACCCGGCGCCCGACTCCCGCAGCGTGCGCGGCCGTTCGGCCGCGGTCCCCGGGGCGACCTGCGCGGCCAGCTCCTCGACCAGCTGCGCGGCCCGCGCGTCCGCCAGCCGTACGTAGCGGTGCCGCCCCTGCCGCTCCTCGGCGATCAGCCCGCCGGCGACGAGCCGGTCCAGGTGCTCGCTGAGTGTCGACGCGGCCACGCCCGCGTGCCGGGCCAGCTCGCCGGCGGTCCACGCCCGTCCGTCGAACAGGGCCAGCAGACACGCGGCACGCGTCTCGTCGGCGAGCAGCCCGGCGAACGCGGCCAGTCCCTTCGCGCGGGGGTCCCTGGTGGTCATGGCTCCCAGCATGCGGCACGCACCTTTCGGCGTCCGCCGAAAGGTCCCGGCGCCCTGTCCGGCCACTCGCGTCCGGTCCGCACTAGGCGGGCCGCCCGACCTGCGCGTACTGCTGGGCCAGCCCGTCCAGCAGGGCCGCGAGTCCGGTCTCGAAGGCCCGCTCGTCGATCTTCTCCTGGCGTTCGGCGAGGAGATGGGCCTGACCGAGGTGCGGATAGTCGGCGGGATCGTAGGCGCTGACGTCGTCCACGAAGCCCGCGGCGAAGGAGCCGAGCGCGGAGCCCATGATGAAGTACCGCATCAGCGCCCCGATGGAGGTGGCCTGCGCGGGCGGCCAGCCCGCCTCGACCATCGCGCCGTACACGGCGTCCGCGAGACGCAGCGCGGCCGGCCGGCGGCCGGGGCCGCGGGCGAGGACGGGGACGATGTTCGGGTGGTCGCGCAGCGCGGAGCGGTAGGAGACCGCCCAGTCGTGCAGCGCGGCCCGCCAGTCCCGTCCGTCCTCGAACATCGACAGATCGACCTGGGCGCTCACCGAGTCCGCGACCGCCTCCAGGATCTCGTCCTTGGTGCGGAAGTGGTTGTAGAGCGAGGGCCCGCTGACGCCCAGCTCCGCGGCGAGCCGGCGGGTGGAGACGGCCGCGAGGCCCTCCGTGTCCACGAGCGCGCGTGCCGTCTCGACGATCCGGTCGGTGCTGAGCAGGGGCTTGCGCGGTCGGGCCATGGCGCACATAGTAGGGCTGCGACTGGAAACTAGCAGTGCTAATTTAAATGTGCGACATTCAATCTGTGGGGTGACTCGTCATGGACCTGGAGCTCAGCGAGGAGCAGCGCGCGGTACAGCGGCTCGCCCGGGACTTCGCGGACCGTGAGATCGCCCCGAACGTCGTGGCCTGGGACCGCGCCGAGGAGGTGGACCGGGGGATCGTCAAGAAGCTCGGCGAGGTCGGTTTCCTCGGTCTGACCGTGGACGAGGAGTACGGCGGCAGCGGCGGCGACCATCTCGCGTACTGCCTGGTGACCGAGGAACTGGGCCGCGGGGACTCCTCGGTGCGCGGCATCGTGTCGGTCTCGCTCGGCCTGGTCGCCAAGACGATCGCGTCGTGGGGGAGCGCCGAGCAGCGGCGGCGGTGGCTGCCGGGGCTGACGTCCGGCGGGTACGTCGGCTGTTTCGGCCTCACCGAACCGGGCACCGGCTCCGACGCCGGCAACCTCGCCACCCGCGCGGTCCGGGACGGCGACCACTACGTCCTCGACGGCACCAAGACGTTCATCACCAACGGCACCTGGGCCGATGTCGTGCTGCTGTTCGCCCGCTCCACGGACGCCCCCGGCCACCGGGGCGTGTCCGCCTTCCTGGTGCCGGCCGACGCACCCGGCCTGACCCGCCGCGCGATCCACGGCAAACTCGGTCTGCGCGGCCAGGCCACCGCCGAACTGGTCCTCCAGGACGTCCGGGTGCCCGCCGGCGCGATGCTCGGACCGGAGGGCAAGGGCTTCTCGATCGCCATGTCCGCCCTCGCCAAGGGGCGGATGTCGGTCGCCGCGGGCTGCGTCGGCCTGGCACGGGCCGCGCTGGAGGCGGCGGTGCGGTACGCGGGCGAGCGCGAGCAGTTCGGCCGGAGCATCGCCCACCACCAGCTCGTCCAGGAGCTGATCAGCGACATCGCCGTGGACGTCGACGCCGCCCGGCTGCTGACCTGGCGGGTCGCCGATCTGATCGACCGCGGACTGCCGTTCGCCACCGAGGCGTCCAAGGCGAAACTCTTCGCCTCGGAGGCGGCCGTCCGCGCGGCCAACAACGCCCTCCAGGTCTTCGGCGGTTACGGCTACATCGACGAGTACCCGGCGGGCAAACTCCTGCGCGACGCCCGGGTGATGACCCTCTACGAGGGCACGAGCCAGATACAGAAGCTGCTCATCGGGCGGGCGCTGACGGGGGTTTCGGCGTTCTGAGTACCGTCTGAGTACCGGAGCGGATGTGGTGCCCGCCGCCGCGGCTCACCCTGTTCGCATGAGTGACACTTCGGTCAAACAGCAGAGCACGGCCGCCTTCTACGGACAGGCCGTCGCGTCCTTCGCGGTCGCCCTGGCCGCCACCGCCGTCGGCATCTTCCAACTGGACGCCGACCCCTGGGTGCGCGGCTTCCTGGGCATCGCCGTCCTGTATCTCGTCACCTCCGCCTTCACGCTCGCCAAGGTCATCCGGGACCGGCAGGAGGCGGGGCAGATCGTCAACCGGGTCGACCAGGCCCGGCTGGAGAAGCTGCTCGCCGAGCACGATCCGTTCGAGAAGCTCTGAACCAGCTCACTAAGCGCTCGCTCACCTTCGGCGGTATGGTGGTGCCCCTGTCATCGAGAGGGGCGAGCGAGCGATGAGTACGGCGGAGCAGACGGCCGGTGAGGAGGGCCCGACGTGGGGAGAGGTCACCCCTGACGCGGCCCGGCGACTGCTGATCGCCGCCGTGGAGGCCTTCGCCGAACGCGGCTATCACGCGACGACGACCCGGGACATCGCGGGCCGCGCGGGCATGAGCCCGGCCGCGCTGTACATCCATTACAAGACCAAGGAAGAACTGCTGCACCGCATCAGCAGGATCGGCCACGAGAGGGCCCTCGGCATCCTGCGCACCGCGGCGAGCGGCGAGGGCAGCCCGACGGTGCGGCTGGCCGACGCGGTGAGCTCCTTCGTCCGCTGGCACGCCGGAGGGCGCACCACGGCGCGGGTCGTGCAGTACGAACTGGACTCGCTCGGCCCCGAGGCCCGCGCCGAGATCGTCGCGCTGCGCCGGCAGTGCGACGCCCAGGTGCGCGAGATCATCGAGGACGGCGTCGCGGCGGGCGACTTCGAGGTGCTCGACGTGCGGGGCACCACCCTCGCCGTGCTCTCGCTCTGCATCGACGTGGCCCGGTGGTTCAACACCGAGGGCCCCTGGACGCCCGACGAGGTCGGCGCGCTGTACGCCGACCTCGTGCTGCGGATGGTGGGGGCCGAGCGGGCTCCCGGCGGCGAGGGGCGGTAACCCGGCGTCGAGGCCGGGTGGTCAGGGCCGGGCGCCGGTGGTCCGCGGCCCGTACCGGTCGGTCCCCGTGGGCCCGGTCCGGTCCGAGCCGGCGCCTCAGAGGTAGTAGCGCGCCACGGATTCGGCCACGCACACCGGCTTGTCGCCGCCCTCGCGCTCCACGGTGAAGGCGACCGCGACCTGGACGCCGCCCGCCACCTCCTCGACCCCGGTGATGCGCGCGGTGGCGCGCAGCCGGGAGTCGACCGGGACGGGCGAGGGGAACCGCACCTTGTTCGTGCCGTAGTTGACGCCCATCCGCACGCCCTCGACGGCGATGAGCTGGGGGCCGAAGAGGGGGAGCAGCGACAGGGTCAGATAGCCGTGCGCGATGGTCGTGCCGAACGGGCCCGCGGCGGCCTTCTCCGGATCCACGTGGATCCACTGGTGGTCCCCCGTGGCCTCGGCGAACAGATCGATCCGCTTCTGGTCGACCGTCACCCAGTCCGTGTACCCGAGCTGCTCGTCCACCGCCGCCTTCAGCTCGTCGACGGACGTGAAGATCCTCGGCTCTGCCATGTCCCGGCCTCTCGCGTGGCGAAGTGGCGCGCGGCGTCGGCACGCCGAGCGCGGAATGTCTAAGCAACTGCTTAGCATGGTCGGGCGGGCGCCCCGTGTCAACGGACGCGGGGCGCGGCGGGTGGGTAGGCTCTGAGGGGTGCCCAAGATTCCCGAGAAGATCCATGAGCTCACGGTCGGCCAGCTCGCCGCACGCAGCGGCGCCGCCGTGTCGGCCCTGCACTTCTACGAGTCCAAGGGCCTGATCCGCAGCCGCCGCACCGCCGGGAACCAGCGCCGCTACACCCGTGACACCCTGCGCCGCGTCGCCTTCGTCCGTGCCGCCCAGCGCGTCGGCATCCCGCTCGCCACGATCCGCGAGGCACTCGCCGAACTGCCCGAGGAGCGCACGCCCACCCGGGAGGACTGGGCCCGTCTGTCCGCGGCCTGGCGGTCCGAGCTCGACGAACGGATCAAGCAGCTCAACCGGCTGCGGGACCACCTCACCGACTGCATCGGCTGCGGATGCCTCTCCCTGGACACCTGCGTCCTGTCCAACCCCGACGACGCCTTCGGCGAACGCCGGTCGGGCTCGCGCCTGATGGTGGAACGCCCGGCCGGCGGCCGTACCCGGCCGCCCCGCGACCGTGAGCCGGCACCCGAGGAGTGCTGCTAGAGCACATCGGCGGTACGGGCCCGGCGGGCGGTGCGCCGAAGGCGGGCATGCGCTGCCCGCCCCGGCCTCACTCGAACTCGGTGCCGCCCTTGCGGGTCAGATACGCCGGGCTGACCGCCTTGGCGATGGCCCGCCCGCCGGTCACCGGGCTGTACCGCTCGACGGCCGGCCGTATCACCACGCCCTCCCGCAGATGCGCCCCGCGGCCGGACACCGTCTCGCGCCCGGTGGCGGCCTCCAGCACCCGCCCGATGTCGTACGGGCCCAAGTACAGCCGCGGCACCAGCGGCAGTTGCCCCTCCAGCAGGGCCGCCGCGTCCAGCCAGCGCACCCGGCCGCCGATGTCCGCGGACACGTCGAACACGGCGTATCCGAGGGTGTCGCGCCGCCCGTCCGCGCCGTAGGTCAGGTCCTGCACGCCGGCGCCGTACACCTCGGCGAAGATGCCGACCCGTCGCGCCCCCAGTCGTTCGGCGAGCCGGGCCGTGACCTCGGCGACCCCGTGCCCGCGCACCGCGCGCCAGTACAGATTGCGCGCGTCCTCCCGAAGCGCCAGTGACTTCGCGCCGAACCCCTTGGAGGAGACGAGCAGGCGGTCCTCGTCCGCGAGATACGTCACCAGGCAGGCGGACCCGTGCAGCTTCTCGGTCAGCACCACCGGCTCGCCCGGGGCGAAGACGTCCGGGTGGCGCTGGATGTTCTCGATGTCGACCCACGGCAGCAGGTCCGGCGCGGACTCGACGTCACCGTTCATCGTCGGCGGCACCGGCGGCACCCACTTGGTGATGCCCAGCAGCTCGGCGAAGTCGGTGCCGTCCGCGGCGGCCCGCGCCAGGTCGACGTCCGCCAGCGCAGCGGGCCGGCACACGATGCCCTGCGACAGCTCACCGCGCAGCCGCACCGCCTTGACCCGGTCCGCGTTGCCGCCCGCCAGCCGCCCGGTCAGCCCCAGTTCCTCGATCAGCCCGGTCGGGAGGACGGACTGCTCCGGGATGTAGAGCGCGACGTCGCCGCTGCGGTACGCGCCCTTGGCGACGACGGCCCGGTACAGGCCCACCTGGGCCAGTTCGAGCGCGTCGGCGTTCGGATGCTCGTGGACGGTCAGCACTTCGGCGGTCACGCGCAGGGTCGACATCGGGGCGCTCCTCGGGTTCGTCGGAGGTGTTTCATCGACCCCAACTGTCCGTACCCGAAAGGGGTGGAGCGACCGGTTTTGCGGCTGATAGCGTCCGGCGGTGCCGGCCCGCCCGGCAGGAGGTGCGGCATCCCCTGCGCACCCCCGGCGGACCCCCGTTCCCCGTCCCCCGTCGGCCCCGCGTCCCGCTCCTCAGGCGGACATCAACAGCCGCCCGCGCCTGGCGTACGCCAGTGCCTCGGGCGTGAGCACGGGTCGCGGCACCAGGATTCCGCAGTCCGCGCAGACCGGACCCGACGAGGGTTCGTGGTCCAGGTCGTACTTCCACACGAGGCGTTCCCCGCAGCAGACCGGACAGGCCGAGCCGGGGTCGCGCTCCAGTGCGGCGATCAGGCGGCGCAGCACCTCCGCCAGCGGCTCGTCCGGGTGGACCCGCGGGTCGTCGCACCAGGCGACACCGAAACCGCCCCAGGTCAGCCGGTGCCAGTCGTCCACGGTGCCCGGCCTGCGCAGCCCGTCGTGCTTCTCCTTCTTGCGGCGCTCGGCGAACTCGACCTCATAGGCCAGCCAGACCGCCCGCGCCTCCTCCAGTTCCTCCAACGCGGCCACGAGCCGCGCAGGGTCGGGAGAACGGTCCTCCGGGCCGAACCCGGCCCGGGAGCACAAGTGGTCCCAGGTCGCCCTGTGCCCGTAGGGGGCGAACCTCTCAAGGCACTTGCGCAGTGAGTAGCGCCGCAGCGCCAGATCGCATCGAGGGTCGCGTACCTGTCTCGCCAGACTCCGGAAACCGGCCATCGCCTGCACCTCCGTCACACCTGCACCTGTACTTCGGTCACTTCGGCGTCGTCGTACGGACGTCGCCGAATAGACGTATCGACACCCGATTCGGCTCCATCCGTTTTCCTCCCCGTTCGACGGTTGCCCTCGTTCGGTCGTCTCACCTCCAAGAAGAAGTGACACATTCTCATCCCCCGGCTCAGGGGCAGCCGGCAGAACGTCCCGCTCACCCGCACCGGGAGGAGTCGGCTTGCCGCGGCGCCACCCCGCAACGCCCTCGACGGACTGAGAACTCCCGGCGGATCTCACGGGTTCCTGAAGACCGCCGCGGTATGCGCGCCGATTGCCGGCCTTCCGTCCCCGCACTCCGCGACGGCGGCTGATGAGGGCCGAGTTCGAACCGGGCCCGCGCGCTCGATCGTGCGCCGGGCCCCGGCGGTCACGGCCACGACAGCGCTCACCCGGCGGCGGGCCCGCCGATGCGGCCCGCCGTCAGCACCACTTGCGCCAGCTCCCGGTGCACGATGTCGCTGTGCGCGCCGGACGGCGGCCCGCCGCGCCGGACCACCGCCGCGGCGTCGACGTTGACGCAGCCGCCGGCGGGCAGTCGCTGCCGCAGCGCCTCCGCCAGTGTCAACGCGCGTGTGCCCGGCACCCCTCGGACCCCGCCGAACCCCATCGCGCCCCACCGCTCGCCCAGGACGCGCCGGGCGTCGAGGTCCAGCAGACCGCGGTCGTCGCCCGCCATCCGGGAGGCCAGCGGATAGAAGGTGCCGAGGGACGAGTCGTGGCGGGAGTGGCAGCACACCAGGGGGCCGTCGATGCGGTTGTGCTGGCCCTGGAGCACCCCGCCCGCGCGCGCGTCGTGCGGAAGGCGGGCGGCGAAGGCGTAGTGGGAGAAGGCGCCCTGGAGCAGGGTGACGGACTTGACCGTGCGCACCCCCTCGGGCAGCCCGCGCAGCGCGAACGACACCAGCCGCGCGCCGAAGCTGTGCCCGACCAGATGCACCCGCACCCCGGGCACGGCCCGGGCGAGCTGCCCGACCACCCGGCCGAGCCCGCGCTCCCCGACGGTGCCGGCCCGCCGCTTCATCGCGTGGTAGGTCGCCTGCCGCAGCAGTTCGTGCGCGCCGTCCCAGGGATCGGGCAGCGAGAGGGACGGAGCCGAGCCGGCCAGCGCCGCCGCGAACTGCGCGCACACCGACGCCGCGGGCGCGAAGAACATCGCGGGCTCGTCCTGGGGCACCCCCTCCGCCAGTGTGTCCGCCGCGAACAGCGCCTGGGGGCCCGGCGGTACGAGTTCCACCAGCAGCCGCACCAGCCGGGCGAACTCGTCCAGCTCGGCGTCCTCGCGCGGCTGCTGGTCCAGCAGCCGCGCGAGCTGGTCGATCACCGTCGCCCGCCCCGGGAAGGTCTCCAGCAGGGCGTGCCGTGTGTCCTTGTCGAGCGCCGGGCGGCGCGGCGTCTCGGCCGCCACGGACCGCGGGAAGTCCGGGATCGGCTCGTCCGCGAACCGCATCGACGGCCAGACCACCCCCACGTATCCGATGCGTGCCCGCGGCGCCAGTTCGGGGAACGGGGCGAGGAAGCGGCTGCACAGCGCGGTCGCGGCGGAACGGTCGCTGTTCCAGCCGTGCGCGAAGACGACCAGGTCCCGCACGCCGCGCTCCGGGACGCCGGCCAGCAGCCGGTCCCGCTGCCGGCCGTGCGGGTCGCCGTCCGCGTCGAAGGTCAGCTCCCAGTAGGGAGACACGCTCACTGCCGGATCCGCCATGACAGGCCCCCAATCGCCCGCCGAGGTGCGATGCGGTCGCATCGTCCTGCCAACGGGCGTTGTTGGCCATACGTCATGGCGCTTCCGGTTCAGCGGTACAGGAGGTACTCCCTGCGCACCCGCCGGAAGGCCGCGAGCTCCTGCTGCCAGCCCGCCACCACGTCGTCGGTGTCCGCGCCGGCGTCGATCATCGTGCGGACCAGGGTGGAGCCGGTGAGCTTGTCGATCCAGTTGTCCGGACGCCAGGCGAAGCCGCTCCAGGTCTTCTTCGCGGTCACCAGCAGGGCGATCCCGGTGCGCACCGGGTCGTACGCCGCCCGGTCGTGCACATGGAGCTGCACGCCCCCGACGGTCTTGCCCTGGAACTTCGAGAAGGTCGGCGCGAAGTACGCCTCCCTGAAGCGCACGCCCGGCAGGTCCAGCTCGTTGGCGGCGGCGGCCCAGCGCCCGTCGACGCCCTCCGCGCCGAGCAGTTCGAACGGTCTGGTGGTCCCGCGCCCCTCCGACAGGTTCGTCCCCTCGAACAGGCACGTCCCCGAATACACCAGGGCGGTCTCGGGCGTCGGCATGTTGGGGCTCGGCGGCACCCACGGCAGCCCGGAGGCGTCGTAGAAGTCCGACCGCCGCCAGCCAGTCATCTGCACGGTGTCCAGCCGCACCGGCGAGGCCAGGAACTCCCCGTTGAACAGCCGGGCCAGTTCCGCGACGGTCATGCCGTGCGCCTGGGAGATGGGCTGCCGTCCGACGAAGGTGGCGAACTCCTTGTGCAGCACGGGGCCGTCGGCCGATCGCCCGGTCACCGGGTTGGGCCGGTCGAGCACCACGAGGCGCTTGCCCGCCAGGGCGGCCGCCTCCATGCAGTCGAACAGCGTCCAGATGTAGGTGTAGAAGCGCGCGCCCGCGTCCTGGATGTCGAAGACGACCGTGTCCACCTGCGACGCCGTGAAGATGTCGGCGAGCGGCTGCCCGCTCTTGAGGTAGGTGTCGTAGACGGGCAGCCCGGTCGCCGGGTCGTCGTAGCGGCCCTCGGAGCCGCCGGCCTGGGCCGTGCCGCGGAAGCCGTGCTCGGGACCGAAGACCGCGGTGAGGTTCACACGGTCGTCGGCGTGCATCACGTCGACGATGTGGCGTACGTCCCTGGTGATGCCGGTCGGGTTGGTGACCACGCCGACCCGGTCGCCGTCCAGGAGCGCGTAGCCGTCGGCGGCCAGCCGCTCGAAGCCGGTGCGCCCGCGGTGCCCCTTGCCGGTGGCCGGGGAGGCCGAATGCCCCGCCGCGGTGTTCGGGGACGCCGCGGACAGGGATGCGACTGCCGTGGTCGTGGCGAGCAGACCGCGTCTGGACAGGTGCATGAGTGACCTCCGGGACCGGATTGACAGTGGCATGGGCACGTTAAGCGCTTACCCGGGTGGTGCGGAAGGTGCGGGCCGCGGGAGACCGGCCCAGCCGTTCGGCGCAGTCGCGCGGCCCCGCGGCCACCCGCTCGCACGACGTCGCGTCACCCTTCCTCTACCACATACCGACCGGTTAGTCTGACCCGGCAGAGCCGCAGGCGCGTCAGCCCCGAAGGAGACCGGTCGTCGTGGAAGCCGTGCAGGGTACGGGAGTGGTCGTCACCGGAGCGGGGGGCGGCATCGGAGCCGCGCTGGCCCGCCGATTCGCCGCCGAGGGCGCGCGCGTGGTGGTCAACGACCTGGACGCCGGCAAGGCGGAGGCGGTCGCCGAGGAGATCGGCGGGATCGCCGTCGCGGGCGACGCCTCCGCCGTCCTCGACCGGGCGAGGGACGCGCTCGGCGGCACGGTCGACGTCTACTGCGCGAACGCCGGTGTCGCCTCGGGCGGCTCGGAGGACGCGGGCGAGCCCGTCTGGGAACTCGCCTGGGACGTCAACGTGATGGCCCATGTCCGCGCCGCGCAGGCCCTGCTGCCGGACTGGCTGGAACGCGGCAGCGGGCGGTTCGTCTCCACGGTGTCCGCCGCCGGGCTGCTCACCATGATCGGCGCCGCGCCCTACAGCGTCACCAAGCACGGCGCCTACGCCTTCGCGGAGTGGCTGTCCCTGACGTACCGCCACCGGGGTCTGAAGGTCCACGCGATCTGCCCGCAGGGCGTGCGCACCGACATGCTGGCCGGCACCGGCAGCGCGGGCGACCTGGTGCTGGTGCCGACCGCGATCGCGCCCGAGGACGTGGCGGACGCGCTGTTCAAGGGCATCGAGGAGGACCGCTTCCTGATCCTGCCGCACCCCGAGGTCGCCGAGTACTACCGGGCGCGGGCCGCCGATCCGGAGCGCTGGCTCGGCAACATGAACCACCTCCAGCAGAAGTGGGAGTCGCTGCGGTGACCGGCTCACGGTACGCGGCCAAGCCCTGGCTGGCGCTGCTCGACGACGCCCAGCGCGCCCCGGTCGACCCCGCCGACTCCCTGGTGCACGCGCTGCGCCGGGCGGTCACCGAGGCGCCGGACCGTACCTTCCTCACCTACTTCGACGGGCGGCTGAGCTACCGCGACGTCGACCTGCTCAGCGACTCGGTCGCCGGGCACCTCGCCGCGCGCGGTCTGGAGCGCGGCGACCGGGTCGCCGTGCTCCTGCAGAACTCGCCGCACTTCGTACTCGCCGTGCTCGGCGCCTGGAAGGCGGGCGCGGTCGTCGTCCCGGTCAACCCGATGTACAAGTCGGCGGAGGCGGGGCACGTACTGCGGGACGGCGGGGTGACCGCGCTGATCTGCTCCGAGCGGGCCTGGGAGGCGTATCTGCGCGAGGCCGCCGCCGACTCGCCGGTGCGGATCGCGCTCACCGCCAGCGAGCTGGACTTCCAGACCCGGCACGACACGCGCGTGCTCGGCTTCGAGCCGCTCCCGCGGGCGGCGGACGCCGACGACCTCGTCTCCGTCGCCCGGCACGGGCACCCGGCCCCCGAGGACCGCGACCCCGGCCCGGCCGACATCGCGCTGATCAGCTACACCTCCGGCACCAGCGGCACCCCCAAGGGAGCCACCAACACCCACGGCAACATCATGTACAACGCCGAGCGGCAGCGGACCGGCCTCGCCCTGCCCGACGCGCCGGTGTACTTCGCGATGGCGCCGCTGTTCCACATCACCGGCATGGTCTGCCAGTTCGGCGCCTGTCTGAACAGCGCGGGCACCCTGGTGCTGGCCCACCGCTTCGAGGCCGGCGTCGTCCTGGAGGCGTTCGCCGCGCACCGGCCGCACTACACGGTCGGCCCGTCGACCGCGTTCATGGCGCTGGCCGCCCACCCCTCCGTCACCCCGGACCACTTCTCGTCCTTCCGGATCATCTCCTCCGGAGGCGCCCCGCTGCCGCCGGCCCTGGTGGAGAAGTTCCGGGCCGGCTTCGGGCCGTACATCCGCAACGGCTACGGGCTCACCGAGTGCACCGCGCCGTGCGCCGCCGTCCCGCCCGGCCGCGAGGCGCCCGTCGACCCGGGTTCGGGAACCCTGGCCGTGGGCGTGCCGGGACCCGACACGGTCGTGCGCATCGTCGACGACCAGGGTGCGGAGCTGCCGTTCGGGGAGCAGGGCGAGATCGTCGTACGCGGCCCGCAGGTCGTGCCCGGCTACTGGCGGCGGCCCGACGCCACCGCCGAGACCTTCCCCGGCGGCGAGCTGCGCACCGGCGACATCGGGTTCATGGACACCGAGGGCTGGCTGTACGTCGTCGACCGCAAGAAGGACATGATCAACGCGTCCGGCTTCAAGGTCTGGCCGCGCGAGGTCGAGGACGTGCTGTACACCCACCCGGCCGTACGCGAGGCGGCCGTCGTCGGCGTCCCCGACGGCTACCGGGGAGAGACCGTCAAGGCCTACATCAGCCTGCGCCCGGGAGCCGAGGCGGACCCGGACGCGCTCGCCGCGTACTGCAAGGAGAGACTGGCCGCCTACAAGTACCCGCGGCAGGTGGAGGTCCTGCCCGACTTGCCGAAGACGGCGAGTGGGAAGATCCTCCGTCGGGAATTGCGTTCCCGTTCACGCGAGAGTCAGTGAGTCATCACGGAAAGGCAGGTGGCGGCAGTGCCCAGGACGACGGACGGAGAGGGAGCCCCAGTTCCTCAGCGGCTCCTTGCCGCCGCCACCCGGCTCTTCGCCGAGCAGGGATACGACCGCACCTCGGTGCAGGAGATCGTCGAGGCGGCCGGCGTCACCAAGGGTGCGCTGTACCACTACTTCGGCTCCAAGGACGACCTCCTGCACGAGGTCTACGCCCGTGTCCTGCGCGTGCAGCAGGAGCGCCTCGACGCCTTCGCCGACGCCGACGAGCCGGTCGAGAAGCGGCTGCGGGCCGCGGCGGCCGACGTGGTGGTCACGACGATCGAGAACCTCGACGACGCGATGATCTTCTTCCGCTCCATGCACCATCTGAGCCCGGAGAAGAACAAGCAGGTGCGGGCCGAGCGCCGGCGCTACCACGAGCGCTTCCGCGCGCTCATCGAGGAGGGCCAGCAGGCGGGCGTCTTCTCCGCCGCCACACCCGCCGACCTCGTCGTCGACTACCACTTCGGCTCGGTCCACCATCTGTCGACCTGGTACCGGCCCGACGGCCCGCTCAGCCCGCAGGAGGTCGCCGACCAGCTGGCCGACCTGCTGCTGCGCGCGCTGCGGCCCTGAACGGCGCGAACGGTGCGGACGCGGTGCGGTCCCGGCCGGGACCGCACCGCGTCCGGCCGCTCACAGGTACTTCTTCAGTTCCCGCCGCGCCAGCGACCGCTGGTGCACCTCGTCCGGGCCGTCGGCGATCATCAGGGTCCGGGCTCCCGCGTACAGCTCCGCCAGCGGGAAGTCCTGGCTGACGCCGCCCGCGCCGTGCAACTGGATCGCCTTGTCGAGGATGCCGACGACGGTGCGGGGCGTGGCGATCTTGATCGCCTGGATCTCCGTGTGGGCGCCCCGGTTGCCGACCGTGTCCATCATCCACGCCGTCTTCAGCACCAGCAGCCGCAGTTGCTCGACGGCCACCCGCGCGTCCGCGATCCAGTTGTGCACCACGCCCTGCTGGGCCAGCGCCTTGCCGAAGGCCGTACGGTCCACGGCCCTGCGGCACATCAGTTCGATCGCCCGCTCGGCCATGCCGATCAGCCGCATGCAGTGGTGGATCCGGCCGGGACCGAGCCGCGCCTGGGCGATGGCGAAGCCGCCGCCCTCCTCGCCGATCAGATGGGACACCGGCACGCGCGCGTGGTCGAAGACCACCTCGGCGTGGCCGCCGTGGTAGTGGTCCTCGTAGCCGAAGACCTGCATCGCGCGCCGGATGGTGACGCCGGGCGTGTCGCGCGGCACCAGGACCATGGACTGCTGCCGGCGCGGGTCCGTCCCGTCCGGGTCGGTCTTGCCCATCACGATGAAGATCGCGCAGTCCGGGTTCATCGCGCCGGAGATGTACCACTTGCGGCCCGTGATGACGTACTCGTCGCCGTCCCGCTCGATGTGCGTCGTGATGTTCGTGGCGTCGGAGGACGCGACGTCCGGCTCCGTCATCGCGAACGCCGACCGGATCTCACCGGCGAGCAGCGGCTGGAGCCACTGCTTCTTCTGCCGCTCGTCGCCGAACTGCGCGAGCACCTCCATGTTCCCGGTGTCCGGCGCGGCGCAGTTCGTCGCGGTCGGCGCGAGCTGCGGGGACCGGCCGGTGATCTCGGCCAGCGGGGCGTACTGGAGGTTGGTGAGCCCCGCGCCGTACTCGGAGTCGGGCAGGAAGAGGTTCCACAGCCCCTGGCGGCGCGCCTCGGCCTTCAGCTCCTCGACGACCGGCGGGGTGTCCCACGGCGAGGCGAGCCGCTCGCGCTGCTCGTGCGCGACCCGTTCGGCCGGGTGGACGTACTCGTCCATGAAGGCGAGCAGCTTGGCGCGCAGCTCCTCGGTGCGTGCGTCGAACGCGAAGTCCATGACGGATCAGCCTTCCTGAAGAGTGGTCAGGCCGTGCTCGATGAAGACGGGGACCAGCTCGCCGATGCGGTCGAAGCCGCCGCCGACGGTCTGCCCGAGCGTGTAGCGGTAGTGGATGCCCTCGAGGATCACGGCGAGCTTGAACCAGGCGAACGCCGTGTACCAGGAGATCGCCGCGGCGTCCCGCCCGGAGCGGGCGGCGTACCGCTCGACGATCTCGGCCGGGGCCGGGTGCCCGGCGGCCTCGGCGGTGGTGGAGACCGGCGAGTGCGACGTGCCCAGCGGGGTGCTGTACATCACCAGCAGGCCGAGATCGGTCAGCGGGTCGCCGAGCGTGGACATCTCCCAGTCGAGGATCGCCGTGATCCGGTCGTCGGCGCCGATCAGGACGTTGTCCAGCCGGTAGTCGCCGTGCACCACGGTCGGCGCGGGGGAGCGGGGCAGCTCCCGGCCGAGCGCCGCGTGCAGCTCGTCGATGCCGGCCAGTTCACGGTTGCGGGAGGCGTCCAGCTGCTTGCCCCAGCGGCGCAGCTGCCGGTCCAGGAAGCCCTCGGGGCGGCCGAAGTCCGCGAGGCCCACCTCGGCGGGGTCCACCGCGTGCAGGTCGACGAGCGTGTCCACCAGCGACAGCACCGCGTCCCTGGTGCGCTCGGGGCCGAGCGGGGTGAGCTGGTCCGCGGTGCGGTACGGGGTGCCGGGCACGAACTCCATGACGTAGAACGGCGCTCCGAGCACCTCCTCGTCCTCGCACAGCAGCACCGGACGCGGCACCGGCACGTTCGTCGGGTGCAGGGCGCTGATCACCCGGTGTTCGCGCCGCATGTCGTGCGCGGTGGCCAGCACGTGACCGAGCGGCGGCCGGCGTACGACCCACTGCGACGCGCCGTCGGTGACGGCGTAGGTGAGGTTCGACCGTCCGCCCTCGATCAGCCGGCCGGTCAGCGGGCCGTGCACCAGGCCCGGCCGTTCGCGGTCGAGCAGACCGCGCAGCCGGTCGGGATCGAGGCCAGGCGGGTGGTCGGCAACCATCGTCGCTCCTACGGACACGGGAAACAGGACTCGACCAATGATGCCGACCGGTCGGTATGTAGTCCAGAGTGTCGCGTGAACGTGACCCGGGCCACGATAGGCCGACAGCTCCCCGCCCGGGTCGGCGGGGAGCTGCGAAGGGGTGGTCGGCGGCCGCCGGCGGCGGGTGCCGGACGCTCAGTGGTCGTCCCAGTGGCCGTTGTGCGCGGCGTGCCGGTGGCCGTCGTGCAGGTAGTCGACGTGGTCGCCGTGCTGGACCCGCAGGTGGCCGCAGTTCTCGTCGTGCTGGTGGTCGTGGTCCGCGTGGGCGGCGTGCCCGCTGGGCTCGCACTCGTCCCAGTGCCCGTCGTGCTCGCGGTGCAGGTGACCGTCGTGCGCGTAGTCGATGTGGTCGCCGTGCGGAACCTCGTCGTGCCCGCAGGCCGGGCCGTGGGCGTGCGGGTGCGCGGAGTGTTCCTGGTGGAGGGTGGTCATGGCGTTCACCTTCGTGGTCCGGGTGATGACGACGGACAGGCTGCCATGCGAAGAGAACATATCCCGACATTCGGGGTGCGTGGCGTGCGACTGCCGACCCGGACCCGACCTGCGGACCCGACCGCGTACCTGCCCCGCGGACCCGGTGGCGTTTCAGAGGACGAGTGCCGACGCGCAGGCCGCCATGGCCACGGTGCACGCCACCGCCGCCACCGCGTGGCGGGCCGAGAGGGCCCGGGGGCGGTCGGTCGCCGTCAGGGCGCCGATCCGGTGGTGGGCCACCAGCAGGAAGACCAGCCAGAGGGCGAAGCACAGGGCGCAGACGACGATCCGGACGGCCGAGGCACCGCCGTGCAGCGCGGTCCGCATCGCGAGCACGGCGGCCACCGTCCCCGACAGCGTGGTGCGCCGCCAGGCGAGCCGGGTGCGCTCCGGCTGGAGCCCCGGATCCCGCTCCCGCGCGGCGGTCCCGGTCACGCCTCCCACCCGACCAGTACGACGATCACCATCGCCACGGCCACCACCGCGACGACGAGGGACAGCAGCGCCGGGAAGCGGGAGACCGGCAGGTCCTCGCCGCGGCGCATGGCGCGTTCGCAGCGCATCCAGTGATCGACCGCCCGCAGGGAGCACAGCACGCCCGCGGCCAGCAGCGCGAGCGCCAGCCCGACCCGCCAGCCCCGGCTCAGATCGGGCAGGAACTGGTCCACCGCGAACCCGCCGCCGATCAGCGCGAGGGCCGTGCGCAGCCAGGCCAGGAACGTACGCTCGTTCGCCAGCGAGAACCGGTAGTCGGGGGTGGCGCCCTCCGTCCGGATCCGCTCGGGTGCGAACCACAGCCGGACGCTCCGTACGATGTCGATCACGTGCGCGACTCTAGCCGGGTCCGCTCGGGGCCACCGTGGCCGTCGCCGGGCGTTCCGGGGGACAGGTGGGCCGTGTCACGGCGGGGCGACGGCAGGGGCCGCGGGCCCGCCGTCAGCTTTCGGACCGGAACGCGTGCAGCCGCCGGTAGGCGGCCAGCCCGTCCGGCACCCACTCCCACTCGTCGAGCCGTCGCCGCACCTCCGCCTCGGTCAGGAAGTCGTGCCAGGCGACCTCCTCGACCTGCGGCCGGACCGGCAGGTCGCAGCGCACCTGGTGGACGGCGCACCACCAGGCGTGCCCGGCGCCGTTGTCGTAGAGGAACTTGAACAGATACTCCGGACGGGGGAGGCCCGTGACGCCGAGCTCCTCCTCGGCCTCACGCAGCGCCGCGTCGTCGTAGGACTCGCCCGCCCCGACGACACCGCCGACGAACATGTCGTGGAGCCCGGGGAACACCAGCTTGGTCGGGGTGCGGCGGTGGACGAAGATCCGGCCCTCCGTGTCCCGGGCCAGGATGAAGACGCACCGGTGGCGGAGCCCGCGCGCGTACGCCTCCCCACGCGGGGACTGCCCGATGACCCGGTCCTGCTCGTCGACGATGTCGAGGATTTCGTCAGCAGCGCTCATACGGCCATCCAAGCAGGCCGGGGCCGGGCGGCGGATCGTGTCCCGCTCCCCGTGACCCCGCGACCGGCCACGACGGCACGGGGCGACGCTCCCGGCGGGGCGGGGCCGCGCCCGCCTCAGGGCGTCTGGAGTGCCGGAACGCGGGCCGGGGTGCGCGCGCCGCGCGGCATCGCCGGGTGCAGGCCGAGCAGGACGATGCCGGCCACCACCGCGATCAGACCCGTCGCTTCCCAGGCCGGCGCGCCGGCGTCGGTGCGCAGCCGGTCGCCGAGGAAGCCCACGCCGCAGGCGATCCCGGCCAGGGGCTGGGCGGCGGTGAGAGCGGGCAGCGACTTGCGCAGGGACGCGCTCTCGAACGCGCTCTGGACCAGGATCAGCCCCGTGACGCCGAGCAGCAGCACGGCGTACGGCTGCCAGGAGGTCAGCAACTGCGCCGGTCCGCCCGCGGCGAACAGTTCGCCGCTGACCCGGGTCAGCGCGTCCTGCACGCCGTACAGCAGCCCGGCGGCCAGGGCCAGCAGCACCGGGCCGGAGGTCAGCCGGACGCGGCGGGCGTACGTCGCCAGCAGCAGCGCCGTGCCCACCGTCCCGCCGATGATCAGCCACAGCCGCAGCGGATCCGCGACGGCGCCGCCCCCGTGCGGTTCGCCGGCCAGGAGGAACGCGGTGACACCGCCCGCGAGCAGCGCGAGGCCCGCCCAGCCCTGGCGGCCCAGCGGGCAGCCGGTCCGCCGGCGGGACAGGGCGAGGGCGAACAGCAGGTTGGTGGCGAGGAGCGGTTCCACCAGGGAGAGCCGGCCCTGGGCGAGGGCCGCGGCGCCGAGCGCCATGCCGGCCACCATCAGAGCTGTCCCGCCGAGCCAGCTCGGCACCTTCATCAGGTCGAGCAGCAGCCGCGGGGAGAGGAAGTCGCCGAGCGGCGCCCGCTGGGCCGCGCTCTGCTGGAGGACGAAGCCGAACCCCAGACAGCACGCGGCGCTCACGGCGAGGGCCAGGACCAGTACCGACAAGCTGCCTACCTCACTGATCATCCACCGGGTGACGGGCACCGGGCGGAGGAAAGGGGGACACGTGCGAGCGACCGTGGCGGCTCGTCGTCCGGGGCGCCCCGCCGAGCGGAGCGGTGGGGCCGACGCGGCCGCACGGCCATGGTCGGGTGCCCGGCACCACCGCGCCATGGCACACGTCACATCCAGGGGCGTCGATGGGGAGCGGGTGCGCCCGCCCGTGCGCGAACCGTACCGGGCCGGGACGCAGGTCCGCGCCCTCGGCAAGTCCCGTTGCCCACAAGGCAGTTGACGGCCGCCGAGAACCGGCCCGGCTTGACGGAAAGCGTTGGCTATGGGTTTGCTGTGCGGTCGTCGGCCCGATCGCGGGCCGGCATCCGGCAACGTCACCTGAGGAAAGTCCAAGTCCCACGGTGTTCTTACCCCCGCCCACCCGTGCCCGAGAGTGCGCGGACCGGGCCTTCGACGCGGCCCTGGACGACACGGAGCTGGGCGCCGCACGCACCGCCCTCGCACAGGGCCGCTGGCAGGTCGCCCGCTCCCTGCTCGCCCGCACCGGCGACGACTGGGACCGGCGCGGACACCGCGTCACCGTCCTCGCGCTGGAACCGTACAGCGCCGCCTGGGCCCACGAGTGGCTCGCCGCGGAGCCCGGCTCGGCCGACGCCGCCGTCCTGCTCGCCCTGGCGCAGGTGCGTCGCGCGCTGCGCCGCAAGGGCACGCCCGACTGCGCCCGTGAGGCGTGCCGCGCCGCCGTCGTGCTCGCCCCGGCCGATCCCACCCCCTGGCTCGGCCTGCTCATGCTGGAGCGAGCCCTGGGCACGCGCGACGCGGTGGTCCGGGCGTTCGAGCAGGTCCGGGCACGCTGCGCCGACCACCACCACGCCCACCACCTGATGGTCGCCCGCCTCGCCGAGGAGGGCGCCGACGGCCCGGACCCGGCGCACGAGGTGTACGACTTCGCCGACCGGGCCGCCCGGCGCGCCCCCGCCGACTCCCCCCTCGCCGTGCTGCCGGTCGTCGCCCGGGCGGAGCGGTACCGCGCCCTGGCCACCTCCGGGTGCGAGCCCTCCGACCCGGCCGCCTCGGACCACTGGTGCACCCGAGGGGCCCGCCGGGTGATGAGCGCGGCCTTCGACTGGTGGCTGGAGTGGGAGCAGGACGGCCACCCGCGCCGCCTGGTCGACCTGAACTACCTCGCCCACGCCAAGTACTGCGAAGGCAGGGACGCCGAGGCCGCCGCCCTGTTCCAGCGCATCGGCGACCATGTCACCGCACGCCCCTGGTCGTATCCGGACCGTGCCGCGCACGCCGCTTTCCGCGCCGCGCGCGACCGGGCTCTCGGCGTGCGCTGAGGCAACATGCGCTCGTGCGCCGAGAGGGCGTGCGCTCCTGTGCCGAGGGGGCGTGCGCCGAGGCGCGGACGCCGGGTCCGTCGTGCGGTGCTCGTGCGACGGGCGGGCCGGCCGGGGCGACCGCGGCACAGGCGGTGGTGACGGAATGCTGACGGTGAGCGCCGTCCCTGGCCGCGCGGGGCGTGCGAGTGCTCGAATGGGTGCGTGAACTCCGGACAACCCGAGGACACCGGCCGGCCGATCGGCCGCCGTGTCCTGCTCGCGACCCTCGGCCTGGGAGCCCTCGGCGTCGCTGCCGCGCCCACCCTCCAGGGCGGACTGGAGTCCTTCCTCGGCAGCGCCGCCGACAAGGACCCCACGGGCCTGACGGGCCTGCTGCCCAACGGCGGCGGCTTCCGCTACTACTCGGTCGCCTCGTCCGTACCGCGCAAGAACGCCACGTCCTACCGCCTGACCGTCGACGGCCTGGTGGACCGGCCGCGCGCCTACACACTGGCCGACCTGCGTGCCCTGCCGCAGACCCGCCTGGTGCGCGACGTGCAGTGCGTCACCGGGTGGCGGGTCCCGGACACGCCGTTCGAGGGGGTGCGCCTGTCCCGGCTCCTGGACGCCGCGGGAGTGCGTCCCGCGGCCGGGGCGGTGCGTTTCACCTGCTTCGACGGCGCCTACTCCGAGTCCCTCACCCTCGACCAGGCCCGCCGCGCCGACGTCCTGGTCGCCCTGCGCATGCAGGACGAGGACCTCGGCCACACCCACGGCGGCCCGGTCCGGCTGTACGTGGCTCCCATGTACTTCTACAAGTCCGCCAAGTGGCTCTCCGGCATCACCGTCACCGAGGACGTACGGCCGGGCTACTGGGAGGAGCGGGGCTACGACGTCGACGCCTGGGTGGGCCGTTCGAACGGACGCGACGATGAACCCACCGGTTGACGCGCCCGCCGCGACCCGGGTCCGCCGGTTCGGCACGGCCGAGCGGTGGGTGCACCGGACCACGGCCGTCCTGATGGGTGTCTGCGTACTCACCGCGGCCTGTCTCTACCTCCCCGAGCCGGCGCAGCTCGTCGGCCGCCGTGCCCTCGTGGTCACGGTCCACGAGTGGGCCGGTCTCGCCCTGCCGGTGCCCCTCCTCGCCGGCCTCGCCTCCCGGGCGCTGCGGTCCGACCTGCGGCTGCTGAACCGCTTCGGCCCGCACGACGGGGTCTGGCTGCGGGCCGCCCTGCGCCGCGACCGGCGGGACGAGGCGCGACCGGCGGGGAAGTTCAACGCCGGGCAGAAGATCTACGCTGCCTGGATCGCCGGCGCGACGCTGGTGATGCTCGGCACCGGGCTGATCATGTGGTTCACGCACCTGACCCCGCTGGTGTGGCGCACCGGTGCGACCTTCGTCCACGACTGGCTGGCCCTGACCATCGGCATCGTCCTCGCGGGGCACATCGGCATGGCGCTGGCGGACCCGGAGGCCCGGCGGGGGATGCGGACGGGGCTGGTGAGCCGGGAGTGGGCAGAGCGCCGGCATGCGCTCTGGCGCCGGTGAGCGTCCGCGCGTCACGCGCGTGAGAAGGGCGTCCGGGCCCGGGGCTGATTCGCCCCGGGCCCGGACGCCTTCCGCGGCTCGGACAGTGCCGGCCGCCGACCGCCGCGCGGCCCCCGCAGGAGCCGCGCGGCGGTCATATGAGCAGCGACAGCAGCAGCA
Organism: Streptomyces cadmiisoli; assembly: GCF_003261055.1. Taxonomy (NCBI): domain Bacteria; kingdom Bacillati; phylum Actinomycetota; class Actinomycetes; order Kitasatosporales; family Streptomycetaceae; genus Streptomyces; species Streptomyces cadmiisoli. Next base: position 6,882,559 of record NZ_CP030073.1, read on the forward strand.
CCAGCGCGCCCGCGACCACCGAGATGATCGTCTCCATGATCGACCAGGTCTTGATCGTCTGGCCGACGCTCAGCCCGAAGTACTCCTTCACCAGCCAGAAGCCGGCGTCGTTGACATGGCTGAAGAACAGTGAGCCGGCGCCGATGGCCAGGACCAGCAGCGCGGCGTGCGTGGTGGACATGTCGGCCGCGAGCGGCGCGACCAGACCGGCCGCCGAGATGGTCGCCACGGTCGCCGAACCCGTCGCCAGCCGGATCGCCACGGCGATCAGCCAGGCCAGCAGCAGCGCCGGGATCGACCAGTCCTCGGAGATCTCCAGGACCATCTGACCCACACCGGAGTCGATCAGCGTCTGCTTGAAGCCGCCGCCGGCCCCCACGATCAGCAGGATGCCCGCGATGGGCGCGAGGCCCTTCTCGACGATCCCGGAGACGCGCTCCTTGGAGAAGCCGGCCGGGCGGCCCAGCGTGAAGATGCCGACGAGCACCGAGGTCAGCAGGGCGATCAGCGGGGAACCGGCCACGTCGAAGACACGCTGCACGGTGTTCTCGGGGTCGTCCACGACGATGTCGACCAGTGCCTTGGACAGCATCAGGAAGACCGGCAGCAGGATCGTTGTCAGCGTGGCGGCGAAGCTCGGCCGCTTCTCCAGCTCCTCCGAGGGGCGCTGCGGGATCATCCGCTCCGGAGCCGGGACGTCCACCCACCTGGCGGCGTAGCGCGAGAACAGCGGACCGGCGATGACCACCGTCGGGATGGCGACGAGCACGCCGAGCGCCAGGGTCACTCCGAGGTTGGCCCCCACGGCGTCGATGGCGACCAGCGGCCCGGGGTGCGGCGGGACCAGGCCGTGCATGACCGACAGACCCGCCAGCGCCGGGATGCCGATGCGCATCAGCGAGTGGTTGCCGCGCTTGGCGACCATCAGGACGACCGGGATCAGCAGGACGACGCCGACCTCGAAGAACAGCGGCAGGCCGATCACCGACGCGATGAGCACCATGGTCCAGGGCATGGAGCGCCCGCTCGACCTGGCGAGGATGGTGTCGACGATCTCGTCGGCGCCGCCGGAGTCGGCGAGCATCTTGCCGAGGATCGCGCCGAGCGCGATCAGCACGCCGACGCCTGCCACCGTGGCACCGAGTCCCGCGGTGAAACTGGCGATGACCTTGTCCAGCGGCGCGCCGGCGAAGGCTCCGAGCGCCAGCGACCCGATGGTCAGCGCCAGGAAGGCGTGGAGCTTGTACTTGGTGATGAGCAGGACGATGACGGCGATGCCGGCCAGCACGGCGATGCCCAGCTGGGCGTGGCCGGCCGAGGTGATCGGCTCGACGGTGTCCGCTGCCAGCATCTCGGCGCTGAGTCTGGTCACGGGGGGTTCCCTTGTCAGTGGTGGGGTGAGGGGGAAGGTGTGGGGGGTGGTGGTGCGGGGGTCACGAGGCCGGCGGCGCCGACCCCTCCAGCCCGTCCAGCGCCGCGAGGGCGCGGGCGGTGATCTCCTCGGGGGTGCCCGAGACGTCCACCGCGACACCGGCCTCGTCGGCCTGGAGCGGCTGGAGCGTGGCGAACTGCGAGTCCAGCAGCGTCGTCGGCATGAAGTGGCCCTGCCGGTACGACATCCGGTCCTCGATCAGCTCCCGGTCGCCCGTGAGATGCACGAAGACGATGTCCGGGGCCGCCGACCTGAGCCGGTCGCGGTAGGACCTCTTCAGCGCGGAACTGCTGACCACCCCGCCCAGCCCGGCCCGTCCGTGGGCCCAGGCGCCGATGGCGTCGAGCCAGGGCCACCTGTCGTCGTCGTCGAGCGGGGTGCCGGCCGACATCTTGGCGATGTTCGCCGGCGGGTGGAAGTCGTCGCCCTCGGCGTACGGGACGCCGAGCCCGGCGGCGAGCAGCGGACCGATGGTGGTCTTGCCCGTGCCGGCGACGCCCATCACCACGACGACGTGAGGGGTTCGCATGACTGCCTCGCTGTCTTCCTCGACCTGCGACGTCGGCGTCCTTCGTCCGACGTCGACGACACTGAAACCTATTAGGTACGACGAATTCAAGAGTCTGTGACATATAAGTCTGACTTTTTGTTCCCGTGACCCGGCCCGTACGCTGAGTGCATGAGCACACCGGGCCGGGGGTTGCACGGCCGAGTACTGGACACCCTCGGTCCCGAGATCACCGCAGGCGAATACCCTCCGGGCAGCGTTCTGCGCACCGACGAACTGGCGCAGCGCTTCGACGTCTCGCGCTCGGTGATGCGCGAGGCGGTCCGTGTGCTGGAGTCCATGCACCTGGTCGAGTCCCGGCGCCGAGTCGGCGTGACGGTCCGTCCCAAGGCCGAGTGGAACGTCTACGACCCGCAGGTCATCCGCTGGCGGCTGGCCGGCGCCGACCGGCCCCACCAGCTGCGCTCACTGACCGTGCTGCGGTCCGCGGTCGAACCCGTCGCCGCCGGGCTCGCCGCGCGGAACGCCACCGCCGAGCAGTGCGCCGAACTCACCGAGTGCGCCCTGGGCATGGTCGCCCACTCACGCGGTCACCAGCTGGAGGGCTACCTCTTCCACGACATCGCCTTCCACCGTGTGATCCTCAACGCCTCCGGCAACGAGATGTTCGCCCGCCTCGGCGACGTCGTCGCCGAGGTCCTCACCGGCCGCACGCAGCACGACGTGATGTTCGAGGATCCCGACCCGGCCGCCGTCACCCTGCACGTCCAGCTCGCCGAAGCCGTGCGCGAGCGCGACGCGGACCGCGCGCAGGAACTGACCCGGGAGATCGCGACGGGAGCCCTGCACGAGCTGGACATCCTCGCGCCCTGACGGCCGCCGCCGACGCGTGAGGGGGCGACTCCTCAGTCCGCGAAGTCCCCGTCGACATACACCCACGCCCCGTCGACCCGCTCGAAGCGGCTGCGTTCGTGCAGCGCGCCGCCCTGGAAGGACGCCCGGAACGTCACGGTTCCCGCGGTGTGGAAGGCCGTACCGTCGCCGGTGGCGAGGATCTCGAGCCCGGTCCAGCGCAGGCCCGGATCGAAGTCGACCCGCCCCGGACGCGTCCGCGGATGCCAGGTGCGCAGGAGGTACGCCTCGTCCCGCCGCACGAACGCGCTGTAGCGCGACCGCATCAGCGCCTCGGCGGTCGGTGCCGCCGCCTCACCCCGATGGAATCGGCCACAGCACCCCTCGAAGGCCTCCGGGAGACCGCAGGGGCAGGACGGTTCGCGCGCGACGGCGGCGGAGGGCGGCCGGCGGCGGGACGGAGAGCTACGGCGGGACATGCGCTCCATTCTGCGCCACCGCCCCCGGGCGACCGGACGGAGACCGCCGCACCGAAAGGCAGGAACGGCCTGTGACGACCCGGTTCCCGAATTCGCTCAGGCGGGACCGGCATTGGTCGGCGGATGCGCCGGCCGCGCCGGAATCCGGGTGGCCCCGGTGGGCAGGGCCGGCAGCGCCGGATTCCGCAGCCAGGCCGCCAACAGGTCGTCCAGCGGCTGGTCGGTGAACCGGGCGGCGTGCGCGGCGAAGGTTTCGGTGCCGGCCGCCCCGCCCCGGTGCAGCCCCGCCCACCCGCGCAGCATGCGGAAGAACGCCTCGTCGCCCATCGCGCAGCGCACCGCGTGCAGGGTCAGCCCGCCGCGCTGGTAGAGGCGGTCGTCGAACATCAGCTTCCGGCCCGGGTCGGCGATCCGCAGGTTCTGCGGCTGCCCGGAGAGCAGACGGTGCGCCGCGGCGGCGTGCTGCGCCGCCGTACGGCCGCCCGACCGCTCCGACCACAGCCACTCGGCGTACTTGGCGAACCCCTCGTTCAGCCAGATGTGCCGCCAGTCCGCGATGGACACGCTGTTGCCGAACCACTGGTGCGCCAGCTCGTGCGCGATCAGCCGCTCCCAGCCCCGGGCACCGTCCACGTGATTGGCGCCGAACACCGACATGCCCTGCGCCTCGACGGGGACGTCCAGCTCCTCCTCGGTCACCACGACCGCGTACTCGTCGAAGGGATACGGCCCGAACAGCTCCTGGAACAGGTCCATCATGGCGGGCTGCCGCGCGAAGTCCCGGGAGAACTCCGGCAGCAGATGCGCCGGAATGTGCCCGTGCTGCGGCACCCCGCCCGGCCCCGGGTCCCCGAGCAGCACCGTCTGGTACTTCCCGATGGACAGCCCCACCAGGTAACTGGACGTCGGCGCCGGCTGCTCGTACACCCAGGTCGTGGTGGAGGCCTTCGTCGTCCGGGTCAGCAGCCGCCCGCCCGAGACCACCGAGTACGCGGACGGCGTGGTCACCGAGATCTGGTACGACGCCTTGTCGGCGGGCCGGTCGTTGCACGGGTACCAGGACGGCGCCCCGACCGGCTGGCTCGCCACCAGCGCCCCGTCCGCCAGTTCCTCCCAGCCCAGTCCGCCCCACGGGCTGTTCACCGGCCTGGGATTGCCCGACCAGTGCACCTCGACGGTGAACGCTGCCCCGGCCCGCAGCGGCTTCGCCGGGCGGATCCGCAGCCGCCCGCCCCGGTGCGTGTAGTGCGGCTGCCGTCCGTCCACCCGCACCCGGCCGATCTTGAAGTCGGCCAGGTTGAGCTGGAACTCGCCGAGCGGCGCCCGGCCGGCTATGGCGTTGATCCGGGCCGTCCCCGCGAGCCGGTTCGGACCCGGACGGTAGTCCAGCGCGAGTTCGTAGCGGTGCACCCGGTAGCGGGCGTCGCCGTTGGCCGGGAAGTACGGGTCCGCACCCACGGACTGCTGAACTGCCACTGCTGCGTCTGCTCCCTGCGCTGTGCTCGTACGGCGCCCCTGCCCGCCCGGCGCCGCAGGAGCCTCCTCTAGCGGCGCCATGCCTCGATCGGGTTGCCCAGCCAGCGGGTGTCGTCGGGAACGGACTCCGCCGCCATCACCAGCGACGCGGGACCCAGCGTGGTGCGCTTCCCCACGGTGCTGCCGGGCAGGACGATTCCGCCAGGACCCAGCGTCGCGCCCTCACGGATGACCACAGTATCCGTCCGCAAGATCCGGTCGTGGAAGAGGTGCGTCTGGAGCACACAGCCCCGGTTCACCCCGACCGCGTCCTCCAGGGTCACCAGGTCGGCCTCCGGCAGCCAGTAGCTCTCGATCCACACACCCTTGCCGATCCTTGCCCCGAGCCCGCGCAGCCAGACGTTCGTCACCGGTGTGCCCAGCACCGCGCCGGCCAGCCACGGCACCGCCAGCACCTCCACGAACGTGTCCGCCAGCTCGTTGCGCCACACGAAACCGCTCCACAGCGGATGCTCACCGCTGCGGTGCCGCCCCACGAGCGCCCACTTCGCCAGCACGGACACCAGCCCCGCCGCGGCGCCCGCCGCCAGCAGCACGAACCCGCCCAGCAGCCAGGCCAGGTCACCCAGCGCGCACAGAGCGGCCACGGTCAGCACGGCGAGCCCGGCCGAGCAGAACACCGGCACGATCCGGCACAGCTCCACCAGCCCGCGCGCCCACAGCAGCCGCGCCGGCGGGTCGAACGTCCGGCTCCGGTCGCCGTCGGAGGCGCTGCGCGGCAGCTTCACCGGCGGCAGCCCCAGGTACGAGCTGCCCTTCTTCGCCTTCTTCGGCGTCGCCGACAGCACCCCGACCAGACCGCCGTCCGGCACGCTCCGGCCCGGCGCGGTCATGCCCGAGTTGCCGAGGAAGGCGCGCCGCCCGATCTCCGCCCGCCCGATACGCATCCATCCGCCGCCCAGCTCGTACGGCGCGGTCAGGGTGTCGTCCGCGAGGAACGCGCCGTCGCCGACCGTGGTCAGGCTCGGCAGCGCGAGGACGGTGGAGACCTCGGCGCCCTTGCCGATCCGCATCCCGAGCAGCCGCAGCCACACCGGCGTGACCAGCCCGGCGTACAGCGGGAACAGCGTGTCCCGGGAGCGGTCCATCAGCTGCGTGACGGTCCACACCTGCCAGCCGACCCTGCTGTGCGTGGGATGCGTGCCCTCGCGCAGCCCGAGGCTCAGCAGCCGCACACCGGCCAGGATCAGCAGCGCGTACACCAGCCCGAAGGCGAGCGTCCCCGGCACCAGCGCCGCCGCGGCCCCCCGCAGGGCCTCGCCGAGCCCGGCGCCCGGCGCGACGAACAGCCCCGCCACCAGCAGCGCGGCCCCGCCCGAGACCAGCGGCAGCGCGCCCAGCGCGACACCCGTCACCCCGTACATGAACCGCCAGTACGTGCCGCGCGCCGGCCGCTGCTCGGGCCAGTTGCGCTTGGCCTTGCCCAGCTTGACCGCGGGCGCGCCCGCCCACCGCTGCCCGGTCGGAACCTGTCCGGCGACGGCCGAGCCGGGCGCCACCTCGGCCCGCTTGCCGACCCGGGCGCCCGGGAAGAGCATGCTGCGCGTACCGACGACGGCGTGCGCGCCGACCTTCACCGACCCGATCTCCAGCCGGTCCCCGTCCAGCCAGTACCCCGACAGATCGACCTCGGACTCCACCGCCGCGCCCCGGCCCAGCTTGAGCAGTCCGGTGACCGGCGGCAGCGAGTGCAGATCCACCTCGGGCCCGACCTTGGCACCCAGCGCCCGCGCGTACCGCTCCAGCCAGGACCCGGTCAGCGAGGTCGCCCCGGCGGCCTCCGCCAGCCGCTCCGCGGCCCACAGCCGCAGATGAACGCCGCCGCCCCGCGGATACCGGCCCGGACGGACCCCGCGCAGCAGCAGCCGGGCCCCGCCCGCGCCGATCGCGAGCCGTCCGGGCGGGCTGAAGAACAGCACCGCCCCGGCTCCGACCAGCCACCAGGAGGCCGTCGGCAGCCAGGAGTAGCCGCCCAGCAGATTGCCGAGCGCGGTCAGCACCACCGTCCAGCGCAGCCCGAGCAACGTGAACAGCGGGACGAGCAGCAGCAACTGAAGGGCCTGCGCACGCCGCGGAACCGGTGTCACGAAGCGGGTCGCCCCGTCCTCCTGAACGGACTCCTCCAGCCGGCGGGCCAGCTTGCGCAGCGTGGGCTGCTGGTAGATGTCGAGTACGGCGGCACTCGGATAGCGGGTGCGCAGCCGCGTGGTCAGCTGGGCGGCGGCCAGGCTGCCGCCGCCGATCGCGAAGAAGTCGTCGGAGGCCGCGGAGACCGGAATGCCGAGGACCTCGGTCCACTGCTCGGCCAGCCAGGCCTCGGTGCCGTACAACTGCTCCGCCCTGCCACCGGTCTCCAGCCCCTGAAGGGGCCACGGCAGCGCGTTCCGGTCGACCTTGCCGGACGTGCGCGTCGGCAGGTCGTCCACCGGCGCGAGCAGCGGCACCAGTGCCGCGGGCAGCTCGGCGCGCAGTCTCCGCACGGCCTTGGCCGCGTCCCATCCGTCCTGGGTGACGACATAGCCGACGAGCAGCTGGTTGCCGCTGCGCGCGGTCCGCACGGCCGCCGCGGCGCCCGCGACACCGGGCAGCGACTGGAGGGCCGCGTCCACCTCGCCGAGTTCGATCCGCCGCCCGCCGAGCTTGATCTGCTCGTCGGCCCGCCCGAGGAAGACCAGCCCCTCGGGCTCGGCCCGCACCAGGTCACCGCTGCGGTACGCCCGCTCCCAGCCCAGCGACGGCAGCGGCGCGTACTTCTCCGCGTCCTTCTCGGCATCCAGATACCGCGCGAGCCCGACCCCGCCGATCACCAGCTGCCCGCTGCCGCCCATCGGCACGGGCTCCCCGGCCTCGTCGACGACGGCCAGCTCCCAGCCCCGCAGCGGCAGCCCGATCCGCACCGGCTCCTCGCCGCCCATCAGCGACGCACAGGCCACCACGGTCGCCTCGGTCGGCCCGTAGGTGTTCCAGACCTCGCGCCCCTCGGTCACCAGCCGCTGCGCCAGCTCGGGCGGACAGGCCTCACCGCCGAAGATCAGCAGACGTACGTCGTTGAGGGTCTCCGGCTCCCAGAGCGCGGCCAGCGTCGGCACCGTCGACACGACGGTGATCTCCTGCTCCACCAGCCACGGTCCGAGATCCGCGCCGCTGCGCACCTGCGACCGGGGCACGGGCACCAGACAGGCCCCGTACCGCCACGCCAGCCACATCTCCTCGCACGACGCGTCGAACGCGACGGACAGTCCCGCCATCACCCGGTCCCCGGGCCCGATCGGGTCGTCCACCAGGAACAGGGCGGCCTCGGCGTCCACGAACGCGGCGGCGCTGCGATGGCTCACGGCCACGCCCTTGGGTCTGCCGGTCGAGCCGGAGGTGAAGATGATCCACGCGTCGTGCCCGGCCGTCGGGCGGGCGGCGGGCACGTCACCGCGGGAAAGGACGGTCAGCTGGTGCCCCGCGCCCACCACGGCCCGCACCCCGGCCTCCGCGAACACCAGCTCGGCCCGTTCGTCCGGGTCCTCGGCGTCCACCGGCACATAGGCGGCCCCGGCGGCCAGTACGGCGAGGATCGCCACGTAGAGGTCGTTGGTCCCGGACGGGACCCGCACCCCCACCCGGTCCCCGAGCCCCACCCCGGCACCGGAGAGTCGCCGGCGCAGCCGCTCCACCTCGGCGGCCAGCGCGCGATAGGTCAGACGCGCGGTGCCGTCGTCGAGGGCGAGCTCCTCCGGGTGGGCCCGTACGGACGCGTCGAGGACGTCGACGAGCGTGCGGGGAGAGGCCGCAGATCCTCCGGAGAATCGGGCGGTGTCACCGAACCGCTCGCGGATCTCTTCGTCGAGCAGGCCGAGAGCACTGCTCTCGTGTATGGCTGCCATCGGTCCTCGCGTCTCGAGCCCGGAAGCCTCCGGGGCGCTGGCGGGCCCGCAGGTCTGCCTGGGGTTGTCCGGCTCCAGCTCCGTAACAAGCCGGAAATTTTAGTACGACGCTAGATTCGTCGGCGGATCGCGGCCACTCGGGAGGGCTGTCGGAGGGACCCGTGGCCGGGTGGGCACACCCCGTGACCTCGTGTCCTCGCACCGGGCGAGAGATGCCCCACACGGCGGCCCGAACGTCCCCGGGCAAAGCAAAAGACCCCTGGTGAACAGGGGTCTCAGCCGGTGTCCGAGGGGGGACTTGAACCCCCACGCCCGATAAAGGGCACTAGCACCTCAAGCTAGCGCGTCTGCCATTCCGCCACCCGGACAAGGTGTCTGTCGCGCTGGGTTTCCCCCGCGGCGACGACGTAAACATTACCAGGCTTTCGGGGGTGGCCGATCACACCCCGTGCCGTCGCGCCCCCGTGAACGCCCCGTGACGGACCGGGACCGCCCTTGGGGCAGGACCTGCCTCGGGGGGAGGATGTGAGGGACCACCAGCGGCGACTGCGGGAGGAAACAGCGTGAGCCAGACGGGCACGACCGAAGGCGTCACCGGCCAGGACGAGGTCGTCGACCTCTGCCGCGAGCTGATCCGGATCGACACCAGCAACTACGGCGACCACTCGGGTCCTGGCGAGCGCAAGGCGGCCGAGTACGTCGCCGAGAAGCTCGCCGAGGTGGGCCTCGAACCGCAGATCTTCGAATCCCACCAGGGTCGTGCCTCCACCGTGGCCCGTATCGAGGGCGAGGACCCCACCCGGCCCGCGCTGCTCATCCACGGCCACCTCGACGTCGTACCGGCGAACGCGGCCGACTGGACCCACCACCCCTTCTCCGGCGAGGTCGCCGACGGATGCGTGTGGGGCCGCGGCGCCGTCGACATGAAGGACATGGACGCGATGACGCTCGCGGTCGTCCGCGACCGGCTGCGCACCGGCCGCAAGCCCCCGCGCGACATCGTGCTGGCCTTCCTCGCCGACGAGGAGGCGGGCGGGACCTGGGGCGCGCGCCACCTGGTCGACCGGCACCCCGAGCTGTTCGAGGGCGTGACCGAGGCCATCGGCGAGGTCGGCGGCTTCTCCTTCACCGTCAACGAGAAGCTGCGGCTCTACCTGGTGGAGACCGCCCAGAAGGGCATGCACTGGATGCGGCTCACCGTCGACGGCACCGCCGGCCACGGCTCGATGACCAACGACGACAACGCCATCACCGAACTGTGCGAGGCCGTCGGACGGCTCGGCCGGCACACCTGGCCGGTGCGGGTCACCAAGACCGTGCGGTCCTTCCTCGACGAGCTGTCGGACGCGCTGGGCACCGAGCTCGACCCGGAGAACATGGACGAGACGCTCGCCAAGCTGGGCGGTATCGCCAAGATGGTCGGCGCCACCCTGCGCAACTCGGCCGCGCCCACCATGCTCGGCGCCGGATACAAGGTCAACGTCATCCCGGGCCAGGCGACCGCCCATGTCGACGGACGGTTCCTGCCCGGCTACGAGGAGGAGTTCCTCGCCGACCTCGACCGCATCCTCGGCCCGCGCGTGCGCCGTGAGGACGTGCACGGCGACAAGGCCCTGGAGACCGACTTCGACGGCAAGCTCGTCGACGCCATGCAGAGCGCGCTGAGCGCCGAGGACCCGATCGCGCGGGCCGTGCCGTACATGCTCTCCGGTGGCACCGACGCCAAGTCCTTCGACGACCTGGGCATCCGCTGCTTCGGCTTCGCCCCGCTCCAGCTGCCGCCGGAACTGGACTTCGCCGGCATGTTCCACGGTGTCGACGAGCGAGTGCCGGTCGACGGCCTGAAGTTCGGGGTGCGGGTGCTCGACCGTTTCATCGACGCGTCCTGAATTGGCCTGGTTGAACGACACTTCAGAATTCGCCTGCGCGTGCGGGGTCGACTGAGACGGGTGAATGCGCTCATCAGGTCGTAGCTAAATCGGCTCTCCTCAGTTGTAGGTGATGTGATCCGCTGCTTGGGGTCGCATTGCCAACAAGGAGGAATAATGATCAAGAAGGTCGTCGCTGCTGCGGCTGCTACCGGTGGTCTGGTTCTCGCGGGCGCGGGCCTCGCCGTCGCGGACTCCGGTGCTCAGGGTGCGGCCGTGCACTCCCCGGGTGTCGTTTCCGGCAACGTCGTTCAGGTGCCGGTGCACATCCCGGTGAACGCCTGCGGCAACACCATCTCGGTTATCGGGCTGCTGAACCCCGCCTTCGGCAACTACTGCGTCAACAAGTGACGCTGCCTTTCTGAGGTTCGTCCACGCCGTCGGTCCCGGAGCGCACGCCATGCGCTCCGGGACCGACCGGTCTCTCCACGTAGTTTCCGAGGGTGAAGGCAGAGATTCAGCAATGCGACAGGTCACCCGCAAGGGTCTGATGACCGTGGCGGCCGCGACCGGCGTGATCGCCGCCGCGGGCGCCCAGGCCGCCCACGCCGACTCCGGCGCGTACGGCTCCAGTTCGCGCTCGCCGGGCGTGCTGTCCGGCAACACCGTGCAAGCACCCGTGCACGTTCCGGTCAACATCTGCGGCAACACCGTCAACGTCGTCGGGGTGCTCAACCCCGCGGTCGGCAACTCCTGCGCCAACGACGGAGGCGGGAAGCAGGCGGGCGGCGCGCAGGCGGGCGGGCACGCCACGGGTTCGCCCGGCGTCGGCTCGGGCAACCACGTCCAGGTGCCGGTCCACGTACCGGTCAACGCGTGCGGCAACACCGTCACCGTGATCGGTCTCGGCAACGCGGCCGTGGGCAACGAGTGCGCGAACGACAGCTCCGGCGACGGCACGACGCCGCCTGGGAATCCGGGAAATCCGGGAGAGCCGGGTAATCCGGGGGAGCCCGGTAACCCGGGGGAGCCGGGTAATCCGGGGGAGCCGGGTAATCCGGGGGAGCCCGGTAACCCGGGAGAGCCGGGTAATCCGGGGGAGCCCGGGAATCCGGGAGAGCCGGGTAATCCGGGGGAGCCCGGGAATCCGGGAGAGCCCGGAAATCCCGGAGAGCCGGGTAATCCCGGGGAGCCCGGTAACCCGGGCAACCCGCCCACCTCGGGTGAGAACCCGGACGACGACGGCTCGACCGGGTCCAACCAGCCCGGCGGCCAGTCCGGCGGCAGCGGTGCGCTCGCGGAGACCGGCAGCGAGCTGCCGCTCGGCGCCGCCGCGTCGCTGGGCCTCGGAGCACTCGCGGCCGGCGCGGTCCTGTACCGCAGGGCGCGCGCGTCGGCGTAACGGCGCGCGGAAACGGAGCGGGTCCTGCCGCGGCGGGGCCCGCTCCGCCCTGAGTGCGGTGCCTCAGCTCACCACGTGGCGCGTACCTGGCGGATGATCCGCCTCCGCAGCCGCACTCTGCGGCTGCCGTCACGCAGCAGGCTCAGGCGGTGCAACTCCCAGTGTCCGTACTCGGCGTGGTCGGTCAGCAGGCGTGCGGTGTCCTTGCGGGAGACCCCGCGAGGTACGTACACGTCGACAAATTCGTATTCCGGCATCGCATCTATTGTGCGGGCACGGGCCGGGTACGGATAGCGTCTGCACTATGTCTGATGCTGCGCAGCCCACCGCTGCCGAGGTACGCGCCGCCGCCGAGGCGGTCAAGACCGCGCTCGACCGCCATCTGGCCGCGGTCGAACGCCGGTCGGGGGATGACGACCCGGCTGTCTACGAGGCGTTCAACGAGCTGGCCGCGGCCGCGGAAGCGTACGACGAGCTGCTCTACGACCGTTACGACGAGGTCACCCCCTTCGAGATTCCCGGCGCCGAGGACGCCCTGCCGTACACGGGTCCCGAGGAACCGAACGCGCTCAGTGTGCTGATCCGCCGCGACTACGCGGTCGCGGAGCCCCAGCGGTTGATCGCGCAGGCACAGCGGATCGAGGCGGCGGACGACGACGGCACGGACACCGAGGCCGGCAGCACGGTCCACGGGGCGCTGGGCGTCCTGTTCGGCGAGTTCGAACCGGACGAGATCGCCTCCCGCCACAAGGAGTTCGGGCTGGAGGAGGGCGACTCCACGCTGTGGGTCACGGCCGCGGACGACCCGGCCGACCCCGGAGAGTGGCTCGAGGCGCCGTTCGAGGGTGTCGACCCGCAGCGCGTGGTCTGCCGCTTCGACGTCAGCGCGGTCTTCGACGACGAACCCGACGACGACATCGGGGACGACCTCGCCGACGAGGAGGAGACCGAGGAGCTCGACGACGGGCTGGAGCTCGACGAGGACGAGGACCTGGAACCGCTGGACGCCGAGCGCTGACCGGCGGCACCGGCAAGGACAGCGGCGGCCCCGGACATCCCGGTGGCCGCCGCTTGTCATGACACGACCGCGGACGCGGCCCCGGCTCAGCCGGCCGCGGTCTCCTGCGCGGTCAGCAGCAGGGGCAGCCTGGTCGTCCGGGGCTTCGCCGCGACCTCCGCGACGGCCCGGGGCAGGGCCTGCTCCACACCGTGCACCACGGAAAGATGCCGCTCCGCCCGCCCGAAGGCCGTGTACACCCAGGGCCGGCTCAGGGCCTGGGCGGCATCGCCCGGGAGCACCACGACGACAGCCGGCCAGCGGCCGCCCACCGCCTGGTGCGCGGTCAGTGCCCATCCGTGCCGGACGCACTGCTCGACCTGCTCCTTCGGCACGACGACGGGGGCACCGGCGCAGGTCAGACGCAGCCCCTCGGCGTCGGCTCCGACGACCTGGCCCGGCACCGTACGCCCCGGGGCCGGGGAGTAGGCGATCCGGTCTCCTGGGTCGAATCCGCCGAACCGCCCGGGGCCGGGGTTGAGCCGTTCCTTCAGCGCGGCGTTCAGCGCGCGTGTGCCGGCCGCACCGCCGTGGCCCGGTGTGACGACCACGGTCTGCTCGGCGGGCACTCCGATGGCCCGCGGCACCGAGTCCGCGACGAGCTGCACGGTCCGGTGCACGGCCTCGCCCGCGTCCCGCACCGGGACGATCACGACCTCCTTGTCGGAGGCGTTGACCTGGAGCAGTTCGCCCGCGCCGACGCCGGACACCAGCTCGCCCAGGGGACCCGGGTCCGGCCGCCGCGAGGCGACCTGGGGACATCTGCGGGCCGCGAGCAGGTCCGCGAACACCCGCCCCGGTCCCACGGACCACAGCACCGAAGGATCACCGGCCAGCACCAGCCGGGCGCCGTCCGGCAGCGACTCGGTGAGCAGGGCGGCGGTCTCCACGTCGAGCTGGGGCGCGTCGAGGACGACGAGGAGATCGAGGTCCAGTGCGCCCTCCCGGTCACGGCCGGGCCCCTCGGCGCCGGACAGCAGACCGGTGACGGTGGCGATCCCCGAGTCGTCCCGCACCAGAGCCGAGAGCCGCTGCCGCCCGAGGGGGCCGTGCGTGGCGGCCCAGACGCGCAGCCCCATGCCGCGCGCCGCGTCCACCAGCACCGCGGCCTCGGCCCGGGACGCCTCTCCACCGGTGTGCAGCACCAGCCCGTGACCGGCCACGGCGCGGATCAGCTCGGCGGCCGACCCCCCGGCGGCCGTGGCGGCCCGCTCCCACTCCTCGGCCGGACCGTCCTCCTTGGGCACCGAGTTGATCAACCGGGCCAGACCGTCGGCGAGGCTCTCCTCCGCGAGGGCGTACCGCTCCAGTCCGACGAGCACACGCACCGGGCGCTCTTCGTCTTCCTCGCCCTCCTCGCCGTCCTCCCTCTCGTCCGGCTCCTCCAGGCCGTCCTGGAAAGCCAGCGCGTCGCCCTCCGCGAGGGCGCTCTGCACGGCCGCGTCCGGATCGGGCACCGCCCGCTGGGCCAGGGCGGCGACCAGTGCCGGCATCTCCAGGGCGGTGTGCCCGGCGAGCGCCGCCTGCTCCAGCAGCCAGACCGTCACGGCCCGGCCGCGCCGGTCGTCGTCCGGCCCGGACTCGGCGCCCAGCAGCGCGCGGGCGAACCCGTCCGCTTGCTCGGGCCGCACTCCGGCGACCCGGAGCAACTGCCACGGATCGGAGCGCAGCAGGTCGTCGGCGCCCTCGCCGAGCGCCGCCGCGGCCTGCGCCGCGAGTGTCTCGGGGGCGCCGCCTTCGCCCAGCACCAGTCCGACCGCCGCCACCAGCTGCGCCTCGGGCGCCGCCGGGGAGCTGTCGGCGAGCGGCTGCTGCCGCCGCACCGGCTCCGGCGCGGGCCGCCGGGGCGGCGGCTCCTCGAAGACGGTGGCGGCGGGCTTCGCGCCGCTCTCCACGGCCCGGACGGCGGCCAGCAGGTCGGCGGCCGTCCCGCTGAGCTTGCCCCCGGCCTCCACGGGCCCCGCCCTCTCCGCCTTGCGCCGCTCGATGCGCTCCCGCTCGATCCGCTGAGCCGCCAACTCGGCCGCGGCCTCCGACACATCGGCGCCCTGGGTCTCGGCGCCCCGGGTCTCCGGCTCGCCGCCCCCGGTGCTCTCGGGCTCGCCGGCCCCGGTGGTCTCGGGCTCGCCGCCGTCGGTGGACTCCGGCTCCGTGCTCACAGCGTGCTCCAGTCGTGATCGGGATAGCGGTGCACGGGCACCGACACGTCGTCGAGAGCCCGGCAGATCTCGTCAGGAAGACTAAGGGTCTCCACTGACAACGCCGCCGTGAGCTGCTGCGCGTTGCGCGCGCCGACGATCGGGGAGACCACACCGGGCCGGTCCCTGATCCATGCCAGGGCCACCTGGAGCGGGGTGACGGCCAGTCCGTCCGCGGCGGTCGCCACCGCGTCGACGATGCGGCTCGCGGTGTCGTCCAGGTAGGGCTCCACGAAGGGCGCCATGTGGTCCGAGGCCCCTCTGGAGTCCGGCGGCATGGCGTCGCCGCGGTACTTGCCGGTCAGCACCCCGCGCCCGAGGGGTGAGGACGGCAGCAGCCCGACGCCCAGGTCCAGGGCGGCCGGCAGCACCTCCCGCTCGACACCTCGCTGCAACAGCGAGTACTCCATCTGCGTGCTCGCCAGCCGGGTCCGCGCACCGGGCGCCGCGAGCTGCCACGTGCCGGCCTTCGCGAGCTGCCAGCCGCAGAAGTTGGACACTCCCGCGTACCGGGCGCGCCCGCTGCTCACCGCCAGGTCCAGTGCGTGGAGCGTCTCCTCCAGCGGTGTGTCCGGGTCGAAGGCGTGGATCTGCCACAGGTCCACGTATTCGGTGCCGAGCCGGCTGAGCGAGGCGTCCAGCGCGGCGAGCAGATGCCCGCGCGACCCGTCGAAGCGGCGGTCCGGATCCGGCACGCTCCCCGCCTTGGTGGAGATGACCAGATCCCGTCGCGGGACGAGCCCTTCTATGAGACGTCCCAGCAGATATTCGGCCTCGCCGTCCCCGTAGACGTCCGCGGTGTCCACGAGCGTCCCGCCCGCTTCCCAGAACGTCTTCAACAGGTCCGCGGCATCGTGCTCGTCGGTGTCCCTCCCCCAGGTCAGGGTGCCGAGTCCGATCCGGGACACACGCAGGCCGGTACGGCCGAGATGCCTCTGCTCCATGTGCGCCGACACTACTGGCCGGACCGGTGACGTGGGTTCCCTGTGGACAACCGATTTCCTCCGGCCCGGGCGGCCCGTCGGACCCACCTGACCCACGCCCGGGGGGTTTCCCGGTCCCGTGGCGCGGTGGCCGGGACACGACGGGGCCGGACGGCTCGCGTCGGCGGGTTGCCGCCACGCCCCGGCCCCGCGCTAATCTCACCCCACAAGGGACGTTACTGATCAGTAAGGGGAAGGCCATGCAGCTCGGGATCAACCTCGGCTACTGGGGCGCCGGAATGGACGCGGACAACCTCGCCGTCGCCCAGGAAGCCGACCGCCTCGGGTACGCCGTCTGCTGGGCCGCGGAGGCCTACGGCTCGGACGCCGCCACCGTGCTCTCCTGGGTCGCCGCCCAGACCGAGCGGATCGACGTCGGCTCGGCCATCTTCCAGATCCCGGCCCGCCAGCCGGCCATGACCGCGATGACCGCCGCCACCCTGGACTCCCTCTCCGGCGGCCGCTTCCGCCTCGGCCTCGGCGTCTCCGGCCCCCAGGTCTCGGAGGGCTGGTACGGCGTCAGGTTCGACAAGCCCCTCGCCCGCACCCGCGAGTACGTCGAGATCGTCCGCAGGGCGATGACCCGTGAGCGCCTCACGTACGACGGCGCGCACTGGACGCTGCCCCTGCCCGACGGCCCCGGCAAGCCGATCAAGCTCACCGTCCACCCGCAGCGGGAGCACATCCCGCTCTACATCGCCGCGATCGGCCCGAAGAACCTCGAACAGACCGGTGAGATCGCCGACGGCGCCCTTCTGATCTTCCCGTCCGCCGCCCATCTGGAGGACACCGCGATCAGGCACCTGCGCGCCGGGCGCGAGAAGGCCGGCCTGACGATGGACGGCTTCGACGTCTGCCCGACCCTCCCGCTCGCCGCCGGCGACGACAAGGACGTGGCGGCCCTCGCCGACACCTTCCGCCCGTACACCGCGCTCTACGTGGGCGGCATGGGCAGCCGCAAGCAGAACTTCTACAACCAGCTCGCCCGGCGCATGGGCTACGAGAAGGAAGCCGCCGAGATCCAGGACAAGTACCTCTCCGGCGACAAGCAGGGCGCCGCGGCGGCCGTACCGCACGAGCTGATCGACCGGACCACGCTGCTCGGCTCGGTGGACCGCATCGCCGACCGGATGAAGGCCTACGCGGAGGTCGGCGTCACCACGCTCACCCTCGCCCCCGCGGGTTTCACTCTGGAGGAGCGGCTCACGGCGCTGCGCACGGGCTCCGAGGCCCTGGAGCGGGCCGAACTCGCCTAGGGCCTGTCGTCGAATTCCCGCCTGCCCCGCGACGCCCGGCGCGCTTTCCCACTGCCTGAAAGGCGGGGGAGGTGCCCCCACTCGCCGCACCGGGGGAAAGCCCGAGTACGTCCGGTACGAGGGCTTCCGCCCGGGGGGACCCCCAGAGCACGCACCGGACGCCGCGGGGCCGCCCTTCGGGCAACGACAGCAATGTGACGACCGGCCCTGGCCACCACTCCACCGGCCCATCGGCTCGGCGGGACCGCCGAGCCGGAAGGCCGCCGTGGAAGTCACCACGGCCGTGGTGGGGGCTCGGGGGTCTTCCCCGCCACGGCCGTCATCGGAAACAACGCTCCGGCGCACGCGGGGTTACGCCCTGACGCGCCCCCGCCGGTCCTTCTTTTGGCGGAGTTGTCCGACACAACTGTTGCAGCAGCTGTGCGCGCCCATTTGACTCATCCTTTGCGGAATCCTGCTGCGCAGAGAGGTGCCCACAGATGCTTTCGGCCAAGAGTCTGTTCCAGGAGATCCTCGACGACGACGAGTCCTTCCGGCTGTTCTGCTCCATCGCAGCCAGCGGCGAGGCACAGGGCGGCTGGGAGAACGCCCGGATCGCCGCGCTGGTCCCGGCCGGCGAGCGCGCCCTCGCCCCCAAGATCACCCGCCACGGCGCGGACGAGGACAAGCACGGGCGGATCTTCAACGCCCTGATGAAGAAGCGCGGCCTGGAACCCGTCCCCGTACCGCCCGAGACCGACTACACCATGCTGCTGGAGCGCGACGGCATCGGCCTCGCGCACGACAAGCTCAGGCGCGACGAGCCCCTCACGGTCCAGGACATCGTCACCTACCTCTCGCACAGCCGGGTCACCGAACAGCGGGCCTCGGAGCAGATGGAGATGCTGCGCAAGTACTTCGCCGATCACCCCGACCTCGGCCGCGCGGTCAAGATGATCTCCAACGACGAGGACAACCACCTCGCCTACTGCCACGAGGAACTCCTGCGCTTCGCGTACGCCGGCCACGGCCGCGCCATCCAGCGGACACTGCGCGAGTGCGCGCTCGCGGAGATCCGGGTCTACCGGGACGTCAGCCTCGCGGTGATGGCCCACATGGGCCGCATCCTCGGCTGGTCGAGGCCGAAGGCCGGGCTGCTCGCGTTCGGCATCCACGCCGTGTACGGCTACGAGCGCCTCGTCGGCTGGCGCCGCATGGTGTCACTGAGGATGCCCGAGCGCCGTGACGCCCTGGGCGGCCCGGCCACGGCGGCCGAGTTCGCCTGATCCCGGCCGGCACCGCGGACCGGGTCCCCGCCACCCGGTGTCCGTCCCTCTCCCTCACATCCATCCGCGCCGTTTGAACAACCGGTAGAGCAGGACCACCAGGGCGACCATCACCCCGATCACCGCCGGATACGACCACAGCCAGTGCAGCTCCGGCATGTGGGCGAAGTTCATGCCGTAGATCCCCGCGATCAGCGTGGGGACCGCGACCATGGCCGCCCACGCGGAGATCTTCCGTACGTCGTCGTTCTGCCGGACGGTCATCTGTG
Source organism: Streptomyces cadmiisoli (assembly GCF_003261055.1). Lineage (NCBI taxonomy): Bacteria > Bacillati > Actinomycetota > Actinomycetes > Kitasatosporales > Streptomycetaceae > Streptomyces > Streptomyces cadmiisoli. Next base: position 6,901,539 of record NZ_CP030073.1, read on the forward strand.
CCAGATGGGCCGACAGCACGTCGGACACCAGCCGGTCGAGGGCCTCCACGGACTCGTTCACCCGCGCCAGGTGATCGCTGACGTCGCGGAAGAAAGGCTGAGCCTTCTCGTTGACGAAGGGCACGGTGGTGCCGAACGCCGCCGTGCCCGCGAGCCGGGTCAGGGGTCCGGCCAGGGGCACGGTCGCCCTGCGGAACTCCAGGATCTGCCGTTTGAAGGTGTAGATCCGCGACGCCGAGTAGCGGGAGCCGCCGCCGTCCGGTGAGAAGACCTCCGCCTCCAGCTCCTCCAGGTCGGTCTGCAACTCGCCCGCGACGTCCAGATAGTGGTCGACGACCGCGTCCGCGACGGCGTACAGCACCGACGTGGGCCCCTTCACGAGCAGCTTCGGTTCCTGTTCGAGCCGTCGCCGCACGGCGGCCAGCGGCGAGCCCTCGCCGTGCCGGACGGTCACCACGAACGCGTCGCCGAGGAAGACCATGACCTCGCCGGTGGAGACCGAGTCGCTGCGCGGCTCGTACATGACCGGTTTCAGCACCAGGAACAGCGAGTCGTCGTACACCTCCAGCTTGGGCCGCTGGTGGGCCTCCAGGGCGTCCTCGACCGCCAGGGGATGCAGCGCGAACTCCTCGGTGACCAGGTCGAACTCCCGCTCGCTGGGTTCGTACAGCCCGATCCAGACGAATCCGCCCGCGGCGCGCGCCTCGGCCAGGGCGTCCGAGAGGTCCTCGGGGCCCTCCGTCCGCCGCCCTTCGCGGTAGATGGCGAAATCGACGATCACCCGGCGTATTCTCCGCCTCCGGTCCCGCCGCCGCACCCGGGCCTGCGCCTACCCTGGGCCGCATGCCCACGCTGATTCTCGTCCGGCACGGACGTTCCACCGCCAACACGGAGGGTGTGCTCGCCGGCTGGACGCCCGGCGTCGCCCTCGACGAGCGCGGCACCGCGCAGGCCGCCGCGCTGCCCGACCGGCTCGCCGGACTGCCGATCGCCGAAGTCGTCACCAGCCCCCTGCAGCGCTGCCAGGAGACGATACGGCCGCTGCTCGACGCCCGCCCCGGCCTCAATGTCCACACCGACGAGCGGATCGGGGAGTGCCAATACGGCGACTGGTCCGGGCGCAAACTGGCCGAGCTGATGGACGAGCCGCTGATGGAGGTCGTGCAGGCGCACCCGTCCGCCGCCGCGTTCCCCGGCGGCGAGTCGATGCGGGCGATGCAGACCCGGGCCGCGGAGGCGGTGCGGGAGTGGAACGCGCGCGTGGAGCGTGAGCACGGCGCCGACGCCGTGTACCTGATGTGCTCGCACGGCGACATCATCAAGTCCCTGGTCGCCGACGCACTCGGACTTCATCTCGATCTCTTCCAGCGGATCTCCGTCGAACCCTGTTCCATCACCGCGATCCGCTACACCCGTCTCAGGCCCTTCCTCGTGCGCCTCGGGGACACGGGGGACTTCGCCTCGCTGGTGCCGCGCGAGGAACCCCCGGCCGGGGACGCACCGGTGGGGGGCGGTGCGGGCGCACCGTGATCGTCGGCCGCAGTAGGGTGAAGCGGTCGCGGTAACGCCGTGCCTGCCCGCGGCCGGTGGTTCCGTACGGCGGTCCTCCGGCCCCGGATCCCCGGCCGGCCCGCGACACGAACCACCACGATCCACCCACGACTCAATGGAGACAGGACGTGTCCCGTCAGGTGTTCCTCTACGACCCCCCGGACCGCTTCGTGGCCGGTACGGTCGGACTGCCCGGGCGCCGTACCTTCTTCCTCCAGGCCGTCGCCGGCTCCCGGGTGACCAGCGTGGCCCTGGAGAAGACCCAGGTCGCAGCGCTCGCCGAGCGCATGGAAGAACTGCTGGACGAGGTGGTGCGCCGCAGCGGCGGCAGCGCGTCGGTACCGGCCGTGGCGCCCACCGAGATCGCCGACACCGCGCCCCTGGACACTCCCATCGAGGAGGAGTTCCGGGTCGGCACGATGGCTCTCGCCTGGGACGGCGAGGAGCAGCGCATGATCGTCGAGGCGCAGGCCCTCGTGGAGCTCGACGCGGACTCCGACGAGGACCTCGCCGAGGCGGAGGAGCGCCTGCTCCAGGACGAGGAGAACGGGCCCCCGATGCTGCGGGTCCGGCTCACCGGGGTGCAGGCCCGCGCCTTCGCCAAACGCGCCCTGGACGTCGTCAACGCAGGTCGGCCGCCGTGCCCCCTGTGCAGCCTGCCGCTCGACCCGGAAGGACATGTATGTCCGCGCCAGAACGGATACCGCCGCGGGGCATGACGGCGGACGCGAAGCCCGGCACGGCGGACGCCGAGCCCCGTCCGGCACACGCCGAACCGGGCGCGGCACACGTGGAGCCCCGTCCGGCACACGCCGCCCTGCTCGCCACCGGTCGGCTGACCGTGCGCGGGCGTATCCGTGGCGCCTCCAACGCGGCCCTGTACTGCACGGTGAGCCTGGACGGCCAGGAGGCGGCGTGCGTCTACAAGCCCGTCGCGGGGGAGCGCCCCTTGTGGGACTTCCCGGACGGCACACTCGCGCAGCGAGAGGTGGCCGCGTATCTGATCTCCGAGGCGACCGGCTGGGGCCTGGTGCCGCCCACCGTGCTGCGCGACGGGCCCCACGGCGAGGGCATGTGCCAGCTGTGGATCGAGGCGCGGCCGGACACCGAGCTGCTCGCCCTCGTCGACGCCGAGGAGCCGGACCCCGGCTGGAAGGCCATCGGCTTCGCGGAGGTCGGGGACGGCGCGACCGCGCTGCTGGTGCACGCCGACGACGAGCGGCTGCGCCGGCTCGCCGTGCTGGACGCGGTGATCAACAACGCCGACCGCAAGGGCGGACACCTGCTGCCGACCGGCGACGGACGGCTCTACGGCATCGACCACGGGGTCACCTTCAACGTCGAGAACAAACTGCGGACGCTGCTGTGGGGGTGGGCGGGAGAGGCGCTCACCGCCGAGGCGGCCGAGGTGCTGCGGCGGCTGAAGGAGGAGCTGAAGGAGGGCGGAGCGCTCGCGGAGCGGCTGGCCCCGTTGATCACCGACGCGGAGATCGACGCCACGCGCGCGCGTGTGGACCTCCTGCTCGCCTCGGGTGTGCACCCGGAACCGAGCGGTCAGTGGCCGGCGATTCCGTGGCCGCCCGTGTAGAACCGGCGGCACCCGCCCGGGGCATACGGCCCAGATCGGCGCAAGAGCGCCTTCCCAGCCATCCGGCCCGGTCCGGTTCGGTTGGGGAACTCCAGTCCGGTTAGGCTCATCTCATGCATGCCTGGCCCGCTTCCGAGGTCCCCGCCCTGCCCGGTCAGGGCCGCGACCTGAGGATCCACGACACCGCGACCGGCGGTCTCGTCACCCTCGATCCCGGTCCGGTCGCCCGCATCTACGTCTGCGGGATCACCCCGTACGACGCGACCCACATGGGTCACGCGGCGACCTACAACGCGTTCGACCTCGTCCAGCGCGTGTGGCTGGACAACCAGCGGCAGGTGCACTACGTCCAGAACGTGACCGACGTCGACGACCCCCTGCTCCAGCGGGCGGACCGCGACGACGTCGACTGGGTCGCCCTGGCCGAGGAGCAGACGGCGCTGTTCCGCGAGGACATGACCGCCCTGCGGATGCTGCCGCCGCGGAACTACATAGGCGCGGTCGAGGCCATACCCGGCATCGTGCCGCTGGTGGAGCGGCTGCGGGACACGGGCGCCGCCTACGAGCTGGAGGGGGACACCTACTTCTCCGTCGAGTCGGACCCCGACTTCGGCAAGGTGTCGAACCTGGACGCCTCCGCCATGCGGCTGCTCTCCGCCGAGCGGGGCGGTGACCCGGAGCGTCCGGGCAAGAAGAACCCGCTCGACCCGATGCTGTGGATGGCGGCCCGGGAGGGCGAGCCCAGCTGGGACGGCGCTTCCCTCGGCCGCGGCCGGCCCGGCTGGCACATCGAGTGCGTCGCCATCGCCCTCGACCACCTGGGGATGGGCTTCGACGTCCAGGGCGGCGGCAGCGACCTCGCCTTCCCGCACCACGAGATGGGCGCCTCGCACGCCCAGGTGCTGACCGGCCGGTTCCCGATGGCCAAGGCGTACGTGCACGCCGGCATGGTCGCCCTGGACGGCGAGAAGATGTCCAAGTCCAAGGGCAACCTCGTCTTCGTCTCCCGGCTGCGCCGGGACGGCGTCGATCCCGCGGCCATCCGGCTCGCGCTGCTCGCCCACCACTACCGGTCCGACTGGGAGTGGACCGACCAGGTGCTGCGGGAGGCCGAGGCCCGGCTCGACCGCTGGCGCTCCGCCGTCTCCCGGCCCGACGGGCCCGGCGCCGACGCGCTGGTCGAGGAGATCCGCGACGCCCTCGCCGACGACCTGGACGCGCCGTCCGCGCTGGCCGCGGTCGACCGCTGGGCCGACGAGCAGCGCGAGCGGGGCGGTACGGACACCGGCGCCCCCGGTGTGGTGAGCCGTGCCGTGGACGCCCTGCTGGGCGTGGCCCTGTAGAAGTCCGCACCGGCGCGGGACGCACCGACCGCCGTACGGACAGGCCGTGCGGTCCCGCGCGGACACGCCGTGCGGCACGGCGGCACCTCTCCGTCCCGTGGGGCGCACGCCCGGCCTCGCCGGAACACCGCATCACGCGAGTGGGCCGCTTCCCCGTCACGGGGAAGCGGCCCACTCGCGTTCGCGGTCACTCGTCGGACGAGTCCTCGTCGTCGTTGGCGGGCTTCGGCGGCCGGGTCCGGCCGCTCGGGTTGTCCCGCAGGTACGGGCCGTCCCCGCCGTCCGCCGTCGCGTGACCGCCCGGCGGACTGCCGCCGTCACGGCGCCGCAGATACCGCTCGAACTCCCGGGCGATCGCCTCGCCCGACGCCTCCGGCAGCTCGGCGGTGTCCCGGGCCTCCTCCAGCGTCTGGACGTACTCCGCGACCTCGCTGTCCTCGGCGGCCAGCTGGTCCACCCCCACCTGCCAGGCGCGCGCGTCCTCGGGCAGTTCGCCGAGCGGGATGCGCACGTCGATCAGGTCCTCCAGGCGGTTCAGGAGGGCCAGCGTCGCCTTCGGGTTCGGCGGCTGCGAGACGTAGTGCGGCACGGCCGCCCACAGCGACACCGCCGGCACGCCCGCGTGCGTGCACGCCTCCTGGAGGACACCGACGATGCCCGTGGGGCCCTCGTACTTGGTCTCCTCCAGGTCCATACGGCGGGCCAGGTCCGGGTCGGACGTGGTCCCGCTGATCGGGACCGGACGGGTGTGCGGGGTGTCGCCGAGGAGAGCCCCGAGGATCACCACCAGTTCCACGCCCAGCTCGTGCGCGAAGCCGAGCAGCTCGTTGCAGAACGAGCGCCAGCGCATGGACGGTTCGATGCCGCGGACCAGCACCAGGTCGCGCGGCTTGTCGCCGCCGACCCGGACCACCGACAACCTTGTCGTCGGCCAAGTGATCTTTCGGACGCCGGCGTCCATCCACACCGTGGGGCGGTTCACCTGGAAGTCGTAGTAGTCCTCGGCGTCCAGCGCCGCGAACACGTCGCCCTTCCACTCCCTGTCGAGATGCGCGACCGCGGTGGAGGCGGCGTCGCCGGCATCGTTCCAGCCCTCGAACGCGGCCACCATGACCGGGTCGATCAGCTCGGGAACCCCCTCGAGCTCGATCACCCAGTGCCTCCTTCCGACGTGCCCTCGCCTGACGAACCAACCTTACGGCGTGCGGCGGGGGCGCCCGCAGCCCCCTTGCACGGGGGAGTGAACGGATCACTGCCCCGTTCGCCATCGCCGGACACCCCGCGATTCATCCGAGCGGTCGCCCGCGGCGGGGGGCGGGGTCACAGTGTGCTGCGCAGCCACTGCTCCACGCTCGCGATGTGCGCGGTGGCCCAGGAGCGGGCCGCCTCCGCGTCCCGGTCGCGCAGCGCGGCCAGGATGGCGCGGTGTTCGTGCAGGGTGCGGCCGACCGCGTCCCGCTGGGTCAGGCCCCGCCAGATCCGGGCCCGCGTGGTCGGCCCGGACAGTCCGTCGAGCAGCGAGCACAGCACCGAATTGCCCGACGCCCGCACGATGGCGCGGTGGAACTCCAGGTCGCCGGCGACGAGCTCCTCCACCCCGGGCGCCTCGCCCAGGGCGTCCAACCGGGCCGTGAGGGCGTCGAGTTCCCGCTCGTCGATCCGGGTGGCCGCCATCGCCGTGGCGGCCGGCTCCAGGATGCGGCGCACGGCGAGGAACTCCAGCACCGTGTCGTCGCGGTGGAAGTCGACGACGAAGCTGAGCGCTTCGAGGAGGAGTTGCGGGTCCAGGCTCGTCACATAGGTGCCGTCGCCCTGGCGCACGTCCAGGATGCGGATGAGCGACAGCGCCCGGACCGCCTCGCGCAGGGAGTTGCGGGACAGGCCCAGTGCGGCGGCCAGTTCGCTCTCCCTGGGGAGTCGGTCGCCGGGCCGCAGCGCACCGGAGACGATCATGGCCTTGATCTTCTCGATCGCCTCGTCAGTCACCGCCATGGCCGGCCTCCCTGCGGAATCCCTGCGGACCAAGACCTCCGATGTATGGGCCACATTATGCGGGGTGCCATGGGTCGCGCGGGATGGAAAAGGGGCGGCTCCGTCGGCGTGGAGCCGCCCCTTTTCCGGCGCGGGGCGCGGTGGCCGGCCGTCCTTGCGGCCTGCTCGGTGTCGCCCGCCTACTTCTTGTCGAGCAGGTCCTGGACCTTGGTGCGGATCTCGTCCGTGGCCAGGCCGCGGATCGTCAGCGTGGTCCTGCGGCGCAGCACGTCGTCCTGCGTCTCGGCCCACTCGTGGTCACGGGCCCAGACGACCTGGGCCCAGATCTCCGGCGCGTCGGGGTGGACCCGCTCGGCGAGCCGCGGGTTCTCGTTGGCGATCCGGGCGACGTCGAAGGCCAGCGAGCCGTAGTGGGTGGCCAGGTGCTTGGCGGTGTCGGGCGCCATGCGCGGGCCGGGGGCCGGGCGGTCCACCAGCAGCCGGTGGGCGACCGCGCGCGGGTTGGCGACACCCGGCAGCGGCACCCGCTTGGGCAGTTCGGAGACCGGCTCGAAATCGTCGCCGAGCGGCCGGCCGGGCAGCGTCTCCAGCTTCCTCACGATGGTCCGGCCGATGTGGCGGAAGGTCGTCCACTTGCCGCCCGCGACCGACAGCATCCCGCCGCGGCCCTCCGTGACGACCGTCTCGCGTTTGGCCTTGGCGGTGTCGCCGGGGCCGCCGGGCAGCACCCGCAGTCCGGCGAAGGCGTAGGTGATCAGGTCGCGGTCGAGCTGCTGGTCCCGGATCGAGAACGCGGCCTCGTCCAGGATCTGGGCTATGTCCCGGTCGTTGACCGCGACATCGGCGGGGTCGCCCTCGTACATCTCGTCGGTCGTACCGAGCAGCAGCATGTCCTCCCACGGGAGGGCGAACGTGATGCGGTACTTGTCGATCGGGGTGGCGAGCGCGGCCTTCCAGGGGGCGGTGCGCTTCAGGACCAGATGCGCGCCCTTCGACAGGCGGATCGACGGTGCGGCATCGGGGTCCTCCAGCCGGCGCAGGTGGTCGACCCAGGGGCCGGTCGCGTTGAGCACCAGGCGCGCGTTGACGCCGAACTCCTCGCCGGACAGCCGGTCCTTGAGGTCGGCGCCCGTGACCCGGCCGCGGGTGAAGCGCAGACCGGTCACCTCGGCGTGGTTCAGGACGACCGCGCCCGACTCGACGGCCGCGCGGACCGTCATCACCGCCATGCGGGCGTCGTTCATCTGGTCGTCGCCGTACACGGCGACGGCCTTGAGGTTCTCGGTGCGCAGCTCAGGCACGTCCGCCTGGGCCCGGGCGGGCGAGAGCAGATGGCCCACACCGTCGCCGAAGGCCGACAGCATCGAGTAGGCGAACACGCCCGCTCCGAGCTTCGCGGCGCCGTGCGGTCCCCCCTTGTACACGGGGAGGTAGAAGGTGAGCGGGTTCGACAGGTGGGGGGCCACCTGCCGGGAGACCGCGCGGCGCTCGAAGTGGTTCTCCGCCACGAGCTTGACCGCACCGGTCTGCAGGTAGCGCAGACCGCCGTGCAGCAGCTTGGACGAGGCGGAGGAGGTGGCGCCGGCGAAGTCGCCGGCGTCGACCAGAGCCACCCTGAGGCCGGACTGCGCGGCGTGCCAGGCGGTGGAGATGCCCAGGATGCCGCCGCCGATCACGAGAAGGTCGTACGACGCCTTGGAGAGCTGCTCCCGGGTCTCGGCGCGGCTCGGATTGGAGCCGGAGGCCGGGTGTGTCCCCAGGGCAGGCACGGACTGCAGGGTGGGCTGGCTGGTCATGATGAGTTGTTGCTCCTCGTCAGCTCTCTGGAGCTCAGTGAGCTCTGGATGGCTCTCGTCAGCTCTCGTCCTCGAGCCAGCCCATGGTCCGTTCGACGGCCTTGAGCCAGTTCTTGTACTCGCGGTCGCGCTCGCCCGCGTCCATACGGGGAGTCCATTCGGCGGCCCGGCGCCAGTTGGCACGCAGGTCGTCGGTGCTGTTCCAGAAGCCGACGGCGAGACCGGCGGCGTAGGCGGCCCCGAGGCAGGTGGTCTCGGCGACCATCGGGCGCACCACGGGGGCGTCCAGGAAGTCGGAGAGGGTCTGCATCAGCAGGTTGTTGGAGGTCATGCCGCCGTCGACCTTGAGGGCGGTCAGCTCGACGCCGGAGTCCTTGGTCATGGCGTCGGCGATCTCCCGCGTCTGCCAGGCGGTGGCCTCCAGGACGGCGCGCGCGAGGTGCGCCTTCGTGACGTACCGGGTCAGACCGGCGATCACACCGCGGGCGTCGGAGCGCCAGTACGGGGCGAACAGACCGGAGAAGGCCGGGACGAAGTAGGCGCCGCCGTTGTCCTCGACGGACAGCGCGAGCGTCTCGATCTCGGCGGCGGTGGAGATCAGGCCCATCTGGTCGCGCATCCACTGCACCAGCGCACCGGTGACGGCGATGGAGCCTTCCAGGGCGTAGACCGGCTGCTGGCCGCCGATCTGGTAGCCGACCGTGGTCAGCAGCCCCGAGTAGGAGTTGATGATCTTGTCACCGGTGTTCATCACCATGAAGGTGCCGGTGCCGTACGTCGACTTGGTCTCGCCCTCGGAGAAGCAGGTCTGGCCGAACAGGGCCGCCTGCTGGTCGCCGAGCGCGGAGGCGACCGGGATGCCGCCGAGCAGGTCGCCCAGCGTGCCGCCGGTGATCTCGCCGTAGACCTCGGCGGAGGAGCGGATCTCGGGGAGGATCTGCTGCGGGACGCCGATGGACTCGCAGATCTTCTCGTCCCACTGCATGGTGTGCAGGTTCATGAGCATGGTGCGCGAGGCGTTGGTGACGTCGGTGACGTGGTGGCCGCCGTCGACACCGCCGGTCAGGTTCCAGATGACCCAGGTGTCCATGGTGCCGAAGAGGATGTCCCCGGCCTCGGCCCGCTCACGCAGACCCTCGACGTTGTCGAGCAGCCAGCGGGCCTTGGGTCCGGCGAAGTACGAGGCCAGCGGCAGGCCGGTCTCGCGGCGGAAGCGGTCCTGGCCGACGTTGCGCCCGAGTTCCCGGCACAGGGCGTCGGTGCGGGTGTCCTGCCAGACGATGGCGTTGTGGACGGGCTCACCGGTGTTCTTGTCCCACAGCACGGTCGTCTCGCGCTGGTTGGTGATGCCGATGGCCTTGATGTCGTCGCGGGTGATGCCGGCCTTCTCGATGGCGCCGACGACGACTTCCTGGACGTTGGTCCAGATCTCGGTGGCGTTGTGTTCCACCCAGCCCGGCTTGGGGAAGATCTGCTCGTGTTCCTTCTGGTCGACGGAGACGATCCGGCCGTCGCGGTCGAAGACGATGCACCGGCTGGAGGTCGTGCCCTGGTCGATCGCGGCGATGAAGGGTCCGGCGGTGTGGGCGTCGGTCACTGTGTGCTCCTGGGAGTCCTTGGGGGTGGGCCGGGGTACGGCGTGATGCTTGCGGCTGCGAGAGCGGGCGAGCCTGCTCTAGGCAAAAGCGACGTTGTACAGGCCTGCCGCGAGGGCACCGCCGGCGAGCGGGCCGACCACGGGGATCCAGGCGTAGCTCCAGTCGGAGCCACCCTTGTTGGGCAGGGGCAGCAGGGCGTGCACGATCCGCGGACCGAGGTCACGGGCCGGGTTGATCGCATAGCCGGTCGGACCACCCAGGGAGAGGCCGATGCTGACCACGACGAGGGCGGTGATCAGGGCGCCCAGGGTGCCGAGGCCCTTGCCGCTGTCGTTCAGACCCTGTGTGAGGACGGCGATGACCAGCACGAAGGTGCCGATGATCTCCGTGGCGAGGTTCTGCGCGATGTTCCGGATCTCGGGGCCGGTGGAGAAGATGCCGAGGACCGGGCCGGCGCCCTTCTCCCGCGCCTCGACGGCCTTCGCCTCCGCGCTCGGCTCGCCGACGATCTCCTTGTCGGTGAGATGGGCGTGGAACTGTCCGTAGTAGGCGATCCAGACCAGGGTCGCGCCGATCATGGCGCCGAGCACCTGTCCGCCCCAGTACACCGGGACGTCGCTCCAGTCGCCGCTCGTGATCGCGATACCGAGCGTGACCGCCGGGTTGAGGTGGGCGCCGGACAGGGGCGCCGTCGTGTAGACCGCCGTGAGCACGGCGAACCCCCACCCGAAGGCGATGGCGAGCCAGCCGGCGTTGCGGGCCTTGGAGGCCTTGAGAACAACGGCGGCGACCACGCCGCCGCCGAGGAGGATGAGCAGGGCGGTACCTATGGTCTCGCCGATGAAGATGTCGGAGCTGGACACCCGCGACTCCTTTGTCCTTCGTCCAGGGGAAGCCGAGACCCCGTATCCCTTCCGGGGTTCGCGAGCCCTCCAGGTGAGGGCGGTATCAGACCTGGCACTGTCACACTCTAGCGCGTATTGCCGGTAGCTGTTCGACAATGCCGACCGATGGACGGGAGTCTTGCCTCGGCGTCACGCGCACGTCAAGAGTTCTGTTGTCGAATGCGCGATCGTTATTGATCGCCCCATGACACGGGGGTTCGGGACGGATCTGGTGCGATCTGCCCGATGTGTCCATTTCAGGGTATGCCGCAAACCGGGTCGCCGTACGGCGACCCGGTGATGATCGAATGGGTGTTCTAGAAGCGGCCGGCGCCCAGATCCCGGGAGACGGCGCGGGCGCAGTCGCGCACCGCCGCGATCAGCTCGGGCCGCAGCTCGCCGTCCCGGCGCAGCCGCTCCACCGCGCCCGCGATGCCGACCGCCCCGACCGGCATGCGCCGCCGGTCGTGGATGGGCGCGGCGACGGAGGCGACGCCCTCCCAGGTCTCCTCGACGTCCGCCGCGTACCCACGCGCGCGCGTGATGTCGAGGATCTGCTCGAACCCCTCGAGGTCGCACACGGTCCGGTCGGTGAAGGGCTTGCGGTCGCTCTCCAGCACCTCGCTGTGCGCGACGGGGTCGTAGGCCGACAGGACCTTGCCCAGGGCCGTGGAGTGCAGCGGCTGCATGGCGCCGATCTCCAGCACCTGACGGCTGTCGTCGGGCCGGAAGACGTGGTGCACGATCAGCACGCCCTGCTGGTGCAGCACGCCCAGGTAGACGCTCTCCCCGCTGGAGCGGGCCAGGTCGTCGGTCCACACCAGGGCGCGCGCCCGCAGCTCGTGGACGTCCAGATAGGTGGTGCCCAGGCGCAGCAGCTCGGCGCCGAGCTGGTAGCGGCCGGAGGCGTCGTCCTGCTCGACGAAGCCCTCCTGCTGGAGGGTGCGCAGTATGCCGTGGGCCGTGCCCTTGGCGAGGCCCAGCGCCGAGGCGATGTCGGACAGACCCAGCCGTCGCTCGCCGCCCCCGAGCAGGCGCAGCATCGCGGCCGCCCGTTCGAGCGACTGGATGTTCCGTGCCATCGCTGTAGTGCCTCCGTCCCTTCGAGCGTCGAGCTGCGACGTCGCTGCCACTGTTCGGCAATGCCGAACACTACCGGTCGTTGCCGACCTGCCGCCAATGACCGGCCGACAGGTGTCGTGTCTCTCGTCCGCCGCGGGTGACCGGGCCGCCGGCGCGGTCCGCCTCGTGGACGACCCTGACCCTAGGCCCCGGTCCCGGCTACCCTGGCGGCGTGCGCCCTCCGCGGGAAGCCCGTCCCAGGGCATTCACGCGGAGCGCAAAGCCGACAGCCGTCGCACTCCAGGGAGCCCTTACATGGCCTCGTTGCCGCAGACCCCTTCCACCGACAGCCGGACCCGTGTGTCCGCCTTGCGCGACGCGCTCGCCACCCGAGTGGTGGTGGCCGACGGAGCGATGGGCACCATGCTCCAGGCGCAGGAACCCACCCTCGACGATTTCCAGAACCTCGAGGGCTGCAACGAGGTCCTGAACGTCACCCGCCCCGACATCGTCCGCTCGGTCCACGCCGAGTACTTCGAAGCGGGCGTGGACTGCGTCGAGACCAACACCTTCGGCGCCAACCTCAGCGCCCTGGGCGAGTACGACATCGCCGACCGCGTCCACGAGCTGTCCGAGGCCGGTGCCCGGATCGCCCGCGAGACCGCCGACGACTTCACCCGGCGCACCGGACAGCAGCGCTGGGTGCTCGGCTCGATGGGGCCCGGCACCAAGCTGCCCACCCTCGGCCACACCACCTTCCCGGCGATCCGCGACGCCTATCAGCGCAACGCCGAGGGCCTGCTCGCGGGCGGCGCGGACGCGCTGCTCGTGGAGACCACCCAGGACCTGCTCCAGACCAAGGCCTCGGTGGTCGCCGCCCGGCGCGCGATGCGCGCGGCCGGCCACGACGTGCCGCTGATCGTCTCCGTCACCGTCGAGACGACCGGCACCATGCTCCTCGGTTCCGAGATCGGTGCCGCCCTGACGGCGCTGGAGCCGCTCGGCATCGACATGATCGGCCTGAACTGCGCCACCGGCCCGGCCGAGATGAGCGAGCACCTGCGCTTCCTCGCCCGCCACTCCCGCATCCCGCTGTCCTGCATGCCGAACGCCGGCCTGCCCGTCCTGACGTCCGCCGGCGCCCACTACCCGCTGACCGCGCCGGAGCTGGCCGACGCGCAGGAGAACTTCGTCCGCGACTACGGACTGTCCCTGGTGGGCGGCTGCTGCGGTACGACGCCGGAGCACCTGCGGCAGGTCGTCGAGCGGGTGCGCGAGCTGACCCCGCCGCAGCGCAGTCCGCGTCCGGAGCCGGGTGCGGCGTCGCTGTACCAGTCGGTGCCCTTCCGCCAGGACACGTCGTACCTGGCGATCGGCGAGCGGACCAACGCCAACGGCTCGAAGAAGTTCCGCGAGGCCATGCTGGAGGGCCGCTGGGACGACTGTGTGGAGATGGCCCGCGAGCAGATCCGCGAAGGCGCGCACATGCTCGACCTGTGCGTCGACTACGTCGGCCGCGACGGCGTCACCGACATGGACGAGCTGGCGGGACGCTTCGCGACGGCCTCCACGCTGCCGATCGTGCTCGACTCCACCGAGGTCGACGTGATCCGGGCCGGCCTGGAGAAGCTGGGCGGCCGGGCGGTCATCAACTCCGTGAACTACGAGGACGGCGACGGTCCGGAGTCCCGCTTCGCCAAGGTCACGGCACTGGCCCAGGAGCACGGCGCCGCGCTGATCGCGCTGACGATCGACGAGGAGGGCCAGGCCCGTACGGTGGAGAAGAAGGTCGAGATCGCCGAGCGGCTGATCGCCGATCTGACCGGCAACTGGGGCATCCACGAGTCGGACATCCTCATCGACTGCCTGACCTTCACGATCTGTACCGGCCAGGAGGAGTCCCGCGGGGACGGCGTCGCCACGATCGAGGCGATCCGGGAGCTCAAGCGCCGCCATCCCGACGTGCAGACCACGCTGGGACTGTCGAACATCTCCTTCGGCCTGAACCCGGCCGCCCGCATCCTGCTCAACTCCGTCTTCCTCGACGAGTGCGTCAAGGCGGGCCTGGACTCGGCGATCGTGCACGCGTCGAAGATCCTGCCGATCGCCCGCTTCGACGAGGAGCAGGTGGGCACGGCCCTGGACCTCATCCACGACCGCCGCAGCGAGGGCTACGACCCCCTGCAGAAGCTGATGGCCCTCTTCGAGGGCGCGACCGCGAAGTCGCTCAAGGCGGGCAAGGCGGAGGAACTGGCCGCGCTGCCGCTGGAGGAGCGGCTCAAGCGGCGCATCATCGACGGCGAGCGCAACGGCCTGGAGCCGGACCTGGACGAGGCACTGGAGTCGCGTCCGGCCCTGGACATCGTCAACGACACCCTGCTCGACGGCATGAAGGTGGTCGGCGAGCTGTTCGGCTCCGGGCAGATGCAGCTGCCGTTCGTGCTGCAGTCCGCCGAGGTGATGAAGGCCGCGGTCGCCCACCTCGAACCCCACATGGAGAAGTCGGACGCCGACGGCAAGGGAACGATCGTGCTGGCCACCGTGCGCGGCGACGTGCACGACATCGGCAAGAACCTGGTCGACATCATCCTGTCGAACAACGGCTACAACGTGGTCAACCTCGGCATCAAGCAGCCGGTCTCGGCGATCCTGGACGCCGCCCAGGAGCACCGCGCCGACGTGATCGGCATGTCCGGGCTGCTGGTGAAGTCGACGGTGATCATGAAGGAGAACCTGGAGGAGCTCAATGCCCGCGGTCTGGCCGCGGACTTCCCGGTGATCCTCGGCGGCGCCGCCCTCACCCGCGCCTACGTCGAGCAGGACCTGCACGAGATCTACGGGGGCGAGGTCCGCTACGCCCGGGACGCCTTCGAGGGCCTGCGGCTGATGGACGCCCTGATCGGTGTGAAGCGGGGTGTGCCGGGCGCGAAGCTGCCGGAGCTGAAGCAGCGCCGGGTGCGGCCGGCCGCGGCCGTACAGGCGGACGAGCGGCCCGAGGAGGGGCACGTCCGCTCGGACGTGGCGACCGACAATCCGGTGCCGAAGCCGCCGTTCTGGGGCACCCGGATCGTCAAGGGCATCCAGCTCAAGGAGTACGCGTCCTGGCTGGACGAGGGCGCGCTGTTCAAGGGCCAGTGGGGCCTGAAGCAGGCGCGCACCGGTGAGGGCCCGTCCTACGAGGAACTGGTCGAGAGCGAGGGCCGGCCCCGGCTGCGCGGCCTGCTGGACCGGCTGCAGACCGAGAACCTGCTGGAGGCTGCCGTCGTGCACGGCTACTTCCCCTGCGTCTCGAAGGACGACGACCTGATCATCCTGGACGAGGCGGGCAACGAGCGCACCCGCTTCACCTTCCCGCGCCAGCGCCGCGGCCGGCGGCTGTGCCTGGCCGACTTCTTCCGGCCGGAGGAGTCCGGCGAGACGGATGTCGTCGGCCTCCAGGTCGTCACCGTCGGATCGCGGATCGGCGAGGAGACCGCCCGTCTGTTCGAATCCGACTCCTACCGTGACTATCTGGAACTGCACGGACTGTCCGTGCAGTTGGCGGAGGCCCTCGCCGAGTACTGGCACGCGCGGGTCCGTGCCGAGCTCGGCTTCGCCGGCGAGGACCCGGCCGACGTCGAGGACATGTTCGCGCTGAAGTACCGCGGTGCCCGCTTCTCGCTGGGCTACGGCGCGTGCCCCGACCTGGAGGACCGGGCCAAGATCGCCGCCCTGCTGGAGCCGGAGCGGATCGGCGTCCACCTGTCGGAGGAGTTCCAGCTGCACCCCGAGCAGTCCACGGACGCGATCGTCATCCACCATCCCGAGGCGAAGTACTTCAACGCACGCTGATCGGATAAGTCGTACACTGGTCGGTCCACAGCAGGCCGGTTCCCTCGCGGGAACCGGCCTGCTAGTCCCTCAGGAGGTACCACCGGATGACGACTACGGTTCCCGCACTCGGCACCCGTCCGGCCGACGGCTCAGCCCTGCAAGCCGTGCTCCTGGACATGGACGGCACCCTGGTGGACACCGAGGGATTCTGGTGGGACGTGGAGGTGGAGACCTTCGCCGGTCTCGGCCACGCCCTCGACGAATCCTGGCGCCATGTGGTGGTCGGCGGCCCGATGAGCCGCAGCGCCGGGTTCCTGATCGAGGCGACCGGCGCCGACATCACCGTCGCCGAGCTGACCGTCCTGCTCAACCAGGGGTTCGAGGACCGTATCGACCGGGCCCTGCCCCTGATGCCGGGCGCGTCGCGGCTGCTGGCCGAGCTGGCCGCCCACGAGGTCCCGACCGCCCTGGTCTCGGCCTCGCACCGGCGCATCATCGACCGGGTGCTCGGGACGCTGGGCTCCGAGTACTTCGCCCTGACCGTGGCCGGGGACGAGGTGGCGCGCACCAAGCCGCACCCCGACCCGTACCTGCTGGCCGCCGCGGGGCTCGGCGCGGAGCCGTCCAGATGCGCGGTCGTCGAGGACACCGCGACCGGTGTGGCGGCCGCCGAGGCCGCGGGCTGCCGGGTGGTGGCCGTCCCGTCGGTGGCCCCGATCGCGGCCGGCGACCGGCGCACGGTCGTCGACTCCCTGGAACAGGTGGACCTGGCATTTCTGCGCGGTCTGATGACAGAAATGCCCTAGCCGTTCACCGACCGTGCAACTCGAGGGGAACGGCATTTCACCGTTCGGCGCGTCGAAGCAATTCGACGCGCCTGGACGGCCGAATTCCGGTGCCGTCGGGCTCAGTTGGGAATGTGATATTCGCCACGCCGAGGGGGGTCGACAGGCGGCCCCCGGTGTGCTGTCAGGGCTGAATACGGGTCGGTCGCCCCGCCCTTGTGTCCCGATTGGTGGAACGCTGCACTAATCCTTCCTCACTCGGGTTTTCGGTGCGTCCACGCCCGGTTTCGCAGCGTGATGGGTGCTCAACTCGCATGGCTGTGAACCCTGGAGCGAGGGCGCATTAATCTCATCGCGAGAACCCCGCCCCCGCCCCCGTGATCCGCTGCTTCACCCCTGCATGCCGGGTACACGGACTCGACAGCTCTGGAGAAACTCGAGCATGAACCGCAAGACTTTGGTGCTGCCGGCTGTGGTCGGTCTGCTTGCGCCCGCGCTTGCCGCCTGTGGCGGTTCGGACAGCGGGAGCGACGGCGGCGATTCGATCGTCGTCGGCACCACTGACCGGTTCATCGCGACCAAGGACGCGCCCGCACCGCTCGACCCGGCCTACGCCTACGACGTCGGCACCTGGAACGTGCTGCGGCAGACCGTGCAGACGCTGATGACCCAGCCGCGTGGCGACGGCGAGCCCGTGCCCGAGGCCGCCGAGAGCTGTGGCTTCACCGACACCGGCAACGAGCGCTACGCCTGCAAGCTCCGCTCGGACCTGAAGTTCTCCAACGGTGACCGCATCACCGCCGACGATGTGAAGTTCTCCATCGAGCGGGCCCTGGCCATCAAGGCCGACAGTGGTGTGTTCGCCCTGATGTCCACCGTCGACACCGTCGAGGCCAAGGACGACGACGAGGTGATCTTCCACCTCAAGACCTCCGACGCCACGTTCCCCTACAAGCTGTCGACCCCCGTCGCGGGCATCGTGAACCCCGACAACTACGACAAGGGCAAGCTGCGTGACGGCTTCGGTGTGGACGGCTCCGGCCCGTACACCCTCGAGCCCGAGGAGAAGAACGGCGAGCTGGTCAAGGCCGTCTTCGTCAAGAACCCCCACTACAAGGGGACGCTGAAGGTCAACAACGAGCGGGTCGACCTGGTCTCCTACGCGGACGCGGACGCCATGGGCGGCGCGCTCGACAAGGGTGACATCGACGTCATGACCCGCAGCATGACGCCGGACCAGATCAACAAGCTCTCCGGCAACTCTGACAGCGATGTCGAGCTCGTCGAGATGCCCGGTCTGGAGATCCGCTACCTCGCCTTCAACACCGACGCCGAGACGGTGAAGGACAAGGCCGTACGGCAGGCGATGGCCCAGATCGTGAACCGCAACGACCTGGTCTCCAAGGTCTACGGCTCCCAGGCCGAGCCGCTCTACTCGCTCGTCCCGGCCTCCATCACCGGCCACAACAACGCCTTCTTCAACAAGTACGGCGACCCGAGCATCGCCAAGGCGGAGGCGCTGCTGACCGCCGCGGACGTCACCGCCCCGGTGAAGCTGACGCTGCACTACACGACCGACCACTACGGCGCGGCCACCAAGAAGGAGTTCGAGCAGCTCCGCAAGCAGCTCAACGACAGCGGGCTGTTCGACGTGCAGATCGAGGGCGCGCCCTGGGAGACCTTCGTCCCGGCCGAACGCAACGGTGAGTACGACGTCTTCGGCATGGGCTGGTTCCCCGACTTCCCCGACGCAGACAGCTACGTCGCGCCGTTCCTCGACAAGGACAACTTCCTCAAGTCGCCGTACAACA
The DNA here is from genome assembly GCF_003261055.1 of Streptomyces cadmiisoli. Taxonomy (NCBI): domain Bacteria; kingdom Bacillati; phylum Actinomycetota; class Actinomycetes; order Kitasatosporales; family Streptomycetaceae; genus Streptomyces; species Streptomyces cadmiisoli. Next base: position 6,919,762 of record NZ_CP030073.1, read on the forward strand.
ACAGCGAGATCCGCAACACCCTGATCCCGGAATCCCGTCGTGAGGCCGACCGGCTGGGCGCCGCCGAGAGCCTGAACCGGATCCAGGACATCGTGGCCGAGGACGTGCCCCTGCTTCCCCTGTGGCAGGGCAAGCAGTACGTGGCGGCGCGGGACGGCATCACGGGTGTGGCGTACGCGCTCAACTCCTCCGCGACGCTCCAGCTCTGGGAGCTCGGCCACGGAGTGAGCGGCTGACGAACTCCCCCCGGGGCCTTGGAAGGTGCCCCGGGGGTGCAAGAAAACGAGTTAGGCACAGCAAGTGAAGATACGCAACCAGTGGCCGGTTCTGCCCATCGTGGCGGGACTGGCCTCCGGGCTCGTGACCGGATGTGGTTCCGAGACCGGCAAATCCGCGGACAACGGCTCCGATGTGGTCATGGGCATGTCGGACGAGGTCCTGGCGACGGACCCGGCGTCCGGCTACGACCCAGGTTCCTGGTTGCTGTTCAACAACGTCTTCCAGTCCCTGCTCAGCTTCCCCAAGGGCGGCACCGAGCCGGAGCCGGAGGTGGCCAGGGAGTGCGCGTTCACGGACTCCGCCATCAGGGTCTACAAGTGCACCCTGAAGGACGGGCTGAAGTTCAGCAACGGTGATCCGCTCACCTCGGAGGACGTCAAGTTCTCCTTCGACCGCCTGCTGAAGATCGACGACGCCGACGGTCCGGCGGTCATGTTCTCCACGCTCGAATCCGTCGAGGCGCCGAACGAGAAGACCGTCGTGTTCAAGATGAAGGTGGCCGACGCCACCTTCCCCAGCAAGATCGCCTCCGGTGCCGGATCCATCGTCAACCACCGGGAGTACGACGCGAACGCGCTGCGCGAGGACGGCGGGGCCGTCGGCTCCGGCCCGTACAAGCTCGACTCGTTCACCGACGACCAGGCGGTCTTCTCGGTCAACGAGAACTACACGGGCAACGCCGAGGTCCAGAACAGCGGCGTCACCCTGAAGTTCTTCCACGGCGACCGGGCCGGCCTGAAGCAGGCGCTGCTCGACAAAGACCTCGACATCGCCTACCGAGGCCTGAGCGCGGGCGACATCGCCGACATCGAGGAGGCGGACGCCGACGCGGGCGTCAAGGTCGTCGAGGGCAGCAGCGCCGAGGTCCAGCACCTGGTCTTCAACGTGGACGACCCGGTCGTCGGACGGCTCGGGGTCCGCAAGGCCATCGCCCACCTGATCGACCGCGACGCCCTGATGGAGAACGTGCACCAGGGCACCGCGACCCCGCTGTACTCGATCGTCCCGGCCGGTATCGCGGGCCACAACACCGCGTTCTTCGACACCTACGGGGCCCGCCCCTCCAAGGCGAAGGCCGAAGAGGCGCTGCGCGCCGACGGCATCACCGACAAGGTCGAGCTGACCCTCTGGTCGACCCCCTCCCGCTACGGCCCCGCCACCGACCAGGAGTTCGAGGCGATCGCCGCACAGCTCAACGCCAGCGGCCTGTTCTCCGCCGAGGTGAAGTCGGTCCCCTTCGACCAGTACGAGAAGGACATCGCCGACGGCAAGTACGGCGTGTACGTCAAGGGCTGGGTGCCCGACTACCCGGACGCCGACAACTTCACCGCCCCGTTCTTCGGCAAGGGCAACGTGCTGGAGAACAACTACTCCAACGACACGATCACCGACGAGCTGATCCCGACGACCGCCGCGGAGAGCGACCGGGCCGGGACGGACGCGGAGTTCGGACAGCTGCAGGACATCGTCGCCGAGGAACTCCCGCTGCTGCCGGTCTGGCAGGCCAAGCAGTACGCCGTGGTCGGTGAGACCGTCTACGGCCTGGAGTACTGCCTCGACGCCTCGACCGTGTTCCGGTTCTGGGAGATCAGCAAGGGCTGATCCGCGGACCGCCGAACGCCCGAGGGCGCCCCTTCCGGTGGAAGGGGCGCCCTCGGTGTCGTACGGCCGCGGCCGTCACTGCGCGCCGGGGCGCACCAGACCGCTCTCGTACGCGTACACCGCGGCCTGCACCCGGTCCCGCAGGCCCAGCTTGGTGAGCACATGCCCGACGTGGGTCTTGACGGTGGTCTCGCTGACGAACAGGTCGGCGGCGATCTCCGCGTTCGACAGTCCGCGCGCGACCAGCTTCAGCACCTCGACCTCGCGCTCGGTCAGGGTGTTCAGCGTGTCGGGCACGGGCTCGTCGCCGGACGGCAGATGCGTGGCGTACTTGTCGAGGAGGCGCCGGGTGATGCTCGGCGCGAGCATCGCCTCGCCGGCCGCCACCACCCGGATCGCCTGGACCAGTTCGTTGGCGGGCGCGTCCTTCAGGAGGAAGCCGCTGGCCCCCGCCTTCAGCGCCTCCACCACGTACTCGTCGAGGTCGAAGGTGGTCAGCACCAGCACCTTCGCCGGGCCGTCCCGCTCCGGGCCGGTGATCTGCCGGGTCGCCTCCACGCCGTCCATCCGCGGCATGCGGATGTCCATCAGAACCACATCGGGCTGAAGGGCCCGCACCTGGTCGAGTGCCTGAAGGCCGTCTCCGGCCTCACCGACGACCGCGATGTCCTGTTCGGCTTCCAGAATCATCCGGAAGCCCGTACGCAGCAGCGGCTGGTCGTCGACCAGTAGGACGCGGATGGCCACGTAAGTCTCCTTCGCTAGTCCGGCCCCATTCTGCCCTGCTCGGCCTGCCCCGCCCCGACCGGCCTCACGGGCAGCGGATACGGCGGGGGAGTGCCGCCGAACTCCGGGCACACGGCCTGGTGGTCGCACCAGCCGCACAGCTTGGTCGGCCGGGGCCGCCAGTCGCCGGTCTCGGTGGCCAGCCGGATCGCCTCCCACAGCGCAAGCAGCTTGCGCTCGACCCGCTCCAGGTCGGCGAGGACCGGGTCGTACGTCAGGACGTCGCCGCTGCCGAGATAGACCAGCTGGAGCCGGCGCGGGACGACCCCTTTCAGCCGCCAGACCACCAGGGCGTAGAACTTCATCTGGAACAGCGCGCTCTCGGCGTACTCCGGCCGGGGCGCCTTGCCGGTCTTGTAGTCGACGATCCGCACCTCGCCGGTCGGCGCCACGTCCACCCGGTCGATGATGCCGCGCAGCCTCAGCCCCGACGCCAGCTCCGCCTCGACGAACAGCTCGCGCTCGGCCGGCTCCAGCCTGCTCGGGTCCTCCAGCGTGAACCAGCGCTCGACCAGCTGCTCGGCCTGCGCCAGCCACTGCGTGTGGCGCTCGCCGTCCGGATCGTCCGCGAACAGCTCGTCCAGCTCGGGCCTCGTCTCCCGCAGACGCTGCCACTGGCCGGGGATCAGCGACTTGGCGCGGGGCGCGGTGCGCTCCGGGGCGGGGGCGTCGAAGAGCCGCTCCAGGACCGAGTGCACCAGGGTGCCCCTGGTCGCCGCCTCACTCGGCTTCTCGGGCAGCCGGTCGATCACCCGGAACCGGTACAGCAAAGGGCACTGCATGAAGTCGCCGGCACGCGAGGGGGACAGCGACGCCGGCGCTTTGGCGACGGTCTCGGCGGCGACAGGGGCGGCCGCCTCGGCCGTCGGCGCCGGCTCCGCCGCGGGCTCGGCCGGGACCGGCACGACCGTCTCCGCCTCGGCCGTCGCGTCGCTGGGAGCCCGTGCCGGGCCCTCGGTGCTGGTGTCCATGCCCACAGACCATACGGCCCACCACTGACAGTGACGTACTCCGCGGCCGCGACCCGGGCAACGACCGGGAAAACAGAGGGGGTGCCGGGGCGGAACGTGTCCCCACGGCCGCATACCATCGACCCGAGACCCTTCCGTCCGGCAGGTGCGGAAGACGCTTCGAACGAGGGGACATCGTGGACGAGAGCGGCGGGAGCGGGCAGCCGCGGTCGGGCACCGAGGAGCCGGCCGTGCGGCAACCAGACCGTACGGCACCGGCCACCGGCCCCACACGCCCCGAGAACCGGCCGATCCCCACCGATCAGGCCGTGTCCCCGTCGCCCTCGACGTCCGCGCCGTTCCCGGCGTCCCCCGCCACCCCGCGACCCGACGCCGGAGCGGCCCGCCCGCAGGCGTCGGACCGCCCCGCGGACGGACCGTCCGGCACGACGCCGCCGGGCCCGGCCGACGGCGAACGGTCGAACGGCGCCGTCGCCCGCCACGGCGACGGTGGACGTCCCGACGACACCCCCGCAGGCTCCGGGGACCCCGGGACGGGCGGCGGCAAGCCCGAACCCTCGCCCGGTCCCGAGCCGAACAGCGGCACCGACCGGCCGACGCCCCCCTCGGCGCCCGCCGAGGGCCCGGCGCCCGAACAGCCCCCCGGCGACCAAGAGGGCTCCAAGCCCCCCGCCACCGGCGACCACCACCCCCCGCGCACACCCGCCACCGGGGACGCACACACCCCCGCGCATCCCCCCACCCCCGTATCCGGCGACAAGCGGTCCCCCTCCGGTGCCCCCGACCACGGCCACACCCCGGCCCACCGCACGCTCGCCCACTCCACCGGTGAGAAGGGACCGGCCCCGCAGCGTCCGGAGCCCGGCGGCGGACTGCTGATGGGGCGGCTGTTCGGCGTGCCCGTGTACGTCGCGCCGAGCTGGTTCCTCGTCGCCGCGCTGATCACCTGGGTGTTCGGCGGGCAGCTCGACCGGGTCCTGCCCGAACTCGGCGCGGCCCGCTACCTGGTCTCCCTGTTCTTCGCGGTCGCGTTCTACGCGTCGGTCCTGGTGCACGAACTGGCCCACACCGTCGCAGCCCTGCGCTTCAAGCTCCCGGTGCGCCGCATCCAGCTGCAGTTCTTCGGCGGCGTCTCCGAGATCGAGAAGGAGGCCGAGACACCCGGCCGGGAGTTCGTGCTCGCCTTCGTCGGACCGCTGCTCTCCCTCGTCCTCGCCGGCGTCTTCTACGTGGCGCTGCAGCCCGTCGAACCGGGTACGGTCCCCGGTGTCCTGCTGGCCGGCCTGATGATCTCCAACCTCATCGTCGCCGCCTTCAACCTGCTGCCCGGTCTGCCCCTCGACGGCGGCCGCATGCTCCGCGCCGTCGTCTGGAAGATCACCGGCAAGCCCATGACCGGCACGGTCGCCGCCGCCTGGGTGGGCCGCGCGCTGGCCGTCTCCGTGCTGATCGGGCTCCCGCTGCTCACCCAGTCCGGCGCCCTGGGCAGCGACGCCGTGGACAACGTCGGCATGGACACCGTGATGGACGCGCTGCTCGCCGCGATCCTCGCCGCCATCATCTGGACCGGCGCCGGCAACAGCCTGCGCGTCGCCCGGCTGCGCGAGCACTTGCCCGAACTGCGCGCCCGCGCCCTCACCCGGCGCGCGGTGCCCGTCGAGGGCGACACCCCGCTCTCGGAGGCGCTGCGCCGGGCCAACGCGGCCGGGGCCCGCGCCCTGGTCGTCGTCGACGCCGACGGGAACCCGGTCTCACTGGTGCGCGAGGCCGCCATCGTCGGCGTACCGGAGCACCGGCGCCCCTGGGTCGCCGTCAGCAGCCTGGCGCAGGAGCTGACGGGCGGCATGCGGGTCTCCGCGGAGCTGGCCGGCGAGGACCTCCTGGAGGCGCTGCGGGCCACCCCCGCGACCGAGTACCTGGTGGTCGAGGAGACCGGCGAGATCTACGGCGTGCTGTCCGCCGCGGACGTCGAGCGGGCCTTCGTCAAGGCCATGGCCAGGCCCTCGTAGCGGGCCGCGGCGGGTGGTCGGCGGCCTCCCCAAAGGCCGGTAGGCTGTTCACATGTCCGAACCGACCGGTGCCGCCCGCAGGCGCGGGCCCTTCAAGGTCGGGGACCAGGTACAGCTGACCGACCCCAAGGGCCGCCACTACACGTTCACGCTCGAGGCCGGGAAGAACTTCCACACCCACAAGGGTTCCTTCCCGCACGACGAGCTGATCGGCGCTCCCGAGGGCAGCGTTGTCCGCACCACCGGGAACGTCGCCTATCTCGCGCTGCGCCCCCTGCTCCCCGACTACGTCCTGTCCATGCCCCGCGGGGCAGCCGTCGTCTACCCCAAGGACGCGGGGCAGATCCTGTCCTTCGCCGACATCTTCCCCGGCGCGCGCGTCGTGGAGGCCGGCGTCGGCTCCGGCTCGCTCAGCAGCTTCCTGCTGCGGGCCATCGGCGATCAGGGCATGCTGCACAGCTACGAGCGCCGTGCGGACTTCGCCGAGATCGCCCAGCAGAACGTGGAGCGCTACTTCGGCGGCCCGCACCCGGCCTGGCAGCTCACCGTGGGCGACCTCCAGGACAACCTGAGCGACACCGACGTCGACCGCGTCATCCTGGACATGCTCGCCCCGTGGGAGTGCCTGGAGGCCGTCTCCAAGGCGCTCGTGCCCGGCGGCATCCTGTGCTGCTACGTGGCGACCACCACGCAGCTCGCCCGGACCGTGGAGTCCATCCGTGAGATCGGCTGCTTCAACGAGCCGACCTCCTGGGAGACGATGATCCGCAACTGGCACGTCGAGGGCCTGGCCGTCCGCCCGGACCACCGGATGATCGGCCACACCGGCTTCCTGCTCACCGCCCGCCGTCTCGCCGACGGCGTCGAGCCGCCCATGCGCCGCCGCCGCCCCGCGAAGGGCGCCTACGGCGAGGACTACAGCGGCCCCAACGCCGACGGAGGCATCGGCCGCTGACCCCGGCCCCGTGCCGCGCGCAACGTCACCGCCCCGTGGCCGAGTTCCCGCAGACCGCCGGGAACTCGGCCACGGGGCTTTCCGGTTGACGGGCCGGACCCGACGGTCCGGCCCGCAGGTCACAAGGACCGCCCCCGCCGTTCCCCCGGACTGTGACGTGTGGCACCATGCAGGCCACCCCCACCGGCACAGCCCTCACGGGAGACACTCCTAGTGCAGCAATCCGCCGTCCCGGAACTGGCACACGCCCACACCCGGCCGATCCACTGGCTGGCCACCGCCACGGCCGTCGCCGGTGTCGTGGCCCTGTCCTCGATCCTCCAGCCGCACTCGGCGACCGCCGCGCAGACGCCGGCCGAGGAGACCCGGTCCGCCCCCGACCCCGCCGCCGCGCCGCCCGCCGCCGACGGAGTCGACTTCCCCCTCGAATGCGGCCCCGTCGAGGCCGTGGTGGAACAGAAGGCGTCCGGGGACCTCGACGGCGACGGCCGGCCCGAGACGGTGGCCGTCGTGCACTGCGACGCCGGTATGAGCACCCCGCCGGACGGTGTGTACGTGCTCACCCAGGGAGCGGGCGGTAAGGGGGCCCGCATCGTGGCCACCCTCGTCGACCCCAAGGACCGGTACACGGTCAGTGACTTCGCCGTCCGGGAGGGCGAGGTCCTCGCCACCCTGCTCGGCTACTCCTCCGCCGAGGTGCCGACGTGCTGTCCGGACACCGAGGAGAGCGCGAAGTGGCAGTGGCACAACGGTGCGTTCGTCCGCTCGTCACCCGCCGACGCCCGGAGCGTCTGACGGCGGCCACCGGCGCGTGTGAGAAATCAGACAGTCGTAACGCGACGTACGGATTCAGTCACTCTGCGTTCGGTCCGTAGACCTCGACGCTGTCCGAAACGCGACGTACATGAATGCACTCGCCGGGACACTCCCTCGCCGAGTCGATCACGTCCGTGAGGAGCGGCAGCGGTACGGGTGTTGTGGCCCCCTTGGCCTGCAACAGCTCCTCGTCCCCGCCTTTCACATAGGCCAGGCCGTCGATGTCCAGCTCGAAGACCTCGGGCGCGTACTGGGCGCAGATACCGTCGCCGGTACAGAGATCCTGGTCGATCCAGACCTCCAGCGCCTCGCCCTGGACCACGGCCTCCTGCTGCACGGTCACCTCTCCTGCCGACTCTGCACCCAGCCGTACGGGAATCCGGCCAGCTCTGACGGGTGTTGAACGGTTCGACCCTACCTTCGCTCGCTTTCTCCGCGCGTTCCCTGGGTATTCCCCTGGCGTGAGGGAGAGCGCAAGGGTGAAGATCGGACACACCCCGACCGTCTTTGTGATCTAGGGGTTTCAATCGACACCCACCCAGGTAGGGTCTGGAAGCGTCCAGCTCCCCTTGGAGGAGGTGAGGACCGTGGCAGCCCACGACGACGACATGAACCGCGGCATCCGCCCGGGACGCGGGTCCGACGACCCGGCCGGGCAGATTGCCTACCTTGAGCAGGAGATCGCCGTCCTGCGACGCAAGCTCGCCGACTCTCCGCGACACACGAGGATTCTCGAAGAGCGGATCGTCGAGCTGCAGACCAACCTGGCCGGCGTGTCCGCACAGAACGAGCGACTTGCCAACACGCTCCGTGAGGCCCGGGACCAGATCGTGGCCCTCAAGGAAGAGGTCGACCGGCTGGCACAGCCACCGGCCGGCTTCGGAGTCTTCCTGCAGGCGAACGAGGACGGCACCGCCGACATCTTCACCGGCGGCCGCAAGCTCCGGGTGAACGTGAGCCCCAGCGTCGAGCTCGACGAGTTGCGGCGCGGCCAGGAACTGATGCTCAACGAGGCCCTCAACGTGGTCGAGGCCATGGAGTACGAGCGCGTCGGGGACATCGTCACCCTCAAGGAGATCCTTGAGGACGGCGAGCGCGCCCTGGTGCTCGGGCACACCGACGAGGAACGGGTGGTGCGGCTCGCCGAGCCGCTGCTGGACGTCACCATCCGCGCCGGCGACGCCCTGCTGCTCGAACCCCGCTCCGGCTACGTCTACGAGGTCGTGCCCAAGAGCGAGGTCGAGGAACTCGTCCTCGAAGAGGTCCCGGACATCGGCTACGAGCAGATCGGCGGTCTCGGCAACCAGATCGAGGCCATCCGGGACGCGGTCGAGCTGCCGTACCTCTACCCGGACCTGTTCAAGGAGCACGAACTGCGCCCGCCCAAGGGTGTGCTGCTCTACGGACCGCCCGGATGCGGCAAGACGCTGATCGCCAAGGCCGTCGCCAACTCGCTGGCCAAGAAGGTCGCCGAGGTCACCGGTCAGGCCGCCGGCAAGAGCTTCTTCCTCAACATCAAGGGCCCCGAGCTCCTGAACAAGTACGTCGGCGAGACCGAGCGGCAGATCCGCCTCGTCTTCCAGCGTGCCCGGGAGAAGGCCAGCGAGGGCACGCCCGTCATCGTCTTCTTCGACGAGATGGAGTCCCTCTTCCGCACCCGTGGCTCCGGTGTCAGCTCGGACGTGGAGAACACCATCGTCCCGCAGCTGCTCGCCGAGATCGACGGCGTGGAAGGCCTGCAGAACGTGGTCGTGATCGGTGCCTCGAACCGTGAGGACATGATCGACCCGGCCATTCTGCGTCCCGGCCGGCTGGACGTGAAGATCAAGATCGAGCGCCCGGACGCCGAGGCGGCCAAGGACATCTTCGGCAAGTACCTCACCCAGCGCCTGCCGCTGCACTCCGAGGACCTCGGGGAGCACGGCGGCGACAAGGACGCATGCGTCCAGGCCATGATCCAGACCGCCGTCGAACACATGTACGCGGAAACCGAGGAGAACCGCTTCCTGGAGGTCACCTACGCCAACGGTGACAAGGAAGTCCTGTACTTCAAGGACTTCAATTCCGGCGCCATGATCGAGAACATCGTGGGCCGGGCCAAGAAGATGGCGATCAAGGATTTCCTGGAGCACACCCAGAAGGGTCTGCGCGTCTCCCACCTGCTCCAGGCCTGCGTGGACGAGTTCAAGGAGAACGAGGACCTGCCCAACACCACGAACCCGGACGACTGGGCTCGGATCTCCGGAAAGAAGGGCGAGCGGATCGTGTACATCCGTACCCTTATCACCGGAAAGCAGGGTGCGGACACCGGACGCTCCATCGACACGGTGGCCAACACCGGACAGTACCTGTAAAAGCCAGGGCGGCTGCGGGTGCCCTCTCCGGGGTATCCGCAGCCGATTGCTTTTCGGGCCACGGCTGGAGCAAGTCTAATGACGCAAATGATCTCCCCACCAGCTCAAAGGCGTTCTAGGCTCGTCGGTACCGCCGAGTCGCGCAGTGCGGGGACGGGCACCGCATACGCAACCCAGCGCCAGCGGTACTTGAGCGGCGCCCACGACCGAGGGAGCCGCCGGGCAAGGAGGGCCGCATGACCGTACGGCGAGTAATGGGCATCGAGACGGAGTACGGGATCTCCGTCCCCGGCCATCCCAATGCCAATGCCATGCTCACCTCGTCCCAGATCGTGAACGCCTACGCGGCGGCGATGCACCGGGCCCGCCGGGCCCGCTGGGACTTCGAGGAGGAGAACCCCCTGCGGGACGCCCGAGGCTTCGACCTCGCCCGCGAGGCCGCCGACGCCAGCCAGCTCACCGACGAGGACATCGGCCTGGCCAACGTCATTCTCACCAATGGCGCACGGCTCTACGTCGACCACGCCCACCCCGAGTACAGCGCACCCGAGGTCACCAACCCCCGTGACGCCGTCCTCTGGGACAAGGCCGGCGAGCGGATCATGGCCGAGGCGGCCGAGCGCGCCGCCCAGCTGCCCGGTGCCCAGCCGATCCACCTCTACAAGAACAACACCGACAACAAGGGCGCCTCCTACGGCACGCACGAGAACTACCTGATGAAGCGGGAGACCGCCTTCTCGGACATCGTGCGCCACCTCACCCCGTTCTTCGTCTCCCGCCAGGTCTTCGCCGGAGCGGGCCGCGTCGGCATCGGCCAGGACGGCCACGAGCACGGCTTCCAGCTGAGCCAGCGCGCGGACTACTTCGAGGTCGAGGTGGGTCTGGAGACGACCCTCAAGCGCCCCATCATCAACACGCGCGACGAGCCGCACGCCGACGCCGAGAAGTACCGGCGCCTGCATGTGATCATCGGCGACGCGAACCTGTCGGAGATCTCCACCTACCTCAAGCTCGGCACCACGGCCCTGGTGCTGTCGATGATCGAGGACGGGTTCATCGCCGTGGACCTCGCCGTCGACCAGCCCGTTCGCACTCTGCACCAGGTCTCGCACGACCCGACGCTCCAGCGGCTGGTCACCCTGCGCAGCGGCCGGACACTCACCGCGGTCCAGTTGCAGATGGAGTACTACGAGCTGTCCCGCAAGTACGTCGAGGAACGCTTCGGCGCGGACGCGGACGAGCAGACCAAGGACGTCCTGAGCCGCTGGGAGGACACTCTCAACCGGCTGGAGCGCGATCCGATGAGTCTGGCCGGCGAGCTGGACTGGGTCGCCAAGCGGGAGCTCATGGAGGGCTACCGGCGCCGGGACGGCCTCGACTGGGACGCGGCGCGGCTGCACCTGGTCGACCTCCAGTACGCCGACGTACGCCCCGAGAAGGGCCTGTACAACCGGCTGGTCGCCCGTGGCCGCATCAAGCGACTGCTGGACGAGGCGGACGTGGAGCGGGCCAAGGCGAAGCCGCCGGAGGACACCCGGGCGTACTTCCGCGGGCGCTGCCTGGAGCAGTACGCGGACGACGTCGCGGCGGCCTCGTGGGACTCGGTGATCTTCGATCTGCCGGGCCGGGATTCGCTCCAGAGGGTTCCAACCCTGGAACCGCTTCGCGGAACGCGTAATCACGTCAAGGAGCTGCTGGACCGCTGCCGCACCGCCGAGGACCTGGTCAAGGTCCTGTCCGGCGGCTGACGGGGCGGGGGCGCGGGGCCGGGCGCGCGGGTGGAAATCCCGGCGTCAGGGAATCATCGAGGTGGCCCTCGTACGTTGTAGGAACTGCGGGGCCATTGTCAGACCCGGCTTGTAGGGTCTGATCATGACCGATCGGCAGCGATGCCGAACATGTCGGGCGAACCGAGCGGGGTGAGGGTTATGGCGACCAAGGACACCGGCGGCGGACAGCAGAAGGCGACGCGCTCCACCGAGGAGGTCGAGGAGCAGGCGCAGGACGCGCAGGCTTCGGAGGACCTCAAGGAGCGGCACGACAAGCTCAGCGACGACGTGGACTCCGTCCTGGACGAGATCGACGACGTGCTCGAGGAGAACGCCGAGGACTTCGTTCGGTCATTCGTTCAAAAGGGTGGCCAGTAGGGCATCCCAACCTTCGATCCGAAGGTTGACGGCGGGGGTGTAAGTGCAGGAACGGCATCTCGTGAAGTGCCGCTCGTGGCGCGGGGAGTCCCGGCCGCGAGCGGCCTTCGCCGATCCGGGCCGTTCCGCAAGGCCTCTGCCGCACGGTCTCTCGGCCGTACCTGCACATGTGGATCACTGCCACGAGGCGGGTAGGGTCCGAGACGTACGCTGCTTCAGCTGCAACGCGGCACTGGGGCAGTTCAGGGATCGGCCCGACGCCACAAGGCGGGCTGCCGCACTTCTGGAAGGAATCGCGTGGAAGCCAACACTCGTAGCACCGGGCGTCTACCAGCTGCCTTCCTGACGCCTGGGTCCTCCTCGTTCATGGACTTCCTGTCCGAGCACCAGCCGGAGCTGCTGCCCGGCAAGCGGCAACTGCCGCCCACCCAGGGTGTGATCGAGGCACCGCACGGCACGACCATCGTCGCCGTCACCTTCCCGGGCGGCGTCGTGCTGGCCGGCGACCGGCGGGCGACCATGGGCAACATCATCGCGCAGCGGGACATCGAGAAGGTCTTCCCGGCGGACGAGTACTCGGCCGTCGGCATCGCCGGCACCGCGGGTCTGGCCGTGGAGATGGTCAAGCTCTTCCAGCTGGAACTGGAGCACTTCGAGAAGGTCGAGGGCGCCCAGCTGTCCCTGGAGGGCAAGGCGAACCGCCTGTCGACCATGATCCGGTCCAATCTGGGCATGGCGATGCAGGGCCTGGCCGTGGTCCCGCTGTTCGCCGGCTTCGACGTCGACCGCGGCAAGGGCCGGATCTTCTCCTACGACGTGACGGGCGGCCGCTCCGAGGAGCAGGGCTACGCGGCCACCGGCTCCGGCTCGATCTTCGCGCGCGGCGCCATGAAGAAGCTCTTCCGCGAGGATCTCACCGAGGACCAGGCCACGACCCTCGTGGTGCAGGCGCTGTACGACGCGGCAGACGACGACTCGGCGACCGGTGGTCCCGATGTCGCCCGCCGGATCTACCCGATCGTCACCGTGATCACCGAGGACGGCTTCCGCCGGCTCACCGAGGACGAGGCCTCGCAGATCGCCCGCTCGGTGCTGGAGCGGCGTCTGGAGCAGCCCGACGGCCCGCGGGCCGCGCTGCTGTAACCGGCGGCAGTGTTGTTTGAAGGTGATCCAGTGACTTCGACAGAAAGGGACGGATAACCGGTGTCGACGCCGTTCTATGTCTCACCCCAGCAGGCCATGGCCGACCGGGCGGAGTACGCCCGCAAGGGCATCGCCCGGGGCCGCAGCCTGGTCGTGCTCCAGTACGTCGACGGCATCGTGTTCGTCGGCGAGAACCCGTCCCGCGCGCTGCACAAGTTCAGCGAGATCTACGACCGGATCGGCTTCGCCGCCGCCGGCAAGTACAACGAGTACGAGAACCTCCGCATCGGCGGCGTCCGCTACGCCGACCTGCGCGGTTACACCTACGACCGGGACGACGTGACGGCCCGCGGCCTGGCCAACGTCTACGCCCAGACGCTGGGCACGATCTTCTCCAGCGCGGCCGAGAAGCCCTACGAGGTGGAACTGGTCGTCGCGGAGGTCGGCGAGACGCCCGACGGGGACCAGATCTACCGGCTGCCGCACGACGGCTCCATCGTGGACGAGCACGGCTCGGTCGCGGTCGGTGGCAACGCCGAGCAGATCAGCAGCTACCTGGACCAGCGCCACCAGGACGGCATGACCCTGGCCGAGGCGCTCAGCCTGGCCGTGCAGGCGCTGTCCCGCGACACCAACGGCACACAGCGGGAGATCCCCGCCGAGCGCCTCGAAGTGGCCGTACTGGACCGTACGCGCCCGCAGCAGCGCAAGTTCAAGCGGATCGTCGGCCGGCAGCTCGCGCGTCTGCTGGAGGCCGACGGGGCGTCGTCCGCCACGGAGGCGGAGGACGCCGAGGAGGAGTAGTCCTCCGCGTCCCTGATTCCCGATCCCTGAACACCCGCAGATGCCCCGGTCGGCGACGGCCGGGGCATCGGTCGTCTCAGGGGGCGGCGGGGGGAGCGGTGGACCCGCGTACGACCAGTTCCACGGGGATGTCCCCGGCCTGCGGCGTGCCGCCCTCAAGGACCGCCAGCAGGGCCCGCATGCCCCGCTCACCGAACAGCTCGGCGTCCAGCCGCACCGTGGTCAGCTCCGGATCGATCGCGGTGGCCAGGGCGAGATCGTCGATGCCGGTGACCGAGACGTCGTCGGGGACGCGCAGTCCGAGGCGCCGTACGGCCTTGTAGGCGCCTGCCGCCAGCTTGTCGTCGTCGCAGACGACGGCGGTGACGCGGTGGCGGCCGAGGGCCGCCTCGGCGGCGGCCAGGGCCCCGTCGATGGAGATGGGCGCGCGGGCCGAGTGCAGGGTCGTGCCGGGGACCGTGCGCAGGCGGGCGGCGAGTTCCCGGGCGCGGACCTCGAAGGTCCAGGAGGCGATGTCGGCACCCAGATGCAGGAACCGGCGGTGGCCGAGGCCCAGCAGATGGTCGGCCACCTGGCGGACACCGTCGGCGATGTCGAGATTGACGGTGGCGGCGCCCAGACTGCCCTCCGGGTCGCTGTCGAGCATCACCAGCGGCAGCTGGTCGCCGCGGATGGCGGTGAGGGCGTCCGCGGCCATCGAGGAGGCGATGACGCCGTCCAGCGCGGCCTGGGCGGACGCGAAGGGGTCCCGGACGGCCCCGATGCCCTCGGGGGAGGGGTACAGCACGACGCCGAAGCCGTGCTCGGCGGCGACGCGGGTGGCGCCGGTGTAGACGCCCGCGAAGAACTCCGTGGTCAGCGCCGGGACGACCAGCAGCACGGTGCGGGTGTGGCCGAGGCGCAGATTGCGGGCGGCCAGGTTGGGCCGGTACCCGAGGTCCCGGGCGGCCTGCCGGACCCGTTCGGCGGTGGCCGCCGACACCCGGCCGCGCCATTTGTCGCCCAGCACCAGGGACACGGCGGCCTGGGAGACGCCGGCGCTCCGGGCGACGTCCCGGCTCGTGGGACGGATGCCGGCTCGTGACACCTGGCCTGCTCCTTCGTCGGGACGTCGTCCTGGCCGTGACCTGGACGGGTGAACTGCGCACATGGTACGTATGACTGAGGAAGTTATACGTAAAACCCTGGCGGGAAGGGCGGGAACATGGCCGCGGGATACCTGGAGATCCTCAGGGCGAGGCACGCCACCCGGCTGCTGGTCGGCACGCTCGTGGGGCGCCTGCCGAACGCCACCGCCGCGATCGCGATCGTGCTGTTCGTCCGCGCGGAGGGCGGCTCCTACAGCCTCGCCGGAGCGCTGGCGGCCGTGTACGGCGTCGCCAACGCGGTGGGCCAGCCCCTGCTCGGCAGGCTGGTGGACCTGCACGGACAGCCGCGCGTCCAACTGCCCGCCGCGCTCCTGTCGGCCCTCGCGATGGCCGCCTTCACCGTCAGCGGCACCGACGCGCTGACGCCGTCGTACGTGGCCGTGGCTGCGGCCGGACTCTTCACCCCGCCCCTGGAGGGCGGCCTGCGCGCCCTGTGGACGTCCGTGCTGCGCAAGGAGGAGCAGGTGCACCGGGCGTACGCCATGGACGCGGTGGCCCAGGAGGTGATGTTCACCGTCGGCCCGTTGCTGGTGACCCTGTGCACGTCGCTGTGGTCCGCCCAGGTCGCCCTGCTCGCGCTGAACGCCCTCGGCGTCCTCGGCGCCCTCTCCGTGGTCGTCTCGCCGCCCTCGCGCGCCTGGCGGTCGGCGCCGCGCGAGGCGCACTGGCTCGGCGCGCTGCGCTCGCCCGGCCTCCTGGCGCTGCTGGCCGCGTTCCTCTTCGTCGGCGTGGCGCTCGGCTCCATCGCGGTCGCCGCCGTGTCGTACGCGGACGACCACGGCGGCGACGCGGTGTACGGCTGGCTCATGGCGGGCGTGGGATTCGGCGCGCTCGTCGGCGGCAGCCTGTACGGGGCGCGGCAGTGGAGCGGCGTACCCGAACGGCGACTGCGTGTGC
Organism: Streptomyces cadmiisoli; assembly: GCF_003261055.1. Lineage (NCBI taxonomy): Bacteria > Bacillati > Actinomycetota > Actinomycetes > Kitasatosporales > Streptomycetaceae > Streptomyces > Streptomyces cadmiisoli. The sequence goes on from NZ_CP030073.1 coordinate 6,935,673, forward strand.
TCGTCGCCCTTCTGGCGGTGTGTTACCTGCCGCTCGTGCTGATGCCCGGCCCGGTCGCCATGACGGCGCTCAGCGCGCTCGCCGGCGTCTTCCTGGCCCCCGCCATCGCCTGCGCCTTCGTCATCGTCGACCGGCACGCGCCGCGGGGCACCGTCACCGAGGCGTTCTCCTGGCTGGTGACCACGTTCACGGTGGGCGCGTCGGTCGGAACCGGTGTCGCCGGACCCGTGGTGGAGTGGGGCGGGGCGCTGTGGGGCTTCGCCGTACCGGGTGCCGCGGGAGCCGTGTCGCTGCTGGTTCTGCTGGCCACCGGGCGGGTACTCGCAGTTCCCGCCAGGACGGCGGTCGTTGCGGCCTCAATGGAAAATGATCCAAATCGTGCCGTCGAACCCCGTTTCAGTTCAGGGGATCGGGCGTAATGTTCAGTCATGGACCGCCGCATTTTCGGGCTGGAGAACGAGTACGGCGTCACGTGCACGTTCAGGGGACAGCGCCGTCTGTCGCCTGACGAGGTGGCGCGGTACCTCTTCCGCCGTGTCGTGTCATGGGGCCGCAGCAGCAATGTCTTTCTGCGGAACGGCGCCCGCCTCTACCTCGACGTGGGCTCGCATCCGGAATACGCGACACCCGAATGTGACAACGTGATCGAACTGGTCACCCACGACAAGGCCGGCGAGCGCATTCTCGAAGGTCTCCTCGTGGATGCGGAACGACGCCTGCACGAGGAGGGAATCGCGGGCGACGTCTACCTTTTCAAGAACAACACCGACTCCGCCGGCAACTCCTACGGATGCCACGAGAACTATCTGGTGGCCCGGCACGGGGAGTTCTCCCGGCTCGCGGACATCCTCATCCCCTTCCTGGTCACCCGGCAGCTGCTGTGCGGCGCCGGCAAGGTGCTCCAGACCCCGCGCGGCGCTGTGTACTGCGTCAGCCAGCGCGCCGAGCACATCTGGGAGGGCGTCTCGTCCGCCACGACGCGCTCCCGGCCCATCATCAACACCCGCGACGAACCCCACGCCGACGCCGAGCGCTACCGGCGGCTGCACGTCATCGTCGGCGACTCGAACATGTCCGAGACGACGATGCTGCTCAAGGTCGGCGCCACGGACCTGGTGCTGCGCATGATCGAGGCGGGCACCGTGATGCGCGACCTGACCCTGGAGAACCCCATCCGGGCGATCCGCGAGGTCAGCCACGACATCACCGGCCGCCGCAAGGTGCGCCTGGCCAGCGGCCGGGAGGCGTCGGCGCTGGAGGTGCAGCGGGAGTACTTCGAGAAGGCCGTGGACTTCTGCGAGCGGCGTGGCATCCGCACCGGCGTGGTCGAGCAGGTGCTGGAGCTGTGGGGCCGCACCCTGGACGCCATCGAGAACGAGGACCTCGACCGGATCGACACCGAGATCGACTGGGTCATGAAGTACAAGCTCATCGAGCGGTACCGGGCCAAGCACAACATGACCATGTCGCACCCGCGGGTCGCGCAGATAGACCTCGCCTACCACGACATCCACCGGCGTCGTGGCCTGTACTACCTCCTGGAGAAGAAGGGCCAAGCCACCCGGATCTGCAACGACTTGAAGATCTTCGAGGGCAAGTCCGTCCCGCCGCAGACCACTCGGGCCAGGCTGCGTGGCGACTTCATCCGGCGCGCGCAGGAGCAGCGCCGGGACTTCACCGTCGACTGGGTCCACCTCAAGCTCAACGACCAGGCACAGCGCACGGTGTTGTGCAAGGACCCGTTCCGATCGGTGGACGACCGGGTGGAGAAGCTCATCGCCGGTATGTGAGCGACGCGCACGGCCCGATTCCCCCGCACGGGTTCGCCCGACCGCGGAACGGGGGTCGGCCGGAACGCCACACGGGCGCCGTACGTTATCCGTACGGCGCCCTTCTCACGCCGTAGAGTTGCGCGCACGCCATCAACAAGATCGACGATTACGAGGCCCCCACCGTGCGCCGACGCTCCCTGCTCATCGCCGTCCCCGCTGGACTGGTCACGCTCGCCGCATGCGGCGACGACGGGTCCGCCTCGAGCGAGGCCACCACCAGTCCGTCGCCCTCGGCTCCCGAGACGTCGGGCGCGCCCGCGCCGAAGATCGTCGACGGACCGCTGCCGGCCATCACCGCGGGGACGAAGTTCGACGAGAAGCCCACCGTGGCCAAGGGCACCGGCGAGCCGTCGAAGGACCTCGCGGTGAAGACGGTCATCGCGGGCGGCGGCCAGACCGTCGCGGAGAACGACTACATCCAGGCGAACTACCTGGGCCAGATCTGGTCCACCGCCAAGGTGTTCGACAACTCCTACGACCGCGGCACGCCGCTGGTCATCCAGCTCGCCCCGGGCAGCATCATCGACGGCTGGCGCTACGCGCTGAGCGGCAAGAAGGCCGGCAGCCGCGTCCAGATGGCCGTCCCGCCCACCTGGGGCTACGGCGAGCAGGGCAACGCGCAGGCGGGCATCAAGGGCACCGACACGCTGGTCTTCGTGGTCGACATCCAGGCCAGCTTCAATTCGCGCAGCTCCGCCAAGGGCACGCAGGTCGATCAGGCCGACGCCGACCTGCCGCAGGTGGGCACCAACACCGACGGCAAGGCGCCGGCCATCGAGGTCCCCAAGGCCGACCCGCCGACCAAGCTCGTGGCCGAGTACGTCCTGGAGGGTGACGGAGCGGAGGTCGCCGCCGAGGACAGCCTGCTCGTGCAGTACCGCGGCGTGCTCTGGGACACGGGCAAGGAGTTCGACTCGACGTATTCCCGCAACGCGCTGGCCTCGTTCTCGCTCCAGCAGGTCGTCAAGGGCTGGGCCCAGGGCCTGACCGGCAAGAAGGTCGGCAGCCGGGTCCTGATCGTCATCCCGCCGGACCTGGGCTACGGCGACAACCCGCCCAGCGGCAGCGGCATCAAGAAGGACTCCACACTGGTCTTCTCCGTGGACATCCTGGCCAAGATGTGAGCGAGCCCATGATCGCGTCGGGCCCGCCCGGCGAGGCGTGATCGCCGATGGGATGCAAGACTGTCCGAGTTGCCTTGTCGTACATCAGCAGGAGCCAGTGAAGTGAGCATCGAGAAGCCCGAGATCGACTTCCCCGGTGGCGAGCCCCCGAAGGACCTCGAGATCAAGGACATCTGGGAGGGTGACGGGCCGGAGGCCAAGGCGGGCGACACCGTCTCCGTCCACTACGTGGGCGTGGCCTTCTCCACCGGTGAGGAGTTCGACGCCTCCTGGAACCGCGGCACGCCGCTCCAGTTCCAGCTCGGCATCGGCCAGGTCATCCCCGGATGGGACAAGGGCGTGCAGGGCATGAAGGTCGGCGGGCGCCGCCAGCTGATCATCCCCGCGCACCTCGCCTACGGCGACCGTGGCGCCGGTGGCGGCCGGATCGCCCCGGGCGAGACGCTGATCTTCGTCTGCGACCTGGTCGCGGTCTGAGCGGCGTACCCGCACCGGCGGACGCGGGCGCTGGTCGCCGTGGCGCCATCGTGCCTCGTTCGCGCTGATCCGATCGGATCCGATCAACGAGGGCCCATGCCTGTTCGGGCATGGGCCCTCGGCTTTTGCCCCGACACCGCGGAGCGGTACGGTCATCCGTCAGAAGCACCATAGGGAAGGGCGTCGATGGCCATTGCCAAGGCCGAGCGGCTGATGAACCTGGCGCTGTGTCTGCTGGGGACGAGGCGGCCGCTCAGCAAGCGCGAGCTTCGCGATTCCATCGAGGCGTACGTCGAGGCCGTGAAGCCGGAGAAGGGCGCGGCCGGGTCCGACGACTCCTTCAACCGGATGTTCGAGCGCGACAAGGACGACCTGCGCGAGCTGGGCCTGGTCATCGAGACCGTGGAGAACATCGACGGCGAGGTCGGCTACCTGGCCCGCCGCGACAGCAACCGGCTCCCGCCGATCACCCTCGACGCCGAGGAGGCCGCGGCCCTCGGGCTGGCCGCCAAGGTCTGGCAGCAGGCCAGGCTCGCGGGGGCGGCGAGCGGCGCCCTGCAGAAGCTGCGCGCGGCCGGACTCCCCGAGGACGTCGACCCGTACGAGGCCCACGGTGCCCTGGAGCCGCGCATCCCGGTGCACGAGGCCGCGTTCGAGCCCCTGATGCTGGCCTGCCGCGACCGCCGGCCCGTGGTCTTCGAGTACCGCAAGGCGACCGCCGCCCACCCCGAGACCCGGCACGTCGAGCCATGGGCGCTGGAGTGCTGGCGGGGGCACTGGTACCTGGCGGGCTGGGACCGCGACCGCGCGGCGGAGCGGGTCTTCCGGCTGTCGCGGATCACCGGCAGGGTGCGCGCCCGCACCGGGCGGTTCGGCGCCGAGGTCCCCGACGTCGTCACGGTCCGCGAGACCGTCGCGAGCTGGGCGGGCGAGACCGCCGACCGCAGCGCCCTGATCCGGCTGCGCTCGGGCGCGGGCTACCCGTTGCGGGCCCGTGCCGCTTCCGTACGGGAAGGCGAGGACGGCTGGGACGAGTTGGAGATCCCGTACGGGCACGGGCTGGACGCCTGGCTGGTGGAGTTCGGGCCCGACGTGGTGGTCCTGGAACCCGCCGAGCTGCGGGCCGACGTGGTGGACCGGCTGCGTGCCGTGGCCAAGGGTTGAGGGGGCGGAAGAAGACAGTGGCTGGCAAACCCGCACGGCCGGCGAACGCCATCGACCAGACCCGGCGGATGCTCTCCCTGGTCACCTACCTCAGGGAGCGGCCCGGCGCCCGGATCGAGGACGTCGCCCGCGCCTTCGGCATCACCGAGGACGAGCTGGTCTCGGACCTCGATCTGCTGCCCATGTGCGGCACGAGCTTCCGCGGCGGCGACCTGCTCGACATCGACACCGACGGCGAGCGCATCTGGTGGCACAACCCTGCCGCCCTCGGCGCGGAGGCGGCCGAGCCGCTGCGGCTCGCCGCCGACGAGGCCACCGCCCTGCTGGTGGCCGCGCGTGCCGTGGCCACCCTGCCCGGCCTGCGCGAGAGCGACCGGCAGGCGCTGCTGCGCGCCACCGCCAAGGTGGAGGCCGCCGCCGGTGAGGCGGCCGGCGCCAGCTCCCGGCTGTCGGTCACCTTCGAATCGGAGGGCGGCGTCTTCGCGGACGTCGACCGGGCGATCTCGGAGCGCCGCCGGCTGTGGATCAGGTACTACTCGCCGGCCCGTGACGAGGTCACCGAGCGCGAGGTCGACCCGATCCGCCTGGTCAGCGTCGGCCACACCTATCTCGAGGGCTGGTGCTACCGCTCCGAGGCGCGCCGCACCTTCCGGCTCGACCGGGTCGCCGAGATCCGGATCCTCGACGAGCCGTCCGCTCCGCCCGAGATCGAGCTGCGGGACCTGTCCGAGGGGCTCGTGCAGCCCGCGGCGGAGGACCCGGAGGTCGTCGTCGAGGTCGGTCCCGCCGGACGCTGGGTCGCCGAGTACTACCCGCACGACAGCGCCGATGAGCTTCCGGACGGCGGGCTGCGTATCACCCTGCGGACCCCCGACCCCGCGTCGCTGCGCCGACTGGCGCTGCGCCTCGGGCACGACGGGCGGATCGTCGCCCCCCAGGAGCTGGCCGACAGCGCCCGGCAGGCGGCCCGCGACGCCCTGGCGGCGTACGACGGGATCGAGGTGACGGCTCCGCGCGAGGGGCGGGACCGGGCGGACGACGGGCAGTACGACAGGCAGGAGCAGGGATGACCGTGACCGAGTCGGCGTCGTCAGGTGCGGGCATGTCGGTGGCGTCCGCGTTCGCCGGGATGAGAAGCGTGGCGCCGGTGGTGTTCAAGGCCGGCTGCCCGGACTGCCGGAGCCGTTTCGAACTCGCCGCCGGCGCCCTGCTGCTCGCCATCGGTGCCAGCAGCCGCACCACCTTCTACTCCTTCACCTGCCCCGAGTGCGGCGCGTCCGTGCGCAAGCCGGCCGGTGATCGCGTCGTCGAACTGCTCATCGGGGGCGGCGTCAGGACCCTCCGGCTGCATTCGACGGTCTGAGACGCGAGGACGCCGCCCGTACTTCCGCCGGGCGGACGGTCTAGGCTCGGCGTCATGTTCTGGCCGATGTTCGCGGTAGCCGTGGGTTTCCTGGGTCTCGCCGTTCTGGGCGTGCTCGCCGTCCGGGTCTTCGTGGAGGCGCGGCGCCTGGGCAGCCAGGTGTCGGAGTCCGCACGCCGGATCAGCCGCGCCGCGGAGGACCTCGAGCGCGCCGCGGTCAGCACGGCCCGGTCCGCGGACGCGCTCTGAGCGGTTCTGCGCGGTCCTGTGAGCACTGCGTTTGATGTGCTGTGGGCCCCTTCGCCCTGTCAACTTGCCGGGCACGGCAGGTACGCTGCTGGTCGCGGCCCGGAAAACGAGGCTCGGACCGTGGACCGGGAGTACGCACAGGGATTGCCCTCCGTTCACCCCTGAGCGCTACGATCGCTGGCAGCACCATCGATCGGACACATGTCCGACCGGTCGGACAGGTTCCACCCACCCACCCGCCTCGGTGAGAAGGTAAAGAGATATGTTCGGAAGGCTCGGACCCACCGAGATCATTCTCATCCTCGTCGTCATCATCCTGCTGTTCGGCGCGAAGAAGCTTCCGGACATGGCGCGCTCCCTCGGCAAGTCCGCGCGCATCCTCAAGAGCGAGGCGAAGGCGATGAAGGAGGACGGCAAGTCCTCCGCCCCGGCGGACCCGCCGAAGGCCGACGACGACCAGCAGCCCGCTCAGCGCATCATCCAGGCCGCACCCGGCGACGTGACCAGCTCCCGCCCGGTCTCCGAGCCGACGGACACGACCAAGCGCTGACGCAGGGCCGGTGACCTCCGGCCCGCCGCACGAGATGGGAACGTGGGTTGCTGAAGTCTGCCCGCAAGCAGGAGAAGGATCCCGAGGGGCGGATGCCCCTCGCGGAGCACCTCCGTGAGCTCCGCAACCGGCTCGCGAAGGCCTTGCTGGCGATCATCCTCGTTACGGTCGTCGCCGCTTTCTTCTACAACGACATCATCAACTTCTTCACCGAGCCGATCCTCGACTCGGTGGGTTGCTCGCAGTCCTTCGAGGAACTCGCGCGGTCCGCAGGCGACAAGGCGGAGCCGTGCGCGCAGATCACCATCAACGGTCTGCTCACCCCCTTCACACTCGCGCTGAAGGTGTCCCTGATGGCCGGTGTCGTGCTGGCCTCCCCGGTCTGGCTCTACCAGCTGTGGGCCTTCGTGGCGCCGGGTCTGCACCGGCACGAGAAGAAGTACGCCTACGCGTTCGTCGCCACCGGCTTCCCGCTGTTCCTCTGCGGTGCCTACTTCGCCTACGCGGTGCTGCCGACCACGGCGAACGTCCTGATCGAGTTCACACCGTTCGGCGTCGACAACCTGCTGCCGCTGGACGATCTGCTCGACCTCGTGACCCGCATGGTCATCGTCTTCGGCCTCTCCTTCGAGCTGCCCCTGCTGCTGGTGATGCTCAACTTCACCGGTGCCATCTCCGGCAAGCGGATGCTCGGCTGGTGGCGCGGCATGATCATGGGCATCACGGTCTTCGCGGCCGTCGCCACGCCCAGCACGGACCCGCTGACCATGATGGCGCTGGCCGGGCCGATCTGGATCCTGTACTTCACCGCCGTGGCCGTCGCGCTGGCCAACGACCGGCGCAGGCGCCGCCGCGAGGCGCTGGAGCCCGACGACGACGAGGCCTCCGACCTCGATCTGACCCCCGAGCAGGTCGGCGAGGTCGAGACCGTGAGCGCGCACCGCGCCCTGCCCGAGCAGTCGAGCAAGGACCGGGTCAACGGTTATGACGACGTGACCTGAACATCGGCGAGCACCTCGTAGGGTCACTCCCGTGACCAGCGAGATCACTCTCTTCGTCAACCCCACCGCGGGCCGCGGCCGGGGCGCCCGAGCGGCGCGGCCGGCCGCTTCCGCGTTGCGGGCGGCAGGATTCCAGGTGCGTACGGTCATGGGGGAGAACCCCGAGGACGCACTCGCCCGCGCCCGCGCCGCCGTCGCGGACGGCACCGGCGCCCTGGTCGCCGTCGGCGGCGACGGCATGGTGAACCTCGCCCTGCACGCCGTCGCGGGCACGGACACCCCGCTCGGCCTCGTCCCGGCCGGCACCGGGAACGACTTCGCCCGTGCCCTCGGACTGCCGATACGCGACCCGGACGCCGCGGGCCGGGTGGTCGCCGAAGGCCTCAGGGAGGACCGCATCAGGGCGATCGACCTCGGCCGGGTCGGCGACCGGTGGTTCGGCACGGTCCTGGCCTCCGGCTTCGACTCCCGGGTCAACGACCGCGGCAACCGCATGAGGTGGCCGTCCGGCCGCCTCAAGTACGACGTGGCGATGATCGCCGAACTGGCCGCCTTCCGGCCGTTCCCGTACCGGATCACGCTGGACGACGGCGCCGTCACGGAGATCGAGGCGACCCTGGTGGCGGTCGGCAACGGACCGTCCTACGGCGGCGGGATGCGGATCTGCCCCGGCGCCGATCCCGGCGACGGGCTGTTCGACGTCACGGTGGTCGGCGACTGCAGCCGTACGACGCTGCTGCGGGTCTTTCCGACGGTGTACCGGGGCGGGCACGTCGGCCATCCCAAGGTCTCCGTGCACCGCGCCTCGCAGGTCGAGCTCATGGCGGAGGGGATCACCGGCTACGCGGACGGGGAACCGCTCGGCCCGCTGCCGCTGACCGCCCGGTGCATACCCGGCGCCGTCCGGGTCGTGGTCCCCTGAGCTGCGGCTATCACCGCATTCGCCGGGCCGGATCCGGATAATGATCGTCCTGTTGTCGGTGCCGCCCGGTACGCTCGAAAGCACGATGACAGAGGACCTCTCACCGGCCGAGCGGTACGCGGCGTCACGTCGGCGTGCCGTCGAGCAGGCCACCGCGCTCGCCTCCTTCCGCGAGATGTACGACTTCGGCCTGGACCCGTTCCAGATCGAGGCCTGCCAGGCACTCGAATCCGGCAAGGGCGTACTGGTGGCCGCGCCCACCGGCTCGGGCAAGACGATCGTCGGCGAGTTCGCCGTCCACCTCGCCCTCCAGGAGGGCAAGAAGTGCTTCTACACGACGCCCATCAAGGCGTTGTCGAACCAGAAGTACGCCGATCTGTGCCGTCGTTACGGCAGTGACCGGGTCGGTCTGCTCACCGGCGACAACAGTGTCAACTCCGACGCGCCGGTGGTCGTGATGACCACCGAGGTCCTGCGGAACATGCTGTACGCCGGTTCGCAGACCCTCCTCGGCCTCGGGTACGTGGTCATGGACGAGGTGCACTACCTGTCCGACCGCTTCCGCGGCGCGGTGTGGGAAGAGGTGATCATCCACCTGCCGGAGTCGGTGACGCTGGTGTCGCTGTCCGCGACCGTGTCGAACGCCGAGGAGTTCGGCGACTGGCTCGACACCGTCCGCGGCGACACCGAGGTGATCGTCTCCGAGCACCGCCCGGTGCCGCTGTTCCAGCACGTGCTCGCCGGGCGCCGGATGTACGACCTGTTCGAGGAGGGCGAGGGCAACAAGAAGGCCGTCAATCCCGACCTCACGCGCATGGCGCGCATGGAGGCGACCCGCCCGTCGTACCAGGACCGCAGACGGGGCCGCGCAATGCGCGAGGCCGACCGCGAGCGGGAGCGGCGGCAGCGGTCGCGGGTGTGGACGCCGAGCCGGCCCGAGGTGATCGAGCGGCTCGACTCCGAGGGGCTGCTCCCCGCGATCACGTTCATCTTCAGCCGGGCCGCCTGCGAGGCGGCCGTCCAGCAGTGCCTGTACGCGGGCCTGCGGCTGAACGACGACGAGGCGCGGGCGAAGGTGCGCGCCCTGGTGGAGGAGCGCACGGCGTCCATTCCCACCGAGGACCTGCACGTCCTCGGCTACTACGAGTGGCTGGAGGGCCTGGAGCGCGGTATAGCCGCTCACCACGCGGGCATGCTGCCGACCTTCAAGGAGGTCGTCGAGGAACTGTTCGTCAGGGGACTGGTCAAGGCGGTCTTCGCGACCGAGACGCTGGCGCTCGGCATCAACATGCCGGCCCGGTCGGTGGTGCTGGAGAAGCTCGTCAAGTGGAACGGCGAGCAGCACGCCGACATCACCCCCGGCGAGTACACGCAGCTGACGGGGCGTGCCGGACGCCGCGGCATCGATGTCGAGGGCCACGCCGTGGTGCTGTGGCAGCGGGGGATGAGCCCCGAGCACCTGGCGGGCCTGGCCGGCACGCGCACCTATCCGCTGCGGTCCAGCTTCAAGCCGTCGTACAACATGGCGGTCAACCTCGTCGAGCAGTTCGGCCGGCACCGCTCGCGCGAGCTGCTGGAGACCTCCTTCGCACAGTTCCAGGCCGACAAGTCGGTGGTCGGGATCTCGCGGCAGGTGCAGCGCAACGAGGAGGGGCTGGAGGGCTACAGGGCATCCATGACCTGCCACCTCGGCGACTTCGACGAGTACGCGCGACTGCGGCGGGAGCTGAAGGACCGGGAGACCGAGCTGGCCCGGCAGGGCGCGTCCCAGCGGCGGGCCGAGGCCGCCGTGGCGCTGGAGAAGCTCAAGCCCGGCGACGTCATCCACGTGCCGACCGGGAAGTACGCGGGGCTGGCGCTCGTGCTGGACCCGGGACTGCCGGCCGGCCGCTCCAACGGGCACCGCGGATTCGAGTACCACGACGGTCCGCGCCCGCTGGTGCTCACCGCCGAGCGGCAGGTCAAGCGGCTCGCGTCGATCGACTTCCCGGTGCCGGTCGAGGCGCTGGAGCGGATGCGGATCCCCAAGTCGTTCAACCCCCGCTCGCCGCAGTCCCGCCGGGACCTGGCGTCCGCACTGCGTACCAAGGCCGGGCACATTCCGCCGGAGCGGCAGCGCAAGAAGCGGTCGCAGGCCGCCGACGACCGGGAGATCGCCCGGCTGCGCGCCGCGCTGCGGGCGCACCCCTGTCACGGGTGCGACGACCGCGAGGACCACGCGCGGTGGGCCGAGCGGTACCACCGGCTGCTGCGGGACACCTCGCAGCTGGAGCGGCGCATCGAAGGGCGGACGAACACCATCGCGCGCACCTTCGACCGGATCGTGGCGCTGCTGACCGAACTCGACTACCTGCGGGACGACCAGGTGACCGAGCACGGCAAGCGGCTGGCCCGGCTCTACGGCGAGCTGGACCTGCTGGCGAGCGAGTGCCTGCGGGCCGGAGTCTGGGAGGGCCTGGAGCCCGCCGAACTGGCCGCGTGCGTCTCGGCGCTGGTGTACGAGGCGCGGGTCGGCGACGACGCGATGGCGCCGAAGCTGCCGTCGGGCCGGGCCAAGGCGGCGCTCGGCGAGATGGTGCGGATCTGGGGGCGGCTCGACGCCATGGAGGAGGAGTTCCGGATCACCCAGACCGAGGGCGTCGGCCAGCGCGAGCCCGATCTCGGCTTCGCCTGGGCCGCGTACATGTGGGCCGGTGGCAAGGGGCTCGACGAGGTGCTGCGCGAGGCGGAGATGCCGGCCGGCGACTTCGTACGGTGGTGCAAGCAGGTGATCGACGTGCTGGGCCAGATCCAGGGCGCCGCGCCCCCGGAGTCGACGGTGGGCAAGAGCGCGCGCAAGGCGGTCGACGGGCTGCTGCGGGGGGTCGTGGCCTACTCGTCGGTGGGCTGACGGTCCACTGGGCGCGGGGTCCGTGCGGGGGGCGGGTGTGGCGCCCCCGCTGGTCGATGGCCTTTTGCGTACTTGCGCCCGCGGCCTGCGGGCGGGCGGCGTTCGCCCACCTGCGCTCGGAGGGTCGGGGTGGCGTTCGCTCACCTGCGCCCCGAGGGCGGGCTGCCGCCCGTGCCCCCGCCCCCCGCGTCGAGCGGCCCCGTGCCCCGCGTCGAGCGGCCCCGTGCCCCGTGCCCCGCGAACGTCAGGCTGTCCTCGCCGCCGTTCGACGGCGCGCGGGGACGGTTCGTCGGTTGCTTCCTCGTCCGAGCCGAACGCCCCTGATTTTCAAGGGAGTTGAGTCGCGCGGGTGACGCCGCTCAGGGTGTCGCCGGGGTGCGGTGGGTGCTTCTTCACCCGTGCCGGTGATGCCCTTTCGTATACCCGTTCGCCATCACGCTCCGTGTTCGAACATTATCCGAGCGTGCAAATGGGGCCGAGGGTACTCCGGTCCCCAGCCCCATTTCAGGTGCTTGCCGAATATGACACGGCGATGATCCGGTCGGACTAAGCTCGCCCGCAGCGCACCGAGTTGCGGTGTATTCGTGCGCTTGTTCCCAAACATCCAGATGATCCCGACATCTCTGATGACATACCCCCCTGCAAGCTCGCCCCACACCCAGCCGATCCATTTCAGAGGGCCCACATGGTGAGTGTTCAATCCCCACCCGGACGCCGTGAACTTCCCTACGCGCGCGTGCTGTTGCTGCCGGCGATACTGATGGCCGCGGCGACCGGCGCGGCCGTCGCCCTCGTGGCGCAGCCGGCCCGGACCGCGGTCGGTCTGTGCGGCGGCATCGCCACCGTTCTGGTGATCGCCACCGCGGCCGAGGCGGTGCGCCGCGGCCGAGCGCTGCGGGACCTGCGAGCCGAACACGCCCGGCACACCGGTTACCTGGAGCGGCGCATCGCCGCCCACGACGCCCAGATCAACCGGGTCACCGACGAACACCTGCCGGCCGCGCTGCGCCGGCTGCGCTACGGCAACTCGCCGCCGGAGGTGCTGCGCCAACTCGGCGAGGAGAACCCCGACTTCAAGGCCCTTCCCGAAGCGCAGCAGCAGCTGATCAAGATGGTGCTGCGGATCGTCGACCACGAGGAAGCCCTCCGCGACTCCTCCGAGCGCTCCTTCGTCAGCGTCGCCCGGCGCGTCCAGGCGATCGTCCACCAGCAGGCCAAGGAACTCCGGGAGATGGAGGAGGACCACGGCCGCAACCCCGAGGTCTTCGACGACCTGCTGCGCATCGACCACGGCAACGCGCTGATCGGCCGCCTCGCCGACTCCGTCTCGGTCCTCGGCGGCGGTCGCCCCGGCCGCCAGTGGCCCCGGCCCGTCGCCCTCTACAGCGTGCTGCGCGGCGCGATGTCCCGGATCCTGGAGTACCGCCGGATCAATCTCGCCTCCATCGCCAAGGTCAACATCCGCGGGACCGCGGTCGAGCCGGTCATCCACGCCGCCGCCGAACTCCTCGACAACGCCACCCGCTACTCGCCGCCCAACACCAAGGTGCACGTCACCGCGACCGAGGTGCAGACCGGCGTCGCCATCGAGATCGAGGACGCCGGCGTCAGCCTCAGCGAGGAGGCCCGCAAGCGGGCCGAGGGCATGCTGGAGCGCGCCAAGGCCGGCGTCGACCTCCAGGACATCGGTGACAGCCCGCGCCTGGGACTCGCCGTCGTGGGCCGGCTCTGCTCGGCGCACAACATGCAGGTCTCGCTGCGCGCCTCCGCGTACGGCGGCGTCCGCGCCATCCTCGTCGTACCGAGCGAGATGCTGACCAGCGAGCCCGGCGTCGGCCTCGCCCACGGCATCGGCGCCACCGCCGTGCCGCAGACCACGCCCGGCACGCTGGAGGGCCCCAAGCGCACCCCCAAGAAGCGCCGCCCCACCAGCCCCCGCATCCCCGCCACGGTCTCCATGGAGGACGAGGTCCCCGAGGTCACCGAGTGGACCGCGCAGGGTCTGCCGCAGCGCCGCAGCCGGATGAAGGTCCCGCTGGACCAGCGGCTCGCCGAGCAGGCGGCGATCGAGAAGGCGGCCCGGGAGGGCGACGAGAAGGCACTGCGCTGGATGCAGCCCCGTCCCGAAGCCGCGCCCGAGCCGACCAAGCCGAAGAAGCAGGACCGCGAACCAGGACTGGGCTTCGAAGCCTTCTGGGAGGGCCTGAAGGAGGCCACCCCGCCGGGCGTGCACCCCACCGCGTTCACCCGTGACCCGGCCGCATTCACCCATCTGATCAAGGACCCGGCCCGTACCGAGGCCGACGACGAGGGGAACCTCAAGTGATTCAGCAGCGAGGGAACTTCGACTGGATGCTCAAGGAGCTGGACGACGGGGTCCCGGGCATCGAGATGATCGTGGTGCTCTCCGCCGACGGACTGCGCATCGCCCGGCACGGCGGGGACCCCGACGCCGCCGACCGGGTCGCCGCCGCCTGCGCCGGACTCCAGAGCCTGACGAGCGCCGTCGCCCAGGAGATCCCGGACAGCGACGGCGAGATGAAGCTGGTGGTCGTCGAGATCGACGGCGGCTACTTCTATCTGATGGCCGCGGGCGCCAACGCCTACCTCGCGGTGCTCGCCGACGTCCGGTGCGAACCGGGCCACATGAGCGCCCGCATGCGTGACCTCGTCGTGCGGATCGGTGCCCATCTGACCAGTCCGCCCAGGCGCAACGGGCGGCAGACCGTATGACTCCTCCGCAACGCCAGAGGCGTTACCCCACCCAGCAGGAACCGCCACCGCAACCCGTCAAGCAGGGCGAGGGCCACAACCCCGAGCGGCTCTACACCATCACGGGCGAGGACGGCGCGCGGGTTCCGCTGGATCTGGTGACGTTGATCGTGGCGAACGCCGACCCGCCCCTTTCCGCGACACCGGAGCAGGCGGCGCTGCTCCGGCTCTGTTCGGCCCCCCTGTCCGTGGCCGAACTCTCGGCCTATCTGAACCTGCCGTTCAGCGTGGTGACCGTCCTGCTCACCGAGCTGCTGACGGCCGAGCTGGTGCAGGCACGCGCCCCGATCGTCCGTCAGGCGGTGCCCGACCGTTCCCTCCTCGAAGCGGTGATGCATGGACTTCAAAAGCTCTGACACCATCCCGGGCCCCCGTGCGGAGGATCACCTCCCGCACACGGCCCAGGCCGCGGTGAAGATCGTGATCGTCGGCGGATTCGGTGTCGGAAAGACGACCATGGTCGGCTCGGTCAGCGAGATCCGGCCGCTGACCACCGAGGAGACCATGACCCAGGCCGGCATCGGGGTCGACGACAACTACGGCTCCGAGTCCAAGACCGCCACCACGGTGGCGATGGACTTCGGCCGCATCAGCATCACGGACCAGCTGGTGCTGTACCTGTTCGGCACTCCCGGCCAGGAGCGTTTCTGGTTCCTGTGGAACGGGCTGTTCGAGGGGGCCCTCGGCGCGGTCGTCCTGGTCGACACCCGGCGTCTGGAGGTCAGCTTCGACGTCATGGGACGGCTGGAGGAGCGCGGGGTGCCGTTCGTGGTCGCTCTCAACTCCTTCCCGGACGCGCCCCGTTACCCCCTGGAGGACCTGCGGGCCGCACTCGACCTGCCCGAGGCCATCCCCATCGTCGAGTGCGACGTGCGCCGTCGGGCCTCCAGCCGGGACGTCCTGATGACCCTGATGCGCTTCCTGCACTCCATCGCCCTGACGGGCAAGCTCGCCTGACCCCGACCCCCACAGTTTCCGAAAGCGACCCGCTGTGACGCCTGAATCCCCTTCCCCGGCCCGTACGGACGACGACCTCACTCTCGGCGCCCCGCCGCCCGGATGCCCCGCGCACGGCCGTGGCCCCGGCGGACTGCACCGGCTGCACCAGGTCGAGGACCTCGGCGACCTGTACGAGGAACTCCGCGACGAGTACGGCCACGTGGCGCCCGTGCTGCTGCACGACGACGTGCCGATGTGGGTGGTGCTCGGACACTCCGAGAACCTCCAGATGGTGCGCACACCCTCGCTGTTCACCCGGGACAGCCGTGTCTGGAGTCCGCTCCAGGACGGTGCGGTCAAACCCGACCACCCGTTGATGCCGCACATCGCCTGGCAGCCGATCTGCTCGCACGCCGAGGGCGAGGAGCACCTGCGGCTGCGCGGCGCCGTCACCGGCGCCATGTCGACCATCGACCACCGGGGCGTCCGCCGCCACATCAACCGCTACACCCAGCGCCTGGTCAACGAGTTCTGCGAGCAGGGCGAGGCGGACCTCGTGAGTCAGTTCGCCGAGCATCTGCCGATGGCGGTGATGTGCGAGATCCTCGGGATGCCCGACGAGTACGACGAGCGGCTCGTGCAGGCCGCGCGCGACGCGCTCAAGGGCACCGAGACGGCGATCGCCAGCCACACCTATGTGATGGACGCCCTCGGCCGGCTCACCGCCCGGCGCCGCGCCCACCCCGAGGAGGACTTCACCAGCCACCTCATCACCCACCCCGCCCGGCTCAGCGACGACGAGGTCAGGGAGCACCTGCGTCTGGTGCTGTTCGCCGCGTACGAGGCGACCGTCAACCTCCTGTCCAACGCGCTGCGCATGGTGCTCACCGATCCCCGGTTCCGGGCCCAGCTCAACGGCGGCCAGATGACGGTGCCCGAGGCGGTCGAGCAGTCCCTGTGGGACGAGCCGCCGTTCAGCACCGTCCTCGGCTACTTCGCCAAGCAGGAGACCGAGCTGGGCGGTCAGCGCATCCGCAAGGGCGACGGACTGCTGTTCGCCCCGGCCCCGGGCAACATCGACCCGCGGGTGCGTCCCGACCTGGCGGCCAGCATGCAGGGCAACCGCTCGCACCTCGCCTTCGGCGGCGGCCCGCACGAGTGCCCCGGTCAGGACATCGGCCGGGCGATCGCCGACGTCGGCGTCGACGCGCTGCTGATGCGGTTGCCGGACGTGGAGCTCGACTGCCCCGAGGAGGAGCTGGAGTGGCGGGAGTCGATCGCCTCCCGCCATCTCGTGGAGCTCCCGGTGCGGTTCATGCCGAAGCCGCCGCAGGACATCATGGATCCGCCGAGCCCCCGGCCGAGCCCGCGGCAGCACACCGGCTGGCAGGTCGGCACGCCCGAGGCGCGGCCGGTGCCGGCCGAGCCGGATCAGCGGCCCGCCGAGCCGGTCGCGCCGGCACCGGAGCCGGCGCCGCGCAGGCCCGGTGCCTGGCAGCGGTTCCTGCGCTGGTGGCGGGGATACTGACGTCAGTCCGAGGCCCGGCTCGGACGGCCGGACCAGGCCGTCAGGGTCCGCTCACTGCAAAAGCGCCGGGCGTCCCCCGTGACCGGGTCGGTGAACTCCAGCTCCCGCGCGAGCAGTTGCAGCGGGTGCCGGAAGTCACCGGCCGGCACGGGGTCGGTCACCACCGGGTAGAGCGGATCGCCGAGGATCGGCACGCCCAGCGCGCTCATGTGCACCCGTAGCTGATGGGTCTGCCCGGTGCCGGGCACGAGCCGGTACCGGCCGAGGTCCGCACGGCGCTCGATCAGCTCGACGCGGCTCTCCGCGTTCGGCTCGCCGTCGACCTCGCGGGCGGTCAGTGTCCCGCGCTCCTTGACGATCCGGCTGCGCACCGTCCGGGGCAGGGCGAGCGCCGGGTCGTACGGGGCGATCGCCTCGTACTCCTTGCGCACCCGCCGGTCCCGGAACAGCGTCTGGTAGGCACCGCGTTCGTGCGGCCGTACGGTGAACAGCACCAGCCCGGCCGTGAGCCGGTCCAGCCGGTGTGCGGCGCCGAGTTCGGGGATGCCGAATTCGCGTCGGAGGCGGGCGAGCGCCGTCTCGGTGACATGGCTGCCGCGCGGGGTGGTGGCGAGGAAGTGCGGCTTGTCGACGACGACGATGTGCTCGTCGCGGTGCACCACCAGCAGCGGGAACGGCACCGGCACCTCCGGCGCGAGTTCGCGGTGGAACCACACGTACATCCCCGGCACGTACGCGGCCTGAGGCGCCACCGCCGCCCCGTCCGCCCCGACGACCAGTCCCGCCGCGACCATCCGGTCGACGACCCCGGCGCCCGCCCCGGAGAGCCGTTCCACCAGGTACTCGCGGACCGTGGCCCAGGGGCCCTCGGCGGGCAGCCGCACCCGCACGGGGTCCACCCCGTCGCGCTGCGGCAGCGGGGAGGGCGGGATCGGGGTCTTGCGTCTCATCGCCTGCAAGCGTACGAGGCGGTTTACGTCGGCGGGAAACCGCTGGTCGGGGAAGGCCGAAGCGGCGGCACCCGGCACGGGTGCCGCCGCTTCGCGCCGATTGTGGTCACGCGGCGGCCGCGTCGCCGCTCTCCTGCTCCGCCTCGATCCGGGCGTTCCACTCCCGCTTCGAGGCCTGCCAGCCGTCCTCGTTGTGGCCGAGCCGCCAGTAGCCGGAGATCGACAGGTCCTCGCGCGGGATGCCGTGGTCGACCCGCAGGAGCCGGCGAAGTTCCTTCACACAGGCCGCCTCGCCGTGCACGAACGCCTGCGCACGGCCCGCGGGGAACTCCAGCGCCCGGACCGCCTCGACGAGCGCCTCGCCCACCGGACGGTCGCCGCGGTGCAGCCAGACGACCTCCACGTCGGAGTCGAACTTCTGCTCCTCCTCGGGGCCGGAGATCTCCACGAAGGCGCGGACCTCCGCACCGTCGGGGAGCGACTCCAGGGATGCCGCGATGGCGGGCAGCGCGCTCTCGTCGCCGGCCAGCAGATGCCAGTCCGCGTCGGCCCGGGGGGCGTAGGCCCCGCCCGGGCCCATGAAGTGGATGATCTCGCCCGGCCGGGCGCGCATCGCCCAGGGTCCGGCCAGCCCCTGATCGCCGTGGAGCACGAAGTCCAGTGTCAGCTCGCGCAGTCGGGGGTCCCAGGCGCGCACCGTGTACGTCCGGGTGACCGGCCACTGCTCGCGCGGGAACTCGTCCCGGACGCGCTGCATGTCGAAGGGCTCGGGGTAGGTGACGCCGTGGGCGGGGAACACGAGCTTCACATAGTGATCCGTGCAGGTGTCCGCCACGAAATCGGCGAGACCGGAGCCGCCCAGGACCACACGCTGCATGTGCGGAGTGAGGCGTTCGGTGCGCAGGACCTCAGCGTGGTGAGCCCTCCGCTGCTGCCGCGCCGGACGTTCTGCCATGACCGTCTCCCTGTTCCCGCGAGCTTAGGCTTACCTAACTTAGCACCTCCCTCCGGGGAAACACCTCTCCCTCGACGAGTTTATGGGCCTGAGTTGCCAGAATCGTCACGATTCAAGCGTGGTCAGCAGGCGTTGCAGCGACCCGCCCAGTCCCCAGCGCTGCGCCAGCTCCGTCAGCGCCGACGGATCGCGCGGGGCGCGCGGCAGCGATGTGTCGACGTCGGGCAGCGGCACGTCCTGGGCCACCCGGACGACGGTCGGCGCCACCGCGAGATACGGCTGCGCCTCGGTCAGCCGCTTGCGCTGGGTCGGGGTGAGCCGGGCCGTCCGGTCGTCTACGGTGGCCAGGATCCCCGCCAGGTCGCCGAACTCGGCCAGCAGCTTGGCGGCCGTCTTCTCGCCGATGCCCGGCACGCCGGGGAGCCCGTCGGAGGGGTCACCGCGCAGCAGGGCCAGATCCGCGTACCCGCTGCCGTCGACGCCGTACTTCTCGCGCAGCACCGACTCGTCCGTGAGCTGAAGGGTGCCCACGCCCTTGAGCGGGTACAGCACGCGCACGCCGCGGGCGTCGTCCACCAGTTGGTACAGGTCACGGTCGCCGGTGACGATGTCGACCGGGCCGGTCGACCGGGCGGTGAAGGTGCCGATGACGTCGTCCGCCTCGTACCCCGCGACACCGACGCGCGCGATGCCCACCGCGTCCAGCACCGACTCGATGACCGGCACCTGCGGTGACAGCGTGTCCGGCACGACCTCCTCGTCCGGGGCGGCCTCGTGCTCCTCGGCGACACGGTGTGCCTTGTACGACGGGATCAGGTCGACCCGCCACTGCGGCCGCCAGTCGGCGTCCATGCAGGCGACGAGGTGGTCGGGCCGGTGGTCCCGGACGAGTCGGTCGATGAATTCCAGCAGGCCGCGCACGGCGTTCACCGGTGTGCCGTCCGGGGCCTTCACGGACTCGGGGACGCCGAAGTAGGCGCGGAAGTAGAGCGAGGCGGTGTCGAGGAGCATCAGTCGTCCGGTCACGCCTCGCATCATGCCGTACGCCTCCGACAGTCACCCGGAGGCGATCCGGCGGCGGCGGCGCGGGGCCCGTCTGTGAGCTGGGCCACTTGTGAGTTTGTGCGCGGGAAGCCAGGGCAGGCGCGGCTTCGGAGCGACGCCGGTCGCACCGTGAACAGCCGGCCGGCGCATCGCTCCATCCCAGCCTTCGAGACAAGAGGTACGTGTGTCAGCCAGGCTTGAGGCCGAGCATCTGTACAAGGTGTTCGGCAGACGACCGGACGAGGCAGTGGACAGGCTCCGCGGCGGGGCGGACAGGGAGGAGCTGCGGGCCGACGGCACCACCGCGGCGGTGATCGACGCCTCCTTCACCGTGGAGCCGGGCGAGATCTTCGTTGTCATGGGCCTGTCCGGATCCGGCAAGTCCACGCTGCTGCGCATGCTCAACGGGCTGCTGGAGCCGACCGCGGGAACGGTCGGCTTCGACGGCCAGGACCTGACGGCGCTCTCCGACCGGGAGCTGCGCGAGGTCCGCGCCAAGAAGATCAGCATGGTCTTCCAGCACTTCGCGCTGTTCCCGCACCGCAGCGTCCTGGAGAACGCCGCCTACGGCCTCGCCGTGCAGGGCGTGCCCCGCGCCGAGCGCGAGCGCCGCGCCACCGAGGCGCTGGCGCTGTGCGGTCTGGCCGGCTGGGAGAAGTCCTGGCCCGACGAGCTGTCCGGCGGTATGCAGCAGCGCGTCGGCCTCGCCCGTGCCCTGGCCACGGACGCCGACCTGCTGCTGATGGACGAGTCCTTCAGCGCCCTCGACCCGCTGATCCGCCGCGACATGCAGGACCAGCTGCTCGAACTCCAGCGGAGCCTGAAGAAGACGATCGTCTTCATCACCCACGACCTGAACGAGGCCATGCGGCTGGGCGACCGGATCGCCGTGATGCGCGACGGCCGGATCGTGCAGACCGGCAGCGCCGAGGACATCCTGCTGCGCCCCGCCAACGACTACGTCGCCTCCTTCATCCAGGACGTCGACCGCTCCCGCGTCCTGACGGCGGGCGCCGTCATGGACCGCGAGGTGCGCGGCGACGAGGCGGACTGCGCCTGCGAGACCGCCACGCCCGACACGCCGTTCCACGACCTGTGCGCCCTCAGCGCCCGCCTCCCGCACCCGGTCGCGGTGCTCGACGCCGAACGCGAACTGGTCGGGGTCGTGCCCCGGCAGCGGCTCGTGGGGTTCCTCGGCGAGGAGACGGGCACGCCGCAGCCGTGCGACTCCCCGCGCGACAAGGGCGGAGAGAAGGTGACCGCCCGTGCCTAGGATCGAGCTCGGCAACTGGGTCAACGACGTCGTCGACTGGCTCACCCGGCACATGGGCTGGCTGTTCGACTTCTTCCAGACCGTCTTCGTCGGCATCTACGACGGCATCAACGCCGTCCTCCAGGCGCCCGAACCGTTGCTGCTGGCGGGCATCCTCGCGGTGATCGCGTTCTGGCTGCGCGGTGCGACCGCCGGTGTCCTCGCCTTCGCCGGCTTCGCGTTCATCGACTCCCTCGGACTGTGGGAGAACGCGATGGTGACCCTGGCGCTGGTCCTCGTCGCCACCTTCGTGGCGCTGGTGATCTCGGTCCCGGTCGGCATCTGGGCCGCCCGCTCCGCCCGGGTCAGCGCGCTGGTGCGTCCCGTGCTGGACTTCATGCAGACGCTGCCCGCGATGATCTACCTCATCCCGGCGATCCTGTTCTTCGGCACCGGCGCCCCCGCGGGCATCGTCGCCACTCTGATCTTCGCGCTCGCGCCCGGTGTGCGCCTGACCGAGCTGGGCATCCGGCAGGTCGACAAGGAGCTGGTGGAGGCCGCCGACGCGTTCGGCACCACGCCCCGCGACACCCTGCTGAGGGTCCAGCTGCCGCTAGCCCTGCCCACCGTGATGGCCGGCGTCAACCAGGTCATCATGCTCGGCCTGTCGATGGCCGCCATCGCCGGCATGGTCGGCACCGGCGGCCTCGGCGGTGACGTCAACGAGGCGATCGGCCAGCTGAACGTAGGCCTCGGCTCCGAGGCCGGTGTCGCGATCGTGATCCTCGCGATCTACCTCGACCGGATGACCAGCGCCCTCGGCACGCAGGTCTCGCCGCTCGGCCGGCGCGCCGCCGCCAAGGCGCGGGCCGCCGAGGGCCTGCGGATTTGGACCTACCGTCCCCGGCCCACCGTCGCGGTGATCGGCGTGGTCGTGCTCGCGCTCGTCGCGGGCGGCATGGGAATGTTCGGCGGCGGCCAGGAGTCCGATACGGTCGCCGACAGCCGCAACGTCGGCCAGGGCAAGAAGGTCAGCATCGGCTACATCCCCTGGGACGAGGGCGTCGCCTCCACCTTCCTGTGGAAGGAGATCCTGGAGCGGCGCGGATTCGAGGTGGAGGCCAAGCAGTTCGAGGCCGGACCGCTGTACACCTCGCTCGCCCAGGGCGACATCGACTTCCAGACGGACGCCTGGCTGCCCACCACCCACGCCGACTACTGGAAGAAGTACGGCGAGCGGCTGGACGACCTCGGCGCCTGGTACGACAAGACGTCCCTGGAGCTGACCGTCCCGAGCTACATGAAGGACATCGACTCCCTGGCCGACCTCAAGGGCCGTGCCGACGAGTTCGGCGGCAGGATCACGGGCATCGAGTCCGGCGCGGGGATGATGGCCCTCCTCAAGAACAAGGTCCTCGAGGAGTACGGCCTGGAGGGCGAGTACGAGGTCGTCGACAGCTCCACGCCCGCGATGCTGGCCGAGCTCAAGCGCGCCTACGCCGACCGGAAGCCCATCGTGGTCACCCTGTGGTCGCCGCACTGGGCGTACAGCGACTACGACCTGAAGAAGCTCGAGGACCCCGAGGGCGCCTGGGGCCAGGGCGACGGCGTGCACACGCTGTCCCGCAAGGGCTTCGCGGACGACAACCCGGTCGTCGGCAAGTGGCTGAAGGACTTCAGGATGAGCGAGAAGCAGCTCACCGGTCTGGAGGCCGAGATCAACAAGGCGGGCAAGGGCGAGCAGCAGGACGCCGCCCGCGCCTGGCTGGAGCAGAACCCGGGCCTCGTGGACGAGCTCGCCCCGATCGAGGGCTCCGGCACCGCTCCCGCCGAGGCGAAGCGCCCGCTGGACGTGGCCTGGTTCCCCTGGGACGAGGACATCGCCGTCACCTACCTGTGGAAGAACGTGCTGGAGCGGCGCGGCTACCGGCTGAACCTGAAGCAGATGGACGTCGGCCCGGTCTACACCGGACTGGCCTCCGGCGACCTCGACCTCAACTTCGACGCCTGGCTGCCGCACGCCCAGAAGAACTACTGGGACCAGCACAAGGACAAGCTCAACGACCTGGGCACCTGGTACGAGCCGACCTCACTGGAGATCGCCGTCCCGTCCTACGTCAAGGGCGTCGACTCGCTGGCGGACCTCAAGGGCAAGGCCGACCTGTTCGACGGCAGGATCATCGGCATCGAACCCGGCACCGGCGAGATGAACCTCCTGAAGACGAAGGTCCTGCCCGGGTACGGCCTGGACGGCGAGTACGAGGTCGTCGACGGCTCCACCCCGGCCATGCTGGCCGAGCTGAAGCGCGCGTACGCGAAGAAGGAGCCGATCGCCGTCACGCTGTGGACGCCGCACTGGGCCTACAGCGAGTACGAGCTGACCAAGCTGAAGGACCCGCGGAAGCACTTCGGCGAGGGCAACACCATCCGCACCATCTCCAGCGAGAAGTTCCCCGAGCAGTACCCGCGGCTGACGAAGTGGATCAAGGACTTCAGGATGAGCGAGGACGAGCTCGGCAGCCTGGAGCAGGAGATCAAGGACCGCGGGCAGGGCCGGGAGGAGGAGGCGGTCGCCGCCTGGCTGGAGGAGCACCCCGACCTGGTGGGCCGTATGACGCCCGGGTGACCGCGTCCCCCTGACGGGCGCTCCCGGCCGACCTGACCGGCCGGGTGCGCCCTGCCCGAGGGGTGGGCTTCTCCGCACTTCCCATCTGTGCGGTGAGGCCCACCCCTCGTGGTGTGTCCGGCACCCGCCGACGGGCACGAGAAGGATCCGGCCAACCACGCAGAGCTACGCCATGCCCGGAGCCTCGGCCGGCCGACGGGCCCGTACTGGCGGGCTTGGCGAGAAGACCAGGCGTGCCGTGTGAGTTGATGGGAACAGGACACCCGGGGAACGAGGGCCGTACGGTCCGGATCGGTGGCGGAAACTGGCGGGTCGTGGGCCACGCGGTGTGACAGCGATGTGACGGGCGCATGAAACGGTTTGCCGAACATGCGTAGGGTGCAGAGAACTCATCAGAACGAAGTGCGCCCGCCCGGCGGCGCACGAGGAGCGTGCGGCGAGCGAAGGAGGGAGCCGGAGCGATGGGCGACCACAAGGAGCAGCCCCTCCGGGTGGGCGCGGCCGTGCGGCGGCGGCGTCGCGCGCTGGAGCTCACCCTTGCCGTCGTGGCCGAACGCAGCGGCCTGTCGGTTCCCTTCCTGAGCCAGGTGGAGAACGACCGGGCCCGCCCCAGCCAGAGCTCCCTGGAGAAGGTCGCCGACGCCCTGCGCACCACCGCCGTCGAGCTCCTCGCCGCCGCCGACCCGGCGTGCAGTGTCGACGTGGTGCGGTGCGAGACCACCGACCTCACGCCCGAACCGCAGATGCGCTCCCTGGTGCGAGGGCACCACCAGATGCACGCGTCGGAGTTCACCGGCGACCATGACGCGGGCCGTGAATTCCAGTACCGCAACGACCAGTTGATGTACGTCGCGGACGGCGCGGTGGAGATAGAGGCGGAGGGCCGCGCCTACCGCCTGGGCCGCGGCGACACGCTGTACCTCACCGGGGGAGTGCGCCACCGCTGGCGGGCCGCCGAGCCGGAGACGCGGGTACTCGTCGTCGCCGTCGCGGAGCACATCGAGGCCGTGCAGGACCGGCCCCGGTAGTGCGGGTCGTCTCGCTGGTGCCGTCGCTCACCGAGGCGGTGGCGGTCTCGGCGCCCGGCGCCCTGGTCGGCGCCACGGACTGGTGCACCCGTCCGGCGGATCTGGACGTCGTCAGAATCGGCGGCACCAAGAACCCGCGGATCGAGCGGATCCTGGCACTCGGCCCCGACCTGGTGATCGCCAACGAGGAGGAGAACCGCGCCCCCGACGTGGACGCCCTGCGCGCGGCCGGTGCCGAGGTGCTGGTGACCGAGGTGCGCGACGTTCCGCAGGCCTTCCGCGAACTGGCACGGGTGCTGGAGGCCTGCGGGGTCGGCACCCGGCCGGCGTGGCTGACGGAGGCGGAGGCGGCCTGGTCCCGGCTCCCGGCCGCGCGCTCCCGCGCCACGGCCGTCGTACCGATCTGGCGCAGGCCGTGGATGGTGCTGGGCCGCGACACCTTCGCGGGCGACGTGCTGTCCCGGCTCGGCGTCGACCATCTGTACGCGGGCCACCCGGACCGCTATCCCCGCATCCCGGTGGACGACCTGCGGGCGGCCGCCCCGGATCTGGTGGTGCTGCCGGACGAGCCCTACCGGTTCACCGCCGACGACGGTCCGGAGGCCTTCCCCGGGCTGCCGTGCGCACTCGTCAGCGGGCGGTACCTCACCTGGTACGGGCCGTCCCTGGCGGCGGCGCCACGGGTGCTGGGCGAGGCGCTGCGAGCAGCGCTCCGCTGAGCAGACCGCGAGCCGTGTGCAGGGCCGCGGTGGCCCAGGCGGCGACCAGCACCCCGTACAGACCGGCCGCGAGCCAGTCGAGCGCGACGAGCCCGGTGTGCCGGCCCAGCGCCGCCGCGCCCGTCACACAGGTGCCGACCGGGAAGGTGAACGACCACCAGGTCATCGCGAAGCCCATCCCGTGCCGGCGGGCACGCACCACCTGCGCCGTCGCCAGGCAGAACCACAGCAGCGCGAAGGCCGTCACGGGCAGCCCGTACAGGACGGCGAGCACCCCGAGGCCCTGGCTCCGCGGCGCCTGCAGGACGCCCGGGGCGACATCGGCGAAGTTGCCGGCCGCCGTCGTCGACTGGCCCAGCGGGCCCAGCACCAGGAACAGCGTCGGGGTCAGCGCCAGGGGCAGCGGCCCGCCGGTGACCAGCCGGGCGAAGACGATCGGCAGCATGACGAGCGTGGCCACGAGACTGAGCCCGAACAGCGCCAGGCACAGGACGAGCAGGGCCTGCTGCGCCCGCCCGGGCGGCAGGTGCGGCACCAGGAGCGGCCCGAGCGCGGCGGAGACCATCGGCGCGACGACCGGCAGCAGCCACACCGGAGTGGCCTGCTCCGGCCGCACGCGATGGCGTACGGCCATCAGATACGGGACGGCGGCGGAAGCCGTCAGCGCCGTCGCCGTGCCGGCGGTGAACAGCACCGCGCCGAGCGCCACCGCCGTCCCGGTCCCGATCCAGTCACGCCCCACGGTGAGCGCCCCGCCGCCCACCGACGTCAGGGCCATCGCCAGGCATCCGTAGAACGGTGCCGCCGCCGGGTCGAGGAGGTGGGCGCGGGCCTGGTCGCGATGGTGCGTCCAGTGCAGGGCGCGCGCGGTGAGCAGGACCGCGAGCAGGACGAGGGAGAGGGCCCACACGGCGGTGCAGACGGTGCGCAGTCCCGGGAGGTGCCCGGGGAGAGCGACGCCCGCGACGGCGACGGCGGCGGTGCCCATGACCGAGGCGTACCAGTTGGGTCCGAGGTGACGGACGGCGGCGGCACGCACTCGGTGCGGGACGGGCCCGGAGAGGGGCTGGACGGCGGTGACCATGACCTCACGGTCCCGGCGGACGCCCGCCGCCACCAGGGGCGTCGTCTCTATCGGGGCATAAGGTGGGGTTATGAGCAGCACGCGGGAGCAGGACAACGGGATGCCGTCCGCGGCGGCGGTGTCGCTGGCGCACCGGGTGCCGGACCTGGGCGCGCTGGAACTGCTGCTGGCCGTCGCCCGGCTGGGGAGTCTCGGCGCGGCGGCCCGGGAAACGGGGATCAGCCAGCCCGCGGCGAGCAGCAGGATCCGCTCCATGGAACGGCAGTTGGGCGTCGCGCTGGTGGACCGCTCACCGCGCGGCTCACAGCTCACGGACGCCGGCGCGCTGGTCACCGACTGGGCGCGCCGGATCGTCGAGGCGGCGGCGGCCTTCGACGCGGGGGCGCAGGCGCTGCGCGACCGGCGGGATTCACGGCTGCGGGTCGCGGCGAGCATGACGATCGCCGAGTACCTGCTGCCGGGCTGGCTGCTGGCGCTGCGCGCGCAGCGCCCGGACACCGCCGTCTCCCTGCTCGCCGGCAATTCGGCGGCGGTGGCGCAGCAGCTGCTGTCCGACGAGGCCGACCTGGGTTTCGTGGAAGGGCTGACGGTGCCGAGCGGACTGGATTCGGTCGTGGTCGCCCACGACCACCTCGTCGTGGTGACCGCGCCCGGCCACGGCTGGGCCCGCCGGCGCCGTCCGCTGTCGGCGGCGGAGCTGGCGCAGACCCCGCTGGTCCTGCGTGAGAAGGGCTCCGGCACCCGGCAGGTCCTGGACGCGGCGCTCGGCGGACTGGCCCCGCCGCTGATCGAGCTGTCGTCCACGACGGCCGTGAAGGCCTCGGCGGTCGGCGGCGCCGGCCCGGCGGTGCTGAGCGAACTGGCGGTGGGGGAGGAGCTGGCCACGCGGCGCCTGGTGAGCGTCCCGGTGGACGGGGTACGGCTGCGCCGCGAGCTGCGCGCGGTCTGGCGCACGGGTCACCGCCCCGCCGGCCCGGCACGCGAACTCCTCGGCCTGACCCGCACGAGGCCCGCCGACGGAGGCGGCCGCCGCACCTGACGCGCGCGGCGGCCGAAGGTCACGCGGCCGTCGCCGCGGCCCGCACCAGGGCCTCCATCACCCGCAGGTCCCCGCCCGTCTCCGGGTGCCACTGCACACCGAGCACCCAGCCGTCGGCCGCCGGGAGCTCGATCGCCTCCACGGTGCCGTCCGCGGCGTGGGCCGACGGGATCACGCCCCGGCCGAGCCGGTCCACGGCCTGATGGTGGTACGTCGGTACGGTCGCCTTCTCCGGGACGATCCCGGCGTACCGCGTGCCCGGCACGGGCTCGACCGGGTGACTGCCGAAGACCCCGGCCACCTCGGCGTGCCCGTCGACGTGCTGGACGAGGGTGCCGCCCAGCGCGACGTTCAGCAGCTGCATGCCGCGGCAGATCCCCAGCAGCGGCTTGCGCGCGGCCAGCGCGGCCCCGATCAGGGCCAGTTCCCACGCGTCCCGCTCCGGGGCGGGCGGACCGGTCCGCGGGTCGCGCGGCGCTCCGTAGCGCTCCGGCTCGACGTCGGGTCCGCCCGCGATCACCAGGCCGTCGAGCGGTGCCAGTACCGCGGCCGCCCGTTCCGGGTCGTCCGGCGGCAGCAGCGCGGCCAGCCCGCCCGCCCGCTGCACCAGCCGCGGGTACCCGACGGGCAGGAGCACCGCGTCCAGCTCCCACACCCCCCAGCGCACACCGGTCTCCAGGTACGTGCTCACACCGATCAGCGGCCTGCCGGCCATGCGTCCTCCCGCTGCGTTCTCCGACTCACCGGTCCGGCCGGCTCCATCGGCTTCAAATGGCTTCAATGGGTCGATCCCAAACCTTTGTACGACCGCGGCCACCGCCCCTCAGGTCAGGAACCCGCGCAGCAGTGCCGCCGTCCCCGCGCAGTGCTCGCGCATGATCTCCCGCGCGCCGTCCGCGTCCCCGTCGAGCACCGCCTCCACCAGCACGGCGTGCTGGTGCTGCGAGTGCTCCAGGTTGCGGACCAGGAGCGGGATGCAGTCGAGCAGGTCGTTCACCTTCGCCCGCACCGCCGCGTACTGCCCGGTCAGCGAGGGCGAGCCGGACAGTTCGGCGAGCGTGAGGTGGAGCAGTGTGTCCAGCCGCCGGTAGTCGCCGAGCGGCGCGTCCCGGGTCCGGGCCAGCGCCTCGCGCAGCCGCTCCGCCCGCGCGCCGCGCAGCCCGTGCTCGGCGCACAGGCCGGCCGCGCCCACCTCCAGCACCTCGCGGAAGCGCAGCACGTCCTCGATGTCGACCGCGGCGACCCGCCGCCGCAGCTCACCCTCCCCGGTCGCGTCCGTACGGGGCAGGACGAACGTTCCGCCGTACCGCCCGCGCCGCGACTCGACGAGCCCCTGGTCCTGGAGGACCTTCAGCACCTCGCGCAGCGTCACCCGGCTGATCCCGAGCCGCTCGGCCAGCCCGCGCTCCGCCGGCAGCCGCCCGCCACCGGGCACCAGACCGAGCCGTACGACCTGGAGGATCTGCTCCAGCGCCTCCTCGAAGCCGTTGCCGGTCCGCACCGGGCGCAGGACCGGCGTCAGCGGGTCGTCCGCGCCGTCGACCGTCAGCGGGTCGTCCGTGCCGTCGACCGGATCCAGCGACATACGGCCGCGCCCCCTTCCCAAGCAATGGTTCTCAGCAATACCTTATGGCCCTCGGCCCCGCCGAGACAGCGCGCAGACGCCCGAAGGAGGCCCTCCCGTGGCAGACCGCACATCCCCGCTCGGTGTCGAGGAGCTGCACACCCTCGTCGCGGGCGGCGAGATCGACACCGTCGTCCTGGCCTTCCCCGACATGCAGGGCCGCCTCCAGGGCAAGCGGTTCGCCGCGCGCTTCTTCCTGGACGAGGTGCTGGAGCACGGCACCGAGGGCTGCAACTACCTCCTGGCCGTCGACACCGAGATGAACACCGTCGACGGCTACGAGATGTCCTCCTGGGACCGCGGCTACGGCGACTTCGCCATGCGCCCCGACCTGAGCACCCTGCGCCGCGTGCCCTGGAACGAGGGCACCGCCATGGTCATCGCCGACCTCGCCTGGGAGGACGGCTCCCCGGTGGCCGCCGCGCCCCGGCAGATCCTGCGCCGCCAGCTGGAACGCCTGGCGGACCTCGGACTGACCGCCCAGGTCGGCACCGAGCTGGAGTTCATCGTCTTCAAGGACACCTACGAACAGGCCTGGGACGCCGGCTACCGCGGTCTCACCCCGGCGACCCAGTACAACATCGACTACTCGGTCCTCGGCACCGGCCGCATCGAACCACTGCTGCGCCGGATCAGGAACGAGATGGCGGACGCCGGCATGACCGTCGAGTCCGCCAAGGGCGAGTGCAACCCCGGCCAGCACGAGATCGCCTTCCGCTACGACGAGGCCCTGGTCACCTGCGACCAGCACGCCGTCTACAAGACCGGCGCCAAGGAGATCGCCGCCCAGGAGGGCGTGTCCCTCACCTTCATGGCGAAGTACAACGAGCGCGAGGGCAACTCCTGCCACATCCATCTGTCGCTGGCCGACGACCGAGGCACCAACGTCATGGCCGGATCACCCGGCGACCCGGGCGGCATGTCGCCGACCATGCGCCACTTCCTCGCCGGACAGCTCGCCGCGCTGCGGGACTTCTCCCTCCTCTACGCCCCGCACATCAACTCCTACAAGCGCTTCCAGCCCGGCTCCTTCGCCCCGACCGCCGTCGCCTGGGGCCGCGACAACCGCACCTGCGCGCTGCGGGTCGTCGGCCACGGCCGCTCCCTGCGCTTCGAGAACCGGCTGCCCGGCGGTGACGTCAACCCGCACCTCGCGGTGGCGGGCATGGTGGCCGCGGGCCTGCACGGGGTCGAGCAGCGGCTGGAGCTGCCCGAACCCTGCCCCGGCAACGCCTACGCGGCCGACTACGCACACGTCCCCCGCACCCTGCGCGAAGCCGCCGAGCTGTGGGAGAACAGCGCGATCGCCAAGGCCGCGTTCGGCGACGAGGTCGTCGCGCACTACCGCAACATGGCCCGCGTCGAGCTGGACGCCTTCGACGCCGCGGTCACCGACTGGGAGCTGCGCCGCTCCTTCGAACGCATGTGAGGACCCACTTGTCGTACGAACTCCAGGTGCTGAACCCGGCGACCGAGGAGGTCGTCGCCACCGTCCCCGGCGCCACCGCGGCGGACGTCGACGCGGCGGTCGCCCGCGCCACCCGGGCACAGGCGCACTGGGCCGCCCTCGCGCCCGGCGACCGCGCCCGGCTGCTGCGCCGCTTCGCGGCCACCGTCGACGGACACCTCGAAGAACTGGCCCGGCTGGAGGTCCGCGAGGCGGGGCACACCATCGGCAACGCCCGCTGGGAGGCGGGCAACGTCCGCGATCTGCTCGACTACGCGGCCGGCGGGGTCGAAAGGCTCACCGGACGTCAGATCCCGGTCGCGGGCGGCCTCGACGTGACGATCCTCGAACCCCTCGGCGTCGTCGGCGTGATCGCGCCGTGGAACTTCCCGATGCCGATCGCCGCCTGGGGCACGGCTCCGGCCCTCGCGGCCGGCAACGCGGTCCTCCTCAAGCCCGCCGAGACGACCCCGCTCACCGCGCTCCGCCTGGCCGGACTCGCCCTGGAGGCGGGCCTGCCCGAGGGACTGTTCCAGGTACTGCCCGGACACGGCACCGTCGCCGGCGACGCCCTCGTCGGGCACCCGGGCGTGGCGAAGATCGTCTTCACCGGGTCCGCGACCGTGGGCAGACAGGTCATGGCCAAGGGGTCGGCACTCCTCAAGCGCGTCACCCTCGAACTCGGCGGCAAGAGCCCCAACATCGTCTTCGCCGACGCCGACCTGGAAACCGCCGCGGCCGCCGCGCCCATGTCCTTCCTCGACAACTCCGGCCAGGACTGCTGCGCCCGCACCCGCATCCTCGTCCAGCGCTCCGTCCACGACCGCTTCCTGGAACTGCTCGCCCCGGCGATCGAGGCGGTCACCGTCGGAGACCCGGGCGACGAGAAGAGCCAGATGGGCCCGCTCATCTCCGCCACCCAGCTCCGACGCGTCCGCTCCTACGTCCCCGAGGGAGCCGACGGCATCCGCGGCAAGGCCCCCGAGGGCCCCGGCTTCTGGTTCCCGCCCACCGTGCTGACCGGTGTCGACCCCGGCGCGCGCGTGGCCGTCGAGGAGGTCTTCGGGCCCGTCGCCGTCGTGCTGCCCTTCGACGACGAGGCCGACGCGGTCCGCCTGGCCAACGCCACCGACTACGGCCTGTCCGGCTCCATCTGGACCCGCGACGTCGGCCGCGCCCTGCGCGTCTCACAGGCGGTGCGGGCCGGCAACCTGTCCGTCAACTCCCACTCCAGCGTGCGCTACTGGACCCCGTTCGGCGGCTACAAGCAGTCCGGCATCGGCCGTGAACTCGGCCCGGACGCACTGACCGCCTTCACCGAGACCAAGAACGTCTTCATCAGCACGGAGGGCCCCGCACAGTGACCGAAGACATCATCTGCCGGCGGCTCGTCGGCCGCACCGCCGTCGTCACCGGAGCCGGCAGCGGCATCGGCCTCGCCACCACCCGCCGGCTCGCCTCCGAGGGCGCCCACGTCGTCTGCGGCGACGTCGACGACGAGCGCGGCAAAGCGGCCGCCGACGAGGTCGGCGGCATCTTCGTGAAGGTCGACGTCACCGATCCCGAGCAGGTCGAGGCGCTGTTCAGGGCGGCCCACGACACCTACGGCAGCGTCGACGTCGCCTTCAACAACGCCGGCATCTCCCCGCCCGACGACGACTCCATTTTGGAGACCGGTCTGGAGGCCTGGAAGCGCGTCCAGGAGGTCAACCTCACCTCCGTCTACCTCTGCTGCAAGGCCGCCATCCCCTACATGCGCCGCCAGGGCCGCGGATCCATCATCAACACCGCCTCCTTCGTCGCCCGCATGGGCGCGGCCACCTCGCAGATCTCGTACACCGCGTCCAAGGGCGGGGTGCTCGCGATGTCCCGCGAACTCGGCGTGCAGTTCGCCCGCGAGGGCATCCGCGTGAACGCCCTGTGCCCGGGGCCGGTCGACACCCCGCTGCTCCGGGAGCTGTTCGCCAAGGACCCCGAGCGCGCAGCGCGCCGGCTCGTGCACATCCCGCTCGGCCGGTTCGCCCGGGCCGAGGAGATCGCCGCCGCGGTCGCGTTCCTGGCCAGCGACGACTCCTCGTTCGTCAACGCCACCGACTTCCTGGTGGACGGCGGGATCTCCGGGGCGTACGTCACGCCGCTGTAGAAGTCGGCCTACAGTGCCGGGATGAGCATGTCGCCCCCACCCGGCTGGTACCGCGACCCGTCGGCCCCGCACCTCGAACGCCGGTGGGACGGCACGGCCTGGACCGAGCACCGCCGCTCGCCCGAGGCGCCGGGGCAGCCGGTCGCGGGGCGGCCGCCGGCCGCGGGCGGAGCGTCCCGGCGCAACCGGGCCGTAGCCCTCGGCGCCGCCGGAGCGGTCCTGGTCGCCGCCGTCGTCATGGGAGCGGTCGTCCTGCGCGGCGGTGACGAGGACACCGGCGGCAGCGGGGCGGAGGCCGGCCCGGGACCCGCCACCGCCTCGATCGGCACCACGCACTCGCCGTCGCCGTCCTCGCCCGCCGCAAAACCGCCCGCCGGGGATCCGGACGCCGTCACCGACGAACTCAACGGCATCACCCTGCCGTTGCTCGACGGCTGGGTCCCCCCGGAGAACGTCACCACGGACAACGTCATGATGACCACGGACGGCACCTACGACTGCCCCGGCGACGGCGGCTTCTGCCGCCACGGCATGGTCATCTCGCGCACGGTCACCGTCAACGACGAGACGTCCCCCGAGCTCCTGGCCGAGGCGGACATCGAGGACGCGGCCGACGAGGCCTACGACCGCGACGTCGTCGGCCGCCGCCCCTACGGCGGCATCGAGTCCCACCGGCTCGTCGCCTCCGGCCCGGTCGCGGTCGCGGGCCGTGCCGGGTACTTCGTGCGCTGGCGGGTGACCACCGCCGAAGGCCCCGGCGGGTACGTGCAGTCCCTCGCCTTCCAGTCCAGCGCCGGCACCGAGTCACCCGTCATCGTGCGCTATGTCTTCGACGCGGGCGAGGACGGCCCGCCGCTGGCCGACATGGACCGCATCACCAAGGGGATCCGGCCGGTCGGCGACACGGACGGCGGCGGTGTGGGCAGCAGCATCGGCCCGTCGAGCTGACCACCGGCGGACCGAGCCGCCCTCCGCGCCCCCGGAGGCACGGACGGCCCTCCGCTCCCTACAGGAACGTACGGCCTTCTCCCCGGTAGGTCGGGACCGTCGCCGTCACCCGGTCGCCCTCGACCAGGGACAGCGCGTCGAACCGCTCGCACAGCTCACCGGCCTTGGCGTGCCGGAACCACACCTTGTCGCCGATCAGCAGATCGTCCGCGGGAGAGCCCAGCAGCGGCGTCTGCACCTCGCCGGGCCCCTCCTGCGGGTCGTAGCGCAGCCCCTCGGGCAGGCAGGGCACCGGCAGGCGGTCCGCCCCGGCGGCACCGGACGCCGGGTAACCGCCACCCAGCACCGTCACCACCCCCACCCCGGGCCGGCGCACGACCGGCAGGGCGAACAGCGCCGACGGGCGGCCGCTGAAGGACGTGTAGTTGTCGAACAGCCGCGGCACGTACAGCCCCGACCCGGCACCGATCTCGGTGACCACGTCCTCCGCCGCGGTGTGCTGCACGCTGCCCGTGCCACCGCCGTTGACGAACTCCAGACCCGGCACCACGGCCCGCACCGCGCGCACCACCGCGGCGCGCCGTTCGGCGAGCTCCCGGCGCGCGGCGGACTGCATCAGCCGGACGGCGCGCGACCGCACCGGACGCCCGGCGACCGAGTCCCCGACACCGGCGATGTGGCCCTCGTACGCCATGATCCCCACGACCTCGAACCCCGGCCGACGGGCCACCGCCCGCGCCATGTCGGCGACCTGGGCGGGGGAGTGCAGCGGCGAACGACGGGCCCCGACGCGCACCCGTCCGCCGAGCAGCTTCAGCGAGGTGTCCAACTCCAGGCAGACCCGCACGACTTCGCGACCGCCGGCCCTGGACTCGTCGATCAGGGCCAGCTGGGCGGGGTCGTCGATCATCACCGTGACGGCGGCGGCCAGTTTGGGATCGCCGGTCAGTTCGGCGAACCCGGCGCGGTCGGCCGAGGGGTAGGCGAGCAGGACGTCCTCGAACCCGGACCGGGCCAGCCACAGCGACTCGGCCAGCGTGAAGGACATGACGCCCGTGAAACCGTCCTTGGCCAGCACCCGTTCGAGCAGGGCACGGCAGCGGACGGACTTGCTGGCGACGCGGATCGGCTTCCCGCCCGCCCGCCGGACCAGATCGTCCGCGTTGGCGTCGAAGGCGTCCAGGTCCACGATCGCGAGAGGGGCGTCGAGATGGGCGGTGGCCCGGTCGTAACGGGCCCGGTCGGCGGCGCGCGCAGTCATGACGGCAGCCTGCCAGACCCGATTACCGCAGGGTAGGGGGATGTTCCGGGCAGATGCCCCGGGCTCGTGGACTGGTTCCCGCCGGACCGCGGCCAACCCGTAGAGTGACGCGCACGCACGGAGGCACCACTCCGCGCGCCGCCCGCGCCGGGATGCCGGCGGGCGGCTGCGGGTATGCGTGCGACTGGACGAGGGGTCCGCATACGGCAACGGGCCCGCAGACGACGAAGCGGGGGGCGGATGAGCACGGACGCGCGGCACGCCCCGGTTCCGCCCCGTCCGCCCACGCCGCCCCGCCCGCCTCGTGCGCCGGACCCCGCGGACGCCCGCGCCGACGCCGGCCGTGACGAGCCGGACCGCCCGTCGCCTCCCGCCGACCCGGCGACCTCACCGACGCCCGCGGCCGAGCCGGACGGGCCCGCGGTACCGGAGCAGGGACGAGCGGACGACCCGCCCACCCGCTACCCGGCGTTCCGCACCCCGCCCTCCGCGGGCGCCCGGCGGACCGCCCCCTTCACCCCGCCCCCGCCCCCCGCCTCGGCCCGCTTCCCGGACGCACCGCCGACGACCGGCCGCACCTCCGACACGACGCCTCCCCAAGCCCCACCACGCCCCGCCGACGCTCCGCCCTCGCTCGCCCGCCCCGGAGGTGTGTCGGGTCCAGCTCCCGCGGGCGCGCCACCACGCCCGGCCGAGGGTCCGACGGTGCCGGCCGGCCTCGGGGATGCGTCGGGTTCCGCGCCCGCGGGCGCGCCACCACGCCCCGCCGACGGTCCGACGGTGCCCGCCCGCCCCGGAGGCGCGGCGGGTCGCGCGGTGCCGGGCCAGGTACCGCCGCGTCCGGGCAGTCGCCCGGGTGCTCCCGCACGCCCTGAAGGGCCGGCGGGTTCGGCGGTCGCCGAGGGCCTTCCGCCGAGGCCCGACGGCCGACCGAACGTGCCGGCCCGCCCCGGTGGACCGGTGGGGCCGGCCGTTTCCGCGGATGTGCCGCCTCGTCCGGGCGGCCGATCGAGCGCGCCCGCATGTCCTGTGGGACCGGTGGGGCCGGCCGTTTCCGCGGATGTGCCACCTCGTCCGGGCGGCCGACCGAGCGCGCCCGCACGTCCTGTTGGACCGGTGGGGCCGGCCGTTTCCGGGGATGTGCCGCCTCGTCCGGGCGGCGGACCGGGCAGGCCCGCCCGCCGCGAGAGTCCGGCGGCGGAGACCGCCGCACCCACCGACACGCCGCGGCGCCCAGGCAGCCGTCCGGCACCGCCCGCGCCCCCCGGCACCCGGCCGTCCCCGCCTTCGCGCCCGGCGCCCCCGTGGGACCCGGACGGGCCGAGCGGCATGCCGCCTCGGTCGGCGGGTGGGCCCGGTGAGGCGCCCGGAGCGGGCAGCCCTCCGCCCGCTCCGACCCGCCCTCCCACCGGGCCCGCACGGCCCGCGATCGCCCCGGCGCGCCCCGCGGACCCGCCCGCGCGCCCCGCGTTCCCGTCGGAGCCCGGTGGGCCGGGTGGCCGGGCCGTGCCGCCTCGGCCGACGGTGGCGCCTTCCGAGGCGTCGTCCGAGACGACGCGGCGTCTGCGCCGCGTCCCGGCCGACCAGGCTCCCGCACCGGCCCCCGAAGGCTTCCGGCACACGCCGGCCGCCCCCGCCGAACCCGGACGGCATCCGTCGGTGCCGTACACGGGCCGGCCCACCGAGCCCGGGCAGCGGTACGAGGCCGCGCCGACCGGACCCGCACACCGCCCCGCCCCGGCGGAGCACCCCACCTCCCTGTCCCCGAACCCCGCGTTGTCGTGGAACGCCGCTCCGCCCGCGCCCCAGCGCCCCGTCGTCACCCTCGGCGAGCCCGAGGGCTACGACGAGCACGTGCGGGCGCGGCCGATCGGCGCGCGGGTGCGCGGCCGGACCGTCGCGGCCACCGCCTGCGTGGTTCTCGGGCTGGGTCTCATCGGGGGCGCCGCGACGGGGAGTTGGCTGATCGGCGACTCGGGCGAGACCGGAGCGCGGGGAGCCTTCGCGACCGCCGGAAGCCTGTGGCACAGCGTTCCGGTCGACCAGTTGTTCCCGCCCACCGTGCGGGGCGACGGCGCCGGCCCCGGAGGCGCCGACCGGGTCTGGACCCGTATCGCCGTCGCGCCCGACAGCGGCTGCGCGGACGCCTTCGACCCGCTGCTGCGCAAGGCCCTCGCCCCGGTCGGCTGCCGGCGCCTGCTGCGCGCCACCTACACCGACGCCACCCGCAGCCACGTCACCACCGTCGGCCTGCTGTTCACCAAGGCGGACGCCACCGGAATGCGCTCCCTGGAGGCCCGCTTCGAGGACGAGGCGCTCGGGCGCCGTCCCGATCTGATGCCGCGCCCGTACGCGGCGAAGGGCACCCTCGCCGCCGGCTTCGGCGACGAGCAGCGCGCCTCGTGGACCGTCTCCGTCCTCACCGACGCCCCCGTCGTCGTCTACGCCGTCTCCGGCTGGGCCGACGCACGCGTCGTCGACGACCCCCAGTCCGCCGCGGAGGCCATGCGCTCCGGCGTCACCACCGCCGTCGGCCAGGCCGGCCTCGGCCACGAGGCGAAGGGCCTCGCCGACCGGGTGGAGCGCGGCCTGCGCAAGTCCGTCACCTCGTCCTCGGAGCGGCCCTCATGAAGCCCGCCGCGGCCGTCAGGCCGTCCGCCGCGACCCGGAGCGCGGGACTGCTGGCCGTCCTCGTCGCCGCGTCCGTCGCGCTGCTCCCGCCCACCGCCGCGCACGCCGACGGCATACGGGCCCAGCAGTGGGCCCTGGAGGCGATGCACACCACGGAGGCCTGGCAGACCACCAAGGGCGAGGGCATCACCGTCGCGGTCCTGGACACCGGCGTCGACGCCGACCACCCCGACCTGTCGGGCAACGTGCTGCCCGGCAAGGACATGGTGGGCTTCGGCGCGACGCAGGACGACCCCCCGTGGGCCCGGCACGGCACCGCGATGGCGGGGATCATCGCGGGTCACGGCCATGGTCCCGGCGGCGCCGACGGCGTCCTCGGCATCGCCCCCGAGGCGAAGATCCTGCCCGTCCGGGTGATCCTGGAGGACGGCGACCCGGCCCGCGCCAAGGCCCGCAAGAGCCGCGGCAACGCCCTGGCCGAGGGCATCCGCTGGGCCGCCGACCACGGCGCCGACGTGATCAACCTGTCCCTCGGCGACGACTCCGCCTCCGCGCACCCCGAGCCGGTCGAGGACGAGGCCGTCCAGTACGCCCTGAAGAAAGGCGCCGTCGTCGTCGCCTCGGCCGGGAACGGCGGCGAGAAGGGCGACCGCGTCTCCTACCCGGCCGCCTACCCGGGTGTCATCGCCGCGACCGCCGTCGACCGCTACGGCACCCGCGCCTCCTTCTCCACCCGCCGCTGGTACGCCACGGTCAGCGCCCCCGGGGTGGACGTCGTCATCGCCGACCCCGACCGCAGGTACTACGAGGGCTGGGGCACCAGCGCCGCCGCGGCCTTCGTCTCCGGCGCCGTCGCCCTGGTCAAGGCCGCCCACCCGGGCCTGACCCCGGCGCAGATCAAGCGGCTCCTCGAGGACACCGCCCGCAACGCCCCGGCCGACGGCCGCGACGACTCGCGCGGCTTCGGCTTCATCGACCCGGCCGCCGCCATCGAGGAGGCCGCGCGTCTGAAGCCGCAGGACCTGCACTCCGCGGCGTACGGCGAGAAGTACTTCGGTTCCGGCCCGGACACCGGCGGTTCCGACGACGGCGCCACGGACCTGGCCGCCCCGCTCGCGGGCGGCGCCGGCGTCGTGCTGCTGGTCACCGCGGTCGTCCTGTGGCGCGGCCGCCGCATCCACCGCCCGTTCTAGTGCCGCGGTTCAGGACGCCCCGGCGGAGGCCGACGCCCGAGCCGTGGCGTCCCCGGTGAACACCGACACCGCCGCCCGCGCCGCCGCCTCCACCAGCGTCACCCCCGCCTCCTTCGTCGCGTTGCCCTGCGACAGCGCCGCGACCAGGTAGTCGCGACCGTCGACCGTCACGCGTCCGATGCTGTTGATGTCCCACAGCCCGGTGGCGCTGCGCGGCAGCCAGCCGTTCTTCAGCGCCCACCCGGTGCCGTCCGCCACCGCCGAGACACCCCACCGCTGACCGGCGGCGATCCCCTTCATCAGCCCCTTGAGGTACGTCCGAGAGGCGGTGTCCAGCACCGAGTCGTCCCCGAACACCTGCCCGAGCAACCGCAACTGGTCGGCGGCGGTCGTCTGCGTCAGCCCCCACAGCGTGCCGTCGCCCCCGGAGGTCCCCGTCAGTCCGAACCGCTCGTTGGCGGAGTCGAGCCCCGCGGCCCGTCCCACGGCCTCCCACAGGGCCGACGCCGAGTCGTTGTCGCTGTGCTCGATCATCGCGGTGGCGTACGCCCGCTCGGCCGCCGTGAGACGCCGCCCCGCGTCCTGGGCCTGGAGCAGCAGCGCCGCCAGGATGTCGACCTTGACGATGCTCGCCGTGTCGAACGTGCCGTCCCCGTAGGCGGCGGACCGGCCGGAGTCCATGTCGAGCACGGCCACCGACACGTCCGCGCCGTCCGCCACGCCCACCGTCCTCATCGCCGCGGCGAGCAGCGCGTCGTGGTCCTCCTTCGTGGGCGGGGCCACAGGTTCCAACGATGCCTCCCCGCTCGCGGGGGCCGTCCCCCGGTGCGACGCCGATGCCGTGGGTGCCGACGATACGGCCCGCCCCCCGGAGTGCGCCTGCGCCTGTACGTACACGGTCCCGGTCGCGGCAGCGCCCAGCACGAGGAGGCCGGCGACGGCGGCAAGGCGGGCGGTGCGGCGGCAGGGCGGGCGGGTACTGGCGGGCTGCATGCCCGCGATACTGCGGGCGCCACCTGTGCGGCCAGTTATCGGCGGGTTAGATCTGTGTCAGCGAAGGCTGAGAAACGGGTGAACCGTGTCACGGCGGTGTTTCCGCCACCCGCACGAGCCCGCCCGCGACCCCGCTATAGGGTCGGTGACCGTGGCGAACAAGAACATCCCCGACTCCGGCTTCTCCGACGACGACGGCTCCGCCGATCCCCGGCTGGGCGCGGCGCTCGCCGCCTGGGCCGAGGACCGCACCGCTGTGGGACCTGTGCTGGCGGCGCTCGACGGCGCCCGGCTGCTGGTCCCCGTCGTGGCCGTGCTCGGCGAGGTCGGGGAGGACGAGAACGGGCTGCGCCGCGAGAAGACCAGCGACATGGCCGTACCGACGCTGAAGGCCGGCGGCCGCACCGCCCTGCCGGCCTTCACGTCCACCGACTCGCTGGCCCGCTGGGACCCGGCCGCCCGGCCGGTCGCCGTGCCCCTGCACCAGGCACTCCGGGCGGCCGCCCACGAGCAGGCGGACACGATCGTGCTGGACCTGGCCGGTCCGGTGCCGTTCGAACTGACCGGGGCCGCCCTGCGGGCACTCGCCGAGGGCCGTACGAGCGCGGACCCGCTGGCCGACCCCGCCGTCGTCGCCGCCGTGCGCGCGGCGGTCGCCGCCGAGCCGGGCGTGGTCAGCGCCCACCTCGGACCGGGGCGGGCGGACGGCACGCTGGCCCTCGTCCCGGACCCGGCCGCCGACCCGGCCGCGACCGCGCGCGCCGTGGCCGAGCGCATGGCCGCCGACGAGACACTGAGGGCCCGCCTGGTGCGCGGCCTCGACCTGGCACTGCTGCCGGCCGGGACGACACCACCGGGCGAGCCCCTGTACGTACGCGGATGAGCCGGAGCCGGCACCGCGACAGGCGGTGTCGGCCCCGAAGCGCCTGGGGTACTAGCGGTACACCGGGCCCGTGTACTTCTCGCCCGGCCCCTGGCCCGGCTCGTCCGCGACCACGGAGGCCTCGCGGAACGCCAGTTGGAGCGACTTCAGGCCGTCCCGCAGCGGCGCCGCGTGGAACGAGCTGATCTCGGTGGTGCTCGCGTCGAGCAGGCCGGCCAGGGCGTGCACCAGCTTGCGGGCCTCGTCCAGGTCCTTGTGCCGGTCGCCGTCCTCCGTCAGGCCGAGCTTGACGGCGGCGGCGCTCATCAGGTTGACGGCGACCGTGACGATCACCTCTACCGCGGGGACCTCGGCGATGTCCCGGGTCATGGCGTCGAAGTCGGGTGTGTCAGGAGGGGTCTCACTCATGCCGCACACCATAGGTGCACGTCGGGGTCGTGCCCCAGTTGCCCTCGGTTAGCCGTTCCCGGCCCGAGCTGGTAATCTCGTGTATCGACCGGTCGGACCCGTATGCCTGGCGGCCCACGAGCCCGACCTACAAGTGGAGGCTTTCGAACTCCCACCTGACCGCCCCCCGGGCGGCGGGTCACCGGTCAGGCGGTCCCGTCCATCCGACGGCATCCGCCCGAATGTGCGCCCCGCGGTCACCGCGGCGGTCGCTCCGGTAGTTCGAGGAGCC
This sequence comes from Streptomyces cadmiisoli, assembly GCF_003261055.1. Lineage (NCBI taxonomy): Bacteria > Bacillati > Actinomycetota > Actinomycetes > Kitasatosporales > Streptomycetaceae > Streptomyces > Streptomyces cadmiisoli. The sequence goes on from NZ_CP030073.1 coordinate 6,976,983, forward strand.
CCCGCCTGTGATCGTCCGGGGCATTTTTTCTGCTTCGGCGCGGTTAGGTCTAACGATCAGAGACGTTACGCGGCTGTCCGCCAGACCGTCGCGTGGTGCTACCGAGGAGGATCCATCAGCGCCGAGCCCCGCATCAACGACCGGATTCGCGTTCCCGAGGTGCGACTTGTCGGTCCCAGTGGCGAGCAGGTCGGCATTGTGCCGCTCGCGAAGGCACTGGAGCTTGCGCAGGAGTACGACCTGGACCTGGTCGAGGTCGCGGCGAACGCCCGTCCGCCCGTCTGCAAGCTCATGGACTACGGGAAGTTCAAGTACGAGTCGGCCATGAAGGCCCGTGAGGCGCGCAAGAACCAGGCGCACACGGTCATCAAGGAGATGAAGCTCCGGCCGAAGATCGACCCGCACGACTATGACACCAAAAAGGGTCACGTCGTCCGGTTCCTCAAGCAGGGCGACAAGGTCAAGATCACGATCATGTTCCGTGGTCGCGAGCAGTCCCGGCCCGAACTGGGCTACCGACTGCTGCAGCGTCTGGCGGAGGACGTCCAGGACCTCGGTTTCGTCGAGTCGAACCCGAAGCAGGACGGCCGCAACATGATCATGGTCCTCGGTCCGCACAAGAAGAAGACCGAGGCGATGGCCGAGGCCCGCCAGGCGCAGGAGGCCCGCAAGGCCGAAGCGAAGGCCAACCCCGGCAAGTCGCAGAACGCGGCCGAAGCCGGCGGGGACGCCGAGATCGCGGAGGCTCCTGCCGAGGCAGCCGCCGAGGCGTGACCCCCCGGGGGCGCAAGCCCTCGAGGATCCAACCGAAACAAGAGCGACGCTCCACCGTGCCCGGTTTTCGCGACCGGGCACCGGAGCGCCACCGACGAGGAGAGAACGGCGCTATGCCGAAGAACAAGTCGCACAGCGGTGCCAGCAAGCGCTTCAAGGTCACCGGCTCCGGCAAGGTGCTCCGTGAGCGCGCCGGCAAGCGCCACCTGCTCGAGCACAAGTCGTCCCGCGTGACGCGTCGCCTCACCGGCAACGCCGAGATGGCCCCGGGCGACGCCGCGAAGATCAAGAAGCTTCTCGGCAAGTGACGTACGGGCGCCACTGAGCGTCGTACGTCTGGACCGGGACCCCATCGATTCCGGGCCGTGTGAAGACAACCACGGCCCCGCTACAAGGAGTTAACAAGTGGCACGCGTCAAGCGGGCAGTCAACGCCCACAAGAAGCGCCGGGCGATCCTCGAGCAGGCCTCCGGCTACCGCGGTCAGCGTTCGCGGCTGTACCGCAAGGCCAAGGAGCAGGTCACCCACTCGCTGGTCTACAACTACAACGACCGCAAGAAGCGCAAGGGTGACTTCCGCCAGCTGTGGATCCAGCGCATCAACGCCGCTGCCCGCGCGAACGGCATCACGTACAACCGCTTCATCCAGGGTCTGAAGGCCGCGAACGTCGAGGTCGACCGCAAGATCCTGGCCGAGCTGGCCGTCAACGACGCCGGTGCGTTCGCCGCGCTCGTCGAGGTCGCCCAGAAGGCGCTGCCGAGCGACGTCAACGCGCCGAAGGCCGCGTGACGCCGGCTCCCGGCCGACGTGACTGAAGGACCCGCAGGCCGTCACGGTCTGCGGGTCCTGCTGTGTCCGCAACCGCGGAGAGCCAGACCCGGAACGTACCGAAGGTGAACACGATGCCCCCCGCCCAGCCCGAGCTGATCTCCCCCCGCTCGCCCCGTGTGTCGGCCGCGCGGCGGCTGGCCCGGCGGAACTTCCGGGGCAAGGAGCGGCTGTTCCTCGCGGAGGGGCCGCAGGCCGTACGGGAGGCCGGGGCGCAGCCGGACGTCCTCGTCGAGCTGTTCGCCACCGTCGAGGCCGCGGACCGCTACGCCGACATCATCGGCCGCGCCCGGGACACCGGAGCCAGTGTCCACCTCGCCTCCGACGAGGTCATCGCCGACATCTCCACGACCGTGACCCCGCAGGGACTCGTCGGCGTCTGCCGGTTCCTCGACACGCCGTTCGAAGAGATCCTCGCCGCCCGGCCGCGGCTCGTCGCGGTCCTCGCGCACGTCCGCGATCCCGGCAACGCCGGCACCGTCCTGCGGTGCGCCGACGCCGCCGGAGCCGATGCCGTGGTGCTCACCGACGCCTCCGTGGACCTGTACAACCCGAAAGCAGTGCGGGCCTCCGTGGGCTCGCTGTTCCATCTGCCGGTCGCCGTGGGCGTGCCCGTCGAGCGGGCCGTGGCCGGGCTGAAGGACGCCGGGGTGCGGATCCTCGCCGCCGACGGGGCCGGCGAGCACGACCTCGACGAGGAGCTGGACAAGGGCACCATGGGCGGCGCGACCGCATGGGTCTTCGGCAACGAGGCCTGGGGTCTGCCGACGGAGACCCGGGCCCTCGCGGACGCCGTCGTACGGGTTCCGATCCACGGACAGGCCGAGAGCCTGAACCTCGCCACCGCCGCGGCCGTATGTCTCTACGCGTCGGCCCGTGCACAGCGCGCCTCCGGAGGCTGCCGCACAGTCACCGACAGCTAGTAGGGTGGCCAGCTCGGGGCCCTGCGCCGTCTGAGAGGTGGGGTACGGGGATGAGTATCGGCACGAGCAGCGCACCGGGAGCACGCCGGACGCGGCGATCACTCGCGTCCCGGCCGCCCGTCGAGTGCGCCGAGCTCGGCGTCGACTCCGACGATCTGCCCGACGGGCTCGTCGTCGCGGACGAGCACGGGCACGTGATCTGCTTCAACGCCGCCGCCGAACGCATCACCGCGATCCCCGCCGCCGAGGCACTCGGCCGGCGCCTGGAGAAGGCCCTGCCGTTAGAGGACCTGGAGGGCCGCCGCTGGTGGCAGCTGACCGACCCGTACGGCGGGCTGGCGATCCGGGTCCGCCAGCCCGAGCGCAACCTGCTGCTGCCCGGCGGCCGTGAGGTCCTCGTGTCGGCCCGCTACCTGCGCGCCGAGCCCACCGGCCCCGTCCGCCGCGTCGTGGTCTCGCTGCGCGACACCGAGGCCCGACGCCGCACCGAGCGCAGCCACGCCGAGCTGATCGCCACCGTCGCCCACGAGCTGCGCTCACCGCTGACATCCGTCAAGGGGTTCACCGCGACCCTGCTGGCCAAGTGGGAGCGGTTCACCGACGACCAGAAGCGGCTGATGCTGGAGACGGTCGACGCCGACGCGGACCGGGTCACCCGCCTCATCGCCGAGCTCCTCGACATCTCCCGGATCGACTCCGGACGGCTGGAGGTGCGCCGCCAGCCCGTCGACATCGGCGCGGCCGTCGGCCGGCACATCCAGGCGTACGTCGCCGCGGGGCTGGACGCCGACCGGTTCCTGCTCCGTGTCGAGCAGCCGCTGCCCACGTTGTGGGCCGACCCCGACAAGGTCGACCAGGTGCTGAGCAACCTCATCGAAAATGCCGTGCGCCACGGTGAGGGAACCGTCACCATCGACATCACACCGTCGGCGTCCCCCCGCGAGGGCGAGGACGCCGGCACGTCGGTCACGGTGAGCGACGAGGGCACCGGCATCCCGGAGGAATCCATGAACCGCGTCTTCACCCGCTTCTGGCGGGGCAGCAGACGCGGCGGCACGGGCCTTGGGCTGTACATCGTCAAGGGCATCGTCGAGGCCCACGGCGGCACCATCACGGTCGGCCGCGCCACCGGCGGCGGCGCCGAGTTCCGATTTACGTTGCCCGTGAGCGCACCGGCGTATCTCGCCTGAGCGGCCCACGGGCGCATTCGGACACCTCCACCCCGTTAGACTCGGCCTTTGGCACCTTTGTGTCCCGCGGACGGCCCACAGAGTCGGTGACGGGGACCTCCAGCCAGCCAATCGGAAGCACGGGAAGAGATGTCGGCACCGAATAAGTCGTACGACCCTGTCGAGGTCGAGGCGTTGAAACCGGAAGAGATCGAGCGCATGCGGGACGGGGCGCTCGCCGCCTTCGCCGCCGCGGACTCCCTCGACGCGCTCCAGGAGGCCAAGGTCGCCCACACCGGCGGTGCCTCCCCGCTGGCCCTCGCCAACCGCGAGATCGGCGCCCTGCCCCCGCACGCCAAGGCCGACGCCGGCAAGCGCGTCGGCCAGGCCCGCGGCGCGGTGAACAAGGCCCTCGCCGCCCGCCAGGGCGAGCTGGAGGCCGAGCGCGACGCACGCGTGCTGGTCGAGGAGGGGGTCGACGTCACGCTGCCGTACGACCGCGTGCCGGCCGGTGCCCGCCACCCGCTCACCACCCTGTCGGAGCGCATCGAGGACGTCTTCGTGGCCATGGGCTACGAGGTCGCCGAGGGCCCCCAGGCCGAGGCCGAGTGGTTCAACTTCGACGCGCTGAACATCGGCCCGGACCACCCGGCCCGCGGCGAGGCCGACACCTTCTTCGTCGAGGGCCCGGACGGCTCCGGCGACTCGGGCGTGGTGCTGCGCACCCACACCTCGCCGGTGCAGATCCGCTCCCTGCTCGAGCGCGAGCTGCCGGTCTACGTGATCTGCCCCGGCCGCGTCTACCGCACCGACGAGCTGGACGCGACCCACACCCCGGTCTTCCACCAGGTCGAGCTGCTCGCCGTCGACGAGGGCCTGACCATGGCCGACCTCAAGGGCACCCTGGACCACATGGTGCAGTCGCTGTTCGGCGAGGGCATGAAGACCCGGCTCAGGCCGAACTTCTTCCCGTTCACCGAGCCGTCCGCCGAGATGGACATGGTGTGCTACGTCTGCCGCGGCGAGTCCGTCGGCAACCCCGACCGGCCCTGCCGCACCTGCTCCAGCGAGGGCTGGATCGAGCTCGGCGGCTGCGGCATGGTCAACCCGCGGGTGCTCACCGCCTGCGGCGTCGACCCGGAGAAGTACAGCGGATTCGCCTTCGGGTTCGGCATCGAGCGGATGCTGATGTTCCGCCACAACGTCGAGGACATGCGAGACATGGTCGAGGGTGACGTCCGGTTCACCCGGCCGTTCGGGATGGAGATCTGATGCGGGTCCCGCTTTCTTGGCTGCGGGAGTACGTCGACCTGCCGGAGACGGAGACCGGTCGTGACGTGCAGGCCAAGCTCATTTCGGCCGGTCTGGAGGTCGAGACCGTCGAGCATCTCGGCGACGGACTCAAGGGCCCCCTGGTCGTCGGCCGGGTGCTGACCATCGAGGAACTGGACGGCTTCAAGAAGCCGATCCGCTTCTGCACCGTCGACGTCGGCACCGCCAACGGCACCGGTGAGCCCCAGGAGATCGTCTGCGGCGCCCGCAACTTCGCCGTCGGCGACAAGGTCGTCGTGGTGCTGCCCGGCGCCGTGCTGCCCGGCGGCTTCGCGATCTCCGCGCGCAAGACCTACGGGCGCAACTCGCACGGCATGATCTGCTCCAGCGACGAGCTGGGCATGGGCGACGACGGCACCAAGGGCATCATCGTGCTGCCGCCCGAGACCGAGGTCGGCAAGGACGCGATCGAGCTGCTCGAACTGATCGACGAGGTGCTCGACATCGCCGTCACCGCCAACCGCGGCGACTGCCTGTCCATCCGCGGCGTCGCCCGCGAGACCGCCGTCGCCTACGGCCTGCCGCTGCGCGACCCGGCCCTGCTGGACGTACCGGCGCCCAACGCGTACGGCTACCCGGTCAAGGTCTCCGAGCCGCTCGGCTGCGACCGCTTCACCGCCCGCACGGTCAGCGGTCTGCGCCCCGAGGCCCGCTCCCCGATCTGGCTGCGGCGCCGGCTCCAGAAGGTCGGCATGCGCCCGATCTCGCTCGCCGTCGACGTCACCAACTACGTGATGATGGAGCTCGGCCAGCCGCTGCACGCCTACGACCGTCACCTGGTCCAGGGCACGATCGGTGTGCGCCGGGCCGAGGAGGGCGAGAAGCTCGTCACCCTCGACGGCGTCGAGCGCCGTCTGCACGCCGAGGACCTGGTCATCACCGACGAGCGCGGTCCGATCGGGCTCGCCGGTGTCATGGGCGGCGCCAACACCGAGATCGCCGACCACGTCCAGCCCGAGGACGGCATGGACACCGCCGCGCAGGCCGAGGCCGGCACCACGGACGTGGTGATCGAGGCGGCGCACTTCGACGCCGTCTCCATCGCGCGCACGGCCCGCCGCCACAAGCTGTCCTCCGAGGCGTCCCGGCGCTTCGAGCGGGGCGTGGACCCGGAGGCCGCCTCGGCCGCCGCCCAGCGCACCGTCGACCTGCTCGTCCTGCTCGCGGGCGGCACCGCCGAGGCGGGCGTCACCGAGGTCATCACCCCGTCCGCGCCGCACACCGTCACGGTCGCCGCCGACCACCCGGACAAGGTCGCGGGCGTCGAGTACGGCCGTGAGACCGTCGTGCGCCGCCTTCAGCAGATCGGCTGCGACGTCTACGGCCAGGACGAGCTGATCGTCACCGTGCCGTCCTGGCGGCCCGACCTCCTGGAGCGGAACGACCTCGCCGAAGAGGTCATCCGCCTGGAGGGCTACGAGAACCTGCCCTCCACGCTGCCCAAGCCCCCCTCGGGCCGCGGCCTGACCCACCGGCAGCGACTGCACCGCCGGGTCGGCCGGGCCCTGGCCGGCGCCGGCTACGTGGAGGCGCCGAACTACCCGTTCGTCAGCGAGCAGGTCTTCGACCAGCTCGGCCTCGACGCCGCCGACCCCGCCCGCCGTGTCGTGAAGCTGGTCAACCCGCTCAACGACGAGGAGCCGGCGCTGCGCACGTCGCTGCTGCCGGGCCTGCTCGGCGCGCTGCGCCGCAACGACGGCCGCGGCAGCCACGATCTCGCGCTGTTCGAGACCGGACTGGTCTTCCTGCCGCGCGAGGAGTCGCGGGCCGCCGGCCACCTGCCGGTGGACCGGCGTCCCACCGACGAGGAGATCGCGTCGCTGAACGCCGTGCTGCCCGAGCAGCCGCGCCATGTTGCCGTCGTCATGACGGGCGCGCGCGAACAGGCCGGCTGGTGGGGCAAGGGCCGGCCCGCCGACTGGGCCGACGCCGTGGAGGCGGCCCGTGCGGTCGCCCGTGAGGCGGGTGCCGAGCTGCTCGTCCGCAAGGGGCAGTACGGGCCGTGGCACCCGGGCCGCTGCGCCGAGCTGGTGGTCGTCGCCGACGGCACCGAGCGGGTCGTCGGCCACGCCGGCGAGCTGCACCCCCGGGTCGTGAAGGCGTTCGGTCTGCCCGCCCGCACCTGTGCGACCGAGCTGAACCTGGACGCGGTGGAGGAGGCCGGCCACGGCACCCCGCAGGCACCGGGCATCTCCACCTTCCCGGTCGCCACGCAGGACGTCGCGCTCGTCGTGGAGGAGACCGTGCCGCACGCGGACGTCGAGGCCGCCCTGCGTGAGGGCGCCGGCGAACTGCTGGAGTCCATCCGGCTGTTCGACGTCTACGAGAACGCGGAGCAGCTCGGCCGCGGGCGGAAGTCGCTGGCGTACGCGCTGCGGTTCCGGGCCGGGGACCGCACGCTCACCGTCGACGAGGCGTCCGCCGCGCGCGACGCCGCGGTGGCCCTCGCCGCCGAGCGCACGGGCGCCGAGCTGCGCAGCTAGCACGGCCGCGGGGGGCTGCGCGCCCACCACTCGGCCGCGGGATCTCCGCGGCCGAGGCGCGCGGCCCCCCGCGCCGTGGTCGGCAGGGGTGGGCAGCTCACTCGTTCGGGTGGGACTTCCCGATGATCCTCGCCGCCCGGGTCGTGCGGTCGACAGAATCGGACCGGCCTTTCGAGGCCCGTCCGTCTGCGCTGTCACGGCCTACTTGGGGGGCCTTCGACATGATCCGCATCAGGTCCGGGGCTGCCCGTCGCACACGGTCCCGGAGGACGTCCCGCCGGGTGCTCGCCCTGGGTCCGCCCACCCTGTGGGGGGCCGTGGCGATCACGTACAAACTGTCCTGCCCGATGGCCCAGCAGACCGGGTGGGGTGCGCGGATCGTCACCAGTGCCGTGTTCTTCGCCGTCGGTACCGGGCTCGTCCTGCATGTGAGGCGGACACTGCTGCGTGAGCTGAGGCAGGCCCGCCGGGTCGCGGGCGCCGCCCAGAGCGCGCTGCTGCGCCCGCTGCCCCCGCGCGTCGACGGACTGAACCTGGCCGCCGCCCAGCTCTCCGCCGACCGCTGCGCCTCCGTGGGCGGCGATCTGTACGAGGTGATCGCCACCGAACACGGTGTGCGGGTGGTGATGGGCGACGTCCGCGGGCACGGGATCGCCGCCATCGGGACCGTCGCCGCCGTCCTCGGCAGTTTCCGCGAGGCGGTGCACGACGAGCCCGAACTCGGCGCCGTGGCACGCCGACTGGAGCGTGCGCTCGCCCGGCATCTGCGCGAGCGGACCCGCGCCGGGCCGCCCTCCGGATTCGAGGCCGACCCCGACGGGTTCGCCGCCGAGGAGTTCGTGACCGTCCTGCTGCTGGAGATCCGGCGCGAGGGCGAGGTGCGCGCGCTCAACTGCGGGCACCCCTGGCCGTACCGGCTGCTCGGCACCCGGGTCGAGCCGCTCGCCCGCACCGATCCCCTCCCGCCGCTCGGCTCGTTCCCGCTGCCGGCCGATCTGCCCGTCGTGCGCTGCGGCGAACTGCGCCCCGGGGAGACGCTGTTCCTCTACACGGACGGCGCGGAGGACGCCCGTGACGCCGATGGCCGGTTCTTTCCGCTGCCGCAGGCGCTCAGCGAGGCCGTGCGGGAGGGCGCCGCCACGCCGCAGTCCGTCCTGGGTGCCGTCTTCACCCGCCTGCTGCGGCACGCGGCGGGCAGCCCCACCGACGACGTGGCCTTCCTGGTGGTGCGCAACGAACGCCACCCCAGAAGGGCTTCGGGGCCCCGCGGACCCGCACGCGCGGCCGGCACGCGCCCCTAGTGCCGCGGCAGGCAACGTTCGCCCCGTCGCGACGCCCGGCACGTACTCTCGCCGCACCGGCCGAAAGTCCAAGTACGTCCAGTACGAGGACTTCCGGCCGGCACACCGAGAGCACGCACCGGACGCCGCTCCTTGACGGGCGAACGTTGCCTGCCACGGCACCAGGGCGTACGCCGGACGGCGGGCCGGCCCTCGCTCCTGCTCCGGCGTCGGCCCGCCGTCCGCCCCGCCACGGAGTGTCGGGCAGGCGGCGTGGCGGACGGCGCGGATGAGGGCCGCCGCACTTTACGAGGGGGAGCCGGCGGCCCGGCCGGCCTCTTGCGAGGCATTTCAGTCAACCGGTCGGGAACTCTCCGCGACAGTGCGCGCACAGCGCGGATTCGCGCACTCCGTTCACACCCCGTGTGAAGGCGGATTCACTACGCTGTCGGCACCGAGCCACCTGGGGGGCCATCCCATGCAGCCCAACACTCTGCTCGACGCGATCCTGGACGAGGCGGGGATATCGCATGCCGGGCTGGCGGCACATGTGAACCAGGCCGGGCGGGCACGCGGACTCGCGCTGCGCTACGAGCACACCGCCGTGGCGCGCTGGCTGAAGGGCCAGCGACCGCGGGGCCAGGTGCCCGACCTGATCTGCGAGGTGCTTGCCGCGCGTCTGCACCGGCCGGTCACGCTGGACGACATCGGACTCGGCGTATCGGGGGAGCAGGCCGGCACCCACGGCACCTCCCTGTCCGGTTTCGTCGAACGCGCCACGGCCCTGTGGCGTTCCGACGAGCAGCAGCGCCCGCACGTCCTCGGCGCTCCCGCCGTCACCGGAACGCCCGCCGTGATGCCCGTGTGGGAGTGGGAGAACCCGCCCGAGGACGTGGACGTCTCCCGCGGCGGCCGGCACCGGGTCACCCCGGCCGACATCGAGATGCTGCGCTCGGCCCGCACGCACTACGAGCAGATGTACCGCAAGGCGGGCGGGGTGGCGACGCGCACCCGGATCGTCGGCTTCCTCAACTCCGAGGCGGCGCCGCTGCTGCGCGGCAGCTACACCGACGCCACCGGCCGCCAGCTGCACCGCGCCACCGGCGGACTGGTAGCCGTCGCCGGCATCTGCGCCTACGACTCCGACGCGCACGGCCTCGCCCAGCGCTACTTCCATCAGGCGCTGCGCCTGGCCAAGGCGAGCGGTGACCGTGGACTGGGCGCCTATGTGATCGCGCTGCTCGTCAACCAGTCGCTGTTCATGCGGGAGTACCGCCAGGCCGTCGCCTTCGCGGAGGCCGCGTTGCGTACCGCGGGCAAGCACATCACACCGGCCCTGGCGTCCGATCTGTACGCGATGCAGGCCAAGGCGTACGCCCATCTCGGCGACGGCACGAGCGCCCTGTCGTGCATCCGGCGGGCCGAGTCGGCCGCCGAACGCATCCGGCGCGGGTACGAGCCCGACGAGACCGGCTACGTCCAGCCCGGCCTCGTCAACGTCCAGGTCGCGGAGGCCCTGCTCAGCCTCGGTGAACTGGCGGCCGCCGGAGAGCACGCCGCGGCCGCGGTGGACACCCCGGCGCACGACCGGGGACGAGTGCACCGGCTCGCCATGCTCAGCACCGTCGAACTGCGCCAGGGCAACGCCGAGAAGGCGGTGGCGACCGCGGTGGAGATGGCCGAGCAGGCCCGCGGAATGGAGTCCCAGCGGCTGCGCGACAGACTCCGGGCGGTACGCGAGCATCTGGCGCGCAGCGGCGGCACGGGCACGGCCGAGGCCGCCGAACTCATCGACGGAGCACTGCGCGTACCGCTGTGACCACCTCCGACGGCCACTGCGCCTGCCGCCGCTGTGCGAGCTGCTCGGCATGCGCCTGCTGTCGGACCGCTCCTGCTGCGATATTGCCACTTACTCGGCGGAAGGTGGCAGAACCGTGCAGTGGACGAAACAGAGCGAACAGACTGTGTATGAAAACCGCTGGTTCAGCGTCAATCTCGCGGATGTCGAGTTGCCGGACGGACGGCATCTCGACCACTTCCTGATACGGCTGCGGCCCGTTGCCGTGGCCACCGTGGTGAACGAGGCCAATGAGGTCCTCCTCCTGTGGCGCCACCGCTTCATCACCGACAGCTGGGGATGGGAACTCGCGGCGGGCGTCGTCGAGGACGGCGAGGACATCGCCGTGGCGGCCGCCCGGGAACTGGAGGAGGAGACGGGCTGGCGGCCGGGACCCCTGCGCCACCTCATGAGCGTGGAACCGTCCAACGGACTCACCGACGCCCGGCACCACATCTACTGGGCGGACGAGGGTGAGTACATCGGGCACCCCGTGGACGACTTCGAGTCGGACCGCAGGGAATGGGTCCCCCTCAAGCTCGTCCCCGATCTGGTCGCCCGCGGCGAGGTCCCGGCCGCCAACATGGCGGCCGCGCTGCTGTTACTGCACCACCTCAGGCTCGGTCAGGACACCGTGGGCTAACGCGCCAGCGCCTGCCAGACCGCCACGACCAGGGCGCCCACGGCGGTGAGCGCCGCGACCGAGGCCAGCGGCCAGCGGGCGTGTTCCAGGGTGGTCAGCCGGGTGCTCAGATCGTCCAGTTCCTTGGCGGTCTCCTCGGTGCGGTGGGCGAGCAGTGCCAGCCCGCCCTCGACGCGGGCGTAGGCCACATCGAGCCGGCGTCGTAACTCTGCGAGCTCTCCTCGGGCGACGGAATGCTCGGGATCGGCGGTCACGGACCGCTCCTTTCCGTAGTCGTCTCACGTCCCTTGCATGCGCATGATGAGTGAACTCGCCTGGTGGGCGTGTGGGGAGAGTGTGCGACAGGCATATGCGGGCCCACTGCGCACACGGTGTGTGAATGCCGCGGGCCCGGCACCTGTTCCGGTGCCGGGCCCGCGGGGCGTCACGTTGTGTGATCAGCCGTAGGTGTAGAAGCCGGAGCCGCTCTTGCGGCCGAGGCGGCCCGCGTCGACCATGCGCTGGAGCAGCGGGGGAGCGGCGTACAGCGGCTCCTTGTACTCGTCGTACATGCTCTGCGCCACCGAGGCGACCGTGTCCAGGCCGATCAGGTCGGACAGCTTCAGCGGGCCCATCGGGTGGGCGCAGCCCATCTCCATGCCGTTGTCGATGTCCTCGCGGCTCGCGATACCCGACTCGAACATCCGGATCGCGGAGAGGAGGTAGGGGATCAGCAGCGCGTTGACGACGAAACCGGAGCGGTCCTGGGCGCGGATCGCGTGCTTGCCGAGCGCCTTCTCGGCGAACAGCTGGGCACGGCTCAGCGTGCCCTCGGAGGTGGTCAGCGCCGGGATCAGCTCCACGAGCTGCTGGACCGGCGCCGGGTTGAAGAAGTGGATGCCGATGACCTGGTCCGGCCGCGCGGTGGCGACGGCCAGCCGCACCAGCGGGATGGAGGAGGTGTTGGAGGCCAGGATCGCGTCGGGGCGGGTCACCACCTGGTCGAGCACCTGGAAGATCTCGGTCTTGACCTGCTCGTTCTCGACGACGGCCTCGATCACCAGATCCCGGTCGGCGAACTCGCCGAGGTCGGTGGTGAAGGTCAGCCGCGCCAGGGTGGTCTCCCGCTCCTCCTCGGAGATCTTCCCCCGTTCAGCGGCCTTGCTCAGCGAGTTGAACAGCCGTGTGCGGCCGATCTCCAAGGCCTCGCCGGTGGTCTCCGCGACCTTCACCTCCAGCCCGGAGCGGGCGCACACCTCGGCGATGCCTGCTCCCATCTGGCCGCAGCCCACCACTCCGACGCGCGCAATATCACCCGAGAAGCCGGTCACCATCGTCCCCTTCGCTGAGCCCTACGCAGACGGCAGGTCCACCGGGTTACGGCGCCTGCTCCGTTCGTGCACGTTACCCGTAAGTATCGATGATCGATCGTCGGGGTGGGGGCATCCTTGGCCGCGGAGACGATCCGTGACGGTGCGGATCCGCAGCGTATGGGGTGGTTCCTTCATGGCACGGCTGTCACGTCGGGCGTTCACGCTGGCCGCACTGTCCACCCTCGTGGCGGGTAGGGAAGCGGGCGCGGCACCTCTGTTGCCGCGCGCGGCCGCACAGATGCGGGGCATGTGGCTGGCGACCGTGACCAACCGCGACTGGCCGTCCCGGACCGGGCTGACGGCGGCGCAGCAGCGCGCCGAACTGATCGCCCAGCTGGACACGGCCGTGCGCCGCCGCCTCAACACGGTGATCTTCCAGGTGCGGCCGATGGCCGACGCGCTGTGGCCCTCGCCGTACGAGCCGTGGTCGGAGTACCTCACCGGCACCCAGGGCCGGCATCCCGGCTGGGACCCGCTCGGCACGGCCGTCACCGAGGCGCACGCGCGGGGGCTGGAGCTGCACGCCTGGTTCAACCCGCTGCGGGTGGCGATCCACACCGACCCCAAGAAGCTGGTCGCCTCGCATCCGGCCCGGAAGTACCCCGGCTGGGTGGTGGCGCACGGCGGCAGGCTCTACTACAACCCCGGCGTGCCCGACGTGCGCGCCTTCGTTCAGAAGGCGATGCTCGACGCGGTGGCCAGGTATCCGGTGGACGCGGTTCACTTCGACGACTACTTCTACCCGTACCCGATCGCGGGCCAGACCTTCGACGACGACGACGCGTACGACGCCTACGGCGGCGCGTTCCCGAACAGAGCGGACTGGCGGCGCGACAACATCGACCGGCTGGTGCGCGACACGGCGGCCGGCATCAAGGCCGTCCGGCCCGGCACCCGGTTCGGGATCAGCCCGTTCGGGGTCTGGCGCAACGCCGAGACCGATCCGCGCGGCTCCGACACCAGGGCCCTGCAGACCTACGACGATCTCTACGCGGACACCCGCAAGTGGGTGCGGGAGAACTGGATCGACTACGTGTGCCCGCAGTTGTACTGGCACATCGGCAACGCCGCGGCCGACTACGCCAAACTGGTGCCCTGGTGGGCGCAGACGGTGAAGGGGACCCGCACGCAGCTCTACGTGGGCGAGGCGCTCTACCGGGCCGGTGCCGCCGGGCAGCCCGCGGCCTTGCAGAACGTGGCCGAGCTGTCCCGGCACCTGACGCTGGCCCGCGCCCACCCCGAGGTCCGCGGGCATGTCTTCTTCGCCGCCACCGAGGTGGCGAAGGACGCCAAGGGCGCGATGGCGCGGGTCGTCGCCGACCACTACCAGCAGTCGGCGATGCCCCCGCGCTGAATCACCGTCCGGAGGTTTCCCTGTGCCGGATCTCGGTGTCGGGGCCGGGTGAGCACACGCCTTCGTGCCCGTCCTGGAAGCGGACGCGGTACGGGGGGTTGCCCTCGCGGCCCATCACTTCGACGATCTCGCCGACCTTGTCGTGTTGGCCGACCACCCTGCCGTGCTGAACAAGCTGGTCGCCCACGCTTGCGTGCATCTGGGGCCTCCTCACCATGTCACGGACAGCGGAAGCGGCGGTCCCTGGCCTTTTGAGTCTACGGCGGTCAGGACCCGTCGGTACCGGCTCGTGCGGCCTCAGCTCCGCGCCCGTTGCGTGACGGCGATGCAGACCAGCACGGCCGCGGCCGTCACCGGAGCGGCCACTGTCACGTGTTCGCCCAGCAACAGCACCGACCACACCAGTGTGAGCAGCGGTTGGGCCAACTGCAACTGGCTGGCCCGGGGGATGCCGATGGCGGCCATGCCCCGGTACCAGACCACCAGGCCGAGGAACTGCGAGCCCGCGGCGACCCAGATCACCCCGGCGACGCTGTGCGCGGTGAGCCGGACGGGCTCGTGCGCCAGGGCCACCGCGGCGGCCGGCACGGTCAGCGGCAGGCAGAGCACCAGTGCCCAGCCGATCACCTGCCAGCCCGGCATGATCCGGGCCAGCCGCCCGCCCTCGGTGTAGCCGGCCGCGCACACCAGCAGCGCGGCGAACAGGTACAGATCGGCGCTGGACAGCGCGCCGCCGCTCTGCTGCACCGTGAACACCAGCACCGCCGCCGCGCCGACCAGTGCCGCGGCCCAGAAGGTGCGCGAGGGACGGGCGCCGACGCGCAGCGCGGACATCACGGCGGTGGTCAGCGGCAGCAGGCCGACCACGACCGCGGCGTGCGCGGTGGTGGAGGTCCGCAGGGCGAGCGTGGTCAGCAGCGGGAAGCCGACGACGACACCGGCGGCGACCACCGCGAGGCCGGCCCAGTGGGACCGGGCCGGCGGCGCGACGCGCAGGAGCAGCAGACAGGCTCCCGCGAGGAACGCCGCGAGCACGCTGCGCACGGCGACCAGCGACCAGGGGCCGAAGCCCTCCAGGCCCCAGGCGGTGGCGGGGAAGGTGAGGGAGAAGGCGGTGACGCCGAGGGCGGCCTGCACGGTGCCCGAGGGGGACCTCGGTGTACCGCTGACCGCTATCGCGGTCGGGGCGATAGCGCTACTCTGTGCTCTCATGCAAGAGCGTAGCAGTGTCGGTGAACTGGCGAACCAGCTGCGGAGCGAGCTGAACCACTACTCTCCGGGTGGAAAGCTCCCGTCGAGCCGGGTGCTCGTCGAACGGTTCCGGGTGAGCCCGGTGACCGTCTCCCGGGCGCTCGCGCAACTGGCGGCCGAAGGGCTCGTCGTGACCCGGCCGGGCGCCGGTGCCTTCCGGGCCCGGCCCCGGGCCGGCGGCGCGGCCCAGGGCGACACCTCCTGGCAGGAGGTCGCCCTCAGCGCGGACGCGTCCACCGAGGTCGTACCGCGCTCGGTGGACGCCTCCGGCGTGCTCGTCTCGCTGGCCGCTCCGCCGCCCGGCGTGATCGAGTTCAACGGCGGCTATCTGCACCCCTCCCTCCAGCCGGAGCGGGCGATGGCCGCCGCGCTCTCCCGGGCCGGGCGCCGTCCCGGGGCCTGGGGGCGACCGCCGATGGAGGGGCTGCCGGAGCTGCGCGAGTGGTTCGCCCGCAGCATCGGCGACACCGTGGGCCCGGCCGACGTGCTGGTCAGCGCGGGCGGGCAGACCGCGCTGACCACCGCGCTGCGCGCGCTCGCCCCGCCCGGCGCCCCCGTCCTGGTCGAGTCGCCCACCTACCCGGGCATGCTGGCCATCGCCCGAGCGGCGGGGCTGCGACCGCTGCCGGTGCCCGTCGACGCGGACGGTGTGCGGCCCGCGCTGCTCGCCGACGCGTTCCGGGCGAGCGGCGCCCGCGTCTTCGTCTGCCAGCCGCTGTTCCAGAACCCCACCGGCGCCGTCCTCGCCCCCGAACGGCGCGGGGAGGTGCTGCGCATCGCACGGGAGGCCGGTGCCTTCGTCGTCGAGGACGACTTCGTACGGCGGCTGGTGCACGCGGACGCGCCGCCGCTGCCGCGTCCCCTGGCCGCCGAGGATCCAGACGGCGTCGTCGTGCACGTCGGTTCGCTGACCAAGGCGACCTCGCCCAGCTTCCGGGTGAGCGCCCTGGCCGCGCGGGGCCCGGTCCTGGAACGGCTGCGCGCCATCCAGGTCGTCGACACCTTCTTCGTGCCCCGGCCGCTCCAGGAGGCCGCGCTGGAACTGGTCGGTTCGCCCGCCTGGCCGCGCCACCTGCGGACCGTCGCGGCCGAGCTGAAGGTCCGCCGGGACGCGATGACGTCCGCGCTGCGCCTGCGGCTGCCCGAACTCGCGCTGCCGCACGTCCCGTCGGGCGGCTACCACCTGTGGCTGCGGCTGCCGGACGGGACCGACGAGTCGGCGTTCACCGCCGCCGCCCTGCGCGCCGGAGTCGCGATCGCACCGGGCCGCCCGTACTTCAGTGCCGAACCCCCGGCGGGCCACGTCCGGTTGAGCTTCGCCGCGGTGGCGGGCACCGGCGAGATCACGGAGGGGGTGCGGCGGCTGCGGGCGGCCTGCGACGAGCTGCTGTGACCACGGCGAAAATCCCTCGACGCCGGCCCCGGCGCCTGCGATTCTCCCGGCATGACCGAGGGCTACGAGATCTCCGACGACCCCGACCGCATCGGCGCCGGGCGGGTGCACCGGTGGCTGTCGACCGACGCGTACTGGGCGGTCGGACGCTCCCGTGAGAAGCAGGACCGCGCCATCGCCGGCTCGGTCAACTTCGGCGTGTACGACGCGGTGTCGGGCGAGCAGGTGGCGTACGCCCGGATCGTGACCGACCACGCCACGTTCGCCTGGCTGTGCGATGTGTACGTCGATCCGTCGGTGCGGGGCAAGGGGATCGGCACGGCGCTGGCCGAAGCAGTACGGGAGCGGATGCGGCTGTACGGGGTGCGGCGTGTGCTGCTGGCCACGCACGATGCGCACACGGTGTACGAGAAGGCCGGATTCGCCCCGCTCGAACGGCCCGACCAGTGGATGGCGCTCCTCTTCGAGTGAGGCGTTTGGCGGCAGTTGTCCGGCTGATCCTGACCTTCCAGTAAGGTTTCGCCAATACCTCTTGACCTGCGCACTCTCCCGGCACACGATCCCCACATGGCAGTTCGGGTCACATTCGTCGCCGCGGCGCGCGGTTCCTCGCTGCTCGGCGAGCGGTTCGAGGACGACCGGCCGCTGGACCAGGCGGGCTGGGACGAGGTGCAGCGCGTCGCCCACGGCCTCGTGCCGCTCGCGGCGGCCGAGCTGCGCTACTGCTCGCCCACGCCGCGCAGTCGCGCGACCGGCGACGCCCTCGGCTACGCCCCGCTGGTGCAACTCGCGCTGCGGGACTGCGACATGGGCCGGTGGCGGGGGCTGACCCTCGGTGAGGCGATGGCGCGCGAGCCGGACGCCGTGGACGCCTGGCTGGCCGACCCGCGCTCCCTGCCGCACGGCGGTGAGTCGCTGCTGACCTTCATCGGCCGGGTCGGCAGCTGGCTCGACACCCGGCCGGGCGAGGACGGCGGCCGGATCGTCGCCGTGGCCGAGCCCTCCGTGATCCGCGCCGCCCTGGTGTACGCCCTGAAGGCTCCGCCCGCGACGTACTGGAACCTCGACGTCCGCCCGCTGTCGACCACCACCGTCACCGGTCACGCCGGCCGCTGGAATCTGCGCTTCGACGCGGGCGCGGCTCAGTCCACCCTGATGTAGTCGGTGGTCAGCACCAGATCCTTCGCCGGGCCGCGGACCCGCCAGACGGTCCGCCAGTGGCCCCGGTCGCGGACGGTGAACTCGCCCCGGTAGAGGTCGGCCGAGCAAGGATGGTCGGCGACGTGCCGTCCGTTCGCCAGGTCCAGGTCGTGGAACGGGCGGCCGTCCGCGAACCGCACGTCCGCCGCGGAGGGCACCGGCCCCGGCAGGAAGCGCAGGGTGCGCTCGGCCGGCCGGGGCACGCCCCGCCAGACGAACGTGCCGCTCTCCTCGTGCAGCAGCCCGCCACCGTCCAGCGGGCCGAAGACGGTCGTGCCGGTGAATTCCCCGTGGTCGCCGCTCGCCAGATCCCGCACGTCACGTCCGACCCGCCAGTGCCCGGCCAGATGTGCCAGCACATCCCGTACCGGCCAGAACTCACCCATCCCGTCCCGCTCTCCGTCCCGCCCGTCGCCGGCGACGATCCCTGGCGCCGCCTCGCCCTTCCCATCCTGCCGTTCCCGGTGCCGGCCGGGGCACGCCGTGGCGAACAGCTCACCATGCCGGCCGCCCGCCTCCACGGCGGGGACACACCGTGGAGCCGGGCGGCCGGCTCGGACTATTTGAAGGAGCGCAGTCGCAGGCTGTTGGTGACGACGAAGACGGACGAGAACGCCATCGCCGCACCCGCGATCATCGGGTTCAGCAGGCCGGCCGCGGCCAGGGGCAGGGCGGCGACGTTGTAGCCGAAAGCCCAGAACAGATTGCCCTTGATGGTGGACAGCGTCCTGCGGGAGAGCCGGATGGCGTCCGCCGCCACGCGCAGGTCGCCGCGGACGAGGGTCAGATCACCGGCCTCGATGGCGGCGTCGGTGCCGGTGCCCATGGCCAGGCCGAGGTCCGCGGTGGCCAGGGCGGCCGCGTCGTTGACGCCGTCGCCGATCATCGCGACCGAACGGCCCTCGGCCCTGAGCCGCTCGACGACCGCCACCTTGTCCTCGGGCAGCACCTCCGCGATCACCTCGTCGATCCCGACGGCCCGTGCCACGGACTCGGCGACCAGCCGGTTGTCGCCGGTCAGCAGGACCGGGTGCAGCCCCAGCGCGCGCAGTTCGGCGACGGCCCGGGCACTGGTGTCCTTGATCGCGTCGGCCACCGTGAGGACACCGCGCGCCCGGCCGTCCCAGGCCACGGCCACCGCGGTACGCCCCTCGGTCTCCGCCGCGGCCTTGGCCCCGGCCAGCTCCGGCGGCAGCTCGACGGCCCACTCGCCGAGCAGCTTCTCGCGTCCCACCAGCACCGCGTGCCCGTCCACGACGCCCTGGACGCCGAGGCCGGCGACGCTCTCGAAGTTCTCCGGTACGGGCAGGCCGCCGACCCGTTCGATCGCCCCGGCGGCGATCGCCCGGGCGACGGGGTGCTCGGAGGCGTGCTCCAGCGCGCCGGCCAGGCGCAGCAGTTCGGTCTCGTCGACGCCCTCGGCGACGTACACGTCCTGGAGCGTCATCCGGCCCGTGGTGACGGTCCCCGTCTTGTCCAGGACGACGGTGTCGACCCGGCGGGTGGACTCCAGGACCTCGGGTCCCTTGATCAGGATGCCGAGCTGCGCCCCGCGTCCGGTGCCGACCATGAGCGCCGTCGGGGTGGCGAGTCCCAGCGCGCACGGGCAGGCGATGATCAGGACGGCCACGGCCGCGGTGAAGGCGGCGGTCGCGTCGCCGGTGGCACCGAGCCAGGCGCCGAGCGTGCCCGCGGCGATCAGCAGGACGATCGGCACGAAGATCCCGGAGATCCGGTCGGCGAGACGCTGCACGGCGGCCTTGCCGTTCTGCGCGTCCTCCACCAGCCGGGCCATCCGGGCGAGCTGGGTGTCCGCGCCGACTCGGGTCGCCTCGACGACGAGCCGGCCCCCGGCGTTCACGGTGGCACCGGTGACGGCGTCCCCGACGGTCACGTCGGCCGGCACCGATTCGCCGGTGAGCATGGCGGCG
Source organism: Streptomyces cadmiisoli (assembly GCF_003261055.1). Classification (NCBI taxonomy): domain Bacteria; kingdom Bacillati; phylum Actinomycetota; class Actinomycetes; order Kitasatosporales; family Streptomycetaceae; genus Streptomyces; species Streptomyces cadmiisoli. Next base: position 6,996,733 of record NZ_CP030073.1, read on the forward strand.
TCGACGGCCGAGACGCCCTCGACCACGGTGCCGTCGGTGGCGATCTTCTCACCGGGCCGCACGACGAAGCGGTCGCCGACCGCCAGCTGCCCGACCGGGATCCGCACCTCTTGTCCCGCGCGCAGCACGGCGACGTCCTTGGCGCCCAGCTCCAGCAGCGCGCGCATCGCCGCGCCCGCCCGGCGCTTGGACTTCGCCTCCAGGTAGCGCCCGGCGAGGATGAAGACGGTGACGCCGGCCGCGGCTTCCAGGTAGATGGCGGAGGAGCCGTCGGCGCGGGAGACGGTGAACTCGAAGCCGTGCCGCATCCCCGGCATGCCGGCGTGTCCGAAGAACAGCGCCCACAGCGACCAGCCGAGCGCGGCGAGCGTGCCGATGGACACCAGCGTGTCCATCGTCGCGGCACCGTGCCGGGCGTTGACGAGCGCCGCCCGGTGGAACGGCAGGGCGCCCCAGACGACGACGGGGGCGGCCAGGGTCAGCGAGAGCCACTGCCAGTTGTCGAACTGGAGGGTCGGCACCATCGCCATCAGCACCACGGGCACGGACAGGGCGAGGGAGACGAGCAGCCGCTGCCGCAGGGAGAGCGGTTCGCCGTCCGCCGCGGCGGGGGTCTCGGTGCCGGGCGTGGTGCCGGTGTCGGGGGGAGGCGGCTCCTCGGCGGTGTAGCCGGTCTTCTCCACGGTGGATATGAGGTCGGCGACCTCGACGCCCGCCGGATAGGAGATCTTCGCCTTCTCCGTGGCGTAGTTGACCGTCGCCGTGACGCCGTCCATCCGGTTGAGCTTCTTCTCGACGCGGGCGGCGCAGGAGGCGCAGGTCATGCCGCCGATGGAGAGCTCCACCCGGGAGGTGGGCACCGGCACCGTGCCGGGCGGCGCCTTCTCGGGAGCCGTGCTGGTCATTGCGTATCTCCTGGGGGAGGCCGGGGCGCGCAGCGTCCGTATCAGCGGAGCGACGCGTCCCGGCGCGGAAGTGAATGCGCGGTGTCGTCGCGCGGCGGGTCCCGGCGGGAGCGTCGGACGCGGCCCGCGGTCTCCCGGCCGGCCTCGGCGACGGCACCGCGGGCGGTGTCCCGGGTGCCGGAGTTCGCCTCGACGGTCATGGTGGTTTCCTCGGGTCGTGTATGTGTGGCCGGTCAGCGGAGGGCTCGGGTTCCCCGGGCTCCCCGTCCACACCACACACTATACCCCTAGGGGGTATGGGGTACACCCGGATGGCGTCCGGCGGCCCGCGGAGCGTTGCATAAACGTGCAGCGAAACGTATAGTCATGCCATCCAGGAGGAGGGTTCCATGACGGTACGCGCGGCCGTGGCCGGAGCGAGCGGATACGCGGGCGGAGAGCTGCTGCGTCTGCTCCTGACGCACCCCGAGGTCGAGATCGGCGCCCTGACCGGCGACTCCAACGCCGGCCGGCGGCTCGGCGCACTTCAGCCGCATCTGCTGCCGCTGGCCGACCGTGTGCTGAGCGAGACCACCGCCGATGTGCTCGCCGCTCACGACGTCGTCTTCCTCGCCCTGCCGCACGGCCGGTCCGCGGCCGTCGCCGAGCAGCTCGGCCCCGACGTCCTGGTGGTCGACATGGGCGCCGACTTCCGGCTGAAGGACGCGGCCGACTGGGAGCGGTTCTACGGCTCCCCGCACGCCGGGACCTGGCCCTACGGCCTCCCCGAACTGCCGGGCGCCCGCGCCGCGCTGGAGGGGTCCAAGCGCATCGCGGTGCCCGGTTGCTACCCGACCGCCGTCTCCCTCGCCCTGTACCCGGCGTACGCCGCGGGGCTGGCCGGGACCGAGGCCGTGATCGTCGCCGCGTCCGGCACCTCCGGCGCCGGCAGGACGCCGAAGCCGCATCTGCTCGGCTCCGAGGTCATGGGCTCCATGTCGCCCTACGGCGTGGGCGGCGTCCACCGGCACACGCCCGAGATGATCCAGAACCTCAGCGCGGCGGCGGGCGAGCCCGTCACGGTGTCGTTCACGCCGACCCTCGCCCCGATGCCGCGCGGGATCCTCGCCACCTGCAGCGCCACGGCCCGCGAGGGCGTCACCGCCGAGTCCCTGCGCGCCGCCTACGAGAAGGCCTTCGCCGACGAGCCGTTCGTCCACCTCCTGCCCGAGGGGCAGTGGCCCGCCACGGCGTCCGTCCACGGTTCGAACGCCGTTCAGGTGCAGGTCACACATGACGCCGCCGCGAACCGCATCATCGCGATCAGCGCCATCGACAACCTGACCAAGGGCACCGCGGGCGGTGCCGTACAGAGCATGAACCTCGCCCTCGGACTGCCCGAGGAGCTGGGACTTTCCACGATCGGAGTCGCACCGTGAGTGTCACCGCTGCCCAGGGCTTCACCGCCTCCGGCATCGCAGCAGGCATCAAGGAGAACGGGAACCCGGACCTGGCCCTCGTGGTCAACACCGGGCCCCGCCGCGCCGCCGCGGGCGTCTTCACCTCCAACCGGGTCAAGGCCGCACCGGTCCTGTGGTCCGAGCAGGTCCTCAAGAGCGGGCAGATCTCCGCGGTCGTCCTGAACTCCGGCGGTGCCAACGCCTGCACCGGACCGAAGGGGTTCCAGGACACCCACGCCACCGCCGAGAGGGCCGCCGAGGTGCTCGGCCTCGGCGCCGCCGACGTCGCGGTCTGCTCGACGGGCCTGATCGGTGTGCTCCTGCCGATGGACAAGCTGCTCCCGGGCGTCGCCACGGCCGCCGACCAGCTCTCCGAGCACGGCGGCGAGAAGGCCGCCATCGCCATCAAGACCACCGACACCGTCCACAAGACGTCCGTCGTGACCAAGGACGGCTGGACCGTCGGCGGCATGGCCAAGGGCGCCGGCATGCTGGCCCCCGGCCTCGCCACCATGCTGGTCGTCCTCACCACCGACGCCGACCTCGACAGCGACGTACTGGACCGGGCCCTGCGCGCCGCCACCCGGACCACCTTCGACCGCGTCGACTCCGACGGCTGCATGTCGACCAACGACACCGTGCTGCTGATGGCCTCCGGCGCGTCCGGCGTCAGCCCGGACCACGCCGAGTTCGCCGAGGCGGTGCGCAGCGTGTGCGACGACCTCGGGCAGCAGCTGATCCGGGACGCCGAGGGCGCCAGCAAGGACATCAAGGTCGAGGTGATCAACGCCGCGACCGAGGACGACGCCGTCGAGGTGGGCCGCTCCATCGCCCGCAACAACCTCCTCAAGTGCGCCATCCACGGCGAGGACCCCAACTGGGGCCGGGTGCTCTCCGCGATCGGCACGACCTCGGCCGCCTTCGAGCCGGACCGGCTCAACGTCGCCATCAACGGCGTCTGGGTGTGCAAGAACGGCGGCGTCGGCGAGGACCGCGACCAGGTCGACATGCGCTTCCGCGAGGTGCACATCCTCGCCGACCTCGCGGCCGGCGAGCGGACCGCCACCATCTGGACGAACGACCTCACCGCCGACTACGTCCACGAGAACAGCGCGTACTCCTCATGACCACCAGGAAGCACACCGCCCTGCCCAAGGCGCAGACCCTCATCGAGGCGCTGCCCTGGCTGACCCGGCACCGCGGCAAGACCGTCGTCATCAAGTTCGGCGGCAACGCCATGGTGGACGAGGACCTGAAGGCAGCCTTCGCCCAGGACGTCGTCTTCCTGCACCACGCGGGCCTCAAGCCCGTCGTCGTGCACGGCGGCGGTCCCCAGATCAGCAAGGCCCTCGACCGGCACGGCATCGTCAGCGAGTTCAAGGCGGGCCTGCGCGTCACCACCGAGGAGGCCATGGACGTGGTCCGCATGGTGCTGGCCGGACAGGTCCAGCGCGAGCTCGTCGGGCTGCTCAACCGGCACGGACCGCTCGCCGTCGGCCTCACCGGCGAGGACGCGCACACCATCACCGCCACCAAGCACCAGCCCCGGATCGACGGCGAGTTGATCGACATCGGGCGGGTGGGCGAGGTCACCGCGATCGACACGGGCGCGATCGAGGCACTGCTCGCCGACGGCCGCATCCCGGTCGTCTCCTCGATCGCCCGCTCCGAGGACGACGGACATGTCTACAACGTCAATGCTGATACGGCGGCTGCGGCACTCGCTGCTGCGCTGGGCGCCGAAACCCTCATGGTCCTCACGGACGTCGAGGGCCTCTACGAGGACTGGCCCCGCTCGGACGAGGTGATCAGCCGCCTCACCGCCTCCCAACTGGAAAAACTGCTGCCGGAGTTGTCCTCCGGCATGGTGCCGAAGATGGAGGGCTGCCTGCACGCCGTACGCAACGGCGTGACCACCGCCCGCGTCATCGACGGCCGGGTCCAGCACTCGATCCTGCTGGAGATCTTCACCGACGAGGGCATCGGCACGATGGTCGTGCCCGACGAGCACGAGGGGGAGCCGTCATGAGCAACCAGGAACTCACCGCGCGGTGGCAGGGCGCGCTCATGAACAACTACGGCACCCCGAGGCTCGCGCTGGTCCGCGGAGAGGGCACCAGACTGTGGGACGCCGACGGCACGGAGTACCTCGACTTCGTCGGCGGCATCGCGGTCAACGCGCTGGGCCACGCCCACCCGGCGGTCGTGACGGCGGTCGGCGAACAGATCGCCTCGCTGGGCCACGTCTCCAACCTCTTCATCGCCGAACCGCCCGTCGCCCTCGCCGAACGGCTGCTCCAGCACTTCGGCCGGGACGGCAAGGTCTACTTCTGCAACTCCGGCGCCGAGGCCAACGAGGGCGCCTTCAAGATCGGCCGGCTCACCGGGCGGACCCACATGGTGGCCACCGAGGGCGGCTTCCACGGCCGCACCATGGGCGCCCTCGCGCTCACCGGCCAGCCCGCCAAGCAGGAGCCCTTCCGGCCGCTGCCCGGCGACGTCACCCACGTCCCGTACGGCGACGCGCAGGCACTGGCCGCCGCGGTCACCGAGGACACGGCCCTGGTCGTCATCGAACCCGTCCAGGGGGAGAACGGCGTCGTGGTCCCGCCCCCCGGCTATCTCAAGGCGGCGCGGGCGATCACCGCCGCGACCGGCTCCCTGCTGGTCCTCGACGAGGTGCAGACCGGCATCGGCCGTACCGGGCACTGGTTCGAGTACCAGGCGCACGAGGGCGTACTGCCCGATGTCGTCACACTCGCCAAGGGGCTCGGCGGCGGGCTGCCGCTCGGCGCCACCGTCGCCTTCGGCCGCGCCGCCGACCTGCTGCAGCCCGGACACCACGGCACGACCTTCGGCGGCAATCCCGTCGCCTGCGCCGCCGGACTCGCCGTCCTCGACGTCATCGCGAACGAGGGCCTGCTGGACAACGTCAAGCGGCAGAGCGAGCGGCTGCGGGACGGAATCGAGTCCCTGGGACACCCGCTGGTCGCCCATGTCCGGGGTGCGGGCCTGCTCCTGGGTATCGTGCTCAGCAAGCCGCTCGCGCCGCAGGCGCAGCAGGCGGCCCAGGACGCCGGTTTCCTGGTGAACGCGCCCGCCCCCGATGTCGTACGGCTCATGCCGCCGCTGAACCTCGGCGACGACGAAGTGGAGGCGCTTCTCCAGGCGTTGCCCGGCATCCTCGACGCAGCGCACGGGGACGGACTAGCCGGAGAATGAGACGACGATGAGTCACGCGCAGGACCACGGACACGCAGGGCCTGCCGTGCCGCAGACCCGCACCGCACGCCACCGCCGGATCGTGGACATCCTCAACCGGCAGCCGGTGCGCTCCCAGAGCCAGTTGGCGAAGCTCCTCGCGGACGACGGGCTGACCGTCACCCAGGCGACGCTCTCCCGGGACCTGGACGAGCTCAACGCGGTGAAGATCCGCAACACCGACGGCGACCTCATCTACGCCGTGCCCAGCGAGGGCGGCTTCCGCACTCCCCGGGCACCGCTCGGGGAGTCGGCCAAGGAGGAGCGGATGCGGCGCCTCTCGCAGGAACTGCTGATCTCCGCGGAGGCCTCCGCGAACCTCGTGGTCCTGCGCACCCCGCCGGGCGCCGCCCAGTTCCTGGCCTCGGCCATCGACCAGGCCGAACTGCACGACATCCTGGGCACGATCGCCGGCGACGACACCGTGCTGCTGATCAGCCGGCAGCCGGACGGCGGGCAGGCGCTCGCCGCGCACCTGCTGCGACTGGCCCAGAACGGTCACTGAGCCCGCTCCCCGGCCGTACGGCGCCCCGCCCGGCCGCCCGCGGCGCCGTCCGGATCGCCCGGTTCCTCGACCTCGGGTCGCCGTGACCTGGCACCGTACGACCACCGGTATTTCCGGGGTGAGGGACAGGGCGAGGGAAGGGAGACGGCCATGGACGCCGCGCGCGGGGCGGACGACGGACAGAAGGCGCTGTGGAACGGGGTCGCCGGACGCAACTGGGTCGCCACGCAGGACCTGATCGACCAGGTGTACAAGCCGCTCGAAACGCTGGTCGCCGAAGCGGCCGGGCCCGGCTCACGGGTGCTCGACGTCGGCTGCGGCACGGGCGCCACGACGGTCGCGGCGGCTCGGCGGGCGGGCGCGGGCGGAGACTGCGTGGGGGTCGACATCGCGGAGCCGATGATCGCCGCCGCCCGGGCGCGCGCGGAGCGGGAGGGCGTACCGGCGCGGTTCGTCCGGGCCGACGCCGCGACCCACGCCTTCGAACCGGACTCCTTCGACCTGGTCGTCTCGCGCTTCGGCGTCATGTTCTTCGACGACTTCGCCGGGGCGTTCGCCAATCTGCGCCGCGCGGCGCGGCCGGGTGCCCGGCTCCGGCTGGTCGTCTGGCGCGGCCCCGACGACAACCCCTTCATGACCACGGCCGAACGGGCCGCGGCCCCGCTGCTGCCGGACCTGCCGCGCCGCGAGCCGGACGCGCCGGGCCAGTTCGCCTTCGCCCGGGCGGAGCGTATCCGCGGCGTGTTGGAGGACGGCGGCTGGACCGGCGTCGACACGGAGCCCGTCGACGTCGAGTGCGTGATGCCCGCGAAGGATCTGGAGCGCTACGTCACCCTGCTCGGCCCGGTCGGCCGGGTCCTGCCCGGCGTGGACGAGCGGACCCGGGCGCGGGTCGTCGAGGCACTCCTCGCCGCCTTCGCGCCCTACGTGCACGACACGGAGGTCCGCTTCACGGCCGCGTGCTGGCTGGTCGGCGCCACGGCGGGCGGAACGACGTGACTGTGCTCGGCCCGGGAGGGCGGGCGGCGTAGAGGGGTGGCGGGACGCGGACGGACGGCCGGTCCGCCCGTGCCCGGCTGAGGCGGGCGGCCGGGCGCCCCGTGCGGCTCGCTCACCGCCGGTGCGCCCGTGCTCAGCCCGGCCCGGCCAGTGAGCCCGTGCTCAGTCCGGCCGACCGGTGCGCCCGTGCTCAGCCCACCCGGCCGGTAGCCCGTGCTCAGCCGGCCGGCGAGCCGTGCTCAGCCGGCCGGCGAGCCGTCCTCAGCCCAACCGGGCCGCCAGTCCGCCCGTGCAGCGGACCTCGTCGCCCGCTGTGATCAGCAGGGCCTCCACGTCGGGCAGCGACTCCAGCCACGCCAGGCCCTCCCGTGAGCCCATCGCGAACGCGGCGGTGGCCCAGCAGTCCGCCCAGGTCAGCCGGGGCGCCACCACCGTCACGGCGACGAGGTCGGTGACCGCGGACTTGCCCGTGCGCGGGTCGACGATGTGGGTACCGCGCTCTGCGGTGCCGGACGTGGCCACGGCCAGTTCGTCCAGCCCGGCGGCGGAGATCACGGCCGCCAGCCCGCCGGGCCGCAACGGGTCCGACACACCCACCCGCCACGGCCGGTGCGGTCCGGGGACGCCGAGCAGCTGGACGTCACCGCCGCCGTTGACGCTCACCCCCGTCACCCCGGCCGCCGCCAGCCGCCGCGCTGCCCGTTCGACGGCCCAGCCCTTGACGATGCCGGTCGGATCGAGGCGGCCCTGGTAGGACATGCTGAACCAGCCGTCGCTGGTCCGCTCCGCCTCGGCGCCGAGTTCCAGGACCCGCGCGACGTCGGGATCGCACTCCTCGACGGTCAGTTCGCCGCGCGCCAGCCGCGAGATCTCACTGCTGTCGCGGTACGTGCTGAACACCTCGTCGACCCGGTGCAGACCGGCGACCGCCTCGTCCAGGGCCGTGCGGACCGTGCCGGGATCCCCGCCGCGGACGTCGAAGGAGAAGACGGTCCCCATCGCCTCCTCCACCCGGCGCACCGCGGCGGGCGCCTGTGCGGGCTCGGTCACCGGCTCAGCCACCGGCCTGGTCCAGGGCGGACTGGAGGGACTGCTTGTAGCCGCCGCTGGTGTAGGTGGCGCCGGAGACGGCGTCGATGTCGGCGCTGCCGGCGGCCACCGCCGCCTTGTTGAGCCGGGGCACGGCGTCGGCGGTGATGTCGGTGCTGCGTCCGCCGCTGGGCGCCTGGACCGCCTCGGCCCGGGTGATCTTCCCGCCCTGGACGGTGACGCGGACCTGGACAGGGCCGTACTCGGTCTGCGCGACAGCGCCGGTGAGCGTACGGGCCTCGGCGGCGCCGGCGTCCTGCCCCGCCTCCCCGCCGGAGCCCTGCCCCGCCTCCCCGCCGGAGCCCTGCTCGCCGGCGTTCCCGGCACCCTGCCCCGCGCCGCCGGAGCCCTGGTCCCCGGCACTGCCGGAGCCCCCTCCCGCGCCGCCGCCCGCCCGGATCCGGTCCAGGGCGGACTGGAGGGACTGCTTGTAGCCGCCGCTGGTGTAGGTGGCGCCGGAGACGGCGTCGATGTCGGCGCTGCCGGCGGCCACCGTCGCCTCGTTGAGCTGCGGTACGGCGTCGGCGGTGATCTCGGTGCTGCGTCCGCCGCTGGGCGCCTGGACCGCCTCGGCCCGGGTGATCTTGCCGTTGCTCACGGTCAGCCGCACCTGCACCGGCCCGTACTGGGTCTGTGCGACGTCGCCGTCGACGATGCCGTTGGCCGCGTCCCGGGCGCCGCCCTGCGGGGACTGTCCGGCCCCGGCCGTCTGCCCCGGCGCGGCACCGCCCACCGCGGCCGCGGAGCCGGGGTCGGAGGCCGGTTTGAGCGTCAGCAGCAGCACGATGCCGGACACGGTGGCGGCGGTGACGAGCACGGCACGCCGAACGGGGTGGTTCTTCTTCATGGTTGCCGTTCTCCTGACGACCCGTCGCTCACATCTCGAACGACTCGTGATGGATACGGCGGGCGGGAACCCCCGCGCCGCGCAGTGCTTCGTACACCGACTGCGCGAAGCCGGGCGGCCCGCACAGGAACACGTCGTGGCGCTCGATGTCCGGGATCTTCCGGCACAAGGACTCCGCGGAGATGTCGGGGCGCGCGCCGCCCGGACTGTTGACCGCGTACATCAGCCGGGCGCCCCGCTCGTCGGCGATGGCGGCCAGCTCGTCCCACAGGGCCAGGTCCTGGGTGCTGTTGGCCCGGTAGAGCAGGGTGAGGTCACCGGACGCACCGGGCAGCGTCTCGAACAGCGCCCGCATCGGGGTGATGCCCACGCCGCCCGCCACCAGCAGCACCTTGCCGCGGCTGCGCCGGGACGCGGTGAGGGCGCCGTACGGCCCCTCCGCCCAGACCCGGGTGCCCGGCACCAGCTCGCGCAGCCGGCTGCTGTGGTCGCCGATCGCCTTGACCGTGATCCGCAGCATCTCGGGGCGGGGCGCCGCCGACAGCGAGTAGGGATGCGAGCTGAACCGCATGCCCGGCGCCAGGAACCGCCAGCGGAAGAACTGCCCGGCCTCCGCGCCCATCCGGTGCAGCTTGCGCCCGCGGATCAGCACCGACACGATCCCCGGCGTCTCCTCGATGACCGCCTCGACCCGCATCCGGTGCTTCATGTTCAGCCGGATCGGAGTGAGGATCCGGAACCAGATCACGAGCGCGGTGACCGTGCCGTACAGCCCGTACCAGAAGGTCTTCGCGGCGGGCTCGACGGCGAAGTCGTTGCCGGTGCTGATCTGGTGCCAGAACGTCAGGAACACCGCCGCGTACGTCATCAGGTGCACGTGGTACCAGGTGTCGTACGGCAGCCTGCGCCGGATGCCGCCGATCGAGACCAGGCCGATCAGCAGCAGCAGACCGGTGCCGATCGCGGCCTTGCCCATGTCCGGCAGCTGGGTGACGGAGTCGACCGTCTGCCGGACGATGTCGCCGAGGCCCTTTCCGGCCTGGAGGGCGTAGCCCCACATGATGAGGAAGACGTGGGCGAGGACCAGGCTGAGGGTGTACCGGCCGGTCATCGCGTGCCAGCGCGCCACGCGGTCGGAGCCCACCCGGCGCTCCAGCGCCGGCACCCGGGCCATCTGCAGCACCACGAGCGCCATCAGGTACCCGGCGAGCAGCCCGGTGATCCGGCCCGCGTTGACGATCCCGCTGGTGGTGTCGGCGATGGACGGGGTGTTGGCCCACCACAGCCACAGCACACCGGCGGCACCGGCCCACACGGCGATCAGCAGCAGGGTGGCGGGGGAGCGACGCGGGCGGATGCGGCGCATCGTCTGACGCCGGGCGGCACGGCCGCCTGCGAGCGTGGTGGTCACGATTCCTCCGGGGACGGGGGCAACGGATGTGTCGTAGTCCCTTGGCCCAGAGATACGTGCCGGGGCGGCCGTGTGTTCAGGTCAGTAGCGAGTGATCGCGGTGTCCCCGCTCTCGGTCCCCACGGCGATGTGCGGCCGGCTGCCGGGCTCGGCCCAGCGCAGCACGTCCCGCATGGCGTCGGCCGGTACGGACACACAACCGGCGGTCGGGCCAGCCCCGTTGACGTGCAGGAAGATACCGGCGCCGCGCCCGCGCACCGGTGCGCGGTAGTTGTAGCCGATCACCAGGGCATGGGCGTACCGGCTGCCGTAGGTGACCAGGTGCTCGGCCTCCGTCGCGCGGCAGTCGGCGGCGCGGGGTTCGCTCCAGCGGTTGTAGGAGCGGGAGTCGACGTCCTGGCACCACCAGGATTCCTGCCGCACGGGGCGGTACGCGTAGGTCGTCCCGGGCGGTGCCGCCTCGATGCCGAAGGCGTACGGCAGGTCGTACAGCCCGGTCGGTGTCGTGTTCGTGCCCTGCTTGCGTGCGGTGCCCTCGACGAGGCCGGCCGCCCCGAAGCGGGCGGGCGCCGACCCGGCCGGCACCCAGTGGCCGTCGCGCCGGTCCCACCAGGTGAGTGTGCCCGTCGTCGAACCGGTCCCCGGTGCCACGGCCGTGATCAGCTGGCTGCCGCCGCCGGTGTCGGCCATGCGGTCGGGCAGCGGGACCGACCCGGCCGGAGCGAGTCCGAGCAGGCAGGCGGAGGTGAGGACGGAGACGACGGCGACGACACCAGGACGCATGCCTGCGAAGCTAACGGGCGGCGGGAGCGGCGGCAGTCCGGGTGAGCCATTGGGGCAAGGCGGTTCGCCCGGTCCGCGCACCGCTCCGCGCCGCGGGACACCGCCCGCTCACGTTCCGAGCGGGTTGAGCAGGTCGGCGCTCCCCTCGAACGCGTACAGCAGCAGATCGGTCATCTCGAAGACGCCCTTGCTCCTGCGGTCCTCCACGGGGCTGAGGAAGGGACGCCAGAAGGGGTCACGGACGATGGAGTGGCGGCTGCCCTCGATCGCGCGGTGGAACACCTCGGCGACGATGCGCCCGCCGACGCCGGTGAGCCGGCCGCCGCCGTTCACCTCGGCCTCGCGCAGGACGTAGAACCACAGCGGGCAGTGGTCGACGAGCCTGCGGCGCAGTCCGTCGCTCAGCAGGGCCCCGTCGCGGTCGTCGAAGTCCGAGGCGAGCAGGGGCTTGACGTCGAGGTGACGGGCCATCTGCTGACCGGTCGCCAGCCGCATCATGTTGGCCCGGGTGAGGTTGCGGAAGGCCAGGTTCAGCTCGATGGCGTCGGCGGGCGGCTGGCCGCGGCCGCCGAACGAACCCAGGGGCAGCTCGGCCAGCGGATTGACCAGCAGGGTGTCGATGCGCTTGGCGATGTTGAACTGCGCGTCGGGCACCCCGAGGTCGTCCCGGCCCGCCGTCCGGAAGTCGAACAGCCGCCGGAAGTCGGCGATCCAGTTGGTGGGCAGGCGTTCGAACTCACCGGCCTCGGGATCCGCCGGATCGGCCGGCGGCGGGGAGAGGATGCCGCTGGTGCCGGTGAAGCGGAACAGCTGGGCCAGGGTGCCCGCGCCGTTGTCGAAGATCCGGTTCCAGTTGTAGGCGCCGCGGATCATGCTGTGGCCCAGCCGGTAGGCGGCCACGGAGAACTCGACCGGCATCGTGGGGCGGTCCTGCTCCCGCGGGGTCGGCTCGAAGTACCGGCGGCCCTTGGCGAACACCTCGGCGAGGATCGCCTCGTCCACGATCCGGGGCAGGAAGTCGTGGCGCAGCATCCACTGGTAGTGCTTGACGACCGCCTCGCGCGCCGACTCGAACAGGACGGCGCTGGAGACGCCCTTGTCGGCGAGCTCCCCGGCGAACCGGTTGTGGAAGCGGATGAAGGCGCAGTGGATCTGGGCGACGATCAGGTTCTCGTCGTTGCGCGGGTCCGGGATCAGCGGCCGGCGGCGCTCCGACTTCAGCGAACCGGCGCCCGTCCGGGGCAGGTCGAAGCCGTTGAGCGGCAGACCGGTGATCGCGTCCGAGCCGGGCAGGCCCTGGGTGATGCCGGTCCGCAGCCGGATTCCGTCGTCCTCGTAGTACCGGCGGTCGAAGCGGTGGTCCGGTCCGAGGCCGTAGAGGGAGTCGAGGTCCAGGGCGGGTGAGCGGCCCTGGAGGAGCTGGCCGACGGTGATGTCGTCCTCCAGCTGCGCGGACGTGGCGTCCAGGGTGAGGTCGTGGTCCACGAACTGGCCGAGGTAGGTGAAGCCGGCCGGGACCGCGGGATTGTTCGAGTCCGGCTGCGGGCGGCCGGCCTGCGTCATCGCACGGGCGAGTTCGGCGCGGGCTGCCTTGTCGAGCAGGTGGCCCTCCTTGGCCTGCGGCCCCAGCCGGGAGAAACGGAAGGTGCGCAGATCGGCGACGGTCGACGGCGCCAGCGGCCGGGCCGGGCGGTCGTCGCCGGGGTCGGCGAGGATGCCCTCGCCGACCACGTGGAACGAGGTGCGGACATGGCGTTTGCGCTGTGGTTCTCGTGCCGGTCGGAACATGATTCCCCCATCTGTTCCTGATCCGTTGCTGTCGAGTGGTGCTCGGGTGCGCCCAGGCTAGGAGTCCTCGACGGCGGACGGGGGAATTCCGTCAAATCTCCCAAGTGGTACCTGACGGTGTACAGTCACTAAACGCGATCAAATCGGGCGTCATCGCCGCGGGGTGGGAGGCAGCGGAAGCGGCAGACCCGGCAGTCCGTCCAGGCTGGTGGCGATGTGTTCCTTCCGGGCGAAGTACGCGTCGAGCGAGGCGTCGTCCTCCCGCGCGAAGCGCTTGGCGTGCAGATCGCGGTCCCCCTCGTACGACATGTGAGGTACGGCGAATCCGCAGGAGTCCCGGACGGTGTCGGCCGTCACGACGATGATCGCGCGCAGGCCGTGCGGTTCCGGGTCGACGCCCGGGAAGTGGCCGAGCAGCTCACCGAAGCGCGGGTCGTCGCGGAACACCGGCTCGCCTCGGCCGTGCACCCGGACGATGTTCGGCGGGCCCTGGAAGGCGCACCACATCAGGGTGATCCGGCCGTTCTCGCGCAGGTGCGCGACCGTCTCGGCGTTGGAGCCCGCGAAGTCCAGATAGGCCACCGTGCGCTCGTCGAGCACGACGAAGGAGCCGGTGATGCCCTTGGGGGAGAGGTTCACCGTGCCGTCGCCGGACAGCGGCGCGGTCGCGGTGAAGAAGAGGGGCTGCGCCTCGATGAACGCACGGAGTCTGCCGTCTATTCGCTCATATGTGTGTCCCATGCCGGCGATTCTCGCGGAAGGTCCCCGCGCCGCCCGGGTGTTTCGGACAGGTCCCGCCCGCGGGTGGTCCGCCGTGGCCGCCCCGGCCGGCGCTGCATCGGGGCGGCCACGGCACCTGTCACGTCACCGGAGTGAGCGTGCAGGCGGCCAGGGCGTCGAGGCCCTGGGGCCCGGTGGCCCGGGGTCGGGGGCGGGTGCCGTGCCGGATCCCGGGCCGGTGTTCGCAGGGAGGTACGGGAAAGCGGTTTCGAATGTTCAAGGCGCCGCCGCACGGTGTCGCGGAGGCGCCGGGGGGCGCGGCCGCCCGGAGTGTCGCCGGTCGTGTCTGCATTGACGAATCATGCAGACTGCTGCATACTCATGCATGTCAGCGAATGCAGTGTGAGGAGAAACCCGTGACCGAGCGCGTCGTACTCGCCTACTCGGGCGGCCTGGACACCTCCGTCGCCATCGGCTGGATCGCCGAGGAGACGGGCGCCGAGGTCATCGCCGTTGCCGTGGACGTCGGCCAGGGCGGCGAGGACCTGGACGTCATCCGCAAGCGCGCGCTCGCCTGCGGTGCCGTCGAGGCCGAGGTCGCCGACGCCAAGGACGAGTTCGCCGAGGAGTACTGCCTCCCGGCGATCAAGGCCAACGCCCTCTACATGGACCGCTACCCGCTGGTCTCCGCCCTCTCCCGGCCGACGATCGTCAAGCACCTGGTGGCCGCCGCCAAGAAGCACGGCGCCACCACCGTCGCCCACGGCTGCACCGGCAAGGGCAACGACCAGGTCCGCTTCGAGGCCGGCATCGTCGCCCTCGCCCCCGACCTGAAGTGCATCGCCCCGGTCCGCGACTACGCCATGACCCGCGACAAGGCCATCGCGTTCTGCGAGGAGAAGAACCTCCCGATCGCGACCACCAAGAAGTCCCCGTACTCCATCGACCAGAACGTCTTCGGCCGCGCCGTGGAGACCGGCTTCCTCGAGGACATCTGGAACGCCCCGATCGAGGACATCTACGAGTACACCCAGAACCCGGCCGCCGCGCGCGAGCCCGACGAGGTGATCGTCACCTTCAAGGCGGGCGTCCCGGTCGCCATCGACGGCAAGCCCGTCACCGTCCTCCAGGCGATCCAGCAGCTCAACGAGCGCGCCGGCGCCCAGGGCATCGGCCGGATCGACATGGTCGAGGACCGCCTGGTCGGCATCAAGTCCCGCGAGGTGTACGAGGCCCCCGGCGCGATCGCCCTGATCACCGCCCACCAGGAGCTGGAGAACGTCACCGTCGAGCGCGAACTCGCCCGCTACAAGCGGCAGGTCGAGCAGCGCTGGGGCGAGCTGGTCTACGACGGCCTGTGGTTCTCCCCGCTCAAGCGCGCCCTGGACGGCTTCATCGACGAGGCCAACCAGCACGTCAGCGGCGACGTCCGGATGACCCTGCACGGCGGCCGCGCGGTCGTCACCGGCCGGCGCTCGCAGGAGTCGCTGTACGACTTCAACCTCGCGACGTACGACACGGGCGACACCTTCGACCAGTCCGCCGCCAAGGGCTTCATCGACATCTACAGCCTGTCCTCGAAGATCGCCGCCAAGCGCGACCTGGCCTGAGCCGCCCGGCACCTCGGACGCACTAGTGCCGCGGCAGGCAACGTTTGCCCGTCAAGGAGCGGCGTTCGGTGCGTGCTCTCGGCGTGCCGGCCGGAAGTCCTTGTACTGGACGTACTCGGGCTTTCGGCCGGTGCGGCGAGAGGGCGTGCCGGGCGTCGCGACGGGGCGAACGTTGCCTGCCGCGGCACTAGCCTGACAGCCGCCTCCTCGACCTCCGGCCGGGGAGGCGGTCGCACATCGACAGCCTTGAGGAGCAACGCAAGTGAGCAGCAACAGCGGTGACGTACGGCTCTGGGGCGGCCGTTTCGCGGACGGTCCCGCCGAAGCCCTGGCGAAGCTGTCCGCGTCCGTCCACTTCGACTGGCGGCTCGCGCCCTACGACATCGCCGGTTCGCGGGCGCACGCGCGCGTCCTGCGCAAGGCCGGGCTGCTCACGGACGACGAGCTGACCCGCATGCTGGCCGGACTGGACCGGCTCGAGGCGGACGTCGCCTCCGGCGCGTTCGTCGGCACCGTCGCCGACGAGGACGTGCACACGGCCCTGGAGCGCGGCCTGCTGGAGCGCCTCGGCCCCGACCTCGGCGGCAAGCTGCGCGCGGGCCGGTCGCGCAACGACCAGGTGGCGACCCTCTTCCGGATGTACCTGCGGGACCACGCCCGCACCGTCGGCGGGCTGATCGCCGATCTCCAGGAGGCGCTGGTCGGACTCGCCGAGGCCCACCCGGACGTCGCCATGCCCGGCCGCACCCACCTCCAGCACGCCCAGCCGGTGCTCTTCGCCCACCACGTCCTCGCCCATGTCCAGTCCCTGTCGCGGGACGCCGAGCGGCTGCGCCAGTGGGACGAGCGCACGGCCGTGTCGCCGTACGGCTCCGGGGCCCTGGCGGGCTCCTCTCTCGGCCTGGACCCGGAGGCGGTCGCGAAGGACCTCGGCTTCGAGCGCGGCAGCGCCGGCAACTCCATCGACGGCACGGCCTCCCGGGACTTCGTCGCCGAGTTCGCCTTCATCACCGCGATGATCGGGGTGAACATCTCCCGGATCGCCGAGGAGGTCATCATCTGGAACACGAAGGAGTTCTCCTTCGTGACGCTGCACGACGCCTTCTCGACCGGCTCGTCGATCATGCCGCAGAAGAAGAACCCGGACATCGCCGAGCTGGCCCGCGGCAAGAGCGGCCGGCTGATCGGCAACCTGACCGGTCTGATGGCGACCCTCAAGGCACTGCCGCTCGCCTACAACCGCGACCTCCAGGAGGACAAGGAGCCGGTCTTCGACTCCATCGACCAGCTGGAGGTCCTGCTCCCGGCCTTCACCGGCATGATGGCCACGCTCACTGTGCACCGCGAGCGCATGGAGGAGCTGGCCCCGGCCGGCTTCTCGCTCGCCACCGACATCGCCGAGTGGCTGGTCCGGCAGGGCGTGCCGTTCCGTGTCGCCCACGAGGTCGCCGGCGAGTGCGTCAAGGCCGCAGAGGCCGAGGGCAAGGAACTGGACGAGCTGACCGACGAGCAGTTCGCGAAGATCTCCGCGCATCTGACCCCGGAGGTGCGCACCGTCCTCGACGTCCCGGGCGCCCTCGCCTCCCGCAACGGCCGCGGCGGCACGGCCCCCGACGCGGTCGCGGTGCAGCTCGCCGAGGTCAAGGCGGACCTGTCCGGCCAGCGCGCGTGGGTGAACGCCCGCGGGTGACGCACGGCAGATGCGGGCCGGGTCCGGGGTCGGCGGGTATGTGGCCGGCCCGGGTCCCGGCCCGGACCCCGGTTCTGCGGGTAGGGCGAAGCGGCGCCCGGCGCCCGGCAGGCACGCACGACGGTGCACAGCCCTCGCGGCGCGAGGCGGGTCCGATCCCGCGATGGTGAGGCGGTGCGGCGGTCCGGCAGTCCCACGGTGCGGTTGCCGGGCGGGGCCGACAGAGCCTGCCCGTCTCATGTTCGCGGCGTGATCGGCCGACAGGCCCTACGTTGGTCGCAAAGCCGCAAGGAGCCCACCGAACGGAGCCCTCGATGCCCTTCGCCCGACTGGCCTCGGCGACCACTCCCACCTGCCACATCGGACTGGGCCTCGCCGCCGTCGGCCGCCCCGGTTACATCAACCTCGGCCGTGAGCACGACCTGCCCGCCGACCGCACCGTCGAGGCGCTGCGCGCCCGCACCCATGAGCTCCTGGATGCCGCCTACGCCCAGGGCGTGCGCTATTTCGACGCCGCCCGTTCCTACGGCCGCTCCGAGGAGTTCCTCGCCGACTGGCTGAAGGCCCGCCCCGGCATCGACGACGTCGTCGTCGGCAGCAAATGGGGCTACACCTACACCGCCGAGTGGACCACGGACGCCGAGCACCACGAGATCAAGGACCACGGCGCCGCCACCTTCGAGCGGCAGCGCGCCGAGAGCGTCGCACTGCTCGGTGACCGCCTCGACCTGTACCAGATCCATTCGGTGACGCCGGACAGCACCGTCCTGACGGACAAGGACCTGCACGCCCGGCTGGCCGAGCTGGCCGGTGAGGGCGTCACCGTGGGCTTCTCCACCAGCGGCCCGGCCCAGGCGGACGCCGTCCGGGCCGCGCTCGCCGTGACCGTCGACGGCACGCCCCTCTTCCGTACCGTCCAGTCCACCTACAACGCACTGGAGACCTCCGCGGGTCCCGCCCTCGCCGAGGCGCACGACGCGGGCCTCACGGTGATCGTCAAGGAGGGGATGGCCAACGGCCGCCTCGCCGAGCCGAACGCCCCGGACGCGCTGCGGGCCGTCGCGCGGGAGGTCTCCCTCGGCTGCGACGCCGTCGCCCTCGCCCTCGTGCTGCGGCAGCCCTGGGCCGGTGTCGTCCTCTCCGGCGCCGCGACCGTCCCCCAGCTCGCCTCCAACCTGCACGCGGCGGCGGTCGACCTGACCGACGACCAGCTGGCCCGGCTGGCCGCGCTCGTGGAGGAACCACAGGCGTACTGGGAGCGGCGCGCGCAGCTGCCCTGGCACTGAGCCACGACCCCGCGGGACCCCGACCGCGTGAGTCACGCATGCACAACATGAGACATCAATGTCTCACATGCGCTATGGTCGTCGCATGGCTGTCGATCGAGAGCACGTGCTGCGCAGCGCCGCGGCCCTGCTGACCCGCAAATCCACCGCGACGATGGACGAGGTGGCCAAGGCCGCCGGGATCAGCCGTGCCACGCTGCACCGCCAGTTCGCCGGCCGGGACGCCCTCGTGCGCGCGCTGGAGGCGCTGGGCCTCGCCGAGTGCGAGGCGGCGCTGGAGACGGCCCGCCTCGACGAGGGCGGCGCGGCGGACGCGCTGCGCCGGCTCGTACGCGCGATCGAGCCGTCGGCGGGACTGCTGGCCTTCCTCTACAGCGAGAACCAGCTGTTCGAGGACGGCGCGATGCACGAGGGCTGGACGCGGATCGACGCCCGGTTCGCCGCCCTCTTCCGGCGCGGCCAGGACAACGGCGAGTTCCGTATCGACCTCACCCCGGCCTGGCTCACCGAGGCGCTCTACGGCCTGATGGCCGCCGGCGCCTGGGCCGTGCAGGACGGCAAGGTCGCCGCCAACGACTACCAGACCATGATCGTCGAGCTGCTGCTCGGCGGCGCACTACGGAGAGAGGAAACATGACCAGCACCCTGCAGCCGGTGAACACGACCGAGGCGGTGAAGCGTCCGGGCCGCTGGCTCGCGCTGTCCGTCCTCGTGCTCGCCGTGCTGCTGGTGGCCGTCGACGCGACCGTCCTCGGCCTCGCGACCCCGTACATCAGTGAAGACCTCGGGCCCTCCGGCACCCAGCTGCTGTGGATCGGCGACGTCTACTCCTTCGTCATCGCCGGTCTGCTCGTCTCCATGGGCAGCCTCGGCGACCGCATCGGACGCAAGCGCATCCTGCTCGTCGGCGCCACCGCCTTCGGCGCGGTCTCGGTGTTCAACGCCTACGCGACGACGCCGGAGCTGATGATCCTGGCCAGGGCGCTGCTCGGCGTCGCCGGCGCCACGCTCATGCCGGCCACGCTCGCGCTGATCCGCAACCTCTTCCACGACCCGCGCGAGCGCAGCCTCGCCATCGGCATCTGGGGCGCCACCGCCTCGGCCGGCACGGCCGTCGGGCCGATCGTCGGCGGCTTCCTGCTGGAGCACTTCTGGTGGGGCTCCGTCTTCCTGATCAACCTGCCCGTGATGGCGGTTCTCGTCCTGGTGGGCGCCAGGTTCCTGCCGGAGTCGCGCAACCCCGGCCCCGGCCCCTGGGACCTGCACAGCGTCGTACTGTCGCTGGTCGGCATGATCGGCGTCGTCTACGCGGTCAAGGAGATCGCCGCGCACGGCTTCGCGCCGCCGCCCCTCGCCGCGGGTCTGGTGGGCCTCGCCGCGCTCCACTGGTTCGTCCGGCGCCAGCTCACCCTGCCCGCCCCGCTGCTGGACATGCGGCTGTTCGGCCACCGAGGCTTCAGCGGCGCGGTCCTGGCCGACCTGCTGACCATCCTGGGCCTGTCCGGACTGGTGTTCTTCCTCTCGCAGTACCTGCAACTCGTCCAGGGCAGACGGCCGCTGGAGGCGGGCCTCGCCGAACTGCCCGCCGCGATCGGCGCGGTGGTGGCCGGCCTGATCGCCGGCCGGGCCGCCCGGCGCTTCTCGGTGCGCTCCGTGGTCTCCGGCGGACTGGCCGCGGTGGGCCTCGCGCTGGCCTCGCTGACCCTGCTCGGGCAGCACACCGGCTACCCGCTGCTCGGGGCCGCACTGCTGGTCGTCGGGGTCGGCGCCGGGTTCTCGTTCACCGTGACCGCGGACGTCATCCTCGCCTCCGTACCGAAGGAACAGGCGGGCTCCGCGTCCGCCGTTTCCGAGACGGCCTACGAACTCGGCGCCGCCCTCGGCATCGCGGTGCTCGGCTCGATCGTCACCGGCTTCTACAACGGCTTCACCGCTCCGCCGGGCACCCCCGACAGCGCGCACGAGTCGCTGGGCGGAGCCGTGGAGGCCGCCGCCCGGATGCCCGCGGACAGCTCCGCGGCCCTGCTGGACGCGGCCCGCCAGGCCTTCGTCGACGGGCTCGCGCTCGCGGCGGGCGTGGGAGCGGCGGTGCTGCTCGCGGCGGCCGTCGCGGCCTGGTTCCTGCTGCGCGGACAGCGGTTGGAGGACGGGGCCGAGCACCCGTAGCCGCACGCCGGTTCTTCAAGCCCGTTCTCGGCTTCGCCTGATGGTCTGGCTCCGTACCCGATGTCGTACCCCACGGCTGATTACGACCTGGTGCTGCTCGACCTCAACCTGCCCGACGGCGACGGGTTCGCCGTCTGCCGTGCCGTGCGGGCCTCGCCGGGCGGGCCGCGCATCCTGATGCTGACCGCGCGCGACCGGCTCGCGGACCGGGTGCGGGGCCTGGACGAGGGCGCCGACGACTACCTGGTCGAGCCGTTCGCCCGGCCCGAACTCCTCGCCCGTATCCGGGCGCTGCTGCGCCGCGAGGACGGCGGCACCGCGGTCGTCGCGGTCGGCGAGCTGCGGCTGGACACCGCCCGCTTCGAGGAGTTCCGCGGCGAACGCCGCCTGCTGCTCACCCCGAAGGAGTTCGGCGTCCTGCACTGTCTGATGACCCGCCCCGGCCGGGCCGTGCCCGCCGAGGAACTGCTGGAACAGGTCTGGGACGAGCACGCCGACCCGTTCACCAACACCGTCCGCGTCACCGTCGGCTCACCGCGCCGCAAGGTGACCGGTGAGGACGAGCCGCTCATCGAGACCGTCATACGCCAGGGCTACCGGCTCAAGGAGACACCGTGAGGCGGCCGTCCCTGCGGCCGGGACGCCCCCGCCCGCCTTCGTGCACACCATCCGCTTCCGCCTGACCGTCCTGTACTCGGATCTCCTCTTCGTCCTCACCGCGCTGGTCCTCGGCGCGACCTACCTCGCCGTCGAGCGCAGCGGCGAGGCCCACCGGGTCAGCGACCAGTTCCGGGCGAAGAAGTACGTCAACGACGTCCACATGGGTGAGATCGACGTCGTGAAGCTCCAGGAGGTCGAGGCGGCCGTCAACCACGAGACGCTCGCCAACCTGCGCCACTTCTCCTTCGCCGTGCTCGGCGTCCTCGCGGTGGCCAGCCCGGCCATCGGCTGGATCCTCTCCGGCCGCGCCCTGCGCCCCGTGCGCGCCATCTCCCGCACCGCCGCGGACATCCAGGCCACCGACCTGTCCCAGCGCATCCGTCTGACCGGGCCCAAGGACGAGCTGCGCGAGTTCGCCGACACCGTCGATTCCATGCTCGACCGGCTCGACGAGGCCTTCCGCGCCCAGCGCCGGCTCATCGACGACGCCTCGCACGAGCTGCGCAGCCCGCTCGCGATCATCCGCGCCGACCTGGACGCCGTACTGACCGCCGAGGAGTCCGACGAGGCGGACCGGCGCACGGCCGCGCGCAGCGTGGACCGGGCCACCACCCGGATGACCCGGCTGGTGGAGGACCTGCTCGCCACCGCCCGGCGCAACGCGCCCGCCCTCGCGGACACCGACGTCGACCTGGCGGTCGTGGCCGGTGAGGCCTGCGAGGAGTTCGCCCCGCCCGCCGCGGAGCGCGGACTCGTCCTGCAGCGCCGTCTGTCGTCCGGTCACACGGTGATCGGCGACCACGACGCGCTGCGCCGCGCGGTCGGCAACCTGCTGTCCAACGCCGTCCGACTGGCCCCGCCCGGCACCGGCATCACGGTCGCCGCCGGCCGCGCGGAGGGCTGGGTGTGGGCGGCCGTACGGGACCGGGGCCCGGGCATCGACGACGACCGGGCCCGGGTCTTCGACCGGTTCTGGCGGGCGAAGGGCAGCGGCGGCGGCCGGGACCGCCATGCCGGACTGGGCCTGGCCATCGTCCGCCAGATAATGGAGTCGCACGGCGGCCAGGTCCGGCTGTTCTCCCGCGTCGGCGCGGGCTCGACCTTCGTCCTGTGGTTCCCCGGGCCCGGCGCCGGACACGCCGAGGGCGGGCCACCGCAGGAGCAGCCCGCCGTATGAGCCCCGCCGTCAGGACCTACGCCGCTTCCTTCGCCTTCGTGGCGTACATGTCCACGTACTCCTGCCCGGACAGCCGCATCACCTCGGTCATCACCGAGTCCGTCACCGCGCGCAGGACGTAGCGGTCGCGGTCCATGCCCTCGTACCGGGAGAACTCCATCACCTCGCCGAAGCGCACCGTGACCCGGCTCGGCCGGGGCATGCCCGCGCCGCCGGGCTGGATCTTGTCGGTGCCGATCATGGCGAACGGGACGACGGGCGCGCCGGTCATCAGGGTGAGCCGGGCGATGCCGGTGCGGCCGCGGTACAGACGGCCGTCGGGGGAGCGGGTGCCCTCCGGGTAGATGCCGAAGACCCTGCCCTCCTCCAGGATGCGGCGGCCGGTCATCAGCGCCGCCACCCCGCCCTTGCCGCCGTCGCGGTCGACCGGGATCATGCCGACGCCGGTGAAGAACCAGGCCATCAGCCGGCCCTTGAGGCCCCTGCCGGTGACGTACTCGTCCTTGCCGATGAAGAACACCTGCCGGTCGCACACCAGCGGCAGGATCATCGAGTCGATGAAGGTGACGTGGTTGCCGGCCAGGATGACCGGACCCTCGCCGGGAATGTGCTCCACGCCTTCCACCCGGGGGCGGAACATCAGGCGCATGATCGGGCCGAGCACTGCCTTGATGAGCGTGAAGCGGGACAACGGACCCTCCGGTGTCAAGTGATGGGTGAGGGATTCGGTATGAGTCTGGGCAGGTGAGGACGATACTCGCGGCTGCGGGGCCGGCGCACATCGGGGACGCCGGGTTCACCGAGGTATTACGCACTGTTGACGTACGTTTACCTGCGGTGGCGCGCCGCGGTCCGCCCCTCGGCCGACCGTGACGATGTGACGCACATCGCGACGGGACCCTACAGGCCGGGTGCCCCGCGATCCGGGCGCCAAGCCGACGGCATGTCAGATCCGCGCCCGGGATACGGCTCCCGTACGACATCCACAGTCATCCACTCGTTCGATCCGACGCCTCCCGACCGTCACATCCACCCCCCTACGATCGGCGCGCACACCCGGCAGCGGTGCCGGAGGGGCGCACCGGTGGCGCAGTGCGACACAACAGCCCGGGTCGACGGCAGGGAGGCCGCTGATGGGACAGCAGGAGTCGAACGAGCAGGCGCGGGACGGCGCACGCGGTACGGGACGTCGCGCGCTGCTCGGCGCCGCCGTGCTGGGCGCGGGCGGAGCGGTCCTCGGACTGTCCGGCACGGCGCGGGCCGACGCCCGCCACGCAGGCCACGGGATCAAGAGCCTGCCCGTGCCGACGATCGTCGGTCACCGCGGTGCCAGCGGCTACCGCCCGGAGCACACCCTCGGCTCCTACCAGCTGGCCCTCGACATGGGCGCCGACATCGTCGAGGCCGGTGACCTGGTGCCCACCAAGGACGGTCACCTCGTCTGCCGCCACGAGCCGGAGATCGGCGGCACCACGGACGTCGCCGACCACCCCGAGTTCGCCGGCCGCAGGACCACCAAGCTCCTCGACGGGGTCTCCACCACCGGCTGGTTCACCGAGGACTTCACGCTCGCCGAGCTGAAGACCCTGCGCGCGACCGAGCGCATCCCGGCCAACCGGCCGCACAACACCCTCTACGACGGCCGCTGGGAGATCCCCACCTTCGAAGAGGTGCTCCGGTGGCAGGAGGAGCAGACCCGCAAGCGCGGCAAGCAGGTGTGGATCTACCCCGAGCTCAAGCACCCCACCTACTTCCGCAAGCTGGGCCTCGGCCTGGAGGAGCGGGTCGCCAAGGTGCTGCGCAAGTACGGCCGCAACAAGTGGAACTCCCCGGTCATCCTCCAGTCCTTCGAGCCCACCAGCATCCAGCGCCTGAACAAGCTGGTCGACAACCCCCTCGTCGTCCTGCTGTCCGGCGCGAGCACCCGCCCCTGGGACTTCGTCGAGACCGGTGACCCGCGCACCGTCGCCGACCTGGTCAAGCCGGCCGGGCTGCGCGAGATCGCCTCGTACGCGCAGGGCATCGGCCCCACCCTGGACCTGGTGATCCCCAAGGACGCGGCCGGCAACCTGACCCGGCCGACGACGCTCGTCGCCGACGCGCACAAGGTCGGCCTGATCCTGCACCCCTACACGCTGCGCAACGAGAACCCCTTCCTGCCGGCGAACTTCCGCAAGGGCACGGACGCGGACGCCTACGGCGACGTGTTCGGCGCCTACAAGGCGTACTTCGCGACCGGCATCGACGGTGTCTTCACCGACCAGCCGGACACGGGCCTGCTGGCCCGCGCGGACTTCGTCAACGGCTGAGGCGCGGAACACCCTTCCCGGTGACAGCCGGCCGCCCGGGCAACCCGCCGCCCGGGCGGCCGCGTCGTGCCGCACATGACGCACGACCTGCTCACCGCACTGCGCCCGCTGCTCGCCGCCGAGGCCCGGGCGGAGGCGCCCGCCGCCGGCGCCGAACCCGGCGACCTCGAACAGGCGGTCTGGCTCCGGCTCCTGGAGCGCCTCGACGCGGAGGGCCCGCCGCGCCACCCCGAGCGCTGGCTGCGCCGGGCGGTCCGCACCGAGGCACGCCGCACCCGCCGTACGTCCGGGCGCGAGCGGCCGTACGAGGGCGACCCGGCCGATGACGGCGACCGCGGCCCCGAACAGCTGGCCCTCGCCTCCGCCCGCCGCCGCGACCTGCGTGCCGCGGTGCGCAGGCTGCCCGGCCGCTGCCCCCGTCTGTTGGAGGCATTGCTGTCCCCGAGGGACCTCACGTACCGGGAGATCGCGGGGGAGTTGGGTATCTCACAGGGCAGTCTCGGGCCGGAACGTTCCAGATGTCTGGGATGTCTGCGTCGATTGCTTGCCGCGGAGGTTGCGGCTCCCGGAGCACGGGGATAGGAGAGAGGGACTACAGGCAACAGGTGAGCGGGAGGCGTGCACACATGGGCATGAGCGTGATCATCTCCGAAGCGACCGACCAGGACGCGGAGCAGATCTTCAAGCTGCAATACCTGTGCTTCCAGAGCGAGGCCGCGCTGTACGGCAACTACCGCATCGACCCGCTCGTCCAGAGCCTGGACTCCGTCCGCCAGGAACTCGCCACCGACTGCGTCTTCGTCGCCCGGCTCGGCGACGAGGTGGTCGGCTCCGTGCGCGGCACCGTCACCGAGGACGGCTCGGCCTCCATCAGCCGCCTGTGCGTGCACCCCCGCCTCCAGGGGCACGGCATCGGCGCCCGTCTCCTGCGGGCCGCGGAGTCGGCGCTCGCCGAACAGCGCGGCGCCAAGAAGTTCGTCCTGCACACCGGCCACCGCAGCGAGAACAACCTGCGGCTGTACCGCCGGGTGGGATATCAGACGGTGGGCACCTCGCAGGGCACGGACGGCGTCCCGATGATCGTCCTGGAGAAGCAGGCGGGCGCGTACGCGGCGACGGCCTAGCCCCGAACCCGGAAGGGGCGCGGCCGGCCGCGCCCCACGGTCCCCGGGGTCGTCAAACCCTCGGTTCCCGACGCGACTTCCGCAGCCAGTACAGCGCGGAGACGGGCAGCAGCGCCGGGATGAACAGATAGCCCATGCCGAAGTCGGACCACACGGTCGCGTCGGGGAAGGCGGACGGCTCGACCAGGGTCCACGTCCCGACGACCAGGACGCCCGCGAGCTCCGCCGCGCAGCAGACCACCGCGGCCCTGCGCGCCGTCTCCCCGCCCCGCACCAGCGAGTACGTGATGAACCCGTAGACGACGCCGGCGACGGCCGAGAGGCTGTACGCGAGCGGCGCCCGGTCGAACTCGGTCGCGATCTGGTACACCGACCGCGACACCGCCCCGACGACCATCACGCCGTACAGCCACACCAGCAGCACACCGGGCCCGCTGATCAGCCGGGTCCGGGCCGTGGACGTCACCTCAGCCTCTCCAGATGTCATAGAGCCGCACCTCCAGAACGGCGAGCACCACACCGCCGGCGGCGACCGTCACCGATCCCCACCGGGTCCGCTCCGCCAGCGACATGAATCCGGCGGCGGGGATACACGCGAACGCGCCCAGCAGATAGGCGACGAAGATCGTCGTCCCCTGCTGCGGCTCCTCGCCCCGCGCCAGTTGCACGACCCCGACGACCAGCTGGACCAGCGCCAGCACCGACACCACGGCCATCCCGATGAAGTGCCAGTCCTTCGTCGGCTGGTCACGGTGGGCGGCCCAGCCGCACCACGCGGCGAGCAGCAGCGCGGCGACCCCGGTCGCCAGCGTCAGGCCATCAAGCATGCAGCGACCCTATTACGGGCCAAAAGGCCTGATGCGGTCGCCCCCGGGGAGCACCGTAGGGTCGAGGACATGAAGATCCGCGCTGAAGCCCTCCTGTTCGACAACGACGGCACCCTCGTCTCCTCGCTCGACTCCGTGAACCGGTGCTGGACCCGGTGGGCCGGCGAGTACGGCCTCACGGCGGACGACTTCGCGCGGATCCGGCTGCACGGTCGCACGGCCGCCGAGATAGCCGCCGACCTGCTGCCCGCCGACATCGTGCCGCAGGCCGTGGCGCGGATCGAGCTGCTGGAGGTGGAGGACGTCGCCGACGGCGGCGTGCGCCTGCTGCCCGGCACCCGGGCGTTCCTCGACTCGCTGCCCGCCGACCGCTGGGCCGTGGTCACCTCCGCCACCCGGCGGCTGGCCGAGGCCCGCCTCGACGCGGTCGGCATCCTCCCCAAGACACTGATCGCCGCGGACGACGTCACCCGCGGCAAGCCCGACCCCGAGCCCTATCTGCTCGCGGCGCGCGCACTGGGCGTCGACCCGGCCCGCTGCGTGGTCTTCGAGGACGCGCCCGCGGGTCTGGAGGCGGGCCGGGCCGCCGGTATGACCACCGTGGCGTTGGCCACAACCCACCGGGCCTCCGAGCTCGACGCCGACCTGGTGGTGCCGGACCTGTCCGCCCTGTCCGCGCTGGTCACCGGCGGGGAAGTGGAGATCACCGGCCGCGGCTGACGAGTGGTCACCGCTGTCCACGAACCGTCCACTATCCGGACAGCGGTGACCGGTCAGGACCATAGGTCTGCTTTACTGATCGCATGACCACGACGAGCAGCCGCATTCTTGCGACCGAGGCGACGATGACGCCCGGTGCTCGCTGTATGTGTCGAATGTGCGCCTGCTAGAGGGCCCCCGCACCACACAGAGCCTCGCGCCCCGAAGCGAGACCGCTCACGTCTGCCCGTACGTGTCCGTACGCGACTGAGCCCGCCCCCGCGCACACCTCTCCCCGGTTCCTTCGCCACAGCGAGAGCCGTGCCGCGTTCCCGACCGAATGCACCCGTGCCCGGCGCCCTGCTGCGCCCTGCACTCGACAGTGACGGAATCCCCAGTGATCACGACATCGGGCCTGACGAAAATCTACCGGGCCAACCGTTCGCGCGGCCGTGAGGTCACCGCCCTGGACGGCGTCGACCTGCACGTCCGCGAAGGCGAGGTGTACGGCGTCATCGGCCAGTCCGGCGCCGGCAAGTCGTCGCTCATCCGCTGCGTCAACCTCCTGGAGCGCCCCACCTCCGGCACGGTCACCGTCGCCGGCCAGGACCTCACCGCACTGGCCGGCCGCGGCCCGCGCGCCGGCCGGGAGCTGCGCCGGGCGCGCAGCCGCATCGGGATGGTCTTCCAGCACTTCAACCTGCTGTCGACCCGGACCGTGCAGGAGAACGTCGAGCTGCCGCTGGAGATCCTCGGAAAGTCGGGGAAGGAACGTTCCCGCAAGGCGCTCGAACTGCTCGACCTGGTCGGTCTCGCCGACAAGGCGAAGTCCTACCCCGCCCAGCTGTCCGGCGGCCAGAAGCAGCGCGTCGGCATCGCCCGCGCCCTGGCCGGCGACCCGAAGGTGCTGCTGTCCGACGAGGCCACCAGCGCCCTCGACCCGGAGACCACCCGCTCCATCCTCCAGCTGCTGCGCGACCTGAACCGGCAACTGGGACTGACCGTCCTGCTCATCACCCACGAGATGGACGTCGTCAAAAGCATCTGCGACTCGGCCGCCCTGATGGACCGGGGCCGCATCGTCGAGTCCGGCACGGTCAGCGAACTCCTCGCCACCCCGGGCTCGCAGCTGGCCTCCGCGCTGTTCCCGGTGGGCGGCCGGGCCTCGGCCGACGACCGCACCGTCCTCGACGTCACCTTCCACGGCGAGGCCGCCACCCAGCCCGTCATCTCCCAGCTGTCCCGTACCTACAACATCGACATATCGATCCTGGGCGCGGCCATCGACACCGTCGGCGGCCTCCAGGTCGGCCGGATGCGCATCGAACTGCCCGGCCGCTACGAGGACAACGTCGTGCCGATCGGCTTCCTGCGCGAACAGGGCCTCCAGATCGACGTCCTGGGCACCGAGCCCGCACTGGTCAAGGAAGGTGCCAAGTGACCTGGTCCGAGATGCAGCCCCTGCTCGAGCAGGCCTGTACCGAAACGCTGATCATGGTCGGCTGGTCCACCCTGATCGCCGTCGTCCTCGGTCTGCCGATCGGCGTCCTGCTGGTCCTCACCGACAAGGGCGGCCTGCTGCAGAACAGCGCGGTGAACAAGGTCACCGGGCAGATCGTGAACATCGGCCGCTCGATGCCGTTCATCATCCTGATGGTCGCGCTGATGAGCTTCACGCGCTGGGTCACCGGCACCACCATCGGCAGCGCGGCCGCGATCGTGCCGCTCGCCATCGGCGGCATCCCGTTCTTCGCCCGCCTGGTCGAGACGGCCGTCCGCGAGGTGGACCACGGTCTCGTGGAGGCCGTCCAGTCGATGGGCGGCAACACCTGGACCATCGTGCGCAAGGTGCTGGTGCCGGAGGCGCTGCCCTCCCTGATCGCCAGCACCACCACCACCGTCATCGCCCTCATCGGCTACTCCGCGATGGCGGGCACCGTCGGCGGCGGCGGTCTCGGCGACCTCGCCGTCCGGTACGGCTACCAGCGCTTCGAGACCGGGCTGATGTGGATCACCGTGGGGATCCTCGCCGTGGTGATCTCCCTGATCCAGTTCGCCGGCGACTACTCGGCCCGCTCCCTGCACCGCCGCGGCGCCCGCTCCGGCCCCGGCCCCAGGCTCCGCCTGCTCAAGGCCGCGAAGCCCGCGACCGCGGACGTCGACAAGGTCGCCTGAACCCCCCCAGAACTCCCCGTACACCCAGGACGGGGTCGCTCCACCCTTAAGGAAAGGCACTTTTCGTGCGTAACACCGCCAAGTTCACCGCCGCCGCCCTCGCCGTCGGAGCCCTGACCCTCGGGCTCACCGCCTGCGGCTCCTCCGACAGCGGCTCCGACTCCGCCGACGGCCCGCTGATCGTCGCCGCGAGCCCGACCCCGCACGCCGAGATCCTCACCTTCGTCAAGGACAACCTGGCGAAGGACGCGGGCCTCGACCTGGAGGTCAAGGAGTTCACCGACTACGTCACGCCGAACACGGCGACGGAGGACGGATCGGTCGGCGCCAACTACTTCCAGAACCAGCCGTACCTCGACGACTTCAACAAGAAGAACGGCACCCACATCGTGCCCGTCGTCACGGTCCACCTGGAGCCGCTCGGCCTCTACTCCCACAAGTTCAAGAGCGCCGACGACCTCAAGAGCGGTGCCACCATCGCCGTCCCGAACGACACGGTCAACGAGGCGCGGGCGCTGAAGCTGCTCGCCGACAACGGCCTGATCACCCTCAAGGACGGCGTGGGCAACGAAGCGACCCCCGCGGACATCACCGAGAACCCGAAGAACTTCAAGTTCAAGGAGCTGGAGGCGGCCCAGACGCCGCGCTCCCTGGACGACGTGGACGCCGCGGTCGTCAACGGCAACTACGCCATCGAGGCCGACCTCGAGCCCGCCTCCGACGCACTCGTCCTGGAGTCCGCCGATGACAACCCCTACGGCAACTTCCTCGCCGTCAAGGAGGGCAACGAGGACGACCCGCGCGTCGAGAAGCTCGCCGAACTCCTGACCTCTCCCGAGGTCAAGAAGTTCATCGAGGACGAGTACGACGGCTCCGTCATCCCCTCCTTCTGAGGACCCGGGATGCGAAAGAACCTCGTTTCCTCCGCGGCCGCCGCACTCGCCCTCGGCCTGGCACTGACCGCCTGCGGTTCGGGTTCCGACTCCGGTGCGGGCGGCGGTGACGACACCCTGGTCGTCGGCGCCACGCCCGTACCGGCCGGCGAGGTCCTGGCCTACGTCAAGGACAACCTGGCCGCCGACGCGGGCCTGACCCTGGAGATCAAGGAGTTCACGGACTACGTCCTGCCGAACACCGCGCTCCAGGAGGGCTCGCTCGACGCGAACCTCTACCAGAACGAGCCCTACCTCGACGACTTCAACGAGGCCAAGGGCACCGACCTGGTCCCCGTCGTCAAGGCCTATCTGCCGCCCATGGGCGTCTACTCGAAGCGGGTCGCCGACGTCGCCGACCTCGCCGACGGCGCCACCGTCGCCGTGCCCAACGACACCACCAACGAGGGCCGCGCCCTCAAGCTCCTCGCCGCCGAGGGCATCATCACGCTCAAGGACGGCGCGGGCGCGGACGCCTCACCGGCGGACGTCGCCGAGAACCCGAGGAACCTCAGGTTCAAGGAGCTGGAACCCGCCCAGCTCCCGCGCTCGCTCGACGACGTGGACGCCGCCGTCATCAACAACAACTTCGCCCAGGACGCGGGCCTGAACCCGGCGAAGGACGCCGTCCTCCTCGAGTCGGCCGAGAACAACCCGTACGCCAACCTCCTGGCCGTCAAACGCGGCAACGAGGACGACCCGCGGGTCGAGAAGCTCGCCGACCTGCTCACCTCCGCGGATGTGCGCAAGTTCATCGAGGACAAGTACCAGGGTTCGGTCCTGCCGGTCACCGCCGGCTGATCCGCGCACCGCACCACGGGGACGACCGCCGGTCCGGAGTCGACCCCGTGGTGCGGTTCGGTGCTTCCATGCTGCATGCTGGGCAGTTCAGCAGGCCCTGACGGTTCGAAGGCTACGGAGCGGCGTCATGACGAGCACCTTCCCCAACATCTCCATCAGCACGGAGCGGTTGGTGCTGCGCCCCTTCGACGAGGACGACGTCCCCGCGCTGGCCGAGATGATGAACGACGAGCAGGTCGTCGCCTGGACCGACGTACGCCTGCCCTTCACCGAGGACGCGGCACGCGCCTGGATCACCGAGTACGCGCCCGCCGAGCGCGCCTCCGGCCGCGGCCTCGCCTTCGCCGTCACCGAGTTCCTCACCCAGCGCCTGGTCGGTGTCATCCGGCTGCTGCGCACCAACTGGCACGTGCGCTCCACCGAGCTGTCGTACGTCGTCGCCCCCTGGGCACGCGGTGAGGGCTACGCCTCCGAGGCCGCGCTCGCCACCGCGCAGTGGCTGTTCGGCGGCCAGAAGTTCGAGCGCATCGAACTGCGCACCGCCGCCGACAACACCGCTTCGCAACAGGTCGCCCAGAAGATCGGCTGCATCAGCGAGGGCGTCCTGCGCGGCGCCTGCATAGCCCGCACCCGCACCGACGACGGCCGCTGGATCGAGGTGCGCACCGACTACATCGTCTGGAGCCTGCTGCCCGAGGACCTGGAGGGCGCGGGCGAGCCGTCGGGCGACAGCGGTTTCACGACGTACTCGGACTGGAACTGACGCCACGGGCGACCGCGCCCCGATGTCCTCCGGCAGCACCGGGTACGCTCACGGAGCCCGCCCGCAGGCGGGCCGCCCGCGACGACCTGCACAAACCCCTGGAGACTGACGACGATGGCCGATCGGGTCACGGTGATCGGCTGGGACGGCTCTCCGCTGACCGCCGCGGCACGCGCCGCCCTGGGCGCCGCCACCCTGGTGGCCGGTGCCGCCCACCACCTCGCGCTCCCCGAGGTGCCGCACGGCGCCGAGCGCATCCGCCTCGGCAGTGTCGCCCTCGCCGCCCGCCGCATCGCCGGGCAGCGCGGCAGCGCGGTGGTGATCGCCGACGGCGACCCCGGCTTCTTCGGCGTCGTCCGCACACTGCGGGATCCCGAGTTCGGCCTGGAGGTCGAAGTCGTCCCCGCCGTCTCCTCGGTGGCCGCGGCCTTCGCACGGGCCGGAATGCCCTGGGACGACGCACAGGTGGTCGTCGCCCACCGCCGCACCCTGCGACGCGCGGTGAATGTGTGCCGCGCCCACACCAAGGTGGCCGTCCTCACCTCGCCCGGTGCCGGCCCGGCCGAACTCGGCCTGCTCCTGGACGGAATCCACCGCACCTTCGTGATCTGCGAGGAACTCGGCACCGACCGCGAGCGGGTCACCGTCGTCACCTCCGACAAGGCCGCGGACCACACCTGGCGCGACCCGAACGTCGTCATCGTCATCGGCGGCCCGGCCGGCGCGGGCGACGGCGGCGGCTGGATCGCCGGCCGCGACCCGGCCGCCGGCCCCCGCGGCTGGACCCTGCCCGCGGAGGCGTACGAGGGCCGGCTCGGCGAGGGCGAGACCCAGCCGCTGCGCGCGGCCCAACTCGCCCGCCTCGGCCCCCGCGTCGGCGACCTCGTGTGGGACATCGGCTGCGGCAGCGGGGCCTTCGCCACCGAGGCCGCCCGGGCCGGCGCCGCCGTCATCGCCGTCGACCGGGAACTCGACGCCTGCGCCCGCACCGACGCCGTCGCGCGCCGCTTCGGCCTCCAGCTCCAGATCGTCCACGGCAACGCCCCGCACGTCCTGGAGAACCTGCCCGAACCGGACGTCGTCAGGGTCGGCGCCGGAGGTGCTGCCGTGGTCTCCGCGGTCGCCGACCGCCGCCCGCAGCGCATCGTGGCGCACGCCGCCACCCGCGACGCCGCCGAACTCGTCGGCCGCAACCTCACCGAGCACGGCTACGAGGTCGAGTGCGCCCTCCTGCAGTCCATGGAACTCGACACACGGGCCTGGACGGAGAAGGAGCGGAGCGTCGCATTCCTGCTCAGCGGGGTCCTGCCCGACCGCTCCCCGTGATCGGTTTGTCGTACCGCGCGCGGTAGGCTGGCCGACTGTTGCACCGCATTCGGACGCCCGGCACCTCGTCGGTCAATGTCCGGAAAACCCGCTTCTTTTGGGGCGAGTGTGGTACGGCGGAACCGGAAAGAGCGCAACGTGGCGCAGTCCACACACGGGACGTCGCGGATCAAGCTGACGTGACGGAGGGACGACCGCGACAATGCCACTGAATGGCTTTGTCGCCTTTTCCGGCGGGTCGTTCGTGCCGCTCGGCACGCACGCTCGTTCTTCACTACGGGCGGTCGGTGCGCCGTTCCGGGTGAGCTGGTCGTAGGAGCATCAACCGATGGGCGAGGGGTACGCATGACCGACACCGGCCAGGTCCCGGGCGAGGGGCTGCCGGAGAACGCAGGCATGGTGGAGCAGCCGGGCGTCGTCGCGCCCGACGCGTACACCTACCTCTCCGAAGCTCCCGCCGAGGACGAAGACCTGCTGCTGCCAGGTGCCCAGGGCGCGTGGGGCAACGAAGTGGCCCCGCCCGCCCCCGAGCCGGTCGTCGAGGCCGTCCACCAACCCGACGCCCACGAGATGTCCGGCCGCGACAGCGGCTCGGTCGACCTCGGCGGGGTACGGCTGCCCGAACCGGCCCCGGCCGCGCCCTCGGCGCCGCGTCGCCCGCTGCACCTCGGTCCCCCCATTCCCGACGCCTCCGCGAGCCCGGTCCGCTCCCTCGCCGACCGCGGCCCCGCGGGCGCGCCGGTCCGGCCGACCGGTCCGCAGACCGCCGGTCCCGAGTACCTCGACGTGCCGCGCTCGCGCGAGATGCCCCCGCAGGGCGCCGTGCCGTGGAACGGGCAGCCGCCGGTCGGAGCCGGGGTGACCCCTGGTGAAACGGTTGTTCCCCCCATGTACCAGCAGCCCGAGCCGGTGGGAGCCGCGCAGGCCGCGGTGGGCCGGCTCGCGGCGGAGGCCGGGGCGTCCGGCCACGGCGAGGCGTACGCCGCGCAGGTCTGGCCGCCGGGTGCGCCGTCCCCGGACGCGAGCACGACGGACACGCCGGCCATGGCGTCCGCCGGACCGGTCGACGGTGCCGGTGAGCCCGCGGCGATGCCGACGGCCGTCCCGGTGCCCGGGGCTGAGACGGCCTCAGGTTCCGGTCCCGACGCCGAGGTGGTGGCCGGTCCCGAGCAGACCGCCGGAGCGAGCGGCGGTCCCGTCGAGTCCGCCGGGGCGCCGTCCGCCGACGGCCCGGAGCCCGTTCCCGCCCAGGCGGCGACGCCGGACGACCGGACGCCGGTGGCGGTGCCCATCGCCGATGCCGTGCCCGGCGTGATGGCGCCGGACGCCGGCGCCGCAGCCGTACAGCCCGCCGATGCCGCAGCGCCGGCCGCCGAGGCAGCCGGCTTCGAGGCCCCTCGGACGCAGCAGCCCGGACCCGCCCCCGTCGAGGCTCCCGCAGCGGCGGACGCGGCCACCCCCGCCCCGGAAGCGATCCAGGCGCAGGGGGCCGTGGCGCCCGAGGCGCCCCACGCCGCCGCGCCCGACGCGGCGCAGGCACCCGCGGCCGCCGTGTCCGACCCGGCGCAGGGCCCCGCACCGGCCGTCACGGAGCCGCCGCACGCCCCCGAGTCCGGCCAGCCCGAAGCCCTCCCGGTGTCCGGCCCGCAGCTCCAGGCGGTGGACGCCGCCCCCGCCGACGCCGTACCGGTCGGGCCGGCGGACGTCCACGCGGTTCCCGCCGCGGACCCCACCGCCCCACCGCAGTCCCCCCAGCAACCGGACACCGAGCACACCATGCCCCCCGCGCACGACACGCACCAGGACGCCGTGGGCGTCGACGTCCCGGAGGTGAGCGGCCACGCCGTGGCCGAGCCGTCCGGTCCCGTCCCCGACCCCGCCGGACCGAGCCCGGACACGGCGCCCGACGCGCAGGCACCGGCCGTCGCACCGGCTACGGACCCGGCCGAACAGGCGGCCGACGCGGTCGCGGCCACGCCCGTCCCGGAGCCGCAGCCCGCCGAGGCGCCCGCCCCGTCCGCCGGGCCCCCCGCCGAGGACGAGGGCGTCCCGGCGGACGCCGGACAGCCGCAGGGCGTACCCGCGGACGCCGTTCCGGCGCAGCCTCTGCCGGACCAGTCCATGGGCCGGTTCGTGCCGGTCGACGGTTCGGTGCCGACCACCCCGCACCTCGCGCCGACTCCGCCGCACCCCGTCGTGCTGCCCTCGCAGGAGCAAGGACCGCAGACAGCGCCGGTCCCCGACCCGGTGCCCCTGGTCCCCGCCCCCCGGGAGGCCGACACCGAGCCCGCGCCCGAACTCCTGGTGGAACAGCGCGCGGAGGACCTGGACACCCGGGCCGCCGACCAGGACGCCGTCGCCGCCGAGGTGTACGAGGCGCGCCGCTCCACCGGCCCGGCCGCGCCCGCCTACGACGAGGCCGAGCGCGCCGCCGTGCTGAAGGTCATGCGCGAACGCCGCGACATCCGCAACGGCTTCCGCAGCGACCCGATCCCGCACGAGGTGCTCCTGCGGGTGCTGGAGGCCGCCCACACCGCTCCCTCCGTCGGCCATTCGCAGCCCTGGGACTTCGTGGTCATCCGCTCCGCGGAGACCCGGCGCGCCATGCTCGACCTCGCCCTGCGCCAGCGCGACGCCTACGCCAAGTCGCTGCCCAAGGGACGGGCCAAGCAGTTCAAGGAACTGAAGATCGAGGCCATCCTCGACACCCCGGTGAACATCGTCGTCACCGCCGACCCGACCCGGGGCGGTCGGCACACCCTCGGCCGCCACACCCAGCCGCAGATGGCGCCGTACTCGTCCGCCCTCGCGGTCGAGAACCTCTGGCTCGCCGCCCGCGCCGAGGGCCTCGGGGTGGGCTGGGTCAGCTTCTTCGACGAGCGCGAGATGGTCCGTGTCCTCGGGCTGCCCGAGCACCTGGAGGTCGTCGCCTACCTGTGCGTGGGGTACGTCGACGAGTTCCCGGACGAGCCCGAGCTGATGCAGGCGGGCTGGTCCAAGCGCCGTCCGCTGTCCTGGGTCGTGCACGAGGAGACGTACGGCCGCCGCGCCCTGCCCGGCGAGGAGCCGCACGACCTGCTCGGCGAGACCGTCGCGCAGATCCGCCCGCTGGACGCCAAGGCGCTCGGCGAGGCGTGGGAGCGGCAGAAGCGCATGACCAAGCCGGCCGGCGCGCTCGGCATGCTGGAGATCATCTCCGCGCAGTTGTCGGGACTGTCCCGGCAGTGCCCGCCGCCGATCCCGGAGCCCGCGGCCGTCGCGATCTTCGCCGGTGACCACGGCGTGCACGCCCAGGGCGTCACCCCCTGGCCGCAGGAGGTCACCGCGCAGATGGTGGCCAACTTCCTCGGCGGGGGAGCGGTCTGCAACGCCTTCGCGAGCCAGGTGGGCGCCGAGGTGTGCATCGTCGACGTGGGCGTCGCCGCGGACCTCCCGGCCACCCCGGGTCTGCTGCCGCGCAAGGTCCGCCCGGGCACGGGCGACATGACGACCGGCCCGGCGATGACCCGCGAGGAGGCCCGGCAGGCCATCGAGGTGGGCATCGAGACCGCCCGCGACCTGGTGGCGGCCGGCAACAAGGCCCTGCTCACCGGGGAGATGGGCATCGCCAACACGACGGCGTCGGCGGCCCTGATCTCGGTGTTCACCGACACCGACCCGGCCGAGGTGACCGGCCGCGGCACCGGCATCAACGACGAGACCCTGGCCCGCAAGACCGAGGTCGTGCGCCGCGCCGTCGAGCTCCACCAGCCCGACCCGGCCGACCCCATCGGGGTGCTCGCCGCGATCGGCGGACTCGAACACGCCGCCATGGTCGGCCTGCTCCTCGGCGGTGCCTCCCTGCGCACCCCGGTGATCCTGGACGGTGTCAGCGCCGGCGCCGCGGCCCTGGTCGCCCGCGCCATCGCGCCCGAGGTGCTGGCCGCCTGCATCGCGGGCCACCGCAGTGCCGAGCCCGGTCACGTGGCCGCGCTGAACAAGCTGGGCCTGCGCCCGCTGGTCGACCTCGACCTGCGCCTGGGCGAGGGCACGGGCGCGCTGCTGGCCCTGCCGATGGTCCAGAGCACGGCGCGGGCGATGCACGAGGTGGCGACGTTCGACTCGGCCGGCGTCACCGAGAAGTAGCGCCCGGACCGAGGCGGGGGCGGGCGGACTTCGCGCCCGCCCCCGCCTCGGCCGTACGCTGAACGCACTCTAAAATCCGCACGTCAGGGCTGCTCCAGCGCCGTAGCGCCCATCGCACCGCCAGCACGAGGAGCCGCACCCTCATGGCCGAACACCCCGCCTATCCCGTAGGCCTCCGCCTGACCGGCCGCCGCGTGGTCGTCCTCGGCGGCGGCCAGGTCGCGCAGCGCCGCCTGCCCGCGCTCATCGCGGCCGGCGCGGACGTCCTCCTCGTGTCGCCGGAGGCCACGCCCTCGGTCGAGGCCATGGCGGAGTCCGGCGAGATCGCGTGGGAGAGGCGCCGGTACGAGGACGGAGACCTGGCGGAGGCCTGGTACGCCCTGATCGCCACCAGCGACCACGCGGCGAACACCCGCGCCTCCGCCGAGGCCGAGCGGCGCCGTGTCTGGTGCGTGCGCTCCGACGACGCCGACGCGGCCACCGCCTGGACACCGGCGACGGGCCGCAGCGAAGGCGTCACCGTCGCCGTCCTGACCACCGACGCGCGCGGTCGCGACCCCCGTCACACCGCCGCGATCCGCGACGCCGTCGTCGAGGGCCTGCGCGACGGCACGCTCGTCGCCCCCCACCACCGCACCCGCACCCCGGGCGTCGCCCTGGTCGGCGGCGGGCCCGGCGACCCGGACCTGATCACGGTCCGCGGCCGGCGGCTGCTCGCCGAGGCCGACGTGGTGATCGCCGACCGCCTCGGACCGCGCGATCTGCTCGCCGAACTCCCGCCGCACGTCGAGGTGATCGACGCGGCGAAGATCCCGTACGGCCGCTTCATGGCGCAGGAGGCGATCAACAACGCCCTGATCGAGCACGCCAAGCAGGGCAAGTCCGTGGTACGCCTCAAGGGCGGCGACCCGTTCGTCTTCGGCCGCGGCATGGAGGAGGCCCAGGCGCTCGCCGAGGCCGGCGTGCCGTGCACCGTCGTCCCCGGCATCTCCAGCTCGATCTCGGTACCGGGCGCGGCCGGCATCCCGGTCACCCACCGCGGCGTCGCACACGAGTTCACCGTCGTCAGCGGCCACGTGGCCCCGGACGACGAGCGCTCCCTGGTCGACTGGCCGGCGCTCGCCCGCCTCACCGGCACGCTGGTGATCCTGATGGGCGTCGACAAGATCGGGAAGATCGCCGACACCCTGATCGCGCACGGCAGGCCGGCCGGCACCCCGGTGGCCCTGGTCCAGGAGGGGACGACGGCCGCCCAGCGCCGCGTGGACGCGACCCTGGCGACGGTCGCCGAGACGGTGCGTACGCAGGAGGTCAGGCCCCCGGCCGTGATCGTCGTCGGCGCGGTCGTGGGGGTCGGTCCGCACCCGAATGAGTAACCGCGGGTAACCCAACCCGTTCCGAGCCGTTGGCAGCACTCCCAGGACAAGGCAGTATCACCCTGTGGCCGATCTCATCACCGTCGAGGATCCCGACGACCCGCGCCTGCACGACTACACGGGCCTGACCGACGTGGAGCTGCGCCGCAAGCGCGAACCCGCCGAAGGCCTGTTCATCGCCGAGGGGGAGAAGGTCATCCGCCGCGCGAAGGACGCCGGCTACGAGATGCGGTCGATGCTGCTGTCGGCCAAGTGGGTCGACGTCATGCGCGACGTCATCGACGAACTCCCCGCCCCCGTCTACGCGGTCAGCCCCGAACTCGCCGAACAGGTCACCGGGTACCACGTGCACCGCGGCGCGCTCGCCTCCATGCAGCGCAAGCCGCTGCCCACGGCCGCGGAACTCCTGCGGACCACCCGCCGCGTCGTGATCATGGAGTCGGTCAACGACCACACCAACATCGGCGCCATCTTCCGCTCGGCCGCCGCGCTCGGCATGGACGCGGTCCTGCTCTCCCCGGACTGCGCCGACCCGCTCTACCGCCGCAGCGTCAAGGTCTCGATGGGCGCGGTCTTCTCCGTGCCGTACGCCCGGCTGGACACCTGGCCGAAGGGCCTGGAGTCGGTGCGGGAGGCCGGCTTCACGCTCCTCGCGCTCACCCCGGACGAGAAGGCGAGAAGCCTGGACGAGGCGGCCCCGCACCGGATGGACCGGGTGGCCCTGATGCTCGGCGCCGAGGGTGACGGCCTGTCGACCCAGGCCCTGGTCGCCGCCGACGAATGGGTCCGCATCCCGATGTCCCACGGCGTCGACTCGCTCAACGTGGGTGCGGCGGCCGCCGTCGCCTTCTACGCGGTGGCGACGGGCCGCCCCCGCCCGTAGGCCACTACGGCGTCGTGGGCGCCGGCGCCGCGTCGTACCGCTCGGACACCATCGGCTCGTCGAGCTGCGGGTGGTCGGGACCGGTGCTCTCCCGCTGCTCGGGCGCACCGCCCGGCGCGCCGCCGAGCCCCCGGGCCGGACCCTGGCAGCCCTGCACCACACCGATGCCGAGCGCCACGAACAGCGTCACCACCACGAACACGAACAGCCGCTGGCGCAGCAGCCGCGGATTGGCCGGCCGCCGCCCCGCCGGGGTGTTCCGCGGTCCCGGACGCCCGGCACCGCCGCGCGGCGCGGGCCGGTTCGGACCGCCGGAGCGCGTACCGCGCGAGGCCGGGGTGTTCCTCGGCGTCGGCGTGGACCCCGTACCGGACCGGGCCGACGACGCGCCGCCACCCCGCGGAGCCGTACCGCCGGCCCGCGACGGACCACCATGACGGGAGGGCGCAGCGCTCCGCCCCGACGCGGGACCGCGGGTCGCGCCCGTCGTCCGGCCCGTCGACGCCCCCGGCGTGCCCTGCGGTCCGGGCCGGCGGCGCTGAGGGCGGTCCGGATAGGTGTCGGCGAGCCTGCCGGTGGACCGGTCCGCCTCACCGGAGCGCGGCGCGGGCGGACGCCCGTCGAGGACGCCCTGCGCCTCACGGGCCGCGATCTCCTTCAGTCGCAGCGACAGTTCGAGGGTGCTGGGCCGCTCCTCGGGGTCCTTCGCCAGACAGGCCCGTACGAGCGGGGCGAGCGCGTCGGGCACCCCGTGCAGCTGCGGTTCCTCGTGGACGACG
Organism: Streptomyces cadmiisoli; assembly: GCF_003261055.1. NCBI lineage: Bacteria > Bacillati > Actinomycetota > Actinomycetes > Kitasatosporales > Streptomycetaceae > Streptomyces > Streptomyces cadmiisoli. Next base: position 7,037,188 of record NZ_CP030073.1, read on the forward strand.
CGGTAGAGCATCACCTCGGAACTGCCGTGTCCGAAGGGGGAGTCGCCGGTCGACGCGTACGCCAGGGTGGCGCCGAGCGAGAACACGTCCGTGGCGGGGGTGACGGCGGCGCCGCGGACCTGCTCCGGGGCGAGGAAGCCGGGCGAGCCGACGGCGGTGCCGACATGCGTGAGGGTGGACGCCCCGGTCGACCAGGCGATGCCGAAGTCGATGATCCGCGGGCCCTTGGGGGAGAGCAGGATGTTGGACGGCTTCAGGTCCCGGTGCACCACACCGGCCTCGTGCACGGCGACGAGCCCCTCCGACAGGGCGGCCCCGACGGCGGCGACGTCCGCCGCGAGCAGCGCTCCTCCCTCGGCCACCTTGTCGTGCAGCGACGGCCCCGGCACGTACTGCGTGGCGAACCACGGACGGTCCGCGTCCAGGTCGGCCGCCACCAGGCGCGCCGTGCAACCGCCCCGGATCCGCCGAGCGGCGGACACCTCGCGCGCGAACCGCGACCGGAACTCCTGATCCTCCGCCAGGTCCGGCCGGATCACCTTCAGCGCGACCCGCTGCCCTTTCCGGTCGGAGCCCAGGTAGACAACGCCCATCCCACCCGCGCCGAGACGCCTGTGGAGCCTGAACGAGCCGACGACGCGCGGGTCCTCGCGCCTCAGGCGCATCATCGCCATGTTCATCCCCGCTGCCCGGTCCGTGTGACGTGGCACAGCTTACGTTTCCGTGGCCGCCTGCGCGCAGAGGCCGCGCCCTCTCGGCCCGGTCGATTGTTAGTGCCGGGCAGGAGATTTGAGGGACGGTCAGGGAGCTTTCGCCCAGGGCCCCTTCGCCGGCACCCCCTTTTCAACCCCCCGCGGGCGAAAGGGGATTGGACGCCTGCGGGCCGACCTCGCCGAACCGACGGGGGACACGGGGTACGGGACGCCGGCGCACCGGCCGGTGGGGGTCCGAACGGTCAGGCGGGCGGGGACGACGGTACGCCGAGACGTCGACGAGTGAGCGAAGTCACCCGGTGAGGCCCCTTTCCCCTGGTCCGCCGCAACGGGGTCGAGCGGCGCGGACCGCACGGCACACCCCGGTCACCCGCACCGGAAAAAGGGACCGGGCGCCCCGCGGGGGCAACCGGGAGATACCCACACACTCGGGGGCACCCCCTCCGGGTGGTCCCCGAGACCCAGGACCGCGTCTCCACCCAGGGGAGTACTCCCCGGGTGACGGCTCATCCTCCGGGAGGCCCGGCAATCGGTACGAGGGCATGACGTCCACCGGACGGCCGCCGCCTAGATTTGAGGTCAAGCGGCGGGTGCAGCACTCGTCCCCCGAGGTCAGACACCCGCCGCTGCCAAGGACAACCGAGGCAACCAAGAACGGTCAGGAGAGGGACCATGGCCCACACGGCTTCGCGGACAGCGGTCCGCGCGCAGGGACGCAGGGCGTACGCCGCCTTCCGCCCCCGCCGTACGGGCCGTCGCCACCCGCTGGTGGCGACGGCGATGGCCCTTCCCCTGGCGGTCCTGCTCCTCGTCGTCTTCGACGGCTGGGAGACAGTGGCCACACAGGCGTCGTCCGTGGGAGTGATGCTGGGGCGCTGAGCGGCGACCCCAGGCCCGGAAGAGCGGTCCGGGCGGGAACATCAACCCATAACCCCGTGGGGACGGGGGTGCGGCGGACGGCACAGATGCCGGCGCAGCTGGGGAGCTGCGCCGGCATTGCTCTTGCCCGAAAGGCGGCGGGCGCCCCCGACGCGCCGGCGACCGGCCGCGCGCCGGACCGATCCCGGCCCCCAACCACCCGGCGCCTGCCCGGGCAGGCCCCCAACCACCCGGCGCCTGCCCGGGCCGGCCTTCGCGCCGGCACCGGCGGCCCCGAACCCCACCGACCCCGCACGTACGCTCTCTCGGAGCGCCCGATCCCACCGAGGGAGTACCGTGACGACCCCGCTCCTGGCCGACCTGGCCGCCGAGGCCAGAAACGCGGCCCACCCGCAGAGCGACCCCTGTGCCTGCGGCGTGGTCGTCACCCTCGCCGACCGCGCCGACGCCACCGTCGTCCGGCACGCCGCCACCGTCGCCAAGGCACACACTCCCGGCACCGATCCGGCCGAACTCCGCGCCCGTCTCGATACGGCCGCGCGTGTCCCCGGCGTGCTGCTGCCCCCGCTCACCCCTACACCCGTCCTTGTGCACGGCCGCCTCGTCACCCTCTGGCCGTACGGCACCCCCGTGGACCCCGACGCGCCGGACGAGGCCCCGTGGGAGGCGGCCGCCGGCCTCCTCGCCCGACTGCACCGCACCACGCCACCGGTGCCGCTGCCCCCCATGCGCGGCCCCGAGAAGGCGGCCCGGGCGATCACCCGGCTCCACGCGGCCGGCCCGCACCCCGCCGCCCGCGCGGTCACGCGCGCGTGGGCGACACTGCCCGCCTGGGCCCGCGCCGAGGCACCCCCGCCGGACGCCACGTCGCTGTGCCACGGCGATCTCCACCTCGGCCAGCTGGTCCGCCATCCCGCACCCGCCGGCCCCTGGCTGCTCATCGATGTCGACGACCTCGGGCTGGGCCCCGCGGCCTGGGACCTGGCCCGGCCGGCCGCCTGGTACGCCTGCGGACTGCTGCCGCCCGACGAGTGGACCCGCTTCCTCACCGCCTACCGGGCGGCCGGCGGCCCCGCCGTCCCGGCGGACGGCGACTGCTGGCCCGCCCTCGACGTCCCGGCGCGCGCTCTGACGGTGCAGACCGCCGCACGAGCCGTCGCCAAGGCCGCCGCGGCCGGCCGCCCGTTGGACGAGGTCGAGCAGTGCCTGGTCGACGCCTGTGCCCGAATGGGAACCATCCCCGCGCAGTTGCCCCGGAACTTCGCGAAGTAGGGTGCAACCGACCCCGGCCGGACAGAGTCTGTCCTGGCGATACGTGAAGCAGGACCGAGCAGCGAGGAGTTGAGGCGAGCATGCAGTGTCCGAAGTGCCACGCGCCGATGCACACCTACAACCGCAACGGCGTCCAGATCGAGCAGTGCTCGAACTGCCGAGGGATATTCCTCGACTACGGCGAGCTGGAGGCCCTCACCCGCCTCGAGTCCCAGTGGACCCAGCCGGCCCCGCCCCCGCCCGGCGCGCAGCCCTACCCCGCCCCGTCCGCTCCCGCGTGGGGCGCTCCGCACGGCGGCCACCACGGACACCACGGCCAGCACCGGAACAAGAGCTTCGGGCGCATGCTGTTCTCGTCCTGACCCGGCCAGGACACGACGACGGAGCCCCCGGCCGTACGCGACGGCCGGGGGCTCCGGTGTGTGGACGATACTGGGATTGAACCAGTGACCTCTTCCGTGTCAGGGAAGCGCTCTCCCGCTGAGCTAATCGTCCTCGGGACCACGACCACTCCATGGAGCGGATCATGGGCACTGCGTGCGCGATACTGGGATTGAACCAGTGACCTCTTCCGTGTCAGGGAAGCGCTCTCCCGCTGAGCTAATCGCGCGGAGATCCTTGCGGATCGAGGTCCTTGCGGACCAGTGGACGATACTGGGATTGAACCAGTGACCTCTTCCGTGTCAGGGAAGCGCTCTCCCGCTGAGCTAATCGTCCTTGGAGGTGGAGACGGGATTTGAACCCGTGTAGACGGCTTTGCAGGCCGTTGCCTCGCCTCTCGGCCACTCCACCAGGAGTGTAGGGGACCACGAGGATCCCCGTATTCCTTCGAGCGGACGACGAGGCTCGAACTCGCGACCTCAACCTTGGCAAGGTTGCGCTCTACCAACTGAGCTACGTCCGCCTGTCGTTTCGGTCGGCTTGCGCGTCCCGGCGACGTGTTGAACTCTAGCGGATTCCCGGGCCAGTACAAAAACGCGTTTGCGCAGCGTGCTGCCCTGCGTCTGCCCGCGGACCTGGCCGGACCACCTGGAAGGACACGGCCGGGCCACCCGCGGGACACCCGCCATAGACTCGACAACGTGCTCGATCTCTCTCCCCTCGCCCGCTTCGGCGACCGTGTCGCCACCGGCCTGCTCGACGTCACGAGCGACCCGGCGGCCCTGGACTCGGCCGGTTTCTGGGCCGTCGTCGCGGACTTCGAGGGCGCTCTGACCTGCGCACGCTTCGCGGACGTACACGAGGAGCCGGTGCCCGTCCCGGTGCCGGGGCAGTGGCGCGGACCCGCTGTCGACGACTGGACGTCGTCCCTCGACCACGGCGCGTACACGGCCGCGGTGCGCCGCATCAGGGAACACATCGCCGCCGGCGAGGTCTACCAGGCGAACCTGTGCCGGGTGCTGTCCGCGCCGGTCGCGCCGGACGCCGACGTGGACGCCCTCACCGCACTGCTGGCGCGCGGCAACCCGGCACCGTACGGCGGGACGGTCCGGCTGCCCGGACACGGTGTGGAGGTCGCAACCGCCTCGCCGGAACTGTTCCTGCGGCGTGTCGGCCGCACCGTCGAGTCGGGGCCCATCAAGGGCACCGGGCGCACCGAGGCGGACCTCCTGGAGAAGGACCACGCCGAGAACGTGATGATCGTCGACCTGGTCCGCAACGACCTCGGGCGGGTCTGCGAGGGCGGCAGTGTGACCGTGCCCGACCTGTGTGCCGTGGAGAAGCACCCCGGGCTGGTCCACCTCGTCTCCACCGTCCGCGGCGAGCTGCGCGAGGACGCCGGCTGGCCGGAACTGCTCGGCGCGGCCTTCCCGCCCGGCTCGGTCACCGGCGCGCCCAAGTCGAGCGCCCTGCGCATCATCGACGCCCTGGAGACGGCACCCCGGGGTCCGTACTGCGGCGGCGTCGGCTGGGTGGACGCCGACCGGGGGACGGGCGAGCTGGCGGTCGGCATCCGCACCTTCTGGATCGACCGGGAGCACGCCGAGCTGCGCTTCGGCACGGGTGCGGGCATCACCTGGGGGTCGGACCCGGAGGGGGAGTGGCGGGAGACCGAGCTCAAGGCGGCCCGGCTGCTCGCGATAGCGTCGGGGGAGTACGAGGTGAGTGGAGAGGGACTGACGACGTGAAGATCTGGCTCGACGGCGGTTTGCAGGACATCGAATCCGCCCGCGTCTCCGTCTTCGACCACGGGCTGACCGTGGGCGACGGCATCTTCGAGACCGTGAAGACGGTCGACGGCTCGCCGTTCGCGCTCACCCGGCACCTGGACCGGCTGACCCGCTCCGCGCGCGGACTGGGGCTGCCCGACCCGGACCTGGACGAGGTCCGCCGCGGCTGCGCCGCCGTCCTGGAGGCCAACCCCGCGGCGCTCGGCCGGCTGCGCATCACCTACACCGGCGGCCACGGCCCGCTCGGCTCCGACCGCGGCGACCGCGGGCCGACCCTGGTCGTCGCTCTCGGGGAGACGGCGCGCCGCCCCGACTCCACCGCCGTGATCACCGTCCCCTGGACCCGCAACGAACGCGGCGCGGTGACCGGTCTGAAGACGACCTCGTACGCCGAGAACGTCGTCGCACTGGCCCGCGCGCACGAACAGGGCGCGTCGGAGGCGCTGTTCGCCAACACCGTCGGGCAGCTCTGCGAGGGCACCGGCTCGAACGTCTTCGTCGTCCTCGACGGAGAGATCCACACCCCGCCGATCGCCTCCGGCTGCCTGGCGGGCATCACGCGCGCGTTGACCGTCGAGTGGACCGGCGCCAGGGAGACCGACCTGCCGCTGGACGTGCTGGAACGGGCGGACGAGGTGTTCCTCACCTCCACGCTCCGCGACGTCCAGGCCGTTCACCGGGTCGACGCCCGCGAACTGCCGGGCGCCCCGGGTCCGGTGACGGCCAAGGCCATGCGGATCTTCCAGGAGCGGTCCGGGGACGACCTCGATCCCTGACCGCCCCGGGCGGCGCCGAAATTCGGCTGACCGATGCTGCCACGGCGGGTAGAACTCCTCTGATGACCACCACCCTGCGGCCCACCGAGCCGCTTCAGCGCGGGGCGGCCGGGGCACTGTCCCGCCACTACCACGTGTGCGTGAACAGCCGTCCCGTCGGCCGGATACACCTCGCCACCCACCCCCTCTTCGGGCCCCGGGTCGCCCGGATCCGCGACCTGTACATCGAGGAAGCGGACCGCGGGCGCGGCCGGGGCACCGTGGCCGCGCTGGCCGCCGAGGAGGTGGCGCGGGGCTGGGGGTGCGGCCGCATCGAGATCACCGTGCCCGCCGGCACCGCCGCGCTGCGGCTCGTGACCGCGCTCGGCTACGTCGAGCGCAACCGCGGCATGGAGAAACCCCTCGGCCGCACGGCGCCCGAACTGCCCGCGGGCACCCGGGGCCGGCCCATGACCGCGACCGAGTACGGCCCGTGGCTGGAGTACGCCAAGGGCGAGTACGCCCGGAGCTGGATCGGCCGCGGTGTGCCCGAGGACGAGGCGCGGGCCAAGTCGGAGCGGGACCACGCGGACCTGCTCCCGCACGGCCCGGAGACCGAGAACGTTCTGATCAGCGTGCTGGAGCACGACGACGTCCGGGTCGGCACCCTGTGGCTCGCGCTGACCGAGGACCAGGCGTACGTCTACGACGTCGAGGCCGACGAGCGCTTCCGGGGCCGCGGTCACGGCCGCGCGCTGATGCTGCTGGCCGAGCGGCAGGCGATCGGCGCCGGCAAGAAGGCCCTGCGCCTGAACGTCTTCGCGGGCAACACACCGGCCGAGCGACTGTACGAGTCACTCGGGTACGTGCCGGTCAGCCACTCCCTCTACAAGGGCCTGCTCTGAGCCCGGCCGGGACTCATCCCCGGTCGGCGAGCAGCCGGTCCGCGATCTCCTCGATGCGCTCGCGCAGCCCCTCCTGGCTCTTGCCGCCGTCGAGGCGCTGCCCGTCGATGACATAGGTCGGGGTGCCGGTCACGCCGATCGCCTTGCCCTCGGCCTGATCGGCGTCCACGATCAGGATGTGCCGGCCGTCGATCAGCGCCGTGTCGAACTCCTCGGAGTCCAGACCGAGTTCACGGGCCACCTCGACGAGGAAGCCCTCGCCGCCCCGGTCCAGCTCCTCCACCCGGGCCAGCACCGCCTCGACGTACGGCCAGCCCTGCCCCTGCTCGATGGCCTCCTCGGCGGCCTGCGCGGCGGCGAAGGCGTGCTTGTGCTTCTCCAGGGGGAATTGCCGCAGCCGCAGCTCCAGCCGGTCGCCGTAGCGGGCGCGCAGGGAGCGGATGTCGTCCAGGGCACCACGGCAGTCCGAGCACTGGAGTTCACACCAGATGTCGAGGACGGGCACGGGCCGGGCGGGGGAGGCGTCGTTCATGCCGCCCAGTCTCCCAGCAGCCCGGCGACCGGCCCAATCGGGATACCCGGAGCGGCGCCCGCGACCTTGCGACCGGACCGGGACTTGCGGAGGAGCCGACCCGGAGATCTCCCTGATGTCAGCCGGGACGATGGCCCGCGGGGGTGCGGGGGGTGCAGGATGGAAGGGGCAAAAGCGCCTTGCCCGACCGAGCCCGCATGGAGGACCGGATGATTGCCGAAACCGTCTGTTCCGCCGTCGCCGCGGCCGGCCTGGGCATCGCCGCCGTGACGGCGTTCCGCAAGCGTTTCCTCACGGCTGCCCGGATCGCCGCCTACGCCCTCGTCCCCCTCGGTCTGGTGATGACCGGATTCGTGGAGTGGGCCGCCGACACCGCGTTCAGCCCTGTGGCCTGGGCCGGCTTCGGAGTGCTCGGCGGTGCCTGGCTGCTGTTCGCCGGGACGCGCGCGATCGAGCGCCGCCGCGGCAGGCGCAAGGGGGCCACCGCCGCCCAGCCGGACGTGGTGGCACCGCAGGCCTCGGCGCCCTCCCTGGGTGCGGCCAAGCGGGGCACGGACCCGACCCGGTCCAAGCCCTCCACGGGATCACGGGCCGGTGATTCAGGGGACGACTTCAGCGACATCGAGGCCATCCTGAAGAAGCACGGCATATGAGCCTGGCCGTAGCCGGCCGGCACGAACAAGGGGATCGCGACCGGTCGCCGGCCGTGCGGTCTGCGACACTCTTCGTGCACAAGATCACGGGATTCGGCGAACTCCCGGAGTTTCCGTGCGTGTTGATCGCGTAGTGGCCCCTCGCTGCGCCATCATCGCGACGAGATGCTGGACACGAAACAGAGCGATGCCGCGCCACCTCAGGACGAGCCGCGCGGGTGCCTCTTCGCCCTTTCCCAGCCACCGCTGATGATCTTCCTTGCGGTGATCGGGTGTCTGCTGCTCATGGCTGCGTTGCACGACCTGCTGCTGCTCTGAGCCGTACGCGCGGTCCCCGGCGCCACCCGCCGGGCACCGCGTCGACACCGGTGTCCGCCCGAGCCGCGATCGACGGCTCACGCGTCCTCCTGCCGTACGACTCGGCCCCTGGTCAGCCGGCCGCTTCCTTGCGCCGGGCTCGGTACGCGGCGACGTGCAAGCGGTTTCCACAGGTGCGGCTGTCGCAGTAGCGACGGGAGCGGTTGCGGGAGAGATCGACGAAGGCGTGTCGGCAGTCCGGAGCCTCGCAGCGCCGCAGCCGCTCGCGCTCCCCGGCGACCACGAAGAAGGCCAGCGCCATCCCGCAGTCCGCCGCCAGATGATCGGCGACCGAGGCGCCCGGGGCGAAGTAGTGGACATGCCAGTCGTAGCCGTCGTGGTCCGTCAGCCGGGGTGTGGTGCCGGCCGCGGCCACCAGATCGTTGATCATTCCGGCCGCGATCCGGCCGTCCTGCGCCGCGAAGATCGCGGCGAACCGGCTCCGGATCTTGCGCACCGCCGCGAGGTCGAACTCGGAGAGGACTCCGACATCGCTGATCTTGTGGCCGCGCACGAAGTCCGCGAGAGCCGCGACGTCCGGCAGCCCGTCCGGAGTCGTGTCGTCCTCCGGGGCGGTGTTCACCAGATCGACCACAGTGTCGAGCGCGCACCGGGTGTCGTGGGTGATCAGCACGTTTCGCTCCCTGGCCTGGGGGTCGGGCGAGCGCCCGCCGATGCTGGCCGATGGTAGTGGCTCGCGGAACCGCGCCCACTGCCGCGGGCCGACCGAATCCACCTGCCCTTAGAACGCCGACCCGCCATCCTGCGGTTCCCGAGCGGGTGCGGATGGTGACGGCGGGTGCGTGGAGGGACGGAGTTCGCCCTCCCCGGTCACATCCGACGCAGGAGCCGTCACCGTCGGTCGAGGGGTGGCGGTTCGCGTGTCCTGTGCCGCGGAGGGGGTGATGCCGAGCCGCGGCGCCACGGCCGGGCGGCGGGTGCAGCCGTGGGCGTCACGGCCACGGGGCGGCGGAACGGGTGAGGGCAGTCAGCGGCGTGTGACGGTCTGTGACGATCCCGCGTGCTGTTATGTGCCGGTTCGTGGCGGTGCGTGGCGGCGGGAGGCGGGCACGAGGGGCGGCGGTGGGTGCCGGGGGCGCAGCGGCGGGGCCGCCGCGCGGGTGCGAGCACCGCCCGCGAAGGGGCAGCCCACCACGCGCGTGCAGGCATGGCCGTACGGGCCCCACGCGGGTGCGGTCGTGGACTTGCGCGCCCTCACACGGGTGTGGTTGCACGCCTCGACGCGGGTGCCGGCGTGGACAGCGCAGCCCACCCCACGGCGGCTCCGTCGGTCCGTGGCCCACCGGTGGCCCACCGGAACCGCGCCCCACCACGCGGCGGGGAGCGCCGTCCCGGCCCCGGTGCCCCGCGCCGGAAACGGGCGCACCGACACCGCCCCCTGGTGTCACGGCGGCGGTGTCGGTGTGTGCCGTATGCGGTTGTGGCCCGAGCCGTCTCCCCGAGTGGACGGCGCCGGGCAGCTCAGTGGGGCTTCGCCTAGCTTTCCGCCAGGATGTGCGAGAGCTCCTGATCCAGATCGAAATGCCGGTGCTCGGTGCCGGGTGGCACGGCGGCGTCGGTTCGCTTCAGAAACGACTCCAGGGCCCGCGCCGGGGCCTCGAGCAACGCCTCCCCCTCCGGGGAGCTCAGGGCGATGCAGACAACGCCCTGACCATGACTGCGCGACGGCCAGACACGGACGTCGCCGGTGCCGGTGGGACGGTGAAGCCCCTCGGCGAGGAGGTCGCGGGCGAACACCCACTCGACGGTCTCCTCGGCTCCGGTGTGGAAGGTGGCGTGCACGGCGTAGGGGTCGGCCGTGTCGTACCGCAGGCCTGCGGGGACAGGCAGGGAGGACTCGCTCGACACAACGAGGCGCAGGTGCAGCTCGCAGCTGACCGTGGTGTTCATAAGCGCCAGGGCCTTTCGCTCAGTGTGCGCTCGGGGATTCGCACGTCGGCGAAATCGACATGCCACCTACGGTGCCGTTGTAAACCCCTCTGAGTGTTTTGCGTGTGTTTACGTAACTCTTCCGGCCGAGAACCTGTTCGCCAGATGCGCCCATTTCGGTGACTGGATTCGGTCCGGTAGGGTTTGGCCGTATGAACACGGGGAGTGACAAGCCTGGCGAGGTAGCCGTGGCGATGAACCACACGACGACGGGCGGCGAGCCGGCCGAGCGCGCGCTCGGTTCCCGGGCACCGGAATTCATCAAGGCGCGGCGCCTGCTGCATGTGAGCTGGCAGGTCGGCGTCTTCCTGGTGGGTCTGGCGGTGGTGGCCACCGGCATCGTGATGCTGCCTCTGCCGGGGCCGGGCTGGGTCGTGATCTTCGGCGGCATGGCGATCTGGGCGACCGAGTTCGTCTGGGCGCAGTTGGTTCTGCGCTGGACCAAGCGCAAGGTCACCGAGGCGGCCCAGCGGGCCCTCGATCCCAAGGTGCGGCGCCGCAACATCATCCTGACGTCGATCGGGCTCGTGATCGTGGGCGCGCTTCTCGCCGTGTACCTGTGGAAGTTCGGCCTCGTGATGCCGTGGAAGATCGAGAACCAGTGATCCACCGGCCCGCGAACGGCCCGCGGGAAGGGCGATCGGACCCGCTGACAGCGGTCACGGGCACCCCCTGACATGGGGTAATGTTCTTCCTGCGTCCGGGCGATTAGCTCAGTGGGAGAGCGCTTCGTTCACACCGAAGAGGTCACTGGTTCGAACCCAGTATCGCCCACCCGGCACGGCGGCCCACCTGCGAGACAGCAGGTGGGCCGCCGTCGTGTGCGGCCAGGTTCGCCGTCGCGGCGGTGCTGACCACGGCCACGTGCACGCCCGCTCTCGGGGGCGCCGGAACCCTCCGTCCCGGAGTCCCGGCCGCCCTCCTGAGGCCCCGGAGCCCTGGCCGCCCTCCTGGAGTCCCGAGCCCCGGCCGCCCTCCCGAGGGTCCATGTCCCCTCCGGCGGATTTCAGCCTCACGCCACATCCGTACGGCACCCCGCCCACCACCCGATCGGCCGAACGTGACCACCCCACCTGCGGAGTCGGCTCGTCCGTCCGGTCGACGGGTGCGCGGGCCCGGTGGATCACCGGATCGCGTGCCGAGAAATTCCTGTCCGAATCATTGACGCACCCCCGACCCCTCCGTACGTTGTGCCGGAAAGCGCTTACTTGAATCGATTCATGAACCATTGGCGAATTCATGAGGAGGGGCCTGGCCGTGGGCAGCGGAAATGTCGAGAGGCGCACGATCCTGAAAGCGGCCGGGGCCTCCGCGGCCGCGCTCGGGCTGGCCGCGACGACGGGTTGCGGTGGTGACGGAGGTGCGTCGGCCGACGGGACGGTGACGATCCGTTACGCGTGGTGGGGTGCCGAGGAGCGGACCAAGCGCATCAACCGGACCATCGCGCTCTTCGAGAAGAAGTACCCGAAGATCAAGGTCGAGACGGACTTCCAGGATTATGTCGCCTTTTGGGAGAAGTTCCAGACGCAGGCGGCCGGTGGAAATCCGCCGGATGTATTCCAGAACTCCGTCGCCTTTCTCCGCAAGTACGACAAGCGTGGCGTGCTGCTCGACCTCAAGTCCCAGGTGGACGCCGGGAATCTGAGCATGGACAACTTCCGTGCGGGCGTCGAGAAGGTCGGCCAGGTGGACGGCAAGCAGCTCGGCATTCCCGTCGGCTCCAACACGATGTCACTCGTCATCGACGAGAAAGTCTTCGAAAAGGCCGGTGTCGAGCCGGCGCAAGGCTGGACCTGGGACGACTACTTCGCCGCCCTGGAGAAGATCCGCGACACGCAGAAGGTCGCCGGCGACACCGGCTACTTCGGGATCATGTACCTGTACGACCTCCGGCTGCGGCAGAACGGCAAGGCGTTCTTCACCGACGACGGACTCGGCTTCGACGAGGCCGATCTGACGGAGTGGTGGACCGACGCCTACAACCGCGTCAAGGCGGGGATCGTCACCGACCCCAAGAAGGTCGAGCAGATCAAGCCGAAGTCGGCGCTGGCCTCCGGTGACGGGGCGTCGGAGTTCACCTGGGACAACTTCACGGTGCGGTACACCACGGAGGGCGACAGCACCTACGGGCTCGCGCCGATCCCGACCACCGACGGCAAGCAGACCGGCCAGTACCTCTCGTCGCTGATGCTGAGTGCCTCCGCGCGGACCGAGCACCCCGAGGAGGTCGCGCAGTTCATCGACTTCATGGTGCACGACCCCGAGGTCGGCAAGATCATGGGCTACGACCGCGGAATCCTCGCCACCAGCGAGCAGTTCGACGCCTACCAGCCGGCCGACGCTCCGCAGAAGGCCATCGCGCAGTACGAGAAGGACGTCGCCGAGGCAGGGGTGCTCGGCGCCATCACTCCGCACCCGGCGGGCGCCGACACCGTGGAGGCGGCCTTCCTGCGCATCGCGGGCGACATGGCCCTGGGCAAGACCAAGGTCTCCGACGCGGTGAAGCAGTTCTTCTCCGAGGCCGAGACCGCCCTCGCGGCCTGATGGGAACGGCAGTGACGACGATCGTCAACGACTCCCCGCCGCTCGTGCCGGAGAAGCGTCCCGCTTCCGCGGCCGGGGCCGGGCGGCGGGGCCGCCGGGAGAACGCCGCCGGCTATCTGTTCATGTCGCCGTGGATCGCCGGCTTCCTGCTGCTGACGGCGGGGCCGATGGTCGCCTCGCTGTATTTCGCGTTCACGGACTACAACCTCTTCACCTCACCCGAGTGGGTCGGCTTCGACAACTTCACGAAGATGCTGGACGACCCCCGCTGGCAGAAGTCGGTGGAGGTGACGGCGAAGTACGTGGTCATCGGCACACCGCTGAAGCTGCTGCTGGCGCTGGGGGTGGCTCTGCTGCTCGCGCAGAGCCGCCGCGGGCAGGGGTTCTACCGGGCCGCGTTCTACGCGCCGTCGCTGATCGGGGCGAGCGTGTCGGTGGGCTTCGTATGGCGTGCGCTGTTCTCCGACGACGCGATCGTGGACCGTACCCAGTCGTTGTTCGGGACGGATGTCGGCGGCTGGGTCGGAGACGCGGACTGGATCCTCTACTGCCTGGTCGCGCTGACCGTCTGGCAGTTCGGGGCGCCCATGGTCATCTTCCTGGCCGGGCTCAAGCAGGTGCCGAGGGAGCTGTACGAGGCGGCCGCGGTGGACGGCGCGGGGCCGCTGCGGCGGTTCTGGAACATCACGCTGCCGATGATCTCCCCGGTGCTGTTCTTCAACGTGCTGCTGGAGACCATCCACTCGTTCCAGATCTTCGGATCGGCGTACGTCGTCTCCAACAGCAGCTGCGGACCGGCGGACGCCACCCTCGTCTACACCTGCTACCTGTACCAGAAGGGCTTCAAGGAGGCCCAGATGGGCTTCGCCTCCGCGATGGCCTGGATGCTGCTGCTGGCCGTCGCGCTCGTGACGGCGGTCCTCTTCTGGTCCCAGAAGCGATGGGTGCACTACGAGGAGGCCGCCCGATGAGCACGACCTCGCCCGTCACCAAGGCGCCCGGCCCCGGCCGCGGGCACGCCGCCTCCCTCGTCTGGCACGCCGGCGCCCTGCTGGTCCTCGCCGTGGTGCTGTACCCGGTCGTCTGGGTCGTCGGGGCCTCGTTCAAGCCCAGCCGCGAGATCATCGCCGGCCTGGACCTGTTCCCGACGAGCCCCATCCTCGACAACTTCAGGGGCCTCGCCGACGGCATCGCCGACATCTCCATCGCGACCTTCTTCCAGAACTCCCTGTTCTACGCCCTCGGGTCGGTCGCGGGCATCCTCGTCTCCTGCTCGCTGACCGCCTACGCCTTCGCCCGGATCAGGTTCGCCGGGCGCAACCTGATGTTCTCCGTGATGATCGGCACCCTGCTGCTGCCGTATCACGTGCTGCTGATCCCGCAGTACGTGATGTTCCAGAAGATGGAACTGATCAACACCTATGTGCCGCTGCTGGTCGGCAAGTTCCTGGCCACCGAGGCGTTCTTCGTCTTCCTCATGGTGCAGTTCATGCGCAACCTGCCGAGGGAACTCGACGAGGCCGCCCGGATCGACGGCTGCGGACACCTGCGGATCTACTGGTCCATCGTGCTGCCGCTGTGCAGGCCCGCGCTGATCACCAGCGCGATCTTCACCTTCATCAACGCCTGGAACGACTTCATGGGCCCGCTGATCTACCTCAACGAGCCCGGCAAGTACACCGTCTCCCTCGGCATGATGATGTTCCGCGACCAGGAAGGCGTCGCCAACTACGGCGGCATGATCGCCATGTCCCTGGTCGCCCTGCTCCCCGTGCTCCTCTTCTTCCTCGCCTTCCAGCGCCATCTGATCGACGGCATGGCGACCTCGGGTCTGAAGGGGTGACGCGGTGATGGCCGAGGCACGGGTCAAGGCCCGCCGCGAGTCCCCGTTCGCCGAGCGGTTCGCGGTGTTCGCCGAGTGCCTGCTCACCGGTGTCTGGATCGCGGTGGCCTCGCTGGGAGTCGTCACGTATCCGGCGGCGTTCGCGGCAGGCGCCCGGCATCTGCGCAGGCGCGCGGCGCACCGGGGCGGCGGATGGCGCGAGTTCGCCGCCGACTTCCTGGCCGCGGCGCGCAGAGGCTGGCTGGTCGGGGCGGCCGGCTGGGCCGCGCTGGTCGCCGTATGGGTGGACGTCCAGGCCGCGCGGGCGGGGATTCCGGGCGGTCCGCTCGTCGGGGCCGTCGGGCTGACCGCGCTGATCGGCGCCTGTGTCGCGGGACTGCGCGCCGCCGCGTCCTGGACGCCCGACGCCCGCTGGCGCGCGCTGCTCGCGGGCGCGGGACGGCGGACGGTCCGTGATCCCGCCGGTTCCTTCCTGATCGTCGGCGGGCTGTTCGTCGTCGCCTGCTCCGGATGGTTCGTCCCGCCGCTGGCGGTTCCCGTGCTGGGGGCCGTCGCGGCGGCGGCCGTCGCCGTGGAGGAGCGGTACCGGCACCGCTGACGATGCGTCAGGCCGGTGCCGCGGCAGTTCCCGCGCGGCGGCGGATGCCGTCCTGGGCCGTACGGCAAGAGCGCCGCCGCACGGGCGGCGGCGCTCGATCAGGAGTGTGGTGCACGTCACCCGCGCCGCCATGAGTACGCGTACTCAGAAAGTACTCGGATCCGGTGCGGGAATGTCCCCGTATGGGCAGACTCCGTACATGGACTGGACTCATTACCGGTTCCGCACCCTGTGGTCCCTGCCCGCCCCGCCGGCCACCGTCTACCAGGTGCTGGAACGGCCCGAGGACTACCCTCGCTGGTGGCCGCAGGTGCGCGAGGTTCACCGCGTTGACGACACGACCGGGCTGATCCGGATCCGGTCGCTGCTTCCCTACGACATGACCTTCACCGTGCGCGAGGCGAGCCGTGATCCGGCCGCCGGCGTCCTGGAGGTCCGGATGTCCGGTGACATCGAGGGACGCGCCCGCTGGACGGTCGCGCCCGCGGAGCGCGGCTGCCGCGTCCGCTACGACCAGGTGGTCGACGTGCGCAAGCCGTTGCTCAGGCGGTTCGCCGTGCCGGGCCGGCCGGTCTTCCGGCTCAACCACCGGCTGATGATGCGTTCCGGACGACGCGGACTGCGCGCGTACCTGGCAGCGGTTTGAAGGAAACCCGCCGACACCTGTATTGTTCAGTGCGTTCCCGGGCGATTAGCTCAGTGGGAGAGCGCTTCGTTCACACCGAAGAGGTCACTGGTTCGAACCCAGTATCGCCCACCGGGAAAAGCCGGTCCGCCACAGCGGGCCGGCTTTTTTGTGCCGCTCATGCCGCCGCCGGCAGATCCGGGCGCAGCGGCCACGCCGGGTCCACCGCCTCCTCGCTGCCGCTGCGGGCGAACCACGCCTGGAGACCACGCGCCTGTGCCGCGTGCCACACCGCCTGGAGCGGGTGCAGTTCGGCCGGTGTCAGGCGCGCCAGCCGCGACGGGAAACGGCGCCCTATGGCCCGGATGACCTCCAGCGAGGCCAGCGCGTCGGCCGACGCCTCGTGCGCGCCCTCCAGAGTGACGCCGTAGTGCTCGCACAGATCGGTCAGCGTGCGGCGGCCCTTGCGGTAGCGGTCCAGGTGTTTGTCCAGGACGCGCGGATCGAGCACCAGCAGCGGCACCGTCTCGAACCAGTGGCCCAGCGACGAGGCCCGGTGCCGCCGCAGTTCGCGATCGAGCAGCGTCAGGTCGAACGGCGCGTTCATCACCACCAGTGGGCGGCCCGCCGCCGCCTGTTCGGCCAGCCCCACGGCTATCTCCTGCATCACCGGCGCCGGCCAGCGGCCGTGGCGGGCCAGATGATCCTCCGTCAGCCCGTGCACCGCGGTCGCCGCGGCGGGCACGGGCACACCCGGGTTGACCAGCCAGTGACTCACCCGGGGCCGCGCGCCGGGTGCGTCCTGGACGACGAGGGCGGCCGACACGATCCGGTCGGTCTCGACGTCCACGCCTGTCGTCTCCGTGTCGAATGCCGCCAGAGGGCCCTCGTACCAGCACGTCATACGCACACAACTCCTCGTTCACCCACGGCAGCTGACGCACCGTCTTCTGCCCGTTTGGTGATACCCGGGCTGTTTGCGCCGTACGCCGGGGGGAGACAACAGAAGTACGGGTCCGCGCAGTTCAGCGACCCGGCACGGGGACATCACTTTGCTTGGAAGGCTGCTCGGTCATGGCGATAGCGCAGCCCGAGCGGGGCGGGCTGCTGCCCGAACGCACGGGCCCTCATCGCGGTTCCCTCGCCACCACCGCCTGCATGGAGACACTGCAGGTGGGCTATCTGCACGCGGTCGCCGCCGCCGCGGGCTGCTCCCTCTCCCAGCCCTTTCCGGACAACGGGATCGACTGGCACGTCAGCCACAGCGCGCCCGGCCACACGGTCGACGACGAGGTCACCATCAAGGTGCAGCTCAAGGCCACCTACCAGATCGCGCCCAACCCGCCGGGGCGCTCCTTCTCCTTCACCCTCGACAACGACCATCTGAGAAAGCTCGCCCGCACCCCCGTCTCGGTGCACAAGATCCTCGTCGTGATGCTCGTCCCGCGGTCGCAGGACGACTGGCTGCGCGCCAGCCACGACCGGCTCGACCTCAGACACTGCTGCTACTGGATCAACCTGGCCGGACACGCCGTCTCCGGCCGGCACCGGACCAACGTCCGCATACCGACCTCACGGATCTTCGACGACCGGGCGCTGTGCGAGATCATGACGCGGGTCGGGACGGGAGGCAGACCATGACGCATCGCCCGCTCGACGAGGCGGCCGGGCCCGTCAGGCCGCACCCACAGGGCACATGGCACGAGCCGCCCGAGCCCGGCCAGGTCGACCCGGCCGTGCTCGGCGCCCTGCTGCGCAGGCACGGCTGGCAGCGGCGCGGCGGCGCCGCCGGACGCTACGGCCGCTGGACGCCGCCCGGCCCCGCCGGCCACACCACCAGCCTGCTCGTGCCGGAGAGCCGCGCCTTCCCCGACAGCGACGACCTGCTCGGGGAGGCGCTGATCGCGCTGTCCCGCAGCGCGTCGCCCTCCGCGCGCGAGGTACTGGTCGGGCTCACCGTGCGCAGCGACGAGATCCGCTGGTGGCGGGACGTGCCCACGGGACCGGGCGGGGCGGCGTCCTGGTCCGTCGAGGAACAGCTGCGCACCGCCGCCCGCCAGATGCTGCTCGCCGGTGCCCTCGCCACACGCGCGCGTGCCGGCTACTACGGCACCCGCCACCGGCGCTCGGCCGGCGCGATGCTGGAAAGCGTCCTGGTCGGCGCCGCGACCGGCGGCCGCCGCCTCACCGCCTTCGTGCCCCTCGGCACGGGCCGCCCGCTCGCCGTACGCCTCCACCAGGCGCTCTACGCGGCCCGTGAGGCCATCGACTACCAGCGGGCCACCGGCGGCATGGACGCCTTCGACGCCGCCGTGGAGGCGGGGGTCAGCCGTGAGCTCACCGAGGCGCTGGTCACCCTGGTCCGGGGGACGGAGGGCGCCCGCGTCGCCGTCGAGTGGGCGCCGGGCGCCGAAGCCCCCGTGGGCGGTGCCGCGCCCGGCGAGGCGGTCGAGTTCTCCCCGGGCGACCTGCCGGTGCTGCGCGAGGCCGGGGCCCGCTATCTGCGCACGGAGCCGTCCGTACCGGTGCGGGTCACCGGCGAGGTGATCCGTATGCGCCGGTCGGAGCGGCGCGGCGAGGGCACCGTCCGGCTGCGGGTGCTCGCCGGTGCGGAGATCCCGCACGTCCGGCTGACCCTGGACGAGGAGGACTACCGCATCGCGGGCCAGGCCCACCTCGTCGGGCTGCCGGTGCGGGTGCACGGGCGGCTGGAGAGCCGCGGCGGTTTCCGCAGGCTGACCGGCGCGTCTGGTGTTGTACCGGTGCAGGTGGACGAGGCGGAACGGGACCGGCTGATGAAGTCGCTGCAGGAGAATCTCGACTTCTTCGAGGAGGCGTGCAGCGGGGACTGATTTCGCGGAGGTGGGCCCCGGGTCGGTACGATCCCCTATTGCGCGCGCTCTCGGTACGGCGCCGCATCCACCTTCAGTCAGGAGAGACCGGTGTCAGACGTCCGTGTGATCATCCAACGCGATTCCGAGCGGGAAGAGCGCACGGTGACGACGGGCACGACGGCCGCCGACCTCTTCGCGGGCGAGCGTTCGATCATCGCCGCGCGCGTGGGCGGCGAGCTGAAGGACCTGTCGTACGTGCTCTCCGACGGGGAGGAGGTCGAGGGCGTCGAGATCTCCTCCGAGGACGGTCTGAACATCCTGCGCCACTCCACCGCCCACGTCATGGCGCAGGCCGTGCAGGAGATCTTCCCCGAGGCCAAGCTGGGCATCGGCCCGCCGGTCAAGGACGGCTTCTACTACGACTTCGACGTCGAAAAGCCGTTCACGCCCGAGGATCTCAAGGCCATCGAGAAGAAGATGCAGGAGATCCAGAAGCGCGGTCAGCGCTTCTCCCGCCGTGTCGTCACCGACGAGGCCGCCCGCGAGGAGCTGGCCGGCGAGCCGTACAAGCTGGAGCTGATCGGCCTCAAGGGCTCCGCCTCGCACGACGACGGCGCGGACGTCGAGGTCGGCGCCGGCGAGCTGACGATCTACGACAACCTGGACGCCAAGACCGGCGAGCTGTGCTGGAAGGACCTCTGCCGCGGTCCCCACCTGCCCACCACCCGGCTCATCCCGGCGTTCAAGCTGATGCGCAACGCCGCTGCGTACTGGCGCGGCAGCGAGAAGAACCCGATGCTCCAGCGCATCTACGGCACCGCCTGGCCGTCCAAGGACGAGCTGAAGGCGTACCTGGACTTCCTCGCCGAGGCCGAGAAGCGCGACCACCGCAAGCTGGGCAGCGAGCTCGACCTGTTCTCCGTCCCGGAGCAGATCGGCTCCGGCCTCGCCGTCTTCCACCCCAAGGGCGGCGTCGTCCGCCGGGTCATGGAGGACTACTCGCGGCGCCGCCACGAGGAGGAGGGCTACGAGTTCGTCTACACCCCGCACGCCACGAAGGGGAAGCTGTTCGAGACCTCGGGCCACCTGGACTGGTACGCCGACGGCATGTACCCGCCCATGCAGCTCGACGAGGGCGTGGACTACTACCTCAAGCCCATGAACTGCCCGATGCACAACCTGATCTTCGACGCGCGCGGCCGGTCCTACCGCGAACTGCCGCTGCGCCTGTTCGAGTTCGGGACGGTGTACCGGTACGAGAAGTCCGGCGTCGTGCACGGCCTGACCCGGGCGCGCGGCTTCACCCAGGACGACGCGCACATCTACTGCACCCGTGAGCAGATGTCCGAGGAACTGGACAAGACGCTCACCTTCGTCCTCGGTCTGCTGCGCGACTACGGCCTGACCGACTTCTACCTCGAGCTTTCCACCAAGGACCCGGAGAAGTTCGTCGGCTCGGACGAGGCCTGGGACGAGGCCACCGAGACGCTGCGCCAGGTCGCCGAGAAGCAGGGCCTGCCGCTGGTGCCCGACCCGGGCGGCGCCGCCTTCTACGGCCCGAAGATCTCCGTGCAGACCAAGGACGCCATCGGCCGCACCTGGCAGATGTCGACCATCCAGCTCGACTTCAACCTGCCGGAGCGCTTCGACCTGGAGTACACCGCCGCCGACGGCACCAAGCAGCGCCCGGTCATGATCCACCGCGCCCTGTTCGGCTCCATCGAGCGGTTCTTCGCGGTGCTCCTGGAGCACTACGCCGGCGCCTTCCCGGCCTGGCTCGCCCCGGTCCAGGCGATCGGCATCCCGATCGGCGACGCCCACGTCGACCACCTGGAGAAGTTCGCCGCCGCGGCCAGGAAGAAGAGCCTGCGCGTCGAGGTCGACTCCTCCTCGGACCGTATGCAGAAGAAGATCCGCAACGCCCAGAAGCAGAAGGTGCCCTTCATGGTCATCGCGGGCGACGAGGACCTGTCCAACAACGCCGTCTCCTTCCGCTACCGCGACGGCTCGCAGGAGAACGGCATCCCGTTCGACGAGGCCATCGAGAAGATCGCCAAGGTGGTCGAGGAGCGGACCCAGGTCTGATCAGGCGTCCACCGTCACGACGGCCCCCGGGAGGATCACCTTCCCGGGGGCCTTTCGTCGCCCTCGCGGGCGAAGGTCTGCATGAGCCAGGACGAGAACGATCCCGTGACCGCGCCGAGCAGGGCCAGCCCGCCGGCCATCATGGCGGTCGCGATCACCCGGCCGAGCGTGGTCACCGGGACGATGTCGCCGTAACCGACCGTGCTCAGCGTGGAGCAGGCCCACCACACCGCGTCCCCGAAGGTGTGCATCGTGGAGCCCGGCGCATCGCGTTCCTGCTGGTAGACGGCGAGAGCGCCGGAGAAGCCGAGCAGCAGGGTCGACAGCCCGGCGTAGGCGATCACGCGCGCGTACAGCGAGAGGCGGGGCTGCCCGCGCCCGTGCTGGACGGCGTCGTACAGCGGCACGATGCGCAGCGGGCGCAGCAGCGGCAGGACGACCACGACCGTGTGCAGCACATGCGTGGTGGCGTAGCGGAGGAAACGCTGCCCGCTGAGGCGCCAGCGCACCGTGTAGTCCAGGGCGAACGTCACCCACAGGGCCAGCAGCACGAACGCGCACAGGTCGCGCCAGCCGGACGGCAGGCCGACGGCCAGGACGCGGGTGGCGTAGGCGGCCAGGAAGAGCAGCGACGCGAGGAAGAGGGGGATCTCGGTGCGCTGCTCCCAGCGGGCCGCGGTGCTGTCGTCGTCCACCGGCCCAGCTTGACCGGTGACGGGCTTCCCGCCGCCCCGGCGACACGCCCCGAACGGGCGAAGCCATATGCTGCACTGCATGACGAGTGAGCCGGAGCAGCAGATCGGAGTGGGGACGCAGGACGCGTTCCAGCGCCTGTGGACGCCCCACCGGATGGCCTACATCCAGGGCGAGAACAAGCCCACCGGTCCGGGGGCCGACGACGGCTGTCCCTTCTGCTCCATCCCGGCCAAGTCCGACGAGGACGGATTGGTCGTCCGGCGCGGTGAACAGGTGTACGCCGTGCTGAACCTGTACCCGTACAACGGCGGCCACCTCATGGTCGTGCCGTACCGGCACGTCGCCGACTACACGGATCTGACCGAGCCCGAGACGGTCGAGCTGGCGGCGCTGACCAAGCAGGCGATGACGGCGCTGCGCACCGCGTCCGGGGCGCAGGGCTTCAACATCGGCATGAACCAGGGATCGGTGGCGGGGGCGGGGATCGCCGCCCACCTCCACCAGCACATCGTGCCCCGCTGGGGCGGTGACACCAACTTCATGCCCGTGGTCGGGCACACGCGTGTGCTGCCGCAGTTGCTGGCCGACACGCGCAAGATGCTGGCGGAGGCCTGGCAGAAGGCGTGAGCGGTGCGGCGTCCCCGCCGCACCGCCCCGCGAGTGCGGGCCTACGCGTCGTACAGGTCGGCCTTGCGCGGTGACGCGTCCTGCACGGACGTGCTGAGGAACGCGGAGCGGGTGCCGAACTTCTCCGTGTCCACGCCGTTCTCCGTCAGCACCCGGATCGCCGCCGAGTGCACCACCCGCAGCACCGGTGTCGCCGCGCGCAGGGCGTCGTCCGCCATGAAGCGGTGGCGCCAGGGCTTGTCGGCCCAGGCATGCCGCAGACCGAACGGCTCGGGCAGCGCGAGGGTGCCGCCGAGCCAGTTCAGCAGCGGGGGATACCAGGTCAGCGGCGCCCGCGCCGCCAGCCGCACCACCTCGTCGGTGTCGACCAGCGGCAGCTTCACCGTCCGGTTCTCCCAGCGCTTCAGCGACTTCTGCACCGACTTCTCCTTCGCCTCCGGCTTGGAGGTGAACAAGGAGTGCACGGGCCCGAGCGCGTGGCCCGTGACCTCGATGCGCAGTGTCTCGTACAGCACGGTCACCGTGATCAGCATGGTGATGACCAACTGCCCGTCCCACAGCGTCCACTGCACGCCCAGGTAGTGCCGGTCACCGCTGCCGAACTGCTGCTTGTTGCAGATGTCCTGTATCGCGTGCGACTTGACCTGGTACGCCTCGACGTCGGTGCCCTCCGGGCGGGACACCGCGCCCGCGTTCTCCCCGATCGGCGAGACGATCCAATGGCGTATCGACGGCTTGGGGAAACCGCCGGTGTTCAGCGGGCCGCGCTCCAGCATGCGCAACTGGTCGTGAATGGAGCGGATGACGTCCCAGCTGCGGAAGGGATGGATCTCCCGGTCGGCGTCGGCCGGCTTCAGATCCTCGGCGAGCTGCCAGCTGCCCCAGCGGGTGCCCATGCCGAGTATGCCCTTGGGGCCCGCGTAGAAGACGGAGTTCGACTGCTGCTCCGCGCTGAGCCGGGCCAGGGACTGGCGCAGCTGCTCGGCAGCGGTCTCGCCGGGGCTGCTGGGCACCGCCTCGGGCACCTTCGCGCCGACGCTGCTGCCCGACAGCAGACTGTCCCAGCGCTCCCGCAGGTCCTTCGCGGTGCGCTCGCAGATCTGCCTCGCCCAGAACCAGCCGATCACCGGCAGGACCACCGACCCGCGCGCGTACCACGCCCAGAAGCCCGTGAAGGGCATCCGGAGCAGGAAGATCACGGCGAGCGCGCCCACCGCGACGAGCAGCGTGGTCGCGAGCGTCGAGGCCCGCTTGTCCTCGCGCTTGGCGATGGTGGAGCGCAGCGTGAACACCAGCAGCCACACCAGCAGCCCCGGCAGGAACAGCAGCCCGCACACGACCATCACGATGCTGAGCAGGTTGTCGCGCTCGCGGCGGATGCGGTTGGCGGCCAGGCAGTGCTCGACGACCGCCTGCGGCTCGGTGCCGAAGGACTGGATGAGCGGCTTGCGGCCGGAGCCGAGCATGCGGTCGACCACGGCGCGGGAGAAGGCCTCACCGAGATTCGGCCGGAAGATCTTCGCCCACTTCTGGCCGGCGTTCACCTTCGACTGGTGCCACTCGCTGTTGGCCTTGAGTATCTCCTCGACCTCGTTGTCCCGATAGGCCGCCGAGGCCAGCGCGAACGTCGCCGTCTGCCCCTCGTCGCCCGTGCGCGGTACCTGCGGCCCGAAGATGTCCGCGTAACCGCTGTCAACGGTCATTCCCGCCCCCGATCGCCGCCACTGTCGCTCCTGCGGCCTTCCCGACTTCCGTGCTGCGCACACCTGTTGATCAGGTCATCAGCGTATCCGCAGGCACCGACATGCGAGGGCTCGGGGCAAAAGCCGTCCGGCGGCACACGGGGCGACGCCGCGCACGGTCCGCCACGGAGACTGCCGCGCAAGCCACTTGCGCGCTCCTGCGCACCGAACACGCGCCGCCCCGCGCCTGTTGCGCGCTCTCGGGCGGGCGGGACTCTCGAAACGCGCTAGGCCTCCTGCTCCTGCTTCCGCAGTCGCTCGGCGACCTGCGACGGCATCGGTTCGTGCCGGGCGTAGCGACGGTTGAAGCGCGCCGTGCCGTGCGACAGCGAGCGCAGGTCGACGGCGTACCGGCCGATCTCGATCTCCGGTACGTCCGCGCGGATCAGGGTGCGTCCGCCGCCGGCCTGCTCGGTGCCCAGCACCCGGCCGCGCCGTCCGGACAGGTCGCTCATCACCGCGCCCACGAAGTCGTCGCCCACCAGGACGCTGACCTCGGCGACCGGTTCCAGGAGATGGATCCTCGCGTCGGCCGCGGCCTCCCGCAGCGCGAGCGCGCCGGCCGTCTGGAAGGCCGCGTCGGAGGAGTCCACGGAGTGCGCCTTGCCGTCGAGCAGCGTCACGCGGACGTCGACGAGCGGATGGCCCGCGGCGACTCCCTTCGCGGCCTGCGCGCGTATGCCCTTCTCCACCGACGGGATGAACTGGCGCGGTACGGCGCCGCCGACGACCTTGTCGACGAACTCGATCCCGGAACCGCCCGGCAGCGGCTCCACCTCGATCTCGCAGATCGCGTACTGCCCGTGCCCGCCGGACTGCTTCACGTGCCGGCCGCGTCCGCCGGAGCGGTCCGCGAAGGTCTCCCGCAGGGACACCTTGTGGGGCACGACGTCGACCTGGACGCCGTACCGGCTGCGCAGCCGTTCCAGGGCGACGTCGGCGTGCGCCTCGCCCAGGCACCAGAGCACCACCTGATGGGTGTTCTGGTTCTGTTCGAGCCGCATCGTCGGGTCCTCGGCGACCAGCCGGGCCAGGCCCTGCGAGAGCTTGTCCTCGTCCGGCTTGCTGTGCGCCTGGATGGCCAGCGGGAGCAGCGGGTCGGGCATGTCCCAGGGCTCCATCAGGAGCGGGTCGTCCTTGGCCGACAGGGTGTCGCCGGTCTCCGCGCGGTTCAGTTTCGCGACGCACGCGAGGTCGCCCGCGACGCAGTGCGACACGGGGCGCTGCTGTTTGCCGAACGGCGTGGACAGGGCGCCGACACGTTCGTCGACGTCGTGGTCCTCGTGACCCCGGTCCGTCAGCCCGTGCCCCGAGACGTGCACGGTCTCGTCCGGGCGCAGCGTCCCGGAGAAGACCCGCACCAGGGAGACCCGGCCGACGTACGGGTCGGACGAGGTCCGTACGACCTCGGCGACCAGCGGTCCGTCCGGATCGCAGGTCTCCAGCCGGCGTGGCTTGCCGTCGACCGTGGTGACGCTGGGCGCCGGATGCTCCAGCGGGGTCGGGAAGCCACGGGTGATCAGTTCCAGCACCTCGACCGTGCCGATGCCCTGCCGGGCGCCGTCGGTCGCCGGGGCGGCCGCGAGGACCGGGTGGAACGTGCCGCGCGCCACGGCCCGCTCCAGGTCCTCCACCAGCGTCGTGAAGTCGACCTGCTCACCGGCGAGATACCGGTCCATGAGGGTCTCGTCCTCGCTCTCGGCGATGATCCCCTCGATCAGCCGGTTGCGGGCCTCGTCGATCAGGGGCAGCTCGTCCTCGCCCGGGTCGGACTCCTTGCGCTCACCGGAGGCGTAGTCGATCAGCTTGCGGGAGAGCAGGCCGGTCAGTCCGGTCACCGGCGCGTGCCCGTCCGGGCCCTGCGCGCCGTGCAGCGGCAGGTACAGCGGCAGCACCGCGTCCGGGTCGTCCGCCCCGAAGGCCTCCGCGCAGACCCGGGTCATCTCGTCGAAGTCCGCGCGGGCGGCCTCCAGGTGTGTGACGACGATGGCCCGCGGCATACCGACGGCCGCGCACTCCTCCCACACCATGCGGGTCGAGCCGTCCACGCCGTCCGACGCCGAGACGACGAAAAGGGCCGCGTCCGCCGCTCGCAGACCGGCCCGCAGTTCCCCGACGAAGTCGGCGTATCCAGGAGTGTCGAGAAGGTTGATCTTGATGCCGTCCCATTCCACCGGCACCAGGGAGAGCTGCACCGAACGCTGCTGCCGGTGCTCGATGTCGTCGTAGTCGGAGACGGTGCCGCCGTCCTCCACCCGGCCCGCCCGGTTCACCGCCCCCGCGGTCAGCGCGAGAGCTTCCACCAACGTCGTCTTGCCCGATCCGGAGTGGCCGACCAGCACCACATTCCGCACGGACGTGGGATGGTCGGCCGCCACTGCCCTGCCGGCGGCTCCGGGGTGTGCATTCGCCTTGTCGCCCATGGCCTTGCCTCCCGTGCACGGTGAGGTGTGTGGGCACGGACGTGCGGAACCCGCGTGCGAGGCGGCTCCTGCGACGCCCGCGATCCTTCGAGCTTTCCACTCTCGTCACGGTGCGTCCATACAAAGGACGCGAACCCGCCGTACACCGGTGGTTGCGGGCCGTCGACCGGATCTCCGCTCGACGGGCCTCCGGGCGTCACCCACGCGCACGCGTGGCTACGATGGGCCAGCCGGTACGGCCAGCAGGGGCCGCCCGGCGACAGCGACCCATCGGGAAGGCCATGCTGAACAAGTACGCGCGTGCATTCTTCACGCGTGTCCTCACACCGTTCGCCGCGTTTCTCATCCGCCGGGGCGTGAGTCCCGACACGGTCACGCTGATCGGCACGGCGGGTGTGATGGCGGGCGCACTGGCCTTCTACCCCCGGGGCGAGTTCTTCTGGGGCACGGTCGTGATCACACTGTTCGTGTTCTCGGACCTCGTCGACGGCAACATGGCCCGCCAGCTGGGCCGCACCAGCCGCTGGGGCGCGTTCCTGGACTCCACCCTGGACCGGGTGGCCGACGGCGCGATCTTCGGCGGCTTCGCCCTGTGGTACGCGGGCGGCGGCGACGATCTCGCCCTGTGCGCCGTGGCGATCTTCTGCCTGGCCAGCGGCCAGGTGGTGTCGTACACCAAGGCCCGCGGCGAGTCGATCGGTCTGCCCGTCGCGGTCAACGGACTGGTCGAACGCGCCGAGCGGCTCGTGATCTCGCTGGTCGCGGCCGGTCTCGCCGGACTGCACGCCTTCGGCGTCCCGGGCATCGAGATCCTGCTGCCGATCGCGCTGTGGATCGTCGCCGTGGGCAGCCTGATCACCCTGATCCAGCGGGTCGTCACGGTCCGCCGGGAGTCCGCGGAGGCGGAGGCCGCCGCAGGGCAGCATCCGGACGGCCCGCAGAACCCGGGGGCCGCCGGGAACGCGAAGGGCGGCAGAAGCGCGCAGAATGCCTCTCAGGGGAGGGAGGCGGCGAAGTGAGCGCTCAGGAGCGGTTGACGGACGTGCTGTACGGCCTCGGCTGGAGCACGGTCAAGCGGCTTCCCGAGCCCATGGCGGTACGGCTCGGCACCACCGTGGCCGACCTGGCCTGGAAACGGCGCGGCAAGGGTGTCCTGCGGCTGGAGAGCAACTACGCGCGCGTGGTGCCGGACGCGACCCCCGAGCGCCTCGCGGAACTGTCCCGCGCGGGCATGCGCTCCTACCTGCGCTACTGGATGGAGTCCTTCCGGCTCCCGGCCTGGAGCGCCGAACGCGTCGAGAACGGCTTCGAACCCAAGGACCTGCACCATCTGACGGACGGCCTCGCGACCGGCAGGGGCGTCGTTCTCGCGCTGCCGCACCTGGCCAACTGGGACCTGGCCGGCGCCTGGGTCACCACGAAGCTCCGGACCCCGTTCACCACGGTCGCCGAGCGTCTCAAGCCGGAGTCGCTGTACGACCGCTTCGTCGCCTACCGCGAGGGCCTCGGCATGGAGGTCCTGCCGCACAGCGGCGGCACCGCCTTCGGCACCCTGGCCCGGCGGCTGCGCGACGGCGGCCTGGTCTGCCTGGTCGCCGACCGCGACCTGTCCGCCTCCGGGGTCGAGGTCGACTTCTTCGGCGACACCGCGCGCATGCCGGCCGGCCCGGCGCTGCTGGCCCAGCAGACCGGAGCCCTGCTGCTGCCGGTGACGCTCTGGTACGACGACTCACCCGTCATGCGGGGCCGCCTGCACCCCCCGATCGAGGTGCCCGAGTCAGGCAACCGGGCCGAGAAGACGTCTGTGATGACACAGGCGCTGGCAGACGCCTTCGCCTCGGGCATCGCCGACCATCCGGAGGACTGGCACATGCTTCAGCGCCTGTGGCTGAAGGACCTCGACCCCGCCAAGGGTCCCGGGGCCCCGGCAGCCCCCGAGAAGGGCACCGCGTGAGGATCGGCATCGTCTGTCCGTACTCCTGGGACGTGCCGGGCGGCGTCCAGTTCCACATCCGTGATCTCGCCGAGTACTTCATCCGCCTCGGGCACGAGGTCTCCGTCCTCGCGCCCGCCGACGACGACACCCCGCTTCCGCCCTACGTCGTCTCCGCCGGCCGCGCGGTCCCGGTGCCGTACAACGGCTCGGTGGCCCGGCTGAACTTCGGGTTCCTGTCGGCGGCCCGGGTGCGGCGCTGGCTGCACGACGGCGAGTTCGACGTGATCCACATCCACGAACCCACCTCGCCGTCGCTGGGCCTGCTGGCCTGCTGGGCGGCGCAGGGTCCGATCGTCGCCACCTTCCACACGTCCAACCCGCGCTCGCGCGCGATGATCGCCGCCTACTCGATCCTCCAGGCCGCGCTGGAGAAGATCAGCGCCCGGATCGCGGTGAGCGAGTACGCCCGCCGCACCCTGGTGGAGCACCTGGGCGGGGACGCGGTGGTCATCCCCAACGGGGTCGACGTGGACTTCTTCGCCGAGGCGGAGCCGAACCCCGAGTGGCAGGGCGACACCATCGGCTTCGTCGGCCGTATCGACGAGCCCCGCAAGGGCCTGCCGGTGCTGATGAAGGCGCTGCCCGCGATCCTGGCCGAGCGGCCGCAGACGCGACTGCTGGTGGCCGGCCGGGGCGACGAGAAGGAAGCGGTGGAGTCCCTCCCGGCGCCGCTGCGCTCCCGGGTGGAGTTCCTCGGCATGGTGAGCGACGAGGACAAGGCCCGTTTCCTGCGCAGCGTCGACCTGTACGTGGCCCCCAACACCGGCGGCGAGAGCTTCGGGATCATCCTGGTCGAGGCGATGTCGGCGGGCGCACCGGTGCTCGCGTCCGACCTGGACGCCTTCGCGCAGGTCCTGGACCAGGGGGCGGCGGGCGAACTGTTCGCCAACGAGGACGCGGACGCGCTGGCCGCGGCTGCGCTGCGCCTTCTCGCGGACCCGCGGCGCCGCGCGGAACTGCGCGAGCGCGGCAGCGCCCACGTCCGCCGCTTCGACTGGTCGACGGTCGGCGCGGACATCCTGTCCGTCTACGAGACGGTGACGGCCGGCGCGGCGGCGGTGGCCGCGGACGACCGCTCGGGCTTGCGGGCGCGCTTCGGCCTGGCCCGGGACTGAGCCCCGTCCCGAGCGGAACGGACCGACGGCCGCCGTCGGTGTGGCTTTGCATGGAATCGGCCTGAATTCCTGCCTTGCCTCCCCGGCGGGGCGAGGGGCCCGGAATGCAAAGAGGATTTTGCTTGCCAATATCCCCGCTCGCGGCCAAGATCTTCAACTGCAACGTTCGGTGCGCAGTCGAGCCGCTGATGGGATGTAATAAATGAAGATGCGAGTTGTGTCCGTTTCCCTGGTCGTCGCCGCCGCCACCCTGGGTCTCGCGACTCCGGCTTCGGCGTGCAGCCACGGGATGAATCTCTACTACAACTCGAACCAGGCCGGTTCCAGCCGCTGCTACGAGGCTCCGACGTCCAACTTCGCCGGGGACGTTTTCACCACATCGGGCGCGGGCCAGGGCCAGCTGGTGAAGAACAATGCCGCGTCGGCCCGCAATTACCGCACGTACGCGAACGACACCTGGCCCACCGCTCGGATCTTCTTCAACTCCAACTGGGGCGGCGTCTACGACGAGGTGCAGGCGAACAGCAGCCGCAACCTTTCCAACACGTACAACGAGAACGCGTCCTACTTCTGGGTCCTCTGATCAGGGTCACCGCGCCCCGCTGATCGAATGCCTCATTTCCGACTCCGCTCGCCGTGGGTGAGCGGAGTCGGAATTTTCGGACAGAGTAGGACACGAAGAAGGACATGCTTCGCCATCTCGCCGATGGACGGCGAATTTCGGTCACGGCCGCCGTGGGCGGCGTGATACTGCTCGTTTCCGGTTGTGCCGGGAATTCCCCGGCGCCGGACGACGGACGGGGCGCAGGAAAGGCGCCGGTTCTCCGGTCCAGTGCCGATCTGAGACTTCCCATTCAGGATTACCTTTTCTCGGACGCGGAGCTCGGAACGGTCAAACAGGCCATGCGCACCCTGGCGCAGGAGTGCATGCGCCGCTTCAAGGTGTCCCACGAGTTCGCCCCGCCTGCGGCCCCCCTCGGTCCGCGCAGCCTGATGGACCGCCGGTACGGCCTGACGGATCAGCGTCTGGCCGGCGCCTTCGGGTACCACCTCGGCGAACGCGACCCGCGCACCCACCCCGTCGCCGAACCCTCGCCACCCGTGGGCAAGGCGCTGACCGTGCTTTCGGGGAGCGGAGGCTCCGAGAAGGTCAACGGCATGCGGGTCCCGGCGCGGGGCTGCGCGGGCGAGGCGGAGCGGAAGATAGCGGGCTCCGGCGGGCTCGGCCCGGTCGATCTGGCCCAGGACCTCAACGGCAAGAGCTTCCACGACACGAGGGCGGACCGTCGTGTGGCCGAGGTGTTCGGCGCATGGTCGGGGTGCATGGAGGACAAGGGGTTCTCCTACCCCGATCCGCTGGCCGCGATGAACGACCGTCGATTCCAGGGGAAGCGGCCCGTGCCGGAGGAGATACGGGTGGCGGTCGCCGATGTGGACTGCAAGGCCCGGACGGATGTCGTGGGGGTCTGGTTCAAGGTGGAGACCGCGTACCAGAAGTCGCTGATCGCGAAGCACCGCAAGGCGCTGAACGCGGCGCTCGCGCAGAAGAACAGGCAGCTCGCGGCGGCCCGTGCGGTCGACTCCGGCGGATGACCCACGCACGTCGGCGAGGTGCATCGGGCCCCCGCCGGGTCCACCGGGGCCGGGGTGAGGGCCCGGACCGCCCGGCCGGAGACGGCTCCGCGCCCGGCCGTCCCGGCGCCCGGCGGTAGCCTGCGGGCCGTGACCGCAACCTTGATCTGGATCCTCGCCGGCGTCGTTCTCATCGGCCTCTACCTGAGCTGGACCGCCGGCCGCCTCGACCGGCTGCACACGCGTATCGACGCGGCCCGCGCCGCACTCGACGCGCAGTTGCTGCGCCGTGCCTCGGTGACCCAGGAACTGGCCACGTCCGGCGTGCTCGACCCGGCGGCCTCGATCGTGCTGTACGAGGCGGCGCACGCCGCCCGGCAGGCCGAGGAGGACCAGCGCGAGGTCGCCGAGAGCGAGCTGAGCCAGGCGCTGCGCGCCGTGTTCGGGGACGCCGGTCAGCTCGAGGAGGTGCGCGCGGCCCCCGGCGGCGAGGAGGCCGCCCGGGAACTGACGGCGGCGGTGCGGCGCGTGCCGATGGCCCGCCGCTTCCACAACGACGCGGTACGCGCCGCACGCGCCCTGCGCCGCCACCGCAAGGTCCGCTGGTTCCGGCTGGCCGGGCACGCCCCGTTCCCCATGGCCTTCGAGATGGACGACGAGCCGCCCACGGCTCTCGCGGACCGGTCCGGCTGACCGGCCCGGGGGGAAAACGATCCACCGCCTCCTCATTGGCCCTTGCTGTGGACTGCATCGGTCACGTTTGCTCGGTCGAGCAAGAAACCCTCTTTTCACCGAGTGAGGTCACCCGTGTCCACCACGCTCCCCAACCCCGCCCAGACCCCCGAGACCGGCACCGCCCGCGTGAAGCGCGGCATGGCCGAGCAGCTCAAGGGCGGTGTGATCATGGACGTCGTCACGCCGGAGCAGGCGAAGATCGCCGAGGACGCGGGCGCCGTCGCCGTCATGGCCCTGGAGCGGGTTCCCGCCGACATCCGCAAGGACGGCGGCGTGGCCCGGATGTCCGACCCGGACATGATCGAGGGCATCATCGAGGCCGTCTCCATCCCCGTCATGGCCAAGTCGCGGATCGGCCACTTCGTCGAGGCGCAGGTCCTGCAGTCGCTCGGTGTGGACTACATCGACGAGTCCGAGGTCCTCACCCCGGCCGACGAGGTCAACCACTCCGACAAGTGGGCCTTCACCACGCCGTTCGTCTGCGGCGCCACCAACCTGGGCGAGGCCCTGCGCCGGATCGCCGAGGGCGCGGCCATGATCCGTTCCAAGGGCGAGGCCGGCACCGGCAACGTCGTCGAGGCCGTGCGCCACCTGCGCCAGATCAAGAACGAGATCGCCCGTCTGCGCGGCTACGACAACAACGAGCTGTACGCCGCCGCCAAGGAGCTGCGCGCCCCCTACGAGCTGGTCAAGGAGGTCGCCGAGCTCGGCAAGCTCCCGGTCGTGCTGTTCTCCGCCGGCGGTGTCGCCACCCCCGCCGACGCCGCGCTGATGCGCCAGCTCGGCGCCGAGGGCGTCTTCGTCGGCTCCGGCATCTTCAAGTCCGGCGACCCGGCCAAGCGCGCCGCCGCCATCGTGAAGGCCACCACCTTCTACGACGACCCGAAGATCATCGCCGACGCGTCCCGCAACCTCGGCGAGGCCATGGTCGGCATCAACTGCGACACCCTCCCCGAGACCGAGCGCTACGCGAACCGCGGCTGGTAGTCACCTCAGGTAATCACCCCATGAACACTCCTGTCATTGGCGTCCTGGCACTCCAGGGCGACGTACGGGAGCACCTCATCGCCCTGGCCGCGGCGGACGCCGTGGCCAGGCCGGTGCGGCGCCCCGAGGAACTCGCCGAGGTCGACGGCCTCGTCGTACCGGGCGGCGAGTCCACCACCATCTCCAAGCTGGCCGTTCTGTTCGGCGTGATGGAGCCCCTGCGCACGCGCGTGCGGGAGGGCCTGCCCGTCTACGGCACCTGCGCCGGCATGATCATGCTCGCCGACAAGATCCTCGATCCGCGCTCGGGCCAGGAGACCGTCGGCGGCATCGACATGATCGTGCGCCGCAACGCCTTCGGGCGTCAGAACGAGTCCTTCGAGGCGGCGGTCGACGTACGCGGCATCGACGGCGATCCTGTAGAGGGCGTCTTCATCCGCGCCCCCTGGGTCGAGTCCGTCGGCGCCGGGGCCGAGGTGCTCGCCGAGCACGACGGCCACATCGTCGCGGTCCGCCAGGGCAACGCGCTGGCCACGTCGTTCCATCCGGAGCTGACCGGCGACCACCGCGTGCACGGCCTCTTCGTGGAAATGGTGCGCGCGAACCGGACAGCCGAGTCCTTGTAGGATCTCTGGCGTTCGTTCAGTAGATGGGTTACGCGAAGGAGACAGGCAGATGTCCGGCCACTCTAAATGGGCTACGACGAAGCACAAGAAGGCCGTGATCGATGCCAAGCGCGGCAAGCTCTTCGCGAAGCTGATCAAGAACATCGAGGTCGCGGCCCGCATGGGCGGTGTCGACCTGGAGGGCAACCCGACCCTCTACGACGCCGTGCAGAAGGCCAAGAAGCAGTCGGTTCCCAACAAGAACATCGACTCGGCGATCAAGCGCGGCGGCGGCCTCGAGGCCGGCGGCGCCGACTACGAGACGATCATGTACGAGGGTTACGGCCCCAACGGTGTCGCGGTGCTCATCGAGTGCCTCACCGACAACCGCAACCGTGCCGCCTCCGACGTCCGCGTCGCCATGACCCGCAACGGCGGGAACATGGCCGACCCCGGCTCGGTGTCGTACCTGTTCAACCGCAAGGGCGTCGTCATCGTCCCCAAGGGTGAGCTGACCGAGGACGACGTGCTCGGCGCCGTCCTGGACGCCGGTGCCGAGGAGGTCAACGACCTCGGTGAGTCCTTCGAGGTGCTCAGCGAGGCCACCGACCTGGTCGCGGTCCGCACCGCCCTCCAGGAGGCCGGCATCGACTACGACTCCGCCGATTCCAACTTCGTCCCGACCATGCAGGTCGAGCTGGACGAGGAGGGCGCCAAGAAGATCTTCAAGCTGATCGACGCCCTCGAGGACAGCGACGACGTGCAGAACGTCTTCGCCAACTTCGACGTCAGCGACGAGATCATGGAGAAGGTCGACGCGTAACGCCGCCGAGCCCTCCACCCACGCCCCTGCCTTCATGTCGGCCCACCGCGTTGTCGGTGGCACCCGATAGCCTGCACAAACAGGCGATCGAAGGGAGGGGCGCGTGCGCGTACTGGGGGTGGACCCGGGACTGACCCGGTGCGGTGTCGGTGTCGTCGAGGGCGTGCCCGGACGGACGCTGACGATGCTCGGCGTCGGTGTCGTGCGCACGCCGGCCGACGCGGAACTGGGCGACCGTCTGGTCGCGATCGAGCGCGGCATCGAGCAGTGGCTCGACGAGCACGACCCCGAGTTCGTCACCGTGGAGCGCGTCTTCAGCCAGCACAACGTCCGCACCGTGATGGGCACCGCCCAGGCCAGCGCCGTCGCCATGCTGTGCGCCGCCCGCCGCGGCATCCCCGTCACCCTGCACACCCCCAGCGAGGTGAAGGCCGCCGTCACCGGCTCGGGCCGCGCCGACAAGGCCCAGGTCGGCGCCATGGTCACCCGGCTGCTGCGGCTGGACGCGCCCCCCAAGCCGGCCGACGCCGCCGACGCCCTCGCACTCGCCATCTGCCACATCTGGCGCGCACCCGCGCAGAACCGACTCCAGCAGGCCGTCGCCCTGCACGCATCGAAAGGCCGAACGGCATGATCGCCTTCGTCAGCGGCAGTGTCGCCGCCCTCGCCCCGGACGCCGCGGTGATCGAGGTCGGCGGCGTGGGCATGGCCGTCCAGTGCACGCCCAACACGCTGTCGACGCTCCGCGTCGGCCGGCCCGCCAAGCTCGCCACCTCCCTCGTCGTCCGTGAGGACTCCCTCACGCTGTACGGCTTCGCGGACGACGACGAGCGCCAGGTGTTCGAACTGCTCCAGACCGCCAGCGGCGTCGGCCCCCGCCTCGCCCAGGCGATGCTCGCCGTGCACACCCCCGACGCCCTGCGCCGGGCGGTCTCCACCGGCGACGAGAAGGCGCTCGTCGCGGTGCCAGGCATCGGCAAGAAGGGCGCGCAGAAACTGCTGCTGGAACTGAAGGACCGCCTGGGCGAGCCGCTCGGGGCCCCCGCGGTCGGCGCGCCGGTCACCGGTGGCTGGCGGGACCAGCTGCACGCCGCTCTCATCGGTCTGGGCTACGCGACCCGAGAGGCCGACGACGCCGTCGCCGCGGTCGCCCCGCAGGCCGAGGCGGAGGGCGGCACACCGCAGGTCGGCCGACTGCTGAAGGCCGCCCTCCAGACGCTCAACAGAACCCGCTGACGGCGGGGCGCCGCACGGCCCGCGAGGGAAACGGCCAGAATCCGCCCCCTCGCGCGGTCGGCAGGCGCCCGCAGGAGGGCACCCCACCCGCGTACGCCCCATCCGACCGCAACCCCGAGGCACACTCCATGAACTGGGACGACACGACCGACACCCCCGCCCCCGAGCGGCTCGTCGGTGCGTCCGCCGACCGTGAGGACCAGGCCGTCGAGGCCGCGCTGCGCCCGAAGGACCTGGGCGAGTTCATCGGCCAGGAGAAGGTCCGCGAACAGCTCGACCTCGTCCTGCGCGCCGCACGCGCGCGGGGCGCCACCGCCGACCACGTGCTGCTCTCCGGCGCCCCCGGCCTCGGCAAGACCACCCTCTCCATGATCATCGCGGCCGAGATGGGCGCCCCGATCCGCATCACCTCGGGGCCCGCCATCCAGCACGCCGGCGACCTCGCGGCGATCCTGTCCTCCCTCCAGGAGGGCGAGGTCCTCTTCCTCGACGAGATCCACCGCATGTCCCGGCCTGCCGAGGAGATGCTCTACATGGCGATGGAGGACTTCCGGGTCGACGTCATCGTCGGCAAGGGCCCCGGGGCCACCGCCATCCCGCTCGAACTGCCCCCGTTCACCCTGGTCGGCGCCACCACGCGCGCGGGCCTGCTGCCGCCCCCGCTGCGCGACCGCTTCGGCTTCACCGCGCACATGGAGTTCTACGAGCCGGCCGAGCTGGAGCGCGTCATCCACCGCTCAGCGAACCTGCTCGATGTGGAGATCGACGGCGACGGCGCCGCCGAGATCGCCGGCCGCTCGCGCGGCACGCCCCGCATCGCCAACCGCCTGCTGCGCCGCGTCCGCGACTACGCCCAGGTCAAGGCGGACGGTTTCATCACCGAGGAGATCGCCGGGGCGGCCCTCGCCGTGTACGAGGTCGACACCCGCGGGCTCGACCGGCTCGACCGCGCCGTGCTGGAGGCGTTGCTCAAGCTGTTCGGCGGCGGTCCGGTGGGCCTGTCCACGCTCGCGGTCGCGGTGGGGGAGGAGCGCGAGACCGTCGAGGAGGTCGCCGAACCCTTCCTCGTGAGAGAGGGGCTGCTGGCCCGCACACCCCGTGGCCGGGTGGCCACTCCGGCCGCGTGGGCGCATCTCGGCCTGGCCCCGCCCCGCACGGGAACCGGGGGAAACGGACAACAGGACCTGTTCGGGGCGTGACGGCGAGGGCATTGGCCGGACCAGGAACCCCGGTGCCATGCTGAGCGTTGTTCCATGCGCGCGGACTCGCTTAGACTCCGCCGATGCCGCTGTTCTCGGCGGCTGACATCCCCCATCGATCAGGCCGCCCACCTGCGCGGTCGTGCGAAGGAAAATCGTCCCGTGAATAGCCTCGTGACCCTCCTCCCGTTCATCGTGCTCATCGGGGCCATGTTCCTGATGACCCGCTCGGCCAAGAAGAAGCAGCAGCAGGCCGTCGACATGCGGAACCAGATGCAGCCCGGTTCCGGCGTCCGGACCATCGGGGGCATGTACGCGACGGTCAAGGAGGTCAACGAGGACACGGTCCTCCTCGACGCCGGCCCGGGCGTCGACCTCCTCTTCGCCAAGAACTCGATCGGTGCCGTCCTCTCCGACGACGAGTACAACCGCATCGTCCACGGCATCGAGCACGACCTGAAGTCCGACTCCGTCCCCGACGACGCCTCCTCCCTCACCGAGACCGACGAGGCCGCCGCTGCCGCCGCCTCCGACGACAAGCCGGTCGACCTCGGCAAGAAGGACGCGGACGACGAGCCGTCCGAGGGCGCCGCGAAGACGGACGACGAGCCGAAGAAGACCGAAGGCGACTCCGACGCGAAGTAGTCGAGTCCCCGACGTGCGTGGGCCCGCTCCCGCGCATCCGGGGCACACGCATACCGCGCGGGATCCCGACACCATGTCATGGCCGCCCGTCCGTTGACCCGGCGCGCGGCGGCCCGAGAGGGAGTACGAGAAGGTGGCAGCACCTAAAAAGGGCCGGAGCGCGAGCGCCCAGAGCAAGCCGGGGCGCTCGCTGGCCCTGATCCTGATCGCCATCGTGGCGCTCACCGGCGGCATGTTCGCCTCCGGGCACGACACTCCGCGTCTCGGCATCGACCTGGCCGGCGGTACGAGCATCACGCTCCGGGCTGTCCCGGAGGACGGCAACGAGGCCGCGATCAACAAGACGAACATGGACACCGCGGTCGAGATCATGGAGCGCCGTGTCAACGGTCTCGGTGTCTCCGAGGCGGAGGTCCAGACCCAGGGCGATCGCAACATCATCGTCAACATTCCCAAGGGCACGAACTCCAAGCAGGCCCGGGAACAGGTCGGCACCACCGCCAAGCTCTACTTCCGCCCGGTCCTGACCACCGAGCCCACCGGCGGCAACCCCGCACCGAGCCCCAGCCCCTCGACGGGCGCCTCGGAGAAGGCCGGCGACCCGGCGGCGAGCCCGTCCGCGTCCGACCCCGCGAGCCCGAGCTCGACTCCCTCGCCCTCCGCGACCACGCAGGGTCGCGCGGTCACCGACGCGCTGAAGGCCGACCCCACGCCGTCCGCGAGCGGCTCCACCGCGCCCAGCCCCTCCGCCTCGCAGAGCGAGGGCGCCGCGGCCGGCGACGCCGACAGCAAGCTCCAGGAGCAGTACGCGAAGCTGGACTGCAGCAAGGCCTCGGTGCGCGCCACCACGGGTGAGGGCTCCAAGCCCGACGAGCCCACGCTCGGCTGCGGTGAGGTCCAGGGCGTCTGGTACAAGTACATCCTCGGCCCGGCCGCCGTCGACGGCACCGAGGTCGACGACGCCCAGGCTGTCTACGACACCCAGAGCGGCGCCGGCTGGAAGGTCCAGATGGACTTCACCTCCGCCGGTGCCAAGAAGTTCGCCGACATCACCGGCAAACTCGCGCAGAACCAGTCCCCGCAGAACCAGTTCGGCATCGTCCTGGACGGCGAGGTCGTCTCCAGCCCGTACGTCAGCCAGTCCATCACCGGCGGCAACGCCGAGATCTCCGGCAGCTTCACGCAGGAGGAGGCCGAGAGCCTCGGCAACATGCTGTCCTACGGCGCCCTGCCGCTGACCTTCAAGGAGGACAGCGTCACCACGGTGACCGCGGCCCTCGGCGGCGAGCAGCTGGAAGCCGGTCTCATCGCGGGCGCCATCGGCCTCGCCCTGGTCGTGCTCTACCTGGTGGTCTACTACCGCGGTCTGTCGCTCATCGCGATCGCCTCGCTGCTGGTCTCCGCGGCCCTCACCTACGTGCTCATGGCCCTGCTGGGACCGGCCATCGGCTTCGCGCTGAACCTGCCGGCCGTCTGCGGTGCGATCGTCGCCATCGGCATCACGGCGGACTCGTTCATCGTGTACTTCGAACGCGTCCGGGACGAGATCCGCGAAGGCCGCTCGCTGCGCCCCGCGGTCGAGCGGGCCTGGCCGCGCGCCCGGCGCACCATCCTGGTCTCCGACTTCGTGTCG
The DNA here is from genome assembly GCF_003261055.1 of Streptomyces cadmiisoli. Taxonomy (NCBI): domain Bacteria; kingdom Bacillati; phylum Actinomycetota; class Actinomycetes; order Kitasatosporales; family Streptomycetaceae; genus Streptomyces; species Streptomyces cadmiisoli. Next base: position 7,075,938 of record NZ_CP030073.1, read on the forward strand.
TTCCTGGCTGCCGCGGTCCTGTTCATCGTCACCGTCGGCAAGGTCCAGGGCTTCGCGTTCACGCTCGGCCTGACCACCGTGCTCGACGTCGTGGTGGTCTTCCTGTTCACCAAGCCGCTGCTGACGATCCTCGCCCGCCGGAAGTTCTTCGCCAACGGCCACCCGTGGTCCGGCCTCGACCCGAAGCGACTCGGTGCCCGGCCGCCCCTGCGCCGTACCCGTCGCCCCGCCGCCCCCGTCGACCCGAAGGAGGCGTGAGATGTCAAAGCTCGGCAACCTCGGCGCCCGACTGCACCGCGGCGAGGTCAGTTACGACTTCGTCGGCAACCGTAAGATCTGGTACGGCATCTCGATCCTGATCACCATCACGGCCATCGTCGGCCTGGCGGTGCGCGGCCTGAACATGGGCATCGAGTTCCAGGGCGGTGCCGTCTTCACCACCCCGAAGACGAGCGTCTCGGTCGCCCAGGCCGAGGAGTTCGCGGAGGGCGCGTCCGGCCACGACGCCATCGTCCAGGAACTCGGCAACGGCAGCCTGCGCATCCAGATCGCCGGTATCGACACCGAGCGGTCGGACCGGATCAAGGACGCCCTCGCCGAGGACATGAACGTCGACGCGGAGCGGATCAACGCCGAACTCGTCGGCCCCAGCTGGGGCGACCAGATCGCCAACAAGGCGTGGCAAGGTCTGGGGATCTTCCTGATCCTCGTGGTGATCTATCTGGCGATCGCGTTCGAGTGGCGTATGGCGATCGCCGCGTTCGTCGCCCTGATCCACGACATCACCATCACCGTCGGCATCTACGCCCTGGTGGGCTTCGAGGTCACACCAGGCACGGTGATCGGTCTGCTGACCATCCTCGGTTATTCGCTCTACGACACGGTGGTCGTCTTCGACAGCCTCAAGGAGCAGACGAAGGACATCACCAAACAGACCCGCTGGACCTACAGCGACATCGCGAACCGCTCGATCAACAGCACCCTGGTCCGGTCGATCAACACCACGGTGGTCGCGCTGCTGCCGGTGGCGGGCCTGCTGTTCATCGGTGGCGGTGTCCTCGGCGCCGGCATGCTGAACGACATCTCGCTGTCGCTGTTCGTCGGTCTCGCGGCCGGCGCGTACTCCTCGATCTTCATCGCCACGCCGCTCGTCGCCGACCTCAAGGAGCTCGAGCCGCAGATGAAGGCGCTCAAGAAGCGCGTTCTCGCGAAGCGGGCGCAGGCCGCGGCGAAGGGCGAGCCGCTGGACGCCGAGGGCGACGACGAGTCGTTCGCCGACGGTCCGGAGGACGCGGCACCGGCGGTCGTCGGTCCGCGCAGCCGGGGCCGTGGCCGGCCGTCGGGGAAGCGCCCATGACCGACATCGAGGAGCTGCTGCTCAGCCGTATCCGCGATGTGGCGGACTACCCGGAGCCGGGGGTGATGTTCAAGGACATCACCCCGCTCCTGGCGGACCCGGCGGCGTTCACCGCGCTCACCGGTGCCCTCGCCGACGTTGCCGCGCGCACCGGCGCCACCAAGGTCGTCGGCCTGGAGGCCCGCGGCTTCATCCTGGGCGCCCCCGTCGCCCTGCGGGCCGGCCTCGGCTTCATCCCGGTCCGCAAGGCGGGCAAGCTCCCCGGAGCCACCCTCCGCCAGGCGTACGACCTGGAGTACGGCACCGCGGAGATCGAGGTGCACGCCGAGGACCTGACCGACGGCGACCGGGTCCTGGTCGTCGATGACGTCCTGGCCACCGGCGGCACCGCCGAGGCCTCCCTCGAGCTGATCCGCCGGGCCGGTGCCGGGGTCGCGGGCGTCGCGGTCCTGATGGAGCTGGCGTTCCTCAACGGCCGTGTCCGTCTGGAACCGGCACTCGCCGGCGCTCCGCTGGAGGCGCTGCTCACGGTCTGAGAAGCGGCGCGGACCGGGCTTCGGACCCCGGTCCGGGACACCGTTCCGCAAGATCGCGGAAAGACGTACGCCACTCGTACGACACCGCCGAGGCGGGCCCGGAGGAATCCGGTGCCCGCCTCGGTTGTTCTTCAGGGACGGCCCTCACATCGGCCTGAAGGCGATCCCGGACCCCGGGATCGCTACCATGGGGTCTCCGGAGCCTGACCGGGGGACCCGGATCGCGCACGAGGAGCCCTCTTGCCAGACGAGGCCCAGCACCTGACCGCCGCCAAGCCCGAGCGCGCCTCGGAGCCCGCGGCCAAGCCCGCGCAGACGGCGAAGAACGACACCCGCGGGCCGGGTCAGCACGCCCAGGCAGCACCCGTCGACAAGACCGCGGAGCAGGCGCGCACCAAGCCGGCACCCGCCGAGCGCCCGGCCACGCCCGCGATCCGCCCCGCCGCTACGCCGCAGACGCCCCGCTCCGGGTCGTCCAACCGCGTCCGGGCCCGCCTGGCCCGCCTCGGCGTCCAGCGCGCCAACCCGTACAACCCGGTCCTGGAGCCACTGCTGCGGATAGTCCGCAGCAACGACGCCAAGATCGAGACGTCGACGCTGCGGCAGATCGAGAAGGCCTACCAGGTCGCCGAGCGCTGGCATCGCGGCCAGAAGCGCAAGAGCGGCGACCCGTACATCACGCACCCGCTGGCCGTCACCACGATCCTCGCCGAGCTGGGCATGGATCCGGCCACCCTGATGGCGGGGCTGCTGCACGACACGGTCGAGGACACCGAGTACGGCCTGGACCAGCTTCGTCGCGACTTCGGTGACACCGTCGCGCTCCTCGTCGACGGCGTCACCAAGCTGGACAAGGTCAAGTTCGGCGAGGCGGCGCAGGCCGAGACCGTGCGCAAGATGGTCGTGGCCATGGCCAAGGACCCCCGGGTGCTGGTCATCAAGCTCGCCGACCGGCTCCACAACATGCGCACCATGCGCTACCTCAAGCGCGAGAAGCAGGAGAAGAAGGCACGCGAGACGCTGGAGATCTACGCGCCGCTGGCCCACCGCCTGGGCATGAACACCATCAAGTGGGAGCTGGAGGACCTCGCCTTCGCGATCCTCTACCCCAAGATGTACGACGAGATCGTGCGTCTGGTGGCCGAGCGGGCGCCCAAGCGCGACGAGTACCTGGCCGTGGTGACCGACGAGGTGCAGCAGGACCTGCGCGCCGCCCGTATCAAGGCCACGGTCACCGGCCGTCCGAAGCACTACTACAGCGTCTACCAGAAGATGATCGTCCGCGGTCGCGACTTCGCGGAGATCTACGACCTGGTGGGCATCCGCGTCCTCGTGGACACCGTCCGCGACTGCTACGCGGCCCTCGGCACGGTGCACGCGCGATGGAACCCGGTCCCCGGCCGGTTCAAGGACTACATCGCGATGCCCAAGTTCAACATGTACCAGTCGCTGCACACGACGGTCATCGGGCCCAACGGCAAGCCGGTCGAGCTGCAGATCCGCACCTTCGACATGCACCGCCGCGCCGAGTACGGCATCGCCGCGCACTGGAAGTACAAGCAGGAGGCCGTCGCCGGTGCCTCCAAGGTGCGCACCGACGTGCCGAAGGCCGGCAAGGGCAAGGACGACCACCTCAACGACATGGCGTGGCTGCGCCAGCTCCTCGACTGGCAGAAGGAGACCGAGGACCCCGGCGAGTTCCTGGAGTCGCTGCGCTTCGACCTCTCGCGCAACGAGGTCTTCGTCTTCACCCCGAAGGGCGACGTCATAGCGCTGCCGGCCGGGGCCACCCCGGTGGACTTCGCGTACGCCGTCCACACCGAGGTCGGGCACCGCACCATAGGAGCGCGGGTCAACGGCCGCCTCGTACCGCTGGAGTCCACCCTGGACAACGGCGACCTGGTGGAGGTCTTCACCTCCAAGGCGGCCGGCGCGGGCCCCTCCCGCGACTGGCTGGGCTTCGTGAAGTCGCCGCGGGCCCGGAACAAGATCCGGGCGTGGTTCTCCAAGGAGCGCCGGGACGAGGCGATCGAGCAGGGCAAGGACGCCATCGTCCGGGCGATGCGCAAGCAGAACCTGCCGATCCAGCGGATCCTCACCGGTGACTCGCTGGTCACCCTCGCCCACGAGATGCGCTACCCCGACATCTCCGCGCTCTACGCGGCGATCGGCGAGGGCCATGTCTCCGCGCAGAACGTCGTGCAGAAGCTCGTCCAGGCCTTCGGCGGCGAGGAGGCGGCCACCGAGGAGATCGACGAGAGCGTCCCGCCCGCCCGCGGCCGCGGCCGCAAGCGCCGTACCAGCGCCGACCCGGGCGTCGTCGTCAAGGGTGTCGAGGACGTGTGGGTCAAGCTGGCCCGGTGCTGTACGCCGGTGCCCGGCGACCCGATCATCGGCTTCGTCACGCGCGGTAGTGGCGTATCGGTTCACCGCAGCGACTGTGTGAACGTGGAGTCACTGTCCCGGGAGCCCGAGCGCATCCTCGAGGTCGAGTGGGCGCCCACGCAGTCCTCGGTCTTCCTGGTGGCCATCCAGGTCGAGGCGCTGGACCGGTCGCGGCTGCTCTCGGACGTCACCCGGGTCCTGTCCGATCAGCACGTCAACATCCTGTCGGCGGCGGTCCAGACCTCCCGCGACCGCGTCGCCACCTCGCGCTTCACCTTCGAGATGGGCGACCCCAAGCACCTCGGCCATGTACTGAAGGCCGTCAGGGGCGTCGAGGGCGTCTACGACGTGTACCGGGTGACGTCGGCCCGCAGCAGGGCGTAGAGGCGCACACACACACGCGGAGGGGCTCCCGTACCGAGTACGGGAGCCCCTCCGCGTGTCCTGCGGAAACCGGCGTCAGCCGCCGAACTCCTGGAGGCCCTTCAGCGCCTGGTCCAGCAGCGCCTGGCGGCCGTCCAGCTCCTTCTCCAGCTTGTCGGCCTTGGCGTTGTTGCCCTGGGCGCGCGCCTGCTCGATCTGGCCCCTGAGCTTGTCCACGGCGGCCTGGAGCTGGCCCGTCAGCCCCTCGGCACGCGCGCGTGCCTCCGGGTTGGTGCGGCGCCACTCGGCCTCCTCGGCCTCCTGGATCGCCCGCTCCACCGCGTGCATCCGGCCCTCGACCCGCGGCCGCGCGTCGCGCGGCACATGGCCGATGGCCTCCCACCGCTCGTTGATGGTGCGGAACGCGGCCCGCGCCGCCTTCAGCTCCGTCACCGGGAGGATCTTCTCGGCCTCGCCGGCCAGCTCCTCCTTGAGCTTGAGGTTCTCCGCCTGTTCCGCGTCGCGCTCGGCGAAGACCGAACTGCGGGCGGCGAAGAAGACGTCCTGGGCGCCGCGGAAGCGGTTCCACAGATCGTCCTCGTGCTCGCGCTGGGCGCGGCCCGCCGCCTTCCACTCGGTCATCAGGTCGCGGTAGCGCGCGGCCGTCGGACCCCAGTCCGTCGACGCCGACAGCCCTTCCGCCTCGGCGACCAGCCGCTCCTTGGTCCGGCGGGCCTCCTCCCGCTGCGCGTCCAGCTGCGCGAAGTGCGCCTTGCGGCGCTTGGAGAACGCCGACCGCGCGTGCGAGAACCGGTGCCAGAGCTCGTCGTCCGACTTGCGGTCGAGTCGCGGCAGCCCCTTCCAGGTGTCCACCAGCGACCGCAGCCGCTCACCGGCCGCCCGCCACTGGTCCGAGGCCGCCAGCTCCTCCGCCTCGGCGACCAGGGCCTCCTTGGCGTGCCGCGCCTCGTCCGTCTGCCGGGCGCGCTGCACCTTCCGCTGCTCCCGGCGCGCCTCGACGCTCTCGACGAGCTTGTCGAGCCGGGCCCGCAGCGAGTCCAGATCGCCCACCGCGTGATGCGCCTCGACCTGCTCCCGCAGATGGTCGATCGCCACCTGGGCGTCCTTCGCCGACAGGTCCGTCGTCTGCACCCGCTTCTCGAGGAGGCCGATCTCGACAACCAGGCCCTCGTACTTGCGCTCGAAGTAGGCCAGCGCCTCGTCGGGCGAGCCGGCCTGCCAGGAGCCGACGACCTGCTCGCCGTCGGCCGTACGCACGTACACGGTCCCCGTCTCGTCGACGCGGCCCCACGGGTCGCTGCTCACAGCGCCTCCTCCACATGATGCCTGCGGGGGGCTGTGGCTCCCCCGGGCATCGTCCACAGTTTCGTCACCGCCAACATAGGCGACCGGCGGGTGGCCTGTCCGCATCCCGCGCGACCGAAATTTCGCAGTTGGCGGTCAGGATTTCGCGACGGTCGCCTTGTTGATCACGACGGTCGCGTTCGGTGCCCCGTCACCGGCGCCCGTGCTCTCACCGGCCGCGGCGATCTTCTTCAGCACGGCCATGCCCGACTCGGAGACGGTACCGAACGGTGTGTAGTTGGGCGGGAGCTGACTGTCCTGGTAGACCAGGAAGAACTGGCTGCCGCCGGTGCCCGGCTGGCCCGTGTTCGCCATCGCCAGCGTGCCCGCCGGGTAGATGTTGTCCTTGAGGCTCTTGTCCTTCAGATTCTCGTCCGGAATCGTGTAGCCCGGGCCGCCGGTGCCGGTGCCCGTCGGGTCACCGCACTGGAGCACATAGATTCCGTTGGTGGTCAGCCGGTGGCACTTGGTGTGGTCCAAGTAGCCCTTGCCGGCGAGGAAGTTGAACGAGTTGACGGTGCGCGGCGCCGCCGACGCCTTCAGCTCGACGTCTATGTCGCCGCACGTCGTCGCGAGCTTCATCGTGTAGGCGGCCGACTTGTCGATCGACACCGCCGGCTCCTTCTTCCAGGTCTGCGACTTGACCTTGCCCGCGGCCGGCTTCTCGCACGGGTCCGGCGCCTTGGACGGCGACGGGCTCTCGGTGACCTCCGCACCCGCGTTCGTCTTGTCGTCCTCCTCGAGGACGCCGGTCGTGTACAGCGCGAGGCTGCCGATCAGGACCACGCCGAGCGCCGACGCGATCGCGGCGTTGCGCGTGCGCGACTTGCGCCGGGCTTCGGTGCGCCGCTGCTGCTGCCGCAAGAACTTCTCCCGGGCGAGCTGACGCCGCCGCTGTTCCTGGCTGACCACCGGGTGTACTCCTCATGCGTCTAGAAAGGCGACCGGTACGCGTGCGTCCTGTGAGTCGACCGCCTGCGTGTGCCCCGTACCGTATATGGGTTCGCTGAGGATTCGGCAGCGCCGGTAGGCTCTGACGTCAGGCGCAGCCGCTGTCGACCCCGCCCGTACCGACACAACGAAGGACGATCGTGCTCATTGCCGGGTTCCCCGCCGGGGCCTGGGGGACGAACTGTTATCTCGTCGCCCCCGCCGCCGGTGAGGAGTGCGTGATCATCGACCCCGGCCATCAGGCCGCCGCAGGAGTCGAGGAAGCGGTCCGAAAGCATCGGCTCAAGCCCGTTGCCGTCGTCCTCACCCACGGCCACATCGACCATGTGGCCTCGGTCGTCCCGGTGTGCGGTGCGCACGGCGTACCGGCCTGGATCCACCCCGAGGACCGGTACATGATGAGCGACCCCGAGAAGGCCCTCGGCCGTTCGATCGGGATGCCGCTGATGGGCGAGCTGACCGTGGGGGAGCCGGACGACGTCAGGGAACTGGCCGACGGCGCGCGGCTGGAACTGGCGGGGCTGGAGTTCTCCGTCGCGCACGCGCCCGGCCATACCAAGGGGTCGGTGACCTTCCGGATGCCGGAGACCCGCGACGGATCCGACATCCCGCCGGTCCTCTTCTCCGGGGATCTGCTGTTCGCCGGCTCCATCGGACGCACCGACCTGCCCGGCGGTGACATGGCCGAGATGCTCGACTCGCTGGCCCGCGTGTGCCTGCCGCTCGACGACTCGACCGTGGTGCTGTCCGGCCACGGCCCCCAGACCACCATCGGCCAGGAGCGTGCCACCAACCCGTATCTGCGGCAGGTGGCCGACGGCCAGGGAGCCCCCCAGCAGGCTCCCCGACGAGGAATGTGACGAGAACCCCCGTGAGCACCTTCAAGGCCCCCAAGGGCACGTACGACCTGATCCCGCCGGACAGCGCCAAGTACCTGGCGGTCCGCGAGGCGATCGCCGCCCCCCTGCGCAACTCCGGGTACGGCTACATCGAGACGCCCGGCTTCGAGAACGTCGAGCTGTTCGCACGCGGCGTCGGTGAGTCCACCGACATCGTGACCAAGGAGATGTACGCCTTCGAGACCAAGGGCGGCGACCGGCTCGCGCTGCGCCCCGAGGGAACGGCGTCCGTGCTCCGCGCCGCCCTGGAGGCCAACCTGCACAAGGCGGGCAACCTTCCGGTCAAACTCTGGTACTCGGGCTCGTACTACCGCTACGAGCGCCCGCAGAAGGGCCGCTACCGCCACTTCTCGCAGGTCGGCGCCGAGGCGATCGGCGCGGAGGACCCCGCGCTGGACGCCGAGCTGATCATCCTCGCCGACCAGGCGTACCGCTCGCTGGGCCTGAGCAACTTCCGCATCCTGCTCAACAGCCTGGGCGACCAGGAGTGCCGTCCGGTGTACCGGACCGCGCTCCAGGACTTCCTGCGCGGCCTGGACCTGGACGAGGACACCCTGCGCCGCGCCGAGATCAACCCGCTGCGGGTCCTCGACGACAAGCGCCAGGACGTCCAGAAGCAGCTCACCGACGCCCCGCTGCTGCGCGACTACCTCTGCGACGCCTGCAAGGCGTACCACGAGGAGGTGCGCGAGCTGATCTCCGCCGCGGGCGTCTCTTTCGAGGACGACCCGAGGCTGGTGCGCGGCCTGGACTACTACACGCGGACCACCTTCGAGTTCGTCCACGACGGACTGGGATCGCAGTCCGCGGTGGGCGGCGGCGGCCGCTACGACGGCCTGTCCGAGATGATCGGCGGCCCCGCGCTTCCCTCGGTGGGCTGGGCCCTCGGCGTCGACCGCACCGTCCTCGCCCTGGAGGCGGAGGGTGTCGAGCTGCAACTGCCCGCCGCCACCTCCGTGTTCGCCGTCCCGCTCGGCGAGGAGGCCCGCCGGGTGCTGTTCGCCAAGGTCACCGAGTTGCGCAAGGTCGGCATCGCCGCCGACTTCTCCTACGGTGCCAAGGGCCTCAAGGGCGCCATGAAGAACGCCAACCGCAGCGGCGCCCGCTACACGATCGTCGCCGGTGAACGCGATCTCGCCGAGGGCGTCGTCCAGCTCAAGGACATGGGGTCCGGCGAGCAGACGGCGGTCGGCGTCAACGAGATCGTGGCCGAACTGGAGGCCCGGCTCGGCTGATCCGTACGCGCGTGCGCCGGGTGTCCGACCAGGGCGTCCGGCGCCCGCGCGGATGACCGGAATCGAGCGGTCGGCCATATGTCCTTATGCACAGCCAACGGTGATGAGCCGGGCGCGTGCGGCAGAATGTCCCTTGCCGGAAGCAGCCCCCCTCGAAGTGACGGAATCGGCGTGATGAGCAAGACGACAGTCAGGGACGTCTCCACCGAGCCCGAGCCGCAGCACGGCGCAGCCCAGGCGCGGACCGTCACCAGCAGCCGGGCCTTCGCCCTGCTGCTGGTGATCACGGGCGCCGCGGGCCTGCTCGCGGCATGGGTCATCACGATCGACAAGTTCAAGATCCTCGAGGCCGAGGCCGACGGCAAGACGTTCGTCCCGAGCTGCAGCCTGAACCCGATCGTCTCCTGCGGCAGCGTCATGAGCAGCGACCAGGCCTCCGTCTTCGGGTTCCCCAACCCGATGCTCGGCCTCGTCACCTACGGCATCGTGATCTGCGTCGGCATGAGCCTGCTCGCCCGCGCGAGCTTCCCGCGCTGGTACTGGCTGACCTTCAACGCCGGCACCCTCTTCGGCGTCGTCTTCTGCACCTGGCTGATGTTCCAGTCCCTGTACCGGATCAACGCGCTGTGCCTGTGGTGCTCGCTGGCCTGGGTCGCCACCATCGTCATGTTCTGGTACGTGACCTCGTTCAACGTCCGCAACGACCTCCTGCCGGCCCCCGGCGCGGTCAAGCGCTTCCTCGACGAGTTCACCTGGGTGCTGCCGGTCACGCACGTCGGGATCATCGTGATGCTGGTGCTGACCCGCTGGGGCAGCCAGCTCTGGGCCTGACCCCGGGGCCCGGCGGCGTTGTCAGTGCCGTGATTTAGGGTTTCAGCGTGGAGCCCGACCTGTTCACCGCAGCCGCCGAAGAACGCCAGGAGAAAGACCCGACCAGCAGCCCTCTGGCCGTGCGGATGCGCCCGCGCACCCTCGACGAGGTCGTGGGCCAGCAGCACCTGCTCAAGCCGGGCTCGCCCCTGCGCCGTCTGGTCGGCGAGGGCGCCGGAGGACCGGCAGGCCCGTCCTCGGTGATCCTGTGGGGCCCGCCCGGCACCGGCAAGACGACCCTGGCGTACGTCGTCTCCAAGGCCACGAACAAGCGCTTCGTGGAGCTGTCCGCGATCACCGCCGGAGTCAAGGAGGTCCGCGCGGTCATCGACGGCGCCCGCCGCGCCACCGGTGGCTTCGGCAAGGACACCGTCCTCTTCCTCGACGAGATCCATCGCTTCAGCAAGGCCCAGCAGGACTCCCTGCTGCCGGCCGTCGAGAACCGCTGGGTGACGCTGATCGCCGCCACGACGGAGAACCCGTACTTCTCGGTCATCTCGCCGCTGCTCTCCCGCTCCCTGCTGCTGACCCTCGAACCGCTGACGGACGACGACCTGCGCGGTCTGATCCGACGCGCCCTCACCGACGAGCGCGGTCTGCGCGGCGCCGTCACCCTCCCCGAGGACACCGAGGACCACCTGCTGCGGATCGCCGGCGGCGACGCCCGCCGCGCCCTGACCGCCCTGGAGGCCGCCGCCGGCGCGGCGCTCGACAAGGGTGAGAGCGAGATCGCTCTCACCACGCTCGAGGAGACCGTCGACCGCGCCGCCGTGAAGTACGACCGCGACGGCGACCAGCACTACGACGTGGCCAGCGCCTTGATCAAGTCGATCCGCGGTTCGGACGTCGACGCGGCCCTGCACTATCTGGCCCGGATGATCGAAGCCGGTGAGGACCCCCGGTTCATCGCCCGTCGCCTGATGATCTCCGCCAGCGAGGACATCGGCCTCGCCGACCCGAACGCCCTGCCGATCGCGGTCGCCGCCGCGCAGGCCGTCGCCATGATCGGCTTCCCGGAGGCCGCCCTCACCCTCAGCCACGCCACCATCGCCCTGGCCCTCGCCCCGAAGTCCAACGCCGCGACGACGGCGATCGGCGCCGCCCTCGACGACGTCCGCAAGGGACTGGCCGGCCCGGTCCCGCCGCATCTGCGCGACGGGCACTACAAGGGCGCCGCCAAGCTGGGCCACGCCCAGGGGTACGTGTATCCCCACGACCTGCCCGAGGGCATCGCGAGCCAGCAGTACGCGCCGGACGCGATCAAGGACCGGGAGTACTACACCCCCACCCGGCACGGCGGCGAGGCGAGATACGCGGACGCGGTGGAGTGGACCAGGAAACACCTCGGTCGCAAGCGGTCCTGAGCACCCTGTAAACTCCCTCGAAGCGCTGCGTCCCGCGCCCGGCGCCCCGAAAGGGGAGTCGGCACCACCAGAACGGGACATGCAGCCGGAGCACCCGGCCCTCGGGCAGGGGACTCCAGGAGCGTCGCGCACCGTCGAACGGTGTCGCGGGCAGCCCACCACCATCCGGGGTCCCGGAAACGGTCGGTGGGCCACTCGCGTGCTGCACGTATGTGCCCAGACCAGGGAGCGGCTGCCCGGCAGGTCCGTCAGGACCCGCGGGGTTTCCCCGGCTGCGGATTGCGACCTCCCCTAACCCTGGTGAAGCCGTATTCGCATCAGAAACATGAGGTGTTTGGTTCATGGCGAACCAGTCCCGCCCCAAGGTCAAGAAGTCGCGTGCCCTCGGCATCGCGCTGACCCCGAAGGCCGTCAAGTACTTCGAGGCCCGTCCCTACCCGCCGGGTGAGCACGGCCGCGGCCGCAAGCAGAACTCGGACTACAAGGTCCGTCTGCTGGAGAAGCAGCGTCTGCGCGCGCAGTACGACGTGTCCGAGCGTCAGCTCGTCCGCGCCTACGAGCGTGCCTCCAAGGTGCAGGGCAAGACCGGTGAGGCCCTGATCATCGAGCTGGAGCGTCGTCTCGACGCGCTGGTCCTGCGTTCGGGCATCGCCCGCACGATCTACCAGGCCCGCCAGATGGTCGTGCACGGCCACATCGAGGTCAACGGCCAGAAGGTCGACAAGCCGTCCTTCCGCGTCCGCCCGGACGACGTCGTGATGGTCCGCGAGCGCAGCCGTGAGAAGACGCTGTTCTCGATCGCCCGTGAGGGTGGCTTCGCCCCCGAGGGCGAGACCCCGCGCTACCTCCAGGTGAACCTCAAGGCCCTGGCGTTCCGCCTGGACCGCGAGCCGAACCGCAAGGAGATCCCGGTGATCTGCGACGAGCAGCTCGTCGTCGAGTACTACGCCCGTTGATCCGGGCGTAGGACTTCCTGCGCACAGCCCGTCGCCTCCACGCCCTTCAGGGCCGCCGGGGCGGCGGGCTTTCGCATGCCCGCACCGTCGATGCGCCGGGCCGACGCCCCCGGCCGCCCCGCCCCGCCGTCGCAGACGCCTATGCCCACCCCCGTGCGCCCCGGTCGTAAGCCCCCGGCAGTCCCGGCGCGGCGCCGCCGCGCCGCCGCGCGAGGCCGATGCGCCCCCGATGCACGAACCCGCCGCACCGCAGCGTCCGTTGGCGTCCGGCCGCCCCGCCGCCCCCAGGGCGGAACCGCCCGCCGCCCGCCACCGGGCGGGCACACGCCGAGATGCGGCGGCGGGCACGGAACGTGCCGATCCGCGTTCGGTCCGTACAATCGCCCTCGGCAAGTCCGCCCCGCGCCCCCTCTAATCCGGTACGGAGTCCGAGCCGCGGCGCGATAGGCTCGGTGCACGACTTTTTCGATGTTCAGGCACGTTTCAGGGAGCGGGTGCGCAGTGTCCGGAGGAGAGGTGGCCGGGATCCTGGTGGCCGTCTTCTGGGCGATCCTGGTCTCCTTCCTCGCGGTGGCACTCGTGAGGCTGGCCCAGACGCTCAAGGCGACCACCAAGCTCGTGGCGGACGTGACCGACCAGGCCGTCCCGCTGCTGGCCGACGCCTCCGCGGCGGTGCGCTCCGCGCAGACCCAGATCGACCGGGTCGACTCGATCGCCTCGGACGTGCAGGAGGTCACCTCGAACGCCTCCGCGCTGTCGACCACCGTCGCCTCCACCTTCGGCGGCCCGCTGGTCAAGGTCGCCGCCTTCGGCTACGGCGTGCGCCGCGCCCTCGGCGGCCGCCGGGACGACGTGCCCGCCGAGGAGCCCCGGCGTACGGTGATCGTGGGCCGTACCGTGCCGGCCGCGCGGTGGGGCAGGCGGAACAACCGCGGAAAGAAGGACTGACCCAGAGATGTTCCGCCGTACGTTCTGGTTCACCACGGGTGTCGCCGCCGGGGTCTGGGCCACCACCAAGGTCAACCGCAAGCTGAAGCAGCTCACCCCCGAGAGCCTCGCCCACAAGGCCGCGAACAAGGCGATCGAGACCGGCGGGCGGCTCAAGGACCGCGCGCTGGTGTTCGCCCTCGACGTCCGCGACAACATGGCACAGCGGGAGGCCGAACTCGGCGACGCGCTCGGCCTGAACGCGCCCGTCGACGGTGAACTCCCCGCACCACGGCGGTACGCCGCCATCGAGAACCGCAACAACCCGACGTACGTCGAGAGGCCGACGTACTCGCACAACCGGAATGAGGACCACTGATGGAGTCGGCTGAGATCCGCCGCCGCTGGCTGAGCTTCTTCGAGGAGCGCGGGCACACCGTCGTCCCTTCGGCGTCGCTCATCGCGGACGACCCGACTCTGCTTCTCGTCCCGGCCGGCATGGTGCCGTTCAAGCCCTACTTCCTGGGCGAGGTCAAGCCGCCCTACAGCCGCGCCACGAGCGTGCAGAAGTGCGTGCGCACACCCGACATCGAAGAGGTCGGCAAGACCACGCGCCACGGCACGTTCTTCCAGATGTGCGGCAACTTCTCCTTCGGCGACTACTTCAAGGAAGGCGCCATCAAGTACGCCTGGGAGCTGCTCACCGCGCCCCAGGGCAAGGGCGGTTACGGCCTGGACCCGGACCGTCTGTGGATCACCGTCTACCTGGAGGACGACGAGGCCGAGCGCATCTGGCGCGACGTCGTCGGCGTCCCGGCCGAGCGCATCCAGCGCCTCGGCAAGAAGGACAACTACTGGTCCATGGGCGTCCCCGGCCCCTGCGGCCCGTGCTCCGAGATCAACTACGACCGCGGTCCGGAGTTCGGCGAGGAGGGCGGCCCGGCCGTCAACGACGAGCGCTACGTGGAGATCTGGAACCTGGTCTTCATGCAGTACGAGCGCGGGGAGGGCACCGGCAAGGAGGACTTCGAGATCCTCGGCGAGCTGCCCAGCAAGAACATCGACACCGGCCTCGGCCTGGAGCGTCTCGCCATGATTCTGCAGGGCGTGCAGAACATGTACGAGATCGACACCTCCATGGCCGTCATCAAGAAGGCCACCGAGCTGACCGGCGTGGCCTACGGCGACGCCCACGGCTCCGACGTCTCCCTGCGCGTGGTGACCGACCACATGCGCACCTCGGTGATGCTCATCGGCGACGGTGTCACCCCCGGCAACGAGGGCCGCGGCTACGTCCTGCGCCGCATCATGCGCCGCGCCATCCGCAACATGCGCCTCCTCGGTGCCACCGGCCCGGTCGTCAAGGAACTGATCGACACGGTCATCGAGATGATGGGGCAGCAGTACCCCGAGCTGGTCACCGACCGCGAGCGGATCGAGAAGGTCGCCGTCGCCGAGGAGAACGCCTTCCTCAAGACGCTGAAGGCCGGCACCAACATCCTCGACACCGCGGTGACCGAGACCAAGGCCTCCGGCGGCACCGTGCTGGCCGGCGACAAGGCCTTCCTGCTCCACGACACCTGGGGCTTCCCGATCGACCTCACCCTGGAGATGGCCGCCGAGCAGGGGCTCTCCGTGGACGAGGACGGCTTCCGCCGTCTGATGAAGGAGCAGCGGGAGCGCGCCAAGGCCGACGCCCTGGCCAAGAAGACCGGCCACGCCGACCTCGGCGCCTACCGCGAGATCGCCGACAGCGCCGGTGAGACCGAGTTCATCGGCTACACCGACACCGAGGGCGAGTCGACGATCGTCGGCATCCTCGTCGACGGTGTCTCCTCGCCCGCCGCCACCGAGGGCGACGAGGTCGAGATCGTCCTCGACCGCACCCCGTTCTACGCCGAGGGCGGTGGCCAGATCGGCGACACCGGCCGTATCAAGGTCGACACCGGCGCCGTCATCGAGGTCCGCGACTGCCAGAAGCCGGTCCCCGGGGTGTACGTGCACAAGGGTGTCGTCCAGGTCGGCGAGGTCACCGTCGGTGCCAAGGCGCAGGCCCTGATCGACGGCCGCCGCCGCACGGCCATCGCCCGCGCCCACTCGGCCACCCACCTCACCCACCAGGCTCTGCGTGACGCCCTCGGCCCGACGGCCGCCCAGGCCGGTTCCGAGAACCAGCCCGGACGTTTCCGCTTCGACTTCGGCTCGCCGTCCGCCGTGCCCACGGCCGTGATGACCGATGTCGAGCAGAAGATCAACGAGGTGCTCGCCCGCGACCTCGACGTCACCGCCGAGATCATGGGCATCGACGACGCCAGGAAGCAGGGCGCCATCGCCGAGTTCGGCGAGAAGTACGGCGACCGCGTCCGTGTGGTGACCATCGGCGACTTCTCCAAGGAGCTGTGCGGCGGCACGCACGTGCACAACACCGCCCAGCTCGGCCTGGTGAAGCTGCTCGGCGAGTCGTCGATCGGTTCCGGTGTACGCCGTATCGAGGCCCTCGTCGGCGTGGACGCCTACAACTTCCTCGCCCGTGAGCACACGGTGGTCAACCAGCTCACCGAGCTGCTCAAGGGCCGCCCGGAGGAGCTGCCGGAGAAGGTCTCCACCATGCTCGGCAAGCTGAAGGACGCCGAGAAGGAGATCGAGAAGTTCCGCGCGGAGAAGGTCCTCCAGGCCGCCGCCGGTCTCGCCGAGTCCGCCAAGGACGTCCGCGGCGTGGCCCTGGTGACCGGCCAGGTCCCGGACGGCACCACCGCCGACGACCTGCGCAAGCTGGTCCTCGACGTGCGCGGCCGCATCCAGGGCGGGCGGGCCGCCGTGGTGGCGCTGTTCACCACGATGGGCGGCAAGCCGCTGACGGTGATCGCCACCAACGAGGCCGCCCGCGAGCGCGGTCTGAAGGCCGGTGACCTGGTCCGCACGGCCGCCAAGACCCTCGGCGGCGGCGGTGGCGGCAAGCCGGACGTGGCCCAGGGCGGCGGCCAGAACCCGGCGGCCATCGGCGAGGCCGTGGACGCCGTCGAGCGGCTCGTGGCGGAAACGGCCAAGTGATGCGCACAGGACGTCGGCTCGCGATCGACGTCGGGGACGCCCGGATCGGGGTCGCCTCGTGCGACCCCGACGGGATCCTCGCCACCCCGGTGGAGACGGTGCCGGGACGCGATGTCCAGGCGGCGCACCGCCGGCTGAAGCAGCTCGTCGAGGAGTACGAACCGATCGAGGTCGTCGTCGGGCTTCCGCGGTCCCTCAAGGGGGGCGAGGGCCCGGCCGCGGCCAAGGTCCGCGGCTTCGCCCTGGAACTCGCGAAGAACATCGTTCCGGTGCAGGTCCGGCTGGTGGACGAGCGGATGACGACGGTGACGGCGAGTCAGGGTCTGCGCGCCTCCGGCGTGAAATCCAGGAAGGGCCGTTCGGTCATCGACCAGGCGGCCGCTGTGATCATCCTCCAGCAGGCACTCGAATCCGAACGGGTGTCAGGTAAAGCTCCGGGCGAGGGCGTCGAAGTGGTCATCTGATCGCGATACGGTAACGTTCCGCGCGATGCGTCGGTGTTCGAACAGCCGCCGCACAGCAAGAGGCGGCACGGACGCCGGCCCCACACGGCGGGTGACCGCCGCCTCGCGGCTCTAGGGGATCGATGACTGAGTATGGCCGGGGCCCAGGCTCCGAACCGTGGCATCCCGAGGACCCCTTGTACGGGGACGGCGGATGGGGTGGACAGCATGCCCACCAGGGCGGCCAGGCCCCCTACGGCGGCCAGCCGCAGCAGTATCCGGAGCAGCCGCAGGCGCAGCAGCAGGCGCAGTACGGCGACTGGGGCGACGGCGGGCAGGCCGGTTACGGCCATGCCCAGCAGCAGTACGACCAGTACCAGCAGTACGGCCAGCAATACGGTCAGCAACAATACGCCGACCCGAGCCACCAGCAGTACGCCGGGCCCGCGCAGCAGCAGTCGTACGATCCCCAGCAGCAGCAGCAGCAGTACGGCGACGGCGGCTGGGCCACCGGCGGGCAGCACCAGGTCTCGTACGCCCCCGACCCGGCGGACCCCTACGCCCAGCAGACGGCTGCCTATGGCGGGCAGCAGCCGGATTTCTACGGCACACCGGACGCCTATCCGCCGCCCCAGCCGCCCGGCCGGCGGCGCGCCGAACCGGAACCGGAGCCCGACTGGGATCCCGGACCCGACCAGGGCGAGCACGCGTTCTTCGCAGGTGGGAACGACGATGACGCGGACGACGACGACACCGACGAGGCGGCGGGCCGACGCGGACGCGGTGACCGGCGGGGCCGCGGCGGCAAGGGCACCAAGGACAAGAAGAGCCGCAGCGGCTGCGCCTGTCTGGTGGTCGCCCTGGTCTTCGGCGGCGGCCTGGCCGGTGTGTCCTACTTCGGGTACCAGTTCTACCAGGATCGTTTCGGCGCCGCCCCGGACTTCGCGGGGGACGGTTCCAGCGTGCAGGTGACCGTCGAGATCCCCAAGGGTGCGAGCGGAGCCGAGATCGGCCGCCGGCTGAAGGACGCGGGCGTCGTCAAGAGCGTCGACGCCTTCGTGGCCGCCCAGTCGCAGAACCCCGACGGCGAGGCGATCCAGGCGGGCGCCTACCTCCTCAAGAAGGAGATGTCCGCCGCGAGCGCCGTCAAGCTGATGCTCGACCCCAAGAGCCAGAACAACGTGGTCGTTCCCCCCGGGCAGCGCAACGTGAAGGTGTATGCCGCCATCGACGAGCGCCTGGGTCTCGAAGAGGGCACCACCGAGGATGTCGCCGAGAAGAAGTACAAGAGCTTCGGCCTGCCGAAGTGGGCGAACAACAACAAGGAGATCAAGGACCCGCTGGAGGGCTTCCTGTTCCCGGGCACCTATCCCGCCGCCAAGGGCATGAAGCCCGAGTCGGTGCTGCGGGAGATGGTCTCGCGGGCCAACGCGGCCTACGACGAGTACGACCTCGAGGCGAAGGCCAAGGCGTTCGACCTGGAGAACCCGCTGGAGCTGATCACGGTCGCCAGCCTCGTCCAGGCCGAGGGCAAGACGGAGGACGACTTCCGCAAGATGGCGGAGGTGATCTACAACCGCCTCAAGCCCACGAACACGGAGACCAACCAGCTGCTCCAGTTCGACTCGACCTTCAACTACCTCAAGGGCCAGAGCAACATCCACATCACCGAGTCGGAGATCAAGGGGAACTTCGACCCCTACAACACGTACACCAACAAGGGTCTGCCGCCCGGTCCCATCGGCAACCCGGGTGCGGATGCGCTGAAGGCGATGATGAACCCGACCGACGACGGCTGGCTCTACTTCGTGGCGACCGACGGCGTGCACAGGACGGAATTCGCCACGAATCACGACGACTTCCTGGAACTCAAGGAAAAGTTCGATGCCAACACGGGCAACTGAGCCCCGCCGGGCAGCGGTGCTCGGCTCGCCCATCGCCCACTCCCTGTCCCCGGTGCTGCACCGGGCCGCGTACCACGAGCTCGGGCTCGACGGCTGGTCCTACGACCGGTTCGAGGTCGACGAGGCGGCCCTGCCCGGCTTCCTGTCGGGCCTCGGGCCGGAGTGGGCGGGCCTGTCGCTGACCATGCCGCTCAAACGGGCCGTGATACCGCTGCTCGACGGGATCAGCGAGACCGCGGCCTCCGTCGAGGCGGTCAACACGGTCGTGTTCACCGAGGACGGTCGCCGCGCCGGCGACAACACCGACATCCCCGGCATGGTCGCCGCCCTGCGTGAGCACGGCATCGAGCAGGTGGACACCGCGGCGATCCTCGGCGCCGGCGCCACCGCCTCCTCCGCGCTGGCCGCGCTGAGCCGGATCTGCACCGGCGAAGTCGTGGTGTACGCGCGCAGCGCGGCCCGCGCCGCCGAGATGCGGGAGTGGGGCGAGCGGCTCGACGTCGAGGTGCGGATCGCGGACTGGGCCGACGCCGCGGAGGCGCTGCGCCGTCCGCTGGTCGTCGCGACCACCCCGGCCGGTACCACCGACGCGCTCGCCGCCGCGGTGCCGGAGCGGCCGGCGACCCTGTTCGACGTGCTCTACGAACCCTGGCCCACCAGCCTCGCGGCCCGCTGGTCCGCCTACGGCGGGGCCGTCGTCGGCGGACTCGACCTGCTGGTGCACCAGGCGGTCCTCCAGGTGGAGCAGATGACCGGCCGAAGCCCCGCGCCCCTGGACGCGATGCGCAAGGCCGGGGAGCACGCGCTCGCCGGACACTAGTGCCGCGGCACCAGGCCCCGCCGCGGCCCGCCGGGGGCCGGAGCGGAATCGGGGGAGCGGCTCCGTGACGGCGGGCACACGGGCGGCGTCCCGCCGCAGCCGGATGCGCCGGTCGGTGCCGGGATTCCCGCCGGACCGGGGCGGAACCGCGCCCCGCGGCAGCGCGCGCGGGACCGCTCCGAGCGCCCCTTGTGTGGCCGAGACCTGGTCGTTTCCCGTCCGTCAGGTGGACCGGCGGACGGTCCCGCGGCCGGGACGTGGGAGGATCGGAGGTGGCGGGCCAGGGCCGCGCACCCCGGTCGCGCCGTCGCGGGACGCGTGGACGCGCGTGCCGCAGGGCAGTACCGGGGCGCGAGCATTGAGGAGCACCGTTGAGCAGGTTGCGCTGGCTGACCGCGGGGGAGTCCCACGGTCCCGCACTCGTCGCGACGCTGGAGGGCCTTCCCGCCGGCGTGCCGATCACCACGGAGATGGTGGCGGACCACCTGGCTCGCCGGCGGCTCGGTTACGGCCGCGGTGCGCGGATGAAGTTCGAGCGGGACGAGGTCACCTTCCTCGGCGGCGTCCGGCACGGCCTCACCCTGGGCTCGCCCGTCGCGATCATGGTCGGCAACACCGAGTGGCCCAAGTGGGAACAGGTCATGGCGGCCGACCCCGTCGACCCCGACGTGCTCGCGGGCCTCGCCCGCAACGCGCCGCTGACCCGTCCCCGCCCCGGTCACGCCGACCTGGCCGGCATGCAGAAGTACGGCTTCGACGAGGCGCGCCCGGTTCTGGAGCGGGCCTCGGCGCGGGAGACGGCCGCGCGCGTGGCACTCGGCGCGGTCGCGCGGTCGTACCTGAAGGAGACCGCCGGCATCGAGATCGTCAGCCACGTGGTGGAACTCGCCTCGGCCAAGGCGCCGTACGGTGTGTACCCGACGCCCGCGGACGTGGAGAAGCTCGACGCGGACCCGGTGCGCTGCCTGGACGCGGACGCCTCGAAGGCGATGGTCGCGGAGATCGACCAGGCCCACAAGGACGGTGACACGCTCGGCGGCGTCGTGGAGGTGCTGGCGTACGACGTGCCCGTCGGCCTCGGTTCGCATGTGCACTGGGACCGCCGGCTGGACTCCCGTCTCGCCGCCGCCCTGATGGGCATCCAGGCGATCAAGGGTGTGGAGGTCGGGGACGGCTTCGAGCTGGCGCGTGTGCCCGGTTCGAAGGCGCACGACGAGATCGTCACCACCGACGAGGGCATCCGGCGCGCCACGGGCCGCTCCGGTGGCACCGAGGGCGGGCTGTCGACCGGTGAGCTGCTGCGTGTACGCGCCGCGATGAAGCCGATCGCGACCGTCCCGCGGGCACTGAAGACCGTCGACGTCGTCACCGGCGAGGCCACGGCCGCGCACCACCAGCGCTCCGACGTGTGCGCCGTGCCCGCGGCCGGCATCGTCGCGGAGGCGATGGTGGCGCTGGTGCTGGCGGACGCGGTGGCGGAGAAGTTCGGCGGCGACAGCGTGCCCGAGACCCGCCGCAACGTCCGGTCGTACCTCGACCACCTGGCGATCCGGTGAGTGCGCCGTCGGTCGTTCTGGTCGGACCGATGGGGGTAGGGAAGTCCACCGTGGGCCGGCTGCTCGCCGAGCGGCTCCAGGTCGGCTTCCGGGACACAGACGAGGACATCGTCGCCGAACAGGGCCGCACCATCGCCGACATCTTCGTCGAGGACGGCGAAGAGGTCTTCCGGGCCGCCGAGAAGCAGGCGGTGGGCCGGGCGCTGGCCGAGCACACCGGTGTGCTGGCACTCGGCGGCGGCGCCGTCCTCGACGCCGGCACCCGTGAGCTGCTCGCCCGGCACCAGGTCGTCTACCTGTCGATGGACGTCGAGGAGGCGGCCCGGCGCACCGGCCTGAACGCCGCCCGGCCGCTGCTGGCCATCAACCCGCGCAAGCAGTGGCGGGAGCTGATGGAGGCCCGTCGGCACCTCTACGAGGAGGTGGCCCGCTCGATCGTCGCCACCGACGACCGTACGCCCGAAGAGGTCACCCAAGAGGTGCTGGACGCCCTGGAGTTGAAGGAAGCATGAGCGAGTCAGTGACGCGGATCCAGGTCGGCGGCACCGCGGGCAGCGAGCCCTACGAGGTCCTGGTCGGCCGTCAGCTGCTCGGTGAGCTGGGCGGGCTGATCGGCGACAAGGCCAAGCGGGTCGCGGTCATCCACCCCGAGGCGCTCGCCGAGACCGGTGAGGCGCTGCGGGGCGACCTGGCCGAGCAGGGCTTCGAGGCCGTCGCCATCCAGGTGCCCAACGCGGAGGAGGCCAAGACCGCCGAGGTCGCCGCCTACTGCTGGAAGGCGCTCGGCCAGTCCGGTTTCACCCGCACCGACGTCGTCGTGGGCGTCGGCGGCGGGGCCACCACGGACCTGGCCGGCTTCGTGGCGGCGACCTGGCTGCGCGGTGTGCGCTGGATCGCCGTCCCGACGACCGTCCTCGCCATGGTGGACGCGGCCGTCGGCGGCAAGACGGGGATCAACACCGCCGAGGGCAAGAACCTGGTCGGAGCCTTCCACCCGCCCGCCGGTGTGCTCTGCGACCTCGCGGCACTGGACTCCCTGCCGGTCAACGACTACGTCTCCGGGCTCGCCGAGATCATCAAGGCCGGCTTCATCGCCGACCCGGCGATCCTGGAACTGATCGAGTCCGACCCGCGGGCCGCCCGCACCCCGGCCGGGCCGCACACCGCCGAACTCATCGAGCGGTCCATCCGGGTCAAGGCCGAGGTCGTCTCCTCCGACCTGAAGGAGTCGGGCCTGCGGGAGATCCTCAACTACGGCCACACCCTCGGCCACGCCATCGAGAAGAACGAGCGCTACAAGTGGCGGCACGGCGCCGCGGTCGCCGTCGGCATGCACTTCGCCGCCGAACTCGGCCGTCTCGCGGGCCGGTTGGACGACGCCACCGCCGACCGGCACCGCACCATCCTGGAAGCGGTCGGACTCCCGCTGACCTACCGTTACGACCAGTGGCCCAAGCTGCTCCAGAACATGAAGGTCGACAAGAAGTCCCGCGGCGACCTGCTGCGCTTCATCGTCCTGGACGGCCTGGCCAAGCCCACCGTCCTGGAGGGCCCCGACCCGGCCGTGCTCCTCGCCGCCTACGGCGAAGTGGGCGAGTAGGTCCGAGGGTTCCCTTCCGTCGTATTCGCCTTTCCACGACGGGCACTTCGGGCCTTCCCCGGCCGTTCACCAAACATCGGTCGGGGAAGGTACCGTTCGGGTGGGTGTCCCCCCGGCCGTTCGGGGCATGGGGGAGAGCGGGGTTCGCCCCGCTGCCAGCGTCAATTGCCTGTACGAGACGGAGTGGCACCGGATGCAGCACGCAGTGGGGTCTCCGCTGCCGCCGCCCCATCAGCCGGGGCACGGACCGGCCGCCGGCTGGCCGCCGGCCGCACAACACCCGGGTTCCCACCACCCGGGCCCGCACCAGGGGTCCGCGCCCGGGCCGCAGGGGCCGGTCCCCGCGCCCCCGCCGCCACCCGGTTTCACCGGCGCGCCGCCCTCGCCCCCCGTCCCGCCGCCCGCCGTGGCGCAGCAGGTCCCGATGGGCCCGCCCGTGCCCGACACCACCGGCCATGTGCCGCTGCCGCCCGGCGGGCCCGTGGCCGTGCCCAGCACGCCGCAGGCCCCGATGGCTCCGGACCCGGGCGCCACGACGCTCGCCGTGCTGCTGATCGGCCCCGCCGGGGCCGGCAAGACGAGCGTCGCCAAGTACTGGGCGGACCACCGCCGCGTCCCCACGGCGCACATCAGCCTCGACGACGTGCGCGAATGGGTCCGCTCCGGATTCGCCGACCCTCAGTCGGGGTGGAACGACCACTCCGAGGCGCAGTACCGCCTGGCCCGCCGCACCTGCGGATTCGCCGCGCGCAACTTCCTGGCCAACGGGATCTCCTGCATCCTCGACGACGCCGTGTTCCCCGACCGCCCGGTCGTCGGCCTCGGCGGGTGGAAGCGCCATGTCGGTCCCGGCCTGCTCCCCGTCGTGCTCCTGCCCGGGCTCGACATCGTCCTCGAACGCAACGCCGAGCGCAGGGGCAACCGCCGGCTCAGCGACGAGGAGGTCGCCCGCATCCACGGCCGTATGGCCGGGTGGTACGGCTCAGGCCTCCCGATCATCGACAACTCCCAGCTCGACGTCCCCGGCACGGCCCGCGTGCTGGACGAGGTCCTGGCCCGGTCGATAGCGAGCCCGCCGAAGTGGTAGCAGCCGCCGCCTCGCCTGCGGCGGTCGATCCGCCGGCGCTGTCCGGGCCGCCTGCCGCGCCCGGGGCCCCGCGGGCCTGACCGGTCTTCCCGACGTGTGGGCACGGGGTGCCCAGCCGGATCGGGGCGCCACCGGTCCAGCCCTTCTGCTCGGGCCACCGGATTCGCCTCTCCTGCTCCGGCCACCGGTTCTTCCCCCTGCTGGGGCCACCCGACCTGCCCTCTGATCGGGCCACCGATCCGGTGCCCCGAAGGAGCGGCAGGCGTCACTGCCGTCGCGGCACACTCGATGGCGGGCCCCGAATCGGCGAAGGCGGTGTCGCGCGGCGGACGCCCACTCGGACCTCCCGACCGGCGGTATGCGCCGAGCGCTCGTACGCTCGGCTCATGTCAGAGGTGTACGCGGCTCGCCGGACCCGGCTACGGGAGCGCTGCAACGCGGGCGGCAGCGAAGCGGCGCTGATCTCCCGGCCCGCCAACGTGCGCTACCTCGCGGGCGCGGCACCGCGGGGTGCCGTCCTGCTCCTGGGCAAGCGCGAGGACCTGCTGGTGTGTATCGGCCCGCCGGACGACAAAGTGACCGAGGGCCGTCCCGACGACGCGCTGCGCATCCACACCCTGCCCGGCCCGGGCGGTGATGCCGCCGTCGCCGCCGCGGGCCTCGCCGCCACCCGGGGCGCCGATTCGCTGGCCGTCGAGGAACACCACCTCACCGTCGCCCGCCACCGGGCCATGCGCTCGGTCGGCTCCCGGCTGCGGCTGGCCGACGTCGGCGGCGCGGTCGAGCAGCTCAGGGTGGTGAAGGACGAGGAGGAGATCTCCTGTCTGCGCATCGGCGCGGAGATCGCCGACCAGGCCCTCGGCGAACTGCTCGAATCCATCCTCGTCGGCCGGACCGAACGCCACCTGGCCCTCGAACTGGAGCGCCGTCTCGTCGACCACGGCGCCGACGGCCCGGCCTTCGCCACGTCCGTCGCCACCGGGCCGAACTCCGGCCGACGCGGGCACCGCCCCACCGACCGCCGCGTGGAGGAGGGCGACTTCCTCTCCGTATGCCTGGGGGCCACCTATCGCGGCTACCGCTGCGAGATCGGCCGCACCTTCGTGATCGGCACCTCGCCGGCCGAGTGGCAGATCGAGCTCTACGACCTCGTCTTCGCCGCCCAGCGGGCCGGCCGCGAGATGCTGGCGCCCGGCTCCGCCTACCGCGACGTGGACCGTGCCACGCGTCAGGTACTGGACTCCGCGGGGTACGCGGGAAGCCTGCCGCCCCTGACGGGACACGGGGTCGGACTGGAAATCGACGAGGACCCTCAGCTCGCCCCCGCGGCCATGGGTAAACTGGACGCTTGCGTGCCGGTCACCGTCGAACCGGGGGTCCACCTCCCGGGCCGGGGCGGCGTCCGGATCGATGACACGCTCGTCGTACGCCCCGAGGCGGACGGCGGACCCGAGCTACTCACCATCACGACCAAGGAGCTCCTCGCGCTGTAGCGCGTGCCTCCTGGTCGTCCACGTCAGTCCAGGAGATTCCGCAACCGTGGCTTCCACGAACGACCTCAAGAACGGCATGGTGCTCAAGCTCGACGGCGGCCAGCTCTGGTCAGTCGTCGAGTTCCAGCACGTCAAGCCCGGCAAGGGCCCGGCCTTCGTGCGCACCAAGCTCAAGAACGTGCTCTCCGGCAAGGTCGTCGACAAGACCTTCAACGCCGGCGTCAAGGTCGAGACGGCCACCGTCGACAAGCGCGACATGCAGTTCTCGTACATGGACGGCGACTACTTCGTCTTCATGGACATGGAGACCTACGACCAGCTGCACATCGAGCGCAAGGTCGTCGGCGACGCCGCCAACTTCCTGATCGAGGGCTTCGAGGCGAACGTCGCCCAGCACGAGGGCGAGGTGCTCTTCGTCGAGCTTCCGGCCGCCGTCGAGCTGACCATCGCCGAGACCGAGCCGGGCGTCCAGGGCGACCGCTCCACCGGTGGCACCAAGCCCGCCACCCTGGAGACCGGCCACCAGATCCAGGTCCCGCTCTTCATCACCACCGGTGAGAAGATCAAGGTCGACACCCGCACGAGCGACTACCTCGGCCGGGTGAACAGCTAACCGTGGCTGCCCGCAACACGGCCCGCAAACGCGCCTTCCAGATCCTCTTCGAGGGCGACCAGCGCGGGGTCGACGTCCTGACGGTCCTCGCGGACTGGATCCGGCACTCCCGGACCGACACCCGGCAGCCGCCGGTGAGCGAGTACACGATGCAGCTGGTCGAGGGGTACGCCGAGCACGAGACCCGGATCGACGAGCTGATCGCGCAGTACTCCGTCGGCTGGACGCTCGACCGGATGCCGGTCGTCGACCGCAACATCCTGCGGCTGGGAGCCTACGAGCTGATCTGGGTCGACGAGACCCCGGACGCCGTCGTGCTCGACGAGATGGTGCAGCTGGCGAAGGAGTTCTCCACGGACGAGTCGCCCTCGTTCGTGAACGGCCTGCTGGGCCGTCTCAAGGAGCTCAAGCCCTCGCTGCGCCGCGTCGAAGAGGACTGAGCCTCCGAACCCGAACGCCGGAGGGCCGCAGCGCACGCTGCGGCCCTCCGGCGTCTTTGTGCTCCCCGAGGCCCGTGGGGACCCATGGGGCGCGAGAGGCGCGCAGAAAGCCGCCGGGGTGGCCGGAACCATCAGTTCCGGCCACCCCGGCGGCACGTTTCTGCTCAAGCGCCGAGCGTTCAGCCCTCCTCGTGGGCGACCGCGCGACGCGCGTCCGCGTCCAGGACACCCCAGCTGATCAGCTGCTCGGTGAGGACCGAGGGCGACTGGTCGTAGATGACGGCGAGGGTGCGCAGGTCGTCCTGGCGGATCGAGAGCACCTTGCCGTTGTAGTCGCCGCGCTGGGACTGGATCGTCGCCGCGTAGCGCTGGAGGGGGCCCGCCTTCTCGGCCGGCACCGTGGCCAGCCGCTCCAGGTCCAGGACCAGCTTCGGCGGCGGCTCGGCGGCACCGCCCGGCGTGGTGCCCGGGAGGAGTTCCTGCACGGGTACGCCGTAGAAATCGGCCAATTCGGCGAGGCGCTGCACGGTCACGGCACGGTCGCCGCGCTCGTACGAACCGACCACGACCGCCTTCCAGCGTCCCTGGGACTTCTCCTCGACACCGTGGAGGGAAAGGCCCTGCTGGGTGCGGATGGCCCGGAGCTTGGCCCCGAGCTGTTTGGCGTATTCGCTGGACATATGGCTCCCCGGACACTGTGTCGACGCGGCTCTGAGTGGTTCCACGCCGCGCGGCTGGTAACTCACTGTGAGGTTACGCAGCGTTACTCTCCTGCGTCAAGCCGAATGGTCCGCACCGACTCTTCCGTGGTATCGAGGCCCGATTGGGCCGATCGGGTGATCCGTGGCACTCAGGGGGGTGATCGGGGCGCACTTCGCGGCCTGCTACGGTGGATGGCGCAATCCCGACGTCCTTTAAGGTCCGTCCCGTGAGGCGGAGAAGGAGGTCCGTTTCGTATGGACACCCAAGCGTCCGATGCGCGGCCCGTGCTCGAAGGGCCCGACATCGCGCGGGTACTGACCCGCATCGCCCACGAGATCGTCGAGCGCGCCAAGGGCGCCGACGACGTGGTGCTCCTCGGCATTCCGACCCGAGGGGTCTTCCTCGCTCAGCGGCTGGCCGCCAAGCTCGAGGAGATCACCGAGCGCAAGACGCCGTGCGGTTCGCTGGACATCACCATGTACCGCGACGACCTGCGCATGCACCCGCCGCGTGCGCTGGCCCGCACCGACATCCCCGGTGACGGCCTCGACGGCAAGCTCGTCGTGCTCGTCGACGACGTCCTGTTCTCCGGCCGCACCATCCGCGCCGCCCTCGACGCCCTGAACGACATCGGTCGTCCGCGCGCCGTGCAACTCGCGGTCCTCGTCGACCGCGGCCACCGCGAACTGCCCATCCGCGCCGACTACGTCGGCAAGAACCTCCCCACGTCGCTGCGGGAGACGGTCAAGGTCCAGCTCGCCGAGGAGGACGGTCGCGACACCGTGCTGCTCGGCGTCAAGCGGACCGCGCCGGGCGAGCAGCCGTAGCGCACCTCGGACGCACCACACCCCCGTACGTCCGTCCCGCGCGCTTCCGCCTGCCCGGAATCTCCCGAATCTGAACTGCCTTACGGAGCCTGAAAGATGCAGCGTCATCTCATCTCGGCCGCCGACCTAACCCGCGACGACGCCGTCCTGATCCTCGACACCGCCGAGGAGATGTCCCGGGTCGCAGACCGGCCGATCAAGAAGTTGCCGACCCTGCGCGGCCGCACCGTGGTGAACCTCTTCTTCGAGGACTCCACCCGCACCCGGATCTCCTTCGAGGCCGCCGAGAAGCGGCTGTCGGCGGACGTCATCAACTTCTCCGCCAAGGGGTCGAGCGTG
Source organism: Streptomyces cadmiisoli (assembly GCF_003261055.1). Taxonomy (NCBI): domain Bacteria; kingdom Bacillati; phylum Actinomycetota; class Actinomycetes; order Kitasatosporales; family Streptomycetaceae; genus Streptomyces; species Streptomyces cadmiisoli. Next base: position 7,104,021 of record NZ_CP030073.1, read on the forward strand.
TCCAAGGGCGAGTCCCTGAAGGACACCGCCCAGACCCTGGAAGCCATGGGCGTCGACGCCGTCGTCATCCGGCACGGCGCCTCCGGTGCGCCGTACCGGCTGGCCAATTCCGGCTGGATCGACGCCGCCGTCATCAACGCCGGTGACGGCACCCACCAGCACCCGACGCAGGCCCTGCTGGACGCCTTCACGATGCGCCGCCGGCTCATCGGCCGGGACGCCGGACTGGGCCAGGACCTGGCCGGACGCCGGGTCACCGTCGTCGGCGACGTCCTGCACAGCCGGGTCGCCCGCTCCAACGTCGATCTGCTGCACACGCTCGGCGCCGAGGTCACCCTGGTCGCCCCGCCGACCCTGGTGCCGGTCGGTGTCGCGTCCTGGCCCTGCGAGGTGTCCTACGACCTCGACGCGGTGCTGCCCAAGTCCGACGCGGTGATGATGCTGCGCGTGCAGCGCGAGCGCATGAACGCCGCGTTCTTCCCGACCGAGCGGGAGTACTCGCGGCGCTACGGCCTCGACGGCGACCGCATGGCGAAGATGCCCGAGCACGCCATCGTGATGCACCCCGGGCCGATGGTCCGCGGCATGGAGATCACCGCCGAGGTCGCCGACTCCGGGCGCTGCACCGCGATCGAGCAGGTCGCCAACGGGGTCTCGATCCGGATGGCCGTCCTCTATCTGCTGCTCGGTGGCAACGAGCCCGCCGCCAGCCACACCCGTACCGAGGAGAAGTAAGACAGATGAGCAAGATCCTTATCCGTGGTGCGAAGGTGCTCGGCGGCGAGCCGCAGGACGTGCTGATCGACGGCGAGACCGTGGCCGCCGTGGGCACCGGTCTCGACGCGGAGGGCGCCGAGGTCGTCGAGGCCGACGGCAAGGTGCTGCTGCCCGGACTCGTCGACCTGCACACCCACCTGCGCGAGCCGGGCCGCGAGGACTCCGAGACCGTGCTGACCGGTACCCGCGCCGCGGCGTCCGGCGGTTTCACCGCCGTCTTCGCGATGGCCAACACCTTCCCGGTGGCCGACACGGCGGGCGTGGTCGAGCAGGTCTGGCGGCTGGGGCAGGAGCACGGCTACTGCGACGTGCAGCCGATCGGCGCCGTCACCGTCGGCCTGGAGGGCGGCAAGCTCGCCGAACTGGGCGCCATGCACGAGTCGGCGGCCGGTGTCACCGTGTTCTCGGACGACGGCAAGTGCGTGCACGACGCCGTGATCATGCGCCGGGCCCTGGAGTACGTGAAGGCCTTCGGCGGCGTCGTCGCCCAGCACGCGCAGGAGCCCCGGCTGACCGAGGGCGCCGAGATGAACGAGGGTGTGGTCTCCGCCGAACTCGGGCTCGGCGGCTGGCCCGCCGTCGCCGAGGAGTCGATCATCGCCCGGGACGTGCTGCTCGCCGAGCACGTCGGCTCCCGGGTGCACATCTGCCACCTGTCGACCGCCGGCTCCGTCGAGATCGTGCGCTGGGCCAAGTCCCGCGGCATCCAGGTCACCGCCGAGGTGACCCCGCACCACCTCCTGCTCACCGACGAACTGGTCCGGACGTACGACCCGGTCTACAAGGTGAACCCGCCGCTGCGCACCGAGCGGGACGTCCTCGCCCTGCGCGAGGCGCTCGCCGACGGCACGATCGACATCGTCGCCACCGACCACGCGCCGCACCCGCACGAGGACAAGGACTGCGAGTGGGCCGCCGCGGCCATGGGCATGGTCGGCCTGGAGACCGCGCTGTCGGTGGTCCAGGAGACGATGGTCGAAACCGGACTGCTCGACTGGGCCGGTGTCGCGGACCGCATGTCGTTCACGCCGGCGCGGATCGGACGGGCCACGGGCCATGGACGCCCCGTCTCGGCAGGTGAGCCCGCCAACCTGACGCTGGTGGACACGGCATACCGTGGGTCCGTGGACCCCGCGGGCTTCGCCTCGCGCAGCCGCAACACCCCCTACGAGGGTCGTGAGCTGCCGGGCCGTGTCACGCACACCTGGCTCCGGGGCAAGGCCACGCTCGTCGACGGGAAGCTCACGTGACACCTCTGTACCTCTTGGCCGCCGACCAGAAGTCGGCGGAAGTGACCGACTGGGCCGCCCGGGTCGGCTGGGTCATCGGCCTCGCCCTGTTCGTCGCGCTCGTCTACTGGCTGATGCGCGAGGGCTGGAAGTGGCGCGGCACGCTCCAGGGCGACCTGCTGGAGCCCGCCGCCGCGCCCGACGACGCGGGACCGGCGAGACTGACCCTGAGCGGGCGCTACCACGGCTCCACCACCGCCGGTCAGTGGCTGGACCGCATCGTGGCGCACGGCCTGGGCACCCGCAGCCGGGCCGAGCTCACGCTGACGGACGCGGGCCTCGTCGTCGTACGCCCCGGGGCGAGCGACTTCTTCGTCCCCGTCGCAGATCTGCGAGAGGCCCGGCTCGACAAGGGCATCGCCGGCAAGGTCCTCACCGAGGGCGGGCTGCTGGTCGTGACCTGGGCGCTGGGCGACCGGCTGATCGACTCCGGGTTCCGCTCCGACCACGCGGCCGAGCACAACGAATGGGTCGACGTCGTCAACACCATGATCAACGCAACCACCACGGAAGGCGCCGAACGATGACGACCTCCATCCAGGCAAACGCTTCACAGAGGCGGAAGGCGCCGCCCGCCGTCCTCGTCCTGGAGGACGGCCGGATCTTCCGCGGCCGTGCCTACGGGGCCGTCGGGGCCACCTTCGGCGAGGCGGTGTTCTCCACCGGCATGACCGGCTACCAGGAGACCCTGACCGACCCCTCCTACCACCGCCAGGTCGTCGTGATGACGGCCCCGCACGTCGGCAACACCGGCGTCAACGACGAGGACCCGGAGTCCAAGCGGATCTGGGTCGCCGGCTACGTGGTCCGCGACCCCGCGCGCGTGCCCTCGAACTGGCGCTCCCGGCGGTCGCTGGACGACGAGCTGCGCCGGCAGGGCGTCGTCGGCATCTCCGGCATCGACACCCGCGCCCTGACGCGTCATCTGCGCGAGCGCGGCGCCATGCGCGTCGGCATCTTCTCCGGCAACGCGCTGCCCGACGAGGGCACCATGCTGGCCGAGGTGCGCCAGGCCCCGGAGATGAAGGGCGCCGACCTGTCGGCGGAGGTCGCCACCACCGAGGCGTACGTCGTCCCCGCGATCGGTGAGAAGCGGTTCACCGTGGCCGCGGTCGACCTCGGCATCAAGGGCATGACCCCGCACCGGATGGCCGAGCGCGGCATCGAGGTGCACGTGCTCCCGGCGACGGCGACCGCCGAGGACGTCTACGCCGTGAACCCGGACGGTGTGTTCTTCTCCAACGGACCGGGCGACCCGTCCACCGCCGACCACCCGGTCTCCGTGATGCGGGCGGTGCTGGACCGTGGCACCCCGCTGTTCGGCATCTGCTTCGGCAACCAGATCCTCGGGCGTGCGCTCGGGTTCGGCACCTACAAGCTGAAGTACGGGCACCGCGGCATCAACCAGCCGGTGCAGGACCGCACGACCGGCAAGGTCGAGGTCACCGCGCACAACCACGGCTTCGCCGTCGACGCCCCGCTCGACGAGGTCTCCGACACCCCCTACGGCCGCGCCGAGGTCTCCCACGTCTGTCTCAACGACGACGTGGTGGAGGGCCTGCGGCTGCTCGACAAGCCGGCCTTCAGCGTCCAGTACCACCCCGAAGCGGCAGCGGGCCCGCATGACGCCGCCTACCTGTTCGACCGCTTCGTCTCCCTGATGGAGGGCCAGCGTGCCTAAGCGCACCGATATCCAGTCCGTCCTGGTCATCGGCTCCGGCCCGATCGTCATCGGGCAGGCCGCCGAGTTCGACTACTCCGGCACCCAGGCGTGCCGTGTCCTGAAGTCCGAGGGCCTCCGGGTCGTCCTGGTGAACTCCAACCCGGCGACGATCATGACCGACCCGGAGATCGCCGACGCCACCTACGTCGAGCCGATCACGCCCGAGTTCGTCGAGAAGATCATCGCCCGGGAGCGGCCCGACGCCCTGCTGCCGACGCTCGGCGGTCAGACCGCCCTGAACGCGGCGATCGCCCTGCACGAGAACGGGACGCTGGAGAAGTACGGCGTCGAGCTGATCGGCGCCAACGTCGAGGCGATCCACAAGGGTGAGGACCGCGACCAGTTCAAGCTGGTCGTCGAGGCCGTGCGCGGCAAGATCGGGCACGGCGAGAGCGCCCGCTCGGTCATCTGCCACTCCATGGACGACGTGATCGGGGGCGTCGAGGAACTCGGCGGCTACCCGGTCGTCGTCCGCCCCTCCTTCACCATGGGCGGCGCCGGCTCCGGCTTCGCGCACGACGAGGAGGAACTGCGCCGTATCGCCGGCCAGGGCCTCACCCTCTCGCCGACCACCGAGGTGCTCCTGGAGGAGTCCATCCTCGGCTGGAAGGAGTACGAGCTGGAGCTGATGCGCGACAAGCACGACAACGTCGTGGTCGTCTGCTCCATCGAGAACTTCGACCCGATGGGCGTGCACACCGGTGACTCGATCACCGTCGCCCCGGCGATGACGCTCACCGACCGCGAGTACCAGATCCTGCGCGACATCGGCATCGCCGTCATCCGCGAGGTCGGGGTCGACACCGGCGGCTGCAACATCCAGTTCGCGGTGAACCCCGAGGACGGCCGGGTCATCGTCATCGAGATGAACCCGCGTGTGTCGCGTTCGTCGGCGCTGGCCTCCAAGGCGACCGGCTTCCCGATCGCCAAGATCGCCGCCAAGCTCGCCGTCGGCTACACCCTCGACGAGATCCCCAACGACATCACCCAGGAGACCCCGGCCTCCTTCGAGCCGACCCTGGACTACGTGGTCGTCAAGGCTCCGCGGTTCGCCTTCGAGAAGTTCCCGAGCGCCGACTCCACCCTGACGACCACCATGAAGTCGGTCGGCGAGGCGATGGCCATCGGGCGCAACTTCACCGAGGCGTTCCAGAAGGCGCTGCGCTCGCTGGAGAAGAAGGGCAGCCAGTTCACGTTCGTGGGCGAGCCCGGCGACAAGACCGCCCTGCTCGCGGAGGCCGTACGGCCCACCGACGGGCGGATCAACAGCGTCATGCAGGCCATCCGGGCCGGCGCGACGCCCGAGGAGGTCTTCGACGCGACGAAGATCGACCCGTGGTTCGTCGACCAGCTGTTCCTGATCAAGGAGATCGCCGACGAGCTGGCCGAGGCGCCCGAGCTGACCCCGGACCTGCTCGCCGAGGCCAAGCGGCACGGCTTCTCCGACCACCAGATCGGCGAGATCCGCGGCCTGCGCGAGGACGTCGTCCGCGAGGTGCGGCACGCGCTCGGCGTGCGCCCGGTCTACAAGACGGTCGACACCTGCGCCGCCGAGTTCGCGGCCCGCACCCCGTACTTCTACTCGTCCTACGACGAGGAGACCGAGGTCGCCACCCGCGAGAAGCCGGCCGTCATCATCCTGGGCTCCGGCCCCAACCGCATCGGCCAGGGCATCGAGTTCGACTACTCCTGCGTCCACGCGTCCTTCGCGCTGTCCGCCGCCGGGTACGAGACCGTGATGGTCAACTGCAACCCGGAGACCGTCTCCACGGACTACGACACCTCCGACCGGCTGTACTTCGAGCCGCTGACGCTGGAGGACGTGCTGGAGATCGTCCACGCCGAGCAGCAGGCGGGCCCGATCGCCGGTGTCGTGGTGCAGCTGGGCGGTCAGACGCCGCTGGGCCTGGCCCAGGCGCTCAAGGACAACGGCGTGCCGATCGTCGGCACCCCCCCGGAGGCGATCCACGCCGCCGAGGACCGCGGCGCCTTCGGGCAGGTCCTCCAGGAGGCCGGACTCCCGGCCCCCAAGCACGGCACCGCCACCACGTTCGCCGAGGCCAAGGCCATCGCCGACGAGATCGGCTACCCGGTCCTGGTCCGGCCCTCCTACGTCCTCGGCGGGCGCGGCATGGAGATCGTGTACGACGAGACCCGGCTGTCCTCCTACATCGCCGAGTCCACCGAGATCGGCCCGTCCCGTCCGGTGCTGGTCGACCGGTTCCTCGACGACGCGATCGAGATCGACGTCGACGCGCTCTACGACGGCCGGGAGCTGTACCTCGGCGGCGTCATGGAGCACATCGAGGAGGCCGGCATCCACTCCGGCGACTCGGCCTGCGCCCTGCCGCCCATCACCCTCGGCGGCTTCGACATCAAGCGGCTGCGCGCCTCGACCGCGGCGATCGCCGAGGGCGTCGGCGTCCGCGGTCTGATCAACATCCAGTTCGCGATGGCCGGGGACATCCTCTACGTCCTGGAGGCCAACCCGCGCGCCTCGCGCACCGTCCCCTTCACCTCGAAGGCGACCGCGGTGCCGCTGGCCAAGGCCGCAGCGCGCATCTCGCTGGGCGCGACCATCGCCGAGCTGCGCGCCGAGGGCCTGCTGCCCGGCCAGGGCGACGGCGGTGAGCTGCCGCTGGACGCGCCGATCTCGGTCAAGGAGGCCGTGATGCCGTGGTCCCGGTTCCGGGACATCCACGGCCGCGGCGTGGACACCATCCTCGGCCCGGAGATGCGCTCCACGGGCGAGGTCATGGGCATCGACTCCGTCTTCGGCACGGCGTACGCGAAGTCGCAGGCCGGCGCCTACGGCCCGCTGCCCACCAAGGGCCGCGCCTTCATCTCGGTCGCCAACCGCGACAAGCGCTCGATGATCTTCCCGGCGCGCGAGCTGGTCGCGCACGGCTTCGAGCTGCTCGCCACGGCCGGCACCGCCGAGGTGCTCAAGCGCAACGGCATCCACGCGACGGTCGTGCGCAAGCAGTCCGAGGGCACCGGCCCCGACGGTGAGCGCACCATCGTCCAGCTCATCCACGACGGCGAGGTCGACCTCATCGTCAACACGCCCTACGGCACCGGTGGCCGCCTCGACGGCTACGACATCCGCACCGCGGCCGTGGCGCGCTCCGTGCCGTGTCTGACGACGGTCCAGGCGCTCGCCGCCGCGGTGCAGGGCATCGACGCGCTCAACCACGGCGACGTGGGCGTGCGATCACTCCAGGAACACGCGGAATTCCTGACCGCGGCCCGCGACTAGCAGCCCTGAGGGGGACACCGGAAACGGTGTCCCCCTCTTCATGAGGACACCGAGACATGTACAAGCTTTTCTTCCGCCTGGTATTCCGACGGATGGATCCCGAGCGGGCCCACCATCTCGCGTTCCGGTGGATCCGCCTCGCCGCCCGCGTCCCCGTCCTGCGCACGTTCCTCGCCGCCCTGCTCGCTCCCCGGTACGAGGAGCTGCGCACGGAGGCCTTCGGGCTGCGCATGCACGGCCCCTTCGGGCTCGCGGCCGGCTTCGACAAGAACGCGGTCGCGATCGACGGCATGGCGATGCTCGGCTTCGACCACGTCGAGATCGGCACGGTCACGGGGGAGCCCCAGCCCGGCAACCCGAAGAAGCGGCTGTTCCGGCTGGTGGCGGACCGGGCGCTGATCAACCGCATGGGATTCAACAACGAGGGCTCGCTGGCCGTGGCGGCCCGGCTGGCCGCCCGCAGGCCGGTCCTCAGGACCGTCCTGGGCGTGAACATCGGCAAGACCAAGGTCGTCCCGGAAGACGAGGCCGTCGGCGACTACGTGAAGTCGACCGAGCGGCTGGCGCCGCACGCCGACTACCTGGTGGTGAACGTCTCGTCGCCCAACACACCGGGGCTGCGCAACCTGCAGGCCGTGGAGCATCTGCGTCCGCTGCTGAGCGCCGTGCGCGAGGCCGCGGACCGGACCGTCACCGGCCGCCGCGTACCGCTGCTGGTGAAGATCGCGCCGGACCTCGCCGACGAGGACATCGACGCCGTCGCCGACCTGGCAGTGGAGCTCGGCCTCGACGGGATCATCGCCACGAACACCACCATCGCGCGCGCGGAACTCGGTCTGAGGTCCGACCCCGCGCTGGTCCAGGAGGTCGGCGGCCTGTCCGGCGCGCCGCTGAAGGCGCGCTCCCTCGAGGTGCTGCGCCGTCTCTACGCGCGCGTGGGCGACCGCATCACCCTGATCGGCGTGGGCGGCGTGGAGAACGCCGAGGACGCCTGGCAGCGCATTCTGGCCGGAGCCACCCTGGTCCAGGGCTACAGCGCCTTCATCTACGAGGGCCCGTTCTGGGGCCGCGCGATCCACAAGGGGCTCGCCGCACGCCTGCGCACGAGCCCGTACGCCACGCTCGCCGACGCGATCGGTGCCGATGTGAGGAAGTCAGGATGACCGTGCTCGAACCCTTCGGTGCCCGACTGCGCCGTGCCATGGACGAGCGGGGCCCGCTGTGCGTCGGCATCGACCCGCACGCGTCGCTGCTCGCCGAGTGGGGCCTGGACGACGACATCGCCGGGCTGGAGAGGTTCAGCCGCACCGTCGTCGAGGCGGTCGCCGACCGGGTGGCCGTCCTCAAGCCGCAGAGCGCCTTCTTCGAGCGCTTCGGGTCCCGCGGCGTGGCCGTCCTGGAGCGGACGGTCGAGGAGGCGCGGGCCGCCGGCGCGCTGGTCGTCATGGACGCCAAGCGCGGCGACATCGGCTCCACCATGGCCGCGTACGCCGAGGCGTTCCTGCGCAAGGACGCCCCGCTGTTCTCGGACGCGCTGACCGTCTCCCCGTACCTCGGCTACGGGTCGCTCGCACCGGCCGTCGAGCTGGCCCGCGAGAGCGGCGCCGGCCTGTTCGTGCTGGCGCTGACCTCCAACCCCGAGGGCGGCGAGGTCCAGCACGCGGTCCGCGGCGACGGGCGGGACGTCGCGGCGACGATGCTCGCGCACCTGGCCGCGGAGAACGCGGGGGAGCGGCCGCTGGGGTCCTTCGGCGCGGTCGTCGGTGCCACGCTCGGCGACCTGTCGTCGTACGACCTGGACATCAACGGCCCGCTGCTCGCCCCGGGCATCGGCGCCCAGGGCGCCACTCCGGCCGATCTGCCCGGGGTCTTCGGGCCCGTGGCGCGCAATGTCGTCCCGAACGTCAGCCGGGGTGTGCTGCGGCACGGTCCGGACGCCGGGGCGCTGCGCTCGGCCGCGGACCGTTTCGCGGAGGAGATCCGCGCCGCCCTGGCGTCGGCCTGACACCTCCGACCAGCATCTCCGAGCGCGCTTGAGGCTGGATACATCCTCAAATCCAGGGCAGTATGTCTGAAATATCCGGTCCTGACAGAGGCTGACCAGGACTTTTCCGCTGTTCTCGCTGACTCCGGCGGACTTGACCGCTAGTCTCCGACGAGAGTCGCTGGGCAAGCGTGTTGCTCGTGGCTCCCCAGGTGTGGGGCGACTAGGTTCCTCACCGGTCCGTATCCGACAGTTCGACATCCGAGGTGACGTAGGCGTGGCTCTTCCGCCCCTTACCCCCGAACAGCGCGCAGCCGCGCTCGAAAAGGCCGCCGCGGCTCGCCGGGAGCGGGCCGAGGTCAAGAATCGACTCAAGCACTCCGGCGCCTCCCTTCACGAGGTCATCAAGCAGGGCCAGGAGAACGACGTCATCGGCAAGATGAAGGTCTCCGCCCTTCTCGAGTCCCTGCCGGGCGTGGGCAAGGTCCGCGCCAAGCAGATCATGGAGCGACTCGGTATCTCCGAGAGCCGCCGCGTGCGTGGCCTCGGTTCCAACCAGATCGCCTCCCTCGAGCGTGAGTTCGGCAGCACGGGTTCCTGACCCCCTCCGGGCTCCGGGACTGGTCCCGGGCACCCCGGAATTGCTGGAATAATCGCTGCATGAGTGAACGTCCGCGGCTGACCGTGCTCTCCGGACCCTCCGGGGTCGGCAAGAGCACGGTCGTCGCTCATATGCGCAAGGAACACCCCGAGGTCTGGCTCTCGGTGTCGGCGACGACCCGCAAGCCGCGCCCCGGCGAGCAGCACGGAGTCCACTACTTCTTCGTCACCGACGAGGAGATGGACAAGCTGATCGCCAACGGCGAGCTGCTGGAATGGGCCGAGTTCGCCGGCAACCGCTACGGCACCCCGCGCGGGGCCGTACTGGAGCGGTTGGAGGCGGGCGAGCCCGTCCTGCTGGAGATCGACCTCCAGGGCGCGCGGCAGGTGCGCGAGTCCATGCCCGAGGCCCAGCTGGTGTTTCTGGCTCCTCCCTCCTGGGAGGAGCTGGTGCGCAGACTGACCGGCCGGGGCACCGAACCGCCCGCGGTGATCGAGCGCCGGCTGGCCGCCGCGAAGATCGAACTGGCCGCCGAGCCGGAGTTCGACGTGACCCTGGTCAACACCTCCGTCGAGGATGTGGCGCGCGAGCTGCTAGCCTTGATGGACGTTGTGTGATCACGACTGAATCTTTTCCATCCATCGGAAGGTAGAGCGTGTCCTCTTCCATCTCCGCGCCCGAGGGCATCATCAACCCGCCGATCGACGAGCTCCTCGAGGCCACCGACTCGAAGTACAGCCTCGTGATCTACGCGGCCAAGCGGGCTCGCCAGATCAACGCGTACTACTCGCAGCTCGGCGAGGGTCTCCTCGAATACGTCGGTCCGCTCGTCGACACCCACGTGCACGAGAAGCCCCTCTCGATCGCCCTGCGCGAGATCAACGCGGGTCTGCTGACCTCCGAGGCCGTCGAGGGCCCGGCGCAGTAGCGTTTCCTGCTCGAAGCAGTCATTTCCACAGGCCCGGCAGTCGCACTGCCGGGCCTGTGGTGTGTCATGGGGATGTACGTATTTCCGAGTGCCGGGGAGGGACCGTGGACAAGCCGAGGGTCGTTCTGGGGGTGAGCGGCGGCATCGCCGCGTACAAGGCCTGTGAGCTGCTGCGAAGGTTCACCGAGTCGGGACACGACGTCCGTGTCGTGCCCACCGCCTCCGCGCTGCACTTCGTCGGCGCCGCGACCTGGTCCGCCCTCTCCGGCAACCCCGTCTCGACGGAGGTCTGGGACGACGTCCACGAGGTCCCCCATGTGCGGATCGGCCAGCACGCCGACCTGGTGGTGGTCGCCCCGGCCACGGCCGACACCCTCGCCCGGGCCGCCCACGGCCTGGCCGACGACCTGCTGACGAACACCCTGCTCACCGCCCGCTGCCCGGTGGTCTTCGCTCCCGCGATGCACACCGAGATGTGGGAGCACCCGGCCACCCAGGAGAACGTGGCGACGCTGCGCCGGCGCGGCGCGGTCGTGATCGAGCCCGCCGTCGGCCGCCTCACCGGCGTCGACACCGGAAAGGGCCGGCTGCCCGACCCGGGAGAGATCTTCGAGGTCTGCCGCCGCGTGCTGGCCCGCGGTGTCACCGAACCCGACCTCGTGGGCCGGCACGTCGTGGTCAGCGCCGGCGGCACCCGCGAGCCGCTGGACCCGGTCCGCTTCCTCGGCAACCGCTCCTCGGGCAAGCAGGGCTACGCCCTCGCCCGTACGGCCGCAGCGCGGGGCGCCCGGGTCACGCTCGTCGCGGCCAACACCGGCCTGCCGGACCCGGCGGGCGTGGACGTGGTCCAGGTCGGCACGGCCGTTCAACTGCGGGAGGCGGTGCTGAAGGCGGCCCCGGACGCCGACGCGGTCGTGATGGCCGCGGCGGTCGCCGACTTCCGCCCCGACACCTATGCCACCGGGAAGATCAAGAAGAAGGACGGTCAGGAACCGGACCCCATCGTGCTGGTGCGCAATCCGGACATTCTTGCTGAGATCTCGGCCGACCGAGCGCGCCCCGGACAGGTGATAGTCGGTTTCGCCGCCGAGACCGACGACGTCGTCGCGAACGGCCGGGAGAAGCTGCGGCGCAAGGGCTGCGACCTCCTCGTGGTGAACGAGGTGGGGGAGCGCAAGACGTTCGGCTCGGAGGAGAACGAGGCCCTGGTCCTGGGCGCCGACGGCACCGAGACCCCCGTTCCGCACGGCCCGAAGGAGGCGCTGGCCGAAACGGTGTGGGACCTGGTGGTGGAACGCCTGGGGTGAATGTTCCGGGTGCGCCGACGCGCCCCAGGACCCGTACATTCACGGTGTGGCGACCCTGGCCAATGCCGCCGCGCATTGGGCAGAATGCCCGTGCCGCAGGTCACAGCGCTCCCGAGAGGCGAGACAGTGACCCGGCGGCAAAGCGCGACCGATAAACTGTTCTCGGACGATGCCAGGCGCAGCCCCCGGCCCGTCCACCAATGATCAGCCAGCAGCCGCTGCAACCCCAGGGAGCGTTGTGTCCCGTCGCCTGTTCACCTCGGAGTCCGTGACCGAAGGTCACCCCGACAAGATCGCTGACCAGATCAGCGACACCATTCTCGACGCGCTTCTGCGCGAGGACCCGACCTCCCGGGTCGCCGTCGAAACCCTGATCACCACCGGTCTGGTGCACGTGGCCGGCGAGGTCACGACCAAGGCCTACGCGCCGATCCCGCAGCTGGTCCGGGAGAAGATCCTCGACATCGGCTACGACTCGTCGAAGAAGGGCTTCGACGGCGCGTCCTGCGGTGTCTCGGTCTCGATCGGCGCGCAGTCCCCGGACATCGCGCAGGGTGTGGACACGGCGTACGAGTCGCGCGTCGAGGGCGACGAGGACGAGCTCGACCGGCAGGGCGCCGGTGACCAGGGCCTGATGTTCGGCTACGCCTCGGACGAGACGCCGACCCTGATGCCGCTGCCGATCTTCCTGGCGCACCGGCTGTCGAAGCGCCTGTCCGACGTGCGCAAGAACGGCACCATCCCCTACCTCCGCCCCGACGGCAAGACCCAGGTCACCATCGAGTACGACGGCGACAAGGCGGTCCGCCTCGACACCGTGGTGGTCTCCTCGCAGCACGCGAGCGACATCGACCTGGACTCCCTCCTCGCCCCCGACATCCGCGAGTTCGTGGTCGAGCCGGAGCTCAAGGCGCTCCTCGACGACGGCATCAAGCTGGACACCGAGGGCTACCGCCTGCTGGTCAACCCCACCGGCCGTTTCGAGATCGGCGGCCCGATGGGTGACGCCGGTCTCACCGGCCGCAAGATCATCATCGACACGTACGGCGGCATGGCCCGCCACGGCGGCGGCGCCTTCTCCGGCAAGGACCCGTCCAAGGTGGACCGCTCGGCCGCGTACGCGATGCGCTGGGTCGCGAAGAACGTGGTCGCCGCGGGCCTGGCCTCCCGCTGCGAGGTGCAGGTCGCGTACGCCATCGGCAAGGCCGAGCCCGTGGGCCTGTTCGTCGAGACCTTCGGCACGCACAAGGTCGAGACCGAGAAGATCGAGAAGGCGATCGAAGAGGTCTTCGACCTCCGCCCGGCCGCCATCATCCGCGACCTCGACCTGCTCCGTCCGATCTACGCCCAGACCGCCGCGTACGGTCACTTCGGCCGTGAGCTGCCCGACTTCACCTGGGAGCGCACGGACCGCGTGGACGCGCTGCGCGCCGCCGCGGGGCTGTAACCCGCCCGGTTCCGACCGAGGCCCGGCGTCCCCCAGGGGCGCCGGGCCTCGGTGCGTCCGGCTGCGCGGACCGAGCCGGACCACCCGCGACCGCCGGTCCCCGCAGGCCCGTCCGTGACGGGATCGGTCCCGGGCCGGCGCCGATTGTCGGTGCGGTTTGGTAAGAATGCAGGCGTGAGCAGCGAGAACGATCGGGGGGACAGCGGCGCGGAGGGCGCGCTGCCCGAGCAGCTCGCGTTCATCCGGGAGACCGTGCGCCGGTCCAAGGCGCCCCGGGCCAAACCGCGGACGTGGCGCGGCGCCGCGCTGGCCAAGGACCTGCCCGTCGCGCGGGTGCTCGTCGACAAGGGCGTGCTCCATCTCGACCGCTACTTCGACTACGCGGTCCCCGAGGAACTGGACGCCGACGCGCAGCCCGGGGTGCGGGTGCGGGTGAGGTTCGGCGCCGGACGGCACCGGGTCCGGGACGGGCGTCGCGAGGGCGGCGGCCTGATCGACGGCTTCCTCGTCGAGCGCCGCGCCGAATCCGACTACGCGGGGCCGCTCGCCGCCCTCGCCCAGGTCGTCTCGCCGGAACCGGTGCTCGGCGAGGAACTGCTGAGGCTGGCCCGGTCCGTCGCCGACCGGTACGCCGGGAGCCTCGCCGACGTGCTGCAGCTCGCCGTGCCGCCGCGCAGCGCACGGGCCGAGCAGCGCCCCTCTCCCGAGCCGCTGCCCCCTCCCGCGGTGCCGGAAGCGGGCTCCTGGACGCGCTACGAACAAGGGGCCGCCTTCCTGGAGGCACTGGCCTCCGGCGGCGCGCCGCGCGCCGTGTGGAACGCCCTGCCCGGACCCGAATGGAGCACGGAGCTGGCCAGAGCGGTCGCGGCGACCCTCGCGTCGGGGCGCGGCGCCCTGGTCGTCGTACCGGACGGGCGGGCCGCCGCACGGGTCGACGCCGCGCTGACGTCTGTGCTGGGCGAGGGGCGGCACGCGCTGCTGACCGCCGAGGCCGGGCCGGAGAAGCGCTACCGGGAGTGGCTCGCCGTGCGGCGCGGGTCCGTGCGGGCCGTCGTCGGGACCCGCGCCGCGATGTTCGCGCCGGTGCGGGATCTGGGCCTGGTCGTCATCTGGGACGACGGCGACGACAGCCACAGCGAGCAGCACGCCCCGCAGCCGCATGCCCGGGAGGTGCTGCTGCTGCGCGCCGCCCAGGACAAGTGCGCGTTCCTGCTGGGGAGCTGGAGCTGCACGGTGGAGGCCGCGCAGCTGGTGGAGAGCGGCTGGGCGCGACCGCTCGTCGCGCCGCGTCCCCAGGTGCGCGAGACGGCCCCGCTGGTACGGACGGTGGGGGACCAGGACCTGGCACGCGACGAGGCCGCCCGCGCCGCCCGGCTGCCGACCGTCGCCTGGCAGGTCGTCCGCGACGGGCTGCGCGACGGACCGGTGCTCGTGCAGGTGCCCCGCCGGGGATACGTACCCCGGATGGCCTGTGCGAACTGCCGGGCCCCGGCCCGGTGCCGGCACTGCGCGGGGCCGGTCGAGGCGCAGGACGCCGGGGCGCTGCGCTGCGGATGGTGCGGCCGTGAGGAGAGCTCCTGGCACTGCCCGGACTGCGGGTCGTTCCGGCTGCGGGCGCAGGTCGTGGGGGCCCGGCGCACCGCCGAGGAGCTGGGGCGGGCGTTCCCTGCCGTACCGGTGCGGACGTCCGGGCGTGAGCATGTGCTGGACACCGTGCCGGGGGCACCCGCGCTGGTGGTGAGCACACCGGGGGCCGAACCGGTGGCCGAGAACGGGTATGCCGCCGCGCTGCTTCTCGACGGCTGGGCCATGCTCGGCCGGCCCGATCTGCACGCTGCGGAGGACGCGTTGCGGCGCTGGATCGCGGCCGCCGCACTGGTACGGCCGCAGCGGGAGGGCGGCACCGTGGTCGTCGCCGCGGAGCCGACGCTGCGGCCCGTGCAGGCGCTGGTGCGCTGGGATCCCGTCGGGCATGCGGTGCGTGAGCTGGCCGAGCGGGCCGAACTGGGATTTCCGCCGGTGTCGCGGATGGCGGCCGTGTCGGGGACGGTCGAGGCGCTCGCGGAGTTCCTGGGGACCGTCGAACTGCCGCCGGAGGCCGAGGTGCTGGGGCCCGTGCCGTTGCCGGTCACGCCCGCCGCGGCGGCGGGCCGGCCGCGGCGGCCGGGAGCGCCGCCGCCCGGAGAGCAGTGGGAGCGGGCGCTGGTCCGCGTGCCGCCGGGCCGCGGGGCGGCGCTGGCGGCCGCTCTGAAATCGGCTCAGGCGGCTCGGATGGCCCGGGGGAGCGGTCAGCCGGTGCGGGTGCGCATCGATCCGCCCGACATCGGGTGAGCGGCCCGCGCCCCACCCGTTGTGTGCACGGAGGACGCCGTGCACCGTCGTGCCGCCCCCCGGTACACGGCTGCCCTCCCGGACATGGCCGGGAGGGCGGATGGTTCAGCCGCGGAGGTGCAGCAGTTGTACCTCGGCCGACGGGCTTCAGCCGTGTGCTTCAGCGCTGCGGATCGGCCGTGTGGATCAGCCAGGTGCCTCGGGCAGGTGGTTCAGCCGTGGCGGTTCAGCCGTTGCGCGGGCCGGGGAAGGCCGTCGGCCTGACCTCCTCGCGCAGCGCCGGGCTGCCCGCGGTCGGCTGGGTCGGCATGGAGCGGGCCGCGGGGACCGTCGGCACCGTGGACATGCCGCTGCCGACGTTGACGGCGCGGGTGCCCGACGTGTCCGTGCTCCGCTCGGCCTCGGCGGCCGCCTGGGCGGCGGCGCGGCGCGATCCGTAACGGCGGTGGACCGCCTGCTTGGTGACGCCGAGTGCGGAGCCCACCGCGTCCCACGAGAAGCCGAGCGAACGGTCGAAGTCGACCGCGGCCGTGACCAGGGTCTCGACACTGTCCCGCAGCTCCTGGGCGAGCCGGACCGTGGGGGCGGGGGCGCGTCCGTAGACGACGAAGCCCGTGGAGGGGCCGGAGCGGCGCGGGCGGTAGACGTTGCCCAGCTGGGCGGTGAGCGTGCGCAGTGCGTCCACCTGCCGGCGGACCCGCTCGATGTCCCGCACCAGCAAGTGCAGGCTGGCCCGAGCCTGGGCGTCGTGGGTTGCGTGGTCGGCCATGAACAAGCCTCTCGAACCGGCGTTGAGGAGAAAGGGTCGGGCCGGCTGCGCGGCCCGTGTGGTCAACTCTTTCTTGACCAACGCGATTTCCCTCCGCTGGTCACGGTGTGGGGGCGTAAGGGCATATGCGTACGCCGTCACCGCCAGGTGCGCGCGGTGGTCCTGCTGCGGCTGTCCGGCCCCTGGTGTGCGGGTATTCACCGGGTCGCGCCATAGACTTGTGCGTCGCCCGCAAGCCACCCAGCCGAGAGGCCCGTGCCCGCTCATGAAGCTCGTCTTCGCCGGTACCCCCGAGGTCGCCGTTCCCGCTCTGGACGCTCTGCTCGCCGCCGGGCGGCACGAGGTGGCCGCCGTCGTCACGCGGCCGGACGCGCCGGCCGGACGGGGGCGCAGGCTGGTCGCCTCGCCCGTGGCCGAGCGGGCGGAGGAGGCGGGCATCGAGGTGCTGAAGCCGGTGCGGCCGCGGGACCCGGAGTTCCTGGAGCGTCTGCGGGAGATCGCCCCGGACTGCTGCCCCGTCGTGGCCTACGGCGCCCTGCTGCCCCGTGTCGCGCTCGACGTCCCCGCCCGGGGCTGGGTCAACCTGCACTTCTCGCTGCTGCCCGCGTGGCGCGGGGCGGCGCCCGTGCAGCACGCCGTCATGGCGGGCGACGAGATCACCGGTGCGTCCACCTTCCTGATCGAGGAAGGACTGGACTCCGGTCCCGTGTACGGGACGGTGACCGAGACGATCCGGCCCACGGACACCAGCGGCGACCTGCTGACCCGGCTGGCCTTCGCCGGCGCCGGGCTGCTCGCCGCGACCATGGACGGCATCGAGGACGGCGCCCTGAAGGCCGTACCGCAGCCCGCGGACGGTGTCACCCTCGCCCCGAAGATCACCGTCGAGGACGCCCGGATCGACTGGGCGGCGCCCGCGCTGCGGGTCGACCGGGTGGTGCGCGGATGCACCCCCGCGCCCGGCGCGTGGACCGCCTTCCGGGGCGAGCGGCTCAAGCTGATCCAGGTGGTTCCGGTGCCCGACCGGACGGACCTCGCACCCGGTCGGCTCGCGGTCGGCAAGAACAACGTCCACGTCGGCACCGGTTCCTACGCGGTCGAGCTGCTGTGGGTGCAGGCCCAGGGCAAGAAGCCGATGCGCGCGGCGGACTGGGCGCGCGGTGTGCGCATCGCGGACGGGGAGACGCTCGGGGCCTGAGAGCTCCGCGACAGCCCTTCGACGTAGGCTGGGTGCACACCGTGAACAGAAATCCGGAGCACCTTTACGTGAGCGACACCTCCCGTCGGCCCCGCAAGCCGGGCAAGCCCTACCGTCGGCCCAAGAAGGACCCCGTGCGCATCCTGGCCTTCGACGCGCTCAGGGCCGTCGACGAGCGGGACGCGTACGCCAACCTGGTGCTGCCGCCGTTGCTGCGCAAGGCGCGGGAGGGCGGCGACTTCGACGGGCGGGACGCGGCGCTCGCGACCGAGCTGGTGTACGGGACGCTGCGGCGGCAGGGGACGTACGACGCCGTCATCGCCAGTTGCGTCGACCGGCCGCTCAGGGAGGTCGACCCGCCCGTGCTGGACGTCCTGAGCCTCGGCGCGCACCAGTTGCTGGGCACGCGCATCCCGTCGCACGCGGCGGTCTCCGCCACCGTTGAGCTGGCCCGGGTCGTGCTCGGCGACGGCCGGGCCAAGTTCGTCAACGCGGTGCTGCGCAAGGTGGCCCAGCACGACCTCGACGGCTGGCTGGAGCGGGTTGCCCCGCCCTACGACGAGGACCCCGAGGAGCATCTGGCCGTCGTGCATTCGCACCCGCGCTGGGTCGTCTCCGCCCTGTGGGACTCGCTGGGCGGCGGCCGGGCCGGGATCGAGGAACTGCTGGCGGCCGACAACGAACGACCCGAGGTGACGTTGGTCGCCCGGCCCGGCCGGGCCACGACGGACGAGCTGCTGCGTGAGGACGCCGCGCTGCCGGGGCGCTGGTCGCCGTACGCCGTGCGACTCACCGAGGGCGGCGAGCCCGGTGCCGTGCAGGCCGTCCGGGAGGGCCGGGCGGGTGTGCAGGACGAGGGCAGCCAGCTCGTCGCGCTGGCCCTGGCCGCGGCGCCCGTCGAGGGACCCGACGAGAAGTGGCTGGACGGCTGCGCCGGCCCCGGCGGCAAGGCCGCGCTGCTCGGCGCCCTCGCCGCCGAGCGGGGGGCCTTGCTGCTCGCCTCCGAGAAGCAGCCGCACCGGGCCGGCCTCGTCGCCAAGGCCCTGGACGGCGCTCCGGGAGCCCACCAGGTCATCGCGGCCGACGGCACCCGGCCGGCGTGGCGGCCCGGCACCTTCGACCGCGTTCTGATGGACGTGCCGTGCACCGGGCTGGGCGCGCTGCGCCGGCGTCCCGAGGCGCGCTGGCGGCGCCGGCCCGAGGACCTCGACGGCTTCGCCCCGCTGCAGCGCGGGCTGCTGCTGACCGCTCTGGAGTCCGTGCGCGTCGGCGGTGTGGTCGGCTACGCGACCTGCTCGCCGCACCTCGCCGAGACCCGGGCCGTGGTCGCCGACGTGCTCAAGCAGTTCCCGGGGACCGAGCTCGTCGACGCCCGTCCGCTGCTGCCGGGCGTGCCGGACCTGGGCGACGGCCCCGACGTACAGCTGTGGCCGCATCTGCACGGGACGGACGCGATGTATCTGGCGGTCATCCGCAGAACCGGCTGACGCCCGGTTCCCGGTCCGTCGGACCGCTCGGACGCTCATCCGCGGTGCACGGTCGCCGGAGTCCGGACGGGTCCGAAGGGCCCGGACACCGCCGGGGTCCGGGCGGACCCGGCGGGCCCCGGCGTCCAGGTGGCGCCGGGTGGCCGGCGGGCCGTCCGACCTGCCCGACGGGCACGCGCGGAACGCCCGATGAACGTCCGTGGTACGGACCGGGGCGAACATCCGTGCCCGGGCATGGCAGGCTTGGGTCATGGCCGTGCAGATCAACCCCAGCATCCTGTCCGCCGACTTCGCGCGTCTCGCCGACGAGGCGAAGGCGGTGGAAGGGGCCGACTGGCTCCACGTAGACGTCATGGACAACCATTTCGTCCCGAACCTCACGCTCGGTGTACCGATCGTGGAGTCTCTGGCCCGCGCGACGGACACGCCGCTGGACTGCCACCTGATGATCGAGGCCCCCGATCGGTGGGCGCCGCAGTACGTGGAGGCGGGTGCTTCGTCGGTCACGTTCCATGTCGAGGCCGCGGCCGCTCCCGTGCGGCTGGCCCGCGAGATCCGGGCCAAGGGCGCGCGTGCCTCCATGGCGCTCAAGCCGGCGACTCCGATCGAGCCGTACGAGGATCTGCTCCCCGAGCTCGACATGCTGCTGATCATGACGGTCGAGCCGGGCTTCGGCGGCCAGGCGTTTCTGGACATCATGCTTCCCAAGATCCGCCGCACCCGTGAGCTGATCAGCAAGCACGGCCTCGAGCTGTGGCTCCAGGTCGACGGCGGAGTGTCGGACAGCACCATCGAGCGGTGCGCGGAGGCGGGCGCCGACGTCTTCGTCGCGGGTTCCGCCGTGTACGGCGCCGCCGACCCGGCCGCCGCGGTCCGTGGCCTGCGGGCCAAGGCGCAGGCCGCGGCGGAGCAGGCGACATGGACCTGCGACCACTGAGCCACGGTTACGTGAACGGCGCCCGTCGGGCACCGATCAGGGCTGATCAAGCGCGCCGAATCTGCAAGGATGAACGGCGAATCCAGAGTGTGAACAGCAGTGAGGAGAGCGCCGTGTCGGGTATGTCGGCGGGCCGGTCAGCCATGCGGATGGGACCCGCTGAGCTGGTGCAGGCGGCGGCCATGGCCCGCCGCTTCTACCTCGAGGGCAAGTCCAAGATCCAGATCGCCGAGGAGTTCGGCGTCAGCCGCTTCAAGGTGGCCCGGGTCCTGGAGACCGCCCTCGAACGGGATCTCGTACGGATCGAGATCCGAGTCCCGGCCGAGCTGGACGCCGAGCGCTCGGACGCGCTGCGCGCCCGGTACGGCCTCAGGCACGCCGTCGTGGTCGAGTCGCCGGCCGAGGCCGAGGAGACCACCGACCCGGAGAATCTGGGCGAGGTGGCCGCCGACCTGCTCGGCGAACTCGTCAACGAGGGCGACGTCCTGGGCCTGGCCTGGGGACGGTCGACCATCCACATGGCGGCCGCCCTCGACCGGCTCCCGCCGTGCACGGTGGTCCAGCTGACCGGTGTGTACGACGCGGGGACCGCCGAGCGCGGCTCGGTGGAGGCGGTGCGACGGGCGGCCCAGGTCTCCGGCGGCGACGCCCATCCCATCTACGCGCCGATGCTGCTGCCCGACGCGGCCACCGCGGCCGCGCTGCGCCACCAGACCGGGATCGCGCGGGCCTTCGAGTACTTCGACAAGGTCACGGTCGCCTGTGTCTCCATCGGCTCCTGGGAGCCGGGCATCTCGACGGTGCACGACATGCTCAGCGACGAGGAGCGTTCCCACTACGCCTCGCTCGGTGTGGCGGCGGAGATGTCCGCGCACCTCTTCGACTCCGACGGCCGCCGGGTCGGCCGGGACCTCGGCGAGCGGTGCATCACGGTCAAGGCCGACCAGCTCCGCCGTATCCCCGAGGTCGTCGCGATCGCCGGCGGTCAGCGCAAGGCGGCCGCGATCGACGCCGTCCTGCGGTCGGGTCTCGTCACGAGCCTGGTCACGGACACGTCGGCGGCCGACTACCTGATGACGGCCGGCCCCGCGCCGCGGCCCGCGCTGAACCGGGCGGACCCGGACGGACCCTGAGGGAGAGCCGGAAGGGGACGGCCGTGGCAGCATCGGCGGCATGGTGCTGCGGTTCGTCCTCCGGGCGCTGGCCGGCGTCCTGGCCGTACTGCTCGCGGGTTGCGCACAGGCGCCGACGACGGTCGGGGCCGACGGCCTGCCGACGGTCCGGGCCGCCGACCTGCCCGCCGAGGCGCGCGAGACCCTTGAGCTCATCGACAGGGGAGGCCCGTTCCCGTACGACCGGGACGGCACGGTCTTCGGAAACTTCGAACGGCTGCTGCCGCGGCGGGAACGCGGCTACTACCGCGAGTACACGGTCGAGACCCCCGGCTCACCCGACCGCGGAGCCCGGCGGATCGTCACCGGCCGGGGCGGCGAGGTCTACTACACCGACGATCACTACGAGTCGTTCAGGGCGGTGCTGAGATGACGGAGATCGTGGTCACCCTCGACCTCGAAGGTGTCATGGACAAGGCAGGTCTGATGGACCGCTGCGCCAGAACGCTGGCTCTGCCCGACTGGTTCGGCCGCAACTGGGACGCGCTGGTGGACAGCCTCTCCGACCACACCCTCTGGCCCGAGGGCGCCGTGGAGCGCGGGCTGCTGGTGGTCGTCCGCGACTGGCGGCCGTACGCGACGGCCCGGCCCGACGAGTGGCGGATCGCCGAGGAGGTCTTCGCCGAAGCGGTGGAACGGACCCCGTCGCTCACCGTGAGCCTCGCTCTCGGAGGAACCTCCTAAAGGATCTCTGACCTGCCTGGACGAAACGACCGGGCATCGCATTCCGGTCGTCATGGGAGAATGAAGTACGTGCTCTTCCCCCGGGCTGACCTGTCCGGGGGCCACCTCTGATCGACCGGGATGTGCAGCACGTGCGTTTCCTCAACGACATCCAGCCCTCGTACGACCTGACGTACGACGACGTCTTCATGGTGCCGAGCCGGAGCGCCGTCGGCTCCCGTCAGGGTGTGGACCTCAGCTCCCCGGACGGTACGGGCACCACGATTCCCCTGGTCGTCGCCAACATGACCGCCATCGCCGGCCGGCGCATGGCCGAGACCGTGGCCCGCCGGGGTGGTCTCGTGGTCATCCCGCAGGACATCCCGAACGAGGTCGTCACCGAGGTCGTCACCTGGGTCAAGGGCCGTCACCTGGTCCTGGACACCCCCATCGTCCTGGCCCCGCACCAGACCGTCGCCGACGCGCTGTCCCTGCTCCCGAAGCGCGCGCACAACGCCGGCGTGGTCGTCGACGACGAGCAGCGCCCCATCGGCGTCGTCACCGACCAGGACCTCAGCGGCGTCGACCGCTTCACCCAGCTCGAAATGGTCATGTCCAAGGACCTGCTGCTGCTGGACGCCGACATCGACCCGCGCGAGGCCTTCAACACGCTCGACCACCACAACCGGCGCTACGCCCCGGCCGTCGACCCGGAGGGCCGGCTGGCCGGCATCCTGACCCGCACGGGCGCCCTGCGCGCCACGCTCTACACGCCGGCCACGGACGCCGGCGGACGGCTGCGGGTCGCCGCCGCCGTGGGCATCAACGGCGACGTCGCGGGCAAGGCCGAGGAACTGCTCGCCGCGGGCGTCGACACGCTCGTGATCGACACCGCGCACGGCCACCAGGAGTCGATGATCAGCGCCATCAAGCTGGTGCGCGACCTCGACCCCCGGGTGCCGATCGTCGCGGGCAACATCGTCTCCGCGGAGGGTGTGCGCGATCTGATCGAGGCCGGCGCCGACATCATCAAGGTCGGTGTGGGCCCGGGCGCGATGTGCACCACCCGCATGATGACCGGGGTCGGCCGGCCGCAGTTCTCCGCCGTGCTGGAGTGCGCGGCCGAGGCGAGGAAGTACGGCAAGCACGTCTGGGCCGACGGCGGTGTCCGCCACCCGCGCGACGTGGCGATGGCGCTGGCCGCGGGCGCGTCCAACGTGATGGTCGGGTCCTGGTTCGCCGGCACCTACGAGTCGCCCGGCGACCTCCAGCAGGACGCGGGCGGCCGCTTCTACAAGGAGTCGTTCGGCATGGCCTCCGCCCGCGCGGTGGCCAACCGCACCTCGGAGGAGTCGGCGTACGACCGCGCCCGCAAGGCCCTGTTCGAGGAGGGCATCTCGACGTCCCGCATGTTCCTGGACCCGGCCCGCCCCGGCGTCGAGGACCTGATCGACTCGATCATCGCGGGCGTCCGCTCCTCCTGCACCTACGCCGGTGCCGCGTCCCTCGAGGAGTTCGCCGAGAAGGCCGTCGTCGGCATCCAGAGCGCCGCCGGCTACGCCGAGGGCAAGCCGCTGCACGCCAGCTGGAGCTGACCCGACGGCAGCCGCGCGCGGCCCCCGCCCTCCCGTCGACCGGGACGGCGGGGGCCGTGCGTGTGCCCGGCACCCGCGACATGTTGCGCCCCGACACCGTGACCTGGGTCGTCGTCGGGTTCCGGACGGCCGCCGGTCTCGTGTTCTACTTCCCTTACGGCCACCGCCGGTCCCGTCTCGCCACATCTGAAGCGAAGTGAACCACCCGCAGTGCTGAACGATCTCGACGAACGCATCGTGCACGCCCTCGCCGAGGACGCCCGCCGCTCCTACGCGGACATCGGACAACTCGTCGGCCTGTCCGCGCCCGCCGTCAAACGGCGGGTGGACCGGCTGCGGGCCACCGGCGCCATCACGGGCTTCACCGTACGGGTCGACCCGTCGGCGCTCGGCTGGGAGACCGAGGGCTTCGTCGAGATCCACTGCCGGCCCAACACCTCACCGGAGACCATCCAACGAGGTCTGGAGCGCTATCAGGAGGTGGTGGCGGCGTCCACCGTCACCGGCGACGCGGACGCGATCGCCCAGGTCTTCGCCTCCGACATGCGGCACTTCGAGCGGGTCCTGGAGCGGATCGCGGGGGAGCCGTTCGTGGAGCGGACCAAGTCCGTGCTGGTGCTCTCGCCCCTGCTGCGCCGGTTCTCGTCCGGGTCTCCGACGTAAAACGGGTGGGCCGGGGCAGGGGCCCCGCGTAGCATCGCCGGTATGACCTGGCGACATTGATTCCCCGTCGAGGCCGCGCCCGACACCCGCCGGGTGACGCGGCCGCTCTACGCCTACGCGTTCCTGGACGACTTCGTCCTGCTCTACCCGGTGTACGCGCTGCTGTTCAGCGACGCCGGGCTGTCGGTCTGGCAGATCTCCTCCCTGTTCGCGCTGTGGTCGCTCACCGGGGTGCTCCTGGAGGTCCCCTCCGGCGCGCTGGCGGACGCCGTGTCGCGCCGGCTGCTGCTGTGGACCGGACCGCTGCTGACCGCCGCGGGCTTCGCCCTGTGGGTGCTCGCCCCCTCGTACGCCGCGTTCGCGCTCGGCTTCGTCCTGTGGGGCGCGGGCGGCGCACTCGGCTCCGGCGCCCTGGAGGCGCTGGTCCACGAGGAGTTGGACCGACTGGGCGCGGCGGAGAGCTACGCCCGGGTGATGGGCCGCGCCCGCGCGGCGGGCCTGGTCGCCGTGATGGCCGCGATGGGGCTGGCCGGACCGGTGTTCGCGGCCGGGGGCCATCCGGCCGTGGGCGCGGCGAGCGTGCTGGCCTGCCTGCTCTGCGCGGCGGCGGCGACACGGTTCCCCGAACACCGGGCCGCGGTGAGCGGCGGCGCGGGCTGGGCCGGCACACTGCGCGCCGGGCTCGCGGACGTGCGCGCCGACCGGTCCGTGCGGGGCGTGCTCCTGCTGGTCGCCGCCGTGGGTTCCGTATGGGGCGCCCTCGACGAGTACACACCGCTGCTGGTGCGGGAAACCGGTGTGCCGGCCGCGGTGGCCCCCTATGTGCTCCTGCTGATCTGGGCGGGCGCGACCGTCGGAAGTCTGCTCGCCGGTCCGGGCGAACGGCTCGGCCGGGCCGGATTCGCCGGCCTGCTCGCGGGCTCCGGACTCGCGCTGGCCGTCGGGGCCTCGGCCGGGACCCCGGCCGGTCTCGGGCTGGTGGCGGTCGCCTTCGGCGGGTTCCAGCTCGCCGGGGTGCTGGCCGACGCGCGGCTCCAGCGACGTATCGACGACACCGGGCGGGCGACCCTGACCTCGGTCGCGGGCCTGGGCACCGAGACGGCCACGATCGCCGTGTTCGGCGGCTACTCCGCCGTCGCCTCGGCGAGCGCGCACGGGACGGCCTTCGCGGTGTTCGCGCTGCCGTATCTGGTGACCGCGCTGGTCGTGGCGTTCGGCGGAGTGGCGCGCCGGCGCCCGCGGTGAGGTGCGGGCCGTGCCGAGACGGCCATTGCGGTCCTCGGGCGGCATCCCGTAGGTTGTGCCGCGGCTTGCTACCGGTGGGTAGTACCGGTGGGTAACCGTTTGCTCCAGCCATACGACCGTCCTGTCGCCCTGGGGAGACCATGCGCTGGCCCATCGGCCGTCCCACCACCGTGCGAGCGCGGATCGTGGCGCTCGCGGTCGCGCCGGTGATCGCCCTGCTGGCGCTGTGGAGCTTCGCGATGTGGTCCGTCACCGGCGAACTGCGCGCGCTGGTACGGGTCCAGGGGGTCTACGAGGACTTCGGCACCCCCGTGGACACCGCCGTCGGGCAGATCCAGATCGAACGGCGGCTGTCGGCCGCCTACCTGGGCGCCGGACACCGCACGGACACCGCCGTGGACCTCCTGGAGCAGCAGCGCCGCACCGACCGCGCCGTGGGCGCCATGCGCGACGCGATCCGCGACGGTGACCGCGACCGGCTCTCCGGCCGGCAGCGGCAGGTGCTGGACGCGGTGGCCGAATCCTCCGGGGCGCTGGAGAGCCTGCGCCGGCGCGTGCTGTCGCGGGACATCACCTGGGACCGCGCGGTCGACGAGTTCGGCGCGCTGGTGGAGCCGGGCTTCGACGTCCAGTCCTCGCTCACCTCCCGCCAGGCCGGGCAGTTGGCGCGGGAGGCGCAGGTCGTGACCGAGCTGGTCCGGGTGCGGGAGTTCGTCTCACGCGAGGACGCGCTGGTCGCCGGGGCGCGCGCCGCGGGTACCCTGACCGACCGGCAGTACGACACGCTCACCGCGACCGTCGAGCACCGGCGGGTGTTCGAGCGGACCTACGTGCCCGATCTGCCGGCCGACTCACGGGCGCTGTTCGAGGAGTTCCGGCGCGGCGACCTGTACCGGGAGCTGACCGCGAGCGAGGACGCGCTGCTGCGGGCCGGCGCGGACGGCGCGGGCGAGGCCGTGGCGGCGGGCTCCTGGCGCACCACCACCGACCGGGCGGTCGAGCGCTACATGCTGCTGTGCACCGAGTCGGCGGTGAACGCCGCCGAGCGCGCCCGGGCGTTCGCCCACCGGGAGCTGGCCAGGGCGGTCGCCGTCGGAGTGCTCGGCCTGGTGGCGGTGGGCCTCTCGCTGTGGCAGGCGCTGCGCGGAGCCCGGCGCATCTCACGCCGGCTGGAGGCGCTGCGGGACGCCGCCGACGTGCTCACGGCACGCCAACTGCCGGATGTGATGGCGCGGTTGAGCGCCGGGGAGGAGGTGGACGCCGCCGTCGAGGCGCTGCCCCTGACCGGCGCGGAGGCGGTCACCGACGAGATCGGGCAGGTCGGCCGCTCCTTCGACGCCGCGCGGCGCGCGGCCGTCGAGGCAGCCGTCCGGCAGGCCGCGCTGCGGCGCGGAATGGACGCCGTACTGCTGAACATCGCGCGCCGCAACCAGGCACTCGTGCACCGGCAGTTGAAGCTCGTCGACACGCTGGAGCGGCGGACCCAGGATCCGGACGTCCTGGAGGAGCTGTTCCGGATCGACCACCTGACCACCCGGATGCGCCGGCACGCGGAGGGGCTGATCATCCTCTCCGGTGCGGCCCCCGGCCGCAGATGGCGCAGGCCCGTCCCGGTCGCCGACGTCGTCTCCTCCGCGGTGAGCGAGATCGAGGACTACGCGCGCGTGGAGGTGCCCCCGATGGAGCGGCTGGGGGTCGCCGCGGACGCCGTCGCCGATGTCGCGCACCTGGTCGCCGAGTTGGTCGAGAACGCGACCATGTTCTCGCCGCCGCACACCCGGGTCACCATGCGCACGGGACGCGCGGCCCGCGGCGGCTTCGTCCTGGAGGTCGACGACCGCGGTCTCGGCCTGTCCGCCGAGCAGCTGGACCTGGCCCGCCGCACCCTGACCCGCCCGGACGACTTCGACCCCACCCGGCACGAGCGGCTCGGGCTGTACGTCGTGGGCAGGCTCGCCGCCCGGCACGGCATCCAGGTCACGCTGAGCGGATCGCCCTACGGCGGCACGACGGCGGCGGTGCTGCTGCCGAAGGGGGTGCTCGCGCCGCTCGACGCCGAGACGGATGGCGCGACGGACCACGGGGCGGACGAGGAAGCGGACGAGGCCGCCGTCCGGTCGGCCGCCGGCACCGACGACCCCTGAGCCGGCCGTGAGCGACGAGCACTGGTACGAGGACGAGACCGGGCCCATGGTGCGGCCCTACATGGTGACGCGCGGCCGCACCCGGCCCTCCGGCCGCCACACCATCGACCTGTTGTCGCAGGTCACCGCGGTGGCGCAGGACGACGGGCGGCCGGGATCCGATCACTCCCGCGCCGCGCTGCTCGCCCTGGTGCGCCGCGGCCCCCGGCCCGTCGTCGAGCTCGCCGCCGACGCTGACCTGCCGCTGACCGTCGTACGGGTGCTGCTCGGCGATCTGGCCGAGGCCGGACTGGTGCGCGTCGACCCGCCCCGGTGGGCCGCCACGGACGACCCGGCCACCGACCCGGAGATCCTGCGGGAGATCGCTGCGCGCCTGCGCGAGCTCTGACGACGCGGGCGACGGCACCACGAGCCGACCCGGGCGCCGCTCGGCCGGGCCCTCGCTCGGCCGGGCCCCGGTCCCGCTCAGCCCGCGCGCTCCCGTTCCCCTCAGCTTGCCCGCCGGGCCCGTGGCGGCGCCGTGCCGTGAACCGGCGTGCAACGAATCGCCGCGCCGGCCCGCCCCGACGCAACGATCCGCCCACCGGCGCGCAACGGCTTCTTCTTGTCCGGCGGTACCCCCCGCCCGTACCGTCTACGTGGCCCCCACAACCATTCCGCCCGGTGAGGATCACGCATGCGCACCGCCCTGCTCCAGAGCTCCGGCCGCCCCGGCTCCGCCGTCGAGAACCTGAAGGTCCTCGACGAGGCCGCGGGCCGCGCCGCCGCGGCCGGTGCCGGGCTGCTCGTCGCGCCGGAGATGTTCCTGACCGGCTACGCGATCGGTGACGACGTCGCCCGGCTCGCGGAGCCCGCCGACGGCGACGCCGCCGACGCGGTGGCCGACATCGCCACCCGGCACCGCGTGGCGATCGCCTACGGATACCCGGAGCGCGGCCCGCACGCGGTGCACAACTCCGCCCAGCTCATCTCCGCCGACGGCACCCGCCTGGCCAACTACCGCAAGACCCATCTCTTCGGCTGCTTCGAGCGCGACCACTTCGCACCGGGTGACCAGCAGGTCGTCCAGGCCGAGCTGGACGGTCTGCGGGTCGGCCTGATGATCTGCTACGACGTGGAGTTCCCGGAGAACGTGCGCGCGCACGCCCTGGCCGGCACCGACCTGCTGCTGGTGCCGACCGCGCAGATGCACCCGTTCCAGTTCGTCGCGGAGAGCCTCGTCCCGGTGCGGGCCTTCGAGAGCCAGATGTACATCGCGTACGTCAACCGCACCGGACCGGAGGGCGAGTTCGAGTTCGTCGGGCTGTCCGCCCTGGCCGGCCCCGACGGGGTCGCCCGCGCCCGCGCCGGGCGCGGTGAGGAACTGGTCCTCGCCGATGTCGACCCCGCCTTCCTGGCCGCGTCCCGCGCGGCCAACCCGTACCTGGAGGACCGCCGCCCCGGCCTCTACGGGTCCCTCGTCTGAGCCCCACCCCCGGTTCCATCGCGCAAGGAGTCCGTACCCCATGACGTCCACGGTGCCCAACGCCGTCGAGCACACCGACGAGCAGCAGCCGCCGATCACCATGTTCGGCCCGGACTTCCCGTACGCCTACGACGACTACCTCGCCCACGCGGCGGGCATCGGCCAGATACCCGCCACCGAGCACGGCGCCGAGGTCGCGGTCATCGGCGGCGGCCTGTCGGGCATCGTGGCCGCGTACGAGCTGATGAAGATGGGCCTGAAGCCCGTCGTCTACGAGGCGGACCGGATCGGCGGACGGCTGCGCACCGTCGGCTTCGAGGGCTGCGACCCGTCACTGACGGCCGAGATGGGCGCGATGCGCTTCCCGCCGTCCTCCACCGCCCTCCAGCACTACATCGACCTGGTGGGCCTGGAGACCCGGCCCTTCCCGAACCCCCTGGCCGAGGCCACGCCCTCGACCGTCGTCGACCTGAAGGGGGAGTCGCACTACGCCGAGACGATCGACGACCTGCCGCAGGTCTACCGCGACGTCGCCGCCGCCTGGAACAAGTGCCTGGAGGAGGGCGCCGACTTCTCCGACATGAACCGGGCGATGCGCGAGCGCGACGTCCCGCGCATCCGTGAGATCTGGGCGAAGCTCGTCGAGAAGCTCGACAACCAGACCTTCTACGGGTTCCTCTGCGACTCCGAGGCCTTCAAGTCCTTCCGGCACCGCGAGATCTTCGGCCAGGTCGGCTTCGGCACCGGCGGCTGGGACACCGACTTCCCCAACTCCATCCTGGAGATCCTGCGGGTCGTCTACACCGAGGCCGACGACCACCACCGCGGCATCGTCGGCGGCTCCCAGCAGCTGCCGCAGCGCCTGTGGGAGCGCGCGCCGGGGAAGATCGTGCACTGGCCGTACGGCACGTCGCTGGCCACGCTGCACGAGGGTGGCGAGCCCCGCCCGGCCGTGACCCGTCTGAACCGCACCGCGGGCAACCGGATCACGGTCACCGACGCGGCCGGCGACATCCGCACCTACCGGGCCGCGATCTTCACCGCCCAGTCCTGGATGCTGCTGTCGAAGATCGCCTGCGACGACTCGCTGTTCCCGATCGACCACTGGACGGCGATCGAGCGGACCCACTACATGGAGTCCAGCAAGCTCTTCGTGCCCGTGGACCGGCCGTTCTGGCTGGACGAGGCCGTCGACGACAACGGGAACCCCACCGGTCGCGACGTGATGTCGATGACGCTCACCGACCGCATGACCCGCGGGACCTACCTCCTCGACGACGGCCCGGACAAGCCCGCCGTGATCTGCCTGTCGTACACCTGGTGCGACGACAGCCTGAAGTGGCTGCCGCTGTCCGCGAACGAGCGGATGGAGGTGATGCTGAAGTCGCTCGGCGAGATCTATCCGAAGGCCGACATCAGGAAGCACATCATCGGCAGCCCGGTGACGGTCTCCTGGGAGAACGAGCCCTACTTCATGGGCGCGTTCAAGGCCAACCTGCCCGGCCACTACCGCTACCAGCGGCGCCTGTTCACCCACTTCATGCAGGACCGGCTGCCCGAGGACAAGCGGGGCATCTTCCTCGCCGGTGACGACATCTCCTGGACGGCCGGCTGGGCCGAGGGCGCCGTCCAGACCGCGCTGAACGCGGTCTGGGGCGTCATGCACCACTTCGGCGGGGAGACCGACCGGTCCAACCCCGGCCCCGGCGACGTCTACGACGAGATCGCGCCGGTGGAGCTGCCGGAGGACTGACCGGGCGAGCCGCGGTCGGGCAGGTGGTCCGGGAGGTCAGTCGGGCAGCGGGGTGAGCATCATCCGGCCCGCGAAGCCGACCGCCGCGTCGAGGCGGTCGGTGAACTCCTCGGCCACCTCCGGGAGGCGGCGCAGCGCCCACAGCGCACGCGCCGCGGCCCAGGTGGCGTCGCGGGCGCGGTCCAGACTCCAGGAGCCGAGCAGATGGGTCAGCGGGTCGGCGATCTGGAGCAGGTCGGGACCCGGCATCAGATCTTCGCGGACCCGCTCCTCCAGCGTCACGAGGAGGTCGCCCACGCGGTCGAACTCGTCCTCCAGCTCGGCCGGTTCGCAGTCCAGCGTACGACAGGCGTCCACCACGGCGAGCGCGAGATCGTGGCCGATGTGCGCGTTGATGCCCGCGAGCGCGAACTGCAACGGGCGTACGCCGGGATGGCGGCGGAACTGGAGCAGCGGCCGCCAGCAGGCCGGTGGGCGGCGCCCCTGCGCCGCCGCGTCGACCGCCGCGAGATAGCGTTCCGCGAACCGTACGTCCAGCGTGATCGCGGCCCGCGCGTCCGCGAACCGCCCGCTGTCGATGTGCCGGTCGACGGCCTCGGTGACGGCCAGGTAGACGCGGTTGAACACCGCGACCCCGTCCCTCGCGGGCAGGGCCGCGTCCAGCGCCCGCATCCGGGCGACCACGCCGTCGACGGGAGTGGCGAACTGCTCCAACTGCGTCATGGGGGCAGCGTCCCAGTCCTAGGCTTGCACGGGTGCCGGCGGGCCCGACGCTTCCCCAGAACGGGGGAACGCGCCGCCGCACCGGGGAGGGGGACCGAGCACCGTGTCAGGCTTACGTGCCAGGCGCCTGGCCGCCCGCCGGGCCGAGCGCAGACGGGCCGCCCGGCGCAACGCCATGCTCGCGGCGGCCTGTGCCGTGGTCGCGGCCGGCACCGTGAGCGGCATGCTGACCGCATTCGACGACGGCGCCGGCGCGGACCGCGCGGGCGGGTCCGGGGCCGGCGCCTCGACACGGTCGGAACCGCTGCCCGTCGTGCCGTCCCGGTCCCCGTCGCCCTCGGTGACACCCTCCCCGGCGGACACCGCCTCGGCCGCCGCCTCCAGGAAGGTGACCGCCACGGCCGCCTCCGGCACCGGGACCCGGCGGCAGGCGGCCGTCCCGGGCACCCGCCTCTACCGCCACCCGCAGTCCCAGGTCCTCGACTGGGTCCGGGCCCATCCCGGCGACCCGCGCCGGGCGGTCATCGAGTCCCGCATCGCGGGCCGGCCGGCCTCGGTGTGGTTCGCCGACTTCACGCCCGCGACCATCACCTCGCGGGTCGCCGCCGTCACCTCGGGTGCCGCCGCGCAGGACCGGGTGCCGGTCCTGGTGGCGTACGCGGTCCCGAACCGCGACTGCGGCGGCCACTCCCAGGGCGGGGCGCCGGACCTGGCCGCCTACGACGCCTGGATCGACCGGTTCGCGGCGGGCCTCGGCTCCGGGGAGGTCATCGTCGTCCTGGAGCCCGACTCGGTCGCCCAGGCCGGCTGCCTGTCAGCGGCGGACCGCGCCGACCGGTTCGCCTCCCTGGCCCGGGCCGGCCGCGTCCTGAAGGCCGCCAACCCCAGGGCACGGGTCTACTACGACGCCGGCCACTCGGGCTGGAACCCGGCCGCCAGGCAGGCGGAACTGCTGAAACAGGCCGGTGCCGCCTCGCCCGACTCCTCCGACGGCATCTTCAGCAACGTCTCCAACTTCCACCGCACCGCCGACGAGATCGCCTACGACCGCCGGGTGCTCGACGCCCTGGGCGGCCCCGAAGGGCTGGGCGCGGTGATCGACACCAGCCGCAACGGCAACGGCGCCCCGGCCGACGGAGAGTGGTGCGACCCGGCGGGACGAAAAATCGGGCAGGCCCCGACGCCGGCCACCGGCCAGGCGCGGATCGACGCCTATCTGTGGGTGAAGCTGCCGGGCGAGTCGGACGGCTGCAAGGGCGCGCCGGGCACCTTCGCACCGGACTACGCCTACGACTTGGCGCGCTGATCCCCCTCGTCGTAGCGGGACGTGCCCTCGTCCAGCAGCGGTGCCTGCGTCTTGAGGTGGGCGGGGGCGAAGGCCCGCAGCGCGTGGTAGCCGGTGATGACGACGAGCGTGCCGAGCGCGATGCCGCTGAGCGAGAAGTTGTCGCCGAACTCCAGGCTGACGTTGCCGACGCCGATGATGATGCCCGCCGCGGCCGGTACCAGGTTGAGCGGATTGCGCAGGTCCACCTCGGCGTTGATCCAGATCTGCGCGCCGAGCAGGCCGATCATGCCGTAGAGGATCACGGTGATGCCGCCCAGCACGCCGCCGGGGATCGCCGCGACCACCGCGCCGAACTTCGGGCACACACCGAACAGCAGGGCGAAGCCGGCGGCGGCCCAGTAGGCGGCCGTCGAGTACACCCGGGTCGCCGCCATCACTCCGATGTTCTCGGAGTACGTGGTGTTGGGCGGGCCGCCGACCGCGGTGGACAGCATCGAGCCGACGCCGTCGGCCGAGATCGCCGTGCCGAGCTTGTCGTCGAGCGGGTCGCCGGTCATCTCGCCGACCGCCTTGACGTGGCCGGCGTTCTCCGCGACCAGCGCGATGACCACCGGCAGCGCGACCAGGATCGCCGACCACTCGAAGGACGGGCCGTGGAAGGTCGGCAACCCGATCCAGTCGGCGTCGGCGACCCCCGACAGGTCCAGGCGCCAGTGGTCGGTCACCTTGCCGCTCGCGTCCACGGAGTGGAT
Source organism: Streptomyces cadmiisoli (assembly GCF_003261055.1). Classification (NCBI taxonomy): domain Bacteria; kingdom Bacillati; phylum Actinomycetota; class Actinomycetes; order Kitasatosporales; family Streptomycetaceae; genus Streptomyces; species Streptomyces cadmiisoli. The sequence goes on from NZ_CP030073.1 coordinate 7,137,521, forward strand.
CCGGCCGAAGACCCGGTCGAGGACCCAGGAGATGCCGTAGCCGAAGACGAGGCCGAGGAAGATCGCCACGCGGGACCAGAAACCACGCAGACAGACGACGGCCAGACCGGTGAACAGCATGACAAGCAGGGCGGTCCACTGGTCCTGCGGCCAGTACGTGGACGCGGTGACCGGAGCGAGGTTGAAGCCGATCAGCATCACGACCGCGCCGGTGACGATCGGCGGCATCGTCGCGTGGATGATCCGCGCCCCGAACCGCTGCACCGCCAGACCGACGAGGAACAGCGCGACGCCGACGACGAAGACCGCGCCGGTCACCGTGGCGCTCGTACCGCCCTGCGCGCGGATCACGGCGGCGACGCCCACGAAGGACAGGGAGCAGCCGAGGTAGCTCGGCACCCGGCCGCGGGTGGCGAGCAGGAACACGATCGTGGCGACGCCCGACATCATGATGGCGAGGTTGGGGTCCAGGCCCATCAGGACCGGCGCCACGAACGAGGCTCCGAACATCGCGACCACATGCTGTGCACCGAGTCCGGCCGTGCGCGGCCAGGACAGCCGCTCGTCGGGCCGGACCACCGCGCCCGGTGCCGGGGTGCGTCCGTCGCCGTGCAGTTTCCAGCGGACGCCGAGATCCATGGGGTGTCGCTTTCGTCGTACGTGCAGTCCGGACCATTGTCATGGCAGGCCAGGGGTGCTTCGGCCACCCGAGCGTCCGGTGGGGGAGAGGCGACGTACGGGCACGGCACGCCCCTGCTCGTCCGGGTCGGCGCCGGGACGCTCCGCCCGGCGCCGTGCGGAGCGTGTCAGGCCCGCGGGTCGGGGACCGCCGCGCTCGCCTGACCGACCTTCGGGTGCTGCCGGCCGCTCGAGCGCAGGACGCCCGCGAAGACCGCGAGCCCGCACGCCAGGGCCGTCACCAGGCCGAACGACACGACCAGGCTGGTCGCCTGCGCCAGCGAGCCGATGGCGCTCGGCGCGATCAGGCCCGAGGTGTAGGTGATGGTCGCGACGCCCGCGATGGCCTGGCTCGGGTTCGGTCCGCTGCGGCCCGCCGCCGCGAAGCACAGCGGTACGACCACCGCGATGCCGAGGCCCATCAGCGCGAAGCCGGTCATCGCCGCCGCCGGGTGGTCCGCGACGACGATCAGCAGCCCGCCCAGGGCGGCGAGCACGCCGCTCCAGCGGACCGTGCGCACCGCGCCGAAGCGGTCCACCACCCGGTCGCCGGCGAACCGGGCCAGCGCCATCGTGAGTGTGAATCCGGTGGTGCAGGCGGCGGCGAGAGCCGCCGAACTGCCGAGCTCGTCCTCCAGGTAGACGGCCGACCAGTCCAGGCTCGCCCCCTCGGCGAACACGGCGCAGAACCCGATCGCGCCGATCAGCACCGCCGACTTCGGCGGCAGCGCGAACCGGGGCGGCGGCTCCTCGTCCTCGGTCGGCTGGAGGTCCAGCACCCAGTGGCAGGCCACGAGGCCCAGTACGGTCAGGACGGCGGCCGCCAGGGCGTGGTGCAGCCGGGCGTCCGTCTCCAGGTGCGCCGCCAGGGTGCCGCCGGCCGAACCGACCAGGGCACCCACGCTCCACCAGCCGTGCAGGCCCGACATGATCGACCGGCTGAGGCGGTTCTCCACCTCCACACCGAGCGCGTTCATCGCGACGTCCGCCATGCCCGCGGTGGCGCCGTAGACGAACAGGGCCGTGCAGAGCGCCGGCAGACCGGGAGCGAGGGACGGCAGGGTCAGCGACAGCGTCCACAGGGCGATCAGTCCGCGCAGCGCCGTACGGGCGCCGAAGCGGTGGCTGATCCGGCCCGCGAGTGGCATCGCGAGCGACGCCCCGAGCGCCGGGAAGGCCAGCGCGAGTCCCAACTGGCCCGCGCTCACCGAGGCGTGGTCCTGGATCCACGGCACACGGGTCGCGAACGAACCGGTGACGGCGCCGTGCACGGCGAACACGGCGGCCACCGCGTACCGGGCGTGTTTCACCTCGCGGTGCTCGCGGACCACGTCACTCATTGTTCCCGCCCCTTGTCATGTCGCTGCGTCACCATGGTCGGCGGTAAACTATCAGGAACCCTGCCTGATAGATAGGGGACCCTCGGCGGCCCGTCCCCGACGCGGCCCCGCCGATCTGGAAGGATCCCGGCATGCCCGCATCCCCCAGCACCGCCCGGGCCATCAACGACCGGCTCGCCCTGCGACTGCTCCAGCAGGAGGGCTCGTTGACGGCCGGACAGTTGAAGCAGCTGACCGGGCTGTCCCGGCCGACCATCGCCGACCTGGTGGAGCGCCTCACCGCCTCCGGGCTGATCGCCGTGGTCGGGGAGGCCGGGGAGCAGCGGCGCGGGCCGAACGCGAAGCTGTACGGGATCGTCGCCGACCGGGCCCATCTGGCCGCGCTGGACGTGCGCACCGAGGGCGTCTCCGTGGTCGTCTCCGACCTGCTCGGCAAGGCGCTCGCCGAGGCGTCCGTGCCGATCGGCGGCGACACCGGGACCGGACCCGCGGTGGAGCAGGCGGTCGCCCTCGTCGAACGTACGGCGAAGGAGGCGGGGGCCGACCGGCTGCACACCGTCGGCATCGGCGCGCCCGGCCTGATCGACCCGGCCACCGGCGAACTCCGCGACTCCTCCGGCCTGCCCGCGTGGCACCGCCGCCTCGTCGCCGCCCTCCAGGAACGGCTGCCCGAGGCCCGGGTCATCGTCGAGAACGAGACCAACCTCGCCGCGCTGGCCGAGCAGCGGGACGGGGCGGCGAGGGACCGGGAAACCTTCGTGCTGCTGTGGCTCGGCCACGGCACCGGCGCCGCCGTCGTCCTCGACGGCGCGCTGCGCCGCGGCGCCTCCGGCGGTACCGGCGAGATCGGCTTCCTCCCGGTACCGGGCACGGAGGGCCTGCCGTCGGCCACCGACTGCGAAGGCGGTTTCCACTCACTGGCCGGGTCGGCGGCGATCGCCGGGCTGGCGCTGGAGTACGGGGTGCCCCTCGCCGCCCGGGGACCCGAACCGATGGCGGCGGGCCTGGTGCGCGCGGCGGTCGAGACGGTGCAGGCCGGCCCCGGTGGCGCGCGCCCGGACCGGCCCGGCGCACCCGGCGACCGGGCCGACCGGTTCCTCGATGTCCTCGCCGATCGCCTGGCCATCGGCGCCGCCTCTGTCGTCGCTGTCCTCGACCCCGGATGCGTGGTGCTCGGCGGTGAGATCGGGCAGGCCGGCGGTGCCGTGCTCGCCGGTCGCGTGGGGGAGCGGCTGAGACGGATGTCGCCCCTGGTGACGGAGGTGCGGGCGGGGGTGCTGGGCGGTGGCGCGGTGCTGCGCGGGGCGTTGCTGACCGCGCGGGACCACGCCCAGGACGAACTGTTCGCACCCCCTGAGCGCTAGGGCCTGTCGTCGAATTCCCGTCTGCCCCGTGACGCCCGGCACGCTCCCCCAGTGCCTGAAGGGCGTGGGAGGTGCCCCCGCTCGCCGCAGCGGGCGAAAGCCCGAGTTCGTCCAGTTCGAGGACTTCCGCCCGGCACTCTCCCAGCCTCCGGCCGGGGGACCCCCGGAGCACGCACCGGACGCCGCGGGGCCGCCCTTCGGGCAACGACAGCAAGGTGACGACAGGCCCTGGAGCGTGTCGTCGGCGCACGGCTGGGAGGCCCGGCGGCGGGCAAGGGCCGTCGTCACCGCCGCCGGGCCGGTCTCACGGGGTCTGCGGGTGCCCCGTTCCGGACGGACCCCACTCGCCGGTGGCGCCGGGCTCCCGGCCCCTCGTCCACCACTCGGCCTTCCACGAGTGCCCGCGACGGGCCACCCTGCTCCTCCTCCCGCCGTGCTCCGCCGTCACGGTCCGGGCCGGAGCCGTGCACTGCCCGGTGCCGTCGGACGCGGTCGGCGTCACCGTCACCACCGAAGTCCTCGGACCGGCCCGGTCCTTGGCGTCGCCCGGCGCCGAATCGTCGTGGCCGGACCGGAACTCCGTGCCGCCGGGCAGGGGGACAGCATCGTCAGTTCCTCTCCGCGGAAGTTGCGCAGACCATAAAGAGGACTAGACCAGCACGTCAATAGGTATGGACCAATTTCAACCGGGCGTGTCGGTAAGGGAGTTGGGGTCGTTCCGGAGTGTCCGAGAAGTCCAGCGGAACGGCCTGTGAGCCACTCCACACCCCTCGCCCGCATGGACGTCGATCAGGCGTGGCAGACTGGCCGTGTACCAGAAGCAGCGCACTCCGGGGTCGGTGAAAGTCCGAACCGGCGGTTACAGTCCGCGACCCGGTCGCCTCCAGCGGCCGGTTGACCAGGTGAAATTCCTGGACCGACGGTTAAAGTCCGGATGGGAGGCAGTGCGCGGCGGGCGGGCATTCGTGCGCGCCGCCGTAGGTGCTCGTCCAGGGTGACGGGTGCCGTCCGGCGTCGCCCCCGGTGTCGCCGTCCGTTCATTCTGTCGTCATCGACAGCCCCGGAGTCCGTGCCCGAAGAGGCAGGAGGACCCGGGAAGTGTTCACCGGAATCGTCGAAGAGCTGGGCGAAGTCACGGCCGTCGAGAACCTCGGCGACGCCTCACGTTTCCGGCTGCGCGGCCCCGTAGTCACCGAGGACGCGAAGCACGGCGACTCGATCGCCGTCAACGGTGTGTGTCTCACGGTCGTCGAGCACGAGGGCGACGAGTTCACGGCCGACGTCATGGCCGAGACCCTCGACCGCTCCAGCCTCGGCGCCCTCACCGTCGGCTCCCGCGTCAACCTCGAACGCCCCACCGCCGTCGGCGCCCGCCTCGGCGGGCACATCGTGCAGGGACACGTCGACGGCACCGGCTCCGTACTGGCGCGCACGCCGTCCGAGCACTGGGAGATCGTGAAGATCTCCCTCCCCGACCACCTCGCGCGCTACGTCGTCGAGAAGGGCTCCATCACCGTCGACGGCATCAGCCTCACCGTCGTCGAGGCCGGCCCCGACCACTTCAGCGTCAGCCTCATCCCCACCACCCTCGCGCTGACCACCCTCGGTCTGAAGCAGCCCGGCGACCCGGTCAACCTCGAGGTCGACATCATCGCCAAGTACGTCGAGCGGCTCCTCGGCTCACCCGGAGCGGCGCGGTGAGCCGGCTCGACTCCGAGGCCTTCGTCCTGTTCGGCCAGCACATCATCTGGTCGGACATGGTCGGCAACATCCTCGGGCTGATCGCGCTCGCCCTCGGGTGGTGGCGCTCCGTGTGGACCTGGCCGGTGCAGTTCCTGTCCGGCGTCATCCTCTTCACCGCCTTCTACGGCCACCTCGCCGGCAGCGCCGGCAAACAGGTCGTCGTCATGGCCGTCGCGCTGTACGGCTGGTGGCAGTGGAACCGCGGCAGCGGCCGGGCCGAGGACGGCCGCATATCCGTCCGCTTCGCCACCTGGCGCGAGCGTGCGGCGATGATCGCCGCCGCGGCCGCCGGCACGGTCGCGGTGGCCCTGATCTTCAAGGCCTACCCGTCGCTGTCCTGGGACCCCTGGCCGGACGCCTACATCTTCGTCGGCACGATCGTCGCCATGTACGCCCAGGCGCGCGGCATGGTCGAGTTCTGGTTCGCCTGGCTGCTCGTCGACCTGGTCGGCGTGCCGCTCAACTTCGCCAACGGCTACGCCTTCTCCGGCTTCGTCTACGTCATCTACGGCGCACTCGTCCTGTGGGGCATGCGCGACTGGTGGCTGCGCTCCCGCAAGGACGCGCGGCCCGTCCTGGAAGGAGCGCCGGCATGAGCGCCCGCCCGTCTGCCACCACCACCCTCAACGAGGCCGTCCCGGAGCCGGGCTCCTGGGAGGACCACCACCGCGCCACTCCCGCGACCCCGGCGCTCTACGGCACCGAGGACCTCGACGACCTCAGCCTCGACCCGGTCGAGCAGGCCGTCGCCGACATCGCGGCCGGACGCCCGGTCGTGGTCGTCGACGACGAGGACCGGGAGAACGAGGGCGACCTCGTCATCGCCGCCGAGAAGGCGACCCCCGAGATCGTCGCCTTCATGATGAGCGAGTGCCGCGGCCTGATCTGCGCCCCGATGGAGGGCGACGAACTCGACCGGCTGCGTCTGCCGCAGATGGTCGAGGACAACACCGAGTCGATGAAGACCGCCTTCACCGTCTCCGTGGACGCCTCCCCGGCGCACGGCGTGACCACCGGCATCTCCGCGTCCGACCGCGCGACCACGCTGCAACTGCTCGCCGGCGGCACGGCCGAGCCCGGCGACCTGGTCCGCCCCGGCCACATCTTCCCGCTGCGCGCCAGGCCCGGCGGCGTGCTCGTCCGCAACGGCCACACCGAGGCCGCCGTCGACCTCGCCCGGCTCGCCGGTCTGCGCCCGGCCGGCGCGATCGTCGAGATCGCCGGTGAGGACGGCCGCATGCTGCGCCTGCCCGAGCTGATCCCGTTCGCCCGCAAGCACGGCCTGACGATCATCTCCATCGCGGACCTGATCGCCTACCGCCGCACCAGCGAGCCCACCGTCCGCCGCGAGGCCCGGACGCAGCTGCCCACCGCCCACGGCACGTTCACGGCGTACGGCTACCGGTCCACCCTCGACGGCGTCGAGCACATCGCGCTCGTCCACGGCGACCTCGGTGACGGCGAGGACGTCCTCGTCCGCGTCCACTCCGAATGCCTCACCGGGGACGTCTTCCACTCGTTGCGCTGCGACTGCGGCCCCCAGCTGGAGACCGCTCTGGAGCGCGTCCACGCCGAGGGCCGGGGCGTCGTGGTCTATCTGCGCGGACACGAGGGCCGCGGGATCGGCCTGCTGTCCAAGCTCCGCGCCTACGAGCTCCAGGAGCGCGGGCGCGACACCCTCGACGCCAACCTGGAACTCGGCCTGCCCGCCGACGCCCGGGACTACGCCGCCGGCGCGCAGATCCTGACCGATCTCGGGGTGCGCAGCGTGCGTCTGATGACCAACAACCCCGACAAGACCGACGCCCTCCTGCGGCACGGACTCCAGGTCACCGACCGCGAGCCCATGCCCGTGCAGGCGGGCGAACACAACCTCCGTTACCTGCGCACCAAGCGGGACCGGATGGGGCACGACCTGCCCTGGCTGGACACGACCACCGTGTCCGCCTGCGGCAACCAGTGAGAACACACCGAGGAGACAAGAGAACGTGAGCGGCAAGGGCGCACCGGAACTGTCCGTACGCAACGTCGGGGACCTGCGGGTCGCCGTCATCGCGGCACAGTGGCACGAGAAGGTGATGGACGGACTGGTGGACGGCGCGCTGCGCGCCCTGCACGACCTGGGCATCGACGAGCCGACCCTGCTGCGGGTCCCCGGCAGCTGGGAGCTGCCGGTCGTCGCCAAGGCCCTCGCGGGCCGCGGCTACGACGCGATCGTCGCCCTCGGCGTCGTCATCCGCGGCGGCACCCCGCACTTCGAGTACGTGTGCCAGGGCGTCACCCAAGGCCTGACCCAGGTCTCGGTCGACACCGGCGTCCCCGTCGGTTTCGGCCTGCTGACCTGCGACACCGAGGAGCAGGCCCTGGACCGGGCCGGCCTGGAGGGTTCCAACGAGGACAAGGGGCACGAGGCGGTGACGGCGGCGGTGGTGACGGCGGCCGCGCTCCGCTCAGTATCCGAACCGTGGCGTTAGGCCCGGCGGCCGAACGCGTAAAGTGGGCGCCACCATGTCCAAGAAGACGTTCGAGGAGCTGTTCACCGAGCTCCAGCAGAAGGCCGCCCACGCAGACCCCGCCACTTCCCGTACCGCGGAGCTGGTCGAGAAGGGGGTCCATGCGATCGGCAAGAAGGTCGTCGAGGAGGCCGCCGAGGTCTGGATGGCCGCCGAGTACGAGGGCAAGGAGGCGGCCGCCGAGGAGATCTCGCAGCTGCTGTACCACGTCCAGGTGATGATGGTCGCCCGCGGGATCTCCCTCGACGACGTCTACGCCCACCTCTGAAGCCCCACCACCCCCACGCACGTCCCAGAGCAAAGGAAGCCGACCTCATGCTGCGCATCGCCGTCCCCAACAAGGGTTCCCTGTCCGGCCCTGCGGCGGACATGCTGCATGAGGCCGGCTACCAGCAGCGCCGCGAGTCCAAGGAACTGCGGATCGTCGACCCGGAGAACGAGGTCGAGTTCTTCTACCTCCGCCCCCGCGACATCGCGATCTACGTCGCCTCCGGCCGGCTCGACGTCGGCATCACCGGACGCGACCTGCTGATCGACTCCGGAGCCAAGGCCGAGGAGATCCTGCCGCTCGGCTTCGCCCGCTCCACCTTCCGCTACGCCACCAAGCCCGGCACCGCGGACGGCGTGGACGGTCTCAAGGGCCTGACGGTCGCCACCTCCTACGAGGGCATCGTCGCCCGGCACCTCTCGGACAGCGGTATCGACGCCGCCGTCGTCCACCTCGACGGTGCCGTGGAGACCGCCATCGAGCTCGGTGTCGCCGAGGTCATCGCGGACGTCGTCGAGACCGGTACCTCGCTGCGCAACGCGGGCCTGGAGGTCATCGGCGAGCCGATCATGAAGTCCGAGGCGATCGTGATCCGCCGGGTCGGCGCCGACGCGGAGGAGCCCAAGGTGCAGCAGTTCCTGCGCCGGCTCCAGGGCGTCCTGGTGGCCCGGACGTACGTGATGATGGACTACGACTGCCGGGTCGAGCAGCTGGAGAAGGCCGTCGCGCTCACGCCGGGCCTGGAGTCCCCGACCATCTCGCCGCTGCACAACGAGGGCTGGGTCGCCGTGCGCGCCATGGTGCCCGCCAAGGACGCCCAGCGGATCATGGACGACCTGTACGCCATCGGCGCGCGGGCCATCCTGACCACCGCCATCCACGCCTGCCGTCTCTGAGGGGCCCCAGCCATGCCGGATCAGACCTCTCTTCCCGAACTGCCCGTGACCTTCCGCCCGGTGCGCACCCGTGCCGTGCTGCTCACCGCGGCCGCCGCGATCTTCGTGGCGGTGTCGGCGGTGGCGCTGCTGCTGGACAAGCTCGGCCCGGGCGAGCGGCTCAGCTTCGTCCTGACGGCCGTACTGCTGTCGGGCGGGGTGCTCGTGCTCGCCCGGCCCAAGGTCGTGGCCGACGAGTCCGGCGTCACCGTCGTCAACTTCGCCGGCACCCGCCGTCTGGAGTGGGCGGAGATCATCCAGGTGAACCTCCGAGTCGGTGATCCCTGGGCCTTCCTGGACCTCAGCGACGGCACCAGCCTGGCCGCGATCGGTATCCAGCCGGGTATCGGGAAACAGCAGGCCATCGCGGACGCGGGCGCGCTGCGCGCGCTCGTGGAGGCGCGGGCCGGGCACGTCGCCCGCGGCTCCGGCGCGAAATCCTGACGAACATCACGGTTGACATCGGGGCATTCACCCTGCCGTTGACACGGCAGTCGTGATTAATCTGTTGGCGGAGGCGTTCTCGATGCGCCTCCGCCCCTGTTGTGCCGGACGGTGCGCGGGGGTTCCTGCTACCCGAGGAGTGACTCCCTCCGGCGATGGACGGATCGTCCTGTAGTACCTGCGCCGCCCCCTGCCGACACAGCGCACGGGCGGCGGCATCATGAACATCCCCCTGCTGCTCCTGGCAGCCGCCTTCCTGCTCATCCTCGCCAACGGTTTCTTCGTGGCCGCGGAGTTCGGCCTGGTGACGGTCGACCGCCCGGACGCCGAGCAGGCGGCCGCCGACGGCGACCGGCGCGCGCACCGGGTCGTCGAATCCCTCAAGGAGCTGTCCTTCCAGCTCTCCGGCACCCAGCTCGGCATCACCATCACCTCCCTCGTCGTCGGCATGCTCGCCGAACCGGCGCTGGCCCGGTTGCTGGACGGACCGTTCACGGCCGTCGGGATACCCGAGGGTGCGGTGCCCGGCGTGTCCGTCGTGGTCGGCATGCTGCTGGCCTCGGCCGTGCAGATGGTGGTCGGCGAACTCGTCCCCAAGAACTGGGCCGTGTCCCGTCCGCTCCAGGTCGCGCGTTTCGTGGCCGGCCCGCAGCACGCCTTCGCACGGCTGTTCAGGCCGGTGATCGCCGCCCTGAACGCGGTCGCCAACCGCCTGGTCCGGGCACTGGGCGTGGAGCCGGCCGAGGAGCTGGCCTCCGCGCGCACCCCCGGCGAGCTGGTCTCCCTGGCCCGGCACTCCGCCCGGGCCGGCGCCCTGGAGCAGGACACGGCGGACCTCTTCGTACGGACGCTGTCCCTCGGGGAGCTGACCGCGCAGCACGTCATGACGCCGCGCGTGAAGGTGAGCGCGTTGCAGTCCTCGGCGACCGCCGAGGACGTGGTCAATCTGACGCGCGCCACCGGTCTGTCCCGCTTCCCGGTCTACCGGGAGAAGATCGACGAGGTGATCGGGATGGTCCACCTCAAGGACGCCCTCGCCGTGTCCGCCGCCGCCCGGCTGCGCACCCCCGTGAGCCGGATCGCCCGGCCGCCGCTGCTCGTCCCGGAGACGCTGCCGGTCCGGCCGCTGCTCGTCCGGCTGCGCAGCGAGCAGCCGATAGCGGTCGTCGTCGACGAGTACGGCGGCACGGCCGGGGTGGTCACGCTGGAGGACATCGTCGAGGAACTGGTCGGCGAGGTGCGGGACGAGCACGACGACCTGCTGGCCGATCAGCCCGAACTCGCCCCCGCCCCGGCCGAGGACGGCCGCCTCGCCTGGGACGCCGACGGCAGCTGCCGGGTCGACGTCCTGCGGCGCATCGGGCTGGACGCGCCCGACGGCCCGTACGAGACCGTCGCGGGCCTCGTCGCGGACCTGCTGGGCCGGATCCCGGCGGTCGGCGACCGGGCCGAGCTGCCCGGCTGGCGGCTGGCCGTGCGGCAGGTCGGGCACTACCGGGCCGAGCGGGTGCGGCTGGTCCGCACGGTCCCGGCCGCGGAGGCCGCCGCGCCCGTCATGGAGGCCGTGCGATGAGCGTGCTCCAACTCCTGCTCGCCGCGCTGCTCGTGCTGGCCAACGGATTCTTCGTCGGCGCCGAGTTCGCACTGGTGTCCGTGCGCCGCAGCCAGATCGAACCGCTCGGCACCGCCCGGGCCCGGCAGGTGCTGTACGGACTGGAGCGGCTGCCCCAGATGATGGCCGCGGCGCAGTTCGGCATCACCGTCTGCTCGCTGACCCTCGGCGCGGTCGCCGAACCGACGGTGGCGCACCTGCTGGAACCGTTCTTCGAGTGGATCCGTCTGCCGCAGGCGGTCGTCCACCCGCTGGGGTACGTGATCGCCCTCGCCACGGTGGTCTTCTTCCACCTCGTCATCGGCGAGATGGTGCCGAAGAACCTGGCCATGGCGGCTCCGGAGAAGGCGGCGCTGTGGCTCGGGCCGGGTCTGGTCGCCTTCGCGCGTCTGTGCCGTCCGATCACCGTCGCCCTCGGCGCCTGCGCCCGCGCCGTCCTCAGGCTGTTCCGTGTGGAGCCCAGGGACGAGGTGGAGGCGGTCTTCACCAGCGAGCAGCTCAACCGTCTCGTGGAGGACGCCGGCCAGGCCGGTCTGCTCGACCCGGAGGAGGCCGAGCACCTGGAGGACGCCCTGGAGCTCGGCTCGCGACCGGTCACCGACGTGCTCCTGCGGCATGAGTCGCTGGTGACGGTGAACCCGTCGGTCACCCCGGGCCGGATCGTCGGGCTGACCGCACGCACCGGTTACTCCCGTTTCCCGGTGGCCGCGGACAACGGCGCCTTCATGGGCTATCTGCACGTGAAGGACGTGCTCGACCTGGAGGACTCCGAACGCGCGGTGCCGCAGCATCTGTGGCGGCCGATGCCGACGCTGCGGCCCGAGCTTCCGCTGGACGACGCGCTGACGGTGATGCGCCGTGCCGCCACCCACCTCGCGCAGGTGACGGACGCGTCGGGCCGGGTGCTGGGTCTGGTGGCGCTGGAGGACGTACTGGAGCTGCTGGTCGGCGAGGTGCGGGATCCGGCGCACCGGGAGATGCCGGAGCCGCGGACCAGCGGGACGCCGACGGAGGTACTGGCCGGCTGAGCGGTGGCCTCGACCGGTGCGGGCGGCGTCGCGCGTCCGCACCGGTCGGGGCACCGCCGCGCCGCCCCGGCGGACGGCGGGGGCGCTCACATGGGCGACGGATCCTGCGGGCCCCGGCCGGACAGGACCTCGCCGTAGGCCTGCATCAGGTCCGGAAGGCGCAGTGTCGCGAGGTCGTCCCGGGACAGCGCACCCGGATACGCGGACAACCGCAGATCCCGGTAGGCGCAGCTCTTCTCGTAGAGCGTGCGCAGGAACCGCCCGTTGCCCAGCTCGTCGATCCACCCCTGGTCGACGACGTGGCCGGCGATCGACCGCAGTTCGTCCAGGGACTCCTCGTCCCACGCGTCGCCGTTCTCCGCGGCCAGCACCTCACCGATCGAGGTGAGTTCGAGGGGGCGGTACGACGGGAAGTCGACGCGGGTGGTGAATCGGGAGGACAGGCCCGGGTTGGCCGCGAGGAGGCGGTCCATCCCTTCCGGATAGCCTGCCAGGATCACCACGAGGTGGTCGCGGTTGTCCTCGGCGCGCTTGAGCAGCACCTGGAGCGCCTCGTCGCCGTAGGCGTCGCCCTTGCCGTACCCCGAGTTGGACAGCGAGTAGGCCTCGTCGACGAAGAGGACCCCGCCGAGGGCGGAGTCGATCAGTTCGTTGGCCTTCACCGCGGTCTGGCCCAGGTATTCGCCGACCAGGTCGGCCCGCTGCGCCTCCACGAGATGGTCACCGCCGAGCAGGCCGAGGGCGTAGAAGACCCGGCCCAGGATGCGGGCGACGGTGGTCTTGCCGGTGCCGGAGGGCCCGGAGAAGACGAAATGGCGCTTGGGCGGCTGCACCGGCAGCCCTTGACCGGCCCGCAACCTGGCCATGTTCAACTGGGCGGACAGCGCCTTGACCTGTCGTTTCACCGGCTCCAGGCCCACCATGCGCTCGAGCTCGGCGAGTGCCTCCTCGAGTAAGGCCGGGTCGGTCGGGCCCGCGGGCAGCGACGACGAGGGCACGGTGGTCTTCTCCCGCACCGTCGGGTCGACGACGGAGGGCACGGGACCGGTCGGCGGCGGGCCGGGCTCGGAGAGCCTCAGGTCGCGCACGTCGGTGCCGTAGAGCGGGTCGAGTCCGTCGGGCCCGTCGATGCCGTCCCCGGGCCCGGTGAGCGTGATCGCGGCGAGGCCGGTGGCGTCGTCGTACCCGTCCCCCTCGGCGATCGCCGCGAGCCGGGCCGAGGTGTCCATGAACGCGGGGTCGACGCGGTGCACCGCGCGGTACAGCGGGAGCGCGGCGGCCGAGCGGCCGGTGCCCTCGTGGGCCCGGGCCAGCCAGTAGCGCAGTTCCTTGCGCTGCGGCTGCTCGCTGCGGCAGCGCATCAGGGCGGCCGACAGCAGCGGTTCCGCCTGTCCGTACATCTCCAGCCGGACCCGGGCCATGCCGCCGAACAGACCCGCCTCGATACCGAGCAGGGGATCGTTGATCAGCGAGTCGGTGTGCCGTACCAGCTGCTCCCAGTCCTTGACGAGGTAGGCGCGGCAGGCGTGCAGGAAGCGGACGTGGGGATCGGTGTCGACCGGCGGCAGGCCCGCCAGGGCGCGATCCAGCTCCGGGACGTGCCGGCCGTCCAGCCAGTGCGAGGCGTGCGCGAGCAGCAGGTCGCGCGGGTTCTCCAGCACCGGCTGCACCCACCAGCCCAGCCAGTACCAGGAGTTGAGGGCCCGGCGGTGGCGGCTGCGCTGCTCCCCGAAGCGCTCACGGTGGCGGAACATCCGCAGCAGCGCGGTCGTCGTGTCCACGCGCAGCGCGTGCAGTCCGAGCCAGCCGTCGGCCATCCCGGGATCGAGCCGCACCGCGGTCCGGAACTCCTCCTCCGCCTGCGGATACGCGCCCATGGTGTAGGCATCCACGCCTCGCAGCCAGGCGAGGTCGGCCGGGGCCTCGGGGCCCTGCGTGCCGAAGTCCATCACGTCCCCCCACAAACCGTGCCCCCGCTGGTTCGCCGCCGGGTGTCGCCCGCCGACCCACTCGGTCCAACCGTCGTGCCGCGGACCGGAGTTGCAACGGTGCGCGGAGCAGCCGTCCGCAGGTCGCACCGAGGGCATCGTACCCGCGGGTCGGTGCCGGTCGAAGGGTGCCGCACGGGCCGTTCGGCGAGGTGGGAGCAGACGGGGCGCACACGCGCATGGTGACCGAGGGTGAGCGGATCGCGCCCCGGAGCGCCCGAAAGGGGTGAAGAGAGCAGAACGAAGCCCCCGATCACGGGGGAACAACCGGGGGCTTCGCGTCTGACGGCGGCCTCGTCGGGCCGCACATTGAGAACGTAAGTCCTGTACGGCCCCCCGGTCAAGCGGAGTTGGGGCAGTCGGCCGAGTTCCGACGCAAGGGTCTTCACAACTTCAGCACATTGCCGACGGTCCGTCACCGTGTGTGACCTACTGGTCCGGACCAGGGTGCCCGGAGGGTCCCCGGAGCACCTCGTACCCCTCCTGTACCTGCCGCACCAAGAGGTCGGCGAACGGCCGGGAGGGGTCCTCGGCGAAATGCCGCCGCTCCGCCTCGACCCACCCGGCCCAGAACTCCCGCTGCTCCTCCCCGTCCCGCAACTGCCCGCGCGCCCATGACTCCTCATGAGGCACCTCCAGCCACAGCAGGTGCGCCAGATGGGGGCGCAGGGCGCGGCGGCCCGCGCCGACCCCCTCGATCAGGACCACCGGAGCGGGCGGCAGCGCGCGCGGCGGCCCGAAGCGCCGGGCCCGCCAGTCGTAGGGCGCGTAGCGCGCGGTCGCGCCGCGGCCGAGCGGTTCGATCACCTGGGGCAGCAGTCGGCCGGTCCAGGCGAACAGTTCGCCGTGGCTCGCGATGTCGTCCAGGTGCAGCACCGGCGCACCGCCGAGCGCCTCGGCCAGCCGCCCGGCGAGGGTGGTCTTCCCGGAGCCCGCGTGTCCGTCGACACCGATCAGACGGACCGGGCCGCAGGACGCGGGCAGCTCGCGCAGGGTGCGCGCGAGGTCGGGCAGCGGGGGGCGGGACGCGGGGCGCGGGGCGGGGCGAGGGGACGGCACGCCTCCATCATCGCCTGCGCTCCGGCATGCTCCGATCCAGGTCATGCCAGTGGTCTCGACCAATATTGGTGAGCGCGGCATGCATCGAAGTGCTGGCAGTACCGCCCTCCCGCGGCCATAGTTGGCGCACGCAAGCGTGCACCGGACCCGCCTCCGACCCGGACCCTGGGAGTCTTCCGCCCATGAGCAGAGCCGAACAGCCGTCCCGCAGAACCCTGCTGACCGCCGCGGTCGTGGCCGCGGTGGCGGGCAGTGCCGGTCCCGCGGTGGCCGCCCCGCGGGCCCACGCCGACGACCCGGCGCCGGCCCGCGGCGCGGTCCCCGCCGGGGCCCCGGCCCGCCCCGTGGACAACCGCACCTGGATCACGTACGCCGACTGGCGCGCCGGCACCGCCAAGGGCACCCGGGCCGTCGCCGGTGTCCGTCCCGGTGTGGTGATCGCCGCCCCGGCAGGCACCGTCGCCTACGCCGACCCCCACACCGGCCGGACGTCGACGTGGGAGTACGCGACCTGGACCTCCCCGGTCCACCGGCTCACGGTCCCCTCCACCGAGGCGATCCCCTCGTGGAACGCGCACACCCCGGCCGGCACCTGGATCCAGGTCGAACTGCGCGGCACCTACTCCGACGGCACGGACACGCCCTGGTACGTGATGGGCCGCTGGGCGGCGGGCGACCAGGACATCCTGCGGACCTCCGTCGACGACCAGAGCGACGGCAGGAGCAGCATCTGGACGGACACCTTCGCCGTCGACGACCCCGCCTCGGGGCTGCGCCTGACGTCCTACCGGCTGCGGCTGACGCTGTACCGCAAGCCGGGCACGAAGCTCACCCCGACCGTGTGGCGGCTCGGCGCCATGGGCTCGGACGTGCCCGACCGCTTCACCGTCCCCGCCTCCACGCCCGGGGTCGCCGGGGAGCTGCTGGTCCCGAGGTTCTCGCAGGAGATCCACAAGGGCCAGTACCCCGAGTACGACAACGGTGGCGAGGCCTGGTGCAGCCCCACCTCCTCCCAGATGATCGTCGAGTACTGGGGCGGCCGGCTCACCGCGGAGCAGCTGGCCTGGGTCGATCCGACCTACGCCGATCCGCAGGTGTGCCACGCGGCCCGGTCCACGTACGACCACCAGTACGCGGGCTGCGGCAACTGGCCCTTCAACGCGGCTTACGCGGCCACCTTCAAGGGGCTGCAGGGCGTGGTCACCCGGCTCGGTTCGCTCACCGACCTGGAGACGCTGATCGCGGCCGGCATCCCGGCCATAACGTCCCAGTCGTTCCTCGCCTCGGAGCTGACCGGAGCGGGCTACGGCACCTCCGGCCACCTGATGACCGTGATCGGCTTCACGGCCGACGGCGACGTGATCGCCAACGACCCCGCCTCGCCGAGCAACGAGGCGGTGCGGCGCGTCTACAAGCGGCGCGAGTGGGAGAACATCTGGCTCCGGACCAAGCGGTACAACGCCTCCGGCAACGTGGCTTCCGGCACCGGCGGCGTCTGCTACCTGTACTTCCCGGCGCAGCCGACCGCGCGCCAGCGCAAGGCGCTCGCGGCGGTGGGGGTGCGCTGAACCGCTCCTCGAAGGCCCCCGGAGCGCTCCGGGGGCCTTCGGCTGTGACCAACGTCTCCGCCGCAAAAGCCGCCGGAAGTGGCAAGGTGGACAGATCGGTGGGGAGCCGTCGGGGAGGGTCCTCTGCAGGCACGACATCAGTGAGACGACATGACCGCACAATCAGCCACTGCCGTCCGCGTACGCACCGGCGGCCCCCGCGAGGACGGCCCGAAGATCGTCGAGCACGTCATGGGCTGGACCCTGGTCGTTGTGCTCGCCATGCTCGTGACCCAGCTCGGACTGCTGTGAGCTGACCCCGGGAGCGGACCTGCCATACTGCGGATGTCCCGCCGCCCGTTGGAACCAGGGTCGAAATTGAATATCAGTCAACAGCGCGACGCGTCCCGTCCCCGGGCGCGTGGCACCGAGCGTTCGCTGGCGCGCCGCGCCGAGCTCATCGCCATCGGTCGGAAGTTGTTCGCCGACACGTCGTACGACGCGCTCTCGATGGACGACATCGCCCGGCAGGCCCATGTCGCCAAGGGGCTGATCTACTACTACTTCCAGTCCAAGCGCGGCTACTACCTGGCCATCGTCCAGGACTCGGTCAACGACCTGGTCACCTTCGCGGCCGGCGGACTCGAACTCCCGCCGGTGGAGCGGGTCCACCGCACCATCGACGGCTATCTGCGCTACGCCGAGCACAACCACGCGGCGTACCGCACGATCGTCAGCGGCGGCGTCGGCTTCGACACCGAGGTGCAGGCCATCCGCGACGGCGTGCGCGAGGCGATCGTGCTGACCATCGCCGAAGGGGCCTACGGCGACCGGGAGATCGCCCCGGTCGCGCGGATGGGACTGCTGGGCTGGGTCTGCGGGGTCGAGGGTGCCGCCCTCGACTGGATCGACCGTCCCGAGCTCTCCCGCGACACGATGCGCGAACTGCTGGTGAGGACCCTCGGCGGCACGATGCGCGCGATCGAGGAACTCGACTCCGGCTACCCGGCTCCCGAGCCCGCCCGGCGCGACGCGTGAGCGAGGGGCGGAAGTCCGTGGACCCCCGCCCCGAGTCACCGTGCCCGAAAGCTAGTGCCGTGGCAGGCAACGTTCGCCCCGTCGCGACGCCCGGCACGCTCCCCCACTGCCTGAAAGGCGTGGGAGGTGCCCCCACTCGCCGCACCGGCCGAGAGCCCGAGTACATCCAGTACGAGGACTCACGGCCGGCGCGCCGAGATCACGCACCGGACGCCGCTCCTCGACCGGCAAACGTCGCCTGACGCGGCACTAGTTGATCGCCTTGATCAGCTCACCGCTCGCGGTGTCGCCGCTCAGCTCCCAGAAGAACGTGCCGCCCAGGCCCTGCTGGTTCTTGTAGGTCATCTTGGTCGCGATGGTGGCGGGTGTGTCGTAGCTCCACCAGTTGCTGCCGCACTTGGCGTACGCGGTGCCGCCCACCGTGCCGGTGGCCGGGCACTTCGACTTGAGCACCTTGTAGTCGTCGATGCCCTGCTCGTAGGTGCCCGCCGCCGGGCCCGTGGCCGTGCCGCCGGGCGCGGACTGGGTGACGCCGGTCCAGCCGCGTCCGTAGAAGCCGATGCCGAGCAGCAGCTTGCCGGCGGGAATCCCCAGGCCCTTGAGCTTGGCGATGGTCGCCGAGCTGTGGAAGCCCGCCTTCGGGATGCCCGAGTAGGAGGTCAGCGGCGAGTGCGGGGCGGTGGGGCCGGTGGCGTCCCAGGCGCCGAAGAAGTCGTACGTCATCGGGTTGTACCAGTCGACGTACTGCGCGGCGCCGGCGTAGTCCGCCGCGTCGATCTTGCCGCCCGGGCTCGCGTCGGCGGGGATGGCCGCGGTGACCAGGTTGCCGGAGCCGAACTCGGCCCGTACGGCGGCCATCAGGTTCTTGTACGCGGCCCGGCCGCTGGTGTCGCACGTGGCACCGCAGGCATTGGGGTACTCCCAGTCGATGTCGATGCCGTCGAAGACGTCGGCCCACCGGGAGTTCTCGACCAGGTCGTAGCAGGACCGGGCGAACGCGGCGGGGTTGCGGGCGGCCTCGCCGAAGCCGCCCGACCAGGTCCAGCCGCCGAACGACCACAGGACCTTCAGGCCCGGGTTGCGCTGCTTCAGCTTGCGCAGCTGGTTGAAGTTGCCGCGCAGGGGCTGGTCCCAGGTGTCCGCGACGCCGTCCACCGACTCGGCGGCGGTGTAGGCCCGGTCGGTCGCCGCGTAGGCGTCGCCCATCGCGCACCTGCCGCCGGTGACGTTGCCGAAGGCGTAGTTGATGTGGGTGAGCCTGGCCGCGGAGCCGGACGTCTGGATGTTCTTGACGTGGTACTTCCGGTCGTAGGTGCCCCATTCGGTGAAGTAGCCGACGACCTTGGAGCCGGCCGCCCGCTCGGCCGCCGGGGCGGCGGCGGTGGCGCTGCCGGCACCGGCGAGGAGTCCGGCGCCGAGGACGGCCGAACACAGCGCGGCGACGAGCGCCCGGAACCGGACGCGGGGGCGGTGGGGAGTTCGCATCGGGATGTCTCCTCGTGGGGGAGAGGGTGACGTGCGCCGATTGGCATGAACGCGATGAGGCGTTGATCCGTCAGGTTAGGAGGACTAGACCAGTTGGGTCAATGGTGCGGACCAATCCGGGGTGTTCGGGGTTTCCTGAAGTAAGCGGTCGTTAACCGGTGACTCGGTGCCGCCGATCGGGCATACTCACAGCGCAAGGCCGCTGGTCAGCAGCTATCCGTGACCCGGAAGCGGGACCATCGGCCGGGCACCCGTAAGACCCGGCGGAGCCGCCCCACCCTCGGCGCACGTCCGCCGCAGCGCCCCGAAAGGGAGGAGAGCGTCGCCATGCCCGACCGCGCCCCGCAGCCGGTGGACCGTCAACTGCCCACGGACGAGGCCCGGGATCTGATCTCGCTCGTCCGCGACATCGCGCAGCGCGAGATCGCCCCGCACGCGGCCGAGGAGGAGGACGCCGGACGCTTCCCGCGCGAGGTCTTCACCCTGCTCTCCGAGTCCGGCCTGCTCGGACTGCCCTACGACCCCGAGTACGGCGGCGGGGACCAGCCGTACGAGGTCTACCTCCAGGTCCTGGAGGAACTCGCCGCGGCCCGGCTGACCGTCGGCCTCGGCGTCAGCGTCCACACCCTCGCCGCCTACGCCCTCGCCACCCACGGCACGAAGGAACAGCAGGTCGAGCATCTGCCCGCGATGCTGGGCGGCGGCCTGCTCGGCGCCTACTGCCTCTCCGAGCCCTCCTCCGGCTCCGACGCCGCCTCGCTGCGCACGAAGGCGGTCCGCGACGGCGACGACTGGGTGATCACGGGCACCAAGGCCTGGATCACGCACGGCGGGGTCGCCGACTTCTACACGGTGATGGCCCGCACCGGTGAGGAGGGCGCCCGCGGCATCACCGCCTTCCTGGTGCCCGGGGACGCCGAGGGGCTGAGCGCGGCGGCACCCGAGAAGAAGATGGGCATGAAGGGCTCGCCCACCGCCCAGGTCCACCTGGACGGGGTGCGGGTCCCGGACGCCCGGCGCGTCGGGGACGAGGGGCAGGGCTTCGGTATCGCGCTGGCCGCCCTCGACTCCGGGCGGCTCGGCATCGCGGCCTGCGCGATCGGGCTCGCCCAGGCGGCCCTCGACGAGGCGGTCGACTACGCGGCCGGGCGCCGGCAGTTCGGTCGGCCCATCGCCGACTTCCAGGGCCTGCGCTTCATGCTCGCCGACATGGCCACCCAGATCGAGGCCGGCCGCGCCCTGTACCTGGCCGCCGCGCGGCTGCGCGACGCCGGCCGGCCGTTCGCCAAGCAGGCCGCCATGGCGAAGCTGCACTGCACCGACACGGCGATGAGGGTCACCACCGACGCCGTCCAGGTCCTCGGTGGCTACGGCTACACGTCGGATTTCCCTGCCGAGCGCTATATGCGCGAGGCCAAGGTCCTCCAGATCGTCGAAGGCACCAACCAGATCCAGCGGATGGTCATCGCACGTCATCTCGCGGGTCCGGAGACGCGCTGAACTGACCCGGCCTGACCAGGGGCGCCGCGAGCCGGATCCACTCCGGGTCGTGGCGCCCCGGCACGGTCCGGCCGCGCGTGCTCCAGGCGTGCATCAGGTCCCGGTAGATGGGCGGGTCCGGGACCTGCGGGGCGGGCGGTCCGGGAAGCCGAGGAAGCGATTCTGCCGGCACGGGTACGAACGCTGGGAGCTGACGCCCGGTCGCGGTGTAGGTGGGGGTCATGCCTGGGCAACGCGGGCACGCGGGGCCAGGTCACCGCCCGCCGGAATCGAGCGTGAGTTCACGGCCGGCCCGGTCCGGCCCCTGGTCGCCGACGCAGACCTGACGTACCGTCAACTGCACTGCGTCCAGGGAGGTTTGCCGTGCCCGACGACCGTCCGGTGCCGCTCGACGACTACCCCGTGCATCAGGTGCCCCTGTCGATGAAGCACGTCGCCACCGGGGACCGGAACGCCTACGACCGCAGCATCTTCCACGTCTTCGACCACCACGGACGCGCGCTGCTGATCACCGGGCTCGGTGTCTACCCCAACGTCGGCGTGATGGACGCCTATGCGACCCTGCGCGTCGGTGACACCCTGCACGCGGTGCGCGCCTCCGACGCCCTCGGCGAGGACCGTATGCGGCTCGCGGTCGGTCCGCTGCGCACCCATGTCGAACGGCCGCTGCGGGACTTCCTGCTGCGCTGCGAGGCCGATCCGCGCGACCCCGACGGCCTGTCGTACGAGATCCACTGGTCGGCCGACTTCCCGGCCCTGTGGGAGCCGCACCACCAGCAGCGGCGCGGTGCCCGGCTCACACTGGAGGGGAAACGGTTCGTGCAGGCGGGGCGGTGCGTCGGCTGGATCAGGGTCGGCGGCGAGGAGATCCGCCTGCGGCCGGGGGAGTGGACCGGCACCCGCGACCGCAGTTGGGGCGTGCGGCCCCTGCCGGGGGAGGACGGCGGGCGGTTCGCCGAGGAGCACCCGACCGAGGGCTTCCACTGGATCTGGTGCCCGGTCCGCTTCGACGACCGGTTCCTGATGGTGATCGTGCAGGAGGACGCGGACGGCCACCGCTCGCTGAACGACGCGACCCTGGTCCGGCCCGGCCGGCGCGACCGGCAGCTCGGCTGGCCCCGGGCGGAGATCGGCTACCGCACCGGCACCCGCCACCCGGAACGCGCCCTGATCCACCTCGGCGACCCGCGCAAGCCGCTGGAACTCGACGTGGAGGTCCTGACCTCCACCCCGCTCGCCGTCGGCGCGGGCTACCCGCCCGCCGACGACTGGCAGCACGGCACCTGGCAGGGCCCCGCCTGGATCGACCGCCGCGCCTACGACCTGTCCGACCTGTCCGCGCACCCCCGGGCCGCGTACGGCGTCACCGACCACGCGGCCCGCTTCCGGCTGGACGGCGAGACCGGCCACGGCATCTTCGAGCACGGCTCGTTCGGGCGCCACGACCCGAGCGGCTTCACCGGCTTCGAGTCGGTCGCACCGTAGGAAGGCGGCAGCCATGACCACACCGCGGCGCCCCCGCACCACGACCCGGGATCCCGAGGAGCTCGCCGGACGGCTCACCGCCTGGCTCGACGCCCGGCTGCCCGGCGCGAAGGCGGTGGGCGTCACCGTCCCCGCCTCGAACGGCATGTCCAGCGAGACCCTGATGTTCGGCATCGAGCACCCCGAACCGCCGGTGCGCTCCTGTGTGCTGCGGCTCGCCGCGGACCCGGCCGCGTACACGGTGTTCCCGGTCTACGACATGGCCCGCCAGTACCGCACCCTGCGCCTGGTGGCCGAGCACACGGACGTGCCGGTGCCCCGGGTGCTCTGGCTGGAGGAGGACCCGGCGCCGCTCGGGGCGCCCTTCTTCGTCATGGAGCGGGTCGAAGGGCGCGTGCCGCCCGACGTCATGCCCTACACCTACGAGGGCAACTGGCTGCACGCGGCGAGCGACGCGCAGCGCGACCGCCTGGAGGCGGCCACGATCGGCCTGCTGGCCCGTCTGCACGATCAAGTCCCCGTCGCCGAGGCGGAGTTCCTCGCCCCGCCCGGACCGGGTGACGCGCTGCGCCGCCATGTCACCGCGCAACGCGCCTACTACGCCTGGGTGGTGGACGGACTGCCCCGGTCACCCCTCATCGAGGCCGCCTTCGACCGGCTGGAGGAACTGTGGCCGAGCGACCCCGGCCCGCCCGTGCTCAGCTGGGGCGACGCACGGATCGGGAACGTCCTCTACGACGGCTTCGAGCCCGCGGCCGTCCTCGACTGGGAGATGGCGGCCACGGCACCGCGCGAGGTCGACCTGGGCTGGACGGTCTACCTGCACCGCTTCTTCCAGGACCTGACCGCCGCCTCCGGGCAGCGCGGCCTGCCGGACTTCCTGCGCCGCGACCGGGTGGAGGCGCGCTACGCCGAACTCACCGGCCACACACCGCGGGACATGGACTTCCACACCCTGTACGCCGCCCTGCGGCACGCGATCGTGATGCTGCGCGTCGCCCACCGGCAGGTGCACTTCGGTGAGATCGCCGTCCCGCCGGACCCGGACACGCTGATCCTGCACCACGGCAGCTTGCGGGCCATGGTGCAGGGCGGCTACCGGTACTGAGCGCGGCCCGTCAGGCGGCGCTGCGGCGCATCGTCGGGACACGCATCGGGCGCGAGCCCGGGCCCCCGACGTGGGAGAAGGGCTGCATGCGCCAGTCGAGCCCCTGAGGCAGCGTCAGCAGCAGCGCGGTGTCCTGCTCGTGCGGCTCGAAGGACTCGTCCGCCGGCCGTGCGTCGGCGGCCCTGCGGCCCGTACCCGCGCAGACCGTGAGACCGAACGGGTTCCACGGCGAGGCGCACAGCGCGTGCTCCGGCAGGAAGTCCTCGTCCGCCAGCAGGGCGATGGGCTGGGCGCAGTCCGGGCAGATCACCCGGTACATCTCGAAGGTGTCGTAAGCGTCGGCCTCGTCTCCGTCGAAGGCGTCGGGTTCGACACCCTCCGGCTCGGGCTCGACGACCGGCTGCTGCCGCTTGGGTGCGGTACGACCAAGGCGCTTCAGACTCTGCATGTTCTCCCCCTCGGGCTGGGCCGTGAAAGGCGCTGCGGCCTCGACCACAGCAAGCACTTCCCGTCCTCCGACCGGCGTAATCACGACTCCATCACGGAGAATGTTCGAAACCTGTGGCGTTCGTCACATGCCGCCCGCAGGTGCCCCTTGCGCGCCGCGCGCGTCCCCCGGCCGGCGCACGACCGGCCCCCGCCGCCCGACGGGGCTCGCACGACCTGCGCTGCTCGGGTATCCGTGGAGATCAGCCGCACTGTAGGTTCTTGCGCCATGGAGGAGCTGGACCGACAGATCGTGCAGCTGCTCGTCAAGGACGGGCGGATGAGCTACACCGACCTGGGCAAGGCCACGGGCCTGTCCACGTCGGCCGTGCACCAGCGGGTGCGCCGGCTGGAGCAGCGTGGCGTCATCCGCGGGTACGCCGCGGTCGTCGACCCCGAGGCCGTCGGGCTGCCCATGACGGCGTTCATCTCGGTGAAACCGTTCGACCCCAGTGCCCCCGACGACATCGCGGACCGCCTCGCGGGCGTCCCCGAGATCGAGGCCTGCCACAGCGTCGCCGGCGACGAGAACTACATCCTCAAGGTGCGCGTCGCCACCCCCCACGAGCTGGAGGAACTGCTGGCGCGGCTGCGGGGCCTGGCCGGTGTGTCCACCCGCACCACCGTGGTGCTGTCGACGCCGTACGAGGCACGGCCGCCGCGGATCTGAGGCACCTGCGTTCCGGGGCGCGCGGGCGAGGCGGGAGACTGTTCCCATGAGTGAGCGCACCGCCCCGCCCAGAACCGTCCTGCTCCGCCGCGGAGAGGTCCACAGTCCCGCCGACCCCTTCGCCACCGCGATGGTCGTCGAGCACGGCCAGGTCGCCTGGGTCGGCTCGGAGGGCGCCGCCGACGCCTTCACGGACGGCGTGGACGAGGTCGTCGACCTGGACGGTGCCCTGGTCACCCCGGCGTTCACCGACGCGCATGTGCACACCACCTCCACCGGCCTCGCGCTCACCGGCCTGGACCTGTCCGGCGCACCCTCCCTGGAGGCGGCCCTGGCGCTGGTGCGCCGGTTCGCCGCCGACCGCCCCGCCGACCGCGTCCTGCTCGGCCACGGCTGGGACGCCTCGCGCTGGCCGGGCGGCCGCCCGCCGACCCGCGCGGAACTCGACGAGGCCACCGGCGGCCGGCCCCTCTACCTCAGCCGGATCGACGTCCACTCGGCGGTCGTGACGACGGCGCTGCTCGACCTCGTCCCCGAGATCACCGACCGCACCGACGGCCCTCTGACCCGCGACGCCCACCACACCGTGCGCGCCGCGGCGCTCGGCGCCGTCACGGCACGCCAGCGCACCGACGCCCAGCGCGCCGCCCTGGCCCATGCCGTCTCCCTCGGCATCGGCTCCGTCCACGAGTGCGGCGGACCGCAGATCTCCTCCGAGGACGACCTCACGGGCCTGCTCCGGCTCGCCGCCGAGGAGCCCGGCCCCCGGGTCGTCGGCTACTGGGCCGAACAGGGCGAGGCGGGCGTCGCACGGGCCCGTGAGCTGGGCGCGCGAGGAGCGGCCGGCGACCTGTTCGCCGACGGCGCCTTCGGCTCGCACACGGCCGCTCTGCACGAGCCGTACGCGGACGCCGGGCACACCGGCACCGCCTACCTGGACGCCGTCGCCGTGGCCGAACACGTCACCGCCTGCACCGAGGCCGGCCTCCAGGCGGGCTTCCACGCCATCGGCGACGCCGCGGTGACCGCCGTGGTCGAGGGCGTCCGGGCCGCCGCCGAGAAGGTCGGCCTCGCGCGGGTGCGCGCCGCGCGCCACCGTGTCGAGCACGCCGAGATGCTCACCCCCGAGACGATCGCGGCCTTCGCCGAGCTAGGGCTGACGGCGTCGGTGCAGCCGGCCTTCGACGCGCTGTGGGGCGGCGAGGAGGGCATGTACGCCCAGCGGCTCGGCGCCGAGCGGGCCCGCCTGCTCAATCCCTTCGCGGCGCTGCTGCGGGCCGGTGTCCCGCTGGCCCTCGGCTCCGACAGCCCGGTCACCCCGCTCGACCCGTGGGGCACGGTGCGGGCGGCCGCCTTCCACCGGACGCCGGAGCACCGGATCTCCGTACGGGCCGCGTTCACGGCGCACACGCGCGGCGGCTGGCGGGCCGTAGGACGGGACGACGCGGGCGTCCTGGTGCCGGGCGCGCCCGCGGACTACGCCGTGTGGCGCACCGGCGCCCTGGTGGTGCAGGCCCCGGACGACCGGGTCGCGCGCTGGTCGACCGACCCGCGCTCCGGCACCCCCGGTCTGCCGGATCTGACCCCGGGCTCCGACCTGCCCGTCTGCCTGCGCACCGTGGTGGGCGGACGGACGGTGTTCGTACGGCCGGGCGAGTGATCTCCCGGGGTGGCGGAGTGAGGATCGCCGCCCGGCGCAGCGTCGCGCGACCTGCGTATCCTCTGGCCCGACCTGGGCATCCCTGGCATCACCGCAGGTCGAACGACTGTTGACAGGCGGCGGCCCGGGGCCGGTAGGTTCGGCCGAGTCCACCACGGGACGCCCGACCGGCGAACGTCCGCGTCCGCGTCGCGGCGCCGCTGGGTCAGGGACGGTGTACCGCACCGGGGCACCGCCACTGGGAGCCAGGCTCAGCGACCGCGCCGCGGCGCGGGAACGTCCGGCCGGACGGGGGTCCCTCCCAGGCCGAGCGAGGTCGAGAGCTCGGGGGGAGGGTGTGACCCGGGTGGGGCCCGGGCGCTCAGTAGACAACGGCTTCAGGTCGACCCGCAGCCGGCGGGTCCCAGGTCGGCCCGAAGGGCGCCGGGCCCCCATCCGCAGCATAGGCCGCGGCTCCGCGGAGCCGGCCGCCGCGGCGTCAGGACCGCGGCCGGACCCCCTCCCGATCGCTTTCGGCCCCCTCGCGGAGCAAAGACAGATGCCTGCCCTGCTTTTGTGGAACCGACACCAGTAATCGAACATCCCGTCACGTCACCGCAGGCCGCGGCCACTATGGTGGACGTCTGCGGACGGACGTGAAGGGGCAGCAGTGAACGACGGCGAGGGGAACCGCGCGGCAGAGGCCCGGGTGAGGCGCTTCGGCCCGCTCGGCACGGCCTTGGTGATCATCCCCACCTACAACGAGGCGGAGAACATCAAGAGCATCGTGGGCCGTGTCCGCGAGGCGGTTCCCGAGGCCCACGTCCTGGTCGCCGACGACAACAGCCCCGACGGCACCGGCAAGCTCGCGGACGAACTGGCCGTCGGCGACGAGCACGTCCACGTCCTGCACCGCAAGGGCAAGGAGGGCCTCGGCGCCGCCTACCTCGCGGGCTTCCACTGGGGCATGGAGCACGGCTACGGCGTACTGATCGAGATGGACGCCGACGGCTCCCACCAGCCCGAGGAACTGCCCCGGCTGCTGACCGCCCTCAAGAACGCCGACCTGGTGCTGGGCTCGCGCTGGGTGCCCGGCGGCCGGGTCGTGAACTGGCCGCGGAGCCGCGAGATCATCTCCCGGGGCGGCAGCCTCTACTCACGCGTCCTGCTCGACGTGCCGATCCGCGACGTCACCGGCGGCTACCGGGCCTTCCGCCGCGAGACCCTGGAGGGCCTCGGCCTCGACGAGGTCGCCTCCCAGGGCTACTGCTTCCAGGTCGATCTCGCCCGCCGCGCGATCAAGGCCGGCTATCACGTCGTCGAGGTGCCGATCACCTTCGTCGAGCGGGAGCTCGGCGACTCCAAGATGAGCCGCGACATCCTCGTGGAGGCGCTGTGGCGGGTGACGTCGTGGGGCGTGGGGGAGCGGGTCGGCAAGGTGCTCGGCCGCGGACGGCCTCCGCAGCCGTAGACGGCACACGCTTATCCCGCACTGAGCCGGGCCCAGGCACACTGGGTGCATGACGATCGGCGCTTCGGACCCCGGCCACCCCACGCGACCCCGCCGTTCGCGGGTGCGCACCTTCCTGCCTCTGGGCATCGCCGCCTGGCTGGTGCTGGAGATCTGGCTGCTGACCGTGGTCGCCGGCGCGACGAACGGGTTCACGGTCTTCCTGCTGCTGCTCGCCGGGCTGGTGCTCGGCGCGGTGGTCGTCAAGCGGGCCGGCCGGCGCGCCTTCCAGAACCTGAACGAGGCGCTCCAGCGGGGCGGGACACCGGCGGGCGGCGGTGGGAACGGCCTGACGATGCTGGGCGGTTTGTTCCTGATGGTCCCCGGACTGATCTCTGACGCGGCCGGACTCCTGCTGCTCCTCCCGCCGGTCCAGAAGGCCGTCGGCCGGTTCGCGGAGCGCACGGTCGACCGCAAGCTGCGTGAGGCCACCCCTGGCAGCCTCGGCGACGCGTTCCAGCAGGCGCGCATTCACCGGCCGGACGGAAAGGTCGTGCAGGGTGATGTCATCCGGGACGAGCCGGAGGGCGCCCCGCGCGATCCGCGCCCGCCGCTGAACCGCTGACCACCCGTTCGGGAGCCCGGGCGGACAGGCCGGTCTTCGGACATGACTGCGGGCGCCGCACGTGATCTCACGTGCGGCGCCCGCAGTCTGTTCGCTTGTCGTGTACTGAATCCGGCCCGAGCCGCGCAATTACTACGCGGACTTGCGGCTGTCTCGGGGATGGACCGCGATGTTCATCGCGCCGGACCGCAGAACGGCGAGCCGCTCCTCGAGGACCTCTTCGAGCTCCTCTCGGGTGCGCCGCTCCATCAGCATGTCCCAGTGCGTGCGCGCGGGCTTCGCCTTCTTCTCCTCCGGACCGTCGCCGTCCACGAGGAGTGCCTGGGCACCGCAGACCTTGCACTCCCACTCCGGCGGGATCTCCGCCTCGACCGAGAAGGGCATCTCGAAGCGGTGCCCCTTCTCGCATGCGTACTCCACGGCCTGGCGCGGGGCCAGGTCGATGCCGCGGTCCGTCTCGTAGCTGGTCACCACGAGGCGCGTGCCGCGAAGAGCTCGCTCACTCATGAATCGTGCCTCCCGGGCTTGTCGCCCACAGGACAGGTGTCGCTGTCGTCGTCATCCGGTCAACGTCCGGTCGGCGGTAAAGATTCCCGTTCGGAGTCCCGTTCCGGGTCGTGCGTCGCCGTCGTAGCCGCCCATGTTGTACCCACCCGCGCCCGGTTTGTCACATCTGACAGCAGATGTCACCCAGCGTTTCGGCATCTTTGACGCGCAGTAACGGTACGCCTGGCAGGCCAAACGCGTACACTACAGCGCTTTCGTCCTGTGTGCTAAATCCTTTCGGGCACCGGGTTCCCGGCGTCGGCGATCGCACGCCGCACCGGAACCCGGGCCAGCAGCACGAAGCCGAGGGCGAAGAACGCCACCAGCGAGATGATCGCGTCCCGGTAGCTTCCGGTCAGCTGGTAGGTCAGGCCGAACAGCAGCGGGCCCAGCCAGCTCGTGCCGCGGTCGCTCAGCTCGTACGCAGAGAAGTACTCGGCCTCCTTGCCCGGGGGGACCAGGTGGGAGAACAGGGAGCGGGACAGCGCCTGGCTGCCGCCGAGCACGAGACCGATCCCGGCCGCCAGCACGAAGAAGAACACCGGCGCCCCGGCCGGCAGGAAGTACCCGATCGCCAGGATCAGCGTCCAGGCGACGAGCGAACCGAGGATCGTGCGCTTCGCGCCGTGCCGGCGGGCCAGCCGGCCAAGGCCGAGGGCGCCGAACACCGCGAGGACCTGGACCAGCAGCACCGCGCCGATCAGCGTGGACTGGTCGAGCCCCAGTTCCTTGGAGCCGTAGACGGAGGCCTGGGTGATCACCGTCTGGATGCCGTCGTTGTAGACGAGGTAGGCCAGCAGGAAGGACAGGGTGAGCGGGTGGCGCCGCATGTCGCGGACCGTCGCGGCGAGCTGCCGCCAGCCCGTCACGGTCGCCTCCCGGGCCGGTGAGCGGCGGTCGCGCAGCCGGCGCAGCGGAACGAGGGCGAACGCACCCCACCACAATCCGGCCGACGCCAGGCAGATACGGACCGCCATGGACTCCGTGAGGCCGAACGAGTCGTGGGCGAGGTAGAGGATCAGGTTGGCGACGAGGACCAGCGCGCCGGCCGCGTAGCCGAAGGCCCAGCCCCGGGAGGAGACCGCGTCGCGTTCCGCCGGCGGGGCGATCTGCGGCAGGTAGGAGTTGTAGAGCATCATCGCCACGGACTGCGCCGCGTTGGCGACGATCAGGAGCAGGCCGCCGAGCAGGTAGCGGTCGCCGTCCAGGAAGAACATGCCCGCCGTAGCTGCGGCGCCGATGTACGCGGCCGCGCCCAGGAGGGGCTTCTTGCGGCCGCTGCGGTCCGCCGCGGCGCCCACGAGGGGCATGATCACGACGGCCACGATCACCGAGAGGGACACCGAGTACGCGAAGAAGGAACCGGCCCGCACCGGGATGCCCAGCGGATGCACGAACCCCTCGTCGTCCGCCGCGGCCTCCGCGACCGTCGTCAGATACGGCCCCAGGAACACCGTGAGCACGCTCGTCGAATAGACCGAGCACGCCCAGTCGTAGAAGTACCACCCGCGCTGTTCGCGCTTGCGCTCGGCGGCCCCGTCGGCCTCCGGCGTCCGCACCGTCCCGGTCCCCACCCCTGCCCTCGCTTCCCCGAGAAGTGCCGTGCGCGGCGGCGGTCCGGGGTCAGACCCAGACGCCCCGGTCCTCCATGACCTTGCGCAACGTGTCGATGTGATCGGTCATGATGCCATCGACGCCGAGGTCCAGGAGCCGGTGCATCCGCTCCGCCTCGTTGATCGTCCAGACATGCACCTGCAACCCGCGCGCGTGCGCGGCCCGTACGAAGCGGTGGTCCACCACCTGGATCCCGGACTGCGCCTCCGGCACCTGCGCCGCGACCGCCGAACGGCGCAGCGCGGCCGGCACGCCCCAGGAGCGCATCCGCAGGTTGAGCACGCCGCGCGTGCCGTACGACGTCGCCAGACGGGGCCCCGCCAGGCGTTGGGCGCGGATCACGCGGGCCTCGGAGAACGAACCGGCGCAGACCCGGTCCCAGGCGTTCGTGCGCCCGATCAGCTCCAGGAACGGGTGCAGGGCCGACTCCGCCTTGAGGTCGACGTTCCACCGCACCTCGGGGAAGGTCTCCAGGAGTTCCTCGAACAGCGGCACCGGTTCGCTGCCCGCCACACGCGCGTGCCGGACGTCCTCCCACGGCAGATCGGCGATCCGGCCCGCGCCGTCGGTCACCCGGTCCAGCGTCGAGTCGTGGAAGGCGACGAGCCGTCCGTCGCGGGTGGCGTGCACATCGGTCTCCATGTACCGGTAACCCGCCTCGGCGGCCCGCCGGAACTGCAGGACGGTGTTCTCCAGGCCGTCCGCCGAACCGCCCCGGTGGGCGAAGGGGATCGGACCGGGATGGTCGAGGTACGGATGGCGTATGCGCGTGCTCACGGACGCAGTATCGCGCGCCGGGGTTGACCGGTGGCAACGACGGTGCTGCCGCCGGATGCCGGGGGGACGGCGAACACCCGCAGGAAGACCTGGGCGAGCGGGCCGATCGACACCGCGTACAGCAGCGTGCCGAGGCCGACGGTGCCGCCCAGGGCGAAGCCGGTCGCCACGACCGCCACCTCGACGCAGGTCCGGATCAGGCGGATGGAGCGGCCGGTGCGCTGGTGCAGTCCCGTCATCAGGCCGTCGCGCGGGCCGGGCCCGAAGCGGGCCGCGATGTACAGGCCGGTGGCGACGCCGTTGAGCACGACGCCGGACACCATCAGCGGCACCTGCACGGGCAGGGTGCGGGCTTCGGGCACCAGGGCCAGCGTGGCGTCGAGGGCCACGCCGATCACGAAGATGTTGGACACGGTGCCGAGGCCGGGGCGCTGGCGCAGCGGGATCCACAGCAGCAGCACGGCCGCGCCCACGATGATCAGGACCACGCCGATGGACAGCCCGGTGCGCTCCGCGAGGCCCTGGTGCAGCACGTTCCAGGGTTCGAGGCCGAGACCCGACTTCACCAGGAGCGCGGAGCTCACGCCGTAGAGCGTGAGTCCGGCGTAGAGCTGGAACAGCCGACGTGCGAGATGCCCCTGCGTGGACAAGACGTGCCCCCTGGTGGTCGTAGTGGCCTGATGCGTGACACTCTGTGGCTTGGGATGGAAAGCCATCCACGGCCAATTCGGGGAAGGTGGACTGGTAATCATGCCGCAGTGGACCTCGGCGGTGGGGGCGGCGCAGCTCGCCCGGCTGCTCACGTCGCAGCAGGACCGCCCGGCCGGACCCGGATCCCGCCGTCCCCCCGCCTATCGCGCGCTCGCCGACGGCGTCCGCCTGCTGGTGCTCGAAGGGCGCGTCCCCGTCGCCGCCCGGCTGCCCGCCGAGCGCGAACTCGCCCTCGCCCTGTCCGTCAGCCGTACGACCGTCGCCGCCGCCTACGAGGCGCTGCGCGCCGAAGGGTTCCTGGAGTCCCGGCGGGGCGCGGGCAGCTGGACCGCCGTGCCGGCCGGCAACCCGATCCCGGCGCGCGGCCTCGAACCGCTCCCGCCGGAGGCGCTCGGCTCGGTGATCGACCTCGGCTGCGCCGCCCTGCCCGCCCCCGAGCCGTGGCTCACCCGCGCCGTCCAGGGCGCCCTGGAGGAACTGCCGCCGTACGCCCGCACGCACGGCGACTACCCGGCCGGGCTGCCCGCCCTGCGCGCGATGATCGCCGACCGCTACACGGCGCGCGGGATTCCCACGATGCCGGAACAGATCATGGTGACGACCGGCGCGATGGGCGCCATCGACGCCATCTGCCATCTGTTCGGCGGCCGCGGCGAGCGCATCGCGGTCGAGTCGCCGTCCTACGCCAACATCCTCCAGCTGATGCGGGAGGCGGGCGCCCGGCTGGTGCCCGTGGCGATGGCCGAAGGGCTCACCGGGTGGGACGTCGACCGCTGGCGGCAGGTGCTGCGGGAGGCCGCGCCGAGGATCGCGTACGTCGTCGCCGACTTCCACAACCCGACCGGCGCGCTCGCCGACGAGGACCAGCGGCGCCGGCTGGTGGAGGCCGCCCGTTCGGCCGGTACCGTGCTCGTCGCCGACGAGACCATGACCGAGCTGTGGCTGGACCCCGAGGTGGAGATGCCGCGTCCCGTGTGCGCCTTCGACCCGGCCGGATCGACCGTCATCACCGTGGGATCGGCCAGCAAGGCGTTCTGGGCGGGCATGCGGATCGGCTGGGTGCGGGCCGCGCCGGACGTGATCCGCAGCCTGGTCGCCGCGCGCGCGTACGCCGACCTGGGCACGCCCGTGCTGGAGCAGCTCGCCGTGAACTGGCTGTTCGGCACCGGGGGCTGGGAGCAGGCCGTGGCGGTCCGCCGGGAGCAGGCCCGGGACAACCGGGACGCCCTGGTCGCCGCGGTGCGCCGGGAACTGCCCGACTGGGAGTTCGAGGTGCCCCGGGGCGGGCTCACGCTGTGGGTGCGGGCCGGGGGGCTGTCGGGCTCGCGGCTCGCGGAGGCGGGGGAGCGCGTCGGACTCCGGGTGCCGTCCGGTCCGCGCTTCGGGGTGGACGGCGCCTTCGAGGGGTATGTGCGGCTGCCGTTCACCGTCGGGGGCGCGGTGGCCGAGGAGGCGGCGGTACGCCTGGCCGCCGCGGCACGGCTGGTGGAGAGCGGAGGCGCGGTGGGCGCGGTGGCGCCGGGGTCGTTCGTGGCCTGAGGCGGAGCGTGCGCATCGAGGGGTAGGGCTCCGCAGGGCCCCGGCACCGGCGCCGACCCCGTGGAGCCCCAGGGCTACGAACTCGCCCGTGACGGCTCGGCCACCACCGCCTTGGCCACCACCGGTTCCGCCGTGACCGCCTCGGCCACCACCGGTTCGGCCGCCGCCTTGACCACCACCGGTTCCGCGGTGACCGCCTCGGCCGTCACCGCTTCGGCCGTGACCGCCTCCGCCGGTACCGGCTCCGGTTGCGCGGGTGTGCGTTCCGGCTCCGCGTCCGCCGGTGTCGTCCGCTGCGGCAGCAGGTCCAGCACCGCCTGCCGGTCGGCCTCGGTCGTCGCCTCGTCGTACGGGTCCGGGGTCGCGGGCACCTGGAGGCGCAGGACCGGGCCCGCGCCCAGTCGGGCGTAGCCGCGCCCGGACGGGAGCTGGGCGACCGGTGTGCTCTGCGGGGGCGCGCCCAGGACCGCTTCGAGGTGCTCAGCGGTGGCCGGACCGAGCACGACACGCGCACTCGTGTGCCGGGCCACGGATTCGGTCAGGGCGTCGAGGCCGTCGAACTGCTCGGCGACGACCACCGTGACGTTGGCGGCACGCCCGTGCCGCAGCGGCACCTGGAGCAGGGACAGCGGGTCCTTGTGGCCCTCGGCGGCGGCCACGTGGCTCAGCGCGGTCGGCCGGTCCAGGAGGATCCACAGGGGACGCTTCGTGTCCTCCGGCGGCGGATGGCCGGCCTGCCGGGCGCGGTTCGCCGCGATCAGCCGGCGCTCCGTCTCGGCGGTGGCCCATTCCAGGCTGGCCAGCGCCCCGGCGAGGGCGGACTCGACGGCCAGCACCCCGTCCCGGCCGGTCAGGCACGCGTGGTCGTCGGTGCCGCCGCCCTCGACGACCACGATGTCGCCGTACTGGAGGGCCTGGAGCGCGATGCAGCGCAGCAGTGTCGACGTGCCGCTGCCCGGCCGGCCGGCGACGAGCAGATGCGGTTCGGTGGAACGGGTGCCCGTGCGCCAGACGACGGGCGGGATGTCGCGCTGCCCCGTGCCGTGGGTGAGGGGGAGCGTGCGCTGGACCTCCGTGGGGTCCGTGAAGCCGAGGACCGTCTCGCCGGGTGCCGTCACGAAGCGCTGGGGGGCGATGTCGGTGGGCAGGGGAGCCAGCACGGTGACTGTCAGCTCGTTCCCCTCCGCGTCCCACTCGAAGTGGTACTCGCGGCCGCGGCCCGACTTCGCCGAGAGCAGGTGCTCGACGCGGGCGCGGGACTCGGGCTCGCCGTCCGGGAAGTACGCCGGGTAGCGGACCAGAAGGTGCGTGATGCGTCCGGTCGTGTCGAACGCGTATTCAGGGAAGGCCTTGTCCCATTCGCCGCCGTGGGCGTACAGGGGAGCGGGATCGTCGGCCGTGGAGAAATGCGGGACCATCGCCTCGTACAGCGAGTGCAGGCGCTGTGTCTGGGTCTCGTCGGGGCCCTCCGGCGTCGCCGGACCGCGGTCGCGGCCCTGCCAGGCTGCCGCCGCCATCACGGTGATGACGGCGAGCAGCGGGCCGTACGGCACGAGCGCCAGGACGAGGACCGCCGAGGCTCCCAGGAACAGCAGTGGGCCACGTCTGTCCTTGGGAGTCTCCGCCCACTTGCGCCGCCCGGCCGAGGCCAGCCGGCGCAGACCGCGAGTGATCGTGATCAGCGGGTGGAGGACGTCGGTGGCGCTGTCGGCCGCCGTCCGTGCCAGATCCCGGCTCCGGGCGAGCTGCGTGCTGCCGTTGCTCAGAATGCGGGGGAGGGGGCGGGCCACTGGTGTCTCCTGGAGGTGCGTACGAGCGGGATGGTGCGTCCCCGGGGGCGCGGGGTCAGAACTTGAAGCCGCCCAGGAGGCTCGCCAGGCTCTCGCCGCCGGCCTTGATGCTCGGGGCGATGGCCGTGCTCGCGAGGTAGAAGCCGAACAGGGCCGAGATGCAGGCGTGGGACGCTTTGAGTCCGTCCTTGCGGAAGAAGATGAACACGACGATGCCGAGCAGGACGACGCCTGAGATGGACAGAATCATGAGGTCTCCTGGTGTCTTGGGGGACAGTCACCGTGAGTTCTTCCAGGATCACAGCATGTATCCATACGATTAAAGGTGCAACCGGGTGAAATTTCGTACTTTTCGCCCTTGTGGCGGAGTCGTGACGGGCCGGTCCGGCGGGGCGATTGCGCCCGACGGGTGCATCGCTGATCTTTGCCTGGGACGGGGCCGGTCATGTGCCCGCGCAGCCAGTACGCTGGCAATTCACCCGTACGGCCGCACCGCTCGCAGTCGTACGCTTGGCTCCCCCTCGTCCCCGACGTGCGCAAGTGAGAGGCGGTCCGGCTGATGACCGAAGCCCCCGACCCCGAGGTCGTGGAGCTCGCGACCAAGATCTTCGATCTGGCCCGGCGGGGGCAGACCGAGGCCCTCTCGGCGTACGTCGACGCGGGCGTTCCGGCCAACCTCACCAACGACCGGGGCGACTCCCTCGTCATGCTCGCCGCCTATCACGGGCACGCCGCCACCGTGCGTGAGCTCCTCGCGCGCGGCGCCGAGGCCGACCGCGTCAACGACCGAGGCCAGACACCCCTCGCGGGGGCGGTCTTCAAGGGCGAGGAAGAAGTGATCAAGGTTCTCCTGGAGGCCGGCGCCGACCCGGCCGCGGGCACCCCGTCGGCCGTCGACACGGCCCGGATGTTCGGCCGCAAGGAACTGCTGGAATTGTTCGGCGCGCACTGAACCGAAGACCCTGACCGGGCGGAAAGGCCGATCGGTCAGGCAGGACACGGAAAACGGGGGAGGCGGTACAGGGCCGCCGGAAATTTCGGTCGCGGCATCACGAACAGCCGGGTCATCATGACGTCGTGATTCACGGACGCGATGGCTGGGCAGGTGTTGCCGCACCGCGCGGGCCGTGACGCGGTCCGCATGGGCCACCGACGAGAGGCAGAGGAAGATGGTCTACAGCAAGCAAGAGACGGCGGGCGCCCCGACGTGTTGTCACGCGGCCAGGTAGTGCACGTTTCCCGGTTGCGTCGACGCTTGATGTGAGGCTGTTTCCCATGTTCGATCCGGTCATAGCGCCCAGCGGTACCCTGCTCGGCCTGCTCCAGCGGGGCCGTGGCGACGGCACACTGCACGCGCTCACCGCTCCGCGGTCCGAGGCCCTCGCGGCCCTGAACCAGTGCGTGCTGAACGACCCCCGCCACGACTGGCAGGTGGAGAACCGCTCCCTTTACTACGCCCGTCTGTACCTGGACCTCGGCGGCGAACTGGACGCCATCGAGGCGCATCTCTTCGACCCCGAGGACATCGTCGACACCGACGACTCCCGCACCGGTCTCGCGCTCGCCGTCCTGGGCCACCTCGCCTCCTACGGCAGGCTCGACGCGCTCGCGCTGCTGCGCAGGTACGCCGCCCACGGTTCCAACTGGGCCTGGGCCCTGGACGAGCTGGCGCTGCGCGACGACGACGCCGGTCTGCGCGCCCTTGCGGCACCTGTGCTGGCCCGGTTCCCGGCCGACCCCCAGGGCGAGGCCGAACTGGCCGCCGCCGTGCGCGACGCCTTCGAGCCCCGGCCCTGGCGGTTGTGGGCCGACGATCCCCGCGAATCCGTCGCCACCCGCGTGCGTGCCGCGCAGGAAGCCGGCTGTTTCGACCGGTGGCAGCGGCAGATGCGGCCCACCGGACCCCGTCCGGGCTGGAGCGTGCAGGCCGTGTTCGAGTGGGCCCAGCAGGGCATCGAACGCGGTGCAGCCCTCCATGTGCCCGCCGCCCGCTGCCTCTCCGCCGTCGCGGGTCCCGACGACCGGCCCGAGATCGTCCGGGCCGCCAAGGACGGCACCGAGGGCGCCCGCTGCACCGCGCTGCGCTACCTCGCCGACTGCGACGATCCCGACGCCCTGAACCTCATCGAGGCCGCCGTCGCCACCGGCCCGGCCCCGGTCGTGGAGGCCGCCGTCGACGCCTTCGAGCGGATGCGCAGCGTCGCCGCCGTCGACCGGGCCCGCGGCTGGGCCCGCCGGCCCGACCCGCTCGGCGCCGGCGCCGGGCGCATGCTCGCCTGTCTGGGCGGGGCCAAGGACAGCGACCTGGTCCTCGGCGCCCTGCGCGACGCCGTGCGCGGCGAGGGACCGGACGCGCCGACGCTGTGGACCCTCGTCGACGGCGCCGGCCGGCTCGGCATCGCCTGCGCCGCCCCCGTACTGCGCCACGTCTACCGCGAGACCGCCTCGTCCCATCTGCGCGGCAGGGCCGCCCGCGCCCTGGCCGCCACCGATCCGTCCTTCGCCGCCGGCTTCGCCGTCGAGTGCCTGTGGGACTGCGAGGAGACCACCCGCGAGATCGCCGCCCGGCACGCCGAGACCGGCGACGCCCGTGTGGTCGAGCAGTTGCGCCGGCTCGCCGCCGACCCCGCCGAGGAGGCGGAGGTCCAGACGGCGGTCCGCAGCCGCATCGGACCCGACTCCTCCGCCGTGTGAACTCCGACCTGACGGGCCCGACGGCTTATTTCGGACGTAGCGGGCCCGTCGGGTGAACAGCGGGTGACCCCGGAGTCAGGGGCGCGTGGACGCGGTCCGACCTGCTCGGGTGCGCAGCGCAACGCTCATGGATCGTTCCCCGTCCGGAAAGATCGACGTTGACGCGGCCACGTCCAGTGCGGCGACAACACCCCTATGCGTGTCGTCATAGTGACCGAATCCTTTCCCCCCGACGTGAACGGCGTGGCCCACTGCGCGCTCCAGACCGCCCGACACCTCGTCGATCGCGGTCACGCTCCCCTCGTCGTCGCCCCGGCCCCCGCTCCCGGGAACAAGGCAGCCGCCTCGCTCGCGCCCTGCCCCGTCGTCCACGTCCCCTCCCTCCCGCTTCCCGGCTACCCCCAGGTCCGCGTCGCCCTCCCCAGCCGGCGGCTGGCCGCCGCGCTGATCGAGCACGAGGCCGACATCGTGCACCTGGCCAGCCCCTTCGTCCTGGGTGTCCGGGGCATGGCCGCCGCCGCCCGCTACGGCGTCCCCGCCGTCGCCGTCTACCAGACCGACCTGGCCGGATACGCCCGCACCTACATGGGCGCCGGCGAGGCCGCGGCCTGGCGCCGCATCCGCTCCGTCCACTCCGCCGCCGACCGCACCCTGGCTCCCTCCACCGCGTCGCAGACCGACCTGGAGGCCCACGGTGTGCCCCGGGTGCACCTGTGGCGGCGCGGCGTCGACACCGTGCGCTTCCGCCCCGTCCTCCGGGACGACGCGCTGCGCCGCGAACTCGCCCCGAACGGTGAGCTGATCGTCGGCTACGTCGGTCGGCTCGCGCCCGAGAAGCACGTCGAGCTGCTCTCCGGGGTCTGCGGGCTGCCGGGTGTGCGGGTCGTGGTCGTCGGCGACGGGCCCAGCCGGCCCGGTCTGGCCGAGGCACTGCCCGGCGCGGTCTTCCTGGGCCGCCGCACCGGAGACGAACTCGCGCGGATCTTCGCGTCCTTGGACGTCTTCGCCCACACCGGCCCGTTCGAGACCTTCTGCCAGACCGTGCAGGAGGCCATGGCGAGCGGTGTTCCCGTCGTCGCGCCGGCCGTCGGCGGCCCGCTGGACCTGGTCGACCACGGCCGCACCGGGCTGCTCGTCCCGCCGCGCGACGCCGACGCCGTCCGGGACGCCGTGGCGCACCTGGCCGCCGACGACGCCCTGCGCGCCGCCTTCGGGGCCGCCGCGCGCGCCACCGTCGAGGGCCGGACCTGGGCCGCCATCGGCGACCAGCTGATCACGCACTACGAGGCCGTGCTGGAGGCGCGCAGGCCGGCGGTGGCGGCATGAACGCCCCGCTGCGCATCGTCCGCCTGGCCAACTTCGTCGCCCCGTCCTCGGGCGGGCTGCGCACCGCCCTGCGCGAGCTCGGCAAGGGCTTCAGACGGGCGGGCCACGACCCCGTCCTCATCGTGCCGGGCGAACGGCACACGGACCGCGACACCGAGCAGGGCCGCGTCATCACCCTGCCCGGTCCGGTACTGCCCGGCACCGGGGGCTACCGCGTCCTCGTCGACAAGCGCCGGGTCGCCGCCCTGCTGGAGGAACTGGCCCCGGACCGTCTGGAGGTCTCCGACCGGACGACGCTCAGGTGGACCGGCAAGTGGGCGCGGCGCGCCCGGATCCCCGCCGTGATGGTCTCGCACGAGACCGCCGACGGCGTGCTGCGCACCTGGGGCCTGTCGGAGGACCTGTCCCGGCGCGCCGCCGACGCGCTCAACGTCCGTACCGCACACACCTACTCGAGGGTCGTGTGCACCACGGAGTTCGCCGAGCGGGAGTTCGTCCGGATCGGCGCCCGCAACGTCGTACGGGCTCCGCTGGGCGTGGACCTGGTGGCCCGGCATCCCGCCCTGCGCGACGGCGCGCTGCGCGACCGGCACGCGCGTGCGGACGAGGAACTGCTCGTGATGTGTTCGCGGCTGTCCGTGGAGAAGCGGCCCGGCACCGCGCTCGACGCCCTGGAGTCCCTGCGGCGCCGCGGCGTGCGCGCCGTGCTCGTGGTGGCGGGGGACGGCCCGCTGCGCGCGCGGCTCGAACAGCGGGCGCGGGAGCGCGATCTGCCGGTCGCCTTCCTCGGCCACGTGTCCGACCGGGGGCTGCTCGGCGCGCTCCAGGCCTCCGCCGACGTGTGCCTGGCCCCCGGGCCCGCCGAGACGTTCGGGCTCGCCGCACTGGAGGCCATGGCGTGCGGTACGCCCGTCGTGGCCAGCGCGTCCTCCGCGCTGCCGGAGGTGATCGGATCGGCCGGAGCCACCGCCGCGGACACCGGGGACGCCTTCGCGGACGCCGTGCGGACCCTGCTCGACCTGCCGGAGCGCGACCGCCGCGAGGCGGCACGCGCGCGTGCGGAGTGCTTCGGGTGGTCCACCGCGGTGGAGGCGTTCCTCGCCGCGCACGACGCGACCGCCCCGGACCGTCCCTTCGTGCGTGCGGAGGGC
Organism: Streptomyces cadmiisoli; assembly: GCF_003261055.1. Lineage (NCBI taxonomy): Bacteria > Bacillati > Actinomycetota > Actinomycetes > Kitasatosporales > Streptomycetaceae > Streptomyces > Streptomyces cadmiisoli. The sequence continues at coordinate 7,177,674 of NZ_CP030073.1, forward strand.
GCCGCATGAGACCCGTCCGCTTCGTGGCGCTCGGCGACTCCCTGACCGAAGGGGTGGGCGATCCCGTGGGGAAAGGGTGGCGAGGCTGGGCCGCGCTGCTCGCCGGCGGGCTCGGCGAACAGCCCGCCGAATTCACCAACCTCGCGGTCAGCGGCGCCCAGACGCGCGACGTGCTGGAACGCCAGCTGCCCCCGGCTCTGGCCCTGCGGCCGGACGTCGTGTCCGTTCTCGTCGGCGTCAACGACACGCTGCGCCGCACGTTCGACATCCACCACATCGCCGAGCGCCTCGACAAGGTCTACGCGTCCTTCGCCCGGCAGGACACGGCACTGCTCACCGCGTGCCTGCCCGACCCCGGCACGATGCTCGGGCTCCCCGGGGCGCTGGCCGCCCCGCTGGCCCGCCGGCAGCGGGCGGTCAACACCGTGGTCCACGCGCTCTCCGAACGCCACGGAGCCCTGCACCTGCACGCGGCCGAGGGAGCCTGGACCACCGACCGGGCGATGTGGAGCTCGGACCGGCTGCACCCCGGTGAGCGCGGCCACCGCCAACTGGCCGTGCGGTTCCACGGACTGCTCACGGACGCCGGTCTGGCGACGGGGGCCGCGCCCTGTCTGGAACCCGAGTTCCGCGCGCCCACCAGATCGGCGAGCCTGTGGTGGCTGGCCACCGCGGGCACCGCCTGGGTCGCCCGGCGCTGCAACGACCTGCTGCCCCAACTGCTGCGGCTCGCCGCCGACGAACTGCGCCACCGCGCGCGTGGCACCAGCGGCCGGCTCGACCTGGGCGCGGCACACGACGTGTCCGCGGCGCTGGCCGCGCTGTCCCTGCCGGTACCGGACCCGGTTCCCGGGCAACTGCCGGTTCCCGGGCGGCGGACCGCGCCGGGCGAACGGCCCCGGCCGGAGCAGCTGTCGGTGCCGGGACAGAGGCCGGTGCCCGGCCACCGACCGGAACCGGAGGCGGCCTAGAACCCCGCGCAGCAGTGACGCACCCGGGACCCTTCGCGCCCCGTGCCGCCTGCGCGCGCGTCGAGGGCTTCAGCGGCGGCGTACCGCGACGAAGCGGAGCGGAGTGCCCGGCACCGCCTGTGCGGCCGCCGGCAGGTCGCCCGCGGTGACGACCGCGATCACCGGGTAGCCGCCCGTGGTCGGATGGTCTGCGAGGAAGACGACCGGACGGCCGTCCGGCGGGACCTGCACGGCTCCCAGGACGACGCCCTCACTGGGGAGTTCGCCGCCGACGGCCCGCTCCAGCGCCGGTCCCTCGGTGCGCAGTCCGATGCGGTTGCTCGCGGCGGACACCCGGTACGCGCGGGAGGTGAACGTCCCTGCGGCAGCGGGCGTGAACCAGTCGTCGCGGGGCCCGAGCGTCACCCGCAGGACCAGTTCGGCCGGGGGCGCCGGCTGCGGAGCGACGTCCACGCACGCGTGGCTGCCCACCGGAGGCCCCAGGGGAAGGACCGTTCCGTCCGTCAGGGGCGGCGGCCCGAGGCCGGACAGCAGGTCCGTGGCGCGGCTGCCGAGGACGGGCTCGACGGCGACGCCGCCGGACAGGGCCACGTAGCTGCGCACCCCGCGGACGGCGGCGCCGACGTCCAGCAGTGCCCCGGCGGGCACCCGTACCGGCGCGCCCCAGGCGACCGGGCGTCCGTCCACCGTGACCGGGCAGGGCGCGCCCCCGACCGCCACGGTGACCGGGCGACGCGGGCGCAGCGCGCAGCCGTTGAGGGTCGTCTCCAGGACGGCCGCCTCGGGCGGATTGCCGACCAGCCGGTTGACCAGCGCCGCGGCGGGGGCGTCGAGCGCGCCGGAACGCGGCACCCCGAGGTGGGCGTGCCCGGGTCGGCCGCCGTCCTGCACGGTGGTGAGCGCCCCGGCCCGCACGACACTCAGCGCACGGTCCGTCATGACGGCCCCACCGGGACGAAGCGCACGCGCGTGCCGGGCGACAGCAGCGCGGCCGGCACGCGCGCGTGGTCCCACAGCACCGCGCCGGTGGTGCCGATCAACTGCCAGCCGCCCGGCGACGCGTGCGGGTACACCCCCGTGTACGGACCGGCCAGCGCCACCGAACCCGCCGGGACGGCGGTGCGCGGCGTGGTCCGGCGCGGGACGTGCAGGTGCGGGGGCAGCCCGGTGAGGTAGCCGAAACCGGGGGCGAAGCCGCAGAAGGCGACCAGGAACTCGGTGCCCGCGTGGACCCGGGCGACTTCCGGCTCCGACATTCCCCACAGTGCCGCGACGTCCGCGAGGTCGGGGCCGTCGTAGCGCACCGGCAGCTCCACGACCTCGCCCGTGCGCGGGGGCGCCACGGGCACTTCGGTGGCGGTGAGTTCGGACGCCAGACGCACCGGGTCGTCGAGTCCGTCGAGGAGGACCGTGCGGGCCGCCGGCACGATCTCGCGGACCGTGAGCGAACCCTCCGCGCGGCGGCGCACCAGTTCCGCGTGCAGCGCCTGCGCCTCGTCACCGGAGGACACCTCGACGAGCAGGGCGCGGTCGCCGACCGGCAGCACCCTCATGCGAAGGCCTCCACCCGGACCCCGGACTCCTCCAGCCGCCGCCGGACCCGGCGGGCCAGCTCGACGGCGCCCGGTGTGTCCCCGTGCAGGCACAGGGAACGCGCGCGTACGTCGATCCGCGCGCCCGAGCGGGCGGTGACCGTCCCCGACCGCGCCAGGCTCACCGACCGCCCCACGACCGTGTCGGGATCGGTGACGACGGCGCCCTCCTGGCCGCGGGGTACGAGAGTGCCCTGCTCGGTGTACGCGCGGTCCGCGAACGCCTCCGGGACGGCCGGGAGTCCGGCCCGCGCGGCCAGGTCCAGCAGCCGCGAGCCGGGCAGCCCCAGCACGGGCAGCGCGGCGTCCGCGAGGAGCACGCCGTCGACGACCGCGGCGGCCTGCTCCTCGTCGTGCACCACGCGGTTGTACAGCGCGCCGTGCGGCTTGACGTAGGCAACGCGTGCGCCCGCGGCACGGGCGAACACCTCCAGCGCGCCGATCTGGTAGGCGACCTCGGCCGCCAGCTCGTCGGGCGGCACGTCCATGGCGCGCCGCCCGAACCCGGCCAGGTCGCGGTAGGAGACCTGCGCGCCGATCGTCACCCCGCGTGCGGCCGCCAGCCGGCACACTCGGCGCATGGTGGCCGCGTCCCCGGCGTGGAAGCCGCAGGCCACGTTGGCGCTGGTGACCACCGACAGCAGTTGCTCGTCGTCGGTCAGCCGCCAGCGGCCGAAGCCCTCGCCGAGGTCGGCGTTCAGATCGATCGCGGTCATGGGTCCCCTCCTGCTGAGTCAGGCCACGCGGTACTGCTCGTCGCGGGCGTCGGTCAGGAACATCTGTCCCGGTGCGTGGGTGATGGCGAACGGCGGTCCGGAAGCCATCACGGCGGCCTGCGGGGTCACGCCGCAGGCCCAGAACACGGGGATGTCGTCCGGCTCGGCCTCCACCGGGTCGCCGAAGTCGGGGCGGGCCAGGTCGGCGATGCCGAGGCCCGAGGGATCCCCGCAGTGCACGGGACTGCCGTGCACCGCGGGGAGCAGGCTGCTCTCCCGGATGGCCGCCGGCAGATGCTCGGGCGGCACGGGGCGCATCGACACCACCAGCGGTCCGTGCAGCCGTCCCGCCGGCCGGCACTCACGGCTCGTGATGTACATCGGCACGTTCCGGCCCTGCTCGATGTGCCGGATCGGGACGCCCGCGCCGGTCAGCGCCCACTCGAAGGTGAAGCTGCACCCGATCAGGAACGACACCAGGTCGTCGCGCCAGTGGTCGAGCACGTCCGTCGGTTCGTCCACCAACTCGCCGTCCCGCCAGACCCGGTAGCGCGGCAGGTCGGTGCGCAGGTCCGCGTCGTCCGCCAGCACCGTCTTCCACGAGCCGGCGTCGGTGACGTCGAGCACGGGGCACGGCTTGGGGTTGCGCTGGCAGAACAGCAGCATGTCGTACGCCCAGTCCGCGGGCACCGAGATCAGGTTGACCTGGGTGTGGCCGGCCGCGACGCCGGCGGTGGGGCCGGTCAGTCCCGCGCGGACCCTGGCCCGCGCGGCTCTCGGGCTCCACGCGTGCGCGTGCTCGTCGACGAGGGTCATGGGCAGGTCCTGCGTGCGGTTCACATCAGCTCCTTCCCGCGCGTCTCGGGCAGTCCGAGCAGCGCCAGCGCCGCCAGTCCGTAGCCGATGGCGCCGAAGACCAGCGCGCCGCCGACGCCCCAGCTGTCCGCCAGGAAGCCGACCGTCGTGGGAAAGACGGCTCCCACGGCGCGGCCGGTGTTGTACGTGAAGCCCTGCCCCGTGCCGCGCACCTCGGTCGGGTAGAGCTCGCTCAGGAAGGAACCGAAGCCGCTGAAGATGGCCGACATGCAGAACCCGAGCGGGAAACCGAGCACCAGCACAAGGGTGTTGGCGCCGCTGGGAATGTTCGCGTAGGCCAGGATGCAGACGGCCGACAGCAGGGCGAACAGCCAGATGTTGCGGCGGCGGCCCAGCCGGTCGGTGAGGTAACCGCCGGTCAGATAGCCGAGGAAGGCGCCGGAGATGAGGAACGTGAGGTAGCCGCCGGTGCCGACGACGGACAGGTCGCGCTCCGTCTTCAGATAGGTCGGGACCCAGGTGGCGAGCGTGTAGTAGCCGCCCTGGACGCCGGTGGAGAGCAGTACGGCGAAGACGGTGGTGCGCAGCAGACCCGGAGCGCCGGCGGTACCGCGCCGGAATATCGCCGCGAACGACCCCTTGTGCGGATTCTTCGCGCGGGCCGCGGCGGCCTCGGGGGCGTCGTGCACCCGGCGCCGCATCCAGATGACCAGTACGGCGGGCAGGGCCCCGGTCCAGAACATCACGCGCCAGGCGAGGTCGTGGTCGAGGTAGGAGAAGACGAGCGTGTACACGATCACGGCCAGGGCCCAGCCGACCGCCCACGAGCTCTGGATCACGCCCAGGGTGCGCCCGCGGTGCTTCGCGCTCGCGTACTCGGCGACCAGGATGGCGCCGACCGCCCACTCGCCGCCGAAGCCGAGGCCCTGCAGGGCGCGGAAGACCAGCAGGGTCTCGTAGTTGGGCGCGAATCCGCAGGCCACGGTGAAGACGGCATACGTGATGACCGTGATCATCAGTGCCTTCACCCGGCCGATCCGGTCCGCCAGCACCCCGGCGAGGGCGCCGCCGATCGCGGAGACGACGAGCGTGACGGTGGTGAAAAGTCCCGTCTGTCCGCTGTCCAGGCCGAAGTAGGCGGCCAGGGCGACCATGCTCAGCGGCAGCGTGAAGTAGTCGTACGAGTCCAGCGCATAGCCGCCGAAAGCGCCGCCGAAGGCGCGCCGGCCGCGCGGACCGAGTGCGCGCAGCCAGGCGAACGCGCCGTCGTCGGAACCGTCACCCGTCCCGGGGCGGGTGTCGGCGGTCAGGGCCTGCGGTGGAGGGGGCGTACTCATGTGCACCTCGCAGTGGGAGGACGGAGGGTGCTTTCGGACCGGGTCGTGCCGTGCGGGGAGGGAGCGGTGGCGCGGTGGGGTCGCGCCGTTCGCAGCAAGGTAGGGGATCGTTCAACGATCCTTCAATACTCGTGTTGTTTCGTTCTTGTATCTGCGATTGAATTCCGGGCATGGCAGAGCAGCTGACGGGACTGGCCGACGACCGCGCGCTCCTCGGGCGCACCAGCACCGCCGAGCGGGTCTCGGACATCCTCAGGAGCCGTATCGCCGAGGGGTACTTCCCGCCCGGGACCCGGCTCTCGGAGGACAGCATCGGCGGAGCGCTCGGCGTCTCCCGCAACACGCTCCGCGAGGCGTTCCGGCTGCTCACGCACGAACGACTGCTCGTACACGAGCTGAACCGCGGTGTCTTCGTCCGGGTCCTGACCGTGGACGACGTCGAGGACATCTACCGCACCCGACGCCTGGTCGAATGCGCCGTCGTCCGCGGGCTGGGGGAGCCGCCGTACGCGCTCGACCGCCTCGCCTCGGCCGTGGCCGAGGGGGAGCGGGCCGCCGTCGAGAATGACTGGAAAGGGCTGGGCACGGCCAACATCCACTTCCACCGCGAACTGGTCGCCCTCGCCGAGAGCGACCGCACCGACGAACTGATGCGCAGCGTCTTCGCCGAACTGCGCCTGGCCTTCCACGTCGTGGACGACCCGCGCCGGCTGCACGAGCCGTACCTCGCGCGCAACCGCCAGATCCTCCAGGCCCTGGAGACCGGCGCCAAGGACGAGGCCGAGCGGCTGCTCGCCGTGTACCTGGACGACTCCCTCGCCCGGGTCGTCGAGGTCTACCGGCGCCGCGTGGGCGAGGACGGGCAGCCCTCGGCCGCGTCGGCCTGACACTCCCGTTCCGCGCGGGTCCGGCGCGTTTTCCCCCGCATCGGTCCGCCGCTCCCGCTTCGGCCCCGGTCCCGCGCCTCCCCCTCGCCTGGGTCCGCCGCGCCGGCTCCGCCCGCCTCCCGCGCCTCCCCCTCGCCTCGGTCCGCCGCTCCCGTTCCGCCCGGGTCCGGCGCCTCTCCCCGGCCTCGGTCCGGCGCTCCCGTTCCGCGTCCGTGTCGCCGCCGGCGCAGGGGCCCATCTGCGTCGTTTGGGTCGTTGTCGGACCGAGGACCTAATCTGTGCACCGTGACTTCGCCTGCATCGACGGACAGCGTTCCGCCCCAGTTCAACGCGGGGCCGCGGCCCGCTCCGGGCCCGGCCGCCGACGAGGGACTGGCGCGGCGGCTGCGCGCGCTCGCGTGCACCGCGCCGCTGCACGACCTGGACGCGCGCAAGGCCAATCTGGCGGGCGAGTACGCGGTGTACGGCATGGCGGAGGTCGCCCTCGCGGCCATCGATCTGGTCACCCTCAACATGGACTTCGACACCGGCGCCGACCACGACCAGGTGGTGGCCCGGCTGCTGCCGCGCATCGCCGCGCAGGCCCCGCGGCGCCCGGTCGCCGAGCACGAGCGCGTGGCCCGCTGGGTGCTGGAGAACCTGATCAACGTCGGCAGCGTGGACCGCGGATTCCGCGTGGTCTACGGCACGTTCGCGTCGGACGGCACCTACGTCCGGCGTGACTACGACTTCAAGCTGATCGAGGAGGTGCCGGGCCCCGGCGGCAGTGTCTACCTCCGCACCACGGACGAGGCCGTCAACGTCCTGGTCGGCGCCCTCGACACGGACGTCACCAGCGCGCAGATCGCCGCCGAGGTCAAGCTGGAGGTGCTGATCAACCGCGGCCGGCTCGCCGACGCGCAGCTGGCCGCCGAACAGGCCCGCTACCGCACCGTCCAGTACTCGGAGACCCTGCGCAGGGCGCTGGAGGCGACCCGGCGCAACGTGCGCGCGGTGGACTGGCTCGGCACCGTGCCCGACATGATCGCCGAGGCCCTCGACCACGTCGCCGACCGCTACCGCCACGAGAACGCGATCCTCACGAACATCCGCAGGGCGCGCGACGAGTCGGAGGACCCCGAGCACAAGCGGCGCGCCGCCGAGCTGGTCGACATCGTCAAGGACTGCATCCGGCGCCACACCCAGCTCCAGTCCCGGCTGCTGGAGGCCGGGCCGCTGTTCCGGGCCGAACAGGACCGGCAGGCCTTCGCCACCCCGATGACCACCTCCGGCACCGATCTGTACGGCCATCTCGTGGCGCCGCTGCTGCCGCTGCCGCTGGCAGGGGCGCTCCGGGTCACCGACGCGTTCTTCGCCCGCGGCACCGGCCCGCGCACACCGGTGTCCGTGCGCGTCGGTGACCTCGTCGACCTCCTGCTCACCCCGCCGGTCGAGCGGGAGCACCTGGGCGCGGAGATGCCCGAGCCGGACCTGATCGCCACGCCGGACGACAGCCGGTTCAGCGAGGAGCAACTGGCGGCGGCCACGCAACTGCTGGACCTGCCTGCGGACGCGCCGCGGCGGCTGTCGGGACTCCTGGCGCAGGCCCGCGGAACCGACCCCGATCTGCCGTACCTGGTGGCTCTGATGGCGGTGCACGCGGCGAGCCCGGCGGTGGGGACGGCCTACCGGCAGGGGGAGCAGAAGCTGCTGTTCTCCGTCGACGACGGGACGGAACTGGACGACCCGGAGTTCGGCGGGGCCGACCTCATCGTCGGGACCGCGCTGCTGGACGCCGTCGCCATGGCCGCCGACCGGACGGAGGCCGCGTGAGCCCCACCCCGCCCGTCGAGTGCGGGCCGTTCCTGCCCCGTCGCGCGATCGCGCGCACCCCCGGGGGCTTCGGCCCCGAGTTCGTCGCCGAGTCCGAGGAGTCGCGGTCGTGAGTGAGCACGTTGAGCCGGAAGGCGGTCCGGCGGCGGTGAGCCCCGCCGCCGTCACCCCCGCGGACGCCGCCGACGCGGCGCGGCTCGTCGCGTTCGGGCTGCAACCGAAGCTGCTGCCCGCCCGGGACCAGGAGTACGCGGACCTGCTGCGACGCCACCGGGAGGACCCGGCGTTCGCGCGGCTCGCGGACGCCGTGGCCGCCGGGCTCGGACTGATCGTGCTGGAGGTCTCCCCGCGCGCGGGCATGGCGGTCACCGCGGCCGAGGACTCGGTGTTCGCCGTTCGCATGGGCGACTACGCGCGCCGTACGGCCGCCGACTCCGGCGACCGCTTCCTGCACGGGCTCGCGCACCTCGCCGTGGCCGCGATGGCGTTCCCGCGCCCGGAGGACCTCGCCGACGACGGCTACATCGGGCGCGTCACGGTCAACGGCGTCGACGCCTTCGTACGGCAGGCGTGCCGCCGTCTGGAGGAGCGGGCCGCCGACCAGGGGGAGAACACCGACCCCGCCACCGACACACCCGGCCTGGAGGCCGCCTGGCGGATCTGGGTCAGACGCAGCGCGACGGGCGCCACGAAGGACGCGCGCCGCCTCGCCGGTTCCACGACAGGCATCATCGGCAAGGCCGTGACGTTCCTCACCGACTCCGGATTCCTGCAGCGCACGGGCGACGACAACGGCGGCACGTACCGCACCACCGCCCGGTACCAGCTCCAGGTCCGCGACATGGCGTCCAGCGCCGCCATGGCCGAACTGCTGGAACTGGGTGTCGTCCCGGTCACCGACGGCACCCCGACGCTGCTGCCCGCCGAGGACACCGACGACCTGGATCTGGTGGCCGACGCCGGGCTGCCCTTCCACACCGCCTGAACCGCCCCCTTCTGACGAAGACTTACGAGAGTCCGCCATGTACGAGCTGTCCCGGGTCCGCCTCTACTCCATCGGGCCCGCCGGTGCGCGCTACGCCGACACCGTGCTTGACCTGCGTGGAGTGGGCGAGCCCGTGCCCGATCCCGCGCCCACCCAGGCGGCGTTCTTCGAGGAGGAGCCGGTCGGTCCGCCGCGCCGGCCCGCACCCGCGGGCGTGCTCTTCCTGGAGAACGGCGGCGGCAAGTCCGTCCTGCTGAAGTTGATCTTCTCGGTGATGCTGCCCGGCCACCGGAACACGCTGGGCGGCGCCAGCTCCGGCGTGCTGCGGAAGTTCCTGCTCGCCGACGACTGCGGGCACGTCGCGCTGGAGTGGCAGCACGTGCAGACCGGCGAGTGCGTCGTCGTCGGCAAGGTGAGCGAATGGCGCGGACGGCAGGTCTCCAACGACCCGCGGAAGTTCGCCGAGGCCTGGTACTCCTTCCGGCCCGGACCCGGTCTGACGCTGGACAACCTGCCCGTCGCCGAGGCCACCTCCGTACGCCCGACCGTGGAGGGCCAGTCGGGCGCCCAGGGCCGCCGGCGCACCATGAAGGGCTTCCGCGACGCGATCACCGAGGCGGGCAAGGCGTACCCGCACCTGGAGGTGCACTGGGAGGAGATCCACGACCGGTGGATCGAGCACCTCGGGGACCTCGGACTCGACCCCGAACTCTTCCGCTACCAGCGGGAGATGAACGCCGACGAGGGCGAGGCCGCCGGACTCTTCGCGGTCAAGAAGGACTCCGACTTCACCGACCTGCTGCTGCGCGCCGTCACCGACACCCGTGACACCGACGGGCTCGCCGACCTCGTCAGCGGTTTCGGCAACAAGCTGGGCCGACGCGCCGAGCTGATCGCGGAACGGGACTTCACCGCCGGTTCGGTCGATCTGCTCGGCCGGATCGTGGAGATGGCCGAGGCCCGCGCACGCGCCCGTGACGTCCACACCGGCGCCGAGCGGCGGGCGCGGACCCTGGCGCGCAGGCTGTCCGCGCGCGGTGCCCAGGAGCGGATGCGGGCCGCCGACCTCGCCCAGCGCGTCACGGCCGCCGCCTACGCCGTGACCCACGCCGATTCGGCACGGGAGCGCAGCGCGCTGATCGCCGCCGAACTCGCCTACCGGCACGCCTCGCTGGCGCTGACGGCCGCCGAGAAGTCCGCGGCAGCGCAGAAGCGGGAACTCGCCGACGCACGCACCCTGCACTCCGCCTGGCAGGCCGCGGAGGCCGCACTGCGGCACCGCGCCGCCGCCGACCGGGTCGCGCGGGTCGCCGTCGCCATCCAGGAGGCCGAACGCGACGCCGCCCCCGCGCTGGCCGCCCGGGCGAAGGCCGCCGTCGACCTGGTCCGGGCCCTGCACGCGGCCGCGGAGAGCGCCGAGACCCTGGCCAACGAGCAGGAGGAGCGGTCCGGCGCGCTCCAGGAGGTCAGCGACAGCGCGTACCGGGACTCCACCGGCGCCGCCACCCAGGCGCAACGGGCCCGCAGCGATGCCGAGCACCTGCGCCAGCGCCTGACCGAGGTCGAGCAGGAGACCGCGGAGGCGGTGCGCGCGGGCTGGCTGGACGACAGCGCCCCCGACGCCGACCCGGCACGCGCCGCCCTCGCCGCCAGCGACGCCGAGAAGTCGGCGGTGGCCGCCTGGGACACCGCGCGGGAAGCCTCCCGCCGGGCCGGCGAGCACGCCCGGGAGTCCGCCTCGGCCGAGTCCCGCGCGGAGCTGACGGCGGCCCGGGCCGCGGACGCCGCGACGGCGGCCGAGCGGTCCTACGACGCCGAACGCCGCGTCGCCGAGACGCTCGCCGCGGAGGAGCGCCTCGCCGAGCTGCTCAGCCTGCCCACCGCCGCCCGCCCGGCACCGGGCGGCGTGCCGGCGCCCCGCGCGGGGGCCGACGACATCGACGGCGCGACGGCGGACACCGCCGACGGTGCCGCCGCCCCGGACGCCGCCGACGGCGCGACGGGCGGCCGCCCCGCGCCCGGCGCGGACGGCGCCACCCGGCGCTCCCCGCGTCCCCTTCGCCCCGAGGCCGAAGGGGCGCTCGACGCCGAGGAGCTGGACCGGTTCGCCGACGAGCTGCGCGAACTGCTGGACGACACGGTCGCCTCGTCCGAACGGCACCTGTTCGAACTGCGCACCGCCGCCGCCGACGACGCCCGGATCCTGGGCGCGCTCGGCGACGGCGGACTGCTGCCGCCCGGCCCCGACGTGCTGGCCACCGTGGAGTACCTCGGTGAGCACGGCATCCCCGCCCTGCCCGGCTGGCGCTATCTCGCCCAAGCGGTCGACCCCGCCGACCACGCGCGGGTGCTGGCCGCACGTCCGGAGCTGGTCGACGGCGTGATCATCACCGACCCGGCGTCCCACGCCCGGGCCCGCGAGACGCTGAACGACGCCGCGCTGCTGCCCCGTTCGACGGTGGCGGTCGGCACCGCCGCCGCCCTGCTCGCCCCCACCCCGCCCGCCGACGCGACGCCCGCCGACGTCTTCCTGGTCCCGCCGAACCCGGCCATGCACGACGAGCACGCCGCCGACGAGGAGCGGCAGACCCTGCGCGCGAGGGCCACCGAACGCGACGAGGAGATCCGCACGCTCGCCGCGCGCCTCGGCAAGGACCGGGAACTGGCGGCCCGGCTCGCCTCCTGGCGCACGGGCTGCCCGGCCGGGCGGCTGATCGAGCTGGCGCAGAGCGCGCGGGACACCCGGGCGTTCGCCGAGGAGGCCGAGGCCGAGCTCGTTCAGGCGCGGACCGTGCGCGCCGAGGCCGAGGAGGCCGCGGCGGAGACGGCGCAGGTGCGCGAGGAGCGCCAGGAGGCCGCGCAGAAGGCCCGACGGGCCGCCGACGCCCTGGCCGGACTGGCGTTCCGGCTGCGGGAGCGGGCCGGCTGGCAGGTCAAGTCGCGCGAACTCGCCGACGAGGCCGCCGACTCCGAGGAGCGCGCGCAGACCTGTCTGGAGCGGGCCCGCGTCGCCGACGAGGACCGGCGCGCCGCCCAGCGGGCAGCCGACGACGCCCGCCGCACCGCGCGCGCGTTGCGCGCCGAGCGCTCCGAGATCGCCGGCGCACCCGACGACGTACCGGACGACGGCACGGACCGCCCCAGGACGGCGCTGCCCGCACTGCGCGAGGCCTATCGCGCCGCCTCCCAGGTGTACGAGAAGGTCGGTGTCGGCGCCGACCTGCGGGCCGAGCAGGCCCGCGCGGAGAGCGACGAGAGCGCGGCCCGCGCGGAGCTGGACCGGCTGAGCAACAAGGTCCGCACCCGCGCGGAGCTGCTGCTGGAGTCCCCCGACGGCGCCGACGGCCCGTCCCGGCAGGCCGCCGCGGCGCGCGCCGAGGAGCACGTACAGCTCCTGGAGACCCGTATGTCCAGCGCCAGCGAGCAGCTCGGCCGGCTGCGCGGCGAGGCCGAGCGGCACGCGCCCGAGGACGGCGACGCGCACACCGAGCTGCCCGAGGAGTCGCAGCCCCGCGACGCCGAGCACGCCCAGGCGCTGCTGCGCACCGCCACCGCCGAACTGGGCGCCCGGACCGACGCGTTGAGCGCGGCCCGGGAGGCCCACGCCGAACTGCTCGACGCGCACCGCGCCGCGCAGGACGCGGCCGGCGGCTTCGACGAGATCGCCGCGATGCTGCGGGACCTGTTGCGCGAGCAGCCCGGCGACGAGGAGCCGGAGTCGCCGGAGCCGTACCCGGGCGGCTTGGAGGACGCCCGGCAGTCCGCCGCGGAGGCCCGCCGGTCGCTGCGCGGCTGCGCCGCCGACCTGTCGGCCGCCGAGACGGCGGTACGCGAGGCGAGTGACATCCTGGTCCGGCACGCCAACTCCACCCGCTACGAGCAGGTGCGCACCCCCGCACGGCAGCAGATCCGCGAGCTGCCCGCGCCCACCCTGCCGGAGCACGCCCAGAAGTGGGCCGACGCGTTCGCGCCCCGGCTGCGTGTCCTCACCGACGAACTGGCCCAGCTGGAACGCAACCGGGACTCGATCGTGGACCGGCTGCGCGGCCTGGTGGACTCGGCGCTGGCCACCCTGCGTTCCGCGCAGCGGCTGTCCCGGCTGCCCGAAGGGCTCGGCGAGTGGTCCGGGCAGGAGTTCCTGCGCATCCGCTTCGAGGAGCCCGACCAGGCCACCCTCACCGAGCGGCTCGGCGAGGTCATCGACGAGGCGACCAGGGCCGCCGTGAAGAAGAACTCCGACCTGCGGCGCGACGGGATGTCCCTGCTGCTGCGGGGGGTGGCCGCCGCGCTCCGGCCCAAGGGCGTGGCCGTCGAGATCCTCAAGCCGGACGCCGTCCTGCGCGCCGAGCGGGTGCCCGTCGGGCAGATGGGCGACGTGTTCTCCGGCGGTCAGCTGCTGACCGCGGCCATCGCCCTGTACTGCACCATGGCCGCGCTCAGGTCGAACGACCGGGGCCGTGACAAGCAGCGGCACGCCGGGACGCTGTTCCTGGACAACCCGATCGGCCGCGCCAACGCGACGTATCTGCTGGAGCTTCAGCGGGCCGTGTCCGACGCGCTCGGCGTCCAGCTGCTGTACACCACCGGTCTGTTCGACACGACGGCACTCGCGGAGTTCCCGCTCGTCATCCGGCTGCGCAACGACGCGGACCTCCGAGCGGGGCTGAAGTACATCAGCGTGGAGGAGCACCTGCGGCCCGGTCTGCCGCAGCAGCCGCAGGCCGGGGAGGCCGGGCACAGCGAGATCACGGCCACCCGGATGTTCAAGCGCCCGGCACCGGCCGCCTCCTGAGGAGCGCGGGGGACCGCGCGCCGGCGGTGGCCGGTCACGCGTTCCCCCGTACGCCCCCGGGTCACTTCAGGCGTCCTCCTTCAGCAGGTCAGCGCACTTCTCGCCGATCACCATCGTCGTGATGCACGGATTGACCGTCACCAGATCCGGCATCACCGAACCGTCCGCCACCCGCAGACCCTCGACGCCCTTCACCCTCAGCCGGGCGTCGAGCGGGGCCGAGGGGTCGTCGTCGGCGCCCATCCGCACCGTGCAGGACGGGTGGTAGACGGTGTTGTGGGTCTTGCGGATGTAGTCGAGCAGTTCGCCGTCCGACCGGACGTCCGGGCCCGGCGCCAGCTCCGCGCCGGCCCAGCCGCTCAGCGCCGGCTGCGCGGCGATCCTGCGGGCCAGCCGCAGCCCGTACGTCATCACCCGCACGTCGTGCTCGTGCGTGAAGTACCGCGGGTCGACCCTCGGCCTGTCGCGGTGGTCCCGGGTCCGCAGCCGCACCGTTCCCCGGGACCTGGCGCGGGTGACGTTCGGGGTGAGGCAGAACGCGTTCTCCGAGGTCGGGTAGCCCCACCGCGCCGTGTTGAGGTCGAAGGGCACCGAGCCGTAGTGGAACATCAGGTCGGGCCGGTCCAGACCCGGCTCGGTGTCGTAGAAGACGCCCGCCTCCCACCACTGGCTGGACGTGGTGGTCATCGGCCGGGCGGCCTCCCACATGATGACGCCCTCGGGATGGTCCTGGAGGTTCTCGCCGACGCCCGGCGCGTCCACGGTCACCTCGACGCCGACCTCCCTGAGGTGCTCGGCGGGGCCGATGCCGGACAGCATCAGCAGCTTCGGCGAGTCGATCGCGCCGCACGAGACGACGACCTCCCGCCGGGCCCGGACCGTCCGGGTGCGGATCAGGTCCGGGTCCAGGTACTCGGCGCCGGTGCACCGCCGTCCCTCCAGCACCAGCCGTCTGGCCCGCACCCCCGTGCGCACGACCAGGTTCGGCCGCTTGCCCATCACCGGATGCAGATAGGCCACCGAGGAGGACTGCCGGACGTTGTTCTCGTCGGCGTTGATCTGGAACCAGTTGGCGCCGCGGACCACGGTCGTACCCGTGTTGAAGCCGACCGTGGGGATGCCCGCCTGCGCGCACGCCTCCAGCAGCGCCGCCCCGCAGGGGTCCTCGCCCTTGAGGGTGCGCAGCTTCACCGGGCCGGTGCGGCCGTGGTGGTCGCCGGGCGCGTCGTTGGCCTCGAGCCGGCGGTAGAGCGGGAAGAGGTCGGCCGCGCCCCAGCCCGGGCAGCCGGCCGCGGCCCAGTCGTCGAGGTCCTCGGCGGGGGCCCAGAAGGCGATGCACGAGTTGTGCGAGGAGCAGCCGCCGAGCACCTTGGCGCGGGCGTGCCGCAGGAAGCTGTTGCCGGCCTCCTGCGGCTCGACCGGGTAGTCCCAGTCGTAGCCGGACTCCAGCAGGCCCATCCAGCGCTCCAGCCTCAGGACGTCGTCGACGCCGACGTCGCTCGGGCCGGCTTCCAGGACGCACACGGTGACCGAGGGGTCCTCGGAGAGTCTGGCCGCGACCACGTTTCCCGCGGTGCCGCCGCCGACCACGACGTAGTCGAACTCGTCGGTGTGCATGAGCTGCTGACCCCCTTCAGTCGGCCGCCGGGGCGGTGGGCCGGGCGGAGGACTCCAGCCGGTGCTCGGCGAGGACGCCGGTGCGGTGGCGCTGGACGAACCAGTAGTAGGCGAAGCCGCCGCCCGCGATGACCGCGACGAACAGGACGGCACCCCACCGCAGGTACCAGTGGAACGGCGCCGACGCGTTGTACACCGAGGCGCGCGGCCAGATCAGGTTGACGGTCATCGCCAGCCCCCACAGCACCGCCGCGATGTTGACGGGCAGTCCCCACCGGCCCAGCGAGAACCTGCCCTCGGCGGGCTGCCACCTGCCGCGCAGCCGGGCCACCAGCATCGGCGCGGTCACGCCGAGGTAGGCGAGGTAGATCATGATGATGCCGATGCTGGTGACCACGGTGAAGATCTGCGGCTGGCGGATGTTGACCACGAGGATCGCCAGCGCGAGGACACCGATGACCACGGCCGGCAGCACCGGCGTGTGGAAGCGCGGGCTGACCCGGGCCATCAGGGCGGACGCGGGCAGGTTGTTGTCCCGCGCCATCGCGAACGCCAGCCGGATCGCCGCGGTGTGGACGGCCAGGGCGCACACCGTGACCGCGATCAGCACGCACCACAGCATCGCCTTGCCGGCCGTCGGGCCGAGCACGTCGAGCACGATGTACTGGAGGCCCTCCGTCGACAGCTTGTCCCCGTTCAGGGTCGACACGCTCATCAGCGCGAGCAGCAGGACCAGCCCGCCCAGGACGAACGAGGCGACGATCGCGCGGATGATGGCGCGCGGCGCGTTGCGGGACGGGTCGAGGGACTCCTCGCCGAGCGAGGCGGCCGTGTCGAAGCCGTACATGACGTACGCGGACGCCAGCGAGGCCACCAGGAACGCGCCGAGGTAGCCGGCCGGCTGGCCGGCCCCGGTCCCGGCGGTGTCCGTCACGACCTGCGGGCCGCGCGTGATGTGCGCGGCGAACAGGGCGATCAGTACGACGGTGGCGATCAGCTCGATGAACACGCCCGCCGTGTTGATCCTGGCCATCAGCTTGACGCCGAAGGCGTTCACCACGGTGGTGAACAGGATCAGCACCGCGGCCAGGATGACCGCGTTGGTCGCCACGTCGTAGGTGCCGGTGCCGTCGCCCACCAGTTGGAACACGTCAGATATCTGGGGGAGCGTCAGCTGGTAGGCGAGGGCGACGGCCGCGATCGACACGATCGACGCGATCAGCATCATCCAGCCCGCCAGCCAGCCCAGATGCGGATTGCCCACCTTCTTCGACCAGTTGTAGACCGAGCCCGCCACCGGATAGCGGGCCGCGAGCTCCGCGAAGCACAGGGCGACCATGAACTGGCCGCCGAACACCAGCGGCCACGACCACCAGTAGGCGGGACCGCCGCTGCCGTAGCCGAAGTAGAACAGCTGGAAGGTGCCCGTCAGGATCGAGATGTAGCTGATCCCGGCGGCGAAGGTGTGGAAGTTGCCGAGCGAGCGCTTGAGCTCGGGTCTGTATCCGAACTCGGCGAGTTCGGTGTCGTCGTGGCCGGGTTTCCCGGCGGGTGGATGTTCGGTCGTCGTCATGAGCGGACTCCTGGTGGGGCTGGGGGAGGTGGGAAGTGCGGCTCCTGCGGGTGCCGGGACCGGTGGGGGATCGCCCTAGGCGAACCAGCCCTGGGGCGAGGGCGCGGTGTTGCGCCAGATGTGTTTCGGCTCGCGGTACTCGGCGAGCCCTGCCGGGCCGAGTTCGCGCCCGGATCCGGACTGCTTGACGCCACCCCACTCGGCCTGCGGCACATAGGGGTGGTAGTCGTTGATCCAGACCGTGCCGAGGCGCAGCCGTGCCGCGACGCGGGCGGCGCGGGCACCGTCGCCGGTCCACACGGCGCCGGCGAGACCGTAGACCGTGTCGTTGGCGAGCCGTACCGCCTCGTCCTCGTCGCTGAACCGCTCGACGGTCAGAACCGGACCGAAGGACTCCTCCCGGACCACCGACATCGTGGGCGCGCACTCGTCCAGCACGGTCGGCAGGTAGTAGAAGCCGGCGTCGAGACCGGGTCCCGACGGCCGGTCGCCGCCGCAGCGCAGCACCGCGCCCTCGGCCAGCCCCCGTGCGACGTACGCCTCCACCTTCGCCCGGTGCGCCGCCGAGATCAGCGGCCCGGTCTGCGCCCGCTCGTCGAACGGCCCGCCCAGCCGGATGAGTTCGGCCCGGCGCACCAGCTCGTCCACGAACCGGTCGTGCAGCGCGTCCTCGACCAGCAGCCGCGCGCCCGCCGAGCACACCTGCCCCGAATGCAGGAAAACGGCGGTCAGCGCCATGTCGACGGCGGTGTCGAAGTCGGCGTCCGCGAACACGATGTTGGGGTTCTTGCCGCCGAGCTCGAGCGCGACCTTCTTCACGGTGCCCGCCGCGGCCGCCATCAGCCGGCGGCCGGTGTCCAGCCCGCCGGTGAAGGAGACCAGGTCCACGTCCGGGTGGTCGGCGAGCGGCGCTCCGGCCTCCGGACCGGCGCCGAGGACCAGATTCCCCGCTCCGGGCGGCAGCCCGGCCTCGGTCAGCAGCCGCATGAGGTGGATCGCGCTGTGCGGGGTGAGCTCGCTCGGCTTGAGGACGAAGGTGTTGCCGGCCGCCAGGGCCGGGGCCACCTTCCAGGAGGTCTGGAGCAGCGGGTAGTTCCAGGGCGTGATCAGCGCGCAGACACCGACGGGTTCGTACACGACCCGGCTGTCCACACCGTCGCGGCCCGTCTCGACGACCCGCCCGGTCCCGGTCGCGGCCAGCCGGCCGAAGTAGCGGAAGCAGCGGGTGACGTCGTCGATGTCGTACTCGCTCTCCACCAGCCGCTTGCCGGTGTCCAGGGACTCGGCGCGGGCGAGCGCGTCCTTGTCCCGTACGAGCAGGTCGGCCACGCGCAGCAGTAGATCGCCGCGCTCCTCGGGGGAGGTGTGCGGCCACGGGCCGGTGTCGAAGGCGCGGCGGGCCGCGGCGATCGCCTCCGCGGTGTCCTTGCCGCCCGCCTCGTCCACCACCCCGACCGGGGTCCCGTCCGCCGGGCAGCGGATCTCACGGGTGCGCTCGTCGACCGCCGCGCGCCACGTGCCGTCAATGAACAGGTCCGGCATGGCCGCCTCCCAGTCTCTCGACGATCCACTCGTGGAAGATCCCGATGTGGTGCTCGTTGGGGACCAGCACACCGCCCCGGCGGTACGCGCGGGAACCCATCGCCGGCTGTGTTCTTTCACAGGCCTCGAAGTCCTGTGTGTTCACCCGGTGGAACAGCTCCACCGACTTCGACACGTCGGCACCCGAGGCCACCACCTCCGGCGCGTACAGCCAGTCGCACTCGACGACCGTGCGGTCCTCGGCCAGCGGGAACATGCGGTGCACGATGACGTGGTCCGGAACCAGATTGACGAAGACCGTCGGCTTGACGGTGATCGCGTAGTAGCGGCGGTCCTGGTCGTCGGTGACCTGCGGCAGCCGGCCGAAGCCCGCGCTGCCGTCCACCGTGAAGCCCTTGATGTCCTCGCCGAACTCGGCGCCGTGCCCGACGTAGTACTGCGCCGCGTAGCCGTCGGCGAACTCCGGCAGGACGTCGGTGAGTTCGGGATGGATCGTCGCGCAGTGATAGCACTCCATGAAGTTCTCGACGATCAGCTTCCAGTTCGCCCTCACGTCGTACGAGATGCGTTTTCCGAGCGCGAGGTTCTCGGCGCCGTAGTGCCCGATCGCCGCCGCGTCACCGAGCCGCTCGACGGCCGCGCCCGTCACCGTCTCCTCGAACGAGGGCGGTTCGTCGGCCAGGCACACCCATGCGTAGCCCAGCCACTCGCGCAGCGCGACCCCGATCAGGCCGTACTCGACGCGGTCCACGTCCGGCATCCCGGTCAGGTTCGGGGCCGCGATGAGCTTGCCGTCCAGGTCGTAGGTCCAGGCGTGGTACGGGCACTGGAGGCTGCGCCGGATCCGGCCCGACTCCTCCGTGCACAGCCGGGCCCCGCGGTGGCGGCACACATTGAGGAAGGCCCGCAGCTCCCCGGAGCGGTTCCGGACGACGACGACGCTCTCCCGGCCGACCTGCACCGTGCGGAACGTGCCGGGTGCGTCCAGGTCGGCGCTGCGCACGGCGCAGAACCACAGGGACTCGAACAGGTGCCGCTGCTCCTGCCGGAAGATCTCCGGGTCGGTGTAGTAGCGGCCGGGCAGGGTGGCGATCAGGCTGGGGGACACTCGGTGCGTCGTCACGTGCGGGCTCCTGGGGCGGGCGCGGCGGCGAGGCGGGCGGGGGCGAACAGGCCGATGGGGTGCGCGGTGGTGCCGGTCAGGGCCAGATCGGCGAGGATCTCGCCGACGACCGGCACGAACTTGAACCCGTGCCCGGAGAAACCGCAGGCCACGGTGACCGAGTCCGGGTGGGCGGGGTGGCGGGCGATCACGAAGTGCTCGTCCGGGGTGGTGGAGTACATGCAGGTGGCGGCCTTGAGGAAGGTGCCCGGCAGGTCCGGGATGCAGCCGGACATGTGATCCGCCATGGCCCGGATCTCCTCCTCGCGCACCGTGCGGTCGATGGTCTCCGGAGTGGTCTCGGTGCCCTTGCGGAAGAAGGCGACCTTGGCGCCGAGCCCGGGGCCGTCGATGGCCGGGAAGCCGTACACCTGGACGCCGTGCGCGTCCTCCCAGACGTAGATGGGATGGTTCTCCGGGAGGAAGGGGCGGACTCCGTTCCGCGGCTGGAACCAGTACATGACCTGCCGTTCGATCCTGCACGGCACCCCGATGTCGGTGAGCAGCCGCGGTGCCCAGGCGCCCGGGCAGATCACCAGCTGCCCCGCGGTGTAGCTGTCCTCGGCGGTGTGCACGCGCACGCCGTCCCGATACGGCTCCCAGCGGATCATCGGCTCTTCGAAGTGCAGCTCGGCGCCCTGCCGGGTGGCCAGCTGGAGGTGCGCGGCCACGGTGTTCTCCGGGCGCAGCAGACCGGCCTTCTTCTCGTACAGGGCCACCTCGTCGTCGCGCGGGGTGAGCGTCGGGAAACGCCGGCGGATCTCCCGCGCGTCCAGCATCTCGTGCGGCAGGTCCCACTCCCGGGCCGAGCGGAGCGCTCCGGCGACGGTCCGGGAGTCCGGGCGGCCGACCATCACGCCGCCGCCGAGGATCGCGATCTCCCGGCCGGTGGCCCGCGCCAGGTCGTCGTACAGCTCGTAGGCGCGCAGCAGCAGCGGGACATACGCCGGGTCCTCGAAGTACGACTGCCGGGTGATCCGCGAACCGCCGTGGCTGGAGCCCCGGTTGTGCACGGGGCCGAACTTCTCCAGGCCGAGGACACGGGCTCCGCGAGCCGACAGATGGTGGGCGGCGGCGCTGCCCATGCCGCCGAGGCCGATGACGATCACGTCGTAGGTGGGGGACACGTGGGTCTCCAGGGGTCGTTGGCGTGTGTCTCAGCGGCGGATCCGGGTCATCCCCGGGTCGAAGAGCGGCTCCTCGGCGACCGTCGCCGGGACCTTCTCGCCGAAGTACTCGACGTGCACCCCGGTGCCGGCCGGCAGGTCCGCGGGCAGCCAGGCGTACGCGACGCAGCGGCCCAGTGAGTAGCCGTACGACGCGCTGGTCACATAGCCGGCCGGCGCGCCGTCGACGTACACCGGCTCCTTGCCGAGCACGACGGAGGCGGGGTCGTCGAGCAGGAGCGGGGTGAGCCTGCGGGTCGGCGGCGTGCCGGTGAGCGCGGACCGCCCGAGGAACTCCTTGTCCATGCGCACGGCGAACCCGACGCCCGCCTCGAACGGGTCGTGCTCGTCCGTCATGTCGACGCCCCAGGCGCGGTAGCCCTTCTCCAGGCGCAGGGAGTTGAACGCCGAACGGCCCGCCGCGATCACGCCGAGCTCCCGCCCGGCCTCCCACAGGGTGTCCCACAGGCGAAGGCCCAGATCGGCGGTGGTGTACAGCTCCCAGCCCAGTTCACCGACGTACGACAGGCGCAGGGCCGTCACCGGGACGTGCCCGATGTGCGTCCGCTTGGCGCGGAAGTACCCGAAGGCCTCGTGCGAGAAGTCGTCGCCGGTCAGCGGCTGGACCAGCTCACGGGCGAGCGGACCCCACACGCCGACGCAGCAGGTGCCGGAGGTGATGTCCTCGATGTGGACGTCGGCCGGTGCGTGGCGCAGGAGGTGGTCGAGGTCGGCGGGCGAGTTGGCGCCGACCTGGAAGTGGTCGGGGGCCAGCCGGGCCACGGTCAGGTCGGAGCGGACACCGCCCGACTCGTCGAGGAGGAGCGTGTAGGTGACCGCGCCGGGCTTCCTGCGCAGATTGTTGGTGGTCATACGGTCGAGGAAGCCGAGGGCGCCGGGGCCCGTCACCCGCAGGCGGCGCAGCGGCGTCATGTCGTACAGGGCGACCCTCTCGCGGGTCGTCCGTGCCTCCGCGGCGGCGATCGGGGACCAGTGCCGGGCGGACCAGGCGTCGCGTTCGGGCAGCGGGTCGAGCCCGTCCACGAGCCGGGCGTTCGCCTCGTACCAGTGCGGGCGCTCCCACCCGCCGCCTTCGAGGAAGTACGCGCCCAGTCGCTCCTGACGGGAGTGAAAGGGACTGACGCGCAGCGGCCGGGGCCGCTCCATCGGCTGGAGCGGGTGAATGACGTCGTACACCTCGACGAACTGCTGCGCACCGCGTTCCCGGACGTACGCGGGTGAACGCTGCGCCTGCTCGAAACGCGTCAGGTCGCACTCGTGCACGTCGATCGACGGCCGCCCGTCCACCATCCATTCGGCGACCGCCCTGGCGGCACCGGCGGAGTGCGTCACCCAGACCGCCTCGGCCAGCCAGAACCCGCGCAGCTCGCGCGACTCGCCCAGCAGCGGCATCCCGTCGGGGGTGAAGGAGAAGACACCGTTGAAACCGGTCTCGATCCCGGTGGCGCGCAGCGCGGGGAGGAGACGACGGCAGTCCTCCCAGCTCGGCGCCCAGTCCTCGGGTGTGAACGGACAGGAGGAGGGCATCTCCAGGCCCCGGGCGCGGGCCTCGTCGTACGGGAGCACCGCGAACGGGTCGACGGGCAGCGGCCGGTGGGCGTAGGAGCCGATCCCGATGCGGTCGGTGTGCTCACGGAAGTACAGGTCGCGGTCCTGGAAGCGGAGGATGGGCCTCGACGCCTCCGCCGTGGCATCGCGCAGCTCCGGCAGCGGCCCGGTCCTGACGTACTGATGGGCCAGGGGCTGCAGCGGTACGTCGACCCCGGCCGCCCGGCCGATGACGGGACCCCAGAATCCGGCGGCCGAGACGACATGGTCGGCCGGGAACGTGCCGCGGTCGGTGACGACGGCCGTGACCCGGCCGTCCCGCCGCTCGATGCCGGTGACCGTGTGCCGGTCCAGGAACCGTGCGCCTCTCGCCGTGGCCCGCTCGGTCCGGGCGCGCGCGGCGAGCAGGGCGCGGGCCAACCCGTCGTCGGGCGTGTGGAACCCGCCGAGGACGACTGACTCGTCGAGCAGCGGCCACAGTTCCTTGCAGCGGTCGGCGCCGACGACCTCACCGCGGATGCCCCAGGAGGCCGCCCAGCCGGCCCGGCGATGTAGGTCGGCGAGGCGTTCGGGGGTGGTGGCCAGCTCCAGCCCGCCCACCCGGTCGAAGCAGGGGACTCCGTCGACCTCGAGCGCGGTGAACTTCTCGACGGTGTAGCGGGCGAACTCGGCCAGTGTCCTGGACGGGTTGGTCTGGAAGACGAGGCCCGGCGCGTGCGAGGTGGAACCGCCGGGGGCGGGCAGGGGGCCCTGCTCCAGGACGGTGACGTCCGTCCAGCCGCGGGCGGTGAGTTCGTCCGCGAGGGAGCAGCCGACTATGCCGGCGCCGATGACGACCACGCGGGGCTGCGGGCGGGTTGCGGGCGGGGTGGACATGCCCCTCCTTGGCGTTGGCGTTGGCATTGGCGATGGCGGGGACGGTGGTGGGGCGTTGGCGTCGGCGTTGGTGGGAACGTCGGCGTCGGCGGGGTTTTCCGCGAGGGCGCCGGAATGCATGTCCCCGGCCGTGTCCGGAGCGGGCACCGGTCGCCGGGACGATGCGCGGTCCCGGAACGGTGGCGGCGCGGCTCCGTCTCAGACGGTCGCGCGTTGGTGGGCGCGGGGGTCGCGCGCGGTCACGGCCCGTCGGCCGCCCGGAAGGCTCACAGGACCACGACCGAGCGCAGCACCTCGCCGCGGCGCATCCTGGCGAACGCCTCCTCGACCCGGTCGAGAGCGATCGTCTCTGTCACGAAGGCGTTGAGATCGAGCAGCCCGTAGAGGTACTGGTCGATCAGGAAGGGGAAGTCGCGGCTCGGCAGGCAGTCCCCGTACCAGGACGACTTGATCGCGCCGCCCCGCGAGAACACGTCGATCAGCGGCAGCTCGATCCTCGTCTCCGGGGCGGGGACACCCACCTGGATCAGCAGGCCGGCGTGGTCGCGCATGTAGAAGGCCTGCTCGAAGGTCTCCGGGCGGCCGACCGCGTCGATCGCCACATCGACCCCGAAACCGTCGGTGAGGGCGCGAACGGCCTCGACCGGGTCGGTGCCCCGGGAGTTGACGGTGTGCGTGGCGCCGAATTTCTCGGCCTGGTCCAGCTTCCTGTCGTCGATGTCCACCGCGATCACCTTCATGGCGCCGTTGAGGCAGGCGCCCGCGATCGCCGCGTTGCCCACGCCTCCGCAGCCGATCACGGCGACCGAGTCGCCCCGCCCCACGTTGCCGGTGTTGACCGCGGCGCCGTACCCGGCCATCACGCCGCAGCCGATGAGCCCGGCGGCCTCGGGCCGGGCCGCCGGATCGATCCGCACCGCCTGCCCGGCCGCGACCAGCGTCTTCTCGGCGAAGGCACCGATGCCGAGGGCGTTGCTGAGCGGGGTGCCGTCCGGCAGCGTCATCGGCTGCGTGGCGTTGCGGGAATCGAAGCAGTACCAGGGGCGGCCCCGGCGGCAGGAACGACACGAACCGCACGGCGCCCGCCATGCGAGCACCACGAAGTCGCCGGCCCGGAGGTCGGTGACACCCGCGCCGACCGCCTCGACGGTGCCGGCCGCCTCGTGCCCCAGCAGGAACGGGAAGCCGTCCGTGATCGCGCCCTCCCGGTAGTGCAGATCCGTGTGGCAGACCCCGCAGGCCTGCACCGCGACGAGGACCTCTCCGGGCCCCGGGTCGGGGACCACGATCGTCCGCACCTCGACCGGTGCGCCCCTCTCGACAGCGACTGCGGCACGGACCTCGTGTGGCACGGCAGGCTCCTCTGCTGTTGCGCATGGCACGACGGGTTGCGCGATGGGGAACATATTGAGAATGGCATCAAGCGGCCGTCAAGAGGTGCGGGTTAACCCTTGGCAAAAGGACCGGCGGGGGCGAAACGCGCCGGACACACAGCGGTGCGGGGACCAGGAACTCCCGGTCCCCGCACCGCTGTCGAGCCGTGCCGGCGGCCCCCGGCAACGTCCGCCGCGGCGTCCGTCGGGTGCCGACGTCCGCCGCTGCCCGCGTCAGAAGCCGTAGCCCATACGGCGTGACAGCTCCGAACCGGCCGCCACCGAGCGCTTGGCGAGCTCCGGCACACGGTCGGAGTTCAGCCGGTACACCGGTCCCGAGACGCTGATCGCGGCGATCACCTTGCCGTCGTGCGCGCGGATCGGCGCCGCCACGGCGGCGAGCCCCAGCTCCAACTCCTCCAGGGTGACCGCGTAGCCCTGCTCGACCACAGCCTCCAACTCGGCCCGCAGCACGCTCGCCCCGGTGATCGTGCGCTCGGTGAGCCGGGGCAGCGGACGCGCGAGCAGACCCTCGCGCAGGGTGGGCGGCATATGGGCGAGCAGCACCTTGCCGCTGGACGTGGCGTGCAGGGGAGTGCGTCTGCCGAGCCAGTTCTGCGCGGTCACGGAGGCGGTCCCGCGGGCCTGCATGATGTTGACCGCGGCATCGTCGTCCAGCACCGCGATGTTGACCGTCTCGCCCAGCTCGTCGGCGAGTTCCCGGCACACCGGGACACCCTCCTGCGAGATGTCCAGCCGCACTGCCGCCGCCCCCGCCAGGCGCAGCACGCCGGCCCCCAGGTAGTACTTTCCGCGGTCCTTCGCCTGCGCCACCAGACCGCGGTTCTCCAGCACGCCGAGCAGCCGGAACGCGGTGGACTTGTGCACGTCCAGCTCATCGGCGATCTCGGTGACGCCCGCCTCACCGTGCCGGGCGAGGATCTCCAGCACGCTCACCGCGCGATCCACCGACTGCACCGCTCCGGCCGCGCCTCTGCCGCCCTGCTTCATGGGGTTCCCGGCGCTCTCCTCGCCGCGGTCGGAATGCCTCTGCGTGCGGGCCATAGCTCAACTCTCACCACCTGGCGGCCCTGTTTGGGCCGCATCTGCGGGAAACCCTTGACGCGACGGTCGCCCCGCCCGGATTCTGTTGCGCATGGCGCGCTTCTGTGCGCCATACGAAACATCATGTTACTCAAGCGGCCGTCACCCGGAAGGGGCCGGACCGCCGGACCGACCCCGGCCCGCGCCCTCGCTTTCCCTGCACTTCGCGTACTTCACGTACCTCGCACACCCGTGTACTCCGCGTACTTCTGGAGCGTTTCGACCGGCTCGTACGCCTCGAACGCCCTGCACTCCGCGACTGCCGGACCAACGACGCTCCGCACTCCCTGATCCGCCTGGCCGCACAGATCCCGGACCGAGTGTCCCGGACCGAGAGGGGGGCCCATGATTCCCGTCTGCCGCCTCGAAGACCTCCCCGAGGGCGAGTCCGTCCGCGTCGAGACGACCCCGCCCGTCGCCGTGTTCCACACGGAGGAGGGTGAGCTGTACGCCGTCGACGACACCTGCACCCACCAGGACGCCTCCCTCTCGCAGGGGTGGCTCGAGGGCCGTCAGGTCGAATGCCCGCTGCACGCCGCCTCATTCGACCTGCGTACCGGGCAGCCCACCTGCCTGCCCGCCCGTCGCCCGGTCCGCACGCACCGCGTCACCGTCGAGGACGGCGTCGTCCACGTCCACCTCACGGTGGCGGAGGGCACGGCCGCATGGGCACGGAGCACCCCGGTGGTTCCGTCCGCCCCGCAGGCCCACAGCCCTTCCGCGGCCGAGGGGACCCGCACCGCATGAGGACCGTGACTGTCGTCGGCGCCTCGCTCTCCGGTCTGTACGCGGCCCGCGAACTGCGTTCCCAGGGCTTCGACGGACGCTTGGTCGTCATCGGTGACGAGCTCCACCGCCCCTACGACCGCCCGCCGTTGTCGAAGGGCTTCCTCACCGGACGGACCGACGAGGCCGGACTGGAACTCGCCGACCCCGAGGAGACCGCGGAACTCGACGCCGAGTGGCTTCTCGGCACCCGGGCCCGGGGCCTCGATCCCCGCGGCCGGACCGTGGTGCTGGACGACGGCCGGACCCTCTCGACCGACGCAGTCGTCATCGCCACCGGCGCCTCCGCCCGCCGCCTCCCCGGTCGACATCCGGCCGGCGTCCACACCCTGCGCACCCTCGACGACGCCCTCGCGCTGCGCCACGAACTCACCCGGGGCCCCCGCCGGGTCGTCGTGATCGGCGCCGGCTTCATCGGCGCCGAAACGGCGTCCTCCTGCGCCGCACTCGGTCACGAGGTCACCGTGGTCGAGGCCGCTCCGCTCCCCCTCGTGCCGCAACTCGGCCCCGACATGGCCGCCGTGTGCGCCCGGCTGCACCAGCGGGCCGGAGTACGGCTCATCACCGGGACGGGTGTGGCCGGCCTGCGCGGCACGGACACCGTCTCGGGAGTCGTGCCGGCGCACGGCGCGCTCCTCCCCGCCGACATCGTCGTCGCCGGTGTCGGAGTCACCCCCAACACCGACTGGCTGGCCGGCTCGACGCTCGCCCTGAACGACGGCGTTCTGTGCGACGACGGCTGTACGACGTCACTGCCGCACGTGGTCGCCGTCGGAGACGTCGCCCGGATCGGCGGGCTGCGCGCCGAGCACTGGACGGCGGCAACGGAGCAGCCCCGGGTGGCCGTGGCCAACCTTCTCGCCGGACGTACCGTCGAGACGGTGCGGTCGGTGCCCTACTTCTGGTCCGATCAGTACGGCGCGCGCATCCAGTTCGCCGGACGCCGCGAGGACGGTGACACCGTGCGCATCACCGAGGGCGACGCCGTCGATCCGGCCGGGGGCGGCTTCCTGGCTCTGTACGAGCGGGCGGGACGTACGACCGCCGTGCTGGCGGTGGACCGTCCCCGGTCCTTCATGCGCGTACGACGCGAACTCGTGCGCGCGAAAGAGCGGGTGGAGTCGGCCACACGGTGAGCAGTGCCGCCGGAAGAGGCGACCCGGTACGGCTGTACGGTCGGGGCTGGGCGCGCCGAGCAGTCGCGCGGCCCGCCCAGCCGTACCCATCACCACGGTCAGGGTGCCGGTACCGCGACCACCGCCCCGCTCCGGCCCGGTAGCTCCCCTGTGCGGGAACGGGACACTCGGCGTCTCAGGGATGCGACAACTGTCCGGCACCACCACGTCGGCGTATTCGCTCCTGAGTGCGCTCGGCGGAACGTGCCTGGCGCCGGGCACGCCGCCGCTCGCGGCGCAGCGCGCGTGCGGTGCTGCTGGGCATCGACACCACCCCGTTGCGCTGGTTCCACACCTGGCGCGTCACCCATACGTCGAGGACGCTCCAGGTGGCCACCACCGTGCTCGCGATGCTGCTGAGCACCATCGGGAACGCCAGCCAGGATCCGGCCAGCGTGCACAGGAACGCCACCATCGCCTGTACCAGCGTCACCGCGATGATGATCACGGCCCGCACGGCCGCCGTCCGCACCGGATCGGGCAGCCGACGGCGCTTCGCGGGCTCCTCCACCCACAACGGTCGGTAGTACGGGCGATCCTGATAGCCGTCCGGCTCGTCGTGCCCGATGATCCGGCCGGCCTCGGCCGCTGATGTGACGGCACCTGCCGGAGCGGCCTGATCGTGACCCGGGACAGGCGGGGCCGGCGCCTCCCGTGTCACCGCGGCCGTCGCTTCCCGAACCGTCTGCTCCGGCACTTTCGCGGTCGATCGCGGACTCTTCGCCCGTGGTCCGTCCGCTGCAATGTCGCGATCCGGCGCCCCGGTGTCCCGCTGCTCCACCGCTTGCGCGGCGGCGCCGTCACCGGACGCCTCATGCCGCTCCGCCGTCCCCATCACCGTGTCACTCCCCACCGCCAGCAGCCCGATCGCTCCGGTCCGAAGACCCGACTCCCCAAGGGCTGCCCGGCTTGCGCTGATTTACGCCGCGCGGGTGCGGGATGCGGCTCCTGTGTCCGATTCCGCCACCCATTTCCTGTAGAGAAGGACGAACGGGGCGCCTCGAAGATTCCCGCGGATCGAAAAATTCCAGCCAAAGGCCCGGCCATGCCCATGTGATCCGGACTCGCGGCCGTCGCAGCGATCGGGGAGGCAATCTCCCGCAATGGCCGGACAACTCCCCATGCCGGACCTCCCGTACGGAAGCTCGGCTTCCGGAAGGCCCTTCGAGTTAACTGTGTGTCGGTAGTAGGCTCGCGCCGTTTGTTGACGCACATGCACCCCCTTCCGCTGGGGGCGAGCTGGGGGAGGCCATGCGCTTTCGCGGGAAGTCCATCCGCAGGAAGATCGTGGCGTTGCTGCTCGTGCCGCTGGTGTCCCTGACCGCGATCTGGGCCTTTGCCACGGTGCTTACGGGACGCGAAGCCGACCGGCTGTTCACCGTCTCGTCCGTCGTCGAGGACATCGGCTACCCCACCGAGGACATCGTCCGGGTCATCCAGCAGGAACGCCGCCAGAGTCTGGTCCATCTGGCCGATCCGCGCGCCTCCGACGGGCTCGCGGCGCTCAGGCGCAGCCGCACCGCCACAGATGAAGCCGTGGGCGAGGTCCGCCGGAACGCGCAGGACCCGGAGGTGCGTGACGCCCTCGGTGAGAACACCGACGAACGTCTCACCGCCGTACTCGATGCCTTCGAGGGCATCGAATCCCTGCGTCGCAGCGTCGAGGACGGCACGGTCGACCGCGCGCAGGCCCTCGATCTGTACAACCGCCTGGTCGACCCCTGCTTCGTCCTCCTGACCGACCTCCATCTCGTCGACAACGTCGAAATGGACACGCAGTACCGCGCGCTGGTCAACATCGCCCGTGCCCGCGAGCTGCTCTCCCGCGAGGACGCCCTCCTCGGTTCCGCCCTGATCGTGGGCGAGCTCTCCCGCGCCGAGGTCCGCGACATCTCCGATCTCATCGCCCAGCGCACCCTTATGTACGAGACGAACCTGCCGCTGCTGCCGAGCTCGGAGCGGGACCGGTACGAGCGTTTCTGGAAGAACGCCGCCAGCGCTCCCCTGCGCGTCGCGGAGCAGTCCGCGGTCTCGGCCGCCTCCGGGGACACCGGCGCAGTCAGCGCGCAGAGTTGGGACACCGCGGCAGGCAATGTCCTCGACGAACTCGCCACGCTCGACGACGAGGCCGCGGACCGCTATCAGGAGCGCGTCCGGCCGATCGCGATCGGGGTCATCGTCAAGGTCGTCGTCGCGGGGGTGCTCGGCTTGATCGCCCTGCTCGCCTCGCTCTTCGTGTCCGTGCGTGTCGGCCGCGGCCTCATCCGCGACCTGCGGCAACTGCGGCTGGAGGCCCACGAGGCGTCCGGTGTGCGGCTGCCCAGCGTGATGCGCCGGCTCTCGGCGGGCGAACACGTCGACGTCGAGACCGAGGTCCCGCGCCTGGAGTACGACAAGAACGAGATCGGCGAGGTCGGCCAGGCCCTCAACACCCTCCAGCGCGCCGCCGTCGAGGCCGCCGTGAAGCAGGCCCAGCTCCGCGCGGGCGTCTCCGAGGTCTTCGTGAACCTCGCCCGTCGCAGCCAGGTCCTGCTGCACAAGCAGCTCACGCTCCTGGACACCATGGAGCGCAGGACCGAGGACACCGAGGAACTCGCGGACCTGTTCCGCCTCGACCACCTCACCACACGCATGCGGCGCCACGCCGAGGGCCTGGTGATCCTCTCCGGCGCCGCGCCCTCCCGGCAGTGGCGCAAACCCATCCAGCTCATGGATGTCGTACGCGCCGCCGTCGCCGAGGTCGAGGACTACGAGCGCATCGAGGTCCGTCGGCTGCCGCGCACCGCCGTGACCGGACCGGCCGTCGCGGACCTGACGCATCTCGTGGCCGAGCTGCTGGAGAACGCCACGGTGTTCTCGCCCCCGCACACCGCCGTGCACGTGCTCGGCGAGCGGGTGGCCAACGGCTTCACCCTGGAGATCCACGACCGCGGTCTCGGCATGGCGGCCGAGGCGCTGCTGGACGCCAATCTCCGGCTCGCCGAGACACCGGAGTTCGAGCTGTCCGACACCGACCGGCTCGGACTGTTCGTCGTCAGCCGGCTCGCGCAGCGCCAGAACGTGCGGGTCTCGCTGCAGCCGTCCCCGTACGGCGGCACGACCGCGGTGGTGTTCATCCCCGACTCGCTGCTGACGGACGAGGTACCGGACACCAACGGCGTCGGCTTCCGTCTCGACCGCCCCCGGCCCTCCAAGGAGGCCGAACTCGAGGAGAGCCGCAGGACGGCCCTCTCCCAGGTCCCGGTGCAGCTGCCCGGCCTGCCCGCCGGGCTCCTGGACGGGCCGGTCGAGCTGGAAGCGCCTGTCGACGTGGACGCCGTCGAGGACTTCCCCGGCGCGCTCGACAGCGAGGAGACCGAGCGCGGCGGACTCTTCCTTCCCCGCCGCTCCCGTACCCGGGCGGACGAGGACGAGCCGAGCGGCACCGACGACGAACAGGCCTCCGGTTCGCACGGCGCAGCCGGCCGGACCAATGCTGACGATCACGTGAACGCCCCGGTGCCGCTGCCCCGCCGCCGGACGCCCAAGCTGGTCAGCTCGCACGGGCGGCCGGTCACCGACCAGCGGTCCCGCCGCCAGGCGGCGGACGAGGACGCGACGGACGTCCCGGTGGCAGGCCTGCCCGAGCCCGAGCGCACGGCTCCGCTGCCCTCCCGCCGCCGCCAGACCTCGCCCCTCGGCCGGTCCACCGGGCCCGGCAGCCGCGGCGACGACTCCGGCTCGTCAGGGGACGGAGGCGGTGAGCGGCCGGAGCTTCCGGGCCGTACCACCGGCACACGATCGGGGCCGCCGGTACAGGACCTCGGCGGGCGCTCCGCGCGGCCGGGGCGCACCCTCGACGGTCTGCCCGCTCCCGCCCTCCCGCGCAGGAGCCGGGGACCGTCCGCGATCGGCCCCCGCGCCACGGACGACCCCGCTCCGAGCGCCACCGGTGACGAGTCCGCTCCGAGCGTCACCAGGGAAGAGCCCTCCGGCACCGCGTCCGGTCGGCTCCCGCGCCGCGTCCGGCAGGCGAGCCTGGCCCCGCAACTCAGGCAGGACCCCGGCCGTCGCGACGAGGACCGGACACAACCCGTGGAACGGGACGCCGACGAGGTACGCAGCAGAATGGCCTCTCTCCAGCGCGGCTGGCAGCGTGGCCGCGAGGAGAACGCCGCCGGCGGCGACGCCGACCGCGGCACAGCACCGCAAGGGACGACAAAGGGGGACGGTCGATGACCGCACCGAAGGCCACCGGCCACACCGCGACCGGCAAGTCCGGCGAGCTCAACTGGCTCCTCGACGACCTGGTCGACCGCGTGGCGAACATTCGCAAGGCTGTCGTGCTCTCCGGCGACGGCCTCGCCACGGGCGTCTCCAAGGACCTGAGCAGGGAGGACGGCGAGCACCTCGCCGCCGTCGCCTCCGGCTTCCACAGCCTCGCCAAGGGCGTGGGCCGGCACTTCGAGGCGGGTAACGTGCGCCAGACCGTGGTCGAGCTGGACGACGCCTTCCTCTTCGTCACGGCGGCCGGTGACGGCAGCTGCCTGGCCGTTCTCTCCGACGCGGACTCGGACGTCGGGCAGGTCGCGTACGAGATGACGCTGCTCGTGAAGCGGGTCGGCGCACACATGGCCGCCGCTCCGCGCACCGATCTGCCCGCCGGCGGGTAGTGGAATGACATGAGCGCAGACGGTCAGGCCAGAAGCCACTGGTTCGACGACGAAGCAGGACCGGTCGTCCGCCCCTATGCCATGACGCGCGGCCGCACCAGTCATGCGGCCCAGCACCGCCTCGATCTCATCGCGGTGGTCGTCACGGAACCCCGGGCGGACGACACGGACACGGACTCGGCGCTGTCCCCGGAGCAGGCGGACATCGTGGAGCTGTGCCGCGACGTCCCGCAGTCGGTCGCCGAACTCGCGGCCGAACTCGACCTGCCGATCGGCGTCGTACGGGTCCTCATCGGCGATCTCGCGGACGCCGAACTGGTGCATGTGACACGCCCCGTACCCCCCGCCGAGCTGCCCGACGAGAGTATTCTGCGCGACGTGATCAACGGCCTCCGGGCGCTGTGAGCAGCGCGGAAGCGAGGTGGAGACGTGACAGGCTGGCAGTTCTGGGTCGACCGGGGCGGCACCTTCACCGACATCGTCGCGAGGCGCCCGGACGGTCGCCTGCTGATGCACAAACTGCTGTCCGACAATCCGGCCCGGTACGCCGACGCAGCGGTGGCGGGCGTGCGCGAGCTGCTGGCCGGCTCCGAGGATCCCGTCGACGTGGTGCGCATGGGCACGACCGTCGCCACCAACGCCCTCCTGGAACGCAAGGGTGAACGCACCCTGCTCGTCACCACGCGGGGCTTTCGCGACGCGCTGCGCATCGCCTACCAGAACCGCCCCCACATCTTCGCCCGCCGGATCGACCTGCCCGAACTGCTTCACGAACGCGTCATCGAGGTCGACGAGCGCCTCGCAGCCGACGGCGCCGTCGTGACCCCGCCGGACCTGGACTCCCTCGCCGTGCCGCTCCGGCAGGCCTTCGACGACGGAATCCGCGCGGTCGCCGTGGTCTGTATGCACAGCCACCTCCACCCCGCCCACGAACAGGCCGTCGGCGACCTCGCCGCCACCGTCGGCTTCCCGCAGATCTCGCTGTCCAGCGAGGTCAGCCCGTTGATGAAGCTCGTCCCGCGCGGCGACACCGCAGTCGTCGACGCCTATCTGTCGCCCGTGCTGCGGCGCTACGTCCAGCACGTCGCCGACGAGCTCGAAGGCGTACGCCTGATGTTCATGCAGTCCAACGGAGGGCTCGCCGAGGCCGGCCAGTTCCGCGGCAAGGACGCGATCCTCTCGGGTCCCGCGGGAGGCATCGTCGGCATGGCCCGGATGTCGCAGCTCGCCGGCTTCGACCGGGTCATCGGCTTCGACATGGGCGGCACCTCCACCGACGTCTCGCACTTCGCGGGCGAGTACGAACGCGTCTTCACCACCCGGATCGCCGGCGTGCGGCTGCGCGCCCCCATGCTGGACATCCACACCGTCGCGGCAGGCGGCGGCTCGATCCTGCACTTCGACGGCTCCCGCTACCGCGTAGGGCCGGACTCGGCCGGCGCGGACCCCGGCCCCGCCTCCTACCGCGGCGGCGGACCGCTCACCGTCACCGACGCCAACGTCATGCTCGGCCGCATCCAGCCCGACGACTTCCCCCAGGTGTTCGGCCCCGACGGCGACCAGCCGCTCGACGCGGCCCTCGTCCTGGACCGCTTCAGCGCGCTGGCACAGGAGATCCACGAGAGGACCGGAGACGACCGCACGCCGGAACAGGTCGCCGAGGGCTTCCTCCAGATCGCCGTCGCCAACATCGCCAACGCGGTCAAACGGATCTCCGTCCAGAAGGGCCACGACGTCACCCGCTACGCGCTGACCACCTTCGGCGGCGCGGGCGGCCAGCACGCCTGCCGGGTGGCCGACTCCCTCGGCATCCGCACCGTCCTCGTGCCGCCCATGGCCGGCGTCCTGTCGGCGCTCGGCATCGGCCTCGCCGACACCACGGCCATGCGCGAGCAGTCCGTCGAGGTACCCCTGGACCCCGCGACGTCGCCCGACGTCCTCAAGACGGCCGGCGATCTGGAGGCGGCGGCCCGCGCCGCGCTCCTCGCCGAGGACGTCCCCGAGAACCGCATCGAGGTCACACGGCGCGCGCAGCTCCGCTACGACGGGACCGACACCACCCTCTCCGTCGAGCTGACCGATCCCGCGACGATGCGGCAGGACTTCGAAGAACGTCATCGCGCCACGTACTCCTTCACCCTCGACCGCCCGATCGTCGTCGAAGCCCTCTCCGTGGAAGCCACCGGCATCACCGAACCCCCCGATCTCTCCGCCCTCGCCCCCTACGAGGGCCGGACCGCCCCCGCTCGGACCGTCCGCCTGCACACCGGTGGTGCCTGGCGGGACGTGCCCCTGCGCCGCCGCGAGGACCTGCCCCCGGGCGACACCGTCACCGGTCCCGCGATCATCACCGAGTCCGGCGCGACGACCGTCGTCGACGACGGCTGGCGGGCCGCGGCGACCGACGACGGGCATCTGGTCATGGAACGCGCGGCGGTCACGGAGAGTTCCGAACTCGACACGGAAGTCGATCCGGTTCTCCTCGAGATCTTCAACAACCTGTTCATGTCCATCGCCGAGCAGATGGGGGCGCGACTGGAGTCCACGGCGCAGTCGGTCAACATCAAGGAGCGTCTCGACTTCTCCTGCGCCCTGTTCGACCCGGACGGAAACCTGGTGGCCAACGCCCCTCACATCCCCGTCCACCTGGGTTCGATGGGCACCAGCGTGAAGGAGGTCATCCAGCGCCGTGGCAGCGGCATGCGGCCGGGCGACACCTACGCGGTGAACGACCCGTACCACGGCGGCACCCACCTCCCCGACGTCACCGTGATCACGCCGGTCTTCGACACCGCGGAACGGAGTGACACGGAGAGTGACCGGATCCTCTTCTACGTCGCCTCGCGCGGCCATCACGCCGAGATCGGCGGCATCGCGCCGGGCTCGATGCCCGCCGACAGCCGCACCATCGAGGAGGAAGGCGTCCTCTTCGACAACTGGCTGCTCGCCGAGGACGGCCGGCTGCGCGAGGAGGAGACCCTGCGTCTGCTCGCCGAGGCGCCCCACCCCTCCCGCAACCCGAAGACGAACCTCGCCGACCTCCGCGCCCAGATCGCCGCCAACCAGAAGGGCGTCGACGAAGTCGCCCGCATGATCCGGGACTTCGGCCTCGACGTGGTCCAGGCCTACATGCGGCACGTCCAGGACAACGCCGAGGAAGCCGTGCGCCGGGTCGTCGACGCTCTGGAGGACGGCGAGTA
Source organism: Streptomyces cadmiisoli (assembly GCF_003261055.1). NCBI lineage: Bacteria > Bacillati > Actinomycetota > Actinomycetes > Kitasatosporales > Streptomycetaceae > Streptomyces > Streptomyces cadmiisoli. Next base: position 7,213,377 of record NZ_CP030073.1, read on the forward strand.
CGCCTATGAGACCGACGCGGGCGCCGTCATCCGCGTACGCGTGCGCGTGGACCGCGAGAACCGGTCCGCCACGGTCGACTTCACCGGGACCTCGCCCCAACTGGCCACCAACTTCAACGCGCCCTACTCCGTCGTCAACGCCGCCGTCCTGTACGTCTTCCGCACCCTGGTGGCCGACGACATCCCCCTCAACGACGGCTGCCTGCGCCCGATCGAGATCGTGGTGCCGCCCGGCTCCATGCTCGCGCCCCGGCCGCCCGCCGCGGTCGTCGCCGGCAACGTGGAGACTTCCCAGGCCATCACCGGCGCCCTGTACGCCGCTCTCGGCGTCCAGGCCGAGGGCTCCGGCACCATGAACAACGTCACCTTCGGCGACGAGCGCCACCAGTACTACGAGACCGTCGCCTCCGGCTCGGGCGCCGGAGACGGCTTCCCCGGCGCGAGTGCCGTCCAGACCCACATGACCAACTCGCGGCTGACCGACCCGGAGGTCCTGGAATGGCGCCTGCCGGTCCGGTTGGAGGAGTTCTCACTCCGGCGCGGCAGCGGGGGCGCGGGACGGTGGCCCGGTGGTGACGGTGCGGTACGCCGCATCCGGTTCCACGAGCCGATGACCGTCTCCACGCTCTCCCAGCACCGCAGGGTCCCCCCGTACGGCATGGCCGGCGGGGAGCCCGGCGCGCTCGGCGCCAACCGTGTCGAGCGCGCGGACGGCACGGTGACCGCACTCGGCGGAAGCGACACGACGGACGTCGGCCCAGGCGACGTACTCGTCGTGGAAACCCCAGGCGGCGGAGGATACGGGCCGCCGCCCCCGACCCATCAAGCAGGAGAAGAGATCGATGATCCTCGGGCGTTCTGAGCGCGGCAGGTCCCCGGTCGAGCCCGTCACGCTGAAGATCCTGGTGGCCGGCGGCTTCGGCGTGGGCAAGACCACCCTCGTCGGCGCGGTCAGCGAGATCAGGCCGCTGCGCACCGAGGAACTGCTCACCGAGGCGGGGCGCCCGGTCGACGACACCAGCGGCGTGGAGGGGAAGCACACCACCACGGTGGCCATGGACTTCGGCCGCATCACGCTGCGCGAGGACCTGGTGCTGTACCTGTTCGGGACGCCCGGCCAGGAGCGGTTCTGGTTCATGTGGGACGAGCTGTCCGAGGGGGCTCTCGGTGCTGTCGTACTCGCCGACACCCGCCGCCTGGAGGACTGCTTCGCCGCCATCGACTACTTCGAGCGGCGTTCCATCCCCTTCCTCGTGGGCGTCAACTGCTTCGAGGGATCGGCCCGTTATCCGGCCGACGAGGTACGCCAGGCCCTCGACCTCGACGACGACGTGCCGGTGCTGCTGACCGACGCCCGTGACCGGGAGTCGGTCAAGGACGTCCTCATCGGTGTCGTCGAGCACGCGATGCGGCATGCGGCCGACCGCCGCCAGGCCGTGTCGACCTGAACGGCGCGCCCGCTCTCGGGCGGGTGCCCACGGCCCGTACCCCCGCCGACAGGGGTACGGGCCGCAGCCCGGGGGCGTCGCACGCGCGTGTGCGGCCCGACGGCGCGCCTAGAGGTCGCCGTCCTCCATCCAGCCGAAGCTCTTCTCCACCGCCTTGCGCCAGTTGTGGTACTCGCGGTCCCGCACGGACGCCTCCATGGCGGGTGTCCACTCGGCGTCCCGCTGCCAGTGCGCCTTGAGCTCGTCGAGGTCGTTCCACACTCCGGTGGCGAGTCCGGCCGCGTACGCGGCCCCCAGGCAGGTCGTCTCGGACACCCGGGGCCGGATCACCGGCACACCGAGCACGTCCGCCTGATGCTGCATCAGCAGGTTGTTCCTGGTCATGCCGCCGTCCACCTTGAGGGTGGTGATGTGCACCCCGGAATCCTGGAACATGGCGTCCACGACCTCACGTGTCTGCCAGCTCGTCGCCTCCAGCACCGCGCGCGCGAGATGCGCCTTCGTGACGTACCGGGTGAGACCGGTGATCACACCACGCGCGTCGGAGCGCCAGTAGGGGGCGAACAGACCCGAGAAGGCGGGCACGATGTACGCGCCGCCGTTGTCCTCGACACCGGCCGCGAGGGTCTCGATCTCGTCGGCGTTGCGGATGATGCCGAGCTGGTCGCGGAACCACTGCACCAGGGCGCCCGTGATGGCGATCGAGCCCTCCAGACAGTAGACCGGAGCCTCACCGCCGATCTTGTAGCCCATGGTGGTCAGCAGGCCGCTCTTCGACGGCACCGGACGGTTGCCGGTGTTGAGCAGCAGGAAACTGCCCGTGCCGTACGTGTTCTTCGCCGACCCCACGTCGTAGCAGGCCTGTCCGAACACGGCCGCCTGCTGGTCGCCGAGCGCCGACGCGACGGGCACGCCCGAGAGCTGGCCCACCGCGGTCCCGTACACCTCGGCCGACGACCTGATCTCGGGCAGCACGGACTCGGGCACGTTCATGGCGGCGAGGATGGCCGGATCCCACTGGAGGGTCTCCAGGTTCATCAGCATGGTGCGCCCGGCGTTGGTCACGTCGGTGACGTGCCGACCGCCGTCGACGCCGCCGGTGAGGTTCCAGATGAGCCAGGAGTCGATGGTTCCGAAGGCGATCTCGCCCCGCTCGGCGCGCGCCCTGAGGCCCGGCACGTTGTCGAGCAGCCAGGCCGCCTTGGGCCCGGAGAAGTAGCTGGCCAGGGGCAGTCCGGTCTGCTCGCGGAAACGGTCCTGCCCGTCGCGGCCGCCCAACTCGTTGCAGAGGGCGGCGGTGCGGGTGTCCTGCCACACGATGGCGTTGTGCACCGGCTTGCCCGTGGCGCGGTCCCACAGGACCGTCGTCTCACGCTGGTTGGTGATGCCCAGCGCGCTCAGCTGGTCGGCGCGCAGTCCGGCCTTGGCGATCGCGCCGGCCACCACGGCCTGCACCTTGGACCAGATCTCCGTGGCGTCGTGCTCCACCCACCCGGGCTTGGGGAAGATCTGGCGGTGCTCGCGCTGGTCGACCGCGACGATCGCGCCGTTGCGGTCGAAGATGATGCAGCGGCTCGATGTGGTGCCCTGGTCGATCGCGGCGACGTACTTCTCGGCGTTGTCCGTCATGGCTACCCCTTGGGCTGGGATCAGAAGGCTGCGTTGTAGATGAGGCCCGCGAGCGTTCCTCCGACGAGCGGGCCGACGACCGGAACCCAGGCGTAGGCCCAGTCCGAGGTGCCCTTGTTCGGGATCGGCAGGAAGGCGTGCACGATGCGCGGGCCGAGGTCGCGCGCGGGGTTGATCGCGTAGCCGGTCGGCCCGCCGAGCGAGAGGCCGATACCGACGACCAGGAGCGAGACGATCAGCACGGTCGTTCCGGACTGCCCGAGCCCTTCGGTCAGGCCGAAGGCGAGAATCGGCAGCACCAGCGCGATCGTTGCGATGATCTCGGTGACCAGGTTCGCGACGGGATTCCGGATCTCCGGGATGGTGGAGAAGATCCCGAGGGTCGGAGTCGGCTCGTCCGCCGGGCCGCCGGTCGTGTCGGACCCGCGGACGTTGGCCTGGAACTGGGCGAAGTACACCAGGTAGGCGAGGGCGGCGCCGAGCATGGCGCCGATCATCTGGCCCAGCAGGTACAGCCAGACCTTGCCCCACTCACCGGTGTCGACGGCGATGCCGAGGGTCACGGCGGGGTTGAGGTGCCCGCCCGACAGGGGCGCGGCGGTGTACGCGCCGGCCAGTACGCCGAAACCCCAGCCGAAGGCGATCACTGTCCAGCCCGAGGCCCGCGCCTTGGAGTGTCTGAGGGTCACGGCGGCGCAGACACCGGCCCCGAAGAGGATGAGGATGGCGGTTCCGATGATCTCGCCGACGAGAATGTCTCCGTTGCTCATGGCGGCTCCTAGGCGCTGGCCCGGAGTGATCGACCCCGGACCTCCGTGCAGGGTGCGTGTCCCGTGCTCCCGTGCCGACGTCCGTCGAAGGCTGGGAGTTTCCCGCGCCCCGCCCGGCGTCCGTGACGAGCGTGCCGTGGCAGCCGAACCGCCGCCTGGGGGAGTGGGCCCCGACTCAGAGGCCCCTGCGGCGCATTGCCGTGATACGTCGTGATTGTACGGCGATGTCGACTGACACGGGGAAGTGTTCACCGACGCCCGGGGGGCGTCAAGGTCGTGTGCAGCAACGGTTCGAAGCCCGGTGTACGCGCGCGGTTCGTTGCCTCGCCGGCCCACCGTCCGCGGGCGGGCCGACCGGCTCGAGCGTCGGGCGGCGGTCGCGTGCGGCCCCGCGCCGGCCGTTCACCTCCGCGTCGGATCCCCCATCGCGCATCCCGCCTGACGAGCCGTCGCCCGCGCGCCGCGACGGACCTCGTGGCCGGGCGAACCGACGTGTCCCAGCACCCAACTCGCGCCGTACAGCGACTTGGCGGCCTTCTTCAGCGGCGCCAGACAGGCCGCCGCCTGCCGGTGATCGGTCACGCTGCCCGGTGGGCACAGCACGGTGGCCAGGGACAGCGTGACCGCACGTCCGCCTGCCGACCAGGGCGCGTCCAGCACGGACGCGGCGAGCGGATCCAGCCCTTCCGGGTCGGCTAGTACCAGGAAGTCGTCCCCGCCGATGTGCCCCACGCGCGTACTGCCGGACGCCGCGAGTTGCAGAGCCCGCCCGACCGACCGGATCAGCTCGTCGCCGGCCGCGAACCCCGCGCTGTCGTTCACCTGCTTGAAGTGATCGACATCCAGCCAACTCAGCGCGAAGGCATGCCCGGTCGCGATCCGCCGGTCCACCTCGCCGGTGATCGCGTCCGAGCCGGGCAGCCGCGTGAGCGGATTGAGTCCGGCCGCCTCCTCGACCCGGGTCTCGGCCAGCGCCCGTACGAGGTCCGCCAGGCGTACGGCGCCCACGCACCGGCCGTAGGCGTCGACGACGGCCACGTCGTCCGAGATCCTCGCCCGGCCGCCGTCCGCCACCACGTCCAGCACCTCCCACGCGGTGGCGTCGATACCCACCGTCCGCGGCGGGTCGCCGAGCTTCGCGGCCGGCCGGTCCGCGTACAGGGCGTGCCCGTAGCGGCCCGACATCGACAACAGGAAGCGGGAGCGGTGCACGGACCGCACCGGCACGCCGTCCCGGTCCACCAGCAGTACGCCGGACACCTCCGGCGAGCCGGTCAGCAGCGCCCGCACCCGCCCCGCGGAGGCGTCGGCGGGCAGCAGCGCGGCCGGCCGCACGAACTCCCGTACCAGTGGCCCCGTCGGCGTCGGCGTCCCGACGGCGGGGGAGCGGGGCGGAACGTATACGTCCACTGCCGGCAGTCTGGCCGGCGGCGCGAACAGATGGCCCTGGGCCAGTTGCGCCCCGGCCGACAGCGCCGCCGCGCACTGGAATTCGGTCTCCACCCCCTCCACGGACAGCAGCGCGCCGAGCTCGTCGCACAGGGTGCGCATCGCCTTCACCGCGGCCGGCCGGGACAGCAGCGACGAGTCGAGTTTCACCACGTCAGGGGAGAGGTCGGTGAGCAGACACAGCGGTGCGTCGCCCTCCCCGACTCCGTCGGCGCTGATCCGGAAGCCCTGCTCCCGCAAGGCGGCGGCCGCCTCCAGCAGAGCCGTGCGCGGCACATGCGTGAACGGCGGGCAGATGTCGACGGTGATCTCCCAGGGCATCCGTCCGGCCGCACGCACGGCGTCGTGCAGCGGGGCCAGGCCGCCGAGGTCGGCCAGGGTGCCGGCGAACACGTTCACGTGCAGCGGCAGCAGCGTCTCCTGGCGCACCGCCGCACGGACCGCCGATACGGCGAGCCGGCCGTCGAGTTCGGGATTCCGCCGGGCCTCGGCCAGAATGTCGCCGGTCTCCGGGCGGGCGAGGATCTCCAGGGCCGCTATCCCACCGGTGGACAGATTGACCACCGGCTGGAAGGCGAAGCGGAGCGTGTCCGACCAGGAGCGCACGTGAGCATCATGGCGCCGCCGCGAAGCGCCCAGGCCCAGTTCATGAGACGTTCACGCAGCCTTCCGGAGTGATCACGCAGAGTACGGTCCAGGAGTCCCCGTGCGGCATCGTCGGGCCGCTGCGATCGCACGCGCACGTCGGCCTCGCACACTGTGCCGCCTGCCGCTTGCCGCCTGCCGCCTGCCGCCTGCCGCCTGCCGCCTGCCGCCTGCCGCCTGCCGCCGCCGAGACGTCGTGTGCTGCCGTCACACGCGTACCGCCCCGGTTCCGCACCGTTCACGCGGCGGGTCCTTCATACGGTGGGCCGTCCACGCGACGGGTCGCTCATACGGTGGGTTGCTCACCGCACCGCGATCACTGCGGACCCGTGTCCGAAAAGCCCTTGGTTGGCGGTGATTCCCACGCTCGCCCCGGACACCTGCCGGTCCCCGGCCTCCCCCCGCAACTGCCAGGTGATCTCGCAGACCTGGGCGATCGCCTGCGCCGGGACCGCCTCCCCGAAGGACGCCAGCCCGCCGCTCACGTTCACCGGTATGTGTCCGCCGAGTGCCGTCGCGCCGTCCCGCAGCAACTTCGCGCCCTCGCCGGTCCCGCACAGCGCCAGGTCCTCGTACCACTGGAGTTCCAGTGCCGTGGACAGGTCGTACACCTCGGCGACGGACAGGTCCTCCGGGCCGATGCCCGCCTCCTCGTACGCGGCGCGCGCGATGGACACCCGGAAGGTCTCCGTAGTGCTCGCCCCGGCCGGTGCGGCGTCGGTCGCGATGTCCGGTAGGTCCAGCACGGTGTTCGGATAACGCGGTGTCACGGTGGACACCGCCCGGATCCGCACCGGCCGGTCGACCCCGTGCCGCCGGGCGAACTCCATGCTGGACAGCACCAGCGCCGCCCCGCCGTCCGACGTGGCGCAGATGTCGAGCAGCCGCAGCGGATCGGCGACCACCGGAGCGGCGGCGACCTCCCGCGCGCTGACCCGCTTGCGGTAACGGGCGTTCGGATTCAGCGCGCCCATCGCCGCGTTCTTCACCTTGACCTGCGCGAAGTCCTCCAGCGTGTCCCCGTGGACGGCCATCCTCCGCCGGGCGTACAGCCCGAAGTACGTCGGATTGGTCGCTCCGAGCACCCGGAACCTCAGCCAGTCGGGGTCGTCGGGCCGGCCACCGCCGGCCGGCCGGAAGAAACCCTTCGGCGCGGCGTCGGCGCCCACCACGAGCACCACGTCCGCGAGCCCGGCGAGGATCTGGGCCCGAGCGCTCTGCACGGCCTGCGCCCCCGAGGCGCACGCCGCGTAGACGCTCGTGACCCGCGCCCCCTGCCAGCCCAGGGCCTTGGCGAACGTCGCGCCCGCCACATAGCCGGGGTAGCCGCCGCGGACCGTGTCCGCGCCGACGATCGAGCCGACCTGCCGCCAGTCCACACCGGCGTCCGCCAGTGCCGATCGGGCCGCCGCCACGCCGTACTCGACGAAGCTCCGCCCCCACTTGCCCCACGGGTGCATGCCGGCGCCGAGCACCGCGACGTCCGCTGTCACCTCGTCACCTCCGCGGGCCGCCAGTGCCACGTCGTCCAGATCGTCTCCGCGTCCTCGCACAGCACTCCGGGCACCACCTCGACCTCCGTGCCCACCGCCAGGTCGGTGGCGTTCACCCCCGGAACCGCCTGCCCCAGCACCACGATCCGCTCGTACTCCAGCTCCACAGCGATCAACGCGTACGACTCCCACGGGAGTTCCGGATCGCTCACATACGGTGACGGTGGCCGGTACCGGCTGTCCGTGTACGACCAGACGCGTCCCCGGCGCGAGAGGGGGACCTCCAGCAGCTCGCCGCCGGAGCAGCCGGGATTCCGGCAGTGTGCGTCCTCGCGTGGAAAGAACACCGCGGCACAGGCCGAGCAGCGCGTGCCCAGGAGCCGGAAGTCGTCCCCGTGGCCGGTGAACCATCCGGCCACCACGGGTGTGCGTGTACGCAAGGTCCCTCCCGCACGCCGAGCTGAACTGACGGTCCGTCAGAAGTCTGCCACGGCAACCCGGCTCCGTCACCCGATCGGACGCGCGGCCTGTCCACCGCTTCCCGGACGCCGATCTCTCCTGCACCATGTAGGAGACATGACACGACTTTCGCTGCCGGCCCGAAGCCTGGTCACCTTGCTCGTCGCCGCGCTGGCTCTGACCGCCGCACCTGCCACCGCCCGGGCGAAGACCGAGCCCAAGGCCCCCGACGGCTTCGTCGCACTGCGCACCGTCGACCGGACGATCATCCAGGAGATGCGCTACTTCACCCCGCACAACTTCGTGGGCGAGCGCATCGACGGCTACCGGCAGCCCTTGTGCATCCTCACCCGCCCCGCCGCCGAGGCGCTCCACCAGGCGCAACGGACCCTGCTGCGCCGCGGCTACACCCTGAAGGTCTACGACTGCTACCGGCCGCAACGAGCCGTGGACCACTTCGTCCGCTGGGCCGAGGACCTCGACGACGAGGCCATGAAGGACGAGTTCTACCCGAACGTCGAAAAGAACCGGCTGTTCGCCGACGGCTACATCGCGGAGAAGTCGGGCCACAGCCGCGGCTCCACCGTCGACCTGACCATCGTGAAGCTCCCGGCGAAGCCGACCCGGCCGTACGTGCCCGGAGAACCCCTGGCGCCCTGCCACGCGCCCCGGAACGAGCGCTTCCCCGACAATTCCGTCGACATGGGCACCGGATACGACTGCTTCGACACCCTCTCCCACACCCTCGACCCGCGCATCCAGGGGGAGCAGCGGGCGAACCGGCTCCAGCTCAAGGGCATCCTCGAAGACCTCGGATTCGTGAACCTCGCCGAGGAGTGGTGGCACTACACCTACAAGCCCGAGCTGTATCCGGACACCTACTTCGACTTCCCCGTGTCCAGCAAGTCGCTGGCCGGACACCACTGAGCCACCTGGTGAAGACGCCCTCTCCAAGATCGGATACAGTCCGCCGCGTGTCCGAAACTCAGCACTCCGCCCCCAACTCCGCAGCGGGCTCCCACTGTTCAAGCTGCGGATCGCCCTACGGAGAGGGCGTCACCGGCTGGCCCCGCACCTGTCCGGCCTGCGGCGCCGTGGCCCACCGCAACCCGCTGCCCGTCGCCGTAGCCCTCCAGCCGGTCTACGACACCAAGGGCACCGCCCTGGTCGTCATCACCCGAACCGTCGCCCCCGCGCGCGGAGGCGTCGCCCTGCCCGGCGGCTACGTCGACGACCGCGAGGACTGGCGGCACGCCCTCGTCCGCGAACTCCGGGAGGAAACCGGCATCGAGGCGGCGAGCCGCGATGTACGGCTCGTCGACGCGATGAGCTCGCCCGACGGGCATCTCCTGCTGTTCGGCGCGCTTCCCGAACGCCCCGCCGACCGCCTCCCCGAACCGGCACCCACGGACGAGACGGAGGGCTGGCACCTCCTGCGCAGGCCCGAGGAACTCGCCTTCCCCCTGCACACGATCGCCGTACGGGCCTGGTTCGACGGCCGGTACATCTAGTGCCGCGGCAGGCAACGTTCTCCCCGTAGCGACGCCCGGCACGCTCCCCCACTGCCCGCAAGGGGTGGGAGGTGCCCCCACTCGCCGCACCGGCCGAAAGTCCGAGTACGTCCGGTACGAGGACTTCCGGCCGGCACACCGAGAGCACGCACCGGACGCCGCTCCTCACGGGCAACCGTTGCCGGCCGCGGCAGTAGCTCAGCCCTCCCCGAGCCCCCGCACACGCACCGGGTGAGGCGGCTCGCCGACGCCGTCCTCACCCTCCCGCTCCACGACCACGCGCGAGCCCTCCCAGCGCACCGCGTACCGTTCGATCTCCGCCTCCTCCCACCCGTCGCCGCTGTCCGGGACGACCATCCCCCCGCCACCGCGCCCACGGGCGGGAGCCCACACCTCCAACTCCAGACCGCCGTCCGCGCTCCGCGTGGGTATCACGGACCCCGCGCGCGCCAGCACCGGAATCCGCGACAGCGGGGCATCCACGAGAACCTGACCCGGCCCCCGGTACGGCTGCTCCGTAGCCGTGTCGTACCACAGCCCCCTCGGCAGCTGCACCGCACGCCGGTCCGCGCCGGGGTCGAGCACCGGCGCCACCAGGAGGCAGTCGCCGAGCAGGAAGGCGTCCTCGCAGTCCCGCAGCGCCCGGTCCTCCGGCGCACCCCACCACAGCGGCCGCACATAGGGCGCGCCCGTGCGACGGGCCAGATGTGCCAGCGTCACGAAGTACGGCGCCAGCCGCCGGCGCCCGACCAGTGCCGCACGCGCGTGCTCCAGCACGTCGGCACCGAACTCCCAAGGCTCCCTGCGACCGGCCCGCAGACTCGCGTGGGTGCGGAACAGCGGCAGATGGGCGCCGAGATGGAACCAGCGCAGATACAGCTCGGGGGAAGGGCTGCCGTCGAAGCCGCCCACGTCCGGCCCCGAGTACGGCACCCCGCACAGCCCCAGTCCAAGGACCAGCGACATCGACGCCCGGAGCCCCGGCCACCCCGTCGCGACGTCGCCGGACCAGGTACCGCCGTAGCGCTGCGCACCGACCCAGCCGGAGCGCGAGAACAGGAACGGCCGCTGCCGCGGCGTCAACGCGCGCACCCCCTCGAATCCTGCCCGCGCCATGCACAGGGCGTACACGTTGTGCGCCTCCCGGTGGTCACCGCCGCGCCCCTCCAGAGCGTGCCGGGACGAGCGGGGCAGCGTCGGCTCCCCGAAGGCCGTGAACGACGTCGGCTCGTTCATGTCGTGCCAGAAGCCGGCGAATCCCTGAGCGAGCCGCTCCTCGTAGAGGCCGCCCCACCACTCACGCACGCGCGCGTGCGTGAAGTCGGGATAGGCGACCTCGCCGGGCCACGCCACCCCGTGGACCACGTCCCCGGAGCCGTCCCGCACGAACGCGTCCTCCGCGACCCCGCCGTCGTACACGGCGTTGCCCGGCTCCGACTTCACGGCCGGATCGATGATCGACACCAGCCGCACCCCGTCCCGCCACAACTCCTCGGCCAGCTCCGGCAGCTTCGGGAAGCGTTCCCGGTCCACGGTGAACACCTGATGGGCGTCGTAGTGGTCGATGTCCAGATGGACCGCGTCCAGCGGGAGATCCCGCTCCCGGTACCCGGCCACGATCCGCCGCACTTCCTGCTCCGAGCCGAACCCCCACCGCGCGTGGTGGTGCCCCAGCGCCCAGGCGGGCGGCAGCGCGGGCGCACCGGTGAGCGAGGCCCAGGCAAGCAGCACACGCGCGGGGGTGCCCACCACCACCCAGCACCGCAGCGGGCCGCCGTCCATACGCAACTCGCACGTCCCCGCCCGGTCGTGCCCGGAACCGGCACCCTCCTCGCCCTCGCGCAGGGTCACCGTCCCGTCCCACGTGCTGTCGTGGAACACCAGATGCGTGCCGGCGTCGGCCACGACGAACTGCACCGGCATGGTGATGTACAGCGGGTCGTCCCCGGGCACGAAGGCACGCCCCGGGTCGGTGTTCCACAGCCGGTACGTGCCGTCCCGCAACCTGGGCCCCGACGCGCGTCCACCCAGCCCGAAGAAGCGCGCGTCCGCAGGCACCTCCGCCCGCTGAAGCCAGCGCGCGCCGCCCCCGTCGACCGGCTCCCACCACCGCGGCGGCAGATCGCGCCGCAAGGTCACACCGCCCGGCGTACGTACCTCCACAGCTCCGTTGCGCGACACCACGACGGTCACCCGCTCCGCCACGACACGCCAGCCGCCGTCCTTGTCCGGCTCCAGCACCGCCCGGGGATCGGGCTCCGGGCAGCCGACGAGCGCGTACGACGGCTCGGGCTCCGCGCCGTCCCACCCCCAGAACACGGCGCCGTTAGCCGCGACGACGATCCGCAACCGGGACCGGCTGAACCACAACGTGCCACCACCCGGCCCCGGCTCCGCGTTCTGCACCTGGCCCGGCACCCGCGCCCGCTCGGCGCCCCGCGGCGGCAGCCCCGCGGAGTCGGTACGCCTACGCCGCCATGCCGCCCGCACGGTACGCAACGCCTGGGCCGCCCCCACCGAACCGACCGCCTTCACCGAACGCACCAGGTCACGACCCTCCATACTGCTCACCCTGCCATTGACCACGCCACACGCGGGCGTCGTTCAACTGCCGTTCACCCGTGCCGGAACCACATCTTCACGATGCCGACTATGTGGGCGGCACCCTGGTGTCCTAGTCGATCACATGGCATCGTCCGTACTGCCGCGTCACGCGCACACCCAAGCCCGTGCGCGAGCGACGCACACGACGCGTACAGCCCGGGAGCCGCCCATGTCGACCGTGAACCCCCAGCCGCTCTGGCAGCCGGATCCGGGGCACATCGCCCGTGCACGGATCACCGAGTTCCAGGCCTGGGCGGCGGAGCACCACGGTGCCCCGGCCGAGGGCGGCTACGCCGCACTGCACCGCTGGTCCGTCGACGAACTCGACACGTTCTGGGAAGCCGTCACCCAGTGGTTCGACGTGCGGTTCTCCACCCCCTGCACGCGCGTGCTCGGCGACCGGTCGATGCCCGGCGCGCAGTGGTTCCCCGGCGCGACCCTGAACTACGCCGAGCACGCCCTGCGCGCGGCCGAGACCCGCCCGGACGAACCGGCCCTGCTGTGCGTCGACGAGACTCACGAGCCGATTCCCGTGACCTGGTCCGAGCTGCGCCGCCAGGTCGGCTCCCTCGCCGCCGAACTGCGCGCCCTCGGTGTCCGACCGGGCGCCCGCGTCAGCGGCTACCTCCCGAACATCCCCCAGGCCGTCGTCGCCCTGCTCGCGACAGCGGCCGTCGGCGGCGTGTGGACCTCCTGCGCCCCCGACTTCGGCGCCCGCAGCGTCCTCGACCGCTTCCAGCAGGTCGAACCCGTGGTCCTGTTCACGGTCGACGGTTACCGCTACGGCGGCAAGGAGCACGACCGCCGCGACACGGTCGCCGAACTACGCCGCGAACTGCCCACCCTGCGCGCCGTCGTCCACATCCCGCTCCTCGGCACCGAGGCACCCGAGGGCGCTCTGGAGTGGTCGGCGCTGACGGGCGCGGACACCGACCCCGTCTTCGAACAGGTCCCCTTCGACCACCCGCTGTGGGTCCTGTACTCCTCCGGCACGACAGGCCTGCCCAAGGCGATCGTCCAGTCCCAGGGCGGCATCCTCGTCGAGCACCTCAAGCAGCTCGGCCTGCACTGCGACCTCGGCCCCGAAGACCGGTTCTTCTGGTACACCTCCACCGGCTGGATGATGTGGAACTTCCTCGTCTCCGGCCTCCTGACGGGCACGACGATCGTCCTCTACGACGGCAGCCCCGGCCATCCCGACACCGGCGCACAGTGGCGCATCGCCGAACGCACGGCCGCCACGTTCTACGGAACCTCGGCCGCGTACGTCATGGCCTGCCGGAAATCGGACGTCCACCCCGCCCGGGACTACGACCTCTCCACGGTGAAGTGCGTCGCCACCACGGGATCACCGCTGCCCCCCGACGGTTTCCGCTGGCTTCACCACGAGGTGCGCCCCGACCTGTGGATCGCTTCGGTGAGCGGCGGCACGGACGTGTGCTCCTGCTTCGCGGGAGCCGTGCCGACCCTGCCCGTGTACATCGGTGAACTCCAGGCACCCGGGCTCGGCACCGACCTTCAGTCCTGGGACCCGAGCGGCAAGCCTCTGATCGACGAGGTCGGCGAACTCGTGGTCACCAACCCCATGCCGTCCATGCCGATCCACTTCTGGAACGACCCGGACGGCACCCGCTACCGCGACAGCTACTTCGACATGTACCCCGGCGTCTGGCGTCATGGCGACTGGATCACCCTCACCTCCCGAGGCTCCGTGATCATCCACGGCCGCTCCGACTCCACCCTCAACCGGCAGGGCGTGCGTATGGGGTCTGCCGACATCTACGAAGCCGTGGAGCGCCTGCCCGAGATCAAGGAATCCCTCGTCATCGGCGTCGAACAGCCCGACGGCGGCTACTGGATGCCCCTGTTCGTGCACCTGGCTCCCGGAGCGACACTCGACGAAACCCTTGTGAACCGCGTCAAGCAGACCATCCGCGAGCAGCTCTCCCCGCGCCACATCCCCGACGAGATCATCGAGGTGCCCGGCATCCCGCACACCCTCACCGGCAAGCGGATCGAGGTGCCGGTCAAGCGCCTTCTCCAGGGCACACCCCTGGAGAAGGCCGTCAATCCCGGCTCCATCGACAACCTCGACCTGCTGTCCTTCTACGAGGACCTCGGCCGCAAGCGCTCCTGACCGACCGCGCCCCCACCGCATCTCGGTCGGCACCGGCCCCGCGCTCATCGACCACGACGTCGGGTCGCGGGGCCGAACCATGTGGCCCACCTGCCCTGACCTGCGCTGATCGACCGCGAGGAGAAGGCCAGCCCTCGATTGTCAGTGCGGACGATTACTGTGAGTGAGCATTGATCGACCGTGCACAGGGGGAAAGATGGCGCACACCGACCACGAGACCATGCGACGCGTCCTGCGCCGCGAAATCGCCGGCACCATCGGCCTGCTGACCGACGAACACGACTTCCGGGCCATGCGGCGCTACCGCAGCTTCACCTTCGACGACCACGAGACCTACCTGCAACAGGTCGAGTCCCTCCTCAGGACACGAGCTTCCCAGGGCAGCCACACCACGGTGGCCCTCTTCGACCCGCAGGAGTACGCCGAGTTCTGCTCGCAGAAGGGCCTCGACCCCGACCTGCCGTCGAGCCGCACCCGCTTCACGGCGGAACTGGCCGGCACGGGCCCCACGGTCGAGTACGAGGGACAGACCCTCACCGACCTGGTCCCGGCCCTGGTGGACGAAGCGGTCCGCCAGGCGACGTGGGAGTACGCCTCCACACTCCTGGCCCGGCTCGGAGCCTGTCCGACCTGTGGCGAAGACCTGGGCCGCGCGGCCTTCACCCGCGCCTCGAACCTCATCAGGCGCATCCTCGACACGTCCCCACCGGGCAACCGGCACCTCGTCTGCAGTGTCTCGAGCACGCCGGAAACCCTCTTCGCCGTCCTCCACGCCGACGACGACCCCCAGGGCACCACGCGGCTCGACCAGACCGAATCCCTCGAATTCAGCACCGTGCTGGCCGTGGGCATCGCCACCCGGAGCACCGGCGGACTCGTCATGCGAACCACCACCCCAGGAACCGCGGAACGCATCTACGGCTGGCGCCTGCGCGGCGACGGCCTCGAGCCCCTCACCGCGGGCGAGGTCTTCGACGCCTATTGCACCGACATCGAATCGGGTGACCTCATCTCCCCGGAATCAGGAGTCGACTACTGCGAACCTCCCGACCTGGGACAGGACGGGAGGACCACGGACCACCGCCACTGAGCACCCGACAGCCCGAAGGGCGCCCCACCCGAAGGTGGAGCGCCCCAGGGGACGGCAGTGAAGGCCGGTGGACGGCTTCTCCTACTCGCCGGAGAGCACGGCCTGAGCCGCGTTCCGCGCCTCCTCGGCGCTGTCGGCAGCACGCGCCGCCGACGCGGCCCGCTCGCACTGAGCGAGCGTGTACTTCGCCAGGGTCGCCCGGACATAAGGAATCGACGCCGCACCCATGGACAGCGAGGTGACGCCCAGACCGGTCAGCACACACGCCAGCAGAGGGTCGGACGCGGCCTCACCGCAGACACCGCAGCTCTTGCCCTCGGCCTTCGCCCCTTCGGCGGACAGCGCGACCAGGTCCAGCAGCGCGGGCTGCCACGGATCCTGCAGACGCGACACCGCACCCACCTGACGGTCGGCGGCGAAGGTGTACTGGGCGAGGTCATTGGTCCCCAGCGACAGGAACTCCACCTCTTGAAGGATCGAACGCGCCCGCAGCGCGGCAGAAGGAATCTCCACCATCGCGCCGAACTTGGCCTGCAGACCCGCCTCACGGCATGCGTCCGCGAACGCCTTGGCGTCGCTGCGGTCCGCCACCATCGGGGCCATCACCTCGAGGTAGACCGGCAGGCCCTCGGCGGCCTTCGCGAGCGCCGTCAGCTGCGTCCGCAGCACCTCGGGGTGGTCGAGCAGGGCACGCAGCCCCCGCACACCGAGGGCCGGGTTCGGCTCGTCGGCGGGCGTCAGGAAGTCCAGCGGCTTGTCGGCACCCGCATCCAGGACACGGACCACGACCCGGCCCTCGGGGAACGCCTCGAGTACCTGCCGATAGGCCTCGATCTGCTTCTCCTCGGAAGGAGCCTGCTTGCTGTCGTCCAGGAAAAGGAACTCGGTACGGAAGAGACCGACCCCTTCCGCACCGGCCTCCACCGCGGCCGCGACATCGGCGGGACCGCCGATGTTGGCGAGCAGCGGCACCTTGTGCCCGTCGGACGTGACACCCGGGCCGCTCGACCCGGCCAGCGCCGCCTTGCGCTCGGCGGCCGCGGCCTCCAGTTGCGCCCTCTTCTCCGCACTGGGCTCCACGAAGATCTCGCCGGTGCTGCCGTCGACCGCGATGACCGTGCCTTCGGCGAGCTCACCGGCGCCCGGCAGCGCCACCACGGCGGGAACACCGAGAGCCCGAGCGAGAATCGCGCTGTGGCTGGTCGGCCCGCCCTCCTCGGTGACGAAGCCGAGAACGAGGGTCGGGTCCAGCAGCGCCGTGTCGGCCGGCGCGAGGTCGCGGGCGACGAGGACGTACGGCTCGTCACTGTCCGGGACACCCGGCATGGGCACACCGAGCAACCGCGCCACGATTCGATTCCGCACGTCGTCGAGGTCGGCCACGCGCCCGGCGAGGTACTCGCCCGCGCCGGCCAGCAGCTCCCGGTACGCGGCGAAGGCGTCGTACACCGCACGCTCGGCGGTGCTGCCGACGGCGATACGTCGATCCACATCGGCCATCAGCTCCGGGTCCTGGGCCATCATGGCCTGGGCCTCGAGCACCGCCTGGGCCTCGCCGCCCGCCAGGTTGCCGCGCGCGTTCAGGTCGGCGGCCACGGCCTCCACGGCCTGGCGCGCGCGCCCCTGTTCGCGCCCCGCCTCTTCCGCCGGTATCTGCTTCGCCGGCGGCTCAAGGACCGCCGTCCCCATGTGCCGAACCTCGCCGATCGCCACTCCGTGGCTCACGCCGACGCCTCGCAGCGTTGTCTCCATCTCACCCGTCTCCGATAGTGCGGCAAGCCATGCCGCCGCGGTGGTTGTTCACGATGCCGTCGGACGACGGCGTGACGTCACTGCCAGACGAAGAGGCTGTCGCCGGCCTTGACGTCGCCGTCGGTACGGAGCTCGGAGAGGGACTCGGCGGTTGCTTCCAGCGCCACGACGGGGCAGACCGGAGACTTGCCGGCGGCCTCCACGGCGGCCGGGTCCCAGCGCACGACGCTCTGGCCGCGCGTGACGGTGTCGCCCTTGTTCACGAGCAGCTCGAAGCCCTCACCGTTGAGCTGCACGGTGTCGATGCCGAGGTGGGTGAGCACGCCGTGTCCGTCCGCGTCCACGACCACGAAGGCGTGCGGGTGAAGGGAGACAACGACTCCGTCGACGGGAGCGACGGCCTCGGAGGGCTCACGCACGGGGTCGATGGCGGTACCCGGGCCGACCATGGCCCCGGAGAAGACCGGATCCGGCACCGCGGCCAGTCCGATGGCGCGTCCAGCGAGCGGGGACGACACAGTGGTCATGGGAAGCCTCCCAGGGGCGGAGATTCATACAGGCCGTCACGACCTGTCCCGGACGGCGCACTGTTGAGCAGGGTATGGCATATGAAGTACCCGTTCCGCATGGGAGGTCCTGCTTGACGGGCCTAGGACACGTCAGCAATCGATTTGCACGCGCTCCCGAGCCCCGTGTACAGTCGTACTCCTGCCTGAGACCGAACGGTGCTCCAAGCCCCGAGGCCAGGCGGCATCCAAACTCGTCAGATCCTATCTCGGGGTCACATTCTGCATGCCTGCAGGACGGTGGTCAGGGAGACGGAAAAACACTGATAGAGTTCGGAACATCGAAGGGAAGCGCCCGGAGGAAAGCCCGAGAGGGTGAGTACGAAGGAAGCGTCCGTTCCTTGAGAACTCAACAGCGTGCCAAAAGTCAACGCCAGATATGTTGATACCCCGTCTCCAGCATTTGCTGGGGCGAGGTTCCTTTGAAATAACACAGCGAGGACGCTGTGAACGGTCGGATTATTCCTCCGATCGTTCCGCTCTCGTGGTGTTCGCCCCGATCACGGGGAAGCATTCACGGAGAGTTTGATCCTGGCTCAGGACGAACGCTGGCGGCGTGCTTAACACATGCAAGTCGAACGATGAAGCCCTTCGGGGTGGATTAGTGGCGAACGGGTGAGTAACACGTGGGCAATCTGCCCTGCACTCTGGGACAAGCCCTGGAAACGGGGTCTAATACCGGATATGAGCCTCTTTCGCATGGTTGAGGTTGTAAAGCTCCGGCGGTGCAGGATGAGCCCGCGGCCTATCAGCTTGTTGGTGAGGTAACGGCTCACCAAGGCGACGACGGGTAGCCGGCCTGAGAGGGCGACCGGCCACACTGGGACTGAGACACGGCCCAGACTCCTACGGGAGGCAGCAGTGGGGAATATTGCACAATGGGCGAAAGCCTGATGCAGCGACGCCGCGTGAGGGATGACGGCCTTCGGGTTGTAAACCTCTTTCAGCAGGGAAGAAGCGAAAGTGACGGTACCTGCAGAAGAAGCGCCGGCTAACTACGTGCCAGCAGCCGCGGTAATACGTAGGGCGCAAGCGTTGTCCGGAATTATTGGGCGTAAAGAGCTCGTAGGCGGCTTGTCACGTCGGTTGTGAAAGCCCGGGGCTTAACCCCGGGTCTGCAGTCGATACGGGCAGGCTAGAGTTCGGTAGGGGAGATCGGAATTCCTGGTGTAGCGGTGAAATGCGCAGATATCAGGAGGAACACCGGTGGCGAAGGCGGATCTCTGGGCCGATACTGACGCTGAGGAGCGAAAGCGTGGGGAGCGAACAGGATTAGATACCCTGGTAGTCCACGCCGTAAACGGTGGGCACTAGGTGTGGGCAACATTCCACGTTGTCCGTGCCGCAGCTAACGCATTAAGTGCCCCGCCTGGGGAGTACGGCCGCAAGGCTAAAACTCAAAGGAATTGACGGGGGCCCGCACAAGCGGCGGAGCATGTGGCTTAATTCGACGCAACGCGAAGAACCTTACCAAGGCTTGACATACACCGGAAACGTCTGGAGACAGGCGCCCCCTTGTGGTCGGTGTACAGGTGGTGCATGGCTGTCGTCAGCTCGTGTCGTGAGATGTTGGGTTAAGTCCCGCAACGAGCGCAACCCTTGTCCCGTGTTGCCAGCAGGCCCTTGTGGTGCTGGGGACTCACGGGAGACCGCCGGGGTCAACTCGGAGGAAGGTGGGGACGACGTCAAGTCATCATGCCCCTTATGTCTTGGGCTGCACACGTGCTACAATGGCCGGTACAATGAGCTGCGATACCGTGAGGTGGAGCGAATCTCAAAAAGCCGGTCTCAGTTCGGATTGGGGTCTGCAACTCGACCCCATGAAGTCGGAGTCGCTAGTAATCGCAGATCAGCATTGCTGCGGTGAATACGTTCCCGGGCCTTGTACACACCGCCCGTCACGTCACGAAAGTCGGTAACACCCGAAGCCGGTGGCCCAACCCTTGTGGAGGGAGCTGTCGAAGGTGGGACTGGCGATTGGGACGAAGTCGTAACAAGGTAGCCGTACCGGAAGGTGCGGCTGGATCACCTCCTTTCTAAGGAGCACTTCTTAATCAGCTTCGGCTGGTTCAGAGGCCAGGATGCGAGCGAACGTCTCGCACTGGTTGCTCATGGGTGGAACGTTGACTATTCGGCCAGGTCTTGGGTCGGGGGCTGCTAGTACTGCTCGTCAGAGCGTGGAACGCATGATCTTCGGACGGGAGCTGGTCGGGCACGCTGTTGGGTGTCTGAGGGAATGAAGTTTCCTTCAGTCGCCGGCCCCAGTGAACTCCGGTTTGGTCCGGGGGTGATGGGTGGTTGGTCGTTGTTTGAGAACTGCACAGTGGACGCGAGCATCTGTGGCCAAGTTTTTAAGGGCGCACGGTGGATGCCTTGGCACCAGGAACCGATGAAGGACGTGGGAGGCCACGATAGTCCCCGGGGAGTCGTCAACCAGGCTTTGATCCGGGGGTTTCCGAATGGGGAAACCCGGCAGTCGTCATGGGCTGTCACCCGCTGCTGAACACATAGGCAGTGTGGAGGGAACGAGGGGAAGTGAAACATCTCAGTACCCTCAGGAAGAGAAAACAACCGTGATTCCGGGAGTAGTGGCGAGCGAAACTGGATGAGGCCAAACCGTGTACGTGTGAGACCCGGCAGGGGTTGCGTATACGGGGTTGTGGGATCTCTCTTTTGCGGTCTGCCGGCCGTGAGACGAGTCAGAAACCGTTGATGTAGACGAAGGACATGCGAAAGGTCCGGCGTAGAGGGTAAGACCCCCGTAGTCGAAATGTCAGCGGCTTGTTTGAGAGACACCCAAGTAGCACGGGGCCCGAGAAATCCCGTGTGAATCTGGCGGGACCACCCGCTAAGCCTAAATATTCCCTGGTGACCGATAGCGGATAGTACCGTGAGGGAATGGTGAAAAGTACCCCGGGAGGGGAGTGAAATAGTACCTGAAACCGTGTGCCTACAAGCCGTGGGAGCGTCGGAATGTGCTTGCACATTCTCGTGACTGCGTGCCTTTTGAAGAATGAGCCTGCGAGTTTGCGGTGTGTTGCGAGGTTAACCCGGGTGGGGTAGCCGTAGCGAAAGCGAGTCCGAACAGGGCGTTTTTAGTAGCACGCTCAAGACCCGAAGCGGAGTGATCTAGCCATGGGCAGGTTGAAGCGGAGGTAAGACTTCGTGGAGGACCGAACCCACCAGGGTTGAAAACCTGGGGGATGACCTGTGGTTAGGGGTGAAAGGCCAATCAAACTCCGTGATAGCTGGTTCTCCCCGAAATGCATTTAGGTGCAGCGTCGTGTGTTTCTTGCCGGAGGTAGAGCACTGGATAGGCGATGGGCCCTACCGGGTTACTGACCTTAGCCAAACTCCGAATGCCGGTAAGTGAGAGCGCGGCAGTGAGACTGTGGGGGATAAGCTCCATGGTCGAGAGGGAAACAGCCCAGAGCATCGACTAAGGCCCCTAAGCGTACGCTAAGTGGGAAAGGATGTGGAGTCGCACAGACAACCAGGAGGTTGGCTTAGAAGCAGCCACCCTTGAAAGAGTGCGTAATAGCTCACTGGTCTAGTGATTCCGCGCCGACAATGTAGCGGGGCTCAAGCGTACCGCCGAAGTCGTGTCATTGCAGCATGTAGGGCCAACGCCCGCTGTGATGGGTAGGGGAGCGTCGTCTGCCGGGTGAAGCAGCACCGGAAGGTAGTTGTGGACGGTTGACGAGTGAGAATGCAGGCATGAGTAGCGATACAAACGTGAGAAACGTTTGCGCCGATTGACTAAGGGTTCCTGGGTCAAGCTGATCTGCCCAGGGTAAGTCGGGACCTAAGGCGAGGCCGACAGGCGTAGTCGATGGATAACCGGTTGATATTCCGGTACCCGCTGTGAAGCGTCAAACATCGAGCATCGTGATGCTAAGGCCGTGAAGCCGCCCTGATCTCTTCGGAGTTGAGGGGAGTGGTGGAGCCGCCGGACCAAGCGGTTAGTAGGTGAGTGATGGGGTGACGCAGGAAGGTAGTCCATCCCGGGCGGTGGTTGTCCCGGGGTAAGGGTGTAGGCCGTGCGATAGGTAAATCCGTCGCACTTGAGGCTGAGACCTGATGCCGAGCCGATTGTGGTGAAGTGGATGATCCTATGCTGTCGAGAAAAGCCTCTAGCGAGTTTCATGGCGGCCCGTACCCTAAACCGACTCAGGTGGTCAGGTAGAGAATACCGAGGCGTTCGGGTGAACTATGGTTAAGGAACTCGGCAAAATGCCCCCGTAACTTCGGGAGAAGGGGGGCCACGCCTGGTGAGAGCATTTACTGTTCGAGCTGGGGGTGGCCGCAGAGACCAGCGAGAAGCGACTGTTTACTAAAAACACAGGTCCGTGCGAAGCCGTAAGGCGATGTATACGGACTGACGCCTGCCCGGTGCTGGAACGTTAAGGGGACCGGTTAGCTCCATTTCGGTGGGGCGAAGCTGAGAACTTAAGCGCCAGTAAACGGCGGTGGTAACTATAACCATCCTAAGGTAGCGAAATTCCTTGTCGGGTAAGTTCCGACCTGCACGAATGGCGTAACGACTTCTCGACTGTCTCAACCATAGGCCCGGTGAAATTGCACTACGAGTAAAGATGCTCGTTTCGCGCAGCAGGACGGAAAGACCCCGGGACCTTTACTACAGTTTGATATTGGTGTTCGGTTCGGCTTGTGTAGGATAGCTGGGAGACTTTGAAGCTTGGACGCCAGTTCAGGTGGAGTCGTCGTTGAAATACCAGTCTGGTCGTGCTGGATGTCTAACCTGGGTCCGTGATCCGGATCAGGGACAGTGTCTGATGGGTAGTTTAACTGGGGCGGTTGCCTCCTAAAGAGTAACGGAGGCGCCCAAAGGTTCCCTCAGCCTGGTTGGTAATCAGGTGTTGAGTGTAAGTGCACAAGGGAGCTTGACTGTGAGACCGACGGGTCGAGCAGGGACGAAAGTCGGGACTAGTGATCCGGCGGTGGCTTGTGGAAGCGCCGTCGCTCAACGGATAAAAGGTACCCCGGGGATAACAGGCTGATCTTCCCCAAGAGTCCATATCGACGGGATGGTTTGGCACCTCGATGTCGGCTCGTCGCATCCTGGGGCTGGAGTCGGTCCCAAGGGTTGGGCTGTTCGCCCATTAAAGCGGTACGCGAGCTGGGTTTAGAACGTCGTGAGACAGTTCGGTCCCTATCCGCTGTGCGCGTAGGAGTCTTGAGAAGGGCTGTCCCTAGTACGAGAGGACCGGGACGGACGAACCTCTGGTGTGCCAGTTGTTCTGCCAAGGGCATGGCTGGTTGGCTACGTTCGGGAGGGATAACCGCTGAAAGCATCTAAGCGGGAAGCCTGCTTCGAGATGAGGGCTCCCACCCACTTGATGGGGTAAGGCTCCCAGTAGACGACTGGGTTGATAGGCCGGATATGGAAGCACGGTAACGTGTGGAGTTGACCGGTACTAATAGGCCGAGGGCTTGTCCTCAGTTGCTCGCGTCCACTGTGTTGGTTCTGAAACCACGAACAGCCCCGTATGGCCACATGCGGTTCGGTTGTCAGTTTCATAGTGTTTCGGTGGTTATAGCGTGAGGGAAACGCCCGGTTACATACCGAACCCGGAAGCTAAGCCTCACAGCGCCGATGGTACTGCAGGGGGGACCCTGTGGGAGAGTAGGACGCCGCCGAACTCCTTTTGTAGCTCCGGCTCTTGGGCACCTGGCCCAAGAGCCGGAGCTTTTTTGCGTTGAGGTAAGGTCAGTGGGCATCGTTGGCTCGTTTTCGACAGGAGGCCCCCGGTTGGAGGTCCAGGAGACTCGCGTCCAGACGGACCGGGTCCTCACCATCCCGAACATCCTCAGCATGGCCCGGCTCGTCGGCGTGCCCCTGTTCCTGTGGCTGATCCTCAGGCCCGAGTTCGGTGGGCCGAAGAGTGACGGCTGGGCGCTGTTGGTGCTGCTTCTGAGCGGGATCAGTGACTACCTGGACGGCAAACTTGCCCGGCGTTGGAACCAGATCAGCAGCCTCGGCCGGCTCCTGGATCCCGCGGCTGACCGGCTTTACATTCTCTCGACCCTGGTCGGTCTCACATGGCGAGAGATTCTGCCGATCTGGTTGACGGCCGTACTGTTGGCGCGGGAACTGGTTCTGCTGGTGATGGTGGGCATCCTCCGGCGCCATGGCTATCCTCCGCCGCAGGTGAACTTCCTCGGGAAGGCCGCCACCTTCAACCTGATGTACGCCTTCCCGTTGCTGTTGCTGAGTGACGGAACTGGATGGATCTCGTCACTCGCTGCTATTTTCGGATGGGCGTTCGCAGGGTGGGGTACAACGCTGTACTGGTGGGCAGGAGTCCTCTACATGGTTCAAGTCCGCCGCCTGGTACGTGCGGACGCCATGGCCGATTGAGCTCCCCGAATGCGCGGCCGTAGCGGTGCGATGGCCCGCGAGGGAAAAGTGCGGGACAATTCGGACGGGTGAAGTCGGCTAACCGTCGTCTCTTCGAGGAGGACGCTTCCGACATGAAGGCCGTCGTGATGGCCGGTGGCGAAGGCACACGCCTTCGCCCCATGACCTCAAGCATGCCCAAGCCGCTCCTGCCGGTGGTCAACCGGCCGATCATGGAGCACGTTCTGAGGCTGCTCAAAAGGCATGGGCTCAACGAGACCGTCGTAACAGTCCAGTTCCTTGCCTCACTGGTCAAGAACTACTTCGGTGATGGCGAGGAGCTCGGAATGGAGCTCACGTATGCCAACGAGGAGAAGCCACTCGGTACCGCCGGAAGTGTCAAGAACGCTGAAGAGGCGTTGAAGGACGACACATTCCTCGTGATCTCCGGTGATGCCCTGACCGACTTCGACCTCACCGATCTGATCAACTTCCACAGGGAAAAGGGCGCGCTGGTCACGGTCTGCCTGACGCGTGTGCCCAACCCGCTGGAATTCGGCATCACCATCGTCGACGAAGAGGGCAAGGTCGAGCGGTTCCTGGAGAAGCCGACGTGGGGCCAGGTGTTCTCGGACACCGTGAACACCGGCATCTACGTGATGGAGCCCGAGGTCTTCAACTATGTCGAGGCCGATGTCTCGGTCGACTGGTCGGGTGATGTCTTCCCGCAGCTCATGAAGGAGGGCAAGCCGGTATACGGCTATGTCGCCGAGGGCTACTGGGAGGACGTCGGTACGCACGAGAGCTATGTGAAGGCGCAGGCCGATGTCCTCGAGGGCAAGGTCGACGTCGAGATCGACGGTTTCGAGATCTCGCCGGGTGTGTGGGTGGCCGAGGGTGCCGAGGTGCATCCCGATGCCGAACTCCGGGGGCCGCTCTACATCGGCGACTACGCCAAGGTGGAGGCCGGCACGGAGATCCGGGAGCACACCGTCGTCGGCTCGAACGTGGTCGTCAAGAGCGGGGCGTTCCTGCACCGGGCCGTCGTGCACGACAACGTGTACGTAGGGCAGCACAGCAATCTGCGGGGCTGTGTCGTCGGAAAGAACACCGACATCATGCGTGCCGCGCGGATCGAGGACGGGGCGGTCATCGGCGACGAATGCCTCATCGGTGAAGAGTCGATCGTGCAGGGCAATGTGCGGGTCTACCCGTTCAAGACGATCGAGGCCGGTGCCTTCGTCAACACCTCGGTGATCTGGGAGTCCCGCAGTCAGGCGCACCTCTTCGGTGCCCGCGGGGTCTCCGGAATCCTGAACGTCGAGATCACTCCGGAACTGGCCGTCCGTCTGGCCGGCGCGTACGCGACGACGCTGAAGAAGGGCTCGACGGTCACCACGGCTCGTGACCACTCCCGTGGTGCGCGTGCGCTCAAGCGGGCCGTGATCTCCGCGCTGCAGGCCAGTGCCATCGACGTACGGGACCTGGAGAACGTACCGCTGCCGGTCGCGCGTCAGCAGACCGCCCGGGGAAGCGCCGGCGGGATCATGATCCGGACCAGTCCGGGTGTGCCGGACTCCGTGGACATCATGTTCTTCGACGGGCAGGGAGCCGATCTGTCGCAGGCGAGCCAGCGGAAGCTGGACCGGGTGTTCGCGCGGCAGGAGTACCGGCGCGCGTTCCCGGGGGAGATCGGGGACCTGTACTTCCCGGCGAGCGTCTTCGACTCGTACACCGGGTCGCTGCTGCGCAATGTCGACACGACCGGAATCACCGAGTCGGGGCTGAAGGTGGTCGTCGACGCCTCGAACGGCAGTGCCGGGCTCGTGCTGCCCAGCCTGCTCGGCAAGCTGGGTGTGGACTCGCTGACGATCAATCCCGGTCTGGACGAGTCCAGGCCGACGGAGACGGCGGATGCGCGGCGGTCGGGGCTGGTGCGACTGGGAGAGATCGTCGCGTCGGCGCGGGCCGCGTTCGGGGTGCGCTTCGACCCGGTCGGTGAGCGGCTGTCGCTGGTCGACGAGAAGGGGCGGATCGTCGAGGACGATCGTGCGCTGCTCGTCATGCTCGACCTGGTGGCCGCCGAGCGCCGTAGCGGGCGGGTGGCGCTGCCGGTGACCACCACGAGGATCGCCGAGCAGGTCGCGGCGTACCACGGGACTCAGGTGGAGTGGACCACCACCTCGCCCGACGACCTGACGCGCGTCGGGCACGACGAGGGGACCATCTTCGGCGGTGACGGCAAGGGCGCGTTCATCGTTCCGGAGTTCAGCAGCGTCTTCGACGGTGCGGCCGCGTTCGTGCGGCTGATCGGGCTCGTGGCACGGACGCAGCTCACGCTCAGCCAGATCGACGCGCGCATTCCGCGGGCCCATGTGCTGAAGCGGGACCTGGCGACTCCCTGGGCCGTCAAGGGCCTGGTGATGCGCCGGGTCGTGGAGGCGGCCGGAGACCGTGACGTGGACACCACCGACGGTGTGCGGGTGGTGGAGGCCGACGGGCGCTGGGTGATGGTGCTGCCCGACCCGGCCGAGGCGGTCACCCACCTGTGGGCTGAGGGGCCGGACGACGCGTCCGCGCAGGCCCTGCTGGACGAGTGGTCGGCCGTCGTGGACAGCGCCGGTCGATAATTCGGGCAGCACGCGTGCGTGCCGGACAAGTGTCCCTAAGGGGGCCTGTCCGGCACGCCGGTGGGGCCATTCGGAGGTAGTGGTCGCGACGTGCGACGATGTGCGGCATGCCGCAGCAGCCCCCCGTTCGGAGCACATCCGCGCCCCCCGCGCGCCCGGACGCGTCCATGTCGCTGCTCACCAATGTCATGGACCACAGCCTCGACGACGGATACGCCGAGGCGGCGCGCAGAAGGCGGGAGGCCGGCGAGGGTGGCCTGCCCAGGACCCTGAGGGCGAAGCTCGGTCTGGCCGCCGGTCTGGTCCTTGCCGCGCTCGTGGTGACCGTGGGGGCGGCGCAGGCCCGGGTGGCGGCGCCGGTCGTCGCGAAGGAGCGCGAGGAGCTGATCGACCGGATCGAGCGGGAGACCGCCGCGGCGGACGAGCTGGAAAGCGACGTCGACAAGCTGCGCGACGACGTCGGTGCCCGGCAGCGCGAGGCGCTGAGGCACATCGGCGGCGGGCGGACCGACCTGATGGGCATGCTGTCCGGCGCCGCGGAAGTGCACGGACCCGGGGTGAAGTTGGTCGTGAACGACGCCAAGGAGTCCGACGCCGGCGGCGACAGCGACCCGCGTGGGACCTCGGGCTTCTCCGACACGGGGCGGGTGCGCGACCGTGACATGCAGCGGGTGGTGAACGGGCTCTGGGAGTCGGGTGCCGAGGCCGTGTCGATCAACGGGCAGCGGCTGACCGCCCTGTCGGCGATCAGGGCGGCCGGTGACGCGATACTGGTCGACAACCGGCCACTCGTGCCGCCGTACACGGTGCTCGCGGTGGGTGACGGCGCGCGGCTGAGCAGCAAGTTCCAGAACAGCGCGGACGGGCTTTACCTGCATGCCCTGCGGGAGAACTTCGGTATCCGGAACACCATCTCCGTCGAGGACGATGTGCGGCTGCCGGCGGCGCCGAGTGTGATCGTCCGCACAGCGGAGCCGATAACCGAGTCAGCACAGCCGAGAACTGAGAAAGGCACATCGTGATCGCCGTACTGGGCCTCGTCGTGGGAGTCGTGGCCGGCCTGTTGGTCCGGCCCGAGGTTCCGGCGGTCGTCGAGCCGTATCTGCCGATCGCCGTCGTGGCGGCGCTGGACGCCGTGTTCGGCGGTCTGCGGGCCATGCTCGACGGCATCTTCGACGACAAGGTCTTCGTGGTGTCGTTCCTGTCGAACGTGGTGGTCGCCGCGTTGATCGTCTTCCTCGGTGACAAGTTGGGAGTCGGCGCGCAGCTGTCGACCGGCGTCGTGGTGGTCCTCGGCATCCGTATCTTCTCCAATGCCGCGGCGATCCGCCGGCATGTGTTCCGGGCGTGAGGCCGATGAGCCAGGAGCTGGGCAATCAGGACGGAACGGGCGCGAACCGGCTGCGCAAGGAGCTGCCCGACGAGGTGCGGATCCCGGCCACGACCACCGTGGACACCGGTGAGGCGGAGACCGCGCCGGTACTCACCGGCCGCCAGCGGCTTGTGAAGGGCCTGTGGCCACCGCGTGTCACGCGGGCCCAACTCATCGTGGCGCTGCTGTTGTTCGGTCTCGGATTCGGGCTGGCCGTACAGGTCGCCTCGAACAGTGACGGCGACAGTGCCCTGCGGGGTGCGCGACAGGAAGATCTCGTTCGCATCCTCGATGAACTGGACGACCGCACACAGCGTCTTGAGGACGAGAAGCGGGGACTGGAGCAGCAGCGGGACGAGCTGGAGAACAGCTCGAACCAGGCCGAGGAGGCCCGCAGGCAGACGATCGAGAAGGAAAGGCAACTCGGCATCCTCGCGGGCACGGTGGCGGCGCAGGGGCCCGGCATCACGATCGTCATCGACGACACGAAGGGGACGGTGGAGGCGGACATGCTGCTCGACGCGATCCAGGAGCTGCGCGCGGCCGGTGCCGAAGCGATCCAGGTGAACGGCGTGCGAGTGATCGCGAGCACCTTTCTGACCGACTCCGGGCAGGGTGTGGCCGTCGACGGGAACAAGATCAATGCCCCGTATCGTTTCAAGGTCATCGGCAAGCCGCAGGACCTGGAGCCGGCGCTCAACATCCCTGGAGGCGTGGTGCAGACGCTGGAGAAGGAGCAGGCCACCGTTACTGTCGAGCGGTCGGACAAGATCGTTGTGGACGCCTTGCGGGCGGTGAAGCGACCTGACTACGCTCGGTCGTCCTCTCGGTGAACCGACCGTGCATGGGGGTAGTCCGGCCAGGGCATGAGGTTGCGGGGGGTCGGCGCACCGATTGGGTGGTGCGTGGTGGAAACTGTCTGGTGGATACGGACGTTGTGAGGATGTCCGGGTCGGCCGGAGTGTGCAGTCAGGGTTCGTCCTGCCCCACGGGCGGGTCTGTTCAGGTCAAGGGGAATCGCCCGTGAAGTTGTTTGCGAAGTTGTTCGGCAAGAGCGCGCGAGAGGACCGCGGCAACGCGACCTCCCGCCATCGCGCACAGCCTGACGCAGAGGGTCAGCGCCCCCTGTTCCGTGACCAGGTCGCTGGTCCGGGCGGTGACATTTCCGGAGGTCAGGGCGCGCCGAGTGTTGACCCTGCCCAGTCCGGCGGCATAGGTTTCGGGCAACCGTCAACCTCAAGTACGGGTGGAGGGTTCTCCGACGGCCCGTACGCGTCCAATGCCCCTGCGGGGCAGCCGCGGCAGGAGGATCCGTCCATGTCGGCCCTGGTTTGTACGAGGTGCGGTAACCGCAACGCGGAGAGCAGCCGCTTCTGCTCCAACTGTGGCGCGCCGTTGCGGGCCGGTGTGACCCCCGAGCGTCCGTCCGAGACGACCTCCACGATCTCCATCAGCGGTCTGGAGGCCTACGACGCCGAGGTCACCGGCCAGACGCAGATGCCGATGCTCTCTCCGGAGGCACAGGCCGCGGTGGACGCGCTGCCGCTGGGCTCCGCCCTGCTGGTGGTGCGCCGGGGGCCGAACTCGGGCAGTCGCTTCCTGCTGGACAGCGACCTGACCACCGCCGGGCGTCACCCGCAGAGCGACATCTTCCTGGACGACGTGACGGTCTCGCGGCGGCACGTGGAGTTCCGCCGCAGCCCGGACGGCTCGTTCACCGTGGCCGACGTGGGCAGCCTGAACGGCACCTACGTCAACCGGGAACGGATCGACCAGGTCGCCCTGTCGAACGGTGACGAGGTGCAGATCGGCAAGTACCGGCTGGTGTTCTACGCGAGCCGGCACGGCATCTGACCCTCCCCCGGACGCTGTCCGGGGGGACCCCAGGGAAGGTCCATGCTTCATACACCGAGCGGTGGTGCCGGAAGCGGCACCACCGCCACGGACGGCGCGCTGATGAGCATCGGCACGGTGTTGAACGTGTTGCGCGAGGAGTTTCCCGAGGTCACCATCTCCAAGATCCGCTTCCTGGAGTCGGAAGGGCTGATCGAACCGCAGCGGACGCCCTCCGGGTACCGGAAATTCAGCGCGGCCGACGTCGAGCGACTCGGTCATGTGCTGAGGATGCAGCGGGACCACTACCTGCCGCTCAAAGTGATCAGGGAGCACCTCGACGCCGTGGAGCGCGGCGAGGACGTGCGGCTGCCCACGCTCGGCCGGCAGCGCGACGGCGAGGCCGGGCCCGAGCCGGTCGAGAAGCCGGCTTCCGCCCGCATCGCGCGGGCGCAGCTACTGGCAGACGCCGGGATCGGCGACCAGGAGCTCGTGGAGTGGGAGTCGTACGGGCTGATCACTCCGCTGTCGGACGGTGTGTACGACGCGGAGACGGTCACCGTCGCCTCGCTCATCGCCGAGCTGGGACGATTCGGTATCGAGCCGCGCCATCTGCGGGTGATGAAGGCGGCCGCCGATCGTGAGGCCGGGCTGGTCGAGCAAGTCGTGGCTCCGCTGATGAGGCACCGCAACCCGCAGACCAGGACGCACGCGCAGGCTCGTGCGCAGGAGCTGGCGGGCCTCACCGTGAAGCTGCACGCGGCGTTGGTGCAGACGGCGCTGGGCGTACGCCTGCCCTGAGGACGTCCGCACAGCGTGCCGCCGGGGCCCGGGCGAGCGACGCTGGGTGCAGCGGGCGGCCGGAGGGCGACGGTGCGAGGTGCCGGGCCGGGTCGAGAAGCAGACTGCCTGCCGGTCATTGCCGACCCGGTGCGAGACCGGGGCGGCGCAACCGGGCGTGGGTCGGCTTCCCAGGGCAGGTCGGATGGGCCGCGAGGCCGGGGGCGGCGTCGCGGCGGGTGCCGCGGGCTCCTGCGAGGCCGTGCGGGGGGGGTGCGGTCTCGACCGGGCCCCATCGCCACTCCGGCTGCATCGGCCTGCAGAGGGCTGAGCTGGGCGTGCGTTCGTTCACCGACGGGCGAGTCGGCCGGCCGTGGAGTACGGGACGCGCCCGGTCGGGCTCCCGGAGCCGGTGTGAATATGCGCGGGTGTCCGTGCCGGGCCCCGGGGGGCCTGGGAGGCCGAGCCGGTTCGGGGTGGGAACCGTGCGCGTGGCGTGTGCGGTGCCTGTGTGCCCTGCTCGGGGGCGTGTCGGCCGTGGTCGCCCCGAGCGGTCGGGAGAAGGCCGTGCGCAGGCCGGATCGGTCCGTCAATGTCGGCCCGACTACCCAAACGTCCCGAGCACGGCCTAGGGTTGCTGTGTGAACGAGCTCGATGTCGTAGGTGTCCGGGTCGAAATGCCCTCCAACCAACCGATCGTGCTCCTGCGCGAAGTGGGAGGCGACCGCTACCTCCCCATCTGGATCGGGCCGGGGGAGGCGACGGCCATCGCCTTCGCCCAGCAGGGCATGGCGCCCGCGCGACCGCTGACGCACGACCTGTTCAAGGACGTGCTGGAGGCCGTCGGCCAGGAACTCACCGAAGTGCGCATCACGGATCTGCGTGAGGGCGTCTTCTACGCCGAGCTGGTCTTCGCCAGCGGCGTCGAGGTGAGCGCCCGCCCGTCCGACGCCATAGCGCTGGCCTTGCGCACCGGGACGCCGATCTACGGCAGTGACGGGGTGCTCGACGACGCCGGGATCGCGATTCCGGACGAGCAGGAGGACGAGGTGGAGAAGTTCCGCGAGTTCCTCGACCAGATCTCGCCCGAGGACTTCGGCACCAGCAGCCAGTGACCTCGTCGCCTTGGCCCCCGGGGCTGCGAACACCGGGTCGAGAGCCGTCCGTGTGCGGCTCGCGACCGTTCACAGAGGGGCAATTGCCGGCGGCCGGTGAGAGCGTCCTGCGACTCCTTGTCAGCGCATTCGGCTAGCCTTTCCCCGCGGTTGGGCGCGGGAAACCACTCGTAGGGTGATTATCACTCGGCGTGCCGAGTGTGGCGATCGTTGACGCACCCTTGGTGACTGCCTACCGTCGAGAAGGCAGGTCAAGGACGGAGGTCGGCGTGAGAAGCAGCGGCGACGGTGCGGCTGGGGGTGCCCCGGGACGCAGTCTCGGGGAAAGCGGTCCGTACCCGCTTCACGGCAGGGCGGCCGATCACGCCCGGCAGCGGCCGACGCCCGTTCCCACCACCGGAGGGGCGGCGTCCATGGCATCCGAGCAGATCGGCTACCGAGGCCCTACGGCCTGTGCGGCCGCCGGCATCACCTATCGACAACTGGACTACTGGGCCCGCACCGGGCTCGTGGAGCCCAGCGTCCGGCCTGCCCACGGGTCGGGCACGCAGCGTCTGTACAGCTTCCGGGACGTTGTCGTTCTGAAGATCGTCAAACGTTTCCTCGACACCGGGGTCTCGTTGCAGAACATCCGTACCACCGTCCAGCACCTGAGGGAGCGCGGCTTCCAGGACCTGGAGCGGATGACGATGATGAGCGACGGCGCCACGGTCTACGAGTGCACCTCGCCGGACGAGGTCCACGAGCTGCTCCAGGGCGGCCAGGGGATCTTCGGCATCGCGGTGGGGGTCGTCTGGCGGGACGTGGAGAACGCCCTGTCGCAGTTGCACGGCGAGCGCATCGACACCGGAGAGACGCTCGTCGGGCACAATCCGGCGGACGAGCTGGCGCGGCGGCGCAACCGGGCGGTCTGAGCCCCGGCCCGGCGGCGGGGGCATTGTCAGTGGCGTGAGGCAGCATCAGAGATGTGAGAACCGCGCCCACGATCCTGCATCTCGACATGGACGCCTTCTTCGCCTCGGTGGAGCAGGCGTCCAAGCCGAGCCTGCGCGGGAAGGCCGTGATCGTGGGCGGGCTCGGGCCGCGCGGCGTGGTGGCGACCTGCTCGTACGAGGCCCGGGTGTTCGGAGTGCATTCGGCGATGCCCATGGCCCAGGCCCGCCGGCTCGCCCCGAACGCGGCGTACCTGGTGCCGCGCTTCGGGCTGTACCGGTCGATCAGCGATCAGGTCATGCGGCTGCTGCGCGCGCTGTCACCGTTGGTGGAGCCGCTGAGCCTGGACGAGGCGTTCGTGGATCTGGAGGCCGGGGGAGCGGCCTGGGACGAGGAGTCGGCCCTGCTGGCGGGGGTGCGGCTGCGGACCGACATCAGAGCCGTCACCGGCCTCACGGGGTCCGTGGGGCTCGCCGCGTCGAAGATGCTGGCGAAGATCGCCTCGGAGCAGGCCAAGCCGGACGGGCTCGTGCTGATAGAGCCGGGGACCGAGCGGGCGCTGCTCGGGCCGATGCCGGTTCGGACGCTCCCCGGGGTGGGCCCCGCGACGGGCGACCATCTGCGGCGGGCCGGCATCACCACGGTCGAGGAGATCGCCGAGGCCGGTGAGGACGAGCTGGTGCGGCTGCTGGGAAAGGCGCACGGGCACGCGCTGTACGCCATGGCGCTGGCGCGCGACGACCGGCCGGTGGTCGCCGAGCGGGAGACGAAGTCGGTCTCGGTCGAGGACACCTACGACGTCGACATCCACGACCGGATCCGGGTCGCGCTGGAGGTGCAGCGGCTGGCGGACCGGTGTGTCCGGCGGCTGCGCGGCGCGGGACTGTCCGGGCGGACCATCGTGCTGAAGGTGCGGCGGTACGACTTCTCGACGCTCACCCGCTCCGAGACGCTGCGCGGGCCCACCGACGACCAGGCCGTGGTGCGGGAGGCCGCGGCCCGGCTGCTGGACTCCGTGGACACCACCGGCGGCGTGCGGCTGCTGGGGGTGGGGGTCAGCGGCCTCGCCGACTACACGCAGGAAGATCTGTTCGCGCAGGCGGTGGGGGAGCGGCCGGAGGGGCCCGCGGAGGAGGAGGCGCCCGAGTCGGCCGACGGTGCCACCCGGCCGGTGGAGCGGCGGTGGCCCGCCGGGCACGACGTGCTCCACACCGAGCACGGGCACGGGTGGGTGCAGGGCAGCGGGCTGGGGAGGGTCACCGTGCGCTTCGAGACACCCGACTCGGTGCCCGGGCGGGTGCGGACCTTCCGGACCGACGATCCGGCACTGGAGCCGGCGGACCCGCTGCCACTGGTCGCACGAAGACCCGACGAGGCGGCGGATGCGGAAGGGCAGGACCGTTCGTCGGCGTAGGGGCGTAGGGGCGTAGGGGCGTAGGGGCGTAGCGGCGCGGCAGTGCAGCGGCTTGGCGGTGGCGCGTGGGGGGCGGGTGCCGCCGAACGGGGACGGGTGGGCAGCGACGTCCGGGTCAGGGTTCGTCCGTGCCGGCCAGTTTGCCGAAGTCGTGGTCCGGGAGGCCGGGCGGGGAGGCCACGTCGAGGCCGTAGTGGTGGTAGAGCTGGAGCTCCTGGTCCGGCGAGAGGTGGCGGCCGACCCCGAAGTCGGGGGCCTCCTTGATCAGCGTGCGCTCGAAGGGGACGTGCAGACTGCCCTCGATCAGTTCGCTGGGTTCCAGCGGCACGAAGGCATCCCTGCTGAACAGCCCCGTGCGTATCGCAGCCCACTCCGGCACACCGGTCGCGTCGTCGAGGTACACCTCGTCGATGGTCCCGATCTTGTTGCCGCTGCGGTCGAACGCCTTGCGGCCGATCAGGTTGCGCGGATCGATCTCGGTCTGCACGGGCCCTCCACGTGGTCGCAACTCATTCGTAAGCACTACGAAAGAGCACATTGGGCGGCGCGGCCACTCGAAGGCACCGACATTGACCTCGCTGGTAGTCTGACAAGCGGCTGCTGACCCCGCGCGGGAGAGTCCTCCAGACACCATCGGAGGCGCCGAAGGAGCAAATCCTCCCCGGAATCTCTCAGGCCCCTGTACCGCACGGACGAGGTCACTCTGGAAAGCAGAGCGGGTGTCCACGGCTCCCGCTCTCACCGACGGTGCAAGCCGGTCGTCCCTTCGGCGACCCGGTGAAGCTCTCAGGTTGTGATGACAGAGGGGGAGGCCGTCGGGGCACCCGTGCCGGGGTGTCCCTCGAAGGTCGCGTCAGACCAGGAGGCCTCCGCCATGACCGCCCATCGCATTCCGCTCGCCGAGCTCGAACAGGGGACACCGTTCGAGCAGCGCCACATCGGGCCCGACCAGGAGGCGCGGGCCAAGATGCTCGCGCAGGTCGGCTACGGCTCGCTCGACGAGCTCACCGCCGCCGCGGTCCCGGATGTGATCAAGAACTCCGACGCCCTGGACCTGCCGGGCGCCCGCACCGAGGCCGAGGTGCTGGCCGAGCTGCGCTCCCTGGCCGACCGCAACCAGGTCCTCGACTCCATGATCGGACTCGGGTACTACGGCACGTTCACGCCGCCCGTCATCCTGCGCAACGTCATGGAGAACCCGTCCTGGTACACGGCCTACACGCCGTACCAGCCGGAGATCTCGCAGGGGCGGCTCGAGGCGCTGCTGAACTTCCAGACCGTGGTCGCCGACCTCACGGGTCTGCCGACCTCGGGTGCCTCGCTGCTCGACGAGGGCACGGCCGCCGCCGAGGCGATGGCTCTGTCCCTGCGCATGGGCAAGAACAAGAAGGGCCTGTTCCTGGTCGACGCGGACGCGTTCCCGCAGACCATCGCCGTGATCCGGACCCGCGCCGAGCCGACCGGCGTCGAGGTCGTCGTCGCTGACCTCTCCGGCGGCATCCCCGCCGAGATCGCCGAGCGCGAGATCAACGGCGTGCTGATCCAGTACCCGGGTGCCTCCGGCGCGGTGCGAGACCTCAAGCCGGTGATCGACCGGGCGCACGAGCTGGGCGCGCTGGTCACCGTCGCCGCCGACCTGCTCGCGCTGACGCTGCTGAAGTCGCCGGGCGAGCTCGGCGCGGACATCGCGGTGGGTACGACGCAGCGGTTCGGCGTGCCGATGGGCTTCGGCGGTCCGCACGCCGGCTACATGGCGGTGCACGAGAAGTTCGCCCGCAGCCTGCCCGGCCGCCTCGTCGGCGTCTCCGTCGACGCCGACGGCAACAGGGCCTACCGGCTCGCGCTGCAGACGCGTGAGCAGCACATCCGCCGTGAGAAGGCGACCAGCAACATCTGCACCGCGCAGGTGCTGCTCGCCGTGATGGCCGGCATGTACGCCGTCTACCACGGACCCGACGGGCTCAGGGCGATCGCCCGCCGCACGCACCGCTACGCCTCCCTGCTTGCCGCCGGGCTCGGTGCGGCGGGCGTCGAGATCGTCCACGGTGCCTACTTCGACACGCTGACCGCGCGGGTGCCGGGCCGCGCCGCCGACGTCGTCGCCGCCGCCCGGGACCGCGGGGTGAACCTGCGCCTGGTGGACGCCGACCACGTCTCCATCGCCTGCGACGAGACCACCAAGCGGGCCCAGGTGGACGCCGTGTGGGCCGCGTTCGGGGCCGAGGCCGACATCGAGGCCCTGGACACCGCCACCGAGGACGCGCTGCCGGACGCCGTGCTGCGCGCCGACGACTACCTGACCCACCCGGTCTTCCACCAGCACCGCTCCGAGACCGCGATGCTGCGCTACCTGCGCCGGCTCGCCGACCGCGACTACGCGCTGGACCGCGGCATGATCCCGCTGGGCTCCTGCACCATGAAGCTCAACGCGACCACCGAGATGGAGCCGGTCACCTGGCCCGAGTTCGGTCAGCTGCACCCGTTCGTGCCCGCCGAGCAGGCCGAGGGCTACCTCACGCTCATCCGTGAGCTGGAGGACGGTCTCGCCGAGGTCACCGGCTACGACAAGGTGTCGCTCCAGCCGAACGCTGGCTCGCAGGGCGAGCTGGCCGGTCTGCTCGCCGTGCGCGGCTACCACCGGGCCAACGGCGACGAGCAGCGCACCGTGTGTCTGATCCCGTCCTCCGCGCACGGGACGAACGCCGCCAGTGCCGTCATGGCCGGGATGAAGGTCGTCGTCGTCAAGACCGCCGAGGACGGCGAGGTCGACGTCGAGGACCTGCGCGCGAAGATCGAGAAGCACCGCGACGAGCTCGCCGTGCTCATGATCACCTACCCCTCGACGCACGGTGTCTTCGAGGAGCACGTCTCCGAGATCTGCGCGCAGGTGCACGACGCCGGCGGTCAGGTGTACGTCGACGGCGCCAACCTCAACGCCCTGGTGGGTCTCGCCAAGCCGGGGCACTTCGGCGGCGACGTCTCGCACCTCAACCTGCACAAGACGTTCTGCATCCCGCACGGCGGCGGCGGTCCGGGCGTCGGCCCGGTGGCCGTACGGTCGCACCTGGCGCCGTACCTGCCGAACCACCCGCTCCAGCCGCAGGCCGGTCCGGAGACCGGTGTGGGCCCGATCTCGGCCGCCCCGTGGGGTTCCGCGGGCATCCTGCCGATCTCGTGGGCCTACGTCCGGCTCATGGGCGGTGAGGGGCTGAAGCGGGCCACACAGGTCGCCGTCCTGAGCGCCAACTACATCGCCAAGCGCCTCGAACCGCACTTCCCGGTGCTCTACACCGGCCCCGGCGGGCTCGTCGCCCACGAGTGCATCATCGACCTGCGGCCGCTGACCAAGGCGACCGGGGTGAGCGTCGACGACGTGGCCAAGCGGCTCATCGACTACGGCTTCCACGCCCCGACGATGTCCTTCCCGGTGGCCGGCACGCTGATGATCGAGCCGACCGAGTCCGAGGACCTGTCCGAGCTGGACCGGTTCTGCGAGGCGATGATCGCCATCCGCGCGGAGATCGAGAAGGTCGGATCCGGCGAGTGGCCCGCGGACGACAACCCGCTGCGGAACGCCCCGCACACCGCCGCCGCGCTCGGTGGCGCCTGGGACCACGCCTACAGCCGTGAGGACGCCGTCTTCCCGGGCGGGGTCTCGGCCGCGGAGAAGTACTGGCCGCCGGTGCGCCGGATCGACCAGGCCTTCGGCGACCGGAACCTGGTGTGCTCCTGCCCGCCGCTGGACGCCTACGAGGACTGACCGGACCGTCCGACCCCGGTGAGGGCCCCGCGCCGTGCGAGCGCGGGGCCCTTCGGGTCTCTCAGGCCGGGTAGGCGTGTGTCTGGGCGGCCTTGACCGTCGCCCAGATCCCGGCGCCCGGCTGGAGGTCGAGTTCGGCGGCGGCGACCGTGGTGAGGTCGGCGGTGAGGGCCAGTTCGCCGGTGAGGGCCGCGCGGATCTGGTCGCCGTGGGTCTCCAGCCCGGTGACCTCGCAGTGCCACAGGTTGCGGGCGCTGGCGCCCGTCGGCCGGTCCCGGAAGAGGGTGACCGCACCGGGCGGGAAGGCCACGAAGACCAGCCCGTCGAGGTCCTCGGTGATGGAGATGGCCGGGCCGGGGTCCAGGTGCACGGTGTGGCCGGACGCGCGGCCCTTGTAGAGGTTCAGGCCGACGAGCTGGGCCACGTAGTCCGTGCGGGGGCGGCGGGCGATCTCGGCGGGCGTGCCCTCCTGCACGATCAGCCCGTGCTCCACGACCACGAGCCGGTCGGCCAGCACCATCGCGTCCAGCGGGTCGTGGGTGACCAGCACCGCCACCGCCTCGAAGTCCGCCAGATGGCGGCGGAGCTGGGCGCGCACCTCCAGACGGGTGCGGGCGTCCAGGGCGGCGAGGGGCTCGTCGAGGAGCAGCAGCCGGGGCCGGGTGGCCAGGGCGCGGGCGAGCGCGACGCGCTGGGCCTGGCCCCCGGACAGCCTGCGGGGCTTGACTCCGGCGTGCTCGCCCAGACCCATCCGGTCCAGCCACGCGGCCGCCTCCGCGCGGGCCTGGGCCTTGGTCGCGCCATGGCAGCGCGGTCCGAAGGCCACGTTGTCCAGGGCCGTCAGATGCGGGAAGAGCAGATAGTCCTGGAAGACGACGCCGACCGGGCGGGACTCGGGAGGCGTACGGTCCAACTCTTCGCCGTCGAGCCGGAGATGGCCGTCCGTGAGCGGGGTGAGGCCGGCCAGGGCGCGCAGCGCGGTCGTCTTGCCGGCCCCGTTGGGTCCGAGCAGCGCCACGACGTCGCCGGGGGCGGCGGTCACCGCGATGTCGAGGCGGAACGGGCCGCGGTCGACCACGAGGCGGGCGTCCAGCCCTTCACCGGAGGCGGCTGCGGGCAGCACGGTCCGGGAGTCTTCGACATGGGTCATGAGGCGGTCATCCAGCGGTCGCGCAGGCCCGCGAGGACCGCGATGGACACGGCGAGCAGGACAAGGCTGAGCGCGATGGCCGCCGCCGGGTCGTTCTGCAGGGCCAGGTACACCGCGAGCGGCATGGTCTGCGTGCGGCCGGGGAAGTTGCCGGCGAAGGTGATGGTGGCCCCGAACTCGCCGAGCGCACGTGCCCAGGCCAGCACCGCGCCGGCCGCGACGCCCGGGGCGATCAGCGGCAGGGTGACCCGGCGGAACGCGGTGAAGCGGGAGGCGCCGAGGGTGGTGGCCGCCTCCTCGAAGCGGGGGTCCGCGGCCCGCAGGGTGCCCTCCACGCTGATGACGAGGAACGGCATCGCGACGAACGTCTCCGCGATCACGACGCCCGCCGTGGTGAACGGCAGGGTGATGCCGAACCAGGCGTCCAGCCACTGCCCGACGACGCCGTTGCGGCCGAGGGCGAGCAGCAGGGCGACGCCGCCCACCACCGGGGGCAGCACCAGCGGCAGGGTCACCAGGGCGCGCACCAGACCGCGGCCGGGGAAGTCCGTGCGGGCCAGCAGCCACGCCAGCGGCACCCCGATCAGCAGACTGAGCCCCGTCGCCGCCGTGGCGCACACCAGGGACAGCCGGAGGGCCTGCCAGACCCCGGGGCTGGTCAACTGCTCCGGCAGGGTGCTCCACGGGGTCCGCAGGAGCAGCGCGATCAGCGGGAGCAGCAGGAACGCGAGTCCGGCCAGCGCGGGGACCAGCAGGGGCAGCGGTACGGCGCGGCCGCGCCGGCGGACGCGGCCGCGCCGGGGGCCGCCCCGTAGGGTCTCCGCGGGTCGGACTGTCACGGCTCGAGGAACCCGGCCCCGGTCAGTACCTGCCGGCCCTGCGCGGAGCGCACCAGCTCGATGAAGGTCTGCCCGGCCGCCTTGTTGGGAGCGTCCTTCAGCAGGGCGATCGGATAGTCGTTCACGGCGTCGGCCGACTCGGGGAAGTCCACGCCCTCCACCTTGCCACCGGCGGCCCGCACGTCGGTCTTGTAGACGAGGGCGGCGTCCGCCTCCTTCAGTTCGACCTTCGTCAGGGCGCTCTTGACGTCCTGCTCGTAGGAGACCGGGGTGAGTTCGACGCCGGCGGCGTCGAGCGCCTTCTGAGCGGCGGCGCCGCACGGCACCGACTCGTCGCACAGGACGACCTTCAGCCCCGACTTGGTGAGGTCCTTCAACGAGGAGATCTTGTCGGGGTTGCCGGGCAGGGTGGCGATCTCCAACTGATTGCGCACGAAGGTCTCGGGCGCCGCCGAGGTGTCGCCCGCGTCGGAGACGATCGCCATGGTCTTGGGGCTCGCGGCGGCGAAGACGTCCGCGGGTGCGCCGCCGGTGATGCTCGCGGCCAGCGAGTCGCTGCCGCCGAAGCTGAAGGTGACCTTCGTGCCCGGGTGCTGCTTCTCGAACTCCTCGCCCAGTGTCGTGAAGCTCTCCTTGAGCGAGGCGGCCGCGAAGACGGTCACCTCGCCGGAGAGCCGCTGCGAGGCGGACGAGGAGGGGTCCGACTCGGCGGACGAGTCTGTCGAGCCGGACGAGGAGCAGGCGGTCAGGGCCAGCAGCGCGGCGGCGCCCACGCCGGCCACCTGCACGGTCCGCCGGCTGCGGCGCGTGGATCGGATCATCACAGAGTTACTCCTCTGGCTTCCGGCGACTTCTCGGGGGAAGATCCCTCGGCTTCCTCCGATGCGTCGATCATACTGGCGCAGATGCCAGCCGGAAGTCTGCTGGAGCATCGCATGAGCGGGCCGATCGCCCGGACTGGGCGCGCATGTGCGATCGTACGGCGGACCTGGTGGGGTGTGAGTGTCGTGAGTGTCAGGCGCGGTCGATATGTACGTTCGTCGACTTCACCCGGGCCGTCGCCCGCATGCCGACCTCCAGGCCCAGCTCCTCGACGGCCTCCCGGGTGAGCAGGGAGACGAGTCGGTGCGGGCCCGCCTGGATCTCGACCTGCGCCGCGACGTCGCCCAGCTTGATCGCGGTCACGATGCCGGGGAAGGCGTTGCGGACGGAGGTGGACGCGGCCTCCTCCTCGCCGCTGCCGGACTTGGCCAGTTCGACCGAGAACGCGGCCAGGTCCCGTCCGTCGATGACCCGGTGTCCGCTGTCGTCGCGGTGGGTCGCCACGCGGCCCGCGTCGGCCCAGCGGCGGGCGGTGTCCGGGCTCACGCCGAGCAGCCGGGCGGCCTGACCGATCGTGTAGGAGTTCATGCAGGTCACGATAGGGCGGCAGCCGGTGCCGGTGGAGGCGGGGTTGGACCTCGGCCCTGACGCGACACCGCCCGGCGCCGCGGTTCAGCCCGTGTGCACCCGTGGCCGGCGGACGGGATCCGGTTCGGCCTCGCGCAGGATCTCCCGGGTGACCGGGGCGACCTCGCCCTGGCCGAAGAGGAAGAAGCGCAGGAAGTTTGCGGAGGGGCTGCCCTCGGTCCACTCGAAGTAGATGTGCGGGATGCAGCCGGTCGTGTCGCGCACGTGCAGCAGCAGAGCGGCCAGGGCGTTGGAGACGGAGGCGGACTCCAGCGTCAGGACGCGGTAGCGGTTGTGCATGACCGCGCCGTGCACCGTCAGGCCCGACTCGAACTCGGAGGGGTCGGTCACCGTCACCTCGACGAAGACGAAGTCCTCCTGGGCGGGGACGTCGTTGTCGCGCCGGATCTGCTCGATCTTGTCCCGGTACTCGGCGAAGTCGCGTGTGTCGGGCTCGTTGGCGATGAACCGGATCCTGCGGCTGGAGATGTCCCGGACGAACCGCTCCGCCATGTCGTCCAGTGTCACGCTGGTCACACGGAGTTCGAAGGAGCGGGCCAGCCGGGAGGTCAGCGAGAGGATCATGATGCCCGCGATGAAGCAGGCGCCGATCTTCACACCGTCCGGGCGTTCGATGACGTTCGCGATCGTCGTGTACAGGAACACCACGGAGATCGCGCTGAACGCGATGGTCCAGCTGCGGTGGCCGGCCTTCCGCGCGGCGATGGTCACCGCGATGGCGGCGGAACTGATCAGCACCAGTACACCGGTGGCGTAGGCGCCGCCCTGCGCGTCGACGCTGGCGTCGAAGATCCAGGTCACCAGGAACGCGACGAGGGTGAAGACGATGACCATCGGGCGTACCGCGCGCGCCCAGTGCGGGGCCATGCCGTAGCGGGGCAGATAGCGCGGCATCAGATTGAGCAGTCCGGCCATCGCGGAGGCGCCGGCGAACCACAGGATGGCGATCGTCGCGACGTCGTAGACCGTGCCGAAGACGTTGCCCAGATACTCGTGCGCCAGGAAGGCCAGGGCGCGTCCGTTGGCCTGGCCGCCCTCCTCGAACTCCTGCGCCGGGATGAGCAGCGTGGTGATGAAACTGGTGGTGATCAGGAAGCAGCTCATGATCAGGGCGGCCGTGGTGAGCAGCTTCTTGGTGCCCCGGATCCGGCCCTCCGGGTGCTCCTCCGTGTCTTCCGGATCGCCCTTGACGTGCGGCATCACGGCGACGCCGGTCTCGAAACCGGACAGGCCGAGGGCGAGCTTGGGGAAGACGATCAGCGCCATGCCGATCATGACCAAGATGTTGCCGTGCTCGGCGGTCAGCGCGCTCGCCCAGTCGGTGATGACATGCCCCTCGGTGGCGATGTGCCACAGCCCGGCGACCACCACGACGGCGTTCAGCGACAGATAGATGCCGACCAGGGCGACGGCGACTCCGATCGCCTCCAGGAATCCCTTGAGGAACACCGCGCCCAGCAGCGCGATGAGCACGAGGGTGATGAGCATCTGGCTGTCGTGCAGGGCCTCGTTGAGGTGGGGGTTCTCGATCAGATGGGTCGAGGCGTCCGCGGCCGACAGCGTGATGGTGATCAAGAAGTCGGTGGCGGCGAAACCCAGCAGGGTGAGGACGAACAGCTTGCCCTTCCAGAAGGTGAGCAGACGCTCCAGCATGGCGATCGAGCCCTGGCCGTGCGGGCTCTCCGCGGCGACCCTCCGGTAGACCGGCAGCGCGCCGGCCAGCGTGACGAGCACGAGCACGATGGTCGCGATCGGCGACAGCAGCCCCGCCGCGAGGGCCGCGATACCGGGCTGGTAGCCGAGGGTCGAGAAGTAGTCCACGCCGGTCAGGCACATCACCCGGTACCAGCGCTGGCCCTCGTGCGCGGGGGGCGGGTGCGCGTGCGCGGCGCCGGTCTTGCCGATGTCGGACAGCCCTTCCAGCAGCCAGGCGCGCAGGCGGCCCGGCGCGGGGCGTTCGGTGGCGGCCATCGGCGTGCTCCTGACGCGCTCGGCGTGCGGTTCCGGCCGTCATGCGGACCGCGCCCTCAGCGTATGCGGAGAGTGACGTACGGGCCCACGGGCGACGGGTGCCGCTACGTCGACGCACCGTCAGGACCGGCCGCTCGGCTGCTTGTGGCGCGCCAGGTCAGCGGCGGGAGGAGCGGCCGAGCCCGCATTGCGCCGAACGGGGGGGCGGGCAGGGGTGGTGGGCCCGGGGCGGACACGGTGCGTCATGTCGTACGTCGTCCGGTGTCCCGATCCAGCACGTCGCCCTGTGTTCCGAGGCCGGTCGGGCGTCCCGTCGTGCGGTTCTCGGTCGTGACCCGTGCGAGTGCCACGCGTTCGCTGAGGCTGCTGAGGCTGCTGAGGCTGCTGAGGCTGCTGAGGCTGCTGAGGCTGCTGAGGCTGCCGAGGTCGTCCAGGTCGTCGCGTGCGTCGCGGTCGTGGTGCGCGCCGTCGACGATCTCCACCGCCGGGTCGCACAGCCGCACCACGTGCCGGGCGCCCTGCGCGGGGGAGGCGCCCGGGTGGACCGAGACCGCGGTGACGCGAGGGTCGGCCGCGAACACCGTCAGGGTCAGCCGGGACCGGGCGTGCGCGGCGAGCCGCGAGTAGCGGCGGGCCCGGTGGGGGTCGGCCCACTGGATCGGCGCCGTGCCGTGCGGCGACGAGGAGACGTCGACCACCCGGCCGCCCGGACCGCCGGCGAGGGCCGGCGCCAGCAGGCAGGTGAGCAGGTAGGGGGCCAGAAAGTTGACCTGGAGGGCGATCTCGTTGCCGTCGTCGGTGACCGTGTGCCGTTCGGGTGCGGCCATGGCGGCGTTGTTGACCAGGACGTTCAGGTCCGGGTGCTCGGCCATGACCTTGTGGGCCAGGAACTCGATCTCGTCGAGGCGGGCGAAATCGGCGCCGTACGTGCACAGGCGCTCGGCGTCCACGCCCTTGGTGGCGACCAGCATGTCGGCCGCCGCCCGGGCCTCCTCGGCGGTCCGGCCGTGCATCAGCACCGTGGCGCCGCGCCCGGCCAGTCGACGGG
This sequence comes from Streptomyces cadmiisoli, assembly GCF_003261055.1. Lineage (NCBI taxonomy): Bacteria > Bacillati > Actinomycetota > Actinomycetes > Kitasatosporales > Streptomycetaceae > Streptomyces > Streptomyces cadmiisoli. Next base: position 7,257,606 of record NZ_CP030073.1, read on the forward strand.
CGGTCTCGACGCCGACGCCGGTGGAGGCGCCGGTGACCAGGACGGTACGTGAGGAGAGGGATGAGCCGGGCATGGTCCGTTCCGGGTTCGGGCACACGGGCCGGCCACAGGCGGCGAGTGCGCGGGGAGGACGGGGTGGAAAGGGGTGGGGAGGGATGGGAAGGGTCTGACGTGTGCGTACGGGACATCGAGGGCGGGGCGCCCGGCGTCAGCTGAGGCCCGGTACCCCGGAGATCAGCAGGTCGATCACCTTGATGCCGACGAACGGCAGGACCAGCCCGCCGAGGCCGTACAGGAGCAGATTGCGGCGCAGCAGGTCGTGCGCGGAGGCGGGTGCGTAGCGCACTCCCCGCAGGGCCAGGGGGATCAACGCCACGATGATCAGTGCGTTGAACACGATCGCGGACGTGATCGCCGACGTCGGGCTGTGCAGGCCCATCACGTTCAGCGCCTCCAGGCCCGGGTACGCGCCCGCGAACATGGCCGGGATGATCGCGAAGTACTTGGCCACGTCGTTGGTGATCGAGAACGTCGTCAGCGCGCCCCGGGTGATGAGGAGTTGCTTGCCGATCTCGACGATGTCGATGAGCTTGGTCGGGTCGGAGTCGAGGTCGACCATGTTGCCGGCCTCCTTGGCGGCCGACGTGCCGGTGTTCATCGCCACGCCGACGTCGGCCTGCGCGAGCGCCGGGGCGTCGTTGGTGCCGTCACCGGTCATCGCGACCAGCTTGCCGCCCGCCTGCTCCCGCTTGATCAGCGCGAGCTTGTCCTCGGGGGTCGCCTCGGCGAGGAAGTCGTCGACGCCCGCCTCCCGGGCGATGGCGCGGGCGGTGAGCGGGTTGTCGCCGGTGACCATGACCGTGCGGATGCCCATGCGGCGCAGCTGCGCGAAGCGTTCGCGGATCCCTTCCTTCACCACGTCCTTGAGGTGGATCAGGCCCAGGACACGCGGGCCGTCCCCGTCGTGCACCGCCACCAGCAGCGGTGTGCCGCCCGAGGCCGCCACCGAGTCGGCGAAGTGCCTCGCCTCGGGCGGGACCTGGCCGCCGTACATCTGCACCCACTCGATCACCTGCTGGGCGGCGCCCTTGCGGACGGCGGTCACGGCGCCGTCGTCCCAGCCCAGATCGACACCGCTCATCCGGGTACGGGCGCTGAAGGGCACCCACCGCGCGTGCGACAACTCGTCCTCCGTGGGCGCCCGCAGCCCGAACAGCTGCTTCGCCAGGACGACGACCGACCGGCCCTCGGGCGTCTCGTCGGCCAGCGACGACAGCTGGGCCGCCGCCGCGAGCCGGCCCTCCTCGACGCCCGGCAACGGAACGAAGGCGGCGGCCTCGCGGTTGCCCAGCGTGATGGTGCCGGTCTTGTCCAGCAGCAGGGTGTTGACGTCGCCCGCCGCCTCGACCGCGCGCCCGGACATGGCGAGCACGTTGCGCTGCACCAGCCGGTCCATGCCGGCGATGCCGATCGCGGACAGCAGCGCGCCGATCGTCGTCGGGATCAGCGTCACCAGCAGCGCGACCAGCACGGTCGTCGACTGGGCGGCGTCCGCGTGGTCGGCCATCGGCTGAAGGGTGACCACGACCAGGAGGAAGACGACGGTCAGCGAGGCCAGCAGGATGTTCAGCGCGATCTCGTTCGGTGTCTTCTGCCGGGACGCGCCCTCGACCAGCGCGATCATGCGGTCCAGGAAGCTGTGGCCGGGGCGGGCGCTGACGCGGACGACGACACGGTCGGACAGCACCGTCGTACCGCCCGTGACACCGCTGCGGTCGCCGCCCGCCTCACGGATCACGGGTGCGGACTCGCCGGTCACGGCGGACTCGTCGACCGCCGCGACACCGTCGATCACGTCGCCGTCCGCCGGGATCGTCCCGCCCGTCTCGACCAGGACCACGTCCAGCGGCCTGAGTTCGGCGGGGGAGACGGTCTCGGTGCGGGCCGTGTGCAGGTCGGTGCCGTAACGCCAGTCGAGCAGGCGCAGCGCCACGGTGTCCGTGCGCGTCCGGCGCAGCGACTCGGCCTGGGCCTTTCCCCGGCCCTCGGCCACGGCCTCGGCCAGGTTGGCGAAGACCACCGTCAACCACAGCCAGACACTGATCGTCCAGGTGAAGACGGCCGGGTCGAACACGGCCGACAGGGTGGTGAGCGCGGCTCCGACGGAGACCACGAACAGCACCGGGTTCCGGACCAGGACGCGCGGGTGCAGCTTGCGCAGCGCCTCGGGAAAGGACCGGACGAGCTGGGCCGGGTCGAACAGACCGCCGGGTGCGCGGCGTCGTGGAACGGTCGGGGCGGTGGGCTGCGGGCGGGACGCGGGTGCCTGCTCGGGGGCAGCGGGAAACATGGAGACGGAGACCTTCGTGCGGACGTGACCGGTCCGCCGGTGTGCCGGGGCACGCCGGCGGACCGGGGGGACGGACAGGACGCCGGCCGCGGGGGCCGTGCGGTGCCGTGACCCGGCACCGCACGGCGCGGCGGCCGCCGGCGTCGCGGCGACGACGGGTGCGTGTCAAGGGCCCGTCGCCGGAGGCCACCGGCGTCCGCGGCCTCCTCGGCGGCCGGATGGGAATCCAACCACCGTCGAGGACCGGAAGGGACGGCCGAGCCGGGAAATTTGCGGCTCTCATACGGGTTCGCGGCCGCCTCGTCAGCATCACGTCAAGGGCGCCTGAGCAGCCGTCAGGGGTGCGTCAACGCGGGGCTCGAGCGGTCGTAGGCAGCGTGAGACTGAACGGCGACGGGGGACGGGTACTGCCCTCGGCCGCGAGAAACCGTGACGGTGATGGCCGGGGAAGGGGCGGGAAACGGGAACCCCGGGAATCCCGCACCCCGCACCCGGGGCACCGGCACGCGGGTCACTCGGAGCGCGGCTTCGAGACCTGTGCGGCCGGAACCGGTCGCCCCCGTCCCGTGGGCGGTGTCGGACCGCGGCTCGGAGGGGGCGCGACCCGGGCCGTTCCGCGGGCACCCCCCGACAGCAGGCCGTGGCCGAGCGGGCCGCTCTGCGCCGCCGCCACCGGGACCACGTCCCCGCGCGGCTGCGCCCTCTGCGCGCGGCCACGGTCCTGCCCATCACCGCTCTCGCCGTACGGTTCCGCCGCGCGGCCCGCCGATCGGGACCGGCTCCCGGCGGGACGGTTCCTCGACGCCCCCGTTCGACGCCCGTGTTCGATGCCCGCGGCGGCGGCGCGCGGCCGATGATGCCGGGTCCGGCCTCTCGGGTACCGCTGTCCGGCGAGCCGTCACGGGGCCCGCCGGGCAACTGTTCGTCAAGACGGTGTCAACGTCCTCGTTCGAGGCGCCAGGGAGGCGTCAATACGCCTGACCGGCGTGCCGCCGAGCGCTTCGCTGAGGGTGATGAACGAAGTACGGCGCGGACGGCTGAAGGTCTACCTCGGGGCGGCTCCGGGGGTCGGCAAGACGTACCGCATGCTCGACGAGGGGCGGCGCCGCGCCGCCCGCGGAGCCGACGTCGTCGTGGGGTTCGCCGAGTGCCACGGGCGGCCCCGCACCGAGACCGTGCTGGACGGCCTGGAGGTCGTGCCGCGGCTCGGCTGCACCTACCGCGGCGGGCGGTTCGAGGAGATGGACCTCGCCGCGGTCCTCGCCCGCGGCCCGCAGATCGCCCTCGTCGACGAACTCGCCCACAGCAACGTCCCGGGCGGCGGCCGCAACCCCAAGCGGTGGCAGGACGTCGAGGAACTGCTCGCGGCCGGCGTCGACGTCATCACCGCCGTCAACATTCAGCACCTGGAGTCCCTCAAGGACGTCGTCGAGAAGATCACCGGCGTGCCCCAGCACGAGACCGTGCCGGACGAGGTCGTACGCCGGGCCCACCAGGTGGAGCTGGTCGACATGCCGCCCGAGGCCCTGCGCCGCCGGATGGCGCACGGCAACGTCTACGCACCCGAGAACATCGACGCGGCCCTCGCCAACTACTTCCGCACCGGCAACCTGACCGCGCTGCGGCAGCTGGCGCTGCTGTGGACGGCCGACCGGGTCGACGAGGCCCTCCAGAGGTACCGGGCCGAGCACGCGATAGGCGGGGTCTGGGAGACCCGGGAGCGGGTCGTGGTGGCGCTGACCGGCGGACCGGAGGGCGACACGCTCGTACGGCGGGCCGCCCGGATCGCCGACCGGTCGGCCGGCGGGGACCTGCTCGCCGTGCACGTCGCCCGCAGCGACGGTCTCGCCACCGGTTTCTCGCACGCGTCGCTGGCCCGGCAGCGCAGGCTGGTGGAGGACCTCGGCGGCAGTTACCACTCCGTCGTCGGCGACGACGTGGCGAGCGCGCTGGTGGAGTTCGCCCGTACCGAGAACGCCACCCAGCTCGTCCTCGGCTCCAGCAGGCGGGGACGCCTCGAACGGTTCCTCACCGGCATGGGCACGGGGGAGAGGGTCGTCGCGCAGTCCGGCGACATCGACGTCCACCAGGTCTCGCACGAGCGGGCCGGCCGCGGCACCCTGCTGCCGTCCCGGCGCCGCACGCTGTCGCGGGCCCGCATGATCGCGGGACCGGTCGCCGGGCTGGTGCTGCCGGTGCTGCTGACGGTCCTCCTCGCCCAACTGCGCGGCACCTTCAACCTCACCAGCGAGGCGCTGCTGTTCCTGCTCACGGTGGTGGGTGTGGCCTGCATAGGCGGCGTGGCCTCGGCGGTGATCGCCTCCGTGACGGCGTCGCTGCTGCTCAACTACTGGTTCATCGCGCCCATGGGGCAGTTCACGCTCCGCGACCCCAACGCCCTGCTGGCACTGGCCGTCTTCGCGGTGGTCGCCGCCACCGTCGCCGCGGTCGTCGACCGCTCGCTCAGACTGTCCCGCCGCGCCGCCCGCGCCACCGCCGAGGCGGAGACCATGTCCTCGCTGGCCGGCAGCATCGTGCGCGGCGGGCAGACGATCCCGGCGCTGCTGGAGCGGACCCGGGAGACCTTCGGGGTGGACACCGCGGAACTCGTCGCCGACGCGCCCGACGAGGCAGGTGCCGCCCGGTTCGGCGGGACCCGGGAGCCCATGTCCGGTGCCACCGTGGTGCCGGCCGGGCCCGGGGGCTTCCTGGTGCTGCGCGGCGGTGCCCTGTCCGCGTCCGAGCGGCGGGTCCTCGCCGCCTTCGCCGCGCACGTGGGGTCGGCGGTGGAGCGGGCCAGGCTGGCCGAGGCGGCCGCCCAGGTCGAGCCGGTGCGGGCCGCGGACCGGATGCGTACCGCGCTGCTGCGGGCCGTCGGCCACGACCTGCGCACTCCACTCGCCGCCGGTTGGGCGGCCGTCACCTCGCTGCGCAGCCGGGACGTCGAGTTCACCGCGGAGGACCGCGACGAACTCCTCGCCACCGCCGACGAGTCCATGGCCAAGCTCAGCCGACTGGTGGAGAACCTGCTCGACCTCAGCCGGCTGGAGGCCGGTGTGCTCAGGCTCAATCTGCGGCCGACCTCGCTGGAGGAGGTCCTCCCGGCGGCACTCTCGGACATCACCGGCGTGGAGGTCGGGGAGGTCGAGCGGGTTCCGCAGGTGCTGGCCGATCCGCCGCTGCTGGAGCGCGTGATCGCCAATCTGGTCTCCAACGCCGACCGCCACGCCCCGGCGGGTACGAAGGTGCTGGTCACCGCGAGTGTGCTGGCCGGCCGGGTGGAACTGCGGGTCGTGGACCGGGGCCCCGGACTGCCCGCGGCGGACCGGGAGCGGCTGTTCGAACCGTTCCAGCGGCTCGGCGACACGGACAACACCAGCGGCCTGGGGCTGGGCCTGGCGCTCGCCCGCGGGCTGACGGAGGCGATGAGCGGCACCGTGAGCCCCGAGGACACTCCCGGCGGCGGGCTGACCATGGTGGTGTCGCTGCCGCTGGCCGAACGCCCCGAGGCGCCGAACGCCGACGGCCCGAACCCGCCGGAACACGGACCGGTTCCGGGGGATCGGGCGGGGAGCGGGTGAGCGGGCTGGGCCGAGTGGGGTGCCGGCGCCGAGCCGGTTCTAGTCCAGGCCCGACACCTTGAACACGGTACGGGCCGTCTCGGCGTCCAGCCGCGCCGAGACGCGCTTGAGGGCCGTGGGCCCGGACTGCAGGTAGCCGGACGCCTCGGCACGGTGGGCGTCCAGGTCGACGCGGTACCACAGCTCGGGGTTGTCGATCAGCACCCGCGGGTCGATCTCGATCCGGTCGCCGAAGGCGTCGCGCAGCAGCAGCCGCTGCGAGACGCCGTCCAGACTGCGCACCGACACGAGCAGGTCGGTGCGGACCCGTCGGGTGCGCAGCAGCGACCGCGAGGCGATCCATCCCTCACCCACGGACACGCGGGGCGGGCAGAGCACCAGGAACAGCAGCGTCGCGAGGCCGAGCCACAGCAGCGCACGCCAGGCGGTCAGGCTGCCGGCGCCCCAGTCGATCACCAGCAGCAAGGCGGCCAGCAGGCCGGCGCAGCCGGCAGCGCTGCGCACATCACGTGCCCAGTGGCGGTCGTGGACCGGCGGGCGGGGGTGCCGGGCCGGTCGGTCGGTCAGATCCCGGCCCCGGTCGTCACGGAGTCCCATACCCCCGACGCTAGATGCCGCGCGAGCGGGGGCCGCGGGCGTTGACGGCCCTCTGACGTACGGGGCAGGGTTCTTGACGCCGCCGCAGCGGCCGTTGCCGTCCCGCCGGCTCGCACGACCGCCGTACGGCGCGGGCGCGCCGGCCCGTCGGCAGCGCGCCGGACCCGGCGCGACCGCCCCAGCGCCGGAGCGGCCGTCCCGGCCTCCGTCCCGGCCTCCGTCCCGATCCCGTGCGGCGCCTGCGATGGTCCGTCCCGGCCTCCGTCCCGATCCCGCGCGGCACCTCCGCCGAGCACTCCGTGCGGCGTGAAACCGACGGCGTGATCCGTCGGCCCGGCTCGAACCGCCCTGACGATCGGCTTCCGCATTCGCGCAGGCCGGGTGGCCGTAAGAGTCGCGTCAAGGCGGCGCAGAGGGCCGTAAGGGAGCCGTCAACGGCGGTCGAAACCGGTCGGCGAGGCGGTTTCCTCGAACCGTTCTGTTCCAACCGAACCCAACCGAACCTCTACTCCAGGAGCTCACGATGGCCGATGTGGCCTTCGTCGTCACCACGATCGCGCTGTTCGCGCTGGTGACCCTCGTCGCCAAGGGGGTGACGAAGCTGTGACCGCAGAGAACGTAGTCGGCCTGGTCGTGGCCGTCGCCCTGCTGGGCTATCTCGTCCTCGCCCTGATCTTCCCGGAGAGGTTCTGAGCACGACAATGGGTCCCGTACTTGCCGGCGTGCTCCAGTTGCTCGCCCTCATCGGCGCACTGGCGATCGCCTACGTCCCCCTTGGCAACTACATGGCCAAGGTCTACTCCTCCGACAAGCACTGGCGTGTCGAGAAGTGGATCTACAAGGGGATAGGCGCCAACCCCGACACCGAGATGCGCTGGACCGCGTACCTGCGCGGTGTGCTCGCCTTCTCGGTGGCCGGTGTCCTCTTCCTCTACCTGCTCCAGCGGCTCCAGGGCATCCTGCCCGGCTCGCTCGGCTTCTCCGCGATCGACCCGGACCAGGCGTTCAACACCGCCGTGTCGTTCGTGGCCAACACCAACTGGCAGTCGTACTACGGCGAACAGGCCATGGGCCACGTCGTGCAGACCGGCGGCCTGGCCGTGCAGAACTTCGTCTCCGCGGCCGTCGGCATGGCCGTCGCGGTGGCGCTGGTGCGCGGCTTCGCCCGCTCGCGCACCGGTGACCTGGGCAACTTCTGGGCGGACCTGGTGCGCGGCACCGTCCGCATCCTGCTGCCGCTCGCCTTCGTCGGCGCGCTCGTCCTGGTCGCCGGCGGTGTCATCCAGAACTTCTCCGGTATCCACGAGGTCGGCCAGTTCATCGGCGGCTCGCAGGAGTGGAACGGCGGCGCCGTCGCCTCGCAGGAGGTCATCAAGGAGCTGGGCACCAACGGCGGCGGTTACTTCAACGCCAACAGCGCCCACCCCTTCGAGAACCCGACGCCGTTCACGAACCTCTTCGAGATCTTCCTGATCCTCGTCATCCCGTTCGCGCTGACCCGCACCTTCGGCGTGATGGTCGGCTCGGTCCGGCAGGGCTACGCGATCCTCGCCACCATGGCCACCATCTGGCTCGGCTTCGTCGCGCTGATGATGTGGACCGAGTTCGCCCACCGCGGCCCGGCGTTCGAGATCGCCGGCGGCGCGATGGAGGGCAAGGAGCTCCGCTTCGGCATCGGCGGTTCGTCGATCTTCGCGGTCTCCACCACGCTGACCTCGACCGGTGCGGTCGACTCCTTCCACTCCTCGTTCACCGGCCTCGGCGGCGGCATCACCATGCTCGGCATGATGCTGGGCGAGATCGCGCCCGGTGGTGTCGGTTCCGGCCTCTACGGCATGCTGATCATGGCGATCATCGCGGTGTTCATCGCCGGTCTGATGGTCGGCCGTACGCCGGAGTACCTGGGCAAGAAGATCGGCACCCGCGAGATCAAGCTGGCGGCCCTCTACATCCTGGTCACGCCCGCGCTGGTGCTCGTCTTCACCGGACTGGCCATGGCGCTGCCCACCCCGGGCAACTCGATGACCAACAGCGGGGCGCACGGCTTCTCCGAGATCCTGTACGCCTACACGTCCGCCGCGAACAACAACGGCTCGGCCTTCGCCGGTCTGAACGCGGACACCCAGTGGTTCAACAGCACGCTCGGCATCGCCATGCTGCTCGGCCGGTTCGTGCCGATGGTGTTCGTCCTGGCCCTCGCGGGTTCGCTCGCCGAGCAGAAGCCGGTACCGGCCACCGCGGGCACCCTGCGTACCGACAAGCCGCTGTACGCCGGTCTGCTCGTCGGCACGATCATCATCATCACCGGTCTCACGTACTTCCCGGCCCTGGCGCTGGGACCGCTGGCCGAGGGGCTGGCGTGATGACCACCCGGACACAGAAGCAAGAGGACTCGATGTCCACAGCCACTCCGACCCGGGCGCCGCACAGCGACGTACCCACCGGGCACAAGTCCGCCGAGGGCCGTGTCGGCGCGGGCCTCTTCGACCCGAGGCAACTGGTCAGGTCGCTGCCGGAAGCCTTCCGCAAGCTGCACCCGCGGGTGATGGTCAAGTCGCCCGTGATGTTCGTGGTGTGGATCGGCTCGATCCTGACCACCGTCTTCTCCTTCACGGACCCGGGCGACTGGTTCGGCTGGACGATCAGCGCGTGGCTCTGGCTCACCGTGATCTTCGCCAACCTGGCCGAGGCGGTCGCCGAGGGCCGCGGCAAGGCGCAGGCCGACACCCTGCGCAAGGCCAAGACCGACACCGTGGCCCGGCGCCTCGTGGGCGCCCGCGAGGAGCGGGTGCCCGGCACCGAACTGCGCATCGGCGACCAGGTCGTGTGCGAGGCCGGCGACATCATCCCCGGTGACGGCGACGTCGTCGAGGGCGTCGCGAGCGTCGACGAGTCGGCGATCACCGGTGAGTCCGCGCCCGTGATCCGTGAGTCGGGCGGCGACCGCTCCGCGGTCACCGGCGGCACCAAGGTGCTCTCCGACCGCATCGTCGTCAAGATCACGACGAAGCCGGGAGAGACCTTCATCGACCGGATGATCAGCCTCGTCGAGGGCGCGTCCCGGCAGAAGACGCCGAACGAGATCGCCCTGAACATCCTGCTCGCCTCGCTGACGATCGCCTTCCTGCTGGCGTGCGCCACGCTGCCCCCGTTCGCGGACTACGCCGGCACCGAGCTGACGATGGTCGTGCTGGTCGCCCTGCTGGTCTGCCTCATCCCGACCACGATCGGCGCCCTGCTTTCCGCGATCGGCATCGCGGGCATGGACCGGCTGGTGCAGCGCAACGTGCTGGCGATGTCGGGCCGCGCGGTCGAGGCCGCCGGCGACGTCTCCACCCTGCTGCTGGACAAGACCGGCACCATCACGCTCGGCAACCGGCAGGCCGCCGAGTTCGTGCCGGTCGGCGGCGTCACCGCCGCCGAGGTCGCGGACGCCGCCCAGCTGTCGTCGCTGGCCGACGAGACGCCCGAGGGCCGCTCCGTCGTCGTCCTCGCGAAGGACAAGTACGGGCTGCGCGAGCGCCACCAGGGCGAGCTGGCGAACGCCGAGTGGATCGCCTTCACCGCCCAGACCCGGATGTCCGGAGTCGACGTGGACGGCAGGAAGGTCCGCAAGGGCGCGGCCGGTTCCGTCATCGCCTGGGTGGGCGAGCGTGGCGGCCGGATCTCCGAGGACGCCGACCGGCTGGTCAGGGAGATCTCCCAGGCGGGCGGGACGCCGCTGCTCGTGGCGGTCGAGGACGCCGACGGGGCCCGTGTGCTGGGCGTCATCCACCTCAAGGACGTCGTCAAGGACGGCATGCGCGAGCGGTTCCAGGAACTGCGCCGCATGGGCATCAAGACCGTCATGATCACGGGTGACAACCCGCTGACGGCCAAGGCCATCGCCGAGGAGGCGGGCGTCGACGACTTCCTCGCGGAGGCGACTCCCGAGGACAAGATGGCGCTGATCAAGCGGGAGCAGGCGGGCGGCAAGCTGGTCGCGATGACCGGTGACGGCACCAACGACGCCCCGGCGCTCGCGCAGGCCGACGTCGGCGTGGCGATGAACACCGGTACGTCGGCCGCCAAGGAGGCCGGCAACATGGTCGACCTCGACTCCAACCCGACCAAGCTCATCGAGATCGTCGAGATCGGCAAGCAGTTGCTGATCACCCGCGGTGCGCTGACCACCTTCTCCATCGCCAACGACGTCGCGAAGTACTTCGCGATCATCCCGGCGCTGTTCGCGGCGGTCTACCCGGGCCTGGACAAGCTGAACATCATGCAGCTGTCCTCGCCGGACTCCGCGATCCTGTCGGCCGTCGTCTTCAACGCGCTCGTCATCATCGCGCTGGTGCCGCTCGCCCTGAAGGGCGTGCAGTACCGGCCGGTGAGCGCCGACCGGATGCTTCGGCGCAACCTCGGGATCTACGGCCTCGGCGGCCTGATAGCCCCCTTCATCGGCATCAAGGTCATCGACATGATCATCTCCCTCATCCCCGGAATCGGCTGATCGCCATGAACAACTCCGTATCGAACACCGCCCGGTTGTTCGGGGCGGGCCTGCGCGCCCTCCTCGTCCTGACCCTCGTACTGGGCGTCTTCTATCCGCTGGCCGTGACCGGCGTCGCCCAGGGGCTGTTCAACGACAAGGCGAACGGCTCGGAGATCACGTCGCAGGGCAAGGTCGTCGGCTCCTCCCTGATCGGTCAGGCGTACAACCTGCCCCTGAAGGAGGGCCAGGAGACCCCGGAAGCCGACCTGAAGTGGTTCCAGGGCCGTCCGCAGAACGGCCTGGGCACCAACAGCGTCAACACCCAGTACTCGCTGATCCTCTCCGGCGCCACCAACCGCTCCGGTGACAACGAGGAACTCATCCAGTGGGTGAAGGACGCCAAGGCCGCCGTGGTGAAGGACAACTCCGTCTCGGGCTACGAGGTCAAGCCCTCCCAGGTGCCCGCCGACGCGGTGACCTCCTCCGGCTCCGGCCTGGACCCGGACATCTCCCCGCAGTACGCGGACATCCAGGTCCACCGGGTCGCCGAGAAGAACGGACTGCCCGTCGCCGAGGTGCAAGAGCTCGTGGACGACCACACCGAGGGCCGCACGCTCGGATTCATGGGTGAGCCCCGGGTCAACGTCCTGGAGCTGAACATCGCGCTCAAGGAACTCGTGGCCAAGAGCTGACGGCGTTACGCGAATCGCGCGGGAGTCGGCGGCCGGAGACACCTTCCGGAACGGCCGGCTCCCGCCGCCATGCGGCCGGTTGCGGCGCAGCCGGCGTGTACGACAGGAAGGGCGCACACCCATGACCAGGGTGCTGGTGGTGGAGGACGACCCGCAGCTCGTCCGGGCTCTCGTGATCAACATGCAGGCGCGCCGCTACGGAGTGGACGCGGCCCCCGACGGGGCCACGGCCCTGCGTCTGGCCGCCGCCCGCCGGCCCGACGTGGTGATGCTCGACCTGGGGCTGCCCGACATGGACGGGGTCGACGTCATCAAGGCGCTGCGCGGCTGGACACGGGTCCCGGTCCTGGTGCTCTCGGCCCGTCAGGCCTCCGACGAGAAGGTCGCGGCACTGGACGCAGGCGCCGACGACTACGTCACCAAGCCGTTCAGCATGGACGAACTCATGGCGCGGCTGCGGGCCGCCGTCCGCCGCACCGAGGAGGTCCCGGCCGCCGTCGGGAGAACGGTCGTGCGGACCGCGGGCTTCACCATCGACCTGCTCGCGAAGAAGGCGGTGCGGGACGGCCGCGACGTACGGCTCACGCCGACCGAATGGCATCTGCTGGAGATCCTGGTCACCAACCGCGGCCGGCTCGTCACGCAGAAGCACCTGCTCCAGGAGGTCTGGGGGGTGTCCCGGCGCAGCAAGACGAACTACCTGAGGGTCTACATGGCCCAGCTGCGGCGCAAGTTGGAAACGGACCCCGCGCACCCCCGCTACCTCATCACCGAACCCGGCATGGGTTACCGCTTCGAAGGGTGAACATGGCACGCGGCAAGCTTCGGATCTACCTCGGCGCCGCCCCGGGCGTCGGCAAGACCTACGCGATGCTCTCCGAGGCGCACCGGCGCGTCGAACGGGGCACCGACTGCGTGGTGGCCTTCGTCGAGCACCACGACCGGCCGCGCACCGAGGTGATGCTGCACGGTCTGGAACAGGTGCAGCGCCGGCGACTCGACTACCGGGGCGGCGTGTTCGGCGAGATGGACGTGGACGCGGTGCTGGCCCGGCGGCCGCAGGTCGCGCTGGTCGACGAACTCGCCCACACCAACGTCCCCGGCTCCCGCAACACCAAGCGCTGGCAGGACGTGGAGGAACTGCTGGCCGCGGGCATCGACGTCATCTCCACGGTCAACATCCAGCACCTGGAGTCCCTCGGCGACGTCGTCGAGTCCATCACGGGCATCCGGCAGCGCGAGACGGTGCCCGACGAGGTCGTGCGCCGCGCGGACCAGGTCGACCTCGTCGACATGTCCCCCGAGGCGCTGCGGCGGCGCATGGCGCACGGCAACATCTACAAGTCGGACAAGGTCGACGCGGCGCTGTCCAACTACTTCCGGCCCGGAAACCTCACCGCGCTGCGCGAACTGGCGCTGCTGTGGGTGGCCGACCGGGTCGACGAATACCTCACCGAGTACCGCAGCGAACACCGGGTCTCGAAGATCTGGGGTTCGCGCGAGCGGATCGTGGTCGGCCTGACCGGCGGACCGGAGGGCCGGACCCTGATCCGCCGGGCCGTGCGGCTGGCGGAGAAGGGCGCCGGCGGTGAGGTGCTGGCCGTCTACATCTCCCGCAGCGACGGACTGACCGGCGCCTCACCGAAGGAACTGGCCGTCCAGCGCACCCTGGTGGAGGATCTCGGCGGCACCTTCCACCAGGTGGTCGGCGAGGACGTACCGGCGGCGCTGCTGGACTTCGCCCGCGGTGTCAACGCCACCCAGATCGTGCTCGGCGTCTCGCGCCGCAAGACCTGGCAGTACGTCCTCGGGCCGGGTGTCGGCGCCACCGTCGCCCGCGAGTCCGGGCCCGACCTCGACGTCCACCTCATCACCCACGCCGAGGCCGGAAAGGGCCGCGGACTGCCGGTGGCGCGCGGCGCGCGTCTGGGCCGACCCCGCGTCGTCCGGGGCTGGCTCGTCGGCGTGCTCGGTCCCGTCCTGCTGACCCTCCTGCTGACGAGCGTCACCCCCGAGGTCGGCCTCGCCAACGACATGCTGCTGTACCTGACGTTCACGGTGGCGGCGGCCCTGCTCGGCGGACTGCTGCCGGCGCTGGCCTCGGCGGTGGTGGGCTCGCTGCTGCTCAACTGGTTCTTCACACCCCCGGTCCACACCCTGACCATCGCCGACCCGAAGAACATCGTCGCCATCGCCATCTTCATAGGCGTGGCGGTGTCGGTGGCCTCCGTGGTGGACCTGGCGGCCCGGCGCACCCAGCAGGCGTCCCGGCTGCGGGCGGAGTCGGAGATCCTGTCCTTCCTCGCGGGCAACGTGTTGCGCGGCGAGACCGGCCTCGAGGAACTGCTGGAGCGGGTGCGCGAGACGTTCGGCATGGAGTCCGTGGCGCTGCTCGAGCGGGAGGCCGACGTGGCGCCCTGGACCTGCGCGGGCAGCGTGGGGCCGCGGCCGGTCGCCAACCCGGAGGACGCGGACGTGGACATGCCGGTCGGCGACCACACCGCGCTCGCGCTCAACGGCCGTGTGCTGCCCGCCGAGGACCGCCGGGTGCTCGCCGCCTTCGCCGCGCAGGCCGTGGTCGTCCTCGACCGCCGGCGGCTCCAGGAGGAGGCGGACCGGGCCCGTACGCTGGCCGAGGGCAACCGCATCCGCACCGCGCTGCTGGCCGCCGTCAGCCACGATCTGCGGACCCCGCTCGCGGGCATCAAGGCGTCGGTGACCTCACTGCGTTCGGACGACGTCGAGTGGTCCGAGGAGGACCGGGCCGCCCTGCTGGAGGCGATCGAGGAGGGCGCGGACCGGCTCGACCACCTGGTCGGCAACCTGCTCGACATGTCCCGCCTCCAGACCGGCACCGTCTCCCCGCTGGTCCGGGAGATCGACCTCGACGAAGTGGTGCCGATGGCCCTCGGCGGGGTCCCCGAGGGCAGCGTCGATCTCGACATCCCGGAGACGCTGCCGATGGTCCACGTCGACAAGGGACTGCTGGAGCGGTCGGTGGCCAACCTCGTGGAGAACGCGGTCAAGTACAGCCCGCCCGGCGCCCGGGTCCTGGTGTCCGCGAGCGCCATCAACGAACGGGTGGAGGTGCGGGTGGTGGACCGCGGGCCCGGTGTCCCGGACGACGCCAAGGAGCGCATCTTCGAGCCCTTCCAGCGCCACGGCGACGCCCCGCGCGGCGCCGGGGTGGGGCTCGGCCTCGCCGTCGCCCGCGGCTTCGCCGAGGCCATGGGCGGCACGCTGAACGCGGAGGACACCCCGGGCGGCGGTCTGACCATGGTGCTCAGCCTGCGCCGGGTGCCGGGCCGCCGCCCGGACCGGCCGGACTACTCGGCGCGGGTGGTCTCGTAGCGACTGGACGGCCCGCCGGTTCGGGCCTCAGGCCTCCGGCGGGACCGTCTCCGGACGGTCGGCGAGTTCCCGGGCGTCCAGCCGCAGCCGCCACGCGTTGCGGCGGTGCACCGCGGCCAGCTCGGACTCCAGCGGTGACGGCGGCACCGCGAGCACCGGGCAGTCGGCATGGGCCAGGCAGTAGCGGCTCACCGAGCGGTTGAGCGCCCGGTGCCAGGGAGCGCGGCGTCCGGCGCCCACCACCAGGACGTCGTCCGCGCGGTCCGCGACCTCCACCAGGGCGCGCCCCGGAGTACCGCGCGCCACCAGCGCGCACATCGCGACCCCGGGGCCCCGCTCGCCGAAGACGTCCCCGAGCGCGTACAGCAGCCGCTCACGGGCCGACGCCTGCCACTCCTCGACCTGCACGCACGACATCGGCGACCGGCTCGTGACGCGCTCACCGCCGGGTGGCTCCCAGGCCAGCACCGGCCACAGTTCGGCCCCCCGGCACCGGGCCTCGTGGGCCGCCCGGCCCAGAGCGGTCAGACTTCCCAGGGAGCCGCTCACGCCGACGACGACACGAGGGGCACCGGAGCTGTCGTAACCGGACATGACTCCACCGTTCCTTCGCACCACACCCGCGCGCCCGCGGCCCGCGGACGGCCCTGCGGGCCGCACTCCCATCCCACTCCGGCGGGCGGCCCGCGAACAGGCGCGGCCCCACTTCTTGGCGCACCTCTAGCGCCCCCGGCGGGGGCCGGCCGGACCCACCGTCAGCATCCCGTCAGCGTCAGCCCCCTCGCCGTCAGCATCCCGTCATGACCCGTCGGAGCCGCCCGGGTGACGGGCATAGCGTCAGACATGCGCCCCGGCCGCCTCCCCGCGACCCGGGGCACCTCAGCCAGAAAAGCAACCAGCTCGGATCCTCCAGGAGGCATCCCATGGCAGATCTCATGTGCGAAGACCCGGAGCCTTCCAATCCGTTCCCGGCCGGACCTCTCCACGTTCCCGTCCGGTCGGGACCGGCAGGCTGCACGGCCCGGCTCTTTCGCAGCCCGCTCGGTGAGCGCACGGCCGTCGGCTTCACCTCCGAACGTCGACTGAGGGCGACCCTGGGACCCGACCAGGCCTGGATCCGGCTGGCCGAGCCCGCGCTGCGCGCGCTGACCGCGCCGCTCGGCGTCACCACCGTCACGATCGACCCCCAGTTCTCCGCACCGGCGCCCGCCCGCGACACCGCCGCGGCCCCCGCGCCCGGCGCTGCCGCCGCAACGGCGCCCGCCCGCGAGAGCGTCGCGGCGACCGCGCCCGGCACCCCGCCCGCCCAGGAGTCCTCCTGCGCGCCGGGCACCCCCGCGCAGCGGGCCGTACCGGGACCGGACGGCCACCGCCGCGCCCCATGGGACCCCCAGGCGGTCGGCGCGCTGCGCGTGACCGGCGCCGCCGCCCTCGTCTCGGCACTCGCGTTGTGGATCGGTTGAGAGGGACCGCACGATGACCACTGTTCACGAACCCGCCGTCACCACCACCGACGCCCTGTCGGTGTGGCCGGCGTCCACTGCCGAGCCGCAACCCGGCGACCTCGGTGTCGGCGGCGTACCGCTGGCCGAGATCGCCGACCGCTTCGGCACCCCCGTCTACGTCCTCGACGAGGGGGAGGTGCGTGACCGCTGCCGCACCTACCGGCACGCGTTCCCCGACGCCGACGTGGTGTACGCGGCCAAGGCGTTCCTGTGCCGCGCGATGGTCCACTGGGTGGACGAGGAGGGCCTCGGGCTCGACGTCTGCTCCGCCGGTGAACTGGAGCTGGCGGTCACCGCCGGCTTCCCGCCGGAGAAGATCGTCCTGCACGGCAACGCCAAGTCGCCGCGGGACCTGGAGACCGCGCTGCGCCTCGGCGTCGGCCGCATCGTCATCGACGGCCCGTCCGAGATCGCCCGGCTGGCGGCGGCCGTAGGACCCGAGGGCCGACAGAAGGTCATGGTCCGGGTGATCCCCGGTATCAGCGCCGGCGGACACGCGAAGATCCGCACCGGCACCGACGACCAGAAGTTCGGCCTGTCCATCTCCGACGGCTACGCCCAGCACGCGATCGCCCGCATCCTCGACCAGCCGCAGCTCGAACTGACCGGTCTGCACTGCCACCTGGGGTCGCAGATCACCAGCGTCAAGCCCTATCTGTCGGCGGTGCGCCGCATGGTCGGCCTGATGGCGCGGCTGCACGAGCAGCACGGCATCGTCCTGCCGGAACTCGACCTCGGCGGCGGCCACGGCATCGCCTACCGGCCGGGCGAACCGGCCCTGGACCTGACCGCGCTGGCCCGCAAGGTGCGCGCCGAACTGATCGCGGCGTGCGCGGCGGCCGGACTGCGGGTGCCCCGCCTGATGATCGAACCGGGCCGCGCCATCGCCGGCCCGGCCGGTGTCGCCCTCTACCACGTCCTCGCCGTGAAGCGCACGGGCTCGCAGGTCTTCGTCGCCGTGGACGGCGGGATGAGCGACAACCCGCGGCCCGCCCTGTACGGCGTGCGCTACGCGCCCCGCCTGGTCGGCCGGCACAGCGCCGTGCCGACCACGCCGGTGACGGTGGTCGGCCGGCACTGCGAGGCCGGTGACGTCCTCGCCGCCGACGTCGAACTGCCCGAGGACGTACGGCCCGGAGACCTGCTCGCCGTCCCCGTCGCGGGCGCCTACCACCTGTCCATGGCCTCCGGCTACAACATGGTCGGCCGCCCGCCGGTGGCCGCCGTCGCGGACGGCCGCGCCCGGCTCCTGATCCGCCGCGAGTCCCTGGACGACATCCGCAGCCGCGACGTCGGCCTGTAACCCGCTCCGCCCCCGGTCCACCTCCGGTCGAGTGACGGCCACGCCCTCGACCGGAGGTGTCCCATGCCCTTTCCGAGACGACCTGTGAGGAACACGTGACGGCCGAGAACGTCGTGGGGCTGATCGTCGCGATCGCCCTGCTGGCCTACCTGGTGGTTGCGCTGATCAAGCCGGAGCGCTTCTGATGACCGCGCCCGCGCCCCTGAGAGCGAAACCCGCCGAGGAGATACGGCCGCCCGAACCGGGACCGGCCCGCCGGATCGGCGCCGGCCTGCTCGACCCGCAGCAGCTCTGGCGTGCGCTGCCCGCCGCGCTGTGCAAGCTCAACCCGCTCACCCTGGCCCGCAGTCCGGTCATGTTCGTCACCGAGATCGGTGCCGCGCTGACCACCGTCCTCGCCGTCGCCCAGCCGTCGGTGTTCGGCTGGCTCATCACCGTCTGGCTGTGGCTCACGGTCGTCTTCGCCAATCTGGCCGAGGCGGTCGCCGAGAGCCGCGGCCGGGCGCAGGCCGACACGCTGCGCGGCATGCGCCGGCAGACCGTCGCACGCCGGCTGGTGGGCGGCGCCGAGGAGCGCGTGTCCGCGGCGGAACTGCGCCGGGGCGACGCGGTGGTGGTCGAGGCCGGTGAACTCGTACCGGGCGACGGGGACGTGATCGAGGGCGTCGCCAGCGTCGACGAGTCGGCGATCACCGGTGAGTCCGCGCCGGTCATCCGCGAGTCGGGCGGCGACCGCTGCGCCGTCACCGGCGGCACCGAGGTGCTGTCGGACCGCATCGTCGTGCGCATCACGCAGGAGCCGGGCGCGTCCTTCCTGGACCGGATGATCTCCCTGGTGGAGGGCGCCGACCGGAAGAAGACCCCCAACGAACTGGCGCTCAACCTTCTGCTGGTCATGATGACCTTCGTCTTCCTGGTCGCGGTCGTCACACTCCAGCCGATGGCGGTGTTCTCCAAGGACTTCATGGCAGCCGCCCACGACACGCAGGCACTGACCGCCGACGGCGTCACCGGCATCGTGCTGGTCTCGCTGCTGGTCTGCCTGATCCCGACGACGATCGGCGGGCTGCTGTCCGCGATCGGCATCGCCGGCATGGACCGGCTGGTGCAGCGCAACGTGCTCGCCATGTCCGGGCGGGCGGTCGAGGCGGCGGGCGACGTCAACACCCTGCTGCTGGACAAGACCGGCACCATCACCTTCGGCAACCGGCGGGCCGGTGCGCTGCTCCCGCTCGGCCCGGTCACCGGACGCCGGCTCGCCGACGCCGCCCTGCTCTCCAGCCTCGCCGACGAGACGCCCGAGGGCCGCTCGATCGTGGCGTACGCGCGGGAGAAGTTCGCCCTGGACAGGAGCGCGCGCGCCGACGCCGCCTGGGTGCCGTTCAGCGCCACCACCAGGATGTCGGGCGTGGACCTGCCCGGCGGACACCGGCTGCGCAAGGGCGCGGCCACCGCCGTGGCCCGATGGGTCCGGGACAACGGCGGTGAGGTTCCGGCCGCTCTCGACGCCTGCGTCGACCAGGTCTCGGCCTCCGGCGGCACCCCGCTCGCGGTCGCCGAGCACACCGCCGAGGGCCCGGCACGGCTGCTCGGCGTCGTGCACCTCAAGGACGTCGTCAAGCCCGGCCTGCGCGAACGCTTCGCGGAGCTGCGGCGGATGGGCATCCGTACGGTGATGGTCACCGGCGACAACCCGGTGACCGCGAAGGCCATCGCCGACGAGGCGGGCGTGGACGACTTCCTCGCGGAGGCGACACCGGAGGACAAGCTCGCGCTGATCAGGCGGGAGCAGGCGGGCGGCAAGCTGGTCGCGATGACCGGTGACGGCACCAACGACGCCCCGGCGCTCGCGCAGGCCGACGTCGGCGTGGCGATGAACACCGGTACGTCGGCCGCCAAGGAGGCCGGCAACATGGTCGACCTCGACTCCGACCCCACGAAGATCATCGACATCGTCGAGATCGGCAAGCAACTCCTCGTCACCCGCGGCGCGTTGACCACATTCTCTCTGGCCAACGACATCGCGAAGTACTTCGCGATCCTCCCGGCGATGTTCGGCGGGGTCCACTCCTCGCTCGACGCGGTCAACGTGATGCGGCTGCACTCGCCGACCTCGGCGATCCTGTCCGCGGTCGTCTTCAACGCACTGATCATCGTCGCCCTGATCCCGCTCGCCCTGCGCGGCGTGCGCTACCGGCCGGGGGACGCCGACTCCCTGCTCACCCGCAACCTGTGGATCTACGGCGTGGGCGGGCTGATCCTGCCCTTCCTCGCGATCAAGTTCATCGACCTCGCCGTCGTCCAGTTCATCCCGGGAATCCGATCATGAACCTCCGCACCCGGATGCCCTCCTGGATCGGCCACCATGTGGCGGCGATCCGGGTGGTCGTCGCACTGACCCTGCTCGTCGGGCTCGCCCACCCCCTCGCGATGACCGCGATCGCCCAGGTCCCCGGACTGCGCGACAACGCCCGCGGCTCCGTACTCGCCGAGGGCGGCAGCACGCTGATCGGCCAGTCCTTCCTGGACGACGACGGCAACCCGATCCCGTCCTACTTCCAGTCCCGGCCCTCCCACGCCGGCGACGGCTACGACGCCTCGGCGTCGGCCGCCGGAAACCTCGGCCCGGAGTCCACGGTCGACGTCCTCGGCCCCGACGGCAGGCAGAGCCTGCTGACCCAGGTCTGCGCCCGCAGCAAGGCGGTCGGCGAGCTGGAGCGGGTCGACGGCTCCCGCCCGTTCTGCACGGGTGACGGCGTCGGCGCGGTCCTCGGCGTCTTCCGCGCGGACGGCACCACCGGCCGGGCCACCCGCGTCGTCAGCCTCAACCAGGCCTGCCCGGCGAAGCCGTTCCGCGCCGTGTACGAGGGTGTGACCGTCGAGTGCGCCGAGCCGGGAACGGACTACGCGCGAGCGGTGGTCACCCCGGTACGCGGCGACGCGCCCGCCGGCCCGGCGGTCCCGGCCGACGCCGTCACCGCGAGCGCCAGCGGCCTCGACCCGCACATCAGCCCCGCGTACGCCGGACTCCAGACCCCGCGGATCGCCCGCGAACGAGGCCTGGACGAGCGGGCAGTACGCAGGCTCGTCGACGAACACACCACCGGCCGCGGGCTCGGCGTCCTCGGCGCACCGGCGGTGAACGTCGTCGAACTCAACGCGGCGCTCGACCGCACCCAGCCGCTGAAGGGGGCCTGACCCACATGTACGGCTGGCTCCAGGCCACCCTGATCCTCGCGGTCGTCGTCGGTCTGCACGTACCGCTCGGCGACTACATGGCGCGCGCCCTCGACGGCGGGCGGCACAGCCGCGCCGAGCGGTTCCTCCACAAGGTCTGCGGCATCGACCCGGACCGGGAACAGGACTGGCGGCACTACCTGTTCGCGCTCCTCGCGTTCAGCGTCACGAGCATCGCCGCGCTGTTCACCCTGTTCACCCTCCAGGGACGGCTGCCCTGGTCCACGGGGCACGAGGGCATGCCGTGGCGGCTCGCCCTGCACACCGCGGTCAGCTTCACCACCAACACCAGCTGGCAGAACTACGCGGGCGAGTCCACCACCGGCCACCTGGCGGTGATGGCGGGCCTGGGCGTCCAGGCGTTCGCCTCCGGTGCCGTCGGCCTGTGCGTGGCGCTCGCCCTCATCCGGGGCCTGACGCGCCGCGACACCGACCTGCTGGGCAACTTCTGGGTGGACCTGATCCGCTCGGTGCTGCGGATCTTCCTGCCCCTGTCGGTCGTCTTCGGCATCGTGCTGATCGCGCTGGGCGTCCCCCAGAGCCTGGGCGGCGCGCACATCGTCACCACGGTCGCCGGGGGCGAGCAGACCCTGCTCGGCGGCCCGGTCGGCTCCTGGGAGCCGGTGAAGCTCATGTCGGGCGACGGCGGCGGCATCTTCAACGCCAACAGCGCGCACCCCTACGAGAACCCGACGGCGGTCACCAACGCGATCGAGATCGTGCTGATGCTGCTGATCCCGACCGCCTTCATCCGCACCTACGGCCGGATGATCGGCTCACTGCGGCAGAGCTGGACCCTGCTCGCCGTGGTCGGCATCCTCTTCGGTCTGCTGCTCGCGGCCGGCAACCTCGCGCAGAGCGCGCACAACGGCACCGTCACCGAGGCGGTCGGCGGCCAGTACGAGGGCACCGAGACCCGTTTCGGCGTTCCCGCCTCCACGCTTTTCGGGGTGGCGGCCACCGGAACGGCCGACGGCGCGGCGAACGCGTCCTACGACAGCTTCTCGAGTCTCGGCGGCGGGGTGCTGCTGTCGGCGATGATGCTCGGCGAGATCGCCCCGGGCGGAACCGGCAGCGGACTGTACGGCCTGATCATGGCCGTGATGGTGGCCGTCTTCATCGGCGGTCTGATGGTCGGCCGCACCCCCGAGTACCTGCGCAAGCGGCTCGGCTTCGGGGAGATGCGCCACGTCGTGCTGTACGCCCTGGTCTCGCCCACGGCCGTGCTGGCCTGTGTGGCGCTCGCGGTGGCGCTCGGCCACGGTCCGTCCTCCATGGGCAACCCCGGACCGCACGGACTGACGGAGCTGACCTACGCGTACACCTCCAACGTCAACAGCAACGGCAGCGCGATGGCGGGCTTCAACGGCGCCACCGACTTCCACAATCTGCTGATGTCGGCGGCGATGCTGATCGGCCGCTGCCTGCCGATGGTGTTCGTGCTCGCGCTGGCCGGGCGACTGGCCCGGCAACGGCCCGGCGTCGTCACCGTGGGCACCCTCCAGGCCCGCGGCGTCAACTTCGTCGCCCTGGCCACCGGCGCCGCCCTCCTGCTGGCGCTGCTCAACTATCTGCCGGTGCTGTCCCTGGGACCACTGGCGGAGGGCCTGATGCGGGGGAGCACCTGACCGACCACGGGCGGTGACGGCTGCCGGACACGCGTCGGGGCCGGTTCGCGGTGGTTGTCCGCGGGCCGGCCCCTCATTGTCCTCGGGCGGTGTCCGCCGCCCGGTCCGTGCTCAGGCGGCGGTCATCACGCGACTGCCGTCCAGCGGACGGTGAGGCGCGATGATCTGGCCGTCCGGCAGGAGTTCACCGGTGTCCTCGAAGAGCACGACCCCGTTGCACAGCAGGGACCAGCCCTGCTCCGGGTGATGCGCCACGAGGCGGGCGGAATCCCGGTCGGCGGAGTCGGCGGTCGGGCACGGTGGCTGGTGCTGGCACATGGAAGGGATCTTTCGCTCTGATGTGGTGTTCATGGCCGCCCCCGTTGTGTTCCAGTCGGTCGAACCCAGTGTTGCTCCACGGGCGTCAATCCGCAGGGATTTGGATGCACCGCTTCTTCACAGGTTGATGACGCATCACCCGGCCGGGCGGTTCACTCCAACTGGAGGGTCATTTCGGGTGGTTCGACATGGCCGGACGGGGCTAGTCCGGACGGGCAGAGCGGTCATTCGGCTCGTACGAGCAATTCGGTGCTCTTGCGAGCGGGAAATGCGGGGGGCGTGGCGAACTCCGAGGCCGGGAAAGGCGTGTGCCCCGCCGCCGGAGGTCCGGCGGCGGGGCACACGAGGCCCGTCTCTCAGGCGGGCGAGCCCATCAGGGGCGGCGGCACCGAGCGGAGGGTCAGCACCGGGAGCAGATCGGCGACCCGGTGCGGATGGTGGGCCGCGATGCCGGGCGGAGCGGGAGCCAGCGGCACCAGCAGGTCGGTGGCCGCGGGGTGGCCGTCGGCACCGTCGGCGGCGCAGTCGCCGTGCAGCCACAGCGTGAGCATGTACAGGCTGGGCACGGACAGCAGACGGGGCTGGTACGCCTGGGGCAGGGATTCGGCCTGACGCAGGGCCCGCTCGGTCGAGGCGACGTAGGGCCCCTCGAAGAAGTGCGAGAAGGCCCAGCCGTCCGGAGTGAGCATGGTCTCGGCGGCGGCCACCGCCTGATCGCCGCAGCGGATCAGGAAGCGCCAGCCGGCGAGGCGGGTGCCGGGCGAGCCCTTGCCGGTGATCCGGTCCAGTACGTGGACGGGCAGCGGGAGTTCGGGCGTGGCGGGCCCTTGGGCGGCGCGCAGCGAGGGCGTTCGGGCCTCACGCACGGCGGTCGGGGAACCGAGTGCGGTGAGGACGGAGCGAAGTGCGGGCGCGGGAGCCGGCGGGACATGCAGCGGCATGGTGGGTCGCCTCTCATTCGACAGGCAAGTAGGCGCATGGTGACGGGGGCGGACGGCGCTGTCAGCTCACGGGGACAGGGAGGCGGGAGCCGGGGTCCGTGCACCAGGGGTGTGGGTGTGAGGACTGCCGTACGCCAACTCGACGGCAGGTTCCTCCGACCGCGGGCGCCAACCTTCTTCCTTGGGCGGAGTTTATACCTCGTTTGTTCATTCGATGTTTCGTCTAAACGCTCGCGGGCACTCGCACAAGGGTTCATTCGGACGGCGATACGTGGAAATCATCCCGATTCGCAGCGGGCCGCGCGGCGATGACCTCGCGAAATGCCTGCGACGCGGTAGGCCAATTCTCGTCGGCGTTTTTCACGAGTTCGCAGCGGCCGGAAAGTGCAGGTTGCAACTTGCCCGGGGAATGTGCCGCCGGTCATGTACGGCCCAAGTGGCCAGAGTAGCGGCTGCGGACACTCGCCGGGGGCGTTATGGATCGCTCGGGCTGGGCATCATCCTCCCTGACCCGGACACCGGCGGCCGGATCTCCGGCCCGCCCACCGAGGAGGGACGCTTCGATGGGGGAGAAGGTGGTGGCGGGCGCGTTCGACCTGTCCGACCGCCAGCGGTACCGCACCAAGCTCCGGCAGTGCCTGCGGGGACTGGAGCGGTTGCTGGAGGAGAAGCGGTTCGATCGCCCCAGGAACCTCATGGGTCTGGAGATCGAGCTGAATCTCGCCGGGGCCGACGGCATGCCGAGAATGCTCAATGCCCAGGTGCTGGAAAGGATCGCAAGCCGAGATTTCCAAACAGAACTCGCCATGTTCAACCTGGAAGTCAACATCACCCCGCACCGCCTGGGCGGCCGGGTATTCGACCGGCTCGCGGAAGAAGTGCGCACGGCTCTGGCGTATGCCCACCGGAAAGCGAACGAGGTGGACGCGGGAATCGTGATGATCGGCATTCTGCCGACCCTCGACCGCGACGACCTGGTCTCCTCGAACCTCTCCGACGTCGACCGCTACACCCTGCTCAACGACCAGATCGTGGCCGCCCGCGGGGAGGACTTCACTCTGGACATCGACGGTGTCGAGCGTCTGACCTGCACTTCCAAGTCGATCGCGCCCGAAGCCGCCTGCACCTCGCTCCAGTTGCACCTCCAGGTCACGCCGGCCCGCTTCCCCGACGTGTGGAACGCGGCGCAGGCCGCCTGCGCCGCGCAGATCGCCGTCGGCGCCAACTCCCCCTTCCTGTTCGGCCGTGAACTGTGGCGCGAGTCCCGGCCGCCGCTGTTCCAGCAGTCCACCGACACCCGCCCGCCCGAGCTGCAGGCCCAGGGGGTCCGGCCGCGCACCTGGTTCGGGGAGCGGTGGATCGACTCGGCGTTCGACCTCTTCGAGGAGAACCTGCGCTACTACCCCGCGCTGCTGCCGATCTGCGACGACGAGGACCCGCTGGCGGTCCTCGACGCCGGCGGCGTGCCCAAGCTCGCCGAACTCGTCCTGCACAACGGCACGGTGTACCGCTGGAACCGGCCCGTCTACGGCATCGCCGACGGTGTCCCGCATCTGCGGGTGGAGAACCGCGTCCTGCCGGCCGGCCCGACCGTGACCGACGTCATCGCCAACGCCGCCTTCTACTACGGCGTGGTACGGGCGCTCGCCGAGGACTCCCGGCCGGTGTGGGGCCGGCTGCCGTTCGACGCCGCCGCCGCCAACTTCGACGCCGCCTGCCGCCACGGCATCGAGGCCCGCTTCGTCTGGCCGCGGCGCGGACGGTACGGCGGGACGGCCGAGGTCGACGCGGTCAGCCTCGTACGGGACGAACTGCTCCCGCTCGCCGAGGCCGGGCTGGACGCCTGGGGTGTCGAACCGGCCGACCGCGACTACTACCTCGGTGTGATCGACGAGCGCTGCCGGCGCCGGGTCAACGGGGCCTCCTGGCAGGTCGCGACCTTCCACCGGGCGCGGGAGGGCGGCATGTCGCGCGCGCAGGCACTCGCGGCGACGACACGGCGCTATGCGGAACTGATGCACCTCGGGGAACCGGTGCACACCTGGCCGGTGGGCCTGCCCGAGCCGGCCAGGACCGGATGACCGAACCGCTGTGAGGGGGGAGCCGCGGCACGGCGGACACGCGTCTGCCAGGCTGGCGGGTGCCGGTGTGTGCGATCTTCGTAACCTTGTCGGAAGGCCGACGGGCGAGGATGTGCGCGAGGCCGGACCACTCGACAGGAGGCAGGCGTGCAGGCGGAGCAGGGCCCGATGGCCGAACCCGGGACTCCGCAGCGGGCGTCGCGGCGGATTCTCCGTGACGAGACGCTGCTCGTGCTCGCGCTGTCGCTCGGCGCCAGCGGTGTCTCCGCGCTGATCAGCTTCATCGGATCCGTCACCAGACCCGGCGGGCTGAAGGACCAGGCGGCGACCCTCAACGCCTCCGCCGCCCCCGGCCGCCCCTGGCTCGACCTGGCCTGGCAGCTCTTCGGCATCACGACCGCCCTCGTTCCCGTCGCCCTCGTCGCGCACTTCCTGCTGCGCGAGGGGCGGAGCCTGAGGACGCTCGGCTTCGACCGCACCGAGCCGTGGCCGGACCTCGGGCGGGGAGCCGCCGTCGCCGCGGTGATCGGCAGCAGCGGCATCGCCTTCTACCTGCTCGCGCGGGGCCTCGGCTTCAACCTCACCGTCGTCCCCGAGGCCTTGCCCGACGTGTGGTGGAAGTTCCCGGTGCTGATCCTTTCGGCGCTCCAGAACTCCATCGTCGAAGAAGTGATCGTCGTCGGCTATCTGCTGCGCCGGCTCGACCAGTTGGGCTGGTCCCCCACCTCGGCGCTGGTGGCGAGTTCCGTACTGCGCGGTTCCTACCACCTCTACCAGGGCATCGGCGGCTTCATCGGCAACATGGTGATGGGCGTGGTCTTCGTCCTCCTGTACCGGCGGTGGGGCCGGGTGGGCCCGCTGGTGGTCGCGCACACGCTGCTCGACATCGGGGCGTTCGTCGGCTACGCGCTGCTCGCGGGCAAGGTGGACTGGCTGCCCACGGCGTGACGCCGCGGACCCCAGAGCCTGTCCGCCCCTCCCCGGCCGCCCGGCCCTAAGCGAGCAGTTCCCCCTCGATGACGGTGACCGCGCTGCCGCCGAGCAGCGTGCGGTCGCCGCGCAGCGCGGTGCGGACGTGGCCGGAGCGGGGGGAGGCCTGGAGGCCGGTGAGGTCGGTGCGGCCGAGGCGCCGCGACCAGTAGGGGGCGAGTGCCGTGTGCGCGCTGCCGGTGACCGGGTCCTCGTCGATGCCCACGTTCGGGAAGAAGCAGCGCGAGACGTAGTCGTGGCCCGGCGCGGCGTCCTCCGCCCGCGCGGTGGCGATCACGCCCCGCGCCGAATGGGCGCCGAGGGCCCGGTGATCGGGGCGCAGCGCACGGACCGTCCGCTCGTCGGCGAGTTCGACGAGCAGGTCGCCGACCAGCGGGCCGGTGTCGAAGGCCGCGTGCGGCCGGGCACCGAGAGCGTCCGCGAGGCCCTCGGGGACGTCGACCGGGGTGAGCGGCGCGGTGGGGAAGTCGAGGGTGATCGAGCCGTCCTCGCCGGGAGTCGCCACGAGGACACCGCTGCGGGTGGCGAACCGCACCGCGCCGGCGTGGGCGCCCGTGCTGTGCAGGACGTGGGCGGTGGCGAGCGTGGCGTGGCCGCACATCGCGACCTCGGCCATCGGTGTGAACCACCGCAGCGCCCAGTCGGCCGTGCCTCCGTCCGGCAGCGGGTGCGCGAAGGCGGTCTCCGCGTGGTTGACCTCCATGGCCACGCGCTGGAGCCAGTCGTCGTCGGGGAAGGCGTCGAGGATCAGGACCCCGGCCGGGTTCCCGGTGAACGGGCGGTCGGTGAAGGCGTCGACGATTCGAATCCGCATGACGACGACGCTAAGGGCGCGGCGCACCCGCGGGCCAAGGCCAATTCACGGGTCCTGGACCTGGTGGGGGAGGGCGGCTGTCGGAAGTGTCTTGTCGGGTGAGCTATTCCGATATATCGTTGAGGTATCGCGACTGATCAATGATGGATTGGAGTGACGGGGATGCGCGGCGAAGGACACGAGTACGGGCACGGACACGGCGGCCACCGCCGCGGCCGGGGCGACTTCGACGGCCGCCGTGAGGCGTTCGGGCCGTTCGGTCCCGGTCCCCACGGCTTCGGACCGGGCGGGCCGGGCTTCGGCCCCGGGCACTGGGGCGGACGAGGACGCGGTGGACCGCGGGGCAGGGCGCGGCGAGGCGACGTCCGGGCCTCGATCCTGGCCCTGTTGAAGGACCGGCCCATGCACGGCTACGAGATGATCCAGGAGATCGCCGAGCGCAGCGGCGGGGCGTGGAAGCCCAGCCCCGGCTCGGTGTACCCCACTCTCCAACTGCTGGAGGACGAGGGCCTGATCGTCAGTGCCAGCGAGGGCGGCAAGAAGCTGTTCTCGCTCACGGAGCAGGGCCGCGCCGCCGCCGAGGAGGGCCCTGACGCGCCCTGGGAGGCGGCCTCGCGCGGGATCGACTGGGAAGCGCTCGGTGAGGTCCGGCAGGCGGGCCTGGGCCTGATGGAGGCGTTCGGCCAGGTCTGGAAGACCGGCAGCGCGGAGCAGCGGGACAAGGCCGTCGCGGTCGTCAACGAGGCCCGCAAGAAGCTGTACCTGATCCTCGCGGACGAGGACTGACGGGCCGCCCGGCGAGCCGGCGGCGCCCCGCGGAGCGATCCGCGCGGCGCCGCTCGGTGGTTCCGGCCCTCTTCTCGGACGGCCGGGCGCACAAAGAGTTCAGGCCACCAGCCCGCCGAGCTTGCGCAGCGACTCGTCCAGCGCGGCCGTCGCCGAGTCCTTGAGCTTGCCCGCCATCAACGAGACCGCGGCGCCGGTGAACTCCCCGTCGATGCGGACGGTCGTGGCGTCGCCGTCCGGTGTGAGCGTGTACCGCGTGGCGACGGTGACGGCCATCGGGCCCTTGCCGCGAATGGCCAGCACCCTGGCCGGCTCCATCTCCTCCACCGTCCACTCGACCTCGGCCGGGAAGCCCATGAGCTTCATGTTCTCCTGGAAGGTCGCGCCGACCTCCAGGGCCGAGGGGCCGCCCCCGGGGAAGCTCGTGTGGGTGGCGTTCCACTCTCCGTACGCGGACCAGTCCGTGAGCCGCGCCCAGACCTTCTCGGCCGGTGCCCCGATCCGTGCCTCCGAGCTGACTTCGGCCATACGACCACCCCTTCGTGTCGGGCTTGGGTGTCGCGGAACGTAGCCGGAGGGGCCCGAACATTCAATACTGATGAACCGTCAGGAAATGTGGAGGTCGCGGGCGACCGGGACCGAATCGGCCTGATCTCCTCCGTAGGGAGGAGATTCCGGCCGGCGATGTCCGCTCTGCGTGGGACGCGAAGATGCTTCTGACCGGGGATGACCGGAGCCGGAGGGGCTGATGGGGTGAGGGGGTGCAAGACCGTATCCCCCGGCAGCCGGCCCGCGAAGCGCGCGGCGCCCTCGGCGCGGACGACGATCCCCGGCTCAGCGCTGAGCTGGCGGCGATGGTCGCCGGTGCCCGCAGGCGAGCCCTCAGGGACGGGGACCGCCATATCGACACCGCTCATCTGCTGCACTCGCTGCTGGAGTCCGACCCCGCCGTGCGCGCGGTGTTCGACGACGGCCCGCAACTGGCGCGACTGCTCGGCTACCTCGTGCAGCGCAGCATCGGCTACGGCCTGCGGTGGCAGAGCACGGTCGAGGACTCCGGCGCCCTTCCGCTCGTCCACGGCACCGAGGGCTACTCGCCGCTGGCCGCCGGCGCGATGTCCCACGCCGCCGAGCGGGCCGCGCGACGCGGTGACGACCAGGCACGCGGCGTCGATCTGCTCGCGGCGATCGTCATGGACCCGCAGGCACGCGCCGTCGAGGTGCTCGACCGTGCCGGTGTGGACGCGGGCGAGCTGCACGCCCGGATCGAGAAGGGCTGCGAGGAGTACGTGCCGGGCGGCGAGCCCGGCTGCTGACCCGCCGCGGGACGTCCACTCGCTGAGACAGGTGTCAACGGGGGTGACGCTCATGTCATCGCCTGTCATCATGTGCCGATGCCTACGTCAGTCAGCAGTCGGAACAGCTGCGGCAAGGGAGCCGCGCTCACCCTCGCGCTCGGGTCGGCGCTCGCCTTCGGCGGATCGGGTGTCGCCGCCAAGCCGCTGATCGAGGCCGGCCTGGATCCCCTGCACGTCGTATGGCTGCGGGTGGCCGGCGCGGCCCTGGTGATGCTGCCGCTCGCCGTGCGCCACCGCGCGCTGCTGCGCCGCCGTCCCGCGCTGCTCGCCGGGTTCGGACTGCTGGCCGTGGCCGGAGTGCAGGCCTGCTACTTCGCCGCGATCTCCCGTATCCCGGTCGGTGTCGCGCTGCTCGTCGAGTACCTCGCGCCCGCCCTGGTCCTCGGCTGGGTGCGGTTCGTGCAGCGGCGGCCCGTGACGCGCGCCGCCGCGCTCGGGGTGGTGCTGGCCGTCGGCGGTCTCGCCTGTGTCGTGGAGGTGTGGTCCGGGCTCGGCTTCGACGCCGTCGGCCTGCTGCTCGCGCTCGGCGCCGCCTGCTGCCAGGTCGGCTACTTCGTCCTGTCCGACCAGGGCGGCGACTCCGGCGCCGACGCCCCGGACCCGCTCGGCGTCATCGCGTACGGCCTGCTCATCGGCGCCGCTGTGCTGACCGTCGTCGCCCGCCCCTGGACCATGGAGTGGGCGGTGCTCGGCCGGGCCGCGCAGCTGGACGGCACGGCCGTCCCGGCCTTCGCGCTGCTCGCCTGGATCGTGCTGATAGCGACCGTCGTCGCCTACGTCACCGGTGTCGTCTCCATACGGCGGCTCTCCCCGCAGGTCGCCGGGGTCGTGGCCTGCCTGGAGGCCGTCATCGCGACCGTTCTGGCCTGGGTGCTGCTCGGGGAGCACCTGTCGGCGCCGCAGATCGTCGGCGGTGCGGTGGTGCTGGTCGGGGCGTTCATCGCCCAGTCGTCGACACCCGCGAAGGGTTCCGCCGAACCGGTCGCCGCCGGCGCCCCCGAGCGCGAGTTGTCGGCACGCGGAACGGCGGCATAGGGTGTCGATCATGCATTCGGACGCACGCGTTCTTCCGCCCCCGGCCGCCTGAGGCGGGCCTCCGGAAACCCGTCCGGCGTGATGTCGCCGGGCTGGACGGTGCTGCCCGCGGAAGACGTCCGCGACCCCGCTGAGCGGCGGTCCCCGAACTTCCGCGCACTCGTGCGCATCCGCGGAGAGAACACGTGTCCACTGCTTCCCCTGCCGTCTCCGGCCTGCCCGTCGGGCGTGGCCTGCTGTATCTGATCGTCGCCGGTGCCGCCTGGGGCACCGCGGGCGCGGCCGCCGCGCTGGTCTACCGGACCAGCGACATGGGCTCCGTCACCCTGTCCTTCTGGCGCTGCGCGGCCGGACTGGTCCTGCTGCTCGCGGTCCGCGGGCTGCGTCCGCAGACCCGGGCCGTCCGAACGCCCGAACCCGCCGTCCGCAAGGCGCTGCGCATCGGTGCCACCGGGCTCGGCCTCGCCGTGTTCCAGACGGCCTACTTCGCCGCGGTGTCGGCCACCGGCCTGGCCGTCGCGACCGTCGTCACGCTCGGCGCCGGCCCCGTGCTGATCGCACTCGGCGCGCGGCTGACCATGGGGGAGCGGCTGGGCCGGGCCGGCCTCACGGCCGTGACCGGGGCGCTCACCGGGCTGGGGGTGCTCGTGCTCGGCGGCGAGGGGACGGCCGTGCGCCCCTGGGGCGTCGCGCTGGCCCTGCTGTCCGCCGCCGGCTACAGCGCGATGACCCTGCTCACCCGGTACTGGGGCCGCGACGGCGGGGCGGACGCCTCCGGCACGACCGCCTCGGCGTTCGCGGTGACCACCCTGTGCCTGCTGCCGTTCGCGCTGGCCGAGGGACTCGTGCCGCACACCGCCGACCCCGCCCGGCTGGTGTGGCTCGTGGCGTACATCGCGGCGGTCCCCACGGCGCTCGCGTACGCGCTGTACTTCGCGGGCGCGGCCGTGGTGCGGTCCGCGACCGTCTCCGTGATCATGCTCCTGGAGCCGGTCAGCGCCGCCGTCCTGGCCGTCGCCCTGCTCGGTGAACGGCTCACCGCGGCCACACTGGCCGGCACCCTGCTGATGCTCGGCTCGGTCACGGGCCTCGCGGTCGCCGAGGCGCGCGGGGCACGGGCGCGGCCCGGCGCTGACCCGCTCACCGGGACGTCACCCGTACGCGGGTGACCGTCCCGCCGCGGCCGGCGTGGTGGGCGCGGCGCGGCGGCCGCACGCGCGGGCTGCTGCGCGGGCCGCGGACGGCGGGGCGGCCCTGGTGGCGGAGCGCCGGCGGGGGCCGCCGCCCGGCGCCGGCGGCATCAAGCGGTTCCCTGCGCGTCGGTCGAGGTCGCGGCGCGCCGCCGCGCCGGACGGACCGGCGTCACAGCGCCGCCAGGTAGCCCGGCAGCGCCGTGCCGGGGGCCAGGTCCGGATCGGCGACCGGCGGCTCGTACCCCTTGCGCAGCGGCACGACACCGGCCCAGTGGGGCAGCGCGAGATCCTCGGGCTCGTCGCCCACCCCGCCCGTGCGGAGCTTGGCGGAGACCTCGTCGAGGCCGAGGCGGAGCACGGCGGTGGCGGCGAACTCCTTGGCGTTGGCCGGCCGGGAGTCCCGTGAGCGGCCGGGCACCACCTGGTCGACGAGCGCGTCGAGCGCCAGCCGCTTCTCGTCGGGGTCGGTGACGTCGTGGGCGGTGCCGTGCACCACCACGGAGCGGTAGTTGATCGAGTGGTGGAAGGCCGAGCGGGCCAGGACCAGTCCGTCGACGTGCGTGACCGTCAGGCACACCGCGAGACCGGGATCGGCCTTCCCGGCCATCCGCAGCGGGCGCGAGCCGGTCGAACCGTGCACGTACAGCCGGTCGCCGACCCGGGTGTACAGCGTGGGCAGGACGACCGGCGCCCCGTCGCGGACGAAGCCGAGATGGCAGACGTAGCCCTCGTCGAGAATCGAGTGCACCACGTCCTTGTCGTACGAGGCCTTGTGCGCGGCGCGGGTGGGCACCGTGCGGTCGGTGGCCGGGTAGACCGCGGATCGCGACGGCGTTTCCCTGCTTCCCTGCATGGCGGTCTCCATTGCACTAGTGCATAATGGGCTTTGTGCTAGGAGAGTATCGGATCGAAGGACGGGGCGCAGCGGAGATTTCCGCGAGCGTCGAGCGCGCGGTGGGCGCGGGTGCCCTGCCCCCGGGCCACCTTCTGCCGCCCATGCGGGAGTTGGCGGCCCGGCTCGGCGTCAATCCCAACACCGTCGCGGCCGCCTACCGGATCCTGCGGGAGCGCGGGGTCATCGAGACCGCCGGGCGCCGGGGCAGCCGGGTGCGGGCCAAGCCGGCCACGACCGCGCGGGACGCCATCCGCGTGGATGTGCCGGAGGGGGTGCGCGACATGGCCGCGGGGAACCCGGATCCGGCGCTGCTGCCCCCGCTGGCGACGGCGTTCGCCGCGGCGGGGGCGCAGGCGGACCGGGAGCCGGTGCTCTACGGCGACGCGCCCGTGGAACCCGAGCTGGCCCGCGTCGCCCGCGCCGACCTGGACGCCGGGGGAGTGCCCGACGGGCCGGTGGTGGTCACCTCCGGCTCGCTGGACGCGGTCGAGCGGGTCCTCGCCGCGCACCTCAAGCCCGGTGACGCCGTCGCGGTGGAGGATCCCGGGTGGGGCAGCCTCCTCGACCTCGTCCCCGCGCTCGGCCTGCGCACCGTGCCCGTGCAGGTCGACGACGACGGACCGCTGCCCGCGGACGTGGACCGCGCCCTGGCGGCCGGCGCGCGGGCGCTGATCGTCACCGACCGCGCGCAGAATCCCACCGGGGCCGCGCTGAGCGCCGCACGCGCGCGTGCCCTGCGCACGGTGCTCGGGCGGCACCCCGACACGCTGCTGATCGAGGACGACCACGGCCACGGCATCGTCGACCTCCCCCTGCACCCTCTGGCGGGAGTCACCCGTCACTGGGCCTTCGTCCGTTCGACGGCCAAGGCCTTCGGGCCCGATCTGCGGATCGCCGTGCTCACCGGCGACGAGCTGACGCTGGACCGGGTCCGCGGGCGGCAGCGGCTGGGGCCCGGCTGGGTCAGCCGGCTCACCCAGCGGGCGGTGGTGCGGCTGTGGGCCGACGGCGCGGTGGACACGCCGGCGGTCTCGGCGGCGTACGGCGGACGCAGGGATGCCCTGATCGGCGCGCTGGCGCGGCACGGCATCGCGGCGTACGGGCGCAGCGGCCTGAACGTGTGGATCCCCGTGCCGGACGAGACCGGCGCCGTCGCCCGCCTGCAGCACGCCGGCTGGGCGGTCGCCCCCGGTGCCCGGTTCCGCATGAGCGTCCCGCCCGGTATCCGGGTCACCGTCTCGACACTGACCGAGGGCGAGGCCGGCCCACTGGCGGAGGCGATCGCCGCCGCCGTCCGTCCGGCGCCGGTGCGCAGCTACGTCTGACCAGCCCACGTGCGGGCCTGCGCCGTCCAGGCGCCGCCGCGGGTGGACCGGGGCAGTGGTGGCCGCGTCGCCCCGGTCCGGGAGACCGGGCCGCGCCCCGCCGACGGCCACCGGCTGCGGCTGGGCACGGCGACCGGACGGCCGCGGTTCGGCACGGCGACCGGACGGCCGCCGTCGGCCACCGGCTCAGGACCTCCGCTCCCGGGTCAGGACCTCCGCACCTGGGTCAGCGCCGCCCCCGCCAGCACGATCGCCGCGCCGACCGGTGTCGACCAGGTGAGCGACTCGCCGAGGATCGCGACTCCCGCGGCGGTGGCGATGACGGGGATGAAGTACGTGACCATCTGGGCCGTGGTCGGGCCGACCTCGGCGACCAGGCCGTACTGGACGAGCACGGCGAGACCCGTGCCGAGCGCGCCGAGCGCGACCACGGCGAGCAGCGGGACGAGGGGGAAGCGGTCCGGCGCAGCCGTGAACAGGGGGGTGACCACCGCCAGTTGCAATGTCGCGAGCAGCAACTGCGCCCCGGTGAGGGACAGATGCGAGTCGCCGGACGACGCCAGTGTGCGGCGGACGTAGATCCAGCCGATCGGGTAGCTGAGTGAGGCCAGCAGAGCCAGCGCGGTGCCGGTGGGCTCGACGCCGTTGAAGCCCTGCCAGGCGCCGAGCACCGTCAGCACACCGAGGAAGCCGAGGCCCAGTCCGGCCACCCGGACCCGGGTCGGCCGGTCCTCGGAGAGCGCCACCAGCGACAGGGCCATGCCCCACAGCGGCGAGGTGGCGTTGCAGATGCCGGCGAGCGTGGACGGGATGGTCAGCTCCGCGTAGGCGAACAGGGAGAAGGGCAGCGCGTTCAGCAGGAGTGCGGCGACCGTGAGATGCCCCCAGGTGTGTGCTCCGCGCGGCAGCCGCTCCCGCTTCACGACCATCACCGCCGCGAGCACCGCGGTGCCGAACAGCAGCCGGCCGAGGGTGACCTGGAAGGGGGCGTAGCCCTCGGTGCCCACCTTGATGAGCAGGAAGCTGAAGCCCCAGACCAGCGAGAGCGCCGCGAAGCGGAGCCGCCAGTCGAGACGGCGGCGGGAGCGGGCGGGGGTGCGGACGGGCGTGCGGGTGGTCACGGCGGTGGTCATGACAGCAACGATGGGGGAGCGGACTTCGTAGCACAATCGAGAATTCGCACGCTGTATCTCGTAGCATCGCTTACATGTTGAGTCTGGAGCGCCTGCGCACCCTGGACGCCCTCGCCCGGCACGGATCGGTGAGCGGCGCGGCCGAGGGGCTGCACATCACCACCTCGGCCGTCTCCCAGCAGATGGCCAAACTGGAGCGGGAGGTGGGCCAGCGGCTGCTCGCCAAGCACGGACGCGGCGTGCGGCTCACCGACGCCGGGCGGCTGCTCGCCCAGCACGCGGCGCGGATCCTGTCCCAGGTCGAGCTCGCCCAGTCCGACCTGGAGGCGCAGCGCGGACAGGTGGTGGGCGACCTGCGCCTGTCGGCGTTCCCGACCGCCGCGCGCGGACTGTTCCCCGTCGCGCTCGCCGCACTGCGCGTCGCGCATCCCGCGCTGCGGCTGCGCTCCTGCGAGCTGGAACCGGAGCAGGGGGTCAGGGGCGTCGTGCGCGGCGACCTCGACCTCGCGGTCGTCCTCGACTGGTACAACAAGCCGATGCCGCTGCCCGGCGGCCTCGTCAAGGCACCGATCCTGGACGATCCCGCCGATGTCGCGATGCCCGCCGGCCATCGCCTCGCCGACCGCGACGAGGTCGACCTCGGGGAGTTCGCGGAGGACGAGTGGATCACGTGGGGGGACGGCGAGTTCTGCCACGAGTGGCTGATGTTCACCCTGCGGTCGCGGGGCATCGAGCCGATCGTCGGCCACCGCGCCGCCGAGACGCACACCCAGCTCGGGCTCGTCGCGGCCGGGCTCGGGGTGTGCATCGCCCCGCTGCTCGGCCGCCACCCGGTGCCGGACGGGGTGGTCACCCGGCCGTTGCGGCAGCGGGTGCGCCGGCATGTGTACGTGGTCTGGCGGGCGGACGCCGACCGCCGCCCGTCGATCCGGGCGGCGGTCGAGGCACTGCGCGCCGCGGGGGAACGAGTCGGCGTCTCCTGAAGCCCTTACGGAGCGCCCAGCTTGCGGAAGTCCCAGGAGACGATCTTCTGCGGAGTCAGTCGCACCCAGGCGTGCCGCCCGTCGTGCGGCATCTCCTCCAGGCCGAAGTTCTTGCGGGCGAACAGCGTCTCGGGGAGGTCGAGTTCGGCGTGCAGCTCGCCGGTGCGAGGGCTCTCGCCGACGAACTCCACGGCCCCGGACAGCTCCGCGCCGCGCAGTTCGTCGTACTCCTCGCCCGTGTCGACCACGACGGCCACCCGCGGGTCGCGGCGCAGATCGGCCCACCGCTTGCTGCGCACCACGGAGTACAGCCACATCGAGGTGCCGTCCCAGGCGAACCACAGGGTGCTCACGTGCGGGGCGCCGTCGGCCGACACCGTGGCGACCCGGCAGGTGCGCTGGGAGGTGAGGAACTCGTCCAGCTCGCCGGGCGTCATCATGATCTTCCGGCCCCGGCGCTGAGTGGCTGTCATGCGATTCTCCTCGAGAGAACTACATCTGACGGTACGTCAGAAAAGCATGGATCGTCTTGCGTCCCCGTGCAATGGTGGTTCGGCCCACCGCTACTGCATCCGCCCGCGACGAGGGGGAACCATGTCGTCCCGCGAACGTCTCAGCGAACTCCTCGACCCCGCCGTCACCGTCCTGCTCACCGTCGAGTGCCAGCAGGGCGTCGTCGGCCCGGACAGCGCCCTGCCCGAGCTGGCCCGGCAGGTCCGCTCCTCGGGCGCCCTCGCCAACGTCGCCCGGCTGGTGGCCGCCGCGCACGACAGCGGCGTCCAGGTGATCCACGCCATCGCCGAACGCCGCCCCGACGGCCGCGGCGCGGGCCGCAACGCCCGGCTGTTCCGCGCCGCCGAACGCCTCCCCGTCCAGCAGCTGTCCGGCACCACGGCGGTACGTGTCGCACCCCCGATCGAGGTCACCGAGCAGGACTTCGTCGTACGCCGGCTGCACGGACTGTCGCCCATCCAGGGCACCGACGTCGACCCCCTGCTGCGCAACCTCGGCTGCCGCACGGTGATCGTCACCGGCGTCTCCGCGAACGTCGCGATCCCCAACGCGGTCTTCGACGCCGTCAACCGGGGGTACACGGCCGTCGTGCCGACCGACGCCATCGCAGGGGTGCCCGCCGACTACACCCCCGTGATGATCCGTCACACCCTCGCCCTGGTCGCCACCCTCGCGACCACCGAGGAGGTGCTGGGCTGCCTGCGGCGGCCGGTCGCCCGCTGACCGTCACGCCGTCCTGATCTCGTCCCCCTCCACGGCGATCCGCCGCTCGTCCAGCGGCTGGGTGGCCGGGCCCTGCTTGACGCTGCCGTCGGTCGCGGAGAACCGGCTGTCGTGACAGGGGCAGATGATGACGCCGTCCCTGACGTCCTTCACCGCGCAGCCCTGGTGGGTGCACTTCGAGGAGAACGCCTTGTACTCCCCCGCCACCGGCTGGGTGACCACCACGTCGCCGAAGACCTTCCCGCCGCCCTCGGGAACGTCGGACGTCCGGCCGAGGACTTCGCCGGAGACGGCGCCGGAACCGGTGTCGGAGGAGTCCTCCGACCCGCACGCGGCCAGCGCGGCGGCGAGCCCCGCGGCCCCGGCGGCGGCCATCACGGTGCGACGGGCAGGACCTGACACCGAGTGACGCGATGCGAGCGTTTCACCGGACATGCTGGCGTTCCCTTCGTCGACATGTGATGTCCAGCAGTACGGGTCGGGACACGTCCCGGTTCAGTCGCCACGCGGTTCTTGACCCGATCGAGGTCACGACCCGACGGGTGGCGCCCCAGCCGTCACGAACGCCCCAGTAGCCTGGGGCGATGCTCAAGGAAGTCATCGCGACCCGCTACGTCACGCCGTTGCGTGAGGGCGGCTCGCTGCCGGGACTCGTCGAGGCCGACGACTTCGGGACGTACGTCATGAAGTTCACCGGCGCCGGCCAGGGCCGCAAGACGCTCGTCGCGGAGGTGGTCTGCGGCGAACTGGCCCGCCGGCTGGGCCTGCGGGTGCCGCGCCTGGTCACCGTCGAACTCGACCCGGTCCTCGGGCTCGGCGAGCCCGACCAGGAGGTGCAGGAGCTGCTGAAGTCCAGCGGCGGCACCAACCTCGGCATGGACTTCCTGTCCGGCGCGCTCGGCTTCGACCCCCTCGCCTTCGACGTGGGCCCCGAGGAGGCGGGACGGATCGTCTGGTTCGACGCGCTGGTGAACAACGTCGACCGCTCCTGGCGCAACCCCAACCTGCTGATGCGGCACGGCGAGCTCTGGCTCATCGACCACGGCGCCACGATGATCTGGCACCACAACTGGCCCGGCGCGCAGACCTCCGCGGCCCGCCCCTACGACGCCTCCGACCACGCGCTGCGCCCGTTCGAGCCGGATGTGCGCTCGGCCGCCGCGGAGCTGGCCCCGCGCGTCACCGAGGACCTCCTCGCCGAGGTCACCGCGCAGATCCCGGAAGCCTGGCTGGCCGGCGAACCCGGCTTCGAGACGACCGACGCCCTCCGGCGGGCCTACGCCGAGCCCCTGCTCGCGCGCGCCGCCGCCGTCCACGAACGCATCCAGGGGGTCCGGTGAGCGACCGGCACGTCTTCGAATACGCACTGCTGCGGATCGTCCCGCGCATCGAACGGGGGGAGTGCGTCAACGCCGGAGTCCTCGTCTACTGCCGTGCCAAGTCCTACGTCGGTGCCCGCACGCATCTCGACGAGGCCCGGCTGCTGGCTCTCGACCCCGGCGTGGACCTGCCCGGCGTGCGTGCCGCGCTGCGCGCCGTGGAGGGCGTCTGCGCCGGGGGAGCGGCGGCCGGGCAGGCGGCGGGCGACGACGCGGGCCGGCGTTTCCGCTGGCTGATCGCGCCGCGCTCGACGGTCGTGCAGCCCGGTCCGGTGCACACCGGACTGACCGCGGATCCGGCCGCCGAGACCGAGCGGCTGCTCGACCTGCTGGTGAGGTGATGGATCACATGCACCCGATGGGCCGTTGACACCGGGTGCCAGGGCTTCTAGCGTCACGTCTGCTGAAGGTACTAAGCGGTCGCTCATCGGAGGGCGTCCCGCTGAGCCGCATCCAAGGGCGAGGAGAAACAGCAATGTCCACCACTGAGCAGCGGGTCGCCGTTGTCACCGGTGCCGCGCGCGGCATCGGTGCCGCCACCGCCGTACGCCTGGCGGCCGAGGGCCGCGCGGTCGCCGTGCTCGACCTCGACGAGGCCGCCTGCAAGGACACCGTGGAGAAGATCGTCGCGGCCGGCGGCAGGGCCGTCGCGGTCGGCTGCGACGTGTCCGACGAGGCCCAGGTCGAGGCGGCCGTCGCGCGCGTCGCCGAGGAGCTCGGCGCGCCGACGATCCTCGTCAACAACGCGGGCGTGCTCCGCGACAACCTGCTCTTCAAGATGAGTGTCGCCGACTGGGACACCGTCATGAACGTGCACCTGCGCGGCGCCTTCCTGATGTCCAAGGCCTGCCAGAAGCACATGGTGGACGCCGGCTTCGGCCGTATCGTCAACCTCTCCTCGTCCTCCGCCCTCGGCAACCGCGGCCAGGTCAACTACTCCGCCGCCAAGGCCGGCCTCCAGGGCTTCACCAAGACCCTCGCCAAGGAGCTGGGCAAGTTCGGCGTCACCGCCAACGCCGTCGCCCCCGGCTTCATCGCCACCGACATGACCGCCGCCACCGCCGAGCGCGTCGGCATGGGCTTCGAGGACTTCAAGGCCGCCGCCGCCACCATGATCCCCGTGCAGCGTGTCGGCGAGCCCGACGACATCGCCAACGCCATCGCCTTCTTCACGGGCGACGCGGCCGGCTTCGTCTCCGGCCAGGTGCTGTACGTCGCCGGCGGACCGCTCGACTAAGGGGATCTCGGACATGGAACTCCCGGAGCTTTCGGGCAAGGTCGCGCTCGTCACGGGCGCCAGCCGCGGTATCGGCTACGGCGTCGCCGAGGCCCTGGTGGCACGCGGCGACCGCGTCTGCATCACCGGCCGGGGCGAGGAAGCCCTGAAGGAGGCCGCCGAGAAGCTCGGCGCCGACCGCGTCCTCGCCGTCGCCGGCAAGGCCCACGACCTGGACCATCAGGCCGAGGCCGTCGAGCGCACCATGGAGGTCTTCGGCCGGGTCGACTACCTGGTCAACAACGCCGGCACGAACCCGGTGTTCGGGCCGATCGCCGACCTCGACCTCGGGGTGGCGCGCAAGGTGTTCGAGACCAACGTGGTCTCCGCGCTCGGTTTCGCGCAGCGGACCTGGCACGCCTGGCAGAAGGACAACGGCGGCGCGATCGTCAACATCGCCTCCGTGGCGGGCGTCTCCGCCTCGCCCTTCATCGGCGCCTACGGCATCAGCAAGGCCGCGATGATCAACCTGACGCTGCAGCTGGCGCACGAGTTCGCGCCCGGTGTACGGGTCAACGCCATCGCCCCCGCCGTGGTGAAGACCAAGTTCGCCCAGGCCCTGTACGAGGGCCGGGAGGCGGAGGCGGCCGCGGCCTATCCGCTGGGCCGGCTCGGTGTGCCCGCCGACATCGGCGGCGCCGCCGCCTTCCTCACCTCGGACCAGGCCGACTGGATCACCGGACAGACCCTCGTGGTCGACGGCGGCATCTTCCTGAACGCCGGCGTGGGGTGAGCTGATCCGGCCGTACCGACAGGGGCGCCTCCTACCGTCGAAGCTTCGTGTGACGCGAATTTCTTGACGGAAGAGGCGCCCCTGCCCGTGTCCGGACGACACTCTGACCGATGACAACGTCGTCATGAAGATGCTGATCAAGGACCCCGGGAAAGGGCGCTTCAGGGCGTCGAACGTTGCGGTAGGGTCTGCCAACCCTTGGCATGGCGGATCGAGGAGCGTGCGCGTGTTCAACCGGAACCGAGGCCTTCGGCAGGTGGCCGCGATCGCATCGATGGCCATGGTGGCCGGATGCAGTATGTTCTCGGACGGCGATGGCGGTGACGAGGAACCGATCGTCGTCGGGACCACGAGCGCCCCGAGCACGCTGGACCCGGCCGCCTCCTGGGACGGCTCCTGGGAACTGTTCCGGAACGTCTACCAGACGCTCCTGAGTTACCCCAACGGCGCCACCACGCCCCAGCCCGACGCCGCCGACAGCTGCGGCTTCACCGACGCCACCAACCGGACCTACCGCTGCGAACTGCGCGAGGGCCTGACGTTCTCCAACGGCGACGGGATCGACGCACGGGCCGTCAAGCACTCCATCGACCGGATCAGGACCATCGGCGCACCGGGCGGACCGGCCGGTCTGCTGGGCAGCCTCGACCGGGTCCAGGCGCTCGGCGACCGTGAGGTGGTCTTCCACCTGAAGACCGCAGACGCCACGTTCCCGTTCGTGCTCGCCACCCCGGCCATGTCCATCGTCGACCCCGACGACTACCCGGCCGACGCGCTGCGCAAGGACGCCGCCGTCAGCGGGTCCGGGCCGTACACCCTCGCGTCCTACGCCAAGGGGGAGCGGGCCGAACTCGTCCGCAACGAGCGGTACAAGGGCTACGCCGAGCGCCGGAACGGCTCGGTGACCATACGTTACTTCCAGGACTCCGAGGCCATGGTCGGGGCGCTGCGGGACCACAGCGTCGACGTGACCTACCGAGGTCTCGCCGCCGACGACATCGTCGCCCTGGAGGGCGAGGACGCCGACGAGCTGCAGCTGGTCGAGGGCGCGGGCACCGACATCAGCTACCTGGTGTTCAACCCCAAGGACGAATGGGCCGCGAAGCCCGCCGTGCGCAAGGCGATCGCCCAGGTCGTCGACCGGGCGACCATCGCCCACAAGATCTACAAGGACACCGTCGACCCCCTGTACTCGATGGTCCCCAAGGGCCTGACCGGCCACACCACGGGCTTCTTCGACGACTACGGCGACCCCGACGCCGACAAGGCCCGCGCGTACCTCGCCGAGGCCGGCATCACCGAACCCGTGCCGCTCACGCTCTGGTACACCACCGACCGCTACGGATCCGAGACCGCCGTGCTGTTCCGGGAGCTGAAGCGGCAGCTGGAGGCATCGGGCCTGTTCGAGATCACGCTCAAGAGCCGGCCCTGGGCCACCTACGTCGAGGGCTACCAGAAGGGCGAGTACCCGGTGTTCGGCCGGGGCTGGTTCCCCGACTTCCCGGACGCCGACAACTACATCGCGCCCTTCGTCGGTGAGGAGAACGCGCTCGGCACGCCCTACCCGGCGTCCGAGATCACCAAGAAGCTGTTGCCCCGCTCCCGCGAGGAGAGCGACCGCGCCCAGGTGGAGCGCGAGTTCGAGGAGGCCCAGGAGATCCTCGTCGACGACGCGCGGCTGCTGCCGCTGTGGCAGGGCAAGCAGTACGTCGCGGCGAGCGAGGAGATCGCCGGCGGGGAGCGTGCGCTCGACCCGTCGACGATCATGATGGTGTGGGAGCTGTACCGCAAGACGAGCTGGTGAGGCGGCCCGCGGCCCCGGTTGTCAGTGGCCGCCGGTAGGTTCTGTGCCCAGGAAGCGACCGCACACCGTAAGGAAGTTGACGTGACCGACATCGCCATGCTGCCCGAGTCCTGGCGTGGGGTTCTGGGCGACGAACTGCACAGGCCCTACTTCAAGGAGCTGACGGAGTTCGTCGAGGAGGAGCGGGCGAAGGGTCCCGTCTACCCGCCGCGCGAGGAGGTCTTCGCCGCGCTGGACGCCACGCCGTACGAGCAGGTCAAGGTCCTGGTCCTCGGCCAGGACCCGTACCACGGCGAGGGCCAGGGACACGGCCTGTGCTTCTCCGTGCGTCCCGGTGTGCGGACCCCGCCCTCCCTGCGCAACATCTACAAGGAGATGGAGCAGGAACTCGGTCTGCCGATCCCGGACAACGGCTATCTGATGCCGTGGGCCCGGCAGGGCGTGCTGCTGCTCAACGCGGTGCTCACGGTGCGGGCCGGCGAGGCCAACTCGCACAAGGGCAAGGGCTGGGAGAAGTTCACGGACGCGGTGATCCGCGCGGTGGCCGACCGCCCCGACCCGGCGGTCTTCGTGCTCTGGGGGAACTACGCGCAGAAGAAGCTCCCGCTGATCGACGAGACCCGCCACGTGGTGGTGAAGGGCGCGCACCCCTCGCCGCTGTCGGCGAAGAAGTTCTTCGGCTCCCGCCCCTTCACCCAGATCGACGAGGCGATCGCCGGGCAGGGGCACGAGCCGATCGACTGGCGCATCCCGAACCTGGGCTGACCCGGACCGGCCCGCGCGTCCCCGATGGGCCGGCCCCGCCGGGTCGGCCCCGCCTCGCCGGGATTGTCCGGGGCTGCGGTTAGCGTCGGCAGTGATCGGACGAACGGTGAGGGCCGGGAGGCGCGGTGGCTGAGCGACAGGAACAGGCGGCGCCGGATGCCGTGATGACACGGATCGGGCAGGTCGTCATGCTGCACCACGCGGGTGACCGCGAGGAGGCCCGGCGGCGCTTCCTGAACCTGTGGGCGGAGATCGGCGAGGACGGGGACCCGCTGCACCGCTGCACCCTGGCGCACTACATGGCCGACGCGCAGGACGACCCCGCCGACGAACTGGCCTGGGACCTGAGGGCGTTGACGGCCGCCCGGGAGCTCACGGACAACCGGCTCACCGCGCCCGAGGGCGCCCTCGCCGCCCGTTCCTTCTACCCCTCCCTGCACCTCAACCTGGCCGCCGACTACGTCAAGCTCGGCCGCTCGGAGGACGCGCGTACCCATCTGCACCGGGCCCGCGGCGCGGCCGGCGCCCTGGCCGACGACAGTTACGGCGCGGGCGTGAGGGCGG
The DNA here is from genome assembly GCF_003261055.1 of Streptomyces cadmiisoli. Taxonomy (NCBI): domain Bacteria; kingdom Bacillati; phylum Actinomycetota; class Actinomycetes; order Kitasatosporales; family Streptomycetaceae; genus Streptomyces; species Streptomyces cadmiisoli. The sequence goes on from NZ_CP030073.1 coordinate 7,301,936, forward strand.
CGATCGGGCGGCTGGAGTCGCGGCTGGGGGAGGGCGGAGCGGCCGACGGCGCGTGGGGGCCGCCCAGACAGCGGCCGTGACGGACGGCGCCCGCCCGGGCCGCGGGCCCGGCGTGCGCGGTCAACGGCGGTACGTCCGCTCGCAGATCACCGCCTGGGGGCTGTCCGATCGCCAGCCGCCGTAGTCCCTGCCGAGTGCGCACACATCGGTGGTCTCGCGCAGGGCGCCGGACGTGTCCGGGACCCGGGCGGACGGGGACCGCGCCGGCTGCGAGGGCTCGCGCGGCACGCGCGGCTCGGCCTCCTTCGGCGGTGCCGGGACGGTCGTACGGCCGGGCTCCGAGGAGGTCACGGGTGCCGTGGGCGCCGTCGGCCGGGGATGCCGGGACGGTCCGATCCGTTCCAGCGCCTCGCGGGCCGGCGCCTGCACGATCTGCGGCTGGGTCCGGCCGTCCGGGCGGGTGGCCGGAGACTGGGTCTGCGGGCCGGCCGGGCCGGGCGCGGCCGGGCGGTGCACGGTCGTGCAGCCGGCCAGGGCCGAAGCGGCCATGGTGACCAGGAGCGTCGCGGTCGTCGTCGTTCGATGCACCCGCGCAACTCTGCTGCTTGCGGCCGGTCCGGGCCGGATGGACAAGCCCAGGTTGCTCCGGACGGGTGATCCCGGCGCCCGTGCGAGGGGTGCGGGCTCGCCGAGGGTGACGTCAGTCGCCGGTCGCGCCGTCGATGCGCTCGCGGAGGATGTCCGCGTGGCCGTTGTGGCGGGCGTACTCCTCGATCATGTGCGTGTAGATCCAGCGCAGGTTGAACGGTTCGCCGGTGTACCGGCTGCGGCCCTTGGACAGATCGTCCAGCGCGAAGCCGGACGCGTTGTGCCGGGCGAAGCCGATCTCGGCCTGCCAGGTGGCGTACGCCTCCTGCCAGGTGTCCGCGTCGGTGAGATGGAACTCCCCGTCGCGGTCCTCCTCGGTGCAGTAGATCGGCCCGGGGTCGTCGCCGACCAGCACCTTGCGGAACCAGCCCCGCTCCACCTCGGCCATGTGCCGCACCAGCCCCATCAGGGACAGCTCGGACGGCTCCGCGGACGCGGTCCTGAGCTGGGCGTCGCTCAATCCCTCGCACTTCCACGCCAGGGTCTGCCGGTGGTAGTCCAGCCAGCCCTCCAGCATGGTGCGTTCGTCGGCGTTCTGGGCCGGCTCGCGGCGTTCGGTCGTCATCCGCGCATCGTGGCGCAACGGGGCCGAAACCGCCAGGAGTTTCACCGGCGCAGCGGTGCGGCCGTGCCGAGCATCCCGGCGAGCAGTTCCCGCAGACCCGTGCGCACCTCGTCCAGGGTCGGCACCCGTTGGCTGAAGGACCCGGCGACGCAGCTGAACATGAGTCCGTCCGCCCAGGCCACCAGGGACAGGGCGTGCCGTGCGGGATCGGTGGAGCCCAGCGCCGCGACGAGCGCGGTGAGCCGGTCGCCGTAGCGGGCGCCGATGGCGTCGTAGTAGGCCCGCAGTTCGGGGCGGCGGGTGGCCTCCAGGGCGAGTTCGTAGCGTGCGACGAGCAGTTCCCGGTTGCGGGTCAGGGAGCGGTGGACGGCCAGGGCCAGCCCGTCCACCAGTGCGTCGGGTCCGCCGTCCGGATCCGGCGTCTCGTGCAGCGCGAGCACGCGTGCCTCCCGCTCGGCGTGCCTGCGCACCGCGAGTTCCAGCAGTGCCTGCCGGGTGCGGGCCACGTTCGAGGTGGAGCCCGGCGGGAGCACGGCGGCCTCGTCCACGGCGCGGTGGGTCAGACCGCGCATACCGCGTTCGGCGAGCAGGGCGAGGGCCGTGTCGGCGACGACTTCGGCGCGCGACGCGCCCGTGCTGTGTGCGGGCATGGGATCAACCTACCTCGGCGACTACGCCTGTAGTACAGTCGGCGACATCGACACTACGGATGTAGTGAAGGTGAGCGCGGCACACCCCTGAGCCACGAGGAGCAGCCATGACACAGTCGTCGAAGCCGCGCCGAGCCGTGGTCGTCGGCGGCGGCATCGGCGGGCTGACCGCCGCCGTCGCCCTGCACCAGGTCGGCCGGCAGGTCACCGTGCTGGAACGCGCCCCTTCGTCGGCACCGGTGGGCTCCGCCCTCTCACTCGCCCCCAACTCCCTGCGGGCGCTGGACGTGATCGGCGTCGGCGACGAGATCCGCCACCTCGCCGCGTGGCAGGGACCCGGAGGGCTGCGCACCCCCGGCGGGCGCCGGCTGTCGCGGTCCGACGCCGCCGCGGCAACCGAGCGCTTCGGCGAACCGCTGGTCCTGCTGCACCGCGCCACACTGGTCGACGCCCTCACCGCCCGGCTCCCGAGGGGCGCCGTCCTCACGAACGCCCCGGCCGCCCTGGTCGACCCCGGCGGCACCGACCGGCCCGCCCGTGTCACCACCCCCGACGGCGAACTGACCGCCGACCTGGTCGTGGCCGCCGACGGCATCCACTCCGGGATACGCCGGACGCTCTTCCCGGCGCACCCCGGACCCGTCCACGCCGGCTTCACCACCTGGCGCGTGGTCGTCCCGTTGCCCGGCGTCGAGTTCGCCTCGCACGAGACCTGGGGCCGCGGCCGGATCTGGGGCACGCACCCCCTCAAGGACGGGCGGGTCTACGCGTACGCCGCCGCCGTCGCGCCCGCAGGGCTGCACGCGCCCGACGACGAGCGGGCCGAACTCCTGCGCCTGTTCGGCGACTGGCACGAGCCCATCCCCGCCGTGCTCGCCGCCGTCCGCCCCGAGGACGTCCTGCGCCACGACGTCCACCATCTCGCCCGGCCGCTGCCGGCGTACCACCGCGGCCGGGTCGCCCTGGTCGGCGACGCCGCCCACGCCATGCCGCCGAACCTCGGCCAGGGCGGCAACCAGGCCGTCGAGGACGCGATCGTGCTCGCCTGGCACAGCGACGACCTCGCCGCCTACACCGCCGCCCGCCTGCCCCGGACGACCGCCGTCGCCCGCCAGGCCGTCAGGGTCGCCCGGCTGAACATGATGAGCAACCGCGCGGGCATCGCCGTGCGCAACGCCGCGATGGCCGCCCTGTCGAAGGCGGGACCCGCGCTGTTCCTGCGCAGCTTCGACGGCATCGCCGACTGGCGGCCCCCGCAGCGGCCGTATGCTTCCGTCGGAACAGGCAAGCGGTGAAGGAGCCCAGGTGAAGGTCGGCTGCATCGGACTCGGTGACATAGCGCAGAAGGCGTATCTGCCGGTGCTCGGTGCCCAGCCCGGCATCGAACTGCATCTGCAGACCAGGACGCCGGCCACCCTCACGCGGGTCGCCGACGCCCTCCACCTGCCGGCCGCCCGGCGGCACACCACCCTGGACGACCTCCTGGCCGCGGGCCTCGACGCCGCCTTCGTGCACGCGCCGACCACCGCGCACCCCGAGATCGTCGCCCGACTGATCGAGGCGGGTGTGCCGACGTACGTCGACAAGCCGCTGGCCTACGACCTCGCCGACTCCGAGCGGCTGGTGGCGCTGGCCGAGGAGCGCGGCGTCGGCCTCGCCGTCGGCTTCAACCGGCGGCACGCACCGGCCTACGCGCAGTGCGCCGAGCATCCGCGCGACCTCGTGGTCATGCAGAAGAACCGGGTGGGGCTCCCGGAGGAGCCGCGCACGATGATCCTCGACGACTTCATCCACGTCGTCGACACACTGCGCTTCCTGGTGCCGGGCGACATCGACGACGTGACCGTGCGGGCCCGCGTCCGCGACGGGCTGCTGCACCACGTGGTGCTGCAACTGGCCGGGGACGGATTCACCGCGCTCGGTGTGATGAACCGGCTCAGCGGCTCCAACGAGGAGATCCTCGAGGTGTCCGGGCAGGACAGCAAGCGGCAGGTGCTCAACCTCGCCGAGGTGATCGACCACAAGGGCCAGCCCACGGTGCGACGGCGCGGCGACTGGGTGCCGGTGGCCCGGCAGCGCGGTATCGAGCAGGCGGTGCTGGGCTTCCTCGACGCGGTGCGGGCCGGCCGGCCGCTCAGCGCCCGGGACGCGCTGGCGACCCACGAGTTGTGCGAGCGGGTGGTACTGGCCGTCCTGGAGCGTTCCGCGGTCGCCGGGTCACCCGCGTCCCTTCGCTGACGGCGAAGGCCGCCAGCACCAGCAGCGCCCCGTACACCGGCCAGTCGCCGAAGCGGACGTACGGGGTGACGCCGTCGGCCAGCGGGACCTCGTAGACCCGTGCCGTACTGGCGTCGGTGCCGATCCAGTCGCCGATCCGCTGTCCCTGCGGCCCGTGGACCGCGGAGACACCGGTCAGTGTCGCGTGCACCATGGAGCGCCCGGACTCGGCGGCGCGCAGCGCGGCCAGCGAGGCGTGCTGGGCCGGTGCCCAGCTCCGCTGGAACGTGGACGTCGCGGACTGGGCGACGAGCAGGTCGGCACCGTCCCTCGCGAGGTGGCCGCTCATGTCGGGGAACGCCGACTCGAAGCACACCATCGGCCCGATCCGCAGCCCGTCACCGGCGTCCATCACCACCTGCGCGGTGCCGCGCCTGCGGTCCTCGCCCGCCGCCTCGCCGACGGACGTCGCCCAGCCGAGCAGCGACCGGGCGGGTATGTACTCGCCGAAGGGGACCAGCCGCATCTTGTCGTAGCGCTCGCCGATCAGGCCCTCGGGGCCGGTCAGGACCGAGCTCTTGTAGATGCCGGGCCGGTCCGAGCGCCGCGCGTCCACGTTGACCAGGATCGGCGCCTGCGTCTCGCGCGACAGTGCGGTGATGCGTCGTGCCAGGTCGGGGCGGTCGCCCAGGTCGTACCCGACGCTGCTCTCGCCCCAGACGATCAGGTCGACGTCCTGCCCGGCGAGCTGCCGGGTCAGCCGCTCCTCGCGGTCGAACCGCCGGTCGGCGCTGCCGGTGCCGTCGTCGACGATCCCGGGCTGGACGATTGCCACCCGCGCGTGGCTCTGCACCTCGGGGCGCGGCGACCACGTCCAGGCCGCCGAGCCGGCCGCCGCGGTCGCGACCAGCCCCGCCACCGCGGGTACCCGTGCCTCGCGCACCGCGACGAGGACGGCGACGGCGACGTTGACCAGCACCAGCAGGAAGCTGAGCAGCCACACCCCGCCCAGCGACGCCAGCCGCAGCGCGGGCGCCACCTGCCACTGGCTGGCTCCGAGCATGCCCCAGGGACCGCCGAGCCCCTGCCAGGAGCGGACCAGCTCCACCGCCAGCCAGCCCGCGGGCAGGACCAGCAGCGCGGCCGTGATCCGGCCCGCCGAGGGTGTGCCGGCCAGGAAGCGGCGCACGAGCCACCCCCAGGGCGCCCACAGCGCCCCGAGCAGTGCCGCTATCACGAACGTGAACACGTGCAGGTTCGGCAGCAGCCAGTGGTGCACCGCCAACACGAACCCGAACCCGCCGCACCAGCCGTCGTACAGCGCCCGCCGGCCGGTCGGCGCGGCGCGGGCGAGCAGGATCCAGGGGACCAGGCCGACCAGGGCGAACCACCACAGCGACGGCGCGGGGAAGGCCGCCATGGGCAGCGCGCCCGCCACCACGGCGAGCACCGATCGCCGCCACGGAGAGGCGAGCCATCGGCCCGGCATCGTCATACGGCGCCTCCCTACCCCGTGCGTCCAGTGTCGCGCTGAAGACGATCTCGGTACAGGGGGCGTCGGCTCATTCGGCCTGCGGGGAGGCCCCGGCTCCGTCCGGCAGCCGCCGCCACTTCTCGCGGACGACCACGTCACGCAGCCGCCAGCCGTCGTCCGTGCGCAGCAGCCCGAAGGAGTACCGGCCGCCGCACACGAAGTCGGGCGCCGCCGAGCCGTCACCGGCGAAGCGCATCGGATTGACGTAGTCGGCCTGGACCCGTGCGGTGTCCCCGGTGTCCCGCTCCAGCACCTCGAAACGCACCCGGCGGTTGACGATCAGATGCTGCCTCATGGAGAACAGCCGCAGGCTCTCCGCGAGCCACTCGGCGACGGCACCGGCATCCCCCTCGATACCGCCTGCGGACCGGTAGTCCGCCCGTCCGTCGGGGGTGAACAGATTCCGATACGCCTCCCAGTCGCCGTCGTCCACTGCCACGGCGTATTCGGTGATCAGTCCGTCGACGGCGAGCCGGTCCATCACGGCGGCGAGCTCCACGCGCTGCGTCATCGGCTCAGTGTTGGGCACGGGGGGTGCCGAGCCAAGAGGGCGTGCCGGGATATCCGCGGGTCCGCGCGGGCTTCATGGCGGGTTCGCGACATCTTGCCCGGACGTTCCGGATCCGCTCCGGGCGCGGCGGCCCCTGATCGCGGACCGCGGGAGGGGGCGTCGGCCGCGCCCGGCCGGGGTGACCGCGCGCGTTCCTCTCCGCGCGACGCCGCGGCCGGCGGCGGGCGGTACGCTGATCGACTTCCCGACCCGGCAGCGCCAGGAGGCAGGCATGACACGTCCCGTCACCGTCGTCACGGGCGGCAGCCGAGGCATCGGCGCCGCGACCTGTCTGCGGCTCGCGGCGGACGGGCACGACCTGGCGGTGGGGTACGTCCAGGACTCCGCCGCCGCCGATTCCGTCGCGGACGCGATCCGCGGTGCCGGGGCCCGCTGTGTGACCGTACGGGTGGACACCTCCGTCGAGGCCGACGTGGAGCGGCTGTTCGAGGTCGCCGAGCGGCAGCTCGGGGCCGTGACCGGGCTGGTGAACAACGCGGGAGTGACCGGCCCCCTGGGGCCGCTCGCGGACACGGATCCCGCCGAGCTGCGCCGGGTCGTGGACGTCAACCTGCTCGGCACGCTGCTGTGTTCACGCCGGGCCGCTCAGCTCATGTGCCCGCGCGGCAGCGGCGTGATCGTGAACGTGTCGTCGGCCGCCGCGACACTGGGCAGCCCCGGCGAGTACGTCCACTACGCGGCGGCCAAGGCCGCGGTCGACGCCCTGACGCTGGGCCTGGCCAAGGAGCTCGGCCCGGACGGGATCCGGGTGAACGCGGTCGCGCCCGGAGTGATCGACACCGAGATCCACGCCAGGATGGGCGCCCCGGACCGCGCCCGGCGGGCGGCGACCACGATTCCACTGCGCCGCCCCGGCAGAGCGGAGGAGATCGCCGCCGCCGTCGCCTGGCTGATGTCACCGGACGCGTCGTACGCGACCGGCGCGGTACTGCGGGTGTCGGGCGGCCGCTGACAGCGCCGCCCGGCACCCCGCGGCGGCGTCAGATCCTCGCGCGCAGCCGCTGGAAGGCGGTCGGCGTGGGTCTCGCGGGCAGGAAGTCCTTGATCTGCCGGGCGCATTCGTGTGCGTCCCGGACGCCGGTGTCGCACTCGATGTCGTAGACGCCGTGGGCGTGCACCTGCCGCACCTGCCGTGCGGCGAGACCCGCGGGCCGGTCGCCGCGCGCCCGCTCCCGGCGCTCCAGTTCGTCGACGGCGCAGTGCACGCCGACGAACACGACGTCCTCCGGCACCAGCAGGGACAGGCAGTCCTCGAGCCGCCACTCCGCGCTCAGGACGTGGTCCACCACGACGTTGTTGCCCGCCGCGGCCATGCCCGCGACGGCCCGGTGGTAGCCCCGCCAGGTCCGGTGCAGGACGGCGTCCAGCCGGTCCGGGGGGACCGGAGTGCCGGAGCGCATCGCGTGGAAGGCGTCGACCGGCATGTGAAAGTACGGCTCGTCGAGCATGCGCAGCAGCTCCGCCGCGATGCTCGACTTGCCCGAACTGGACGTGCCGTTGAGGAAGACGACCAGGCCGCGGCGGGGCGGCGCGTCGGTCAGGTGCTCCACGGTGCGGATCCTGCGCCGGTGCCTCAGGCGGCCTTGATGATCCCGCCGCGGATCGCGGCGGCCCACTCGACCACCAGCAGTTCGTACTCCGCTCGCTCCTGAGCCGACAGCGTGGCGCCCGCGCGCATCCACAGCGCACGGATCTTCTCGTTCACCTCGGCGGCGGAACGCACGGAACCAGGGGTCACGGAGTCAGGGGACATGCAGGCCAGCCTAGGGGCAAGCACTGACCCTGCGCTACCGGGCGGCTACGCGACCCGTATGTGGTTGGTCACCCCGGTCAGTGGGACGACTCCGCCGCGTGGGGACTGAGCACACCCATGGACACGAGCACGATGATGACGATGCCGAGGGCTATGCGGTACCAGACGAAGGGCATGAAGCTCTTGGTGGAGATGAACTTCATGAACCAGGCGATGACCGCGTAACCGGTGACGAAGGCGATCACCGTGGCGAAGGCCGTCGGCCCCCACGACACATGGCCGGATCCCATCGCGTCGTTCAGCTCGAACAGACCCGAGGCGAGCACCGCGGGAATGGCGAGCAGGAACGAGTAGCGGGCCGCGGCCTCGCGCCGGTAGCCCATGAAGAGGCCGCCGCTGATGGTGGCCCCCGAGCGGGAGACACCCGGGATCAGTGCCATGGCCTGGCAGAAGCCGAAGATCAGGCCGTCGCGGACGCCGAGGTCCTTGAGCTCCTTGCGCCGGATCGGCGCGCGGTGCCGGCCGCCCTTCTCGTCGCGGGCCGCCATCCGGTCGGCGATGCCGATGATCACGCCGACCACGATCAGCATCGTCGCGGTGATCCGCAGATCACGGAACGGGCCCTCGATCTGGTCCTTGAGCGTCACGCCCAGCAGACCGATCGGGATCGAGCCGACGATCACCAGCCAGCCCATCTGGGCGTCGTGGTCGGACCGCCACGCCTTGTCGTAGAGCGAGCGGACCCAGGCGGCGGTGATCCGGCCGATGTCCTTGCGGAAGTAGATCAGCACGGCCGCCTCGGTGCCGATCTGTGTGATCGCCGTGAAGGCGGCGCCCGGGTCCTCCCAACCGGAGAAGGCCGCGGTCAGGCGCAGGTGCGCGCTGGAGGACACGGGAAGGAACTCGGTCAGCCCCTGGACGAGTCCGAGGATGAGTGATTCGAACCAAGACATGAAGTTTCGGAGTCCAAGTGCCGGTCGTAAAACGGACGACGGACACACCAAGCCCCCGCGCGCGGTGATCAGGTGTGTTGAGGGGCAGCGTAGCGCCCCTGGGAACCGGGCCCGACACAGGGGTTTGCCCGGACCTCCACGGTGATCGGCCCAGGGTGTTGACCGAGTTCGGCACCGGGCCTACGTTGCCTGCGGGGAAAGCGCTTGCCATGTGCTCGTCACGCACCCGGGAGCCCCGAAGGAGTGCTGATCAGGTCGATGTCCGCACCCGCGACACCGGAGAAGCCCGTGCCACCGGAGACGCCCGGGACCTCCTCCTCGGACCGTCCCCGGGGCTCGCGGTCGCCCGCCGCCCGGCTCCTCGGCCGTCCCGTGCGGACCGCCGTCGTCGGCACCGGCGCCATCGCCCGGGGCGCCACGCTGCCCGCGCTGGCCGCACTCGCCGAGGAGGGCGAGACCGAGGTGGTGGCGGCGGTCGACGTCGACGGCGCGGCGGTCCGGGCGTTCTGCGCGGCCGGCGGGATCCCGCACGCGTACACCGACCTGGCGACGATGCTGCGCGAGCAGCGCCCCGACCTCGTCGCGATCTGCACACCGCCCACGCTGCACCGCGAGCAGAGCGTCGCCGCGCTGCGCGCCGGGGCGTGGGTGTGGTGCGAGAAGCCGCCGGTACCCACGCTCGCCGACTTCGACGCGGTCGAGGCGGCCGAGGGGCCGGCGGGCGGCCCGTACGCCGCCGTCGTCTTCCAGCACCGGTTCGGCTCGGGGGCGCGGCATGTGCGCCGACTGCTCGCCGAACGGGCCCTGGGCAGGCCGCTGGTGGCGCACTGCCAGACCACCTGGTACCGCGACGCCGCCTACTACGCCGTGCCCTGGCGCGGCCGTTGGCGCACCGAGGGCGGGGGTCCCGCCATGGGGCACGGCATCCACCAGATGGATCTGCTGCTCGATCTGCTGGGGCCGTGGAGCGAGGTGCGCGCGATGACCGGACGGCTGGTGCACGACGTGGAGACCGAGGACGTCTCCACGGCCCTGGTCCGCTTCGCCGACGGTGCGATGGCGACGGTGGTGAACAGCGTCCTCAGCCCGGCCGAGGTGAGCCGGATCCGTATCGACTGCGCACGGGCCACCGTCGAACTCACACACCTCTACGGGCACGCCAACGCCGACTGGCGCATCACCCCCGCTCCGGACGTGCCGGCGTCGGAGGCCGCGGCCTGGCGGGACTTCGGTGCCGATGTGCCCAGTTCGCACGTGGCGCAGCTGCGTGAGCTGGTGGCGAGCATGCGCGCGGGCGAACGGCCGCGCAGCAGCGGGCGGGACGGCCGCAAGAGTCTGGAACTGGTCACCGCGCTGTACAAGTCGGCGTTCACCGACACCACGGTGCGGCGCGGCGACATCCGCCCCGGCGACCCCTACTACACCGCCCTGCACGGCGGGGCCCCCGGCTGGGCGCCGCTCGCTCCCGGATCCGTTCCGAGCCAGGAGGCGTCCGCGTGACCGGCCTGCGGATCGTCCACGCGCACGGCGACCGGATCACGGTCACCGAGACCGCCACCGGCATCGACCTCTTCAGCTACGTCTACCGGCCCGAGTCGGCCTGGGAGGCCCCGAAGCCGTATCTGCATCCGGTGCGCACCCTGGCGGGCGCCGTCGTCACCGACTACCGGCCCAACGACCACCGATGGCACAAGGGCCTCCAGATGACCGCCTCCCACCTCTGCGGGCAGAACCTGTGGGGCGGCAACACCTATGTGCACGGCGAGGGGTATCTCGCGCTTCCGGAGCGCGTCGGGTCGATGGCGCACGAGGGTTTCGACGGCATCGCCTCGGACGGCTCCCGCGCCGTGATCGCCGAGCGGCTCACCTGGCGCCCGTACTCCGGTGAGCGGTGGGCCGACGAGGTGCGCCGGATCGAGGTGCACGACGCCGACCCGGCCGCGGGCTCGTGGGCGCTGACCTGGAGGAGCGCCGTCACCAACCGGCGTGACGAACCGCTGCTGTTCGGCAGCCCGACCACCGCCGGCCGCGAGATGGCCGGCTACACCGGGCTGTTCTGGCGCGGACCGAGGTCCTTCCGGGGCGGCCGTGTCCTCGGACCCGACGGCGCGGGGCCCTCGCTGATGGGTGAACAGGCCGCCTGGCTGGCGTACTCGGGGGAGCACGACGGACTCGACGGGCACGCGACGCTGGTCTTCGCGCACGCCCCGGAGAACGACCACACCGGAGCCGGGGGAACCCACCCCGCCCACTGGTTCGTCCGCAACGAACCGTTCGCCGCCGTCGCCCCCTCCTGGGCCTTCCACGACGAGCTGGAACTGGCGCCCGGCGCCACGCTGACCCGTCGCTATCGGGTCGTCGTCGCGGACGGAGCCCTGGAGCGGGAGGAGATCGCCGAGTACCTGGCGAGGCACCCGTGGTGAGCGGCGCCGCGCCCGCGGAACCTCCCGAGCGGTTCACCGGCCGCCCCGGCGGCGGCGCGGTCCAGCCCCGTCAGTCCACGACCGGCCCGCGCCGGGCGGCGGGGCGCGGGCGCTCACGACAGTCACCGGCGGGCGCGGAGCGGTGCGGGCGCTCACAGCCAACGGCGGCCCGCAGGCGCCACACCCCGCTCACGCCGCCGTCGGGCCCGACACCGTCCATCCGGGGCTCTGCGGATGGGACGTCAGGTCCTCGTGCCGTACCGGGTCGCCGCAGGTCCGGCAGGTGACGACCGGGACGAGTTCCTGGCCGCAGCGGTGCTCGATCACCATCGGGCGGTCGTCCGCGCGCAGATGGCGGTTGCCCCAGTCCATCAACGTCAGCAGCACCGGCTCCAGTTCGAGCCCCGCCTGGGTGGGCCGGTACTCGAAGCGCTGCGGACGCTCGCTGTAGGCGCGCTTCGTCAGGATCCCGGCGTCGACCAGGCGGCGCAGCCGGGTCGCCAGGATGTCCCGCGGGGCGCCGATGTTGCGCACCAGCTGGTCGAAGCGCCCGTTGCCCAGGCAGACCTCCCTGAGGACGAGCAGGGAGTACTTCTCGCCGACCAGTGCCAGGGCGTCGGCGATCGAGCAGGGGCGCGGGTCCTTGGTGGCGGCCATGAGGCTCAGCATAGGTGAGGGTTTGAATTTCCAACTCACAACGCTATGGTGAGTTCGGATTTCCTACTCACTGGTGATCGAGCCGGTGCTCGCCCCGGCGGCCGAGGAGGCCCGCAACATGCGTGACGCAGTCGTCGTCGAAGCCGTACGCACCCCGATCGGCAAGGGCAAGCCGAACGGCTCGCTCGCCCATGCCCACCCCGTCGAACTCCTCGCCCACACCCTGCGCACCCTCGTCGAGCGGTCCGGCGTCGACCCGGCACTGATCGACGACGTCATCGGCGGCACCGTCGACCAGGTCGGCGAGCAGGCCATGAACACCACCCGGTACGCCGTGCTGTCGGCCGGATTCCCCGAGACGGTCCCGGCGACCACGGTGGACCGCCAGTGCGGCTCGTCCCAGCAGGCCGTGCACTTCGCGGCGCAGGGCGTGATGTCCGGCGCGTACGACATCGCGGTCGCCTGCGGCGTGGAGTCGATGAGCCGTGTGCCGATGTGGTCGAACGTCCGGGCCGGCCAGGACCCCTTCGGCCCCGGAGTCGCCCGGCGCTACCCGGACGGCCTGATTCCGCAGGGGATCAGCGCCGAACTCATCGCCGCCGAGTGGTCCCTCACCCGGGAGCGGATGGACGCCTTCGCCGTCTCCTCGCACCACCGGGCCGCCGCGGCCTGGTCGGCCGGCCTCTTCGACGCCGAGGTGGCGCCCCTGGACGGCGTCGCCCGCGACGAGTGCGTCCGCCCGGGCAGCACGCCGGAGATCCTCGCCGGCCTCAGGTCCGCCTACCACGACCCCGCGTTCGCGGAGCGCTTCCCGCAGATCGAGTGGAACGTCACGGCGGGCAACGCCAGCCCGATCAACGACGGCGCCGCGGCCGTCCTGATCACCTCCGCGGAGACCGCGGCCCGCCTCGGCCTGCGCCCCCTCGCCCGGCTGCACAGCTTCGCCGTCACCGGCTCCGACCCGCTGCTGATGCTCACCGGCGTCGTCCCCGCGACCGAGAAGGTGCTGCGCCGGGCCGGTCTGACCATGGACGACATCGACCTGTTCGAGGTCAACGAGGCCTTTGCCGCCGTGGTCCTGGCCTGGCAGCAGGAGACCGGCGCCGACCTCGCCAAGGTCAATGTGCACGGCGGCGCGATCGCGCTCGGCCACCCGCTGGGCGCCAGCGGCACCCGGCTGACGACCACCCTCGTGCACGCGATGCGCGAGCGCGGCGCCCGCTACGCCCTCCAGACCATGTGCGAGGCGGGCGGACTGGCCAACGCCATGATCCTGGAATCCGTGTGACGGGCGGTCAGCGGTCGCGCAGGTGGTGACGCTTGCGCCAGGCCATGACCACCCCGGCCAGGCCCGGTACGGCGATGAAGGCCATCGCGATCAGGAAGGCGGGCGACGTCGGCGTCGACGCGCGGGCGCCCGCGACCACGTACGCGGCGGTGTTCGGCAGCGCGCCGAGCGCCGTCGCGAGCAGGAACGGCAGCCAGCCCATGCGGGAGACGGCGGCGCAGTAGTTGGCCGCCCAGAACGGCACGCCCGGGAACAGCCGCACCGCCAGCATCGAGCGGAAGCCGTGCCGGCTGAACTGGCGGTCGACGGTCCGCAGCACCTTGCCCCGCAGCAGCGGGCGCAGCGCGTCCTGGCCCAGCACCCGGCCCAGCCCGAAGGCGAGTCCGGCGCCGAGCACCGTGCCCGCGACGGCCGCCGCGGTCCCCAGCTGCGAACCGAACAGCGCGCCCGCCGCCAGGTTCAGCAGCGGACGCGGCACGAACGCCACGGTGATCAGGCCGTACGCCACCGCGAACATGACGGCCGCCGCCACCCCGCTCAGCTGCGGCGGCCAGCCGTGCGCCAGCAGCCGCTGGGGCTCGAACAGCAGCATGGCCGTCGCGGCGCCCACCAGCAGCGCGACGAGCAGGGAGAACCGTGACCACGGCGAGAGCAGGACTCTCGCGCAGCGCGCGGTGAATCCGGGCGGTACGGCGACGGCGACCGTGCCGGACGGCACCGCGGCCGGGAGCTTCGACGTGGTGGTGGCCTGGGGAGAGGCCTCGGACGCGGCCCGGGACGGGGCCGTGGCGGTGCCGCCAGAGCGGGTGGAGGCATCGAGCATCCGGTGACACTAACCGACAAATATGTGTGATCGCCGTATGGTTCGTCTCATGAGCGTCACAGGTGCGGGAACAGTCGGTGTTCCGCGCAGCGAACTCGCCGACACGCTGCTGGAACGGCTGACCGTGACCTACGCCTCAGCCGCCGATCCCGAGCGGGCGGCGCCCATGCGTGCGTACATGAAGGACGTCGCCCCGTTCCTCGGCCTGACCACTCCCGTGCGCCGCGCCCTGTCCCGCACCGTCGTGGCCGGCACGCCCCGCCCCGACGAGGCCGACTGCACGGCCGTGGCCCTGCGCTGCTGGCAGCTCCCGCAGCGCGAGTACCACTACTTCGCCGTCGACTACCTGCGCCGGCATGTGGGCCGCTGCTCGTCCGCGTTCCTGCCGGTGGCGCGGCACCTCGTCACCACCGTGTCCTGGTGGGACACGGTGGACGCGCTCGCCGCGCACGTGGTGGGCGGGCTGGTCGCCGCGGACCCGGAGCTGAGGCTCGACATGGACGCGTGGATCGTCGACGACGACCTCTGGGTCGCCCGTACCGCACTGCTGCACCAACTGCGGTTCAAGGACCGCACCGACACCGAACGCCTCTTCGCCTACTGTCTGCGCCAGTCCGGCCACCCCGACTTCTTCGTCCGCAAGGCGATCGGCTGGTGTCTGCGCGAGTACGCCAAGACCGACCCCGGCGCCGTACGCGCCTTCCTCGCCCGCGAGCGCGGACGCTTCGCGCCGCTGGCGGTACGGGAGGCGCTGAAGAACATCGGGGCGTGAGCGCCGCGGGCGCGGCACCCGCCGGGCGCCCGGAAAACCATTCGACGCCCGGCGCGGCATGGGCGAAGATCTGCCTCATGTTCCGGTACGCCTTCGTCCTCGCAGCATCCGCCGCCGCGGATGCACCGAAGGCTGCCGTCCTGATTGTCACGGCCACTGTCGACGGCGCCCGAAGCTGACCCTCCCCGGATCGTCCGGCGGACCCCGCAGGGGGAGGGTCGGCAGGTCTCACGGGGTCCCCGTCCCGGCCGCGCACAGCGCCCGCCGGGACCTTCACTCACCTCCAGGCAGAGACTTCGAGGTACCGCCATGCCCAAGACGGCGTACGTCCGCACCAAACCGCATCTCAACATCGGCACGATGGGCCACGTCGACCACGGCAAGACCACCCTGACCGCCGCCATCACCAAGGTCCTCGCCGGGCGCGGCACCGGCACCTTCGTGCCGTTCGACCGTATCGACCGAGCCCCGGAGGAGGCGGCGCGCGGCATCACCATCAACATCGCGCACGTCGAGTACGAGACCGACACCCGGCACTACGCGCACGTCGACATGCCCGGCCACGCCGACTACGTCAAGAACATGGTCACCGGGGCCGCCCAGCTGGACGGCGCGATCCTCGTCGTCTCCGCGCTCGACGGCATCATGCCGCAGACGGCCGAGCACGTGCTCCTCGCCCGGCAGGTGGGCGTGGACCACATCGTCGTCGCCCTGAACAAGGCCGTTCGGCAAGTGGAGTAAAGGCACCAACCTAGCTACGGCTAGGGGACTCCCCTTCACACTGACTGCCTAGACAGCAGCAACGGCCCCGCTACGGCGGGGCCTTAGCCGTTCTAGGGCCCCGTGAGGACCCAGGGGGAGGGCCAGGGGCCCGGAGGGCCGGTAGGCCCCAAGAGGGCCCCAGAGGGCCCCTGTACGGGCAGGGGGACACCCTTCAACGTTGGGGGGTGGGCGTGTAACCGTTTCCGGGGCGCGTACGCTGATACCAATAGGTCCCCTAAGCAACTAACCTACTTAGGTAAGCCTGACTAGACTTACTCGTGAGTTGCAGAGGGAGGCACACCCCGCTAGTGTGTCCTTGCCTTTCGGGCAAAGTTTCAAAAGGTTGTACGCCAGTGCCAGTGATCCACACCACACGAAATGTCGACGCACACACCCGCACCGTGTGCTAGATTGAGATCACAGCAACAAGGAGTGCGACCGATGACCCAATATCCCGTACGGTTAACCCCTTAGGAAAACAAATGTCTTCCCCTACCGGCCGTAAGCCTCACCCTAATCCGGAGACAGAGGCCACGATTAGGGCCGTGTACGATGACAACGGCAAGCAGATCCGCACCTACGCGGAAGCCGCAGAGTACTTGGGCGTAAGCAAAAATACGGTTGCGTCCCGGCTACGCCGTGCGAACATTGCGGCTCTAAGCGCCGTGCCTTACGACGATTACACTCCCGCTAACGTTGACCCTGAGCATTTCCACGACAGAGAAAACGTTATGCTCCGCACCCTTGCGGAGGAGGAAGCGGGAATGCACATCAGCGAAAAGCGCATGAGGGAACTTGAGCGGTTTAAGGCTAAGTCGGAAAAGCTTATCGTCGTGTATGACCCAGAGTACGGGTTCTACTGGCGTAAGCGGGAAAAGGGGGAAGAATATTGGTTGGCGCAAGAGTGAGCGTCCGGTAAACCTCAGTGCAAGGGGCCTCCCACCTAAAAAGGTGTGGTGCGGCCCCTTTCCTTTCGCTAGAGTTTCGAACACTCGTACGAACGAATGAGCGGTTATGTTACCGCTACGTAACGAAAGATGTGATGGATTCGTGTACAAAACCCGTTGACCAGCGGGGATGCGGAACATACCCTTTCTTTACGTACTGAATGAGAGTTCAACAACACCAGTTCAGCGCACCCGTGTGAGGGGCATTAGGGCCCCCTACAGATAGGACAAACACAGAGTGGGCGAATACCGGCCTTGTAGCCTTGACCCGGTTAGCGCGGTCGAGACTGGCGTAAACGCAAGCACTAATCGCGTTTACGTGGCCCTGGGGGAGGATTGCGCATGGGGTATAGCGGGGACGTACCTTAAGCGCTATGAACTGCTTTTTGGCGAACCTGTAGTGGAAGACATTAGGGAAGGGCGTTTGTGGTATGAGTGGGATGCTCCGAAGGACTACATTGCAACCAACTTCCCTTACCTCCGTGATAAAGAGGACGTGCCCCACGAACACGCCCTCCCCGACCTTTACGGGGTGGCAATCGAGTAAGGAGGCCGCATATCGTAGGCCATAAGTCCGTATCCCAATACACTACCTACTCCGGATGTTCTGAGCGTTACCGGCTAGAACGTTTGGATAAGAAACCCCAAACCCCTGCCGGTTGGACGCTACAGGGTTTGGCAGTACACGAAGCGATTGAAGCGTGGGAACGCTCTAACCGAACAATGGACCTTACAGGCGCCAACGACGTTTACGAGTCGGCATGGCGCCTTCACCTTACCCGCATGCTAAAGGACGAGCCGGACACCGATAAATGGATGACCGGCAACCCACGCACTAAAGGTAGTGTGGACCTAACCCGAAGGTTCACGCGCGGTAAAGAGCAGCTAGAGCAGTACATCAAGAATGCACTAGCTCAGGGGTGGGAGATTTGGGAAACTCCCGATTTTGAACCTGCAATTGAGTTGCCCTTTAGAATCATGGTCGGTAACATTGAAGTAGTCGGTTACATTGACCAAATCCGGGAACACCCGGACGGCAGTCTAGAAATAGTCGACATCAAGTCGGGCAGTAAGATTCCCTCTTGGGATTTTCAGCTAGGCGTGTATCGCCTAGCGGTCCTAGAATCTTATGGGGTAGAGATTAACCAAGGGTCATTCCTTATGCTTAAGGATGACCGCATGGTGGGTCCTACAAACCTCACACGGTTTACGCGAGAGCGTGTTACGGCATGGTTTGATGCCCTTAACCGTGGTGTAGAGGCCCAAGTTTTTATGCCCAATGTCGGGGATCATTGCCGCATCTGCGGCGTTTGGAAATACTGTTCAGCTAAGGAAAGGAACTAAAATTGACTAAGGTCGACGGGCAGGAAGGTTATATTGCCCAGCTTTCGTTTACCTCCCCTGAGGGAGCTATGACGAACCTGCGAGGCACTAGCACCGAAGAGTTTACGGATACGCTCGACTGGTTCATCAAGGGCGGAGGGGAGGTAATCTCCGAAGCTATTACCCACGCTAAGGCCGTGAACCTCATCCGTGAGCAGTTGGGCGGTAAGGTCGAGTCGTCCAGCGGTGGCGGGGCCCGTGGAGGGGCCTACAACGGCCGTACAGGTGGCGGGAGTTCCGGCCGGTCGTATGGTGGCGGGAACGGCGGCGGAGGCGGAGGGGAGGCCCCCCAGGGCCCTCCTGCTAACCACAACCTTGCAACCGAGTGTCGTCATGGTGAAAAGAACTTTGTTTCTGGCGTTTCGGCCAAGAACAATAAGGCATGGTTCGGTTTCGACTGCCCCCAGAACTACAAGCAGGGCGAGTGCGCGCGGTTTGCTCAGGCCGGATAACCGGCCATTTTTTTTGCCCCACAATGCACACCCCTAGGGTGTGTGCGGAAAAGAGGTTGATTGCTTACCCTAGTACGAGCCCGACATAAGGCGGGTAAAGCGGGTGAGCCTCTACCTACGGCATTTCCCGCCCTTGAAAAGGCGGGAGTCCACATTCGGCGCGGTCAACTAACGTTGATCGCTGCCGGATCCGGAACCGGTAAATCGGCATTCGCAACAACGATTGCCGTACGGGCAGAGGTACCCACCCTGTATTTCTCGGCTGACTCTGACGCATTCACGCAATACACGCGTTTGGGTGCCATGCTTACCGATAGCCCCGTGTGGGCTGTTGAAAAAGACATGGACAATGGCCGGTCTGTGCACTACGACACACAAATAAATAACCTGGACTTTATGCGTTGGGACTTTGAGGCCCAACCTGCCCTAGACAATATCGACCTTGACATTAGAGCGTTTGGCTACATGTATGGCTGCTGGCCGCATCTAATCATCATCGATAACATCAAAAACGTCTGGACAGAGTCCGAAAACGAAAACAACCGCTACAGTGAGATTATCGATTACCTGCACGAACTAGCCCGTAAAACGGGCGCGGCAGTAATCGCCTTGCATCACCTGACAGGGGAATACGACGATGGCATTAAGCCTGCCCCCATGTCTGCCCTACTGGGCAAAGTGTCCAAGATTCCCGCGATGATCCTAACCCTTCACAAAGAGGGAAATGCAGATTTTGAGAATCTGAAACTAAACGTATCCATCGTAAAGAATCGCGGCGGAAAGGCTGACCCCTCGGGGCAATGGTTTATCAGCCTGCCCGCAAACCTTGAATACATGAGAATCGGATAAAGGAGACTAACGCATGACTGAGAACACGCTTAAGGACCCTGCCAAGAACATCATGGTTAAGGGTGAGGAGGTTCCCCGCGTGATTGACAACGGCGACGGAACCGTTACGTGGAACCTTAAGGGAGAGACTGCCACGCGTATTGCGGCCCTCCTCCTGATCAGTCTTGCCGGGACCATGCCCGGTAGCCGTAGGGCCCCCTCTGGAGGCTTTGGAGACTTCCTGACTGGCCGTGGCCTCTGAGCACACGCAAGGGCTACAGGCAGTGCTCTAAGTGCTCTAGAAACCGTCAAGAGCGTTTCTTTCAGGGAACACGGGGACGGGTGTGCGCTGGGTGCCGTAAGGGCACCCAGCGTGCCAATAGCCGCAATGCGAGGCTAAAGGCCACTTACGGGCTAACCAGTGACGACTATCGAACCCTATTCGAATTCCAGGACAGGGTGTGCGCGATATGCCTAGAGTCCCGACGAACCAATTTGGCCGTTGACCACTGCCACAAAACGGAAGCGGTTAGGGGCCTTTTGTGTGCCCGCTGTAACAATTTCCTTTTGGCCCGTGGGGCAAGGGATAGGCCGGAAGTACTCCGCCGTGCGGCGGATTACCTTGAAAACTATCCGGCATGGCAGGCCCTAGGGCCCCGATACACGTACGACAACAAGGAGGAAAACAGTAATGGCTAACGGCGTGGTCCATCAGATAATCCTTAAGGCGAAGCTTGAGGAGGGTAAGGCACCCGCTTTCGACGCCTCTAACGTCGTTACGGTGTCCGCTCTGGAGGAATTCCTTATGGAGGTTAAGGACGCCACTAACGGCTACGATGATCCGCTCATTACGGTCACCTTTGACCGTCTTACCTATGAGTACGAGGAGAACTGATTTGCCCCGACACAATGGCAATACTACTAAGCGCAGTAAGCGACAGGCGCGAATTGACCGCGCTACCGGGTATGCGGTTGATCCGGAGGTTTGGGAGGCGTACGCACGTCAGATGATGTCTGACGGGCCGGAGGACTACGCGTCCTCCTGGACGACTGAAACGGCCCAGGAGGGCCGCTACATGGGGGACTAATGGAAGCGGCCGATAAGCCACCCATTAAGGAACTCCTAGAGCATTACGGGGCCCACGACGTTAACGATCGGGGGTCGTGGGCCCCCATCAAATGCCCTTTCCATGAGGACCGTTCCGCTAGTGCATCCGTTAATACGGGCCTAAACGTTTTCAAATGTCACACATGCGATTTCGGGGGCGATTCTTTCGCCCTAGTCCAATGGCAGGAGGGGATTAGAGATTTCAACGATTCCATCGAATTCTGCGAAAGAATTCTTGGAGGAAGCTACGGCAAAATATCATCGGTCGATAAAGGGAAACGTCGCCGGAGAAACATTCTTGACGAAGAGGTTCGGGCCCCAGTGGCAGGACAGCGCTCGATTCTTTCGATTGGGCGCCGTAGAAGATCCGTTGCCGGGTCATGAACAATATCGGGGAATGTTCGCTATTCCTTATGAGGCCCCTTACGGGGTCCTAGGAATGAAATTCCGTTGCCTTTCGGACCATGACTGTAAAGCCGTTCACAAAAACCGTTACCTTAACCCATCAGGTAATGGGACACGCCTTTACAATACGGCAGACCTTTTCCGTAACGAGGAATTCCTAGCCATTGCGGAAGGCGAAATAGATGCGATTACATCGCATATGGCGGGTATTCCCACGGTCGGGGCCCCTGGGGCAACATCCTGGAAGCCTGAATTTACCCGCATGATCCGAGGCTATAAGGCGGTTTACGTGTACGCGGATAACGATGATGGGGGAACGGGCCTAGAAAAGTTTGCTGAGCCGCTAGCGGCCCTAATCGAGAATGCGCGAGTCATTCTCCTGCCCGAAGGACACGACGTTAATTCGTTCGTGCAAGAAAACGGTTATGACGCACTAAAGGAGTTGATCGGTGTATAAGGTCGGGGACATTGTCCGCTATCAGGGAGTCGAATTCACCATCGTTGAAATTGACGAAACCGATAAGACATTCCCTTACCGAATAGAGGGCGGCGAGAATTACGCCGGTTTGTGGGTCGGGGATAAGGACGTTACCCGCCTTACACGGCCGGACACCGTTGGGGCCAACCTGGTCCACGGGGAACGCTATGAGTCCTACGGGGATCCGGACGTGTCCTTTAGCCGCATCTCAAAGCTATGGTCCGCCCACCTGGGCGTAGACATCAGTAAGCGGGATGTCGCCCTAATGATGATTCTGCTTAAGGTGTCGCGTGAAAAGAGCGCACACAAGGAAGACAACCTAGATGACATTGAGGGCTACGTTCACTGTGCCCGAATCCTTAAGGAGGAAAATGCTGTTTCCTAGGCAGTCGCATTCGTGCGAGGAAGGCGCCACGGACGTTATAACCGTCGCGGAAAGCACTTACGACCATGACTCTGTCTACGTGACCGCATCCGAGCACAACGGTGCGGGAGTCATGACCCATCACATCGGATTCTTCCTGGCCCCTCGTGAGGCTGTCGCTTTCGGTTTCCGCCTCATGCGGGAGGGCCTTTCCAAGATGCACAGCGAAAGGGTCAGCTAATGGCGCGAATCACGACGGAAACGCTAACCGTCGGAAAGCTTCAGGTGTGTTTTCAGTACAACCATTCAACCGGCCTCCGGTCGGTAACCGTACTGGATTGGAATAGTGACGAAATTGATTACGACCATATCACTAGTTATGAGGCCGCCGGTTTGGCGGATTTCTTCGGGAGGCCAACAAGTTGAAGCATGACGCTAAGAACCCTTACACGGTAGTCCTCATCCCTGACACTCACGTGCCGGAGCATCACACCAATGCGGTCAAGAACATTGGGGCATTCCTTAAGGAGACTAAGCCTGCCGGTGTTGTGCACACGGGAGACTTCCTGAACCTTGATGCCCCTAGCCGCTGGTCTAAGGGAACCATCAACGAATTCGCGGGGGGAGTGCACGAAGAACGGGAAGCCGGTAAGCGCGTCCTAGACTTTTGGCGCTCTAACCATGACGGATACTTTGGCTTCCACCTCGGTAACCATGACATCCGCATTAGCGCATACCTCCAAAAGTATGCCCCCGCCGTGGCGGGAATGCCGGAATGGGAATACGACAGGCTCCTAGACTTTGACTCCTTCGGTATTGAGGTTCGGGACAGTATCCATAAGGTTGCCCCGGGATGGGTCACCACCCATGGGGACAACAAGGAAATCCGAATGGCGCAAGAGGCGGGCCGCACGGCCCTTAACGCTGCCACGGTTTACGGAAAGAATGTGGTGTGTGGTCACACGCACCGTGCCGGTATTACCGGCAAGAGCCACGGTTACGCTGGGGCCATGATTCCCCGCTGGGGAATGGAAATCGGCCACATTACCGACATGCGTAAGGTGGCTTACCTTTCGACTGGTTACGCTAACTGGCAAATGGCTTTCGGTCTACTGCACATTTCAGGTAACCGTGTTCAGCCGGAAGTCATTTTCATGGCAAACGATGGCTCATTCCTTTACGGAGGCATGCGGTTTGAGAACGGCAAGATTGGAAAGGTTTCAAAGTGACTTACGACCCCCAGGATTATGTAAACCTTGCCCGGTCGGTTGCGCGCGGTTTCGCGCGTGACTGGCCCGGTATTGACGCCGAAGATTTGCACGGCGAGCTGTCGCTTAAGCTTGTTGAAAAGCGTCATTTCTTTGAAAAGACTACCGGTAACCTTAACGGCACCGTAGGTGCCTACCTTCGAAAGTATGCGCAAGAGTATTGCGCTAAGGAACGTTACCGGGCCGTTTACGGTACCCCGCACTACCTGTATGGCAGTGAAGAGGTAGCGGAGCTGCTGGGCACCTACTACCTTCCCCGGGATGCTTGGGCGGAGGCCGGTTCAACCGTCCAGTACGGGCGGGAAAAGGCCCGCGACGGGCAGGCTACGGTGACGGCCCTCATAGACCTTGATTGCGCGTATCAGGGCCTCACAGACACTCAGCGGGAGGTTCTGCGAGAGCACTGGGAGTACGGCCCCCAGGAGGCCGCACAGCGTGCCGGTATCAAGCTTCCGTCATGGTCTAGGGCCCACTCTCGCGCCGTGGCCCGACTCAGGGACCTTATGAACAATGAGCGGCTAACCGCTATCGACGCACATGACGGGCCCGGGGCCCGTACAGCCATCAGTAACGAATCCGCCCGTAGCCTCGCTAACCGATAGGAGACAAAACCTTGAAGACTGGTAACACCCCTGCCTGGATTTACAACCCCAACATTCCCCGACCGCCTAAGGGCGATAAGCCTGGAAAGGTGGCCGCTATCATCGCGGCTATCGTCGTGACCATTCTCGTCATTGGTGCCGTTGCGCTGTGGCTTAGCGTTATCGCGTTCGCGTTCGCTGCCCTTTTCAGCCTGTCTTTCAGTGAGGCTATTGCTGCGGCATTCCTCTTCAACCTGTTTATTGCCTGCCAGGGCAGCACTAACCGCAAGTAAGGAGTACAAAATAACTACCGACATTAAGTGGGGTCCCACTGGGGAAACCGTTTATACCCGCACCTATTCCCGTCCTAAGCCGGACGGCAGTAAGGAAACGTGGCCGGAAACCGTAAACCGTGTGGTGGACGGTAACCTTTCCCTTGTTGACCCTAAGCATATTGAGCCGGGGGAACGGGAAGACCTGATTAAGTTTATGACGGATTTCAAGATTCTTCCGGCCGGACGGCATCTCTGGGCCTCCGGCGTTAAGGGCAGACAGTATCTTTTTAACTGTCACATTGCCCCCTGGGACGCTAAGCGTCCGGAACGGCATTTCTCCTTTGTATTCCTCCGCCTCATGGAAGGCGGGGGCGTAGGGTCCAACTATTCCGATGACCGCCTAAACGGATACCCGGATATCGCTAACGTCCTAGACATTCACATTGTGTGTGATCCGGAGCATGCGGATTATCCGGCCCTAAAGGAGGCCGGTCTACTGTCCACCACCTACACCCCGGATTGGGTCGGGGCCTATGAGGTGGAAGACTCGCGGGAAGGTTGGAGCACTTCCCTAGAGCATCTGATTAAGGACGCCTATAACTGGGATCTCAGGCACCGTGCCCGGGTGTTTGACGTGTCCCGCGTGCGGCCCTCCGGGGCCCGCCTGAAGGCTTTTGGTGGGCGGGCCTCCGGGCCCGTTCCCCTTGCCCGAATGCTGAAGACTACGGCCGAAATCTTTAACCGTAGGGGCCGATATCATGGGGCCCTTACCGGCATGGACGCCATGGAAATTGATCATGCTATCGCGGAGTGTGTGGTTAGTGGTGGCGTGCGCCGTTCCGCACGCATGGCAATGAAGTCTTGGAAGGATCCGGATATCCTTGACTTTATTCACTGCAAGGTGGATAGCGGTAAGCACTGGACTACCAACATTAGCGTCATTGTGGATAACGAGTTTTCGGCCGCTCTAAGGGACGAAAAGCATGCGCTAAACGCTCACGCCAACATGGTTATGGACGAAACCGTTAACGGCATGCTCGTTAATGGTGAGCCTGGATTCTTCAACATTGATCTAGCTCAGGAAGGGGAGGTGGACCCTATTGAGGCTACTAACCCGTGTGGGGAGATTCCAGGCCCGCAAATGATGGCTTGTTGCCTCGGTCATGTGAACATGCAAGCTTTCGTCCGGCTGGACGGTAGCGTTGACCGTAGGGGACTTGATAAGGCGCATCGTCTGGTTACCCGGTTCCTTATCCGTGCCACTTTCGGGGACTTTACGGATGCCGAACAGTTGGCCGTAATGCGCCGTGAACGGCGTATCGGTGTCGGCCATTTCGGTGTTCAGGGGCATCTAAACCTTAGAGGTATCCGTTACACGGACGCACCTTATAGCGTTTATCCGAGAGAGTTGGAAGACCTTTACGATGTGGTCCGGGATGAGGCAAGGGGATACGCCTTTAGCTTGCGTATCCCTGAGCCTATTAAGGTTACGACTGTTGCCCCTACGGGTAGCATCGCTAAGCTTCCGGGCGTACCCGAGGGTGACCAGGCTATTTACGGCCGATATTTTAAGCGACGTATCCGGTTCTCTGCGGTTGATCCTGAGCAGATGGCTCAGGTTAAGGCGTATGAGGCGGAGGGTTACCTAGTTGAGGATTGCGTCTATGCCGCTAACACTAAGGTTGTCACCATTCCGACTAAGGACACTCTAGTTGCGGAAATGGAGGCCCGGGGCCTGGACTCGGATATTGTCGAGTCTCAGGACCAAATTAGTGCGGCGGAGTCGATAGCCTTTCAGGCTATGTATCAGACCTGCTATGCGGATAACGCGATTTCCCATACGGTGAACATTACGGAGGGCAGCATTACCGCATCGGAGTTGCGGGAGACGCTAATTAAGTATCTTCCCCAGCTTAAGGGCACTACGATTATGGTTGATTCTTCCCGCCCGCAGTCTCCTTACGAGCGAATTACGCGTGAGGAATATGAGGCTGCCACGGTTAAGGGTATTGCTGACTCTATCGATTTGGAGTGCGCTACTGGTGCCTGTCCCATCCGGTGAGGATAGGCGGGTTAAGTATCTCTCTCATTACGGGGTCCGTTTCTGTTGTGTCTGCGGATGGATGGAAATGGACCTCGTTTTGGAGGGGGATTCTTACTCGGCTGAATGGTACGACGAATGCCCTAATGGTTGTTTTGGAAAGGAGACATACGAAATTGCGTGTAACGCTAATCGCAAAGACTGAAGCTAATTATTTTGCCATGATGGAAGCTACGGATCATGAATATGATCCCTCGGGGTTTGATGAGGGGGACGGTTTCCGGAATTTGGACATCACAAATGATTGTGACAGTGTCCCCGTGTTCGGGGGCCGGAACTGTTATCAGTCGTGGGGTAAGCCTAATCCGGCCACGGCAACGGAAATGGGCTACCTAAAGAACATTCTCAGTCATGAGCATTACAGCGTGTTGGAGCATTCTTCGGCCACGTTCTACGTGACTGGCGTTAGCCGGAACCTAACCCATGAGCTAATCCGTCACCGGCACCTTTCCTATTCGGAACTTTCACAGCGTTACGTCGACATGGAAAACGCGCGAATCGTCATTCCTCCTGCCCTACGGCAGGAACACGGTGGGGAAGTAATGGGACCCCTTCCCTGGGGTGCAGTGAGGGACTATGAGGCAACGGTGCGACGACTCATGGCCCAGGGTCTTAAGCGAAAGCAGGCACGGGAGGCCGCTAGGTACATCCTTCCCGGAGGGACGGAAACGCGAATAGTCGTTACCGGGAACATGCGCGCATGGCGCGACAGCATTTACAAGCGTTTTAACGTTTCCGCAGATGCGGAAATCAGGGAGTTTGGAGGCAGTCTCCTTACCCAGCTTAAGGAGATTGCCCCCGGCTGTTTTCAGGATATGGACAACACGGAACCTTTTGGAGGTAAGTAAATGGCTATTGTTGAAAGAACGGCCACCTATTACGAGTGCACGATTTGCGGAATGCAGTACTCATGGCCCATTGAAATGTGCATGAACCAGGGGGATGCACAGCATCAGAATCCCGGAGGTGGCGGGGAGGATCCCAACAATTGATAAAGACTCGCCCAACGTGGGATGAGTACTATATTGGCGTAGCGATAGCTGTAGCGGATAGGGCGGATTGCCTTAGGTCCGCCGTAGGTGCGGTCCTGGTTAAAGACAACCGCATTATGGCTACCGGCTATAACGGGGCCCCTCCGGGGGCCCCTGGTTGTCTCACAGCGGGGGCGTGCCCCCGAGGCAGACTCACATACGAGGAAAGGCCCCCAGGGGGCACGTACGGCGACTGTATCGCCATTCACGCGGAGCGTAACGCATTGGAAGAGGCAGGTAGGCGGGGAACGATTGGGGCAACCCTTTACGTGACCAGGGCACCGTGTGGCGACTGCGAGGCCGCTATTTGGTTTTCTGGTGTTGTCCGCATCGTTTATGCCAGTCCGGAAGGCTTGATAGTTCTTACGGCCCCGGAGAAATAAAAGAAAGGCCCCCAGCGTTTAGCTGGGGGCCTCTACTTGTCTTAGGCAGTCATAGAGCGGTCAACGCAAAAAATCTTGTAACCTTCGGAGCATGCCTCATAACGGAATCCGAACCGCTTACCGAATCCCTTACCGGTAACAAACTCGGCCCAGTACTTTACCCGGGCCTCCGCAGTCTCCCTATCGTTCACGGTTTCCCACTCTTCAACACGCTTAGAGGGACGCACGAACATGCAAGACTTAGCCATTACGCATCGCACTTTCTGTGGCGCATCAGGCAACCGGCCGCCCTAAAGGCCGGTCGTTCCCAACGGGACCAATTGAAGCACACACACCAGGGGTGTGCAAGGGTTGGCCATGGCCTCACGGTAACGCCCTCAACTCGCCTAACATCCAAGGGACTTGACACCCGTAGGTAAGTAAGTAAGTATCTATACCGGCCCCACCCGGGGCCGCACGGTAACATACATACTTACATACCCACCTGGGGGAGTTGCTGTGATCAACACCGATAGGCCTATGCCGGACGAAACGGTTTATACGGGCCTCCTGGGGCGTACCGTCCAAACACTCCGCCCGGGAACCGAGGCGGACCCCGTGGGTGTCCTAGGGAGCCTCCTAGTCGGTTTCTCGGCCCTAGTCGGGCCGCAGGCAAGGGTGAAGATTTCCGCCCTGGACAATCACCCCGCACTAGTTTGGGCTCTCCTCCTGGGTCGTACTGCGGACGGGCGCAAAGGGTCCGCGACGAGTGCGGCTAAAGCCGTACTGCGGTTGACCGACGAACAGTTTTACCGGCAGTCTACGGTTAGCGGTATTTCCTCCGGTGAGGGCCTGATCAAGGAGGTTGAGGATCCTACGGCGGAGGATTTGGAACTTTTGCAGAGTGTTACCGCACTAACCGGGGAACCGTTGGTGGTGGATCCGGACGATATCGGGGATCAACGACGTTTCGTCATCGAAACGGAATACGCGAACCTGATGAACCGTTCCGCTAAAAGCGGTTCCCTTTCTGCGGTCCTTAGGCAGGCGTGGGACGGGGACGATTTGAAAACCCGTACCAAGAAAGGCAGCATGACCGCCACACGGCCTCACATTGCCGTGCTGGGGCACATTAGTCCCGGGGAGTTCCGGGACATGATGCGTGCCAAGGAACTTGCCGGAGGGACGTATAACCGTTACCTCATTCTTCACGTTCATCAGGCGCAATTGTTGCCCGATGGTGGGGATGTGGACATGAAAGAACTTAAGGTGTGCGCTAGCGCGCTTGCCGAGAATGCGGCACTGGTCCGTGACCAGGGTGACACTCTGATTACCCGCACTAAGGATGCGGGGGAATACTGGTCCGATTACCTTTACGCTGCGATCAACAATGAGAATCCGGAGGATGAGACGCTAGCCCAGTTCACTGCCCGGAGGGCCCCCTATACGCTTAGGCTGGCAGCACTGTACGCAATGGCGGACGGGCGTAAGCAGATTGGGGTTAGGGACCTGAAAGCGGCTAACGCCCTCTTCCGGTATTCCATGGAAAGCACCGAGCATACGCTTAAGCAGTCTTACAGCCGAGCGGAGGTTCCCGCAGCGACTAACCCTCTAGCGCGGGCCCTCTTCCAGGCAGGAGACGACGGGCTAAGCGTGACGGAAATCCGGGAGATTGTGGGTAAGGGTAAGCCTCGGCCGGAGATTGATGTAATGCTGGAAGAACTCCCGGTAGACTCTAAGCTTAGGCGTAATGCCCAGGGGCGGCCCTCTACGGTGTTCTATTGGGTCGGGGATGACGGGGACGGTTACGCGTAGCGGTTAGGGCCCTTCGGGGGCCCTCTCACTAACCCCTATTGCACACCCCCATGGTGTGTGCTTTAATGGAGTCACAGCGGGGCCCGATTAGGGCCGGGCCCCCAGGACCCTAAGGGGTTACGATGTCGGTAAACCTCACTAAAGGCGTAATGGACTACACCTTCAACATGGGTAGCTTCGGCCAGTGGCGGAAGGTGGACGTGTCCACCCTTGCGGATGGCACGGTTGTAACCACTTCCTACCCCAACCCCCCTTACCGGGATGTCCTGGGTGTGGTGAGGGTTAACCGGTTCCCGGGCCTCCACGCTGACACCGTGGCGGAAATCATCCGCAGCGTGGATGCGGAATACATCACTGAAGAGGTTATGTGGATGGACTAGCCTTTAGAGGCTAGCGGGGGCCCCTCCGGGGGCCCCTTTCGCATGTGTGGGTACGGCGCGGCCGGAGGCCGGTACTGTGGCCGGAGGCGGGCCCCCAGGGGCCCCTAGAGGGCAGGGAGGACGTAGGGCATGGAACGGGACCAGGAAGCCCCCGGAGGGGCCGTGAGAGAGCTAGAGGTGAACGGGGTCACCTATCAGGTTCTAGCCCTGGAGAACGGCACGTGTGCCGTTCAGGGCGGGGATTGGGCGGTTAGCGGCTGCCCTAACGAACTAGCCGCTATGGGGGCGATTATTGACCGGGTGGAAAGCCTCCAAAACTCTTAGAGGTTAGTGCCGGTTAGGGCTATGCACACCCGTGCGGGGTGTGCTTTAATAGTCCTAACGCCGAACGCGGCGCTATAACTCAAGAGGGGAACGGCGACAATGCCGCACTTTATTGCCAAGACTGGTCAGCGTGTAGAGATGATCATCATGGATAGTGAAGTCGAGATTATCGTTTACGCTGCAAGCGGGGATGTCATCTCCACAACTCGGGCTAACCGGATTGATGCTGCGGAACTGATGATTGGCCTTTCGGAGGTTCGGGAGGCCTAGTCGCTAAACGGAAGGGGGCCCCGTAAGGGGCCCCTAACCGGCCCCCTCTTAACTAACCCTACGGAGGTAGGAAGCATGGCTAACGCCATTGGTAACCGCGACAACGACGATATCTGTTACCGCCTGGAAGTGACCGGAGGAAGCCTCTGGGAGATTCTGGAAGTCCTGAGCCGCGCGAACCTCACGGAGGACCAGGCTAAGGCCTATCAGGAGTTGCAGGATGCGGTTTCATCCGCGCGCGTTGTGCGCTAACCACTAAAGGAGGGGCCCCCGTAAGGGGCCCTAACCCTTTACCCCCTAATGCCCGATTTATGATGATTTATCATGACATTGACGGATTTATCAACCTAAGGCTGACAGTAGGTGATATAGGAGACTTGCCTAATCACCTAAAGTTACCAAGGTTAGGGGTTGCATTAGTGGGTTAGGAGTGCAATAATTATCTCAAGAGGGCAGGAACAAACCCCAGCGGAAGGCTAAGACGATGGCTCAGCTTAAGACTCGCAAGGAAGCGAACGGGACCTACTCTTGGAAGGTTATTGGGGACGACGGTTACGGCGCTAAGGGCCCGTGGGAGCGGACGGAGGCCCGGACCCCGTGGGGTGCGCGAGTGCAGGGGGCGCCTTACCTCAAGCTTGAGCTTGACGCCGAAGAGTTGACGCGGGAGTGGGAGGCTAACCCTAAGCCTCACACCCACACCGGCCGGAATGCCGACTATGCTAGCGAGTGCGAGAGCTGCAACAAGTAACCCAGAGGGGCCCCGAAGGGGGCCCCTTTCCTTTTGCCTCTAATCGGACATGTCGCCAATGTTAGCTTTATGGCGATATATACCCTAGCGCGACTTTTAAGATGATAAATCGGACATTAGCAGGTTAGGCCTAACGGCTAACCTCGGAGTGATTACGGCGTAATCACTAACCCCGCGCACGGGGTTGCACACCCCTAGCGTGTGTGCTTTAATAGGCACATCGCAGGGAACGGGTTAGCGGAGGGCAGAAATCATGGGTTACCGAATCAAGTACAACCGGACTACCAACCACATTGACGGGATGGGGGTGAACGCGTGCCCCACCCTTAACCTGCCTAACCTTGCCACCTCCGGTAAGGACATTGAAAACCTGGGTGAGGCCCTTTTGATCGCTCGCACCCTGGGCGGCCGGAAGGTTTGCCGGAAGTGCGAGAGTGCCGCTGTGGCGGCCCTGGAAGCCTCCGGGCGGCCCGTGCGCGTACCGGTGGCCCCGGAGGGCCCCAAGGCCCCTACAGGGGCCCAGAACGTCACCCCCATGCGTGGGGGCAAGACACACAAGCCTGGACTTGAATTCAGGGGTGAGCCTTTCCCTAAGTGCCGTACCGGAGGGCAGACCAACTCCGGTACCCGTTACCGGAAGACTTCCGGCCCCGTTGACTGCGCAACATGCCTGTCTTACGACACACCCCTTAAGGAGACTGGCCCCGTTCCCCCTAACTTTATTGAACTTGCCCGTTCCGGTAACACTCGACAGGCCCGCGCTTACTGGCAGCGCCGTGTCGATAACTGGGGAAAGAACTAACCCCTAAGGGGGTTGTGGTTAACGCCCTAACCGACTAATGTTCTCTGTGTCGGGCCGGTTAGGGCGGCCCCCAGGGAAAGGTAAAGCTAATGTGGGATTACGAGGAAACCCCCCGCTACGACAACGACGATAACGTGGAGCACTGGCAGCGGCTTGCGGACACTGCCCGCAATGCGGATGATGCGGAGTCTTACGCGTGGATGGCGGCCCGCGCCCAGTGGCTCCGCACTTACGGAAGCTTCTAAGCGGTAAGACGGTTAGGGCCCCTCCGGGGGCCCTAACCTGAGGCTTGCACACACCCTTAGGGGTGTGCTTGAATACCCCCATCGGTAAAGGGAAGGGGCGGAAGTGTACGGGAGTGAAAGTCCCGAAACACGGGCCGTTATGCAGGCCCTCCTTACGGAAACCGGCATGTGGACGAAAGCCGGTGAAAGCTTCCCGCTTTACTCCGTGGAGGAGTACGCGGATGCCGCTAAAAGATGGTTGGGTGATAACACCGAACTATCCGGGCGGGAGATTGAGCGGGCCGATTACAGTGTGGCCCTGAACTACTTCCGGGAAGTCATGGAATGGCAACCGCCTAAGGGGGTTGCAAACGGCGGGGAAACCCCGCTAAAGTCGGAGACACCGGGGAACACCCCGGGCCCCAGCGGAAAGGGATCCAACGTGACTGACTCAAAGCTTTTCAGCACTGCTAACCGCACGGCAATCCACCACAAGGACAATGCGGAAAAGTGCAATACAGCTAAGCGGGCCGCCGCGCGGGAGTTCAGCGGTTTCCCCACGCTCACGCTGGAAGAGGCGCAGGACATCAAGCCGTGCGCTAACTGTGTGACGGAGGTTGAGGCGGAAATGATCCTGATGGAAGAGGCCCAGAAGGGGGCTCAGGAGGCCCCGGAGGGCACGACCCCGGACCCTGAGGCCCAGGAGGGCCAGGAGGACGCCACGGAGGCTCAGGAGGCCCCGGACGGGCCCGACGGGGGGCACGCGGAGTACGTGGCCAGTATGGAGGCCAACAAGCCGGACCAGGAGGAGGACCAGGAGGACGACGGGGACGACAGGGCCCCGGAGGAAATCGCCTCCGAACAGTTCGGCGTTAGTGACCCCTGGAAGGCCCTGGAGAACTGGGGGCGGGCCGCCCGTAGCGCACGCGCTAACGGGAGTGAAACCGGTTACGAGTACTGGATGGGTAAGGCGGACGCCATTGGGGAAGTGCTGGGGGCGGAATAACCCCGGTTAGGGGGTTGCGCTAACCCCCCCGCCCTAAGGCAGAATCTAAAGCAGGAAAGCGGGGCCCTAACCGGGGCCCCGCCTAACCCCAGCGGAAACAAGGGAAAGAGGAACCTAAAATGGCCCGTCGCATCGTTGAACTGGTCGAGATTACTGACGACGTTACCGGGGAGGTTATCCCGGAGGAGGACGCGGACACCGTTCGTTTCTCCGTGGATGGAATGCTTTTCAAGTTGGAAACCTCCCAGGAATACGCGGACGGTTTCCGTGACATGCTCGCTAAGTACGTCGCACTGGCCCAGGTCGACGACGAGTATGCGATTTCCCCTAAGTCTGCCCAGGGCATTCGCACCCGTACGGCGGCCCCCGCTAAGCGCACGGCGGCCCCCCGCCGGGCCGCCACCGGATCCGGTCACACGCTGGTTATGGTCCGTTCCTGGGCCCAGGGTGAGGGTTATGACCTGGGCGACCGGGGCCGCATCCCGGCAAGCATTCAGGAGGCCTACGCTAAGGCCCACGGGGTGAGCGTGGAGGACTTGACTGCCTCTAAGTAACACCCCCTGAAACGACGAAAGGGCCCCCGCCGTTAGGCGGGGGCTTTGTCATGTCTAGGGGTTACATACCTACTTACTTACTCATTAGAGGGGGCATCCGTGTAAAGGGCCTCCAGAACCTTTGCGTCATGCTCGGTTAGGGGCACGGTGCGGATGTCCACGTTAAGGCCCAGGAGGGCCGCTACAACGCCCAGGAGGGCACCGGTGGGGAGGTTATCCACGTACACGGCTACGAGGGGCAGGAGGGCCGCTAGAGCGGCGTACAGGCGGGTACGGTTACGATCAAGGAAAGACATTAGAGGGGTTGTCTCCTAACTGTTGTGTGTGGTTAAATCTGTTGACCGCCCGACACTGGGGCGGTTACCCAGCGGAAAGGGAATAGAGGCAATGGGACACGCGGTGATCGTTAGCAACTGCGCTAACTGCGGTAACCCCGTAACTTTCATGGCGGAGAATGCGTCCAGGATTATGGCCATGCCTATCCTGCCGGAAACCGGCCTGCCGGTTGATGTGCAGATCATTAAGGGTGAGGACGGTAACCCCGTTGCGGCCCCCCGCGAGTACACGGAGGAGGAGTTGCAGCGAGCCCGGAAGAATAAGAAGCCTATGTGCCTGGACTGCGCTAACCGCTCTGTGCAGAACATGAGGGCGCGCGGTTTTGAGGCTCCCCAGGTCGACGCTAGCGCGTACGACATTCCGGCCTAACGGCTAATCCCTAACCAACTAACCCAGCGCTTCGCGCTGGGTTAGTTGCACACCCTCTAAGGGTGTGCTTTAATTAGAGCAACGGCAGGGGATAGGGCCCCCGCCCAGCGGGAAGAGGTTAGGGAATGCCTAGAGCGGCTTTCGGAATCCAGGTTACCGACTTCAACGACGACAACACCGAGGGTGAAACCCGGTGGCTTACCGGTCGCGGTGACTTCAAGACTCTGGAAGCCGCTAAGAAGGAGGTTAGCCGGATGTACGCCGAGTTTTACGCCTCCGATTTTGGTGTCTGGTCCGCGCACGTTGGCTACGTCCGGGTGACCATTGTTAAGGGCAAGCGGGAAACGGGCTGTTACAGCATGATTGTTGACCTGGGTTAGAGGGTTAGGGGCCCCCGCAAGGGGGCCTAACCCCACCCCGGGGTGATTACGCCGTAATCACTAACCGGGGTTGCACACCCGGGCGGGGTGTGCTTTAATTTTCTCGTCAGGGAGAGACGACGAAGGGGCCGGAAATGAGCTACCAGCGGACGCACCGTTACTGCAAGGGAACAGGTGAGGTTCCCCGCGCTTCAGGCCTTCCCGGCTTTTGCTTCGCATGCAACGGCACTGGAAAGCTTACGGTATACACGGCGGAAGAAAAGGCGATGCAGAAAGCTAAGCGCGACCGCTGGGAATCTGCCCGCACGCTAGTTACCGCCCACGCCCGTAAGGTGTCCGCCCCTAACGGTGTCTCCGCCCTAACATTCCGGCTGGATGTTGTGGCCGGATTCGATGCCCTGGGGGAGCGTGAGCCTGAAAGAATGGAGCGGCTTTACGCGTCACTGGATGCCGGGCGGCTAAACGATGTTGTGCGCGCTCTCTACGCCTACCGCAATAACGCCAGTGAGGGGGAGCACTGCACCGGATGCAACAAAGATAATTTGCCCAAGGGGATGATGTGCGACAGGGAGGCCGCTACAAAGGGCCTATGCCTGAGATGCTGCCCGCATAACCATGGATGACGATTAGGGGCCCCTCCGGGGGCCCTTTCCTCGTTTCCGGGGTGATTACGGCGTAATCACTAACCGGGGTTGCACACCCGTTAGGGGTGTGCTTTAATTCTCTTGTTGGCCCGGTAAGGGGCCGGGCCCCGGTAGGGGAGTTTGAAAAGTGGATAGAGCGGAAATCATCGCATTTCTCCGGGGTTACGCACTGGCCCTCTGGGGCCAGGGGTGGGACGTCATTTGGGAAGCTTTCACGGATGACGAACTGTGGGAGGTAGTCAAGGAGGCCCCCGCTATCGCAGAGGCCGGTGCTAAAGCGGAGGCGGAAGCCTGGAAGGCTATGACCGGCCAAAATGGTTACGCCCCCGCTGGGCGTGACGAAATCGGACAAGTTGCGGTGAAGATCGTTCAGGAACGGGTTATCAATATGCGACCCTAAAAGGAAAGGGCCCCCGAAAGGGGGCCCTTTCTCGTTTTAACCCTTATACCCCTTGAAGGTTGCAGCCCACTGTGCCGGGCCACAAACAGTGTCCGCCTTACCGTTGGACTGGAATTGCGGATACTTCACCTGATAGGCCTTAACCGCATTCCCCGTACTCTTGCCGTAGTAAGGGCCAGGCTTACTACCGGCATAAAACCGCTTGAAGCCTAGAGCGATTAGCCGCTTATCCAGGAGGGTGACATACGGGGAAGACTTCCCCGGGTACAGCTTATCCAATCCGGGGAAAGCCGGAGGGCGGGCAATCGGAGGACGAACAATCGCCTTAGGGTAAGCCGGATATCCGTAGCCCAGAACAGAGGGCACCTTACGGGCCCTAGTGCGCTGATAGGCGCCATCCCCGTTGGACTGCGAACCTGCATTACTCGCAGACGTATTCCCCTCGTACGTCGTAATGGTGGAATCCGTGTACGACTTGACGATTCCAACATGGTCGGCCAAACCGTCCCCGTCCCAATCGTAGAAAACGATCGCACCAATACGGGGGGTTAGCCCCCACTGGTTACGGGCCTTAAACCAATTAACGTGCGCAGGGCAATAAGCAAACTTACCGATAGCGTTAGCGTTACCGGACTTACTACCGCAGTACGAAATGAACATGTCGCACCAGGGATTATAGTTCAGGCCATACCAGCGACCAAATATGGTGTCGTTATTACGGCCCTCCTTATATCCCTTATCAACCCAGCTTTTACACTCGGCTAGCATCTTGTTAACGGACACGCCTACTCCTTTCTTAGACATGGGTGAGGCCCCACCCGGAAGGGGTGGGGCCGTTGAAGCGCTACAAGGGCCCTAGGAGGCCCTGGAATCCTTGCGGAGCGTCTATGTACCGGCCCGCAGCTCCGGGGCGCGCACAGAGCCACCGGGGCCCCGTAGGGCCCCCATCACTTCCGCATGCTGTGTAGTGACCAGACTCGACAGATCAGCGATAGCCCGTTCTCCAGTGACCAGGGATCGCAGCATGCCGTTTTCTGCCTCCAGCCGTTCCACACGTGCGGTTAGATCCCGCACAGTGGCCTCTAGCCGATCGGCCCTAGTCTTTTCCGCCTCCGCATTTTCCTTCCAGAGGCGTGCGGATTCCGAATCTGTTTCAGACCTAAGTCTGACAAATGCAGAACCTATACCGACTAGGGCACCACAAACACCCAACGCTAGGCCCGCATAATCCATAACTCATCTCTCCCTCATTAACCCCTAACCGGCTTAACCCAGTCATGGTTAACCGGAGTACCAACATTGAAAACTGACACAGTTGTATTCCATTCGCACGTGCCCCCGGACACGCTTACCTGATGCTGGATTTTCTCCACCTGTAGGTAAACCGTTTTCCACGGGGCATAGTCGGGGAGATTGCTTAGGGTCGCAATTCCCAATAGGTCCAGGCGGAGAATCTTCGCAGCAACATTCCAGTTAGCCGCAAGATTCCACGTAATGTCACTTAGCTGAACCCTAGGCCGGTGATAACCGTCCTCATTGCCCAGCAATTCATCAACCTGAGTTTCGACGTTAACGGGGTTAGACAACCTACTCTCAAACGTGTACGGCCTACGGCCGAACCTCGTAATAGATTCGGTGTCAATATTCGTGTAAACGTTACCCGTGTTTACGTGCGTACCCTCCACATAGTTGTAAATCCTTGAAATCTCAGTTTCATAGGACCAACCAGGTTCGGGGCCCTCACCCTGGGAGAAATCCAGAACGGCACTATTGCCAACCTTAGGAGTAGCATTCAAAAGGGCTGCAACAGTCGTGCGGTTATACCATGTAATCCGCCCGTCACGGTTAGCGTACATAAAGCCGCGTAGGTCCCTGGCAACGTCCTGGAGGACGCTTAGGGCAGACACATTGCTGAATGCTGCGGGAAGAATATTGAAGCCGGTAACACCCCCGTCGCCATCATAGTTGGCGTAACGGGAAGGGTTAACACAGCGGGCAATATAACCAATCACAGCGCCACCCGTCTTTGACGGGGACTTTTCCCAAGCTTTCGCATTCCACCTATCGGTAACACTTAGCGTGTTACTCGCAGACAGGGACACGTGCGAAAGGAAGCCAACGAATTGCCAACGCGCTAGCGCTAGATCCGTGGCATGCGAACCGCCAACGTAATGGTTATTTGGAACGGCGACACTACCCGCAGGGGTAGTGCTAGAACCAACTAAAGTGCCATCAATGTAGACGCTAATAGACCTGCCCCCTGTAGTGGGATCAGCCTTAGCGGCACCGTTAATGACAACAAAGTGAGGGTTACCGTCGTACAGGGAGCCTCTGGGCCGGTTGACTAGAAAGCCGCTAGAGATAGCGCCCCAGCGGGTGAAAATGTAGTCACCGTTAGCGTCACCAAAACACGACACCAAATGGGTACTTGCCCCATCGGATAGTCGGGAGGCAGCGAACACCCCATAGTGTGAACCGTTAGGGGGCCTGTCAGCGGCCGGAACCTTAAACCAGAAAGACAACTGAAAGCCGGTATCCGGCAGTAGCCTTAGACTCTTCCAGGAAGGATCTGTAACCACTTCCGGTTCCCCGGAGGCCTTAAACCAGGATCCTGCGGCAGGATCGGCATTAGCGCTGAACTGTACGCATGTGCCGTCCGCTTCGCCGCCAACAAAACCGGCTACACCAAACGTAATGGTGCCTTCCCCATCCGTGGATTCCAGGATGTCACCGCCACCTAGGGTGGAGTTACGGCCGTCAAGGGCCTTACTGCTTCCTGCCGGATCATCGAACGGCATATAGGTGACTAGGTTCTCGTCAACCAAATAGCCTGCCTTGACAGGGTTAGGGAATGTGGTATCGGAGAAAATGCGGAAATCATCCGAGGCGGATAGTTCCATTTCCTGATTACCGTAGGGGGAATAGTTGGACGATGACCACTTTTCCGCATACCCGTTAAACACCGGTTCCGCACCATCACCGTAGGCATAATCCACGGGGTTAGTGTCAGTGGAAATGTCTTGGATCTGCATTCCCATTAGCTCAAACGCGTAATCCGCTGCCACGTTCTGTGAAAGAACAGTGTCACCAAAATGCATGCTGATACGGAGATCACCGTTAATGCAGTCTGCGGGAACGATAAACGTTTGATCAAACCGGAACCAGGTTCCGGTAAGGGTGTGGGTAAAGTTTGAGCTAGCCCACAATTGATCGTTATTGCCTCGGTCGAATAGGTCCAGCCGGAAGTGTCCAGCCGGAGGCGTGCCAATAGCAGACCTAGCCCAAAACCGTACCCGGTAAATGTGGCCCGAATACACGGGGGCCTGAGTGTAGACACCAACACTGCCAACCTGAATGCCGGTAACCGTGTTCGCTATAGCCTTGTTCAGTTTGAAGCGGAACGCTGTAGTGCCTGTATCGGCCGCAGGAGGGCTAGCCGCAGTCTCATAGGAATGAGTCCACCACTGTTCCCCTCCGGGCCCCTGGACCTTGTGGACGCGGTTGTTGGGGGCGTGAGCCTCTTCCCCGATGACGGGGGAGGCAATCCAGCGGGGGAGAATGTTCCCGCCCATGAGGGAATGAACCTTTACCCGCCGGTTGGGCCTAACCATGCTCGTGTAGCCGCTATCAAAACCCGTA
The DNA here is from genome assembly GCF_003261055.1 of Streptomyces cadmiisoli. Taxonomy (NCBI): domain Bacteria; kingdom Bacillati; phylum Actinomycetota; class Actinomycetes; order Kitasatosporales; family Streptomycetaceae; genus Streptomyces; species Streptomyces cadmiisoli. Next base: position 7,341,026 of record NZ_CP030073.1, read on the forward strand.
CCGAAAATCACGTAAGGGTCATCATTGTTGAACTGGCAGGATTCGATAAGAAAGTTGGTAGCCGTATTAGGGGTGCGATTAACGATACGAACCCTAGCGAAATACGCGTTAGCGGGAACCTCACACGTGACAGTAAGACTCGTGTTCGTCGTGTCACTGCTAATGGTCGTATTCCGGTACCCACCGGGGGACCGGATAAGAGTCTGACTAGCCGTATAAAAGTCCAGGTCCGCGCGGACGTTAACCGTCGCATCCGCAGCAGAAAACTTACGGAAAACGTAGGTGGACACCATGCGCGTGTTAGGGACAACGGCAGTCATGGGCATGAGAATGAGGCTTTGACCGCTGCCTACGGTTCCCGGAACCGTAACCTTAAGCGTGCTCTTGCCCGTAGCGGGCAGAGTGAAAAGGGAAAGGGTAACACCGTTAGCGGCACCGAAAGGGGCCGTAGCGGAGGGCGTGGCAACGTTAGCCGGATACAGTTCAAACCCTGCCGAGTTAACGCGGCTAGGGGTAAAGCGTCCGTCGCTGTTATCCAGCGACATTGAAAGCGTGCCAGTCTCAAACTGGTCTAGCTCAAAAGAACGACCCCTAGACGTATTGAAGGCCTTAACCCAGGGGGTCACATCGGAAAAGTTTGGGGTATCGCTAATCTCCGATTGGAAAGCAACCGCAGCGTTAAAGGAAAGTCTCACACTATTTGCCATAACATTTAGGGGCGGGCCGCCCCTGGGATAGATACTTACTTACATACCTACCCCAGAGGCTATAGCCCGTTCCTGCCTCCATTCCTCTTACCGATACGGATAATCTCGTCACGAACATTTCCAGCGATAACCTTTGCTAGGTCACGTTCCGTCGTGACATGCCCGGCAACGTGAACGTTGATAACACTCGGCCGGATAGCCTCCTTACGGGTTACGTAAGCGGCATCCGAACCAGTCTGGTTAGCAACCTGGGTAGCGTGCTGAAAGTTTTTCACCTCAGTCGCCATATCCCTAGCGGCCTTCCAGGCCCGTTCCGCAATAGCGTTACCCAGCTTTTCCGCTATCTTTTCAACGTCAACAATACGGCGCTCTAGCTGACGGGTAAGACCGTCCGCAGTCCAGTTAGCTATTTGAGCCATAACTCGACTAGGGGACTTGATACCAAGAGCCTTTTTAATAGCGCCAACCATAGACTTAGCAATGTCTAGCATCACCTTTTCAATGGTTCGCTTCTTTTTCTTCAGGCCCTTGATTAGGCCCTCCGCAGCAGCTATGCCGGAATCGTACATAGCCTTAGACGCGGTTGAACCTGCCTTAGTGGCAGCGCTAGCTAGGGCCTTTTGCTGATCATTGATAGCCGCCACCTGGGCGGGAGTAGAAGACGCTAGGGCCGCCGCAGCTTCCGCACCACCCTCTACGCCCTGTTGCGCAATCTGATCAATGAGGGCAGACGAAATACCCTTAGCCTTAAGCTTCGCTAGATTCTCGGCAAAGATTCGGGCCTTAACCGCAGCATCCTTAAGCTTTTGCAGAATGCTTCCAGCGGAAACGACCGACCCATCATCGTTGGACAGGAAACCAGACGAGCCAATGATGTTGTCTCGAATACTGGCAGCGTAATCCTTTTTCGATGACCGAAGGTCCTTTAGCTTTTCCTCCGCCTTTTTAATCTGACCCATAATCTTGTCACGCTGCTTAGCGAAACTCAAAAGCCGCTTGTTATCCTTAGCGACTAGGTCACTCAACTTTCGTAGAGCAGTCTTAGTCTTGCCCGTACTGCCCTTAATGGCCTTAGCGATAGATTCCGATAGCTTCTTAGCGGTCGACGCAACCTTAGCCGCTGTGCCGGTCATACCGACGATTAGACCTTGGCCGACCCACTTACCTAGTTCCTTGGTAACCTTTGAAGGTGACGCAATGCCTAGGACATCCTTAATCTTGTTAGGGATGTGCTGGGTTACGAAATTCTTCACGGCCGAAGCAACATAGCCACCCAGGGAGGTAATGCCGTTTACTAGACCGTAAACGATATCCTTACCGATGCTAGCCATTCCGCTAATGAGTGCCTTAGCGGCATTAGTGACACCGGAGAATACGCCCTTAGCGGCGCCAACAATGGCGTCCTTTAGGCCGCCTACAATGTTCTTTAGGCCCTCCCAAATCTTCCGCCAGTCACCCGTAAGGATTCCAGAGAACACCTGGAAGATACCCTCAACGGTACGGAAAAGGCCCTTAATGATTGCCAGTACGGCATCTACCGCGCCCTTAATGATTGACTTTAGGACGCCACCAAAACGCTCCCACATAAACTTAGCGATAGCGGTAACACGCTTAATGATGTCGCCAATAGTTTGCATAGCGGCCCCGAAAGTTCGGGCCACCTGCTGAACAACCGGCTTAATCTTCGGTAGCTGATCCTTAAACCAGGGAAGGAACTGGGTACGCACCACGTTGACTGCGCCACCCAGCGCGCCCTTAACACCGCTCATAGCGTTACGGGCACCGGAGGCTAGAGGGGCAAAAGAGCCTTGACCGCTCTTAGCCTTAGAGAACATGTCCCCGATTTGGCGGGTACTCGACCGCACAGCGGGACCCAAATTAGAGTTAACGTAATTAACGAACCGGGTGATTCCAGGAATCACATAATTGCCGATAGCGTGAACAAAAGTTTCCTCAAGCTTGCGCTTAAACTGGTTCACACGAGTCGTCGCGTTATCCCTAATGGTGTCACCCATTGTTTTAGCGGCACCACCAACGGTGCCCAAAGTACCTACAGCCTTAGAAGGGTCAAGGGCGTAAAGAGCCTCGCCCATATCTTCAGCCTTAGTGCCAAATAGGTCGATAGCGATAGAGTTTCGCTTAACCGGATCCTCAACATTCCGGAGGGCATCCAACGTATCGTCGAAAGCCTTAGCGGATTCCTTACCGCCCTTACCGAAAGCCTTAAACATCTTATCGGCGTCAATGCCTAGCCGGTCATAACCGGCCCGGATACTGTCGGCACCTGCAACCGCACCAATAGAAAATTCCTTAATGGTGTCAGCCACAACGTCCGCATCACGCGCACCGGCCTGGAGGCCCTGGGACAGGATGCCCGTAGCGGTCTTGGCATCAATGCCCATATTCCTAAACTGAGTGGAATACTCATTGATTGTGTCTAGGAAGTCATCCGCCTTGTTGGCTCCAGTCTGGAAACCCCGCGTAATGACATCAAATGCTTCGTCGGCATCCTTAGCTAGACCAGTCCTCATTAGCTGGGCTACAGCATTAGTAACCCCGCCTAGGTCCTGATCAAAAACCTTCGCAACATCCTGGGCCTTAGTCGCTATCTCTTCTAGTTGTTCCTGGGATGCGTCGGGCGGAAGAATCCCCGATTGCATGGTGGACTTAATAGCGTTTGCGGCCTCTTCAAACGTGTCAGAAACCGCATTGGCGTAAAGGTGTCCGGCCGATTCACCGGCCTCCTTAGCGGCCTCCTCCGTAGTGCCCAATTGGGCCTGAAGCTTATCGACTATGCGTTCCTGCTCCATGGCCTCTGTGAGGGCCCCTACGAACAGAGCACCGGCAGCCGCAGCGATACCCGCTAGAACGGCCCCCAAGCCCGCTAGGCGGCCCTGAGTGCCTGTCTCGATAGCAGCTCCGCCCGCTTCGCCAGTCTCAGCACCGGCAGCAGCGAAACGGCCTTGTGCGTCCCGTAGACGTCCAGAAATATCCCGGGTCATTTGCTGGGTGGCTTCACCCGCAGCATCCGCAATATTTCGGGCCGCATCCCCGGCACCTTCACCAACCTGATTAAGGCCGTTAAGCGCATCCGCAACTTCACTAGTAACGGTAACTGATAGATTTTGGTTATTACTCGACACGCTTTAGGCCCTCCCTATAACCTCCTGCCGGTGCCCCTCAAAAGCGTTGAAAACATCCAAGGGCATACGCATTAGTTCCTCGTACGAAATTCGATAGAATCGACAAAAGGACGCATACCCCTTAAGGATGTCTAGCCTTTTGGGTCCTCCTCCGGGGACTCCACCTCAAGTTCCACCGCAGGAATATTGAATGCATCCTCGTAAGCGAACTCCGGGTTTTCCTTACGCTTCAAAAGCCACACAAGGGCGATAAGATGCCCAGGATCCATATCCGTGCTCTTAAGCGGACGCCCCTTAGCGTCCTTAAGGATTTCCCCCGTATCAGGGTCACGCTTAACGCGTGCCGTAAAAGCATCCTGCACACTAACGCCAGTCTTATCCTTGAAAAGGAACATGTCGCCAAGCGTCAGACTCTTAGGATCAAAAACAACCTTCACGATTCCTACTCCGTTTCTGATTAGTCCGGGAATGCTTGTTGCACTGCCCGGGAAAAAGCTTCGTAATACGTTCGCGCCGCATCACGGTTCTCTACCTCGTATTTAGCCTGGAAAAAGAAATAGCCGGAACGACGGTACGACATGAACTGTCCGTAATAGTGGGAACCAAATTCCGCACCCATTGCATACGGCCATTGCGGGCCGCCGTACTTAACCTTGACGTTGCCATACTTGCGTTCCACACGGGCAGACTGCATTGCCTTAGGGGCAACCCCGCCCAACTGATCAGCGCGCCGCTTAGCGCGCTTAATGATCTGCTCGCCGATTTCCATATCAGTGCGAGAAACCAGTGCGGGCAATTCGTCAGTAACTTCCCGTAGGGCCGCCTGAAACTCTTCAAACCCTTGGGGCCTAAAGCCCGTCCCAGTGCGGCCCCAACCGCCACGGGGCCCCGAACCACGTCGGGGCCCTCTAGCCGCACGAGCCATAGTTAGATAGCCGTATCCTGCGACTTGTAAGCGATAGTGATTGCGTCATTCCCGGTAAGGTTAAGAGCCTTGCCGCTAATGGTGATATCCGGAAGCTTACCGGCCTCCGCCTGAGGCGTAGCCTCATCAAACCGCGCATTAGGAATAGTGACGGTAATCGTAGGGAACTTAGTAGGCTGACCATCCAGCGGAACACCCGCCCAGGTAAGAACAAGGTTGCCCATATTGCCAGTGGCGGTAGCCGCTACAACCTTGTTGTAGGCGGTCATACTGTCAAAATCGCCCTTTAGCTCAAACTCGATATCACGGGACTTTTCCTCCCGAGGCTCACGCCTACCGACACCGATAGCCCAACGGTCATCCTTAAGACCGTTGTCACCCTTAATGGTCACATCGCTAACGGCAACAGTCGTACCGTCCAACGTGAACGTGCCACCCAGGTAAGTAAACAGGTGCGAGGCACTGGGATACGTGGGAGTAACCGGAGTACCGACACGAACAGTTTCCTTAGCGAAAACCATATCCACGTTAAGGTTCAGAACACCATCAACCTGGTTCGAGATTTCCCAAGAGGAAACCTTACCGCCAGTGTAAACAAACTGGGAAAGGGCACCGGACGCGTCTACGCGGCCAACCTCAACAGTCGTCGACTTACCGGCTAGGTCCGCAATCGTGCCAGTAAACACGCTGAAACCATCAGGGTCAGCAGTGCCCTTAGCCACATTGCCTAGCATGTGCTTAAGCCAAAACGCAAAACCCTTATCCAAAACTTCTAGCTCTAGGGTGCCATCCGCACCCTTAGGGTTAGGTGCGAAACGGTCCGCGCGCATAACACGCTGACCAGTCTGCATAGCCGCAGACTCGACACGCTCATACTTACCGGAAATGGATTCCTTAGACAGTTCAAAAAACCGTGTAACAGGAACGGCCGTACTGTAGGTCACCTCATCAACGGCACCCACATAAGAATCAAATACGCTAGCCATTAGCCCTCACTCTTCTTAGTAGTCGTTCGGGCCTCCGCCCAATCCCCACGGGTAATAAGGTCTGCGCCAATCGCGTTGGGAACCTCCACGGTTTCGCCCTCCGCTACCGTGAGGCCTAGCGAAGGCACGTCAACGGCCCTGAAAGGGCCTCTATAGGTGACACGCATACGCGGACACCTCCTTTCTCTGTTAGGCCCTCACGCGGGCGTTTAGCGGTTCTCTCGGGCCTTAATCTCGAACGCCCCTTCCCACTGTGCTTCAAAACCCTCCGGAGTAGGCCAGGAAACAAGACGCTCCGGGGCCATGACGGAGCTAATGACAACCCCACCCAATGAGGGTTCACTCTCGACCGCCTTACGGCAATGTTCGGCAACCTCCAGGGCCGCCGTTTCAACGTCCTCCGCTGTAGCGGCCGGAATGTCAACGGTAATCACAAAGTGAACACTGTAGTCAGTTTCAACCTGCCTGTTTGTCTTCCAGGCGGAGGACATCCAATCCACCTTGCCAACCATGACCCATTTCTTTTCAGTCTGCTTAGGAATGGACCAGGTGACATGATAGTTAGCAATCTCCGGAATGGCCTTAATGCGTGCCATTAGGGCACGCTTAACGGCTAGCGCATTAGACACTAAAGAAGCCACCCCCCAACCTTGTAACGCTCTAGAATGGCGTCAACCTCAGGGAGGCCGGTTTCAAAACCGGCACGGCCCGCTGTGGCAAGTTGGTAAGTACCCATGTCGTTAACCTGGAAAGAAACGGCACGGTCGGGGATGCCGGAATTCACCGAAACCAGCAAATCCCTAACCCTTAGGAGGGCTGCACGCTTCACGTCTGCCGGAGGGGGCGAAATACCGTACGTAACGGTAATGCTCTCATCCTCATTGCATACGGACTGCTGTACGTCCTCCACGTAAACCGCGTCCATTTCCGAAACGGTTCGAGCCCTTAGTACAAAAGAGCGGCCCGTAATCATTTCGAATTCTTCTTCAACCGCATCACGGGCGGAAACAATTAGGCCCGTTGGGAAACGGCCGCTATTGGCTAGCACTTCCTCAAAAGCGCGAATTTCCTTAACGGACACAATGGGGGAGTCCGTAACCTCAAACACGAATCGGCGATAGCCGGAGTCATGCACCCAGTAGCCCGTGTACTCCCCCAACGCTGTAGGGGAGTACGTAGCGGCCCATAGAGGGCCCTCCCCGGTAGCGGGGATGTCTGCCACTGGGTCATCACCTGTAGGGGCCGCAGAACGGCCCTGGAAGACCTTTAGGCGCACGTTCACGGCGGAACCGGAATCCTCATCATCTGCAAAATCTACGGAGAGACTGACTGCCCTCCCCAGCCTTAGGCGCACGTGCGCGGACCCCCTTTACTTACTTAGATACTTACTCACTTGCGGGGCCGCCCCCGCTTAGGTGTAGGCCGGTTGACCTCTACCGGTTCCCCGCCCTCCTGGGCGGACTCAACCTCTGCATAGGCAACCGCATTGCCTAGCTCAATATGCCGATTACCGATTCCCTCGGTAACGTCTAGAATTTCTCCGGGACCAGGATTCCACTTACCGCCAACAATGCCGATTAGCTGTCCCGAAAGTCGGATACGCAAATGACTCTCCTTTCAGGGTTTAAAAGGGCCCTCCCCGGAGTAGGTGGGGAGGGCCCTTAGCTATTAGGCCGCAGCAGTGCGGAGGGCAGCGACAGACTCTAGGTCCATCAGGTCACCGCCACCACGCCACGTAAGCTTCCAGGAAACCATGTCGGAATCCCACGCGTACTCGTCAGAACGGGAAACGGTAATTCCCTTAACCTGCCGAAGCTTAAACTTACTGAAGTCACCGTACCAAATAAGGTCAGTGTTAATGGTGCCACCGGCACCGGTAGCCTTAGCGGTAATCGTAGCGTCGGTAACGTACGGCTTACCCAGGAGAGTATCCGGGGCACCAACCTGATAGGACGGGTTCCAAATCGGATTACCGGCCGTATCCTTAATCTTACGGAGTTCCGCTAGCTGGAGGTCACCAAACATCCATGCCGCATTCCGGCGGTAACCGGTCCGAAGGTTGTGCTGAACATCAATAAGGTTGTCATACGAAACCTTAGTCGTAGCCGCAGCACCGACCATAACAACCTTCTTACCAACCGGGACCGCGACCTGAAGCTTTGCCAGCATGTCAGCGGTAATACGGTCCGAAAGGGCCTGGCCCGCATCGTCCGCAGCAATAGCCGCAATATCAACCTCAGAGTCCGTTAGCAGCTCAGCGGAAAGCTGAACACCCGTGCCGTACTTAGCGACGGTTAGATCCTTAGTGGTGAAACCGCCCTTACCGAACGTGTACTTTTCACCCTCGGGCAGAATCGTCACATCGGTAGTCGGGGACATCCACGCATTCTTAACCGGGTAACGGATAGTCTCACCGTGGGAAGTGGTGAAGGTGGAAACCAGGTTAAGGAACGGAGAGTGTTCCCGCATAACCTCCTGCACCTGGGCGATAAACTGGACGGAAGTAGTGTTACCAGCAAAGGCCGCATCCGACACCTTACCCGCAGCGGCCTGGACGTTACCGCCCGGGGCCCGCATCTCCATATCCGGAGTAATAAGGCCCTCACGGATCTCACCGTTAGCAACGGCTAGCAGAAGGGACCGCGCGTCCATTCCCGGGGCCTCGCGGCCCTCCTCCTGGGTACCCGGAACGAAAAGCTTACCCAGCTTCCCGTCAAGGTTACGAGCCTCCGCCTCCGCCTCGGCCTTAGCGGTGAAGTCTCGAACCTCCTCCGTCTTAGCCTCAATAGCGGCGTCCAGCCGCTCTAGACGCTCACGCTTATCAGCGTCGGTAATCTTAGTGTCGTCAAGAACACTCTTGTATTCCTCAAAAAGTCGGCCACGGGCCTCTAGCGACTTACGGGCCAGATTTACAAAAGACATCTATTAGTCTCCAATCTCGATTGTTTCAAGGGCATTGCTAAGGGCCATGCCCTCAATTTCCATAGCCCGTAGGTTTGGCTTAGGTGTGCGCGCTTCACGCGCAGCATTTAGTGAACGCTGGGCAATACCAGAATCGGTATCCAGGTAAGCCGGATAAGTGACCGGGGACACGTCCCTAAGTTCTAGATCCTTAAGCGTCCTTAGGTCCCTTCCATCCGCATCAAATGACCAATCCTGATCAATCGCGCGGAACGCGAAAGACGATTGGTTAATGTCTCCACGCTCTAGGGAAATAGCTAGGTCCCTACCGGCCGTAGTGTTCGGTAGGTCCACCTCATAGCGGAGGCCAATACCATCCTGAGATAGCCGGAGCGTTCCGGCCGTAGAACGGCCCAGAACAATATTCGGATCATGGTTAAACAGAGCCTTAACGTCCGCTCCCTCTTCGAGAGAACGGGTAAACGCACCCGGGGCGATAGTCTCAACAAAACCGCCTAGATCCTGGGACCGAGTATTAAACTTAGCCGCGTAACCAACCATGGTTACCGAACCGTCCTCATTACTGCGAACCTCAAACGTGCCGTTAGTCGTTCGCGTTTCCTGGTCCTTGATTTCCGTCAACCCCCTTTCCATTATTCGGGTCATCATTGCCCGAATTAGAATTCGGGTCGTTAGCGTTAGCGTCCGGCACCAAGGGGGCCGGGACAGGGACAGGCTTTACCGTTTCCTCCGTGACCGGAGTCAGGTTCGCCGGGCGGTAATACGTTTCTCCCAAACCGTCCGGCAACGGTTCCCAGTCCTCCAGCTCTGCAATGCGGTCCGCATTGATAAAGCCGTACTGAATACCCGTCGCATAGGCCTGATAGCGTTCGCTCGTCTTAGCGCGCAACCGCGCATCAAGATTGAACTTGATATAGCGGTTACCGGGGAGGAGGTACGTAGAAATAGACTGCTCGATCCGGATAAGCCATGGGCTAAGTGTCTGGTCAATAAACCATCGGTTCTGCTCCTCAACACCGGATCCCCACGAACTAGTAACCGTGGGATCAACCTGGTTAGCCGGTACCCGGTAAATCAGCGCAATTTCCGTTTTCTGGAAACGGCGCGTATCCAAAAACTGTGACTGTTCCGGAGTGATAGTGATGTTCTGCCACGTAGCGCCACCGGTAAGAATTCCCAGACTGTGAGAATTATTGATACCGGAATGCTGCTTACGAAACATTTCCCGCAGCATGAGAGCCTGATCACGGGAAGGGTTACCCGGATGCTGGATAATTCCAGTCATAGCCGTACCCTGCCCGAAGAAACGGGCCCCGAACTCTTCGGCCGTTAGGCCCAAACCTACAGCCTGCCGTGCATTCTCCAAGGGGCTAAGGCCCCTTGCCTGGCCCGGAACCGTAAACGCTGGAATCCACAGGATTACACTGCGGTCGAAAGGCTCACCGTTAACAATGAACTTGACTTCCCGACCATCATTAACCGGCTCAATGTGAACAACCCTAGGGTCAAGCGGATAGAGGGCAACGACCGAACCGGAGTCATCCCGCTGGGTATAGATGAACGCATTACCGTCCATCAACAGACTTGTCATAATCCGATGCCAGAAATCAAACCGCGTCATAAAAGGGTTCGGCTGATCCAGCCACTTAGGATTATTCACTTGCTTGTTTTGCTTACCCGCAATGTAGGTATCAACCGGTAGGGCCGCCACCGAATCCGCGATAAGGGAAACACAATAGAGAACGGCCGGAAACGTTAGGGCATCCTGATTACTGACACGCTTACCTGAAAAAGTAAACTTGCCCTTAGATGCCCAAAAGGCCGGATCCTCCCATGTTGGCGTATCGCCAACGTTGATAGCGCTACGGCGCTCAAACAGATTACCTAGGCCCATTACTTACCCCTTTCAGCCGCTATACCGGCTAGAAGGGTTAGGCCTCCAGCAATGCCGAAACCTAGGCCCACATCAACCGTGAAACCGGCTATCGACAACAGAAACACTCCCGCACCCTGTAGGGCCGCATACGGCCGAATGGCGGGGAACCGCTTTACCATTCCTCATCCTTTCCAATACCCCGCCACTGTGCGAGAAAGTCGTCAAGTCCATCCGGCCCATCACTAGCCTTTGGGGCGGAATCTTCACCGTTAAAGGAAATAAATTCCACATCAGGTTCTAGTTCATTAGGCACAAGTGAAACCGCCAACGCGTTAAGCGTTGCCGCGATGCCGTCGATTTTTTCGGCGTCCTTAGCGCGCTTCGGTTTCATAAGGCCGTCAGCCTTAAACTCAAGTTCCACGTTGTTTGCCATCCAAGACAACACGGGATTATCCCCGTGCCGTAGCGTCCTTTCGGCGATTTGGGACTCAAGCATTTTGCACGGCTCATTAAGCCGTGTAGCAGACTGCGGAACCTTCACAACAGAAAGGCCACCATCTTCCAGACGTTGCACAATCTGAAGTGAATTCCATGGGTCATAACCCAGGTGCCTAATGTTGAACTCTTCGGCATCCTTGTTAATGTCGGCATAGATACGTTCGTAATCGACAGTCTCTCCGTCGGTTACAGTCAAATAGCCTTGACGCTCCCAAGCGTCAAACTCATCCCGCATTTCGGGCCGCCGCTCAATACTTGCGCGCGGAACCCAGAAACGGGGGAGGACAGTAAACCCAGGTGCCGAAGGGTCATCCATCGAACCGGGGAAAAGCAAAACCCATGCGGTAAAGTCAGCCGTAGACGCTAGGTCCAGGCCTGCAAAGCACGGGCGGCCCTTAAGCCGTTCACGGTCTACCGGATCACCCGCTGTAGCCCTCCACGCGTCCATACCAATCCAGCGTGTCGCCTGAGCGACCCACTGGTTAAGACGGAACACGCGGAACGCGTTTTCAGCGGAGGGCTTTTCCTTAGCGTCCCGGAACTCATCCCTAAGGGTATTGATGTTCAGGAAGTCACCCAATGCGGGGTTAGCCCAATACCATCCCGTTGGCTTAATGCCCTTAGCGGGATCCCCGGGGGATCCCTCAATAGCCCAATCCGCATCCTTTGGAAGGTTGCGGAGATAGACAAACCGGGAAGGGTCAAGCGACTGATCCTTTTCAACCCGTTCGCTAAACTCGTGTTCTTCCAGCGCGAAACGCGCAGACGTATAAGCGGCTGTAGTAATGCACACCATGAGCGGCTGTTTACGGGTACCGAAACCCTGCCTCATGGCGTCGAATAGGTGCCTGTCCCGCTGGGTCAGAACCTCATCCATGAGGACTAGGGAAGGGTTAGTGCCCAGTGCGCCCGCAGCGTCACCGGGAAGAACTGCATAAATGCTGTTAGTCTTCCGGTCAATAATGCGCTTACGGCTGTCCACAATCTCTAGCCGCTTAGACAGAATGGGAGATAGCTCGACCATTCGTTTAGCCGTATTGAAAACTAGTGCAGCCTGGTCGCGGTCCGCAGCAACGGAGTAAACCTCTGCTGACTCTTCGTCGTCGCCAACCAAACCTAGGAGGGCGATAGCGGAAGCTATCTCACTCTTACCGTTCTTGCGGCCTAGCTCAATCCAGGCCATGCGGTATTGACGCGTCCACTCCTGAAACTGATCATCGTAACGAACCGTTCCGAACAGAGGCTTAAAGATTCCGTCCTTTTGCCAGTCGGACAGAATGAACGGGTGCCGGGCCGTGCGGCCCTTAGTGTGAACTAGAAGCTTTTCAACGAACGCTATCGAACGATCGGCACGCTTAGGGTCATACCGCCACCAATGAGGATCAGGGTTAGTCGGGCCGTGCGGGGCCAGTGGGTAAGCCAACGGGTGATCCTCCTTCCAGGGGGTGTGTATGTGATCGCTAACCCCTAACCAACTAACCCAGCGCTCCGCGCTGGGTTAGTTGCACACACCCTGGGGGTGTGCTTTAATTGAGTCAGCGGCAGGGATTAGGGCCCCTGCCACGGCGAAGGGTTAGACAATGAACGCGACTGGCGCACGGATCTTGGAACTCCTGGACTCCCGCGTACTTCCCGCTTGGTACAACGTGCGGGAGGCCCGGTTCTACGCTTGTCACGGCATGTTCGGTTTCCCCCCCGGGGGAAGCTTCGCCGCTAAGATCATTAAGCGGCTGGAAAGCTACCCGGCACGAGCCGGTTACACGGTTTCGGCCCCGGTTATCCCGGTTGCCGTACCGGCCCCTAAGGCACCTGAGGCCCGCACCTACACGGCAACGGCCCCCGCCATTCAGGCCCGGGGGATGTACCGCCTTAACGGCGAGATTTACAAGGTGGTCGACAACCCGCGCACCGGCCGGTTTGCGGCCCACAAGCTGGACATGGAAACCCGTAAGTACACGTACGCTAAGGGCATCATCTACAAGCTGACTGAGGCTCACCGGCTGGACACGAGCACAATCGCGGCTCACGGCCTGGACCAACTGTGGTGCCTTTGCTGCGGTCGGGCCCTTGACCGTAAGGACTCCCAGGAACGGGGCATTGGCCCCATCTGCGCCGATAAATACGGCTTCTAAGGACTAAGAGAACCGGGCCCCGAAAGGGGCCCTTTCTTTTTGGCTGACACAGTTGGACTCGAACCAACACCTAACCGGGTAACAACCGGTTGCCCTACCAATTAGGCTACGTGTCATTGGTTGGCCCTACCGGATTTGAACCGGTGATCTTTCCCTTATCAGGGGAACGCTTAAACCTGGCTAAGCTAAAGGCCGTTGCATGCGTACCTTAGAAAGGATTCGAACCTTCAACACCATGGACCTAAATCATGGGCCTCTGCCAATTGGGCTACTAAGGCTTGCGTGTACCATGCTCCGCATGGCTTACATCGTGCGTATCGGAAACGCTGCCCGGAGGGCAGACACCTGGGCGGAAGCTGTAGCCGCTGTGCTCGAATACCTCACCCGCTACCCGGGGGCCACACGGGAGGCTGTAAGGGCCCTAGGGGCCGCCTCCAGGGCCGTACAGGAGGCCCCACAAGACGAAACCCCCTGGAGGCACGTTCTCGCCATCCGGGGGGTTTCAGTGGCCGTATCGATTACCGATGATCGATCCGGACGTTAGCCCAATCAATCTCATGTTCCCTGGGGGAAAGTTCATCCCACATACTCGTATTGGCGCGCGTCCTTTCGCGCGTCTCACGATTAGGGGAGTAAAACCCAGCGGGCAGGAGAAAGATAGGACCGCCGTTAAGCTTCCGGTATTCCCTGCACTGGGTGAGGAATCTTGTAGCCTCCTGCATCGTGCGGAAAGCGATAGGGTGTTTCTTTTCCGGGAACCGGCACCAATGATCCCGGCTGGACGGGAAATGGTGCATGGAAAGCACGTCGACAATGCCGTAACTCCGCCCCTGGGCGGGGTTAAGCACATCCGTTAGCACGTGCCCCCTGGGCATTGGCATGACCGTGTAGCGGCTTGCGCGTCGGAACATCATGCACACACCGTAGGGGGTGTGCAGTCCGCTTGTCACTACCCCTACGGGAGTACGTCAGAACGGCTAGAACGGCCCCTAGGAGGGCCTAGAACCGCTAGGGTGACTCCCGTCCCCCTCCAGGGGGCCTACGGGCCTAGCTAGCCCGTACACGCTCACCCTGGACGGAGTACGCCCGACCCACTAGCGCGCGGGGTTCAACTGGGCGGGACATGGTCCGGCCGGTAGGCCACCGGTCGGGCCTCCTAGCCCCCCTGGGCCTTACTCGACGGGCCCGTGCTGAGGGGGGCTAGGCCCCGCCAGACAGCAGCCGGAGGACATCTGCATCCGGTGCGTCCCCGTCATCCGTAGGGGCCACAGACAGGCGCACACGGTCAACGGGAGACAACCCCAGCTTGGCACCCCAACGGTTCATCTGATCCAGCGAATCACGCTGGACCTGAACGGCAGGATTCTTAGACGTAACCCCACGGTGCCCCTCCACGGTAAAGCCGTTCCGGTTAACGTCCTCCACGGCCTTAACGTACATTGAGTAAGACTGGCAGTAAGCCGCAACCGCGTTACGGTCTGCCATAGTGATTACACCCATCTTTTCAAGGATAGGCATTAGCCTTTCCCATTCCCTAAGGGCAATGTCGTCAAGCCATTCCGGAGCGTCGGGGAATCCAGCCGGAGGCACCGGCTCATTATTAATCGCACCCTTACCGGGATTACCGGTAATCTCCTTTAGTGCGGAAGGCTTAGGAAACCGACCGCTATTAGTGCCACCCAACTCCCCTAACCCTCCTTCACTAATTCATTCAAACCGCTATGCAGCGGAATAGTATGGATATGCAGAGTGCATAAACGCATGAATATTCATGCGTCTCTAATGTCCGATTTGGACGATGTGAGCTTTTGGTCTTTTTCCCCGCGCGTTCACGGGGGGGAACTACGGGGGGGGTTCCTAACTTCTTAAACCAACTTTTTACCCCCCTTATCCCCTCAAAACGGACATTAGGGGTTATGCATAAGTGCATGGTTATTCATTGCATGGTTATGCATGATGCATAAACACCCCCCTGGGGTGGGGTGTTTATTCGTTGGGTGTTCAGTATCCCCGGTTACCGCGTCGACTGTTGCAGCGTCGACATAGGACGCGAATGTTGGAGGGACTGTTTGTCCCTCCTTTGCTTCGCGGTATTCGATGGTCACCTGTTAGGGGATTACTGTTGTCTCCTCTTGTTAGACAGAATGAGCAATAGGGCTGCAATGCTATTGCAGCCTTTACGTTCTTTAGCCATTGGTTAGTGTAACCTCTGGCATGTCTGTTCTTTGCTTTATATACACGGGGCTTAGGCCCCGTGTTATTAATGCATGCGCCACATCGGGTGGCGCTTAGTGGTATTAGCCGGTTGCACCGGCTACACATGTTGTTAGGCATAGGGCCCCCTATCTTGGTGGGGGCCCGTATAGGGGGCCTATTAGAGGCCCCCATAAGTAAGGGCCCCTAAGGGGGCCCTGTATGTAGTCTCTTAGTGTAGGCCCTTAGGGGCCTACTAGAGGAGGCTCTTAAAAGCCTCCTCATTATATATAGTACTGTCTTCACTCAGATTGTTAACACCCCAAGGGGTGTGATGCTGATCACGCACACCCTAGGGGGGTGTGCATGCTAGGGTGTGCACACCTTGCCAGGCCTTAGGGGGCCTGACGGACCTAGCGGATAGAGGCTTGTATGGGCGTTGTGTGGCTTCCCAGGGAGTACCCAGCGATAGCTAGGGGCTTGCACGAGTGCCCTACGGAGGGCACGTGTGATTACTGTGCGGTCATGGCCCAGGGGACCATGTACCGGGATTCCGGGACAGTTGTTTACCGCGTCTATTTCCCTGCGACTGATCAGGGTAGGGCTGCTATTAAGGAGGCTGTTATTAGCCTTGAAAGGGCCACTAATGGCCGTAATGATTTGACGTTTAGCCGTAAGGGGGGTCTTAGGGCCCTCCATAATCGTCTAATTGCGGAGGCCCGCGCTACGGGCGCATTGGCGTGGATTAGCTAGAGTGCCCCTCATGGATGAGTGGATGAGGGTAGAGGTTGAAGGCCAGGCAGGCTCTCATGCGGCCCTGAGGGCCGCTAGGGAGACGTTCTGTGGGGCCGTGTTCACGTTCCCCATGGGGAAGGGTGAGCCGTCGTGTCCGGGGTGTAGGGAGGCCCTGGGCCTGCCTGTTGGCCCCGAGGGGGCCTAGTGCGCTAGTGTCCGTGCATTCTCCGGAGGGACCCACCCTTTCGGAGAGTGGAAAAGGCCCCGAATTGATAGCGGGGCCTTTTCTGTGCCCTGGTTTAGGCCAGGGCCTTTTTCATGGTCTGACATGGACACACCTAGGGGGTGTGCATGAGCTAGGTCACACGTTTGAGGGTTGCGCACACACCCGAGGGGTGTGCATAGTTGGTCATGTCACCGGGAGTGAGGGTGACACCCCAGCGGAGAATCCTTTAGGGCGGGAATCATGGCTAACCTTTGTTTCGAACGTGAGGTAGAAGTACGTAAGGCTAAGACTGCGCTTGCGCCTTACCGCAGGATGCCGGAATACCGTTCTGCGCTTAGAGCTATCGTAAAAGTGGCCCATGAGGCCAAAACGGTTGAGGACATTAGTAAGGCCACTTTTAGGGCTGCTGTTTGGTTCTCTATGGAGGAGTCCAAGCAAGGTTACGAGTGGGCTAATTCGCCTAAGGGCAAGAATGCCCGGAAGCTTACCAAGGCTGATTACAGGAGGTTCTAGTTATGGGCGTTAACCTTTTGCCTGATGTGTATGAGCGTGCGGCGGACCTGATTAAGTCCCGTGGACACGCTAAGGGCGATTACGTGGATGAGAATGGCTGTGTGTGCGCCCTGGGGGCCCTGGGCGTTGCCCTGGGCGTGGAGTTTATCCGCGAGACTGGCACGGAGGTCACTATTCCTAAGACTCTTACCTCTGAGTACACGTATTACGGGGAATACCTCCAAGACTACTTTGCGTGCGAGTTTGAAGGCCGTAACGGGTGGGAAATCGTCCCGGACTTCAATGACGCGGATGACACTAAGCCGGAGGACGTAGAAAACCTCCTCCGGAGTTGTGCCCAGGACCTTCGGGAGGAATACGAGTCTTGGCACAAGGCGTAACCGGCTTTACCGCTACCGGTGATAGTGAGGAGATAGCTAGGGCGCTGTTTAACGCCCTAGCGTTTCTTCCAGCACGTACTAACCCCCCGCTTGTTAGGTGCACTTTCGAGCGTAAACGGGTTACTTTCCTTGCCACTGACTGCTATACGGTCGGGCAGGATTGGGCAGAAATGGAATCCGGCCCTATAAGGCCGGTTGAGGTTTGGATAAATCAGGATGCCGCAAAGGCAATCGAGAGCACGGCACGCAAAGATGTCCTACCCAAATCACGCGCGCCCCAAGACTCCGACGGTAAGGGGCGGGGTGTCTTCAATTATCACCCCGGTGATGCTCTCCATTTCGCTCCGCAACTTGAGGGAGTTCCCGCCTCAGGGCGAGATTACACGGGCAATTTCGAACCCGTCGCCACTCCTGCCGGAGTGCTAACCCCCGACGCTCTATGGGATGCGTGTGATGGTCTCTTGGAGCGTTTGGAAGACCGGGACCCTTTCTTGCCTAATGTGGCAATGTTTGATCCGGCCCTCTTGGGCCGGTTCGGCAAGGTGAAAACCCCGGGAAAACAGTTGACCCATATGGATATGTGGTTTGGGGACGCTTCTAATGTGGTCCTGGTCAAAATTGGTGCCCGTTTCCGGGGTGCGATTATGGCCATTGACCGTGATAAAGCGTCGAAACACGAAAACATGGAACCGGAGGGTTTGTGGTGAGTCGATACGTTGTCTTGGTTACAGGGTCGCGTGACCTTAAGGACCGCAACATGGTTTGGATGAACCTAAAGGCTCAAGCCTATGGAGTGAGGCGCCTATATCCTGAGGTGACGGAAATGATCGTTCGTCATGGTGCTTGCCCTACGGGCGCGGATAAATACGCGGAGGAGTGGGTTAGCGAACAGGCCGGTAAGTGGCCGTTCACTGTATCCAGTGATCCTATGCCCGCGTATTGGAGCGGCTACGGCAAGAATGCGGGGCCTAAGCGTAATACGGCCATGGTGGCGAAGGGCGCAGATGAATGCATGGCCTTTATGCGCCTAGGTAGTCGGGGGACAATGGATTGCCTAGTCAAGGCGATTAAGGCGGGAATTATAACGACCGTACTCCATGAGGAGGACTCTAACAACGAGACTTACGCAACGGAGGCTAACTAATGGTATTCATCGTTGCTGCTATAACCGTAGGTTGCCTTATCGGGGTAGCTTTCGCCATCAACGCTAAGGAGTAGCTGTGGAAATGTGGATTAGTCACGACGGTACGCGGCGGGAGTGCTGGAAGGGTCACCGGACCCTTAAGGCCGTTCGTATGGCTATCGCCTACGAAACCCGCTGGAATACTAATTCCCTCCGCATATTTGTGCGCAACAGTGGCCCGATGGGGGAGTTTTACGACGAGGTGCCCCGGGAAGATTGGGATGTCTTCAATGAATAAAACTCAGGTGCGCGTGTTGGCGCTCTTGCGCTCAAAAGAATGGGTGTCAACGTCCGAACTGTGTTCCCCCCAAGGGGGCGCGAATAACGGCACCCGCCGCGTGCGGGAACTAAGAGAACTCGGCTACCCCATTATCAAACGCCACAAGGCTAATTCAACCGATTGGGAATACAGCCTCATACGGCCTAACCAGGAAGAGGTGATTTTCTGATGCATGCATCAATAGCCGTTAAGCGTTTTTTGCCGAAGCGTCAGGATGTACTCATGCGCTACACGGGAGTACTCGGCCAAAAAATGGCGGAGCTACAGGCTAACCCTGATGCTGGTTTTGATGGGGCAGCGCTTATGCGCCAGAACATTGCCGAAATGGTCAACCCCGCAGAAATTAGGCAGAGTTACATAGCAGGGTGCGAGGAATATAAGGAATTCCTCCAAGGTGTGATAAGAAAATTCAGTGGCCGCAATGAATACCTTACGGATTCGGCAATGGGGTTGATTGAAGCCACGGACGCAAACATTGAATACGCGAAACGCCCGGATTTTGAGGTTGAGATTATGAGACTCGCCTATAAGGAACTTTCGTAATGAGAACGGGTAGGGCCCGAAGGGGCGGAATGCTTATGTCCCCCAGGACCAGAGGCACCCTTACAGCCTTCCATCCATGCTGCCCAGGGCACGACCACGAGTCGAGCGGACGGGACCGCCGGAGGTGGCGTAAGCGCATGCGGAGGGCCGAAGAACGGCGCTGGGTGAAGGAGTGGAAGGGGGCCACGGCCCCCCTGGTCCCCTGGGATGAGTACGACAGGCCCTAGGACATGAGTAGGCCCCTCCAGGGCAACACCCCCCGGAGGGGGTGAAGTTAGGGCCCCTGGAGGGGCGTACGCCCCAGCGGATAGGGCCCGGAGGCACCTAAAGGACGTGCTGACCAGGGTAGGCCCCCCCGGGGCCCATATGCAAGATCAGGAGGAAAGGAATCGCACCAATCGGGCAAGAGGGGCAGACAGTCATGATCTGGACGCACGCCCACGAAAATAGCGAAGGGCGTTATAGGCGCCTTATGGAAATTTTGTTTACCCCTCCGCAAGCGGCTAGTCCGCGTGATACGTTGCGTGCCACAACAGAAGAAACCCCGGAAGGCTAGGCCCACCGGGGTTCCCCCACCCGCAGCAACGCGCCAACGTTCCGCGGGGTGGCCAGTCTGGAGGGACTGACATGCCGAAGAGTACAGGTGTGCTTGACCGTGCCGCAAACGTGCCTGACACCTTTCAGGGCCCGGTAAGGACTATCCGTGCGGCCCTCATGGCTCGTGTGTCGACCGCTGAACAAGCGGACGGTTACGGCATCAAAATTCAGGTAACCGCTGGGGAAGACTACATTTCCCGTCAGCCGGGATGGATCCTCCCTCCGGAACTGGTTTTTATTGATGAGGGCGTTTCAGGGTCCATCATTGACCGCCCGGAAATGCTCCGTCTTGAGGAAATGGCCCGTGCGGGCCTAATCGATGTAATCGTTGTCCATAAGTTTGACCGCATCGGTCGTACAGGTCGCGCATTCTGGACCTGGATTTGGGCAATGGAAGACCTGGGTATTTCCTTTGTGTCTGTAACCCAGAACATTGACTCCAGCACCAAATTTGGCAAGCAGCAATTGCAGTTTTACGCCATGATGGCGGAAGCTGAATGGGACCTGATTAGGGACCGGACGGTAAACGGCCGGAACACAGCGGCCCTGGAGGGCCGGTGGCCCAGTGGCACACCCGCTTACGGGCATAAGACCGTTGGGGCGCGTAAGCGCCGTATGGCGGTTGTCTGCAAAAAGGAAGCCAAGGTAATCAAGCTTGCATGCGAACTAATCGTTGACCAGGGCATGAATGCGGAGGATGCCGCACGGGAACTTAACGCCCGGGGTTGCCGTACCCGCACGGGTGCCCCGTGGCAGGGGCCTAACCTGACTGCCAGACTCAAGAGCGAAACGATTAGCGGCACGTTCATTTACCGTAACCCTGACAAGTCGGGGAATAGGGTAAAGATGAATATCGACGGTACGCCCCTTTACGGGGACAGTGTCGAAATCAAACTCCCTAAGATTCTGGGTAAGAAGCGTCACAATGCGCTTTTGGCGGCCCTTAAGCTTCGGTCGCGGCCCAAGACGTCCGCATACGATTACCCCCTTTCCACCCGTATTAAGAGCGGGTGTGGGCATTACACGGGTCGGCATGACGCTAAGAGCGGCACCCGGTTTTATCACTGCACGACCGGTGGCACGGGATGTAATGACATGCCGATTGACGCCAACACCATTGAGCAGGCGGTTTGGGGGAAGATCACTGAAACCATTAACGACCGAAAGCAGCTAGAGCGGATTGCGCAAGACTGGGTTAGGAAGATTCCCGGGGATATCGACGATAAGCGTAAGCGCGTCGACACGCTCTCTAAGAGTGTCGGGCAGATTGAAACTAACCTCGTTACGGCAACGGTTAACCTTGCCACCATGGCCAACCTTACGGAGGAGATTAAGGCCGCAGCGCTGGACAAGCTGAATAGTGATCTGACTGCCGAAAAGGAACTCCTTAAAGAGGCTCAGCGCATTCTTAAGGAACATGAGGCGGTGGAGGCGCGCGTCAGCTCCGTCATGGCTGTAGTGGAAACGGCGCAAGCCAAAATCCGAGAAATCTCCCTTTCCGAAATGCGCGAAGTCATGGAGATTTTTAGGATTGAGGTAGAGCTACTGGGGGAGTTGAAGCCTAACCGCCCGGGTGTTCCGTGCAAGGTTTCCACGTGGCACAAGGCTGATCAGGTACCGGTCCCCGATTTCATCAGTGAGGAGGAGTGGCCGGAGGTGGAGTCTTTCCTGCGGGCCACGCTGGGCCGGAGGATGCCGTTCGTTCGCTCCGGGCCCCCGCTACGGGTGCAGATCAATGGAGCGCTGTACCGGCTCAGGCACGATTGCGCATGGTCTGAGGTACCGGAGGAGTACGGGACGTACCACACTCTCAAGAAGAGGCAGGAAGGCTTGTGGGAGGCCGGAGTCTGGCCCCAGTTGGTCAAGACGTTGAATCAGCGGCGACTTGGGGTGGCCATGCCCACGGCCCGCTACCTGCCTGGACTCGTCATCAGGGGTGAGCTAGTTGGGGACCTTCGCTTGGTAGGCACCGATGCCGCAACAGGCGAACAGTCTTCAACAAGGCCGACGCGGGCGACGAGGAGCTGACCGACCTGGTCGAGCTGGAGGTCCGCGACCTGCTCACCGAGCACGGCTACGGCGGCGACGCGGTTCCCGTCGTACGGGTCTCCGGGCTGCGGGCCCTGGAAGGGGACCCGCGCTGGACCGCCTCCGTCGAGGCGCTGCTCGACGCGGTGGACACCTATGTGCCCATGCCCGAGCGGTACTTGGACGCGCCGTTCCTGCTGCCGGTGGAGAACGTGCTCACCATCACCGGCCGCGGCACCGTCGTCACCGGCGCCGTGGAGCGCGGCACCGTCCGGCTGGGCGACCGCGTCGAGGTGCTCGGCGCCGGACTGGAGTCCGTCGTCACCGGCCTGGAGACCTTCGGCAAGCCGATGGAGGAGGCGCAGGCCGGGGACAACGTGGCGCTGCTGCTGCGCGGTGTGCCGCGGGACGCGGTGCGGCGCGGGCACACCGTGGTGGCACCCGGCAGCGTGGTGGCCGGCCGCCGCTTCTCGGCGCGGGTGTACGTGCTGTCGGCGCGTGAGGGCGGACGTACGACACCGCTGTCGACCGGCTACCGGCCGCAGTTCTACATCCGCACCGCGGACGTGGTCGGGGACATCGACCTCGGGGAGACGGCCGTCGCCCGCCCCGGCGACACCGTCACCGTGACGGTGGAGCTGGGCCGCGAGGTGCCGCTGGAGCCCGGACTGGGCTTCGCCATCCGTGAGGGCGGACGCACGGTCGGCGCGGGCACGGTGACGGCCGTGGACTGACGCGGTCGGGGCCCGCCTCCCGGGCGGAGGCGGGCCCCGCTCGCGAGGCGCCGGGGGCCGTACGCGGGGGAGCGGCCCTTCCCCACGCGGTACCCCGGTCCCGTGCCGTCACAATGGAGGCGTGAACGAGTCCATACCGGTGATCCGCGACGTCGACCACGGGACCGCCAAGCTGATGCCCGACGTCGACCGGGATCGGGCCTGGCTGCTGACCGTCGACGGGGCACCGCAGTCGTACGTCGACCTCGACGAGCCGACGCATCTGGAGTTCGAGTACGCGCGCAGGCTCGGGCACGCCCTGGACACGGTCGCCGACCCCGGCCGGCCGCTGGACCTGCTGCACCTCGGCGGCGGCGCGCTCACGCTGCCCCGGTACGCGGCCGCGACCCGGCCCGGCTCCCGGCAGGACGTCGTCGAGGCCGACCGCGCCCTGCTGAAACTGATCGTCGAGCATCTGCCGCTGCCCGGCGGGGCGGACATCGCCCTGCACACCGCCGACGCCCGGGACTGGCTGGCCGCCGCCCCGGCGGACTGTGCCGACGTGGTGGTCGGTGACGTCTTCGGCGGCTCCCGGGTGCCGGCCCATCTCACCTCCCTCGCCTACGCCCGCGAGGCCGAGCGGGTGCTGCGTCCCGGCGGCGTGTACCTGGCCAACCTCGCCGACGCCGCGCCGTTCCCCTTCCTGCGCTCCCAACTGGCGACCTACGCGACGCTGTTCCCGGAGCTCGCGCTGATCGCCGAGCCCGGAGTGCTGCGCGGCCGGCGCTTCGGCAACGCCGTGCTGCTCGCGTCGCACCGCCCACTGGACACGCGGGCGCTGGCCCGGCGCGTCGCCGCCGACGCCTTCCCGGCCCGCGTCGAACACGGAGCCGCACTGCGGGACTTCATCGGCGACGCGCGGCCCGTCCGGGACGAGGACGCCGTACCGTCACCCGAGCCGCCCGGCGGAGCCTTCGGCATCGGCTGATCCCGGCCCGACCTCGGCCGCCCCCTTGACCACTTGCTTGGAGCGCAGGGTGAGGTTGCGCACGTCGCGCACGCACAGCACCGCCGCCGTGGCGGCCACGGTCAGCCCGGCGCACCACCACAGGGCGGCGGACCGCCCGACGGCCGCCTCGGCCGGGCCCGCCAGCGCGGTCGCGATCGGCACCATCGACACCGAGCCGAACCAGTCGTAGGCGGAGACCCGGGAGAGCTTGTCCTCGGGGATCTCCTGGTGGAGCGCCGTCATCCACGAGACGCCGAACACCTCGATCGACAGGCCGCTGACGAACATCGCCGCGCACAGTACGGCGATCGGCGCCGGGACGGCCAGCGCGGCGGACGGGAGGGCGAAGGGGAAGACGCAGAGCGTGCCCACGAGGAGTGTCCGGCGCGGTCTCCAGCGGGTCATCAGCAGCGCGCCCGCGGCGTTGCCCGCCGCGTACAGGGCCAGCGCCAGTCCCCATGGGCCCGCCCCGCCGAGGTGGTCCCGGGCGACCTGCGGGCCGTAGACCGCGTCGGCGGCCACTATCATCGCGTTCACCAGGGAGAACTGGACGACGATCGCCCACAGCCAGGTCCGGGAGGTGAACTCCCGCCAGCCCTCGCGGAGATCGGCCAGCAGGCCCGTACCCGGTGGGCGTGGCGCGATGTGGCTGACGTCCAGGAAGGCGCGCAGCGCACCCGCCAGCGCGAACGCCGCCGCGTCCACGGCGAGCACCCAGCCGGGGCCGATCACGGCGACCAGGGCCCCGCCCAGGGCGGCGCCGGTCAAGGACGCCCCGGTCGACGCCATACGGAACATCGCGAAGGCCCGGCCCGCCTGCTCACTGGTGACGGAGGACAGCAGCATGCCCTCGGCGGCGGGGCTGAAGAACGCCTGTCCCGTGCCGCCGAGGGCGGACAGGACCATCATCTGCCACAACTGCGCCTCGCCGGCCAGGACGAGCACCGCGAAAGCCGCCTGGGACAGGCAGTTGAGCGCGTTGGCCGCGACCATCACCCGGTGCCGGGGCAGCCGGTCGGCGACCGCGCCTCCGATGAGCAGGAAAAGCACCAGCGGCAGGGTGCGCGCGAAGGCGACGAGGCCGACGTCCCCGCCGTCACCGCCCGCCTCCAGGACGGCGAACGCCGCCGCGATCAGGGCACCCTGGCTGCCCAGGCTGGTGATCACGGCGGCGGCGGTCAGCAACGTGTAGTTGCGGCCCGCCCAGGCGGGGCGGCGGGAAGCGGTTCGAGCAGAGGTCACGGGCCGACTATCACGGTACGACCCCCGGCCTGCCAAACCGATTCCCGGCCGTTGCGCCGGTCGGCCTCGGTCGTCGTGCCCGGTCAGCCGCCGGTCGGCTCCCCGTGCAGCCGCACGGTGCTGAGGATCTTCATGATGGTCGCCTCGGGAACCTCCTTGTCGACGCCCTTGGCGCCGTAGAAGTTCCACGAGACGAAGTCGCCGGCCGAGTTCTTGAAGCCGAACGTGACCGCCTTGCCGTCGCTGGCGCACTTGCCCTTCTGGGGCGTGTTCGTGGACTGTGCCCAGGCGATGCTGCCCTCGATGCCGGACTCGGTGGTGTAGGCCTCGGCCTTCTTGTCGAACGTCAGGCTCTTCTTGTCCGGCTGCGTGTAGCCGCCGAAGACCCACCACGCCACCGTGTTCACGGCGACCTCGTCGGTGCTCTTGGCGCCGTCGGCACCCTTGGTCCCGACCGCGGCCAGCGCCGTGTCCTCGGTCCGGCCGTCCTTGTTCTCGTCGGTCGTGCACCACTTCGACTGGTAGTAGGCGGGCGCCGACATGATGATCAGCGGCTCCGCGCTGTCGGACTTGTCGTCCTCGAAGCCGATGCTCAGGCCCGGCGACTGGACCTCCCAGTCCGCCGGCACGTCGAACGCCACACCCCGCTTGGGGTTGACCACGACCTTCCAGCCGCTGATCGTCGGCTTCTGGGTCTCGGTGCCGCGCGGGTTGTCGTCCGAGCCGGACGCGGTGTCGCTCGGTTCCGCGGACGCCGAGGGCGACCGACTGGTCTTCTTCTCGGTGCCGCCATCGGCCGAGTCGTCCGTGCCGCCGCCCAGCACCAGGTAGCCGGTGACGCCCGCCGCCACCACCACGGCCGTGGCCGCCACGATCGCGACCAGCTTGGTCCGGTTGCCGCCGCCCCCGCCGCCCGGCTGCGGCTGGGGGGCGCCGGCCGGTGCCGGCGTGCCCCACTGCGGCTGCTGCGCATAGGGATTGGGCTGCTGGAAGCCGGGCTGCTGATAGGGATTCGGCTGCTGGTATCCCGGCTGCTGGTACGGGTTGTTCTGACCCTGCTGGTTCTGCTCGCCCCCGGGCGGCTGCTGTCCTGGCCACATGAGCGGTAACCCTAGTGCCGCTCCGGACACGATTCGGTCACTGCCTTTTGTCAGGCACGTAGCGAATCAGGAGTCCGAGGGGCCGGCGTGGCGGCGGAGCGTGCCGAGGGTCCTCTCGACCGTGGTGTCCGGCACTTCGGCGCCGACCCCGTCGGCTCCGGCGAACGACCACGAGACGACGTGGCCGGCCGAGTTCTTGAAGGCGAACGTGGTGGCCTTGCCGGCGGAGGGGCAGTCGCCGCCCGGGTCGATTCCGGTGGAGCGTGAGGTGGCGACGCTGCCGGTGATGCCGGACGCCGTGGTGAACGAGTCCACCGCGCCGGTGCTGACCCTCTCGAGGCCGGGCGGCGTGTACAGGCCGTGGACCCGGGCCGCCGAGTGCGCGCGGGCGACGGCCTCGGTGCTGCGGGCGCCGTCGTGCCGTCGCGTGCCCGCGGTCGCCAAGGGCGTGACATCGGCCGTTCCGCCACGGTCCGGGTCGGCCGAGCACCACTTCTCCTTCAGGACCGCGCGGGTCCTCGCCGCGAGCAGGGGTCCGCCGCCGGGGGTGTCCTTTTCCTAGCCGCGTGGCCGACCCGCCCGGGTGGCCGGAGCGTCCAGCCCGCGGGGACGTCGAAGGCGACACCGGCCTCGGAGTTGACGACCGCCTTCCAGCCCTCGACGGTCGGCCGCGGCCGGTTTCCGGTTCGGCCGCGGTCGCCGCTCGGCTCGGACTCACCACCGCGCGGGCGGTTCGTGCCGTTCGGGCCGTCGGGCCCGTTCAGGCCGGGCGGGACGGGCGAAGAGGCGGCGGAGACGTCCGGGCCCGCACCGGGTGTGCCGCCGCCCAGGAGCACCGCCCCGAGCACGGCGGCACTCACCACGACGGCCGCGGCGGCGGTGTCCACGACCGCTTTCACCCGGTGTGCGTCGATACCGGACGCGGCGCGGAAGGGCGGGTTCTGCCACGGCTGGGACTGCGGGCACCAGGGGGTGCAGTGCGGGTGCGGATCGGGCGAACCCGGTTGGGGCCGAGGGGCGTTGGGCGGGAGGTGCTGAGGGGTCGGCCCGCTCCGCGGCGGCTGATCTCCTGGCCACACGGGCCGCCATGACACGGCGATCACCGGCCGCGTCTGGCCAGTCGAGTCTACTCACGGGTAACATTCGGTCATGAGCTCAGATCAGATGTCCATCGGCGAGCTGCTCGCCGCGACGGTGCCGATGGTTCGGACCCTGAACCTCGAATATCTGGAGACCACGCCGGAGAAGGCCGTGCTGGTGCTGCCGGACCGGAGCGAGTACCGCAACCACGTCGGCGGCCCGCACGCCGGTGCCATGTTCACCCTCGGCGAGTCGGCCAGCGGGGCGATCGTGCTGGCCGCGTTCGGCGAGCAGCTCTCGCGGGCCGTGCCGCTGCCGGTGCACGCGGAGATCGCGTTCAAGAAGATCGCCCTGGGTCCCGTCACGGCCACCGCGACGCTCGGCCGGCCCGCCACCGAGGTCGTCGCCGAACTCGACGCGGGCAAGCGCCCGGAGTTCCCGGTGGCCGTCGCGATCCGGCGCGAGGACGGCGCCGTCACCACGGAGATGACCGTCGTCTGGACGCTGCGCCCCAACGGCTGACCCGAAACGCCCGACGGGGCTCCGCCTTCACGGCGGGGCCCCGTTCGTGTCGCGCGCACCGCGTCGGACGAAGCCCGCTGTTCGGCGGAAAAGTTGAAGATGATGTGCGCCAACCGCCCTCTGACGCACACACTTTGCGGATATGACGGCTCATTTTTTCGAATGCCGGTACGGATACCAAGGGTAACAACCGCGAATTTCCCGCCCGTTGCGCATGGTTCACTCGGACTCCTTGTTCCCCTTCGGTGCGTGTGCGAAAGTGTGCCACCCCGCGGGACGTGATGGTCGGGCTCAAAAGGCCGGACCCATGAGTACGCACCAATCAGGCACCTGCTTTCCGAAGGACGTGCGTCGCGTGCCCGTCCTGCGGCTGGGAAGGAAATGGTTCAGTGCACCCCCCTTACCCCCCACGTCCCCCCTATCCGCCCCGTCCCGGATCGCGCCCGGGGGAGTCCGACCGCGATCTCCTCGCCGGTCTCGGCGGCCCGGGCCTGAGCCCCGGCCGCGGTCCCGGCACCCGGGCCCTCGCGCTGCTGCTCGCCCGGCACTGGCGCCCCGTGCACGAGTACGCCGTCATCTGCCTGGCCTCCTCGGCGGCGTCGGCACCGATGGCGGCCGCCGCCGCGTTCCAACGGGTGCTCGGCCGGGGGACGCTGACCGGCGCGCTGCGCCCGCACCTGCTCACGACCGTGCGGGAGACGGTCGGCCAGTGGGCCGCCGAGGACGACGTGGCGGTCCTGCTGCCCGAACTCCGCAAACCCACCGGAGGCCGCGGACTGCGCGCGGCACGGTCCGTGACAGCGGAAAAGCGGCTCCTCGCAGAGCGCGCTTTCCTCGCACTTCCCGGAGCCTCCCAATGCCTGCTGTGGCACATCGAGGTCGAGGCCGAACCCATATCCGTACCGGCTGGTCTGCTGGGCATCGACGGACCCACCGCGTCGGCCGCGCTGCGGCGCGCTCGTGAGCAATTCCGTGCGGGATGCGTACGCGCTCACCGGGAACTCGCACCGTCCCGGGAATGCCGTTTCTACAACCGTCTCCTGGACGTTCCGATGCGCCGCGGCGGAGCCCTGCTGCCGGATGTGCAACAGCATCTGACGGCCTGCCGGTACTGCCGGTACGCCGCCGAACAACTCGGCCGTACGGACGGCGGACTGGATCTGCTGCTCGCCGAGACGGTGCTCGGCTGGGGAGCCCGCCGCTACCTCGACTCACGGCCGGGCCGCGGCATCCCGCCGGTACCGCCCAGGCCGCTTGGGCCGCCCCGGCCCGGAACCGCCCGCCCCGGAAGCCGCGGACGCCATCGCACCTCGCCGGGCGGACCGCTGTCCGGCAGACCCACGAAGACCGTGGTCCTGGGCATCGGCCTGACCTCCCTCGCCCTGCTCGCCACCGTCCTGGTCGCCAGGAGTTGGTCCGGGGACAACCAGGTCTCCCCCGAGGGCGACCACGGCTGGGGCGCGCCCACCAGCCGCACGGTCCGGCCGAGCCCGCCGTCCGAGGTGCCGTCCGCCGGAGCACCTCCGCCGGCCTCCGGTGCCCGGCCGGCCGAGATCGCCCGGGGGCGGTTGCGCAACGTCGCGCTCGGTCTGTGCGTCGACGGCGGGAACGGCACGTCCCGCACCCGTGCCGTGCTGGCGGCATGCTCGTCCACCGTCGCCCAGCAGTGGTCGTACCAGGACGACGGAGTGCTGCGCAGCCTCGCCGACCCGAGGCGCTGTCTCGATGCGCCCGGACGCAGGGGAGCGGTCGGGACGGCCGACTGCGTGACCCGCTCCGCACAGGCGCGGTACGACCTGACGGTGCGCGGCGAACTGCTGCTGCGCCGGCACAGCGGCCGGCTCGTGGCTCCCGGCCCGGACGCGACCGTGGTCGTCGCCGCCCGGGACGGTTCGCAGGAGCAGCGATGGCGGCTGGAGGCGGCGACAGAGGCGAAGGACGCGAAAGAGGACGCGAAAGAGGACGCGAAGGAGGCGGCGAAGGACGCGGCGAGGGAGGCGAGAGGGGCGGCGAAGCGGCCGCGGCGGGACGGTGCCGGCGGACAGGACGGACATGGCGCCGGCGGGTGGGAGAGGGCCGCGGGAGGCGCCGGGGGAGTGCGGTGACACGTACCGACCGGGCCGACCGCCGTGACCTCGCCGACGCGCCCGCGGCCGGGTGCGACGCGCGCGACGCCGCGGCCGGGGTGCGTGTGGCGGTCACCGCGTCCGCGCTCGGCCGAACCGTCGAGGCACTGGCCGCCATGTGACCTGTGCGACGCGTTGGTACCGGTGTGACCCGGTAGGCTGCGCGGCGTGCGCCCCTTTGCGGGCGCACGCCGTCCGTCGGCGGCTCGCCGCACGGCGCCGAAACAGCAAGGCGCCGAGGCATCGACGCGTCAACGCACCAAGGCACGTACAGCGGAGGAACCGGCGGTGCACGTCCAGGAATGGCTCGAGACCGTACCCGCGGTCAGCATCTACGCACTCGTGGGGGTGGTCATCGGCCTGGAGAGTCTGGGCATCCCCCTGCCGGGCGAGATCATCCTCGTCTCCTCCGCCCTGCTCGCCTCCCAGCACGGCGACATCGACCCGATCGTCCTCGGCATCTGCGCCAGCACGGGCGCGATCGTCGGCGACTCCATCGGCTACGCCATCGGCCGCAAGGGCGGCCGGCCGCTGCTCGCCCGGCTCGGCGGGAAGTTCCCGAGGCACTTCGGCGAGGCGCACATCGCGACCGCCGAGCGGTCCTTCGAGAAGTGGGGCATGTGGGCCGTCTTCTTCGGCCGCTTCGTCGCCCTGCTGCGTATCTTCGCCGGGCCGCTCGCGGGTGTGCTGCGCATGCCGTACTGGAAGTTCCTGATCGCCAACGTTCTCGGCGGCATCGTCTGGGCCGGCGGCACGACCGCGGTCATCTACTACGTCGGTGTCGTCGCCGAGGCGTGGCTCAAGCGGTTCTCCTGGGTGGGTCTGGTGCTGGCCGTCCTGATCGGCCTGACGTCGATGCTGGTGCTGAAGCGGAAGGCGAGGCAGGCTCAGGCCGGGATGCCGGAGCCGGCAGCGGGGCCGGTTCCGGCCGGCGAGAGCACCCCCTGACGTACGCGGAGCCGCGCGACCGGCGGGCGGCGGCCCGGCGGCGCGCTCAGTCGTGCAGTTCCCGGTGACTCCTGGCCAGTTCCGCGTACAGCGTCCCGTTGAGCGTGACGCCCTCCCGCTCCTCGGCCGTGAGTTCCCGGCGGACCTTGGCGGGCACGCCCGCGACGAGGGACCCCGGGGGCACCCGCATCCCCTGCGGCACCAGCGCCTGCGCGGCCACCAGCGAACCGGCCCCGATCACCGCGCCGTTGAGGACGGTCGCCCCCATCCCGATCAGGCAGTCGTCCTCGACCGTGGCGCCGTGCACCACGGCGTTGTGCCCGATCGAGACCCGTTCCCCGACGGCGACCGGGAAACCCGGATCCGCGTGGAGCGTGCAGTTGTCCTGGACGTTGCTGCTCGCGCCGACGGAGATCCGCTCGACGTCGCCGCGCACCACGGCCCCGTACCAGACGCTCGCGCCCGCACCCAGCGTCACGTCGCCGATCACCGTGGCGGTGGGTGCCACGAATGACTCCGGATCGATCTTCGGCTCCCTGCCGCCGATGCCCGTGATCAACGCCCGCTGTCTCATCGCCGCCTCCTCGTCGTGGACCACCCGCACCGTACGCCACCCGGTGGGGCGAAGATCACAGGCGTCCCGCCCCGTGGGCGCGGTCGGCGCTGAGTACCGTGAGCGGGTGCCGAAGCGCAAGAACACGTTCTCATCCTGGCGGCGCCGCCTTGCGCAGCGGGCCGTCCACGCGGGCTGGGCCTGGTTGCAGCGCACGGGCTCGGTCACGGCCGAGCGTCCGGGGCGCCTGCGCTTCGCGGCGATAGGAACCGGTACCAGGCTCGCCTTCCCCCTCGGCACGGTCTTCGGCGAACCCTGGATCCACCTCGGCGCCCACTGCATCGTCGGTGAACAGGTCACGCTGACCGCCGGTCTGATGCCCGACCTCGACCTCGGTCCGGAACCGATCCTGCGCATCGGCGACGGGGTGGTCCTCGGCCGGGGCAGCCACGTCATCGCCGACACGACCGTCACCATCGGCAGCGACTGCTACTTCGGGCCGTACGTCTACGTCACGTCCACCAATCACTCCTACGACGATCCGCACGAGCCCATCGGCAAGCAGTGGCCCCGGATGGAGTCGGTGGAGATCGGGCCGGGGTGCTGGATCGGCACCGGCGCCGTGATCCTGCCGGGCGCGCGCATCGGGCGGAACGTGGTGGTGGCCGCGGGCGCGGTGGTGCGCGGCGCGGTACCGGACCACGCGGTGGTGGCGGGGGCGCCCGCCCGGGTCGTGAGGCGCTGGACGCCCGTCGACGGCTGGCAGCCGCCGCTGCGCACCCCGGCGCCGGTGCCGATACCGGATGGGGTGACCTCCGACCAGCTGCTGGCGCTCGCGGACCTCGACGAGGTGGCCGCGGCGAGGCTCGCCGAGCTGGACGTCGAGTCCTGAGCGTCCGTCCGCCCGTTCACCGCACAGTACAGTTCGGTGAACGCGCCAGGTGCTTCGAATAGACCACGGCCGGACCGCGGCCGGACGGCGGCGTGTTCAGTGAAGTGAATTCAATCATCCAGAATATTGGACGGAATGTGTCGGACCTCGATCTGCTGACCCAGTCCCTGGCGCGCAACGTCAAGCGCTGGCGCACCGAGCGCGGCTTCACCCTGGACACGCTCGCGGCCCGCGCCGGAGTCAGCCGCGGCATGCTCATCCAGATCGAACAGGCCCGGACCAACCCCAGTCTCGGCACGGTCGTCAAGATCGGCGACGCGCTCGGCGTCAGCATCACCACGCTCCTGGACTACGGGCAGGGCCCGAAGGTCCGCGTCGTCCCGGCCGAGCAGGCCGTGCGGCTCTGGCACACCGAGGTCGGCAGCTACAACCGGCTCCTGGCCGGTACCGAGGCCCCCGGCCCGCTGGAACTGTGGGACTGGCGCCTCATGCCGGGCGAGAGCAGCCCCTCCGACCCGCACCCCGCCGGCACGGTCGAACTCGTCCACGTCACCACCGGGGAGCTGACCCTCACCGTCGACGGTGTGCCGTACCGCGTCCCGGCGGGGGCGAGCGCCTCCTTCGAGGCGAACACCCCGCACATCTACGGCAACGAGGGCGGCGAACCGATGGAGATGGTCCTGGCCGTCTCCGTGCCGCCCGTGGGCTGAGACGCCCCGCCCGGCCCGCGAACCGGCTGTTAGCGTGCGGCCATGCGCGCACCCATCGGAGACTTCGACAGCACCACCCCGGCCCCCGAATGCCTCGACGAGCTGATCGCCCCGGTCGCCGACGCCGTACGCGGCTGGCGCGGCAGCGTTCCCGCGGAGCAGATCCTCCACGTCGACACCGACCCGCGGTGGGCCGACACCGCCGTCTTCGTCGAGCACTACGGCAAGGACCTGCTGGAGACCTCGGCGAACTGCGTGGTGGTCGCGGGCAGGCGCGGCGGTGAGACGACGCTGGCCGCGTGTGTCGCGCTCTCCACCACCCGGGTCGACGTCAACGGAGCGGTCCGCCGCCGACTCGGCGCCCGCAAGGCGTCGTTCGCCGCGATGGACACGGCGACGGGCGAGACCGGCATGGAGTACGGCGGGATCACCCCGATCGGACTGCCCGACGGCTGGCCGGTGCTGGTGGACTCGGCCGTCGTCGACCTGCCGTACGTCCTGGTCGGCAGCGGCCGCCGGCGCGGAAAGCTGCTGGTGCCGGGGAAGGCGTTCGCGGAACTGCCGGGCGCGGTCGTGCTGGAAGGGCTGGGCATCGCCTGAGATCAGCCGGCCGCCGAGTGGTGGGCCAGCGCCCGGTGCGGGTCCGCCTCACCCGGCGCGGGTGCCGGGTCGGCGTGCACCAGGGCGGCGGTGAGGCGCGGGACCGCGTGCAGCAGGGCGTGTTCGGCCTCGACGGCGACGGCGTGCGCCTGACGCACCGTGACGTCGCCGTCCACCACCACCGCGACCTCGGCCCGCAGTCGGTGGCCGATCCAGCGCAGCCGCAGTTCGCCCACCTCGTGCACGCCGGGCACCTCGCGCAACGCCCGCTCGGCCCGGTCCACCAGTGCCGGGTCGACGGCGTCCAGCACCCGCCGCACCACCTCGCGCGCGGCGTCGCGCAGCACCAGCGTGATCGCCGCGGTGATCGCCAGACCCACGATCGGGTCGGCGAGCGGCATCCCCAGCGCCGCGCCGCCCGCGCTCAGCAGCACCGCCAGTGACGTGAACCCGTCGGTACGGGCGTGCAGTCCGTCGGCGACCAGCGCGGCGGAGCCGATCGAACGGCCGACGCGGATCCGGTAGCGGGCCACCCATTCGTTGCCGGCGAACCCGACCACGGCGGCCACCGCGACCGCAGGGACGTGCTGCACCGGGCGCGGGTCGAGCAGCCGGTCGATCGCCGTCCACCCGGCGAACGCCGCGGACGCGGCGATGGTCAGCACGATCACGATGCCGGCCAGGTCCTCCGCCCGACCGTAGCCGTAGGTGAAGCGGCGGGTGGCGGCGCGCCGGCCCAGCAGGAAGGCGATGCCGAGCGGTACGGCGGTCAGCGCGTCCGCGGTGTTGTGCACCGTGTCGCCGAGCAGCGCGACCGAGCCGGACAGCAGCACCACGACCGCCTGCGCCAGCGCGGTGGCGCCGAGCACCGCCAGCGACACCCACAGGGCGCGCATCCCGCGGGCCGAGGACTCGAGGGCGGAATCGACCTTGTCGGCGGTGTCGTGGGAGTGCGGGGTGAGGACGTGGGCCAGACGGTGCGGAAGAAGGCGCCGCAGGCCGGAGGCGGGACGGGAGGGGTGGCCCGAGTCCCCGTGCCCGTGCGCGGGGTTGTGCGGAGGGCTGTCCGTGTGTCCGTGGCTGTGCGGGTGCGCGGGTCCGTCGTGCCGGTGCGCGTGGCCGCCGGCGTGGTGGTGCGGCTGCCCGTGTCCGTGTTCGTGTCGGTCGCTCACGTGTCTCCCCTTCCGGGCCGCGCGTCGGACGGCCGCGACGTGTGCCGCGTCGGTGGACGTACCCGGTCCACGGGGCCATTATGTGCGTATGAGCGCACGCATGCACCTGTCACCTGCGCACGATGCGCATCCGCGCACCCCGGGCGAGGAGCAGTTCGCGCTCGCCGCCGAACTGCTCGCCCTGCTCGGCGACCGCACCCGACTCACGCTGCTGCACGCCCTCGCGGACGGTGAGGCCGATGTCACCACGCTCACCGAGACGTGCGGCGCCGCCCGGCCCGCGGTCAGCCAGCACCTGGCCCGGCTGCGGCTCGCGGGTCTGGTGACCACCCGCAAGGACGGCCGACGGGTGATCTACTCCCTGGTCGACGGACATCTGCGCCGGGTCGTCGACGAGGCGCTGAGCCTGGCCGACCACCGCCTCACCGGGCGGCCGGAGCACGACTGACTCAGCTCGTGCCGTCCGTGCCGAGGTACTGCTCGGCGAAGGCCGTCGCGGCGGTCGGCGAGGTGAACAGGCGGCGCAGCCGGGCCAGGGTGGTGCCCGCGCGGTAGGGATCACCCGAGGCGGTTCCGTGGTAGATCTCCGACAGCCACTGGGAGAACTCCTGGTAGTCCCACACCCGGCGCAGGCTCCGCGCCGCATACTCGCCCAGCCCGCTCGTGTCGCCCTTGCCGAGGCGGGCCACGAGCGCGTCCCCGAGGAGGAAGGCGTCGTGCAGGGCGAGGTTCATGCCCTTGGCGGCGATCGGCGCGGTCAGGTGGGCGGCGTCCCCGGCCAGGAACAGCGGTCCGGCCGTCTGAGGCTCGACGACGTAGTTGTGCATGTCGAGCACGCGCTTCTCGATCAGCGGCCCCTCGGTCAGCGGCGGCGCGTCCGCGGCGCCGAGCCGCTCCCGGAGTTCGGCCCAGACCCGCTCGTCGGACCAGTTCCCCGGGTCGTCGCCCGGCGGGCACTGGAGGTAGTAGCGGGTCACCTCGGGGCTGCGGGCCATGTGCCCGGCGAAACCGCGGGGGTGGATGCCGAACACGACACAGTCGCTGGACGGCGGCGCCTGTGCGAGCAGGGCGAGCCAGCCGATGCCGTAGTCGTGCCGGGCGACGCGGACCCGCTCGGCCGGCAGCGCGGCCCGCGTCACCCCGCGCGCCCCGTCGCAGCCGGCCACGAAGTCGCAGCGCACCAGCCGCCGTTGCCCGGTCTGCGGGCAGTCGTACGACACCGAGGGGTGTTCGGTGTCCAGGCCGTGCAGCCGCACGTCCCGCACGCCGAACCGGATGTCCCCGCCGTGTACGTCGGCGTACTCGCGCACGAGATCCGTCACCAGCAACGGCTGCGGGTAGACGTAGTGGTGCTGTCCGGTCAGTTCCGCGTACGGCAGCCGGTGGCGCCGTCCCTCGAAGCGGAACTCGCACTCGGTGTGCACCTCGGCGCGGGCCAGCAGGTTCTCCGCCAGCCCCCGTCGTTGCAGCCCGCGCACGGCCCACTCCTCCAGGACCCCCGCTCGGGGCCGCCGCTCGATGAACTCCCGGCTCTCCGCCTCCAGCACCACGCAGTCCACGGACGCGGCCCGCAGGATGTTGCCCAGGGTCAGCCCAGCGGGGCCGGCGCCGACGATGACGACCGCGGTGCGTGGCACGGCTGTGGTGTCGGTGCGGGGGGAGGGGTGAGTCACCCGGGCATTATGGCGTCGGCCGGCCACCGCGGCGAGATGTTCCGCACGCGTGCGCGCACTACCTAGCCGAGGAGCGGGATCTCGATCGCCGGGCAGCGGTTCATCACCATGTCGAGGCCGGCGGCGCGGGTGCGCTCGTAGGCGGACTCGTCGACGACACCGAGCTGGAACCACACCGCCGCGGCGCCCTTGGCGACCGCCTCGTCGGCCACCGCTCCGGCCAGGTCGCTGTTGACGAACACGTCGACCACGTCCACGTCGAAGGGGATGTCGGCGAGACTGGCGTAGCCCTGCTCGCCGTGCACCGTCTCCGCTTTGGGGTGGACGGGCACCACGCGTTTGCCGTGGGCCTGGAGCACACGGGCCACGCCGTAGGCGGCCCGGTCCGGGTTGGCCGACAGCCCCACCACCGCCCAGGTGTCCCCGTGCTCGGTGAGAATCCTGCGGACCGTCGCTTCGTCGCCGTACACCCTCGGCCTCCTGGGCCTCGTCGCCATGCTGGACAGGCGGCAGGCGCCGCCGAGCAGTGCAACGGCGGAGCCCGCCCGAGGATTCCCGGCCCGGCACCGGCCCGCCGCCCTCCCGGTCGTGCGGCCCGGAATCACCCCGGACGGCTGCGCCCGGCCGTCGGCGCGCCTACGCTCGCCCCGTGCTGCGCATCACCGACACCAGAACCGGCGAGTCCGTCGACGCCTCGACCGCCCGCCGGGGCCTGACCCGTGTCGAGGTCCACGCGCCCGGCCTCGACGCCACGACCCTGCGGGTGCTGCTGGTCGCGGATGTCCTGGTCCGCGCCCTGGAACTCGGCGGTACGCCGGTCTGGGCACTCATGTCCGGCGACCGGGACCGGGCCGAACTGCGCACGGCCTGCGCCGCGCTCGGCGTCCGGCCGCTGGAGGACCGCCGCGACACCGGCGCCGCTCCGGCCGGGGCCCGGGTCATCCATGTGGCGCAGGAGGGCGGGACGACGTCGGACGGGATCTGGATCGGCGTCGCGCCCGTGGACCCCGGGCCGGTGCTCCTCGGGCAGGGCGTCGTGGGCGGGGTGAACCCCGACGTGCTGCGGCTGGCGCTGCTCGCACCGCGCAGAAGCACTCCGGTGCGCCTCGACGACACCTCCCTGGACGAGGCCCGCGCCGGCCTCGCCCACTGGCGACGGGCCGTCGCGGCCTGGGCCCGCCGGCCCTCCCGGCCGGTCCCCGACGAACTGCGTGAACAACTGCGCGGTGCCTGGGAGGACGACCTGGACATCGCCTCGGTGCTGCGCGTCCTGGGCCGGGTGGAGAGCGAGCCGGAGCTGCCGGACGGAGCACGCTTCGAGACGTACGCGTACGCGGACCGGCTGCTCGGACTCGAACTGACCCGGGACCTGGGAGCGGCGGCATGACCGCGCGCGACAAGGCCCGCCCGCTGCGCCGGCTGGTGGTGCTGCGGCACGCCAAGTCCGCCTGGCCGGCCGGGGTCACCGACCACCAGCGCCCCCTCGCGCCCCGGGGCCGGCGCGACGCCCCGGCGGCCGGGCGCGCCCTCGCCGAGGCCGACTGCCTGCCCGACCTCGCCCTGTGCTCCACCGCCGTACGCGCCCGCCGCACCTGGGAACTGGCATCGGCACAGTGGGGCACCCCGCCGCCCGTACGGCACGATCCGCGGCTGTACGCGGCCGGAGTCCCCGATCTGCTGGGCGTGGCGCACGAGGTGCCGACGGAGGTCCACACGCTGCTCCTGGTCGGGCACAACCCCGGTCTGGAGGAACTCGTCCTGTCGCTGGCCGAGGACGGCCTGGGCGACACCCTGGACAGGGTGCGGTCGAAGTTCCCCACCTCGGCGATCGCCGTACTGGACTGGCACGGGGGCGGCTGGGACACCCTGACGCCCGGACGGGCGCTGCTGACGGCGATGCTCGTGCCGAGGGGGAAGAAGAAGTAGGGCGGCCGCTCCCGGACCGGCGCACGCACGCGTACCGCATAGGCTGGCACGATGCAGGACGAGTACCGGACGGTCGCCCGCGCGGGCGTGCACGAGACCGAGGTCAACCGCTCGCGCTTTCTGTGCGCCGTCGCCCCGGCGGCCACGGAGCAGGAGGCCCAGGACTTCCTCGCCGCCGTGCGCAAGGAGCACGCCGACGCGACGCACAACTGCTGGGCGTACGTCATCGGCGCCGACGCCTCCGTCCAGAAGGCGAGCGACGACGGCGAACCGGGCGGCACCGCGGGCGTTCCCATGCTCCAGATGCTGCTGCGCCGAGACATGCGCTACGTCGTCGCCGTGGTCACGCGCTACTACGGCGGGGTCAAGCTCGGCGCGGGCGGCCTCATCCGGGCCTACGGCGGAGCCGTCGGCGAGGCCCTGGACACTCTCGGCACGATCACCCGGCGCCGGTTCCGGCTGGCCACGGTGACCGTCGACCACCAGCGGGCCGGCAAGGTGCAGAACGATCTGCGCGCCACCGGCCGCGCGGTGCGTGACGTGCGCTACGGGGAGGCGGTCACGATCGAGATCGGCCTGCCGGACGCCGACGTGGCGGCGTTCCGGGCCTGGCTCGCCGACGCCACGGCCGGGACGGCCGGGTTCGAACTGGGCGGGGAGGCCTACGGGGACGCGTAGCGGAGGCGGCCGCGTCGAGCGGCGCCCTCCGCGTTCCGCCCCGTGTCCGTCCGGTGCGGGCGCCGCGCCCGGAGCGCGGCATCGGCGGCCGGCCGCCTCGAGCAGGGCGCGGTACGCGACGGCCCGGTGCGTGCGGCCGTGCGAACCGGCGGGCCGTCATGCGTCTATGACGGAAATGGCGGTGCCGGGACAGGCGGTGACGGCGTCCTCGACCGCCGAACGGTGCTCCTCGGCGGGTTCGGGGTCGAGCAGGAGGACGGTGCCGTCCTGGTCGGACTGGTCGAACACCTCCGGCGCGGACAGCACGCAGTTCCCGGCGCCGCAGCACTTGTCGTGATCAACGATGACCTTCATGTCGTTCCCTTCTGCCCGGCCCCTCGGCCGGGCCGTCGGTGTACGGCCGTGGTGAGCACCCCCGGTCGCTACGGACGGATCCCGTCGCAGGCGATGGGCAGATGCCGCGGGCCGCGCAGTACCGCGTTCTGCCGGTACGGGGGCGGGTCCTCCAGCAGCCGCGGATTCTCCAGCCGGCGGGCCAGCTCCGCCAGGGCCGTCTGGGCCTCCAGCCGGGCGAGCGGCGCGCCGAAGCAGCTGTGGATGCCGCTGCCCAGGCCGAGATGCTGGTTGTCCCGGCGGTCGGGGTCGAAGCGGTCCGGGTTCTCGAAGCGCTTCGGGTCGCGGTTGCCGGACGCGAGGACCAGCCACAGGGAGGCGCCCTTGGGGATGGTCACGCCGTGGACCTCGATGTCGGCGAGAGTGGTGCGCTGCGGCACGAGCTGCACCGGCGGTTCGTAGCGCAGCAGCTCCTCGACGAGGGGCACCGCGAGCCGCGGCTCCGCGCGCAGGCGTCGCAGCACGTCGGGGTGGCGCAGCAGGGTCAGCATCCCGTTGGTGACGAGGTTGACGGTGGTCTCGTGCCCCGCGATCAGCAGCAGCGCGGCCGTGCTGAGCAGTTCCATCGTGGTCATCGCGCCGTCCGGGCCCTTGGCCGTGGCCAGTTCGGAGAGCATGTCGTCGCCGGGGTTCTTGCGGCGTTCCTCGATCAGACCGGCCAGGTACATGCCCAGCTGCATACGGGCGTCGTGGGCGACCTTGCCCCGCTCGGCGGGATCCGCGTCCGGATCGGGGTCCAGGCTCGCCGCGATGGTGTCCGCCCAGCTGTGGAAGCGGGCCTCGTCCTCACGCGGCACACCGAGCAGCCGGCAGATCACCGTCACGGGGAAGGGGTACGACACCGCTTCCACGAGGTCGATCCGGTCGGTGTCGCCGATGCCGTCGATGAGGCCCGTGACGATCTCGTGCAGCTCCGGGCGCATCCCGTCGACCCGGTGCGGGGAGTGCGGCGGGCCGAAGGGCCGGTTGGTCATCCGCCGCAGCCGGTCGTGCTCCGGCGGGTCGAGCCGCAGGAAACTCGGCGGCAGGGCGCTGTCCCCCTGGGACGACTCGGCCAGCGGGTCGCCGGCCGTCGACGCCAGGTTGCTCGCGTCGGAGCTGATCCGCGGGTCGTGCAGCAGGCTGCGGATCTCGTAGTAGGTGCCGATGACGTACGGCCCGCCCTCGTCGTGGTGGACCGGCGTCTTCCGCAACTCCTCGTAGAGCGGGTACGGGTCGGCGCGGTTGGCGTAGTCCAGGATCTGGTGCAGCAGGGATTGCGTCATGGCGGGTCCTCGTGGCCGTGCGGGGTCAGCGTGCGGGGGTGAACCTCATCCGGCGGTCGGCCGGCGAGTATCCGCTGAGGGTCACCGTGGGGCCGTGGGTGGGGACCGACGGGTCGGGGAAGTCCGCGTCCAACGGCCGGTGCCCGTCCGGGCGCCGGTCGACCATGTGGAACGGCGGCGGGAACGGCGCGGTGGTCTCGATCAGCTCCTGGTAGAACGGCAGCCATCGTGCGTGGTCGAAGGAGACCGCGCCGATCACACGCCCCTGGTAGCCGTAGACGCCGACGAACCGGTGACTGTCGAGCGAGCCCTGCGAGACGACGATCTCGGTTCCCATCGACGGGACGCCGACGGACTTGATGTTCACGCCGAACTGCGAGGACCAGAAGGCCGGCACCCACATGTGGGGCAGCCGGTCGGCGCTCGCACTGAGCATGTTGTGCGCCGCGATCTCCGCCTGGCAGACGGCGTTGCCCCAGTGCTCGAGGGACAGGAACTGGTAGCCGAACAACGGGTGCGGGGAGCGTGCCACGTCGCCCGCGACGTAGATGTCGTCGGTGACGATCCCGCGGATGTCGAAGGCGCGGCAGCCGGCGTCGCAGGCGATACCGCGGGGGCCGGCCCCGAGCCCGGACCCGGCGAGCCATTCGGTGTTGCGGGTGGCGCCGAGGGAGACCACGACCACGTCGGTCTCCACGGTGGCGCCGTCCGACAGATGCGCGGCACGCACCCGTCCCGTGGCGTCGCCCTCCAGCGCGGTCACCATCACGCCGCACCGCAGATCCACGCCGTGCTCCTGCTGGAGATCGGCGGCGACCGCGCCGACCACCCCGCCGAGCGCGCCGACCAGCGGCGAGGCGCCGCGCTCGGCGACGGTGACGGGCAGACCGCGTTCGCGGCAGGCCGAGGCGATCTCCGAGCCGGTGAAACCGGCGCCGATCACGAAGACCCGCTTGGGTCCCTCGGCGAGCCGCCGGGCGAGTGCGGCGCAGTCGTCGCGGGTCCGCAGCACGAAGACGCCGTCGAGTTCCGCCTCACGCTCGTGCGGCCACGGCCGGGCCCGCACGCCCGTGGCGATCAGCAGTCGGTCGTAGGGCACCTCGTCGCCGTCGGCCAGCCGCACCCGCCGGGCGGCCATGTCGAGGCCGGTGGCCGGGACACCGAGCCGCCAGGTCGCGTCGACGTCCCGGCGCCGCGGCAGCGCGGTGCGGTCGGCGGTGGTCATGCCCAGCAGCACCTGCTTGGACAGCGGAGGCCGGTCGTACGGCGCGTGGGGCTCGTCGCCGATCAAGGTCAGGGATCCGGCGAATCCCTTCTCGCGCAGGGTCTCCGCGGCGCGCAGACCGGCCAGCGAAGCCCCCACGACGACGATGCGGCCCTCACGTCTGAGCCATTCCAGCGAACCGTCACCGTTCACCGGCCACCGCCCCCGCGGGTGCGTCCGTCGCCTCGACGAGGATGGCCTGGACGGGGCATGCCGCGGCGGCCTGCGCCACCTTCCCGCGTGCCGTGTCCTCGGGCTCCGGGGTGTACAGCAACCCCTCCTCGCCGTGCATGCTGAAGACCTCGGGAGCCAGGAACGCGCACTGCGCGTACCCCTGACAGCGGTTCAGGTCGACGACAACTCTCACCAAGGGATCGGTCCTCTCCGGTGGCCCGCCTCCCCCCAGGGACCATCCTCGGCGGCCGGGGCGCGCGCGGCGAAGAGGGGGAGACCGTTGGAGTGACCGGGGCGGCCGGCTCAGACCGGGGCGGCGGGCCGCCGGCCGCGCAGGATGTGCACCCCGACGATCAGCGCCCAGGCCGGGAGCACCAGTTCGGACCACGGCACGTCCGCGCCCACCACCAGCAGCGTCAGACCCGCGAGGTAGCCGAGCAGCACGAGCGGGCGGGGGAAGACGCCCAGGCGGCGGCCGATGGTGGAGGTGGTGAAGATGAACACCGCCGCCATGCGCATGGCGTACGTGGTGAGCAGGACGTAGGCGAAGTGGCGGCCGAACGGCGCGTGCGGCTGGCTCTCGTCGAGCACCGTGCCGGCCGCGGCCCCGCTGCCGAACAGCGTGGCGACGAAGACCAGCCCGCTGCCGAGGAACACGGTGGACACGAACCGGTCCTCGCCCGCGCCGGCCTGCTCGCGCACCGCTCCCATGAACCACAGGAAGGCGATCCCGGCGAACGGGAGCAGCGCCAGCGCCGTCTGCACGGCGGTCCGCTGCGCGGGGTCGACGGTGATCTCCTCCGCGTCGGCACCGCCGGGCAGGGCGAGGCGCACCAGGACGATCGCCGCGGCCATCAGGATCGCGAACACGACGCCGGCGATCCCGGCGGCCCGGGGTGTCCCGAGGCGCTCGTGGCGTTGCCCCATGGTCCCTCGCTCTCTGTCCGGCCCTGTCCGGGCTTCCTTCGTACAGACAGCAGCAATCCGGGACCGCGCGCCACCGGGGCCGCCGGGCGGACGGCCGTCGTGCTCAGTCGGCGGTGCGCAGCAGCAGCTTGCCCGTCGATGTGCGCGAGCCCATCAGCCGGTGGGCCCCGGCGGCGTCCGACAGGGGGAATTCCGCCGTGACCGGGAGTCGCACGGTGCCGTCGGTGACGGTGCGGAAGGCGCGCTCGGCCAGCCGGCGCAGCGCTTCGGGAGCCGACCGGGCGAGGGCCAGGACGGAGAAGGCGGCGACGGAGTGTCCCCGTGCGGCGAGCTCGGGCTGTCCGACGTGCCACGGCGGCGCCCCGCTCGCGTTGCCGAAGGACACCAGGCGCCCGAAGTCGGCCAGTACGTCGAGGCCCGTGCGGAGTGTGTCGCCGCCCACCGGGTCGAGGACCAGGTCGACCCCTCTGCCGCCGGTGGCGCGGCGGACGCCGACGGGGAAGGAGGCGGCGGTGAACACGGCGTCGTAGCCGTGGTCGCGGGCGTGGCCGGCCTTGGCGGGGGAGGAGACCACGCCGTACACGGCACCGGCACCCGCGGCCCGCGCCAGTTGCCCGGCCACCGTGCCGATGCCGCCCGCGGCGCCGTGCACCAGCACGCTCTCCCCGGCGCGCAGCCGCCCCACCTCGTGGAGCAGGGCGTGCGCCGTCGGCAGCACGGTCGGGAGCGCGGCGGCGGTCCGCAGGTCGAGGCCCTCCGGGAGGGGGAAGACGGTCGCGGCGTCGGCGACCGCCACCTGTGCGTAGCCGCCGCCGTCGAGGAGCGCGACGACCTCCTGCCCCGGGCGCAGCCCCTCGACGCCCTCGCCGACGGCGCGGATGCGTCCGGAGACCTCCAGGCCGGGGCGGTGGGGCAGCGACGCCACCCGGTACCCGTCGGCGCGCGCCTTGAGGTCGGCGAAGTTCACCCCCGCGTGGGCGGTGTCGACGGTGACCTGGCCCGGCCCCGGCTCGGGGATCTCGGCCCGTACGACCTTCAGCACCTCGGGACCGCCGTACTCGT
Organism: Streptomyces cadmiisoli; assembly: GCF_003261055.1. Classification (NCBI taxonomy): domain Bacteria; kingdom Bacillati; phylum Actinomycetota; class Actinomycetes; order Kitasatosporales; family Streptomycetaceae; genus Streptomyces; species Streptomyces cadmiisoli. The sequence continues at coordinate 7,384,922 of NZ_CP030073.1, forward strand.
GGAACTCGACTGCGCGCATGAGGGAACGCACTTCCTTCGACAGATCGACAGATCGACAGATCGATGGGCAGATGGATCAGATGGGTCAGATGGGCGGACCGGAGAGCAGTCAGGCAGCTCGACGGGTGTTCAATGAAAAGCGAACACTGTGAACTGTATGATGCTCATCGAACACTGGGCAAGCGGTTCCCGCGTTCCGGCGGGACGTCCGGGCCGGGCCGCGCGGCGTGAGGGGTGGGTCATGGCGAACCAGGCCGCGGGCCGCGGTCACCGTACGGCGCCGGCGCACACGGATCCCGAGGACGTCTCGGTCCTCACGGCGCTGTCCGCGGTCGCCGACCCCGTGCGCATCCGGCTGATCCGCGAGCTGGCGGGCTCGGCCGACTGGACGCGCAGCTGCGGCAGCTTCGACGTGCCGGTCGGCAAGGCCGCGCTCAGCCACCACTTCTCGGTGCTGCGCGGCGCAGGCCTGGTCGAGCAGCGGGACGAGGGGCCCAGGCGGGTCAACCGGCTGCGCCGCGAGGAGTTCGAGGCGCGCTTCCCCGGACTGCTCGATCTGCTTCTGCGCGCCGAGGGTGCCGACTGAGTGCTTCCGGGCGAGTGGTTCCGGGCGGGTGGTTCTGTCTGAGCGGCCCTGTCGGGTTCCCGTGATCCGACGGCCCGGTCAACCCGGACATTTACCGCGACTTGTCGCGGGATGCGGGTGACGGACCGAGGCCCGCGGCGGTTCCGCCGACCAGAGGCGTTAGCGTGGTGTTCGTTTACAGTCGGGACGGGCTGGTTCATGCCGGTCCTCAGGTGCCTTGGGGGAGATGTGCGGGTCGGAGCGGCTTCTTGAGACTGCTGCACACGTCCGACTGGCATCTCGGCCGGTCGTTCCACCGGGTCGGCATGCTCGGCGCGCAGGCCGAGTTCATCGGCCACCTCGTCACCACCGTGCGGGAACGCGACGTGGACGCGGTCCTCGTCGCGGGCGACGTCTACGACCGTGCGGTACCGCCACTGGCCGCGGTCGAGCTGTTCGACGACGCCCTGCACCGGCTCGCCGACCTCGGCGTGCCGACCGTGATGATCTCCGGGAACCACGACTCCGCCCGCCGCCTCGGAGTGGGCGCCGGGCTCATCGGGCGGGCGGGCATCCATCTGCGCACCGAGCCCTCGGCCTGCGGCACCCCCGTGCTGCTGCGCGACGCGTCCGGCGACGTCGCCGTCTACGGCCTGCCCTACCTCGAACCGGCCCTGGTGAAGGACGAGTTCGCGCTGGACAAGCCGGGCCACGAAGCCGTGCTCGCCGCCGCCATGGACAGGGTCAGGGCCGACCTCGCCACGCGCGCGCCGGGCACCCGGTCCGTCGTCCTCGCGCACGCCTTCGTCACCGGCGGCGAGGCCAGCGACAGCGAGCGCGACATCACCGTCGGCGGTGTGGCGTCGGTCCCGGCCGGAGTCTTCGACGGCGTGGACTACGTGGCGCTCGGGCATCTGCACGGCTGCCAGACGCTCACCGACCGGGTTCGCTACTCGGGCTCCCCGCTGGCCTACTCCTTCTCGGAGGCCGAGCACCGCAAGAGCATGTGGCTCGTCGACCTCGACGCCGACGGCGCGGTCACCGCCGAGCGCGTCGACTGCCCCGTGCCGCGTGCGCCGGCCCGGATCCGGGGTCGGCTGGACGACCTGCTCGCCGATCCGGCACTCGCCCGGCACGAGGAGGCGTGGATCGAGGCGACCCTCACCGACCCGGTCCGCCCCCACGACCCCATGGCCCGCCTCACCGAGCGGTTCCCGCACGCCCTCAGCCTCGTCTTCGAGCCCGAACGGACCCCGGACGAGCCCCGGGTGTCGTACTCCCGGCGCCTCGCGGACCGCAGCGACCAGGAGATCGCCGAGGACTTCGTGACCCATGTGCGCGGCGCCGGGCCCGACGCGGCCGAACGGGCCGTGCTGCGCGACGCGTTCGACGCGGTGCGCGCCGACCGGACCCTGCGGGAGGCCACGCCATGAACCGGCACGCGCCGGACCACGCCGGGGAGGGCACCCGATGAGGCTGCACCGGCTCGAACTCACCGCCTTCGGCCCCTTCTCCGGCACCCAGAGCGTCGACTTCGGCACCCTGTCGGCGGCGGGACTCTTCCTGCTGCACGGGCCGACCGGAGCGGGCAAGACGTCCGTACTGGACGCCGTGTGCTACGCGCTCTACGGCTCCGTGCCCGGCGCCCGGCAGAGCGGCCAGGGCACGACGCTGCGCAGCGACCACGCCGCACCCGGCACCCGCACCTCCGTCACCCTCGAACTCACCGTCGCCGGCCGCCGGCTGGGGATCACCCGGCAGCCGCCCTGGGAACGGCCCAAACGTCGCGGCACCGGCACGACACTGGACAAGGCGCAGACCTGGCTGCGCGAGTACGACGCGACGGCCGGAGCCTGGAAGGACCTCAGCCGCTCCCACCAGGAGATCGGCGAGGAGGTCACCCAGCTGCTCGGCATGAGCCGCGAGCAGTTCTGCCAGGTGGTCCTGCTGCCGCAGGGCGACTTCGCCCGCTTCCTGCGCGCCGACGCCGAGGCCCGCGGCAGGCTGCTGGGCCGGTTGTTCGACACCCACCGGTTCGCCGAGGTCGAGAAGCGGCTCGCCGAACGCAGGCGCGCGACCGAGGCCGGGGTGCGGGACGCGGACGCGGCGCTGCTCGCCGACGCCCACCGCATGCAGCAGGCCGCGGACGGCGCCATGGACCTGCCCGAACTCGCCCCGGGCGATCCCGGCCTGGCCGACGCCGTCCTGAGCGCCGCCGCCGTCGCTCGCAGCACCGCCCGCGAGCAGTCGACCGTCGCCCGCTGCGGTCTCGCCGCGGCGGAGTCCACCCAGAGCGCCGCCGGACGCGACCTGGACGACATACGCGAAGTGGACCGGTTGCAGAGGCGGTTCGCGCAGGCGCGGGAGCGGGCCCGGCTGCTGGACGAACGGGCTGACGGCCACCTGGCCGACCGACGGCGCATGGAACGCGCCCGCAAGGCCGAGGCGGTGGCACCCGCGCTGGAGCTGCGGGAGTCCGCCGACGCCGAGCACCGGCGTGCGGCGGCCGCCGAGACGCAGGCCCTCGCCGCGCTGCCGGACGGCCTCGCCGAGGCGGGCGCGGCCGGACTCGCGGCCGCCGCGCGCCGTACCGCCGAGGAACTGGGCGGCCTGGAATCGGCCCGCCGCGCCGAACAGCGCCTCGCCGCACTCGGCACGGAGCGCGCCGGCCTCGACCGTCAGGACCGCGCCGACGAGGACGTCCTGCGGGATGCGGCGACCTGGCTGACCGACTGGGAGACCATCCGGACCGCCCTCCGGGCACGTATCGAGACCGCGCAGGCAGCCGCGTCCGTGGCCGAGCAACTCGCCGCGCAGCGCGACCCCGTACGACAGCGGCTGACCGCCGCACGGGCGCGCGACCGGCTCACCGGGGAGACGGAGGGGGCCCACGGACGCGCCCTCGCCTCGGCGGAGCGCGCTCTGCGGGCCCGTACCCACTGGCTCGACCTGAAGGAGCAGCGCCTCGACGGCATCGCCGCCGAACTCGCCGCCAACCTGAAGGACGGGGAGTCGTGCGCGGTCTGCGGTGCCGTCGAACACCCCCACCCCGCGCGGAAGGTCGCCGGACACGTCGACCGCGCGACCGAGGAGCGGGCGCTCGCCGCCCACCAGCGCGCGGAGGAGGAGCACGCCGAGGACGAACGGCGCCTCGGCCGGGTGCGCGAGGAACTGGCCGCGGCGACCGCCGAGGCGGCCGGCACCCCCACCGGCCGACTCGTCGAACAGGCCGAGGAACTGGAGCGGCAGCACACGCGGGCCCGGCGGGACGCCTCCGACCTGCACGACGCGCGGGAGGCGCTGCGCCGCGCCGAGCTGGAGCACGAACGGCGTACCGCCGACCGGCAGCAGGCCGAACTGCGCGTCGCGTCCCGGCTGGCACGGCGGGAGGCCCTGGAACGCGAGCGGGCCGACCTGGAAGCGGAACTGGCACAGGCACGCGGCTCGTCGGGCAGCGTGGCCGCGCGGGCCGCGCAACTGGAGCGGCGGGTGGCCCTGCTCACCGAGGCCGCCGACGCCGTCCGGGTCGCCGAGGACACCGCCACACGCCTGAAGGACGCCGACGCCCGGCTCGCCGACGCCGCCTTCAGGGCCGGCTTCGACACCCCCCGGGACGCGGCCGCCGCCCTCCTCGACGACCACGCGCACAGAGAGCTGCAACGGCGGCTCGACGCCTGGCAGACCGAGGAGGCCGCCGTCCGCGCGGTGCTCGCCGACGACGACACCGCGGCCGCCGCCGAACGGCCCCCGGCCGATCTCGCGGCGGCCGAGCGGAGGTCGGCCACGGCGTCGCAGCGGGTGCGCGAAGCAGCCTCCCGGTGCGACGCCGCCGCGCGTCGCTGCGCCGAACTCGACCGGCTCTCCGCACGGGCCGCCGAGGGCGTACGGCGAATGGGGCCGCTGCGCGAGGAGTACGAGCGGGCGGCCCGGCTCGCCGGGCTCGCGGCCGGCACCTCCGCCGACAACGAGCGCAGGATGCGCCTGGAGTCGTACGTCCTCGCCGCCCGTCTGGAACAGGTGGCCGCCGCCGCGACCGTACGGTTGCAGCGCATGTCGTCCGGCCGCTACACCCTGGTCCACTCCGACGACCGCAGCGGGCGCGGACGCAGCGGACTCGGCCTGCACGTCGTCGACGCCTGGACCGGACGCGAGCGGGACACGGCGACCTTGTCGGGCGGCGAGACGTTCTTCGCCTCGCTCGCGCTGGCCCTCGGCCTTGCCGACGTCGTCACCGACGAGGCCGGCGGGGTCCGCCTCGACACGCTGTTCATCGACGAGGGCTTCGGCAGCCTCGACGACGAGACCCTGGACGAGGTGCTGGACGTGCTGGACTCCCTGCGCGAACGGGACCGCAGTGTCGGCATCGTCAGCCATGTCGCCGATCTGCGGCGGCGCATCCACGCACGACTGGAGGTCGTGAAGGGCAGAACGGGGTCGACGCTGCGCCAGCGGGACTAGGGCCGCACCGAGGGGGTCCGTCCGCCGGCGACACCGAGGGTCCGTCCGCCGGCGACGCCGGACCGGGGGCTAGCGGCCGAGCGGACGGCGTGGCAGCGGCGAGGAGTACACGACGCTGGTGGTCACCGAGCCCAGGGCGCCGATCCGTCCGGACACCTCTTCCAGATGGCGCATCGAGCGGGCGGCGACCTTGATGACGAAGCAGTCGTCGCCCGTCACATGGTGCGCCTCAAGGATCTCTGGGGTCGTGGCGACGAGATCGTGGAAGGGCTTGTAGTTGCCCGTCGGGTAGCGCAGGCGCACGAACGCCAGGATCGGCAGGCCCAGCCGCTCGGGGTCCACGACCGCGGCGTACCCCTGGATGACGCCCGCCTCCTCCAGACGGCGCACCCGCTCGGTGACCGCGCTCGCGGACATCGACACCGCCCGCGCCAGCTCCGCGAAACTGGCCCGGCCCTCCCGTTGCAGGACGTCGAGGATGCGCCAGTCGGTGGCGTCCGGGGAAAACGCGGTCATGCCCGATGAATAGCAGGGGAAACACCGGCCGATCAATACGAACGCCGGTGATCGCGCCTTAAGACGGACCATCACCCGCCGTAGATTCGTGGTCACCGAAGTCGCCGACGGAAGGCCGAAGATGAACACCACCACGACCGGGCGCCGCCTCTTCCCGGGTGCCGCCCCCGCCGACGCGGCCGCCTACTTCCGCGCACGCCTCGCCTTCCACACGGACGTCTCCGACGTGGCCGCCGCCCTCTCGGCCGGCGGCGAGCCCGGCTTCGTCGTCGTGGACTCCCGCTCCACCGAGTCCTGGGAGCAGGGCCACATTCCCGGCGCGGTCCACCTGCCCACCGCGCGGATCGCCGAACGGGCGGAGCACCTGCTCGACAGGTCGGTGCCCGTCGTGACGTACTGCTGGGGTCCCGGCTGCGACGGCGCCACCCGGGCCGCGCTCGCCCTCGCCGAACTCGGCTACCAGGTCAAGGAGATGCTCGGCGGATTCGAGTACTGGGTGCGCGAGGGCCTCGCGTACGACACCCCGCGGGGCGGCGGACGGCGCCCCGCCGACCCGCTGACGTCACCGGTGCACACCGACGACTGCGGCCGCTGACCCGACATGGGTCCGCCCCTTCTGCATGTCTCCGTCATCCACATGGGCGGGGGTTCGGCGCGGGTACAGCGAGCCCGGTGGGGAGGTGCGGGGCGGAAATACGCGTGCGACGCGCCCGCGGCTTCCGCATGATGGTCGATCATGTCGAAGCTTCCGCACCCCACTCCCGACGAACTGCGCCGCGAGCCCCTGCCCCTGCGCGGCCGCACCGCTCTGGTCACCGGCGCGAGCAGACGCGGCGGGATCGGACACGCGGTGGCACGGCGGCTCGCGGCGTACGGGGCGAGTGTCTACCTGCACCACCATGTCCCGCACGACGCCGCCATGCCCTGGGGCGCCGACAGGCCGGAGGACGTCGTCGCCTCCGTGCGCGAGGCCCAGGGCGACCCGGACGCCCGGATCGTCGCGGGCCCCGGCGACCTCGCCGATCCGGCCGCGCCCGCCGAGCTGATCGCCACCGCGGCGGCGGCCCTGGGCGGCCGGCTCGACATCCTCGTCGCCAACCACGCCCTCAGCGGATCCGACGGACCGCTCGACGCGATCGACGCGACCATGCTCGACGCGCACTGGGCGGTCGACACCCGCTCGGTACTGCTGCTGGTCCAGGCGTACGTGCGGCAGCGGACCGGGCTGCCGCAGGGCAGCCCGGGCGGACGCGTGATGATGATGGCCTCCGGCCAGGACATCGCGAGCGGTATGCCCCACGAGATCGCCTACGCCCTCCAGAAGGGCGCCCTCGCCTCGATCACCCGCTCCCTCGCCCCGACGCTCGCCGCGCACGGGGTCACGGTGAACACCGTCAACCCCGGCCCCGTGGACACGGACTACCTGACCGGCGAGGACCACGCGGCGGTGGCCGCGCGCTTCCCCGCCGGACGGTGGGGCATGCCCGACGACCCGGCCCGCCTCATCGCCTGGCTCGCCACGGACGAGGCGGGGTGGGTCACCGGAGAGGTGATCAACTCCGAGGGCGGCTTCCTGCGCTGACCGGACCGCCCCTCTGAGCCGGATCAGCTCCTCAGAACCGGATCGGCTCCCCAGAGCCGGGACGGCTTCTCAGAGCCGGGACAGCTCCTCCACGAGGTCGTCCAGACCGAGCGAGCCCTGCGAGAGTGCCGCCATGTGCCAGGCCTTGAGGTCGAAGGCGTCGCCGTGCCGCTCGCGCGCGTTGTCGCGGCCCAGCAGCCAGGCGCGTTCGCCGAGCTTGTAGCCGATCGCCTGGCCCGGGATCGTCAGATAGCGGGTCATCTCGCTCTCCACGAAGTCGGCGGGCCTGCTGCTGTGCGCGCCGAAGAACTCCTGCGCCAGCTCAGGGGTCCAGCGCTCACCCGGGTGGAAGGGGGAGTCCGCCGGGATCTCCAGCTCCAGGTGCATGCCGATGTCGACGATGACCCGGGCGGCCCGCATCATCTGCGCGTCCAGATAGCCGAGCCGCTGCTCGGGGTCGGTGAGGAAGCCCAGCTCGTCCATCAGGCGCTCCGCGTACAGCGCCCAGCCCTCGGCGTTGGCGCTGACCCCGCCGATCGTGGCCTGGTAGCGGGAGAGGTCGCCCGCGACGTGCGTCCACTGGGCGAGCTGGAGGTGATGGCCGGGAACGCCCTCGTGGTACCAGGTCGAGACGAGGTCGTAGACCGGGAACCGGGTCTGGCCCATCGTCGGCAGCCAGGTGCGGCCCGGACGCGAGAAGTCCTCCGACGGGGGCGTGTAGTAGGGGGCGGCCGCGCTGCCGGGCGGCGCGATGCACGACTCCACCTCGCGCACCCGCTCGGCGAGTTCGAAGTGCGTGCCGTCCAGGGCCTCGATCGCCTGGTCCATCAGCTCCTGGAGCCACTGCCGGACCTCGTCGACGCCCTCGATGTGCCGCCCGTGCTCGTCGAGGTGGGCGAGCGCCACCCACGGCGTCTCGGCACCGGGCAGGATCCTCTCCGCCTCCTGCCTCATCTCGGCGAGGATGCGGTGGAACTCCGACCAGCCGTAGGCGTACGCCTCGTCCAGGTCGAGGTCGGTGCCGTTGTAGTAGCGCGACCAGCGGGCGTAGCGCTCCCGTCCCACGGTGTTCGGCGCGCCTTCGACCGTCGGCGCGTACACGTCGCGCATCCAGTCCCGCAGCTCCACCACCGCCGCGGTGGCGGCGCGGCCGGCCTCGTCGAGCTCGGAGCGCAGCGACTCGGGACCGGCGGCCGCGAAGTCCTCGAACCAGCCGCGGCCCGAGCCGTCGCCGTCCGCCCACTCGGTGAGCTGCTCGACAAGGGTGGCCGTGGGCCGCGGACCCGCGTAGAGCTTGCGTTCCAGCCCGAGGGCGAGGGAGTCGCGGTAGCCCGACAAGGTGGCCGGCACGGCCCGCAGCCGCTCGGCGACGGCCGCCCAGTCCTCGTCCGTCCCGGTCGGCATGACCGTGAACACCTCGCGCACCGAGTGCACGGGAGTGCCCAGGTTGCCGACCGTGCGCAGCCCCTCGTCGGCCTCGTGCACGGCGAGCGCGGCGGTGAGCCGTTCGCGCAGCAGCCGGGCGCAGCGGCGTTCGATGTCACTGTCGGCGCCGGGCAGGCGCTCGGCCTCGTCCAGCCGCGCGAGCGTGCCGCGCGACAGTTCCGCCAGCGCCTCCTGGCCCTCGGGCGAGAGGTCGGGCAGGCGGCTGGAACTCTCCTTCACGCCGAGGTACGTACCGGTGATCGGGTCGAGGGCGATGAGCTCGTCGACATACGCGTCGGCGACCTCACGGGGCAGCAGGCTCTTGGTCTGTGACATGCGCACCATCCTCATACCAGGTGGTGCCACTCGTCACCCTGATTGAGCCGAGGGCGAAGGCGGCAACAGAGGGCCGCAGTCCCATCGTTGGAATATCAGCCGCGTCTCGACCCGGGCCACCTCGCGCCGGGCCGTGAACTCGTCCAGCACCAGACGTTGCAAGTCCGTCATGTCCGCGACCGCGACATGCACGAGGTAGTCGTCCGGTCCGGTCAGATGGAAGACGGTCAGCGACTCCGGCAGGGCCCGGATCCGCTCCACGAACGGTCCGACCAGTTCCCGCCGATGCGGTCTGACCTGCACCGACAGCAGGGCCTGGAGGCCACGCCCCAGCTTGGCCGGATCCAGGCGCAGCTGATGACCGAGGATCACGCCGGCCCGCCGCAGCCGTGTCACCCGGTCCAGGCAGGTCGACGGGGCGACGCCCACCTGAGCGGCGAGATCGCGGTAGGTCGTCCGGGCGTCGTTCTGCAGCAGCCGCAACAGATCGAGGTCCACCGGATCCAGTACGACAGATTCGGCCATTGGCCGAACGTAACACGGTCATCGGTCACCTCGACCCGGCCGGTGTTCACGCTTCCGCCCATGGACACGCCCATGGACATGCCATACGGAGCGCACCGGAACTCCGCACCCAGAGCACTTGCCACCGAGGCCGTGCACGCCGGCCGCGACGACCTCGCCCGCCAGGGTCTGCACGCCCCGCCCATCGACCTGTCCACCACCTACCCCTCGTACGACAGCCGGAGCGAGGCCGAGCGCATCGACGCGTTCGCGGCCACGGGCGCCGAACCCGACGGGCCGCCCGTCTACGGCCGGCTGGGCAACCCGACCGTCGCCCGTTTCGAGACCGCCCTGGCCCGTCTGGAGGGCACCGAGTCCGCCGTCGCGTTCGCCAGCGGCATGGCCGCGCTCAGCGCGGTCCTGCTCGTACGGGCCGCCGCCGGGCTGCGCCATGTCGTGGCGGTACGGCCCCTGTACGGGTGCAGCGACCACCTCCTCACGGCCGGACTGCTCGGCTCGGAGGTCACCTGGACCGATCCCGCGGGCGTCGCGGACGCCATCCGTGCGGACACCGGACTGGTCGTCGTGGAGTCCCCGGCCAACCCGACGCTCGCCGAGATCGACCTGCGGGCACTCGCCCACTCCTGCGGCTCCGTCCCGCTGGTCGTGGACAACACCTTCGCCACACCGGTACTGCAACGCCCCGTCGAGCAGGGCGCCCGGCTGGTGCTGCACAGCGCGACCAAGTACCTCGGCGGTCACGGCGACGTGATGGCGGGAGTCGTCGCCTGCGACGAGGAGTTCGCGGGGCGGCTGCGGCAGGTGCGGTTCGCCACCGGCGGAGTGCTGCATCCGCTGGCCGGCTATCTGCTGCTGCGCGGCCTCGCGACGCTGCCGGTCCGGGTGCGCGCCGCCTCAGCGAACGCCGCCGAACTGGTCCGCAGGCTGTCCGCCGACCCGCGGATCGCCCGCGTCCACTACCCGCGGCTGGGCGGCGCGATGATCGCCTTCGAGGTGCACGGCGACCCGCACGAGGTGATCGGCGGGGTCCGGCTGATCACCCCTGCGGTGAGCCTCGGCAGTGTCGACAGCCTGATCCAGCACCCGGCGTCCATCAGTCATCGCATCGTGGCCGCGGACGACCGGCGCGACGCCGGCGTCAGCGACCGGCTGCTCCGGCTGTCGGTGGGCCTCGAGGACGTCGACGACCTGTGGGCCGACCTGGACCAGGCCCTGCCCGAGAGGCCGGCGGACCGGCGGTCGGCGATGACGCGGGCGAGGACGGCGGACGCCTGATCCGGTTTCCGGCCGGTGATGAGGCGGGGGCGGGGAGTGCGGACGGCTGATCCGGCTTCCGGCGTCCGGCCGGCGACGACGCGGGCCAGGACCGCCGGCTTGGCTTGCCCCCCCGCCTCCGGGCCCGGCTCCCGGCCGGGACCGGAGGCGGCCCCGGCTCCCAGCCGTTGATCAGATCGAAGGCAGTTGGTCGGTTGTCGCCGGAGATCTGCCCGACGGCCGCTGATCGGGCCGGGGCCGCAGATCCGGCTGCGGGCCGCTGGTCGGGTCGCAGACCGCGGGTCTGGCCGCCGGCGGCTTGTGCGGCCGCCGGGGTGGACCGTGTGTCCGGCAGCCGGCAGCCGGCAGCCGGCTGCCGAGCGGGGGTCGGGGTAGGCCGGGGCTGGTCGGGCGTTGGGGCGGACCGGGGTGGCCGGGCCGTAGGGACCGGCTCGGTGGGCTCAGGGGGGTGGGTCAGGGGTCGGCCGCCGGGGTGGACCGTGTGTCCGGCAGCCGGCAGCCGGCAGCCGGCTGCCGAGCGGGGGTCGGGGTAGGCCGGGGCTGGTCGGGCGTCGGGGCGGACCGGGGTGGCCGGGCTGGGAGGGACGGCTCGGTGGGCTCATGGGGGTGGGCCAGGGGGCCGGACGCCGGGGGCCGACCGGGGGGCGGGGCCGGTCAGGGGTCGTCGGGCGTCGGGGGCGGACCAGGGCGGCCGGGCCGCGACGTGTCGGCCGGCCGGGCCAACGGGGGCGGAGGCCGGTGGGCTTCCGAGGCGGGGGATCGCTCGACCGGGAGGGGCCCGGTTCGAACGGGGGCATGGGCCGCCCGGCGGCGGGGAGGGGGTCGCCGGGCGGGGGATGTCCCGGCGGGGGAGGGGCCGTCCCGGCGACGCCGGGACGGCCCCGGCTGTCTCAGTCCCGGACGGTGCGCTCGTCGAGCCGCCCCAGATCGTACGGCAGGCTCGAACTCACCGGCGTCGCGTCCAGCCGGGCCGTGATCACCAGTGTGCCCTCCTCGATCTGGAAGTCGAGGGGCAGGCCCAGTCCGCGCATCGCGGCCACCATGCCGGTGTTGGACGACTGCGTCACGGCGTACACGCTCTCGCAGCCCGCCTCGACCGCCATCGACACCAACCGGCCCAGCAGCTCGCCGCCGATGCCGCGCCGCTGCCACTCGTCCTCGACGAGCAGCGCGACCTCCGTCTCGTCCCCGTCCCACAGCAGATGACCGAGACCGACGATGCGGCCGGTGGCGGTCTGCACCGCGAGGGTCCGGCCGAAGCGCGGGCTGAGCAGATGGTTGAGGTAGCGGTCCGCGTCACCGACCGGCCCGTGGTACCGCATCGACAGCGTCCGCTTCGAGCACCGCTCGTGCATGTCCTTCGCCGCCTGCACGTCACCGGTGTCGGCCCGGCGCACCGTGATGGCGCCGCCCTGCGGCAGCGTCAGCACGTCCTGACCGCGTGGAACGCGCGGCCCCAGCCGGGCGTCCAGCTCCACCAGCGCCCGTGCCCGCGCGAACTCGGTCGGTGTGAACGGCAGATACGGCCGCTCCACGGTGATCACTCCACCTTCCGGTGCTCGCAGCCGCATCACGGCCTCCTCCAGAACCCCCTCCACGGGAACGCCGGTCGTTCCGCGGTCGTTCCCGGCCGGGGCGGGCAGCGAGCGGATGGTGCACCGGCCGAGCAACTGCCGCAGCGCAAGAGGCAGTTCGGCTCCGTCCAGGGCGGTGCGGGTGGCCAGGCCGAGGATCCGGGTCGGCGCGTCCACCAGGTCATGGGCGTCGGCCCGCTCGATCCAGGTGTCCGCGCCACCGGCGACCGACACCGCCCGGGTGACCTCGGAGGCCGAGAGGTGGGCGGGAGCCCGCAGCAGGAACTCGTCGACCGTGCCGTCACCCAGTGGGTGCGTCTGGAGGCTCAGGATGTCGACCCGGTGTTCGGCCAGGGCCGCGCACAGCGCCGCCAGCGAACCGGGTTCGTCCCGCACCGTCGTCCGCATGCGCCACAGCGTGCCCTCCTCCGCCGCGGCGCCGGGGTTCGCGGGGGCCGGCGCGGGCGGCCCGGCCCGCCGCTCCGGGGAGGGCGGCCGGGCGCCGGTATCGCCGGCGGGCGGAGCATGGCCGCGGCGTGACCACCATGTGTGGAAGGCGACCGTGGCGAGCAGGACGACCGCCGAGGTCACCAGCAGCTCCGGGCCGTCGGGTCCGTGACCGACGAGGTTCGCCACCGCGTCCGCCACCGCGACGGCGGTGAAGAGGGCGGCGAGTTCGACGACGTCCCGCCGCCAGTGGTGCACGGGACGACCGTTCTTCGCGCGCGTCACATCAGACATGTCTCGACTCATGCAGCCACTGTGAAGGAAGCGTGTTGCGTGATCACGAACGCTTTGTGACCGATCGGTAAAGTGTGTTCTGCCCCCTTTGTTGTTCTTTTTTCAGATGTGCTGGATCAGACGTGTCCGCCAATATGTCGTCCCTGCTCAGGCGGCTGGACGTCGGCGTCGCCCACGTGCCGGCTGTGTCAGGCGGCCAGTTCCCCGGCCAGCGAACTGCGCAGCCGGCGGGCCTGGGTCACCAGACGCGACGCGCCGCGCCGGTCCGCCGTCTGCGCCAGGTGTGGCAACTCGCCACGTGCCCCCGACCGCTCGGCGCACTCGGCCGCCACCGCCAGCAGATCGCCCAGTCCACGCGGCGGCGTGGCGGACCCGGCCGTCGCGAGATCGGCGAGCAGCACCGGCAGCGTGTTCCGGAGGATGCCCCAGACGCAGGAGGTGGCCCCGGTGGCCGCCGCGTTCCGCACCGACTCGGCCAGCCGCTGCGGCTTCACCGCTCCCCGGCGTATCAGCTGACCGAGGTCGGTGCCGAGCCGCGCCCCGTCCAGTTGCCCGCGTGCGGCCAGCACCAGCAGCGCGTCCACGGCGGCGAGCCGGTCCTCGGGATGCCGGGCGCCCAGACCGTAGGCCACGCCCAGATGGACGGCTTCGCCGGCCTCGCCGTCCGCCTCGGCCAGCAGCGGAAGTATCGCGGCGGCGCCCCGTGTGTCGTCCACGGCGAGTGCCGAGAGATCGCGCAGCAGTCGTGCGGCCACCAGTTCGCGCCGCTCGGGGAGCACGGCCAGCCAGTACGGCCGTACGGCGCTGCTCCAGTGGTGGCAGTACCGGCTCTCCCCGAAGGCGCTCACCGGTCTGCCCAGCGGGTGGAACTCCGCCGGGAGGCCTGCCTGCAGCTCCATGACCTCACCGAGCTCGATCAGGACGCGCGACCCCGAGGTCCGGCGCCGGCTGACGAAGGAGACCGGAGCCTCGCAGACCAGCCACCGGGCGAGCCGGGTTCCCTCAGGGGATCCGAGGGCCGCCGCCCCGCGCGCCGCCGACGCGGCCTCCTCGCGGTCCCCGCGCCGCACCCGCAGCAGGGCCTGGGCGAAGTCCGCGTCCGAGACACGGGCGCCCAGCCGCTGGTACGTGTCGAGTCGCTGCACCAGCTCGGTCGGATCCAGCAGGCCCGTGCCCCAGGTGGGGGTGGAGAGCAGGAAGGGCATCGGATCGGTCCGTATCCGGTGGGCAAGGTTCCACACGCGGCTTTCCAAGGCCCGCGACAGGGCGCTGTGCACGCAGCCGTGGTCCTTCGTCCCCCGCTGGATCCGGGAGTCCAGTGTCGCGGTGCTCAGCTTGCCGCGCAGGGTGGCCAGGACGATGTCCAGCATTTCCGACGGGTGGGACAGGCCCCGCGGGGCGCTGCCGAACCGGTCCGTCCAATGGGCTTCGGCGGCGTCCCACCAGCGGCGGCTCGTCACCGGTTCCAGGGCCTCCAGCAAGGATTCCCGGTCGTCGTACCAGTGGCGCACCAACCCGTCCAGCACCCGCTCCAGGTCGGCCACCGTGGGTTCGGTGGCCAGCGCCGCTCCCACCTCCTCGGCGAGTTCCTCGACCGTCGCCGGTGCCGGCGGCAGCCGCGTCGGCTCCGGCGCGGGCGGCAGCACCTCCTCGTACGCCACCGGCTCGGGTGCCGTCGGGGACACGCCCAGCGCACGGGCCGCCCGGACACGCAGACCGGGGATCAACTGCTCCGCTGCCGCGACCAGTTCCGCCCGGGCCTCGGCGGAGCTCAGGCGATCGGCGTGGCGCTCGACCAGCTTGAGCGCACGCTCCTGAACGTCGGAGTCGCTGTGCCCGAAGGCCTGTGCGGCGGAGGGCAGCAGTTCGTCGGCCGTCGTCCTGTCCCGAGTGAGGACCTTGCCGAGCAGGACGAGCTGCGTCCGCACGAGCTTCCTCTCGGTCCGGAACAGCACCGCGTCCGACAGATCCGCGAGATTGCGTGGCGTCAGCTCGCCGTCGAGGGCCAGTGCGCCCAGGACCGTCTGGGCGTGCGAGGCGATCGTGGACGTGCCGTCCGAGGCCAGCGCTAGCCAGTCCGCGATCCGCTCATGTTCCTCGTCGCGGGTGAGGGCCAGGGTTTTCAGCAACCGCAGGAACACCCGCTGGTCGGTGGTGGGTCCGCCGCGCAGCAGCCGGGCCACGCACGCGTCGACCGTCGCCGACCGGTCCAGGGCGCCCACCGCGGTCAGCTGCGCGAGCGCACCCGTCCAGCTGTCCGGACCTTCCTGGTTCGGCCATTCCAGTGTGCCGCCGATGTCCGCGGTCTCGAACAGTGCCGCCGCCAGCAGCCGCAGATGCGGATCCGACCGCAGCCGGTCGCACAGGGTGCCCCCGCGCTGCCAGGATCCGCCGTGGTGGCCGACCCAGCCCCGGACATAGGCCTCCGTCGTCGGCACCGGGCAGCCGGACAGCCGCACCAGGCCGGCCATCAGCTCGTAGGGCACCGACGCGGAGACCGGACGCTGCGCCAGCCGGTGCGTGACGTCGGCGAGCCAGTCGGTGTCCCGGTCGCCGAGCACGTGCAGCAGCAGCGCGGGTGACACTCGCGACCAGCGCATGTCGGCGGCGGCCACCCAGCTCGCCACGCCCGCGGCCCCCGTCTGGCAAGCCGCTCCGGCCACGTGCAGGGCGGGCAGGGCGCGACGGGACGTCGCGTTCCAGGGAGCTGTGCGCAGCTCCTTGCGCAACTCCTTCAACTCCGGGAAGCAGGCCCGCCGTTCGGTGTCCGTCATCCCGTCGAGCAGGCTCACCGCCTCTGCCGTCCGGCCCGCCCTGACCGCTGCCATCAGTGAACTCATCGCTCGCCCCCGCCGACGTTTGCCGCCATCTGCTCCACCGCGTCCACGGCGTCAACCGCGGCGCCCCGCCGCACCATCCGTACCGCCAGCGCGTGCTTGCACGGCCCGCGCCCGCCCCGGTACTTGGCCCACCACAGGCAGCTGCAACTCAGCTCCCCCGCCCGGTCGCGCACCCGGTGGACGTGCCCGTCCTCGGCCGTCACCGTGGCCACCGCACCCTCCAGGGCGACCGCGCCCGCCGCCACCAGCGCGCGGGCGGATCGCAGACGCGGGTTGTGCTGGCCCACCCGCTCGGCGTCGTACGGCAGCTCCCGGTGGAAGTAGGCTGCCTCCGCCACGTCGTATCCCACGCGCCCGGAGGTGCCGAGGCGGACCAGCGCGGCCCGGACGCGCTCCGCGGTGAGGCCGGAGGCGGTGGCGAGGTCGGCGACGTCTATACGGGGCTCCCAGGCGAGCAGCACCGAGATCAGCTCGGCGTCCTCCGCGGCCTCGTCCGTGGCGAGCGCGTCGAGGACTCCGCCCTCGCCGGAGAATCCGCGCGAGGCGTCCGGGGACAGTGTCAGGGTGAGCCGCATGCCGGGCAGGACCGCCTCCCACGCCGCGGCCGTGGGCGCAGCGCCCGTCACGGCAGGGCCGTACACCCGCAGCGCGGTGGCGTGGCGCAGCACCCGCTGGAGCGCGACCAGCCGCTCCGGGCCGGGCAGGCACACCGCGCCGGGCACCGCCCGTGTCGTCGGACGCAGCCCCTGACCCGCGGGAACCACCCAGCGCGCGCCTGCCGAGGCGCCCCGCGACGTGGCGCGCGGCAGGGACCGCAGGAACCGCACCGCCTCGGCGGCCGGGAGCTCGGCCCGCAGGTCGAAGCCCGCGGCGATGACCTGGGCCTCCGCGAAGCCGCGCAGCCAGCGGTCGGGCAGCGGGACCTTCCGCTCCACGACCGGACCGTCCACCGTGGTCACGGACAGCTCGTCCGGGCCGACGCGCATGTGCAGCGGGTCGGCCGACCCGATCCTCGACAGGGCGTCCCGCAAGGGGTTGTTGACGTCCACGTTCGTCGTGCCGTGGCCCACCTCGCCGCCGTCGAGTCCCGGCGCGAGCACGTCCAGGCGTGCGTACACCCCGCCGCAGCCCGAGAAGGACTCGAAGCGCAGCCTGTCGCCGTTGCCCGTCACCACCGGGTCGAGCGAGGCGGGCAGCTGCCGCTGGTAATAGCGCGTCGCCGCCACGTCGGCCACCGCCAGCAGCCCGGCCGCAGCCACCTGAGGAGACGTCAGGAAGCCCGCGAAGAACTGCGGATGGTCCCGCACGCCCGAGGGCGTCGCCCCGCGTGAGGTCTCCAGCCCCAGGCGCTGTCCGTCCACTGCGGACTCCAGCACGGAGGGTTGCCGATAGGCCACGGCCTGCAAAGATCGCGTCATGGGAAAACGGTAGAGGCGACCACTGACAATCGGCCGTGACCTGCGAAGGCACCTCCGATCAGGGCGCGTTGAGGCCGTCGTGCGAGTGCCTCGCGCCGGGGGATGACGCCGGCGCGAGGTACCCGCTACGAGACTACGGAACCTACTGCCCGACGGGCCCCGGCCGCAGCACCTTCGTGCACACCACGGTGCCCTTCTGCTCGCGCAGCCGCACCGCCGCCCTGCGTGTGGCGCCGCACCGCCGCCCTGCGTGTGGCGCCGCACCGTCCGGCCGGTGGCGCCGCACCGTCAAGCCCGTGGTGCCGCCGTCGATGTCGGCCGGCCGAAGACCGGTGGCCGTCCGCCGGCGGGGCGTCCGCCGGGTCGGCGCCCTCACGAACACCCGCTTCGGGAGGAAAGCCCCCGCGGGCAGGACAGGGCGGCCGTGGACGCACGCCGCAGCGTCCTGCGCGGCTCCCTGGCGAGCCCACACCTTCTGATGCGCCGCACCGCACACACCTTCCACGGGTGTTCAGCCGACACGAGACACCAGGGGGCGTACAGGCGCGCGAGCAGGCGGCCGGGACGACGCGTCACGGCTTTGCGAGGGGTGGCCCCGGCCGACGCGTAAACAGCAGTGAAAGACGCAAGCAGGGGGCGACCGATCCCGGGCCCCGGTAGCTGACGCGCAATCCTGGAGTGGTCGTGGACGCCAAGAACCGTTTCGAGACGAGGACCACGTTCGCCTTGTCACGCATCGAATGGCTGGTCTTTCTGGTCGTTTCCCTGGTACTCGCCTTCCAGTACCGTTCGGAGATCCGCTGGGGCGTCTTCCTGGCATTGTTCGCGGTGATCGACGTGATCGGCTACATTCCCGGTGCGATCGCCTTCAGACGCAGTCCCGACAAGCGCGTCGCCCGCGGCTACTACGTGGCCTACAACGTGATGCACAGCCTGGTCACAGCGGCGGTGCTGGCCGGCGCCTGGGCCCTGCTGGTCGGGCCGGAATGGGCACTGCTCGCGCTGCCCGTTCACCTCATGGGCGACCGGGCGCTGTTCGGGAATTCACTGAAACCCTTCGGAGTCTCCTTCGAGCCGGAAATGCACCCGGCCTGCCAGGATTTCGAGCGGAATTACCGGGCCGGTACCGGCGGATCCCGGCCCCCGGTGGAGGACGGCCATGCAGTCCGCGCTTGACACCCTCGCCGCACACGGCGACAACCCCAGTTCCTTTCTCGCGCTCAACAGCGGGAACGAGTACTTTCACGACGACCGCATGACCGGAACCTGTGCCTATCGGAGATCGGGGCGCTACACACTCCAGTTCGGCGGCCCATTCTGCGCGCCGCAACACCGGGAGCGGCTCCTGGAGTCCTTCGTGGCGCACACCGGGCGACGCCTGGTCGCCGTACAACTTCAGCGCAACGACGCCGAGTTGTACCTACGGAGCGGATTCACGGTCAACCAGATCGGTGCGTCGTACGCCGTGGACCTGTCCCGTTTCACACTGCGCGGGAAGCGGTTCGTACGACTGCGGAACAAGATCTCGCGAGCCCGCCGGGAGGGCCTCGAGGTGGCCGAACTCGCCCATGACGACGACTGCGGCGAACTGGACCGACTGGACCGGCACTGGCTGCGCGACAAGGGCCGGCACGGAAAGGAGCTGCGGTTCCTCGTCGGCCAGCGGGGCGGGCCGCTGCAGCGCCACCGCAGGCTGTTCGTCGGCCGGATCGCGGGCACCGCCGTCGGATACATCAACTACGCGCCCGTCTACGGCAGCCGCCCCGGCTGGCTGCACGACCTCAGCCGCCGGCTGCCCGACGCGCCCCCCGGGGTGATGGAGGCGCTGAACTCTTCGGCCATCGAGCGCTTCACCGCCGAGGGTGCCGCCTGGCTGCACTTCGGTTTCACCCCCTTCACCGGCCTGGCCGACGAACACGAACTGCCGGGCGCCGGCCGCGGGTTCGCCCGGTTCACCCGCCTGCTCGCCGAGCACGGAGAGGCCGTCTACCCCGCCGCCTCGCAGCTCGAATACAAGGAGAAATGGGCTCCGCACGCGGTCCTCCCGGAGTACATCGCCTTCCTGGGCCGACCGCGCCTGGGCGCCGTGTGGCAACTGCTGCGCGCCACCAACTCCCTGTGACCGACACCGCCGCGTAGTTCCCCTCATCCACTCACCCGGAGGACCGGACACCGATGAGATTCCTCGAGCGAGAACGCGCCACGCTGGCCAAACTGCTGCCCGACCTGGACCCCGCCCTCCAGGAGACGCCGCTGATGGAACTGGAGCGGCCGGGCAGCCCCGGCGTCGGGCTGTTCCGGGACAGCGGCGGCCCCGGCCTGCTCGTCCCGGAGGCCCACCGGGGCCGCGGCGCCACCGCCGTGGACGCCCTGCGTGTGCAGCGCGCGATCGGCAGCCGCTCGCCGTCCCTGGCCGTGGCCACCACCATGCACCACTTCTCGATGGCCACACTGGTGGGCCTGGGCGCCCTCGGCGACGGCTTGGAGTGGATGCTGGTCGAAGGCATCGCGTCCACCAACCGCATCATCGCCTCCGGCTTCGCCGAGGGACGCAGCGGCGCCGGCATCCTGGAGCCGTCGATGACCGCCACCGTCGCCGCGGACGGCGTCCACATCAACGGCGTCAAACGCCCGTGCAGCCTCGCGCGCTCCATGGACCTGCTCACCGCCGGCGTCCTGGTGCCCCGCGAGGACGGGCAGGGTGACGAGGTCGCCGTCGCACTCGTCCCCGCCGAGAGCGAGGGCCTGAGCGTGACGGGCTTCTGGTCCAGCAGCTTCCTCGCCGGAGCGGAGAGCGAGCAGGTCACGCTCACGGATGTCGTCGTCCCCCCGGAGTTGCTGCTGCGTACCTCGACGCCAGCGGGGCAGCGGCTGGACGAACTCCAGACGGCCGGTCTCATCTGGTTCCAGGTGCTGATGACCGGCAGCTATCTGGGCGCGGCCGGCGCGCTGGTGGAGCGGGTGCTGCTCAACGACCGCATCCCCGAGCACGAACGGGTCCAGCTGTACGTCGAGTCCGAGGCCGCCGCGACCGCCGCCGAGGGGGTCGCCCGCCGGATCGACGACGGCGACCTCACGGAGGCCACGCTCGCCCAGGCGCTGTGCGTGCGGTACGGCGTCCAGGACAGCATCGCCCGTACCGTCCCGCGCGCGGTGGAGCTGCTGGGCGGACTCAACTTCATGACGTCCGACGAGGTCGGCCACCTGGCCGCCTGCGCCAACGGTCTGGCCCTGCACCCGCCGTCCCGTCCCCGGATGACCGGCCCGCTCGCCGGGTACCTGGCCGACCGGCCGCTGACCGTCGCCTGACGTCCGACCGGCGTTGCTTGCCGGACCCGAACCGCGCGTATCCCGTATCGCGCACCGAGCCAGGCGGTACGCCCCGGCCACTGGCGCGTCGGCCCCTTCGCCGGCCCGTCCCGTTCCACGCGCGTGCCCGTCCGTCCTCCCGCCCCGTTCCACGCGCGTGCACACCCACCCCGCTTCACATGCACGCCCGCACGCCCGCACGCCCGCCCGCACGCCCGTCCGTTCGCCCGCCCACCTGCCCGCACGCCGCCGACGCCCGGCGGCCGAACACCCCTTGGGGAGCCCGCCCATGGCGCCACCCGCCCCGCGTCCCACCGTCCCGTCTCAGTCTGAGTCGCCGTCGCTGTTACCGGCCGCCGGTGACCGGCCCACCCTGCTGCTCACCGGCGGCTCCGGCGTCCTCGGCCGGGCCCTGATCGACGAACTCTCGCCCGACTTCGACCTGCTCTGCCTGCGCCGCAACCGCCCCTTGCGGGATCCCCGGGTGCGCGAACTCGAAGGCGACCTGCTCGCCCCGCGGCTGGGCCTGTCCGCCCTGGCCTGGCACGAACTCGCCATAGCGGTCGACGTCGTCGTGCACTCCGCCGCCGAGACCAACTGGCGCACCCCGCCCGAGCACATCCTGCGTACCAACACCCGCGGGACCGAGACAATGCTCGACCTGGCCGCCCGCGCCGACGCACCGGTCCATCTGGTCAGCACCGCTTTCGTGGCGAACACTCCGTCCGCGGAGGACGAGGAGCGCTTCCCGGGCGCCGCCGCCTACCTCGTGTCCAAGGCCGCGGCCGAGCAGATGGTGCGCGACGCCGATCTGCCCGGAACCCTCGTACGCCCCTCGGTCGTCATGGGCGACTCCGTGACCGGGCGGATCGCCGGGCAGCAGGGACTGACCAAGACGATCGGGTCGATGGTTCTGGGGCAGGTGCCCGTCCTGCCCGGCGCTCCCGACGCCCGGGTCGACATGATTCCGCAGGACTACGTCACCAAGGCGATCGGCGACCTGGTGCGGGGCGGGGTCTGCGACGGCGAGTACTGGCTCACCGCCGGCAAGGAGGCGCTCCTGCTGCGGGAGATCACCGACGTCTGCGGGGAGTTCGCCGTCCGCAGCGGTCTGCCCCGGCCGCACCGGCCCCGCCTCATCCCCGTCGACGCGGTGCACCGGCTGCTGCTGCCCATGCTGGAGGGCACCTCGCTGCCCGAGTCGGTGCGCCGGCGGTTCCAGCACTACGCCGAGCTGCTGCTGGTCTTCCAGAGCGAGCTGCCCTTCGACTCCTCGCTCGGCGAACCGCACTGCGGCACACGTCCGACGCACTCCGACATCCGCGCCGCGCTCGTGCGGAACCTGGAGAGCTGGGCGGCCGAACATCCCGGACTGCTGCGCCGGCACCGCGTCCGGCCGGTGACCACGATCCCCACGGAGGCCGCGTCATGACCGTGTTCCCGCCGGCCGTGCCGACGGCCCAGGACACCGGGGCCGACCTCGTCGAGCTGTACCTGCGCCACATCGGCTCCGGCCGCGCCGTGATGGGCCGGGTGATGGGCGGCATGGCCGAGGTCCGCTCGGAGGGCTGCTGGATCCATACCGATGACGGCCGCCGCTTCCTGGACTTCGGCGGCTACGGCGTCTTCCTGCTCGGGCACCGGCACCCGGCCGTCGTCGAGGCGGTGCATCGGCAGATCGACACCCATCCGCTGGCCAGCCGCGTCTTCCTGGAGCCGGTCGCCGCCCGCGCGGCCCGGGCACTGGCCGCGCACACGCCGCCCGGCCTGGACTACATCCACTTCGTCAACTCCGGAGCCGAGGCCACCGAAGCCGCCTTGAAACTCGCCCGCGCACACGGCCGCAGAACGATCGTGACCACCCGCAAGGGCTTCCACGGCAAGACCCTCGGCGCGCTCAGCGTCACCGCCAACGCCACCTACCAGACGCCGTTCCAGCCGCTCCTTCCGGACACCGTCCAGGTCGCCTTCGGGGATCCCGCTGAACTGGAAGCGGTCCTGGCCTCCCGGCGCGACCGGGCCTGCGTCATCGTGGAACCGGTGCAGGGCGAGGCCGGGGTGCGCATCCCGGAGCCCGGCTACCTCCGGAGAGTGGCGGCGCTGTGCCGGGAGCACGGCGCCCTGCTGGTCGTGGACGAGATCCAGACCGGGATGGGCCGGCTGGGCACCTGGTGGGGTGTGGACACCGAGGACGTGCGCCCCGACGTCCTGCTCGTGGGCAAGGGCCTCAGCGGCGGAGTCGTCCCCGTCGCCGCGATGGCCGCCACCGAGCAGGCGTACGCCCCGTTCAGCCGCGACCCGTATCTGCACACCTCCACCTTCGGTGCCTCACCGATCGCCTGTGCCGCCGCGCTCGCCACCGTGGAGACGATGGAACGCGAGGACACCGTCGCCCGCGCCGCCGCGCTCGGCCGACGCGTCCTCGCCGGGGTGCGCGCCGTGTGCGCCCCGTACCTGGGTGGCCTGGTCACCGAGGTGCGCGGCCGGGGGCTGCTGATCGGCATCGAGTTCGCCGTGGAGCGGACGGTCGGTGAACTCCTGCTGGAGCTGATCGCGCGGGACGTCCTGGTCAACCACTCCCTCAACGCCAACCGGGTGCTCCGGCTGACCCCGCCCGCCGTGGTCGAGGACGTCGCGCTGGAGACCTTCTTCCGCACGCTCGCGGACGCCCTGCACATCACCGCGGCCCGTATGGCCGTGTGACCCACCTCCGGAAAGGAACCGAAGACCCATGCGCCACGTGGTGCTGCACGCGATCGTCGACGGGCTCGAACCCGACGCCGTCTACCGACGCATCAGTGACTTCCGCCGCTACCCCGAGTTCACCGACACGGTGCGCGAGGTCCGGGTCGACGCCCCGCTGTCCGACGGCACCCTGGTGTCGGAGTGGACGGTCGTCTTCCGGGGCGGCCTCATGTGCTGGCGGGAACGCGACACACTGTCGCCCGAGACGTACTCCCTGACCTTCGAGCAGCTCAGCGGCGACTTCCAGACCTTCGAGGGGAGCTGGAGCTGCCAACCCCGCGGCGGCGGCACCCTCGTCGTCTTCACCGCCTCCTTCGACCTCGGCATCCCCACGCTGGCCGAGATCCTCGACCCGGTGGCCGAGTCGACGCTGCGGGCCAACATCGCCCGGATCCTCGCCGGACTGGTGGGCGCGGAGGTGATCGATGAGTGCGCCGCCGCCGCTCACGGCTGAGCGAGTGGGCACCGGGACGCCCACCCGGCCACCCGCGACGCACGAGCCGGAGTTCCGGCCACCGGGGGAGCCGCTGCGCGAGGAGCCGGGCCCCGGAGCGGCCCGCTGTCTCGGGCTGTACGCCAAACTCGCCGCGGGCGTGGCCGTCCTGACGGCACGCGGTGACGACGGCCCGCTCGGACTGACCGTCTCCGCCGTCACCTCGCTGTCGGCGCGCCCTCCCCTGCTTCTGGCGTGCCTGCGCGACGGCTCCCGCACCCTCGCCGCGGTGCGAGCCCACGGCGCCTTCGCCGTGCACCTGCTGCGCGAGGAACAGCACGGCCTTGCGGTGCGCTTCGCCCGCCCGGACGCCACCGCGGCCCAGCGCTTCGCCGGCACGGACCTCCGGCAGGTCCTCGGCGTGCCGGTGCTCTCGGGCACCCTCGCCTGGTCGGTCTGCCTGGTCGAGGACGTGCGCCGCTACGGCGACCACCGACTGGTCGTCGGACAGGTGGCGGCCGTGCACGTGGGCGGAGGACGCCCCCTGCTGTGGCACGACCGCCGCTTCCGGGCACTGACCGAACTCGCCCCGGACGACGCCGGATGACCAAACCGTCGTCCGGAGTGCCCGCCTGGGACCCGGCACAACTGCCCGCCCAGCCCCCGCTGCACGGCGCCGTCACCGCGGACGTCGCCGTCGTCGGAGCCGGCCTGGCCGGGCTGTCCTGCGCGTACCACCTCGCGCGGCGCGCACCCGGCCTCGACATCGCCGTCGTCGACGCCGAGCGGCCCGCGGCCGGTGCCAGCGGCCGGGGCACCGGCCTGCTGGGTCCCCGGGCCGGTCCGCCGATCGACCGCGCGGTGCGCCGCTTCGGACCGTCGACCGCGCGCCGGATGCACCTGGCCAGCGTGCGGGCGGTCGAGCAGGTCCGCACGCTGTGCACCCGGCTCGACGTGGCGTGCGGGCTGCGGCCGGGCGAGCAGATCATGGCGACACGCGCGCGTGGCGGACTGGTCGCCCTCGCCCGGCAGGCGCGCGCCTACCGCGCGCTCGACCTGGACGCGCCGGTCGTCTCCGGCGCCACGATCCGCGCCCGGATCGGCGTCCCGTACACCGCGGGGCTGCTGCACCGCACCGCCGCCACGCTCGATCCGGCCGCCCTGACCTGCGCCCTGGCCCGCGCCTGCGCGGCCATGGGCGTGCGCTTCTACGGGAGCAGCCCACTGCGCGCCGTGCGCCCCGGCCGTCCGCGGGGCGCCGAACTGGTCTTCCCGCACGGCAGGCTGGACGCGGGGCAGGCCGTTCTCGCGGTCAACTCCTCGGCATCGGCCCTGGGCCTGCCGGTCGGCACGATCCTCCCCGTGGAGGTGTACGCCGTGGCCACCGCACCCCTCGGGCCCACGGCGTACGAGGCACTGGGCGGGCGCGCGGGCCGCGCCCTGGTCGACGCCGTGCCGCTGGCGCCCTACTTCCGGCTGCTGCCGGACGGCGGACTGGTCGCGGGCGGCGGCACCGCGATCGCCGCTCCGGACGGACTCGGCGCGAGACGGCTCCAGGCGGGACGCGAGCGGGCCTGGACCTGGCTGTGCCGGTGGCTGCGCTCGCTGCACCCCGAGCTGTCCCAGGTGACCGTCACGCACCGCTGGTCGGGCCGCGTCGGTATGACCGGCGACGGCCTGCCGGTGGTCGGACCGGTGCGCGGCCTGCCGGACGTCTGGTACGTCGGCGGCTGCTGCGGACACGGCCTGGCGATGTCGGTCGCGCACGGCGCGCACGTCGCCGGGGCCCTGCTGGGGGAGCCGGCTCCGGCCGGTCCGCTGCCGTGGCACCGGTCGGCCGCCCCGCTGCTGCCCGTCGGCGGACGCGCCCGCCCAGTGCTCCGGGCCTACGTGGGCACCCTCGGCGGCCTCGCCCGGTACACCTGCTGAACGTACAACGAGTGCTGCCGACCTCGCCCGACACGTCCACCGGCCCGCGGAGAACACGCTGAACCCGTCGAATCCCCCAACCTGCCGGCCCCCGACGCCTCCCGGCCCCCCAAGCTGCTGGCCCTCGATGCCTCCCGGGCCCCCCGGACCCGCCGGCCCCCGGGACGCCTCCCGGACCCGTCGGACATGGCGCCGCCCACCCCCGAACCCAACCCCCCAACCGCACCGCACCGACGACCCGGAGACCCCATGCTGCGATCCCAGCCCGGCACCGACGGTCACCTGCCGCCGACCCTCCCCATGGGTGCCGCGGACATCGCCTACCACCTGGCGACCCGGGGCAGACCCCTGCCGGTCGCCTTCGTGTTCGCCTTCACGGGTCGCGCACCGAGCCTGGACGCGCTGCGCGCCCGGGTCGCCGAGCGCGCCCATCACATCCCCGCGCTGCGCTACGGCATCGAGCGCCGCCGCCGGCGTCTGGTGCTTGCCGACCGGGTCGCCGTCGAGCGGCATGTGCACGAGGCCTGGCTGTCCGACGACACCGACGGCTCGGGGACGGGCAGGCTCATGCTGGCCCGCCCCATGACCGCGGAGGGGCGACCGCCCTGGCAGGTGTGGCTGGTGCACGGGCCGGACGGCGGCTACACGCTGGGATACCGCAGCGACCACACCCTCCAGGACGGCGTCGGCGCCGCCCACACCGCGCGCGCCCTCCTAGACGACCACCCCGACGACGGGCCGCCCGGACACCCCTGTGCCTGGCCGACCGCGCGGGGCGTCGCCGACGCGCTGCGCGACGTCACGGCCTCGTTGCGCGCCCCCGTGGCCAAGCCCGCGTTCGCGATGCCGGTCACCGGCCGCACGCGGGTCTGCCACGCGGACACCGCCCTCACACGGCTGCGGTTGATCGGCCGTGAGCACGGCGGCACCGTGAACGACGTGTATCTCGCCGCCCTGGCGCACGCGGTCCGCGTCTGGCACCTGAAGGAGACCGGTACCGCGCATCCGCCGCTGCCGGTGGCCGTGCCCATGTCGGTGCGTGCGGCGGGGGAGGAGACCGCCCCCGGCAACAGGATGGTCGTGGCGCGGCTGCTGCTGCCGTGCGACGAGGTGTCCCCGAAGAAGGTCCTGGCCCGTACCGTCGCGGCCACGGGCAGGATGCGTACGAGCCGGCAGCGCGACGCCGTCCGGCTGATGCTGGCGGCCGCTCCCCGGGCGTTCGGCGGGCGGATCGGCACCCGGCTGGTCAACGGCGCCGTCGTGGCCGGGCCGGCGAGCAGTGTGAACTTCGGTGACGCACTGGTCCACCAGGGGGCCGCGTCCCGGCGGGCCGCGGTGTTCTCGGAACTCGCCGCCGGTGTACGGATGATGACGACGCTGACCGGCCAGCGCGACACCGCCTGTCTGACCCTCGTGCACGACGAGGCGCTGCGGAACGCCGGTGACCTCCCCGACCTGTGGCTCGCGGCACTGCGGGAACTGGAGCGGGCTTAGGTCCTGACGTCCCCGTTTTCCGCCCCGCTGGGCGGACCGCGGCCCCGGGGTCACCTCCCGGGGCCGCGGTCCGGTTCGCTCGTCGGGTCCGGTCCGGTACCCGTCAACGCCCTTCGCGCGTCCGTCAACCCCCTTCGCGCAGTGTCCCCGTGGTCAGGAACACGCAGTGCGCGTCGGCCTCGGTGAGCAGGGGCAGATACGGGGAGAGGCGCTGAACGACATAGGGCAGCGCGAACAGGTCGGCGGTCCGGGCCTGCCAGCCGTGCCCGGCCCACCAGCGCTCCGGCGCGTCGAGCTGCCAGTGCCAGGCGATCCCGGTGGTCGACAGGGCGTCCAGGAAGGGCGCCACGAACGACGAGGACGCGGCGCGCGCGTTCACGCACTCCGCCCCGAAGGTGCTGCCCGGTGCGGACAGCTTCGTCATGGTGCGCACGACGGACTCGACCGTGTGCGGCTGACGGTGGTACAGCAGCGTCTCGGCGAGCCACGCGGTGGGCCGCAGCGGATCGAGTCCCGCGGCCACCAGGGCATCGCCCCAGTCCCCCGCCGGGTCGGCCCCCACGGCACTGTGCCGGCCGCAGGAGGGCCGGCACCCGTCGAGGACCCGTTCCTTGAAGGCCAGGACGGCGGGTTCCTCGACCTCCAGGACGTGCACGCCCGTCGGCCAGTCGAGCCGGTACGCGCGTGTGTCGAGACCGGCGCCCAGCAGGACCACCTGCCGGCAGCCGGAGCGGGCGGCGGCCAGCAGGTGCTCGTCGAAGAACCGGCTGCGCACGGTCGCCCAGTCGGGCAGCAGCCGCTGCAGCGGGCCGTCGCCGGGCGGACCGGTGTCGGCCCCGGCCGCCCGGAGCAGGTCGGCCGCCCACGGATCACGGACGTAAGGCTCCGGCCTCTCGTGCTCCGCGGCGTGCGCGGCCGCGGTCCACAGCGCCACGCGGGAGAGCCCGCCGGGCGGGGAGGCGGGCGATGGCGGCGGTGCGGGTGAGGGCGGTGGTGCGGGTGACGGCGGCGGTGCGGTGTCGGGCACGGGAACCTCCTTGACGGGAGTGGTGCGTGGGAGCGGCGAGGGGGGGGTGTCAGCCGGACCGGCGGCGGCCGACCACGAGCGCCAGCGCCGCGAGAGCCAGCAGACCGCCGGAGGGACGCATCGAACGCTGACCGCCCGCCGCCGCGGACGTGCGCGGTTCGTGGACGTTCAGTGCGAACTGCCGGTTGGCGATGTCGGCGAGCACGCCCCGGCACTGCTCGGGGCTGGTGACCGCCGTGAGCAGCAGCTCCATGGAGTTGCGGGCGAACTGGTGACGGCCGAGGAATTCCCGGCCCAGCTCGAACAGGATTTTCGGTACCTCCCCTTGGAACACCTCGGGCAGGGTGATCTCCGGGGCCAGGTAGCGCACCGAGCCGTCGAGGTTGGCGAACGACTTGCCGAGCAGTGACACCGACGGCGGCGAGCCGATGCCGCGTTTGGTCGCCTTCGCCAGCACGGTGGTCAGGGAGACACCGAAGTTCAGGTCCTCCAGCGACAGATGGGACACCTTGGGTACGAACGCGGCCATGTCGGCGGCGAACGCGGGCATGTCGGACCACGCCGTCATCCGGCCCATACCGGCCCAGTGGTGTGCGAGACCGGCCCCGTCGTTCTGGGCCAACGTCATGAAGAGGGGAAGAAGTTGGAGACTGGTGCGCCGGTCGAGCCGGCCGACCATGCCCCAGTCGATCAGCGTCGCGGGTCCTCCGGGTGCGGCGAACACGTTGCCCGCGTGCGGATCGGCGTGGAAGACACGGTGCACGAAGTACCCGCGGTACATGAAACGCAGCAGGTCCTTGCCGATCTCGATGCGCTCGTCGTCGGTGAAGTGGCCGCGGTCGATGTGCCGTACCGAGGTGCCCGGGGCCAGTGACTGGACGAGGACCCGGCCGCTGGCGTGCAGCACCCTGGGCACCTGGAGCGTGCGGAAGGGCCGGATGTTCTCGCGGGCCTCGTCCATGTTGCGGGCCTCGCCGGTGAAGTCCAGTTCCGGCTCCATCGCGTCGAACACGGAGCCGAGCATGGCCTCGATGTCGATGACCTCGTTGAACCGGGGCGCCACGCGGGCCACGATCCGGGAGGCCCGGCGCATCAGGGCCATGTCCGCGAGCACGCCCTCGCGGATCCCCGGCCGCTGGATCTTCACCACGGCGGGGCGGCCGCCGGGCAGTGTCACCCGGTAGACCTGGGCGAGGGAGGCCGCCCCGAGCGGGGCGGTGGTGTCGATGTCGTCGAAGCGCAGTTTCCAGTCCGGTCCGAGGTCACCGGCGAGCACGGGCTCGAACACCGAGAACGGCTGGACGTCGACCTGGTCGTGCAGATTCTGGAGCTCGTCGCGGATCGTCTGCGGCACCATGTCGGGCCGGGACGACAGGATCTGACCCAGTTTCACATAGAACGGCCCCAGGGACTCCAGCGCCCGGCGCACCGCCCTGGCCCGCCGTTGCTCGGCACCGGCGGAGGCCTGCGCGGCCTCCGCCGGGGGCGGCTCGTCCCGTTTCGAGCGTCGGCGCAGCCGCGCGGTCTGTTCGACCTCGTCGACGACGAGGCTCCCCAGCACCTTGACCACGAGACGCAATCGGTCGCCGACGACAGATGCCATCCTGTGTGACTCTCCTCAGCTGGAAATCGGTGGCCGGGACGGCCGCCGTGCGCTCGGCGCAACCGGACGGGCGGAACGCGGCGGGTACGCCCGGCTCAGCTCGCGGTGGACTGGCCGCCCTGTTGCTGGAGCGCCTCGATCAGCTGCGGGATCACCTCGAGCAGCTTGGCCAGTTGAGCGGGCAGCGAGAGCAGCTCGCCCACTCCGCCGGCCGCCTGGCCGAGACCGCCGAGTGCGCCGGCCGCGCCGCCGAGGGCGGCGAGCGGGTTGGCCGCGCCGGACAGCGCGGCGAGCGGATTGCCGGCTCCGGTCAGCGCCGCGAGGGGATCGGCGCCGCCCACGGCCCCGGCGGCCCCGGTGAGTGCGGCGAGCGGGTTGGCGCCACCGGCGGCCCCTGCCGCTCCGGTCAGCGCCGCGAGGGGGTTCGCCGCGCCCGCGACGGCGCCCAGAGGATTGCCGGCCGCCGCGGTGAGTGCGGCCAGCGGGTTGGCGCCGCCCGCGGCCCCGGCGGCTCCCGCGAGGGTGGCCAGCGGGTTGCCCGCCGCTCCGCCGAGTACGGCGAGCGGGTTGGCCGCGCCCGATAACGCGGCGGCGGGATTGGCGACTCCGGCGAGCGCGGCGAGGGTGTGCGCGGGCAGTTGGGCCAGGCGCTGGACGGCGTCGGAGCCGGACGGTCGGTCCGGACGGCTGAGGATTTCGTCGAACGCCTCCTTTCCGCTGTCGGCCATGTTTCCCACCAGATCCTTGAGGATGTCCTGCATGTTCTTCTTGCTGGCCATGAAAGTGATCCCTTCGGGTTTTCGCGGGGTGGTTCGTGCATATCGGAGGAGCTTTATCCGAGGCGGTCCTCCATGGCTTTCACGCACACCATTTTCAGTCGTGCTCTACCACGGGTGAACGCGGCCTCGGCGGCTTTGATGGAGATGTTGTGGAGTCGGGCGAATTCGGCGGTGGAAATGCCTGCGGCGCGCGCGAGTATTACTTCCTGTTCGCGTCCGCGCAGAAATCTGACCTGCTCCAGAAGCCATCTTCCGAAATCCTCGTCGCAGATGTCTTCCTCGGTCGTTCCGGGCGAGTCCAGGAAGGCCGTCCGCTGGAGCAGTCGGCGGCGACGTTCCAGGTCGCGGTAGAAGTCGATGCAGAGGCGTAGCGCCACGGAGGTCAGAAAGGGGCCGAGCCGATTCCGGTCGAGGGCGGTGTGCGCGGCGGCGCGGGCCATGGTCTCCTGGACGCAGTCCTCGGCGTCCTGATGACTCGGGAGTCTTCGCCGAACCATCCGCATGAGCCGGTCCTGGTGCTGGAAGATTTCTTCCCAGGAGCAGGGAGCGGGCGATTGGCAGGTGGAATTTGGTGCCATGGAAATTTCAGCCCGTTGTCTCTCGGTGAGGCAGGGGGGATCGCAGCCGGATTTCTATTTCATCGGCCGTACGGCTTTCCTACCCGGGTGCCGGGATGATAAAACCGTGACTTCGGACTTTCGGACGGGCGGAAATCGTTCGCTTCTTGCCGCGCCGACCGTGAATGTTTTCGGAACGCGACCGGTCGGACGGGTGCGGCTCTGCGGTCATTTCTTCATACGAATATCCCGAGAGGTCGGACGATGGGCCCAGTCCCGGTTCCAGTTGCACCACATGTCCCTTGCGGTCTGGTGCACCTGTGAGACACCGCGCCGCAGCTCGGCACCGTAGACCTGCGCCGCCTCCTTGCCCACGAGGCGTGCGCCGCCGGTGAAGTACGCGCCCCGCACATGCCGTGGGGAGCGGAACTTGCCCCAGAGCAGGATCTTCATCAGGGGCCAGAGCGTGAACACCCCCGACGGGCAGCGGTCCTCGGGATCCAGCGTGCCCCAGACGGCCGGGCACAGCTCGCTCTCCCGCAGCAGGGTGAAGATCCGCTCCACGGCCTGGTCCTTCGTCAACTGCCCGTCGCGATAAGCGAGTACGGCGTCCCGGGAGCGGTTGAAGAGTTGCTCCACCCAAGGGTTGTCGACTCCTTGGAGACCCCGGTAGGGCGGTGTCTCCAGCGCGTCGAACGAGGCCGGGTCGTGTGTCTTCTCGAAGGCGACGGCGGCCTGGTTCTGCGCATTGGTCCCGTACAGCGTCGTGATGGTCCACACGCGGTTCCAGGCGTTCCACAGCTCGAAGTCGTCGAAGGCCACATAGCTGCACGACACCAGGTCGTCGTAGAAGCGGAACATCCGCTTGATCCACTCCTCCAGGTACGCGAAGCGGGAGGGGTCGAAGTCGTCGTGGCGGACCGCGTCGATGAGCCGGTGGCTCAGCGCGTTCAGGGTCATCACGGTGACCGCGAGTCCGCTGGAGAACAGCGGGTCGATGAAGTCGCTCGCGTGCGGCAGCAGGCACCAACGGTCGCCGACCACCGTCCGCGACGAGAACTGGGTGCGGTCGGTGGACACGTACGGCCGTACCGCCCGCGCCCGCTCGAACTGCGCCGCCACGCTGGGGAACCGGCGGACGTGGCGCCAGAACTCCTCCTCCGCGCCCTCGCCCTCGGGCCGGGGATACCGGTCCAGGTCGAGATTGACGCCGACGCTGCACAGCTCGCTCGTGCCGGCGGAGTGGTTGTCGAACGGGATCACCCAGAACCAGCCGCCCGGGAACAGATGGTGCAGCGTGCCCTGGCTGAACGGGCTCGGCATGCCGTGCAGGCGCCGCGGCGGAGCGACGGTGTCGAAGGGCCGCACGTTCACCATGTGGGTGAAGACGGTGCGCGAGCGCGTTCGGTAGGGCGGCTCCTGCCGCAGCCCCAGGCGTTCGGGGAGCACGGCCCGCACACCGCCGGCATCGACCACGTACGACGCCTGGAAGGTGCCGTTGTCCCGGGTGACGATGGTGGCGCCGTTCTCCTCGAACTTCACGTCGTCGACGACCGTGTGGGTGTGCGCGGTCGCGCCGTAGGACACGGCGACGTGGAACATGTAGGCGTCGACGTCCTGCCGGAGGTAGTGCGAGTCGGGGCCGAGCGGCGGGCCCCACGTCGGGTACTGGGTGCACTCCTCCGCGCGGGTGGGCTCGCCCTCCCGGTGATAGACGAAGCTGAAGTTCCGCTTCACCCCGCAGTTGGACGACACATGGCGGCGCAGGGCGCCGTTGGTCGC
Source organism: Streptomyces cadmiisoli (assembly GCF_003261055.1). Classification (NCBI taxonomy): domain Bacteria; kingdom Bacillati; phylum Actinomycetota; class Actinomycetes; order Kitasatosporales; family Streptomycetaceae; genus Streptomyces; species Streptomyces cadmiisoli. The sequence continues at coordinate 7,417,835 of NZ_CP030073.1, forward strand.
CAGGTGCTCGATCTCCGGTACGTCGTAGCGGCGGGCCAGGACCCGCAGTCCGAAGGTGGTCTCGGGAACGGTGGACTCACCGATGGCGAACCGGGGATGACCGCTGCCCTCCAGCAGCAGCACACGCACACCGTGGCGGGCGAGGATCGCCGCCAGCATCGTCCCGCCGAGGCCACCGCCCACGACGGCGACATCGAACACACGCTGGTCCTCTTGCATGTCTGGGGTCCTTTCGCGACGGGAAGGGCGAGTCGCCGCGCCGCTGCTCAGCGGGCGGGGCCCGAGGGGTACGGCAGTGCCCGGCGCAGCCCGCAGACGGCCACCCGGGCGGAGAACGTGACGGCGAACCAGGGCGTCGGGGCCAGGTCGGACAGCTGCCGCCGCTCGCCCGGGACGTGCCGCGCGCCCCGGCCGGTGACATCCAGCCAGGCCCCGAAGTGCAGCAGCCTCGCCTCGGCACCGGCGGTACGCGACGGGAGCGGCCGCAGGTGCTCGCGGACGGCCCGGGTCAGGGCGTCGCGCCGGTCCCGGTCGACCTGTTCAGCGGCCAGGAAGCGGTCCAGCAGGGCCGCCGAACGGCACGGGAATCCACCGGGCACCCGGGGGGCGTGCGCGGTCAGCCCGGTGTCGTGGAACGCCGCCGCGGCCAGGAGCCCGGCCCGGTCGCAGTCGAGCCCCCGCACCCGCGCGTGGGCATCGGCCAGCAGGAACGTCCGCAGCGAGTGCAGTGCCACACGGGGCGGCAGCAGCCGGTGCATCTCCGACAGCGCCCGGTCCACCAGCGGTTGCCCGAGCAGCCCGGCCAGCGGGGGCCGGGCGAGCAGGGGGTGCCACGCCTCCGGCAGCATCCGTGGCGGCTTCGCGGCCATCCCCGACTCCCTTGCGCAGTGAACCTGTTGAGTGCTCTCCCCCTCTCTTACGCACTCGGTTCCGTCACCCCTGCCGCACCCACCGCACCGCTTCGAGCTTGGCCGGTCTTCGCCCCCGGGCCGGCGAACCGAGCGGGTCCGGGGCCGCCGGCGGGCGTGCAGCCGCACGGCCCGAAGCGCAGGGTGCACGCCGCGTCGAGGGCCGTCCGCCACGCACTTCCGCCGCCTGCGCCCGCAGTGTTCGGGCACAGGGGAGGACGGGCGGGATCCGGACCGTGCCCGCCGTGCGGATCGACCGCGAACGCCCACTGACCGCCTCGCCGGAAGCCATGGCGCGCTGATCGACTCCCCGGGCGCGCCGAAGCGGCACGCAACTCGTCGCCGCCCTCGACACCGAGGCCGGAGCGGACGACCGGGACCGGCCGCCGTCCGGGAACACCCGCGTCCCGTCGTGCCGGTGCACGGTGCCTTCGGCAATGCGGCTACATCAGGACCGAGGCCGCGCCCCCGCTCCGGCGGCACGGCCTCCTGACGCCGCCCCCGGTCAGCGGCTGCCGTCGAGAAGCACGCGGGCGACCAGTGCCGGGTCGTCGTTCATCGGCACGTGTCCGCAGCCGGGCAGCCGGACCAGCCGGGCCCGGGGGATGACGTACTTGGCGCGGACGCCCTGCCGGGGGACGAGCAGCCGGTCCCTGCTGCCCCAGGCCACGGTGACCGGTATCCCTGGCACGTCGTCGGTGAATTGCACCCGGCGGCCCGTCCGCAGCGTCTGTGTGAAGCCCTCGGCACGCGCGAGTGCCAACGTCTCCGCCACGACGGCCTCGGGAGAACGCCGGGCCGGGCGCGCGTAGATGGTGCTCGTCAGGAGCGTACGGCCGACCGCGGGGCGGGCGAGCCGCTCGACCAGCGGCGACGGCATCCGCCGGGCGATCTGCCGCATCGTCATCAGGACGCCGAAGGCGTAGCGCCGCTCCAGCTGCGACCAGAACCCGGCCGGGGACAGCGCGGTGACCGACCGGACCAGCCGGTCGCGACCGAGTTCCAGAGCGAGCAGGCCGCCCAGCGAGTTCCCCGCCACGTGCGGGCGGTCCAGCTCCAGCGCCTCGCACAGCCCGGTGAGCACGGCGGTCATGGTCGGCAGGTCGTGCGTGAGCCCGTCCGGAAGGGCCGGCGACTCGCCGCACCCCGGCAGGTCCACGGCGATCACGTCGCGCTCGGCCGCCAGCACGGGTATCACCGGGTCCCACGCCTGCCGGTGATGGCCTATGCCGTGCAGCAGGAGCAGGGGCGCACCCGTGCCCACGCGCGCGTAGGACAGGGTCACGCTCCGTGGGCCGAGCGGGGTGTGGACCTCGAAGGAGAGGGTGGTGGACATACGGCTCCTCGCCGGGACGTCGTGCGCCGGATGCGCTGTAGACACCTTGTCAGCAATAGCTACCCATCGGTAGCCCGAGTGCCGGCCGACCGGGCCGGTGCCCGGCGCGCCACGCCCGCGGGCGGAAACAGCCTGGACACGACGGGACGACTCGGCTGGGATGGGGACGTGACCATCGACGCAGCCACCGAGGTCTTCGAGGAGCACCGCGCCGTTCTGCAAGGCGTCGCCTACCGCATGCTGGGCCGCGTGGCGGACGCCGAGGACGTCGTCCAGGAGGCATGGTTGCGCTGGTCCGGCGCCGATCGGGCCGACGTCCGCGAACCGCGCGGGTTCCTGGTGCGGGTCACCACCCGCCTCGCCGTCGACCGGCTCCGCCAGATCAAGGCCCGCAACGAGGCCTACGTCGGCCCCTGGCTGCCCGAGCCCTACGTCACCACGTTCGGCGGCGAGGTCCCCGACACCGCGGAACGGGCGGTGCTCGCCGACTCCGTCTCGTTCGCCGTGCTGGTCGTGCTGGAGTGGTTGTCGCCGCTGGAGCGAGCGGTGTTCGTGCTGCGCGAGGCCTTCGGGCACCCGTACGCGGAGATCGCCGCCATGCTCGACCGGGCGGAGCCTGCCGTACGGCAGCTGGCCGGCCGTGCCCGCAAGCACGTCGAGGAGCGGCGGGCGCGCTACGACGTCGACCCCGTCCAGCGCCGCGACGTCACCGAGCGGTTCCTGGCCGCCGCGGCGGACGGCGACCTGGACGGCCTGCTGTCCCTGCTCGCCCCCGACGTGCGGCTCGTCGGCGACAGCGGGGGCAAGGCCAAGGCGCCCCTGCGGGTGCTGGAGAGCGCCGACCACGTGGGCCGCTTCCTGCTCGGCGCGGCCCGCAAGGGTGTGGAGGACATGTCCTTCCGGTTCGTGGAGATCAACGGTGGTCCCGCGGTGCTGACCCTGTCCGGCAAAGAGCCCGACAGCGTGTTCCAGCTGGACGTCCTCGACGGCCGAATCCAGTGCGTCTACGTCGTCCGCAACCCCGACAAGCTGCGATCGCTGACCGGCTTGTGACGCCGTTGGCCGGCACGTCACGCGGGCGCCGGATCACGAACGCTCCGTGAACGCTGTGCCGCGCCGCGCTCGGGTGTCACCCGGGCGATCGATGATTGGTCTTGACCAAGGGTGGGGGCCGTCCTATCGTCGCAGATAAGTGCAACAACCTTTAATAAACAAGGGCGCTAAAACGCCGCCGGATCACGGCGATTGCGGAGGACAGGGTGGGGACCACGCAGCTCGAATCGGTGCCGGAACCAAAATACTGGCACCTCAAGACCGTACTCACGGAGGCACTCGACTCCGAGTTCTCCGTGGGCGAGATCCTGCCCAACGAACGCGACCTCGCCGCCCGTTTCGGCGTCGCCCGCGCCACGCTCCGCCAGGCACTGGAGCAGCTCGAACTGGAAGGCCGTCTGCAGCGCCGCCGCGGTGTCGGCACGACCGTCGCCCCGCCGCGCATGGGCGTGTCCGTCGGTACCGAACAGCACGTCTGGCCGGGCGGGCCCGGCGACGCATGGCAGAGCGTCGACTGCACCGAGGCCGCGCCGCCGGCCGCGGTGGCCGACATCCTGGAGACCGGCCGCGACGAGCCCGTGCACACCGTGCGCCGCACCCGGATGTCGCACGGTCAGCCGGTCGCCGCCGAACTGCTCTACGTCCCGGCGTCGTCGGTGCCGGACCTGTCCGCCATCGACGCCCCCGCGGGTGCGGCACACGCGCGGGCGCTGCTGCGCGAACTCCACCGGCTGGAGCTGGAGGGCCAGGACAGCGCCGTGGAGCTGGGCTCGGCCCGCGCCGACGACGCGAAGGAACTGGACCGACTGCCGGGCGCCCCCGTACTGGTCGTCACCACCCGCTACGTCGCCGGGGCGCGCACCGCCGCGCTCTCCGTGGCCACGTACCGCGCGGACACCTGCCGGCTGACCTTCGGCGATTCGGGCGGCGTGGAGATCCACCACCCGCACCGCCACGCTTCCTGACGCCCGCTCCGGCCCGAACCGCCGTGCCCCGGGGACTCCCGGGGCGCGCCGCGCCGTGTGCCGCCGGTGTCCGCCGTGCCGCCCGAAGCCGACGGCGGACCGGCGCGGGGTGTGACCTCAGTGCCGCGCCGTGACCGTGCTCTCGACCGCGAACAGCTGTTCCTCGACGTGGTCGAGGGCGAGCCGCAGCGCGCCCGTCGCCACCGCGGCCTCACCGAGCAGGGACAGAGTGACCTTCGGCGGGCGCAGGCAGTAGCGCGCCAGTTCGCGCCGCAGCGGGTCCAGGACTCCGTCCAGGCCCGCGGCCCAGCCGCCGATGACGACCAGCTCCGGATCGAGGGCCAGGACGAGAGCGGCCACGTCGTGCACCAGCCGCTGGATGAAGCGTTCGACGGCGGCCATGGCCTGCGCGTCGCCCTGACGGGCCTGCGCGAACACCTTGGCGACCGCCTGCTCGTCCAGCGGGTGCAGCGGCTCGTCCGTCATGGAGAGCAGGGTCTCCGGCGTCACCTCACGGCCCAGCAGGTGCAGCGCCCCGATCTCACCGGCCGCCCCGCCGAATCCGCGGTGCAGCCGCCCCCCGATCAGCGAACCCGCGCCCGGACTGAGTCCCGCCAGCACGAACACGATGTCGTCGGACTCGGTGGCGCACCCCTTCCAGTGCTCGGCGACCGCCGCCGCGTTGGCGTCGTTCTCCACCAGGACCGGGCACTTGAACGAGCGGCTCAGCCGCTCACCGAGCCGCAGCCCCGTCCATCCGGGCAGCGCCGTCCCCAGCCGTACGGTGCCGTCCGCCTCGACGATCCCCGGCGTCGCGACGCCCACCGCCCGCAGCGAGCCGCGCGCCACTCCGGCCCGGCGCAGCAGTTCGGCCACCGCGGTGCGCAGGCGCTCGAGGCGCTCGTCCGCGTGCGCCGTCTCGTCGACGTCCTTGGCCTGCGCGCCGACCACCCGGCCGTCGAGGTCGGCCAGCACCGCGGCGACCCGGTGCGCCCCGATCTCCAGCCCCAGCAGATGCCCCGCCTCGGCCCGGAACCGGAACCGCCGCGCCGGCCGCCCCTGACGCCGGGCGGCGCCCTCCTCGGCCGCCGTCTCCACCACGAGACCGGCCTCTATGAGCCCCTCGACGACACCCTCCACGGTCGGCCGGGACAGCCCCGTGACCCGCGTGATCTCCGTCAGAGTCGCGCAGTCCGTGGCACGCAGAGCGTGCAGCACCACCGCGGAGTTGATCCTTCGCAACAGCGAGGGATCCCCGCCGGTCAGCCGCCCCAACGTCCGTCCTCCCAGCTCGCGCGTGTCTGCCGGATGGTACTCAACACGGCCGACACCGGCGAGTGCCAAGGGCCCGCCATTCGCCGACGATCACGCTCAGCCCGGCGCGACGAACCCCGATTCGTAGGCGGTGATGACCGCCTGAGTGCGATCTCGCGCACCGAGTTTCGTCAGCACCGCGCTCACATGGGGCTTCACCGTCTCGGTGCCGACCAGCAGTTGCCCGGCGATCTCCGCGTTCGACAGACCGCGCGTCATCAGCCGCAGCACCTCCGCTTCCCGCTCCGTCAGCCGGGCCCGGTCCAGCACCGCCCGCGCCGCGCGATTCCCGCCGCTCTCGCCGTACTCGGCGGCCAGTTGCCGCACCGACGCCGGGAACAGCAGCGACTCGCCCTCGGCGATCAGGCGCACCGCGTGGACGATCTCGGCCGGCCGGGCCCGCTTCAGCAGAAACCCGTCGGCGCCGGCCCGCAGTGCCGCGTACACGTGCTCGTCGTTCTCGAACGTCGTCACCACCAGGATCTTCGACGGGAGTTCCGCACGGTCCCCGGCGGCAAGGGCGCCAACCAGGCGATCGCCGCCGCCCGGGCCGGCGCGACCGTCTCGATGATCGGCGCGGTCGGCTCGTCCACCGTCCGCAGCACCGCGCGGGTGGCTTCGAGCCCGTCCATCAGCGGCATCCGTACATCCATCGCGACGACGTCCGGCCGCAGTCTGCGCACCAGCGGAATCACCGCCGCCCCGTCGGCGGCCTCCCCGACGACCTCGGCCGTGCTGGCGGCGGGCTTCAGGAGCCTGCGGCGCAAGGACGCCTGACGCACCGCCAATTGTCAGTGCCGCCGGGTTTACTGGGAGCCATGAACATCGCGCGGTGCCTGGACACGATCGACCAGCTGTGCCTTCGCCCTTTTCCGGCGGAGCACGGCTGGTCGGACGCCGGCCGGGAGGGTCCGGGCTTCCACATGGCGCAGTTGGCCGCCGGCACGTCCGACCGCGCCCACGGGGCGGCGGAGGCCGCGGACCTGGACGCCTGCAAGGAGGGCATAGCCCAGCGGCTGCACGCCAGATGGGGGGCGACCCACCCTTGGGGGATGCTGACGCTCAGGACGCGCGGTGAGCGCGGCGAGGAGATACCGGAGCCCTGGGCGAGCCTCAGCGTCCTGGCCGACGAGGTGTACGTCTGGCGGGCCGCCGAGAGCGGCCGATGGGTCGCCGTCGGCGTCACGGACCGGGAGGAGACGGACGCGGCCCGCCTGCTGGCCGTCGTCACGGACACGGACCCGCCCTGACATCCGTCACCGATTCGGACCCGCCCTGATGCCCGTCACCGATCCGGATCCGCCCTCACGTCTGCCACCGACAGGGACCGGCTCCGACGTCCCGGTACCCGCCCGCGCCCCGCACGGCAGGGTCGCGGCCCGAGGCGCGGTCAGGCGCCGGAGCGGTCCTCGACCCCGGCGGCCTCCCGCAGCCGGGCGAACTCCTCGGCCATCGTCGCCGCGGTCCAGTGCGCGTTCAGTCCGCTGGGATTGGGCAGCGCCCACACCCGGGTGTCCCCGATGCGCAGCGACTGCGGCCCCACCCGGGCCCCGCGGTCCTCGAACGCGGCCCGGTAGGCGGTGATCCCCACCACCGCCAGCCAGGCGGGCCGCAGCCGTTCGACCTTGTCGGACAGCAGCCGCCCGCCCTTGCGGTACTCCTCGGCACCCAGCTCGTCCGCCCGCGCCGTCGCCCGGGCCACCACGTTGGTGATCCCGAGCCCGTACGTCAGCAGCTCGCCCTGCTCGGACGGCTTCAGCAGCCGGGGTGTGAACCCCGACAGATGCAGCACCGGCCAGAAGCGGTTGCCCGGACGGGCGAAGTGATGGCCCGTCGCCGCGGTCATCAGACCCGGGTTGATACCGCAGAACAGCACCCGCAGGCCGTCCGCGGCCACGTCCGGTACGAGACGGTCGCGGGCGGCCTCCAACTCCTGTGCGGTGAAACGCCTCAGAGGATGGCTCCCGGGGTGTAGCCCGCGGCCTCGGGGCGCTGCTTGACCAGTTCCTCGATCCGGCCGACGACGACGGCCACCTGGTCGGCGGCGGCACCGGTGAACGACAGCTTGTCGGCCATCAGCTCGTCGAGCGCCGCGCGGTCCAGCGGGATGCGCTCGTCGGCGGCGAGCCGGTCGAGCAGCTCGTTGCGCTCGGCACCCTGCTCGCGCATCGCGAGGGCGCAGGCCACCGCGTTCTCCTTGATCGCCTCGTGCGCGACCTCACGGCCGACCCCGGCACGCACCGATGCCATCAGCACCTTGGTCGTCGCCAGGAACGGCAGATAGCGGTCCAGCTCCCGCGCCACGACCGCCGGGAACGCGCCGAACTCGTCCAGTACCGTCAGGAACGTCTCCAGCAGACCGTCCAGCGCGAAGAACGCGTCCGGCAGCGCGACGCGGCGCACCACCGAGCAGGACACGTCGCCCTCGTTCCACTGGTCGCCCGCCAGCTCGCCGGTCATCGAGGCGTAGCCGCGCAGGATCACCATCAGGCCGTTGACGCGCTCGCAGGAACGGGTGTTCATCTTGTGCGGCATCGCGGAGGAGCCGACCTGACCCGGCTTGAACCCCTCGGTGACCAGCTCGTGCCCGGCCATCAGGCGGATCGTCTTCGCCAGCGAGGACGGCGCCGCCGCCAGCTGCACCAGCGCGGTCACGACGTCGTAGTCGAGGGAGCGCGGGTAGACCTGGCCGACCGAGGTGAACGCCGTCGAGAAGCCCAGGTGCCCGGCGATCCGCTGCTCCAGCTCCGCCAGCTTCGCCGCGTCGCCGCCCAGCAGGTCCAGCATGTCCTGGGCGGTGCCGACCGGGCCCTTGATGCCGCGCAGCGGATAGCGGGCGAGCAGGTCCTCGATCCGGCCGTGGGCGACGAGCAGCTCGTCGGCGGCGGTGCCGAAGCGCTTGCCGAGGGTGGTGGCCTGCGCGGCGACGTTGTGCGAGCGGCCGGCCATGACCAGCTCGCCGTACTCGCCGGCCAGCCTGCCCAGACGGGCGAGGACGGCCACCGTACGGTCGCGCATCAGCTCCAGCGAGAGCCGGATCTGCAGCTGCTCGACGTTCTCGGTCAGGTCGCGGGACGTCATGCCCTTGTGCACCTGCTCGTGCCCGGCGAGGTCGTTGAACTCCTCGATCCGCGCCTTCACGTCGTGCCGCGTGACCTTCTCGCGCTCGGCGATGGAGGCCAGGTCGACCTGGTCGAGGACGCGCTCGTAGTCGGCGATGGCCGCGTCCGGCACCTCGATGCCGAGATCCTTCTGGGCCCGCAGCACGGCGAGCCAGAGCTGACGCTCCAGCTTCACCTTCTGCTCGGGCGACCAGAGCGTGGCGAGCTCGGCGGAGGCGTAACGTCCGGCGAGGACGTTCGGGATGCGGGGCTTGGCGGGCGCAGAAGTCACGTGTACGGATTCTACTGGCGGTTTGTGCAGGCCAGCGCCACCGGTTCGTTCGTCGGAACCTACGAGGGCCGCCCGGCACGGGCGCCCGGGGGCGACGGGCCTAGGCCGTTTCCTCGTAGGGCAGCAGCTCGGGCCGCTTCGGCGGCCTGCCGTCCCCGGAGGACCGGCCGGTCAGGCGGCGGCCTATCCAGGGCAGCAGATGCTGCCGGGCGAAGCGGACGTCGGCGGTCCGGCGTGCCGTCCAGTTCGGCGGCGGCGTGGCCGCGATCGGGGTGCGCCAGTGCGGGTCCTCGGCGTCGTGCCCGAGGACCTGCCACACCGCCTCCGCGACCCGTCGGTGGCCCTCGGCCGTCAGATGCAGCCGGTCCACGTCCCACAGCCGCGGGTCGCCGAGGGACGGCGCCCCGTACAGGTCGACCACCAGTGCCCCGTGCCGTGCCGCCAGCTCGTCGATGCAGGCGAAGAGTTCCTCCATGCGCGGCCGGAACCGGTCCAGGACCGGGCCCTGGCGCCCCGGGCTGCGCATCAGCACGAGCTGCCGGCACGCGGGGGCCAGCCGCTCCACCGCCTCCTCCAGGAGTCCGCGCACCCGGCCCATGTCGCACTTCGGCCGCAGGGTGTCGTTGAGACCCCCGACGAGAGTGATCACATCGGCGCCCATGGCGGCGGCCACGTCCACCTGCTCGTCGACGATCTGCTGGATCAGCTTCCCGCGCACGGCGAGATTGGCGTAGCGGAAACCGGGCGTCCGGGCGGCCATCCGGGCCGCCAGGAGGTCGGCCCAGCCCCGGTAGGAGCCGTCGGGCAGCAGGTCCGACATGCCTTCGGTGAAGGAGTCGCCGACCGCGACGAGGCTGCTGAACGGGAGATTCTGGTGCTGGGGGAGAGTGGCGTTCGTCTGCATGGCGACAGAGATGGTATCCCGGGGCGCATACCCGTCGGTCGGTCGCCCTCCCGGCCCCGGCTACGTCCGCTGCCCGAACAGCTCCCGCAGCACGTCCTCCATGGTCACCAGGCCGGCCAGCTTCCCGTCCGACCCGAGCACGGCCGCCAGGTGCGTACGGCTGCCGCGCATCGCGGTGAGCACGTCGTCCAGCGGTGTCGCCTCCCGGACGCGAGCGATGGGCCGCATGTCGCGCAGCCGGAACGGCACGTCCCGCGGCGAGGCGTCCAGGGCGTCCTTCACATGCAGGTAGCCGATGATCCTGCGTCCCTCGTCCACGACGGGGAAGCGCGAGAACCCGGAATCCGCGGACAGCCGCTCCACCTCCTCCGGAGTGACGCCCACGCGCGCGTAGAGGACCTGCTCCAGCGGGAGCACGACGTCCCGCACCGGACGACGGCCCAGTTCCAGGGCGTCGTGCAGCCGCTCCTGGGCCCGGACGTCGATCAGGCCCGCCGCACCGGAGTCCTTGACCAGCCGGGCCAGCTCCGCGTCGGAGAACGTCGCCGTGACCTCGTTCTTGGCCTCGATCCGCATCAGCTTGAGCAGCGCGTTGGCGAAGGCGTTGATGGTGAAGATCACCGGTCGCAGCGCCCGGGACAGCGCCACCAGCGGCGGGCCGAGCAGCAGGGCGCTGCGCACCGGCTCCGCGAGCGCGATGTTCTTCGGCACCATCTCGCCGAGCAGCATGTGCAGATAGGTCGCCAGGGCCAGCGCGATCACGAAGGACACGGCATGACCCGCGCCGCTCGGCACACCCACCGCGTGGAACACCGGCTCCAGCAGATGCGCGATCGCCGGTTCCGCGACCACGCCGAGCACCAGGGTGCACAGCGTGATGCCCAGCTGGGCGGCGGCCATCAGCGCCGACACGTGCTCCAGACCCCACAGCACGCTCTTGGCGCGGCGGTCGCCCTGGTCCGCGTACGGCTCGATCTGCGAGCGGCGCACCGAGATCAGCGCGAACTCGGCGCCCACGAAGAAGGCGTTCACCACCAGGGTCGCCAGGCCGATCAGCAGCTGTACGACGGTCATGCGCGCGCCTCCTTCTCGTCGTCGAGGGGCGCGTGCATCAGGACCCGTGCGGCCCTGCGTCCCGTCGCGTCCACCACGTTCAGCCGCCAGCCGGCCACCTCGACGGTGTCTCCGACGGCGGGTATGCGTCCGAGCAGGGTCGCGACCAGGCCGGCGAGCGTCTCGTAGGGTCCCTCCGGTGAGCGCAGGCCGACGCGGGCGAGCTGGTCGACGCGGGCGGCGCCGTCGGCCGAGTACAGGCTGTGGCCGTCCTCGTCGGTGCCGGCCGGGGCGAGGTCGGGGGTCTCGTGCGGGTCGTGCTCGTCGCGCACCTCGCCGACGACCTCCTCCACGATGTCCTCCAGCGTCGCGACGCCCGCGGTGCCGCCGTACTCGTCGATGATCACGGCCATCGTGCGCCGGCCGGACAGCCGGTCCAGGAGCCGGTCCACGGTGAGCGTCTCCGGGACGAGCAGCGGTTCGCGCATCAGCTCGGCGACGGGCACGCGGGGCCGGTGCTCGGCGGGCACCGCGAGGATGTCCTTGATGTGCGCGGTGCCCACGACGGAGTCGAGGTTGCCCCGGTAGACGGGGAACCGGGACAGCCCCGTGGCCCGGGTCGCGTTCGCGACGTCCTCGCAGGTCGCCTGGGCGTCGAGGGCGACGACCTGGACGCGCGGGGTCATCACGTTCTCCGCGGTGAGGTCGGCGAGGTTCAGCGTGCGTACGAACAGTTCGGCGGTGTCCGGTTCCAGGGCTCCCTCCCGGGCGGAGTGCCGGGCGAGGGCCGCCAGCTCCTGGGGTCCGCGCGCGGAGGCGAGTTCCTCGGCCGGTTCGATGCCGAGACGGCGCACCAGGCGGTTGGCCGTGTTGTTGAGGTGGGTGATGAACGGCCGGAACACCGCGCTGAACCACCGCTGGGCGTTGCCCACCCGCTTGGCCACGGCCAGCGGCGAGGAGATCGCCCAGTTCTTGGGCACCAGCTCGCCCACGACCATCAGGAAGACCGTCGACAGGGCGGTGCCCAGCACCAGGGCGATCGAGGAGGCGGTGGACCGGGGGATGCCCATGGACTCCAGCGGGCCGGCGATCAGCCGGGCGATGGACGGCTCGGCGAGCATGCCGACCACCAGGTTGGTGACGGTGATGCCGAGCTGTGCGCCGGAGAGCTGGAAGGTGAGTTTCCGGACGGCGGCCAGGGCTCCGGAGGCGCCGCGCTCGCCGCGTTCCGCGGCCCGTTCGAGGTCGCTGCGCTCGACCGTGGTCAGGGAGAACTCGGCGGCCACGAAGGCACCGCAGGCGAGGGACAGCAGGATCGCCACCAGCAGGAGGAGCACTTCGGTCATCGGGTCACCTCCGTCCCATGATCCGGCAGGGCAGGGAGGAACGCGCGACGGCTGCTACTGGGAGGCTCGCCCATGGGCGGACGCTCACACCTTTCTTGGAGGACCGGTCCCCGGGGCACCGGGTGGATCCGTGGGCCCGTGAACCGGTGGGCCCGTGAACCGGTGGATCGGGGGACGTGTGGACCTGTGGGCCGGCGGATCGGCCGATCCGTGGGCCGGTGGACCGGGTGGTCCTCCAAGATTAAAGGGTCGGCAGCGGGTGTCAGGAGCGGGCGAACGGCTTCAACCAGCGGCGCCATTCCTCCTGCGGCGCGTAGCCCGCCGACCGCCACGCATGGTGCGCGGTCTCGTTGCGGGTCAGCACCATCGCGTCCACGCGGCGCCCGCCCAGTCGTACGAACCGCTCCTCCGCGGCCGCCAGCAGCGCCCCGGCGACGCCGCGTCGGCGGCGCAGAGGATGCACCGCCAGCCGGTACAGGTGGCAGCGCCAGCCGTCGAAGCCCGCGATGACCGTACCGACCAGCTCTCCGTCGAGTTCCGCCAGGAGCAGCGCGTCCGGGTCGCGCTCGACCAGCCGCCGCACCCCGTCCAGGTCGTCGCTGATGCTCGTCCCCTCGGCGGCCGTCTTCCAGAAGTCCAGCACGGTCGGGAGGTCCTCGGGCGTCGCGGCCCGTATGCGCACGTCGGTCATGCCGCGATCCCATCACCGGCGGACGCGCCCGGACACGGGTGTTCCAGCATCCGGACGCCGGTCCGTCGTCGTGCTCCGGGTCGTCCCGGTCACTCGTGCGCGATCGCCGCCAGCACGTTCATCCGGGAGGCGCGCAGCGCGGGCAGCAGCGCCGCGACCACGCCGACCACCGCCGAGCCGACCACGACCGCGAGGATCGTGCCCCACGGCACGGCGAACGCGGTCATGCCCTGGAGGGCCAGCACCTGCTGGGCGCACACGCCCCACACCAGCCCCAGCCCCAGCCCGAGGACCGCGCCGAACACCGCGATCACCACCGACTCCAGCCGGATCATGCGGCGCAGCTGCCGCCGGCCGAGACCGATGGCGCGCAGCAGTCCGATCTCCCGGGTGCGTTCCACGACCGACAGGGCGAGGGTGTTGACCACGCCGAGCACCGCGATGATGATCGCGAGCCCGAGCAGGGCGTAGACGAGGTACAGCAGCACGGCGACCTGGTTGTGCACGAGTTCCTTGTAGTCCGCCAGGTCCCGGACCTCGACCTGCGGATACGCGTCGAGGGTCCGCTCCAGGCCGGCGCGCAGGTCGTCGGGGGCCGTGCCCGGGCCGGCGTTGACGTACAGCGCGGAGTCCTGCGCGCCCGGCGCGTACCGCTCCAGCGTGCCGAGGCCCAGGTAGATGCCGCCCTGCATGCCGAATCCCTCGGCCGACTCCTGGTCGGTGAGGGCCCCGACGGTCAGCCGGGCCTCGCGTCCGCCCTGGAACTCGACGGGGATCGTGCTGCCCAGCCGCACCCCGTGGTCGCGGGCGAAGTCCAGGTCCATGGCCAGGTGTCCGGCGGCCAGCGCCGAAGGGCTGTCGCCCCGGGCGTAGGCGACGTTGGCGACCTCGTCCAGCCGCGGGTCGTAGCCGGCGGCGGTCGTCTCGATCCGGTCGCCGTCGGGCAGGCCGACCGCGATCGGCGCGAAGCGCGAGCGCACCACGAGGCCGACGCCCTCGGTGTCCCGCACCCGGTCCGTCAGCTCCCGCGGGAACGGTACGAAGTTGGTGTTCTGGATCACGAAGTCGGCGCCGAGGGTCTGGTCGATCTGCTCGTCGAACGACTTCGTCATGGAGGCGCTCGCCACCGACATCCCGCCGACCAGCGCCAGTCCCACCATCAGGGCGGCGGCGGTGGCGCCGGTGCGCCGCGGGTTGCGCAGGGCGTTGCGCTGGCTCATCCGGCCGATGGACCCGAACACGGCGGGGAACGCGCCGCCGAGCACGCGGATCACCGGGCGCACCAGCAGTGGGCCCGCGATCACGGTGGCCACGAGCGTCAGAACGATGCCGAGGCCCAGCAGCGACGCGGCCGATCCGGTCTCCGAGGCCACCGCGCAGCCGAGCAGGGCCGCCGCGCCGGCCGCGCCCACGACGGACCCGACCACCGCGCGCACCTTGAGCGGCCGGCCCACGCCGGCGATCTCGGCGTCGGAGAGCGCCGCCATCGGCGGGACGCCCGCCGCGCGCCGGGCCGGCAGGTACGCGGCGACGAAGGTCACCCCGACCCCGACGACGTACGCCGTCACGGGTGTCGCCCAGCCGACGACCATCTCGGTGGACTTGATGTTCATGCCGAGCAGGCCCATCAGCTCGATGAGGCCGACGGCGAGTCCGACGCCGACGGCCAGCCCGAGCGTGGACCCGACCAGGCCGAGCAGCAGCGCCTCGGTGAGGACCGAGCGGCGCACCTGGCGCCGGTCGGCACCGAGCGCGCGCAGCAGTCCCAGCTCACGGGTGCGCTGCGCGATCAGCATCGAGAACGTGTTGACGATCAGGAACACACCGACCAGGACGGCGATCCCGGCGAAGCCGAGCATCACGTACTTGATGACGTCGAGGAAGCCGCCCAACTGCTCGACGTCCGACCGGGCCTGCTCGTCGGCGGTGCGCAGGTCGTAGCGGCCGGTGCCGAGCGCGGCCTCGATCCGCTTCTTGAGCGCAGCGTCGCTGACGCCCGGCGCCGCGTCCACGGTGATGCTCGTGGCGGCACCCGGGTCGCCCAGCAGCTCGGTCTGCGCGGTCGGGGTGTCGACGAAGACCAGCGCGGCACCGGGATTGGTGGTGGTGAACGTGACGATGCCGACGACCTCGACCCGGAAGGACCCGGGCGCCGCGATCACCGTCAGGGTGTCCCCGAGCCGCACGTTCCTGCGGTCCGCGGTCTCCGAGTCGATCATCGCCTCGGTGGGCCCGCGCGGGGCGCGCCCCGAGGTCAGCTCGACCGGACTGCGTTCGGTCGGGTTCCAGTTGTTGCCGAGGGTGGGGGCACCGGTCGTGGGGCCGACCGGTTCGTTGTCCGCGTCGACGACCGTGATGTTCGCGACCTCGGCCTCGGCACGGGCGGCGGCCACCCCGTCGATGCGGGCGACCCGGTCGGCGAGCGCGGCGGGCAGGGTGGCCGTCGCCCCGGAGGGCACCGCCTCGGCGAGGGTCTCCTTCGGGCTGACGGTGACGTCGGCCGCGGCCGAGGCGAACAGCCGGTCGAAGGTGCGCCCGACGGTGTCGGAGAAGATCAGGCTGCCCGCGACGAACGCCACGGACAGCACGACGGCCAGCGCCGAGAGCAGCAGCCGTCCCTTGTGGGCGAGGAAACTCCTGAGCGTCGCCTTGAGCACGGGTTCAGTCCCCCTGGGCCGCTGCGGCCTCGTCGACCTGACGGCGGATCACGTCGAACCGCTTCATGCGCTCCAGCACCGCTTCGGCCGTCGGCCGCTCCATCCGGTCCACGATCCGCCCGTCGCCGAGAAAGAGCACCAGGTCGGAGTGGGCGGCGGCGCCCGGGTCGTGGGTGACCATGACGACGGTCTGACCGAGGTCGTCGACGGCCTCGCGCAGGAAGCCCAGCACCTCCAGACCGGCCCGTGAGTCGAGGTTGCCGGTCGGCTCGTCCGCGAAGATCAGTTCCGGCCGTGAGGCCAGCGCGCGGGCGCAGGCGACGCGCTGCTGCTGGCCGCCGGACAGCTGCGACGGCCGGTGCCGGAGCCGGTCGCGCAGCCCGAGGGTGTCGATGACCTGGTCCAGCCACTTCTGGTCGGGCTTCTGACCGGCGATGTCCATGGGCAGGGTGATGTTCTCCAGCGCGCTCAGGGTGGGAATCAGGTTGAACGACTGGAACATGAAGCCGATCCGGTCCCGCCGCAGCCGGGTCAGCTCACGCTCCCTCAGCCCCGTGATCTCGGTGTCGCCGAGCCACACCTGACCGGCCGAGACATTGTCGAGCCCGGCCAGACAGTGCATCAGCGTGGACTTCCCGGAGCCGGACGGCCCCATGACGGCGGTGAAGCGGCCGCGTGTGATGTCCACGTCCACCGAGTCCAGAGCCAGCACCGTCGTCTCGCCGGAGCCGTACGCCTTGGTCAGACCGCGGGCGCGGGCCGCGACCCCGTCGGCGGACGTGAGTCCCGGGGCGTGCTCCGCAGCAGGTGTGGACAAGGCTGCCTCCTTGGTCGCGGCCGGGTGGTGGACGTACCGGGTTCCTTGCCGGGGCCGAGCGTAGTGTGATCGGCACCACACGCGGAATCCCCCCGAGGTCGCGGGTGCTCTCCGCCCCAGGTCGGGTCCCGGGGAACGATGTAAGGGCCACCGGTCGGCGCGGGGTGCGGCCGCCCGGCCCTTGCCGCGCTAGCACCTCGGCGCTGGCTTTGAGGTATGGCGAAGACTCAGCTGAACGTCCGGGTCGACGAGGGCACCGCCCGCGCGGCCCGCGAGCGCGCCCTGGCCCGCGGCATGAGCGTCAACCGTTACATCGAGGAGCTCGTGAAGCAGGACACCGGGGAGGTCGGCCACACCTTCGTCGAGGCCGCCGCCGACTTCATGAAGCAGTACGAGTCCGTCTTCGCCGAGGAGTTCGGCGCGGAGCGGGAGGGCCGCACCCCCCCGCGGCGAAGGTCGCCGCTGATCCCTTGAGCGACCTGCGCATCGACCTCGCCTGGCTCCTCATGCTCGCCGAACAGAAGACGCCCGGGGACCCCCAGGTCACCGACTGGGGAGCCCTCGTCGCCGCGGTGGCCCGCCACGACGCGGAGATCTTCGGCGTCCCCGTCTACGACTCCCCGTACGCCCGCGCCGCGGCCCTGCTCCAACTGCTGATCCACGTTCCCGCGCTGGAGCGCTCCAACGCCCTGTTCGCCTCGGCGGTCGCCTACGCCTATCTGGTCGCCAGCGGCGTCAAGGTCGTCACCTCACCGGAGCAGGTGCGCGATCTGGCCCGGCTGGTCAACAGCGGTGAGGCCTCGGTGCACGACATCGCCGCAGAACTGCGCCGGTGGAGCCTGTGACCGGTCGCCACCCGTGGGGGAGCTACTCGTGGGGGCGCCACGCGGTGCCCAGCGCGCAGTACGACGTGGGCAGCGTCGGCCCCTTCTCCGGCATTCGCACCCGGCGGTAGGGGCCGAGTTCGAACCCGGACTCCCGCAGCGCCGCGACCGGGTCACGGGACAGATGGCAGCCGCCGTTCAGCGGCGGCCACACCGTGCGGTCCAGCGTCCGCTGCGTGAGGCACATCGCCCGCCCGCCGCCCCGGCCGTGCTCGAAGAACCGCACCTGGCCGCCGGGCCGCAGCACCCGCCGCGCCTCGCCGAGGGCACGGGGCACGTCCCGCACACTGCACAGCACCAACGACAGGACGACGGCGTCGAAGGCCTCGCTCTTGACCGGCAGCGCCTCGGCCGCCCCCGGCACCACGTCCACGGGCATCCCCGCGCGCACCGCCGCCTCCACGGCCAACTTCCGCAGGCCGCGCTCGGGTTCGATCGCGACGACCTCCGCGACCGTGCCCGGATAGTGCCTGAAGTTCAGGCCGTTGCCCGCGCCGATCTCCAGGACCCGTCCGGACAGGCCGGCGAGCAGGCGGTCGCGCACCCCGGCCATGCCCAGCCGGGTCTCCGCGGCCACGCTGACCCGGGCGTAGTAGCGGGCGAACAGCGGGTGGTGCACGGCATCCCGCGCCACCCCTCGGACCCCGTCGGGTCGTAGCGCCATGGAGACCTCCCTCGCAGGACGGGCCGTACCGCGATTGTCCCCCCGTACGGCGCCGTCACTCCCCGCCGCGCCGGGCCGCGCGCCGAACTCCGGGACCCGCTCGGCCTCGGCGGCGGGTCCGGCGGCCCGGGCCAGGGTGGACGGGCCCGGTCACACCACCGCCGTCGAGGAGACGGGGAGCCGACACCGCTGTCCGGGTCGGCCGGCCGGGACACGTGGGGCCGTGCGGTGTCCGCACGGCGGTCGTGGCGTCACCGGGTCGGCCGGTCCGCCCGGACCGGCCGACCCGGTGAACGGGACCCCCTATCGGCGTACCGGC
Organism: Streptomyces cadmiisoli; assembly: GCF_003261055.1. Classification (NCBI taxonomy): domain Bacteria; kingdom Bacillati; phylum Actinomycetota; class Actinomycetes; order Kitasatosporales; family Streptomycetaceae; genus Streptomyces; species Streptomyces cadmiisoli. Next base: position 7,436,139 of record NZ_CP030073.1, read on the forward strand.
GGTGCCTCGCGCACCCGGAACGCCTCGACCTGCCACGTTCCGTCCAGCCGGGGCGTGAGCCAGCCCGGCGCGGCGGCGCGGAAGTCCTCCGGAACCAGCGCACCGGCGCCGGCGGGCAGGGCGCCCAGGAGCGGTGCCCCGGCCACCTCCGGCAGATCCGCGACGTTGCACCGGGAGGCCAGATCGGGCTCGGCGGGCCAACTGCCGATGACCACCCCGGCCAGGTCCAGTCGCCGGGACCGGATCTCACGTGCCGTCAGTTCCGTGGTGTTGAGGGTGCCCAGACCCGCCGTCACCACGACCAGCACCGGCGCGCCGAGCGACTCGGCGGCGTCCGCCAGAGTGCCGCCCGCCGCGTCGAACCGCACCAGCAGTCCGCCCGCGCCCTCGACCAGCACCAGATCGTGGTCGGTGGCCAGCTTGGCCGCCGCTTCGGCGATCTCGTGCGGGTGCACCGGTGCCCGGCCCGCGCGCCGCGCGGCCGTGCCCGGCGCCAGCGGCTCGGGATACCGGGCGAGTTCGGCCGTCGTGACCGCGCCGGCCAGCCGCGCCACCTCGTCGGCGTCCCCGCGCTCGTGCGGGCCCACGCCGGTCTGCGCGGCCTTGAGCACGGCCACCGAACGGCCGGCGGCCAGCGCGGTGGCGGCGACGGCGGCCGTCGTGACCGTCTTGCCGACCTCCGTGCCCGTGCCCGTGATCACCAGGATCGCCATGTCATCCCTCCCGTGCCGCGGCGCACACCGCGCGTCCGATCCGCGCCAGGTCCGCGTCGTCGGTGATGTACGGCGGCATCGTGTAGATCAGGTCCCGGAACGGCCGCAGCCACACGCCCTCGCGCACCGCCGCCCGCGTCGCGGCCGCCATGTCGACCGCGTGGTCGAGCTGGACGACCCCGATGGCGCCCAGCACCCGGACGTCCCGGACACCCGGCAGGTCCGCCGCGGGGGCGAGCCCCGCGCGCAGTCCCGCCTCGATCCGCTTGACCCGCGTCGACCAGTCCTGGCCCAGCAGCAGTTCGATCGAGGCGCAGGCCACGGCCGCGGCCAGCGGATTGCCCATGAACGTCGGGCCGTGCGCGAGCACCGGCACCTCGCCGCGCGAGATGCCGTCGGCCACCCGCGCGGTGCACAGAGTCGCCGCCATCGTCAGGTAGCCGCCCGTCAACGCCTTGCCCACGCACATCACGTCCGGCGTGACCTCGGCGTGCCCGGCGGCGAACAGCGCCCCCGTGCGTCCGAAGCCGGTGGCGATCTCGTCGAACACCAGCAGGACGTCGTGCGCGTCGCACGCCTCGCGCAGCACCCGCAGATAGGCGGGGGAGTGGAAGCGCATCCCGCCCGCGCCCTGGACCACCGGTTCGACGACGACCGCCGCGAGTTCCCCGGCGTGCCGCTCGATCTCGGTGCGCAGCAGCTCCGCGTACCGCTCGTCGTACTCGGTGGGCGGCGCGTCCACGAACACCTGACGGGGCAGCACCCCGCTCCACAGCTGGTGCATCCCGCCCTCCGGGTCGCACACCGACATCGGCTGCCAGGTGTCGCCGTGGTAGCCGCCCCGCCAGGTCAGCAGGCGCTGCTTCTCCGGCCGGCCCAGGGAGCGCCAGTACTGGAGGCACATCTTGACCGCGACCTCGACCGACACCGAGCCCGAGTCGGCGAGGAAGACGTGCTCCAGACCGTCGGGCGAGATGTCGACGAGGAGCTTGGCGAGCCGGACGGCGGGCTCGTGCGTGAGCCCGCCGAACATCACATGGCTCATCCGGCCGAGCTGGTCGCGGGCGGCCGCGTCCAGCACGGGGTGCCGGTAGCCGTGGATCGCCGACCACCAGGACGACATGCCGTCGACCAGCTCGCCCGCACCGTCCGCCAGCGTCAGCCGTACCCCGCTCGCCGCCTCCACGACGAGCGGTTCCTGCCGGCCCGGCATCGGCCCGTACGGATGCCACACATGCCGCCGGTCGAGCTCCAGCAGCCCGGGCACGGTCGGCTCAGGCATTGGGCGCGACGTCCGTGCCGGCACCTCTGCGGCGCACGGCCACCAGGTCGGTGCGCGCCTCGGGCGCCGCGTCCTGCGCCGCCGGGGCGGAACCGCACGCCGAGGCGCAGCCGCCGGGCGCCCGGTGCTCCGGCAGGGTCACCCGGTCGGTGTCCTCCACCTCGAACCCGGCGTCCGCGATCATGTCCAGATCGGCCTTGCCGGCCTGGCCCTCGCTGGTGAGGTAGTCGCCGAGGAAGATGGAGTTGGCCAGGTGCAGGGCCAGCGGCTGCATGCTGCGCAGGTGCACCTCGCGGCCGCCGGCGATGCGCACCTCGACGTCCGGGCAGACGAACCGGACCATCGCCAGGATGCGCAGGCACCGCTGCGGCGTGAGGTTCCACTCCTTGGCGAGCGGCGTCCCCTCGAACGGGATCAGGAAGTTCACCGGGACCGAGTCAGGGTCCAGCTCGCGCAGCGAGAACACCACGTCGACGAGGTCGGCGTCGCTCTCACCCATTCCGGCGATCAGGCCGGAGCACGCCGACAGGCCGGCCGCGTGCGCCTTGTGCACCGTGTCCACGCGATCGGCGTACGTGTGGGTGGTCGTGATGTCGCCGTACGTTCCCTCGGACGTGTTGAGGTTGTGGTTGTAGGCGTCCGCGCCCGCCGCGCGCAGCCGCTCGGCCTGGCCGTCGGAGAGCAGCCCGAGGCAGGCGCACACCTCGACGCCCTCGTTCTGGTCCTTGATGGCCTTGATGGTCTCGGAGACCCGGTCGACGTCCCGGTCGGTCGGGCCGCGGCCGCTGGCCACGAGGCAGACCCGCTTGGCACCTCCGGCCAGTCCCGCGGCCGCGGCCCTGGAGGCCTCGTCGGGCTTGAGCCAGGTGTACTTGAGGATGTCGGCCTTGGAACCGAGCCGTTGGGAGCAGTAGGAGCAGTCCTCGGGGCACAGGCCCGATTTGAGGTTGACGAGGTAGTTCAGCTTCACCCGTCGGCCGAACCAGTGACGGCGCACCTTGCCGGCGGCGGCCACCACATCGAGCAGATCGTCGTCGGAAGTGGCGAGGACGGCGAGTGCTTCCTCGCGGGTCGGCAGCTCACGCCGCAGCCCCTGGTCCACGAGCTTGTTCAGCAGGTCCATGAGAGCCGATCCTGTCCTAACCCGGCGCCTTCGGCCAAGGAGAGTTCGCACAGCTCTGGCAGTTCGACGTGTGGGTATTGCCACATCCTGGGCCGCGTTGCCTGCCGCTAGGGTCTGTGCATTACCTACAAAAGTCCCGGAGGGGCCCATGGCGTTCGGCTGGATCGACGAGCAGGCGGAGGTGCGCCGGCGCGCCGGACTCGTACGGACCCTGCGCCCCCGTTCCGCCGACACGCCGCTGCTGGACCTGGCGAGCAACGACTATCTGGGTCTGGCCCGCCATCCGGAGGTCGTCGAGGGCGCCGCGCGGGCCGCGCGGACCTGGGGCGGCGGCGCGACGGGCTCCCGGCTGGTCACCGGCACCACGCAGCTGCACGGGGAACTGGAACGCGAACTGGCCGACTTCTGCGGGTTCGAGGCGGCGCTGGTCTTCTCCTCGGGATACGCGGCCAACCTCGCCGCGGTCACCGCGCTCGCGCCGCACGGCTCGCTGATCGTCTCCGACTCCGGGAACCACGCCTCGCTCATCGACGGCTGCCGGCTGGCCCGAGGGACCACCCAGGTCGTCGCGCACGCTGACCCGGACGCCGTACGCAAGGCGCTGCGGACCCACGACGGACCGGCCGTCGCCGTGTCCGACACGGTCTTCTCGGTCGACGGCGACGCGGCCCCGCTGTCCGCGCTGGCCGAGGCGTGCCGCGCGCACGGCGCCGGGCTCGTCGTCGACGACGCCCACGGCCTCGGGGTGCTCGGCGACGGCGGACGGGGCGCCCCGCACGCGGCGGGTCTGGCGGGCGCCGACGACGTCGTGGTGACGGTGACGCTGTCGAAGTCGCTCGGCAGTCAGGGCGGCGCGGTGCTCGGGCCCGTCCGGGTGATCGACCATCTGGTCAACGCGGCCCGGACCTTCATCTTCGACACCGGCCTCGCCCCGGCGGCGGCGGGGGCCGCTCTGGCGGCACTGCGGCTGCTGCGCCGGGAATCCGGGCGGGCCGCACGGGCGCGCGCGGTGGCGGGCGAACTGCACGCCCGGCTGACGGCCATGGGCCTGGAGGCGGTGCGTCCTGACGCCGCGGTCGTCTCGGTCCGCGTGCCGTCCCCGGAGAGTGCCGTGCGCTGGGCGGCCGACTGCCGCGCCGCGGGGCTCGCCGTGGGCTGCTTCCGGCCTCCTTCCGTGCCCGACGGCGTGTCCCGACTGCGGCTGACGGCCCGCGCGGACCTCTCCGGGGACCAGATCGAACGCGCTGTACGTGTGATCGGCGAAACGCGACCATGAGTCGGCGTACCACGGCCGTGCGTCGCACTGCATGGATCTGACCGGACCTGATCGGGAACTGGCGCGGGTCGACTTGGTCAGTGGTCGGGGTGGTCGGCGATCGGCGTGGTCAGTGGTCGGAGTGCTCGGTGGTCGGTGGGTTCATCGGAACGAGGCCGTGAACCCCGCCCAGCTTTCGGGGGAGAAAAGCAGCGCGGGTCCGGCGGGGTCCTTGGAGTCGCGTACGGCGAGGAGTCCGGCGCCCGGGCCGCGGATCGGCCGGGCCGTCTCCACGCAGTTGTTCGCTCCGGTGCTGTGACTGCTGCGCAGCCAGTGCACCCCGATCAGTCGAGTGCTTGAAGGAACGTTCCGAGGCAGAGCTGTCATGGTGCCTCCTACGCGCCGGCAGCTGTTCCGGCGAGGTGATCCAACGAGTCCTCGGGCGAAAGTGCGCGGACTCGCAGGGCGTTGAAGGCCTCGGTGTAGGCCTCTACGTCTTCTTTCCGTTCGAGATAGAGGCTACTCGTCAAGTGGTCGAGAACAACCACGTCCAGATCAGAAGTGCGCGGAAAGGAGAAAATAACGAAAGGCCCGGTGATCCCGATGTGAGCGCCGGCGGCGAACGGCAGCACCTGGAGTCGCACTTGGGGCAGCCGGGCCGCCTCCACCAGCCGCTCCAGCTGGCGAGCCATCACCTCCGGGCCGCCGACCTCGCGGTGCAGCACCGCCTCGTCCAGCACGGCGCTCAGCACCAGGGGCCGCTGCGCCCGCAGCACGTCCTGCCGGGCCAGCCGCACCTCCACCAGGGCGTCCAGCCGGTCCTCGTCGAGCCCTTCCACGGCGGCGCGGGTCACCGCGCGCGCGTACTCCGGTGTCTGGAGCAGTCCGGGCACCACCGAGGTCTCCAGTGTGCGCATCGCGCTCGCCTGCGACTCGAGGCTGATGAAGTCCCGGTAGGTGGGGGGCAGTACACCCCGGTAGGCGTGCCACCAGTGGTCCCGGCCGTGGGCCCCGCCCGTGCCGGCCAACATCAACAGCAGCTCGCGGAGTTGGGGGTCCGTCACTCCGTAGGCGTCCAGCAGTAGGCGCACGTCGGCCGGTTTGACCCCGCTCGCGCCGGTCTCTATCCGGCTCACTTTCGACTGGTGCCAGCCGACGAGCCGCGCGGCGTCGCCACTCGTCAGGCCGGCGCGGGCGCGCAGCGTGCGCAATTCGGCACCCAGTTTCCGGCGGCGCACTGCGGGACCGTGCTGCATGGGAAACTCCTTACTCCTTCCGAGCCGCCCAAATACGGTCTGCCGTCGCAGAGTTCACCGCTTCGAGCGACAGATATATGCATATCTTGGTGGATCGCCACCGTGACCGGTGTGCTGGTGGCAGTCTGGCGAAGAAGCACCAGTCCGGGACCGTACTCGAACCATCCGATCCGTGTCGGACTGCGGTCCCGTGGGAAAGGGACGACGTCGCCATGGCAGACCACCTGGAAGCATCCGTCACGCTGCCGAGCGATCCCGCTTCGGTCCCCACCGCCCGCCACTACGTGATCAGCACGCTCGCCGAGTGGGGCCTGGCCCCGGACACGGACATCGCCGACACCATCCGGCTCATCGTCTCGGAACTCGCCACCAACGCCGTCCAGCACACCTTCGGGCAGTCTCCCACCTTCACGGTGGACGTCGAACTCGACCGGGACGAGCAACTGCGCATCGGTGTGACCGACAGTCACCCGCGTTTCCCCAAGCGGCTGCCGGCCGCGGTGCAGCAGGACAACGGCCGCGGCATGGTCATCATCCGCTGGCTGGCCGGCGAGTGCGGCGGCCGGCTGCGTGTGCGCCCCACACGGGAGGGCGGCAAGACGGTCTCCATCGAACTGCCCTGGACGGCTCCGGTGCGGCCGATGACGGCGGCGGGGCCGCAGGAGTCCTGAGGACCTGTCCGGCGGTGGCCCCGCCCTCGCGAGGCCGTGCGCGTGCTGCCGGCGCCGGGGCGCGGGTGACGCCCAGTGCGCCGCAACGGGCGTGGACGCGAGCACCCTGGACCTGTCCGACACGACGACGCGAGGGGCCGGGCAGGCCCCGCGGCGACTTCCGCAGGCCGCGTGGTCGCCGTGCGGCGGTCGGGAAGCGCCGGGACCGGCCCCGTGGGCTTCGGCCACCGGACCCGGGCGCTCCTGCTGTTCGGGCCGCTCCGGACGTCCGTACCGCGCGGGGGACTCGCGGGCGGGCAGTCCGGGCCGCCGGGGGCGGCGTGCCGTGCCGCCCGCGTCCCGGAGGGCTCACGGACGGCGTCGGCGGCTTCCGGCCTGCTCCGGGAAGCGGAGCGGGCCGGGGGCATGGGCGGGGCGGTGGCGGCGCGTCAGGACGCCTCCACCGCGCCCCAGGGGTCAGGAGACCCGGCCGTACCAGACACTCCTCGTCCAGATCTTCTGCAGCCTGACGACGTCCCCTGTCTTCGGGGCGTGCCAGATCTTCCCCTTCCCGGCGTAGATTCCGACGTGGTAGACGCTCGACCCCGAGTGGAAGAACACCAGGTCTCCGGCCCTGCGGTTCTTCGCCGAGATGTGGCGGGTCTTGTTGTACTGCTGCGCCGCCGTACGGGGCAGCTTCTTGCCGGCCTTCTTGAACGAGTACAGCGTGAGTCCGGAGCAGTCGAACCTGCGCGGACCGGTGGCGCCCCACTTGTACGGGGAGCCCTGCTTCGACGCCGCGATCTGCAGCGCCTTGAACGACGGCGAGGCGGCCGCGGCCTCGGTCGCGAAGCCGGGAGCCACGACGGATCCACCCACCGCGGCAAGGGTGAGGGCCGAGGCCGTGCCGGCCCGGGCCATGAGCGACGGGACACGATTGAGCGCTGTCATGCGCAACCCTTCGTCAGCCGCCTGTGAAGGATGACCTGTCGGATTCGGGCTGGCGAAGTGGCCCGGCCGCGTGACCGCGGCTTCACCCCAAGGGCTGCTCGGAACGTGCGTTCCGGCGACCCGTCGTGCTGGGTCCTCCACTCCTGCCGATCCACTCCTGTCGACCGGGCATCCGGGCGGCGGCAGGACTCGGCGTCCGCCCGGACCGCCCCGCCGCTGTGGCGGGGGCTTGTCGTCAGACAGGGATCTTGACGTACCGAAGTCTGAAAATCCCAACGGAAGCGGGTGTTTGTGGCGTTACTCACCACTCGCCCATTCGGGTGGACAGCCCCTCGATCGAACGGATGTCAAGGGCGCCACGAGCCCCCGGACCAGCGGTGGAACCATCAATTCCGCCCCGAGGGCCCTCGTGTTGCGCAAGTGCGGAGGCCCCGAAAATGTACGTGGAAATACGCCGTGCGGGGGTACGCCGTTTGGTCCGTTTCAACTCCGGTCCGGACACGCCGCGGTGAGTGTCGACACGACGGGCCGCCGGATGGTTCGTCAACTGTCGGAGCGCGGCGGAACATCCGCCCGGGCCGGTCGGCGGTCACCGTCCAGGACGCGCTGCGCCCGCGCGGAGGTTGCGGAGCACGGCTCGGTTTCACCCCTTCGGCGCATCGGCGCGAACCCGTCGTGCGGCGCGGCGGCTTCTGGCACCGGCGCGGGGCCGGCGCGCGGACCGCGGCCGGTGCCGCCGACGCGGGCCGGTTCGATCCGCGCCGGCCGGCCCGCCGCGCCGAGGTGACGGCTGATCAGCGGACACGCGGGCGCGTCGGGGCGCATGGGGCGATCGGGCCCGGCGACGGCATGCGCGGGGCGAGCCGACGGCCCCCCGGACGCGGAAGACCGTGTGCCCCCGTCCGCTACAGCGGGGGCACACGGTCCGTCGGTGGGTGCCGGCGCTCAGCCGACCGCTACCGGCATCGGCGCGCGGGCGGGTTCCCCGTGCCCGGCGGTGGCCCGGCGCCTGAGCGCGCCGCCGACCAGCATCGCGCTCAGGCCGAGGACCGTCCACACGCCGAGCGTCAGCAAGGGCCCGGACGCGCCGGCGCCGTCGAAGAACGCCACCGACCGCAGGAGCGAGACCCCCGCACCCGGCGGGAGCAGCTGGCCGATCGTCCCGGCCGGCTCGGGCAGCATCGGCGGGGCCGAACCCGCCGCGGAGAACGGATTGCCCAGCAGCATCATCGTGGTCGCGACGACGGCCACGCCCGCCTGGCCCATCAGCGCGGCCAGTCCGGCGACGGCGCTGCTCACGGCCAGCGACGCCAGGGCGAACACCGCGGCCTCCGCCCACCGGTCGCCGGTGAGGCCCTCGAGCCAGGTGTGCGCGATCAGCGTGCCGCCGACGCCGACCAGGCCCGAGGCGGCGACCAGAGCGGTCACGGCGCGGCCGCCCCGCAGTCCGGCCAGCGCGACCATGGCGCCCGCCGCCGTCCCGGCCAGTACGAGCGGCAGGACGCTGGAGCTCAGCGTCGTACCGCGCGGGTCGGCCTCGGGCGTCGGGACGACATCGACGATCCGGATCTCGGCGCCCTCGGCGGCGGCCCTGTCGGCCACCGCGGTCCGCAGCGCCTGCGCGACCGCCGGGCCGGCGGCGGAGGCGGTCAGCAGCTCGGTTCCGTCGGCGGTGACGACGATCGCGCCGTACACACTCCGGTCCTCGACGGCCTCCCGGGCCGCGGCCTTGTCGTCGTAGCGGTGGATTTCGAAGGCGCCCTTCTCGCGGGTCAGCCCCGCTTCGACCTGAGCCGCGGCGGCCGCCGGGCCGGCCACGCCGAGCGGCAGGTCGCGGGGCGCGGTGCGGGCGGAGGGCCAGGCGAAGGCGCACAGCGCCAGGGTCGCGATCAGTGGGACGAGGACGGCGACGGCGAAGACGTGGCGCGTGCCGTTACGGGGTGGCGAGGACATGGCATCTCCTGTGTGGGCCACTAAAAAGAAGGATCGTTCGTTTTAGGAGTGTCCCCACCGTGCGCGTGCCGACGTGGCTTGTCAAGAAGGAATGTTCGTTTTACATTCGGGGCATGGCTCGTGTATCCCAGGAACACCTCGACGCACGCCGCCGGCAGATCCTGGACGGCGCCGCGCTCTGTTTCGCCCGCAACGGCTTCCACGCCACGTCCATGCAGGACGTGCTGAAGGAGGTCGACCTGTCCGCGGGCGCGGTGTACCGCTATTTCAGCGGCAAGGAGGAGCTGATCGGCGCCATCGTCAACGAGGTGCTGGGCACCGTGCGCGAGATCTACGAGGACGCGGCCCGGCAGAGCCCGCCGCCGTTGCCGGACGAGCTGATGCCCCGGGTCATGACCCGGATGAAGGAACTCCGGCCGGGCGTGCTGGAGGACGGCCAGTGGATGTTCCCGCGGCTGATGCTCCAGGTGTGGACCGAGACCCTGCGCAATCCCGAACTGGCCGCCGTCCTGCGGCCGAGCTTCGAGGTCGTACGGGCGTCCTGGCTGAAGGTCGCCGAGAGGTACCAGGAGGAGGGCCTGCTGCCCGACGACGTCGACACCGACGCGATGGCCCGCGTGATGATCGCGGTCGTGCAGGGCTTCGCCACGCAGATGGCCCTGTTCGGCACCGTCTCCGAGGACACCCTGAGCGCCGGAGTACGCGCCCTGTCGAGCGTGCGCAGACCGGGTTCACGCGGCTGACCGGATCACAGCTCGGTTAACGTGCCCGAAACTCGTGCCAACTAGCCTGCGCCTCCACGCCACCAGGGATTTTGCCCCGTGGCCGCGGCAGCCGGGCCCCGCACGGCCCGGAGCGAGGATGTGAGGTGCGCCGTGCAACTGACCCCGCACGAGCAGGAGAGGCTGCTCATTCACGTGGCCGCCGACGTGGCCGACAAGCGCCGGGCCCGCGGGCTGAAGCTGAACCACCCGGAAACCGTCGCCCTCATCACGTCCCACATCCTCGAAGGCGCCCGGGACGGCCGTACCGTCGCTGAACTCATGGCTTCCGGCCGCAAGTTGCTCACCCGTGACGACGTCATGGCCGGCGTCCCCGAGATGATCCACGACGTCCAGGTCGAGGCGACCTTCCCGGACGGCACGAAACTCGTCACCGTCCACGACCCGATCGTCTGAGGGGGCGTTGATGATTCCAGGAGAGATCCTGTTCGGCGACGGGCCGATCGTGTGCAATGAGGGCCGCGAGGTCACCCGGCTGACCGTCCTCAACGCCGCCGACCGGCCCGTCCAGGTCGGCTCCCACTACCACTTCGCCGAGGCCAACCCCGGCCTGGAGTTCGACCGTGCGGCCGCGCGCGGCAAACGGCTCGACGTGGCCGCCGGCACCGCGGTGCGCTTCGAGCCCGGGATCCCCGTCGAGGTCACCCTCGTCCCGCTGGCCGGAGCCCGAGTGGTGCCCGGACTGCGCGGTGAGACAGGGGGTGCCCTCGATGGCTGAGATCTCGCGCGAGGCCTACGCCGACCTGTTCGGCCCGACCACCGGCGACCGGGTCCGGCTGGCCGACACCGACCTGCTGATCGAGATCGAGGAGGACCGCTCCGGCGGACCGGGACGCGCGGGCGACGAGGCCGTGTTCGGCGGCGGCAAGGTCATCCGCGAATCCATGGGCCAGTCACGCGCCACGCGCGCGGAGGGCACCCCCGACACGGTCGTCACCGGGGTCGTCGTCGTGGACCACTGGGGGATCGTCAAGGCGGACGTCGGTATCCGCGACGGCCGGATCACCGGCATCGGCAAGGCGGGCAACCCGGACACGATGGACGGGGTGCACCCGGACCTGGTGATCGGACCTGAGACCGAGGTCATCGCCGGCAACGGCCGCATCATGACCGCCGGTGCCGTCGACGCGCACGTCCACTTCATCTGCCCGCAGATCGCCGACGAGGCACTGGCGTCCGGTGTCACCACCCTGGTCGGCGGCGGTACCGGCCCCGCCGAGGGCTCGAAGGCCACCACCGTCACGCCGGGCCCCTGGCATCTGGCCCGGATGCTGGAGGCGATGGAGCAGTACCCGCTGAACATCGGCTTCCTCGGCAAGGGCAACACCGTCTCCCACGAGGCGATGCTGTCGCAGATCCGCGGCGGCGCGCTGGGCCTGAAGCTGCACGAGGACTGGGGCTCCACCCCGGCCGTCATCGACGCCGCGCTCACCGTCGCCGAACGGACCGGTATTCAGGTCGCCATCCACACGGACACCCTCAACGAGGCCGGATTCGTCGGTGACACCCTCGCGGCCGTCGCCGGCCGCGGCATCCACGCGTACCACACCGAGGGCGCCGGCGGCGGCCACGCGCCCGACATCATGACCGTGGTGTCCGAGTCGTACGTGCTGCCCAGCTCCACCAACCCCACCCGCCCGTTCACCGTCAACACCGCCGAGGAACACCTCGACATGCTGATGGTGTGCCATCACCTCAACCCGGCGGTGCCGGAGGACCTCGCCTTCGCCGAGTCCCGTATCCGGCCGTCGACCATCGGCGCCGAGGACGTCCTGCACGACCTCGGGGCCATCTCGATCATCTCCTCCGACGCGCAGGCCATGGGCCGCGTCGGCGAGGTGATCATGCGGACGTGGCAGACGGCCCATGTGATGAAGCGTCGCCGGGGCGCCCTGCCCGGCGACGGACGCGCCGACAACCACCGCGTACGTCGCTATGTCGCCAAGTACACGATCAACCCGGCGCTCGCCCAGGGCCTCGCCCACGAGATCGGCTCCGTGGAGACCGGCAAACTCGCCGACCTGGTGCTGTGGGAACCGGCGTTCTTCGGGGTCAAGCCGTACCTCGTCCTCAAGGGCGGGCAGATCGCGTACGCGCAGATGGGCGACGCCAACGCCTCCATCCCGACGCCGCAGCCGGTGCTGCCGCGGCCGATGTACGGGGCGACCGGGCGGGCACCGGCCTCGAACTCCGTCAACTTCGTGGCGCCGCTCGCCGTCGAGGACGGGCTGCCCGAACGCCTCGGGCTCGGCAAACGGTTCGTGCCCATCGAGTGGACGCGCGGCGTGACCAAGGGCCACATGCGTGAGAACGACGCCCGGCCCGAGGTGCGCGTCGACCCCGACAGTTTCGCCGTGCACATCGACGGCGAGCTCGTCGAGGCGACCCCGGCCGCCGAACTGCCCCTGGCCCAGCGCTACTTCCTCTTCTGATGACCAGGGCAGCGCTTCTCGTCCTGGCCGACGGCCGCTTCCCGGCCGGGGGACACGCGCACTCCGGTGGAGCCGAGGCGGCGGTGAAGGCCGGGCTGGTCACCGGTGCGGCGAGCCTGGAGGACTTCTGCCGCGGGCGGCTGCACACCGCCGGGCTGGTGTCGGCCGGGCTCGCCGCCGCGGCGGCGCTAGGAGTCGATCCGGCCGCGCTGGACGCGGCCGCGGATGCCAGGACCGCCTCCCCGGCGCTTCGGCTGGCGGCGCGCAGGCTCGGGCGGCAGCTCGTGCGGGCCGCCCGAGCCACCTGGCCCTCGGCCGAACTCGACGTCCTGGCCCGGCAGTTCCCGAAGGGCGCCCACCAGCCGGTGGTGCTCGGTCTCACGGCGCGGGCCGCGGGCCTGACGGCCGCCGACGCGGCGCACTGCGCCGTGTACGACAGCGTGAGCGGCCCGGCGAGCGCGACGGTGCGGTTGCTGAGCCTCGACCCCTTCGACGCGACCGGTGTGCTGGCGCGGCTGGCCCCGGAGCTGGACCGTGTCGCGGACCGGGCGGTGGAGGCGGCCCGCGCGGTCGTCGACGAGGGGGTCGACGCGCTGCCGGCGGCCTCCGCGCCGTTGCTGGAGATCCAGGCGGAGGCGCACGCCGCCTGGCCCGTCCGCCTGTTCGCCTCGTAGCGGCGCCCACCTGCCGCACCCGCGTCTTCGACCCCGGCCACCCCCCTCGCCCCGCCGGGGACGCGGCCCGGGTCCTCTACCCCTTCGCGGCCCCGAGCGGCCCGTCCGCATCCGCCGGACGGGCCACGAGCACCGGGTCCGCCCCGAAAGGAGCCGTCCATGCATCTCGACCACGCCCAGCACGACACTCCCGGCGTCAGCGCCGACGCGCACCGCCCCGACGGCCGCCGCCGGGCGCTGCGGATCGGGCTCGGCGGGCCCGTCGGATCCGGCAAGACCGCCACCGTCGCCGCGCTCTGCCGCGCCCTGCGGGACGAACTGTCCCTCGCCGTCGTCACCAACGACATCTACACCCGCGAGGACGCCGACTTCCTGCTGCGGGAGGCCGTCCTGCCCCCGGAGCGGATCACCGCCGTGGAGACCGGGGCCTGCCCGCACACCGCGATCCGGGACGACATCTCCGCCAACCTCGAGGCGGTCGAGGACCTGGAGGACGAGATCGGGCCGCTCGATCTGGTCCTGGTGGAGTCCGGCGGCGACAACCTCACCGCCACCTTCTCCAAAGGGCTCGTCGACGCCCAGATCTTCGTGATCGACGTCGCCGGCGGCGACGACATCCCGCGCAAGGGCGGCCCCGGGGTCACCACGGCCGACCTGCTAGTCGTCAACAAGACCGACCTCGCGCCCTACGTGGGCTCCGACCTCGCCCGGATGGAGGCGGACGCCAAGGCCCAGCGCGCCGAACTGCCCGTCGTCCTCCAGTCGCTCACAAGCGGCACGGGCGTGCGGGACGTCGCCGACTGGGTGCGCGCGCGGCTCGCCGCGTGGGTGGCGTGAACGCGACCACCGGGGTACGCGCCACCGCGCGGATCCTGGCCCGCGGCGACGGACGCGGCGGTACGTCCCTGCCCGTACTGGCGGGCGAGGGGCCTCTGGCGTTGCGGCGCACGCGGGGCGGCGCCGGTGAGGCCCGCGTGATGCTGGTCGGCGCGATGAGCGGACCGCTCGGCGGCGACCACTTCACGGTACGGGCGGAGGTCGCCGACGAAGGGCGGCTGCGGGTCGGTTCGGCCGCCGCCACCATCGCCCTGCCGGGGCAGACGAAGCGCGCCGCGCGCTACGACGTCCGGCTCGACGTGGCGGACGGGGCCGAACTGCACTGGCTGCCCGAGCAGCTCATCTCCGCGCGCGACAGCGACCTGCACGTCCGCACCCGAGCCGACCTCGCCGCGGGCGCGCGGCTGGTGCTGCGAGAGGAACAGGTGCTCGGACGGGCCGGCGAGGAACCCGGGCGGCTCACCAGCCGTCTGACGGTGCGGATCGCCGGACGGGCCGTCCTCGACCAGGAGCTGTCCTGCGGGCCGGGCGCACCGGGCGGCTGGGACGGTCCCGCCGGGCTGGGCGGCCGTCGCGCCGTCGGGCAGATCGTCCTGGTACGGCCGGAGTTCGGCACCCGGCCGGTTGCCGCCCGGGTGCTGGGGGACGGGGCCGTGGTCGTCCCGCTCGCCGGGCCCGCCGCGCTGGTGAGCGCTGTCGCGCCGGACGCGCTGCGACTGCGCCGGGTGCTGGACGAGGCCCTGTCGAGCCTCGATTGACTCTCCGGTGAGCGGGAGCGGCTCTCCGGTTATCGGAATGGCAAAGAACCGCGGCCGGCCCTGTTCCCGGCCGCGGCACAACCGACAGGATCACCCGTATCCATCGAAACGGTGTACGGGAGGCCTCACTTGAGGGACAAGAGACCGAAGAGGCGGACGGCGGCGCTCGGCTCGGCCGGAGCGCTCGTCACGGCGACCCTGATATCCGGTGTCCTCGCCGCTCCGACCGCCAGCGCGAGCGCCGAGTCCCGCCACGGTGAGGGCCGCGAGGCCCGCGGTGTCGCGATCGCGGCCGACCGGGCCGCGCGGACCGGGATCGACTGGCAGGACTGCCCGCCCGACTGGGGCCTGGAGAAGCCCATCCAGTGCGGCTATGTCACGGTGCCGCTCGACTACGCCGAGCCGTACGGCAAACAGATCAGGATCGCCGTCGACCGGATCGGCAACACGGGGACGAAGGAGGAGCGGCAGGGCGCCCTCGTCTACAACCCGGGCGGCCCCGGCGGCTCCGGACTGCGCTTCCCGCGCCGGGTCACCACCGCCAACCCGCTGTGGGCGAAGACGGCCGAGGCCTACGACTTCGTGGGCTTCGACCCGCGCGGCGTCGGCAAGTCGGCGCCCATCTCCTGCGTCGACCCGCAGGAGTTCGTCAAGGCGCCCAAGCCGGACCCGGTGCCCGACTCGGAGGCCGACAAGCGCGCCCAGCGCAAGCTCGCCCGCGAGTACGCCGAGGGCTGCCAGGAGCGCAGCGGCGCCATGCTGCCCCACATGACCACGCCGAACACGGCGCGCGACCTGGACGTCGTCCGGGCCGCCCTCGGCGAGCGGAAGCTGAACTTCCTCGGTGTCTCCTACGGCACCTACCTCGGCGCGGTCTACGGCACGCTCTTCCCGGGCCACGTGCGCCGCATGGTCGTCGACAGCGTCGTCGACCCGTCCCGGGAGAAGATCTGGTACCAGGCCAACCTGGACCAGGACGTCGCCTTCGAGACGCGCTGGCGGCACTGGCAGGACTGGGTGGCGCAGAACGACGCCACCTTCCACCTCGGCGACACCCGCGCCGAGGTCCAGGCGGAGTGGCTGGAGCTGCGCGCCACCGCGAAGAAGGAACCCATCGGCGGGGTCGTGGGCCCGGCCGAGCTGGTCGGCTTCTTCCAGAGCGCCCCGTACTACGACTCCTCCTGGGTCCCGGTCGCCACGGTCTTCAGCGCGTACGTCGCCGGTGACACCCAGGCCCTGGTCGACGCGGCCGCCCCCGATCTGTCGGACACCGCGGGCAACGCGGCCTCGGAGAACGGCAACGCCGTCTACACCGCGGTCGAGTGCGCCGACGCCAAGTGGCCCACGAGCTGGCGGAAGTGGGACCGGGACAACACCCGTCTGCACCGCGACCACCCGTTCCTGACCTGGTCCAACGCGTGGCTGAACCTGCCGTGCGCCACCTGGCCGGCCAAGCAGAACACCCCGCTGGACGTGCGTACCGGCAAGGGCCTGCCGCCGGTGCTGATCGTGCAGTCCGAGCGTGACGCGGCCACCCCGTACGGGGGCGCCGTCGAACTGCACCAGCGCTTCAAGGGCTCGCGTCTGATCACCGAGAAGGGCGCCGGGTCGCACGGCGTCACCGGCCTGGTCAACCCGTGCGTCAACGACCGGGTGGACGCCTACCTGCTCACCGGCAAGGTGGACACGCGGGACGTGACCTGCCGTCCGCACGCCCTGCCGAAGCCGTAGGCGAGCGGAGCACCCGGCGAGGGACGGCCGGCCGGCACACCGGCCGGCCGTCCCTCGCCTATGCGCGGTCGAGCCAGGCGTCCTCGGCCGCGTAGTCGAAGAGATCGCCGTAGGTCTGGAACATCTTCGGGTAGGCCTCCCGCCAGTCCCGCCCGGCCAGCCGGCCTTCGATCCACTCGACCGTCTCCGGAAGCGTCTCGGCGTACCGCACCACCGGGCGGTGGCCCAGCTCCCGTTCCGCCGCCGACATGTCGCACACCACCGGGACCGGAACCGTCCACGGTGTGTCGCCCACGGTCGGAGCCGGCGGGGGACCGTCGACCAGGACCGTCTCGGTCCGCACGCCCATCACTCCGTCGATCGCGGCCGCGATCTCCGCCACCGTCGGCGCCTCGCCGTCGCAGGCGTTGAGGACCCGGGACGCGGGGCGCGCAGCGGCGAGACGGATGAGCTCCGCGAGGGTGTGCACACTCACCGGGTGGAAACGGCTCGCGCCGCCCTGCGCGAGGACCCGGCGCCGGCGGCCGTCCAGGTTGCGCTTGACGAAGTACAGCTCGCGCGGTGTCCGGCAGTGCGGTCCGTGCACCGCTCCCGCGCGCAGCAGCGTAGCGGGCAACCGGTCGCCGACGGTGAGCAGTTCATGCTCCAGGGCCGCCTTGCGGGTGCTGTACGAGGTCTCACCGGGCGGCACCGTGCGCTGGGTCTCCGGAATCGGCACCGGGTACACGGGGAAGCCGCCCGGTTCGGCCTGCGTGTCGAAGCTGCGGCCCCGGTCGTCCTCGTACACCGAGATGCTGGAGACCACCACCGCCGAGCCGACGCGCCCGGCCAGTGAGGTCAACTGGCGTGCGTGTCCGGCCCCGAAGGCGACCATGTCGACCACCAGGTCGCAGTCCTCGCCGATCACCGCGGTCAGCGCCGCGTCGTCCTCCCGGTCCAGCCGCACGGACCGTACGTCGTCGGGCCAGGACGGGTCCCGGTCGCCGCCCCGGGACGCCGCCGTCACCGCCCAGCCGTCCCGCGCCAGCGCCCGTACGGCCGGACGCCCGATCTGTCCCGTCGCTCCGATCACCACAGCACGTTTCATGCGGCGACCCTAGACGGGACGGTCCCGCGGGCCGAGGGAACTTCGCCCACGGCAGAGTTCAGCTGAGCGGCATCCGCGGGAACCTGCGCTCGCGCTCGGCGCGGGCCGCGGCCTCCTCGGCCTTGGCGACCGCCGCGTACTGGTCGACGTACTCCTGCTCGGACAGCGAGAGGATCGCGTACATGATCTCGTCGGTGATGGCGCGCAGGATCGCCTTCTCGTTCTCCATGCCGGCGTAGCGGGAGAAGTCCAGCGGCTCGCCGAAGCGGATCCCCACCGGGTGGACGCGGGGGAGGACCTGGCCCGGCGGCTGTGCCTCGAACGTCCCGATCATCGCGCAGGGGATCACCGGCACCCCGGCCTTGAGGGCCATCACGGCGACCCCGACCTTGCCCTTGTAGAGGCGGCCGTCGTGCGAGCGGGTGCCCTCCGGGTAGATCCCGAGCAGTTCGCCCTTGCCGAGCACGCCGAGCCCCTCACGGATCGCCGCCTGGCCCGCGTCCTTGCCGGAGCGGTCCACGGGGATCTGCCCGGCGCTGCGGAAGAAGGACGCGGTGAGCCTGCCCTTGATGCCGGGCCCCGTGAAGTACTCGGCCTTCGCCAGGAAGGTGATGCGGCGCTTGAGGATCGCCGGCATCAGGAAGTGGTCCGAGAACGACAGATGGTTGCCGGCCACGATCGCCGCGCCCGACGCCGGTACGTGCTCCAGACCCTCGATCCTGGGCCTGAAGACCACTCTGAGCAGCGGTCCGAGGAGCACGTACTTGAGCAGGTAGTAGAACAACGGGTGGCTCCTCGCTCCGTCAGTTCGGCTCACCGTCGCGTTCTCGCAGGTCAACCAGCACGTCGTGAGGCTTCAGTGTAGGCGCGGCAGGGGTCGCGCGGAACCGGTGGGAGCCTTCTCGGACCCGGGTTCACTCCGTGGCGCCCGGCGACCAGCGCGGGATGCTGCCGGTCAGGCGGCAGATGAGGAAGTAGAGCGGTATGGGGGGTGTGTAGGGCGAGCCTTCCGAGGGGGAGTGGATCAGTCGCGGCACGTCCGCGCGCGGCTTGGGCCGGGCGGGCGTCCAGGACGGGTCGGCCATACGGGCGCCGACCGCGTAGGCGGTGGGGGACGGCCAGACGACCCCCTCGTGGGAGCCCGCCGGGACGATCCACCACCAGTGCCGGTCGTCGGCGAAGACGCAGCCGACGCGGGGCAGCCGGTCCATGATGCGTCGGCCGTACTCGCCGGGCGTGCCGACCGCGTCGTGTCCGAGGCTCGTGGACAGTCGCGTGGGGATCAGCAGGCGGGGGGCACGGTCGCACGGGCTCGGCGCGGAGCGCGGCGGGCGGAGGTCAGGGCAGTGCTGTCGGAGCATCGGGTAAGGATCCTTCGGCCGAGTGGGGGACGGGCCGGGCGGCGAACGCCGTCGGTGTGGGGGTGATCGGGGCGGCGTCGGCCGGTTCCGTGCTCAGCTCGGCCCAGACGACGCGCCCCGAGCGCTGCGGGGTCTCCCGTACGCCCCAGTCGCTGCACAGCGCCTCGACCAGCAGCAGCCCGCGACCGCTCTGGTCGTCGGGACCGGCGTGCCGGGGTGCCGGGAGCGAGGCCCCGCGGCTCTGGTCCTC
The DNA here is from genome assembly GCF_003261055.1 of Streptomyces cadmiisoli. NCBI lineage: Bacteria > Bacillati > Actinomycetota > Actinomycetes > Kitasatosporales > Streptomycetaceae > Streptomyces > Streptomyces cadmiisoli. Next base: position 7,455,234 of record NZ_CP030073.1, read on the forward strand.
GACCTCGATGCGGAGCCGGTCCGCGGTGCCGTGCAGCCGGCACACGATCCGCTCGCTCGCCGAGTGGGTGACGGCGTTGGTCACCAACTCGGAGAGCACGACCAGGGCGCTGTCGACGACATCGATGTCGATGTGCCACGCGGTGAGCGTCGCGCGCACGCTCGCGCGGGCGGCGGCCACCGACTCCGGCGCGGCCGGGAGGACGAAGGTGTGGGGGCGGCGGAGATCCCCGGAGGCGAGCGGGTCGGGGCCCGAGGGCCCGGGGAGTCGACCGGGACGCTCGCCTCCGGGTGGCTGCGGGGGGTGCGGGACGTGCGGGGTCTGTGCCGTCCGGGGGGCGCGCTCGGCACCGGCCGGACGGCCGAAGGGCTCGGGGGCGGACAGTCGGACGGGCGGCCCCGGCAGCAGGCCGGGCCATTCGTCCTCGGGCAGTCGGTCCAGCGGGTGGGGGAGGGAGGGCGGAGCCATCGCCTTACGCCTTTCATCTGCCTTGCGTCGGGGCCGCACGGGTGCTCCGCCGGCCGGCTCTGCTTGCGGCGCACCAGACGACGTGGGTCTGTCGACGCCGGGTCGCGGCCCGTCTCCCCCAGCTGGACTGGACCGCGGCTTTCCTCGGCGTGCCGGGGAAAGCGGGTCCACTGTGTCACTCGCCAACAACCGCTCGCAAGCCGCAAGTTGAAAATTGCATTTGGCCAAGTGCATGCTGCTCTCAGGCAACAAGTGATCGAATGACCCTGCGAAAGTGAACACATGAGAGCGTGGCTCCGGGGCCGAGGACGTGAGGGGGTTGAGGCGTGACGGCGGAGACCGACTGGGGCGGCGCACCGTCCGTGCTGCGCATGATCCTCGGCAAGCAGTTGGAGGAGTTGCGCACCCGGGCCGGTCTGACCTTCGAGGAGGCGGGCGCCGCGCTGGGGGTGAGCCACTCCACGATCCGCCGGATGGAGGCCGCCAAGGTGGCCCGGCTCCGGCTGGCCGACGCCGAGAAGCTGCTCCAGGTCTACGGCGTGACGGACCAGCAGGAGATCGACACCTTCCTGAAGTCGGTCCGTGAGGCCAACAAACGCGGCTGGTGGCACACCTACCGTGACGTGCTGCCGGACTGGTTCGCCGCGTATCTGAGCCTGGAACAGGCGGCGTTGCAGATCCGCGCCTACGAGAACCAGTTCGTCCACGGTCTGCTCCAGACGGAGCGCTACGCGCGTGCACTGCTCGGGGCCGGCAACCCGCACGCCTCGACCGAGGCGACCGAACGCCGGGTCGCGCTGCGCATGCGGCGCCAGGAACTGCTCACCCGTGAGGCGCCGCCCCGGCTGTGGGTCGTGATGGACGAGACCGTGCTGCGCTGGCCGGTCGGCGGCTCCGACGTGATGCGCGCGCAGGTCGACCATCTGATCGAGGTGAACCGGCTCCCGCACGTGACCCTCCAGATCATGCGGTTCGCGGCCGGGCCCCATCCGGCGATGCGGGCGGGCGCGTACCACCTCTTCCGGTTCCGGGCACGCGAACTGCCCGACATCGTCTACCTCAACGGCCTGGTGGGCGCGGTCTACCTGGACAAGAGCGACGACGTCGTGGTGTACCGCGAGGCCATGGACCGGCTGGGCGCCCAGGCGGCGCCCGCCAGCAGGACCGAGGCCCACCTCGGCGACATTCGCAAGGAGCTGTGAACGTGCACCACCACATACGCAACGGCATGCCGTCCCGGGAACTGGGCGCACGCGGCTGGTCCAAGCCGTGGAGCGACGACGCCGGTGGCGCGTGCCTGGAAGTGATGAAGCTCGCCGACGGGCGGGTCGCGGTGCGTCAGTCGACCGACCCCGACGGCCCGGCGCTGGTCTTCACCCCGGTGGAGATGTCCAGCTTCCTCACCGGAGTGAAGGCGGGTGACGCGGACTTCCTCCTCTGAACTGCTTGCTGTTGCTGAGCATTTCCCCCCGCTGAACCCCCCGACCCGAATGGGAGACACGGCGTTGCCTGACAACGGATGGCCGGCCGACCGCATCGACACCGAGAACGCGCACTCCGCCCGCATCTACGACTACATCCTGGGCGGCAAGGACTACTACCCCGCGGACCAGGAGGCGGGCGACGCCATGTCCCGGGAGTGGCCCGCCCTGCCCGTCCACATGCGTGCCAACCGGGACTGGATGAACCGGGCCGTGCGCTGGCTCGCCGAGGAGGCGGGCATACGGCAGTTCCTGGACGTCGGCACCGGCATCCCCACCTCCCCGAACCTGCATGAGATCGCCCAGGCGGTGGCGCCCGAGTCGCGGGTCGTCTACGCGGACAACGACCCCATCGTCCTCACGCTCTCCCAGGGCCTGCTGGCCAGCACGCCCGAGGGCCGGACCTCGTACATCGAGGCCGACTTCCGCGACCCGGCCAACATCCTGGACGCCCCCGAACTGCGCGAGACCCTCGACCTCACGCAGCCGGTGGCCCTCACGGTGATCGCGATCGTGCACTTCATGCTCGACGAGGACGACGCGGTCGGTATCGTCCGCCGGCTGCTGGAGCCGCTGCCTTCGGGCAGCTATCTGGCCATGTCCATCGGCACCGCCGAGTTCGCGCCCGAGGAGGTGGGCCGGGTCGCGCGCGAGTACGCGGCCCGCAACATGCCGATGCGGCTGCGCACCATCGACGAGGCCCATGAGTTCTTCGACGGCCTGGAACTCGTCGAGCCCGGCATCGTCCAGGTGCACAAGTGGCGTCCGGACGGCACGGGGGAGCAGGGCATCCGCGACGAGGACATCGCGATGTACGGAGCGGTCGCCCGCAAGCCGTGACGCCCCTACGGCCGTGACGCGACGCCGGTCGTGCTGCGGCACGGCCTCGACACGACGGCCGTGACGCGACCTCGGCCGCAGTCCGCGGACGGCCGCGACCCTGATCCGGTATCGGCCGGGACCCTCTCCGGGTCCCGGCCGAGCACGTTCAGGCGGGGCCCTCGCCGCTGGTCGGTTCGGGCTCCGGCTCCGCCTGCGGCTGGACCTGCGGTCGGCCGGTCCGGGCCCGTTCCATGTCCGCCCGGGCGTGGATCAGCAGGGCCACGGCCTTGATGATCGCGGCCGCACTCATGCCGACGGCGGTGCCCAGCGCGCCGACGGCGGTGATCACCTGGGCGGTCTCCGACGGGTCCAACCGATTCTCCGGTGAGCCGTCGAGCAGCGGGCCGCCGGCGAGCCGGGCGACGAGCCAGGCCACGGCCGCGCCGCCGGCCCACAGCGCGACACGCCGGACCTCCGCTCGGCGCCGGGCGGTCACGCCGGACGGCACGTCGCCCCACTCGGGCGATCCGGGGCCGGATGCCCCGGCGTCCTCGGCCAGGCGCTGCTGGAGCCGCAGATGCCGGAACTCGTAGTGGGCGCCCGACTGGCGCAGCACCCCGCGCCGGTGCGCCTCTTCGAGGAACCGCATCAGCCGCCACGGCGCCCGGCCCGTCACCGCGAGCCAGACCCTGGCCACGCCCGTCCGTCCCCACGCGCCGAGCGCGAGCGCCGAGGTGCCGACCGGCACCCACAGCTCGGTGTGCATCGTGCCCAGCGTGCTGCCCCGCCCCAGCGCGGAGATCAGCACCAGACAGACCCCGCCCGCGAGCAGCGCGGCGACGGCACTGCGCGCCAGGGTCGCGGCACGGTCGGTGCGCAGGCTGCTCTGCGGGCCGGCGGCACGGATCGTGTCGGACGGTGTGTTCAGCGCGCGGTACACACCTGAGGCGCAGCCCCCGATGGCGCCGATCAGCAGCCCGAACCAGAGCAGGGGGACGACGGCGTCGCGGACGACCGCCGCGACCGGGCGATGTACCAGCCACACCTTCACGGGCTCGGGCAGGGCGACGACCAGATTGTGCGCGTCGACGAGCCGCCCGGGCCCGCCGGATCTCGCCCTCCAGTCGGTCACCCATCCGCCGTCGCCCGCCCGGATCAGCACCTCTCCCGTGCGGCGGCCGAGTTGCTCGTCGCAGGAGATGCGGGCGCCCCGCATCACGGCGAACGGGCCGCGCAGCGCGGTCCGTTGCACGAGCAGGACTTCGCGCGGGCCCGTCGAACGGACGGCGCGGTCACCGGCGGCCGTCTCCTGGAGCCGCCAGCCCTCGAAGACCTCGCCGGCGCGCAGCGGGTGGGCGGGCGCGTGGATCCGGTACGCGGCGAAGGCGCCGCTCACACATCCGACGACGGCCGAGGCGCTGACGCCGATGAGCGTGCAGGCGACGAAGCCCCGCAGCAGACCTCGCCGGAAGCCGCGCAGGGCGGCGGCCGGACCGGGATGCTGCGCGGCCACCCGTTCCCCGCGCCGCAGCGCGGCCAGGAACAGCAGTGCTCCCGCCCCGCAGCAGGTCGCGGCCGGAACCCGCTGTCCGGCATAGCCGTGGATCGCGAGGCCGGCGAAGACGAGCAGGGCGCCGACCGCGCGTACGGCGACGGGACCGCCGGGACTGCCCGCCCACGGCAGACCCAGCGGGAGGGGACGTCGCGGCAGGCCGGCGACGGCGAACATCATCGCCAGGATCAGCCCGAAGCAGCACCCGTTGAGGAACCACGTGGGCCGCGGTGTGATCACGGCGCCGAGCCGGCCGCCGACCAGGGGAGGAACCAGCAGGCCCAGTCCCAGCGCGACGACCGTGGCCGCCGCGGTGGTCCGCAGCGCCGTGCGGGCCAGCCACCGCGCCCCCTGCGGGGTGCCGGCGGTGGCGGGCGGCAGCAGGGCCAGGCCCACGCCCAGACCGCACCCGATGCCGGCCAGATTGACCACGGCCGACAGCGCGGTGTCCCAGTTGGCGATCACGCCACCGCCGTACACGGCCAGCGGCACCAGCAGGGCCGCCGTGGCGAGGAGCGCCAGAAGCGCCGGCCCCGTCGTGCGCAGGGCCTTCGGCATCGCCGCCGGAAGCTCCCACCAGGCCAGCCGCCAGGTCTGCGCGGGTTCGCCCACCGCGGGCCGGACGTGTCCGACGTCGCGGGCGAGGCGGCCGAGCCAGCGGTGCGCCGCGGCCGGGCGCCAGGGACCCTCCGCGTCGGCGAACGCCGCCGGTACGAACGCGTCCAGCAGATGCACCTCGATGGACTCCGCCGTGGGGAAGCGGCGGGGATCGCCGAGTTCGGCCGGGTCCTTCGCGGTGTCCCCGTACACCGTGCGCGCCAGCGCCACCATCAGCGGTGAGCCCAGTACGTCCGCCAGCGGTGCCGTCGGCGCCTCCAGGACCCGGGTCCAGGCGGTCGAACCGTCGGGACACGAACGTGCCGTGCGCTCCAGGTGCTGCCGGGCGGCGGTGAAATCGAGCGGCCGCAGCCGTACGACCTCGGCGGCGGTCAGCACGTCGCCGTCGCGGACGGCGTCGGCCCACTGTGCGGTGCGGCAGGTCAGCAGGACGGGCAGACGTTCGTCCAGTTCGGCGTTCAGGCGCCGCAGCGCCTCCCCGCGGGCGGCGTCCGGCAGTTCGTCGAGGCCGTCGATCACGGGCAGTACGAGGCCTTCGTCCAGCAGCTCCCGGGCCAGCGTGCGGCCGTCACGGACGGCGGCCAGCGGCCGGTACTCCGCGGCCAGCCGGTCGGCCAGCCACTCGCGCAGCGGGACGGATCGCGGCGCCCAGCCCGCCAGCGGGAGGAGTACCGGCACCGGGTCGCCAGGCTCCCGCACGGCGAGCGATCCCAGGACGAACCGCACGGCGAGGATGGTCTTCCCCGCGCCCGGCTCGCCCAGCACGACCAGCCGGCCCGAAGCGACGGACCGGAACGCCTCGACGATCCGGTCCGGGCGTCCGTCCCCGTCGCGCGGCGCCGGCAACGACGGCCCGCCCTCGATGTTGCGGCGGTGGTCGGCCAGCGGCGGTCCGACACGGGACCAGCCGACGTCCAGCGGTGCCGGGTCCTGCAAGCGGCGCAGCCGCGCTTCTCGGGCCCACTGCGTCCGCACGGCCGCGGCGAGGTCGTCGGCCGCCCGTGCCCGGCGGTCCGGCGCGGCGGCGGCCTCACCGCCCTCCCGCCCGCGTACGAGGTCCACCGAGAGGGCGCACGCCGCCAGGACCGCGGAGATCACCGATACCCACAGCGAGGCGGCGTCCTGGTCGTCACTGTTCTCCACGAGGGCGACCACCAGCGCGACCGACGCGGCGCCCGCCACTCCCCATCCGACACGGTGCAGCACCGGACCACGCTCACACGGCGGATCGCGCCCGCCGCGCAGGACCGACGATCTTCGTCAGTACGGGCGACGGGCGGGACGGGTGTTCGTGGCGGTCACCAGCCGGCGGGCCGGAACGACCCGGTCGCCGTGGCCCCGTTGCCCGGTGCCCCGGCCGGTCACCACCGCACGGCGATCACAGCCGGACGACGATCAGCGCGGTGTCGTCGGTGGCGCCGCCCGGCGGCAGCAGCTCCAGCAGGACGGCGTCCGCGAGGTCCTCGGGAGCCGCGTTCCGGTGCCGGGCGAGCGATTCGGCGAGCCGGTTCAGTCCGGTGTCGATGTCCTCGTGGCGCCGTTCGATCAGACCGTCCGTGTACAGCACGAGGGTGGCGCCCGGCGTGAACGGGCTGCGGGCCTGCGGCCGGCGCTTCGGATCGGGCCGGGCGTCCAGCGGCGGATCGGTCGCCCGGTCCAGGAACTCGACCCGGCCGTCGGCGTCCACCAGCACCGGCGGCGGATGGCCGGCGCTGCTGTACGTGATGACGTGGTGGTCCAGGTCGATGAACGTGGTGACGGCGGTGGCCGACTCGGCCCCGTCGACCACATGGGCGTACCGCCCCAGGACGTCCAGGGCCTCGGCGGGACCCGCGGCCACGCGGGAGGCGGCACTGAGCGCGCTGCGCAACTGGCCCATGACGCCGGCGGCTTTCAGCCCGTGGCCGACCACGTCGCCGACGGATACACCGATACGGCGACCGCCGACCAGGTCCACCATGTCGTACCAGTCGCCGCACACGTTCAGCGCACCGAGCGCGGGCCGGTAGCGCACGGCGACCTGCCGGTGGCCCACCTGCCGGCAGGCGGGCAGCATCGCCTCCTGGAGCGCCAGCGCCACCTCGCGTTCGCGCGCGTGCGCCTGCCGCAACCGGTCGTTGAGTTCCTGGAGTTCCCGGGCACGCGTGTACAGCTCGGCCTCCAGCCTGCGGGCCCGGCCGCCGCTCGGCCCGCCGCGGGCCCGGATCAGCTCGGTGACGTCCCCACCCGGTGCACCAGCAGGACCACTTTCCCGGCCGCGTCGAGCACCGGGGCGTTGACCGGGCTCCAGTACCGCTCCTCCCAGTGCTCGGGCCGTTCCAGGGACTGCACGTCGTAGCGCTGGAGGGCCATCGCGTCGCGCTCGCCGGACGCCAGCACCCGCTGCAGCGAGGCCTCCAGATTGCGCATGCCGGTGGCCGCGGGGTCGTTGGGGTTGTCCGGGAAGACGTCGAACAGATAGCGGCCGACGACCTCCTCCCGACGGCGCCCGGACATCTGCAGGAACTCCTCGTTGACGTCCGCGTACACCAGGTCCGGCGTGAGCAGCGCGACCATTCCGGGCAGTGCCTGGAACACCGCCTCATAGTCGTTCGCCGCATCGCTCATGGCCGCCGCCTCACACCGCCGTCCCACCAGTTTTCCACTTCGCCCGGCAGTCGGCGTGTTCGTGTCACCCGGGCGGATCGGTCAGCGCCTGCTCCGCCCAGATGATCTTTCCCTCGGGTACGAAGCGGGTACCCCACCGCTGGGTCAGCTGCGAGACCAGCAGCAGTCCGCGTCCGCCCTCGTCCGTGGCGCGGGGATGACGCAGATGGGGTGCGGTCGCGCCGCCGTCGAGGACCTCGCAGGCCAGCGCGCGATCCCGGATGAGACGCAGCCGGATGGGGCCGCCCGAGGCGTACCGGATGGCGTTGGTGACCAGTTCGCTGACGACCAGTTCCGTGGTGAACGCCAGTTCCTCCAGCCCCCACTCGGTGAGCTGCCCCATGGCCGCCCTGCGGGCGTTCGCGACCACGGCCGGATCGCACGGCAGCTCCCAGTCGGCGACCTGGTCGGCACCCAGACGGCGGGTACGGGCCATCAGCAGGGCCACGTCGTCGTGCGGCCGGGCGGGCACCAGAGCGTCGACCACCGACCGGCACCGCAGGTCCAGCGAGGCCGCGGGCCGTTCCAGCGCGAGCCGCAGTCGGTCCCGCTCCGCCTCGGCCGCGCTCGTCGGCTGCCCCCCGGCGAGCAGCCCGTCGGTGTGCAGGGTGAGCGTGCTGCCCGGGGCGAGGGTCACCTCGACCGACTCGAAGGGCGGTCCGCCCACGCCGAGCGGCGGCCCCGGGGGAAGGTCCACGAACGTGGCCGTGCCGTCGGGCAGGATCACGGCCGGCGCCGGATGACCGGCCGAGGCCATGGCGCACCGCCCGTCGACGGGGTCGTAGACGACGTACAGGCAGCCGGCTCCGGCCCGGTCCTCCTCCGGCCGGTTCGGCCGTGCGTACACCGTGCCGTCGACGCCGGGCGAGGCGGCGTTCTCGTCGTCGACGGCCGGAAGGCCCGGGTCGGCCTCGTCCGGCTCCGGGGTGATCCCGTCCGTGTGCTCCGAACGCGCCACCAGGTCGTCGAGGTGGCCGAGCACCTCCTCGGGCGGCAGATCGAGTGCGGCGAGCGTCCGTACGGCGGTGCGCAGCCGTCCCATCCCCGCCGCCGCGTCGATGCCGTGGCCGGCCACTTCCCCCACCACGAGGGCGACCCGGGCGCCGGACAGCGGGATGAGGTCGTACCAGTCGCCGCCGAGCCCGGTCAGCTCGTCGGCGGGCTGGTAGTACGCGGTGACCTCCACGGCGTCCTGCTCGGGCAGCCGGTGCGGCAGCAGACTGCGCTGGAGCACCAGGGCGGCGTCCCGCTCGCGGGTGTAGCGCCGGGCGTTGTCCACGCAGACCGCCGCCCGGGACACCAGGTCCTCGGCCAGGGCCAGGTCGTCCGCGTCGAAGGGCTCGTGCCGCCGGCGCCGGAAGAAGGAGGTGACGCCCAGGGTGACGCCGCGCGCCCGGATCGGCACGATCATCGCGCTGTGCAGGCCCAGCTCCAGGAAGATCGACCGGCGTCCCCCGCCCGTGTCCGTCGCCCACTCCTCGGTGAGCGGGTCGAGCCGCTCCTCGCGCCAGGAACTGCCCGTGGTCAGACAGCGCACCGGCGGCGATCCGGGGGGATACGTGGCCACCTCCCCCCGGCCGACCACGGCCTTCGGGACCGCGTCGACCGAGCGGTGACCGGCGCGGCACAGCCGCACGGACTGCGTGGCGGGCGGGATCGGGGGCGGCTCGGCGCCGCCCAGCACGGACTCCTGAAGGTCCACGGTCACCAGGTCGGCGAGTTCCGGCACGGCCACGTCGGCGAGCTCCTGCGCGGTACGCACGATGTCCAGGGTGCGGCCGATGCGCTCACCGGCCCGGTCGAGCAGCGCGAGGCGCTGCCGGGCGCGGTGCCGCTCCGAGATGTCGACGACGGTGTAGTAGACACCGAGCGGGTGGCCGCGGCCGTCGTCGAGCCGGCTGAACGACATCATGTGCGCGGTCTCGCGGAACGGGGCGGACCGTACGCGGCCCACGTGCTCGTAGCCGACCACCGATTCGCCGGTCGCCAGCGCCTGCCGCATCTGGGCCTCGATCGACTCGGTGTCCAGGCCCGGCTGGACGTCCGCCAGCCGCAGTCCCAGCCGGCGCTGCGGCGGGCCGCCGCCGTACTGCGCGAGAGCCGTGTTCGACCACACGTAGCGCAGCTCCGTGTCGACGATCGCCATGCCGACCGGGCAGCGTTCGACGATCTGCTCCAGCATGTCGCGGCTCATGTCCCAGCCGGGTGCGTCGGTCAGTTCCGACAGCAGCGCCAGCCAGTGCGAGGTGCCCTGTGTCCCGGGCAGCGAGGTGATCCGCACGGACACCCGGACCGGCCGGCCGTCCCGCCGCAGGGCCGTCAGCAGGCCGGTCCATCCGCCCTCCGCGCCGCACCGTCCGATCAGGTCGGGCACGCGGCGGGCGTCCTCGGGGGTCAGCAGATCGGCCAGGTTCCGGCCCACCGCCTCGGTGGGCCCGTACGCCAGCATCCGCTGGGCGTCCGGCGTCCAACTCGTGACCACGCCCTGTGCGTCGAGCACCACGGGCGCGGCGTCCGCCACGTCGAACCGCCCTCGGGCGACGTCGCGGTCCTCGAATGTGCCCACTGCCGACCTCTCGCTCGCTGAGAGTGGTCTACCACCTCTCGCCCCCATCTTCACCCCTCCCGCGGTGGCCCTGCCGAGTGGGCGGCGGCCGGGCGTGGTCCGCGGCGTCGGGTGGGCCGGGCGACCGGTGGGGGCGGGGCGGGAGAGGGGCGCCGAGCGCGGGCCGGACGCACTCCGGCCCGCCGCCCGTCTCACGCGCCGTGCGCGAGTACCGCCTCCAGCGTCTTGAGCGCGGAGCGGAGCTCCTGCTCGGTGACGGTCAGCGGGGGCGCGAGGCGGATCGTGGAGCCGTGGGTGTCCTTCACCAGGACGCCCTCCCGCATCAGGCGCTCGCTGATCTCGCGGCCGGTGCCGATGGCCGGGTCGATGTCGACACCCGCCCACAGGCCGCGCGCGCGGAAGCCGACGACGCCCTGACCGACGAGCGAGGCCAGGCCGTCCCGCAGCACCACGCCCAGTTCCTGCGCCCGCCGCTGGAACTCGCCCGTCTCCAGCAGCTCGATCACCGCGGTGCCCACCGCGGCGGCCAGCGGGTTGCCGCCGAACGTGGAACCGTGTTCACCCGGCCGGAGCACGCTCAGCACCTCCCGGTGGGCGACCACCGCCGACACCGGCACGATGCCGCCGCCCAGCGCCTTGCCGAGCAGCACCACATCGGGGACGACGCCCTCGTGCTCGACGGCGAGCGTGCGTCCCGTGCGGCCGAGGCCGGACTGGATCTCGTCGGCGATGAACAGGCAGCCGGTGCGGCGGGTCAGCTCCCGGACGCCCGCCAGGTAGCCGTCGTCGGGCACGACGACGCCCGCCTCGCCCTGGATCGGCTCGATCAGCACCGCCGCGGTCGTCTCGTCGACGGCGGCCTCCAGCGCGGCCAGGTCGTTGTACGGGACGATCCGGAAGCCCGGGGTGAAGGGGCCGAAGCCGCTGCGGGCGGTCTCGTCGGTGGAGAAGCTGACGATTGTCGTCGTACGGCCGTGGAAGTTCTCCGCCGCGACGACGACGGTGGCCCGGTCGGCGGGGACGCCCTTCACGTCGTACGCCCACTTGCGCGCCACCTTGATGGCGCTCTCGACCGCCTCCGCCCCCGTGTTCATGGGCAGCACCATGTCCAGGCCGGTCAGGGCCGCGAGCCGTTCGGCGAACTCGGCGAGCCGGTCGTTGTGGAAGGCGCGGGAGGTCAGGGTCAGACGGTCCAGCTGGCGGTGGGCCGCTTCGATGAGCGCCGGGTGCCGGTGGCCGAAGTTGAGCGCCGAGTAGCCGGCGAGCATGTCCAGGTAGCGGCGGCCCTCGACGTCCTCCACCCAGGCGCCCTCGGCACGGGCGACGACCACGGGCAGGGGGTGGTAGTTGTGCGCGAGGACCGGTTCCTCGGCACGGATCAGCTCGGCGGAGTCGCGGGTACGGGCGGGAGCGGTCATGAACGGATCTCCTGGGTGCAGCACTTGATTCCGCCGCCCGCCTTGTGGAACTCGGACAGATCGACGGGGACGGGGACGTATCCGCGGGCAGCCAGCCGCGAGGCGAGGTCGTCGGCCTGCGGTGCGATGAAGACGTGGCGCCCGTCCGAGACGGAGTTCAGCCCCCAGGCCGCCGCGTCCTCACGGGTGGCGAGCACCGCGTCCGGGTACAGCCGCGCCAGCACCTCCTGGCTGCCCGGGGAGAAGGCCTCCGGGTAATAGACGACGTTGTCGTCGTCGAGCACGAACAGCGCCGTGTCCAGGTGGTAGAAATACGGGTCCACCAGCGTCAGGGCGATCAGCGGGACGCCGAAGAACTCCTGCACCTCCGCGTGGGCCTCGCGGGTGGTGCGGAAACCGGTGCCGGCCAGCAGGTAGCGGCCCGTGAAGACCAGGTCGCCCTCGCCCTCGCAGACCGACTCGGGGCGGTAGACGTCGAAGCCCGCCGACTTGAACCAGGTCTCGTAGTGCTCGGACTCGGGACGGCGCTCGGGTGCGTGGAACAGCGAGCCGAAGACGCGGCCGCCGACGACGACCGCCGAGTTCGCGGCGAAGACCATGTCCGGCAGGCCCGCCACCGGCGGGACGGTGTCGACGACGTGGTCGTGGGCGCGGTAGGCGCGGATCAGCGCCCGCCACTGCTCCTGCGCCAGATCGACGTCGACCCGGACATCGGGATGCATCCAGGGATTGATCGCGTACTGCACGGCGAAGTGTCTGGGTTCGCAGACGAGGAAGCGCCGTCGGCGCGGCACACGGCTTTGGAGCACAGAGGGGTACCTCCGCTTCCTGCGGTGTCGACTGAGGGGTGACACCAAGGTAGGAAGCGACCCAGACGCTCGACAAGCAACAAGAGCTGCGTGTCGGCGCAGGAATGCTGCGTTCTGAACGATCTCAGCGCACGTCTGGTGCGGCAACCGGGCCGGCGTCGGGGGCTGGGTGGCTGGCACCCGCCTCGGGACTCTCCGGGATCAGATGGGACAGCACCATTACACTGATCGTCTTCCGGATGAACGGCTCGGTACGGATCCGCTCCAGCACCTCCTCGAAGTGCTCGACGTCCCTCGCCCGCACGTGCAGCAGGGCGTCCGCGCCGCCGGTCACCGTCATCGCCGCCGTGATCTCGGGATGGTTGCGCACCACCTCCGCCAGCCGCCGCGGCGGCGCGGCGCCCTCGCAGTACACCTCGACGTACGCCTCCGTGCGCCAGCCCAGCGCCGACGGCCGCACCGTCGCCGTGAACCCGGTGATCACGCCCGTTTCACGCAGCCGGTCGACCCGGCGCTTGACGGCCGTCGCCGACAGCCCGATCACCGCGCCGATCTCGGCGAAACTGGTCCGGGCGTTCGCCATCAGCGCGGTGACGATCTTCCGGTCGAGCTCGTCGAAGGAGGCCGGCCTGCTGTTCATGGGGGCACTGTATCCAGCGAGAACGTCCGCGTCCGGCCCGTGGGCAGGCGTAGGAATCGCCCCTAGACTCCACGTCCATGCTGCGCGCCCTGGCTGTCGACGACGAACGCCCCTCCCTGGAAGAACTCGTGTACCTGCTGAACGCGGACCCGCGGATCGGCAGCGCCGAGGGGGCCGGCGACGCGACCGAGGCGCTGCGCCGGATCAACCGGGCCCTGGAGTCGGGGCCCGCCGGACCGGAGGCCATAGACGTCGTCTTCCTCGACATCAACATGCCCGGCCTCGACGGACTCGACCTGGCCCGGCTGCTGACCGGGTTCGCACAGCCGCCGCTGGTCGTCTTCGTCACCGCGCACGAGGACTTCGCCGTGCAGGCCTTCGACCTCAAGGCGGTCGACTACGTGCTCAAACCGGTGCGCAAGGAACGGCTCGCCGAAGCCGTGCGCAGAGCCGCGGAACTGCGCGGCACCACCGCGCGCATACCCGTGCACGAGCCCGACCCCGACCACATCCCGGTCGAGCTCGGCGGTGTGACCCGCTTCGTCGCCGTCGACGACATCACCCATGTCGAGGCACAGGGCGACTACGCCCGGCTGCACACCGGCAGAGGCAGCCACCTGGTGCGCATCCCGCTGTCCACCCTGGAGGACCGCTGGCGCTCACGCGGCTTCGTCCGCATCCACCGGCGCCACCTGGTCGCCCTGCGCCACATCGGTGAACTCCGCCTGGACGCGGGCACGGTCAGCGTCCTGGTCGGCTCCGAGGAACTCCAGGTCAGCCGACGCCACGCCCGTGAGCTGAGGGACCTGCTGATGCGACGAACCGCGAGCTAGGGAGGGGCCCGCATGCCCCAGGAACAGACCGAACGCCGTGTCGTGGTCACCGGGCCGGCCCGCCGCACCCGGCGGGCCTCCGGCTACTACCGACCGCGCACCGAGATCGACGAGCAGACCACCCTCGGCCACACCTACGTCCGCTCGCTGATGCGCATCCAGCTGCGCGCCGCCCTGACCGTGTCCGCCGTCCTCGTGCTGCTCGTCGGTCCGCTGCCCCTGGTCTTCGCGACGATGCCGGACGGCCGCCGCCTGGAGTGGCTGGTGCTGGGCTTCTGCCTGTACGCCCCGCTGGTGCTGCTCGCCCGCTGGTACGTACGGCGCGCCGAGCGCAACGAACGGGACTTCGTCCGCCTGGTCGAGGACCGCTGAGACCGCCGAGGCCGCCCGCCCGTGTACTCCGGATACGCCGTTCCCGCCGTCGCCCTGGTCGTCGTCGCCACCGTCCTCGTCGGCGCCTTCGGCCTGCGCATATCCCGGACGACCTCCGACTTCTACGTCGCCTCCCGCACTGTCGGCCCGCGGCTGAACGCCGCCGCCATAAGCGGCGAGTACCTGTCCGCCGCGTCCTTCCTCGGCATCGCCGGACTGGTCCTGGTCCAGGGCCCCGACATGCTCTGGTACCCGGTCGGCTACACGGCCGGATACCTCGTGCTGCTGGTCTTCGTCGCGGCCCCGCTGCGCCGCTCCGGCGCCTACACGCTGCCCGACTTCGCCGAGGCCCGGCTCGCCTCGCAGACCGTGCGGCGACTCGCCGGCGCCTTCGTCGTCGGCGTCGGATGGCTGTACCTGCTGCCCCAGCTCCAGGGCGCCGGTCTGACCCTGACCGTGCTCACGGGGGCGCCCGACGAACTCGGCGGCTTCATCGTCGCCGTCGTCGTCACCGCGACCGTCGCCGCGGGCGGGATGCGCAGCATCACCTTCGTCCAGGCCTTCCAGTACTGGCTCAAACTCACCGCACTCCTGGTCCCGGCGCTGTTCCTGGTCCTCGCCTGGCAGGGCGACGGCGCACCCCGCCACGCGTTCGACGAACCCGCCGCCTTCCGGGAGCAGCGCGTCGTACGCGTCGACGACACCCTCGACCTGACGCTCGACCGCCCGCTGACGGTGACCGTGACCGGCACCGTCGACGGCCGCACCCACGAGGACCGCAGGGTCCGGCTGGACACCGGCACGCACCGCATCGAGCGGAGCACCCGACTGACGTTCGCCCGGGGCACCCCCGTCCCGCGGGCCGAGTCCGCGGGCGGCGGCGGACTGGCGCCCTCCCGGGCCGAGAACCGGGAGGAACGCCCGCTGTACGCGACGTACGGGCTGATCCTCGCCACCTTCCTCGGCACCATGGGTCTGCCGCACGTCGTCGTGCGCTTCTACACCAGCCCGCACGGCGTGGCCGCCCGCCGCACCACGGTCGCCGTGCTGGCCCTGGTGGGCGGCTTCTACCTGCTGCCACCGGTGTACGGCGCCCTCGGCAGGATCTACGCCCCCGAACTCACCCTCACCGGCGACGCGGACGCCGCCGTCCTGCTGCTGCCGGAACGCATGATCGGCGGCGTCGGCGGCGACCTGCTCGGGGCGCTGGTGGCGGGCGGCGCCTTCGCCGCGTTCCTGTCCACCGCCTCGGGACTGACCATGGCGGTCGCCGGGGTGCTCACCCAGGACGTCCTGCCGACCCGCGGGGTACGCCACTTCCGGCTCGGCACCGCGCTCGCCATGGCCGCGCCGCTCGCGGCGAGCGCGCTGGTCGGCGGGCTGCCGGTGGCCGACGCGGTCGGGCTGGCGTTCGCCGTGTCCGCCTCGTCGTTCTGCCCGCTGCTCGTGCTCGGCATCTGGTGGCGGCGGCTGACCCCGCCGGGCGCCGCCGCCGGGATGCTGGTGGGCGGCGGCTCGGCGTTCCTGGCGGTCGGCGCGACCATGGCGGGCCTGCCCGGTACCGGCCCCCTGCACGCCCTGCTCGCCTGGCCGGCGCTCTGGTCGGTGCCGCTGGGCTTCCTGACGATGGTGCTGGTGTCACTGGCCACCCCGGGCCGGGTCCCCGCCGGGACGGCGGCGATCCTGGCGCGGTTCCACCTGCCGGAGGAAGTGCGCGCGGAGGTGAAGGGATGAGCGGTTTCCTGGCCGGTCTGTGCGTCGCGGTGCTGCCGCTGCTGGCCGCGGGCTTCTGGCTGGGCCGGCGCACGGCCCGCCCGGAGAGCCTCGGCGGCCTGGGCAGCCCCGTCGAGCACGCCACCTTCCAGACGCTGCACACCGCGTCCCTGGCCGCACCCCCGCTGCGGGCCGGCCTCACCGAGGAGACCGCCCGCAAGTCCGCCCGCCGACTGCGCACCCTGCTCGGCACGGACGCGCTGTGCCTCACCGACGACACCCATGTCCTCGTCTGGGACGGAGTGGGCGGGCACCACCGGGCCGAGATCATGGAACGGCTCTCCGGCCCGCTGGAGACCGGCCGCGGCGAGGCCTTCCGGCTCACCTGCGACGCGCCCGACTGCCCGCTGCGCTGGGCCGTCGTCGCCCCGCTGACCGTCGACGACCGCGTGCACGGCGCGCTCGTCGCGTGCGCGCCCCGTGAGTCGGCCGTCCTCGTCCGGGCCGCCGGCGAGGTCGCCCGCTGGGTCTCCGTCCAACTGGAACTGGCCGATCTGGACCAGTCCCGCACCCGGCTGATCGAGGCCGAGATCAAGGCCCTGCGCGCCCAGATATCGCCCCACTTCATCTTCAACTCACTCGCGGTGATCGCCTCGTTCGTCCGCACCGACCCCGAACGGGCCCGCGAACTGCTCCTGGAGTTCGCCGACTTCACCCGCTACTCGTTCCGCCGGCACGGCGACTTCACCACCCTCGCCGACGAACTCCACGCCATCGACCACTATCTGGCGCTCGTACGGGCACGCTTCGGCGACCGCCTCTCCGTCACCCTGCAGATCGCCCCCGAGGTGCTGCCGGTGGCGCTGCCCTTCCTGTGCCTCCAGCCGCTGGTGGAGAACGCGGTCAAACACGGCCTCGAGGGCAGGACCGACCGGTGCCGTATCAGCATCACCGCCCAGGACGCCGGCGCCGAGGCCCATGTGGTCATCGAGGACGACGGCACCGGAATGGACCCCGACCTGCTGCGCCGCATCCTCGCCGGGGAGGTCAGCCCGTCGGGCGGCATCGGGCTGTCCAACGTCGACGACCGGCTCCGCCAGGTCTACGGGGACGACTACGGCCTGGTCATCGAGACGGCCGTCGGCGCTGGAATGAAGGTCACCGCCCGGCTGCCGAAGTACCAGCCGGGCGTGCATTCGGCGCGGCGGGTCACCCGTGAGTGAGCCCGCCCGGGAACTCAGGTGCTGCGCGTGGCGACCATACCGAGCGTGATCAGTCCCAGCACCACCCAGCCGAACCACAGCCAGCCGTTGCTGCCGAGTGCCACCGTGTAGGCCGTCACCACGACGAGCCCCCCAACGGTCAGCACACCCATCGTCTTCGTAGAACCGTCCGTGGAACCGGGCATCGCAACACCCTCCTCATGGTTCGTCCCCCTCCATGGTGCCCCCGTTCTGCTTCCGCACGGTGCAGACGACCAAATGTGTGGCCGATTTCCAGGCGCCCTCGCCGGTCCAGGAATCGGCCTCGTAGACGGAAGGGTCGAATCCGTAGTCGGCGGGCGGCACCTCGCGCGCGCACGCGGTGTCCGACCGGGTCCGCGCCTGCGCGAGGGTCAGCCCCGCGGCCAAACGGGTGAATCCGAGCACCTGCTCGTCGTGGCGGCTCGCGCACGAGGCCAGACGGACGTCCCGGTCGGAGCGGACGTCGAGGCAGTCGCGCTTCTGCATGGTCGCCGTGTCCGTGAACGCCGCACCCGGCCTGCGGTGGCCGGCGAGCGGCCCGTACACCGGCCCGTGCGCGCCCAGCACCAGACAGGCGGCGCGTCCCTCGGCCGGGACGAAGCCCGCCGAGGTCGGTACGACCGCGTAGCTGCGCACGTCGGCCAGCCGGGCGCGTGTCTCCCGGGTGAGTTCCTCGCAACGGGCCGGCCCCGTCGCGCGCGCCTCGTTCGCGGACGCGGCCTCGGCGAACGCCATCACCTGTCCGTCCGGTGCCCCGTCCCGGCAGGTCGGGTCCAGTGACAGGCGCGGGGTGCCGGAGAACCGGGCGGCGCCGGGCCAGTCGGCGACGACGCAGTCGCCCGTCCTCAACGGTGCGGCGAGTCCCACGGCCCGGCCGTACGGCGCGGCCTCGGCGTCGGCCGTCCGCTCGGCGAGCGCGTACCAGACCGCGCCGAGCGCGAGCAGCAGCCCGAGGCCCGTCGAAGCGGCTGCCCGCAGGGCGTGGGAGAGGGGTCGGCCGGGTACGGGCGGGGGAGCCGGGGCGGCGGAGGAGGCCGTCGCGACGGGCGGCAGGGCCGACGCCTCGGTCCAGCGGGGCCGCGGGCCGAGCTCGTTCCGGGTGGGCGGACGGCCGCCTGCCTGGGGTGTCACGATCCGCGCCAGCGCGGCCCCGGCCGCCGTCGCCGTCATCCGGCGGGTGGGGTCCTTCGCGAGCAGGGCCCGCAGCACCGGCTCCAGCGCGCCCGCACGCACCGCGGGGCGCGGCTCTTCCGCGACCACGGCGGTGATCTGCGCCAGGGGCGACTCCCGGTCGAAGGGGCCGTGCCCCTCGACCCCGTGGTAGAGCGTGCAGCCGAGCGAGAACAGGTCGGCGGCCGGGCCGGGCGGTCCGCCGATGATGCGCTCCGGAGCGGCACAGCCCGCGGTTCCCGTCGGTGCCGACGTGGTGTGCCGGGCCTCCCCGGTGTCCGGCTGCACGGAGATCCCGTGGCCGGTGAGCAGGATCCGTCCGTAGGGCGCGCCGGTGCGGTCCGGGGCCAGCAGGACGTTCGCCGGGTTCACGTCCCGGTGCGTGATGCCCCGCTCGTGTCCGGCGGTGAGCGCGTCGAGCACGGCCAGACCGACGCGGGCGCACTCCGCGGGGGCGAGCGGCCCTCGCCGGGCGACCAGATCGCGCAGGTCCACGGCGCCCGCCACGTACTCCATGACGATCCACGGCAGCCCGTCGTGCTCCAGCACGTCGTGCACCGTCACCACATGCGGATGACCGCGCAGCCCCGCCGCGTGCCGGGCCCGCGCGCGGGCCCGGGAGACCCGCGCCGCACGCTCCTGGGCGGTCTCGCCCGAGTCGCGGAGGACGATCTCCTTGAGCGCGACCTCGCACGCCAGTCTCTGGTCGTGGGCGAGCCACACATGGCTCATGCCGCCGACACCGAGGCGGTGCAGCAGCAGGTAGCGGCCGGCGATGACCCGGCCCACTCCCGACGTCGGTGATCCTGAAGTCATGGTGACTCCTCGGGGTGCTGCGTGGGGTGCTGCGTCGTGGTGCCCGCCCGCGGGCCCCCGGCCCGGGACGCGCCGGTGACCGGCACGCTGCCGGGAGGCTGCCGGGAGGCCTACCGGTGACCGGCGCACCACCCGTGCCCGTGCCGCTCCCGTCCGGTGGCGGGGCGGTCCTGGGCGGGGGTACGGCGATTCCGGGCGGGCGCGCGGCGTCGGGCGGGGATGAGCCGACGGCCGGCGGGCCCGGCGAGGGAGGCGCACCGTCTCGCCGGCGCGGTTCTGCACGGGCGTGCCGGCGCGGAAGAGAACCTGGGTGAACCGGTCGCGAGGGGCCGGATGCCGGCCGTCGTGCCGTTCAGCGCCGCGGCCCGGGTTCGTTCCTCGGGGCCATTTCCGGGATCGGTGAGGAATTCCTTCGCACGCGCGACATCACAGATGCGCCGGTGCCCGGTTCCGCCGCCGGCGATCGTGCGGAACACCGATTTCCCCACCCTGCGCAGGAAAACGCAAATAGCCATCACCGCTCCCCCCGGCGGTTCCCCCGACGCTTTTCATGCTACTGAAAGGAGACGCCCGGAAAGGGAGGTCAGCGGCTGCGTGCGTTCAGTGAGGCCAAATAGGCGTTGTATGCCTCGAGTTCCTTGTCGCCGTCCCGGTCGGCGGCCCGGTCCAGGCGCTTTGCCTGGCGCTGATCGGAGCTGTACCACTGGAACATCAGGGCGATCAGCACCAGCACGGACGGGATCTCGCTGAACGCCCAGGCGATGCCGCCGGCGGCGTTCTGGTCGGCGAGGGCGTCGATGCCGAGGGAGGCGGGGGGATCGCTGTAGGTGCCGATCATCGGGCCGGACGCCATCATCAGGGCGATGCCGAAGAAAGCGTGGAACGGCATGCCCGCGAACAGCTCCAGCATCCGCATCAGATATCCCGGCCGGTGCGGTCCCGGGTCCACACCCATGATCGGCCAGAAGAACACCAGGCCGACGGCGAGGAAGTGCACCATCATCGAGGTGTGCCCGACCTTGGACTCCATCAGGAAGTCGAACAGCGGGGTGAAGTACAGCCCGTAGAGGCTGGCGATGAACAGCGGGATCGTGAACACCGGGTGGGTGACGATCCGCATGTACCGGCTGTGCAGCACGGCCAGCAGCAGCTCGCGCGGCCCCTTGCGACCGCGGCCGGCCGGCGGCAGCGCGCGCAGCGCGAGCGTGATCGGGGCGCCCAGCAGGATCATGATCGGGGACAGCATGCTGATCACCATGTGCTGGACCATGTGCACGCTGAACATGACCATCCCGTAGTCGTTCAGCCTGGTGCACATCATCAGCCCGATGCTCAGCACGCCGGCGGCGAAGGAGACCGTGCGGCCCACCGGCCACTTGTCGCCGCGCCGCACCAGCCGGACCACGCCCCACCCGTACAGCGCGAGCGCCAGCAGACAGGCGATGAGGAAGAACGGGTCCGCCGACCACTGAAGACCTCGTCCCAGCGTGAACGGCGGCAGATCCATCGTCATGCCGTGCCCGCTGTGATCCATCCGCCGGCTCCTGATTCGTGGGGGTTGCGCACTGTCCGACCACAGCTGTCTGCCGACAGCTGTTTGTCCGCACCAGAGTAGAACCGCCCCCGGCCGCTGCTGCGACCGGGGGCGGTGGAGGAGCCTGTACCGCTACACCACGCACTCCGCCTCGGCGTAGCGGTCCCCGGGAACGGTCTTCAGCGTCTCCACGGCCTCGGCCAGCGACACCATCACGATGTCCGTGCCGCGCAGCGCGGTCATCTTGCCGAACTCGCCCCGGTGGGCGGCCTCGACGGCGTGCCAGCCGAAACGGGTCGCCAGCACACGGTCGTACGCGGTCGGCGTCCCCCCGCGCTGCACATGCCCGAGGATGACCGGCCGGGCCTCCTTGCCGAGCCGCTGCTCCAGCTCGACGGACAGCTGCCGGGCGACGCCGGCGAACCGCTCGTGCCCGTAGACGTCCTTGCCGCCCTCGTCGAAGGCCATGGTGCCGGGCTTCGGCTTGGCGCCCTCGGCGGCGACGACGATGGCGAACCGCTTCCCGGCCGCGAACCGCTCGCCGACCCGGGCGGTCAGCTCCTCGATGTCGAAGGGCCGTTCGGGGACGACCACGGCGTGGGCGCCGGCGGCCATGCCGGAGTGCAGCGCGATCCAGCCGGTGTGCCGCCCCATGACCTCCACGATCAGCACCCGCTGGTGCGACTCGGCCGTGGTCTTGAGACGGTCCAGCGCCTCCGTCGCGACGGTGACGGCGGTGTCGAAGCCGAACGTCACGTCCGTGACGGCGATGTCGTTGTCGATGGTCTTGGGCACGCCGACGATGGGCAGACCGCCGTCCGACAGCAGCCGGGCCGCCTTGAGCGTGCCCTCACCGCCGATCGGGATGATCGCGTCGAGGCCGAGCTCGGCGACATGGCCCTTCGCCCGCTCCACACCGTCCCGCAGATGCTCGGGGCGCACCCGTGAGGAGCCGAGGATGGTGCCGCCGCGGGCCAGGATGCCGCCCACCGCGTCGAGGTCGAGCTTGAGGTAGTCGCACTCCAGGAGACCCTTCCAGCCGTCCCGGAAGCCGATGACCTCGTCGCCGTGGTCGACCACGGCGCGGTGCACGACGGACCGGATGACGGCGTTCAGGCCGGGGCAGTCGCCACCGGACGTGAGGACACCAATGCGCATAGCCCGAATACCTTCTCAACGTGGGCCGGGGACCGGACCACGCTGTCCGGCTCGATCCCCGCCACCCTAGCGTCCACGGGGGGCGGGGCCGCACTGTACGTCCGCCAGCTGGACGTGCCCGCTCACCTGTGCGGATGGTGTGTCAGACGGGCTGTTTCCGGCCCGCCCGGCCGCGGGCCGCGGCGCGGCTCGTACGGCGCGGCCCGCCGCGCGGCCGCCGCGCCGCTCGAGCTACGCGGGCGCCTGCGCGGCCGCGATGCGCTCGTTGCGCAGCGCCTCGTACCAGTGGTCGTCGGTCGGCGGCAGCGCGTTGACGTCCAGCGCCAGCTTGAGCAGCAGGTCCGCGATCTGCGGGTTGCGGGCCAGCACGGGACCGTGCATGTACGTGCCGAAGACGGTGTCGTTGTACGCGCCCTCCGTGCCGTCGCCGGTGCCGTTGCCGTTGCCGAGGCGGACCTTGGCCAGGGGGCGGGCGGTGGGGCCCAGGTGGGTGACGCCCTGGTGGTTCTCGAAGCCGGTCAGCGGGGGCAGGCCGAGGCGCTGGTCGATGTCCGCGAGGACGTCGCCGACGCACCGCTCGCCCTCGCCGCGCACCGAGACCACGTCGAGCAGACCCAGACCGGCCTCGCGCTGTCCGAGGTCGTTGATGAACTCGTGGCCGAGGATCTGGTACCCGGCGCAGACGGAGAAGACGATCGCGCCGTTGCCCACCGCCCGGTGCAGACCCCCGTCGCGGCGCAGCCGCTCGGCGGCGAGCCGCTGCGGCCGGTCCTCGCCGCCGCCGATCAGGTAGATGTCGCCGGAGGTCGGGATCGGCTGGTCGCTTCGGACGTCGAGCCGGGCCACGTCCAGGCCGCGCTGCCGGGCGCGGCGCTCCACGACGAGCACGTTGCCCTGGTCGCCGTAGGTGCTGAGCAGGTCGGGATAGATCCAGACGACCCGCAGCTGGTTGTCGCTCATGAAGTCACTGTCCTTACGAGTACGTCAGTTGCCGACGCGGCGGCGCAGGTCCTGGAAGGCGGTGTAGTTGGCGATGACCTCGATGCGGCCCGGCGGAGCGGCCTGCACGGCTTCGTCGAGGTTCTCGCAGACCTGGAACTGCTGGTTCGCCACCTCCAGCCGCACCGCGAGGTCCAGCCGGCGGTCGCCGAGGACGAAGATCGGGTGACCGGTCAGGCGCGTGTAGTCGACGTCCCACAGCCAGGACGTGTCGGTGCCGTCGGCGCCGCGCGCGTTCACGGACAGGATCACCGGGGTCGGCGGCGGGTCGATGAGCGAGAACGTCTCCAGCCAGCCGGCCGGGTTCTTGGCGAGCAGCAGCCGCAGATCGCGCTGCATGAACTGCACGACGTCGTAGCGGCCGGCCACCGCCTGGACGTGGTACATGCGCTCCAGGGCGACCTGCGGCGGCACGCCGAACACGGCGGCGACGGCGGCGGAGGAGGCGGCGTTGGCCTTGTTCGCGCGGCCCGGCAGCTGGAGGTGGATGGGCCACGCGGAGCCGTGCGGGTCGAGGACGTGGTCGCCGGACAGGGCCCAGCTCGGGGTGGGCCGGCGGAATCCGCACTCGCCGCAGAACCAGTCGTCCCCGGGGCGCTGCATCACACCGCCGCAGGACGGGCAGGACCAGGCGTCGTCCTTCCACATCTGGCCGGCTGCGACCCAGATCACATTGGGGGAGGAGGACGCGGCCCACACCACCAGCGGGTCGTCGGCGTTGGCGACGATGACGGCCTTGGAGCCGGACAGGCCCTCCCGCCAGTTCTCGGCGAGCATCCGGGTCTCGGCGGCGCGGTCGAGCTGGTCGCGGGAGAGGTTGAGCAGGGCGATGCACTTCGGGTCGGTGTCCCGGGCGACCCCGGCGAGGTACTTCTCGTCGACCTCGATGACGCCGTAGCGCGCCTCCGAGCTGCCCGCGAGCGCCGAGGTGATGCCGGCCGGCATGTTGGCGCCGAGGGCGTTGGACACGACCGGGCCGGCGGCGCGCAGGGCCTCGGCGATCAGTCGGGTCGTGGTGGTCTTGCCGTTGGTCGCCGAGACCAGGACGACGTCCAGGTTCTGGGCGAGCCGGGCGAGGAGGTCGGGATCGAGTTTGAGGGCCACCCGGCCACCGATCACCGAACCGCTGCCGCGTCCCGCGGCGCGCGATGCCGCTGCGACTGCCTTGCCCGCGGTCACGGCCAGCTTGGCCCGCGGCGTGAGCGGGTCCGAGTTGCCTGCCATCAGATCTCGATCCTCCTTGCGTACGCGCCGCGCCGTAGCATCCGGCAACGTGGTGAGGCCTCAGCCTATCGAGATCCACTCACGTGCCCGAATCGCGGCACGGTCACGATCCCCGGGGGCGCGGATCGCCCCGGCGAGGACCGTACCCTTGCCGCCATGCGACACGGCTCCATCCCGGGCGCCCGCGGGCGTGTCCGGCCCCTCACGCTGCTCGGCGACCCCGTCCTTCACACACCCTGCACGGATGTCACCGATTTCGGCCCCGAACTCTCCCGCCTTGTGGAGGACTTGTTCGCGACGATGTACGCCGCGCAGGGCGTCGGCCTGGCCGCGAACCAGGTGGGCGAGCCGCTCCGGGTGTTCGTCTACGACTGCCCGGACGACGATGATGTTCGTCACCTCGGCCATGTGGTGAATCCCCGGCTGGTCGAGACGGACGGGGTGGTGCTCCGCGGTCCGGAGGGCTGTCTGTCCCTCCCGGGTCTGGAGGCGGGCACCGAACGTCACGACCATGCGGTCGTCGAGGGGTTCACGGTGACGGGTGAGCCCGTCACGGTCCACGGCACGGGCTTCTTCGCCAGGTGCCTCCAGCACGAGTGCGACCACCTGGACGGAACGGTGTACGCGGACCGTGTGACGGGCCGGCGGCACCGGCGGCTGATGCGCCAGGTGCGCCGGGCGTCCTGGCACAAGTGAGGCGAACCCGCCCACGCGGACGCCGTGACCCGGAGCCGGGAGCCGGGAGCCGGGAGCCGTCCGCCGCGCGGGCCCGACCGCCGTCCGCCGCGCGAACGGCGGAGGGTCGTCAGAAGCCCGGTCCGCCGATCCGGTCGCCGGCCGCGGCCAGCCGCCCCCACAGCAGATCGGCCAGGCTCCGCACCAACTCGGCGCGGGTGCAGGGGCGTTCCCCCAGCCACCAGTCGCCTGCGGCGTGCATCATGCCGACGATCCCGTGGCCCCACACGCGGGCGAGCTGCTGACTGCCCGGCCCGAGGTCCAGCCGTTCCTCGATGACCTGGGCCAGCTCCTCTCCCATGCGCCGCAGCAGCGGCGCCGAGTGCTTGCCGACGTCGAACTCCTGCTCGCTCTGCGACCCCTCCGCGGGATGCATCAGGAACCGGTAGACCTGCGGACGCGCCTCGATCGCCGCGAGGTAGGTGTCCAGCGTGGCCTCGACCCGCTCCCGCCGGTCGGCCGGCGCGTCCAGCGCCGCCCGCAGGGAGTCCAGCAGCGCGTCGGTGTGCCGCATGGCCAGCGCCGCGTACAAGCCGCCCTTGTCGCCGAAGTGGCGATAGAGGATCGGCTTGGTGATGCCCGCCTCCGCCGCGATGGCGTTCATCGAGGCCTTCGGACCGTCGCGCAGCACCACTCGGTCGGCGGCCTCCAGCAGCTCGCGCCGTCGGCGGTCGGCGGACCGCTGCTGCTCGGTCCGCTGCGTGGTGTCCATGAGCTCTCCCCACCCGTGCTGAATCGGTGACGCCTGCGCAAACTAACACTCAACTCACCCTGCATCTCGAACGGGCTGCCGGGGGATCCTTGTGAGTTGACTTTTCCTACCCAGCGGTAACAGACTTCGGTTACCGCTAGTAACATGCTTGTGCGCCACCTGGAGGGGACATGGCCGAGTTCACCATGGAGCTCAACGACGAACAGAAGGAGGTGCGGGACTGGCTGCACGGCTTCGCCGCCGATGTCATCCGTCCCGCCGCCGCCGAATGGGACGAGCGTGAGGAGACTCCCTGGCCGGTCATCCAGGAGGCCGCGAAGGTCGGCATCTACTCCCTCGACTTCTACGCCCAGCAGTACTTCGACGCCACGGGTCTCGGTATCCCGATGGCGATGGAGGAGCTGTTCTGGGGCGACGCCGGCATCGCGCTGTCGATCGTCGGTACCGGCCTCGCCGCGGTGGGCGTGCTCGCCAACGGCACCGAGGAGCAGATCGGCACCTGGATCCCCCAGATGTACGGCGATGCCAACGATGTCAAGCTGGCCGCCTTCTGCTCCTCCGAGCCCGACGCCGGTTCCGACGTGGCATCCATGCGCACGCGTGCCGTGTACGACGAGGCCAAGGACGAGTGGGTGCTCGACGGCACCAAGACCTGGGCGACCAACGGCGGCATCGCCAATGTCCATGTCGTCGTCGCGGTGGTCGACCCCGAGCTGGGCTCCAAGGGCCACGCCTCCTTCATCGTGCCGCCGAACACCCCCGGACTGTCCCAGGGCCAGAAGTTCAAGAAGCACGGCATCCGCGCCTCGCACACCGCCGAGGTCGTCCTCGACGGCGTGCGCGTGCCCGGCTCCTGCCT
This sequence comes from Streptomyces cadmiisoli, assembly GCF_003261055.1. Lineage (NCBI taxonomy): Bacteria > Bacillati > Actinomycetota > Actinomycetes > Kitasatosporales > Streptomycetaceae > Streptomyces > Streptomyces cadmiisoli. Next base: position 7,481,623 of record NZ_CP030073.1, read on the forward strand.
GCTCGGTGGCAAGGCCAAGCTCGACGAGCGCCTGGCCCGCGCCCGTGAGACCGCCCGGAAGGGCGGCGAGCGGGTGAAGAACGCCGCGATGGCCACCTTCGAGGCGAGCCGCCCGGCGGTCGGCGCGATGGCGGTGGGCACGGCGAGGGCGGCGTTCGAGGTGGCGCTGGACTACGCGACGACCCGCGAGCAGTTCGGCCGTCCGATCATCGACAACCAGGGTGTGGCCTTCCAGCTCGCCGACATGCGCACCGCCATCGACGCGGCCCGTCTGCTGGTCTGGCGGGCCTCCTGGATGGCCGTCGACGGCAAGCCGTTCACGGCGGCCGAGGGCTCCATGTCCAAGCTCTTCGCCAGTGAGACGGCCAAGAAGGTCACCGCGCAGGCCGTCCAGATCCTCGGCGGCAACGGGTACACGCGGGAGTACCCGGTGGAGCGCATGCACAGGGACGCCGCGATCTACACGATCTTCGAGGGCACCAGTGAGATCCAGCGGCTGGTGATCGCGCGGACGCTGTCGGGGATGCCGATCCGCTGAGCGCGGGCGTTCGGCGCGCGGTTCCCCTCCGAACCGGTCACCGCTTCGCGGCCGGGGGCGCGGAACCGCGCGAACCGCCACGACCGTCCCGCACGCACCACGCACCACGCACCACGCGACCCCGGTGCCGGGCGCGAGCGGGCCTAGGAACCGGCCCCGCTGCTGTGCGCGATGCAGGCCACGTCGATCCGGTCGGCCAGCTTCGCCAGCTCGATGGTCAGCGCGGCGACCGTGTCCTCGTCGAGCCCTTCCTGCCCGGCCTCCACCAGATGCAGCCAGCGTCCGCCCACCGTGCGCAGCAGCTTGCTCACGTCGGACGCGGCCACCTGCAAGGTACCGCGGTCGTCGACGATCAGAGGCAGAGTCACTTCGCGGTTCACAAAGGGGATCGTAACCGCGGAAGGCTCACGCTCCGTGCCATACGGTCGTGATGTTGCAGAACTCGCGGATTCCGTGCCCGGACAGCTCACGCCCGTAGCCGGACCGCTTGACGCCGCCGAACGGGAACGCCGGATGGGAGGCCGTCATCCCGTTGAAGAACACGCTGCCGGCCTCCAGATCCCGTACGAAGCGGTCCGTCTCGGCCTCGTCGCGCGTCCAGACGTTGGAACTCAGCCCGAACGGGGAGTCGTTGGCGATCAGCACCGCCTCGTCCAGATCGCCCGCCCGGTACAGCGTGGCGACCGGTCCGAACGCCTCCTCGCGGTGGATGCGCATCTCGCGGGTGATGCCGGCGAGCACGGTGGGCGGGTAGTACCAGCCGTCGCCCGCGGGCCGCTCGCCGCCGCACAGCACCGCGGCTCCGGAGCGCTTCGCGTCGTCCACCAGCTCTTCCAGATCGGCCCGGCCCTGCTCGGTGGAGAGCGGTCCGACGTCCGTCTCCTCCTCCATGGGGTCGCCGACCCGCAGCGCCCTCATGCCCTCGGTGAAGCGCTCGGCGAAGGCGTCGTAGACGTCGGTGTGCACGATGAACCGCTTGGCGGCGATGCACGACTGCCCGTTGTTCTGCACCCGCGCCGTGACGGCGACCCGGGCCGCCCGGTCGATGTCCGCCGACGGCATGACGACGAACGGGTCGCTGCCGCCCAGCTCCAGCACCGTCTTCTTGATCATCTCCCCGGAGGTGGCGGCGACCGCGCGCCCGGCCGGCTCGCTGCCGGTGAGGGTGGCCGCCCTGACACGTTCGTCGCGCAGGATCTCGTCGACCGCCGAGGAGCCGATGAGCAGGGTCTGGAAACAGCCCTCGGTGTAACCCGCCCGGTGGAAGAGGTCCTCCAGGTAGAGGGCCGTCTGCGGGACGTTGGAGGAGTGCTTGAGCAGGCCCACGTTGCCCGCCATCAGCGCGGGGGCGGCGAAGCGCATCACCTGCCACAGCGGGAAGTTCCACGGCATCACCGCGAGCACCGGGCCGAGCGGGCGGTAGCGCACCCGGACCCGGGAGGCGCCCGAGTCCTTCACGTCCGCCGCGGCCGGCTCCTCGTCGGCGAGCAGTTCCTCGGCGTGCTCGGCGTACCAGCGCATGGCCTTGGCGCACTTGGCGGCCTCCGCGCGCGCCTGCTTGATCGGCTTGCCCATCTCGGTGGTCATCACGCGGGCGATGTCCTGCTGGTCCTCGTCCAGGAGGTTCGCGGCCTGGAGCAGCAGCCGCGCCCGGTCGACGAAGCCGCTCAGCCGGTACGTGCGGAAGGTGGCCTCGGCGAGCTGGATCCGGCGCTCGATCTCCTCGGCGCCCATGGCCTCGTACGTCTTGAGCGTCTCGCCGTTCGCCGGATTCACCGTTGCGATGGGCATGACCGACCTCCTGGGGAGCGACTGTGCTTCGACCTTCCCGCGCGCCGGACGGGAGCGCAACGTATGCACCTCCCTTCAGGCCGAGTGCTCCGCCAGGCGGTCGAGAAACGCGGACTGGGCCTTGACGATCACCTCGCGGGCCGCGTCCAGACCGAACCACTCCACCCGGTCCAGCTCGGGGAACTCCTGTGTACGTCCCGACTTCGGCGGCCACTGCATCGTGAAGGTGCCGGGGACGACTTCGGCCGGGTCGAGGTCGGCCTCCACCGCCCAGACCGTGACGATCTTGCCGCCGCTCTGCCGGACCTCCCCGAGGGGGACCGCCTCGCCGTCCGGCGGCGCCAGTCCGAGCTCCTCCCGGAACTCCCGGCGGGCCGCCTCCCAGGCGGGCTCGTCCTCCTCGTACTCACCCTTGGGCACGGTCCACGCGCCGGCGTCGCGGCGGGCGAAGAAGGGGCCGCCCATGTGCCCGAGCAGCACCTCCAGCCCCGGTTCGGTACGCCGGAACAGCAGCAGGCCGGCGCTCCGCTTCGGCCGGGAGGTCACGGTGCCACCTCCGGGTGCGCGGCCAGCAGCGTCTCCACGGTGTCCGCGTCCTCGGGGCGCTTGTCCTCGCGGTAGCGGACCACACGGGCGAAGCGCAGGGTGACGCCCGCCGGGTATCGGGTGGATCTCTGGAGCCCGTCGTAGGCGATCTCGACGACGAGTTCGGGGCGGACGGTCACGACATGGCCGGAATCCTCCACGGCCAGTTCCTTCAGCCGTTCGGTCTGCCAGGTCAGCATCGCGTCGGTCATCCCCTTGAAGGTCTTGCCGAGCATCGCGAAGCCGCCGTCCGCGGTGCGGGCGCCCAGATGCAGATTGGACAGCCTGCCCGTCCGCCGGCCGTGGCCCCACTCGGCGGCCAGCACCACCAGGTCGAGGGTGTGGACCGGCTTCACCTTCAGCCAGGACGCACCGCGCCGGCCCGCGCTGTAGGGCGCGTCGAGCGCCTTGACCACCACGCCCTCATGGCCCCGGCGGAGCGTTTCGGCGAGGAATTCCTCCGCGCGGGGCATGTCGTCGGGGCCGGACGCCAGGACGCGCCGGACCCGCATCGGCTCGGGGACCAGGCGGGCCAGCTCCGCGTGCCGGTCGGTGAACGGCAGGTCGAGCAGGTCGCGGCCGTCGACGGACAGCGCGTCGAAGAACACGGGGGCGACGGGCACCGCCTCGGCGGCCGTGGCGACGTCGACCCGGGACCCGACCCGGCTCGCCGTCTCCTGGAAGGAGCGCGGCCGTCCGGCCGCGTCGAAGGCGATCACCTCCCCGTCCAGGACGAACCGTTCGCCGCGCAGCTCCCGCGCGGCGGCGGTCAGCTCGGGCAGCCGGTCGGTGATCTCGTCGAGCGTACGGGTGTACAGGCGCACGTCGCCGCCGTCGCGGTGGACCTGGACGCGGATACCGTCCAGCTTCTCCTCCACCGCGCAGGACCCCAGTCTGCCGACCGCGTCGGCGACGGAGGACGCGGTGTGCGCCAGCATCGGCAGGATCGGCCGTCCGACGGTGAGCCGGAACCGCTCCAGCGCGCCGGGACCCTCCGCGAGCAGCGCCTGCGCCACCGCCTGCAACGACCCGGCCAGCATCACCGCGCGCCGGACGTCCGCGGGCGGCGCCCCGGTCGCCCCGGCCAGCCCTTCCACCGCGATGGCGTCCAGGGCCCCCTGCCGGACCTCACCGGTGATCAGCCCGAACAGGAACCGCTGCTCCTCCTCGGTCGCCGCGCCCATCAACTCGGCGACCAGACGGGCCCGTTCCGCCTGCGAGCCGGTGCCGGCGACCTTGCCGATCCCGGTGAGCCGGGCGTCCACCTCCCGCACGGTCAGCGAGGGCCGCGCGGCCGGCGGGACCCGGCTGCTCAGCACCTTCCACCCGATGCCGAGCCGTCCCTGCGGCAGTCTGCCGGCGAGATAGGGGATGACGATCGGCACGTCGTCCGCCTCCGCGTCCCGGAACAGCCCGGCGAGCAGGGCGATCTTGCGGGACCGCGCCGAGGTGGCGGCCACGTCCCGGGACACGTCGGCGAGCCGGGTCAGCAACATGCAGCCATGGTGCATCGCGGCGGGCGCGGCTACACCCGTACCGCCGCGTCGAGGTCCGTCATCACCAGCTCACCGTTGATCGCGGCGGCGGCGCGGTGCCCACCGCCGGCCGCGTTCACGACCTGCTCGGCGAAGCCCATCGCGTTGCCCGCGGCCCATACGCCCGCCACGGTGGTGCGGCCGGTCGCGTCGACCACGGGATAGGCGCCGAAGGGCGTCTCGTGCAGCTCGGCGCCCAGCCGCTTCAGCAGCCCGGTCCGCGGCACGGCGCGGGGTGCGACGAACAGCACCGAGCGGTCGTGCGTCCGGCCGTCGGCCAGCCGGACACCGGTGAGGCGGTCGTCCTGCACCACCAGTCCGGCCACCTCGCCGGGCACCACGTCGACCCCGGCCGCGGCCAGTCGGCGCAGGTCCTCGTCGGTCAGTTCGGATGCGGCGACCTCGTGCAGGAAGAAGGTCACGTCCTTGGACCACTGGGTGACGAGCAGTGCCTGGTGCACACCGAGGGCGCTGGTCGCGAGCACGCCGAACGGCTGGTCGCGGACCTCCCAGCCGTGGCAGTACGGACAGTGCAGCACGTCCCGCCCGAACCGCTCGGCGACTCCGGGAACCGCCGGCAGTTCGTCCGCGAGTCCGGTGGCGACGACGAGCCGCCGGGCCCGGACGCTCCGCCCGCTCGCCAGCTCGACGGTGAAGTCCTGCCGCCCGGTGACGTTCTCGCCCCCGGTGATGTCGACGGCACGGTCCCGGACGAGCTCCACCCCGTACCGCGCGATCTCCTCCCGGCCGACGGCCAGGAACTCGGCGGGCGACATGCCGTCCCGTGACAGATAGCCCTGCATGTGGGCCGCGGGTGCGTTGCGCGGCTCCCCGGCGTCGACGACCAGGGTGCGGCGCCTGGCCCGGCCCAGCACCAGCGCGGCGGACAGGCCCGCCGTGCCGCCGCCGACGACGACCACTTCGTATGTCTCGGTCATGGTGACCACCTCCACGGAAGACGGTCGCGCCACCGCTGCCGGATTGACAAATGCCTTTGCCGAAACTGCAATGGCAGCATGAGTACCGACGAGGTTCTGGCGGGTGTGGGTCCGAGGTTGCGGCAGATGCGCAAGGAGCGGGAGGTGACGCTCTCCGGCCTGTCCGAGGCCACCGGCATCTCGGTGAGCACGCTCTCCCGGCTGGAGTCCGGCCTGCGCAAGCCCAGCCTGGAGCTGCTGCTGCCGATCGCGCAGGCCCACCAGGTGCCGCTGGACGAGCTGGTCGGCGCGCCGCCGGTCGGCGACCCCCGGGTGCGGGCCAAGCCGATCGAGATGAACGGCCGCACCCACTGGCCGCTCACCCGTCAGCCCGGCGGGCTCCAGGCCTTCAAGGTCCTCGAACCGCAGCGCAGGCTCGAACCCGAGCCGCGCACCCACGAGGGGTACGAGTGGCTGTACGTGCTCTCCGGGCGGCTGCGCCTCGTGCTGGGCGAGCACGACGTGGTGCTCACGGCGGGCGAGGCGGCCGAGTTCGACACGCGCGTGCCGCACTGGTTCGGATCGACGGGGGAGGGGCCGGTGGAGTTCCTGAGCCTGTTCGGACCACAGGGCGAGCGCATGCATGTACGGGCTCGGCCCAAGCGGCCGTGAGGTGTGCGGGGCTGAGGTGCCGGACGCGTGGGGTGAGCGGCGGTGAGGCGGCCGGGGCCGACGCGGTCGGCCGGTGACGCCGGGATGCGCGGCGCGGTTCCGGCGGGCGGTGCGCGGGAGCCGCCGCGCTCCCGTGCCGTGCCGCGCGAGACTGTTCCCTGAACAGCAAGCGACCGCTTAGTATGCGGTGGACCCCGGTCAGACGACGCAGTCCCGTGGAGGCCCCGCATGCAGGCATGGCAGGTGCACGAGAACGGCGAGCCGAGTGAGGTGATGCGCCTCGCGGACGTGGCGCCGCCCACGCCCGGCGACGGCCAGGTCCTGCTGAAGGTGCGGGCCGCCAACATCAACTTTCCCGACGCCCTGATGTGCCGGGGCCAGTACCAGGTCCGGCCCCCGCTGCCGTTCACACCCGGCGTGGAGGTGTGCGGCGAGACCGAGGACGGACGCCGCGTCATCGCCAACCCGGCGCTGCCCCACGGCGGTTTCGCCGAGTACGCCGTCGCGGACGCCGCCGCGCTGCTGCCCGCGCCCGAGGCGCTGGACGACGCCGAGGCCGCGGCCCTGCACATCGGTTACCAGACGGGCTGGTTCGGCCTGCACCGGCGGGCCCGGCTGGAGGCGGGCGAGACCCTGCTCGTCCACGCCGCCGCGGGAGGGGTCGGCAGCGCGGCCGTACAGCTCGGCAAAGCGGCCGGCGCGACCGTCATCGGCGTCGTGGGCGGCGCCGAGAAGGCCGCCGTCGCCCGGGAACTCGGCTGCGACACCGTGATCGACCGGCACGAGGCCGACGTCGTCGCCGCCGTGAAGGAGGCCACCGGTGGCCGGGGCGCCGACGTGATCTACGACCCCGTAGGCGGCGCGGCCCACACCCAGTCCGCCAAGGCGGTCGCCTTCGAGGGCCGGATCGTGGTGGTCGGTTTCGCCAGCGGGTCCATTCCCAGCCCGGCGCTGAACCACGCCCTGGTGAAGAACTACTCGATCCTGGGCCTGCACTGGGGCCTGTACAACACCAAGAACCCCAAGCTCGTCCTGCACTGCCACGAGCAGCTCACCGAACTGGCCGCCCGGGGCGCCGTCAAGCCACTGGTCAGCGAGCGTGTTCCGCTCGCCGGGGCCGCCGACGCCGTGCAGCGCGTGGCGGACGGGGTCACCACCGGCCGGATCGCCGTGCTGCCCCGGAACGGAGCCGCCGCATGACCGACGCAGCCGAACTGCGCCGCCTCACCCGGGAGTTGCTGGCGGCGCACCCGCCCGCCACGACCGGCCGGCCGGACTTCCTCAAGGCCCGCTTCGACGCCGGCCTCGCCTGGGTGCACTACCCCGAAGGGCTCGGCGGCCTCGGCGCCCCGCGCTCCCTCCAGGCCGTGGTGGACGCCGAGCTGGAGGCCGCGGGCGCACCCGACAACGACCCGCGGCGGATCGGCATCGGCCTCGGCATGGCCGCGCCGACGATCCTGCGCTACGGCACCGAGGAGCAGAAGCAGCGGTTCCTGCGCCCGCTGTGGGTGGGCGAGGAGGTCTGGTGCCAGCTGTTCAGCGAGCCGGGCGCCGGCTCCGACCTGGCCGCGCTCGGCACCCGGGCCGTCCGTGACGGCGGGGACGCCTCCGGCCCGAACGGGGACGGTGCCTGGGTGGTGAACGGGCAGAAGGTGTGGACCTCCAGCGCCCACGTCGCCCGCTGGGCCATCCTCATCGCCCGCACCGATCCGGACGTGCCCAAGCACCAGGGCATCACGTACTTCGTCTGCGACATGACCGACCCCGGCGTCGAGGTGCGGCCACTGCGCCAGATCACCGGCGAGGCCGAGTTCAACGAGGTCTTCCTCACCGACGTCCGCATCCCCGACACACGACGCCTCGGCGAGGTCGGCGACGGCTGGCGGGTCGCGCGGACGACCCTGATGAACGAGCGGGTCTCCATCGGCGGCATGCGGCTGCCCCGCGAGGGCGGCATGATCGGACCGGTCGCCAGGACCTGGCGCGAGCGCCCCGAACTGCGCACCCACGACCTCCACCAGCGGCTGCTGAAGCTGTGGGTCGAGGCCGAGGTCGCCCGACTCACCGGTGAACGGCTGCGCCAGCAGCTCGTCGCGGGCCAGCCCGGCCCCGAGGGGTCCGGCATGAAGCTCTCCTTCGCCCGCCTCAACCAGGAGATCAGCGGCCTGGAGGTCGAACTCCGCGGCGCGGAAGGGCTGTTGTACGACGACTGGACGATGCGCCGGCCCGAACTGGTGGACTTCACCGGCCGGGACGCCGGCTACCGCTACCTCCGCTCCAAGGGCAACAGCATCGAGGGCGGGACCAGCGAGGTCCTCCTCAACATCGTCGCCGAACGCGTCCTGGGCCTGCCCCCCGAGCCGCGCACCGACAAGGACGTCGCCTGGAAGGACCTGGCCCGATGACCGACCTGCTGTACTCGGAGGAGGAACAGGCGCTGCGCGCGGCCGTCCGGGACCTGCTCACCGACCACTGCGACGTCTCCGCGGTGATCGCCCGCGGTGAGTCGGACACCCCGCACGACCTGGCACTGTGGAAGTCGCTCGCGGACGGCATGGGGCTCGCCGGCCTCCTGGTCCCCGAGGAGCGGGGCGGGCAGGGCGCCACGCACCGCGAAGCCGCCGTCGTGCTGGAGGAACTGGGCCGCGCCGTCGCCCCGGTGCCGTATCTGACCAGTGCCGTGGTCGCCACCGAGGCACTGCTGGCCTGTGACGGCGAGGAGTCCGCCGACCTGCTCGTCCGGCTGGCCTCCGCCCGTGCGATCGGCGTCCTCGCCGTCGCGCTGCATCTCGCTCCGGGTGCCGCCTTCACCGCCGTACGGCACGAGGACGGCCGGCTGTACGGAGAGCTGACCGGTGTCGCCGACGCCGCGGCGGCCGACGTCCTGCTGGTGCCGTCGGACGACGGCGGACTCTTCGCCGTGGACCCGGACGCGGTCACCGTCGTGCCGCAGGTGTCGCTGGACCTGACCCGCCCCGTGGCACGGGTGGTCCTCGACGGCGCGCCGGGCCGCCGGCTGGGCGACGCGGACCCGGCCGTACGGCGGGCGCTGCGTGCCGCCGCCGGACTGCTCGCCTCCGAGCAACTGGGTATCGCCGAGTGGTCGTTGACCGAGACCGTCCGCCATCTCAAGGAGCGCAAGCAGTTCAACCGCCCCGTCGGCGGCTTCCAGGCGCTCAAGCACCGGCTCGCCCAGCTGTGGCTGGAGGTCGTCAACCTGCGGGCCGCGGCGCGCGGCGCGGCGGACGCGCTGGCGACCGGTGAGGACGTCGACGTGGCGGTCGCGGTCGCCCAGGCCTACGCCGCCTCCGTGGCGGTCCGCGCGGCGGAGGAGGCGGTGCAACTGCACGGCGGTATCGGGATGACCTGGGAACACCCGGCTCATCTCTATCTCAAGCGGGCCAAGGCGGACTCCATCGCGTACGGCACCGCGGGCGCGCACCGTGGCGCGCTGGCCGAACTGGTGGACCTTCAAGCCCCCTGACGTACACCTGGAGAAGCGGGGCCGGCACCCGCGGGAACCCCGGGGAAAGCCCGTCCCACCTGGGGCGGGCTTTCCGGTGCGCGCGGGCGCGCGGAAGTGAACGGATGGCGGCCGTCCGGCCAACTCCGCGACCGCACCTGCCGGTTGGGCGGACCGGGACCGCATACTCGCTGAGGTTCCCTCACGCCCCTCAGGAGACAGCGCATGGCCCTCACGACACGTCGCAGAGCCCTCACCACCCTCGGCGCCGCCCTCGCGGGCGCGGTCGCCCTGCCCGGCGCGAGCGCGCTGGCCGCCGAACGCGGCCGCGGCTCCCGCCCCCGTCCGCTGTGGCGCGCGCACGCGCACAACGACTACGAACACCCCCGCCCGCTGCTCGACGCCCTCGACCACCGCTTCGGCAGCGTCGAAGCCGACATCTTCCTCGTCGGGGACCAGCTCCTCGTCGCCCACGACGCGGCGGACCTCGACCCCGCCCGCACCCTCGAGTCGCTCTACCTCGCCCCCCTCGCCGCCCGGGTCAGGGCCAACCGGGGCTCGGTGTACCGCGGTCAGCGCGGCTCCCTCCAACTGCTCATCGACATCAAGACCGAGGGCTCCTCGACGTACCTCGAACTCGACCGCCACCTGCGCCGCTACAAGCACCTGTTCACGACCTGGTCGCACGGCCGGGTCCACCCCGGACCGGTCACCGCTGTCATCTCCGGCGACCGTGCGGCCCGCGTCCCCATGGAGGCGCAGAAGGTGCGCCGCGCCTTCTACGACGGCCGGCTCGCCGACCTCGGCAGCTCCGCTCCCGCCTCGTTCATCCCGCTCATCAGCGACAACTGGACGCTGAACTTCACCTGGCGGGGAGAGGGCGCCTTCCCCGACGCCGAGCGGCAGAAGCTGCACACCATCATGCGGTCGGCGCACTCGCGCGGGCAGAAGGTGCGGTTCTGGGCCACTCCTGACCTCGCGGGCCCCGCCCGGGACGCCCTGTGGACCGAGCTGCTCGCCGCCGACGTCGACTTCGTCAACACCGACGACCTGCCGGGCCTGCAGGCCTTCCTGGACTCCCACCGCCGGGCCTAGCGCCTGTGTCTGTGAGACGACTCTGACACCACTCGTTCGGGGGACAGGTCAGCCGCCCGGACGAACCCTCCGCTACGTCACACTTGCGCCCGAACGCCGCGCAGTGGACGTGGCGGAGGAGGTTGACGATGGCCGTTTCCATCTCTGTGGTGCTGCTGCTTCTGATCCTGGCGGTGATCTTCCTGCGCAACGGCGGGCTGAAGCCCACCCACGCGGTGGTCTGCCTGCTGCTCGGCTTCTACCTGGCGAGTTCGAGCATCGCCCCCACCATCCACAGCGGCCTCACGGCGACGGCCGACATCGTCAGCAGCCTGAGACCGTGAGGCCGCCGGGCGGTGCGGGGATCAGGGCCCGACGAAAACGCCGATGCCGTTCGGAACGGGCCGCTCCACCCCCTCGGCGGGGTGGTTCCGTACGGAGATCCCGCTCTCGCCCGGCAGCCGGGCCACCAGCGTGGACGAACCGCCGCCGTCCAGGCTGAAGGCGTCGGCCGACCCCAGCTCCCGAAGGGTCTCGGCCACTTCGGCGACGGTCAGACCGGTGCGGTACTCCGGTGCGCCGTCCACCGCGAGCAGCAGCACACGGCGTCCGCCGTCCGCGATGCCCACGGCCGTGCGCACGGCGGAGGTCCGGTCGTCCAGGCCCGGCAACGGCTGCCCGTCCCGCAGAACCGGATACCCACCGAGGGCGAAGCGGTAGGGAACCCCGGACACCGCCGCCTCCAGGCGGTGCCGCACTGTCACGGACCGGCCCGGTGAGAGCTTCCGCAGCTGCCGCGCGCCCGTCTCGCGGCCGACGAGCACCGTGGTCCCCTCGGCGATCGGGCCGCTTCCGGGAGTGTCCGCCACCGACACCACCCGGCCGCCCCGGACCGTCACCTCGTAGGTGTGCGTGCTGCACGGCGCCGCCCGGTCGGTGTCCGTGCCGCAGGTGGCCCGGACCCGGGACGCACTGCCCCAGGCCGAGGTGAACGCGCCGACCGAGCCGACCGGCAGCGCGTACTGGTCGAGCCCGCCGAGCGGCAGCCACTCGTCCGGAGTGGTGACCGAGCCCTCCAGCGTCAGACCGTCCAGCCGCGCCCTCCGGTCGACGCCGACGCCCACGACATCCCTTGTGCTTGTGCCCGGCGGCAGCGCCGGACCGAAGCGCTGGCCGTCCGGCACCGCCGCTTTCACCGCCCGCCCCTGCGCGATCGCCGGTCCGACGCTCGCACCGGTCGCCCGGACGCCCGGGTGCTGGACCTCGGAGATGTTGAAGAAGTCGCCGTTCACAGCCGCGACGGCCCCCCGGGCCTCGGCCAGCCGTGACACGGGTGCCCGCGCGGCCACCGCTCCCGGGTGCAGCAGGTCGAGGCGCACCCGCGGGTCGCGCAGGTCGACGGTCAGCACATGGGCGTGTGTGGGCCCCCCGGCCGCCCGGACGTCGAATTCCGTGTAGCGGACCCCCGGGGCGATCCGGGTGCCGTTCCCCGCCGCACCGGCGGGTGCCGCCCCCACCAGGGACGCACCGGCCAGCGCTCCGAGCGCCGTGAGCACGGCCAGTAGGGTTCTGCCCGCTCCGCACCGCTTCTGACGAGACGTCACAGCTCTCCCTGAGGTGGGTCTCGTCAACTTTCTCAGGGCGCGGGAGAGGCGCACCAGACGGCAGTGTCCGATGGGGTGACGGTCAGTCAGCAACCGGTCGGAGTCGGAACGGAGCCGGAGCCGGATTCGCCGGGGCCGCCCCGCCGGTCAGGCAGAGTTGACGAGTCTCAGGTAGCGCGGCCAGTCCCAGTGCGGTCCCGGGTCGGTGTGGTCGGTGCCCGGTACCTCGTGGTGGCCGATGATGTGCGCACCGTCCTTGGGGATGCCGTGTCTGTCGCAGATCGCGGCGGTGAGCCGGGCCGAGTGCTCGTACAGGGCGTTCGTGAAGTACGCCGGCCGGTCCACCCAGCCCTCGTGCTCGATGCCGATGCTGCGGGTGTTGTAGTCCCAGTTCCCCGCGTGCCAGGCGATGTCGGACTCGCGGACGCACTGCGCCACGTGCCCGTCACGGGAGCGGACGACGTAGTGGGCGGAGACCTGCCGCCGGCGGTTCTGGAACACGGCCAGGGTGTTGGAGTAGTCCGTCTGTGTGACGTGGATGACCACGAGGTCGACGCGACGCGGGGGCTGCCGCCGCCGGCGCGTGTAGTTGGCGGACGTGGCCGGCTGCCAGACGGCCGACGGATGGTCGGGCGCCGGTGTCCGGGCACCTGCGCTCGGTTCGGGCAACAGCGCGTAGGGGACGACGGCGAGTGCCGCTCCCTTGAGGACGCGACGCCGGGTGGGGATCGGTGGTCGTGCCGGGTCCATGGACGGTTTCGCCTTTTCGTCGGGGAAGGAGGAGGAACGCTCCGTGCCGCGGCGCACTCAGCGCCGCAGTGCCGCCGCCGTCTCGCGCAGCCGCGCGTGCAGTCCGCGGTGCGTCTCGCGGGCGGGGAGCCATTCCTTGCGGAGCTTGGCCACACACGTGTAGTTGGTGTCGCAGACATTGGCCAGCGGTGACTCCACGGCCTGGGTCGCGAACTGGTAGGCGTCCGACTCGCTGAAGCCGTAGTCGCGGACCAGCCAGCGCACCAGGTCGAGCTGGGATATCCGGAACGCGTCCTCCAGCGGACGGGCCGAGCCCGTCGAGATGATGTGCGTGTCCGACTCGATGCGCGGCCAGGGCGTGGCGACGTCCTTCAGCAGTTCGACGATGACCATGGTGTGCATCGCGCACTCGACGGCCACGCCACAGGTTTCGCCCTCGCCCTGCCGGGCGTGCCCGTCGCCGAGGCTGAGCAGCGCCCCGTCGACGTTCACCCCGAGGTAGCAGGTGACTCCGGTCCGCATCTCCGGTGTGTCCATGTTGCCGCCGTGCGCGTCGGGCACCAGGGCCGAACGCACCTCCAGATTCGCCGGGGCCACGCCCACGGTGCCGTGCATCGGGTCCAGGGGCAGCTCGATCTCGATGTCGCTGTCGTGGGCCCGGAACAGTGCCGTGCGCCGGTCCCGGTCCAACTGCCAGATCCAGACCTTCTCCGGCAGCGGCGGCTGCAGGGTGGCCGTGGTGGTCGTGGAGGTGAGCGCGCCGAACAGCGGCACGGTCGTCGACGCCGCCCAGTCCCGGGCCGGTTCGATCGACACGAAGTGCACGGCCACCGTGTCACCGGGCTCGGCGCCCTCCACGTGGAACGGACCCGTCTGCGGGTTGAGGAACGGGAACTCGCACACCTGGGACACCAGGTCCTTCTCGGACCTGACCCGTCCGGCGAAGCAGTCCTCCGTGTACAGGTCGAGCACGGTGCCCGGCGCGATGCGCGCCACCGGTGGCGCCCCGCCGAACGTCCAGGCGTACTCGTCCGGCGCGGGCCGGACGGTCAGGATGCGGGGGTCGCTCATGACCGCTCCCCCCGGATCCGCACGACGCGACCGGCAGCGCGCCGGCCTCCCTCGGCCGTCTCCACCGACACCATGTCTCCCCCTCGCCGACCCGGCCCCGCACGCCCGCCGTCGTGTTCGCACGACGGTTGTGCCTCACACGCATCAAGGTACGGGTCCCGCCGGTCCGTGGGCAGGGCCCGCGCGCTTCGGTGGACGGCCGCGCCCTTGTGGAAAAGTCGCCCACCCGAACGAGTGGCGGTGCCGCTTCCTCAGCCCGGGTCGCGTTCCGCCACGGCCGCGGGATCGTCGAGCACGGCGCGCACCACCGAGTGCGCGGCACCGAGCAACGGCCCCTCGGACCCGAGGCGGGACACCGACACCGGGCAGGCCGGTCCCGCCGTGCGCCGGGCCAGTTCGGACCGCAGTGAGGGCAGCAGCCACGGCGCCAGTCCGGCCAGCGCCCCGCCCAGCACGACACTTTCGGGGTCGAGCAGGTTCACGGCCCCCGTCAGAGCGACTCCGAGCGCCTCGCCCGCATCGCTCAGCGCCCGGCGTACGTTCTCGTCACCGTCGGTGGCACGCGCGGCGAGCAGTCCGACCCGGTCCCCGTCCGGTTCCAGACCCGCGGCGCGCAGCACCGCCTCCTCGCCCGCGTACTGCTCCAGACAGCCGCGTCCGCCGCACGCGCACCGCGGCCCGTCCGGCCGGACCGGCACATGGCCCAACTCGCCCGCGAACCCGCGTGTTCCGCGCAGCAGGCGCCCGTCGACGACCACACCGGCACCGATGCCGATCTCGGCGGACACGTGCAGGAAGTCCCGCGGGGTTCCCTCGCCCAGCCAGAGTTCGGCCAGGGCACCGAAGTTGGCCTCGTTGTCCACGGTGGGCGGCAGCTCCGCGGGGAGCAGCGCGCCGAGGTCGATGTCCTCCCAGTCGAGGTTCGGGGCCCGTACGACGGTCCGCGCGTCGCCCGCCACCAGGCCGGGTACGGCCACGGCGAGCCCGGCCGGCCACAGCCCTTCCTCGTCCGCCTCGGCGACCACGCGGCGTACCAGCCGGGTCAGTTCCTCGATCACCGGTGCGGGGGAGCGGCCGCGATTGGAGCCGTGCCGGACGGCCCTCGCGCGCAGCCGGCCGCGCAGGTCGACCGCGCAGACCGCGAGGTGGTCGACGCCGATCTCGGCGCCGAGGCCGGCCGGCCCGCGCTCGCTCACGGCGAGCGCGGAGCCGGGCCGGCCCCGGCCGACCCGGACGGGCCGTTCGGGACCCAGCTCCTCCAGGAGACCGGTACGGATCAACTCGTCGACGAGGGTCGACACCGCCGCACGGGTCAGACCGATGCGCGAGGCGACGGCGGCCCTGGAGAGCGGACCCTCGGCGCTGACCGTGTGCATCACACGGGCCAGATTGCGGCGCCGCATGCCCTGCTGGGTGTCGGGCAGCGCGCGCCCGGGACCGGAGGGGTGGGTTTCGTGCAGAGGTGCGGTCATGCCTGCGTCCGTCCTCAGGCGGTCCTGGGGGCCCGCTCCAGCAGCGGGGCCGCGTCGGAGAGTACCCCGGAGATCCTGGCCAGCGTCTCGTCGTCCCGCTCGACCGCTTCGAGCACCGGGCCGCTGGTGGTGTTCCAGCGCCGGGCGACCGCGGCCGGGTCCTCGCCGGTGAGCAGGCCCGCCGCCTGCGCCGCGGCGCCGAGCGCCACCAGCTCCTTGGCGTCGGGGACCTGGACCGGCCGCCCGGACAGCCGGCGCACGGTCTCCTGCCACGCCCTGCCCCGGGCGCCGCCGCCGATCAGCAGCAGTGGCTCCGAGCGGTCCGCGTCCTCGTCGAGGACCAGGTCCAGCGCGCCCAGCAAGGAGTGCACGGCCCCGTCGTACGCGGCCTGGAGGAGCTGGCCCCCGGTCGTGTCGTGGCGCAGGCCGTGCAGCAGCCCCGAGGCGTTCGGCAGGTCGGGGGTGCGCTCGCCGTCCAGGAAGGGGAGCAGGGTGGCGGTCGTGCCCGGCTCCACGGCCTCGCGGTCCAGGCCGAGCAGCGCCGCCACCCGGTCGACGGCCAGGGTGCAGTTCAGGGTGCAGGCCAGCGGCAGCCAGTCGCCGCGCGCGTCGGCGAAGCCGGCCACCGTGCCGGACGGGTCGCTGGGGCGGTGCCGCGAGACCGCGTAGACGACGCCCGAGGTGCCGAGGCTGAGCACCGGCATGCCGGGGCGCAGCCCGAGGCCGAGGGCCGCGGCCGCGTTGTCACCGGTGCCGGCGGCGACCAGGGTGCCTTTGGAGAACGGCAGGTCGTGGCTGTCGCGCACGGTGCCCGCGATCTCGCCGGGCCGGACCACACGCGGCAGCAGCGCCGGGTCGAGGCCCACGCGCGCGAGGATCTCCTCGTCGTACGCCTCGCTGCCGGCCGCCCACCAGCCCGTCCCGGAGGCGTCACCGCGGTCGGTGGTGCCCTGTCCGGTCAGGTGCCCGGTGAGGTAGTCGTGGGGGAGCCGCACGGCCTTCGTCGCGCGGATCGCGTCCGGCTCGTGCTCGGCGAGCCAGGCCCACTTCGTCACGGTGAAGGACGCGGTGGGCACGCTGCCGGTGCGGTCCGCCCAGAACTTCGCGCCACCCAGTTCCTCGGTCAGCCGGCGGGCCTGCGGAGCCGACCGCACGTCGTTCCACAGCAGGGCGGGCCGTACCGGCTCGCCCGCGGCGTCCAGCGTCACCAGGCCGTGCTGCTGCCCGCCGATCGACACCGCGGCGGCCTCGTGGGCGGCCTCGCCGCACTGGCGCAGCGCCTCGCACAGGGCGTCCCACCACTGCCGCGGATCGCTCTCGCGGCCCGCCCCGGACGACACGGTGTGCGGTGCCTGGCCGGCGGCCACCACCCGGCCGGTGGCCACGTCGACGACCAGTGCCTTCGTGGACTGGGTGGACGTGTCCACGCCGACGACGAGCGGACCCTCGGCTGCTGACATCGGGCTCTCCCTTTTTCTGCGGCTCTGCGGTCCCGTGGCCGTGGTGGGACGGGTTCCTGTGAGTCCCGTCCCGGCCCGGGACATCTTTTCTCTTCCCAGCGGTGTGACTGCATACTAATTTGTAAAGCGCCATGACGAAATGGTCGTGCGCAACACTCGCAAGCGAGCAAGGGAGCCGCGGCATGAACTACCAGCCCACCCCCGACGACAGGTTCACCTTCGGCCTGTGGACCGTCGGCTGGCAGGGAAGGGACCCGTTCGGCGACGCCACGCGGAGCGCCCTCGACCCCGTCGAGACGGTGCAGCGCCTGGCCGAGCTCGGTGCCCACGGAGTCACCTTCCACGACGACGACCTGATCCCGTTCGGGTCCTCCGACACCGAGCGCGAGTCGCACATCAAGCGATTCCGGCAGGCCCTGGACGCCACCGGCATGAAGGTGCCGATGGCCACCACCAACCTGTTCACGCACCCCGTGTTCAAGGACGGCGCGTTCACCGCCAACGACCGTGACGTACGCCGCTACGCGCTGCGCAAGACGATCCGCAACATCGACCTCGCCGCCGAACTGGGCGCCGAGGTGTACGTCGCCTGGGGTGGCCGCGAGGGCGCGGAGTCCGGTGCCGCCAAGGACGTGCGGGACGCGCTGGACCGCATGAAGGAGGCGTTCGACCTCCTCGGCGAGTACGTGACCTCCCAGGGCTACGACCTGCGCTTCGCGATCGAGCCCAAGCCGAACGAGCCGCGCGGCGACATCCTGCTGCCGACCGTCGGCCACGCCCTGGCGTTCATCGAGCGCCTGGAGCGCCCGGAGCTTTACGGCGTCAACCCCGAGGTCGGGCACGAGCAGATGGCCGGCCTGAACTTCCCGCACGGCATCGCGCAGGCCCTGTGGGCGGGCAAGCTGTTCCACATCGACCTCAACGGCCAGTCCGGCATCAAGTACGACCAGGACCTGCGTTTCGGCGCCGGCGACCTGCGCTCCGCCTTCTGGCTGGTCGACCTCCTGGAGAGCTCCGGCTACGCGGGCCCCCGCCACTTCGACTTCAAGCCGCCGAGGACCGAGGACCTGGACGGCGTGTGGGCGTCGGCCGCGGGCTGCATGCGCAACTACCTCATCCTCAAGGAGCGCTCGGCCGCGTTCCGGGCCGACCCGGAGGTCCAGCAGGCCCTGCGCGCCGCGCGCCTCGACGAGCTGGCCCAGCCCACCGCGGCGGACGGCCTGGCGGCGCTGCTCGCCGACCGCGCTGCCTTCGAGGAGTTCGACGTGGACGCGGCCGCCGCGCGCGGCATGGCCTTCGAGCAGCTCGACCAGCTGGCCATGGACCACCTGCTGGGGGCGCGCGGCTGACGTGCCGCTCGCGGCGTCCGCCATGCGGAATGCCGCGGAATCGTGCGATCCACGACATGAGTACGTGTCGATCTCCGGATCGGGGTCGCGGACCGGCCGTCCGTGCCGCGACCCTGGACGGCATGGCCCTGCCGCCCGTACCGCCCCGCCCGCCGGATGACACGCCGCCTCCCGGCGGCGGTTTCGGACCGACGTCGTACCGCCCGGAGCCGCCGCGAAGGCGGCGCGGCTCCGTGCTCCTGGCGGTGGCGGGGCTGGTGGCCGCGGCAGTGATCGTCGCCGTCGTCCTGCTGATGTCGTCGGGGAGCGACGACTCACCCGGCCGGCAGCCCGGCGCCGGGACCAGCACGAGCCCGTCGACGGCGCCGTCGTTCGGCATCCCCACGGAACTGCCCACGGAACTGCCGACCGAACTGCCGAGTGGGCTGCCGTCCCTGCCGTCGCAGTTCCCCACAGAGCTGCCCTCCGAGCTGCCGAGCGGTCTGGAGTCGCTGATTCCGTCGCTGCCGCTCGATTCGCTGCCCTAGCGCCGGTCCGGCGGAACGACGGACCGGGCCCTGGTTCCGTGCGGGGACCGGACCGGGACCCCTCGTCCGTCATGGCGTACGCGCGTGCGGCACTACGGACGGAGCGTGTGCATCAGGTTCGGGTTCCGCGCGCCAGCCGGGCGCCGACCCCGATGCGATCACCCCGATGAGATGTTCCGTCCGCCGACCGGTCCCGGCGTATCGGCCGCCGCGGGGCCGGCCCGTCGGTGCTCAGGCCTCCTCGGCGGCCCCTCGGTCCGCCGTGGCCAGCGCGGTGGCCGGGTCCTGGACCCCGCCGCCCGCCGGAACCCATCGGCCGCGCTCCTTGCGGAACGGCCACCACCGGCCGTCACGGCCCAACCGCAGCTGGCCGTGCCCGCCGACGACCGTCCACCGGTTGGCGCGGGCGCGCAGCGTCGGCCGTTCGCCGTCGTCCCAGGCCTCTTCCAGGGCCGTACGCGCGCGTGCGAGGGCCTCGTCCCGTACCGTCCACTCCTCCTCCAGCACCGACAGCCCGGCCACCCCGCCGTGCCGCCATGCCAGTACGGCCAGAGCCAGTTCGTCCCGGCCGCGTCCGGAGCCCTCGGCGAGCCGTCGCACCGTCGTCCGGTCGGCGGACCCCGCGGCGAGCCGCACGGCGTCCTGGGCGACCGTCAGGTCCGGGGCTCGGACGGACCTCGGTTCGGTGGCGGGGCCGACGGCGGTGCGCAGTGCCTCGGCCAGCATCAGATGCGCCGTCCCGGCGGTGCGGGCCGCGAGGTACTCCAGGGCGGACGGGTCGGTTCCGGCCGGGGGCGGTACCTCGGTGTCCAGCGGGGGAGGGGTGCCGGGCTCCGCCGGAAGTCCGGGCAGTCCGGGCAGCGCCGGCAGGAGGTCCGCCGCCGCCCACACTTCCGCGGCGTCCACCGCGGCCGGGTCCGGCTCGGCCGGTCGTTCGGCGGGCCTGACGGAGCGCTCCTGGAGGTCGTCCAGCAGGGCGCGTTCACCACGTCCGCGCAGCAGGAGCAGGACGAACGGGTCCTCGTCGAGCAGTCGCGCCGTCCGGTAGCACAGCGCCGCCGTGTGCCCGCACTGGTCCCAGGCGCCGCAGTCGCACTCGGGCTCCAGATCGCCCATGCCCGGGAGGAGTTCGATGCCGGCCGCCGCCGCGTCCTCCACCAGGTCCGGCGGCATCTCCCGGTCGAGCAGCGCGGCGACATGGCCGGCCCGCTCCACCGCCATCTCCAGGAAGCGGTCCCACTGCTCGGCGCTCAGCTGCTCCAGCAGCACATCGGCCCGGTGCCCCGTGCCGTCGCGGTCCTGGACGACCGCGGTGATGCGGCCCGGCCGCACCGACACCGCGCCCACGGCGCCGGCCCGGGCGAGCCGGCGGCCCGTCTTCACCTGGGCCGGGTCCAGCGCCGCGTCCTCCAGGGCCCCGAGCCAGGCCCGGCCCCACCAGGTCACCGCGAAGCCCCTCCCGTGCGCGGGCGGCAGCGCGGCGAACGTGCGCTCCGGCGAATGGGTCTGCTCGTCGTCGTGGTCGCTCATCGCACGGTCCCTCGCAGCTCCACCAGTCCGGCCAGTTCCGCGTCCGTCAGTTCCGTCAGCGCGGCCTCGCCGGAGCCGAGCACCGCGTCGGCCAGCGCCCGCTTGCGGGTGAGCATGTCTGCGATCCGGTCCTCGATCGTTCCCTCCGCGATCAGCCGGTGCACCTGGACCGGCCGGTCCTGGCCGATGCGGTACGCCCGGTCGGTGGCCTGTGCCTCGACGGCGGGGTTCCACCAGCGGTCGTAGTGCACGACGTGCTCGGCCCTGGTGAGGTTCAGGCCCGTGCCCGCGGCCTTCAGCGACAGCAGGAAGACCGGGACCTCACCGTCCTGGAATCGGCTCACCATGGCCTCGCGCTCCGGTACGGGCGTGCCGCCGTGCAGGAACTGGCAGGGGACACCCCGGTCGGCGAGGTGCCGTTCGACGATGCGGGCCATCCCCACGTACTGCGTGAAGACGAGCACGCTCGCCCCCTCGGCGAGGATCGTGTCGAGCAGCTCGTCCAGCAGGTCCAGCTTCCCGGAGCGGCCGGCGATTCTCGGCCGCTCCTCCTTCAGGTACTGCGCGGGATGGTTGCAGATCTGCTTCAGAGCGGTCAGCAGCTTCACGATCAGTCCGCGCCGCGCCATGCTGTCGGCGTCGGAGATCTCGGCGAGCGTCTCCCGCACGACCGCCTCGTACAGGCCCGCCTGCTCCGCGGTGAGCGACACGGCGCGGTCGGTCTCCGTCTTCGGGGGCAGCTCGGGGGCGATACCCGGATCCGACTTCCGACGGCGCAGCAGGAAGGGACGGACCAGCCGGGTGAGGCGCTCCGCGGCCGCCGGGTCGCGACCGCTCTCCACGGCCTGCGCGTAGCGCGTGTGGAAGGCGCCGAGCCGGCCCAGCAGCCCCGGGGTCGTCCAGTCGAGGACGGCCCACAGTTCGGACAGGTTGTTCTCCACCGGCGTTCCGGTGAGCGCCACACGCGCGCGTGCGCCGATGGAACGCAGCCGGCGCGCGGTCTCCGAGTACGGGTTCTTCACGTGCTGGGCCTCGTCCGCAACCACCAGGCCCCACGGCACCTCGGCCAGTCGGCCCGAGTCGAGGCGCATCGTGCCGTACGTGGTGAGGACGAACTCACCGTCGGCCAGGTCGTCCAGGGCACGCCGCGACCCGTGGAAACGACGCACGGGCGTGCCGGGCGCGAACCTCTCGATCTCGCGCTGCCAGTTGCCCATCAGGGACGTCGGGCAGACCACGAGCGTCGGTCCGGCGGCCGACGGGTCGGACTGCCGGTGCAGATGCAGGGCGATCAGTGTGATCGTCTTGCCGAGTCCCATGTCGTCGGCGAGACAGCAGCCCAGTCCGAGGGACGTCATCCCGGCGAGCCAGCTCAGACCCCGCCGCTGGTAGTCGCGCAGTTCCGCGGCGAGCGCGGCGGGCTGTGCGACAGGTTCTTGAGCCTCCGGATCCGCGAGCCGCTCGCGCAACGCGGCCAGCCACCCGGTCGGCTGCACCTCGACCCGGCGGCCGTCCACCTCGGTCGAGCCCGTCAGGGCGGCACCGAGCGCGTCGATGGGCGTGACCTTCCGATCCCGCTGGGCGCGGGCGCGGCGCACCTCCTGAGGGTCGATCAGCACCCACTGGTCGCGCAGCCGCACCACGGGCCGGTTCGCCTCGGCGAGGCGGTCCAGTTCCGCGCGCGTGAGCCGCTGCTCGCCCAGGGCGAACCACCAGTCGAAGGCGAGCAGCGCGTCGGCGGACAGGAACGACGGCGTGTCCGCGGCGAGCCGGCGCGCGGCCGTCCCGTCGTCCGCGGGACCCACGACGGCACGGGCGGTCAGCTCGCGGGTCAGTTCCCTGGGCCAGTGGACGTCCACGCCGCTGCCGGCGAGGGCCGCCGCGCCCTCGCCTACAAGCTCCGTGACCTCCTCGTCGGCGAGTTCGACGGCATCCGGCACCGGGGCGGACAGCAGGGGCGTCAGCGCGGGCCAGGCGCGGGCCGCCCGGCGCAGCGAGAGGAGGACGTCCATCCGCGCGCGCGGACCGAAGGCGCCCTGCGTCACATCGTTGT
Source organism: Streptomyces cadmiisoli (assembly GCF_003261055.1). Taxonomy (NCBI): domain Bacteria; kingdom Bacillati; phylum Actinomycetota; class Actinomycetes; order Kitasatosporales; family Streptomycetaceae; genus Streptomyces; species Streptomyces cadmiisoli. The sequence continues at coordinate 7,504,014 of NZ_CP030073.1, forward strand.
GGGCCCAGACCTCCGCGGCGTCCGCGACCAGGGCGGGATCGCTCGCACTGTGCACCTGGAGCACGGCTCGGAAGGTCGGCTCCGGTTCGTCCGGCGCGCCTGCCGTCAGATTCCGTACCTCGATCCGCAGGGAGATCCGGACGCCCGCGTCGTTGCCCGCCGCGACATCGGCGGCCCATGCCCGGTGGCCGGGGAGGTGCTGCGGCTCGTTCGCGGCGTAGGCCGGTCCGCCCGTCACGAGCTGTGCGGCCGGGGAACGGGGCAGTACGTCGGCTGTCGCGTCGAGGAAGGCCCGCAGCAGGTGTTCGGGGGCGGGCAGGCGCAGCGGCGCGCCAGGGGCGAGCGGTACGGCGTGCGCCTCGGGCGGCATCGCGGCGGCGAGCCGGCGGACGCTGTCGACGTCCTCCGGGCGCAGGGGCCCCATCCGCCAGGCGTCGTGATCGCCGGACGACAGGCCGGGCAGCAGCAGTCCGCGCGCGGCGAACTGAAGGGCCAGCAGCGAGGCCGCGCCCCAGAACACGGCCGACCGGTGTCCCTCCGCCGTCACACGCGCACGCGTGAGCACGGGCAGCGCGGCGCGCACCGGGAGTACGAGAGCGGATACGCGTACCAGTTCCACGCCTGTCCCGCGGGGCGCGACCACGTCCAGGTCGGCGACGGTGCCGCCCTCGACGACCGGCGGTGTGCCGCCGTCCCGCCAGAAGGCCACACGGCCCGTGCGGGCGGGATCGCCGGGCAGGAACACCGCACAGCAGCGGGCCGGTTCGAAGAGGTCGGAGGGGGATGCCGCAGGGGTCCTCTGCACAGCGATGTCCGCATTCCTCAAATTTGACTACCTGGGTTCGGAATCGCCGAGGATACGACACATCGCGGACCGACCCCGCACGAAACGGCTATGACCCGGATCACTTGCCGGATGTCAGGGATGGGTAAGGGTCGGGCGTCGGGGATGTCTCAGGGTCGCGATCCGGAACCGCCGACGGCACGGGCCCGTTTTCAGAGCAGAGAGCGGCAGTGGCCGCGAAGGAGGCGACGCACATGTCGAAGAAGACGAAGATCGCCGCAGGTGGTGTGGCGGCCGGGCTCATCCTGCTGATCTGGCTGCCCTGGTGGGCCGCGCTGCTGATCATCCTGGGTGTCCCGGCCGCCGCCTACCTCGCGCTCGACCCCGCGCAGCGGCGCAGGCTGCGCCGCGTGGGGCGAAAGGAGCTCGGCCGCTGACGTCCTACCGCCGGGCAGCGGTCCCGCCGTCCAGCGCGCACGAGTCGACCACATCACCGCCCGTGGGCCGTTCGACGACCCGGTCCGCGGGCGGACGGGTGCCGCGCTCCACCCAGGCGACCAGCGTGTCGAACGCCGACCGGTAGCAGGGCAGGATCGGCCGCAGCCGGTCCGGGTGGGTGTCGTACAGCCCGTCGACGTGGGTACCGCCCTGGATCGTGTAGTACCGGTGCAGCGAACCACGCCCACGGGTGTCGATCATCCGTGCGTAGACGTCGGAGTCGGCGGCTTTCGGCAGCAGCGTGTCCAGGTCGCCGTGCAGGGTGATGAGCGGCCGCTGGATCCGCCCGGTCAGCGCCACCCGGGCCACGGCGCGCCGCACGGACGCGGGACGCGAGGCGTAGTCGTACGTCGCGTCGGACGCGCACGGCGCCAGGATCTCCTCGAGCGTCGTATCGGCGGACGGGCCGGGGCAGCGGGGATCATAGGCCGGATCGAACTCCGCCCGGTAGGTCTTCTGCGTGACGCCCCAGTAGGCCCGCTGGTGGTACGGCCACAGGAACTCCGAGCCCGGCGCGAAGCCGGCGGCGTACAGGTCCTCGTCGGACGCCGAGCCGAGCGACCAGGCCACCGCCTGCGGCAGGGAGGTGAGCAGGTTGGGTCCGTCCGCCGTCCACAGCGCCCCCTCCCAGTCCACGCCGCCGTCGTACAGCTCGGGGTGGTTCTCCAACTGCCAGCGGGTGAGGTAACCGCCGTTGGAGATGCCGGTCATGTAGGTGCGGCGCGGGGCGTGTCCGTAGCGCTGCGCCACCGCTTTCCGGGCCGCGCGGGTCAGCTGCGTCGTGCGTGCGTTCCACTCCGCGACCGCGTCCCCGGGACGGGTGCCGTCGAGGTAGAAGTCGGTGCCGTTGTTGCCCTTGTCGGTCGCGGCGTACGCGAATCCCCGGGCCAGCACCTGGTCGGAGATCGCCTTGTCGGTCGCGTACTGCCTGCGGGTGCCCGGCGCCCCGGTGACGACGAGGCCGCCGTTCCAGCGGTCCGGCAGCCGGATCACGAACTGCGCGTCGTGCTGCCAGCCGTGCGTGGCGTTGAAGCGCGAGGAGTCAGGGAAGTAGCCGTCGACCTGGACGCCGGGCACCCCGGACGGTGTGCGGGTGGCGCCGGCGGTCAGTCCCGCCTGGTCGGCCATGTCCGTGTAGGGGGTTCCGGCCAGCCCCGTGGTGGTCAGATCGGCGAGACAGGCGCTGCGCTGGAGCTCCGCACCCGGCACACGCACCCGTTCCTGGCGGGCGCAGTGGCCGGCGCCGCCCTCCGTGCCCAGAGCGGGCGTCGGCGCGGCGAGGACTGCCGCCACGAGAGCGGCGGAGAGTGCGGGAACTCCGAGGGACGGGCGCATCAGGGCCTCCAGGGCGTACCGGGTGAGGGAAGTGAGCGGAGCCGAGGGCTGCCCCATGGTGCGGCCGGCCGCGCCCGCCAGCCATAGATCCGAACCACATACGGAGTGGTCCGCGTATGGGATCCGGCAACAGGCCGCGTGGCCTGAAAAGCGGTGCGCCGCACGGCAGTCGGGTCGCGCCGAAGAGATGCCTTCGAGCCGGACCCGACCGGACGTCACGATGATCCGTATGACATCTGAAAAGGAGGCCCAGCGGCTTCAGGGCGAGCATTGACGGCCGACTCCGAGGCGTCCCGGACGCCTTCCCGACAGACCCAGACCCAGCCCCTGCCGGCGCAGCTGACGCCCGCCTGGCCGAGGGCCCAATTCGCACCCCTGCCACACCCGGCACGCATGAGTGCCCTGGCACGCGACGATCCCCTGCTGGGCCGGCGTGCGCGTTCGCCCGTCGGCCGGGCCCGTCGCGGGCCGTGCCCGCCGCCGTCTCAGATCGGCCGTACGGCCATCCTGTCGAGCGCCTCCAGCAGGCCCGGAAGTTCCGGGCCCCGGCCCACCGGCAGGACCTCGCCGGGCGCGTCGTCCAGCAGCACGAACGCGATGTCGTCGGTCCTGGCCACCAGGGACCAGCCCGGACCGTCGGCGCGCAGCGTCCGCGCCTCTCCCGTGGCGAACGACGAGCGGACACGTCCGAGGGGCGGCGGGGTGTCCACGTACGCGCGTGCCTCGGCGAGGACCCGCCGGATGCCGCCGCGTCCCGGGCTCGTCTCCTCGCCCCGCTCGCCCTCGGCGTCCCCGGCGGAACCGTCGGGCGTCACGAACTCCGCGTCGTCGATCTGCTCCCGCCACACCGCCCACTGGAGCGCGATCTCGTCGGCGCCGAGCCGCCGCTGGGCCGGCCCCCAGTTGCTGGTGTCGGGCGGACACAGCGGGGGACCGTCCGCCGGGTCGGGATCCGGATCGTGCGGGGCGGGCACGCCGGGCGCGGCCACGGCGACCGCCAGGGGCCAACCCGGCAGCGCGGCGACGACGGACCGCTCGTCGGGCGACAGGTCGTACTCCATCCCGCAGTCCCAGGAGGCGATGGCGACGGCGACCAGCGACACGTCGTCGGTGGCGACGGTCCACCGGGCGCCGGCGCCGTCCTGGCCGAGCACCAGGCCGTACCCGTCGGCGAGCGGTGCGAGACCGAGCGCCGAGCAGGCCTCCGGATAGTCGTCGCCCAGCACACTCGGGAACTGCGCGGGCGTCAGCAGCACCGCCGTGAGGACGTAGAGCGCATCGTCCGCGGCGGCGACAGCGGTCTCGTCCGTCCCGGCCATCCCAGCCTCCCCAGGTGTTCGTCCAACGGCGCGCACCCTAGTGCGACGGGGAGGGCCTTGTCACGACTCCCCGGACCAGCCGGAACTGCGGCGATCCGGCTGGACGGGGCGAATTCGACCGCCCTGTACGGGTACGTCAGGCCATCGGCAGTCCCAGGAGCGTACGGGCGACGGTCCGCGGCGACTCGTCGCGCTCGCGGGCCAACGCGATCACCGCCCGGCAGGCGAGCTCGTTCACCCCGAAGGACAGCGCCTCCGGCGACACCCAGCCCGCCGCCTCGTCGATCCGCTCCTGGTCGTCCTCCGCGCACGCCGACACGTAGGCGGCGGCCGCCTCGAACAGGTTGTGCGTGCGTTTGGTCTTGCCGGTGCTCTGCTCCGTGCGTGCGGCCGTCCGGAACCCGGCCCAGGACTTGCGGACTTTGTCGAACACTGTGACCACCTTCCCCCTGCGTGGTGTCTTTCCTCGCCGATCGTTCATCCGCTGCTACTCAACGTAGAGTTGGAGCTTCGACGGCAGAAGAGGCGGGGCGGGGCGAAGGCCGGACCGTTGCCGCGGGGTCCGGCGGTCAGCTCTCCCGCACGGCCAGGGCGAGGAACCGGGAGTCCTCGTCGACGTACGACGTCGTACGCCATCCCGAACCGTGCAGAAGCGGACGAAGACGGGGCTCCGCGCGCAGATCGTCGGGGGTGATCCGCCTCCCCTGCCGGGCGGCGAGCGCCGCCCGGCCGATCGGGTGGAACAAGGCCAGCCTCCCGCCCGGGCGCACCACCCGCGCCAATTCCCGCAGACCGCGGCCCGGTTCGGGCAGGTGGGCGATCAGGCCCGCCGCGAAGACGGCGTCCAGGGACTCCGAGCGCACCGGCAGCGCGGCCACGTCGGTGAGCAGCAGTCGCGCGTCACGGTCCCGCCCCGCCCGTACGGCCGCCGCGAGCATGGCCGGGGTCAGGTCCGCCCCGAGGACGACTCCGGACGGCCCCACGGCGGCGCGCAGCGGCGCCAGGGCGCGTCCGGTGCCGCAGCCGGCGTCGAGGACGCGATCGCCTTCGCGCAGACCGAGTTCGGCCACCGCGGCCGTGTAGGCGGGACCGTCGTCGGGGAACCGGCTGTCCCAGGCGGCGGCGCGGGCGGCGAAGAATTCCTGGACGTGTGTGCGGTCGTCGCTCATGTTCCGCATGATCCCTCACCGCTGCGGAGGACGCGTCGGCGCGCATGTTCGAACGTGACGCGATCGTTCAGGAACATATCTGTGTCATATTCCAGCACCTTTCGAAACGCGCCCCCTTTGTGTGCCCCTGCCCCGACTAGCGTCCCGGGGCCATGGGACACCTGGACCACGCCGCCTTCGGCTGGCTGACCCCCGTGCTGTCGTACGTGATGGCCTGCATAGGCGCCGCCCTCGGGCTCCGCTGCACCGTCCGTGCGCTCGGCGCCACGGGGCGCTCACGCCGCAACTGGCTCGTCACGGCCGCCTCGGCCATCGGTACGGGCATCTGGACCATGCACTTCGTGGCCATGCTCGGCTTCAGCGTCAGCGGCACCGAGATCCGTTACGACGTACCGCTGACCGTCCTCAGCCTGCTGGTCGCGATGGTCGTGGTGAGCGCCGGCGTCTTCGCCGTCGGCTACGGCCGCGACCGGGTCCGCGCCCTCCTGCTCGGCGGGCTCACCACCGGGCTCGGGGTCGCGAGCATGCACTACCTCGGAATGGCCGCCGTGCGGTTGCACGGTGACGTGACGTACGACCCGGCGCGTGTCGCCCTCTCCGTCGTGATCGCCGTGGTCGCGGCGACCGCGGCCCTGTGGGCGGCGCTCAACATCAAGTCGCCCGTGGCGGTCACCGTCGCCTCCCTCGTCATGGGCGCGGCGGTGAGCAGCATGCACTACACCGGGATGTTCGCGGTGCGCGTGCAGGTCACCCCGTCCGGCGAAGTCCTGCCCGGGGCCACGGCGATGCAGTTCGTCTTCCCCCTCGCCGTCGGCCTCGGGTCCTATCTCTTCCTCACCTCGGCCTTCGTGGCGCTGTCGCCGACGGCGGGGGAGCGCGAGGCGTCCGCCTCGGCGCAGCGGCCCGTGGAGAGCGTCGCCCGCTGACGGCGCCCGCGCACCGGCAGCCCCCGAGAACCCTTCCGATCGAGGAGGCCATGCGTACACCCCGTAGGACCCCGACGTCAGGCGCCGAGTCGCCTCCTTCACCTCCCGTACGCGGCCGGCGCGCGCACGCCGGGCCACCGGCGGACGAGGGCCCGCACGAGGCCGGAGGCAGGGCCTCGGAGGGCGTGCGGCCCCGTGCCGACGGCTGGCGCATCCGACCGCGCACGGTGCGCGCCAAGATCGTCTGTCTGCTGATGGTGCCGGTCGTGTCCCTGCTCGCGCTGTGGGCCTTCGCCACGGTCAGCACCGTGCAGGACGTCTCCCGGCTGCGGCAGCTGCAACGCGTCGACTCCGAGGTGCGGACCCCCGTCGCGGAAGCGGTCTCCGCACTCCAGTCGGAGCGCGCCGCCGCCGTACAGCACGCGACCGACCCGTCCGCCGGGCACGCGGGTGCCCTGGAGGACCGTGCGCAACGCACGGACCGGGCGCTGGCCCGGCTGCGGCTCGGCGACAGCAACACCGTCGCCGACGGGCAGGACCTTCCCCGAGGGGTGCCCCAGAGGCTCGACGCCTTCGTCACGGGCGCCGAGCGACTGCGCCCGCTGCGGACCGCCGTGCTCGACCGCCGCGCCGAGTGGGACGAGACGTACGACCGCTACACGGAGACGATCTCCAAGGCGTTCGGCGTGGGCGGCGCCCTCAGCGGCATCCAGGACGCCGAACTCGGCTCCGACGCGCGCGTCCTGCTGGAGTTCTCCCGTGCCGGCGAGGCCCTGGCCCAGGAGGAGGTCCTGCTGGCCAGCGCCCGCCTGGCGGGCGGCCTGGACGGCGAGCGGCTGCGGCTGTTCACCGGCGCCGTAGACACCCGTCGTACCCTTACCGATTCTGCCGTCGCGGACCTGCGCGGCGACGAACGCGCGGCCTGGCGGACCCTCGCCGAGGGCGGTGACTACGCCGCACTGGGCACCCTCGAGGACGAGATCCTGACGAGCGGCACGGGCTTGCGGGCCCTGGCCGCCGCCCCCTCGGCCGACTGGGACAGGGCGCACACGCGCGTACGGGACGGCATGCGCACCGTCGAGCAGGACGCCGCACGCGGTGTCGCGGACCGGGCCGACCCGTTCACCCGCGGACTGCTGACTCCCGCGGGCGCCGCCGTTGTCTTCGGCCTCGCCGCCGTCGCCGCGTCCCTGGTCATCTCCGTCCGCATCGGACGCGGCCTCGTCGTCGAGCTGGTGAGCCTGCGCAACGGCGCCCTGGAGATCGCCCGCCGCAAACTCCCCGAAGCCATGCGGAAGCTGCGCGCGGGCGAGGAGATCGACGTCCGCGCCGAGGCGCCGGCCGGGCCGCCCGCGGAGGACGAGACCGGCCAGGTCGCCGAGGCGCTCGGCAGCGTGCACCGCGCCGCCCTGCGCGCCGCGGTCGAGCGCGCCGAACTCGCCAGCGGAATCTCGGGCGTCTTCGTCAACCTCGCCCGCCGCAGCCAGGTCCTCGTCCACCGCCAACTGAGCCTGCTCGACAGCATGGAACGCCGCTCCGAGGACCCCAATGAACTGAGTGACCTGTTCCGCCTCGATCACCTCACCACCCGTATGCGGCGGCACGCGGAGAGCCTGATCATCCTCTCCGGAGCGGCCCCCGGTCGGGCCTGGCGCATGCCGGTCCCGCTGACCAACGTGGTCCGCGCGGCCGTCTCCGAGGTCGAGGACTACGCGCGCGTGGAGGTACGGCAGCTGCCCGCGGCCATGGTCGTCGGCGCGGCCGTCGCCGACCTCACACACCTCCTCGCCGAGATCGTGGAGAACGCCGCACAGTTCTCGCCCCCGCACACGCGTGTGCGCATCACCGGAGAACCCGTCGGCAACGGCTATGCGATTGAGGTCGAGGACCGCGGCCTGGGCATGGGCAAGGACACGCTCACCGAGGCGAACCGCCGCATCGAGCAGTCCGAGGCCCTCGACCTGTTCGACAGCGACCGCCTCGGCCTGTTCGTGGTCAGCCGGCTCGCGGCACGGCACGACATCAAGGTGCACCTGCGCACCTCGCCGTACGGGGGCACCACGGCGGTGGTGCTGCTGCCCACCCCGCTGCTGCACTCCGGCGCGCCGGAACGTTCCGCCGACAAGACGCCGGAGCCGGAACGCGAGTACACACGCGTACCCGACGCCCCCCGGCTGCAAGAGGCCGTCCCACCCACCGGAGACCGTCCCGCTCTGGTGGCTCCGGTACCGACCGCGGCGCAGAACGGCTCCGAAACCCCGCCCCCCGGAGTGGCCACCTTGCGCCTGCACCGTCCCCAGGACGACCCCGAAGCCTCGGAAGACCTCCCGCGCCGGGTGCGGCAGGCCAATCTCGCGCCCCAACTGCGCGAACGACGCACCGAGGACACGGACCGGACGCCCGGCGTGGGCGACGACGACCGGCGCACCCCCGAACTTGTACGCGACCGCATGGCGGCCTACCGCGACGGATGGGTACGCGGCAGCGGCCGGCCACCCGGTCGCGGTGCCGCGCCGGAACCGGCCGGTGGCGGCGACAGCAGCGAAGGAGACCCCGCATGATCCAGGACCCGAGCATGAGAGCCGGCCAGCGTTCCGGCGAACTCGACTGGCTGCTGGACGACCTGGTACTGCGCGTGCACGAAGTACGGCACGCCGTGGTGCTCTCCAACGACGGCCTCGCGGTGGGTGCCTCGACCGACCTCGGCCGTGAGGACGCCGAGCACCTCGCCGCCGTGGCGTCCGGCTTCCACAGCCTGGCCAAGGGGGCCGGACGGCACTTCGGCACCGGCGGGGTGCGCCAGACCATGGTGGAGATGGACGAGGGCTTCCTGTTCGTGGCCGCGGCCGGCGACGGCTCCTGCCTCGCCGTCCTCACCGCGGTGACCGCCGACATCGGCCTGGTGGCGTACGAGATGGCACGTCTGGTCAAACGCGTCGGCGAGCACCTCCAGACGGCACCGAGGATCGGCGTGCGGCCACCCGCCGCGGGCTGAGGCGAGAAGGCGACCCAGACAGATGACCGAGGACAGCCAGGACGCCCCGCAGGACCAGGGCAGCCAGTGGTACGACAGCGAGGCGGGTCCGCTCGTCCGCCCGTACGCCATGACCGGCGGTCGCACCAAGCCCGGTCCGACGGGCGTGCGCTTCGACCTCATCGCCCTGGTCACTCTCGACCCGGGCGCTCCGGACGTCGACGACGACATCGCCCTCGGACCGGAGCACCGGACCCTGATCGAGCTGTGCCGCACGGAGACGCAGTCGGTCGCCGAACTGTCCGCGGACGCCGACCTCCCCGTCGGTGTCGTCCGGGTGCTCCTCGGCGACCTCCTGGAACTGGGCTGCGTCACCATCAGCCGCCCGGTGCCGCCGGCCCAGCTCCCCGACGAACGGATCCTGCGCGAGGTCATCGCGGGACTGCGGGCGCTGTAGATGAACAGACATCCCGTACCCAACGGTGTCGCACTGCGACGATCGGCGTCTCTTTCCGTGCACCGATGGGCCTGTTTCGGTCGCGTCGGGCAAAGAGCGGTCCGATCGCCCGGGAAAGACATCGCCGTTGTCATGATGCTGACTTCGCACGGACGCACCGAAGCCGTGCGCGGACGTCGTGCCGGACCGCGGCACGCGCGTACCGACGCCTACCCTTGCCGGCACTCCCGAGAGAAGTGATCGATGGTCACCGAGGCCCCCGACGTCACGGGTGACGAGACGGCCGCCCTGGCGCTGAAGATACTCGTCGCCGGCGGATTCGGCGTGGGCAAGACCACCCTGGTGGGAGCGGTCAGTGAGATCAGGCCGCTGCGCACCGAGGAACTGCTGAGCGAGGCCGGCCAGTTGGTGGACGACACCGACGGCGTGGACCAGAAGGTCACGACGACCGTCGCGATGGACTTCGGCCGGATCACGATCCGCTCCGGACTGTCCCTCTACCTGTTCGGCACCCCCGGCCAGGACCGCTTCTGGTTCCTGTGGGACGAACTGTCCCAGGGAGCGCTGGGAGCGGTCGTGCTGGCCGACACCCGACGCCTGGAGGACTGCTTCCCCGCGGTGGACTACTTCGAGCACCGGCACATCCCGTTCGTGGTGGCCGTCAACTGCTTCGCGGGGGCCCGGGCCTACGGCGCCCAGGACGTCTCCCGCGCCCTCGACCTCGACCAGGGCACGCCCGTCGTGCTCTGCGACGCCCGCGACCGCGACTCGGGAAAGGAGGTACTGATCCGCCTCGTCGAGTACGCCGGGCGGATGCATACCGCCCGGCTGCTCGACTCCGTGGGCTGAACCGCCCGGTTCGGGGAGACGTCAGTCGGCCACGGCCTTCAGTGCCATGACCTTGTCGATCGCGACACGAACGAGGAGTTCGCCCGGCACGCCGTTGCGCGCACCGAACTCCTCGGCACGCTCCTCACCCATGTAGCGGGCGCCGATGCGCCCGGCCCACAGCCGGAGTTCGTCGAGGTTTTCGGAGAGGCGGGCCCGCCCCTCCAGCACCACGAAGTCGAACGGCGGCCGGTCGTCGTCCACGCAGATCGCGACCCGGCCGTCACGCGCCAGATTGCGTCCTTTCACACTCTCCTTCGCGGTGTTGAACACCACCTCGCGTCCGTCGAGCAGGAACCAGATCGGTGTGACGTGCGGGCTGCCGTCGGCCCTGACCGTCGACAGCTTGCCGGTGCGGGTGCCCTGCGAGACGAAGTCCCGCCATTCCGTGTCGGTCATCTTCTGTGCCATGCCCCCATGCTCCTTGCCCGTGCGCCGGTCGTGGGGAAGGCTGGCCAAGAGATCCTCCTGCCGGGGGGACTGGTCACACGGGGAGACCGAATACATGGGGAACAACCAGGGACTTGGCTGGCTACTGGACGATCTGACCGGGCGTGTCGAGGACGTACGGCACGCCCTGGTCCTGTCCAACGACGGTCTGGTGACCGGAGCGAGCACGGGGCTGCGGCGCGAGGACGCGGAGCATCTCGCCGCCGTCGCGTCCGGGCTGCACAGCCTCGCCAAGGGGTCGGGACGCCACTTCGGCGCGGGACAGGTGCGGCAGACCATGGTCGAGTTCGATGACGCGGTGCTCTTCGTCACCGCGGCCGGCAGTGGCAGCTGTCTGTGCGTGCTCAGCGGGGCGGAAGCCGACATCGGTCAGATCGGGTACGAGATGACTCTGCTCGTCAACCGGGTCGGCGAGCACCTCGGCGTGGACGCCCGGCAGCCCGAACGGACACCGCTCGTAGACCCCTGACCTGCGGATTCTTCGCCCCCGCGAGTTATCCACAGGCCCGCCACGAGGTCCGTGCGACCGGCTACGGTTCTGTCATCGCAAGCGCACACAGCGTGAGCGGACGACCATGCACCGTCGGCCGGACCAGTTGCCGACCGACGACTCGACGGGGGAGACGAACCATGCCGGGCATCACCATCGCGCCATCGGACCACCGCACGTACCCGCCGAGCCGCGCGGCTCGAGAACTGGGTCTCAAGCGGCGGGATTTCGAGCTGGGCGTGCACTTGGGGCGCATCCGCACCGTGCCGGACGAAGGCGGCGGAGGGCGACGCGTGACGCAGGGCGAGATCGACCGGCTGCGCGCGGAGGAGGGCTTTCCGGCATCGCTGCACGAGAGCGTGCGCGTCGTGGGCACGCGGGAGGCCGCGGCCCTCATGGAGGTGTCCACGGAGAGGTTCACCCGCCTGGCCCGCCTCGGGCTGCTGGCTCCCGTCCGTTTTCATCTGAACCGCTATCGAGCGCTCGTCTGGCTCTATCTCGCCCATGACATCCAGCAGTTCGCGGCCGACGAGAAGCACGTCCGGCTGCTCACCGGCCGCATGCCGGAGGGGCTGCGGGACCAGTTGCGGACGGGCCTCGACCTCCGCCCCCGGAACTGGCGGGGCCGGCACCTGGGATTCCTGCTGCGTCATGCCGAGGACCCGTGGGAGCGCGCCGGGGCGGTCGCCGCCCTGCTCGACCCGGTCCACATCGCTGCCTGCGTCACGGATCCCTACGAGCGCGCCCATCTTGCCCGGTTCAGGCCGGGACCACCCGTGCACACCGCTTCCGGTTCACCGGCCGCGCGGCTCGCCGAGGAGATCATGACGGCGGACCACCCGGATGAGATCCGCTGGCTGCGGGCGGATCTCGCCCAGGCCCTGGACGAGGCACGCGAGCGCCGGCCGGCGCCCCGCCCCGGACCCCGGCGAGCAGCACCGGAACCACCGGGAGACGCTCACCAGCCGGAGCCGGAGCCGGAGCCGGAGCCGGAGCCGGAGCCGGAGCCGGAGCCGGAGCCGAGGCGCGAGCCGGAGGACGAGCCGGGGCGGGTGCGGGGTCTGCTGGGTCGGCTCGGCCGGCGCCGCCGCGGGGCGTGACCTACAGGGCCCGGAACAGTCCTTCCTGGACGACGGACACCAGCAGGCGTCCCTGGAGGTCGTAGATGCGTCCGCGGGCGAGACCTCGCCCGCCCGTCGCGATCGGCGACTCCTGGTCGTAGAGGAACCACTCGTCCGCACGGAACGGCCGGTGGAACCACATCGCGTGGTCGAGCGACGCCATGTCGAAGCCACGCGGTCCCCACAGCGGTTCGACCGGGATGCGCACCGCGTCCAGCAGGGTCATGTCGCTGGCGTACGTCAACGCGCAGGTGTGCACCAGCGGATCGTCCCCGAGCGGCCCGACCGCGCGCATCCAGACGGCGCTGCGCGGCTCGGCGCCCTTGACCTCCCCGGGCGTCCAGCGCAGCCGGTCCACATAACGGATGTCGAACGGCTGGCGGCGCGCCATCCGCTCCAACTGCTCGGGCAGCGCCCCCAGATGCTCCCGGATCTCCTCGGCGACCGTCGGCAGGGTCTCCGGGTCCGGCACCTCACGGGCCGGCGGCAACTGGTGCTCGAAGCTCCCTTCCTCAGGCTTGTGAAAGGAGGCGGTGAGATTGAAGATCGTGCGGCCCTGCTGCACCGCAGTGACCCGGCGGGTCGTGAACGACCGCCCGTCCCTGACCCGTTCGACCTGGTACACGATCGGCACGCCCGGCCTTCCCGGGCGCAGGAAGTACGCGTGCAGCGAGTGCACGGGCCGGTCGCCCTCCGTGGTGCGCCCGGCCGCGACCAGCGCCTGCCCGGCCACCTGGCCGCCGAAGACGCGCTGCAGGGACTCCTGCGGGCTGCGGCCACGGAAGATGTTGACCTCGATCTGCTCCAGGTCGAGCAGGTCGACGAGCTTCTCGGCCGGATTCGTCATGGGTGTCCTTCTCCTGTGCTCACAGCTGCCCGACGTCGGTGACGCGGACCACGGCACGGCCCTCGGCGTCCGAGGCCGTGAGATCGATCTCGGCGCTGATGCCCCAGTCGTGGTCGTCGTCCGGGTCGTCGAAGATCTGCCGGACGCGCCACAGGCCGTTCTCCGGCTCCTCCTCGATCAGCAGCAGCTTGGGACCGCGGGCGTCGGGGCCGGTGCCCAGGTCCTCGTACTCGTCCCAGTACTTGTCCATCGCCTCGCCCCAGGCGTCTGCGTCCCACCCGGACTCGGCGTCCATCTCGCCCAGTTCGTCGACCTGGTCGAGGGCGGCGAGTTCCACCCGGCGGAACATGGCGTTGCGGACGAGGACGCGGAAGGCGCGCGCGTTGGACGTGACCGGCTTGACCTGGTCGGCCCGCTCCTGAGCCTCCTCGGCGGTCATCTCCTCCGGATTGGCCAGCTGCTCCCATTCGTCCAGGAGGCTGGAGTCGACCTGGCGCACCATTTCGCCGAGCCACTCGATGAGGTCCTGGAGGTCCTCGGACTTGAGGTCGTCGGGGATGTTGTGTTCCAGGGTCTTGTAGGCACTGGCCAGGTAGCGCAGCACGATGCCCTCGGTGCGGGCCAGTTCGTAGTAGGAGACCAGCTCCGTGAAGGACATGGCCCGCTCGTACATGTCCCGGATGACGGACTTGGGGGAGAGCGGATGGTCCCCGACCCACGGGTGGCTCTTTCGGTACGTGTTGTACGCGTGGAAGAGGAGCTCCTCCAGCGGCTTGGGGTGGGTGACGTCCTGGAGGCGCTCCATGCGCTCCTCGTACTCGACGCCGTCCGCCTTCATCGCGGCCACGGCCTCACCGCGCGCCTTGTTCTGCTGGGCGACGAGGATCTGCCGAGGGTCGTCGAGCGTGGACTCCACGACGGACACCATGTCCAGGGCGTAGGAGGGCGATTCGGGGTCGAGCAGCTCGAAGGCGGCCAGGGCGAAGGTCGACAGCGGCTGGTTGAGCGCGAAGTCCTGCTGCAGGTCCACGGTGAGGCGGACGATGCGGCCCTCGGCGTCCGGCTGCTCCAGCTTCTCGACGATGCCGCCGTCCAGCAGGGAGCGGTAGATGGCGATCGCACGCCGGATGTGGCGCAGCTGCTGCTTGCGCGGCTCGTGGTTGTCCTCCAGCAGATGGCGCATGGCCTCGAAGGCGTTGCCCGGCCGGGCGATCACCGACAGCAGCATCGTGTGCGTCACCCTGAAGCGGGACGTCAGCGGCTCCGGCTCGGAGGTGATGAGCTTGTCGAAGGTGTCCTCGCTCCAGGCGACGAAGCCCTCGGGTGCCTTCTTGCGGACGACCTTCCGGCGCTTCTTCGGGTCGTCGCCCGCCTTCGCGAGCGCCTTGTCGTTCTCGATGACGTGCTCAGGTGCCTGAGCGACGACAAAACCGGCCGTGTCGAAGCCGGCGCGTCCGGCGCGGCCGGCGATCTGGTGGAACTCACGCGCGCGCAGCGTGCGCACCCGGCTGCCGTCGTACTTCGTCAAGGCCGTGAACAGCACGGTGCGGATGGGCACGTTGACGCCGACGCCGAGCGTGTCGGTCCCGCAGATGACCTTCAGCAGACCGGCCTGCGCGAGCTTCTCCACCAGGCGGCGGTACTTCGGCAGCATGCCGGCGTGGTGCACCCCGATGCCGTGCCGGACGTAGCGGGAGAGGTTGCGGCCGAACTTGGTGGTGAAGCGGAAATTACCGATCAGCTCGGCGATCTGCTCCTTCTCCTCACGCGAGCACATGTTGATGCTCATCAATGCCTGCGCCCGTTCCACGGCCTGCGCCTGCGTGAAGTGCACGATGTACACGGGTGCCTGCTTCGTCTCCAGCAGCTCGGTCAGCGTTTCCGTGAGCGGGCTGCGCCGGTAGGCGTAGGAGAGCGGCACCGGGCGGGTCGCCGAGCGGACCACCGAGGTCGGGCGGCCCGTGCGGCGGGTGAGGTCCTTCTCGAACATCGAGACGTCGCCGAGGGTGGCCGACATCAGGACGAACTGCGCCTGGGGCAGTTCCAGCAGCGGGATCTGCCAGGCCCAGCCGCGGTCCGGCTCCGCGTAGAAGTGGAACTCGTCCATGACGACCTGGCCGATGTCCGCGTGCTTGCCGTCGCGCAGCGCGATCGACGCGAGCACCTCGGCGGTGCAGCAGATGACCGGGGCGTCCGCGTTGACCGACGCGTCACCGGTCAGCATGCCGACGTTCTCGGTGCCGAACAGCTTGCACAGCTCGAAGAACTTCTCCGAGACGAGCGCCTTGATCGGGGCCGTATAGAAAGTGACCTCGTCCCGGGCGAGCGCGGCGAAGTGCGCACCCGCGGCGATCATGCTCTTGCCGGAGCCGGTGGGCGTCGAAACGATCACGTTCGCCCCGGAGACCACCTCGATCAGTGCCTCCTCCTGGTGCGGATAGAGCGTGAGACCGCGTTCCTGGGCCCACGACTCGAAGGCTTCGTAGAGGGCGTCGGGGTCGGCGGACTGCGGCAGCTGATCGATGAGGGTCACGCCCCCATCTTGCCTGGCCTCTCACCCGATAAGGGAATCGGATACTCGCACGAAGATCGCGAACGCTACGCTGAGGCGCCGACACGACGTCAGCGCAAAAGGTCAACTGGACAGCGAAGCACGAGGAACGGGGCGGGCTACGGCGATGATGGGACCAGCACACTCTCTGTCGGGAGCCGCGGCCTGGCTCGGCGTCGGAGCGGCCGCCGCCGCGGCCGGCCACACGATGCCCTGGCCGGTGCTCCTGTGCGGCGCGCTGATCTGCGCCGGAGCGGCACTCGCCCCGGACCTCGACCACAAGGCCGCCACCATCTCGCGCTCCTTCGGCCCGATCTCACGCCGGCTGTGCGAGATCGTCGACAAGCTCTCCTACGCCGTCTACAAGGCCACCAGGAAGCCGGGCGACCCGCGCCGCTCCGGCGGCCACCGCACGCTCACCCACACCTGGCTGTGGGCGGTCCTGATCGGTGCGGGCAGCTCCGTCCTGGCGATCACGGGCGGGCGCTGGGCGGTGCTCGCGATCCTCTTCGTGCACATGGTGCTGGCCATCGAGGGTCTGCTGTGGCGGGCGGCGCGCGGCTCCAGCAGCGACGTCCTGGTGTGGCTGCTGGCCGCGACGAGTTCGTGGATCCTCGCCGGCGTGCTGGACAAGCCCGGCAATGGCGCGGACTGGCTGTTCACGGCGCCGGGCCAGGAGTACCTGTGGCTGGGCCTGCCGATCGTGCTCGGCGCCCTGGTGCACGACATCGGGGACGCGCTGACCGTCTCCGGCTGCCCGATACTCTGGCCGATTCCGGTGGGCCGCAGGCGCTGGTACCCGCTGGGCCCGCCCAAGAGCCTGCGGTTCCGGGCGGGCAGCTGGGTCGAGCTCAAGGTGCTCATGCCGGTGTTCATGCTGCTCGGGGGAGTGGGCGGCGCGGCCGCGCTCAATGTGATCTGAGGTGCGGTGGGGGTTCTGACAGTTCTGACGGGTGGGGCCTGAGCCGATCGGTCCCGCCCTTCCGCCCCTGTGGGCCGGTCCGTGACCGCTGGCGTCCTCATGGACCGGGCCGTGGACCGGCCCGCTGCCGCCCGGCTGCCCGTGAACCGGTCTGGTCTCATCGGGACCCGGTCCGCTCGGTCGCCCACCGTCGGGGCACGGTGCACCTGTCTCCTGCCCGTGGACCGGTCTCTTTCGGACCGGTCTCCTGGCGGTCGCTCTCCTGCCGAGGCGTCTTCGGCCGGTCGCTCTACGGCCTTCAGCTCTCCTGTCGGCAGGGCGGCTGCCTGCAGCTCTCCTGTCAGCAGGTCTCGGGGTCAGTCGGAAGTCTGGCGTTGCCCCTCGCCGTATTTCCGCTCGAAGCGGGCGATGCGGCCTTCCGTGTCCACCGTGCGGGCCTTGCCCGTGTAGAACGGGTGGCTCTCGGCGGAGATCTCCACGTCCACCACGGGGTAGGTCTCGCCGTCGTCCCATTCGACCGTCTGCTCGCTGGTGGCGGTGGAACGCGTCAGGAACGCGTAGCCGGCGGCGCGGTCGCGGAAGACGACGGGGTGGTAGTCGGGGTGCTTGTCCTGCTGCATGGCTGCTCCTGGTGCGGCGAAGGTCGGTGCGGAGGAGATGTTCAGCGTGGGCTAGCCCGAGAGGGAGTCCTCGTCGACGATGTGCACCGCGGCTTCCTCCGCGGAGGCGGCCGCGCCGTCGATGCCGACGTCCGTGGCGATGAGCGCGCTCTCCTCGTCCTCGTGCGCTCCCTCGTCGGGGGCCACGAGCCGGCCGGAGCGGAAGGCGCCCACCTCGTTGTCCAGGAGTTCCCCGTCGGTGCCGTAGCAGTCGCCGATGCCGTCGCCGTCGGGTACGGAGGCGTCGGGTACCTCCTCGTCGAGCCGCTGCTCCAGGGACTCGCCGCGTCGGCGTTCGGCGGCCGTCACATCGGCGCGCTCCACCGCCCACGGCCTCTCGGGAGGGGACCAGCCCCGGTCGAGGGGATCGCCGACTCCGTCGCTCTCCAGCGTGTCCTCCACGTCCAGCAGCCCGGAGTCCTCCTGGATCTCGGATCCGTCGGGCTGGTAGACGTCGTCTCCCCATCCGTCGCCGCTGTTCACGGGTACCTCCAGGTGGTGAAGACGGGGCAGTTCCCACCACGGCCGGCTCCGTGCCGCCCGTACCGGGGCCACGGACTGCGCCCGGCGACACCCCGCGGGGGTCGCGGACGTTCCCCGAGCCCGCGCCGCTATCCAGCCTTCCACCCCTCTTCGCCACCGCGCAACGGCACGGACGACCGCCGGCCGCGGACCGGCGCGGACACGGGGTGTGACCTGCGGCGGCTCCCGTCGCCGGGAGGCGGGACCGGCCCGTCGCCCGGCGCGGCCGGCACCGTGGGTGACGCGGTGCCGCCCGGGACCGTGGTGAACGCGGTGCCGGGCGGGACCGTGGTCACGCGGGGTTGGGCAGGACGTCCGTCGGCCACGCCGGGCCGTGGCCGCGCTGCGGGACTGTCAGCCGTGCCAGGACCGCCACAGGGCCGCGTACGCGCCGTCCGCGGCGACGAGCTCGGCGTGGCTGCCCAGCTCGCTGATCCGGCCGTCCTCGACGACGGCGATGACGTCCGCGTCGTGCGCGGTGTGCAGCCGGTGGGCGATCGCCACGACCGTGCGCCCGTCGAGGACGCGGGCGAGGGACCGTTCCAGATGACGTGCCGCTCTCGGGTCGAGGAGGGAGGTCGCCTCGTCCAGGACCAGCGTGTGCGGGTCAGCCAGTACCAGCCGGGCCAGCGCGATCTGCTGGGCCTGGGCAGGAGTGAGCGCCAGGCCGCCGGAGCCGACCTCGGTGTCCAGGCCGTCGTCGAGCGCACGAGCCCAGCCGTCCGCGTCCACAGCCCGGAGTGCCGCCCACAGCTCCGTGTCGATGGCCTCGGGGGACTGCTCACCGATTCCGTCGGCCTTCCGCTCCCCGGCGTTCGCCCCGCCCCCGTGCCCGGCGCTCTCCACATCGGAGCGCGACCCGGACCGGGGGAGGGCGAGCAGCAGGTTGTCGCGCAAGGAGCCCACGAAGACATGGTGCTCCTGGTTGACGAGAGCGACGTGGGAGCGGACGTGCTCCGCGGTCATACGGGACAGTTCCGCACCGCCGAGGGTGATCCGCCCGTCCCGCGGGGTGTAGATCCCGGCGAGCAGCCGACCCAGTGTGGACTTGCCGGCGCCCGAAGGTCCCACCAGTGCGAGCCGTGTCCCGGGAGGCACCTCCAGGGACACCTTGCGCAGTACGTCCACTCCGTCGACGTAGCCGAAGTGCACGCGGTCGGCGTGCACGTCGCGCCCCTCGGGAGCGAGCGTGTCGTCACCGGTGTCGGGTTCGACGTCCCGGACGCCGACCAGCCGGGCCAGCGACACCTGGGCGACCTGGAGCTCGTCGTACCAGCGCAGGATCAGTCCCACCGGGTCGACGAGCATCTGGGCGATCAACGCCCCCGTGGTCAGCTGTCCCACGGTGAGCCATCCCTGGAGCACCAACACGCCGCCCGCCATCAGGACGGAGCCGAGCACGGTCACGTGGGTGACGTTGATGACCGGGAAGAGCACCGAACGCAGCCAGAGTGTGTAGCGTTCCCACGCCGTCCACTCCCTGACCCGCTGGTCGGAGAGCCGGACCCGGTCCGTGCCGAGGCGGTGTGCCTCGACGGTGCGCCCGGCGTCCACGGTCTCCGCGAGCGCGGCGGCGACGGCGGCGTATCCGGCGGCCTCCGAGCGGTAGGCGGAGGGCGCCCGCCGGAAGTACCAGCGGCAGCCGATCACCAGGATCGGCAGGGCGAGCAGCACGGCGGCCGCCAGCGGCGGCGCGGTGACCACAAGTCCGCCCAGCAGCAGGCCCACCCACACCACGCCGATCGCCAGCTGGGGCACCGCTTCGCGCATGGCGTTGGCGAGCCGGTCGACGTCGGTCGTGATCCGGGACAGGAGGTCGCCCGTGCCGGCCCGTTCCAGGACACCCGGGGGCAGTCCGACCGACCGTACGAGGAAGTCCTCGCGCAGGTCGGCCAGCATCCGCTCGCCGAGCATCGCGCCCCGCAGCCGCACCTCGCGGACGAAGACGGCCTGGACGACCAGCGCGAGGAGGAACAGCGTCACGGTGAGGCCGAGGTGCAGCTCGGGTGCCCGGTCGGACACCCGCTCGACGAGCCCGCCCAGCAGGTAGGGGCCGATCATCGAGGCGACCACGGAGACCGTGTTGACGGTGATCAGGAGCAGGAACGCACGGCGGTGCCTGCGGAACAGCTCGGTCACGTAGGCGCGGACGGTCGCGGGGGCGCCGACGGGCAGGGTGTTCGCCGTGGTCGGGGCCGCCGGGTCGTAGGCCGGTGGCGCCACGCCGATCATGCGGTCTCCTCGATCTCGTCCAGTTCGTCCAGTTCATCCAGCTTGTTCAGCTCATTCAGTTCGTCGAGCTTGTTCAGCTTGTGCAGTGCGTCGCTCAGGGCGGCCTCGTCCTCGGTCTCGCGGGTCACCACGGCCCGGTACCTGGGTTCCTTGCGGACCAGTTCCCGGTGCACGCCGACGGCCGCCACCTCGCCCTCGTGCACGAGGACGACCCGGTCCGCGCGGTCCAGCAGCAGGGGCGAGGACGTGAGGACGACGGTGGTCCGGCCCGCCCGCAGATCGCGCACGCCCTGTGCGATCCGGGCCTCGGTGTGCGAGTCGACGGCCGAGGTCGGTTCGTCCAGGACGAGCACCTCCGGGTCCGTGATCAGCGACCTCGCCAGGGCGAGCCGCTGGCGCTGGCCCCCGGAGAGGGACCGTCCGCGTTCGGTGACACGGGCGTCCATCGGGTCTTCGGCGTCGACCGAGCCCTGTACGAGAGCATCGAGGACGTCACCGCACTGGGCGGCCGCCAGCGCCTCCTCGGCGCCGACGTCTCCCGAGGCGGGTACGTCGAGCAGTTCGCGAAGCGAGCCCGACAGCAGCACCGGGTCCTTGTCCTGGACCAGGACGGCCGCGCGCGCACTGTCGAGCGGCAGCCCGTCCAGCGGGACGCCGCCGAGCAGCACCGAGGTACCCGGCTCCGAGGGGTGCCCGCCGAGACGTTCCGCCAGCCGGCCCGCCGCGTCCGGGTCGCCGCACACCACGGCGGTGAGGCGGCCGGCCGGGGCGAGCAGGCCGGTGGCGGGGTCGTACAGGTCGCCCGAGGGCAGCCCGGCCCCACGCGCGTCCCCGGCGGCGATGACGTCGGGCGCGGCCGGAGCGGTTGTGCCCGGGCGCCCGCTCTCGCCGGTGGTGACCGCACGCGCCGCCGCGGCGGACCCGCCCTCGCGCGCGTTCGGGACAGCCTGGTCGCTCGACTCGCCCTCGGCCGGGGTGTCGCCGGGCTCGCCCTCGGTGGCGGTGTCGCCCGGCTCGCCCTCCGTGGGGGTGGCACGTTGGAGCGAGAGCACGCGTGCCGCCCGTTTGGCCGAGGGGCGGGAGAAGGAGTAGGCCATCGCGATCTCTTCGAAGTGCCGCAGAGGGTAGGTGAGGATCATGACCGAGCTGTAGACGGTGACGAGCTCACCCACGGTGATCCGTCCCTGGCGGGCCAGGTGCACGCCGTACCAGACGACCGCGATCAGCAGCAGACCCGGAAGCAGGACCTGGATCGACGCGATCAGCGACCACATACGGGCGCTGCGGACGGCGGCGTGGCGGACTTCCTGGGAGGCGCGCCGGTAGCGGTCGAGGAAGAGTTCCTCGCCGCCGATGCCGCGCAGCACCCGCAGTCCGGCGACGGTGTCGGAGGCCAGTTCGGTGGCGTGGCCCGCCTTCTCGCGCTGGATGTCCGCCCTGTGGGTCGCGCGCGGCAGCAGCGGCAGCACCGCCAGCGCGAGCACGGGCAGGCCCACCGCGACGACCACACCGAGGGCGGGCTGGTAGACGACCAGGCCGACGCAGACCAGCACGATCGTGACGGCGGCCGCGGTGAAGCGCGACACGGCCTCCACGAACCAGCCGATCTTCTCGACGTCGCCCGTGGACACGGCGACCACCTCGCCCGCCGCGACGCGCCGGGTCAGTACCGAACCCAGCTGCGCGGCCTTGCGGGCCAGCAACTGCTGGACGCGGGCGGCGGCCGTGATCCAGTTGGTGACGGCCGTGCGGTGCAGGAACGTGTCGCCGAGTGCGTTGGCGGCGCACGCAAGCGCCATCAGGCCGCCCGCTACGGCGAGTCGTCCACCGGAGCGGTCGACCACGGCCTGAACGGCGAAGCCCACACAGAACGGGAGCGAGGAGACGGCCATGAAGTGAAGCAGTCCCCAGGCCAGTGCCTTGAGCTGGCCGCGCAGCTGATTGCGGCCGAGCCACCACAGGAACCGCGGCCCCGAGCGCACATCCGGTACACCAGGGTCGGGATACGGAAGGTCTTGGATCTGCATGACGTCCCAGTGGCTCGTATCAGGAGTGGAAGGGGTGGCTGGTGGTGAGGGAGCGCTGGTGCGGGAGGCGGAGCGCCGCGTACGGCGTGAAGAAGCACAAGCCGTGAAAGGTTCGCGTCAGGGCACCGTCGGAGGCAAGCGGTTTTCCGCAGCACCGCACAGAACCGGCTACCGGCGGATTCACCCAGGCCACCCCCGCCGCCGACGCCTCGACCGCCACGCCGCGCATCCCCCGGACCTCGGCCCAGCCCGCTGACTGCTCAGCCCAGTCCCCCGACCTCGACCCAGTCCCCTGACCTCAACCCAGCCCCCCGCCCTCAACCCAGTCCCCGGCCGTCGGTCCAGCCCTCCGCACAGCCCCTCGACTGAGCCCTTCGGCCCCCCTCAACCCCGTCGCCGGGCGTCAGCACGCCCGATCGGGCGCGCCGTCGACCAGGGTGTCGAGCAGTCCGCCGAGCGCTTCCCGCTGCTGGTCCGTCAGGGGGCCGAGGATCTCCTCCGCCGCCGACCGGCGTGCTCCGTGGACCTCGCGCAGTGCCTCGCGCCCGTCGGCCGTGAGCTCGATGCGGATCACCCGGCGGTTGCTCGGGTCGGGAACCCTGCGCACCCTGCCGCTCGCCTCCAGCCCGTCGACCAGGGTCGTGACGGCCCTGGGCACGACCTCCAGCCGTTCGGCGAGGTCGGCCATGCGGGGCGGTGACTCGTAGTGCGCGAGGGTGCGCAGCAGCCGGGACTGCGCCGGCGTGATGCCGAGGGCAAGCTGCTGAAGATGGCGTTTCTGGATCCGGTGCACCCGGCGGGTGAGCCGCAGCAACTGCTCGGCGAGCGGTTCGTCGGGGTCGGGCGTGGTCATGCGGGAACAATATCAGGACCACGTTCATTGTGAGCGTAGGTAACAATGATCTAAGCTCAGTAAGCCGAGGGTGCCCCGCATCGTCGGCCTCTGTCTGCCGAGCCACTCCGCAGGAGCCCATGAAACCCGATCACGAAGCCGCCTGGATCCCGCCCGCCGACGCCGGGGAACAGCCGAGGCAGGTGCGCCGCATCCTGAAACTCTTCCGCCCCTACCGGGGGCGGCTCGCCGTTGTCGGGCTGCTCGTCGGCGCCTCGTCGCTCGTGTCGGTCGCCACGCCGTTCCTGCTGAAGGCGATCCTCGACGTCGCGATCCCCCAGGGGCGCACCGGCCTGCTCACCCTGCTGGCCCTGGGCATGATCCTCAGTGCCGTGCTGAGCAGCGTCTTCGGGGTCCTGCAGACCCTGATCTCGACGACGGTCGGCCAGCGTGTGATGCACGATCTGCGCACCGCCGTCTACGGCCGTCTCCAGCGCATGTCGCTGGCCTTCTTCACCCGCACCCGCACGGGCGAGGTCCAGTCCCGGATCGCCAACGACATCGGCGGTATGCAGGCCACCGTGACCTCCACGGCCACCTCTCTGGTCTCCAACTTCACCAGCGTCGTCGCGACGATCGTCGCGATGCTGGCCCTGGACTGGCGCCTGACCGTCGTCTCGCTGCTCCTGCTGCCGGCCTTCGTGTGGATCAGCCGCCGGGTCGGCGACGAACGCAGGAAGATCACCACCCAGCGCCAGAAGCAGATGGCGGCCATGGCGGCGACCGTCACCGAGTCGCTGTCGGTCAGCGGCATCCTGCTCGGCCGGACCATGGGCCGAGCCGATTCGCTGACGCGGTCCTTCGCCGGGGAATCGGAGCGGCTGGTGGACCTGGAGGTGCGGTCCAACATGGCCGGCCGCTGGCGGATGGCGGTCATCACCATCGTCATGGCGGCCATGCCCGCCGTCATCTACTGGACGGCCGGTCTCACCCTGCACGTGGGTGGCCCCGGTGTCTCCATCGGCACGATCGTTGCGTTCGTCTCGCTCCAGCAGGGCCTGTTCCGCCCGGCGGTCAGCCTGCTCGGCACCGGCGTCCAGATCCAGACCTCGCTGGCCCTGTTCCAGCGCATCTTCGAGTACCTCGACCTGCCCGTCGACATCACCGAACGCGAGCGGCCCGTGCACCTCGACCGGGTCAAGGGCGAGGTCCGTCTCGACGGCGTCGCCTTCCACTACGACACCGAGAGCGGTCCCGTCCTCGACGGCATCGACGTCACCGTCCCGGCCGGCGGCAGCCTCGCGATCGTCGGGTCGACCGGCTCGGGCAAGTCCACGCTGGGCTACCTGGTCCCGCGGCTGTACGACGTGACGGACGGCCGGGTCACCCTCGACGGATTCGACGTGCGCGACCTGGACTTCGACACCCTCGCACGGGCGGTGGGCGTCGTCTCCCAGGAGACGTACCTCTTCCACGCCTCGGTCGCCGACAACCTCCGGTTCGCCAAGCCCGACGCGACCGACGAGGAACTGCACGCGGCGGCCCGCGCGGCGCAGATCCACGACCACATCGCCGCCCTTCCCGACGGCTACGACACGGTCGTCGGCGAGCGCGGCCACCGCTTCTCGGGCGGGGAGAAGCAGCGCCTGGCCATCGCCCGCACGATCCTGCGCGATCCGCCGGTGCTCATCCTCGACGAGGCGACCAGCGCCCTGGACAACCGCACCGAACGCGCCGTCCAGGAAGCCATCGACGCGCTGTCCGCCGACCGGACCACGCTCACCATCGCCCACCGCCTGTCCACCATTCGGGGTGCGGACCAGATCGTGGTCCTGGACGCCGGCCGGGTCGTCGAACGGGGCACGCACGAGGAGCTGTTGGAACTCGACGGCCGGTATGCGGCACTGGTCCGCAGGGACGCCCGACTGGAGCCGACAAGATGAAGATATGCGGGGTTTGTCATGATATGCGGGTTACCGTGCCCGCATGCAGATGAACATTCCGCCGCGGAGCAGGATTCGACTGACACGCAAGGGCCGTGCGGCCCTCATCGGGCTGGGAGCCGTTGTCGCCGGTACCGCGGTGGCCGTGCCGCTGCTGACCGTCGGCCGTGAGAAGGAGGCCAGGCCCACCTCGCTGGTGATCCCCGAGGGCTGGCGTGCCTCGCAGGTCTTCGCCGCCGTCGACAGGGCCCTGGAACTGACCCCGGGAACCGCCAAGAGAGCCGTCCCCAACGCCCACCTGAAACTGCCGGGCGACGCCGAGGGAAACCCGGAGGGCTACCTCTATCCGGCGACCTATCCGCTGACGGAGAAGTCCCGCCCGGAGCAGTTGCTGAAGTCGATGGTCGACACCGCCAACCGGAAGTTCAACGGGGCGCCGATCGCCGCGGGCGCTCAGCGCAACGCGATGAACCTCTACCAGGCGATCACCATCGCCAGCATCGTCCAGGCCGAGGCCTCGACGAAGGCGGACATGGGGATGGTCGCGCGGGTGGTCTTCAACCGGCTGGAACGCGGCATGCCGCTCCAGATGGACTCCACCATCAACTACGCCCTGGGCCGCACCACGCTGAAGACGACGCTGAGCGACACCCGCATCGAGAGCCCCTACAACTCGTACCAGCGCATGGGTCTGCCACCGACGCCCATCGACAACCCGGGCGAGGCCGCGATGCGCGCCGCGATCAATCCCGTCCCGGGCAACTGGCTGTACTTCGTCACGGTCAAGCCGGGCGACACCCGCTTCTCGGCGGACTATGCCGAGCACCAGCGCAACGTCGCCGAGTTCAACGCGAACCAGCGGACGGCCGTCCCGTCGCCCACGCGGTGACCCGACGGTGCACCCCCGGGCGGAGGGACGCGGTGACCCGACGGGTCGTCAGGCGGCGACCGGGTCCTGCTCGGCCAGCAGGCGCTTGATGTCCCGTACGGCCGCCCCGCCGGCCCGGTTCGCGCCGATGGTGCTGGCCGAGGGGCCGTAGCCGACGAGGTGGATCCGCGGGTCGGCGACCGCGCGCGTGCCCTCCACCCGGATCCCGCCGCCCGGCTCGCGCAGCCGCAGTGGCGCCAGATGGTCGACGGCGGCCCGGAATCCGGTCGCCCAGAGGATGACGTCCGCGGGTACATGGCGGCCGTCGCTCCACTCCACCCCGTCCGGGACGATCCGGTCGAACATCGGGTGCCGGTCGAGCGTCCCGTCCGCCAGCCCCTGCCGGACCGCGTCGTTGAGCGGCAGCCCTGTGACGGACACCACACTCTTCGGCGGCAGTCCCTGCCGCACCCTCTCCTCCACGAGCGCGACCGCCGCGCGGCCGGCGTTCTCGTCGAACGGCCCCTCGTGGAAGACCGGCGGCCGGCGGGTCACCCAGGTGGTGGCCGCGGCGCGGGGGGCGATCTCCAGCAGATGCTGCGTCCCGGAGGTGCCGCCGCCGACCACGACGACCCGCAGCCCCGCGAACCGTTCCGGCCCTGGGTACTGCGCGGTGTGCAACTGCCACCCGCCGAACGTCTCCTGACCGGGGTAGCGGGGCCAGAACGGCCGGTCCCAGGTGCCGGTCGCGTTGATCAGTGCCCGGGTGGCCCAGTCCCCGTCCGAGGTCTCGACGAGCAGGCGACCGTCCGGGCCGTTCCGCACGGCCCGCACGTCGACCGGGCGGCGCACACGAAGGTCGAAGGTCTCCTCGTACGCGGCGAAGTACTCGGAGATCACCTCCGACGAAGGCCGCGCGGGATCGGCACCGGTCAGTTCCATACCGGGCAGCGCGTGCATCCCGTGGACCTTGCCGTAGGTGAGCGTCGGCCACCGGAACTGCCAGGCGCCGCCCGGACCGGGGGAGTGGTCGAGCACCACGAAGTCGCGGTCCGGCTCGAATCCGGTCCGCCGCAGGTGATAGGCACCGGCCAGTCCGGCCTGACCGGCGCCTATGACGACCACCTCGACCTCGCGCGTGTTGTTCACGTTTTGACCAACAGCGGCGAGGTCGTGGATCTTCCCGAGTGCTCAGCACCGGCACGTGCGCGCAGCGCCCGCCCGCGTCCTCAGCACCGGCACGTGCGCGCAGCGCCCGCCCGCGTCCTCAGCACCGGCACGCGAGCTCAGAACCCCGCCCGCATACTCAGCCCCGCCCGGGTCCTCAGCGCCCGCCCGCGACGAGCAGCGGCGCCCCCGGAGCCTCGGCCGCCCCCTCCAGCAGACCGCGGGCCGCCAGCTCGGGAATCACACCCTCCCCGAACCAGTAGGCCTCCTCCAGATGCGGATAGCCGGACAGCACGAAGTGCTCGACACCCAGCGCGTGGTACTCCGCGATCCGGTCCGCGACCTCGGCGTGACTGCCGACCAGCGCCGTACCGGCGCCACCGCGGACCAGGCCGACGCCTGCCCACAGGTTCGGGTAGATCTCCAGCTGCTCCCGGGAGCCCCCGTGCAGCGCCAGCATCCGCTGCTGCCCCACCGACTCGCTGCGCCCGAGCGCCGCCTGCGCGGCCGCGATCGTGTCGGCGTCCAGATCGTCCAGCAACCGGTGCGCGACCGCCCAGGCTTCGTCCGAGGTGTCGCGCGAGACGGTGTGCACCCGCACGCCGAACCGGACCGTACGGCCCTCCCGTCGGGCCAGCGAGCGGATCCAGCCGATCTTCTCCGCGACCTGCGCGGGCGGTTCGCCCCAGGTCAGATACACGTCGGAGTGCCGCGCAGCGACCGGCCCGGCCGCCGCGGACGACCCGCCGAAGAACAACTGCGGCACCGGGTCCGGCGGCAGCGCGGTGAGCCCGCCCTCGACGTCGTAGTGCTCGCCGCGGAAGTCGTACGGCCGGCCCTGCCACACACCGCGGACGACCGACAGGAACTCGTCGGTACGGGCGTAGCGGCGGTCGTGGTCGAGGTGGTCGCCGAAGCGGCGCTGCTCGGCGGAGTCGCCGCCGGTGACGACGTTCAGCAGCAGCCGGCCGCCGGTCAGCCGCTGGTAGGTCGCCGCCATCTGCGCCGCGAGCGTCGGCGAGATCACCCCGGGGCGGAACGCCACCAGGAACTTCAGCCGCTCGGTGTGCTGGGCCAGGGCCACGGTCGTCAGCCAGGCGTCCTCGCACCAGGTGCCGGTGGGTGTCAGCACCGCCTCGAAGCCCAACTGCTCGGCGGCCTTGGCGATCTGGGTGAGATACCCGAGGTCGGGCGGGCGGACCCCGCCGACCAAGCGGGCCGCGCCGGCGTCGTTGCGGGCGTAGGCGTGCCGGTCGACGAGGGTGCGGCCGTCGCCGCCCGTCGGCAGGAACCAGTGGAGACGAACGGTCATGTCAGGACTCCTTGCGGACGCGGGGCGCGGACGTGGACGGGGGCAGGTCGCTGTTGAAGCGGTCGTCCACGTACCGGGAGAAGTCGACGGTGCGAGGGATCAGCTTCAGCTCGGCGAAGGTGTCCGCGATCTCCTGCTCGGATCGGACGAGCGGCTCGTCCACGGCGACCGCGACGCGGGAGGCGTTGGTGCGCTTCACCGAGGCGAGCGCGACCTCGTAGGGCAGCCCGGTGTCCTCGGCCCACACCTTCGCCCACTCCTCCGGATGCTCGAAGACCCAGTCCTGGGCGCGCCTGAGCCGTTCCAGGTAGTCCTCGACGGCCGCCGCCTTCTTCTCGTCCCGCAGCGCGTCCGGAGCCGCCACCTGGAAGGTGAGACCGTTGGTCACGCCGTCGCCGGTGGTCAGGACCCGGCCCTGGTCGGCGTGGAGAACCTGTGAGGTGTACGGGTCCCAGACCGCCCACGCGTCCACCTTGCCGCTGGTGAACGCGGCCAGCGCGTCGGCGGGCTGGAGGTACTTCGGTTCGATGTCGCCGAGTGCGAGGCCGGCCTTCTTCAGGGAGGCGACCAGTTGGTAGTGCGCGGACGAACCCTGCGCCACGGCCACGGACTTGCCCTTCAGCTGCTCGGGTTTCGTCAGCTTCGAGCCGTTCGGCACGAGGATGGCGTCGCCCTTGGAGGTGCCGTGCCAGGCCGCCACCACGGTGATCCGCGAACCGGCGCCGGCCGCGAACACCGGTGGGGTGTTGCCGACGCCGCCGATGTCGACGGCCTTGGCGTTCACCGCCTCCAGCAGAGGCGGTCCGGAGCTGAAGGTGGACCACTTGATCTTGTAGTCCAGGTCGTCGAGTTCCCCGGCGGCCCGCAGCACGGCTTCGGAACCGCCCTTCTGGTCGCCGACGTCGAGCGTGAGGGAGCCCTTGCCGTCGGTGCCGTCGCCGGTCGACGTCTGCGCCGCCGAGTCACCGCCGCAGGCGGTGGCCAGGAAGGCGAGGGGCAGGAGCAGGGCGGCGGAAATGAGGCGTCGTCGCATGCGTTGTCCGTTCATGTGCGAAAGGGCGAGCTGAGTCGGGGACGAGGGGAAGTCAGGCCTCTTCGGCGGTCGGGTCGACGCCGAGACGTTGCAGCAGTCGGGCACGCAGCCGCGCGAACCGGGGATCGGTCAGGTCGCGCGGACGTTCCAGGTCGACGGGCTGCTCGTGCGCGATCACGCCGTCGTCCATCACGAGGACCCGGTCGGCGAGAAGTACGGCCTCCTCGACGTCGTGCGTGACGAGCAGCACCGCGCAGCCGCGCCGCTGCCACAACTCGCCCACCAGCCGCTGGGCCTTGATGCGGGTGAGCGCGTCGAGCGCGCCGAACGGCTCGTCGAGCAGCAGCAGATCGGGTTCCCGGACCAGGGCGCGGGCCAGCGAGGCGCGCTGGGCCTCGCCGCCGGACAGGGTCCTGGGCCAGGCGGTCGCGCGACCACCCAGACCCACCTCGGCCAACGCCCGTTCCGCGAGGGCCCGTTGGGGCTTTCCGGGCAGCCCGAGCACCACGTTGCGCCACACCTTCTTCCACGGCATCAGACGGGGCGCCTGGAACGCGACGGCCTTGCGGCGCGGAACCAGGACGGTGCCCTCGATGTCGCGGTCGAGGCCCGCGAGGATGCGCAGCAGTGTGGACTTGCCGCAGCCGCTGCGACCGAGCAGGGCGACGAACTCGCCCGGCCGGACGTCGAGTCGGAGGCCGTCGATGACCGCCCGGCCGTCGAACGAGCGGGACAGCCCCTCGACGTGCACGGCCTGCGCCCGGGAGGTGGTGCTCACCGTCCGGTGAACGTCGGTCGCCATTGCAGCAGCAGCCTTTCGAGAGAGCGGACCACGAAGTCGGCGAGCAGGCCGAGGAAGGCGTAGACGATCAGGCAGACCACGATCACGTCGGTGCGCAGGAAGTCGCGTGCCTGGACCATGAGGAAGCCGATGCCGGCGTCCGCGTTGATCTGCTCGGCGAAGACGAGCGCCAGCCAGGCGATGCCGAGCGAGTAGCGCAGCCCGGTCAGCGCTCCGGGCAGCGCGCCCGGCAGGACCACGTGCCGCACGAGCCCCCGGCGGGACAGTCCGAGGGACTCCCCGGCCTCGATGAGCCGGGCGTCCACGCCGCGGATCCCGGCGTACACGTTGAGGTAGAGCGGGAACGTCACGCCGAGTGTGATGACGGCGACCTTGGGGGCCTCGCCGATGCCGAACCAGATGATGAACAAGGGGATGAGGCCGACGAACGGCACGGTCCGCAGCATCTGCACCGAGGCGTCCACCAGGTCCTCGCCGACCCGGAACAGCCCGGAGAGGAGGGCGAGTCCGGTGCCGATGAGGGTGCCGAGGAGCAGCCCCGCGGCGACGCGCTGGAGCGAGGTGCCCATGGCGGCGGGCAGCGAGCCGTCCGCGAACAGATCGCCGGCGACCTCGGCGATCCGGCCGGGCGAGGCGAGCACCTCGGCCGTCAACGCGCCCGTCGAGGAGAGCAGTTGCCACAGGGCGAGCAGCAGGAGCGGGCCGGTGGTGCGGCGCAGCCAGCGGGGGACGCGGGTACGGCGGGCGGAGGCGGGGACGAGGCGTTCGAGGCCGGCGGGGGGCGGGTCGGTGGTGTCGCCCCCCGTGGCCTTGGTCACCGAAATGCCGGATATATCGGGCTTGGGAGAGTCGGGTGGGGCATGACTGATGCTCATGAGTGCTCCACGGTGGAACGAAGGGGAACGCGGGGGACGTCCGGGGCGGAACGCAGAGGTGCGTCGACACCGCCGCCGCCCTGGACGTTCAGGTCATCCCGGACACACGGCGGGCAGGCCGGAGGAAGGCGTCGAAGAGAGGTGAGAAGGCGTCAGCAGCCGCGGCGACACGCGGCGGAGGCCACCCGCAGCAGGTCGATGTGACCGCGCGTGGTGAGCAGGGCTGAACGCAACATGCGGCTGAACGTAGCGAGAGGGTGAGGCCGAGGTCAACGGGCATCTCGCGGAATGGACCCCGGGGCGTGGGGCCGAGCGTGCCCGGTCCGGACCCAAGGGCCGACCGGAGCCCGGCGCCCAGCGCGCCCGGTCCGGCCGCGAGGGCTGCCGATGGGTCAGGATGGGGGCATGTCAGATGCGTTCACCACCCGGGTTCTGCACGTCGCCTCAGGCTCCGCGGAGACGGTCGTCGACCTCACCCGTGACTGCGAGGCCTTCCTGCGGCAGGCCGCCGCAGGCCGCGACGGCCTGCTCAACGTCTTCGTCCCGCACGCCACCGCCGGCATCGCGATCATCGAGACGGGCGCCGGCAGCGACGACGACCTCCTCACCGCCCTGCACACCCTGCTGCCCGCCGACGACCGCTGGCAGCACCGGCACGGCAGTCCGGGCCACGGCCGCGACCACGTCCTGCCCGCGCTCGTACCCCCGCACGCGACCCTGCCCGTGGTCGCCGGACGGCTGGAACTCGGGACGTGGCAGTCGGTGTGCCTGGTGGACACGAACCGGGACAACCCCGATCGGCAGGTGCGGCTGAGCTTCCTCGGGGGTTCGTGACACCGGGGAGCGACGGCGGGGCGGAGGACGCACCCTTCGGGAGACGCTCTTCGCCGGTGTCTGCGGGTGTCAGGTCCCGTTGTCGGGTGCGGCGTCCGGGCCGGCCGGTGGCGGGCCGAGTTCCGGGAGGGTCGCCGGGAGGGCCTGCTCGGCCCAGATCACCTTGCCCTGGGGTGTGTACCGGGTGCCCCAGCGTTCGGCCATCTGCGACACCAGGAACAGACCCCGGCCGCCCTCGTCCATGGTCGCGGCATAGCGAAGATGCGGCGAGGTGCTGCTGCCGTCGGACACCTCGCAGATCAGGGTGCGGTCGCGGATCAGCCGCACATGGATCGGTTCCGAGCCGTGCCGGATCGCGTTGGTGATCAGCTCGCTCAGGACCAGTTCGACGCTGAAGCCGAGCTCGGTCAGGCCCCACTCGTCCAGCTTCTCGGACACGGCGTCGCGCATGCCCGACACGGCGGCGGGCTCGGGCGGGACGTCCCAGTCCACGACCTGGTCCGGCGGCAGCGCCCGGGTGCGCGCTACGAGCAGGGCGACGTCGTCCCCCGGCCGCCCGGACAGCAGCGCGTCCAGCGCGGCCTGGCAGCTCTCGTCGGGCGGTCGGTCGGGAGCGCCCGCCAGAGCCTCGCGCAGCATCTCCATCCCCACGTCCAGATCGCGGGAGCGGTCCTCGATGAGACCGTCCGTGTACAGGACGATCTGGGTGCCGTCGGTGAGTTCCAGCTCGGTGGTCTGGAACGGGGTGCCGCCGAGGCCGAGCGGCGGTCCGGCCGGCAGGTCGGCGAAGGTGACGCTCCCGTCGGGGTGGACCAGCGCGGGTGCCGGGTGGCCCGCGCGTGCCATGGCGCAGCTGCGGGTCACCGGGTCGTAGATCGCGTACAGGCAGGTGGCCCCCAGGATTCCCGCGGCGCTCTCCGTGTCGGTCTCCTCCTGGTCGATACGGCCGACCAGGTCGTCCAGATGGCCGAGCAGCTCGTCGGGCGGGAGGTCGAGCGTGGAGAAGTTGTGCACCGCGGTCCGCAGGCGGCCCATCGTGGCGGCGGCGTGCAGACCGTGGCCGACCACATCGCCGACGACCAGCGCGACGCGGCCGCCCGGCAGCGGGATCACGTCGAACCAGTCGCCACTGACCCCCGACTGGGCGGGGAGGTAGCGGTAGCCGACCTCCAGGGCGCTCTGCTCGGGCAGGGCCCGCGGCAGCAGGCTGCGCTGGAGGGTGACCGCCAGGGCGTGCTCGCGGGTGTACCGGCGGGCGTTGTCGATGCTGATCGCGGCGCGCGCCACCAGCTCCTCGGCCAGCGCCAGGTCCTCGTCGTCGAAGGGGGCGCGGTTCTCGGCCCGCCAGAAGTTGGCCATGCCGAGCACGGCACCCCGGGCCCGGATCGGCGCGGCGACCAGGGAATGGATGCCGTAGTCCATGATCTCTCTGGTGCGGACCGGGTCCTGCGCGTGCCAGCCCGCGGCGGTCGACAGGTCGGCCACCAGTTCGGGGCGGCCGGTGCCGTAGCCGTGCGCCTGGGGGGTGGAGGGCAGAAAGTCGATCAGCCGGTCCTTCTCGTAGAGCGGGTGATCGTCGCGGACGCCGCAGACGGCGGTGCGCCGTATGCCCGTCGCCGTGGGGGCGGGCTCGTCGCCGTGCAGCACGGCGTCGGCCAGGTCCACGGTGGCGAAGTCGGCGAACCGGGGTACGGCGACGTGGGCGAGTTCGTCGGCCGTGCGGGCCACGTCGAGGGTGGTGCCGATGCACAGTCCGGCGTCGTACAGCAGGTTGAGGCGCTCCCGCGCGACCTCCGCCCGGCCGGTCACCGCCTGGAGCTCGGTGGAGTCGCGCAGCGTGACCACCGTTCCCCCGGGGCCCGCGGCGTGGTCCGTGGGCCGCTGGTTGACGGCGAGCAGCCGTTCTCCTGCGGCGTGCACCTCGTCGGTGGCCTCGCGCCCCGAGACCAGCAGCGCCACCGTCTCGGGCTCCAGCGACGGCAGCTGCGTCACATGCCTTCCCTCGGCGTCGGGAGGCAGGTCCAGCAGCCGTCGCGCCTCGTCGTTGGCCAGCAGCAGCCGCCCGTCGGCACCGATGATGAGGACCCCTTCACGCACGGAGTGCAACACCGTGTCGTGGTGTTCGTACATACGGGTCATCTCTTCGGGCGCCAGGCTGTGGGTCTGCCGTTGCAGCCGTCTGCCGACCAGGGCCATACCGCCGGTGGCCAGCAGCAGGGCGCCCGCGCCCGCGCCGAGGATGATCGGCAGCTGGCGTTCCACCTGACTGGCCACGTTGCGGACCTTCAGGCCCGCCGAGACGAGGCCCACCACCTTCCCGTCGGCGTCCTTGACGGGGACCGTGGTCTGCACCTCCCGGCCGAGCGGGCCCACGACGCTCTCCGTGTAGACCTGCCCGCGCAGCGACGGCCCGATCCGCCCGACGAACCGTTTGCCGATCTGGTTCGGCAGGGGGTGGGTGTACCGGATGCCGTTGGTGTCCATGACCACGATGAAGTCGACCCCGGCGGCCTTGCGCCCGGCCTCGGTGAGCGGCTGGAGGATCTTGGTCGGGTCGGGACTCTGGAGCGCGGCCAGGACACCGGGTGAGTGTGCGAAGGTCTCCGCCACGGCCAGGGAGCGGCGCTCGGCCTCGGCGGTGGTGTCCCGTTTCGACTGCACGACCAGAGCGAGGACGCCGCAGGCCACGAGCAGGACCACCACGACCACCTGGAGGAGGAAAACCTGGCCCGCAACGCTTCGCGGGCTCCTGCCCACCAGTGACCTCAGCGATATGTTCTGAAAACCGGCGAAACGACTCGCCATAAGACCTTTCTAGCACTGGTGATCCCGGGCGGCCACGGAGCATGCGCCGTGTGGTGCCCCGGCTCCGCCTCCGGCGACCGCCCGGCCCGCGACGCCCGCCGCGTCCTTGCGGGGGGCGGGACCGGCGGCCCCGGTTCGGGAGGCCGGCCCCCGGTGCGGGGTGCATGCTCCCTCGGTGATAGTTCCTCGTTTTGGTCGATATGATGCATTTTGTGATCATGTCCGGGTGGCTGCGGCCCCGCCGTTCCCCCTACGGCGGTCGGTGGGCATTTGCCCGGCTGTCACCGGTGATCATCACCGTCCTCATCACCGGTCTGGCCTTCTCCACGCCGAGGGAGATCGCCATCAGCCGTCTGCTGCCCGCCGCTCCCGCCCTGGCCGCCGCGATGTGGCCCGTGCTGCCGACGGTCCTGCTGGGGATGTTCTGCCTGGTGGTCATGATCGGCCTCGGTTTCGTCTACCCCGACCTGGGGACGCAGTACACCGCCGCCGCGATCGTCGCCGTCACCCTGGCGGCGGCCTACGCGAGCCACGTACGACTCCAGCGCGAGGAGATCCTCCTCCAGGTCCGGCTGGTCGCCGACGCGGCCCAACGGGTCCTGCTGCGTCCCCTGCCGCGCCGCATCGAGAGCGTCGAGATCGAATCGCTGTACGTGGCCGCCCAGGAGCAGGCCCGGATCGGCGGCGACTTCTACGAGGCGGTCGGCACACCGTACGGGGTACGGCTGCTCATCGGCGACGTGCGGGGCAAGGGCCTGTCCGCGGTGGGCGCGGCCTCCGCGGTGATCAGCTGTTTCCGGGAGGCCGCGTACGACGAGCCCGACCTCCGGAGCATCATCGATCGGCTCGAGACCAGCATCGCGCGCCACAGTGCCGCGTTCCCCGGGCAGGACCTCCCGGAGCGCTTCGCCACCGCCCTCATCGCCGAGATCCCGCACGGCGGCGGCCAGGTACGGCTCCTCAACTGCGGGCACCCCCCACCGCTGCTGGTGCACCGCGGGAAGCTCCGTGTCCTGGAGCCCACGGTGCCCTCGCCGCCCCTCAACCTCGCCGCGCTCGTCGGCGACCGCTACTGCGTCGACACCATCATGTTCGCTCCGGGCGACCAACTGCTGCTCTACACGGACGGCGTAACGGAGACCCGGGACCGCGCCGGCGAGTTCTTCCCGCTGCCCGACTGGATGCGGCGGCAGAGCCCGCAACCCCCCGGCGCGTTGCTCGACCGGCTGCACCATGACCTGCTCCAGCACAGCGGCGGAAGACTCGACGACGACATCGCGGCGCTCGCCGTACGGTTCCCGAACGCCCTGGGCCGGGGAGGCCGGCCGATCGACGAGTGACCGAGGCGCAGCGGCAGCGAACCCGGCGGGGTCGCCGGGCAGGCCCGCTCTCGTCACTGGGCGGTCCATCCGCCGTCCATCACCAGCACCGAGCCGGTGAAGAAGCCCGCCTCGTCCCCGGCGAGGTAGACCACCGCCGAGGCGGCCTCCTCGGCGGTGGCGATACGGCCGAGGGGATGCAGGCCGTTGAACCGGTGCGCCGTTCCGGGGCTGTCCGCGACGGTGGCGCGGTACATCGGTGTGTCCACCGACGCAAGCGCCAGGGCGTTGACCCGGATGTTCTGCCGGGCGTACTCCAGCGCCGCCGCCTTCGTCAGGCCGACCACCCCGTGCTTGCCGGCCACATAGGAACTGATCCCGGCACCGAACCCGACGACGCCGAGCTGTGAGGCGTTGTTCACGATCACCCCGCCGCCTCTGCGCTGCAGGGCGGGGATCTCGTGCCGCATGGACAGGAACACACTGGTGAGCACCCTGCCGAGGTCCTCGGCCCAGGCCTCGGGCTTCTGCTCGGCGAGCAGTCCCGGGGTGCCGAGCGATCCGGCGTTGTTGAAGGCGATGTCGAGGCCGCCGAAGTGTTCCTCGCCGGCCCTGACCGCGGCGGCCATGTCCTCGTCGACGGTGACATCGGCGCGTACGCACAGCGCCGTGCCCCCGGCGTCGGTGATCTGCCCGGCGACCCGCTCAAGGTCCGCGGGCCTGCGCGCGGCCAGCACCACGGCCGCGCCCTGGGCGGCCAGTGCCTTGGCGCTGGCCTCGCCGATGCCGGAACTGGCACCCGTCACCAGGGCGACCTTGCCGTGCAGCCGGTGCCGGGGGCGGATGTCGTCGGGGAAGTGGTGTGTGCACTGTTCGTTCAATGGTGGACGGTGCCGCCCGATCGGGTCGGACCTGCTCCCTTCGGTGTGGGGGGATCGCTCCGAAGGCGCCCGCCCCGGTCACCCGGGTCCGGGGCGGGCCGGCTCGTGGATCATCGCGGTGTTCGGTCGGTGTCGTCGGGTGCGGCTGAGGGTGAGGGAGGGGGTCCGGTGTCAGGCCGGTGAGGTCTCCTCGGTCTTGTGCCGGGAAGCGGCGGCGACCGAGATCCGGTCCCGGTGCCAGGCGTAGCAGCTCACGAGAATCCCGCAGACGGTGACGGCCGCGGCGGCGAGATAGACCGGACGCAGGCCCGGACCGTCGATGACCAGGCC
Organism: Streptomyces cadmiisoli; assembly: GCF_003261055.1. NCBI lineage: Bacteria > Bacillati > Actinomycetota > Actinomycetes > Kitasatosporales > Streptomycetaceae > Streptomyces > Streptomyces cadmiisoli. The sequence continues at coordinate 7,541,186 of NZ_CP030073.1, forward strand.
GCCCAGCCAGCCGGCCAGCGCGGCGGCCACCTGGTACGCGGAGGCGTTCACCGCGATGGCCAACGTGGGCGCGGAACTCGCGGTGTTCAGGACCCGCGTCTGCATGCCCGGGATCACCGAGAAGCCGAGCGCGCCGATGAGGAACACCATCACGGCCGCAGCGGCGGTGCTGTCGCTGACCGCCCAGGCCGCCAGCAGTGCCGCGGTGAGCAGCCCCAGCAGGCCGACCTGGGACGGCATCAGGGCCCGGTCGGACAGCCAGCCGCCGACGAAGTTCCCGACCGCCGCGCCGACGCCGTACACCACCAGCAGTACCGCCACCGCGCCGTCGGCGAACCCGGAGACGTCGGTGAGCAGCGGCGCGAAATAGGTGAACACCATCAGCAGGCCCATGTTGGCGACGCCGGTGATGACGATCGCCAGCCGGACCTCCCGGCTGCGGAAGACCCGCAGTTCGGTCACGGCCGAGGTCCCGGGGGTCGTGCTCGCCACGTCCGGCACGAACGGCAGCACCATCAGCAGGCCGGCCAGACAGACGGCGGCGATGACGCCGAAGGTGGCCCGCCAGCCGAAGTTGTTGCCGATGAAGGTGCCGAGCGGTGCACCGAGCATCATCGACAGGTTCATCCCGAAGGCCAGCTTGGACACCGTGGAGGCCTGTCTGCCCTCCGGTGCCGTGGACACGGCGATGACGACCGCGTTGGCGAAGAACGTGGCGGTGATCAGCGCGGTCACGACCCGCGCCAGGAACAGCACCCAGTACACCGGGGCCAGCGCGGAGGCGAGGTTGCCCACCACCACGATCACCATCAGGGCCACCAGCAGCGGCTTGCGCGGGTAGCGGGCGGTGAGCGCGGTCAGCACCGGACCGCCGACGATCATGCCGATGGCGTAAGCGGTGACCAGGAGCCCGGCGCTGGGGATCGATACGTCGAGGTCGTCGGCGACGTCCGGGAGGATGCCGGCGATGACGAACTCGCCGGAGGTGATGCCGAACACGCACAGCATCAGGGACACGAGCTTCAACGACATGCTGTCTCTTCTGGTTCGGGGCGGATGTTCGGTCGGCCGCGGGGGAGGGCCCGACGCGCGGTCGTGGAGGACCGGCCGGACCGCGGGGGCCGGGGCGGGTCCCTACGGGGTGGGCGCGGGGCCCGCGTAGCGGAACGCGTAGGACGAACCCAGCGCGACGAGGTGGTCCAGGTCGGGACCGGGGAGGTCCTCGGTCGGCAGGGTGAGCGCCTTGGCGTGCGGCAGCTCCGCCGCCAGGAACCGGTCGAACTGCGGCCGGCGGTCCGGCTGCGGTGTCGAGTGGATGGTCAGGAAGCGGGCCCGCTCGGAGGTGGTCACGAAGCCGTGCGGCAGGGTCCGGGGCACGATCATGGTGCTGCCGGCCTCCGCGATCTGCTCCTCGCCGTCGCAGACCATGCGCAGGGTGCCGTCCAGGACGATGAACACCTCGTCCTCGTAGTGGTGGACGTGCAGCGGGGTGTTGTAGCCGCGGTCGCCGGTGTGCTGGACGACGGTGAAGCTGTCCCTGGTGGCGGAGCCGGGCACCCGTATCTGCGCCAGGCCGCCGAGCAGCCACACCGCGGTCTGCTCGGACTCCGGGATCAGCCGGCCCTTCTCGTCGTGGGCCATGTCCGGGAAGGTCATCGTGCTCCTTTGCGTCGGGGGCGAAGGCGTCCGGCCCGGGAGCGTTCAGCCGTGCGGTGCCGTAGCGGGATCCGCCGGCGGGACGGGCTGCTGCTCGCAGCGGGCCAGGAATGCGGCGGCGCCGTCGGGGGTCGACAGGGTCCGCCACATCGAGACGGGGTCGCCGAAGCCGCTGACGAACGCGTCGGCGACCCGCCGGTCCGCGGCGGCCCGCGCGAACAACCCGCGCACATGCGGGGGTGGTTCACCCAGGAAGGCGTTGCTCCACTCCACGACGTGGCGCGCGTGCTCCCACAGCCGGGCCGAGGCCCCGCGGCAGAACTCCTCGTCGAACGGCCCGTCGTGGGCGGCGACGAGGTCGGCCAGCGCGAACGCCGTGTGCGAACCGAGGTTGGCGCCCTGCGCGGTGAGCGGATCGTTGGTGATCCAGGCGTCCCCGACGGCCAGTGCGCAGGTGCCGTCGTCCAGCCGGGCCCAGCCTCGTCGGACGACCGGCGTGAGGGCGCCCTGGGCCAGTTCGCCGGGCGCCGTCAGCGAGAACTCGCCGGTGTCGATGCGCTCGCGCAGCCGGGGCGTGTGGGTGGCGACCAGCTCGAGCAGAGCGCGGTGGAAGGCGGCCGGATCGGCCCGGGCGTCGAGGTGGCAGACGGGCTCCAGCGGGCCGCCGGGTATCGCCTCGACGGCGAGGACGTCGACCCGTCCCGCCGGGGACACGAACGGCAGCTTCAGGATCTCGCCCGCACCGGGCAGGAAGTGGATGTCGACGGAGTGCGGCACGTCCTCGGCGATGCCGAAGTAGTAGCCGGCACACAGGACGCGCTGAGGGGCCGAGTACGGCGAGCGCTCGGGATCGGCCGGGAACAGCCGGCGGACCATCCGGTTGCCGTTGGCGACGACCAGCAGGTCGTGCCGGGGAGCCAGGTCCTCCACCGCGTGGTCACCGATCATTAGTTCCCCGCCGCGATCGACGAAGGCGGACAGCAGGTGCGGCAGGTAGATACGGAAGTCCACCACGCTGGACGGGGGCCGCAGCGCGGCGAGGAATTCCAGCGGCCGTGGACCGCCGGCGTGCATGCTGACCTCCCAGTGGTGCACCTGCGCGTCCGGGAAGTCCCAGTCGAAGACGCCGAGTTCACGTTCCCGCTGCTGGGTGGGGCCGAACCGGGCGGGGAAGTTGCGGGGCCGCCCGTCCTTGAGCCCGTCGAGGCCGACGTCGGAGTACACCGTCGCCTCGACCCCCAGCTGTTGCAGACGCAGCGCCAGTTGCAGTCCGGAGATCCCGGACCCGACGACACCCACGCGGCTCATGCCGCCACCTCCTCGACGTCGGAGCCCGAACGCAGCCGGGCGGAGAGCCAGCCCACGGACTCCACCGTGAACCGGGCGGCCTGCGGTGAGGCCAGGGCGGAGGCGGGAATCAGCACGGGGTGCCGAAGACCCGCGTCGATCAGTTCACCGATCCTCTTCAGCACGGTCTCCCGGCTGCCGGCCAGGACCTGGGCGGCGATCACCTCGTCGGGCACCGCCGCCAGGGCCCGTGCCACCTCCGCTCGGGTCAGCAGGTGCGGCAGCAGCTCCGTCAGGCCCTTGTAGTCCTCGCCGAACGGATGCTGCGCGCCGTGCCGGCGCCAGGCCCGGGCACCCGCGTGCAGCGCCAGGAACCGGATCGGGGCGGCCCGCAGCAGGTCCCGGGCGGCGTCGTCGGTCTCCGCCACCACGACCGGCAGACCGGCTGCCGGAAGCACGGCGCCGGGGTCCCGGCCCGCCTGTTCGGCGGCCGTGCGCACCACGGCCAGTCGCCGGGCGTACTCGTCCGGGGTCATCAGGTCGGAGGGGAGCCATCCGTCCGCGTGGCGGCCGGCCAGCGTCAGCATGCGCTCCTGGTTGGCGCCCAGCCAGATCAGCGGCGTCCGCCCCTCGGGCGCGGGCAGGCCCATGACGGCGCGGTCCAGGGTGAAGTGGCGCCCCCGGAAGTCGTGCGGGCCCTCACCCGAGAAGAACGTCCGCAGCACCCGGAGCGCTTCCTCCACCCGGCCCACCCGGTCGTCGTGCGGCACGCCGTAGGGCACCAGGTTCTCCAGTGCTCCCGCGCCGAGGCCGAGCACCGGCGCGCGCTCGGTGAGCTGGGCGAGGGTCAGCGCGGTCTGCGCCAGTACCGCGGGGTGCCGGCGGTGGGGGTCGGTGACCCCGACGGCGAGGCGTACCGGGCCGGCCAGCGGGGCGAGGTTGCCGAGCACGGTCGCGAAGTCGAGGCAGCGGTCGGGCGTGGGCATGTCCGCGGCCAGGTGACTGAAGTCGGTGTCCCAGGCCTGCCGGGGAAAGACATCGATCAGGTGGTCGGTGACCAGGAAGGTGTCCAGGCCGGCCCCGCGCGCGGCCTCCAGCAGTCCGCGCCCGGCCGCCACACTGCCGACCGCGTCCCAGATGAGGCCGACCTGCACAGTCAAGGGGTGCTCCTCACCGCACGTGCCTCCTCGATGAACTCGGCGGTGCCGTCGGGACCGCGCACGCACCGCCACATGGCGTGCGGTCGGTCGAGCCGGGCGACGAAGGCGTCCGCCACCCGCTGGTCGTCCGCGGCGGCGGCGAGCAGCGTGCCCAGCTGGGGCGCGGGAGGGCCGAGGAACAGGTTCGTCCAGTCGACGACGGGCTGGGCGGTCGCCCACATCCGCTCCGAGACGGTGCGGCAGAACGTCTCGTCGTAAGGCCCCGGGGTGCCGCGGAGTTCGTCGGCCAGCTGGAAGGCCAGCGCGGAGCCCAGGTTGGCGCCCTGGGCGGTGATCGGGTCGTTGGTGATCCAGGCGTCGCCCACGGCCAGCGCGAACCGGTCGTCCGTCAGCCGTGCCCAGCCCCGGCGGACCACCGGCACCACCGAGCCGCGCAGCAGGTCCACGGGCCGGGTCAGGGCGAACGCCCGCTCGTCGATCCGGGCGCGCAGCGTGGGCGCGTACGCGGTGATCAGACCGAGCAGTTCCTTGGCGAACCGGTCGGGATCCTCCCGCTGGTCGCGGTCGGTGAGTTCGGCGAACGGACCGCCCGGCACCGCCTCGACGAGCACCACGGTCACCCGGCCGTCCATGGAGTGGTACGTCGGGGCGTGGATCTCACCGGCGCCCGGCACCATGTGCATGGTCATCCCGGGCGGGTCCGGCGGCCGGACACCGTGGAACAGGCCACCCACCAGGTGCCGGGGCGCCCGGTCGTGGGGCGAGCGGGCCGGGTCGCGCGGGAACGTGTCCGTGAGGGCTCCCCGCCCGGCCGCCACGACGACCAGTTCGTGCCGCTCGGCCAGCCGCAGCAGATCGCCTCGGCCGGCCACCTGCCGGCGGATCCAGTTCCCGCCGCGCCGCAGGTATTCCTCCAGCAGCGCGGCGAGATAGATCCGGAAGTCGACGGAACTGGCCGGCTCCGGCAGCCGCGCACGGAACGACGGACCGCCCGGTGCCTCCACGGTCACATGCATCCAGGGGTTGTCGAACTCGCTCGACTCCCACGCGGACAGCCCGAGTTCCCTCTCCCTCGCCCGGGTGGAGGCGAATCTGGTGACGAAGTTCAGCGGTGGACCGCCGCGGAGGTCGTCCGGGCCCTGCGCCGAGTACAGGGTGGCGTCCAGGCCCGACTGCCGGAGCCCGAGCGCCAGGTGCAGGCCGGAGATCCCGGTGCCCACGATGCCGATACTCATGCTGTAGCTCCACCTGTGCCGGGAATGGGTGTCGTCCGGCGCGTTGCCGGGGAGTGCGTCGCACGGAACATGCCGTTTCGGAACCTGTCGGCACGGCGGTATTGCCGCCGCGGTCCGGCGGGAATTCGCCGACCGGTCTCTCGGTGTCGGAATTCCGATGCCGCTCTCGGTGGATATACCTCCCCACCTGGCATTCGCCGTCGCAGCTTTCCTTTCCATGACCGCCCGTCATGCCGCGCCCGGACCACCGCTTCCGCGCAACTGGGCGGATCTGGTGACCGACTGCTCGGTAAGTGCGAGTGATTCAGGACAGGGTGAAGAAGTGTCGGATCGGTTTTCGGCCAATGTCGCGACCCCGTGCCGGAATCCCCCGCGAGTGGGCCTGAGTGGCGCAAGCTTCTCCCGTAGCGAAGGGTTTGCGCAATCGCCCATCGATTAGGATCCTTGATGGATCGGGTCGGCACGGTATCGACGGGAGGCACGGGGGATGGTCGGCGCGGAAGATCCAGCCGTTCATCAACTGCGATCACTGCTGGCGCTGGCCGAGGAACTGCATTTCGGCCGTGCCGCCACACGGCTGTACCTCACTCAGTCCGCCCTCAGCCAGCAGATCGGCACACTGGAGCGGCGGCTGGGGGTCCAGTTGTTCACCCGCACCAGCCGCAAGGTGCAACTGACCCCGCTGGGCCGGGCTCTCCTGCCGCTGGTACGGAACGTGGTGGGAGCCGCGGACGAACTGCGGGACGCCGCACGGCACTCCTCGGCCGGCGACGACGGGCTGGTGCTGCGCATCGGGCTCACCGACTGCGCCGCCACCCTCACCGCCACCCGCCGGGTGATCGCCACCCTCACCACCCTGCACCGCGGTCTGGAGGTCGACCTCGAGGTGCTCGATCTGGTCGAGCAGGCGACGGCCCTGGCGGTGGGGCGGATCGACGCGGCGTTCGTCTACGGACCGGTGCCCGCAGGCTTTCACGCCGAGCCGCTGACCACCGAGCCGCGCGTGGTGTGCCTCGCCGCCTCCGACCCGCTCGCGCGGCGGCCGGCCCTGCGCCTCGCGGATCTCGCCGACCGCCCCATGGTGGGACTGGCGCCGGAGATCTCCGCCGTCGAACGACGGTTCTGGGCCATGGATCCCCGCCCCGACGGCACCCGCGTGCGCTACACCGGCCACCACGTCACGCGGGTCGAGTCCCTGCTGTCCGCCGCCTCCTTCGACGGGGCCATCGCCTTCCTGCCCGCCGTGGCCGCCGAGTTGTTCCCCCGCCCCGACATCCGCTACCGCCCCGTCGCCGACCTGGCACCGTGCACCTTCGGCCTGGTCTGGCCCGAGCCGGCGCGGGAGAACCCCAACATCACCGCCCTGGCGGACCTCTGCCGCCGCCTGCGCGACCAGGGCCGGCTGCCGGCGGGAACCATCCAGGGGCCCGACGAGCCGACGGTGCCGTCCGGGGCGGGACGGAAGCCGAGCGCACCGGACGCGGTCCCGCTGCCGACGCGCTGAGCGGCGCGGTGCCGCCCGGCCGGACGGAACGGGAAGCGGTGTTCCGTGGGCCCGCGCGCCCTCGTTCGCAGGGCGCGTTCCGGCCGAAGGACACCCCCACAATGGTTGAAAACCGATGGTAACCACTCGAACAGGCATGCCAGGATGAGTTCACCATGACTGCTGGACGGGGCTTTCGCGTGCTGCGCGCCGTGGTCTTCGCGGCCGTGTGCGTGATCTCCGCGGCACTGGGCCACGTCCTGATGTCGGGCCACGGACCGTCCTGGTGGCTGCTGCTCGGCGCGGGCACCGCGGTGGCGGGGACGACCTGGTCCCTGGCCGGTCGGGAGTGCCGACGCGTGGTGGTGGCCGTGTTCGCCGTGGCGACCCAGGCCGGGCTGCACGGACTGTTCATGCTGACGCACGCGGCGACGATGCCCGGACCGGAGCCCGGCACCGCGGGCCGAGCGGCATCGATGTCCCACAGCGGGGCCGGTCACACCGCACGAGGGCTGGAGCCGTCGGGCCACGGACTGCACACCGCGCCCGGCTCCCCGGCTCATGGCATCGACGCCTCCTTCCTCCCGGGCACGCTCGGCATGCTCGCGGTCCATCTGCTGGCCGCTCTGCTGTGCGGTCTGTGGCTCGCGCTGGGGGAGGGGGCCGCATTCCGCGTCCTGCGGGCCCTCGCCGCGCGGCTCGCGGCGCCCCTGCGGCTGCTCCGACGGCCGCCCGTGCCGAAGTCCCGGCCCCGTCCGCCCGCCCCAGGGGCACGCTCGGAGCGTGTGCCGTGGCGGCTGGCGGTGCCCCGCGCCCTGACCACTCGGGGGCCGCCGGCGCCCGCCGCCGCCGTGCTCCGGTAACACCACTGCCCGAGGCCGTCGGCGTGGTCCGCACGGGCGGACCGAAGGCGCCGCGGAGCGGCCGGAGGTCCGAGCCGCGCGGCCCGTCGCCCATGGTCCGCGGTGCCGGACCGAGGACCGGCATCACGCGTGCGGGGCGAATTGCTGAAATCGCGCTCCCTGTACCGGACTTCCCGCGAGTCGCTGATCCACAGCGGTCGGCCGTGGCGGAACTCGGGATCAATGAAATGCACGCCGGAGCGTCCCGGCCTGCCCGGAAATTCGAGAATTCCGCGAACTTCCGGCGCCGGGCACGCCCCGGCCGTGGCCGTAGCGACGTGAAGGAGCCGCCGAAAGTGTCCTGGCCGGCGCTTTGACCGAAGCGTCGAAAGGAAATCATCGCGGTGCCCGCCGCATCGTGGCAACGCGACGTGTGCGGCCGCCCGTCGGGGGACGGGCGGACACACCGACAAGGGGGAAATGATGTCAATGCGCGAGCCGCTCCAGTTCCGTTTACTGGGACCGCTGGAGATATGGATGGGCGGTCGGCGGGTGCAACTGACCGCGCCGCGGCTGCAAAGCACGCTGGGCATGCTGCTGGTGCGGGCGAACCGAGTGGTCTCCGTGGAGCATCTGGCGCAGTGCGTCTGGGAGGAACGGCAGCCCGCCGATCCGGCCAATCAGATCGCCGTGTGCATCTCGAAACTGCGCGGACGCTTCTCCCGACTCGGCCTGAGCCATGAACTGATCACCACCGAGCCGCCCGGCTACCTCCTCACCACCCGGGGCGTCGAACTGGACACCCACCTGGTCCACACTCTGCGTGCCGAGGCGGAGCGGTGCGTGGCGGCGGGGGATCGCGGCCGGGCAGTCGCCCTCCTCGAGGAGGCGCTGTCCCAGTGGCGCGGACCACTGCTGGCGGGGCTGACCCGGCAGGCCTGGCAGGCGGAGGTGAGCGCCTGGGAGGAGGAGCGGGTCACGTTGCGCGTCAAGTGGGCCGAACTGCAACTGGAACTCGGCCGATACGAACCGCTCATCGGCGAACTCACCGCTTTCGTGCAGCAGAACCCCTTCTTCGAACGTCCCAGGGCCCAGCTGATGACCGCGTTGTACCTGTCCGGCCGGCAGGCCGACGCGCTGCGCCTGTTCCGGGAGACCTCCCGGATGCTCGACCGGGAACTCGCCGTGACACCGGGACCCGAACTGCAACGACTGCACCAGGAGATTCTGCGCGGGGCTGTCCCGGCGGAGCCTTCGGCGACCGAGCTCCGGCTGCCCGCCGGACCGCCCCCGGCACCCGTCGGCGGCCCCGCCGCCCCGCACGCCGAGGCCGTCGTACCCCGCGAGGCCCTCGGGGTCGACCGGCCGGCCACCGACCGGCCGACCCCGGGCCGGCCGGGCCCCGCCCTGTCGGCCGGCCCCTGTCTCCTCCCCAGCGACATCGACGACTTCGTCGGCCGCGAACGCGAGATCGCCACCCTGGTGGAGAGGCTCGCGCCCTCCCGCGGGCAGGTCCCGCTCGTGGAGGTGGTGGGCGCCGGCGGAACCGGGAAGACCGCCCTCGCCGTACATGTCGCGCACGCCCTGCGACCGCAGTTCCCCGACGGGCAGCTGTACATCAACCTGCGCGGAATGGACGACGACCCGGTCGCGCCCGAGGAGGCGCTGGCGCGGCTGCTGGCCGAGCTGAGCACCGCGGGGTCGGTCCTGCCCGAGGGGCTGGACCAGCGGTCGGAGAAGTACCGGGCGCTGCTCGCGGACCAACGGATCCTGGTCGTCCTCGACAACGCCGCCGACGCCGCCCAGATCCGGCCGCTGCTGCCCGGCACGGGAAGCTGCGCGGTGATCGTGACCGGCCGTTCCCGGGTCGCCTCGTCCTTCGCCACCCACGTGGTGGAGCTGGGCATCCTCTCCCGCGAGCACGCGCTGGAACTGCTGCGCCGGGTCGCCGGGCCGGAACGGCCCACCGCGGAACCGGAAGCGGCCCGGCGACTCGTGGACTACTGCGGTTGGCTGCCGCTCGCGGTGAGCATCGTGGCGGCGAAGCTGGCGGCCAAACCCCACTGGACCCTGGAGCGGGTCGCCGCGCGCCTGGCCGACGAGCAGCGCAGGCTGGACGAGCTGGAGCACGACAGCCTGGCCGTACGCACCACGTTCGCGCTGTCCTACCAGGGCATCAGCGCCGACGCCCGCACGCTGCTGCGAAGGCTCGCCCTGCTGCCCGTACCCGACTTCTCCGACTGGCCGGCCTCGCCGCTGGTTGGTCTGGACGCGCACGAGACGGAGAAGCTGATCGAGGAACTGGTCGACGCGCGTCTGGTCGAGGTCGTGGGCACGGACCGGGCGGGCCAGCTGCGCTACCGGATCCACGACCTGCTGCGGCTGTTCGGACTGGAGCGGGCCGCCGGGACCGACGCGCACCCCGAACTCCGGGAGGCGGTCTCCCGTACGGCTCGCGCCGCGCTGGCCCGCGCGGACCTGGCGCATCGCACGGTCTGCGGCGGCGACTACACCGTCGTGCGCAGCACCGTGCCGCGCCCCGACACGGCACGCAGGGCCCGTGAGCTCACGCGGGACGAGCGGGCGGCTTCGCTGGACTGGTACGAGTCGGAGCGGCTCACCATCACCGCGCTGGTCAAACGGGCCGCGGAGTACGGACTCGACGGACTCGCCTGGGACCTGGCCGCGGTGTGCCGCTGTCTGTTCAGCACGCGCGGGCACCACGACGAATGGCTGACGACCCACCGGTGGGCGCTGCGGGCCGTGCGGGAGAGCGGCAGCGGCCGGGGCCGGGCGGCCCTGCTGCTGGGGCTGGGCGATCTGCACCTCACCAAGCGGCACCACGCCGAGGCCCGCGCCTGCCTGGAGGAGGCCCACCGGACGTTCCTCGACGTCGGCGACGAGTACGGTGCGGCACTCGCGCTGCGTCGCTCGGGATACGTGGACCGGCTGCTCGGCCGCTACGAACAGGCGCTGGAGCGCTGGCGGGGCTGCCTGCCCGCCCTGCGGGCCGCCGGTGACCTCCAGGCCCAGGTGCAGGTGCAGCGCCAACTGGGCCTGACCCTCCTCGAACTGCACGACCTGGACGGCGCCGAGCCCCATCTGAAGGAGGCCGAGGACCTCACGTGCCGCTTCCACGGGCGTGGCGCCGGACAGGTGAGGCTGGCCCTCGCCGATCTCCTCCGGGCCCGGCGCCGGCTGGACGAGGCGGAGACGGAGTACCTGACGGCGCGGGAGCTGACGGACGCCATCGGCGATGTCGTCGGCAGCGGCTACGCGCACTTCGGGCTGGGGATCGTCGCCCTCGAACGAGGGGAGCCCACGGCGGCCGAGCGACTGCTCGACGTCTGCGTGGAGTCGGCGCGCGAGGTGGGCGATCCGCTGCTCGAAGCGCTCGGCCTGTTCGGTCTGTCGGCCGCCCACGGGCACAGTGCGAGGCCGCGGGAGGCCGAGGTGCTGCTGGACCGGTCGGCCCGCCTGTACCGGGACCTCGGAACACCGGTGCGCTACGCGCGTTGTCTGTACGCCCAGGCCGGGGTGATCGCGCAGCGGGACGGTGATCCCGTCGTCGTGTCCGCCCTGCGCGCGCGGGCGGCGGCCGCGGTGGCGAGCACGGGTTCGCCGCTCGCGGCCCGCGCGTTCGCGGAGAACACCCGACCCCATTACCCCTTTGTCCTGTGAGCGTCCGGCGTGAATTCAGCCGACTTCGGCGATGAAATTCCGACGGCCCGGAGAAATGCTACGAGCGGACGCTGTCGTTTCGGTGTCCGTACGATGTGTTCGATGTTTTCGCAGGTCAGAGCGTGATCTGCAGGGATTGTGACAGGCTTCTGGAAGAGTCTTGCCCTGAACTCGGGCCGTCCCGAATCATTTCTAGCCGTCAGGAACTTTCAGCGACACGCAGCCGACGTGGGAATCCGCGGCCCATGGAGCCGACGCACCAGCTGATGAGCCGTCAAGTCCCGGCGGGCGTAGCCCTCACCGTCCTTCACCGGGCCCGCCCGCCGCCGACGGCGGTCGGCCGGACACGGCGTGCTCCACGTGGCGACCGTCGCCCGACACACGCCGACGTCATTCCCCGAGCGCAGGCGCCGCCACCCCTCGGCCTCCGCTCCGTGCGAGCCGCACGAAAGGCCGGGCACTCACCGAGAGAAACAGAGGAGAACGATGTCCGACTCGCCGGCGGACCAGATACTCCGCCTGCTCTTCGCCTCCCGACGTACCTCGGGCGGCCCCGCCGACCTGTGCAACGGCAAGCCGTGCGAGCGGTGCTTCGCACAGCATCGGCCGAAGGTCGAGCACTTCATGGCGCGGGGCGTGCCACTGCACTTCGTGCTGCCGGCCTTCCCGGCCAAGTCCGCCAACCGGAACAAGGTGCTCGGGCCACTGCCCGACCTGGCCGAGCGGCTGTCGCTGGAGTTTCTCCAGTCGTTCTGCGACTACGTCCGCCACTACTACGAGCCGGGAGCGCGCATCACGGTCTGCTCCGACGGACACGTCTTCGCCGACCTCGTGGGCGTGGCCGACCAGGACGTGACGGACTACCGCACCGAACTGGAGCTGCTGCTCCGGGCGATCGGCGCGGACGCCATCAACACCTACGGACTCGGCGACGCCTTCCACAGCGGCGGCCACGACGAGCAGCGGGCCCGGCTGACCGGGCGCTACGCCCAGCCCGTGGCGGACATCCGGGCCCGGGTCGTGGAGGACGCCGCCGCCCGGTCCCTGTTCTCCGGCATCCACCGCTTCCTCTTCGAGGACCAGCTGGTCCGCAGCGAGGGCCGCAGCCGCAACAGCGTCCGCGAAAAGACCAAGTCCCGGGCCTACCAGGTGATCCAGCGCAGCGACGCCTGGAGCAGCCTGGTCGAGGAGTACTTCCCGGAGGCGCTGCGCCTGTCGATCCATCCGCAGGACAGCCACTCCCACAAGATCGGCATCCACATGATGCGCACCCGGGACAACTGGCTCACCCCCTGGCACGGCGTCGCCCTCGACGACGGTGAGGGGATCCGCCTGGTCAAGCGGCACGAAGCCGAGCAACTCGGCGCGACCCTCGTCCGGCGCCGGAACCGACCCAGTCACTTCATCGCTCCGCACGTCATGACCTCGCGGAGCCCGCTGCTCGTCGAGGAGGCCGTGTGATGCCCTCGTACTCCGTCACCCCGCTCAAGCCCTTCGGCGCGCTCGTCGAGCCCGGGGAACCGGGCGCCGCGCTGGATTCGGTGCCGGTCGAGGAGGCCCGGTCGCTCGTGCGGGCGCACCGCGTCGTGGTGCTGCGCGGCTTCCGCCCCGTCGAACGGGACGGGCTGACCGCCTACGCACGCGGCTGGGGCTCGCTGCTGAGCTGGAACTTCGGCGAGATCCTCGATCTGGAGGTGCACGACGACCCCAAGGACTACGTGTTCACCCAGGGACATGTGCCCTACCACTGGGACGGCGCCTTCGCCGAACAGGTGCCCTCGCACCAGATCTTCCAGTGCGTACGGGCACCGTCGGCCGGCGGCCGCACCTTCTTCTGCGACACCGAACGCGTCCTGACCGCGCTGCCGGAAGCCACCCGGCGCGTCTGGGAGCGGGTGCGCGTCACCTACCGCAAGGAGAAGACCGCGCACTACGGCGGTCACATCACCGCCCCGCTGGTCCAGGAGCACCCGCACACCGGAGCCCCGGTCGTCCGCTACGCCGAACCGCTCGATCCGGAACGGTTCGTCAGCCCGCTCTTCCTGGACGTCGACGGACTGCCCGCCGAACTGGGGCAGGACGAGTTCGTCCAGGACATCGAGGAGCGGCTGTACGCGCCGGACGCGATGTACCGGCACGAGTGGCACGACGGTGACTACGCCTTCACCGACAACCACGCCCTGCTGCACGGCCGCACCGCCTTCACGGGCAGCGCCGCCCGGCATCTGCGGCGCGTGCACGTGCTGTGACGACCCGGCCGGAGACGACCTCCTCGCGCGGACGGCGCGGGGACCGAGGAGGACAGATGCGACCGTACTACGACGTGGTGATCATGGGCGGCGGGCCGGGCGGCTCCACCCTCGCGGCGCTGCTCGCCCGACGCGGCGGCCTGAGCGTGGCCGTACTGGAGAAGGAGGAGTTCCCGCGCGAGCACATCGGCGAGTCGATGGCGCACCCGCTCATCCCGGTACTGGAGGAGAGCGGCGCGCTGGAGAAGGTGCTGGCCGGCAAGTGCTGGGTGAAGAAGTTCGGCGGGATCTTCCAGTGGAGCGACACGGGCCCGCACGTCGCCTACTTCGACCACGACAACACCGTTCGGGACGGCGTGCACCGCTGGGCGATGCACGTCGACCGCGCCGAGTTCGACAAGGTCCTGCTCGACCACGCGGCCGACGTCGGCGCCGACGTGTTCGAGGGGGTGGCGGTGGCCGGCTGCGCCCTCACCGAGGACGGCCGGGGGCGGGAAGTCGTCCTGAAGGACGGCCGGACCGTGCGCGCACGCTGGTTCGTCGACGCTTCCGGGCGGCGCAACAGCATCGTGACGGGCAAGAAGCGGGAGTGGCTGTCGGGCTACCGCAACATCGCGATCTGGCAGCACTACCTGGGCGGTCGCCTGGCGCAGACACTCGACGGCGACTGGAACATCTTCCGCGAGCGGAACATGTCGCCGATCGGGTGCTTCGCCTTCCGGGACGGCTGGTGCTGGTACATCCCCGTACCGAAGATCATCGACGGTGAGCGCAAGCTGACGCACTCGATCGGCATCGTCACCGATCCGTCCGTCCTGAAACGGCCGGGCACCGACTTCACCGACCCCGAGGTGTTCCTGCGCACGGTCCAGCGGGTGCCGAGGCTGCGGGACCTCATAGAAGACGTGCGGCCGGTCGGCGACAAGATGCTGACGGCCACCAACTACTCGATGATCAACGACCGGTTCTGCGACTACGACGGACGGTGGCTGCTGCTCGGCGACGCCTCCTACTTCGTGGACCCGCTGTTCTCCTCCGGTGTCGCCTTCGCCACCAACCAGGCGGTCGCCGTCGCCACCGTGCTCGTCCGCACGGCCTCGGGAGAGCTGAGCGAGCCGGAGCAGCGAGAGCTGTGGCGGGACTACGACACCGAGTGGCACGGCATGGCGTCGACCTTCGCGCTCTCCATCGACCAGTGGTACCACGCCATCGGCAGCGACAACCCCGACAGCGTGTACTGGAACACCAGGGGCCGCAGGGAGGGCGTCGAACTCGACCACGAGCGGACGTTCCACGCCTTGCTCAACACGGCCTTCACCCCCGACCTACTGCAACTCATGACGGACGGTGAGGGAATGACCGGCCTGGACCCGGCCGGCCCCTACATGGCGGCCTACGCCCGCGCGAACCGGCTGGTCCTCACCGCCGACACCAAGGTCTCACCGGCCCCGGGCGTGACCGTCACCGAGGGCCCCGGACTGGACATCCCCGGCTTCAAGGCCGCGATTCCGCCCGACCCGTCACTGATGCCGGTGGAGGCCCGGCGGGCCGCGGCGACGTACTGGACCGACCCGACGCGCCACGCGGACCTCGTCCCGCCGTCGATGGGCGCCACCGTGCCGGTCCAGCGCTTCCACTTCCGGGACGACCCCGACGGGGTGGCCGTGCGCGCCGTGGCCGACCGGGACGGCGGGGCGGAACTGTGGGAGTCGCTGAAGGACGGCCCCGTGCTCTGGAGCGACCTCGTGCGCTGTCTGCACCCGGGTCAGCAAAGGCTCGTCCAGCGTCTGCTCCAGGCCGGGATGCTGGAGCTCAGCGGTACGGCAGCCACCCCGGACACGCCCGCCGGGAGCGGGGACGGGCATGCCACTGGCTGACGGGCCGGGCGCCGCGGACGCCCTCCACCCGGCGGGCACGGCGGGCGCGGCGGGTACGGATGCCGCGGCCGGGCCGGCCGACGGCAGCGGCCCCGGCGACCGCGGCCCGGAACACGGAGCCGCGGTCGGGTCCGGTCCCGCCGGCCCTCGCGGCACGGCGCGGATCCCCGGGCGCCGGCAGCTCCTCGGATACGGGGTGCTCGCCGTCCTGCCCGCCGCGGTCGCGGCGGCGCTGCTGATCCTGGCGCCGTCGGGCCGGGGCGGCGCGGGACGGGCCGAGGAGGGACACACCACCGCCGTCCTCCTGCTCGCCTGCGCCGCCGTGCTGGTGGTGGCACGCGGCGCGGGCCTGCTCGCGGTCCGGCTCGGACAGCCCCGTGTCATGGGTGAGATCTGCGCGGGACTGGCGCTCGGACCCTCGCTCCTCGGGCGGCTGGCCCCGGACGTCTCCGCGTGGATCTTCCCGCCCAGGGTGGTCACCGGACTCGACGCACTCGCCCAACTCGGCCTGGTCCTGTTCATGTTCGGAGTCGGGCAGGAACTGGGCGGCGCCCGCCGCGCCCGTGATCTGCACGGTTCGACGCTGGTCACCCTGGCCTCGCTGCTGGTGCCGTTCGCCGCCGGAACCGGGCTCGGCCTGTGGCTCCACCAGGGGCACGCGGGCGACGCGGCCGACCCGGTCGCCTTCGGCCTGTTCCTCGGCTGCGCGCTCAGCGTGACGGCGTTCCCCGTGCTGGCCCGCATCCTCTCCGACGTCGGCATGCTGGGCAGCCGCACCGGACGGCTCAGCCTCTGCGCGGCGGCCGTGGGCGACGGGGCCTGCTGGGTCGTCCTGACCGCCGCGCTCGCCCTGGCCGAGGGCCGTGGGCCCGGAGCGCAGTGGCGGACGCTGCTGCTCGCCGTGCTCACGGCCGTGGTCCTGCTGGGCCCGGTGCGGGTGGTGCTCGCCAAGGTGCTGGACGGACCGGCGGGCCGGTCCCGGGCCGCGGTGCTGACCCTGTGCGTGGCCGGGACCGCGGCCTCGGCCGGACTGACCGCACTGCTGGGTGTGCACCAGCTGATCGGCGCGTTCCTCTTCGGGCTCGCCTGGCCGCGCTCGCGCCGCCCCGGCGGTGAGCCGGACTCGGCCGTGGCCACGCTCGCGCATCTGCTGCTGCCGTTCTTCTTCCTGGGCTTCGGGCTCTCCCTCGACCTGTCCCGGCTCCCCTTCGACGCCTCCAGCGCGACCCTGTTCGGGGCGGTGCTGGCCGCGGCCACCCTCTCCAAGGTCGTCGGCGCGGGCCTGGCCGGCCTGACCTCCGGTCTGGAGCGCACCGACGCGCTGGTGCTGGGCGTGCTGATGAACACCCGGGGCCTGACGGAACTGGTCGTCCTCGGCATCGGCCACGAGGCGGGGCTGCTCGACACCCACCTGTTCGCCGTACTGGTCCTGGTCACCCTCGTCACCACCGCGATGACCGGCCCCGGACTGTGGCTCATCCGGCGCCGGAGACCGGGCTGAACGGGTCGGTGGTCCGGCCCGCCCGGGCACCGGCCCCGCCGCTCCGGTCATTCGCCGGGGCGGGAGACGTCCTCCAGCGCGCGGGCCAGACCGGCGGCGTCGGTACCGACCTTGCGGTAGACGGAGGAGAGCAGCTGCGTCACCCCGTGCTCGGTGAGGTGCAGTTCCTTCGCCACCACGGTCACCGGGTGCCCCACAGCCGTCAACTCGGCCGCCCTGTGCTCGGGCACGGTGAGCGCGTCCGTCTGGCCGTAGCGCAGGGGCAGCGGGCGCAGTCCGGCCGCGGACAGCTCCCCCCGGGCCTGCCCGGCGAGGGCCTCGGCACCGCAGTGCACGGCCCCCTCCAGACCCTGGTACAACCGGTTGGCGGCTTCCTGGAGCCGGCCGCCGCGGGCCAGCGCGGCCCCGTGGGCGACCTGGGCGCGGGCCAGTTCGTAGGCGGCCGGTGACCGTTGCAGATGCTCGACGGCCTCCGCGTACAGATCCAGGGCCGCGGGGCCGCCGGTCACGTCCGCCTCGGTGTGCAGCGCCTGGCCGATGACGGAGGCCGCACCGAAGTCCCGGGCCCGCTCGACCGCCTCCCGGGCGAGCCCGGCCGCACGGTGCGGCGCCCGCCGGGCGAGCGCCGACGACAGATTCAACTGCCACGGGCACCAGGCGGGATTGCGCCAGCCCCGCGCCTCCAGCCGGTCCCCGACGGCGGACAGCAGCCGCTCCGCCTCGGCCCGCCGTCCCTCGGCCAGCAGCAGTTCGGCGTACACCGTGCGCGGATCGGGGTAGATGACGGCGTTCGGGACGACCTCGCCGTAGCGGTACGAGTCCGCGAGCCGACGCGCGTCGCCGGACCGGCCGCGGGCGAGCAGGGTCTGGATGAGGATGCCGACGGCGAACCACTGGGCGGGAACCGCGCCCTCCACCCGCTCCGCGGTGCGCAGCCCTTCGCGCACCCAGTTCTCGGCGTCGGCCAGACTGCCCCGGCGGTAGCGGATGTAGCCGAACAGGGTCTGGCCGACCGCCAGATGGGAGCCGCGCCAGCCCTTGCCCTCGCACTCGGCCATGCCCCTGGTGAACAGCTCCTCCGCCCGTCGCGGCTGATCGCAGTACATGAAGGCCAGGGCGACGGAGACGGGCACCTCGAAGCCGCGGTTCTCCTCGGTCCAGCTCATCCCGCCGTCGAGGGCGTCCTCGGCGTACGCCAGGACGGTCTGCCGCGGTTCGCCGCGCACCAGGGCGTCCCAGGCCCGCAGTCCCAGGATGTAGCGCTCCTCCAGGCCGCGGCCGGGCAGCCGCTCCGCGAGCCGCGCCAGCCGCCGCGAGCGGGCGGGCGAGTCGGGCTCGTCGGCGCGGAACATGCTCCACACGAAGTGATCGGCCTGCATCCGCAGCCGGACGCGCGGCCCGGCGGCCCGGCGGGCCTCGTCGGAGGCCACGGTCGCCGCCTCGGCCATCCGGTCCGTGTGGGCCAGCGCCTGGGTCAGGCGGTAGACGATGGACGCGCGCAGGTCCGGGTCGACGTCGGGCTCCGCCAGCGCCTCCCGGAGATGGCTGACCGTGGCCGTCGGCTCGATCAGGAAGGTGGAGCCGGCGAGTTCGTGCAGGAGGGCGGCGCGCTCCTCCCGGTCCGGCGGTTCCTGCAACGCGCGGGCCAGCAGGCGCCGTGCCGCCTCCGGGGCGCCGGCGCGCAGATACTCGCGGGCCGCTTCCCGCAGACAGGCGACCGCTTCCCGGTTGGCCTCGCAGGGAACCTCCAGCAGGTGCCGGGCGGCGGCAGCGGGTCCGAATCCGGCCGCCCGTACCGCCTCCGCGGCGGCGTTGTGCAGACCGACCCGCAGCGGCGGCCGGATCGACCGGTAGATCGTCGTGGCGATCAGCGGATGGACGAACTCGAGGCCGCCTCCGGGCCCGCGTCCGTCGGCCAGGATACGGGCGGCGCGCAGCCGCTCGGTCGCCTCGGCGGCCTCCTTGTCGCCGACCACCGCGATGGCTGCGGCGAGCTCCGGCGCGAACGGCGCACCCAGGACGGACGCGGCGTGCGCGAAGCGCACGGTGCTGGTGCCCAGCCGTTCGAGCCGCTCGATGATCCCGGGGCCCTTGACGGCCGTGGCGAGGTCCCGCATCGCGGGCAGTTCGTCCGGTACACCCGTCAGATTGCGCTCGCCGAGCCTGATGGCCAGTTCCACCGCCTCGAACGGACTGCCGCCGGTGACCGACCAGCACTCGTCGCAGAACTCGTCCCGGGCTTCGGCCCCCACCTCCTGCCGTACGATTCGCGCCACCCCGGCGGCGGTGAGCGGTGCGAGCGAGTAGGGCCGGTTGCCGTCGCGCGTGACGAGGGCGCGCAACGGCGCTGCGTCGGGCGGCAGTTCGTCCGGCCGGTAGGCGGCGACGATCAGCAGCGGCAGGACCTCGACCCGCGGCGCGAAGGCGGTCAGCCAGCCGAGCGACTCGGCGTCGGCCCAGTGCAGGTCGTCCAGGAGCAGCACGACCGGTGCCTTCCGCACCGTCAGGCGGGTCATCACCCAGTCCAGGCCGTCCCGCACCCCGGTCGGGTCCGGTACGTGGCCGGTGTCCTTCGCCTCCAGGCCGAGCGCCCCCGCGACGATGTCGTACCAACTGCCCAGGAACTCACGGCAGTCCATCGTCGCCAGGGCGGGCTGGACGAGTTGCCGCACCAGGTGGAAGGCGAGTTCCTGCTCCTTCTCGCCGCCTCTGCCCGAGAGCACGGTGAAACCCTGCGCCGCGGCTCGCTCCCGGGCCTCGGCCATGAGCCGTGTCTTGCCCAGTCCCGGCGGGCCGGTGAAGGCCAGCAGTCCGTCCTGGCGCACCCGCGCCACACCGTGGGTGGACCCCCGCAGCGCGTCCAACGCGGTGTCCAGGGCCTGGAGTTCCCGGTCGCGTTCCAGCAACGACCGGGACGCGATGATAGGTTGCCGCGCCCCATGCGCCATGTGCGCTACCGCTTCCTGTCATTGATTCTCGCAGGACAGCGCCGAGGCTACGCGGCGCGGGGCGGCCTGTGGCCGAAATGCGGACAGGGGACGACAGGTAGGGTGAATCAACCCGCCGAGTCGTTTGACCATCCGCCCTTCGGGTAATCTGACCGGTTGGCTCTCGGTGGCGGATTCTCACGCCGGAGCGGGTACCGTCCTCGCGTCCGCATAGCGCGGCACGGTGCGCGACCAGTGGTAACACCCGCGAATCCAGCCGACCATGCCGTCCACGTGTCCGATGCCCGCCGGGGTGAGCTCCGGCCGGATCTCCGCGTAGAGCTGTTCGAACTCCCGGATCGCGCCGTTGATCTGCCGGATCGCGAGCCCCACTGCCGCGGGCAGGGAGCAGTGGTGGGCGCGCTGGTGCGCCAGGGCCAGGTTGATGATGCCGCCCGCCCGCTGTTCCTTCACCGCGGAGAAGAGGTCGGCGGTCCATACCGCCGCGTCGACGGACAGTCGGCGCAACCGGGGCATGGCCGGGTGGTACAGGTCGCTGTCGGCCAGTTCGTGGGACTGCGCGGCCTCGTAGAGCGGGTAGAAGGGGTCGACGCCCGCGGTGAGCGAACGGATCGAGGTGCACAGCCCGATCGGTACGGACGCGGGGTGGGCCTGTGCCACCGCTTCGTAGAGCAGCCCGTGGGCGTACTCGCAGCTCCGCCAGACCCACCGCGCGGTCTGTGCCGGTGTGCACCGGGTCCGGACCTGGCGGTGCAGGTCGGCGAGGGCCGCGCCGAGCGGGGTCGTGGGCCTGCGGCCGTCCCGCAGGATGTCCACGCTCTCGCACAGCATGGGCAGCAGCCGGTCCGGCCACCGCCGGCCCACCTCCTCCGCCTTGTCGTCGAAGACGAACTGATAGGCGATCTGATTGGCCACGATCTGGAGGATGCCGGAGTCGACCGCGGGGCTGTTGTAGGAGGCGAGTTCGGCCGGCCGGGTGCGGATGATCATGTCCGCCACGGCGGGATCGTCGGTCAGCCCCCAGGTGCGCAACCAGGTGTCGACCCCGGCGGCGGCCTCGGCTTCATGCGGATTGCTCAGGAACGGGAAGGGCATGTAGAGGGACGACTCGATGAGTTCCTTGAGACTGCCTGCCGGTATCGCGCCGGGAGATGCGGCCGGAATTCCCTGGTGGACCGTGGACATGTCCGTCACCTGCCGTTCGGGAGTCCTGTCATGTGCGCTGACGCCGTTCGCAGATCATCACCAGCGACCTCGGTCCCAATGTCACCGCTGGACGCGGCTCTCGGACCCGGGCCGACAGCGGTCGCAATCGCCATCGACGGGCGATCGTCGCGAGAGCTGTCGTGGCCTCCGCCATGGCGAAGGAGTCGCCGATGCATTTGCGGTTCCCCGCCGAGAAGGGCAGCATCGCGCCTTTCGGCACGGACGCGGCCCGCTCGGGGAACCAACGTTCAGGAACGAATGACTCCGGATCGGGAAAGGACTCCGGATCGTGGTGCAGGAGGTAAGGGCTGTAGAGGACGGTCGCGCCCCGCGGCAGCCGGCGGCCGGCGAGCTCTGTCTCCTCGGTGGTGACCCGGGTGAACAGCCAGCCGGGGGGCCGCAGGCGCAGCGTCTCGGTGACGACACAGCGGGTGTAGACGAGACCCGCCGGCGCGTCCGGGCCCGGCGCGGGCCGGCCGTCCGGCCCCGGCGCGAGCGCGTCGAGTTCGCGGTGCAGCGCGTGCTCCGCCTCCGGGTTCGACGCGAGGAGGCCGAACGCGGAGGCCAGACACATCGCGGTGGTCTCGACCCCGGTGAGCAGCAGCGTGATGAGCTGGTCGTGGACGGCCCGCTCGGAGATCCCGTCCGGTTCGTCGCTCACGGCGGCCAGCAGGGTTCCCAGCAGGTCGTCGCGGGCAGCGCCCCGGTGGCGCTCGGCGATGATCGAGTCGATCAGTGTGTGCAGACGGGCCAGCGCGTCACGGTAGCGGCGGTTGGCGGGCGTGGGGATGCGGAACGGGGCGTCCACCGGGACCACCGTGCGCACGAACAGCCCGCGCACGACGGCGGCGAGACTCTCCCGCACGGCGGCCGCCCGCCGCGCGTCCAGTGAGTCGGAGAACAGCACCCGACTCGTCACCCGGGTGGTGAGCGCCATCATCGCCGCCGTGACGTCCACCTTCCGGCCCGGCCGCCACTCGTCGCACAGTGAGAGCGTCTCTTCGGCCATCAGCTCCGTGTACGCGGCGATCCGCGACGCGTGGAAGCCGGGCTGGAGGAGCTGACGCTGCCGGCGGTGCTCGGACTGGCGGCAGGTGACGATGCCGTCGCCCATCAGCGCGCCGAGCCGGTCGTACAGCGGGCCGCCCTTGTCGAAGGTGTGCGGGTCGGTCAGCATCCGGTGGACCAGCCGAGGTTCGCAGACCACCCAGGCGCGCATGGGACCGAGCCGTATTTCGACCAGATCCCCCTGCTGTGGAAGGGAATTCAGAAATTCCAACGGCCTTCGGAACAAGGCGATAGCATGACTGACGAATGGGAATATGCCTGGCGCAGTACCCACGGTCCAGGTCCGCTCCGGTCCGGTCACGGCACCACTCATCGAAAACCCCCAGCCTCAGCCGCCACGCGCGCCATCGGTGCCCCCCACCGATCCGGCTCTCGAGTCAATGTTCTGCCCAGTCCAACCCGTGGTCGGCTCCTCGAATCCTCCAAGGACGGGGGCGCACGGAAGCGCGAAGAGGCATGCGTGACCGGCGGTTCATATCGGCCGTACCGATGGACTATTGACTTCTCCGGAAAATGCGCGGCGCCGCTTCCCCTGTCAGCTTCCCGGCCGGATCACCGACCGGGCGCGCCCGCGCGCAGCCCGTCCATGACGAGGTCCAGGAGCCGGGTGGCACGAGGGCGCCAGTCGCTGCGGGGGTCGATCTGCCAGAGACCGGAGATGGCGAGGACGAACTCGTACCGGTGACTCCCGGCCGGATGGTGCCGGCCTCCTCGTTCGCCCGGACCAGCATTTCGGCCGCGTCGACCACCGGCGTGGGTCCGGGCTTCTCCGGCGCTCCGGGCGCGCTCGTGGCCGGGCGGATCGCGCCCGCCGGGCCGGCTCGCGCCGCACCCATGCCGACCGCAGCCGCCGGCTGTGGGAAGCCGGCCTCGACGAACGGGAGCCGACGAGGCTGAGGTCGCCGCTCGGCCTCGACCTCGGCGCCCGCACCCCGAGGAGACGGCGCTGTCGATCGCCGCGGAGATCGTCGCGGCCCGGCGGGGCGGCACCGGCGTCCCGCTGACCGGATCGGGCGCGCCCGTTCACCGCAACGGACCGGACCGCGGCGCCGAGGCGGCCGCCTGAGCCCCGCGCGCGGGAGCCGTTCCTCGGCAGGGACCGGGCCGCGCATGCCCGGGCGGCACCGGCGGGGCGGGTCAGACGAACCGGGAGCTCGGCACCGGCCCGGTCGAGTTCAGCCGCGCACGCTCGCCCCGCAGCCAGGTAGGGCGCACCGCGGCGACGAACGCGGCGAAGGCCTCGTCCGGGTCGTCCGGGGTCTCACCGTCGCCGCCGTCCGGCGAGGGATCGGCCCCTACGATCTCCGTGGCGATCTCCGCTTCGGGACGGTCGTCGGCCGGTCCGCGCTCCACATCGCCGTCGGCGTTCACCCGCAGCTGCGAATCCCAGGGCGCCGCCACCGTCTGGTACAGCAGGGCGACGCTGTCGGCGGTGACGGCCGGGGCGTCGGTCCAGCAGCTGGCGTGCTCGTGCAGCACCTGCCCGGGCACGCGCTCGTGGAGCTGCCCGAGGATCCGGCGGCTGTCCGGTGCGTCGGCCATCTCGTTGAGGTCGTAGGCGACGACGACGGTGTCCTCGCGGTCGGCCGCGAAGGGCTCGGCGGGAAGCCCGAGCACCTCGGCGGCGGCCAGCCCGAGGATCCGGCTGCTCCGGTCCGGCAGCAGCGACACGGACCGCGGGCGCGGTTCGGCGGCGTCCAGCAGCGCCTTCAGCCGGACCAGGCCGCGCAGGCACTGGTCGGCTGAGTCCTGGAACCATGCGAAGCGGCCCGTCATGCCGATGTCGTATCCGTGCGGGGAGATCACGCCGAGCACGGTGCCACCGAGCACGTACTGCCAGCCACGCAGGTCGGTGAGGTCCAGGCCGGTCGCCGCGGCAGCGGCGGCGGCGCGCTCCAGCATCCGGTTCTGCCGTTCCCGGGCGGGCAGCCACTGCGGGTCGGTGGGATCGGGCAGCACCGCGTGCCGTTCCCGGGCGAGCGGGAGGTCGCCCGACATCAGGGCGTTGTGGACCAGCAGATAACGATCCGGCCAGTCGGCGAGTGCGCTCTCGTGCCGGGTGAGGACGTTCACCGCCGCGTCGTGCCGCCCCTCCCGCTCGTAGGCCGACACCAGTTCACGGACGACCGGCAGGGCGCCGGGGTTCAGGCGCAGTACCTCGGCCAGAGCCGGGACGGCCAGGTAGGACAGGCCGTGTTCCACGCAGGCGTAACCGAAGCCGTACAGTGCCTCGGCGTGCCGTGGACGGGCCGCCAGCGCCTCCGCGGCCTGCCGCAGGTCGTCGATGCCCGTCTCCCGCGCCGCCCGGCCGACCACCAGTGCCACGTCGTCCAGGGGCAGTTGTTCCGCTCCGGACCGCAGCATTCGCAGGGCACCGGGTATGTCCCCGGTCTCCAGGGTCTCCCAGGCTTCGAGGACGTCGGGCGACTTCGGACGGCGATTCTTCCGCGAGAACATGCGGAGATCCTCACCGAACGGAGGGCGCCCCCTCAACGCATTTCCGCGTCAGCTCCCGTCGTGCTCCGAGTCCCGCTCGGCGTCGCGCTTCTTGAGACGCGCGGCCTCCTTGCGCACCTCGGCCTGGGTGGCGCGCTCCTTCTCCAGCCACTGCGGCTGCTCCGCCTTCAGAGCGTCGATCTGCTCGGTGGTGAGCGGCTCGGTGACCCCGCCGCGCGCGAGTCCCGCGATGGAGACGCCCAGCTTCGCCGCGACCACCGGCCGGGGGTGCGGGCCGTTGCGCCGCAGCTCGCTCAGCCACTCCGGCGGATCGGCCAGGAGCGCGGTCAGCTCGGTGCGCGAGACGACTCCCTGCTGGAACTCGGCGGGGGTGGCGGGGAGGTACACGCCCAGCTTCTTCGCCGCGGTCGCGGGCTTCATCGTCTGGACGGTCTGGTGCGACTTCATGTCCTCCAGACTATCCGCCGGATACGAGAGGCCTGACCACGGCGGGTAACCTGGCGGCGTGACAGGCTCGGCAGCACCTTCCTCGTTCCGGCTCGCCTACGTCCCGGGGGCGACCCCCGGCAAGTGGGTGAGGATCTGGCACGAGCGCCTGCCCGATGTGTCCCTGGACCTGCTCCCGGTGACCGCCGCCGAGGCGTCCGACGTGCTGCGCGACGGCCGGGCGGACGCGGGGATCGTGCGGCTGCCGGTGGACCGGACGGTCTTCAGCGCGATCCCTCTCTACACCGAGATGACAGTGGTCGTCGTCCCCAAGGACCACCTGCTGACCGCGGCCGACGAGGTGACGGTCGAGGACCTCGCCGAAGAGGTCGTCCTGCACCCCCTCGACGACGTCGTCGGCTGGGAGCGGCCGCCGGGGGAGACGGCCTTCGAACGCCCCGCCACCACGGCCGACGCGATCGAACTCGTCGCCGCGGGCATCGGCGTCCTCGTCGTCCCGCAGTCCCTGGCCCGGCTGCACCACCGCCGGGACCTGACCTACCGGCCGGTCGCGGACGCCCCGCAGTCCGCCGTCGCGCTGTCCTGGCCGGAGGACGCGCACACGGACCTGGTCGAGCAGTTCATCGGCATCGTCCGCGGCCGCACGGTCAACAGCACCCGCGGCCGCACCCAGGCCGGGGACCAGCCGAAGGACCAGCAGAAGCAGAAGCGCCGGGAGGACTCCCCGGCGCGGCGCAAGCCCGCCGCGGGCAAGGCCACGGGCCGCAATCCGCGCGGGCGGTCGGGCGGCACCGGGAAGTCCACCGGACGCGGCGGCCGCCGCCGGTCGTAGCGCGCCGACCCGACCGCGGAGCATCGCGGCCCACCTGGGCGGCGCGCAGGCGACGGGCGCGGGCCGGCCCGGCTTCGGCGGTCGGTCGGGGCACTGCGATCCGGACCACGCCGTCCGCCGCCGGGCGAGCCCGCCCTTGCCGGTCGCCGTGCGCCCGGCAGGACGCTCCCTCAAGCGGCCCGAGCAGTCCGCACGAGCCAGTCGTACGCCGCCCGCGCCCTGAACTCCGACTGGCCGCCCCGCACGAGGAGGCCGGCGGTCGAGAATTCCGGCGCGTCGGCCTGGGCCGCGACATAGGGCACTGCGATGCAGCGCATGCCCGCCGCGTGAGCGGCGACCGCGCCGGGTGCCGCGTCCTCGACGACCACGCAGTCCGCCGGTCGTGCGCCGAGTCGGCGGGCGGCTTCCAGGAACACGTCGGGGGCGGGCTTGCCGTGCGCCACCTCGTCGGCCGAGACGACCGTGGGCAGGTGAGCGGCGAGCCCCGTACCGGTCAGGATCGCCGCGATCGCCTCCCGGGACGAACCCGACGCCACGGCCATCGGCACGCCCTCCGCCGCCAGCAGCTCGACGAACCTGCGCATCTCGGGGTACGCGCGCGTGGAGCGGCCGGCGAGTCGTAGGTAGCGGCGGTTCTTGGCGGTGAGCAGTTCGTCGACGGACGCGCTCAGGCCGTAGCGCCGCTTCCAGTGCTCGACCGTCTCCTGGGTGCTGATCCCGACGTACTGCTCGTGATCGGCCCAGGTGAAGTCCGGCACGCCGTGTTCGGCGAGCAGCCCCCGGCCCGCTTCGTAGTAGTTCGGCTCACTGTCCACGAGAGTTCCGTCGAGATCGAAGACGACCGCGATACCGCCGAGCTTGCCCATGGGCTCCATGATGCCCGGGCCGTCCGTGACGTGATCACGGGGTGGCGGCCCGGCCGATCGACTCGACCAGCGGCAGCAGACGGTGCGGCACACGTTCGCGCAGCGCCACCTCGGTCCGGGTGCGGACCACCCCCGGCAGGCTGATGAGCTTCTGGATCACGTCCTCCAGATGCGCGTTGTCACGTGCCACGACCCGGGTGAGGAGATCACCGCCGCCCGTGATCGAGAACGCCTCGACGATCTCCGGTACGGCGGCCAGCGCGTCGCCCACGTCGTCGAGGTGGCCCTGGGTGACCTCGATGTGCACGAACGCGAGCACGGGGTGGCCGAGCGCCGCGGGAGAGAGGGCGGGGCCGGAGCCGGTGATGACGCCGTCCCGTTCCAGGCGGTCCAGCCGGGCCTGGAGCGTGCCGCGGGCCACCCCGAGGAGGCGTGCGTACTCGCGAGCGCTGGTCCGCGGCCGCTCCAGCAGCAGCCGCAGGATGCGGGTGTCGAGTTCGTCGACGGCCACGGCGTTCCGCCTCCCTCCGTACTCACGAAGATCGTCACCGACTGTATCAACGGCGCGCCGCGACGGGATCGCGCCGGACCGCCCCGCCGTGGTCCGTTGGCCCGGCGACGGCCCGGCGCGGCCTGGCATCACTGGGCCATTGGCTCAGTGGATCCGAGGCGACTTGAGCCAGTGGCGGACATGATGCTGTCATGGTGGTGTCGATGGCGCTGCGGATCCCGCGGCGCCTTTTCCATGCCGGTCGTCGTCGAGGGGGCGCGAAGTGCTGAAGAGGATGTTCGCGGCCCCGGATCCGGGGCGGACGCGGCTGCGTTTCGCGGCGCGCGCCGTCCTCGGCATCGGTCTCGCGGTCGTCGTCTGCGGCCTCGCCGGGCACTCCCTGGTGGGCGCCGTCACGGGCGGCCTCGCCGCGCTGCTCGCCCTCTTCACCGTCACCGACACCACCGTGCGCGGCCAGGCCCTCACCACCGCGCTGCTGCCGGCCGTCGGCCTTCCGGTGCTGGCCGCAGCCGCCCAGCTGCACGACCACCCCGTGGCCCGCGGCCTCACCTTCCTGGCGGTGGTCGGCGCGGGTGTCTACGCCCGCCGCTGGGGCCCGCGCGGACACAGCCTCGGGGTGTTCGCGTTCATGACCTTCTTCGTCGCGCAGTTCCTGCACGCCACCCCCGGGCAACTGCCCGAGCTGTACGCCGCCGTCCTGCTGTCCGTGCTCTGCGCGGCCGCGGTGCGCTTCGGACTGTGGTGCTACGAGCGCCGGCTGCCCCCGGCACCCGTGGTCGCCCCGCCGGACGGTGCCGGCCTCGCCCGTGTCACCACGCGCCAGGCGATCCAGGCGACCGCCGGAGCGGCCTTCGCGCTCGTCGTGGGGCAGCTCGTGTCCGAGGAGCGCTGGTACTGGGCGGTCGGCGCCACCTGGTGGATCTTCGTGAACACCACGTCGCGGGGCGAGACCCTGGTCCGCGGTTTCCGCCGGCTGCTGGGCACGGTGATCGGTATCGGCCTCGGTCTGCTCGTCGCCGTGCCGCTCCAGGGGGCCGCCGTGCCGTCGGTGGTGCTCGCCGCCGTGTGCGTGTTCGGCATCTTCTACACGGCCGCCGTGTCCTACACCTGGATGATGCTCTGCGTGACCCTGCTGGCCGAGCTGCTCTACGGCCTGCTGGGCGTGCTCGAACCCGCGCTGCTCGCGCTGCGCCTCGCCGAGACCGGCGTCGGCGCGCTGGGTGCCCTCCTGGCCGTTCTGTTCGTTCTGCCCGTCACCACCCACACGATCACCGACGCCTGGATCCGACGCGCCCTGCGCAGCGTCCACGCCTGCACCGCCGAGGCGGCGGCCCGGCTGGCCGGCGACCCGGCGGCCGACCCGGCCCGGCGGGTGGCGGAACTCGAACAGCTCCTCGGCCGGGTACGCCTGTCCGTCGCCCCGCTGGTGCACCCGCTGAACCCCCTCCTGAGCCGCAAGAGCCGCGCCCGCCGCGTGTCGGCCCTGCTCGACGAGTGCGCCCGTGAGATCCGTGGCCTGGTCGCGGTGGCCGCCGACCCGGAGGCCTCCCACGACGCCCGTCTGGCCGCCGCCTGCTGGCGCGTCCAGGCCGCGGTGGAGGCGCTCACCGGCGACGGCGCGGACCGGACGCCCGAGCCCGCGCCGTCGCAGGCCGCGGCCGAGCCCGCCGCCCTCGCCCACCTGCACGGACTGGAACGGGCGCTGGCCGAGCTGGCCGCACCGCTGCGCACCCCGGCCGGATCGTCCCTCGTCAACACCTGAATGCCCCTGTTCTGGTCTAGACCTCCCGTGATCGACTGCTACGGTCACGGAGGACTACCAGGATCGAGAGGACACAGCGGTGGCGGACGGCGGGCGGCGCAGGGCATACATCGGTTCGTTCACGGCCGCCGGCGGCCCCGGGCTGGTGACGGCGGCGGTGGACCCGGCGAGCGGGGCACTGACGGTCCTGAGCAGCGCGGCCGGCCTGCCGGACCCCTCCTATCTGGCCGTCGCGCCCGACGGCGACATGCTCTACGCGGTCAGCGAGACGGCGGACGGCGCGGTCGCCGCCTACCACCTGAAGGGCGACGCCCCCGAACCCGCCGGACCGCCGGTCCGCGTCCGGGGCGACGGGCCGACCCACCTCAGCGTGTTCGCCGGGCACGTGCTGACCGCCAACTACGGCTCCGGCAGTGTCACCGCCGTGCCGCTCCGTCCGGACGGCACCCTCTCGGACGCCACGCCCGCGGTGCACCGGCACACGGGCGCCGGACCGCACACCCCACGCCAGCGAGGGCCGCACGCCCATCAGGTGCAGCCCGACCCCAGCGGACGGTGGGCCGTCAGCGTCGACCTCGGCACGGACTCCGTGCGGGTGTGCGCCCTGAGGGGCGGCGCCCTCGTACCGCACCGGGAGACGGCCCTGCGACCCGGGTCCGGTCCGCGGCACCTCGCCTTCCACCCGGGCGGGCGCCACGCGTACGTGGTCAACGAACTCACGCCGAGCGTCACCGTCTGCCGGTGGGACGCCGCCGAGGGCGTCCTGCGGCCGCTCACCGAGACCCCCGTCCTGCCCGGTGCCGCGGCCGGCGAGGCCTACCCGTCCGGCATCGTCGCGTCCGCCGACGGCCGGTTCGTGTGGACCGCGACGCGCGGCGAGGACGTGCTGTCCGTGTTCGCCGTGGACGGCGACTCGCTGACCCCGGCCGGCACGGTGCCCTGCGGGGGCCACTGGCCCCGCGCGATCGCCGAGTCGGGAGGCTTCCTGTACGTCGCCAACGAGCGTTCCGGGGACGTGACCTGGTTCTCCGTACACCAGGACACCGGCCTGCCGCGGCGCGCCGGGTCGGTCCCGGTGACGGCAGCGTCCTGCGTGGTGTTCGGCTGACCCCCGGCGTGCGAAGGGCCCGCTCCGGCGTACGGAGCGGGCCCTTGTCGTACGACCGGACGCGGGTGGTTCAGCGGGTCGGAGCGCCCTGCGGCTGCGGCGGCGCGATACCCAGCGCCGTCGTGTACTTGGCCAGCGCGAGCTTGCCGATCGCCGGGTAGGCGCCGAGCGGCTCGGCGGCGGCGCAGCCCGCCTCCTTCGTGGCCTCCTCGACCAGGCCCGGGTCGATCTCGGGACCGATCAGGTACGGCGCGAGCGCCAGCTGCTGCGAACCCGAGGCGCGCAGCTGCTCCGCGACGGAGGCGATCGAACCCTCCTGGTCCAGGGCCGCCGCCATCACCGGCACGGCGAGCCGCGCGGCGAGCAGCATGCCGGTGATCCCGGCCGTCTGCACGGCCTCCTCGCCGCCCACGGAGGCCAGGATGATGCCGTCCGCGGCGGTCGCCACGGTGAACAGCCGGGCACGGTCGGCGCGGGCCAGACCGGCCTCGGACAGACGCACGTGCAGGCCCTCGGCGAGCAGCGGGTGCGGTCCGAGCACATCGGTCAGTTCGGCCGCGACGCGGCTGTCCATGACCGCCTGGCGGAACCGGCGCAGCAGTGCGCTGTCGGGTCCCGCGAGCAGCGGCACGACGACGGCGACGGGGCCCTCCGGCTCCCTGACCTCCATACCCGCGGCGAGCGCCTGCTCGTACCGGGCGGTGCGCTCGTCCGCGGCGTGCGCCAGTACGGCCTGGAGCGCGGGGAACTCCTCGTCGTCACCGTCGAGGTACCCGATCCGGGCGTCGAGGCCGGGCAGCTCGGAGCGCGCGATGCTCACGACCTCCTCGGCGATACTGCGCGTGGCCGTGCCGGGCGTGCCCGGCACCGCGAGGACGAGCGCGGGCGCGCCCTCGGGAGCCGCCAGGGGCTCGGGTCGGCGGTGCCGCCCGGGCTGGCGGGGTCGCGGCATTCGTACTGGTAGGCCGGACGCGGGCCCAGTGGGGGAGCTCATGGCGCCGCATGTTACTGGCTTCGTGGGCTCCCCTGTTCGGGGAGGGTGCAGGTGAGCGGTATCCGTCCGGTTTTGTCTGATGATTTACGCACGGATCGGAAGTGATCGGTCGGATTCTGTGCGGTGGATGATGAAATACGGCGCATCAAGTGCCACATGTCCGACATGCGATGCGCGGTGATCCCGTCACCCCGCAACCGTCGTCACGCGCAGCAGCCGCTCGTCCGTCGGCAGGGCGAGTGCTCCGATCGTCAGATCGGTCGCGATACGCACCGAACCGTGCAGGGGATCGCCCTCGGCCATCACCCGGTGAGCGTGCGGCAGTCGTTTCGTCAGTTCCTCCTCCAAGGGCAGGAGCAGCGGGGCGCCCGTCTTCAGCAGGCCGCCGGTGAGGGCGACGCGGGGCTCGCCCGAGGTCGGGCACACGGCGGCCGCGGAGTCCGCGATGTGCCGCGCCGCCGCGCGCAGTACGCCCACGGCGACCGGGTCGCCCTCAGCGGCGCAGGCCGCCACGTCGGGGGCGAACGAGGCGAGGACGGCGGGACGGTCGGGGCGTGGGTAGAGCTGTCCCGGCAGTCCCGGCATCGGGCCGAACACGGCCTCGGCGCGGGCCAGCAGCGCGGCGGAACCGCCCTCCCTGCCGTCATGAGCGCGCAGTGCCGCCTCCAGGCCGGCCCGGCCGATCCAGGCCCCGCCGCCGCAGTCGCCCAGCAGATGGCCCCAGCCGTCCGCGCGACGCCAGCGCGTCAGGTCGGTGCCCATCGCGATGAGTCCGGTACCGGCGGCGACCACGGCACCGGGCGCGGCTCCCAGGGCGCCCGCGTACGCGGTGACGGCGTCGGCGGCCAGCGCGATCCTGCGGATCCCCCACTCCCGGTGCACGGATCCCGGCAGTTCGGCGCGCAGGTCGTCGCCCAGCGTCGCGAAACCCGCCGCGCCGAGTGCGAGGGTGTGCAGGTCGGCGGTGCCGGTCTCGGCCGTCAACGCCCGCACCATGGGGGCGAGTTGCCGCATCAGGTCCGCGGCGTCGATGCCCCGCGCTCCGGTGCTCACCGGCCGCCCCGACTCGCGTGTGGCGACCGCTCCCCGCGCGACGGTCCCCACGACCGCCCGCAGACCGGAACCGCCCGAGTCGACGGCGAGGAACGCGGCATCACCCGCCTCCCCGCCGGTGGGACGTAAGGCGGAGGCCGCGGCCGGCGGAGAGGACGGCGGCGATTCGTCCGGCACCGCTCCGGTGGTCACGGCAGGCGCCGGTCCACCGGCTGACCGCCCTGCCGCACCCGCAGGTCGTCGGCCCGGTTGAACGGGCGGGAGCCGAAGAAGCCGCGGTCCGCGGACATGAGTGAGGGGTGGGCCGACTCCACCGAGGGCGGATCGCCCAGCAGCGGACGCAGATTGCGGGCGTCACGGCCCCGGAGGATCGACACCAGCGGCGTGCCGCGTCCGGCCGGTGCCCGGACGGCATGTGCGGTGACCTCCGGGTACCGGCGACGGGAGACCGGCAAGGGGTGATGACCGTGGCGGAGCGGCTTGAACACTGGATGCAACAGGCTTCCCTCGTTCCCGGATACCGACTGTGCGAGCTGCTGAACCGGCTCGATCACCTCGATCAGGAGGAAGAGTAGCGCCGGTGCGGCGTCGGTGTGCGGGGGCCTGAGCATCGGTGCGGAACTCTGTTGTGTGCCTAGTAGGGTGACGCGTTGTGGCACCACGACCCTTGCATGAACTTGTTGAAGCCGGCTGGGCGAAGGCACTTGAACCCGCGGCCGGACGTATCGCTGCGATGGGGGACTTCCTCCGGGCCGAGATAGCGGCCGGCCGGACCTATCTTCCGGCAGGTGCGAATGTCCTGCGCGCCTTCCAGCAGCCCTTCGACGACGTACGCGTCCTGATCGTCGGCCAGGACCCCTACCCCACGCCGGGTATGGCGATCGGGTTGAGCTTCGCGGTCTCGCCCGAGGTGCGTTCGTTGCCGGGAAGCCTGGAGAACATCTTCCGGGAGATGCACACCGATCTGGCGCTGCCCAGGCCGTCCAACGGCGATCTGACGCCGTGGACGCAGCAGGGCGTGCTGTTGCTCAACAGGGCGCTCACCACGGCCCCGCGCAAGCCCGCGGCGCACCGGGGCAAGGGGTGGGAGGAAGTCACCGAGCAGGCCATCCGGGCGCTGGCGGCGCGGGGCAAGCCGCTGGTGTCGATTCTGTGGGGGCGTGACGCGCGCAATCTGCGTCCGCTGCTCGGGGATCTTCCGGCGATCGAGTCGGCCCATCCCTCGCCGATGTCGGCGGACCGCGGCTTCTTCGGCTCGCGGCCGTTCAGCCGGGCCAACGACCTGCTGGTGCGCCAGGGCGGTCAGCCGGTGGACTGGCGCCTGCCGTAAGGCGTGGCGCGTGGGACGCGCCTCGGAGGACGGCGGCGCTCCGCCGGAGGAACAGGGCGCTGTCCGGGCGTGGGGCAGGACGCCGGTCGAGCTGGAGCAGCTTTCCTCGTGCAGGGGTGACCCGGATGCCGCTCACCGGATCCGGCAAGCTCAGGGCCGCACACCGCGGCCTCCCCGCGGAGTTCACCGTCCTGCCTCCAGAGGTGGCCCGACTCGGTTCCCGCATCGAGGGCTTCACCCGGTCCTGGTACCCCACTTGGGCACTGCCGAGGCTCTCGTGCACCGGACCGCCCAGGTCCGTGCAGCCGACTGCCCCACTCGCACACACCAGGACCGAGCCGATCGCGATCGTGCGGCGGATGTGCGGGTGGTCAGGCTCTTCTCTCCTCCGCCACCGCACCCTCCTCGAGTGGTTTCGCCCTCCCTTACCACCGAATATGAGACAGCGCCATTTAATTAAACACTCCCATTCCTCTAAGGACCTCTACGATTAGGGATCATATGGGATGAACCAGATCGAGCAATTCGCTGCAAACGCGGAATGCGAATGGTGGCGAATTCTTAATCTGTTCGTTGTTCTATGGTCATCTTTGGGCGTCTCGTACCTTTTATTGATCTTGATTTGACGAGGGCTCTGCGTAGAGTGATTCCCACGGATGCCGGTCGGCCCGGGGGGCGTTGAGCGGCGGTGCGCCCATGAGAATTTGGGCAGACCGCAACAACGGTAGTGCTTTCACGCATCCCCTCGGGTTCAGCGACTGGAAGAAGACTCCGGAGCAGGTGCGGAGCTTGGATCAGCATGGACCGAAGGGATCGAAATAATGCGCATGAGATCAGTCGGTGTAGTCCTCGTCAGCGTCATTGGGGCTCTCATGATGAGTATCTCCCCCAGTGCCGCCCACTCCTCCGACGGAACGGTCTACAAGTGCGGCCGAAACGGGAACTTCCCGCTCTGCCTGTACTACAACTCGAACCTCAAGGGTGCCAAGGTCGGTATTTTCGGGAAGGTCCACAACTACGACTTCTCGCCGCAGTGCTCGTCCCAGGGCTGTCTGCCGTTCACCTTCTCTGAAGGCTCGGGTCTGGCCGGCTACGGCCAGAAGGTGAAGAACAACGCCGC
Organism: Streptomyces cadmiisoli; assembly: GCF_003261055.1. Lineage (NCBI taxonomy): Bacteria > Bacillati > Actinomycetota > Actinomycetes > Kitasatosporales > Streptomycetaceae > Streptomyces > Streptomyces cadmiisoli. The sequence continues at coordinate 7,575,859 of NZ_CP030073.1, forward strand.
CTCGGCCTACAACTACAACGACACGTCCACCCGTGTCTACTACAACAGCGGCTGGACGGGCCCGGCGGACGAGTGGGACCCGTACGGCTGGGGTGTCTACTTCGGCAACCTCAGCGCCACCTACAACGAGAATGCATCGCAGGCTCGCATGTGTGGCGAGTGCTAGAAATCTAAGCTCCGGGCCGGTCTCCCTGGGCGGCCGGCCCGGCAAGTAATGATTGGACCGCAGTCGTGCAAAAGTACAGGTTCCCCGTACTCGCAATCTCGGGGTCACTGATTGCCGCCGTCCTTGTGGCCGGATGCTCAGGTGCGGGGTCGGAGGGTGACAAGGCGCAGGGCGGCGGCGACGGGCTGCAGGTCCAGTACGCGACTCCCTCCCGTGTCCCGGAGATCAAGTCTGCGGAGATCCCGGCGCTTCCGATCGAAGGTTATCTGGTTTCGCAGAAGGAGAAGGACCAGATACTCAGGGCTTCTCGGACCCTGGCCAAGGGCTGTATGGCGCGGTATGGATTCGACTTTTCATGGAACGCTGCGTCCGGTCGGAAGTCCGAGCCCGACGACAATGCGGCGAACCGATCCCGGCGATACGGGATCGTTGATCACGCGATGGCTTCGGAACTCGGGTACGGAAATGCCGCAGTGGAAGTCGAGGATACCTCAGGTGATTCCTCCAGCGCCCAGATGAGTGAGGCTGCCTCCCGGGTCTTCCTCGGCAATTCCGATCCTCTCTTGAAGGTGGCGAAGGATGCCGAGGTCAATGGCATCAAGATACCCGAGGGCGGCTGCTCCGGTGAGGCCAAACGGAAGGTCGGGAATGGCCTTTCGAATCGCACGGCCAACGACATCAACCTGGCCAGCTTCCAGGTGTCCCTGAACGACGGGCAAGTCAAAACCGCCATGAAGGAATGGTCGGATTGCATGAAGCGATCCGGGTACGATTACGCATCCCCTCTCGATCCGCTCAAGACCATGGGCATGAGGGCTCCGACGCCCGAAGAGAAGGCCACTGCCGCAGCCGACGTCCAGTGCAAATACGAGACAAACCTGATCGGGATCTGGAACGCCGTCGAAACGGAGATCCAGAAGGCCATGATCGGGAACAAGGAAGAGATCCTCGAGGACGGACGGCGTGAGACGGACCGGTCCCTGAGGAACGCGGCAGACGTCTTGTCCGGGAAGAGCTGATGAGGCGTGCAAGCTCACCTGACGTGACGCGCATTGCTGCGATCAGCGGCGGCGAAGGCGCTCGAAGCCGGGCATGCCTGTGCCGACGTCGGCACCTGTGCCGGACCCTCCCGGCACGCAAGGTTTCCCGACCGCAGCGCCGGCATCGCCCGGGAGCCCGTTGATCTGTGCCAGGACGGCGTCCCTGGTCTCGCGGGCAACGGAAGACGCACTGAGAACGTATGAACACTGGCCGTGCTTCGGTACGCAGTGGCAGGGGAGGGAAGACCACGTGCCCGAGAACGAACAGCAGGTGCCGGCCGTCGGGCTGGTGCACAAACGCCGGTGGATCGTCGGTGTTGCTGCTGGAGCGGTGCTTGTTTCCAGCGCGGGCTTGGCGGCCGCCCAGATCGTCAAGTCGCCGGCACAGGCCGCGGTCGACTCGGCGGCGCCGCCGGCCAGTGTGATCACAGCCGCCGTGGAGTACCGGGTGCTCGCCGATTCGGTGATTCTCCGGGGTGCCGTGACGGCCGAGCAGACCGTGGACGTGTCCATCTCAGGAGCACCCGCGGAGGCGTCGGCGGCTGTTGTCACCAAGCTCCGTGTCAGGGCCGGTGAGCAGTTCAAGGCAGGTCAGGTCCTGTTGGAGGTCTCGGGGCGACCGGTCTTCGTCCTGCCCGGTGAGGTTCCGGTGTACCGGGACCTCAAACCCGGCATGGACGGTGACGACGTCACACAGTTGCAGACCGCACTCCGGGACATCGGGCACGGCACCGGAACGGACCGTGAGGGGTACTTCGGCGCCGGTACCAAGGCAGCCCTGCACGCCTTCTACACGAGCGTCGGCTACGACCCTCTGCCCGCGACAACCGACGGTGACGCGGAAGTCGAAGCGGCGCGCGACGGAGTGACTGAGGCGGAGCGGGCCCTGGAAGACGCCCTTGCTCCTGACGGCGAAGCCGGCGAAGACGTCGGCGCAACGGACCCGGCCGAAAAACAGTCGCCCGCGCCCTCCCGGGAAGCAGAGCGTGCCCGCGAGGACCTGCGCAAGGCACGCGAGACGCTCGCCGACGCACTGGCCGCGAGCGGTCCGATGCTTCCTGCCTCCGAAGCCGTATTTCTCTCCAGCTTTCCGGCCCGGGTCGACAGCATCAACACCAAGGTGGGCAGCGTCGTCGCCGACAAGCTCCTGACGGTGTCCGCCGGGGCGCTGGTGGTGAACGGCTACCTGCAACAGCATCAGAAGGGCCTGGTCCGCCCTGGTCAGAAGGTGCAGATTCTCTCAGAGGTCACAGGCGTCTCCGCCGCCGCCACCGTGGCGTCGGTCTCGGACACGCTTCAGCAGGAGCGGTCCGACACCACCGACGGCAATCCGGGCATGGCGACGCCGAGCGGATATCTCATGGTGGTCGAACCCACGAAGGAACTCCCCTCGGAGCTGGCCGGCCAAGACGTACGTCTGACGGTCCAGGCAGCCTCCACCAAGGGCAAGGCCCTGGTGGTACCCGTGTCCGCCATCACGGCGGGCGCCGACGGCCGGACATCGGTGACCGTGCTCACCTCGGCCGATACCAAGCGGAAGGTCACGGTCACCACCGGCACCACCGGGGACGGCTATGTCGAGGTCCGCCTCGGGGCGGGCGCCCGGCTGGCCGAAGGCGAGCGAGTCATCATCGGAACGCGCAACCACCTGTCCGGGGAGCAGTCGCGGTGACGGAAGCAACCGTGACCGAAACGCCGGTGATCCACCTCGACGGGGCAGGTCTCACCTACGCCGGTCCACCACCCGTGACGGCACTGCAACCGTGCGATCTCATCGTGCGCCGCGGCGAGTTCGTGACGGTGGTGGGCCCTTCCGGGGCGGGGAAGTCCACGCTCTTGAACATCATCGGACTGCTGGACACCCCCACGCAGGGGATCTTCCGGCTGGACGGACTCGACACGGGAGCGCTGGAGGACGGCGAACGCACCGCTCTGCGGGGCCATCGCATCGGTTTCGTCTTCCAGTCGTTCCATCTCCTGCCGCACCGCACTGCCTGGGAGAACGTGGCGCTGGCCCTCATCTATCGCAGCACAAGCCGCAAGGAGCGCATCACGAGGGCCAAGGAAGCACTCGCGCAAGTCGGCCTGGAGCACAGGAGCGACGCCCTGCCGTCGACACTGTCCGGTGGCGAACGTCAGCGAGTGGCCATCGCCAGGGCCCTGGTCGGCCGGCCGTCCCTGCTTCTGTGCGATGAGCCGACCGGCAATCTCGACTCCGCCACCGCCCGGTCCATCCTCGAGCTGCTGGACGAACTGCACGCGGGCGGCATGACCCTGATGGTCATCACACACGATCCGTCCGTAGCCGAACGAGGTGAACGCACGATCACCATCTGCGACGGCAAACTGACGGAAGGGACAGCCGAATGAGGCGCCGCCCGGTGCCGCGGTTCCGGCCACGCCGACTTCGCAGAAAGCGGCCCGTTCTCATCACCCGGCTGTCCGCCCAGGACCTCTTCTCGGAGTCCGTGGCCGGAATCCTGCAGCGGCCCGTGCGTTCCGTGCTGACGTCTGTGGGCACAGTCCTCGGCGTCGGCACATTCGTGGCCGTGCTCGGCCTGACCGCGACCGCCTCCTCCCAGATCGACGAGCGATTCAACGCTCTCAGCGCGACGGAAGTGACCGTCGACGACGTCGCTCACGACCAGAACCCGTTCGTCGAACTGGCCTTTCCCGAAGACGCCGACCAGCGGGTCGAACGGCTCAACGGAGTGGAACACGCCGGCGTGTACTGGCCGGTGCAGACGAACCGTGCGGGCAGTGTCCGCTCGGCACCCATCGGCGCCTCCGCGACGGGAAACGACATCCAGGTCGTGGCAGCCTCCTCGGGAGTCCTCGACGCTGCCGGGCCGTCGTTGAGCCAAGGCCGAACGTTCGAACGATGGCACGACAAGACGTCCCAGCGTGTGGCAGTCATCGGTTCCGGAGTCGCCGCCCAACTCGGCATCTCCACCGTGGAGACACAGCCCGCGGTGTTCATCGGCAACGAAGCCTTCACCGTGATCGGGATCATCGACGACGTCGAACGCAAGGCGGACCTTCTTCTGTCCGTCGTGGTCCCGCGTACCACCGCTCAGTGGCTCTGGGGCGCCCCCAAGGAAGGCGCCAAAATGCTGATATCCACCCGGCTCGGCGCAGCAGCGCAGGTCGCCGCGGAATCCGCCACCGCCCTCGACCCCGCGCACCCGCACTACTTCAAGGCCGTTCCGCCGCCCGACCCTCAATCGCTGCGCACCAAGGTCACAAGCGATCTCGACCAACTCTTTCTCCTGCTCGCAGCCATTTGCCTGTTCATCGGAGCGGTAGGAATCGCGAACACCACACTCGTGGCCGTGCTGGAACGCACGGGCGAAATCGGATTGCGCCGGGCACTCGGAGCACGCGGCAGGCACATCACCTTCCAGTTCCTGACCGAGTCGGCGGCCCTGGGCACCCTGGGGGGAATGGTCGGTACCTCTCTCGGAACCGTCACGGTGGTCGGCGTCGCTGCCGCCCGGGACTGGACGCCCGTGATCCACTCCACCACGGTGACCACGGCCCCGGTCATCGGACTCGTCACCGGTCTGGTGGCAGGCCTTTACCCCGCGTGGCGAGCAAGCCGAATTCAGCCCGTGGAAGCTCTGCGCCGCTGAATCAGCTGGCTTACTTCCAGCAACTCGCCACCTGTATCCATCCCATGGATTCCAAGCGCACCACAAGGCTTGGGTGTTCGAACAACGTCACACACCATCAGAGGGCGAGAAAAACGCATGGTCAAGATTGTGTTGCCGACTTGCCGAGATCGTCGCCGGTGTGACACTCACCGCGCACCTGCGCGTGCCGGACGGAGTTCCGAGAGAGCGAACACGCTCTGCATTCCGGTCAGAACCGCGATGTAATGACCCGCTTGCCCGCCATGCGGGCCCAGATCCCCATCCACAGCATTCCGCCGGACTCGCTGCCGTGCCAACGGACGACTTATGGCGGTTGCTTTGCCCTGTCCTCGACACCTGATCGCGAGAGGGAAGACACATGGCTGACGAAATGGTGCGCCAAGCCCAGGTATTTGTTAATCAGACCTACGGCAACATCATCGGGATGACTGTCACGGAGAACGGTCAGACCGGCTGGAACACCATGTATGCCCTGACTCGGGCGCTCCAGTACGAGTTGGGCATCACGAGCCTGTCCAACAACTTCGGGCCGGGCACCCTGGCGGCTCTCCAGTCGCAGTACGGCAAGCTGGACGAGACGAACATTCCCAACCCGAACTTCTGCAAGATCATTCAGTCTGCCCTCTACTGCAAGGGATACGACGGCGGCAGCCTCGACGGCACGTACAGCTCCCGTGTCAAGGACGCAGTCGCGAAGCTGAACCAGGACATGGGGCTGAGCACTGTGTACCCGGGCAGCTCTCTTTGGCCGAAGGCCATCAAGGGGCTGTTCAACATGGACGCCTATGTCACCGTCAACAACGGCTCGAGCGCCATCCGGTCGGTCCAGCAGTGGCTGAACGGCCGGTACATCCTCCGCAGCGACTTCTACGTCATACCCTGCGACGGCCACCACTCCCGTGACGTGGCCAAGTCCATGCTGTACGCGGTCCAGTACGAGCTGGGCATGGCCGACGGTGTGGCCAACGGCGTGTTCGGGCCCGGCACGCAGTCCGGCTTGAGGTCGCACACGGTGTCGGTCGGCAGTACCGGCGCTTGGGCGCGCCTGTTCACCGCGGCGATGGTCCTCAACAAGCGGGATGTGTCCTTCGGGGATTTCACCGCAGCCGTCAAGGCTGGCGTGGAGAGCTTCCAGTCGTTCGTCAAGCTTCCCGTCACCGGGCAGGGAGACTTCTCCACCTGGGCCTCCCTCCTTGTCTCCTATGGGGACCAGAGCCGTCAGGGAGAGGCCTGCGACGGCGTCACGAAGATCACGTCTGCCCGGGCCCAGACACTCAAGGCAGCCGGTGTCAGGTACATCGGCCGCTACCTCACCAACCCCAGCAGCACCTCGCTGCCCGAGAAGGCGATCCAGCCCGGCGAACTCCAGACCATCGCGGACAACGGACTGCGCTGTTTTCCGATCTACCAGACCTTCGGGCGTGACGCCTCCGACTTCAGCTATCCCCAGGGACGGTGGGCCGGCCAGGCCGCGGTCAACGCGGCGCTCGACCACGGTTTCAAGGCGGGAACACGGATCTTCTTCGCCGTGGACTTCGACGCTCTCGACGCCGACGTCACCAACAGCGTCCTGCCGCACTTCAAGGGCATCCAGGACGCAATCATCGATGACGGCAACCGGTTCGAGATCGGCGTCTACGGGCCGCGTAACGTGTGCACCCGTGTCTCGGAGGCCGGTCATGCCACCGCGTCCTTCGTCTCCGACATGTCCTCGGGCTTCTCAGGAAACTTCGGCTATCCACTGCCCGCGAACTGGGCCTACGACCAGATCGTCACCCGCACCCTCGGCTCCGGCTCCGGCGCCATAGAGATCGACGTCAACATCGCCTCAGGACGCGACACCGGACAGGCGTCGTTCAACGCACCTCGCACCCCTGTCCCGGACACCGGCCTCAGTCCGTCCGTCCTCACGGCCATGCGGACGGACGTCGGCAAGTACATGGAGTCGATCGGCTTCCCCAACGACGGTGGCCTCAGGTCACATACGCATGAGGCCTGCTTCCAGTGGACCGTGCTCGAGTACGACGCGGTCATCACCCTGCTCGCCTACCGCTACAACATGCGAAAGGCACTCATCCAGACGTCCGCGTACTGGGAGATGCGGCACATCGACGCGGTCGACGTGGCCAAGGACCTGGAAGTGATGGCGGAGTTCCAAGCAACCGGGTCCTTCCGGGACAGTTCCACGGGTATCTGCCAGATCTTCGGCAGGACTGCCACTCTGGCGTGGAACCACGCCGTCCAGAGGGGTTACACAGAGGGACCCGTCCGCGACATCAACAGCGATCAGGACAAGTACAACATCTGGCGCGATTGCATGGAGGACAATCAGTTCGCCCTGTCCACGGTCCCTCTCGTCCACCTGTGGAACGCCGACGGCGCCCCGGGTAACACCCCCGAAGAGACTCCTCTTCGCTCCATGCGCCTGGACTACACGGAGAACGAGACCTTCGAGATTCTGCGCAGGTACCAAGGGCCGGCCGGATCAGAGGCGACCCCGCACGCCAAGCAGCGGATGGCGCTCTACCAGATCATGGAGAAGTACAACGCCATTTCCCGGAACGTATGACAAGCCGCCGCGCGTGATCAGAGCCTCCGACGACATCTACGTCGTACCAGGTGATCAAGGGCGCGGCAACCCTGCTACGGGCGTGCTCTGTCGGCAATACGTGAATCCGGCGACAGGCGTTCTCGGGCCGGCTGCTGCTGCCCTGACCGTCGCGGCACGTTCACACAACAAGAACGAGGAGACGAAGAAGTGACAGTGAACATTTCTCGCCGGGCCGCGCTGCGTCGCGTCGCGTTTGTCGCGGCCGGCGTTGCCCTCGGATCACAGGCACTTTCCGTTCCCGCCCGCGCGGCGGGGAATGCCCCCGACCCGGACAAGCTCCGCAAGGAGATCCGGAGGGTTCAGGAACGCAACAAGCGTGCCCTGACCGGTGTTGTGTCGAAGAACGGCTGGGAGGTGGAGAAGATTGCGGACGACCACGGCAGTATCTACACCAGACCTGTTCCCGGCACACCGCTCGACGGCGTTCAGATGCGCATGGCGGACGTCGAGACGGTCCTCGTGCATGTGATCAGCCGCTTCCATTACGAGATCGACACCCTCCGCAAGGGCGACGTCGTCGGCTGGCGCAAGCCGGACGCCGTCCGGAGGGGAAGAGCGGAGTCCAATCTGGCGTCCGGTACGGCGGTGCAGATCCGGCCGGGTTCCTACCCTGCCGGGGCACGCGGGGGCTTCTATCCCATGGAGGAGCTCGTGGTCCGGGACATCCTCGCCGAATGCGAGGGTGTTGTGCGCTGGGGAGGTGACGACAGCCGGCCGGACGAGTCGCTGTTCTACATCGACGTGCCACCGGGCGAGGAACGTCTCGCCAAGGTCGCGGCGAAGATCCGTGACTGGAACTACACGCCTGGCCGGGGCGCCGGCGTTCTTGTGGACCATCTCCAGCCTCGACGGCGTGCGGATGCCGAGCGCCTCGCTGCCCGGCAGTCCTGGGCCTGATCACTGACCGCGCTGTTTCGCCCGGGTGCGTCTGCCTGGGCGGAACCGCGTAAGTGCCCTCCTGACCTGGGACGACGAGCCTTGCAGCAGGGTTCCGTCGGCCCGGGTCGGGAGGCGCTTTCCACGTGCGGGACGACGCCGTAGGTGCCCGGCTCGCCCGGTACGCAGCCGTCCGCGTCGAGCTACTGCCCGCACACGGCCGTCACCTTTCGCCCGCTGATCCTTCCGCGGAACCGACACCAGCGGATCAGCCACGAAGGGCGCCAACCACGCCCGAGAACCGTCTGCTTCATGTACGTCCTTCCAGTGCCGCGGCAGGCAACGTTCGCCCCGTCGCGACGCCCGGCACGCTCCCCCACTGCCTGAAGGCGTGGGAGGTGCCCCCACTCGCCGCACCGGCCGAAAGCCCGAGTACGTCCAGTACGAGGACTTCCGGCCGGCACACCGAGAGCACGCACCGAACACCGCTCCTTGACAGGCAAACGTTGCCTGCCGCGGCACTAAGGGCTGTCCCGTAATCCCCGGCGGGCGCACGACGACAGCTACGGCACCTCGCCGCGTTGTCGGATCGCCCGAATACGCCCGGTATGAGGACGACCCTCCGCCTTGCGATGCACCGCATCTGACGCCGCGCGCTGATCCACCGGGGATTACGGGACAGCCCTTAGGCGATGACCGCGGCCCGCACGCACAGCACGTCGGGCAGGTGCGACGCCAACTGCCGCCAGCTGTCGCCGTCGTCGGCGGAGGCGTACACCTCGCCGTTCCGGTTGCCGAAGTACACACCCGCCGGGTCCGCGTCGTCGGTGCACAGCGCGTCGCGCAGCACCGTGCCGTAGTGCTGCTCCTGGGGCAGGCCCGCGCTGAGCGGCTCCCATGAGCGGCCGGCGTCCGCCGTGCGGAACACCCGGCAGCGGCGATCGGCGGGCACCCGGTCCGCGTCCGCGTTGATCGGGAACACATACGCGGTGTCGCCGCGGTGCGGGTGCGCGGCGGCGGCGAAACCGAACGTGGACGGCAGGCCCTCGCCGATGTCGGTCCAGTGCGCGCCCGCGTCGTCGCTGCGGTACACACCCCAGTGGTTCTGGAGGTACAGCCGGTCCGGGGTCGACGCATCCTGCGCGATCTTGTGCACGCACTGGCCGAACTCCGGGGCGGGATTCGGCAGGAACACCGCGGAGACCCCGGAGTTGGACGGCTCCCAGCTGACCCCGCCGTCCGTCGTGCGGAACACCCCGGCCGCCGACACGGCGACCGTCACCGCTCTCGGATCGCGTCGGTCGGTGACGACGGTGTGCAGGCCCTCTCCGCCGCCGCCGGGCACCCACTCCGAGCGTGTGGGGTGCTCCCACAGCGGGCGGACCAGGTCGAAGTGCTCCCCGCGGTCCTCGGAGCGGTACAGCGCGGCCGGCTCCGTGCCCGCGTAGACCACGTCCGGCTCGGCGGCGGCCGGGTGCAGCTGCCACACCCGCTCCAGCGAAGCCCCCGTGTCCTTGGGGAACTTGACGGCGGGCCGAGCGGGCTCGGTCCAGGTCCGGCCCAGGTCGTCGGAGTGGAACACCGACGGACCCCAGTGCGCGCTGTCGCCGCCGGCCAGCACCCGCGGGGTGGCGCCGCGCGTGTCGATCGCGACCGAGTACACGGCCTGGGCGTTGAAGTGGGGGCTCTCGTCGAACTCCCAGGTGCCACCGCGCCGGCGCCCGATGAACAGACCCTTGCGTGTGCCCACGGCGAGCAGTACCCCGGCCATGCCGATCACCTCCGCGACGTCCTCGTCTCAGATATCGGCCAGTCTGCACCCCACCACTGACAATCACTCCCGTCATCGCTCCGCCGCAGGTCAGCCGGGTGTCGTCGATCACCGCGCCGGCGTGCCCGGCGCGGCTCGACCCGCTGCGGTGCGCGCCTCCCGCGGCCGTCGCCGCCCCCGGGACCGACCGCCGGGGCACGTGCCCTGAGCAACGAAGCGCGGCGCGCCGTATGGGAGGGCGGTCGGGGGAGGTCCGTGCGCACGAGGAGGAAGCCTTCGATGGCGTTCCGTTGTCCGAGGGGATGGCTGTGGCGCTGGCGGCGCAACCCGCTCAAGCGCCGCGCCGACGTGGTGGAGGCGTGGGTCCTGCTCGGCACCGGAACGCTCACCGTGGTCGTGGGGGTGCTCGCCGGTCTGACGGTGACCCGGTCCGTGGAACGGGAGATGGCCAGGGAGCGTGCCGAGTGGCGTCCCGTGGCCGCGAGTCTGACGGAGGACACCCCGGGGCCGCCTCCCGCGTCGAGCGTCGAGCAGGTGTGGGCCGAGGTGCGCTGGGTCGCGCCGGACGGCTCGACGCGCACGGGGCAGGCCCGGGTCCGTCCCGGCAGCCCCGAGGGGAGCCCGGTCACCGTGTGGACGGACGGCGAGGGCGGCCTGGTGGCCGAGCCCGCCTCCGAGGAGCAGGCCCGGCTGCGGTCCTCGCTGGTCGGCGGCTTCGTGGGAGGGGGTGCCGCGGCCGTTCCGCTGGTCGGCGGACGTCTCCTGCTCGGCCGGCTGGAGTGCCGGCGCCTGGACCAGTGGGACGTGGACTGGGCGCGCTTCGACCCGCTGTGGGGGCCGAGGGCGGGCTGACCGCCACCGGCGGCACCGACGCTCCGCCCGCGCACGGCACCCGCGTGCCGGGTCGGATCCGTACGGCAGGGCGCGGCTGAGCCGGGCGCGTCCGAGTCGCGCGCGTGTGTGCGGCGCGTACGACGCCAGTGCCGGGCCCGTGCCGCACAGTCCCGGGTCGTGCTGTGCGGCGTCCGTGGGCCCCGGCACGCGCGTGTGTGCAGCGCGTACGTACGGCAGCCGCGTCCGGCCGGTGCCGTAAAGCACCCTGGCCGGCGCTGTACGGCCTCCTGTGAGCCGAGCCGGCGCCCTGCTGCCTCCGTGCGCCAGCCCCGGTACGTCGGTGCGTCAGCCCCGCGCCGTACCGTCGCACGTCGCGATCTGTCCGATCGTGACGAGTTCGTGGCCCCGGGGCGGCCACGGTCCGTTCACTTCCCGCCCGGCAGCGCCCTGTCGAGGATCGTGTCGAGGTCGGCCGCGTCGGGGAGCGTGCCGAACGAGTGCCCCCAGTCGCCGCCGAGGCGGGTGGCGCAGAACGCGTCGGCGACCGCCGGCGGAGCGTGCCTGACCAGCAACGAGGCCTGAAGGGTCAGCGCCATCAGCTCCACCAGCCGCCGCGCACTCGACGCGGTGGCCGTGGGCAGCGTCTGCTCCAGCCGGGCCACGGCGGTGTCCAGCCGCGCGTCCGCCCCGCGGGCCAGGGCGAGTTCGTCGAACAGCGCCTGGGCCGCACCGGCCTCGCGGCTCAACGCACGCAGCACGTCCAGGGCGTTGACGTTCCCCGAGCCCTCCCAGATCGACAGGAGCGGCGCCTCACGGTAGTGGCGGGGCATGCCCGAGTCCTCCACGTAACCGTTGCCGCCCAGGCATTCCAGGGCCTCGGCGGTGAAGGCCGGGCCCCGCTTGGTGACCCAGTACTTGCCGACGGCCGTGGCGATCCGCCGGAACGCCGTCTCGCCCGCGTCCCCGCGCACCGCGCGGTCGGCCGCACCGGCCAGCCGCAGCGTGAGGGTGGTGGCGGCCTCCGACTCCAGCGCCAGATCGGCGAGTACGTTGCGCATCAGCGGCTGGTCCACCAGCCGGGCTCCGAACGCGCTGCGGTGGCGCACATGGTGCCCGGCCTCGACGAGCGTCTTGCGCATCAGCGTCGCCGACGCCATCACGCAGTCGAGCCGGGTGCAGTTGACCATCTCGATGATCGTCTTGACGCCCTGTCCCTCGGCGCCGACCAGCCAGGCCACGGTCCCGTCGAACTCCGGCTCGGAGGAGGCGTTGGAGCGGTTGCCCAGCTTGTCCTTCAGACGCTGGATGCGGAACGTGTTGCGGCTGCCGTCCGGCAGCACCCTGGGCACCAGGAAGCAGGACAGGCCGTCCGGAGCCTGCGCCAGTACCAGGAACACGTCGCACATCGGCGCCGACGTGAACCACTTGTGCCCGCGCAGGGTGTACACGCCGGGCTCGGCCGTCGCGGTGGCCACCGTGGTGTTCGTCCGGACGTCGGAGCCGCCCTGCTTCTCCGTCATCCCCATGCCGGCGAGCAGTCCGCGCTTGCGGGTCGGCACGTCCAGCGCCGGGTCGTACTCGCGGCTGGTCAGCAGCGGTTCGTAGACGGCGGCCAGCTCCGGTTGGCGGCGGAGCGCCGGAACCGCCGCGTACGTCATCGACGTCGGGCACCCGTGCCCGGCCTCGGTGTGTCCCCACACCAATCCGCCCGCCGTACGGGCGACATGGGCGCCGAGCCGGTCGTCCGCCCAGGCGGAACCGGCCAGCCCTTCGTTCACCGCGACGCGCATCAGATGGTGCCAGCTCGGGTGGAACTCCACCTCGTCGATCCGGTTGCCGTAACGGTCGTGGGTGCGCAGCTCCGGCTCGTGCCGGTTGGCCTGCTCGCCCCACTCCTGCGCCTGCGCGCTGCCCGCCCGCACACCGAGCCGCCGCAGGCCGTCCTCGGCCCACCCGGCACCCTCACGGCGCAGCCCTTCCAGAAGGGCGGGGTCGTCGGACGCGTCGTACGGGGCCAGGGGCGGGGCCTGGTTGGTGACGTCGTGGGTGGCGGACCGCTGCTGCTCTTGGACGAGTGTCGGGACCATGCCGCAAGTGTTGCACTCTGTCTACGGTCGCAGCAATAGTGCAACATCGGAAATCGGACACGTACAGTACGTGCTCATGCGCGTAGACGAGTTCCCGCGGCCCGGCGAGGTCGACCTGCGCCCGTTGTCGGCCCGGTCCGTCGTGCTGAGCCTGCTGCTGGGCACTCACCCGCCCGAGCTGCCGGTGCGGGACCTCGTGCGCGCCGTGGAGCGCTTCGGTGTCGGCGGCTCCACACTGCGGGCCGCGCTCAGCCGGATGACGGCCGCCGGTGATCTGCTGCGCACGGACGCCGGCTACCGGCTGAGCGAGCGCCTGCTGGAGCGCCAGCGTCGGCAGGACGAGTCCGTGCGCCCGCACACGCGCGCGTGGGACGGCGACTGGGAGATGGTCGTGATCACCGCCACGGGCCGCGAAGCCGCCGAGCGCGCCGGACTGCGCACCAGGCTCACCGCCCTGCGGCTCGCCGAACTGCGTGAGGGCGTGTGGCTGCGTCCCGCCAACCTGGTCAGGCCCCTGCCCGCGGACCTGGCCCGGGTGGCCCAGCACTACACGGCGCGGCCCGAGCGGCCGGCGAGTGAGCTGGCGGCGGCCCTGTGGCCGCTCGGCGCCTGGTCGGTAACCGCCCGGCGGCTGCTCGACCGGGTCTCCGGCGACCGAGGTCCCGCGCTCCGGCTCACCGCCTTCGCGGCCGTCGTACGCCATCTGCTCGCCGATCCCGTCCTGCCCCCCGAGCTCCTGCCCGCCGACTGGCCGGGCCCTGCCCTGCGCGCGGCGTACACCGCCTATCAGGAGGAACTGGCGAAGGAGGTGCGGGCGCGGGGGAGCGAAGCGTGACAGGACGACCGCACGCACGCCGAGCCCGCGCCCTACTTCGGGGCCGGAGGCCACCCGGCCGCGCTACGTCTCCGCCGTCCGTGCCGCGCTCAGCAGCGACTCCCAGTCAGGCAGTTTCACCACGCTCCGCCCGAGCGAGGACCCCAGCTCGGCCTCGGCCCGTTCGATGGCCTGCCATCCCGCCCAGTCGACCGGCTTGATCCCTTCGGTCCGCAGCGCCGTGAGGGCGTCGTCCGGCACCACCTTGCGTTCCAGGACCGGCGCGTCCTCCAGCAGGGACAGCACCGTCTCCTTGGCGCACGGCCGGTTGCTGCCGATGACGCCCGTGGGGCCCCGCTTGATCCAGCCGGCCACGTACTCGCCGGGCGCGACGACCCCCTCGCGCAGCACCCGGCCGGCCAGCTGGGGCACGGTGCCGGTGGCCGGGTCGAACGGCAGCCCCTCCAGCGGCACTCCGTGATAGCCCACCGACCGCAGTACCAACTGCGCCTCGATCTCCTCGTACCGGCCCGTCCCGGTGACACCACCCTGTCCGTCCGGCTGCGTCCGCTCGAACCTGACCGCGCCCACGCGGCCGTTCTCGGCGAGGATCTCCACCGGGCGCTGGAAGAAGCGCAGCCGGATCCGGCGCGGGAGGTCACCGGGCGGCCGGGCGGCCCAGCCGCGGAGCACCTCCACGTTCCGGCGCTGCGCGGCCGGCAGCGACGACGGGTCCACGTATCCGGGATCCGGCGCCAACTCGTCGGCGTCCACGAGGACTTCCGCATCCGGCAGGGACCCCAGCTCGCGCAGTTCCTTGGTGGTGAAGCGGGCCTGTGAGGGACCGCGCCGCCCCACCATGTGGATGTCGGTGACCCGGCTCGCCTCCAGCGTGGTGAGCGCCGCCTGCGGCATGTCGGTGGGCCTCAGCTCGGCCGCGCCGCGCGCCAGGATCCGGGTGACGTCCACGGCGACGTTGCCCACGCCGATGACCACGGCCGACCGGGCGCCCAGCACGAACCCGTCCTCGACGGTGTCGGGATGCGCGCTGTACCAGGACACGAACTCCGTGGCCGAGAAGCTGCCCGGCAGATCCTCGCCGGGGATCCCGAGGCGGCGGTCGGTGGCGGCACCGACGCAGTACACGACCGCGTGGTAGAGCTCCCGCAGCCGGGCGGCCGGCACTCCGCCCTCGCCGACCTGGACTCCGCCGAGGAACCGCACCCGTTCGTGCTCCAGCACGGTGCGTAGGTTGTTCTGGAGCGACTTGATCTTCTCGTGGTCGGGGGCCACACCGTAACGGACCAGGCCGTACGGGCTCGGCAGCCGGTCCAGGACGTCGACGAGCACGGTGGGGTCCAGCTGGACGAGGCTCTGGGCGGAGTAGACCCCGCTCGGTCCGGAGCCGACGACGGCGACACGCACGGCGGAACTCCTTCGTCCGGTGGATCTACCGGGGGATCGTCCGGTGCATCACGGGAGATCGCTGTTGGCTCCAGCATTGCACCGCGGCGGCTCCGCTGACAGGGTGCCGCGCCAACTACGGGGTGCGTGTCCGCCCGGATGGAGGGTGATGGCGCAGTTACGTTGCGTGTGTGCTAGGAGCATCCCTTCTTAGTCTTTCCGATCGCCGTCCCGAGGACGGCGCGGTGTCCGTGTGGCCCGCTTGGGAAGTGCGGGAGGAGGGCGGTGCGACGGTCTGGTTCCACGTGCGGCTCGGCTTCTCCGACGGCGCCCGGGTCGACGCGCTGGCCGTTCTGTCCGGCGGCTGCGTCACCCTGGAGGAGGTCCGGGCGCGGCCCTCGCTGTCCGTGGACGACCTCGCGGTGCTCGCCGACTGGATCGAGGGTCCGCTGGGCTCGGCGTGCGGGGCGGACGCCGGGCCGTCGTGGGAGGGGGCGGGGCGAGGCCGGCGTGCCCGTCCGGCCTGGCCGCGCGGTGTGGAGGGAAGCCGGAGGGTGGCGCAGGAGTACCGCACCGCGCAGAGCGAGGGCCTGGACCCGGTGCTCGCGGTGATGGGCGCGACCGGGCACAGCCGTCGCCGATCGCTCCGTCTGATCGCGCAGGCGCGTGACGCGGGTTTTCTGACCTCGCGTCACGCGCGGCGCTGAGCCGGCCCGGTGGCGCCGGGCGTCACGCCATCCTGTGCATCCGCGTGATCTCGCTCGTCTGCTGGGCGATCACGTCGTCGGCCATCTCCTCGATCCGCACGTTGTTGCCCTGTGATTTCACGTCCGTCGCCATCGTGATCGCCCCCTCGTGGTGAGTGATCATGAGGGTGACGAACAGCTGGTCGAACGCCTTGCCCTCGGCCGCGCGCAGATTCTTCAACTGCCCCTCGGTGGCCATGCCGGGCATCGGGCCGTGGTGGTGGCCCTCGCCCTTCTCGCCCTCGCCGTGCGACTCCAGCCAGCTCTTCATCACGGCGATCTCCGGCCCCTGCGACGCCTCGATGCGCTCGGCCAGCTTCTTCACCTGGGACGACTCGGCCCGGTCCGGGGCGAGTTCGGTCATCTCCAGGGCCTGTGAGTGGTGCTGGATCATCATCCGGGCGTAGTCGATGTCCGCCGAGTTGGGCGAGTCGTCGTCGGCGCGCTGCTGCGCGGCGTCCTCGGCGGACATCGTGCGGTTGTCCTCACCGGGTTTGCCGGGAACCAGCACCGAGGGGCCGCCGGCCCGGTCCGGCTCGGCGTCCGACCCGGAGTCGCAGCCCCCGAGCGTGAGGACGGCGAGCGCGGCCAGGGACACCGCGGCGAGGGGCGCGAGCGAGGCTCGGCGGATGGGCACAACGACCTCCTGTTGCGGGCGGGATGAGGGGTACGCCTCGTGCTTGATGTTGACCGTCCTAACACGCTTCCGAGCAGGAACGAGCGAAAACCTTCATTACATGTTCGTTGCCCCCTGTTGATCTGTGCATGCTGACGACGATACTTCGGAGGTCCGTGAACCGTTCCATGGCGAACGGAACAAGGGAGGAAGCAGTGACCCTGTCGAACAAACCCCGAACGCGGCGCAGACGCTTGGGGATCGCCGCAGCCGCGGCCGGTCTCCTGGCCGCGTTGCTGACGGCCCATCCGGCGACGGCCACCCCCGACCCCGGGGACGCCCCGGCGGCCGACAAGGAGGTGTCCCGCAGCGCTCAGGCCGAGGTGCGCGAGGCCCTCGAGAACGGGGAGATACCCGGCCAGGACGAGATCGTCCACTCGGCCAACATCGAGCACCTCACGAACATCCCGAAGGACGTGCTCCCGGGCACCAACTCGGATCTCGCTTTCCAGGGCCGTTACGCCTACGCAGGCAACTACGACGGATTCCGGATCTTCGACATCAGCAACCCGAGGGCCCCGAAGACGGTCGCCCAGGTGCTGTGTCCCGGCTCGCAGAACGACATCTCCGTCTCCGGTGACCTGCTGTTCCTGTCGACCGACTCCTCGCGCAGCGACAGCAGTTGCAACAGCACCACGCAGCCGGTGACCGAGAAGTCCTCCTGGGAGGGCATGAAGGTCTTCGACATCAGCGACAAGCGCAACCCGAAGTACGTCGCCGCCGTCGAGACCGCGTGTGGTTCGCACACCCACACGCTGCTGCCGGAGCGCAAGAACATCTACGTGTACGTCTCCTCGTACTCGCCGAACGCCGCTTACCCCGACTGCCAGCCGCCGCACGACGGCATCTCGGTGATCAAGGTTCCGCGGTACGCCCCGGAGAAGGCCGCGGTCGTGGGCTTCCCGGTGCTGTTCCCGGGTGAGGGCGCGGACGGCGGCGGCAACCCCGGCGCGCCGACCAACCCCGGTGTCTCCAAGACGACCGGTTGCCACGACATCACCGTGCTGCCCTCCAAGGACCTCGCGGCGGGCGCATGCATGGGTGACGGCATCCTGTTCTCCATCAAGGACCCGGAACGCCCGAAGGTCATCGACCGGGTGCAGGACAACGTGAACTTCGCGTTCTGGCACTCGGCGACCTTCAACCAGGACGCCGACAAGGTCGTGTTCACCGACGAGCTCGGCGGCGGCGGCGCGGCTACCTGCAACGCGACGGTGGGACCGGACCGCGGTGCCGACGGCATCTACGACATCGTCGGCAAGGGCGACAAGCGCAAGCTGGTCTTCCGCAGCTACTACAAGATCCCCCGCCACCAGGCGGACACGGAGAACTGTGTCGCGCACAACGGCTCGCTGATCCCGGTCAAGGGCAAGGACATCATGGTCCAGGCCTGGTACCAGGGCGGCGTCTCGGTCTGGGAGTTCACCGACTCCAAGCGTCCGAGGGAGATCGCCTACTTCGAGCGCGGTCCGATCAGCACCGAACAGCTCGTGGGCGGCGGCTCCTGGTCGGCGTACTACTACAACGGTTACATCTACTCGAACGACCTGGTGAAGGGCTTCGACGTACTGAAGCTCAGCGACCGGCGCACTGACCCGGCCAAGCGGGTCCGCCTGGACGAGCTCAACGTCCAGACGCAGCCGGACTACTTCGACTGATCAGGGGCGGGCCGGCCGACGGCCGGTGTCTCTGTCGCGAAGAACCGTGACAGGTCTTCATCGCGTGTCCCGCCGGGCGCTTCGGCGTCCGGCGGGCACCCGAGCTCCCAGTCGAGGCGGTAGCGCCGGAACAGCTCGGCGCGCAGGGGAGCGGCCGGCATCCCCACGTTCGGCAGCACCATCGCGTACACGGCGCCCATCAGCAGGGCGCGCAGCATCGGATAGTCCGTCTCCACGTCCGACGAGCCGCGCCGGGCGACGGTGTCCCGCAGCAGTTCCGCGAGCCGCTTCTGCTCCGGGCACTGCACGAAGCCCTCGGTGTCCAGCAGCCCGGCCATGTGCTGGCGCATCAGCACGGTCCGGTCCCGGCCCAGGCCCAGGATCGCGTCGATGGCGCGCGCCATCCGCTCGCGGCCGTCGTCGGTGTGCGGCTCGCGCTCCAGGGCCTCCTCCAGCGTGCGGTGCATGAGCCGGTGCACGGCGGACTGCACCAACTGACGCTTGCCGGGGAAGTAGTACGACACCAGTCCACGCGCCGAGCCGGCCCGGTCCGCGATGTCGGCGAGCGTCGTCGCGTCGTAACCCCGCTCACCGACCAGCTCGACCGCCGCCTGAAGCAGCTTTTCCCGGGAACGCCGTCGCATCTCTTCATTGACCGAGGCGCTACGGGGGGTCATGCTGTAACTCCTGCGTTGACTGGTTGCCAGCCAACTATACTCAGTGCGTCCGGACCGGCCCCTGCGCGGCCGGAGCCGGCGGTGCCGTCTGTCTCGGGCGACACGGGGGATCGTCCGAGACAGACGGCGAATCCAGGACGGTGCGGGACAGCATCTATTCGCAACCGGTGCCGTCGCCGTCGCGGTCCAGATGGCGGCCGTATCCGGGGTCGCCCGCACGCACGGGTGCCGCGCCGGCCGCTCGGGCGGCGTCGCAGTTGGCGTAGTAGGCGCTGCCTCCACCCCCGCCTCCGTCGCCGTCGCTCGCTCCTAGTCCCGTGTCGGCCTCTGCCTCGGCGGTGACGGTCTCCGTCTCGGTGACCTCCACCTCCACGGTCTCCGTCACGGTGGGCGCGGGCTCCGGTTCCGCGGTCGTCGTCGCGGTGACGGTCGCGGTGGGCCGCGCTTCGGCCGAGGCCGGTTTCGCGTCGTCCTCGGGCTGTGAGCCGCTCGCGCCGATTCCGATCCCGATGAAGAAGGCCACGGCGATCGCGGGCAGCACATAGCGCTTCCGGGACCACTTGGGCATGGTCTGCGGCGCCGTGTACGGATGGGTCATCTCGCCCCCCCCTTGCTGATGCGGGAGGGCTGAGAGTAGTGCTCCGGTGGAGCACGTGTGAGGGAAACGTGAACGGGTCACCCGTTCGTGACCCGGCGGTGCGCCGTGGGCGGAGCGGGGTGTCAGCCCGCGAGGTCCAGGACCGGCCGCAGACCGTCGGGCCGCTCCGCGGCCGGCAGGTGGTGGACGAAGTGGACCGCACAGCCCAGCGCCGCGGCGCCACCGTCCGCCCGGCGGTCGTCGCCCACCATCAGCACCTCGGCCGGATCGGCGTTCAGCTCCGCGCAGGCCAGCGCGAACAGCCGCGGATCCGGCTTGCGGATCCGGTGCTCGTACGACAGGACGTACGCGCGCACGTACCGGTCGAGGCCGTGCGCGCGGAACACCGGGCGGAGGTCCCAGCCGATGTTGCTGACGATCCCGACGGCCACGCCCCGCTCGTGCAGCGTCCGGAGCACCTCGGCGGCGTCCGGGTAGGGAGTCCAGGCGGCCGGTGCCATATGGCGTTCGTAGAGCGCGTCGTGCAACGCCGGATCGGGCAGCGGCACCTGCCGTGACAGCCCGGTGAAAGCGGCCCGGTGCTGCGCGGAACTCTGGTCCCGCAGCTCCCACACCTCGGCCAGTTCGGCGGGTACGGCTTCCGGCGGCGCCCCGCCGGGCAGCGCCCCGGCGCGCTCCAGTGCCCGTGCGGTCTCGTCGAACTCCGACTCGGGCAGGGTGACCCCGGCCTCGCCCAGCACGGTGCGCAGCCAGGTACGGGCGGACTCGACGCGGAAGAGGGTGCCTGAGAAGTCGAACAGGACAGCGGTCATGTCCGCGATCTTAGGGAACGCGCTCCACGCCGCCGGAACCCGCTCCAGGTGGCGGCCCGGGTGCCCAGCGCCGGTGGGCCAGCACCGCGAGCGCCACGACGGTCGCGCCCAGCAGCCAGCCGCCGATGACGTCCGTGGGCCAGTGCACACCGAGCCACACCCGGGTCAGTCCCACGCCCGCCACGGACACCACGACCACGGTGACCGCCGTACGCCACAGCGTGCGGCCGGGGCCGTAGCCGTGCAGGAGCCAGAGGAGCAGGCCCAGCACGACCGTGGCGCTCATGGCGTGCCCGGAGGGGAAGGCGGCGTAGTGGGCGGAGTCGACCGGGTCGGGCCAGACGGGACGCGCGCGGTCCACCGCCGCCTTGAGCGACTGCTGCACCGCGGTGCTCAGCGCGACCGTGACCACCAGCCATGCCGCGGTCCACCACGCCGACTGCCGCCACACCAGCCACACCACGACCACCGCGCACAGGATGCGCATCGTCTGCGGGTCCCAGACCCAGTCCGTGAGGATGCGGGACGCGTGGGTGACGCCGGATTCCTCGACCGCCCACCGATGGGTGGCGCGGGAGACGTCGCCGTCCAGGTCGATCAAGGGCGGCCATTCGGCGGCGACCAGGACCAGGAGCAGGAGGGAGCACAGCGCCAGGACGACGAAGGCGCGGCCCACGGTGCGGAGGTCGGCCGGCGGGCGGGGCGGTGACTCGACGGGTGGGATGTGCATGGTGCGATCTTCGCCGACTCGTGGGGCACGAGGCCAACCCTCGGACGGATACTGCTACCCCAGCGCGCGCAATCCCGGCACGAAGGCCACCAGCACGGGCACGACCGGCACCAGCGCGGCCGTCGCCGTCAGGCGCAGCCTCCGGGAGGCCGTGAGCCGGTCCGGCGGAGTGAGCAGTCGGTGCACCCGCTGCGGCACTTGTGCCTGCGGGGCGGGGCGGGGGCCGAACACGCCGCGGTGCTCGTTGAGTTCCACCAGCGCGAGGGCGGTGGTCAGCCGCCCGAAGCGGCGGGAGGCCATGTCGTCGGCGGCCAGTTCGACCAGCCGGTGCATCTCGCCGCGGAACGCCGCGAACACCGGAACCCGGGGGAACCCGTCCGCGAGCGCGGCCGAGCAGTGCAGCAGCCAGTCGTGCCGGGCGCGCGCATGCCCCTGCTCGTGGGCGAGCAGGGCGTCCAGCTGCTGCCCCTTCAACCGGCGCAGGGCGGCGGTGGTGACGATCAGCCGGGGCGTGGTGCCGGGCAGCCACCGGACGTCGGGCCGCTCACCCTCCAGAACGACGAGGCGCTGCTCGCCGCCCGCCTCCTCGCCGGGCAACAGCGGTGCGCGGTCGATGAGTTCGGCACGCCGCCGCCGGTGCCGGGAGCGGGCCCGTGCGACCTCCCGGACCAGCATCGCCGCGGTCCACACCGCGCCGCAGGCGAGCGCCACCGCGGTCGTCGGCGCCCAGGGGCCGGCCGCGCCCAGCGCGTAGGCTTCCACGACCGCGTGCGGCGCCGGCGCGAACACATGGCCGCGCACCGCCTGCCAGGCGGCCGCGGCGCTGAGCGTCATCGACAGTCCGCAGCACAGCAGCACGGCCACCACGACGCACTGCCACACCCACAGGGCGACCACCGGTTCGCGGTCCGTCCAGTCGGAACGGGCGAGGAGCCGGGGGGCCAGGACGGCGGTCAGGGCGCCGAGCAGCAGCAGTGCCGCGGGGACCATCATGGGAGCAACCCTATGAGGGGCGGGCCACCAGGAGGTTCCGCGCGGCGCAAAGTGACGGAGACCACGGTTTCAGGACGCCCCTGGCGGCCGGCCTCACAGGGTGACGAGCATCGCGACCATGGCGATGCCCATGGACAGCCGGCAGGCCCGCGCCAGCTCGGTCCGGTCGGCCCACCCGACGGCGCGGGGCGCGCCCGCCACGGCCGGGGCGGGGAGCAGGTGCGCCCCGCCGTACAGCACATAGCCGGCGAAGTAGAGCAGCAGGGCGCCGGTCAGCAGGGGGAGCCCGGCGCCGCCGTGCCCGTGACCCGAGGCCGCGGAGCCGGCCATCACCACCGCCATGTACACCATGGCCGAGGCGCCCACCACGTGGTGCAGATGACCGAGGTCGCCCCGGGCCGCCCACGCGGAGCGCAGTGCCGCTCCGCCGAACACGGCCGCGAGGACGGGCCAGGTCCACTCAGGTGGCGTGTACACGGCCGCCGGGACGGCCATCCCGGCCATGCCGAAGGCCATCAGCGCCTCGTCCCCCGCCGCGCGGCGCTGTTCCTCGACGGCGCTGCGCAGGCGCAGCAGGCAGTAGGCGCCGGTCGCCGCGCAGAGCGCGACCATCAGCCAGCCGGGCGCAGCCGGTCCGTGCACGCGCGCCTCCCCGATCGACGGGTCCGTCGACAGTGCGTCGACGGTCGGTCCAGGAATGCCCGTTCCGCGCGGCGCGCACGCTGGCGCAAGGGTGTAATCGGGGAGCGTTCGGCGGAGCGCGGCCGGTGGGCCGGACGGTCGTGCCCGGAGCGTGCGGCCGTACGAGTGGCGATGTTCTCCCCGCACAACACGTGCTGATCTGTTCCTCGTGACCGGTGTGACCGGTACGAGCCCCCTCCCTCCGTCGGCGCCCGGAAGCCGCCCGCCGCGGCCTCACCGACGCGTCGGCCGAGCCGCGCGCCACCACCTCCGCCGCGTCGGGCGCGTGGTGGCCGGGTGCGCCGTCGCAGGAGCGGGTCGTCGCCGCTGAGCAGGCAGGACACCGTACGCTCGCGGCGACGGTGCGGCGCCGGGCCTGGTCCTGGACCGCAGAGCGGGCAGGACGACGGAGGGCGCACGGCCATGACGGGGACGAACGGACGGGGGACGGACGGACGGGGGTCGACCGGGGCCGAGGCGGGCGGTGAGGCGGCGCACGTGGCGGGCGGCACGACGGGCGACACCGTCGCCGAGGTCGTCCGGCAGTGGCGGTCCGTCCGCCCCGACCTCGACACCGGCCCCATGGAGATCATCGGCCGGGTCAACCGCTGCTCCGCACTGCTCCAGCAGGCCGAGGACGCCCCACTGCGCCACGCCGGACTCAGCCGTCCCGAGTTCGACCTGCTCGGCGCGCTGCGCCGCACCGGGCAGGAGCTGACCCCCAGCGAACTGGCCCGCGAGACGTTCTCCTCCGGCGCGGCCGTCACCAAGCGCGTCAAGCAGCTCACCGAGCAGGGCCTGGTGGAACGGCGCGGCGACGACCGCGACCGGCGGGTGGCGCATCTGCGCCTCACGGACGCCGGACGCGAACTCGTCGACGCGGTCCTGCCCGAGCAGCTCGCCTACGAGGCCGCGGTCCTGTCCGGGCTCGGCGCACCCGAGCGCGGCGCGCTCGCCGGGCTCCTCGGCGATCTGCTCCACCACCTGGAGGGGCGCCTCGGGGCGCTGCGCGTCTGAACGCCCGCGGTGCGCCCCGGACGCGCCCCCGGAGCCCCAGGACACCACACGGCGCCGCCTGCACGGTAACGGCGCCGCACAGCGCGCCCCGTCGGCGCGTCAGGTCACAGCACGGCACGGAGCCGCGGCTCAGCCCTCGTGGCCGGACCGGTGGACGCCGAGGACCGCGCCCTGCGGATCGCGCAGCACCGCGATCCTGGGGCCGTCCGGCACGGAGGTGGGCGCCATCAGGACCGTGCCGCCCGCCCGAGTCGCCGTCGCGGCGGTGCCGTCGACGTCGGCCACGGCGAAGTACGGCAGCCAGTGCGGCGGCACCTCCGGCGGGAACTTGTCGTCCATCTCCGTCATCCCGCCGAAGTCGGCGCCGGCGATGCCCCACTGCGTGTAGTACGGCGACACGTTCACGGTCCAGCCGAACACGGTCGTGTAGAAGTCCCGAGCCCGCGCGGGTTCCCGGGTCAGCAGCTCCACCCAGCCGAGCGAGCCGGGCGCGTTGAACAGGTCGGCACCTTCGAAGGCTCGCGGCTGCCACAGCGAGAAGGGCGCTCCGGAGGAGTCGGCGGCCACCGCGAACCGGCCCATGTCGAACACGTCCGTCGGACCCAGCAGCACCGTCCCGCCGGCCTTCGTCACCTCCCGGGCGGTCTCGTCCGCGTCCCGCACGCCGAACGAGACGTTCCACGCGACCGCCCCGCCCTCCTGGTACAGCGGCGACAGCGCCGCCACCGCCGCGTCGCCCAGGCGCGCCACGCTGTAGCCCCCGGCCCCTTGACGCGGATCCGTCTCCGAGCGCCAGCCGAACAGCTCGGCGTAGAACCGCTCGGCGGACTCCAGGTCGGTCGTGCTCAACTCGGCCCAGCAGGGTCCGCCGACCACCGGCTTGTTCAGCTGCATCCGACGTTCCCTCCGCCGCGCGACCCCCATCAGCACGCTATCCCCGGCCCCTGAGGGCGGCCATCGGAAACGTCCCGCGGGCGATCGCGCCGGGGCGGACCACGGTCCCCGTCGCGGGCCTCGTTCAGATTCCGGGCCGGTACCTGAGCGGATGGTCCGCGGGCACCTCCACCAGCACGATCGGGGTGCCGTCCGGGTCCGCGATCCACATCTCGATGAGCCCCCACGGCTCGCGCAGCGGCGGTCGCACGATGCCGACGCCCTTGGCGCGCAGCTCGTCGTGGGCCGCCGCCACGTCCTCGACCTGGAGCCAGAGCCGGACGGCCTGGGACGGCGGCTGTCCGACGGGGTCGGACCGGCCCGAGACCTCCAGGAAGCCCCCGCCGAGGAAGTAGACGGTGCCGCGCTCCGGCCCCGTTCCGAACTCGCGGTGGACGGCGAGGCCCAGCTGTTCGCCGTAGAAGGCCCGTGACCGCTCGGGGTCGGCGGGGCGGAGCAGGGTCCGGCTGCTCAGAACATGCACCATGCGTGCGGAGCCTAGTGCCGTGCCGGGCGAACGTTGCCTGCTACGGCACTAGGGCCTGTCGTCGAATTCCCGCCTGTCCCGCGACGCCCGGCGCGCTCCCCCACTGCCTGAAGGGCGTGGGAGGTGCCCCCGCTCGCCGCACCGGGCGAAAGCCCGGGTACGTCCGGTTCGAGGACTTCCGCCCGGCACTCTCCCAGCCTCCGGCCGGGGGACCCCGGAGCACGCACCGGACGCCGCGGGGCCGTCCTTCGGGCAACGACAGCAATGTGACGACAGGCCCCAGCGGCGGCGATATACCCTCGACCCTGCCCGAGCCGCGCCCGGGAACGCGAACGAGAACCGGAGGGACCCTCCCATGGACACCGCCGCCCACGCCGTGACCGGACTGACCTTCCGTGATGCCACGGACAGCGACGTGGAGACACTGGTCGCGCTGATCGAGTCGGCCTACCGGGGCGACTCCAGCCGGGCCGGGTGGACCACCGAGGCCGACATCCTCCAGGGGCAGCGGACCGACCCGGAGGGCGTGCGGGCCGTGATCAAGGCGTCCGACAGCAGACTGCTGACGGTGGAGCGGGACGGCGAGGTCGTCGCCTGCTGCCAGCTGGAGCACCGCGGCGACCACGTCTACTTCGGGATGTTCGCGGTCAGCCCGCTGCTGCAGGGTGCCGGACTCGGCAAGGTGATCATCACCGAGGCGGAGCGGCAGGCCCGGTCGGTCTGGGGCGCGACACAGATGCACATGACCGTGATCTCGGTGCGCGAGGACCTCATCGCCTGGTACGAGCGGCGCGGCTACCGCCGTACGGGACGGATGACGCCGTTCCCGTACGGCGACGAGCGCTTCGGCATCCCGCAGCGCGACGACCTCCAGTTCGAGCTGCTGGTCAAGGAGCTCGACGGGGCGTGACGCGGCCGCCGCTCACGCGGTGAACCGGCCGGTGCGTTTGATCTCGGGGTAGTCGGTCGTCGCGCCGTCCAGTTCCAGGGCGCGGACCAGCCGCAGGTGCTCCTGCGTGTTCACCACCCAGCCGATGATCCGCAGGCCCTCCGCGCGCGCGTGCTCCACGATCTCGAGCGTGAGCCGGCGGATGTTGAGGCAGACGGTCGCCGCCCCGGCCGCGGTGGCGCGTTCCACGATGTCGCTGCCGTACCGGCTGCCGATCAGCGCGGTCCGCACCCCGGGGACCAGCCGGGCGATCTCGGCGACGGCCTCGTCGTGGAACGAGGACACCTCGATCCGTTCGACCAGGTTCCGCTCGTGGACGACCGCCGCCAGCGCCCGCGCGGCGGCCACGTCCTTGATCTCGGTCTGGAGGGGCACCTTGACGGCGTCCAGGACCTCCTCGAACACGGGGATCCGCTCGCCCCTGCCCGCGTCCAGCGCGCGCAGCTCGGCGAGGGTCATCTCGGCGACCGGGCCGGTGCCGTCGGTGGTCCGGTCCACGTCCGTGTCGTGCAGCACGACGAGGGCGCCGTCCTTGCTCAGATGAAGATCGAGTTCGATGACGTCGAGGCCCGCCTGCTGGGCTGCGACGAAGGAACGCAAGGTGTTCTCGGGTTCGACACCCATGACTCCGCGGTGACCGATGGTGAGGAAGTTCAAGGTTCGACTCGCTTCCGTCGACGGCGGCGACACTGGCCGCGCGGAACGGGTCGGCTCTCCGCGCGACAAGGCCGCAGCCTAATGGCCTGTCCCGCCGATGAACCCCCGCCTACACGGCGGGATCGGTACGACGGCGGGACCGGGCCCGCCACCGGCATCGGCGTCCCGAGGGCAGGCGGCACCGGTCCGAGCGCCACTCCGGCGTCCGGCAGGAAAAAGTTCAGTGACCATGGGGGTGCGCAGGATAATTTCCTGGACCTCCTCTTGCTGGAAGAAACCCCGTATGCATACGGTGTCCTGACGCAAGGTTCTGCAGCGAAGGATGTGACATGACGGAAATTCTTGTGCAGGGGCATGTGGGGGAGCGGGTTTCTCCCGATGTCAGGGTGGTCGAGCATCCGTCATGGCTCGTCCTGAAGAACACCGTGGAAGAGATCCGGCCCTGGCAGTCGAAGGACGGATCGATCGACTTCGACGCCGAGGGTGCCCCGGCCGCCGCGGACGCCGAGCGCGCCGTGAGCCGCATCGCGCAGGCCGTGGAGGACCTCTCGCCGCTCGTCGCGCACGACGGCGCCTACCACACGGCCCTGGTCAAGGACCTGCGCCGCTGGGCCGACGAGGGCTTCGGCGTGCCCGACTTCCTCGACTCGCTGCTCGCCTTCCAGCCGGCGGCGGACCGCCGGGACGGCCTCCAGCACCTGGTCGTCTTCCCGATGTACACGCAGAACGGCAACCCGGACCGCAACCTCGAGGCGGTCGTGCTGCGCATGGTCTGGCCCGACTGGCTGGCCGAGCTGGAGCGCACCCGCTACGACAACCCGTTGTTCTGCGGCATCACCTTCGAGGACTTCACGGCCGGCTACGACACGAACTCCGCCGTGCTGTTCCCCGAGACCATCGCCGTGCGCGAGGCACCGGAGCGGTTCAGCTGGGGCGGTATCTTCTGCGACCGCGAGGCCGCCCGCTTCCGCCGGGTCACCGCGTCCGCGGTCGACCTGCTCGGCCTGGAGCTGCCCGAGGACATCGCCGCGATGGTCCACGACCAGAAGCGCAGCGAAGAGGCCTTCGTGCTCTGGGACATGGTCCACGACCGCACCCACAGCCACGGCGACCTGCCCTTCGACCCCTTCATGATCAAGCAGCGCCAGCCGTTCTGGATGTACGGCCTGGAGGAGCTGCGCTGCGACCTCACCGCCTTCAAGGAGGCCGTGAAGCTGGCCGAGGAGGGCGTCCCGCAGGCCCGTGACGTCCAGTACGCGGTGCTGTTCGACCGCATGTTCCGCTTCCCCGTCACCGGAGAGCGGGTGCGCAACTACGACGGCCTCGGCGGTCAGCTGCTGTTCGCCTACCTGCACAAGCACGATGTCGTCCGCTGGACCGACAATCGGCTCAGCATCGACTGGCAGCGCGCCCCGCAGGTGACCAACCAGCTGTGCGCCGAGATCGAGAAGCTGTACCGGGACGGCATCGACCGCCCCAAGCTCGTGCACTGGTTCGCCGGCTACCAGCTGGTCTCCGGCTACCTCGCCCCGCACCCGGGCTCCAAGTGGGCCAAGGGTCCGGAGGCACTGGACCTGACCCTGCCGCCGCGCAAGCTCGTCGATGACGTGCTTCCGGACGAGTTTCCGCTGAGCATGTTCTATGAGGCGCTGTCCAAGAAGCTGAAGAACGTGATTGCCTCGACCAAGGGCATCACGGCGGACACCGCCGAGCGGGTCGCCGCGTGAGCGACGGCACCAGGAACACTGCGAACACTGCTCAGGAGGCGAAGAACATGCGGAACGGTGCTCTCAGTGGTGCGGTGATCGCGGTGGCCGGCGCGGGCGGACCCGCGGGGCGGGCGACGCTGCTGCGGCTGGCCGACGCCGGTGCGATCGTGGTCGCCTCGGACAACGACCCGGAGCGGCTGGCCGAGGCCGTGGACGCGGCGAGCTTCGAGCACGGCGGAGCCACCGTGGTCGGCGACACCGTCGACCTGCTCGACCGGCAGGCGTCCCAGGACTGGGCCAACCGCATCGAGAAGGACTTCGGCCACGTCGACGGCCTGGTCCACCTCGTCGGCGGCTGGCGCGGCAGCGAGACCTTCACGAAGACGAGCCTGGACGACTGGGACTTCCTGGAACTGCTGCTCGTCCGCACCGTGCAGCACACCTCCCTCGCCTTCCACGAGGCGCTGCAGCGCAGCGAGCGCGGCCGCTACGTCCTGATCAGCGCGGCTGGTGCCAGCCGGCCGACCGCGGGCAACGCCGCCTACGCGGCCGCCAAGGCCGCCGCCGAGGCGTGGACACTGGCTCTGGCGGACTACTTCCGCAAGGCCGGGGGCGCGCAGGGTCCGACGTCGGCGGCTGCGATCCTGGTGGTGAAGGCGCTGGTGCACGAGGCGATGCGAGCCGAGCGGCCCAACGCGAAGTTCGCGGGCTTCACCGACGTCGACGATCTGGCCCAGGCCATCGTCGGTATCTGGGACAAGCCCGCCGCCGAACTGAACGGAAACCGTCTGTGGCTGACCGAGAAGCCGTGAACACCCCGAGGACCGACGCGCGTCGCCACCACGACCCGGACGTCCGCGGTTTCGCCAGTGACAACTACGCCGGGGCGCATCCGGAGGTTCTCGCGGCCCTGTCCCTCGCCAACGGCGGTCACCAGGTCGCCTACGGCGAGGACGCGTACACGGACAACCTCCAGCGGATCATCCGCAGCCACTTCGGCGCCACGGCCGAGGCCTTCCCGGTCTTCAACGGCACCGGCGCGAACGTCGTCGCGCTCCAGGCGGTCACGGACCGGTGGGGCGCGGTGATCTGCGCCGAGAGCGCCCACATCAACGTCGACGAGTGCGGGGCGCCGGAGCGGGTCGGCGGACTCAAGCTGCTGACCGTGGCCACCCCGGACGGCAAGCTCACGCCCGAGCTGATCGACCGGCAGGCCTACGGCTGGGACGACGAGCACCGCGCGATGCCGCAGGTCGTCTCGATCACCCAGAGCACCGAGCTCGGCACGCTCTACACGCCCGACGAGATCCGTGCGATCTGCGAGCACGCCCACGCGCGCGGCATGAAGGTCCACCTGGACGGCTCGCGCATAGCCAACGCCGCCGCGTCCCTGAACGTGCCGATGCGCACCTTCACCAACGCCGTCGGTGTCGACATCCTCTCCCTCGGCGGCACCAAGAACGGTGCCCTGTTCGGTGAAGCGGTCGTCGTCATCAACCAGGACGCCGTCCGGCACATGAAGCATCTGCGCAAGCTGTCCATGCAGCTCGCCTCGAAGATGCGCTTCGTGTCGGTGCAGCTGGAGGCGCTGCTCGCCCGCGACCTGTGGCTGCGCAACGCCCGTCACTCCAACGAGATGGCCCAGCGCCTCGCCGAGGGGGTCCGCGCCGTGCACGGCGTCGAGATCCTGCACGAGGTGCAGTCCAACGCCGTCTTCGCCCGCCTGCCGCACGACGTCAGCGAGCGCCTTCAGAAGCGGTTCCGCTTCTACTTCTGGGACGAGGCCGCCGGGGACGTCCGCTGGATGTGCGCCTACGACACGACCGAGGAGGACGTGGACGCGTTCGTGGCCGCGCTCAAGGAGGAGATGGCACGCTAGCGCCCCTTGCACAGCCTGCGATCACCCGGACGTCGACGACGTCCGGGTGATCGCGTTTCCCCGCCCGGCGGGACGTCATCCGCCGATCTCTTAGGTCAATGGGATGGACCGTCCGGTCCTGTATGCTGCACCGCATCCTGGTCGGGGCGGATGTCCCAGGGCCGCCCCCGGCCGGCCCTGCCTGTGGCAGAACCCTCCACCGCACTCCGAGGCAAGGCGGACCATGGCTTTCCCACTCACCGTGTCCGATGAGGTGGCCGCACTCGCGCCGGGCTTCACCCACGTCGCCGTCGAAGCGCACGGACTCGTCAACGGGCCGAGCACCGGGGCGAGCGCGGCACTCCTGGACGACGCGGCCCGCCGGCTCGCCGTTCGTCTCGACGGACGCGCCCCGCACGAGGACCCGCACCTGGCCGCCTGGCGGGAGACCTACACGGCGTTCGGGGCCAAGCCGTCCCGCACCCGCAACTCCGCGGAGGCGCTGGCCAGGAGGGCCCTCACCGGCGCCGGACTGCCCCGGATCAACGTACTCGTGGACCTGTACAACGCCGTCAGCGTCGCCCACCTCGTCCCGGTCGGCGGCGAGGACATCGACCGGATCGCCGGCTCGATGCGCCTGGTGCGGGCCACGGGCGACGAGGACTTCGTCACGGTCGACGGCGGACAGGAGGTCGTCGAGCACCCCGAACCCGGCGAGGTGATCTGGTGCGACGACGCGGGTGTGACGTGCCGCCGCTGGAACTGGCGGCAGGGTCCGCGCACCAGGCTCACCGAGGAGACCGTCTCCGGGATCTTCCTGCTGGAGAGCCTGGCACCGATGCCGGTCGCCGAACTGGTGAGCGCGGCCGGTGAACTCGCCGAGCTGCTGGAGAAGTTCAGCCCCGGCGCCCGTATCGCCGTGCACCCGCCCGCCCCGGCACGGACCCCGCCGCCGCGGTGATCCGCCCGCCTCGCTAGTCTCCCCGCCATGCGAAACGGGGGAACGACGCAGGAGGAAGGTGCCGACGACCGGCCGGGGGCCGAGGGCGGCACGGGCCGGTCGACCGCCGACGGCCCCTCCCGGTCGAGGAGGCGGCGGCTGCTGACCTCGGCGGTGGCGGTGGCGCTGCTGGCCGTGGGCGCGGCGGTGCCGCTGGTCCTCGCGGACTCCGGGGACCGGCCGCCCTGCCGGGAGATCCCCGCCTCGACCCGCGCGCTGGCCGACGACCCGGCTGCCGCCACCCGCGCCCTCGACCCCGGTGACGACATGTCCCGCTACGAGGCCGTGCGCACCCTGCTGCGGCACGAGCACCCGTGCGGCGACGGCGCCGAGGTGCTCGGCCGGGTGGTGGAGGCGGCGACCGTGGCGGCGGCCCCCGGGACCCCGCACCGCACGGCCCAGGCGCGGGGCGCCTTCGCGGTCACCGCCGCCCTCGACGGTGTCGACCTGCCCGACGCGATGGCCCCCTCCGTGGCCCGCATGCTCGCCGACTACGTGGTGGACGAGGCCCGTTACCTGACGTCCGACAGCGACTCCGCGGGCCCGGCGGTCGCCCCCGGCACCATCGAACCCGATCAGCACGGCTGGACCGAGTACGGCCGGTTCCTCGCCCCCGGTGAGGCGCACACGGACTTCCAGTACCGGGACCCCCTCTCCGGAGCCGAGGCCGACCCGGGGGACCTGATCGGTGAACTGGTCAAGAGTCCGGAGGCGTTCGCGATCCTCTACGACGCCGAGCGCGCGTACTTCGCGCACTACCTGGAACGGCTCACCGACGAGGGCGCCGATCCCGACTTCCGCGCCGTCCGACGGGCCGACGACGTGTACACGAGCACCGGGACCACCTGGCCGGACAACGACCTGGAGGACATCGCCGAACGGGTCGGCGCCCTCATGAAGCACCGGGCGCAGCACACCCGGGACGGCGCGATCGCCGACCTCGGCGCCTTCGACACGGCCGTACGCCGCCACACCCGCGGGGCCCATCGCCCCGCCGCCCGCCAGGTGACGACCCGCCCGCCCATGGGCGACATCGCCGAACGGGCGGTTTCCGGGCCCGTCCGCGGGGATCTGACGGACGGACGGCACCAGCTGCTGACCGTGCTGGACGACTGGGCGCAGGCGCGCGGCGTGCCGGAGCGGCGGACGAGCGCCATGCGACAGCTGATCGACGACGCCTACGTCAGGGGACTGTGGATGGTGGTCTGAGCGGGCGTGGTCAGCCTGTCATCCGCAGGTCGGAGCAGTCCCGCCGCCGGACCTGGTCCTCGGCGAACGCCTTCAGCAGCGCCCGCTGCTCCGCCCGCCCCACTCCCGGGATCTCGTCGGCGCCCAGGGCGAAGTTCGCGGCCTCACCGGCACACTTCGCCGTCGCGGTCAGGGAACGCTTTCGCCCGTTGTCGTCGTGGGTGAGGCGGTTGCTCCAGTCGCCGTACCAGGCGGCCAGCGTGACCCGGCCCGCGTCCTCGTCCTCGGCGGAGCCCTGGCTGAACAGCTCACAACGGCCCGTGGGCGCCGCGTCGTTCGTCCCGTCGGCCAGCCGCCACTGCTGAGGACGGGGCAGCCCCGCCCGTGCCGCCCACCCGCAGCCCGTGCCGCCGGCGCCGGTCAGCGGCACCGTCTCGGGGTCGTCCGTGGGGGCCTGGGGCCCGGCGTCGACCTCGGGTGCGGTGAGCTTTTCGGCTCCGCAGCCGAGCCGGTCGGAGGCGCTGTTGACGACCGCCACCGCGGTCTCGTACACCGCCGGGTGCCCCCACAGGGCGTCCCGTCCGAACGAGGTGCGCACCAGCATCCTGCGCGGCCGGCCGTCGTCGTCCTCGCCCAGCTCGGGGCAGGGCACCACGAACTGGAGGGCACCGAAGCCGTCGACGAAACCGGGCAGCCCCTCCGGCAGGGCGGCCTGGGGAGCGAACCCCTCCTCCCGGAAGGTGCTCAGGAACTCCCGGTCCTGCTGGTCCCGCCGCGTGTACGCCTCCGCGCGCAGCAGCATCTCGTGGTCCACGTCGTCACCCTCGAAGGTCACCACGCACCCGTACTCGCCGAGCTTTTCGTGGGTCACCGATTCGGCCTCGGTGAAGTGGGAGCCGTTCCGCGCGAGTTGCCGCACCGCGTCGCCGGGCAGCGCGCCGTCGCAGGCGCCGCGCACCAGGACCCAGTCCCGGACGTACGGCTCGGCGATCCAGCCGGCCACACCCAGCACCAACGCGGCCGTCACCGACCATGTGATCCAGCGCCGCATCGATCCGCCCCCGTAGCGCAGTCAGCAGACAACAGCCGGGCCGGGGACGCGCAGCCGTGCCGGTCCCGGCTCTCCGGTTTCCGCCGGGGACCCTATCGGCCGCGCCGCGCCACGATGCGAGGGGGTGTCACCGCGCTTCGGCCTTGCGCACCTCGTCCGGGGTGGGTGCCGAGCCGCCGAGATGGGCCGGGAGCCACCAGGAGTCCTCCGCACCGCGGGGCCGTCCGGGGTAGGCGCGCTGCGCCGCCTCCAGCAGCTCGTGGACGCGCCCGCGCAGCCGGCGGGTGATGGCACCCGCGTACTGGTCGCCGGGCGCCTCGACCGGCTCGCCGACCCGGATGGTGACCGGCAGGTGGCTGCGGCGGAAGTTGCGCGGGTGCCCCTTGGTCCACAGCCGCTGCGTGCCCCACACGGCCATCGGGATCAGCGGGACGCCCGCCTCCTGAGCCATGCGCGCGGCGCCGGACTTGAAGCTCTTCAGCGTGAACGACTGGGAGATCGTGGCCTCGGGGAAGACTCCGACGATCTCGCCGGAGCGCAGCGAGTCCAGGGCGTGCGCGTAGGCCGTCTCGCCGCGCTTGCGGTCGACCGGGATGTGCTTCATGCCGCGCATCAGCGGACCGGAGACCTTGTGCCGGAAGACGGACTCCTTCGCCATGAAGCGCACCAGGCGCTTCTGCGGGAGAGCCGCCATTCCGTTGAAGATGAAGTCCAGGTAGCTGATGTGATTGCTCACCAGCACGGCGCCGCCCGAGCGCGGGATGTTCTCCGACCCCTTGCAGTCGATCTTGAGGTCCCACGCCTTGAACATGGTGAGTGCGAGTCCGACGACGGGGCGGTAGACGAGTTCTGCCATGGGCGGAGTCTGACCCTTCCTGCTCGGCCTGGGAAGGGACTCCCGGCGGAAAAGCTACGTAGCCGTAGGTTTACGGCATCTCGCAGATCGTGCCCCAAGAACGTGCGAGGAGCCAGCCCCGGTGCCCGCCCGGCGCGAGATCCTCGTCACGTCGGCCCCTGAATCACCTCGTGCTTTTAACAGTTCATTACTTCACGCGTACCACCATTCGCTGGGCGAGCAGGTACATCTCGCAGCCCAGGCAGAACCCGAATGCAGCATTGAGAAACGCGGCACCGAGCGCGAGGCCGGTCGCCGCGAGCCCGAGCCATTCGGGGCCCAGTGTGAACCCGACCAGCCCGACACCCGCGAAGACCAGACCCACCGCCTGCGCGAACCGCGGCGGTTCGGGCGACTCGAACTCCGTCGGCGGCCCGATCCGGGGCCGCACGAACCTGCGGAACACCCAGCCGTACGGCGAACGGCCCACGCCGCCCGCGGTGCCGAGCGCGAATGCGACGGTCTGCCAGGCGAGCAGCCAGGCGCTCCCGGTGGTCAGCGCGACCGCCAGGACGACGGTCGTCACGGCCGCCCCGAAGCGCGGCCCCCTCACATCGATGTCCATGAATCCAGCATTCCGCAGCGGGATCGCCCACGGCAGGCGGGAATCTTTGCGGTCTCGTGAACGCTTCACCCGGCGATGACAGGACTGACGGGACTCGTGGTGTGTCTGGCGGTGCTCGCGGCGACGAGCGTGTTCGGAGGACTGCACCGCCGGCGAAGTGGGAGAGTGCGGGTGCGCGGACGTGACGAGGGGAAGCGGCTCGGCGCGGCCGAGCTGGGCGCGGAACTCGGCGAGCGTGCCACGCTGGTGCAGTTCTCGAGCGCTTTCTGCGCGCCCTGCCGGGCGACCCGGCGGGTCCTCGGCGAGGTGGCCGGCGTGGTCCCCGGGGTCACGCACATCGAGATCGACGCCGAGGCCCATCTGGACCTCGTGCGCGCACTCGACATCCTCAAGACACCGACCGTGCTGGTGCTGGACGCCGACGGCCGGGTCGTGCGACGGGCCGCCGGGCTGCCGCGCAAGGCCGACGTCATCGCCGCCCTGGGGGAGGCGGTCTGAGTGGCGACGCCCGGTCGGCGGGCCTTCGGATCCCGGAACGAACTTGACTGCGCGCAACACCTATCGTCAACCTGACCGTATGCCTTCGGAACTCCTTCTCTTCGGGCGGGCCCATGTCGACCTGGCCCGCACCGCGAGCGCGTGCTGTCCGGGTCGTTGAACAACCCCGGACCTCTCCCCGCGCACGGCTCCGCCGCCGCGGGGGACCGCCCCCTCTCGCAGAAGGCCGACTCCATGACGGCAACGCCCCACCTCGACACCCCGCGCGCCGCCTCCCCCGATCTGCTCCGCGCGGTCTTCCGGCGGCACGCGGCCGGGGTCGTGGTGATCACCGCCCCGGGCGACGCGGGTCCGGTCGGCTTCACCGCCACCTCGCTCACCTCGGTCTCCGCCGAGCCGCCGATGCTGTCCTTCGTGATCGGTACGGGTTCGTCCAGCTGGCCCGCGGTCTCGCGGGCCGGCCACGTCGGGGTGCACATACTCGGTGAACACCAGCAGGAGTTGGCCGCCACCTTCGCGCGCAGCGGCGCCGACCGGTTCGGCGCACCCACGGCCTGGCGCGAGGGCCCGCAGGGCGTCCCCGTGCTCGACGGCGTACTGGCCTGGCTGGTGTGCCGGGTGCACGCGCGGGTGCCGGCGGGCGATCATCACATCGTGGTCGCGGAGATCGCCCTGGGCGCCCCGTCGCGTTCGGGCCGCCCGCTCGTCTACCACCAAGGGCGCTTCACGGCTCTGCGGGATTGAGCACAGGCCCACCGGCCTGCGAAGCCGTCGAGTTCCGGTTACGCTGCGTTGCGAAGGTCACAGTTCAAAGCGCTTGCTTAGCGGGAACGAACTGGGTGTACTGACGAGTAATATTTCGTTCGGAGCGCGGGTCGCCCCGATCGGGACCGGCCGCTTCAGGCGCCTATGCTGCCTGCAAGCAGGCAGCCGAGAAATGACGATGCAGTAGGAGAGCCGGCGTGAGCTTGAGGATCGTTGTCACTGTGAAGTACGTGCCCGACGCCACTGGCGACCGGCACTTCGCCGATGACCTGACCGTCGACCGTGACGACGTCGACGGTCTGCTCTCCGAGCTGGACGAGTACGCGGTCGAGCAGGCGCTGCGGATCGCGGAGGACGCCGACGACGCCGAGGTGACGGTGCTGACGGTGGGTCCGGAGGACGCGAAGGACGCGCTGCGCAAGGCGCTGTCGATGGGCGCGGACAAGGCGGTCCACGTCGAGGACGACGACCTGCACGGCACCGACGCCATCGGCACCTCGCTGGTGCTGGCCAAGGCCATCGAGAAGGCCGGCTACGACCTGGTCATCTCCGGTATGGCCTCCACCGACGGCACCATGGGCGTCGTCCCGGCGCTGGTCGCCGAGCGCCTGGGCGTGCCGCAGGTGACGCTGCTGTCCGAGGTCGCGGTCGACGGCGGCACGGTCAAGGGCCGCCGCGACGGCGACGCCGCCTCCGAGCAGCTCGAGGCGCAGCTCCCGGCCGTCGTCTCCGTCACCGACCAGTCGGGCGAGGCGCGTTACCCGTCCTTCAAGGGCATCATGGCGGCGAAGAAGAAGCCGGTGGAGTCCTGGGACCTGTCGGACCTGGACATCGAGGCCGAGGAGGTCGGTCTCGACGGCGCGTTCACCAAGGTCGAGACCGTCACCGAGCGTCCGGCCCGCACGGCCGGCACCATCGTCAAGGACGAGGGCGAGGGCGGCAAGCAGCTCGCTGAGTTCCTCGCGAGCCAGAAGTTCATCTAAGGGCTCGCCCCCGCTGACCGCCCCTCAACTTCGTTACGCAGGAGAGCATTCCCATGGCTGAAGTCCTCGTCTACGTCGACCACGTGGACGGTGCCGTCCGCAAGCCGACCCTCGAGCTGCTGACCCTGGCCCGCCGCCTCGGCGAGCCGGTCGCCGTCGCCCTCGGCAACGGCGCCGCCGACACCGCCGCCACGCTCGCCGAGCACGGCGCGGTGAAGGTCCTCACCCACGACGCCGCCGAGTACGCCGACTACCTGGTCGTGCCGAAGGTGGACGCGCTGCAGGCCGCCCACGAGGCCGTCTCCCCGGCCGCGGTGCTGGTCCCGTCCTCCACCGAGGGCAAGGAGATCGCCGCCCGCCTGGCGCTGCGCATCGGTTCGGGCATCATCACCGACGCCGTCGACGTGGAGGCCGGTGACGAGGGCCCGGTGGCGACGCAGTCGGTGTTCGCGGCGTCGTTCACCACGAAGTCCCGGGTCCTCAAGGGCACCCCGGTGATCACGGTCAAGCCGAACAGCGCCGCCGTGGAGGCCGCTCCGGCCGCCGGTGCCGTCGAGGCGCTGTCCGTGTCCTTCTCGGAGCAGGCGACCGGCACCAAGGTCACGGGCCGCACGCCGCGTGAGTCGACCGGCCGTCCGGAGCTGACGGAGGCCGCGATCGTGGTCTCCGGCGGCCGTGGTGTGAACGGTGCGGAGAACTTCGGGATCATCGAGGCGCTGGCGGACTCGCTGGGTGCGGCCGTCGGCGCGTCGCGCGCCGCGGTGGACGCCGGCTGGTACCCGCACACGAACCAGGTGGGCCAGACCGGCAAGTCCGTGTCGCCGCAGCTGTACATCGCGTCCGGCATCTCGGGTGCGATCCAGCACCGGGCGGGCATGCAGACGTCGAAGACGATCGTGGCCGTGAACAAGGACCCGGAGGCGCCGATCTTCGAGCTGGTCGACTACGGCGTGGTCGGTGACCTGTTCGACGTGGTCCCGCAGCTCACCGAGGAGATCAAGTCCCGCAAGGGCTGATCGTCCGCGGACCGCACGAGGCCCCCGTGACCGCACCGGTCACGGGGGCCTCGGCTCATCCCAGCGTCAGCGACGCCTGAACCGGCAGATGGTCGCTCGGGAACTGCCCGTCGAGCGAGAACGTGTTGATCTCCGCCCGGTGCACGGTGACACCCGGCGTGGCCAGGATCCAGTCGATGCGGTCACCGTCCGGTGTCAGCGGCCGGTAACCGTGGAAGGTCGCGTACTGCGGGCCGCGTTCGGCCGCGGCGTCCCAGGTGTCGACGAGACCGGCCTCCAGCAGCATGTCGTATACCGGGTTGCCGTGGGCCGCGACGTTGAAATCACCGGTCACCAGCAGTGGCAGCGAGCGATCGAGTCCTGCGATGCGCTGCACCGTCAGGGCGGTGGCACGCTCGCGTGCGTCCTGGCTGCGGTTGTCCAGGTGGGTGTCGAGGACGTAGAACTCCCGGCCGGGGTCGCGCAGGTCGCGGAAGCGGACCCAGGTGACCATGCGGATGGAGCCCCCGCCCCAGGTGTTCGACGCGATCACGTCCGGGGTGTCCGAGAGCCAGAAGTGGTCGTACTCGACCGGCGCGAGACGGCGGGTGTCGTGCAGGATCGCCATGAACTCGTCGCGGCTGCCGCCGGCCCGGCCGGTGCCGATCCAGTCGTAGTGCGGCCCGAGGTCGGACTCGATGTCCCGCAGCTGCTGGTACAGGCCCTCCTGAGTGCCGATGACGTGGGGCCGCTCGCGACGGAGCAGTTCGCGCATCACCGGTCTGCGCACCGCCCAGCTGTTCGGCTCGGTGGCACTCGCGAAACGCAGGTTGAAGGACATGGTCCGCAGACGCAGGTCGGGGGGCTCCTCGGCGGAGGCGGCCGACGGCGACAGTGCTGTACTGGAGAGGGGCAGGGCGACCGCTGCGGCGAACGCGGTCTTCAGGCCCAGACGGCGCGTGACTCGGCTGTGGTTCGGCACAGGGGCTCCTTCTACGGGGGCTGCCGGACGAGTCGTGCATCCGAAGTGTTGTACCGCTTCATGAGATGGGCGTGAACATGCCGAAAGGTCGGGGTGGCCTCGCCGGGACGGGGTGTTGACCATCCGGAAGGTCCACGGATAGCGTCATTCAACAGATTGTTGAATGCTTGAGGCGGAAAACGGGAGGTCCGGGATGGGTCAGGGCCGGCAGGAACAGGTGGCGACGAGCCTCGCGGGCGCGGTCGGCGAGGAGATCGGCGCCTGGCTCGCGCCGGTCGACGCCGAGCTGGCACGCCTCTACCCCGGCGACCCCGGCACCCGGCAGCCCGTCCACACCGTGTACGTCCCCGGTGACGTCTTCGCCGCCGACACCGTCCGCTCCTGGGGCGACCGGGCTCTCGCGGCGCTCGACGAACACGCCCCGGACGCCGCCTCCTTCGCCGCCGTCCTCGGGCTCTCCGACGCACTGGCCGTCCCCGTCCACGACCGGGTCCGCGCAAAACTGGAGCGCGAACCCGTCGAGGACCTGCGCGTCGACTTCGAGGACGGCTACGGCCCCCGTGCCGACGCCGAGGAGGACGAGGCGGCGGCACGTGCGGCCCGGCTGATCGCCGAGGCGTACGCGAACGGCACGGCGGCGCCGTACATGGGCATCCGCATGAAGTGCATGG
Organism: Streptomyces cadmiisoli; assembly: GCF_003261055.1. NCBI lineage: Bacteria > Bacillati > Actinomycetota > Actinomycetes > Kitasatosporales > Streptomycetaceae > Streptomyces > Streptomyces cadmiisoli. The sequence continues at coordinate 7,615,889 of NZ_CP030073.1, forward strand.
AGGCCGCCGTCCGGGACCGCGGCATCCGCACCCTCGACATCTTCCTCACCGGCCTGATGCGGGCCGGCGGACTGCCCGACGGACTGGTGCTCACCCTGCCCAAGGTCACCTACCCCGAGCAGGTCACCGCCATGGTGCGGCTGCTTGAGGCCTTCGAGAAGGCGCACGCCCTCGAACCGGGGCGGCTCGGCTTCGAGATCCAGATCGAGACCAGCCAGTCGATCCTCGCCGCCGACGGCACGGCCACCGTCGCCCGCATGATCCAGGCCGCCCGGGGCCGTGCCACCGGACTGCACTACGGCACCTTCGACTACAGCGCCTGCCTCGGTGTCTCCGCCGCCCATCAGGCCGCCGACCACCCGGCCGCCGACCACGCCAAGGCGGTCATGCAGGTCGCCGCCGCGGGCACCGGCGTACGGGTCTCGGACGGTTCCACCAACGTCCTGCCGGTCGGCCCCACCGCGCAGGTGCACGACGCCTGGCGCCTGCACTACGGACTCACCCGGCGCGCCCTGGCCCGTGCCTACTACCAGGGCTGGGACATGCACCCCGGCCACATCCCGACCCGCTACGCGGCCGTCTTCGCCTTCTACCGCGAGGGCTTCGAGCAGGCCGCCGCCCGCCTCGCCCGCTACGCGAGCCGTTCCGGCGGAGACGTCATGGACGAGCCCGCCACCGCCAAGGCCCTCAGCGGCTACCTCCTGCGCGGCCTGGACTGCGGCGCGCTCGACATCGCCGAGGTGGCCCGGCTGAGCGGTCTGACACGGGCCGATCTGGAGGCCTACGCGACACCGAGGCGCGGCGACCTGACGGCCTCCGCCAAGTAGCGGGGCGACCGGGTCCGTTCCCGACGGGCCCGACTGCGCCGGTGCCGCACCGTGCCCCTGCGCACTGCCCGACGTGTCGTGCCGCCGCACGGGACCGGAGCGACAGGCGCTTCAGTCCGCCGGCGGCAGCTCGCCCGAGCCCCGGGTGATCAGCCGCGTGGGCAGTTCGATGCGCTCCGGGAGCACCAGCGAGCCGTCCAGCTGGCGGAACAGCCGCTCCGCGGCGGTACGGCCGAGAGCGGCCGCGTCCTGGGCGACGACGGTGACACCCGGCTGGAGCAGGTCGGCGAGCTCGATGTCGTCGAAACCGACCAGGGCGACCTGCCGGGACTGCTCGGCCAGGACGCGGATCACGGTGACCGTCACACGGTTGTTGCCGGCGAAGACCGCGGTGACCGGGTCCGGGCCGGCCAGCATCTCCTCGGTCGCCCGGCGCACCCGGCCGGGATCGGTGACCCCCAGGGACATCCAGGAGTCCTCGACGGATATCCCGGCGTCCTCCATCGCGGCCCGATAGCCGCGCAGTCGCTCCGCGGCGGTGTGGATGCGGGGCATGTCGCCGATGAAACCGATCCGCCGGTGGCCGTGCGCGATCAGATGCGCGACGCCGTCCCGGGCGCCGCCGTAGCTGTCCGACAGGACGACGTCGGCGTCGATCTTCCCCGCCGGGCGGTCCACGAACACCGTGGCGACACCCGCCTTGAGCTCGGGTTCGAGATACCGGTGGTCGTCGCCGGCCGGGATGACGACCAGCCCGTCCACCCGGCGGGCGCAGAGCGCCAGCACCAGCTCCTGCTCACGATCCGGGTCCTCGGCGCTGGAACCGTTGATCAGCAGGGCCCCGTGGGCGCGGGCCACCTCCTCCACGGCGCGGCTGAGCGGCCCGTAGAACGGGTCGGCCAGGTCCTCCAGGACCAGTCCGATGCTGGCCGTGCGGCCCTTGCGCAGCACGCGTGCGCTGTCGTTGCGCCGGAAGCCGAGCGCGTCGATGGCCTCCTGGACGCGGCGCTCGGTCTCCGGCGTGACCCCCGGTTCGCCGTTGACGACCCGGGAGACCGTCTTCAGGCCGACCCCGGCACGGGCCGCGACGTCCTTCATGGTCGGGCGGTTGCCGTAGCGGCTTCCGGGGAGGCGGTCTGCTCGACGGTGGGTCTCGGGCACGGTGTGGTGTCCTGTCCTGTGGTCCACGGGGATGCGTAGCTCGATGGTTTGTATGAGGATGTGGCGTCGAGCATAGAGCCTGGACAACGTTGTCAGACGCGGGAGAGACTGTCCACCGCAATCTCCGGCCCGCGCCCCACCGCTGGACCGGCCAGCCCTTTTGCCAAGGTTGAACGGGGAGACCTGACACTGATGCACACCGACCTCGTGGCCGCGCTCGACATCGGCGGTACCAAGATCGCAGGCGCGCTGGTGGACGGCGGCGGCCGGATCGTGATGCGCGCCCAGCGCCCGACGCCCGCCCAGCAGGACGGCGACACCGTGATGCGCGCCGTCGAGGAGGTGATGGGCGAGCTGACCGCCACGCCGCTGTGGGGTCGCGCGCACGCCGTCGGCATCGGCAGCGCGGGCCCGGTGGACGCCTCCGCGGGCACGGTCAGTCCGGTGAACGTGCCCGGCTGGCGCGACTACCCGCTGGTGGAGCGGGTCCGGGCGGCGGCCGGCGGACTGCCCGTGGAGCTGATCGGCGACGGAGTGGCGATCACCGCCGCTGAGCATTGGCAGGGCGCGGCACGCGGCCACGACAACGCGCTGTGCATGGTGGTCTCCACCGGCGTCGGCGGCGGTCTGGTCCTGAACGGGCGCCTCCACTCCGGCCCCACCGGCAACGCCGGTCACATCGGCCACATCAGCGTCGATCTCGACGGCGACCTCTGCCCGTGCGGTGCGCGCGGTTGCGTGGAGCGCATCGCCAGCGGTCCCAACATCGCGCGCCGCGCGCTGGACGGCGGCTGGCGTCCCGGTCCCGACGGTGACAGCTCCGCCGCCGCGGTGGCCGCCGCCGCCCGGGCGGGCGACCCGGTCGCCGTGGCCTCCTTCGCACGCGCCGCTCAGGCCCTGGCCGCGGGCATCGCCGCCACCGCGACGCTGGTGGAGATCGACATCGCCGTCATCGGCGGGGGCGTGGGCAAGGCGGGCGACGTCCTGCTGTCCCCGCTGCGCAAGGCCCTCGGCGACTACGCGACGCTGTCCTTCGTCCAGCGCCTGACGGTGGTGCCGGCCCAGATGGGCACCGACGCGGGGCTGGTGGGGGCCGCCGCGGCGGCCCTGGCGAGAACGTCGGACACGACGGCGGCCGGGGTCTGAGAGGCGCTCGGAGCAGGAACGTTCAGGCGTCACCGGGGCGAACACCGGCGCCCCGACCGGCCCGGCGCGGTACTCCGGGCGGCGATCCGCGCGTGACCTCGGCCCGCCGCGACAGTTGAATCGGGTATGAAGAAGCGCAGCATGCTTGCCATCGCCTCCCTCGCCACCGGGTTCGTCGTCGCGGCCGTCACCCCCTCCCACGCGGGGGGCGACATCGGCCTGAGCAACCTCGACCTGGACCCCGTCAGCACCCTCGACGACTCGCTCTCCGGCGCCGGCCAGGCCGGGGCGAAGGACACTCCGCAGGGCAAGAAGGCGCAGGGGCAGAAGAACTGACCGGGCCGACCGCAGCGGCACGAGGCGCCGGCCCCCGGTGAAGGGGGGTCGGCGCTTCCGCTTGTGCACCCTCAACTGGGGCTGGTTTCCGTGGCAGGGTGGAGCGGGCAAGCCACAGGGGGCCAACAGAAGAGGGGGAACCGTGATCGTCTGGATCAACGGTGCGTTCGGTGCGGGGAAGACGACGACCGCACGGGAACTGATCGAACTGATCCCGAACAGCACGCTCTTCGACCCCGAGGTCATCGGCGGCGAGCTGCGCGCCCTGCTGCCGGCCAAGCGCCTCGCCGAGGTCGGCGACTTCCAGGACCTGCCGATCTGGCGCCGCCTCGTCATCGACACGGCCGCCGCGCTGCTCGCCGAACTCGGCGGCACCCTCGTCGTGCCCATGACCCTGCTGCGCCAGGAGTACCGCGACGAGATCTTCGGAGGCCTCGCCGCCCGCCGCATCAGCGTCCGGCATGTGCTTCTGACCCCGGCCGAAACGATACTGCGGGACCGCATCGCGAACCGTGAGATCCCGCCCGACGTCCCCGACGGCGAGATACGCGTGCGGCAGTGGTCGTACGACCACATGGAGCCGTACCGGGCCGCTCTCGCCTCCTGGCTCACCGCGGACGCCCACCCGGTCGACAACGGCGCCCGCACCCCGTACGAGACCGCCGTCCGGATCGCGGAGGCCGTCACCTCCGGGACCGCGTCGGTCTGCGACATCGTGCAGACCCCCGAACCGAGCGCCGAGACACTCGCGGCCGGTGTCCTCCTCTTCGACGAGGAGGACCGTGTGCTGCTCGTCGACCCCACCTACAAGGCCGGCTGGGAGTTCCCCGGCGGCGTCGTAGAGCCCGGCGAGGCACCCGCCCGGGCCGGGATCCGCGAGGTCGCAGAGGAGACCGGGATACGACTCGACGAGATACCCCGCCTGCTGGTCGTCGACTGGGAACCGCCCGCACCTCCCGGTTTCGGCGGGCTGCGCCTGCTGTTCGACGGCGGACGCCTCGGTTCGGCCGAGGCCCGGCAACTGCTGCTGCCCGGACCCGAGCTGCGCGGCTGGCGCTTCGTCACCGAGGAGGAGGCCGCCGGCCTGCTGCCGCCGGTGCGCTACGAGCGACTGCGCTGGGCCCTGCGGGCCCGGGAACGCGGGGCCGCGCTGTATCTGGAGGCCGGCGTGCCCGTCGGGTGACGACGGGCGGGCATCGATCCGTCGCTCTGCCGACCCGCGTACGCGCGCGGCGCAGGCGCCCCGGTCGGTGCCGGGGGCCCGCGCCGCGCGTGGGGTGCTGCGGGGCTCAGCCCGCCGCGTAGTTGCGCAGGAACAGTGCCTCCGCCACGGACAGCCGCTCCAGCTCCTGCGGCGACACGCTCTCGTTGACGGCGTGGATCTGGGCCTCCGGCTCGCTCAGGCCGATGAGCAGGAACTCGGCGTGCGGGTAGAGCGCGGCGAGGGTGTTGCACAGCGGAATGGAGCCGCCCTGACCCGCGTACTGCATCTCCTGACCCGGGTACGCCACCGCCATCGCGTCGGCCATCGCCTGGTACGCCGGGCTCGTCGTGTCGGCGCGGAACGCCTGGCCCTGGCCGATCTGCTCCGTGCTGACCCGCGCACCCCACGGGGTGTGGGCCTCGATGTGCGCCTGGAGCAGTTTCGTCGCCTCCGCCGTGTCCACGCCCGGCGGCACCCGCAGGCCGACCAGCGCCCGCGCACCCGCCTGCACGGACGGGGTGGCGCCGACGACCGGCGGGCAGTCGATGCCGAGCACCGTGACGGCCGGACGCGCCCAGATACGGTCGGCGACCGTGCCGGAGCCGATCAGCTCGACACCGTCGAGGACCTTGGCGTCCTGCCGGAACTGCTCGTCCTCGTACTGAAGGCCCTCCCACCGCGCATCCGACGACAGCCCGTCGACCGTCGTCGAACCGTCCGCCGCGCGCAGCGAGTCCAGCACGCGGATCAGCGCCGCCAGCGCGTCGGGCGCCGCGCCGCCGAACTGGCCCGAGTGCAGATTGCCTTCGAGCGTGTCCACCCGCACCCGCAGGACCGTCGTACCGCGCAGGGTCGAGGTCACCGTCGGCAGGCCGACCCGGAAGTTGCCCGCGTCGCCGATGACGATGGTGTCGGCCTCCAGCAGGTCCGGATGCTCCTCCGCGTACCGCTCCAGACCGCCGGTGCCCATCTCCTCCGAACCCTCGGCGATCACCTTGACATGCACCGGCACGCCGCCGTTCGCCTTCAGCGCGCGCAGCGCCAGCAGGTGCATGATCACGCCGCCCTTGCAGTCGGCGGCACCGCGCCCGTACCAACGGCCGTCGCGCTCGGTCAGTTCGAAGGGCGGGGAGGTCCAGCCGGCCTCGTCCAGCGGGGGCTGCACGTCGTAGTGGGCGTAGAGCAGGACGGTCTTCGCGCCCTCGGGGCCGCGCAGGTGGCCGTACACCGACTGGGTGCCGTCCGGTGTGTCGAGCAGGGCGACGTCCTCGAAGCCCTCGGCGCGCAGCGCGTCCGCCACCCAGCGCGCGGCTCCCTCGCTCTCGCTGCGCGGGAACTGGTCGAAGTCCGCCACCGACTTGAAGGCCACCAGCTCGGTGAGCTCCGCCTTCGCCCTGGGCATCAGCGAAGCGACGGTCTCGGCGACCGGATTCGACGACATGGGCACGCTCCTTGTAGGTGCGACGTTGTAGTTCTCTGTAAGGGCTTGTGCGGTGGGCCCGTGATGCGGTGCACGGACCTCCGCTGCATGCGCGCTCGGGTGACCGCGCGAGTGCAGGCGCGTCCCGGATGCGGGGCGCACACGCAGTCGATCCTCCCACAGCGGCCTGCGGCGATGCCCGCCGTAGGATGCGGGGGACAGATGCGGCAGGCGGCGGATCGGGAGCAGTAGACCATCGTGAGCAGCGAGTACTCTTCGGCGGGCGACGTGCGGCAGGTGTGGGACGTCGTCGTGGTGGGTGCGGGACCCGCAGGGGCTTCGGCGGCCTACGCGGCGGCGGTCGCGGGACGGCGCGTGCTGCTGCTGGAGAAGGCGGAGCTGCCCCGCTACAAGACGTGCGGCGGCGGAATCATCGGGCCCTCCCGCGACGCCCTGCCCCCCGGTTTCGAACTGCCGCTCCAGGACCGGGTGCAAGCGGTGACGTTCTCCAACAACGGACGATTCACCCGTACCCGGCGTTCCAAGCAGATGCTGTTCGGGCTGATCAACCGGCCCGAGTTCGACCACCAGCTCGTCGAGCACGCGCAGAAGGCGGGTGCCGAACTGCGCACCGGCGTGACCGTTTCGCGGGTCGAGCAGCACGGCTCGGCGGTGCCGGACCGGCGGACGGTCGCCGTCGTCCTCCAAGGCGGCGAGACCGTGCTGGCGCGCGCGGTGGTCGGCGCGGACGGCAGCGCCAGCCGGATAGGGGCCCACGTCGGCGTCAAGCTCGACCAGGTGGACCTCGGCCTGGAGCTGGAGATCCCGGTGCCGGAGACGGTCGCGGAGGACTGGCGAGGGCGCGTCCTGATCGACTGGGGTCCGATTCCGGGCAGTTACGGATGGGTCTTCCCCAAGGGCGACACCCTGACGGTCGGAGTGATCTCGGCACGTGGCGAAGGCGCGGCCACCAAGCGCTACTTGGAGGACTTCGTCGGGCGGCTCGGACTCGCCGGGTTCGAACCCGCCGTCTCCTCCGGCCATCTGACCCGCTGCCGGGCCGAGGACTCGCCGCTGTCGCGCGGGCGGGTGCTGGTGTGCGGGGACGCGGCGGGGCTGCTGGAGCCGTGGACGCGCGAGGGCATCTCCTTCGCGCTGCGTTCGGGCCGGCTCGCGGGGGAGTGGGCGGTGCGGATCGCCGAGGCGCACGATGCGGTCGACACCCGTCGGCAGGCCTTGAACTACGCGTTCGCGGTCAAGGCGGGGCTCGGCGTGGAAATGGCGGTCGGCAAGCGGCTGCTGACCGCGTTCGAGCGGCGGCCCGGTCTCTTCCACACGGCCCTGACCGGCTTCCGGCCCGCCTGGAAGGCGTTCGTGGACATCACGCGCGGCTCGACGTCGCTCGGTGAGATCGTCCGCGGCCGTCCCATGGCCCAGCGCGTCCTGACCGCGCTGGACCGCCGGACCGCGCCGGCCGAGGACGAGGCCGGTCCGTGACGCCGGGCGCGTCCGTAGCGGCGGCCGGGGGCGCTGGGCGGGTGTCGGTGTCGGTGGCTGCGGCGTGTGCATCGGTGCGGGTGCGGGTGCGGGTGCCGGTGGCTGTGGGCTCGGGCTTGGGCTCGGGCCGGCGTCACCAGTACGTGATCACGAGTACGTGATCCGGAAGACGGGGTGGTCGGGCGCGACGCGGCGCAGCTCCTCGTCGGAGGAGTCGGGTCCGACGGCGTTGAAGAAGACGCCCACCTCCGCCTTCCAGCGCTTGAGATACGCGCGGAGCAGCGCCGGCTTGTCGTCGTCGGCGATCTCGGTCGCGGCGAACGCGTCCACGTTCTTGCCGAGCCGCAGCTCGCCGCCGCCCGCGGCCCGCATGTTGTGCGTCCACTGGACGTGGCCGCGCGGAGCGACGAGGTAGTGCTGACCGTCCACGGTCAGCAGGTTGACGGGCGTGGTGCGCCACTCGCCGCTCTTTCGGCCGCGGACCGCCAGGACACGGGAGCCCCAGACGCTGAGGCCGCGGCGGGTCATCCAGGCCACGGCCCGGTTGAGGACGTTGACGGTGAACCAGCCGGGCTTCTGGACGTGGGTGGACATGGGTGGGCTGCCTCCTGGACGCGGAAAGTGTGAGCGGTGCTCTCGCTTGCGAGCAGTCTGACCGGAATGACGCTTCGAAGCAAGAGCGCTGCTCTCGTTTTGGAGCGCTATTCCGCCCGGAGTCCGCCACGGAGCCGCGCCTGCCGCGGTGCACCGCACCCGAAACATGCCCGCCCATCGCTCTCGTAGTGGAGCGCCCGTCACGCTTCAGTGCACCGCTCTGGATCTGGAGCGCTGCTCCAAAACATGGAAGACTTTTCCCATGCCCAACACCCCCACACCGGGCGCCCGCGCCCGAGCCAGGATCGAAGTCACCGCGGCGATCAAGGACGAGGCGCGCAGGCAGCTCGCCGCCGAAGGCGCCCCCAAGCTCTCGCTGCGCGCGGTCGCCCGCGAGCTGGGCATGGTCTCCTCAGCGGTCTACCGCTACTTCCCCAGTCGTGACGACCTGCTGACCGCCCTCATCATCGACGCGTACAACTCCCTCGGTGAGGCAGCCGAGGCGGCGCACGGGTCGGTGGCCGACTCCGGCCCGTTGCGGCGGTGGACCGCCACCTGCGAGGCCGTGCGCGCCTGGGGCCTCGCCCATCCGCACGAGTACGCGCTGATCTACGGCTCCCCCGTGCCCGGCTACACCGCGCCGCAGACCACGATCCCGGCCGCGGGCCGGGTCGGTCTGCTGCTCATCGCCATCGTGCGGGACGCGCACCAGGGACTCGGGGTGGCCAAGCCCCGGCTCGCCGCCGAACTGCGGCCCGAGGCCGTGCGGATGGCCGCCGACCTGGCGCCGGACCTCCCGCCGGAGGTGGTGGCGACCCTCGTGGCGGCCTGGGCGCAGTTGTTCGGGCTCGTGGGGTTCGAGGTGTTCGGGCAGTTCCACCGGATCGTCGAGGACCGCGAGCCCTTCTTCCGGCAGGCGGTGACCGAACTCGCCCACACTGTCGGTCTCGTCTACCCGCAGAAGGGGCGCGCCACGACGCCCCGTCCGGGCAGCGCGACGGCCGGCGAGGGCGGCGAGCCGGGGTCGTGACACGGACCGCGCGCGTACCGCGATCGGCGTTCGGGCGCCCGCACTCGTCCCAGGCTCGGCCGGCACCTCGGTGACCCGCTCTCGCACGCCCCCGGAGCGTGGATCACTGACGCAGGTGACGCGCGGCGAGTACTTCGCCGGGAGTACGTGTGATCACCTCGCCGGGCCGACGCCGCGCGCAGCGGGTCCGGTCTAGCGTGGCGGACATGGAGGAGCAGCGCGTACGTCGGGGCGGACCGCCCCTGTGGTGGCGTCACGGACCGCCGTGGCCAGGTCGCCGGGACGAGGAGCGGCCGGTTCGGTGGCCGTGGCGCTCCACCGTCCTGCTCACCGCCTTCGTACTCGTCGGATCCGACTTCGCGGCGCACGGACAGCAGGGCGAGCGTGCGCTCCTGGACCCCTTCGCCCGGGTGCTGCTGTTGGTCGCCGCGGGGCAGCAGCTGTGGCGGCTGCGCCATCCGGTGCCGGTCGTGTTCGGCACCGCGGCCACCGTCGCCGTCTACCTCGGCGCCGGCTACCCCTACGGCCCGGTGCTGCTGACCGTCGCCGTCGCCTGTTTCAGCGCGATCGTCGCGGGCCGCCGGAAGGCGGCGTGGGCGGCGCTGGGACTGCTGTGGGCGGCACATGTGCTGGTCGCCCACTGGCTCTACCGGTGGCTGCCGCCGTCCGGCGACGAGCCCGCCTCCTGGGGGCAGGAGATCGTGATCGCGACCTGGATCGTGGCGATCGTCGCGCTGTCGGAGCTGGCCAGGACGCGCCGGGAGCAGTGGGCGCGGGAGCGGGCGGAGCGCGCCCGGGCGGCGCGCCGGCGTGCGGACGAGGAACGGCTGCGGATCGCGCGCGAACTGCACGACGTCCTCGCGCACAGCATCTCCGTCATCAACGTGCAGGCCGGCGTCGGCCTCGCCCTGCTGGACACCGACCCGGAGCAGGCACGCACCGCGCTCACCACGATCAAGTCCGCCAGCAAGGAGGCGCTCGGCGAGGTGCGCCAGGTCCTCGACACCCTGCGCACGCCCGGCGAGGCGCCGCGCGCACCGGCGCCAGGCCTGGACCGGTTGCCCGAACTGGTGGAGCAGGCGGCGAGCGCGGGACTCACCGTGGCCGTCGAAGGGACGCCGCCGCGCCTTTCGCCGGGCACGGACCTCGCCGCGTTCCGCATCGTTCAGGAGGCTCTCACCAATGTCGTCCGGCACTCCGGTTCCCGGCACGCGCGCGTGCGCCTGGAGCACGACGCCGGTGCGCTGCGGCTGCGTGTCGACGACGACGGCCCGGCCGGCGGCGCCCACGCGGGCGGGAGCGGAAACGGGCTGGCCGGAATGCGGGAGCGGGCCGCCGCGCTCGGTGGCACGATCGAGGCGGGCCCCCGCCCCGACGGCGGCTTCCGGGTGCTCGCCGTGCTGCCGCTCACCGTGCGGGAGGAGAACCGGTGATCCGCGTACTGCTCGCCGACGACCAGTCGCTGGTCCGCGCCGGCTTCCGGGCGCTGCTCGACGCCCAGCCGGACATCGAGGTGGCCGGGGAGGCCTCCGACGGCGAAGAGGCAGTGCGTGAAGTGCGCGAACTGCGGCCCGACGTGGTGCTGATGGACATCCGGATGCCCGTGCTGGACGGTCTCGCCGCCACACGTCGCATCACCGAGGACGCGAACCTCGCGGAGGTCCGGGTGGTCATGCTGACCACGTTCGAGCTGGACGAGTACGTCTTCGAGGCGATCCGCTCCGGCGCCTCCGGCTTCCTCGTGAAGCACACCGAACCCGACGAACTGCTGCGCGCGGTGCGTGCGGTGGTCGCGGGTGACGCACTGCTGTCACCGGGCGTCACACGCCGGCTGATCGCCGAGTTCGCGGCGCGCTCCAAGGAGCCCGCGCCGGTGGACACCCTGGGTGAACTCACCGACCGGGAACGGGAGGTGATGGCCCTGGTCGGCATCGGCCTGTCCAACGAGGAGATCGCCCGCCGCCTGGTGGTCAGCCCGCTCACCGCGAAGACCCATGTGAGCCGCACGATGGTGAAGCTGGGCGCCCGTGACCGGGCGCAACTGGTCGTCCTGGCCTACGAGTCGGGCCTGGTGCGGCCGGGCTGGCTCGGCTGATCCGAACGCTGGAAGCGGACGAGCACGGCGACCACCCTGGCCAGGAACAGGACCGGCACGAGGACGAGACCGGTGCGGACCAGCACCGTCTCCAGCCCGCGGGGAAGGTCGAAGAGGAGCGCCGGACCGGCCACGGCTCCGAAGACCACCGCCGCCGCGAACGCCGCGCTGCACAGCGCGTACCCGATCTCCACGGTGATCGCGTCCCGATCGGCCTGCGTGCGCCGTCCCCCGTTACCGGTCATCCCGCAAGTGAAACAGGCCGGTGCCCGGCGGAGCAATGGTCCCGCCGGGCACCCACCGGAATCAGGCCCTAGTCGCGGACCGGCACACGTGCGGCATCCGGATCCGCCGTCGCTTCCGCGTCCGTCTCCTTCGCCAGGGACCGCGCGACCACGACCGAGCGTCCCGCGGCAGGGGTGCGCCGCAGGCCCGACAGGGCGATCAGCAGGCCCACGACGGCGATGCCGGTCACCACGATCAGGCCGGGCCGGTAGCTGTCGAGGACGGCCTGCGGTGAGGCGTCGTCGGAGGCGCCCGCGGTCACCACCGCGGTGACCACCGCGAGGAAGATCGCACCGCCGACCTGCACGGACGTGTTGAGCAGTCCGGAGACCATGCCCTGTTCGTGGTCGTCGACGCCGTTGGTGGCCTGGATGTTGAGCGAGGGGAAGACCAGCGCGCAGGCCGCGCCGATCAGCAGCATGCTGGGCAGAACGGCGACGGCGTACACGGGGTCGAGGTCGACGCCGAGGAACAGCGCGTACCCGGCGACCATCAGCGTGAAGCCCACCGCGAGCAGCCGCTGGGTGCCGAACCGGTCGACGATGTCGCCGACCTTCGTCGAGGACACCGCCACCAGCGCGCCCGCGGGCAGGAAGGCGAGCGCGGTGTGCAGCGCGGACCAGCCGAGCAGTGACTGCATGTACAGCGTGACGATGAACTGGAAGCTGACGTAGGACCCGAAGAAGGTCATGGCGCCGAGCTGGGCGCGGATCTGGTTGCCGGAGCGCAGTACGCCGAGCCTGACCAGCGGTCCGGGCGAGCGCCGCTCCACCGCCACGAAGGTGGTCAGGAGCACGGCGACGGCGGCGAAGGACAGCAGGGTGCGGGCGGAGGTCCAGCCGGCCTCGGGGGCCTGGACGACGGTGAAGACCAGCAGCAGCATCGAGGCGGTACCGAGGACGGCGCCGGGGACGTCGTAGCCGTCGTGGTCGCGCTCGCGCGTGCTGCGGGGCAGCAGTTTCAGGCCCGCCACGAGGGCGATCAGGGCGATGGGCGCGGGCAGCAGCATGGTCAGCCGCCAACTCGCCTCGGTGAGCAGGCCGGACAGCACCAGGCCCATCGAGAAGCCGGTGGCCGCGCAGGTCGTGTAGATGGACAGGGCCCGGTTGCGCATGGGGCCCTCGGGAAACGTCGTGGTGATGATCGACAGGCCGGCGGGTGCCGTGAAGGCGGCGCTGAGGCCCTTGATGAAGCGGCTGGCGATGAGCAGCGGGCCGGAGTCGACGAGTCCGCCGAGCAGCGAGGCGAGGGCGAAGACACCGAGGGCCATCAGGAACACCCGGCGCCGGCCCAGCAGGTCGGCGGTGCGGCCGCCGAGCAGGAGCAGACCGCCGTAGCCCAGGATGTAGCCGCTGACGACCCATTGCAGGGACGAAGTGGAAAGGCCGAGGTCGGAGGCGATGGACGGCAGGGCGACGCCGACCATCGACACGTCCAGCGCGTCGAGGAACATCGCGGCGCAGGGCACCAGCAGGGTGCCCCACAACCGAGGGGTCCAGCGTCCCTCGGTCACGGAGGGGGTGAGCGGTGAGGTCATGCCGACCGACGCTGCATGCACATGCATTGAATGCAAGAACATTTAATTCTGACGCAACAATTCTGTTTCTCTGCTACGGTGCGCCCATGGCGGCGAAGAAGGCCGAACAGGCCCTCGTTGAGCAGTGGCGCGGCATCCTGGCGCTGCATGCGCGCACGCAGTGCGAAATCGACCGTGAACTCCACCGACACGGGCTGTGCGCCAGCGACTTCGAGGTCCTGGACGTTCTCGCCGGCGGTGCTTCGGGGGGTCGTGCCTGCGCCTACCGCGTCACGGAGATCTCCGAGCGCGTCCACCTCAGCCAGAGCGCCCTGTCCCGGCTGATCGCACGGCTGGAGAAGGACGGGCTCGTCGAACGCGCGATGTGCGCGGAGGACCGGCGCGGCGTGCGAGTGGCACTCACCGGCAAGGGGCGCGACGTGCATCGCGCGGTGCTGCCGGCGCAGCGGGCGGTACTGACGCGGATGCTGTCCGGCTCGGCCGACTGACGCGTCCGTGGCGGCAGTTCCGGACGGCGACGGAGTGACCGGCACGGTCGGTCGGCTCCGGGCCGACACGGACCGACCCGTTCGTCCGGTCGGCTCCGGGCGAGGGCAGACCGACCGGCCAGTGGGGTCAGCTCCAGACGACGGCCGACTTCTCCCGCCACAAGTCGGCCAGTGAGGTGTCGCCGGTGACCTCGGGGAACGGCCGGCGGTTCCACAGCGAGAGGTAGAGCGCGGCGGCGGGTCCGGTCAGTTCGCAGTCGGCGGCACCCGTGCCGTCGCGCTCCGTGGCCGGTGCTTCGTGGGACAGCCGTACGGTCCACACCGCGGTGTCCGCGTCGTCGGTGTCCGTGGCCCGCACCCGCAGCACGCGGGGTGTCTCGGTGCGCAGCCGGCTCTGGCGGCGGGCGTGGAAGCCCCGCAGCAGTTCGTCGATGCCGTCCACGGCGAAGTCGACGGCGATGTCCTCGCCCGTGCCGCCGAGGGCCGCCTCGGCGTCGAACCGGTGCACGGTCGTCTCGTGCGCCTGCCGCCGGGCCCAGAAGGCGAGCGGTGACGGCGCGGGCAGGAAGTGCCAGCACGGGACGTCGGGTGGCGCGGCGGCGAGGGTGTCGACGAGGCGCCGGTGCCCGTCGCTGAACCAGTTCACGAGGTCGTCGCCGTCGAGGTCGGGACGCTCCTCGCCGGGCCGGTACGACGCGTGGGCCTCGGCGACGAACGCCGTCGCCCAGCGGTGCACCATGCCCGTGTGCCGCAGCAGGTCCCTGACCTGCCAGTCGGGACAGGTCGGCACCTCGGCCCCGGTACCGGCCTCTTCGGCGGCCCGGGCCAGGGCCCGGCCCTCCCGTTCGATGACCCGGACGAAGTCGGCGGTCTGCATGCCGTGAGTGTGCCGCACGGAGCGCGGTCCGGGGGAGGGTGCGTGAGCGTTCCGCCGGAGGCGGGTCAGCGCGACTCCGCCCGCCGGGTGGCGAATCCGACCACCGCCGCGACCGCCGCCAGGACCGCGACACTGGTCAGCGCCACGGGCAGGGAGATCCAGTCGGCCATGAAGCCGATGGCGGGCGGTCCGAGGAGCATCCCCCCGTACCCGAGCGTCGAGGCGACGGCGACGCCGCTCGGACCCGCCAGCGCGCCCGCCCGTTCGATGGCCACGGGGAAGAGGTTGGCGAGGCCGAGGCCCGCGACCCCGAACCCGAGCAACGCGGCCCACAGGGAGTTCGCCAGCGCGCCGAGCAGCATGCCGGCCGCCGCGATCGAGCCGCCCATGACCACCGTGCGCGTGCGGCCGAGGCGTTCGAGGAGCGACGTGCCGGTCAGCCGGCCCACCGTCATGGCCAGGGCGAAGCAGGAGTAGCCCACTGCGGCGGCGCCGGGCGAGGCATCCAGGTCCTGCTCCAGGTGCAGGGCGCCCCAGTCGGCGAGCGCGCCCTCGCCGTAGGCCGTGCACAGGGCGATCAGGCCGAAGACGATCACAAGGCGCCGGGTACGGCCGTCGAGGCGTCGCGGGGCGTGCCGGTCGTAGCGCACCTGTTCCTGCGGCGCAGGCGGGGACCCGCGCAGCAGTGTCGGTCCGGCGAGGGCGGTCACGAGCAGGCCGACGAGGGCCAGCCCGAGCAGATGGCGGGTGGGGGACAGGGACCCCGCGACCAGCGCGCCGAGGCCTGCGCCGACCATGCCGCCCAGGCTGTAGGCGGCGTGGAAGCTGGGCATCACCGGTCGGCGCAGCGCGGTGATCAGGTCGACCGCGGCGCTGTTGAAGGCCACGTTGATGCCGCCGTAGGCCGCGCCGAAGAACAGGAGTACGGCGCCGAGGGCCGCTGCCGAGTGGGTCAGCGGGGGCAGGGCGACGCTCAGGGAGAGCAGGACGGCGCAGACCACGGTCACCGGATGGCTGCCGAAGCGGCGGCAGAGGCGACCGGTGAGCGTCATGGTGACCACCGCGCCGGCCGAGACACCCAGCAGCGCGAGTCCGAGGGTGCTCGCGGAGCTGCCGGTCTGTTCCTTGATGGCGGGGATGCGGACGACCCAGCCCGCGAAGACGAAGCCGTCCAGCGCGAAGAAGGTGGTGAGGGCGATGCGGAGACGGGTGAGGTCGCGGCCCGGCACGGCGCTGTGGATCCGGGATTTGTTTATTAGCGGCACAAAGTCAGGCTAGGTGGGTGACCGGAAGCGGGCAAGGGGTCCGGATTCGCCCGCCCGAGGCAGGGGGAGGGGGACGGGGGTGGCCCCTGGGCTCCCGTCACTCCGCGGCGGTCGGTCGGGGAGAGGTCGCCGCGCGCCGGGCCGACAGCCGCTCACGCAGTCGCTCCGGCGTCCAGTCCTCCGCCACGGCCTGCCACAGCACGTACGCCTGCGAAGCCGGGGCGAGGCCGTCGACCGGCGGGTCCAGGTCGAGGTCGGTCGGAAAGGGGTAGCCCTCCGCGGTGGCGGCGACCACGCGGCGCAGCCAGTCCTCGGAGGCGCCTTCGGCCTTGCGCCGCAGCAGCACCGGGAACAGGGCGTTCGCCATCGCCGCGCGGTCCACCGTCTCCATGGCGCGGCCGAAGGCGGAGGAGATCTGGAGCAGATTGGCCATGCGCCGGACACCGGTCGAGCGGTTGTGCCCGGCGGCGTGGAACAGCGCGGGGTTGAAGAAGGCGGCGTCACCCTTGTCCAGCGGGAGCTGGACGTGGTGGGCGTCGAAGTACTCGACGAATTCCGGGAGCCGCCACGCCAGATAGCCGGGCTCGTACTTCTGCGAGTGCGGCAGGTACAGGGTCGGGCCCGACTCGACGGGCATGTCGCAGTGCGCCACCGCGCCCTGCAGCGTCAGGGCGGGGGACAGCCGGTGCACATGCGCGGGGTAGGCGGCGGCCCGCTCCCGGCTCAGGAAGCCGAGGTGGTAGTCGCGGTGCGCGTTCTGCGCGGTGCCGCCCGGGTTGACCACGTTGACCTGGGAGGTCACCTGGTACGCCGGGCCGAGCCAGGCCTCGGCGACCAGCGCCGCCATGTCGTTCGCGTAGTAGTCCGCGAAGTCCTCCGGTGCCCGCAGAGCCATCTTGTCCAGGGCGCTCCAGACGCGGTCGTTCGCGCCGGGCGGTGCGAAGTGGTCGCCGCGCGCCGTGCCCATGGCGCGCTCCTCGTCGATCAGCGTCCGGAAGGCCGCGGACGCCCGGTCCACGGTCTCGGGCTGGAACGCGCCCTTGAACACGACGATGCCGGGGCCGTCCCACAGGGCCCGGATCAGTTCGCTCTGCACGTTTCGGCGCCCCTGCACAGTCGCCGTCAGGGCGCGGAGCCGGTCGCTGTCGTAGAGCGGAACGTTCTGCTCCACGCGCTCCGCCGAGGGGTGCTCGACGGGGTCGGTGCGCTGTTCGACCAGTGCCCGGAACGCCGTGAGGTCGCAGTCGTCCTCGGTCAGCCAGGTTCGTGATCGCGCGGCAGTGGGAATCATCGCGGCTCCTTCGCAGCCCTCGCCCTGCTGCCAGTCTTCGGAGGCCGAACCCGTCGTTCAAGCCTCGGAAATACATCAAAAAGCCGTCATCGAGACCGGGAACCAGACCGGGAACCAGGTCGGCGGCACCCCTGTCCGACCAGCGGCGCGGTCGCCCGTCAGGCCCGCGTCGCCGGCGGGAACGGCGCGGGTCCGTGGTCACGGTGACCACGGCCCCGCACTCCGTCCTTCCGCCACGACCGGCCCGGACGGCGCGGAAGCCGACCGGCCAGGACCGGCCAGGACCGGCCAGGACCGGCCAGGACCGGCCAGGACCGGCCAGGACCGGCCAGGACCGGCCAGGACCGGCCAGGACCGGTCGCGACCCGCCGGGACCAGCTGGGACCGGCCGGGAGGTCGCCCTGCCGCGACCGGTCCCGACCGGCCGCCGACCTCAGGGGGCGCCCGTCACCCTCCCGGTGAACTCCGGGCCGTCCTGCGGACCTTCCGGGTTGTCGAAGTCGGTCTGCTGGATCCGCGTCGACTCCTCCGGCTCGGTCACCGTGTCCTCGACGGTGGGGACGGAGACCTCCGCGCTCGGCTCGCCCGGTTGGACGTCCGCCCAGAGGTACAGCCATTCGACCTCGGACAACGGCCGCTCCGGCAGCGGAGACCCACCACTGGTCAGGTCCGACAGCCACTGCGGGTCGACGTCCGTGGTGGACAGTTCGGCGCCCCGGCGACCGGCAGGAACGCGAAACCGGCGCTGACGGGCACGTCGGCCACCGCGGACAGCGAGAGGCGCCAGGTCAGCGCCCCTCCCTCGGTGACCCGGTCCGCGACGGGCGTCACGGTGACCGTCGGCTCCGGGTCGTCGTTCCGCACCGTCACACCGCCGCTGTGGGCGCCGACCACGGCGCCCCGCAGCCAGCGGTATTGCGCCGACCCTGCCTTGACGGCGTGTCAGGTGACGCGTACTCGGGCGTCACACCCGGCGCGGGCCACGGAGCGGGGCGCGGTCTTTCCCCGGCCCGTGACCCGCACGGCAGCGGCGAGCCGGTGAAGATCGGCCGAGAAACGACGCGGCGGAGTCCTTGAGCGGGCTCCGCCCCGTACGTTGCGACCAGTGGTCTCTCCTGTCCGGCCCGTCACCCCCGTGCACTGAGAGGTTCCGTGGACATCGACGACACCTCAGGCCCCTCGGGCGCCGCTCCTTGTGGCCCGCTCTCCCGCCGCAGATTCCTCCAGGCCTCGGCCACGGCCACCGCGGTCGCCACCACCGGCGCGGTCGTCGACGCGCCGGCCGCCGTCGCCGCGTCCCGCACGGCCGTCCTCTCCCTCACCGCGGCCACCTGCGGCTCCGCGACCCTCGCGCCCTCCGGCGACCGGCTGGTCGCCGAGGTCCAGAACGTCCTCTGGTCCGTTCCGCGGGCCGGCGGCCCCGCCGTCGCGCTCACCGCGCCCGGCCTCGAACCCACGCGCCCGCAGTTCTCGCCCGACGGCGGCCGCCTCGTCGTGTGCGCCTACCGGGGCGGCGGCTTCCACCTGTGGACCCTGCGGCCGGACGGCACCGGGGTCCGCCGGCTCACGGACGGGCCGTGGGACGACCGGGGCCCCGCCTGGTCGCCGGACGGCACCCGGATCGCGTTCTCGTCCGAGCGCGGCGGTGACACCGTGACCGGCGCCCCGTACCGCATCTGGGTCCTGGACGTGCGCGGCGGAACGCTGACCCGGCTCACCGGGCGCCCCGGCCAGCGGGGACCCGGGCAGGGCGCCGCCTGGGAGGACTTCGACCCGGCCTGGTCGCCGGACGGCGAACGGGTGCTGTTCGTGCGCGCGTCCGCCACCGCGACGGGCGCGCTGCGCGCGACCACCGTCGCGTCCGTCGCCGCCGACGGCTCGGGCCCGGTCGTCACGGAGCACACCGACGACTCCGGCGCCCAGATCATGGCCCCCGCACGCTCGCCGTCCGGCCGCCTCGTCCATCTGCGCACCACCGCCCGGCCCGCCGCGTCCAGCACGCTCGTGGTGGACGGCGAGCCGGTAGCGCTGCGGGGCGACATCCACCCGGTGCCGCCGCGCTGGGCGGACGGCGAGCGGCTGCTGCTCACCGTCGACGGTCGCTTCCGCCTGGTCGACCCGGACGCGCCGGGCACCGGCGAGGACATCCCGTTCACGGCGACGCTGCCCGTGACCCGGCCGCGCTACCGCGGCAAGAGGCACGACTTCGCCGGCACCGGCTCCCGCCCCGTCCGAGCCCTGCACCTGCCGGCCCTGTCGCCGGACGGCCGGAGCGTCGCCTTCGCCGCGCTCAACGCGCTGTGGACCGCGGGCACCTCGGGCGGCCGCCCGCCCCGCAGGGTCGTCCAGGTCCCGCCCACCCGCTACCTGCTGGCGCCGACATGGACGCCGGACGGCAAGGCGCTGGTCTACGCCGACGACCGCGACGGGCTGTTCGCGGTACGCCGCCGTGACCTCGCCTCCGGAGCGGAGACAGTGCTGGCCGAGGGCGGCCGTGTCCTGCCCGCCCTCTCACCCGACGGGGCGCGGCTGGCCTGCCTGGACATGTCCGGCAATCTCGTCGTGCGGGACCTGGCGGACGGCCGGGAACGGATCCTCGCGGCGCCGCTCGGCGCGGGCGGACTGCCCGGCCGGCCCAGCTGGTCGCCCGACGGCCGCCGTCTGGCCCTGTGCGACCGCAACCGCCTCAACGAGCGCTTCCGCGAGGGCTACAACCTCATCCGGGTCGTCGACACGGAGACCACCGCCTCGGCCCTGCACGCCCTCGCGCCGCACACCTCGCTCTCCGACCGCTACGACTCGGGCCCGGCGTGGTCCCCCGACGGCCGGTGGATGGCCGTCGTCGCCGAGTCGGCGCTGTGGCTGCTGCCGGTCCGCCCCGACGGCACCCCCGACGGCGAGCCGCGCAGACTCACCGCCGAACCCGCCGACCACCCGTCCTGGTCCGCCGACTCCCGCACGCTGCTGTACCTGTCCGCGGGCACCCTGCGCCTGATCGACACCGGCAGCGGCAGGACCCGCACCGTCCGTGTCCCGCTGGACTACCGTCGCCCGCGTCCGGCCGACACGGTGGTGCGCGCCGGCCGGTTCTGGGACGGCACAGGCCGGGACGTGCGCGAGGACGTCGACGTCGTCATCCGCGGCGGCCGGATCGCGGAGGTGTCCCGGCACCGGGCCGGCCGCTCGGCCGCACACCGTGTCGACGCCTCCGAGCGCACGGTGATCCCGGGCCTGTGGGACGCCCACACCCACCCCTGGCAGACGCTGTACGGAGGCCGCCAGACCGCGCTCCAGCTCGCCTACGGCATCACGACGGCCGTCTCACTGGGCGGGTTCGCCTACGAGCAGGCACGGGTCCGGGAGGCCGTCGCCGCCGGAGTCCTGACCGGACCCCGGCTGCTGACCACCGGCGAACTGCTCGACGGGGCCCGTGTGGCCTACAGCATGGGCCGCGCCCACCGCACCCCGGAGGGGCTGCGCCGCACCCTGGCGCGCGGGGCCGCCCTGGACTGGGACTTCGTGAAGACGTACGTCCGGGCCCCGGGCTGGGTGATGAAGGAGGCCGCCGACTTCGCCCACGACCGGCTCGGCGTGCCCAGCGGCAGCCATCTGTGCACCCCCGGCGTGCAACTGGGCCAGGACCTGACGACCCATCTGCAGGCCACCCAGCGTCTGGAGGCCGGACGAGCGACCTCCGCCACCGGACGTGCCTGCCAGGACGTGGAGGAGATCTACACGCGCGGCGGCTTCCACCTCGTCGCCACTCCGTTCACCGCCCAGCCCCTGCTCGGCGCCGACCCCGCGCTGGCGGACGACCCGCGCGTCACCACGCTCATGCCACCGTGGGACCGCGAGTTCGTGCGCGAGCAGGCAGGCCGGCCGCCCACCGAGGCCGAACTGGTGACGCTGGACCGGGAGATGAACGTCTACCGGAGGATCCTCGCGGGCGGCGGGCTGGTCGCGCTCGGCACGGACCAGCCGCTCGTCCCGGTCGGGCTGCACCTGCATCTGGCCCTGCGCGCGCTGCACCGGGCCGGACTGTCACCGGCCGAGGCGCTGCGCACGGCCACCGTGCTGCCCGCGCGGGTCTTCGGTGCCGACCGGGATCTCGGCACGGCGGAGGTGGGCAGGCTCGCCGACCTCACGGTGGTGGACGGGGACCCGTTCACCGACTTCGACGACCTGATCCGCACGGCGGCGGTACTCCGCGGCGGCGTCCTGTTCGCACAGGGCGACCTCGTCGACGCCTTCGCGGCCGACGCCCCCCGCGGTGACGCGTCGGGCCGCGCGGTGTCGGCCGAGGACTGGCTCGACGTCGGCCGCCGGCTGCGCCGCGAGGGGTGCTGCGATCCGGAGAGCGGGCACTGAGCCCGCGGCACCGGCCCGCGGACCGGTGGGGCGACGCCGCCCGACCGGTCAGCCGAGAGCCTTGTCCAGGTTGAACGCGGCGCTGATGAGGGCGAGATGGGTGAAGGCCTGCGGGAAGTTGCCCTGCTGCTCGCCCGTGTGACCGATCTCCTCGGCGTACAGGCCCAGATGGTTGGCGTAGGTGAGCATCTTCTCGAAGGCCAGCCGCGCCTCGTCCACCCGGCCCGCGCGGACCATCGCCTCCACGTACCAGAACGAGCAGATCGAGAACGTCCCCTCGTCGCCGTGCAGTCCGTCCGGTGCGGCCAGCGGGTCGTAGCGGTACACCAGGGAGTCGGACACCAGCTCGTGGGTGAGGGCGTCCAGGGTGGACAGCCACTTGGGATCCGTGGGCGCGATGAACCTCGTCAACGGCATCATCAGCAGGGCCGCGTCGAGCACGTCGCCGCCCTCGTACTGGACGAACGCCCTGCGCTCCTCTGACCAGCCGCGCTGCATGATCCGGCGGTAGATCTTGTCGCGGGCCTCCTGCCAGCGGGCCAGGTCGGCGGGCAGTCCGCGCCGGTTGGCCATCCTGATGGCCCGTTCGATCGCCACCCAGCACATCAGCCGCGAGTACAGGAAGTTCTTGCGTCCGCCGCGGGTCTCCCAGATCCCCTCGTCCGGCTGGTCCCAGTGCTCGCAGACCCAGTGGACGAGCCCGCAGACGTCGTCCCACTGAGCGCTGGAGATCGGCTGGGCCCACTTGTCGTACAGGTAGATCGAATCGATGAGCGCGCCGTAGATGTCGAGCTGGAGCTGCTCGGCGGCGCCGTTGCCGACCCGTACCGGTGCGGAGCCCTCGTAGCCCTCCAGATGGCGCAGCTCGCACTCGGGCAGGTCGGTGCGGCCGTCGATGCCGTACATGATCTGCAGCGGACCGGAGCGACAGCCGTCACCCGGCGTGATGTGCCGGGAGACGAACTGCATGAACGCCTCGGCCTCGCTGGTGAAACCGAGCCGCAGCAGCGCGTACACGCAGAACGCCGCGTCGCGCACCCACACGTACCGGTAGTCCCAGTTGCGTTCCCCGCCGAGCTGCTCGGGCAGGCTCGTCGTCGGGGCCGCCACGATGGCGCCGGTCGGCGCGTAGGTGAGCAGCTTCAGGGTGAGCGCGGAGCGGTGCACCATCTCGCGCCAGCGGCCCCGGTACTTCGACGCGGACAGCCACCGCCGCCAGTAGGCGACCGTCTTGCCGAACTGCTCCTCCGCCTCCAGTCCCGGACACCGGCGCGGTACCACGTCACCTCCGACCTGGTCCATGGCGAACACGGCCGACTCGCCCTCGGCGAGCTTGAAGTCCGCTCGCACGTCGGCCCCGTCCGCCTCCATCGTCACCGTGGAGGTCAGCGCCAGCTTCGAGGTGGCGCAGTCGAAGATCGCCACGTCGCCGAGCAGGCGCAGGGTGTGCTGCTGGGTGCCGTAGTCGAACCTCGGTGCCACCCGTGCGCGGAAGGGGAGGGAACCGCGCACGCACAGCACACGCCGGATCAGCCGGTGCCGCTGTACCTCGGCGGACTCGCCGCTGATCGGCATGAAGTCCTGCACCTCGCCCACACCCTCGTCGGTGAAGAACCGGGTGATCAGGACGTTGGTGTCGGGGAAGTAGAACTGTTTGGTCCGCCCGGGCAGGGTCGCGGCCAGTTCGAAGCAGCCGCCCCGCTCCGCGTCCAGGATCGAGGCGAACACACTCGGCGCGTCGAAGGACGGACAGCAGTACCAGTCGATCGTGCCGTCGGTGGCCACCAGAGCCACGCTCTGGAGATCGCCGATCAGTCCGTGCTCCGCGATCGGGATGTACCGGTTGCGCCCGGGGCCCTCGCTCGTCGATGTATGCGACGTATCGGCCATCGCAGCCTCCCTCGCCGGTCAGCAAGCGCCCTTCCAGCTTAGGCGCGATCGCGCAGGTGGGCGCCGGGAAGCCGGGCCGGGTGATCAGACGGCCATGACGCGGACGCCCGCATCCTCGAACCGGCGCACCGTGTCCTCGTCCACGGCGGTGTCGGTGACCAGCGTGTGCAGCGTGCCGGTGTCGCAGATCCGGGCGAACGCCCTGCGGCCCAGCTTGCTGGAGTCCGCGGCGACGATCACGCGTGCGGCGCGCTCGCACAGCCGCCGGTTGATCGCCGCCTCCGCCTCGTCGTGCGCCGCCGCGCCGTGCACGACGTCCAGGGCGACGACACCCAGCACCGCCACGTCCAGGGCGATCCGGTCGAGCACGCCCTCGGCCAGCGGACCGACCAGCTCGTAGGACTGGGCCCGGGCCACCCCGCCCGTGACCACGATCTTGAACTGGGGCCGTACGGCCAGTTCGTTGGCGATGTTGAGCGCGTTGGTGACGACGGTGAGCGGGGGCGGTCCGGCGGCGAGGTCGCCCCGCACCGCCAGGGCCCGGGCCACCTCCGTGGTGGTCGTGCCGCCGGTCAGGCCGACCGCCTCGCCGGGCGCGACGAGACCGGCCACCGCCGCCGCGATGCGCAGCTTCTCGGAGGCCTGGCGGGCCGTCTTGTAGCGCAGCGGCAGTTCGTACGACACGCCGTGTGCCACCGCGCCGCCCCGGGTGCGGACGAGCATCTGCTGCTCGGCGAGCGCGTCGAAGTCCCGGCGGATCGTCGCGGCGGAGACACCCAGCTCGCCGGCCGCCTGCTCGACGTCCAGCCGGCCGCGTTCGACGAGCAGTTCCAGCAGCGCCTTCCAGCGGGCGTCGCGCGACATCCGCACCCTTTCCGTCCGTTCCTGGCCCTGCCGCGACCCTAGCGCATCCGATTCCGAGCAGGATGCTTGATGCTGCTCGAAAGGACGCGCTATCTTGCAACAGTAAGCATGAGTGGGGAGGCCCGCATGACTGATGCCGAGGACGAGCTGCACAGCCAGCCGGAGTGCTGGACCCGCGCCGCGGCGCAGGCCGCGCGGCACCGGGGAGTGCTGCCGGCACCGGGGGAGCGCGTCGCCGTCGTCGGCTGCGGCACCTCGTACTTCATGGCGCAGGCCGCGGCGGCGCTGCGCGAGGACGCGAAGCAGGGCGAGACGGACGCCTTCGCCGCCTCGGAGTTCCCCGCCGGCCGCCGCTACGACCGGGTCGTCGCGCTGACCCGCTCCGGCACCACCACCGAGGTGCTCGACCTGCTCGGGAAGCTGCGCGGTGCCACCCGGACCACCGCGATCACCGCCGACCCGAGCACCCCCGTGGCCGACGCCGCCCAGGACGTCGTCGTGCTCGACTTCGCGGACGAACGCTCGGTCGTGCAGACGCGGTTCGCGACCACCGCGCTCACCCTGCTCCGGGCCCATCTCGGCCTGCACTCCGACACCGTCGTGACGGACGGCCGCGCCGCGCTCGCCGCCGACCTGCCCGAAGACCTCGTCGACCGCGGCCAGTTCACCTTCCTGGGCCGCGGCTGGACCGTCGGCCTGGCCCACGAAGCCGCTCTGAAGATGCGCGAGGCGGCCCAGGCCTGGACCGAGTCCTACCCGGCCATGGAGTACCGGCACGGCCCCATCAGCATCGCCGACGGATCCACCGCGACCTGGATGCTCGGCGCGGCACCGCAGGGGCTGGCCGAACAGGTGCGGGCCACCGGCGCCCGATGGGTGGCGGGCGGTCTCGACCCCCTCGCCGAACTGGTCCGGGTGCAGCGGCTCGCGGTCGCCGTCGCCGCGGCCCGCGGACTGGACGCCGACCGGCCGCGCCACCTCACGCGCTCGGTGATCCTCTGACGCCGCGGGCCGGTCCGGCACCGCCCCGGCGCCCGTCACTCGGCCCCGGCCGATCCACCGGACCGGCCCCAGCCCGCAAGGAGCAGCCGTGCCCCTCGTGACCACCGGCGAACTCGTCCGCCGCGCCGCCGCCGCGCACGGCGCCGTGGCCGCCTTCAACATCATCACCCTGGAGCACGTCGAGGCCGTCGTCGCGGGCGCCGAGTCCGTCGGCTGCCCCGTCGTCCTCCAGGTCAGCGAGAACGCCGTCCGGTTCCGCCACGGACGGCTCCTTCCGCTGGCCCGCGCGGCCGCCGCCGCGGCGGAACGGGCCGCCGTACCGGTCGCGTTGCACCTCGATCACGTGCAGAGCGACCAGCTTCTGCGGCAGGCCGGGTCCGCCGGGTTCAGCTCCGTGATGTACGACGCGTCCCGGCTGCCGTACCAGGAGAACCTCGCGGCGACCGGGGCCGCCGCCGACTGGGCGCACTCCCAGGGGCTGTGGATCGAGGCCGAGCTGGGCGAGGTCGGCGGCAAGGACGGACGGCCGCCACTGGACGCCCACGCGCCCGGCGCGCGTACGGACCCCGCCCGGGCGCGCGCCTTCGTCGCCGACTCGGGGGTCGACGCCCTGGCCGTGGCCATCGGCAGCTCGCACGCCATGACCACCCGCACCGCCGCCCTCGACCACGACCTCCTCAAGCGCCTGTCCGCCGGCCTGGACGTCCCCCTGGTCCTGCACGGCTCGTCCGGCGTTCCGGACGACGAACTGACGGCGGCGGTCGCGGGCGGCATCACCAAGGTCAACGTCGGTACCGCCCTCAACGTCGCCATGACCGGCGCGATCCGGGAGTTCCTCACCGCCCACCCCGAGGCGGTCGACCCCCGCACCTACCTCGGCGTCGGCCGGGAGGAGATGGCCCGGGCCGTCGCGCGGACCATCCGCACGCTGCTCCGGCCGGCTAGCGCTTGACCGCCTTCAGGACCACGAACTTCGGATCACTGGCGACCAGCCTGCTGTTGCCGAACAGCCGCCGCAGCTTCACGTGGTACCCGAGGTGGCGGTTGCCGATCACCCAGAGCTCGCCGCCCGGACGCAGCGTCCGGCGCGCACCGGTGAACATCCGCCACGCCGTGGCGTCGGTGGTCGCCTGGTGCGCATGGAACGGCGGATTGTTCAGGACCAGGTCGACACTGCCGGACGGCACCCCGGCCAGCCCGTCGCCGACCCGGAACTCGGCGTGCCCGGGCACGCCGTTCGCCCGGTACGTCGCCTCCGCCGACGCCGCGGCCTGGAACGACTCGTCGACGAACAGCACCTCGGCGTCGGGGTTGGCGAGCGCCACCGCCGTACCGACGACACCGTTTCCGCAGCCCAGGTCCACCACCCGGCGTGAGCCGCGGGTGTCCGGCAGATGCTTCAGCAGGAAACGGGTCCCGATGTCCAGCCGGTCGGCGCAGAAGACGCCCGCGTGGTTGACGACCGTGTGCCCCGACACCGGACCGATGTCGCCGGGCAGCGCGTAGCTGTACGGCCACGGGTTGGCCGACCGGGCCAGCGACGGGTCCGGCGTGCAGTGGATCAGCCGGGCCTTCCGCTCGGCGAGCGAGGTGCGGGTCGGCCCGAGGATCCGCTCGAACAGGTTCAGCGTCGAGGTGTGGATCTCCTTCACCATGCCGGTGCCGACGACGACCGTGCCCTCGTGCACCGCGGGCGCCAGCCGCATCAGCTGGTCCTCCAGCAGGGCGAGGCTCTTGGGCACCCGCACCAGCAGCACGTCCACCCGGTCGGGCGGCGGATCCTGGGTGGTGAGCAGGCGCACCGTGCCCGGTCCGACGCCGTTGCGGGCGAGATTCGCGTGGGTCGCCTCCTGCGTCAGGTACGAGTCCGTGATCTGCACCGGACCGTGCGTGGCCAGCGCGGTCGCCAGCGCGCCCCAGCGGTCGCCGAGCACGACGACCGTCCCGGTCAACGGCACCCCCTCGTCGGCGAGGTGCCGCAGCAGGTAGTCGTCGGAGGCGTCCCAGGCACGCAGGCGGTCACGGGGGTCCTCGGGAAAGCGAGCCAGCGCGAGCTCGCCCCACGGCGTCGTCATACGGTCGTTCATCGTGCCGCCAAGGCTAGCCGAGCCGCAGTTCAGGGCGGGTGCGGGAGGATGGACGGCATGGGCGGTACGAACGGCGCGACGGGCAAGAGCGGCGAGAACGGCTTGAACGGCATGAACGCCGAGCTGTTCCCCCGGGAGCGTGCGCGGATCGCGCCGGGCGCGGTGCACCTGCCGGACTGGCTCGACGCGCACGGCCAGCGCGAGCTGCTGAACGCGTGCCGCGACTGGGCCCGGCCACCCGCCGGACTGCGGACGGTCCGCACACCCGGCGGCGGCACGATGACCGCCCGCCAGGTCTGCCTCGGCCGGCACTGGTACCCGTACGCCTACGCCGGTACGGCCGTGGACGGCGACGGCGCCCCCGTGAAGCCGTTCCCCGCCTGGCTGGGCGAGCTGGGCCGGCGCGCGGTGACCGACGCCCTGGGCGCGCCGGCCGCCGAGGACGCCGGGTACGACATCGCGCTGATCAACTTCTACGACGGCGACGCCCACATGGGCATGCACCGCGACAGCGACGAGAGGTCACCCGCTCCCGTCGTCTCGCTGAGCCTGGGCGACACATGTGTCTTCCGGTTCGGCAACACCGAGACCCGCGCCCGGCCCTACACGGACGTCGAACTGCGCAGCGGCGACCTGTTCGTGTTCGGCGGCCCGTCGCGGTCGGCCTATCACGGGGTGCCGCGGGTGCATCCGGGCACCGCGCCGTCCTGGCTCGGCCTGACCGGGCGGCTGAACGTCACGTTGCGGGTGGGCGGCTTCGACGACCCGGGTGCGACGAGCGGTTGAGCGGATCATGGGAGACTCGCCCTCATGAGCGGCAAGGCGGACCCCCGGACGGCGGGGGATGGGACCACCTCCAGGACGCGGCTTGACCGGGGGCGCGGCGCGCTCGGACCCGCGTTGGAGCTCGTGCACACCGGGCGTGCCCCGACCCGTGCCGTGCTCACCGCCGAACTCGGCGTCACCCGGGCCACGGCCGGCGCGGTGGCCGCGGAGCTGGAGGCGCTGGGCCTGATCCGGGTCGACGCCAGGCCCGGCGCCGCCGCAGGATCCCAGGGCCGCCCCTCGCACCGGCTCGAACTCGCCGAGGAAGGGCCGGTGGCGCTCGCCGCCCAGGTGCACGCCGACGGGTTCCGGGCGGCCCTGGTCGGCCTCGGCGGCCGGATCGTGGCGACCGCGCCCGGCTGCGAGGCCGTCGACGCCGACCCGGCGAAGGTGCTCGGCTCCGTCGTGGAGGCCGGCGCCGAACTGCTGCGCGAGACCGGGCGCCGGTGCGTGGGCGCCGGGCTCGCCGTGCCGTCGGCGGTCGCCGAGCCGGAGGGCCTGGCGCTGAATCCGCTGCACCTGGCGTGGCCGCCGGGCGCGCCCGTACGGGAGATCTTCGCGGAGTGCGTGCGTACCGCCGGCATCACGGGGCCCGCGTTCGCGGCCAACGATGTCAACCTGGCCGCGCTCGCCGAGCACCGGCACGGCGCCGGGCGCGGCGCCCGCGACCTGCTGTGCGTGGCCACCGGGCACCGGGGGGTCGGCGGCGCGCTGGTGCTCGACGGACGGCTGCACACGGGCAGTTCGGGCCTGGCGCTCGAAGTCGGCCACCTCACCGTCAACCCCGAGGGCCGTCCCTGCCACTGCGGCAGCCGCGGCTGCCTCGACGTCGAGGCCGACCCGCTGGCCTTCCTCACGACGGCGGACCGCGTGCCGGGCCCCGAGGTCTCGTTGCTCCAGCAGGCCAACGACCTGATCCGGCACGAGTACGCCGACCCGGCCGTACGCACCGCCGTCGAGGCCCTCATCGATCGCCTGGGCCTGGGGCTGGCCGGTCTGGTCAACATCCTCAACCCCGACCGGATCATCCTCGGCGGCCTGCACCGCACCCTGCTGGACGCGAACCCCGACCGGCTGCGCGCGGTCGTCGCCGACCGCAGCCTGTGGGGCCGCAGCGGCGGAGTCCCCATCCTGGCCTGCTCCCTGGACCACAACAGCCTGGTCGGCGCGGCGGAGTTGGCGTGGCAGCCGGTGCTGGACGATCCGCTGGCAGCACTGACCCCACGCTGAGGATCACGGCTCCCAGGGCCGCGCCCTCGCCGGGCACGGGGCCGGTGCGCGCGAGCGACGCGTCGGCGACCGACGGCTGATCCGACAGCACGGCCCGCGCGCCGTCGTCGGCCGGAGAGCCGGCGACTCGCGCTTCCCGCGCGGGGCGGGGCCCGGTCTCCCCGTCGCCTGGCCGCCGCCTGCATCGTCCGGCCCGACCGTCGTGGCCGGTCGCCCCGCCGCGCGCAGCGCCCTGCTCGCCGTGACCGATCGCCCCGCACGATCACCGCGCTGGTTCCCGTGCCGTCCGCGAGGGCGCCGCCTCGCGGACCCGAGGAAGCAACCGCGGCACGCGCGCGTACTCCCCGAGAGGTACCCGCACTGCCGCTGGCCGTACGACGACCCGGACCCCGGTGCCGGGCGAGGCTCAGGACATCGACGAAAGCCCCGTGGACACGACCGGAGATGACTCAAGATGCAGACCCTCGCACACTGGGACGGCGGCCCCGGGCCGTGGATCCTGCTTTTCCCGCTGATCTGGGCGGCCGTGACCGTGGGCGCCGTCACCGTTCTGCGCCGCACCGTCCGGAGCGGCCGCGGCGCGCCGTGGCACGCCGCACGGAGCACGCGGCCGGCCGGCGACTCGCCCGTCGCCGTGCTCGGCCGCCGCTTCGCCTCCGGCGAGATCGACGAGGACGAGTACTGGCGCCGGCTGTCGGTGCTGGAGGAGCAGTTCGGCCGTACGGGCAGGAGCGATGCCGTCTGACCGGTACGCCGGCGTCCGTCACCGGGACGGCCCGGGTCGCCGACGCCGTCGAGGGCCACGGCACCGGCCGCACCGAGCCGCGACGCGGCAGGGACGGGACCCGGCTCGCGGACGACACCGGGTCCCGGCCACCACGCGGTCGGCCTCACCGCCGGGTCCCGGTCACCGCCCGGACGGGCCCGTCACCCGGTCCGGCTCACCGCCCGGTCAGCCGACAACGGCCGACCGGGCGGGAGCATGTTCGGGCGTACGGCCGACGGGTTCGACCTCGGCGAACCTGTGCACGGGCTCCGCGGCCTTGCGGCGCGCCGGGCGGAGCGGTGCCATCGCCGCGGGCGGGGCCGTCGGCAGCGTGAACCAGACGACCTTGCCCTTGTCACCGTCCGGCCGCACACCCCAGCTCTCGCTGAGCGCGGCCACCATCGCGAGCCCGCGCCCGCAGGTGGCCAGCGGATCCGCGTCCCCGACCACCGGGAGGCGGGGATCGCCGTCGCGCACCGACACCGTGAGCCGGCCGAGCAGCAGCTCGATCTCCACGGTGCAGGTCTTGTCCGGTTGGGCGTGCCGGTGGACGTTCGACAGCAGCTCCGTCACACCGAGCGCCGCTCGGTCTATGAGGGGATCCAGATGCCAGTAGCGCAACTGCGCAGATACGATTCTGCGGACCTGGCCGATCCGCGACGGCAGGGCTTGGAGCTCCACCGTGCAGTGCCTGCTTGGGTGACTGATCACGGCTGCGACTCCCCGACGTGAGGTCCGGAAGAACACGAAGTTCGGATCCAGCAGCGCGCCAGTGGGAACGGGCCGCATGCTGTCATGACCGGCGGCTGGTTCGCAGCGTTATCGCCGGTAAACCCAGAGTGACGTGAGACCAGAGTGACGCAAGGGGTCCCGCGCCGCAACTCGCGGACACCGGACGACCCATGGCCAGCGCAGCGGCGGCCCGCTCGGCTCGCGGTCGCTCGGCTGCCGTCGCTCATGACGGCGCTGTGGCCACGACCCGCCGCCACCGCACCGGCGCGGGCGCCGTGCGTGCGGGCGGCCCGGTCGCCCGGCGCCGCCGGTCCCCGGCCGCGCCGCCCCGGCGCCGCTCAGCCGCCATGGTGAGCGGCCCTGCGCACGGCTTCGATGAAGCGGCGCGCCGCGGGTGGCCCCGGCTCTCCCGGCGCGGGGTCGCGCTCGCCCAGGGTGAGCGAGTAGCGCTTGCCGTTGAGGTCGGCGAGCGCGCGGTCCTCGGAGGCGAACCACGGCCTCGACGCCCGCACCGCCTGCACCGGTGCGCTGTCGATCTCGCTGCCGTAGCTGGTCAGCAACTCCAGCCTGCCGTCGTTGATCCGGACCTGCCCGGCCCGGGTGAGCGAGCGCAGGCCCTTCCCGATCCGCACGCCCATGGCCGTGAACTCCGGCTCCGCCATGCGTTCCTGCCCCCTCGTCGCACGTGGCTTCCTGTCCGGCCGCGGTTTTCGTCCCGCGCCGTGCAGTCTGCCCGTCGGTGAAGTCGCGCACCAGTACGCGCGCCCCCGCCACCCGGAGCACTCGTCTGAATGCGCCCCCGTCGGCGCGCCGGGGGCGCGCGCCGGACGACGCCCGCCCCAGCGCCGTCTTTGAGCCGCTCAAAGATGCGTTTATGCAGGTGAGAAGCGTGCACAAGCTGTTTATGATCGGAGTGTCGGCCGCGCCTCACGCCGTCTCCGCGAGCCAAAGGAGCCCCGTCGTGACCACCCCGCAGCAGATCCGGACCGGCGCCACCCTCGACATCGACCACAGCGACGTCGACTACCGTGACTGGCTGAAAGAGGCCGTCCGCAAGGTGCAGGCCGACGCCAACCGCTCGGCCGACACCCATCTGCTCCGCTTCCCGCTGCCGGACCGCTGGGGCATCGACCTGTACCTCAAGGACGAGTCCACCCATCCGACCGGCAGCCTCAAGCACCGGCTCGCCCGCTCACTCTTCCTGTACGGCCTGTGCAACGGCTGGATCCGGCCGGATCGCCCGGTGATCGAGGCCTCCAGCGGCTCCACGGCGGTCTCCGAGGCGTATTTCGCGAAGCTGGTCGGCGTGCCCTTCATCGCCGTCATGCCGCGGACCACGAGTGCCGAGAAGTGCCGCCTGATCGAGTTCCACGGCGGGCGGTGCCACTTCGTGAACGACCCGCGCACGATGTACGAGGAGGCCGCACGCCTCGCGGCCGACTCCGGCGGCCACTACATGGACCAGTTCACCTACGCCGAGCGGGCCACGGACTGGCGCGGCAACAACAACATCGCCGAATCCATCTTCCGTCAGCTGAAGTTGGAGCGGTTCCCGGAGCCCGCGTGGATCGTCGCCACGGCCGGCACCGGCGGCACCTCGGCGACCATCGCGCGCTACGTCCACTACATGCAGTACGACACGCGTGTGTGCGTGGCCGACCCGGAGAACTCGTGCTTCTTCGAGGGCTGGACCACCGGCGATCCGGACGTCACCTGCGACTGCGGTTCCCGTATCGAGGGCATCGGCAGGCCCCGGATGGAACCCAGCTTCGTACCCGGCGCCGTCGACCGGATGATGAAGGTGCCCGACGCGGCGACCGTCGCCGCCGTCCGCGCGCTGGAGCGGGCCATCGGCCGCAAGGCGGGCGGCTCGACCGGAACCGGCCTGTGGAGCGCCCTGAAGATCGTCGCCGAGATGGTCGACGCGGGTCGGACCGGCAGCGTGGTCACGCTCCTGTGCGACCCGGGGGACCGTTACCTCGACAAGTACTACTCGGACACCTGGCTCGACGAACAGGGCCTGGACATCACTCCGTACGCGGCGGCGATCGAGACCCTGCTGGACACGGGCGCCTGGCCGGACTGGGCGTTCACCGGGCGAGCCGCAGGTCCAGCGCCGTCACGGCGCCCCTGAACGCCCGGCCGAGACCCGGCCCCGCCAGCCTGAGGGCCAGCCGGAACGCCGGTGTCCCGTCGGTGGCGAACGTCCACTGCACGCGCGTGCCGGTACCGGCGGGCGCGAGCCGCCACTCCTCGGCCAGCGCGCGGGCGCCCGGCGCGTTGGTCTCGTCGACGCGGTAGGCGTACACCTCGGGCTCCTTCGCCACGAGTATCGTCTCCGCGAACCGGGTGCCGCCCCTCAGCCGGATCTCCCGTCCGGCCCCGTCATCGGTGGGCCGGGCCCGCGTCACCGCCGAGAACCACTCCGTCCAGCCGGGCACGTCATCGGCGAGAGCCCGGTAGACCGCCTGCGGGGGAGCGGCGACCTCCCGGGCGAAGACCAGCCGCACGGGTGCGGTCCGGACGAAGTCGATCTCCACCGGACGCAGACGGCGAGCCATGCGGAACCCCCTGTACGGCGGGCGGGAACAGGGCAGCCCACCCTAGCTGGCTGCCCGTCAGGTGTCTGCGCCGCGGACGCCCCTAGAGGTCGTCCGCGTCCTCCTCCTCGCCCGCGACCACCAGGTGCCGCAGGTGCTCCGAGACCTCCGCGCGGGCCTCGGCGGGCAGTCCCGCGTCGGTGACCAGCGTGTCCACCTGGTCCAGCGCGGCGAACGAACTCAGGCCCACCGTGCCCCACTTGGTGTGGTCGGCGACCACCACGACCCGCCGCGCCGACTGCACCAGACGCCGGTTGGTCTCCGCCTCGGCGAGGTTCGGCGTCGACAGCCCGGCCTCCGTCGATATGCCGTGCACGCCGAGGAACAGCACATCGAAGTGGAGCGCCGCGATCGCCTGGTCGGCCACCGGGCCCACCAGCGAGTCGGACGGCGTGCGCACCCCGCCCGTCAGCACCACCGTGGCCGAGCCCTGGCGCTGTCCGGAGGAACGCTGCGCGGCGTGGAACACGTCCGCCACCCGCACCGAGTTGGTGACCACCGTCAGGTCGGGCACCTCGACCAGATGCTGCGCCAGCGCGTACGTGGTCGTGCCGCCCGACAGGGCGATCGCGGAGCCGGGCGCGACCAACTGCGCCGCGGCCCTGGCGATGTCCTCCTTGGCGCTGAGCTCCAGACCCGACTTGGCCTCGAAGCCCGGCTCGTGCGTGCTCGCCTCCACCACCGGGACGGCACCGCCGTGAACCTTCTCCAGAACACCCTGGCGGGCCAGCGCGTCGAGATCGCGGCGGACCGTCATGTCCGACACGCCGAGCTTGCGGGTCAGCTCGTTGACACGGACACCACCGCGACGCCGCACCTCTTCCAGGATCAAGGCGCGGCGCTGCTCCGCGAGGAGGTTCTGATTCTCACTCACGTACGCTCCGGTCCTTTCCTCAAGCCCGTCGACATGCTCTCGCACCCGCTCCGACAAGGACGTTCCCGCGGCCCCGGTGCGTCGGCGTCCCATATTCGCACGGGTCGCCCCGCGTCGCGCCACCGGTTGCCCGACGCGAACATGTCACTTGCGTCTCATCCTTTGTCTCGACTGTCACACAGATCGGGGAGATTCGGTGACGAAGGGTGTGCGACCCGGCGTCCGGCCGAGATCCTGGAGTCCGCACCGACAGACACCGTCGGCAGGTCACGGGGGAAGTGCAACAAGTGCAACGAGCGGAACGCGCGCAGGGACGTCCGGGGAGCGAGGGGGCCGACGGTCCCGCCGAGCGGTCCGGGGACACCGGGTCGGCCCTGGAACTGCTGGTGCACGGGGTGGGTGGCGCCACGCCCGAGCGCATGCTGGACGACCCGCACACCGTGCGGGTCTCCGGCGACGACACTGCCGCCGTCTTCCGGCGCGCGGTCGACGCCGAGGCGGACTCCGGCAGCGGCTTTGCCGCGCCGGCCGGACGGGACGGCGTCCGCGACGGGCGGCCGGTGCCCGAGGCGTACGTCTGGTGCAACCTCACCTCCGGCAACGGCGCCCGGGCCCTGTGGCTGCTCCTCCTGCCGTTCATGGTGGTCAACCTCGCCCACTGGATGCGCCCGACCGCGCGGGGCCGGGCCCGGACCGTGCGGCTGTACGGACTGCTGGTCCGCCTTCTCGGACTGACGCTCACGGTGCTCCTCGTCGCGGCCGCCTGCGAGGTCGCGCTCGATCTGACGGCCTGGCAGTGCGCGGGCACCCGCGCGTGCGCCGAACGGCACACCTGGCTGGGCTTCCTGTCACCCGCGCAGTCCGACGCCGGCTGGTGGAGCGCGCCGGGCCGCAGGCTCGCCCTGGCGTCCCTGCCGCCCGCCGCCCTGGTCGGCCTGCTGTGGTACCTGTCCCGCCGGACCTGGGCCGCGTACGAGTCGGAGCAGCCGCTGTCCCGCGCGTCCGACGCCGACGAGGACACCGACCAGGGCTCACTGGGCCGCCCCGGCTTCTGGTACGGGCGGCGTCTGGTCGCCCGGCTGCGGGGGGCGCACACCGCGGCCGGTCTGCTCACGGTGGCCGCCGCGGTGGCCGGCGCCGCCGCCCGCCACGACCGGGAGCCGGGCGGGCCGGCCGTCCTGGAGACGCTGGGCGTGCTGCTCCAGGCGGCCCTCGTGCTCTGCGCGGCGGTCGTGGTGTGGGCGGTGTGCCGGCGGGGCCGCAGCGAGCAGCACCTGGACCGGGGACTCGACGCGCATCTCGTACGGCACCTTCCGCTCGCCGCCCTCGGCCTGTTCGTCCTCACCCTGGTGCACGCCGGCTGGGCACGCACGGGGTGGGAGTCGGGCGGCCGGCTGCCGGGCGACGCGGCCTTCAGCGGCGTCGCGCTCGTCCAGGGCCTGCTGGTGATCGTCCTCGGTGTGGTCGCCCACCTGCTGCACCGCACCGACCCCGACCCGCGGGCCGCGATGCGCGGCCTGGCCGGGCCCGCCGTCGCGATGCTGGCCTGTGCCCTCGGCGCCGTCATGTCGGGCGGCGTCTCCCAACGGGTCGCCGACTGGCTGGACGGCACCCGGGCGTCCATCCCGGGCGCTCCGGTCCTGCTGACCTGGCAGGCCTCCGTGATTCCCCCGTTGCTGCTCGTCCTGCTCGCGCTGTGCGGCTGGCACGCGTGGCGCACGCTGGTGCTGGCCCGCGCCGAGCGCACCGTCGTGGAGGACGCCTACCCGGACGAGCGCCGCGACCCCGAACGCACCCGCCGGATCGCCCGTACCCGTGCCATGGCCACCCTGACCGACCGCGCACCCCTCTTCGTGGCGGTCGTCTCCGCCGTCAGTCTTCTGCTGGGCACCGCGGCGCTGGTCGGGGCCCTCCGCACGGGGCAGACCCCGAGCGGGGCCGCCGAGAGCACGCACCCCTTCCTGCACGGCGCCGCGCAGACCGCCCAGGCCCTCGGCTCCTGGCTGATCGGACTCGGCTTCATACTGTTCGTCACCTCGGGCCGGCGGGCCTACAAGAACGCCTCCGCACGGCGCACCATCGGCATCCTCTGGGACGTCGGCACCTTCTGGCCGCGCGCCGCGCATCCCTTCGCCCCGCCCTGCTACGCGGAGCGCGCGGTGCCCGACCTGACGTGGCGGATCACCTCCTGGACACGCACCACCGGCGGACGCCTGGTGATCTCCGGCCACTCCCAGGGCAGCGTCCTGGCGGCCGCGGCTGCCTGGCAGCTGACCCCGGCCGTCCGCAAACGGGTCGCCCTGCTGACGTACGGCTCACCGCTGGAGCGGCTGTACGGCCGCTGGTTCCCCGCACACTTCGGCCCGGCCGCGCTCGCCGCGCTGCACCGCGAGGTGGTCTGCTGGACCAACCTGTACCGGCTCACCGACCCCATCGGCGGCCCCGTACGGCTGACCGGCGGCCCCGAACCGGCCGTAGACCGCGAGGAGTTGCGGGACCCGCCGGCCCACGGCCGCACCGACCGCCACCCGCTGCCCGCACCCGTCCTCGGCCACTCCGACTACCAGGCCGACCCGGCGTTCGCCGAGGAACGCGCCCGACTGCTGGCCCGGCTGCGCCCCGACGTGCCGGCCCAGCGCCCGGACACGGCCTAGCA
Source organism: Streptomyces cadmiisoli (assembly GCF_003261055.1). Classification (NCBI taxonomy): domain Bacteria; kingdom Bacillati; phylum Actinomycetota; class Actinomycetes; order Kitasatosporales; family Streptomycetaceae; genus Streptomyces; species Streptomyces cadmiisoli. Next base: position 7,652,836 of record NZ_CP030073.1, read on the forward strand.
GCGGGCGCCGCCCGCGGTGGTCGGTCACAGGAGTTCGGGCAGGTCCTGCGCGTACAGCAGGGTCAGGTCGTCCGTGCTCGGCTCGTCGAGCTGGGCGACCCGGCTCGCGTGGGCCTCCACCATCGCCTCGAAGGTCTGCCGCGCGGTGCGGCCGTTGCCGAAGGCGGGGCCCTTCGGGAGGGTCGTGAAGTACTCCAGCAGGGCCTCGGCGGTACCCGGCGCGAGGCGGTACTCGTGCTCCTCCGCCTGCTGCTCCACGATGCGCAGCAGTTCCTCCGGGCCGTAGTCGCTGAAGGTGATGGTGCGCGAGAAACGGGACGCCACACCGGGGTTGACCGACAGGAACCGTTCCATCTCGGCGGTGTAGCCCGCGACGATGACCACCACCGCGTCCCGCTGGTCCTCCATCAGCTTGACGAGCGTGTCGATGGCCTCCTTGCCGAAGTCACGCCCCGCGTCCTCGGGGGACAGGGCGTACGCCTCGTCGATGAACAGCACACCGCCACGGGCCCGTTCGAACGCCTCCTGGGTGCGGATGGCGGTGGAGCCGATGTGCTCGCCCACCAGGTCGACGCGGGACACCTCCACCAGATGGCCCTGGTCCAGCACCCCGAGCGAGGCGAGGATCTCGCCGTACAGCCGGGCGACCGTGGTCTTGCCCGTGCCGGGGGAGCCCGTGAACACCAGGTGGCGTTTGACCGACGCCGCCTTCAGACCCGCCTGCTGCCGGCGCCGGCCGACCTCGATCATGTCGGTGAGGGCCCGCACCTCCCGCTTGACGCTCTCCAGGCCCACCAGCGCGTCCAGTTCACCGAGCACGGCCTTCGAGGTCCGGGACGCCGGCGGTGCCGGCTGCGTCGCGGCCACGAAGGGTTCCTGCTCGGTGGTGCGCTGTCCCGGGATGGCACCGAGCAGCCCGGAGGGCTGACCGGCAGTCTGGACGGCCGGCTCCGGTGCCGCGGGCGCCCGCACACCGGCGCTCTCGTCGCTGGTGCAGTCCTCCACGACCGGACCCGTGCCGGAGTCGGCGCCGGATCCCGCGTCGGCGAACTCGAATCCGCCGCGCGCGCACCGCTCCGTGCGGCACTTGCGCAGCGTCGTACGACAGCCGTCTATCACATGGAAGCCGTAGCCGCCGCTGCCCCGCACCCGGCAGTTCAGGAAGGTGCCGCGACCGCCCGCCGACACGTAGAAGCCGGCCTCGCCGGGGGACTCGACCGTGCACCGCTCGATCGTCGGGTCGGCGCCCTTGGTGACGATGACTCCGGTCTGGGTGCCGTCCACCGTGCAGTTGTTGAGGGTGCCGCCGCTGCCGTGGTCGCGGAACCAGGCACCGGTCGCCGCGTCCCGGATGCGGCAGTCGTCGAGCTGCGCCGTCGCGCCGTCGCTGACCGACACCGCGGTGTTGCGCACCTGGGACAGGTCGCTGTCGACGACGTCCGCGCGCGAGCCGCGGTCGAGCACGAACAACGCGTCGGGTACGTCGTGCACCCGGCAGGAGTCGAGCACCGCGGTGGCGCCGTCGCTCACCCACACGGCCGGGTAGTCGCCGGTGCTGTCGAAGATCTCGCACTGGTTGGCGTCCACGCGCGTGCCGGGGTCCCACACCGACAGGCCGTTGCGGCCGAACTGCCGCACGGTGGTGCGGGTCAGCGTCAGGACGGAGCGGGAGCGCAGGTCGACCGCGTTCTCGGGGATGTCGTGGATGGAGCAGTCGGCGAGGGTCAGCACGGCGTCGGTGTCGAGGGTGACGCCGTCCCCGGTCGTACGGTGCACGTCGCAGTTCGTGAGGTGGGCGGTGGCCCGGCCGGTGATCTGCACACCGCTGCCGCGGACCTCGTACACCTCGCAACCCACGGCCTCCAGTGCGGAGTTCTCACCGGTCGCGGTCAGTCCGGAACCCGACGCGTGGTGCACCCGGCAGCGCTCCAGGCGCGGGTGGGCGCCGCCCCGCACCGCGACGCCGGCCTGTCCGGCCGCGACGACCTCGCAGTCCTCGAACACTCCGCCCCCGCCGTCGACGACGGCGATGCCGATGCCGGCCGGGTTGTCCACGGTGCACCGGCGCACGGTCGGCCGCGCGCCGCCGCGCACCTCTATCCCGGCCGCGGACCGCGTGACGACGCGCACGTCGGTCAGCTCGGGCGTGCCCTCCTCGACGAGCAGTGCGGGCGCCGCCGTGTCCTGCCCCTCCACGTGCAGGTCCTGCACCACCGCGGAGGCGCGCACGGTCAGCGGCACCCCGTCGACGGGCGCGATGCGCACGGAGCCGGGCGAGCCCTCGGGGCCGCGCAGGGTCACCGCCCGGTGGACGACGAGGTTCTCCCGGTAGGTTCCGGGGGCGATGGTGAGTACGTCACCGTCGGCCGCGGCCTCCAGAGCGGCGGCCAGAGATGCGTACTCACCCGTGCGGCGCCGCCACCGCGATGTACCGGTGTGCGTCACCTGGACCGTGCCCTGTGCCATGGCGTTGCTGTGCCCCCACCTCGTGGTACGCGGGTTGATGCCGATGCTTCGGCCGGTCCACCGTAGCGTGCGCGCGGACCCTGGGTTGACCGGAGCGGGAAGGCCGTCAACTGCCGGTGCCGGTCCTGCCCCAGTCCGGGCCCGCCCGGTCCCATGCCTGGTCCCAACGGGCGTACCGGCGAAGGACCATGCGCCGCACGACGAGCCGTCTCGCTCCCTCCACGACGCACGCGGCGAGCACGGTGGCACCGAACCCGGCGAGGACGGCGTGCGTCGTCGCCGTGGCGGGGTCCAGCGGGCGGGTCACCGGGCGGCCGTGGTCGTCGGTCCACATGGTGAAGCGGTCGCGGGGACCGGCGGTGTCGAGGTGAGCCAGGAGCCGGGCGCGGTGGTCGGTGCCGTCCGGCGCGGTCCAGTGGGCGAGCACACGGGTGCGGGTCTCCCGAGAGGTCGTCTCGGGGTCGATGTCCTGCGGTTCGGGATCCAGTTCCCGGATCACGGTGGCGGTCACCGGATGCCGGGACTCGCGCTGCTCCCGGACGGATCGCTGGAGAGCCTCCTGCGCGGAAAGACCGGCGAGGGTGCCGATCACCGGTGCGACGAGGAGGATCGCGAGCAGAGCGCCCAGGGCCAGCCAGGCCTCCACCAGGTCGGTCGTGCGGCGCAGCGGATTGTGCCGCCAGCGCCAGAGTCCGCGGATGGCTCGCACGTCCCCACCCCCCTTCCCGCTCCGTCATAACCCCCCGACGGAGCCGTCCACCTGGAAGCCGGTCGAAGAGAGAGCGAAATCACCTGTGCCCGGGGCCTCTCATGAACGGCTCACGCAGGGCTCAACGCGCGGGGCCGCGCCGGGGGTTCCCGTACGCGGCCGGACCGGGGCGGAACCGCTCATTCGAGGATCCGGACCGGGTCACCGACCCGGATCGTGCCGGTGGACCGGGGCACGAGGTTCTGTCCGAAGACCAGCTTGCCGCCGATGCGGCGGTGCCGTGCGAGGGTGTGCAGCGGCTCGCGGCCGCGCTCGGCGGTGGACTGGTCGGTGGTGGTGACGACGCACCGCCCGGACATCTTGGCGACCCGGAAGGTCACCTCGCCGATCGCGATGAGGCGCCAGTCGTCCTCGGCCCACGGCGGCGTCCCCGCGACGACCACGTTGGGCCGGAACCGGTTCATCGGCAGCGGGCCCTCCTGCGCGACGCGGTCCCGTGCGATCAGCGAGTTGAGGGCGTCGAGGGAGGCGGCCGAGGCGAGCAGCAGCGGATAGCCGTCGGCGAACGTGACCGTCTCGCCGGGCAGCGCGTACTCCGGGTCGACGGGCCGGCGGCGAGCGGGGTCGTCCATGTGGACCAGGCGGACGTCGGCGCCCAGGAACTCACTGCACCAGGCGTGCGCCGCGGCGTCGGCGAGGACCCCCTCCACCTTGTCGCGGAAGATCTCCAGCGTGAGCGTCTCGACCGGCTCGGGAACGGCCACGGCCAGCGGATCGCGGCCGGGTGCGGACAGCAGCACGCCGCCGCCGGGCAGCAGCTCGGCGGCGGCGAGGGCCAGGCGGGGCCGCTGGCGCTGGGTGACGACCTTCCCCCCCGGGTCGATCAGCACCCAGCGTCTGTCTCCGGCCAGCCCCCAGGGCTCCACGTCGGCCTGCCGGGGTGCCTGACCCCGGAACGCCTTGACCGGATGGACGTGAATCGACCGCAGCTCCGCATTCCCCATGAGGCCATCGTGCCAGGTGGCGCCGACAGCCCGGGGCGTTGCTCAGTACCCGCGGTACTGCTGGTTGTTGTACGGGTCCTGGTACGGCGCCGGTGCGGGCCGGGGGGCCGCGGGACGCATCGCCTCGTACCCCGTGCCGCCGGGCGCCGCGGGGCGCGGCTGCTGGGGCTGCTGGCCCGGGTATCCGCGCGGTGCCGCCTGCTGCGGGATGTACGCCGTGGGCGCCTGCTGCAGCGGCGTGGGCTGCGGCGCCTGCGGGTAGCCATAGGCGGGCTGGGACGGAGCCGCCGGGAGGGCCGGCAGCGCCGAGGGGAGCGCGGGCAGGTGGCTGCCGGGCGACAGGTGGCTGCCGGGCGAAAGGTGGCTGCCGGGCGTGTCGTACGCGGCGGGGACCCGGATCGGGGCGATCTGCGGGGTGCCCCGCTCGGCCACGAGCGAGTCGTAGATCGGAGTGTCCGGGAAGGAGGCGGAGTAGTAGCCGCCGCCATACGTGGAGCGGGGGGAGGTCATGGCACATAAGTTAAGCCCACGATGTGCTGGTTGGGGAGACCGATAAGAGGGTTGTTTTCCGTGTCGGCGGTGACGTGGGATCCCCAATCCGAATGAACTTGGGAAAAAGGGACGCCGAGCAGCGTTCGGATCGTGTAAAGGCTCAGTTCCTGGCGGGTTACCGGCGGTTGACCATGGGTGTTTCTGCACGCGCCATGGGACTTCGTCGCCGTCGGCAATAAGTTGGGGCGCAAACGGAACTGGACGGGCTGCCGGGGCGCGACCTGGCGCGGTGACACGTGATGGGGGCGGGCATGTCAATGCCGAAGGGATCGAATGTTCCGGTGCCGACGACGGCACTGCGGGTGGAGATCGGATGGCGTTCCGGACCGGGTGTGCCCGACACCGACGCCTCGGCGCTGCTGCTGGCGGGCGGCAAGGTCCGCTCCGACGCGGACTTCGTCTTCTACAACCAGCCGCAGCACGCCTCCGGGGCGCTGCGGTACGAGGGCAAGCAGAACTCAGGCGCGGCGGTCACCGACACCCTGGCCGTGGACCTCGCGCGCGTGGAGCCCGCGATCGAGACCGTGGTGCTCGCCGCCTCGGCCGACGGCGGCGCGTTCGGGCAGGTGCCGGGTCTGTACGTCGAGGTCAAGGACGCCGCCCGCGGGACGGTCGTGGCACGGTTCGACAGCGAGGGGGCGACGGTCGAAACGGCCTTCGTGCTCGGCGAGTTCTACCGTCGCCAGGGTGCCTGGAAGTTCCGCGCCGTCGGCCAGGGCTACAGCAGCGGCCTGGAGGGCCTCGCCACCGACTTCGGGATCGCGGTGGACGAACCGCAGCACACCGCGCCTGCGGCGCCACGGGCCGCCGCACCCCCGCCGCCCGCCGCGCCGCCGTTCACGCCCGCTCCGGTCGCGCCGCCCGCCACCGTGCCGGCACCCCCGCCGCCGGCACCGCCCGCGGCGCCGGTACGGCTCACCAAGGTCACGCTCACCAAGAACGCCCCGTCCGTGTCGCTCACCAAGCAGGGCGGAACATCCGGTGCCCTGCGCGTGAACCTCAACTGGCAGGTGCGCAAACAGTTCTCGGGATGGGGCAGCAAGCGCGGCCGGGCCGTCGCCATGCACTCGGACCTCGACCTCGACCTGTGCGCCCTGTACGAACTCGCCGACGGCAGCAAGGGCGTCGTGCAGGCTCTCGGCAACGCCTTCGGCGCGCTGCACCAGCCGCCCTTCATCCACCTCGACGGCGACGACCGCACCGGAGCCGTGGCGAGCGGCGAGAACCTCACCGTGAACCTCGACCACAAGAACGCGTTCCGGCGCATCCTCGTCTTCGTCACCATCTACGAGGGCGCTCGCTCCTTCGCCGATCTGCACGCCACGGTCACGCTGCAACCGCAGTACGGCGCCGCGATCGACTTCTCCCTCGACGAGTGCACGGTGCCCTCGCCGGTGTGCGCCCTCGCCCTGATCACGAACACCGGCGGCGACCTGGTCGTGCAGCGCGAGGCCCGCTACCTCGTGCCGGAACGCGGCGTCAGCCCGCAGCGGACCGTCGACTACGCGTACGGGTGGGGCATGAACTGGACGCCCGGCCGCAAGTGAGCCGCCGGCGCCCCGACGCTCACCCCTCGTCGGGGACGGCGTCGGGGCGCGCGTAGGTGCGGCCCTTCCAGGCCGCACCGCGCCCCCGGTAGTGCTGCACCGCGGAGTCCACCGTCATGAGCAGGTACAGGAACGCGGTGAACGGCAGCAGGACGGCGAACCACGCGGCCACGCCGTAATAGCGGAGCATCGGGAGATAGGTGCCCGCCATCACCAGCCACGCCGAGAGCCCGAGGACCGCGGCGGCCGTGTCTCCCGCGGCCGCCCCGGCGACGAACGCCACGGGCGGCACCAGGTACACCAGCGCGAGTCCCGCCACGGTCCCGGCCAGCAGCAGCGGGCTGTGCCGCAGCTGGGCGTAGGCGCTGCGCGCGACCATGCGCCACAGGTCGTGCAGGCGCGGATACGGCCGCACGCTGTCCACCCGGTCGGCGAGCCCCAGCCAGAGGCGGCCACCGGCCTCGCGGACCGCCCGCGCGAGCGCCACGTCGTCGATGACGGCGTGCCGGACGGCCTCCGGGATGCGGGCGCGCTCGGCGGCGTCGGCGCGCAGCAGCACGCACCCGCCGGCCGCGGCGGCGGTCCGGGCACCCCTTCTGCCGATCCGGCGGAAGGGATACAGCTGGGCGAAGAAGTAGACGAAGGCCGGCACGACCAGCCGCTCCCAGCGGCTCTGCACGCGCAGCCGGGCCATCTGCGAGACGACGTCGAAGCCACCGGTGCGGGCGGCGGCCACCAGCGCGCGCAGACTGTCCGGCGCGTGCGCGATGTCGGCGTCCGTCAGCAGGAGGTACTCGGGCTCACGCGCGCGTGCCAGGCCGATGCCGTGCCGTACCGCCCACAGCTTGCCGGTCCAGCCGGGCGGCGGTTCGCCCGGCGAGTCCACGGTGAGCGGCAGGCCGCCGTGCCGGCGGGCGAGTTCGCGGGCCAGCGCACCGGTGCCGTCCGTGCTGCCGTCGTCCACCAGGAAGACCTCCGCCCGCCCCGGATAGTCCTGGGCCAGCAGCGACGGCAGACTCGCGGGCAGGACCGTCGCCTCGTCGCGGGCCGGCACGACCACGCAGACGGACGGCCAAGTGTCGGGTTCGGTACGCGGCGGCAGCCGGACGTCCGTCCGCCAGAAGAACCCCTGGCACAGCAGCAGCCACAGCCAGGCGACGAGTGAACCCGCGGCGGTCCATGCGATGGCGCTCACCCGCGCAGTCTGCCCCACCGGACCGGCCGGTAGGGGCCCATCGTCTATCGTGACCGGGTGAAGATCGCGCTCATGGACTCCGGAATCGGCCTGCTGGCGGCCACCGCCGCGGTACGGCGCCTTCGCCCCGACGCCGATCTCGTGCTCTCCCTGGACCCCGACGGCATGCCCTGGGGACCGCGCACCCCGGAGGATCTCACCGGGCGGGCCCTGGCCGTGGCGGAAGCGGCCGCCGCGCACCGTCCCGACGCCCTCATCGTCGGCTGCAACACCGCCACCGTGCACGCCCTGACCGCGCTGCGCTCCCGCCTCGAACCGGCGGTGCCGGTCATCGGCACCGTCCCGGCGATCAAGCCGGCCGCGGCCGGCGGCGGCCCGGTCGCGATCTGGGCCACGCCCGCCACCACCGGCAGCGTGTACCAGCGTGGACTCATCGAGGACTTCGCGGGCGGGGTGCGGGTCACCGAGGTGCCGTGCCCGGGACTGGCGGAAGCGGTCGAGCACGCCGACGAGGCCGCCGTCGCCGCGGCCGTCGCCGCCGCCGCCGAGCTGACCCCGGACGACGTCACGACGGTCGTCCTCGGCTGCACCCACTACGAGCTGGTCGCCGAGCGCATCCGGGCCGCGCTGCAGCGCCCCGGAGCACCGGCGCTCGTGCTGCACGGCTCGGCGGGTGCCGTCGCCGCCCAGGCACTGCGCCGGATCGGCTCGCGTCCCGATCCCGCGGCGGAGGCCGGCGGCAGCCTGACCGTGCTGCTGAGCGGCCGCGAGGGCGCCCTGCCTGCCCCGGCCCTGACGTACGCCGAAGGGCGGCTGCTGTCGGCGGTCAGCCCCGTCCGGTGACCGACGGCAACTGAGCGGAATTTCTCGGTCCGGCGGGTGCCCGCCCGGACCGGTCACTCAGCGCAACGCCCTACCGGCGCAGCGAAACCTGAGTAGTCTCGAAGTCATGAGGGACCTTCCCCACGGCGAGCACGGCTCGCACCCCGACGTGTGGACCGGTCGGGCCACCAACCGGGCCCAGTGGCTGCTGGCGCTCGTGGGCGCCGCCTGCCTGGCGCTCGGTATCGAGCTGGCCGTCGACTCCGCGTGGTCGAACGGCATAGCCCCGCTCGTGATGTCCGTCGTGGGGTGCATCGCGGCCGGGCTGCTGGTGCTGTTCGGCACCCTCGCCTTCGTGCACGTCGCGCTGAAGGTCGACGAGGACTCCCTGGAAGTACGGTGCGGCCACATCGGTGTGCCGCGCCGCCGCATCCCGCTGTCGCAGGTGGTCGGCGCCGAGTTCGTCGCGCACGTCACCCCGCGCCAATGGGGCGGCTGGGGCTACCGCTGGCGTCCCGAGAAGGGCACCGCGGTGGTCGTACGGCGCGGTGAGGGCCTGGTCCTGCGGCTGTGGGACGGGCACACGTTCACGATCACCGTGGACAACGCGGAGAGCGCCGTACGGGTCATCGAGTCCCGCCTCGGCACGGGCGCGCCGAACACGGCCCACTGAGGTCACCGCGCGGAACACGGCCCACTGAGGTCACCGCGCCGGACGGTCACCGGGGGCGACCTTCTCCCGCCCGGGTGACTCCTCGGTCAGCGGACGGGCCGTCGCCAGACCCGCGAGCAGACCCGCCCCGACCGACACGGCGGTGAAGCTCAGGGCGTTGCCGACCGCGGCGACGGCGGCGAGGGCCGTGAGCGCCGCCCCCGCGGTGAGTGCCACCGGGGTGGGCCGCCCGGTGCGCCACAGCGTGTAGAGCACCCAGCAGAAGGCCGCCGCCAGCAGCGCCACGCCGACGACTCCCTGCTCGGCGGCCTGCTGCAGGAAGGCCGAGTGGGGTTTGCCGTCCGACAGCGGCGACGCCGTCGCGGTGGGGCTCAGCTCTCCGAAGCGCCCGGGTCCCACCCCCAGGAACTCCGTACGGGCCATGCCCAGCGCGTCCTGCCACAGCGCCACCCGGTGCCGGGTCAGCGGACCCTCCAGCGCCGTGGCGAGCCCTTCGGGCAGCACACTCCCGGCGACCGCCCAGCTCCCGGTGGTCACCAGGGCCGCCGCCAGGGCGAGCCCGGCGATGCCGAGGCCGCGGTGGTTCATCCGACCGGCGGCAAGGGAGCAGAGCAGAACCGCGGAGCAGGCCAGCGCCCCGGCGACCGAGCCGAGCGCCGCCGCGGTGAGCGCGATCCCCGCGGCCAGCAGCCGCAGCGCCAGGCGCAGTGCGGGAAGAGAAGTCGACCAGGCGGCGCAGCAGGCGGCACCGGCCGACAGGGCCAGCAGCGCGGCGGTGGCTCCCACGTGGCCCAGCGGCATGCCGGGCTGCGGTCCCGGGGCCAGATGCGGAACGGTGACCGTCAGTGTGAGCCCGGCGAGCGCTCCGGCTGCGGGCGCCACGACCGGGGCGAGCGCCCCGCAGATCCGCCCCGCGGCGTAACCGGCGGCGACCGCCAGTACCGCGAGCAGCACACCCTCCGGGCGCCCGCCGTGCACCGTCGCCGTGATCAGCGCCCAGACGGCGCAGGCCCCGAGGACCACCACACCCATGGCGTCGGAAACGTTGCGTCTGTCGCCGTCCGCGTCCGCACCGGCCACGGACTCCATCCCTGTGGAACCCACCCGTCCCCCCGAAACCCGGCCGCCCCCGACCCGTGACGGGCCCGGCCGTCCCGTCCTGCGAGCTGGGCCCCGGCACACGTTAACGGCTGATGGGCGGTTTGTGGATGACTGGCACCGAGTTGTGCAGGAACGTTGCGGCAACGACCGGGTGGAGCACGCCCGACGCCCCGCCACCGCGTTGCCGCACGTGAAGCCGACCGCCGTACACTCCCGGGGTGACCGTCACCGCAACCTCCGTGGACGAATCGGGCGCCGTACCCGCCCGGACCGAGCCCCAGCCGCGCGTCGCACGGCTGCTGCACGGCCTCGTCCCGGCCGCCGCAGCGGCACTCTCCGGAGTGCTGCTCTACGTCAGCTTCCCGCCGCGCACCCTGTGGTGGCTCGCCCTGCCTGCCTTCGGCGTCTTCGGCTGGGTGCTGCGCGGGCGCGGCTGGAAGGCGGCACTCGGCCTCGGCTACCTCTTCGGCCTCGGCTTCCTGCTGCCGCTGCTGGTGTGGACCGGGGTGGAGGTCGGCCCGGGGCCCTGGCTCGCCCTGGTGGTGATCGAGGCGGTCTTCGTCGCCCTGGTGGGCGTGGGCGTCGCCGCGGTGTCCCGGCTGCCGGGCTGGCCGGTGTGGGCGGCCGCGGTCTGGGTCGCCGGTGAGGCGGCACGCGCGCGCGTGCCGTTCAACGGCTTCCCCTGGGGCAAGATCGCCTTCGGCCAGGCGGACGGGGTGTTCCTCCCGCTCGCCGCGGTCGGCGGCACACCGGTTCTCGGCTTCGCGGTCGTCCTGTGCGGCTTCGGCCTGTACGACATCGTCCGTCTGGTGGCGGAGGGATGCCGCACGCACGTGGTACGGCGGGGGGCCGCTGCGGTCGCGCTGCTCAGTGCGGCCGTACCGCTGCTGGGGGCGTTCGCCGCCCGCGCTTTGGTGAGCGACCGCGCCGAGGACGGCACCGCGACCGTCGCGGTGATCCAGGGCAACGTGCCCCGCGCGGGCCTCGACTTCAACGCCCAGCGGCGTGCCGTGCTCGACCACCACGTCCGCGAGACCGAACGGCTGGCCGCCGAGGTCGCGGCGGGCCGGGCCCCCGAGCCCGACTTCGTGCTCTGGCCGGAGAACTCCTCCGACATCGACCCCTTCGCCAACCCCGACGCCTACGGCGTCATCGAGACCGCGGTCAAGGCGATCGGCGCGCCCGTCTCCGTCGGCGGAGTCGTCGAGCGCGACGGCCGGCTCCTCAACGAGCAGATCCTCTGGGACCCCGAGAAGGGTCCGATCGACACCTACGACAAACGGCAGATCCAGCCGTTCGGCGAGTACCTCCCGCTGCGCTCCCTGCTGGACGCGATCAACAAGGACTGGACCGGCATGGTCCGCCAGGACTTCAGCCGGGGCGCCGAGCCGGGCGTCTTCACCATGGACGGCGCCGAAGTCGGCCTCGCCACCTGCTACGAGGCGGCGTTCGACTGGGCCGTGCGCGACACCGTCACCGGCGGCGCCCAGATCATCTCCGTGCCGAGCAACAACGCCACCTTCGACCGCAGCGAGATGACCTACCAGCAGCTCGCGATGTCCCGCATCCGGGCCGTCGAGCACAGCCGCACCGTCACGGTGCCGGTGACCAGCGGCGTCAGCGCGATCATCATGCCCGACGGCGAGATCACCCGGCGGACGGGGATGTTCGTCGCCGACTCGCTCGTGCAGGAGGTGCCGCTGCGCTCCTCCCGGACACCCGCCACACAGCTCGGCATCGTGCCGGAGCTCGCCCTGGTGCTCGTCGCGGCCGGCGGTCTGGGCTGGGCGGTCGCCGCGGGTGTGCGCGGACGGCGCGCGGGTGGCGTGTAGCGGTACGCCCGCCGTACGCCCCGCGAACCGACAGGAGGCCCGGTGCGCAGCCCGTTAGGGTCGCTCCATGGCTACTCCTGACTTCATCCGCGGCCTGCGGGTCTCCGCCGGGCATCAGCTGCTGTGGCTTCCCGGGGTCACCGCCGTCGTCTTCGACGAGGACGGCAGAGTGCTGCTGGGCCGCCGGGCGGACACCGGCAGATGGTCGCTGATCGGCGGGATCCCCGACCCGGGGGAGCAGCCCGCGGCCTGCGCCGTGCGGGAGGTCCACGAGGAGACGGCGGTGCACTGCGTGCCCGAGCGCGTCGTACTGGTCCAGGCGCTGAAGCCGGTCACCTACGACAACGGCGACATGTGCCAGTACATGGACATCACGTTCCGCTGCCGGGCCGTCGGCGGTGAGGCACGTGTCAACGACGACGAGTCGCTGGACGTCGGCTGGTTCGACATCGATGCCCTGCCCGAGCTCCACGAGTTCGGGCTGCTGCGGATCAAGCAGTCCCTGTCCGATGCCCCCACATGGTTCGACACTACGAGTTTCGAATGAAGTATGGGTTCTGAGCACATGGGGCGGGGTGCGCGGGCTGCCTAGGGTCGAGCCATGACCCCGACCCCCACTCCTGCGGGCGCCCTCGCCCCCTCGCTCGACCTCGGCGGCCGCACGGCCCTGGTCACCGGTGCCGCCGGCGGCATCGGCCGCGCCTGTGTGCTGCGGCTGGCCGTCGCCGGGGCGAAGGTCAGAGCCGTGGACCGGGACGCCGCGGGACTGGAGTCACTCGCCGAGCGGGCGGCGGGACTGCCGGGCACCGTGGAACCCCGTGTCCTGGATCTGACCGATCTCGACGCCGCCGAGCAGGCCGCCGCCGGCACCGACGTCCTCGTCAACAACGCGGGGCTGCAACTGGTCCGGCCGATCGAGGATTTCCCGCCGGACGTCTTCCACACGGTGCTCACCGTGATGCTGGAGGCGCCGTTCCGGCTGATCCGCGGCGCGCTGCCCCACATGTACGGGCAGGGCTGGGGACGCATCGTGAACATCTCCTCGGTGCACGGCCTGCGCGCCTCCCCCTTCAAGGCGGCGTACGTGGCCGCCAAGCACGGTCTGGAAGGGCTGTCCAAGACCGCCGCGCTGGAGGGCGCGCCGCACGGGGTCACGTCCAACTGTGTGAACCCCGCCTATGTGCGCACGCCCCTGGTCGAGAAGCAGCTCGCCGACCAGGCCCACGCCCACGGCGTCCCGGCCGAACGCGTCCTGTCCGAGGTCCTGCTCCAGGACAGCGCCGTCAAACGGCTCATCGAACCCGAGGAGGTCGCCGAGGCGGTCGGCTATCTGTGCGGCCCGCAGGCGTCCTTCGTCACGGGCACGTCGCTGGTCCTCGACGGCGGCTGGACAGCGCACTAGTGCCGCGGCACCGGAGCGCCCTCCGACGGACCCCGTCCACGTCCGGACGCCGGGCGCACACGCTCGCGGCGCCGGGCCCGGACCCCGGCACGGACGAGGCCCCGGGCGCCCCGAGTTCTCCACAGGGCTGACGGGGCGCGCGGGCGATGGTGAATCCTGTGAGCATGTCCCGCGATCACGCGCAGTCCGCCGAGCGCCCCGCACCCGACGCCGGGCCGGCTCCCGGCGGCACCGAGGCGCCGTTCCTGGAGCTGCTGGCCTGCGGCGCGTCGGCCGACGCCTTCGAGGAGCCGCTGCTGCGCGCCCGCGCCGAGGGCCGGTCCGCCGAGCGGATCACCGCGCTCGAACACGCCAAGCTGCTCGCCCTGCGCGTCCGGTCGGAGCTGGAGGGCCGCCGCCGCCGCGAAGCCGAACTGTCGGCGCTGTTCGAGACCGCCCACGACCTGGCCGGACTGCGTGACCTGGACGCCGTGCTCCAGGCGATCGTGCAGCGCGCCCGGTCCCTGCTCGGCACCGACGTCGCCTACCTCAGCCTCAACGACCCCGCGCGCGGCGACACCTACATGCGCGTGACCGAGGGCTCGGTCGCGGCCCGCTTCCAGCAGCTGCGGCTCGGGATGGGGGAGGGGCTCGGCGGCCTCGTCGCCCAGACCGCCCGCCCGTACGTCACCGACGACTACTTCAAGGACGAGCGCTTCCAGCACACCGTCACCATCGACACCGGTGTGCGGGACGAAGGCCTGGTCGCCATCCTCGGGGTCCCCCTCATGCTCGGCCACCATGTGATCGGCGTCCTCTTCGCCGCCGACCGGCGCGCCCGGGTCTTCGAGCGGGCGCAGATCGCCCTGCTCGGCTCCTTCGCCGCGCTCGCCGCGGCGGCCATCGACACGGCCAATCTGCTCACCGAGACCCGCTCCGCCCTTGCCGACCTGGAGCGCGCCAACGAGATCATCCAGGACCGCAGCGGTGTCATCGAACGTGCCTCCGAGGTGCACGACCGGCTCGCCGAACTGGTGCTGCGCGGCGGCGGGGTGCACGACGTGGCCGCCGCCGTCTCCGAGGTGCTCGGCGGCACCGTCGCGTTCAGCGACGCCGACGCGGCACCGGCGCGTGCCGTGGAGGCGTCCCGCACGGAGGGCCGCGCGGTGCGGCACGAGGACGACTGGATCGCGGCCGTCGCCGCGGGCGGCGAACTGTTCGGTGCCCTCGTGCTGCGCGGTCACCCCCGTCTCGACCCGGTCGACCAGCGCACCCTGGAACGGGCCGCGATGGTCACCTCCCTGCTGCTGCTCGCCCGCCGGTCCGCCGCCGAGGCCGAACAGCGCGTCCGCGGCGAGCTGCTCGACGATCTGCTCGACGCCCGCGACCGCGACCCGCGCCTGCTGCGCGAACGGGCCTCCCGGCTGCACGCCGACCTGGCGGCCACCCACGTCGTGCTGGCGGCCCGCCTGGACGGCGCGACGGCCGACGCCGACCACGAGGCCGACGCCCGGCGACGTCTGTGGTCCGCCGCGTCCCACCTCGCCGCCACCCGGCACGGACTGGCCGCCGCCCGCGACGGCGGCACCGTCCTGCTGCTGCCCCTGGAACCCGGCGACACGGCCACCGGCCTGGCCCGCCGTACCGCCCGGCAGCTGGGCACCGCCGTCCACGAGACGGTCACGGTGGGCGCGTCCGCGCCGGTCGAGGACCTCAGCGCCCGCCCCGACCGCGTCGCCGCCGCCTACCAGGAGGGCCGCCGCTGCCTGGACGCCCTCCGCCTCCTCGGCCGCACCGGGGACGGCGCCGCCGCGGAGGACTTCGGCTTCCTCGGGCTGCTCCTGGCCGGCGACCGGGACATCGCGGGTTTCGTCGACCGCACCATCGGTCAGGTCGTCGCCTACGACGAGCGGCGCGGCACCGATCTGGTCCGCACCCTCGAGGCGTACTTCGCCTGCGGCATGAGCCCCGCCCGTACGAAGGACGCACTGCACGTCCACGTCAACACCGTCGCCCAGCGGCTGGAGCGCGTCGGCCGGCTGCTCGGCGACGACTGGCAGAGCCCCGCCCGCGCGCTGGAGATCCAGCTCGCCCTGCGCCTGCACTGTCTGGCCGCCACCGCACAGCACTGACCCCCGCACGCGCAGTGCGTACGGGGGCCGTCGGCCTCGCCGGGTCAGACGCGGTGCGCGTCGCGCGTCCGGGAGGTGGGGGTGGCCGCCGCGTCGGAGGGTCCGATGTCGGCGAGGTCCCGGTTGCGGGTCTCCTTGGCGAGCGCCACGGCGACGATCGTCAGGAGCGCGGCGGCGATCACGTACAGGGCGATCGGCGTCGAGCTGTCGTACTCGGACAGCAGCGCGGTGGCGATCAGCGGCGCGGGCGCGCCGGCCGCGACCGAGGCGAACTGGGCGCCGATGGAGGCACCGGAGTAGCGCATCCGGGTCGCGAACATCTCGGAGAAGAAGGCGGCCTGCGGCGCGTACATCGCGCCGTGCATCACCAGGCCCACCGTGACGGCGAGGATCAGGTTGGCGTAGCCGCCGGAGTCGATGAGGGAGAAGAAGGGGAACATCCACAGGCCGACGCCGACCGCGCCGATCAGATACACCGGACGGCGGCCGATGCGGTCCGACAGGGCGCCCCACAGCGGAATCACCGCGAAGTGCACGGCCGACGCGATGAGCACCGAATTGAGCGCGGTCTGCTTGGAGACCCCGGCGGAGGTGGTGGCGTAGACGAGGATGAACGCGGTGATCACGTAGTAGCTGATGTTCTCGGCCATACGGGCGCCCATCGCCACCAGCACGTCACGCCAGTGGTGGCGCAGCACCGCGACCAGCGGGGTCTTCTCGGCGGCCTGGGTGCCGTCCGTCCTGCGTGCCTCGGCCTGTGCCAGCGCCTGCCGGAACACGGGCGACTCGTCCACGGACAGCCGGATCCACAGTCCGACGATCACCAGGACGCCGGAGAGCAGGAACGGTATCCGCCAGCCCCAGTCGAGGAAGGCGGACTCGGACAGCAGGGCGGTCAGCAGGGACAGCACACCGGTCGCGAGAAGCTGCCCCGCGGGTGCGCCGGTCTGCGGCCATGAGGCCCAGAAGCCGCGTCGGCGCGCGTCCCCGTGCTCCGACACCAGCAGGACGGCACCGCCCCATTCGCCGCCCAGCGCGAATCCCTGCACGAGGCGCAGCACGGTGAGCAGCACCGGCGCGGCCGTGCCGATCGTGGCGTGGGTCGGCAGCAGTCCGATCGCGAAGGTCGCCCCGCCCATCAGCAACAGGCTCAGCACCAGCAGCTTCTTGCGCCCGAGCCGGTCGCCGTAGTGCCCGAAGACCAGGGCGCCGAGCGGCCTGGCGGCGAAGCCCACCGCGTACGTCAGGAAGGACAGGAGGGTGCCGACGAGCGGGTCGCTGTTCGGGAAGAACAACTCGTTGAAGACGAGGGCGGCGGCGGAACCGTAGAGGAAGAAGTCGTACCACTCGATCGTGGTCCCGACGAGGCTGGCGCCGACGATGCGCTT
The DNA here is from genome assembly GCF_003261055.1 of Streptomyces cadmiisoli. Classification (NCBI taxonomy): domain Bacteria; kingdom Bacillati; phylum Actinomycetota; class Actinomycetes; order Kitasatosporales; family Streptomycetaceae; genus Streptomyces; species Streptomyces cadmiisoli. Next base: position 7,669,638 of record NZ_CP030073.1, read on the forward strand.
GAGATTGGCGGGTGTCGGTGGAGCGGATGCTGCGGAGGCCATGGGCGCCACTTCCTCGTGTGCGGTGGGGACGGGTTGGGTGCTGGGACACCGTAGGGAAGGCGCAGGTGGAGCGGACATGTGGTGGGACTACATACTTCGGGGAGTCCATGTGCGTGGCGGCGCCATGTCTACGCCGCGCGATCCGCTGTGGCGTGATCCTTTCGGCGGCGCGAGCGGCCGGTCCGACGCGACCAGGTGCGCTGGCCTGAATCCAACATCATATATTGTGCATGATCTGGCTCGATGTGATGCGGCGGCAGCCCGTCACGAATTCACGCCCTGCTCATGACGTGGCGTCGGTGAAGGCCCCCCCGGGCCGACCGGGGTGACCCTGCGGGCCGCGCAGCCCTCTCAGGAGGTTTCTGCGTCCTGCCACATGCCGCGCTCCCGGAGGGTCGCGACGAGGTGGTCGGCGCTGTCGAGGATGTGCTGCTCCATGAGGGAGCGGGCCAGACGGGAGCTGCGTCGGCGGAGGGCTTCGAGGATGAGGGGGTGCTCCTCGCGGGCGGCGGTGGCCCGGCCCTCGATGCTGAGGTAGAAGCGGTCGGGCAGGTGTTTGACGACGGAGCGCAGCAGCAGGGCGAGACGCTGGGAGCCGGCGGCGAGGTTGATCTGGCGGTGGAACGCGTGGCCGTACTCGACCATGCCCTCCCGGTCACCGGACTCGACGGCCTCGTCGTGCTGCTTGACGATCGTCTCAAGCGCGTCGAGCTGTCCCTGGGTGATGTTCTCGGCCGCGCGGGCGGCGAGTTCGCCGCCGAGTTGGGCCTGGACCCAGAACAGGTCGCGGAGGTCCTGCTCGGTGAAGGGCGTGACCACGAAGCCGCGGCGGGGGACGAGTTCGACGAAGCCCTCGCCGCTGAGGGCGAGAAGCCCTTCGCGCACGGGTGTGTTGCTGACCCCCACGGCCTCGGCGATGGGCTCCATGCGCAGGAACTCGCCGGGCGCGACCTTGCCGGAGATGATCAACTCGCGGACGTGGTCGGCCACTTCTTCGGAGAGTTGCTGCCGCTTCGAGTCGCGGTCACGAGCCATGGACAACCTCGCCGCCATCACGCATCGGGCCCGCCAGAGACCCGAACATCATATAGCGGCGGGGGGGAATGGGTCCTGGAGTGCTCAGAGAGCGGGCATATCGCGCATCATGTTCTCCGTTGTCGGGTGGGAGATGCCGGCCGCGGCACAAGGCGTGCGAAACACGGCCCGCGGACGCGCGCACCGCTCGAGGCGATCAGGCGGCGCTGTCGCGCAGTTCCGCCAGGGACGCCGTGGTCAGACGCCTCGGGGTGCTGTCGGGGGCCACGAGGACCACGGTGCACTCGGCCGCGTGCGTGAGCGCGGTGGTCAGGCTGCCGTCGGCGAACTGGACGACGGCGCCGCGCGGTGAACGCCCGATGGCGACGGTGCGGGCGCGGACGTCCGCGGCGTGCCGGGCCAGGACCCGGCCGGCCGCCGCGTGGTCCCCGACGCTGGTGAGGATCTGGCCGGTGGCCGCGATCCCGTGCGCGGCGAGCCGGTCGAGGTGGGCGGTGACCGCGGCGCGCGCCCGCTCCTCCGTCTCGGTGTCCACGGCCTGCTCCTCGACCACCGCGGTCCGCCGGACGTGGACGACTTCCAGCGGGCTGTCGCTGTCCTCGGCCAGGAGCGCCGCGGCGTCGACGATGGCCGCGGCCCCTTCGTGGGCGCCCACGGCGACGATGACGGGAGGCGGGCCGGCGACGGCCCGGACGCCGACGGGCGTCAGCGACGGCGCCACCGGCTCGCTGTCACCGATGCGTTGTTCGGCCCGGCGGAGCAGACGGTGGCCGCGGGCCAGGACCGGGACGGCGAGGAGGAAGGTGCCGGCGCCGAGGTAGAAGGGGACGCTCAGTCCGGCGGCGTCGGCGAGCTTGCCGGCCACGTAGGGGGCGAGGCCGCCGCCGATGAAGCGCAGGAAGCCGTAGGCGGAGGAGGCCACCGGGCGCTCGACGGGCGAGACGAGCATGACGGCCTGGGTGGTGAGGGTGTTGTTGACGCCGATGAAGGCGCCGCTGACGATCACGGCCACGATCACCACGGCCGGGGTGTCCACACCCGCCGCGATGACGGCCATGACGGCACCGAGGCCGATCAGGTTGGCGTACAGAACGGGGGCGGTGCCGAAACGGGCTTGCAGGCGCGGGGCGAAGAAGACGCTGAAGGCGGCCACGAGCAGGCCCCAGCCGGTGAAGACCAGACCGAGCCGATGGGCGTCCAGCTCCATGGGGTACGGCGCGTAGCCGAGCATCGTGAAGAAGCCCCAGTTGTACAGCAGGGCCATGATGCCCATGGTCAGCAGGCCGCGGTGGCGCAGCGCCCGGAGCGGGGCGATCGGCGAGCTGCGCCGCGTCGGCCGGGGCAGCGAGGGCACCAGGAAGAGGGTCGCGAGCAGGGCGACGGCCATGAGGACGGAGACGCCGAAGAAGGGCCCGCGCCAGCTGATGGCGCCCAACTCGCCGCCGAGCAGGGGGCCCACGGCTATGCCGAGCCCGAGCGCGGTCTCGTAGAGGATGATCGCGCCGCCGAAACCGCCGCTGGCGGACCCGACGATGACGGCCAGCGAGGTGGCGATGAACAGGGCGTTGCCCAGGCCCCATCCGGCGCGGAAGCCGACGATGCCGTCGACGGAGCCGGCCGAGCCGGCCAGGGCCGCGAAGACGACGATGATCGTGAGGCCAAGGACCAGCGTGCGCTTGGCCCCGATACGGCTGGAGACCCAGCCGGCGAACAGCATGGCGACCGCGGTGACGATCAGATAGCTGCTGAACAGCAGGGACACCTGGCTCGGTGACGCGTGCAGGCTCTGGGCCAGCGCGGGCAGGATCGGGTCGACCAGTCCGATGCCCATGAACGAGATCACACAGGCGAACGCCACGGCCCATACGGCCTTGGGTTGCCGGAACGGGCCGGCGGCCTTTCCTTGCGCTGCGCTCATGTGCGTTTCTCTTCTCTCCGTCGTCCGTCGTCCGTCGGCGGTTGACGGGGGAGGGGGCTGAGGGCGGTCAGGAGCGGGTCCGGCGGTCCTGGATGGCGCGGGCCAGTGCGGGCAGCGCCGTCCGCACCGCCTGCTGCTCCGGCTCGGTCAGCTCGGCGACCAGCAGCTGGAGGGCATCGGCGCGCTCGGCGCGACGCCGGTGGAAGACGTCCAGGCCCGTTTCGGTGGCCTCCACGAGCACGCTCCGGCCGTCCGTGGCGTCGGCGACGCGGCGCACCAGGTCCGCGCGCTCCATCCGGGTGACGAGCTGGGTCATGTTCGGCTGGGAGACACCCTCGGCGCGGGCCAGATCCGTCAGCCGCTGCGGGCCCTCACGGCTGAGGCGGCCCAGGGCCGAGGAGGCCGCCGTGCTCAGCTCTCCCGCCCGGGAGTTCTGGCGCACGTAGCGGACGATGTGCTCCACCGCGATGATCAGGTCCTCCGCCGACCCCGCCGTGTTCTCGGCGTCCATTTGCATAACCCCATTATGCATGTACGTGTATCATGAATCAATTCGGCGGTCGCGGCCGGACGGGCCGGGCGGCAGCCGGGAGAAGGCAGGGGGACTGTCGCCGACGTACTGTGAAAAATGTGTTCTCATTCGCCGGCATCGCGACGGCCGTGATCGACGAGCACGGGGACGTGCTGCGCTGGTCGCAGGAGGCCTGCGACCTGCTGGGGCTGTCCGCGAAAGAGGTCTGCGGGCGCCCCTTCCTGGACCTGTTCGCCGAGCGGCGCCTCGGTGCGGACGGTGACGGCAGCCTTCCGGCTCACGGCCGGGCGCGGCTGCGCCACGACTCCGGAGAACCGGTCGACGTCGCCTTCCGGGTGGTGGATCTGCAACCGTCCGGCCAGTCCCTCGTGCTGGTCGCGGCGGCCCGGCCCGCCGACGACTGGGAGCACGGCGCCAACGCCCTGCGCGCCCTGCTCGCCCAGGACCACATCGGGATCAGTGTCCACGACCAGGAACTGACGGTCGTACGCAGCAACCTCACGCCCGACGGACCCGGCGCCTGTGCCGCGTCCCCGGGAAGCAGGCTCACCGACCTGCTCTCGCTGCAGGACGCGGAAGCCGACGAGGCCGCGCTGCGCCACGTGCTGGACACCGGAGTACCGCTCGTCGGCAGGGACCTGCGCGTGCGGTTGCCGGACGGTCCCGAACACCGGCCGGTGTCGCTGACGGCCTTCCGGATGGAGAGCACCGACGGAGTACCCGAGGGTGTCGTCGCGCTGTTCAACGACGCCCTCGCGCAGCAGCGGGCCCGGTTCGAGCTGGACCTGCTGCGCCAGGCGGCCATCAGGATCGGCGGCTCCCTCGACCCCAGGCGTGCCGCCCAGGACCTGGCGGACGTCCTCGTCCCCGCCTTCGCGGACCTCGCCTGCGTCGAACTCGCCGATGCCGTGCTGGAGGGGGACGAGCCCACGCGCATCACGGGCGGCGGGGACCTCCACCTGTGCCGGGCCGCCGTCGCCGCGGCGGACGGCCACTGGCCGGCCGACCTGCTGCAACCCGGAGAACCGATCCCCCCGGTGGTGGCCACCGCTGAACTGCTCGACCTCCAGCACGGGCGGGCCCTCGTCCTCGACCCGGCCAAGGTGGCCACCTTCTTCGACGACCCGGAGGAGTTCCGGCGCGTCGTTCCCGAGAACGGATGGTGCGGCATGTGGGCGCCGCTGTTCGCACGCGGACTGGTCCTCGGCACCATCGGGGTCTGGCGCACCGACCAGACCGACCCGTTCGACCAGGAGGACGCCGACCTGCTCACGGAGATCGCCTCCCGGGCCGCGCTCAGCGTGGACAACGTCCGCCGCTACACCCGCGAGCACCGCTCGGTCCTGGCGCTGCAGCAGCGTCTGCTCCCCCCGCCCACCTCGGACACCCTGGCCGCGGAGACGGCGGGCCTGTACCTGCCGGCCGGCGGCGGAGCCGACATCAGCGGCGACTGGTACGACGTGATCCCGCTGTCGTCGTTCCGGGTCGCGCTGGTCGTCGGCGAGGTGGCCGGGCACGGTCTGTACGCCACCGCCACGATGGGGCGTCTGCGCACCGCCGTCCGTACACTCGCCGACCTGGAGCTCGACCCCACCGAACTCCTCACCCACCTCGACGACCTCGTACGGCAGCTCACCGGGGAGAGCCCGGACAGTCCGGCCGGGGCCACCTGTCTGTACGCCGTCTACAACCCCGTCCGGCGGTGCTGCGCCCTCGCCAGCGCCGGACACACCTCGCCCGTGGTCATCGGCCCCGACGGCACCAGCAAGGTCATCGACATCTCCCCGGGACCTCCTCTGGGAATGGGCGGAATGCCGTTCGAGAGCGTGATCATCGACCTGGAGCCGGGCAGCGTCCTCGCCCTCTACACCGACGGCCTGGTCGAGCGCGGGGACGGTGACGCCGCCGCCGGGCTGCGGTGGCTGACGGAGAGCCTCGTGGCCTCGTGCGGCGCCGGCCGGCCGCTGAGCGAGGCCGGCCGCGCGGTGCTGGCCGACCTCGGTGACGCGCCGCCCCGCGACGACATCGCCCTGCTCCTGGCCCGCACGCGCGGCGTCCCGGAGGAGTCCACCGCCGGCTGGGAGTTCGAAGCGGACCCGGCCGTGGTGGCGACCGCCCGGCAGGCCGCCGCCCGGCAGCTCGCCGAATGGGGGCTGGAGGAGGCCGCCTTCACCACCGAGTTGATCGTCAGCGAACTGGTGACCAACGCGGTCCGGTACGGGGGCGGACCGGTCGGCCTGCGGCTGATCCGCGGCGACGTGCTGGTGTGCGAGGTCAGTGATCCGAGCAGCACCCAGCCCCGGCTGCGTCGGGCCCGCTGGACGGACGAGGGCGGACGCGGGCTGTTCCTGGTGGCCCAGCTCGCGACGCGCTGGGGCAGCCGTTACCGCCGAGGGGGCAAGACCATCTGGGCCGAGCAGCCGCTCGTCCCCACGGCGGTCGACTTCTCCGAGTTCCTGTGAACCCCGGGACCCGGGACCCGGGACCCGGGAGCCGGGCCCGCGGGCCCGGCGCGGTAGTGCCGCCGGGCGCCACGGGCCGCCCTCGCCCTCGGTCGTTGTCCGAGGTGTGTGGAGTGGGTCAGTCCTTGATCTCGCAGATGAGGGCGCCGGAGGTGATGGAGGCGCCGACGTCGGCGGTGAGGCCCTTGATGGTGCCGGACCTGTGGGCGTTGAGGGGCTGTTCCATCTTCATGGCTTCCAGGACGACGACGAGGTCGCCTTCCTGGACCTGCTGGCCTTCTTCGACGGCGACCTTGACGATGGTGCCCTGCATGGGTGAGGCGAGGGTGTCGCCGGAGGCCGCGGGGCCGGACTTCTTCGCGGCGCGTCGTTTGGGTTTGGCGCCGGCGGCCAGGCCGGTCCGGGCCAGGGACATGCCCAGCGAGACGGGCAGGGAGACTTCCAGGCGCTTGCCGCCGACCTCGACGACGACGGTCTCACGGCCGGCTTCCTCGTCGGTGTCGGTGTCGGCCGGCGACGCGAAGGGCTTGATGTCGTTGACGAACTCGGTCTCGATCCAGCGGGTGTGGACCGTGAAGGGATCGTCCGATCCGGACAGCTCGGGAGCGAAGGCGGGATCGGTGACCACGGCGCGGTGGAAGGGGATCGCGGTGGCCATGCCCTCGACCTGGAACTCCGCGAGCGCCCGGGAGGCGCGCTGGAGTGCTTCGGCGCGGGTGCGGCCGGTCACGATCAGTTTGGCGAGCAGGGAGTCCCAGGCCGGGCCGATCACGCTGCCGGACTCGACTCCTGCGTCCAGGCGGACTCCGGGGCCGGTGGGCGGGGTGAAGGCGGTGACGGTGCCGGGGGCGGGCAGGAAGTTGCGGCCGGGGTCCTCGCCGTTGATGCGGAACTCGAAGGAGTGTCCGCGCAGCGGCGGGTCGTCGTAGCCGAGTTCCTCGCCGTCGGCGATCCGGAACATCTCACGGACCAGGTCGATCCCGGCGACTTCCTCGGTGACCGGGTGCTCGACCTGGAGGCGGGTGTTGACCTCGAGGAAGGAGATGGTGCCGTCGGTGCCGACGAGGAACTCCACGGTGCCGGCACCGACGTAGCCGGCCTCCTTCAGGATCGCCTTCGAGGCCCGGTACAGCTCCTGGACCTGCGCCGGCGACAGGAACGGCGCGGGGGCTTCCTCGACCAGTTTCTGGTGGCGGCGCTGCAGCGAGCAGTCACGCGTGGAGACCACCACGACGTTGCCGTGGCGGTCGGCCAGGCACTGGGTCTCCACGTGCCGGGGCTTGTCGAGGTACCGCTCGACGAAGCACTCGCCCCGGCCGAACGCGGCCACCGCCTCACGTACCGCCGACTCGTACAGCTCCGGCACTTCCTCCAGCGTGCGGGCCACCTTCAGACCGCGCCCGCCACCACCGAACGCCGCCTTGATCGCGATCGGCAGACCGTGCTCCTCGGCGAACGCCACCACCTCGGGCGCACCCGAGACCGGATCCGGCGTCCCCGCCACCAGCGGCGCCCCGGCCCGCTGCGCGATGTGCCGGGCGGCGACCTTGTCCCCCAGATCCCGGATCGCCTGCGGCGGCGGACCGATCCACACCAGCCCTGCGTCCAGCACCGCCTGCGCGAACTCCGCGTTCTCCGACAAGAAGCCGTACCCCGGATGGACCGCGTCCGCACCCGACTCCCGCGCCGCCCGCAACACCTTCTCGAAATCGAGGTAGCTGCTCGCCGGGGTGTCACCGCCCAGAGCGAACGCCTCATCCGCGGCGCGGACATGCAGAGCGTCCCGGTCCGGGTCGGCGTAGACGGCCACGCTCGCGATGCCGGCATCCCGGCACGCCCGGGCCACGCGGACAGCGATTTCGCCACGATTGGCGATGAGCACCTTGGTCAGCATGCCGACTCCCCGGCGTCAGGAAGCAGGGCCGCCTCGCGGACGGTGTTCATGGTCTCTCCGATCGGATCTTCGCGGTGCGGGTGCGCGGGAACGGGGGCCGGGCTCCGGTGATGGGTGGCTCCGGGGTCACAGGGGGATGTTGCCGTGTTTCTTCGGGGGCAGGGTGGCGCGTTTGGTGCGGAGTTGGCGTAGGCCGCGGACGATGTGGCGGCGGGTGTCGGAGGGCATGATGACGGCGTCGACGTAGCCGCGTTCGGCGGCGATGTAGGGGTTGAGGAGGGTGTCTTCGTATTCGGTGATGAGGCGGGTGCGGGTGGTGTCGGGGTCGTCGGCGTCGGTGATGGTGCGGCGGTGGAGGATGTTGACGGCGCCCTGGGCGCCCATGACGGCGATCTGGGCGGTGGGCCAGGCGAGGTTGAGGTCGGCGCCGAGGTGTTTGGAGCCCATGACGTCGTAGGCGCCGCCGAAGGCTTTGCGGGTGATGACGGTGATCAGGGGGACGGTGGCTTCGGCGTAGGCGTAGATGAGTTTGGCGCCGCGGCGGATGATGCCGTCGTGTTCCTGGCCGACGCCGGGCAGGAAGCCGGGGACGTCGACGAAGGTCAGGACGGGGACGTTGAAGGCGTCGCAGGTGCGGACGAAGCGTGCGGCTTTTTCGCTGGCGGTGATGTCGAGGCAGCCGGCGAACTGCATGGGCTGGTTGGCGACGATGCCGACGGGGCGGCCTTCGACGCGGCCGAAGCCGGTGAGGATGTTGGGGGCGAACAGGGGCTGGGTCTCGAAGAATTCGGTGTCGTCCAGGATGTGTTCGATCACCGTGTGCATGTCGTAGGGCTGGTTGGCGCTGTCGGGGACGAGGGTGTCGAGTGCGTGGTCCTCGTCGGTGGGGGTGAGGTCGGCTTCCTCGGGGAAGGCGGGGGGTTCGGTGAGGTTGTTGGACGGCAGGTAGGACAGGAGCTGTTTGACGTATTCGATGGCGTCCTTCTCGTCGCCGGCCATGTGGTGGGCGACGCCGGAGGTGGTGTTGTGGGTGCGGGCGCCGCCGAGTTCTTCGAAGCCGACGTCTTCGCCGGTGACGGTCTTGATGACGTCGGGGCCGGTGATGAACATGTGGGAGGTCTGGTCGACCATGACGGTGAAGTCGGTGATGGCGGGGGAGTAGACGGCTCCGCCGGCGCAGGGTCCGACGACGAGGCTGATCTGGGGGATGACGCCGGAGGCGTGGGTGTTGCGGCGGAAGATCTCGCCGTAGGCGCCGAGGGAGGCGACGCCTTCCTGGATGCGGGCGCCGCCGGAGTCGTTGATGCCGATGACGGGGCAGCCGGTCTTGAGGGCGAAGTCCATGACTTTGACGATCTTCTGGCCGTAGACCTCGCCGAGGGCGCCGCCGAAGACGGTGAAGTCCTGGGAGAAGACGGCGACGGGGCGGCCGTCGACGGTGCCGTAGCCGGTGACGACGCCGTCGCCGTAGGGGCGGTTGTGTTCCAGGCCGAAGTTGGTGGAGCGGTGCCGGGCGAACTCGTCGAGTTCGACGAAGGATCCCTCGTCCATCAGGAGATCGATCCGCTCACGGGCCGTCAGTTTGCCCTTGGCGTGCTGTTTGTCGACCGCGCGTTCCGAACCGGCGTGCGTCGCCTCCTGGATGCGGCGCTGAAGGTCCGCGAGCTTGCCCGCGGTCGTACGAATGTCGATCTCGGTCACTCGTCGCTCCACCCGGATGCGGTCCGTGGGAGCCGCCCGCCGTGGAGCGCCGGATCGTGGTCCGGACCCGCTCCGTGCCGCGGAATCCGCACGGACCTGCTCTGGTACTGAATCTCTGGCTTACGGTACTCAGTACCGTTGTAAGGAGCAAGTGTTTCCGGGTGGCCGGGACGGGAGAGGATGAGCGGTCATGAGCAAGACACCCGCGCGGATCCGACTGGCGGACGCCGCCTTCGCCCTCTTCGACGAGCGCGGATACGAGCAGACCACCGTCGACGACATCGCCGAACGGGCCGGTGTGGGGCGTACCACGTTCTTCCGGCACTACCGGTCCAAGGAAGCGGTCATCTTCCCCGACCACGACCGGCTGCTGGAACTGATCAGGGACCGGCTGGCGACCTCCAGCAACAGCACCGCCCTGGTCGCGGTGTCGGACGCGGTTCGCCTGGTGCTCCTGCACTACCTCGAAGAGGGCGACCTGGCGCGCCGGCGCTACGCCCTGACCAGCAAGGTGGCGGCCCTGCGGGATCGCGAGATCGCGAGCGGGGCGCGCTACCAGCGGCTGTTCCGCGAGTTCATCGCGGAGTGGATGGGCGATCCCACGCAGTCGGCGTCCCTGCGGGCCGAGCTGATGTCGGCGTCCGTCGTCGCCGCCCACAACCATGTGCTGCGCCGGTGGCTGCGGGGCGAGTCCTCGGACCCGGTGACGGAGGTCGACGAGGCGATGAGCGAGGTGCTCGCGCTGTTCCCGGCCCCCTCCGCCCAGCAGAGCACGGGCGACGGCACCACCGTGGTCGCCTTCCGGACGGGGCAGGACCTCGACGCGCTGCTGCCCTCCCTGCGGCGTCTGGTGGAGGGCGGCTCCGGGCGCTGAGCGGCTGCCCGGCCGCGGACCGCCGTGCCGGGAAGCCGTGGGAGGCGCGGGAGGCGCGGGAGGCGCGGGAGCCGCCCAGGACAACGCCACCCGGGCAACCGGTTCCGCACCGCGCGAGGACCCGCCCGACGTGCCGGCCGTACCCGACCGATGATCCCCGTGCCGGTACCCGACCGTCCGCCCGCGCGCTGTGGCACGATTTCACGGGTGACCAGCAGAACCTCCCCGGCCCGGAATCTGCGCGACCTGGCGCGGCTGCGCCGCGTGCGCGACCGGATCGACCGCGAGTACACGCAGCCGCTGGACGTCGAGGCGCTCGCCCGCGGGGTGAACATGTCGGCCGGGCACCTCAGCCGCCAGTTCCGGCTCGCCTACGGCGAGTCGCCGTACGCCTACCTCATGACCCGGCGCATCGAGCGGGCCATGGCCCTGCTGCGCCGGGGTGACCTCAGCGTCACCGAGGTCTGCTTCGAGGTCGGCTGCTCGTCGCTGGGCACCTTCAGCACGCGCTTCACCGAACTCGTCGGCATGCCGCCCAGCACCTATCGGCAGCAGGCGGCACAGGCGACGCAGGGCCTGCCGTCCTGTGTGGCGAAGCAGGTCACCAGACCGGTCAGGAATCGAGAAGCGCCGCTGCCGGGCCGCCCCTAGCGTGACGGCCATGAACCTCACCATCCACGCGAGCTTCCTCCCCCACGACGACCCCGAGGCCGCCCTGGCCTTCTACCGCGACGCCCTCGGCTTCGAGGTCCGCAACGACGTCGGATACGACGGGATGCGCTGGATCACCGTCGGCCCGTCCGGCCAGCCCGGCACATCGATCGTGCTGACCCCGCCCAGTGCCGACCCCGGCGTCACCGACGACGAGCGCCGCGTCATCACCGAGATGATGGCCAAGGGCACCTACGCCGGGATCGTCCTGGCCACCGCCGACCTGGACGGCGCCTTCGAGCGGCTTCAGGCCGGCGACGCCGAGGTCGTCCAGGAGCCGACCGATCAGCCCTACGGTGTGCGCGACTTCGCCGTGCGTGATCCGGCCGGGAACCTGATCCGCGTCCAGCAGCCGCGCTGAGCACTTCGGCGAGCGCGGCGCGGACCGCCCGCTGCGCGCGCCACCGACCGGACCCGCCCGGTACCGGTGCCTGCGGACCGGTGGCCGCCGCGTGCACGGCACCCACGGCGTCCCGCGTCGCAGCGGGGTTCGCCGGGAGACGAACAAGCTTGCCCGACCGCGGGCTAGTATGCGCCACGGTCGCCGACCGGTCCGACGCCGCGGCCGTGAGCGCCGCGCGGCCCCGCAGATCAGGCGGACGGCGGACCGTCGCCGTGACGGCGCCGACGAAGACAGACCAGCCCCACCGCGTGACGCCGCTCGCGACGAGCCGGGGCGACGCCGAGGAAGGCCGTGCAGGCGGCCCCGCGCAACAGATGGAGACACGATGAGCATGGCCACGACGCCGGAGCCGCAGCCGCCTGCGCCGCACGCTGCCGACAGCCACGACCTGATCCGTGTGCACGGCGCGCGCGAGAACAACCTCAAGGACGTCAGCATCGAGATCCCGAAGCGCCGGCTGACGGTGTTCACCGGCGTCTCCGGCTCGGGCAAGAGCTCCCTGGTGTTCGACACGATCGCCGCCGAGTCGCAGCGGCTGATCAACGAGACCTACAGCGCCTTCCTGCAGGGCTTCATGCCGAACCGGGCCCGGCCCGAGGTCGACGTGCTCGACGGTCTGACGACGGCGATCAGCGTCGACCAGCAGCGGATGGGCGGCGACCCCCGTTCCACCGTCGGTACCGCCACCGACGCCAACGCGATGCTGCGCATCCTGTTCAGCCGGCTCGGGCAGCCGCACATCGGCCCGCCCAGCGCGTACTCCTTCAACACGGCCACGGTCCGGGCGAGCGGCGCGATCACCGTGGAGCGCGGTGCCAAGACCAAGGCGGAGAAGGCGACCTTCACCCGCACCGGCGGCATGTGCACCCGCTGCGAAGGCCGCGGCAAGGTCTCCGACATCGACCTCACCCAGCTCTACGACGACTCCAAGTCGATCGCCGAGGGCGCGTTCACCATCCCCGGCTGGAAGTCGGACAACGTGTGGACGGTGGGGATCTACGCCGAGTCGGGCTTCCTCGACCCGAACAAGCCGATCCGCCGGTTCACCAAGAAGGAGATGCACGACTTCCTCTACCGTGAGCCGACCAAGGTGAAGGTCAACGGCGTCAACCTCACCTACGAAGGGCTGATCCCCAAGATCCAGAAGTCGTTCCTGTCCAAGGACAAGGAGGCGATGCAGCCGCACATCCGGGCGTTCGTGGAGCGGGCCGTGACCTTCACCACCTGCCCCGAGTGCGACGGCACCCGGCTCAGCGAGGGCGCCCGCTCGTCGAAGATCGCCGGGATCAGCATCGCCGACGCGTGCGGGATGGAGATCCGCGACCTGGCCGAGTGGGTCCGCGGGGTCCACGAGCCGTCGGTGACGCCGCTGCTCACCGCGCTCCAGGGCACCCTCGACTCGTTCACCGAGATCGGCCTCGGCTACCTCTCGCTCGACCGGTCGGCCGGCACCCTCTCCGGCGGCGAGGCCCAGCGCGTGAAGATGATCCGCCACCTCGGCTCCTCGCTCACCGATGTCACCTACGTCTTCGACGAGCCGACCATCGGTCTGCACCCGCACGACATCCAGCGGATGAACGACCTGCTGCTGCGGCTGCGCGACAAGGGCAACACGGTGCTGGTCGTGGAGCACAAGCCGGAGGCCATCGCGATCGCCGACCACGTCGTGGACCTCGGCCCCGGTGCCGGCACGGCGGGCGGCACCGTCTGCTTCGAGGGCACCGTCGACGGTCTGCGGGCCAGCGACACCGTCACCGGCCGCCATCTCGACGACCGGGCCACCGTCAAGGAGTCGGTGCGCAAGCCCACCGGCGCGCTGGAGATCCGCGGCGCGACCGCGAACAACCTCCAGGGCGTCGACGTCGACATCCCGCTCGGGGTGCTCTGCGTGATCACCGGCGTCGCGGGCTCCGGCAAGAGCTCGCTGGTGCACGGCTCCGTCCCCGCCGAAGAGGGCGTCGTGTCGGTCGACCAGAGCCCGATCCGCGGCTCGCGGCGCAGCAACCCGGCGACCTACACCGGACTGCTCGACCCGATCCGCAAGGCCTTCGCCAAGGCCAACGGGGTGAAGCCGGCCCTGTTCAGCGCCAACTCCGAGGGCGCATGCCCGACGTGCAACGGCGCCGGTGTGATCTACACCGACCTGGCGATGATGGCCGGCGTCGCCACCACCTGCGAGGACTGCGAGGGCAAGCGGTTCCAGGCCTCGGTGCTGGACTACCACCTCGGCGGACGCGACATCAGCGAGGTGCTCGCGATGTCGGTGACCGAGGCCGAGGAGTTCTTCGCCGACGGCGAGGCGCGCACCCCGGCCGCGCACAAGATCCTGGAACGGCTCATGGACGTCGGCCTCGGCTACCTGAGCCTCGGCCAGCCGCTGACCACGCTGTCCGGCGGTGAGCGGCAGCGCCTCAAGCTGGCCACGCACATGGCGGAGAAGGGCGGTGTCTACGTCCTGGACGAGCCGACCACGGGCCTCCACCTCGCCGACGTCGAGCAGCTGCTCGGCCTGCTCGACCGGCTCGTCGAATCCGGCAAGTCGGTGATCGTCATCGAGCACCACCAGGCCGTCATGGCCCACGCCGACTGGATCATCGACCTCGGCCCGGGCGCCGGCCACGACGGCGGCAGGATCGTCTTCGAGGGCACGCCCGCCGACCTGGTCGCCGACCGTTCGACCCTCACCGGGGAGCACCTCGCGGCCTACGTCGGAGCCTGACCGGGGCCCGCCCGCGTCCGAGCCGCTGCCCGGCACCGGGGAGCGGCTCGGACGTCGGCCCGGGGCTCCGGCGCACGGGGCCGCTCACAGACCGGCGGCGTGGTCGGGGACGTAGGTCTGCAGGTCCCGCGGCGGGCGCTGGTAGCCGGTGGAGGGCGGGCGCGGCGGCAGCGCGAGGATCGACGGCGCCTCCTCGGGCCGGCGGTAGGGCACCGAGTCCAGCAGGTGGGCGATCATGTTCACCCGGGCCCGCCGCTTGTCGTCGCTCTCCACGACGAACCAGGGCGCCTCGGTGATGTCGGTATGGACGAACATCTCGTCCTTGGCCCGCGAATACGCCTCCCAGCGGGTGACCGACTCCAGGTCCATCGGCGACAGCTTCCAGCGCCGCAGCGGGTCGTCCAGCCGGCGCCGGAACCGGTCGAGCTGCTCGTCGTCGCTGACCGAGAACCAGTACTTGCGCAGCAGGATCCCGTCCTCCACCAGCATCCGTTCGAAGATCGGGCACTGGCGCAGGAAGAGCCGGTACTCCTCATGCGTGCAGAAGCCCATCACGTGCTCGACACCGGCCCGGTTGTACCAGGACCGGTCGAACAGCACGATCTCCCCGCCCGCCGGCAGCTGCTCGACGTAGCGCTGGAAGTACCACTGGGTGCGTTCGCGCTCGGTCGGTGTGGGCAGCGCGGCGATCCGGGCGACACGGGGGTTGAGGTGCTCGGTGACCCGCTTGATGGTGCCGCCCTTGCCGGCCGCGTCCCGCCCCTCGAAGACGACGACCAGCCGGGCGCCCTCCGCCCGTACCCACTCCTGGAGCTTGACCAGTTCCGTCTGGAGGCGCAGCAACTCCTTCTCGTACGTCCTCCGGGGCAGCCTCCGCGCCTTGCCCTCCTCGGTCATGCCGCCTCCCCGCTCCACAGCGCGCCCGCACGCGCGGGTCCGAACACCCGGGACAGCACGCTAACGGGGACGGGGGAGTCGCGCACGGCATGCTCCGCCCGGCGCCGACGCCCCGGGCGGGGTGCGCCGCGCGCCGGACGGGCCGCGCACGGCCCCGGGCGCGTCGTCAGCGGGCTACGGCCGGCTCAACGCGCGGTCCACCAGCGCGCCGGCCGCACCCGTGTAGTGCGCCGGATCGCACAGGCGCGCCAGCTCGTCCGGATCGAACGCGCCGGTCAGCTCCGGCAGCTCCGCCAGCACCTTTGGCAGCGGGCGATCCGACCCGGCGGCCAGTTCCGTGGCCGAGGTCAGGAGTCGCTTCGCGGCCGCCTTGCCGAGCCGCGGCGCCAGTACGGCGGCCAGCCGCTCCGAGACCAGCGCGCTGCCGGTGAGGGCCACGTTGCGCCGCATCCGCTCCGGTCGCACCTGGAGGCCCGCGGCGAGTTCCACGGCGGTGTGCGCGGCGCCGCCGGTCAGCCGCAGGCACTCCCGCAGCAGCAGCCACTCCGCATGCCACGCGCCGGCGGACCTCTCGTCCTCCGCGACCAGGCACTGCGTCAGGCCCGCCGCCAGCACCGGCACCTGGAGCGCGGCACTGCGCATCAGCGTCGCCAGCACCGGATTCCGCTTCTGTGGCATGGCCGAGGAGGCGCCGCGGCCGGCGACGGTGGGTTCGGCGACCTCGCCGACCTCCGTCCGGGCCAGCGACTGCACGTCCACCGCCATCTTCCCCAGGGCGCCGGCGGTGAAGGCGAGTGCCGCCGCGAGGTCCGCGACCGGGCTGCGCAACGCGTGCCACGGCAGCGCCGGGCCGGCCGAGAGCCCGGTCTCCGCGGCGAACGCCTCCGTCAGCACGGCCACATGGCGGGCGGCGTCGACGTGCGTGTCCGTTCCGGCGCGGCCGTCGATCCTGGCGTACTCCAGGTAGCCGGCCAGTGTCCCGGCCGCGCCGCCGAGCGACACCGGGAGTCCGTCCAGCACCTGCCCCAGCCGGGCGTCGGCGTCCTGGAGCAACTGGCGCCAGCCCGCGGCCTTCAGCCCGAAGGTGGTCGGTACCGCGTGCAGCGTCAGCGTCCGGCCCGCCATCAGGGTGTCACGGTGGTCCCGGGCCAGCCCGGCCAGTGCGGCCGCCGCCCGCGCCAGATCGGAGCGGATGATGCGCAGGGTCCGGGCGGCCACCAGCATCGTCCCGGTGTCCAGTACGTCCTGGCTGGTCGAACCCCGGTGCACGTACTCCGCCGCGGCCGGGTCCTCCTTCTCCACCAGCCTGCTCAGCGCCTGCACCAGGCCGACCACCGGGTTGGCCGTCTCCCGGGCCGTCAGGGCGACGGCCCGCGGGTCCAGCAGCTCGCCGCGGGCCAGCCGGGTGATCGTCCGCGCGGCCTCCGGCGGTACCAGCCCGAGCCCCGCCTGCGCCCGCGTCAGCGCCGCTTCGGCGTCCAGCATGGCCTGGAGCCAGGCCTCGTCGGACACCGCCGCCTCCGCGGGCGTGCCGGCCCGTACCGGTGAGAGCAGACCGGTGTCCCGCAGCGGGCCCGCGGACCCGCCGTTCAGCACGCTCATACGATCACTCCCGTGAGGTCGGTGTCCGTGGTGGTCCGCCGTACCGAGGGCGGCACATGGGCCACCGGCCGCAGCCCCGTCACCGCCCGCGCGATGGCGTCCGAGTCGCTGATCGTCACCGAGTCCACGCCCGGCCGCACGCCCGCCGCGGTCACCCAGTGCACCCCCTCGGTCGGCACACCGAACGCGAACCGCCGCGGATGGGGACGGCCGCGCGCGTCCAGCAGGTGATAGGGCCGCTCGGTCACGGCCAGACCGCCGGTCTCGTAGGCGGCACCACGGCTGCTGCGGACCAGGTACGGCCCTATCTGCTCCGTGGCCAGCAGGTGCCGCAGCAGCGGGTCGTGGGTACGGCGCAGGTCGGGCTCGGGGAGACGGGCCTCGATCAGCACCCGGCTCCTGACCGGCGGCCCCGGTACGACGGCCGACTCCGCCACGAACGACGGGTTCGCGGTGTCGAAGCGGATCTCCGTTCCCGGCCCGGTCAGCTCCAGCAGCCCCGCCTCGATCAGCGCGATCATCTCCTCGACCCGTGAGGCGGGCGGACCGATGGACAGATACGCGTTCAGCGGGGTGTACCACCCCTCCAGGTCGTCGCGGTGCGAATCGCCCTCCAGGCCCGCGTGGTCCACGGCCAGCCGGATCTCGTTGCGCAGGTCCCGCAGGACGTCGAGGGCCGCCTTCAGGGGCCCTTGCACGTTCCCGGCCCGCGCCGCGGCGAGATCGTCGCGCAGGTGGTCCAGCAGCCAGCGGCGGAACTCCGTCCGGTCCGCGAACCGCTGTCCGCGGCACGGCTGGGCGATGCGCTCCCAGTCCCAGCGGTCCGCGGCGGAGAAGCGGAACTCGTCGAGCACGGCCGACGTGTCGCCGTCCCCGGGTACGGCCAGGAAGCGCTCGGTGAACGCGTCGCACTCCGCGCCCCGGCCGTGTGCGTGCAGGAGCGCGGCGTAGTAGACGCTCTCCACCTCGCGGCAGACCAGCGGCCACAGGTCGGTGCCGAAGTGCACCCGCCGCTCGTCCCCGTCGCGGGCCCGCAACTCGGCCGCGTGCTCGGCGGTCAGCAGCCGGGGCCGGTACCGGCCGAACGGTCCCTTCTGGTTCTCGCCCCGCGCGTGGTAGGGCACGCCGCGCCGCGAGCTGGCGTAGAGCGCGGGCTCCCGCCCGGACGGCCGGTACGCCAGCCGGCCGTCCTTCCGGTGGAAGGAACCGCCGCGCCCCAGCGTCAACAGCGCCATGTAGTCGCAGAAGTTGAGTCCCAGCCCGCGCAGGAGGACCGGTTCGCCCGGACCGATGCCGCGCAGGTCGACGTCCGCCGGATTGGCGGGGGTGACGTACGTCAGGTAGTGAATCCGCGCGAGTGTCGCGGTACGCTCCTGCCGCGGAGTGAGCCCGCTCGGCACATGTCCCTGCGCCAGCACGATGGCGTCCAGCTCGTTCAACCGCGTACCGTTCGCCAGTCGAACACCCTGAGGCCCACCGGGAATCCCGTGGGTGTCGGCCATCGCCACCGCTCGTGAGGTGTGCACCCGTACGCTGACGTGTTCCGGCGCGCCCGCGACGATGCGGCGGAAGCAGTCGTTGAGGTAGTGGCCGTAGAAGGCGCGGGTCGGGTAGGAGTCCGGGCCGAGCGTCCTCGCCTCCGCCAGTGTCTCCTCGCCGTAGCCCTCGCGGTCGTCGAGCGGTCCCAGCAGCGCCAGTTGCTTCGCCCACTCGTACAGGCCGGGGCCTGGCTCGACGGGACCGGCGATGCGGGTGCTCTCGTCGGAGTAGACGGTCACCTGCGAGGCCACCGTGTTCATCAGCAGATGGCGGGACTGGTCCGTCCGCCACACCTGTCCGGCGCCCGGCGGCCAGGGGTCGACGAGATGCACGAGAACGGCCGGCGACGACGGTGCCGCCCGCTCGTTCGCACACAGTCGCTCCAGCACCGACAATCCACGCGGGCCCGCACCGACAATGCAGACCTCCATGTCGCCGTTCATGCGGATTCTCCATCCTTGTTCCGGGACCGGGCGGGTGCCGTCCCGGACGCCGAGGGGGCGGGACGGATGAACGCGACGGTGGCGGAATTCAATGTTCCGCAAGCTGTTCAACACCTTCTCAGGTGTGGCGAACAAGCATTTCACATTTCGCGGGTATTCGGTGGGCGCCACCGGTCGCAGAAGAGTCCTGACATATCCTCGGGTGAGGTCTTGACAGCGATGGGGCAGTACCGGTTGGGTGCGGCGACCTCGCAGGGCGCCTGCGGTTCCGGGCAATGCAATGCGTTCATAACGTTTCGGTTGCGTGGCGTGTCCGGCGGCTGATAGGTTCCAAATGCCTTGGAACTGATGTTCACCACGATGCGAAATGTGGACTTTGACGGACGGCGCCGGCCGGGCGGGCGCGGGAAGCTCCGGAAGTCGTGTGCCGTATTCGTGCGGGTCGGCATTTCGCGAGGTAGAGGGTCAGGCGGAAGTCCACGGGGGTGGCCTTGAGTCCGAAGTTCATTCACCTGCGCGTCGGTGTGGTCGGGCCGGCCCGTCGGAGTCCGGCCCCGTACGGGTAGTACGCCTCCTTTTGTCGCTGTCTTCGCATGGAGCCACGAATCAACAGGGGGACACGCTCATGAAAGGTCAGCTGCTGGCTGACACCGGAGAACTCACCGAAGTACTCACCGAAGAAATCCTCGGACAACAACGCATTGAATTAGTGTCGCTCGGCGAATTAACGCATTTCGATTCTCCCCGGATTTCGGGTGCGGACCGGGAGCATGTACGTCTCCTGGCCGATTCGGATGCCGAACTCCCGCCCATTCTCGTGAACCGCAGGACGATGCATGTCATCGACGGTATGCATCGGGTGCACGCCGCGGAACTCCGCGGTCAGAGCAAAATCAAGGCGATCTTCTGCGATTGCGATGACGACGAAGCGTTTGTACTCGCGGTAAAGGCGAATGTCTCCCACGGTCTTCCGCTGCCGCGTTCCGACAGGAATGCCGCCGCCGAACGTATCATCAACACCCACCCGGAGTGGTCCGACCGGCGGATCGCCTCGATCACCGGCCTTTCCCACAAGACCGTCGGCGCGATCCGGCGCCGGGCAAGTGGGGAAATTCCCCAGTCGCCCACCCGGCTCGGGCGCGACGGCCGGGAACGCCCGGTCGACGCCGCGGAGGGGCGCGTCCTGGCCGGCCGCATCCTCACCGAGCGTCCCGGCGTCTCGCTGCGCGCCGTCGCCCGGGAGGCGGGGGTCAGCCCGGCGACCGTGCGCGACGTCCGGGACCGGATGCGGCGCGGCGAGGCGCTCGCCGGACCCGCACGGCCCGACCCGGCCCCCGCCGACACGCTCCCGGGCGACACGGTGAGCGGGGCGCCGCCGGAACCGCGGCAGGTGTCCCGGATCGACCCCGGCCCCCACCAGGGCCCCGACCTCGCCGAACTGGTCAACAGCCTGCGCAAGGACCCCTCCCTGCGGTTCTCCGAGTCCGGCCGCACCTTGCTGCGTCTGCTGGACGCCTGCACGGTGGGGCCGCAAGAGTGGACCCGGATCAGCGACAACGTCCCGCTGCACCGGGTGGAGTGCATCGCCATCGCCGCTCGTGAGTGCAGCCGGGCGTGGCAGGGCTTCGTGACGGAACTGGAGCAGCGCACCCGCGATCAGGCGTCGGGCTGACGCCGCGACCGTCCGACACCCGCTCGCCCCGTGCCACTCGCCCGTGTCCATCGCCTCGTGCGGTCAACGTCTCGGCGCCCAGGGAAGGCAGGAATGACGATCAGCATCGTGAGGGGCTCCCGTGAGCCGGACGCCCAGGACCTCCTCGAATCCCTGCTGACGCCCGACCCACCCCCGTTCGCCCTGCTGCGCAGAGCGGGGGAGGGCCCGTCCCAGGTGGAGGTGCTGACCGGACCGGTGTCCGAAGTCGGGTCGCTGGCCGACCTGCCGTCCCCCGGGCACGGGGGACGGGGACCGGCCGGCGTCCTGGCGGTCATCCCCTTCCGGCAGGTCACCGAACGCGGTTACGCGTGCAACGACGACGGGGAACCGATCCTCGCGCTGACCGTGGACCGGCATGCCGCGCTGTCCGCCGAGGATGCGGCGAAGCTGCTGCCGGACACCGAGGTCGACCTGTGCGACGGCGCGTTCGACATCGGTGACGACGACTACGAGAAGGTCGTCCAGCAGATCATCGACGAGGAGATCCGGTCCGGCGAGGGATCCAACTTCGTCATCCGGCGGTCCTTCCGGGCGACCCTGCGCGACTACCGGCCCGAGGCCGCCCTGACCGTCTTCCGGCGGCTGCTCGCCATGGAACCGGGCGCCTACTGGACGTTCGTGGTGCACACCGGCGACCGCACCTTCGTCGGCGCCTCGCCGGAACTGCACGTCCGGGTGGCCGACGGCACCGCGCGGATGAACCCCATCAGCGGCACCTACCGCTACCCGCCCACCGGCCCGGACCTGACGGGCGTCATGGAGTTCCTCGGCGACCAGAAGGAGACCGACGAACTGTTCATGGTCGTGGACGAGGAGCTGAAGATGCTCGCCCGCGTCTGTGAGGGCGGGGCCCGCGCACACGGCCCCTACCTGCGGGAGATGGCGAGGCTGGCACACACCGAGTACCTGCTGGAGGGGCCCAGTTCGCTGGACGTCCGCGAGGTGCTGCGCGAGACCATGTTCGCGCCCACCGTCACCGGCAGCCCCCTGGAGAACGCGTGCAGGGTGATCGCCCGGCACGAGCAGACCGGCCGCGGGTACTACGGCGGCGCCCTGGCCCTGCTCGGCCGGGACCCGGCCGGCCGGGCCACCCTGGACTCCGCGATCCTGATCCGCACCGCCGAGATCCGCCCGGAGGGCACCGTGCGGATCGATGTGGGCGCCACCCTGGTACGGGACTCCGAGCCCGCCGCCGAGGTCGCCGAGACCTGGGCCAAGGTGGACGCGCTGCTGTCCGCCACCGGCCTGGAGCGGCACCCGGGACACGTCCCGCCGCCCGGCCCGGCGGCAGGTGAACCGCGCTTGTCGCACACCCCGGAGGTGTCCGCCGCGCTCGAACGCCGCAACACGGGACTGTCCGCCTTCTGGCTCGGCAAGGAGGACGAGGACCACGCAGCGACCCGCGCACCGGCGGACGCGGGACGGGTGCTCATCGTGGACGCGGAGGACATGTTCACCGGCATGCTCGGCCACCAGGCCCGGGCCCTCGGCCTGGACGCCGTCGTCCGCTCCTGGCACTCGGTGCGCCCCGGCGACCTCGGCGCGTACGACTGCGTCCTGCTGGGCCCCGGCCCGGGCGACCCCCGGGCGGCCGACGACCCCAAGGTCCGCAGGATCGCCGACCTGATCACCCGTCTGCTGGCCGACGACATCCCCTTCGTCGGGGAATGCCTCAGCCATCAGGTGCTGTGCGCCCTGCTCGGGCTGCCGCTGCACCGCCGCGAGCGGCCCAACCAGGGCACCCGACGCCGGATCGACCTGTTCGGGCACCCGGAGCAGGTCGGCTTCTACAACTCCTACGCGGCCGGCCACCACCAGGACCTGCTGCGTTCGCCGTCGGCCGGCGGACCCGTGGAGCTGTGCCGTGACCCCGCGACCGGTGAGGTGCACGCGCTGCGCGGACCGCGGTTCGCCGCCACCCAGTTCCATGTGGAGTCGGTGCTGACCGAACACGGCACCGACCTGCTGTCCGGTCTGCTGGGCTGGGCGCTGCGGGGCCCGGCGCTGCCGGGCGGTGGCGCGGCCGACCGCTGACCGCGGCCGGGGCCGAAACCGCTGATCGGGAGAGCGGCGTCGTACGGTCTCGGCGCCGCATGCCTGAATTCCGTTCGGGTCGTGCGGAATACCGGCGCCTGGATTCAGGCGTGGGAATCCGTAGACTCGGTGGCACCCCCGCCGCTGTCATTCGCCGATCTCCGGCGGCCACCCTTCTTCAGTGGAAGGTGAGAACGTGATCGAGGACAAGGAATTCGGTTGCCGGGTAGCCCTGGTGACCGGCGCGGCCGGCGGGATAGGAAGCGCGGTGGTCCGGGCCCTCGCCGAGCGGGGAACGACGGTGGCGGCCGTGGACAAGGATCCGCGGCGATTGACCGGTCTGGTGGAGGAACTCGCCGAGGACGGCCTGAAAGCCGTCGCATTCCCGGCCGATGTCACCGACAGCGTGCTGGTCGAAGAGATCGTCGACCGCACGGAGAACGAACTCGGCGCCGTCGACCTGCTGGTGAACGCCGCCGGAGTGATCCGCTCGGGATCCATGCTGGGAATGTCCGACGTCGACTGGCGGGCCGTGTTCTCGGTCAATCTCGACGGGGTCTTCCACTGTTCCCGGGCCGTCGCCGCACGCATGCGGGAACGCCGCGCGGGAACCATTGTGACGATCTCCTCCAACGCGGCCCGGATTCCCCGCATGCAGATGGGGGCATACGGTGCCTCCAAAGCCGCGGCCACCCTCTACACCAAGTCCCTCGGGCTGGAACTCGCCGAACACGGAATCCGGTGCAACGTCGTATCGCCCGGCTCGACGGAGACCGACATGCTGCGCTCCCTCTGGTCGGCGGAGAACGACCGGCAAGTGACGATCGACGGTTCTCCGGCCGCTTACCGGACCGGAATTCCGCTGCGCCGCATAGCCGAGCCCCAGGACATCGCGGACGCCGTGCTCTTCCTCGCCTCCGACCGGGCCCGGCACATCACCATGCAGGACCTGTGCGTCGACGGCGGCGCCATTCTGGGAGTGTGAGGAGACACCATGGGCATACCCCCCATCGCCCCCTATCCGATGCCCACCGCCTCCGAACTGCCGAAGAACCGCGTCGACTGGCTGCCCGACCCGGACCGCTGCGTCCTGTTCCTGCACGACATGCAGGCCTACTTCCTCGCGGCCTACGACACGGACAGCGCCCCGTACGGTGAGCTGCTGGCCAACACCCGTGCCCTGCGGGAACGCGCGGTGGCGCTCGGGATGCCGGTGGTCTACTCGGCCCAGCCCGGCGACATGGACCGCGAACAGCGGGGCCTGCTGCACGACTTCTGGGGTCCCGGCATGTCGGCTCGGGCGCACGACACCGCGATCGTCGAGGAACTGCGGCCGGCCGACGGCGATCTGGTGCTCACCAAATGGCGCTACAGCGCATTCGTCCGGTCCGAACTCAGGGACGTCATCCGGAATTCGGGACGGGATCAGCTGATCATCGGTGGTGTGTACGCCCACGTGGGCTGTCTGATGACCGCGGTCGACGCCTTCAGTCTCGACATCGAGCCGTTCCTCGTGGCGGACGCGGTCGCCGATTTCACCGCGGAACACCATGGCTCCGCACTCGACTACGCCGCCCAGTGCTGCGCCGCCGTCCTCACCACCGCGCAGGTGCTCGACCATCTGACCGTCCCGTTCAAGGGGTGATACATCCATGAGTTCCACGGAGACCTTCCGTGTCGACGCCTCGATCGCCGTCGCCGCCGATCCGGTGACCGTGTTCGGCTATGTCAGCGACCTGACCAGAAGCGGCGAATGGAGTCCCGAATGCCAGGGCGGTGAGTGGACCGAGGGAGAACCGGCCGCCGTCGGTTCCGTTTTCACCGCCGTCAACCACCGAAAAGCGGAGGTGGTTGCTTGGGCACCCGTCGTGCGGGGCGAATGGACCACCGAATGCGAGATCGTGCGGTCGACGCCGCCCGAGGTGTTCAGCTGGGCCATGCGCGACAGCGGCGGCCGACCGCAGGAGAGCGTATGGTCGTTCACGGTCACGCCGGCGGACGAGGGAAGTACGCTGACCCACACCTTCTGGATGGGTGAACTGACCGAAGGAATGCGAGGAATCCTCGCCGACCTGGACGACGGTGCAGCACAGAAATTCATCGTCGAATGGGCTGAGAAACTCCACGGCGACATGCGGCACTCCCTCGCCCGTATCAAAGCACAGCTGGAATCCGACTCCTGACGGCAGAGAACGCATACACAGGGCGGCGCGCGGACGCACGCGGAAGGTGACACCACCGTGATTCTGCAACGCATCGGGAACAGGGGACTGTTCCTGGGGGCTTTCTTCGACGACGCCGCCAAGAAGCGGCCGTACCAGAGAATCACCCTCGACCACGAACTCGACATCGCGCCCGAGCTGGGCAGTGACCTCACCGTCCACGCCTGCGCGAACCTGGTCGGCGAAATGGCATCGGCGCTGCGCGACGTGGGGGTGCGCCCGGGTGACAGGGTCGCCGTCCACAAACGGGACTGCTTCGACATCTTCCTGCTGACCTGCGCGGTCGCCCGCGTCGGCGCGGTCCCCGTCGCCCTGTCTCCGACCCTCCGGGGCGACACCGTCGCGCAGTTGCTGGAGCGCTGCGACCGGCCCCACCTGATCACCGACGAGCAGACGCTGGTGGACGGGCTGCCGCCCGACGTGGTCAAGCGCTGCGCCGGCGTCCTGCTCGTCACCGGCGAGGCCGACGGCACCACCCCGCTGCGGCGCGATCCCGAGGCGCGTCCCCGCCCGTTCACCCGGCCGCGCGCCGACCGTCCGGCCCTGCTCACCCACACCTCCGGCACCACGGACACACCCAAACTCGTGGTGCACACGTCCCGTTCGCTGCGCGCCCGCTACCGGCCGCAGGCGCTCGGCGCCCGGCTGCTGATACGCGACCGCGAGACCCTCGCCGTACGGGTCTCGTTCGTCCATTCCCGTCTGGTCACCGCGCTCGCCATCGCGCTGGAGCGCGGCTTCCCGATCGTCGTCCTCAAGGACGCCCCGCCCGAGCGGGTCGCCGACCTGTTCGCCGAGGTCAAA
The DNA here is from genome assembly GCF_003261055.1 of Streptomyces cadmiisoli. Lineage (NCBI taxonomy): Bacteria > Bacillati > Actinomycetota > Actinomycetes > Kitasatosporales > Streptomycetaceae > Streptomyces > Streptomyces cadmiisoli. The sequence continues at coordinate 7,695,184 of NZ_CP030073.1, forward strand.
CCCGGCATCCTGGAGGCCCACCCCAACACCTTCGTGGAGTGGGAGCCGCTGGCCGACGACCCGCGCGGGCCGCTGTCCAACGTGCTGGCGCTGAGCTCCACGTTCGACGCCATCCACCCGCGGACGGTACGGAAGATCCTGGGCGCCTCCCACCGCAGGCGCCCCTTCCACCTCCAGTTGTACGGCCAGAGCGAGATCGGCCCCACCGTGGGCCGGGCCACCTCGCGGCGGCGCGCGATGTCCGTCGACGGCCGGTGCGTCGGCTTCCCGTTCCCCGGGATGACGGCGGTCCGAGTCGTCGACCGCGACGGCCTCACCCCCGGCCCCGGCACCCCCGGTTTCATCGAGGTCCGCTCCGACGGCCGGGCGCTCACCTACGTCGGTGAGGAGGCCCGCTTCCAGCGTCAGCTCGACGACGGCTGGTGGCGGATGGGCGACGTCGGATACCGCACACGCTGGGGCTGTCTGCACGTCTCCGACCGCGAGGTCGACGTCATCCCCGGCTTCGGCAGCGCCCTGGAGGCCGAGGACGTACTGATGTCACGGCTCGACGCGCTCCTGGAGGTCGTGGTCGTGCCCGGTCGGGAGGGCGCGCCGACCCCGGTCGTGGTGACCCGCGACGGCGCCCCGCTGGACCCCGACCGCTGGGCGAAGGCCACCGCGGGACTGCCCGCCATGCGCCCGCCCGTACAGCTCAGCCTCGACGAACTGCCGCGCACCGCGACCGCCAAGGTGCAACGGCTGGAACTGGCCAAGCGGTTGCTCGCCGCCGACCCGGCCGGCCGGCCGGCCACGTGAAGGGGGAAGTCACCTTGTCGCAGCGCGACACCGCCGACCACGACCGTCTGGTCGGCTGGCTGGAGAATCCGTCCGCGACACGCGGCATACGGTTCAAGCTGGACGACGGCTCCTGGCAGCGGCGCACCTACCAGGAACTGGCCCGCCGCTCCCTGGGCGCCGGCGCCGCCCTCGCCGACCTCGGCGTGCGCCCCGGCGACGTGGTGCCGCTCGTGGTGCCGGGCGGCGAGGACTTCGTCACCCAGTTCTTCGGCGTCCTCGCGATCGGCGCCACCCCGTCCGTACTGCCCCTGCCGCTCGCCCTGCGCGCGGGGGAGGGCTACCAGACGCAGCTGAAGGCCGTCACCGCGCGCATCCATCCGCGCCATGTCGTCGCCGACCCGCGCTACCACGACATCGTGGCCGAGAGCGTCGCACGGATCGGCGGCGGCACCGAGGTGGTGGCGCCGCAGTACTCCGACCGCGTCGAGGACGCGCCGCGTGCCCGGAGCGACCTGGCCGTGCTCCAGTTCACCTCCGGCTCCCGAGGGTCGCCCCGAGGACTGCGCATCTCGATGGCCAACATGGCCACCAATCTGCGGATGATCCAGAACTGGATCGATCCCGTGGGCCACGGCGCCGTCACCTGGCTGCCGCTGTACCACGACATGGGGCTGGTCGGCGGTCTGCTGGGCGCGCTGACCCTCCAGGTGGAACACGCGCTGATGCGTCCCGAGCAGTTCATCAGGGACACCCCGGGCTGGCTCGCCGAGTACGGCCGCGCCCCGTACACCTCCATGTGCATGCCCAACTTCGGGTTCGAACGCGTGCTGGCCACGGTCCGCGCCGACCACCTCGACGGCATGGACTTCTCCGCGGTGACCGGGGTGATCAGCGGTGCCGAGCGGATCGACCCCGCGGTCATCGCCCGGTTCGCCGGTCTGCTCGCCCCGCACGGGTTCGCCGTACACGCCCTGATGCCGGCCTACGGACTGGCCGAGGGCACCCTCGCGGTCACCGGTGTCGGCAAGGGCGACGTGCCGCGGCTCGCGCGGGTGGGCGGCCTGGAGCGGCGCCTGGGCGAGAAGCTGGAGGTGAGCGAGGTCGTCGACCTCGGTACCGAGCCGGTAGCCGAACCCTGGAACTGGCAGGTCAGCTGCGGTCCGCCGCTGGCACCCGCTCGCGTGGAGATCCTGGACGAGGACGGCGCACCGCAACCCGAGGGCGTGCTCGGCGAGATCTTCGTCGAGGGTCCCTCCGTCGCGGAGGGCTATGTGGACGCCGCGCCGGAGGACCTGGCCCGGCTGAACGGCGGCCGGCTCCTCACCGGAGACGCCGGATTCATGCTCGACGGCGAGCTCTATGTGGTCGGCCGGCTCGGCGACAGCGTGAAGATCAACGGTCAGAGCGTGTTCGTCGAGGACATCGAGATGGAACTCGCGGCCTCCGGGATCATCTCCCGCCGCCACGCGACCGTCGTGGCCGGAGTGGTGCGCGGCGAGCCGAAGGTGCTGATCGTCACCGAACGGCCGCTGGGCGACCGGCTGGACGACGCGCTGTCCGCCGTCACCTCGTTCACCGGTGCCGCGGGCCGGGCCGAGGTGCTGAACGTCAAGCGGGGGACGATCCCGCTGACCTCCAGCCGCAAGCCGCGCCGCCGCTCGCTGTGGCTGGCGTATCTGGAAGGTCGACTGAAGGAGCGTAAGGACTCGTGAGTGCTGTGGCCGCTCCGGCGGAGACCTCCCGCCTCTTCACCGCCGGGCCGTTCGGCGAGCGGGTGGAGGAGGCGCGCAAACGGGTCGGGGGACTGCTGCGGCAGACCTTCGAACCGGTCGCGGAACGGGCCGAGACCGAGGGCCTGTTCCCCCGTGACGTGCTGGCCCGGCTGGGCGCGGCCGGACTGTTCGAGGAGCGCTGGGCCGGGGCGGACCCCCGCGACCCGTACGGCGACACCGGGCTGGCCGTGATCATCGCCGAGGAGAGCGGCCGGCTGGGGCGCGCGAGCCTGTCGGTCGGGCTCAGCCTGCACTGCGAGACGGTGCTGTCCGTCCTCACCCGCTTCGGCGACACCCCGCTGCTGGCCGGGTACCGGGAACGGGCCCTGCGAGGAAGCCTCGTGGGCTGCCTCGGGGCGTCGGAGCCGTCCGGCGGCTCCGACCTCAACGGAGTGGCGACCGTCGCGCGCAGGACCTCGGACGGCTGGCACGTGACCGGTGAGAAGAAGTACCTGTCCCTCGGCCTGGTCTGCGACATCGCCCTGGTGCTGTGCCGCCTGGACGAGGGCTCGGGACCGGTCGCCGGACGGCTCGGCCTGCTCGCCGTACCCGCCCACGGCCTCACACCCCGCAAGCGCCACAACAAGGCCGGGACATCGGGCCTGGACACCACCTGGATGGCGATCGACGCCCGTGTCCCCGAGCAGGCCCTGGTCGGCCGGCCCGGCGGCGGGCTGCTGACCGCGACCTACGGGCTCAACCACGAACGGCTCTCCATCGCCGCCCAGGCCGTCGGCGGCGCCGCCCGCGCCATCGGACTGGCCACCGCCCACCTCCAGCGCCGCGAACAGTTCGGCAGGCCGCTCATCGAGCAGCAGGCGCTGCGCCTGCGGCTGGCCGAGATGTCCTCCCGGCTCGTGGCGCTGCGCTACGCGGTGTACACAGCGGCCCAGGGCGTGCCCGTGCCGGGCGCCTGCGGCACCCGCGAGATCGCCGCGCTCAAGACCACCGCGGCCCGGTTCGTCGAGGAGGTCACCAGCGAGTGCATGCACCTGTTCGGCGGCCCCGGCTACCTCCCGGACGAGACACCGATGTCCCGGCTGTGGCGCGACTCCCGGCTGGCCCGGATAGGCGGCGGCACCGACGAGATGATGTGGGAGCTGGTGGCCGGCGGACTGGTCCCCGACTTCGCCGCCTACGACGAGAGTGTCGATCTCGGATGAAGCTGCTGCTGACCGGTACGACCGGCCAACTCGGAACGGCGGTCGCCGAGATCGCCCCCCAGCGCGGTGTGCGGATCGTGCCCCTGGTGCGACGCGCCCGGCCGGGCCAGATCCCCTTCGGGCGCGCCTTCCCGTCACTGGCCTCCGCCCAGGTCACCGGAGACGTCCGCGAACCCCTCTGGGGCCTCGCGGAGGCCGACCTCGACGAGCTGGCCGGCAGCGTCGACGCCGTCGTCAACCTCGCCGGGGACACCAACTGGGCGGGCAGCGGACGCGACCTGTACGCCGTCAACGTGCTGGGCGCGCGAGGCGGTCACGAGGTGGCCCGCGAACTGCAGCGCCGCTCCGGCCGCCGTATCGTCCACGTCTACGCCTCCTCGATCTTCGCCGCGGGCGGAACCCTCGGCCGGATCGCCGAGAACCCGCTGGGCCCCGACCGCCACCGCACCGCCTACGAACACAGCAAATGGCTCGCCGAACGGGAGCTGGAGCGGATGCACACGCCCGGCGACCCCGACGTCCTCATCAGCAGGGTCGCCGCCCTGCTCGGCGACTCGCGCACCGGCGCGACCCGCCGGCGCAACTCGCTGTACCTGCTGGCCGAACGGTGGGACGAGCTGCCGGGCCGGGTGCTGCCCGCCATGCGCGGTGCCAAGGTCGACGTCCTGCCCCGCGACACCGCGGCCGGGACGCTGCTCGACGCGGTCGCCGGGCTGCTCCGCTCGGGACCCCGCCGCGAACCCGTCATCACCCATCTGTCGGCCGGCGAGCGGGCCCCGACCATCCGCGGTCTGCTGGAGGTGGCCCGCGCCCTGTCGCCGCAGTCCTTCGGCAAGTGGCTGCGGATCGTGCCGGCCTCCGCCGAGCAGGTGCTGTGGCTCTCCGGCAACGCCGAACGCTATCTGCCGCTGTCCCCGGCATGGCGCAACAGCATCATCGGGCTGCGCTACATCGGGCTCGACCGGGTGATGGAACGCGGGCGGCTGGCCGAACTGGTCGACGGGCCGCTGCCCGATCCCTCCACCGAACTCCTCGCCCGGCTGCTGTTCGACCTCCCCGAGCCGCAGCGGCCGACGGCTCCCGCCGACAGCGGATTGTCGAGGTTCCTGGCATGAACGTATTGATCCTGGGCGGCACCGGCTTCCTGGGCACGGCCGTGGCACAGGCGTGCGAGCGGTCCGGTGCCACGGTCAGGGTGCTGTCGCGCGGCGGCACGTCCACGGTGGGCGAGGGGGTGCGCGGTGACGTGAGGATGCCGAGGCTCGGACTGTCCGCCGCCGACCTGGCCCGGATCCGCGCGGACACCACCCATGTCGTGTTCTGCTTCGGATCGGTCTCCTGGACCTCCGGCCCCGGTGAGGTGCTGGAGACCCACGGCAACGGGATGCGCTCCGCCCTGGCCTTCCTGCACGACCTGCCCGAGCTGCGACAGGCCGTGCACGTCTCCTCGCTGCTCGCGCTCGGCCGGGCCGAGGGACGGATCACCAACCGCGAGCTGTACACCGGCCAGCGGTTCCGCAACTGGTACGAGTACGGCAAGTACTGCGCCGAACGACTGGTGCGCGACGCCCTGGAACTGCCCGTCGGCGTCGTCCGCTTCGGCCCGGTGCTGGGCCCCGATCCGCGCGGCGGCCGGCCGGACACCCGGCACGGGCTGCCGGTGGCGTTCCCGCACCTGCTCGCCGGCTACCCGGTGCATCTGGCCCGGCGCGGCGACTTCCCGTGCTGGGTCACCGACGCCTCCTCGGCGGCGGAGATCGTCGTCAAGGCCCTGACCACCCCGATCGGCCGGGCGACCTGGACCTGGTTCGACCCGGCGCTGCCCACCCTCGCGGAGGTCTTCGCCGAGGTGTGCCGGCCCTGGGGCGTGGTCCCCAGGATCGTGGAGGCCCGCCCGTTGGGCCGGTTCACCCGGCTGCTCGGCGAACGCGTCGGCACCCCGCGGGAACTGGCCGAGTACACCGAGCCCTGGTTCGACCTGGACGTGGACGTGCTCGAGGAGATCCCCGGGCCCTGGCCGGTCCCCGACCCCGACTACCTGGGCGCGACCGGCCGGGCGCTGCGCGACGGCGCGGAAAGGAAGGCCCTGACGTGACCGAGCGTCCCGTCTCCGTGGACACCGACCCGCATCCGCACTTCCGCATCTACTCGGCGGGCAACTTCGGCGAGGTGGCGCCCCAGCGGCTGTCGCCGATGTCGTGGTCGCTGGTGGGCGACCCGATGGAGCGCGGCACCCGTGCCCTGGCGCAGCGGCTGTGGGGCCGGCCCGCCTGGGCCGAGGGCGGCCACTACGTCTTCGTCGGCTACTTCGGCTGCCGGCCCTACCACAACCTCGCCGCGTACTGTCATCTCTCCGCCTCCATCCCCGGGCTGCGCCCGAGCGACGTCACCGACGCCTACTTCGAGGGCATCGACTCCCCGGAGGAACTGACCGCGCTGCGCTCCGGACGGGTCCGGCAGTGGGCCGGCAGCACCAGGCTGCTCGGCGAACTGCGCGACGTCGGACCGCGGCTGCGCGCCCTGGAGGAGCGGGTCGCGGAACTGGAGTGGGCGCTGCGCGCCGCGACCACCACGAACAGCCCGATCGCCCTGTCGGGAGTCCTGCGGGACGCGCTTCCGGTGCTGGAGGAGGCGTGGGCGGCGCACATCCTGACGACCGCCGGCCTGGTGCCGGTACGCGCGCTCCAGCGCCGCGTCTACGGCAGGCTGCTGCGGCACGGCGACGAGATCGCGCACTGGCTGACCCGGCCCCGGGAACTGGTCTGGGACCGGCTGCACACCGCCGCGTCGACCCTGGACCCGTACGGTCCGGGCGACTTCCTGGCCTCCTCGTTCTACGAGGTCGCGGACGGGCAGGCACCGTGGAAGGACTACGCGGTCCGGCACAAGCAGGTGGCGAGCGGCAGCAGCGAGTCCGCCGTGGCCCCGGTCGATCCGGCCGAGGCGCTGTCCGGGATGGTCTCGCCGTGGCGCAGCCGCACCGTGCGGTCGCTGGCGGTCGCGGTCGGCGAGATGATGGCCGGCCGCGAGCACTCCAAGTCGCTCGCCATGCGCACCCTGCACGTCTACCGGCGGCTGCTGCCGGCCCTGGCCGCCCAGCTGGGCGAGGACGCCGAGCTGTGGCCGTATCTGACGATCCGCGAGTTCACGGATCTCTCGACCCGGCCGGGCCTGGTCGAGCGCGCCGGGCCGCGGATCGAGGCGTGCCGGACGGCGCTCGGCACGCCGATGCCCGAACACCTCGACCTCAGCGGCGACGACGGCGTCATACGCCCGTGGCTCAGCCGGACACCGCAGGTCCAGCGGGGTGTCGCCCCGGGCATCGGGGCCGGCACGGTGATGGCGCCGGAGGGGGAACTGCCCGACGAACCCGTCGTCATCATCTGCGCGTCGGCGGACGCCGACATCGCCCCGCTGCTCCCGTTCGCCGAGGGAGTGCTCAGCGAACGCGGCAGCGACCTGTCGCACATCGCCATCCTCGCCCGCGAGTACGGCATTCCGTGCGTCGTGGGATACCCGGGCGCGGCCTCGTTGCCCCCGGGCACGACCGTGTCCATCAACGGCAGTACCGGAGAGGTGAACATCCTTGACCAGTCCTGACAACACCACGACGTCCCCCGAGACGCTCAGGGCACTGGAGGAGGTCTACGCCGCGGTGAAACGGGTCCGGCGGGACCTGCGGCCGTCGGACCGGATCGTCCAGGACCTGGAGATCGACTCGCTCGCCACGCTGGAGATCCTGCTCGGTCTGGAGGAGCGCTTCCAGGTGTCCTTGGTGGACAACGTCCGGGCGGCCGGGGTGACGACGGTGGGCGACCTGGTCGCACTGCTGGACGAACTGCGCGCCGGCCGCCCCTCCTGACCCGCCGCGCCCGACGACCCGCCCCCCATGACGACGGGAGATCCCTTGCTTCCCGACACCATCTCGTTCGACGTCCTGCACCTGCTGGTCCTCAAGGGCATGGCATCCGCCGACCTCCTGGTGGCGGGCACCGGGCACGAACGTGACGACGTACTCGCCGAACTGGAGAAGCTGCGGGCCGACGGGCTCGTCACCCACATGGAGCGGCGCGGACTGTGGCGCGTCGCGCCCGAGGGCCGGCAGCGGCACGCCGCGCTGATGGACGACGACCTGGCGGACGACGCCCGGGACCGGATCCGGCGGGAGTACGAGCGCTTCCTCCCGCTGAACGACCGGTTCAAGGAGCTGTGCACCCGCTGGCAGTTGCGCGACGGCGCGACCAACGACCACCGCGACGCCGCCTACGACGGGGCACGGGTGAGCGAACTCGGCGCGGTGCACGAGCAGGTCGTGCCGATCCTCGCCCACCTGGCCGCCGTACGCCCCCGGTTCGGGCGCTGTGCGGACCGGCTGGCCCGCGCGCTGACCGACCTGCGGGCCGGGCAGCACAAGGCGTTCACCGGCGTCCTGTGCGACTCGTACCACGACGTCTGGATGGAACTCCACCGCGACCTGCTGCTCACGCTGGGGATCGAGCGGGAGGACGAGGAGCGCGCGAGGACGCCCCGGTGAGCGCCACCGGGGCGGTGCTCCGGCTCACCGGCGCGCTCGGCGACGGTGACCGGGGCACGGTCGGCGGCAAGGCCGTCGGACTCGCCGCGCTGCTGCGGGCGGGTGCGGCGATCCCCGACACCTGGGTGGTCCCGGTCGGCGCCGAACCCGCCGACGCGGACCTCGCGCGGTGCGCGGCTGCCGCACCTCGCTGGGCCGTACGCAGCTCCGCCACGGTCGAGGACGGCACGGGCCTGAGCTACGCGGGCATGTTCCGCAGCGAACTCGACGTCCCCGCCGGGGGACTGGCCGAGGCGGTCGCCGCCGTGCGCGCCTCCGCGCGCAGCGACCGGGTCGCCGCCTACCGGGGCAGGCTGGCGGAGGGCCACCACGACGTGGGTATGGCGGTGCTGCTCCAGCCGTTCCGCGCCCCGGAGCGCAGCGGCCTGTGGCTGGGCCGCGGGCCCGGACGGGGACGGCTGGAGTGGACCTCGGGCAGCGGCGACGCGCTGGTCTCCGGTGCCGTCACCCCGGCCTGGGAGGAGTGGACCCAGCAGGGGCGGGCCGACGGGTCCGAGCGGGAGGCGCTGGAGAGCGGCGGACGGCCGGTCGGGGCGGCCTGTCTCGCGCTCCAGGAGACGCTGGGCGTGCCCGCCGACCTGGAGTTCGCCCTCCTCGACACCGGACCGGTGTGGCTCCAGTTCCGGCCGATGACCGCCGAGTTGGGCGACGCCGCCGGACCGCGGGCCGGGGCCGGCGGGGGCGTCGTGCACGGCACCGCGGCCTCCGGCGGGCTGGTCACCGCGCGCGGACTGCGGCTGCGGGACGTGGACGATCCCGGCTGGCAGCCGGGCGCGGTCCTGCTGACGGAGCAGACCGATCCGGACTGGGTGCCGCTGATGGCGCAGGCCGCCGCACTGGTCACCGCCGAGGGAGGCATGCTGTGCCACGCCGCCATCGTCGCCCGTGAGCTGGGGGTGCCCTGTGTCACCGGGGTGGGCGCGGCGGCACTGGCGCGGCTGGCGTCGGGCGGTCCGCTCAGGGTCGACGGCTCGGCCGGAACGGTGGCGATGCTGTGACCCCGGAACGGCCGGAGGCGGCCGATCTGGCCGACGAGCAGCGGGACTTCGCCGCGCTGCTCGCAACCCTGGGGGAGCCGGACTGGCGACGGCCCTCCGCCGCGCCGGGCTGGACCGTCGCCGACCAGGTGGCGCATCTGGCCGACACCGAGGAGGTCGCCGCGGACACGCTGGCGGGCGGGCCGCGCGCGTTCGCCGAGGCCGTGTCCGCGTACGCGACGGCCGAGGACTTCACCGCGGCCGGCTGCCGGCGGGGCGAAGGGCTGCCGCCCGGCGAGCTGACCGCCTGGTGGGACCGGGCCGCCACGCGCACCCGCCGGCTGCTGGCCGAGCGCGCCCCCGAGGACCGTGTGGCCTGGGGCTTCGGCATGCCCTCGAAGACCTTCGCCACCGCGCGCCTGATGGAGCACTGGGCGCACGGTCTGGACATCCGCGACGCGCTGGACCTGCCGGTGGAGGAGCCGGCGCGGCTGCGCGGGATCGCCGCCCTGGGCCACGCCACACTCCGCTACGCACTGGCCCGCGCACGGGTGCAGCCTCCTCAGGGCCGCACGCTGCGGCTGGAGTTGACCGCGCGGGACGGCACCGGGCTGTCGATCGGTCCGCCCGATGCCTCGGACGTGCTGAACGGATCGCTGCTCGATTGGTGCCGGGCCGCGACCAGGCGAGTGCGCGGCGCCCCGCTCGCGCTGCAGGCCGACGGGCCTCTGGCCGAACTGGCACTGCTGCACGCGCGGGCCTATCTGTGACGTGAACCGATCGGTCGCCGAACGCTGAAAGGACGTGCCGAGACGATAGGGTGACGCAATGGTCAAGGTGGAAAAAGAACTGACTATCTCCTGTACACCGGAAGCCTTCCTCGACTTCGTCATGGACATCGAACGGTACATTCAGGTCGATGACAAGATCAGAGCGATCTCCTGGGTGCGGCGGGACGGGAATCTGACCGAGTTCAAATTCCAACCCAGGCTGCCCGGACTGTCCTTGCCCGAACCGAAAGCCGTGGCACAGATGCGGCTCACCCCCGGACGGTGCATCGACATCCGGCTGGCCCCACCGCCGCTCAACAAGTTCAACCACCGCATGGCCGACTTCGCCGCCCGATTCTCCTGCGCCCCGGTCGACGGCGGAATCCGCGCCACCCGCATGATCTCCTTCCGGTTCAATCCACTGACCCGGTGGATGCTCGACCCGGTCCTCACCCGCACGCTGCCCGGATCGGTCGAGCGGGAACTGCGCCTGAGCAAGCAGATTCTGGAAAGCGGGGAAAGCGGCTAGCCTCTGGGGCGTGAGCCACCCGAAGTCCGACGACGGGGGAAACCCATGGCGATATCGGCGCACCACGGCACCCCGGACACGACCGGGGAACGGTACGCCCATGTCATCGTGATCGGCGCGGGATTATCGGGAATCGCCGCCGCGGTGAAACTGCGCCGCGCCGGAATCACGGATCTGCTGGTACTGGAGAAGGCCGACCGGGTCGGCGGGACCTGGCGGGAGAACACCTATCCGGGCTGCGCCGTCGACATTCCCTCACCGATCTACTCGTTCTCCTTCAACCCCAATCCGGAATGGAGCAGGAACTTCGTCGGCCAGGCCGAGCTGCTGTCCTACATCGAGGACACGGTGGAGAAGTTCCGGCTCACCGCGGCGCTGCGTCCGAACACCGAACTCCTGGAGGCCGCCTGGTCCGAGGAACGCCGGCGCTGGGTGCTGGAGACCAGCCGGGGACGGTTCGTGGCCCAGCACGTCGTCTTCGCCTCCGGACTGCTGCACGAGCCGGTCGTCCCCGCCCTTCCCGGCCTCGCGGACTTCCCCGGCGAGACCTTCCACTCCGCCCGCTGGAACCACGACGTCGACCTGACCGGCAAGCGGGTGGCCGTGATAGGCACCGGCTGCTCGGCCGTCCAGATCGTGCCGGAGATCCAGCCGCTGGTCGACCGCCTGTACGTCTTCCAGCGCACGCCCGCCTGGGTCCTGCCCCGGCTCGACTTCCGCGTGCCGCGGCCGGTGCGTCGGCTGTTCCGCGCCGTGCCGCCCGCCCAGCGGCTGTTCCGGGGTGCCTGCGACGTCTCCCTGAGGCTGCTCGGGCTCGTCATGCGCCGTGCGAGGGTGGCGCGACTGCTCACCCCCGTCGGCAAACGGTTCCTCGAACTGCAGGTGCCCGACCCGGAGCTGCGGGCGCGGCTCACCCCGGACTTCACCATCGGCTGCAAACGGCTGCTGCTGTCCAACACGTATCTGCGCGCCGTGTCGCGGCTCAATGTCCGGCTCGTACCGAGCGCTCTCGCGGCGTTCGACGGCGGTGAGCTGATCGCGGCGAACGGCGAACGCGTCGAGGCGGACGTCGTCGTCTTCGGCTCCGGTTTCGAAATGCGGCACCCGCCGATCGCCGAACGCATTCGCGGGCGCGACGGCCGGCTGCTGTCCGAGGTCTGGTCGGTCGACAGCCCCGAGGCCTATCGGGCCACCACCCTGCCCGCCATTCCCAACGCGTATCTGCTGCTCGGGCCCAATATCGTGATGTACCACTCGCTGCTCTCCCTCGCCGAGGCACAACTCGACTACATCGCCGACGCGATCCGGACCGCACGCACCCGGGACATCGAGGTCCTGGAGATACGCCCGGAGCCGTTCCGCGCGTTCAACGACGAGGTCCAACGAGGCCTTTCCTCGACCGTCTACAACACCGGCGGATGCAGCAGCGTCTACCTCGACGAAAAAGGCAAGAACTTCGTCACCTGGCCCTGGTCGGCCAGACGGCTGCGCGGCGAACTGGCCCGCTTCGACATCGAAAACTACGAGATCACCGCCGGGGAGCGCTGAATGTACGACTACACCCAGTCCCTGATACGCAGTGAGACCAGCCGGGGCAAAGTGCGGCAGCAGACGGACATCACGCTGCGCGGCCAGGTGTGGACCCTGCTGCCGGACGTGTTCTCGCCGGCGGACTCGAAATCCAGCCTGGCACATCTGGGCCTGCTGGAATTCCCCGTCGGGGGCGCCTTCCTGGAAGTCGGTTCCGGCATCGGGCTGATCGCGGTCAGCGCCGGGCTCGCCGGCTGCCGCGCGGTCTGGGCCACCGATCTCAACGCTGCGGCGGTCAAGAACACCGCGCTCAACGCGGAGCGATTCGGCGTCGCGGACCGGATGACCTGCGTCCAGGGCGACCTCTTCGAAGGACTCCACGAAGCGCCCCTGTTCGACGTCGTCTACTGGCACTCCAACAATGTGTGGGCGCCGCCGGAGATCGACATCAATGTGCACGAGCTGGCCTACGTCGACCCCGGATACGAGGCGCACCAGCGGTACTTCCGTGAGGCGCAGCGCCATGTGGTCCCCGGCGGGCGGGTGCTGATCGCGCTGAGCAGCCGGGCCGGCCGCGCCGAGCTGGCGCAGCTGGCGGCGGCGGAGCGGCAGCGCCTGATCACCGTCGACTCCGCCGTCGTGGAGGAGCCCGAGGGACCGGTGGTCTACGAACTCCTCGAGGTCGTTCCGCTGTGAGGCCCCGGCCGGGACCCCGCCACCCATCACGATGAACCGTCCGAGAAGAGGCCCCCGTTGATTTTCGACAAGCTGCTCGCGCTGCCGAGCGACGCCGAGCCCTGGATCGTCGATCACCAGCCGATCATCGTCGCCGCCGAGGACGAGAAGATCCCGCCGAGCGAGATCGCGGACGCCGCCGCCCGGACCGCGACCGCCCTGCGCGCCCACGGCGTCGTCCCCGGGGAGCGATGTGTCGTCTGGCTGGAGTCACCGACCGACATCATCGTCGCCTACGCGGCCGTCACCGCCCTCGGCGCGGTGCCCATCCTGCTCAGCCCGACCCTCTCCGGTCCGGTCGCCGCCGCCATGGTGGAGAACGTCACCGGCATCACCGGCGTCATCGCCACCGACGACCGGCTCGCCATCGGCGTGGAGACCTTCGGGGACGTCGGCCGCTTCATCGACTGGCGCGACATCGCCGCCGAACTGCCCCGCCACAAGCGCATATCGCGGCGCCGCGAGGTCGCCTCCGACGCCGCCTACGTCGTCGTCCACACCTCCGGGACCACCGGCATCCCCAAGCTGGCCGAGTGCTCGGGCGCCAGCATCCGGTTCAACGCACGGGTGCAGGCGGTCATCCACCGGCTGTCCCGGCTGGAGGGGCACCTGGCGCTGGTCATCTCGCCGGTGCACGGCCGGACCGTCGTCGGGATCCTCGCCGCGCTGATGCGCAGGGCACCGCTGATGCTGCTGCAGGACGACTCACCGGAGAACGTGGACCGGATGCTGAAGCGGCACCGCCCCACCTATCTGGAGACCCACCCGAACACCTTCCGTGCCTGGCAGCATCTGTCGCCGGGCGGCGCGTTCCGCTCCGTGCGCTTCTTCGGCGCCGGATTCGACGTCATCCACCCCGACACCGTCAGCGCCCTGCTCGCGGGTTCGGACCACCGGTTCGCCGTCTGCGTCGAGGTCTACGGCCAGAACGAGACCGGCCCCATCGCCATCCGCAGCCATCTGAAGGGGATGCAGAAGCCGCTGCGCGCACTGCGCCGGCTGCGCCGCTCCCACCTGCTGAACGGCCATCCCGCCGGGCCCCGCTTCCCGTTCTGCCGGGTCCGTATCGTCGACGACTCCGGGCGGCCGGTACCGGCCGGCACCCCCGGGCGCATGGTGGTGAAGACGCCGGGAGTCTTCTCCGGGTACATCAACCGGCCCGACCTGTCGTCCCGGGACTACCCCGACAACCGCTGGTGGGACACCGGCGACTGGGGAGCGAAGTCGCGCACCGGGCGCATCACCCTGGTGGACCGCCAGGTCGACAAGGTCTCCGGCGCAGTCAGCGGCATCGCCATCGAGGACATCCTGCTGGAGCGGTTCCCCGAGTTCCTGGAGTTCGTGGTCCTCGAGATGAACGGCGACCTCCAGCCGGTGCTCTCCCTGCGGCCCGGCACCGAGTTCCGCAAGGAGGCCTGGCGGTCCGCGACCGGCAGGCTGCCGAGGATGGCCGAGCCCGTCGTCATCCCCGACGGTGACTTCCCCCGGACCGTCACCGGCAAGATCCAGCGGGAGCGGCTGAAGAAGACGCTGGCCGGCCGGCCCCTCTCCGCCACACGTCACTGAGGGAGCATACGCATGACCGTCACCAGCGCGTCCCGGGCCGCCCGGACCCCGGCCCTGGCGAAGTTCATCGGATACGTCCAGCTCGGCAAGGTCCGGATCTACCACCATGCCTACGGCTGGATCCTCGCACTGCTCCTGCTCCGCCTGGACGGCCGGGCCGGCGCCGACACCGCGGCGCCGCTGGCGCTGACCCTGCTGATGGTGCTCGCCACCCAGTGGAGCGGCGGTGCCGCGGACGACCTCGGCGGCTTCCGGGACGGCAGCGACGCCCGCAACTACGCGGGCCGGCCCGCCGCGACCGTGGCCAAGAAGCCGCTGCTCACCGGCGTCCTGACGGAGCGGGAGGCGGTCCGCTTCGGCATCGTGATGTGGCTGGTCGCCATCGCGGCGGGGCTCGTGGCGGTACTCACCCTGGACGGCACGGCACCGCTCGCGGCCGTGCTGGTGATGCTCGTGGGCCAGATCGCCTCGGTGCAGTACTCGATCGGCATGAAGCTCAGCTATCTGCCGGGCGGTCTGGAAGCCACCATCTTCTACGTCATCGGCTGCATCGGCCTGGTGCCGTACTGGCTGATCGCCGGACATGTCACGGCCGAAGCACTGATCACCAGCGCCCTGGTGGCCGTGTGGTTCCTGCTGATCGTCTCCTACGGCAACGCCTCCGACCGGCAGGGCGACTCCGAGGTGTCCCGCCGCACCATGGCGGTCCTGCTGCCGCCGGGTCCGTTCAAGGTGTTCCTGTTCCTCCTCTTCGCCACCAGCGTCACCCTGCTCACCCTGCTGTTCACCACCACGCGCTTCGACACGGTGCTCGCCCTCACCGTGGTACCGGTCGTCGCCCTGCACGCCGTACAGCTCTACTACGGCGCGGCGAAGGAGGAGTGGCGCAAGGCGCGGTTCATCGGGCTCAGCTCGGTCGACCTGGGCTGCGTCGGGCTGGCCGTCGCCTTCCTCCTCGCATGACGGCGTGGCGGCAGGGGGCGGGCGGCACCGTGGCGAACGGGCACATGAGGGCGGCGTACATCACCCGCTTCGGCGGGGCGGACGACATCCGGACGGGGCGACTGCCGCTGCCCGTGCCGGGCCCGGACGAGGTGCTCGTCCGGGTCGACGCGGTGGCGGCCAACCACGTCGACACCTTCGTCCGCTCCGGCGCCTACGCGACCGACGTGCGCTTCCCGTTCGTCGTCGGACGGGACCTCGTCGGCACCGTGGCCGCGTCAGCCGGACGGTTCGCCGCGGGGGACCGGGTGTGGTGCAACAGCCTCGGCCACGCCGGACGGCAGGGCTCGTTCGCCGAGTACGCGGCCGTCCCGGCGGACCGCCTCTACCCGCTGCCCGCCGGGGTCGACCCGGGGCAGGCGGTGGCCGTGCTGCACACGGCGGCCACCGCGCACATCGGCCTGTTCCGCACCGCCGGGCTCCGGCCGGGGGAGACCATCCTCCTGCGGGGCGCGGGCGGCGGCGTCGGCAGCGCCGCCGTGCAACTGGCCCGCGCGGCGGGCGCCCGGGTCGTCGCGGTCGACCGCGCCGAGAACGCCGAGTGGTGCCGCCGCTGCGGGGCGCACGAGGTGCTCGACCGCGCCGATCCGGGCACGCCCGCGGCCGTGCGCGACCTGGCGCCCGACGGGGTGGACGTCCTGTGGGACTGCTCCGGGCACCACGACTTCGACGCGACGGTCCCGCTGCTGGCACGGGGCGGCCGGGTCGTCCTGGCGGCCGGGATGGGGGCCCGCGCGGTCCTGCCGGTCGGTGCCGTGTACACCCGCGACATCAGCCTGCGGGGCTTCGTCATCAGCAACGCGTCGGCGGCCGACCTCGCCGCGTCCGCCGAGGGCATCAACCGCGAGCTGGCCCGGGGCCGTCTGACGGGCCGGGTGCGAGCACGGCTCCCGCTGACCGAGGCCGCCCGCGCCCATCGGCTGCTGGAAGGCCGCGAGAGCACGGCCGCGCCGGGCCGCGTCGTGCTGTTTCCCGGTGGTCCGCTGTGAGTCACGGCCCGAGTGAAGGGCCTGAGTGAAAGGGAGGACGGCGCAGTGCCGCGTCTGCTGAGCAAGGAATGGTGGGAAGAGCGGGTCCTGCGGATGTACGACTCGTGGCGCGACCCCGTGACCTGGCACGTCACGGAGACCCCGGACGGCCCCGGCGACCTGCGCCAGTTCGGACGGCGCCGGTTCGCCCTGCTCGTGACCCACAAGCGCAACGGCGAGTCCGTACCGTCGGCGATGTGGTTCGGGATGAAGGACGGCCGCGCCTATCTGCGCACCGGCGCCAACTCCTGGAAGGTGCGCCGCATACGGAACAACCCGCAGGTGCTGTTCGCGCCGTCCAACATCAGGGGCCGGCCGAGGGGCGCGGTCATCGCGTGCACGGCGCGCATCCTGCCGGACGACGAGAAGCCGCGCGCCGCGCGCATCATCGTGGACGCCTACGGCAAGGGCCGCAGGCTGTACGACCGTACGGTCGCCACGGTCTACGAGGAGGCGGCCTACCTGGAGATCACCCCCAACGCCCTGCTGGAGGCCGAGGCCGCCGAGCGGGCGAGGTGGGCGCGCCGGGCGGCGGACTGAGCCGCAGGTACGCACGTGTGGCGGGCGGGTCCCGGGAAACTCCCGGGACCCGCCCGCCACCTGTGTGCGGACGCACGGTGCGTCCTCACTTCTCGCCGGGGCTCTCGCGCAGCCCCACCTTGGCGTGCAGGGCCCGCAGCGGCCTCGGCGCCCACCAGTTGCCCCTGCCGACCAGCCGCATGTACGCCGGCACCAGGGCGCCGCGGACCAGGGTCGCGTCCATCAGGACCGCGAGGGCCAGCCCGATGCCGATCGCCTTGAGGTAGACGATGCCGGAGATGAGGAAACCCAGGAACACGATGGCGATCAGCAACGCGGCGGACGAGATCACCGACCCGGTGCGGGCGAGGCCGAGCGCCACCGACTCCTCGTTGTCGCCGGTCCTGTCGTACTCCTCCTTGATCCGGGACAGCAGGAACACCTCGTAGTCCATGGACAGCCCGAACGCGATGCAGAACAGCAGCACCGGCACGGTCCAGGTGATCGAGTCCGTGACGACGAAGTCCCCGACGAGGCCCTGGAGATGCCCTTCCTGGAACCCCCACACGAGCACGCCCAGCGTGGCGCTCAGGCTCAGGCAGTTGAGGATCAGTGCCTTCAGCGGCAGCAGAAGACTGCCGGTGAACAGGAACAGCACCACGAAGGAACTGGCGGCGATCACACCGAGCGCCAGGGGCAGCCGGGCGTTCATCGAGTCGATGGAGTCGGTCAGTTCGGCCGCCGGACCGCCGACCGCGCGATCGTACGGCGCGGGGACGCTCCTGAGCCGTTCCACGAGGTCCCGGCCCTCCTGCGACAGCGACTGGTCGCGCGGCACGACGGACAGATAGGTGCTGTCCTCGGTGCCGAACCGGGCCGACAGGTCCGTCGGGCGCTGCACGAGCCGTCCCCCGGCGAAGGACCCGGCCTCGCTGTCCACCCGCGACACCCCGTCGAGAGCGGAGAGCCGTCCGGCGTACGGCGCCACCTGGCGGGCGCCGCGCTCGGGGGTGTCGCTGAGCACCACACTGAGCGCCTGCGTCTCCTGGGCCCGGAAGCCGTCGCGGATGTCGGCGCCGACCTGCCGGGCCTGGCTGTCGGCCGGCAGCACCCGCTCGTCCGGCAGACTGAGCCGCAGATCCAGGAAGGGCGCGCCGAGCAGCAGCAGGAGCGCGGTGACGACGCCCGCGACGGGCAGCGGCACCCGCATGACGCCCCGGGCCAGGCGGTGCCAGAAGCCGCCTTCGGCCCGCGGCGGCGACGTCCTCACGGACCGGCGGCCGAACAGGCGCCCCTTCTCGATGCGGTGGTCCAGCGCCTTGAGCAGCGCGGGCAGGAAGGTGAGCGAGGTGACGGCGGCGAGCAGGGCGGTCGGGATCCCGGCGTACGCGAACGAGCGCAGGAAGTAGAACGGGAACACCAGCAGCGCGCCCAGCGCCAGCGTGACCGTGACGGCCGAGAACAGCACGGTGCGGCCCGCGGTGCGCAACGTCGTCGCGATCGCCTCGTCGGTGCCCGCGCCCTGGCCCCTCTCCTCCCGGTACCGCTTGATCAGGATCAGGCTGTAGTCGATCGCCAGGCCCAGCCCGAGACCGGTGGCGACATTGCCGGCCAGCGCGGAGACCTCGGTGAACACCGTGAGGACGCGCAGCACCAGCAGCACCGAGAGGATCGTCAGGGCGCTGACCAGCAGCGGTACCAGGGCGGCGACGACACTGCGGAACACGAACAGCATCACGATCAGCAGGACCGGGAAGGTCACCGCCTCGATCCTGACGAGGTCCTCCTCCGTGGTCGCGGACATCTCCTGGTCCGCCAGGGCGCTGCCGCCCACCCGGACGTCCAGCCCCTCGGGCCGGTGGGCGTAGCGCTCCTCCAGACGGTCGAACGTCTCCTGCACCCGGTCCTCGTCACCGGAGATCCGCGCCATCAGCAGCGCCCGGTCGCCGTCCTTCGAGCGCAGCGGCTCGGACCCGCCCGGCGACCAGTAGGAGACGGCGTGCTCGACGCCGGGTTCCCGGCCGACCCGCTCGGTGAGCCGGGTGCCCGCGGCGACGACGGCGGCGGCGTCCACGCCCCGCTCGTCGGAGACCAGCAGGACGAAGTCCGGTGCGCCGGCCCGGAACTCCTCGGCCAGTACTTTCGCGGTCCTGGCCGATTCGGTGGATTCGTCGACATAGCCGCCGACGGACATCTCCCGGAACACGCTGCCGCCGAGGGCACCCGCGACCACCAGCAGCGCTCCGGACAGGTACAGCACGAGCCGGCTGCGACGGCAGACGAACCGGGCCAGTGAGGCGAACACTGCGGCTAACCCCTCTCCCGCTGCGGCTTCCCGGACGTCAGGTTCACGCGCAGCGCGCGCAGCAGTGTGGACGGCGCCGCCAGGGAACTCGGGTGGCTGCGCATGTACGTCACCGAGTTGAACCGCACGGCCACGTCGCGGTCGGTGATCGAGGCGCGGGCCATCTGCTCGGCGAGCCAGGTCGTGAGGCGATGGCCGCGCGGATACGGCCCGTCGACGTCGGGACGGGCCAGATCGGCGGAGCCGGAGATCTGCCAGGCGGCGTCCACCACCACACGTTGCAGGGCGAGGAAGTCGCGGGCCGGTGCGCGCAGATCGGGGGCGGACCGCAGGTACTCCGACAGTGCCGAGGCCTGGAGAGCGGCCGACGACATGCCCTGGCCGTAGACCGGGTTGAACGACGCGACCGCGTCACCGATCGCGATCAGCCGGGCCGGAAAGCGCTTCAGCAGGTGGTAGTCGCGGCGACGGCTGTCGGCCTGGTGGTAGGTGAGGATGTCCTCCAGCGCTTCGCCCGAGACGGCCTCGCGGTACACCGGCGGCAGTTCGCCGCAGAGTTTCCGGAACTCCTCCAGGGTCCGGATCGGCGGCTGCTTCCCGTAGTTGGCCAGGGTGATCAGCCAGCGGTCGTCCTCTATGGCGGTGATGGCGCCGCTCGCCACCCGGGGCGGGGTCGCGGTGGGGGTGCGGTAGGCGATGGCCGCCGCCAGCTCCGGGGTGCTCGTGGTGCGGCGGAAGTATCCGGTGGCGTAGTCGATGTCGATCAGCATCCGGCGCATCGCGGGCCGTTCCCAGCCGGCCGCCTCCAGCCAGTCACCCAGTTTGCTCGCCCGTCCCGTCGCGTCGACCACGAAGTCCGCGTCCTCGACCCACTCCGCCGCGGCGGCGCCCGCACCCTCGCCGGAGCCCGGAACCGGCCCGCACCGTACGCCGGTGACGGCTCCGTCCCGGAACTGAAGCCCCTTCACCCGGCAGGTGAGGACCTTCACATTGGGCAGGGCCAGGGTCCGGCGGCGGACCAGCGCCTCCAGGAACGGTCTGCTGCTCGACAACAGCCCCATCGTCCCGTCGCTGACCTTCGGCACACCGTCGGCGTAGGCCCGGATGTTGTACGGCGACGAGACGATCGCGCCGCCCGCCTCGGCCTCGTCCTCGAATCCCGGGAAGAACCGCCGGAGTTGCATCCGGCCGCCGTGCATCAGCGTGTGCAGCTGACCGGCGTGCGGGGTGCCCGGCCGGCGGGCCGCGGTCGAGGGCAGGGCGTCCCGTTCGACGATCACCACGCTCTCGGCGTGATCGGAGAGCACCCGTGCGGCCAGCAGCCCGGCGAGACTCCCGCCGAGGACCACGGCCCGCCCCACGACGACCTCGGTGCCGGTGATCGGCTCGTCGGTACCGAGCCGGGCGAAAACACGAGCGGCAGACTCGAACACGGGGCCTCCAGACCGGTTGCTTGCATCGTCCAGCCACTGCTGGGAAAGCGCGCGGATCTGTCGGCCGAAGAGGGGCGCACGTCCAAGGCCCCCGGTTGCCGCCGCCCACCTCAGCCCGGCACCCCATGCTCCAACGGTGCCGCAGGCGGTGCAAGGACGGTCCGGCCGGCGCGGACTCCCGCCGGACGCGGGGGAGTTGGCCGAAACGAACGGTGCGACGAGGGGCGGTGCCCGGCGCTCCGGCACCCGCCCCGCGGGCGGGCGGCGGAGATCCTGTCGACCGACGGCGCGGGCCGGACCTGCTCCACGCGCGGTCGCGCAGTGTGGTGCGCGCACGCTCAGGATTCAAGGACGGCGCGGTGAGCAGACCGACCACTCGTCGGTTCCCGGCCATGTCCTCGTCGGGGAGACGCCCGGATCACCGCCCCGGGCGGCCGAACCTCGCCGTACGGCGCGGGGAGCGACGAGTGACGAAAGTCCCTCTCGCCGGGTCGTTCGTTTGCAGATCCCGGTCGCGAGCAGAGGAGCTGGTGGAAGATTCGCTCCCCGGACCGAAAGGACACGCCGTGACGGGCATCGAGAACCCACCCGTCGAGGCCTCGGCCGACCCCCAGGCCGTCAGGCGGCACCCGAGGCTCTTCAGGGCCCGTGACCGCCGCAGGAACCCTCCCCTGCGGCGCACCGACATCACGGTCTCCGACGAGGCCGCGGTCAAACGCGCCGTGAAGGCCGCCTCCCTGGGCAATGCCATGGAGTGGTTCGACTTCGGCATCTACAGCTATCTCGCCGTGACCATCGGCCATGTGTTCTTCCCGTCCGGGAACAGCACCGTGCAGCTCCTCGCCTCGTTCGCTGCGTTCGCCGTGTCGTTCCTGGTACGCCCGCTCGGCGGTCTCGTCTTCGGGCCGATGGGGGACAGGATCGGCCGGAAGAAGGTCCTGTCCCTCACCATGATCCTGATGGCGGTCGGTACCTTCGCCATCGGCCTGATCCCCTCGTACGCGGTGATCGGCTTCTGGGCACCGGTCCTGCTGGTCCTCTTCCGCCTCGTGCAGGGCTTCTCCACCGGCGGCGAGTACGGCGGTGCCTCCACCTTCATCGCCGAGTACGCGCCCGACCGGCGTCGCGGCTTCTTCGGCAGCTTCCTGGAGCTCGGCACCCTCGCCGGATACGTGGGCGCGGCCGGACTGGTGACGGCGCTGACCACCGTGCTGGGCAGCGACGGCATGGAGTCGTGGGGATGGCGGGTGCCGTTCCTGGTCGCCGGTCCGATCGGCGTCGTCGGCCTCTACCTGCGGCTGCGGCTGGACGAGACGCCGGCGTTCCGCAGGCTGGAGGACGACTCCGCCCACCAGGCGCCGGACGCGGTCTCGGCGGTGGAGACCGCGGCCAAGGGCGACATCGCCCGGATCTTCCGGCACCACGGGCCGATGCTGATCCTGTGCGTCGGCCTGGTCGCGGCCTACAACATCACCGACTACATGCTGCTGTCGTACATGCCGACCTATCTCTCGGACACGATGGGCTATTCCGAGACCCACGGCCTGCTCGCCCTGATCGCCACCATGGTGGCGCTGATGCTGGTCATCACACAGGTCGGGCGGCTGTCGGACCGAGTCGGCCGGAAGCCGCTGCTGATGGCCGGCATGCTCGGCTTCCTCTTTCTGTCCGTCCCGGCGTTCCTGCTGGTCAAACAGGGCAGCGGGATCGCCGTCGCGGCCGGGATGCTGATCCTCGGTCTGTCGCTGGTCTGCCTGCTCGGCACGATGTCCGCGGTCCTGCCGGCGCTCTTCCCGACCCAGGTCCGCTACGGCGCCCTGTCCATCGGATACAACGTCTCCACCTCGCTGTTCGGCGGTACGACCCCGCTGGTGATCACCTGGCTGATCTCCACGACCGGCAGCGACCTGATGCCGGCCTACTACGCGATGGGCGCCGCCCTCGTCGGTGTCATCGCCGTGGCCTGCATGAAGGAGACCGCCCGCAAGCCGCTGGCCGGGTCCCCGCCGTCCGTGTCGACCGCAGAGGAGGCGGCCGAGATCGTGACGAGCCGGGCGGCCACTCCGACGTTCTGACCGTGCCGGGCGGGCCCGGCGACGGGGACCGCGCGGCCGTGGCCGGCTGGTGCGGTCCCCCTCGCGGTCGGGTGCCGGACGCGGTCGGCACGTGGGCCCCCGTCGTCAGTCGCTGTCGCGTGTGGTGCCCGGTGCCCGCAGGACGTCCAGGGCCGTGAGCGCCACGTGCAGGGCGGTGCGCTGCTCGCCGGACTCCAGGTCGCAGTCCACCAGCCGCTCGACCGCCCGCAGTCGCTGGTAGAGCGTCTCGCGTGACACGCCGCCCAGGCGCGCCGCGGCGGTCTTGCTGCCCGCGGCGTCCAGGTAGTGGCGCAGGGTTGCCAACAGCTCCGTGCCGTGCCGGGTGTCGTGGTCGACGAGCCGGCCGAGGCGGCGTTCGGCGTACTCCTGGACCCGGATGTCATCGCGCAGCGCGTACAGCAGCCCGCGCAGTCCGATGTCGGCCACCTCGTGGAAGGTGCGGCCGGCCGGGGGCGCCAGGCCCGGCGGGGTCGCCTCGGCGACGCGGGCCGCCTCCCGGAACGAGCGGGCGGCGTCGCAGAGGTCGGTGACCTGCGAGCCGACGCTGAGGACGGCGCGCGGGTCCACCGCGAGCGCGGTGCCGGCCAGCCGTTCGACGACGGTCCGCCACGGCCGGGAGGCGCGCAGGGCGAGCAGGACCCCGACCCGGCCGGGCGTCAGCGCGCCGATCAGTGCCGGAACCCCGGCGGCCCGCAGTTCCTCGGTGAGGCGGATCTCCTGCCGCTCCGTGTCGTCCTGCGCGGGCGTCTCCACCAGGACGGCGAGGAAGCCGCCGGGCCCGGTGGGCAGGCCCAGGGCCCCGAAGCGGGCGCGGGCCTCGTCCGGGGAGCGGTGGCGCCGCTCGGCCAGGTCCCGCAGCACGCTCCGGTGCGCGCTGCGCTCCCACGGCGCACCGCGGATGAGCCGGGCGATGGTCAGGGCCATCGCCGTCCGCTCCAGCACGGTGACGTGCTCGGGTGCGAAGGGGCCGCTGCCGCCCGCCCGGCCCGGCAGCATGGCCACCCGCCCCCAGCGTTCGCCCTGGTACTCCACCGGCGCCACGAGCCAGCCCTCCGGTCCGCGCATTCCCGCCCCGTCGCCGGACGGGGTCGCCCTGGAACGCCGCTCCCAGCCGTTGAGCGCCTCCTCGACCGTGCCGCCGGACGGCTCGCAGACCAGCGCCTGGTGCACGAGGTTCTCCAGTACGACCGTGCGGCCGCTCATCTCCGCGCCCGCCCGCACCACGTCCTCCGGGCCGGCGCCGCGCAGCGTCAGCGCGGTGAACGCCTCGTGGATGCGTTGCGTGCGGCGCAGGGCGTCGGTCCGGTTGCCGAGGAGGAGCGAGTGGACGACCTGGGTGACCTCCAGGAAGTTGACGTCGTGGGCGAGGGTGACGAGGGGGAGGCCGCGGTTGCGGCAGGCCCGCACGAGCGTGTCGGGCGGGCGGTGGTAGCGGCGTACGAGTTCGATGACCAGGGCCGCCGCCTCGACGTCGGCGAGTTCGTCGACGTAGCGGCGCACCTGGGCCGGCTCGTCGGGGAGCGGCATGCCGGTGGTCAGGACGAGTTCCCCGCCCTTGAGGAACGAGGCCGGGTCCGTCAGCTCGGTGATGTGCACCCAGCGGACCTGCCGGTCCAGGCGGGCCGCGCCGGTGACCACCTCGGGCCGGCCCGCGGCCAGGACGGGCAGGGCCAGCACATCGGCCACGGTCAGCGGGCCGCACAGCCCGCCGTCCACCGGGCCGTCCGCCCTCCGCCGGTTCTCACGCACGGTGCCTCCCCGCCTGCCCGGACACTGTGACAAGCCGCGCTGACCTGAGCAAGAGCGCCCCCGAGGGCCCGTGCGGGGCCGCGGGCGGCGGCCCGCGCGCGGTCCGGTTGACACAACGTCCGAACCCGGTGTCCCCACTGGACAGATCGGCGTCGTGGCGGCGCGCCGCCCGGGGGATGCTCGCGGTGCCGAAGCCCGTCACGACGTCATCGCCGGGAGACGACCATGACCGCACTGTCACCGCACCTGCGCCAGGCGACACCCGTCGTCGCGGTCCGGGGCGAGGGTGTCCACCTGCACGGGGAGGACGGCCGCCGCTATCTGGACTTCACCGCCGGCATCGGGGTCACCAGCACCGGTCACTGCCACCCGGCCGTGGTGGCCGCCGCGCGGGAACAGGTCGGCACGCTCGTCCACGGCCAGTACACGACCGTCATGCACCCGCCGCTGCGCACGCTCGTCGAGAAGCTCGGCGAGGTACTGCCGGCCGGACTGGACAGCCTGTTCTTCACCAACTCCGGCAGCGAGGCCGTGGAGGCCGCGCTGCGGCTCGCCCGGCAGGCCACCGGCCGCCCCAACGTGCTGGTCTGCCACGGCGGCTTCCACGGCCGTACCGTGGCGGCCGCGGCCATGACCACCAGCGGGATCCGCTTCCGTTCCGGGTTCTCGCCGCTGATGAGCGGGGTGGTCGTCACCCCGTTCCCGACGGCCTACCGCTACGGCTGGGACGAGGACACCGCGACCCGCTTCGCGCTGAAGGAGCTGGACTACACGCTCCAGACGATCTCCTCGCCCGCCGACACCGCCGCCGTCGTCGTCGAACCCGTGCTGGGCGAGGGCGGCTACGTGCCCGCGACCCGCGCCTTCCTGGAGGGCCTGCGCGAGCGGGCGGACCGGCACGGCTTCCTGCTCGTCCTCGACGAGGTGCAGACCGGCGTCGGGCGCACCGGCCGCTTCTGGGGCCACGAGCACTTCGGGGTCACCCCGGACGTCCTCGTCACCGCCAAGGGCCTGGCCAGCGGCTTCCCGCTGTCCGGGATCGCCGCGCCGCGGGACTTGATGAGCAAGGCGTGGCCCGGCTCCCAGGGCGGCACCTACGGCGCCAATGCCGTGGCGTGCGCGGCCGCCTGCGCGACGCTGGACGTCGTACGCGAGGAGAAGCTCGTCGAGAACGCCGAGGCGATGGGCGCCCGGCTGCGGGCCGGCCTGAAGGCCGTCGCCGACCGGACCCCGGCCATCGGGGACGTCCGCGGACTCGGGCTGATGCTCGCCAGCGAGTTCGTCACCGCGGACGGCGACCCCGACCCCGAGACCGCCGCCCGGGTGCAGCGGGCCGCCGTGGACGAGGGCCTGCTCCTGCTGCCGTGCGGCGCCTGGAACCAGGTGGTGCGCATGATTCCGGCGCTGGTGATCGACGAGACCGCGGTGGACGACGGGCTCAGGGCCTGGGCCGCGGCTGTGCGGAGGGGTACGACGGACGCGGCGGAGGGATGACGGCCGCGAGGCCCGCACCGGAACGGGCGGGTCGCCCGCGCACAGACACCGGCCGCACACGGCCTGCGTCCCGGGCGTGGAGTGCGTCCGGGGCGTGTACGGCGTCCCGCGCGTGGTCACCGTCCCACACTCCACTGACCCGACCGCCGACCCGACCGGGAGGAACGCCATGATCGATGTACCCAAGCAGTTGCTCATCGCCGGCACCTGGCAGGACGCCGCCGACGGCGGCACCCTGCCGATCGATGATCCGGCGACCGGCGAGATCCTCTGCCGGGTCGCCGACGCCGGCCCGAAGGACGCGCGGCTCGCGGAGGACGCGGCCGTGGCGGCGCAGTCGCAGTGGGGCGGTACGGCGCCCCGGGCACGGGGCGAGATCCTGCGCCGCGCGTACGAGATCGTGCTGTCCCGGGTCGACGAACTTGCTCTCCTGATGACCTCGGAGATGGGCAAACCGCTGGCCGAGGCCAGGGGCGAGGTGACGTACGCGGCGGAGTTCCTGCGTTGGTTCTCGGAGGAGGCGGTCCGGATCGAGGGAGGCTGGGGCACCCTGCCGGACGGCAGCGCCCGCATGCTGCTCATGCGCCGCCCGGTGGGGCCGTCCCTGCTGATCACCCCCTGGAACTTCCCGCTCGCGATGGGAGCCCGAAAGGTCGGCCCGGCGATCGCGGCGGGCTGCACGATGATCCTGAAGCCGGCCCCGCAGACCCCGCTGTCGACGCTCGCGCTCGCCGCGATCCTGAAGGAGGCGGGCCTGCCGGACGGTGTGCTGAACGTCGTCACCACCTCGCGGGCGGGTGAGGTGTGCGAGCCCCTCCTGACCGGCGGGCGGATCCGCAAACTGTCCTTCACCGGCTCCACGGAGGTCGGGCGGCTGTTGCTCGCCCAGTGCGCCCGCACCGTGGTGCGCACCTCGATGGAGCTCGGCGGCAACGCGCCGTTCGTGGTCTTCGACGATGCCGACCTGGACCGCGCCGTGGACGGCGCGATGACCGCCAAGATGCGCAACATGGGGGAGGCGTGCACCGCGGCGAACCGCTTCTTCGTGCACCGGTCGACGGCGGAGGAGTTCGCGCGGCGGCTCGCCCGGCGCATGGGCGCGCTCGTCGTGGGCCCCGGCACCCGGGAGGGGGTCGAGGTGGGGCCGCTGATCGACGCGGCGGGCCGCGCCAAGGTCGAGGAACTGGTCGCCGACGCCGTGGAGCGAGGTGCCCGGGTGCTGGTGGGAGGCCGCACTCCGGAGGGAACCGGCTGGTTCTACCCGCCCACCGTGCTGACCGACGTGGACCCGGCCAGCCGCCTGATGGACACCGAGATCTTCGGGCCGGTGGCGGCGGTCCTGCCCTTCGACGACGAGGACGAGGCCGTGCGCCGGGCCAACGACACGGCCTGGGGACTGGTCGGCTACGTCTTCACCGAGGTCCTCGACCGGGCGCTGCGGGTCTGTGAACGGCTGGAGGTGGGCATGGTGGGCCTGAACACCGGACTGGTGTCCAACCCGGCGGCGCCGTTCGGTGGCGTCAAGCAGTCGGGCCTCGGCCGCGAGGGCGGCCGGGTCGGGATCGAGGAGTTCCTCGACTACCGGTACGTGGCGGTGCCGGTGCGCCGGGGCGGGTCGGACAGGCCGTGAAAGGGGCGGGCCGCCGCCCCGGCGGGCTCAGTCCTTGCGGCCCGTGACGGCGACCGTGACACCGAGACCGATCATGCTCAGCCCGCCGATGCCGCCGACCATCGAGAGCCGCCGAGGCGAGCTGGCGAACCAGTCCCGCGCGGTGGCCGCGGTCATCCCCCACAGGCTGTCGAACACCACCGCGATGACGTTGAAGATCAGGCCGAGCAGCAGCATCTGCGCCACCACGTGTCCCTGAGCGCGGTCCACGAACTGGGGCAGCACGGCGGCGAAGAAGACGATGGTCTTCGGGTTGGCCACGCCGACCGCGAACCCCTCCCACAAGGTCCGCAGCCCGTCCCGGCTCTCGTGGTCCGGCGCGAACGACGCCCGGAGTGCTCCGCGCTGCCGCCAGGCCCTGATCCCGAGGTGGACGAGGTAGGCGGCGCCGGCCAGCTTCAGCACGGTGAACACGAGGACGGACCGCTCGACCACGGACCCGACGCCCAGCGCCACGGCGACGACCAGCACATACGCGCCCAGCGTGTTCCCGACGACGGTGGTGAGCGCGGCCCGCCGGCCCAGGGCGAGCGCCCGGCCTATCACGAACAGCACGCTGGGCCCGGGGATGACGATCAGCACGAAGGACATGGCCGCGAAGGCCAGCAGACGGTCGGTGGACGGCATGCCGTTCATACAACCACCGGGGCGCCGCCGCCCTCATGTCATTTTTCCCGGCCGCGGCACCGGGGGACATGCGGAGGGTTGGCTTCCGCCTGGTCGGGTATTCGAGGGGTGCCGCGCCCGGGGCGAGCAAGTGCCGGGCATGCCCTACGACCCACCGCTACCAGGGGATCTGCCATGGAGACACCCGCGAACGACAACAACGCCACCCCGGCTCAGCGGGCGCTCGACGCACTCGTGGAGAACACCGACGACACGGCGGCGCTGGACACGCTCGCGAACAGTGAGGTGCTCGTCCCCGTGCCCGACGACGCGCTCGAAGAGGAGGCGGCCGATCCGTCCGCGGTGGCGCTGCCGGTGCTGGAGGAGCCCGACGGACGCCCGGTGGTGCCCGTGTTCACCTCGGAACTGGAGATGACCGAGCTGCTGCCGTTCGTCTCCCGCTACCGCCTCGTACCGCTCGGCGCACTCGCCTCGCAGTGGCCGTCCGACGACCTTTCGCTGACCATCGACGGCAGCTCGGCGCACGGTCTGACCCTCACCTCGGACGGCGTACGCACCCTGCTGGCCCGGCCCCGGTGACAAGCACCGGCGTTCCTCGCGTTCACTCCGGGTGAGCCCTCACCTCGCGTTCCGTGGCGTCGAAAGCCGCCCGGCCGGTCAGAGCGTCAGCGCACGCGCGAGTGCCGCTCGCTGAAGCGGCAGGACCTCGCCGTGCAGTTCGCGGCCCTTGACGGTCAGGGCGACCCACACCCCGCGCCGGTCCTCGGCGCACACGGAGCGCTCGACGAGGCCGTCCTTCTCGAGTCGGCCGATCAGGCGGGACAGCGCGCTCTGGCTGAGATGCACCCGTCCGACCAGGTTCTGCACCCGGCACTGGGCGCCCTCGGCGGCCGACTCGGTGGCGAGGATGTCGAGCACCTCGAAGTCGCTGGCCCCCAGGCCGTGCGGGTGCAGCGCGCGGTCGATCTCGCACATCGTGCGCGCGTGCGCCGACAGGATGTCCCGCCACCGTTGCTCCAGGCCGGCCTCGGCCGTGTTCGCTGCCATGTCCGCACGGTAACACCGAATGAGCCACTTGTTGAGTGTGCAACTAGTGCATGTGCAAGCGACGCCCGTGCGCTGCCCCTGAGCGGAGTCCTCGGACCGTGCGGGAGCGGCCGGACCGTCCCGGAGCCGATCTCCCGGTGAGTGCGAGGAGCTCGCCTGTCGGGGTGCCCCGCGGCCGGGGCGGCCGGCACCGGTTTCCCCCACATTCAGTCGAAGGCCCGTTCGATCCCGGACAAGTCCGGCGGAGCGCCGGACACGGCCGCTTGCCCGGCTCCACAGTGGGCAAGCACCACATGAGCGCCCGGATCGAGGGGGACGAGATGCCGAGGACTCCCGTCAACGTCACGCGCCTGAACATCCTGGAGTGGCTGAAGGACCCGGTCGCCCATTTTCCCGAACAGCGGCACGGTGATCCCGTCGAGGACGGCGTGACGGCCGACGCGGTCGCGGCCAAGCTCGGTGTCAGCCGCGCCGTCGCCGGCACCCATCTCACCCTCCTCGCCGACCTCGGACTGCTGCGCACCCGGCGCGTTCGGCGCCGCGTCCACTACCGGCGCGACGACATCCGCATCGCCGAGGTGGCCAGGATGTTCGAGAAGGGCTGGTGACCGGGCGGCGGCGCCGGGCATACGCAGATGTGGACGACGACCTCCGACCGCGAAGGGCGGCCGCGCATGCTCCCTCCCACCTCTCTCGTGCCGCTGCGCTACATCGACATCGGCGGCCGGGGCCCGGAGGACGTCGTCGCCGACGCCCGCGGCCGCGTCCTGACCGGGGTCGAGGACGGACGGATCCTGCGCCTCGACGGTCTGGCCGACCCCGTCGCCACCCGCGTGGAGACCCTTGCCACCACCGGTGGCCGGCCGCTGGGCCTGGAACTCCTGCCCGACGACGCCCTGTTGGTCTGCGACGCCGAGCGCGGAGTGCTGCGCGTCGACCTCGCCACCGGAACCGTCCGCGTCCTCGCGGACTCGGTCGCGGGGGAGCGGCTGCGGTTCTGCAGCAACGTGGTCGCCCTCTCGGACGGCAGCGTCTGCTTCACCGTCTCCAGCCGCCGCTATCCGCTCCGGCACTGGATCGGCGACGTGGTCGAACACACCCGCACGGGCCGGCTGCTGCGTCTGGAGCCGGGCGGTGACCGCCCCGAAGTGCTGCTGGACGGGCTCCGGTTCGCGAACGGTGTCGCGGTGAGCCGGGACGAGTCGTTCCTGGTCGTCGCCGAGACGACCGCGTACCGGCTCACCCGGTACTGGCTGACCGGCCCGAAGGCCGGGCAGCACGAGGTCTTCGCGGAACTGCCGGGGATGCCGGACAACATCTGGCGCGAAGGGCCCGAAGGCCCGATCTGGGTGGCGCTGGCCGGGCCCCGCGTCCCCGCCCTGGACCTGTTGCACAAGGCCCCGCGGGCGGTACGCCGTTCGGCGGCGCGGGCGGCGGTGCGCGCGCCCTTCCGGCCGACCGGAACCGTCGGCGTGACGGCGGTCGACGACGACGGGGCCATCGTGCGCCGTCTGACCCGCCGGCGGTCCGGCTTCCGCATGGTCACCAGCGTCTGCGCGGTCGGCGACCGGCTCGTCCTCGGCAGTGTCCAGGAGCGCGGCGTCGCGGTCTGCGAGGCGCCCCGCTCCCCGCTGATCCCGTCACCGCCCCTGCGCTAGGCTCACCTTCCGCCGCGGTCCCCGCGCGGCGCGGCGGCGGTGCGGCCCGGCGTACCGGAACCGCGGCACCGCGAGCAAACTGGCTATCGCGGGTGCCGCCGACGGTCCGTGCCTGCGACGACAGGCGCCCGCACACCCGGGCCGCGGCGAGTGGGAGACATACGGCATGACCGCCCAGGACACCGGCGCCGCCGCGCGGCAGTCGCCGCCCACCACGATCCGGCCGCCCCGCCGGTCCGTCGTCCTGACCGTGGTCGCCCTCGGCGGCGGAATCGGCGCGGCGGCCCGCTACGCCGCCTCGCTGCGCTGGCCGATACCGGGCGGAGTCTTCCCCTGGACGACGTTCTGGGTGAACGCAGCCGGCTGCGCGGTGATCGGCGTGTTCCTGGCCGCCGTCACCGAGGCACGGGCCGCCCCTCCACTGCTGCGGCCCTTCTTCGGCACCGGGGTGCTCGGCGGCTTCACCACCTTCTCCACGTACGCCGTCGACATCGAGAGGCTGATCGAGGCGGGCCACCCGCGAGCCGCGCTGGCCTACCTCGCCGCCACCCTGGTGGCCGCGGGCGCGGCGGTGTGGTGCGCGGTCGCCGCGACCCGAAAGCTGATCAAGCGACGGCGCCGTGTCCGCGCGGGCGGGCCGTTGTGAACTGGCTTCTCGTCGTCGGCGGCGGCATGATCGGCGCCGCGCTGCGGCATCTCACCGACCGGGCGGTGCGGTCCCGGCACAGGTCGGTCTTCCCCTGGGGCACCTTCGTGGTGAACGTCACGGGCTGCCTCGTCCTCGGCCTGCTGACCGGAGCGATCGCGGAAGGAGCCGTAGATTCCCGGCTGCGACTGTTCCTGGGCACCGGCCTGTGCGGGGCGCTGACCACCTACTCGACCTTCTCCTACGAGACACTTCGCCTGTTCGAAGAAGGGGAGCGGCGCTACGCCGTGATGAACGTGATCGCCGGAGTGGCGGTCGGACTCGCGGCAGCCTTCGCGGGGGTGACGGCTGCGGAGGCGCTGCTGTGACGACGGCCCGGCGCGCACTGCCTGTCTGAAACGTCCCGTCCGGACGCCTTGACAGCCTCGCCCGATTCTTCGGATCATCGACCCGTGAACCTGTCAGACAGCCAGACAGGTGGTGCGGGTACGCGGCGCGTCAGCGCGATGGAAGCGGTACTCACCCATCTGCGCGGCGCCATCGAGCGCGGCGAGTACGCCGTGGGCGACAAGCTCCCCTCCGAGGCCGAGCTCTGCCGCACCCGGGAGGTGTCCCGCCCGGTACTGCGGGAGGCCCTGCGCGCCCTCCAGACGATGGGCCTGACGGTGGCCAAGACCGGAAAGGGCACCTTCGTCGTCGCCAACAGCGTGGAGGACCCCACCTTCGGCGACTACTCCGCCAGCGACCTGCTCGAGGTGCGCCGCCACGTCGAGATCCCGGTCGCCGGGTACGCGGCCTCGCGCCGTACCCCCGAGAACCTGGATCACCTGGCGCACCTGCTGGAGCGGATGGAGCGCGAGGCCGACACCACCGCGTGGGTGGCGATGGACACCCTGTTCCATCTCGCCGTCGCGGAGGCCGCCCAGAACCCGGTGTTCCGCCGGGTCATCGAGGAGATCCGCGACGCGCTCGCCCGTCAGTCGGCCTTCCTCACGGAGCTGGGCGGTCGCCGGGAGCAGTCCAACCGCGAGCACCGGGCGATCGTCGAGGCGCTGATCGACGGTTCCGAGCACGACGCGATCGAGGCCATGTCCCATCACCTCGACCGGGTCGAGACCACCCTCACCGACATCGTGCGCCCCGCGCGCACGCAGACCGCCGCCGACGCCGGGCACGACACCTGAGCGGCCGGACCCCACGGCACCCCGAGTCCACCCCGGACCGGGCCGCGTGACCCGCGGCCCGGTCCGCCCAACTCCCCAGTGAGCCAGGCAGTCATGCACAGCATCTCCGTCGCGGACACACCCCTCGTCCGCGAGCCCCTCCACGCCCCCGTCGCCCACCTCGTACGCGGCGGGATCGTCGAGGGCATCCACTACGGCTCCGTCGTCGTGATCGGCGAGGACGGCGCGGTCCGGTTCCGGCTCGGCGACATCGAGGCCGCGTTTCATCCCCGGTCGGCCCTCAAGCCCGTGCAGGCGGTCGCCATGGTCCGGGCCGGGCTCCCGCTGGACGGCGAACTGCTCTCGCTCGCCGCCGCCAGCCACTCCGGCGAGGAACGCCATCTGGCCGGCACCCGGCGCATCCTGGAACTGGCCGGACTCACGAAGGACGACCTGCGCAACGTCCCCGACCTGCCGTTCGACCCGGCCGTCCGGGACGCCTGGGTGCGCGAGGGCCGCGTGCCGTCCCGCCTGGCCCAGAACTGCTCGGGCAAGCACGCCGCGATGCTCTGCACCGCCGCGCTCAACGGCTGGTCCCTCGACGACTACCTCGACCCCGCGCACCCGCTCCAACGAGCCGTCGCGGCGACCGTCGAGGACCTCACCGGCCAGCGGATCGCCGGAGTGACCGTCGACGGCTGCGGAGCGCCGCTGTTCGCCGTGTCACTGCACGGTCTCGCCCGCGCCGCCGCCCGGATCGCCACCGCCGGGCCCGGTACCGCCGAGGCACGCGTCGCCGACGCGATGCGCCGGCACCCCGAGATGGCCTCCGGCTCCGGCCGGGACGTGGCCGCCCTGATGCGGGCCGTGCCGGGGCTGCTCACCAAGGACGGCTTCGAGGGTGTGCAGGTCGCCGCGCTGCCGGACGGCCGGGCCGTCGCCGTGAAGATCGCCGACGGAGCGGGCCGGGCCAGGATCCCGGTCACCGCCGCCGCGCTCGCCCGCGCGGGTGTCGCCCCGGATCTGCTGACCGGGTTCGCGGGTGAGCAGCTGCTCGGCGGCGGACGGCCCGTCGGAAGCGTCCGACCGGTACCGGCGCTCGATCCGCTGCCCTGCGCCTCGTAGGCCCGACCCGCCCGCCTCCGAGGAACGCGGAGGCGCCTGACTTCCGGCCGCAGCGCCTGACGACCGTCCGCGGCGTCCGACAGCAGGCCGAGGCGCGGCCGGGACGGCGCGCGACCGGCCCGGCGGCTGACGCTCGGCCGGGGAGGCGCGCCACCGGCCGAGCGTCCGACGACCGGCCGAGGCTCCTCACCGGCGGCCGAAGGTTCTGACGGCGGACCGAGGCGTCCGGCGACCGTCCCAGCGGTCGACGACCGGTCGCGGGGCCTCGCGGCCGGCCCGGGGCCCTCCGGGCCGGCGCCACGCGCAGCGAGGACGATCGGCTCGGCGACGGGGCACACTGGTGATCATGACGTCCTCGCTGACCTTCGAACCGGTCCTGGAACGCATCGCCGAGGAGATCGAGCACACCCCCGGTCGCGGGCGGCCCGCCGACTACATCCCGGCGCTGGCCGCCGGCGACCCGCGACGGTTCGGCATGGCCGTCGCGGAAGTGGACGGCACGGTGTACGGCGTGGGGGACTGGCGCGAGCCGTTCTCCACGCAGTCCGTCACCAAGGTCTTCACCCTCGCCCTCGATCTGGCCCGCGAGGGCGACGAACTCTGGGCGCACGTCGGCCGCGAACCCTCCGGCAACGCCTTCAACTCACTGGTGCAGCTGGAGTACGAGGACGGCATCCCGCGCAATCCGTTCATCAACGCCGGGGCGCTCGTCGTCACCGACCGCCTGCTGACCCGTACCGGCGACGCGGCGGGCACCCTGCTGGACTTCCTGCGTACCGAGAGCGGCAACGGCGCACTGGACTTCGATCTCGAAGTGGCTGCCTCGGAGACGGCGCACGGCGACCGCAACGCCGCCCTGGCCCACTTCATGGCCTCCTACGGCAACATCCACAACCCCGTGCCGCTCCTGCTCGACCAGTACTTCAAGCAGTGCTCCGTCCGGGCCTCCTGCGCCGACCTCGCCCTCGCCACCGCCTTCCTCGCCCGGCACGGCGTGCGCGCGGACGGCTCACGGCTGTTCACCCGCAGCCAGGCCAAACAGGTCAATGCCGTGATGCTGACCTGCGGGACGTACGACGCCGCGGGCGACTTCGCCTATCGCGTGGGCCTGCCGGGCAAGAGCGGGGTCGGCGGAGGAATCGTCGCGGTGGTGCCCGGGCGCTGCACGTTGTGCGTGTGGAGCCCCGGGCTCGACGATCGCGGCAACTCCGTCGCCGGGGTCGCCGCGCTGGACCGTTTCACGACGCTGACCGGGCTGTCGGTGTTCTGATCACGCGGCGGCCATGCACAGGCCGCCCACCGGAAGGGGAAGCGTCGCTTTCCCGCCACCCGGCGTTGACACGCTGACCGAGTGTTGGCCATGGCTTCCTCCGTCGATCTCCGTCGCTGCCAGGTCCTGGGCCTGGCCGGAACCGCCTTTCTCGCACTGGGCGGTGAGACGGCCGGAGCCCTGCCCGTCCGCGAACTGCTGGCGCCGTCCTCGGCGGGCGCCGCGCTCGGGCTGGTCGGCGTGTATTTCGGCGTCGTCCTGCTGATCGCGGCCTGGGCCATGCTCGGCCGGCTGCTCCGCGGACCCGAACCACCCTCCCCGCGCGCCCTGTTGCTGGTCCTCGCCGTCTGGGCGGCCCCGCTGCTGCTGGCCCCGCCGCTGTTCAGCAGGGACGTCTACAGCTACCTCGCCCAGGGCGCCATGGTGGACGCCCGGATCGACGTCTACACCCATGGGCCGTCCCGGCTCGGCGGCCCGCTCGCCGACGAGGTCGCCCCGGTGTGGCAGCACACCGCGGCCCCCTACGGGCCGGTGTTCCTCGCCGCCGCCTCCGCCCTGTCCGGACTGACCCGCGGCGAACTCCCCGCCGGCCTCGTGGGAATGCGGCTGCTGGCCCTGGCCGGCCTCGGCCTGATGGTGGCGGCCCTGCCCCGCCTGGCCCGGCACAGCGGGGCCGACCCGGCCGCCGCGCTGTGGCTCGGCGCCCTCAACCCGCTGGTGCTGCTGCATCTGGTGGCCGGCGCCCACAACGACGCCATGATGCTGGGACTCCTCGGGGTCGGCCTGGTCGCGGCACTCGGCCGCCGCCCGGTCCTGGGCGCCGTCCTCGTCACGCTCGCCGCGCTGGTCAAAGCGCCCGCGCTGCTCGGCCTCGCCGCGATCGTCGTCCTCCAGATGCGCGGTGGCCGTCACCCCGCACGGGCGGCGCTGACGACCGCCGCGGCGTCGGCGGCCACCACGGTCGCCGTGACGACCGTGGCCGGCACCGGATACGGCTGGATCGCCGCGCTCAACACCCCCGTCTCACCGCACAACTGGGCGCTGACCAGTCTGCTGGGCCGCGCCACCGGTGCCCTGCTGGAGCGGCTCGGCAGCGATCTGGCGCCGCTGGCCGTCCCGGTCTGGCACGCGGTGGGGCTCGCGATCACCGCGGTCGCGCTGCTCATGATCTGGCTGCGGCTGCGCCCCCGCCCGGTGTACGCGCTGGGACTCAGCCTCGCGGCGGTCGCGGCCTTCGGCCCCGCCATCCGGCCCTGGTACGCGCTGTGGGGCCTGTTCCTCATCGCGGCCGCGGCGCCGGACACCTCCGTGCGGCACCGGGTCGCGGCCGTCACCTGCGTCCTCGCGCTCGCCGTCCTGCCCAGCGGCGGCCCCGCGGATCTCGGACAACTGCTGCTGGCCGTCTCCGGCGGGGTCCTCGCGGTGGTCGTGCTGTGGCAGGCCCGCCAGGCGGCGCAGGCCCCGGTCCTGGGACGTACCGCGTGAGGGCGCCCGGCACCGACCGCGGACGGCTGCTGCTGGTGCTCGTCCTCGCCGCGGCCGTGACCGTGTTCACCGCGACCGTGCCACTGCTGCGGGACTGGTTCGACCTGCGGGTCTACCACGGGACCGTGCACAGCTGGGTCCACGACGGCGGGCGCATCTACGACTACCGGGTGCCGGGTACGACGTACGGTTTCACCTATCCGCCGTTCGCCGCGGTCGTGATGCTGCCGATGGCCCTCGTGGGTGTGCACATCGCGGTCGCGGTCGCGCTGCTGCTCAATCTGGTGGCCACGGCGGTGTCGCTGCGGGTGCTCACCGGCCGGGCGTGGCGCCGTCACGGCTGGTACGGCTGTGCCCTGGCCGCCTGCGCGCTCGCCCTGTACGAACCCCTCCGCGACACCTTCAGCTTCGGTCAGGTCAATCTGCTGCTGCTCGCCCTGGTCCTGGTCGACGCCTGGCTGCTGACCACCGGGCGGGAGCGCTGGGCGGGCATCGGCATCGGCCTCGCGGCGGCCGTCAAACTCACCCCGGCGGTCTTCATCGCCCTGTTGCTGCTCGCCCGGCGCGGGCGGGCGGCCGCCGTCGCGACGGCCGTCGCCGTCGGGGCGACGGGGCTGGCGGCGTGGGTGACCCCCGAGGCGTCACGCTTCTACTGGACGCACGCGCTGTGGGACACCACCCGGGTGGGACGTCTGGAGTACGTCTCCAACCAGTCGCTCCAGGGCGTCCTGGCCCGCCTGGGCGTGGAGGGAAAGCCCGTCTGGGCGGTGGTGGTCCTGCTGGTCATGGGCGTGTGGGCGTGGCGGGCGCGCCGGGCGGTGGCGGCTGGGGACTGGTACGGGGCCTTCGCCCTGACGGGACTGACGTCGTGTCTGGTGAGCCCGATCACCTGGGTGCACCACCTGGTGTGGCTGCTGCCGTCCTTCGTCCTGCTGGTCCGGGCCGGGCAGCAGCGGGTCGCGGCCGTGCTGTACGCGGTGCTGTGCACCAGCGTGGTGTGGCTGTGGTTCGACGACGCTTCGGGCGTCGACGGGTTCCTGGGCGGCAACACGTACGCCTGGATCACCCTCGGGCTGTTGCTGTGGCTGCCGGTCGGTCACCCCGCGGCCGAGCGCTCGCCCTTCAGTCGCAGTGCGAGCGCGACGGCGCCCGCGCCGAGGCAGGCCGCCGCGGCGATCGCCGCGGTCTCCGGCCAGCCGGGCCGCGGGCCCGGTGCGACCGGCTCGGCGGCGGCGAGCGGGACGTCCGGTCCGGGCCGCGCGCTGCTGCGCAGGGCGTCCAGCGAACCCACCGGTTCGACCCGGCCGGCTGCGGCGAAGCCCCAGTCGAGCAGCGACCGCGCCTCCTCGTAGACGTCGAACGGGCCGTCCGACTGAGGGTTCATCACCGTCACGACGAGGGTGCGTCCGTCGCGGCGCGCGGCGGCGACGAGCGTGTGTCCGGCATTGCTGGTGTAGCCGTTCTTGATGCCGATCACACCCCGGTAGGGCTCCACCCCGTCGTCTCCGCTGAGCAGCCGGTTGGTGTTGCGGATCGGGTACGGCCAGCCGTTCTCGCCGGGGAACTCGGCCTCCACGGTGCGGCAGTACCGCGAGAAGTCCGTGCTGCGCAGTCCCGCGCGGCCGAACACGGCGAGGTCGTAGGCCGACGACACCTGGCCCTCCGCGTCGTATCCGTCGGGCGAGCGCACATGGGTGTCGTGCGCGCCCAGCAGCCGGGCCTTGGCCTCCATCCGGGCGGCCGTGGTGAGCCAGCCCCCGTTGAGCTCGGCCAGGACCCGCGCCGCGTCGTTGCCGGAGCTGAGGAACACCCCGTGCCACAGATCGGTGACCGTGTAGGCGTGTCCTTCGGAGACTCCCACCAGGCTGCTGCCCGACCCGACGCCCTTCAGTTCGTCGTGAGTGACCCGGTGCCGGGTTCCGCCGGGCAGGACCGGCAGCACCGTGAGTGCGAACAGGGTCTTGAGGGTGCTGGCGGGCG
Organism: Streptomyces cadmiisoli; assembly: GCF_003261055.1. Classification (NCBI taxonomy): domain Bacteria; kingdom Bacillati; phylum Actinomycetota; class Actinomycetes; order Kitasatosporales; family Streptomycetaceae; genus Streptomyces; species Streptomyces cadmiisoli. The sequence continues at coordinate 7,733,896 of NZ_CP030073.1, forward strand.
GCAGTTGGCGATGGGCGTTGTGCCCCGCGAGCACCTCGCCCGTCCGGGCGTCGGCCACCAGCCAGGACAGGGCCGTGACGTCGGGGACCGCGGGTGCCCCGGCCCGCGGCCGGACCTGCGTTCCGGAGCGGTGGAGCAGGGCGGGCGGGGGAATCGCGGCGTGCGGCCCGCCCGGAGTACCGGGGTCCGCCCCGGTCGGCGCGGCTGCCGCCACGGGCGCGAGCGCCAGGACGCCCGCGAGGCAGAAGCCACAGGTCGACACTGCTGCCCGGGAAGAGAGTCCGATCTTCATATGAGCAACCTAGGAAGGGTGGCGCGCCACGCCGAGTCGTGAGGGCCGAATGCGGCACTCCTGCACCCGTATGCCGCAAGCGGTCGGCGTGTCGGCGGCCGGTTCGGGGGACGGCGGGCCCTCGTGTGATCGGGCGTCAGCCTTCCCGGCCGCCGGGCAGTGTCGGCTGGATCCGGCGCAGGAAGGTCGCGTTGTCGGGGGTCGCGCGCAGCCGTTCCAGCAGGGTTTCCAGGCCGGTGTCACCGTCCCGGGTGCGCAGGGCGCGCCGCAGTCCGTGCACGGCGGACGACTCGGGCGGGGTCAGGAGGAGTTCTTCGCGGCGGGTACCGGATCCGGTGATGTCGACGGCCGGGAAGAGCCGGCGCCCGGCGAGGTCGCGGCTGAGGCGCAGCTCCATGTTGCCGGTGCTCTTGAGCTCCTCGAAGAAGTAGTCGTCGGCGCGGGACCCGGTCTCGACCAGCGCGGTCGCGAGGACGGTCAGCGAACCGCCCTCCTCGGCCAGACGCGCCGCGCCGAAGAACCGTTTGGGCCCGTGCACCGCCGCCGCGTCGACGCCACCGCTGAGGGTGCGGCCGCCGGAGGCGGCGGCGTTGTTGTGCGCCCGGCACAGCCGGGTCAGGGAGTCGAGGAGGATCACGACGTCCTCACCGGCCTCGACCAGCCGCATGGCCCGCTCGATCACCAGGTCGGCGAGCGCGATGTGCTGCTTCGGCGTCCGGTCGAAGGTGGACGCGTAGACCTCGCCCCGTACGGAGCGGCGCATGTCCGTGACCTCCTCGGGGCGTTCGTCGAGCAGGAGGACCATCAGCCGGCACTCGGGGTGGTTCCCGGTGACGGCGGCGGCGATCTGCTGGAGCAGCACGGTCTTGCCGGTCTTGGGCGGGGCCACGACGAGGCCGCGCTGCCCCTTGCCGACCGGCGAGACGAGGTCCACGACCCGTCCGGCGAGCCCGGCCGCCGGGTGTTCGAGGCGGATCCGCTCGCGCGGGTGAAGGGGTGTGAGATCCCGGAAGTGGCGACGGCCCCGCATCTCTCCGGGTGTGCGGCCGTTGACCAGCGCGACCTCGGTCAGGGTGCGCCGGGCGTCGCGGACGCCCTCGACGAGGTCGCCCTTGCGCAGCCCGTGGCGGCGCACCAGCGCGGCGGGGAGCTGTGGATCGTCCGGCGCGGGCAGCAGACCGGCGGCGCGCAGGTGTCCCCTGCCGCTCGCGTCGAGGTCCACGAAACCGGAGACGGCCTGGGACTGCTGACGGCGGGGAGGGTGTTCGAGAGTGGTGGTCACGACGGTGGGTCCTTTCGAGGACGGATCCGGTGCGCGGACATGCGGGGGAAGGGAGAGGAAGCCGCGCGGGAGGGCGTGCTCGCATGCCTCCGGGCGGTGGAGAACAGCACCTCGGACGGCGGACCTGAGGCCTGCTGGTGAGGTGGTGCTGGAAGCCCTGTGCCGGCCGGGAGAACGGCGGGCGGTTCAGCGGGCTGAGAAGGGAACTGGCACCGGCGCCCCGGACGGGCGTACACAAGTGCTGCGAACAGACTATCACTCGGCGTGGGTCCGGCGCTGTGACGTACACCTCGTGCCGGTGCTCGGTGCGGCGGACGACGGAATGCGGAGGTCCGCCGCCCGGCGCCTCGGGAGGCGACCCGACTAAGCTGATGGCGATGTTCAGCCCCGAAGGTCCCAGCCTCCGCGAACTCGCCGTGCAGGCGCTGTCGTCCGTCGAGCGCGGCTACGACCTGCTCGCCCCGAAGTTCGACCACACCCCGTTCCGTACGCCGGACTCGGTGCTGGACTCCGTCGCGTCGGCGCTGCGGGGGATCGGGCCGTTCGACGACGGACTGGACCTGTGCTGCGGCACGGGGGCGGCCGTCGGCGCGCTGGCGGGTGTGTGCCGGCGCAGCGTGACCGGGGTGGACTTCAGCGCGGGCATGCTGGACGTGGCCCGGCGACGCCACCGAGGGGCCGCGCCGCGTGTCTCCTGGGTGCGTGCCGACGCGCGCGCCCTGCCGTTCGGGCCCGCCTTCGATCTGGTGGTCAGCTTCGGCGCGTTCGGCCACTTTCTGCCGCGTGAACTGCCCGGGCTGTTCACCCAGGTCCGCTCCGTGCTCCGGCCCGGCGGATGCTTCGCCTTCCCGGTCGTGGCCCCGCCCCGTCCCGGATCGGCCGCCTACTGGATGCTGGGCGGCTTCGACGCGGTGATGCGGGTCCGCAACGCCGTGTGGCGGCCGCCGTTCGTCATGTACTACCGGGCCGTCCGGTTCGGGGAGGTCCTGCGCGAGTTGGAGCGTGCCGGATTCCGGGTGGAGCTCCATGCCCTGCCCGAGTTCGGGTCGCGCGGTGACGGCAGTCCCCGGGTGCGGATGGTGGCGGCCCGACGGCTCCGGTGAACCGTGCGGGGCGGGCTCAGACCGCCGCCGGCAGGGTGAACTCGTAGACCAGGGCGTCCTGTTGGGCGTCCACGACGAGGTCGGTGTACTCCAGCGGACGGTGGTACTGGTCGTGCACCAGCCGGGTCACCCGCACCGACGGGGCGTCCGGCAGCGGCGTGATGGCGTCGCGGTGGTGCAGCGTCAGCCCCGAACGGCGCATCCAGTCGTAGGCGCGGCGCAACTGGGCCGCGGCGGTGCCGTCGGCGCGGTCCCGGTACCGGGCCAGTTCCTCGACCTCGGCCAGCGCGACTGCGGAGAACGACGTCACGGCCCTGCGCAGTCCGCGGCCGTCGGCGGCGGCGGACACATAGCGGTGCATCAGGGTCGGCAGGTGCGGAGCGAGGCTCAGGGCCTCGGCGTGTTCGGGCGGCGGGGTCTCCCAGGTGACGGTGGCGCGGTCGGCGGTGTGCGGTTCGGCGTCGCGCCTGATGCCCAGCGGGAAGGCGAGCGATGTCGGGCGCTCCACCCGTCGCCCGGACAGGGTGGCGTGGCTGCCGCGCCGGTCGGTGGCGACCAGCCCCTCGTGGCGGAGCACTTCGAGCGCCTGCCGTACGGTCTCCCGGCTGACGCCGTAGCGCTCCGCCAGCCGCCGTTCGGCCGGAAGCCGTTCACCGGGCGGGACGGTGCCGTCGCGCAGTTCGCCCAGCAGTCGCGTGGCGATCCGCCAGTAGAGGGGCTGTTCGCCGGTGGTCTGCGCGTGGTGGTGCGGGGTGGTGCGGGCCATGCCGCGCCCTCCTGTTGGTGACGTGCCGTAGCCGTGCGGGCTCATTGCGCCACCAGATCTAGCATTGGTCTAAACCACCAGGGAAGGGCGAACGGACGGTTCGGCCGAAACGGAACGGGTCGCCCCGGCCGTCACAGCGCGCTGTACAGGGCCTCGACGAGTGCCATCTTGCGCGGGTCGTCGGCGATGCGCGTGCCCATCCGGTTCATCACGTAGCCGAGCGACACGCCCGCCTCCGGATCCGCCAGACCGCAGGACCCGCCGAAGCCGTCGTGGCCGAAGGCCCGCGGGTTGGGCCCGTAGGACCCGTTCGGTCCGCTGAGCCACAGACCGAGGCCGATCTCCGTCTCCCCGGCGAACCCGGCCCCGAGCACCAGGTCCCGGCAGGCGCCCTGCCCCTCGCGCACCCGCTCGGCGGCCTCGCGGGACAGGACGCGGTGGCCGTCGTGCGCACCCCGGCCCGAGAAGATCCCGTACAGCGCGGCGACCGCCCGTGCGGTGCCGTGGCCGTTGGCGGCCGGGATCTCGGCGGCCCGCCACGCGGCGGTGTTGGCCTCGTCGGCACCCACCGCGGGATTGGTCAGCGCGGCCAGCGCGGCAGGCGTCAACTGGCTGAAGACCGCTGCCTGCTCACTGCTCGACGTGGTGCGGGCGTGCACGAGTTCCGCCGCTCGCCCCGCGTCCTTCTCCGGCAGTCCGATGCCGAAGTCAACGCCGAGCGGACCGGTCACCTCACGTTCCAGGAACGCGCCCGGCAGCAGCCCGGAGACCCGCCGGACGACCTCGCCGACCAGGTGGCCGTACGTCAGCGCGTGATAGCCGGAGCGGGTGCCGGGCTCCCACCAGGGCTCCGTCGCCGCCAGCCGGCTTGTCGTCGTCTCCCAGTCGCAGAGGTCGGCGAAGGAATGCGGTTCGCGCAGTCCGCACAGACCCGCGCGGTGCGACAGCAGATGCCGTACGAGGACCTTCTCCTTGCCGGCCGCGGCGAACTCCGGCCAGTACACGGCCACCGGGGCGTCCAGGTCGAGCAGTCCCCGGTCGGCGAGGATGTGCGCGCACAGGGCCACCGGCCCCTTCGACGTCGACCAGACGTTCACCGGCGTGTCGCGCTCCCACGCCCGGGTGCGGTCCGGGTCCGCCCAGCCGCCCCACAGGTCCACCACGGTCGCGCCGTCGACCGTGACGGCGACGGCGGCCCCCAGCTCGTCCCGCTCACGGAAGTTCTCCTCGAAGGCCGTGCGCACCGCGGCGAACCGGGTGTCGCAGTGCCCGTGGATGTCTGGCGCGCGCTCGGGCATGGCCCCTCCGTCGTCGTCCGAAGCCCGGTCCGCGGCCCTGCGCCCGGGCTCCCCGAACATACCGACTGGTCGGACCAAGGGGAAGCGGGCGACTTCCCGCGGACCGCGGGGGCCGGGGACCGGTGTCAGAGGTAGGAACGCAGCCAGCGCAGTTTGACGGCCTCCTGGAAGGGACCGCCGCCCTCGTGGTCGTTGAAGTCGTACACCTCGATCGTCCTGTCCTCGTGCGCCCAGGCGTTGAAGGCGGCGAAGACGGTGGAGGGCGGGCAGGTCTGGTCCTCCAGGGCCGCCGAGAACAGGGCGGGCGCCCGGCCGCGGGCGGCGAAGTGCACCCCGTCGAAGTAGGAGAGCGTGCGCAGCGCGTCGGCACCGCGACCGCGGTGCGTCTTCAGGTAGAGGCCGATCTCCCGGTAGGGGTGGCGGTCCGTGAGGGTGGCCGCGCGCGGGTAGTCGCACAGGAACGGCACGTCGGGGGCGATCGCGACCAGGTCCGGGACCAGGCCGCCCACGGCCACGGTGATGCCGCCGCCCTGACTGGCGCCGATCGCGACGGTCCGGGCCGCGTCGGTGGCCGGGTGCGAGCGGGCCGCCTCCACGGCGCGCACCGCGTCGGTGAACACCCGGCGGTAGTAGTAGTTCTCCGGCGCGTCGATGCCGCGGGTCATGAAACCGGGGTAGGCGGGCGCGCCGCCGACCGGGTCGGGGGTGCCGCCGCCCGCTCCCCAGGCGCTGCCCTGGCCTCGGGTGTCCATGACGAAGTGGGCACGACCCGTGGACGCCCACAGCAGATGCTCGTGCGGCAGCCCGCGTCCCCCGCCGTAGCCGATGAACTCCACGATCAGCGGCAGCGGTTCCACCGCCCCGGCGGGCAGGGTCAGCCAGCCCTTCACCGGGTGCCCGCCGAAACCGGCGAAGGTGACGTCGTACACGGTCACCGTCGACAGTCCGGTGTCGACCGCTTCGAACCGGGCGTCCAGGTCGTACTCGCGTGCCTCCTGGAGCGTCTTGGACCAGAACGCGTCGAAGTCCTCGGGCTCGACGGAGGCGCTGCGGTACGCGCGGAGCTCGTCGAGAGGGAGGTCGAACAGGGCCATGCAGGACCACCTTGGGTGAAGAGGACGATGATGATCACACCGTACGCGGCGGTTCGTCCCCCTCGCCAGATCGCCTCACCGGCGTCGATCCAGGTCCGCCGCAGGTCGTGGGGACAGGGTGCCCGGCGGCCCGGCCGAGCAGGCGCCGCGCCGGCCGACCGCCCGGCAGGCGTCCGTCCGGCGGGCGGCCCGAACCGAGGGCTCCCGGCCCGGCCCGCGACGGGTCCGCCGGTTTTCGCCGCCCCGGGCCGGTGTGCCGCACACCCCGGAACCGGGTCCCTGGGCCGCGCCCGGGGCTCTGCCGACGGATTCGACGGTTCCTCGCCGCCGGCGGCCGGTCAGACGCCGCGCCGGGTCCACTCGGGCTCGGTGCGGGCCCAGTCGCGTTCCCACTCGGCCATCCGGTGCCGGTTCGCCCCGCGGCGCACGGCCGCGTGGCCGAGGAAGACCGCGACGGCGGCGCCGCCCGCGGCGCAGGTACCGATCGAGAGCGTGTGCTGCCAGACCACCGTGCCGTCCGGCGGCGGCGGCACGTTGCGCCCCCGCGAGTCGAACCACACGTCCACCGCCTCGCCGGGCCGTGTGCCCGTCGGGACCCGAGCCGTGGCCGTCCGGGGACCGTCACCGGGGTCGGTCCACTTCACGGTCGCCCGGTAGGTGTACTCCCTGCCGCCCTGGAGCGCGGTCAGGTCGCCGGTCGACGGGCCCACGACCTCGGCCCGCACGTGCCGGCGGTCGGCCCGCTGCGCCGCGGCGGTCGTCTGCGCCTCGTCGTGCGCCCACCACGCGGCCGCGGCCCCGGCGAGCGGCGCGCCCAGGAAGAGGAGCAGGGCGACGGCCAGCACCGTCCACGCCTCGACGACATCCGACCGGCGCCGCAGTGGATTGCGCCGCCAGCGCCAGCCGCGCACCCGGGTTCCCATGTCCGCCTCCTCGCCCTCACCCGGAGGCCCTGGGAGCGGTCGTCGCTCCCGCGGCCCCGTGCACGCGTGCGAGTGCCACATGGAATTCGTACCCCGTATGGGGGCATTCGTTCACCTCGGGCGGCCGAACACGCGGCTCGGGTCCCGGGGAGCCCGCCGGTCAGCCGAAACGTTCGATCCGGATGCGGTCCACGGGCTGGCCGGCCGCGACGAGCAGCCGCGAGGCGTGCTCGGCGAAGGCGTTCGAGCCGCACACGTAGGCCTCCCACCCGCCGGGCGGCCCGTCGTCCAGCAGCGGCGCCAGGTGCGCGGCCGTCATGCGGCCCACCGGGGCACCCGGCGGGCCGCTGCGCGTGAACACGGGCGTCGTCTCCGCGCCGTACTCGCGCGCGTAGATCAGCTCCGCCGGGCTGCGCGCGGACACCAGCAGCCTCAGCGGCACCGACAGGCCCCGCGCCCGGTGGTGGCGCACCATCGACATCAGCGGTACGACCCCGGATCCCGCGCCGATCAGCAGGGCGGCCCGGTCGCCCGGCCAGGCGAAGAAGCCGCTCACTGGGCCGCGCACGTCGACCCGGTCGCCCGGACGGGCCTCGGAGTGGAACCAGCCGGACACCTCGCCGCCGTCGACGCGGTCCAAGGTCAGCTCGATGTGGCCGGAGTCGTCCGGCGCGGACGCCAGCGAGTAGTGGCGCTGCGCCGTGTAGCCGTCCGGGGCGCTCAGCTGCAGCATCAGGTGCTGGCCCGGCAGGTGCCCCGCCCAGCCGGGCACCGCCAACCGGAAGCTCGCGGCACGCGGGGTCTCCCGGCGGATCCCGGTCAGGGTGGCGGTCTGCCACTGGTTCCCGGTCCCGGCGCCGACGGCGATGCGCCCCGGCACGGCGAACCGGGTCGGGGGAGTGAAGGCCTCAGTCACCGGAGTACCGCTGTTCCGCCCAGGGGTTGCCGCGCGCGTGGTAGCCGTTGCGCTCCCAGAAGCCGGGTTCGTCGTGGTCGAGCAGCCGCAGTCCGGCGATCCACTTGGCGCTCTTCCAGAAGTACAGGTGCGGCACCAGCAGCCGCGCCGGACCGCCGTGCTCGGCGGGCAGCGGGCGGCCGTCGTACTCCCAGGCGATCCAGGCCCGGCCGTCCCTCAGGTCGGCCAGCGGGAGGTTCGTGGTGTACCCGGTGTGCGCGTACGCGACGACATGGGTGGCGGACGGCAGCGGGCGCACCCGCTCCCAGAACGCGTCCAGGGACACGCCCGCGAACCGCACCCCGAACTTCGACCAGCCCGTCACGCAGTGGATGTCGCCCTCGTGGACCGAGGCCGGCAGCTCGTGTGCCGTCGCCCAGTCCCAGGTGCGCGGTTCCTCGACGAGCCCGTCGATGCGGAAGGTCCAGTCGGCGGGGGAGAGGTCCGGTGTGACCTCGGCGGACAGCACGGGCCAGTCGTCGCGCGCGTCGTACTGGCCGGGCGGCAGTCCCGGGTTGTGGACGCGCGGGCGCCCGGAGAAGCCTCGGGTGACGTTCATACGGTGGTGCCTCCAGGCAGCCGCTGCGGGCGGCCCGCGGGTTTCGGCGTGATCGGTGCGCGGGCGGTCAACCCTACGCGGTACGCGCGGGTGCCCCTCAGCCGTCCGTGGGCGCCGGTCCGGGCCCCGCGTTGTAGCGCTCCAGATACCCGGCGAAGCGCACCAGGTCCTCCTCCGGCCAGTCCGCCAGCCGTTCCCGGACAGCGGTGCGGCGGCTCTCGCCGGCCTGTGCCAGGACGTGCCGTCCGGCGTCGGTCAGGTGGAGCACATGGACGCGATGGTCCCGCGGGTCCAGCCGCCGCTCGATCAGTCCGGCCCGTTCCAGCGTGGCGATCTGGCGGCTGACGGTGGACTTGTCCAGGGCGTGGCGCTCGGCCAGGTCGGTGGCCCGGCTCGGTGCGCCCTCCTCCAGCTGCCTGAGCAGCGAGTACGAGACCAGGGACAGCTCCGGGTGCAGGCGCCCCGCGAAGGTGCGGGCGCGTCGGGCGAAGGCCGTCATCTCCCGCTGGATCGTCTCCACGGCGGCGTCCGCGACGCAGCCGCCGAGGTCGGCGAAGGCCCTGTCCTCGGCTGTCCGGGCTGCCGTCATGGGTACCCGCCTCCCTTCCGGTCGTACTAGTTGCATCGTACAACTTGAAGGGGGTCCGGCCCGCAGGGGCGGGTCCCCGGGGGAGCGGTCGGCCTGCGGCCGTTGGGGTACCGTGATCGTCCGGATGCGAGCCGTCCCAGCCTTGCGGAACCGAGGGGGTGAGTCCCATGAGCGCCGTGCCCGCGCCCCCGGCCCCCTCCGTTCCCCCCACCCCCTTTTCCGCTTCTCCTGCTCCCGGGTCCGCCACCGCGCGGTCGGGCGAGACCCGTTCGTCCGTCGTCTCGTCCGTCGCCGCCGCGTTGCGTGCCGCCGGCTGCGTCTTCGCCGAGGAGGAGGCGGAACTGATCGTCGGTGCCGCCGGTACGCCCGCCGGCCTCGCCGCCGCGGTGGACCGCCGCGTCGCCGGCGAGCCCCTAGAACTCGTCGTCGGCTGGGCCGGGTTCGACGGCTTGCGGATCGCCGTGGAACCGGGGGTCTTCGTGCCCCGCCGGCGTACCGAGTTCCTGGTCGAACAGGCCCTCGCGCAGGCACCGGACGCAACCGTCGTCGTCGACCTGTGCTGCGGCTCGGGAGCGGTCGGCGCGGCGCTGGCCGCCCGCCTCGGCGGGGTCGAACTGCACGCCGCGGACATCGACCCGGCCGCGGTGCGCTGCGCGCGGCGCAACGTCGAGGACCGGGGCGGCCGGGTGTACGAGGGCGACCTGTACGCCGCGCTGCCGGGCGGGCTGCGGGGCCGGGTCGACGTCCTGGCCGCGAACGTGCCCTACGTCCCCACGGCGGAGGTCGGCCTGCTGCCCGCCGAGGCGCGCGACCACGAACCTCTGGTCGCCCTCGACGGGGGCGCGGACGGCCTCGCGGTGCTCCGCAGGGTCGCCGCCGAGGCGGGCCGATGGCTCGCGCCGGGAGGCTGCCTGCTGGTCGAGACGAGCGAGCACCAGGCCGCGTCGGCCGTCGCCGCCTTCGGCCGCGCCGGGCTGACGACCCGGCTGGCGGTCTGCGGCGAACGGGACGCGCACGTGGTGATCGGGGTCGCCCCCCGGGCGGACTGACCCCGACCGGCCGCCGACGGGCGGAATCGCGCGCGATCGTGGTGAACGCCGGGCCCGGTCCGGGCGTCACAGGAGCGGTGCGGTCCACGGCCCGTGCCCCACCGCCTCCATCCCTCCGTCCCGGGGAACGATCATGAGTACACAGCCCCTGCGTACGACGCTCGTGCAGACGACCTCCGAGCGAGCGGTCACCGCGCGGACCCGCACCACGGGTGCGGGCCCCCGGCGCTCTCTCCGCTTCCCCCGCCACCCCCGCCTGCTCGGCCTCCTCGCCGTGTTCGCCGCCGGAACCGGTGTCCTGGCGGGCTGTGGACAGGCGGGGACGGCAGGCTCGGGAAGCGACCCCACCCAGGCGCCGCAAGCCGCGGCGCGGGCCCGGCAGGTGGCCGCCGCCTGGGACGGTTCGAAGGCCGCCGAGGCCTGGCGGGCCGGCTACCACCCGATGGGCGACGCGGTGCAGTTGCCCGAGGGCGGCCTGCGCGGCGAGGACGAACACGCCTACCTCACCCAGAACCTCGTCCTCGACGGCCGGCTGCCCGCCGCACCGGACGAGGAAGGCCGCGTGACGTGGGGGAGCGGTGGCTCGCTGACCCGGCCGCTGATGGACGCGCGTAAGGCCTACGAGACCTTCGGCCGCACCGGCGGCGGCAGCCGCGACGAACCCCGCCTGACCGTGACAGGTGCGCGTCTCGGCGAGATGACGCTGGCCACCACCCGCGGTCCGGCGACCGTCCCCGCCTGGCTGTTCACCCTGGACGGCTACGACACCCCGCTCAAGCGCGTCGCGGTGAGCCCGTCGAAGCTGCCCGCATCGCCGATCCGGTCGGCCGAGGAGTCCTCCGGCGACGGTCCGGCGTCGCTGCAGGGTCTGGTCGAGCTGTCCGAGGACGGCCGGTCGGCCACGGTGATCGGCCTGCACGGCGGCTGTGACGACGGACCGTTCGTGCACGTGCTGGAGACGGACGGCAGCGTGGTGCTGTCCGCGTCCGTCGTAGGACGGCGGGACGGCCCCTGCACCGCGCAACTGGAGGGCAGCGAAGTGACCGTGAAGCTGGCCGGGCCGGTCGGCGACCGTGTCCTGCTGGACGCGGCCACGGGACTCCCGGTGCCGTACGCCGGCACGGTCGGATCCTCGCCGAGCTGGAGCTGACGCCGGGCCGGTCTCAGGCCTCCGTCTGCGCGCGGGCGATGAGCAGGGCCACGTCGTCGTGGTTGTCGGGGTGGTGCAGTGTGCGGACGAGCAGGTCGCAGACCTCGTCCAGCGGGCGGGCCGGATCGTCGAGGAGGTCCAGCATGGCGTCCAGGCGTTCGTCGAGGGAGTGCCGGCGGGTCTCGACCAGGCCGTCGGTGTAGAAGACGAGTTCGTCGCCGGGGGAGAGGTCGAAGACGGTCGTGGAGAACTCGACACCGCCCACTCCGAGCGGCGCCCCGGTCGGCAGGTCGAGCAGTTCCGGCCGCTGCCCGACCCGGATGCGGGCGGGCGGCAGATGCCCGGCGTTGGCGATCCGGCACTGCCGCAGGCGGGGGTCGTGGACGGCGTACACGCAGGTGGCGATGGAGTGGTCGAGTCCGTCGGTGATCCGGTCCAGGTGCTCCAGTAGCCGGGCCGGATCGAGGTCCAGCGAGGCCAGCGTGTTGGTGGCGGTCCGCAGCCGCCCCATCGTCGCGGCGGCGTTGATGCCGCTGCCCATCACGTCGCCCACGACGAGCGCGGTCTTCCCGCCCTCCAGCGGGATGACGTCGAACCAGTCACCGCCGACCTCCGTGGTGGCGCCGGCGGGCTGATAGCGGGAGGCCACCTCCAGGCCGCCGGTGACGGACGGGTGGCTGGGCAGCAGACTGCGCTGGAGGGTCAGGGCGGTGTCGCGGGCGTTCTGGTACCAGCGGGCGTTGTCGATCTGCACGGCCGCGCGGGCGGCCAGCTCACGGGCGAGCAGGAGGTCGTCGTCGCTGAAGGGCACCGGGTTGCGGGTGCGTTTGAGGTCGAGCGCGCCCAGCACCTCGCCGCGCGCGATCAGCGGGACGGCCAGATAGGAGTGCACGCCGGCCTTGGCGAGCAGGGCCGCCGCCTCCGGTGAGCGGGCGATACGCGGCAGGTCCGCCGCCCCGACCTCCGCGATCATCACCGGCCGGCCGGTGCGGACGCACTCGGTGACCAGCCGGTCGGGGCCGTAGCGGGCCACCTGTCCGGGCGGGTCGGCCGCGCGCAGGGCGTCCGGTGCGTCGTCCGCCTTGACGGCCAGGGCGCGGATCACCGCCGACTGGGTGGGGCCGAGGCTGCTGCGCCGGCCGCCCACGACCGAGTCCAGCAGGTCCACCGCCGCCACGTCGGCCAGCTCCGGGACCGCGACGTCGGCGAGCTCGCGGGCGGTGCGGTCCAGGTCGAGCGTGGTGCCGATCCGGGCCGACGCGTCGGCGATGAGCGCCAGCCGGTGCCGGGCCGCCTCGGCCTCGACGCCGGCCCGGTGGGGTTCGGTGACGTCCATGACCGACACGACCACGCCGAGCACGGTGCCGATGGCGTCCTCCAGCCGGTACAGCGAAACCGACCAGGTGTGGTCCTCGAACGGGTCGGCCGGGGTCCGGCCGACCGTGGAGTGCTCGACCAGCGGCAGGCCGGTCTCCAGCACGCGGCGCGCGCCGGACTCCAGGGTGTCGACGTCCAGCAGGGGCAGCACCTCGCGCATGGTCCGCCCGATGTGTGCCTCGACGGGAAAGCCGTTGATCCGCTCCAGCGCCGGGTTGACGGCCACGTACCGCAGCCGGGTGTCCAGCACGGCCAGCCCGTTCGGCGACTGCGCGACGATACGCGTGGACAGCGCCACGTCCTGCTCCAGTCGCCGCACGGTCGACTGGTCGGCGGCGAGCATCAGCGCGTAGATGTTGCCCCGGTCGTCCAGCAGCCGCATGTTGCGGAACTCCACCAGCCGGCTGCTGCCGTCCTTGAGCCGCACGGGGAACGCCCCGGCCCAGCCCCGGCCGGTCGCCAGGACGTCCGCGAACAGCTTCCTGACCAGCTCGATGTGCTCTTCGTGCACCATCACCCGGGCGGCGTACCGGCCGAGCGCCTCCTTGGCCCGGTAGCCGAACAGCTCCTCGGCCTGCGGGCTCCACAGGACGATGCGGCCCTTGGTGTCGAGCACCACCGAGGCCATGCCCAGCACGTCGATCAGGCCGCTGGGTCCCAACGACCCTCGGCCGGGCTCGGCCCCATCGGCCGCCGGAGGCCCGGATGCATCCATCGACTGCACCGCCTTCGCCCATGCTCCCGGCACGCTGTCCCCCGTGCCGACTTGCCGGTTGTACCGCCCTCAACCATCTCTCTTTACGCCACGACCGCCCTTCTCCACCATCCCTCAACCCGACCACAGTCGTCCGGTGAAGCGATCGGCGGCGGGATCGGAGGTGTCCCGGACCGCCCGGCAACGTTGTCACGCCGCCGTGCCCCGCCGTGCCCCGCCGTGCCCCGCCGGCCGTACCCGGCCGGCGAGGAGTGGCCCGCCGGTGGTCGCTGCCGGGCTCCTTTTGGGGCTGTACATCCTGGATTGTGGTGGTTTTCTTGGAGTGCGGCGCGGTGTCGCGGGGGAACCCGTCGGTGTGCCGCAGTGCGGCGACGAGAGGAGCGATCACCATGGCCAAGGAGCGACCGCACCCGGAATCCGTCTCGGTGGAGATCAGCGGATGCAGCAAGGAGGACGCCCGGATCGTGTTCGAGGCGCTGTGCGCCTACTTCGAGTCCGACCGGTGCTCCGACGACGTACCTCAGGACTGGCACGAGACCCGGCCGACCGTGTGGCTGGGCACCTTCGACGTCTCCGAATCCCGGGAGGGCGGCCGTCCGTCCGGCCGGCTGTCGTCCTTCGTGGAGGCCGACGTGCAGGGCGGCTACTGGGCGATCGACCGCTTCCGCACCACCCTGCACGACCTGTTCACGGTCCACGACCTCAGCACCGCGTCCGGTGACCAGGAGCGTGAGCTGCACGTCCGCCTGGAGAGCCGGTGAATCCGGGCCCCGGCCCGTTGTGCAACTAGTTGCATAAACCGTGCGCGGTCCTCTACAAAGGAGGCACCACACCGCGCACGGAGGGGCCATGAGCCGATACCCGCACCTGCTGAGCCCGCTCGACCTGGGCTTCACCACCCTGCCCAACCGCGTCCTGATGGGCTCCATGCACATCGGCCTGGAAGAGGCCGAGGGCGGCTTCGAGCGCATGGCGGAGTTCTACGCCGCCCGCGCACGCGGCGGAGTGGGGCTGATCGTCACCGGCGGCATCGCCCCCAATGACGAGGGGCGGCCCTACGAGGGCGGCGCGAAGCTCACCACCGAGGAGGAGGCCGGGCAGCACCGGCGGATCACCGAGGCCGTGCACCGCGAGGGCGGCCGGATCGCGATGCAGATCCTGCACTTCGGCCGGTACGCGTACCACCAGGGACTGGTCGCCCCGAGCCCGCTCCAGGCGCCGATCAGCCCCTTCCCGCCCCGGGAGCTCACCGACGCCGACGTCGAGCGGACCGTCGACGACTACGTCCGCGCCGCCCGCCTCGCGCGGCAGGCCGGATACGACGGTGTCGAGATCATGGGCTCCGAGGGCTACCTCATCAACGAGTTCGTCGCTGCGCAGACCAACCACCGCACCGACCGCTGGGGCGGCTCGTACCGGAACCGCATGCGCTTCCCCGTCGAGATCGTCCGACGGGTGCGCGAGGCGGTCGGTGCGGACTTCATCGTCATCTACCGGCTGTCCATGCTGGACCTGGTGCCCGGCGGGTCCACCCTCGACGAGGTCGTCACCCTGGCGAAGGCCGTCGAGGAGGCCGGGGCGACCATCATCAACACGGGCATCGGCTGGCACGAGGCGCGCATCCCGACCATCGCGACCTCCGTGCCGCGCGGCGCGTACACCTGGGTCACCGAGCGGCTCATGGGCGAGGTGTCGATCCCGCTCGTGACGACGAACCGCATCAACACCCCCGAACTCGCCGAGGAACTGCTCGCCGGCGGCAGTGCCGACATGGTGTCGATGGCACGCCCGATGCTCGCCGACCCCGACTTCGTGGCCAAGGCGGCGGCCGGCCGGCCCGAGGCCATCAACACCTGCATCGGCTGCAACCAGGCCTGCCTGGACCACACGTTCAGCGGTCGGATCACCTCCTGCCTGGTCAATCCGCGCGCCTGCCACGAGACGGAGCTCGTCCTCTCCCCGACCCGGCTGCGCAAGCGCGTCGCGGTGGTCGGAGCCGGACCCGCCGGGCTCGCCTGCGCGGTGAGCGCGGCCGAACGCGGCCACGACGTCACGCTGTACGACGCCGCGAGCGAGGTCGGGGGGCAGCTCAACGTCGCCCGACGGGTCCCCGGCAAGCAGGAGTTCGACGAGACGCTGCGCTACTTCCGCCACCAACTGGACGCGCACGCCGTGGACGTCCGCCTCGGCACCCACGTCACCGCCGACGACCTGGCCGGTCACGACGAGGTCGTCGTCGCCACCGGCGTCACCCCGCGCACCCCGGACATCCCCGGCGTCGACCACCCGAGCGTCGTCGGCTACCTCGACGTCCTGCGCGACGGCGCCCCCGTCGGCGACCGCGTCGCCGTCCTCGGCGCCGGCGGCATCGGCTTCGACGTGGCCGAGTTCCTCACCGACGGCGGCGACAAGGCGCACGAGGACCCGGCGGCCTACTTCCGCCAGTGGGGTGTCGACGTCGAGTACCGCGCGCCGGGCGGCCTCGGCCCGGCGGAGCGGCCCGCACCGCCGCGCACCGTCCACCTGCTCCAGCGCAAGACCACCAAGGTCGGCGCGGGACTGGGCAAGACCACCGGCTGGATCCACCGCGCCGAGCTGAAGCACCGCGGCGTCACGATGGTCCCGGGCGTGCGCTACGACCGCATCGACGACGCCGGTCTGCACATCACGGTCGACGGCACCAGCAGCGTCCTGGAGGTCGACACCATCGTGCTGTGCACCGGGCAGGAGCCGCGGCGCGACCTCTACCGGGACCTGCTCGCCGCCGGCCGCGAGCCGCACCTCATCGGCGGCGCCGACGTCGCGGCCGAACTGGACGCCAAGCGCGCCATCCAGCAGGGCACCGAGCTGGCGGCCACCCTCTAGGGGCGCCGGGCCGTCCCTAGGATGACCGCATGTCACTCCCGCACGCGATTCTCACCGCTCTGCTCGAAAGGCCGTCCTCGGGACTGGAACTGACGCGACGGTTCGACAAGTCGATCGGCTACTTCTGGTCGGCGACCCATCAGCAGATCTATCGCGAGCTGGGAAAACTGGAGGCCGACGGCCTGATCCGGGCGCTGCCGGCCGAGCAGCCGGTCCGCGGGCAGAAGAAGACCTACGAGGTCCTGCCCGCGGGCGGCGCCGAACTGGCCCGCTGGACGGCCGCGGCGCAGGACCCCAAGCCGCTGCGCGACACGCTCCTGCTGCGGCTGCGTGCCGCCGCGGTGGTCGGCACCGCGGGTCTGGAGGCCGACCTGCGCCGCCATCTCGACCTGCACCGGGGTCAGTTGGCCGAGTACGAGGAGATCGAGCGGCGCGACTTCCCGCCCGGCAGGGACAGTCCCCAGGACCGTCTCCAGCACCTCGTCCTGCGGGCGGGCATCGACCTGGAGACGTTCTGGACGCGCTGGCTCGAACACGCGCTGGCGGAGTTCGCCGAGCTGCCGGGCCTGGACGGTCGGTGAACGCGGCCGTCCCCGCGTGCCGGGCTCAGAGCCGGTACGGCTTCGAGCGGCGGCGCAGGAACCAGGCCGCGGCGATGACGCCGGTGCCCACCAGCGCCCCGCCCGCCACCATGGTGACGGTGCTGTAGTCCTTGTTCGTGCCGCCGACCCCGCCCAGCACACCGCGCGACGGTGTGGACGTCGCCGAGATGGTGGATTTGGACGGGGCGGAGACGATCACCGACTGGGTGCCGGCGGTGTTGTTGTTCGAGCACACGACGACGACGGTGTAGGTGCCGGGGGTCACGTTCGACCAGGCCGCCGTCTGAAGACCGCCCGATGCGGAGAGGGTCACCTGGCGGCCCTGGGCGAAGCTCGTCTGATTGCTGGTGAGCAGTGAGGCGACGCCCCAGCTGCCGTTGAGCTGGGCGCACGCGGTGGTGGTCACGGAGACCGTGGAACCGCTGGTGTTCACCGAGATCCCGCCGGCGGCACCAGCCGGTCCGGCGGCCAGGGTTATCGGCAGTGCGGCGGCGGCCAGGGTCAGTCCGGCTCGGAGAAATGGCTGAGAAGTAGTCATGGGCCTGTCCTCCGGCGGCACGGTTGGCGGTACATCCCTTGCGCCGCCTGGGTCGGGAACGCCCGTGCTGCCTCAGTGGCAGCCAACGTGCCCCCGGCCCGTCCCGCATGCGGACCGCACCCGAGCAGGTGACGCCTTCCCCCGTGCGGCGGCACCGGAGTGCGGGCGTCACCGATCTGTGGTGCCGCCGGTGGTGACCGTCCGTTCCGCCGAGAATCCGCCCCAGGTGCCGTCCGGGAGCCTGGCCCGGATCCGTACCCGGTGGCTCACGCCGCTTTCCGGGCCCAGGTAGAAGCTGTACGTCGCCCGGCCGCGGGGTGCCGTGCCGCCCCAGACGAGCGAGGTGGCCGGCCGTCCGTCGAGCTGGATCTGATACTCCGTGATCACCCCGTCGGCCTCGGGCGGCGTCCAGGACAGGTCGACGTGGTAGGCGCCGTCGGCGTGCCGGGTGCCCGCCCGGAACGCGGTGGGCGCGGTGCCCCGTCCGTCGTCGGTGCCCGGCGCGGTGGTGAGGCGGACGGCCCGGCCCGCGGGCGAGACGTTGTCCGCGGCGTCCCGCGCCCGGACGGTGAACGAATAGCGGGTGCCGGGGCGCAGCCCGGTCACCACGGTCGCCGTCTGCGCCCCGCCCACGCTGTGGATCTTCGTGCCGCCCTGATGGACGTCGTAGGAGGCCACGCCGCGGTCGTCCGCCGAGGCGGTCCAGGACAGCTGCACCGCCCGGCTGCCGACGACCCGTCCCCGCACGGCGCCCGGCCGCGACGGTGCCGAGCGGTCGGCCGCGCCCGCGGCGTGCGTCGTGGCCCGGACCTCGCGGCTGCGCGGCCCGAGCCGCCCCTCGGCGTCCCGCGCCCGCACGGTGAACACATAGGTCGTCGAGGGCGCCAAGCGGGTGATGTCGACCATGTGCTCCGAGGCGGGCACCTCCTCGACCTTGGTGGCGTCGCGGTACACCTCGTAGGCGCTGATCCGGGGGGACACGGCGTTCCACATCACATGGACGCTGGTCGCGCTGCCCGCCGCCGCGGTCACCCCCGTGGGCGCACCGGGCAGCGGGCCGTCGCCGGCCGCCGCGCCGCCCGTCGTGCACGAGGCGACCAGCAGGAGGGCGCCGCAGGCGAGCGCGGCGGGAGCGGGGACACGTCGCACTACTCGGCCTCCCGGACGGGATGACGGCAATGGTCCGGACCAATATGGCGCCCTTGATGCGTGCGCATCAAGGGGGCGGCGGGTGCGAGGCGTCCGGCGCGGTTACGTATGCTGAGGATCCTCACGGCCGAACTCTCCCTGCGCAGCGGGGAGTTCCGGCCGACGGCGCGGAACGCTGTCGTCGCTGAAACCGCGCCGGCACGGGTGGCCGGCGGCCCGAGCCCGCGTGTGCTCGGGCTTCCGGCCCCCGGCCTCTGATGGACGTTCCTTGGGTGCGCCGTCCGGCCCTTCGGGGTGGCCGCGTGATCTAGTCGGCAAGAGATTGGACGAGTGCCCGTCAAATGTCCCCGACAGAGAGTCCCTCATCGTGAGCGTCCGGTTCCTCACCCTGGCTGCGGCGAGCGTCGCCCTGCTCGCCCCGACCGTGCCCCCCACCGCCCCCGGTCAACCCGGCAAAGGCCACCTCCTCCGGCACCAGCCGACGGCCGTGCAGCACGAAGGCGCCGTGTCCGCCGCCGAGCTGCTGGCGAGGGTGCGCGACTGCGCCCCCGTCTCCGCCGGCCGCTACCGGACCGACGGCGGCACCCCGGCCACCGTCCCCGTCTGCGGCACGCCCGACGCCGTCTTCTGGCAGGCGGACATGGACATCGACTGCGACGGCCGCCCCGGCGACCGCTGCAACAGCAGCACCGACCCGTACTTCTCCGCCGGCACCGCCTTCCAGCAGTCCGACGGCCGTCACCTGGACGCGGAGACCCTGCCCTACGTCGTCGTGCCCGTGCCCAGCGCCGTCTGGGACCACCGCGACCACGGTGTGCGCGGCGGATCGGTGGTGGCCGTCGTGCACGGCGACCGGGTGCAGTACGCGGTCGTGGGCGACACCGGGCCGCACGACATCATCGGCGAGGCGTCCTACGCCACCGCCCAGGCCCTGGGCATCAACCCCGACCCGAAGGGCGGCGGCACCGACTCCGGTGTCACCTACATCGTCTTCAAGGACTCCCAGGCCGTGCCCATCGAGAGCCACGCGTCCGCCGTGCAGATCGGGGAGCGGCTGGCGAGAGGGTTCGTCGACGGCTCCTGAGCGACCGTCGGTCCGCCGGCCGGCCGTCACCGGCCGCCGCACGGCGCCTGCCGACGGGGCGTGCGCCGTACGGCGGTGTACGCGTCACACCTTCCGGTACGAGTAGGCGTCCCCGGCCGCCGCCTCCACCGCGTCGAGGTCCGCCCCCGTGGCCGCCGTGACGACCGCGGCGACGGCGCCCTCGACGAACGGCGCGTCGACCAGTCGGGTGCCGGCCGGGAGTTCGTCGCCCTCGGCGAGCAGCGCCTTCACGGTGAGCACGGCGCTGCCGAGGTCGGTGAGCACGGCGACGCCCGCGCCCCGGTCCACGGCCGCGGCGGCCGCGGCGATCAGTTCGGCGCTCGTCCCCAGGCCGCCGCCCTCGGTGCCGCCCGCCGGGACGACGGGCACCGGGGTGCCGCCGCCCGCGAGGCCCTTCGCCAGTTCGGCCACCGACTCGGCCACCTGCGCGCTGTGCGACACCAGCACGATCCCGACCACCTTGTCGTCACTCACCGGCCGCCTCCGCGAGCCCCGCGACGAGCAGTGCCGCCGAGGTGGCGCCCGGGTCCTGGTGGCCGATGCTCCGCTCGCCGAGGTAGCTCGCCCGGCCCTTGCGGGCCTGCATCGGAGTGGTGGCCAGGGCGCCCTGCTCGGCGGCGGTCCGCGCCGCCGTGAACGAGTCGCCGAGCGCCTCGACCGCCGGCACCAGCGCGTCGATCATCGTCTTGTCGCCGGGCGCGGCCCCGCCGAGCGCCATCACAGCGTCCACGCCCGCCCGCAGCGCTTCGGCGAGCTGCTCCTCGCCGACCTCCGCGTCGTCCCCGAGGGCCTTGCCGGTGCGGCGCAGCAGCGTTCCGTACAGCGGGCCGGAGGCTCCGCCGACCGTCGAGATGAGCTGCCGCCCGGCGAGCACCAGGACGGCGCCGGGCGTGTCCGGGTTCTCCTTCTGGAGCACCGCGGTCACGGCGGTGAAACCGCGCTGGAGATTGCTCCCGTGGTCCGCGTCCCCGATGGGGGAGTCGAGGGCGGTGAGCCGTTCCGCCTCGCGGTCCACGGACGCGGCGGTCGCCGTCATCCAACGGCGGAAGAAGTCGGCGTCGAGCACTGGTTCTCCTTGCCTGGTAGGTACGTTGATCGACTCGACCCGCCGTCACACACCCCAGCGCAGGCCGGGCGTGCGCACCGGTGCGTCCCACAGCCGCAGCACTTCCTCGTCGACCTGGCACAGGGTGACCGAGGCGCCGGCCATGTCGAGGGAGGTGACGTAGTTGCCGACGAGCGTGCGGGCCACGGCGACCCCGCGTTCGCCCAGCACCCGCTGCACCTCGGCGTTGAAGCCGTACAGCTCCAGCAGTGGGGTCGCCCCCATGCCGTTGACCAGGACCAGGACGGGGTTGCGGGGCTGGAGGTCCTCCAGTACGGCGTGCACCGCGAAGTCGGCGATCTCCCGCGAGGTCATCATCGCTCGACGCTCCCGCCCGGGTTCCCCGTGGATGCCGATGCCGAGCTCCAGCTCGCCGGGCGGCAGATCGAAGGTGGGGGAGCCCTTCGCGGGCGTGGTGACGGCGCTGAGGGCGACGCCGAAACTGCGGGAGCTCTCGTTGATCTGCCGGGCGACCGCCTCGACCCGCTCCAGCGGCTGCCCCTCCTCGGCGGCGGCCCCGGCGATCTTTTCCACGAACAGCGTCGCGCCCGTACCGCGCCGGCCCGCCGTGTAGAGGCTGTCGGTGACCGCCACGTCGTCGTTGACCAGGACCTTGGCGATCTGGATGCCCTCGTCCTCGGCGAGTTCGGCCGCCATGTCGAAGTTGAGCACGTCGCCGGTGTAGTTCTTCACGATGAACAGGACCCCGGCGCCGCTGTCCACGGCCGCCGCCGCCCGGAGCATCTGGTCCGGCACCGGGGAGGTGAAGACCTCGCCGGGGCAGGCGGCCGACAGCATGCCGGGTCCGACGAATCCGCCGTGCAGCGGCTCGTGCCCCGAGCCGCCGCCCGAGACCAGCGCGACCTTCCCGGCGACGGGGGCGTCCCGCCGTACGATCACGCGGTTGTCGACGTCGACGGTCAGCTCGGGGTGGGCGGCCGCCATGCCCCGCAGCGCGTCCGCTACGACGGTCTCCGGCACGTTGATCAGCATCTTCATGGATACCTCCTGGTGAGCGCGGCGGCCGAGCGCGATCCGGGTCGGCGGAGGTGGGTCGGCCGTGCGCGCCGCCGATGGATCCCGCACTGGGAAGTATCGACCTTGGAGCGGCGCTGGTCACGTGCACGGCACGGAGGTCATCGCCCGGCGGCCTCCGCGGCGATGCGGTCGAACTGCGCGCCCATCGCCTCGGCGAGGGCCTGGGCGGCCGACAGAGGGCGCACCATCACCATCAGGTCGTCGATCCGGCCGTCCTCGTCCATGTGCAGGAAGTCGCAGCCCTGGATCTGCTTGCCGGCGACCGTGGCGGTGAAGACGAGGGCGTGGTCGCGGCCGTCGGGGTCGCCGAACTCCCGCTGGTAGGTGAAGTCCTCGAAGACCCGGGTGACGCCGCGCAGGATCGCCGCGGTGATCGCCTTGCCGGTGTACGGCTTGAAGACGACGGGGCTGGTGAACACGACGTCGTCGGCCAGCAGGTCGTCCAGCGCTTCGAGGTCGTTGTTCTCGACCGCGCGGCGGAAGGGGTGCATGGGTCACCTCGGATACATAGTCAACGAATTGAATAGGTCGAAGGGAGGCTATGGGCGGCGCTCGCGCCTGTCCAGGCCCTCATGTTCAACTTGTGGATCGGTCAACTCATGGATCGGTCAACTCGTTGATTGATCAACGCGGTGCTACGTTGACGCGATGGCATTGCGCAACGCGGTGATGGCCGCCCTGCTCGAGGGCGAGGCCTCGGGCTACGACCTCGCGAAGGGCTTCGACGCCTCCGTGGCCAACTTCTGGACGGCCGCGCCCCAGCAGCTCTACCGGGAGCTGGAACGCATGGAGGCCGAGGGCCTGATCCGGGCCCGGGTCGTCGAACAGCGCCGCCGGCCCAACAAGCGGCTCTACGCGCTCACCGAGGCCGGCCTCGACGCCGTGCGCGCCTATGTCGCCGAACCGCCCTCGCGGCCCACCGCGATCAGGGACGAACTGCTGGTCAAGGTGCAGTGCGCGGACATCGGCGACATCGAGGCGGTGCGCACGGCGGTCACCGCGCACATGGACCGCGCCACCGCCAAGCTCGCCCGCTACGAACGGCTGCGGGAACGCCTGCTGGCCGGGCGCACCGAGGACGAGTACTTCGCCGGGGCCGAGCGGATCGGCCCTTATCTCACGCTGCTGCGGGGGATGTCCTTCGAACAGGAGAACCTCCGCTGGGGCGAGATCGCGCTGCGGCGGCTCGCCCACCGCACCGCGCCGGGCGGGGCCGGCGGCGAAGCCGGCTGACCGCGCCGGGCCGCCCGCCGAGAGCCCCGGACCCGTGCGGGAGGTCCCCTCCGCCGCGCGGCGGACCGCCGGAGCCCGACCGACCGATCGTGTCCGGCGGGTCAGTTGCGGCTGGGAGGGGCGTGGCGTCCCCCGACGAACTGCGTCACCATGAACGCCAGCACCGACGCGGTGACGATCAGCGGCATCTGGTTGTGCGCGTCCGGGCCGAGCAGCAGGATCGCGAGGATCGAGCTGGTCAGCGGCAGACCACTGACCGCGGCCGTCGCCGCCGCCGCGCCCACCGCGAGCGACGGCGCGGCGCCGAAGCCGGGCAGCCCGTTGCAGGCCAGTGCCGCAGCCGTACCGATGAGGACCGCCGGGAAGATCGGGCCGCCGCGCAGGCTGCCCAGTGCGATGCCGTAGGCCACCCCCTTGCACAGCACGAGGGCGAACAGGGCCGCCACGGACAGTTCGTGCGGGTCCGCGGCGAGAGTGCCGAGCATGATCTGACCGGACAGGGCCGCCTCCTGCGGCGAGCGGCCGGTGAGCAGCGCGTACGCGGTCAGGCAGCCGCCGACCGCCAGGGCGCACACGACGGTGCGCACGGCGGTGTGCCGCCCCGTCCACGCGGCGGTCCGGAAGCCGAGCCCCCGGGCCAGCGTGATCACGACCGCGACGAGCGCCGCGATCGGCAGGCCCCAGAGGAAGTCGCCCACGTCGGGGTAGGCGTCCGGCGGCACGGAGGTCAGCGACAGTCCGCCGGTCTTCAGACCGGTCCAGCGGCCGAATCCCTCGAACGTCAGGGCACCCGCGGCCGCCGCGAGCAGACAGGGCAGCAGCAGGACCACGAGCCGCGCGCCGCCGAGCGCGGCCGCCTCGACGACCAGCACCGCCGCCACCACCGGCCCGCCCAGGATGGTCGAGATGGCCGCGGTCGACCCCGCCGTGGCGACCAGGGCCGTCGTCGCCGGGTCCGGGGCCGAGCGCGCCCACCGCAGGGACAGCAGCGCCAGACCGCTGCCGAGCGCCATCAGCGGTGCCTCGGGGCCGAGCACCACACCGAGCGGCAGCGTCGCGAGGGCCGCCACCACCACACCGGGCAGCGCGCGCGGGCCGATCGGCGTACCGCCGAAGCCGTGCGCCGGCACGTGCCCGCCGGTGCCGGGCACCCGCGTGACGATCGGCGCCAGGATCAGCCCGGCGAGCAGCAGCGCGGGCAGGGGCCACCACCACGGCGCTTCGTCGTGGCCCAGCGTCCGGGGCAGCGACTGCCACACCCAGCGCTGGAGTTCGTGCTGGAAGCCGACGAAGAAGAAGCACGCCACCGCGATCGGGACGCCGAGCAGCACGCTGAACGACAGCAGGCCCACGTAGCGGCGGCTGAGCAGGATCGTCCGCAGCGCGGGTTCGGCCGCCGGTCCCGCGGCGGGCGCGGCTTCGGCCGGTCCGTGCCCGCCCGGCGGGTTCGACGGCCCGCGGTCAGACGGCACGCCGGCCGGCTCCCCGGCACACCGCCGACAGCAGGGTGCCGATGACGACGCCGATGGCCAGCCGGACGGCCCCGGTGCCCACCTTCGCCTCGGTGCTCACCGTCGTCGTGAACGGCATCAGCACCATTCCCGTCGTGCTCAGGGCGATGATCCAGGCGAAGAAGCGCCGGGGCCGCGCGGTGCTCAGCATCAGCAGGTGCAGCACCGCCGTCGCGGTCAGCGCGAGCACCGCCGAACCGGCGGCCAGCAGCCCCGTCGAGGCGTCCTCATGAGAGCCGTGGCCGTCCGCGGCGAGCACCGGAATGCCCATGAGTCCGCGCACCAGCAGGACGGTGGACACGGCGGTGAGGCCGGCGAACGCGGCGGTCATGATCCCGCCGGTCCACAACCGGGAGGCGTCGATCCGAGGCGCCGGCCGGCGCGCTTCGGCGGCGGCCTCGTCCGGGGTCTGCTTCGACGTCGGGGGTGGGCCAGACGGCTGGTTCGGCGGCTGCACGATCGGCCTCCTCGGTCGGGGCGGTGCGACATCCGTACCCCCGGACCGGCCCGCCGCTGCCGGACGCTGGCCCGTTCGGGGCAGGAGCACGCCGACGGCCGCCCCGCCCGGGCCCCGGCGGGCGCGCTGGTAGCGTGCCGACGCCACCGAGGGGGGAAACAGCGCATGGCTTCGCACACGTTTCGGATCGGCGGGGAACTGCTCGTGGGACGCCTCGGCTTCGGGGCGATGCATCTGCCGACCGAGCCGGCCGCGGACCGCGAGTCGGCCGTCGCCGTCGCCCGGCGCGCCGTCGAACTGGGCGTCACCCTGATCGACACCGCGCACCTCTACGGCGGCGGAGCCAACGAGGAACTCCTCGCCGAGGCGCTGTTCCCGTATCCGGCGGGGCTGCTGATCACCACCAAGGTCGGTGTGGCCCGCACCGGTCCCGGCGGCGACTGGCGGCTCGACGGCCGCCCGTCGGTCCTGCGCGACCAGGTCGACCAGGCCCTGAGGCGCCTGCGTGTCGACCGGGTGGAGCTGCTCCAGTTGCACCGCATCGACCCCGGGACGCCGCTCGCCGAGCAGCTCGGCACCCTGCGCGAGTTGCAGACCGAGGGCAAGATCGGCCGGATCGGCCTGTCGGAGGTCACGGTCGACGAACTCGACCGGGCGCGGACGATGGTCGACGTGGTGAGCGTGCAGAACCGCTACAACCTGCTCGACCGCGAGCACGAGCCGGTCCTCGAGGCCTGCGCCGCGGCGGACATCGCGTTCCTGCCCTGGCGGCCGGTCGCGCACGGGACGTCCGGCGCCCGCGAGGAGATCGGCGCCGTCGCCCGCGAACTCGGCGCCACACCGACCCAGGTCGCGCTGGCCTGGCTGCTCGCCCGGTCGCCGGTGGTCCTCCCCATCCCCGGAACCGCCCGGGCCGAGCACCTCGAGGAGAACCTCGCCGCGGCCCGCCTCAGGCTGACCCCCGCCCACCTCAGCCGGCTGGACGGCCTGGCCGAGCCGGGCTGAGCGCCGCCCGCGGCACCGGCCCGGCGCCCACGCACCGGCCCCAGGGCGCACGAACCGGGGCGGACGGCGCAGAGGCGGGAGCAGACGGCGGATCGGCGTGCGCCCTGTTACGGCCCCGCGCCGGACCCATACAGTGTGGCGCCCCACTCCGCGCCCGAACGTCCACCGGGCCGGAGCCCCGCAGCACCGGGCGGCGAGGGCCGCCCCCCGCGAAAGACACCACCCCGTGAGTTCGCTCGGGCCGCGACCGAGTGTGCGCGGCACCCGTGCGCGTCGAGAGCCGCTGGAGGCCGCCGTGTCCCGACCGTGCATCGCCCTGATCACCGATCCCACGTCGACCGAGGGCTGCGCCGACTACCTCGCCAGGGCCGTGGAACTGCTCACCGGCACGTCGCCGGTCCGTGTCGACGCGCGGCACTTCGCGACCGGCGGGTCCGGGCGCGGCGTCCCGGCCGGCGACCGCTTACGGCTGCAGGTCCCGCAGGAAGGGCTGGACCTGGTGCCCGACGTGATCGTGCTCTACGAGATACCCCCGCACCGCCGGCGCGCGCTCGCCGGTTTCCAGCGCCTCCTCGAGCACCACGACGTGGTGACCCTCGGCACCGGTGTGGCGGCCTGGCGCATCGCCACGCGGAAGGACCTGACCGTGGACCGGTTCCGCCGGGACGACATCGCCCACATGGAGACCGTGGTCCTGTCCCGGCCCGGCGTCGCCGAGGCGGCGGCCGCGTTCGACAAGCTCGGCCGGGACACCTGGGCCCGGCCCGTCGTCGGCACCGGAGGCGACGACACCTTCCACCTCACCACCGACGGCGAACTGGAGCGGGCGACCGCCTTCTACGCCGAGCGCGGCACCGACTGGCTGCTGTCCCGGGACGCGGGCAACATCACCGCCGACGGCCGGCGCCACCAGTTCCGCGTGTTCGTGCTCGGCGGCCGCGTCCTGCACGCCCGCGAGCACCTGCAGAGCGAACCCGACACCCCCTGCAACACCTGCCGGGGCGCCGTCCCCGTCCCCATCGCCCCGGCCGACCTGCATCCGCGCCTCGCCCGGCTCGCCGTCGCGGCCACCGCGTCCATGGGCCTGCCCTTCGCCGGCGTCGACCTCGCCGTGGAGAACGGCGGCGTCGTCTTCGAGGTCAACGTCCAGCCCGCCTTCGTGGACGGCGAACTCCCCACGGTGGCCGTGCCCTACATCGAGGCCCATCTGAACGCCTGGGCGGCCGGGCGCGGGTTCCGCCCCGACACGGCACTGCCCGCCTGAGAACCTCACGCCTGGGTTACAAAGGGCTCAACCTCTGGTGTCGGCGGAATGATCCGGTGACGATGGACCCATGACTCTGGCCCAGCGCGCCCTGGAGCGACTGCAGGCCTGGCCCGACCTCACGGCGGGACCGGCCAGTTGCGGCACAGGGCGGGCAGTTCGCTCCGTTCGCAGCGAGATCGCCCACTTCCACACCCCTCACGACGTGGACCTGTATCTGGCCGGCCGGGCGATCGGGCGTTTCGCCGACGACCTCAGGGAGTCCACGGCCATCCGTCTGGTGCCCGGCTCCCGGTGGGTCACGGTCCACCTCGACTGCGACACGGACGTCGACCTGCTGCTCAGCCTGGTGAGCGTGGCCCTCCAGGCCCACCAGGACCTGCCCGCGGAGGCGTCCGCCGGCGGCTGCAACTTCCGCCGGGTCACGGTGCTGCGCCGCGACCCGGCCGGAACGGCACACCCCGTGCCGTAGACCGCCATTCCCCCTCGTCACCGGCGTGGGCCGCACCGCCCGGCCCGCCCGCGGAGGGAGACTGCTTGCGCACGGTGCCGGGATCCGCGCCACGGACCCCGGCCGGCCGCCTGCTGCGTGAGGAGCACCGAGGTGACGGGCTGGACCTGGGAGTACGAGGGCTACGAAGCCGCGGACGAACGACTGCGGGAGTCGCTGTGCACGCTGGGCAACGGCTACTTCGCCACGCGCGGCGCGTTCCCCGAGTGCTCCGCGGACGACATCCACTACCCGGGCACGTACGTGGCGGGCTGCTACAACCGGCTCACCTCGGACGTCGCCGACCGCCGCGTCGAGAACGAGGACATGGTCAATGTCCCCAACTGGCTGTCGCTGCGCTTCCGGCTGAGCGGCCGGCCCTGGCTCACCCCCGACACCGCGACCGTGCTCGAGCACCGCCTGGTGCTGCATCTGTCCTCGGGTGTCCTGGAGCGGCTCACCCAGTACGGGCTCGGCAACGGCCGGGCGCTGACCGTGCGGCAGCAGCGGCTGGTGCACATGGCGGATCCGCACCTGGCCGCGCTGCGCACCGAGTTCACCGCCGACGGATTCAGCGGGGAACTGCATGTCGAGGCCGCCCTCGACGGCGGCGTCACCAACGCCGGAGTGCCCCGCTACCGGGACCTGGACGGCCTGCACCTGACCCACGAGCACGCCGGTACCGCCGAACACGACACGGTGTGGCTGCGCTGCCGCACCCGCACCTCCGACATCCGCATCGGCATGGCGTCCCGCCTCGGCGCCGACGCGCCCGTCACCGTACGGCACGCCCGCCCCCGTACCACGCAGCGGACCCGGCTGCGGCTGACGCCCGGCCGTACCGCCACCGTCGACAAGACCGTCGCCCTGCACACCTCGCGCGACCCCGCCATCAGCGACCCGCTGCACGCCGCCGTCGCCCGGGTCGGCCGGGCACCCGGCTTCGACGATCTGCTGCGGACCCACCGCACGGCCTGGGCGCAGCTGTGGCGCCGCGCCGACCTGGAGGTTCCGGGGGAGGCGGGCCGCATCCTGCGCCTGCACCTGTTCCACGTCCTGCAGACGCTGTCGCCGCACACCGCCGACCTGGACGTGGGCGTGCCCGCGCGCGGGCTGCACGGCGAGGCCTACCGCGGGCATGTCTTCTGGGACGAACTGTTCGTCCTGCCCTACCTCAATCTGCACTTCCCCGAGGTCTCCAGGGCCCTGCTGAACTACCGCCACCGCCGCCTGGAGCAGGCCTGCACCGCCGCCCGGGCCGCCGGCCGCCGGGGCGCGATGTTTCCCTGGCAGAGCGGCAGCGACGGCCGCGAGGAGACCCAGGAGGTGCACCTCAATCCGCGCTCGGGCCGCTGGCTGCCGGACCACTCCCGCCTCCAGTACCACGTCGGTTCGGCGATCGCCTACAACGTGTGGCAGTACTGCGAGGCGAGCGGCGACACCGAGTTCCTGCACACCAACGGCGCCGAGATGCTGCTCCAGATCGCCCGTTTCTGGGCGGACGCGGCCACCTACGACGAGCCGCTGGGACGGCACCGCATCAAGGGCGTGGTCGGACCCGACGAGTACCACGACGCCTACCCGGACGCCGCGAAACCCGGCCTTGACGACAACGCCTACACCAACGTCACCGCCTCCTGGGTGCTCACCCGCACCCTGGAACTGCTGCACGCGCTGCCCGAGCCCCGGCGCCGCGAACTCGCCGAGCGGACCGGGCTCGACGACGACGAACTCCAGCGGTGGGACGAGGTCTCCCGCACCCTGCACGTGCCCTTCCACCAAGGTGTCATCAGCCAGTTCGAGGGCTACGGCGACCTCGCCGAACTCGACTGGCACGGCTACCGCCGGCAGTACGGCGACATCCGGCGCCTCGACCGGATCCTGGAGGCGGAGGGCGACACCGTCAACCGCTACCAGGCCTCCAAGCAGGCCGACGTGCTGATGCTCGGCTACCTGTTCTCACCCGGCGAACTGCACAGCCTGTTCACCCGGCTCGGGCTGCGCCTGGACGACGAGACCTGGCGGCGCACCGTCGACCACTACCTGCACCGCACCAGCCACGGCTCCACGCTCAGCGGTCTGGTGCACGGCTGGATCCTGGCCCGGGCCCGGCGCGCCGAGGCCTGGCAGTTCTGCCAGGAGGCCCTGCGGGGCGACATCGCGGACGTGCAGGGCGGCACCACCGGCGAGGGCATCCACCTGGGAGCCATGGCCGGCACCCTCGACCTGGTCCAGCGCGGACTGACCGGCCTGGAGACCCGCCACGGAGCGCTGTGGCTCGACCCCGTCCCGCTCCCCGAGCTGTCCTCCTACGGCTTCAACCTGCTCTACCAGGGCAACTGGGGCGTGCGGCTGCAACTGCGGCACGGGCAGCTGGAGATCACGGTGCCGTCCTCGGACGTGCACCCCGTCGACGTACGGCTGCCGGGCCGTGCGGTGCGCCTCGCTCCGGGCGAGACCGGCCGGCTGAAGCTCCCGGACTGACCCCGACGCCGCCGCACCGCACGGCGACGCCCTCGCGGCCCGCCGAGATGTGAAGGACACCTCGATGACCACGCAGAACGCGATCAACTGGCCCGTGAAGTACCTGCCCGGCACCGGCGACAACTTCGTCTCCAACGAGGTGATCGTCAAGGACCTGAGAGCCGCGAGCGTCTGGCGCTACCTCGTCGACACGGGCAGCTGGGAGTCGTACTACGACAACGTCGCCGACATCGCCTTCCCGGACGGTGACGGTCCCGTGCTGAGGGACGGCGTCCGCTTCCGTTTCGCCACCTTCGGCCGGCCGCCCCTGGACGCCCGTGTCGTCGAGTTCCAGGTGCCCGCGGAAGGCCTCCCGGGACGGCTGTCCTGGACGGCCCGGCAGGGCGGCAGGCCCGAGGAGCGGCTCGACGTGCTGCACGCCTGGCTGGTGGAGGACCTGCCGGGCGACCGGGTGCGGGTCCTGACCCAGGAGTCGCAGATCGGCGAACCGGCCGCGGCGCTGGCGCTGGTGACGCCGAACCCGATGCTCAACGGCCACCAGGCCTGGCTGGACGGACTCGTCCGCGCGGCGGCGGGCCGCTGACCCGCCTGGTCGAGGCAGCCGACCCGACGCGCCGGGCGCACCCCGACGCGCGGGCCGCACCGTGCCGGTGGCATCGTCGGAACCGACCGCCTCGGGCACCTCCACCGGCGCGGCAACGGCATCGCAGAGCAAGAGGAGTTCGACGTCATGACCGACACGCTCACCGTCAGCGTCCTGGGCACCGGCATCATGGGCGCCGCCATGGCCCGCAACATCGCCGCCGCCGGACACACCGTCCGAGCCTGGAACCGGACCCGTGAGAAGGCCGAGCCGCTGGCCGCCGACGGCGCCCACATCGCGGACACCCCCGCCGAGGCCGTCGAGGGCGCGGACGTCGTCCTGACCATGCTGTACGACGGCCCCTCGGCCCTGGAGGTGATGCGAGAGGCCGCCCCGGCGCTGCGTCCCGGTACGGCGTGGGTGCAGTCGACCACCGCCGGCATCGAGGCCATCGGCGACCTGTCCGCCTTCGCGGCGGAGCACGGGCTGGTCCTCTACGACGCGCCGGTGCTCGGCACCCGGCAGCCGGCCGAGGCCGGACAGCTGCTGGTCATCGCCGCGGGTCCGAGCGAGGGCCGGCAGGTGGTCGAGCCGGTGTTCGACGCGGTCGGCGCCCGGACGCTGTGGACCGGTGAGGACGCCGCGGCCGCCAGTGCGACGCGGCTGAAGCTGGTAGCCAACAGCTGGGTCCTCGCGGCCACCAACGCGGTCGGCGAGGTCCTCGCCCTGGCGAAGGCGCTGGACGTGGCACCGCAGGGCTTCTTCGACGTCATCGCCGGCGGCCCGCTCGACATGGGCTACCTGCGGGCGAAGGCCGGGATCATCCTGGACGACAAGCTGACGCCGGCCTCGTTCGCGGTCAGCACCGCCGCGAAGGACGCCCGGCTGATCGTCGAGGCGGGGGAGGCCAACGGGGTCCGCCTGGACGTGGCGGCGGCGAGCCTCGAACGGTTCTCCCGCGCCGCCGCGCAGGGGCACGGCGAGGAGGACATGGCGGCCGCGTACTTCGCCAGCTTCGAGGGGGACCGCGCGAGCGGCTGACGTAGGCTCCGAGGCATGCGGATCTCGGTCTCCTCGGACATGGACGAGCCGGTGGCCCGCCGGCTCGTCGCGGAACTGCGCGACCGGGGCCACGACGTGCTCACCCACGGTGCGCTGCGGGCCGGCGACGACCCGCAGTGGGCGGCCTGCTCGGCGGCCGCCGCGCGGGACGTCGCCGACGGGACCTCGGAACAGGCGGTCGTGTGCTGCTGGACCGGCACGGGCGCGTCCATCGCCGCGAACAAGGTGCCCGGGGCGCGTGCCGCGCTGTGCACGGACGCCTACTCGGCCGACGGTGCCCGCCGCTGGAACGACGCCAACGTCCTCGCGCTCAGTCTCCGGCTGACCTCCGAGCCGCTTCTGACGGAGATCCTCGACGCGTGGTTCTCGGGGGAGCCCAGCGAGGACGCGGACGACCGGGAGAACATGGCCCGCGTCCTGCGCATGGACGAGCCTTCCTGACCGACCCCGTTACAGCGGGGCGACCGTCTCTACGGCGCGGCGACCTGCTCAGTGCGCGCCGAGGCCTCCGCCGCCGAACGAGCCGCTGCTGCCGCGGCTCCAGCGTGGTCGGTCCTTGGAATCACTGGGCCGGGTCTGCATATTGCTCAGCTCGTACGGGGTGAGCGCGCGACCGCCCTTGGGCACCTTGGGCACCTCGTCGGGCTCCCGGTTCTCCCGGATCTCGTACACCGGGCCGTCCAACGGCATCTTCGGCTGATCCTCGGGGCGGGGGCGCGGGGGCTCGCGCAGCTTGATCCGGTTGCCCATCCAGAAGCTGCCGGCCAGCAGTGCCAGCACGGCGATGGCGACCAGGAACAGCACCAGGCTGATCAGGCCGCTCGGCGCGGCTATCTGCATCGATGAGGTACTCATATCGGGAAAATACCCCCAAAAGCGGCGATCAACCCGTTCGGCCGCGTGCCGCGGGTGCGAAAGTCCCGCGGGTCCACGGGGGTGGATTTCGGCCCGGAAGCGCGCGCCGGGGGTTTGGTGGCTGCCGTCCCGGCAACCCGCGCAGTGTGACGGCATCGCAACAGGAGCTCATCCGCTTCCTGGAGGACCGCTTCGCCTGCGCGCAGGCATGCACGGAGTGTGCGCGGGTGTGCGCGCTGCGCGCGAGCCTGGTGGACTCGGACGGCGCCGGGGGTCAAGAGCTCGTACGACGCAAAGGGATCATGTGCGCGGAGGTCTGCGACGCGACCTGCCGGGTGCTCTCCGAGCAGAATCTCGTGGACGAGGACGGGATCCGGATCCAGCTGGAGTGGTGCCGGGCCCTGTGTCTGGAGTCCGCCCGCGTCTTCGACGGCCTGTCCGACGCCGAGGACGCCGCCGCGGCGTGCCGCGCCTGCGCTCGGGCCTGCACGGGCTTCCTGGACACGCTGGGGTGAGCTGAGCCCGGCGCCCGCCCGTCCCGTGCCACGGCCATTCCCTATTTCTGAAACACGTTCTACCGTGTGCGCCGTCAGGACCGGCCTTGGGGAGCCTGGAGGCGCCGTGCATCTCGACTACACACCCGAGCAGCAGCGGCTGCGCACCGAACTGCGCGCCTACTTCGCCGAGTTGGTACCGGACGACGCCCACCTGCGGCACGCCGACCGGACCGCGCAGAAGCGCTTCTACCGCGAGACCGTCCGCCGGCTCGGCGCGGACGGCTGGCTGGGCGTGGGCTGGCCCGAGGAGTACGGCGGGCGCGGACTCACCCCGACCGAGCAGTTCGTCTTCTTCGACGAGGCCGCGCAGGCGGGCGTACCGCTGCCGCTGATGGCCCTCAACACGGTCGGTCCGACGATCATGCAGTTCGGCACGGAGGAGCAGAAGGCGTACTTCCTGCCGCGGATCCTCTCCGGTGAGATCGACTTCGCGATCGGCTACAGCGAGCCCGACGCCGGTACCGACCTGGCCTCCCTCAAGACACGCGCGGTGCGCGACGGCGACGAGTACGTCGTCGACGGGCACAAGATCTGGACCACCAACGGGGACACCGCGGACTGGGTGTGGCTGGCCGTCCGCACCGCCTTCGGCGATCCCGCCGCCCCACCGCACCGCGGCATCACGATGCTCCTGGTGCCGACCGGCGACCCCGGCTACTCCTGCACCGTCATCAACACCCTCGCCGGGCACGACACCACGGCCAGCTACTACGAGAACATCCGGGTGCCCGTCTCCCGCCGGGTCGGAGAGGAGAACCAGGGCTGGCGGCTGATCACCAACCAGCTCAACCACGAGCGCGTCACCCTCGCCGCGCACGGCACCATGGCCATCCGCGCCCTGCACGACGTCCAGCGCTGGGCGACGGAGACCAAGCTCACCGACGGCCGCCGGGTGATCGACCTGCCCTGGGTGCGCCGCCGGCTGGCGCAGACCCACACCCGACTGGACGCCCTCAAGCTGCTCAACTGGCGGATGGTCAGCGCCGTCCAGCACGGCACCCTGACTCCGCAGGACGCCTCGGCGGTCAAGGTGTACGGCTCCGAGGCCCGCCGGGACGCCTACGCGTGGCTGATGGAGATCGTGGGCTCCGTGGGCGCCCTCCAGGAGGGTTCGGCCGGCGCGGTCCTGCGCGGCGAACTGGAGCGCGGCTACCGCTCCGCGGTGATCTTCACCTTCGGCGGCGGGAACAACGAGATCCAGCGGGAGATCATCTCCTGGATCGGCCTGGGGATGCCGCGGGTACGGCGTTAGCCTTCCGGCATGGCGGCCATCCAGGCGGGCGACCCGGGACTGTTCGGCCCGGACTCCGTGACCTGGCAGATGCACGGCGACCCGATGATGTGGATCGCCGGCATCCGCGCGCTCTACCTCCAGGCCCTGCATCCGCGCGCGGTACGCGGCGTCATGCAGAACTCCGACTTCCGTCGCGACGCCTGGGGCCGGCTGATGCGCACCGCGAACTTCGTCGGCACCACGACCTACGGCACCACCGAGGCCGCCGAACGGGCCGGCGCCCGCGTCCGGAAGATCCACCGCATGCTGCGGGCGACCGACCCGGACACCGGCGAGGAG
Organism: Streptomyces cadmiisoli; assembly: GCF_003261055.1. Lineage (NCBI taxonomy): Bacteria > Bacillati > Actinomycetota > Actinomycetes > Kitasatosporales > Streptomycetaceae > Streptomyces > Streptomyces cadmiisoli. The sequence goes on from NZ_CP030073.1 coordinate 7,768,524, forward strand.
TACCCGATCGACGAACCCGCGCTGCTGCTGTGGGTGCACTGCGCGGAGATCGACTCGTATCTGCACGTCCTGCGCCGCTCGGGATTCCCGCTCACCGACGCCCACGCCGACCGTTACATCGGCGAACACCGGGCCGCCGCCCGTCTGGTCGGCCTCGACCCCGGGGCCGTTCCGGCGGACCGGGGCGAACTCGCCGCCTACTTCGAGACGGTGCGGCCCGGACTCGCCGCAGGGTCCGAGGCACGGGACGTCGACGACTTCCTGCGGAGCCCGCCGACGCACCCGCTGCTCGTACCGGCCCGCGGCACGCTGTGGCGGCGCGTCGCCGGACTCGCGTACGCCTCCCTGCCGCCGTACGCCCACGAGTTGTACGGCCGCCCGGCTCCCGGCCCTTCGACCGTCACCCGCCGGCTGCGGCTCACCGGCGCCCTGCTGCGCGGCGTCCCCGCCCGTGTGCGGTGGCAACTCCCGCCCCGGCACATCCTGCGCGCCATGGAACGACTCGGTCCCGGCAGCCGCCCGGCACCGTACAAACTCGAACCAAACGCCGCCATACTGGACGGGCCAGGGGAGGGCGCGGCGGACAGCGACGGGGGCGACGGCACGCGATGGGGGAGAGCAGGCTGATCCAGGGCCGGTACCGGCTGCTGGACCTGATCGGGCGCGGGGGCATGGGCGAGGTGTGGCGGGCGCGCGACGAGTCGCTCGGCCGGCACGTCGCCGTGAAGTGCCTCAAACCCCTCGGCGCGCACCACGACCAGTCCTTCACCCGTGTGCTGCGGGAGAGGTTCCGCCGTGAGGCCCGGGTGGCCGCCGCGCTCCAGCACCGCGGTGTGACCGTCGTCCACGACTTCGGTGAGTCCGAGGGCGTCCTGTTCCTCGTGATGGAACTGCTGGAGGGCCGCAACCTCAGCCAGTTGCTGGAGGACAACAAGCACCATCCGCTGCCCGTCCCCGACATCGTCGACATCGCCGACCAGGTGGCCGCGGCCCTCGCCTACACGCACCGCCAGGGCATCGTGCACCGGGACCTGAAGCCGGCCAACATCGTGCGGCTGAACGACGGCACGGTGAAGATATGCGACTTCGGCATCGCCCGCCTCGGCCACGACATCGGCTTCACCTCGCGGCTGACCGGCACCGGTATCGCCATGGGCACCCCGCACTACATGTCGCCGGAGCAGATCGGCGGGCACGAGGTCGACCAGCGCAGCGACCTGTACTCACTGGGGTGCGTGCTGTACGAACTCGCCACCGGCGTCCCGCCGTTCGACCTCGACGACGCCTGGGCGGTCCTCGTCGGCCACCGGGACACACCACCCGAACCGCCGCGCAGCCACCGCAGCGAGCTGCCCGCCCACCTGGAGCGGATCATCCTGGACCTGCTGGCCAAGCTGCCCGAACAACGCCCGCACGACGCAGCCGAGGTGGGCCGGCGGATCAACGCGGGCCGCACCGCGCCCGCGTACGTGCCGACGGTCGTCACCGGACCGCCGCCCGCGGCGGCCGTGCGCGAGCAGCGGCTGCCGTCCTGGACCCGCGGCATGACCACCGGTCACAAGGCGGCCGGCGCCGCGCTGCGCAGCACACCCCCGGACGCCGGGGCCGCGCTCACCAGCGAGTGGATCGCCCGTCCGGACACGGCCGCGGGACAGGGCCCGGCTCCGGTGCCGCCGCCGCCGGCGCCGTCGGCGGCGGTGCTCACGGCGCTGGCAGGGCGGCACAGCGCGGGCCTGAGCCTGGGGCGGCTGGGCCGGTGGACGGAGGCGGGCGAGGTGCATCGCGCGGTCGCCGCCGAACGCGAGCACCTTCTCGGCCCGGACCACCCCGACACCCTCGCCAGCCGCTACGAGATCGCCTACGCACTCGGCCGCACCGGCCGGCCGGCGGACGCGCTGCGCGGGTTCACGCAGGTCGCCGAGGCCAGGGAGCGCGCGTTGGGCGCCGACCACCCCGACAGCCTCGCCGCGCGGCAGGAGATGGCCTACGCGCTGGGCCGGCTGGGCCGGCCGTTCGACGCGCACCAGGAGTACACGCGGGTGCTCGCCGCCCGGGAGCGCACCATGGGGCCGGACCACCCCGACACCCTGCGCTGCCGGCACAACCTCGCCTTCAACCTGGGCCGGCTGGGGCGGCTGGAGGACTCGTACCGGATGGCGGCGCAGGTCGCCGAGGCCCGCGCCCGGGTACTGGGCGCCGGCCACCCGGACACGCTGGTCACACGGTACGAGGTCGCCTACGCACTGGGCCGGCTCGGCCGCTGGCCGCAGGCGCTGGACACCTACCGGGAGGTGGCCGAGGCGAGGGAGCGCGCGCTGGGCGCCGACCATCCCGACACCCTCGCCGCCCGCTACGAGGTCGGGATCAGCCTGGGCCGGCTGGGCCGCGGCGCGGAGGCGCTGACGCTGTACCGCGGTCTGGTCGGGGACCGCGCCCGGGTGCACGGCCCGGACCACCCGGAGACCCTGCGCGCCCGGCACGGCCTCGGCGTCAACCTGGGCCGGCTGGGCCGCTGGGAGGAGGCGCTGGCCGAGGCCCGAGACGTCGGCGCGATCCGCGAGCGGGTGCTGGGCCCGGACCATCCCGACACCCTGGTCAGCCGTCGTGAGGTCGCCGTCGGTCTGGGCTGGCTCGGCCGCTGGGCGGACGCGCTGACCGAGTACCGCGCGGTGGCCTCCGCCCGCGAACGCATCCTGGGCGCCGCCCATCCCGACACCCTCGCCGGCCGCAACGACGAGGCCCACTGCCTGGAGCAGCTCGGCCGCGCCCAGGAGGCCGTCGAGCTCTACCGCAAGGTGGCGACCCTGCGCCGGCAGCAGCCGTCCGGCCCGTCCTGACCGACGCCCACCGGGCCGCGCCCGGCAGGCCGGCGCTCGCGGGAGGACGGCTCGGGCAGCCACCGTGCCCGCAGCCGAGAGGAGACGGCCGGTCAGCCGCCCGCCGGCCCGGCGCCGCCGACCGCCCGCCGTCACACCGCACCGCTCCGGGAAGCCCGGCGTGTTCAGTCCGCCGAGGCCGTCCAGCCCGTCGCCGTGATGCGGGCCCCGTCGGCGGGGCGTGCCTCGTCGAAGAGCACCTTGCGGCCGGCCTCGACCCGCAGGGCGTCGACATACGCTCCGCGGCCGACGTACAGCCGGTCGGTGGTGTACCGCCAGCGCAGGGTGAGCCCCGCGGCCACCGGGAGTTCCGCCGTCAGCCGGTGCCAGACACGGCCCGAGTAGCCGGTGGCCAGGCCCGCCGGGTGTTCCTCGGGCGCCTCACCGCGGCGCTCCGTCGTGAACGGCACCGTCTGCCAGGTCTCCCCGCCGTCCGCCGAGGACTCCAGGAAGAGGCCGTCGGCCCGTGGCTCGGTGTCCCACCACAGCGCGCAGCGCAGCCGGGCCCCGCCGGCCGCCGTGTCGAGCGCGGGCAGCGTCAGGGTGGCCGTCGTCGCGCTCGCCGTCCCGGAGTACCAGGCGGTGCGCCCGCGTGCCGGACGGACCGGTACGGCGCGCGCCAGATGGGTGGCGGCCGCCACCCGGGGCGCGGAGCCCGAGCGCCAGCTGCGCACCGGGTGGACCGAGTTGCCGAGCACGACGAGGAAGGAGTCGGTCGTCGGATCGAGGACGAGCGAGGTGCCGGTGAAGCCGGTGTGCCCCGCGGTGCGCGGTGTGGCCATCGCCCCCATGTACCAGTGCTGGTACAGCTCGAAGCCCAGGCCGTGCTCGTCGCCCGGGAAGTCGGTGTTGAAGTCGGTGAACATCAGCTCCACCGACTCCGGCCGCAGGATGCGGGCCCGGCCGTAGGTGCCGCCGTTGAGCAGCGTGCGGCCGAGCACCGCCAGGTCCCAGGCGCACGAGAACACCCCCGCGTGGCCCGCGACACCGCCCAGGCTGAAGGCGTTCTCGTCGTGCACCTCGCCCCACACCAGTCCGCGGTCGAGCCCGGACCAGGGCTTGCGGGCGTCCTCCGTGGCGGCGATCCCCGGCCGCCAGGAGGCCGGCGGGTTGAACCGGGTGCGGCGCATGCCGAGCGGAGCGGTGATCTCGTCGTGGAGGAGCGTGTCCAGCGGGCGACCGGTGATCTTCTCCAGGACGAGCTGAAGGGAGATCAGGTTGAGGTCCGAGTAGAGGTAGGTGCTCCCCGGCGCGTTGAGCGGTGCCTCGTTGCAGATGAGGCGGAGCTTCTCCTCGTAGGTGGGGGCGTTGTACAGCGGGATCCAGGCACGGAAGCCCGAGGTGTGGGTGAGCAGTTGGCGGACGGTGACGTTCTCCTTGCCCGCGCCGGCGAACGGCGGCAGGTAGGAGGCGACCGTGGCCTCCAGGTCCAGCGTCCCTCGCTCGATCTGCTGGACGGCGAGGATCGAGGTGAACAGCTTGGACACCGAGGCGAGGTCGAAGACGGTGTCCTCGGCCATCGGTATCTGCTGGTCGGCGGGGAACTCGACGCCGGTGTCGGTCGTCTCGTCGTACGCCGCGTAGCGGACCGCCATGCCGATCGGCTCGTGCAGTGCCACGGTCGCGCCGCGTCCGGCGAGCAGCACGGCGCCCGAGTACCAGGGGTACTTGGGGGAGGGGCCGAGGAAGGCCCGCGCGTCGGTGACGAGCCGGTCGAGATGGGTGCCGAGCAGTCCGGCGCGCTCCGGGGAGCCGCGGCGCAGGGTCGTACGACGTGATCCGCGGGGCGCCGCCGCGGCCGGCCCCGCCGGCAGGGGGGCGAGGGCGAGCGCCCCGCCCAAGGCCATTGCACCGGCGCCCAGTTGACGGCGGGTGAACCCGGTCGCCATCTCTTCGCCCATCGAGGACCCTCCCGCACGCAGTCTATGAAAGTAATTTCCGAGATCGCCTTGCGGAGTGAAACTTTCCTGTCAGATGCGGAATGTGTCAATGGGGTGAGCGTTCCCGGTGGGACGGCAGAAATCTGACGCTGTGTCAGAAAACCTCTTCCGTCGTCGGGTCCGCTGCGGCATCCTGCGCCCATGCAGACGGAGCTGAGCGAGAAACTGGGAGTCGAGTACGCCGTCTTCGGCTTCACGCCGTTCCCCGCGGTCGCCGCGGCCATCAGCCGCGCCGGTGGATTCGGAGTGCTCGGCGCGGTCCGCTACACGGCCCCCGACGACCTCAAGCGCGACCTCGACTGGATCGAGGCGCACGTCGAGGGCCGGCCCTACGGCCTGGACGTCGTGATGCCCGCGAAGAAGGTCGAGGGCGTCACCGAGGCGGACGTCGAGGCGATGATCCCGCCGGAGCACCGGCGGTTCGTCCAGGACACCCTCGCCAAGTACGCCGTACCCGACCTCCCCCAAGGTGAGGCGTCCGGCTGGCGCATCACCGGCTGGATGGAGCAGGTCGCCCGCTCCCAGCTCGATGTCGCCTTCGACTATCCGATCGGACTGCTCGCCAACGCGCTCGGCTCACCGCCCGCCGACGTGGTCGCCCGCGCCCACGACCAAGGCGTCCTGGTCGCCGCGCTCGCGGGCAGCGCCCGGCACGCCCGCAAGCACAAGGAGGCGGGCATCGACATCGTGGTGGCCCAGGGGTACGAAGCGGGCGGCCACACCGGCGACATCGCCTCCATGGTGCTCACCCCCGAAGTCGTGGACGCCGTCGACCCGTTGCCCGTGCTGGCGGCCGGCGGGATCGGCAGCGGCCGGCAGGTGGCCGCGGCGCTCAGCCTCGGCGCCCAGGGCGTCTGGCTCGGCTCGCTGTGGCTCACCACCACCGAGGCCGATCTGCGCTCTCCCGCCCTGACCCGCAAACTGCTCGCCGCAGGATCCGGCGACACGGTCCGCTCCCGCGCCCTGACCGGCAAGCCCGCCCGGCAGCTGCGCACCGAGTGGACCGACGCCTGGGACGACCCGGCCGGCCCGGGCACCCTGCCCATGCCGCTCCAGGGCCTCCTGGTCGCCGACGCGGTGTCCCGTATCCAGCGGTACGAGGTCGAGCCGCTGCTCGGCACGCCCGTCGGCCAGATCGTCGGCCGGATGACCGGCATACGCAGTGTCCAGGCGGTCTTCGACGACCTGACGCGCGGCTTCGAGCAGGCCGTCGACCGCATCAACCGCATCGCCGCGAGGAGTGGCCGGTCATGACCACCGGATTCTGGGCCCAGGCCGTCGAACACCCCGACCGCACCGTCCTCGTCGCGCCCGACGGCACGTCATGGACCGCCGGACGTCTGCACGCCGACGCCAATCGGCTGGTGCACGGGCTGCGCGCCGCCGGCCTCGAACGGGGCGACGCCTTCGCGGTGGTCCTGCCCAACGGCCCCGAGTTCTTCACCGCGCACCTGGCCGCGACCCAGGCCGGTTTCTACCTCGTGCCGGTCAACCACCATCTCGTCGGCCCGGAGATCGCCTGGATCGTCGCGGACTCCGGGGCCAAGGTCCTCATCGCGCACGAGCGGTTCGCCGAGCCCGCCCGGCAGGCCGCCGACGAGGCCGGGCTGCCCGCCGCACGCCGCTACGCGGTCGGCGCGTCCCCGGGCTTTCGGCCGTACGCCGAACTCCTCGACGGGCTGCCGGAGTCGCCCCCCGACGGCCGCACCCTCGGCTGGGTGATGAACTACACCTCGGGCACCACCGGCCGCCCCCGCGGCATCCGGCGGCCGCTGCCCGGCGTCCGGCCGGAGGAGTCCAACCTCGGCGGCTTCCTCGGCATCTTCGGCATCAGGCCCTTCGACGACAACGTCCACCTCGTCTGTTCGCCGCTCTACCACACCGCCGTGCTCCAGTTCGCCGCCGCCTCCCTGCACATCGGCCACCGGCTGGTGCTGATGGACAAGTGGACCCCCGAGGAGATGCTCCGCCTCATCGACACCCACCGGTGCACCCACACCCACATGGTGCCGACCCAGTTCCATCGCCTCCTCGCCCTGCCGGACGGGGTGCGGGCGGCGTACGACGTCTCCTCCATGCGGCACGCCATCCACGGCGCCGCCCCCTGCCCCGACCATGTGAAACGCGCCATGATCGACTGGTGGGGGCACTGCGTGGAGGAGTACTACGCGGCCAGCGAGGGCGGCGGTGCCTTCGCCACCGCCGAGGACTGGCTCAAGAAGCCGGGCACGGTCGGCAAGGCATGGCCGATCAGCGAACTGGCGATCTTCGACGACGACGGCAACCGGCTGCCGCCCGGCGAACTCGGCACCGTGTACATGAAGATGAGCACCGGCGGCTTCAGCTACCACAAGGACGCCGCCAAGACCCGCAAGAACCGGATCGGCGACTTCTTCACCGTCGGTGACCTCGGCTGCCTCGACGCGGACGGCTACCTCTTCCTGCGCGACCGCAAGATCGACCTGATCATCTCCGGCGGGGTCAACATCTACCCGGCCGAGATCGAGTCCGTCCTGCTCGCCCACCCCGCGGTCGCCGACGCCGCGGCCTTCGGCATCCCGCACGACGACTGGGGCGAGGAGGTGAAGGCGGTCGTCGAACCGGCGGCCGGCCAGGAGCCGGGCCCCGAGCTCGCCGCCGCCCTGCTCGACCACTGCGCGGCGCACCTCGCCGGCTACAAGCGGCCCAGGACCGTCGACTTCATCACCGAGATGCCCCGCGACCCCAACGGCAAGCTGTACAAGCGACGTCTGCGCGAACCCCACTGGCAGCACCCGGCACAGACGGAGTGACACGTCGGCGCACATATGGTCGCCGAGGCCGGGTTCCGACGTCAGACTTCGGTCGGCCGCCCGTCGACCTCCGGCCGATCCCCCGGCGCGCCGCGCTCTCCCAGCGTACTGAGCATGACGATCACGAGCAGGGAGAGTGCGCTGCGGCGCGGCGCCGTACGGCCCGGGGAACGGGCGCTCGCCCCCGATCTCGCCCGCGGGGCCATGCTGCTGGGCATCGTGCTCTCGAACACCGCCTTCCACCTCTGGGCGGCCCGGCGCGGACCGTCCGGCTGGCAGCCCGTGGACGGTTCGTGGCTCGACCACGCGGTGCAGTTCACCATGATCATCGCGCTGGACCTGCGGGTCTATCCGCTGTTCGCCTTCCTCTTCGGCCACGGCATGATGCAGCTCCGGCTGCGCCAGACCGCCGCCGGCACCGAAGGCCGGGACGTCGCCCGGCTCCTGCGCAGGCGCAGCCTCTGGCTGATCGCCATCGGCCTGACGCACGCCGTGCTGCTGATGGCGGGCGACATCATCGGCTTCTACGGCGTGCTCAGCCTCGTCCTCGGGGCGGCCTTCCTGCGGCGCGGCGAGCGCGCGCTCGCGTGGTGGACGGGAATCGGAGTCGCCCTGCTGCTGCTCCTGTCGGCGGGGCCCGTGCTGAGCGCCCTGCTCCGGGGAGAGCTGGGCAGCCTGGGCGACGCGGGCGCCGATCCCGGACACCTCGCCTACGCGTCCGGCGAGGAGAGCTGGACGGCCTCGGCCGGCACACGTCTGACGACCGGCCTGTTCGTCACCTTCGTGGCTGCCCCGCTGGCCCTGGTCGGCGGCGGCTACGTCGTCTTCCTGCTGGGCTTCTCGGCCGCGCGCCGCCGCGTCCTGGAGGAGCCCGGCAGGCACCTCCCGCTGCTGCGGCGCACGGCCGTCGTCGGTGTCGCGGTCGGCTGGCTGGGCGCGCTGCCCGCCGCGCTCGCGCATGTCGGCGCCCTGGACGTGCCGCCCGACGCGCAGAGCGAGTCCGGAGCGCTCACCGTGCTCCGCGACGTCACCGGCAACGCCGCCGGACTCGGCTACGTGGCGGCCGTCGCCCTGTTCGCCCACTGGTGGACCGGCCGCGAACGGCGCCGCGGCGTCGTCGCGGTCGCGGCGGTCTCCGCCGTCGGCAGACGATCGCTGTCCTGCTACCTCGCCCACTCGCTGCTGTTCGCCCCGGTGCTGGCGGCCTGGGGACTGGGGCTCGGGGAGCATCTGGGCAGCGCGAGCACGGCGATCTACGCCACCGGTGTCTGGCTGGTCACGGTGGTCGGTGCGTTCACCCTCGAACGCACCGGCCGCCGAAGCCCCGCCGAGGCCCCGCCGAGGCGTTGCTGCGCCGGCTGATGTACGGGGCGAGGTCCGGCCGTCAGCCGGCTTCCTGCCGGTCCGGCCGCCGCCGGGACCGTCTCCCCGCCGCGGGGCCGCGGACGGCCCCGCCCGCGGCCCCGGACCGCCCCGGGGCCACGGCTCACCCGGCGCCGTGCCGACCGGTCAACGGCGCTCGCGCACCCGCACCACCCTGAGTTCGGGCGAGGACCGGATGTCCCTCTCGCAGAAACGGGAGGTCACCCACCGCTCCTCGGAGAACAGCCGCGTCTGGTCCGCGAAGTGCGCCGAGTCCGGGTCGGAGGACTGGGAGTACGTCAGCAGCACGCGCGCCACCGGGCAGCGGCTGCCGTCCCAGCCGACGGCCTGGATGAAACTGGAGCCGTGCGTCACCTCGGTGTAACCGCCCCGCCCGGGGTCCCACCGGGGCTGGAGCATGTTCCAGACGCCCAGCACGTGGGCACCGCCGCCGACCGGGATGCGCCGGCCGTCGCGGACCACGAACTGGTGGTTCCCGAGCCGCGCGCCGAGCGGGATCCCGGCCGCCCGGAGTTCGTTCACGGCGTCCGCCAGAGCGGCGGCGAAGCCCGGGTCCGCCGTGTTGAGGGTGTGCGGCGTACGGACCGGGTCCGCGGGCGAGAACGGCACCTTCCACAGCCGTCCGGCCGGCACCTCCGCCGACAGCCGCCGCCAGAACCGGTCGAACAGCAGCGCACCACGGCTGCCGGTGTCCACGGTGTGGTCCCACGCGGCGAGCACCCGGCAGGCCTCCCGCACGTCGACCGCGCCGCCGTCGCTGCCGGCCGCCGTGCCACCGGGCAGCGCGGCGCAGGCCCGCGCCGCGTCGGCGGCGGCCAGGTCCCCGGCGGGCACGCGGTTGGCGAACTGCTGCCGCTGGAGGTCCCGAACGGTCAGACCACCGCGGCGCGCCATCGCCGAGACGTCCTCGATCGCACCGCGGGTGCGCAGCGACCGCGGTGTGCCGACATCGCCGAAGATCCGCTCGTACCCGGTGAGCGGCCGGTCGGCGGCGGCCAGCCAGGCGCTGTCGTTGGAGTTCTCGACGTAGGGCGCGTCGGTCAGCGTCGGCATCCGCGCCGGTCCGAAGGTCCCCGGCTGCACGGCGTCCTGGTCGCGGCCGAGGGCGCAGTCGCCGCGTGAGCCGTCCAGGACCGCGAGGCCGGAGGCCGGGTAGGTGGCCCTGCCGAGCGGTGTCGAGCAGCGCTCGGCCAGCTCGTCGGTGATGCGGGGCAGCACCTGCGACTGGCTGAACAGGGTGCGGCCGCGGGAGTCGGCGGCGACGGTGTTCACCCAGGGCAGCCCCTGGGTGCGCCGCAGGGCGGTCAGCACGTCGCCGGTGCCGCGGGCGCGGCTGAAGCCGAGCCCGGTGTCGGAGGCGCGCAGGTTGACGGCGTTGGGGTCGTTCAGCGCGTACGCCGTCGTCGCCGTCCACGGCAGCGGCAGCGAGGCGCCCAGCGAGCTGACGACCGGCCCGAACCGGGTCCACCACTGGGACCGTGTCACCGCGGGCCCGTCCTTCACCGGCACGGTGACGGACCGTTTCGTCATCCGTTCGCGCCGGCCGTCCACCAGGTACACCGTCGGGTCGTCCGGGGCGAGCGCGAGCTGGTGGAGGTTGACCGGGACGCCCGTGGCGACGGTGTGGCTCCAGGCCACGTGCGCGTTGTGGCCGATGGACATCGTCCACGAGCCGAGCAGCGAGGCGCCCGCGACGTTCAGCTTGCCGGGGATGGTCTGCTGGGACTGCCAGAAGCGCCGCCCGCCCTGCCAGGGGTAGTGCGGATTGCCCAGCAGCAGACCGCGCTTGCCGGCCGTCGTGCCGGCGCCGAAGGCGACCGCGTTGGAGCCCATGGCGGCGCCGTCGGTGGCGAACAGTTCCCGGGCGGCCCGTGCGGTCGCCTCGGCGCCGGGTCCCGGGGCCGGCCGGGACCCGGCCGGCGGGGCGGCGGCCGTGATGCCGTCGACGGCCCGGCCCTGCCCGCCGAGCACGGACAGGGCCAGGCCGCCCGCCGCCACGTCCAGGGTCGTCACCGGCCGTACCCAGCCGGCCCCCCGGCACGCCGGGTCGGTGATCCGGTTCTGGGCCAGCCAGGCGTTGTAGCCGGCCGCGAAGCCGCGCATCATGTCCTTCGCCTCGCGGCTCGGACCCCGTGGCGCGGGCGTGCGCAGCACCTCCTCCACCGACCCCGCCGCGCGCACCCCGCGGAAGTAGAGATCGCTGGACAGGTTCGTGGCGGCCGAGGAGAGCGAGCCGTCGGGCGCCGCGTTTGGTCCGAAGAAGCGGGAACGCTCGCCCCGCACGGTCACGAATCCGTCGGCCAGGGTGCACACCTGGTCGGCGGCCTGCGCCCAGCCGGTGCCGAAGCCGAGGCTCGCGTGGTCCTCGGCGAGGATGTGCGGGATCCCGTACTCGGTGTACCGGATGTCGGCGGACAGGCCGCCGTGGGACGGGCGTTCGTGCCGGTCCGGTCGCTCGGACCGCTCGGCCGCGGACAGCGGCGACGCGGTCGCCGCGGTCAGCAGGGCGACGGCCGCCACGGCGAGCCGTCGCAGACGGCGGATTCGCATCGTGCCTCCCAACTTCGTTGAGCACAACGGGAGTTGCCGACCGTACCACCGGGTATGCGCGCACGGCGGGCGCACCGGCCGATCGCTCACCCGCCGCTGGCGGTGTGCCACCAGACGGTCGAAGAGGCCGCGCGGCTCGACACCGAGATCCGTTACGTGCGCAACGGAGACCAGGCGTTCGGCCCGGGGGTGTGGATCACGAACTATGAGATGGTCGAACGCTTCGACCGGGCTGGCCTCGATGCCGTGGTGCTGGACGAAGCGTCGATCCTGAAGAATCACATCGGCAAGACCCGCACGAAACTGATCAACCACTTCGCGAAGGTGCCGTACCGGCTCGCGTGCACCGCGACGCCCGCACCGAACGCCCCGCAGGAGCTGACCAGCCAGGCTGAGTTCCTTGGCGCGATGCGACGTACCGAGATGCTGGCGACGTACTTCATCAACGACGGCAAGGAATGGCGGCTCCAGCACCACGGCCGTCCGGCGATGTTCTATTGGATGGCGACGTGGGCGGCTGCGCTCCGGTCCCCGGTGGATATTGGCTGCCCGGCCGGCCGCTACAACCTTCCGCCGCTGTCGATCCGCACGCACCTCGTGGAGACGCGTGGTCTGTACGCTCTGGCCGGCGTGGCCGGGCGGGCGGAGACGCGCGCCGCGACAGTCGACGACCGCGTGGCGCACGCCCTGACGCTGGTTCATGCCGAACCTGGCGAACCCTGGCTTCTGTGGGCCGGACGGAACGACGAAGCCGACCGCCTGGCCGACGGCATCCCCGGGGCGGTCAACGTGCACGGCTCCCTGTCGCCCGAGGAGAAGGCGGATCACCTGCTCGCCTTCGCCCGCGGGGAGATTCAGCACCTGGTCACGAAGGCGTCCATCGCAGGCTTCGGCATGAACTGGCAGCGCTGCGCGCACGGTGTTCGTCGGTCTCAGCGCCTCGTGGGAGCAGTACTACCAGGCCATCCGCCGCTGCTGGCGGTACGGCCAGACCCGCCCTGTCACCGCGCGCATCGTGCTGTCCGACATCGAGCCGGGCATTGCCGACAACGTCAGCCGCAAGGACCGCGAGGCGTCAGTGATGGTTGCCGAGATGGTCGCTGCCACGGGAGTTGGCCGGGTCGCGGGATGTTCCGGCCGATGTGGCGCTTCGTGCACGGATCGTGTTGTGGTCCGGTGAGGGGCGGCGGCGGAAGGACATCGCCGAGCTCGCCGGTGTGGCGCCGCTGACGGGCGCCGGAGCGCCCCGACCCGGTGGCATTTTCCCGGCTGCTGGATTTCCTCTTCGCTCCCCGTGCGGACGGCGCCGACTCATAGAATGAGGCGGTTCGGCTAGGGGAGGGGAGGGCGCGTGAACGGCAGACTTCTCAGCGCCATCGAGGTGACGCGCCGTACAGCCAGTCAGCTCCGTGCAGTTGCCTACCTGCGGGTTTCAACGGAGGAGCAGAAGAAGGGCTTCGGGATCCGCTACACCGGCAAGAAGGTGTGTCGCCACATCGCCAAGAAGGATTGGCGCCTGGTCGAGACCTTCGCCGATGAAGGTTTCAGCGGCAGCCTCGAATGGCATGAACGCCCGGACCTGAAGCGACTGATGGAACTGGCCCGTACGACGCCTCGCCCCTTCGACGTTGTTGTGGTGCTCGAAGAACGCGCCATCGGGCGAGCCGGTCGTGCGTTCTGGCCATGGGTGTGGGAACTGGAAGACCTCGGGGTTTTCACGGCCATCGTCCGCGGTGACTACGACAACACCACGGACGAAGGCCGCAAACGCATGCGTGATGAAGCGGCCCGCGCGGAAGACGAACGCATTGCGATCCGCGACCGGACCCAGGGCGGAATTCAAGAGGCGGCCGAACAGCGAGCGGACGAAGCCGGCTACGTCGGCGGTCAATGCCCGTATGGCTGGCGCATCGAAAACCAGGGCAGGAAGGGCGAGTGCACATACGTCCTTGACGACGGCCCTGACGGTGAATGGCACACCCTGGATATGGCGCGCCGACTGGTCATCGAGCATAAGGGAGACATCGAGCGCGCGGCGGGCTCACTGAACGCGCAAGGAAAGCTGACCCGTTGGGGAAAGCTGTGGACGCGGCAGAATCTACAAGCCCGATTGCTGTCAGCTGCCGTGCTCGAATCCAGGGTGGTTTTCCGGGCCACCGAGAGTGCGGCGAACCGCGTCCAGACTGATGCCGATGGCAACCCCGTGTACGGCGAAACTGTCGTGATTCGCATTCCATCGGCATTCAGCGAAGTGGAAGTCGCTGAGTTGAAGGGTGCGGTCAAGGTCAGGAATTACGGGCCGAAGCGGGGTGATCGGACGTGCCCACTGTCCGAACGCATCCTGTCGACGTGCGGGGAGTATTACACAGGCTGCGCCCCTGGGGAGCGTGCCCGCAAATACCGCTGTGCTGGGAAGCGGCCCAAGTATGCCGGCGCGCCGGTGTGTACATGCCGTCAGATCCCCGCAGACGAAATCGAATTCTACGCGTGGGGAAGGCTGGTCAGGCTGCTGCGAGACCCGGAGGAATTGAAGCTACGGGCGGAACTATGGGTTGGTCTGAACGACCAGGCCAAAGTGAATTTCGTCCAGCGGCTCAAGGAACTTGAGGGTGAGATCGCGCAGAAGGACCGGGCGATCGGGGTCATCATGGCTGCCGCGGCGCAGGAGAGCGACAACCCGGAAGAGGCCATCCGCGCTGCGACAGCATCGCTGAAGGAACAGCGCACCGCGCTCGCCGAAGAGCGGGCGCGAGTGGCTGCCTGGCAGGCGGAGAGCGCTGCGGTCGAAGACCAGGCGCAGCAACTTCAGCAGCTGGCAAAGCTTGCGGCGAAGCGGCTGACGAACGTCACGCTGGATGATCAGGCGCTCGTGCTCGGGATGATGAACGCCCGGCTCGTACTGCTCGAACCAGTCGGCAACTTCGCGCGGTCCTGCCCAGTGACGACCTGGTTCCGTGAAGCCGGCCGACCGATCCCCGTTCTGACAGACGACACCTGGGCAGTGGTCGAGCCCGTCATTCGTGCGAGGCACCGGCCGGACAAGCGGCTGCCCCAACGCCAAGCCCTCGAAGGGCTGTTGCACAAGGCCCGCCATGAGGGGTCGTGGCACACGCTCACCGACTACGGCAATCCGGGAGCCATGCGGTCCGCATGGGACCGGTGGCGAACCTCTGGCGCCTGGTCGGAAGCCATCGGACTACTCGGCACGGCCGGCGCACAGCCGGTGCCGTCGCGACTGCCCCGGATGCGGCTGAAGTTCGAGGTCATCCCGGGCTTGATACTCAACGCAGGAAGTGACTCGATCACCCGCGACCCAAGGGCGCGATGATGACCCACCGGGCACTGGTCCACGAGTACCTGAGCGCCATCACGGCCCTCGATCTCACCCCGGGGGACCGGCCCGTGCACGCGCTGCCGCTCTACCACTCGGCGCAGATGCACGTCTTCCTGCTGCCCTACCTGGCGGTGGGCGCGACGAACATCATCCTCGACGCCCCCGACGGCGACCGTCTCTTCGACCTGATCGAGGCCGGACGCGCGGACAGCCTCTTCGCGCCGCCGACCGTGTGGATCGGCCTCGCCGACCGCCCCGACTTCGCCACCCGCGACCTCGGCGGTCTGCGCAAGGCCTTCTACGGTGCGTCGATCATGCCGGTGCCCGTACTGGAACGGCTGCGCGAGCGCCTGCCGCAACTGGCCTTCTACAACTGCTTCGGACAGAGCGAGATCGGCCCCCTCGCCACCGTCCTCGGGCCGGACGAGCACGACGGCCGGATGGACTCCTGCGGCCGGACCGTCCTGTGCGTCGACGCGCGTGTCGTCGACGAGGACGGCAAGGACGCGGCCGAGGGCACCCCCGGTGAGATCGTCTACCGCTCACCGCAACTGTGCGAGGGCTACTGGGAGAAGCCGGAGGAGACCGCCGAGGCGTTCGGCGGCGGCTGGTTCCGCTCCGGCGACCTCGCGGTGCGCGACGCGGACGGCTACTTCACGATCGTGGACCGGGTGAAGGACGTCATCAACTCCGGTGGTGTGCTCGTCGCCTCGCGTCAGGTCGAGGACGCCCTCTACACCCACGAGGCGGTCGCCGAGGCCGCCGTGATCGGCCTGCCCGACGAGCGGTGGATCGAGGCCGTCACGGCGGTCGTCGTCCCGCGCGGCGAGGTCACGGAGACGGACCTGATCGCCCATGTCCGTGACCGGCTGACCGGCTTCAAGGTGCCCAAGCGGGTGCTGTTCGTGGACGAACTGCCCCGCAACGCCAGCGGCAAGATCCTCAAGAGGGAGCTGAGAGACCGGCTGGCCTAGTGCTGCACTGGCGCGGGCGCTCGTCGACGATCCTGCGGATTTTGCCCACCGACCGCTCCAGCGACTCCGGGTCGAGGATCTCGACGGCCGCGGAGAGACCTGTGCCGTCCTTCACGGCCGTCGCCATCGAGCGCGCCGCCGCGGCGCGTACCTCGGCCGAGGCGTCGGGGCGCGCCTCGGCCCGCACCGTGAGGGCGTCCAGCCTGCCCTCGCGGGTCAGACGCAGCTGGAAGTGCGGTGCCACGCCGGGGGTGCGCAGCACGATCTCCTCGATCTGGGTGGGGAAGAGGTTCACGCCGCGCAGGATCACCATGTCGTCGCTGCGGCCGGTGACCTTCTCCATCCGGCGGAAGGTGCGGGCGGTGCCGGGGAGCAGCCGCGTCAGGTCCCGCGTCCGGTACCGGATCACGGGCATGGCCTCCTTGGTGAGCGATGTGAAGACCAGTTCGCCGCGCTCGCCGTCCGGCAGCACCTCGCCCGTGACCGGGTCCACGATCTCGGGGTAGAAGTGGTCCTCGTGCACATGCAGTCCGTCCTTGGTCTCCACGCACTCCTGGGCGACGCCGGGCCCGATCACCTCCGAGAGCCCGTAGATGTCGACCGCGTCTATCCCGCACCGCTCCTCGATCTCCTGCCGCATCCCCTCCGTCCACGGCTCGGCCCCGAAGACCCCCACCCGCAGGGACGTGCCGCGCGGATCGGCGCCCTGCCGCTCGAACTCGTCGAGCAGCGTCAGCATGTACGACGGGGTCACCATGATGACGCCGGGCCGCAGGTCCTGGATCAGCTGGACCTGACGGGAGGTCATGCCGCCGGAGGCGGGGACGACGGTGCAACCGAGCCGCTCGGCGCCGTAGTGGGCGCCCAGGCCGCCGGTGAACAGGCCGTAGCCGTAGGCCACATGCACCGTGTCGCCGGGCCGGGCGCCCGCGGCCCGAAGCGAACGGGCCACCATGTCGGCCCACATCGACAGATCGCCGTCCGTGTACCCGACGATCGTGGGGCGGCCGGTGGTGCCGCTCGACGCGTGGATGCGGCGGATCCGGTCCCGGGGCACGGCGAACATCCCGTCCGGGTAGTGCTCGCGCAGATCGTCCTTGGTGGTGAAGGGGAAGCGGGCCAGATCGGCGAGACCGCGGCAGTCGTCGGGCCGGACGCCGGCCTTGTCGAAGCGCTCGCGGTAGAAGGGCACGTTGTCGTAGGCGTGCCGCAGTTGGGCGCGGAGACGCTCCTCCTGGAGCGCCCGCAGTCCGGCCGCGTCGAGTCGTTCTCCCGCGTCCAGCAGGTCCGTCCTGTCCGACATGGGCAACTCCTAGGCAATCGTGCCAATTCGGGCGACCGATCATTCGGTCGTGCTGTGCGGGATCAAGTAATCCAGCCCGTCCGGCCCGGGGCAAGGGCCGTGCCCGCACTTTCCCGGACGGCCCGGCCGGAACCCCGTTGCGGACGAGAGCCGTACCCGGGGACGATCGGCCCCATGCCGACGTTCACCGCCTCCGACGGGACCCGACTCGCCTACCACCTGAGAGGCGCCGGCGACCCCGTCGTCGTCCTGCCGGGCGGCCCCATGCGGGCCGCCGACTACCTCGGGGACCTCGGCGGGCTCGGCGCGCATCACCGGCTGGTCCTGCTCGACCTGCGCGGCACCGGTGACTCCGCGGTGCCGGCCGATCCGGCGACGTACCGCTGCGACCGGCTGGTGGACGACGTCGAGGCGCTGCGCGTCCATCTCGGCCTGGAGCGCATGGACCTGCTCGGGCACTCGGCGGGCGGCAGCCTGGCGATGCTGTACGCGGCGCGGCATCCGCGGCGGGTGGCCCGGCTGGCGCTGATCACCGCCACACCATGGGCGCTGGGCATGCCGGCGACGACCGAGGACCGCCTGGCCGCGGCGCGGCTGCGCAGCGGCGAGCCCTGGTTCGACGAGGCGTTCGCGCTCTTTCGCCGCTGGCTCGCGGGCGAGGGCGACTTCGATCCGAGGATCATGCCGTTCTTCTACGGACGCTGGGACGGCCCGGCCGCCGCGCACTCCGCGCGGGACGAGGAGCAGAGCAACGACGAGGCCGCCGAACGGTACGGCTCCGAAGGCGCGTACGACCCGCCCGCGACCCGCGCCGCGCTGGCTGCGCTGAAGGCCCCGGTCCTGGTCCTGGCCGGTGGGCTCGACGGTGGTCCGCGGCCCGCGCTCGCCCGGCGGGCCGCCGCCGTCTTCGGGCGCGCGGAGGTCGTGGTGCAGCCCGGTGCCGGACACTACCCGTGGCTGGACGACCCCGAGTGGTTCGCCCGTCGTACGGCGGCCTTCTTCGCCGGCGCCTGAGCTCCTACCGGTCGGCCTCGGCGGCCACTTCGCGTGCCCACCGGTAGTCCGCCTTGCCGCTCGGTGAACGGCGGATCGACTCGGTGAGCACCAGTTGGCGCGGGATCTTGTATCCGGCCAGCCGGCCCCGGCAGTGGGTCTGGATGTCCTCCAGAGAGGGCGCCGGCGCTCCCGTGCGGAGCTGGACGACGGCCGCGACGTGGTTGCCCCACCGTGCGTCCGGCACCCCGGCCACCAGCGCGTCGTACACGTCCGGATGGGACTTCAGCGCCTGCTCGACCTCCTCGGGGTACACCTTCTCGCCCCCGGTGTTGATGCACTGCGAGCCGCGGCCGAGGACCGTCACGACGCCCTCCTCGTCGACCGTGGCCATGTCGCCGAGCAGCACCCAGCGTTCGCCGTCCTTCGCGAAGAAGGTCTCGGCGGTCTTCGCCGGGTCGTTGTAGTAGCCGAGGGGTACGTGGCCGCACTGGGCGATCCGTCCGACCTCACCGGCGGCCACCGGCTCGCGCGTGGCCGGATCGACCACCTGCGTACGGGAGTTGACGCGGATCCGGAAGCCCCGCTCGGGTCCGGAGTCCTCGGTCGCCGTGCCGTTGAAGCCGGACTCCGAGGAACCGAAGTTGTTCAGCAGCATCACATGCGGGACCAGAGCGAGGAACTGCCGCCGCACGGTCTCCGACATGATCGCGCCGGACGAGGACACGCTGAACACCGAGGAGCAGTCGGTGCCCTTCATCGGGCCCGCGAGCGCGTCGATCAGCGGGCGCAGCATCGCGTCGCCGACCAGGGAGATGCTGGAGACCTTCTCGCGCTCGACGGTCCGCAGCACCTCCTCGGGCACGAACCTGCGGTGCACCACGACGCGTTGCCCGAAGTTGAAGCCGATGAACGCGGTCAGGGTGGATGTGCCGTGCATCAGCGGGGGAGTGGGGAAGAAGGTGATGCCGAAGCCGCCCGCGGCCACCCGCTCGGCCAGTTCCTCCGGCTTCTTGACCGGCTCGCCCGTCGGCGCCCCGCCGCCGAGCCCGGAGAAGAACAGGTCCTCCTGGCGCCACATCACGCCCTTGGGCATCCCCGTCGTGCCGCCGGTGTAGATGATGAACTGGTCGTCCCCGGAACGGGCCGGGAAGCCCCGTTCCGGGGAGCCGGCCGCCTCGGCGTCCGTGAAGGCCGTGGCCGGCACGTCCGCCGCTCCGGGTTGCGCCGTCCGCACTCGCACCAGGTGCCTGAGCTTCTCCACCCGCGGCAGCGCAGCGGCCACCCGGTCGGTGAACTCGGCGTCGAAGACCAGGGCCGCCAGGTCGGCGTCGCGGTAGAGGTAGACCAGTTCCTCCTCCACGTAGCGGTAGTTGACGTTGACCGGGACGATCCGCGCCTTCAGACAGCCGAGCACCGTCTGCAGGTACTCGACACCGTTGTACAGGTGGAGCCCGAGGTGCTCGCCGGGGCGGATCCCGCTGTCGAGCAGGTGGTGGCCGATGCGGTTGGCGGCCGTGTCCAGCTCCGCGTAGGTCAGGCGGCGTTCCGCGCCGGTGCCGGGGTGGTCGACGTACACCAGCGCCTCACGGTCCGGCACCACGTCCACGATCGACTCGAACAGGTCGGCAAGGTTGTACTCCACCGCTCCTCCTGACCTCGCTGCCCCTCGGTTGCCGGTCATCAGAGCAAAGGGCGGCACAACTGTGAAGGGTCCTCGCAGAGAAATCTGACTGCGTGTCAGAAAACTCTTGAAGTGCTTCCCCGCCTCCTGCAACCTGTTCTCGTTCCCGCGGACGGAGGACACCCATGGGTGGCACCGAACACCTCACCGTGCAGCGCGAAGGCGCCACACTGGTGCTCACGCTCAACCGGCCCGACGCCAAGAACGCACTCTCCCTGCCCATGCTGGTCGGGCTCCACGACGGCTGGATCGAGGCCGACGAGGACGAAGCGATCCGCTCCATCGTGCTGACCGGGGCGGGCGGCGCGTTCTGCGCCGGCATGGATCTCAAGGCCCTGGCCGGCAACGGCATGGCCGGGCAGCAGTACCGGGAGCGGCTCACCGCCGACCCGGACCTGCACTGGAAGGCGATGCTGCGGCACCACCGCCCCCGCAAACCGGTGATCGCCGCCGTCGAGGGCCACTGCGTCGCGGGCGGCACCGAGATCCTCCAGGGCACCGACATCCGCCTCGCCGGCGAGTCGGCGACCTTCGGCCTGTACGAGGTCCGGCGCGGACTGTTCCCGATCGGCGGCTCCACGGTCCGGCTGCAACGCCAGATACCGCGCACCCACGCCCTGGAGATGCTGCTCACCGGACGCCCGTACAGCGCCCGGGAGGCGGCGGACATCGGGCTGATCGGCCATGTCGTCCCCGACGGCACCGCGCTCGGCAGGGCCCTGGAGATCGCCGAGCGGATCAACGCCTGCGGGCCGCTGGCCGTCGAGGCCGTCAAGGCCTCGGTGTACGAGACCGCCGAGATGACCGAGACGGACGGCCTCGCCGCGGAACTCGCCCGCGGCTGGCCGGTCTTCGACACGGCGGACGCCAAGGAGGGCGCCCGCGCCTTCGCCGAGAAACGCCCACCCGTCTACCGCCGCGCCTGAGCGGCGCGGGCACATTCCCGGACCGCCGCGCCCGAGCCGCAGAGGAGCCGTCCCCCATGCCCGAGGTCCTCAAAGCCCCCCTCGTCGTCGAGTTCCCCTTCACGCGCTCCCTCGGACCCGTCCAGAGCGCCTTCCTGACCGGACTGCGCGAACGCGTCGTCCTCGGCGTGCGCACCCGTGACGGACGCACCCTCGTCCCGCCCGTCGAGTACGACCCCGTCACCGCCGAGGAACTGGGCGACCTCGTCGAGGTCGCCCCCACCGGCACCGTCACCACCTGGGCCTGGAACCACGACCCGCGCCGCGGCCAGCCCCTCGACACCCCGTTCGCCTGGGTCCTGGTCCGCCTCGACGGCGCCGACACCGCCCTGCTGCACGCCCTCGACGCCCCCGGCCCCGAAGCCGTCCGCACCGGAATGCGCGTGCGCGTCCGCTGGGCGGCGGAACGCACCGGCGCGATCACCGACATCGCCTGCTTCGAGCCGTACACCGGCGCGACACCGCCGCTCACCGGGCACGACGGTCACTTCGACGACGCGGTCACCGGCATCGTCGCCCACGCCCGCCTCGACTACACCTACAGCCCCGGCCGCGCCCAGACCGCGTACATCGACGCGCTCCGCGGGCGGCGCACCGTCGGTGAACGCTGCCCCGCCTGCCGCAAGGTGTACGTGCCGCCCCGCGGCGCCTGCCCCACCTGCGGCCTGGCCACCAGCGAGCAGGTCGAGGTCGGCCCGCGCGGCACCGTCACCACCTTCTGCATCGTCAACATCAAAGCCAAGAACCTCGACATCGAGGTCCCCTACGTCTACGCCCACATCGCTCTCGACGGCGCCGATCTCGCCCTGCACGGCCGTATCGGCGGCATCCCCTACGACCAGGTGCGCATGGGGCTGCGGGTCGAACCGGTGTGGGCCGAGGGCGCCCGCCACCCCGACCACTACCGGCCCACCGGCGAGCCCGACGCGGACTACGACACCTACAGGGAGCTGCTGTGACCCGGGACATCGCCGTCGTCGCCTTCGCGCAGACCGACCACCGGCGCACCAGCGAGGACCTCTCCGAGGTGGAGATGCTGATGCCGGTCCTGCACGAGGTGCTGGACCGCACAGGACTGAAGACCGCCGACATCGGCTTCACCTGCTCCGGCTCCAGCGACTACCTCGCCGGCCGCGCCTTCTCCTTCACCCTCGCCCTCGACGGGGTCGGAGCCTGGCCGCCGATCTCCGAGTCGCACGTCGAGACGGACGGCGCCTGGGCGCTGTACGAGGCCTGGACCAAACTGCTCACCGGCGAGGCGGACACCGCGCTCGTCTACTCCTACGGCAAGTCCTCGCCCGGCTCCGTCCGCGACGTGCTCACCCGCCAGCTCGACCCCTACTACCTCGCCCCGCTGTGGCCGGACTCCGTGGCCCTCGCCGCTCTCCAGGCCCAGGCACTCATCGACGCGGGCCACACCGACGAACCGGCGCTCGCCGCGTTCGCCGCCCGCAGCCGCGAGGCGGCACGGGACAACCCGCACGCACAGCTCAGGGGGCCGGTGCCGCACGGGGACCACCTGGTACGGCCGCTGCGCACCGGTGACTGCCCGCCCATCGGCGACGGCGCCGCCGCGGTGATCCTCGCGGCGGGGGAGCGGGCCCGCACCCTGTGCCCGCGGCCCGCCTGGATCCGTGGCGTCGACCACCGCATCGAGGCCCACGGCCTCGGTGTGCGCGACCTGACCGACTCGCCCTCCACCCGGCTGGCAGCCGAACGGGCCGGCGCCTTCGAACGCCCGGTCGACACGGCCGAGCTGCACGCGCCGTTCACCGCGCAGGAGGTCGTCCTGCGCAGGGCGCTGCGGCTGGACGACACCGTGTGCGTCAACCCGTCCGGCGGCGCGCTCGCCGCCAACCCGATCATGGCCGCCGGGCTGATCCGCATCGGCGAGGCCGCCGCCCGCATCCACCGCGGCGAGTCCGACCGGGCACTCGCCCACGCCACGTCCGGACCCTGTCTGCAGCAGAACCTGGTCGCCGTCCTGGAGGGGGATCCGCGATGAGCAAGGAACCCGTGGCCGTCGTCGGAATCGGCCAGACCAAGCACGTGGCCGCCCGCCGGGACGTCTCGATCGCGGGCCTCGTCCGGGAGGCCGCCGTGCGCGCCCTGGCTGACGCCGAGCTGACCTGGGCCGACATCGACGCCGTGGTGATCGGCAAGGCGCCCGACTTCTTCGAGGGCGTCATGATGCCGGAGCTCTACCTCGCCGACGCGCTAGGGGCCGTCGGCAAGCCGATGCTGCGAGTGCACACCGCCGGATCCGTCGGCGGATCCACCGCGCTGGTGGCGGCGAACCTGGTCGCGGCCCGCGTGCACGGCACCGTCCTGACCCTCGCCTTCGAGAAGCAGTCCGAGTCCAACGCCATGTGGGGGCTGTCGCTCCCGATCCCCTTCCAGCAGCCGCTGCTGGCCGGCGCGGGCGGATTCTTCGCGCCGCACGTGCGCGCGTACATGCGGCGCAGCGGAGCGCCCGACGCCGTCGGCTCCCTGGTCGCCTACAAGGACCGGCGCAACGCCCTGAAGAACCCGTACGCCCATCTGCACGAGCACGACATCACCCTGGAGAAGGTCCAGGCCTCGCCGATGCTCTGGGACCCGATCCGCTACTCGGAGACCTGCCCCTCCTCCGACGGCGCCTGCGCCATGGTCCTGACCGACCGCGCCGGGGCGGCCCGCGCGCCCCGGCCGCCCGCCTGGATGCTGGGCGGAGCGATGCGCAGCGAGCCGACCATGTTCGCCGGGAAGGACTTCGTGTCGCCGCGGGCCGGCCGGGACTGCGCCGCCGACGTGTACCGGCAGGCGCACATCGCCGACCCGCGCCGCGACATCGACGCCGTCGAGATGTACGTGCCGTTCTCCTGGTACGAGCCCATGTGGCTGGAGAACCTCGGCTTCGCCGCGGAGGGCGAGGGCTGGAAACTCACCGAGTCCGGTGTGACCGAACTGGACGGTGACCTGCCCGTCAACATGTCGGGCGGAGTGCTGTCGACCAACCCGATCGGCGCCTCCGGCATGATCCGGTTCGCCGAGGCGGCGCTCCAGGTGCGTGGACAGGCCGGGGAGCACCAGGTGGACGGCGCCCGCAGGGCGCTCGGGCACGCCTACGGCGGAGGGTCCCAGTTCTTCGCCATGTGGCTCGTGGGGGACCAGCCCCCGGACGCCTGAAAGGTCCCCCCAACGTGGCCTGTTGGCCTCGGGAACCGATCGCTAGGCTGGCCGCGGACGACGACCCGGGAGGAGCACGGACGTGGCCGAGAGCACCATCCAGCAGCAGCCGCTCATGGGCTGGGACAAGCCGGAACTGGACCTGAGCAATGCCCAGTGGCAGTCCAGCAGTCGCGGGCTGGGGGATGTCCAGATCGCTTTTGTCGAGGGCTTCATCGCCATGCGCAACAGCGGCAGCCCGCAGAGCCCTTCCCTGATCTTCACCCCCGCCGAATGGGGCGCGTTCGTCTCGGGCGCGCGGGAGGGCGAATTCGATCTGACCTGAGCCGGCCCCGGCCCGGCGGCCTGTCCGCCGCCCGGCCGGACCGCTCCGGAGGTGTTCCGCCCGTGTTTCCGGACACGCGGCCCGGTGAACACTCCCCGGGCCGCCGCGCGAGCGCTTCGGCCCAGAGGAGGGACGGGTCGCCGTCCGGAGGTGAGCAAGCCATGGACACCCTGCCGGTCGTCGCGGCGTTCGACGGCTCGGACGACAGCCTGCGTGCCCTCGACTGGGCCGTCGACGCCGCCCGCCGGCGTGCGGCACCGCTGCGGGTCGTCCATGTGCGGCAGTACGCCACCCCGACGGCGCCCGCCGGTGCGAAGGAGGCCGGGCCGCCGGAGCCGGACGACCCGGTGCCGGCGAGGGCGCGGACGCACCTCGCGGAACAGGGCGACGGCACGGCCGTCGAGTACCTGGCGCCGGAAGGCACCCCGAGCGCCGTGCTGTCCGAACTGAGCGGCGGAGCCG
Source organism: Streptomyces cadmiisoli (assembly GCF_003261055.1). Lineage (NCBI taxonomy): Bacteria > Bacillati > Actinomycetota > Actinomycetes > Kitasatosporales > Streptomycetaceae > Streptomyces > Streptomyces cadmiisoli. Next base: position 7,793,273 of record NZ_CP030073.1, read on the forward strand.
AGTTGCTGGTGCTCGGTTCCCGGGGACGCGGCGGTTTCGCCCGGCTGGTGCTCGGCTCCACCGGGCTCGCCGTCGCCCGCGACGCCGGGTGCCCGGTGGTCGTGGTGCCGCGGCCCGGCCGTACGGTCGCCGACGTGCCGCTCCAGGAACCAGGACCCCGCGTGGTCGTCGGCCTCGACGTGGACGGCCCGGACGACGCCCCGCTCGCCTTCGCCGTGGCCGAGGCCGCCCGGCGCGGCGCCCGGCTCCAGGTGATCGCCGCCTGTCCGTGGCCGATGCAGCTGTGGGCGGGAGCCACCGGCGAGCTGCTGCCCACCGGTGTCGACCAGGACGTGGTGGAGGCGGAGACGCGGGCGCTCGCGGACGGCCTGGTGTCCGCGCACCGCCGGCGCCACCCCGGCGTCCGGATCGAGCTGTCCGTGGCGCCGGGCGACGCGGCCGGACTCCTGGTCGCCAACTCCGTGGACGCCGATCTGCTCGTGGTCGGCCGCCACCGCCGCCGACTGCTCGCGCCCGCCCGCATGATCGGCTCGGTCACCCACGCCGTCCTGCTGCACGCGGCGGGCCCGGTGGCCGTCGTACCACCGTCCCCGCCCGAGGAATGACGGGCACCGCCCCGCCGCCCTGCCCGGCGGGGTTCGCCCGACCGCTCCCCGTCCTGCCCGGTGGGGCGCGGCGGGGGTTCGCCCGACCGCTCTTTCATGAGCATGGCGAGGAGCGGCGTAGGCATCACCGGGCACTCCCTAATGGATGGGCCGGGTTCGTATCATTAGCCGCATGCGGGACTCCCTCAGCACGGACACCCGACTGGCCCTGGACCTCGCCCTGACCGTCCGGCACGACGGGCACGGCGGGGTCGCCGACGACCTGACCGATCCGGCGGCGCTGACCGCCTGGGTCCGCGCCCGTCCCGCCGCCGTGCCGTCCGCCGCGGACTTCACCGCCGACGCGGTCACCCTCGGTGCGGTGCGCGACCTGCGTGTCGCCGTCCGCGCGCTGTTCGCCCGCGCGGTGCACCCCGCGGCGCCCAGCTCCGCCGACGCCGGCCGCCTCCCGCCCGCCGCCGAGGCGCTGGCCCGCCTCAACTCCGCCGCCGCCCGCACCCCTTCCGTGCCGGTCCTGACCTGGGGCGACGGCGCCGAACCGAGGGCGCGCCGGCAGCCCGTGGGCGGCGAGGAGGAACTGGTCGCCGTCCTCGCGCAGGCCGTCATCGCCTTCCTCGCGGGCCCCGACCGGCCGCGGCTGCGCGCCTGCCACGCGCCACGCTGCGTCCGCTACTTCCTCAAGGAACACCCCCGCCAGGAGTGGTGCGAACCCTCCTGCGGCAACCGAGCCCGGGTCGCCCGGCACCACGAACGCCACCGCGGGCACGGCTAGGATCCGAACGCCGTATGTGACGCCGCCCACCCGACGCCGACGACCTGCGGGCACGTACCATGTCGGCATGTCGTTCCTCCGCCGCCGCAGCGCCACCCCCGCCGGGCCAGACTTCGACGTGCTGGCCATGGATCCGGGAGACTGGCCCGGCAATCTGGGCGCCGGCCTGCTGCCCGCCCCCGACGGCACCTGCCAGGGCGTCTTCCTGCGCTATGACCTGTTCGGCGGCCGCGGCCCCGCGATGATCATCGGCAATCTGCCGGAGGGCTCACCGGCCCGCGAGGTCGGCGAGGGACAGGTCCCGTTCGAGGTGGCCCAGCTGCTGCTGGCCCTGGAGAACGAGGAGGAGGTGTCGGTCGTCGGTACCGAGGACGTGCCGGTCATGCAGGGCGACAACCTCCTCATCGTGCGCCGCCTGAAGCTCTCCGAGGGCCGGATCTCCTGCGTGCAGTTCGACCGCAGCGACAACGTCCTGGTCACCATCGCCGCCTGGGACCGCCCCATCACCGACGACCTGTACACCCTGCTGAAGCCACTGCCCGCCGAGCTGTTCCAGCAGGGCTGAGGCCCCGGGCCCCGGCTGACGACTCCGGTCCGCCTCGCGACGCCGAGCACGTGCTCTCGTACCCGACGCCGCGAGGCCGCCCCGCGGGCGACGACACGAACGGCCGGCCGGCCCCTACCGCACCGACGACACGGTGACGTCCGCCGCCCGCACGAACGCCACCCGGTGGCCGTACTGGATCTGGTAGTACAGGTCCTCACCCGTCACGACCCGGTGCGCGTCGGTCGCGAAGGTGACCGCGTAGTAGTACTGGCCGGGAAGCTTGTCGCCGACGACGTACCTCTGCCCCTTGGGCAGCTTGTACGACAGCGGAGACACCGCCTGCACGGGCACCCCCGCCGGGTACGCGGACGCCTCGGGATAGGCCCGCCCGTACACGGGAACGCTGTCCAGGCCCTCCTTCGGCGTGATGACGAGCCCCTTCGCGGGCACCGCCGTCGGCGCCTTCTTCGTGTTCTTGAACCAGGCCTTCTGACCCAGGTACCAGATCGCCGTCCAGTCGCCCCGGCGTTCGGCCACCGCGTACTGCTGGCCCGTGGAGACCCGGGAGCCGATGTCGTTGACCCCGGTCGTCGAGTCCCCGCCGCCGGGGCGCAGACCGATGTCCTTGACGAGCGGGTATTCCTCCCCGGGCCCCGTGTACAGCCGGACGGCGCTCGAACCGTGCACCGCGCACGGTGTGCCCGCCGAGGCGCAGCCCGTGAACTCGGGCCGGTTCGTGGCGTAGTGCGGCAGGATCGTCACCACGCCGCTGCCGGGCCGCGCCGTGGGGCCGAACGGACGGCCCAGCAGCGAGAAGTAGTGCCGCCAGTCCCAGTAGGGGCCGGGGTCGGTGTGCATACCGGGGACCGTGGCCGTCGTCGTACCGGGCACGGTGTCGTGGCCGAGGATGTGCTGCCGGTCCAGCGGGATGTCGTACTTCTTCGCGAGGTACTTCACCAGCCGGGCCGACGAGCGGTACATCGCCTCCGTGTACCAGGCGTCCGGCGACGCGAGGAAGCCCTCGTGCTCCAGGCCGATCGACTTGGCGTTGACGAACCAGTTGCCCGCGTGCCACGCCACGTCCTTCGCCTTCACGTGCTGGGCGATGTGGCCGTCCGTGGAGCGCAGGGAGTACTGCCAGGACACGTAGGTGGGGTCCTGCACCATGTCGAGCACGCCCTCCCAGGCGCCCTCGGTGTCGTGCACGACGATGTACTCGATGCTCTGCGACGCCGGCCGCTGCCCCTTGTCGTGGTTGCCGTAGTCGCCCTCGCCGAACTCCTCGTACGGCGCCGGGATCCACTCGCAGGACACGGTCGCCGGGCACTCGGTCCCCGCGGCGGCCGCCCCGCGCAGCCCCGCCCGCGCCAACTGCCCCGTCTCCGGCGCGAGATCCGGGCGGGCGGCCAGCGAGACCCGCTGCCCGGCGTCCGTCAGGCGCTCCTTGCCGGTGCGGATCACGTCGAACACGTCGTCGGCGTAGGTCGCGGCCGTCGCGCTGTCGTCGGCGCCCGAGAAGCGGGCCACCGCTCCGTACCACCGCGCGGGATCGTCGCTCGGCGGCTCGCCCAGCTCCTCCTGCGCGGCGGCCAGCAGCGCGGCGCCGCCCGCCACGTTCGCCGCCGGATCCGTGCGCAACTCCTCGGCGCTCAGGCCGGTCAGCTCGGCGGCCTTCGTCAACGTCTCGAGCCGCACCGGGAGTTCGGTGTCCTGCGAGATCGGCGCGGCGGGGTGCAGCGGCGGGCGGGCGCTGTCGCCCCGGGGGTCCTCCGTGCCCTCGCTGTGGTGCGGTGCGGAGGCCAGAGCGGCGCGGGCGTCGGTGAGGTGCATCGGCCCGTAGCCGCCGGACACGCTCGCCGCGCCGCCGTGCTCGTCCCAACGGGACTGGAGGTAGGAGACGCCGAGGAGCACGCTCTGCGGCACGTCGTAGGCGGCGGCCGCCGCGGCGAACGCCTCCTGCAGCGGAGCGGTGGGCCCGGCCTCGGACGGGGCGGCGCCGAGCAACGGCAGCAGCATCGCCGCCGAGGCCACCGCGCCGGCGGCCCGGCGCGTGCGTTTCGACCCCGGGACACGGCCGGGGTCGATGGCGGATCGTGGCAAAGCAGCCTCCTGTGACGGTCGTGCGCGGTGAGCCGTGCGGGGCCGGGCGTGTCAGTGGTACCGGCTCTCCGACGATCCGTCAATCATGCTGCTCGCTCGATGATTTCCCATGTCAGGGCGGGGTGCGAGGAGTTTCGCGACGCGGGCCCGCGGGCCTGCGGCGCGTCAGTGGCGTACACCAATGGTGCCGTCGGGAAGACGACGACCGCGGTGCGCCCGCCGCTGCGGCGCACCGCGGTCCGTCATCCCCGTCAGCGAGTGCCGACCGCCGCGCGTACGGCCCGGCGGGCCAACTGGCAGTCGTCGTGCAGCCGCCGCAGCAGCAGCCGCTGTTCCTCGCCGGACGGCGCAGCACCCGGGTGGGCCGTTCCCGGTGCCGCCGGGGTCATGTCGTGCATGGAACGCTGCACGGCCGTCTCGTAGGTACGGATCTCCCGGGTCAGCACGAGCATCAGGTTCACCAGGAAGGCGTCCCGCGAGGCCGGGCCCGCGGACTGGGCGATCTGGCTGATGTGCCGCCGCGCCGCGGGCGCGTTGCCGAGCACCGACCACAGCGTCGCAAGGTCGTAGCCGGGCAGGTACCAGCCCGCGTGCTCCCAGTCCACCAGCACCGGTCCCGCCGGGGAGAGCAGGATGTTCGACAGGAGCGCGTCCCCGTGGCAGAACTGGCCCATCCCGTGCCGCCCGGCGGTCTGTGCGATGCCGTGCAGCAGCTTCTGGAGGTCGCCCAGGTCCCGGTCGGTGAGCAGACCCAGCTCGTGGTACCGGGAGATGCGCGCCGCGTAGTCCAGCGGGGCGTCGAACGTGCCCGCCGGCGGGCGCCAGGCGTTCAGCCGGCAGATCGCGCCCAGCGCGGCCCGGATGTCCGTGCGCGGCGGTGCCTCCAGCGGGTGCCGTTGGAGGGCCGCGACCCGCCCCGGCATCCGTTCGATCACGAGTGTGCAGTTGTCCGGATCCGCCGCGATCAGCCGGGGCGCACGCACGGGCGGGCGGTGCCGGACGAACGAGCGGTAAGCAGCTATTTCGTGGCGGATCCGCTCGGCCCAGGCCGGCGATTGGTCCAGTAAGCACTTGGCGACGGCCGTGCTGCGCCCGGTCGTACCGACCAGGAGCACCGACCGTCCGCTGCGCCGCAGCACCTGCACCGGGGCGAACTCCGGACAGATCCGGTGCACCGAGGCGATCGCCGTGCGCAGTTGGGCGCCCTGAGGGCCGGACAAGTCGAGTCTCCCGCTGAGCGGTGGAGTGCCGAGCCCCGCGGGGCGCTGCGTCCGGCCCGCGCCGAGCACGGGTGCCGGCGGGCGCGCCGGGGCGAGATAGGGGCCGCCGCCCGACAGCGGCGCCTCACCCGGTCGCGGGGAGACGGGAGCCGGGGGGTGGGGGCGCAGCGGCCGGGGCGGGGCGGACACGGAAGACGATGCTGCGTACATGGGCGAAACAGATCCCTTCGTGTGCCTGCGACGTCATTGCGCCACCCGGCCCGACCTCCCGGGTGCACCCTGGGGAATGTCCCTCGGCGACCGGGTCGGGGTGGCGCGTTCCTACCTGACACCCGTTGCCCAGTGGCACACCATCTGGCGCACCCTGGCGAACCGTGGCGAATAGTCGCCCGGCAACCGTCACGGGGCTACTGTCAACTCAGCCGAGAACCTGGGGGCTTGACGTGAGCGGTGAACCCAACACCCGCCTGGCGGACCTGTTCGGCCTGACCGGCTGGTCCAAGGGAGAGCTCGCGAGGCTGGTCAACCGGCAGGCGGCGGCCATGGGCCACCCCCAGCTGGCGACCGACACCTCACGGGTGCGGCGGTGGGTCGACATGGGAGAGATCCCGCGCGATCCCGTGCCGCGGGTGCTGGAGGCACTGTTCACCGAGCGTCTCGGCCGTGTCGTGACCATTGAGGACCTCGGTCTGGTCCGGCACGGGCGTACAGGGAAACGGCAGGGCGGCGGGAGCATGGAGCATCCCGACGGCGTGCCGTGGGCGCCCGAACGGACTGCCGCGGTCCTCACCGAATTCACGGGAATGGACCTCATGCTCAACCGACGCGGCTTGGTGGGCGCGGGTGCCGCGCTCGCCGCGGGATCCGCACTCAGCAGCGCCATGTACGAATGGCTGCACACCGATCCGGCCCTGACCGCCGACGCTCCCTCGACCGACAACCCCCTGCACGCCGACCCCGCTGGGTTCGACCGCTACGAGGCCGCCCCCATCGGGTCGCAGGAGATCGAGGAACTGGAACGCTCCGTCGAGGTGTTCCGAGCCTGGGACGCCGCTCGTGGTGGCGGGCTCCAGCGCAAGGCGGTCGTGGGTCAACTCAACGAGGTGGGCGGCATGCTCGCCTACCACCACCCACCCCATCTCCAGCGCCGCCTGTGGGGCGTCGCCGCCAACCTCGCCGTGCTCGCCGGCTGGATGTCCCACGACGTCGGCCTGGAGCCCACGGCCCAGAAGTACTTCGTCATCGCCGCCCATGCCGCGCGTGAGGGCGGTGACCGGCCCAGGGCCGGCGAGGCGCTCTCCCGAGCCGCCCGCCAGATGGTGCACCTGGGACGGCCCGACGACGCGCTCGACCTGATGAAGCTCGCCAAGTCCGGCTCCGGCGACCAGGTGCTGCCCCGCACCCGGGCGATGCTGTACACCATCGAGGCCTGGGCTCAGGCGTCGATGGGCAAGGGCCAGGCCATGCGCCGCACCCTGGGGCGGGCGGAGGACCTGTTCGTCTCCGACAAGGGCGACGTACCGCCGCCGAGTTGGATGCAGACGTTCAAGGAGGAGGACCTGTACGGCATGCAGGCCCTCGCCTACCGGACGCTGGCGGAGTACGAGCCGGACGCGGCCGCGCACGCACAGCACTTCGCGGAGAAGGCGCTGGCGCTGAGGATCGACGGAAGGCAGCGCTCGAAGATCTTCGACTTCCTGTCCATGGCTTCCGCCTGCTTCATCGCGGACGACCCGGAGCAGGCGGACCGGTACGCGCGCCTGGCCCTGATGTCGATGGGATCGAACTCCTCCCACCGCACCTGGGACCGGTTGCGCGAGATGTACCGGCTCACCGCCCAGTACGCCGGATTTCCGAGGATCCAGGAGCTGAGGGAGGAGATCGAACTCGCGCTGCCCAGGACGAAGGGCAACGGTGGCAAGAGCAGCTCACAGGTGTGATGTGGCTGTCATGAGGTGATCCTGGCGATGAGTACGCAGGCGTCGTCCTGACGTGCGGACTCGCCCAACTCCTCCACGACCGTGCGTACGCAGTCGTGCGCGCTGTGCGTCTCGGCGAAGCGCGGGGCGAGGTCGAGGAGGCGGTGCACGGTGGCCGCCCTGCCCGCGCCGTCGGTCCCGCCCGACCCGGCTGAGCCGTGTCCGGGTACCAGCCCGTCGGTGTGCAGCAGGATCAGATCGCCGGCCTCCAGCGTCACCTCGGCCTCGCCGTAGGCGGCGCCCGAGGAGGCGCCGAGCAGGACGCCGTCCGGAGTGTGCAACGTGCGCCCCGTCCCCCTGCGGAACAGCAGCGGGGCGGGGTGTCCTGCTTGGGCCCACACCAGCGTCCGGGTCTCGGGACGGTAGCGGCAGCAGACGGCGCTGCCCAGGGCCGGTTGCACGGTGGTGTCGAGGAGCTGGTTGAGCCAGGCCAGCAACTGGGCGGGCCGGGTGCCCGCCATCGCCATGCCGCGCAGCGCCCCGAGCAGCATCGCCACGCCCGAGGTGAGCGCGTCACCGTGCCCGGTGAGTTCGCCGACGCTCAGCAGGCTCTCGCCGCCCGGAAGCTCGACCGCGTCGTACCAGTCGCCGGCGGCCGGCGTGCCCGTGCCGGACGGCAGACGGGCGCCTGCCAGGTCGAGGGCGGGTGTGCCCTGGAGCGGGAACGGCAGGGTGCTGTGCCAGGGCGCCGCCCCGGCCTCCCGGAGCTCGATCCCGAGCCGCTGCTCGGTCCGCGCGCGGTCCCGGTCGCCGCGCAGCGAGTCCCGGGTCTCGCTCACCGCCCGCTGGCTGCGCCGCAGTTCGCTGACGTCGCGCAGCACGGCCCACATGGAGGCCGTACTGCTGTCGGCGCCGAGCACGGGCTCGCCCATCATGTGCACCGTACGGACCTCGCCGTCGGGGTGCACGATCCGGAACTCGCCGTCGATGCGCTTGGCGTCGACCAGGCAGTCCGTGACCATCGAGGTCAGCTTCGGACGGTCCGCGTCGAGCACCACGGAGGGCAGCTCGTCGAGGGTCAGCGGCGCGGCGGCGGGGTCGCGGCCCAGGATCTCGTACAGCTCTCCGGACCAACTGGCCTCGTCCGTCAGCAGGTTCCACTCCGCGCTGCCGACCCGGCTCAGCAGCGAGCCGTGCGCCGGGGCGGCCGGTGTCGCCGTGCCGGCCGGCGCGGCCGTCGTCGGCGGGCCCTCCCGCAGCTGGGCCAAGTGCGCGTCGAGGTCTTCGAGTTGGTGCAGTGCGAGGTCGTAGAGCGCGCGCTGCCAGCGGTCCTGAGGGGCCGATCCGTCGCCCTGCGCGTCCCGCCGTACGGCGTTCACGTCCCCCTTGAGCCGCCGCGTCTGTGTTATCAGCGCGTCGACCGGGCCGCCTCCTGGCGGCTGGGCCGCTGGGCGGTCCGCGGAGAGATGGGACGGCATGACGTACTCCGATGAGGGGACGGTACGACCTGGGGGGCGGAGGGACCGTTATGACTGTTGCACAGCCCGCGACGCCCCGTAAGGGATTTGGCAACACACGATACGGTGGTGCTTCTGGCATATGCCACAGTCTTCACGGAGTGGTCATGGCGTAGCCGGGGCGTACATCGTCCGCTGCTGCGAGGCGTAGGGCGCGTACGCGATTTGACGGACCGTCGGATGTTTTCCGACGCTGTCATTCGCGTGTTCGACGCGCTGGTGTTCGAGAGGCCATGTTACCGGTGGGCGCCGTCGTACAGCTCGGGGCGCGGTGCCTGTTCGACACTCGTGCGGGCGCCGCTCTCCAGTGCCCGGACGCCGGCTTCTGCCACCACCGAGGCCGCGTATCCGTCCCATGCGCCGGGGCCGGTGACCCGGCCCCGCCGCGTGGCGTCGACCCAGGCCTGGACCTCGCGGTCGTAGGCGTTCGCGAACCGTACGAGATAGTCCTGCGGGACCTCGGAGCGGGCGTCGCCGGCCGTCGTGACGACCATGGAGTGCTCCTCCCCGATCCGCGCGCCGCCCCGCTCGCACACGGCCTCGCAGCGCACCTGGTAACCGAAGCCGCAGTTGACGAACACCTCGACGTCGACGAGGGCGCCGCCGGAGGTCTCGAAGACCACGAACTGCGGGTCGACCAGTCCGGCGGGGGCGTGCGCGGAGGATCCGGGGCGCAGCACGGTCACGGCGGTCAGCTCCTGCCCGAGCAGCCAGCGCGCGGCGTCGATCTCGTGCGAGACCGAGCTGTTGATCAGCATCGCGCTGGTGAAGCCGGGCGGTGAGGAGACGTTGCGGTGGGTGCAGTGCAGCATCAGCGGGCGCCCCAACCGGTCGCCGTCCAGGAGGGACTTCAGCCGCGCGTACTCGGTGTCGTAGCGCCGCATGAAGCCGGTCTGCGTCAGTCGCCGGCCGAGCCGCACCTCCGCCTCGACGACGCGCAGCGCACCCGCCGAGTCGGGCACCAGGGGCTTCTCGCAGAGCACCGGGAGCCCGCGGGCGAAGGCCGCCAGCAGGGCCTCCTCGTGGGCGGGGCCGGGGGAGGCGATCAGTACGGCGTTGACGCCGGGGGCCGCCAGCGCGGCCTCCGCTTCCGCGTGCACCGAGACGCCGTCGATCCCGGCCGTCGCCTCCTTCGCCCGCTCGGTGTCGGGATCGGCGACGGCGGCGACCCTGGCGCCGTTCACCACACGGTCGAGTCGCCGTATGTGGTCGGCTCCCATGTGTCCCGCGCCCAGTACCGCCACACCCAGCAGGTCACCCACGTGCGCACTCCCTCGTCGCCGGCAGTCCCGGCGTAGCGTAGAGGGCCGGGCGCGGGGCGCCGGGAGCGGGGTGCGGGCGGCTCAGTAGCGCAACACGCCTGCGATCCCGTCGGCGTCGCCCAACGTGCCGTCGGGCACGAATCGCACGTCGGCGCCGGTCTCCAGGCACCGTTCGACGATCTCGTCCACGATGTCCTCGCGGGCGTCGAGGTCGTCGCCGGACGCGGGTACGAGGTGGTCGCCGTCGTCGCGCACGGTCACGCGGAAGTTCTCCTCGACGGCGAGCAGCCGCACCCGGGCCTCCCGGGCGTTCTGCCAGACCTCGTCGACCCCGGCCGCGAACTCCTTGCGCCCGCGGGCCGCGACGAGTTCCTTGGCCACGGCTTCGACGGTCCGCAGGGCCTCGTCGTCGAGCACGGGCCGTACCGCCTGCCACACGGCGTCCGGCGTCGCCTGCGCCAGACCGCCGTGCGGTACGTGCACGGCCTGTCTGGTCACGTCGCCGATCTCGTCCAGGCAGGACAGCGCCGCCTGCTCACCGGTCACGTACAGTGGCCGCGGACTCTCGCGCAGCATCGCGCCGATCGCCGTGTCCGCCTCGCGCAGGAAGTGACGGGTGTCCTCGTCCCGGAAGGTGCTCGGCATGTCGCCGATCCGCTCCACCCGCTCCGGGTCGAAGTTGTCGGCGGTCCTGATCAGCGGGAAGACGCCGGTGTGCTGCTCGGTGACGCGGTCCACGCCGCCGTTCCACAGCGTGACGCGGTCGGCGGACACCGACAGCACCCAGAACGGCCGCTCGGACACCTGCGCGGAGACCAGGTTGCGGGTGAGGAAGGTGTCCGAGAGCACCACCCGCTCGGGCACGGAACGGGCCAGCGACCACACCTGGTGCTCGCCGGGCGCCGCGAAGATCACCAGGCCGTCCTCGGTGTGCGTCAGATCGACCTCGCTGAGCGCCAGGTCGAGCTGCGCCTCGACATCGGTACGCCGCTCCCGGGTCACCGCGGGATCGGCCTCCAGCTGCTTCTTGGCCTCGGCCACCACATTGCGCAGCCGGACCCGGTCCTGCGCGTTGTAGGGCTCCCGGCGGTGTGTCGGCGTCAGCACGGACACCGCGGGGTAGGGGCGCGGGCGGCGCAGCTCGGAGAGGGTCGTGGGACTGAGTGCGTGCTCCATGACAGAACCATAGGGCCGATTTACGTATGGGGCATTTGGGGTGATCGCGACATGTCGTGGATCGTTCATCCGTCGTCCTCCGAACCGCAGGAACTGCCGCTCGGCGGCAGGGTCCCGTACAGGAGGAAGGCGTCGACCGTGCGGTGCACGCAGGTGGACGCCGCGTACCCGGTGTGTCCCTCGCCCTTGTTGTCGAGCACCACGGCCGACGGCCCCAGCCGCTTCGCCGTCTGCGTGGTCCAGCGGTAGGGCGTCGCGGGGTCGCCACGTGTGCCGACCAGCAGCATCCCGGGTGTGTCGAGGTCCTTGACCTCGTCGCGGATGTAGTCGGTGCCCTTGGGGCGCCCGTAGCACATGAGCACCTGGGCGAGCCGGTGCCGGCCGAAGATCGGGGAGGCCTCCTCGTAGGCGGCGCGCAGTCTGCCGAGGTTCCGGGTGATCTGCTCGGCCGTGGGGCGGTCGGGATCGTCCGCGCAGTTGATCGCCATGAGCGCCGCGGGGAGGTTGTCGAGCGGGACCTCCTCGTAGTCGACCAGCGTTCCGTCGCCGGTCCGTGTGGTCCTCGGCCGGGGCTCCCGATGGCCGGCGGGCGCCATGCCGCCGGTGGCGAAGGCCTCGATGTGCCGGGTGTCCCCCTCCTCGACCAGTGCGGCGAGGGCGCGCTCCAGCGTCGGCCAGTGGTCCTTGCTGTACAGCGCCTGACTGATCGCCGCCACCAGGTCCTGGCCGGTCAACTCCCCGCTGAAAGCCGTCGGTACGGGTGCCTCGTCCAGGGAGCGGACCAGCCGCTGGACCTCTTCCCGGGCGGCGCGCGTGTCCTGGCCGAGCGGGCAGGACGCGTGCCGTACGCACCAGCGGAGGAAGTCCTCCAGCGCGGCCTGCTGTCCCGCGGCGCCCGCGACACCCTGCTCGCTCAACGGCTCGGTCAGCGTGTCCACGCCGTCCAGTACCAACCGCCCCACCTTGTCGGGGAACTGGGCCGCGTACACCGCGCCGAGACGGGTTCCGTAGGAGAAACCCAGGTAGTTGAGCTTCTTGTCGCCGAGCGCCTCGCGTATGACGTCCAGGTCCCGTGAGGCGTTGACCGTGCCTATGTACGGCAGTACGGGCCCGGAGTTCTCGGCGCACGCGTCGGCGGCGGTGCGCACCTGCCGCAGGGCGGTCTGCGGATCGCGCAGCGTCTCGTCGGTCCCGCCCATGGCCGCGGCGTTCTGGAACAGGCCGTCACCGCAGCTGACGGGGGAGGACCGGCCGACGCCGCGCGGATCGAAGCTCACCACGTCGTAGTTGTCGGTGAGATCCATGAAGTCGTCGCCGCCGTGGGCGAGTTCCACGACGCCCGGCCCGCCCGGACCGCCGAAGTTCAGCACCACCGAGCCGCGCTTGTCACCGGTGGCCCGGTAGCGCGCCAGGGCCAGGTCCAGTGTTCCCTTGCCTGGACGCGCGTAGTCGAGGGGCACGGTGACCTTCCCGCACTGGAGATCCTCGGGGGCGTCCGCCTCCTTGCACGCCGTCCATCTGATCCGCTGGTCGTAGAACCGGGTCAGATCGGGCTCCGCGTCGCGTGCGGAGGCCGTCGTGGGCAACCCGGCGCCCACCAGCGCGAGACCGACCGCTCCGGTGAGCGCACAGCGCCGGGCCATGTGCCGCGGTGACAGCTTGGCCAGCATCGATGCCTCCAGGGGCGCCCCGCTGCGCACCGCAGGACGGCGCCCTCGATCACGATAAGCGGGCACCGCAGGGCACGCCTCCCGGCGAGCGCGACGGGTCGCCGAGCCCTACTCTTCCGCCGTCGCGCCCGCAGCCGGAGCGATCCGTAGCGATACGGCGGGTTCGGACGGTTTTACTGCCAGTTCGACATCTGTGTCGCTCGATGGGGTGAAAGGCGGATAAGCCATAACTCGGATGGTTCACCTGCGTTTTATCCGGTGCGGGTGAGTGCCCGCGACCATGTCTGGAAGGCAGTGAACCTATGAGACGGGTTACCCGGAACAGTGTGATCGGCTTTGTCGCCGCCTCGGGCGCGATGGCTGTGACGCTGCCGGCGCACGCCGCGTTCGCGGCCGGCGGGGGCTCCTCGGCGGACGGCGCCGCGGCCGGCTCTCCCGGTCTGATCTCCGGCAACACGATCCAGCTCCCGGTGAACGTACCGGTGAACGCGTGCGGGAACACCGTGAACGTGGTGGGCCTGTTCAACCCCACGGCGGGCAACCGGTGCGCCAACGAGGGCGGCGCGACCGTCCAGGGCACCGCGCCCGCGGGTGGGACGAGCGGCGGGTCGAGCGCGACGGGCAGCGAGTCGAACTCGCCGGGAGTGCTCTCCGGCAACGGTGTGCAGCTCCCGGTCGACCTCCCGGTCAATGTCACCGGGAACAGCGTGAACGTCGTCGGTGTCGGCAACGGCACCTCGGGAAACGAGTCCGTCAACACGCCGGGCGACCCCGTGCAGCCGGCGCCGCGGCCGGCGCCCTCCACGCCGCCCGAGGCGCTGCCGGAGCCGAGGCCGGCCCCGTACGCCCCGCAGCCCACCGCGCTGGCCGAGACGGGCGCGGACGCCGTCCTGCCCGCCGCCGCGGGTGCCGCGGCACTGCTTCTGGGCGGTGCGATGCTGTACCGGCGCTCCCGCGCACAAGGGGGGCACTGACCAGGGCGCTCTCGCCCCTGCTCCCGGTCCGTGAGCCACGGACGACGCACCACCGGCTCACGGACCGGGGCGGTCATCGGCGCTGATGGAACCGCCGGTGCAGTGCGTGTACCTGATCGGCCAGTTCCGGTACCGGTCCGTCCACCGGCACCCCGGGCGCGATCTCGTTCACGGGCAGTGTGCGCACCGGAGGCGCCGGCACACCCAGCTCGCCGAGCCAGGAGGCGAGCTGCCCGCAGGACGCCACGTACACGATGCGCCCGAGGCCGACCCAGGCGTGGGCGGCGGCGCACATCGGGCAGTGCTCGCCGGAGGTGTACACCGTCGCCGCCGTACGCTCCCGCGGTGTCAGGTGCGCCGCGGCCCAGCGCGCCAGCTCGAACTCCGGGTGGCGGGTGCGGTCACCCGAGGCCACCCGGTTCCGGTCCTCGGCGAGCACCTCGCCGTCCGCGCCGACCAGTACCGACCCGAACGGCTCGTCCCCGGCGTCCAGTGCCGCCGCCGCAAGCTCCACGCAGCGGCGCAGATACGGCAGATCGTCGTCCTGCACCATGAGGCACGGTCCTCCTCCATCCGTGCGGCCATGATGCCCGGGTGGATCGCGGGACGCAGCCCATGTGCGTCGCCCCGGTCCGACGACCCGACCGCCCCCCGGTCAACGGCGCTTGGCCCGGTCCAGTGCGGCGACGCCCAGTGCCGCGAGAGCGATCTGTATGAGCCACTCGACCCAGTCGACGCCCCTGGTGTCGGACACGTCGAGCCCGGCGGCGATCGCGGTGCCGACGAGTGCGGCGGCGATCCCGACGAGGATCGTCCACAGAATGCCGATGCGCTGACGGCCCGGAACGACCAGCCGGCCCAGTACACCGATGATGATGCCGATGACGATGGCACTGATGATGCCCGAGATCTCCATCTCCACCCCTCTTTGTCGGGACCCCCGCTGCTCTCCTTGTGCCCACCGGCGGCGAAGACAGTCCGCGCTTGACATGCAGGTATTTCCCTGCATAACGTCGAGTGTGCGATCAGAGGACGACTCAGGGATGGACCAGGTCTTCAAGGCACTCGCCGACGAGACCCGCAGAAGGCTGCTGGACCGGCTGCACGAGCACAACGGGCAGACGCTCGGCGAGCTGTGCGAACGCATCGACATGACACGTCAGTCGGTGACGCAGCATCTGGCCCTCCTGGAGGCGGCCAACCTGGTCAGCACGGTGCGGCGGGGGCGGGAGAAGCTGCACTACCTCAACCCGGTCCCGCTCCACGAGATGCAGGAGCGGTGGATCGACAAGTTCGAGCGCCCGCGCCTGAGCGCGCTCGGCGCCGTGAAGCGACGAGCCGAGGAAGCCATGACCGACAAGCCCACGTTCGTGTACGTCACGTACATCGCCGGCACGCCCGAGAAGGTGTGGGACGCCCTCACCGATGCCGACCTGACCGCCGCCTACTGGGGCCACAGCAATGTGTCCGACTGGCGCCCGGGATCACGCTGGGAGCACGTCCGCACGGACGGATCCGGCATCGCCGACGTGGTGGGCACCGTCACCGAGAGCGACCGCCCCACCCGGCTGGTGACGACCTGGGCGGCGCCCGAGGACGAGGCGGACGCCGCCAGGCACTCGCGGGTCACCTTCGACATCCAGCCGCACGGCGACATCGTCCGGCTCACCGTCACCCACGAGGATCTCGCCGACGAGGACGAGCGGTCCGATGCGGCCTCCGGCTGGGCCGCCGTGCTGTCCAACCTCAAGTCCCTCCTGGAGACCGGCAGCCCGCTGCCCGAGGAGCCGTGGTCGGTGCCGAACCGCTGAGCACGCCGGCGGTCGAACCGCTGAGCACGCGGACGGCCGGCCCGCGGGACCCGCGGACCGGCCGTTTCCCCGCTTCTTCCCCCGTTCCCCTTTCGCTTTTCCCTTCCCGGCGTCTCCTAGCGCTTCGGGACGCTCTTCGCCGCCGTACCGGCGCACACGAGTCCCAGGATCAGGGCGAGGGCGCCGATGACGATGTTGTTCCACACGACGCCGGCGTCCGGGTTCCGTCCGACGACCCAGGGCGAGATGATCATCCAGACGCCCAGTGCGCACATGGCCCAGCTGAGGCCGTACATGCGTTCCGGGGCCCTGGTGAACCCGAGGGCCAGCAGGCCGATCGCGATGCCGACGATCAGGTTGTGGGGCACGAGGGCGGGCTGACTGGTCGTGTAATGGACGACCCACGGTGATACGGCGCAGTACAGACCGAGCAGGAACACCGGTCCGTCCACGAGCGCCACATCACGGCCGCCGAGCACACGGTCGTAGCGAGCCCGCATTTCGGATGCATCAGGATGGCTGGTTATGTCACCTCTGGTGGGCGAGACGTTGGCCATGGTCGATCTCCTTCTTGCTGTGCTGGCCTGACCGCGTCTGGTGCGGTGTGCGGTGAGCGCCGCGCACGTCCATTTTGCACTTATTTCTCCCTTATGTGTAGTGGTCGGATCGCCGTACGGCGGCGGCTTCACGGACGGTCGGCGCCCGGTCGCGTGGAGTTCGCCCCTTCCCTCACATGAGCGCGGCGATCCAGGGCAGACGGGTCCCAAGAGAGCGGTCCCTGCGAGGACTTGTCGACGAATCGACCGGGAGGTGCCTGCCGCTATGGGAGCGAAGGTGTTGGAGCGGTTTCCGGCCGGGGCTCCGCGGGGCTCGTGGCCGGCCGAGGAGTACGCCGCGACGCTGCGCGCCGAGGGTGAGCCCGCGACGGTCGTGATGGATCTGAAGTCGGACGCGTTCCTCGTGGTGGTGCCGCTCGGCGAGGAGGAGTGACCCCCCGCCCCGGGGCCGGTGCGCAACCCTGGCCCTAGGCGAGCGAGGCGAGGTGGGCCCTGCGTACGTCGTCCGTCTGGCCCTGGACGAGCAGGAACATCCCCTCGCGGGCGAGCCGTTGGGCCCGGCTGCCGAGATCCATGGAACGGCCCCCGCCCGCGACGACCGCCGCGGCCGTGGCCGCGCGCAGCACGTCGTAGGCCCGGGTCTTGAGCGCCAGGCGCTCCTCGATGTGCTCGTGCGGGACCGGGTGGTCGGCGAGGGCGTACGCCCCGCGGCGGACCTCGTCCAGGCGGACGCGCAGCGCCTCCGCGGTCTCCCGCCCGTCCCGGGACCCGGCGACCACGTCGAGCGCCGCGTCCGCCACCCCGAAGACCGCCGGTGACGCGTTGGTGTTCTTGGGCCTGTCCAACCGCGCGAAGTCCTTCCGCGGGAGGCGCAGCACAACGGCTTCCTCCGGGAGCCACAGCCCGTCGAGGGCGAGGGACACCGTGCGCGCCGCGGTCAGCGCCGCGAGCCGCAGGGGCGGCGACGGGCGCAGCCCGGGCTGTTCACGCGCCTCGGCGCAGACGAACACCACCTCGTCCTCGTCGGTCACGCCCGCCAGCACCATCACGTCGTTCAGACCCCAGCCGGTGTACCAGGACACCGTGCCGTCGAACCGCCAGCCGCCGCGGTCCGGAACGGCCCGGACCGGCACCCGGGGGAAGGCGCGCAGATGGGTGTAGGCGATACCGGCGAGGAGTTCCCCGGTGGCCAGCGGGCGCAACAGGCGGTCCCGCACCGGCAGTTCGCTCTCGGTGAGCAGTTTCACCGGCCGGTGGTGCTGCGTCTGCACGAACCAGGTCGAGCAGCACGCCCCCGCCAGGATCTCCTCCGTCTCGCGGAACACCGCCACCGGCGCGGCCGAACCCCCGTACTCCACGGGCGCGCCCAGTCCGAGCAGTCCCGACCGCTTGACCGCCTCCACATGGCTCCCGGGCACCCCCTCCTGGTCCACCTGCTCGGCGTGCGGCACGAGGAGGTCGTCCGCCAGGCGCCGGGCGCGGGCGACGAGCGCGTCTGCTGCGAGGGTCATGGGACCGATTCTCACCCGCTCCGCGTGATCCGGCCGGTCGGTGGGCCGTCGCGGCGCCGGGACTCCGCTCCGCGCGGTGCCTTCAGCCGTCGCACCACCGCGGGCGGGGGAGCGGCAGGGCGGCGGTCGCGGCGCCCGCCCCGCGAGGGATCCCGGCCCTCGCCCGGGACGCGGTGCGGCCGTCCCGGTGCGCGTCCGGCGCGGACCGCGGCGAGCGGGCACCCGCATGCCCGCCGTCCGCGGACCGCCCCGGACGGGCACCGGTCCGCACGCCGGCGCCGGGCCTCATACGCTCAGCGCCTCCCGCACCGAGCGTTCGGCCTCCTGGCCGCCCTCGCCCGCCGAGGTGACCCGGCCGGCCTCCAGCACGTAGTACCTCTGTGCCGCCCGCATCGCGAAGCCGACGTGCTGTTCGACCAGGAGCACCGAGAGCCCGCCGCGGGCGGCCAGGGCCAGGATCGTCTCCTCGATCTCCGCCACGACCGACGGCTGGATGCCCTCGGTCGGCTCGTCGAGCAGCAGCAGCCGCGGCTCGGTGACCAGGGCGCGGGCGATGGCGAGTTGCTGCCGCTGCCCGCCGGACAGCAGCCCGGCCCGGCGGTTCGACAGGGCCCGCAGCGCCGGGAACAGGTCCAGCGCCGCGTCGACCGCCGCCCGTCCGCGCCGGCGGCCGTCCGCGACGAGCTGGAGATTCTCCGCGGTCGTCAGATGCGGGAACGCCTGCTGCCCCTGCGGGACGTACGCCATCCCGCGTGCCACCCGCTCGTGCGGCCTGCGGCGGGTGATGTCCTCGCCGTCCAGCAGGACCGTGCCGCTCGTCGGGGTGAGCAGTCCGACGGCGGCCCGCAGCAGCGTGCTCTTGCCCGCTCCGTTGTGCCCGAGCACCGCGGCCACCCCGTCGGCGGGCACCTCGACGCTCACCCCGTGCAGCACACTGCTGCGCTGGTAGCCGACGCACACCTCGTCGATCCTCAGCATCACACCTCCTGTACGGCGACGTCGGCGGCGGCCTCCCGGGGCGCGTGCCCGAGGTAGACCTCCTGCACCTTCGGGTCGGCCTGCACCTCGGCCACCGTCCCCTCGCTGAGCATCCGGCCCGCGTGCAGCACGCTCACACTGCGGGCGAAGGAGCGCATGAAGTCCATGTCGTGCTCGATGACGACAACGGTCCGCTCCGTGCTGATCCGCTCCAGCAGCTCGCCGGTCGCCAGGCGTTCGTCGTGGCTCATCCCGGCCACCGGCTCGTCGAGCAGCAGCAGCCGTACGTCCTGCACCAGCAGCATGCCGATCTCCAGCCACTGCTTCCGGCCGTGCGCGAGGGTTCCGGCCGGGGAGTCGGCGAGGTCGCCGAGCCCGATCGTCTCCAGCGCGCGGACGACCGGCTCGGGGGTGCTCCTGCGCCGCCGCAGCATGGTCCACGCGCCGCGGCCCGCGCCCGCCGCGATGTCCAGGTTCTGCAGAACCGTCAGCTCCTCGAAGACGGTGGCCGTCTGGAAGGTGCGGCCGATGCCCGAGCGGGAGATGCGGTGCACGCTGCGCCCGAGCAGCTCCGTGCCGTCGAAGCGCACCGAGCCGTGGGCCTTCACCAGACCGGTGACGGCATCGACGAGGGTCGTCTTGCCGGCGCCGTTCGGCCCGATGAGGAACCGCAGGTCCCCGGGCCGCACCTCGAGGTCCACTCCGTCGACGGCGGTGAACCCGTCGAACGCCACCCGCAGCCGACGTATCTCGAGTCCGGCGGGCCCGCTCATGCCGCTTCTCCCGTCGTCAGGGCGGTCGTCCCGCGGCGGTCGGCGCGGCGCCGCCGTACCGTCCCGGCCAGCGAGGCGATGCCGCCGGGCAGGAACGCCAGGGCCACCACGAACAACAGGCCCTGGAAATAGGTCCAGGCGGCCGGGAACTCCTCCGACAGCGCGGTCCGGGCCCAGGCGACGCCGACCGCCCCGAGCACCGCGCCCGCCAGGCTCGCCCGTCCGCCGACGGCGGCGCCGACGACGAACTCGATGGAGGGCACGATGCCGATCATCGCGGGCGAGATGATGCCGACGGCCGGCACGAACAGCGCGCCCGCGAGCCCCGCCATGCCCGCCGCGACGACGTACGCGACCAGCTTGACGTTGGCCGGGTCGTAGCCCAGGAAGCGCACCCGCTCCTCGGAGTCGCGCACCGCCACGAGGAGTTCGCCGTACCGGCTGTGGATCAGTTGGCGGGCGACGACGATCAGGAGCAGCAGTGCGGCGGCGATGATGAAGTAGACGGTTCGCTGGTTGACCGGGTCGTCGAGGTCGTATCCGAAGAAGCCCTGGATGTCGGTGAGCCCGTTGGTGCCGCCCGTGGTGGCCTGCTGGCCGATCAGCCAGAGCGCGAAGGCGGCGGCGAGCGCCTGGCTGAGGATCGCGAAGTACGCCCCCTTGACCCGGCGCCGGAAGACGAAGGAACCGAGGAGCGCCGCGACGGCCATCGGCAGCAGCACGGTCGCGGCCAGCGCGACCACCGGGTTCGCGAACGGCCGCCACCACCAGGGCAGTTCGGTGGCGGTGCCGTACAGCTGCATGAAGTCGGGCAGATTGCCCGGCCCGGCGTCGGCGATCTTCAGATGCATCGCCATGGCGTAGCCGCCGAGCCCGAAGAACACGCCCTGGCCCAGGGTCAGCAGTCCGCCGCGGCCCCAGGCCAGGCAGATGCCGACCGCGACCATCGCGATGCACAGGTACTTGGCGAAGAGGCCCAGCCGGAAGTCGGACAGGGCGAGCGGCGCGACGGCGAACAGCAGGAGCGCGGCGCCCGCCAGGGCGGCCCAGGCGCGTGCGGAGCGCCCTTGCGGAAAGGTCATACGAGACTCCTCGTACGGAGTGTGTACAGCCCCTGGGGGCGCCACTGGAGGAACGCGACGATGGCGACGAGCACCAGCACCTTGGCGACGCTGACCGTGGTGGAGTACTCCAGGACGGACTGGAGGACGCCCAGCACGAACGCGACGATCACGGTGCCCCTGAGCTGCCCGATCCCGCCGACCACGATCACCAGGAAGGCGTCGATGATGACGTTCGTGCCCATCGTCGGGCCGATCGGTCCCACCAGGGTCAGCGCGACGCCGGCGATGCCCGCCAGACCGGAGCCGAGGAAGAAGGCGGTGCGGTCGACGCGGGCGGTGGAGATGCCGGACACCTCGGCGAGGTCCCGGTTCTGCACGACCGCCCGGATCCGGCGGCCGAGCGGCGTCAGCCGCAGGGTCAGGGCGAGGGAGGCGACGGCCGCGACGGCGAGGCCGAGGATGAACAGCCGGCTGTTGGCGACGGTGAGGGGATCCGCACCGCCGATCAGCGTGATGTTCCCGGTGAGCCGTTCGGGGGCCCGGGTCTGCACGTTCGGCGCGCCGAAAACGTCCCGGGCGAGTTGCTGGAGCATCAGGGAGACGCCCCAGGTGACCAAAAGAGTGTCAAGTGGCCGCAGATACAGGCGTCGTATCAGCAGCCACTCCAGAAGTGCCCCGAGGGCACCCGAGACGAGAAAGGCGACGGGCAGCGCGACCAGCAGCGAGATTCCGGCGCCGGCGATGGATTTCTGAAGGACGTAGGTCGTGTATGCGCCCGCCATGATGAACTCGCCGTGGGCCATGTTGATGACGTTCATCTGGCCGAAGGTGAGCGACAGGCCGAGCGCGATGAGCAGCAGGACGGCACCGATGCTGATGCCGGTGAAGGTCTGACCGAGGATCACGGTCATGGGGCGGCTCCGGGAGTCGGTCGCCGCGGGCCCAGCGGGGCCCGCGGCCGGTGACGGCGTCGGTGACGGCGTTGGTGACGGCAGGTCACGACAGGTCGGAGGCCCAGGAGTAGTCCTTGAGATAGGGGTCCGGCTCGATCGGCCCGCCGGAGTCCCAGACCTCCTCGATCAGCCCGTCGGTGCCGATGCGGCCGATGCGGGCCGTCTTGTGGATGTGCTGGGTGGGGCCGTCCACCGTGACCTCGCCCTCGGGCGCGTCGAAGGTGATGCCGTCGGCGGCGGCCTTCACCTTCTCGGGGTCGAAGGAGCCCGCCTTCTCGACCATGGCCTTCCAGAGGTGGACCGAGGTGTAGGCGGCCTCCATCGGGTCGCTGGTCGGCTTGTCCTGGCCGTACCTGGCCTTGTAGGCCTTCACGAACCTGTCGTTCGCGGCGCCCTCGGTGGTCTGGTAGTAGTTCCAGGCCGTCAGCTGGCCGGCCAGGTACTGGGTGCCGATCGACTTGACCTCCTCCTCGGCGATCGACACCGACACCACCGGCATGGACTTCGCGGTCAGACCGGCCGACTTGTACTCCTTGAAGAAGGCCACGTTCGAGTCGCCGTTCAGGGTGTTGAAGACGGCGTCCGCCTTCGACGCCTTCACCTTGTTGGCGATCGTGCTGAACTCCGTGGAGCCGAGCGGCGCGTAGTCCTCGCCGAGGATCGTCATGCCGTTGGCCTCGGCGTACGCCTGGATGATCTTGTTGGCGGTGCGTGGGAAGACGTAGTCGCTGCCGACCAGATAGAGCTTCTTGAGGCCCTTGCCCTTGAGGTAGTCGAGCGCCGGGACGATCTGCTGGTTCGTCGTCGCGCCGGTGTAGAAGATGTACGGCGACTGCTCCAGGCCCTCGTACTGCACGGGGTAGAACAGCAGCGACCTGTTCTTCTCGAAGACGGGCTTGACGGCCTTGCGGCTGGCGGAGGTCCAGCAGCCGAAGGTGGCGGCGACCCGGTCGTTCTGGATGAGTTTCTGCGCCTTCTCGGCGAACGTCGGCCAGTCGGAGGCGCCGTCCTCGCTGATCGGCTGGATCTTCTTGCCGAGCACTCCGCCGGAGGCGTTGATCTCGTCGATGGCCAGGCGCAGCGAGTCGCGGACGGTCACCTCGCTGATCGCCATGGTGCCGGACAGCGAGTTGAGCAGCCCGACCTTGACCGTGTCACCGCTGACGTCGGCCTTCACTGCCTTCTCGGACGAGCCGGCCGCGTCGGTCTTGGCACCGCACGCGGACAACGCCACGACGGCCGCGAACGCGGCGCCGCAGGCCAGGACGCGGCGGCGCGGAAAACTGGAAGCGCTGGACAAATGGACCCCCTCGGGTGTGGAGGACGACAACCTCCTGAAGTGCGGTCCACAGCCTCAAGTCGCGCTGTTTCCAAGGTGTTTCGCGGGACTTTCCCCGAGGCAACAAAAAACGCCCCGGAGCCTTGTGAGGGGGATTCGGAAACCCAATTCACAATTCGCCCGAGGCATTCTAGTTATTTTCTGCGGGAAGTATCTTGGCGTCGGTGCGGAGATGTCAAGGGTGGGGGTCGGGCTGATCGAGTTCGGTGAGCACGTCGAAGTCGCAACCGTCCGCGCGCGCCAGGTAGATGCGCTGCCGCACATGGCTGCCGTGCAGCCGCAGCAGCCCGCGCGGCCCCTCGTACGACACCGTGCCCGCCGTCGCCACGATCGCCGGGACCTCCGGCGTGCCCGCCCCGCCGATGAGCGCGGCCAGCAACAGCACGCCCTCGTAACAGGATTCGCCGAGGCTGCCCGGGGCCGGCGCGTCGACGCCGTAGCGGCCGGCGTACTCGCCGTGGAAGTCGAGCGTGTTCCGGTCGGCGAGCGAGGCGAAGAACCCGGCGGTGCTGTAGAGGTCGGTGGTGGCCGACGGGCCGCTCGCCATCAGCATGTTCTCGTCCATCAGCGTACTCAGCCGCAGGCAGCGGGTGTCCAGTCCCCGGTCCGCGAACGCCCGGTTGAAGCGCACCGCGTCGCTGCCGACCAGCAGCATCAGCACCGCGTCCGTGCCGGACCGCTCGATGCGCCGCAGGACGGGCTCGAAGTCATGGGTGCCCAGCGGGAGATGGACCTCGCCGACCACCGCGGTGCCGGACTCGCGCGCGAACCTGCGGGCCGCCCGGGCCGTGCGCCGCGGCCAGACGTAGTCGTTGCCGACGACGAACCAGCGGCGCACCCGGCGCTCCAGGGCCAGCAGGAGCATGGCGGGGCGCAGTTGGCCGCGCGGTGTCTCGCTGGTCAGGAACACGCCCGTGGTGTGCTCACCGCCCTCGTACAGGGCGGTGTAGACGTACGGCACCCGAGCGGCGATCCTCGGCGCCAGCGCCTGCCGCACCGAGGAGATGTGCCAGCCGGTGACGCCCTGGACGACGCCCAGGTCCACCAGGGCCTCGACGTGGTCCGCGACCTGCCGCGGCGGCCCACCGCCGTCCACCGGCACGAGCCGCAGCTCCCGGCCGAGGATCCCGCCCGCGCGATTGACCCGCTCCGCGGCCAGCAGGGCGCACAGTTCGCAGGCCGGTCCGAAGATCCCCGCCGGACCCTGCATGGGGAACACCAGGGCCACACCGAGCGTCGAGGCATCGGCCGTGAACCACTCGGGAACGAGGGAATCGTGCCGGAACATGGCGTCATGATTTCGGGTCCGACAGGTGAACTCCAGTCCGTCTCATACCATGTACACACCCCCGCGACCGGGACCCGTCCGACGGGTCGGCCCGACTTCGGGACACGGGTCCGGGCCGGGGTGAGCGGGGTGCCGGACGCGTACGGCCGTGGGGCGGCGGGAGTCGACGGGGAGCGTCGGCGGCCTGTCGCGACACGTCGGACGCGCGTTGCGTCTCCCGCGGCCCCGGGAAGATCCGAGAAGACCGGCCCTAGGAGCAGGATGCCCACCCCTTCGCGTCGGCCCCAAGACCTGGTGCAGCTGCTCACCAGGGCCGAGCGGACGGCCGCGCGCCGTCTTCAGGCCGTGCTGGACGACGAGGGCTGCTCGGTGGAGACCTGGCGAGTGCTGGCCCTGCTCTCCGACGGCTCCGGCCACCACATGACGGCGGTGGCCGAGGCGGCCTTCCTGCCGGCCCCGAGCCTGACCAAGCTCGTCGACCACCTCGTCGACCGCAACCTCGTCCACCGGCGGGTCGATCCTCTCGACCGCCGTCGCATCCTCGCCCACCTCACCCCGCGCGGCCAGGAGTACTGGAGGCGGGTCGACCGGGCGGTGCGCGCCGACTGGCCGTCACTGGGCGACGGCGACGAGGAACTGCTGCGCACGCTGCTGGACCGCTTCTCGGCGACCCTGGACGGGACGGCGCACCGCGTCTGACCCCTCTTGCGGCACATGGCCGGCCGTTCGGGGCAGCGGGACGCGGCGGAGCTGAGCGCGGGCCGGACCGCGCCTACCCTGGAGGTGTGGCTCGTGCCAACGACGAGGTCGCCGCGCTGTTCGCCGAGTACGCGGATCTGATCTCGATCACCGGAGGAGACGCGTTCAAGGCGCGCGTGTACGAAAAGGCCGCCCGGGCGATCGGCGGCCACCACGCCGACGTGTCCACCCTCGACGTCAAGGGCCTCCAGCAGATCCCCGGGGTGGGCAGGTCGATAGCGGAGAAGGTCACCGTGTACCTGCGGACCGGCAGCGTCCCGGCCGTGGAGGAGCTGCGGGCGCGCATTCCCGCCGGTGTGCGGCGGCTGACCGCCGTCCCCACCCTCGGCCCGAAGAAGGCGCTCGTGCTCTACGAGGAACTGGGCGTCTCCTCGATCGAGGAACTGACCGACGCCATCCACCAGGAGCGACTGCGGGATCTGAAGGGTTTCGGCCCCAGGACCGAGGAGAACATCCTGCACGGCATCGAGCTCCTTCGGTCCTCCGGGGACCGGGTGCTGATCGACGCCGCCACGGACGTGGCCGAGGGCATCGTCGCGGAGCTGTCCCGGGTCGAGGGCTGCCGCAAGTGCGCGTACGCCGGGTCGCTGCGCCGCGGCCGCGAGACCATCGGCGACATCGACGTCCTGGCCGCCGCGTCGGACTCCGAACCCCTGATGCGCGCGTTCACCGAGCTGCCCGACGTCACGGAGGTCATCGCGCGCGGCCGGACCAAGACGTCGGTGCGGACCACCAAGGGCCTCTCCGTCGACCTGCGGGTCGTACCGCCGGACTCCTGGGGTGCCGCGCTCCAGTACTTCACCGGTTCCAAGTCGCACAACATCCGGACCCGGGAACGGGCCGTGCACCAGGGGCTCAAGCTCTCCGAGTACGGGCTGTTCGACGCCGAGAGCGGCGAACGCGTCGTCTCCCGGACCGAGGAGGAGGTGTACGCCCGGCTCGGGCTGCCGTGGATCGCGCCGGCCCTGCGCGAGGACCGCGGCGAGATCGAGGCCGGGCTGCGCGACGAACTGCCCGAGCTGGTCCAGGAACGCGACATCCGGGGAGACCTGCACACCCACACCGACCTCACCGACGGTCTCGCCCCGCTGGAGGAGATGGCCGCCGCGGCAGCCGAACGCGGTTACGCCTACTACGCGATCACCGATCACGCCCCCAACCTCTTCATGCAGCGGATGACCGACGAGCGGATCCTGGCGCAGCGCGAGCGGGTGCGGGAACTCGACGGCGAGTACGGCCGGCGGGGCCGGCGCGGTGGCATGCGGCTGCTGCACGGCGCGGAACTCAACATCGACGCCGAGGGCGCGGTGGACTGGCCGGACGACTTCCTGGCCGGTTTCGACCTGTGCGTGGCCTCGGTGCACTCCCACTTCAACCAGGACCGCGCGGCCCTCACCCGCCGGCTCGTACGGGCCTGCGAGAACCCGTACGTCCACATCATCGGCCACCCCACCACCCGGCTGATCGGCAGGCGGCCCGGCATCGACGCCGACCTAGACGAGGTCTTCGCCGCCTGCGCGCGCACCGGCACGGCCCTCGAGGTCAACGCCCACCCCGACCGGCTCGACCTGAACGACGAGCACATCCTGCGGGCCAAGCGGCACGGGGTGAAGTTCGCCATCGACACCGACGCCCACTCCGTCCTGCATCTCGCCCACATGCGCTTCGGCGTCGGTACGGCACAGCGCGGGTGGCTCACCGGGGACGACGTGATCAACACGTGGTCCCTCACGCGGCTGCGGCGCTTCCTGAGGAAGACGCCGTCGAGCTGAGCGTTCCCCGAACCGCCCGGGATTCCGGACAGCTTGACTGGTCTACACCCTTGACTGGTACAGACCAACGCGGTTGAGTGTGCCTCCAACCCCCCACCACGGCCGCCCCCACGCCTGGCCGGCAGCACCGGCTCGTGCGCACGAGGACCGGCTCCGCCCTGCCCTCGGCCGGGAGCGGCCGTGCACCGCAAAGGAGCTGATCCTGTGCCGAGGCGCCGTATCGCCGCACTCCTGAGCTCGCTCGCCCTCGCGGGCGCAGCCCTCGCCCTGCAGCCGGCCCCCACCGCTTCCGCCGCCGGATTCGTCGTCAGCGAGGCGCAGTTCAACCAGATGTTCCCGGGCCGCAATTCCTTCTACACCTACGGCGGCCTCACCGCCGCCCTGAGCGCGTACCCCGGCTTCGCCAACACGGGCGGCGACACGGTGAAGAAGCAGGAGGCCGCCGCGTTCCTCGCCAACGTCAGCCACGAGACCGGCGGCCTGGTGCACATCGTGGAGCAGAACCAGGCCAACTACCCGCACTACTGCGACTGGAGCCAGTCCTACGGCTGCCCGGCCGGCCAAGCCGCCTACTACGGGCGCGGTCCCATCCAGCTGAGCTGGAACTTCAACTACAAGGCGGCGGGCGACGCGCTGGGCCTCAACCTGCTGGGCGATCCCTGGATGGTGCAGAACAACGCCTCCGTCGCCTGGAAGACGGGCCTGTGGTACTGGAACACCCAGTCCGGACCGGGCACCATGACCGGCCACAACGCGATGGTGAACGGGGCCGGCTTCGGCCAGACGATCCGCTCCATCAACGGTGCCCTGGAGTGCGACGGCAAGAACCCCGCACAGGTGCAGAGCCGGGTGTCCAACTATCAGCGGTTCACACAGATCCTCGGGGTTTCACCGGGTGGCAACCTCTATTGCTGAGGCCGGTCGGCGGGGCATGGTGGGCTCCGAGATGTCATGCACCTGATGATCTGACCCCGACGGAGGGCAACGCGATGCGCACCCCCCACGCCCTGCTCGCCACGACCGCCGCGCTGGCCGCGGCGGTCGTGGCACCCACGCCCCCGGCCGGGGCCGTGGCGGCGGCCCCGGCCTCCGGAACGTACTACCTCCAGAGCGCCACGACCGGCCTCAACGCGGCCGACGCCCAGGGCGCGATCGAACAGCACAGACCCAAGGGCAACGAGGACCGCCAGCAGTGGAACCTGCGGCCGAGCGGATCGTCGTACGTCCTGGACAGCACCGACGCCGCCGGCAACTGCCTCGGCCGCTCCGGCGACCAGGCGCGCACCGTCCCCTGCGCGAGCGCCGACGCGGCCTGGGACGTCACAGCGACCGGCGGCGACCGGTACACGCTCAAAGCCCCGGGCACCGACCGGCACCTCACGGTGGCCGCCAAGCCGCCGGGCGCCAACCACCCCGCCCAGCTGACGATCGGCACCCCGGGCACCCTCGCCTCCTGGTACCTCACCCCGGTCGACCCGTCCACCGGCCCGATGCCGCCGCAGGATCAGCGCACCCTGGACCAGGTCACCTTCCTCACCTCTCACAACGCCTACGCCAACGGCGTCGACGGAGGCTTCGCCCCGCCGTTCGTGAACCTGGCGCCCAACCAGACGCGCGGCATCAACCAACAACTCGGCGACGGCGTACGCGGATTCATGCTGGACATCCACCAGACGCCGGACGGCGCGATCCTCTGCCACAACAGCTGCACCCTCGTCAGCCGACCGGTCGCCCTGTGGGTCGACCTCCAGCGCATGGTCGATTTCCTGGAGGCCAACCCCGACCAGTTCGTCACCGTCTTCCTGGAGGACTACGTCGACCCGGCCGTACTGCGCGCCGAACTGGCCCGTGTGGACGGCCTGGAGAACGTCCTGTACCGCCCGGACCGGACCGGCGTACGACAGAACGGCTGGCCGCGGCTCGCCGACCTCGTCTCCCGCAACCAGCGACTGCTGATCTTCACCGACCGCAGCCGCTCCTCCGACGAGTCCGCGGGCCTGACCCGGGACAGCTTCGGAGTGATGTACCAGCGGGAGTGGACCGTCGAGAACCACTGGTCCATGGGCTCGGGCCTCGGCTCCTCCGACTGGTCGTGCTACAGCCGCTGGTACGACGCCAACACCAACATCCCGCTGACCCGCACGGAGCCCGGGTTCCGCCCCCTGTTCGTCATGAACCACTTCCGGGACGTCCCCCTCGCCACGACCGCGCGCACGGACAACACCAAACTCGCCGACCGGGCCGACCGCTTCTGCCGGCCGGCCGCCCGCAAGAAGCCCAACTTCCTCGCCGTGGACCGCTACGACCTCGGAGACACCGCCTCCGCCGTGAACAAGCTGAACACCTACACGTATCCGTGACGGTGACGGCCCCCGGCGGGGTACCGCCGGGGGCCGTCCGGCCGGACCGGGGAGGGCGGTCACCGGGTGGCGGCGCCTTCGATCACCGGTCGGTGGCGAATCCCGTCACGGGACAGTGGTCCGACAGGTCCGTACAGGTGTGGTCCGTGCACCAACTCGTGAGCGTCCAGGGCGCGCACCGCTCCGCGACGACCTTGTTGCGCCAGCCCGCCGGGCGCGCGTGGCCCGCCCGGTGCGGGACGTGGTCGAGGTCCTCGCGCGGGCCGTCCGGGTGGCGGTCGCGGGCCACCGAGTTCTCCTCGGTGTCGAAGGAGTAGGGGTGCCCGGTACGCGTGTCGGGCCCGACCAGCCCGCCGTCGGCCAGCATCGCGGCGTACTCCGGACCACGCGAGTCGACGTTCAGATCACCGGAGACCACGACCTGCTCGTCGGCCGGGATCCGCTCGGCGTCCAGGAACGCGTCGATGGCCTTGAACTGCCGGCTGCGCGTCGCGGCGGCCTCACCGGCGCCGCACCCCGGGTCCGTGGACTGCGCGGGGGTGCCGACCACGTGCACATCCGTGCCGCCGACGGCCAGCACGGCGAACGCGACTCCCTTGTCGGACCACCAGTCCGACCCGCAGGCGTCCTCGCAGACGTACTGCTCCTCAAGTCGGGTGACGAAAGGGGGTGCTTCACGGGAAGCGGGCGCCGCCCCCGGGTCGCCGGCCGCGGCAGGAGCCGGCCCCCGCCGCGGCGCTGATGCCCGGGTCCGCGGGGCCGCGCCGGTCACATAGACCGAGGTGCCGCCCCGCCTGGCGACACCGCCGCCCAGGTGTCCCGTGCCCGTGTCTCCGGCCTCCCGGGAGGGGACTGGCGTTCGCCGAGTTTTACGTATAACCTCTCCGGTCAATCAGCTCTCCCAGCTCTCCCGAAAGGCGCCGATGAGACGCATCGCCCTGGTCACCCTCGTCGTCGACGACTACGACGAGGCGATCCGTTTCTACACCGAGGCGCTCGGTTTCCGCCTGGTCGAGGACGCGCCGCGTCCGGACGGTTCGCGCTGGGTCGTCGTCGAGCCCGGGACGGAGGGGACCGGCACCGCCCTGCTGCTGGCCCGCGCCAAGGGTGACGCGCAGCAAGTGCGGGTCGGCGACCAGACCGGTGGGCGCGTCGGCTTCTTCCTGCACACCGACGACTTCGCCCGCGATCACGCCCGGATGTCGGCCGCCGGCGTGACGTTCCTGGAGGAGCCGCGGCACGAGCCGTACGGCACCGTGGCCGTCTTCCAGGATCTGTACGGCAACCGCTGGGACCTGCTCCAGCCCGCCGGCTGACCCTCTTCTCCCGCCGTCCTGTCGTATTCTCCCTTTCTCCCCCTTCTCTGCCATCTCTGTTTTCTCTGCGCCCCGCCGAAACCCCGCCCCAGGAAAGATCCGCCATGACTGCTACGCGCGTAGACCATGAAACGCTCCGCCGGCTGCCCAAGGCCGTGCTGCACGATCACCTGGACGGCGGTCTGCGCCCCGGGACCGTGGTGGAGCTGGCGGACGCGGTCGGCCACACCTTGCCCACCACCGACCCCGCGGCCCTCGCAGCCTGGTACTACGACGCCGCCAACTCCGGCGACCTGGTCCGCTACATCGCCACTTTCGAGCACACCCTGGCCGTCATGCAGAACCGTGAGGGCCTGCTGCGCACCGCCGAGGAGTACGTCCTCGACCTCGCCGAGGACGGCGTCGTCTACGGCGAGGTCCGGTACGCGCCCGAGCTGATGGTCCGCGGCGGGCTCACCCTTCCCGAGGTCGTCGAGACGGTGCAGGAGGGCCTGGCCGCGGGCATGGCGAAGGCGGCGGCGGCCGGGACGCCGGTCCGGGTGGGCACGCTGCTGTGCGGTATGCGGATGTTCGACCGCAGCCGCGAGATCGCCGATCTCGCCGTCGCCTTCCGTGACGCCGGCGTCGTCGGCTTCGACATCGCGGGTGCCGAGGACGGCTTCCCGCCGGCCGGCCACCTCGCCGCGTTCGAGCGCCTGCGCCACGAGAACGTGCCCTTCACCATCCACGCGGGCGAAGCGCACGGGCTGCCGAGCATCCACCAGGCCCTCCAGGTGTGCGGTGCCCAGCGGATCGGCCACGGCGTGCGCATCACCGACGACATCGTGGACGGCAAGCTCGGCCGCCTCGCCGGCTGGGTCCGCGACCGCAGGATCGCGCTGGAGATGTGCCCCACCTCCAACCTCCAGACCGGCGCGGCCACCTCCATCGCCGAGCACCCCATCACGGCCCTGAAGGACCTCGGCTTCCGCGTCACCCTGAACACCGACAACCGGCTGGTGTCGGGCACCACCATGACCCGGGAGATGTCGCTGCTGGTCGAGCAGGCGGGGTGGACGGTCGAGGACCTGCGCACGGTCACCGTGAACGCCGTCAAGAGCGCCTTCGTCCCGTTCGACGAGCGCAACGCCCTCATACGGGACGTGATACTTCCGGGTTACGCCGCGGAGCTCTGAAGCAGCCCCCGGACATAGGCGGCCTGTCCGACGTGCTGGAGATCGTCGGACAGGACGCTCACCAGGCGCACGCCGAGACTGACCGGGGGGTCCCAGCCCTCGTCCACGATGCGTTCGAGGTCCTTGGCGGTCAGCCCGTGCAGGAAGTGGAGCGTCCGCTCGTGCACCGCGTCGTAGTACCCGGTCAGCAGGTCGCCCGAGTCCACCCGCACCTTGGCGACCTCCGCGGAGCTGTGTCCGTACCCGGTGTCCGGTCGCGGCAGGTCCAGTCCGAAGCGCTTGTGCCAGCCCTGCTCCGTCCAGACCTGGTCGAGCCCCGCCGCGTCGGACACATGGTCGTCCTGGACGCGGGTGAGGTGCCAGACCAGCCAGGCGACGGAGTTGGCGTCGGCGGACGGGCGGGCGTCGAGTTCGTCGGCGGTCAGCCCGTCGACGACGGCGTGGACCTCTTCCTGGATGCGGCTGTGGGCGTCGCTGAGGATGTCCTTGGCATGCATACGTCCCACCATCGCGCATCGCCGGGCATCACGCCTCCAGCACGGACATCAGCGCTCGGGCGGCCGGGCTGGTGGCCTGCGGGGGCGGGAGCAGGGCGACCGTCTCGTACACGGCGTCGCCGATGCCCTTGAGGGGGAGGGCGGTGAGCGTGCCGCGCTTGTACTGGAAGTGGTGCGGTACGACGGCGACGCCCAGGTTCTCGTCCACCAGGTCGAGCAGGCTGTGCACGTCGTTCACCTCCAGCGACACGGTCCGCCGTACGCCCGCCGCGGTGAACACGGCGTCGGTGGCGCGCCGCGGACCCCAGTCGGGGTGGAAGTCGACGAAGACCTCGCCGCCCAGTTCCTCGGGCGTGACCGCCGCGCCGGCCACGGCGAGCCGGTGCGTCGGATGGCACAGCACGGTCATCGGCTCGTCGGCCAGCGGAACGCAGCGCAGCTGGTCGGTGCCGTCCTGCGTGCGCACCGCGAAGGCGAGGTCGAGGCGCCCGGCGTCGACCTCCTCCGCCAGCGCCCCGGAGCCCGCCTGGCGCAGCCGGATCTCCACGTCCGGGTGGCGCCGCCGGAACGCGGCCAGCAGCCCGGCGACGTTCACACCGGCGATGCACTGTTCCGTGCCCAGCGCCAGTGTGCCGCGCAGCACGCCCTGTACGGCGGCCACGGCCTCGTGCGCCGAGCGCACCTGCGCGAGAATGCGTTCCGCCTCGCCGAGCAGCGCGCGCCCCGCCTCCGTCAGCGTCACCCGGCGGGTCGTGCGCACGAACAGCGGGGTCTGCAACTCCCGCTCCAGCGCCCGGATCGAGGCCGACAGCCCGGACTGGGACACCATCAGCCGTTCCGCGGCGCGGGTGAAGTGCTGGTCCTCGGCGACCGCGACGAAGTGCTGGAGGTGGCGCAGTTCCATGATTGAGAAGCGTACTCGCTGAATTCCATCGGACTCTTCTGTTGGACTGCTGCCGACAGGCCACGAAAGATGGGGAGCGGATCTTTCCGGATCCCCATCCCCCGGGACAACCCCTCTGGAGTCGCGTTGTACACCGCACACCCCGACCGCTACGCGGACATGCCCTACCGGCGCACCGGACGCAGCGGCCTGAAACTCCCCGCGCTGTCGCTCGGACTGTGGCACAACTTCGGCCCCGACCGGCCGGTGGAGACCCAGCGCGCCATCCTGCGCCGCGCCTTCGACCTCGGGGTCACCCACTTCGACCTGGCCAACAACTACGGCCCGCCGCCCGGTGCCGCCGAGTCCGCGTTCGGCGACGCGCTGCGCGCCGACCTCGCGCCGTACCGCGACGAGCTGGTGATCTCCACCAAGGCCGGCTATCTGATGTGGCCCGGCCCGTACGGCGAGTGGGGCTCCCGCAAGTACCTGCTGTCCTCGCTGGACCAGAGCCTGGGGCGGATGGGGCTGGACTACGTCGACATCTTCTACTCGCACCGCCCCGACCCCTCCACCCCGATGGAGGAGACGATGGGTGCCCTGCACTCGGCCGTCCAGCAGGGCAAGGCGCTCTACGTCGGTGTCTCCAACTACTCTCCCGAGGAGACCCGGGAGGCCGCCCGCATCCTCGGAGAGCTGGGCACCCCGCTGCTGATCCACCAGCCCCGCTACTCGATGCTCGACCGGCGTCCCGAGGAGGGACTGCTGGACGCGCTCGACGAGCTGGAGGTCGGCTCCATCGCGTACTCCCCGCTGGAGCAGGGCCTGCTCACCGCCCGCTACCTCGACGGCATCCCGGAGGGCTCGCGGGCCGCGAGCGACAGCCCGTTCCTGAACTCCGACGCGGTGACCGAGGACCTCGTGGAGCGGCTGCGCGGCCTGAACGACCTCGCCGGGTCGCGCGGCCAGTCCCTGGCCCAGATGGCGCTGGCGTGGGTGCTGCGCGGTGAGCGGGTGACCTCGGCGCTGGTCGGCGCGAGCAGCCCGGAGCAGTTGGAGGACAGCGTTTCGGCGATCCGCAACCTGGACTTCGAGGCGGACGAGCTGGCCAGGATCGAGGAGCTCGTCAAGGCGTGACGCGGTGAGCGGTGCCCGGAGGCGGCTCGGCCCCTCCGGGCACCGCTGTGTCCGGGCGGGCTCAGGGGCCGAGCCGCTCCTCCAGGCGCACGGTCACCGTGTCGCCCTCCTCCTTGCCGATCGCCTTGCGGACCTCGGCCTTGACCGGCAGCTTGTGGGTGCCGTCGCCCAGTGCCATGAAAGAACTCCGGAATGGATGTCCGTCGATCGTCCCGCGGATCTTGACCAGCCCCCGGGTACCGAAGAATGCGACGGATTCGGGCCAGACGAGATAAGTCCAGCCGCCTTTGGCGGTGCTCTTGCGCAGCACGGCCGTGAATTCCGTGTCGAGGTTTCCGGTCGCGGTCATGGCGCCCTCCGTTTGTGGTGATCCCGTGGTGCTCATCGAGAAGACCTGGTAAACCGGGAAAACTCATCGCGGCTGTCCCCCGACCCCATCGCGGCCGCCCGCCGACCCGGCTCCGGCGGGTGATCACAGCCGTCCGGCCTGGGGTCCTCACCCGACGCGTTCCGGCCAATACGCGCGGTGAATATGCCAGGAGACTGGCCGGAAAGACGTGGTGACAGTGTTTCAAGAGTGAAGATACTCGAACCTCAGGGACAGTTTTCAACAACACCGGAGCCGCACCGAAAGCGAGGCACCACCGGCAGGCGAGCAACGCAGCGGGGGAGGCGTACGTGCACGACGAATTCCTGTGCCACGTCACGGCATACGGCACGTGTGACGGTCGGCGTATCGGCGTACCCCTCGGCACCTATCGCGCGCCCACTCTGGCCCTCGCGCTGTGGTGGCTGCGGGACCGGGCCATCTGGATCGCCGAGCGGCTCGACCCGCAACCCGAGGGCGCGCCCTTTCCGCCGAACGCGCTCGTCCCGGTCGGCGACAGCGTGGCCGACGTGCCGGCCCTGCTGCGCGCCTGGTGCGCGGACGTCGGCCAACAGGAACTCGTCGCGGACGAATTGACCAACGGGCGGCTCGTCCGCGTGGCCACCCATGACGACACCACGGAGTACGAACTGCTCGCCGAGTCCGTCGACGCCCTGCGGATGCAGCGCACGGTCCCGCCGCTGGTCGTGCCGGTCGCCTGACACGTGTAGGCGAGGTGTTCCGCAGGGACCAGGCCAGCGTATATGTCACTGAATCGGTAGAATTTCGACATGGTGGAGCGGCCGATCGCGTCGAAGGCGCCCGAGCTCGTCCTGGAGACCGAGACGGGCGCCACCGTGATGAACCCCGAGCGCGACTACAGCGTCGGACGCGATCCGCTCAGCGACATCGTCCTCGACGACGACCGGGTCTCCTGGCACCACGCGGTGCTGCGGCCCGTGGCCGGACAGTGGACACTGGAGGACGAGGACAGCGCCAACGGCACCTACGCGGGCGGCCGGCGCATCCACGAGTTCGGTGTGGGCCCCGGAAGCGTCATCCGGTTCGGCAACCCGACCGACGGCCCGCGCGCCGTCCTCGTCGGCCTCTCCCGGCCGGCCGACCGCCCCTCGGCGGTCTCCCGGCCCGCGCTCACGCACATCTTCCGGCAGCCCACATACGTACGCCCGCTGCCCCACAAGACCATCCGCATCGGCCGCGACGAGGACAACGACCTCGTCGTCGACGACCTGCTCGTCTCGCGCCGGCACGCCGAACTGCGCGCGCACATGGACGGAACCTACGAGATCGTCGACCTCGGCAGTCACAACGGCACCTACCTCAACGGCCAGCTCGTCACCAGCGCCCTGATCGGCACCGGCGACATCGTCGGCGTCGGGCACTCGGACTTCTGTCTCGTCGGCGACGAACTCCAGGCGTACGTCGACACCGGGGAGATCACCCTCGACGTGCAGGACCTCACCGTCGTCGTCGACCAGGGACGCAGGACGCTCCTCGACGACGTGTCCTTCCCGGTGGGGGAGAAATGCCTGCTGGCCGTCGTCGGGCCGAGCGGCGCGGGCAAGTCCACCCTGCTGAACGCCCTGACCGGGCAGCGCCCCGCCGACCACGGCACGGTCCTGTACGACGGGCGCGACCTGTACCACGACTTCGCCGAGCTGCGGTACCGCATCGGGCTCGTCCCGCAGGACGACATCCTGCACACCCAGCTGACCGTCCGCGGCGCCCTGACCTACGCCGCCGAACTGCGTTTCCCGCAGGACACGGCCAAGGCCGAGCGGCTCGCCCGGGTCGACGAGGTGATCGGGGAACTGGGACTGGAGCAGCGGTGCGGGCAGGCGGTCCACAGTCTCTCCGGCGGCCAGCGCAAACGGGTCAGTGTGGCCCTGGAGCTGCTGACCAAGCCCTCACTGCTGTTCCTCGACGAACCGACCTCCGGCCTCGATCCCGGCATGGACCGCTCGGTGATGCACATGCTGCGCGGTCTCGCCGACGACGGCCGGACCGTCATCGTCGTCACGCACAGCGTCCTCAGCCTCGACGTCTGCGACCGGCTCCTGGTCCTCGCGCCCGGCGGCAAGGTCGCCTACTTCGGCCCGCCCGGCGACGCCCTCGCCTTCTTCGGCTTCACCCAGTGGCCGGAGGCCTTCGAGGCGTTCGAGCGGGACCGGGACCGGGACTGGGCGGGGGAGTACCTCGCCTCGCCCTTCCACCGGCACTACATCGCCGACGCGACCGCGCAGCCGCGGCTGGACCGCGACGGCCCGTTCGTCGTCGCCCCGCCACCGAGGCCGCGCGGCTGGGTCGCCCAACTCAGCACGCTGGTCCGCCGCTACACCTCGGTGCTCAGCTCGGACCGCACGTTCCTCGTCGTCATGATCGCGCTGCCCTTCGTGATGGGCGCCATGGCCCGGGCCCTCGCGGGCGGTGAACTCACCCGCCGGTCCGCGCTCAACGCGCTGCTCATCCTCTGCGTCGGCGCCGTGCTCACCGGCTCCGCCAACGCGGTGCGCGAGATCGTCAAGGAACGTGTGATCTACCGGCGTGAGAGAGCCGTCGGCCTGTCCAGATCGGCGTACCTGATGTCCAAGGTGGTCGTTCTGGGCCTGGTCACCGTGGTCCAGTCCGTGGTGCTCACCCTGGTCGCCCTGCTCGGCGTCGACCTGAACGCGCCGGACGGCCGGGGTGTGCTGATGCCGCCCCTGGTCGAGATCACCGTGGCCGTCGCCCTGCTCGCCTTCACCGCGATGATGCTCGGCCTGGTGGTCTCCGCGCTGGTGCGCAAGGAAGAGGTCACGATGCCGCTGCTCGTGCTCCTCGCCATCGTCCAGATGGTCTTCTGCGGCGCGCTGCTGCACCTGGACGGCGTGCCCGGTCTCGAACAGGTCGCCTGGCTGGTGCCCGCCCGATGGGGGCTCGGCGCCATGGCGGCCACCATCGGGCTCGCCCAGGTGTCACCGGGGGAGCTGACCAGTGATCCCCTGTTCCAGCACTCGGTCGGAGTGTGGCTGCTCGACGTCGGCATGCTGGTCGCGCTGTCCGCGGTGTACTGCCTCCTGGTGGGCTGGCTGCTGCGCAGCCGCGAACCCTCCGTGATGCGCTAGCGGACCTGCCCGCGCCGGCGCCCGGCCCCTGCCTGTCGCCCGTCGCCCGTCATGTCTCGCGCCGCCGTGCGGTCCCGCGGGCGACGACCCCGCGTCGCCGAGAAGTCCTAGCCCGCGCCTTTCCGCCGCAACCCTTTCGCGAGCAGCGCCCCGAGAAGACCGGTCACCAGGCCCCACAGCACGGCCAGGCCCAGCGCCGACCAGATGCGGGGGCGCAGGAACAGTTCGCCCGCGAGATCGCCGCCCAGCTCGCCGATCCCGAGGACGGACAGGCCGTAGGACGCGGAGACCCGCCCCAGCAGGCAGATCAGCAGCACGGTGAGCGCGAGTGCCACGGCCATGTGCACGGCGTGCCGCCACAACGGCATCCCGGCCGGCGAACCGGCCGCCGTCACGAACGCGGCCGCGAGCACCAGCACAGCGGCGACCGGTACGAGCCACCACACCCGGCCGTCGTGCTCGGCGAGCGTCCCCACGTTCACCGCGGAGACGTCCGAGGAACGCAGCACCTGGTCGAGCACGTGCGGCATGGGCAGGGCGAACGGCCCCTCCACCCTGCCGTCCCATGTCGCGCCCAGTCCGAGGGTGAGCGCGAGCCACGCCAGGTTCGGCAGACCCAGCAGCAGCACGGCGAACGTCTCCGCCGGATGTCCGCGCGTCGTCGCCGCGACCAGGCCGACGACGAGCCCCAGTCCGACGCAGACGAGGAGCAGCATCACCATGGCGTACGCGGCCGGGCGGACCGCCTCCTGGAAACGCGTCAGGGAGCCCGGCAGGGGAGCCCCGCGGGACGCCAGCGGCGCCAGCACGAGCACGACGGCGAGCCACAGGAGCCCGCAGAGCAGGGTGAGCGGGACGTCGGCGGCGAACCCGACCTCGGGGGTGATGCCGAACAGGTCGCCGATGTCGCTGATCATGCCCTCGCCCAGGGAGATCGTAAAGGTCTGCCGGGCCCCGAGGGACAGACCGAGCAGCGCGAGCAGCCACGGAACGGCGATCCGCACCGCCCACCCGGCCAGCTCCCCGGCACCGGACACCGACCCCTGCCGCAGCGGTCTGACGAAGCCGGCCGCGATCACCAGGGCTCCGGCCAGCGTCACCGACAGCGGGATGACGTCCACCCCCGCCCTGGTCTCGGCGAGGCCCCCGGCGTCCCCCGACATCCGGACGACGCCGCCCACCGCGGTGACCACGGTCGCGGCGACGACCCGCGGGAACGCGCCGTCCGGCAGGTCCCCGGCGCCGGCCGCCCACAGGCCCAGAGCCGCGACGACCCCCATGGCGAGCAGCCCGGCCAGCACGGTGGCCACGGCCTGTCCCCAGCCGGGACGGGCGACGGCCGGGGCGGACGGGGTGCGCGAGCTCACGGTTTCACGCTAGGCAGCCCCCGGACCCGGCGCGCGCCGGGAGGTCCGTCCGCGTCGCCCCGCACCGTGATCGGCGGGGAACCGGGTCCCCGAAATTTGTCCGCTCCGGCTCCGCGAATGTGACGAGCCCGGCACTATGGACTGCGGCGCCCGGCTCGGGGTACGAGGACAGGTGCAGCAACGTCCGGCCAAGCCGGCTTCGGAGAGAGACACGCATGATCGAGTACCGGGACGGGTCCGTCGTACCGACTGGTTTCGACGTGCCCGTGGAACCGCTGCGGCGGGCGGCGCACTACACCGGCGAGCCGGGATGCATAGCCGAGGCGCGCACCCTCGCCGCACACTTCCTCGAGCAGCTCAGGACCGAGTGGTGCGCCGAGATCGGGGCGCGCGCGGAGGAGGCGGTGCTCCTCGTGGTGAGTGAGCTCGTCACCAACGCGGACCGGCACAGCAACGGGCCGTACATCCTGGAGCTGGAGGGCACCGACAGCTCCATGAGGGTGTGCGTGTGCGACAGCAGCGCCGCACTGCCGCGCCGGTTTCCACGCGACCCGGCCCGGGTCGGCCGGCACGGTCTGGAGATCGTCCACGCACTGTCGTCGCAGGTGTCCGTGGAACTGGTGCCGGTGGGCAAACGGGTGAGCGCCGTCGTCCGGCTCAACGGTGGGTGAGCCCCCGGCGGTGTGCCGGGGACTCACCCGATCCGTCCCGCCCCCGAGTCCTCGGCGGGTCGCGGCTCCCGCGGGCCGCGACCGTGCCTGCCGTCAGGCGTAGTCGAGTTCCCCGAGCATGCCCTGCCGCAGCCGCACGATGATCCGCTTGAGCAGCCGGGACACATGCATCTGCGAGCAGCCGAGCCGTGCGCCGATCTCGGCCTGGGTGGCCTCCTCCACGAACCTCATGTGCAGGATCTGCCGGTCGCGTTCGTCCAGCTCGGCCATCAGGGGAGCGAGCGACTGGAAGTCCTCCACCAGGCGCAGCCCGTGTTCCTCGACCCCGATGAAGTCGGCGAGCACGGCCTCGCCGCTCTCCGGTCCGTCGCCGGTCAGGGCGGCGTCCAGCGACGCGGAGTTGTAGCCGTTGGCGGCGAGCTGGGCCTCGATCACCTCGTCCTCGGAGATGTTCATCAGCGTGGAGAGCTCCGCCACGGTCGGTTCGCGGTCCAGCCGGCTGGAGAGCTCCTCGCGCGCCTTGGCCAGTTCCACCCGCAGCTCCTGGAGGCGGCGCGGCACGTGCACGGCCCACGTGGTGTCGCGGAAGAACCGCTTGATCTCGCCCATGATGTAGGGCAGCGCGAACGACGTGAACTCGACCTCGCGCGCCAGCTCGAACCGGTCGATGGCCTTGATCAGGCCGATCATCCCGGTCTGGACGATGTCCTCCATGTCGTCGCCGCGGTTGCGGAACCGCCCGGCGGCGAACCGCACGAGGGACATGTTCATCTCGATCAGCGTGTTGCGCGCGTACTGGTATTCGTGCGTGCCCTCCTCGAGCTCCGCCAGGCGTTCGAAGAACCTGCGGGACAGCTCGCGGGCGTCACGCGGCGCCACGGACCTGGGGTCCACGACTTCCGGAACCGACCCCTCGCCCGTCCTGGTCCTGGCGCTGTCCTCGACGACCTTTGCCTCCGACCGGATCACGGCGGTGTCCATTACCTCTCCCACGAAAGTCATGGTGCGACGTCTGCTTCTCACGGCTTCAGTTGTGTACGGTCCTGCGCGGCGCGCCCCTGCGGGTACCCCCGACGCGCTTGCGTATCCCTGCGGGTACCCGGGCTGCGCGAGGTCATGCCCCCGACCGCCCGAGCGGCGGAAAACGTCGGCGCACCGGGTCCGAGTGACCGTCAGTTCCCGCCGCCACGGCGGGTTCGGGGAATCCGGTTGGCGGCGCGGCCGCGATTCCACCGAGGGCGGAATGCCGCACCCTTGCCGGGGCGTCCGGGGCTCATACGCTGAACGGGTGAGCAATCGAGCGCCGAACGAAGCCCGCGTCATCCCGCTGCGTCCGCCCGCCGGGCGCCCCGCGGCGTCCCGCCCGGTCGCCGAGCGCCCCGCCGGTTCGTCACCGCGGCCGGCCCTCGCCGCCGGGCCGCCGTCCCGGCCGGCGCGCGCCGCCCGGGAACCGCTCTGGCGGGACCTGGTCGGTGACGTCCTGCGCCGTGAACGTCTCGCGCAGGAACGCACGCTGAAGGACGTCGCGGAAGCGGCCCGGATCTCCATGCCGTATCTGTCGGAGATCGAACGCGGCCGCAAGGAGGCCTCCTCGGAGGTCCTCGCGGCCGCCGCCCGCGCCCTCGGCCTCGGCCTGGGCGACCTGCTGGGGCTGGCCCAGGGGGAGCTGGTCCGGCTCACCACGCGGCCCTCCGACCGGGCCCGGCCGAGGACGAGTTCGCCGTACGACGGGCTGTGCCTGGCGGCCTGACGCCCGCGCCGGCGGACCGTGCCGGGCCGGCGTCTCAGACCCGCGCGAGACGCCGGCCGAGCACCTCGTCGGCCAGTCCGTACGCCACTGCCTCCCGCGCCGTGAACACCTTGTCGCGGTCCATGTCGGCGCGCAGCGTCGCGATGTCGTGGCCCGTGTGCCGGGCCAGTACCTCCTCGACCTGGGAGCGGATCCGCACCATCTCCTTGGCCTGGAGAGCCAGATCGGAGACGGTGCCCTGGCGGCCGCCGCTGGCCGGCTGGCCCAGCAGCACGCGTGCGTGCTCCAGCACGAACCGGCGCCCGGCGTCCCCGCCGGCCAGCAGCACGGCCGCGGTCGAGGCGGCCTGCCCGACGCAGAACGTCGAGACGGGGGCCTGCACGAACGTCATCGTGTCGTAGATCGCCATGAGCGAGGTGAACGAGCCGCCGGGGGAGTTGATGTAGATGGCGATCTCGCTGTCCGGTGCCGCCGACTCCAGATGGAGGAGTTGCGCGATGACGACGTTGGCGACGCCGTCGTCGATCTCGGTGCCGAGGAAGACGATCCGCTCCGACAGCAGCCGGCTGAACACGTCGTAGGAACGCTCGCCCGCGGGGGTGCGCTCGACGACGTTCGGAATCGTGTACGTCCCCATGTCACAGCCCCGTCCGTCGGCGGGACGTGACCGGGCGGACGTCGGCGAACGACTGGACGACCCGGTCCACGATGCCGTACTCCCTGGCCTCCTCTGCCGTGAACCAGCGGTCCCGGTCGCCGTCCCGGGAGATGGTCTGCGCGCTCTGGCCGGTGTGCTCCGCGGTGATCTGCTCGACGGTCTGCTTGGTGAAGGCGAGATTGTCCGCCTGGATCTCGATGTCGGCGGTGGTGCCGCCGATCCCCGCGGACGGCTGGTGCATCATGATCCGCGCGTTGGGCAGCGCGAACCGCTTGCCCGGCGCGCCCACGGTGAGCAGGAACTGCCCCATGCTCGCCGCGAACCCCATGGCGAGCGTGGCGACGTCGTTGGGGACGAGCCGCATCGTGTCGTGGATGGCGAGGCCCGCGTGGACCGAACCGCCCGGACTGTTGATGAACAGGCCGATGTCGGTGTGCGGGTCCTCCGCCGACAGGATCAGCAGTTGCGCGCAGACCCGGTTGGCGGACACCTCGTCGACCTGTGTGCCCAGCAGGACGATGCGCTGCCCGAGCAGTTGGGCGGCCAGATGGTCGTCGAACCGGGTGGGCGAGGTGCCGCCCTCCTCGGCCCGGGGCAGCAGGTCCGGCCAGGGGCCGGCGGTGAACGGGGACATGGGCGCTCCTCGTGGTCGCTCGTCGAGTCGCGGCTGGCGTTGCCGCGCACTCCACTGTGGGCCGCGATCCGGCGCCCGGGCCGTCCGCTCTGCCCGCGGCAGATTCGCCACGGGCAGAGCGCTCATCCGGCCTGGCCGTCCCGCACCTGCCGGAAGAACGCCCGTACGTCCTCGACCAGCAGATCGGGCTCCTCCAGCGCGGCGAAGTGCCCGCCGCGGTCGAACTCCGTCCAGCGCACGATGTTCTCGGTGCGCTCCGCCAGGTGCCGCAGCGGGATCTGCAGTTCCGCCGGGAACAGCGCGACCGCGGTCGGTGCGGACGACGGCTCCTTCAGCGCGACTTTGCGGCCGGTGGCGTGCGCCCGCTCGTAGTAGATCCGGGCGGACGAACCGGCGGTCCCGGTCAGCCAGTACAGCATCACGTTGGTCAGCAGGCGGTCCCGGTCGACGGCCTCCTCGGGCAGCTCGGCCGAGTCGGTCCACTCCTTGAACTTCTCGACGATCCAGGCGAGCTGGCCGACGGGGGAGTCGGTGAGCGCGTACGCGAGGGTCTGCGGCCGGGTGGCCTGGAGGACGGCGTACCCCGTGCCGTCCGCCGACCAGGCGCTCCATCTGCGCCAGGAGGCCAGTGCGCGTTCCCGCTGGTCGGGAGCGAGCTCCGCGAGCTGCTCGGGGGTGGGTTCGGTGGCCGCCTGCGCTCCGGGCAGCAGGTTGAGATGGACGCCGATCACGCGGTCGGGGTGGGCGCGGCCGAGCTCGCGGGAGATCGCCGCGCCCCAGTCGCCGCCCTGCGCGCCGAACCGCTCGTAACCGAGCCGCGCCATCAGCTCCGCCCACGCGTCGGCGACCCGCCCCGCCTCCCAGCCCGTGTCCCGTGTCGGCCCGGACAGACCGAAGCCCGGGATGCCGGGTACCACGACGTGGAACGCGTCGGCTCGGTCCCCGCCGTGTGCCACCGGATCGGTCAGCGGCCCCACCACGTCGAGGAACTCCACGACGGAGCCGGGCCAGCCGTGCGTGACGACCAGCGGCGTCGCGTCCGGCTCGGGGGAGCGGACATGCGCGAAGTGGACGTTCGCCCCGTCGATCGTGGTCGTGTACTGCGGCCACTCGTTGATCCGGGCTTCGGCGGCGCGCCAGTCGTACTCCTGCCGCCAGTAGCGCGCCAGGTCGCGCAGGTACTCCAGGGGCACGCCGTACGCCCAGCCCACGCCGGGCAGCTCCTCAGGCCAGCGGGTCCGGTCGAGCCGGTCGTGGAGGTCGTCGAGGTCGCGCTGCGGGATGTCGAGGCGGAAGGGCCGAATACCGTCGGCGGGCACTGACGTCGTCATGACCCGGATGCTAGTGCCGCGGCAGGCAACGTTTGCCTGTCAAGGAGCGGCGTCCGGTGCGTGCTTTCGGTGTGCCGGCCGGAAGTCCTCGTACTGGACGTACTCGGGCTTTCGGCCGGTGCGGCGAGAGGGCGTGCCGGGCGTCGCGACGGGGCGA
This sequence comes from Streptomyces cadmiisoli, assembly GCF_003261055.1. NCBI lineage: Bacteria > Bacillati > Actinomycetota > Actinomycetes > Kitasatosporales > Streptomycetaceae > Streptomyces > Streptomyces cadmiisoli. Next base: position 7,837,268 of record NZ_CP030073.1, read on the forward strand.
ACGTTGCCTGCCGCGGCACTGGTGCCGCGTCCACCGGGCCCTCCGGATCGACGGGGTCCCGACCGATGAGTTTCGCGGGCCGTCGCGGTCGACAATGGGACCGTGTTCCATGCCCCCAGGAGGTAGCGATGACGACCGACGGCTTCACCACGTGTCTCTGGTTCGACGGCCGGGCCGAGGAGGCCGCCCACTTCTACGTCTCGGTCTTCAAGAACTCCAGCATCGGCCGCATCGCCCGCTACAACGACGCCGGGCGGGGCACCGCCGGTGACGTGATGACCGTGGAGTTCACGGCGAACGGGCAGAAGTTCGTCGCGCTGAACGGCGGACCGCAGTTCAGCTTCAACGAGGCGATCTCCTTCCAGATCGGCTGCGCCGACCAGGCGGAGGTCGACCACTACTGGTCCAAGCTGATCGACAACGGCGGCGAGCCGGGTCCCTGCGGCTGGCTGAAGGACAAGTTCGGCGTGTCCTGGCAGGTCGTGCCTGACCGGCTGATCGAGCTGGTCACCGACCCGGACCCGCAGAAGGCGGGCCGTGCCACCGAGGCGATGATGTCGATGGGCAAGCTCGACATCGCGGCCCTGGAGAAGGCGTACGCGGGCAGCTGAGCCGCCTGGGTGCCGCGGACCGGGCGGTCGGCCCGCGGCAGGCGCGCGCCCGGCTCCGGGGAGCGCACCGGCGCGTCGGCGCTCCGGACAGCGGACACCGGGCGACCCGGGTCGTACACCCGTGCCGTGCGTCTGTGCGGGTTCCGACTTCCGGTGTTGGGGTGCCCGTCATACTGTGTCCCTACGGTGCCCGCCATGAGAAGATCTTCGATCCTGCTCGGCGCCGCCGTTCTGACGGTGGCGCTGGCCGTTCCCGCCACGGCCCGCGGCGGCCACCCGGACGGCGACTTCGGACGGGCCACCCTCACCGGGTTCGCGTCCCTGCCGGCCGAGACCTACGTCCCGCACAGCGAGCCGTCCGGCGCGCTCATCGGCGAAGGCCCGTTCAACGGCATCGCCGCGCCCTTCCGGGACCAGCCCGTCCAGGGCTTCAGCGGCATCGTCAACCGCCACGACGGCACTTTCGACGTGCTGTCCGACAACGGTTACGGCAACAAGGCCAACAGCGCCGACTACCTGCTGCGCGTGCACCGCGTGAAGCCGGACACCAGGTCCGGGAAGGTCGAGGTGCTGGGCGGGTTCAACCTGAGCGACCCGTACCGCAAGGTGCCGTTCCCGCTCACCCGCTCCGACCGCGTGCTGACCGGCGCCGACTTCGACGTCGAGTCGATCGTGCGGGTCGCCGACGGCACGTACTGGGCGGGCGACGAGTTCGGCCCGTTCCTGCTCCACTTCTCCGCCACGGGGCGTCTGCTGGAGGCCCCGATCGCGCTGGACGGCGTGCAGGCGCCCGAGAACCCGTACCTGAACGGTGCGCAGCCGACCATCGGCAGCAGCAAGGGCTTCGAGGGACTGGTCCGCTCCGTCGACGGCCGCCGCCTCCACCCGCTGCTCGAAGGCAGCGTCGCCGGAGACACCCCCGGCGACCTGCGCTTCAGCGAGTTCGACCTGAAGTCCCGCGCCTACACCGGAAAGCGGTTCGTCTACCGGCTGGAGTCGACCGCCAACGCCATCGGCGACGCCGTCGCCGTGGACCGGCACCGCTTCCTGGTCATCGAGCGCGACGGCGGCCAGGGCGACGACGCCAGGTTCAAGCGGATCTACCTCGCCGACAGCCGTGACCGCGACCGCGACGGTGTGATGGACAAGACGCTGGTGGCCGATCTGCTCGACATCGCCAACCCCAAGGGTGTCGGCGGCTTCGGGGAGACCTTCCGGTTCCCGTTCACCACCATCGAGGACGTCGTCCTGCTGGACGACCGGACCCTGGCCGTCCTGAACGACAACAACTTCCCCTTCTCGTCGGGCCGTACGCCGGGCAAGGCCGACGACAACGAGTTCATCACCGTCCGGCTCACGGACCGCCTGCACGCCGACCCGCGCGCGCTCCGCTGACGCACACGAGGGGTCCTGCCACCCGCACGTGGCAGGACCCCTCGTCTCACACGCGGTCCGCGGCGATCAGCAGATACTGGAAACTGCCGTTGCGATAGGCGGTCAGGAACGTTTCTTCGATGCCCGTCACCAGATGGTCGGCCTGACTGCGCAGCTCCCAGTAGGGAATCGTGGCCTCGGTCAGATCCTCGACGTGGACCGGCACCAGCCGGTTGCGGGCCATCGCCCGGAAGTACTCCGACCGGGGATGGATGTCGCAGATGTAGTGCGCGTTGATGAGGGACACCTCGCGGGAGGCCCGGCCGTAGGTGTCGTTGTAGCAGCCGGTGATGACGACGTAGCGGCCACCGCGCCGCAGCAGCCGCGCGTGCTCGGCGAACAGCAGGTCCAGTTCGACGTACATGGTGGACTCGTTGTTCCAGGACGCCGCGTACGCCCCGGTGGTGAATCCGGTGTCGAGCATGTTGCGGTGGTGGTACCGCACCTGCTCGTCGATGCCCCGCTCCCGGGCCTGGGCGTTGGCGAAGTCGGCCTGCTTGGCGGAGATCGTGACCCCGTCGGCGTGGCAGCCGTGGCGCAGATGCGCGACGACGCTGCCGCCGCCGCGTCCGCAGCCGGCGTCGAAGACCCGGTCGGCGGGCGTGAGCGGGCCGAGGTGCCCGGCGAGGAGTTCGGCCTGGGCGTGTTCCAGCCGGTGCAGTTCACCGGTGACCCGCTCACGCCGGCGGGCCCGGTCGGGCTCGTCGAGGACCGACCAGTCGACGTCACCGACGCCGTAGTGGTGGTGATAGAGGTCGTCGATCTTTCCGAGTTCGAGGTTGACCGGGTTCTCCTCGGCGTTCCAGTAGTCCGCGACGCGGTTCTGGTACGTGGACTGGGTCGGCACCGGTGCAGTCGTGGTGCCGGCGTGGGCGATCGTCAACAGTGACTCCTCGTGGTGGTGCGACCGACGCGAGGTCGGCTGACTCGGGTTACCAGTAGTCGGGCAGGTGGTAGCGGTGGGTGTTGGTGGCGTGCCACTCGTGGTTGCCGGACACCCAGTCGGACAGGCCCCGGGCATAGCGTTCGACGAGGGGCGAGGTGGCGGACAGCAGCGCGGACTCGGCTTCGAAGGCGTCCATGACCTGGTTGTGGATGTCGACGCTCTTGAGGTACGCCGCCCTCAGACCGCACCGCTCGTTGGCGGCGACGACCTGCGGCAGGTTGAGGTGCGTCGGGTCGTTCGCCAGCTCCTTGGTGAAGGAGTACAGGTCGTTGACGATCGTGGTGGCGTTGCAGGCCAGCGCGGTGATCCGCTGGATCTCGGGCCGGGCGTAGACCACCTCGGGCAACTCGTAGCCGTCCACGGCGTCCACGATCGACAGACAGGGGCGGAAGTTGTTGAACTGGCGCATCACCAGGTACTCCCAGACCCGCGGCACGTACCCGGACTCCGCCCACGCGGCCTCGCCGAGGTAGCCGAGGTGGAGCCGGGCCATGTCGTGCACGAAACGGTCGGTCTGGCTGGGCGTGGCGAGGGCCGCGAAGTCCTTCAGCGCCCAGTGGTAGGAGCGCAGCGGGCCGTCTGCCTGCACACCGGCACGCCATTCCTCCTCCGACTCCGGTGTGCCGTGGTACGGATCGAGGGCGGACTGGGCGATGACGAGCCGGCCGCCCAGCCCCCGGTGCGATCCGCCCCGGTCCTCGCTCTCCTCGCAGTAGCAGTCGTCGACGATGTTCTCGGCGAGCAGCAGCTTGCCCGCGACGGTGAGGCGCTCCGGATCGGCCGCGCCCGGATGCTGGAGGACCACGGCCCGGCCGAACTGGAACCCGGCGAAGTCCCCGCTCCACTCCTTCGGGAACAGGTCCAGGCGGCGGGCCCAGTCCTCCAGCCTGCGGTCGATCTCCCGCACCTTCTCGGGATCGGCGGGGGCGGCGGGCCGGTACTTCAGCCCGGGGACGGCTCCGCCGCGCCGGCTGCGCACGGTGCGGGCGAGGTTCGGCGGTCCGGGCAGCGTGAACGGCGCCGGGACCGCGGCCTGCGGGGACGAACTCATGGTGCGTACTCCACCCGGTCAGTCGGCGCTCCGGCCGAGCTGGACGTTCTCAAGGACTCCGGCCGCGTCGGGCACGAGGATGGCCAGCGAGTAGTAGGCGGTGACGAGGTAGTTGATGATGGCGGCGGTGTCGATGCCCATGAACCGGACGTTCAGACCCGGCTGGTACTCCTCCGGGATGCCGGTCTGGCGCAGGCCCACGACGCCCTGGTCCGCCTCCCCCGTGCGCAGCGCGATGATGCTGCTGGTGTGCTGGTCGGAGACGGGGATCTTGCTGCACGGGAACAGCGGGACACCGCGCCAGGCGGGGATCTCGTGCCCGTTCACGGTGGCGGTGCCGGGCACCAGTCCGCGCTTGTTGCACTGGCGGAAGAAGGCCGCGATCGCCTTCGGATGCGCGAGGAACAGCCGGGTCTTGCGGCGCATGGCCAGCAGCTCGTCCATGTCGTCCGGGGTCGGCGGGCCGGTGAACGAGCTGATGCGCTGTCCGTAGTCGATGTTGTGCAGCAGCCCGAACTCGCGGTTGTTGACCAGTTCCCACTCCTGGCGCTCGCGGATCTCCTCCACGGTCAGGCGCAACTGCTGCTCGGTCTGGTCCATCGGGTCGTTGTAGAGGTCGGCGACCCGGGTGTGCACCCGCAGCACGGTCTGGGTGAGGGACAGCTCGTACTCGCGCGGGGCCAGGTCGTAGTCGACGAATCCGCCGGTCAGGGTGGGCTCTCCGACGTGTCCGGCCTGCACCGGGACGTCGGCCTCGCCCTTGCGGTTCATCGGGAGCCGCTGCCGCTCGGCGTACTCCGTCAGATGCGCGGCCAGCGACGGCACCCGGTCGGTGAACTCCCGCACCACGTCCCAGGGCAGCACCATCACCACGCCCGCGGTCTCGGCGCGCATCGAGCTCAGCCACAGCGGGTCGGCCTGGCCGATGGCCTCGTCACCCATCTGGTCGCCGTCGGTGACGACCCCGAGGATCTCCTCCTCGCCGTACTTGCCGGTGGCGAAGCGGGTGAACCGGCCGTGCACGACGAGATAGGCCTCGGTGACCGGCTGGCCGGCCTCGTACAGGACCTGGCCCGCGCGGACGTCCCGCACCCGGAAGCGGCCGGCGATCTCCTTGAGGACCTCGGTGTCGCCGTAGCCGCGCAGCACCGGCAGCTCGGTGAGCGTCCGGGGGATGACCCGGATGTCGTCGGCGCCGTTCTGCTCGAACTGCACTCGACCGCGGCCGACGCGGAGCTGCAGCCGCCGGTTGACCCGGTAGGCGCCGCCCTTGACGTCCACCCAGGGCAGGGCCTTGAGCAGCCATCGTGAGGTGATGGCCTGCATCTGGGGTTCGGACTTGGTGGTCGTGGTGAGTTGGCGCGCGGCGAGGGTGCTGAGGCTGGTGAGCGGATGGTCGGCTGCGGTGGTGAGTTCTTCGGTGGCGGGACCGGTGGCGCTGTCCGGTGCGGACACATTCCCTCCCGGGAGGTGGACAAGGGTGAGCGGAACGGTCGGTGGGGTGCCTGGTGGCCGTGCGCAGAAACAAGCCAAACAGCCGTGGGCGCGCCACGGTACGGCGCGAAAGGGGCGCTCTCAGGCCCGGGACGTTGCAAACATCCCGGACGAAGCGGACGGCTCACTGCGGCTTCCCCGCACGCCGCCCGAACACCTCGCGCCCCGGGCGCGCAGGCCCGCCGGCCGCCCGGCCCGCCGCTCAGTCCAGGTCGTCGACCAGCACCGCCGCTCCGTCGAAGCGGCCCGCCTTCAGATCGGCGAGCGCCCGCGGCGCCTCCGACAGCGGATAGACGTGCGTGGTGGCACGCACGCCGTGCCGGGCGGCGATCGCCAGGAACTCACGGGCGTCCTCACGCGTGTTGGAGGTGACGCTGCGCAGCTCCCGCTCGTAGAACAGCTCGCGCTCGTAGTTCAGCGGCGGTACGTCGCTCAGATGGATACCGGCGATCGCCAGCACCCCGCCCCGGTCCAGGGCCCGCAGCGCCACCGGGACCAGCTCGCCGACCGGAGCGAACAGGATCGCGCTGTCCAGCGGCTCCGGTGGCGGGTCGGAGGCCTCCCGCGCCGAGGCGGCCCCCAGCTCCAGCGCGAGCCGCCGTGCCGCCGCACCGCGGGTCAGGACGTGCACCCGGGCGCCCTCGGCCAGGGCCACCTGCGCGCACAGGTGGGCGCTGCCCCCGAACCCGTACAGACCGAGCCGTCCGCCCGGCGGCAGCGCGGCGCGGCGCAGCGCGCGGTAGCCGATGATGCCGGCGCACAGCAGCGGAGCGGCGGCGACGTCGTCGAGGCCGCCGGGCAGCCGGTGGGCGAACGCGGCCGGTACGGTCGTGTACGGTGCGTAACCGCCGTCGGCGTCCCAGCCCGTGTAGCGCGAGGCCGGGCAGAGGTTCTCGGCGCCGCGGGCGCAGTAGGCGCAGGTGCCGTCGGTGCGGCGCAGCCAGGCCACGCCCACCCGGTCGCCGACCGTGAATCCGCGCACCGCCGTCCCGAACCCCGCCACCGTCCCGACCACCTGGTGACCGGGCGTGACCGCGGGCCGGTGCACCTCGAGGTCCCCCTCGACCACGTGCAGGTCGGTCCGGCACACCCCGCACACCCGCACACGCACCAGCAGCTCGTCCTCGCCGGGCGTCGGCACCGGCTTCTCCACCAGCCGCAGCGCCCCCTCCTCCACCGGCCCCGGCGCGACCACCGACCACGCCCGCATCGTCCTGTCCGCCATCCGCTGCCCCGCTCCGTCGGTCACCGGCCGCCTTCCGCAGCCCAGTCTGGAACGGAAGCGCGTGTTCGGCGCGCGGGCGGCCGACCGCGTCGCTAGCGTGAGAATTCGGACGACAGACACCCGAACCGGAAGGTCCGCACCGATGGCCGTGAAACCCGAGGGAATGCCCTGCTGGGCCGACGCGATGTTCACGGACGTCGAGGGGGCCAAGACCTTCTACGCCGACGTCCTCGGCTGGACCTTCGGCGAGGCGTCGTCGGAGTTCGGCAACTACACCCAGGCCTACGCCGACGGCAAGGCGGTCGCGGCCGTCGTACCACCCATGCCGGGTGGTGAGGAGCAGTCGCAGTGGTGCCTCTACTTCGCCTCGCCGGACGCCGCGGCCACGGCCGCCAGGATCCGGGACAACGGCGGTGAGGTGCTGATGGGGCCCATGCAGGTCGGTGACTTCGGCACCATGTGCCTGGCCCGCGACCCCGGTGGCGTCGCGTTCGGCGTGTGGCAGAGCGGCACCCACGAGGGGTTCGAGGCGCCGATGGAGCAGCCCGGCGCGTACTGCTGGGCGGAGGTCTTCACCCGCGAGCCGGAGACGGCGGACGCGTTCTTCCCCGCCGTGTTCCCGTTCACCGCCCAGCAGATGGACGACGACGGCATCGACTTCCGGATCTTCAACCTCAGCGGGAACCCGGTGCTGGGCCGGATGAAGATGACGGACGACTTCCCGCCCGAGGTGCCGGCGTACATCAATGTCTACTTCAGCGTCGCCGACTGCGACGCGGCCGTGGCCAAGGCGACCGAGCGCGGCGGTGTGCTGCGCTTCGGACCGATGGACAGTCCCTTCGGCCGGTTCGCGGCACTGAGCGACCCGCAGGGCGCGAGCTTCTCGGTGATCGACACCACCACCACCGAGGGTGAGATGCCGGACCTCACCGACATCGCCTGACCGGCACCTCCCGGCGTCCCCGCCCGAGCGACGCCGTGGCCGTTCGGGTGTCCGGGCCGTGGCATGATCGGACCATGCGTGAACGAGTGGTGGCCGCGTGCGACGGGGCTTCGAAGGGAAACCCCGGGCCGGCGGGCTGGGCATGGGTCGTCGCCGACGAGTCGGAGTCCCCGACCCGCTGGGAGGCGGGGCCGCTGGGCAAGGCCACCAACAACGTCGCCGAACTCACCGCCCTGGAGCGGCTGCTGGCGTCGACGGACCCCGGCGTGCCGCTGGAGGTCCGGATGGACTCGCAGTACGCCATGAAGGCCGTCACCACCTGGCTGCCCGGCTGGAAGCGCAACGGCTGGAAGACCTCCGCCGGCAAACCCGTCGCCAACCAGGACCTGGTGGTGCGCATCGACGAACTGCTCGACGGCCGCTCCGTCGAGTTCCGCTACGTCCCGGCCCACCAGGTCGACGGCGACCCGCTGAACGACTTCGCCGACCGCGCCGCCAGCCAGGCCGCCACCGAGCAGCAGTCGGCCGGCAGCGGCTTCGGCTCCCCGGAACCGCCGCCCGCGTCCGGCGCCGCGTCGGCCGCCCCGCGCCGCGGTCCGGCCGCGGCCAAGCCCGCCCGGCAGCGGTCCGGCACCGCGGCCCGTACGATCAAGGCCAAGTTCCCGGGCCGCTGCGCGTGCGGCCGCTCCTACGCGGCCGGCGAGGCCATCGCCAAGAACCCCCAGGGCTGGGGCCACCCCGAGTGCCGGACGGTGGACGCCTAGCACCGGTACCGGTCCGGTCCCCGGCGCCCGTGGGCGGCCCCCCGCACCGTCGGACAGGCCCCGGCTACGCGTCCGTGTCGAACGTGTAGTGGGGAGTGTGGTCCAGCATGTCCGCCGGGGTCGTGTCGTTCCACGGCTTCATCGGATCGTTCAGGTCGACCACGTCCCGTGTGCCGGCCGCCGGCAGGTAGCCGGAGCGGGGGTGCCGGCGCTGCCACCGCGCCCACAGCTTGTCGACGAAGGCGTGCGTCAGCCAGAACACCGGGTCGTTGGGCGAGACACCCGTGGCCATCTGGCCGCCGACCCAGACGTGCACCCGGTTGTGCAGATTGACGCCCCGCCAGCCCTCCAGATGATTGCGGAAGCCGTCCGACGCGCTGTTCCAGGGCGCGGTGTCGTACCGGCTCATGGCCAGTACGGACTCGACCTCGGCCGGTGTCGGCAGCTCACGTACCGCCCCGGCGAGGGCCCGCCGCAGATACGTCCGGCCGTCGACGCGCACGGTGATCGGCCAGTTGCCGGCCGACTCGGTGAAGAGGCCGTCCGTCACCCGGCCGTCCCGGGCGCGCCCGCTGCCGCCGAGGAAGTCGGGCGCCCACAACGAGGACCCTGCGGTGCGGTCGGCGGACCAGTCCCAGTACGGCAGCGCGACCGACGCGTCCACGGACTGAAGCGCGCGCTCGAAGTCCAGCAGGAATCTGCGGTGCCAGGGCAGGAAGGACGGCGAGCGGTGGCCGGTGCGCTCGCCGTCGTCGACGTCCCCCATGATGAAGGCGTTGTGGGTCGTGACGAACTCGTCGTAGCGGCCGCTGCGCTTGAGCTCCAGGACCGCGGCGACAAAACGCCGCTTCTCGTCGGCGGACAGGCTCGCCTGGTTCTTGCGGACGGTCATGCGCTGTTGCTCCAGGTGCTGGTGGTCGGGATCAGCCGGCGGCGGGGAACGGGACGAGCCGGGCGCCCCGCAGCTCGTCGACCGCGGCACGTGCGGCGGCGCGTGGTGTCGGCACCGGCGCGTAGTGGTTGACGACGCTGATCCAGCTGCCGTCCGCGTTGCGCATCATGTGCAGTTCCGCGCCGTCGATGTGCACCTCGTAGCCGGCGCCGCCGTGGTGGCGGCCCGCTCGGGCGACCGGCCTGCCCTGTATCAGGCGGCCGTTGTAGACCTCGTCGAAGGCTTCCGGGTCCGGGGTGCCGTGCCGCCGGGCGGTGGCGGCCATGCCCGGGGCGATCGAGAGCGTTCCGGCGGCGGCGGTGAGCGCGGCGCCCGCGGCGAGTGCGCGACGGCGGCTGAGTTCGGGCATGCGGACCTCCTGGGTCGGGGAAGGACGGGACGTCGGCCGGGTCGTGCGACCGGCCGGCCCCGCATGCCTATCGGTCCGGCGGAGAGCGGGTGAAATCCCCCGTGCGCGACGGGTCGTGATCAGGACAAGTACCTATATCTCGTGCAAGCTTGAACGAAGATGATCTTGCCGCGAAGAGGGTGCCGCCGGTCCCGGAAGGGGGAATTCCTTCCGTCGGGCGCGCTCGTCCGCACGATCCTTGGCGGACGGGCGGTTCGCCGGTGGTGCGGCTCACCCCGGGAAACTGACGCGTTCGAAAGCCTCGTCGACGCCCTGTCGAAGCGCTGCTGACGCTCCGCCGAGGCCCGGTCGACGGGCCGCCGGCGCGGACGGTCGGGCCCTGCGGCGGCTGTCGGAGTGGGGCGTTCCGCGTACCGGCGCGGCGGGTGACAGACTGTGGTCATGGATGAGCGTGAATTCGGCAGATCTGGTCAGCATGCGTCGGTCGTCGGTCTCGGTACCTGGCAGCTGGGTGCCGACTGGGGTGACGTCGACGAGAAGGACGCCCTCGCGGTGCTGGAGGCGGCGGCGGAGTCCGGCGTGACCTTCTTCGACACCGCCGACGTGTACGGCGACGGACGCAGCGAGCAGACCATCGCCACGTTCCTGGGCGGCCGGCCCGACCTGCACGTGCTGGTCGCCACCAAGATGGGCCGGCGCGTCGACCAGATCCCCGAGAACTACGTGCTGGACAACTTCCGTGCCTGGAACGACCGGTCCCGGCGCAACCTCGGCGTCGACCGCGTGGACCTGGTTCAGCTGCACTGCCCGCCCACCGCGGTCTACTCCAGCGACGCGGTGTTCGACGCCCTGGACACCCTGGTCGAGGAGGAGCGCGTCGCCGCCTACGGCGTGAGCGTGGAGACCTGCGCCGAGGCGCTGACCGCGATCGCCCGGCCTCATGTGGTGAGCGTGCAGATCATCCTCAACCCGTTCCGCATGAAGCCGCTGCGCGAGGTGCTGCCGGCCGCCCGGGAGGCGGGCGTCGGCATCATCGCCCGGGTGCCGCTGGCCTCCGGCCTGCTGTCCGGCAAGTACACCAAGGACACCGTCTTCGCCGAGAACGACCACCGCACCTACAACCGGCACGGCGAGTCCTTCGACCAGGGCGAGACCTTCTCCGGCGTCGACTACGCCACCGGCGTCGAGGCCGCCGCCGAGTTCGCCGCCCTCGCCCCCGAGGGGTACACCCCGGCTCAGCTGGCGCTGCGCTGGATCATCCAGCAGCCCGGCGTCACCACGGTGATCCCCGGTGCCCGCTCCGCCGAGCAGTCCCGCGCCAACGCGGCGGCCGCCAAGCTGCCCGCCCTGTCCGACGCCACCCTCCAGGCGATCGAGGACCTCTACGACCGGCGGATCAAGGAGCAGGTGGAGAGCCGCTGGTAGCCGTCGAGCGCATGTCCGGGGCGGCCGTCGCAACAGCGGCGCAAAAAGGGGCCGGCCGCCCCGGAGACTTCCGGCGGTCCCGGGGAACCCGGTGGGAAGGAGCCCGGTCTTTCTCACCAGGAGGAGCCGTGTCGGTCGCCGACGACAGCCCGAGCAGGTCCAGGGGGCGTGACGAGACCGAGGAGGAGAGAGCCGACCGCATGTGGGGCGAGCTGATCCAGGAGGTCCGCATCACCCAGATGGGGGTCCAGATCCTCTTCGGTTTCCTGCTGACCGTCGTCTTCACCTCCACGTACCACGCGCTGGACGACACCGACCAGACCATTTACATCGTGACCGTCGTCCTCGGGGCGACGGCGACCGGCGCTCTGATAGGGCCGGTCGCCCTGCACCGCATCGTCTCCGGGCAGCGGATCAAACCGCAGGCGGTGGTCTGGGCGTCACGGCTGACCTTCGTGGGCCTGCTCCTGCTGCTCGCCACGATGACCTGCTCGCTGCTGCTCATCCTCCGGGTGGCGACCCACAACGACTACGTTCCGTGGCTCGTCGGTGGCGTGTTCGCCTGGTACCTGCTCTGCTGGTTCGTGCTGCCGGCCTGGGCGCGACGGCACCACACCGGTCGCTGACGGACGGCGCCCCGGAGTTCCGCTCCGCCCGGCCGCCGGGCGGAACCCGTGCACGTACCGGCAGGTCCCCGGCGCGCGTTCCGCTCGGTCTCAGCTCTCGGCGAAGACCTCCGCCAGGAAGTCGTCCACATACGGTCGCTCCCGCCCCGGCGCGACCATGTCGTGGGTCCGGGACAGGAACGACTCGACCGCCGACGCCCGGGCGAACACCACCGCGTGCCGGCATCCGCCGTCCGGCCGGGCGTCGCCGAAGAACTCCATGCGCAGTTCCTCCCACCTCCCCGCGGACACCGGGCGGAACCGCACGTCGCCCGCGCCGACGGGTCGGCGCAGTCCCGTCCGGAGCATCTCCCGGTCCAGCCGCCACCGCGCGAGCACCCGGCCGTCGTGGCTGAACACCACGGTGACGGCGTACGGGTCCCGCGCGTCGTAGTTCAGGCGGGCGAGCACGGGGAAGCGGTCCGTGGCGCCCGTCCGGAGCTGCATCACCAGGGTCTTGTGCACGCTGGGTTTCACGAGGGGGGCCTCCGAGGAGAACGGTCGTAGAGCTCCCTGGTACCCCGTCCTGCGGTCGCTGCGCAGCCGCGCGACGGGGATTCCCCGACGCCGCCGATCCCGCGTCGGGCAGCGCCGACTGAGGCCCCGTCGCCAAACGGCGCCCCGCGCCGGGCACCGCTCAGTCCGACGGCGGGCGGAAGGTCCGCAGGAACGTGTCCAGGGCCTGCCGGTTCTCGGCGGCCTCCCACTCGTCGGCGGGCGTCGTCCAGCGCAGCGAGTAACCGCGGCCGTCGCCGATGAGGAAGCCGCGGCCGAAGGTGCGTACCCGCGTCCCGTCGACGTCGGCGAGCCACTGCATGTCGGCGGCCTCGCGCCCGCGGTACATCGTCGCCTGGATCCCGCCGACCCGCCGGTAGTCGTCCGCCTGCTGCTTGAGGTCGGGCTCGACGTCGTCCCGCCACACCGCGACCGGGTCGGTGCCGACCCGTTCGCTGTAGGTCACGGCGAGCGTGCGCGGGTCGTCCTCGGCGCCCAGGACCACGCGGTAGGCCAGGTCGGACACCCGGTCGGTGCTCAGCGGCCGCCAGCCGTCGGGCAGGGCGACGGAGAAGCCCTCCGGCGAGCTGTAGCCGCGGAAACCGGGCGGCAGTCCGGTGGCCGAGGCCGAGGCCGAGGGGGAGGAGGCGGTGGGCGGTGCCGTCGGAGCGGGTGCCGGGGCGGACGGTGCCGAGCCGTTCGCCGGAGGCGTGGCGGTGGTGGACGGACCGGGCTGCGTGCCGGTCGCCGAGTGTTCGTCGTCGGAGAGGCCGACCGTCGCCGCGAGGATCGCGACGCCGACGGTGACGACGGCGAGCGTCGTGCCGACGATCATGGCCCGTCTGCTCCACCCCGGCGCTGAGGCATGGCAGGCGAAGGCGTACGCGCGGCGCAGGCGGGGTGTCGGTGCGGCCGGCAGGGCCGCCTCGGCGTCCTCCTTCAGCACCCGGGTGAGTGCCTCGCGCGCCACGGTCCGGGTCAGCCGTTCGCGGCTGTTCTTGCGCAGCAGGCCCTGGACGACCTGGGCGAGGGGGCCCGCGCGCTGCGGGGTGCGCAGCGGCAGCCGGTCCACTCCTTTCAGCGTGGTCTCCGGCCGGTCCCGGTCCCGGAACGGCGGGCGTCCTTCCACCATGGTGTAGAGGATCGCGCCGAGCGCCCACAGATCCGCCGCCGGGCCGATCCGCTCGTCGCGGGCCTGTTCCGGGGAGGCGTACGAGGGCGCCGTCAGACGCGGTGCCAGTGTCGCGCCCGCGAGGCCGAAGCCGGTGACGACGACCGGACCCTCCTCACGCACGAGCACCTGGCCGGGGCTCAGCTCGCCGTGGGTGATGCCCTGATCGTGCGCAGCGTCCAGCACGTGGAGCAGCTCCAGCCCGATCCGGGCCGCCCGGACGTAGTGGAACGGGCCCTGCTGGCCGAGCAGCTCACCGAGCGGGGTGCCCCCCACCCATTCGGTGACCGTCCACAGTGAACCCGCCTCCTCGACGACGTCGACGACGGGGGCGACCCGGCCCGGGCACAGCTGGCCCATCGTCTCCGCCGTGCGCATGACGCGGCCGACGGCCCGGCGCGCGCTCTCCTCGCCGGGCTCGCCGGGCAGCCCGACCTGGGTCACCAGGCAGGGCCGCCCGGCTTGTACGTCCTCCCCGTACCAGCAGATCCGGTTCGACTCGTGATGGACGGCTTCCAGGAGCCGGTATCTCCCGGCGACCGACCGGTGTGCGGAGACGTGCGCCTTGCCCATGGCCATCCCTCGTTGAACCCCTGGCTCTCACCTTTGCCAGTGGTACGCGGGGTGCGACGGCGCGCGTTCAACGCGCCGGGCGCATATTCGGGCAGGACCGTATTTTTGACGTTCCGTCAGTGCAGTTCGAAGCGGTCGGCCCAGGTCATCACGTCACGGGGCGAGGCGTTGCCCCCGCACACCACCAGCCCGATGCGGCAGTCCTCGCCGACCCGTTCCACGACCTGCCGGGCGGCGGGCAGCAGACAGCCGGCCGCCGGCTCCGCCCACACCTTGGCGTGCTCGGCGAGGTCGAGACAGCCCCGTACGGCGTCCCGGTCGGGAACCACGAGCACCTCAGTGACCAGCGCGGACACATGGTCGTACGTCAGTGCCGACACCGTGGGGGCGCTCAGCGTGGACGAGATGGACGACAGCGGGACCTGCACCGGGCCGCCCGCCCGCAGCGCCTCGGACATGGCCTCGGCACCCTCGGTCTCCACGCCCCAGATCCGCACCCCCGGGCGGCGGGCCCGCAGCGCCGCCGCCACACCGGCGATCAGCCCGCCGCCTCCGATGCTGACCAGTACGTCGGTCACCTCGTCCGCGTCGTCCGCGAACTCCAGCCCGACCGTGCCCTGACCGGCGACGACCAGAGGGTCGTCGAAGGGGTGCACCAGTGTCAGACCCTCGTCCCGCAGTTCGGTCACGAGGCGGAAGGCGCCGCCCATGTCCTCGGTGATCCGCACCGTCGCACCGGCCTCCCGGGCGATCTCGACCGCGCGGGTGGGCGCCGAGCGCGGCATGACCACCGTCGCCTTCACGTCGAGGGCGGCGGCCATGACCGCGAGCGCGATCCCGTGGTTGCCACCGCTGACCGCGACGACCCCGGCGGCCCGCTCGGCCTCGCTCAGCGACAGCAGCTTCGCCGTCGCCCCACGGGCCTTGAAGGAACCGGTGCGTTGCAGGAGTTCGAGTTTCGCGGTCACCGGGACACCGAGCAGCCCGGACAGGCCGGGGCTCGGCACGGTGGGGGTGCGAAGGACATGTCCGGCGATCCGCTCGGCGGCGGATTCGATGTCCGAGATGCCGATCAAGGAGCTCACCCTTCCGGCGCGGCGGCTTCGATGGTGGAACCGCGCCGTGTCGAACCCTGACGCGGTACACGCCGCAGGTCAACACGGTTGCCGGTGCCGTGGCCCGGTCCGCAGCGGCGCGCGTCGCATCAGGATGTCCTGCGGCGGCCGCGGCTGGGCCGCGGCGCACGCCTCCCAGCCTGTGCCGCCGAGGTCCGCGCCGACCGCGGCGAGGTGCCGGCGGGCCCCGGCTGCCACCGCCGTACGCCCGCCTCGCCGTACGCCCGCCCCGTGATCGGCGCCGCCGGAGGTGCCACCCGTCGACGATCACGGCGTGGACGCGGCGCGGAGGGGTGCCCGTGAGGCGCAGATCACCTCACGAGCCGCCCCCGGTCAGTGCTGCTGGGCCTTCGGGGGTGTCGCCTCGCTCGGACGCACCACCACGTACCCCTCGCCTTCCAGGACCAGTTGCACGGCCTCACCGGAACCACCGCGCAGCATCGACCCGATCGACTGCGAGCGGTGCAGCGAGGTGCGCAGTCCCGCGGTCCAGCCGACCACCGCGTCCGTGTCCACGTGCACCGGCTGCTGCGCCGAGACGGGGATGACCAGCGGATTGCCGTCGCACACCAGGCCCAGGCTGCCGTGCCCGGTGAAGACGCTGTTGAACAGGCCGCCGCCCGCGATCCCCGCGCCCTTCACCGTGGCGATCCGGTACGCCAACGTGGCGTCGAAGCACAGGATGTTGCGGCCGTTCACGGTGAACTCGTCGCCCGGCTCGACCTCGACGATGAAGCAGTTCTGCGCCTCGTGGGCGAACCAGGCTTCCCCCTGGCCGCGCACCGCCATCAGCGGAAGCCCTTCGCCGGTGACCGCACGCTTCAGCATGCCGCCCACGCCCTGGCTCTTGCGTTCGAAGGCGAGGGTGCCGCGGTAGGCGATCATCGCGCCCTGCCGGGCCAGCATCTCGCCGGACACCGCGTATCTGATGCATTTGGCGTTCTCGACGGTCATCCCCGGCGCCGTGGCCGGCTGCACCATGTGCTCGCTGGAAAACAGGTCACCCTTCATGCATGCATCCTGTCCGGAGGATTGCGTTCCGCCAAGATCGCGGGTGCCGCGGGCGGACTTTCGTCAACCGCCGAAGAGTTGGGTCCAGTACGTCCCGGCCCGGCCGCCGCCCTCGAAGCCGATCCCGATGCGGGTGAAGCCGGGCTTGAGGATGTTGGCGCGGTGCCCCGGGCTGTTCATCCACCCGGTCACCACCTCGGCGGGGGAGCGCTGGCCGCAGGCGATGTTCTCGCCGATGGAGCGCAGGGTGGAGCCCGCCGCGGCGGCCCGGTCCCAGGGCCGGCTGCCGTCGGGCGCCGTGTGGGAGTAGAAGTCCCGGGCGACCATGTCCGCGCTGTGCGCCTGGGCTGCCGCGGTCAGCGGGCCGTCGACGGCCAGCGGTGGCAGCCCGGCCCGGTCGCGCTCCCGGTTGGTGAGGCCGACGACCTCGCCCGCCACACGGGTCAGGTCGCCGGGGGCGAGGGGTCTGGCCCACAGGACGGTCCAGTGGACCGTCCCGGAACGGCCGGCGGTGGCGTACGCCCACCCGGTGTGGGTGAAGGCCGGGTCGCGCAGGGTGCGGCCGGGACCTTCCGAGCGCAGGCAGTGGTCCATGAACTCGGCGGGGGAGCGCGGGCCGGAGACCAGGTGTTCGCCCACGGTGACGTACGCGAACCCGGTGCTGGTGACGCGCCGGTACACCGAGACGCCGTCGCGGGTCTCGACGCCGAGCCGGCCGTCCGCCGCCATGGCGGCGGCGTGCGCCCGCGCCGCGCCGGTCAGCCGGGTGTCCGGGCTGACCGGCGGGGAGCTCGCCCGCGCGCGTGCGGAGTTGACCAGCGCGAGGAAGCCGTCCGGGTCGGCGGCGCCGCGCGGCGGGTGGGAGGGCGACGCGGGGACGGTGGCGGGGAAGCGCGGCGAGGGGGCTGCCGGGGCGGACGACGGGGGCGCCGACGATGACGCGGAGGGCGCCGGTGCGGACGGCGTGTCGTCCAGAACGTCCACGCCGAAGTCGCGCGCGAGTCCCGCCAGTCCGTCCGCGTACCCCTGCCCGAGCGCCCGCAGCTTCCAGCCCGCGCCGCGCCGGTACACCTCGGCGAGCAGCAGCACCGTCTCCCGGCCGGGGCGGGCGGGAGCGAAGCGGACGAGCGGGCGGCCGGTCCGGTCCGCGACGTGCAGCGTGGGGGCGGGCAGCCGGCCCAGGGGCGTGCCCGGGTCGGCGGGGGTGACGGCCACGGTGACGCGGGTGGCTCCGGCACGCAGCCGCGGCGGATCCAGGGTGAGGGTGCCGCCGTGCAGCCGGGCGCCCGGAGCGGACGGCTGGTTGTAGAACACGAAGTCGCCGTCGTCCCGGACCCGGCCGCTGTCGTCCGTGATGAGCGCGGACACGTCGAAGGGCCCGGGCACCCGCACGGTCAGGGCGCCGCCCGGCAGGGGAGCGTTGCCGCCGGGGACCAACTCGTCCATGGTGTCGCCCTGTTGTAGTCCGCCGTCTCCGACTCCGGTGCGTCGACCTGAGAACGTCCGCCGGGACGATGTCGGTTCCCGGCAGGACGGCGCCTTCATTCACAAGCTCAAGTGGCGCTCATTGCCTGGCCTTTGAATGTTTCAATCCAGTCCTGGTGGATCTTTCGTGGAGTTCTGCTTCTTTCATTGACACCGGAAAATAAGACTCATAGGTTCCGGGCCATGCGCTCCACCTCACCTGCCGAGGCGTTCCCCGCCGCCACACCCGCCGCCTCGCAGATCTTCACCACCGTCCTGTCCCACGGCCCGCTCACCCGATCGGAGACGGCCGAGCGGACCGGCCTGTCCGCGGCGGCGGTGACCAAGGCGGTCCGGCCCCTGATCGAGGCCGGGTACCTGGTCGAGGACGTCGACGAGGAAGCGCGCGGCGCGCTCGGCCGACCCGCGAACCCGGTGCGGGTCGAAGGAGGCCGGGCCCTGTTCATCGGCGTCAAGGTGACCGGCGACGAACTCATCGGCGTCCTCGCCGACCTGTGCTGCCGCATCCGCGTCGCCCGGCACGTGCCGCTGCCCGACCGCGACCCCAAACCGGTGCTGGCGGCCATCGCCGACCTGGTGCGGGAACTGCTCATGGAGGCGGACGGCTTCGGCGTGCAGGTGCGAGGACTCGGCCTCGCCGTCTCCGGAGACGTCGACCGCGCCGCGGGCACCGTCCGCTACTCGCCCTTCCTGGACTGGCGGGATGTGCCGCTCGCCGAACTCGCCGCGATGACCACCGGGTTGCCGGTGACCGTCGAGAACGACGTGCGCGCCCTGACCGTCGCCGAGCAGTGGTTCGGCGCCGGAGTCGGGCTGTCGGACTTCGCCGTCGTCACCGTCGGCGCCGGTATCGGCTGCGGCCTGGTCGTGCACGGACGCGTGGTCGCCGGGGCGCACGGCGTGGCCGGGGAGATCGGCCACGTGGCGATCGACCCGGCGGGCCCCCCGTGCCACTGCGGCAACCGCGGCTGCGTCGAGGCGATCGCGGGCGACACGGCCATCCTCGCCGCGATCAGGGAGGCGACGGGTGCCGAGGTCGCCGACGCGGCGGACGCGCTGGCCCTCGCCCACCGGGGCGACGCCGGGGCACGCGCGGTGTACGCGCGCGCCGGTGAGGCCATCGGCCGAGGCATCGCCACCGTGGCCAACCTCCTCGGTCCCGAGCTGGTGATCATCTCCGGCGAGGGACTCGCCGCCTACGACCTGTTCGCCGAGCAGATCCGCGACGCCTTCGCCGCGGCAGCGTTCGGCTCCGCCGCGCGCTGCGACGTACGCACCCGCCCGCTGCCCTTCGAGGAATGGGCCCGGGGCGCCGCCGCCACCGCCATCCAGAGCTTCATCGACACGGACCGGACCCAGCCCCAACCCACCCGCAGCTGAACCGACCCCAGGAGGTACGACCCATGCGGTCATCCTCGTACTCCGCCCTGCCCGGACGCGGCCTGAGAGCCCTGGTCGTCATGGCCGTCACGGCGGCCCTCGCGACCGCCGGAACGGCCGTGCAGGCGGCCCCGGACACCGACGGCTCGCAGGCGACCACCGCGTCGGCCGCCGCGCCGGCCCCGGAGACCGCCACCGCGCCCGCCCTCGCGGCCAAGCCCTACATGGGCTGGTCGAGTTGGAGCATGCAGTCGTCGAAATACCCGGGGCTCAACCCGAACGGCGACTACAGCTACCTGACCGAGGCCAACGTCCTCAAGCAGGCCGACGCGATGGCACGCAAGCTCAAGCCCTACGGCTACGAGTACGTCAACATCGACGCCGGCTGGTGGCGCGACCAGGCCTGGAAGCCGGAATTCGACGAGTTCGGCCGCCAGAAGGCCGACCCGGTGCGCTTCCCCCGCGGTATGAAGGCGGTCGCCGACCACGTCCACGCCAAGGGACTCAAGGCCGGCATCTACCTGCCCGTCGGCCTGGAGAAGGAGGCCTACGGCGAGGGCAAGGTGCCGATCTGGAACACCGAGGACTGCACCACCGCCGACATCGTCCACGGCGACCTGCGCACCACCAACGGCTGGGACAGCGCCTACAAGATCGACTTCTCCCGTCCCTGCGCCCAGAAGTACATCGACTCCCAGGCCCGGCTGTTCGCCGACTGGGGCTACGACTTCCTCAAGCTCGACGGCGTCGGTCCCGGCTCCTTCAAGAACGGCGACCAGTACAACAACGTCGCCGACGTGGCCGCGTGGCAGAAGGCCATCGCCGCCACCGGCCGCCCCATCCACCTGGAACTGTCCTGGTCGCTGGACATCGGGCACGCCGAGGACTGGAAGAAGTACTCCAACGGGTGGCGGATCGACACCGACGTGGAGTGCTACTGCAACACCCTCGTCACCTGGGAGAACTCCGTCGACGACCGGTGGGACGACGCCCCCGCCTGGACCCGCCACGCCGGCCCCGGCGGCTGGAACGACCTCGACACCCTCAACGTCGGCAACGGTGAGATGGACGGCCTGACCAAGGCCGAACGCCAGAGCTACGCCACCCTGTGGGCCATCGCCAAGTCCCCGCTGTACACCGGCGACGACCTCACCCGCCTCGACTCCTACGGCCTGTCCCTGCTGACCAACCGCGAGGTCATCGCCGTCAACCAGGGCGACACCCCGCCCGCGAAGCCGGTCACGCCCTCCGACCCGCAGCAGGTGTGGGCCGCGAAGAACCCCGACGGCAGCCACACCGTCGCCCTGTTCAACCTCGCCGACTCCCCGGCCGCCGTCACCGCCGACTGGGCGACGCTGGGCTTCACCGGCAAGGCGAGCGTGCGCGACCTGTGGAACCACGAGAATCTCGGCACCCACCAGAACAAGATCACCCAGGCTCTGCCGGCGCACGGCTCCCGGCTGTTCACCGTCGAGCCGCGCGGCAGCGCGGTGACCGCCACCGGCATCGAGGCCGAGTCGGCGGCGAACACCCTGAGCGGCAACGCGTCCGTGGCCGGCTGCTCGGCCTGCTCCGAGGGACACAAGGTCGGCGGCCTCTACCTCGGCGGCAAACTGACGTTCAACGACGTCGTAGTCGCCAAGGCCGGCACCTATCAGATCAAGGTCACCTACGTCAGCGGTGACGCCCGCTCCGCCGACGTCCTGGCCAACGGCGGCGGCGCCACCCGCCACAAGTTCGCCGCCACCGGCGACTGGGGGACCGCGAACAGTGTGTACGTGCCGGTGTCGCTGAAGGCGGGCGCCAACACCATCACGTTCGACAGCGGTTCGAGCTACGCACCGGACATCGACCGGATCGACGTGCCGAAGACCGCCTGACCGACCTTCCCGGGGCCCGGCCCCCGCGCCGGGCCCCTTCCCGCCGACGTCCCCGGAGCCGCACATGAACCCCAGCCCGAACGAGCCCAGCAGAAGAACGCTGCTCTCCGCCGCCGCGACGGCCGGCCTCACCGCGGCCCTCGCCGGCCTGCCGGCCTTCACCGCCTCAGCGGCGCCCCGGCGGCCCACCGCCGCCGAGCCGGCGGCCGCCGGCACGTCGCGCGACCGGCTGTGGTGGCAGGCCCCCGCCGACGAAGGCTCCATGATCGAACAGGGCCTGCCGGTCGGCAACGGCCGGCTCGGCGCGCTCGTGAGCAACGACCCGGGCCGCGAGCTGCTGCTGATCACGGACGCCACGATGTGGACCGGCGGCCTCAACGACACCCTCGACGCCGACGGGCAGTTCCCCTACGGGCGCGCCGACTTTGGCTCCTTCACCCTGCTCGCCCGCCTCACCGTCGACATCCCCGACCACGACCTGTCCGCCGTCAACGGCTACCGGCGCACCCTCGACCTCGCGCAGGGCCTGGTCGACAGCTCGTACGTCCGCTCCGGCGTCACCTACCGTCGGCAGATCTTCGCCAGCCGGCCCGACGACGTCATCGTGCTGCACTTCACCCAGAGCGGAGGCGGCCGCTACACCGGCTCCCTGACATTGGAGGGCACACACGGCGAGAAGCCGTCGCGGGCCGATTCCTTCGGCGGGTCCTTCACCAACGGCCTGCGCTACGGCGCGGCCGTCCGGGCGTACGGCACCGGCGGCAAGGTGGCCGTCGACGGCACACGGATCGACTTCGCCGGCTGCCGGGACCTCACCGTGGTGGTGAGCGGCGGCACGAACTACGCCCCCGACGCGGCGGCGAACTACCGCAACCCCTCCCTGGACCCCGAGGAGCTGGCCCGCACCAAGGTCCGCGACGCGGCCGCCCACTCGGCCGCCGCACTGGCCCGCACCCATGTGGCCGACCACCGCGACCTGTACGGCCGGCTCGATGTCTCGCTCGGCGCCTCCACCGACGCCCAGCGCTCCCTGGACACCTGGGAACGCCTCAAGGCACGCCACCGCGACGGCACGCCCGACCCCGAACTCGAGGCGGCCTACCTCCAGTTCGGCCGCTATCTGATGATCTCCGGCTCGCGCGGCAGCCTCCCCCTGAACCTGCAAGGCCTGTGGCTGGACGGCAACGACCCGGACTGGATGGGCGACTACCACACGGACGTCAACATCCAGATGAACTACTGGATGGCCGACCGGGCCGGTCTGTCCCAGTGCTTCGACGCCTTCACCGACTACTGCCTGGACCAGCTGCCGTCCTGGACCGAGCTGACGCGGTCCCTGTTCAACGACCCCCGCAACCGCTACCGCAACTCCACCGGCAAGATCGCCGGCTGGACGGTCGCCATCTCCACCAACATCCACGGCGGGATGGGCTGGTGGTGGCACCCGGCGGGCAACGCCTGGCTGTGCAACAGCCTGTTCGAGCACTACGAGTACACCCAGTCACGTCAGCACCTCGCCAGGATCTACCCCCTGCTCAAGGGCGCCTGCGAGTTCTGGGAGGCACGGCTGCTGACCACCACCCTGCCCGGCACCTCGACGGAGGTGCTCATCGCCGACAGCGACTGGTCACCGGAGCACGGCCCGCTCGACGCCAAGGGCATCACCTACGCCCAGGAACTGGTGTGGGCGCTGTTCGCCAACTACGCGACCGCGTCGGCCGTGCTGAAGAAGGACGCCGCGTACGCCGGCACGATCGAGGGCCTGCGCAAGCGCCTGTACCTGCCGCGGGTCAGCCCGAAGACGGGCTGGCTGGAGGAGTGGATGTCGCCCGACAACCTCGGCGAGACCACCCACCGGCACCTGTCCGGGCTGGTCGGCCTCTTCCCCGGCGACCGCATCCGCCCCGACGGCTCGACCCCGAAGGAGATCGTCGACGGCGCCGCCGCCCAGCTCACCGCGCGCGGCATGAACAGTTTCGGCTGGGCCAACGCCTGGCGCAGCCTGTGCTGGGCCCGTCTGAAGGACGCGGACAAGGCCTACCAGCTGATCGTCAACAACCTCCGCCCCTCCACCGGCGGCAGCAACGGCACCGCCTTCAACCTGTTCGACATCTACGAGGTCGAACAGGGCCGCGGCATCTTCCAGATCGACGCGAACTTCGGCACCCCCGCGGCGATGATGGAGATGATGCTCTACTCCCGCCCCGGCCACATCGAACTCCTGCCCGCCCTTCCGGGGGCCTGGGCGGAATCCGGCTCCGTCTCCGGTGTCCCGGCGCGGGGCGGATTCGTCGTGGACCTCGCGTGGCGGGACGGGCGACCGACCTCCGTCCGGATCCGCAGCGTGGGCGGCCGGACCACCGAGGTGGTCTTCGCGGGAACCTCCCGCACGGTGACGGTGCGGCCCGGCGAGTCCGTCTCCCTGAAGGACCTCACCCGGTGACGGCCCGGTTCGCCCGCGCGGTGCGGCCGGCCGCCGTGCTGCTCCTCGCCGCCGCGGTGCAGGTGCCCGCGGCGGCCGAGGCGGCGCCGGCCCGGCACGACGTCGTCACCTGGGGAGCCGCCGCCGACCGCATGGGGGAGGGCACCGCCGACCGCAGCTACCGCCTCGTCGTGCGCACCAGTGCCGGCGGGGACGGTCTGCGGGTCCGGCTCTCCAACGCCTTCGGCGACCGGCCGGTGACTTTCGGCAGCGTGCACGCCGGCGTGCGGCTGACCGGCGCCGAACTGGTCCCCGGCAGCAACCGCCCGCTGACCTTCGGCGGCGCGCGCTCCGTCACCGTCCCCGCGGGCGCCACCGTCCGCAGCGATCCGCTGCCCGGCAAGGTGCCGGCCGGGACGGATCTGGTGGTCAGTCTGCACACCCCGGACGCCGCGGGACCGGCGACCGGCCATGGGATGGCCATGCAGACGTCGTACGCCGCCCGGGGCGACCACGCCGCCGAGGAGAGCGCCGCCGCCTGGACGGACACCATCGGCTCCTGGTTCTACCTGGACGCCGTCACCGTCCGTACGAGCGCGACGACCGGCGCGGTCGTCGCCCTCGGCGACTCGATCACGGACGGCTGGCAGTCGAGCACCGACCTCAACCGTCGCTGGCCCGACTATCTCGCCCGCCGGCTCCGCGCGGCGGACGGTACGAGCGTCAAGGGCGTGGCCAACGAGGGGATCTCCGGCAACAAGGTCCTCGCCGACGGTGCCGGGCAGAGCGCCCTGAACCGGCTGGAGCGCGACGTGCTGTCCCACCCCGGCGTGCGCACCGTGTTCCTCTTCGAGGGCGTCAACGACATCAAGGCGCACACCGGGGTGACGGCCGGGGACCTCATCGCCGGCTACCGGCAGATCGTCGACCGGGCGCACAAGGCCGGCAAGTGTGTCGTCGGCGCCACCGTGGGGCCCTTCAAGGGCTGGTCGGAATGGGATCCGGCCGCCGAGGCGGTGCGTCAGGAGGTCAACGCGTTCGTCCGGGACAGCGGGGAGTTCGACGCCGTCGCCGACTTCGACCGCATCCTGCGCAGCCCCTACGACCAGGAGCGAATCCTGCCGTTCTTCGACAACGGCGACCACCTGCACCCCAACGACAAGGGGATGCAGGCACTCGCCGACGCCGTGGACGTCGAAGCCCTCGACTGCGCGGCCCGGCGCCTCGAATGACGGGTGTGCCCGCCGCGGGACGGGTGCGCTCCCGCACCCGTCCCGCGGGCGGCGCTCAGTCCAGCGTTCTCGCCCAGTCCACGGGCACCCGCCCGGCCGGTCCGGGCGTCGGCTGGTCCAGTGGGTGGGCCTCGGGTCCGGCCAGATGGGGCCCGGACTCGTACAGCTCGTCCGTCGCGAAGTTCCAGAACCACGCCTCGCCGGGTTCGAAGCTCTGCATCACCGGGTGCCCGGTGGCCTCGTAGTGCGCCGAGGCGTGCTTGGCGGGGGAGGAGTCGCAGCAGCCGATGTGACCGCACTGGGCACAGCGCCGCAGGTGGAACCACCATCCGCCGTCCGCGTTGCATTCCATGCAACCGGTGCCGCTCGGCGGGACGCTGGGGTCGATTCCGGTGTCGCTGGTCATGCCGTCTCCTCCTGAGGTGTCTCGTCGTCCGTGGCGGTCAGCGGAAGAAGCACCTGGAACCGCGTGTCGCCCGGTACGGACTCGACCTGGAGATGGCCGTGGTGCTTGTTGACGACGATGCGCCACGAGATGTCCAGACCGAGCCCGGTGCCCTCGCCGACCGGCTTGGTGGTGAAGAAGGGGTCGAAGATACGGCCGCGGATCTCCTCCGGCACGCCGGGCCCCGTGTCGCGGAACTCCACCAGCAGCCGGTCGTGATCGAGTTCCGTGCGCACGGTCAAGGTGCCGTCACCGCCCGCGCTGTTGATCGCGGACACCGCGTTGTCGATCAGGTTGGTCCACACCTGGTTGAGCTCCGCCGGATAGGCGGGGATCTCGGGGAGCGTACGGTCGTACTCCTTGACGACCTTGATCCGCTGTCCGATCTTGCCCGACAGCATCACCAGGGTGCTGTCGAGGAGTTCGTGCACATCGGCCATCCGGTACGGCGCGCGGTCCAGCTGCGAGTACTGCTTGGCGGCGTCCACCAGATGCGAGATCCGGGTGGTGGAGTCCTCGATCTCGTCCATCAGCAACTCGGTCTCGACCGTGTAGTTGAGCCACCCGATCGCGCTCGGCAGGACCTCCTCGTCGACGGCCGCCGCGACCTGCTCCAGCCAGTCCACGTCGAGACCGGCCTGCACGAAGGTGGGCGCCATCCGCCAGCCGTCGGCGATGTCGTGGTCGTCGAGCCAGTCCGTGAGGGCGTCCTCCCGGTCGGAGGCCTCCAGCGGACTCAGCGTGGGCGCCTTGGCGACACGTTCGGCCGTGCGCTCCTGGATCTCGATCAGGTTCGCCAGCTTCTCCCGCGGGTAGGGGCCCGCGGAGATCACACCCAGCTTGTGCCGCATCTTGGCCACCCGCTCGCGCAGCGTCGAGGTGGCCCGCACCGCCGCGGCGGCCGGGTTGTTCAGCTCGTGGGTGAGGCCGGCGGACAACGACCCGAGGGCCAGCAGCCGTTCCCGCTGCCCGACCGTGCGCTGGGTGTTCTTCGACCCGAAGAACAGCCCCTCCAGCAGGTGGACCGCCATCGGGAACCACTCCTGCATGATGTCTGAGAAGGTGTCCGCGGGCACCACGAAGAACCGTGTCGGCTCCGTCACGCGCATCGAGTTGTTGTAGACCTGCCGCACTCGGTCAGCGAGATACGCCTGCATGGCCCCGGCGTACACCCCGCTCTGGGAGGTCCGGGTCACCTCGACGTCGTCGCCGCCCACCCGCCGGTACAGCACGACGGTGCCCTCGATCATCACGTAGAAGCAGGTCGCGGCGTCGCCCTCGCCGTACACCGGCCCGGGCTCGAACCGCTCCACACTGCCCGCGGCGCACAGGCGCGCCAGCTGCTCCGGGGACAGCTTCTCGAACAGGAAGAGCGAACCGATCTCCTCCGGGTTGCACGGCAGGACCTGCCCGCTCATGACTGCTCCAGGTATCGGTGGACGAGCATCACGGCCATGGCTCCCTCTCCGACGGCGGACGCGACGCGCTTGGCGGACTGGGCACGCGCGTCACCCGCCACGAACACGCCGGGAATGTTGGTCTCCAGGTGGTAGGGCGGCCGGTCCAGCTCCCACCCCTCGGGCGGCCGCCCGTCGGGTGAGAGGTCGGGGCCGGCCAGGATGAACCCGCGTTCGTCGCGCAGCACCGTGCCGTCCAGCCAGTCGGTCAGCGGCGCCGCGCCGATGAACACGAACAGCCACTGCGCGTCGACGAGTTCGGTCTGGCCGTTCGCCGCGTCGCGCAGCGTCAGCTGCTCCAGGTGGTCGGAACCGTGCGCGGCCTCGACGACCGTGGCGCAGCGCACCGAGATGTTCGGCGCTTCCTCGATCTGCTGGATCAGGTAGTACGACATCGACGCGGACAGCGACTCCCCGCGCACCAGCAGGGTCACCGACTTCGCGCCCCGCGACAGGTACATGGCCGCCTGCCCCGCCGAGTTGGCGCCGCCCACGATGTACACGTCGTGGCCCTGGCAGGAGGACGCCTCCGTCAGCGACGACCCGTAGAACACCCCGCAGCCGTTCAGGTCGTCCGCGCCGGGCGCGCGCAGCTGCCGGTACGACACGCCGGTCGCCAGGATCACGCTGTGCGCGGCGACCGCGGACCCGTCGGAGAACCGCACGACCCGCGCGGCGCCGTTGATCTCCAGTCCGGTCACCTCGCGCGTGGTCAGGATCTCCGCGCCGAACTTCGCCGCCTGTCTGCGGGCCCGGTCGGTGAGCTGCGCGCCGGACACGCCGTCGGGGAAGCCCAGGTAGTTCTCGATGCGTGAGCTCTGGCCGGCCTGACCACCGGTCGCCGACCGCTCCACGAGCACCGTGCGCAGCCCCTCCGACGCCCCGTACACGGCCGCGCCGAGCCCGGCGGGGCCGCCGCCGATGACGACCAGGTCGTAGAACTCGGCGGTGGGTGTCGTCGCCAGCCCGACCCGGGCGGCGAGGTCGGGGGCCTCCGGTTCGACCAGGGCGGTGCCGTCCGGGGTGATCACCAGGGGCAGCCGCTGCTCGTCCGCGCCGGCCGCGACCAGCAGCCGGCGGCCTTCGGGCTCGTCGGCCGAGTACCAGCGGTAGGGCACCTGGTTGCGCGCGAGGAACTCCCGCACCTCCGACGAACGCGCCGACCAGCGGTGCCCCACGACCTTGGTGCTGGGCACCGGCCGGTAGTCGCTGCACCGCCAGGCCTGGAGCAGGTCGTCCAGCACCGGGTACAGCTTCTCCTCGGGCGGGTCCCACGGCTTGAGCAGGTAGTGGTCGAGATCCACCACGTTGATCGCGTCGATCGCCGCGTTGGTGTCCGCGTACGCGGTCAGCAGCACCCGCCGCGCGCCGGGATACACGTCCATGGCCTGTTCGAGGAACTCGATGCCGTTCATCTGCGGCATGCGGTAGTCGGCCAGGAGCACGGCCACCAGCTCGCCGCGCAGCTTCAGCTCCCGCAGCGCTTCGAGCGCGGACTCGCCGGACTCCGCGCGGACGATCCGGTACGACTGGCCGTAGCGCCGTCTCAGATCGCGGGCGACGGCGCGGGACACCCCCGGATCGTCGTCCACGGTCATGATGACGGTCCGCGCTGTCTCGGCGGCCTGTGCCATATGTCTCCCACCCCGGGCGGTCGGAATCAGGGCACGGCGTCACCCTCGTCACCGCGCCGGTTCTGGCCATCGTATGTTCGATCGCTTTGCTTCGCCCGGGTATGCCGTGCGGCGCCCACGGTCGGCGCTCTCGTGACCACGGAACGGAGCAGGAGACGGCCGTTTCGAGGCTCGTGGCGAGAGGGCCGGGAAGGGTAGGGAACACTGAGCCGCGAGTAAGTGATCACGACATGAGGAGACAGCCGCATGACACGCCCGATCACGGCAGGGGTCGACGGTTCGCAGGAAAGCCTCGCGGCGGTGGCCTGGGCGGGCCGTGAGGCGGTCCGCCGCGGGCTGGCGCTGCGGGTGGTGCACGCCTGGCGTCACGAGCCGCACGAGGCGGTCGAGGGGGACCGCGAGACCCAGGCCCGTTGGGTGCGCGGCTCGACGGCGGAGGCGGTGCGGGCCGTGACAAGTCGTCACTCGGGACTGGAGGTCTGCGTCGACGTCCTGGAGGGCGACGACGTCGAGACGCTGGTCGAGGCGGCGGACGGGGCCGAGATGCTGGTGCTCGGCTCGCGCGGGCACGGCGCGGTCGTCGGTTTCCTGCTGGGCTCCGTGGGGCAGCAGGTGATCGCCGCGGCCACGCGCCCGGTGGTGCTGGTCCGCTCCGGGGACCGGCCGGTGGCCGAGGTGGGCGGCCGGGAGATCGTCGTCGGTCAGGAGGGCGGCCCCGAGGACAGCGCCGGGCCGCTGGCCTTCGCGTTCGAGACGGCCGCGGCACGCGGCGCGACCGTCCGCGCGGTGCGGGCCTGGACGCTGCCGCCCGTGTTCGCCTACAGCCCCGGTTCGCTGCGTCTGCTCGACGAGGCGGGCGGGCCGGAGGGCTACGAGAAGAAGGCGCTGGCGGAGGCGCTGGCGCCGTGGCGGGAGCGCTACCCGGACGTGCCGGTTGTCGAGCACGTGGAGATGGGCAGCGCGGGGCAGGTGCTGCTGTCGGTCGCCGGTCGGGCCCAGTTCATGGTCGTCGGCCGCCGGGCCCGGCGCACCGCCGTGGGGGCCCGGATCGGCTCGGTGGCCCACGGCGTGCTGCACCACGCCGACTGCCCGGTGGCGGTGGTCCCGCCCGTCTGAGTCCGGCCGCTCACTCCGACGCCGGGGACTGAAGCGAGGTGCGGGCGCCGGGCAGGATGTTCTTGACGTAGTCCTCGACGGCCATGTCGAGGCCGATGTCGTGCTGGGCCCGCTCCGAGAGGTACCAGCGGTGTTCGAGGAGCTGGTGGTAGATCTCGGCGGGGTCGATGCCGGCCCGCAGCCCGGCGGGCACCCGGCGCACCGTCGGCCGGAAGACCTCCCGCACCCAGCGGTGGGCGAGCACCTCCGGACGTGCCGCGAGGGGGTCGCCCGGGGCGTGGTCGTCCTGGGTGACCATCCAGCTCTCCAGGTCGGTCAGCAGCCGCCGGGCCTGGTTCTCCTCGGTGTCCAGACCCGTCAGCCGCAGCAGCTGCCGCTGGTGGTGGCCGGCGTCGACGACCTTGGGCACGAACGTGACCGTGTCGC
The DNA here is from genome assembly GCF_003261055.1 of Streptomyces cadmiisoli. Lineage (NCBI taxonomy): Bacteria > Bacillati > Actinomycetota > Actinomycetes > Kitasatosporales > Streptomycetaceae > Streptomyces > Streptomyces cadmiisoli. Next base: position 7,866,969 of record NZ_CP030073.1, read on the forward strand.
CGTTGGAGGAGTGGTCGATCTGCATCTCCGCCACGTCGAACCCGAGGTCGTTCAGCCGGCGTATCCGGCGCTCTATGTAGTGGTACTTGCCCGCCGGGTAGACGGAGGTGCGGGTCAGTTCCTGCCACAGACCCTGGTAGCGGGCGCAGATCTCGGTGCCGAACTCGACCGGGTCGACGGAGGGGTGCAGCGCCCCCGAGGCCTCCAGGTCGAGCAGCTCGCCGCTGATGTTGACGCGGGCGAGGTCCAGGTCGTAGTCGCGCTGCCCGGTGCTGAGCCGCGGGTGCAGCTCGCCCGTCTCGGCGTCGACGAGGTAGGCGGCGTAGGCGCCGGCGTCCCGCCGGAACAGGGTGTTGGACAGCGAGCAGTCGCCCCAGGCGAACCCGGCCAGATGCAGACGCACCAGCAGCACCGCCAGGGCGTCCATGAGCCGGTGCATGGTCGCCGGGCGCAGCGTCGTCTCGAACATGGAGCGGTAGGGCAGCGACCCGTTCAGATGCCGGGTGATCAGCACCGGTTCCAGCGGGGCGCCGTCCGAGTCGGTGCGGCCGGTGACGACGCCGAGCGGGTCCACCGCGGGAATGCCCAGCCGGTCCAGGTCGCGCAGCAGCTCGTACTCGCGCAGGGCGGGGCGCTCGGCGAGTTCCTTCACGGCGACGACCTCGCCGCCCGCCTGGGCGTAGCGCACCACGTGGCGGGAGATGCCGCGCGGCAGCGGGACGAGATGCTCCTGCGGCCAGTCCTCCAGCGGCACGTGCCACGGCAGTTCCAGCAGGAGGGCCGGGTGCTCCGGATTGGTGGCGCTGATCTGCAATGCCATGGCGCGGCCCTAGACCGCCCGCTCGCGTGCCTGACGTGCGGCCTCGCGCACCGGACCCCGGTGGACGGGGCCGTGTCCGGGCAGCAGCAGGTCGGCCTCGAGGCCTTCGAACAGCTCCAGTGAGGCGAGGGCCCGCCGGCGCTCGTGGTGGAACATGTCGGGCAGCAGCTGCGGCCCCTTCGGCCGGGCCGTCGGGTGGCCGCTGACCAGGGCGTCCCCGGAGATCACCACGCCGGTCTCCGGCAGGTGGAAGGCGCAGTGCCCGAGGGTGTGGCCCGGCGTGTGCACCGGTACGGGGCGGCCCGGCAGGTCCAGGGCGCCCTCGGCGGGGAAGGGCTGGGGCGCGGTCACGGGGTGGTGCGCGGTGCCGCCGGAGCGGAGCGCGTGCACGGCCCACGGCAGCACGCCAGGCCGCCAGCCGTTGCGCAGGACCTGGCCGACGGTGACCTGGTGCTGGAAGTCCCGGCGTGCGTGCGGGACTTCCGCCTCGTGCAGGTAGACGGGGGTGCCGTACGTGGCGCGCAGATACTCCGCGGAGCCCAGGTGGTCGTTGTGGGCGTGGGTGATGAGCACGGCCGCGACCGCCTCGGGCGAGCTGCCCACCGCGGCGAGGGAGTCGAGGACCTTGTCCCGGTCCCCGGGGTAGCCGGTGTCGACCAGCGTGACGGCGTCCCCGTCGCCGAGGATCACCCAGTTGGTGTTGCTGCCGTGCACCAGGTAGGTGCGGTCGGCGACTTGCTGAACTTCTGCACGCATCATCGTCTCGTTCGCTGAGGGCGGTGCCCGACCTGGACAGCAAAGCAGATCAAGGTGCCGGTCTCGACGGAGGGGCGGGAGCGTCTCAGAACCCGGACGTGCTACCGGCGTGGGGTGTCCCCGGACGGCGGGCCCGGGGCAAAAGGGCTGCCTCCGGCACCGTCCGCCGGAGGCAGCCGCCGGGCGCCACCGGAGCTGCCGCCTCCGTGCCCCGGCGCGCTCCGCCGTCAGTTCACGCCGTGCGGGCGGAACTGGATGCTGATGCGGGGGCCGCTCGCCCGGGTGCTCTTGGGTATGCAGTGCTCCCATGTCCGCTGGCAGGAGCCGCCCATCACGATGAGGTCCCCGTGGCCCAGCGGCCGTCGGACGGTGTCGCCGCCGTACCGGGGGCGGAGCAGCAGGTCCCGGGGAGCGCCCACGGAGAGGATGGCGACCATGGTGTTCTCCCGGGCGCCCCGTCCGATGCGGTCGCCGTGCCAGGCGACGCTGTCCCGGCCGTCGCGGTAGTAGCAGAGTCCGGCGGTGGTGAACGGCTCGCCCAGTTCAGCGGCGTAGTGCGCGCCGAGCGCGGTGCGGGCCTCGGCCAGCACCGGGTGCGGCAAGGGGTCGCCCGCCCCGTAGTACGCCAGCAGCCGGGGCACGTCGACGACGTGGTCGTACATCGTGCGGCGTTCGGCCCGCCAGGGCACCTCGGCCGCCAGGTGTTCGAACAGCGCGTCGGCCCCGCCCAGCCATCCGGGGAGCAGATCGATCCAGGCGCCGGAGCCCAGCTCGGTGCGGCGCAGCCCGGCCAGGCCGCCGAGCCCGAGCCGGTCGCTCTGGTCGAAGAGGGAGCTCTGGAGGTGCGTGGCCATGGATCCAGCGTACCCCTGATTCGAAAATCTGTTCCATAAGTGTGGGCGGGGGCCGGAAACTGCGGCTGTCACGACCCTTTGGATGCATTCCCGTATCGGATACATTCACGTATCGAACGGGCCGGGGCGAACGGGGGGCCGGGACATGGGGGCGGAGCGCACGAGCGGGCGGGTGACCAGGCGCCGTGTCCGCACCCGCGCCAATCTCCTGGACGCGGCGTTCGCGGTGTTCGCGGCCAAGGGGTTCGGCCGGGTCTCGATCGAAGAGGTCTGCGAGGCGGCCGGCTACAGCCGCGGCGCGTTCTACTCGAACTTCGACAGCCTGGACGAGTTGTTCTTCGCCCTCTACAGGCAACGGGCCGATCTGATCGCCGAGCAGGTCTCCGGGGCGCTCGCGCTGGACGGGCCGGACCTCGACCTGCCCGCCGCCGTCGACCGGGTCACGGAGGTGCTGCTCCTCGACCGGGACTGGCTCCTGGTGAAGACGGACTTCCTGGTGCACGCCGCCCGCGACCCGGCCGTGGCGCGGACCCTGCTGGAGCACCGGGGCAGGCTGCGTGCCGCCATCGCGCACCGGCTGGCCCGCGCCGTGCAGGGGCACACCGAACTGCCCTCCGTCCTCGGCGGCACCGACGGGGCCGCCCACGCGGTGGTCGCCGCGTACGACGGAGTCACCACCCAACTGCTGCTGGACAGGGACGTCGAGCACGCGCGCGCGTGGCTCAAGCAACTGCTCACGGCACTGCTGACCGACGGCAGCGGTCATCCCGAACGAGCCGAATGAGAAAGGGAACGGTCGCCATGGATGCGGACGTCATCGTCGTCGGAGCCGGCCTCGCCGGTCTGGTCGCCGCGCACGAACTCACCAGCCGGGGCCGCAAGGTCGCGCTGGTCGACCAGGAGAACGCCGCCAACCTCGGCGGCCAGGCCTTCTGGTCCTTCGGCGGGCTGTTCCTCGTCGACTCCCCGGAGCAGCGACGCCTCCGCGTCAAGGACTCCTTCGACCTCGCGTGGAACGACTGGCAGGGCAGCGCCGGTTTCGACCGGCTGGACGACGAGGACTCCTGGGCGGTGCGCTGGGCACGCGCCTACGTCGAGTTCGCCGCCGGGGAGAAGCAGTCCTGGCTGACCGGGCACGGCATCAGCTTCCTGCCCACGGTCGGCTGGGCCGAGCGCGGCGACCTGCGCGCGCACGGACACGGCAACTCCGTCCCGCGCTTCCACGTCGCCTGGGGAACCGGCACCGGCGTCGTCGAGCCCTTCGTCCGCCACGCCGAGCAGGCCGCGCGCGACGGACTGCTCACCTTCCACCACCGCCACCGGGTCGACGAACTCGTCATCGAGGAGGGTGCCGCCCGCGGCGTGCGCGGCACGGTCCTCGCCGACGACGACTCGCCGCGCGGTGTCGCCTCCAACCGCGACCGGACCGGCGACTTCGAACTCACCGCCCAGGCCGTGGTCGTCACGACCGGCGGGATCGGCGCGGACCACGACATCGTCCGCCGCCACTGGCCCGAGCGGCTCGGCACGCCGCCCGCCCGGATGGTCACCGGCGTCCCCGCCTACGTCGACGGCCGGATGCTCGACATCAGCGCCGCGGCGGGCGTGCGACTGGTCAACCGGGACCGGATGTGGCACTACACCGAGGGCATCCGGAACTGGGACCCGATCTGGCCCGGCCACGGCATCCGGATCCTGCCCGGACCGTCCTCGATGTGGTTCGACGCGCTGGGCCGCCGCCTGCCCGCCCCGTGCCTGCCCGGATACGACACCCTCGGCACCCTGAAGCACCTGCGCACCACCGAGGACATCGCCGGCCACGACCACTCCTGGTTCATCCTCACCCAGAAGATCGTCGAGAAGGAGTTCGCGCTGTCGGGCTCCGAGCAGAACCCCGACATCACCGCCAAGGACCGCCGGGCGTTCCTGCGTGAGCGGGTGCTCGGAAAGGGCGCCCCGGGCCCCGTGGCCGCGTTCCTGCGCGAGGGCGCCGACTTCGTGACCGCGCCCGACCTGGAACGGCTCGTCGAGAAGATGAACGCGCTGACCGACAAGCCGCTCCTCGACGCGGCCGCGATCCGCGGCCAGATCGAGGCCCGCGACCTCCAGATCGCCAACCCCTACGGCAAGGACACCCAGGTGCAGGGCCTGCGCAACGCGCGCCGCTACATAGGCGACCGGCTCGGCCGGGTCGCCACCCCGCACCGCATCCTCGATCCCGGGGCCGGACCGCTGATCGGCGTCAAACTGCACGTCCTGACCCGCAAGACCCTCGGCGGCATCCAGACCGACCTCGACTCCCGCGCCCTGGGCGCCGACGGACGGCCGATCGAGGGCCTGTACGCGGCGGGCGAGGTGGCCGGCTTCGGCGGCGGCGGTGTGCACGGCTACAACGCCCTGGAGGGGACCTTCCTCGGTGGCTGCCTCTTCTCGGGACGCGCGGCGGGCCGGGCCGCCGCGCAGCAGACCGCCTGAGCCGACGCGGCGGCCCGTCTCCTCAGGTGCCGAGGAGGCGGGCCAGCACCGCCGCGTGGCTCCGCTCGGGGGACTTGGACGCGGTCAGCAGGGTCAGCGTCGTCCCGCCCGCGGTCGTGCGCAGCCCGTCGAGGAGGCGGGCCGCTTCGGGCTCGGCCAGCTCCGCCTCGTAGCGGCGGGCGAACTCCTCGTACGACGGCTCGCCCGTGTGGTACCAGCGGCGCAGCCCGGTGGACGGGGTGAGCGCCTTGGGCCACTCGTCCACCTGCGCCGCGTCCTTCGACAGCCCGCGCGGCCAGAGCCGGTCGACCAGGACACGTACGCCGTCGTCGGGTTCGGGCCGGTCGTAGACACGGCGCACGCGGACACTCACACGCGGGACCTTTCTCGGGGCGGGTCGTCCGGGGAGCGTACGCCGGGCGGGCGGCCGCGGCCGTCGAAGCGGCCGGGGTTCCGCGGCTGTGTCGGCCGGATCCCGGTCGGGACGGGGCGGCCGATTCGGCAATGGGGTCAGCGCGGGCGCAGCGTCTGCTCCGCCGTGCGCGTCACGGCCTCCGCCACCGCCGCCAGGGCGGGGGAGTCGAGCTTCCACTGCTGCCAGTACAGCGGGACGTCCACCGCCCGGTCGGGCGCCAGGTGCACGAGCCGGCCCGAGCGCAGCAGCGGTTCGGCCTGGACCTCGGGCACCATTCCCCAGCCGAGGCCGGCGGCGACCGCGTCGACGAATCCCTCCGAGGTGGGGACGTAGTGCCGCAGCGGGCCCGCGCCGCCCGCGCCGCCCAGCAGTCTGCGCACGAACCCGTCCTGGAGGTCGTCGCGCCGGTCGAAGACCACCACCGGCGCGTCCGGCAGCGCCTGTTCCACCGGTCCGCGCAGGTACCGTCCGGCGAAGTCCCGGCGGGCCGCGGCGACGTAGCGCATCGTGCCGAGCGGATGCACGGAGCAGCCCGCCACCGGCACGGACGACGACGTCACCGCGGCCATCACCAGACCCTCGCGCAGCAGCGCCGCCGTGTGGTCCTGGTCCTCGCGGCGCAGTTCGAAGCAGAGCCGCAGTTCGGCGGGTACGCGGGCGAGCGCGGGCAGGAACCAGGTCGACAGCGAGTCGGAGTTCACCGCGATCGACACGCGGGTCGGCTCCCCCTCGCCGCTCATGCCGAGATCGGCGCGCGCGTCCCGCTCCAGCCGGGCCAGCTGCCGCGCCAACCGCACCACGACCTCACCGGACTCCGTCGGCCGCACCGGCTTCGTGCGCAGCAGCAGGACCCGTCCGGTGCGCTGCTCCAGAGCCTTCACGCGCTGGCTGACCGCCGAGGGCGTCACGTGCAGGGCGGCCGCCGCCGCGTCGAAGGTGCCCTCGTCCACCACGGCGAGCAGGGTACGCACCTGGTCGAGCGGTAGCTCCGCTGTCATCCGCGCCGCTCCGTTCCTCAGGCATGCATTAGCTGCATTAAGGATACGTAAGAATCTTTAGCTGTACCTCTTGTGATCGCTTACGTAGCGTCGAAGTCATGTCCCAGGCTCTTACCGCCGCCGCCGCAGGATTCGGCACCGGCCTCTCGCTCATCGTCGCCATCGGCGCCCAGAACGCGTTCGTCCTGCGTCAGGGCGTCCGCCGGGAGGCGGTCCTCGCCGTCGTCGGCATCTGCGCCCTGTCCGACGCCGCCCTGATCGCCCTCGGTGTCGGCGGAGTCGGCGCGGTGGTGGTGGCCTGGCCCGGCGCGCTGACCGCGGTCGGCTGGATCGGCGGCGCCTTCCTGCTGGGGTACGGCGCGCTGGCGGCGCGCCGCGCCCTCCGGCCCGGCCGGGAGGCCGCCCTGCGCACGGACGGGGAGGCCGCGGGGTCGCGCAGGCGGGCGGTGCTCACCTGTCTGGCGATGACCTGGCTCAACCCGCACGTCTACCTCGACACCGTCTTCCTGCTCGGCTCCGTCGCCGCCGACCAGGGCCCGTTGCGCTGGACCTTCGGCATCGGGGCCGCCACGGCCAGCCTGTGCTGGTTCGCCGCGCTGGGGTTCGGGGCCCGGCTGCTCGGCCGCTGGCTGTCCCGCCCGGCCGCCTGGCGGGTGCTGGACGGCCTCGTCGCCGCGACCATGATCGTCCTCGGTGTCACGCTCATCGCCGGAAGCTGACCGCACCGCGCCGGCCGCCGGACCCGGCTGCGATAGTGATGCCCCGATCCGAAAGATGTAGTGAACAACCAGGACACACGTGGACACGAGCGAGAGCAGCCCCGAACCGCAGACCGCGACCCCGGTCGAGGCTGCCCGCGGCGGCTGGCGCCGCTGGGCGATGGACACCCGGCCCCTGCGGCGCCCCGCCTACCGGCGGCTGTGGGGCTCGACCATCGTCACGGCGGTCGGCAGCCAGCTGACCGCGGTGGCCGTGCCCAAGCAGATCTACGACATCACCGGCTCGTCGGCCTGGGTGGGGTACGCGAGCCTCGCCGGCCTGCTGCCGCTGGTGGTGTTCGCGCTGTGGGGCGGCGCGGTCGCCGACAGCATGGACCGCCGCAAGCTGCTGCTGATCACCAACAGCGGTATCGCCGTCACCTCGGTGCTGTTCTGGCTCCAGGCGCTCGCCGGTCTCGACTCGGTCGCCGTGCTGATGGTCTTGCTCGCCACGCAGCAGGCCTTCTTCGGACTGAACGCGCCCGCCCGCAACGCCTCCATCGCCCGGCTGGTCCCCGAGCACGAACTGGCGGCCGCGAACGCCCTCGGCTCGACCGTGATGCAGACCGGCCTGGTCGCCGGCCCGCTGCTGGCCGGCGCCCTCATCCCGGTCATCGGGCTGCCCGAGCTCTATCTCATCGACGCCCTCGCCCTGTGCTTCGCCGTCTGGGCGGTCCTCAGGCTCCCCGCGCTGCCGCCGCTCACCACGTCGTCGACGCGGCGCGCCGGGCTGCGCGAGATCGCCGCGGGGTTCCGTTACATATCCCTGCACAAGGTCCTGCTGCTGTCCTTCCTCGCCGACATCGTGGCCATGGTCCTGGGCATGCCCCGGGCCCTGTTCCCGCAACTGGCCGCGCAGACCTACGCCCCGTACGGGGAGGGCCTCGCCCTCGGTCTGCTCTTCGCGGCGATCCCGTTCGGCGCCGTGGCGGGCGGCCTGTTCTCGGGCACCTTCTCCCGGGCCCGCCGGCACGGCTGGATGGTGATCGGCGCCGTGGTCGCCTGGGGTGTCGCGATCACCGGCTTCGGGCTGAGCACCAGTCTGTGGGTCGCGGTGGCGTTCCTGATCGCCGCCGGTGTCGCCGACATGGTCTCGATGGTGTTCCGCGGCGCGATCCTGCTGTCCGCCGCCACCGACGAGATGCGCGGCCGTATGCAGGGCGTCTTCACCGTCGTCGTGGCGGGCGGCCCACGGCTCGCCGACGTCCTGCACGGCACCGCGGGCTCCGCCTTCGGCCCGCGTACGGCCGTCGTGTGGGGAGGACTGCTGGTCGTGGGCGTCATGCTGGCGCTGGCCGCGGCGGTCCCGGACCTGCGCCGGTACCGCGTCTGACCGGAAGGCCCCGGACCTACAGACCGCCGCCGCGCCGGCGCACCGTGTACTGCTCCATCAGCTGGCCGCGGGTCATCTCCAGCCGGTGGGCGAGGATCTCGGCGACGGTCCGCACCAGCAGCATGCCGAGCTGGGGGTCCTCGTCGCACAGCGCGAGCACGGGCTCCGCCTCGAACTCGTAGGCGCGCACGGGGCTGAAGGCCACCGCGCCGAAGTCCCACCGGTGCGGCGGGAACAGCCAGGACCAGCCCAGGAGATCGCCCGAGCCGAGACTCGCGACGGTCACCCGCTGGACCGACGTGACCTGCTGGTCGAGCGAGACCGCCCCGGAACGGATGACCCAGAAGCGGTCGGCCGTGCCGCCCGCCTCGAAGATCCGGGTGTCCTCGGCGAAGGACACCTCACGGCCGACTTCCATCAGGCGCCGGCGCTGCGGAGGGGGAAGGGCGGTCAGCAGTTTCGTCGCTTTGGTCATGGCGCGGAGCTCCTCGCCGGCGATCGGTCCCGGTGCTGTTCCTATGCCCATTTCAGCCGCTCGGGGCGCGCCGAGCACCTCGGCGGCTCCGGCACCGGGCGCGCGACGCGGTGGACGACCGCCCGGTGGGCATGAAAAAGCCCTGGCTGGACGGGGGAGGCCAGCCAGGGCCGTTCGCGGTGATGTGCGGGGGACGCTGCGGTCGACCCCGTTCATCACGTATGGATGAACGATAAACCATCACAGGGTGATCGTTGAACATGAAACCCGGGCAGGTGACCTGTTTCACTTCGGCCCCACCACTCCCGCGAGGGCGCGGCCCGGAGCGGGCCGGCGGCGGGCGGTGGTGCGCAAGTGCCGTCCCGTACGCCCGCGTCCGAGGCCGAGGTCAGCCCACCTCGGCGTGCCGGCCGGGGGTGAGGATCTCGTCCAGCACCTTCAGCACGACCTCGTAGGCCAGCCCGCGCGCGGCCGCGTCGCGGGCGGCGTCCGGGTCCTCCGCAGCCAGGGCGGCGCCCCGCGACCGCCACGCGCCCCGCTGCTGCTCCGCGAAAGCCCTGCCGCGCCGGATGCGCCTCAACAGTTCGTCTGAGTCCACGACATCGGTCATGTCCTCCGCCTACCCCCGTGGTCCGGATCGATGACCAGAATCCGGGACCCATGAGGTGCGCCCGGGGTGTTTGGCGGGTCCATCCGGGGTCAGCCGAACAGTGCGGGCGAAGCGGGCGAACGTACCCCGTTTCCATGTGACTCAGGAGTTCTTCTCGACCATTCGATCCAACAGGGAGGGAAAAGTGAGTGCGCAGCACTGGACCGAGCCCACCGGCGAACCGACCGGCCAGGGTCCCCCCGCGCCGGGCGGGATGTCTCGCCCCGCCGACGTCCGCCGGGCCGTCCGGCACGCGGTCGTGAGCCGCTGCCGGACCACCGGCACACCCTGTGACGAGGAGGTGCTCGCGGACGCGCTGCTCGTCGCGTCGGAGCTGACCTCCAACGCCATCCTGCACGGCGGCGGCATCACGGACGTCGACGTGGACGTGGACGGCCGCGGCGTGCGGGTCTCGGTCAGCGATCGCAGCGAACGGCTGCCCGTCGTCGCGGCCGGGGCCGACGCGCAGGAGCGATTCCGTCCCGGCGGCCGAGGCTGGCCCATCGTGTGCCGGCTGGCCCGGGACGTCATGGTGGCCGGGCTGCCGTCGGGCGGCAAGCGCATCACCGCCGTCGTGCCGCTGTGCTGAACGGCGTCGGCACGGCGGGTGTTTGCCGCCCAGGCGCCGGGGCAGGCGCACTTTCGTGCTTCGGACCGGAGGCGCGCCCGTGGGGAGCGGTACGCGCTCCGGGGTCTCCGGGATTCCGGACCGCCACCCTTCCCGCGGAAGTCCCCTGAAGTCCCTCAGAAGACCGTTCAGGAGCGAATCCGCATGCTGATCGACATGTCGACAAGCCGTCACGGAACCTCCGACCGCTCCGCCGCGAGCCGGCGTCGGCGCCGGCGCCATGACGACGCTCCCGACACCGCCCGCCTGTTCACCCGTCTGCACGGCCTGGAGGAAGGCCCCGAGCGGGACGCCGTGCGGGACGAACTCGTCACCGTCTGGCTGCCGATGGCCCATCGCATCGCGGGCCGGTTCCGCGACCGCGGCGAGTCCCTGGAGGATCTGCGCCAGGTCGCGGCGCTCGGCCTGGTCAAGGCCATCGACCGCTACGACCCCGACCGGGGCGCCTTCGAGAGTTACGCGGTTCCCACCGTCACCGGTGAGGTCAAGCGGCACTTCCGGGACCGGATGTGGGCGCTGCGCGTGCCCCGCCGGGTCCAGGAACTGCGCAACAAGGTGCGGGTCGCCCGCCGGGAGCTGACCCAGAGCCCTGGTGCGCCCGAGCCGTCGGTCGCCGACATCGCGGCCCACACCGGCCTGACCGAGGACGAGGTCACCGCGGGGATGGAAGCGCTGGAGAGCTTCAGCACCCTCTCGCTCGACGCCGAACTCTCCACCGAGGACGGCTACAGCCTGGCCGACACCCTCGGCGCGCCGGACGCCTCCTTCGACGTCGTGGTCGACCGCGAGTCGGCCAAGGCGAGCCTGCGCAACCTGCCGGAGCGCGAACGCGCCATCCTCTACATGCGCTTCTTCGAGGACATGACGCAGAGCCGGATCGCCGACCTGCTGGGCATCTCCCAGATGCACGTCTCCCGCCTGATCAGCCGCAGTTGCGCCCGGGTGCGGGACGAGGCCATGGGACGGCGCGGCGCGCGCCGCGGCGACACCGCGGCCTGACCCGGCGCCACGTCGGGTGGCGCCACGTCGGCCGGGGCCGCGCCCGCTGCGGGTGGCGCCACGTCGGCCGGGGCCGCGCCCGCTGCGGGTGGCCCCGGCGGGCGCGGCCCCGGCGCTGTCTCACCCGGCCCGGCCCGTCCCGTCGACGTGGGCCCGCACCTGCTCGGGCGTCAGATACGCGTCGGTGTACTCGAAGTTCTTCAGCTTGGCGGCGCGGCGGGCCTGGAAGCCGGTGCGGACGAAGTCGTCGCCGGCCACCGCGTTGAGCAGCCAGTTGGTCATGACCCGGGTCTTGGCGACATTGGTGCGCAGCGCCGACCAGTGGTAGCCGCGGGCCACGGCCTGGGCGGGCAGCCCGCGCAGTTCGACCCCGAGCGGCTTGGAGACCGCGTCGCGCCCGCCGAGATCGACGACGAGCCCGAGGTCCTTGTGCACATAGGGCTTCAGAGGCTGGGCGCGCAGCGTCGCGATGACGTTGTCGGCGACCTTCTTGCCCTGCCGCATGGCGTGCTGGGCGGTGGGCGGGCAGACCGCGCCCTCCTCGCCCTCGGCCAGATCGGGTACCGCGGCGGCGTCACCGAGCGCGAACACGCCGTCGTGCCCCGGCAGCGTCATCTCGGCGTTCACCGCGAGCCGCCCTCGCACCGTCTCCGCGCCCAGCGTGGCGATCAGCGGGCTCGCCACCACGCCCGCCGTCCAGATCAGGGTGCGGGTGGGCACGACCCGGCCGTCGGTGAAGGTCACCTCCTCGGGGCCCGCCTTGGCGATGGAGACGCCCAGGGAGACCTCCACTCCGCGCCGGCGCAGGATCTCCTGCGCGCTGAGGCCGAGCTTCTCGCCCAGTTCCGGCATCAGCCTAGGCGCGATGTCGATCAGGTGCCACTTGATCAGGCCCGGATCGATCCGGGGATACCGCCTGACGGCGCAGCTGGTCAGACGCTGCAGACAGGCCGCCGTCTCGGTGCCCGCGTAACCGCCGCCGACGACCACGAACTGGAGGCGGGAGGCGCGCTCGGCGGGGTCGTGGCTGGCGTCGGCGAGGTCCAGCTGCGAGATGACGTGATCACGGACGTAGGCCGCCTCGGCGAGCGACTTCATGCCGAAGGCGTTGTCCAGGAGCCCGGGGATGTCGAAGGTGCGGGTGACGCTTCCGGGCGCCAGCACGATGTAGTCGTACGGCTCGTCGACGATCTCGTCCGTGATGGTGCGGATCACGCACACCTTGGCCTTCAGGTCCACGCCGATCGCTCCGCCCGGGATGATCCGCGTGCGGTACTTGCTGCTGCGGCGCAGTGACACGGCGATGGACTGCGGTGTCAGCACACCGGAGGCGACCTGGGGCAGCAGCGGCAGATAGAGCTGGTAGGCGAACGGCGTCACCAGGGTGACGGTGGCCTCCTCGGGGGAGAGCCGGCGTTCCAGACGCCGTACGCACTCCACCCCCGCGAAGCCCGCGCCCACCACCAGGATCCTGGGTCGTGTCACGATGTTCTTCCCTTCCGCGGTTCCGGGCGGTTCGATCCCGACGCCATGCGCGTGCCCGTTGATCGCGGCTTCGCACCTCATCGATCCCATCGCGCCCGGAGCCGCCGCGCCAGTCGGGCACGGCAGGCAGCTGTACGGCCGGAGCACCAGGATGCACGCACGGGCCGTGAAACGCGCCGGAGGGAAGTGAACGAGCCGGTGCGCACGATGCCTTGACGGGGCAATGGTCCAGTCCTACGGTCTGGCAGTGTTCATCCTTGGAGTCATCGTTCACGTACATGACCAGTGCGTGATGGTGCCCGACCCCCCACCCCTCTGAGGAGGCAGGATGCACGCACGCCTGCGCACACTTGTCGTGACCACGGCGGTCTGCGGCTCGTCGCTGCTCGCCGCCCCGCACGCCCTCGCCGAAGTGGAGCCCGGCGGCTGGCAGTCGGTCTCGCCCACCCACACCGTCCAGGAGCGCGGCTGCGGACAGGTCGACGGCCTGACGTTCCGGCTCACCTGCTCGACCGCGAGCGGAGACCAGCGAGCCGAACGCCGCTACGCCACCTACACCGGAGGGACCCGCCAGTTCGAGGGCTCCTTCCGCGTCACGAGCCTCAGCGGCACCCGGATCAGCCTGAAGCAGACGTTCCACGAATCGGGCTCCGGACCGTACTTCATGCTCGCCGTCGAGCGCGGCGGCAGGCTGTACGCCGTGCACGGCGGCGCCACCCTGTCCACCGCGGGGACCGTCGGGGCGACCGTGCGCGTGAACACGGTTCACGAGGTCGGCCGGGAGCACCGCACGTACATCAACGGCTCGCTCAAGCACACCTACGCCAGCCCCGGCGGCAGCTTCTACGACAAGTTCGGCGCCTACCGCACCAACAGCGGCAGCGGTCCGGCCACCGTCGAGTGGAGCGGCATCCGCTTCTGGCGCAAGTAGCGGCCGCGGTATGCCCGCGAGGACGCTTCGCGCAGCGCCGGCAGTGCTGTTCCTGGCACTGGCACTGCCGGCCTGCTCGGCCACGGCCCCGACGCCGGCCCCGTCGCAGCCGCTGCGGGCCGCGCTCGTCACCCCGACCGACATCGACCTGAACTGGACGGACGGCCGTCCGGACGTGGCGGGCCATGTCCTGGAGTTCGCCACCGCCGAGACCGGCCCCTACACCCCTCTCCAGTACCTGGCCCGGCACGTGACGACGTACCGTCACCCCGACCTCATGCCGCACACGACCTTCGTCTACCGGCTGCGGGCCTACCGCGGCCCCGCCTCCGCACCGGTCCGGGTCGACCTCCCGCCCGGAAAGCCCACCGCGGCCGACGAGAACTCCCCGCACGACTGGCTGCCGCCGCGGGACCGCCCCGGCCCGCGCGGCGCCCGGCACGCGCTGCGGACCGGCTCGGCGGCGCCCGGCGAGCTGAGGGCCGTGATCAAGCACGCCAACGGCATCCACTTCACCTGGCGGGACAACTCCTCCGACGAGGACGGCTTCCTGCTGGAGATCCGCAGGACCGGGGGCGGCGCCTACGAGCCCGTCGCGGTCCTCGACCCGGACGTCGACTCCACCGGGCTGATCACCCTGCCGGACGAGAAGCACGCGTCGTACCGGGTGCGCGCCCTCGTCCTCGGTGAGCGCTCCCAGGCAGTCCGGCTCACCACCGGGGAGTAGCCGCCTCACCAGGGCATGAACGCGTGCACGTCCTTGCCCTGCTCATCGGTCACCACGCTGACCTGGTCGCACAGGGCCTGCATCAGGTGCCAGCCGATGCCCCCGCCGCCCTGGCTGGGCCGGAACGGCCGCGGCTCGGGCGCCGTGCTGCTCGTGTCGTGCAGGGTGACATGGACACCGTCGTAGGTGCGGCGTATCCGCAGCCGGAACGGTCCGGGCGCGTACTGCACCGCGTTGGCGGCCAGCTCCGTCACCACCAGCAGCACGTCGTGCCAGTGCTCCCGGGAGGCGGGCGGGGAGACCCGCGCCAGGTCGCGCAGATATCTCTCCGCGACCAGGCGCGCACCCGTGACATCGTGCGGCTCGCCCGCGAACCCGGTCGTGCAGGGCGGGATGCCCTGGGCGGGCAGTGTGTCGTCCCAACGCGGCTCGGTTGCCATGTCGCCCTTCCAGCCCTTCCTCTTACAGGGCTGTCCCCGTCTCTCAGTGTCCTCACTTGTGTGGGTTCCCGGGCGCGCCGAGGCTACGCGTCCGACGGCCGGCCGGTCGGCGGTCTCAGCGGAAGACGTTGTCGTCGGCACTCTCAGCGGAAGACGTTGTCCGAGTCGTCCCATCCGGCGGGTTCCTCGGGAACACCGCTCCCGGACGGCCGCGAGCGCGTCTGGTACATCACGTCGATCTCTGCGGCGTAACGCTCCACGATCGCGTCCCGGCGCAGCTTCATCGACGGCGTCAGCAGCCCGTTCGCCACGTCGAACGGCTCGGGCAGCAGACGGAACACCCGGATCGACTCCGACCGCGACACCGTGCTGTTCGCCGCCGCGATCGCGCGCGCGACCTCCTCGCGCAGCGCGTTCTCCTCCCGGGCCTCGCGCACCGACGCGTCGCCCTGCATCATCAGCCCCGCCTGCCAGTGCGCCAGGAACTCCGGGTCCAGGGTGATCAGGGCTCCTACACAGGGCCGGTTGTCGCCCACCACCACCGCCTGGTGAACGAGCGGATGCATCCGCAGCCGCTGCTCCAGCGCGGCCGGGGCGACACTCTTGCCGCTGTTCGTGATGATGACGTCCTTCTTGCGGCCGGTGATCGTCAGATAGCCCTCGGAGTCCAGCCGCCCCAGGTCGCCGGTGGCCAGCCAGCCCGCCCAGAGCGCGGCCCGCGTGGCCATCCGGTCGTGGACGTAGCCCTGGAACACCGCCGGGCCGCGCACCATGATCTCGCCGTCCGCGGCGACCCGGATCTCCATGCCCGGCAGCGCCTGCCCGACGGTGCCGGACTTCTCCCGGCCGAGCGGCTGCATGGTGAGCCCGCCGCTGGTCTCGGTCAGCCCGTACCCGTCGTGCACATAGATGCCGATGCCCTCGTAGAAAAGGGACAGTTCACGGCTGAGCGGCGAGCCGCCCGACGTCGCCCGGCCCACCCGGCCGCCGAACGCCGACCGCAGCCTGCGGTACACCGTCCGCTCGTACACCGCGTGTTGCAGCCGCAGATCGAGTCCCGGCCCCGACCCCCGGCCCAGCCGCTGCCGTTCCGTGGCCGCGGCGAAGTCCCGGGCGGTCTCCGCGGCCCGCTCGAACAGCGCGCCCCGGCCCGACTGCTGCGCCGCCCGCAGAAAGTTCTTGTAGATCTTCTCGAACACCGACGGCACGCCGTAGAAGTAGGTGGGCCGGAAGCTGCGCAGCGCCGACGACATGGCCTGGGCGCTCAGATCGGGTTCGTGGCCCATCAGCAGTCCGCCGCGGATGCACAGGCCCTGGATCATCAGGCCGTACACGTGGGAGAAGGGCAGGAAGGCCAGGATCCGGCCCTGCTCGCCGGGCGGCGCGGCGGTGTGGCCCCAGCCGGCGAGGAGCGTGTCGCAGGGGCTCGCCAGGCCTCGATGGCTCAGGGCGCAGCCCATCTGCCGGCCCGAGGTGCCCGACGTGTACGCGATCACCGCGGTGGCGTCGGGCAGCACGATCCGGCGCAGCGAGTCGACCGTGGCCGCCGGGAGGAACTCGCCCCGGGCGGCCAGGTCCTCCAGCGCGCCCGCGTCCAACTGCCACACGTGCCGCAGCCCCTTGAGCGTGGCGCAGACGGAGCCGACCGTCATGACGCCCTGCTCGTCCTCGACCACCACGGCCACGCAGCCGGCGTCCCGCAGGATCCATTCGACCTGGTCGCGTGAGGACGTCGGATGGATCGGGACGACCTCCGCCCCGACCGTCCACAGGGCGTAGCTGAGCACGGTCCACTCGTAACGGGTCCGGGCCATGATCGCGACGCGGTGACCGGGCGAGATGCCCGACGCGACCAGGCCCTTGGCCAGATCCACCACCTCGTCCCGCAGTTCGACCGCGGTGATCTCCTCCCAGACCTCCGACGAGGGATCGGAGCGGTGCGCGATCAGCGGAAGGGTGGGATTCCGGGCCGCCGTCTCGAAGAGACTGTCGGCCAGCCCGCCGGTGAGCGGCTGGACCGTCGCGGGAGCGAGGGCGAAGTCGCGCATGCGCTGCTCCTGAGGTGTACGGGCTGTGACTCCGCCGACGAGCACTGTTATCAACGGTGGTCGAATGTAGCCCAGGTGGGACCGGTTCGTGCCACAAACCGAGAACTGAATCCGTCTTGTTGATCTCGGTGGCTCAGCCCTGCGTGCGGCGTACGCACTCCACGACGACGTCCCGCAGCCGCCCGGTGCGTTCCAGCAGCTCACGCTGTACGCGGGCGCCGTTGCCGTGCCGCAGCAGCGCCTCGCAGGACGCCCGCGCGAGATCGAGGTCCCCGCTGTCGGCGAGCGCGTCCCCGGTGTGCTCCAGCAGCGCCCGGACGACCGTTTCGGCGGGCGCGGGGCGCAGCGCCGCCGGGTGGAGGAGGTCCCCGGTCAGCCCCGAGCGGGCGGCCCGCCAGGCCGCCAGCCGGAGCAGGCTCACACTGTGCCCGGCCGGCTCCCGCCCGGCGCGCCATTCGCGCGCGGCCGTCTCGACCAGCCCCCGGGTCAGGACCGCGATCAGGACGGCGGTGTCCGCGTGCAGACACACGTCCGCGACCCGGACCTCCACCGTCGGATAGCGACGGGACAGCCGGACGTCGAAGTAGACCATCGCCTCGTCGAGGACGGCACCGGTGGCCACCATGTCCGCGACCCGCCGGTGATAGCGCGCGGCCGAGCCGAACACCTCCGTGGGCCCGGCCGACGGCCAGCGCTGCCAGACCCGGCTGCGGTAGCTGCTGTAACTGGTGTCCGTGCCCTGCCAGTAGGGGGAGTTGGCGCTCAGCGCCGACAGCACCGCGAGCCACGGGCGCATCCGGTCGATCACCGCCACGCCCTCCTCGTCGTCCGCGACCGACACATGGACGTGACAGCCGAGCACGAGCTGTTCCTGGGTGGCGATCCCGTACTGCCGCGCCATCCACTGGTAGCGCCGGTTCTCGCCGACGGAGGGGCTGACGGGCAGCGGCGACGTGGCGAGCGCCGCCACGGTGCAGCCGATCTCGCCGGCGTGCCGGGCGGCCTCCTCGCGGCACCGGCCGATCTCCGCGCGGAGGGCGGCCATGTCGGACTGCGGGTGCGTGGCGAACTCCAGCATCTGCTCGTGGAGTTCCTTCTCGAACACGTCCTGGTCCGGTTCCTCCTGCGCGGCCTGGGCGAGCACGGCGGCGGACCGGGCCCGGGGGTCACCCGTCTCCGGGTCCACCAGGAGGAGTTCCTCCTCCACTCCGACGGTGCGCACCTGATGCGGCCCTTCCACGACCCTGCACGGCGACGGAGGACTCCCGTCGTACGTCCCCGACTGCCCTCCACGGCCGTTCGGACACCTGACTGCCGGGATCCGGTCCGTTCAGACGGGCCGCAGCCAGACCGTGGCGAGGGGCGGCAGGGTCAGCCGGATGCTCGTGGGGCGTCCGTGCGCCTTCTGCGCCTCGGACTTGAGGGGGTCGGGGTGGGTGATGCCACTGCCGCCGTAGGCGAGGTCGTCGGTGTTGAGGACCTCCCGCCAGGCCGGGACGTCGTCCGGGACACCCACCCGGTAGTCGTGGCGGACCACCGGGGAGAAGTTGCTGACCGCGAGGAGCGCCTCGCCCTCGGCGTCCAGACGCAGGAACGCGAAGACGTTGTCGTCCGCCGAGTCGCACGCCACCCACTGGAACCCCGCGGGGTCGGTGTCGCGCTGCCACAGCGCCGGGGTGCGCAGGTACCGGGAGTTGAGATCGCGCACCAGGTCGCGGACGCCGCGGTGGTCCGCCTCGGCGGCGTACTCGGGGTCGAGCAGCCACCAGTCGGGACCGTGGGCCTCCGACCACTCGCCGCCCTGCGCGAACTCCTGTCCCATGAACAGGAGCTGCTTGCCCGGATGGGCCCACATGAAGCCGAGGTACGCACGGTGGTCGGCGCGCTGCTGCCACCAGTCGCCGGGCATCTTCGACACCAGGGCCTGCTTGCCGTGGACGACCTCGTCGTGCGAGATGGGCAGCACGTAGTTCTCGCTGTACGCGTAGATCATCGAGAAGGTCATCTCGTGGTGGTGGTACTTGCGGTGCACCGGCTCGTGGCTCATGTACTGGAGCGAGTCGTGCATCCAGCCCATGTTCCACTTCAGCCCGAAGCCCAGCCCGCCGCTCTCGGTCGGCCGGGTCACCCCGCCCCAGGCGGTGGACTCCTCGGCGATCGTCACCACTCCCGGCACCCTCCGGTACAGGGTCGCGTTCATCTCCTGGAGGAACGCCATCGCGTCCAGGTCCTCCCGACCGCCGAAGACGTTCGGGGTCCACTGGCCCGAGTCCCGTGAGTAGTCGAGGTAGAGCATGGAGGCCACCGCGTCCACGCGCAGGCCGTCGATGTGGAACTCCTCGCACCAGTACACGGCGTTGGCGACGAGGAAGTTGCGCACCTCGGTCCGGCCGAAGTCGAACTCGTACGTCCCCCAGTCGGGGTGCTCGGCCCGCTGCGCGTTTCCGGGCTCGTACAGCGGGTCCCCGTCGAACCGGGCCAGCGCCCAGTCGTCCTTCGGGAAGTGCGCCGGCACCCAGTCCATGATCACGCCGATGCCGGCCCGGTGCAGCGCGTCGACGAGGTACCGGAAGTCGTCGGGGGTGCCGAGCCGGGACGTCGGGGCGTAGAAGCCGGTGACCTGGTAGCCCCATGAGCCCCCGAAGGGGTGCTCGGCCACCGGCATCAGCTCGACATGGGTGAAGCCGAGGTCCTTGACGTACGCCGGCAACTGCTCCGCCAGCTCGCGGTACGTCAGGCCCGGCCGCCAGGACGGCAGATGGACCTCGTAGACCGAGAACGGCGCCTCGTGCACCGGAGTGTCGCCGCGATGGGCCAGCCACTCCTGGTCCCGCCACTCGTGGTGCGCGGCCGTCACCACGGACGCCGTCGCCGGCGGCACCTCCGTGCGCCGCGCCATCGGGTCCGCCTTCAGGAACCGGCCGCCGTACTGGGAGGTGATCTCGAACTTGTACCGGGTGCCCTCGCCGATGCCCGGCAGGAACAGCTCCCACACACCGGACGAGCCGAGCGACCGCATCGGGAAGGCCGTGCCGTCCCAGCAGCAGAACTCCCCGGTGACCCGGACGCCCCGGGCGTTCGGCGCCCACACCGTGAAGCGGGTGCCGGTGACGCCCTGGTGGGTCATCGGCTCGGCGCCGAGCGCCTGCCAGAGCTGCTCGTGCCGGCCCTCCCTGATCAGGTGCAGGTCGAACTCACCCAGGGACGGCAGGAACCGGTACGGGTCATGGGCCTCGTGCTCCTCGTCCCCGTAGGCGACGAGCAGCGTGTAGTCCGGGACGGTCTCGGCCGGGAGCAGACAGGAGAAGAGACCGTCGCCCTCCGGGGCCAGCTCGATCCGCTCCCCGCCGGCCAGCACGCTCACCGAGCGGGCGAACGGCCGCAGCGCCCGTACGGCGATCCCGCCGGGGACGGGGTGCGCGCCCAGCAGGGCGTGCGGATCGTGATGGGCGCCCGCCAGCAGGCGCTCGCGGTCGGCCGGGTCCATGGGCGGTGCGCCGCGGGCCGCGTCCTGTGCGGACGGGAGCGGGCCCGAGGGCTCCGGGATTGAGGTGTCGTGCAGCGCCACGGCGTCAGTCTCCTCTCAC
Organism: Streptomyces cadmiisoli; assembly: GCF_003261055.1. Lineage (NCBI taxonomy): Bacteria > Bacillati > Actinomycetota > Actinomycetes > Kitasatosporales > Streptomycetaceae > Streptomyces > Streptomyces cadmiisoli. Next base: position 7,887,347 of record NZ_CP030073.1, read on the forward strand.
GGCGAGTCGTTCGATCGCCGCCATCGGTACGGGGAGCCAGTCCGGACGGTGCCTGGCTTCGTAGAGCACCTCGTAAACGGCCCGGTCGGTCTCGTAGGCACGAAGCAGCCCGTGCTTGGTGCGCGGGTCCCAGCCGGCCCGGGCGGCATAACCCGCACAGTAGGCCTCGCGGCAGCGGCTCGCCCACCGGGGACGCCACGGGCGGCGCTGCCGGGCCGCGTAGTCGAAGGAGCGCAGCATCCCGGCGATGTCCCGGACCGGTGACTGGGCGCTGCGCCGCTCGGCGAGCGGACGGGAGGGCTCGCCCTCGAAGTCGATGACGAACCACTCGCGGCCCGCGCGCAGCACCTGCCCGAGGTGCAGGTCTCCGTGGATGCGCTGGGCCGGAGGCCCGGGATCGCAGGTCAGCAGCGCGCTGAACGCGGTCCGCAGTCCGGGTACGAACGGCCGCAGCTTCGGGACGCTGTGCGCGGCGGCGTCCAGCCGCTCCGCCATCGCCGCCGCCGTACGGCGGTTCTCGCAGCGGCCGCCGGCCGGGAAGGCGGCGGCCAGCGCGAGATGGACCTCCGCCGTGGCCCGGCCCAGCTCGCGGGCCTCGGCGGTGAACTCGTCGCCGGTGGCGAGCGCGTGCAGGGCCAGGGCCCAGCCGTCGGACGCGTCCGGCAGGAAGGGTTGCAGCACGCCGAGCGTCGCCTGCTGGGGCTGGGTGGTGCGGAACCACGCCACGGGCGCGGGGACCCGGTCGCAGCCCTGTCCGGCCAGCGCGCCCGGCACTTCCAGATCGGGGTTGACGCCGGGCTGGATACGGCGGAAGACCTTCAGGATGAACGCGTCGCCGTAGATCAGCGAGGAGTTCGACTGCTCGGCGTCCAGCAGCCGGGGCACCAGGCCGGCGGGCACCGGACTGGCCGGGTCGGCCTCGAAGCGCAGCGGGCCCGCCGAGCCGGGGTGGCGCAGCCGTTCCAGCAGCAGTTGTGCCGTGCGCGGGTCCTGGAGGGCGTCGTAGACCGTCATGCCGGCCAGCGGGCCCTCCTGGGCTCGGCCGATCAGGGCCCGGCCGAGGCGCGGGGTCGGGTGCTCGCGGACCCCGAGGAGCAGTTGGTAGCAGTCACCGGGCGGGGGAGTGCCGCCGGGGGAGGGCACTCCTGCGAGACCCGCGTGTCCGCCCGAGTGCCCGGCGTGCACCAGCAGATGCAGACACCCCGGGAACAGTTCCGTCATCGACAGCAGGATCAGGTCGGTGACGGGCCGGTCCTTGCCGGCGAACCAGCGCTGGCGGGGCAGCCACTCGCGCAGCAGCCCGTCGAGCGAGGCCATGGACCGGGCGAGTCCACAGACGCTCGGGCGCAGGGACGCGGTCTTCGTCATGGAGACGCCTCCTTTCGTCGGCGCACTCTCACTGTCGGCGGCCGATGCGAGAGGCGACGCGGACGAGCCGGAACCAGTAGAAGCCGTGGCCCCCGAGGGTCAGCAGGTAGGGCAGTTCGCCGATGGCGGGGAAGCGGACCCCGCCGAACAGCTCGACCGGATGGCGCCCGGCGAACTCGCGCAGATCCAGCTCGGTCGGCTGGGCGAAACGGGCGAAGTTGCTCACACACAGCACCAGGTCGTCCTCGTACTCCCGCAGGAAGGCGAGCACCGCGGGGTTGGAGGACTGGAGTTCGGTGTACGAGCCGAGGCCGAAGGCGGGGTTCTGCTTGCGGATCTCGATCATGCGGCGGGTCCAGTGCAGCAGCGACGACGGCGACGACATGGACGCCTCGACGTTGGTGACCTGGTAGCCGTAGACCGGGTCCATGATCGTCGGCAGGGAGAGCCGGCCGGGGTCGCACGACGAGAAGCCGGCGTTGCGGTCCGGCGTCCACTGCATGGGGGTGCGCACCGCGTCGCGGTCGCCGAGCCAGATGTTGTCCCCCATGCCGATCTCGTCGCCGTAGTACAGGATCGGGCTGCCCGGCAGGGACAGCAGCAGCGCCGAGAACAGTTCGATCGTGTGGCGGTCGTTGTCCAGCAGGGGGGCGAGCCTGCGGCGGATGCCGATGTTGGCGCGCATGCGCGGGTCCTTGGCGTACTCCGCGTACATGTAGTCGCGTTCTTCGTCGGTGACCATTTCGAGGGTGAGCTCGTCGTGGTTGCGCAGGAAGATGCCCCACTGGCAACTGGTGGGGATGGCGGGTGTCTTGGCGAGGATCTCGGAGACCGGGTAGCGGGACTCGCGGCGGACCGCCATGAAGATGCGCGGCATGACCGGGAAGTGGAAGGCCATGTGGCACTCGTCGCCGCCGGAGCCGAAGTCGCCGAAGTAGTCGACCACGTCCTCCGGCCACTGGTTGGCCTCCGCCAGCAGCACCGTGTCCGGGTACATCGTGTCGATCTCACGGCGGACCCGCTTGAGGAACTGGTGCGTGGGCGGCAGGTTCTCGCAGTTGGTGCCCTCCTCGGCGTAAAGGTAGGGCACCGCGTCCAGCCGGAATCCGTCGATGCCCAGGTCCAGCCAGAACCGCAGGGCGGCCAGGATCTCCTCCTGCACGGCCGGGTTCTCGTAGTTGAGGTCGGGCTGGTGGGAGAAGAACCGGTGGAAGAAGTACTGCTTGCGGACCGGGTCGAAGGTCCAGTTGGAGGCCTCGGTGTCGACGAAGATGATGCGGGCGTCCTGGTACTGCTTGTCGTCGTCGGCCCACATGTAGTAGTCGCCGTAGGGGCCGTCGGGGTCCTTGCGGGACTCCTGGAACCACGGGTGCTGGTCGCTGGTGTGGTTCATGACGAAGTCGATGATGACGCGCATGCCGCGCTGGTGGGCGGCGTCGACGAACTCCACGAAGTCGGCGAGGTCGCCGAACTCGGGCAGTACGGCGGTGTAGTCGGAGACGTCGTAGCCGCCGTCACGCAGGGGTGACTTGAAGAACGGGGGGAGCCAGAGGCAGTCCACGCCGAGCCACTGGAGGTAGTCGAGTTTGGCGGTCAGGCCCTTGAGGTCGCCGACGCCGTCGCCGTTGCTGTCCTGGAAGGACCTGACGAGGACCTCGTAGAACACGGCGCGTTTGAACCAATCCGGGTCCCGGTCCTGGGCCGGGGTGTCCTCGAAGGTGTCCGGGACGGGCTCGTTGACGGTCATGACGCTGCTGACCCTCCGTTCTGCGGCGAGGCGGGCGACCGCTGGACGTGGAACACATGGGCCGGAGCCCGGCCCGGGTCCAGGCGCACATAGTTGGTGCTGCCCCAGTGGTAGGTCTCACCCGTCAGTTCGTCGCGCACCGGTACCGACTCGTACCGGTCCAGGCCGAGTTGCGGCATGTCCAATGAGACCGTGGCCTCCTGGGTGTGGTGGGGATCGAGGTTGGCGACCACCAGGACGGTGTCGGCGCCCGTGCGCTTGCTGTACGCGATGAGGGCGTCGTTGTCGGTCCGGTGGAAGTGGAGATTCCTGAGCCGGCGCAGCGCGGGGTGCTCCCGGCGGATGGTGTTGAGGGTGGTGATCAGGGGGGCGATGGTGCGGCCCTCGCGTTCGGCGGCGTCCCAGTCACGGGGTTTGAGCTGGTATTTCTCCGAGTCGAGGTATTCCTCGCCGCCGTCCCGCAGCGGGGTGTTCTCGCACAGTTCGTAGCCCGAGTACACGCCCCAGGTGGGCGAGAGGGTGGCGGCGAGCACGGCCCGGACCTCGAAGGCGGGACGCCCGCCGTGCTGGAGGTAGGCGTGCAGGATGTCGGGCGTGTTGACGAAGAAGTTGGGCCGCATGTAGGAGGCGGCCTCCCCCGACAGTTCGGTCAGGTACTCCGTCAGTTCCTGACGTGTGTTGCGCCAGGTGAAGTAGGTGTACGACTGCTGGAAGCCGATCTGCGCCAGCGTGTGCATCATCGCGGGCCGGGTGAACGCCTCCGCCAGGAAGATCACGTCCGGGTCGGTGCCGTTGACGTCCGCGATCACCCGCTCCCAGAACACCACCGGCTTGGTGTGCGGATTGTCCACCCGGAAGATCCGCACCCCGTGCGCCATCCAGTGCCGCAGCACCCGCACCGTCTCCGCCACCAGCCCCGCCATGTCCCGGTCGAACGCGACGGGGTAGATGTCCTGGTACTTCTTCGGCGGGTTCTCCGCGTACGCGATCGACCCGTCCGGGCGGTGGTGGAACCACTCCGGATGCTTGTCCACCCACGGATGGTCCGGCGAGCACTGCAACGCGAAGTCCAGCGCCACCTCCAGCCCCAGCGCCGCAGCCCGGGCCACGAACCGGTCGAAGTCCTCGATCGTGCCCAGCGCCGGATGCAGCGCGTCGTGCCCGCCCTCCGGCGAACCGATCGCCCAGGGCACCCCCACGTCCTCCGGCGTGGGCGACAGCGAGTTGTTGCGGCCCTTGCGGAACGTGCTGCCGATGGGATGCACCGGCGGCAGGTACACCACGTCGAACCCCATCGCCGCGATCGCGGGCAGCCGGCGCGCCGCGGTCCGGAACGTCCCGTGCGGCCGCTCCGCGGTGCCCTCGGAACGCGGGAAGAACTCGTACCACGACCCGAACAGCGCCCGCTCCCGCTCCACCAGCAACGGCAACGGATCCGACGCTGTCACCGACTCCCGCAGCGGATACCGCGCCAGGACACCCGACACCTGCGGCGTCAACGCCGCCGCGAGGCGGGTCGCGACCGGCAGCGAGTCGTCCCGTAGCGTTTCGGCCGCCGCCAGCACCAGCGCCCGCGCCGCGGGCTCCGGCACCTCCCGCGAGGCCCGCTCGTACAGATCGGCGCCCTCTTCGAGGACCAGCCCGGTGTCGATGCCCGCGGGCACCTTGATCCGGGCGATCCGGCGCCAGGTGGTGAGCGGATCGCTCCACGCCTCCACGGTGTAGGTCCAGTGTCCCTCGGCGTCCGGCGTCACCTCGGCGCCCCAGCGGTCGGTGCCGGGGGCGAGTTCGCGCATCGGCGTCCACGGCCCGGCCCGGCCCTCCGGGTCCCGCAGCACGACGTTGGCCGCGACCGCGTCGTGTCCCTCACGGAACACGGTCGCGGTGACCTGGAACGTCTCGCCCGTGACTGCCTTCGCCGGACGCCTGCCGCACTCCACCGCCGGGTGGACGTCCCGGACGGGGATGCGGCCGATGGCCTCGGTCGTACTCATGGATCTCACCTCCGCCGTCATCAAAGCCGGGCCCCTCGGCCCGGCTCGGGATCCTGCACCGGAAGGGGACTACAGCCCCGCCCGGGAACGCCTGCCCGCAGGGGGGCCTCGCCGATGGACACGACGGCGGCGTGGACGGCCCAACTGCTCACGCAGATAACCGGCCTGGCCGGCGCGCAGATAGTGCTCGGCCGCCTCGGCGGCCTCGCGTGCGCAGCGCTTTCCCATCAGCACGCAGAGGGTGTAGCCGGAGTCCTCGAAGGTGGCTCGCACCGCGAGGTCGGCGGGGGAGGCCAGCATCACGCGTTCCCAGGCCCGGTAACGCCGCAGTTGCCGGGCGACTTCGGCTCTGGCGGGTAGCAGCATGGCGCCGTGTCACCTTCCGGGCGCTCGATGGGCACGTTCCCGACGGTCGGGCCGGCGGCCGTGCGCGCACAGGGGCACGGATCCGTTTGCGGCGATCGAGGCCTTTACTCATGGTGCACGGTTGGTGACTGAACGTCTTGTTAGAGCTTCAACCATCCGGGGTCTTCTGCTCGTGTTGCACGGATGGGCTAGCAGCCCCACTGTTGAGATGACTCAGAAGCGATCAATGTTCACGCTTCGTGTCCGGGGGTCGGCCCGCTAGGGCGAGGGAAGCGAGAGCCTCGCTGGTGAGGAGCCACGACGATGAAGACCGCAGTGCCCTGCTACTACCACCTGGACGTGGAAGTGAGTCCGGAACGTGTCGGACAGGTCAGCCGCATCCTGGCCGCCCACCTCAGGTACTGGAACCTGGAGATGCTCGCCGAGTCCGTCTGCGGCGGTGCGGAACTGCTGCTGAGGGCCATCGACCGGCACGCGACCGACAAGCACACGTCGATCGAGATGTGGTGGAACCGCCAGCACCTGATCACCGCCGTCGGCGGCGACGACCGCGACCTGCGTCCCGACCAGGACCTCCGCGCCTGCCTGGAGCACATCGCCGCCACCAGCGACGGCTGGGGCTGCTGCGCCACCGACACCGGCAGCAAGGTCATCTGGTTCTCCCAGCGGGCCCGTGCCGGCCAGCGTGTCCCGCTGGTGCCGAAGGCGCCCGCGCCGAATCTGCGCGAGGGGCTCCAGGTGCCCCGCGAACTCCCGGCCGTCACACTGGCCGGCCCGACGAACCCGGCGCACGGCGCCCTGGAGGACGCCCGGTGACGAAGCAGCCGCGCCGGAAGAACGGGGTGCCGGCCTGGAGCGGGCACCCCTATCCGCTGGGTGCCCACCACGACGGCAACGGGACGAACTTCGCCCTGTTCAGCGAGGTCGCCGAACGGGTCGAGCTGGTCCTGGTCGACGACCGCGGACGGCACCGCGAGGTCCCGCTGACCGAGGTCGACGGCTTCGTCTGGCACTGCTACCTGCCCGGCGTCGGACCCGGGCAGCGCTACGGCTACCGGGTGCACGGTCCCTGGCACCCGGCCATGGGCCAGCGGTGCAACCCGGCCAAGCTGCTGCTCGACCCGTACGCCACGGCCGTCGACGGGCAGATCGACAACCACCCCTCGCTGTACGAGCGTTCGGCGAGCGGCCCCGACCCGGCGGACAGCGCCGGGCACACCATGCTGGGCGTGGTGACCGACGCGGCGTTCGACTGGGGCGACGACCGGGCGCCGCAGCGGTCGTACGCCGACACGGTGATCTACGAGGCGCATGTGCGGGGGCTGAGCCGCACCCACCCGGACGTGCCGCCCGAGCTGCGCGGCACCTACGCCGGACTCGCCCACCCCGCCGTCGTCGAGCATCTGGTCTCGCTGGGCGTGACCGCGGTGGAACTGATGCCGGTGCACCAGTTCGTGCAGGACGGTCACCTTCAGGACCGGGGCCTGTCCAACTACTGGGGCTACAACACGATCGGCTACTTCGCGCCGCACAACGCCTACGCCGCGCACGGGTCGCGGGGCCTGCAGGTCGCCGAGTTCAAGTCGATGGTCAAGGCGCTGCACGCGGCCGGGCTCGAAGTGATCCTCGACGTGGTCTACAACCACACCGCCGAGGGCAGCGAGAAGGGCCCGACGCTGTCGTTCCGCGGCATCGACAACGCCTCGTACTACCGCCTGGTGGACGGCGACTGGGGGCACTACTACGACACCACCGGCACCGGCAACAGCCTGCTGATGCGGCATCCCTACGTCCTTCAGCTGATCATGGACTCGCTGCGGTACTGGGTCACCGAGATGCACGTCGACGGCTTCCGCTTCGACCTCGCGGCCACGCTGGCCCGGCAGTTCCACGAGGTGGACCGGCTGTCGGCGTTCTTCGACCTGATCCAGCAGGACCCGGTGATCAGCAGGGTCAAGCTCATCGCCGAGCCGTGGGACGTGGGGGAGGGCGGCTACCAGGTCGGCAACTTCCCGCCGCTGTGGTCTGAGTGGAACGGCAAGTACCGCGACGCCGTACGGGACTTCTGGCGGGGCGAGGAGCACACGCTGGGGGAGTTCGCCTCCCGCCTGACCGGCTCCTCCGACCTGTACCAGCACAGCCGGCGCCGACCGCGCGCCAGCGTCAACTTCGTCACCGCGCACGACGGGTTCACCCTGCGCGACCTGGTGTCGTACAACGACAAGCACAACGAGGCCAACGGCGAGGGCAACCGGGACGGCGAGAGCGTCAACCGGTCCTGGAACTGCGGTGCCGAGGGCGAGACGCGCGACCCGGCGGTCCTGGAGCTGCGCGGCCGCCAGCAGCGCAACTTCCTCGCCACGCTGCTGCTGTCGCAGGGCATCCCCATGCTCGGCCACGGTGACGAGATCGGCCGCACCCAGCGAGGCAACAACAACGCCTACTGCCAGGACAACGAGGTCTCCTGGATCGACTGGCGGCTCACCGACACCCAGCGCGAGCTGCGGGACTTCACGCGCTACGTCATCGCCCTGCGCGCCGCGCACCCCGTACTGCGCCGCCGCCGCTTCTTCCGGGGCGAGACGGTGACGCACGCGGGACAGCCGCTGCCCGACCTGGTGTGGCTGCTGCCCGACGCCGGCGAGATGACCGACCAGGACTGGCGGCGCTCCGACGCGCACTCCGTCGGCGTCTTCCTCAACGGCGACGCCATCGCCGAACCCGACGCCCACGGACGCCGCGTGACCGACGACTCCTTCCTGCTGCTCCTCAACAGCTACTGGGAGCCGATGGACTTCCGGCTGCCCGACGTCACGTACGGCGAACGCTGGACGGCCCTGATCGACACGGCCGATCCGCAGGGCACCCCGGACGAGCGGGAGCACAAGGGCGGCACCCTCGTACCGGTCGAGGCGCGCAGTCTCGTCCTGCTCTCGCGGCCGTCGCGCAACGCGGGCTGAACGGGCCGCTCCGGCCCGGTGTCACGGCGACCGGTGCGACGTCACGGTGAACTGCGCACCGTCGGCGTCGCGCAGGATCGCCTCGTCGTCCGTCTCGCGCAGGACGCTGCCGCCATGGGCCTCCGCGGCCCGGGCGCACGCCGCGACGTCGCTGACCGTGAAGTGGACCTGCCAGTGCGGACGGATGGTGGGGTCCGGGGCGGCTCCCAGCGCGCCCGACTCGATCCGGGCCATCACGTCCCCGTGGCTGCGCAGGACCACCTCGTCGCCCTCGTAGGTCACCTCGCAGCACCCCTGCGGCGCGGAGGCCCAGCCGAGCACCTCCCCGTAGAAGATCGCGGCGTCGAAGGCGTCACGGGTGTGCAGCCGGATGAAGGCCGGTGCGGAGCGGCGCCACCTCTCCCAGTTGGGGACGAGCGCCCCCTCCCAGATGCCGAAGGTCGCACCGTCCCGGTCGGCCAGCAGGGCCGCCCGGCCCGGCGGCAGGGAGATCGGCCCGACGGCCGCCGTACCGCCCCGCTCCTGGGCCCGGCCCACGGCCTCGTCGGCGCTGCGGACCGCGAAGTACGGCGTCCAGGCCACCGCCATCTGCCACATCGCGGCCACCGCCGCGATCCCGGCGACCGGCGAGCCGTCCGCCAGGGCGATCCGGAAATGGTCACCGAGTTTGGCCTTGCGCCACTGCCAGCCCAGGACGGCCGTGTAGAACTCCTCGGTGGCCCGCACGTCGCGGCTGGTCAGGCTGACCCAGCAGGGCGCACCGTAGATGTGGTGCGTGGAGAGGACTTCCGCCGAGCGAGAGGCGGGCGTCGTGTCGTGTCTCATGGCAGTCAGTCGTCCTCGTCTCGTGGACCGGCAGCCACCGGTCTGCGTCCAGTGTCCAACCGGAACCGGTCCGCCCGCCTGCCGAGTACCCCGGTGGCACTGCACGGCCCCGATGGGACCATGGACGGGTGACGCGAGTACCACCCGACCCCGGTGACGCCGGGGACCGGCTGCGGGAACTCCAGGAGGAAGTGGCCCAGCTGAAGGAAGCCCTCGCCTCCCATGCCGTGGTGGACCAGGCCATCGGCATGATCGTCGCCCTGGGCCGGGTCACGCCGGATCAAGGGTGGGCCGTGCTGAAGCAGGTCTCCCAGCACACGAACATCAAACTCCGCAATGTCGCGGAACTCATTCTGATCTGGGGCCGGAAGGGGGAACTGCCGCCGGAGATCCGCGTCGAGCTGGAGGAGGCGCTGGACCGGCGCGGTCCCCGACAGGTTCCCGGCGCGCCGCCCGAGTGAGGCCGTCAGCGCGGCGTCCCGGTCAGCAGCTCCTCACGCAGCCGCGCGAAGCAGGCGCTCAGCAGCCGGGAGACGTGCATCTGCGATATGCCGAGCTGCTCGGCGATGCAGCTCTGCGTCATGCCGCGGAAGAAGCGCAGGTAGAGGATGGTGCGTTCACGCTCCGGCAGGGCCTGGAGGCAGGGCGCGACGGCGACCCGGTCCACGACGACGTCGTAGCGCGGGTCGGGGCCGCCGATCGCGTCCGCGAGGGCGTAACCGTCGGTGCCGGGCATCTCGGCTTCGAGGGACAGGGCCGTGAAGCACTCCAGGGCCTCCATGCCGACCCGCACCTCGCTCTCGGTGAGCTGTGCGTGCTCGGCTATCTCGGCGACCGTCGGGGCGCGCCCCGAGGTGGTCTGGGACAGCTCCTTGGAGGCGCGGCGCACCCGGTTGCGCAGGTCCTGCACGCGGCGCGGCACGTGCAGCGTCCACATGTGGTCGCGGAAGTGGCGCTTGATCTCACCGGTCACGGTGGGGACGGCGTACGCCTCGAAGGCGCGGCCCCGGGCCGGGTCGTAGTGGTCGACGGCCTTGACGAGTCCCAGCGCCGCGACCTGGTACAGGTCCTCCAACGCCTCGCCGCGGCCGCGGAACCGGACGGCGATGCGTTCCGCCATGGGCAGCCACAACCGCACCAGTTCGTCGCGGAGCGCCTTGCGCTCGGGACCTTCCGGGAGCTGCTGGAGCCGTACGAAGTCGGCCGCCGTGTCCGGGGCGTCGTCGTGGGGATGTTGCCTTGTTCTGCTGGCGGTACGCATGACGCGCGCCTCCCTCAGCAGGTGCCGGGTGGACAGACACCGTGGGGGCGCGATCGGACGCACGAAACACAGGGGTCGGCGAGCCGGCTCCCACGGAACGTGCCTCCTGTCCGAAGCACTTATATGGGAATTCCCCGGAAAAACCGGACGAAACGCATTTCGCGAATAGAGCGACGCCCTGTGACGGCCCGGCTCCGCACCGTCGACCTCCCGGCAGCCTTGACCCGCTCTTGGAGCATTTAGCTCTGACACAGACGTAATCTGGGAAGCATGGACCGGGACCGGGAGACCTTCCCCGAGGAACTGGCAGACACGCTCGTCGGGGTCCAGCGGCTGATCCGCCGCCGGCTGCGCGGCGAGATGCCCGACCCGCCCCTGCGCGGTGCCGAGGTGGAGCTGCTGCGGCTGGTCGCGAACCGTCCCGGCATCGGGATCTCGGACGCCGCGCGTGAGCTGTTCCTGGCCGGCAACTCGGTCTCGACGCTGGTCAACCGGCTGGTCCGGCAGGGTTACCTGCTCCGCGGGACGGACCCCGCCGACCGCCGGGCCGCCCGGCTGCTGCCGACCCGAGCCGCCGAGGCCCGGCTCGGCGAGTGGCAGCGCCGGCGCGCCGCCCTCGTGCGCCGGCAGGTGGCCGGCCTGGACGAGGCGGACCGGGAGGCACTGGGGGCCGCCCTCCCGGCGCTGCGCCGGCTCGCCGCCGGACTGCGGGAGGAGGAGCGGGACCCATGACGAGGGAACCCGTCGAGGCGCTGACCTGCCAGGGACTCACGTACGCCTTCGGCGGCACGAAGGCGGTAGACGGGCTCGACCTGACCGTGCGGGAGGGCGAGGTCTTCGGACTGCTCGGCCCCAACGGCGCCGGGAAGACCACCGCGATCCGCTGCGTCACCACCCTGCTGCCGCTCCCGCCGGGAACGGTCCGCGTCTTCGGGCACGACGCAGCCACCGAGCGCATGGCGGTCCGGCGGCTCCTCGGCTACGTACCGCAGCAGCTGTCCGCCGACGCCGCGCTCACCGGACGCCAGAACGTCGCCCTGTTCGCCCGGGTCTTCGACGTGCCCCGCCGTGAGCGGGCCGAACGCGTCCGGCAGGCGCTCGCCGCGGTCGATCTCGACGACGCCGCCGACCGGCTCGCTGGCACCTACTCCGGTGGCATGGTGCGCCGGCTCGAACTGGCCCAGGCGCTGGTCAGCGCGCCTCGCCTGCTGATCCTCGACGAGCCCACGATCGGCCTCGACCCGATCGCCCGCACGAGCGTCTGGGACCGCATCAACGCCGTCCGGGCCGCCACCGGCATGACCGTCCTGGTCACCACGCACTACATGGACGAGGCCGACCAGTACTGCGACCGGGTCGGTCTGATGCACCGCGGGCGGATCCGGGCCCTCGGCACCCCCGCCGCGCTGCGCCGTGGCCTGGGCGAGCGCAGGCGGGCCGAGGGCGGCACGGCCGCGGCGGCAGCCACCCTCGAGGACGTCTTCCGCGACGTGGCCGGCCGGGGCCTCGATGAGCTGTCAGGAGGGTTCCGCGATGTCCGAAGCACCCGCCGCACCGCCCGCCGCGTCGGCTGACCACGACCGCAGCGACCTCGGGCTGCTGGTCAGCCCGCCCGCGCCGAGGCCCGGCTGGCGGCTGCTGCCCGCCCGGGTCGTGGCGATGTGCGCCGTGGAACTCCAGAAACTCAGCCACGACCGCACCGAGCTGTACACCCGGGCCGTGCAGCCCGCCCTGTGGCTGCTGATCTTCGGCCAGACCTTCACCCGCATCAAGGCGATCCCGACCGGCGGCGTCCCCTACATCGACTACCTCGCACCCGGCATCATCGCCCAGTCCGCCATGTTCATCGCCATCTTCTACGGCATCCAGATCATCTGGGAGCGCGACGCCGGCGTCCTGAACAAGCTGCTGGTCACCCCCACCCCGCGCTCCGCCCTCGTCACCGGCAAGGCCTTCGCGTCCGGGGTGAAGGCGCTCGTCCAGGCGGTCGTCGTCATCGTCATCGCCGCCCTGCTCGGTGTGAGCCTGACCTGGAACCCGCTGCGGCTGCTCGGTGTCGCGGCCGCCGTCGTCCTCGGCTCGGCCTTCTTCGCCTGCCTGTCGATGACCATCGCCGGCATCGTGCGCAGCCGGGACCGCCTGATGGGCATCGGACAGGCGATCACGATGCCGCTGTTCTTCGGCTCCAACGCCCTCTACCCGGTCTCCGTCATGCCGGACTGGCTCCAGGTGGTCAGCAGGATCAACCCGCTGAGCTACCAGGTCGACGCCCTGCGCGGACTGCTGCTCGGCACCCCCGCGCATCTCGGACCGGACTTCGCGGTGCTGGCCGTCGCCGCCGCGCTGGGCATCGCCGCGGCCTCCTCGCTGCTGGGCCGGCTCGCCCGCTGATCACCCGACCGGACGTGATGTGCGGCACGCCCGCCGACCGGCACTCGCGGATTCTCCCAGCGCAGCGCTTGATCAGCGATCATTCGGGCGAAATCCCTGGCCACAGCGCATTCTGCTCATTTGACAGTGCGCTGAGCCCACGGATAGGAAGCAGCTTCGAGAGTTCGAGAGGTGCACCGTGTACGAGCCGAACGTGGTCGGGGACTGGCAGGAGTACGACGAGCATGCCGGCCTGCGCGTCCGCGTCCACCGCCTGGAGCCGGCCGAGCCGCCGCGAGGACGCGACGACGCCGCCGAGGGGCTGACGTACTTCCGGCTCCGCGTGACCGTCGAGAACCGCGGTGACAGCCGCTTCTGCGTTCATCTCGAGGACGGCCAGATCGACGTGCGGATCGGCCCCGACGGGGAGAGCGCCTTCCTGGACTGGCGCAACTCCCAGTTCATCGAGGGCTACGACGTGTACCCGCTGCGCCGCGCCACCGCCGTCCTGTACGCCGCCGGACCGGAGGCGGCCCTGGAGCGGGTGGACGTCCAGGTGCAGCTGAGGGTGGACGAGGACTGGACCGAGCGCCGGCTGTGGGCGGGCGGCACGGGACTGCCCGAGGGGGCCGGGCGCGCACCGTCCGCCGCGGGCCGGGAGAGCCTCGCCCACCAGGTCAGCAACTTCCTGCGCGGCCAGGCGGAGGGCGGCACCGCCTGACCGTCCGGTTCAGTGCGGGATGCCGTCGATGATCTCGCGGGCGCCCTGACGCAGCAGCGCCACGGCGACCGAGGTGCCGAGGGTGGCCGGGTCGAGGCGGCCGGCCCACTCGTGGGCGTTGAGCCGGGTCTTGCCGTCAGGGGTGAAGACGCAGGCCCGCAGCGACAGCTCGCCGCCGTGGTCCACCCGTGCGAAACCGGCGATCGGGCTGTTGCAGTGGCCCTGCAGCACGTGCAGGAACATGCGTTCCGCCGTCGCCTCCCGGTGGGTGGCGGGGTCGCCCAGTGCGCTGACCGCGTCGATGAGGTCCAGGTCGCCCTCACGGCACTGCAGCGCGAGGATGCCCGCGCCGATCGGCGGCATCATCGTCTCGGGGGAGAGGACCTCGCTGATCACGTCGGGGCGTCCGATGCGCTCCAGGCCGGAGACGGCCAGCAGCAGCGCGTCCGCCTCCCCGGCGGCGAGTTTCGCCAGCCGCCGGTTGGCGTTGCCGCGGAAGGGGACGCACTCCAGGTGCGGGTGGGTGGCGGCCAACTGCGCCACCCGGCGCACCGAAGAGGTGCCGATCCGGGTGCCGGGCGGCAACACGTCGAGGGCGAGTCCGTCCGGATGCACGAGGGCGTCGCGGATGTCGTCGCGCTTCAGGAACGCGGCGAACACCGTTCCCGCGGGCAGCGGCCGGTCGGCGGGCACGTCCTTGACGCAGTGCACCGCGAGATCGGCCTCGCCGGCCAGCAGCGCGGCGTCGACCTCCTTGGTGAACGCGCCCTTCCCCTCGACCTTCGCGAGATCGCCCATCCACTTGTCGCCGGTGGTCTTCACCGGCACGACGGTGGTGCGCACCTCGGGGTACAGGGCGGCGAGTTCGGCACGCACACGCTCCACCTGGGCGAGCGCCATGGGCGAGTCGCGGGAGACGATGCGGATCACTTCGGGGACGGACATGCGGACACGATAGTGGCTGCGGCGCACCCCCGGAGACGTATCCCCGGGGGTGCGCGAAAGCCGGCCGGGCCACCGTTCCGCCTCGGCCGGCCGACCGGACCGGGGCGGCCGAGGGTCCCGTCAGCCGTTCGGGTCGAACGGGATGCCCGACGGCTTCGCCGTGGCGAGGTGGGAGTTGAAGCTGCCGTCCTTCAGCCCGAAGTTGGCGCTGCCGAAGTTGTACGAGGTCAACTTGTCGCGCAGGCCCGCCGGGTAGCCGTTCCAGCCGACCAGCGGCGGGTACTGCCACGTTCCCTTGTGGTTCTCCGGCGGCTCGTCGTTGGCGGTCGCGGCACGGAAGCAGTGCGTGCTGATGCCGTCCTTGTGGTAGACGACCTTCGCGTGGGTGCCCTCGAAGCGGATCTGCGAGGCGTTGTGCACGGTGAACGAGCCGTGGTTGGACGTCGAGACGTACCGCACCTGGCTGTTCTGCACCCACACCACGACGTGCTCCCAGTCGTGGCGGTGACCGCCGAGGCTGGTGCCCGGCAGCGCCTGGTCCTTCTCGAAGTACAGGCCGTACAGGTAGGCGCACCAGCCGTTGTTGCACTTGTAGCGCGAGTAGCTGTTGGTGTTGTCCAGGTCCGAGGCGTCCCGGCAGTTGCCGTTGAGTGCGCCGGTCGGGTTGAGGCCGCTGTTGACGGTGCCGTCGACACCGATGGCGGGCGTGGAGTAGCAGCCGTCCGTGTCGTAGTCGAAGGCCGGCTGGTAGGCCAGTTCCTGGGCGTCGGCGTTCACCGGCAGCCCCGGCGGCGGCGCGGCGAACGCGGTGGCGGGGAAGGCGATGACCAGCGCGGCGGCGCCGGCCACGACGGTGAGCCACCTTCTGCGGTGGGTGGCGGATCTCTGAGACGACACTGCGTCCTCCTCCAGGTGCGGGCGCAGCCCAACGGCTGTGGGGGAAAGGGCAGTTCAGCTTCCCCGCATTTCCCTCCCGCGCCAAGAGGTCGCAGGCGTCACCCTGGTGAAGGACAGCCCAATAGTTGTTCCTGAGGCAGTGTCAGAGCAGATGCTCCGGCAGGACGGCCGTGGATTCCTCGGGCGTGAGGTCGGGCCGCAGTCGCAGCCAGGACGGCTGGCGCAGCAGCCCGTTCCTGGTGCGTGTGCTGTAGCGGACCTCGCCGACCAGCCGGGGCAGCGTCCAGTGCGCGCCCGCCACCGCCGGGACGGGATCGAAGGGGCAGGTGTCGCTCGACTGCGTTCGCAGCAGTTCGGCCAGCTCGCTCCGCTCGGTCTCGCTCCAGCCGGTCCCCACGTTGCCGACGTAGCGCAGCCGGCCGGCTCCGTCGTACTGGCCGACCAGCACCGAACCCGGCAGGCCGGTCAGCCGCCCCTTGCCGGGCAGCCAGCCGCCGACGACGACGTCCTCCCCCTTCATGTTGCGGATCTTGATCCAGGCACGGGAGCGCACACCCGGTTCGTACACCGAGTCCAGCCGTTTGCAGACCAGGCCCTCCAGGCCGTGTTCGAGGGTGGCGCGCAGGGCCTGCTCGCCGTGGCCGACCAGCGCGCCCGGCGTCGACCAGAACGGACCGTCGAGGCCCAGCCCCTCCAGCCGCGCCCGGCGGCGGACGTAGGACTGCCCGACCAGCGGGTCACCCGCCAGGTGCATCACGTCGAACAGCACGAGGTGGACCGGCTGCTGCGCCGCGCGGCGGGCCGCCCGCGCCGGTGCGTGGGCGAGGCCCATCCGCGACTGGAGCAACTGGAAGTCGGCGCGTCCCCGTTCGTCCAGGGCCAGCACCTCGCCGTCCAGCACCGCCGGCGTGGTGCCGAGGGCGCCGCCCAGCGGCAGCAGCTCCGGGTAGGCGGCGGTGATGTCCTCACCCGAACGGGCGCGCAGCAGCACGCTGCCGTCACCGGGCAGATAGACCACGGCGCGCTGGCCGTCCTGCTTCGTCTCGTACGCCCACCGCGCGTCCTGCGCGGCGGGCGGCAGCGTGCCCGGCGTGGCGAGCATGGGGGCGATCAGCGGCAGGGTCACGGCCTAGATCTCGACGGGTCGGGGCGGCGTCACGCGCCCCGGCCGCGAGGTTCCCCTGAACGGCGGTGGGCTCACAGGGCGGTGAGCAGCGGCGGCGCGGCTCCCAGCAGGCCCGACTGGTGGGCGATGACGACCAGTTGCGCCCGGTCCCGGGCGCCCAGCTTCGTTCTGACCTGGTGGATGTGCGCGCGTACCTCCGCCGCGTCGAAGCCGAGCCGTTCGGCGATCTCCGTGTCGGAGCGGCCCTCGGCCACTCGGCCGAGCACCTCGCGTTCACGGGCGCTGAGCGCGACGAGGTCCTCGGGGGTGGCGAGCCGGAACTCGTCGGTGGGGTTGGCCAGGAAGCGGGTGATCAGCGCGCGGGTCGCGAGCGGGGAGAGCAGCGCCTGTCCCGAGGTCACCGTCCGTACCCCTTCGAGGAATGCGTCAGCGGTGACGTCCGTGCCCAGGAAGCCGCTCGCGCCGGCCGCCAGCGCCCGCGCGACGTCGCGGTCGAGTTCGGAGGTCGTCAGGATGAGCACCCGAACGGCGGACAGCTCCGGGTCACCGCAGAGCGCGGACGTGACGGTCAGGACGTCGGTGCCGGGCATACGGACGTCCAGCAGGACGACGTCGGGCCGGTGGGTGCGGGTGAGTTCGATCGCCTGGGCACCGTCGGTGGCCTCGTCCACCACCTCCATGTCGTCGCAGGAGTCGATCAGAAGGCGCAAGGTGGCCCGCAGCAGGGCCTGGTCGTCGGCGAGCAGCACACGGATGGTCATGTGATCTGTTTTTCCCGTGCCCGGGGGTCGGGGTACGGCGGCAGTCGGGTGGTGCCCCGGGATCCGCTCGCGGCGAGGTCACCCGACCGGAGCAGCCGCGGCGGCTCCGGCGCGTCCGCGGGACGACAGCCCTTCGCGCATGATGGCTCCGTCCACGGCGATCGCGGGCCACGGGAGTGGACCACGAGCCGACAGGAACGACGGACCGTGCTGTCGGGGCGACGACGAAACCGAGACGTCGAGGAGACGAGGCCCGGGGAACGACGCCGACGGACGGCCGACGGCCGATGACGGATGACGGATGCCGATCGACGAAGGACGAACCGGGAGAACGGCGTGCGTGTGTCACTCCACGAGCCGGAGCACTTCGCGCCACGGCGCTGTCTGATCACGACGGAGCTGCCGTCGTGGAGGGCGACCTGGCGGAACGCCGGTTCGTGGCGGCGTACCGCACCGGCTACCGGGTGGCGGGGTGCTCTCCGTCGGGATGCCGCGGCGGACGGTCCGGGTGCGGCGGCAGGCTGTCGCGGCGGGCGCGAGCCGGCGGGAGCCGGTGTCCGCGCCCGGGTCCCGGGAGGCGGTGCCGGGCGCCGGTCCCGTCCGACCGGACCGCGGTGGGGCGGCGGGCCCGGTGCCCCATGTGCGGCCCGGCTTTCCCGAGCCGCAAATTACTTGAGTTACGCAACAAGATGGTAGAGTGGTTGCCATGTCGTCGCCGCCGCTCCCCCCTGCCTCCGCTTCCCCCGAAGTGATCGAGATCGAGCGGGCGCTGACCAGAATCACTTACCTCAGCACCCGCGCCCGGCAGCACGACCGGCTGATGGCCCTGGCGGAGGTTCCGCTGGACCGGGCCGCCGTCGCGCTGCTGCGTCAGATCGCGGACTCGGAGCCGCTGCGCCCGGGGGAGTTGGCCAACCGGCTCGGCGTGGAGGCGTCGCACGTGACGCGTACCGTGCAGCAGCTCCAGAAGGCCGGGTACGTCTCCCGGGTGCCCGACCCCGACGACCGCCGCGCCCAGCGCATCGAGCTGACCTCGGCCGGCCGGCAGGCCATCGCGCGGATCCGGGACGTCGGCGCCCGGGGCATGCAGATGGCCCTGGCCCACTGGTCGCCGGAGGAACTGCGGCAGCTCGCGACCCTTTTCCACCGCATGGTCGACGACTTCCTCGCCGTGACCTCCGACGACGACACCGAGCAGCGTTCCGCCGCCGAGGCGACCACCCCCTGATCCGCCGACTCGGGACGGGCACCCGGCGACCGGCGCGTGCCGCGTCGTCCTCCGCCGCTGCCTGCGGCCGCACACCGAGGACGCACGACCGCCGGGCCCGGCCCGCGCGGCGAGGAGCCCCCCGCTGTTCGAAGCCTTCCTCCCCGTCAGTAACATCCTCCGTCAGGTACTCGGAGGAGGACCGCCGAAGGAGGAACCGTGCCCCCGTCCCAGCCGGTCACCGGAGACAAGGTCGAGGACTTCGAGTTGCCGGACGAGACCGGCACACCGCGCCGCCTGTCCGAACTCCTCACCGAGGGGCCGGTGGTGCTGTTCTTCTACCCCGCCGCCCTGACTCCCGGGTGCACCGCCGAGGCCTGCCACTTCCGTGATCTCGCGGCCGAGTTCGCCGCCGTCGGCGCCCGGCCCGTGGGTGTCAGCGGCGACCCGGTGGACCGGCAGCAGGAGTTCGCCGGACGCCACACGCTCGGGATGCCGCTGCTCTCCGACACCGAGGGCACGGTCCGGGAACGGTTCGGAGTCAAGCGGGGATTCCAGCTGGCCCCCACCAAGCGGGTCACGTTCGTGATAGCGCAGGACCGCACGGTGCTGGAGGTCGTCCGCAGCGAACTGCGCATGAACACGCACGCCGACCGGGCACTGGCTGCACTGCGCGCCGCGCGGACCTGACCGCGCCGGACCCTGACGCGGGCCTGCCCCACCGGTGATACCGGCGGCATGCGGTTGCTGGGCAAGGACTGCGTCACCGTCTGCCTGGTGCTGGCGGCCGGGACCGGATGCACGGGCGGCGGCGCCGGCCCCGAGCACACCGCGCCGCCGCCGACACCCACGCCCACGCGAAGCACGGTTCCGGAGACACCCGGCGCCGAGCCGCCCCATTTCGTGTCGATTCCCGGCCTCGTCGCGCGGGAGCACCGCGGATCCGGGCTCCGGCTCGGCACGGTACGGCTGCGCACCGACGCCTACACCCAGTACGCGGTCACCTACGAGGCAAACGGTCTGACCATCTCCGGCCTGATGAACGTCCCCGCCGGCAAGGGCCCCTTCCCGGCCCTCGTGCTGGCGCACGGCTACATCGATCCCGACGTGTACACCACCGGCCGCGGACTCGCCCGGGAGCAGGACCTGCTGGCCCGCAACGGCTATGTCGTCCTGCACACCGACCACCGTAACCACGTCGGCTCCGACGACGACCCCGACAACGACGTCGACCTGCGGCTCGGCTACACCGAGGACGTCATCGCCGCGGCGCGCGCTGCGTTCGTCGGGCCGCCGGAGATCGACGGCGACCGGATCGGCCTGCTGGGCCGGTCGATGGGCGGCGTCGTCGTGTACGACACGCTGGTCGTGGCGCCGGGACTGGTGGACGCCGCCGTGGTCTACGCGCCGGTCAGCTCACGACCCGACGAGAACCTCGACCACTTCCAGCGCCGCGACGGAGACCCGGTCGTCGCGCGTATCGAGGCCGAACACGGCAGCCCGCGGGAGAATCCCGTCTTCTGACGGGAGATCTCGCCCGCCACCTGTGTCGACCGGGTCACCGAACCGCTGCTGATCCACCACGGCACCGCCGACGACACCTGCCCCCTGAGGTGGTCAAAACGGACCGCCGCGGCGTTCGAGGCGGCGGGCAAGGACGTCCGTCTGGTGAAGTACGCCGGGGAGGGCCACACGTTCTACGCCCGCTGGCGGGACTCGATGACCACCATCATGGACTTCTTCGAGCGCCGGCTGCGCTGAACCGGCCCCGGTCCGTTCGGCCGTCGGCGACGACCCGGGCGAGCGCGCGACCGCGGCGTACCGGGTGGCTCGCCGCCGGCGGGCGAGGCACCGTCGCCACACCGCGGTTTCGCTGTCACGATCTTCCGTGGGGCCCGACACGGACGACCATCGGAGCGCGTATGACGACGGACAAGGCCACGGCGGAGCAGACCGCGGGCATCGGAGTCAGCCCGGTCGCCGGGCACATCGGGGCCGAGATCACGGGGGTGGACCTGGCCGCCGGTCCGGACGACGACCAGGTGAGGGCGATCCGCGCGGCGGTGCTGCGCTGGAAGGTCGTTTTTTTCCGCGGGCAGCGGCTGGACCACGCCGGGCACGTGGCGTTCGCCCGCCGGTTCGGGGCACCCGTGGTCCTCGGCCGGCGCGGGGGAGCGTCCCCGGCGGGCTTTCCCGAGGTCGAGACGACCGCGGACCGGCTGGAACTGGGCGGGCGGTTCGGCATGGAGCACGACGAGTGGCTGCGCCGCCGCAGGCACACGCCGCTGCGCGGCTGGCACTGCGACCACGGCGCCCGTGTCGACCCGCCGGCCGCGACCATCCTGCGCGCGGAGACCGTGCCGCCCTACGGCGGCGACACCACCTGGGCGAATCTCGCGGCGGCCTACGCCGGACTGTCCGCGCCGGTGCGGGAGTTCGTCGACGGGCTGCGCGCCGAGCACCGGCTCGGCGTCGGCTACCAGTCGCGTCCCGGCGACGACGCCTACCTCCGGCACCTGCTGGATCACCAGGTCGCCGCAGAGCATCCCCTGGTGCGCGTCCACCCGGAGACGGGGGAGCGGGTGCTGTTCGTCAACGGGTACTACCTGGAGCAGATCGCCGACGTCTCCCGCGCGGAGAGCCGGCTGCTGCTGGAGATGCTGCTGGAGCAGGCCACGCGACCCGAATACACGGTCCGGTTCCGCTGGGAGCCGGGCAGTGTGGCGTTCTGGGACAACCGGGCCACCATCCACCTCGCGCCCGGCGACACCGCACATCTCGACCACCCCCGGATCATGCACCGGGTGATGCTCGCGGGCGACGTGCCGGTCGGGGTGGACGGCAGGCCGTCGGTACCCGTCGTCGGCACCGAACCGGGACGCTGGTGACACCGGCCGTCCCGGTCAGGGCAGGCCGGATCAGGCCAGGGGGATGACGACCTCGTCCTCGACCGGGGGGTCGACCTCCTGCGCACGGCTCCCGGTGGCGGCGAAGCAGCGCAGCCGGACCGCCTCCGGGGAGACGTCCAGCCGCAGGAACGACTTGAAGAACGGCGGGCTGTACGTCGCCGAGCCCGGTGAGAACAACTGCGTGTAGATCTTGCGCACGGGCAGCCGGAACCGGGCCGTGCGGTCGGGCCGGCGGCCCGCGCCCAGCAGCGAGGCGACCAGCCTGGTGCGCCGGGTGACACGGGCCGCCGGGCTCGGCGCGCGGGCCGGGGTGATGCCCAGGCGGTCGGCGACGACGGTGGTCGCCTCGTCCTCGGTGAGGGTGAAGAAGCGGCGCAGGCGCAGCCGTCGGCCGTAGAGCCCGCTGTAGAAGGCGAGGGAGTCGCCGCGCAGCGGGTAACAGCGGAACTCCTCCTCGGTGACGTTCGCGACGTCCACGCGCGCGATGGTGTGGGTGGCGTGCATGAACGCCCCGCCGCCGCCCGCCACGACGTACTGCACGGTGCGGTCGCCGTCGACCCTCACCGGATAGCGCTGGTAGTTGTGGATGTCGCCGCCGACAGCCGCGACGTAGCGGTGCCGCGGGTCACGGACGATCTCGTCGACGGTGCCGCCGCCCTCGATGGCGCAGGGACGGTGCTCGCCGTCCACGTACAGCGGCTGACCGGTGATCAGGATCTTCGGCCGGGGGTCCCGGGACACCTCCCGCAGCCATGCGCCCTGCTCGGCGTCGAGGGTGCCGAGCAGTCCGGTGTCGATGCCGATGATCCGCACCGGTCCCGCGTCGATCGCCCAGTACGGGCCCGGCTGGACGGCCCGCTGCTCCGGTGCGGACCGCAGCTTCCGCGCCTCGGCGAGCCGCTGTTCGTCGGCGGGCTTCGACCGGTGCCACAGCAGTGAGCGCAGCCAGGCCCGGGTGAGGGGCCGGGGCGCGGGTCCCGGCGGCAGGGGCGGGGCGTCGTCGCAGAAGACGCGCATGAAGCCGTCGAGGTCCTCGTACCAGTCGTGGTTGCCGGGTATCGCGTAGATGGGCGCCCGGTAGTCCTGGTAGGGGCGGAAGAACTTGCTGCCGTAGTCGTCGATGCCGCCCGCCGGGTAGATCACGTCGCTGGCCAGGATCGCGAACCGGGTGTCCTGACCGGCCTTCAGCAGGCCCGGTACGACCGCGTACTGGGGCTCGTCGCCCTCGCCGGTGTCACCGATGACGAGGAAGGAGAAGCGGTCCGGGTCCTCGCGCCGGATCACCTTGTCGGCCGGTGCTCCCGCCGCCGCCCGCTGGGCGACCCGGCGGCCGCGGGTGACGCCCGTGGGGTCGCCGAACCACGACGCGAGCACGCCGTTGCGGGCGGGCCACATGGTCCTCGGGTCGAGCCAGTGCAGCTTCTCGATCCGATGCGGCAGGAGCCGCTTGTAGGAGCCGGGTTCGGCGCTGCCCCAGCCGGCGCCGCTGACGGTATCGCGCGAGGATTCAGACACCGATGCACCGTAACAACGCCGAGCCGATCAGGAACGGGCGAGTCCCGCACGCGGCCGGTGCCGCGTGCGGGACGCTACCTCGAGCGATCGACGGGACGGTTCAGTTGAAGGGATCGAGGGTCAGATAGGCCTGTTGCGGGGCGCCGTCGTGGACGAGCGACTCGTGGTGCCCGACGTCGTCGAAGGCGAACGCGTACGCTTTGCCGTCGGCCATGCGGTCATGGATGATCCGGGCGTAGTGGTTGGTCACGGCGTCCTGGTAGAAGTTCGCCGCCGAGGCGTCCGGCTGGTCGGGGTTGGTGAGCAGCGTCGAGCGGTTGAATCCCGCGCACAGGGTGCGGGAGATCGGGCCGCGGACCTGGTCGTTGGGGGCGTCCAGCAGCCGATGGCAGCCGAAGACGCTGCCGGCGTCGGGTTTCTGGAAGCTGGTGACGACCGCCCCGGAGCTGTTGGTGAAGTTCATGACGTTGCCCGAGACCCGCCCGAAGTACTTGGTGCCGGGCTGGTTCGCGAACGGGGTGACGGTCAGCGTGGTCGTGGCGTACTTCTGCCAGACCCGGTTGATGTAGTCGTTCATCACCGACGCCGGGAGCGCCCCGGTCTCCACTCCGTACAGCGGCGAAAGGGCCCGCAGTACGGTTCCGTCGGGGCGGGTCTGGACGAGTCCGCCCCAGCCGCCGGACTGGGCGCGCAGGGCGTTGAACACCCCGTTGTAGCCTCCCGGTTCGAGCCGGCCGGTGCTGCTCAGACCGCCGTCCCCGCGCCGCACGCCGACCGTGTACGGCGCGGAGAACATGTCGACCTGGGTGCTGTTGAGCCACAGACCGGCGTCGTTGAGCGTGTACTCGGACCAGTTGAAGAGGATGTTGCGGTTCGGGTCGCTCGGGTTCTGCACGGCCGGCTGAACCAGACCGCCGGTGGTGAGCCGGAAGTCCAGCTTCTGGCCGTAGGAGAAGTAGATCCGGCCGGAGAGCTTGGGGATCCGGATCGTTCTGGACTGTCCGGCGGACGGCCCCGCGATGGAGGCGTCCGGGGCGGGGGTCGGCGGGTTGCCGCCCGCCGGCCACGGGTGGAACGTGCCGTTCGCGTCCGCCCAGCCCTGCTGACCCGTCGTCAGTGACGTGCCGAGGGTGTAGATGTGGAGCGCCTCGCCCCGGCCCGAGTCGTTGGTGATCTGGAGCGGGATCGTGGCGGGCACCGCCGCGTCCGCGGGCGGCGACGTACCGAATGTGAGCAGTGCGCCGAGCAGGGCCGCCGCCGCGGACACGGCCGGCCATCGGTGTTTGGGCATCGTGAGCACTCTCCACCTCCGTGCGGGTGTGGGGGGGGGATTGGTCCGTACCTGGTGTTGAGAGCGCTCTCAGGGTTGCGTTACGGCGCGGTCATGTCAATGAGTAGGACAGGAAAGGAAGTCGGCGGCTCCCGCGGACCGGGGGCGCGGCAGCCGCCGAAGGGGCGGACGGTGGGTCAGAAGGTGCGGTCCAGGAGGTCGAGAAGGGCCGCCCAGTGGCGCTTGTCCCCCTCGGCGTCGTACGACGAGGTGTCGGACTGGGTGAATCCGTGCCGGGCGCCGGGATAGACCTCGCACCGGTGCCGGACGCCGTGTGCGGTCAACGCCTCCTCCAGGCGCCGGATCTGCTCGGGAGGCAGGGACGGGTCCTCGTCGGCGTGCCCGAAGTACATCTCAGCGGTGATGCGGTCCGCCAGCAGATGCGGGCTGTCCGGCGCCTCCGTCGCGAGCTGCCCGCCGTGGAAACCGGCCGCCGCAGCGACGCGCTCCGGATAGCTGCCGGCGGTGAGCAGCACCAGACGCGCGCCCATGCAGTAGCCGGTCAGGGCGACCGGGCCGTCGGCGGCCTCCGGCCGGTCCGCCAGCCAGTCCAGACAGGCGCCCGCGTCGCGCATCGCGCGCTGCGGCGTCAGCTCCCGCATGACCGGCCGGATGTGCCGGAACAGTTCGCCGCGTGACGCGTCGTCCATGAACTCCGGCAGGTCGAACAGCGGAGTGCGCCCGCCGCGGTAGAACACGTTCGGCACCAGGACGGTGTAGCCCGCCGCCGCCAGTCGGTCGGCCATCGCCCTGAGTGCCGGCCGCAGCCCGAAGGCGTCCATGTAGAGCAGTACCGCCGGATGCGGCACGCCGTCGGCCGGGTGGGTCAGATAGGCGTCGGCGATGCCGTCCGGGGTGGGGATGTCGACGTCCGTTCCTTGCACGGCGTTCATGGCTGGGCTGCCTCTCTCGCGTTCGGCGACGAGGAACCCGTCGGCCCGACGGGCCCCGATCACCGTCATCGTGACATGCGTCCATGCCATCGCGACGGTTGCCCCGCCCGCCCGCCGGCCTACTCGAACCGGGTGACGTCACCCGCCCCGCGCCGGACGACCTCCGCCTCTCCCTCCGAGAAGTCGATCACCGTCGTGGGCTCGGTGCCGCAGTCCCCGGAGTCGACGACCGCGTCCAGTACGTGGTCGAGCCGGTCCTTGATCTCCCAGCCCTGGGTCATCGGCTCGTCCTCGTCGGGCAGGAGCAGGGTGCTGGACAGCAGCGGCTCGCCGAGTTCGGCGAGCAGGGCCTGCGTCACGGCGTGGTCGGGGATGCGCACGCCGACCGTCTTCTTCTTCGGGTGCTGGAGCATGCGCGGCACCTCCTTCGTCGCGGGCAGGATGAACGTGTAGCTGCCGGGCGTCGACGCCTTGACCGCGCGGAAGACGTCGTTGTCGACGCGGACGAACTGGCCGAGCTGCGCGAAGTCCTGGCACATCAGCGTGAAGTGGTGCCGGTCGTCCAGCTTGCGGATGGCCCGGATCCGGTCGATGCCGTCACGGCTGCCGAGCCGGCAGCCGAGCGCGTAGCAGGAGTCCGTGGGGTATGCGATGAGTGCCCCCGAGCGGATGCTTTCCGCGATCTGGGCGATGGCCCGCGGTTGGGGGTTGTCGGGATGCACGTCGTAGTACTTCGCCATCCGTCGAGCTTATGCCGTTCGCCGGGCACCGCAGACCAGGGTCCGGACTGTTCCCCCGGCCGGGTCGCGATCGGCCGCCTCCGCCGTGCGGGGAGCCCGGCCCCGCGTGCGCCGCCCGGTCGGCGTGACGTCCGGCCGCGACAGCCCCGTGCCCGTCGACCGGCCGTGAGGTAACGTCCCGAGCGGTATGTCTGAGATAAGGACGCAGCAGCGAGAAGGGGGCAGGTCCGACGTGGCTGGCCGAGGGGACGAGGGCCGTCGCATGCACGTGGCGGACGGTACGGATCCGGGGTGGGAGCGGGAACTGCTCGACCACCTGCGGCCGGCCGGGCGCGATGTGCGCAAGGTCGTGGCCTGGCTCGCCGAGGTCGCCCGCGCCGACGTGTCGCTCCAGGACGACACCGGGGCCCTGCTCGCGGGAGCCCGCGCACCCCTCGACGAGGCGGTCGTCGCCGACATCGCCGCCGGCCGGATCGCCTCCGCCGCCCTCCAGGACCGGGACCGGCATCTGCGCCTGGTCAGGGTGGAACTCCCGCAGGGCACCTCGGCCGGAGTGCTGGCCGTGTCCCGGCCCGCCCCCTTCGACCGGCGCGCCTCCGACATCGTCACCCACACCGCCGGGGTGCTCGAACTGCTGCTGCGGGCGCGGGGGAGCGCCGCCGCCGGACACCGGCTGCGCCGTGCCACCTCGGATCTGCGCCTGGCGATCCTGCAACTGCTCATGGTCGAGGACATCGTCTCCGCGCGCCGGGTGGCCGCCGGCCTCTGGCCCGGCCTCCTCGACACCGAGACCGCCTGCGTCTACGTGGCCGAGAGCCGCCCCGAGGACCGCGACCGGTTCGCCGAGGAGTGCGTGAGCGCGACCTCGGAACAGGCCCTCGTCGTGCGCTGCCCGGCCGTGGACGCGCACGTCATCGTCGTCACGCCCGACGACGCGGCGGCGGCGGAACTGCGCTCACTGGTGCACGACCGCCCGGACACCTACATCGGCGGCAGCTCCCGGCACAGCCTCGCCCAGACCGCCACCGCCTACGGCCAGGCCGTCAGCGCCCTCGCCGTGGCGCACTTCCGCCCGGACAAGTCGGCCGTCTACGCCGAGCGCACCCACCCCGAACGCCTGATGGACCCCGGCGTCCTGCGCGGCTGGACGGTCCGCCTGCTGCGCCCTCTCGACAGGCTGCCGCACCACACCCGCGCCGAACTGCTCGCCACCACCCGGCTGGGCCTGGAGTTCACCGCCGTCAACGCGGCCAAGGTGCTCGGCGTCAGCCGCAACACGGTCCGCGCGCGGATGGAGCGCGTCGAGGGCATGCTGCGCACGGACCTGTCGGACCTGACGGTGCGGGCCGCCGTGCACCTTGCGCTGAACACCGAGGCGGGTCTTGTGGAGGTGCCGGGCGACCGGGACGGAGCGGCCGGGAACGGGTTCGGCGAGCTGCTGGCGGGCCCCGCCCTGCGGACCTGGGCCGGCGACCTGCTGGGCCGTCTCGCCACCGATGCCCGGGACCTGCGCCGCACCCTGCGCACCTGGATCGCGGCCGGCGGCAACGCCGAGCGGGCCGCACAGCTGCTCGGTGTCCACGCCCAGACCGTGCGCGAGCACGTGCGCAGCGCCGAGCCCGTCCTCGAACGTCAACTTCTGGACGGCGGCTGCGACCTCTACGAGGTGGTGCTGGCCCACCTCGCCCTCGGGGACCTGGACCAGTCAGGTCTGCCGGGGGCGAATCCGGGCCATCCGGACTCACCTGTGCACGGTTGAGTCCTCCGCCGCGCGAAACGGGCATGGACACGATTCACAAGGCCTCCGCCCTGCACGTAGTTTCGAGGAACCGCGGGGGCACGACCGGAACGGGGGACCGGTCGCGCCCCGGCGGCGTTCGTGTGACGCGAGGACGCCGCCCGTGCGCCGTCTCGGTCCGGGCCGGTGGGTCAGCCGCCGAGCCGCACCGGCGGTTCCTGCCATCCGAACGCGATGAACGACGGCACCTGCCGCAGCTTGCCGACGGCGGCCGCAGCCGGGGAAGCGGTCGAACAGCGCCGGGAGCGCACAGGGCGGTCGTCTCGGCCCCGGAGCAGGGCCTGTTGCCGGCGTGCGCGCAGCAGACCGGTGCCGAGGGCGAGCGCGGACAGCGTGCCGGCGGCCGGACCACCGACGACCGGGACCGGAAATTCGATCATCGAATGGTTCCGGGGGAGGTCGGGGCAGGACAGGGCCCGAAGCCCCGCCGTGAGCACACGCGCAGCACACTGCAACCGACGGTGACCGATCTCGCCCGAAGTGATAGGAGTTCGCGCCGAAACTGCTCACCGGCTGTTCACTTCGGTGGCAAGCGAAACAATCGGCAGGTGGCGACGGCGAGTTGACGTGCCGATGCGCGAGGTCACCTCACCGTGCCGTGGTGCAGGGCCATTTGGGGGATACGCTCACCCGGTCCGGTGAGCGGCCGAGGGCGCGCGTGCCACCCGCCGGGTCCGGCCGTTGCGTCGGTCATGGACCGACCCTCCCGCGCGACGCTGCCGCGTCCGACGAGTGATCCCGCGCCCGACTCCTACGCCCAACTCACCAACGGGGGCTGGTGCCACGTCCCGGCCCACACCCGACTCGCCCTGCAGCGGCGCTCGGTGGAAGGCGGCCTGCCCGCGCCCTCCGAGGTCCAGTGGGTCTCCTTCGCCGCGCTGCCGGTGAGGGCGTGCGCGGCGGAGCGGTGCCCATGACGCGCTACTGACCGCACAGGGGCGCCAGCACGGACAGCGTGCCGTTCGCCTGGCGCAGCGCCAGCTCCAGGGTGGTGGGCGCGTGCAGCGAGCCGGTGCCGTCCGGCGGGATCAGCCACTCCAGGTACCGGGCCGAGCGGTACGGCGGCGGTACCGCCACCCAGGAGCCCTTGCTCGCGTGCCGCAGGCCCGCGCCGATCCACCGGCTGCCGGGGTCCGGCGGCAGCAGGAACCCCACCCGGTGCGCGGCGGTGTCCACCAGGGTCGGGCCCGGGATCGGCAGCGAGGGCCGCCACAGCAGGTCCAGGGTGAGCAGGCCCAGTTGATCGGGCACGCTCACCACGTCCCAGAACCGCCCGGCTTCGAGGAGCGCGATCCCGTCGCCGTGGTCCCACTGCCGCTTGCACTCCTTGGGGTCGGGTGCCGCCGCGGCGAGCCACTCGACTCCGCGCGTCCAGATCAGATCGGTCATCTTCCGCTCCGGGGGTGTCCGCTGGGTCCGTGCGGAACCCAGGGCAGGACAGGGGATGCCGGCGACGGCCGTCGTCGGCATGCCGATCCGGCATATGCATGCTCGTAGATATTTCTATGGCGCGGAAGGGGTGGCGCGGGCTGGCGTTTCAGGGCGCTTTGTTCGGCTTGCGGCCTCACGTTCGATCGATCGCCTCACGGCAGTGGCTGTTCGGCCCAGATGACCTTGCCGCCCGGCAGATAGCGCGTGCCCCAGCGGTCGGCCAGCTGCGCGACCAGGAACAGGCCGCGCCCGCCCTCGTCGGTCATCCCCGCGTACCGCAGGTGCGGTGCGGTGTTGCTGCTGTCGAACACCTCGCAGATCAGGCTCCGGTCGCGCAGCACCCGGACGCGGATGGGTTCACCGCCGTACCGGATGGCGTTGGTGACGAGCTCGCTGAGGATGAGCTCCGCGGTGAAGGCAAGGTCCTCCAGCCCCCATTCCGTCAGCTGCCGGATGACCGAGGCGCGCAGCTCCGCGACGGCCGCCGGGTCCGACGGGACGTCCCAGACGGCGACCCGGTCCGGCCCCAGCGCCCGGGTGCGCGCGACGAGCAGGGCGACGTCGTCGCTGGGCCGGTCCGGCAGCCCGGAGTCCAGCACCGCCCGGCAGGTGTCCTCGGGCGACGGACCCGCCTGCTCCAGAGCGGCGCGCAGCTGCTCCAGGCCGATGTCGATGTCCCGCTCCCGGTCCTCCACCAGCCCGTCGGTGTACAGGACCAGCCTGCTGCCCTCCGCGAC
The DNA here is from genome assembly GCF_003261055.1 of Streptomyces cadmiisoli. Classification (NCBI taxonomy): domain Bacteria; kingdom Bacillati; phylum Actinomycetota; class Actinomycetes; order Kitasatosporales; family Streptomycetaceae; genus Streptomyces; species Streptomyces cadmiisoli. Next base: position 7,917,248 of record NZ_CP030073.1, read on the forward strand.
CTCCACGTCCGTCGTCTCGAACGGCAGGCCGCCCAGCCCCAGCGGGGGACCGGCGGGCACGTCGAGGAACTCCACCGTGCCGTCCGGCCGGACCAGCGCGGGCGGCGGATGCCCGGCCCGGGTGATCGAACAGCGGCGGGTGACCGGATCGTAGATCGCGTAGACACAGGTCGCGCCGGTGACCGTGGCGCCGCCGGTCTCCGCCGCGTCGTCGATCTCGTCCTGGTCGATGCGGGCGATCAGTTCGTCGAGCAGCCCGAGCAGTTCGTCGGGGGCGAGGTCGAGGGCGGAGAAGTTGTGCACCGCGGTCCGCAGACGGCCCATCGTGGCCGCGGCGTGCAGTCCGTGACCCACCACGTCTCCCACGACGAGGGCGACCCGGGCCCCGGACAGCGGCAGTACGTCGAACCAGTCGCCGCCGACGCCGGACTGCGCCGGCAGATAGCGGTAGGCCAGCTCCAGGGCGCTCTGCTCGGGCAGCCGGCGCGGCAGCAGACTGCGTTGCAGCGTCACGGCCATGGTGTGCTCGCGGGTGTAGCGGCGCGCGTTGTCGATGGACACCGCGGCACGGGCCACCAGTTCCTCCGCGAGAGCCAGGTCCTCCGCGTCGAACGGCTCCGGACGGTCCGAGCGCCAGAAGGTGACGATGCCGAGGATCAGGGACCCCGCCCGCAGCGGCGCGGCGATCAGGGAGTGGATGCCGTAGTCGAGCACCTGTGCGGTGCGTTCGAGGTCCTGCGCCTGCCAGCCCGGTGCCTCCCGCAGCCGGGCCGCGACGACCGCCCGCTGCGTGCGGATGCTGTGCGCCTGCGGTGAGGACGGGACGAACCTGATCAGCCGCCCCACCGGATACAGCGGCGGCTCGCCGCGTATGCCGGCGAAGGCCGTGCGGCGCAGGTGGGTACCGGGCTCGGGCTCCTCACCGATCAGCACGGCGTTGAAGAGGTCCACGGTGACGAAGTCCGCGAGGCGCGGCACCGCGAGCTCGGCCAGCTCCTCCGCGGTGCGGGTGACGTCCAGGCTGGTCCCGATACCGACCCCGGCCGCGTACAGCATGTCGAGCCGTTCCCGCGCGACGTCCGCCCGGCCGGACAGGGCCCGCAGTTCCGTCGAGTCGCGCAGGGTCGTGACACTGCCGGCCGGACCGCCGCGCAGGTCGGTGGGCCGCTGGTTGACGGCCAGCAGCCGGTCCTTGACCCGGTGGACCTCGTCCGTGGCGAACCGTCCCGACGCGAGCAGTTCGGCCGTGCCGGGCTCCAGACCCAGGTCCCGGACATGACGGCCCTCGGCGTCGTCCGGCAGACCGAGCAGCCGGCGTGCCTCGTCGTTGGCGAGCAGCAGCCCGCCGTCCCCGCCGAGGATCAGCACGCCCTCCCGCACGGCGTGCAGCACCGCGTCGTGGTGCTCGTACATCCGGGTCATCTCACGCGGGCCGAGGCCGCGGGTCTGCCGCAGCAGACGGCGGCTCACCAGCGCCGTGCCGACGGTCGCCACGGCCAGTGCGCCGGCCATGCTGAACAGCACCAGCGGCAGCTGGCGGTTGGCCGCGCCGCCCACGCGCTCGGTGGTCACGCCGGCCGACACCAGGCCCACCACCTCCCCGTTCCGAGCCTCGACCGGCACGATGGCCTGCACGAGCGGGCCGATGGTGCCGTGCACCTCCTCGGTGACGCTGCGCCCGGCCAGCGCCGGCTCGATGTTCCCGACGAACTTCTTGCCGATGCGGTCCGGCAGCGGATGGGTGTAGCGGATCCCGTCGGTGTTCATGACGACGACGAAGTCGACGTGGGTCGCCTTCCGGGTCGCCTCGGCCCGCGGTTGCAGCACGGCCGTGGGATCCGGGCTGCGCAGCGCCGCCGCCGTGCCCGGCGCGTTGGCGAACGTCTCCGCGACGCTCAGCGAGCGGTTGCGGGCCTCCACGGCGCTGTCGTAGCGGGCCTGAAGGACCAGGGCGACCACGGCCACCACGACCAGCAACAGCACGATGACGACCTGGAGGACGAAGACCTGCCCGGCCACACTGCGTCCGCTCAGGGCCGACCACACCGCTGCCCACGGCCGCCGCCTCGGGCGGCCGTTCCCCGATGGCTTGCCCTCCGGTGAGCCGTCCGGCGCGGGCCGCGAGGACCATGTCCGCCACTCGCGCACCCGCGACCGGCGGGCAGCGGTGCGCGGGGTGCGTACCGCTCGGAGTGGGCTGGTGGACCAGGGCCCGGATCGACCCAATTGTCGGACCATGAGCCCTGTCTACACTCCCGCGCCCCGGGAGGCGAGGGACGTCACGCACGGTGGTGGGGCATACGCGGGCGGCCCGGCGCCTCAGCGGGGCGGCCGGGCGCGGCGGGCGGCGAGCAGCAGCGCGATGTCGTCGGGCCGGTCGGCGGCGTGCCGGGCCCCGACGGTGAGCCGGTCCACCACGGCCGGCAGCGAGCGGCCACCGGGCCGTCCGGCCGAGGCGCCCGCCCTGGCCAGCGCCACCCGCAGGGTGCTGATCCCCTCGTCGATGTCGGCACCGGGCCGCTCGACGAGCCCGTCCGTGTACAGCGCGAGGACCGCGCCGGGCTCCATCGACAGCTCCGTCACCGGGTACTGGGCGAGCGGGTCGACCCCGAGCACCACACCACCCGGGATGTCCACGATGTGGGTGCGGCCGTCCGCGTGGCGCAGCAGCGGCGGCGGATGGCCGGCGCGGGCGACCCGGGCCAGACCGGTGCCGGGGTCCAGACGGACGTAGCAGCAGGACGCGAACTGGCCCGGATCGAGGTCGATGAGCAGATGGTTGGTACTGCTCAGGACCTCGTCGGGCGGCCGGTCGTCGAGCGCGAACGCCCGCACCGCGCTGCGCAACTGCCCCATGGTGGCGGCCGCCTGCACCCCGTGACCCTGAACGTCCCCGATCACCAGGGCGACACCGTCGCCCGCCTCGACGACGTCGTACCAGTCCCCGCCCACGTCCATGCCCTGTGTGCCGGGCAGATAGCGGCCGGCGGTCTCCAGCTGCGGGTGATCGGGCAGCCGGCGGGGCAGCAGGGCGCGCTGGAGTCCGCGGGCGAGCGCCGCCTCGCTCTCGTAGCGCTGCGCCTTCTCCATGGCGTGCGCGATCAGCCCGGCGAGCGCCGTGAGGACGGTGCGCTCCTCCACGCTGAAGCTGCGCGACCGGTCGAAACCCAGGATGCAGGAGCCCACCGGGCGTCCCGAGGCGATCAGCGGCAGGAAGGCACGGGCGCCCTCCGTCGCGTCGAGGGGGATGCCGGGATAGGCGGCGGACAACTGCTGCATCGAGTCGAAGAACAGCGGCTGACCCGTGGCCAGTGTCTCCACGCCGGGCAGACGGGCGTCCAGGCCCACGCCCTCGAACGGGGCGAGGAAACCGGGCGGGAACCCGGTCTCCCAGGCCAGGAAGAGGTGCCGGTCCTGCAGCAGATAGATGGCGAGGCGACGCCCGCCGAACGCGGGCAGCAGCTCCTGCATGACGACTGCCGACACCTGCCGGGCGGTGGCCGCCTCCGTCAGCGCGATGGCGAGCACGATCGGGCGGTGGACCAGCGACGTCGCGTCCACCTCGACACCGGCGGCGTCTGCGTGCCCGGGTGCGTCGCAGGCTTCCTCGGCGTCCTGGTCCGCCGGGACGACGGTGCAGGTCAGGAGGTCCGGCCCGGGGTGGACGGAAACGGCCAGCCAGACCCCGTCGTGCGGATCGTCCGGCGCACCGCCGCGGTCGGGCCGGTGCACGTGGAAGTGCACCGGTTCGGGCGACAGCAGCGCCGCACGCAGATGGTCCTCGCAGGCCGCCCGGCCCAGCCACGGCACGCCGTCCCACAGCGGCCGGCCGAGGAACCGGGCCCGCGGCTCCCCGAGGAGTTCCGCGGCGCGCGGATTGGCGTAGCCGATCAGGCCCAGCCGGTCCACGCAGAACACGCCCTGGGGGAGCTGGTCGGCGACCGTCTCGGCCACCGAGCCCGCGTCCAGCACGATCCCGCCGACGGCGTGACGGGCCGACGCACCGGTGTCGCGGTGGGTCACGACCGGATTCCACAGCTCCACCAGCCGCGCAGCGCCGTCCAGGGTGTGCACGCGCAGCGGCTCGGGCGGTGGTCCGCCGCCGGCCGCCCGCCGCAGGGAGAGGAACAGCAGGTCCGCGTCGTGCGGTCCCACCGCAGAGGTCAGGGTCGCGGCCGGGCACGCCAGGTGCTCCCGCGGCAGCCGCAGCAGGTCCCGCGCGGTGTCGTCCGCGAGGAGCGCCTCGCTCGCCGGGTCCCACGTGAAGCGCCCGATCCGGCACTCCGCCGGCCTGGCGCCGGGCGGCCGTACGTTCAGCGGCTCGTCGTCCCAGACGAGGGGCTCCCCGCCCTCCTCCAGACGTCGTACCGCCACCCCCAGGTCCTCGGCCAGCTCCGCCAGGCGATCGCGGTCGGCCAGCAGTTCGGTGGCGTCCGGCGCCGCCGGTCGCATCAGTGTCAGCACACCGAGGCGTGAGGTCCGTCCGCTGACCGGCAGGCAGATCGTCCCCACCGGGATCGGCAGACCGGCCGCGAACTGGGGGTAGCGGCGCATGGCTTCGGTGGCGTTCGGCAGTACCACCTGGACCCCCAGCCGGTAGGCGTCGGCCACCGGGAAACTGCGGTGCACGTGCAGCCGCCACCAGGGCCGGAACAGCGGCCCGGGCAGCCCCACCAGGGCCGCGAGCCGCAGTACGCCGGGAGCCGTGGACCGCAGGTAGATGCCCGCCGCCCGACCGCTGGTGACGCGGACCGCCTCGGCCGCGGCGTCGGCCAGCAGCTCGGCCGGCCGCCCGGCCGTTCCCTTCCGGTCCTCGGCGCTCCCAGTCATCGGACCCACCTCGTCCCCCGCGCCGTCGCGCGGGTGACACAGCAAGAATGCGTCAGGACGCCCCCTGTCCGCACCCGGGCGGGTCCGCGGCCCGGGCGAGGCGCACAGCCGCTCCGGGCGCCCGGTCGTGCCCCGGTCGCGTTCCCGGTCACTTTGCCGGTCACTTTGCCGGAACGGCAACGGACTTCGCCCCGTCCCGTCCTCGGCCCGGATGATCGGTGGGTACCGGCCGACCGCAAGGCGCCGGTCGCGCCCGCTTTCACCGCCGCAAGAGCCACCGCTCGGGGAGTGACCCATGACGAACCCGCCCGCCGACACCCTCGTCCACCGCTCGGTGCCCGCACCCGCCGGCCGGATCCACCTGGTCGAGCAGGGCAGCGGGCCGCTGGTGCTGCTCGTCCACGGCTTCCCCGAGGGCTGGTACTCCTGGCGCCACCAACTGCCCGCCCTGGCCGCGGCGGGCTTCCGCGCCGTGGCGGTCGACGTGCGCGGCTACGGCCGGTCCTCCCGGCCGGAGGCCGTCGACGCCTACCGGATGGTGGAGCTGGTCGAGGACGCCGTCGCCGTGGTCGCGGCCCTCGGTGAGCGGTCCGCGTCCATCGTCGGACACGACTGGGGCGCGAGCATCGCCGCCACGTCCGCGCTGCTGCGCCCCGACGTCTTCCACGCCGTGGCCCTGCTCGGCGTGCCCTACAGCCCGCCCGGCGGGCCCCGCCCGAGCGACGTCTTCGCCGCGATGGGCGGGCAGGAGGAGTTCTACGTGTCGTACTTCCAGCAGCCGGGCCGGGCCGAGGCGGAGATCGAGCCCGACGTGCGCGGCTGGTTGGCGGGCTTCCACGCCGCCCTGTCCGGCGACACCATGCCGGGCCCCGACGATCCCTCCCCGTACTTCGTCGGGCCCGGCGGCCGGCTGCGCGACCGGTTCCCGGCGGACCGGCTGCCCGCCTGGCTCGGCGAGCCGGAACTCGACCGTCTCGCCGGGGAGTTCGAGCGGACCGGTCTGAGCGGAGCGCTCAACCGGTACCGCAACGTGGACCGGGACTGGGCGGACCTGGCCGGCCACCGTGGCGCGCCCCTCACCCAGCCGTCCCTGTTCATCGGCGGCGCCCTGGACGCCTCCGTGTCGTGGCTCGCCGACGCGATCGCGGCGTTCCCCGACACCCTGCCCGGTCTGGTCGCCTCGCATCTGCTCGACGACTGCGGCCACTGGGTCCAGCAGGAGCGTCCGGACCGGGTCAACCGGATCCTGGTGGACTGGCTGACCGGGCTCGCCCGCTGACCCGCCCCGGCTCAGCTGCCGCGCAGCGTCCTCTTGGCGAGTTCGTACGCCGGGAGCATCGCCTCGTGCTCCGCGGTGTCCATCCCGCCGAGGTGCACGACGACCGGGCCGCGCGCGGTGACGACCGCGAAGGCGCGCTCCGCCTTCGGCTCCTCCAGCAGTTCGCTGGTGTACAGGTACTCCACCTCGGCGCCGGTGAGGCCGCCCGCCTCGAAGGTGCCGTAACGCTCCTTGCTCGCCTCGACCTCGGCCTCGACGAAGCCCTTCAGGACGGTGCGTGCGTCGTCCTCGCCCGGATCGGCGGTGAAGACGCGGAGGAAGCCGATGTGCCCGGCGGGCTTGGCGTCCACCTCGCAGGCGGCGGTGACCGGGCCCTGGCGGAGGAGGGCGTCGGCCACTTCCTCGGCCAGCTCGCCGTCCGCCTCGCCCGAAGCGCCCTCCACGGCCTCGGCCGTCCACTTCTCGGCGATGTCGAACGTCACCGGCAGCTCACAGGCCGATCCCGTGGCTCCGATGGTGCCGCCGCTCCTGGCGGTGCCACCGCCGTCGGCCGCGCCCGCGTCCTTCGACGCCGACGCCGACGGGTCGGCGGACGCTCCGGCATCCTCCTGCGCCCCGTCCGCGCACCCCGTCAGCAGACCCGCCGCCACGGCCGCGGTGATCAGTCCCCGCCGCGCTTTCCCCACCCCGACCTGCACCGCACTGTCTCCTCTCGGTTGAGCCGGGTCACTGTATCCGAGGCGTCGGCAGGGCGACGGACGCAGGCCGGGGCGGCGCAGCGGGCCGGTCGACGGGCCGTGAGCGAGGCGTCCGCGCGCACGGCGGACACCGTGACCGGGAGCCTCCGGTCACAGGGCGAGAGTCCGGCGCGCCGCCACCACGGCCTGCGTCGCGTAGGAACGTCCGAACAGCACGGTGTGGACGAGCAGCGGGAAGAGCTGGTGCAGCGGGATGCGGTCCCGCCGGCCGGCAGGGAGCGGAGCCGCCTCGGCATAGCCGTCGAGCACCTCGTCCAGGCGGGGGCAGCCGAAGAGGTGCAGCATGGCGAGGTCGGTCTCCCGGTGGCCACCGTGCGCGGCGGGGTCGATGAGCCGGACCCGTCCGTCCGCGCCCCACAGCACATTGCCGTTCCACAGGTCGCCGTGCAGCCGGGCGGGCGGTTCGGCGGGGCCCGCCAGTTCGGGCAGCCGCTCGCAGACCCGCTCGATCGCGGCCGACTCCGCCGGCCGCAGCGTGCCGTCGTCCACGGCACGGCGCAGGTAGGGCAGTACGCGGTGCTCGGCGTACCAGGACGGCCAGTCGTCGCCGGGGACGTTGCGCATGGGGGCGAGCCCGATGGACGCGTCCGCCGGGCCGCCGGGCGGCGGCGACCCGAACGCGCTCGCCCCGGCGGCGTGCAGCGCGGCCAGTTCCCGCCCGAAGCGCAGCGCGGCCGGCCCGTCGGCTCGCCCGGCCGGAACACGGTCGGTCACGAGCCACCGTCCGTCGTGTCCGCGCACGGCCGGCACACCGACCGCTTCGGCCTGACCGAGCCAGCGCAGCCCGGCCGCCTCGGCGGCGATCCCGCCCGGCGCGTCCTGGCGCTTGACCATCACCACCTGCCCGCCGTCCAGGGTGACTTCGGCCAGCGTCGCGGACAACGGACGGACCTCCGTCACCGCACGCCCGGTCATCCGGGCCGCCACGGCGTCCGGCCCTTCCTGTCCGGCGCGGGCGGTGCGAGCGGTCATACGGCGTCCTTCTCACGGTCGGTCCGGGGCGAGCGAAGGAGCCGGAGCGGTACCCCGCGGTTCCCCGGGAGCGGATCCGCGCGGTCCGGCGGAGCCGTACGCCCCCACCAAGGTACGACGCGCACCCGGTTTGCGGGACCGGCAAAGTTGTTTGTCGCCGGGGGCGGTCCGGCTCCAAGCTCGGTCGTGCGCGCCGAACCGTCGCACGGTCGCGCGCCGAGCCGACGACCGACACCGACGACCGCAGGAGTCACCATGGCCGAAGTCCCCACGCCCACCCGGCCCGCAGAGTTCTGGGAGGCCCGCTACCGGGACACCGGGCGGGTCTGGAGCGGCCGCCCCAACCGACTGCTCGTGGACGAGGCCACGGACCTGGCGCCGGGCAGCGCGCTCGACCTCGGATGCGGCGAGGGCGGGGACGTCGTGTGGCTGGCGTCCCGCGGCTGGCGGGTCACCGGAGTCGACATCTCGGCCACCGCCCTGGAACGCGCGGCGCGGCACGCCGCCGAGGCCGGTGTGGGCGAGCGCACCGCGTGGGAACGCCACGAGCTCGGCGAGACCTTCCCGGACGGCTCGTTCGACCTGGTGAACGTCCAGTACCTGCAGTCCCCGGTCGGCCTGGACCAGCGGTGGATCCTGCGGCGCGCCGCCGAAGCCGTCGCCGAGCGCGGCACACTCCTGATCGTCCTGCACGGGGACTGGCCGTCCTGGCAGGGCGAACCGCCCTTCGACGCCGCCTTCCCCACCCTCGACGGCCTGCTCGCGGAACTGTCGCTGCCCGAAGCGGAGTGGACCGTCGAGTCGGCGCGGACGGCGCGTCGCGCGTGTGCGTCCCCGGACGGGGTCGAAGGACACCGGAACGACCACGTGTGGCGCCTGCGACGCCACTGACTTCGCCCGCCACCCGACGAGAGCGGCGCGCCGACTCGCCCGCAGGGCATGGCGGTCGCCCTCGTCCGGGCCACCGGTCCGGCTGACCGCCGGCCGCAGCGGGGGAGTTCCGGCCCTACTCCTCCGGCGTCGGCGCCTGTTCCGGGAGCAGGCCGGCCGCCTTGACGGCACGCCAGAACCGGGCCGGAACGGGGTGGTTGAAGACGTCCACGCTGCCGGTGACCTCCTGCGCGGAACGGGCGCCGACGACGACGCTGGTGACGGCGGGATGTCCGAGCGGGAACTGCACCGCCGCGGCGAGCATCGGCACGTCGAAGGCGTCGCACACCTCCCGCCACGCCCGCAACCGCCACTGGAGCCGTCGCGGAACGGCGCCGTACCCGTGCGGCGCGCCCGGACGGGGGTCGGCGAGCAGCCCGCTCTGGTACACACCCGCCGCCATGACCGCCACGCCCCGCTCGGCGCACAGCGGCAGCAGCTCGGCCAGGCCGGACTGGTCGAGCAGGTTGTAGCGGCCGGCCAGCAGCACGCAGTCGGGTCCGGGCGGAGCGGCCTCGCGCAGGAAGCGGGCGGCCACGGAGGCGTGGTTGACGCCGATCGACACGGCCCCGACGGTGCCCGCGTCCCGCAGGTCCGCCAGGGCCCGGTAGGCCTCGCGCACGGCGGTCGGGAAGTCCTGCTCGGGGTCGTGGACGTGGAGCACGTCGATCCGGTCGAGCCGCAGCCGTGCCAGGCTCTCCTCGACGCAGCGCAGCACCCCGGCGTACGAGTAGTCCAGCCGGGGTCCCAGTCCGGCCGGCGGGTCCGCCCAGATCGGCTGGGTGTCGGGGCCTCCCGGCTCGATGAGCCTGCCCACCTTCGTGCACAGCACGTACGCCGCGCGCGGCCGGTTCGCCAGCGCCGCTCCGGCGCGGACCTCCGAGCGCCCGTACCCGTACACCGGCGCCGTGTCGAACAGCCGTACCCCCGCGTCCCAGGCCGCGTCGATCACCGTGGCCGCCTCGTCGTCCGACACCGGCGCGAAGAGGCCGCCCACCGAGGCCAGGCCCAGCCCCAGTCGGCTGACCCGGAGCCGGGTACGGCCCAGCGTCACCAGCTCATCCGCCCGCACGGCCGCTCACCCCCAGGAGGTCCGCCCCGGTGCCCGCGAACGGCGCGGCGTCGCCGGGCCGCGGGGGACGGCACAGCGCGTCGCCCGGCTCCCCGAGGCAGGCGGAGGTCCGCGCCGGACCGCCGGGCGGACGGAGCAGGGGTGGGCCCTCTCCGGCGGCGTGCTGGGCGAGCCGGGTTCCGTCGTGCGCGGGAAAGACGGGCATGGTCGCGACCCTGTCACCGGCTTCCGGCGGCGGCAACCCGCTTTTCCCGGGTGCGGGCCTTCGCGTTTGAGCTGCGCGTTCCTGGCCACACGGTGCGAAGACATCGAAGGACGAACCAGGACATGAGGTGAACGACCGTGGCGCGAGAGCAGAAGGCCAAGGCCAAGGTGGAACAGGCCAAGGGAAAGGCCAAGGAGGCGGCCGGCCGCACGGTGGGCAACGAGCGCCTGACGGCCGAGGGCAGGGCGGAGCAGATGAAGGGCGATGCTCGTCAGGCCAAGGAGAAGACCAAAGATGTGTTCAAGGACTGAGTCCCGCACCGGCCGGTGACCGGCCCTCGGCGGGTTCCCCCGTGCGACCGCACGGGGGAACCCGCCGTTCTTTCCAGCGACGGCGACGGTGTCGGCGCCGAGGCCCTGACGCCGGCCGGTTCGGTCAGTCCTGCGCGATGAGCGCGGGCGTGGACTTCGTCAGCACCTCGCCGCGGAAGAAGGCCGGACTGCGCCACCGCATCGCGGCCATGACGACCAGCCCCAGCGCCAGCAGCCCGACGCCGATGACGAACACCGACCCCACCCCGAACACGGACGATCCGCTGCCGTAGGCCGGGTCCCACATGTCGATCAGTGTCTTGGTGAACACGGCGGCCAGCAGCAGTCCGCCGACCACCGGGAACAGGCCCTTGAACAGCAGGTCCCGCCCGGATCGCAGCAGGTCCGCCCGGAAGTACCAGGCGCAGGCGAAGGCCGTCAGGGCGTAGTAGAAGCAGATCATCAGGCCGAGTGCGTAGATCGTGTCGACCAGGACGTGCTCACTGACCAGGGTCATCACGGTGTAGAACACCGCCGTCGCGACGCCCGCGGTGACGGTGGCGCGCCCGGGGGTGCGAAAGCGCGGATGGACCCGCGCGTACGACGCGGGCAGCGCCTCGTACGCCGACATGGCCAGGACCGTGCGGGCCACCGGGATGAACGTGGTCTGGAGGCTGGCCGCGGCGGAGGCGAGGACCGCCAGGAAGAGCAGGATGCCGAGCGCCGGGCCCATCACCGGACCGGCCAGCGCGGCGAAGACGTTGTCGGAGGTCTCGGGGTTGGCGAGGCCGAGACCCTGATCGCCCGCGCCGACCACCATCTGGGCCGCCACTCCGGTGGCGAGGTACGAACCGACCAGCACCACCATGGCGACCAGTGCCGCCCGGCCGGGGGTGCGGCTGCTGCCGCTGGTCTCCTCGTTGGCGGTGAGACAGGCGTCCCACCCCCAGTACATGAAGATCGACAGTGACAGTCCGGCCGTGAACGCGGCGAACGACTGGACGGCGAACGGGTTCAGCCACGACCAGGAGAACTCCGCCGAGGTCGGGAACTGCGCGCTCCCGGCCTTGGTGAAGGCCATGGCGACGAAGACGCCGAGGACCACCAGCTGGAGCGCCACCAGCGCGTACTGCAGGCCTTTCGTCGCGGTCATGCCGCGGTAGCTGATCACCGTCGCGATCGCGATCAGGGCGAGGCAGGTGAGGATGTGCACGGCTTTGTCGTCGTCCAGCGCGGCCACCGCGTCGCTGCCCGTGATCTCCCCGGCGAGAAGCCAGAAGTAGGAGGTCGCCACGCCCGCCAGGTTCGACAGCACGATGATCGTCGCGATCACCAGTCCCCAGCCGCACATCCAGCCCACCTTGGGCCCGAAGGCCTTCACCGTCCAGGTGAACGAGGTGCCGCAGTCCGGCATCGCCTTGTTCAGCTCGCGGTAGGCGAAGGCGACGAGCAGCATCGGCAGGAAGCCCGCGAGGAACACCGCGGGCATCTGCACGCCCACTTCTCCCGCGGTCGAACCCAGCGTCGAGGTGAGGCAGTAGACGGGCGCCACGGTGGAGACACCGATGACGGCGCTGCCCAGCAGTCCGACGGAGTTCCCGCTCAGGCCCTTGGCGCGCATGCCCCCGGCGGGGGTGGCACCGGTGTCTTCGGCCTCAGGCCGTGCGTCCAGCTGAGTCATGAACAGGACGTTAAATCCTGCGGTTTCCGTGGTGACTTCACACGACTTTCCATGCGGCCACGGCCCGATACTCGCCTGTTCGATGGTGGATCAACTAAGCGTCCTGTGATTCCAAGGTCCATCATCGGGGCTGAGTGACGCATCCAAAGCAGGTCGTGCGGTGTTCGATATTCGGTAATCGCAGCGAGGGCCGATGCCGCGCACGTGAACCGTTCCATGTGATCTGCGCCACGGCGGCGCGCGCGAAGCCCGCCGGACCGGAGCAGCGACGGCACCGGACGCGACGTGGAGCCGCGTCCGGCGCCGGGGACTTCCGCCGGGGAGCGGTCAGAGGCGCTGCCACAGCGCCGGGGTGGCCGAAGGCCGCCAGGAGCCCTGAGCCTGGTGGGCCTGGAGGCACTGGTAGCGGACCCCGCCCTGGCTCACCGTGGCGCCCACGCCGTAGACGCGGCCGGAGGCCCAGGCGTCGGCCCCGCTGTCCTGCGGGTCCGGGGTCCCGGCCGCACCCGCGGCCGTCTTGAGGGTCAGGCCGAAGTCTTCGAGCACCGCGTTGATCGGCTGGTAGTACGTCGTGCCACCGGTCCGGCAGTCGCCCGAACCGCCGGAGGTGAGTCCCTGTGCCTGGGCGCCGGCGAGGAACGGGCCGCCGGAGTCACCCGGCTCGGCGCACACCGTCGTCCGGGTGAGGCCGCTCACCACGCCCTGCGGGTAGCTGACACTCGTGCCGTACTGCTGGATGGTGCCGCAGTGCCAGCCGGTGGTGGAGCCGGAGCGGCACACCGACGCGCCGACCAGCGCCTCGACCGATCCGGCGATCTGCACCCGCTGGGCCGACTGGCCCTTGACGTCGGCCGTCGCGGTCCAGTCCCCGTTCACCGCCACCCAGGCCATGTCCTTGCCGGGGAAGGTGGAAGCCCGGAAGGTGCCCTGGGCGCTCTGGTCGTGGCCGGTGGTGGTGTGGCCCGCGGCACCGCAGTGACCGGCGGTGGCGAAGCCGTCGACCGCGGCCCTGGTGACGGAGAAACCGACCGAGCAGCGCGCCGAACCGTTGATGTAGTAGGGATCGCCGCCGACGATGTCCTTCAGCAGGCGCGGCCGGTCCGCGGAGACCTGTACGGCCACACCGTCGTTCGTGGCGCCCGCCGCCTTCACGAACGCCGTCGCGTGCGCCCGGCTGCGGGCCTCGACCACGACCCGGTTCCTCGGGACGTCGACGTACCAGACCGGCGCGTCGGTGGTCGCGGCGCGCCGCGCCGCCGCGTCCAGTTTGTCCCGGACGCCCGTGAGTCCCGCCAGGGACTTCTTGACCACGGCGGCCTTCGCGCCCTGGCCCTGGATGGCGGGCAGGTCCGCACGGTCGGTGGTCGCCACGGTCAGGTCCTGCGACGTCGGACCGGTCACCCAGGCCCCGCCGAACCGCTTGCCGAGCGCGTTGCGCAGGCGCCCGGCGCGGGTCCCGGCCTCGGCCTCGTTCACCAGACGCTGCGCCGCCTGGGCGGGGGTCAGGCCGAGGTCGCGTTCCAGCGCGCGCAGTACCTCGGCCGACGGCCTGTTGGCCCCCAGCGTCTGGGCCGCGGTGGGGCCGGGCCCGCCCGCGGGCGGCGGCTCGGCCCCCGCCACCGAGCAGACTGCGCTCAGAAGCAGGGTGCCGAAGGCGATCAGGCCCGCGCGGCGTGCGGCCGGGACTCGTCTGTGGACCATACGAATGGATTCCTTCCAGTCCGATGGGCATGAAGCTGCCACGAGGCCAGGGCTTGCCTGGAAGGAAGGAAGCAATGTCACCGCACTGCCGCTTTCGCGCTTTGGAGACGCAAAGGGGCCGCCAAGTGCAGTAGGCGCCGGCGGGGCCCCGAGCCGGGCGGACCCGGTCCGGCGGCCGACCGCCGTCGAGCCGGCCGCCGCGACCGCCGGGCCGGGACCAGGGCCCCGGCCGCGGGGCCGTCGGTGTCAGGGGGCGATCCCGACCCCCTCCACCCGGCTCCATGTCCGCTCCTGGGCGGCCGTCATGGCGGGCCAGTGCAGCTCGCCCGGCCGTGGCCGGACACGAGAGGCGTACGGCAAGGGCCGGAACGCGGCGTCGTAGAAGCATCCGGAACCGTAGGCGCGGTCGAACGCGGCGCAGGAGTCGGCGATGGCGCGCGCCGTCGGCTTCCGTCCGCTGCGCACCCAACGGTCCAGCGCCGCCACGGAGTTGGCGTACTCGGCGTCGCTCAGCTCGCTGTGCTCGGACTCCCGGGTGAAGGTCTGCACGAGATGCCCGTCCCGGTGCGCGCCGCTCAGTGTGGCGCGGTAGGCCGCCTCGTGCTCGACGAAGGCGGTCGGGTCGTCGATCGCGTGGAGCGTCAGGACGGGGATCGCGACCCTGCCCGTGAGATCGCTGTCGTAGGACAGGTCACGGACGGCGGCCGGGTCGGGGGAGAAGCGCTCCACACCGGCGTTGAGGGCCGCGTCGTCGTGCGACCCGGAGTAGCGCACGCCCCGGTTGCCGAACGGATTGCGGTCGCCCAGCCGCTCGTGCACGATGTCGCGGAACGTGAAGACCGAGAAGCGCAGATGGGACTCCAGGGTGCGCTCCGGGATCCGGGTGACGGCCAGGATGTCGTCGAGGTTGCGCTGCTGGAGGGCTGTCCGGTCCTCGGGGGCGGAGTCGTATCCGGTGCACTCCTGCAACCGCGCCCGCAGTCCGGCGGAGGTCAGGGTCGACCCGGGGCGCAGCCCCTGCCACAGCGGGTACTGCGGCTCGGAGGGCCGGGGCAGGTTCCGGCAGTAGTACTGGTAGACCACCCGCAGGTCGACCCGGTAGTCGTAACCGCGGGACCCGCCACCGAGCACGCCGTTGGTCAGCAGCGCCCCGTCGTAGGGGCCGCTCCGGCCGCCGTACACCTCGGCGGCCTTGGCCGCGACGTTCCCGCCCCACGACTGGCCGTGGACGTAGGTCCGTTCCGGCTCGCCGAACGCGGACACGAACAGGCGGCGCACGTTCTCGGTGTCGGCCGCGGCCATGCGCGTGCCGTAGCCGCCGCGGCGGTAGGACGAACCCGCCCACGCGTAACCCTGGTCCACCATCACCGACCAGCGCCCCAGATCGTCCAGGCTGCGCTGCGGGTCGGAGGCGGCGCCGAGGTCGGGACCGCCGTGGGCGTGGACCACCAGCTTCCCGTTCCAGTCGTCGGGGACGGCTATGGCGAAGTGGGCGCCGTTGCCGTCCTGACCGGTGTAGCAGGCGGCTTCGCCGGCGAGGTCCGCCGGGCAGTCGACGGACGCCGGACCCGAATCCGCCCGGGCGGCGGGGGCTCCGGCGAGCACACCCGCGACCAGGGCCGCGGCACCGGCGACCGCCCCCGCGCGTCCCCGTGCGCGGCGGCGGAGGGGTCGGCGGATCCGGGGGGTTCTCCATGTCTTCACGATGCGGCTCCTCGTCCGGGCTGGCGCTTCGTCGCGCTGTGCGCCGCGATGCTAGGGAGCGGCCGGAGCAAGGGCCATGCACTTGATCGTTGCGTTCATAGTGTTCGGCGCGCGTCCGTTCCGCGCCGCCCCGGTGCGGGGGCAAAGGGGAGCATCCCCGTCGAAAGATCGCGACTAGGCTGCAAAGGGTAGGCATCCCTCGTCGTACGGCGGTCGATGATGGAGGAGACACGCATGGACTACTACGACCTCGGCACTCACGGCCGCCGCGTGACGACCTCGTCGCCCGAGGCCCAGACGTGGTTCGACCGCGGACTGGTCTGGACGTACGCCTTCAACCACGAGGAGGCCGTCGCCTGTTTCGAGGCCGCGGCCGCCGCGGACCCGGACTGCGCGATGGCCCGGTGGGGCATCGCCTACGCCCTCGGCCCCAACTACAACAAGCCCTGGGAGGCGTTCGACACCGAGGACCTCGCGCGCACCGTCGACCGCACCCACGCCGCCGTACGACTCGCGCACGACACGGCGGCGGTCGCCGCCACCCCAGTCGAACGCGCCCTGATCGACGCGCTGAGGGCGCGTTATCCGCGGGCCGAGCCCGTCGCCGACTGCGCGGTGTGGAACGCGCCCTACGCCGAGGCCATGCGCGCCGTGTACGAACTGGCCCCCGACGACCTCGATCTCGCCACCCTGTACGCCGACGCCCTGATGAACCTCACCCCCTGGCAGCTGTGGGACATCCGGACCGGTGAGCCCGCCGAAGGCGCCCGCACCCGCGAGGCCCGGGCCGTCCTCGAGCGGGCCCTGGCCACCGCGGAGGGCGCCCGGCATCCGGGTGTGGTGCACATGTACATCCACCTGATGGAGATGTCGCCGACCCCCGAGGCGGCGCTCCCCGTCGCCGACCGGCTGCGCGGCCTGGTGCCCGACGCCGGCCACCTCCAGCACATGCCCACCCATCTGGACGTGCTCTGCGGTGACTACCGGCGCGTGGTGTCCGACAACAGCGCCGCCATCGCCGCCGACGAGAAGTACCGCGCACGAGCCGGCGCGATGAACTTCTACACCCTGTACCGCTCGCACAACTACCACTTCAAGATCTACGGCGCGATGTTCCTCGGCCAGTCCCGTGTCGCCCTGGAGACCGCCGCCGCGCTGGAGGAGTCGATCAGCGAGGACCTGCTGCGGGTGCAGAGCCCGCCCATGGCCGACTGGCTGGAGGGCTTCCTCGCCATGCGGGTCCATGTGCTGATCCGGTTCGGCCGCTGGGCGGAGATCCTGGACCTGCCACTGCCCGCCGACCCGGAGCTGTACAGCGTGACGACCGCGATGCTGCGCTACGCCCGTGGTGTCGCGCTGTCGGCGACCGGCCGGATCGCCGGGGCGGAGGCCGAACGCGAGCTGTTCCGGGAGGCGCTCACCAGGGTCCCCGGTACACGCATGCTGTTCAACAACACCTGCGCCGACATCCTCGCGGTCGCCTCGGCGATGCTCGACGGCGAACTGGAGTACCGCAAGGGCCGGTACGACGCCGCTTTCGCCGCGCTGCGGCGCGCGGTGGAACTCGACGACGACCTGCCCTACGACGAGCCGTGGGGCTGGATGCAGCCCACCCGGCACGCCTACGGCGCCCTGCTGCTGGAGCAGGGCCGCGTGGAGGAGGCCGCGGCGGTCTACCGGGCCGACCTCGGTCTCGACGACACCCTGCCGCGCCCCTTGCAGCACCCCGGCAACGTCTGGGCCCTGCACGGCCTGCACGAGTGCCTGGTCCGTCTCGGCAGGACGGGGGAGGCGCGGATCCTTGCCCAGCAGCTCAAGATGGCCGCCGCTGTGGCGGACGTGCCCGTCGAGGCGTCCTGCTTCTGCCGCCTGGAACGCGTCGCCGCCCCGCTGGGCGGGGGCGACTCCCCGGGCGACTCCACGGGCGGCACCGACCCGGTGGGCGCCGGCGACTGCTGCGGCGCGGAGGGCTGACCGCGCCCGGCGCGAGTCGTGCCGACCGGCGTGGTGTGACACGCCCCCGGTCGGACCATCCCTCAATTCGCACCAATTTGTGGCTTAGCGTACGGGATATGATGAAAAGCCAACTCGCGTACTTGGCATGCGCGGCAGCCGTCATCGGTACGACCCTCGGCGCCGCACCACCGGACGCCATCCACCGGACCCATCTGGTCCATGCGGGGCAGTCGATCCAGAAGGCCGTGGACGCCGCCCAGACGGGCGACACCGTTCTGGTGGCCCCCGGCACCTACCGCGAGAGCGTCAAGGTGACCACGCCCGGCCTGACCCTGCGCGGCATGGGCCGGAGCACGGTGATCGAGCCGGCCACGCAGAGCGCCGGCAACAGCTGTGCCACGGCCGGCAACGGCATCTGCGTGGTGGGCACGAAGGACAACATGCTCAAGGGCGTCACGATCGCCTCCCTGACCGTGGCCGGCTTCGCCAAGTCAGGTGTGTCGGCGGTCGCGACGGACCAGCTGACCGTGCGCAACGTGACGGCCGTGCGCAATGGCGTGTGGGGCATCGCCGAGGAGCACTCGGTGCGCAGCGTGTTCCGCGGGAACACCGCCCGGGACAACGGCGACGCGGGTTTGTTCCTCGCCAACACGATCACCGATGAGGCCGGGGCGCTGGACACGCGGGGAACCGTGGTCGAGGCCAACCGGTTGTCGGGCAACCGCATCGGTGTCACCGTCCGCCGCCTGCGGAACCTGGTCGTCGAGCGCAACCTCGTCACCGGCAACTGCGCGGCCGTGTTCGTCGTCGGCGATGAGAACAAGCCGAAGGCCGGTGACCTCGCCGTCCGCGACAACCACATCGAGCAGAACAACAAGTTCTGCCCGAAGACCGAGCGGCTGCCGTTCCTCCAGGGCTCGGGCATCGTCCTGACCGGCGCCGAGAAGACCCTGGTCACGGGGAACGTCGTCAAGGACAACATCGGAGCGTCCCCGCTGTCGGGCGGCATCGTCGTCTTCCAGAGCATGGTCGGCGTCACCAGCGAGGACAACCGGATCAGCGACAACGAGCTGGAGGGCAACGCCCCGGCCGACCTCGTGAACACCGACAGCGGCAAGGGCAACACCTTCGCGAACAACTCCTGCTGGGCGTCCAAGCCCACGGGAATGTGCTGACCGGACGGCTGTAGCCCTCATTTTCTGACCCACGAAGGAAGGGAAGCGGCACATGACGACCGCTGAGACTGCTCCGCCGCCGTCCATGCGGCTGAGAGAGCTGGTGTTCGGGGCGGCGTGTGCCGCTGCCCTCCGCGCGGCCGCCCGGCTGGGGGTCGCCGACGCGCTGGGCGACCACCCCATGGCCGTGGAGGACCTGGCGTCCGCGGTGAAGACCGAACCCAAGCCGCTGCGCAGGCTGCTGCGTGCCATGGCCTGCTACGGCGTGTTCGCCGAACGGCACGACGGGACGTTCGAGCACACCGACATGTCCCGGCTGCTGCGCGAGGACGACCCCAACAGCCTGCGCTACATCACGCTCTGGTGCACCGAGCCGTGGACCTGGGACGCCTGGCCGAAGCTGGACGAGGCGGTGCGCACCGGCCACAACGTGGTGGAGGGCCTGTACGGGAAGGAGTTCTTCGAGTACCTCAACGAGGACGCTCCGGAATCCGCCGTCGTCTTCAACCGCGCCATGACGACCTCGAGCATGCAGTCCGCCCGGGACGTCGCACAGTGCCTGGACCTGTCGGGCGCCTCGTCGATCGCCGACATCGGAGGCGGTCAGGGGCATGTGGTGGCGAGCCTGCTGGAGAAGTACCCCTCGCTGCACGGCACCCTGCTCGACCTGCCGCGCGTGGTCGAGAACGCCGATCCACGCCTGCGCCCGGGCGGCGAACTCGCCAACCGGGTGCACATCGTCCCCGGCGACTGCCGCGTGGACATCCCGGTCCGGGCCGATGTGTACATCATCAAGAACATCCTGGAATGGGACGACGAGAGCACCGCCCGCACCCTGCGCAACGTCATCCACGCGGGCGGCCCCGGCGCACGGGTCGTGGTCATCGAGAACCTGGTCGACGACTCGCCGTCGATGAGGTTCAGCAGCGCCATGGACCTGCTGCTGCTCCTCAACGTCGGCGGAGCGAAGCACACCCGGGACAGCATGGTCGGCCGGCTGACCGAAGCGGGTCTGGTCATCGACGAGTTCCGCGAGGTCAACCCCTACCTGCACGCGTTCGACTGCACCGTGCCCGCCTGATCCTGCCCGCGGCCGCGCACGGGAACACCGGACGCCGGGCCCGAGACATTCGCGGGCCCGGCGGCCGGTGGCCGAGTGGGTGGTTCAGGCGGTGGCGTTCCGCTCCCAGCGGTAGAAGCAGTTCGCCATCGCGTCCTTCGGGGAACGCCAGGTCGCGGGGTCGTACGCGCTGACGTACGCCGACAGCCGCTCGCTGATGTCGCGGAACTCGGAGTGCCCGGCGAGCTTGGCGATGGCCGGGGAGGGGTCCCGCTCGGCTTCGATGAGGTGCAGGTACACATCATCGAACTGAAACAGACTGCGCCGGGAGACGCCCACCAGGTGCGGCAGCTCCCCCCGGTCCGAGTCCTCGAACACCTGGGCGATGTCCGGGGCCGAGCCGGGCTTCATCCGGGCGACGATCAGGGTGTGGTGCATCGTCGTGTCCTCCGTCGGGGCTCAGTCGGTGAGGGTCGGCACGCGCCCGTGCCGGGCGGCGGCCTGCTCGATGCGGTCCCGGATCAGGGCCATCTGGACCTTGGAGTTCCGGTTGATGTTGTCCGTCATCCACGCGTCGTCGACCGGTGCGTCGGGCTTCATCGCGAAGTCCTGCGTCCACACCATCCGGGTGCCCGCGGGCACCTCCTCGTACTGCCAGTGGATGTTCATGTGGTCGAAGGGACCCGTCTCGACCCGGCGGGCCCTGACGCTGAGCGTGTCCCGGTCCGTCTCCCGCTCCGACACCCAGCTCCACACCGTGCCGTTGTCGTCGGGGTGCATGGTCAGCCGGAACGTCGTCCTGTTCCCTTCCGTGGACAGGATGTCAGCCGAGGCGTACTCGCTGAACAGCCGCGGCCAGTTTGCCACGTCGTTGGTCATGTCCCAGACCAGGTCCACCGGTGCGCCGATGGTGATCTCGTTCTGTGTGTGTCCGGTCATGTCACGCTCCTGTCATGAGGGCACTGTTGACGAGGTCGAGGAACTGACGCGGGGTCTTGGAGCGCTCCGCGTCGGGAGGCATCGGCGTGCCGTACCTGTTCTCCAGTTCGCCCACGATGCCCAGCAGCCCCAGCGAGTCGATGCCGATGGCGTCGAAGCCGGTGTCGGACCGCTGCTGGAGGTCCTGCGGGGCGACGGTGATGCCGGCCGCCTTCTTCATGAGCTCGGCCAGCTCTTCCACGGTGATTCGTTCACTCATGCGGTTACTCTCCTTTGCTTGCCGCCTCGTCAGGAGGCGTCGGCGACGCCGTGCCGCAGCACCAGCGCCGAGTTCGACCCCATCAGTCCGCGGCTGAGGACCAGCGCCGTGCGCAGCTCGGCGGAGCGGGCCCGACCGGTCACGAGGTCGATGTCATGGCAGATGTCGAAGACGTTCGGCGTGGGCGGAACCACGCCGTTCTCCAGGGCGAGCACCGCCGCCGCCACGTCCAGCACGGGCGCCGCGCAGTAACCCCGGCCGATACCGGTCTTCGGCGCGGTGACCGGAACGCTCCGGCCGTGCGCCCCGAGAGCGTCGGCGATCGCCAGCGCCTCGGCCCGGTCCGCCTCCGGTGTCCCGAGGGCGTCGGCGAAGACCACGTCGACCTCCTCGGGAGCGCACCGGGCCTCGTGCAGGGCGCCGCGGATGGCCTGGGCGAGGCCCTCGCGGGACTTCTCCCAGCAGGAGGCCCCGGTGAACGTCGCCGCGTGCCCGGCGATGACGGCGCGCAGGGGCACGCCTCGCACCCGGGCCGAGGTCTCGCTCTCCACCACGAGCATCGCGCCGCCCTCGGCGGGCACGAAGCCGCAGGCGCCCTGCGTGAACGGGCGGTACGCCCGCGCCGGGTCCTCGACGGTGCTCAGTTCCTTGTAACCGAGCTGGCACACCACCGAGTAGGGGGCGAGCGGCGCCTCGGTCGAACCGGCCACGATCACATCGGTGCCGCGCCGCACGGCCCGTGCCGCGTGGGCGAGGGCGTCCAGGCCGCCGGCCTCGTCGGAGGCGACGACCGAGCAGGGGCCCTTGAACCCGCGGCGGATCGAGATCTGCCCGGTGCTCGCGGCGTAGAACCAGGCGATCGACTGGTACGGCCCGACGAAGCGGCTGCCCTTGCCCCACAGCTGTTGCAGCTCCCGCTGACCGAACTCGCCGCCACCGGAGCCGGCGGCGGTGACCACGCCCACGGAGAACGGCGAGTCGCCGTCGGCCTGCCCGAAACGGGCGTCGTCCAGCGCGAGGTCGGCGGCGGCCATCGCGAAGTGCGTGAACCGGTCCGTCTGGACGACGAAGCGCTCCTCGACCGCCGACGTCGCCTCGAAGTCCCGGACCTCGCCGGCCACCCGGAGCGGCATGTGCTCACAGCCCTCGCGGGTGACCGGGGCGAGAACGCTGATGCCCTCCTTGGTGGACTTCCAGAAGTTCTCGGTACTGGCTCCGTTGGGCGCGACCACACCGATTCCGGTGACGGCCGCGCGCCGCGGATGTGGTTCGCTCATCGTGTCCTCTCCCTTGGCCGGGTCAGGATCACCGCGGACTGGAAGCCGCCGAAGCCGCTGCCCACGGAGAGCACGCTGTTCAGCCTCCGCTCGCGTGCGACGCGCGGGACGTAGTCCAGGTCGCACTCGGGGTCCGGGGTCTCGTAGTTCGCGGTGGGCGGTACCACCTGATGGGCCAGCGCCAGCACGCAGGCGACGACCTCGATCGCACCGATCGCGCCGAGGGAGTGACCCACCATGGACTTGATGGAGCTCATGGGTGTGTCGTACGCGTGCTCTCCCAGGGCCCGTTTGACGGCGGCCGTCTCGTGGCGGTCGTTCTGCTGGGTGCCCGACCCGTGGGCGTTGACGTAGTCGATCGCCGTGCGGTCGAGCCGGGAGTGGTCGAGGGCCGTCTCTATCGCCCGCGCCATCTCCAGTCCCTCCCGGGTCAGGCCGGTCATGTGGTAGGCGTTGCCGAAGGTGGCGTAGCCGCTGAGCTCGCAGTACACGTGTGCGCCGCGGGCCCTGGCGTGTTCCAGTTCCTCCAGGACGAGCACCGCACCTCCCTCGCCCATCACGAATCCGTCGCGGTCGGCGTCGAACGGCCGCGACGCGTGGGCCGGGTCGTCGTTGTTGGACGACGTCGCCTTGATCGCGTCGAAGCAGGCCATCGTGATCGGGGAGATCGGCGAGTCCGAGGCCCCGGTTATGCAGACGTCGGCCCGGCCCTCCTCGATCGTGTGGAAGGCGTACCCGACGGCGTCGAGCCCGGAGGTGCAGCCCGTCGACACGGTCTGCACCGGGCCGCGCGCTCCGAACCCCTCCGCCACCGTGGAGGCCAGCGTGCTGGGGGAGAACGCGCGGTGCAGATGCCCTTCGGCCTCGCGGTGGTCCACGTCCCAGCGCTGCCCGTGGTGGCTGACCAGGACGTAGTCGTGCTCCAGACGGGTGGTGCCGCCGACCGCGGTGCCCAGCGACACCCCGACCCGCCAGGGGTCCTCCCGGGCGAGGTCGAGGCCGGCGTCCCGGACCGCTTCTCCTCCGGCCGCCAGGGCGAACTGGATGTACCGGTCGCAGCGTGCGACCTGTTCCTCGTCCAGCCCGTGGGCCGCCGGGTCGAAGTCGCACTCGGCCGCGATCCGGGAGCGCAGCCCCGCAGGGTCGAAGAAGGTGATGCCGCGGGTCGCGGTCCGCCCCTGGGTCAGCAGATCCCAGAACGCGGGTATGCCGATACCGCCCGGAGCGACGATGCCTATGCCGGTGACTGCCACACGCCTGGTCATGATCGCACCTTTCGTCGTTCGGTTGTCAGGGCCGCGTCCGCAGGGGCCTGGACCGCCGTGGCCGGTGCGGAGTCGGTTTCCTCGGTGTCGACGTGGCCGAGCGGCGGGCTCGGGGCCAGGGGGCCGAGGTGGAAGACGATGCGCGCCTCCTCGGTGCCCACGTTGCGGAAGCGGTGCCGCATGTGGGCCGGGATCATGAGTCCCTGCTCGGGACGCAGCGGGTGGGGGTCGCCGTCCAGGTCGACCTCCAGCTGCCCACAGATCACGTACACGAACTCCTCGGAGTACGGGTGGTAGTGCTCGGCGATGCGGTCGCCGGGCTGCACGATGGCGACGCCCATGAAACCGCTGGTGGAGCCGACCGTGGTGGGGGTGAGCATGGCGCGCAGATCGCCGCCGCGCCGGGTGTTGGGCTCGACCTCGCTGAGTTCCACGATGTTGAGACGGGGTTTGATCACGACGTTGCTCCGATCGTGTGCTGTGTCGACTGGGGGCCGCTGCCGCCGCGCCCGCGAGCGGGACGAGTCAGGCTCGGGGCGAGCGGCGGTCGGTGACGAGTTCCATGCGGGCCAGGGTCAGGAGGCCCGCGGGCGCGCTGTCCAGGAGTGCGGCGGCGTCCGCCCCGAGGACGTCGCCGTCGAGGAGCGCGGTCACCTCGGCAGCCCGGGCACGGTCGGTGAGCCCCAGCACCTGGACGGGGTCCGTGTCGATCGCGTCCCGCACGTCGACCAGCCGCACCACGACGTCGTCCCGCTGGAAGATCGTGCTGTGCAGCACGGGGCTGTGCGGATCGCGCGCAGCCACCTCGTCCTGCTGGGCGAGCAACTCGGCCAGCCGCATGCCGCCGCCCTCGACAGCCGGGTAGTACAGAGCGTGCCGCACCGCGTCAGGGCTCGCCTCGTCCGACGTCACATGGTGGACGGCGGGCAGCGCCGCACGGGTGAAGAAGACCCGCGCCGACTCGGGGTCGTCCAGGTCCCGGTGCTGCTCCAGATAGGGGTTGATGGCCTCCTCCACGGCCCGCACCTCGGGCTGCCGGGCGACGTGGCGCAACGCGGCGAGCAGGTCGCCCCGCACCTCGATGGCCCGAACGACCCGGTTGCCGTGCATGAACAGAGAGGTACGGATCAGCCGGGTGGCGTCGTCCACCTGCGGGTCGGGTGACGCGTAGTCGGCGAGGATCTTGGCGACGGCCTTCTCGCTGCCCGGCTTGACGGTGAAGGTGAGCGCGTGGCGGATGACGCCGTCACCGATGCGGGGCGACGTCTGGAGCCGGCGGTCGCCGGACTCGGCGCTCGCCGCCGGGCCGCCGGTCTCGCGGACGATGTGGAAACGCAGCGACCGGGTGTCCCGGACGCAGCTGTGCAGCGGCTCCACCATCCGCACGTGCTCCTCGCTGTTCACCCAGGTGAGGAACGGCGGGGCCGACTCCCACTCACTTGTGATGAGCCACTGGGAGGGGTTCTCGATCGACTGGCACAGCTGGTCGCTCACATGCCCGGGAACCGAGGCGACCTGGTTGCAGAGTTGCTCGTACGCCTCCAGGAACTGCTGCTGCGCTCCGTCGTTGACGTCCACCAGAAGGACGACCCGGAGCCTGGAGCCGTCGAAGACGGACTGGGAGACATGGTGCGACACCTGTCGCGTGAGCGGTTCGGAAGCAGGTGCAGACGTAGTGGTCATCCTGCGCACATCTCCTTCGTGAAAGGGGAGCCGGACATCGATTGCGGTGATGCGAGCCGAGCGTGCCTCGATCTTGTGTCGCTCCCCCCAAGCGCGCGACTCGGATGGACTACGTGGGTGACTGGAGCCGCCGATCCGTACCCGAAGGGCAGCAGAACCACGACGTGTTCCCCCCGCCGGCCGGGGTATCTGACGGTCAGCCAGGTTCGTCCCGGCGCGGAATCCGGCACGGGATCAGCCGAGATGGGCGAAGACGACGAGGTTGTCCGTGTAGTCCCGCACCGTGCGGTCGTAGTCACCCGCACAGGTGATGAGCCGGACCTGTGGCTGGGCCGTGTCGCCGTACACGCGCTCGTCGGGGAAGCGGTCCTTGGCGAACGTCTCCACGCTGTCGACCACGAAGGACGCCGTGCTTCCGTCCGCCCGGTCGACGTGGAAGACGTCACCCTTCTGGAGTTCACCGAGATCGGCGAACACGGCCGCGGACGTCGCCGTGTCGACATGCCCGGCGATGATCGAGGTGCCGGCCTCACCGGGGGAGGCACCCTCGGCGTGCCAGCCGACGAGGTTGATGTCGTGGGCGGGCGGTGGTTGGAGCTGCCCGTTGGCGCCGACGCGGAGGTCGGTGAAGGGGGCGTCCACCGAGATCTTCGGGATCAGCAGCCGCACCGGCTTCGACCGCGGCAGCGAGTCGGCGATCGGCCGACCGGCCGGCGGTTCCGGCGCCGGGGCCTGCGGCGCGTGAGCCGGCAGCGGCGCCTGACGCGGGTTGGCGCTGTCGGACGAGGTGCCGTCGCCACCGATCAGATGGGCCGCCAGCAGCAGGAGAGCCACGGCGCACAGGATGATCACGCCTCCGCGGGGCCCGTGGGCGGGCTGCGCCTGCTCGTCTTCGGCGGGTGTCTCGGTGGGGTTCGGGGAGGAGGGTTCGGCCGGCAAAGGAGACCACCTCACTAGTGCGCGGCAGCAGGGAGGGCGGGGCGGATGGACGCCAGCCGGGCCGCCACACGGCGCTCGGGTGTGGCGGCCCCGGCTGCTATCGCGTCAGGCATCGGTCAGGCCATGCCGGGGGCCGACTTCTTGCGGCGCACCGCGTACATACCGGTCGCCGCGACGGCCAGAACGGCGAGACCGCCCGCGGTCACCGCCGGCGCGTCGAGCGCACCGCCGCCGGTGTGCATGCCACCGCGGGGCTTGTCGCCGCCGCCGCCGCCCCAGGAGCCCTTCTCCTCGCCGCCGCCGCCCCAGGAGCCCTTCTCCTCGCCGCCCCCGCCCCAGGAGCCCTTCTCCTCACTGCCGCCGCCCCAGGAGCCCTTCTCCTCGCCGCCGTTCTTGTAGGAGGAGTCGTGCTTGTCCTCGGAGCCGCCCCAGGTGTCCTCGGCCGCCAGCGCCAGCGCACCGCCACCCGTGTGCATGCCACCGCGTGGCTCGCCGCCCTTGCTTCCGTTGTCGTGGTCCTTGCTGTAAGACGAATCATCGTGGTCCCAGTCACCGGCTGCCCACGCACCGGGTGCGCCGATGGTGAGGACGGCCGAGGCCGCCGCGGTGGCCAGGAGCATGCGTGCAGAGCGCATACGAGTGTCCTTTCGCCACGGCCTGGGCAGCTGGCGTGTCGTCAGCTGTGAAGACCCGGCCCTGACGTGATCAACCGTCAATCAGGCATCCGCCTCCCACCACTCAAGGCGGTCACCCGGGTGAACCCACCCGGGTGTACCGGCACCCCTCGACGCCCGGATTCCGCCCGTGCCTGCGCCCCCCGGTCGGCAAGAGGCCGAAGGGCACGCGCTGGTGACGTCACGCCAGAGGCGCGCACGCGCGCGACGTCGCGCCGGCGGCAGGGCCGCCGGCGCGACGTCGCGTGTGCTCATGCGTCGGTCGACGCGTCCACGGGTCAGCCCAGCGCGAGCACCGTGGTCAGGACCTGACGCAGTGTCGACTCGGCGTCCTCGACCGGACCCGGTGAGCGCCAGGCGACGAACCCGTCGGGGCGGACCAGCACGGCGCCGCCGTGGGCCGTGCCGTGGATGTCCCGCCAGTCCGAGCCGTCTTCGGGCGTCAGTTCGCAGCCGGGTCCCGTCCCCACCCGGTACGAGACGAGCGGGACGGTCATCTCCTCGGCGAGCCGGATGGCGGCGGTGTGCCAGCCGTCGTGGCCGTCGGCGTCGCTCAGCAGGACCAGGGACCGCTCGTAGAGGTCGAGGGTGGAGACCCGCTCGCCCTCGTGCCGGACCCACTGGTGGGGTGCCCTGGTGCCGGGCTCGCCCGCCAGCGTGAGGTCCTCCGGAACGACCGGGGTGGCCGGGTCGGTGCCGACCACGGCGCCCTGCGGGTAGCGGTAGCCGAGGGAGACATTGAGCAGCCCCCGCTTGGGGGCGGCGCCGGCACCGGGCGGCGGGGCGAAGCCGGGGTGGCTGTGCTCGGCGGACCGGTCGGCCGCGCGTGCGCTGGTCTCCTCCGCCACCGGACGGCGCTCGGCCTCGTAGCTGTCCAGCAGTCCGTCCCCGCCCCAGCCGCCGAGTACCGCGGCGAGCTTCCAGGCCAGGTTGTGCGCGTCCTGGATGCCCGTGTTGGAGCCGAAGGCTCCGGTGGGGGACATCTCGTGCACCGAGTCGCCCGCGAGCAGGATGCGGCCGGACCGGTAGCTGCGGGCGACACGCTGCGCGGCGTGCCAGGGCGCCTTGCCGGTGATCTCGACGTCGATGTCCATGTCCCCGACCGCGCGGCGGATGTGCTCGGCGCACCGCTCGTCCGTGAACTCCTCGGTGGTCTCGCCGTGTTCGGGGTGCCAGGGGGCGTGGAAGACCCAGTTCTCCCGGTTGTCCACAGGGAGCAGCGCGCCGTCGGCGTCCGGGTTGGTCAGGTAGCAGACGATGAAGCGGCGGTCGCCGACCACATCGGCGAGGCGGCGGGAGCGGAAGGTGATGCTGATGTTGTGGAAGAGCTCGCCGGGACCGCTCTGGCCGATCCCCAGCTGCTCGCGGACGGGGCTGCGGGGGCCGTCGGCGGCGACCAGGTAGTCGGCGCGGATGGTGGAGTGCTCGCCGGTGTCCCGGCTCTTGACCACGGCGGTGACACCGTCCCCGTCGGCCTCGAACGACATGAGTTCGGTGTGGTAGCGCAGATCACCACCGAGCTTCGCGGCATGCTGGAGCAGCACCGGCTCCAGGTCGTTCTGGCTGCACAGGCACCATGTCGTGGGACTGAACCGGGCCAGCCGGTTCCCCGGGTCGATCTCCTTGAACAGCCATTCGCCCGCGTCACCGACAAGGGTGGGTGTCTGAAGGATGCCGTGATTGTCGGCCAGCGTGGCCGCCGCCTCGTGGATCCCCGGTTCGACGCCGGCCACCCGGAACAGCTCCATCGTGCGGACGTTGTTGCCACGGCCGCGGGGGTGGATGGAGGTGCCGGAGTGGCGCTCCACCAGGGTGTGCCGCACTCCGAGCCGGCCCAGGAACAGCGAGGTGGACAGGCCGACCAGGGAACCGCCGACGATGAGGACCGGGACCTCTTCGGTCCGATCGTCTTGATCGGCTCTTACGTTCATCACTCGCCTCCAGCTCGTCTCCGCGGATCCGGCCGGAATGCGGCCGGGGTTCCTCATGCATGCCCCGCAAGGCCGAAGGCGTCTCACGCGTCACCCACTTAGGGCCTGTCCGGCGGACGGTGCCGCCGACCCGGGCGCGGCGCGTGGAGCTGCAGCGATGTCGTCGCAGGCCGGGCCGCTGACTCCGGCGTCGCCGGCGCGCGGGACGTCCCGTCGCGTCACCGCCCTCCGTCCGCCTCGCCGCTCGCCGCACCGGACCCGGCTCACGCCCGCTCAGGAGCCACTCCCCGCAGCCGTGATGCGATCCGTCGG
The DNA here is from genome assembly GCF_003261055.1 of Streptomyces cadmiisoli. NCBI lineage: Bacteria > Bacillati > Actinomycetota > Actinomycetes > Kitasatosporales > Streptomycetaceae > Streptomyces > Streptomyces cadmiisoli. The sequence goes on from NZ_CP030073.1 coordinate 7,946,161, forward strand.
ACAGGCTCTGACCTGCCGCTTCGGGGTGCGAGTGATGAGGCGTCAGGGCGCGGCGGGAGCGCCGGCCGACCGGGTCCGCACGGGTCCGGCCGCCGGGGGCGCGACCGCCCCGGCGGAATCCGCCGTGCGGCGGACGGCCGACCGGGCCCGGGGTGCCCTGCCGGCCGCGGGTTGCTCCGCCCGGGTGGATTCGAGCGCCCGTCGGGTGAAGCGTGCTCCGGCGCGGTGCTGACCGGTACTCATGTCCCGGCGGCCGCCGCCCGGGCGCGCTCCACGGCTGGACGCGCACGGGTGCGCACGTGCGCCGGGTCTCGGTGGCCGAGATGCGCCGAGACATCGAGGCGCCGATGGAGGACGCGTCGCGTCCGGCCGGGCGCGCCGGGAGCCGGATGCGTGCGGGGGCCGTGATGTGCCGTCAGGTCCGCCCGCCTCCGGGGGCGGACCGAGGCCGGCTCGATCGGGTGCCGGGATCCCCCATTCGAGGCCGAGGGGACTCGGATCTCCTCGAGGGTGAAGGGGCGGGGATCCCCGCCGGGGCCGTCTGGGCGGGATCCCCTTCCGCGAAGGGCGAACGGGCTGGGACCCCGTCAGGGATGAAGGGCTGGGATCCCATCGAGAGCCGAGAGCCGAGAGCCGAGAGCCGAGAGCCGAGAGCCGAGAGCCGAGAGCCGAGAGCCGAGAGCCGAGAGCCGAGAGCCGAGAGCCGAGAGCCGAGAGCCGAGAGCCGAGGATCAAGGGCCAGGACCAAGGGCGTCGAAATCCCCCTCAAGGCTGAAGCGGCATGCTCCAGCAGTTGGAGGTGGCCGGTTTGCCCGACAGTCGGTCGGTGAGCCAGTCGATGGCTGCCCCCTGGTCGGTGAGCAGCGGAGTGACGTGGTTCAGCAGTGCCCGGCCCACGTCGGGCAGCAGCACGGGTACGTAGCTGACCGCGGCCCCCTTCCGGCACCACGCGACGGCGAGGTCACGTGCCTGCCCGTGCGGGACGAGGTCGTCGTGGACGCCGGTGGCCACGCGGATCGGACCGGTCGGCTCCAGGGTGCCGATCCGCTGCCGGTCGAGGAAGTCCCGCAGGACGGGTTCGGCGTCGATGACGTCGTTGACCGACTGCCCGGTGGTCGTCCACCGTGTGCTCCGGGCGGAGCTGTAGGCGAAGATCGCGTCACCGACGCACATCGTCGACAGATCCTGCAGAGCGGCCCTGCCCGCCGCGTTCAGGTACTCGTCCGCGATGGGTTCGAGCGCCGGGTCGGACTGGAGGAAGCCGTTCAGCGACCAGCCGAGAGCCCCGGCGAGATCGCTGCCGTCGATCGCCCGTGTCACCTCCGTCAGGTCGGCCGGCGGAGCGCCGGAGTAGGTGCCCGCGAGCGGGACGTCCGGGGCGTAGCCCGGCTGGAGTTCGGCGGCGGCCGCCGTCGCTCCGCCGCCCTGGCTGTAGCCGAACAGGCCCACGGGGGAGTCGGTGGTGACGGTCGCCGTGCCGAGCGCGCGGGCCGCCCGTACCGCGTCCAGTACGGCGTGGCCCTCGTCGACGCGGTTGACGTAGGTGTGCAGCCGGTCGGTGGTGCCGAGCCCGGCGTAGTCGGTGACGACGACCGCTACGCCCCTGGCCAGCAGCCGATAGATCGCCAGATCCTCGTAACCGACCGAGACCGTCTCGCCGTTGAGCCGAATCGGATGCTCCAGTCCCATCGAGGCGGCGCACTGGTCGCCCTGGCCCATGGTGCCGGGAGCGAGCGCGACCAGGGGGCGCGGTCCGTTGCCCCGCCAGGCCGCGGTGGGCTCGAGGTACGCCCCGGTCACGGCCATCGGCTGCCCGGTGGAGTCGGTCGACCGGTACATCAGGCGGGTGGCCCTGCCCGGCAGGGGGCCGTCGAGGCCGGGCAGGCTCAGGGCGAGGGGCAGCGGTTCGCTGCGGATCAGAGCGCCGTTGGTGTCCGGGAGGGTGGCGGGCGGGGTGTAGAAGGCGGGGATCTCCACCCCGCGGGACACCTCTGCGGCCGAGGCGGTGGCTGCCGTGGCGGGCAGCGCCTGCGCACCGAGGCAGGTCGCGACGGTGACGGCGGCGACGAGCAGGTGCGTGCTTGCGGGCATGGCGGACCTCCGGTGGAGGGTGACGGAATCGGCCGTCCCGGCCCGGCGGCAATCGGCGGCGGAGCGCGGGTCATGGGCGTGGGACGGCACGTTCCGACCGTCGTCCCACGCCGCTCCATGGCGGGTAGACGGAACGTACCGGGCAGTAGGTTACCCGGGGTAGCATCGTGCGGGTCACGGTTGAGTAACTGGACCCCGTGCCCCATGACCTGTGGGCGGCGCACCGGCGTACGCGTGAGAGGGTTCCGCCGGGCATCCGGCGGAACCCCCGGCTCGCGAGGTGGATCAGGCGGTGTGGCGGGGTCAGGCGGTGTGCAGGGTCAGCCCGTAGCGGTTGAGTATCTCGTTGACCGGCTGGAACCACGTCTCGCCGCCGCCGGAGCAGTTGCCCCAGCCGCCCGACGTGACCCCTTGCGCCTGGTCGCCGCTGATGTAGGAGCCGCCCGAGTCGCCCGGTTCGGCGCACACACTGGTCTTCGTCATCTGGTGCACCGCGCCCTGGCTGTAGTTGACGGTCTCGTTCTTGGCCAGCACGGTGCCGCAGTGCCAGCGTGTCGTCGAGCCGGAGCGGCAGATCGACGCGCCGACCGGCGCCTCGGCCGAGCCGCGCACCAACCGGTCCGGGACCGTGCCCCAGCCCAGCACCACCGGTACGGTCCACCAGCCGCTGCCGACGCTGACCCAGGCGTAGTCGTCACCGGGGAACGAGGAGCCCTGGAAGGTGCCGATGTGTGTGCCGTCCCAGCCCCGGACGGCGGCGCCGGCCCGACCGCAGTGCCCGGCCGTGACGAACCCGCCGTGCACCGAGAAGCCGATCGAGCAGCGGACGTTGCCGGTGTAGTAGGGGTCGCCGCCGACCGTCCCCGCAGCGAAGGTCTCCGGTGCGCCCGGGACCGTCGCCACGGTGACCGGGCCGGTCGCCCGTGCCTCGGTGAGGAAGCGCCGGACATCGTTGTCGGCGCGCCGGTCCTCGACCACGTTCACCACGACGGAGTTGGCGGCGGGGTCGACGTGCCAACTGCTCACGCCCGAGGGCGCGGACAGGCGGTCGATGCGCGCCTTGGCGGCGCCGAGCTCCCGCGCGCTGTGCTCGACGGTGCGCACGGTCGCGCCCGCGGACGTCACGGCCCGCCGGGTGGCGGCGGAGGCGTCGGAGGTGACGGCCACGGTCAGACGCCGGGTTGCCGCGTCGAACCACGAGCCGCCGTAGGCCGCTCCCGCCGCCCGGCGTGCGGTGGGTGCGATGTCGCCGGCCGTTCGCTCGGCCGCCAGCCGTTCCTTGGCCTCGGCGCTCGACAGGCCGAAGTCCCGCTGCATGGCCCGCAGCAGCCCGTCGGAGGCCGGCGCGGGGGCCGAGTCGTCGTCCGCCGAGGCCGGGAGGGTGCCCGCCGCGGTCCAACTGCCCAGGATGAGGAGGGCGGCCAGGCCGGCGCGCAGGAGTCTGATGCGTCTCACGGATGTTGTCCTTCGTCGTTCCAGCAAGGTGGGGGTGGAACAACCGCAATTGAGAGCGCTCTCACAGGGGTTGGGGCGAGCGTAGCTCCGACAGCCCGTCAGGTCCATGCCAATGCGGGGTTTGTTCGCCGGCGTCGGGCCCGCGCGGCGTCGAACGGTCCTGGCACCGGGCGGGCGTGCGGGCGTGACGGACTGTCAGTGCCCCCGCCTAGGGTGCTCGGCATGACTCACTGGATACACGGTTCCGTCCCCGGTCATGAGGTGAATGTCGTCTTCGCCCGTGGCCTGTCCGTCGACGAGTTGTGCCGCCGTCTGCGCGGGCTGCGGCGAGAGCCCCTCGCGCGGGGCGGACAGGACGGCTGGGCCTGGGCGGTGCACGACATGCTGAACGGGGACGCCGAGGACTTCGACCCGGTCGACTACCGCGCCCTGTGCGCGGACGGCGCGGAGATCGTCGTGTTCGTGACCGAGCCGTGCAGCCCGAAGGGATTCCCCCCGGACTTCGAGTACTACCGCGACGGCCGGACCGTCCTCCGCTTCAGCTTCGAGGACCTGGGCCGGCGGATCGGTGACGACCCCGACCACCTCTCCGCCGAACTGCTGGCCGCCAACCTCATCGGCCCCGATGCCGCCTGCGCGCATACGAAGGACGGCGGCCGCGACTGCCTCGACCACTACTACGACGACCACGAGCGCCTGGTGCGGACGATCGCCGACCACTTCGCGCTGCCGTCGCTGCCGACCCTCGTGGAGGCGACGGCGATATGACCTGGCTCGCCCCGGACACGTTCCTGACCTTCTGCAGAGGCATGGACCTGAGCACGCTTACCGGCATCCTCTCCGAAGTGCAGCGCCCGGCCCGCAGCTCCGGCAGTTCGGCGGGCTGGAGTTGGGTGACCCACGACGCCTACGCCGCGCCCCGCGGGCAGGGGGCCCGGGACCTGGCACGCGACATCACCGGACACCGCTACGCGGGCCGTGCCGCGCAACCGGACCGTGTGGAGACGGTGTTCCTGGCCTCCACGCCCGCCTGCGCCTGCCCGTACGGCCGGGACCATCAGGTCCCGCACTGCGACGAACATCCCTTCCAGTTCGCCTACCACCGCGGCGGGCTCGAGCAGACCTTCTTCAACTTCGGCCGGCGCCGGGAGTCACAACGGGGCGGAGCCGCGGCGGACCTGCTGGTCCGCGAGTTGCTCGACGCCGCGATCGTCGGCCGGGACGCCCCGGACCCCGGCGCCGGTCCCGACCGCAACGACGACGGCGCCCACACGGTCCGGATCATCGCCGCTCACTTCGGGCTGCCGTCGCCACCGCTCCATCTGCCCTCGCTGTGAAGGCGGCCCCGGACCGATGCGCGGTGCCGGCCGGGTCGCCCTGCCGGCCTGTTCGCCCGGCAGGGCGGGTCCGTCGCCGGGGCGGCCGGCCGGGCTACCGGTCCTGGGAGAGTTCCAGCAGCTCCGCGAAAGTGCCGCCGGCGTGCACGAGGTCGTCGTACCGGCCCTGCTCCGTGATCCGGCCCTGTTCCATGACCACGATGTGGTCGGCGAGTCTGGTGTTCTCCAGGCGGTGGGTGACGACGATCGTGATCCGGTCGCCGGCGATGGACTTGATTCGTTCGAAGATCTGGTGCTCGCCGCGCGGATCCATCTGGGAGGTGGGTTCGTCGAGGATCAGCAGGGCCGGTCGCCGGTACAGGGCCCGCGAGCAGGCGATGCGCTGCCACTGGCCGCCCGACAGTTCCGCACCGCCGAAGACCTCGCGGGCGAGGAGGGTGTCGAGGCCGGCCGTCAGGTCCTCGACGGGACGGCGCATGCCGACGGCGTCGATCGCGTCCCACACCGGCCCGTCGTCCCGCGAGCGCGGCTGGCCGAGGGTGACGTTCTCACGGACGCGCAGCGGCCACTGCGCGAAGATCTGCGGCACGAGTCCGGTGTGCCCCCAGACGGTTGCCGGGTCGGTCTCGGCGAGATCCATCCCGTTCCAGGTCACCCGGCCCTTGTCGGCCAGATAGATGCCGGTGATCAGCCGGGTGAGCGTGGACTTGCCGGAGCCGTTCGCCCCCACGACGGCCAGGATCTCTCCTCTGCGCAGGGTGAGCGAGACGCCGTCGACGGCGGGGCGGTCCTTGCCCGGGTACTGGTAGACGGTCTCCTCCAGGCGGATCTCCTCCACCGGCAGCGCCACCGACAACGTGCCCCGCACGGTCGCCCGTGCCGACGCGTCGTCGAGGAACGCCTGCATGTCGCTCAGGTAGAGGCTGGTGTGGAAGAGGGCGGCACCGTTGATGATCACCTGGGAGAGTCCGGCCAGGGTCGTCTGCACGGCGACCACGGCGGTCGCGGCGAGCGCCAGAACGATCCGGTCCGTCGCGGCCAGCCAGACCAGGGCGCCCCAGGTCGCGACGAGGAACACACCGGCGACCAGCGAGGAGGCCAGCGCGATGCGCAGCGTACGCGGCGCCGCGGCCAGCGTGCGCCGGTCGCAGCGCTCGGACAGCGACCGGTACCAGAAGATGAGGTACGCGGTCATGGAGTTGGCGCGGACCTCGTCGCCGTACTTGGGCGTGGTGGACCACCAGCGCATCATGCCCCGGACGTTGCGGTCGGCGATGTTGGCGTAGTGGATCTCGTAGTCCACACGGGCCGTGAGGATCGCGCCGACGCCGGCCGGCAGCACGGCGAGGAGCAGCAGGGGCAGCAGCAGCGGGTTGAGGACCGACAGCGCGCCGGCCGCGGTGACCATCCGGACCAGGGCGGACAGGAACCGCTGGGCGTCCGTGACCATCACGTGAGTGCGCATCACGCCCATTTCCGCGGCTTCCTGACGGTCGGAGAAGCCGTCCACGGCGTAGGCCGAGGCCTCGACCCGGCACACCGCCTCCACCAGAGCAGTGTCCGCCTCGGTGGTGAGCAGAGGGGTGATTCTCCGTTCGGCGTACATCGCCACCACGCCCGCGACCCGGGCGACCCCGGCGGCGATGCCGATGACGACCAGTGCCGGAAGCGCCTCCCGGAGGCGGTCGCCCACCGTGCCGGCGCCGAGCAGCGGGCCCATGGCGCGTGCGGTCGCGGCCAGCAGCAGGGCGGCGGCGGCCCCGGTGACCACGGGGCAGGCCAGCAGCAGGACGACGGCCCGCCGGTCGATGCGCCAGGCCATGACGATGATGCGGCCGAGGACCCTGGGGAGTTGCGCGCCGAGCCTGCGGAAGGAGGCTTGGCCGAGCGGGTTCACCGAGTACTCGCCCGCGTATTTGATCTCGGCGGGGGGTGGCGGGGGAAGAGGCTCCGACGCCCTCTCCCGGGATTCTGCTGAGGCCAACGGGCTTCCTCCGCTTCTGGCGTGGGGACGACACCGGGCTCAACGACGTGACCCGTGTCATCGAACACACGTGTTTCGGCCGGACCGGAATCCGCACGGGCGGCGGAGGGCGGGCCGCGCGGAGGCCGTGGACTGCCGGGCCGCCGGGCTGTTCCGCTGCGGGGGAGTGGCCGAAACGCCGACGCGGAGACGCATGTGACAGATGGGTTTGCGGCCCGGCGCGGAGGGTGCCGCCCGACCACGGCCGGCGGGGGCGTGGTCGGGCGGCGGTGTTCCTCGACCCGGGGAATGCCGCGGCTCCCGGGCAGCCGAGGGGGACGGGCCGGCGGCAGTAGCACCGGCGCCTGCTCGGTGAGGGCCGTCACGGACGAGGCGGCGACCCGGACCGCCGCGGACGTACGACGGGTTCAGTGAAGCTTGTCGACCGCCCGGACGGTCGTCTTCCTGAAGTCGGCCACCTGGGCGTGCTGGAAGGTACCCATCTGCGCCCACTTCACCACCGTCACGGTCCTGCCGTCCCGGCCGACCGAGAACAGCGCGATGTCGGAGGAACCCCAGGCATGGGCGGTGTGGATGCCGTAGACGTGGGCGCCGTCCTCGACGGCGAGCGAGCCGTAGTACTTCTTGCTCGCGGTCATGTCCGGGTCCTGCTGCATCAGCCGCCGCGCGCAGTCCGCGAGGTCCTTGCGGAGCAGCGCGGCGAACGCCGCGGCCCGGCGCTCGTTGCGCTCGACGACGGTCACCTGCAGGGCGCTGGTGTCGAACTCGGTCCCGTAGGCGCGATGGGTGGCGATCGACGGCAGCGCGTCGCCCACGCAGATCGGCAGCGGATCGGGCTGTCCGGCGGTGACGGGCCCGGCGTACCACGGCGACGTGGGGTGCGGGGGCAGCTCGCCCGGCTTCAGGAACCGGGGCGTGCCGGCGGAGGCCGTCCCGGCGGCGGCCGGGACGGAGGTCAGGGCGACGGCGGCGCCGGCCGTCACCGCGGCGGCGGCCACGGCGATCCGGACGCGTCGTGTGTGTCGGGCGGGTCGGGTGCGAACCTTCATGATTCCCCCAGGGCGGTCGGTCACTGTGTCCGGTACGACCTGCGGGGATGCGTATTCGTTGCCCTCGGCCGCCGGTACAGATCTGTTCCATGTGTCCGTGCGGAGTAACGGCCGGATGGGGGCATGAGACTGAGAGCGCCTTCCGCCTCGGGCACGGGCGCCGGGCTTGATCTGATGGCGGTGTCGGCCGGAGCCGACCGGCGGCGTGTGGAGGGACCCATGGGATCGACGGCGAGTGAGCGGTTGCACCGCAAGCAGGTCTGGGCCGCCAGGGGTGCCCTGGCGTCGGCCGCCGCGGCGGCCCTGTTGCCGCTGGCCGGTGGTGGCGTGCGGGGGGTGCTGCTGCTCGTCGTCGGGCTGGCGGGTCTCATCGTGACGGTCGCCGCGTTGTGGTGGGTGCTCTCGCGCCGCGGGGTCGTCCGCGCCGGGGCCGCCCTGCTGGCCGCCGTCGCGCCGATCAGCGTCGTCGTGCTGTTCGTCTGGGAGAGCATGGTGTGGGTGATCGCGGTCTCCGGGCTGCTGTGGTGCGCGGCGGTCTGGAGCGGCCGGTACGCCCTGCGCAGTACGGGCCTGCGGCAGGGGAGGACCAAGGAGTACCGCACACCGTCCCCGAAGCGGCCCTTTCTGCTGCTGAACCCGCGCTCCGGGGGCGGCAAGGTGGAGAAGTTCGCCCTGCGGGAGAAGGCCGAGGAGCTCGGGGCGCGGGTCGTCCTGCTGGATCCGGAGCGGCACCAGGACGTGGCCGCCCTCGCGCGGGAAGCCGTCGCGGACGGGGCCGACCTGCTGGGCGTCGCGGGCGGGGACGGCACCCAGGCCCTGGTCGCCGCCGTGGCCGCCGAGCACGACCTGCCGTTCCTGGTGATCTCCGCGGGCACCCGCAATCACTTCGCCCTCGACCTCGGCCTGGACCGCGACGACCCCGCCACCTGCCTGGACGCCCTCACCGACGGCGTCGAACTCCGCGTGGACCTGTGCTTCGCCGGCGACCACCCGTTCGTCAACAACGCTTCCTTCGGTGTGTACGGCACGGTCGTGCAGAGCCCCGGCTACCGGGACGACAAGGTGGGGACCGCGCTGGACCTGCTGCCCGACCTGCTGACCCGTCGGCGCGGGGCGCGTCTGACCGCGCACGCCGACGGCACCACGTTCGCCGATCCGCAGGCCGTCCTGGTGAGCAACAATCCCTACCGCGTCGACGACCCCCTCGGGTTCGGCCGGCGCCAGCGCCTGAACTCCGGGCGGATGGGCGTGCTCGCGGTGAAGGTGGACAGCGCCGTCGAGGCGGCCGAACTGCTGCTGGACCCCCACGGGTTCGGCGCGGTCACGGCCCGCGAAGTGATCATCGACGCCGACGAGGCGGAACTGGAGGTCGGCCTGGACGGCGAGGCGGCCACGCTGGCCACCCCCGTCCGCTGCCGCATCGCACGCCGGGCGCTGCGGGTACGGGTCCCGCGCGAGCGGCCGGGCGTCCCCGACCTGCCGCCCCGCCTGGACTGGCGCCGTCTGCGCAAGCTCGCGGCCACGGTGAGCCGGACGGCCGTGCCCCACCGCTCCGGACACACCTACCGCCCGCCGCGGGACGAGAACCGGCCGGCCGCCTGATCGGCCGCGCCGGAGCGCCGCTCGGCCGCGGCACGGAAGCGCGCGGGGTGTTCATCGCCGGTTCGGGGGCAGCCGGACGACAGGGCACCGAACGGTTCGGTGCAATGTAGGAGGGGACATCGTGCTTGCCATCGTGGCGGCGGTTCTGTTCTTCATCGCCTTTTTGATCAACGCGGCGGAGATCTCGACGAACGACGCCTTCAGCTCGACCAACATCATGCTTCTCGGCCTGACGGCGCTGGCCCTGCACGTGGCCGGAATCGGCAGCGGATGGGCGGCCCGGGGGCGCAGGCGCTGAGCGGACTGTACGAGTCCGCATTCCTGTGGTTAGTGTGCGCGCTGATGTTCACTACCAATACACCCCTAATTCAAGTAGGACGGCGAACGGCGGCCCCGGGTTGCCTCGGGAGGTCCGGTGAGTGACGCCGTAGAGGCAGTGGAACGCGCGGTCCCACGTACGCGGGCGGCGGCCACCGGGGCCGCCGCGGGGTCGGCCAAGCAGCGGGACGCGTTCTTCGACAACGCCAAGTATCTGGCGATCGTGCTGGTGGCGATAGGTCACGCGTGGGAGCCGCTGCGCAGCGAGAGCCGCACCGTCACCGCGCTGTACATGATCGTCTACTCGTTCCACATGCCGGCGTTCATCGTGATCTCCGGGTACTTCTCGCGCAGCTTCGAGGCGACCCCGGGACGGATCAAGCGCCTGCTGACAGGTGTCGCCCTGCCGTACGTCGTCTTCGAGGTGGCGTACACCCTCTTCACGCGCTGGGCGGACAACGAGCCGGACCGGTCGTTCAGCCTGCTGGACCCGCTGTATCTGACGTGGTTCCTCGCGGCGCTGTTCGTCTGGCGCCTGACCACCCCGATCTGGCGGGTCGTGCGGTGGCCGCTGCCGATCGCGCTGGGCGTCGCCATGCTCGCCACCCTCACGCCGTCCATCGGCAAGGACCTGGACCTTCAGCGCCTGCTCCAGTTCCTGCCGTACTTCGTGCTGGGCCTGTGCCTGAAGCCGGAGCACTTCCAGCTGGTGCGCCGCCGCGCGGTGCGCCTGGCGGCCGTGCCGGTCTTCGCGTGCGCCCTCGTCGTGGCGTACTGGGCGGTCCCGCGGATGAACTACGCGTGGTTCTTCCACCGCACCAGCGCGGAGCAGCTCGCGGCGCCCTCCTGGTACGGCCCGGTGATGACGCTGGCCCTGTTCGGCTGCTCGGCCGTCCTGACGGCGTGCTTCCTGGCCTGGGTGCCCGGACGGAACATGTGGTTCACCGCACTCGGCGCCGGCACGCTGTACGGCTACCTGCTGCACGGCTTCGGCATGCAGACCGTGAACCACTACCACGTGTACGACAACGCCTGGCTGCACCGCCCGCTCGGCGAGATCACCGTGACGATCGTCGCCGCGATCGTGGTGACCCTGCTGTGCACGGCACCGGTGCGGCGGGCCTTCCGGTTCGTCATGGAGCCGAAGATGGACTGGGCGTTCCGGCGGACCCCGTCCGTGCCGGAGCAGCGGCGTTCCGGATAACCGATGTGACGGGGCGGGCCTGAGGGTCCTTGCGGCAGGCGTTCGCACAGGCCCGCCCGAACGGATCGCAGGCCTCCTCCGGCCGTGGCGGCGCGTGGTGGTGCCAGGATGCGCTGTCTCTATCATCCCTTGAAGGGGAATATGCCCTTATGTCTTGATGAGGGCATCCGCCCTCGCCGGAGTGATCATGTCCCGCGCGCGCCCGACGGACCACGGCGACGAGCTGCTGGCCAGGCTCGACTCGCTCACCGCCCAGGCGCGCGTGCAGGCGGAACTCCAGCGGACCAGGGTGGAACTGGCCATCGCGCTCCAGCGCGGCATGCTGCCCAGGGATCTGCCCGACGCCCCCGGGTTCCACCTGGCGGTCGCCTACGCGCCCGCCTGCTACGGCCTGAACGTGGGGGGCGACTGGTACGACGCGTTCGTGCTGTCCGACGGGCGCATAGGGCTCTCCGTGGGTGACGTGCAGGGCCACAACATCGAGGCGGCCGCCTTCATGGGGCAGATCCGGGTCGGCCTGCGGGCGCTCGCCTCGGTCACCGGCGAGCCGGGCGACCTCCTCGCACGGACGAACGACCTCATCCTCTCCCTCGGCGGCGACCTGTTCGCCACCTGCACCTTCATACGGCTCGATCCCACCACGGGTGTGCTGGAGAGCGCGCGAGCCGGGCACCTGCCCCTCATCTGGGCCACGGCGGACGGCAGGTCCGGCATCGCCCGGGACGAGGGCGGACCGCCCCTCGGCGTGCAGGCCGGCACGCGGTACCCGGTGACCCGGTACCGGCTCACCACCGGCGGGGTGTTCATCCTGCTCACGGACGGTGTCGTGGAGGGGCCGACGCTGAGCCTGGAGGACGGGCTCGACCAGGTGGTTCGGCTGGCCGGCGTTGCCGCCGTGGCGGGCATGGACGCGGGCGAGCTCGCCGCCGCCGTGATCAAGGGTGCCGAGCGCGTGGGGCACGAGGACGACGCCGCCGTCCTGGTCGTCGGCCACGACGGGCTCCCGGTTCAGCCGTAGGGCCCGAGGGCGCGTCCCTCACCTCGCCGACCCGGCCGCACCGGTGTCTGATGGCTGCTGTGGTGGGTACCGAGGATCTCTGCCGGCCAGTCGTCTTCGCCCTCCTGACGTCGGCGGTCGCCGTCGGCTACTACGCGTCGGGACGACTGGGCCTGCTGCGGCAGCTCGCCGTCGAGGGCGCGGTGGTCACGCCCATCTGGCCGCCCACCGGCGTCGCGGTGGCCTGTCTGCTGATCCTCGGACTGCGTGCCTCGCTCGGCATCGCCCTCGGTGCCCTGCTCGTCCTGATGTCCCTCACCGTCCTGCGGCCCTCGTCGATCGCCATCCTGCTGGGCAACACGGCCGCTCCCGTCTGCGGATATCTCCTGCTGCGCAAGGTGGGCTTCCGTACCGACCTCGCCCGACTGCGGGACGGGCTGGCGCTGGTCTTCCTGGCGGCGCTGAGTGCCATGGCGGTGAGCGCGACCGTGGGAGCCGGTCTCCTCATCCTCGACGGGAAGCTCGGCGCGGGTGACTTCTGGCTGGTGTGGATGGCGTGGTGGGTGGGCGACGCGATGGGGGTCCTGATCGTCACCCCGGTCCTGCTACTGCTGCACGGGCTGCGCCGGCCGCCGCCCCTGGCGCGCTGGAAGGAGGCCCTGCTCCTGGCCGTCATCGCCTGCGTCGTCGTACCGCTCGCCACCCGCGCCTCCATCAGCATGCTGTTCCTCGTCTACCCGCTGCTGATCTGGGTGGTGCTGCGCTTCCGGCTCGCGGGCAGCATGCTGTGCGCGCTCTTCGCCTCGGTCATGGCCACGGTCTCGGCGACGGACGGCGTCGGACCCTTCGCGGGGCTCACCCCCGTGGAAGTGATGATCAAGCTCCAGGCCTTCAACGGGTCGATGGCCCTCACCGCCCTGCTGCTGTCGGCCGTGATCACCGAGCAGCGCAACACCAGACGGTCGGTGGAGCGGGCCTGCCAGGAACTGGCGGAGGTGCTGGAGCACCTCACCGCGGGTGACACCCTGCCCGGCGGTCGCCGCCCCCTGGACGAGGGGCGGCGCGGCGAGCCGGGGGTGAAGTGAACGGGTGTGCCCTGAGCCGGGCGTGAACGCCGAGCCTCCCGTGTTCGTGGGTTCTTTGGCCGCGGACCACCCGCGGGCGAAGCCCCCGAACCGGGCCCGCCGGTACCGGCCGAGGAGCCCGTCCGACGTGTGTCTATCATATGAGCGCCGCCTAGCTCGAAAGATGTTCCTGTGACTGTCAATGAAGACTCGTTCACCAACTGGAAGCACCGCGAGGAGATCGCGGAGTCGATGATCCCGATCATCGGGAAGCTGCACCGCGAGCGGGACGTCACCGTCCTGCTGCACAGCCGCTCCCTGGTGAACAAATCGGTCGTCAGCATCCTGAAGACCCATCGGTTCGCCCGGCAGTTCGCCGGTGAGGAACTCTCGGTCACCCGGACGCTGCCCTTCCTCCAGGCCCTGACCACGCTCGATCTCGGTCCCTCCCAGATCGACCTCGGCATGCTCGCCACGGCGTACCAGGCCGACGACCGGGGCCTGTCCGTCGAGGAGTTCACCGCTCAGGCGGTCGCCGGGGCGATGGGCGCCGACAGGATCGACCGGCGGGAGGGCCGGGACGTCGTCCTCTACGGCTTCGGCCGTATCGGCCGGCTCGTGGCCCGGCTGCTGATCGAGAAGGCGGGCTCCGGCAACGGGCTGCGCCTGCGGGCCATCGTCGTGCGCGGCGGCGGTGACCAGGACATCGTCAAGCGGGCCTCGCTGCTGCGCCGGGACTCCATCCACGGCCAGTTCCAGGGCACGATCACCGTCGACGAGGAGAACAGCACCATCCTCGCCAACGGCAACGAGATCAAGGTGATCTACGCCGACGACCCCTCGGAGGTCGACTACACGGCGTACGGCATCAAGGACGCCATCCTGATCGACAACACCGGCAAGTGGCGTGACCGCGAGGGGCTCTCGAAGCACCTGCGCCCGGGTGTCGACAAGGTCGTGCTGACCGCGCCCGGCAAGGGCGACGTCCCGAACATCGTGCACGGCGTCAACCACGACACCATCAAGCCGGACGAGCAGATCCTGTCCTGCGCCTCCTGCACCACCAACGCGATCGTCCCGCCGCTGAAGGCGATGGACGACGAGTTCGGCGTGCTGCGCGGACACGTGGAGACCGTCCACTCGTTCACCAACGACCAGAACCTGCTGGACAACTACCACAAGTCCGAGCGCCGGGGCCGCTCCGCGCCGCTCAACATGGTCATCACCGAGACCGGCGCCGCCTCCGCCGTGGCCAAGGCGCTGCCCGACCTCGAGGCGAGGATCACCGGCAGCTCGATCCGGGTCCCGGTGCCGGACGTCTCGATCGCGATCCTCAACCTCCAACTCGCCCGCGAGACCGACCGCCAGGAGGTCCTCGACCATCTGCGCGACGTGTCGCTGACCTCGCCGCTGCGGCGCCAGATCGACTTCATCACCGCGCCCGACGCGGTCTCCAGCGACTTCATCGGGTCCCGCCACGCCTCGATCGTCGACGCCGGCGCCACCAAGGTCGAGGGCGACAACGCCATCCTCTACCTCTGGTACGACAACGAGTTCGGCTACTCCTGCCAGGTCATCCGGGTCGTCCAGTACGTGTCCGGAGTGGAGTACCCCACCTACCCGGCTCCTGTGCACTGATCTCCCGGCCTGCCGCGGGCGGTTCGCCCCGTCCGCGGCAGGCCGTGCCGCAGCGCGCCCGCCGCGTGCCCCGGATCGCGGGATTCGAAACGCGGTTGAACATCCCGGCTCCCGGCTGCGTATGTCCCAGGAAGCAGCTTCCGGAACACGTCGGCCATCAGCCGTAGGAGTACCCGTGGGACGCAACACGCGCAGACGCCCCAAAGGCGCACAACGTGCGACTTTCGCAGCCGTCGCTCTGATGCTGGGCGGTGGCGGACTGGTGGTGGGGAATGTGTACGCCTCCGCCACCGACGGCGGTTCGGGAGGCGCGAACAACACCCTCGCCGCCGGGAGCGCCGGCACCATCGACTGCCCGGACGTCGGCAACAGGCTGACCGTGGTCCCGGACGACGCGCGGGCCGACGTGGACAACGAACTCGCCGCGCTCGACCAGCAGGTGACGGACGCTTACCAGCGGCTCCAGGAGTCGGTCGCCGCCGCGCAGGACGGCGGCTTCGACCCGGCGACGATCATGAACCCGCTGAAGGAGCAGCGCACGGAGACCATCGAGCGCATCGCCGCCGCCATCGACCGTACGGGCGACCGGCCGCAGGGGCTGGAGGACCTCGCGGAGTGCACGCTGCGGCCCGCGGAAGACCAGGCGGGCGACGGCGCCGACACCGGTGAGGGCGGCGACGACGGTGCCGGGGACGGCGGCGGCCAGCAGGAGGAAGGCCAGGCCGGCAATGGCGGGCAGGCCGGAAACGGCCCCGTGGCCGCGGACTTCGCCGACATCACCTCGGTGCAGCCGAACGCGCAGGACCCGTCCCGGCAGTCGGACGCGTCCGGTGGCTCCTTCACCACCAGCTGCGGTGTGAACGAGAACGGTCTGTTCAACTCGGACAACGTGATCGTCGCCCCCGGCGTCACCAACGGCGCCCACCACTTCCACGACTACATCGGCAACCAGGCCAACAACGCCTTCGCCAGCGACGACGACCTGGCGAACGCGGAGACCAGCTGCGAGAACCAGGACGACAAGTCCACGTACTACTGGCCGGTCCTGCGCCTGCAGAACGGGACGGTGGAGCAGGACGCCCAGTCGCCGGGCGGCGGTATCGAGGGCAACGCCGGTGAGATCGTGACGCCCGCGGAGGTCACCCTGACGTTCGTGGGCAGTCCGACCGGCGAGGTCACGGCCATGCCGCGTCTGCTGCGCATCATCACCGGTGACGCCAAGGCCTTCGTCAACGGCACCGCCAACGCCAACGCCTCCTGGAGCTGCACGGGCTTCGAGGACCGGCAGCTCAAGGACAAGTACCCGCTGTGCCCGTCCGGCAGTGACGTGGTCCGCACCTTCAAGTTCCAGAGCTGCTGGGACGGCCAGAACATCGACAGCGCCAACCACCGTACCCACGTGGCCTTCGCCGACGCCGCCGGCCAGTGCCCGAACGGCTTCCAGGCGATTCCGCAGCTGGTGCAGCGGATCGTCTACGACGTCGACGCGCCCAGCCTGAACGACGGGGGCCGGACGACGCCGCTGTTCGCGGTGGACTCGTTCCCGGAGCAGCTGCACAAGCCGGTCACGGACCACGGCGACTTCATCAACGTCTTCGAGGAAGACCTGATGGGCGAGATGGTCGACTGCATCAACGAGGGCCGGGAGTGCGACGCGGCTGATCTCCCGGCCCCCGGCGACCCGGACGGCGGAGCGGGCGAGCAGCCCACGGACAATCCCGAGGACCCCCAGGACGGCGACAACCCCGGGGAACAGCCCGGCGACGACAACGGGAACGAGCAGCCGGACGACAACGGGAACGAGCAGCCCGGTGACAACGGCAATGAGCAGCCCGGTGGCAACGGTAATGAGCAGCCGGACGACAACGGCAACGAGCAGCCCGGCGACAACGGCAGCGAGCAGCCCGGCGGCAACGGTGACGAGCCGACCGCCGACCCGTCGGCCGAGGCACCCGGCACCGACGGACCGAAGGTCTACTCGTCGCCCTCGGCCACGTCGCGGCCGTCCGGCGACACCGCCGGGCAGAACGACCAGGACGCCGAAGGCGGCGCGGCGCAGGGCGGATCGGGCGACGAAGTCGTCGCCGGCGGGCAGACCGAGCCGCAGGGCGGCCTCGCCGACACGGGCACGAGCCTGTGGCCGGCCGCGGCCGGCGCCGTGCTGCTGATCTCCGGGTTCCTCCTGCTGCGCCGTACCTCGCGGCGCTCGTTCTGACGGTCCGGCCACCGACGCCCCGGCCCCGGACGGCCCGCGATGCCACGCGGTGCCGTCCGGCCGGGGCACGGTCATCTCGGGCCCGGCTGCGCGGCGGGGGTCACGACGCTGAAGGTCGCTTCTCCGACGGCGAGGACACCGTCGGTCAGCGGTGTGGCCCGCACTCCGCCCTTGCCGCGCAGAGCACGATGCGCGCCCGGGCCGATGGTGACGTCCATCCACGCGCAGGGCCGGGCCGGACGGTTCAGCGAGAAGGTGACCGGCCCGAAGCGGCAGTCGAGCGTGACGGTCGAGCCCACCAGGGAGTCGATGTCGACGCCGCGCAGCAGAACGTTCCGGCGGGTCTGCCGAAGATCGACGTTCGTGTCGATGTCGAGGGGCAGATGCTCGGCCGACATGAACGTCACCGCAGCGTCGCGATGGACCCGCTGCCCGAAGTAGCGGTCGCCGACGAGCCCGAGGCCGCCGCGTACCTCCGCCCGCAGCACCAGTTCCTCGACGGAGACCGGGGACGGCCCGTCCGCGGGGCGTCCCGCGAGACGGTGCGTGGGCGACACCAGCAGCTGGACCACTTCGACCTCGGTCATGCAGCAAGCGTAACCAGTCGTTCCGGATAGACCCGGCGGTCACGCCGGGGCGGGCCCGCGACCGCCCCGGCGGGCCGCCGCGCTGTCGATCAGCAGGTCGAGCGCCGCGGGATAGGCGCTGACGTTCATCTCCGCGACGAGATGGCCGGCCGCGGCCGCGATGCGCGGGTGCGTGGACGCGGGCAGCCGCGCGTAGGTGGCCTGCCACACCGCCTCGTCGGCCTCCCGCGCCGAGGCGGGCAGCGCGAGCGTGGCCGCGTCGAGCGCGGCGAAGGCCAGTGTCTGGTCGATGAAGCAGTGGTAGATCCGCACCGCCTCGGCGACCGGGAAGCCGGCACGGTGCAGCACGTCGAGGACGATCTCGTCGGCGGCGATCTCATGGGCGCGCCCCGAGACGCGGCTGGCCGTGAGCACCGCCGCCTGCGGATGGGCGAGGTAGCCGCGGTGGATGCGCAGCCCGAGCGCCCGCAGGTCGGCCTGCCAGTCCCCGGTGGCCCGCCAGCCGTCGAGGGCACGCCCGATGAGTTCGTCGCCGACGGCCAGCACGAGATCGTCCATACCGCGGAAGTACCGGTACAGCGTGCTGGGGTCGGCGCCCAGGGCCAGCCCGAGGCGGCGCGCCGTGAGGCCCTGCCCGCCGTGCTCGCGCAGCATGCGCAGGGCGGTCAGCACGATGTGCCGCTCGGAGAGCACGGAGCCCTGCTTCGTGGGGCGTCGGCGTCGGCGTTCGCCCTCGGGCACGACGCGCTTGGCCATGGTGTCTCCCCTCGGTCGTCCGGCATCGCGGCGACCTTATGCCAACACCATTGACCAAGACGGTGCGGGTGGCGTTCGATCGGCGGTGACGGGGCGAACGCGCTGTTCGCCCTTTCTATGCTGTTCACCCCTTTTCTTGGCGAAAGGATCCACCATGCGCATCCTGTTGGTCGGCGCGGGCGGAGTGGGCACGGCCATCACGCGGATCGCGGCCCGCCGGGACTTCTTCGAGCGGATGGTCGTCGCCGACTACGACCTCACGCGCGCCGAAGCGGCCGTGGCCGCGGTGGCCGACGCCGGCGGAGCGCGCTTCGCCGCCGCCCGGGTCGACGCCTCCGACGAGGAGGCCGTGACGCGCCTGATGACGGACGAGCGGTGCGACGTGCTGCTGAACGCGACCGACCCCCGGTTCGTGATGCCGCTGTTCCGCGCCGCGCTGGCGGCCGGCGCGCACTACCTGGACATGGCGATGTCGCTGTCCCGCCCGCATCCGGAACGGCCGTACGAGCTGACCGGTGTCATGCTGGGCGACGAGCAGTTCGCCCTGGACGACCGCTGGCGGGAGGCCGGGCGGCTGGCACTGGTGGGCATGGGGGTCGAGCCGGGCCTCTCGGACGTCTTCGCCCGGTACGCGGCCGACGAGCTGTTCGACACGATCGAGGAGATCGGCGTGCGCGACGGCGCGAACCTCACCGTCGACGGGTACGACTTCGCCCCCTCGTTCAGCATCTGGACCACGATCGAGGAGTGCCTGAACCCGCCGGTCGTCCACGAGGCGGACCGCGGCTGGTTCACGACCGCACCGTTCAGCGAACCCGAGGTCTTCGACTTCCCGGCGGGCATCGGGCCGGTGGAGTGCGTGAACGTGGAGCACGAGGAGGTGCTGCTGATCCCGCGCCGGGTGAAGGCCGGCCGGGTCACCTTCAAGTACGGCCTCGGCGAGGAGTTCATCAACGCGCTGCGCGTCCTCCACCAGATCGGCCTCGACCGCACCGACCCCGTGACCGTCACGGCGAAGGACGGCACGCGGGTCGAGGTGTCGCCGCGGGACGTGGTGGCGGCCTGTCTGCCCGACCCGGCCGCCCTTGGCGACCGCATGCACGGCAAGACGTGCGCCGGCACCTGGGTGCGGGGCACCCGGGACGGACAGCCGCGCGAGGTGTACCTCTACCACGTGGTCGACAACGCCTGGTCGATGCGGGAGTACGGCTGCCAGGCGGTCGTGTGGCAGACGGCGGTCAACCCCGTGGTCGCCCTCGAACTGGTCGCGAACGGCACCTGGTCGGGAGCCGGTGTGCTCGGCCCGGAGGCCTTCACGCCCCGGCCCTTCCTGGACCTCCTGACGGCGTACGACTCTCCGTGGGGCATCCGCGAGCAGCGGAGCGCGTGACCCGGCTCCGGATGCCGGCCGCACGACTTCCTACCCTCCAGTAATATCGCCGGTCACGTCATCGGAGGAGGAACCGTGTCACCGAACCAGCGCTCCCCGCTGCTCCTGGCCGGCCTGCTGGCCGCCGCGGGTACCGCCCACTTCGCCGGCCCCCGCCGGTTCGACGCCATCGTGCCGCGCTTCCTGCCGGGCACACCCAGGGCCTGGACGTACGCCAGTGGCGCGGTCGAACTGGCCCTGGCCGCGGGTCTGTCCGTGCCCCGCACCCGGCGCGCGGCCGCGCTCGCCTCGGCGGCCTTCTTCGTCGGTGTCCTTCCGGCCAATGTCCAGATGGCCGTGGACTGGCGTCGGCGCCCCGCGCCGCTGAGGGCGGCGGCCCTCGCCCGGCTGCCGCTTCAGCTGCCGCTCGTGCTGTGGGCGCGCAGCGTCGCCCGCAACACGCCCGACAGGCCCGCGACGTGAGACGGCGACAGATCACCGGACCGCCGCCGCCGCGCACGCGGCGCGAACCGGCCCCGGCGGCGGCGCACTCGCGTACGAACCCCGCGGCAAGGAAAGATGAGGAGGCAAACCCAGGATCGAGCATGTGAGGAGCGGGCGTATGCAGCACGAGCGTGCGGGCAGGCCGGCCGAACCCGAAGACCTCGTCGACGTCGCCCGGTTGGTCACCGCGTACTACGCGCTGCACCCGGACCCCGCCGACCCGGGCCAGCGCGTCGCGTTCGGCACGTCCGGGCACCGCGGTTCGTCACTCGCGAGTGCGTTCAACGACGACCACATCGCGGCGACCAGCCAGGCCATCTGCGAGTACCGCGCCGGTCAGGGCATCGACGGTCCGCTCTTCCTCGGTGCCGACACGCACGCGCTGTCGGAGCCCGCGAGGGTCACCGCGCTGGAGGTGTTCGCCGCGAACGACGTGTCGGTGCTCATCGACAGCGCGGACGGCTACACACCCACGCCGGCCGTCTCGCACGCCATCCTCACCCACAACCGCGGCCGCACCACGGGCCTGGCGGACGGCGTGGTCGTCACCCCCTCGCACAACCCGCCCGCCGACGGCGGTTTCAAGTACAACCCGCCCAGCGGCGGCCCCGCGGCCTCCGCCGCGACGTCCTGGATCCAGGACCGGGCCAACGAGATCATCACCGGCGGTCTCAAGGACGTACGCCGCATCACCCTCACCCGCGCGCTCGCCGCACCAGGCACCGGACGCCACGACTTCCTCGGCGCCTATGTCGCCGACCTGCCCAGCGTGCTGGATCTCGACGCGATCCGGGCGGCCGGGGTGCACATCGGTGCCGATCCGCTCGGTGGGGCGTCCGTCGCCTACTGGGGGCGCATCGCCGAGGAGCACCGGCTCGACCTGACCGTGGTCAACCCGCACACCGACCCCACCTGGCGGTTCATGACGCTGGACTGGGACGG
This sequence comes from Streptomyces cadmiisoli, assembly GCF_003261055.1. Lineage (NCBI taxonomy): Bacteria > Bacillati > Actinomycetota > Actinomycetes > Kitasatosporales > Streptomycetaceae > Streptomyces > Streptomyces cadmiisoli. The sequence goes on from NZ_CP030073.1 coordinate 7,967,273, forward strand.
CAAGATCCGGATGGACTGCTCGTCACCGTACGCGATGGCCTCGCTGATCGACCGGCGCGACCGCTTCACCATCGCCACCGGCAACGACGCCGACGCCGACCGGCACGGCATCGTCACACCGGACGCGGGCCTGATGAACCCCAACCACTACCTCGCCGCCGCGATCGCCTATCTCTACTCCCACCGCGACCGGTGGCCGGCGGACGCGGCCATCGGCAAGACCCTCGTGTCGTCCGCGATGATCGACCGGGTCGCCGCGGACCTGGGCCGCCGGCTGGTCGAGGTACCCGTGGGGTTCAAGTGGTTCGTCGACGGTCTGGTCGACGGGTCGCTCGGGTTCGGCGGGGAGGAGTCGGCCGGCGCGTCGTTCCTGCGCCGGGACGGCTCGGTGTGGACCACCGACAAGGACGGCATCATCCTCGCCCTGCTCGCCTCCGAGATCACCGCGGTCACCGACCGGACACCCTCGCAGCACTACGCCGACATGACCGCCAGGTTCGGTGAACCCGCCTACGCCCGGATCGACGCCCCGGCCTCGCGCGAGGAGAAGGCCCTGCTCGGCAAGCTCTCGCCCGCCCAGGTCACCGCTGACACTCTCGCCGGAGAGGCGGTCACCGCCGTGCTCACCGAGGCTCCCGGCAACGGCGCTCCGATCGGCGGCATCAAGGTGACGACCGCCAACGCGTGGTTCGCGGCCCGGCCTTCGGGCACCGAGGACGTCTACAAGATCTACGCGGAGTCCTTCCTCGGACCGGATCACCTGGGGCAGGTACAGGAGGAGGCCAAGACGGTGGTGCTGGCGGCGCTGGGCGGCTGACCCGGCGGCACGTCACGACCGGGGCCCGGCCGGGTCCGGGGTAGTGGAGGGGGCTCGCGCTTCGCTCAGCCGGTGCGCGCGCCCGCGTCGCGGTGCGCGCGCACCACGGCGGCGAAGTTGGCCGCCAGGAGCCGGGCGGCCCCGGCGGAGACCGCCTCCACGGATTCCGCCCGGGCGCGCAGCAGATCCAGGTCGAGCCCCGAGTCCGCGAGGGCCGCCTCGTCCCAGTCCGCGAGCCGGTCCGCACCGACCTCCGGATGGAACTGCACGCCCCAGGCCCGCTGCCCGACCCGGAACGCCTGGACCGGGCACCGCTCGTTCTGGGCCAGGTGGACGGCGCCCGGCGGCAGGGCCGTCACCTGGTCGCGATGGTTCTGGATGGCCGGGAACCGGGTCGGCATCCCGGCCAGGAGCCGATCGTGCCCGGCCTCGGGGCGCAGCGCGATCGTGCACGACCCGCGTTCGGGCCGGCCGTGATCGCCGGTCACCTCACCGCCCGTCGCCACGGCCAGGATCTGTGCGCCGAGGCAGATGCCGAGCAGCGGTACACCGTCGTCGGCGCACCGGCGGGCGAGTGCCCGCTCGGCGGGCAGCCAGGGGGCGTGCGCGTCCGCGTCGGGCAGGAAGCCGCCGCCCAGCAGGACCACCGCGTCGTAGCCGCCGGGGGTGGCCGGCACCGCCGGTCCGGACACCTCGCGGGCCGTCACACCGTCCGCGCGCAGCCACTCCCGCAGCCGGCCCGGGCCGCTGCGCCTCGCGTTGCGCACCAGCAACACCTTCGGGGCGGTCGCCCGGTTCCGGTCGGGACCCTTCACTTCGGGACGCTTCGCTTCGGTCACGAGGCCAAGACCATCAAGCGAGCCGGGCGGGACGCAAGGGCCCGGCACCGCACGCACCGTGCCGCCGGCGGGCGGGCCGCCGCACCGTTGCGACGGCCGCGACAGCCGGTTGTCATGCCCGCCCGTCCAGGACGTCCAGCTGCTGTTCGGTCCAGATGACCTTTCCCTCGGAGGTGTAGCGGGTGCCCCAGCGATCGGCGAACTGAGCCACCAGGAAGAGTCCGCGGCCGCCTTCGTCCAGGGTGGTGGCGCGACGCAGATGCGGGGAGACGCTGCTGCCGTCGGAGACCTCGCAGATGAGGCTGCGGTCGCGGATCACCCGCACTCCGATCGGGCCGGTCGCGTGCCGGATGGCGTTGGTCACCAGCTCGCTGAGGATCAGCTCCAGGGTGAACGCCTCCTCTTCCAGACCCCAGTCCTGCAGGAGCTGGGCGGCGTTCGCGCGAACGCCCGCCACGGCCGCGGGATCGGTGGGGACCTCCCAGGACACGGTGTGCTTGTTGTCGAGCAGCCGGGTCCCGGCGACGATCAGCGCCACGTCGTCGCGGGCCGCCTCGGGCAGCATGGCGTCCATGGCCGCCCGGCACGTCTGGTCCGGTGTCAGACCGGGTTGCCCGACGGCGCGGCACAGCAGCTCGATGCCTTCGTCGATGTCACGCCGGCGGTCCTCGATCAGGCCGTCGGTGTAGAGCACGATGCGGCTGTCCTCGGGCAGCACCGTCTCGATCTTCTCGTACGGCATGCCGCCCAGCCCCAGTGGCGGACCGGCGGGTACTCCGGGCAGCTCCGCGTGGCCGTCCGGGTGCACGATGATGGGCTCCAGGTGGCCGGCCCGGGCCATGGTGCACCGGCCGGTGACCGGGTCGTAGACGGCGTACAGGCAGGTGGCGCCGGTGAGGGTCGGTGATTCGCTGCCGCTGTCGCGGTCCTGGTCGATACGGGTGACGAGCTCGTCCAGATGCCACAGGAGTTCGTCGGGCGGGAGGTCGAGCGTGGAGAAGTTGTGCACCGCCGTGCGCAGTTGCCCCATGGTGGCGGCGGCGTGCAGTCCGTGCCCGACCACGTCGCCCACCACGATGGCGACACGGGCACCGGGCAGCGGTATGACGTCGAACCAGTCACCGCCGACCCCGCCGAGCCCGGCCGTGGCCGGCAGATAGCGGTGGGCGACGTCGACCGCGCTGTGCTCGGGCAGCGCGTGCGGCAGCAGGCTGCGCTGCAGGGTGACGGCCAGGGTGTGCTCCCGGGCGAAGCGGCGGGCGTTGTCGATGCTCACCGCCGCGCGGGCGACCAGTTCCTCCGCCAGCGAGAGGTCCTCCTGGCTGAACGGTGTCGGTTCCTTCGAACGCCAGAACGTCGCCACGCCGAGGACGCCCCCACGGGCCCGCAGCGGGGCGACGATCATGGAATGGATCCCGTACGCCACCAGTTTGCGGGCCCGGTCGGGATCCTGGATCTGCCAGCCGGTGAAGGCCGGCATGTCGGCCTCCAGCACCATCCGGCCGGAACCGAAACCGGAGCCCTGCGGGGTGCCGGGATCGAAATGGATCAGCTCGCCGGGCGGGCTCAGCGGCACGCCCTCGCGGATGCCGTGCAGCGCGACGCGGCGCAGGTCGGCCGCGTTGACCCGGTTCGGTTCCTCGCCGTACAGCACGGTGTCGGCGAGGTCGACGGAGACGTAGTCGGCGAACCGGGGCACGGAGAACTCGGCCAGTTCCTGGGCCGTCTGCGTCACGTCGAGAGTGGTGCCGATCCGCAGCCCGGCCTCGTACAGCAGCTTGAGCCGGTCCTGTACCAGTTCCACGCGGCCCATCAGCGTGCTGAGTTCGGTGGTGTCGCGCAGCGTCGCCACCCAGCCTCCCGGGCCGCCGGGCCGGTGATCCATCGGGCGCTGGCTGACGGCCAGCAGCCGGTCGCCGACCTCCAGCACCTCGTCCGTGGTCGTCCTGCCGGACAGCAGCAGCCGCTCGGCCTCGGGCGCCAGCCCCAGTCGGCCGATGGGCAGGCACTCCCCGTCCGCCCCGAGCCCGAGCAGACGACGGGCCTCGTCGTTGGCCAGCAGCAGACGGCCTCGCGGGTCGACGATGAGCACGCCTTCGCGCACCGAGTGCAGAACGGCGTCGTGGTGCTCGTACATGCGCGTCATCTGCACCGGCCCGAGACCGTGCGTCTGGCGGCGCAGACGCCTGCTGATCAACGCCGTGCCGACGGTGGCCGCCGAGAGCACCACCCCGGTCACCGCAAGGACGAAGGGCAGATGACGCCCGGCCGCCAGACTGACATGATCGACACTGATCCCCGCGGACACCAGACCGACGATCTTCCCGTCACGGATGACGGGAACCACGGTCCGGACCGAGGGACCCAGTGTCCCCGTGGTCGTCTCGGTGACGGTTCCGCCCCGCTGCGCCCCGGCGATATCGCCGATGTAGTGGCGGCCGATCTGTCCCGGCGTCGGGTGGGTGTAGCGGATGCCCTGGGGGCTCATCACCACGATGAAGTCCACGGCGGAGCGTTTGCGGGTCTCCTCCGCCTGCTGCTGGAGGGCCGCGGTGGAATGCCCACCGGACAGTGCCTGACGGACGGAGGGAGAGGCGGCGACGGCTGTGGCGACGGCCAGTGAGCGGTTGCGGGCCTCGCGCTCGGCGTCGTTCCTGGACTGGAACAGCAGCGCGACGACCGCCGCCGCCACCAGAATCACGATGACGACGGCCTGCAGGAGGAAGACCTGGCCGGCGACGCTGCGGAGCCCGCTCCATGACCGCACACGTCCGATCAATCCGTGCATATCCCCCATATAACATGCGTCCTAGATGTATCCGACACCCTTTGCGAAAACCTTCCTCTCCGGTGACGCACTGTGTGACCGGATGTGCGCGTGAGGTGTGTGAGGGTGAGGGCGGGTGACTGCGGCGGAAGCGGGTCCGCGGCGATCGCCGGTCCGCCACCGGTCGGTCACAGCGCGCGAAGGCCGCTGAGCACACGTTCGAGCAGGGTCACGTCCGGTGCGCCGTCGCCGGACTGCCCGGAAGCGGCCTGGTGGACGGCGACCAGCCCGGCCTCGGCCAGGTCCGAGACGAGGATGCGGGCGACACCGAGCGGGACGGGCACCAGCGCCGATATCTCGGCGACGGAACGGACCTCCCGGCACAACTGGCAGATCTTGCGATGCTCGGGGAGCAGGTCGCGCAGCTGCCACGGGTCCGCCGTGCTGTGCACCAGGGTCTCGATGGCCAGTTCGTAGCGTGTCCGGGTCCGGCCGTGGGTCATGGCGTAGGGCCGGACCAGCGGAGTGCGGCCGTGGCCCGAGGGCCTGCCCTCGCCGGACGGTGTGCGGTGGGACGACTGGCCGGCTGCCCCGTCGTCGTGGGGTGGCCACGGCATCAGCTCGGCCTCACCGCGGTCGTGCGGAAGGACGTCACAGGGGGCTCACTTTCTGTTGCTGAGCGGAAAGAAGGCGGGCGAGGGAGCGGCGCGACCCGCCGCTCCCTCGGCTTCGGTCCCGAAAAGGGGCCGCAGCGATTTCACGCACGGTTCAGCCGTGCGGCGATCCCGTGGCCGATCAACAAATAAATCACGGCCGGTAGACCGTAATTGAGGATGATACGCAGGCCTTCTGTGTCCATTGTGAAAATATCCTGTGACCACCATGCCGGCCAGCCCGCGGTTTCCCGCACGAACTCCACGAAGACATTGGCCTGGTTGGCTTCGAGCAGATGGAGCAGGACCCACAGCAGCAGGAAGCCGGCCGCGACGTCGGCGACGGTGCAGACGGCCAGGGCGACCCGTCGCGAGGTGCCCCGCCCCTGGTCAGGCGGGGGTGGGGTGCTCTGTTGCTGGTCGTAGGTGTGGTATCCGGACACCGGGTCGGTGCTGTGCACGAGAAGTCCAATCCGCCATGTCGCCACAGGAAAACGCCCCGGCCCTCACGTCCCCCGCATTCTCGGCGGCGTGGTTCCTCGGGCGTACGGGCGTTTGCCCGCTCCTTGTATCTCTGCGCCATGCCGGTGTCACCGCGTTACTCGCAGGCCGCGATGCACCAATTATCGCCACCTATTCCGGCACTTCCCTAAATGCTTGCGCCCGTTGCCAATTTTGCGGACGACCCGGAAGCGCCCGGACGACCGCAGCCAGGGCACCGGCGACCCGTCCGGGCACCCACCGGCGCCGCTTGCCGCCTGGTCCATTCGGCTGCGCAGCGGTGGCGACCGCCCTGGTTGATCCGCAGGCTGGACTGCGAGCCACCGCCACGCACGAGGCAGCGGCGGGCTCCGGGAGGAACGTGTGACCGCTACTTCGCCCGCCGAGGACGCTGCGCCGGCCCGGTACGACGACCTGCGCGCGATGGTGATCAACTGCACCCTCAAGCGGTCGCCCGAGCGCAGCCACACCCAGGGGCTCATCGACCGCAGCAGCGCGATCATGAAGGCGCAGGGAGTCCGCGTCGACGTCCTGCGGGCCGTCGACCACGACATCGCCACCGGCGTATGGCCCGACATGACGGAGCACGGCTGGCAGTCCGACGCCTGGCCGGAGATCCACCGGCAGGTGATGGCGGCCGACATGCTCGTACTGGCCGGCCCCATCTGGCTGGGTGACAACAGCTCTGTGATGAAACGTGTCGTCGAACGCCTCTACGCCTGCTCCAGCCTGCTCAACGAGGCCGGTCAGTACGCGTACTACGGGCGGGTCGGCGGCTGCCTGATCACCGGCAACGAGGACGGCGTCAAGCACTGCGCCATGAACGTCCTCTACAGCCTCCAGCACCTGGGCTACACGATCCCTCCCCAGGCGGACGCGGGGTGGATCGGCGAAGCGGGCCCGGGCCCCTCCTACCTCGACCCCGGGTCGGGGGGCCCCGCCAACGAGTTCACCAACCGCAACACCACCTTCATGACCTGGAACATGCTGCACCTCGCCCGGGCGCTGAAGGACCTCGGCGGCATCCCCGCCTACGGCAACCAGCGCACCGCCTGGGACGCCGGCTGCCGCCGCGACTACGAGAACCCCGAGCACCGCTAGGGCCTGTCGTCACCGGGCCTCGTCGCCCCGGGCGCGCAACCTTCCCGCCCCCGAGGAGTCTTTCTGGCGGGGGGACTCATGACAGCGGGACATCAGATCGCCTTCTTCCTGCGGGAACTGACCGCTCCCGACCCGGGGCGGCGCGCCGCGGCCGCCAAGGGACTGGGCAGGATCGGCGGGGCCGAGCACACGACGGCGCTCGCGGCCGTCGCCGGTGACGCCGAGCCCGAGGTGAGGGCCGCCGCGGCGATCGGGCTGGGCCGGCTCGGCGTGCGGGAAGCGGCCGAGCAGGTGCTGCCGGCGCTGATGGCGGACGTGGACGCGCGGCCCCGCCGCAGAGCAGCGCTCGCCGCCATCAAGCTCGGGCTGGACGGCACAGCTGTCGTGACCGCCTTCGCGCGTCTGCTGCGCGACCCGGATCATCACGTGCGGATCAACGCCCTGGACGGGCTGGCGGCGCTGGGTGCGACCGGCGACGTGCCGGCGCTGGTGGCACTGTTCGGCGATCCGGACTGGGCCGTGTGGGGCCGGGCCCGGACACTGGCGTGGCGGCACCGGGACGACCCCGCGGTGAGGGCCGAGGTGGTCCGGACGGCTCGGCAGGGCATCGGCGCCGCCCGCGCACGGGCCCTGGACACGCTCCCGGACCGCTGCACCGAATCCCTCGCCGAGTCGCTGGTGGAGGGGCTGCGGGATCCCTCCGGCGAGGTGCGGATCCAGGTGACCCGGCGGTTGTCCGGCGTGACCCGGCCCGGGACGGGGGAGGCGCTGACGGCCGCCCTGGAGGCCGAGCGGGACCCGCGGGCCGCGGCGGCGCTGCTGCACGCTCTCGAACGGCAGGACGACGCGCGGGTGGCCGCCGCGGCCGTCCGCTGGCTGCGTGATCCCGTGGCGGGCGCGTCGGCCGCGGGCGTCGTGGGGGCCGTGGGCAGCCGGAGCGCCGTCGAGCGTCTGCGCGCGGTCCTCGGCGACGGCACGATGCCCGGCCGTACCCGGGCCGCCGCTGCCGTCGCCGTGGGGGAGTGGGGGCGATGGGACGCGGTGTGGCTGCTGCTGCCCCTGCTGGACGATCCCGACGCCGACGTGCGCACGGGTGCCACGGACGGGCTCGGCGCGCTGGTGGACGGCGGGCTGCGACCGTGGGAACGGGGTGCCGTGGCGCGGGCTCTGACGGGCCGTCTGGCCTCCGGCGCGGACCGGGTCTGGCGGACGCGCAACGCGTTGATCGGCCTCCGCGATGCGCTGCCCGCCGTACGCCGCCTGGCGGACGGCTCACCCCTGACCGAGGTGAGGGCCGCCGCGCTGTCGCTGCTCGAACCGGCACGGAGGCCGGACGGGAACGCCCGTCACGACGTGGGGCGCTTCGTGCGGGCCCTCGACGATCCGGAGGAGCCGGTTCGCTATCACGCGGCCCTGGGGCTCGGGGAGTGGATCGAGGCCGGCGGGGAGCCGCCGCGGGACCGTGAACGGGTGCGCGGCAGGCTGTGGGCCCTCGCCTCGGAGACCTCCCCCCGGCTGAGGCACGCCGCCGAGACCGCTCTGCGGGCCCTGGACGCTGTGCCGGGCGAGTGACCCCGGCCGGCGCTCCGAGCCTTCGCCACGGGCCGGAACGCCCCGGCCGCACCGCGCACCGCTCGGGACGTACGGGACGGCCACGACGGTGCACCGCCGCGGATTCCGCCGTGGAGCGCACCGCCGTACCGCATGGTGACATGGACTGTGTTCCCCACGAACGGAGGCACGGATGGACGTCGGGATCGGCCTTCCCAACACGGTCCCCGGAACCGAACCGCAGGCGCTCCTCGACTGGGCCCGGCGGGCCGAGGAAACGAACTTCAGCACCCTCGGGACCATCGGCCGGATCGTCTACCCGGGCTATGAGGAACTGATCGCCCTGACGGCCGCCGCGACGGTGACCCACCGGATCCGGCTGACGACCGGCGTCCTTCTCGCCCCGCTTTACACGAACACCGCGCTGCTGGCGAAGCAGGCGGCCTCACTCGACCGGCTCTCCGGCGGCCGCCTCGTTCTCGGCGTGGGCCTGGGCGGACGCGACGACGACTACGCCGCCAGCAAACTGTCCACCGAGGGCAGAGGGCGCCGGCTCGAGGAGCAGCTCGCCGAGATGAAGCGCATCTGGGCCGGCGAGGAACGCGGCTTCGCCGGCGCCATCGGACCGCGACCGGTGCGCGCCGACGGCCCCGAACTCATCCTGGGCGGTTCCACCGCGCTCACCTTCCGGCGGGTGGCCGAACTCGGCGACGGCTGGATCATGGGCGGCGGCACGCCGGACATGTTCGCCCGGGCCGCGAGCGGTGTCGACGCCGCGTGGGAGCAGGCCGGCCGCCGGGGCAGGCCGCGCAAACTGTCCCTGGCCTACTTCGCCCTCGGCTCCGATCCGCGGGCGCAGGCGGACGCCTATCTGCTGCACTACTACGCGAGTCTGGGCCGCGACGTCGCCGGCCAGATCGCGGCGGGCGCCGCGGTGAGCGCCGACATGGTCAAGTCCTACGTCGCCGCGTTCGAAGCGGGTGGCTGCGACGAGCTGATCTTCGTTCCCACCGCCTCGACGCCCGACCAGGTCGAGCTGCTGGCCGAGGCGCTCGCCTGACCGGTGCGCGTGCCGCCGGCGGTCATGGCGCGGCTACGGGGCGGACGGGAGGCGGTAGACGGAGACGTGAGAGCGTGACTCGGCCGTGAACTCGGCGCCGGACCAGTCCGCATGCCGGCTCTCCAGCTCGAATCCGCCGAGCCGGCCCATGAGGTCGAGTTCGCCCGGCCAGATGTAGCGGTGCGGGCTGCGGCCCAGCCGGGCCCGACGGGTGTCGTCGAAGTGGAAGTGGTGCGACACGACGTGCTGGCGCAGCACGTCGTACGTGTCCAGCCCGATGTAACCGGGCTCGGCCTGCCAGACGGTGGCGGTCCGGCCCGGTGGAAGCCGGCGCAGCTCCGGTACCCAGAGTTCGATCACGAACCGGCCGCCGGGAACGAGGTGGCGGGCCGCGTTGCGGAAGCAGTCCACCTGCTCCTCCTGGGTGAGCAGGTTGGAGATCGTGTTGTAGACGAGGTAGACGAGCTGGAACGTCCCGGGCACCACGGTGGTCGCCATGTCCCCCATGACCACGGGGATCGTCGCCTCGTCCGCCTTGGTCCGCAGCCGGCTCACCATCGGACGCGACAGCTCGATGCCGCTGACGGGCACCCCGCGCTCCGCCAGCGGAACGGCCACCCGGCCCGTCCCGACGGCGAACTCCAGCGCCGCTCCGCCCTCCGCCAGCTCGGCGAGGCGGTCCACGGTCGGTCCCAGGGTCTCGGGCGCGAACATGCCCTCACCGGGTGTGTCGTAACGCCGGGCCGCGTCGGCGTCCCAGATCTCGTCCTGCCGCATCCCGTCAACGTCCATCACCGGCCGCGACGATGTCCACCGATTTTCCGGGCGCGAGCCTCCCGTCCGGCGCCGGGGCGAGGCCCTCGCACTGCCCGCCGTCCCCCGCACGCGCGCATGTCTCGTCGTCCGTCCCGGGCCCGGCATATGCTCGATTTCGGCAGTTGTCCGCCCAAGGCGGTCCTGCCCGCTCGGCCGCGGCCGGCTCGTGTCCACGACCTGCCGATCCATCGATCCACCCTGAGCCCCCGGGAGTGCCATGGCCTCCATACGTGCCGTCGGCACAATTCTCGCCTTCGGGCTTCTGACCCTCGTGACCGGGTGTGCCGGCGCGGGCACGCCCAGTGCCTCCACGGCCGTACCCCACCCGGCCCCGCCCCGAGCCTCCTCACCGGCCGCCGCACCCCCCGCGCCCGCGGCGCCGGGGACGCCCGGGCCGCCGGGCTCGGCGGCCGGCTCCGCGTCGTCCGCGTCCAGCGCGGTGCCCGGTGTCGATCCCCGCTCCGTGTCGGCCTCGCTCAGCATCCCCGCCATCGGCGTCAAGGACCTCGAGGTCGTTCCGTACGAGGGCACCACCGACGACTGGCCCGGGACGCGGATACAGGACCGCGGTGTGGCCGCCAGCCCCTACGGCGACGAGGGCGGTATCGGACCCGGCGAAACGGGCAACTACCTGGTCACCGCCCACCGTCTGAGTGCCGGTGGCCCCCTGCGGGACCTGCCGGAACTCGACAAGGGCGACACCGTGCGCGTCGAACTGGGCGACGCCGTCTACACGTACGAGATCACGGCGAGCAGATGGACGTCGTTCCGCTCGGCACGCTCGCTGGAGGAGCAGCGGGCCGCCGTGCCCGGCAAGCCGGGTGTGACACCCACCCAGGCCATGATCACCATATCGACGTGCGCCACCCCCGAGGACAACGCGGCGGGCAACTTCTGGCGCGACGACCGGAAGAACCCCGAGCACCGCATAGACAGGGTCGGCGTTCTCGTGTCGACCGGGTCCGCGGGCGCCGGCGGCGCGCCGGGCTGATCCGGCCGGCCCCCGCTCCGGGTCACGCACGGGCGCCCGTCACGCGCGGGCGCCCGCTCCTCAGCCGGGCCCGTCCTGTGTGATTCCCAGCGGACGCAGCAGGACGTTGGCGGCTCGGACGAGCGCCGCCACCGGTGGCTCGGTCCAGCGGGTCAGCTCGTCCGTCAGGGCGGGGTCGACCTCGATGGTCACCCGCACATAGCGGGTGTGCAGCGTGGTGCTCTTGGCGGAACGGGGAGCGGCGACGTCGTGGGAGCGCTGAAGTGCCGCCCGGTAGGTGTCTTTTCGCTGGTTCACGCCTTGTCCTGACGTTTGATGAGCTCGTCCGCGAGTTCGATGTACGCGGACCCTTTCACCGCGACCGGGTTGCCGAACGACTGGGAGTACAGATCGAGCCGGGGAATGTGCGTCGACAGCACGTCGAAGCCCTGCTCGGTCAGAGCGTCCCGGGCGTCGGCATCCGGACCGGTGCGCGTGGCGGCGGGACGGTTCGTGCGGTTCAGCAGCACCGTGGCGCGGGCCGGCTCGGCGCGCAGGGACTGCACGTCGCCCATCTCGCCGCCGATGGGGGCCATACGGTCGAGTTCGATGGGCGACGGGGTCACCGGCACGATCCATTCGGCGGCGTACCGCATGATGCTCCGGGCGATATGGGCGTGGTCCTCGAGTTGGGGCGCGTCGAACACGACCGCCTGCCGGTTGCCGAGGAAGTCGTTCACGCGCCGGTGCACATCGCCCACCGGCAGGGCGACCACCGGGAAGGGGAAACCGCCCGCCATCTCGCTCCACCGCAGCGCGGAGGAGGCCGGGTCGCTGTCCACCAGCAGCGGTGAGATGCCGGACTCGTGGAGGGCGTGGGCCAGCCAGACCGCGCTGGTCGTCTTTCCCACTCCGGGTTTGAGGTTCACGAAGGCATAGCTCAGCAGCACGAGCGGCAACGCTAGGGGCCGCGGCGGAGCGGAGCGCCCGACGCGGTCGCGACGGTCGTGTGGTTCACCCTGCGGTGGCGGCCGGATCGTGCGAATGGCCCTCACCCGGCCCCGGCCCGCCGGTCGAGGCGTGCCGCGGGCGCGGTACCCGAGTGACAAGCTCCCGCCCCACGTGTCCCGAAGGGCCATCACCCCACCGACCTGTGGCCGGTCGGGTGACTTGTGCGGAGCGGAACGTCCCGTCGCCCCGATGCCCGTGCCACCGGCCTGTTCCATGGAGCCCCCCACGACGGGAGCGAGGGAGCATGGCAGCACGCACCGCCGACCCAGGGCCGCCCACCGAGCTGAAGGCCGGCGCGATCGGATTCGTCGACGCGCTCGTCATCGGACTGAACGCCACCTCCCCGGCGTACTCGCTCGCCGCGGTCATCGGCCCGATCGTGGCCCTCGTGGGCATCTACGCTCCCGGCGTCATGGTCGCCTCGTTCGTACCGATGCTGCTGATCGCCTCCGCTTTCTACTACCTCAACAAGGTCGACCAGGACTGCGGTACGACCTTTTCCTGGGTGACCCGGGCGATGGGCCCCTGGGCCGGCTGGCTCGGTGGATGGGCCATCGCCATGACCGGAGTCCTGGTGGTCGGTTCGCTCGCGGACGTCGCCGTGACCTTCGCCCTGCTCGCCTTCGGCCTGGACGGCTGGGCCGGGAACGAGGCCGTACGGCAGACGCTCACCGTGCTGCTCATCCTTGTGATGACGGCGGTGTGCGTCATCGGCACCGAGCTGTCGGCCAGGGTGCAGAACGTCCTGATCGTCGCGCAGGTCGCCTGTCTGCTCGCCTTCGCCGTCGTGGCCCTGTACCGCGTTTACACCGGCACCGGCACCCCCGAATCCGTCGAACCGTCGATCACCTGGCTGAACCCCTTCGGCTTCGGCGGCGCGCCGCTGACCGCCGCCCTGCTGCTGGGCGTGTTCATCTACTGGGGGTGGGAGTCCGCCGTCAATCTCACCGAGGAGGTCGAGGACTCCGCGACGGCTCCCGGCCTGGCCGCGGTCTGGTCGACGGTCGTCCTGCTGGTGACCTATGTGTCGGTCGGGTTCGCGGTCGTGGCCTACACCGGGACCGACTTCCTCGCCCGGAACGCCGGGGAGGAGGAGTTCGTCTTCGCGCTGCTCGCCGGGGAGGCCATGGGCGGCTGGGACTGGGTGGTGCTGCTGGCGGTCTCGTCGTCGGCGCTGGCGTCGACCCAGACGACGATCATCCCCGCGTCGCGCACGGCGCTGTCCATGGCGCGCCGGCACGCGCTGCCCGCGCCGCTGGCCCACGTCCATCCCCGGTTCCGCACGCCCGACGTGAGCACCTGGTGGGTCGCCGGCATCGCCATCGCCTGGTACGTCGCCGTGAACCGGATCAGCAGCAACGCCCTGTTCGACTCGCTCACCGCGCTGTCGCTGCTGATCGCCTTCTACTACGCGCTCACGGGTGTCGCCTGCGCGGTGTACTACCGCCGCCATCTGACGGACAGCGTCCGCCGGTTCGTGCTGATCGGCCTCGGCCCGCTCGTCGGTGCCGGACTGCTGACGTGGCTGCTGGTGGAATCCGTCGCCCACATGTCCGACCCGGCCAATTCCTACAGCGGCGTCTCCTGGTTCGGGCTGGGGCCCCCGCTGGTCATCGGCCTCGGCATCCTCGCCGTGGGCGTGGTCATCATGGTCGTGTGGCGGCTGAAGGCGCCCGCCTTCTGGTCGGAGCGTCCGAGTGTCGCCGACCCCACCCTCGTCCGGGACGAGGGGCCGCGCTGACGCCCGGTGATCAGCCGCCCCGGGCCTGCTTTCCCCGTCCCGCACTCGAAGAACCGGCCGCGGCACAGCTCACGGCGCGGCCCCCGCACAACTGACCGCGCCCCCGACCGCACACCTGGCGGCACAACTGACGCTCAACGGATGGAGTCCCCCGATGCCGGTCGTCCTCGGATACGACGAGTCCTCCGGTTCGAAGTGCGCGCTGCGGGTCGCGATCGAGATGTCGGCGGCGTTCGGTGAGCCGCTCGTCCTGGTCTTCGGCGCCGCGGTTCCCGGGTCCCTGGGCGAGGAGTACCACGCCCATCGCGAGGCCGTCCTGGAAGCCGGACGGCGGGCGCTGGACGAAGCCGTGGCGGTCGCCGAGACCGCCGGCGTGCCCACGACCGTCGAGATCATCGACGACAAGCCCGCCCCTGCCCTCCTCGCCGCGGCCGAACGGCACCGGGCGAGATTCGTCGTGGTGGGCAGCTGGGGCGAGAGCCCGATGCGCGGGGCGCTGCTCGGGTCCACTCCGCACAAACTGCTCCGCCTGTCGAGCATCCCGGTGGTGTGCGTGCCGACCCGGGAATGAAGGCGCGAAGGCGCACGGATTGCAGGTCCTCCGGGCAGGCGGGACGCTGGACATGTCAGCACCGCGGTGTCCGGCGGGCGAATGCTGGGCGGTGAACCTCCCCGGCACCGGCAGCCCAGCCCTTGCGGGATCGACACGGCCCTTTCGGCTGTGCGGCGGCTGAGTGCATCTCCCCGGGAGAATTCCATGGACACCTCAACGTTGGAAGCCATGAGGGCCGTGCTGCGCGGACCGGTCACGGGGCCGCAGGACTCCGACTACGACGAGAGCCGTACGGTCTACAACGCGATGATCGACCGGCGGCCCGCCGCCATAGCCCGCTGTGCGGACGCCGCGGACGTCATGGCCGCCATCCCCTTCGTCCGCGACCAGGGACTGGAACTGGCCGTGCGCGGACAGGGGCACAGCGGTCCCGGCCTCTGCCTGGTGGACGGCGGTGTCACCATCGACCTGTCCCTGATGCGATGGGTGCGGGTCGACCCGGTCGCCAGGACCGCCCAGGTCGGCGGGGGAAGTCAGCTGGGCGACCTCGATCACGCCACCCATGCCTTCGGGCTGGCGACACCCTCGGGCATCGTCTCCATGACGGGCGTCGGCGGCCTGACGCTCGGCGGCGGCCACGGCTACCTCACGCGCAAGTACGGTCTCACGGTGGACAACCTGCTCTCGGCGGACGTCGTGCTGGCCGACGGCAGCTTCGTCACCGCGAACGAGACCGAACACCCGGACCTGTTCTGGGCCCTGCGCGGTGGCGGCGGCAACTTCGGTGTCGTGACCTCTCTGACCTATCGCCTGCACCCCGTGGACACCATCGGATTCGGCATCACCGCGTGGCCGGTCGACCGTACCCGTGAGGTGCTGACGTGGTACCGCGAGTTCCTGCCGCAGGCACCGGACGACGTCTACGGCTTCTTCACCGTCTTCAGCCTGCCGCCGGCGCCGCCGTTCCCGGAGGAACTCCACGGCATGAAGGCGTGCGGCGTCGTGTGGTGCCACACAGGCGACCTCAACCGCTTCCAGGAGGCCATCGCCCCCGCGCAGGAGCCCGGACCGCCCGCCTTCCACTTCACGACCCCGATGCCCTACCCGGCGCTCCAGACCATCTTCGACGAGCTGATCCCCGCCGGGTACCAGTGGTACTGGCGCGGCGACTTCTTCGACAGCATCCCGGACGCCGCCGTCGACGTGCACCTGAAGTACGCCGAGAATCTGCCGACTCCGCTGTCGCTCATGCACCTGTACCCGGTCGACGCCGCCGCCCACCGGGTGGGCGCCGACGACACCGCGTGGGGCTACCGCGACGCCGTCTGGTCCGGCGTCTTCGCCGGTGTCGATCCGGATCCGGCGAACGCCGGGACCATCAGGCGGTGGTGTGTCGACTACTGGGAGGAGGAGCACCCGTACTCGATGGGCGGCGGGTACGTGAACTTCCTCGGCGAGGGGGAGGAGCCGGGACGGGTCCGGGCCACGTACCGCGGCCACTACGACCGGCTCGCGCAGGTCAAGCGGACGTACGACCCGGACAACGTCTTCCGCGCCACCCAGAACATCTCCCCGGCCGCGCAGCCGGGCGCTTCCTAGGCGTTCTTCGGCGCCGCCTGCTGCACGACGTCGAAGGACCACAGCGTGGAGCCGCTCGCGGCGGGCTTCGGGCGCTCGCCGCCTTCGCCGGTACCTTCGTGGGCGGCCTTCATGGAGCCCTCCATCCACGCCTGGAAGGACTCCTCGTCGCGCCAGCGGGTGTAGACGAGGTAGCTGTCGGTGCCCTCGACGGGCCGCAGGAGTTCGAACCACTCGAATCCGTCGGAGCTCTCGACGGCGTGGGCCCGGGAGGCGAAGCGCTTCTCCAGCGTCTCGCGCTGCTCGGCGGGAACGGTCAGTACGTTGATCTTGACTACGCTCATGGTCATCATCTTGCCGCACGCCGGCCGCGGGACGGACGACGGCCGGCCTTGTTCGCGCTGCGCCGCCGTCCCGGCGGCGCGGCGCTCTCCGGCTGCTTCGCGGCGCTGTCCGTGCCGGGGTGAGTGCCTCCGCTCCATGCGGCGTCAGTAGACGGACACGCCATAGGTGTTCAGCACTTCCTGGATCGGCTGGTAGTAGGAGGTCCCGCCGGTCGTGCAGTTCCCGGAGCCGCCGGAGAGGATGCCGATGACCTTGTCGCCCGCGTAGAGCGGGCCACCGCTGTCGCCGGGCTCGGCGCAGATGTTCGTCTGGATCAGCCCGTGAACGGTCGCGCCGCTCCCGTAGTTGACGGTCACGTTCAAGGCGGTGACCACTCCGCAGCGGACACCCGTGGTGGCGCCGCGACGGCAGACGCTCTGACCGACGAAGGCGGTCCCGGCCCCGGTCACATCGACCGTGCCGACGGTGCCGGGGTGCGGCACGGCGGGGTTGGCGTACCGGACGACGCCGAAGTCGTTGCCGGGGAAGCTGCTGCCGCCGGTGGGCCCGATCACCGTGGTCATGGCGGAGCTGGTGTACCAGGTGGGCGCGCCGTCCGCGCAGTGGCCGGCCGTGACGAAGTAGTACGTCGAGCCGGCGCGTACGTTGACCCCCGCCGAGCAGCGCCGCCCGGAGGCGTGGATGCCGTCGCCGCCCGACACGAGGGTGCGCAGCCGTCCGTCGAGCCGTTCGAGGACGACGGTGCCGGGGAGACGTCCGGTGGCGTGGCGGAGCGCGGCCAGATCGGCGTCGCCGACGGTGGCGTCGACGAAGACCCGTACCGCGCCGGTGCGTCGGTCCGCGGTCCAGGCCGTCCCGGCGATCCCCAGCGACGCGACGGCGGAGGCGGCGCGGTCCGCGGCGGCGACCGAGGCCGTTCCGGACCCGGGCGTCGCGGCGGCGCCGGTGCCGGACACGGCCAGGGCGGCCATGGTGAACATGCTCAGCACAGCGGCGATCAGCCGGGAGTGCCGGACGGTCGTACGGCGTGCTCTCATCACCGATTTCCCCCGAGACGGTTGGTCCAGTGCCGCGGCACTGGGTTCGCGACGGGCACACCCGGACGGTCACCGGGCGTACCGGGCTTGCTGTTCGGTGGCGCAGGTGCCGTGCGCGGTCCCGGTGAACGGGAGCCGATCCGGCGCCCATTGTGCCGGGCCGATCCGAGCGCGAACAGGCCAAGTCCGGTCGGGCTCCGGCCTTCCGCTCCGACGCGCATACGCGCGTAGACACGGGGGCACGATCTCCTGGCACCGTCCGCACAGTCACCCCACAGGAAACAGGACTTGTCGCAGGAAGGGTTCCGAATGAAGGTCGTCAACGTTGTGAAGGGCATGAGAATCAGGTCGATCCTGACCGCTCTCGCGCTGGTGATCGCGCCCGGCTTCGTCGTGGTCGGCGGCGCGGGTGAGGCGTTCGCCGCCACCAAGATCAGTCACGCCACCGCCACCTCGATGTTCCGGGACGCCGGCATCACCTGGTCGTCCTCCGGCGGTTGCTCCAACCGCAACAACCCCACGTGTACGTCCTTCGAGCAGCTCAACCTGGCCAGCGCCCAGGGTGCGCAGACCCTGAAGCGGGCCAGCGGATGCGCGCTCAACATCACCGGCGGCACCGAGACCGGACACGCCTCGGGCACGTACTCCCACTGGAACGGCTACAAGCTCGACTACAGCAAGATCGCGTGCGTCGGGAACTACATCAAGAACAACTTCACGTACATCGGTGTGCGCGGTGACGGCGCCCCGCAGTGGCGGTCCGGTTCCGGCAACATCTACGCGGACGAGGGCAACCACTGGGACGTCACGTACTACAACTGCGGCGGCTGCTGAGCCGCGGGACGCGTACGCGGCCCGGCCGTCCGGGATCGTGCTGCTTCCGTGCCCGCCGCGTCATGAGGACCGGGCGTGGCACCGCCTCGACGCGCCGTGATGCTCCGTTCGAGTGGTGCCCGCCTGGAGTCGGTCGTAGCGTCGAGACAGGTACGACCGCTCATGAGCGGACGGCGAAGCCGTCCGGTGTCCGTGTGTCGCCGTGGCCCCCGTCTCGGCCGGCGCACGGACAGCGGATGCGGACACGAACGGCCGGGAGCGGATATGCGGCAATTCACGATCAGCAAGGTGGTCACGTTCTGCGCCGCCGCCACTCTCGTGGCGGCCATGGGGACGGCTTCCGCCGCCCCTTCGGGCACGCCCTCCGCGGCGTCGGCCCCGGCGAAGTGGACCCACGCCCCTGTGCTCGTCGACTGCTTCTGGAAGTCCCAGGTGCGCCCCGAGGACTTCATTCTGGCCTGCGGTGACGGCAACAGCCGTCTCACGAAGCTCGATTGGTCGCACTGGAACCGCCGCTCGGCGGTGGCCAGGGGCCTCAACGCGGTGAACGACTGTCTGCCGTACTGTGCGGCGGGCCGGTTCCACTCCTATGCCGTCAAGGTCCGGCTCGACCGTCCCGAAGCGTGGGAGCGGCACCCTGACTTGAAGCACTACACGCGGATCACGCTCACCTATCCCCATGACAGGCCCGAGCGGGTGCCCCGTACGGTGACGTACTCGCTCTGGAACTGACAGGCCGTCAGAACCCTTCAGGGGTCACCGGGCGGCCCGCGCCTCGGGGCGCACGGTGAGTGTGCGGTCGGGGCGCAGCTCCACGCGAACGCCCGCGCTGATCCGGTCGAGCGTCGTCCGCAGCCACACCCGGTCCCGGTCGGCCGCGGGTTCCAGCCGCATCCGCCGGACCCCCAGCGGCACCATGCGCAGGCCGGTCAGGCGTCCGGTGCCCGCCTCGACCGTCACGAGGTAGGCGAGGCGGAGGTCGTCGCGGTACTTCTCGTACCCGGAGATGCCCTCGTAGTCGTCGATGAAGTCGCCGCAGCCGTGCAGGATCAACCGGTCCCGGTACACCTCCAGGGGGCGCGGGTGGTGCGAGGAATGGCCGTGGACGATGTCCGCACCGCCGTCCACCAGGGCGTGCGCGAACCGGATCTGGTCCCGGGGCACGCCATAGCCCCAGTTGGAGCCCCAGTGCACCGAGACGACCGTGACGTCCCCGGGTCGACCGGCCGACCTCATGCGGCGGGCCACGGCACCGGCCGCTTCCGGCGAGAGGTCGGGCAGACGGGCGACGCCGGGCCGGTCCGCCGTGGCCGCCCAGTCGGACGGGATCCCGCTGGACGCCGCTCCGAGGGCGAACACCAGCACGCGGCCGGCCGGGTCCAGGGGGACCACCGCGGGTGCGAAGGCCTCGGTGGCGTCGCGCCCCGCGCCCGCCGTGCGCAGGCCGGCGCGGGCCAGCGTCGACAGGGTCTCGGCCAGACCGGGGCGGCCGAAATCCAGTACGTGGTTGTTGGCCAGGACGCAGACGTCGGGCCGGGCCGCCGTCAGGGCGGTGACGTTGTCCGGGTGCATCCGGTAGTGGACCGCCTTGCCCGGGGCGAACCCGGCGCAGCGGGTGACCGAGGTCTCCAGGTTGATGATCCGGACGTCCGGTGCGGCGTCGGCGAGCACCCGAAGCGCCTCGCCCCAGGGCCAGGACGCGTCGACCGGCGCGGGGACAGGGCCGTTGACGGCCTCGGCCAGCGCCACGTAGGAGCGGGCGTCGGCGACGTGGTCCTCCCGCAGCGCCGGGTCACCGGGGTGGGGGAGGATCTGGTCGACGCCGCGCCCGAGCATCACGTCACCGCACAGGAACAGCGTCACCGCGCGGTCGGCCATGTCTCCACCGTAAGGCGGCCGCGTCACGGTTCCTGGCGCGATCCCGGTCCGTCGGCGTGACAGCCGGCCGCCGCGGCGGGTACCCGGTGCTGAGTGGCGAGGGCGCATCGGCCACGGGGCCGGCAGCCCTGAGGAAGAAGATGATGTCGATGATCTCCCGGGTGGTCTCGGTGCCCGCCGACGGCGCGTCGCTCGTGGGTGACCTCGTCGTCCCGGAGCCGGCGCGCGGAGTGGTGCTGTTCGCGCACGGCAGCGGCAGCTCGCGGCACAGCCCGCGCAACCGCATGGTCGCCGCCGAGCTGCACACCGCCGCACTGGCGACCTTGCTGATGGACCTGCTCACCGAGCGGGAGGACCGGTACGACGCGCGGACGGCCGAGTACCGGTTCGACATTCCGCTGCTGGGCCAGCGGCTGGTGGCCGCGATCGACTGGCTGGAGCGGCAACCGCAGGTCGGCGAGCTTCCGCTCGCCCTCTTCGGTGCCAGCACCGGCGCGGCGGCGGCGCTGGTGGCCGCCGCCGCACGACCGCACCGGGTACTGACCGTGGTCTCGCGCGGCGGGCGGCCCGATCTGGCCGGCGACGCCCTGGACGCGGTGCGGGCGCCGGTGCTGCTGATCGTCGGCGGCGACGACCGGCAGGTGCTGCGGCTCAACGAGGAGGCGGCCCGGCGCCTGCCGGCCCCGCACACGCTCCATGTGGTGCCCGGGGCCACCCACCTCTTCGAGGAACCGGGCGCGCTGGAGGAGGCCGCCGCCGTCGCACGGCAATGGTGCGCGCAGCGCGTGCGGGCCGCCCGCGAGGCCGCCCAGCGGCGTTGACCGACGCCGGACCGGCCCGCCGTGCGAGGTGCCCGGCGTGTCCGCGCCGCCCGAGACACGTGCTGCCACCCGGTGCGCCGCTCCCGGGCGCCTTGCCCGTGGCCGACGCCGGGCGCACCCTGGTCCTATGGGTGCTCCTGACGGCCCCACGCTCATCACGTCCGTACAGCGCGCGTTCCGCTTGCTGGAGGCGGCGAGCGCACACGAGAACGGCGCGCCGGCGAAGCAACTGGCCAGGGAGACCGGGCTCCCCCTGGCGACCGCCTACCACCTGCTGCGGACGCTGGTGCACGACGGCTACGTACGGAAGCTGGACGACGGCGGGTTCGTGCTGGGCGACAAGTTGCAGGCACTGCGGTCCTCGGGCCGCGGACAGGCGCTGCTCAGCCGCATCCGTCCCGCGCTGGCCGCGCTGCGGGACGAGCTGGCGACCGCCACCTACCTCACGTTCTACGAGGAGGGCGAGATCCGGGTCGCCGAGATCGTCGACGGGCCGCGGGCGCCCCGGGTCGACCTCTGGGTCGGCTTCGAGGACGCGGGGCACGCCACCGCGCTGGGCAAGTGCGTGCTGCGGGAACTGGACGACGAGGCGCGTCGGGAGTACCTCTCCCGGCACGCCCTCGCCGACCTCACACCGCGCACCATCACCAACGGGCCGGAGCTGCTGCGCCGGCTCGACACCTCGCCGGTGGCCCCGGCGGTCACGGACCTGGAGGAGTACGCCCTGGGTACGGTGTGCGTCGCCGTGCCCGTGTACAGCGGCGACACCCTCGGCTCGCTCGGTGTCTCCATGCCGGCCGACCGGCTGTCCCGCCTGGAGGAGGTCCGGGCCCGGCTGCTCCCGACGGCGAGTCGGGTGACCCGGAGCCTTTCGCTCACTATCTGAAAATCACGTCCTTGTGGCATCCGCACCGAACCAGTTTCCTGGATGAAACGGACAAGTCGGGAGAATCGCTCCTCCCGCGAGCACAGGTGAGGACTGCGGACACACATGACTCAGGCCCGAGCCCATGGTGGCGGACCCCGGCCGACGAGGACCTTCAACCGCCGACCGGCCTGTCTCCGAGACGCTTTCCGTGGGCGCGTGGCCGGCCGGCTGGGAGTGGGCGCCCCCGCACTGCCCGTGCTGATCGTCTCGGTCATCGTGTCCGTCGCCTTCTTCGGCGGCGCCGGAATGATCTGGTTGCCGCTGCTCGTGGCCGGACCCGCGCTGGCCGCCAGCACCAACGGACCGCACGGGGTCCTGTGCGTGGGTCTGTTCGCCACGGCGCTGGGCACCGCGCTCGGGCTCCGCGACGACGTGCCGAGCAGCGAACTGGCCGCCGTCCTGTCCGCCCTGGTGGCCGTCACCCTGGCGAGCGCCCTGGCCAGCGCGCTGCGCGGCCGTCGTGAGCGGGTGCTCGCGGCCGTCCGCTCGGTGGCGGAGGCCGCTCAGCACGCACTGCTGAAGCCGGTGCCGGACACCGTCGGGCCGTTCCGGGTGGCCGTCCGCTACAGCGCCGCGGCGGCGGAGGCCCGCATCGGCGGCGACCTGTACGCGCTGATCCCGACCCCCTTCGGCGTCAGGATGATCGTCGGGGACGTACGGGGCAAGGGACTGCCCGCCGTGGGGACCGCCGCCCTCGTGCTCGGTGTGTTCCGCGAGGCCGCCTACGACGAGCCCGACCTGCTCGCCGTCGTCGACCGGATCGAGCGGAGCCTGGCCCGCAACCTCGGTCACGACGACTTCGTGACCGCCGTGGTCGCCGGATACCGGGGGACGGGGCAGGTCGAAGTGGTCAACTGCGGACACGCGCCGCCGCTGCTGGTCCGCGGGTGCGGCAGCGTGCTGGCGGTGGAGCCCACCCTCCCGGCGCCGCCCCTCGGACTGCGCGCCCTCTCCGGCGAGGCCCCCGGCCTTCAGGTGCTGCCCTTCGCCGACGGGGACCAGCTGCTGCTCTACACCGACGGCGTCACCGAGGCGCGCAACCAGAGCCGGGAGTTCTACCCGCTCGCCGAAGGGCTTGCCCGGCATGTGTGCGAGGAGCCGGCCCGCACACTCACCGCACTGCACGACGAACTGCTGACGCACGTGGGCGGCCGGCTGCACGACGACGCGGCACTGCTCCTGCTGCGCAAACCGGGCCTGTCGGAGGGCGGTGAAGGGGCGCACGCGGGGTTGTCCGGCGCGGCCCTCAGCTAGTGCCGCGTCAGGCAACGTTCGCCCCGTCGCGACCGGTCCCACGCACCCGCGTCCGTCACATCGCGACGAGTTCCGCCCACCAGGTGACCCCGGCGGGGTGGACACGTATGCCGTGCCGGGTCGCCAGTGCCTTCACGATCTCCATCCCGCGGCCGTGCTCGTCCGGGTCGATCCCCTCCGGGCTCTGCCCCGGCGCGAGCCTGGGGCCGGCGTCGGTGACCTCGCAGCGAAGCGTGCCGCGGCCGTCGCTCCCGGCCCAGGACAGCCGCAGCTCCGCCGGGGGCAGGGCGTGCACGATCGCGTTGGTGAGCAGCTCCGACACCACCAGCAGGGCGTCCTCGAAGATCTTGGGGCAGACCCTCCACTCGTCCAGAACCGCCCTCACGCGTCGGCGCACCACGGAGACCGCCCCCGGAGCGTGCGGCAGCGGGCAGACGTCTTCCAGCGCCGCCAGGGGTTTCCTGTGGAGTGGTAGCGGCTGACTGTTGAGCTGTAGCGCCATCTGCTCTCCTCCGCTGTGCGCTGTGGGCCGGACGCCGGACCGCAGCGTGCAGGGCTGGGCCTCATGGCACGCTAGAGAGTGTGGCGTGAAGGGTCAACGAACATCGGTCGGCATTACCGAACGAGGCGGTCCTCGCCCCACCGGCCCGGCGGCCCGCCCGTACGGCGGACGCGCTCTCACCCGGCTAGGCTCGATTCATGGCCGGCCCAGTTCAGTCGATCGAACGGGCGGCGGCGATTCTGCGTCTGCTCGCCGGAGGGCCCCGCCGACTCGGACTCGGCGAGGTGGCCTCATCGCTCGGGCTGGCGAAGGGAACCGCCCACGGCATCCTGCGCACACTACAGCACGTGGATTTCGTGGAGCAGGACGAGGCGACCGGAAAGTACCAGCTCGGCGCCGCCCTGCTGCACCTCGGCACCAGCTACCTCGACGTCAACGAGCTGCGGTCGCGGTCGATCAACTGGGCCGACGCCCTGGCCGCGCGCAGCGGCGAAGCGGTCCGTCTCGGCACGTACCTGGAGGGCAGGGTCCTGATCGTGCACCACGTGTTCCGGCCGGACGACACACTCCAGACCCTGGACGTGGGCACGCTCCTGCCGCTGCACGCCTCCTCCCTCGGCAAGGTGCTGCTGGCCTACCGCGCCGCACCCCTGGACGCGGCCCTGGAGGCGGGTCTGGACGCCTACACCCGGCACACCCTGGTGACCCCGGAACAGCTCGCGCGGGCCCTCGCCGGGGTCCAGGAGCAGGGCTGGGCCGCCGAGGTCCAGGAAATGAGCATGGGCGGGGCCGGTATCGCCGCTCCCATCCGGGGTCATGGCGGCCTGGTGGTCGGGGCCGTCGGACTCTCCGGTCCGGTGGAGCGGATCTGCGACAGCCAGGACCGCCCCCGGTCGACTCTGGTGACCCTGCTCCGGGACGCCGCACGGGCGATCTCCAGAGACCTGGGTGCCACTCGCTGGTGATCCCACCGTCTCCGCGCCACCTCGGAAGGGAGCTCTGATCATGGTTGAGCGGTATGTGTTGTCCATAGATCAGGGCACCAACTCCACCCGCTGCATCCTGTTCGACCACCACGGGCGGCTCGTCTCGGTCGCCCAGCGGGAGCACCAGCAGCACTTCCCGCGGCCCGGCTGGGTCGAGCACGACGCCGTCGAGATCTGGCGCAATCTTCAGCGCGTCGTGCCCGAGGCCCTGTCCACCGCGGGCGTCGCGGCCGAGGAGGTCGCCGCCATCGGCGTCGCCAACCAGCGCGAGACGACGGTCCTGTGGGACCGGCGCACCGGCGCACCCCTGCGGCGGGCGATCGTCTGGCAGGACACCCGCACGGCATCGCTCGTCGACGGCCTCCGGCAGCAGCCCGGGGACGAGTTCTTCCTGGAGCGCTGCGGCCTGGCGCCCTCGACCTACTTCTCGGCGCTGCGCATCCGCTGGATGTTCGACGAGGTCGACGGGCTCAAGGAGCGTGCGGACGCCGGCGAGGTGCTGTTCGGCACGATGGAGAGCTGGCTGATCTGGAACCTCACCGGGGGCACGGAAGGCGGCCTGCACATCACCGACCCCACCAATGCCAGCCGCACCATGCTGATGAACATCCGCACGCTCGCCTGGGACGAGGAACTGCTGGCGTTCTTCGGCGTCCCCCGCGCCATGCTGCCCGGTATCCGGTCCTCCGCCGAGCACTACGGCGACGCCCGCTCCGTCCTGCCGGGCATCGGCATCACGGCCGCGCTCGGCGACCAGCAGGCCGCCCTGTTCGGGCAGACCTGCTTCTCCCCGGGCGAAGCCAAGTGCACCTACGGCACGGGCAGCTTCCTGCTGCTCAACACCGGCACCGACCTCGTGCGGTCCCGGCACGGGCTCCTGTCCACCGTCGCCTACAAGATCGGGGACCAGCCCCAGGCCTACGCCCTGGAAGGGTCGATAGCCGTCACCGGATCACTGGTCCAGTGGTTTCGCGACCGGCTGGGGCTGATCAGCAGCGCGGCGGAGATCGAGACGCTCGCGCGGACGGTGGAGGACAACGGCGGCTGCTACATCGTCCCCGCGTTCTCGGGCCTGTTCGCCCCCCGCTGGCGCAGCGACGCGCGCGGCGTCATCGTCGGCCTGACCTCGTACATCACCAGGGGGCACCTGGCCCGGGCCGTCCTGGAGGCCACCGGCTGGCAGACCCGCGAGGTCGTCGACGCGATGAACGCCGACTCCTCGGTGGCGCTGCGGGAGCTGAAGGTCGACGGCGGCATGACCGCGGACAACCTGCTCATGCAGTTCGTGGCCGACGTCCTCGACGTGCCCGTGGTGCGGCCCCTGGTCGCCGAGACCGTCTCCCTCGGCGCGGCCTACGCCGCCGGGCTCGCGGCGGGCTTCTGGCCCGACCTGGAAGTGCTGCGCCGCAACTGGCACCGCGCCGCCCAGTGGCTGCCGGACATGGATCCCGAGGACCGGGAGCTGGAGTACGAGAACTGGCAGCGAGCCGTGGAGCGGTCGCTCGGGTGGGTCAGACCCCCGAGGCCCACCTGAAGAGGCCCACCTGAAGGTCCGCGCCGCGGCCGTACGCGAGGGCGCGCACGCGAAGGGGTCCGGGCAACCGATGTGCCCGGACCCCGGTGTTCACGTCACCCGGCGCGCCGACCGTGCGGCGGCCGGGGACATCTCATGCGGCGAGCGCGTGGCCAGGGTGCAGTACGACCTTGGTGTAGCCCTCGATCCGCTTGTCGAACTTCTGGTACGCCCCGGGTGCCTGGTCCAGCGGCAGCTCGTGGGAGACCACGAAACTGGGCTTGGCCCGCCCGGCGATGATCAGGTCGCGGAGCTGGCGGTTGTACCGCTTGACGTTGCACTGGCCGGTGCCCATCTGCTGGCCCTTCTCGAACATCCTCCCGATGGAGACCAGCAGTTGGCCGTGCTTGGCGTGCTCGTCGGGGCCGCCCGGGTCGGAGGGCACGTACAGGCCCGGTACACCGAGCTTTCCGGTCGGCCGGACCGTTTCGACGAGCGTGTTGAGGACGACCGCGGGTTCCTCGTGGCTCGCGTCGTGGGCCTGGGCCTGGTAGCCGACGGCGTCCACTCCCTTGTCGGTTCCCTCGCCTCCGGTCTGTTCCTTGATCTGCTCGGCCGGGTCGCCCTGGGTGAAGTCGATCGGGATGGCCCCGATCTCCGCCGCCTTGGCGAGTCGCTCGGGCACGCGGTCGACGGAGAACACCTTCGACGCGCCGCGCAGCAGGGCCGAGTAGGCCGCCATCAGTCCCACCGGACCGGCGCCGAAGACCGCCACGCTCTCGCCGGGGGAGACCTCGGCGAGTTCGCAGCCGTGATAGCCGGTCGGGAAGATGTCGGCGAGCAGGACGAAATCGGTCTCGAACTGCTCTCCCGGCGGCAGCTTCAGACAGTTGAAGTCGGCGAAGGGCACCCGCAGCCGTTCGGCCTGGCCGCCGGTGTACGGCCCCATCGCCACGTATCCGTAGGCCCCGCCGGCGAATCCCGGGTTGACCGTCAGACAGAACGCGGTCTTCATCGCGAGGCAGTTCTTGCAGAATCCGCAGGCCACGTTGAAGGGCATCACCACGCGGTCACCCTCGGACAGGGAGGTCACGCCGGGGCCGACCTCCTCGATGATGCCGAGGTTCTCGTGCCCGAAGACGATGCCCGCCTGGGCGGCGGTGCGTCCCTCGTACATGTGCAGGTCGGATCCGCAGATCGCGCTGGACGTGATCCGTACGATCACGTCGTTCGGGTGCTGGATCTGGGGATCGTCGACGTCCCGAATGGTCACGTTGAAAGGCTTCTCGTAGACGACGGCTTTCACCTTGTCACCTCCGCGTCGGACGCTGGATGACGGCGGCGACGGCGGGCCGCGACTCGGGGGAACGCACACGAAGGGAACGCCCCGGCCCTGCGGGCGGGCGCATGACAAGGCGTGATCGCCGGCCCGAGCCGGTCGCGTTCCGTGGCCCCCGGGCCCTCTCGCTTCACCACCGGACCCTTCCAGGTAACGCCCGTACGGGGCGGGCCGCAACCCACGTCGGGGGCGGGAGCGCCGCCGTGGCGCGCCCGTGACGGCGTGGCGTCCGCGGCCACGTCGACGTGTCCCGCCCTGTGCCGCCCGTGGAGGTCAGGCGTGCGGTGTGGCCCGCGGGAGGCAGCGGAACGCCAGGGCGGCGGCCGTCAGGTACGCGGCCGCTCCGACGGCCATGCTGGTCCGCAGTCCGGTGCCGAAATCGGCCGAGGCGGCCAGCAGGGAGCCGCCGAGCGCGACACCGCAGGCGCTGCCCACCTGTCGGGTGGTGTTGAACAGGGCCGAGGCGGTGCCGGAGTACTTGTCCGGGGCCGCTGACATGACCGTGGTGGTCGTCCCGGTCAGGGCGAACGATGTGCCGAAGCCCGCGGCCATCATCGGCGCCACGAGCAGCGGGTAGGCCGGGTCCGGACCCGCGGCGGCCCAGCCCGCCAGCCCGGCCGCCCCCAGCAGCATGCCCGTGATCACCAGCGGGCGGTGCCCGGTGCGCCGAGCCAGCCGCCCGGACAGGACCGAGGCGAACATCGTCATGGCGACCGCGGGGAAGAGCGCGATCCCGGTCAGCAGCGCGGACAGATGGCGCTGATGCTGGAAGTAGAGGCTCGCGGTGAAGACCATGCCGTAGAAGGCGAAGTTGAACAGCAGGCCGATGACCGCTCCGGCGCTCATCGGTCGGGAGCGCAGCAGTTGCAGGGGCAGCACGGGGGCCCGGGCCAGGCGCTCGCGCAGTACGAACGCCCCTGCGGAGAGCAGGCACAGGCCCGCCCCGGTGAGGATCAGCGGATCGGTCCAGCCCAGCCGTCCGGCCTCGTTGAGGACGGCGGTCAGCAGCGCCACCGTGGCGACGAGCGCGCACTGGGCGGGCCAGTCCACGGGCCGGTCCGGGCGCCGGGCGGAAGCGGGCACCAGACGCAGCGTCAGCAACAGGCAGACGCAGCCGACGGGCAGGTTGACGAAGAACACCCAGCGCCAGCCCACCGTGGTCACCAGCAGGCCGCCCACCAGCGGCCCGGCGGAGGCGGCGATGCCCGCCATGGAGCCCCACAGGCCGAACGCCTTGGCGCGCTCCGCGGCCGAGGGGTACGCCTGCTGGAGCAGGGCGAGGGAGCCGGGGACGATCAGTGCCGCCCCGAGGCCCTCCAGAAGCCGGGCGGCGACCAGCATCTCCGTGCTCCGGGCCAGTCCGCAGCCGGCCGAGGCCACCGTGAAGACCACCACGCCGGTGCAGAAGATCCGGCGGTTGCCCAGCCGGTCGCCCAGCGCGCCGCCGGTCAGCAGGAAACCGGCGAAGACCAGGGTGTAGCCGTTGGTGATCCACTGGATACCGGTGAGCGATGCCGACAGCTCCCGGCCCACCACCGGCACGGCGACATTGATCACGGTCACGTCCAGGATGACCATGAAGTAGCCGGCGCAGACCGCGAGGAGCGGTGCGAGCCGGCGACCCGGGGCCGCCGGCGCGTCGGCGCCGTGGGACCGGTCCGTGCCGTCCGTGCTGTCGGCTCCGTTCGAGCCGCCCGGCGCATCGGGCCCATGGTGCCGGTCGTGCCGGTCGGGCCGATCCGGGCCGTCGGACCCTGTGGCCCCCGGGCCGTCGGCGCACATCATGGCCATACGGTATGCCCGGCTTGTGCGCATTCCATGGCTTGGGCGGTCCAGTGGCGTGCCGATGCGTTATTCGCATGGCCCATGAGAATCACATGGCAGAATCGGCGCCATGGGTATGAGCCTCGACGAGAGAGTGCGGTCCGCGGTGGCGGCTCTCCTGCATGCGGCGGGCGAGTCGCAGACCGGGCTGGCCGGCGCGTTGGGCGTGAGCCAGGCCCAGGTGAGCCGCCGTCAGTCGGGCACCGCCGCGTGGAGCCTGGCCGACTGCGACGCGGTCGCCGAGCACTACGGCATCGACGTGCTCGACCTCCTCGCGGGACCCACCCGGGCCACCGAAGCACTGCCCGCAGCACGACGCCGCGCTCCGCAGCGGCAGACAACCGCTGTGCGCCCCGCGGTTGTTGGGGACGGAGGAGCCCGGTGACGGATTTCGGTGCGATCGACGCCCTGCTGGCCGGGGCCCGCAAGGAGGTCCCGCTGCCGTCCGCCGAGGAGCGGCGTGCCCTGCGTGACGGGCTGAACCTCTCGCGTGCCCAGCTCGCGCAAGCCTTGGACGTCAGCCCCTCCACGGTCGGGGGATGGGAGTCCGGACGGGATCCGAGCGGCGAAGTGCGGGAGAAGTACGCGTACTTCCTCGAGGGAGCGCGGGCCAAGCTGGCCGCCGCGGCGCAGGAATCCGCGGACCGGGAAGCACCGGACGAGGAGCACTCGGCCGATGCGGACCCGGCCGAGCGGACCCTTGCCGATGGGCCCCCGGCCGAGGAGCCCCGGCCGAGGAGCCCCGAGCAGGGCGACTCCGTCGCGGCGCGGCCCGGCGCCGACGAGGACGACGTCGTGGCACTCGCCGCGCCCCAGCCCTGTGTGCTGTGCGGGCAACCCGCCCTGCATCAGGTCGCCGGTTTCCCGCAGCACCTGGACCCGGGTGAGTGCGGCTCGGCCGGGCCCGCGCGGCCGGAGGCGCCGGCACCGCAGCCGGAGACGTCGGCACCCCGGCACGCCCGCAACGAGCCCCCCGCTGCCGACGCGGAGGTCGCCGTGAAGCGCGGTGCGGGGAAGCGCGGTGGGCCGGCGGCCGGGGGTGCCACCCGTGGTGGGGCGGCACCCGGCGGTGCGGCGCGTGGAGGGGCCGCGCCCGGCGGCGCGAGTCGCGGGGTCAAGGTCGTGCCCGTCGGGCGGCGGCTGAAGACGGCCGACACGCCGGATCTCGTCGGGTCGGCCGTCGCAGCCGTGCTCGCCCGGCACGAGGGCGACGTGGAGGCGGCGACCCGGGCGCTGGTGAAGCGTGCGATCCCGGACGCCATGGCGCTGCTGGACGAGACACGCAAGGGCGGGCGGTACGACGTCATCGCCCACCCGTGGCTGCCCGAGATCCTGCGCAAGCAGAGCGCCCGCGGCAGCGACCAGATCTGGGAGGCGCGCCCCAAGTGGTCCCGGCACGAACTGCCGCCGGGCGAGCACGAGGTGACCGCTCTCGACATCAACGGCGCGTATCTGTCCGCCCTGAAGACGCATCTGCCGATCGGACAGCTGGAACACGCCACCGGCGACCACCACGACCGCCGCCGTGCCGGTGTCCATCTGATCACCCCGCCCGCCTGGGAGCACGACGACTACCTGCCCAACCCGATCGGCAGCCGGGACGAGCCCGGTCCGCTGTGGGTGACGGAGCCCACCCTGCGTCTGCTGCTGCGCCTGGCGGATCCGAGACACGGTCTGTGCGACCCGCCGGAGATCCACGAGTCGTGGACCTCGGGCGCCACCGAGAACCTGTTGGAGAAGTTCCGGGTGGCGCTCAAGGACGCCCGGGACCGGGCGATCGCCGACGCCGACGACGTGACGCTGGAGTACGTGAAGGCGATGTACTCGAAGTTCGTCTCCACGCTGGGCGAGTCGAACTACAACCGGGAGCTGTACCGCACGGATTGGATGCACCTGATCCGCTCCCAGGCGTTCGTGAACCTGTGGTGGAAGGCGCACCGCGCCTACGACGAGGGGCTGATGGTCGTTCGCGCGATGGGTACCGACGAACTCCACGTGATCGGCGACTGGCGAGCCGTGTTCCCCGAAGGGCGCGGCGTCACCGAGGTGAAGGTCAAGGACGTGTACCGGGTCGGGACGGACACCGGCGCGGAGAGTGACGGTGCCGACGACTGAAGCCGGTAGATTGCCCGCGCGAGGAAAGGAGCACCGGGGGTGCCTGAGCGCAACATCGAGTTCGGCAAGTACGGCGCACGCGGCATCAAGGGGCACGAAGCCGCGGCCCGGCAGCTCGACGCGCTCGCCGGGTTCGTCGTCACACCGATCACGGCCCGCCGAGGCCTGCTCGCGCGGCTGCATTACCTGACCCGCACCGACCACGCCCGCGCGGCGGCACGCGAGGCCGGTCTGACCGTCACCGACCGCACGCTGAGGGCGTGGCTTGAGGGCGGGCGCAGCCCGTCGGCGCGGAACCTCGCGCGTATCGAGACCGCCTACCGGACGGTCCGTCGGCACAACGTGGCCCGCTACCTCCTCGCCCGGCTCAACCGGGAGGGCCGCGGCACCCGCGTGGAGTTCCACCCGTTGAACCAGTCCCAGGTGGACCGGCCGCGCCAGCGCCCGATCGGCTACCGCACCGTCAACGTCCGCCACTGGGACCGGGTCGTCGAGGCCTGGGTGACGGACGACCTCGAAGCCCTGGACCAGGCCTGGGTCAGTGACGTGGTCGTCGACCTCGGCTCCGAATGGGGTCAGTACGAGTACGTCACGAACATCGGTTTCGCCGCGTAGCACCCGGCGGTCGCAGACCGTCACGGGTCGGTCGTCGCAGCGTCGTCATCGCCGTCGCGCGGGAGGCCCGGCCCGGCGGCGGGGTGTGCTCATGCCGTCGCGGTCCGTCTCAGAGGGCCGGTGCCTGCGCGGTCTTCTTGCGGGCGCGGTACGCGGCCGCCTTGATCTTGTTCCCGCAGGACTCCATGCCGCACCAGTGCCGTCGCATGCCCCGCGACCGGTCGATGTACGTGCGGGTGCACTCGGGGTTGGCGCACTCCTTGAGCAGGGGAGCGTCCTTGCCGCTGATGAGTTCCACCGCGTGGCGGGCCACCAGGGACAGAGCTTCGTCCGGGGTCGCCTGCGTCCACCGCCCGGAGGGGGTGAGCTGCGGCACCGCGGACGGCCGGCGTGCCGCGTTGTTCACCACGGTCAGTGCCGCTCCGGCGTACTCCTCACCGAGGCGGCGGGCCGTGATCAGTTCGTAGACCGCTTCCCGGACGGCTTTCGCCTGCTCCAGGTCGGCCTCCTGGCTGGGGGAGACCGCGTCCACGATGCCGGACTCCAGGTACCATGCGTTCAGCCTGTCCGGCGTCGTGAACATCTCAAAGCGCCTCGTACGGCGCGCGCGGAGTGTCGCGGCGAAGTCGAGGGCCGGATCCCCGCAGACAAAGGCGTGGTCGAGATTCACGTCACCATTCTGTCAGGTGATGAACGATGTGACAAGGGTCATCACCGCTTGACATGGTGACCGCCACCGAGGTGGGTTCCTCCGTGGCGGCCGCGTCGAGTTGTCCGCGTCGGCCTCGTGGCTGAGTCGTGGGGCGCGGGTTCAGAGGCCGAGGTCGTAGGCCAGGCAGTTGAAGGACGTCCAGGCTCCCTCGGGGTTGTAGGCGCCCCTCTCCGGCTGGTCCGCCGCGTCGGGCTTGTCCGCGGTCATGTCTTCGAGGCGGATGCGCTCGGGCAGTGTGCCGAAGCGTTCCAGGCGTGCCGCCGCAGCGCCGTCCATGGTGATCCGAATGTCCACAGTCGATCCTCCGCTCACTTCCAGGCGGACCGAGTCGTCCGACTCGGGGCGCCTCAGATTCGCATCCTGGTGCATCACCTGTCAAACAGGTGATTGGTTCTGCCGGGGGTGATGGCAGGGCCGGCCGACCGGTCAGAAGTGGTCCACGTCGACGACCGCCTGGGCGAAGGCGGCCGGCGCTTCCTGGGGCACGTTGTGGCCGATCCCCTTCAGGGTTCGGTGCTCGTACTTGCCCGTGAACCTGTCCCGGTACGAGGCGCCGTTGCCGGGGGCCGTGAAGGGGTCGCGCTCGGGATCCAGGGTGATCGTGGGCACCTCGATCACGGGCCGGGCGGCCAGTTGCTTCTCGACGCCGTCGTAGCGGCGCTCCCCCTCGGCGAGGCTCAGCCGCCAGCGATAGTTGTGGATCACGATGGCGGCGTAGTCCGGGTTGTCGAAGGCCGCCGCCGTGCGCTCGAAGGTGGCGTCGTCGAAGTCCCACGTCGGTGACACGTCGTCCCAGACGAGCCGGGTCAGGTCGTGCCGCAGGGTCTTGTCCTGCATGGCGAGCCGGCCCCGCTCGGTGGCGAAGTAGTACTGGTACCACCAGGTCTGCTCGGCCTTCGGCGGCAGCGGCTTCAGATTGGCCTGGAGGTTGGTGATCAGGTACCCGCTCACCGACACGAGGGCCTTGCAGCGTTCCGGCCAGAGCGCGGCGATGATGTCCGCGGTGCGCGATCCCCAGTCGAATCCGGCCAGGACGGCCCTGTCGATCTTGAGGGCGTCCATCAGGGCGACGATGTCGAGGGCGACGGCCGACTGCTGGGCGTTGCGGAACGTCCGGTCGGAGAGGAACCGCGTCGAGCCGTGGCCGCGCAGATACGGAACGATCACCCGGTAGCCCTCCGCGGCCAGCAGGGGGGCGACGTCGACGTAGCTGTGGATGTCGTACGGCCAGCCGTGCAGGCAGACGACCGCGGGGCCGTGGGCGGGGCCCAGCTCCGCGTAGCCGACGTTCAGCAGGCCGGCCCTGACCTGCTTCAGCCGCGGGAAGGACGCAAGCGTCCCGCTGCCACCGGCGGCAGCGGCAGGGGTCTCGGGTCCGCTCCGCGGGGCGGCGGAGGCGGCCGGCGCGCCGGGGCCGGCCAGGGAGGCCGCCGCCGCGCCCAGGCCCAGTGCCTTGCTGAAGGTACGCCTGTTGATCATGTGAAGCCCTCCGTGCGTTTCCGGGTGCCGACCCGCATTCCATGGTGATCGGGTTCGGACGTTTCCGCGTGACGTGGTCACCGCCGGCGTGCGTGATCGACTCTGGCACAGAGTCGATCACCGGTCAAACAAGTGACGAATGAGGCCGCCGTTCAGGCGGGTGCGCCTGCTGCCGCGCTTCTCTTGGGGGTAGTGCCATTCCTCAACCTTCTTGCATCACCATCTTGACCGGTGATGCGCTAAGGGTCACCATTGAGTGACCGCCTGAGCCGGTGACGCGACAGAGGTGTCCGGGGGCGGCAAGGTTCTTGATTCACGAGATGGAGAGCCAGCCATGGCAGTCAGCTAGGGCTGGGCCGCCTGCTTCCTGGGCGCCGTGCGCCGTGCCGCCGGGCAGCGCAAGGTGAGGCCGGCCGGCACCGCCATCACCGCGGAGATCACGCTCCACCACGGTGACGACGGCGAGTTCGGCCTCGCTGCCGTGCTCGACCTCGAACTCGGCGGTGTCGACCAGGCGACCGCGGAGGAACTCGGTGCCGCGGCCCACCAGCTCTGCCCCTACTCCAAGGCCACGCGGGGCAACATCCCCGTCACGGTGAACGCCACCGCCGTGGGGTGGTGACACACGCGTCGGCACGCAGGCCTGGGTCCGGCCCCCGTCGGGGAGCCGGACCCAGGCCGTTCTCTGTTTGTTCCTGCTGGTCCTGCGGGTGTCTCCGCGTGCTTCCTAGTTGGGCGGGGTCGGTGTGTCGGCGGTCCGGTACATGGCCTGGACGTCCAGCTCCAGTTGCACCGTCGGGCCCACCACCGCGATGCCGCGCGCGAGCATGGAGCGCCAGTTGAGGGTGTAGTCCTCCCGGTGCAGTTCGGCGGTCGCCAGGGCCGCGCAGCGCAGTTCCTCGCCGTAGCCG
Source organism: Streptomyces cadmiisoli (assembly GCF_003261055.1). Classification (NCBI taxonomy): domain Bacteria; kingdom Bacillati; phylum Actinomycetota; class Actinomycetes; order Kitasatosporales; family Streptomycetaceae; genus Streptomyces; species Streptomyces cadmiisoli. The sequence goes on from NZ_CP030073.1 coordinate 8,002,324, forward strand.
CCGTTGACCATGCCGAGGTAGGAGGTGTCCAGGGCGACCGAGCGGCTGACGCCGTGCATGGTCAGCGAGCCCTGCAGGGTCCACTTGGTGCCGCCCCGGTAGGCGAACCGCGTGCTGGTGAAGTCGATGTACGGGAAGCGGTCGACGTCCAGGAAGTCGCCGGAGCGCAGATGGTTGTCGCGGGTGGTGTTGCCGGTGGTGATGCTGGACGCGTCGATGCGGACGTGGACCCGTGAGTCGGCCATGTCCTGGGCGATCTGGATGCCGCCCTCGAAGCGTTCGAAGCGGCCGTGGACGTGCGCCATCCCCACGTGCTTGGCGATGAACCGGATCGCGGTGTGCGGCGGGTCGAACAGCCAGACACCGGGCACCGGCAGTTCCAGCGCGTCGGCCGGCTGGAGCCAGACGCGCTCGCAGGGTGCGGCGGTGTCGGCCACGGCTTCGATCGTCTCGCGGTGCGGGCGCAGTCCGTCCGCCGTGATCAGCAGGCTGTAGCGGCCGGGCGGCAGCGCGGCGAGGAAGTAGCCGTACGGGTCGGCGGTGCCGCGCGCGACGACGCGGTGGGTGTCCAGGGCCGTGACGGTCACCTCCGCGGCGGCCATGGGCGTGCCCACCGGGTCGACGATCTCGCGGGCGACGGCGCCGGCGCCGGGTGGGAGGGCGAGGGAAAGGCCCGCCGCCTCGGCCGGGGCGACCTTGGACCGCCGACGCCGGAGCAGTGCGAGGGCCATGATGTTCACCTTTCTTCACAGGTGGCGCGGCGGCACGCGAAGGCGTTCCCGGGCAGGCCGGAACGACCGCGCCTGTACAGCGGACACCCCCCTTCTTGATCTTGTGGCACGCGCCCACGGCGCGGGTGTCTCATTACGAGACGGTCGCCGCCGTGCCCGGCTCCCGTCCCTGGTGCGCCGCCCGTAGCAGCTCCAGGACTTCCTGCGTGGTCACCGGGCGCGGATTCGCGTAGGGCCGGCCCGTCACCTGCTCGGCGGCCGCGGCCAGGTCCTGCTCGCCGAGGCCGAGTTCGGCGAGGGTGCGGGGCGCGCCGAGGCGGCCGGCCAGTTCCCACAGGGCGTGCGGCACGTCCTGTGTGCCGAGTGCCCGGCGCAGAGCGGTGAGTGCCTGCGGCGCGGCGGGCGCGTTGTGGGCGAGTGCGTACGGCAGCACCACCGTGTGGGTCTCGGCGTGCGGCAGTCCGAAGGAGCCGCCGAGCACGTGGCACAGCTTGTGGTGCAGCCCCATGGTGGTCGCGCCGAGGCACGTCCCGCACAGCCACGCCGCGTACAGCGCCTGACTCCGCGCGTCGATGTCCTCCGGGTCCGCGGCGAGCCGCGGCAGCGCGCGCGTCATCGCCCGTACACCGTCCTCCGCCATCAGCCCGACCAGCGGCGAGGTGTCGGGTGCGTAGAGCGCCTCGACGGCGTGCGCGAGCGCGTTGATGCCGCTGGTCACGGTGAGGGCGACGGGGAGGGACAGCGTGAGCCGCGGGTCGTAGACCACGCTGCGGGGCCGGACCACCGGGTCCCGGCCGGTGTGCTTGACGCCGTCCTCGGTGCGGCCCCAGACCGGGGTCATCTCCGACCCCGAGTAGGTGGAGGGGATCGCGATCAGCGGCAGTCCGGTGTCCAGCGCGATCGCCTTGCCGAGCCCGATCGAGGAGCCGCCGCCGACCGCGACGATCCCGTCGGCCCGGACCTCACGGGCGACCTCCACCGCTCGGACGGCGATCTCGACGGGCACGTGCATCCGGGCGTCGGTGTGCAGTCCCGCACAGCGGTCGCCCAGGGAGTCCGCGACCGCCCGCGCCGTGGACTCACCGCGGCTGCCGCTGACCACCAGCAGACGCCGCAGACCGAGCCGTTCGGCCTCCTCCGGCGGCGCGGTGAGGGCCGCGCCGGGCCGGAAGACGACCCGCACGGGCGGGCTGTCGTAGGAGAAGTCCGTGGGGGACAGGCTCATGACGTCTGTTCCAGGACCAGGTCGAAGCGGGCGTGCCGGAACGGGTTCGGCACTCCGAACTCACCGGCCAGTGCCGGGTCGTCGGTGTCGGTGAAGTCCTGCACGAGGCTCTGCTTGACCGCGAACACGGCGTCGGAGTCCAGGTAGTCGCTGCCGGCCACGAAGATGTGCGTGGTGACGGGCGTGTGCCCCGGTGCCGTGGCGATGAAGTGGATGTGGGCGGGGCGGTAGGGATGCCGGCCGGTGGCGCGCAGCAGCTCGCCGACGGGGCCGTCGGTGGGGATCGGGTACGGCGCGGGCACGCAGGTGCGGAACCAGAACCGGCCCTTGTCGTCGGCGGTGAACACCCCGCGTCCGTTGCCCGGGGGCTGTGACTCCGGCTGCTGCACGTCGTAGTGGCCGTCGCCGTCCGCCTGCCACACGTCCAGGACCGCGCCGGGCAGCGGGGTGCCGTCCTCGGACAGGACCCGGCCGCTGATCACACAGGGTTCGCCGCCGCCCACCAGGTCGATGTCGTCGCCCAGTGCGCGCGGCGGGGACTCGGTCAGGTGGAAGGGGCCCAGCACGGTCGACTCGGTGGTGCCGGGCGGCCGTTCGCCGCCGAGGGTCTCCACCAGCATGGAGACACCGAACACGTCCGACAGCAGGATGAACTCCTGCCGGGTGTCGGTGCAGGCCTGTCCCGTCGCCGTGAGGAAGCCGATCGCCTGCTCCCACTCCGCCTGCGTCAACCGGGTCTCGCGCGCGAAGTCGTGCAGATGGCGGACGAGGCCGGTGAGCAGTTCGCGCAGTCGTGGGTCGGCGGTCGCGGCCAGACTGGCGACGGCCTCCCTCGTGACGCCGGTTCCGTTCACGTCGTCGGTCATCGCGGCTCCTCCTGTTCTGCGTTCGGTTCCGCTCCGGGTCATGCGGTCACGTGGTTCCGAGGACGCGCCGCAGTGCGTCCGAGAGGAGTGCGTGCGCCTCGTCGGCGTTCGCGGCGGCAGACGCGTGCCGGAAGCATACGAAGCCGTCGGGCCGTACGAGCAGTGCGCCGCCGTCGGACGTCTCCCGAAGGCGCGCCCAGTCGCCGTACGGGTCCTCGTGGTCCTGCCCGGGTCCGATCACCACGGTGGCGACCTCGATGTCCTGGGCCTTCGCGGCCCGTACCCAGTCGTCGCCGCCGATGCCCGTCAGCAGGGTGAACCGGCCCCCGTCGACCGTGTCGAGGGTGGAGAGGGTGCGGGAGCCCGAGGTGATCCAGGCGTGCGGGAGCTTGGCGCCGGGGCGGCTGGAGGGCTGGTGGAACAGCTCCGGGTCACGGTCGAAGCCCGGGTCGGGGGTGCCGTCGGACACGATCGCGTCCGAGACGTAACGCTGGTTCAGGTCGACGCCGTGCGCGTTGAACTCGTACACCTTGAAGGCGATCGCCTCGCGCAGGCGGGTGCGCTGCTTCTCGGCGGCCTCGGAGGCGTCCTTGCGGGCGGCGATGTTGGCCCACAACTGCTCGGGGGTCTGCGGGTCGAGCCCGTCGAGCGCCTCGAAGACGGGTGCGGTCTCGCGGATCGACTGGTTGGCGCGGGTGACGATCTGCCGGCCGATCGGGGCGCGTTCGGCCGTGTAGGAGTCCAGCAGCGCGGGCGCGGCGTGACCGTCGAGGACGTACTTGAGCTTCCAGGCCAGGTTGTAGGAGTCCTGGACGGAGGTGTTGGAGCCGAGGCCGTTGGACGGCGGGTGGCGGTGGACGGCGTCTCCGGCGCAGAAGACACGGCCGTTGGCGTACGTCTCGGCGTACATCTCGTTCACGGTCCATGCTGACGACGACTTGACGGTTATCGGTATGTCGTCGTCCCCGACGAGCTTGCGCACGATCGACTCGGCGTACTCGGTCGTCAGGTCGGGGGCACCGGCGGTGACGTCGTAGCCCCAGACGATCAGCCATTCGTTCCACGGGCGTACGCAGCGCACCAGGCCCGCGCCGATGCCGCCGACCGTGGCGCCGGGCGCGAGGACCCAGTACAGGGTGGACGGGCGGTGAGCCGTGTACTTCGTCAGGTCCGCGTCGAAGACGATGTTGATGCTGCCGGCCACGCCCATCTGTCCGCCCATCGGCAGGCCGGCGTCCTCGGCGACCCGCGAACGGCCGCCGTCCGCGCCGATCAGGTACTTGGCGCGGATCTCGTAGGTGTCGCCGCGCAGCCGGTCGCGGACCGTCGCGGTGACGCCCTCGGCGTCCTGGGTGTGGGAGAGGTACTCGGTCTGGTAGCGCAACTTGGTGCCGCGGGCCACGGCCGCGTCGACGAGCACCGGCTCCATGATGTGCTGCGGCATGTCGCACATCCGCGTGGGGCTGGCGAGTTCGTGCGCGGCCTGGACCAGCGGGTCGTTGCCCCAGGAGCGGACCCGGCCCAGTTCCTCGCCCGCCAGGCTGGTGCAGAACGTCGTGTCGCCCATCAGCGGCTGGGGCGTCGCCAGGGCGACGACGTCCTGTTCGACGCCGAGGTCGCGCAGTACCTCCATGGTGCGCTGGTTGGTGATGTGCGCACGGGGTGTGTCGGCGAGGCGCGCGTAGCGGGTGACGACGATGTTGGGCACGCCGTAGGTGCTCAGGGCGAGGGCGGCCGAGGCGCCGGCGGGGCCGCTGCCGACGATCAGGACGTCGGTCTCGACGACTGTGGACACGGGAACGCTCCTGGGGGAAACGGACATCGAACGCTCATGGTCACGGAGTCGGACGGGCCGTGGGTGTCTCATTACGAGACGCGCCGCACGCCCTCCGGTGCGGTACGGCGGCAAGGTTGTTGTTTGTTCAACTGAATCCGGTACGGTGGATGTCGCCGTGACCACCACACAACAAGCCCCCGTCGGCCTCGCGGTCCCCACACTGCGCAGGGCACGCGAGAGGTTCCTGGCTGGGCAACCGCTGCCCGACGGCGTACCCGACGAGGTCGTCGCCGCCTGGCGGCGCGCCCGGTTCTTCGGTGTGCCGCGCGATCTGCGGGAGACGTCGGCCGGGCCGCCGCCGCGCGAGCCGTCGGCGCTGCTCGCCGCGGCCCGCCCGGTACTCGAACGCATCGCCCCCGCCCTGGACGGCGACGGGACGCTCCTGTTGCTCACCGACGAGCGGCTGCGCGTGCTCTGGAGCGCGGGAAGCCTCGACGGGGAGGAAGCCTGCGCGGACCTGTCCGAGCGGGCGGTCGGCCACAACAGCGCGGCGCTCGCGCTGCGTACGAGGCGCCGCGGCGAGGTGCACGGACCCGAGCACTTCCTGGACCGCTGGCAGGAGGTGTCCGCGGTCAGCGTTCCCGTGCTCGCACCGGACGGTGCCCAGGCGCTCGGCACACTGACCGTCGCGACCGGGATGCGCGCGGGCTGCCGGCCGCACCCCCAGGCCGCACTCGTGGAGGGGGCCACCGCCGCGGTCGAGGCCGAACTGCTGGCCCGCGCGGGGCAGACCGAACGCGTCCTGCTCGACGCCTATCTGCGGGCCACCCGGACGCCGGACGGCGCAGTCGTCGCCGTGCTCGACGGCCGCAACCGCCTGATCAGCGCCGAGGCGGAGCGGGTGCTGACGCCCGAGGTGCTGCAGGCGCTGGAGCGTACGGCGGTGGCCGCACGACGCGGCAACGAGACGGCCGAGCCGGTGCTGCCGGACACGGCGGCATGCACCGCGCGCATCACGCAGGTGCGACAGGACGGGGCCGTCGTGGGGATCGTGGCGGCACTGCGGCCGCTGCGCGAACCGGTACGGGCGATCATGCCCTCCGCCGGGCTCACCCTGACCGGTTCCTCCGTCGCCTGGCGCTACGCGGTCGGACGCGCCGTCGAACTGGCCCGCACCCCCGAACCGCTGCTGCTGACCGGTGAGCGCGGCACCGGGAAGACGACACTCGCGAGGGAACTCCTGGCCGGCCACGCCGTACGGATCGTCGACGCGGCGGAGCGCGTCGAACTCGGCTGCCCGCCCGCCGACCTCGTGGACGGCCGCGCCCTGCTGATCCGGCACGCCGAGCGGATGGCGCAGCCCGCAGTCGCCGCCCTGAACTCGCTGCTCGACACGCACCCGCACATGTGGCTGCTGGTCACCTACACACCCGGCACACAGCCCGGCCCCTGCCTGCAACGCCTGCTGGACCAGCTCGGCGCCCGCTCGGTCACCCTCCCGGCACTACGGGAACGCGCCGAGGACATACGGCAGTTGCTGCGGGCCCTGACCCCGCGCTCCGCCCCGGGCCGACCGCCGCTGACCTGGACGCTGGACGCCCTGCGCGCGCTGGAGCGCTACCCGTGGCCCGGGAACGTCACCGAACTCGGCCGGGTCGTCAAAGCGTTGGCGGAGGACCGCCGGGTCACGGGACCGGTGCGCCGGTCCGAACTGCCGGAAGCCGTGCGCGAAGGGCCCGCCCCGCGGCAGCTCAGCCCCATGGAGCACGCCGAACGCGTCACGATCCTGGAGGCGCTGCACCGCCACGGGGGCAACAAGACACGCGCGGCGGCGGCGCTGGGGATCGGGCGCGCGACGCTGTACCGCAAACTGCGCGGCTATCTCGGCTGAGCCCGCACCGCCCCGGTCACCACCGCGCCGCGACGTGCCGGCGCACGGAGAAGGGTCAGCCCAGTGACTCGAAGTACGCCTTCTGCGCGGGGTAGTAGTCCGCGAAGTCGGGTCGGGGTCCGCCCGTGCGGGCCGCGGTGAGCATGTCCAGGTAGTACTCCCAGCCCGGTCCGGTCTCCCCGAGGTGTTCCCTGGAGGTGAGGTGGTGGACCAGTCGGAGCTCCGTGACGCCGTCGCTCTCGGCCACCAGCAGCTCCAGTGACCAGGAGCCGGATTCGCCCTGCGTCGAGACCGCGAGCCGGCGCGGTGCCTCGCAGGCGTCGATCCGGACCGGGATCCAGTCGTCCGACTCCTCGAACACCATCTGCACTTCGATGGTGCGGCCGGGAGCCCCCTCGCCGCGCCACGGGCCGAACCAGCGCGCGGTGCGCTCCGGCTCGGTGACGCTCGCCCAGACGTCCTCGGCGGAGGCGCGGTAGGTGCGGGTGAGGATCAGGTCGTGGCCCGTCGCCGTGGGGACGAGCCGGCCGGAGGGTTCGAGAGTCATGCGGTGTCCTTCTGTTGTGCTGTGCTCGGGGTGCCGGCGGGCTCGGATCGGCCGCGTTCCCGGCGTGCCCGGTGGACCTCGGTGTCCAGTGCCGCCAGCTGCCGGGACCAGTCCGGGGCCCGGCGGCCCTCGAACTGGACGAGCCACTCGCTGAGGCGGGCGAGCGGGACGTGGACGAGCGTGTAGCGCCGGTGGCGCCCGTGCTGCTCGTCCCGCACCAGCCCGCTCTCGCGGAGTACCCGCAGGTGACGGCTGACCGCCGGGCGGCTGATGGAGAACCGGGCGGCGATCTCGCCCGCCGTCAGCGGGGCGTGCCGCAACATGACCAGGATCTCCCGGCGCACCGGATCGGCGACGGCAGCGGCCACGTCGGTCAGTTCGTCCACGGGAAAAGCGTAACCCATGGGTTACGCGTCATCGCGTCGCACGGGTCGCGTCGCCCCGATCCGAGCCGGGACAGCGGGTGGCCGAGGGGTAACCCGCCGCCGCCCCGCACCCGATGCGTATGATCACGAACGGCTCGCAGGAGGCGGACGGGGGAGGGGAACGCATGGCCCGGCGCGCGGCGGCCGGCACGGCCACCACCCTGCTCGACACACTGCTGCACTCCGCCGAGCGCTCCCCCGGGCAAGTCGTCGTCCACCTCCGCGCGGACGGCACCGAGCGCACCGTCACCTTCGCCGATCTCCGCGACGAGGCACTGCGCGTCGCGGGCGCCCTGCACGCCGCGGGCCTCGCACCCGGTACCCCCGTCCCGCTCGTCGCCGGCCCGGGGGAGCGCTTTCAGTCGATGTTCTGGGGCGCGGTCGCGGCGGGACTCGTACCGGTGCCGCTGGCCGCCGACCCGCGCCGGGTCGGACCCGTGTGGGAACTGCTGGGTCGTCCGGCCGTGATGGTGGACGACACCACGGCCGACCTGCTCGGCGAGCTTCCCGGTCCCGTGCGGGCCCTGCCGCTGGACCTGCTGCGCGAGGGCCACCCGCCGCCCCGGCCGGTCAGGGCCGAGCCGCGGGACGTCGCGTTCCTGCAGTTCTCCTCCGGCAGCACCGGCGCACCGAAGGGCGTCGAACTCACCCACGCCGCCGTACTGGCGAACCTCCGGCAGATCCGCACCGCCATGGACATCGGCCCCTGCGACGTCGTGATGACCTGGATGCCGTACTTCCATGACATGGGCCTGATCGGCACGCACCTCGTGCCCATGGCGGCGGGTCTGAAGCAGGTCAGGCTGGAGCCGCTGTCCTTCGCCAAGCGTCCGGCCCTGTGGCTGGAGGCGGCGGCCCGGCACCGGGCGACCCTGCTGTCCGCCGCGAACTTCGCCCTGGCCCTGACCCTGCGGCGGGTGCCCGACACCGTCTGGCCCGGACTCGATCTGAGCGCGGTACGACTGATGCTGGTCGGCGCCGAGCCCATCGCGCCCCGCGTCTGGCGGGACTTCACCGCCGCGGCCCGGCCGTCCGGGCTGGCCGCCACGGCCCCGCTGCCCGTGTACGGGCTGGCCGAGGCCACGCTCGCCGTGACCGTGCCCCCGCTCGGGGAGGTCGCCGCGCCGCTGGTCCTGGACCGGGCGGAGCTGGGCCGGGGCCGGGCCGTGCTCACCGGACCGGGCCCGCACACGCTGGAACTGATGGATGTCGGACGTCCCGTGCCCGGCTGCGAGATCCGCGTCACCGACGACTCCGGCCGGCCGCTCGGCGAACGGCGGGTCGGCCACGTCGAGGTCAGCGGCCCGCAGGTGGCGCTCGGCTACCACCGGGCCCCCGAGGCGACCGGGGCCGTGTTCCGCGACGGCTGGCTGCGCACCGGCGACCTCGGCTTCCTGAACGGGGGCCGGCTCTGTGTCACCGGGCGGCACAAGGACGTCGTCTTCGTCGGCGGCCGTACCTTCCACGCGGCCGACATCGAGGAGACGGCCGCCACCACGCCGGGGCTGCCCGCGGGCAGCGCGGCGGCGATCGGCTCGACCGACCCGCACACCGGCGCCGAACGCGTCGTCGTGTTCGTGCAGTGGGCGCGGCCGTCGTGGGCGACCGCCCTGCCGGTGCTCAGCGCGGCGGCGGCCCGCGTCCGGGAGTCCCTCGGCCACGACGACGTGCGGGTGCTGCCCCTGCCGCCGGGCGCGTTCCCCCGCACGACCAGCGGAAAGCTGCGGCGCGGGCTGATGCGTGCGCGCTTCGAGTCCGGTGCCTACGGCGCGGTCCAGGAGCGCCTGACGGCGGCGAGGGCGTTGCACGAGGCGGCCCGGGAACGCCCGGCGGACGCGGGACGCGGGGCGGCCGGGGGCACATCGGACGGACCGGGGGAGCGGTCCGGCCGGGCCGACGGTCCGGAGGCATCCGAAAGCGGCCCGACGGTCCGGTCGCGGCCGGCACCCGAGGAGACGGCAGGCTCGGCCGTGACGGCCGCGCCGCGCTCACGCCGGGACGTCCAGGACGGCGTCCTCGGCATCTGGGCACGCGCTCTCGATCTGCCACCCGAACGGATCGGCCCGGACGACCGGTTCTTCGACCTCGGCGGATCGTCGCTCAAGGCGATGGCCGTGCTCGCCGAGATCGAGGACACCTTCTCCCTCACGGTGGAACCGCGCGTCCTGCGCGACCACGACACCGTCGCCGCACTCGCCGGACATGTGCTCGCCCTGGTCGCACCGCCGGTCCCGGGAGACCCGATGACGCCGGAGCCCGCCACCGGCAGCGCGCGGCGGCAGGACCGCACCGGAGAGGCACGACAGCACGGCTGCGGGGACCCGGGACCGCGGGGCTCCGCCGGCCGGGCCCGGCCCACCGTCTCGGACGCCGACCGAGCAACGTCCGACGGCGCGGCCCGGCCGGTCGTCGCGGTGCTCGCCACGGCCTGCCGGTTCCCCGGTGCGGAGACGCCGGAGGACTTCTGGGACCTGCTGGCCGCCGGCCGGGACACGATCACCGCCGTACCGGACGGCCGCTGGGACGACGCGCGCGAGGGATCCGCCGCGTCCACGCACCACGGGTCCTTCCTCGCCGACCCCGCGGCGTTCGACGCCGCCTTCTTCGGTATGGACGACGAGGAGGCGCGCGCCACCGACCCGCAGGCCAGGATCTTCCTGGAGCTGGCCCACGAAGCCCTGGAGCGCGCCGGATACGCCGGGCCCCGCCGAAACGGGCTCCGGGTCGGGGTGTTCGCCGCCCTCGGCGACAGCGGCCACCGCGAGGTCCTCACCGACGCGTCGGACGGCGACCTCGCCGCGCACCCGGCCGCGCTCACCGGCAACCTGCCGAACCTGATCGCCGCCCGCGTCTCCCAGGCGCTCGACCTGCACGGGCCCGCGCTCGCCGTGGACACCGCCTGCTCGTCGGCGCTGGTGGCGCTCCATCTGGCACGGCGCAGCCTGGAGTCCGGCGAGTGCGATCTCGCCGTGGTCGGCGGGGTCCAGCTGGCCCTGACCTCGACCGGCCACCGTCTGCTGGAACGCGCGGGCGCGCTGTCCCCGACCGGCGGCAGCCGGCCCTTCGGCGCCGCCGCCGACGGCATCGTGCCCGGGGAGGGCGGAGCGGCCGTCGTCCTCGCGCGCCTGGACGAGGCGCAGCGGTCCGGCGACCCGGTGCTCGCCCTGGTACGCGGCACGGCGGTGAACAACGACGGCCGGTCGCTCAGTCTGCTCGCCCCCAACCCCCGCACGCAGCGCCAGGTCATCACCCAGGCGTACCGCGACAGCGGCGTCGACCCGGACACCGTCTCGTACGTCGAGGCCCACGGAACCGGCACTCCGGTGGGCGACCCCGTCGAGGCGCAGTCGCTCGGACACGCCTTCCCGCCCCGCCCGGACGGCCGCCCGCGGCTGCTCGGCTCGGTCAAGGCGAACATCGGGCACCTGCTCAACGCCGCGGGCATGCCCGGTCTGGTCAAAGTGGTGCTGGCCCTTCAGCACCGGCAGGTGCCGCCCTTTCCACCGGGCACGGTGCCCGCCTCCTACCTGGAGCGTGTCGCTCCGGGCTTCGAACTCGTCACCGACCACAGGCAGTGGCAGGCATCCGGGCCCCTGGTCGCGGGCGTGAACGCGTTCGGCTTCGGCGGCACCAACGCGCACGCCGTCCTGGAGGAGGCGCCCCGGCGGGCGGCCCCGGCGCGCGCGGCCGACGCCCCGCACCTGCTCACCCTGTCGGCCCACGACGCCGACGCCCTGCGGGTCGCCGCGGACGACCTGGCGGCGCATCTGCGGGCACATCCGGAGCTGGACGAGGCCGACGTCTGCGCCACCGTGAACACCGCCCGCGACGACGGGCCGTTCCGCCTGGCCGTGGTCGCCGACGGCGACCTCGCCGACCGGCTCGGCCGTGCCGTCGGGCAGCGGGCCGGCCGGTCCCGCCCCCGCACCGTGTTCCTGTTCCCCGGTCAGGGAGCACAACGACCCGGGCAGGGACACGCGCTGTACCGGACGGCCCCGGTGTTCCGCGACGTCCTGGACGAAGCCGCCGCGGTGGCGGGACCGATTCTCGGGCGGACACTGACACGGTGGTGCCTGGACCCCGACGTGGATCCGGCCGGACCGGCGAGGACGGAGGTGGCGCAGCCGCTGCTCGTCGCCTTCGGGGTGGGGATCGCCCGGCAACTGGCCGCATGGGGCGCGACCCCGGACGCGGTCGCCGGGCACAGCGTCGGCGAGGTGGCGGCCGCGTGTGCCGCCGGTGCGTTCACCCTGGCCGAAGCGGTGGAGCTCGCCGTCGAACGCGGTCGGCTCTTCGCCTCCCTGAGCACCCCGGGAGCCATGGCCGCCGTCAGGGGTGACGAGGACACCGTCGCCGATGTCGTGGCCGCGTCCGGCGGCGCCCTGTGCGTGGCGGCGGTCAACGGGCCGACGCAAGTGGTGCTGTCCGGCACGGAGGGTGCCGTCGACCGGGCCGTGGCGGAACTGTCGAGGCGCGGGGTGGCCGCGCGCCGACTGCGCGTGTCCCACGCCTTCCACTCGCCGATGCTGGAACCGGTCCTGGATCAGCTCGGCGACGTGGCGAAGACACTGACGGCACGGCCGGCGGCCGTACCGATGCTCAGCACGGTCACCGGCGAGTGGCGGCCCGAACTCACCCCGGGGTACTGGCGGGAGCACGCGGTACGCCCCGTGAGGTTCGGCGCGGCCGTCGCGCGGTTCCTGGACGACGGTTTCGACACCTTCGTGGAGCTCGGCCCGGGGAACTCCCTGGGCGGCGCGGTCCGTTCGGTCGCCGCCACACACGCGTCGGCCGGCTCCGACGTGACGGTGCTGCCGGCGACGGCCGTACCGGCCGCCGGAGCCGAGGACGGCCCGGCCGCCGCGGGGGCGAGTGAACTGCTGGAGACGGTGGGCCGTCTGTGGACCCTGGGTGCGCCGCTGGACCGGACGGGCCGGCCCACCCGGCGGCCGCGGGCGACGGTGCCGACCTACCCGTTCCGCCGGAGCCGCCACCGGCCGCGCAGGACCGGCGCGCCGGCCGGCGCGTCCGCGGCGACGTCCGCGGCAAGGGCCGCCGAGGACCGGCCCGTTGCGCCCGCGCCGTCCGCAGTCACCCAGCGCCTCGACTGGTGTGACACGCCGCTGACGTCCGCCCCCGGACCGCGCGTCGTACGACTGGTGGGCGCGGACCACGCACTCGGCCGCGCCCTGGCCGCCCGGCTCACCGGGCGCGGACTGACGGTGCTGGGCCGGGACGGCACCGGAGCACCGGACCCGACCCCGGTGGACGCCGTGATCTGGCTGGACGGGGAGCCCACCGGGCCCCTCGACGGTCCGGAGTCCGTGGACGTCGCGAGCAGTTCCGCCCTCTCCGCACTGCGCCAGGTTCTGGACCAGGTGTCCGCCGGCTGCTCCCGGCTGCTGGTGGTCACCGAGGACGCGTACGCCATCGGTGCCTCGTCCGCATACCCCCGCCCGGCGGGGGCGCTGGCGCACGGCTTCGCGCTGGCCCTGCCCGAGGAGCATCGCGGACTGGCCTCCCGCGGTGTGGACCTGACCTCCGTCGACCCGCTCGACCTACGGGTCGACGCGGTGGAGAGCGAGCTTTGCGCGGTCCACGCGCCGGGCGCGGACGGCACCGTCGCCTGGCGGGCCGGCCGCAGGCTCGGCCGTACACCGGTCGACGTGACCGCCCCCACGACGGTCGAAGGGCTGCCGCCGCACGGCACGTACCTCATCACCGGAGGCGCCGGGGGGCTCGGCTCCGCCCTCGCGCGCGACCTGGCCGACCGCGGCGCCCGCGAGGTGATCCTCACCGGACGGTCCACCGCCGCGCCGCGGACACTGCTCGCCGACCTGCGGTCGCGCGGGGCACTGGTCCGCCACCTCACCGCCGACGTGTCCGACGCGGAGGCCGTCGACGCGCTGATGGCCGCTCTCCCGCCGCTGGACGGGGTCTTCCACGCGGCCGGCACGGCCCGGCCCGGGACGCTGCGCGGCAAGTCGGAACCGGAGATCGCCGATGTGCTCGCCGCCAAGGTGCGCGGCACCGTGCTGCTGGCCGACGCGCTGCGCCGGCACGGGCAGGAACCGGCCGTGCGCGTCGCCTTCTCCTCCGTCTCCTCCGTGCTGCCCGGCCTGGCGGGCGCGCTCGGCGACTACGCGGCGGCCAACGCCTTCCTCGACGCCTTCGCCGCCGCCGAACGCGCCGCGGGCGCGCCCTGGCAGGCGATCGGCTTCGGACCCGTCGCGGACACGGGACTCGCCCGCGGCATGGGGCCCGGTGCCGGGCTCCGCGACCGCGGCCTCACGACCACGACCGCGCGTGCCGCCCTCGCGGCGCTGCGGACGGCCGTCGCCATCGACGCGCCCCACCTGCTCGTCACCTCCCCGGCGCCCGCCGCGCCCGCCGCTCCCCGCTCCACCGAGCACATGCCGGCCACACCCGGAACCACCCCCGGCTCTGCACCGAAGGACACCACCGCCACCGCTGTCGCCCCCGCCGCCGTCGCGGATCTGGTGCGCCGGCTGCTGGCCGAGGCGCTGCACCGGGCCCCGGACGACATCGGCGACGACGAGCAGTTCCTCACGCTCGGTCTGGACTCGCTGACCGCCGTCGACCTCGCGCGCGGGCTGGAAGCGGAACTCGGCCGGGCGCTGCCCGCGACCCTGCTCTTCGAGTACCGCACGATCGGCGAACTGGCCGCGCACCTCGCCGCACAGCCCTCCGGGACGCCCGGCGCCGAGCGGCGGCCCGCGGCGACCGCATCCCCAGCCACCGCCGACGGTGAGGAGACCGACGCCCGGCGTCCACTCACGCCGCTCCAACTCGCCTTCCTCACCACGGAGACACTGCACGAGGGCGTCACCGCGTACGGCTACGTACGCCAGACCGTGCGCGGTCCCCTCGACACGGAAATCCTCGGCCGAGCGCTGGCACGGCTGGCCGCCCGCCACCCCATGCTCCGCCTGCGGATCACGGGCGACGTCACCGCGCCCCGCCAGTACACCGCGCAAGCCGGGCCCACCGACCGGGCGCCCCGCTGGTACGCGGTGCACGAGCCGGACGCGGGCGTGTCACCGGCCGGCCTGGAACGTGAGCTGTACAACCGTCCGTTCGACCTGACGGCCGAGGACCCCGTGCGCGCCGTCCTCGTCCGTGAGGACGCCCACCTCGCCCACCTGCTGCTGGTCGTCCACCACAGTGCGGCCGACGGCTACAGCCTGAAGATCCTCGGCGAGGAACTCTGGGAGTTCTACACCGCGCTCGCGCTCGGCCGCACCCCCGAACCCGCCCCGCCGCGCGGCCACTTCTCCGACTACGCCGCGCTGGTCGCGGACGAGCGGGCCTCGGCAGCCTTCGGCCGTGACCGGCGGTACTGGCGGGACAGGCTGGCCGGGCACGCAGCCGGGGAGAACACCGCCGACTCGGCCGCGAGCACGGCCCGGGCGCTGCCCTACGACGGTGATCCCGACGCGCCTCCCGTCCCGCCGCTGAGCCATCACCAGACCGCCGTCGACACGTCCCTGACGGCGGCGCTGCGCGAGACGGCCGCACATCACGGCGTCTCCCTCTTCCATCTGCTGCTCGCGGTGTACGGCCGCTGCCTGGCGCGCTGGAGCGGGCGACGGACCGTCGCCGTGAACGTGGCGCGTTCACGACGGGAGTTGCCGCTGCCAGGCATGGACCGGCTCGTGGGGCCGCTCGCGGACACCCTCCCGGTGTTCACCGACGTCGACCCGGGTGAGCCGGTGACCGCACTCGCGCAGCGGTTGCGGCGGATCTGGCACGAGGCGGAGTCCCACGCGACCCTCGGCAGCCCCGACCTGGCCGCACTGCTGCCCTCGGGCGGCCCCGCACCCCGCGCGGTGGCCCCGGCCGGCTTCAGCTTCGCCCGCTTCCCCGTGCGCCACGGTCAGGACTGGCCCGTCGCGGTGGCGCCGACCGCGGCGGCCACCGCGTCCGCCGCCACCCGGCTGGGACTGCTGTGCTGGGAAGCGGACGCGACGCTGCGCTTCTCGTGGAACCATCCCGCCCACCTCTTCCGCCCCGAGACGGTGGCGCGCCTCGCCGAGGACCACCTGAGCGAACTGCGGCGCGCCGTAGGCGGGTCCGGGACTCCGGCCGGATCCGGTACCGGGCCCGCCTCGATTGCGGCGGAGCCCCCGGCTTCCGGCTCGGCGGCGCCGTCCGCCCGCCCCGCCGCCAGTGTGGGAAGCGTGGTGGAACGCCTGGTCGCCCGGTTCCGGGCGACACCGGACGCCGTCGCCGTCGACACGGGCCGCGCCACGCTCACCTGTGCCGACCTCGACCGCGCCTCCCACGCCCTGGCCGAACGGCTGCGGGCGAACGGCGTACGCGCCGGCGACCTGGTCGGGCTGCTCACCGAACCCGGCCCGGACGCCGTCGTCGGCGTGGTCGGCATCCTGAGGTCGGGCGCCGGCTGGGTACCCCTGGACGCCACACACCCCCTCGCCCGCCTGAACGACCAGGTGCACCGAACCGGGGTTCGCGTGCTGGTCGCCGACGCGGCCGGCCGGGAGACCGCCGCCGCGCTGGACGACGTCACGACGGTTCCGGCGGCCGACCCGGCACCCGCCCGTGCCCAGGCCCTCACGTCCGAACCGCCGCCGCCCACCGACCCGGACGCCACCGCCTACGTCATCTTCACGTCCGGTTCCACGGGCCACCCCAAGGCGGTACCGCTCACCCACCGATCCCTGGCCAACTACCTCGACTGGTCGCTCGCCACGTTCGGCTACGGCCCCGGGGACCGGCTCGTACAGACGGCGTCGATCTGTTTCGACGCCTCCGTACGCCAGTTGCTGGCCCCCCTCTTGGCCGGTGCCACCGTCAGCACCCTCACCCGGGACCTGCTGCGCGACCCCGAGGCACTGCTGGACCGGGTCGTGTCGGACGGGATCACGGTGTGGAGTTCGGTGCCGACGCTGTGGGAACGGCTCCTGACCGCCGCCGAGACGCGGGCCCGGCAGGACGGTGTCACTCCCGACCTGGCGGCGCTGCGGTGGGTCCACGTCGGCGGCGAGGCCCTGCCCGCCGCGCACGTACGCCGCTGGTTCGATCTGCTCGACTCCGGCGAGGGCCGCCGCCGGCCCGACCACCGGGTGGCGAACCTGTACGGGCCCACCGAGGCCACCATCAACGCCACGTGCCACATCATCGACGGCCGCCCGGCCGACGACGTACGGCACCTGCCCATCGGCCGTCCGGTGGCCGGCTGCGAACTGGACGTCGTCGCCGAGGACGGCAGCGCGTGCCCGCCCGGCGAGGCCGGTGAGCTGCTGATCGGCGGAATCGGTCTGACACCCGGCTACCTCGGCCGGCCCGACCTCACCGCGGCGGCCTTCATCGAGCGCGACGGGCGCCGCTGGTACCGCAGCGGAGACCGCGTGCGGCGCACCCCGGACGGTGAACTGGAGTTCCTGGGCCGCCTCGACGACCAGGTGAAGGTACGCGGACACCGGGTGGAGCTCGGCGAGGTCGAGGCCGCGCTGCTCACGCACCCGGACATCTCCCGTGCGGCGATACTGCTCCGGGACGGCCGTCTCGAGGCGCACATCGAGCCCCGGCCCGGCTGCCGGGCGCCGGACGTCCGTGCGGTGCGCGGCTTCCTCTCCCGGGTGCTGCCGCCGTACATGCTGCCCGCTCGTATCCGTCCGGTCGCGGCGCTCCCGCTGACCGGCACCGGCAAGATCGACCGGCTCCGGCTGGCGCGGGGAGTGGACAACCCGAACGGCGAGAGGGCCGAAGGCGGGACCGGCGAAGAGGGCGGGACGACCGGTCACTCGCCGGTGTCGTCCCGGCAGGTTCCCCCGACCGCCACCGAACGGACCCTGGCCCGCGTGTGGTCGGAGCTCCTGGACCTGCCCGAGGTCTCCCGCGAGGACGACTTCTTCGACCTCGGCGGTGACTCCATCCTGGTCCTGGAACTCTTCGCCCGGCTCCGCCAGGAACTGCCCGCCGTGCCCCGTCCGACGGTGCTCCACACCCATCGCACCCTCGGCGCGCTCGCGACGGCTCTCGACGCCGCGGCGGAACAACCGGAGCGCACGGCGGGGACGGCCGCCACCACGGCGGACCACAGCACGGCGGGCACGGTCACGAGAGGGGATCAAGAGGCGACCGGCACGCCCGCCGGCCGTCCGGCGTCCGGTCCCGCTCACCCCGTACCCTCACCGCAGAGCTCGCTTCCCTACCCGCTCACTCCCTCCCAGCGGGGATTCCTCCTCGCCGAGACCATCGCCCCCGGCTCCGGGTCGGCCTGGCTCGCCAGGTTCCGGGTGAGCGGGCGGCTCCGGCACGACATCCTCCAGCGCGCGGTCGACGTACTGACGGAGCGTCACCCGATGCTGCGCACGGTCTTCCCCGCCGGGGCCCGTCCGCCCGTGCAGCAGGAACTGCCGCCCGCGCTGCGCCTGCCTGTCGAGACGGAAACCCTCGCCCGCCCGGACCTGCTGGACCACCGCGTCGCGGAGGAAGCGCGGCGCAGACTCGAACCGTGGGCCTGGCCCCTGCTGCGTCTGCGGCTGTTCACCGTCGCGCGCGACGAGCACGTGCTCCTCGTCCACGCGCACCATCTCATCGGTGACGGCTACAGCGCCGCCCTGCTCGCCCGGGAACTGCTCACCGTGTACGACCGGCTCGACCGCGGTCTCCCGCACGGGCTGCCGCCGCTGCACAGCTCCTTCCGCGACCATGTGGACCTGGCCGCCCGGCGGACGCGCCCCGACGGCCCGCGGGCCGAGGAGTACCGCGCACGACTCTCGGCGCCGTACGCCCCACCGGCCCTCCGCGCCCGGGGCGCCGCCCCCGACGCCGACCCGGCGGAGTTCCACACGACGGCCTTCACCCTGGACGCCGTCACGACCCGGGATCTGCGCCGTCGCGCCCGGACCGCACGCTGCACCCTGTACGCGCCCCTGCTCACCGCGTACTACCGCGCCCTCGCCGGACTCACCGGTCGGCGCGATCTGGTGCTCGGGCTCGCGGTCAGCGGGCGCGACGAGTCCACGGGCGACGCCCACCGGGTGTTCGGCCCGTTCGCCGAAGCGGTGGCGCTGCGTCCGGACGCGTCCGGACCGCACCGCACGACGGCATTCGGGGAGGATCTGACCCGGATCGCCGCCGAGACGGTCACGGCACGCGCCGAGGGCCCCACCGATCCGCGGACGCCGGACGGGCTGCCGCGCACCGCCCAGTTCTTCTTCACCTTCCTCGACTTCACCGGTCTGGGCGCCGTGCCCGAGGGTCCCTTGACCCTGCGCGCCGACGACTCCGACAGCACGCTCGCGCTGCCTCCGGCCGGCACGGATGTGTTCCTCGCCGCCAGGCCGACCGCGGGCGGCGAAGGCCTGCGCGTCATCGTGCGGGCCTGCGCGGCGGCGCTCACGCCCGGCGAGCTGACCGGCTTCGTCGAGGCGATGCGCCGCCAACTGCGGGACGCCCTGCGTGAAGTGGGCGTCGACGCGGTGCCCCGCGAGGTGGCGGCAGGTGTGACGGAGGCCCCGGACGAGCGCGCGCTGCCCGCCGCGCCCCACGAGGAGTCCCACGGCCGGCGCACGGCCGGTCGCGTCGCCCTCTCCTCGCAGGGGGCCGGGCACGACCGTCTCGACGCCGCCCTGGTCGGATACCTGCCCGCGCCCGGCCACCTCGCCGCGCTCGCGGGACTCCGGCATCAGCCGCCGGGCCGCGAACAGATCCGCGCGCTGCTGTTCCCCGAGGGCCGCGCCCGACTGCTGGAGACGGCCGTCACCCCACTGGGCCGTTCGGGCTTCGTCGCCCTCCCCCTGTTCGCCGACGAACTGGCCTCGGGCGGTGACCTGGCCGCCCGCACCGCCCGCGCCGTCGAACACGCCGCGTCGCTCGGCGCGCGCTGCGTCTCCCTCGCCGGTCTGATCCCCTCCCTGACCGGCTACGGCTACGACGTCCTGCGCGAGACCATGACGACCGCGGAGCTCACCACCGGCCATGCGACGACCACCGTCGCGGTGGCCAGGACCGTTCAGCGCGCGCTCGCGGAGACCGGCCTCCGGTTGCCGGACCTGTCGCTCGCCGTGGTCGGATGCGGCTCGATAGGCACGTCGTCGCTTCGGCTGCTCCTCGCCACGGCGGAGGGCCCGCCGGCCCGGCTGCTGCTGTGCGACGTCGCCGGCAGCGCCCCACGGCTGCGGCGGCTCGCCGCCGACCTGTCGGCCGACCGGCCGGCGATGCCGGTCGAGGTCACCGAGTCCGCGCCGTTGCTCCCGGAGGCGGTCTACCGGGCGGACCTGATCGTCACAGCGGTCAGCGGCGCCGGCGCCCTCCTCGACATCGACCGGCTCCGGCCGGGCACGATCGTCGTCGACGACTCCTTCCCGCACTGCTTCGACACCGCGAAGGCGCTGGACCGCATGGAGGCGAGGCGGGACGTCCTCGTGGTCGGCGGCGGCCTGCTCGCCCTGGACTCCGTGAAGACCCGCCCCGCAGAAGACCTTCCGCCCCTGGCCCGCGCGGGCGCCGCCGGCCGGCACGGGATCCCCGGCACTCTCGCCTCGTGCCGTCTGGAGTCGCTGCTCCACGTCCGGGCCGCCGATCCGGGCAGCGCCGGGCCGCGTATGACGCACCGACTGCCCCTGATCCACGGGCTCGTCGACCTGCCGCGCGCCCTGGCGCACTGGGAGGCGGCCGAGACCGCGGGGGTGCGCTCCGCCCCCTTGCACCTCCTCGATCACGTCGTTCCGCCGGAGTCCCTGGACGCCCTGCGCTGATCCGGGTGCCGGGGATGATGTCGTAGGCCCCCACTACTGTCCTCACATGATCGAGGAACGTTTGACCGAGGAACGTTTGACCGAAGCGCTCACCGGCACCTGGGACGCCACCCGCTCGGCGCGCGACGCCCTCGTGGACGAGGGCACGGCCGCCGTGGGGCCCGTGCTGGACGTGCTGTGTGACGAACGGTCACCCGTCGACTGGACCGTGTCCGCGGACGTGCTGCGCAGACTGGGCGAGCCCGCTCTTCTCCCCCTGGCCGAGGCGGCCGGGTCCGCGGACTCCCCGGAGGTCGCGCGACGGATCCAGTGGGTGCTGGAGCGAGCCGACGTGGCCGATCGAGCGGCGTACGAACCGCTGTTGGAGCACCCGCACCCGCTGGTCCGACGCAGTGCGCTGTTCGCCTACCCGAGGCGCGGGGAGGACGGTGCGGCGTTCCTCGACCGGTTGCTGCCCCTGCTGGGTGACCCGGACCCCGATGTCCGCCGGCGGGCCGTGGCCGCAGTCAAGGTGGTCGGTACCGGAGCGGTCGGCGCCCTGCAACGCGTGCGGCGGCGGCCGGCGACGGGGCCGAGGATCCGGGCCGCGGCCCTGGAGGCGCTGGCCGAGATCGGCGGGCCCGCGCTGCTGAGCGACCGGGACCGGGCGGCGTGGCGCAGGCTGACCAGGATCGGGCAGCGGACCGAGGTCCCGGAGGGCCTGCACCTGTGCGGCTCCTGGTACGCGGTCCCGAGCGCCGATCAGGAAGCGGTGCTGGCGGCGTTCGACCTCGGTCACCCGGAGCCGGTGACCCTGCGCACGGGTGCCGCGGCCTGGAACCACGACCACCACGCCTGGGACGCGGGCGGCCCGCACGACGGCTGTGCCCGCGTCTTCGTCAGCCCCGCCCTGGACGGCTGGACCCTCGTCTTCGGCGACACGGCCGAGGACACGCACCGTCTCGACGACGCGGACGACGAGACCCGGGCGAGCATCGTCCGCGGGCGCTGCGCCGAACTCGGCCGCCGCTTCGGCGCCGCGCAGTGGTACGGCATGAGCTGCGGGGACGGCTGGACGGCGTGGTGCGTCGCGGAAGGCGGCGAAGTGGTCCGGTACTACGACTCCGAAGTCGCCGAGGAGGACGGCGACGAGGGCCCCGCCCACCCGGCCGAGTCCGGCTACCTCCTGCCGCACCAGGACGGCTTCCCCGACGGCGCCTTCGACGACGTGAGCCCGTCCGGCTCCGAGACGTTCGCCGAGCGGTACCACCGGGTGAAGGAGGAACTCAGGATCCCCGACACCTGCTACGCCAACGACATCGCGGCCCGGCTGTCCGTGGACCCCGGCGCGCTCGGTCCGCACACCTCGGTCGCGGGCACGGGAGTCGTGGCCCTGACCGCGTGCGGCCGTGAACACGGCCACCCCGCCGGGGCGCTGCCGGCCTGACCGCGCGGGCCGCGGCGGCCACGGCACCCGGGCCACCGGCATCCGCCGCAGCCCGCGCACCCCGATGACCGGCGTCCGCGGCAGCCCCGCACCCTCACCGCCGACGAGCGCGGCGGTGGAGGGGGACCAGTGGTGACGGCTCCCAGGTCAGGCGCGCGCCGGAGGCCCGGGCGATGGTGCGCAGGTGAGGGCCCGTGTTGCCGATGTACCAGATCGCCCGGTCCGCGTGCGGCCACACATAGGCCGGGAGGCCGTCGTCCAGCAGGGCGGTCAGCCGGGGCTCCGCCAGGGACTCGGCGGAGAACTCGTAGAGCGCGGGCAGACGCGGGGCGATCAGGCCGTAGTCGAGCATCCGGGCCAGGGCGTGTTCGTCGAGGACGGTGTCAGCCATGGGCGTCGTCACCGGGTAGCGAGCCGGGAAGGACCGGCCGAGGTCGAGGAACATCTGCACGGCCCGGTGACGCGGGTCCGCCATCAGCGGGCCGAAGACCGCCAGTCGGCCGAGCGCGAGCCGGGGCTGTTCGAGCATGGCGTGCGTGAACAGTACGCGCAGGAGGGCGACGTTCATCATGAACCGTTCCACTTGCCGCTCGGCGGCGGCCAGTTCCTCGTGCTCCAGATAACCGGCGACGATGCTGGCGTTGTGCGCGCGGTACCAGCGGACCGGGCTGGGGGAGCGGATGAAGTCCATCCAGTACTCGACGCTGCGGGCCCCCGCCGTGCCGGTGGGCCCCGCCCCGCACAGCAGCCGGGCTTCGGTCTTGTCCCGCAGCAGCCGTTCGTTGACCGCGCGCCACCAGGGACTGCCGGGAGCCTCGGAGGTCTCCGCAGCCAGCACGCCGCGGGCGAGCGACCACCGCATGAAACTCAGCTCGGCATGGCCGTACGTGCGGCGCCGGCCCGAGGCGAGCCGGTAGAACTCCTGGGCCAGTGCGTAGCGTCCGGCCTGGTCGTCCCGCACCCGTGCGACCCGCCGTTCCGCGTCGGAGGCCGCGTCAGCCATGACCGCCCGATCGGATCGACCTCATCGCCACCTCGCTGGTCTCGGGACCGGGGTTCGCCGGCCGGCGCGCAACGCCTGATCACCGTACCGCGGCACCGTCCCCCGGACCCGGAGTCCGCCTGCCCCGGTGTCCGGCCCGCCACCGGTTCGCCCCGGTGTACGGCCGGCCACCGAAGCCCGGCCCGCCGCGGTGCCGGGCGGCCGAACGCCCCGCACCGTTCCTGGTTTCCACCGCCGACGCCCGCTGTCGGTCGTACATCTCGCCGCCGCTGCCCACCACCTCCGCGCTCATCTCGCCTCCGCCGCCGCCGCGAGGTCGGGCTGGAGGCGGCGGGCGGCGTTGATGTGGTCGGCGGTCCAGATGATGCGGACGGCGGTGTCGGTGGCCCGGCCGTGCTCGTCCAGCAGATCGCGGCGGACCGAGGCGACCAGCCCTGCCGCGGCGCCGGGACTGCGCGGCAGCGGAGCCGGAATCGAACGGTGCTGCCCGAGGCCGTTGGCCAGATCCCGGTACCACCCGGCCACCCGGCCCGCCCCGGCGAGCAGGATCACGCGGGCTTCGCCCCGGTCGCTCCCGTCGGGTTCGTCGGCGGCACGCTGCCACAGTCCGAGGACGGCGTCCGCGGCGAGGCGCAGGGCCACGATTCCGGTGACGAGTGTCGTCATGTCAGCCAGCGGAACCGGCTTGGAGCCGCGCTCGGCCAGATAGCTGCGGAAGGCGTCGTCGAGCCGGCGGGCGGCGGCAGCGGCCTGCCGGCTCTGGTCGAGCGGGGCACTCGCGGCCAGGGGACGACTGCCGCACTTGCCGATCGCGTACTCGACCGCGTCGGCCAGATAGCGGGCGCTCTCCGTGTAGGCGGTGGCCAGCGCGCGGTCGACGGCGGCCGCTGCCCCGCGCGGCCAGAAGAAGAGGCCCACCAGGATGCTCACCGCGCAGCCCAGACCGATGTCCTGGATCCTCAGCAGCGCGATCTGCCAGTCGGGGTTCTGACCGATGTTGAACAGGATCACCAGAGTCACGGTGAAGGCGGCCTGGCCCGCCGCGAAGGAGATGGCCGCGGGGGCGATCCCGGCGAGGAGAACGGCCACCGGCAGCAGGAACCAGAGCACCGTGCCGTGCTGCCCGATGAGCTGCAGCAGTCCCGCCCCGACGAGGGAGCCCACCAGCGTGCCGCCGAGAGCGCGTACCGCGTTCTGCCCCGTGCTCAGCGCGTTCGAACGCAGCACGGCGAGGGTGCCGAGCAGCACCCAGAACGAGTTCTGGACGGCCGTCAGCTGGGCCAGCGTGACGGCGATTCCGAGGCCCAGAGCGCCCCTGAGACTGTTGTGCAGCCAGACCGAGTGCGGCTGGAGGTGCGCGGCGGCGCGCTCCCAGGCGGAGGCGAGCGGCTCGGTCAGGGCGGCGGGCTCCCGGCCGAGCAGCTGCGCCGGCCAGCTGCGCCGCTCTGCGGCCGCGGCACGCAGCACGTTCCGCGCGATCTGAAGGGTGGCGAAGCCGAGTTCCTGCGCGCGGAACGACATGTCCAGGGTCTGGAGGAAGGCATGGACCTCCGATTCGGTGCCGGGGCGCCGGTCCAGCGGAAGCCGGGTGGTGGCGCTGCGCTCCATGCGCCCCACGGCCCCGCGCAGCTCGGTCGACGCCGCCCGGAGACCGGTGAGCGGGGTGGAGGGTGTGTCCAGGACGTCGGCGGCTTCGTCGAGCACCGCCGCGGCGGAGCGGCGCACCGTATGCGCCTCGGGGTCGCAGGGCACGCCGCGGGCGGACGGCTGCTCACTTGCCAGCACGATGGTGTACAGCCAGGTGAGTTCGTCGACCAGGCGGACGATGGCGCGGGAACTGGTCGACAGCCCCGTGGGCCGGTAGGGAGTGGCGTTGAAGGCGGTCCGCAGGTCGGCCGCGGCGTCGGCGGCCTCGGCGGTGACGGGGTCGGCGGTGACGGGGCCGCGTTCCTCGCCGGTCGGCGTCCCGGGAGCGTTGGGCGCCCGGGACGGGTCGGCGCGCAGTTGTGCCGCGGCGGCCCGGCAGGCCCGCGCGGCGGGCGCGGACAGCGGATCCGCGCCGGGGCGCGGCCACAGCAGGGCGACGGCGAGCATCGCGGACAGCGCCGCCAGACCGGCCCCCGCGAGCCTGGCGGGCAGCTCGGACACCGGTGCCGGCGCGGCCACCGGAAGCAGGAACGCCAGCAGCAGCGCGGTCGTCGCGCCCGCCAGGACGGAGCTCACCACGCCGGAGAAGAGGATCAGGAAGCCGACCACCACCGTCGTCGTGACCGCCGCCCACATCATCGGGGACGTCACGGTGCCGAGGCTGATGAGCACCGCCCAGGCCAGCGCGAGGCCCAGATGCGCCCGCAGCCGCTGCACCATGGGACCGGTGAAATCGACCAGGAGGAGCATCGAGAACGAGCCGAAGGCGGCGTACGTCGCCATGGCCGAGGACTGGATGACCTCGCTGCACAACGCGAAGAGCGAGGGGATCACGAGGGCGGCGCGCCCCGCCCGGCGGGTCGCCGCCAGCTCCGGGTCGTGCGCGCGGAGCCACGCCAAGAGCCTCGTGGGCCGGGCCGCGCCGGGAACACGCATCCCTCCGCACACCTCCCGCCGGTGATCACCGACTGCTCCCCCGACGTCAGTATCTGCCCGGAAAGCGGTTCGCACGCGGTCAGCCGACTGTGCCGGGCCACGGGAGGGACAGGGCTGCGTCACATGCCCCGAGGGTCGAGGGCCGGTGCGCGGCCCCGGCCGGCCACGGCGCCCGCGAGTGGATTCTCGGGGCCGGCCTTGCTTACCTGGAGACAGCGGTCGAGGAGGTGACAAGCGCGGGACGCGGACGCCGGACGACCTGTTCGCCGGCGGTGTCGCCCCGTCTCGACCCACATCACGGCTACGTGCGGCGCGAGCCGCCCGGGAGGCGAACATGGCGGTGAACCGGATCGGCCTGGTCGTGCACGGCGGACGCACCGAGGCCGTGGACGCGGCGCAGACCGTCCGGGCCTGGGGGCAGGATCACGGCATACGGTGCACGGAGATCGACGTGTGGCAGGACGGCGGGCGGCGCAGCGCCCGTGACGAGGTCGAGGCCGCGGGCGACCCCGACCTCATCGTCACCCTGGGCGGCGACGGCACCTTCCTGCGCGGTGCGCGGCTGGCCGCCGAGCACGACGCCCTGGTGCTGGGAATCGATCTGGGCAGGGTGGGCTTCCTGACGGAGGTGCCCGCGGCAGCCGTGTGCCAGGCGCTGGACGCTGTGCGGGAGGGCCGGCTGCACATCGACAGCCGCATGCTGCTCACCCTGCGGGCCTCCTGCCGGCTGAGGATGCCGTCCGACGTGGAGGACTGGATGCAGTACGGCCGCGGCGGGCTGCTGCCGCCGCCGCAGGTGCGCCCCGAGTGCGAGGTCGACGACGAGTGGGGCGTCGCCCTGAACGTGACGGCCCTGAACGACGTCGTGCTGGAGAAGCTCTCACGGGACCGCCAGGTGTCGGTCGGCGTGTACATCTCCGGCCGGCTCCTGGCGTCCTACTCCGCCGACGCGCTGCTGGTCGCCACACCGACCGGCTCGACGGCGTACAGCTTCGCCGCGGGCGGCCCCGTGGTGTCCCCCCGCGCCGATGCCCTGGTGTTCACGCCGGTCGCGCCGCACATGACGTTCAACCGGTCGATCGTCACGGCCCCGGACGAGCCCATCGGACTGCGGGTCCTCGAACGGTCCGGGCGGGCCGTGGTCAGCATCGACGGCCAGCTGCGCGGGGTGCTCGACCCCGGCGACTGGATCGGTGTGTACGCCGCGCCGCAGCGCCTGCGAGCCGTACGGCTGGGGCCGATGGACTTCTACGGCCGGCTGCGCGAGCGGATGAACCTGACCGACGCCCCGGCGGCGGTGGCCGACGGTTCGCCGGCACCGCTGTGGTCGATCACGACACCGCCCCCGGGAGACCTGGCCCATCTGTCCCTGCCGGACGCCTCGCACGGGCCGGCGGCGCTTCCGTAGCCGCGGCGGCGCCTCGGTCCGGCAGGAGTTCGGCGCGGCGGTCGGCGACCTCCTGCCGCAGGGCGTCGCGCACCACGCGCACGGCGGGGTGGGTGACGGCCTCCCGCCGCACGGCGAGCGTGATCGGCAGCCGGATGGTGACCTGGTCGGCCAGCAGCCGTCGCAGCTGGGCCCGGTGGGCGAGGAAGGCCGGCAGCACACCGATGCCGGCCCCCAACCGGGTCGCCTCGAGCTGGGCGAAGACGTTGGTGGAGGAGAACGCGGGTGTGCTGCCCGGCAGATGGCGCTCGATCTCGAGGTCGCCGACCTGGAGCATCGACTCGATGTAGAAGATCAGCGGGTGGTCCCGCAGATCGTCCGGGGTGCGGGGGGCGCCGTACCGCGCGAGGTAGTCGTCGGCGGCGTACAGCCCCAGGACGTAGTCGGTGAGGTGTTCGGTCACCAGGCGTTTGCCCGTCGGTCTGCCGATGGCCAGCGCGAGATCGAATCCGGAGGGGTGCAGGGTCAACTGGCGGGTGGCCGTGATGAGTTCGGCCTGGAGGCCGGGGTGGTGCCGGCGCACCCGGGCGAGGGCCGGCGTGGCGAAGACGGTGCCGAACCCGTCGGGCGCGCTGACCCGGACGGTGCCGTGGAGGGACGGCTCGTCCCGGCCGGACACCGCGTCGACGACCCGTGCGAGGGCGTCTTCGACCGCGCGCGCGTTCTCCGAGACGGCCTTGCCGGCGTCCGTCAGGGCCCACCCGTCCGTGCCCCGCTCGATCAGCCGCAGTCCGAGTGCCTTCTCCAGCGCCGCGATCCGCCGTGACACGGTGGTGTGATCGACCCCGAGCGCGTCGGCCGCGGCGACCAGACGTCCCGTACGCGCCACCGCGAGCAGATGGCGAAGGTCGTCGGCGCGGAGCTTGCGCGGGTCGACGGTCCTGCGGTCGACCTGGGGGCGCGGGGCCGGACCCTCGTCGGGGTGGTGGGCGGGCGGCTGCACTCCGCCAACGTATCTGCATCCGTGCACATCGGGTCTGCGTCATTGGCGATTGAACGCACACCGCGGGGGCGCCAGAGTCGAACGGTCCGGGGCACCGCCCTTCCTCCCAGCGTCGCGAGGTACTCCATGGTCGCCGGCCTCTCCCTGCCACGGATCATGCGGGTCGGCCGGGGCGCCGCCGGTGAACTGGGCGATGTCGTCGCGGGTCTGGGGCTGAGCCGGCCCCTCCTCGTGACCGACGCGTTCCTGGTGGGGACCGGCGCGGCGGATCGCCTGACGGCGGCGCTCGAAGGCGCCGGGCTCCACCCGCGGCTGTTCTCCGACACGGTGCCCGACCCGACGACCGACTCCCTGGCCTCGGGCCTGAAGGTGCTGCGCGAGCACGAGGCGGACTCGGTGATCGGCTTGGGCGGCGGAAGCCCCATGGACACCGCCAAGGCTCTCGCGCTGCTCGGCGTCCAGGGCGGCCGGATGCGCGACTACAAGGCCCCGCGCGTCAACGTCGGACCCGCGCTGCCGGTCGTCGCGGTGCCCACCACCGCGGGCAGCGGGTCGGAGGCGACCCAGTTCACGGTCATCACCGACAGCGCGACGGACGAGAAGATGCTGTGCGCGGGCCCGGCGTTCCTGCCGCTCGCCGCCGTCGTCGATGTCGAACTGACCCTGTCGATGCCGTACCGGCTGACCGCCGACACGGGCATCGACGCCCTGACCCACGCCGTCGAGGCATACGTCAGCCGTAAGGCCAATCCGTTCTCCGACGGCCTCGCCCTGACCGCGATCGCGACCGTCGGACGCCATCTGCGGCGGGCCTGCGCGGACGGTGCGGACACCGAGGCCCGCGCCGCCATGATGCTCGCGGCGACCCAGGCGGGCATCGCGTTCTCCAACTCCAGCGTCGCCCTGGTGCACGGCATGAGCCGTCCGATCGGCGCCCACTTCCATGTCGCCCACGGTCTGTCGAACGCCATGCTCTTCCCCGCGGTGACCGACTTCTCCGTACCCGCCGCGCCGAGCCGGTACGCGGACTGCGCACGCGCCCTGGGCGCCGCGAGCGCCGCGGACGGGGACGCGACCGCCGCCGCCAAGTTCGTCGACGCGCTCACCGTCCTCTGCCACGACCTGGCGGTCCCCACCCCGCGCGCCCACGGCATCGACCGGGACGCGTGGGCCCGTCTGACGCCCCTCATGGCCGAACAGGCGCTCGCCTCCGGTTCCCCGGCCAACAACCCGGTCGTGCCCACCGCCGACCGGATCCAGGAGCTCTACGCCCGGATCTACGACTGATCCCGGTCCGGACACGGCCGGTCGCGCGGCGCACACGGCCGGTCGCGGGCCGGGTGGCCCGTCGCGTGCGGGCTCGCGGGGAGCGGGGGCACCGCGTCACCATGGCAGGACCGGGGGTGGGCCGTCTCGTCGTCCCGGAGAAGCACGGTGGAGATTCTGTTGCCGGTCATGTTCGCGCTGGGTGCCGCGTTCAGCAACGCCCTCGCGACCGTCCTCCAGCGCAAGGCGGCGCTGAGCGTGCCGCGCTCCGACAAGCTGCGGGCCGGGCTCCTGTTCGATCTCCTGCGGCGGCCCGTGTGGATCGCCGGCATCGGTGCCGTCGTCGCCGCGGCGGGCTGCCAGGCCGTGGCGCTGGCGACCGGGCCGCTGACCGTCGTGCAGCCCCTGTTCGTACTGGAACTGCCGCTCGCGCTGGTCATCGCCACCGTGCTGCTGCAAGGACAGATGTCCCGGCTCGGATGGGTGGCCGTGACGGCCGTGGTGGCGGGGCTGGCCGTCGCCCTCTTCGCCGCGTCGCCGGCGGGGAACCGCACCCAGGTGCCGATGGACCGGTGGATCCCGTCGGTCGCGGTCTGCGCCGCGGCGATCGTCGTGCTCCTCGTCGCAGCGCTCCGGCGGCCCGAGGGCCGGGCCCGCGCCGCCTGCTTCGGACTGGCCACCGCCGTCTCGTACGCCCTGACGGCCGCGCTGATGAAAACGTCGATGCACACCCTCGACGACGGCGGTCTCACGGCGTTCCTCACCGCCTGGCAGACGTACGGCTTCGCCCTCTTCGGAGCGGCCGCGCTGTTCCTCCTGGAGAACGCGATGCAGGCCGGGCCCCTGGTCGCCTCACAGCCCGCGATCACGCTCGGCGACGCCGGGGTGAGCCTGGCGCTCGGCGTGACGCTCTACGCCGAGTACGTCCGGTCGGGCTGGTGGCTCCTGCCGCAGATGCTCGGTGTCGCGCTGATCGTCGCGGGAGTGTTCGCGCTCTCGCGGATGCCGCTCGCCCGAGCCGTCACCAGCGACGAACGACCCGCAGCCATCGGCGCCGAGGCGCCGTGACGGCATCCGCCCGCCGGAGTCCGGGCCGGGCCCCGGCACCGTCCGGCGTGCCGTCGGCGACCACCGGGCGCGGGGCGCGCCACGGTGCGGGACGGCCGGGCTGCGGACCGTTCGGGGTCGGCCGACAATGAGCTGTGGGCAGCGGACCGCGTGTCCGGCCCGCCCACGACGCCGCGGCGGCATCGGCCCGAGAGGAACGTGCTCATGCGCGCTGAGTCTTCGCCGGCCGCGCGGAGGGGGGCCTTCATCGCGGTGGCCGTCGTCCTGTTCTGCGTCCAGCTCGACTTCTTCGCGCTGACGGGCATGATCACGCTCAGCCACGTCACCGCCTGGTGGCTGTACGTTCCGGTGTTCGCCTGGTGCGGACTGGGCCTCGGCCTCGGCTGGACCGCCGGCGTCGCCACCCAGCAGGTGGTGGCGCCCGAACGGGCCGGCGAGGCGTCGGGCGTCCTGCTGACGTTCCTGGTCACGCTGGGCGGGGTCGCCCTGGCGGGCGCCGCGGCCGCGATCACGGCGATGGTGCCGGAGCGTTCCCCGGACGCCGCCTACGACGCCGTTCTGCGCTTCGGCGGGGCGGTGATCCTGGCCGCCTCCGTCGTCGTCATGGCCGTACGGCACCGGCTCGTGGTCCGGGGCAGCGTCCCGCCGCTCGGCCCGCGGGCGTCACGCGGCGGGCGCCTGCCGTGAAGGGCGGCGCCGAGCGGACCACGATCCTGCACCGGTCGGTGCGGGTGACCCTCGCCGCGTCCGCGGGCTTCTACTCCTTCGTGTACGGGCTCCACGAACCGGTCCTGGCGCTGTACGCGCTGTTCGCGCCGATCTCCCTCGGCCTGCTGTCGCCGATCCCCGGGTCCGGACGGCAGCGGGCCGAGGTGATGCTGAAGGCACTGCCGGTGGGTCTGCTGCTGGTGACCCTGGGGACCCTGCTGGCGGTGAAGACCTGGGCGGCGGTGCTCGGGATGCTCGTCGTCGGCTTCTCGCTCGCGTTCGCGGCCATCGCGGGGCCCCGTCCGGCCGGGGCGGCGCCGGGCCTCCAGCTGTTCTACATCCTGGCCTGCTTCCCCCCGTACGAGCCCCAGACCCTGTGGCTGCGACTGGCGGGGCTCACCTTCGGCGTGCTGGTGCTGGTGCTGTGCGAGGTGTTCCTGTTGCCGCAGCCGCCGGGCCCGACCTATCGGACGACCCTCGCGGACGTCCTCGCGACGGCGGGCGACACGATCGCGGGGCGCAGCGGACTGTCGCCCGAGGCCCTGCGTCAGGCCGGTGCACGGCTGAGGCTGTCCGGTATCCCGCCCGTGGAACGTCCCGCCGGCCCGGGGCGCGCCGACCGCGGCCTTGCCCAGGCCGGTTCCGCCGCCCGTCGGCTGCTCGAACAACTGGCCCATCAGACCGAGACCGGCGAACTGCGCGAACTCGTCCGGGAAGGCGCCGGCGGCGAACAGCCCGGCGGCCGTGCCGACACGGCGTCCGGCTCGCTGCTGCCGCTGGTGGCGTCCCTGTGCGACAGGACCGCCGCCGCCCTGCGCGCCGGCCGGGCGACTCCCGGCCCGCAGCGGATGGACAAGGCCATCGACGGCTTTCAGCGGACGCGTGTGCGGCAGGTGACGGGACCGGCCGACGAGGTGCCGCCGGTGCCGGTGCTGCGCCGGCAGGCCGCCCTGCTGGCCATCGCCGAGTCGGTGCGCATCCTGGAGATCTCCGTACGCGTAGGACTGGACGGGCGGCGCACACCGCCGATCGAGCCACGGGAACTCTTCTGGTACACGGAGGCCACCACGCCCCGGCTGTGGGCGCGCCGGATCGTCGGCAACATGACACTGCGCTCGGTGCAGTTCCAGAACGCCGTACGCATCGCCGTGGCCCTGGCCGCCGCACGGTTCGTCGCCGGTTCGCTCGACCTGACCCACGGCTTCTGGGTTCTGCTGGCGGTGCTGACGCTGAGCCGGACCACCGTGGGGGAGACCTGGACGGCCATCCGCCGGGCCGTCACCGGCAACCTCGTGGGCGCCGTCGCGGCCGGTGCGCTGCTCATCGGCCTCGAGCGGCACACCGAGGCCTACGCCGCGATCCTCGCGCCGGCCATGCTGATCGCCTTCGCGCTCGGACCACTGCTCGGCATCGCGTGGGCGCAGGGGCTGTTCACGCTCGTGGTGGCCACCGCGTTCGCCCAGATCGCCCCGGCGTCCTGGCAGTTGGCCGAGGCCCGGATCGTGGACGTGGTGACGGGCAGCGCCATCGGTCTGCTGTGCGCGATGCTGGCCTGGCCGGCCGGTGCCCGCAGGGAGGTGCGCAGAACCGTGGCGGGGCTGCTGCGGGAGTGCGGCCCGCTGATCAAGGGCACCGTCGAGACGCTGACCGCCGTGCCGCCGGGTTCGGTCCCGGCCCCGGCGACGCTTCCCGCCCTGCACCGGCTGGTCCTCGCCGAATCGGCCTACGCCCAGTTCCGCAGCGAACCGGTGGGCAGCAGACCGGTACGGGCCGACTGGCACGCCGTGCTCATCGCGGCCAACCACATCCTGCTCGGCGCCCAGTGGCTGCCCCGCTTCGACCTGCCCGCCACCACCCTGCCCCCGGACACCGCCGAACGGGCGCGGGCCGGCGCACGGGCGCTCGCGGAGACCACCGACCGGCTCGCCGCCCTGTGCGGCGGCGAACCGCCGGGGCCGCGCGGGACCTCGCCGCCGCCCTCGGAACCGGCCGGCCCGCCGCTGCCGGCGCTGGTCGACCTCGATGTGTGGCTGCGCAGTCTCGCGGCGCAGCTCACCCGGGTCGAGGCCGCGCTGCCCGACGCGGTCCGCCGCGCGACGGACGACACGAGCGCCACCGGCCCGCCCGGCCCGGTGCCGGGCCCCGGTCGGCACGCGAGCTAGTGCCGCGGCAGGCAACGTTCGCTCCGTCGCGACGCCCGGCACGCTCCCCCACTGCCTGAAAGGCGTGGGAGGTGCCCCCACTCGCCGCACCGGCCGAAAGCCCGAGTACGTCCAGTACGAGGACTTCCGGCCGGCACACCGAGAGCACGCACCGAACGCCGCTCCTTGACAGGCAAACGTTGCCTGCCGCGGCACTAGCCCGTCTTGGGAGCGGTGTCCGCCCGTGCCCCGGGAAGGCCGCGTGTCGGCCGCGCGGACCGGAAGTGCAGGTGACTGCGCCGAGTGCTGCAATGGCCTCAGGGCCCTGTCCCGTCCGACCGGGCCCGGGGGCCCGCCTCCGGCCGGTGTGTTTCCGTCGGCGCAGGGCCGGGGCTCCCCGGTCGCACCCGAATGGGAGATGAGCCGACATGCCAGGACTCCTTCGCGGTGTCGCCCGCACCGCCGTGATCTCGGGCACGGCCACCGCGGTGTCCAACCGTGTCTCGCGGCGCCAGGCGGGCCGCTGGGCCCAGCAGGACGCCGAACGGCAGGCGCCGCCCCAGCAGCCCGCCCCGCCCGCCGCTCCTCCTCCGGCGGCGACGCAGCCGGGTGCGGACGACATGACCAGCAGGATCGATCAGCTCAAGCAGCTCGGAGAACTCAAGGCACAAGGAGTGCTCACCGAGGAGGAGTTCGAGTCGCAGAAGGCGCAGGTCCTCGGCGGCGGCGGGGCCGCGGGCAGGTGAACGGATCGGGGGCCGGCCCGGCAGCCCGTGCGACGGAACAGGTGTCCGGGGCCGCCTTCCGGGACCTGTACCGATCACTGCGCGACCAGGCGTCGGCCGCCGAGGATCCCGAGCGCGGCGCTCTGGGCCGCCTCACGCCCGAGCGTGTGGTGGCCGCCGCGGCCCAGGTCCGCCACGGACGGACCGTGTCGCTCGCCGCGCCGATCGAGACCGAGGCCGGTCAGGACAACCCGGAGCCCGCGTCGCACACCATGACCGCACCGGCGCACGGGGAACTCGGCACGCGGGGCGAGCAGTTCGCCCGTGACCGCTTCGCCATGAACGTGCACGGCGACGCCGACAGCCACCTCGACGCCCTGTGCCACGTGGTGTACGACGGGGAGCTGTACGGCGGAGTCCCGGCGAGCACGGTGACACCCGACGGCGCCGGCGCGCTCACCCTGGACCTGGCACGGGACGGCATCGTCGGTCGAGGTGTCCTCCTCGACATCCCGCGGCTGAAGGGCGTTCCGTGGCTCGAACCCGGGGAGCACGTCACGGCGGCCGACCTCGTGGCCGCCGAGGACGCGCAGCAGGTCACGGTCGGCCCTGGTGATCTGCTGTTCGTCCGCGTGGGACACCGTCTCCGGCGTCGCACCCTCGGTGCCTGGGACGCCGCGCGGGCGCGGGCCGGTCTGCACCCGGAGGCGATGCGCCTGCCGGCCGAGCGGCGTGTGGCCGCCCTCGGTTCCGACGGCAACAACGACACGGCACCCAGCGCGGTGACCGACGTGCCGTTCCCGGTGCACGTCCTGGCCGTGAACGCCCTGGGCCTGCACCTCATGGACTACCTCGACTTCGAGGCGCTGGTCCCGCTCTGCGAACGGCTGGGCCGCTGGCATTTCCTGTGCGTGGTCGCGCCTTTGCGGCTGCCGGCGGCCACCGGATGCCCGGTGAATCCGATCGCCGTTCTGTGACGCCGCCGGGGCGGCGTGCTCCGGGTGCCGCCCGCGCCGAGGACGTATACGTTCGAAGAGGGGAAACAGCCGGAGCGGGCTTTCGGCGATGGCCGGAGACCCGCGCGAGCGAGGGCGGTGGCCGTGATGCCCGACTCCACCCACTACGACGTCGTCGTCATCGGCACCGGCGCCGGCGGAGCGACGCTCGCTCACCGCATCGCCCCCTCGGGCAAACGGGTCCTGCTCCTCGAACGCGGTGACTTCCTGCCCCGCGAGCGCGACAACTGGGACTCGACGGCCGTGTTCGTCAAGGGCAAGTACCGGGCTCCGGAATTCTGGATCGACAAGCACGGCAACGAATTCCCGCCCGAGGTCAACTACTACGTGGGCGGAAACACCAAGTTCTACGGCGCCGCGCTGTTCCGGCTGCGGCCGCAGGACTTCGCGGAACTGCGCCACCACGACGGGATCTCGCCCGCCTGGCCCCTTCGCTACGAGGATTTCGAGCCGTACTACACCGAGGCGGAGCACCTCTACCGGGTGCACGGCCGGCACGGTGAGGACCCCTGGGGCGGCCCGTACAGCGCGCAGTACGCGTACCCGCCGGTGGAACACGAGCCACGGATCCAGCAGTTGAGCGACGACCTGGAGAAGCAGGGCCTGCACCCCTTCCACTTGCCGATCGGGGTCGACCTCACCCAGGACGAGAACGGCGGGGCGACCCATTACAGCGCCTGCATCCGCTGCAACCGCGTCGACGGATTCCCGTGCCTGGTACGCGCCAAGTCGGACGCCCAGGTCATCTGTGTGGAACCGGCCCTGCAGCACCCGGACGTCGAGTTGATCACCAATGCCCGGGTGGTGCGCCTGGAGACCGATCCGACGGGCCGCACGGTCACGGCGGTGGTCGTCCGGCTCGCGGGGGAGGAGGAGGTGCGCTTCTCGGGCGATGTCGTGGTCGTGGCCTGCGGCGCAGTCAACTCCGCCGCCCTGCTGCTCGCCTCGGCGAACGAGCGGCACCCCGCCGGGCTGGCGAACAGCTCCGGCGTGGTCGGCCGCCACTACATGCGGCACAACAACCTCGCCCTGATGGCGATCTCGAAGGAGCCCAACAACACGCAGTTCCAGAAGACCCTGGCACTGCACGACTGGTATCTGGGCTCGGACGACTGGGACTTCCCCCTCGGCGGCATCCAGATGCTCGGCAAGTCGGACGCCGAGCAGATCCACGGAGAGGCGCCGCGCTGGGCCGGCGCGGTGACACCGGACATGCCCTTCGAGGTCCTCGCCCATCACGCCGTCGACTTCTGGCTGTGCGGCGAGGACCTGCCGCGGCCGGAGAACCGCGTGACGCTGGACTCCGACGGCCGTATCCATCTCGCGCTCGACGAGTCCAACAACATCGCGGGACTCGACCGTCTCCGGCACAAACTCCAGCACATGCTCGGCCGTCTGGGGATGCACGAGCACCATCTGCTGTCCCGCAGCATCTACCTGCACAAGGGCATGCCCATCGGGGCGACCGCCCACCAGGCCGGGACCGTGCGGTTCGGCGACGACCCCGCGACGTCGGCGCTCGACACCGACTGCAAGGCGCACGACGTGGACAACCTCTACGTGGTCGACACCAGCTTCTTCCCGAGCATCGGCGCGGTGAATCCGTCCCTGACGGCCATCGCGAACGCCCTCCGGGTCGGCGATCACCTCTTGGCGCGCCTGCGCTGACACGGCCGCGCCGCCGACCCTCCGACCGGGCGAAATCCTCCCCTGTTCGGCGCAACGGACGCGCGCCCACCCGGGGTGTGCCCCGTCCAGGGTGATTGTGTGACCGGGTGACACTCCGGGACGAGGCCCGGGCCGCGTAGTGGAGGAAGAATCATCGTGAGTTCCACCGAAGGCGCCGCCGCGGGCGCGGCGGTCCCCGCGGATCTGCTCAAGGGCCAGAAGGCGCTGGTGACCGGCGCGAACTCCGGAATCGGCAAGGCCACGGCGATCGCCCTGGGCCGGGCGGGGGCCGATGTCGTCGTCAACTACGTGGCGGGCCGCGACGAGGCCGAGAAGGTGGCGGCGGAGATCGCCTCCTTCGGGGTGCGGTCGGCGGCCTACGAAGCGGACGTCTCCGACGAGGGCCAGGTCGTCGCCATGATGGACCGCATGGTCCAGGAGTTCGGCACGATCGACATCCTGGTGGCGAACGCCGGTATGCAGCGCGACGCGTCGTTCACCGAGATGACCCTGGCCCAGTGGCAGAAGGTTCTGGACGTGAACCTGACCGGGCAGTTCCTGTGCGCCCGCGAGGCGACCAAGGAGTTCCTGCGCCGCGGAGTGGTCCCCGAGGTCTCCCGAGCGGCCGGCAAGATCATCTGCATGAGCTCCGTGCACCAGGTCATCCCGTGGGCGGGGCACGTCAACTACGCCGCCTCCAAGGGCGGCGTGCAGATGATGATGGAGACGCTGGCGCAGGAGCTCGCGCCGCGGAAGATCCGGGTGAACGCCATCGCACCCGGGGCCATCACGACGCCCATCAACCGCAGTGCCTGGGACACGCCCGAAGCCCGCGACGATCTGCTGCGGCTGATCCCCTACGGCCGGGTCGGTGACCCCGAGGACATCGCCCTTGCCGCCGTCGGCCTGGCCTCCGACCTCATGGACTACGTGGTGGGCACCACCCTCTACGTGGACGGCGGGATGACCCTGTTCCCCGGGTTCGCCACCGGAGGCTGACCCGTCCCGCACACGTCAGCCCCGGAGAGCGCCGCACATGCACACCACGCTCCAGCTCATGGCGGAAGTACCGGCACAGACGCTTCCGGCCAGGTCGTTGATGGCCTTCACCCTCGCCTCCCACATCATTCTCGTACCGCTGGGCGTGGCGCTGCCGCTGATCACGCTCATCATGCACGGCTACGGGCTGCGCCGGGGTGACGCGACCGCCCTGCTGCTGGCACGGCGGTGGTCGGCGGTCATGGCGGTCCAGTTCGCGATCGGTGTCGTCACCGGCACCGTGCTGTCCTTCGAGTTCGGGCTGCTCTGGCCCGGGCTGATGGGCAGATGGGGCGATGTGTTCGGGATCGGGTTCGGCGTGGAGGCCTGGGCCTTCTTCCTGGAGTCCGTCCTCATCGCCATCTACCTCTACGGCTGGCGCAGGCTTCCCCCGCGGACCCACTTCCTGCTGGGCCTGCCCCTGCCGGCGGTGGCCCTGCTGGGCGCCTTCGGGATCCTGGCCGCCAACTCCTGGATGAACACCCCGCGCGGCTTCAGTCTCGACGCCGCGGGCAACCCCGTCGACGTGAGGATCTGGAAGGCGATCTTCACGCCCATGTTCGGCCCGCAGTACTGGCACTTCGTGGTGGCGATGCTGGTGACGGCGGGCTACGTCGTGGCCGGTGTCTACGCCGTCGGCTGGCTGCGCGGACGCCGGGACCGCTACCACCGGCTCGGTTTCACGGTCCCCTTCACGGTCGCCGCGGTGTTCACACCGGTGCAGTTCGTGCTGGGCGACGCCATCGCCCGGCAGGTGTTCCAGAAGCAGCCGGTGAAGTTCGCGGCGATGGAGATCGTCTGGGAGACGGACACCCACGTGCCGGAGTACCTGTTCGGCCGGCTGCATCCGGACGGCAGCATCTCCGGCGGCATCCGCATCCCGCAGCTCGACTCGATCCTCGCCGGTTTCAGCCCCGACACCAAGGTGACCGGACTGACCTCGGTCCCCGCGAGCGACCGGCCGACGGCCACTCAGGCCACCATCGCCCACTGGGCCTTCGACATCATGGTCGGCATCGGCTCCGTGCTCGCGCTGCTCGCCCTGTGGTACGCGGTGGTGTGGCTGCGCCGCCGCAGGCTCCCCGCGTCACCGTGGTTCTACCGCTGCGCGGCAGTCGCCGGTGTCGCCTCCGTCGTAGCGGTCGAATGCGGCTGGATCACCACCGAGGTGGGCCGACAGCCGTGGATCGTGTACGGGAACATGCGGGTCGCCGAAGCGGTCACGTCCACGCGGGCCGGCAGTCTGTGGATCATGTTCGGTCTGATCGTCCTGGTGTACGTCCTCGTCTTCGCGGCGTTCCTCGTCGTCCTGCTGAGGATGCGGACCCGCTGGCGGCTCGCCGACACGGCCGACGGGACGGCCGCGGAGGCACCGGAGACGGACACCCCGTACGGGCCACGGTCCGCGGCCCTGGCCAAGGGCGCACCGGGGACGCGCGGCGCCGACGACGCTCCACCCGGGGGAGGCCGGCCGTGATCACCGGTGTCATCGCCGTCGTGCTGCTGCTGGCCGTCGCCGCGTACGCGTGCGCCGGCGGCACCGACTACGGAGCGGGCTTCTGGGACCTGACCGCGGGCGGAGCGGAGCGAGGAAAGCGCCCGCGGTGGCTGATCGACCATGCGATGGCACCCGTGTGGGAGGTCAACAACGTCTGGCTGATCTTCGTCCTGGTCATCATGTGGACGGGCTTCCCACGCTTCTTCCAGCAGGTGTTCACCGCGATGTGGCTGCCCCTGGCGCTGGCGGCGGTCGGCATCGTGCTGCGCGGTGCCGGTTTCGCCCTCCGCAAGGCCGCCCGGCGGCTGGCGGGCCGGCGGCTGTACGGCGCGGCGTTCGCCGTCTCGTCGCTGCTGACGCCGTTCTTCTTCGGTGCCGCGGTCGGGGGAGTGGCGTCGGGCCGGGTGTCGCAGGGGACCGAAGCATCGGCGGACGCCTGGGCCAACCCCACCTCGGTCCTGTTCGGACTGCTCGCGGTGGCCACCACGGCGCTGCTGGGGGCGGTGTTCCTCGCCTCGGACGCCCGGCGGTTCGCCGCGCCGGATCTGGAGGGCTACTTCCGCCGCCGGGCGCTGGGCGCGCTCGCCGTCGTGGCCGTCCTCGCGGTGATCACGTTGATCGTCACCCACGGCGACGCGCCCCATGTGTGGCACGGGCTCACCCACGGTGCGGGCCTGGTCTTCGTGATCCTGGCGGCCGTGGCCACCGCCGCCACCGCCTGGTCGTTGATCCGGCGCTCCGGGACGTGGTCACGGATCGCGTCGGTCGGGGTGGTCGCGTCGGCCGTTGTCGCCTGGGGCCTGGCGCAGCGCCCGTACCTCATCCCGACCTCCCTGACCGTCGCCGAGGGCGCGGGCGCGGAGACCACCCTGCGGTGGCTGGGCGTCGTCACCCTCGTCTCCATCCTGCTGGTCTTCCCCGCGGTCGCCCTCCTGTACTGGCTGGACACCCACGGCGAGCTGGAGTCGCTCACCGATGCCGACCTGCGGCGCGGCGGTGCCGGAGACGAGGGCTGACCCCGTGACGGACCCGCGTCCGCCGGTCCGCGCCGGACGGTGAGGGCACGGTGAGCGAGGACGACATCCTGTGGGGCACGGCCCTGACCGTGACCCTCGCCGTCGGCTCGCAGATCCTCGCGGGCCGACTGCGCGTCCCCGCCCTGATCGTCCTGCTGCCCGCCGGGTTCACCGCCGGGGCCCTCACCGACGTCGTCCGCCCCGACCGGCTCGTGGGCCCGGACTTCTCCGTCCTGGTGTCGCTGTCGGTCGCGCTCATCCTCTACGACGCCGGGCTGGGCCTGAACCTGCGCCACCTCCGGGGCGCCACCCGCAGTCTGGTCCTGCGGCTCCTGGTGCTCGGCGTGGTCCTCACCTGGGGCGCCGTGATGTGCCTGGCGCCCGTCCTGTTCGGCGTGCCGGCGGCGGTCGCGAGCATGCTCGGGGCGATCCTCGTCGTCTCGGGGCCCACCGTCGTGAGCCCGCTGCTGGAGCACGTCGGACCGTCGGACCGGGTACGCAGGGTCCTGCTGTGGGAGGGTTCCCTGGTCGACCCCGTCGGCGCCATCCTCGGCGCCGTCGTCTTCCACTCGATCCTCTCCGGCGGGCTCCAGACCGGTCACTTCCGCATCGGGACGTTCCTCGGGAGCATCGCCGTCGGGCTGGCGGGCGGCGCGGTCGGCGCCGCACTGCTCTGGCTCACCCTTCGCCTGCTCAGCCTGGGCGAGACACTCGGCACGCTCGCGCAACTGGCCACCGTCGTGGCGGTGGCCGCGGTCTGCGACGTGCTCTACGACGACTCCGGGCTCATCGCCGCGATCGTCACCGGGCTGGTCGTCGCCAACCTGCCGGGCTTCGACATGCCGGCCCGCCGGCCGTTCTTCGAGACGCTGGTGCAACTGATCATCGGTCTCCTGTTCGTCTCCATCTCCGCCACCGTGACGCCGCGCTCCCTCGAACCGGTGCTGCTGCCCTGTGTCCTGCTCGTCGCGGCTCTCGTCCTGGTGGTCAGACCGATCGTCGCGCTGCTGTCGACGATCGGCTCGGAACTCTCCTCCCCCGAACGGGCCTTCACGGGATGGATGGCCCCGCGCGGCATCGTCGCCGCCTCCACCGCCACGACCTTCTCCGCCACGCTCGCCACGGCCGGGCTGCGCGACGCCGACAAGATCCTGCCCATCACCTTCCTGGTGATCGTCGGGACGGTGGTGGTCTACGGGCTCACGGCGAGGCCCGTGGCGGCACGGCTGGGCATCGTGCGGGCCACGAGGGCCCGCCCGCTCCTGGTGGGCGGGGACCCCTGGGTCGTCGACCTGGCGCGGGCGCTGCGCGACGCCGGAGCGGACGTCGTCATGTGGGCGGGGTCGGCACCGGAGCGGGACCGGATCGAAGAGGCCGGGATCGAACTCGCCGCCGGGGACCTGATGGCCGCGGCGGCCGACCCGCAGTCCCAGTTGAAGGGCGTCACGTCGGTCTTCCTGCTCACGGACGACGACGACTTCAACACGCTGATGGCGATCGTGATGCGGGACAGTGTCGAGGGCCCGGTGCTGCGCATCGGCGCGCCCCCGGACAGCCGGGGCGTCATCGCCGCCGACGCGGCCGGTGGCACCGTCTTCGGCCCGCGGCTGGCCCGTCACGACCTCGCGGCCCGCTACCAGCAGGGTGCCAGGTTCCACGCCCGGTCCGCGTCGGCCCCGCCGTCCCCCGGAGACCGGCCGCTGTTCGTCGTACGGCGCGACGGCCGGCTGCACCCGGTCACCGGGGTCCCGCGGGCGGTGGCCGAGGGCGACATGCTCGTGGTCGTGACATCCGCACCGGCGACCGGCGCCGATCCGGCCGGCTGACGTCCGCGCCCGGACTCACCGCCGGTCGAGCGCGTCGTTGAGGGTGATCGCCGCGTCGATGAGGGCGAGATGGGTGAACGCCTGGGGGAAGTTGCCGAGTTGACGGCCCGTCGGGTCGATCTCCTCCGAGTACAGGCCCAGGTGGTTGGCGTAGCCCATCATCTTCTCGAACACCAGCCTCGCCCGGTCGGCGCGTCCGGCACGCGCCAGCGCGTCGACGTACATGAACGTGCAGAGGGAGAACGTCCCTTCGGAACCGCGCAGGCCGTCGGGAGAGGCCTCGGGGTTGTACCGGTAGACCAGGCTGTCGCTGACCAGTTCCTGTTCCATGGCGTCGAGGGTCGAGGTCCACATCGGGTCCTCGGGCGTGATGAATCCGACCGTCGCCATACGCAGCAGCGACGAATCGAGCACATCACTGCCGTAGTGCTGGACGAAGGCCTGACGTTGCTCGCTCCAGCCCTTGGCCATGACCTGGTCGTAGATCTCGTCGCGTGCCCCGCGCCACCGCCGGGTCGTGGCGGGCCGTCCGTTCGCGTCGGCGAGACGGAGGGCACGGTCGAACGCCACCCAGGACATGACACGGCCGTAGGTGAAGTTCTTGCGCCCGCCGCGGGTCTCCCACAGACCCTCGCCCGCCGAGTCCCAGTGGTCCACCAGCCAGTCGAGGTTCGTCAGCAGCGAGGCCCACCCGCGGTGCCCCACCTGGAGTCCGTGCCGGTGCGCGAAGTAGATGCTGTCCAGCGCCTCGCCGTAGATGTCGAGTTGAAGCTGAGTGGCGGCACCGTTGCCGATCCGCACCGGCGCCGACCCGGCGTAGCCCTCCCAGTGGTCCAGAACCCGCTCCTCCAGGTCCGACGAGCCGTCGACCTTGTACATGATGTTGAGCGGGCCGGAGTCGCCGTCCTTGCCGGCCCGCTCCTTCACACGGTCGTTGAGCCACCTGATGAACGCCTTGGCCTCCTCGGTGAAGCCCAGTCCCAGCAGGGCGTACACGGAGAAGGACGCGTCGCGGATCCAGGTGAAGCGGTAGTCCCAGTTGCGTTCGCCGCCCAGTTGCTCCGGGAGCGCTGTCGTGGGAGCGGCCACCAGCGCGCCGCTGGGCGCGTAGGTCATGAGTTTCAGCGTGATCGCGGAGCGCTCCACGGTCTCGCGCCACCGTCCCCAGTACTGCGACTGGTTCAGCCAGGAGCGCCAGAACATGACGTTGCGGTGGAAGAGTTCCTCGTACGCGTCCAGGCGCATCTCCCTCGGCGGCCCGTCGGCGGCCGACTCCAGGATGATGCCGCGCTGCTGGCCCGCCTCGAGGGTCAGTGTGAAGTGCAGGTCGTTCCGGCGGTCCATGAGGACGTCCAGCAGTCGGTCGTCCGCCGGCTCGCGCACGCCGTGCACCGTCAGCGTCGTGCCGTCCGCCGCCTCGAACACCGCGCCGTGCTCGGTGAGGTGCAGACTGTGGGACGTGCGTCCGTAGTCGAACCGCGGGGCTATCTCGACCTCGAAGGTCATCTTCCCCCGCACACAGCGGACCATCCGGACCAACCGGTGCGTGGGGGTCGCGGTCGCGCCCGTCACCGGCATGAAGTCGACCACCTCACCGGCGCCCGCCTCGGTCATGAACCGGGTGATCAGGATGGGGGTGTCGGGCAGGTACAACTGCTTCGTCGCGTACGTCGCGCTCCTCGGCCGGACCGAGCAATGCCCCCCTTTGTCCTTGTCCAGGAGTGCCCCGAAGACACTGGGTGAGTCGAACCGGGGGACACAGAACCAGTCGACGGTGCCGTCCGTGGTGACCAGGGCCGCGGTCTGCAGATCACCGATGAGTCCGTGGTTCTCGATGAGGGGGTAGTCGTCCATCCAGGCGCCCCTTTCGGCTCCTGCGCACCCGCACCCGTTCAGCGTAATTCGGTCATTCGCGTTCGGCGCGACGAGCCGCGCGGCGCCACAGCCGCCGTTGCACCCGAAGGGTGAGGACCCCCACGGCCACCAGGACGACCACGTTCAGCAGGAGCTGGAGCAGGGAACCCCACGCCTGTTTCCAGTCGGTGAAGGCGAGCGAGACCGCGATGTCCGCGGCGGCGGGAATCGTGGTCACGGAGATGAAGACACCGAGCAGGGCACTGCCCCGGGCCTCGGCGAGCGACACGATCCCGACCACGCCGGCCAGGAAGGCGACGACGACGGAGAAGAAGTTCGGTGTGTCGATCAGGTGGGACACCGGCCGCAGACCCAGGTCGAAGGCCTTGGACTGCAGGTGCGCACCGCGTGCCAGAGCGGCGAAGCACAGCGTGACCACGATGGCCAGCAGGAAGCCGACCGCGAGCGCCTGTACCCCGTCCCGGACCCTGCGCCGGTTGTGCCGGTCGAGGCCCAGCGCGATGCTCGTGATCGCGTTGTACTCGGGTCCGACCACCATCGCGGCCACGATGAGGATCTGCGAGTTGGTCATGATGCCGACCGAGGCGATGAGCCCGGCGACGACCAGGAACAGGTAGAAGGAGGGGGCGTACGTTCCCTCGGCGCGGATGTGCGCCTCGACCGAGGCCCACATCGGCGAGTGGAGGAGCGCGCTGGGCTGTTCGGCCTCGATCCGATCCGCGCGCTGCGAGAACATGATGTCGACACCGTCGACGGCGATCGCCCCGAGCCGGTCGACTCCGAGCTCGCGCAGGCCGCTCAGCACACGGTTCGCCGCGCCCTTGATCACATCGCACTCGACCGCGTCACGCGCGTCACCGTCCGGGGCGTGTACCGCGGTGACGACCACCAGATTGAGCACCCGATCGTCCGAGCCGAGCAGGTCCACGGCCGACCGGGTGAGTGCGGGTGGC
Source organism: Streptomyces cadmiisoli (assembly GCF_003261055.1). NCBI lineage: Bacteria > Bacillati > Actinomycetota > Actinomycetes > Kitasatosporales > Streptomycetaceae > Streptomyces > Streptomyces cadmiisoli. The sequence continues at coordinate 8,046,735 of NZ_CP030073.1, forward strand.
ATGATCATCCGGAAGTGCAGCAAGTCCATCCGAACCTCCCGTCGGCGTGAGCCGAACCGGTCGTCCTTCCGTCACGGGTGACCGCTCAAGGATCTGTCCCGCACACCGCCCGCAGCGCCGCCGCCTCGACCTGCGCGACGCTTGCGGAAGCGTCGATCACGACGCCCGGCTCGTCCGGCTGGAGCGGTTCCAGGGCCGCGTACTGGGAGTCGAGCAGCTTCGCCGGCATGAAATGTCCCCGCCTGTGTGCGATCCGCCGCGCCGCCACCTCACGATCGAGCTTCAGGTACACGAACCACACGGTCGCTCCCGTGCGCCGGAACTGGTCCCGGTACGCGCGCTTGAGCGCCGAACACGCGGCGACACCGCCGCGTCCCTGTGCCGCGGTCGAGCGGATCCATTCCGAGACGGCCGCCAGCCAACGCCGACGGTCGTCGTCGTCGAGGGCATGACCGGCGGCCATCTTGGCCCGGTTGGACGCGGAGTGGAGGTCGTCGCCCTCGAGGAACGGCACCCCGAGCTGCTGAGCGAGTCGCAGGCCGACCGTGGACTTTCCGGACGCGGAAGGGCCCATCACGATCACCACCCGCGCACCGCCGACCTGGCCGGCCAACGCGCCTCCCTGCGGTGACGGCGGAACACACGTACAGGTCCACTATTGCCCGTCATGGCACGAGGCGCCGTGCGAGCCGCCCTCCGGCGCCCGGCGCGGCGCCGGGAGGTGACCGGCGGTGTCCCGCGGGCCGCGCACATCAGGCGCGTTCGCCCTTTCTATTGGATATTGGTGATCGGGCGAAGTCCCAGCCGGATCCCAGCTGTGGCACAGGAGGTCCGATGCCCGCTACACGGTCACTCATGGCACTCACCGGCGTCGTCCTGCTCGGTGCCGTGCTCACCGCCTGCGAAGAAGGCGCGCTGGGCACCATCGAGACGCACAACGAGAAGGGGGCTGTCGAGACCATCTCGAACCCGCCGGTCGACGGGTGCAACCGTTTCAATGGGGGCGTGACCCACGTGGCGAACCACACGGTGAACGACCTCATCCTCTACACCACGGCGGACTGCACCGTGCCGCGTGGTGGCGAGAGCATCTATCTGAGCACCCAGACCTCGGACGACGTGGTCCGTTCGACGGGGCTGTGGCGGAGTTTCACGGTCGTTCACTGAAGGACGGCTCGCTCGGCCTGCGCTCGCACGGTCCGCGCGGGCAGGCTCCGGACCGTGCGAGTGAGGGCCGACAGGTCAGACGCCGCCGAATCCTCCCGACGATGTCGCGTCGGCCGCCTCCAGCGTGGCCAGCACGTCCTGCACGGGGATGCGGCCGCTCGCCACCAGTCGGGCCCCGCCGCGCCTGAGCGCGGCGGCCAGAGGCGCGGCCCACACGTTCTCGTACACGACGACGGCGGCGGAGTTGCCGGGCTCCAGTGCCGCTCCGGCCTCGTCCAGGTCACCCTGGTCGAGCAGCCCGGAGGAGGCACCCTCGAAGACGGTCAGATCGACTTCGTCTCCGAGTTCGCGCAGTTCCACCGCGGTGACGGAGCCGTCGGTGTCCTTGCGGATGAAGACGAGGTCGATGAGGCGGATGATGCCGCGATCGACCAGGTCGACGAGGAGGGGAAGGCCCTCGCCCGTCATACGGTTTCCGGGGAACTCGACGATCAAGTAGTCGACGGGCCCCATTTCCAGAAGATCCTCGTTCATGGCCACTCCTCGGCAGCGGGCACCGGCCGGTCACCGTGTCTCGGCCGCCGGCTCACGGGGCGGTACGCAGAGCGCGAACAGGGGGAGATCCCCCACAGCAATTGCAGCACCGCACGGACGGGACCGCACACGGGGCGCCGGGCGGCGCGGACCGGTGACCTGCGGCAGGATTCCCCGACAACCGGTCGCACGTCAGCAGGTCAGCAGGTCGCTGTTCAACTGGTGAGCTGGTAGATGCTCTTTCCCGTCAGCCACAGGCCGATCACGAGACTGCCGACGACGATCGCCTGCTGCTCGTGGTTCTCCATCCAGGCCCGGAGCGCCAGAAGCCGGCGCTGGGCCGCCGTCGGAGAGAACACCACATACAGCTCGGCGGCGAGCAGGCTCGCGGTGGAGAGCAGGCAGAAGCCGAACAGCGCCAGCCAGGTGGACGCGTGGGAGACGTTCGCTTCCACGACGGTCACGGCGCCCGCGGCGACGAGTCCCCACGGCTGCAGGAACATGGCCAGTCCCGCGGCGGCCGGGACGGAGCCGCGGTCCATCCGGGATCCGAAAGACGCGCCGGACCCCGACCGCGGCGGGGAGCCGGACGCCGATCGGCCGGACGGTCCGGCCTGGTCGGCCTGGTCGGCCTGGCCGGGACCGCGGTCCGGTGCCGCTTCGGTGGCCCCACCCGGCGTGCCGTCCCCCGCGTGCCGCCGGCGCCGGTGGCGGCGTACGCCGTAGAGCACCAGCCCCACACCGATGAGCAGCTTGAGCGCGAGGACCGCCGTGGACGGAGGGGACCGGGGCGGTGGTGGCTGCCCGCCCGTCAGCGCCAGGACGACGGCGATCACCACGACGAAGCACGCCAGCCATCCCAGGATGAAGGCGAGACCCTTCAACACCCCCCGCGCCGATGCCACCACCAGGACGAACGCCATCATGGGGATGGGGTTGAGGGTGATGGCCAGGGCGATGAGGAACAGGTCGAGGACCATGCTGCGATCCCATCGTGCGCCGAACGCATCGAGCCTACGCACGGATCTTGCCTGCCGCATCTCATGGCGGGGCACGGCCCGCGCGGCTGCCGTGAGGCCGTTCCACGGGGTGCCCCGGGGGACGTCCTCGCGCACCCTGGAGGCAGGAAGGAGCTGCTGATGGAGACTTCGGCACGGGTGCCGTCGGCGGGTGGGATCCGGTCGCGGTGCCCGGGCATCGTCCCCACCGGCGGCTGAAGCCCTCCGGCCGCACCGGTGATGGCGCGAGGCGGCCACACGGTGAGCCCGACGAGGTCAGGCGCGAGGCGGGCCGGGGCCGCCCCGTCCCCTCCCTGCTGCGCGTGGCCTGGTGGCGGGGCCGTACGACGGACGCGGTGGCCCGGGCGACGGCGTTCCACGCGCGGCTGGAGATCCGCTTCCCCGTGATCACGCGGCTCGTGGACCGTCTGGTGTCGGTCAACATCTTCGATTCCGCCACCCGTATCGCGGCGCAGTGCTTTCTCACGGCCGTCCCGCTGCTCTTCGTCGTCGGCGCCTACGCGCCGGCGGCCGTGCGGGACCAGCTCTCCGCATCGGTGAGTGCCGTCTTCGGCCTGACCGGTGCGGCCCAGCACGAGTTGGAGCAGGCGTTCCGGCCACCGACGGACGAGCTGAGACAGGCCACCGGCCTGGTCGGCGGGCTGATGGTGCTGCTGTCGGCCACCGCGGTGAGCCGCGCGATGCAGCGCCTGTGCAAACGGGCGTGGGCGATCCCCCGGGCCGGGACGAGGATGGCTCCCTGGCGCTGGGTGGCGTGGATCGCGCTCTGGTTCGGACTGCTCGTCCTTCAGGGGCCGATACGCGACGGGTTCGGTGTCGGGGCATGGCTGGGGATCCCGATCACCCTGGTCACGCAGACCGCGCTGTGGTGGTGGACGCAGCACCTGCTGCTCGGCGGGCTCATCCGCTGGGCGCCCCTCCTGCCGGGCGCCGCCATCACCGCCGTCGCGGTCACGGGCCTGTCGGTGACCGCGCACTTCTACATGCCGCGAGCCCTCAACCGGGCCCTGGCCGAATACGGTTCCGCGGGGTCCGTGTTCGTCCTGCTGTCCTGGCTCATCGTGGTGTGCGTGGCCCTCGCCATCAGCGTCAGTGTGGGTGCCGTCCTCTCCCAGGAGCCGTTCCTGACCCGCCGCCTCGGCACATCGGTGACCGCGCCGGACACAGCGGGCCGTCAGTGATCCGGCCTGCGGTCGCCGAGGCTCCGTGTGCCTGACGCGCGGTGCTCGGCGGCGCGCGAGGAGGGGGTCGCCGGACGGCCCGTCAAGTGGTCCTGACATCCGGCCGCAGCACGGCATGTGCGATGCCAAAGCCTCAGGCGCGACGGGACCCCTGTCAACCCTTCGGCACCACCTCGACCCCACTTTCTATTAAATTAGGAATTAATATTGACAGGGTTTCGGCCACGCGCCACAGTCTTCGCCGTGACGCCGACGGTCCCCTGGTGCAGCGCAGGCCCGCGTCACTCCTCGTGGTTCCCAACCCTCGGGAGAGGCAAGTGACTTCACCTCCGCGGGCCCGCACACGTGCGGTGCCGAGACGGACGCGCCGAGACACGGTGGCCGCCGTCTCCCATGCGTCGGCGGCGACCTCGGTCCCGTCGGCCGCGGTGCAGCCGGCCGTCGACCCGGGTGCGACCGAGTGCCACGGCTGTGGTCTCGCGCCGACGCCCTGCATGAGCCGGGACACATATGACGGGCTGGGCGCACTCACCGGCAGGGGAGTGCGCTCCGTCTCGGACCGGCCGGTCGGCGGCGGTCCGCGTGCCGGCGGCCGCCGCGTCGGCCGGCTGGACGGCGACTGACGGGCCGGCAGTCCGCGGGATGCGCGGGGACGGCGGGCACCCATCCCGACCGCTTCCCCTCCGGCATCCCGGCGCCGGTGTCGCACCTTCACCGGCGCGGACCCGGTGCCGCCTTCGGGGGTGCACCGGGAGTGGTGGACGGGTTCGGGAGGCAGGGTCGGCGCGGTGTCACGCGGCGTCGAAGGCCTCGTTCTCCGGACTCAGTTCAAATAAATTAGTAATTATTCTTGACGTGGCGCGAGAGCCACGCGAACCTGGATCAACGCGAACGGGACGCGGCCTCGGGACGGCCGGAGCCTGTTCGCGCGGACCCGCAGGGAGTTCTCCATGACCAACCACCAGCCCAGCCGACGCCGGTTCCTCGCCGGTCTCGGCGCCGCCGGGACGACGGCGCTGCTCAGCGGCTGTGTCACTTCCAGCTCCTCCGGCACGAGCTCCTCCGGCGGCGCGGTGACCCTCCAGTCCAACCTCTCCTCCCCGCAGGCGAAGGGGGCGATGCAGAAGCTCGTCGACGCCTACGCCAAGCAGGGATCCGGGAGCGCCAGCCTCAACACCGTCGCCTCGGAAACCTTCCGCACGCAGCTGCCGACGTACCTCACCTCCGCCAACCCGCCGGACGTGTACACGTGGTACCCCGGCTCGGTGGCGGACACCTACTCCAAGAAGGAGCTGCTGCTCGACCTCGGCGAGGTCTGGAACTCGTCGCCCGACCTCAAGCGCTATTCGAAGGCGCTGAACTCGCTGTGCACCGACAGCTCGGGCAAGAAGGTCTTCGTCCCCACCACCTACTACTGGTGGGGCATGTTCTACCGCAAGTCCAACTTCGCCAAGTGGGGCGTGAGTGAGCCGCAGAGCTGGGACGACTTCCTCGACCTGTGCGACAAGCTCAAGAGCAAGGGCATCTCCCCGATCGGGATGGGCGCGGGCGGCAACACGGCCTGGGTCGCCTCGGCCTGGTTCGACTACCTCAACATCCGTATCAACGGCGCCGACTACCACCGACGGCTCCTTGCCGGAGAGCACCGCTTCGACGACCCCGAGGTCCGCAAGGTCTTCGACCGCTGGCAGGAGGTGCTGCCGTACTTCGACCCGGACAGCACCGCGATCGCGTTCCAGGACGCCACCACCTCCCTGCTCAACGGCCGCACCGGCATGATGCTGATCGGCACCTTCTTCGCGGACGCCGCAGCCCAGGAAGCACTCGACGACATCGACTTCTTCCGCTTCCCCATTATCGATCCGAAGGTGCCGCTCGCCGAAGAGGCCCCCACCGACGGCTACTTCGCCAGCGCCCGTACCGGCCGCCGCGACCAGGTCATGGACCTGCTGGGCTACCTGGCCACGGCAGAGGCCCAGGAGATCTACATCAGGGGCTCGTCGGGCACCACCCTGCCGTGCCACCCCGAGGCGAAGGACACCGGCACCGCCCTGGTCAAGAAGGGCCGCGCCCACATCGAGGCGGCCGAGGAGATCACCCAGTTCTTCAACCGGGACTCCAGCGACGCCCTCCAGCCCACCGCGGACACCGCACTCACCAAGTTCCTTGCCAAGCCCAAGTCCGTCGGCAGCATCCTGACCGACTGGCAGCGCGAGGCCGAGAAGATCTGGCAGGCCTGACGTGGCCGTCCTGACTGCACCACAACGCAAGACCCCGGCCCAGCCGCCACTCAGTGGCAGGCGGGGCCGGGGCCCCCGGCGCAACCCCCCGCTGCTGTTCGCGTTCGTCCTCGTCCCCATGCTGGCCGAAGCCATGTGGGTCTTCTGGCCCGCCCTCCAGGGCTTCTACCTCTCCCTCACCCGCTGGGACGGCGTCACCGACCCGCAGTTCGTCGGTCTGGACAACTTCCGGGAGATGGCCGGCGACGAGGTCTTCCGCAGCGCCACCGGACACACCGTGCTGTGGCTGGTGCTGTTCGGCGGCCTGTCCGCGCTGCTCGGCCTGGCCACCGCGCTGCTGCTCCAGCAGGAGCGCCGCGGCATCGGCTTCTACCGCGCCGCCCTGTTCATGCCCGTCGTCTTCTCCCTGGTTGCCACCGCCCTGGTGTGGCAGGCGATCTACCAGCCGGACGGCGTCCTCAACCAGCTCCTCGAGTCGGTCGGTCTCGGCAGCCTGCGCCACGCCTGGCTCGCCGACCAGGACACCGCCCTGTACGCGGTGATCGTGCCCGCGCTGTGGCGGCAGATCGGCTACGTCATGGTCCTGTACCTGGCCGGCCTCAAGGGCATCGACCCGGCCCTGTACGAGGCCGCCAAGGTCGACGGCGCCTCGGCGTGGCAGCGGTTCCGCCATGTCACCCTGCCCCAGCTGCGCGGCGTGAACGCGGTCGTCGTGTCCGTCATCATCATCGACTCGCTGCGCTCCTTCGACGTCGTGTGGGCACTGACCCGCGGCGGCCCCTACCACTCGTCCGAGCTGCTGAGCACGTACATGTACTCCACCGCCTTCCAGTCCCTGCGGCTGGGCTACGGCTCCGCCCTGGCCGTCGTCATCTTCCTGCTGGCCTTCGGCGTCATCTGCTCCTACCTCATCCGCGCCTTCCGGGAGGCCGACTGATGGCCCTCACACCCACGGCGCCGCTGCGCAAACGTGCCACGACCGCGGCGTTCCACCTCAGTGCCGGCTCACTGGCCGCCCTGTGGCTGTTTCCCATCGCCCTGGTACTGGTCACCAGTTTCCGCACGTTCGACGACATCGCCGCGAACGGCCTGGGCAGCTGGCCCCGTTCCTTCAGCCTCGACAACTACGGTCAGGCCTGGGTCGACGGCGGCCAGCAGCAGGCCCTCATCAACAGCCTGATCGTCAGCGTGCCGTGCGTGCTGGTGGTGCTGGCCCTGGCGGCCATGGCCGCGTTCGCCCTGAGCCGCTACGAACTCCCGTTCAGGCGCACGATGCTGCTGCTCATGCTGGGCGGCAACCTGCTGCCCCCGCAGATCCTGCTCATCCCGGTCTCGAAGCTCTCCGAGATGATGGGAATCTATGACAAACTGATCGCCCTCATCGGCGTGCAGATCGGATTCGGCGTCGGCTTCTACGTCTTCGTCCTGTACGGCTTCATGCGCGCCATCCCCGTCGAGATCCAGCAGGCGGCCGTCGTCGACGGCGCCGGCCCCTGGCAGATCTTCTGGCGGATCATCCTTCCCCTGGCGAAGCCCGCCCTGGCCGCGCTGAGCGCGCTGTCGTTCACCTGGATCTTCAACGACCTGCTCTGGGCGATCACCGTGCTGCGCAGCGACAGCAAGATGCCGATCACCGCGGCCCTGATCGGTCTGCAGGGTCAGTACGTGTCGATGTGGAACGTGATCGCCGCCGGCTCGGTCATCGCGGCCGCGCCCACCGTGGCCGTGTTCCTCCGGTTCCAGCGCCACTTCGTGGCCGGACTCAACCTCGGAGCAGTGAAGTGACGTCCCCCCGGCGCTGGACCCTGCGCACCGAGAACACCGGCTACACCGTCCGCCTGTCCCCCGACGGCCCGTGGGCCGAGCTCGACGCCTGGGGCCCGCTCGGCGTGGAGGACGGCCCGTCCGCCCTCGACTGGTCGCGGCGCACCCACTTCATCACGCCCGCGGACGCCGCCCCGGCCGAGTACCTGCCCTACGGTCTGCGCCCGTTCGCCGGCGCCGACCTGGTGGCCTCCCGCCCGGGCGAGGAGCGCGGTGTGTGGTGGGACTTCGAGGCGGTGGAGGAGGCGGCAGGGAGCCTGCGGCTCGCCTTCGCCGACGACGTCATCGGTCTGCGCGCCGTCCTGTGCTACTCCACCGTGCCGGGCACGGACGTGATCCTGCGCTGGACCGAACTCACCTGCACGGGGGACCGGGAACTGCGCCTGGAACGGATCGACTCGGCCGGCGTCACCGTCCCCGTCTCCGGCCCGGCACGGCTGACCTACCTCACCGGCCAGTGGTCGCAGGAGTTCCAGCACACGCAACTCGACCTGCCCAGGGGCACGTTCACCATGGGCAGCCAGCAGGCCGTGCCCGGGCACGCCTACGCGCCCTGGCTCGCCGTGCAGGACGGTGCGAGCGAGGCCGCCTACGGTGTCGCCCTCGAATGGTCCGGCAACTGGCACATGACCGCGGAGGCGGAACCGGGCGGCGCCGTGCGGGTCCGCGCCGGGCGGGTGCCGCACGAGGGCGCCGTGTTCCTGGCCCCCGGCGAAACCCTCACCACGCCCCGTCTCGCCTGCGCCTTCAGCCCCGACGGTCTCGACGGCCTCTCGCGCGTCTGGCACCGCTACGAACGACACCTGGCCGGCGAACGGCTCCGCCGCCCCCGCAAGGTCCTCTACAACTCCTGGGAGGCCACCGGCTTCGACGTCGACGCCGCGGGACAACTGGAGCTCGCCAAGGTGGCCGCCGACATCGGAGCCGAACTGTTCGTCGTGGACGACGGATGGTTCCCCGGCCGCGCCGACGACACCGGGGGACTGGGCGACTGGTACCCGGACCCGGCGGCGTTCCCGCAGGGCTTCGGCCGGTTCGTCGAGGAAGTGCGGGCGCTGGGCCTGGACTTCGGTCTGTGGGTCGAGCCCGAGGCCGTCAGCCCCAACAGCCGCCTGTACGCCGAGCACCCCGAGTGGGTCTACCGGATCGACGGCCGCCCGGCCCGGCTGGTCCGCAACCAGCTCCTGCTCGACCTCGGCCGCACCGACGTCCAGGACTTCGTGATCGCGACGCTCGACCGGCTGCTCACCGAGCACGCCGTCAGCTATCTGAAGTGGGACATGAACCGGCCGCCCACCGAACGCGGCCGCCCCGGTGCCGACCACGCCGACCACCTCGATCTCGACGCACAGCACGTCGCCGGATACCTGCGCGTCCTGGACCATCTGCGCGCCGCCCACCCCCACGTCACCGTCGAGGGCTGCGCCGGCGGCGGCGGCCGCATCGAGCACGCGACCCTGGCCCGCACCGATGTGGTCTGGCCCAGCGACAACACGGCCCCGCTGGACCGGCTGAGCATCCAGTACGGCTTCCTGCACGCCCACGCCCCGCACGTCATGAGCTCCTGGGTCACCGACGCCCCCGGGGTGTTCGACCCACGCCCCCGCAGTCTCGCCTTCCGCTTCGTGAACGCCATGTGCGGCGTCCTCGGCATCGGGGCCGATCTGCGGGCCTGGACGGGAGAACAGCGCGCGGAGGCCGCCCGGTGGATCGCCCGCTACAAGGACGTACGCGACGTCGTCCACCACGCGGACGTCCGGCTCCTCGGCACCCCGGCGGATCCGACCTTCGGTGTGCAGTACGACGACCCCGCGGCAGGCCGCACGGTCGTCGCCGCGCTCAGCACGGGCCGCCTCGACGGGGCCCCGCTCGTGCCCGGCCGACCCGAGCGGCTGAGGCTGCGAGGCCTCGATCCGCGGGCGCGCTACCACGACGCCGAATCGGGCAGCACCTACAGCGGGGCCCATCTGCTGCACTATGGGCTGCCCTTCGCCTGGAGCGCCGACCACGACGCCGACCTGGTGGTGCTGACCCGGCAGTGAAGCCGGCACGACATATGTTTCCAGGGCGGCACACCAGCCGTTCCAACCCCCCTAAGGAGTCGAACCCCACGATGGAGCAGCCCGCACCACGGCACGGCGCCCGCTTCACGGGCCGTACGGCCGTGATCACCGGAGCGGCCTCCGGGATCGGAGCCGCCACGGCCGAACGCCTCGCCGAGGAAGGAGCCGCGGTCGTGCTCGCCGACATCGCGAAGGAGCAGGGCGCGGCCGTCGCCGAACGGATCACCAAGGCCGGCGGCCGGGCCCGGTTCGTCGAGGCCGACGTCGCCGAGGAGCGCGACTGGACGCGGATCGCGTCCGCCGCCCACGACTTCGGCCCCGTGGACGTCCTCGTCAGCAACGCCTACACCGTCGAGGTGGCACCGGCCCACACCGTGTCACTCGACTCGTGGCAGCGGCAGCTCTCCGTCAACCTCACCGGCAGCTTCCTCGGCTTCCGGGCGGTCCTGCCCGATCTGCGGGACCGCAGGGGAGCGGTGGTGCTGACCTCGTCCGTCCACGCGTACCGCGGCCTCCCCGGCCATCCCGCCTACGCCGCCACCAAGGGCGCCCTGCTCTCCCTGTGCGGCCAGCTCGCTGTCGAGTACGGGCCCGAGGTCCGCGTCAACGCCGTCGTACCGGGCCCGATCCTGACCGCCGCCTGGGACAGGGTGACGCCGGAGGACCGTGAGCGCAGCGTCGCCGAGACGGCCGCGGCGCGCTTCGGCACCCCCGAGGAGGTCGCCGCGGCCATTGCCTTCCTCAGCGCCGACGAAGCCTCGTACATCACCGGGACCAGCCTCGTCGTCGACGGCGGCTGGAGCGTCGTCAAGGCCTCCGCATGACCACGCTCCCCCCTCAGCAGAAAGGCTGTACGACATGACGCCCTATGCCCGCCGCGGCGTGCACGGCCAGACCGTGGAGCTCCTCGCCCGCCGCATCCTGGGCGGTGAGATCCCCGAGGGGAGCACCCTCGACCTGGTGGCGCTGCAGAGCGAGCTGGACGTGAGCCTGACCGCGCTGCGGGAGTCGCTCAAGGTGCTCGCCGCCAAGGGCATGGTCGACGCCCGGCAGCGGCGCGGTACCTTCGTCCGCTCCCGCGCCGAGTGGAATCTGCTCGACGCCGACGTGCTGCGCTGGCAGTTCGAGGGGGCCGGCACCGCCGAGACCGACCGGACACTGCTGCGCAACCTCGCCGAGGTCCGCACCATCATCGAACCGGCCGCCGTCCGGCTGGCCGCGGAGCGCCGCACCGACGCCGACCTGGTCGCCCTGGACGGCGCGCTGGAGGCGATGGGGGAGCACGGCAGCGACGCCGCGCACGCCGTCGAGGCCGACCTGGCCTTCCACCGTGCGCTGCTCGCCGCCACCCACAACGAGCTGCTCGAACGCATGGAGATGGTGATCGAGTCAGGCCTCGCGCACCGCGACCGCATCGTGCACAGCTCGCCGCACGGCGAGGACCCGGTCCCGGCCCACCGTGCCGTGCTGGACGCCGTCCGCGACCGTGACCCGAGCGCGGCCGAGGCCGCGATGCGTGCCCTCCTCGACCAGGCCGGCCGCGATCTCGACCGCGTCGGCAATCCCGAAGACACGGAAGGCGCCGGCCCCCAGTGAAGATCACCCGAATCGAAACCTTTCTGGTCCCGCCGCGCTGGCTGTTCTGCCGTGTGGAGACCGACGAGGGCGTCGTCGGCTGGGGAGAACCCGTCGTGGAAGGGCGCGCCGAAGTGGTGCGCGCCGCCGTCGACGTCCTGGCGGAATACCTCATCGGCCAGGACCCGCTGCGCATCCAGGACCACTGGCAGGTGCTGACCAAGGGCGGCTTCTACCGCGGCGGACCGGTGCTGTCCAGCGCCGTCGCCGGCCTCGACCAGGCCCTGTGGGACATCGCGGGGAAGACCTACGGCGCCCCCGTGCACGCGCTGCTCGGTGGTCCGGTGCGCGAGCGTGTGCGGGTCTACGCCTGGATCGGCGGCGACGAACCCGCGGAGCTGACCGAGCAGACCGCCGCCCAGGTCGAGGCGGGCTTCACCGCGGTGAAGATGAACGCGGCCGGCGCCACGGCACCGGTCACCACCGCGGCCGAGACCGCCGCCGTCGTCGCCCGGGTGGCCGCGGCCCGTGAGGTGCTCGGCGCGGACCGCGACGTCGCCGTCGATTTCCACGGACGCTTCAGCGCGGCCGCCGCCCGCCGTGTCCTGACCGAACTCACGCCCCTGCACCCCCTGTTCGTGGAGGAACCCGTCGTCCCCGAGCAGAGCCATCTGCTGCCCGGCCTGGTCGCCGCGAGTCCGATCCCGCTCGCCACCGGCGAACGGCTCTACGGACGCGCCGAGTTCCTGCCCGTCCTCGCCGCGGGCGTCGCCGTCGCCCAGCCCGACCTCTCGCACGCCGGCGGCATCTCCGAGGTGCATCGCATCGCCTCGCTCGCCGAGACCTACGGCGCGCAGCTCGCCCCGCACTGCCCGCTTGGTCCGATAGCCCTGGCGGCCAGCCTTCAGATCGCGTTCGTCACCCCCAACTTCCTGATCCAGGAGCAGAGTCGCGGCATCCACTACAACAAGGACGCCGACCTGCTGTCCTACCTGGTAGACCCGGAGCCGTTCCGGTTCGTCGACGGCCACGCCGTCCGCCACGACACCCCGGGTCTCGGCATCGCCGTCGACGAGAACGCCGTACGCGCGGCGGACCGCACCGGTCACGCCTGGCGCAACCCGGTGTGGCGGCACGCCGACGGATCCTTCGCGGAGTGGTGACCGTGCCACTGGAGGTCGTCACCGACCTTGCGCACGGCGGCCGTTGGACATCCCTGCGCTCGGCCGGGCGCGAATGGCTGTGGCGCCGGGAGACTCCCGGACGGGACACGGTGGAGCCGGGCGATCCCTTCGTGGACGCGGGCGGGCTGGAGGAGTGCGTTCCCACCGTCCGCGGCACCCCCGACCACGGCGACGCCTGGTCCCGGGCCTGGACACGGGTCGCGGACCGGGACGTCTGCCACGGCGACCGGTTCACGCTCAGCCGCGTCATCCGCCGCACCGCCGACGGAGTCGAGGCCGACTACGTGCTGACGGCCGACCCGGGCTTCCGATTCGTATGGGCCGCCCACGCTCTGCTGGACCTCTCCGAGCGTGCGACGGTGCGGACCCGCCACGCGGCGACGACCCGCCTCTACCCCGAGGCGGCCCCGCTGCTCGACCGCCCGTGGCCGCCGGGCGCCGCATGGGTGGAGGGCGACTGGCCCGCCCCCTGCGGTCTGCCGCTGGACAGGCTCGGACCGGACGACGGCACCGCCGTCGGGGCCGTCGTGGACGCTTCTCGATGCTGCGTCCACGACGACTCCGACCGCCTGTCGCTGGCGCTGCACACCGACGGTCAGCCGACGTCGATCGCCCTGTGGCGCAACCTCGGCGGCTTCCCCGCCGGGAATCCCTACCGCAGCACGGGTGTCGAGCCCATGCTCGGCCGGGTCTTCGACCTCGCCGAGGCGGGTCCCGGCGACGCCGCCCGCGTACCCGCCTCCGGCGAGGTGCGGTGGCGGCTCGCGCTGACCGCCGACTGCGGCTGTTCCTGAACCGACCTGTGTGACGAAGGAGCCCTCCATGGACCTGCGAGCGGCCCTTGCCGCCCACCGTCTGATCGCGATCGTGCGCGGATCGGACCCCGAGGCCGCGGTGCGTACCGTGCTGGCCCTGGCCGACGAGGGCGTCGAGCTGATCGAGGTGTCGCTGAGCGGCGAGGACGCGCTGTCCGTGATCGAGCGGGCGCGCGCGGCACTCGGCCCCGACCGGGCGCTCGGCGCCGGCACCGTCCTGACCGCCGACGACGCCCGTGCCGCCCAGCGGGCCGGCGCGGACTTCGCGGTCACTCCCGCGGTGGGTGAGGCCGTCGGCGCGGCCCGAGTACTCGGACTGCCCGTTCTGGCCGGGGTGATGACCCCCACCGAGATCCTGTCCGCTCGCGCGCTGGGCGCCGCGGCGCTGAAGATCTTCCCAGCCGCGCAGGCCGGCGGCCCCGGCTATCTCAAGGCCCTGCGCGGCCCGTTCCCGCACGATCCGTTCGTGCCGGTGGGAGGCGTCGACGAGGCAGCAGCCCGGGCGTACCTGTCCGCCGGAGCGACCGCGGTCGGCGTCGGCTCGCCCTTGATCGGCGACGCCGCCGACGGCGGCAGTCTCACCGCGCTGCGGGACCGGGCGCGCGCCTTCCTGGACGCCGTACGCAAGGACACGCAGTGACCGAAGCCGAAGCACATGCCGAGGGGATACGAATGGCCGCGGACACGGACACGCCCGGGGCCGAGGTCCTGGGTCCCGACCGTCTGGAACTCGGTGAGGGCATCCGCTGGACCGACCGCGGGATCGTGCTCGTGGACATCCTCCAGGGCCGTCTCCTCACCACCGCCGAAAGCGCCGGCGCCCCGCTCCGGGAACTGGTCCGACTGCCCGTCCCCCTGGGCGCGGTGGCCCCCGTGGCCGGCGCCCCCGGCCATTGGATCGCCGCCGCGGGCACCGGGGTGTGCCTGATCGCGTCCGACGGTTCGACGCGCTGGCTGGACCGGCCCGAGGCGGATGCCGTACCGCCCCTGCGCATGAACGACGGGACCGCGGACCCGTCGGGCCGGTTCTGGGCGGGCAGCATGGCCTACGACGCGGACGAGGGACGCGGTTCGCTCCACCGGGTCGACCACGACGGCACGGTGACCCGCGTCCTCGACGGGATCACCGTGCCCAACGGACCGGCGTTCACGGCCGACGGCCGGACGATGTACCTGGCGGACAGCGCCCGGGGCGTCATCCGGCGCTACCCCGTCGACCCGGTCACCGCCGCCCTCGGGACACCCGAGACCTTCGTCACCGTCGACGACGGCAGCCCCGACGGCATGGTGGTGGACGCCCAGGGAGCGGTGTGGGTCGCGGTGTGGGGCACGGGCACCGTACGGCGCCATCTGCCGGACGGCCGCCTCGATCGCGTTCTGCGGCTGCCGGCCCGGCAGCCCGCCGGTGTCTGCCTGCGGGGCGACCTCCTGCACATCACCACCGCCCGAGTGGGGCTCGCCGAGCCCGGCCCCTACGACGGCGCCGTGTTCACCGTGCGGGTGGACGTGCCCGGCCGGCCCGCCGACTCGTACCGCCACCGGGATCACCTGCCGTCCCCGAGGGAGTCGTCGTGAACAGCGTCCGGCGGCCGGCCGAAGGAGCGGTCGTCTGCATCGGCGAGACCATGGCCGCCCTCGCGCCGGCTCCGTCGCGGTCGCTGGAGACCGCCGAGCAGCTGCGGGTGTCGGTGGCCGGGGCGGAGTCGAACGTGGCCATGTACCTGGCGGAGCTGGGTGTCCCGGTCTCCTGGCTCTCGGCGCTGGGCGACGACGCGCTGGGGCGGCGGGTCCGCGCGGCGGTCGGCGCGGCGGGCGTCGACGTCGACGGGGTGCGGCACGACCCGGAGCGGCCCACGGGCCTCCTCGTGAAGGAGCCCGTCGGCGGCCGGACCCGTGTCCACTACTACCGCGGCAACTCGGCGGCCTCGGCCCTGGGACCCGAGGTGCTGGGCGACGACCGGCTGCGGTCGGCGACCCTCGTGCACCTCACGGGCATCACCCCGGCCCTGTCGCCCTCCTGCCGGAGCCTGGTGTCACAGGCGCTCGGCGTCCCGCCGGGCGACCGCCGCCACGCGATCAGCTTCGACGTCAACCACCGCCCCGCGCTCTGGCCGCCCGGCACGGCCGCGACCGTGCTGCGGAATCTGGCCGATCGCGCGGACATCGTCTTCGTCGGGCTCGACGAGGCACAGGAACTGTGGGACGCCGACCTCGAACCGTCCGACGTGCGGGCGCTGCTGCCGCACCCGCGCGTGCTCGTCGTCAAGGACGGCGGTCGCGCGGCCACCGCCTTCGGCGCGGCGGGCGAGTCGACGACCGTGCCCGCTCTGCGCACGCAGGTGGTGGAGCCCGTCGGCGCCGGTGACGCGTTCGCCGCCGGCTTCCTCGCGGGCCTGCTGCGCGGCGGGGACGCTCGGCGCGCTCTGCGGCTCGGACACATCACGGCCGCGTCGGCACTGAAGGTGACCGGGGACCACGGCCCCCTGCCGGATCGGGCCCGGATCGAGGAGCTGCTCGATCTCCCGAGCCATGAGTGGGCCGCCCGGAGGGGGGACCACTGACACGCTCCGCGCACTGGTCCATACCAGACTCTTGACAGGGGTAATCGCTCACTTCTTAAATCATCTAGTGAACTAAGCCCCTGCCAGAGCTCGTTCGCCCCCCACCTCACGGCGCGGAATCGTGGGCACCCTTCCGCGTCTCGGTTATGTCATGGGCATGCCACCCCCACTCCCTCACGTCGGTCGTCCTCCGATCCGGTGCAGCGCGCTTCCCGGCCCGCAGCAGCACTCTCCCCCCCATGCCGTCACCGAGGCGGAAGCAGCCGCCTGTCACGGACCCGCACCGGAGCCCCCCAACCAGAAGTGGACGGTGACCCGATGACCATCAAGCCCACCCGCGGCCCCGCGACGCGCAGCGTCCTGGGCGCCGCGGCCGCCGCCGCTCTCCTCACCGGCCTGACCGGCACCCCGGCGAGCGGCGCCGCGGCGGCCACCGGGCAGATCACCGGCCTGGGCGGCAAGTGCGTCGACGTCGCCGGCGCGAACAGCGCCAACGGCACGCCCGTTCAGCTCTACGACTGCAACGGCACGACCGCCCAGCAGTGGACCGTCGGCGGTGACGGGACGATCCGCGCTCTCGGCAAGTGTCTGGACGTCGCCTCGGGCGGCACGGCGAACGGCACACCCGTGCAGCTGTGGGACTGCAACGGCTCCGCCGCCCAGCAGTGGGCCCTCCCCGCCGCACGCGACATCGTCAACCCGCAGGCCGGCAAGTGCCTGGACGTCACGGGCAACAGCTCCGCCAACGGCACCCGCCTGCAGATCTGGTCCTGTACGGGAGCCGCCAACCAGAAGTGGACGGCGCCCGGCGGCGACACCCCGGAGCCCGGCCCGGGAGCGATGGCCGTCGCACCGTACCTCTACAACGGCTGGGGCAGCCCGCCCAGCCCCACCACCGTCATGAACGCGACCGGCGTCAAGTGGTTCACGCTCGCCTTCGTCCTCAGCAACGGCTACTGCAACCCGCAGTGGGACGGCGGCCGTCCGCTGACCGGGGGAGTCGACCAGCAGACCGTCAACACCATCCGCGCGGCCGGCGGTGACGTCATCCCGTCCTTCGGCGGCTGGAGCGGCAACAAGCTGGAGAGCTCCTGCGGCAGCGCGGGCGAACTCGCCAACGCCTACCAGAAGGTCATCAACGCCTACGGCCTCAAGGCGATCGACATCGACATCGAGGCCGCCGCGTACGACAGCCCGACCGTCCAGCAGCGCACGGTCGACGCGCTGAAGACCATCAAGGCGAACAACCCGGGGATCAAGGTGTACGTCACCTTCGGCACCGGACAGAACGGCCCCGACAGCAGCCTGATCAGCAAGGCCGCGGCCTCCGGGCTCACCGTCGACAGCTGGACCATCATGCCGTTCAACTTCGGCGGCGCCGGCCAGAACATGGGGCAGCTCACCGTCCGCGCCGCGGAAGGGCTGAAGACGGCCGTCAAGAACGCCTACGGCTACTCCGACGACCAGGCCTACCGGCACACCGGGATCTCCTCCATGAACGGCATCACCGACAACAACGAGACGGTGACCGTCAACGACTTCCGCACGATCCTCGCCTACGCCCAGCAGCGGCACCTCGCCCGGCTGACCTTCTGGTCGGTCAACCGCGACCGGCCCTGCACCGGTGGAGGCGCCGACACCTGCTCGGGCGTCGCCCAGCAACCCTGGGACTTCACCCGGGTCTTCGCCCAGTACAACGGCTGACCGCGCGCTTTTCGCCCACCCACCCGACGCCCGCGCCCGTACAGGAGAAGACGTGCTCCGACGAACTTCGAGACCGCCCACCGCCGGCCGCTCCGCATCGGCGGCCGCACTCATGACCCTGCCACGGACCGCGGCCCTCGTGGCCGCGGCCACGATCGCCTCGCTCCTGACCGCCGCCCAGCCCGGTCAGGCCGCGGCCCGCGACGCGGCCGACGCGGCCCCCCGGGCCGCCGAGGCGGGGATCGCCGCCCTGCCCACCGGCTGGTCCACGGTCGTGAACAGCGGCAGCGGAAAGTGCCTGGACGCCCGGGCCGCCGGAACCGCGAACGGCACGGCGGTGCAGCAGTACACCTGCAACAGCACCACCGCGCAGCAGTGGAGCTTCACGACGACCAGCGACGGCTACGTGCGGATCAACAACCGCAACGACGCCCAGCAGGTGGTGGACGTCAGCGACGTGTCCACGGCCGACAACGCGGCCGTCCACCTGTGGACGTACGGCGGCGGCAACAACCAGCAGTGGCAGCCCGTCGACGAGGGCGGTGGCGCCTACCGCTTCGTCAACCGGCACAGCGGCAAGTGCCTCGACGTACCGTCCGCCTCCACCGCGGACGGCGTGCAACTGGTGCAGTACACCTGCAACGGCACCGCCGCGCAGCGCTTCCAGGTGACGCCCGTGAGCACAGCCCCCGGTGATGTCGACCTCGGTCCCAACGTCGTGGTCTTCGATCCGTCGATGCCGTCGTCGTCGATCCAGAGCCGGCTGAACTCGATCTTCCAGCAGCAGGAGACCAACCAGTTCGGCTCGCAGCGCTACGCAGTCATGTTCAAGCCGGGCACGTACAACAACGACGTCAACGTCGGCTTCTACACACAGGTCCTCGGTCTCGGGCAGTCGCCCGACTCGGTCACCATCAACGGCGCCGTGCACGTGGAGGCGGACTGGTTCCCGCCGCAGAACGCCACCCACAACTTCTGGCGCGGCGCCGAGAACCTGTCGGTGAACCCCACGGGCGGTACCGACCGGTGGGCGGTCTCACAGGCGTCCGGCTACCGGCGGATGCACGTCCGCGGCAACCTGGAGCTGAGTGACGGCGGCTGGTCCAGCGGCGGCTTCATGGCCGACAGCAAGATCGACGGTCAGGTGCGCTCCGGCACCCAGCAGCAGTGGCTGACCCGCAACTCCCAGCTGGGCAGCTGGACGGGCTCCAACTGGAACATGGTCTTCGTCGGCAGCCAGGGCGTGCCCGGCAACACCTTCCCCAACCCGCCGTACACCACGGTCAACCAGACCCCCACGGTCCGGGAGAAGCCCTTCCTCTACGTGGACACCGCGGGCGCCTACCGGGTGTTCGTTCCCGCCCTGCGCACCGACTCGTCGGCCACCACCTGGGCGAACGGCAACGCCCCCGGTAACTCGCTGGGCATCGACCAGTTCTTCGTGGTCAAGCCGGGAGCGACCGCCGCGCAGATCAACGCCGCCCTTGCCGAGGGCAAGAACCTGCTGGTCACGCCCGGTGTCTACCATCTGAACCAGACCCTGCGGGTGACCCGGCCCGACACCGTGGTGCTCGGTCTCGGCCTGGCCACGTTCATCCCGGACAACGGCATCACGGCCATGACGGTCGCCGACGTCGACGGTGTGAAGATCGCGGGCGTCCTCATCGACGCCGGCACCACCAACTCGCAGACGCTCATGGAGGTCGGCCCGGCGGGCTCCTCCGCGAGTCACGCGGCCAACCCCACCTCCCTGCACGACGTGTACTTCCGGGTCGGCGGCGCGGCCGTCGGCAAGGCGACCACCAGCCTGGTCGTCAACAGCGACAACGTCATCGGCGACCACATGTGGATCTGGCGCGGCGACCACGGCTCCGGCATAGGCTGGAACACCAACACCGGGGACACGGGACTCGTCGTCAACGGCGACAACGTCACCATGTACGGCCTGTTCGTCGAGCACTACCAGAAGCACCAGACCATCTGGAACGGCAACGGCGGGCGGACGTACTTCTACCAGAACGAGATGCCGTACGACCCGCCCAACCAGGCCGCCTGGATGAACGGCTCCACACAGGGCTACGCCGCCTACAAGGTCGCGGACTCCGTCACCACTCACCAGGCGTACGGGCTCGGCAGCTACTGCTTCTTCAACGTCAACCCGTCGGTCACCGCCGAGCACGCCTTCGAGGTGCCCAACCGGCCGAACGTCCGCTTCCAGAACATGGTGACCGTCTCCCTCGGTGGCACCGGGACCATCCGGCATGTCATCAACGACCGAGGCGGCCCCTCCAACTCCACGACCAACGTGGCCAATCTGGTGAGCTACCCGTGAGGCGGCACGCAGCACGTCTGCTGCTTCTGCTGGCCCTGGTGCTGGGGCTGACCGCCCCGGCCCACACCGGGCCCGCGGCCACCGCGGCGCCCCGGGCGCCCGCGTTCCGGGTGCTCGCCCTCTACAGTGGCACCTGGGACCCCGCGCACATCGACTTCGTCGAGGAAGCCAACACGTGGTTCCCGCAGGCCGCCGCGCAGAACAACTTCAGCTACACCGCGAGCACCGACTGGAACCTGCTCGCGAACGGCGGGGTGAACGCCTACCAGGTCGTCCTGTTCCTCGACGACGCACCGCACACCCAGGCACAGCGCGCCGGATTCGAGCAGTACATGCGGGCCGGCGGCGGCTGGTTCGGCTTCCACGTCTCGGCGTTCACCACCGACGCCGGCTCCTGGCCCTGGTACTACAACCAGCTCCTCGGCAGCGGGAACTTCCGCACCAACACCTGGGGCCCGACGACCGCGGTGCTGCGCACCGAGGACCGCACCCACCCCGCCACCACCGCGCTGCCGGCGACCTTCACGTCGTCGGTCAGTGAGTGGTACGGCTGGTCCAACGATCTGCGCACCAACCCGAACATCAAGATCCTGGCCTCCGTCGACCCGTCCAGCTTCCCGCTGGGCACGGACCCGAACCAGTCCTGGTACAGCGGCTACTACCCGATCCTGTGGACGAACACCCAGTACAAGATGCTGTACGCCAACTTCGGCCACAACGCGATGGACTACGACACCGACACCCGGCTGTCCTCGACCTTCGCGAGCCCCACGCAGAACCGCTTCCTGATCGACGGCCTCAAATGGCTGGGCGGGGCGGGCAGCGGTCCCGACCCGACCGAGCCGATCTCCGAGACCGCGTGGTACTCACTGGCCGACGACGCGCACGGCACCTGCGTCGACGCGCGAGCGGCGGCCACGGCCAACGGCACGGCGATCCAGCAGTACACCTGCAACGGCACCCTGGCCCAGCAGTTCCAGTTCCGCTCCACCGACAGCGGGTACACGCGGATCGCGATCCGCGGCAATCCGCAGCAGGTCGTCGACGTCACCGATGTGTCGACCGCCGACAACGCGCGCCTTCAACTGTGGTCCTACGGCGGTGGCGGCAACCAGCAGTGGCTGCCGGTACGGGAGGCCTCCGGCCGGTACCACTTCGTCGCCCGGCACAGCGGCAAGTGCCTGAGCACCACGGGAGGTTCGGCGATCGGAGTGCAGCTCGTGCAACGCGCCTGCGACAACTCGGCGGCGCAGAGCTTCCGACTGACCGTACAACCCTGAGGCCGTGAGCCGCCCGTCCGCTCCGGGTGACACACCCGCAGCGGGCGGGCGGCCGCACAAGGCCACTACGGGCGTACGTCGCCCTCGACGCCCTGCTCGGTCCAGATGGTCTTGCCCGTCCCGCTGAACCGGGTGCCCCAACGCCGGGTGAGCTGGGCGACGAGGAACAGTCCGCGTCCGCCCTCGTCCCCGGAGCGCGCGTGGCGCAGGTGGGGAGCCGTGGTGCTCGCGTCGGAGACTTCGCAGATCAGCGCGTCCTGATCACGGATGACCCGCAGCCGGACGGGGCCCTCCGCATGGCGGATGGCGTTGGTGACCAACTCGCTCACCACCAGCTCCGTCACGAACGCCGTCTCCTCGAGCCCCCAGACCTCCAGTTGCCGCTGCACGAGGCTGCGTGCCGTGGCGACCACCGCCGGATCGCTGGGCAGGTCCCAAGTGCTCATGCGGTCGTCGTCCAGACGCTGCGTGCGGGCCAGCAGCAGGACGGAGCCTCGCCGCGAGGCCTCCTCCGGGGGCGAGGCCTTCACCACCTCGTTGCGCAGCTGCTCCAGGAAGGCGTCGGACGACGAGGCCATCGCCCGGGTGAGCCACTGCGGAGCCTCACGCGTCGGCCGCCCGTCGGCCGTGACGGCCGGGGCGTAGAACAGGAGCGTACTGTCGGCGGGAAGTTCGACTTCCTGTGAGCTCCGCTCGCGGTCCGACGTTCCCAGGGGAGCGCCCACGGCGCCGGTGAGGGCCTGCACGCTTCCATCGGGTCGTGCCACGACAGGCGGAGCATGACCGGCGCCGGCCAGGGTCAGCCGCCCGGTGGCCGGGTCGTAGACCGCGTACACACAGGTGATCGCGGCTCCGGTGCCGTCGTCCCGCGGAGCGGTTCCCGCCCGTTGTTCGCCCGCGATCCGGACGACGAGGGTGTCCAGACGGGCCAGTACCTCCTCCGGATCGAGATCCAGGTCCGCCAAGGCGTGTACGGCCGCTGCCAGCCGTCCGATGGCGGCGGCGCCGGAGAGCCCGGCTTCGTCCGTGGTGCCGACGACCAGGGCGACGCGCGCCCCCGACAGCGGGATCACGTCGAACCAGTTCGCGCCCGATCCGGCCGGGACGAAGTGGTCGGCGGTCTGCACGGCACTCTGCGGGGCGACGTGCTGGGGGAGGAGCTCGCGCTGCATGGCGCGCGCGGCGATGTGTTCGCGGGTGTAGCGGCGTGCGTTGTCGAAGCTCAGCGCGGCCCGGGTGGCGAGGTCACGCGCCGTCAGGACGTCGAAGTCGGAGAACGGGCTGCTCAGGCCGAGGCGGTAGAACGTCACCACACCGAGCACGACGCCGCGTGCCTTCATCGGCACGACGAGGGAGTGAGCGGGGCGCAGCCCGGTCGTTCCCCGGTACAGCGGCTCCCCGTCGTCTCCGGGAAGCATGATCTCCACTCGTCGGGGCTCGACGTCGGTCAGGCGTTCCCCCGCGGACACCGGGTAGGGGAAGCGCGGTTGGCCAGCCGGTGCGGGGCCCTCGCGGCAGGCGGCAGCGGGCACGTACCGCAGGCCCGTCCTGAGGAGGTCGTCGCGTGCGGGGTCGGGTTCCTCCCCGGCGATGACCGGCGCGAACACATCGACCGCGGTGGCGTCGGCGAAACGCGGGACCGCGACGGCGGCGAGCTGCTGACCCGTCTCGACCACGTCCAGGGAGGTTCCGATCAGGGCGCTGGCGTCGGCCAGCAACGCGATGCGCTCCTCCGCGGTCCGCCGCTCCGTGATCTCGACGGCGGTGGTGGCCAGTCCCACCACTCGGCCCCCGGGGTCCTCCAGCCGGAAGATCGAGTTGGCGTGTACGTGCTCGTGCTCCGGATCGTCCGGAGGCCGCCCCCGCTTGTCGAAGTTGACGACCGGCACCCCTGACTCCAGGACGTCCTGCATACGCTCCTCGAACTCGTCGGAGTTCGAATCGGGCCACAACTCGTGCGGCATGAGGCCGAGCGAGCCGGCCGCGAACACGCCCTGCATCCCCTCCGCCGCGGGATTGAACCGGCGAAGGCGCAGATCGGAGCCGTAGACACACAGGCTCGTGGGGGACTGGGTGAACAGCGCGTTCAGCACGGCCTCGTCGACGACCTGCGCCTCCGACTCGTCCGCGGCGGCGGTCACCTGCACCGTCCAGCTGCCCGGAGCGTGGCCGGCGGGGCGGATCCGTACCCGGCACGGCTCGGTGTGCCCGTCACGGCAGCGCAGCACCACCGGCGCGGTGAGGTCCCGTCCGTCCGGGCCGCCGCCGAGGGCCACCGGCTGCTCCGGGGCCAGAAGGCCGCTCACCGGCCTGCCGCGCATCTCGGCCGCGGTGAACCCCAGCAGGTCGTGCGCGGCCCTGCTCCAGTGGGTGACCGCTCCGTGCCGGTCGACGACCAGATCGGCGTCGGCGTGGACACCGGGCGCGGACGACCGTCGATCCGCTGCGTGTGAGGTGCTCACAGCAACCAGTCCCCTCATGGTTCCGTGAGCCAGCATGGCAAAGAACGACATATAAGGCATCCGGGGCACCGGACAGTGCGTTGGACACTGTGTCCGATTCGACCTACGCTCGTCTTCACGCGCACGAGCGCCCAAGTCGAATGATCAGGAAAGTGGATCTTCTGTGGTTCCAGATGTGACAGCCCCGCCCACACTGCTCCTCGTGCACGGGGCCTGGCACGGCGGCTGGTGCTGGGACAGGTTGCGGGCGGCGATGGAGGCCGAGGGGGTGGACACCCGTACGGTGGACCTGCCGAGCGCCGGGGGCCTGGGCGGAATCGCGGAGGACACCCGTGTCGTCCGCGAGGCCCTGGCCGCGATGGCGGGTCCGGTCGTGGTCGTGGCCCACTCCTACGGCGGAATCCCCGCCGGACAGGCCGTCGCCGACGCCCCCGACGTGGTGCGGGTGGTGTATCTGGCGGCGTTCCAGCTGGATGTGGGCGAGAGCCTGCTCGGCTTCTACGGCGCTCCCGTGCCGCCGGCCTCGCACGAGGTCGAAGCCGTTCCCGGCGACCCGGTCGACCTCTTCTACGCCGACGTGCCGCGCACGGTGGCCGAAGAGGCCGCCGCGCGGCTGGTGCCGCAGAGCGCGAAGGCGTTCAGCGACGTCGTGGAACGGGCGGGCTGGCACCACGTGCCCTCGACCTACATCGTCTGCGAGCACGACCGGGCGATTCCCGTGCAGAGCCAGGAGACCCTCGCCGCCAGGGCGGACGAGGTCCACCGCATGGCGACCAGTCACTCGCCGTTCCTCTCGGCGCCGGCCGAACTCGCTGCTCTCCTGTCGAAGATCGCGCGGGAAATCCCCGCGTAGCGCTGTCCGCCATCCGCGGCAGCACTCCCATCAGGCCCAGCGGGTCCGCGCCCGGCTGGCAAGCACACGCACAAGGAGTACTTGGTGACCACCGGCGGCGACGGCACGGCGAACGTGCCGTCCACGGAACAGATCAGGGCGGAACTCGTCGAGCGTGCCCGTGCCCTGCAGCCCCTGCTGCGGGCGTGGGCGGCGCAGGGCGAATCGGACCGGGTCGTACCCCAAGAAGTCATCGACGAACTGGCCGCGGCCGGCGTCTTCCGGCTGCTGACCCCCCGGCGCTTCGGAGGGTACGAGACCGACCTGCGCACCCTGACGGAGGTCTCCGAGGCGCTGGGCGAGGCGGACGGCTCGACCGCCTGGACCGCGATGATCATCTCGGTGACGAACTGGCTGGCGAGCCTCTTCCCGGACAAGGCCCAGGAAGAGGTCTTCGGGGCCGACCCGGACGCCCGCGTGACCGGCGTCGCCGCCCCCACCGGCATGGGCCGCCGGGTGCCCGGCGGCTGGATCGTCTCCGGCAAGTGGTCCTACAACTCGGGTGCCCCCTACGCCACATGGGCCGCCGTCGGCGCCCTCCTTCAGGACGAGGCGGGCCAGGTCGTGGACCAGGCCCTGGTGCTCGTCCCGGCCTCGGAGCTCGTCATCGAGGACACCTGGCACACCGCGGGCATGAAGGCGACGGCCAGCAACACCTTGGTCGGCCAGGACGTCTTCGTGCCCGAGCACCGGGTGTTGTCGGTGCCCGCCGCCGCGCAGGGCAGCTACCCCCGCTCGCTCCGCGAGGACGAGCCGCTCTACTCGTCGGTGTTCGGCTCGATGCTGTTGCTCTGCCTGGCCGGGCCGCTGCTCGGCCTGGGCAGGGCGGCCCTCGACGCGGTCACGGAGGCGGCGCCGCACAAGCCGCTCTCCTTCACCGTGCACGTCCGGCAGGCGGACTCCGTCGGCGTCCAGATCCAGGTCGCCGAGGCGGCACTCGGCCTGCGCACGGCCCGGCTGCACGTCTACGACGCCGTGGACCTGATCGACCTGCGCGGCGGCTCTCTCGACCACGCCGCGCGCACGCAGGTCAGGGCGCAGGCCGGTTACGCCGCCCAGCAGGTGCTCGCGGCCGTCGGCACCCTGTTGAACGTGCACGGAGCGGGTGCCTTCGCCGAATCCAACCCGCTGCAGCGGATCTGGCGTGACGCCAACGTCGCCGCCCGGCACGCCGGCCTGGTGCCGGCCGTCGGGCTGGAGGCCTACGGCAAGACGCTGCTGGGCATCGGCGAACCCGTGAGCCTGATGCTGTGATGCTTCGGGACGGCCACCGGTCGCACACCGGTGGCCGTCCCCGCCGCGACCTCGGGAAACTCGGCCCACCGACTGTTGCCTAGGATGACAGCATGGCTTCCACCACCCGACGACCCTCCAGTGCCGCCGATCGACGGGCCGCGCTCGAAGAGCGGATTCTCGCCGTGATCGAGGGGCTCCTCCAGGGTGGTGTGACCTACACCGAGTTGAGCGTGGAGCAGATCGCGCAGGCCGCGGGCATCTCTCGTTCCACCTTCTACCTCTACTTCCGCGACAAGGTCGATGTCCTGCTCCGGCTGAGCGGTGCCCTCAAGAGCGAGAGCCTCGCGATCGCGTCCGGCTGGCGGCCGACGGGTCCCGACGGCGGTGTCGATGGTCTGACGCGCACCTACGAGCGCATCCTGCGGCACTACCGCACGTACGCGGCACTGCTGTCGGCGATCAATGAGGTGGCCGCGTACGACCCCGCCGTGCGCGAGGTGTGGACCGCGTACCAGGAGCAGTTCGTGGACAACCTGGTCACGGTGCTGGAGGAGGAGCAGGAGGCCGGTCGCACGCCGGCCGACATCGACCCCGTACTGGCCGCGAGGCTGATCGTGCGGGGAGGCGGTCAGGTCATCGCCGGACAGGTCGCCGGCAGCGACGGCGACGACGACGCCGCGGTGGCGCGGGAACTGGCTCTCGGCTACTGGTACGGCGTGTACCGCCGCCCCGGGGCCGGCAGCCCGGACCACGGCGACTGAACTCCGGACCGCGGAGTATGTGACCGATCATTGGTATGTCAGGCATTACGGACATACTCTCGCGGTGTGCCGGTGCGGCGCACCGGTGCCGCACTCGGCGGATCGACGGCGGTGTGGTCATGAGCGATCGCATTCCCACCGTCCGGCAGGAGAACGAAGCCATGACGACCACGCTCATCACCGGAGCCGACAAAGGACTCGGCCACGAGACCGTTCGCCGGCTCGTCGCCGCGGGCCACACGGTCTGCGTGAGCGCGCGGAACGCCGAGCCGGGCCGCCGCGCCGCCGACCTGCTGGGGGCGCGGTTCGTCCAGCTCGACGTCACCGACGACACCTCGGTCGCGGCCGCCGCGAAGACCGTCGAGGACGACGGCGGTCTCGACATGCTGTCAACAACGCCGGCATCGAGCCGCGCACGGCCGGCGGCGGCTTCGTCCCCGTCTCCGAGGTGACGGCCGACGCGGTCCGCGCCGTCCTCGAGACGAATGTGTTCGGACAGGTCCGCGTACTCCACGCGTTCCTCCCGCTCTCCGCCGCCCCGGTCGTGGTCGATGTCAGCAGCGGTGCTTCGCTGACACGGGACCCGGTGAACCCGGAGTCGCCCGCGCACTTCTACCCCGACATCGCGCACCCGTCGTCGAAGGCCGCGGTCAACATGCTCACGGTCCAGTACTCGAAAGCCCATCCCGCGATGCGGATCGACGCCGTGGATCCGGGGTTCACCGACACCGACCTGAACCACCACGCCGGTGACCAGACCGTCGAGGAGGGCGCCGAGATCATCGTGCGGATGGCCCGGATCGGACCGGACGGCCCGACCGGTGGCTTCTTCGACGCCCACGGGACCATTCCCTGGTAGGTGGCGGGACCGGATCGATGTCCGAGACGACGAGCCGTCGGACCGGAGTCATCCGTCCTTCGTGACATTCCGGGTCGTCGCGGGCCGGGCCTGCGTGGAGGCCCAACTCGTCAGGAACGCCAGCGCCTCCGCGGAACTCGTGCCCGGCCCGGCCGTGTAGATGAGCAGCGACTGGTCGTTCCCACCGCGGACCTCCAGGACCTGGAAGTCGAGGTCCAGGTCTCCCACGACCTGGTGGTGGAAGGCCTTGCGGCCCTGTCGCTGTGCTCGCACCCGGTGGTCGGACCACCAGGTGCCGAAGTCGGTGTCCTTCAGGGACAGTTCGCCGACGAGCTGCGCAAGTTCGGGATCGTCCGGGTAGCGCGCCGCGTCCATCCGCAGATAGGCGACGCACTCCCTCGCCACCCGGGTCCAGTCCCGGTACATGTCGCGTACCTGGGGGTGCAGGAACGTCAGCCAGATGTGGTTGCGCTGCTTGGGTGGGAGCTTTGCGAAGTCGGTGAACAGGGCGGCGCCCAGGTCGTTCCAGGCGATGATGTCCATGCGGCGGCCGAGGACCAGGGCGGGCACGTTGACCATGCTGTCGAGCAGGACCCGGACGGCCGGGGAGATCTGCTGGCGCCGTGGGGCGGCGTGGGTGGTGGCCGGTTTGGATCCGGCCGGGGTGGTGCTGCTGCGCTCGGCGACGCGCAGCAGGTATTCCTCTTCGTCGGGGCGGAGGTGGAGGGCCTGTGCCAGCGCGGAGAGGATCGCGGGGGAGGCGGACTTCACGCGGCCCTGTTCGAGGCGCACGATGTAGTCCACGCTGATCCCCGCGAGGGAGGCCAGTTCCTCTCGTCGCAGGCCGGGTACGCGGCGGCGTCCGCTGGTGGGCAGGCCCAGGTCCTGGGCGCTGATCCGGGCCCGGCAGGCGCGCAGGTAGTCGCCCAGTTCCGTCATGGGGGCCTCCTGGTGGGTGGGGGTTTGCGGGCCGGTGCGGGTCAGTTCTGTGCGGGGACCTCGTCGTGGTCGGTCGAGACCGCCAGCGGGCGCCAGGCGTTCGCCTCGTCGCGCAGTTGTGCGACCTTGCGGTTCATCTCGTCGGCGCTGTCCGTGCCGAGCTGGAGGCGCAGCGGGGGTGCTTCGGCGGCGGCGATCGCGAGGATGGCCGCGGCGCCCTTGACCGGGTCGCCGGGCTGGGCGTGGTTCAGGCCGGGCACGGCGTCGCGGACCGCGCCGGAGGTCGCCGCGTAGTCGGTGATGGTCCGCTCCTGGACGTCCAGGCTCGTTGCGTCGAGGAAGTCGGTGCGGAAGTAGCCGGGCTCGATGATGGTCACGTTCACGCCCAGGGGTGCCAGTTCCTGCCGCATGGCTTCGGAGAGGCCTTCGACGGCGAATTTCGTGGAGCAGTAGACGCCGAATCCGGCGACGCTGCTGAAGCCGCCGATCGAGCTCAGGTTGATGATGTGTCCCTGATTCTGGTTCCGCATCACCGGCAGCACGGCCCGGGTCACATGCAGCAGGCCGAAGACGTTGGTGTCGTACACGGCGCGCACGGCGTCGGCGGAGGTCTCCTCGACGGCGCCCAGCACCCCGCGGCCCGCGTTGTTGACCAGGACGTCGATCCCGCCGAACGCGTCGACCGCCGCGGCGACCGCCGAAACCGCCGCCGCCTCGTCGGTCACGTCCAGGGCGAGCGCGAGCAGACGGTCGCCGTACCCGGTCAGCGCCTCCTCGACCTGCTCGGGCTTACGAGCGGTCGCCACGACCCGGTCGCCCTGCTCCAGGGCCTGGCGGGCGATCTCCAGCCCGAAGCCACGGGATGCACCGGTGATGAACCACGTCGTCATGAGAAACCTCGTTCGTCATAGGAGAAGAAATGAGCGGGGTGCGCGAGGCGCGTGATTCCATCGTCTGCCGGACGCCCAGGACCAGCCAGGGAAGGATTTACACAGGCTCCGCCTTCCGCCCCACGGCCGGCGGCGAGCACAGGGCGAGGACCGCCGCGGCCACCGCGACGAGCCCGACGGCGAGTCCGAACCCCGCGTAGGCCGACCGCACACTCAGCCAGGACGAGGCGACACCCAGAGCGACGACGGGGACGCTCACCGCGACGTAGGCCATGGCGAAGAAGAGGGGGAGCACGGCACCGTCGTCCGAGTCCCGCGCGGCCGCGGTCACGGTGCTCATGGACGCCATGAAGCAGAGGCCGAACCCGGCTCCGGTGACGGCCGCGCCGGTGAAGAAGACGCCGGCGTCGGCGTTGCCGTAGGCCCACACGGACATCGCCAGCCCCGCCACGAGCGAGGCGCTCCCCGTCACCGACGCCGAGCGGTCGCTCATCCGCCCCAGGAGCATGGGTGCGAGGCCTCCGCAGCCCTGGACCACCAGGATCACCAGCGCGGACAGCGCGCGGTCGCGCGTATGCAGCAGCGTGGAGGTCATCTCCACGCCCAGGGCCAGATACAGGCCCACGACGGCCCAGCTCGCCGTGACGACGGGCGCGGCGCGCAGGAGCACCTTGCCGGAGCCGGCGCGGAGCCGGGTCAGCCGTGGACGCCAGGTCCACAGGGGACGTGCGGGACGCGCCTCCCAGGCCGGGATGGCGGCCACCGCCAGCAGTCCGGCCGTGGACAGGACCGCGAGGACGACGAACGGGACGAGGAGCGGCGCGGGCGCGTGCTCGACCACGAGTCCCGAACAGACGGCGCCCAGGGCGATGCCCGTCGACGTCGCCGCGCTGTTGACCGCGGCGGCTCTCTTGCGGTCCTCGTTCCGGTGGAGCCGGCCGAGGGCCGTACCGGCGCTGCTGGTGAGCAGTCCGACGCCCACCCCCTGCACGAGTCGCGCCAGCCCCAGCACCCAGGCGCCCGTGGCCAGCATGAACGCCAGGAAGCAGCACACGATGACGGCCAGCGAGACGATGATGGTCCGCTTGGAGCCGATGTGCTCCGACAGGCTGCCCGCGAGCAGCAGGGTGAGGACGGCGCCGACCGCGTAGCAGGCGTAGATGACGGTCGTGGTCATCGTGTCGAGGTGCCAGCGCTGCTGGTAGAGGCCGTACAGCGCGGACGGCGCGCTGCTGGCGGCCATGACCACGAAGACGGCGCCCGCCACGGTCCAGAACTCCCAGCGCCGGCGTGCCCGTTCGGCGCTCCGGATGCGAGGAGGGCGCTGGTCGCGTCGCACCCGCGACACCGCGCTGGAGATCATGGAACGTCCTTCCCCGCACCGCCGGTGCCGGCTCTTCGGGCCGCCCGGGGCACTTCGCGATTTCAGGTGCACTCATGGTCGGCGCGGTCGGCGCGGGCATCCAGGCACATGTCTTCCTGGGCAGGCGAACCTGGGAAAGCCAGTACCAGGATCCGGAAATTCCGCGATGGGTGGCCGGCGGAAATTCCGTCGTGGAAAGGGAAGTTGCGGTCCGTGTGCGATCTGAGTCCCCGGACCGGGGCCGGGGGTTCGTCGGTGCCGCGGTTTCCTTGGATGGCGAGTGCGCCGACCCGGTTCTACCATCAAACAAATACTGCCCGAGTGATGAACGATTCCTGCCCATGCCTCGCCATGGCAAGCATCAATCGAATCGAGGCGCTATGAAGCATGCCGAGACCGCGGCGCGCACCAGGGGAACGACATCAGAGATTCCGGACGTGGACGTCACGCTGAACATCAACGGCGAGTCGTACCGTCTGCGGTTCGACTCGCGCGTGACGCTGCTCGACGCCTTGCGAGATCACCTCGGGCTCACCGGGGCGAAGAAGGGCTGTGACCAGGGCGCTTGCGGTGCCTGCACGGTCCTGGTCGACGGGAAGCGCATCGTGGCCTGTCTCGCGTTGGCCGCTCAGTACGAAGGCCGCGAGATCACCACGATCGAAGGGCTCGCCGAGAACGGCGAGCCCCATCCGATGCAGGAGGCATTCGCCCGGCACGACGCGTTCCAGTGCGGCTACTGCACACCGGGGCAGATCATGTCGGCGGTGTCCTTGATGGCCGAGGGCCGGGCCGGCACCGACGACGACATCTGCGAGTACATGAGCGGCAACATCTGTCGTTGCGGGGCCTATCCCAATATTCGTGCGGCGATCCGCGAAGTGGTGACGGAGGGAAACGATGCATCCCTTTGAATACGTCCGAATCGCCGACGCCGAACAGGCGGTCGCGGTGGTGACCGCGGACCCGGACGCGTCGTTTCTCGCCGGGGGCACCACACAACTGGATCTGATGAAGGACGGGGTGCTGGAGCCCGACCGGCTCGTCGACATCACGCGGCTGCCGCTGCGGGGCATCATGCACGGGGAGACGTCCGTGCATGTGGGTGCGCTGACGAGCATGGAGGAACTGGCGGCGGACACCCTGCTGCGCGAACGGCTCCCCTTCGTGCGTGAGGCGCTGCTGCTGGGCGCCTCCACTCAGTTGCGGAACATGGCCACCATCGGCGGCAACCTGTTGCAGCGTGCCCGCTGCCGGTACTTCCGCGACCCGACGGTCGCCGCGTGCAACAAGCGCAGCCCCGGTTCGGGGTGTGCCGCGATCACCGGCAACCAGCACATGCACGCGATCCTGGGGACGAGCGAGCACTGCATCGCGCTGCACGCCTCGGACGTGGCGGTGCCCTTCGTCGCGCTGGACGCCGTGGTGCACGTGCAGGGCAGGAACGGCTCGCGGTCGATCCCCCTGACGCGGTTCTACCTCCCGCCGGGCACGACACCGCACATCGAGAACGTGCTGGAGCACGGTGAGCTGATCACCGAGGTCGAGATCCCGCTGCTGCCGGAAGGAACGAGGTCGCACTATCTCAAGGTGCGCGACCGCGTGTCCTACGAGTTCGCGCTGACCTCGGCCGGCGTGGCTCTGCTGCTGGACGGTGACACCGTCCGGGAGGCCCGCGTCGGTCTGGGCGGGGTGGGTACCGTCCCGTGGCGGGCCTGGGGTGCCGAAGAGGTGCTCCGCGGGGCCGCGGTGAGCGGTGAGACGTTCCGCGCGGCGGCCGAGGCGGCGCTGGAGGGAGCCAGGACGCTGCCCGGAATCGCGTTCAAGGTGGAGTTGGCCAAGCGCACCCTGGTGCGTGCGCTGGAGACCGTCGCGGGAGTTCCGTCATGACCACTGTCGAAGGCGCTCGCACGGTCGTCGGTGCAGGGCTGGACCGTGTGGAAGCCCCACTGAAGGTCACGGGGTCGGCCCCCTACCCCAACGACTTCAGCTACCCGGGCATGGTGCACGCCGCCCTCGTGGGCAGCACGATCGCCGCGGGACGCATCCGCCGCATCGACGCGTCCGCGGCCCAGTCCGCTCCCGGCGTCCTCACGGTGATCACACATCTGACCGCGCCGCAGCTGGAACGCGGGCCGATGACGCTGCTCGGCCCGTCGCCGCCGGCGCCCATGCAGGACGACCGGATTCTGCATTACGGCCAGCCCGTCGCCGTCGTCGTGGCCGCCAGTCTCGAACAGGCCCGGCACGCCGCCTCCCTGGTGCGGGTGGAGTACGAGCCGACCGAGGCGCTGCTGGACGTGGAGGATCCCCGGGCGGAGATCCTGGTCGATCCCTGGGGACTGGACACCGAGCGCGGCGACGTCGCGGCCGGGTTCGCCGCCGCGGACGCCGTGGTCGAGGGCCGGTACACGACCCCTGACAACACCAACAACCCGCTCGGTCTGATGGCGACGATCGCATCCTGGCACGGTGACTCGCTGACGGTCCACGACTCCACCCAGTGGCCGCATAACGTACGCAACTCACTCGCCGCGATCTTCAAGATCCCCGAGAGCGGCATCCGGGTCCTCGCGCCGTACGTGGGCGGCGGCTTCGGCGCCGGCCTGCGGGTGTGGCCCCACACCGTGCTGACCGCGCTGGCCGCCCGCGAGGTCAGGCACCCGGTGAAGCTGGTGCTGACCCGGCCGCAGATGTTCACCTCGGTGGGACACCGGCCCAACAGCGTCCAGCACATCAAGATCGGCGTCACCGCGGCCGGCGACCTCGTCGCCATCGAGCACCGCGGCATCTCGTCGGTGGCGATGGAGGACGACGACTACGAGCCGGTCTCCCTCGGTTCGGCGGTCGCCTACACGTGCCCCAACGTGTTGACCCGTGACCGGCAGGCGCGGCTGAACGTCCCCTGCCCGGGGTCCATGCGCGCCCCCGCCGAGGGACAGGGGAACTTCGCCCTCGAGTGCGCCATCGACGAAGCGGCCCACGCCGTCGGCATGGATCCGCTGGAGTTCCGTCTGCGGAACTACACCGAGGTCCACCCCGTGCTCGGACTGCCCTGGTCGAGCAAGGCCCTGCGGGAGTGCTACACGCGGGGCGCGGAACGGTTCGGCTGGTCCCGACGCACCCCGGAAACCGGGTCCATGCGCGACGGCCGCTGGCTGATCGGATACGGCATGGCCGGGGTGAGCTACCCCTTCTACCAGGTGCCCTGCCAGGCGCGGGTCTCCGTGCGCCGCGACGGGTCGGCCTTCGTGCGCAGCGCCGCCACCGACATCGGCACCGGGACTTACACGGTGATGACGCAACTCGCCGCCGAGCTCCTCGGTCTGGACATCGACCGGGTCCGGTTCGACCTCGGGGACTCCGACATGCCCTACGCGCCGCAGGCCGGCGGTTCCGGTCTGACCGGGGCGCTGGGCAACGCGCTGCACACCGCGTGCGGCAACCTCGTCAGGGAGTTCCTCGAGATCGTCCGCGACGACGAGGCGTCGCCGCTGCGCGGTGCCGGCCCCGATGACGTGACGACGGGGGAGGGCCGTCTGTACCGTACCGACGCCCCCGACCGGGGCGAGAGCTTCACCGACATCCTCGGCCGGCACGGGCTCGAGGAGATCAGCGCCGACGGCCGGAGCACTCCGCCCGAGGCGCAGCAGCTGGGCAAGGCCACGGCCGGTGCCTTCGCGGCCAAGTTCGTGGAGGTGCGGATCGACCCCGGGCTGGGTCTGCTGCGGGTCACCCGGGCGGTCTCCGCCGTCGACGGCGGCCGGATCCTCAACGAGAAGACCGCCGCGAGCCAGATCGTCGGCGGCACCGTGGGCGGCATCAGTCAGGCCCTGTTCGAGGAGACCGCGACCGACCCCGGCACCGGACGTATCGCCAACGCGACCTTCGGCGACTACCTCGTGCCCGTCAACGCGGATGTTCCCGACATGGACGTCATCTTCTGCGGCGCGCCGGACCCGGCCAGCGCACTGGGTACCAAGGGCGTCGGAGAGATCGGACTGGTCGGCGTCGCGGCAGCCATCGGCAACGCGATCCACCACGCCACGGGCCGCCGTCTGCGCTCCCTCCCGTTCACGATCGACCAACTCCTCTGAGCCGACGAGGTGCCGCCGCTACTTCCCGTTCCTGCGGCGCTGTTCGAAGTCGCGGATCTCGTCGATGGTGCGCAGCGGAACCGTGTCCTCGGCGGCGCCCAACTGCCGTGAGATCTGCGCAGCCGCGAGCGACATGGCCGAGACGACGAACGGCAGCCGGTCCGCGGAGAGGCGTCCCCTGGGAGCGGACACGTGCACCGCGGCGCTGACGGAGCCGGCGGCGTCGACGATCGGCGTCGCCAGGCCGAGGATGCCCTCGACGCTCTCCCCGTCGCTGACGCTGTACGACCGGGCGCGAATGATCTCGTACTCGGTGCGCAGCCGCTCGCGGTCCACCAGGGTGTGCGGGGTGA
This sequence comes from Streptomyces cadmiisoli, assembly GCF_003261055.1. Taxonomy (NCBI): domain Bacteria; kingdom Bacillati; phylum Actinomycetota; class Actinomycetes; order Kitasatosporales; family Streptomycetaceae; genus Streptomyces; species Streptomyces cadmiisoli. Next base: position 8,082,063 of record NZ_CP030073.1, read on the forward strand.
ACTGTTCGAGTCGGGCGGCCTGAAGGACCCGCTGCTCCAGGTCCGGGTTGTAGGCGGCCATCAGCTTGCCGACGCTGGAGCCGTGCAGGGGGCGGCCGCCGCCGAGCTTCATCACCACGGACAGGGTCTGCCCCGCCTCGTGCCGGTCGGCGTAGACGACGCTCGACCCGCTGCGCACGGCCAGATACGTGTTCTCGTTGATCTCCTCGCACAGGTCGGCGAGGTACGGCTGGCTGACATGCCGTAGATCGACACTGTCGACGATCGACAGCGCGAGGACGACCGACCGCGGTCCCAGCGCGTAGGTGCGCTGGCCCAGCATCTTCACCGCGTCCAGCCCGACGAGCGTCTGCAGCAGGTCGTGCGCGCTGCTCATCGGCAGCTCGAGATCGTCACTGAGGCGCTTGAGCGTGCACCCCTCCTGGTGCTGGGCCAGATAACCCAGGATCCCCAGCGCCCTGTCGATGCGGGCCGGATTCATCGACGACTCCTCTTTCTGCGGCGGTCGACGGGACCGGTACGCGTGCGCCGGCCGTCTCGGCAGAAACCCTATTCGAGTCCGGGTCCCACCCGGTGCGGGCTCTGCCCGTCGCCCGTTCCCCCTGCTCGGGCCTTTGGGGCGTCGAAGGAGCAGATGAGGCCCGCAGGAGGCGGGCCACGGGATCCGGCCTCTTGACGGCTCCTTGCTGCCTCCTTAGCATCACTGCTACGTAAATGCGGAGTTAACTTCGAGATCTCGAAGTTTCTGGTGCCGATGCCCTCCGTCCGATGCCTCCGTCCGTGCCCGCAGCGGACGTCCGGCCGGACGGCAGCAAGATCCGGTTTCAAGGAGACACGCTTGTCCGAACAACTCGTGTCGATCGTCGCGTTGCTGGCGATCTTCCTGATAGGCACGCTTCGCGCCGTCAACCTCGGTGCTCTCGCCCTGGTCGCGTCGTTCGCCGTGGGGGCCGCGACGCTGGGGATGGAGACTCCCGAAGTGCTCGCGGGCTTTCCGGCCGAGCTGTTCGTGATCCTGGTCGGTGTCACCTACCTCTTCGCCATCGCCAGGAACAACGGCACGGTCGAGTGGCTCGTCCAGGCCGCCGTACGAGTCGTCGGCGGCAGGGTGGCCGCGATTCCCTGGGTGATGTTCACCATCAGCTGCGTGCTCGTCTCGCTGGGCGCGGTCAGCCCGGCGGCCGTCGCGATCATCGCCCCGATCGGGATGACCTTCGCCGTCCGGTACGGCATCAACCCCCTGCTGATGGGCCTGATGGTCGTCCACGGCTCCGCCGCCGGGAACTTCTCCCCCATCGGAGTCCTGGGTGTCGTGACCAACGGTGTCGTCGACAGCAGCGGGATCGCCGGCGACCCGACCGTCCTGTTCCTGGCGAACCTGATCTTCAACGTGCTGCTGGGGGTCGGCATCTACCTGGCGTTCGGCGGCCGGCAGCTCATGACCGTCGGAGTCAAGGGCTCCGACAGCGGCGGCACCGGAGGCACGTCCGGCCGCCGCGAGCCGCACCACTCGCCGTCCGGCACCACCACCGTCCTCGCCACCGAGCCGCCGCAGACCGCCGTCACCGACGGGCTGTCGCTGAACCGGGACCGCGTCGTCACCCTGTGCAGCATGGTCGCGCTCGTCGTCGGCGCCCTGGTGTTCGACCTCGACGTCGGGCTGATGTCCCTGACCGCGGCCGTGCTGCTGACCCTTCTGTCACCCGGCAGCGCCAAGGACGCCGTCAGCCAGATCAACTGGGGTGTCGTGCTGCTGGTGTGCGGCATCGTCACCTACGTCGCGCTGATGCAGGAGATGGGCACCGTCGAGTACCTCGGCGACGCGATCTCCGAGGTGGACGCCCCGCTCCTGGCCGCCCTGCTGATCTGCTACATCGGCGCCGTCGTGTCGGCCTTCGCCTCGACGACCGGGATCCTCGGCGCGCTCATCCCGCTGGCCGTACCGCTGCTCGCCACCGGCCAGGTCAGCGCGATCGGTCTGGTGGCCGCCCTGTCCATCTCCTCCTCGGTCGTGGACAGCAGCCCCTTCTCCACCAACGGCGCCATGGTGGTCGCCAACGCTCCCAAGGAACAACAGGCCATGGTCTATCGGCAACTCATGAAGTGGGGCTTCGGCCTCGTCCTGGCCGCACCGGTCGTCAGCTGGGCCGCGCTCACGGTGGTGGCGGGGTGACGACCGTGAACGCCACGACGCCCCTCACCCCGCTCGACGGCATCCGGGTCGTCGACCTCAGCACCGGCCTCGGCACCTACGCGGGACGGCTGTTCGCCGATCTGGGAGCCGACGTCATCAAGGTCGAACCAGCGGGCGGCGCCCCCGAACGGGCCGTCCCCCCGCTCACCGAGGGGGGCCTGAGCCTCGCCTTCGCCTTCACCGAGGCCGGCAAGCGCAGCGTGATCCTCGAAGGGTCCGACGCCGACCGGGCCGAGCAGTTGGAGAACCTGCTCGGCACGGCACAGGTCCTGCTCACCAGTGAGGGGCCGGGACGGCTGCGCGAGCGCGGTCTGCGCCCGGCGGACGTCACGCGGCGGCACCCGGCGCTGGTCCATGTGTCCATCAGCCCCTTCGGCCTCACCGGGCCCTGGGCCGACCGCCCCGCCTCCGACCTCACCCTGCTCGCCGCGGGCGGCCTGCTCGCGCTGGCCGGGGACCCCGACCTGCCGCCCGTCCGCGCTTGGGGCAACCAGACCTCGATCATCTCGGGCGTGCACGCCGCCACGGCCGCCCTGATCGCCGTACTGGTCCTGGAGGAGACGGGACGCGGACAGATCGTGGACGTCTCGGCGCAGGAAGCCGTGGCCCATTCGCTGGAGAACGCCGTGCAGTACGTCGACCTGGAGCAGTCCGTGCGCCACCGCGTCGGGTCGGGTCCGGTGGAAGCCGGTACCGGGCTGTTCGCCTGCTCGGACGGGTGGGTCTACCTGGTGGGCGGCCTCGGCGGACTGCCCCTCGCCTGGAACGCGATCACCGAGTGGCTGGAGGGCGCCGGTGTCGCGGGCGCCGCGACGCTGCGCGAGCCCCGCTGGCTGGCGCGCGACTGGCGGCGCAGCGCCGAGGGGGTGCGTACGTTCCGGGATCTCTTCGAGCGTTTCGCGGCGCCGCGCACGAAGCGGGAGCTGTACGAGGACGGGCAGAGCAGGGGCATCAGCATCGCCCCCGTCTCGACGCCGGACGATCTCCTGGCCAGCCCGCAGCTGGTCGAACGCGGCTTCTTCCGCCCGATGACGGTCGACGGCAGGACCCTCGCCTTCCCGGGTTCCCCCTACCGCTTCGAGGGTCTCGACGTCGCGCCCGGCATCCCCCCGGCACGACCGGGCGCCGACACACGGGCCGTGCTGGACGCGCTGCCCGCGGCCGCCCGAACCACCGCACACAGCAAGGAGTAGCCGATGTCCTCCCGACTGCCGCTCGAAGGGGTGCGCGTCGCCGACTTCACCTGGGTCGGTGCCGGGCCCTTCCTGACCAAACCGCTCGCCGACCACGGCGCCGACGTCATCAAGATCGAATCACGGACCCGCACGGACCCCATCCGCAGCATGGCGCCGTTCCGCGACGGCCGCCCCGGCCCGAACCGCAGCGGCTACTTCGCCAACCGCAATTCGAGCAAGCGCTCCGTCTGCCTGGACCTCAAGTCCCCTCGGGGCAAGGAACTGGCGCTCGACCTGATGGCCAGGAGCGACGTCGTCGCCAGCAACTTCACACCCGGCACCATGGACCGGCTCGGGCTGGGCTACCAGGACGCCGTCGCGGTGAAGCCGGACATCGTGTACCTCGAAATGCCCATGCAGGGAAACACCGGGCCGCACCGGGACTTTCGCGGTTACGGCCTGACCATCGCGGCGGCCGGCGGGCTGCTGGGTCTCACCGGCCACCCCGAGCGGCCGCCGGTCGGAACGGGGACCAACTACCCCGACCACGTGCCCAACCCCCTGCACGCCGCCGTCGCGGTACTCGCGGCTCTGCGCCGCCGGCGCCGGACCGGCCAGGGCCAGTACATCGAGCTCGCGCAACTGGAGTCGACCACCAACGTCATCGGCCCCGCGCTGCTGGCGGCGGCGGCCGGCCGGCGCGTCGACCGCTCGGCCAACGAGGACGGCGCCGCAGCCCCGCACGGCGTCTACCCGTGTGCGGGGGAGGACCGCTGGTGCGCCGTCGGCGTGTTCACCGACCAGCAGTGGCAGGCCCTGGTCGAGGTGCTCGGCGCTCCGGAATGGGCGGCGAAACCCGGTCACACCACGCCGGGCGGCCGCTGGGCGGCCCGACGGGAACTCGACGCGCTCGTCGCCGACGCCACCTCGACCTGGGAAGCGTCGGAACTGGCCGACGCCCTGAGCGCCGCGGGAGTTCCGGCGGCGGTCGTCAGCGACGCGGCGCAGATCCTCGCGGATCCCCAGCTGAACGCGCGCGACCACTGGAAGACCCTGGAGCACCCCGAGATGGGCTCCAGCGTGTACGACAACATCCCCTACCGGCTGTCCGAGACCCCTGGCCACCTTCGCGGGCCGGCCCCTGTGCTGGGCGCCGACACCCGCGACGTCTGCCTGGACCTGCTGGGACTGACACCGGACGAGTACGAGCACCTCGCAGCACAAGGAGTCGTGGGCTGACATGGCCATCGAGACAGAGCGCGCCGGCCGGACCCTGGTCGTCCGGCTCAACCGCCCGGAAGCGCTGAACGCCCTGGACGTCGAGGCGATGCGCGCCCTCAACCAGGTCCTGCGCGACTTCCGCGACGACCCGACGCTCGCCGTCGGCATCATCACCGGCACCGGTGACCGTGCCTTCTGCACGGGCGCGGACCTGAAGAAGACGCTTCCCCCGCAGACCTCCTTCGCACAGGCGTACTTCGCGCCCTACGAGCAGAGCGTCGACGACGGTCTGTACGTACGGGCCATCACGCTCAGCGAACTGAACATCGGCAAGCCGCTCATCGCCGCCGTCAACGGGCACGCGCTGGGGGGCGGAGCCGAGATCGCACTCGACTGCGATCTGCGGATCGCCAGTGAGAACGCCACGTTCGGCCTGCCGGAGGCCCGTTGGGCGAGTGTGCCCGCGGTGGGCGGGGTCTCCAAGCTGCTGCGCGCGGTCCCGCGGGCCGTGGCGATGAAGATGATCCTCACCGGTGACCGCATCGGCGCCGAGGAGGCCCACCGCGTCGGCCTCGTCAGCGACCTCGTCCCGGCCGAGGACCTGCTGCCCGCGGCCCTGAAGCTGGCCGACCGGATCACCGCCAACGGACCCCTCGCGATCAAGAGCCTGAAGGCTCTCGCCGACCGCACCCAGGACATGCCCCTGACCCAGTCCGTGGCCGTCGAACAACTCCTGTGGGGTGTCCTGCGAGACACCGACGACCGGGTGGAGGGACGGACCGCTTTCGCCGAGCGGCGTCCCCCCGAGTACCACGGCCGCTGAAGCGGCCCGAGGAAGGACAAGAACCCATGTCAGCATCCCCGACACCCGCGGTGGCCCGCCAGGTCGGCGCCGCCTGGACCCAGCAGGACGGTGAGCGCACCACCCTCACCGTCACCGTCTGCCGTGCCTGCGCCGGCCGCTGGTTCCCGCCCCGCGACACCTGCTCGACCTGCGCCTCCGACGATGTGGAGGACGTCACCAGCGACACCCGCGGCACCGTCTACGCCTCCAGCGTCGTCAGGACCGCCCCGCGCGGCTTCCAGGCGCCCTACGTGCTGGCGTACGTCGACATCAGCGGTGTCCGCATTCTCGCCCACAGCCCCTCGTCCGACCGTGCCCTGACCCCCGGCACCGAGGTGGAACTGACGGTCGCACCGATCGCCGACTCCGCCGAAGGCGCGGTCCTGTCCTACGCCGTGACCCCGATCGACGACCAGCCCGCACCCACCGGAGAACAGCGATGAAGCCCGTCCATGTCGCCGGCGCCGCCGTCCACCCCTTCGGCAAGCACCGCGACCTCAACGCGGCCGAGCTCGGCCACCGTGCCGTCCGCGCCCTGCTCGACACGACGGGGATCACCCCGGACGCCGTGGACACCGGTTTCGTCGGCTCGTCCTACGGCGGTTCCCTGCTGGCCCAGCGGATCCTGCAGCGCGTGGGCGTGTCGGGGCAACCCGTCTTCACCGTGGAGAACGCCTGCGCGAGCGGCGCGTCCGCGGTGCATCTCGCCTGGCAGGCGGTGGCCTCCGGTGCCGCGCAGGCCGTGATCGCGGTGGGCGCAGAGAACCTGTCGGGCTTCGGCGGGGGCACCTTGCCCCTGACGACCAATGACATCGAGATCGAGCAGGGCGTCATCATGCCCGCCGCCTACGCCATGCGCGCCCAGCGCTATCTGCACGACTTCGGTGCCACGGTGGACGATCTGACCGCGGTCTCCGTGAAGAACCGGGCCAACGGCGCCGACAACGAGCGGGCGCACTTCCAGCGCGAGATCTCCGCACAGGACGTCGCCGAGTCCCGGCCCGTCGCCGACCCGCTCCGCCTGCTGCACTGCTGCCCCAACAGCGACGGCGCCGCCGCGGTGCTGCTGTGCTCCGAGGAGTTCGCCGCGCAGCTGGACACGCCGAGCGTCCGGCTCCGCGCCAGCGTGGTCCGCTCCGGCACCTTCCACACCCAGTACCGGGACATGACATGGCCCGACATCACCGAGCGCACCGCGAAGGCGGCCTACGCGATGGCGGGACTGGGCCCGGCCGACCTCGACCTGGTCGAGCTGCACGACGCCTTCAGCATCGCCGAGCTCCTGCACTCCGAGGCGCTCGGCCTCGTCGAGCGCGGCAAGGCGTACCAGGCCGTGCGCGACGGTGAGTTCGACCGGCACGGCCGGGTCGCGGTCAGCCCGAGCGGCGGCCTGATGTCCCGCGGCCACCCGGTGGGCGCCACCGGAACCACCCAGATCTGCGAGGCGTACTGGCAGCTCACCGGCCAGGCGGGCGCGTTGCAGGTGCCCGGCGCCTCCGTGGCGCTCACCCATGTGACGGGTGGCGGCATCTTCGGTGTCGACAACGGTGCTTGCTCCGTGCACATCCTCACCGCCGACTGAAAGGCCCAGTTCGATGTCCGCCCCACTCACCTCCCGTCGCGCCCTCGTCCTGGACCCGGCCGGCACCGCCACGGCGAGCGCCATCACGACCCGTCTGAAGTCGGCGGGTCACGTCGTCGAGACCCACGCGGTCTTCGCCGATCCCACCGGCCCGGTCGACGCGTTCGTCTACGAACCCGGCCTCCTGGACGGCACACCCACCCGCAACTCCGCCGAGCGGCTGCTCACCGTCGTGTCACGGCTGACCCCCTTCCTGCGCACACCCGAGGAGGGCGGGTCCCGGATCGTGGTCGTCGCGAGCCGTGACGGCCTCGGCTGGCCGAGCCGGCCGGAACTGGCGGCGCAGAGCGGTGCGCTCGTCTCCGCGGCACGCAGCCTCGCGCTGCAGCTGGGCCGTACGGGCACCACGGTGAACGTGGTCTCCGCGCTGCCCCCGCAGGGCAGTCCCCTGCGCGCGGCCGGACGCCCCGAGAACACGCACCTGTACGAGCCCGAGGCGCTGACCCCGCAGCCGGTCACCGTGGACGACATCGCGGAGACCACCGCCTTCTTCCTGGACTCCCGCAGCGGCTACATCACCGGCCAGGTGCTCAACTGCTGCGGCGGCGCGAGTCTTCTGTCGAGCCTCTCCGTCTAGGACCCACCATGATCAATACCGAAGGACACACCATGGATCTCGACGGACAGGTCGCGGTGGTCACCGGCGGAGCCAGCGGCATCGGCTGGGCCATCGCCCGCGACTTCGCCGCAGCCGGCGCGAAGGTGGCGATAGCCGACATCGACGAGGAACGGGCCCGGACCGCGGCCCGGGAGATCGCCGACACCGGTGCCACGGCCGTCGGGCTGCCCGTCGACGTCAGCTCGCGCGCGGCGGTCACCGGACTGTTCGCCGCGGTCGACGCGCAACTCGGCCCGGTGGACATCCTCGTCAACAACGCGGGCATCAGCGTCGACCGGGGAGTCCGCCGCATCACGGACGAGGAGTGGGACCGGACGCAGGCCATCAACCAGACCGGCGTGTTCCTGTGCAGCCAGGCCGCGGCCGGCTCCATGATCCCCCGTCGTACCGGGCGCATCATCAACATCGCCTCCCGGGCCTGGCTCGGCTGGTACGGGCAGCTCGCCTACGCCACCTCCAAGGGCGGCGTGGTCTCCGCCACACGGTCCCTCGCCATCGAGCTGGCGAAGTACGGCATCACCGTGAACTGCCTGGCGCCCGGACTGATCGACACACCGCTGCTGCGCCGGGAACCGCAGGAGGTCATGGACCGGCTCCTGACGGCACAGCCCATGGGGACGATCGGTGCCCCGGCCGACGTCGCCTGGGCCGCCCACTACTTCGCGGGTCCCGCCAGCCGTGCCGTCACCGGTCAGGTGATGTACGTCTGCGGCGGCAAGAGCCTCTACGCCCAACCGGCCAGGGGCTGAACCGGCCGGCACGCCGAGGGCAGTTCGACGATGCCTGTGCGGCGTGTCCTCGATCTCCGGTTCATTTCGTTCTCCCCGTTCTCCCGTTCTCCTCGCACCCCGTTTCCGTTCCGGAGACACGGATGAGGATTCGGTGTTCCGGAACACGGCCCGGCCGTGTGCGGACTTCGGTCCGTGCGCGGCCGGGCCGCTCCGTTCGGCGGCCGCCCGTGCCGTCTGCCGCCGTTCGTCTGTGATGAGGCCAACAGAAAGCGGAGGGGTGCCTCGGGTTATTGTGGCCGAGTGAATATGAGGTACCCCTCGATTTCATTGCTCCCTTCGACGGGAGCGATCCGGTGAGCTCGGTCGGCATACGCCCTCGTCGAGTGCGTCACCGGACGGAACCCGACCCCGGACCGACGCGGGAGACGGCCGTGCGGCGGCCGGCCCGCGACGCCGCGGCGGCAGCGGGCGCCGCCCTGATCCCCGCAGTGCTCCTGGCCATGAACGGGAACCCGGCGGTCTCCGCCGTCCAGACCGTCGCCCACTGGCCCCTGATGGCACTGACCCTGTTCTGGACGGCCCAGCGGCGCCAGGACCTCTACGCCCGCGGCGCCCTGGCCCTGCTGCTGGCCAGCGCCGCGGGCTTCGGCGTCTTCGCCTCGACCCGGCCGTGGTCGCCGCATGAGACAGCGCTCATCGAGGGCTATCTGGACATGCCCGGTGTGCGAGCGAGCTGGTACGTGCTGACGGCACTCGTGCTGGGCGCCGCCGTCACGGCGGCCTGGGCCCGTGCCGCTGTCGTGGCGGTGATCGCGCTGGTCGTCGCCTCGGCGGCGCTCACCGCGGAACGCCCAGTGCTCGGCGCACTGCTGGCCGGTGGCGTGCCGGTGCTGGCCTGGCAGGCCACGGCGCTCCTGCCTGACCGGCGTCCCGACCGCAGGCACGCCCGCGGCGCGTCGCCCGGCGCGGACTCCACGGCGCACCGGCAGGTGGACTGACCATGGACCTCGACGCCCTGATCGAAGCGGCCGGCTGGTGGTCGTATCTCATCGTGTTCGCCGTGACGGTCGGCGAGACCAGTGCCTTCGTCGGCCTGCTGGTTCCCGGTGAGACCGTCATCCTCCTCGCCGCCGCTCTCGCCGGCCGGGGCGACCTCGATCCGGTGGCTCTCGCCGTCGCCGTGGTGGCCGGGGGCATCCTCGGTGACAACGCCGGGTACGCGCTGGGCCGCCGGTGCCGTCGACGTCCGAGGAAGGCACGACGGCCTCGACCCCGTCTGGACCCGCATGTGCGGCGGTCACAGGAGTTCCTGGTGAGACACGGAGGAACGGCCGTGTTCACCGGCCGGTTCATCGGGTTCGTCCGGGCCTTTCTCCCCTTCGCCGCCGGTGCGTCCGCCACGCCCTACCGCCGCTTTTTCGTCTTCAGCTCTCTCGCGTCGATCGTGTGGGGGATCGGCAGCGTGCTCCTCGGATACTTCGCGGGCGCGGCCGCCACCGAGTTCCTGCACTCAGCGGGCCTTCTCAGCGTGCTCGCCGCCGCCGTCGCCGCCTTGGCCATCCTCGCGGGACTGCGGACGTTCAGGCGGCGCCGGCGCTCCGCCGGCGGCGCGAGTGTCCGTCCGGGTCAGCCGACCGGACCGGGGTAGGCCGGCCGCGGACGCCCTCGCGAGCGGCACGCCCGGGAGAACCGCCCGACGGGCATGTCCTAGGGTGGCCGACGTGACTTCGAAACGTGCGGGTGGTCCTGCAGACTCTTCGACCGGGGCTCCTCAGCTGGAGGAGGAGTTCGGGTTCGCCATCGGTGTGATCTTCCGTGCGTACGCGAAGGCCGTCGAGGCGACCGTGGCGGACCTGCCCGGTGGCCCGCGGGGCTACTTCATCCTCGCGGCTGCCGTCCGGGGGCAGGCCGGCAGCCAGCGTGCCATCGCCGATCGGCTCGGCATCGACCGTACGGTGATGACGTATCTGCTCGACGACCTGGAAGAGGCCGGACTCGTCGAACGCAAGCCGGACCCCGCCGACCGCAGAAGCCGCCACATCGTCGCCACCGAACGGGGCGCGGAACTCTGGGACGAACTGCACTCCCAGGTCGACCGGATCGACCGGCAACTGCTCTCCGTCCTGCCCGAGAAGTCGCAAACCGCGTTCCGGGACATGCTCACAGTGATGGCACGAGATGTCGACGCCATCGAACGCACTCTCCTCGGTGACCGGGCCGGAGAGCCGAGCGGCCCCGACAAGCCCGTGCGCGCCTCGCGCAGACGAGCCCGCCCCAACGTCTGACGCCGCGACCGCCGCGGGGCCGAAGCCTCGCGTCCCGACGGCGTCGAGGGCAGGGGAGGCCCACTGCGGATACCCGGCCAGGGTGTGCGGGCCCGCGACGAGGCGTTCGACAGCATCCGAGGGGGCCGGGACACCGAGGAAGCCGGGCCGGTACGCCGCGCCCGCGAGTACCGCTCGGTGCGTGCGACGCGGCGCGGTCCTCGCTCCGTGCGCCGGGTCCCCGGCTGCGGCCTCAACATCCCCCGACCGTGCCCCGGTCGCCGGCGGCGCACGTGGGCCTGGCCGCATCCTGGCAGCCGGACGCGCGACACGCCGCCCAGTTGGTGGTCTAGACCGCCTTCATGTGTCGGGTGTTCAGAAACGCTTCGCCCAACGCTTCCCACCGGCGCTCACGATCTTCGACGACGGGTGATGAATCAACGCACTTGTGGAGATCGTATGAGCAACTCGACCGACCCCGGACCGGGACGCCGCAGCCTGCTGCAGGCAGCGGTCGCCGTCCCCGCGGCTGGAGCCGCCGCCACCGTGCTGGGCGCCGGTACCGCCAGTGCGGCGCCGTCCTCCGGACCCGGCGTACAGGGCGGCCGCTTCGACACGGAGAGCCCGCGCTTCGCGCTGGCGGTGCTCCCGGACACGCAGTACCTCTTCGACGCCGACAGCGCCGACCCGCAGCCGCTGACGGCGACCTTCCAGTACCTGGTGTCCGAGCGCGCGGAGGCGAACATCGCCTTCATGACGCATCTCGGCGATGTGACCGAGCACGGTACGGAAGACGAGATCGAACTCGCCGCGGACACCTTCCGGACCATCCACGGCAAGGTCCCCTACAGCGTGCTCGCGGGCAACCACGACATCGCGGGCGGCACGGACGACCAGCGCGGCGACACCGCGTACCTGAGGGCGTTCGGGCCCAAGCGGTTCAGCGGCATGCCGACCTTCGGCGGGGCTTCCCCCGACGGCTACAACAGCTACCACGTGCTTCGGGCCGCGGACCGGGAATGGCTGGTGCTGGCCCTGGACTGGCGGGCCTCCGACAAGGGCCTGGCCTGGGCGCAGGGCGTGCTCGACAAGCACGCGACCCTTCCCACCATCCTGACCACTCACGACATCGCCTGGGCCGGCGACGACGGTGAGGCGCACCTGTCCGGCAACGGACAGCGGCTCTGGGACAGGATCGTCCGCGGCAACGACCAGATCTTCCTGGCGCTGGGCGGCCACTACTGGCCGCCGGGACGCACGGTGCTCACCAACGACGCCGGGCACGACGTGCACGTGCACATCACCAACTACCAGGACCGCTACTACGGTGGCGCCGGAATGATCCGGCTCTACGCCTTCGACATGGTCCGCAACGTCATCGACGTCGAGACGTTCGCACCCTGGTTCCTCAGCCGGGACCCGGCCAAGCGGACTCCGCTGGGCGCGGAGAACCTCGAACTGACCGGTTCGACGGACCGCTTCAGCCTCCCGATCGACTTCGCGGACCGCTTCGAGGGCTTCGCCCCGGTCGTCCCGCCGAAGCCGCGCCCGGCGCACCGCGTGATGCCGCGCGGCACGGTGGCCTACTGGCGCTTCGACAAGGACGGACTGGACGGTGCCGGTCGCCCCGGCTCCCCCGTCTCCGCGGGCACGGTGGCCCGCGACCTGAGCGGGAACGGCAACGACCTGGCCGTGCGGCTGCTGCACACCAGCGCCGCCGAGGTCCTGACCTGGTCCGGCGACCACCACGTCGACCAGCCCGCCCACGCCAGCCTGCGCTTCGACGGCGGCAAGCAGCCGGACCGGGGCGCGATCCTCACCACGAAGCCCACGGCACCCCTGAACGGCATGAAGTTCCGGGCCGGCTTCACCATCGAGACGTTCATCAAGCTGCCGGAGCCGTTCGAGGGCGACCACGCCTGGATGGGCATCCTGAGCTGGGAAGGCCGCAACGGCGACGCGGGCAAGACCACGGGATGGTCGAAGGAGGAACCCACCTGCAGCCTCAACGTCACGCCGGAGCGGTTCCTCCAGTTCGTCCTTTACCCGGACGTGCAGGACGCCGACCCCACCTCGTGGAGCCACGCCCTGCCCGTGGGCCGCTGGACCCACATCGCCCTGGTCAACGACGGCCGGCGCACCGTGATGTACGTGGACGGCTCGAAGATCGCCCGCAACCCGTCCCAGCCGGCCACCGGCATCGAGACGATGGGCAAGCCGTTCGTCATCGGCGGCACCCAGTTCGCGGAGAAGTACGGCCAGGGCTTCTACGGCTGGATCGGCGACACCCGGATCGTCGACCGCGCCCTCAGCCCGAAGGACTTCATGTTCCCCGGCGAGTGACGTCGGTGCCCGCCGCCCGACGGGGTTCCGGGGCGGCGGGAACGAACGACGGCCGACCATGGCGCCAGCCATGGTCGGCCGTCAGTTTTTCGACCAAGGGTGGCGACGCGTCACCCTTCCGCGCGTCCGTTTCGATCAGTCGCCCGCCGATTCCCGCTCCCTGATGTTCTCCAGCACCGCCTCGGACAGGGCGGCCAGCGCGTCGAGTTGCCGCGGGCTGACCGCGTCGAGGAAGGTGCGGCGCACGTCGCCCAGATACAGGGGCGTGGCCTTGCTGATCGACTCACGCCCCTGCGGGGTGAGGGCGACATGGCTGCCCCGGGTGTCCTCGGCGCAGGTCCGCCGTTCGAGCAGCCCGCGCGAGATCATCCGCGAGATCTGGTGGGTGAGGCGACTCTTCTCCCATCGGAGGCGCTCGCGCAGTTCGAAGACCCGCAGTGACTCGTCCGGTTGCATGGCCAGGGTGCTCAGCACCGCGTAGTCCGGCAGTGACAGGCCCGAGTCCTGGAGGAGTTGCCGGTTCAGATGGCGGCGAAGGTCCTCCTGCATGGTGAGGAATCCGTGCCAGGCGCGGCGCTCACGCTCGCTCAGCTCCGCGGGATCGGTCATGCGCCGAAGTTTAGCAAGGGGATGACGTGTCCACCTGGGGGCGCGGCGCGGACGGAACCCGCCCGGCGGCCACGTCCACCACTGACCGGCCATTGAACCGGACCTACAGGATGATGTGTCATCCATCTCTTGTCGTTGCCCTGCCTCCGAAGGGTGAGGCATCATCCCGCTACATCAAGGGTGACACGTCACCCTTTCGTTTCGGATGTGAGAGGAAGATCGTCATGGGACGAATCTGGTTGGTCACGGGCGCGGCCTCGGGGCTCGGTCGTGAAATCGCGCGGGTGGCGCTGGACGCCGGTGACACGGTCGTGCTGGCCGATCGCCGCACCGAGGGTGCCGGGGAACTGGCGTCCGCCCACCCCGGCCGGGCTCAGGCGGTCGGTATGGACGTCACGGACCCGGAGCGCGTCGAGGCGGTCGTGGACGGCGTCATCGAGCGGTACGGACGGATCGACGTGCTCGTCAACGCCGCCGGCCGGGGCCACATCGGTGCCGTCGAGGAGACCACGGAGGCCGAGCTCCGGCCGCTGATGGAGCTCCACTTCTTCGGCCCCGCCGCGCTCACCAGGGCGGTCCTGCCGCACATGCGCGAGCGGCGCAGCGGCGCGATCGTCCAGATCAGCAGCCTCGGCGGGCAGATATCGGTGCCGGGGATGTCGGCCTGCTCGGCCGGCAAGTTCGCTCTGGAGGGCCTGTCCATCTCGCTGGCCCAGGAGGTCGCACCGCTGGGGATCAAAGTGCTGATCGCACAGCCGGGAGCGATGCGGACGAACTTCGCCGGTGCGGCGATCAGCGAGTCCGCACGCATCGCCGACTACGAGGCCACGGTGGGCGGTCTGCGGGCCCACGTGGAGGAGGTCACGGGCAGGCAGCCGGGCGACCCCGTGAAGATCGCCACCGCGATCGTGTCCGCGCTGGCCGACGAGAGGACGCCGTTGCGGCTGGCGTTCGGCAACGACACCGTCGACCGGCTCAACGAGGCGGCCAAGTCGACGCAGGACGAGCGCGACGCCTGGGAGCACGTGACCCGGAGCACCGACTTCACCGACGTGTGAGGCCGGTCCGGCACGGTCCGACGCCGGAGTTTCCCGGCCGGTGGGGTTCCGCCCGCCGGGAAACCCCGGCGGGCGGGGTGACTCACGCGGCGAGCGGACCCCGTGCCCACCGTGCGTCGATGTCCTCCTCGGCGCGCGCCAGGCTCTTCTCCGCGAGCGGGATCAACTCCGACATGGCGGGGGTGACGTGAGCCAGGGTCAGTTCGGCGATGATGAACTCCGGCTCCAGGCCCGCCATGGACACACCGTGCGGCAGCCACTGTTCGGCGTGGTCCCAGCCCTCGCGGGGAGTACCGGCGCCGTAGCCGCCACCACGCGTGGCGATCACCAGGAACTCCCGGCCGCCGAGGAGCGGTTCACGGGTCTCCGGGTCGAGAGAGAGCCCCGGGGCGATCAGGTGGTCCACCCAGGCCTTGACGCTGCTGGGCGCGCCGTAGTTGTAGAGCGGAAGGCCGAGGACGATGGTGTCGGCGTCCTTGATCTCCCCGACGACCTCTTCGACCAGAGCCCAGGAGGCGGCCTGCGCGGGCGTCCTGTCGTCCGGCGCGACGAAACCGGCGTGCGCGGTCGTGCTGTCGAGGTGGGGCAGCGGGTTGCTGCCCAGGTCACGATAGGTGACCGACCCGCCTGGGTTGGCCGCCTTCCACGCCTCGACGGCACGCGCGGTCAGCTTCCGGCTGACGCTCTGGTCGCCCTGGATGCTGGAGTCGATGTGCAGCAGGTGTGCCATGTCTGTGATGTCTCCTGAGTACAGATTTCTTTGCATGCGGAGGACCGGCGCGATGGAGATCCGTCCTCCGGGTCTGGAGGGGGTCCGCCGGCTCGGCGGCGGTCCTCGGCGGCACGGTGGGAGTGCGGCCGGTGAAGGGGGCCCGGTCTACTTGCCGGGGCGGAGGACGCCCTCGGGGTCGTAGCGCTTCCACAGTTCGGTGACGCGCACGCCGGTCGGCCCCGGGTAGGCGAGGTCGAACGTGGCCTCGTCGGGGTGGCTCTCGAAGTTCACGTACGCGCCGTCCGCCTGAGCGGCGACGGGCCGCCAGGCGGTGGCCAGGGTCCTGCGGTTGTACGGCGGGAAGGTCGAGGCGACCACGAGGGTCCGCTGATGCCGGTGCGCGTAGGCGGTGGCCGACGGAGCGAGGTCATGGGTGGCGCCGCCGAGCGACCGCATCTGGACCAGTACGGGCGTGGATCCGCTCGCCGTTCCCACGATGGCGCGGGCCGCGGCGGGCGTGATCGTGGTCAGCAGCCCGTTGGTGGTGGTGGAGGGCATCTGGCCCGTGTTGGGGTGCAGATGCTGGGGCGGGACCAGGCTCGTGTACGGGGCCACGACTGCCTGCTGGAGTGTCACGTCACCGATGCCGAGCAGGGGTTCGAGCGCCCGGCGGATGGCGTCCGTGCTGTCGGTGGCGACGATCGCGGTGATGAACGCCGCGGTCATCGATCCCTGGGAGGACACTGTCACCGCGGTCGAGAGCTCTCGGGGGGCTTCCTTCATGGCGGAGTCCCAGCGCCGCAGCACCCGGCCCTCGGCGTCGACCCGGGCGACGAGCTGCGCGTACCCCACGTTGAGCAGCTCGACGGCCTCGATCTCGAAGGCCACCGCGATGCCCGCGCCGGCGCCCGCACCGCGCATCACCCACAGCAGGTCGGGCTCGTCACGGGCGTCGGCGCGCACCACGGAACCGTCGGCCAGCACCACCTCGACGGCGCGGATCCGGTCCACGGTGAGCCCGTAGTGCCGGACCAGCCAGCCGATGCCGCCCGCCGTCGCCAGACCACCCACGCCGACGTTGCCGTGGTCGCCCGAACTGATGGCGAGTCCGTGCGGCGTCAGTTCCTGCGCGACCTCCGCCCAGCGGGCGCCCGCCTCGACCCGTACCAGGCGCTGGGCGCGGTCGATCACGTGCACGCGGCTCATGCGCCGCAGGTCGATGACCAGCCCTCCGGTGTTGGTCGCGCTGCCGGCCAGTCCGTGCCCGCCGCTGCGCACGGCCACGGCGAGTCCGCGCTCCCGCGCCAGCTCCAGGGCCGCCGCGACGTCGCGGGCGGACTCCGGCACCACCACGACAGCCGGACGGCCCACCGTGGTGTACGTGGACCGGTACGCTCCGTAGCGGCTGTCGGACGGAGTGATCAGCTTGCCGGACAGCTCGGCCGGCACCGTGCCCTCCGTCGTCATCGCTGCCCTCGGAGGGACGCCACACGTGCGCGTACGGCCGGAACCACTTCCGAAGTGAAGAGGGAGAGCTGCTCCTCGGCGTCGGCGGCCGGCCAGAAGACGAAGGTGTCGAAGCCCAGCCGCACCGCCCAGTCGCTGAGCGTCTCCGCCCACATGTCGGCGGACCCGTTCAGCCCCGGACCCTCGCCGTGCGCGCCGATCGTGCCGATGACGTTGTAGATGCGCCGCACGGAACTCGGCTCGCGTCCCGCCGCCGTCGCGGCGTCGTCGATGAGCTGCTGGCGCCAGGGCACCTCCTCGGGAGGCACATAGATGTTCAGCGGGGAGATCCAGCCGTCCGCCGAGCGGCCGGTCACCGCGAGCATCCGGTTCTTCTGGGCACCCAGCCACAGCTGCACCGGCGCGGGCGGCCGGGGGCCGGCGTGGTAGCCGGTTACCGCGTGATGAGCGGTCTGCATCCGCACCACGCCACCGGCGAGCGCCTGGTGCATCAGGTGCAGCGACTCCTCGGTGAAGGCCACCATCTTCTCGCCGCGTCGCGGCAGGCCGCCCATCGAGGCGATTGCTTCGGCGAAGGCGCCGCCGCCGACACCGAGCTGCACCCGGCCGCCGGTGATGAGGCTCAGCGAAGCGGCCGCCTTGGCGAGCATCGTGGGCGGCCGCAGCTGCAGATCGGCGACATCGGTCATGAAGGAGATGCGGCTCGTCGACGCCGACAGGTGACTGATCAGCGTCCAGGTCTCCAGGTAGCCGGCCTGGTAGGGGTGGTCCTGGACGGCGAGATAGTCCAGTCCGTCGTCGTCGGCCCGGCGGGCGAGTCGCTGAGCCTGTTCGAAGGCGTCCGCTGCCGGGGTGAGGCTCAAGCCGAACGACAGGCGGTGTCCGTAGTCGGTCATGTCCACCACGGTGCGGGCAGCCGTCCCCACCGGGCAAAAGGCCGGTGAGTTGCTAATCTTTAGTAAGTAAGTGTGTGAAGGGAGATCGTCAGGTGTCGCAGCTCGAGCGCAGTTCCATCCACGACGACTCGTGCCCGAGTCTCCAAGAGGCTCTTGAGCTGGTCGGACGTCGCTGGGTGGGCGCGATCCTGGTCGCCGCGGAGCACGGTGCGCGGCGCTTCGGTGAGTACCGGGGCGTGATCGACGGCATCTCCGACCGGCTGCTGTCCCAGCGGCTGAAGGAACTGGAGAAGCTGGGCATCATCGAGCGCACCGTGATTCCGACCACACCCGTTCAGGTGCATTACGCCCTCACCGACACAGGGCAGTCCCTCATCGACGCGCTGCAACCCCTGGCGCAGTGGAGCAGGCAGCGTGCGGCCGGTATCGGGGCCGTGGGCGTGGGCGCGACGACCGCGCCGGTGCAACTCCCGCACTGACCGGGGACCGCCTTTGGATCTCCTCGCGTGGCGAGCGCGCCACAGCCGAGGCACGATGACCATGGCTGAGTAATCGGCAGCGGAGCTCAGGGCGATCACTGCCTCTGTCAGGTCCTCGACGTCGGTTGCCCGGTCCAGGTATGCGCTGTGCCGCCCCGGACGCGCCAGTGCGCGCCGGGGCGTTGCCCCGGGCGACGGGCACGGCGGCGCAGTGAGCGGTGGCGCGACACAGACCACCCGTGCCTGGCCGGGCGATGTGAGAGGTATCCGGCGATCGGCACCAGGGCTCACAGAGTCGGTGTCACCTATCGAGACGGGGTGCTCACGATGCAAGAAGCCGCCCGGCACCTTCATACCTCATCCCCTTGGCAACGAATACGTGGCAGGACGGTCGGCGGAAGCCAGCCGGAGGAGTGCCGATGACGGGACAGCAGCTGAAGGCAGTGGAGACTGCCGCCGTCCCGGACACGGAAGTCGCGCTCGCCGGGTTGCTCGCGGACGTCGCCAAGCTGGACGAGGTGCCGTTCGACAGCCACTTCTTCAACGACCTCGGGGCCGACTCCCTGGTCATGGCGCATTTCTGCGCCCGTGTCAGGAAGCGCCCCGACCTGCCGTCGGTGTCGATGCGCGACATCTACCGGTATCCGACCATCAGCGCACTGGTCGCCGCGCTGGCCGGCGGTACGCCGCAGGACACGGACCTCGGCGCACCACCGATCACCGCCCTCGACACCCGGCCGCCCGCCGAGCCGATCGGCCGGCCCCACTTCGTGCTCTGCGGCGTGCTGCAGGCGCTGTGCTATCTCGGCTACGCCTCCCTCGTCGCCGTCATCACCACGCGCGGCTACGAATGGATCGCGGGCGGAAAGAGCGTGCTGGCGAGCTACGCGCGGTCCGTCGTGTTCGGCGCCGTTCTGCTGGTCGTCCTGTGCGCGCTGCCCATCGTCATGAAGTGGCTGCTGATCGGCCGGTGGAAACCGCAGCGGATCCGCATCTGGAGTCTGCCCTACGTCCGCTTCTGGCTGGTCAGGACCCTGGTCCGGTCGAGCCCGGCCCGACTGTTCGCCGGGTCGCCGCTGTACCCGCTCTACCTCAGGGCGCTGGGCGCCCGGGTCGGCCGGGGAGTGACCTTCCTGTCGCGGAGCGTGCCCGTCTGCACCGATCTGCTGACGATCGGCGAGAACACGGTGGTCCGCAAGGATTCGCTGATCAGCTGCTACCACGCACATGACGGCGTGATCGAGACGGGTCCGGTCACCCTGGGCCGGGACGCGGTCGTCAGCGAGGCGACGGTGCTGGACATCGGCACCCGCCTCGGCGACGGGTCCCAGCTCGGCCACGCCTCCTCGCTGCACACCGGTCAGCAGGTCCCGGACGGCGAGCGCTGGCACGGATCACCGGGCGAGCCCACGGACGCCGAGTTCCAGCCGCTGGAGGCCGCCCGCTGCGGCACTCTGCGCCGTGCGGTCCACGGAGTGCTCCTGCTGCTGGTCCTGGTGACGGTGTACGTCCCGCTGGCGGTGGGCTGTCTGGACGTGCTGCTCACGCGCGTCCTGGCGAGCAACGCGATGCTGCGGGAGCAGACCTCCGCGATCGGCTGGAACTACTACGGGGACCTGTTCGTGGTGACGGTCGTGGGCTTCGCCCTCGCGTTGCCCGCCTCCCTCGTCCTCATGGCAACCGTCCCGCGGCTGCTCGCCCGGTTCGTCACCCTGGGCCGGACGTATCCGCTGTACGGCTTCCATCATGGCGTGCACCGGGCGATCCTCCTGCTGACCAACAGCCGCTTCCTCACGCGCCTGTTCGGCGACAGCAGCGCCATCGTGTACTACCTGCGCTGGATCGGCTACGACCTCCGGCACGTGGAGCAGTCCGGGTCGAACTTCGGCACCGGGGTCAAGCACGAGAGCCCCTTCGCCAGCAAGGTCGGCAGCGGGACGATGGTCGCCGACGGCCTGTCTTTGATGAACGCCGACTACTCCAGCACGTCCTTCCGTGTCTCGCGGATCGAGATCGGGGCGCACAACTTCCTCGGGAACCGGATCTCCTACCCCGCGCGCGGCAGAACCGGTGACAACTGCCTCCTGGCGACCAAGGTGATGGTCCCCGTCGACGGCCCGGTCCGGCACGACGTGGGACTGCTGGGATCTCCCAGTTTCGAGATCCCGCGGTCAGTGGTGCGGGACAGTACCTTCGACGAAGTGGCCGGCGGAGACGGACTGCGTCGAGGCCTGGCGGGAAAGAACCGGCACAACGCCGCCACGGTGGCGTGGACGCTGTTCGTCGCCTGGCTGTACCTCTTCTGCGTCGCGGCGCTCTATTCGACCGCGGCGAGCCTGTACGCCCGGTGGGGCACGACGACCGTCGCGCTGGCCAATGCCCTCGCATTGCCCTTCACGGTCTTCTATTTCGTCGTGGTCGAACGGATCGTGGCCGTCCGGCATCGTCCGGGACCGCTGTTCTGCTCCATTTACGACCGCCGCTTCTGGCAGCGGGAACGGTATTGGAAAGTTCCTGCGGAAACGTATCTCCAGGTCCTCAACGGCACGCCGTTCAAGGGATTCGTGTGGCGGATGCTCGGAGCCGACGTCGGCACCAGGCTGTTCGACGACGGCTGCCACCTCACCGATCGCTGGATGGTGCGGATCGGTGACAACTGCACGATCAACGCGGGAACCGTCATCCAGTGCCACTCGCAGGAGGACGGCGCGTTCAAGTCGGACCGCGTCGAGATCGGCTCCGGCTGCACCTTCAGCGTCGGAGCTTATGTGCACTACGGAGTGCGGATCGGCGACGGTGCCGTGCTCGCGACGGACTCCTTTCTCATGAAGGGCGAGGTGGTCCCCGAGCGCGCGCGCTGGGCGGGAAATCCGGCTCGCCCCGCACTCGAAGGTGGTGGTGAAGCGTGATGGCAAGGGCGACGGCGTTGACCGACGGCCGACCCCACGGCGAAGCGGGATCCGGCGGGGGAGCCGCGGTCGACGACTCGGCACGGGCCGACGACACGACCCGGGCCGAGGACGCCGCACGGACCGAGGGTGCCGCGCCCGGCGGCGGCACACCCGCCGAGGGCGGCTTCAGCGCGGTACCGCGCTGGACGCTCTCCCCGGTGCCGGGCACCGCCGAGCACATGGTGCCCGTCCCCGCGGACGTGACGGCGACACTGCACCGGCGGGCCCGCCAGATCGGCGTGCCCCTGTCCGCGGTCCACCTCGCCGCGCACGCCAAGGTGCTCGCCGCCCTCTCCGGCGACCCCGTCGTCCGCACCGGCCTGCTGTCCGGCGAGTCCACCGTCCCCCTGCACATCGAGCTGACCGTCGAGACGGGCACCTGGCGGCGGCTGGCGCTGGCGTCCCACCGGGCCGAATCGGGACTGCCCTCCTCCCCGAAGGCCGCGCCACCGGGCGCCGACGGCTCCGCGGAACGCCCGGAGGTCGTGTTCGACCCGACCGGCCGCGGTCCCGCGGGCGCGAGCGGCACCGTCCTCACCGTGACCGTGCTGGAGGAGGACGCGGGCAGCGCCCTGCGCGTGCGCTACCGCACCGACGCGATGGACGCGGACGCCGCGACCCGGATCGCCGGCTACCACCTCACCGCGCTCGAACGGATCGCCGACAACCCCGACGTACCGCACGACCAGCACACGCTGCTGTCCGACGAGGAGATCCGCTTCCAGATCGACGGGCTCGCCGGACCGCACCGCGAGCTCCCCGACCGGCGCTGCCACGAACTCTTCGAGGAGCGCGCCCGCAGCCGGCCGGACGCCGTCGCCGCCGTGCACCGTGACCGGCAGTGGACGTACGGGGAACTGAACGTGCGGGCCAACCGACTGGCCCGGGCCCTGCTCGCCGAAGGGCTGCGGCCCGAGGACACGGTCGCGGTGGTGACCGGCCGCGACCTGAACTGGCTCGCCGGCGTGCTCGCCGTGTTCAAGGCGGGCGGTGCCTACCTGCCCGTCGATCCGAACTACCCGCCCGGCCGCATCACCACCATGCTCACCCGGGCAGGCTGCCGCTTCGTGCTCACCGAGCCGGGCGCCACCACGAACCTGGAACCGGCGCTGGAGCCGCTGTCCGGCACCCGAACGCTGCACATCCCGGACATCACCGAGCAGGCCACCGACGGAACCGACCCGGGCGTCGACGTGCCGGCGAACGGGCTCGCGTACGTGTTCTTCACCTCCGGCTCCACCGGTGAGCCCAAGGGCGCGATGTGTGAGCACGCGGGCCTGCTCAACCACCTCTACGCCAAGATCGACGACCTGGGGATGGACGCCGGTTCGGTCGTGGCGCAGACCGCCTCGCAGTGCTTCGACATCTCGCTGTGGCAGTTGCTGTCCGGACTGCTGACCGGAGGTCGGACCCTGCTGATCGAGCAGGAGGCGATCCTCGACGCCGACCGGTTCCTCGACACGATCGCCGAAGGCCGGGTCACCGTGCTCCAGGTCGTGCCCTCCTACCTCGACGTCCTGTTGTCCGCGCTCGAACGCAGCCCCCGCGACCTGCCGGACCTGCGCTGCGTGTCGGTCACCGGGGAAGCGCTCAAGAGCGAGCTGGCCCAGCGGTGGTTCACCTCCGGGCCCGCGATCCGACTGGTCAACGCCTACGGACTGACCGAGACGTCCGACGACACCAATCACGAGGTGATGGACCGGGCGCCCGTCGGCGACCGGGTCCCGCTCGGCCCGCCCGTGCACAACGTGCGCGTCTATGTCGTCGACGACCAGCTGATGCCGGTCCCGCTCGGCGCCCCCGGAGCCATCGTCTTCTCCGGCGTCTGCGTCGGCCGCGGCTATGTCAACGACGCCGAGCGCACCCGGCTCGCCTATCTCGCCGACCCCCACCGTCCCGGTCAGCGGCTCTACCAGGGCGGCGACTTCGGCCGCTGGCTGCCCGACGGGAAGCTCGAATACCTCGGCCGAAGGGACGCACAGGTCAAGATCCGCGGATTCCGCGTCGAGATCGGTGAGATCGAGAACACGCTGCTCCGGGTCCCCGGCGTCCGTGACGGCGCGGTGGTGGTGACGGGAGAGGGGCACAGCAGGCAACTGGCCGCGTTCTGCACCAGCGAGGACGGCACCCTGACCACCGAGGAAGTCCGTGCGCGCCTCGGGGACCTGCTGCCCGAATTCATGGTCCCGGCCGTCCTCCACCAGGTGGCCCGACTGCCGCTCACGGCCAACGGCAAGATCGACAAGAAGGCGCTGACCGCGCTGGCGGACGAACTCGCTACGACCGGCGAAGCCCGCCAGGAGCCCCGGACGCCGACCGAGCGGCGGCTCGCGGAGAAGTTCGCGTCGGTCCTCGGTGTACCGCCGGACCGCGTCGGCCGGGACGACAGCTTCTTCGACCTGGGCGGCACCTCCCTGTCCGCCGTCCGCCTCGCGGTGTCCCTGGACCGGTTGATCTCCCTGCCCGACCTCACCAGCCATCCGGTCCTGGCGGACCTGGCCCGTCTCCTCGACACCCGGACGTCCGGTCCGGCCGGCACCCGGACATCGGACCGGACCGCGACACCCGCCGAGGACACCTCCCCACCGGTGGCCGCCACGTCCCGCGCACCCGCCCGGCCGAAGTCGCCGAGACCCTGATCCGGGCCCCCGCCGCGCCGGCCGCCCCCTGAACCCGCGCATCCCGAGGAGAAACCACATGCTGTCCGCACTGTTCCGCAAACGCCCGGCCCCCGAGGCGCCGGCTCAGAACGCCGGGAGCACCACCCCTCCGGCCCCCGGCGCGCCGCCGGTCCTTCAGGCCGAGGCCGTCTCGGACGCCGCGGCCTGGGTGGGCGTCCGGCGCGACAGACTGCGCGACCTGGTCGCCGAGCACGGCGTCGTCACGGTCCAGGGGCTCGGTCTGCGCACACCGGCGGACGTCGAAGCGGTCCTGCACCAGGTGGCCGACCGACCCGTGACCGAACGGGAGGCGTTCGCCGCCCGCGACCGTCACGCCGAAGGCGTCTACTCGTCGTCGGCATGGCCGCCCAACCAGCCCATGTGCATGCACCACGAACTCAGTTACACGCTGGAGTGCCCCAGCCTGCTGCTGTTCGCGTGCCTCGAGCCGCCCACCGAGGGCGGCGCCACCGCCGTGGCCGACTCGGCCGCCGTGCTGGAGGCGCTGCCGGCCGAACTCGTCGACCGGTTCGAACGGGAGGGCTGGCTGCTCACCCGCAGTTACAACGACGAGATCGGTGCCACGCTGAGCCAGTCCTTCGGCACCGACGACCACGACGCCGTCGAGGCGTACTGCCGCGCCAACGCCATCGACTGGTCCTGGCAGCCGGACGGCTCGCTGCGGACCCGGCAGCACCGGCCCGCCGTGGTGCGGCACCCCGAGTCCGGCCGGCGCTGCTGGTTCAACCAGATCGCCTTCCTCAACGAGTGGACGATGGCCCCCGAGGTGCGGGAGTTCCTCGTCGAGGAGTACGGCCCCGACGGCCTTCCCTTCAACACCCGCTACGGCAACGGAGACCCCGTGCCCCGCGAGGTCGTCGAGCAGATCAACACCGTCTACGACGCGCACACCGTGCGTCGCCCCTGGAACTCCGGAGACCTGATGCTCGTGGACAACATCCGCACTGCTCACAGCCGCGAGGCGTACCAAGGACCGCGGGATGTGGTGGTGGCCCTGGCGGACCCGGTGCGACCGGACCGCCCCTCAGCGACGGGAAGGGCGGCGGCATGAGCGCAGTACGTCCCGCTCCCGAGCACGCGGCCCCGGCCGGGACGCCGGCCGTCCCGTCCTTCGCGGTCATCCCCGGGGACGAGGTCAAGAACGTGCTCGAAGGCCGTGAGAAGGCCGTGGTCGAGGTGGTCGAGGCGACCTACCGCCTGCACGGGGCCGGCCGTACGGTCAATCCGCCGTCCTACTTCCTGCGCTTCCCCGACCGGCCCTCCTCACGGATCATCGCCCTGCCCGCCTCACTCGGCGGCGAGAACCAGGTGGACGGCCTGAAGTGGATCTCCAGCTTCCCCGCCAACGTCGAGTCGGGCATCCCGAGGGCGTCGGCCGTGCTGATCCTCAACGACCCCGGCACGGGCTATCCCTACGCCTGTCTGGAGAGCTCGATCATCAGCGCCGTCAGGACCGCCGCGTCCGCCGCGGCGGCCGCCGACCGGCTCAGCAGCGGGCGCCCGCGCCCGACCCGCCTCGGGTTCGTCGGAGCCGGTCTGATCGCCCGGTACATCCACACGTACCTGGAGGGCACCGGCTGGTCCTTCGACGCCGTCGGTGTGCACGATCTGTCCACCGACAGCGCGGCGGGATTCCGGACCTACCTGGAGCAGTCCGGAGCCGCCGGGCGCGTCACCGTGCACGGCAGCGCGGAAGAACTGATCCGCAACAGCGACCTGATCGTCTTCGCCACCGTCGCCGACCGGCCGCACATCGACGAACCCTCGTGGTTCCGCCACAACCCGGTGGTGCTGCACGTGTCCCTGCGCGACCTCGCGCCGCAGGTGCTGCTGTCCGCCGCGAACGTCGTCGACGACGTCGACCACTGCCTCAGGGCGGCGACGTCACCGGCGCTCACGGAAGACCTCACCGGAAACCGTGACTTCCTGCTCGGCACGCTGGACGACGTGATGGCCGGCCGGGTGACCGTGCCCGCCGACCGACCCGTCGTGTTCTCACCGTTCGGCCTGGGAGTGCTCGACCTCGCGGTCGGCAAGTTCGTCTACGAGGAGGTGGCCCGTTCCGGCGAACTACGGATCATCGACAACTTCTTCCACGAACTGCGCCGGCACGGCTGAGGACGGCACAGCACCGTTCGGCCGGCGTTCCGGTCACAGACTCGGAGGCCATCGTGCCAGTCATATCCGTTCCCGAGGCCTTCAACGAGGAGGATCTGTACATCGACCTCGAGTCGATGTTCGGACGCCGCCTGTTCCTCAAGTGCGAGGGATTCAACTTCGCCGGTTCGATCAAACTGAAGGCCGCGACCGAGATGGTGGAGTCCGCCGAACGGCGCGGAGTCCTCACCCGCAACTCGATCCTGGTGGAGTCCTCGTCGGGCAATCTCGGGGTGGCCCTGAGCATGATCGCGGCAAGCAAGGGCTACCGGTTCGTCTGTGTGACGGACTCCCGCTGCAATCTTGCCACCCGACAGATGATGGAGGCGCTCGGCAGCCAGGTGCACGTCATCGCCCATGAGCACGCCGCCGGGGGCGGCCTGCTGGGAGCACGGCTGGAGTACGTGCGCAGCCTGTGTGCCGCGGACGACCGGTACGTGTGGCTGAGCCAGTACACCAACCCGGAGAACTGGAAGGCGCACTACCGCCGAACGGCTCCGGCCATCGCCCGCTTCTTCCCGAAGCTGGACGTGCTGTTCATCGGTGTCGGCACCACCGGCACCCTGATGGGGTGCGCACGCTGGTTCCGGTCCTGGCACCGGCCGGTGCGGATCGTCGCCGTGGACAGCGTCGGCTCCGCCATCTTCGGCGACCCGCCGGGCCGCCGTATGATCCCCGGCCTCGGTATGAGCGTCCGGCCGCCGCTGCTGGACGAGTCGTACGTGGACGAGGCGGTGCACGTCGAGGAGACCGACACCATCCGCACCTGCCGGCAACTGGCCAAGCGGGGCTTCCTCTTCGGCGGCTCCACCGGCACGGTGGTCAGCGGGGCGATGAGCTGGCTGGACCGGCACGACTCCCGCGGCCTCACCACGGTGGCGATCGCCCCCGACCTCGGTGAGCGCTACCTCGACACGATCTACCAGACCAACTGGGTGCAGGCACTCTACGGTGCCGATTTCCTCGCCCAGGAGGCGCCGGCGGCCCCGGGTACCACGGCCCGTGAGCCGAGCACGGTGCACGGCCGGCCCAGCTGAGGGGCGACCCGCCGGGCCGGTCCGTGCAAGGCGGGTCGGCGGCCCCGGCGGGAGCCCGGCAGATTCGTCACCGTCCGCCGCCGGAACGTCGGTTCCGGCGGCGGACCGGTGCGTCCGTACCCGGTGGTGGACGGTCGCGGTGGCCGGGCGGGCGACGCAGGTGACGACGGTCCGAGCGCGGGCCGCAGACCGTCGCGGTCGCCGGCACACCGTGAACGGTGGGCGCCGGGTGACGCGTCCAGCCGTCCTCAGGCGGCCACCGGGATCCTGGCGATCGGTTCGGTGGTCGGCTGCGGTGAGCCGCCGGCCGGCTCGACAGTGACGCAGACGGCGGTGGACTCCCCGAGCCGCCCGTCGAGGACGCGTGCCTGACGGCCGCCCGCGGCGGGCAGCAGACCGGCGGGACGGTAGCTGCCCTCGTACGCGTACCAGAGTTCGTAGACCCGGTCACGACCGAGGGCCGGCAGGCCCGAGGCGATGAACGCGGTCCGGCCCTGGGCCCGGGAGGCGATCACGCTCGCCGTCCCGCCGTGCGGCAGTGCGGAGGTGCTGATCGTGGCGTCGGCCGCGGTCACCACATCGGCCAGCGTCCCGGCCTCGGCGCGGACCTCGGCGACCTGCCGGCGTGCTGTCTCGGCCTCGGAGTACTGCCACCGGACGACTCCGCCCAGAGCGGTGGCGGCCGCCAGGCACGCGGCGAGCGCCAACCCGAGGACCCGCTGCCGCCGACGCTGCCGCGGTGCGGGGGCGGGCGGCTCCTGGCGGACGGCCGCGATCCGTTCGAGGACGACGCCGCGCAGGTCCGGGGAGGGGGGCCGGGCCTCGGCGGCGCCCATCCGGGCGGCGGTCCGTGCCATCTCCGCCGCCTCGCGCCGGCACGCCGCGCAGCCCGCCAGGTGGTTCTCGAAGGCGGCCTCCTCGCCCGGGGGCAGAGCGTGCAGGACGTAGGCGCCCACGTCGGCGTGCGGGTCGTCGGAGCCGCTCATGACGCTCTCTCCAGACACTCGCGCAGGCGATGCAGCCCCTGGCGCATGCGGGACTTGACGGTGCCGACGGGTGTGGCCAGGGAATCGGCCACCTCCGCGTACGTCAGGCCCTCGTAGTAGGCGAGGACGAGGGGCAGCCGCAGACGCGCGGCCAGCTCCGACAGACAGCGGAACACGATCCGGTAGTCCTCGCGCACCTCGACCTCCTCGGCCACCGGGTCGAAGGGCCGCTCGTGCTCCAGGGCCCAGTCGCGCAGCTCGCGGGCCCGGCTCGCCGCCACCGACCGCACGCGGTCCACCGCCCTGCGGTGGGCGAGGGTGAGCACCCAGACGCGGGCGGCGCCCCGCTCCGCCCGGGAACCGGCCGGCGGTGCGCCACACCTCCACCATGACGTCCTGCGTCACCTCCTCCGCCTGCGCCTCGTTCCTCAGCACCCGGCAGACCAGTCCCATCACCGGCGGCGCCAGCGCGTCGTACACCCCGGCGAACGCCTGCTCGTCGCCCTCGGCGGCGCGCAGGAGCAGATCGTCGACCCGGGCATCGTCCGGTGACCGAGTCCGCCGGATCGGCGCGTCGCCGTGCGCGCCCGAGTCGTCTCCACGCTCCATGGCCGCTCCTCAGCTCTGCTCGACAGTGGCCTCGGTTCGCGGGGAGCGCACCTCGTCCGGAGCCGTCCGCCTGACAGATTTCACCTTTCTGCTGGAGGCGGCCGGAGCGGGGGCGAACGAGGCCCTGTCAGTTGTTCGGAGCCGCGGCGTCCGAGGATCGGCGAACCTGCCGTACTTCGACGGATTCTGCGAGGTGAACAGGAGTTGTACACCGCACAACTTTTCGGATCCGCGGCGAGTCTTGCGGGGGTGTACGGGCCGAAGGTGATCACAGGACACCTCGGCGTCGACTCTGAGCAGGAGGAACGGGTGCCCCAGCGCGCACTTCTCATCACGGCGGCCGTCGCCGTGGCCATGGCGGCCACCGCCGCGACCGCACCCGCCGCGTGGGCGGATCTGCCGTCCGCCCCGGCCGGCGGGAACGCGTCGGGCGCCGAGCGGAACGACTTCAACGGCGACGGTGTCGCGGATGTGGCGACCGCGGCGCCGCAGGGGACGGTGAGCGGCAGGACCGGGGCCGGCTACATCGCCGTGTCCTACGGCATCAAGTCGGCAGGGCTGGACGCCGCGGCCAGGAAGGTCTACCACCAGGACTCGCCCGGAATACCGGGCGGCGCGGAAGAGGGCGACAACTTCGGCACCGCGCTGACGACCGGTGACCTCGACGGCGACGGCTACACCGACCTCGTCGCAGGTTCGCCGTACGAGGACGCCGGCACACTCCAGGAGGCCGGCAGCCTCACCGTGCTGTGGGGCGGTCCCGGCGGGCTTTCCGGGGCCACCGTCGTCAAGGGCACGGAGTACGGTCAGTACCTGGGCGAGGCGCTGACTGCGGGCGACTTCGACGGAGACGGCCGACCGGACCTGGCCACCGGTACCACCGTCGCGTACGGGCCTATCGGCCGGACCACGGGGCCGGCCCGCACGGAGACCATGGACGTCGAGGTGGGCGGCTCACCGGACGTGCTGTGGAACCGCCCCGCGCTCGCCGCGGGCGACGTGAACGGCGACGGCATCAGCGATCTGCTCGCCGTCGTCTCGCACGGCTCGGGAGAACTGCCGTACCACGGCCCTCGGCTCGTGCAGTACCTGGAGGGCAGCCGTTCCGGGCTCACCGCGGCGCGGACCCTGAAGGACGCCACCACCGGCGAGCACCTCGACGGGGGCCGGGCCGTGGCGGTGGGCGACCTCGACCGCGACGGCCACGCCGAGGTCGTGCTCGGCCGCGCCGACGACGAGGACATGCGGGGCACCGACGACGTCAACTCTCTCGGCGGCGCCGTGGAGATCGTGCCCGGCAGTGCTTCGGGGCCGGACACCCGGGCTGCGCGCCCGTTCCTCCACCAGGGCACCGCCGGTGTCCCGGGCACGCCCGAGAAGACGGACGAATTCGGCGGCAGCCTGTCCCTCGGCGATGTGAACGGCGACGGTCGGCCGGATCTCGCGGTCGGCGCGGCAGGTGAGGCCGTGGGGACGGCGGCCGACGCGGGCTCGGTCACCGTCCTGCTGGGCACCGCCTCGGGCCTGACCGGTGCGGGCGCCAGGTCCTTCACCCAGAGCACGGCTTCGGTGCCCGGGAGGGCCGAGGCTCGGGACGCCTTCGGTGCCGCTGTCCGGCTGGCGGACACGAACGGGGACGGCCGGGCGGACCTGTTCGTCGGCGGTCCGGGTGAGAACACCCGGGCCGGTGGGGTGTGGGTCCTGCCGGCCGGCGCCTCACAGGTGACCGGGACGGGCTCCGTCTCGTTCGGCCCGGGTTCCCTGGGGGCCGTGGCCGCGCAGGCGTACCTGGGCGCCGCCTTCGACGACTGACACCCGATCCGGTGCGACCGGCCGCCGACGACTGCGGGTCGGCGGCCGCTCGCACGGGTCCTTGTTCGTGGTCGCCGTCGACCGGAACGCGGCGGCGAGGAATCATGACGAACCGTCAAATCATCGGCGCTCAGCTCGTGTTCACGGATTCGCCCGAGTCCGTCACGGCCATTGACTGCCTCCCCGTCCACTGATTGGGTGGATCACCCACTGAGCCACTGGGGAGGACCGCGTGGAAGCACTGCCCCGCGAGACCATCGTCGATGTCCTGGAGAGCCGCCTGCGCGAGGACATCCTCACCGGACGCCACCCGGCCGGCAGCTACCTGCCGCCGGAGCGCACCCTCGCCGACGGTTACGGCGTCACCCGCAACACCCTCAAGCACGCCTTCGCCCGTCTGATGCAGGCGGGCCTGCTGGAGACCCGGCACGGCGTCGGCACCCGCGTGCGGGACTATCTCCGCCTGGGCGGAGCCGACCTGCTGCCCATGCTCGTCCGGCACAGCCCCGACTGGATCGGTGAGATCTTCGAAGTACGGCGGAGCATCGGCGCGTTGATCGCCGAGCGCGCCGCGACGCGGGCGACGGGCAAGCAACAGGCCGAGCTGCGAGCCCTGCTGGCCGCGGTGCGCGAGGCACCGGACGCGGATGCCGTGCAGCTCGCGGACATCGAGGTGCACCGGGCCCTGGCCCGAGCCACCGGGAACCGCGTCTACGTACTGCTGACCAACACCCTTTTCAACGCCTATCTCCCGGTGCGCGCGGCTCTCGCGGGCCCCTTCGAGGACCCGGGTGCGGCCCACGGGCGGCTGGAGCCCGTGGTGGAGGCGGTGGCCGCGGGCGACGCGGACACCGCCCGGCGGGCGGCCGAGGAGTACCTGACCGTGACCGAGCGGATCATGCTGGAGGGCCTGGCATGAGCGCGCACCCCACCCCGGACCGGAGCGCGCCGGCCGCCGCCTCGCGCCGCGGGACGGACTTCTCCGAGACGATGCTCGGCACGCTGTGGCTCGACGGCGAGGACCGCACCCGCGCCGTGCGCCTCGATCTGCGGGTGTCGGCGGACCGTGTCCTGCGACCTCTCGGTACGACCGAGGCACGCGCCACCGGCCGCGTGCGGATCCACGGCTGGGCCGACGACCAGCACGCCGAGGGCGAGTTGGAGATCGCCCCCCTCGCGCGGCGCCGCATCCGCTACCGCATCACCTTCACCGCCGAGGGCCGCCGACTGCTGCTGGACGGCTGGAAGTCCGTCACACCACGCCGTCCCGTGGCCTCGATGACCGTCCTGCCGTACACGCTGTACGAGGACGGCGAGCAGATCGGCACCGGCACCCTCCGCTTCCCCCTGGCCACGGGACTCCTCCCCTTCCTCGCCGGCTTCCGATTCCCTCGGCGCGAGGACACGGACGCGCTGCTGGCACCCCGCTGGAACGGCGAGCCGGGTCGCACCGAGGTGTGGTACACGACCGTCACCGACCCCGCCACCGGCACCGGACTGTGGCTGCACCACGAACTCACCGCGCCCACCGACGGATCAGCGCCCCGCGCACACGGCTGGGCCGCGGTGTTCCCCAAGGACGGACCCGTACGGCACGCACGCTTCGGCCCCACCGCGTGGACCGGCGGCGGAACCGGGTTCCACGCGGACGGCATCGCGGTACGGCCCGGACACCTGAGCGGCTCAGCGCAGGACGGCGCCCTGCGCTGGGAACTCACGGAACGCCCGCTGGACGAACCGCTGTACACCTTCCCCCGCTGGTCCTGGCGGCGCCCGCTGCTGCCCGCCGCCCAGATGCTCCCCGCCGCGCGGGCCGCCTACCACGGCACCTTCACCCACGACGGCACGACGCTGACGCTGACCGGCGCTCCGGGCGCCTCCGCCCGGATCTACGGCCACGGCAACGCCCGCCGCTGGGCCTGGCTGCACGCCGACCTCGGCGGCGGAGACGTGCTGGAGATCGTCGCCGCGGTCTCCATGCGGCCGGGTCTGTGCAGACTTCCCCCCTTGGTCTTCCTGCGGCTGCGCCGCGGGGGCCGCACCTGGCCGCGCCGTCCCGAACGTCCTGCGGTCGGCTGGGCGGGATGGGGCCGGTTCCGCGCCGCCGTCGACCTGCCCACCTGGACGGTCACCGGCCGTGCCGGACTGCGCCGGATCCGCGTCGAGGTCACCCAGCCCCCGGACCGCACCCTCGCCCTGGACTACTCCGACCCCGACGGCGCCCGCGCGGTCTGCCGCAACAGTGAACGCGCCGACACCCATGTGCTGCTCGAGCGGTGGTGGTTCGGCGGCTGGCGCACCGAGGCCGAATGGACACTCGACGGCACGGCGCACGCGGAGGTGGGCACACGATGAGCGTCGACGGCCTGGTGTCCGCTCTCCTCGCCGACGACGGCGGCGCCGACTGGCCCGCGCGCGTCCCGGCCAGGCTGGAGACGTTCCTCGCCGCGCTGCCGCTCCCCGCGCGGGCCGGCGTACGGGCTGCCGCACGCGGCCTCGACGCGTACGCGCTGCTCCGCACCGGACGCCGACTGACCGCGCTCAGCGTCCCCGAGCGCGAAAGGGTGCTCGGTGAACTCTGCGCCCGGCCCACGCTCCTTCAGGCGCTGGACGTGCTCAAGGTTCCCGTTCTCCTCGCCGCCGGAACCGAGCGGCTGCTCCAGGACGGACTGCCGGGACGGGAAGGGACACCGGGGCCGGAGGACCCGCCGCTCGACTGCACGCCCGCCGACGAGTGGCCCGCCCGCTCCACCGCCGACGCCGTCGTCATCGGCTCGGGCGCGGGCGGAGCGACAGCCGCCCGGACCCTGGCACGCGCCGGGCTCCACGTCGTCGTCCTGGAAGAGGGCCGGCACCACTCCACGCGCTCGTTCGGCCGACGCACCCCACTGGACCGGTTCGCGGAGCTCTACCGGGACGGCGGCGCGACCATGGCCGTGGGCAGCCCGCCGCTGCTGCTGCCGGTGGGGCGTGCCGTGGGCGGCACCACCCTGGTCAACTCCGGTACCTGCTACCGCACTCCGGACCACGTTCTCACCCGGTGGGTCCGGGACTGCGGGTTCACACTCGCCGAGGACTTCGGCCGTCACCTCGACGAGGCCGAGCGCACCCTGCGTGTCGCCCCCCAGCCTCTGGACGTCCTCGGCAACAACGGCCGTATCGCGCTGGAGGGCGCACGTGCCCTCGGCTGGCACGCGGCGCCCCTGCGCCGCAACGCGCCCGGGTGCCGCGGATCCTGCGAGTGCGTGGTCGGCTGCCCGACCGGAGCGAAACAGAGCGTGCAGCTCTCCGTGCTGCCCGACGCCTGCGCGGCGGGGGCCCGTATCGTCACCGGAGCGCGCGTGACGCGGATCCTCGTCGACGGGGACCGGCCCGGCGGGCCGCGGGCGGCGGGGGTGCGGGTACGACGGGAGGGCGGCGGTGTGTTCGAGATCCTCGCGCCCCTGGTCGTGGTCGCCGCGGGTGCCCTGCAGTCACCGCCGCTGCTGCGCCGTTCCGGTCTCGGCCGCCACCCGCGGATCGGGCGCAACCTCAGCGTCCATCCGGCCACCAGTGTCGCCGGCCGCTTCCCCGAACCGGTCACCGCCTGGCGGGGGGTGCTGCAGAGCGTGGGAGTGGAGGAGCACCACGACGAGGGGATCCTCATCGAGGCCACCGCCACTCCGCCCGGCATGGGCTCCTTCATCCTCCCCGGACTGGGTGGCGAACTGCGCCGCGAACTGGACCGTGCCGACCATCTCGCCACCCTCGGCGCGATGATCGCCGACCGGCCCTCGGGCCGGGTCCTCGGGCGGGACCGGACTCTGGTCCAGTACGACCTGGACCCCCGTGACGCGGGACGGCTGATGCGGGCGGTGCGCGCGATGGGCCGGCTGTTGTTCGCCGCAGGTGCCGAGGAGGTGCTCACCGGCATCGCCACGGCCCCCCGGGTCCGTGACGTCGAGGAACTGGACGCCGCCCTGGCCGGCACCGGCGCGCGCGGCCTTCACCTGTCCGCGTACCACCCCACCGGCACCGTTCCCGCCGGCGCCGACCCCCAGCGCCACCCCACCGACCCCACCGGGCATCTGCGCGGCGTCCACGGAGTGCTCGTGGCGGACGCCTCGGTCCTCCCCAACTGCCCCGAGGTCAACCCGCAGCTCACCATCATGGCCGCCGCCCACGCGGTGACCACCGCCCACGTCGAGCGTTGACGCCGGACGCCGGACGCCGGACGCCGGACGCCGGACGCCGGACGCCGGACGCCGGACGCCGGACGCCGGACGCCGGACGCCGGACGCCGGACGCCGGACGCCGGACGCCGGACGCCGGCTAGCGGTCGGCCGGCGTGAAGCCGCTGATGACGTACAGAGCCTCGTCGTCGATCGTGTTCTTCTCCCGGTCCAAGGAGATCCGCACCGGGTGGCCGTCGGCCGCGTACTCCGCCTCGGCGGTGTGCGCGGCGTCCCGCCGGGCCTGTTCCAGATCCTCCAACAACATGCCGATGGTGGGCACTTCAGCGAGCCCGCGCCGCACCACCTGACGGCCGCTGTCGTCGAGACCGACCGCCCGCGCCACCTCTCCGTCCCGGACCGTCACCCGGAACGTCCCGATCAGGGCACGTTCTCCCTGACTCGACACCAAGGTGTAGGTGTAGGAGGACGGCTCCTCCCAGGCGCCAGAACTCCCGGACGTGGCACCTGCCCCGCCGGACCGCGCGGCGGAACCCGTGGAAGCGGCTTCCTCGCTGCCGCAGGCGACGGTCGCGCACATCAGTGCCCCGATCAGCGCTGTGGTGCGGAGGCGGGGGCGGCTGCGGTGTACGGCGGTCATGTCGGAAGTCCCCTCCTGGCGGCTGACCCTGTGACGGCGGACCGCGGGGGAACGTTCAGTGCCGGTGCCAGCCCTGTCTGGAACGGCGCGGGTGTGCCATGCTGCCTCAGCCGGCCGGTCACCGCCGAAACAGGCTGAACCGTGGGGCTCGCGAGCACGTATACCCGAGAGAAAGTGATCACAGCCGCGCTGTCGCGGCCAGATCACGCACCAGCTGTTTTCGTAGAGCTCAGGAGCAATGGTGGACCCCTCGAAGCTGACCAGGCATCAACCCCTGGCCCTCGGCCTGTTTCGCATCGTGTTCGGACTTCTCTTCGCCAGCCAGGGCGCGGCGAGCGTGTTCGGCGTGCTGGGCCGCAAGGCCGAGGAGGTGGGGGACTGGCCCTACTGGTACGCCGGTGTGATCGAGGTGGTGTGCGGAGTGCTCATCATGGTGGGCATAGGGACGCGTTCCGCGGCCTTCCTGAGTTCGGGCGCCATGGCCTTCGCCTACTTCACCGTCCACCAGAAGGACGGACTGTTCCCGTTGCAGAACGGCGGCGAGAGCCCCGCTCTGTACTGCTGGGCCTTCCTCCTGTTGGTCTTCACCGGTCCCGGCGCCCTGTCGCTGAGCGGTCTCCTCGGTGCGCGCCGCCGGGCAGCCGCACCGGAGCCCAGCGCTTCGTCGATCTGACGTCACGGTTCCCCGTCCTCCGCGGCCCCGGCACCGAGGTGTCCGCGTCGCGGAGGAGCCCCGCCCCCGTTCGGTGGAAGCCCATGCGTGGCGTGCGGGGCCCCGGTGGCAGAAGTCGTATGTTCGGGTCGTATGAGAGACGTATCCGGAGAGAGCACGCATACGCCCACCCGCCGCTCCGCGCTCGCCGGACTCGTCGGTGGGGCCGGGGCCGTGCTGGCCGCCGGATGCTCCTGGTCGGGCGCCACCTCCGCGAGCGTGCCCACCCCCGGCTCCGCGACGCCGTCCGGCGCGGCGGGCGACCCCACCCCCGGCGTGATGACGCTGTTCGAGGACCCGGCGTTCAACTTCAACGGGCTGCTCGCGCTCGGCAGTTCCGGTGCCGGCGCGGGTGAGGTGGGCGAGGTGCTCACCGCCGTCAACGCGATCAACAAGGCGGGGCTGTCGTCACAGTCGTACGTCGAGACCTTCAGGAAGCTCGGCGACCAGCTGATGGCGGCGCCCGAGGGCAGCGCCGCCGACGACCAGACCACGCGCCTCCGGGCGCTGCGAGCCGCGCAGTACTACGGCCAGGCGCTGTTCTTCGTCCTCGGTTCCGACGACCCGGGCAGCGAGGAGCAGCTGTACAAGTCGGGTCGCGGCGCCTGGGACAAGTTCTGCGACCTGTGCGACCCGGCGCCGGTGAAGACGAACGTCCCGTACGGGAAGACGCCGCTGCCGGTCTGGTTCTTCCGGCCGGACGAGTCCGAACAGCGCCGCCCCACCGTGATCCTGACGAACGGCAGCGACGGGCAGAACGTCGACATGTGGACGTACGGCGTCCCGGCCGCCCTGAACCGCGGCTGGAACGCCCTCGTGTACGACGGGCCGGGCCAGGGGCAGTTGCTCTTCGTGGACCAGGTGACCTTCACACCCACCTGGGAGAAGGTCGTCTCCCCGCTCGTCGACTGGCTGGTCGCCCGCTCGGACGTGGACACCGAGAAGATCGCCCTGACGGGGCTGAGCATGGCGGGCGACCTGGCGCCGAGAGCCGCGGCCTTCGAGGACCGGCTCGCCGCCGTGGTCGCGATGCCCGGCTGCCTGACACCGTGGCTGGGCTTCCCTCCGGAGGTCCGGGAGATCCTCACCCCGAACAAGGAGGAGACCAACACCGTCTGGAACGAGGAGGTCGTGCCCGAGCTGTCCGCGGCCGACGCCGCGACGTTGAAGAAGCGCTTCGAGCCCTTCTCCGCGCAGGCGATGCTCGACGCCCGCGAAGGCAAGATGTTCACCGACTTCTACACACCGGCCAGGGCCGTCGAGGCGCTGGACATCACGGATGTCGTGAGCCGTATCAAGATGCCCGCGCTGGTCCTGGACTACGAGTTCGAGCAGTTCTACCCGGGCCAGGCGCGCCAGATGTTCGACAAGCTGACCTCGCCCAAGGACTACGTGAAGCTCACGGCCGCCACCGGCGCCCAGCTCCATTGCTCCCCGATGGCACCGCAGCAGCACTGCGAGGTCGTCTTCGACTGGCTGGACGAGACGCTGTCAGGTCAGTGAGCGGCAGGTGCTGCCCCGCCGGTCGGGCATCTGCACCGCCTGACGCCGATCACCACGATCCGTGACCAGCCTCCTGGTCCTGCTCGCTCACCGGAAGGGTCGTGTCACTGGAAGTACTCAAGGCGCCGGGGATCGCATTCGAGCGTGGCCCGGTCCCAGCCGCCGCGTTCGGCTGCCGCCTCGTAGGTCGTCTGGAGGAACGACAGGAGCGCGGCATCCGGTTCACGGGCGGTGCGTACGGCCTCGTACGGCAGCAGGAACTGTCCGTACTCCCCGCTGTAGAAGGCCTCGGACGGTGTGACCGGATGGTCGGCGAAGCCTTCGGGCTCCGGGTAGGCGTAGGCGTAGAAGGCGCCCTCCTCACCGCCGCCCGGCCAGAAGCCGCAGCTGCTCAGTTCGTGGGAGTAGCCCTCCACCATCACCCAGTCCCCGCAGTTGGGCGCGCCGCCCGGGTGCGGTGGGGCCGCGCGGCCGGAGAACCTCGTGCATGCCAGGTCCATGGCCCCCCAGAAGAAGTGCACGGGACTGACCTTGCCGGTGAAGCGTGCCCGGAAGACCTCCATGACACGGCGGGCCTGGAGCAGTTGGCGCCAGAACAGGCGGGCCGCGTCCGGGTCGTAGGAGGCGTGGCGATGGTCCTCGGCGAACGGGATCGCCGGTTCGACTTCGTTCGGGTGGCCCTGGATCCGCGCCTCGACGCCAACCTCGTCCAGGGCGCGCATCGTTTCGGCGTAGAACCGGGCCACCGGCTTGGGCTCCAGCGCCACCGTGCGGACACCGCCGTCGCTGGTCAGGACGCGCAACTGGTGATCGATGAAGTCGAACTCGATCTCAAAGGCTCCGGACCCGTACGGGACGGCCGAGGTGGTCAGGCCGCGTGGACCGACGTACAGGGTCACCTGCCACCAGTGGTTGAGCAGCGGTGCGTGTGCCAGCCGAACCTTGCCGACGATCTGGGTCCACATGTGCAGTGTGTCCCGGGTTTCGGCCCAGTCGGTCACCCGGAGCTTCGGCCATGCCTGGCGCGTGTGCGTTGTCTGCTGGGTCACCGTCGTGCCTTTCGGATCGGCGTCGTCGTGGCGCCTGCCGTGAAGGGTTCCTTTCAGGCTCGCCTCCCCGAGCCGGGTGGGCAACTCGAACGGGTGCACGGCCGCCGGTGCGGCCCGGGCCGTCCGAGGCGTGCCGGTGACCTGGGTGAACGCTGACCGTCCGCGCCGTCGCTTGTGGCCGGAACGAGCGGGAACCCGGTCCGA
Source organism: Streptomyces cadmiisoli (assembly GCF_003261055.1). NCBI lineage: Bacteria > Bacillati > Actinomycetota > Actinomycetes > Kitasatosporales > Streptomycetaceae > Streptomyces > Streptomyces cadmiisoli. The sequence goes on from NZ_CP030073.1 coordinate 8,120,830, forward strand.
GCCGGTCGGGGCACGAAAGGGTCGGGGCCACGCGACACGGTCCTGGTGTGCCGACCGGCTCCGCACCCGTACGAGAGGAGCACGGCGATGACGGCTCCCGGCGATCTGCCCGCGCCTGAGCAAGGGCTGGTCCTGACCCATTTCCTCACTGTGCGCGACGTGGCGAGATCACGTCGCTTCTACGCGGAGGTCCTCGGCGGTGAGGTCGTACTGGAGGAGAACCCGGCCATCGTGAAGGTGGCCAACAGCTGGATCATCATGAACCCCGGCGGCGGCCCCACTCCGGACAAGCCCGGGGTGACCCTCGTGCCGCCGGAGGACGGCGACACCGTCTCCAGCTTCCTGAACGTCCGGGTCGCCGACATCGAGGCCTTCCACACCGCGGCGGTGGCCAAGGGCGCACGGTTCCTGACCGAACCGCTCGACCGGAAGGCCGAGCTGCGCTGCTACATGCGCGATCCCGACGGCTACCTCATCGAGGTCGGGCAGGCCACGGGCATGCTCCACGGCGTGTTCGCCGACCGGCCCGCCGGGGAGGACCGCTGACGTCCGACCGGCCCCACCCGTCCCCCTGCCGCTGCCGGTCCCGGCGCCGATGCGGGTCAGCGCAGCGTCGCGACGGCCGTGCGGTACAGGACTTCCTCGGCGCGGTCCCACGACCAGCCGTTCTCGGCCACGAGCGTGCGCCAGCCGGTCGGTCCGAACCAGAACCACAGCAGGTCCGCCGTCTCGTCCGGCGAGTAGGGCGGCGGTGGACTCAGGGTGTGCAAGTGCCGGGCGGTGGCGTGGAGTGCGTCCCGGTAGGCCGCGGTGGCGCGTTCCCACAGCGTCTCGGCGTTCTCGTGGACGGGGAGGGCCTTGCGGATCGCCTCGTGCACCGAGAACTGACTCTCGTTGCCCGTCCGGGTGCCACGAGCCAGCGCTTCGAGGACCGACTCCGGGGTGTGCAGGGTGAACACCTGCTCCATCGCCTGTTGGTAACCGGAGGCGATCACGCCCTGGTCGACGATCCGGTCCAGGACGTCACCCTTGCTTCCCACGCTCGCGAAGACGGTCTTCGGGGCGACGCCGGCCGCGGAGGCGATGTCCGCGACGGTCACTCGTCCGTAGCCGCGGTCGGCGAACAGTTCGGTCGCTCGCTGGAGGATCAGCTCGCGCGTGCGCGCGGCCGCCTGTTCGCGCAGGGGAGAGGCGTAGGGGCGCTTGGTGGGCATGAGGCCATCCTAGTCATCTTGATCACATGCCTACCCTAATCATTAGGTGCTGTGTAACCTCAAATCACGGCTCGACGATCACGCTCGACACAGCTGTCACCCCCGCCCGCCGGGCAGGCCGACGTCGATGTCGACGCCGACGTCGTGAAGTCGGAGAACGTACGACCGTCGTGAGAGGTATGAACGCCATGGGAATGGACGCCACGCAGCTGGCCCACGGACTCTTCCGGGTCCTCGAGACGGGTGATCCGGCGCTGGCCGTCGAGGTCGTCGGCGACGACTTCCACAACCGGGAGGCGGCCGTGTCGCCCAAGGCCTGTTCGCTTCCCGGGCCCGCGGGCGTTCTCGCCTCCGGTGCGTGGATGCGGTCCGCCTTCAGCGACCTGCGCTTCGCCGTGCTCGGAGTCGCGGGCAACGACGAGCAGATCTGGGTGCGGCTGCGTATGCAGGGTCGTCACACCGGTCCGTTCGTCCGCTTCCGGCACGGCTCTCTCGATCAAGCCGTTCCGCCCACGGGCCGCGAGATCGACTTCGAGCAGATCCATGTGCTCCACCTCCGTGACGGCAAGGTGGTCGGGCACGAGGCGGTCCGTGACGACGTGACCATGCTGGGGCAGCTCGGTGTCTTTCCTCCGGCGCCGGCCACCGGGCTGAACATGCTGGCCTGGCGAGTGACCGGACGGTCCGCCCGCGCCGCCGCCGATGTCACGGAGCGGGCGGCCGAAGCCGCCGCTCAGGTGCGCTCCCGGTAGCCCGGAGCCGGGCGCTTCGTCTCGGCGGGCGAAGCCTGCCTGGTGCGGGGTGCGTTCCCCGGTGGTCGTTCGTGCCGCCGGTCCAGGCCGTCCCGGTGCCGGCGCCGGACCGCGCCGCACCCGCTCGTACCCTTGGCTGAGGCTTTCCAGCTCAGTTTTTTCGTGAGACTCACTAGGGTATGGGCATGAAACGTACGTCGTTCGCCGACTGGCCGTGCTCGATCGCACGGACCGCCGACCTGCTGGGTGACCACTGGACGCCGCTCGTCGTGCGCGAGGCGTTCTACGGGATCCGTCGCTTCGACGAGTTCCAACAGGAACTGGGCATCGCCCGCAACACCCTGACCGACCGGCTGCGACGCCTGGTCGACGAGGGGGTGCTGGAGAAGAGGCTCTACGAGACCGAGCCGCCACGCCATGAGTACCTCCTCACGGAGAAGGGGCGCGACCTGTTCGCCGTGCTGCTGACCATGTCCCGTTGGGGGGACCGGTGGCTGGCCGGCGAGGAGGGCGTCCCGGTCGTGGTGCACCACGACGCGTGCGGCCACGACACCAGCGCCGAACTGGTCTGTTCCGTATGCCGCAAGCCCCTGGTGGCCCAGGAGACCTCGATGCGGATGGGGCCCGGCTACCCCGAGCGCCTCAGACGACGGCCGGACGTGCAGCGCCGGTTCGGAACGGCGTGAGCCCCACCGTCGCGCCTCTTGACAGGTAAGTCTCACAAAGAAACTCTGTTGGCCACATTCTCGATGGCGAGGAGGCCGAGGGACGTGGAGTGGACGGGCGCGCGTTACGCCGACAAACCCACTGTGGAGGTGCGGACCTGGATCGATGCCACGCCGGACCGCGTCTGGGCCCTGGTGAGCGACATCGCGGTGATGCCGACGATGAGCGAGGAACTCCAGTCGGTGGAATGGCTCGACGGCGCCGAAGGACCGGCCGTGGGCGCCCGGTTCCTCGGCCGCAGCAGGCACGATTCGTTCGGGGAGTGGTCGACGACCTCGCACGTGATCGAGTGCGAGCCGGGACATGTGCTCGCCTGGGCGGTGGAGGACCCCACCGACCCCTCCGCGGTCTGGCGCTTCCGGCTCCGGCCGCGGGACGGCGGGACGGAACTGTCCGAGTGGATGCAGCTCGGCCCGGGACGCTCCGGCCTGTCCTTCGCCATCGACACGATGCCGGACAAGGAGCAGAAGATCGTGTTCGTGCGACTGCGTGAGTTCGAGCGGAGCATCACCGCGACCCTGGAGCAGATCAAGCAGCGGGCGGAGGCGTGATGCGCACGGCCACCACCGTCGAGGCCTCGACCGACGGGAACTGGGCTCAGCAGGCGGACTTCGTGGTCGAGGCGGAGAAGCTGGGCCTGGACATCTGCTGGGTCGCCGAGGCCTGGGGCTCCGACGCACCCTCCGCGCTGGGCTACTACGCCGCGCTCACCGACCGGATGCTGCTGGGATCCGGCGTCATCCAACTGGGCACCCGCACGCCGACAGCCGTCGCGCAGACCGCCATCACACTGTCCAACCTCTCCGCTGGGCGCTTCCTGCTCGGCCTCGGTGCCTCGGGCCCGCAGGTGATGGAGGGACTGCACGGCGTCCCCTTCGCCCGGCCCCTGCGCCGTATGCGGGAGACCGTCGAGATCGTCCAGCGGCTGTTCGACGGCGGCAAACTCTCCTACTCCGGCGCGGAGTTCACCGTTCCGCTGCCCGGCGGTGACGCGGTTCCGATGCGGCTGTCGATGCGCTCCGAGCACCGGATCCCCGTCTACCTGGCCGCGCTGTCACCGGCCATGCTCCGCCTGACGGGCGAGATCGCCGACGGCTGGCTGGGGACGAGCTTCGTCCCGGAGGGCGCGGCGGACGCGTACTTCGCCCACCTGGACGACGGCCTGGCGCTCAGCGGCCGGTCACGGGCCGCGCTGGACGTGTGCCAAGGAGCCGAGGTCGCCTTCGCGTCCGACGAGGAGTCCCTCGGCGCGATGACCGCCCGGCGCAAGAAGGAACTGGCCTTCAGCCTCGGCGGGATGGGATCGGCCGCCACCAACTTCTACAACAACGCCTACAGCCGCCAGGGCTGGGCCGAGGTCGCCGCCGAGGTCCGCGAGCGATGGCAGAGCGGCGACCGGGACGGCGCGGCGGCGCTGGTGACGGACGAGATGGTCCTCAGTACGACGCTGATCGGCACCGAAGCCATGGTCCGCGACCGGCTCCGGGTGTGGCGCGAGGCCGGCGTCGACACCGTACGCCTCTATCCGGCGGGGGAGACCCTGGAAGCCCGGCTGAACACCCTGGCCAGGGCGATCGAACTGGTGCGGGACGGCGACGGCGCTGCCTGAGTCCGCTGATCGCCGGCTGCCGAGGGCCGGGTGAGCGACGGCCCGTGCGCTCACCCGGCCCCGATCCGAGCCGGTCACCTGCGACGGGGCGGGTCGTCGCCCTCCAGCATCTGCGCGATCCGGTCCCGGGCCTGCTCGGGCCCGACGAGGTGTTGGGGCCCCGCGAACTCCAGCCGCACCGGGGACCGGTGGCAGCGCCGGGCGTTCTTGGCCAGGACGCCGGCCGTACCGGAGATCGCCACGGGCACGACGGGGACACCGGCCGTGCGTGCCAGGTCGAAGGCTCCCGTGTGGAAGCGGCCGAGGCCGGTCCCCGTGCCACGCGTTCCTTCCGGGAAGACCACCACGATTCCCTCGGCATCGAGGAAGCCGACCGCGCTCAGGAGGTCCTCGCGACCGCCGCCGGCCCGCCGGACCGGGAACCCGCCGACCAGCCACCGGCAGAAGTACCGGCGGTGCCTGCGGGCGAACCAGTGGTCGGCCGCCGCGGCCACCCGCGGCCTGCCGCGTGCCGACAGCGCCGCCAGCAGCGCCGGAGCGTCGGCGTGCGAGCGGTGATTGGCCACCACGACGCAGGGACCGTCGGGGACGGGACCCGCCACGGTCAGTCCCCCCAGTGCCGTGACGGTGGACCGCCACAGGGCCCGCCGTACGGCCGCCACGCCGACGTGCAGACCACGGAGCACCGCGGAGGAGCCGCCGGGCCGGACGGTGCCGTGGGGGCGCAACACCCCGCCCCACAGTCCGGCTTCGCGTACGCGCGCCGCCGACTCCACCACGGCCACGCTCAGAGCCAGTACCAGCACGTCCTGCGACTGCTCCACGAACCACAGACCGAGAGGGGCCAGGGAGCCGAGCCACGAGCGGACCGCGGTGGACGCGGGACGGGCCCGTGCCGGCTCGGCGGGAGTCCCGCGACGTCCGATTCGGAACATGTTCACCTCCCACACGCACCCGTGACACCCGACCGTCTGTCCGGGCCTCGGATGGAGGACCACGAAAACACCACCGGTCGGTGGCGGGTCAGGGCGCACGAGGGGGCTCATAGCGCCACTCATGGGCCCAAAGGCCCGTGATGTGCGGCACGCTTGAGTTCCACCCACGAGGGCGGTGATCCTGTGAGCACTTCACCGGCGGCACGCGGCGACACGTCCCGGCAGGCCTCGAGCACGCCGGCTCCGAACAGCCACCTCCTGCGGTTGCTGGAGCTGTCGGGCCTGAGCCACAAGGCGTTGGCCAGGCGGGTCAACGAACTGGCCGCCCTGCGCGGTCTGTCCCGTTGCTACACCCACACCTCGGTCGCCAACTGGTGCCGCAGAGGCATGGTGCCCCGGCATCCGGCTCCACAGCTGATCGCCGAGACCTTCTCGGAACGCCTCGCCCGCCGCGTGACCGTCGTCGAGACGGGTCTCGTCGCCGCTCCGGGAGCCGGGCAGGAGCCCGGTGACGGGCTCGGCTTCCCCCGGACCAAGACCGCCGCGCTCGTCGAAGCGGCCGACTACTGGAGCCACGTGAACAGACGCGAATTCATCAGCAGCGCGCCCTTCACCGTCTCTGCCTTCTCCACCCCCTTCCTGCGCTGGCTGACACAGCCCGCGGACGGCGCCCACGCACCCGGCGACGGGCCCCGGGTCGGCGCGGAAGAGGTCGGCGAGTTGCAACGCGCCGCCGACGAAGTGCGTCGCTGGGACTCCCGCTACGGCGGCGGCAGCTGGCGTACGGCCTCGGTGCCCGCGCGTCTGTTCACGCAGACCGCCCCGCTGCTGCGCGGCTCCTACTCGGAGAAGGTCGGCGCCCAGTTGTTCGGTGCCGCCTCCCAACTGGCCAGGCTCGCCGGGTGGGTCGCGTTCGACGCGGGCAGGGACCAGGTCGCGCAGCGGCACTTCATCCAGTCCCTGCGGCTCGCGCGCGCGGCGGACGACCGTGCGCTCGGCGCCTACGTCCTGACCACCATGGCCATGCAGGCCCTGCTGCGGGGACACCCGCAAGAGGCGATCGACATGACGCAGGGCGCGTACCTGCGGGCCGGCGGTCCGCAGGCGGCCTCGGTCCGCGGTTTCGCCAAGCTCATCGAGGCCCGCGCACACGCCCGGGTGGGCGACGAGCCGTCGGCCTGCCGCGCCCTGGCGACCGCCGAGGACCTCTGCGTCAGGGGCCACGGCGCACCGGACACCCCGGAGTGGATCGACTTCTTCGGGCACGCACGGATCGTCACCGACGCGGTCGAGGTCTTCCGCGACCTGAACAAGCCGGACGTCGCGCTTCGCTGGGACAACATGGCGGCCCTGCCCGCCAACCGCTACACACGGTGCCACGGCATGCGCCTGGCCGTCGTCGGAACGACACACGCCCAGCGGGGGGAACTGGACGCCGCCCTGCATGCCGGGCGGCAGTGCCTGGACGTGCTCAGAACCGTCGAGTCCGAGCGTGCCAAGGAACACCTGCGCACCCTCGGATCCCACCTCGCCCGCTGGCGCACCGCACCGGAGGCCCGTCCCTTCCTCGCCGAACTGTCCGCCTGCGCCCGGTGAGCCTCACAGCCTCACACACGGTGGCCGGTCGCCCGACGGGAACCCTCCGCGGTGGCGGGTGCCGGAGTGCCCGACTTACAGTGAAGGAGGTGTTTCCCGCCACGTCTTTCCACGCTGATCGGCCGATTCGTCCACGCCCGGCCGGTTCCGACGGCCACGGGACAGGTGTCTCCGGGGGTGCGTGACGGCCCGCCCGTGATGACCGGGAAGGGGTTTGGCTCATGGCCCGATGCTCTCCAGGGCCGGTTCCCCAGTCGGTGTTGGCGCCGCTGACCGCTGCCGCGATCTTCCTGGTGGTGACGGTGGATCCGGGCGGCGAGCGGGTGGTGCGCGGGCTGCTCTCCGATATGACGGGGTTGCAACGGGCGGTCGGCTTCCGGGCTCCGAACGGGAAGCTGAGTTGCGTCACCGGCATCGGGCCGAAGGTGTGGGGACGCCTCTTCACCGGGCCGCGCCCCGCGGAGTTGCACCCGTTCCGTGAGCTGGTCGGGGCCCGGCACCGTGCGGTGTCGACCCCCGGCGATCTGCTCTTCCACATCCGGGCCGCCCGGCTGGACCTCTGCTTCGGGCTGGCCGCCGAGATCATGGAGCGTCTCCGCGGCAGTGTCACGGTGTTCGACGAGGTCCATGGGTTCAAGTACTTCGACGTGCGTGACCTGCTCGGCTTCGTGGACGGGACCGAGAACCCGGTGGGGCCGGTGGCGAGTGCGGCGGTCCTGATCGGCGACGAGGACCCGCAGTTCACGGGAGGCAGCTATGTGATCGTCCAGAAGTACCTCCATGACCTGCGGGCGTGGAACGCCCTTCCGGTGGAGGCGCAGGAGATGGTGATCGGACGGAGGAAGCTGTCCGACATCGAACTCGCCGACGAGATCAAGCCGCCGGACTCCCATGTGGCCCTGACCACCATCGAGGATCCGGACGGGACGAAACACGAGATCCTGCGCGACAACATGCCCTTCGGCAGCGTGGGGGAGGGCGAGTTCGGCACCTACTTCATCGGCTACGCCCGCACCCCCACGGTGACCGAGACGATGCTGGAGCGCATGTTCCTGGGCGACCCCCCGGCGTCCCACGACCGCATCCTGGACTTCTCGACCGCGGTCACGGGATCGCTGTTCCACGTGCCGACGACCGATTTCCTCGACGACCTGCCCGATCCGCCCGCCGCGGGCGTGAAGACCGACGCCGACGCCGATGCGGAAGCCGATGCCGATGCTGACGTGCCGTCGGACGCCGGAGCCGGTCCGGTGGACGTCACCCTGGGGATCGGCGACCTGAAGGCGAGCACCACCGATGAACAACCTGCATCGTGAACTGGCGCCCATCTCCGACGTCGCATGGGCCGACCTCGAGGAAGAAGCGCGACGCACGTTCAGGCGCCATGTGGCGGCCCGCCGGATCGTCGACGTCCCGGAGCCGGGCGGTCCGGAACTCGCCGCGGTGGGCACCGGCCATCTGGGCGCCGTGGACGCTCCGGCCGAGGGCGTCGTCGCGCACACGCGCCGCTCCCAGCCCGTCGTCGAGCTGCGTGTGCCCTTCACCGTGGATCGCCGGCAGGTCGACGACGTCGCGCGAGGGGCGAAGGACGCGGACTGGCAGCCCGTCAAGGACGCCGCCCGCCAGATGGCGTTCGCCGAGGACCGGGCGGTGTTCGAAGGGTACGCCGCGGCCGGCATCACGGGCCTTCGCGAAGGCTCCTCGAACCCGCCCCTGACGTTGCCGCAGGACGTGCGCGACTATCCGGACGCCGTCAGTCAGGCCGTGTCCGCGCTGCGCCTGGCCGGTGTCGGCGGCGCGTACACGCTGGCGCTCAGTGCCGAGGCGTACACGGCCGTCAGCGAAACCGCCGACCACGGATACCCGATCATCAAGCACATCGGCCCGCTGCTGGACGGCGACATCGTCTGGGCGCCCGCGATCGACGGGGCGTTCCTGCTGTCCACGCGGGGCGGAGACTTCGAACTGCGGCTGGGCCAGGACCTGTCCATCGGCTACCTGTCGCACAACGACAGCAGCGTACGGCTGTACTTCCAGGAGACGCTGACCTTCCTGGTGTACACCTCCGAGGCCGTGGTGGCACTGGCGGCGGCGGGACCGACGGCCGGCGGCGGATGAGCCCGCTCGACGCGGCGGGCCGGATACGGGCTTGTTCGGCGGGCGCGTGTCGGGGGAGACTTCTACAGCACTGTAGATCGCGGTGCGTCGGCAGGGCGACCGACGGCCGTCGTCCGCCCCGGAAGAGAGCAGACCTGATGTTCGGTATGAGCGAGTTGGCCCTGATCCTCCTCGTCGTCGTGGTGGTCCTCGGGATCAGGAAGCTGCCCGAACTCACACGCTCTGCGGGCAAAGCGGCTCGTATCCTCAAGAGCGAGAGCAAGGCGCTCAAGGAGCAGGACGCCCCCGAGGCCCGGGACAGCTCGGGGCGCGTCGTCCAGGGGAAGATCGTCGAGCGCGACGATCCTTCGGCTCGCGCCTGACGGACGTGCCCCGGTCGCCGGCCGGGACGCTGGGCCCGCACGGCGGCTCCGGCCGCAACTCGGCGACCAGGGTGGTGAGAAGATCGTCCGTGAGCGGACCCATCAGACCCTGGAAGGACCTACGAGATCATGCGCGTCATCGTGGCCCGCGGCCCGGCGGAGGCGTTCGGATGACCGGCGGCGACGCCGACCACGTCCTGCTGCACACCGCCGGACGTGCCGCCCACATCACCCTCAACCGGCCCCGAGCCATCAACGCCCTGAACCACGCCATGGTGCGCCGCATCGACGAGGCACTCACCGTCTGGGAGCGCGACCCGGCCGTGGAGACCGTCGTCCTCACCGGAGCCGGTGAGCGCGGCCTCTGCGCCGGCGGAGACATCCGCGCCATCCACGACGACGCCAGGGACGGCGACGGTACCGCCTCCGCCGCGTTCTGGCGCGACGAGTACCGCCTCAACGCCCGTATCGCCCGGTTCCCCAAGCCGTACGTGGCCGTCATGGACGGCATCGTCATGGGCGGCGGTGTGGGCGTCTCCGCGCACGGCGGCATCCGGATCGTCACCGAGCGATCCCGGATCGCCATGCCCGAGACCGGGATCGGCTTCGTACCGGATGTCGGCGGCACCCACCTGCTCACGCGGACACCCGGCGAACTGGGCACCCACCTCGCACTCACGGGCGCGCAGATCGGCGCCGGAGACGCCCTGCTGTGCGGGCTCGCCGACCACTGTGTGCCGTCGGCCGCACTCGGGGCGCTGGTCGCCGATCTGGCCGAACTTCCCGCGCGTGCGGCGGTCGCCCGTCATGTACAGGAGCAGCCGCGGGGGGAGTTGGCGGAGCACAGGGAGTGGCTCGACGCCTGCTACGCCGCCGACACCGTCGAGGAGATCGTGCGGCGCCTGCTCGCGCACGGCTCTGCGGTGGCCAAGGAGACCGCCGAGACGCTGCTCGCCAAATCGCCCACCGCGCTGAAGGTGACGCTGGCCGCTCTCCGCGGCGCCCGGCGACTGGGTTCCCTGGAGCGGGTCCTGGAACAGGAGTACCGCATCTCCTGCGCCGCGCTGACCAGCCCCGATCTGGTGGAAGGCATCCGCGCCCAGGTCATCGACAAGGACCGCAGCCCGCGCTGGTCGCCGGCTTCTCTGAGCGAGGTCACCGACGCCGACGTCGCGCGCTTCTTCACCCCGCTCGGCGAGCGTGAACTGGCTCTCGCGGACCGCGTCACCGTCGCGGAGACGGCCCGGTGAACAGGCCGTGGGCCCTGTCCGGCGCCGACGCCTTCGTAGCGTGTCCGGCGGCGGATTCGTCCGGCTGAGGGGACGCCCGACGACTCGGGTACGCCGCTCCACACGGTTGTGTGCCTCTCTGGGACGCCCGCTGTCGGGCGGCCCGTGTCCGACCCCGTGACGGCTCGTTCGTCGACGGCGCGAGCGAGCCGTCAGGGCGCTCACCCGCCGTTGCCCGGGCGGCGCGCGGCGCCGTGCGCCGCCCGGCCCGTCCGGCCCCGGGCTTATGACAGAGAGATCTTTCTGTCATGATGTCCCGCGAACAGGGCGACGGCGGAACGAGGAAGCCGGTGTGAATCCGGCGCGGTCCCGCCACTGTGATCGGCGAGCGGATCCCGAACAGACCACTGCCCCCTTGTGGGTGGGAAGGCCGGGACGAGCACTGACCCGAGAGCCAGGAGACTCACGCGGTCGCCTCCTCGAAGTGACTGGGGCGGATTTCCCCGGAGAGGTGGGCTCGTCGGTATGCCCGGAAAGCCGTCGCCGGTCGGCTCCTTGCCGTGCCGGTTCGTGGTGTGCCGCGACTGTTGCTGCGGCAGCCCCAAGGTGAGCGGTGTGGACCACGCGCGGCAGACCGCGCGGCTCGCCGAGGAGGCGCCGGTCCGCGTCTCCGACTGCCTCGACGTGTGCGACCACGCGAACGTCATCGTCGTACAGCCCTCCTCCGAGGGGCGCGCGGCGGGCGGACGGCCCGCCTGGTTCGGCCTCGTCAACGACAGCGCCGCCACCGAGGACATCGCCGCCTGGGTACGGGTCGGCGGACCGGGCGTCGCCGCGCTGCCGGACATCCTGGAGCTCTACGCCTTCACCCCACCCCGGCGGGCCCGCTCCGGGCCGCTCACCGACGCAGGCTGACCCGCGGCCCGCCGTCGCTCCCACCGGCGCGCCCGCACCAGCGATCTGCGCCGGATCCCCCGATTCCGAACAGCCTCCGGACCACCCTCCGGACCGTCCAGAACCATTTCGCGGTGAGAGGATCCGCCTCATGATGGGCAAGCGCCCGCCAACCCTGCTGTCGGCCATGGCAGTGGCCCTCCTGTTGTCCGGTTGCGGCGGTGCTCCCGCCCCCGAGGACGCCGCGCCGAACGGCCCCGCCGTCGAGGGCTTCCCGCTCACCGTGTCCAACTGCGGCGTGAAGACGACCTTCAAGCGGCCCCCGCGGCGCGCGGTGTCGATGAACCAGCACGCGACCGAGGTCATGCTGGCGCTGGGGCTGGAGAAGTCGATGGTGGGGACCTCCTACCTCGATGACAAGATCCTTCCCGAGTACCAGGGGGCCTACGACGGCATCAAGGTCCTGGCGGAGGAGTACCCGTCGTTCGAGACGCTGCTGACCGCCGAACCGGACTTCGTCTACGGCGGTTTCGCCAGCGCCTTCGACGAGAAGGAGGGCCGCAGCCGCGCCGCCCTGACCGAGTCGGGGATCAACACCTACCTGAACATCGAGGGGTGCGCGACCGGTCCGGTGACGATGTCCACGATGGACCGGGAGATCCGGAACGTGGCGAAGATCTTCGGCGTGCCGGACCGGGCGGAGCGGCAGTTGAAGGAGCTCCACGGCACGCTGGACACGGTCACGGACAAGCTCGCCGGAGCCACCCCGGTGAAGGTCTTCGTGTACGACAGCGGCGACAAGACCGCCTTCACGGCGGGCGGCGCGGGCATCGGCGACGAGATGATCGAGCAGGCCGGCGGTGCGAACCTCTTCGCGGACCTGGACAAGGCCTTCGGCGACGTCTCGTTCGAGCAGGTGGCGGAGCGCGCCCCCGAGGTCATCGTCATCTACGACTACGGGGACCAGCCGGTCGAGGACAAGAAGAAGTTCCTTCTGGCGAACCCGGCGCTGAAGGACATCCCCGCCATCAGGAACAAGCGGTTCGCGGTGCTTCCGCTGTCGTCCACGGTGCTCGGCGTCCGGGTGCCGTCCGGCGTCGAGTCCCTGGCCCGCCAACTCCACCCGGACCGGTTCGAGTGACCGGCGCTCCCGACGCGACGCGTGTGGCGGAGGCGAAGGAGCCAGCCGGTGCGACCGGGGGGACGAGGGGCGGGGCGGCTGCCGGTGCCGCCGCCGTCCGCCGCCCCGGGGTCCCCTACCCGCTCGTGCTCGCGCTGCTGGCCGTACTGCTGGGCGTGGCGGCCACGTTCGGGATCGCGCTCGGATCCATCGGCATCCCGCCCGAACAGGTCTGGGGCATCCTGCTGCACCGTGTGCATCCCTCGCTCGCCGATCCGACCTGGACACCGGTCCGCGAGACGATCGTCGTGGACGTCCGGCTGCCCCGGGTGCTGCTGGCCGGCGTCGTGGGTGCCGGACTCGCGGTCTGCGGCATGGCGCTCCAGGCTCTGGTGCGCAACCCCCTCGCCGACCCGATGCTGCTCGGGGTGTCGTCGGGCGCCTCGGTCGGCGCGGTCCTGGTCGTCGTCTTCAACCTCAGCCTGTTCGGGATGTTCTCCCTGCCGGTGGCCGCGTTCATCGGGGCGCTGGCCGCCCTGGTCGCCGTGTACTTCCTGGCCCGGTCCGGCGGACGTATGACGACGGTGCGGCTGGTGCTGGCGGGGGTCGCGACGGCCGAGGTGCTGTCCGCGCTCGCCAGCTTCCTGGTCGTCACCTCGAACGACCCGCACAAGACGCAGTCGGCGCTGCGCTGGATGCTCGGCGGACTGGCCGGCACGACCTGGACGGTGGTGTGGATCCCGGGCGCCGCCGTCCTGCTCGGTACGGCCGTGCTGCTCGGCGTCTCCCGCTCGCTCAACCTTCTCCTCGCGGGGGAGGAGGCCGCCGTCGCGCTCGGCCTGGACGTGCACCGCTTCCGCGCCGCGCTGTTCACCCTCGTCGCCGTCATGATCGGCACCATCGTCGCCGTCAGCGGCCAGATCGGCTTCGTCGGCCTGATCATGCCGCACGTGGTGCGGCTGGTGGTCGGCGCCGACCACCGCCGCGCCCTGCCCGCCGCGGCGCTGCTCGGCGCGGCCTTCCTCATCGCGGCGGACCTGGCCGCGCGCACCTTCATGACCCCGGAGGAGATCCCCGTGGGGATACTCACCGCGCTCGTCGGCGGTCCCTTCTTCCTCTGGCTGATGCGACGGAGGTCCGTATGACGCAGCCGGTCACGGGACCCGTGCCGACGGCGGCCGGCACATTGGTCGTCGAGGACGTCTCCGTGGTCGTGGGCGGCCGGGCGCTGGTGGACGCCGTGTCGCTCCGGGTCACCCCCGGCGAGGTGGTGGGGCTCGTCGGCCCCAACGGCGCCGGGAAATCAACCCTGTTGCGGACCGTGTACCGGGCGCTGCGGCCGACCTCGGGGCGGGTGCTGCTGGACGGCGAGGACATCCGCCGGATGTCCGGCAAGGGCCTGGCCCGCCGGCTGGCCGCCGTCCTCCAGGAGTCCGCCGGGGACTTCGAACTCTCGGTGCACGAGGTGGTGGCCATGGGCCGCACTCCGCACAAACGGGCTTTCGAGGGCGACGACGCCGAGGACCGCGGCATCATCGTGCGCGCCCTGGGCGAACTCGATGTCGCGGGCCTCGCGCACGCCCCCTTCAGCCAGTTGTCGGGCGGCGAGAAACAGCGGGTGCTGATCGCCCGCGCGCTCGCCCAGTGCGCGGGAACGATGGTGCTGGACGAGCCGACCAACCATCTGGACCTGCGCCATCAGCTCGACACATTGCGCCTCGTACGACGCCTCGGCGTGACCGCCGTCGTCGCCCTGCACGACCTCAACCTGGCTGCGGCGTTCTGCGACCGAATCTGCGTGCTGGACGGCGGACGTGTGGTGGCGACCGGACCCCCCGAGGAGGTCCTCACCCGCGAACTCCTCTCCGAGGTCTACCGAGTCGACGCCGACGTCGCGCCGCACCCCCGTACCGGGATTCCGAACATCACCCTGGTCGGCGATCCACTCGGGCGGAGGTGACCGGCGTCCTGCCCGGTCCGCGGCGACCCGGCCGAGACCGAGCGTTCCGTGGCCCTGCACGGCGCAGCGCCCTGATGCGTGGGAGTCGATGTGAAAACCCTGCGGCGGGCCCCCGCCGGAGCCGTCGCCGCGGCCCTGGAGGACGTGGCGGCCCTCGGCCCGTTCTTCACGATCGAACCGGGCGGCACGGACCAGGGCCGGCACCCGGTCGAGGACAGCTACGCGGCCGGCTGCGCGGACCTGATCGCAGCGAAGGCCGACCGCTACGGCACCCGCGAACTGCGCGTCGGTGCCTCCATCGTGCAGCTCGGGCACGCCGCGCGCCTGTGGTCACCCGTGCTGGCCTGCACCGTCCTGCACGGGATCGTCCCCGACCTGCACGGGCTGCGGCGCGCCGACGACGGTCCGGCACTGCACCTGCCCGAGCGGCCGACCGGCTGGTACGCGGACGATGCCCCGCACCTGACGGACGTCCTGTACGAGGTCGTGGTCGCGCAGCACCTCGACGTGCTGGCGGCCGGCCTCCGCGTCAAGGTGGCGCCCGGACTGTCGGCCGGGAACGCCGCCTCGGCACTGGCCGAGTCGGCGCGCGCGATCGTGGCGGCCCGACCGGACCTTCGCCGCACTCTCGGCGCCCTCCTGGACGACCTGCTGCGCACCGGCCGGCTGGCCGGTACGGGAACCGTCGTCGGCCCCGATCTGCGTTTCCGCCGCCGGAGCTGCTGCCTGTACTACCGCGTGCCGTCCGGGGTGAAGTGCGAGGACTGCTCCCTGACCGGACCGGCCGGATCGCGTGGCCCGACGTGTTAGCGTTGACGCGCGCGACGACAACCGGGTCGGCTGCGGGACCAGATGCGGGAGGTGAGTTGATGACTGTCGTGGAGACCACTGCCCTGTGCAGTGCCCGCCGGACCATCCTCACGTCCCGGGCCCCGGTCTGACCTGACATCGAAGCCTCGGCAGAGCCCTGACGGCTCACCCGAGGCAATGCTCCGTTCGCATCGGGGTCCCTGTTCAAGGGTCTCTACGTATGTTGTCCCGACCTTCATGGTTGTCCCGACCTTCCTTCGCGCACGCCCCGCCATGTCCCACGGACCACGGTCCTGACGACGCGTGGGCGCGACGCGCCCTCGCACCGCGCCGCCCCGCCGAGCGGGCCGGACGCACCCTCGCACCGGATCGCCCCGCCGGGCCGGCCCCGGCCCGCGTCGTGCGTCCCACACGCGACTCGCGCGACGTCGGCACGTCCGACGTCCTCCGGAGTTCCGGCACCGCCCACCGACGCCGGGAGCCCCGCCCGTGAACGGCATCGACAGACCCGAACCGGCCCCCGGCCACGACGCGGTGACCGAGGCGTTCTTCAACCTGCACGACGGTCTGCCCCGGCAGGGCCCCGGCTCGGACGCCACCACGCGCCGCCTGCCGGCGGCCGCCGGGCCGCTGCCGGAGCACCCGCGGGTGCTGGACGCGGGCTGCGGCCCCGGCCGCTCCGCACTGCTGCTGGCCGAAGAGGCCGGCGCACACGTGACCGCCGTCGACCTGCACCAGCCGTTCCTGGACAGCCTCACCGCCGAGGCGTCCCGCCGCGGCCTGGCCGACCGGGTCACGGTCCTCAACCGCTCGATGGACCAGCTGCCCTTCCCGGACCACAGCTTCGACGTGGTCTGGGCCGAGGGCTCCGTCTACAACATCGGGTTCGACACCGCCCTGCGCGCCTGGCGCCGCCTGCTCGCCCCCGGCGGGGTCCTCGTCGTCACCGAGATCGAGTGGACCGTGCCCGCACCCGCGGAACCGGTCCGCGCCCACTGGGACGCGATGTACCCGCTGCGCACGCACTCCGCCAACGCCGACGCCGCGCAGGCGGCCGGCTACCGGGTCCGAGCCCACTGGCCGCTGCCGGACGGCGACTGGTGGCCCGAGTACTGCACACCGCTCACGGAGCGCATACCGCGAGCGGACCCACGGGTGCCCGGCATGACGCAGGCGCTCACGGCACTCCAGGAGGAGATCACCATGCGGCGCGAGCACGGCAGCGCCTACGACTACGCCGCCTACGTCCTCCAGCCCCACGACCACAGCACCGGCACCCTCACGAACGGAACCGCCATGACCGACTGGACCACCCGCCCCGAGACCACCGCCGACATCCCGGCCGTTCGCGCGATCAACCTCGCCGCCTTCCCCACCGCCGAGGAGGCGGACCTCGTCGAGGCCCTGCGTGCCGACCCGGAGGCGTGGATCGACGGACTCTCCATGATCACCACCGCTTCCGACGGCACGCCGGTCGGGCACGCGCTGCTCACCCGGTGCCATGTCGACGGCGCACCCGCCCTCGCCCTGGCGCCGTGCGCCGTGCTCCCCTCCGCGCAGCGCACCGGGGCCGGTTCGGCCGCCGTCAGCGCCGCCCTGGAAGCGGCCCGGGCGAGGGGAGAGAACCTGGTCGTCGTGCTGGGCCACGCCGACTACTACCCGCGGTTCGGTTTCACCCCGGCCTCCCGCTTCGGCATCCGTGCCCCGTTCGAGGTGCCCGACGAGGCCATGATGGCCATGTCGCTCGACGACACCCGCCCGCTCCCCGCCGGAACCATCCGGTACCCGGCCGCCTTCGGCGTCTGATGTCTGCGGGGTGCCCCGGGACCATGCCCCGGGGCACCACCGCCGGTTCGTGACCGGAGCGGTCCGTCCGGCGGTGGCGGAACCGCCCGGCGCGGGGATCCGCGGCCGGGCGCCGGGCAGCCGGTGGCGTGCGGGAGCATGGTCGCGATCGCCAAGTCCGACCGGGGCGGTGGGGCGGCGCCCGGGCCCGCGTCGGGTTTCCGGCGGTACCGGCGTCCCGGACGCGGTGCGTGGGCCCGCCCGGGTCCGCGACCCCGCACGATCGCTGGCCGAGCACTTCGAACCAGGCCAAGGGCGCAGCCCGCAGGACATCGCAAGCCACCGACGGGCACCGGCCGCCGAGCGGAGGAATCTGCTCCGTATCGCGGACGCTGCGACAGCGGTCCCTCCCGCGTGTCGGAGCCGAGCCCGGACGCGGTTGCGGAAGCAACTCCGGTATATCGCGGCTCAGTCGCCCCGTTTGCCGCTCCCGTCGAGGGACTTGACAGAAGGGCTCGCGGGGCACAGCCTTTGGCAACGTTGTCATGCTGTCGAGTCGTGCCGTTGTGAGCCGCTCGTACCGACGCCGTCGTCTTGTGATTGGAACTCCCGTTCATGGCACTTCAGGTGGATCCAACGCGCCGTCCCTCACGTCGCTCCGTCGTCGTGACCGGCTCGACTCTGCTGGCCAGTTGCGGCTTGGGCGCCGCCTTCGCCGGCACCAGCGCGGCGGCCGAACCCGCCGGCGCCCCCGAGGCACCGGCCTCGTCCGGTGAACTCGCCGCTCACCGTCCCGTGCAGGTGTCCTCCACGGCCTACGCGCCGACTCCGCCGGAGTTCGCCGTGGACGGCATCTCCGTGAAGGGCGTCCGGGGCACGGGGTGGCGAGCGGGCGGCGGTGACCCGCAGTGGATATCCGTCGACCTCCAGGCCGCGTGCCTGCTCACCTGGATACGGCTCACCTTCGAGGCCGACGCCAGCGACCCGGTGTTCGTGCCGCCGACGACCGGCAACCCGGCCAGTGGCACGACCGGCAAGGAGATCCAGTCGAGCTACGCGGTCGAGTTCGTCGTGGAGACGTCCGAGGACCACAGCTCCTGGACCAGCGTCTACCGCACGACCGCCGGCACCGGTGGCGTCGTGGAGATCCAGCTGCCCCGGCCGGTGCGGGCGCGCTGGGTCCGTATGACGGCCCGCAAGCGCTCCAACGCGAACCCGCTGGGCCTGAACGGTTTCGAGGTGTACGGCGTCCCCAAGGGCCATCGGCCGGACGTCACCGGCTGGACCGACTGGGGCACCCATCACGGCAAGGCGCCGCGGCTCGAGGTCGCCGACGACGGCACGGTCGCCCTCGAGTCCGGCTGGACGCTCACCATGGACGACTGGGCGGGCGGAGAAGGTGCCGACCTGTCGAAGCCGACCGTGGACACCAGCGGCTGGCTGCCCGCCACCGTCCCGGGCACGGTGCTCTCCTCGCTGGTCGACCAGGGCAAGCTGCCCGACCCGGTCGCCGGACTGAACAACCTGCACATTCCCGAGGCCCTGTCCCGCCACTCCTGGTGGTACAAGCGCGACTTCGACCTGCCCCGCGGTCTGCGGACCGGGACCGGACGCAGGATCTGGCTGGAGTTCGACGGCATCAACCACGAGGCCGACATCTGGCTCAACGGTGAGCGCGTGGGCGGGCTGACCTATCCGTTCGCCCGCTCCGCGCACGACATCACCCGACTCCTCGCCACCAAGGGGGAGAACGCGCTGGCGGTGCGGATCACGCCGATGCCCGTTCCCGGCAGCCCCGGCGACAAGGGTCCCGCCGGTGAGGCCTGGGTGGACGCAGGAGCCAACCAGATGAACCTCAACTCGCCGACGTACCTGGCCTCTTCGGGCTGGGACTGGATGCCGGCCGTCCGTGACCGCGTGGCCGGCATCTGGAACCATGTGCGCCTCAGATCGACCGGCGACGTGGTGATCGGCGACGCCCGCGTCGACACCCTGCTGCCCGGGCTGCCGGACACCTCGGTCGCCGA
Source organism: Streptomyces cadmiisoli (assembly GCF_003261055.1). Lineage (NCBI taxonomy): Bacteria > Bacillati > Actinomycetota > Actinomycetes > Kitasatosporales > Streptomycetaceae > Streptomyces > Streptomyces cadmiisoli. The sequence goes on from NZ_CP030073.1 coordinate 8,139,967, forward strand.
GCTGACCGTGGTGGTGCCCGTCCGCAACGCCTCGGACTCGGATCGCGAGGTCACCGTGTCGGCGGCCTTCGACCGCGTGCGGGTGGCGCGCACCGTCACGGTGAAGGCGGGGCAGAGCGCGGACGTCACCTTCGCCCCCGACGCCTTCGCGGGCCTGCGCCTGAAGAACCCGAAGCTGTGGTGGCCCAACGGCCTCGGCGAGCCGAACCTGCACGACCTCACCCTGGTGGCCGTCGTGAACGGCACCGAGAGCGACCGGCGCACCGTCCGCTTCGGCATCCGGCAGTTCGGCTACGAGTTCGACATCCCGCTGCCGTTCGAGGCCGGCGAGGACGCGTACACGCAGTCGCTGGACCTGGGCCGGCAGCAGGCCCGCTACGTGCGGGTCAAGTGCCTCACCCGCGCCACGGGCTGGGGCAGCTCGCTGTGGACGCTGTCCGTGTTCGACGGCGCGCGCCAGGGCGTCGACCTCGCGCTGCACGCCGACGCGACGGCGTCCAGCACCGACGGCGACCACCACGGCGCGGGCAACGTGACCGACGGCGACCCGACGACCCGGTGGTCCTCGGCCTACCAGGACGACGAGTGGATCCGTGTGGACCTGGGCTCCCAGCAGTCCTTCGACCGGATCGACCTGGTCTGGGAACAGGCGTACGCGGCCACGTTCGTCGTGCAGGTGTCCACCGACGACTCGGCCTGGACCGATGTGAAGTCGGTCGACAACTCCGCGGTGCCGCTGCCGTTCAACAGAGCCGACGCGAGTCTCCAGATCGTGGACTTCGAGGCCCGGACCGCCCGCCACGTCCGTATCAACGGCGGTCTGCGCAACACCAGTTGGGGCAACTCGCTGTGGTCCCTCGCGGTGCTGGACAGCGCCGCGCCCGGTACCGACCTCGCGCTGCGCAAGAAGGCCACCGCCTCCAGCGAGGACGGTGACCACGTCGCCGCGCACGCGACCGACGGCAACCCGGGGACCCGGTGGTCGTCGCGGTACGAGGACCACCAGTGGATCCAGGTCGACCTCGGCGAGGCGCACAGGATCGACCGGGTGGTCATCGTCTGGGAGGTGGCCCACCCCAAGACGTATGTCGTCCAGGTGTCGGAGAACGGCGAGGACTGGACCGATGTGAAGTCGGTCGACAACAGCCCCGAGCCGCTGAAGATCAGCGTCAACGGTGTCCGGGTGCTCGCGCGCGGCGGCAACTGGGGCTGGGACGAGCTGCTGCGGCGTATGCCGGCCGACCGTATGGACACTGCGGTGCGGATGCACCGGGACATGAACTTCACGATGATCCGGAACTGGGTGGGCAGCTGCAACCGGGAGGAGTTCTTCGCCAGTTGCGACGAGCACGGCATTCTGGTGTGGAACGACTTCCCCAACGCGTGGGGGATGGACCCGCCGAACCGTGACGCCTTCAACTCGATCGCCCGGGACACCGTCCTGCGGTACCGCATCCACCCCTCCGTGGTGGTCTGGTGCGGCGCCAACGAGGGGAATCCGCCCGCGGCGATCGACAAGGGCATGCGCGCGGCGGTCGAGCAGCAGGCACCGGGCATCCTGTACCAGAACAACTCGGCCGGCGGTGTCGTCACCGGAGGCGGACCCTACAGCTGGGTCGAGCCGGAGAAGTACTTCGACGCCGCGACGTACGGCAGCAAGAACTTCGGGTTCCACACCGAGATCGGCATGCCGGTCGTCTCGACCGCGGAGAGCATGCGGAACATGACCGGGGACGAGCCCGAGTGGCCCATCCGCGGCGCTTGGTACTACCACGACTGGAGCGAGCGCGGGAACCAGGCCCCCCAGCACTACAAGGCCGCCATCGAGACGCGCCTCGGCACGGCGGAGGACCTCGACGACTTCGCCCGCAAGGCCCAGTTCGTCAACTACGAGAACGCCCGGGCGATGTTCGAGGCCTGGAACGCCAACTTGTGGGACGACGCCACCGGCCTGATGCTGTGGATGTCCCACCCGGCCTGGCACAGCACCGTCTGGCAGACCTACGACTACGACTTCGACGTCAACGGCACCTACTACGGCGCCCGAGCCGCCTGTGAGCCGCTGCACGTCCAGGCCGACCCCGTGAAGTGGCAGGTCCTCGCGGTCAACCACACGGGCCGGGAGGTGAAGGACGCCGTCGTCACCGCTCGCGCCCACGACCTGTGGGGCCGCCCGCTGGGCCGGGAGCGCCGTACGCGGATCGACGTGGCGTCGGCGTCCAAGGCCGAGGCGTTCTCCGCGGAGTGGACCGACGATCTGCCCGACCTGCACCTCCTGCGGCTCACGTTGGAGGACGGCCGGGGACGCACGCTGTCCCGCAACACCTACTGGCGGCACAGGTCGCCCTCGGCGATGCAGGCGCTCAACAAGCTCAAGCAGGTACCGCTGTCGCTGTCGGCCACCCGTGTGTCGGGCTCCGGTGAGCGCCGCACGCTGACCGCCACGGTCCGCAACCGCGGTTCGGTGGTCGCCGCCATGGTCCGGCTGTCCTTGCTGGACGACAAGAAGGGCGGTCGCGTGCTGCCGACGCAGTACAGCGACAACTACCTGTGGCTGCTGCCCGGGGAGTCGCGGGCCGTGACGCTGTCCTGGCCCGAGAACGCCCCGCACTCCGATCACCCGGTGGTGCAGGCGCAGGCCTACAACAGCAGGCCGGTAAAGGCCCGTCCGTAGCACGACGCCGACGCGACCGGCCCCCGTCGGGGGCCGGCCGCGTCGGTCTGCCGGCTCAGAGCCCGTAGCGGGTCCGGGCCTCCTGCACGGTCTCGCGCTTGACGTCGCCGCGTTCGGCGAGCGCGGCCAGCGCGGCCACGACGACCGACTGCGGATCCACACCGAAGTGCCGGCGGACCGCCTCACGGGTGTCCGACAGGCCGAACCCGTCGGTGCCGATGGAGTGCCACTCCTGCGGCACCCAGTGACTGATCTGGTCCGGCACCGAGCGCATCCAGTCGCTCACCGCCATGACCGGACCCGGCGCGCCCTCCAGCACACGGGTGACGTAGGGCGCCTGCGGGTCCTCACCGCGCAACCGGGCCGCGTCATGGGCGAGACCGTCCCGGCGCAGTTCGCTCCAGGAGGTGACCGACCAGAGGTCCGCGGCGACACCCCACTCCTCGGACAGCAGCCGCTGTGCCTCCATGGCCCAGTGGATCGCGGTGCCGGAGGACAGCAGTTGCAGGCGCGGCGCGTCGGACGGGAGCGCCGCCTCGTCGGCACCGCGGAAGCGGTACATGCCCTTGATGATGCCCTCTTCCACACCCGGCCCGGCGGGCATGGCGGGTTGCACCTTGGGCTCGTTGTAGACCGTCAGGTAGTAGAAGACGTCCTCCGCGTCCGGTCCGTACATGCGGCGCAGGCCCTCACGGACGATGACACCGATCTCGTAGGCGAAGGCCGGGTCGTAGGAGATCGCCGCCGGGTTGGTGGACGCGATCAGGTGCGAGTGGCCGTCCGCGTGCTGCAGGCCCTCGCCCGTCATGGTCGTACGGCCCGCGGTCGCGCCGACCAGGAAGCCGCGGCCGAGCTGGTCGGCGAGCGCCCACATCTGGTCGGCCGTGCGCTGCCAGCCGAACATCGCGTAGAAGATGTACAGCGGGATCATCGGCTCGCCGTGGGTGGCGTACGAGGTGGCCGCCGCGGTGAACGCGGCCATCGAACCGGCTTCGCTGATGCCCTCGTTGAGGATCTGCCCGTTCTGCGCCTCCTTGTAGTAGAGGAGCATGTCGCGGTCGACCGGGTCGTAGGTCTGGCCGAGCGGCGAGTAGATCCCGGCGCTCGGGAAGAGCGACTCCATGCCGAAGGTACGGGCCTCGTCGGGCACGATCGGCACCCAGCGACGTCCGGTCTCCTTCTCCCGCATGAGGTCCTTGAGCAGCCGGACCAGGGCGGTGGTGGTCGCGATCTCCTGCTCCCCGGAACCCTTGGCCAGGGAGTCGAAGGGCCTCGCGGAGGGCTCCGGCAGTGCCACCGGGTGCACGCGGCGCGCCGGGGCGGGACCGCCGAGCTCGGCGCGCCGCTCCTGGAGGTAGCGCACCTCGGGGGAGTCGGCGCCCGGGTGGGCGAACGGGACCAGGTCGACGTCGAGCGCGCTGTCCGGGATGGGCAGTTCGAGCAGGTCGCGCATGGCGCGGAACTCGGCGCCGGTGAGCTTCTTCATCTGGTGGTTGGCGTTGCGCGACTCGAAGCCGGGACCCAGGGTCCAGCCCTTGACGGTCTGGACGAGAATCACGGTCGGCGCACCCCGGTGCTCGGTGGCCGCACGGTAGGCGGCGTACACCTTCCGGGGCTCGTGGCCCGCGCGGGAGGTGTGGAAGCACTCGGTGATCTGCTGATCGGTGAGGTGCTGCGCCATCCGGGCCAGGGCCGGGTCGGCGCCGAAGAAGTGCTCACGGATGTACGCGGCGTCACGCGTGGCGTACGTCTGGAACTGCCCGTCGGGGACCTCGCCCAGCCGTCGTACGAGCGCGCCCGTGGTGTCGGCGGCGAACAGCGCGTCCCACGCCGAGCCCCACAGCGACTTGACGACGTTCCAGCCGGCCGCGCGGAACTTCGCCTCCAGCTCCTGGACGATCTTGTAGTTGGCCCGGACGGGGCCGTCCAGCCGCTGGAGGTTGCAGTTGATGACGAACGTCAGGTTGTCGAGCCCCTCGCGTCCGGCCAGGCCGAGTGCCGTGGTCGACTCGGGCTCGTCCATCTCGCCGTCGCCGAGGAACGCCCACACCCGGGACTCGGCGGTGTCCTTGAGGCCGCGGTGGTGCAGGTAGCGGTTGAAGCGTGCCTGCTGGATCGCGGAGAGCGGGCCGATGCCCATCGACACGGTCGGGAACTCCCACATCCAGGGCATTCGCCGCGGGTGCGGGTAGGAGGGGAGGCCGTCGCCGGCCACTTCCTGCCGGAAGCGGTCGAGCTGGGCCTCGGTGAGGCGGCCGTCGAGGAACGCCCTGGCGTAGATGCCGGGAGTGGCGTGACCCTGCACGAAGAGCTGGTCGCCCGAGCCGGGGCCTTCCTTGCCGCGGAAGAAGTGGTTGAAGCCCGTCTCGTAGAGCCAGGCGGCGGAGGCGAAGGTGGAGATGTGACCACCGAGACCGTATCGGCTGCCACGGGTGACCATGGCGGCGGCGTTCCAGCGGTTCCAGCCGGCGATGCGCCGCTCCATCTCCTCGTCGCCCGGGAGCTCGGGCTCGGCGGCGGTGGCGATGGTGTTGATGTAGTCGGTCTCCAGCACGGACGGCACGGCGAGCCCGGACGCGCGCGCGTGGTCGTAGGTGCGGCGGATCAGGTACGCGGCGCGGTCCGGGCCGGCGGCACGGGTGACCGCGTCGAGGGACTCGACCCATTCGCCGGTCTCCTCGGGGTCGGGGTCCGGCACCTGGTCGAGGGCGCTGAGGTGAGCGTCGTTGATCATGGTGAGCGCCTTCCGGTCGTTCTGTGCGGCGAAGATCTCGCCGACATCCCCAGTGTAAATATGATCGATGATCGATCAAAACGCCTGTGTCTACCGTCACAGCCTTCGCCCGGCGGGGCCCTCGGGGCGTCGATGTTCATATCCATGAACTCTGCGCACATGGGTGTACGGCGGTGTGGCGACCATGCCAAACTCGCTCAACGTCCCAGTGGTAACGCCCAGTTGGAGGACACCCATGACCATTTCCCGGCGCACAGTCCTCTCCGCGGCAGCCGGTGCCACGGCAGCGGCCACCGCCTCACCGGCCCAGGCCGCGAGCACGACGGACGACCGGGCACCCGCGTTCGCCGTGCACGACTTACGGACGGCGGCCGACTACGCGGTGACCAAGCTGCGCGCCGTCGCGCCGGGTGTCAGTGCCTTTCCCGTCGGCACACGGTTCGAGAAGTGGGTCTACTCCCAGAACGGCGACTGGGTGGGCGGCTTCTGGCCGGGAACGCTGTGGATGGCGTACCTGCACAGCAGAGACGACATGTTCCGGACGCTGGCACTCGACTCCGCCCGCAAACTCGCCCCCCGCCAGGACGACACCACCACCCACGACCTCGGCTTCCTCTTCTACCCGTCGTGGGTCACCGCGTGGCGGCTGACCGGCGACGACAGCTGGCGCGCCGGAGCCCTGCGCGCGGCGGACACGCTGATCCGGCGCTACAACCCGCGCGGACGCTTCATCCGGGCGTGGGGAGGGCTGAGCGACCCGAACAACGCGGGCCGCGTCATCATCGACACGATGATGAACCTCGATCTGCTGGCCTTCGCCAGTCAGCAGACCGGCGACGGGAAGTACCTCGACATCGCCGTGGAACACGCCCGGACGACCCAGCGCGTCTTCCCCCGCCAGGACGGGTCGACCCCGCACGTCTACGACTTCAACCCCGACACCGGCGCGCCGATCGGCCCGAACACGGTCCAGGGCTACAGCCCCACCTCGTGCTGGTCGCGCGGGCAGTCCTGGGGCCTGTACGGGTTCACCACGATCTACCGGCGGACCGGGGACGAGCAGTTCCTGGCCACGGCGCGCAGGCTCGCCGACTACGCGATCGGAGCGCTCGGCGCGGACCACGTGCCCGTGTGGGACTACCGCGCGCCCCAGCAGCCCCATGACATCAAAGACGCGTCGGCCGGCGCGATCATGGCCTGCGGACTCCTCGACCTGTCCGAAGCGACCGGCAGGGCCGAATACCGCCAGGTGGCCGTCCGCATCCTGACCGCGCTCGCGCAGACCTGCCTGACGAGGAAGTCGGCCCGGGCGGAAGCCTCCGTGGCCCGCTGCACCCGCAACCGGCCCGCCGAGGACGGCGTCGAGATCTCCCTTCCCTACGCCGACTACTACCTGCTGGAAGGCATCCTGCGCGTGCTGCGGCCGGACGACATCGACCGCGCGATCGATCTCTCGAGGGTGTGAAGCCCGAGCCCGAGGGTGGGGCCGCCGGCTGCGGCCCCACCCCTGTTCGGGCGTCCCGGTGACGTCAGCGCAGGCCGAAGGCCCGGATGATCGTCTGCGAGACGGTGCTGCCGGCGGTGTCGCGCCCGGTCACCCGGAGGCTGACGAATTCCGCTGATCGCGGTGCCTTCAGACCCGTACGCCATCCGTCACCGTGACGGTCCACGTCGGCCCGCTGCCAGGTCGCCCCGTCGTTGTAGGAGACCTCGACGGAGAGCTTCCCGATGGCGGCGGTCAGACCCGGCAGATGCGACGCGGTCACCGTCAGTCCGGCCCGCCGGTCGGCCCGGCCCGCCTTGTCGGTGTCGACACCGTAGTCGAGCTGGATCAGCGGCAGCGGCTCGGCCGACTCGACACCGGTGGCCGCGGAGCTGAAGTTCCACTCCGTCAGCGTGTGCGTCGAGTAGGGGTGGGTCCAGCCACCGCGCTTGTTGTCGATCACCAGGCGGTAGGGCAGGCGCTCCGTGGCGAGACCGGGGGTCGTCAGCTTCTCGGCGTTGCCCCAGTCGAGCTCCTGGTCACCCTGGTACAGCGTCACCCGGTTGTCCACGTCGTAGTTGCCGTAGGCGTCACCGACATGGCCGGCGCCCGAGTCGCCCCAGCCGGGCGCGGCCACGTACATCGTGTCGAGGTAGCGCACCGGCTGGCTGCCGGGACCCATCCGCGGGCGGTGGATCGGCCCGAACCAGCTGGACTCGCCGGTCTTCCCGCGCGGGTAGCGCACGACGTCGATCGACGTCTGCAAGGTCTCCCCGAGGATGTTGGCGCTCTCCAGCCACTCGGTGCCGGCGGACACCCAGTCGGTCCGCTCGCCCTGGGCGGGAACGGTGAGCTGGTTGCCGGCCTGCCAGCCGTGCCACAGGTCGTAGCGGTACTCGTTCGCCTTGCCCGGCCGGTGGTTGCGGAAGGAGACGTCCACCTTGGTCAGGTCCCGCGACTCCACACGCCACGTCGGGTCCGCCGGGACCGCGCCGGACCAGTGGTGCACCACGTCGTACGCGTAGTCGGTGGTGGGGCTCGAGGCGACCTTCAGCGTGACGGGCCCGCGCCGCAGGCGGTCGATCAGGTCGGCTCCCTGGTCGGCGTTGAGCGTCGCCACCGTCACCGGCGCCGGGCTCTGCGGGGTCCAGGGCATCTCGTCCCAGGGCTTCAAGCGGCCGACGCCGTCATTGACGACCACGAGCAGACGCGCGCCCGCCGCGGCTGCGGCCCGTGCCTGCTCGCTGATCTCGACCGTGTCGCTGCGCCGTACCACCACGGCCTTGCCGCGCACGTCGTGCCGGGCCGGTGCCGCGCCCTCGTCGGCGAAGACCGCCTTCAGCGTCCGGACTCCGGTCGGCAGCGGCTGCGCCGCACGCTTGACCAGCGGGTCGTGGTAGTCCTCGGTCCCCGTGCCCACGGTCAGCTCCGGCTCCTCGAGGCGGAACCGGGCACCGAACTCGAACGTGCCGTCGGTGACCTTCTTGCCGGTCGGCAGGGCCCAGATGCTGTCGTAGGCGTTGTTGGGCAGCATCGAGGTCGAGAAGAGGCTGTTCGTGTAGGACCGCAGGAGGTCCAGGCGGGGTGCGACGGCCGTGGTCTGCCTCGGTGCGCGCGCGGTGACCTGGCGGGCCTGCCTGGCGTCCAGGGTGACGGTACGGGCCCGGTCGAGTTCCACGTCGTTGAAGGCGAGCACCGCCATGCCGAGCGACTTCGGCCCGTTGGCCCCGCGCACGTCGGCGGTGATCCAGCCGCTGTAGCTGCCGACGGGCAGCCGCACCGTGCCGGTGCCGGACGCGTCGAGGTCGACGACCGTGAAGATGTCCTCGGAGATGAGGTAGACCCGGCCGGACAGCGGCTTGCCGGACCGGTCCTTGGCGACGAAGGTCAGCGGCTGCCGCATTCCCTCCCTCGCACCGCCGATCAGGGTGCGCGCCCGGACCGTGCCGGAGCCGTCCGTGGCGGTGACCGTGCCGCTGATCGGCTGGTCGGCCGGCAGCCGCTCCAGGTCGGCGGTGAGGGAGACCGTGGCGGTGCCGCGCGCGGGAACGGTGACGCGCTCGTCGGAGAGCGTGAACGTCCCGGCCGGCGCGGTGGGCGCGCCGATCGCCAGGTCGAGGGCGACCGGGGTGTCGCCGACGTTGGTGTACGTCACCTTCCGGACGTCGGTCTCACCGGGCTTCGGCGGCCAGGCGTGGAAACCGGAGTAGGCGCTGACGGTCGCGAAGACCGAGGCGCGCACCGCCGCCGAGGCGTCGAGCCGTCCCGCACCCGCCTCGTACGCGGTGTACCCGGGGGTCGCCTTGGCGCTGCTGACCAGCGCCTCCTTCAGCCGAGTGCCGCTCCAGTCCGGGTGCTTCGCGGCCAGCAGCGCCGCGGTACCGGCGACGTGCGGCGTCGCCATCGACGTACCGCTCATCGTGGTGTAGTACCCCTGGCCGCCGCGGCGGTGGTGGGAGCGGGCCGCGACGATGTCGACACCCGGAGCGGTGATCTCGGGCTTCAGCCCGAGATCGCCCGGCCGCGGGCCCCGGCTGGAGAAGTCGGCGAGCCGGTCCGCGGAGTCGACGGCGCCGACGGTCAGCGCCGCGTCCGCGGCACCCGGGCTCAGGATGCTGCCGGTCGGGCCGTCGTTGCCCGCCGCGACGATGAAGAGCGCGCCGGTCTCGCTGCTGAGCCGGTCGACCGCCGCGCTCATCGGGTCGGTGTGGTCCCCGGCGCCGCCGAGGCTCATGCTGACGATCTTGGCCTGCTGGTCCCGGGCGGCCCATTCCATACCCGCGATGATCCAGGACTCCTGGCCCCGGCCCTCGTTGTCGAGCACCTTGCCGATGTCCAGCCGCGCCCCGGGGGCGACGCCGCGCTCCGTGCCGTCGGAGGCGCTGCCGGTGCCGGCGACCGTGGAGGCGACGTGGGTGCCGTGACCGTGGTAGTCGGCGATCTCGGTCTCGTACGGGACGAAGCTGGCGCTGTCCTCGATCTGCCCGGCCAGGTCGGGGTGTTCGGTGTCCACGCCCGTGTCGAGGACGGCGACCGTCACGTCCTTGCCGGTGTTGCCCTCCGCCCAGACCTGCTGCGCGCCGATCTGCGCGGTGGACTCGGACAGATCGGCCTCGACCTTGCCGTCGAGCCACACCTTGGCGATGCCGTTCGCGAAGGCCGGCTCGGCCGACCGGGCCGACGCGGCGCCCTTGCCGCCGGTGAGCGCGGACCAGAACTCCGGGGCCTGCTCGCGGTTCTGCGCGACGGCCGCACCCTGCATGCTGTCCAGCCGGCGGACGACCTTGGCGCCGGGCACCTTCGGCGTGGTGCGGGACCTGGCCGCCGCGTCGGTGTAGCCCACGATGAGCGGAAGCCGGGCGGCGTGCGCGTCGTCGTAGCCGTCGGCGATCAGTTGGGTGACGTTGAACAGGCGCTTGTCCAGCTTCCCGGAACTGACGTACGGCATGACCGAGTCGGGGTAGACGTACGTCGCGCCGTCGACGACGGCGCGGTGGTAGCCGGTGGTGGCTCCGCCGGCTCCTTCGAACTTCCGGATGACGGTGCCGTCGGCGGCGGTGCCGATCGTCACCTTGTCACCGGTGATCAGCGTGACCGTGTGTGCGGCGTCGCTGCCGGGGGACCGTTGTGCGGTGCCGGCGGACGGCGCGGAACCGGCCGGGTACGCGGGTACGGCGGTGGCGGCCGGTATGACCCCGAGTGCCAGGGCGGCGACCACGCCGAGCGCGATCGGCCCGGGTCTGGGGTTGGGAACCATGCGCAAGGCAACTCCTCAGACTCTTGCGAGGATTGGAAACCTCCTGATCGTCCGGGGGGCCTGTGCGGTCCTCAATAGGGGTGGGCCGACGAGCTTGTGCCATGGCGCACATGTGACGCCAGGGGATTCCCCTGGCGTGTGGGCGAGAAGTGAGAAAGACGCGCCGGGCGGACCCCGGAGTCCGGAGCCCGGAGTCCGCCCGCGGGAACGGTGCCTCAGGCGGCGGTGCCCTCGGGCGGGAGCGGCGCGGGGTAGGGCTCCGAGAAGTCGGCCGACCGGCTGACGGCCTCCCAGGCGGTCGCCTCGGCGAGTTGGCCGCGGGAGTGGTCCAGCGCCATGGTCGCCGCGTTCGCGCCGAGCAGCAGGTGGGTCGGGACCCGGTCGCGGTGGACGGTGCGCACGATGATCTCGGCGGCGCGCCGGGGGTCGCCGGCCGCTCCGTCCGTGCTCTGCCGCACGCGACGGTTCATCGCCCCGACGGTCTCGTCGTAGGCGTCGGGGATCGGGTGGACCGTCATGGAGGAACCGGCCCAGTCGGTGGCGAAACCGCTCGGTTCGACGACCATCACCCGCACACCGAACGGCGCCGTCTCCGTGGCGAGGACCCGGCTGAAGCCGTCGACCGCGAACTTGGCGGCCTGGTAGGAGGCGATCCCAGGTGACCCGCCGACACGCCCGCCGATCGAGGAGATCTGCACGACGGTGCCGGCCCGCTGTCGGCGCAGGGCGGGGAGCGCGGCCTTGGTGACGTGGTAGACGCCCCAGAAGTTGGTTTCGAACTGTGCGCGGAAGTCGTCGTCGTCCGAGGTCTCGATGGGCGACACGTTGGCGTACCCCGCGTTGTTCACGAGGACGTCGATGCGTCCGAAGCGCTCGAGCGCGGCCTCGACGGCGTCCCGCGCCGCCTCGGCGCTGGTGACGTCCAGTGCGAGGGGGTGAATGCGGTCGCCGTACTCCTTGAAGGTCTCCGCGAGGGTCTCGGGGCGGCGGGCGGTGGCGACGACGACATGACCGGCTTCCAGGGCGGCGGTGACCAGGGCGTGCCCCAGACCGCGCGAGGAACCGGTGATGAACCAGATCTGTTGACTCATGCCGTTAGTACAACACCGTTCTCTTAATTACGCAACGATGTTGCCTTAAGGGTTTCTATGATGTCTCGCATGACTACCCCTGCCTTTCAGCGTGCGCGCAGTGCCGAGGCCAAGCAGGCGCGCGAGGAGGCGATCCTGGAAGCGGCCCGCGCGCTGGGGCGCCTGCACGGGGTCCGGGAGGTCTCCCTCACCGACATCGCCGCGGCCGTCGGGATGCACAAATCGGCCCTGCTCCGCTACTTCGAGACGAGGGAGCAGATCTTCCTCAGGCTGACCGCCGAGGGCTGGCGGGAGTGGTCCGCCGACCTGCGTGCCGATCTCGCGCGCCGGGACCGTGCCGCACCGGCCGAGGTCGCCGAGGTGGTCGCCGCGACGCTGGCGGCGCGACCGATGTTCTGCGACCTGCTGGCCCAGGCGCCCCTGAACCTCGAGCGCAACGTGTCCATGGAGTCGGTCCGCGCCTTCAAGCTCGTGACGCTCGCGGAGATCCAGCTGATCGACGGGGAGCTCCGGCGGCTGCTGGGGCTGACCGAGTTGCAGACCGTCGACCTCGTCGCCACCGCGACCAGCATGGCCGGGGCGCTGCTGCAGATGGCCACGCCCGGCCCGCGCCTGCGCGAGCTGTACGAGAGCGACCCCCGGCTGGGACACGCCCTGGTCGAGGTGGAACCCCGACTGCGCCGCGTCCTCGCGGCCTTCCTGGCGGGGCTCGACGAGCAGCCGGCGCAGGAGTCGGCCGGGGAGCCCGCGGAGGGGTCCGCGGCGGGCCGTCCGTAGCGGGCGCGGCGCGCACGCCGCGCGGTCATGGCCGGTACGAGCGGGCCCTCATCTGCCGCAGGGCCCGCCTGCGTCCCGACTCCGTGGTGCGCCAGCGCCGGGTCGCACGCGCCAGACGCCCGCGCCCGGGTGCCGTGGGCGGGCGCGGCGTTCCGTCCGACCGCCGCAGGCCGACGTCGGCGTAGAACACGTGGGGATCGACTTCCTTAGCCAGCACGTAGGCGTCCTCGAAGAAGGGGAAGACCAGCCGCCCCCGTCGCGCACGCTCGGCCGAGATGTACGGCTCCAGGGTCTCCCACGTCCTGATCAGACGGTGCTGGGCGAGGCTGATCAGGATGACCGGTGTGACGATGTCGTAGCGCAGCATGATCGATACGGATTCGTAGACGAAGGCGACGTTCCACACGCGGTAGTTCGCCGGGTAGGGCAGGCCCTCGATGCCGTTCTCCGGACCGTGCTCGTCGGGCAGCTCGTAGATCACCCACAACTGGTCCCGCTGGAAGTCCTCGTCCCGGATGTGGGTGAGCAGCAGGTCCGTCGTCATCGCGAGGTCGCTGGCCGCCCGGGCCCGGCCGACCTGCCGGTAGACACCCCACGCCGACGTGCCCAGGGCCAGCAGCGACAGGACCAGCGATACGAGGTTGAAGACCACGCGCACTCCCGGTGGTGTCGGGGCGGTCCTGCCCGCAAGCGGTCGATCGGTTCGGCGACGAGGCCCCCGGGGTCGTCGTCCACGCCGGATGTCCCCGGTGCTCACAGCGTGACGTACGCCCGCGCCTTCGCGACAGACCTTCGCGTCGCCGGCCGCGCACGCCGCCCCTACGGCGCGTGTCTCGTACGGTTCAGCAGCGCCTGGTACACCGACCACACCACGGCGACCAGCGGTACGGCCACCACCGCGCCGATCACCCCCGCCGCGACCGCGCCTCCGATGACCGACAGCGCGACCACGACCGGGTGCAGCCGGACGGCCCAGCTCATCACGAGCGGGTGCAGCAGATGCCCCTCGATCTGGCCGATGACCACGATCAGGGCCACGACCACCAGGGCGATCAGCGGTCCTTTGGACGCCAGGGCGACGACGGCCGCGATCCCGAGGGCGATCGGCGACCCGATCAGCGGGATGAACGCGGCGAAGAACTCCAGCAGGGCCAACGGCAGGGCGAGCGGCACGTCCAGGGCGAACAGGGCGAGGCCCACGAGGATCGCGTTGGTCACGGCCACCAGCAGGATGCCGTGCGTGTAGCCGGTGAACGTGCGCCAGGCGGCCACGCCGCCGACGTCGACGGGGTTGCGCGCCGCGGCGGGGAGTTGGTCGCACACCCATCGCCACTGCCGGTCGCCGGAGTGCATGAAGAAGACCGAACAGAACACGGCCAGGGCGAGGACGGTGAGCACGTCGATCAGCCTGGTCACCCCGCTCAGCGCCGTACTGACGATGGCGGAACTGTGGCTGGAGAGGAGATCGCCGATCCGGGACTGGAGGTCGTCGAACACGGCCGGAGGAAGCCGGAACGGCGGTCCCTCCAGCTGACGCTCGATCCGGTCGATTCCCTCCGCGAACTCCTGTTCCAGACCGGTCAGCTGCGCCGCCACGGTCTCACCCACGAGCGTCAGCGCCCCGAGGACGAGCACGATGCCGCCGACGAGCGAGGCCGCGACCGCGAGCCCGCGCGGCATGACGCGCGCGAAGACGGAGACCACGGGCCGCAGCACGGCCGTGATGACCATCCCGAGGAACACCGCGACGGCGATGCGCTGGTACTGCCCCAGCACGGAGAAGGCGGCCCGGACGACGAGTCCGACGGCGAGGATCCGCCAGGAGTAGGCGGCCGCGGTCCGCAGTACGCGCGGCACGCGGGCGTCCCCGCCGCTCAGGGGTCCGAGCGGCGACGCGGGCGGATCCGGGGGCGTGGGCATCTCATGCTCGTACCACCGGCCGACCGCGACGCCACGCGGGCGGCCCCGGATTCCCCCGAAGGCACGTCCGACGCCCGCTCGGCGTCGAGCGCCGTTCGACGGGGGACGTGTCGTTCCGGGCGGGCCGGCGCCCTCAGCGCGAGCGGTTGTCGATCACTTCCCGTGCGGCCTCCAGGGCGAGGGCCCGGTCGCCGGGGACCAGGCCTATGCGGGTACGGCGGTCGAGGAGGTCGGCCGCGTCGAGAGCGCCTTCGTGGCGCACCGCCCACAGCAGTTCCGCGCGGGTCACCGGGTGCCCGTCCAGCACGGGCCGGGCGAGCCACGGATCCGACGCGGCCAGTGCGTGCACGGCCGGTGCCTCGGTGCCGTAGCGGCTGACGAGGCGTCGCGGTGCGCGCAGGCCGCCCAGGGTCCGGGATGGTGCCGCGCCGATCAGGGGGAGGGCGGCCGTGGGGGAGGGGCCCGCGGACAGGCCGTGGCCGGCCAGGGCGGCGTCGACGGCGTCCTCGGCCATACGCCGGTAGGTGGTGAGCTTGCCGCCGACCACGGTGACCACGCCCTCCCGCGACGTGAGCACGGCGTGCCTGCGGGAGATGTCGGCGGTGCTCGGCGCCGCGCCGGAGGCCTCGCCGGATTCGATGTCCAGCAGCGGCCGGAGTCCCGCGAACGCCCCCACCACGTCGTCCCGGTGGACGGGGACGTCCAGCGCGGAGCCGAGGACGTCGAGCAGGAACCCGATGTCGGTCTCCGGCACGTCGGGCACGTCCGGCACATCGCCCTCCACCGGCTCGTCGGTGAGTCCGACGTACACCCGGCCGTCGCCCTGCGGCAGGACGAGGACGAAGCGATTGGTTTCGCCCGGGACCGGGATGTGCAGACCGGCGGTCAGATGGCCCAGGCTGTCCGTGCGCAGCACGACGTGCGTGCCCCGCGAAGGGCGGATACGAACCCCGTCGACCAGGCCGCCCGACCACACTCCGGAGGCGTTGATCACCGCGCGGGCGCGGATCTCGCCTTCCTCGCCGGTGAGTTCGTCGCGTACCCGGGCGCCGGACGCGGTGAGTTCCAGCGCCCGCACCCGGGTGAGGACGCGCGCTCCGCGTGCCGCCGCCGTGCGCGCGATCGCGGTGACCAGGCGGGCGTCGTCGGTCACCCGGCCGTCCCAGGACAGCAGTCCGCCGCGGAGCCCGGAACCGCGCAGTGCGGGAGCCAGGTGGCGGGTCTCCTCCGCCGAGAGCCTGCGGGGTGCGGGCAGTGTGGCCCTGGCCGTGCGTGCCGCCAGCCGCAGGGTGTCGCCGGCCCGGAACCCGGCCCAGGCCAGTGCGGCCTGGCCGCGGGAGACCAGCGGGGTGAGCGGCAGGACGAACGGCTGGGCCCGCACCAGGTGCGGAGCGGTGCGCTCCATCAGGACGCCGCGTTCGCGGGCGCTCTCGTGAGCGACGTCGAGCTGGGCGGAGGCGAGGTAGCGCAGACCGCCGTGGATGAGCTTGGAGCTCCAGCGGGAGGTGCCGAAGGCCAGGTCGTGGGCGTCGACCGCGGCCACCGTCAGGCCACGGGCCGCGGCGTCCAGGGCGGCGCCGGCGCCGGTCGCGCCGAGCCCGACCACGAGGACGTCCACGGGCTCGCCGCCCACGGTAAGGGCCAGTTCGCGGGCACGGCGGGCGGCGGTCAGGGACGAGCCGGGGGCCCGGGCTCCCGAGGGGGGCGGACTGCTGCTGGGGCTCATGGGGTGAGGGTCCTCTCGAGGATGGTCCGCAGTTCCGCGGAGAAGGCCTCCGTGCTCAGCTCGGGGTCGTCCTCCTCGGTCATGGTGCGCAGCGACAGGGTGAACGACTGGGCGACCAGAAGCAGTGACCTGGCCTGCCGTTGAGCGTGGCCGGGGCGCACCGACGCGTCCGCGTGGCCCTCGCCCAGTGCCTCGGTGAGCAGGGCCAGGAGGGCTTCCTGACTCGCCCCGCGTCTGTCCAACACGTAGGGGATGAGCAGTTCGGGATCGACGTCGACGATCTTGCGGAAGAGGGGATGGCCGCGGAAGGCGTGCACGCCGGCGACGAGTCCGTCCACGATCCGGGTCCGCGCGGCCGTGCCCGCCTCGCGGTCCGGCATCGCGCCGGTGGCCGCCTCGATCCACTCACGGGTCATCAGGTCGCCGACCAGTGACCGCACATCGGGCCAGCGGCGGTACAGCGTCATCCGGGAGACGCCCGCACGGCGGGCCACGTCGGTCAGGGTGGTGCGCCGTACGCCGACGGCCAGGATGCAGTCGCGGACCGCGTCGAGCACCGGATCACCGTCGGAAGCGTTGTGACGAATAGGCGTCATGTGTCACAGTGTAACGCCCTCGGACGGCGAGGGAACGGCACTCTTCCGCGACCGCACCGACGCGACGACAGACCCGCGACGGTGCTGCCGCAACGACCGGTGAGGACTGGCGCGATGGACATGCTGTGGAGCGGCTGGGGCGACCCGGCCAGGGCGACGCCGCTGCCCGACTCGGTGATCGGCCTGCTGCGAGACCTGCTCGGAGTCAAACCGCGCAGCTCCGAGCCGGTCGCCCTGGCGGGAATCCTGGAAGGGATCAGCGTGCCCCAGCCGCCGCTGGAGGGGACCGCCCACGGGGACCTGTGCGCCGCCGTCGGCGGTGCCGAGCACGTGCGCACCGACGCCGAGGCCCGGCTGCGGCACACCCGCGGCAAATCCACCCCCGACCTGCTGCGCATGCGCGAGGGCGACCTGGCGGACCTCCCGGCGGCCGTGGCGCTCCCGGCCGGGCACGACGAGGTCCTCGACGTGCTCGGGGCGTGTGCCGCGCACGACCTGTCCGTGGTCCCGTACGGCGGCGGCACCTCCGTCGTCGGCGGGCTCGCCCCCGAGCGGCGGCGTCCCTTCGTCGCACTCGACCTGCGCCGCATGGACGCCCTGCTCGACCTCGACCCGGTCTCCCGCACGGCCACCCTGCAACCCGGTCTGCGCGCCCCGCACGCCGAGGCCCTCCTGAACGAGCGGGGCTTCACACTCGGTCACTTCCCGCAGTCCTACGAGTGGGCGACGATCGGCGGATTCGCCGCCGCCCGCTCCAGCGGCCAGGCCTCCGCCGGCTACGGCCGCTTCGACGACATGGTCCTCGGCCTCACCCTCGCCACCCCGTCCGGCACGCTCGACGTGGGCCGCGCCCCGCGCTCGGCGGCCGGACCGGATCTGCGACAGCTGGTCCTCGGCTCCGAGGGCGCGTTCGGTGTGATCACCTCGGTCACCGTCCGGATCCGCCCCGTCCCGCGGACCCGCGTCTACGAGGGATGGCGCTTCGACTCCTTCGAGGCGGGCGCCGCCGCGCTGCGGCGCCTGGCGCAGGACGGGCCGCAGCCGACCGTACTGCGCCTGTCGGACGAGACCGAGACACTGATCGGCCTTGCCCAGCCCGACGCGATCGGCTCCTCCGGCCTGCCGCAGAACGCGGGCTGCCTCGCCATCACCGGCTACGAGGGCACCGAGGAGGACACCGCGCACCGACGGGAACGAGTAGCGGCCGTCCTGCGCGAGGCCGGCGGTACCAGCCTGGGCGGCGAACCGGGGGAGCGGTGGGCGCACGGCCGCTACTCGGCGCCCTACCTGAGGGACTCGCTCCTGGACGCCGGTGCCTTCGCCGAGACACTGGAGACCGCCACCTTCTGGTCCCGCCTCCCCGGTCTGTACGCAGCCGTCCGGGACACGCTCACCGCCACCCTCACCGAGTCCGGCACACCGCCGCTGGTGATGTGCCACATCTCGCACGTCTACGAGAACGGCGCCTCCCTGTACTTCACCGTCGTCTCCGCGCAGGGCGAGAACCCGGTGGCGCACTGGGCAACCGCCAAGCGCGCCGCCAACGAGGCGATCCTGGCCGCCGGCGGCACCATCAGCCACCACCACGGCGTGGGCACCGACCACCGCGACTGGTACGTCCAGGAGGCCGGCCCGCTCGGCATCGGCGCGCTCCAGGCCGTCAAACGACGGCTGGACCCCGACGGCCTCCTCAACCCCGGCGTCCTCCTGCCCGCCGATTGAGCCGCTCCACCCACCCCGACCCCCGTCAAGAGCCGCGCCCTGGAGGCACACCGATGCGTCAGTTCACCGCCATCGTCAACCCCACCGCGGGCGGTTCCGCCGGGGTCGCGGTGCTGCTCCGCGTGGCCCGCCTGCTGCGGCAGGCCGGAGCCGGGCTGGAGACCGAGTACAGCCGCAGCCTGGAGCACGCCCGGGACCTCGCCCGCGAGGCGGGGCAGCGCGGCCGGGTCGTCCTGGCCGTCGGCGGCGACGGTATCGCCGGCGGCATAGGCGGCGCGCTGAGCGGCACCGACACGCTTCTCGGCCTGGTCCCGGCCGGGCGGGGCAACGACTTCGCCCGCGCCCTCGGTCTGCCCACCGAGCCCGAGGCACTGGCCCGGGTGCTGCTCGACGGCGCCCCCCGCGCCGTCGACACCATCGAAGTCGAGTCCGTCCACGGCCGGGCCGTCGTCCTCGGCAGCGTGTACGCAGGCGTCGACGCCCTCGCCAACCGCCACGCCAACCGATCCGCCCTGTTCAAGGGGGCCGCCTCCTACTACGCGGGCGGACTGCGGGCCGTCGCCTCGTGGCGTCCGGCCGCCTACCGCGTCACCGTCGACGGCGAGCAGCTCGCGCACCGCGGGTACACCGTCGTCGCCGCGAACTCCGCCTACTACGGTTCCGGCCGCATCATCGCCCCCGGCGCCCGCGTCGACGACGGACTGCTGGAGGTGGTGATGATCCGTGAGGCGCCGCGCAGGCTGTTCTTCGCCTTGATGCAGGAACTCAAGTCGGGCGACCACGTCCACCGGCCGGAAGTGCGGATCGTCCAGGGCAGAGAGGTGCGCATCGAGGCCGACCGCGAGGTGCCGTGGGGCGCCGACGGCGAGGTCGACGCGGTCCTGCCCGTCACGGCCCGGGTACTGCCCGGCGCCCTCACCGTGCTCGGCTGACCACGGCGCGACGGCCGGCGGTGCTGCGCCTTCCACGAAACCCGGTCCAGGTCCGTGAGCCGACGAGGGCCGCGGGAGTCACGCATCGCGGCTCGTGCGAACCCGCACCGCGGACGTACGATCACCGGCATGCCGAGGGCCGAGTCGAGTGGGGGAGCGGCGGGCGACAGCGCCGCCGCATGGCGTGCGGAACTGGTGGACCACCGGCGCACGGTGGGGCCGTCACCGGACGGGCGGTCCGGGTCCGCGCGGGAGTTGCTGGCACGCCGGGGCGAGCTGCGCATCCATGGCGGGATCGGGTCGGTCGGCTGCGTCGACTCGGCCGGCCGCACCCGCTGGACGCACCGCTGCGCCGGGCGGCCCAACGCGGCCCATGTGTCCGGCGACCGAGTGCTGGTCACCACGGACTCCCTGGAGTACACGCCCTGGGGCCTTCTCGGCCCGGCGCTGCTGCTCGACCTGGCGGACGGGCGGCTGGTCGCCGAGTTGCGCGGGCGGCGCGCCGCGGCCCGGGGAGGCGGCCGCTTCGTCCTCGGGCTGGAGGGCTACGACGTCTTCGACACCTGGGAGTACGACCGCGACGGCACTCTGACCGACTCGTGGCGCTCGTACGGCCACTACGTCGTCGGCACCGGCCTGCGGGTCGTCGAGGCCGACCGCAGTATTCCGACCGACGGCCGGGTCGTGCGGCTGCTGCCCGGCGGTGTGGTGGAACGGGGCCCGCGCCTGTCCGATCCGCAGCCGCCCGAGCCGCTGGTCCTCGGCGACGGCACGATCCTGGTCCTCGACCGCTGGGCGCTCCGCGCGGTCGGCCGCGGCCTGGACAGCGCAGTCCTCGCCGAACTCGCCCCGGCCGACAAGAAGGTGGACGCGCGGACGGTCCGGGCGCTGCGCCGGGACGGCGACCGGATCGCCGTGGTCGTCAGGGAACGGGACGCCGACGAGCCGACCCGGTACACGGTGGACACCTGGACGTTCGGTCTGCGGCGCCGCGCCTGACCGGGACGCGGTGGCACCGGCCCCGTACGGCAGAGGGGCAGGCCGGGCGCGCGAGCCCGGCCCGGCGGTGCGAGGGCGGGCCTTCGGGTGCGGTACCGGTGTCAGCCGAGGCCGGGATCCGTGAGGTTCAGACGGCTGGGCGGCTGGTGCGGCAGCGGGTGGGGGTCGGGGGTGCGCAGCCCGTCGAAGGTGAGCTGGAGATAGCGGCGCCATACCTGCGGGTGCGAGGCGAGCAGGGGCTCGGCAGTCTGGTGGATGCCGCCGAGCAGCAGCACGATGTCCGTGCCCGTGATGTCGCTGCGGACGGCGCCCTGCTCGCGCGCCCGTGCGGTGAGCGTCTCGGCGATGTCGCTGAGGCGGGCGATCGCGTCCCGCACCTCGGCATGTTGCAGCGACGGCCTTCCGATCACTTCGCAGAAGGCGCGGTCGGTGGCGAGCGCCTCGACACCTGCCGTCATGAACTCCCGTAGTGCCTCACCCGCGTCGTCGGCCTCCTGAAGGCGGTCCGCGGTCCCCAGGAGCCGGTCGAGCAGTTGGAGCATGATCGCCGCGAGGAGGTCGTCCTTCGACGCGAAGTGCCGGAACACCGTGCCCTTGGCCACACCGGCGCGTTGGGCGATCTCGCCCATCGACACCTCCACCCCGCGCTCGGCGAACGCCTCGGTCGCCGCGGTGAGCAGCAGGCGCCGGTTGCGCACCATGTCCGCCCTCGGGGCGGGAGCGGCTGCCTTCTCGATCATGCGCGCCTCCTCACGGCGAAGAGCCTACCAGCAACGTGACCGGCGGGTCAGGTTAGGTGTTACGCTCAACATGACCCGGCGGTCATCTTATGGCGCGCCGGCCGTCAGGCATCAGGCCTGCCCCTCACCATGCATCCCTGGGAGAACACGTGAACAACACACTTGAAGGAAAGGTCGTCCTGGTCACCGGAGCGTCCTCCGGCATCGGCCGGGCCACGGCGCTCGCGCTGTCGAAGGCGGGGGCCCGCGTGGCCGTCGGGGCTCGCCGGGCCGACCGGCTCAAGGAGCTGGCCCAGGAGGCGCCCGGCGAGATCCTCGTCCTGGAGGTGGACGTCACCGACCAGCAGTCGGTGCGGGACGCCGTCGAGGCGACCGTCGACCGTTTCGGCGCCCTCGACGCGCTGGTGAACAACGCGGGCGTCATGCTCAGCGGCATGATCCTGAACGCGGACACCGCGGAGTGGACGCGCATGGTCGAGACGAATCTGCTCGGATCGATGTATGCGGTCCACGCCGCCCTGCCGCACCTGCTTCGCTCCAAGGGCGCCGTCGTGCAGATCTCGTCCACCTCGGGACGTATCTCGTCGGCCGCGAGCGGTGTGTACGCGGCCACGAAGTCCGGGATCAACGCCTTCGCGGAGGCGCTGCGCCAGGAGGTCACCGCGGAGGGCGTGCGGGTCGTCGTCGTGGAGCCCGGATTCGTCTCGACCGAGCTGACCAGCCACATCACCGACCCCGCGATTCAGACCATGGCCAAGAACATGGCCGAGTCCATGCGGACCCTCCAGCCCGAGGACATCGCCGGTGCCGTCGTGTACGCGCTCACCCAGCCCGAGCACGTCGCGGTCAACGAGATCCTGATCCGGCCGACGGACCAGACCCGCTGACCCCGGTGCGGGCCCGCCGCCGGGCCCGCACACCCGACGGCGGCCGGCGTCACCACGTCATCGGGCCGCGGCGCTCTGAACGGCCACGAGCGCCACGTCGTCGTTCAGGCGGCCCCGTGTGTGGCGGAGCAGGCCGTCCTGGAGCTGCTGGAGCAAGGCCTGCGGATCACCGGCCGTGCCCCGGGCGATGTCGCGTCCGGTGACCGAGTAGAAGGCTCCGGTGCGGTCCCTGGCCTCGGCGAGACCGTCGGTGTAGAGCACGAACGCGTCGCCCGGCGCGTACCGGAACGTGTCCTGTCGGTACGCCGCGGGGTCGGCTCCGGCCAGGCCGAGCGGCGGTGCGGGCATTCTCCCCTTCAGCGCGGTCACACGGTGGTCGCGTACGACCAGCGGCATGGGGTGTCCGCAACTGACGGTCCGCAGGACGCCTCCCTCGGCCGGGAACTCGACGAGCAGGGCCGTGATGAAGCGCTCCGCCGCGTCCGCGTCGGTGTGCGCGGCCTCGGCCACATGGCGCCGGACGCTCACCTCGAGTGCCGCGGCCAACTCGGGCAGGGTGGCGTACTGGTGTGCCGCCTCACGGAACGCGCCGAGCACCGCCGCCGTGTCGTCCAGCGCCGCAAGACCCTTGCCCTTGACGTCACCGATGAGAAACCGGGTGCCGTACGGGGTGCCGGCCGCCGCGTAGAGATCGCCTCCGACCTCGGCCAGCGGGTCGGCCGCCTGGTAGAGGGAGGCGATGCTCAGGTCCCCGATGCGGTCGGGGAGCGGCCGGAGTACGACGTGTTGCGCCGCTTGGGAGATTGCTCGCAGCCGGCTCGTCTCCTGGTGACTGCGCTCCCGGGACCGGCAGAAGGCGATGAGCAGCAGGGAGACCACCAGCAGCGAGGCAACGTGGAAGACGAGGACGGGTGAGCCGAGCAGCCCGTCGCGGATGTCGCAGACCAACGCGGCCACGAGGGACAGGGCGGCGATGTTCCCGGTGGCGAGCGCCGTGGAGTACGCCGCCATCAGCGCCGGTGCCGCGATGAACAGGGACGCCAGATGCACATCGGTCGGCACGATGAGACCGACCGTCGTCAGGACGAGGACGAGGACGAGTACGACCGGGACGGCGGCAGCGGTCGCGGACCCGGGTCGCCGGGACGCGGCCGAGTCGGCACCGACGGCCTTCTGCGGTCGAACGGCGGCCGACAGCCGACCCGTTGCTCCCGCTCCCGAGGTGATACCGACCGCATCTCGCCGGGTCAGCGTGTCCACCGTGGACCTCCTCCTCCTCGTCCGAGCCGGTCCGGGTGACCCTCGGACCGGCTCGTCCCCGATCGCCCGTTGCGGCCGACCGGCCGAGGACCGCGCCGATCCGTCGATCGGCGCGTGCCGCACACGGCGTCCTCAGCCGGGTGGCCGAACTCCGCCGGGGCCGGGCGGCGTGCGAACTACTCGGGCCAGGCCGAGTTCTGGATGACGTCGACGAAGTCGACGCGGCGGAAGCCGGGCACGAAGTGTTCCAGCACATCCGCGTTGACCGTGCCGAACGTGGTGTCCGGGCGGTGCCTGAAGCCGTCCGTGAACGCCTGGAGGATCTGCTCCTTGAAGTTCGGGCGGGGGTGCGCCGCGGTGACCTCGTCGATCTCGGCCCGGCTGAGGTCGGCCAGATGGAGGCCGAGCACATCGGTCTCGACGCCCGCGGTGGTGGCCGCGATCTCCGGCGCCAGCTTGTACGGCACCTCCGGCGTGGTGTGCAGCGCGATGGCCGTCCACACCGTCTCCGCGTCACCGTTCATCACGTCATGGCTGCGCAGGAACGCCCGCGCCTGGTCCGCGCCGTCCATCTCGAACCGCTGGTCGTCGCTGCGGTAGGGCGGCACCAGGCCCGTGTCGTGGAACAGCGCCGCCACGTACAGCAGCTCCGGGTCGGGCCGGATCCCCCGCACCCGGGCCTGGAGGCTGCCGAAGAGGTAGACCCGCCGGGAGTGGTGGAAGATCAGCGGGGGTGTGGTGTCGCGGATCAGCTCGGTGGCGTCGTGGACGAGCTTGCTGTCCGGGATCTCGACGCCGGCGATCTTCTCTGCCATGGCGGCCTCCTCGAAGGGTGGTGTGCGATGTGCTTCCACCGTCCCTCCGGCCGGGCGGCCGCGTCCGCTACCGGACGGCCGACAAGTCCTCGAAAACGGTCATCGGTTCCCCGGGACATCGGGGAGAGCGGGCCTCGTGGCGTCGACAGCCGGCCGTGTGGTGGTGAAGCGGTGCCGATAGCGGGTCGGTGACACGCCCAGATGGCGGGCGAAGGTGCGCCGCAGGCTCTCGTAGCTCGGGAAACCCGACAGGGTGGCGGCCTCGGTGGCGCTGTGCCCGGCGTCCAGCAGCGCCTTGGCCATGTCGAAGCGGATCAGTTCCACGTACTTCATCGGCGTGGTGTCCAGCTCGGAGCGGAACATACGCGTCAGATGACGCGGACTGACCCGGACCCGTTCGGCGAGCCTGTCCAGGCTGTGGTCCGCGGCCGGGTCGGCCTGCACCATGTCCTGGATGAGCCGCAGCACGGGGGTCCGGGGGGCCGGGCCCTGCAGCGAGGCGGAGAACTGGGACTGCCCGCCGGCCCGCTGCATGTACACCACCAGCGACCGGGCCACGTCGCGGGTCAGGTCCGGGCCGTGGTCCTCCTCCACCAGGGCGAGCGCGAGGTCGATACCGGCCGTGACGCCGGCCGAGGTGTACGTCGTTCCGTCCTTGACGTAGATGGCGTCGGGCTCCACCCGCAGGGAGGGATAGCTGCGCGCCAGCAGCGTCGTGTGCTGCCAGTGCGTCGTCGCCCGCTTCTCCTCCAGCAGGCCCGCCGCCGCCAGGATGAACGCCCCGGTGCAGATCGACGCGATGCGTCCGGCCCGCTCGGCGAGCCTCCGCGCGGCCGCGGTGAGGTCCGGGTCGATGGGGGTGCCCGGCAGCAGATCACCGCCCGGAACCAGCACGGTGTCGAACGGCGGAGCCGACTCGGCGGCGGCGTCCGCCGGCACACGCAGGCCGATGGAGGTGCGAACCGGCTCACCGCTCACCGAGACGATGGTGAGCCGGTACTCCGCTCCGAAGCGACCGGCTTCGCTGAAGACCTCCGCCGGCCCGGACACGTCGAGCATCTTCATGTCGTCGAACACGAGAATGCCCACGTGGTGTGTCTTGGGTGCCACTCGCCTCTCCCTGTCCACCCGCCGGTCGTGAGCGTACGTCCCTCGGGGCGGGGCCGGCGAACCGTCCGGCCGGCGAACCGCGCGCGTACCGGCGAGTGGACCGCGGGATCAGCTGCGGGCGAATTCGAGGAGGTCGGCGTTGAACGTCTCCGCGAACTTGGGCACCATCGACAGTCCGTGCGGGGCGCCGGGGTAGACCTTGAAGATCGAGTCCTTGACCAGCTTGGAGGACTTCTCGCCGGCCGCCACGATCGGCACGATCTGATCGTCGTCGCCGTGCACGATCAGGGTGGGCACGTCGAACTTCTTGAGGTCCTCGGTGGTGTCGGTCTCGGAGAACGCCTTGATGCAGTCGTACGCTCCCTTGATCCCGACCGTCATCGACCAGAGCCAGAACTCGTCGCGGGTGCCCTTCGAGACGGTGGAACCCTCGCGGTTGTCTCCGTAGAAGGACGCGCTGAGGTCCTGGTAGAACTGCGACCGGTCCGTCAGCACGCCTTGCCGGATCTCGTCGAAGACCTCGACCGGGAGGCCCTCGGGGTTGGACTTCGTCTTGAGCATCAGCGGGGGGATCGCGGAGAGGAGCACGGCCTTGGCCACTCGACCGGTACCGTGCCGGCCGATGTAGCGGGCCACCTCGCCGCCGCCGGTGGAGTGGCCGACCAGGATGGCGTCACGCAGGTCGAGGGCCTCGATGACGGCCGCCAGGTCGTCGGCGTAGGTGTCCAGGTCGTTCCCGTCCCAGGTCTGGCCGGAGCGTCCGCCCCCGCGCCGGTCGTGGGCGACGGCACGGAATCCGTTGTCCGCCATCAGCTTCAGCTGCGGGTCCCACGCGTCAGCGGTGAGCGGCCAGCCGTGGGAGAAGACGACCGGCTGGCCCGTCCCCCAGTCCTTGTAGAAGATCTGTGTGCCGTCCTTGGCGGTGGCGAAGGGCATGGTGGCTTCCTTTCACGCGGACGCCGAAATTCAGATTGGGGGTTGTTTCGGTGACGTGCGATCGCGCCGGGACTCAACGGCGGACACCTCGAGAGACGACGCGGTGGCTGGCAGCAAAGGCGACCTGAATGACCTCGTCGTGTTTTTCACCGTACCCGATTGCCCGGACTTCAGCCGCTCGGGTCGTCACGGCGGCGGACCGGAGTGCGGAATCCGTTCAGGAAGTGCGGGAGCAGCAGGGCACTAGTATCATTGCTGAACTCTTGTGATCTGCCGCCCCAGGCGGGCGGGACGGGCGGACCGGGTTTTCCGGAATCGGCCTCGGTGAGTACCGGAATCTCCTGACCAGAATATGCCATCATTCGCTGATTCAGGGACAGGCGTCATGCGTCCGACCGCTCAGAAATCTAGGAATCGGCTGGTCGAGCTCTCCCATTTCGCTATTCCGCTGGGATTCGCAGGAATAGGGGGTTCCTGGAATGCGGCAAGCATCTTCCTGGACGCGCCCCGATGGGTCTCCGGCATTTTCTACACCGTTTCCGGAATTCTCTGGTTGATGTTCTCCTTGGTGTACATCGCTGAGCGGGTGCGGAACGTCGCGACCTTCCGGGAGGACCGGGAGAGTCCGGTCTCCGGAGCCGGGGCGGCGTTCCTGCCGGTCATCGGGATTCTGCTGATCGCGCATTTCGGCCAGTACCTGCCCCGCGAGCTCGCCGGTGCGATCTGCTGGTTCCTCGTGGCCGCGCTCGGGGTGGTGGCGGCCCAGTTGTTCGCCCACTGGCTGACCGGGCACCTCAGCTTCGCCCAGCTGCACCCCGGCTACACACTGCCGCTGGTGGCCGGGCCGTTCATCGCCAGCATCGGCCTGTCCAGCGTGCACGCGGTCTCCGCGGCCCGGGCGGCACAGGGCGTGGGGATCTTCTTCTGGGTCGTCATCGGAGGAGTCATCACCGCTCGGCTCATCACCGGTGGCCCGCTTCCGCTCTCGGCCACACCGTCGCTCTCGGTCCTGCTGGCCCCGCCTGCGACGGGCGGAATCGCGTCCTTCGCGGCGTACCCCGGAACGATCGGACCGCTGCAACTGGCCTTCTTCGGCATCTTCGTCATGATGGTGCTCATCCAGATCGCCCTGCTCAGGCGATATGTGAAGCTGCCGTTCGGCCTCAACTTCTGGAATTTCACGTTCCCGGTGTCGGCGTCGACCACCTACGGGCTGCACTGGCTCGGCATGTCGGACTTCGGCGGCCGGCGGGAGATCGCCTGGGGCCTCCTGAGCCTCGCGACGGTCGTCGTGCTGGCCATCGCCGCCGCGACCGTGCGCAGTCTCGTCCCGTCCGGACGAAGTTGAGCGACAGGCGCCCCTGACCGCTTCCGTCACCGGGTGTTCCGGCGCTCGGGGCCGAGGTTCCGCTCGATGGCCTGCCGGGCGGCGTCGAGCACGGCCGTCCGGCCCGGAACCGGTCGGCGTGCCGTGGCAGGCGCGGAGCCGGCGGCCGCGGGCGCGTCGGGAGCCTGGTCGGCCGCGGCGTCGATCGACGCCGCCGTCTCGTCGTCGCCGAGGCGGCGCAGCAGCTCGGCGAGGTTGCGCAGGGTCGTCCACAGATGGGTCCAGTTGCCGGTGCGGGCGAAGTACCCGACGACGTCGCGGTAGCCCTCCAGAGCCTCGTGGATGCGGCCCTGCGCCGCACGCACCGACAGCAGCCCGACGGTGGCGACGCCGACGAGGAACGTCGCGCCCCCGGAGCGGGCCAGGTCGACGGCCTCGACGTAGTGCCGTTCGGCGAGTTCACCGTGACCTGCCAGGTTCTCGATCTCTCCGGCCACGTAGGACCCCCAGGCCCGCATCGATGGCGACACCGCGTGGGCGCGCCCCCGGTCGTTGAGGGCGCGCGCGGCGTCCGGGTCACCGGCGTAGGCCGTCGCGAGGGCGGCGATGCCAAGGCTCTCGCGGTGCGGGCCGGCCAGTTCGGCGGCGGCCAGCGAGTGCCGCACCACGGCGTCGTGGGCGCCGCGCGCCAGTTCGGCCACCGACAGCACCATCAGACACTGCCACGGTGTCCTGCCCTCGGCCCCCTCGGCCCCCTCGGCCCCCTCGCCCTCGACCCCCTTCTTCAGCCCGGCGCGGGCGAGCCGCTCCGCACGGACGTAGTCGCCCCGGTGGTAGACCGCCTCGGCTGCGGCACCGAGGACGAGACCCGCATGCGGGTGGCCGTCGAGGGCGGGATCGTCGGCGAGTTCCTCCGCCCAGTTACGGATCTCCACGAGGTCGCGGTAGGCGATCGCGTCGTACAGGGCGACGACCATCGCCACGGCGTCGTCCAGCGACCCGCTGTCCCGGATCAGCCGCCACGCGGTCCGCAGGTTCGGCAGTTCACGGCGCAGCTCGGCGTCGGCGTCGGCCTCCCGCCGGGTTTGCGTGGCGGCGTGGAACCGGGCCGTGAGTTCGACGGCCCAACGCGCCATCCGCTCGGCCGCCGCCCGGTCCTCGCCGTCGGCGGCGAGTCGGTCCAGACCGAACGCCCGCAGCGTCTCGAGCATGCGGTAGCGGGTGGTCCCGTCGAAGGCCGCGTTGATCATGGACGCGTCCACGAGACGGGCCAAGGCGCTGCCGGGGTCGCCCGTGAGGTCCAGTTCGGTGGCGACACGCTCGGCGGTGTCGAGGTCCACCCCGTCGGTGAACACCGACAGGTGCCGGAACAGCCGCCGCTCGTCCTGTGCGAGGAGGCGGTAGGACCACTCGACGGTGGCGCGCAGCGTCCGGTGCCGGCACTCCGCACTGGTGCTGCCGCCGCCGAGCAGGTCGAGGGAGCGGTCCAGACGCCCGCTGAGATCGTCCAGGGAGAAGGTGGACAGACGTCCGGCGGCCAGCTCGATGGCCAGGGGCATCCCGTCGACGCGCCGCACGATGTCAGCGATGGTGCGCAGCTCCCGCGCGGTGGGGTGCGGGCCGGGGCGGACCCGCCGGGCCCGCTCCAGAAAGAGCGCCACGGAGGGGGCCTGCGCGGGATCCCGGCCCGGCCGGGGCAGCCCGAGCGGCGTCAGGCGCCGTACGTGCTCCGGGGCCAGACTCAGTGGTTCACGGCTGGTGGCCAGCACGGTCGTGCCGGGGCAACAGGACAGGATCTCGTCCACCGTGTCCCGGACCCCGTCGAGCAGGTGCTCGCAGTTGTCGATCACCAGCAGACCGGTGCGTTCGCCCAGCACCGAGACGCAGGCCGTGAGGACGTCGCCGCGGTCGACGTTCAGGTGCAGGGCCGCAGCCAGCGCGTGCGCGATGGCCGCGGGATCGGTGACGGGTGCCAGTGCCAGGACCGTCGCCGTGCTGCTCTGCCGCGCGACCTCCACGGCGACCCGGGTCTTTCCGACTCCGCCCGGCCCCACCAGCGTGACCAGGCGCTCCGTCGCCAGCAGCCGGTGCAGGGCGGCCACCTCGGGCTCCCGGCCGATCAGCACGGTGACGGGCGGGGCGGACACGGGTGCGCTGCCGACGCCGACGATGTCCTTCTCCAGGTCGTCCAGTGCGGGCGACGGGTCGAGGCCCGTCTCCTCGACCAGCCGGCGCCGGTACTCCCGCCCCGCACGCAGGGCCCGCGGCGCCTCCCCGGTCGCCGCGAGCGCCCGCATGTACAGCAGTACGGCGGGTTCCCGCAGCGGATCGGCCGCCGCCGACGCGGCGGCCGGACCCACGACCTCCTCGGCTCGTCCCGCGCTCACGGCGGTGGCGATCAGGGCGTCGGTGACCTCGCGCCCCAACTGCTCGCACTCCTCGACGGCGGCGGCGACGGGCTCCACGTCGGTGAGGTCGGCGAGCAGGGGTCCGCGCCACAGGGCGTGCGCCTCTCGAAGCAGCAGGAACGCCCCGCCGGGATTCCGCTCCGCGGACGCCTGGGCCAGTGCGAGCAGTGCCCGGGCCTGTGCCAGGTCCAGCTCGTCGCGTTCGAGGCCGAGCCGGTAGCCGTCGTGGTGGCGCTGGAGCCGGCTCGCCGCGGGACCGAGGTGGCCACGGAGCCGGGACACGTGGTTGTGCAGGGCCTGCCGCCCGGATGCGGGCACCCCTGACGGCCACAGTGCGTCCACCAGCCGGTCGACGGTCACGATCCGCCCTTCCGCGAGTGCGAGCAGGGCGAGCACCGCACGCCGCCGGCCGCCGGGCACGTCCACGGGAGCGCCGCAGACAAGGAGGCGCAACGGCCCCAGCACCTCCACCCGTAGGGACGCCGGCAGCGGGCCGTCGGTCATGAATCCTCCCGCATTCGACGTATCGGCTGATTCGCGGCACATCGGGAGTGTTAGTACGACGATAGTCGGTGCGAGGCCCGTGACAGGGCGCCTGCCGAGTGTTGCTGCTGTGACCGGCGCGAACCGGTCCGAGGGCAAGGAGGCAGGGAAGATGGACCACGACAAGGTGAACGAGTTCCTGAACCGCTTCGTGACCGACCTGGCGGCGACCGAGGCCGCCGGCTCCGTGGCGATCGGCCACCGGCTGGGCCTGTACCGCTCACTCGCCGAGGGTCCCGCGACCCCCGAGGAGTTCGCCGACCGCACCGGCTGTCACCCGCGGTATCTCACCGAGTGGCTGCGTGGCCAGGCGGCCGGCGGATACGTCGAGTACGAACCCGCCACCGGCCGTTTCGCGCTGACCGAGGAACAGGCGTACTGCCTGGCCGACCCGCACGGGCCGAACGTGGCGGCCGCCTTCCGTTTCGCCCTCGGCATGCTGCGTGCCGAGCCCCGTGTCGCGGAGGCCTTCCGCAGCGGCGAGGGCGTCGGCTGGCACGAGCACCACGACGATGTGTTCGTCGGCGTCGACGCGTTCTTCCGGCCGGGCTACGAGGCCGAACTGGTTCCGCACTGGATCCCGGCACTGGACGGGGTCGACGCCAGGCTCACCGCCGGAGCGCGCGTCGCCGACGTCGGCTGCGGGCTCGGCTCGACGTCGGTGCTGCTGGCCGAGGCCTATCCGCGGACGACCGTCGTGGGCTCGGACTACCACCCCGAGTCGATCACACGGGCCCGCAAGAACGCCGCGGAGGCCGGTCTCTCGCACCGCGTCACCTTCGAGGTCGCCACCGCCCAGACGTTCACGGGCACGGACTACGACCTGGTGACCACGTTCGACTGCCTGCACGACATGGGGGATCCGCTGGGCGCTGCCCGCCGGGTGCGCGAGGCGCTGGCCGAGGACGGCACCTGGCTCCTGGTGGAACCGGCGGCCTCCGACCGGGTCGAGGAGAACTTCCACCCGGTGGGCCGGCTGTACTACAGCGGCTCGACGTTCCTCTGCGTCCCCAACGCCCTGTCTCAGGAGGGCGGTCACGCCCTCGGCGGGCAGGCAGGTGAGGCGGCGGTCCGCGAGATCGCCACGGAGGCGGGCTTCACCCGTTTCCGGGAGGCCGCGCGGACCGCGTTCAACGTGGTCTACGAGATTCGACCGTGACCGCGTCCGCCGTGACCGCATCCGGGGACGCGGTGCCGCGTCGGGTACCGGAGCTCCGCCCAAGCCAGGGGGCTCCGGTGCAGGACGGCCCGCGCTCCGGACTCCCGGGACCTTCGTCGGGCAGGGCGGCGGATCTCGAGGGCTGATGGGGACGTGACGAGCGGCCCGGCGGCCATGGATCGGGGAGGCGGCGGCCCCTCACAGCCGGCTGTATTTCTCTATGTCCTCCGTGAACTCCTCGATCAGCCGGGGTGTGAGCGTGGACCGGGTGTCGGCGATGGCGGCCATGTAGTCATCCGTGCCGGCCGGTCGGCCCTGGCGGTCCGTGACCTCGCGCTCGAAGGCGGCCTGCGCGCCTTTGCGGGCCGCGAACTCGATGTCCGCCGGGGTGAACAGCTCGCTCGCCGCGACCAGTCGGTCGACGTCGATCGAATCGGTGGCAGTCCTGAGGTAGCGCGCCCAGATCGCCGACCGGGCGGTCGGGTCCGGCGGCCCGATGGGGATGACGTAGTCGAACCGGCCCGGTCGCAGGAAGGCCGCGTCCAGGGAGCGGACCGAGTTGGTGGCGCAGACCAGCAGCCGTGAGTCCCGCTCGCGGAAGACGGGGATGAGTTTGAGCAACTCGTTGGTCACCCCGTGTCCCGGGTCGACCGCCTTGCCCGACCGCGCGGCGGCGATCTCCTCCACCTCGTCGATGAAGAGCAGCACCGAGTCGAGTTCGGCGAGTTCCGCGAAAGCCTCCCGCAGCGCTGTCGCCAGCCCCTCGTTCGTGTCGGCGGCCAGCCGGGACGGGAAGAGTTCCACGAACGGCCAGCCGAGCCGGGAGGCCACCGCCTTGGCGAAGCTGGTCTTCCCGGTGCCGGGCGGACCGAACAGGATGATCGCCTTGGGCGGGACGACTCCGTAGCGGTCGGCCAGCGACGGTTCCTTCAACGGCAGTACGACACGGCGCTCGACCACCTGCTTCTCCCGGTTCATGCCGGCCATGGCGTCCCACAGGCCGTCGGGCAGCAGGCGCCCGCCCAGTGCGGTCAGTACGTCCGCGTTCGCGCACCCGGGCGGTTCGAGCTTCTCGTAGTAGGTCAGGTCGTCGCGGAATCGGTAGCCGGAGTTCTCCAGGGCCTTGGCCCCGGCGGCGCCCTCGGGCAGCAGCGCACTGACATGCCGTACGCCCAGGGCGCGCAGGCGCCGCTCCAACTCCATGAGCAGAGCACTGCCGATCCCGCGATCGCGCCACCGGGAGGCGAGCGCCACGAGCAGAACCCACCCCCGCTTGCCGTGCACCTGCGCCATGGCCATGCCGACCAGTTCGTCACCGACGACCGCGACGACCGCGGGCTGCCCCGCCTTCGCCGCGGCGATCACCTCCGAGACCGGGAAGACCGGGTCCTGGCCGGCGTGCCCGGCCTGGCGGCTCTGGTCCCAGACCTGGATCGCCTGGTCAAGATCGTCGTCGTGATAGTCGCGCAGATGCCAAGCGGGCATCACCACCACCTCTCCCGGCGCAGAAACTCTCATTGTTCCCTGCCGAGGCCCGACCCGCTCGGCGGCGTGTGACGCGGGTGGCGCGGACGTGGAGGCAGGACATCGTGGTGTTTCCGGCCGGCTACCGGCTGTCGCCGAGGGGCGATGGGCCCACCCCCGTGCGGCCCGCGGCGCCTGCGGGCGTCGCTTTGCAGGCGCATGACGGCAGAACTAGCGTAGGAAAATGTCCGGTTTCGACGCCGCACCCGGTGCCGGTTCGGCGTACGACAACGCCGGGGCGGCGCTGGCGGTCGTCGGTCGGGGCGGGGTGGTGACCCGGTGGACGGACGCCGCCCGGCATCTCCTCGGCCATCGGGCCGAGGAGATGCTCGGTCAACCGGCCGAGCGGCTTGCGGCCTCGCCGACCGATGCGGCGGGCTGGTTCGGCCGGGAGTGGTCGGGACGCACGATCCTGCGCCGTCGAGACGGGCGGACCGTGCACGCCGGTCTGCGGGTCACCGCGCTGCCGGGGCCGGACGGGACGGTGGACTGGCTGGTCTCGGTGCTCGGAGCGGCGGAATCGACGCCCGCGGTCTGGGTCGCGGAGAACAGCCCCTTCCCGACCGCGGTCTGGGACTCCGAACTGCGCATGGTGTGGCTGAACGCGGCCCTGGCACGCGCGTACGGGCCCTCCTGGACGGAGCGCCTGGGCCGGCCCTTGGAGGAGTCGCCGCTGTACGCGGACACCGAACAGGTCAGGGCGCTGTTCCAGCAGGTGCTGGAGAGCGGCGTCGCGGTGATCGACCGCGAGCTCGACCAGCGGGACCGCCGCTGGCGCCGCACCTACGCGCTGTCGGTGTTCCCGGTGGAGAACGCACGGGACGGCAAGCCCGGGGTGTGTTCCACGAACGTCGACGTCACCAGCTCACGGCGGGCGCGGGAGCGGGTCACCCTGCTGAGCCGGGCGGGCACCCGCATCGGCACCACTCTGGATGTCATGCAGACCGCGCAGGACCTGGCCGACGTGCTGGTGCCGGCGATGGCGGACTACGTGACGGTCGACCTCGCGGACGCGGCCGAACTCGGTGACGAGCCCCTGGCCCGGCTCGGCACGACCGGCTCCGGCGCCGTACCGGCCTTTCACCGCGGGGGCATGGCGTCGATCCGCGAGGGCATCCCGGAATCCATCTGGGCGCGCGGCGATCCGGTCTACGTCCCCCCGCACTCACCCTTCATGGAGGTGCTGGCCACCGGGCGTTCCCATCTGGAGCCCGTCCTGGACACCTCGCCAGGTTCGTGGCTGGACCACGACGCGGGCCGGCGCGAGAAGATCATCTCGCTCGGTATGCACAGTCTGCTGGTCATCCCCATCCACGCCCGCGGCGAGATCCTGGGCGTCGCGGTGCTGGTGCGCACGGAGAACCTGGTGCCGTTCGACGAGAACGACCGCATGGTCGCCGAGGAACTGGTCAGCCGGGCGGCACTGAGCCTGGACAACGCGCGCCGCTACACCCGCGAGCACACCGCGGCCCTGGCGCTGCAACGCGACCTGCTGCCACGCAATCCGAGCGGCGGGAACGCGCTGGACGTGGTGTGGCGCTATCTGCCGTCCGACCGGCGGGGCGGCGTCGGCGGCGACTGGTTCGACGTGATCGAACTGTCGGGTGCCCGGGTCGCCCTGGTGGTCGGCGACGTCGTCGGCCACGGCATCAGCGCCGCGGCCGGTATGGGCCGGATCCGCGCCGCGACGCTCACGCTCGCCGCTCTGGACCTGCCCCCCGCCGAAGTGCTGGCCCACCTCGACGACCTGCTCGCCCGCCTCGCGGCCGAGGACTTCGAATCCAAGGCCATGCCCACCACCATCACCGGGGCCACGTGTCTCTACATCGTCTACGACCCGGTCAGCCGGCGGTGCTGCGCAGCACGGGCCGGCCACCCGCCGCCCGCGCTCGTGGAAGCCTCCGGCGCCGTCACGCTGCTCGACATTCCCGCGGGTGCGCCGCTCGGTGTGGGCCGGCAGACCTACGAGAACGTGGAGCAGGAGCTGAGTGAGGGAAGCACGCTCGTCCTGTACACCGACGGCCTCGTCGAAACCCGGGACCATGACATCGACTTCGGACTGGAGCGTCTGCGGGGCGCTCTGACCCAGCGGCCGGGCGCCTCGCTGGAGGACCTGCGCTCGGCGGCCGTCGGTACCGTGCCGGCCGGTGAGCAGGCCGACGACGTAGTGGTGCTGCTCGCTCGGACCCGATCCCTCGGTCCGGACCAGGTCATGGAATGGGAACTGGACGCCGACCCCGCCGTGGTCGGAGGTGTCCGCGCGACAGCCGTGCGGGCACTGGCCGAGTGGGGTCTGGAACGGCTGGTGCCCGCCGCCGAGCAGATCATCGGCGAGCTGCTGGCGAACGCCGTACTCCATGCGGCGGGACCGTTGCGGATGCGATTGATCCGCGACCAGGTGCTGGTGTGCGAGGTCTTCGACAGCAGTCTCAACGTGCTGCGGACGGTCAGTGCCGGACCGGGCGACGAGGGCGGACGCGGCCTGGCGATCGTCGCCGCGCTGGCGTCGCGCCACGGCTCCCGGGGGACACCGACCGGCAAATGCGTCTGGGCGGAACTCCCGTTGCCACCGGGATCGGCCACCGACGACAGTATGTGAGCGGCAGGCAGACCGAGACAGGGTGTCGGGCTGTTCGCGTCGGCCGGTACGTCGGTCGACCTGCCGGGCCGGAAATTGACGCGGCCGTACGGGGAGCTGTGCGGGACGGGACGGCACGACCTCGCTTTCGCGCCCTCACGACGGAGTGCGCGGGGCCCAGGGCGCCTGTGCGCTCCATCGCAATCGCAAAGTCCCCAATCTTCGATCGACGGCTGCCGTGATCCGCCTTCTGTCGGAGATCGTGTTGCCGCCGACCTTCCCCATGTCACTCGGTGCAAATCGAGCATTGACCATCAAACTGCCGCAAACTGGATAGTTTTCCATGGGGGCTTGACTCCGCTCCAGGTGAGAGCGGAAGGTACGGTTCAGTCATTCAAACCGGTTCAAACGCCGGCCCGGTGTCCTCCCCGTGACGCCGCCGTGGACTGTTCCCGTCGGAAGAAAGCGGTACGTGTATGCCTCGTCGTCCCACCATCGCGGATGTGGCGCAGCTGGCCGGGGTCTCGCGTGCGACCGTTTCCTTCGTCCTCAACAACCGCCCCGGTGTGGCGTCCAGCACACAGCAGCGCGTCCGGGCCGCGGCCGAGGAACTGGGGTGGACCCCGAGCTCCAGCGCCCGCGCGCTGTCCACGGGCCGGGCCCGCGCCGTGGGGCTGGTCCTCTCCCGCGAACCCGAACTGATCGGCACCGACCCGTTCTTCCCCGCGTTCATGGCGGGGGTCGAGACCGTCATCTCCGAGACCGGCGACGGTCTGATGCTGCAGATGAGCCGTCCCGGGAGCGAGGAGGACACCTACCGCAGGCTCGCGGCCGACCGGCGGGTCGACGGCGTGTTCCTCACCGATCTCCGCGCCGACGATCCCCGCCCGGCGCTGGTCGCCGAGCTCGGCCTGCCGGCCGTGGCCGTCGGGGCGCCGGAGGACGGCGTCGGCCTGCCGACGGTCAACCTCGACGACCGTCCCGCCGTCCGCGAGGCGGTGCGGCATCTGATCGAACTCGGGCACCGCGACATCGCCTACATCGCAGGCCCCGACGAGTTCGTGCACGCCCGGCGCCGCCGTCAGGCCTGGGAGGACGCGCTCGCCGAGGCCGGTCTGCCCGAAGGAACGTTTCTGCCGGGCGGGTTCACCGCCGACGGCGGAGCACGGGCGACCCGGACGCTGCTCGAACGACGCACTCCGCCGACGGCGATCGTCTACGGCAACGATCTGTCGGCCACAGCGGGCATGGCGGTCGCTCAGGACGCCGGACTGCGCCTGCCCGACGACCTGTCGGTGGTCGGTTTCGACGACGTCCCGCTCGCCTCGTACACCAACCCTCCCCTGACCACCTGTCGTGCGAACCCGGTCTCCTGGGGCCGCGCGTCCGCCCAGGCACTGGTGGAGCTGATCGAGACGGGCACCACCGCCGATGTGGAGCTGCAGTCGGCCGCCCTGGTCGTGCGCGGTTCCACCGGTCCGGTGCCGGTCCGCGAAGACAGATGACCCGCGCACGGCGGGTGCGGCTCCGCCCCCGGGACGGGGCGGCCACGCGCCGGCCGTGCGGCACAGCAAGTAATTCGTCCAGCCAGAAACGGAACCTCCAATGAAGAAGGCCCTCCTCGTCATGCTGCCGGTGGCCGCCCTCACGCTCTCGGCGTGCGGCAGCGGCGGATCGGACTCCGGCGCATCGAACGATGCCCGCGGCCCCGTCACCATCTGGTACTCCAACAACGCGCAGGAAGTCGCGTGGGGCAAGAAGATGGTGGCGGAGTGGAACGCAGCGCACCCCAAGGAGAAGATCACCGCTCAGGAGATCCCCGCGGGCAAGAGCTCCGAGGAGGTCATCGGCGCGGCCATCACCGCGGGCAACGCGCCGTGCCTGGTCCTCAACACCGCCCCCGCGGCGGTGCCTGGGTTCCAGAAGCAGGGCGGCCTCGTACCGCTGGACGAATTCCCCGACGGCGAGAAGTACCTCCAGGAGCGCGTCGGCGGCAAGCTCTCCCAGTACGCGTCGCCGGACGGCAAGTACTACCAGATGCCGTGGAAGAGCAACCCGGTGATGATCTTCTACAACAAGGATCTGTTCAAGAAGGCCGGGCTGGACCCGGAGAAGCCCGCGCTGGCCGGCTACGACGAGTTCCTGGAGACGTCGCGCAAGCTCGTCGAGAGCAAGGCCGCGAAGGCGGCGATCTGGCCGGCCCCGACATCGGAGTTCTACCAGTCCTGGTTCGACTACTACCCGATGTTCGCGGCGCAGACCGGCAAGCAGCTGGTCGAGGACGGCAAGGCCCAGTTCGCCTCGCCCGACGGCCTCAAGACCGCGCAGCTGTGGAAGACCATGTACGCCGAGGGCCTGGCGCCCAAGGAGACCTTCAACGGCGACGCGTTCGCCGAGGGCAAGGCCGCCATGGCGACCGTGGGCCCGTGGGCGGTGTCCGTCTACGGCGACAAGGTCGAGTGGGGCGTCGTGCCGGTGCCCACCGCCGACGGCACGGCCGCCAAGGGGACGTTCAGCGACGAGAAGTCCATAGGCATGTACTCCTCCTGCAAGAACCGCGGGACGGCCTGGGACGTCATGAAGTTCGCCACCAGCAAGGAGCAGGACGGCAAGCTGCTGGAGGCGACCGGCCAGATGCCGATGCGCACCGACCTGACGGCGGCCTACCCCTCCTACTTCGCCTCGCACAAGGACTACGAGGTCTTCGCCGAGCAGGCCGAGCAGACCGTCGAGGCACCCAACGTGCCCAACTCCGTCGAGGTCTGGCAGACGTTCCGGGACGCCTACACCAAGTCGGTGATCTTCGGCAAGGGTGACCTCGACGCGGCCCTCAAGGACGCCGCGGCCAAGGTGGACGAGCTCGCGGAAGGCCAGTGAGCACCCGTCATGTCCTCCATCAAGTCTGAGACCCTCCGGTCCCGGCGCACCGCCGGGACCGCGGGTGGGGCGAAGAAGCCGAGGCAACCCTGGCGTCTGCGGCTCGGCGGTCACCAGCCCATCGGCATGGTGTTCGTCTCGCCCTACCTGCTCTATCTCGCCGCGATCTTCGTGTATCCCCTCGGCTTCGCCGTGTGGATGTCCTTCCACGACTACTTCTTCGCCGCCCCCGGCGTCGAGGTCGAGCGGCCCTTCGTGGGGCTGGACAACTACACATCGGTGCTCACCGACCCCGATGTGTGGCGCTCCTTCTACAACATCGCCGTCTTCCTGGTCATCAATGTGCCGCTGACCGTGGTCGGCTCCCTGGTCCTCGCGACGGCGCTGAACAGAAAGCTGCCCCTGCGGTCCTTCTTCCGCACGGCGTACTACATCCCTTACGTCACGGCGAGCGTCGCCGTCGTCGGTGTGTGGATGTTCCTGTTCAACTCCGACGGACTGGTCAACCGGGCCCTCGGCCCGCTGGCACCGGAGCCGTCCTGGCTGGTCAACTCCCACCTGGCGATGCCGGTGGTGGCGGTCTTCGTGGCCTGGAAGCAACTGGGCTTCTTCGTGGTGCTGTACCTCTCGGCGCTGCAGAACGTGCCCAACGAGCTGTACGAGTCAGCGGCCCTCGACGGCGCCGGCCGACTGCGCATCTTCCGTTCGATCACCGTTCCCGCGGTGCGGCCCGCCACGCTCCTGGTCCTCATCCTGGCCACCATCACCGGGGCCAATCTGTTCACCGAGCCCTATCTGCTCACCAGCGGCGGCGGACCCGACGGGGCGACGACCTCGCCCGTGCTGCTGATGTACCAGCGGGGCCTCCAGCAGGGCCACCCGGACGAGGCGGCGGCCATCGGCGTGATCCTCGTCGTACTGATCACCGCCATTTCGCTCATCTACCGCCGGCTCGTGGAGAGGGACTGAGATGACCACCGACGTCGCAGCCCGTCCCACGGACGAGCGCCGCGCCACCGAACATCCCCCGCCGGCCCGTCCGCGCACGGTCTGGTCGTGGATCGCCCTGCTCATCGGGGCGTTCGCCTTCCTCTTCCCCTTCTACTACATGATCATCGGCTCCCTTCAGAAGGAGCCCGACTCCGGACCCTCGGGCGCGTTCCCGAACCCGGCGAACCTGGGCCTGCACAACTACGCGGCGATCGACTCGGCCATCTCGCTGGGGCGTTCGCTGGTGAACTCCGGCATCTTCACCGGCGGTGTCATCATCTGCACCACCGTGTTCGGTCTGCTCGCAGGCTACGCACTGGCCAGGCTGCAGTTCCGCGGCCGCGGCTCGACCTTCGCACTGGTGCTGCTGGTCCAGGTCGTACCGTTCCAACTGCTGCTGATCCCGCTGTACGTGCTCATCGTCCGCGACTACGGGCTCGCCGACTCCTACCTCGGCATGATCCTGCCGTTCGCGATCAACACGAGCGCGGTCTTCATCTTCCGCCAGTTCTTCCTGCAACTGCCGGCCGCCATGTTCGAGGCGGCCCGCATGGACGGCGCGAGCGAGTTGCAGATCCTGTTCCGCGTGGCGCTGCCGCTGTGCAAACCGGCCGTGCTGTCGGTCGTGCTGCTCAGCTTCACCGGGCCGTGGAACGAGTTCCTGTGGCCGTTCCTCGTGACCAAGGACCAGGACATGCAGCCGCTGGCCGTGTCCCTGGCCAACTACATCAGCACCGTGGCCGCCGCCGCGGCCAATCCCTTCGGCGCCATCCTCGCCGGCGCCTGCGTACTCGCCGCACCGGCGGTCGCGCTCTACATCATCTTCCAGAGTCGTTTCAACTCCACCGACATCGACTCAGCAACGAAGGGCTGAATCCCCGTGTCCCACAGCACCACCGCCACCGTCCCCTACAAGCTCACCCGGGTCGGCGTCGTGATGTCCCCGCTGCCCGGCGAGGCCCATGAG
This sequence comes from Streptomyces cadmiisoli, assembly GCF_003261055.1. Classification (NCBI taxonomy): domain Bacteria; kingdom Bacillati; phylum Actinomycetota; class Actinomycetes; order Kitasatosporales; family Streptomycetaceae; genus Streptomyces; species Streptomyces cadmiisoli. The sequence continues at coordinate 8,180,499 of NZ_CP030073.1, forward strand.
ACCGAGGGCGTGCTCAACCCGGCCTCCGGCCGGACCCCCGACGGCACGCTGCACCTGCTGCCGCGACTGGTCGCCGAGGGCAATGTCTCCCGCGTCGGCCTCGCCGAGGTCACCCTCGAGGACGGCGTGCCCACCGGCGTCGAGCGCCGCGGCGTCGTCCTCGCACCGGACGCGGGCTGGGAGCGCGGCAAGAACAACGCCGGCGTGGAGGACCCCCGCACCACCTGGATCGCCGACCTGGGCCGGTACGTCATGTCGTACGTGGCCTACGGCCCGCTCGGCCCCAAGCCCGCACTCGCGCTCTCCGAGGACCTGGTCCACTGGGAGCGCCTCGGCCCGATCCAGTTCGCCTACCAGCCCGACCTGGACACCGACCTCAACCTCTTCCCGAACAAGGACGTCGTGCACTTCCCCGAGCCCGTGCCGGGCCCGGACGGAACGCCGTGCTACGCGATGCTGCACCGTCCGATGTGGGACCTCGGCTGGTTCCGGCCCGGCGAGGGAGTGCACCTGCCGGCCGGCGTGACCGACGAGCGCCCCGGCATCTGGATCTCCTACGTACCCGTCGACGAGGTGAAGCAGGACCTGAGCGCCCTGACCCGGCCGCGCCACCACCGCCTGGTGGCGCTGTCCGAGCACCCCTGGGAGGCGCTCAAGATCGGCGCCGGTCCCGCCCCCATCCGGGTCGACGAGGGCTGGCTGCTCATCCACCACGGTGTCTCCGGCACGATCGAGGACCCCTTCGCCCAGGTGCAGACGGTCAACTACGCGGCCGGCGCCATGATCCTCGACCCCGCCGACCCGGCCCGCGTCATCGCCCGCACCGCCGAACCGCTGATGGCCCCGGAGACCCCCGAGGAGCGCTCCGGCACGGTGCCGAACGTGGTCTTCCCGACCGCCATCGAGGAGATCGACGGCGTGCGGTACGTCTTCTACGGAATGGCCGACGCGCACATCGGCGTGGCCCGCCTGGACCGGTCCGAGTGACACCCGGACCCACCCCGTACGCCGTCGCGCTGGTCGGCTGCGGAGCCTTCGGCACCTTCGTGCTGGACGCGATACACGACATACCCGGGCTGCGTGTCGTCGTGTGCGCGGACGCCGACCGGCGGCGGGCGCAGACGCTCGCCGCCCGGTACGGCGCGGCCGTCCGCACGAGCGTGGCGGACGTGGCCGCGCTCCCGGAGGTGGACGTGGTCCTGCTGGCCACCCCGCCGGCCGCGCACGCGGACGCCGCCGTGACCGCCCTGCGGGCGGGCAAGCACGTGTTCTGCGAGAAGCCCATGGCACTCACCGTCGAGGACGCCGAGCGCGTCGCGGCGGAGAGCCGTCGCTCGCCGGGCGTGTTCGTCGTCGACCACGTGCTGCGCTACAACCCCGTCCTGCGTCTGCTCCAGCGCCTCGGGCAGGAGGGGCTGCTCGACCCGCTGCGGCGGTTCGCCTTCGAGAACGACGCGTCCGACGAGGACCTCGGCCCCGACCACTGGTTCTGGGACCCGGCGCACAGCGGCGGCATCCACGTCGAGCACGGAGTGCACTTCTTCGACGCCGCCAACGCCCTGATGGGCGGCGAACCGCTGGAGGTGCAGGGCACCGAGGTCCGGCGGGAGGGCGGCCCGGTGGACATCGTGGTGGCCACGGCCACCCACCCCGGCGGAGCGGTCGCCACCCACACCCACTCCTTCACCCACGCCCACCGCGCGGAGCGCCAGTTGATGCGGCTCGACTACGGCTTCGCCGAGGCCCGGGTCACGGGCTGGATCCCGACGTACGCCACGATCACCGCCTGGACCGACGACGCGGGTGCCGCCCGGTGGGAGGCGCTGCCGGCCCGGACCGCGGAGCTGCTCGACGTCCCCGGGCTGAGGCCGCACGGGCAGGAGCGTGTCACGGTGTCCGTGGCACGCGACGCGGGCTCCGCCCGCCCGGCCCGCGGCCGGGGCGTCACCCGGAGCGTGCCGCACCGCGTCGACTGCCGTGTCGACCTCGGCGGGGAGGACCTCAAACCCCATGTGTACGCCGAGAGCGTGCGGGCCGCCATGACGGACCTGCTGCACTGCGCGGCGCACGGCGGCACACCGCGGGCCGACGCGACGGCCGGGCTGACCGCCGTGGCCGTGGCCCGGGCCGCGACCCGGTCCGCGCAGAGCGGCCGGACCGTCACCCTCGCCGGCACCGTCCCCGCCGAAGGCGTCCGATGACGGCACCGGCGGTGTCCGGCGGCGACGAGCACGGCGTGTGGTGGCGGGAGGCCGTCTGCTACGAGATCCATCCGCGCGCCTTCCGCGACGGCGACGGGGACGGCATCGGGGACCTGCCCGGAGCCACGGCCCGCCTGGACCACTTGGCGGACCTCGGCGTCGACGCGGTGTGGATCACCCCCTTCTACCCCTCGCCGCTGGCCGACGGCGGGTACGACATCGCCGACCACACCGGCGTCGCACCCGACCTGGGAACGCCCGCCGATTTCGACGCTCTGGTGGCGAGGGCGCACGCGCTGGGCATCAAGGTCCTCATCGACGTGGTCCCCAACCACACCTCCCACCGGCATCCGTGGTTCCGCGAGGCGGTCGCCGCCGACCCCGGCTCACCGGCCAGAGGGCGCTACATCTTCCGGCCGGGCCGCGGCGACCGGGGCGAACTGCCGCCCAACGACTGGCAGTCCGCGTTCGGCGGCCCCGCCTGGACCAGGGTCGACGAGGCGGACGGCCGTCCCGGCGAGTGGTACCTGCACCTGCACGCGCCCCAACAGCCGGACCTGGACTGGCGCAACCGCGAGGTCGTCGCGGAGTTCGAACGCGTCCTCCGGCACTGGCTGGACCACGGTGTCGACGGATTCCGTGTCGACGTCGCGCACACCCTGTTCAAGGCCGAGGGCCTGCCCGACGCCGGACCCGGCCAGCACCGGGACGTGCACCGCAACCACCTGATGCCCTACTACGACCAGGAGGAACTGCACCCGCTGTTCCGCGACTGGCGGGCCCTGCTGGACCGGCACCCCGCCCCCGCCGGGGCGGTCGCCCCCAGGGAGCGCGTGCTGGTGGCGGAGGCGGGCATCTTCGACCCCGCCCGGCTGGCCCGCTACGTCGCCCCCGGCGAGATGCAGCAGACCTTCAACTTCGCCTTCCTGGAGTGCCCCTGGGACGGAGCGGCGATGCGCGAGGTGATCGAGCGGTCGGCGTACGGGATGCAGGCGGTGGGCGCTCCCGTCACCTGGGTGCTGTCCAGCCACGACGCGATCCGGCCGGTCACCCGCTACGGAGGAGGATCGCTCGGGGAACGACGGGCACGTGCCGCCGCACTGCTGATGCTGGCCCTGCCCGGCGCGGCCTACGTCTACCAGGGCGAGGAACTCGGCCTGCCGCAGGCCCGCATCCCCGACGACCGGATCCGCGACCCCCTGTGGGAACGCTCCGGGCACCTGGACCGCGGACGCGACGGCTGCCGGGTGCCGCTGCCGTGGGAGGGAAGCGCCCCTCCCTACGGCTTCAGTGCCGCCGCCCCGGAGGACTGCTGGTTCCCGCAGCCCACCGACTGGGCGGAACTGTCCGTCGCCGCACAGCACACCGACGAGCGGTCCGTGCTCGCCCTGTACCGGGCCGCACTGCGGCTGCGCCGTGCCCACCCGGCGCGCGACACGGCGCCGCGTGTGCACGGCCCCGCCGACGGAGCCTGGTTCGCCTTCGACCGTTCGGCCGGGCTGCGCTGCCTGGTCAACTTCGGAGCGCGGCCGGTACCGCTGGACGACCGCGCCGAGGTCCTGCTGTCCAGCGCCCCGCTCGACGGCCGAGAAGTCCCTCAGGACACCGCCGTCTGGATGACCCACGAGGAGTACCCGCAGTGAACGTCGGACCGAACGTCGACCTGTCCGCACTGGTGAAGGCCTACGACATCCGCGGCGTCGTCCCCGACCAGCTCGACGAGGAACTGGCCCGGCTGTTCGGCGCCGCCTTCGTCGAGACGACCGGTGCCGACGCCGTCGTGACCGGCCACGACATGCGGCCGAGCTCACCCGCGCTGGCCCGCGCCTTCGCGCGGGGCGCCGCCGGGCAGGGAGCCGACGTCATCGAGATCGGCCTGTGCTCGACGGACGAGCTGTACTTCGCCAGCGGCACTCTCGGCCGGGCAGGCGCGATGTTCACCGCCAGCCACAACCCCGCCCGGTACAACGGCATCAAGATGTGCCGGGCGGGCGCGGCCCCGGTCGGCCAGGACACCGGCCTGCGCCGGATCCGCGCGCTCGTGGAGAGCTGGGCGGCCGGCGAACCGCTGCCCGAGCCCCGCAGCGCCCCCGGCTCGGTCACCCGGCGCGACCTGCTCGGCGACTACGCGGCCCACCTGCTGAGCCTCGTCGACGTCGGCGCCGTACGGCCGCTCAGGATCGTGGTGGACGCCGGCAACGGCATGAGCGGACTGACCGTACCGGCCGTCTTCCGCGACGTCCCCGTCGAGATCGTCCCGCTCTACTTCGAACTCGACGGCACCTTCCCCCACCACGAGGCCAACCCGCTGGACCCGGCCAACATCGTCGACCTGCAACGCGCGGTGCGTGAGACGGAGGCCGACCTGGGTCTGGCCTTCGACGGTGACGCCGACCGCTGCTTCGTGGTCGACGAGCGCGGCGAGGCCGTGGCACCGTCCGCGATCACCGCGCTGATCGCCACCCGGCTGCTCGCCGACCATCCGGGAAGCACGGTTCTGCACAACCTGATCACCTCGCGGACCGTGCCCGACGTGATCCGCCAGCACGGCGGCACCCCGGTCCGCACCCGGGTGGGCCACTCCTTCATCAAGGCCGAAATGACCCGCACGGGCGCGGTGTTCGGCGGTGAGCACTCGGCGCACTACTACTTCCGCGACTTCTGGAACGCCGACACCGGCATGCTGGCGGCCCTGCACGTCATCGCCGCGCTGGGTACGCAGCCGGAAGCCATGTCCCAGCTGGTCCGCCGCTACCAGCGCTACGCCGCCTCGGGAGAGATCAACAGCACCGTCGCCGACCAGCGCACCGCGATCACCGCCGTACGCGAGCTGTTCACGGCCCGACCGGGGGTGACCGCCGACGATCTCGACGGCCTCACCGTCACCACCGCCGACTGGTGGTTCAATCTCCGCCCCTCCAACACGGAACCACTGCTCCGCCTCAATGTGGAGGCGACGGACACGCAGACCCTGAACCGGGTGCGGGACGAGGTGCTGGCGGTGGTGCGGCGCTGACCGGCACCCGGTCCGGGTCCGGTCCCGTCCGTCGGTGTTCCGCCCGGACCCGGCGTCGGTACTGTTCTCCCGCGTCTGTGACAGTCCGTTGGTGAGGCGTTCAACTCGCGCCGGTACCAAGGTTGTAGAGGTGCGGGGAGCGGTATCCGTCCGGCTTTCCCGCGATCCGGAGCGAACGGGGGAGACTGATGAGGGGACGTCGGAGAGCCGCACTCGTCGGTGTGGTGGCCGCCGGAGTGCTGCTGCTCGCCGGGTGCGCGGACCGCACCGAGGTCGTGACCTGGACCGACGAACACGGCAGGGCGTGCACCGGTGTCGCCGTGGTCGACTCGGACGACGGCGACCGAGAGGTCACCAGCATCGACTGCGACTACCCGCCCGAGGGCCGGCAGCCGGGCGAGGCCACGTGGAAGCCGCTGCCCGACTGACCGCCGGCGCAGACCCGGCGGGCCGCTCCGCCGAGGCTGCGCCGCGGTGTGCGGCTATTCGTCGGTCGTTTCGGTGTGGCCCTGTTCGATGCCCCGGCGCAGGCGGTGCAGGCCGCGGCGGGCGTGGCTCTTGACGGTGCCGAGGGGCATTCCGGTGCGTTCCGCGATCTGGGCCTGGGTCAGGTCCTCGTAGAAGGCCAGACACAGCACCTGCCGTTGTTGCCGCGGCAGCCGGGACAGCCTGTCCACCAGGAGGACCCGGTCGAGGACCCCGTCCGGCGCCGCTCCGTCGGGTGGCGGCGCGTACGGGCCGTGTGCCACCGATTCGATCAGCGCGAGGCGTCTCGTCCTGGCGGCCAGCGCGTCGACGATCTTGCGTCGGGTGATTCCGACGAGCCAGGCGCCGAGCGGGCCGCGCTCCGGGCGGTAGCCGTCCCTGCCGCGCCAGGCTCCGAGGAACACCTGCTGGGTCACGTCCTCGGCCTCGTAGGTGTCGCCGAGCGACCGGGTGGCCATGGTGTGGACCAGCGACCCCCATTGGCGGTAGATCGCCGCGAACGCCTCTTCGTCGGCGGCCCGCAGGCCGCGGCCCAACTCGTCCTCGTACCGCGACGCTTCGGCGGGTGGGGACCCGGCGGTCGGTGCGAGGGCCGAAGGGGAGGTCAGCGTGTTCGTGCTCATGGCCTGGTTTCTCCTGCGGTGCGTCAGGTGCGAGGACGGAGGTCCGCCTGCCGAGCCACTCCGGTCGCCGCCTGCCGCGGTGACCGGTGCATCCAGTTTTGGACGCACAAACGACGCACACAACATGCGTCGTTTGTGCGTCGTACGCTCGGCACGTGGAAGTGAGCCGAGACGACGGCGACGAGGACACCCGGCGCGGCGGCGGGCTGACGACCGGCGAGGTGGCCAGACGGCTCGGCGTGGCGCCGACCACGATCCGTACCTGGGACCGCCGCTACGGCCTCGGCCCCGACGCGCACACCGGCGGCCGGCACCGCCGCTGGACGGCGGCCGACGTGGCGCGGCTGGAACGCATGTGCGCCCTGACGGCGACCGGTCTGCCGCCCGCCGAGGCCGCGCGCCTGGCACGCAGCGAAAGGCCGCTCGACCCGGAACGGGCACGCCGGAGCGCGGCGCCGCCGTCACGATCACCGGTCGGCGAACGCGGCCGGCTCGGCGGCGGCCTGCGCATGGGCGATGTGCGTCAGGAGTGCAAGGGTGTCGCCCGTGCCGCGCTGCGCCTCGACGCCGTCGCGCTGGACGAGCTCCTGGTGGCCGCGATCGAGGAGCACGGGCTGGTCGCCGCCTGGACGGAGGTGATCATGCCGACGCTGCAGGCGGTCGGCCGCAAGTGGGAGAGCTCGGGCGAGAGATACGTCGAGGTCGAGCACTTCCTGTCCTGGCACGTGTCCGGTGCCATGCGGCGCTGCGCCCCGCCCGTGGCCGCCGACCGGTCGGGTGTCGGCGTCGTGCTCGCCTGCGTGCCGGGCGAGAACCACACACTGGCACTGGAGGCGCTGGCCGCCGCGCTGGCCGAACGCGGCGTTCCGGTGCGCATGTTCGGCGGCGCGCTGCCCGTCGAGTCGCTGGTCGCGGCGGTGCGCAGGACCGGGCCGGCCGCGGTGGGACTGTGGGCGCAGTCCCGCACCACGGCGAGCCGGCCGCTGGCTCAGCACGTGGCGGGCATCGAGTGGGGCGTACGCGGTGCCCGGAGGAAGCCGGTGGTCCTGACGCTGGGGCCCGGCTGGGCGGGGCAGTCGGTGTCGGGGCTGCCCCGCCCACCGGGTCTGGCCGAGGCCGTCCAGGCCGTGGAGTCCATCGCGCCGGGGTGATCGGCCGGCCCCGACCCGCCACTGCGGTGGGCAGGTTGCCGGCGTCGCCGGACGTATGGCGCGCGGCCGGGCGGATCCGTCGGACGCCGGTACGGCCTGTGCGCGGACGGTTCCGTCGACGAGTGCCGCCCCGCCGGAGGGACGGACCCCGCACGGCGGCGGGCTCCGCCCGACGAGCGCCGAGACACCCGCGCGTGCCCGCCCGGCACGCCCGCCCACTCCCGCATGACCCGGCTTGTGTCACGCCGGTCCGTCCCCGCCCGGCCCGCCCCGCATCACACCCTCCATGCCCGGGTGACAGGCCGAGGAAGCGGCCGCGCCTACGGCGAGTCGGGTGGGCCACGTCGAGCGTCGGGCGAGCCGGACGGTCTGCTTCCAGCCCTCGGTGTACAGGTGATCGGGTCGATGGAGGAGGAACATGACCGTTCATCACCGCGAGGGCCCGGACACCGTCGTCGTCGGAGCGGGTCTCGCCGGCCTCGCGTGCGCGCTGGACCTGAGCCGTGCGGGACGGCGCGTCGCCCTGCTGGAGGCGTCCGACGGCGTGGGTGGCCGTATGCGCACGGACCGCCGGGACGGGTTCCTGCTCGATCGCGGGTTCCAGGTGTTCAACACCGCGTACCCCCAGGTCAAGCGGCGGGTGGACCTTCGGCGTCTGCGTCTGCGGCCCTTCACCCCCGGCTACGTGGTCCAGCACGGCACCGGGCCGCTGCGGCTGGCCGACCCGACCAGACGGCCGGGCTGGGCCGGCTCACTGCTCACGGGCAAGGCCCTGCCGGCCCGGGACCTGGCGGCCATGGCCGCGCTCACCGCACGGGACGCCCTGGTGCCCGCGGACTTCCTCAAGCGACGCCCGGACGACTCCACCGCCGCTTCCCTGTCCCGCGCGGGGGTGTCCGCCGCGACCGTCGACCGCGTCCTGCGGCCCTTCCTGTCCGGCGTGTTCCTGGAGGACCGGCTGGAGACCTCCGCCCGCTTCTTCCATCTGGTCTGGCGGAGCATGGTCAGAGGGACGGTCTGTCTGCCCGGCGACGGCATCGGCGCGGTACCGGCCCAGCTCGCCGACGGCCTGCCCGACGGTGTCCTGCGGCTGGAGGCTCCCGTCGCCGCGCTGACCGCGTCGGGAGTGCTCCTGACGGACGGTGCCGAACTGCCGGCGGCGACGGTGGTCGTGGCGACGGACGCCGCCACGGCGGCCCGCCTGCTGCCGGGACTGTCCGTGCCGGACAGCCGTACGGTCACCACGTACTACCACGCCGCCGAACGCAGTCCGCTCGCGGAACCGACGCTCGTGGTGGACGGATCAGGCACCGTACTGAACACCTGTGTCCTGACCGAAGCCGTTCCCGCGTGTGCACCGCCCGGTACCGCGCTCGTCTCGACCTCCGTGCTTGGCGCGGGCCGGGCCGGTGCGGGCGAGACGGTGCTGCGGCGCCTGGCCGAGCTGTACGAGACCGACACGAGCGGCTGGCAGCAGGTGGCCGTCCGCACCGTGGCGGGCGCACTGCCCGTCATGGTGCCGCCGTGGCCGCTGAGCCGCACCACCCGGTTCGGCCCGGGCAGATACGTGTGCGGTGATCACCGGGCGACCGGTTCGGTGCAGGGCGCGCTGGCGTCGGGCGCGCGAGCCGCGCGGGAAGTTCTGACCGACCTGGCGCGCCGATGAGGCAGCACCGGCCGATCCTGGTCCGCGCGCGTCCCGGCCTGCATCCGTACGTCGTCGGTGGACCGAAACAGACCATGGACGCGGAAGCAGCACCGACCCCCGAGATACGAGGCCTACATCCGGAGCCAGGCGTGGAGACCGACGGACCACAGGTGCGCGTGGCCGGCGCCACCGGCGTACGTGACAGAGCCCTCACTGCGGACCCCGTCCGCTCGACACCCGACGGCGCGGGCCCCCCGATCGAACGGCGGGCCCGATGAGCCGACGCGACACGTCCCAGCACGGCACCTCCGACGTGGCCATCGTGGGTGGCGGCGCGGCCGGACTCAGCCTCGCACACCGGCTGGCGCGGTCCGGCACCCACACCGTGACCTTGGTGGACGCGCCGGACGGTCCGCTGCGGCCGCCCGAACGCACCTGGTGCTACTGGGACCGGGGCGCGGGCGACCTGGAGGAGGCGATCAGCGCTTCCTGGTCCCGGTTGCGTGTGCACGGCGCCGACGGCGGCGACGTCACGGTCGAACCGGAGCCCCTGCGCTACTACATGCTGCGGTCCGCGCGGTTCGAGCGGCTGGTGCACTCCCGGCTGGCCGAGGCGCCCGGAGCGCGCGTGGTGCGCGCCACGGTGCACGCGGTGCGCAGCGTGGCGGGCGGAGCGGAGATCCGCTGTTCGGGCCACGACGGCCGGAAGCTGACCCTGCGTGCCCGCCGCGTGTTCGACTCCCGCCCCCTGACGGTGCTGCCGCCGGCCAGGACGCTGCTGCTCCAGCACTTCCGAGGGTGGTTCGTGCGTACCGCCGCTGACCGGTTCGATCCCGCGGTGGCCGATCTCATGGACTTCCGCGTACCGCAGCCCGGCCACGGCCTCGCCTTCGGTTACGTCCTTCCCCTGGCGCCGGACCGGGCGCTCGTCGAGTACACCGAGTTCTCGCGCCGGCCACTGGGCACCGCGGCGTACGAGGCGGCCCTCGGCCACTACAGCCGCAAGATCCTCAACCTCGGCGAGTTCACCGTGCAAGCGGTGGAGCAAGGCGTCATCCCCATGACGGACGCGCGCTTCCCGAACCACCTCGGCCCGGGCGTCTTCCGGATCGGGACGGCGGGCGGCGCCACCCGCCCGGCGACGGGCTACACCTTCGCCGCGGTGCAGCGGCACAGCGGGGCCATCGCCGCCGCGTTGCGGAAGGGGCGCGCCGCCATGCCCCGACCGCACGGTCGCCGGGCGCTGGCCATGGACGCGGTGCTGCTGCGGGCCCTGGACACCGGCCGGATCGACGGCCCCGACTTCTTCACCGGGCTGTTCCGCCACACGCCCCCGGAACGGCTGCTGCGCTTCCTCGACGGCGGCACCACACCGTGGGAGGAGTGGGGCATCGGACTGCGCACCCCGCTCGGCCCCATGCTGCGGACGGCCGTCGAGCTTCCCTTCCTGCCCCGCCGATCCCACGGCCCGACCGGCATCGAACCCCGACACCGAGAGAGCTCTCGATGACATTGCTGCGCGACCACGAACTGGCACGCGCCTTCGACCACGCCTCACACACCTACGACCGCCTCACCTCCCTCAACCCCGGATACCGCACCGACCTGCTGCGCTCGGCGCGCCGGCTCCGGCTGCCCGGCGACGGCGCGGATCTGCACGTGCTCGACCTCGGCTGCGGCACCGGCGCGTCCACCCGGGCCCTGCTGCGAGTCGCACCCCGCGCCCGCATCACCGGAGTCGACGCCTCGCCGGGGATGCTGCGGCGCGCACTGGCCAAGCCGTGGCCCGCGCGCGTGCGCTTCCTGCACCTCACCGCGGAGGATGTCGCGACGGCCGGCGAAGGCCCCTTCGACGCGGTCTTCGCGGCCTACCTGTTCCGCAACGTCGCCGACCCGGACCGTGTGCTGGAGACCGTACGAGCCCTGCTGCGCCCCGGCGGAAGACTCGCCGTGCACGAGTACAGCCTCAGCGGCTCGGCCGTGCACCGGGCGCTGTGGACGGCCGTGTGCCGGGGGGTGATCATTCCGGCCGGCACCGTCAGCGGCGACCGCGGCCTGTACCGCCATCTGTGGCGCAGTGTCCTCGCCTTCGACACCGCCCCCGTCTTCGCGGACCGTATGAGGCGGGCGGGCTTCACGGGCGTGCGTGCGGCCCCCGTCGCCGGATGGCAGACGGGCATCGTGCACACCTTCCTCGCCCGCAACGGCTCCGGCCCGACGGACTGCGTCCGGTGAGCGCCGGGCAGCCCACCGCCCGGCGGGGCCGCGATCGCCGGGCCGAGGTCCTGATGCCGGCACCCGGCCGGGACCGGTTCGGCCGGGCGGACGCTCCGGGCGTCGCCGTGGTCGGCGGAGGCATCGCCGGACTCGCCGCGGCGACCCTGCTGGCCGAACGCGGAGCCCGCGTGACGCTCTACGAACGCGAGGACGCGCTCGGCGGCCGGCTCACCGGCCGACGCACCCGCCTGGCCGACGGCTCCGAGGTCACCATGAGCCGGGGGTTCCATGCCTTCTTCCGCCAGTACTACAACCTGCGCGGCCTGCTGCGGCGCACCGACCCCGCGCTCACCCGGCTGACCGCCCTGCCCGACTACCCGCTGCGGCACAGCGGCGGCCTCACCGACAGCTTCGCCCGCGTCCCGCGCACACCGCCGTTCAGCGCGCTCGGATTCGTCGCCCTGAGTCCCACCTTCGGCTGGCGCGACCTCACCACGATGGACGCCCGGGCGGCGCTGCCGCTCCTCGACGTCCGCGTGCCCGACGTCTACGCACGTTTCGACGACGTCAGCGCCACCGCCTTCCTCCGGCAGGTCCGCTTCCCCGAGGCCGCGCACCATCTGGCCTTCGAGGTCTTCTCGCGCAGCTTCTTCGCCGACCCCCGGGAACTGTCCGCCGCCGAACTGCTGCTGATGTTCCACATCTACTTCCTCGGCTCCGCCGAGGGCCTGCTGTTCGACGTGCCGAACGACCCCTTTCCGCAGGCGTTGTGGGAACCGCTCGGCGACTACCTCCGGCGCCTCGGGGCCGACGTCCGCACCGGCACCCGCGTGCGGGGTGTTCACGCTGTCGACGGAGGGGGAGCGGAGGTGCGCACCGACACGGCCGTGGAACGCCACGACGCGGCGGTCCTCGCCCTCGACCCCGGTGCCCTGCAACAGGTCGTCGCCGCGTCGCCCGGCCTGGGAACCGCCGCCTGGCGCGACGACGTCGCCGCCCTGCGCACCGCCCCGCCGTTCCTCGTCTCCCGGCTCTGGCTCGACCGGCCGGTACGAGCCGACCGGCCCGGCTTCCTCGGCACCAGCGGCTACGGCGGCCTGGACAACATCAGTGTCCTGGAACGCTACGAGGGGGAGGCCGCCCGATGGGCCGCGCGCACCGGGGGGTCGGTGGTCGAGCTGCACGCGTACGCCGTCACCGCCGGCGACCGGGAGGCCGTGCAGGACGAGATCGTCGACCGCATGCGCCAGGTGTACCCCGAGACGCGCGAGGCCGGGATCGTCGACGCCCGGCACGAGTGGCGCTCCGACTGCCCGCTGTTCCCTGTCGGTTCCCATCACCGGCGCCCCACCGTACGGACTCCCCATCCCCAGCTGACGCTCGCCGGTGACGCGATCCGCTGCGACCTCCCGGTGGCGCTGATGGAACGTGCCGCGACCACCGGCTTCCTGGCGGCCAACGCCCTGCTCGCCGACCGGGGCGTGCGCGGTCAGGTGTTGTGGACGGTGCCCCGGGCGGGCCGGTCCCGCGGTCTGCGGGCACTCGCCGCACGCGCGGGACGCTGAGGGCGCCGTGCGTGCCGGGCGGCACGGTTCACCCCGGGAACCGCCCCGTGCTGCGCAGCTCCCAGCGCCGTTCGGCGTAGGCCAGATCGTCCCGCCACAGCCGGCCGGCCGTCTGGCGCATCAGGGGTCGCAGCGCGGCGGCGGCCGCCCGGGCCCAGGCGAACCCCCGTCGGTCGGAGGCGGCGACCACCGCCTCGACGACGGCGGTCCTCGGCTGCTCGTCCGCCGGGCCGGTCAGCGGCGTGGCATGGGTCTCCACCACGGAGGTCGACCCCTCGCCCTCGGTGACGCGCATCACGACCGTACGCGGTTCGGGCGCGGTGAACTCGGCCCGCACCGGCACCACCAGACGGCTCGTCACCCGGAAGGAGACGTCCACGACGAACGCGTCGTCGGTGTCCCCCTGCGGTGTCCGGACCACGGTCAGGTCGACGAACGAGTACGGATGGAACCACGACCCGTGCCAGGGATCGAGCCGGTTGGCGACGATGTCCTGCGGCTCGCACCGCCCCACCGCCGTGAACACGGCGTCCACCCCGCTGCCCGCCGCGGGGCGCTCCGGCACCATCGGCCGCTCGGTCGGCTCCTCGGCGCCGACGGCGTCCAGCCGCACCCACACCAGCACGCCGTCGTCGTGGACGGGATACGGATCCCACCCGGCGAACGGGGCGCCGTCCAGCGCCAGTCCGTGCCAGTGGCACACCAGCGTGCCGCACACCACCCGGCTGTCCCGCAGGGGCGCACCGAGGTGCGGGCAGGCGCCCGGACCGGCGTGCAAGGCCCCGGTGTCCGAGCGCCACAGCACGATCTCGACGCCGCCGACCGTCCTGCCGTACGGGCGGCCTCCCGCGCGGACGTCCCGGGAGGCGCCCACCACGAACCAGTTTCCGGACGGACGTGCCGACGCCCGCTTCAACGCGTCCGCGATCAGCGACGGGCGGGCCTCACGCCAGGTCGGTGTCTGCGTCGCCCAGTCCGGCCGGCGGCGGCGCCGCAACGGTGACGTCCAGCCGCCCCGGTCCGCTCGGTCGGTCATCGCGCGGGTCCCTTCCACTGGAGTACCGCGCCGCCCGCCGTCGGCGCCGGGCCCTCCACGCGCGCGCGGTAACGCGCCCGCAGGACCTGGGCGGCCCCGGCGGCGGCCGTGACGGCGCGCCGACGACGCGACACCACGGCACGCCGGTGCAGGACGGCGTAGTCCTGGTCCGCGACGGCGTCGAGAATGCCGCTGTACAGCGTGTACGCGGTGCGGATGCAGGGGCGCACCCGAGGGTCCAGCATGTCGATGCCGGCCTCCGCCTCCCCGTACACCCGCCGGGTCAGCGCCTCGGCGGCGACGAGCGCGGCGCGGACCCGCGGATCCCGGCGCCCGGTGCGGCGGCTCCACTCCAGCAGCGGCCGGTCCACGCCGTGGGCGGCGAGCAGGTCCGCCGGCAGGTAGACCCGGCCCCGGTCCAGGTCCTCGCCGACGTCCCGTAGGAAGTTGGTGAGCTGGAAGGCGACGCCGAGAGCCGCCGCGTGCGGCGCCGCGACCTCACGGGGCACGACCGTACCGAGCACCGGCAGCATCTGCAGTCCGATCGCCGCGGCCGAGCCGTGCATGTAGGCGCACAGGTCGGCGTACGTCGGATAGTCGGTGACCGTCAGATCGGCGCGCATCGAGGCGAGGAAGTCGGCGAACAGCGAGTGCTCGATCCCGTACCGGGCCGCGGTGTCGGCCACAGCCCGGACCACGGGCTCGTCGCCTGTGCCGGTACGCAGTCCGTGCGCGAGGTCGCTCTCCAGACACCGAAGCAGCCGGTCGCGCTCACCGGGTGTGCCGCGCCGGCCGAGATCGTCCACGATGTCGTCCGCCCAGCGGGCGAAGCCGTACAGCGCGTGCACGGCCGAGCGGCGTTCCAACGGCAGGAGGCGGGTGGCCAGGAAGTACGTCCTGCCGTGGCGGGCGTTGAGTTCCCGGCACCTGGTGTAGGCGGCGCGGAGCGCGGGTTCGGTGATGTCGGCGGCGTCCAGTTCACGACGGGTCATCGGCGGTCTCCGCGGTCGGGGTGGCGGCGATTCTCGCGGCCGCCGGAGCGGGCCGGACGCGCGAGGCACGGCGCCGGATGCCGCCGGTGACCCGTGCGGCCGCGAGTTTGCCGCTGATCAGCACGGGCGGAACGCCCACTCCGGGGGTGGTCCCGCATCCCGCCAGTACGACGTTGTCCAGCCCGCGTACGAGATTGCGCGGACGGAACGGCCCGGTCTGGGCGAACGTGTGCGACACCGAGAACGGGCTGCCCGCCGCGTGTCCCTGTGCCGTCCAGTCCAGGGGCGTCACCAGCATCTCCTCCTGGACGCTGTCCGCGAATCCCGCCAGGCCCCGGCGCTCCAACTCGGCGACCAGGCCGTCCCGGTAGCGCGGACCGAGATCACGCCAGGCTCCCGCGGATGGTCCGACAGCGGTGTTCGGGCAGGGAGCCAGGACGTAGTGCAGGTGCCGGCCCTGCGGGGCCAGGGCGGGATCGTGTGCCGTCGGCCGGGTGATCAGCAGGGACGGGTCGCTCATCAGCCGGCCCGAGCGGGTGAGTTCGTCGAAGGTGCGCTCCCACGCCGCGCCGAAGGAGAGCGTGTGGTGGGCCAGACCGGGCCAGGTGCGGTCGGTCCCGGCGTGCAGGATCACCGCGGACGGCGAGTGACGCAACCGCACCGGACGCCGCGGAGCGCGCCCCAGGAGGCGGTGGGAGGCGGACAGTTCACAGGTCAGCACGACCGTGTCGCAGGGGATCCGCTCGCCCGAGGCGAGGCGTACGGCCCGGACCCGGCCCGCCGACCGTTCCAGCGCCTCCGCGGCCGCCGACCACCGGAACTCGGCTCCGGCGTCCGCGGCGGCGTCGGCCATGGCGCGGGGCAGCGCGTACATGCCGCCCTTGGGGAACCAGACGCCCGCCACCGTGTCCATGTAGGCGATCACCGCGTAGGCCGCGAGTGCCCGGGCCGGTGCGACACCGGCGTAAAGGGACTGGAAGGAGAACACCCGGCGCAGACGGGCGTCCGTGAGGAAGCGGCCGATACGGCTGTCGAGCCGCCCGAATCCGCCCAGCGCCGCCAGACGCGCGAGGTCAGGGTGCAGGAGTTGGAGGGGCGAGTCGAAGTTCGTGTCGATGAAGCGGCGCATCTGCGCCCGGTAGAGCCGCTCCAGCCAGTGCCGCAGCGCACGGTAGCCCGCGGCCTCGGCGGGGCCGGCGAATCGCCGGACCTCGGCCTCCATGGCCTCACCGTCCGTATGCACGTCCAGCGAGGTCCCGTCCGCGAAACACGCCCGGTAGGCCGGGTGCAGGGCCATCAGGTCCACCCGGCGGGCCAGGCTGTCGCCGACGGCCGCGAAGGCCTCGTCGGCCAGCTCAGGCATGGTCAGCACGGTCGGGCCGGTGTCCACCTGGAATCCGCCGAGCCGCGTCCGGCCGGCCCGGCCGCCAGGGCCGGCGTCGCGTTCGACGACCACGACCTGCCGTCCCGCTCCGAGCAGATGAAGCGCGCAGGCGAGGCCCGACAGCCCGGCTCCCACCACCACGACACGGTCGGTCGGCCCGGTCACCGTCCTCACACGTCCTCCCCGGTGAGGTCCGGGGCGGCGCCCGAGGCCCGCTCGACGAGCGAGGCGAACTCCTGTCGTACGGCGTGGCTCGCGCCGGCCCGGTCGAAGTGCCGCAGGCCGGCGGCCGCCAGGTCCGCGATCTTCGACTCCACCACGGACCGGGCGCCGGTTCGTTCGAGCGCCGCCCGCATGCGCTCCACGGTGTCGTCCGACCGGGACACCTCACCCGGGGCGAGCACGGCGGCGGCCTCCTCGTCGCCGGTCGCCTCGGCGAGCCGTACGGCGACCGCGAGCAGATAGGTCAGCTTGCGCGTCCGCAGGTCGTCGCCGACCGGCTTGCCCGTCAGGGCCGGGTCCCCGAAGGCGCCGAGGAGGTCGTCGCGCAGTTGGAAGGCCAGCCCCGCGCAGCGGCCGGCGGAGCGGAGCGCCGCAAGGGCGTAGTCGTCGCCGCCGGCCAGCGACGCGCCCAGCGCCAGGGGCCGCTCCACCGTGTACAGGGCGCTCTTGAGCGTGGCGATCGTCAGCGCCTCGTCGACCCCGGAAGAGCCGGTCGCCTGGGCGTGGATGTCGCGGTACTGGCCCGCGACCATCTCGCCGCGCATCGCCCGCCATTCGTGGTACAGCCGCGAACCGTGCGGCGACCCGAGCGCGGTCTCCGTCAGCAGATCGTCGGCCCAGGCCAGTGCCAGGTCACCGGCGAGCACGGCGACGGCGGTCGCGAACGCTTCGGGCGGGCCCGTCATCCGCGCGGCGCGGTGCATACGGGCGAGGTCGACGTGCATCGTCGGTGCGCCCCGCCGCAGCGTCGATCCGTCCATCACGTCGTCGTGCAGGAGAGCGCACGCCTGCACCAGTTCCAGGGCCGCGCCCGTGCGGAGTACCGCAGTGGCGTCGCCGGTGCCTCCGGCCGCCCGCCATCCGCACCACACGAACGCCGTCCGCAGCCGCTTCCCTCCGCGCCGGACGAACGCGGCGACACGGCCGGCCACGTCCCGGGCGAACACCGGGTCCACCTCGCGGGCCTGGCACAGTCCCGCGTCGAGTACCTGCTCCAGGAGTGCTCCGACGGTCCTGGTGGCACCGAGGGCCGTGAGCGGGTCGCCGACGCGTCCGGCCGGTTCGGCCGCAGTGGGCCGCAGTCCGAGCATGCACAACCACCCCTTCTCACTCTCGGTCACCTGCACGCCAGTGCTTCCGCCACCGGACCGGATCTGGATGCGCTGATTCCTGCCCGCTGCCGACCCTGTTGCCGGACCGCTCACCCCACCGGTCTAGGGAGGAGAGTCACCGCGATCACGCTCCTGGCGCCGGATCTCGTCGAGATCTTCGAGCCGGTCGAGTCCTCGCACCGCCTGCGCGGTGCGGTTGTTGTGCTCCAGCCTGGAACGGTGCCGGTCGAGGAAGGACCAGTAGCCCGCGCTGTAGGGGCAGGCATGTGCGCCGGTCCGGTCACCCGGCCGGTGGACGCAGTTGCCGCACAGATCGCTCATCCGGTTCACATAGGCACCGCCGGACGTGTACGGCTTGGTCGTCATACGGCCGCCGTCGGCGTACTGCGACATACCGACGACATTGGGCACCATCACCCAGTCGTAGCCGTCCACGAAGCTCCGGTGGAACCAGTCCGTGACCGCGGCCGGGTCCCAGCCCTGCTGGAGGGCGTAACTGCCCAGGATCATCAGCCGCGGGATGTGGTGGGTCCAGCCGGTGTCGCGCACCTGGGACAGGACGGTGTGCAGGCAGTTGGCGCGTACGTCGTCCGCGTCCAGTTCGTTCCACCAGCCGGGCAGCGGGGCGGTGTGCCGCAGCACGTTGGACTGCCGGTACTCCTCGCCGAAGTACCAGTACAGCTGCCACACGTATTCACGCCAGCCCGCGATCTGCCGGACGAATCCCTCGACGCTGTTCAGCGGTGCCTGTCCCGCACGCCAGGCCGTCTCGGCCCGTTCGACGCACTCGGCCGGATCGAGCAGGCCGAGGTTGAGCGTGGACGACAGCAGGCTGTGACTCATGACCGGGTCGGCGGCGAGCATCGCGTCCTCGTACGGGCCGAACGAGGGCAGCCGGTGCTCGACGAAGCGCCGCAGCGCCGCCCGGGCCTCGGGGCGGGTCGCCGGGAACTGCCGGGGCCCGTCCTGCCCGACGAAGGACGCGTCGCCGTCCTTCTCCCAGCGGTCGAGGTCGCGGCGCACCTCGTCGTCGATCTCGTCCTCGCGCGGCCGGTAGGGAGCGGGCACGGGCAGGGTGGACGAGTTCCTCGGCGGGGCCTCCCGGTTGTCATGGTCGTAGTTCCACCGGCCGCCGGCCGGAGCGCCGCCGTCCATCAGCAGGTCGTGCCCCCGCCGCACCCACCGGTAGAAGGCCTCCTGACGCAGTTGCTTGCCGTCGTGGCCGTCCGCCCACGCCGCGAAGTCGGCCATGGGCACCAGGAATCCGCGCGCCGGACACACGGTCACCTGAGGCAGTGAGCGCACCAGCCGCAGGGCGGCGTACGAGGTCGGATGGTGGACGGTCACCGGGCCGTCGCCCACCGCCCGCGCCAGGCCCTCCCGGTAGGTCTCGGCTCGGACGTACGTGACGCGGTCACCGAGTTCGGCGGCCCGGTGGCGCATGGCGGAGAGCACGAGGTGGGCCTTGGCCCGGTGGAAGCGTCTGCGCCGGAACACCGACCGTGCCTCGATCATCAGCAGCGGCGTGTCGCGGGTGATGCCGCTCTCCCCGGAGGGGCTCAGGAAGTGCGGTCCGAGCTGATCGCCGAACAGCCAGTGCATGCGGTGTTCCTCTTTCGGTGGCGCCGCGCGTGAGCCGCCTCCACCCGGCGGCCCTTACCCGTCCACTTCCCGTCCGGCGCCATGTTCGGATGCACCCCAGATCCGGGGATCGTCCGTTCGCCCGGGCACGGTCGCGCGTTTCGGCCATGGCCCGGGTCCGCGCCGGCGACCACCCCGAAGCCGGCCCGGACCCGCGGCACGTGGACCGGCGCTACGCCGGTCGCCCCGGTCCCGGCACGGGGCCGACGCCGTCGCGGGCCAGGGCACCGGGCCACCAGGCCCGGGGGCCGATGTCCATCACCAGCCCGGGCACCAGCAGCGAGCGGACCACGAGGGTGTCCAGCAGCACACCGAAGGCCACGATGAACGCGATCTGCACCAGGAAGGCCAGCGGGATCACCATCAGGGCCGCGAACGTCGCCGCGAGCACCACACCGGCCGAGGTGATGACTCCCCCCGTCGTGGTCAGACCGCGCAGCACACCCTGCCGCGTGCCGTGGACCAGTGCCTCCTCCCGTACCCGGGACATCAGGAAGATGTTGTAGTCGACGCCCAGCGCGACGAGGAACACGAATCCGTACAGCGGTACCGACGCGTCCGTGCCGCTGAATCCCAGGAGGTGTTGGAAGACGAGCGCCGAAACGCCCAGTGTGGCCAGGAAGTTGAGCGCCACGGTCGCCACCAGCAGGACCGGTACGAGCAGGGAGCGCAGCAGCAGGACCAGGATCAGCAGGATGATGCCGAGGACAATCGGAATGATCAGGGTGCGGTCCAGTGCGGCGGTCCGCTGGGTGTCGAGCTGCTGGGCGCTGTACCCGCCGACCAGCGCGTTTGCCCCGGGGACGGCGTGCACGCTCGCCCGCAGCCGTTCGACGGTGTCCTTGGCCGCGTCGCTGTCCGCCGCGGGGCTCAGGGTGGCGTCGATGCGCGCGCGCCCGCCGACCACGAGCGGCTCGCCGGTGCCCTCGGGGCCCGAGGCGGCGACGGCCTCGGCCGCCGCGACACCCTCGGTGCTCTCCGCCGCCGCCGTGACCTGCGCGACGCGGTCGGCGTCGGTGATGATGACGGCCGGATTGCCGGATCCGCCGGGGAAATGCGCGCCGAGCGCTTCCTGGGCGGCGACGGAGGGCGCGTCGCCCACGAAGATCTCGTCGAGCGGTACGCCCTTGCTGGACAGGGAGGGGGCGAAGGCCGCGAAAACGGCGAGGACGAGCGCGGTCACCAGCCACGTCCGGCGCGGTCTGCGGTCCACCGCGGCGGCGACCCTGCGCCACACCCCCCGACCCGCCGTGGACGGGTCCGCGGCCTTCGGCCGCGAGGGCCAGTGGGCGGCACGGCCCAGCAGGGCCAGTACGGCGGGCAGGAAGGTGAGCGTGGAGAGCACGGCGCACACGATGCCGATGGCGCCGACCGGGCCCAGGGCACGGTTGTTGGTGAGCCCGCTCGCGAGCAGGGCCAGCAGGCCGAGGGCAACGGTGGCGGCACTGGCCGTGATCGCGCCGAACGAGCGGCGTGTCGCCGCCACCGCGGCCGACGCCGGGTCCCCGCGCAGGGCGAGTTCCTCGCGGAAGCGTGCGGCGAGCAGCAGCGCGTAGTCGGTGGCGGCCCCGATCACCAGGATGGACAGGATGCCCTGCACCTGACCGTCGACCCTGACCACGTCCCGGTCCGCCAGCGCGTACACGATGGCGCAGGCGAGTGCCAGGGCCAGCACCGCGCCGAGGATGATCACGAACGGGAGCAGGACGCTCCGGTGCACCAGGAGCAGGATCAGCAGCACGGCGCCGAGGGCGACGCCCAGCAGCAGTCCGTCGATGCCCGCGAACGCGTCCGAAAGATCGGCCTGGCTGGCCGCCGGACCCGCGATCCGGGCCGTGGCGCCCGGTACGCTCTGCGCCGCCCGACGCACCTGGTCCAAAACCGTGGGCAACTCCTCGCCCAGGTCGGGCTTCAGGAGGACGACCGCCTGCATGGCCTCACCGTCGTCGGAGACGCGAGCGGGTGACGGGCGGCCGACGACACCGGCTTCGCCGGCGAGCGCGCCCACGGCGTCGGTGGCCGCTGCCCGCTGAGCCTCGGTGACCGGGTCCCCTTCCACCGTCCAGACCACGACGGCGGGCACGGTCTCGAACCGGTCGAACGCCTCACGGGCTCTGAGCACCTTGGTGGATTCGGCGCTCTCGGGCAGGAAGGCCGCTTGGTCGTTGGTGGCCACCTCGCCCAGCTTGCCCGCATAGGGCCCGAGCGTTCCGCCCACGCCCAGCCAGACGAGGAGCAGTGCGAGAGGTATGAGCCACCGGGCCCAACTCGGTGCGGTTCTCATGGCATCCCAAGCAGTAGGCGAAGTATGTCAGCCATCAAGTATCTCAATGGTTGAGTGATCCTATACTGGGTGCATGAGCGGTACCGGCACGCACTCGCCCTCTCTTCCCGGGAACGACCCCACGGGGTTGCAGTCCTTCGCTGTCCTGTTGCGCAGGATGAACGGCGAGTTCAACCGCATCGCCCAGGAGTTCGCCCAGGCGCAGGGCCTGCACCTCACCGATGTGCAGGCCCTGATGGCGATCCTGGACGCCGACGCGGACGGCGCGGACGAACCCGTCACGCCCGGCCGGCTGCGCAAACAGCTCAATCTGACGTCCGGCGCGATCACCGCCTGCCTGGACCGTCTGGAGAAGGCCGGCCACATCAGGCGCGTCCGGGCGACCGACGACCGCCGCGTGGTCCACCTGCACTACGCGGAGGCGGGCAGGAGCCTCGCCCGGGAGTACTTCCGCCCACTGGCCCGCAGCACGGACACGGCCCGCGGCCGCTTCACCCCGGACGAACTGGCGGTGGTCGTCCGCTTCCTCGCCGAGATGAACCGGGAACTGGTCCAGTTGCGGCAGGTGTCAACTTGACCCGGTCCTGAGTGACCGCGCCTGGAGGTGGTACTCAGACGGCTTACGGGGTTGCAGGGACGCTTGACTCGCGCCCCGCATTCCGCACCACGGTGCCGCTTTGGGTGATGTTGTGGGAAGCGTTCCGGTCCGCGTCGGACCGCTCCTCGCGGCGAGCAAGGCTAGGACATGTGATTCGCTTGATCGCCGACTCGTGGATTTGGGGCAGGTAGCACTGTTCTTGCCCGAAAGGACCCATCCCTCCGGCATAGTGCCTATGAAGCACGTCACATCCGGGGGGATTGATGACCACCACTTCTCAGCAGCCGGACGGCAACCGAAGCCCCACGTCAGAAGATGAGCAAGAGCAGCAGCCCAAGGGGGTTCGTCGCGTTCTGGCTTGGGTCGGCGTCGCAGTATTGGCTGGAGCGGCCTCCACTCTTACGGGGCTGAGCGAGGACGCCATTGGTTGGGGGGTAGACGCCGTGAGGGCACCCTTTACTGATGACAAACCTGCAGCGCCCATCAGCGTAAGAATCGAACAGGCGGACCCGTATGACAACTGTCTGAACCAGGAAGGCATGGTCTTCCCAGGCTCCATCAACGACTTGTCGGGCTTCGGTAAGGTCCACGCCGGACCGAAACCGCCCGTGACGACCGAGAAGCAGCAGCAATCACTGAGGGATCGACGTGCCTGGGATGCGGCTCACGGAGCCATCCCTTCGGACATGACCACCATCTATGTTCACGTACAGGGGAAGAGCGATCAATCGGTCACTCTAACGGGTCTTTCGATTAATGTCCGGGAGACCGAGGACGCTCCTAGTGGTGTGCGCATGACGTACACGCCGGGCGGGTGCGGTGACGACAACGAGAGCCGATTCGCGGTTCAGACAGACCGTCGCAGTCCTCGGGTGAGCTTCATCAACGGTCGGTCCGACTCCGGTGACAAACGCATCGAAGGATTCCCGGTCCGTGTGACAACTCAGGACACGGAGAATCTCGAACTCGTTGCCTATTCGCTCCACAAGGACACCCGTTTCACATTCTCACTGAACTGGGTGTCAGGCGACAGGTCCGGGAGCTACGAGATTACTGCCGACGACGGGCAGCCCTTCGAGGTGACTTCGTCGAAGAACGCGAAAACCTACAGCTACACGTCCTGGGAGAACAACAAAGTAGCCCCTGATCCTTCCGAGACGTGGGACGGCACAATCCCTTACGCGGCGCGGAGGCACTGACCGTAGCCTCCGAAGGGTGCGCAGCCGAGGGCCGACCGAACTCCCAACGGCGCTCCCCGCGGGCTGTTCGCGCAGGGCGCTGCCGACGTGATCTGCGCGGGCGCCACACACCACTGGGAGGCGGGACGTCAATCCGCGCGGACTCAGGCGCGCTTCGAGTGGGCGCGTCGGTGTTTGCGCCATTGCTTGTGGAGGACGAGGCAGGTGTGGGCGATCACGGCGGCGCCGGCGCTGATGGCCAGCAGGGTCCATTGGTTCACCAACAGCTCAACGACCGGGGGCCGTTGGGGTTCGCGGTGTCGCGCGGCGGAATCCGGTGCCGCGCGACGCGGCGGAGGCGGGGGCGTTCGGTGGGGTGCGGGTCGACCCGTCGGGCACGGCCCGGAGGCCGGTGACCTCAGAGGCCGGTGACCTTGGAGTTCGCCGTGACCTCGTAGACGAGGGTGACGGTGCGCCGACCGCCGGGCGGCAGGGGGATGTTCCAGCGCACGATGCCGTCCGCGTCGATCGCCTGGGGCGCGGGGGAGCAGGCCTCCTTGCGCAGGCGTACCTCCACCGCCGAGACCTCCGAGACCGGGATCCGTTCCCGGAGGGCGATCACGGTGTCGCCGTCCTCGGCCGGGGCGGAGAACCTGGAGAGGTGCAGACGGACGGTGCGGGTGACGACGGTCCGCTGGGTGATGCCGGCGGTGTCGCGGGTCTCCTCGGTCTGCCGCAGCACCCGGTGGTCGTCGCGGCTGCCGAAGGCGAGGTCGACCGGGGCGCCGGGGGCGGCGAAGTCGAGCGTGCCGCGTCCGCTGAAACCGCCGGCACGGACGAGGTCGACGGGCCCGGCGAGCAGGGCGTGGCCGGACACGTTGTCGAACCGCACCACCTGGCTGACCAGGGGCGACAGCTCGGGTGAGCAGGTGTACTCGCTGCTCGGGCGGGTGATGAAGGAGGACAGCGGTATCCGGTGGGCGCGGCCGTCCGAGGGCACGGAGATCCGCGCGGGGGCGTGCAGGACGCGCACCTCGCCGCCGTCGTCCACGCCCGGCAGCCCGAGCACCGGCACCGGACCGAGGTCCGCGACGTCCTCCTCGCGCAGTTCCACGTGGACGGTGCGGCGGTCCTCGGGTGAGCGGTCCTCCAGCGTCAGCCGGTCCTCGTCGAGCCGCGGCGGCTCGGCGGCCTGCGCGGTGCGAGCCGTCGACAAGGTCAGCTTCACGTCCGACCAGTCCTCGCCGGTGCGTTGCCAGACCACCGCCTCACTGTCGAACGTGAGGGACTCCCCGTCGAGCACGGCCCGGTAGGCGGGCCGCCACAGTGCGCACGGGGTGAGGTGACTCAGCCGCAGCTCGGCGGGCCCGGCGGCCGCGGCCTCGACGGCCACCTCGATGTGGGCGACGAGCTCGGCGGGCTCCGCCTCGGCGAGACGCACGGCCAGCTCGGCCTCGGAGAGTTCCGCGGCGAGCCGCGTCAGCCGGGCCTCCGTGATGCGCAGTTGCTCGCCGCAGGAATGGCGTTCGTCGTCCACCCGGTCCAGTTCCCGCGTCCAGCGGGCCTGTTCGGCCTCTCCGAAGCCCGCGCCCTCGCCGATCTCCCGCAGCAGGTCGGCGGCGAGCCGGCCGAGCAGATCGAGGCGGGCACGGAGCCGGTCGCGCCGCCGTCCCAGAGTGAGCCGCTCGTCCTCCAGGGCCGCCACGCGGTGGCGCAGGGCGGAGTCGTCCTCGGCGGGCCGCGGCGCGCGCGGTGTCCAGCTGCGCACGATCCGCGCGTCGAGCACGGTCGCCGGGTGTTCGGCGGTCAGTTCGGCATGCAGGGTGCGGTCGACGGCCAACGCGCTGACCGGTCCGAGGCGCAGCCGCTGGGTGCCGGCCTCCAGTTCCAGCTCGACCGCGCGCTCGACGTGGGCGCGGTCCTCCAGACATGTGACGGCGGTGACGGGGAGGGCGATCGGCTCCGGTGTCGTGGACATGGGATGTGTCAGCTCCTGCGGTTGCCGCCTGTCAGGGCCTTGCCGGCCGGGATACGGATTTCATAGCCACCGTCGAGAGCGGCGGTGCCGCCGGCGGGCAGCCGGATCCGCCACAGGCGGGTTCCCGGGACGCGGTGTTCCGGGTCCTCGGCGTTCTCGGGCCGTGTCCAGTCGGCGCGTTCCTCGATCCGGACGTCCGCGTCGGAGGTGACCGGAACGCGTTCGCGCACCTCCACGGTGACGGGTACGGGAAGCCGGTTGGCCAGTTCCACATGGACGCGGTGGTCGAGCACCGTGGTGTTGTTGCGCAGCCCCGAGGTCGACTCATGCTGGTTCGTACGGCGAGTGACGCCGATGGCCTCGGCCGGACCGAGTCCCACCCGGCACACACCGCCGGGGGCGAGGGTGGGCAGTGCGGTCGTGAGCAGGAAGTCCCCGTCCACGGTGACCTCCACCGGGCCGGCCAGCAGCGCCTGATCGGTGGCGTTGGAGACGACCAGCGTCGAGTACACGATCTGCTCCACGGCCGGTACGCAGATGTACTCGGTATGCAGACCCACGGGTATCTCGCCGACGGTGACGGTGTGCCAGGTGCCGTCCGAGGGGATGTCGGCGGGGGCCGCGGCATCGAACCGGTGGTCGAAGGAGCCCGCCGACTCGCGGGGCGGCACGGCGTGTCCGGGCCGCGGCAGCGCGGCCACCGCTTCGGCACGACCCCGGTACTCGGCGGTGACCGCGTCGTAGGCGGAGCCGGGGAACAGCCGGCCTCGGCGGGCCTGCTGCTCGTCGGGGCCGTACAGGACGAGAGCGGCGTAGTCGAGCTCGTCACCGCTCGGCTGCGGCGGCCCGACCGCGCGTGGCCGCTGCGGCGGCGCGGGCGCGGCGGGGGCCGCGGACGCCCGTGCGCGTGCCGGTGCGGCCCGGCCGGGCGCGGCCGGTGCCAGGGCGGCGGGGGGTGCTGCGGGCCTGCCGCCGGGTACCGGAAGCGGAGCGGGCGGCCCGCCGTAACCCGGCATGGGCGGCGGAGGCGGTGGCGGCAGCGGAGCGGACGCGGGGCCACCGGCAACGGCTCCGAATCCCGAGCCGCCGGTCAGGGACTCGGGTACCGCGCCGCCGCCGGCGACGGGCCTGCGCGCCGCTCCGACGGCGACGGGCACGGACGTGCGCTCGGCGTCCCGGCGGGAGCCCGCCCCGTCGTATCCCGTGAACAGGTCGGCCAACCCCGCGGGCGGTTCACGCCAGCCGGAGGGCGCCGGGGCGGGCTGACGGCGTCCGATCCGTACCGATCGGAGCCGGGGCAGGTCGGTGCCGCGCCGCAGGTCGGCGGTGGCCAGGGCGAGGCGCACGCCGGTCCAGTCCTCGCCCGTGCGCTGGGCGACCGAGGCGCGCAGCAAGAGGTGTCCGTCGGCCTCGCCCTGATGGTGTGTGAGCCGGTAGGCCGGTACCCAGACGGCGCCGGGCACCCCGTACTCCACCTCCACCTCCACGTTCGTGTCCGCGGTGCCGTCGAGGGTCAGGGCCGCGCACATCGTGGTTTCCACATGTGCGGACGGGGCGTCGGTGGAAGCGCGGGCGTACCTGTCGGCGGCGATGTCGAGTTCGTGCTCGGCGAGTCGCAGCGCCTCCTCCAGTTCGAGGAGGCCGGTGTGCAGCCCGGTCAGCCGCCGGTCGACGAAGTCGGCGAGCTCGAGCCAGGCGTCGACCGGGGTGCGGCGGTGCGGGTCGTCACGCTTGCGTGGCGGAGGGACCGGGCGCAGGGCGCCGACCTCCTCGATCAGCGCGAGTTGCCGGTCGCGGCGCTCCCGCGCCGCCGCGCAGACGTCGCGCAGCCGTTCCACTTTGCGACGCAACTCGTCGGCGTCGGACCCGACCGGCTCGGCCTCGACCTCCACCCGCGCCTCGGTGACACGCACACCGGGGGTGCCGACGACACGCGCCCGCAGTGAGCCCGGGTCCAGCGAGCGGGGAAGTCCCGTCACCCGTACATGTCCGCCCGTCGGCGCGCTGCCTCGGGCAAGACGGCGGCAGAGCGCGCCCTGCGCGTACACCACCACCGAATCGAGCGTCGATGCCCATCGCCGGGCTGCCTCGGCCGTCATGCGCCCCCACCCCACCCGTCCCCGTGTTCGTCCGGGGGAAGCCTACGCGAGGGCATGCCGTCCGGCGTCGTCCGATGCCGACGTCAGCGCGGTCCTGCGGACTCGTCGCCAGGGCCCCGTCGCCGCAGGACACCCGGCGCGTCCGGACATGTCGTGAGTCCCGCCGGATCAGGCA
The DNA here is from genome assembly GCF_003261055.1 of Streptomyces cadmiisoli. Lineage (NCBI taxonomy): Bacteria > Bacillati > Actinomycetota > Actinomycetes > Kitasatosporales > Streptomycetaceae > Streptomyces > Streptomyces cadmiisoli. The sequence continues at coordinate 8,208,105 of NZ_CP030073.1, forward strand.
GCGGCCCGGCAGTCGACGTCCCCGGCGGGACTGCTGAATTCGTGTTCGGCCCAGATGGTCTTACCGGTGTCCTCGTACCGCGTGCCCCACTGCGATGCCACGCACGCCACGAGGAACAGGCCCCGGCCCCCCTCGTCCAGGAGGCGCGCGTGCCGCAGGTGCGGTGCGGTGTCGGCGTCGTCGTGCACCTCCACCGTCAGTCTCCGGTCGAGGATCAGCCGTAGCCGGATCGGACCGTCGGCGTGGAGGGTCACATTGGTGGCCAGCTCGCTGACGACCAGTTCGATCGCCGGGAGGCAGTCCTCCAGCCCCCACTCCGACAGCTGCCGACGCGCCGCCCGCCGGGCCTCGGGGACCGAAGCCGGTTCCGGCGGGAAGGTCCACGACGGCGCCCGGTCGGGGGCGATGCTCCGGGTCCTGGCCACCAGCAGTGCCGCACCGTCCACCGGAGTGGTGTCGCGCAGGACCTCGTAGGCCACTTCGTCGCAGACCTGCGCGGGCGGCGCTTTGGTCCGTACGACCTCGCGCAGCCGGCTGGCACGCTCACGCGCCTCGGTCGGGTGGCGCTCCGCGCTGCCGTCGGAGTACAGCGTCAGCAGGCTCCCGACCGGCAGTCGAGTGGTGAGCAGGTCGTACGGAACGCCCTGGCCGAGGTGGGCGCCCGTGGGTACCTCCAGCGCGCTCGCCACGCCTTCGGGGGTGGTGAGCAGCGGGCTCTCGTGTCCTGCCGAGGCGGCTGAGCACTGCCGGGTCACCGGGTCGTACGTGACGTACAGACATGAGGCGGTGAAGGGAGGCTGTGCTTCGTGCAGGGTCGCCGGGCTGGTGTCGTACTCGTGGGCCAGCCGCTGGGTGACGTCGTCGAGATGCGCCATCAGCTCGTCGGGCGGCAGGTCCATCGAGGCCAGCGTGGACGCGGCGGTCCGCAGACGTCCCATCGCCCCGGCGGCCCGCAGGTCTTCGCCCGGCACGTATCCGATGATCAGCCCCACACGGCAGCTGGACAGGGGAAGGACGTCGAACCAATGCGCGCCGTACCGGCCGGTCCGGTAGCAGTGCGCGGACTCGACGGCCGCCAGTTCGGGCGACACCCGCGGCAGCAGACTGCGCTGGAGCGTGACGGCGACCGTGTGCTCGCGGGTGAATCGGCGGGCGTTGTCGAGACACACCGCCGTGAACGCGGCCAACTGCGCGGCCAGCGACCGGTCCTCCTCGTTGAAGGGTTCGCTGTGGTGGCCGTCGCGGTAGAAGCTGGCCAGGCCCATCACCAGCCCGTGCACGGTCAAGGGTGTGACGATCAGTGAATGAACGCCGGACGCGGCGATGAATCCCGCTCGTGCGTGGTCCCGGGCCAGCCAGCCGCCCGACTCGGGCACCGCGCTGATCAGCCGGGGCCGCAGGTCCGCCAGTGCCTGCGTGTACGGGGTGTGCGAGGCGAACGGACTGGCGCCACCGACCGGGTAGGCGCCCACGGCCTGACGCTCGCGCGCCTTGAACGCGGCACGTCGCATCGGCAGCGCGACCGTGACCGGGCCCATGGGCGCGTCACCGGTGAAGATGGCCTCCATCAGGTCGATCGCGATGGCGTCGGCGAAGTCGGGGACCACGATGTCGGCCAGTTCCTGTGCGGTCCGCAGGGCGTCGAGCGTACTGCCGATGCTGGTCCGCGCCACGTTCAGGAGATCCAGTTCGCGTTGCTTGCGGTTCTGTTCCGTGACGTCGTGGATCATCGAGGCGGCGGCGTGGCGGAGGTGTCCCGCGCGTTTGATCGGATACCCGGTGACGGCGTACTCGTGCTCGCGGTCCGGATCGGTGGCCGGGCAGGCGGACATCGGGCGGTCCAGGACCGGGCTCCGGGTCTCCAGCACGAGCCGCATGATCGGTGACAGCGGCAAACTGCCGTCCAGGTCCTTGAGGTCCGCGCCTATCACCAGCTCCGCGGACAGGCCGCGCAGCGCGAGCGCCGCGGGATTGGAACGAAGCACGCGCAGTCGTGCGTCGTACACCTCCAGCGCGGCCCTGGACTGGTCGAACAGCTCCTTCTCGACGCCTTCCGCCGCGTTCGGGGCCGCCGCGCCGATCGACGAGGGAGCGTGTCGTGGTTCACCAGGCATGATCGATCTCATCTCTCATCGACAAGGCCCAGTAAACCTGCCTGTCCGCCCACCAGCCACCGGGAGCCGGCCCGGCCGGTCGGTCCTGGTCGGCCGCTGCTCGCGGGGGAGGGAAAGCACCGGCGGTGATCACATAGGCTCTGCCCCCGTGATTTCTGAGCCGGAAATGGAAGACGGTGTCGGCGATTTCGGTACTTGCCGCACCGTGGGTGACTACAGCGAGGAGTCCGTGGCGCACAGCAGGTCACGAAACCCCTGGCTGTGGGCGCTCGGAGGCGTACTGGTGGCCTCGGCGCTCTGGGCGGTGGCGGTGTTCCGGTGGGAGCTGGGCGTCCCGGAGCCGGACACGCGCGGGTACCGGCTCACCGCGGGTACCTGCCGGTCCGTGCAACTGACCGCACTCACCGCGGAGATCGGGCCCAAGGACTCCTCGGGTGTTGTGGTCTCCGGGATGTCGCGGCATCCGGCTGCCGATCACCTCCAGTGCTTCATCCACCTGCGTCCTGACGCGAACGGCGAGCATGCCGACACGGGTTGGTTCATCGACTACACGGTCGGCATCGACGTCGCACTGCACAAGCAGAGCGACCCGGGCGTGGAGTTCGAGGCGGGACGGCGGGTCACGGACCTGGGGATCGTCCCCGAGAGTGGGGCGCAGCGCCTTCCGGACCTGGGCGACCAGGCGTATCTGATCACCCGGGACAGCAGCACCCGGGAGTTGCGGGTGCTCGACGGTGGCGTCGTGCTCTCGCTGAGCCTGTCCGCCATGGTCAGCTACCAGGGCGTGGACGACAGCGGGTCGATGGCCGAGGCACCGGAGGTCCCGGACCTGTCCGCTTACCGCACCGCCATGATCGACGACCTGCGCGATCTCAAGTCCCGTCTCAAGAAGTGAGCCCGGACCGGGTGGCGGCGCTGTCGGCCGCGCGTCGTCGTTCGGTCCGGCTCGCGGTGGGTGCAGTCGGCGCGGCCCGGGGTGGGTTCAGTCCGACGCCCGCGTCAAGCGGTCCAGTTCCTCGGCGGTGAGGCGCAGCTGCGCGACCCCCAGCAGCGCCGGAAGCTGGTCCACCGTCCGGGCCGAGGCGATCGGCGCGGTGATCGTCGGCTGCGCCGCCAGCCAGGCGAGGGCGACGGTGGCCACGGGCGTGCCGTGAGCGTCGGCGATCTCGTCCAGGGCCGCGAGGACCTTCCGGCCGCGCTCGGACTCGACGTACTTCCCGGCCGAGCCCGCACGGGCGCTGTCGACGGGGGTACCCGGACGGTACTTGCCGGTGAGGAAACCGGAGGCCAGGGAGAAATACGGCACCGCGGCGAGGCCCTCGCGGGCGGCGAGGTCCCGCAGTGGGCCCTCGTACGTGTCACGCGAGACCAGGTTGTAGTGCGGTTGGACGGCGACGTAGCGGGCGAGGCCCGCGCGGTCGGAGACCTCCAACGAGGCCCGCAGGCGTTCGGGGCTGATGTTGGACGCGGCGATGTGCCGGACCTTGCCCGCCTTCACCAACTCGTCGAGGGCGCCGACGATCTCGTCGACCGGTACCTCGGGTTTGTCGTAGTGGGTGAAGTAGAGGTCGATGTGATCGGTGTCCAGGCGGAGCAGCGAGGCGTCCGCCGCGGCCTTGATGTTGGCGGCGGACAGGCCCTGGTACCGCGGGTGCTGGCTGACCTTGGTGGCGATGACGACGTCCGAGCGGTTGCCACGGGACTTCATCCATCTGCCGATGATCGTCTCGGACTCGCCGCCCTCGTTGCCCTCGGCGAACGCGGAGTACGAGTCGGCCGTGTCGATGAAGTTGCCGCCCGCGCTCGCGTACGCGTCGAGGACGGCGAAGGAGGCCTGCTCGCTCGCGGTCCAGCCGAAGACGTTGCCGCCCAGGGCGAGGGGGAACACCTCGAGACCGGAGGAACCGAGTGTGCGCAGAGACGTCATACTTCAATGTCAGCGCCAACCTCGGATGATCGCATTCCATCGTCCGGGGCAGTCGTCGCGCGAAGGGGCACGCGACGAGGGGCTGAGGAAATCCGCCTGCCCACCGGACGACAGCACCGACCGGCCGCCGAAGTCAGGCTCGGGAAGGAGAACACAGTGAGTACGAACGACGCGCCCGCCGAGTCACGACGGGTGCGGCTGGGCACGTGGCCCACGCCGCTCGAACCGGCGCCCCGTCTCGCGGTCGCGCTCGGCCTGGACGCCGCCGACCTGTGGGTCAAGCGCGACGACCTGACCGGTCTCGGCGGCGGTGGCAACAAGGTCCGCAAACTGGAGTGGACCGTGGGCGCCGCGCTGGCCGAGGGCGCCGACACACTGGTGACCACCGGCTCGCCGCAGAGCAATCACGCCCGGCTCACCGCGGCTGCCGCGGCCCGCTCGGGCATCGAGGCCGTGCTGGTGTTCCCGGGCTCCCCGGGTGCGTCAGGGTCCGGGAATCTCGCGCTGGACGGTCTGTTCGGCGCCCGGATCGTATGGGCCGGCGACGTGGACGCCGAGGGTCTGGCACGGGTGGCCGCTCGCACCGTGGCGCACCTGACGGAGGACGGCCGGCACCCGGCCCTCATCCCGTTCGGCGGTTCGAACGCTCTCGGCGCGCAGGGCTACGCCGAGTGCGCCCGCGAACTGACGGCCCAGCTGCCGGACGTGTCCACCGTCGTGGTCGCGGTGGGTTCCGGCGGCACCATGGCGGGCCTGGTCGCCGTACTGGGGCCGGAGCGGGTGCTGGGCGTGGACACGGAAGCGATGGCCGACCCGGTGTCCGCCGTGGCCGAGATGGCGACCGAAGCGGGCGGCCGGGTCGTGACGCCCGCCGACCTCACGGTCCACGGCCGCCCGGGAGACGGGTACGGCGTCCTCACCCCGGCTGTCGAGGACGCCCTGCTGCTGGCCGCCCGGACCGAAGGGCTGGTCCTGGACCCGGTCTACACGGGGCGGGCTCTGGCCGGCCTGGCCGCCGCGGTCGAGGACGGGACGGTGCTCCGGGGGCGACCCACGGTGTTCCTGCACACCGGAGGACTGCCCGGCCTGTTCGGACATCCGGCGGCGATCGCGTACGCGGAGAACGCGCTGCGAGACGGTACGCGGGGCGGCTGAACGGATCCGGGCGGGCCGCCGCGCGAGGCGGGTGCCGTGGGCCGAACGACGGCGTCCACCCCCGGCAACGGGTGGGGCCCGGCGCCGCAGGTGCCCGCCCCATGTCCCACATGTGTCGCCACGACCCGTACCTACCTGTGACCGAGCACTCTAGGATTTTGTCCCGGGGGTGGTTCGTGTGGCGGCGGAGTTCCGTGTGCTGGGCGGGGTCGAAGTGCGGGTCGACGGCGCCAGGCTGGAGTTGGGGCCCGTTCGGCAGCAACGGGTCCTGGCCGCGCTCCTGTTGGACGCCAACACGTTGGTGACGCCCGACCAACTCGTGGACCGTGTCTGGGGGGAGCGGGCACCGCAGCGCGCCCGGCAGACGCTCTACAGCTACCTCTCCAGGCTGCGCCACGCCTTGCGGGCGGTCACCGGTGAGGCGTGGATCGAGCGGCGCCCGGGAGGATACGAGCTGACCGTCGCCCCCTCAGCCGTCGACCTGCACCGTTTCCGCGCCGACACCGCGCGGGCCCGCGCCGTGGTGCGGGAGGGTGACGAGGACGAGGCGGCACGCCTGTTCACGGAGTCCCTCGCGCTCTGGCGCGGCGACGTGTGTCCCGGTATCGACACTCCCTGGTTCAACGCCCAGCGGGAGGCGGCGCACACCGAGCGGCTCGCGGCCTTCCTGGACTGGGGCGACCTCCAGTTACGGCGAGGTCTGCACGCCGAGTTGCTGACCGCGCTGCCCGCCCACGCCGCCGGTCACCCTCTGGACGAGCGGCTGGCGGCCCAGCTGATGCTCGCCCTCTACCGCGGCGGACGTCCTGCCGACGCCCTCAACCACTATCAGGTGGTGCGCCGTCGGCTCGCCGAGGAGTTGGGCATCGACCCGGCCACGCCGCTGCGGGAGCTGTACCAGCAGATCCTGATCTCGGATCCCCGGCTCGCGCCACCCGAGCGGGACGACCCGGACCCCGCGCCCGCCGACGCGGTGCATCCCAGACAACTGCCGGCGCTCCCGCCGCTGTTCGTCGGCCGTGGCAGTGAACTGGCCCGACTGGACAAGCTGATGGGGCCGCAGCACAGGCCTGACAACGGCTCCGTGCTGACAACCGCGATCTGCGGCACCGGCGGTGTCGGAAAGACGTGGCTGGCCCTGCGCTGGGCCCATGACCAGAGCGAGCAGTTCCCCGACGGTCAGTTGTACGCCGACCTGCGCGGCTTCGCTCCCACCGGCGAACCGGCGGACCCGTACGCGGTCGTACGGGGATTCCTGGAGGCGCTCGGCGCCGACCCCGCGAACCTGCCCTCCGCCCCGCAGTCCCAGGCCGCGCTGTACCGAAGCCTCACGGCGGGCCGGCGATTACTCGTCGTGCTCGACAACGCCCGCGACACCGACCAGGTGGTGCCCCTGCTGCCGGGCAGTCCCACCTGCGCGGTACTGATCACCAGCCGGCACCGGCTCCCCGGACTGGCCGCCTCCCACGGGGCGGTACAGCTCATCCTGGAGACACTCGACGGCACCGAGGCACATGACCTGCTCGCCCGGCGTCTGGGCGCCGACATGCTCGCCGCGGAACCCGTCGCCGCCACCGAGCTCCTCCACCACTGCGCAGGCCTGCCACTGGCCATCAGCGTCCTCGCCGCCCGCATCACCACGGACCCGGTCCTCTCCCTGGCCGCCCTCGCAGCCGAACTGCGCGACACCGCGACCCGGCTCGACGCACTGGAGACGGGTGAGGAGACCAGTGACGTACGGGCGGTGTTCGCCTCGTCCTACCTGGCCCTGGACGCCGATTCCGCCCGGGTCTTCCGTCAGCTCGCCCAGGCACCCGGGGCCGACATTGGACTGGGTGCCGCCGTCAGCCTGACCACCCTGCCGCTCGCCGGGCTCCGGAAGCGTCTGCGCAGTCTCCAGGCGCACCACCTGCTTCAGGAACATGTGCCCGGCCGCTTCACCTACCACGACCTGCTGCGTGCCTACGCCCTCGAACTGGCGGAGACCGCCGCGCCCGCCGTCGAAGCGGGCGCGGCACTCACCCGCGTACTCGACCACTACGCGCACTCGGCACACGCCGCCGACCGCGTCCTGCTGCCCCACCGGGACCCGCTGCCGCCGGTCCCGGTGAGCGACGGCACACAACCCGAGGTTTTCACCACGCACGAGCAGGCGATGGCGTGGTTCGCGGGCGAGCACACCGTGCTGACAGCCGGCGTCGACCACGCCCTGCGCACCGGGCGCAACGTGCAGGCGTGGCGGCTGGCGTGGGCGATCACCACCTTCCTGGCCCGCCAGGGGCGCTGGGCCGATGTCAGCGCCGTGCACACCACCGCTCTCACCGCGGCGGTCCGCCTCGGGGATCCGGCCGCCCGCGCCGAGTCCCATCGCGCGCTCGCCTGGGCCTGCACGGAGACCGGCCGCTTCGCCGAGGCCCACGACGAGCTGACCCTCGCGCTTTCCCTGTCGGAGACCAGCGGCGACGGCCTGTCGGCCGCGCACACCCATCTCGCGCTCGGCTGGCTGTACGAGCGGCAGGGCGACAAACGGGCCGCCCTGCGGCACGACCAGCGCGCGGTCGAACTGTTCAGCTCGGTCGGCAACCTCGCGGGCCGGGCACGGGCCTTGAACGCGGTGGCGTGGGACCACGCACAACTCGGCGACCACGCCGCATCCGTGCGCCGATGCCAGGAGGCGCTCGCCATCCAGCGCGAGCTCGGTGACGAACGGGGCCGGGCCGGCACATGGGACACCCTGGGATTCGCCCACCACCAACTCGGCGAGCACACCAGAGCCATCGAGTGCTACGAGCACAGTCTGCGCCTCAACCGCGCACTGGGACACCGCTACAACGAGGCCGAGAACCTGGTGCACCTGAGTCAGTCCCACCGGGCCACGGGAGCGGTCGAAGCGGCCGGCGACGCCCTGCGCGAGGCACTCGGCATCTACCTCGACATCGGTGCCCTGGACTCGGACGTGGACCATGTCCGCACACTCCTGCGCGAACTCGACGGGCCGCCGGTTCCATGAGTCACGGCGCACGCGTCGAACGCGTGCGCCGCAGGGTGACCGGATCCCGGCACGGTCGTGGTGAACCGAAACGCTCAGTCGTCCTCGATGCCGGGACGCTTCCCGCTGTCCTCGATGCTCGGACGCTTCCCGTCGGCCTCGGCGGCGTCCTCCGAGAGCCACTTGGAGTGGTGGCGGTCCGCCCATGCGCGGCCGACGTATCCCGTGCGCATTCCCTCAAGGGCCTCCGGATCCCCGTACGCCTTCCGCATATGGGCGATGATCACGAAGGTGATGGCCCAGGCGACGACGTCGTGGATCAGGATCGCGTTGGTTCGGGAGATGAGGGGCAGGAACCCGCTGAACCACATCAGCGAACCGGTGAACATCATGACCAGCACGGCGCCGGCGATCCAGCCCGCGTACAGCTTCTGACCCGCGTTGAACTTGCCGGCCGGACGTGCACCCGGTGACGTGACCCGTCCGCGGGCCGCGCGCAGCCACTGTGTGTCGTACGGCGCGAAGCGATTGAGCCGCCGAAGGTCCGCACGGAGAGCGGCCGACGAGAGCCCGATCAGCAGCGGGGCCGGCAGCAGGATGCCCGACCACCGGTGCACGGTGGAGACCAGGTGGCGATGCCCGACCACCTGGGCGAGCGGGCCCAGGTAGAGGCACGCCGCTGTCACCAGGCAGACCAGCATCAGCCAGCCGGTGGCGCGGTGCACCAGTCGCTCGGTCGTACTGAATCGGCGGACTCTCCCGGGCGGGTCGAGCCGCTTCACGTTCCCTGTCGGCCCGTCCCAGCCGACCGTGGATGTCATGTGTGCGCACCTCCCGGTGGCGGTGGACCACTTGCCGGCCGCTGAGACGCCGGGCAGGTGTGTGTCTGACGGGCGAGGGTGTTTCGGGGGCGGAGCGACGCCGGACCCGGGCCGCCGGGACAACTGCCCGGCGGCCCGAGTCCGGCGGTGGGGGATCAGCGCTGAAGATGCACGGTGAAGTGGCGCTCGGTCTCACCCGCGGGAACGGTGCGGATGAAGCCCTGAGCGGTGCTGTAGGCGCCCGATCCGCCGGTGATCGCGACGTCCACGGAACTCGGGGCGGGCAGGTGCAGCAGCGACTGCGCGGCGAACTGGCCCTCGGGGAGCGCGAAGGTGCCCACACACTGCAGGGCGGCGGGACTGACCTGGGTGTAGGTGCAGATCGCGCTGTGGTCGCCCACCTTCTTGCCGTCGCGGTACAGGTCCTCGTGGACGATCCGCTGGTCGCCCACACTGGTTCCCGGCTTGCCCAGGTCGACTTCGCCGGACGAGGTCTGTTTGCCGACCAGTTCAAAGGTCTGCGTACGGGGTTTGCGGTCCGACGTGTCGGCCGAGGCCGACGACGCGAGCGCAGCGCCGCCGGCGAGGGCCACGGCAACTCCGGCGGCGACGCTCAGGTAGCGCGCCTTGCTGGCCTTGGTGGTGTGCGACATGTCTACTCCGTGTTCTTGAGGTGCTTGAGCACTCGCGGTATTCGGGAAATCGGGGTTCTCGGGTGTTTCACATCGTGTGCGCTGCACACACGGCCGTCGGGTCCGCAGCGGGGTCAGGCCGCCGAGTTGCCGCGGTCGGCTCCTTCGAGCCAGCCGTCGACCGGATAGCCGCGTTCCTCCCAGTAGCCAGGGACCACCTCGTCGGTGACCGTGATCCCGGACAGCCACTTGGCCGACTTGTAGAAGTACATCGGGGCCACGTAGAGACGGACCGGACCTCCATGGGCATGACTGACCGGTTTGTCCTGCATCTTCAGTGCTACCAGAACGTCCGGGCGGCGTGCCTGTTCGAGGGTGAGGCTCTCGGTGTAGGCGCCGTCGAAGCAGGTGAAGCGAAGCGCGGTGCCCGAGGACCGGACCCCGGCCTCCTCCAGGAGATGGGACAGCTTCACTCCGGCGAAAGGCGTGTCGTCGACGCGCCATCCGTCGGTGCACACCACGTCGCGGACGATCCTCGTCTGCGGCATGGCGCGCAGGTCCGCGAGTGTGTAGGTCCGGGGCCGGTCGACAAGGCCGTCGATCCGCAGGCCGTAGTTCGTCGCGTCCTTGTGGGGTACCGAGCCGACCACGCTGTAGTAGCGGAATCCGCCCGGGTTCGGGAGCAGGCCGGTCAGTCCGGTGGGGTCCTTCTGGGAGGCGGCGCTGAGGAACCCCTCCCAGCCGCTCTGGAGGTAGGGAGCGCCCGCGAGCCCGGCGGCTCCCACACCGAGCATGCCGAGCATGGCGCGCCGCGCCACGGGTGCGCCCTCGCCCCTGCGTCTGGGCTGTTCGGTCATGCTCACTACTCCTTCGACGCCGTGATCGATCACGGCGTCAGTCGCTGCTGTCGCGTTGCGGCCCGCGGTGACCCGGGCGCCTTCGGGACCCGGATCGACGTCAGGGGCGAAGGCCTGCCCCGGGACGGGGTGGACAGATGATGATCCATCCCGTCACCACTTTGGGAGGTGACTACATGGTTGCAGTCGGGAGCATCACCAGTCAAGATGGTGATCCAATTCTGGGTTCGGGCAGGCTGACATTGCATATTCTGTGTACTCACCGACTGAAACGGTGACGGTGAGCAATGCAGTGGGGTCGGCCCCGGCTCGGCGGCTCGGCGGCGCGGCTGTGCGGTGCCCCGGCCGCACGAACGGGGCTCCCGAGGGTGTCGAACACCCTCGGGAGCCCATGCGGTGACAGTTCTGGTTCAGCCCGCTATCGAGTCGAGCTGTTCGGCGGCGGGCCGCAGCACCCAGAGGTCTCCGCCCGGCGGTTCCTCCAGCAGCGGCACGGCTCGTCTCGCCTCCTTGTCGCCGGCGTCCGCGGCCGCGTGCACGACGTCACTCGCCGCGAACCGCAGAAATTCCAGTTCGGGGTGCGGCCACGCGGCGCGGTCGGTGGCCGCGGGAAGGAGGTAGCGCACGGCTTTGACAAGGCTCTGGCCCTCCGGGCCCCGGTGGGCCCACAGGTCCACGCCGACATGCTGACCGATCGCCGCCAGGCGCGTGTACGCGACGAGTGTGAACGTCGAGTAGTGCCAGCTCCTGGTCCGGGCCAGCTCCAGTGGCTGGCGTCCGTCCGCGGCGATCTGGGGGTCGATGCGCCTGGTGGCCGCGTCGCGGACGGTCCCGCGGGCGAGTTCCCGGTCCCCGGTGGCGTACGCGAGGCCCGCCAGCAGCAAGTCGTAGAACGTGCCGTGGTTGTTCGTCGCGGCCGCCTCCTGCTTGCCGAAGTCGCTGTTCCTCAGCCAGTCGAGGAAGTCACCGTTCCACTGCCTCATTCCGGTGCGGTCCGTCACCGTCCAGCCGGGAGCGCCCGTCTCCAGGATGGCGACGGCATCGACGACCGCGGTGTACGACTGGGAGAAGTCGATGATGCCGATGGCCCGGCCGTCGTATCTGCACGGGATGAACTGGGCGTGGTTCAGGTGCGGGTTCATCCGGGTGGCGGGAGCCAGGAACCACGTCCGCAGGATGTGTGCCGCCTTCTCGGCGTACTTCCGTTCGCCGGTGTAGTACCAGGCGAGTGCGAGGTCGTACGACGAGTCGAAGACCTTCTCGAGGTCCTGGCGGTCGGTGCCGGTGTCCACCTCGGGATTGCGTTCGCCGTCCCGCTGTACATAGGGGCAGCCCCAGGGGTTGTCGGTGGTGGGGGTTCGGCTCGGCCACCAGTAGGGCGCCTGGCTCAGGTAGTCGTGGACGTCTCCGCTCGGCGCGGGTCTGGGTTTGTCGACGACGGTCCATGGGCCCTGGTCGAGCCATGTGTCGGCACGTGCGGTGAGGTCGCGGACGGCCCGCTGGAGCCGGTGGTCGCCGCGATCCAGGCGGGCCTTCGTCTGTTGGAGCCGTGCGCCGTCGAGGACCGCGGTCCCGGGCGCGCCGGGTGTACCGGGTGTCGGGCGGGCGGAGGCGGCCGGGGCGAGCAGGCCGGCGATGGTGGCCACCGCGACCAGAACCGTAGCCAGGCGGAGTCGTGTACCCATCTATCTCCGTTCATCCATATGAATTCAATTCATGAATAGAGACCTTGCGAGGTTAGGGTCGAGGGTCGGCTTTGGCAATGGGTCGGGCGATCCGGGCGGCGCTCGCGGCTTGAGGGCTGACGCACGTGCCTGGTGCGATCCGTGTGCGTGAATGCGTGTCCGTCTTGGGGCATATGCCCTCAGATGTGTAAGATGTTCATACGCTTGTGTCACCTGGCTGGGCACCGGGCGGACGCTGTGCGGCAGCGTCGCGAGCCAGGTCCCCGGTCAGGAGCCCGCCGGCACGTCACCCCTCGGGTCGGCGTGCTACAGGAAAGGTGGCTGGGCATGAGGATTTACGGCGGCATGACCGCCGAGGAGCGCATCGCGTCGCGGCGCCGGCGGATCATCGAAAGTGCGACGGAGCTCTTCTCCAGCCAGGGGTACGCCAATACGTCGATCCGTGCCCTGCTGCGCCACGCGGGCCTGCAGGACCGGTACTTCACGGAGAGCTTCTCCTCCCTGGACGACGTCATGGCGGCGATCGTCGGGGACATCTGGGAGGAGCAGTTGACGCGATGCGCGGCCTGCATCACCCCGGAACGCACGCCCCGGGAACAGGCCCGGGCCATGATCGAGGTCCTCGTCAGCACCACCACGGCCGACCCGCGACGAGGCAGGGTGAAGTTCGTCGAAGCGCTGAGCGCGGGCCCGCTGACCGCCGGTGTACGGCAGCAGGGTCTGCGGCGAATGAGTGCGTTGGTGGAACAACTGCTGACAGGGAGCCGCGCCGACCGCGAGGTCAACACCGTGGCGATGTCCATGGCGATCGTCGGCGGTGTCGGCCAGTTGCTGATGAACTGGGTCGACGGAACCCTCCACGTCTCCAGTGACGAACTGGTCGAGCAAGGATTCCTGCTGTTCGAGGCAGTGGCCGGGTGGGCGCCGCCCGAACCCTGAACCGCCTTGCCGGGCTCGGTCGCTGATGCGGTGATGCGGAGCGGCCGGCCGTAGGCAGCGGCGACCGGGCGCGGTGTCGCCCCCTTCGCCGGTCGGTCGAAGTTGACGCGTCGAGCGGAGCCGCATGTGGGTCAACCTGGCGGCGAACGGTGTCCTTTACCCACCGTCGTCGCCCTTGAAGCAGCCGAAGGTGGTGCTGGCAGCACCACCTTTCCGCCTTGACCCCGCTGTTGCGGGAGTGGACAGTTGAACGTGCCGCATAACCGGACAAATGGTATAGATACCGCTTCATGTGTCAGGTGCGGCAACCATCCTCTGGCGTATGGCATGTGACCAGCCATGCGCGTTCCGATTCCTCTTTGGAGGTAGCCATGCGTTCCATCAAGTGGCCTCTCGCCGTCTTTGCCGGCCTTGTCCTCGCTCTGGGCGGCGCGGCCGCATCGGCCGTCGCGGCTCCCGCGGCACCGCAGTCGCCGACGCATGCCGTCGCCTACGGCCAGGATCATGGCGGCGGATTCGGTGGCGGCCATGGGCACGGTCATGGTGGCCACGGCGGCCATTACGGCTTCGGCTGGGACTAGTGCCGCGGCAGGCAGCGTTCGCCCCGTCGCGAGGCCCGGCACGCTCCCCCGCTGCCTGAAAGGCGTGGGAGGTGCCCCCACTCGCCGCACCGGCCGAAAGTCCGAGTACGTCCAGTACGAGGACTTCCGGCCGGCACGCCGAGAGCACGGACCGGACGCCGCTCCTTGACGGGCAAACGTTGCCTGCCACGGCACTGGAAACCCCTGACGAGTCGAGAGGGACCGGCGGATGCCGGTCCCTCTCGGTCGTTCAACGAGCGCCCGGCAGCCGGCTGATGAGCGCCGCGAGCTCTGCGGGGTGGGTGAGGTGGGGGAAGTGACTGTGGCTCGGCACCACGGCGATTCCGGCTTCGGGCAGTGCCCTTTTTTGCCAGGCGCGATACCCGGGAGGCACCTGGCGGCCGGAGACGTGGAGATAGGGGAGGCCCGCGGCGGAGATGGCTCGCAGGTCCTCCTCGCGTTTTGTGGTGAGATCGCTGGGGGAGGCCGTCATGAGTTCGCTCCAGTACCCGAGAAGGAGGTCCTGGCGCGGAGTGTCCGCCGAGGCCACGAGTTCCCGCGCGGCCGGTGCGAGTTGCTCGACCCCCATGGTCGAGATCAGTTCGTCCCAGACCCGTAGACAGTCCTCGCTTCGGAGGACCTGCTCGTTGCGGCGGAGCATCTCCGCGAACGGGCCCGCGAGCAGCGGCTGGTCGATGTTGACCACACCGGCCGCCGGGTGAGTGGCGGCGTACAGAGTCGCGAGGACCCCGCCGATCGAGTGCCCCACCACAACAGGCCGGCCGAAGCCGGCTTCGACCGCGGCGCGGTGTACGGCCTCGGTGACGTCGCGGAGTTGATAGGCGGGCCAGCGGGGCGACCCTCCGTGTCCCGGCAGGTCGAGCGCGAGTGTCCGGTGTTCTTCGCCGCCCGCACGCAACTCGTCGAGGACGGGGTGCCAGTGGCGCCGGTCGAAGGTGAGTCCATGGAGGAACACGAACTCGGACCGGCCGACTGGCCCGTCCTGCACTTCGGCCGCGAGACCGGCAAGGAACGACTGCGGTGTTCCGGGCATGGCCGACCTCACCCGAGAGGCGTGCGGAATGTGTCGCGGTGATGCCGTGAACCGCGATGTCGTGGAGCGGGCGAGGGCAACCGCATGCCGGCCGCCTGGTGGTGCGTGCCGGCCATCGGGTCTCCTTGTCGCGTTGATCGGCGAATTCGTGAGCGCCGCGGATCCGGTGGGCAGGTCCCCCTGCCCTGCGGGTCGCGCCTGCCGGTCGAGTCGACGGCTCTCGCCATCCCGCAAAAATGACATTACTCCCATCTGGTGTCAGATGCCATCAGATGGGTAGGATGGATGTGGTCGTGATGGCCGGCTGCATCGCACACCGCGTTCCGGCGGTGGCAGCCGCAGCCGACCGCCGTTCAGTGAGGGGCTGTCTCCCAAGGGCCCGCTGCCGGCGGTACCCGGGCGCCGCTCTCGGTGCCGAGGCCATGTCGCTCTCCGGTGCGCAGGATTTCCCGGAACTGCTCGTGCTCTCCCGTCGAGACGCCTTGCCATCACCTCGGAACATTGAAGGAGTTACAGGCATGTCAACCATGTTCGAGCCTCATACACTTCCCCACGTTGTTTCCGAGCCCCACGTCATCGTCCGCGGTGAGGGCGTGCGCGTTTGGGACTCCGAAGGGCGGTCCTACATCGACGCCATGTCCAGCATGTTGTGCGCGAATCTCGGCTACAGCGAGTCCAGGCTCATCGAAGCCGCCGCACAGCAGATGGCCAGGCTGCCGTTCTATGCGTCATTCGGCCACCGCACGGCCGACGTTCCGCTGGCGCTGGCCGACGATCTGGCCGAGATCGCGCCCATACCGATGGGGCGCACCTTCTTCGCCAATTCGGGAGCCGAAGCGAACGACAGCGCCTTCAAGATCGCCTGGTACTACCACGCCTGTCTGGGGCGAACGGGTCGAACCAAAATCATCTCTCATGAGAACGCCTACCACGGCACAACGGTGGCGGCCGGATCGGCCACCGGCATCGAGCCCATCCATCGCGGATTCGGGCTGCCGCTCCCGTCATTCCTGAAAGTGCCCTGTCCTGATCCCAGGACATCGGAAGGCCTGGACGACGAGCAGTTCACCGACTACCTCATCGCCAGGTTGGAGCTCCTCATAGAAGCGGAAGGCGCTGACACGATAGCCGCCTTCATTGGTGAACCCATCCTGGGCGCGGGCGGCATCATCGTCCCGCCGCCCGGCTACTACGGACGGGTCCAGGACGTGCTCGCCCGGCACGACATCCTGTTCATCGCCGACGAGGTGATCACAGGCTTCGGGCGGACCGGGTCGATGTTCGCGACCACGGAGTTCGGTCTCTCGCCGGACATGATCACGCTCGCCAAGGGGCTGTCCTCCGCGTACTTGCCGATCTCGGCCGTCATGGTGAGTGACAGGGTTGTCGAGGCCATCGCCAATGGATCGAACGCCGTGGGTGCCTTCGGTCATGGATTCACCTACTCGGGGCACCCGGTGGCTGCTGCCGTGGCCCGGGAGACCCTCGCCGTCCTGACCGAACGGAACATCCCGCAGCACGTGCGCGACCTGGCTCCCGTTCTGGCCGAAGGGCTGGGGGAGTACTGGAACGTCAAGGGCGTCACCGATGTACGGGGACACGGGTTCCTGCGAGCTGTCACCTTCGACCCGGTCGCTTTCGGAATGGAGGAAGGTGAGATCGGGGCGACGCTCGCGGCCCGAGCCGCCGACAACGGCGTGCTCGTCCGCGCGGTGGGCGACAGCATCGGCTTCGCGCCGCCGCTGATCTCGACCAGGGCCGAACTGTCCGAGATGCTGGACCGTTTCGCGGCCGCCTATCGGAGTGTGCCCGTCCGCTGACGGTCCTTGATCGGCCGGATGGTCCAGATGGCCGGATGGGCCGGACCGGCCAGGTGGGAGATCCGGGGCCTTCCCCGCCGGAGCCAGTAGGAGTCCGGTTCTCTCAGGGGGGATCGATCTGCCCGGCGATCTCGTCGTCGGGCAGATCCTGCCGCTGTGCCTCCCGATCGCTGACCGCCGACCAATTAGGATGCCGGGGTTCGTTGGCCCCATTGCATGAGGACCCACGCCGGTGCTGCTCTCCGCGCCGACCGGTACTCGGGAGGGATGCACACGTGCCCCGGTCGGTCACGGGAAAACCGCCCACCCGGCGCCAGTTGGCCGCCGAGCAGACACGCCGGAAACTGCTCCGCGCTGCGCTGGAGGAATTCTCCGAGCGGCCGTACGGGGAAGTCACCGTCGGGAACATCGCACGCTCGGCGGGAGTCGCCCATGGCCTGCTCTCCCACCACTTCAAGGGCAAGGAGAACCTCTACGCGGAGGTGGTGCTGGAGGTGGACCGGCAGCTCCGGGCCGCCGCGAGGATTCCTCTCGACGGACCGGTCGCCGACCGTCTGCGCCGGCATCTCACCGCGCACCTGGAATTCCTGGCCGCGCACCGGGAAGCCGCGCTGAACCTGGTTCTGCGCCGCGCGGAGGCGATGGACCTGGCCGAGGAGGCCTTCGCCACCACACGGCGGGACGGTATTTCCGCCCTCTGCGGGCTGCTCGGACTGGATGTCGACGAACCAGCCCTTGAGCTGCCCATGCGGGGGTTCACCTCCGCTTGCGACGAGATGACGCGCCACTGGCTGCGGACCGGTCCACCGTTCGAGACGGGGCCGCTGGTCGAGTGCTGTGTCACCTTTCTGGCAGGCGCGCTGCGCGCCGCCCATGATCTGGCGCCGAGTCCCGCTCTGCACCGTGCGCTTGAGGAACTCCTGGCCGGCAAGCCCCACCAGGTCTCGCCGCCCGCTTGACCGCTGCTCCGGCGGCCCGAGCGGGGCGAGCGCGCCTGGTGCGGGGCGGACCCCGAACCGGCTGGACGACGAGCGGTGGCCGTGGATCCGTTGCCGGAAAGCTGTCGCCGTAGGGGTGTCCTCAGCGCGGTGACCTGCCCAGTCGTTGCTCCCGTCACCGCGGGCCTCTGTCCTGAACCCGCCCGTTCGCCGGCGTGTGACCGAGCCCCTATTTGATTGATTGCCATTCAATGAACTACAGTCAATCGCGAGCCGGTGAAGCCGTCTCATGGCTGGGATGCCAGCGGCGAAGAAGCCGCTGCGGGAAGCCGGTGGTTGCTCGTTCCATGCCGCCGGTGTGTCGACCGCGAGCAGCGCCCCGGCACCCGAAGTCTCCCGTCGGCGCCGACACGGTCGATGCGCGGACGGGATCTCCTCCGGTCGCCCGTTCCCCCGGCGGGCGACCGGAGTCCCCGACGGGTCGCGGTCCGGAAGCCGAAGACGCCGCGCGGCCTGCCGCCCGGGACAGCCGTGGCCACCCGTCCGCCATACGTCCGTCAGCCGTGGCCACCTTCCGCCGGAGACGCCAGGATGGGCCGCAAACCGATCGAAGGCGCCGCGCGTCCGCACCGATGCCGCACGGTTCGCGCGGCATCGGTGCGAAGCCGACGGCTTGCGTCCGCCGGCGGTGATCAGTCGGTCGGTGCCTCACCGAGCGCGTCGGCGACGCCGGTCTTCAGCAGAGCCACATCGTCCGAGCCCAGGTATTCGAGGCTGTTCCGGTCGAAGACCCAGACGTCCCGGTCGTCCCCGGAGCCGAAGGCGAAGCCGATGCCCTCCCGGCCGGCCGCGTCCTCGGCGTGCTGAACCAGCCTCACGCCCGGGATCCTGGCCGCCGCGCGATAGAGCGCCGCGTCGAGCTGGGGGAGGAGGGCCGCCCCCGGAAGCATCGAACCGATGTGTTCGAGTGCCGCCTCTTCGTGGGTCGGCCCCTGGCCCTCGGTCTGCTTCCACACCATGTCGTACAGCTGATCCGGGTCCGTCGGCAGGGCCTGGAGCTCGCGGTAGGACGTGGCATTGGGGTCGGCCGCCAGGCTCATGTCCCTGGTGCCCTCGCCGGACGGGCCGGAGAGCACGGTGATCCTGGCCAGACCACGTCGATTGCCGTCCGCGGAGTGCCAGTTCGACCGGCGGAAGACGTCCTCGCCGTCGTCCATGATCTGCTGGGTGCCCTGGACCTGAGTGAAGACGTACTGGTCGTCGCGGACCGGCGTCGCCTCCTGGGCCGCGGCGACCGTGGCGATGCGGTTCAGCATGACCACGGCCTCCTCGTCCGTCCGCGGCGTCTCCTGTCCCGTGTCGAGTCCGGCCACGACGACCGCTCCGACGACGGCGGTGGCCAGGCCCACCGGCAACGCGCCCAGCCGGAACCCACGCCGGCCGCGGAACGGGGACGGCCCGCTGCCGAGGTGCTCCTGGGCGCCGCTGCCCTGGGGGCCGGCCTGCGCGGCCGACTGGCGGGCGATTTCCTGTACGAGGTTCTCCTCCAACTGAAGCATGCGGCCCGGCGGGAGCTTCGGGTCCGCGGGGCTGGGCAGCAGCCGGGTCAGTTCTTCACGTTCGGCGGAATTCATCGGTGCCTCTCCTGTGCCTGTCACTGTGTCAGCCGGGCCGCGTCGGTGCGGCCAACCTTCTCCTGTCCGGTCGGGGAGGAGGGTCTCGGTTTTCCCCGACTGCGGATCACGGAGCGTCGGCCCAGTTCCGACTCGGCCAGCCGTCGCAGGCGCTGGCGGGCACGTGCGAGCCTCGACCGGACGGTGCTGACCGGCACATCGAGTGCCGCCGCGGCCTCCGCGTAGCTCAGCTCGGACCACACGCACAGGGCGAAGACCTCACGTTCACGTTTGCGCAGCCGGCCGAGTGCCGTGCGAGCGGCGGCGAGCCGTTCCGCGTCCTCGAGGCGGGCGACGAGGTCTTCGGAGAAGTCGTCCTCGGCGTCCTGGCGGGGCAGCCGGGCCAGGGCCGCGCTGTGGCGGCGGGCGGTCCGCTGCATGTTGCGCAGGACATTGGTGGCGATGCCGAAGATCCAGGGGCGAAGGCCGTCGTCGGCCGATTCCCGGGCGCTGCCGCCGTCCTCGGGGGATCCCGGTGTGCGGCCGGGCCACTCCGAGTCGGGGAGGAGTTTCTGGCGCAGCCGCCAGGCTTCCAGGAACGTCAGCGAGACGGCGTCCTCCGCGGCGCTGCCATCGCCGGTCAGACGTGCGGCGTAGGCGTAGACGGCCGTGGCGTGTGCGCGGAACAACTGTGCGAAGGCTTGTTCATCGCCTGCTCTGATGCGGGTGCGTAGGGAGTCTTCCACGTCTTGTCCTGTCCGTGCGCCGCGAGGGGTCTCGGTGACCGTGGTCACATTCGGCGGCTTCGTTCCGGGGGAGTGCCGCGGGCGACGTCGGTCCCGTCCGGGAGGTGCCCGGAGGGCGGGAGGTCGCGTCGGCGAACGGCTCACAGCGTACTGGACAGCTCGTTGGACACTGTGTCCTGAAGTGAGGCGGCCGCTGACCGCGGTGCGGGGCCCGGGCCCGGCCGTGATTCCCGGGCATGGCACGTCCGGCGGGGCACTGTGCCCGCGGCGTCCGGCGCGGTCCGACGACCACGGCGTCCGGCCCACCCTCATATGACCGCCCTCACAAGAACCGACCCGGCGCAGCGGACAGGTGCGTGTGTGACCCACCCCCTGATCACCCCGTACGCCGAGCAGGAACGTGACTCGATCCGGCAGCCCGGCTCCTCACCACCCCCGGAGCACGGGCCCCGTTCCCGCCGCCCCGTCCACTCCCCGGAACCGTCGCTGCGCAAGGACATCCAGGGGCTGCGCGCCCTGGCCGTCACGCTCGTCGTGCTCGCGCACGCTCAGCTGCCCTTCGTCAGCGGCGGATACATCGGTGTCGACGTCTTCTTCGTCATCTCCGGATTCCTCATCACCGGCGGCCTGATCAGAGAGGCCGAGCGCTCGCGGTCCGTGTCGCTGCGGCGCTTCTACGCACGGCGAGCGCTGCGCATCCTGCCGCTGGCCACCCTGGTGGCCCTCACCACCATGGCCGGCTGCTGGTTCTTCGCCTCCAAGATCCGTTTCACCGAGTTCATGAACGACGCGCTCGCCGGCGCGCTGTACTTCATGAACGTCGACCTGGCGGCCTCCGGAACCGACTACCTCCGCGAGGGTGCCGCCCCCTCGCCGTTCCAGCACTTCTGGTCGCTGTCGGTGGAGGAGCAGTTCTACCTCCTGTGGCCGGTGCTGCTGCTGGTGAGCTGGAAGTGCTTTCGACGGCCATGGCTGAAGGCTCTGCCCCTGGGTGTGCTGTGCCTGGTCTCCTTCGCCTTCTCCGTCGGTGTGGGTGAGGCCTCGCCGTCCTGGTCGTACTTCGGTCCGCACACACGGCTCTGGGAACTGGGTGCCGGGAGCCTGCTCGCCTTCGCCGCCTCGGCGCTCGCGCACCTTCCCCGCCCGCTGGCCGAAGCCGCCACCTGGCTGGGTCTGGCCGGGATCCTCGCCTCGGCCGTGCTGTACGACGACCGCACCCCCTTCCCCGGCTACCACGCGCTGGTGCCCGTGGCCGGAGCGGCGCTCGTCATCGCGGGCGGATGCGGTGCGTCCCCGCCGTTCGCGTCACGGCTGCTGTCCGTACCACCGGCGACCTGGCTGGGCGGTCTCTCCTACGGCTGGTATCTCTGGCACTGGCCCGTGCTCATGATCGGCCCGTCCGCTCTGACGCGTACGCCCACCCCGGAGCTCTCCCTCGTGCTGGCGCTGATGGCCCTGCTTCTGGCCTGGGTCACCCTGCACCTGGTGGAGAACCCGATCCGGCATCGCCGGTCGCTGCGCCGCAGGTCCGCCGCCGCCCTCGCCCTCGGACTGGGCCTGTCGGCGACCGTCGTCGCGGGTGCCCTGGTCGCGGCGTCCTTCCCGCCGGCGATCAGCTCGACCGCGCGTGCCCCGGAACTGGACAGGGCCCTCGCGGCGGCCGACGATCCCCGTACCGGCCTGGAGGAACTCGTCGCCGGATCGGCGGCGAGCCTGCCGCGCAACCTGTCACCGCGGCTCACCGAGATGAAGGAGCAACGGTCGGCCGTCTACCGAGACGGTTGCCATGTCGGCTACGGCGGCGAGAAGTCCCCCGGTTGTGTCTACGGTGACCGGACCTCCGACAAGGTGGTCGTCCTCTTCGGCGACTCCCATGCCGCGCAGTGGTTCCCCGCGCTGGAGAGCCTCAGCCGCAAGCACGGGTGGAAGCTCGTGTCGCTGACGAAGTCGTCGTGCAAGACCGCCGACGTGATGATCGTCGCCCAGAACCGCCCCTACAAGGCCTGCGAGAACTGGCGCGAGGACGCGCTGAACCGTATCGGGCGGCTGCGGCCGCAGCTGGTCGTGACCTCTTCGTCGGAGGCCGCCACCCCGGCCGAGCGGATGGCGGATCCGTCGGCAGAATGGCGCGCCGGGTACGAACGTGTCTACCGGCAACTGGCCCGCCGCTCCGAGCACCTTCTGGTTCTCCTCGACAACCCGTGGCCGAGGAACGACGCGGTGGAATGCGCCGCGAGCCGTCCCCTGGACCTGCCGGCCTGCGAGCAAAGTTCCCGGGAGGCGGTCAAGAGTCCGGTTCTCAGGGAGGCGAGCCGCCGGGCGGCCCGGCACGTCAAGGCGTCGCTGCTGGACCCGATGCCCTGGTTCTGCGCCCCGGGCGGCCGTTGCCCGCTCGTGGTGGGCGACACGTTCGTCTACCGCGACGAGAGCCATGTGGCGGAGTCGTACGCGGCGGCGCTGACCCCGCTGCTGGAGCGGGAGCTGAGGCCCACGGGGCTCGTCGACTGAGGATCGCGGCAAGCCGGCCCGCCGCGCCGGTTCGGCCTCCGGCCGTGCCGGCTGCCGCCCTACTCGCCGGACGCGTCTGACGTACCTGCGCGGCTCAGCGCCGTGCCCACGGCTGGGCAGCTCTCCGACCGGACCGGGCACGGAACACATGGGGCGCCCTCGAGACAGGGGGCGCCCCACGGTCGTCGACCGACCTACCGGGTCAGGTCAGGTCAGCGGCGCGCGGCCGTACGGCACCAGGCGAACGGGGCCCACCAGCCCGTAGTTCTGGCGTTTCGCCCCGCCGAAGACCGGCGCGTTGGCGACCCGCAGGCGGTTCAGCAGCGTTGTCGCCACCTCCACCTCCACGGTGTTGGCGCCCCGCCGCAGGTACGGGCCCACGTCGACCCGCGGCGTCAACTGGTCCGCCGGAGGCAGCCGGTGCCCGTTCACGGTGACACGGAAGGTGTCGAAGACCTCACCCAGGTCGAGGTAGGCCCCGTACCCGCCCGTCCACGGTGTGTCCAGGTGCACGGTGGTGCGGTAGCGGCCGATGCCCGACACGTCCTCCAGGCCCGGGATCGCGGGCCAGGCGGCCGGGGCGTCGAGGGTGAATTCGCGGCGCGGCTTGAGGGTCTGGGAGGGGCGGGCGCCCGGTTGCCAGTCCTCGACCGTCAGGGACCAGCGCGTCAGCGGGATCGGCTCGGGCAACCCGCCCAGGACGGTCTCGACGGTCCGGCCGTCGTGGAGCGTCGTACGGTACGTGCCCGGACGGACGTCGCGGATCTCCGGGCGGCCGCCCGCTCCGCGGAGCACCTCCGCCGCCTCGCTGGTCCGGGCCGACACGTACGGGCGGTCGGCCCAAGCGCCCGGACGTACCAGGGCGACGATCGCGGTCGCGCCCGGCTCCAGGGTGACGCGCAGGCGGATCCGTCCGTCGTCCGTACGGGAGTACAGCGGCAGCGGCTCCACCGCGCCGGTCCAGGCGTCGAGGCGGTAGGGCACCGTGTCCCGCCAGCGCGTCGTGAGGGTGACGTCGTGGTTGAGCCGGGTGGTGGCCGAGTTCTTGGTCACCGAGTCGACGGCGAAGAAGAAGTAGTCGGCCTCCCGGTCGGCGCGGTGGGCGTGGACCAGCCATGAGCGCTGGGCGTACTCCACGTCGCGGCGCAGGCCCAGTGCGGCGATGGCCTCCGGCACGTAGGGCCGGTCGGGCACCACGCGGACCTTCGGCAGGGCCAGCAGTTCGGTGAACAGGGCACGCAGCCGTTCGTTGTCGCCGGGACCGGCGAGGCCCGGGACGCGGGCGTCGGACCAGTCGCCGATGACGATGAGCGGCAGACCGGCCCTGGCCCAGCCGACGAGCTTCTCGGCGACGTCGATCTGCATCGTGCGGTCCTTGCCGCTCAGGACGTCGCCCTCGATGACGAGCGCTTTGAACCCGGGGCCCTCCGGGGCGAGCCGTCCGTCCCGCACCTTCGCGGACGGCAGATCGAGCAGCCGCGGGCTGAGGAAGAGGTGCGTCCAGCCCACGGGCACGCCGTCGGCGGTGAACCAGGGCGCCCCGAGGCCCGTGCCGGCGGGGCCCTTCTGCCGCAGGATGCCGATGTCGGCCTTGTTGACCCCGGTCTGGAGGATCAGCTGGGTACGGCTCAAGTACCCGGCGATGTCGCGCACATGGCCCCAGGTCGGCTGCCGGGGCCCCCATGCCTCGCCGTACCCGCCGCTGCCGTTGTACGGCGAGAAGGCGGCGAAGCCCGGCCAGGCCGCGCCGGGCGCCTCGGCGTAGGCGAAGCCGTGGAAGACGGCCTGGTTGACCCCGGCCGCGTACTGGACGACCAGCTTGCGCAGCGTGGCGTCCCATGTCGTGCCGTAGGCGCCGCCGGCCGTCGCGCCCGCTTCGTTGGACAGGATGTCCTTGCCGCCCATGTCCCGGCCGCCGGCCAGGCAGCGGAAGTCGTCGGCGTTCTTGAAGCCCAGCGACTCGCCCTCGGAGATGTCGAGCACGGCGGCGGCCCACATGGAGTCGGTGCCCGGGCCGTACGGCTGGACGCGCAGCCGCAGGCCGAGCCGGTGGGCCCACTCCTGGAACGGCTTCAGGTGGTATTCGACGTACAGCTCGGAGAGCACCTCGATGACATCGCGGCGTACGGCCTTGTCGAGGTCCTGCCCGAAGGCGTGCACGGGGTCCTCGTCGCGCTCGACGACGGTGGCGAGGTAGGGCAGCAGGGAGTAGCCCATGCGCTTCTCGAACTCGGCCGGAAGCGCGGGAGTCCACATCGTCTCGTCGGTTTCGAGCTCGATGGAGTCCTCGAAGAGGGCGCCGCCCGTCTCGCGCAGCAGCTTGCGGGTGCTCGGCGGGAGGAGGTGCCGCTCCCAGAACTCGATGGCGGCGCGGGTGCCTTCGGTGCTGAAGTGGTCGATGACGTAGCTGAGCGGGTCGGTGTGGTGCGGGCCCTCGGGCCGCTGGCCGGAGCCGCGCTCCCAGTAGGCGATGACGAGCCAGGGGGCGCCGTCGTCGGGGGCCGTCCAGCGGAGCTCTCCGTCGGTCACGGCGTGGGTGATGTCGGTGACCGTGGTTCGGTCGAGCAGGACGGGCCGGGCGGCGGCATCGGTGATCCGGATCGCCTGTACCAGCAGCAGTTGCTGCTTCGTGACGCCTTCGGCGGGCGGCGTGCCGGGCGCCGGGGGCGCGCCGGTCCAGCTCTGGCCGGCGGTCAGCGTGACGGTCCCGTGCGCCAGTTCCTTCACGGCGGCCGGGCTGTCGGGCGTGACCGAGGGCACGGAGTTGGGCCAGGCGGGTCCCAGGGTCAGGTCTACGGTGATGTCCCGCTTTTTTGCCTGCCGCAGGGCCGCCTCGACGGCCCTGACCCAGGCGGGTGTTCCCCAGCCGTGCGGGACGGGGTCGATGGTCTCGCCGCCGCGCATGCTGTGGGTGACGGCGGCGATCTCGACTCCGCCGAAGCCGGCGGCCGCGATCTGGTCGATCTCTCGGGCGACCTCATCGGTGTCCACGAGTGCGTCGGGCCACCACCAGCGGAATTTCGGGCGTACGGCGGCGCCGGGAGCGGCGAACACGCGGGGCACGAAGCCATGTAGGTCAGGCGAGGGGCCGTGTCCGGTGGACGGTGCCGCGGCCGCGTCCGCGGCCGTGCCCCAGGGCAGGGCCATCGCGGCTCCGGCCGCGGCTCCCATCTTCAGCAGCGCTCTTCGCCGCAGGCTCACGCCGGCCCCCTTGCTGTGCACGTCTTTGCGCACTCATGGTTTGAACGATTCAACAAGTCCGGCGGAAACATACGTGCTTGGTTGGGTCGCGGCAAGGGGTCGGGTGGCCGCTCGCAAATTTTCCCTTCAAGCACGCCCCTTGACCGAGTTCACGGTGTGGCCCCAGAGTGACCGTCAGCTCTCCGAAACGTTTCAATCGCGTGGGTCAAAGGAGCTCTTTCTCAATGCCCTCACATCCGCTGACGCGGCGTCACTTCATCGCGAGCACAGGTGCCGTCACCACGGCTGCCGCCCTCGGAGCCGCCGGCACGGCCACCGCCGCCGGTGCCGCGCCGGGGCTCGTCGCACCCGCCGCCGCGGGGCATGTCGCGCACCGCCCGGCGCTCTCCCCGTTCCCCCTGAGCGCGGTGACGCTTCTCGACGGCCCGTTCCGCGCCAACATGCGCCGAACCTGTGCCTACCTGCTCGCCGTCGACCCCGACCGGCTGCTGCACACCTTCCGCACCAACGTCGGCCTGCCCTCCACGGCCGAGCCGTGCGGCGGCTGGGAGGCCCCGACGGTGCTGCTGCGCGGCCACACCACCGGGCACCTGCTCTCCGGTCTGGCCCTCGCCCACGCCAACACCGGCGACGAGGCCTACGCCGCCAAGGCCCGCGGAATCATCGCCGCGCTCGCCGAGTGCCAGGCGGCCTCACCGGGCGCCGGATTCTCCCCCGGCTACCTCTCGGCCTTCCCCGAGCAGGTCTTCGACCAGTTGGAGGCCGGGGGCAAGCCCTGGGCGCCGTACTACACGCTCCACAAGATCATGGCGGGGCTGCTCGACTGCCATCAACTCGTCGGCAGCGCACAGGCGCTGGACGTGCTGCGTGCCATGGCCGACTGGGCCGAGCGGCGCACCGCGGCGCTGCCCCACGCCACGATGCAATCGGTGCTGAAGGTCGAGTTCGGCGGCATGAACGACGTCCTGACGCGGCTCCACCAGGTCACCGGTGACCCCGTTCCCCTGCGCACCGCGCGCCGCTTCGACCACGAGGAGGTGTTCGGGCCGCTCGCGGAGGGCCGCGACGAGCTCGCAGGCCGCCACGCCAACACCGAGATCCCGAAGATCGTCGGCGCGGTGCACGAGTACGAGTCGACCGGCGACCAGCGCTACCTGCGGCTCGCGGAGTACTTCTGGCACACGGTCGTGAACGACCACTCGTACGCCATCGGCGGCAACTCCAACCAGGAGTTCTTCGGCCCGCCCGGCGAGATCGTCAGCAGGCTCTCCGAGGACACCTGCGAGAACTGCAACAGCTACAACATGCTCAAACTGGGCCGGCAGCTCTTTCTGCACGACCCGGACACGGCCGCCTACATGGACCACTACGAGTGGACCCTGCTCAACCAGATGCTCGGCGAGCAGGACCCCGACTCCGCCCACGGCTACGTCACCTACTACACCGGGCTGTGGGCCGGTTCGCAGCGACAGCCCAAGAGCGGGCTCGGCGCCGCCCCCGGCAGCTACAGCAGCGACTACGACAACTTCTCCTGCGACCACGGCACCGCGCTGGAGACCCAGACGAAGTTCGCCGACACCGTCTACGCGCACACACGGGACGCCCTGTACGTCAACCTCTTCATCCCGTCCGAGGTCCACTGGGACGCACACGGCGTGACGCTCCGGCAGGAGACCCGCTACCCGGACGCCGAGACCGTCCGTCTCACCGTCGTCCGGGGCGGTGGCCGCTTCGCACTGAAGGTGCGCATCCCCGGCTGGCTCGCCGGACGGGCGACCCTGCGGGTCAACGGCCGCGCGACGGACGCCGGCGCCCGGCCCGGCCGTTACGCGACCCTCGAACGGCACTGGCGCGCCGGGGACACCGTGGAGCTCGCCCTGCCGATGGAGCTGGTCCGCCGTCCCGCGCCCGACAACCCGCACGTCCAGGCGGTCACGTACGGCCCGTTGGTGCTCGCCGGAGCCTTCGGGGAGGTCAAGTCGCCGACGATCCCCGCCCTCGACCCGGCGTCGGTCCGCAGGGTGCGGTCGGACACGCCCGAGTTCACGGCCGTCGCCGAGGGAGCGGCGGTACCGCTGCTGCCCTTCCACCGGGTCCACCACCAGCGCTACAACGTCTACTTCGCCGTACCCCCGCGTCGGCGTCCGGCCCGCGAGGTCGCCCGCTTCACCTTCGACCGCGGGGACGGCACCGACACCACCGGGACGTTCCCGGCCGCCGCCCTGGCCGGTGGCGCCCGGTGGGCCCCGCACGACGCCGGGCGCGACGGCGTCCAGCTCGACGGCGTGGACGGCCATGTCGTCCTGCCGCCCGGACTGATCAAGGGACTGGCCGAGCTGACGGTCAGCGCCTGGGTCCGGGTGGACACCCTGGTCAACTCGGCCCGCGTGTTCGATCTCGGCTTCCACAAGGGCACGTACCTCTTCCTCGCCGCACGCACCGGCTCCGGCCGTGCCCGCGCCGCCCTGAAGATCGCCGGGATGGAGGGCGAGGACGTCATCGACGCCCAGGGGCCCCTGGCCCAGGGCCGCTGGACGCACGTCGCCGTGACGCTCGCGGCGGGCGCGCGCGGCCGTACGGGCGGCGGCAGCGGAGTGCTCTACATCGACGGAGCCGAGGCCGGCCGCAACGACGCGCTGGTGATGAGCCCGCTGCTGCTCGGCGCCACATCCCGCAACTACCTGGGGCGCTCCCAGAACACGATCCACCCCTTCCTGCACGGCGCGATCGACGACTTCCGCGTCGTCAACCGCGCCCTGTCCCCGACGGAGATCGGCGCCCTCGCCCGCGTCTGAGTCCCGTCCCCCTTCCCAGCCGCTGAGGAGCGAGCGCTCGATGTCCACACCCATGCCCGAATTCGACCTGAGCAGACGCACCTTCGTCGTCGCCGCCGGTGCCGCCGCCGCCGCGGTCGGCGGCACCTTCCCGGCAGCCGCCCACTCCGGCCCCGGGTCCGCCCCCGGGCCGGCCGGGTTCAGCCGTGCCGCCTTCGCCGCCCCGCCCCGCGACAGCCGCCCCACCGTCTACTGGTACTGGAACGGCCCCGTCACCCACGAGCTGGTCGACCGGCAGATGGCGGACCTGCGTGACAAGGGGATGTACGAGGTCATCCTCTTCCCCTACGACAACGACGAGATGAAACCGGTCTTCTTCTCCGAGGAGTGGTTCGACGTCGTCGGCCACGTGCTGGAGGAGGCCGAACGCACCGGCATGCGGGTGTGGATCTTCAACGACAACCACTTCCCCAGCGGACGTGCCGCCTACCTCGTCGCCGAGGGCGGCACCGTCGGCTCCCGTGCCTACCGCCCGCGCCCCGAACTGCGCCTGAAGGGACTGTGGCGGTCCACGACCGTCGTCGAGGGGCCGGCCCGCGTCGATCTGCGCGAGACGACGGGCGTCGGCGTGACCGCGGGCCGGCTCGTCGCGGACGCGGCCGTCCTCGCCGGGGCCGCCGTCGTACGCGGGGGAGAGGACTGGACGGACTACGACGTCACCGGCAACGCCAAGACCGAGACCGGCTCCGTCGGGCTCGTCGTCCGGGCCTCCGCCACCGGCGCCGACGGCTACGCGGTGGAGTTCGACCAGACCGGCGTCGTCACCGTCTTCCGTCTGACGGGCGGCAGTGCACAGGAACTGGCCAGGAGCAGCCGCACGGACGGCTTCAACCGCACCAAGTTCCACACCTTCGCCGTCCGGGTGCGCGGGACGACGATCTCCGTCACCCTCGACGGCCGCGACAAGGGCACCGTCACCGACGAGACCCACCCGCGCGGCGGTGTCGGCGTCCGTGCCGTCGACGGTCAGCGCGCCCTCTGGGAGGACCTGACCGTCACGGCCGCCGACGGCGGCCGGCTGCACGCCTCGGACTTCCAGGACCCGGCATCGGCCGGCGAGTTCCACACCCGGCAGGTTCCCGCTGCCGCGGCCGCGCCGGTCGCCGCCGCCGCCCGCCCCGTCGGCGTGGCCGACGCCGAGGCGCTGACCGAACTCAGCGCCGACCTGGCGGCCGGGCGTGCCTGGCAGGTGCCGGCGGGCCGCTGGCAGATCGACCTCTTCGGCGGCGCGACGCTCGTCGACGATTCCCAGGGCTACACCCGCGCCTATCTCGACCTGCTCGACGACGAACCGGCGGAGCTGCTGCTCGACATGGTGCCGGGCGAGTACCACCGCCGCTTCGGCCGCTACTTCGGCAACGTCGTGCCCGGCTTCTGGGACGACGAACCGTTCATCGCCTCCGCCGGCCCGCACCCGTTCAAGCGGCTGCCCTGGTCGCCGACGCTCGCCGCCGCCCTGCGGGAGACCGGCGCCGAGCCGGGCACGGCGTACGCGAGCGCCTTCGACGACCTCGGCGCGGCGGGGCAGATCCTGCGCGGCAGGTACTGGCGGGCCGTGTCCAACCGGTTCGCCAAGTACTTCGAGAAGCAGGCCCACTGGTACGCCGACCGCCGCGTTCGGCTCATCACCAACCCGCTCTACGACGAGGCGGGGCCCGCCAAGCGCATCCTGTCCACCGGCGACCTGCACAAGGTCAACCAGTGGGCGCAGGTGCCCGGCGGTGACGTCATCACCGCGGAGTACGTGGCGGGGCAACCCACCATGGACCCCCGCAACCCGGCGTCGGTGGCACACCAGACCGGGCGCGAGCGAGTGGTCATCGAGGCGTTCGGCAACATGGGCTGGCAGGTGGCCCCGGAGTTCGTGCACGCCCTCCTCGGCGCGTTCGCGGCGCGCGGCTGCAACCTCACCGTGCTGCACGCGCTGTGGACCAACGAGGCGAGGGTGTTCTTCCCGCCGCCCTTCGGCCCCCGCGCACCCTGGTGGTGGGCGATGCGCCCGGTCGCCGACTGGATCGGCCGTGTCATGGAGGTGGCGCGCGGCGCCTCCGCCGCCCGCAGCGCCCTGCTCCAGCCGCAGCGCGCGGCCGAGCAACTGGCGGGCACCGCACAGCAGGACGAGCTCGACGACGCGTTCGCCACGGCGGCCTACGCCCTGGAGTCCGCGCAGGTCGACTTCGACCTCGTGCACGAGGGCGCGCTCGCCGACGACCCCGACCTGCTGCTCCATGCCCGGGTCCAGGGCGGCCGGCTGGCCGTCGGCCGCGGCCGCTACGACCTGGTCGTCGTGCCCGAGACGCCCGTGCTGGAGGCGGCGGCCGTCCGTGCGCTGGCCCGCTTCGCCCGCGACGGCGGCACCGTGATCGCCGTCGGCGCCCTGCCGGAGCGGGAGGCGGACGGCCACGACCGTGAACTGCGCCGCGCCCTCGACGACCTGTTCGGACACCGCCGTGCAGTCCGCGTCGCCGCGGCCGGAGAACTGGCCCCGCTCACCGGGGAGTTCGCGGCAGCCGTGCTCGAACCGGCCGCGCCCGCCGTACGGGTCCTGCGGACCACCCGCGGCAAGGACATCGCGTTCCTGTTCAACAACGAGAGCGCCGCCCCCGTCGACACCTGGGCCACGCTTCCGGCGCGCGGAGTACCGGAGTGGTGGTCCCCGGCGGACGGCTCGACGCGTCCCGCGCCCGTTCATCGCGCCGCCGCGCGGCCCGGCGACGGCGTACGCGTGCCGCTGCGGCTCGGCCCGTACGAGACGATCGCCGTCGTCTTCCGCGACGGCGACGGCGAGACCCGGCCCCACCTCACGGAAGCCGGAACACTGCCGGTCACCTCCGTCACCGCGCGCCGCGGGGCACTGCGCGTCGAGGCGGTCGCCACGGCACCCGGCACCCACGCCCTCACCGGCACCGACAGCCGCCGCACCTATCGCGGCACCGCGCGCGTCACCGACCCGCTGGAGCCGATCGCGCTCGACGGGGACTGGACGCTCACCCTCCACCAGGACGGTGCCCAGCCCGTCGTCCGGCCGCTCGGCAGCTGGAGCGACATCGCCCGGCTGTTCTCCGGCAGCGCCACCTACACCAAGGACGTCACCCTCGACGCTGCGGTCCTCGCGGGCCGCCGCATCCAGCTCGACCTCGGGACCGTCCGCGAGGTCGCCGAGGTCACCGTCAACGGCACCGCCCTGCCGCCCGCCCTGTGGACCCCGTACGTCGTCGACGTGACCGACGCACTGCGCCCCGGCACCAATCACCTCGCCGTCCGCGTGTCCAACACCCTCTCCAACGAGCGCAACAAGCCGCTCCCGTCCGGGCTGCTCGGCCCCGTGTTCCTGCGCCCCCGCCGCCCCGTCACCGTCGACCTGCACTGACCCGTATGGAGACCACCGGCATGAGTCCACTCGCCAGACCCGCGCTCGTCCTCGCCACCGGGCTGACAGCGCTCGTCACCGTCGTGCCCTCCGCGCTGCCGGCGTCCGCGTCCGCGTCCGGAGCCGGCGCCACCGCGTCCGCCACCGCGCTGCGCACCCAGCACCTGCGCTCGGCGCTCGGCATCGACGACACCACCCCCGACCTGACCTGGCAGCTCACCGCGCGCGGCCGGGGCGTCGTCCAGAGCGCCTACCGCATCCAGGCCGCCAGCAGCCGCGAGAAGCT
This sequence comes from Streptomyces cadmiisoli, assembly GCF_003261055.1. Taxonomy (NCBI): domain Bacteria; kingdom Bacillati; phylum Actinomycetota; class Actinomycetes; order Kitasatosporales; family Streptomycetaceae; genus Streptomyces; species Streptomyces cadmiisoli. The sequence goes on from NZ_CP030073.1 coordinate 8,240,175, forward strand.
GAAGCAGGGACGGCCCGATCTCTGGGACTCCGGCAAGGTCCGCTCGGACCAACCGCGCGCCGTCTACGCCGGCAAGGCGCTGGGCTCCCGCGACCGCGTCCACTGGCGCGTCCAGCTGTGGTCGGGCGCCCGGACCTCGCAGTGGAGCGACATCTCCGTCTTCGAGACGGGCCTGACCCGCCCCGTGGACTGGTCCGCCCAGTGGATCACCCACGATGCGTGGCGGCTGAGCGAGCACGCGGTGGAGCCCGTCGTCGTCACCCTGCCGAGGACGACCGCCCGCTACATCCGGCTCGACGTCACCAAGCTGGGGCTGCCGCTGGAGGACCAGTGGCGTCTCCAGCTCGGCGAGATCGAGGTCCGCGACTCGACGGCGCCCGACGTGAACCACGCGAAGGGCGCCGCCGTCACCGCGTCCGTGAGCGACACCGTACGCAAGATCTGGGAGCCCGCCCTCGCCGTCGACGGACTGACCAACAGCGCCCTCGACCGGGCCGCCGGCTACGCGAGCCCCGCGCACACCGGCCCCGAGTCGCCCGTCACGCTCACCCTGGACCTGAAGTCGGCCAAGTCCTTCGACCAGGTGCTGCTGTTCCCGCGGGCCGACGTGCTGACCGCCGACGGCCGCGTGCCGCACTTCCCCGTCGACTACACCGTCTCGACCGCCGAGGCCGCCGACGGCCCCTGGAGCGGGGCTGCGGAGGTCACCGGTCAGCGGGCACCCGAGCCCTACCTGCCGGCCGGACTCCCGCTGTTCACCAAGGACTTCACCCTCCCCGAGGGCGCCCGCAGCGCCCGCCTCTACCTCGCGGGCCTGGGCATCCACGACGCCCGCATCAACGGTGAGCCGGTCGGCGACGCGGTCCTGGAACCCGCCAACACCGACTTCGACGACCGGGTCCAGTACGCCACGTACGACGTCACACAGCGGCTGCGGCGCGGCGCCAACTCGCTCGCCGTCGAACTCGGCAACGGCGCCTCCAACGTCGTCAGCACCGCCGACCGCTACCGCAAGTGGTACGGCAACTTCAGTGACCCGAAGCTCGTCGCCCAGCTGGAGGTCACCCTGGACGACGGCAGTGTGCGCCGCATCTCCAGCGGTACGGACTGGCGCACCACGCTCGGCCCGACGACGTCCTCCAACTGGTACGGCGGCGAGGACTACGACGCGCGGCGGGAGATCCCCGGCTGGGACGAGCCGGGCCGCGACCACTCGTCCTGGGCGTCGGCCGTCGCCCTCGGGCGCCCCGGCGGCGCCGAGGAGCCGGCCACGCTCAGCGCCCGGGAGACCGAGCCGGTCCGGGTGATGGAGACCCTGAAGGGCACCGAGGTGCCGGGCGCCGACGGCAGCCGCGTCTTCGACCTCGGACGCAACATCGCGGGCTGGCCGGAGATCACCGTCACCGCGCCCGCGGGCACCGCGGTGCGCATCTACCCGGCAGAGAGTCTGAAGGACGGACACGCCTTCCAGTCGATCAGCAACGTCGGCGCGCCCCTGTGGGACACCTACACCACCAAGGGCGGGGGCCGCGCCGAGACCTGGCACCCCCGCTTCAGCTACCACGGCTTCCGCTACCTGGAGCTGAAGGGCCTGCCCGCCGGGGCGACGGTCTCCGTACGCGGCAAGGTGCTGCACACCGACAACACCAGCGCCGGGACCTTCACCAGCTCCAACGAGCTGATCAACGGCATCCACGGGCTGATCCGGCGCGCCGTCCAGGGCAACATGATGAGCATCCTCACCGACTGCCCCAGTCGCGAGAAGCTCGGCTGGCTGGAGCAGAACCAGCTCGTCTTCCCGACCCTCGCCGCCAACTACGACATGCGCTCCTACCTGAGGAAGATCGTGCGCGACATGGCCGACGCGCAGACCTCCGAGGGCCTGATCCCGAGCACCGTCCCCGACTACGTCGAACTTGCGGGCGGCTACCGCAACGACGCCAACTGGGGCGGGGCGTTCGTCCTCGTGCCCTGGCAGCTCTACACCACCTACGGCGACGAGGAGACGCTGCGCACCTACTACCCGCGGATGAAGCAGTACGTGACCTTCCTGGAGCAGAAGGTCGCGGGCGGCATCCTCGACTACGGCCTCGGCGACTGGATCACCCCCGACCGCACCTTCCCGCGCGCGGTGGCGGGCACGTACGGCTACTGGCGCGTCGTCGACGGCCTCAGCCGTATCGCGCGCGTGCTCGGTGAGGACGACGACGCCGCGCTGTACCGGGAGAAGGCGGACACGAGCGCCAAGGCGCTGTCGGACAAGTACTACAACCCGGCCACCGGCGCCTTCGGCGGCGGCGGCCACGGCGCGGAGGCCCTCGCCCTCGACATGGGCGCCGTGCCCGAGGGTGAACGAGCCCGGCTGCTGGACCATTTCACCCAGTCGGTCGTCGCGGCGGACCATCATCTGATCCTCGGCGAGATATCGCTGCCCGCCGCGATCCGGGTGCTGTCCGAGGCGGGCCGTGACGACATCGTGTACGGGATCGCGACCCGCACGACCAGTCCCAGCTACGGCTACCAGGTCCTCGCCGGCAACACCACGCTGGGCGAGACCTGGGACGGCGGTCCCGGCCAGTCGCAGAACCACTTCATGCTCGGCGCGATCGACGCCTGGTTCACCGGCCGCCTCGCCGGGATCCAGCAGCGGCCGGGCTCCGTCGGCTACCGTGAACTGCTCATCGACCCCGCGGTGGTGGGTGACCTGACGTCGGCGGGGGGCTCGTACACGACCCCGTACGGAACCGTGCGCACGAAGTGGTCGCGTGAGGGTTCGACCTTCCGACTGGAGGCCGTCGTCCCCGCCGGGACCACGGCGGAGATACATGTGCCGGCCGGCTCCGGCAAGGTCCGCGCCGACGGCGGTGCGCGTCTGCTGCGCACGGAGGACGGCACGGCCGTGTACGAAGTCGGGTCCGGTACCTGGACGTTCGTCTCGACGGCGGTGCCGAACGGGAGCTGAACCCGTCGGCGCGGTCCGCACGCGCCGGCACCGGGCCTCGTCCGCCGCTCACGGGCGGCGGACGAGGCCCGGTGAGTCCTATTCGGCCCAGTCGTGCCCGCCGGGCAGCAGCGACATGTTCATTCCGGCGAGCGCCTTCTGGAGCGCGGTGTCGTTCCTCAGCCGGTTCGCCCATTCCTGCGGGTCGTAGGTGTCCTCGCGCATGCCGTGGTCCACGAAGAACTGCTCCGGTCCGGCGGGGGTGTAGAAGACCATCATCTTCGAGGGCACGTCGAGGATGTTCTTGAAGCCGTGACGCGTGCCGTGGGGGATGTACACGAAGTCGCCCGGCCCGGCTTCGAAGGTCTGGTCGCCGTTGATGAACCGGAACCGACCCGAGAGGATGAGGAAGGCCTCGTCCTCCTGCCGGTGCGTGTGCGGCACGTTGCCGAACCGCGGCGCGACGGTGCCCTCCATGACACCGAGCCGGCCGTTGCTCTGAGCCCCCGTCACCCTGACCGCGAAACGCTCCTCACCGGTCAGGCGGACGATCCCCTCCTCGTTGCGTACGACGAAGCCGTCGGCGGAGGTCCAGACCGGGTCGTCCTTGTCCGGTACGGCGAAATTGAACGTCATGATGCGAAGCTCCATTTCTTGACAGCGCAACGAGTGAGCCCTCGCGCGGCTCCCGTCCGGGCGACGTCCGGCGACGCGGCGAACGGCAATCCGAGCGCGAAGCGTGCACGAGGTGCCCGACAGCCGACGGGCCGTCAGGCGGAATGAGTTGAGCATGCGACGATCTCCCCAACAGATGATCGACTTTTGATGCGAATTTCGCGACCTGGCACCTCGCAGGGCTGCGCGCTCACGGTGTGCCGGTGCCGCCCATGCCGCCGAAAGCCACAAGGTGCCCGGTCCGTGGCACGCCATGACAATGGGTGCGTGACACGTGAATCCGGCTCGCGGGGCCCTTCGGCCCCGGAGGGCCACGGGCGCTACGGCGAGCGGGTGTTCCGCCCGCAGGACGAGGGCGAGCCCGAGCGGATCGACCTCGGCGCCCTCACCTACGACGCCACGACGCTGGCCCGGTTGCGGCAGCTGGGTGTCGGCCAAGGCTGGCGTTGCCTGGACGTGGGGGCCGGGACCGGGACGGTGGCCCGGTCGCTGCTGCGCGAGGCGGGCGTCACCGAGGTTGTCGCGGTGGACCGGGACGTCCGGTACCTCACGTCCCGGCCGGTCGCGGGGCTGACGCCGCTCGCGGCGGATGTCACGTCGGACGACTTCGCGCCGGGCCGCTTCGACCTGGTCCATGCCAGGTTCGTGCTGATGCATCTGCCGTCCCCCGCTCGGACGGTCGAGCGACTCGCGGGGCTGTTGGCGCCGGGTGGTGTGCTGGTGCTGAGTGACGCGGTGGACCTGACGACCGACGGGGCTCCGCGGACGCCGTTCACCCTTGCCATGCGGGCGATGTGGCAAGGGCTGCGGGAGACGATCGGCACGGATGTCTCGTGGGTGCCGCGTTGTCCGGATCTCATGCGGGCCGTCGGACTGGAGTCGGTCGCAGCCGAAGTGCACGTACCGCCGCTGGTGCCGGGCAGTCCCATCACCCGTTTCTGGGCCCGGACTTGGGACAGGGCGCGGGCGTCGATGGTGGCGACGGGCCTGGTGGACGACGCGGCGATCGACGAGGCCGAGCGCTGGCTGGAGTCCTCGGCCTTCCCCGGACTGTCGCCCGGCATGCTGACCGCGTGGGGCTGGAACCCGGCACGCTCGGGATGAAGCGGCAGGGCCGGGGCGCCCGCCCCCGCATCGGTGGGCCGAGGGACGTCGACCGCCGTACCGGGCCGCCCCCTCGGTGACGGGCCCCGCCGATCCGGGCGGAACGAGCGGGACCTCACCCACCTCGGTCCGGGCGTGCCGAGCACAGCTCACCCCGGCCGGGGCGAACCCGGCCGGGGTGGGTGTCGGCTGCTTCACGAACGCTCCCGTGGACGCGTTCCCGGGGCCCTTCCCGTGCCCCGGGCGGGGGCGGCGGGAGCCGCGGCGCCGGCGACGAGCCGTGATCAGACCATGAGGACGTTGGCGCCCAGCGTGAGGAGAGCGAGGACCTTGACCGCCTCGGCGCCCGCATAGAGGAGGTGGGCTCGGGAGCGCGGCAGGGACTCGCCCGCCAGGACCCGGTCGGAGCGGCGGCCGAGCCGCGGCCGGATCACCAGGAGCTGGACGGCCAGCACGAGCACGGTCACGGCGGCAGGTGTCGCGACCGTCGCCGTTGGCCCGCCGACCGCCAGGGCCACGACCACCGCGACGGCGAGCACCGCCTCCACCCTGTTGAGCGCCCGGAAGACGAGGCGGCCGATGCCGAGCCCGATGGGTACGGTCACCCCGGGGGCGCGGAATTTCAGCGGCGCCTCCAGGAACGAGATCGCCAGGACCATGCCGAGCCAGACGAAGCTCAGAGCGGCGGCCACGGCGGCGGACGCGGGGTTCATGTGAAGCGCCTTCCTGTTCGCCTTCGTCCCGGTCGGGGGGATTGCTCTCGTCCCGGCCCGGGTCTACTCGCCACCGAGCCAGAGGTCGGGCCCGAAGACCTCGTAGTGGATGGCCTGCGCGGGAACACCCTGGCGGATCAGGTCGCCGCGCACCGCACGCATGAAGGGCAGCGGGCCGCAGAGGTACGCGGTCACGTCCTCGGGCAGTTCGAGCCCGGTCGCGTCGGCCCGGCCGTGTGACGCCTCCGGCGCGTGCTCGAGGCCCTCCTCGTACCACAGGTGCATGCGGGCACCGGGGATGGTCTCGACGAGCCGGCGCTGCTCGTCGCGGTGGGGGTGGTCGAAGGGGGCCCGGTCGGCGTGGATCACGGTCACCGGGCGGTCGGCGGCCTCGTCGGCGAGGTGGTGGAGCATGGACAGCATGGGCGTGACACCGATCCCGGCGGACGCCAGCAGCAGCGGCCCGTCGCCCTCCGGCAGAACGAGGTCGCCGAACGGGCGTGACACGTTGATCGTGTCGCCGACCCGGGCGTTCTCGTGGAGCCACGACGACACCTCGCCCTCCGGGCCGGCGCCGTCGCGTACGCGCTTGACGGTGATGCGCCACAGCGTGCCGGTGGACGTGCGCGAGAGGCTGTACTGGCGTATCTGCCGGGCTCCGTCGGGAAGTTCCACCTGGACGCTGACGTACTGGCCGGGCCGGAACGAGCCGGTCGGGCTGCCGTCGGTGGTGCGCAGTTCGAGAGAGACCGCGTCGGCGGTCTCCTCCTGCCGTCCGGCGATCTCCATCGTCCGCCACACATCGCCCTCGGCGGTGCCGGCGGCCTGGTAGAGGCGGGCCTCGATGGCGATCAGGGCGTTGGCCATCAGCCAGTAGACCTCGTCCCAGGCGGCGGCCACCTCCGGCGTGACGGCGTCGCCGAGGACCTCGCCGATGGCCGCGAAGAGGTGCCGGTGGACGAGCTTGTACTGGTCGGCGGTGATGCCGAGCGAGGCGTGCTTGTTGGCGATCCGGGAGAGCATGACGTCGGGCCGGGTGTCGGGGTGCTCGATCAGTGCCGCGGCGAAGGCGGCGATGGAGCCCGCCAGTGCCTTCTGCTGTTCTCCGCTGGCCTGGTTCCCGCGGTTGAAGAGGTCCCTCAACAGCTCGGGGCGGTCGGCGAAGAGCCTGGTGTAGAACCGCTCGGCTATCTCGCCGATGTTGGCGCCGATGGCGGGCAGGGTGGCGCGGACGACCGGGACGGACTGCTCGGACAGCACGGCAACTCCTAAAGTGGTAAGTGATCTGCGTATTTAAAGGTGCGCGTCGGCGCGAGAGGGGTGGGGTGGCTTCTCAGTCGGGCCGGTGGCCTGTCAGGCCGACGAGGACCGGCCCGGTCGGGGAGGTCACGAGGTCGGCCACGGTGATCGGGTCGAGTGCGGCGTAGAAGGCCTCCTGTGCGTCGCGCAGTGCCCGGCGCAGCCGGCACGCCCCCCGCAGCGGGCAGGGTGTGTCGCCTTCGCAGGTGACGACCTCGCCCTCACCCTCGAGTTCCCTGACCAGCCAGCCGACGGATGCCTGACGGCCCAGGCCGGTCAGCTCCAGGCCGCCGCCGCGGCCTCGCCTGGCCTCCAGTACGCCGAGGTGCTGGAGTCGGGTGACCGCCTTGGCCATGTGTGTGGCGGGCACGCCCATCACCTCCGCCACTTCCCGGGTGGTCAGGAAGTCGTCCTGCTCGGAGACCGCCAGGCGCATCACGGCACGTAGCGCCAGGTCGGTGAACTTCGTCAGCCTCACGTAAGCGATGCTAGCAAATACGCATCCTGGATTCCTCTTTAAAGGGATGCCTGTACGGTGTGGGTCGCGTCACGCGCTCGTCCTCGACGGCGCGCCGTGCTCACACCATCAAGGTGATCGCGTACGCCAGGAAGAACGCGGCGATCAGCACGGTGAGGACCGCGATCACGATCAGCGGTCCCTTGGTCCAGCCCCGTGCCCGCTGGTAGTCCAGCTGTGGAACAGCCTCCGCCATGCTGCTCTCGCAGGGGGGAGTCTCGCCCGGTGGAACCCCGCCCGGCTCCACCCTGGGCATCCGGGACGACTCGGTGCCGGGTGCGCCGAACCGGTCGCCCCGCGCCTGGCCGAGTCCGCTGTTCTGGTTCATTTGGTCCATGTTGTCCATGTAACCCCCCGGCCGACCCTCCCGCGACATCTGCATGAGGGAGGTCCGTGCCGCACGCCGGGCTCACTCGATCGGCTGCGAATTCTCGCTGCGGCCCGTCGGCTGTAGGACGCTCTGCGGTGGTGCCCGAACGATCCGTCGGCACGACGGCGATCACCCCACGGAGGAACCATGGTCACCCCGGACGGCCTCAAATACAGCAAGGACCACGAGTGGGTCCGCGTCACGGGCGACAAGGCCCGTGTGGGCATCACCGACCATGCCCAGAAGCAGCTCGGGGACGTGGTCTACGTGGAACTCCCGAACAAGGGCGACCGGTTCGAGGCTTCGGAGCCGTTCGGCACCGTGGAGTCGGTCAAGGCGGCGAGCGAGGTCTACGTGCCGCTGTCCGGCTCGGTCACCGCCGTGAACGAAGCACTCCACGACGAGCCCGAATCGGTCAACACGGACCCGTACGACGACGGCTGGATGATCGAGATCAAGCTGACCGACACCTCGCAGCTGGACTCCCTCCTCACCGCCGCCGAATACGAGGACTACATCAAGGCCGAGTCAGCCGAGTGACCCCGCGGCGGTCGAGGTGCGCCGCCGGCCGGGGACCGGGCGGGTCCGGGCCGGCGGCGGCCTCACCCCTCCGCGGAGAAGGATCAGCCACTGACAGGCGCGCCGAACCACCTGCGCAGCCCGCTCAGCAGCGCCGCCGGATCCTCTCCGGCCCAGGCCACATGGCCGTCGGGCCGCAGCAGCACAGCGGGTACGTCCAGCTCGTCGCCGACGTCCACGACGTGGTCGACGCGGTCCGTCCAGCCCGCCACGGAGAGCCGGCCGGTCTGGTCGAGCAGCAGCCCGCGCCCGGCGTGCATCCGCGCGTACAGGCGCCCCTGCTTCAGCTCGATGTCCCGCAGGCGCCGCCCGAGCAGCTCGTGGCCCGCACCGAAGTCGTAGCGGATGCCGATCGCGATGATCTTCTCGGTCAGGTACCGGTTCACCTCGTCGAAGTCCATCAGCTCCGACACCAGCCGGCGCACCGCCCGAGCGCCGGGTGCGAGGGACATCAGCTCCATCTGGGCGCGGGTGTTGTCCAGCACGTCGGCGGCCACCGGATGGCGCTCGGCGTGGTAACTGTCCAGCAGGTCGTCCGGCGCCCGGCCGCCGACCTGGGCCGCCAGTTTCCAGCCGAGGTTGAACGCGTCCTGGATGCCCAGGTTGAGGCCCTGCCCGCCGGTCGGCGGGTGGATGTGCGCCGCGTCGCCGGCCAGCAGAACCCGCCCGACCCGGTAGCGCTCGGCCTGCCGGGTGGCGTCGCCGAAACGGGAGAGCCAGCGCGCCGAGTACACGCCGAAGTCGGTACCGGCGACGGCCCGGAGCTGCTGCCTGACCTCTTCGAGGGTCGGCGGGACCGAGCGGTCGTCGGCCACCCCTTCGGCGGGGACGACGAAGCGGTGCAGCCCGTTCCCGAGGGGCATGACGCCGAACCGCAGCTGCGTCCTGCGGACTTCGGCCACCACGGCGGCCAGTGTCTCCGGCGGTGCGGTCAGCTCGACCTCGCCCAGCAGTGTGTCGACCCTGCTGGGCTCGCCGGGGAAGCCGACACCGAGCAGCTTGCGCACCGTGCTGCGGCCGCCGTCGCAGCCGACGAGCCAGCGCGAACGCAGCCGGGTGCCGTCGGCCAGCTCGGCGGTCACCCCGTCCTCGTCCTGTGACAGGCCGACCAGTCGGTGGCCCCGGCGGATCTCGGCGCCGAGCTCGGTGGCGTGCTCGGCCAGCAGGCGGTCGGTGGTGGTCTGCGGGATGGCGAGGACGTACGCGTGCGCACTGTCCAGCCCGCTCGGCGACGGCTTGCCGATACCGGCGAAGAAGCCGCCGGCCGGGTACGTCCGGCCGTGTGCGAGGAACCGGTCCAGCAGACCGCGCTGGTCCATCACCTCGATGCTGCGCGCGTGCAGCCCCAGCGCCCTGACGACCTCGGTGGGCTCCGCCTCCTTCTCCAGCACGACCGCGTGCACGCCGTGCAGCCGCAACTCGCCGGCCAGCATGAGGCCGGTCGGTCCGCCGCCGACGATGATCACGTCGATCACGAGATTCCCCCATTCAACGCAGGTTGCCTGTCTGCCAGATACACCGATTCCTTCGGCGATTCGACGGCGCGTGAGCGCATACGCCGACGGAGCGTGCTGCTTTGTGAATCCCCGAATTCGGCAGGTTCTGGCTTCGGCCGGAGATTCTGCAACGTCACCCGGGTCTTGCCGCAAGGCCCCCCGTGCGCTATATCTTGAAAAGGGCAAGGAGATGGATCTCCTTGCCTTTCGTCGTTCGCCGGCCGGATGCGTTCCGTCACGTGCCGGGCGCCGAACCGTGCGGGGAGCGGACGTCCGTGCCCGGCAGGCGCCCGCGGCGGCCCGGCAGCATACTGAACGGACAGGGTGCCGGGAGCGAACTCGATCGCCAATGTGTCCGGGGTGCGCCGTGGGAGAACCGGGGATCGACTATCACGCCGTCTTCGAGGCGTCACCCAGCGCGACACTCGTTCTCACGACCGAGTTCGTCATCCAGGACGCGAATCACGCGTATCAGGAGCTGGTGGGCCGCGACCGGGACGAGCTGATCGGGAAATACATCTTCGACGCCTTCCCGCCGGAGGACGAGTCGGAAACCGTCGACCTCCAGGCTTCGCTGCGGCGCGTGCTGGACACCCGCACCCAGGACGTCGCCGGTCCCGTGCGCCACGACCTGCAGGAGCCGGGTAGGCCCGGACTGTTCATCGAGCGCTACTGGAGTCCGGTCAACGCCCCCGTCCTGGACTCCGACGGGCAGGTGGCGCTCATCCTGCACCGCCTCGAGGAGATCACCGACCTCGTTCGCGCGGGTGGCCCGGAGGCCGATCACCGGCGTCGGCAGATGGAACACGAACTGTACGCGCGGTCCCGGGAACTCCAGCAGATCAACGAGCGGCTCCGCGAAGCCAACCTCCGGGAACGGCAGGTGGCCCTCGCCCTCCAGGACGCCATGCTGCCCGCCCCGCAGAAACTGGCACACCATCAGGCGGCCGTCCGCTACCGCCCCGCCGTCAACACCCTCAATGTGTGCGGGGACTGGTACGACGTGACCCAACTGCCTTCCGGTGACTACGCCGTGGCCGTCGGGGACGTCGTCGGGCACGGCTTGTTCGCGGCGGGCGTCATGGGCCAGCTGCGCAGCGCCCTCAGCGCCGCCATCCGGGTCGTGGACGGCCCCGCGGCGGCCCTCGACGCGCTCGACATGTACGCACGCTCCGTCGACGGAGCCCTGTCCACCACCGCGGTGCAGACCGTCATCGCCCCGGACGTCCATCGCATCGCCTACAGCAGTGCCGGCCACCCGCCCCCGGCCCTGGGCCATCCGGACGGCACCGTGCGCTTCCTCGACCGGGCGACCGACCCGCCGCTCGGAGCGGCTCCCACGTACACCCCCCGTCCCCAGACTGACGTCACCTACCCCGACGGCGCCATCCTCGTCCTGTACACCGACGGACTGGTCGAACGCCGGGGTGAGGACATCGACGAGGGACTGGGGCGCCTGGCCGACGGTCTCGCCGAGCATCGCTCGCTGGGCGTCGAAGGGCTGGCGGACGCCTTGATCGGCCTGGGTTCGGCCGGGGACGACGCGGCGCTGGTCGTCGTCCATCTGTGACCGGGCCGCGCCCCCGCTCGCCGACACATCAGGTAGTCGGGCGTGCACTCCGGGTTGCACGGGAGCTTCCGTCACGCCGGCCGCGTCGTGGCCGGGCTGACGCGGCCGGCGGCCGACGTCGCGGTTTCCACCGGACATGCCGTGCCGCCCCACCTCCTCGATAATGGAGGTCACACACATCGGAAACGGGGCACGCCATGCCTATCATTTCGCGTGGATTCCATGGCCGGGCTCGTGATCCGCGGCACAGACTTCCTCCTGGGCAGTACGAGACGAACGGCTTCCCCGTTCTGTCCACCGGGCCCACTCCCGCGGTGCACCTCGACCAGTGGGAATTCACCATCCGCACGGAGACGGGCGCCCGGCACAGCTGGGACTGGACGCAGTTCCTGGCACTCCCCGACGAGACACCGACGGTGGACCTGCACTGCGTCACCAAGTGGTCGAAGTTCGACACGGACTGGCAAGGAGTCTCCCTGGACGTCCTGCTGGAGGACGTCGAGACCAATGCCGATTACGCGCTCGTCCGCTCCTACGGCGACTACACGACCAACATGCCCCTGGAGGACCTGGTCGACGGCCAGGCATGGATCGCGTACCGCTACGACGGCGAGGAACTCGATCCCGAACACGGCGGCCCCGCACGGCTGTTGATTCCGCACCTGTATTTCTGGAAGTCCGCCAAGTGGGTGCGCGGAATTCAGTTGCTCATGGAAGAAGAACGGGGCTTCTGGGAGACATACGGCTACCACGATTATGGGGACCCATGGCGGGAGCAACGGTACCAAGGCGACTAGGCGAACGGTTGCGCTGGAGGGCCGCCCGGCTCACCGAGCGGGTCACCGAGACCGGTACGGCCCGCACCCTCGTCTTCGACGTGCCGGGCTGGCCGGGGCATCTGGCGGGACAGCACGTCGATGTGCGGCTCACGGCCGAGGACGGCTACAGCACGCAGCGGAGCTACTCGCTGGCTTCGGCGCCCGACGGCGAGAGCGTCGCACTGACCGTTCAGCGGCTCGAGGACGGCGAGGTCTCTCCGTATCTGACGGACGAACTGGCCGTGGGTGACCTGGTGGAACTGCGCGGACCGGTCGGCGGCTGGTTCGTGTGGCGCACGGAGCAGAAGGAACCGATCCTGCTCGTCGGCGGCGGCTCCGGCCTGGTGCCGCTGATGGCGATGATCCGCACGCGCCGCGCGGTCTCCGACCGCACGCCCTTCCGGCTCCTGTATTCCGTGCGCAGCCCTGACGACCAGCTCTACACCGCCGAGCTGAGAAGGGACGATCCGGGCCTGGACAAGACGTACCTCTACACGCGCTCCACGCCCGAGCACTGGCCGCGGCCGCCCGGACATGTCACGGCGTCGGACCTGTCGACCGGCGGATGGCCGCCGGACTTCGAACCCACCTGCTACGTCTGCGGTTCCACCGGTTTCGTCGAAACGGCCGCCGGCCTGCTGGTCGCCCTCGGCCACCATCCCGGCCGTATCCGCACCGAGCGCTTCGGCCCCAGCGCCTGAGGAGCCGCTCATGATCCCGGTCGGACAGACGCCGCCCCATCGCTACGACAGGGAGCTGAACCGCCATGACCTCGACGCCTGACTTCCTCGACGGCAACGCCGCCGCCGGGGACCTCGAGTCGCTGTTCGGAACCGATATGACCATGGCTTTCGGACGATGCAGTGGCTGCGGCGCACAGATGATGCTCGCCGAGACGCACGCCTACCTCGACGCCCCCGGAACGGTGCTGCGGTGCCCCGGATGCGACAACGTGCTGCTCAGCCTCGTCCACTCGCCCACCCACATGTGGCTGAACACCGGCGGACTGGACTACCTGAAGGTCCCCGTTCCGCAGTGACCCGCCGCGACCGGCCGGCCGGGGCAGCAGGGCGTCATCGCCCTGCCGTTCTTCCCAGGTCCGGCAGCACGAAGGTCGTGACGACGGCCGCGTGGTCCGACGGCCAGTCGTTGTCGGTGACGTCGGGCCAGGCGCGCGGTGTGCCGGCCACGTAGGTGCGCGAGGCGACCACGCGCAGGCCCCGGTGGAGGACGTAGTCGATGCGGTCCTGCGGTTCGGGCCGGCCACTGCCGTCCTCGTGCAGGACGTGCACCGGCGACCAGGTGTGGCCGGGCGCGAGGCGGGGGTCGGGATGCGCCTCGCGGAAGGAATCGCGCAGGCCCGCCTCCTCGGCGGCGCGTGTCACCGGCCAGTCGACGTCCGGCCGGTCGAGGTGGGAGGGGCAGTTGAAGTCGCCGACGAGCACCACGGGTACGCCGTCGTCGCCCGCGTCCGCGATCCGCCGCAGCGCGTCCTGCATCTGGGCGAGCCGGACCTCCTCGTGGACGACGAGCTCCGCGGCGCCGAGCCCGTCGAAGGCGGACTCGTAAGGCCCGTACGGCGTGTAGTGCAGGTGGGCCGTCCATACGTCGACCTCACGGCCGGGGCCGACCCGGATCCGTACGCCGGCGGACCCGTAGAAGCCGACGTCCGGTCCGCCGTGCCGGACGGTGATCGGGTGCCGGCTGATGACGCCGAGGTTCTCGCCGGCGGTGTGGTGGTGCCAGCCGAGTGCCCCGGCCAGTTCACGGGTCGCGGTGCCGGCGGTCTCCTGGAGGCCGACGACGTCCGCGCCGGAGTCCAGGACGGCCCGGACCTGCTTGGCCCGATGGCCGTTGACCTGCGCCCCGCCGAGCCACAGGTTCCAGGTCATGACGCGCAGTCGGGGTGCGGCCGTCGGGCCGGGCCCCTCCTTCGCCGTCACGCCCGGTCCGGGTGCGGCGCCGGCCGGGCCGACGGCCGTCGGCCACGGCGCGGGGGCGTTCACGGCGCTCGGTTCACGCGCCACCATCGCGTTCAGCTCCCGCGTCGTCACGCCCACGAGGCTGGCCCGTACGATCCGCCCCGGTGCCGCCGCGATCGGTGCCAGCGACGGTACGGCCAGCACCGCGCACCCGGCTGCCTCGGCCGAACTGACACCGGTCTGGGTGTCCTCGATGGCGACGCAGGCCGCGGGTTCGGCGCCGAGGGCGTGGCAGGCTGCCAGGTAGGGGTCGGGGGCCGGTTTGCTGACGGCGGTGTCGTCGGCGGTGACGGCCACGGCGAACCGGTCGGCGCCGAGAGCGTCCAGCACGGTGCCCGCGACGGCCCGCGGCGACGCGGTGACCAGCGCGGTCGGTACGCCGTCCCGGGCGAGCGCGTCCAAGAGGTCGAGGGCACCGGGGCGGGGGACGATGCCGGTGCGGACGCGCTCGGCGAACTCCCGGTGCAGCGCGGCGGACAGGTCGGGAGCGGGGCGGCCGGTGGTGTCGGCCAGCCATGCGGCCGTGTGCTCGACGGGCCGGCCCAGCACCTCGGGCCGGTCCACGTCGGTCAACGGCCGCCCGGCGACGTGTTCCACCGCCTCCCACCACAGCCGCTCGGTGTCGACGAGCGTGCCGTCCATGTCGAACAGGACGGCCTGGAGGGGGAGTCGGGGGTGGGGGGTCACGTGTGGTTCTCTTTTCGTCGGTGGTCTGCTGCCGGTAGGGGGACCGGCGTCAACTGTCCTTGCGCTCGGCCACCAGCACGGCCCGCTGCGGCAGCGACACGCCGACGGCGGATCCGACGGTGAGCCCGGCCGCGTCGTGCGCGGGCAGGTCGGCCTTGACGTCGGTGCCGTCGGCGAGCCGTACCGTCGCCCGGACGACGGCGCCGAGGAACGCGGTGGCGACGACCCGCGCCGAGCCGGCCGCGTCGGCGTCCACGCGCACGGCCTCGGGCCGCACCAGCACGTCCACCTCCGACGCGCCGCTGCCGGGCACCGGCCCCTCGACCGGCAGCCGCTGCCCGAGGACCTCGACGTCGTGCTCCTCGAGCGTCCCGGGGATGCGGCTCATCGTGCCGACGAACTCGGCGACGAAGGGGGTCGCCGGACGGCCGTACAGCTCGGCCGGTTCGGCGCACTGTTCGAGTCGTCCGGCCCGCATCACGGCGACCCGGTCGGCGACGGACAGTGCCTCTTCCTGATCGTGCGTGACGAACAGGGTGGTGATGCCGAGTTCCTGCTGGAGCCGCCGGATCTCCTCGCGCAGCGACAGCCGCACCTTGGCGTCGAGGGCGGACAGCGGCTCGTCCAGGAGCAGGACACGCGGGCGCAGCGCGAGCGCGCGGGCCAGCGCGATGCGCTGCTGCTGGCCGCCGGAGAGCTGGTGCGGGAACCGCTCGCCCTTGTCGGCGAGCCCGACCAGATCCAGCAACTCGGCCGCACGGGCGCGGCGGTCGGAGGCGCGCACCTTGCGCATCCGCAGCCCGAAGGCCACGTTGTCGAGGGCGTTCAGATGCGGGAAGAGGCTGTAGGACTGGAAGACCATTCCGGCGTCGCGGCGATGCGCGGGGATCCGGGTGACGTCCTGTCCGTCGACCAGCACGGCGCCGGAGTCGGGATGCTCGAACCCGGCGAGCATCCGCAGCGCGGTGGTCTTGCCGCAGCCGGACGGGCCGAGCAGGGCGAGGAACTCACCGGGCCGGACGGTCAGATCGAGCCCGCCGAGGGCGACGGTCGTCCCGAACTCGCGGCGCAGCGCCCGGAATTCGACGGTGGCCGCCTGGGCGGTGTCGGTCTTCTCAACAGTGGTGGCGGTCATGGTTCATCCCCGGGATGCGGTACGGGTGCGTCCGCCGGCACCGGCGAGCGCGAGAAGCAGGACCCATGTCACGAGCAGGCTGAGCACGGACACGGCGACGGAGAGCTGGGCCTGGGAGCCGCTGACGTTCACGATCCACACCGCGAAGGGCTGGAAGCCCAGCAGCTGTGCCACCGTGAACTCGCCGAGCACCAGGGCGAGGGTGAGGAACGAGGCGTTGAGCAGCGCGCCGCGCAGATTCGGCAGCACGGCCCGGACCAGTGCCTGCGGCCAGCCCGCCCCGCAGGAGCGCGCGGCCTCGACGAGGGTGGGCACGTCGACGGCGCGCAGCCCGGCGTCCAGGGCGCGGTACACGAAGGGCAGCGCCATCACGACGTACGCCGGCACGAGCACGAACGGGAAGTCCGGGTTCTGGATCGCGACGAACGTCTGGAACAGCGGGGTGCGCGACAGGTGCTCGGGTCCCCACTTCAGCACGGTCCCGATGCCCGCCACGAACGCGATGGGCGGCACCACCAGCGGCAGCGAGCAGACCACCTCGACGACGGGCCGCAGCCGGGGCGCGCCGAGCCGCAGCGCGACCATGGCGGGCACCATCAGCAGCAGGACGATCGCGATGGTGGCGGCGGCGAGGCCCAGCGAGAGGAGCAGGCTGGAGACGAAGCCGTCGGTGGAGAAGATCCGTGTGTAGGCGTCGAAGGTGATGCCCTGCCCGGGCACGTCCACCGTGAAGACGACGGACGCCGCCATCGGGACTAGGAAGTACAGTCCGGCGAGGCCGAGCACGCCCCACCGCCACAGGTTCAGGCGAGCCATCGGGCACTCCGGCGTTGCAGGGGCAGGTACACGGCCATGACGAGGCCGGCGACGAGGACCATGTCGAGGCTGAGGGCGAGTGCCACGTTCTCCTGCCCGACCAGCACATTGCCCGAGATCGCGTCGGCGATCTGGAGGGTGACCAGCGGGACGGAACTGCCCACCATGGCCGCCGCCGTGGCGTAGGCGGCGAACGCGCTGCCGAACAGCAGCACCAGGCCGCCCAGCAGCGAGGGCAGCAGTACGGGCAGGGCCACGTGCCGCCAGTACTGCACGGCGGTCGCGCCGTTGTTCTGCGCGGCCTCACGCCACTGGGTGCGCAGTCCGTCCAGGGCCGGGGTGATGGTGAGCACCATCAGCGGGATCAGGAAGTACAGGTAGACGAGGACCAGTCCCCAGAAGCTGTACAGGTCCCAGCCGGTGTCCGCGAGGCCCAGGTGCCGGGTGAGCACACCGGCGTTGCCGAGTGTGGCGACGAACGCGAAGGCGAGCGGGACGCCGCCGAAGTTGGCGAGCACCCCGGACGCGGTGAGCACGGCCTCGCGCAGCGCGGGGAACCGGGAGGTCACCACGGCCTGGGCGAGCGGCAGGCCGAGCAGTGCCCCGAGGGCGGCCGAGACGGCCGACAGCTTGACGCTGCCGAGGAGCGCCGTGAGGTAGGCACCCTGGAGTGACGTCGTCAGGTTCTCGGTGGTGTAGGACGTCGTGCCGCTCGCCGGATCCTTGACGGTGAAGGCGCCGTTCAGTATGGCGACGGCCGGCAGGCCGAAGGCGACCGCGGTGAAGACGAGCAGCGGGAGGACGGCGAGCCATCCGGGGGCGCGGCGCCGCCGCTTCGAGGAAGCGACGGGCGCCGCGTCCGCCCGCGTGAGCGCGGCGGTCATCCGGATACGGCCTTCGCCCAGCCCTCGGCGAGCACGGTCTTGGCCTTGTTCTGCTGCTCCTCGCTCGGGAAGGCGGGGGTGCCGGAGACCTCGGGCAGCAACGCGGCGGCGGTCTTGTCGAGGGTGCCGGCCCGCTCCATGGCCGGCATCAGCGCGGGCCGCGCGTATCCCTTGAGCCACAGGTTCTGGCCCTCGGCGCTGTAGAGGTACTCCTGCCACAGACGGGCGGCCGCCGGATGCGGGGCGTCCTTGTTGATGGCCTGCGAGTAGTACTGGGAGAACTGGCCGTCGGTGGGCACCGCGACCTTCCAGTCGACTCCCTTGGACTTGAACTGCTCGGCGTAGCCGGCGTTGAGGTAGTCCCAGTCGATGCTGATCGGCGTCTCGCCCTTCTCGACCGTGGCCGGGGTGGACTCGACGGGGGTGTAGTTGCCGTTCTTCTTCAGCTCGGCGAAGAAGTCCAGGCCTGGCTGGATGTCGTCGAACGAGCCGCCGTTGGCCAGGGAGGCCGCGTAGACGCCGCCGAAGGCCGAACCGGACTTGGTGGGGTTGCCGTTGAGCGCGACCTGGCCCTTGTACTGCGGATCGAGGAGGTCCTCGAAGGTGGTCGGGCACTCCTTGACGCGCTTCGCGTCGCAGCCGATGGAGATGTAGCCGCCGTAGTCGTTGTACCAGCGGGCCTGCGCGTCCTTCTGCGCCGCGGGGATGTCGTCGTACGCCTCCACCTTGTACGGGGCGAGCAGGTCCTGCTGTGCGGCGCTGATGGCGAACGAGGAGCCGAGGTCGAGGACGTCGGGCGCGCGGTCCTGGCCCTTGCGGGAGGTGACGGCGTTGATCTCGTCCTGGCTGGAGCCGTCCGGGTTCTCGACCTCGATCTTGATGCCGTACTTCTTCTGGAAGCCGTCGATGAGGGCGCCGTAGTTGGCCCAGTCGCGCGGCAGCGCGATGGCGTTGAGCTTTCCCTCCTTCTTGGCGGCTTCGACCAGCTTGTCCATGCCGCCGAAGTCGGCGGCGGAGGTGGCGGTGGTGGCGGACTTGCCGTCCGCGGTGGTGGACGCGTCGTCGGGAGCGGCGCCGCAGGCGCTCAGGGCGAGCGCGGCGACGACGGCGAGGGAGCCGCCGAGAACGGCTGATCGCGGCAGGGACACGGACACGGTCTCTCCAGGGTGCACACGTGGGTGGGTGCTGCGGGACGAGACGCCGCAGAACTGCCTGCGGCGCGAACTTGTCTGAACAAGTCGGCCCCAGTACGCCCGCCTCGAATGACCTGAAGATGAACGCGAACCAAATCGTTGACCCCTGCCGCCTGCACAATCGCGGCTGACAGCGATGGCTTGGATGGTGGGGGATATCGATTAAGCTGCTCAAGCTGTGCACACAAACTGAGCAGAGGGACGGTATGGCGGCGCGACACGAGGAGATCGCCGAGGCGCTGCGGCGCGCGATCGACCGCGAGGAGTACACCGTGGGCAGCCGACTGCCCTCCGAGACGGAACTCGCCGCGCAGTACGCCGTCTCACGCGGCACCGTCCGTCAGGCAGTCGCGAGCCTGACCGCGGAGGGCTTGATCGGCTCCCGCCAGGGCGCCCGCCGGGTCGTCCTCGCCAGCCGCCGCAGCCAGAGCTTCGCGGAGCTGCGCAGCTTCGCCCAGTGGGCGCGCGCGATGGGCCGTGAGGCGACCGGCCGGGTGGTCGAGCAGGAGTACCGGCCGGCCACCGTCGAGGACTCGACGCGACTCCAACTCCCCGTCAGCACGCCTGTGTTGTACGTACTGCGAGCGCGCGGGCTGGACGGTGAGCCGGTGCTGCTGGAGCGGACGGTGTACGCGGACTGGATCGCGCCGGCGGTGGAATCGATCGAGGCGGACTGTCCGTCCGTCACCCAACGGCTGTACGAGGAGACGGGTCTGGTCTTCGCGTACGGCGAGCACGTCATCGACGCGGTCGCCGCCGGTGCGCAGGACGCCGACCTGCTCGGCATCCGGCGTACCAGCCCGCTGCTGCGGGTGCGACGGGTGACGACGACGCACGAAGGGCGGCCGGTGGAGTGGTCGGACGACCGCTACCGGTCGGACGCCGTGAGCTTCAGCGTGCACAACTCGATCGAGAACAACGCGCTCGCCCGCAAGACCGCGGAGTAGGGCCGGCACCGAGGCCGCGCGTCCCCGCCGCGGCGCTCGGTTCGACGGGCGCCGAGGAGCCGCCGGGCCGGACCCGCCGACGGCCGCCCGCGCATGCGCGAGCAGCACTCACCCCGGGGTGGCGCGGCGGCCCGGACGCCTTCCCGCCGGATGATGGGATGACCTCCGTGCCGCGGCCCGTCCGTCCGCGGCACCAAGATCGCGAGTGTGGCCGGGTTGACTTCAAGCGCTTCAGGTATCGGAGGCTCTCCACATGGCAGGAGCGACCAGAGAGCAAGCCGGGGATCTGACCATCCAGGAGATGGCACGGCGATCGGGTTTCAGTGAGCCCACGCTGCGTTACTACGAGAAGATCGGTTTGCTGGGAGAGGTCGCCCGGGACGAGTCCAGTGGTCACCGCCGATACGGGCCGGCGACCGCGGACCGCGTCGAGGCACTGTCCTGCCTGCGTTCGGCGGGAATGTCGGTCAGCGGGATGCGCCGCTATCTGGACCTGCTCGCTCGAGGCGACTCCGCGGCGGCCGAGCAGCGGGACCTGTTCTCCGCACAGGCCGAGAAGCTGGCCGCGGACATCGAGCAGCTTCAGCTGCGCCTGACGTATCTGCGGGGCAAGGCCGACCTGTGGGACGCCCGCGTCCGCGGGGACCGCGTCGCCGAGGAGCGGGCGATCGACGACGTCGTGCGCGTAGTGGAACGATTCGCACACTGAAGGACTGAACAAGTTGAGCACAGAAGATCCCACCGACGTCATCGCGAGGCACGAGACGGTACTGGTCACAGGCGCCACCGGGCTCGTCGGCAGCCACTCGGTGGCCCGGCTGCTGCGTGAGGGCTACCGGGCCCGGGTGACGGTCCGGCGAGCCGGACAGGAAGCCGAGGTACGGGGTGCGCTCCGGTACGCCGAGGTCGAGCCGGCCGACCGGCTGGAGTTCGCCGTCGCCGACCTCGGAGCCGGCACCGGCTGGGCGGAGGCGATGGACGGTGTCAGTCATGTGCTGCACCACGCGTCACCCTTTCCGCTCACGCCGCCCGAGACGGAGGACGAACTCGTCCTCCCCGCCCGTGACGGCGCGCTGCGGGTCATCGCCGCGGCGCGCGAGGCAGGTGTGCCACGCGTGGTGATGACGTCGTCCTACGCCGCGGTCGGCTACACCGTGAAGCCCGACAACAACTACTCGGAGGCGGACTGGACCGACCCGGACACCGAGGGCCTGCCCGCCTATCACAAGTCGAAGGTGCTGGCCGAGCGCGCGGCCTGGGAGTATGTCCGCGCCCAGGGAGACATCGAGCTGGCGGTGATCAATCCCACCGGCATCTTCGGTCCCCAGCTGGGCGACCGGCCGTCCGGCTCGATCGGCCTGGTCGAGAACATGCTGACCGGGCGGATGCCCGTGGTGCCGGTCATGTACTTCGGTGTCGTCGACGTACGCGACGTCGTGGACCTGCATCTGCGCGCCATGGTCCACCCGAAGGCGGCGGGGGAGCGGTTCATCGCCGTCAGCGGATCGTCGATCAGCCTGTTCGGCATGGCGCGGATCCTGCGCGAGCACTTTCCCGCCGCGGCCGGACTGCTGCCCTCCGCAGAACTGCCCATCGAGCAGGTTCGCGAGGCCGCGAAGACCGAACCGGCACTTCGGGACGCCGCGACGTTGCAGGGCCGGATCCCCGTCATCAGCAACGAGAAGGCCCGATCGGTACTGGGCTGGAGGCCCCGGGACGTCAGCGAGACGATCGTGGCCACGGCGGAGTGCCGGTTCCGGCGGGGCCTGACCTTGCCCGAGGGCGACATTGCGCAGCTGTGACCGGCACGGCGAGCCGGCCGTGACGGGCAACAGCGACGGACCGTGAACGGCACGACCGGCCCGGGGCGGGGCGAGGACCGCCCTGCCCCGGAAATCCGAAAGCGCTTCGCACGCGGTTCGGCTTGAACTGCCGCGGCTCTGCACAGGTGTTCACGAAGGAGTTCGCGGCGATGGCTCTGGCTCCCTGTCGGCATGTCCGGCCGGCCCTGTGGGCCGAAGCGCCGTCGGCGCGGAGGGCGGCGTCGGCGGAGCACCTGCGTGCGGCCTCGCGCCGCACGGCGAGGTGGTCGTGCACGACCGGGGGCCCTGCCGTCGCGCCTCTGAGATGCTGCCTTCGGGATTCGCCTGACACTTCGCGGGTCCACGTCGGACCGCCTGCGGGCTCTCGGCTTCAGCCGGGACGAGACGGAGGATCTCGACGGGAGCGACCTGGAACCGACCGGCTGGGATGTGCGGCTCCACGGTGGACGTACCGGCGTCACTTCCGACGGTGCGGTGGTGACGGCGTCCGGCCGCGCCTCCGCCCCGGAGGACGGTCCCATGCGCAGTGTCGAGGACGAGGACGTGTGCCGTGTCTGCGGCTACACGGACGGCAGTCAGTTCTTCGAGGACACCTGGCCGACCCACATCATCTGCGACTGCTGCGGCTGGGAGTCGGGCACCCAGGCGCTTGGTCTGGAGGGCACCAGGGAGTACCGCGGTCTGTGGCTCGGCCAGGGTGCCGAATGGTTCTCGCGGGGTGCGCGCCCGAAGGACCGGGACGTGCTGGAGCAAGTGCGGAACATTCCCGCGCACTCGCGTTGACCGGCCTCCCGGACGTGCCGCTCCCGTCGGCACGCGGGTGAGGCAGGGGCGGCCGGGGGCCTTGAGGAGCGCACCGAAGTAGAAAGACCCGATATGTTCCGTTTTCGGGTATGAGCGGCCGCTGGTCCGGATACCCGTACGGAATGGTACGAACATTGAAGGGGCACGGACGGCATGGCGCGCGCGCCGCGGCCGGCCGTGCGGACGAGAGCGTGCGGAGGCCCGCCACCGCGGCGCCGGACGATCAGCGGTCCCCGGCTGCCGAGGGACCCGGAGAACGGGCGGTGCAGCGGCCACCGGACGCCGAAGGGGCCGGCGCGCAGGCGGCGCAGCGGCCACCGGCTGCCGAGGGACCCGGCGAACAGGTGGAGCGGCGGGACCCGGACAGCCCGGCGGAGCTGCCCAGGAGTTCCTGGAAAGAGGTGTTCGCGGGCACCCTCCGGGAGTTCAAGAAGGACGAGCTGACCGACCGGGCAGCGGCATTGACCTACTACGGGATCCTGGCCCTCTTCCCCGCGCTGCTCGCGCTCGTGTCGCTGCTCGGCATCGTCGGACCGTCGGCGACGCAGCAGGTGCTGGACAACATCCAGCGCCTGGCCCCGGGCCCCGCCCAGGACTTTCTGCGCAGCGCGGTGCAGCAGTTGCAGGGCACCGCAGGCCTCGGCTCGATCGCGGCGATCGTGGGGCTGGCGCTCGCGGTCTGGTCGGCGTCCGGTTACGTCGCCGCATTCATCCGCAGCGCGAACGCGGTCTACGACATACCCGAGGGCCGTCCGGTGTGGAAAGTGCTGCCCGTCCGGGTCGGCGTGACTCTGGTGCTCATGGTGATGGCCGTGTTCAGCGCGGTGATCGTCGTGTTCACGGGAGCTCTCGCACGGCAGGTGGGCACCGCACTCGGCATCGGGGACGCGGGGCTGACCGCCTGGTCGATCGCGAAGTGGCCGGTGCTGGTGCTCCTGGTCACCGTCATGATCGCCCTGCTGTACTGGGCGACCCCGAACGCCAAGGTACGCGGCTTCCGCTGGATCACACCGGGCAGCCTGCTCGCCATCGTGATCTGGATGGTCGCCTCCGCCGGGTTCGCGCTGTACGTGGCCAACTTCGGTTCCTACAACAAGACCTACGGCACCCTCGCCGGCGTGATCATCTTTCTGATCTGGCTGTGGATCACCAACCTGGCGATTCTCCTGGGGCTGGAGTTCGACGCCGAGCTCGTCCGTCGGCGTGCCGGGGCCGGAGTTCATCGCGCGGACCGGGAGCCGTACGTCGAGCCGCGCGACACCCGTAAGTGGGACGAGGGGGACCGGCGTCGCCTCGGGGCCTGACACCGGGGCGACGCGCCCCACGGTGAACGCGTCGCGTGCCGCCGGGTGTCCGCCGTGGGAACGAAGAAGCGGCCGGCCGTCCCCGCGCGCCGTGGGGCTCAGATGTCGGTGGCGCTCTCGTACCGCGCCTGTGTGCTCGGCAACGCCGCCGACGCGGTGTGGCGCGGGCTCAGCAGACGACGTGTGCCGACCGCGCAGAGGGTGATCAGCACGGCCGTGAAACCGATCAGCGCCGTCTTGTCGGAGATGAACCGGGTGGCGACGCCGATGCCCAGGATGGGCAGGGCCAGCCCGCTGTACGCGGCGAGGAACAGGCCGGCCAGGGTCTCGCTGCGGGACTCGGGCTCCGCCAGTCCGAGTACGGTGCTGACGCTTCCCTTGAACAGCAGGCCCGCGCCGGCGCCGGTGATGACACCTGCGCCGAGGAACAGGGCGAGGTCCGCCTGCCAAACGGCGGCCGTGACGGCGATCAGCCCGAGCGGCATCAGCAGCAAGCCGTAGGTCAGCAGTTTGCGCTGGGCGACGCCCAGCAGGCTCGTCTGGGTGACGGCAGCGGCACCGAAGACCATGAAGGCGGCCAGCCCGGCGAGGGTGCGGGAGGGCTCGTGCAGGGTGCCGGCGATGAAACCGGGGCCCAGCGAGGTGAACAGCCCGAACGCGCCGAACGCGGCGAACGTGGCCGCCGAGGCGGCGAAGAACGTGCCGCGGGCCGCGTGGGGCACCGACACACGCTGCGGGCGGTACGGCGGGCGCGTCCGCGAGAGCTCGACCGTCTCCGGGCTGAGGACCACGCCGATCGCGCTGACCAGCAGCAGCCCCAGGAAGAGCAGGTACGGGGTGCGCAGCGGGCCGGCGACGTACTCGGCGAGCAGCCCGCCGACCAGCGCACCGATGGCCAGCCCGCCGACGTTCGCGACGGTGGCGACGATGTCCGCGCGGGTGCGTGAAGCGCCCGGCCGGGCCCTTCCGTGCAGATCGATCAGATAGGCGGTGGCGGTCGCGGTCACCATGCCGATGCCGAAGCCGACGACCAGACGCGTCACGATCAGCACGGGCAGCGCGGTGGAGGTCACGGCCATCAGGGCCGAGACTGCCCCGGTCAGCACTCCGATCAGCAGCAGGCGCCGGCGGCCGTGCCAGTCGGACAGATGGCCGACCAGGAAGAGGCTGATGATCACGCCTATCGAGTAGGACGCGAAGACGACTGTGATCGTGAAGGTCGAGAAACCGTGCTGCTCCTGGTAGATGGACCACAGAGGCGCGGGTACGGCGGAGTGGGCCAGGTTGATCATGTAGGCGAAGGCGATGAGCCAGAAGGCCTTTCCGTGCCCGACCTTCCCGGCCCGTGTGTGGCGGTGCGCGCCGTGGGAGGGCTGCGACCGGTCCGGTCCGGCGGATGACGTGACCGTCATGGAGACACTCCTGGGTGATGCGTTGCAACTTTCCCCTCCACGATGGGCGGGACCAACCATCACGTCCAACACCTGTTCGTGCTCGTATCCAGCACGATGGATGATGGTTTTCATGGAGCTGCGACACCTGGAGTACTTCCTGGCAGTGGCCGAGGAGTTGAACTTCACCCGGGCCGCTCAGCGGCTGCACGTGGTGCAGTCCGGCGTCTCCGCCTCGATCCGGGCGCTGGAGCGCGACCTCGACGCGCGGCTTTTCGACCGTACGTCGAAGAAGGTCACGCTCACCGAGGCGGGTGCCGCCTTGATTCCGCAGGCCAGACGGGCCGTGGAGGCGGCGCAGGCGGCGCGTGACGCGGTGGCCCGGGCGCAGGGCGGACTGCAGGGCTCGGTGACCATCGGCACGCTGTCCGTGCACAGCGTGGTCGACCTTCCCGCACTCTTCGCCGAATACCACGCGACGCATCCCGGTGTCCGCCTCACGCTCCAGGCCGCCGCCCGCGGCTCGGCGGGGCTCGCGGAGAGGCTGGAGGAAGGAAGCCTGGACATGGCGTTCCTCGCGCTGCCGGGCCCGCTGCCCGGTCTGAACGTTCGGCGCCTGACCAGCACGCCGATGGTCGCCCTGCTCCCTGCCGACCATCCGCTCGCCCCGCGTCCCGAGGTGGACCTGCGCGATCTGGCCGGCGCGGACTTCATCGATTCGCCCGTCGGCTACGGCAACCGCATCGTCGTCGACGAGCGGATGGCGGCCACCGGGCTCCAGCGGCGGGTCGTCATCGAGGTGCCGGACGTCGTCACCGCCCCCGCCTACGTCCGCGGCGGTCTGGGCGTGGCCGTGGTGCCCGCCTTCGCCGCCCCGGTGGGCGATCCGGCCGTGCGGGTGCTCCGGGTCGCCGGCCCGCCGTTGTTCTGGGAGACCGGCATCGCCACCGCCGCCCACGGCAGGCTCAGTCCCGCGGCGCGGGCGCTGCTGTCCCTGGTGGACAAGCACGTTCAGTCAGGCGTCCACGACGGTGCGCCGCCGGAGAGGCCAGGACCGCGGTGACTTCCAGGGGCCGGTCGGGCCGGTCGAAGGGCAGGGCCGCGGACTCCCCGCCACAGGCCGCTCGGTGTACCCGGCACCTCCCGTCCCCCGATAAGTAACACTTGTGCATTCGGTGACAGTCGTGCAAGATTGAAATATGGAGTTCCATCTACCGGTCGGGCCCGAGGTGCGGGACAGGCGGGTTCAGCGGTCCCGGTCGGCGTTGCTGTCGGCGGCGGTGCGGCTGGTCGGCGAGCGCGGCACGACCGCGGTGTCCGCGACCGAACTGGCTGAGGCCGCGGACGTGAGCCGGCGGGTGCTGTACCTGCACTTCGGGGACCGTGACGGCGTGCTGATCGCGGCCGCGGTGGACCTCGTCACCCGGGAACTGCTGACACAACTGCCGCAGGAGCTGGAAGATGCGCCGACCGCGCTCGCGGTGGCCCGCCACTTCGCCGAGCACCGATCGTTCTATCGCCCCCTGCTGACCGGATCGTGCGCGTACAGCGCGATCAGAACGGTGGTCAGCCTGTTCCGCCAGCAGAGCGTCTCCAGTGCCCGTCAGCTCTTCGGCGACCTCGACGAACAGATCGTCGGCGAGGTGGCGGACTTCTTCACGGGCGGCATGGCGATGGCGCTGACCGAATGGCTGGTCGACGGGCCGACCTGGCTGGATCCCGAGGAATTCGCCGCACGCCTGGTGCGGATCCAGTCCGTTCTCAGCGGCGCGCATCGCGGCCCAGCACGTACGTACACCGAGGAACCTGAATGAAAACACCACCCCTGACCAGTCTGCTCGTCGAGCGGCTGCGGGGACTGCCGGCGCCGAAGACCCGGGACTTGGTGGTCGAGCGCGACCTCGAGGTCCCGATGCGGGACGGCACCGTGCTGCTGGCCGACCGATGGGCGCCGCGCGCCGGTGGCGAGGACCTGCCGACCGCGTTGCTGCGCAGCCCGTACGGACGCGGGGGGCCGTTCGCGCTGCAACTGGTCCGGCCCCTGGCCGAACGGGGCTTTCAGGTGCTGCTGCAGAGCACGCGGGGCACGTCCGGGTCGGGCGGCACCTTCGACCCGCTGCGCCATGAGCGGCTCGACGGGATCGACACGGTCGACTGGGTCTGCAAGCAGCCGTGGTTCGACGGATCGCTGGTGCTGTGCGGCCCCAGCTACCTGGGATACACGCAGTGGGCCATGGCCGACCAACTGCCCGCGCAGGTCAAGGCGATGATTCCCGCGATGACCGAATCGGCGCTGGGCCTGGCGTTCCTGCGCAAGGACGCGTTCGCGCTGGAATCGGCGTTCGGCTGGGGCGTGCTCGTGGAGGCGCAGCGGCGGCGCTGGGCCACGGCCAGGTTCCTGCTGGGTGCTCGCCGGCGGCGCCGGGCCGAAAAGGTGCTGCCGCTGTGCGACGCCGACAACTCCCTGCTCGGCCGTCAGTCGGACATCATTCAGAACTTCATCGTCTACGACACCGACTCCCCGTTCTGGTACGGGACCGACGCCAGCGAACGGGTCCCGCACGTGACCGTCCCCGCCAGCCTGATCGCCGGCTGGCACGACGTGTTCCTGCCGGGCCAGTTGCGTGACTACGCCCTGCTTCAGGCCGCGGGCCGCCGGCCCCGTCTCACCATCGGTCCGTGGTCGCACAACTCGGCCTCGGTCGTGAAGCCGATCCTCGACGAGATCCTGGGGTTCGGGCTCGCCCACGCGCGCGGCACCGTCCCCGACGACCGGGCGCCGGTGCGCGTGTTCGTCATGGGCGCCGAGCAGTGGCGCGATCTGCCCGCCTGGCCCCCGCCGGGCTACGCGCCGGAAAAACTCCATCTGCACCCCGCCGGACGTCTGGCTCTCGACGCGCCCTCGGAGTCGGCGCCGGACTCCTATCGCTACGACCCGGCCGACCCCACCCCCGCCGTCGGCGGACTGCGTCTGCTGCCCGGCGTCAAAGCAGGCCGCGTCGACAACACCGCGCATGAAGCCCGCCACGACGTGCTGACCTACACCAGCGACATCCTCACCGACGACGTCGAGATGATCGGGGAGGTCAGCGCGGACATCTGGTTCCGCTCCAGCCTGCCGCACGCCGATGTGTTCGTGCGCGTCTGCGACGTCGACGCGTCAGGCCGCTCGACGAACATCTGTGACGGCATCAGCGGTGTCACCGGGGCCGACGAACTCTCACGCGTCGCCGTCACCCTGGCGCCCACGGCCTATCTGTTCCGCCGCGGCCACCGCATCCGGCTGCAGATCTCCAGCGGCGCGTTCCCGCAGTACAACCGCAACCCGGGCACGGGCGAACCCCGGCGCACGGCCACCCGTCTGGAGGCCGCGACCCAGCAGGTGTTCCACGACCCCGACCACCCTTCCACCGTCAGCCTGCCGACCCGCGCCCACTGACCCGGTACACCACCGGCACGCTCGAACGGGCCCGAGAACGGGGGACCGTGACACCGGTCGTGTCGCGTCCCGCCTCGTGACGGGACGCGGCACAGCCGGCGCGTGCCGGCGTGGTCACCGCGGAGTCGTCTCCCGGCCAGGGACGGGGAACAGCATGCAGCTGCTCGTGGCGTGGGCGAGCAGGCGGTCCGTGGCGTCGAACAGTTCGGCCTGGGCGAGCGCGGTGCGCCGGCCGTGGTTGAGGACGGTGCCGATGGCGCGGACCTTGCCCGTGTCGACGGTGATCGGACGCAGGAACTTCAGGTTCAGGTCGAGCGAGGTGTAGCCCATTCCGGCCGGGAGCACGGACTGGACGGCGCACCCGGCCGCGGAGTCGAGCAGGGTGGCGTAGACGCCGCCGTGGACGCTGCCGATGGGGTTGTAGTGCTCCTCACCCGGCTCCAGAGCGAAGACCGCGTGACCGGCGTCGACCTGTTCCAGGGTGAATCCGAGGGTCGCGGCGATGGGCGGGGCGGGGAGGCGTCCCGCCAGCACGTCGCGGAGGAATTCCAGTCCGCTGGCCCGGCCGACGGCGGCCGCGGAAACCATGGGGTCCCCCCATTCGAACGTGCGTGACCTCGCCATGGCTGTTCCTTCCGCTGACTGTGACTTTCGAAGTTAGCCAGTCGCACCTCTGGCTGTCAATGGCGAAGCCAGCCTAGGATGGCCGTATGACCTGGCTGGACACCAGTACCGAGAACTGCACGGTGCAGCGGACCCTCGACCTCGTCGGTGAGAAGTGGTCGCTGCTGGTGCTGCGCGACGCCATGAGCGGCGTGCGCCGTTTCGACGACTTCCGCCGTCACATGGGGGTGTCCGAGGCGGTGCTGGCGGACCGGCTGCGCAAGCTGGTCGCGGCCGGGATCCTGGACACCGTCCCGTACCGCGAGCCGGGCAGCCGCACCCGCAACGAGTACCGGCTCACGCGCAAGGGATGGGACCTGTGGCCTGCGATGATCGCCCTCAAGCAGTGGGGCGACCGCTACGCCGCGGACCCGGAGGGCCCGCCCCTGGAGATTCGCCACCGCGACTGCGGCGAACCCGTCGAGGCCGTGGTCGTCTGCGCCGGGCGGCACGAGGAGCTCACGCCCCGGCAGGCCTACACCCGCCTGGGGGCCGCGGCCCGCGCCGCGGTCTGACGAGCGGTACGGGGAGAACACCGCCCGTCCGCCGGCCGCGCCGACACCCTGTCCGATGAGCCGGCCGTCGACGCGCCGTCCGCGGGACCTCGCCCTGTCTAGTCCGTCTCGCGCTCCAGGACGCGGCGGGCCGCCTCTGCCTCGGCCGCGGGCGGGGAGAGCTCGTCGAGGGTGTCGAGTTCGTCGTCCGACTCCAGTTCGCGCTCCCACGCCGCGGCGAGCTGCTCCTGCTCCTCGCGGGGCCTGGCGCCGATGTCCTTCCGGTGTTCGGGGTCCAAAGCCGCCAAGAATCGTCCGACCGGGTCCGTCGGCATGCCGTGCTCCTCATCGCCGCGAAGGGTGCCTGTCCCGGTCAGCATGGCCAACCGGACCCGCGACGGCGGCCCGACACGGCCTTGCACCACCCTGATGGCCCCGGCGCCGCGTCCACCCCGCCGCGCCGCCACGAGCCACCGGGGACGGTGTGCCGACGGTCGGCCGCCCCGGCGTCGGTGCGGCCGCCCGGCGGCCCGGGCGGACTCCGTCACCGGGTCCCGGTGGGGTGGCCACGCACTCGGCACGGCGGCACGCGCGTCAGCTCCGGACGCGTCCCTCGGTGCTCTCGCGCAGCACGAGACGGTGGGCCACCACCAGGTCCTGAGGGGAGCGGACGTCCGGCACGGCGGCCTCCGCCGTGGCCGACCCCGCGGCCTCGTCCATCCTGAGTTGCAGGAGTTCGACGGCGACCTTGGCGACCGCGGCCTTGTCCGGGGCCACGGTGCTGAGCGTCGGTACGCTGAACCGGCCGCCCTCCACGTCGTCGAATCCGATCACGGCGACGTCCTCGGGCACCCGGAGTCCCTGCTCGTGCAGCGCCCGCAGCGCGCCCAGCGCCAATTGGTCGTTGAAGCACAGCAGCGCGTCCGGTCGCGCGCCGCGGTGCAGCGCCGAGGCCACGGCGTCGGCGCCGTCGGGCATACGGAACGACGTCACGGGCAGCAGGGCGGCCGGATCGAAGGGGATGCCCGCTTCGGTGAGGGCGGCGCGGTAGCCGCGGGTGCGGGCCTCCGCCGTGCCGAGCCCCGCGTCGTCACGGCCGCCGACGGCCAGGATCGTGCGGCGGCCGAGGCCGATCAGATGCTCGGTCGCCTGCCGCGCGGCCTTCTCGTTGTCGATGGCGACATGGTCCGCGCCTTCCTCCAGCAGTTCGCCGAGCAGCACGGTCGGCGGCGCGCCGGCGCGGTCGCGCAGATCGTCGGCGGTCAGGGCGAGCGGACTGAGGATGACCCCGTCGACGAAGGTCGAACCGAATCCGGCCAGTGCCGCCAGTTCGTGGTCGCGG
Source organism: Streptomyces cadmiisoli (assembly GCF_003261055.1). Taxonomy (NCBI): domain Bacteria; kingdom Bacillati; phylum Actinomycetota; class Actinomycetes; order Kitasatosporales; family Streptomycetaceae; genus Streptomyces; species Streptomyces cadmiisoli. The sequence continues at coordinate 8,271,161 of NZ_CP030073.1, forward strand.
TCCGCTCCGGTCTGGTGGATCAGCACGGTCAGGGAGCGCTGTTCGGCTTCGCGGATGACGTGCCGGGCCAGTTCGGCGAAGTAGGGGACGTCGAGTTCGGGCACGACGAGGGCGATGATGCCGGTGCGGCCCTGGCGCAGGTGACGGCCGGCCAGATTCACCTTGTAGCCGAGGTGTTCGATCGCCTCCTGCACCGCGCGTCTGGTCCGGTCGGACACGTGGACGTAGTCGTTGATCACATTGGACACCGTCTTTTCCGACACCCCCGCCTGTCGTGCGACGTCCTTGATCCTGGGCCGTGCCACCGCAACCTCCCTGCCCCTCGCCGCCACTGAGTCTAGGGCGGGCGCGCCGCAGGCCCGACCGGCGGTTGCCGGTCGGGCCGGTCCTGGGCTTCCGGGCGGTGTCCCGCAGACTCTTTACAGCCAATGTACATCGATGTAAAAACTTGCCACCGCACCGTTTCACATGGTGCGCCCCGTCTGCCGTGCGCGATGGTCCGCTCTCGCGTGGCCATCGCCGGTACGGCATGCGTGTCCGGCCGTCGAAAGGTCCGTGATGAGTTCCCGCTTCCCTGTCCCAGAAGTGCCGTCGGCGTCCGGCCCGGCGCACCGCTTCTCCCGCCGCCGGCTACTGCGCCACGGCATGGCCGCCGCTGGCGCGCTGCTCGCCGCGGGCCCGCTGTCCGGCTGTGCCGCACCGGCCTCGGCCTCCGACGCCTCCGCGCTGAGCGTCTGGGACCTGTTCCAGGGCGGAGACGGCATGCTGATGGACGACATGATCAAGGCCGTGTCCGGGGGATCACGGGGCTTCGAGATCGATCGCACGATCCTGGACTGGGGTCCGTCGTACTACACCAAGCTCGCGATGTCCGCCGCCGGAGGACGTGCCTCCGACGTGGCCGTGGCCCATCTGTCCCGCCTGGCCGGCTACGCCCCCGGCGGCCTGCTGGACCCCTTCGACCTCGACGTACTGGCCGAGTTCGGAGTCACCCGGCGGGACTTCACCCCCGCGGTCTGGGCGCGCACGCAGCACGACGACGCCACCTACGCCGTCCCGCTCGACGTGCACCCGTTCATCGTGTTCTACGACAAGGAAGCCGCCGGCCGGGCGGGTCTTCTCGACTCCTCGCAGGAACTGGCCCCGATGGGCTCGCCGGAGGCGCTGCTGGAGGCGGGCAAGGCCCTCGCCGAGGCCAACGGAGAGGCCGGCATCCTCTTCGGCCACGTCACCGACACGGCGCAGACCTGGCGCCTGTTCGCCGCCCTCTACGCGCAGACCGGTGCCGCCTTCACACTGCCGGACGGAGGGCGGGCGGAGATCGACGTGGACGCCGCCGTGCGGGTCGTGTCGTTCATGCAGCAGCTCTTCGACGGCCGGAGCAACCCCAACAACCTCGACTACAACGGCGCGATAGCCAATTTCGTCAGCGGACGCGGCGGCATGCTCATGGTCGGCGAATGGGAGCTGCCGACCCTGAAGAAGTCGGGCATCCCGCTGGGAGCCGCGCCGTTCCCGCAGGTCTTCGACGAGCCGGCGGTCTACACCGACAGCCACGCCTTCGTCCTCCCGCACCAGGAGAGCCCGGACCCGGCGCGCCGCCGTGAGGCGCACCGCTACGTCGCCGAGATGCTCAAGCAGAGCCTGACCTGGGCGAGCGCCGGTCACATCCCCGCGTACCAGCCCGTGCTCGCCGAGCCGGAGTACGCGGCCCTCGATCCCCAGTCCTCGTACGCGGACGCCGGACGGGTGGCGGTGCTCGATCCGCCGAACTGGTTCACCGGCGCCGGTTCGAACTTCCAGAACCGGATGTGCCAGCCCCTCCAGTCGGCGCTTCTGGGCAACACGTCCGCCGAGAAGGCCGTCCGCCAGATGGTCAGCGAAGCGAACACGCTGCTGCGGCAGCCCAATCCGGTGGCCTGACGACTGAAAGGAGTGACCGACGTGACCACCACCGCACCCCTCGGCGCCGAAGCACAGACAGGCCCGGACGCGTCCCCGACCGACGGCGGACGGCGGGCCGGCCGCCGGATCCGTATGAACTCCGGCACCGGACTGGTCTTCGTGCTGCCGTTCCTGCTCGTCTTCGGCCTCTTCCTGGTCTGGCCGGTCGTCCAGGGACTGTGGATGAGCTTCACCGACAGTTCGCTCTCCCTGCGCGAGACGTCGTTCGTCGGCTTCGACAACTACGCCGAGGCGCTGGGCGATCCGGACGTCTGGAGCAGCCTCGGCAACACGGTGTTCTTCACCGCCATTTCCAGCGTTCCGCTCGTGCTGATCGCGCTGGCGATGGCGCTGCTGGTGCACAGCGGGCTCGCCGGTCAGTGGGCCTGGCGACTGGCGTTCTTCGCCCCCTATCTGCTGCCCGTGACCGTGGTGACGCTCATCTGGACCTGGCTCTACCAACCGGACCTCGGCCTGGCCAACCAGTTCCTCGACACCTTCGGCGTCGGCCCCGTCGGCTGGCTGTCGGACGAAGCCGTCGCGATGTGGTCCATCGCCGGCCTCACCGTCTGGTGGACGGTCGGCTTCAACTTCCTGCTCTACCTCGCCGCACTCCAGTCCCTGCCGTCGACCTACGACGAGGCCGCCGCCCTGGACGGCGCGGGGGCGTGGCGGCGCCTGTGGTCCATCACGCTGCCGCAACTGGGCCGGACCACCGCGCTGGTGGCCATGCTCCAGATCCTCGCCTCACTGAAGGTGTTCGACCAGATCTACATCCTCACCAAGGGCGGCCCGAACGGTTCCACCCGCCCCATCCTCGAGTACGTCTACGACGTCGGATTCACCGGCTACCGGCTCGGCTACGCCTCCGCGATCTCCTATCTCTTCTTCGCCGTCGTCATCGTCGTCTCCCTCGTGCAGCTCCGCCTCTTCCGTCAGGAGGACTGACCCGTGTCCGCAACCGCAACGACCGTCCGAGCACGGCGTCGTCCGCCCAACGAGACGGTGGGCTCCCCTCTGCTCCTGGGCCACGGCCGGCTGCCGCGCGTCCTGGCCGGCACCGCGCTGGCCGTCCTCGCCGCCCTGTGGCTGCTGCCGTTCCTGTGGGCGATCGCCACCTCCCTGCAGAGCGAGCAGGACGTGGCCACACCGGGACTGTCCCCGATCAAGGGTGCCTTCACCACGCAGGCGTACGAGCAGATACTGGAACGCGGGAACGTGCCCGTCTGGGCCTTCAACAGCTTCCTGATCGCCGGACTGGTCACACTGATCACCGTGGTCGTCTCCACCCTGGCCGCGTACGGCTTCTCCCGCGGAACCTTCCGCGGGCGACGCGCCCTGCTGGCCGTCACCGTCGCCGCCATCCTGATCCCGCCGCAGCTTCTCGTCGTGCCGCTGTTCGAGCAGATGCTGCTGTTCAACATGGTGGACACCTATGCGGCGGTCATCCTGCCCCAGGTCGTGGCCCCCATGATGGTGTTCATCCTCAAGCGGTTCTTCGACGGCATCCCCCGGGAGCTGGAGGAGGCGGCACGCATCGACGGTGCCTCCGAGTTCCGGGTCTTCCTCTCGATCGTGCTGCCGCTGTCCCGGCCGATCGTCTCCGCGGTCGCGATCTTCGTGTTCATCGGGGCTTGGAACAACTTCATGTGGCCGTTCATCGTCACCAACGACCCGGACCTGATGACCCTTCCGGTGGGACTGGCCACCGTGAAGGACGCCTACGGCGTGCAGTACGCGCAGTCCATGGCGTCCGCGCTGCTGGCGGCACTGCCGCTGATCGTGGTGTTCCTCCTCTTCCAGCGCCGCATCGTCAACTCCGTGGCCACCACCGGCCTCGGCGGCTCCTGACCTCACCCCCCTCGCTGTCAACTCAAGGCACGGCGGCAGCACGCCGGCCGTCCGATCGACTGGAGCATGTGTGTCCATCAACTCCGTACCGCGCCCGGAGTATCCGCGACCGCAGTTCGTGCGCCGCGACTGGCTCAACCTGAACGGCGCCTGGCAGTTCGAGACCGACCGGGGGGACAGCGGCCTCGAACGCGGCCTCCTCGGCCGTGAACTGCGCGACGAGATCCTCGTCCCCTTCCCGCCCGAGTCCGAGCTGTCCGGTATCGGCGACACCGACTTCCTGGAGGCCGTCTGGTACCGCCGTGCCGTCACGCTGCCGGCGGAGTGGGCCGGACGCCGTGTGCTGCTGCACTTCGGCGCCGTCGATCACGACACCACCGTGTGGGCCGACGGCAAGGAGGTCGCCCGGCACCGGGGCGGCTTCACCCCCTTCACCGCCGATCTCGGTGACCTCGCCGGGGCGGGGGAGGAAGTCGTCCTCACCGTCCGGGCCCGCGACCCCAGGTCCGGCCCGCAGGCACGGGGCAAGCAGGCCGTCCAGTACGCCAACCACGACTGCAACTACACGCGGGTGACCGGTATCTGGCAGACCGTCTGGCTGGAACCCGTCTCCGACGTGCACCTGCGGCGTCCCCGCATCACCCCCGACCTGGCCGGATCCGCGTTCCACCTCGAACTGCCCCTGTCCGGCAACCGGCCCGGACACCGCGTGCGCGCAGTCCTGAGCGACGGCCACGGCGAGGTGAGCAGCGCGCAGGCGCGCGCCGACCTCGATCTCGCCCCGCGCCTGTATCTGCCGGTGCCCGACGACAGGCGGCGCGAGTGGAGCCCGGAGGACCCGCACCTGTACGACCTGCGGCTGGAACTCCTCGACGCCGCCGGCCAGGTGGTCGACAGCGCCGTGAGTTACGCGGGCCTGCGCTCCGTGGGCCTGCGGGGCAAGGCGGTCACCCTCAACGGCCGCCCCGTCTTCCAGCGTCTCGTCCTCGACCAGGGCTGGTACCCGGACGGTCTGATGACCGCCCCGACCGACGAGGCCCTGGTGCGGGACATCGAACTCGCCATGGCCGCCGGTTTCAACGGCGCGCGCCTGCACCAAAAGGTGTTCGAGGAGCGCTTCCTCTTCCACGCCGACCGCCTCGGCTATCTGGTCTGGGGCGAGTTCGGCGACTGGGGCTGCGAGACGGGCGGCTCCTCGGGCGACAACCAGCAGCCCGACGCCTCCTACGTCGCCCAGTGGCTGGAAGCGCTGGAGCGGGACTACTCGCACCCCTCGATCATCGGCTGGTGCCCGCTCAACGAGACGTACCAGAAACTGCACGACCGCATCACCCAGCTCGACGCCGTCACCCGGGCGATGTTCCTGGCCACCAAGGCCATGGACACCACGCGGCCGGTCATCGACGCCTCCGGCTACGCCCACCGGGTCGACGAGACCGACATCTACGACTCGCACAGCTACGAGCAGGACCCCGAGGCCTTCCGGCAGCAGATGTCGGGACTCGCCAAGGGCGAACCCTTCGTCAACGCCTACGAGAGCGGCGCGCCCTACTCCGTGCCCTATCGGGGCCAGCCGTACTTCGTCAGCGAGTTCGGCGGCATCTGGTGGGATCCTGAGGCGGCCGCCGCGCAGTCCGGCGAGGACCGCACCCAGTCCTGGGGCTACGGCACACGGGTCGGCGACGAGGAGGAGTTCCACGCACGCTTCAGCGGCCTCACCGGAGTGCTGCTGGCGGACCCCGACATGTTCGGCTACTGCTACACCCAGTTGACCGACGTCTTCCAGGAACAGAACGGCGTCTACCGCTTCGACCGTGGCCTCAAGCTCGACGTCGCACGCATCCGCGCCGCGCAACTGCGGCCGGCCGCGATCGAGGAGCAGGACCAGGCGTAGCGGGTCCGGGCGGCGCCTGACCGGCTCACGCCGGCCGGGCGCCGCACGTCTGCCGGCTCACGTCAACACGTGGCCGGCCCGGTCGGTGCCATCGTCAACCCGTGCTCCCGGCGTCGTGGGCCGCGGGCCGTTCCTCGTGGAGGGTGGCGAGGGCGGCGGCGAGCCTGCCGCGGCTGGTGATGCCCAGCCGCGGATAGATCCGGTAGAGGTGGGCGCCGACGGTGCGGTGCGAGATGAACAGGCGCTGGCCGATCTCCCGGTTGCTCAGCCCTTGTGCGGCGAGCTCGGCCACCTGCATTTCCTGGGCCGACAGCAGCTCACTGGTGTTCGCCTGCCGCCGGACGTTCGCCTCGCCCGCGGCCCGAAGCTGCTCGCGGGCCAGGTCGGCCCAGGGCTGCGCGCCGATCCGGTCGAACTCGTCGCGGGCAGTGCGCAGCGGGCTGCGGGCGTCGACGTTGCGGCGTTGCCGGCGCAGCCAGCGGCCGTGGTGCAGGCGCAGGCGGGCCCGCAACAGGGTCCAGTGGGCGGGCAGCTCGCCGAGCGCCGCGGCGTACCGCTCCTCCGCCGTGTCGTCGGTGGCCAGCACCGCACGGGTGTAGGCGTGGGCGGTCACGATCATCTCCGAGGGCAGGCTCCCGGCCAGCTCGGCGAGATCGGACAGCAGTTCCCGGGCCTGCGGGACGGTGCCCGCGGCCACCGCGGCGTCCGCGAGGTCCGGCGCGAGCAGCCAGCGACTCACCGAGTGGTAGTGCAGATCCGTCGGATCGAACGCACGGGCGAGAAGATCGTAGGCCCGGTCCGCATGACCCTCGAAAAGGGCGAGCAGAGCGTCGGTCTGCTGCGCCCTCGCGGCGACGAACGGCACATGGGCGAACAGGCTCCGGGCACGCAGCGCGCCGATCGTCCGTGTCGCTTCCTCGGACTCACCGCGCAGCGCCGCGACCAGGCCGGCCGTCGCCTTGAGGTTCATCCAGGCCTTTTCCCCGGTCTCCTCGGCCAGCGTGAGCCCTTCGGCGGACTCCTCGCGCACGCGCTCCAGTTGACCGAAGTACACCCGTGGCCACGCGCCCGCCAGGGAACGGGCGAGCAGGCTGAGGCGGCCCTGTGACCGCCAAGCCGAGGACGCCAGCGCCCAGTACTGCGTGGCGCGGTGCAGGTCACCGACGGCCATCGCGGCGCTGCCGAGGAAGTGCAGGACTCTGCCGTCGGCACGATCCACTCTGAGGTCGTCGAGTCGGGCGAGCACGTCCGCCCCGTACTGATACGGGTGGGTGAACCCCCGCACCATCAGCACATGGGGAGCGTTCGGATCGGGGTTCCAGCGGTCCAGTTCGGCAGCCGTCTGGGCCCGTACATGTGTGTTGCCGTCATGGAAGAAGCAACGCGCCGAGGCGCGCCACAGCAGGTTCTCCGCGGCGTCCGTGCCTCCCGCGTCGAACGCTCCGCCCGCCGCCGTGACCATGTCCTGGATCTGGCGGTTCGGATCGATGACTTCGGAGGTCCTGTCCGACACCAGCAACAGGCGGGCCCGTTCCACCGGGCCCAGCGTGCTCGTCCTGGCGCGCTCCAGCAGCACCTGGGTGTGCACGCCGTCGTCGACCTCGCTGGACAGCTCGGCGGCCCGGACGAGAAGGCCGGCCCGGCGGCTCTCGTCCAGGACGAGTTGGGCCGCTTCGACCAGGGCCGGAACGGCCGCCGCCGTCTTGCCGCGGGCCTGCGACTCGTCGGCGAAACGCTCCAGTCGGCCGGCCAGTTCTTCGTCGGGGCCGAACGCGGCCTTGGCCAGGTGGGCGAGTTGCCGTTCGGGCGTCGCCTCCAGCGCCACGGCCATGGCGCGGTGAGTGGCCAGCCGTTCGGCCACCGAGGCCCGGGTGTAGATCGCCGACCGCATCAGCGCGTGCCCGAACTCCGGGATACGCCCGACCAGGGTGATCAGACCCGCGTCCACCGCCTCCTGAACCGCCTCCACGGAAACCGTCGTGTCGCAGAGCTGGCTCGCGACGTCGAGCAGCAGGTTCAGCGGTGCGGTCGACTCGACGGCCAGGGCCAGCAGGAACGCGCGGCACTCCTGGCTCACCGAGTCGGTGCGCGCGGCGAACGCGTCCTCCAGCCGCCGGGTCAGCGGCAGGCTGTCCGTCCGAGCCGTCCGGCCCTGGGCCGCCTTGGGCAGTTCGATCAGGGCCAGCGGATTGCCCGCGGCGCGCTCCAGGATGAGGTCACGCAGATGCGCCGGCAGTCCGGGGGCGCTCGCGTCGAGCAACTCGGCGGCGGCCGCCGCGTCGAGGGGTCCCAGACCGAGCTCCGAGTAGACGGCCTGCCAGGGCGAGTCGAACGGCTGGGTCCGGGCGGCTCCGACCGCGAGGATGGCGAGGTCACGGGTGCGCCGGGCCACGAACCTGATCACATCGCGGCTGGCCGAGTCGATCCACTGCAGGTCGTCCACGAGCAGGAGCAGCGGCTGCCGTACGGCCGCGTCGGCGAGGAGTTCCAGTACGGCGAGTCCCACCCGGAAGATCTCGGGCTCGGTCTGCAGGTTGCCCAGAGCGATGCCCAGCGCCTGCCGGTGCGGGTCCGGAAGGTCATCGATACCCCGGGCGACCGGCTGCAGCAGCAGTTGGAGTGCTGCGAGCGGCATCCACTGCTCGGTCTGCACGCCGGACGTACGCAGCACTTTGAAGCCGGCTGCCGCGGCTTCGGTGCCGAAAGTGCGCAGCAGCGTCGACTTGCCGACACCGGCGGTGCCGTGGACCAGCAGCGCGCCGCCGTCCCCGGCCGCGGCCTCCGACAGCATGCGGCGAAGCACGCGCATCTCTTCGTCCCGGCCGATCATCTGGTTCCCCAAGGCTGCGTTTCGAGGTACACCTCCCGCAACCCGCCCCTGTCACGGCGGAGCGAAGCGGAGGGAGGGGACGCGATCACGGCTGAGGTTCCGCGACATCGGCCCATCGGGTGTCTGTCGCCAGGACGGGTCCGCGTGGTGCGGGAAGGCTCGGTCGGGGTCGGACGTTCGGACGCTGCCGCAGCGGGTCTCGAACTCAGCACGTGTGGGTTCTCCTGGTGGCGATTACCGCCTGTCACACGATACGGGCCCGGCACAAGTCGCATGTCAGGGGCCGCGTCCTCAGTGGTCCGACTCATCACGCCACCGATCCGGGACGTCGCCGCGCGCTGCGGCCTCCGTTTCGGACCGAAGCGCCCCCGGCCTGCTGGTGATCTCGGGGTGGTGGTGGCACCGGCTCATACCGTTCGGTTCGGCCCGGCCAGACTCGTGACGAGGGCCTCGGCGATGTTGCGCAGTTCGTCGGGTCCGTGGTGCGCGCGTTCCATGACCGCCAGACCCCGGGTCGTGGTGACGACGAGGCGCGCCGCGGACCGCAGATCGACGGCGAGGTCGCCGTCGTCGATCGCCTCGAGCCCGTCGTGCACGACGTCTTCGAGATCGTCCAGGAAGCTGCGCACCGCGGTCTCGACGTGGGGCGCCTCCGCGCTCGCGTCGAGCACGGTCCGGGTGGACAGGCAGCCGCGCGACGGTGTGCCGGCCGTGATCGACCGGATGCAGTACTCGAACAACGCCAGCAGTGCCGACCGCCGGTCGCCGGTGCGCAGTGCCTTGGCCGCGCCGGCCAGGAACACCCCGGTGTAGTCACCGAACACCCGCAGGAAGATCTGCTCCTTGCCGCCGTAGGCGTGGTAGAGGGAGCCGCGCTGGACGCCGGTGCCGGCGGCGAGGTCGAGCATCGATGTCGCGCGGTACCCGCGGGCGCCGAACACTTCGAGGGCGAGACCGAGGGTCTCCCGCTCGTCGAATCGGCGTACTCCGGCCACGTGACTCCCTCTGCCGTCCCGCCGACGGCCGACCGGCTCGTCGGCGGATCCACTGCGTTGTTCGACATCGGTGTCCAACATAACTCCGCACCGGTGCGGACGTCGAAAAATGCGAGGTGAGAGCGGTCACCCGGCAGTGGGCGGGAACGTCCGACGGCGTCGCGGAGTCGTGTCATGCGGTGGTGGCCGACGACCCGGTCAGGCGCTGGAACAACTCCCAGGACGCGCGCTCCACCCAGTTGTGCACGAGCTTGCCGTCCGCGTCGACCGCCCAGACGGCGGTGCCGCTGAAGGAGATCGGCTGCTGGTCGGGCTCGGTGCCGAGGAAGCCGTTGTTCTTGCCGTGCACGACCCAGCGCGAGGCCACCCGGGTGCCGTCCTGGTTCTGGAAGGTCTCGACGGCCTCCAGTCGGAGGTCCTGGACCCGGTCGAGGAAGGCCGTGACCCACGCCTTGAAGTTCTCCCGTCCTTCGATGCGCTCGCCGCCACTGGTGATCACGAAGTCCTCGGTCACGAAGTCGTCGATCCTCTCCGGCGCGTGGGCGTTCCAGACCTCGTCCCAGAACGCCTCCACGATCTCGACAGAACTTCCGTACGCCATGGTGCCCACCGCCGCTTTCTCGGACTCAATGTTTGACAGTGGTGTCAAACATACGGATCGCCGGCTCATACGCCAAACGCGACGGTGCTGACCTGGGCTTCAAGGGTGCTGCCGGCAGAGAGCCAGGTGGCCCGGCGGTACGGTGGCGCCGGCTTCAGCGCCTGTGGCCGGTCGATCCCCTCGGCGCGGGCTCGGTGGGGCGCGGCAGCAGTGTGCCGTCCACGGACAGGTCGACGTGCTCGTTGAAGAACGCGATCATGCCGGCGATGCGGTTGGCGTGGATGGTCGGGAAGTCGTAGGCCCAGGCGATGTCCTCGTGGGTGGCCATGTCGCTGTCGAACGACCAGTAGCTGCTCGTCGTCCCCTTGTAGGGGCAGTGGGTGACCGTGTCGGTGCCGCGCAGCCGGGTCAGGTCGACGTACATGCGGTCGAGGTAGTAGCGGGTCGGCAGGCCCGTCTCGAAGAGCTTCACGCAGTCCGGCGCGTCCGCCAGGACGACCCCGTCCAGCTCGACGCGGACGGTGCTGGAGGAACGCAGTGCGTCCACCCGGGAGTAGGGGCTCCTCGGGTGGACGAAGACCGGCTCGTCCTCCTCGAACCAGGAGTCCAGGGCGTCCCACTCGAAACGAACGGTGCCGTGCAGCGGCTCGGGGGCGCCCTCCTCCCAGACCCAGGCCGCACCCTCGCGGACCTGCGACCCGACGCGCAGCGAATGGCGCCGCGCGGGCCCGGCACCCAGCTCCTCGGTGTGCTGGTCGTCGGTGAGCACGGCCTCGACCAGGTCGTCGACCGGGATGCAGAACTGGGGATAGGCGGGCCACTCCCACACGTACAGGGCGCGCCGGGTGTCGAAGGCGACGCGCCCGCCGATCACTCCGCGGACGCGCCGCGGCACGGGCTCGACGTGCCCGACCGGGGCGATCAGGCTCGGATGCAGCACGCTCTCGTCGGCCATCGGCGGTTACCTCGGTTCACTCGTCGCGCGGCGCCCCCGCGCCCGGCTGCTGGGATGCCCATTAGCCCTACCCGGTGGGGCGCTGAGGCTGTCCCTATTCATCCGAAAGGCGCGCAGCGTGGGACGCGGGGCGTCACGAACCGGCGGCCGCGTTGCCGGAGCGGCCCGTCGTCGGCTCCGGCGGCCCACGGCGCCTTGCCCGCCCGCCACGGGTGGCACGGAAGGTCACTCGTTGCGGCGCGTTCGGTCAGGGCGGAAGCCTGGAAGAGGCGCACCCTTCTCGTATGACCAGCAACGACACCACGGCCTTCGGTGGCCGTCTGCTCATCGGCGCGACCGGCTCGGCCGCCGTGGCGACACTTCCGATGTACATCGGCGCACTGCGGACCACCTTCACCGGAACCGTCACCGTGCTGATGACGCACACGGCGGCCGCGTTTCTGCCGCCCAGCACCGTCGCACTCTTCGCGGACCGGGTGGTGACCGGCGAGGAGCCCTCGACCTGGGCGGGGCAGAACCACGCCACGCTCGCCGAGGAGCACGACATGTTGGCCGTTCTGCCGGCCTCGGCGCACATCCTCTCGGCGGTCGCGACGGGCGCCGCGCCGAACATGCTCGCGGCCACGGTGCTGACCGCGACCTTCCCGGTGGCCTTCTTTCCCGTCATGAGCGGAGAGATGTGGGCGAAACCCGCCGTCAGCCGCAATGTCGAGCAGCTCCGCAGCGATGGATACCGAGTCGTCGATCCGGTCTGGGGGCAGCGCTACGACGTCGCGTTCGGCGACTTCGTGAAGGCGCCGATGCCGCCGCCTCCGCCAGGGTTCGTCGACGTGGTCAGGGAACTCATGCCGAGTCGGTGAGCCGGCGTCCGGCCGCCGTGGGACCGGGGAGCGGCACAGCGGCGACCGGTGATGCCGAACGGTAGGCACCCGGGGTCAGTCCGGTGGTCCTGCGGAACGCGCGGTGGAACTGTGCCTCACCGCCGAATCCGCAGGCGCGGGCGACCGCCGCGATCGGCCGCTCCGGCGCGGCGCGCAGCAGATGCCGGGCCCGGGTCACCCGTGCCTCGCGGATGAGCCCGGTGAGTGTCTCTCCGTGAGCGGCCAGGGCGCGGAAGAGCGTTCTGCGGGAAAGCCCGCAAGCTGCGGCGACGGTATCGGCGTCCAGTCGCGGGTCGTCGGCGTGCCGGGTGATGAAGCGGTGGACGCGCTCGCGCTGGAGCGCCGCGTTCGAGGCGGCGGTCGGCGTGCTGGACGCGGCCCAGCTCACCGCCGTGTCCAGCAGACCGATCGCATGCGGCAGCAGGCCGGCGACAGCGCCGGGGTCGAGGTCCTGCCGCCGGTGCAGCCCCAGGAGGAAGTCGCTGACCAGGCGCCCCGGTCCGGAGGCCGCCAACTCCACCGCCGCCGCCTCGGCGGGTGAGCGGTACGACAGCGCGGCTCTGGGAACCTTGACCACCAGTTGGGAGAAGGTGCCGGCGAAGGACAGTTCATACGGGTGAGCGCTGTCCACGAAGGTCATCGAGCCGGGGGACAGCCGGGCGATCCGGCCCTGCTGCTTCACCTCGGCCCTGCCGTCCAGCTGGATGTTGGCGAGGACGAACTCCTCGTGATCACGGGCGATCATGCGAGAGGTGCGGACGACCTGCTGGGCGCCGGAGGCGACCGTGGAGAGCTCGATGCTGCCGAACGTCAGATGGTCGATGGATCCGGAGAAGGGTCCGGGAGCCCCCGGCCGCGCGGACACCCCGACGAGGGCCTCACACACGATGTCGGACCAGTGGTCCGAGGCGTGGGCGGAACCTGCGTGAGCCGTGGACCAGACGGTGCGGGGAAGACCATCCATCGGCCCCATGGTCCGTCACCGCTCGGCGGGAAGCAAAGAGCGCTCGCGGGACGTGCGCCTCAGGCACGTCCGGTCGCCGCGAGTGAACGCAGAGTGTCCGTACGATCGGCTCGCCGAGGCGGCGCGGGTACTGAGGACGAGACGCGAGCGAAGAGCCCACCGAGCGACGCGAGGTGTGGGGGCGAGCGGGCAGGGGACTTGGGTGTGCAGGCCGGGTCGTGCGTGTTCCCATGGGGCCGGCCTGGCTCAGGCTTCTCTGGTTCAGCCCACGTGCCAGGGAAGCCGCTGCTCGGAGCATGGAGAGACGGCCGTGTTCCGGACCTGGGCGCGTTCGTGCCCCACCGTCCGTCCAGGACGTCCCCCGGACGACCGGGCTGCGATCATGCCGAAGCCGGGATCCCCAACTCGGTGAGCAGCCCGCGTACTCGCTGCTCCACGGCGTCGCGGATCGGCCGGACGGCGTCGACGCCCTGCCCCGCCGGGTCGTCCAACTGCCAGTCCAGGTACCGCTTCCCGGGGAAGACGGGGCAAGCGTCCCCGCAGCCCATGGTGATCACCACGTCCGAGCACTGCACTGCCTGCGTGGTGAGGACCTGCGGCGTCCGGGCGGAGATGTCGATGCCCACCTCCTTCATCGCCTCCACGACCGCGGGGTTGACGGAGTCGGCGGGGGCGGAGCCCGCCGAGCGGACCTCCACCCGGTCGCCGGCGAGATGGGCGAGGAACGCGGCGCCCATCTGCGAGCGGCCGGCGTTGTGCACGCAGACGAACAGCACCGACGGACGGACGACGGACGTGGTCATGGCAGATGTCTTTCTCGGGGATGCGGTCAGGAAGAGGCGGGTTCGAGGTCGTCCTCGCGGCGCGGAGCACCGATGTCGCGGCGGGCCGGGGCGGTGTCCGGGCCGTGGACCACGGCCACGACACCGAGCCCGACCGCGGCGCCCAGCAGTTGCGCGGCGATGAAGGGTGCGACGGAGGAGGGCGCGATCCCGGCGAAGCTGTCGGTGACGGCCCGGCCGACGGTCGCCGCCGGGTTCGCGAACGAGGTGGAGGAGGTGAACCAGTAGGCCGCCCCGATGTAGGCGGCCACCGCGGCCGGGGCGAGCGCGGAGCGGCCGATCCGGCCGAGGCCGAGGACGAGCAGAATCAGCCCGGCCGTCGCGACGACCTCACCCAGCCACAGATGGCCGGCGAACCGCTCCCGGGTGGAGAACGACGCGAGCGGCCTGGCGAACATCGCGTCGGCCAGCACCGCACCACCGAGCGCGCCGGCGATCTGAGCGGGTACGTACACGGCGACGTCGCGCAGGCTGAGGCCGTGCGGGGTGCGGCGGCCGGTGAACCAGACCGCGAGGGTGACCGCCGGGTTGAAGTGTCCGCCGGAGACCGGTCCGAGCAGGGTGATCAGAACGCCCAGGCCGAGGACGGTGGCAAGGGAGTTGGCGAGCAACTGCACGCCGACGTCGTCCGACAACACAGTGGCCTGGATGCCGGAGCCGACCACCACCGCGACCAGCAGCGCCGTCCCGACGGCCTCGGCCGCGACGCGGCGGCCGAGCGGCGGGCTCACGCGTCGGCCCCGGCGGCCTGCGGGGTGGCCAGAAACGCGGCGAGCCGGTCCAGGACACCGGGCAGCACCCAGTAGTACACCCAGGTCCCGCGCCGTTGGCAGTCGATGAGTCCGGCCTGCCGCAGCAGCTTGAGATGGTGGGAGATCGTCGGCTGCGACAGGTCGAAGGCCGGTGTCAGCTCGCACACGCAGACCTCACCGCTCTCGCCGCGCGAGGCGATCATCGACATCAGCCGCAGTCGGACCGGGTCGCCCAGGGCCTTGAAGAACTTCGCCAGCTCGCCCGCCTCGTCCTCGCCGAGCGGCGCGGCGGACAGGGCCGGGCAGCAGGCGGCGTCCTGGTCGATGATCTCGAGCTCTTGCTTCGACATGCGTCTATGTTGACGTTCTTCGAATCAAAGCGCAAGCTTGCATCAAGGAACGTCAATACAAGCCGTTCAGGGGCGTGCCCAGCCCCCACCATCCAGGAGTGAGTCATGCGTGAGCAGTCCACTGACCTGCGTGAAACCGTCCGCCGACGCTATGCCGCGGCGGCCGTCCAGGTCACCGAGGGAGGCACCGCCTGCTGCGGTCCCGAACCGGTGGAGGTCGACGAGAACTTCGGTTCCACCGTGTACACGGCAGCTGAGCGCGACGCCTTGCCCGCGGAGGCCGTCGCCGCCTCCCTCGGCTGCGGCAACCCCACCGCGGTCGCCGAGCTCCGGGAGGGCGAGTGCGTCCTGGACCTCGGCTCCGGCGGCGGCATCGACGTCCTGCTCTCCGCCCGCCGTGTCGGACCGACGGGCAAGGTGTACGGGCTCGACATGACCGAGGAGATGCTGGCCCTGGCCGTGGCCAACACGCGCAAGGCGGGAGCCGAGAACGTCGAGTTCCTCAAGGGCGCGATCGAGGCGATACCGCTGCCCGCGAACACCGTCGACGTGGTGATCTCCAACTGTGTGATCAACCTGTCGGTGGACAAGCCGGCCGTCTTCGCCGAGACCTTCCGCGTGCTGAGGCCCGGCGGCCGGATCGGTGTGTCGGACGTCGTCGCCGACGACACTCTCACCGGCGAACAGCGCGCCCAGCGGGGCGACTACGTCGGCTGCATCGCCGGGGCCCTGTCCTTCGCCGAATACCGTGCCGGTCTGGTGGCCGCCGGGTTCACCGACGTCTCGATCACGCCCACCCACCCGGTGGCCGACGGCATGCACTCCGCCGTCGTCCGCGCCGTCAAGCCGCACGATGCGCCGCCGCCCCCGGAGACGGCGTAGTCGTGAGCCGCGCCGGCGCGCCGCCGGCCGTCGCGCGTGTTCCGCGCGGTGCGGATGGGCGGGTCGGGTGACGACGGAACTGCTCGCGGAGCTCGGAGGCGCCGGCGTTTCAACTCGTCGTGTCGGGGCGGTCTCACAGCTTCCCGCCGCCTGACGGTTCGTCACCTCGAGGAGGCGCAGTCGGACGGGGGCTCCGCCGGGGTTGTCGGGCAGCCTGATGCCGTCGCCGAGCAGTCCCGGTGCGCTGTGCAGGTCGATCTCGTCGATCAGCCCGCGCTCCAGGAGTCGCCGGCCGCCCGTCGGCATCCTCCGCGTCAGGGGCATGGATACACCCGACGCCTACCGATGAACCCACCCGTCGGCGGGGCCTCCGACCGCTGTTCCGCCTTCCGCGCAGGCTTCGCTCCCCCTGCGATGAGGAGTTCGGCGGTGTCCGGGTGGGGGCCGTGTTCCGCCCAGTCCAGGGGGGACCGGCCGTTGCCGTGCTCTTCGCGGAGGTTCGGATCGGCGCCGTGCGCCAGCAGTTCCCGCACGGTGTCGGTGTGTCCCCAGCAGGCGGCCGCGCAGAGCGGTGTGCCGTCCGAACCCGGGCCCCTGCTCTCGGTGTCGGGGGAGGCCCCCGCCTCCATGAGCAGGCGGACCACTTCCGCTTCTCCCTGCACCGAGGCCAGGTACAGAGGGGTGGTGCCGTCGATGTCCCTGCTCTCCGCGCTCGCACCGCCGCGCAACAGAGCTTTCACACCGTCGGCGTCGCCTGCCAGGGTCGCTTCGAAGAGACGACGGGAGAGCTTCTTCTGCTGTCGCTGCTTCATGGCCGGTGAGGCTAGCGATCATGGATGTGCTGGGGCCGGCCGTATCCGCTCGCGGGCCACAGCGATCAGCGCGTTCGCTGCGTAGTGCTGTGCTGTGCTGTGCAGTGCAGTGCAGTGCGGTGCAGGTCAGGGCGAGGCTGGGGGTTGCCGGCGATGCAGCGGGGGAGTGGTCGCTGCTACGGGCCGACACCCCCTCGAATTAGGTAAGCCAAACCTAATGTCAGATAATGTTCATCGCGCAACCATCCGTGCACTCAGACAGCTTGGAGCCGGCCTTGCCGCACACGACCGACACCACAGGGAACCGGCCGGACGGCGGCGCCCGCGAAGGCTGGGTCGAACTCGGCTCGTCCGAGGAACTGCGCGACATCCTCGGTGAACCCTGGCCCGTGGTCATCGACAAGGTGCACGACCGGCTGACCGACGAGGACGTGGACATCCTCTCCCGATCACCCTTCTGCCTGCTGGCGACCTCCGACGCCGCGGGCAACTGCGACGTCTCTCCGCGCGGCGACACCCCCGGCTTCACCCACGTCCTCGACGCCGGCACCATCGCCCTGCCGGACCGCCCCGGCAACCGCCGCGGCGACAGCTTCCACAACATCCTGGACAACCCGCATGCCGGGCTGCTGTATCTCATCCCCGGCAGCAAGCAGGTCCTGCGTGTCAACGGCCGCGCCCGCATTCTCACCGACGCGCCGTTCTTCGACGCGATGACCCGTGACAACCGTCGCCCCCTGCTGGCGATCGTCCTGGACATCGACGAGATCTACCTGCACTGCTCTCAGTCGCTGAACCGGTCGGGCGTGTGGAAGCCCGAGTCCTGGAAGGCGACTTGAGCCGCCACCTCGAACAGGGCGACGTGGCCTGTGCGTCGGGCGTGAGGTGCGGCTCCGCGGTACGACCTCGTGGATTCCTGTTGGTCAAATGATCATTCCGGCTACAGTCGGCGTTGGCGTACCGGTGATCGACCAGAGGGCGGGCCATGGCGAGACAGGTCAACACCGATGCCGGCCGACTCCCGGCGCTCGGCGTGCCGCGGTTCGTCGGGCGGGACCGGGAACTCGCCGTACTGGGTGAAGCGCTGGAAGATCCGCCCGTCGTGGTGCTGATCGACGGCGAGGCCGGCATCGGCAAGACGCGGCTGCTGCGGGAGTTCCTGGCACCCCAGGCCGAGCGTGGGCGTCGCGTCCTGGCCGGGGCGTGCCCGGAGTTGCGCGTGCCGTACACGCTCGGCGCGGTGGTGGACGCGGTGCGCGACGGTGTCGCGGGTGTGTCCGGGCTGCGGCTCAGCGGACTGGGCGGTGCCCTGCGGCCGTTGTTCCCCGAGTGGGCGGCCGACCTGCCGCCGGCGCCGGAGCCGCTGGAGGACGCGACCGCGGCGCGACACCGCCTGTTCCGGGCTTTCGTCGAGGTGTTCAGCCGGCTCGACGTGGCGGTCCTGGCACTCGAGGACGTGCACTGGGCGGACGAGGCGACCCTGGAGTTCCTGCTGTTCCTGGTCTCCCGCCGACCGCAGCCGGTGAGCGTGGTCGTGACCTTCCGGCGGGAGGAGGTGCCGGGAGATTCGCTGCTGCTGCGCCTCTCCTCCCGGCTGCCCGCCGACGCGCACCTGGCGAGACTGACCCTGAAGCCGCTCGCGATCGGCGAGACCGCCGCGTTCGTCTCCTCGATGCTCGCCGACGAACATGTGTCGGCCGAGTTCGCGACCTTCCTGCACACACGGACGGAAGGCGTACCGCTGGCGGTGGAGGAGTCGGTGCGGTTGATGCACGACCGGGCCGACCTCGTACGCCAGGACGGCGGATGGGCTCGCCGCCGGCTGGACCGCATCGAGGTGCCGCCCACCATCCGTGACGCCATGCTGGAACGTGTCGGGCGGCTCCCGCCGGACACGCGCACGGTCCTGTACGCGGTGTCGGTGCTCTCCGGCCCGGCCGACTACGCGACCCTCAACGCGGTGACCGGCCTGCCCGCGGACCGGTTCGCCGCGCAGGCTGCCGACGCGATGGCGTGCGGCCTGCTGCGTGAGGACGGGCCCGGACAGTGGTCGTTCCGGCACTCCCTGGCGTGTCACGCCGTGTACGAGGCCATCCCGGCCCAGGAGCGGCGCGCCATGCATCTGCGGGCGGGCCGAGCGCTGGAGGAGTGGCGGCTGCCGCCGGTGGCGCAGTTGGCCCGGCACTTCCGGCTGGCCGGTGACATCGAGACGTCGTGCCGGTACACCGAGCAGGCAGCGGACCTGTGCGCGCAGTCCGGTGACGTGGCCACCTCCGCACTGCTGCTCCACAGCCTCGTCACCACGGTCGCCCTGCCGGTGGAGGCGCTGGTACGGCTGGTCATGAAGATTCAGTTCCAGGCGCTGCCCGGTTCCGACCCGTACTCGAAGATCGTCGGAGCGTTGCGGTCGGCGCTGCGGACCCAGGCCCTGCCACCGGAACAGGAGGCACTGGTCCGCTTCCACATCGGCCGGGTGCTCATGACGGCGGGCGACATGGAAACGGGCCGTCTCGAGGTGCTCGGAGCGGTGCCCCACCTCGCGCCGGACTCGCTGGAAGCTGCGCGGGCCCGCATCCTGCTCGCCCTGCCCCTCGGCAACACATGTCCCGCATCGGAGCATCTGCGGTGGCTGCACAAAGCACCCGCGGTGGCGCCGGCCGTCGCGCCTCACGAGCGACTGCGCCTGTTCCTGGACCGTGCGCTCGCGCTGCTCGTGCTCGGTGAGGAGGCCGGGTGGGCCGAGGCCCGGCGGATACCGGACGACGTCGCCAGCCCACGGGAGGCGGCGCTCGTCGCACTGGGCCACGCCAATGCCGGCGAGGTCGCGATGCGCTGGGGGCGGTACGACGAGGCCGCGGCACGGTTCGCCAAGGCCAGGGCGCTCGCCGAGCGCTACGAGTTGCTGGGCACTCTCGACGGCATCACCTCGACCGGTGTCCACCTGGCCTGGTTCACCGGCGCCTGGACGGGACTCGCGGACCGGGCCGCGGGACTGGTCGACGACGACGGGGTGCGTCTGAAGGACCGGTGCGAGGCCGCCCTCGTCGCGGGCTTGATGGAGGCTGCCGCCGGAGACCGCGAAACGGCGGAGCAGCGTCTGCGCTTCGCCGAGCGCGACGAACAGCAACGCATCGATGCCGTGGCCGCGCTGGCACACCTGCGCCTGCGCGACGGAGACACCGACGAGGCGCTGCGGCTGACCGATGAACTGGCCGAGATCGCCGTGGGCAGTGGAATCTGGCCCCGGGCCGTCGAGTTCGCCCCGGTGCGGCTCGCGGCCCTGGTGGCCGCCGGTCGGCTCGGACCCGCCGCCGACCTGGTGACGATGTTCGAACGGGCGTTGGGCACCAAGGACGCTCCGGCCGCCCAGGCTTCCCTGCTCCTGTGTCGCGCGGTCCTGACCGAAGCGGACGGCGCACTCACCGAGGCCGCGGAGTTGTTCGCGCGGACGTCCGACGCCTGGCAGGCACTGCCGCGGCCGTACGACGCCCTGCTCGCCCGGGAGCGCCATGCCCGCTGCCTGCTCGCCGCGGGGCGGCACGAGGCCGCGCTGTCGCTGCTGTCCGACGTCGCGAAGGCGTTGGCGGAACTCGGTGCCCACAACGACGCCGACCGAGTGGCACGGATCCTCGGCGAGCACGACGGGAACACCCGGGTGTCGCGCGGACGGGGCCGACCCGGCTACGGCAACCGGCTCTCGCCGCGCGAACTGGAGGTGGCCCGACTGCTGGTCGGCGGTCTGACGAACCGACAGATCGCGGAGGATCTCGGGGTGTCGACGCAGACCGTGGCCAGCCAGGTGAAGTCGGCCATGCGCAAGCTGTGTGTGACGTCGCGGACGGCGCTCGCGCTCAGAGTCGTGGAGTCGGGTCTCGTCGGCGAGCAGGGGCGATCGCCGCTGCTCGCCGAGTAGATTCCCCCGGCGCTCGCCGCGACAGGAAGAAGGCCGTACGAGCGCGTGGCGCACGAACCGGTCCCCGATGGGCTGCCGACCGGCCGACCCGGCGGATGATCCGGCCCTTCGAGGAGTCGGTGGCGCCGACGTCGTCGGCGAGTACGCAACGCTCTGAGCGGAAGGCCCATGCCCGGAACGTGACGCGAGCGGCGAGAGGCGCCACCCCGCTCACGGCCGCGCCGCACCACCCGGTCCGCCTGCGGAGGCGGGGCCGGCAACCGAAACGGGACCAGGCCGCCAAGGGCGTCGGACCGCGGATCTGCGCGACCGACGGCGCGGGCACCAGCGTCGAGCGGACTCTCCCCACGGCGTTCACGCTGCGCTGACGAGGCCCCGCGGCGGCGGAAACGACGGCCAGGTCACCGGCCGGTGTTCACCCGGACCACCTGCCCGCAAGGGTGTGGCAGAGCCCGGCCGGTCGACGCGGCAGGTCAGCCGCGTCGACCAGTCCGAGACGCCTGTCCTCTGGCCGGAGACCCCCTCCGGTCGGCTGGGAATGTCCAGCCAGTAGACGGGGTAAAACGTCCGCCATGTGGAGGTAAATTAATCTTTCGGTGTTTTCGCCCGTATCGGTTCGGGGTGATCGGAGTCGAGTCGGCGGAGTCGACTCGAGACGACGCACCCGCATCAAGCCGAAGGGAGCCGTGGAGAGGCGGAGGCCCCTGGAGGTGCTGTCATGATCGGCCACAGTCAGGACACCACGGACACACATTCGGCAACGGCCGGCACCGAGTCGCTGCTGGCCGAGGTGTTGGCTGGTGTGTTGCGGGTGGATCGGGTGCCGGTCGAGGGTCATTTCTTCGAGGATCTGGGTGCTGATTCGCTGTTGATGGCGCAGTTCTGTGCGCGGGTGCGGAAGCGGGGTGATTTGCCGGCGGTGTCGATGAAGGATGTGTACCGGCATTCCACGATCCGGAGCCTGGCCGCCGCGCTCGCGGAGACCGCGCCGCCGTCTGCGCGGACCGCATCATCGCCTGCGACGACCGCATCATCGCCCGCGGGAACGGCGGCTTCGCCAGCCGGAGCAGCGTCGGCGATCCGCTCCCCGGCCGGCACCGAGTCGCTGCTGGCCGAGGTGTTGGCTGGTGTGTTGCGGGTGGATCGGGTGCCGGTCGAGGGTCATTTCTTCGAGGATCTGGGTGCTGATTCGCTGTTGATGGCGCAGTTCTGTGCGCGGGTGCGGAAGCGGGGTGATTTGCCGGCGGTGTCCATGAAGGATGTGTACCGGCATTCCACGATCCGGAGCCTGGCCGCAGCCTTCACGGACACTCCACCCCCGCCCGAGTCGACGTCATCGGCTCCGCCCTCGCCCGAGCCGACAGCAACCTTCTCACCCGAGCATCCGGGCCGGGCCGTCGCGGCGGCGCCCGACGCAACGGACTCACCGGACGCATCGGCGATCAGCGCATGGAAATACCTGGTGTGCGGGACGGCGCAGCTTCTGGTCTTCGCGGGTTTCAGCTGTGCCGGTGCGCTCATCGCCGTGCACGGCTACCAGTGGATCGACGCGGGCGTCGGAACAGCTGACGTCTACCTGCGAGCGGTGGCGTTCGGGGCAGTGGTCTTCGTCGGGCTGTGCGCGCTGTCCATCGTGGCCAAATGGACGCTGATCGGCCGTTTCACCGCTCGCGAGATCCCGCTGTGGAGCCTCGCCTACCTGCGCTTCTGGTGCGTCAAGACCCTCATCCGCACCAGCCCGGCACGGCTGTTCCCCGGGTCACCGCTGTACGTGCTGTACCTCAGAGCGCTCGGCGCGCACATCGCGAAGGGCGTCACCGTCCTCACTCGTAACGTTCCGGTCTGTACCGACATGATCTCCATCGGCAGCGGCACGGTCATTCGCAAGGACGTTTTCATGTCCGGCTATCGCGCGCACGGCGGCCGGATCGAGACGGGTCCGGTCACCCTCGGCGCGGGGGTGACCATCGCAGAGCAGTCCGTCATCGACATCGGGACATCGATGGGCGACAGCTCCCAACTCGGGCACGCCTCTTCCCTGCATCCAGGACAGTCCGTACCGGCCGGCCAGTCCTGGCACGGCACGCCCGCGCGGCCGACGAGCACGGACTTCCGGGCGGTGGAATCCGTGAGCTGTGGAACCCTGCGCAGGGCCGTCTACGGGTCGTGGCAGTTCCTCGGCCTGGTGCTGGTGTATTTCCCGCTGACGCTGGCCGGCATCGGTCTGCTGCTCGCGCTGGTGCCGCAGCTGAACGCCGTGGTGACTGCGGGCGGGCCGGACTTCACGAGTCCGGCGCTCGTGGCAGAAGCGCTGGTCGCGTCGCTGGTGGGCTTCTTCGGCGTCCTCCTGGCGGCCCTCGTGATCATGACCACCGTACCGAAGGTGCTGGGGCGGGTGATCGAGCCGGGCAGGACGTACCCCCTCTACGGCTTCCACTACGGCGTCCAACGACTGGTCATGCTGATGACCAACGTCAGGTTCCTCGTGCTGCTGTTCGGCGACAGCTCCGCGATCGTGCACTATCTGCGGTCCCTCGGCTACGACCTGTGCAGGGTGCAGCAGACGGGGTCGAACTTCGGCTCGTTGGTCAAACACGAAACCCCGTATCTGAGCAGGGTCGGCTCCGGAACGATGGTGGCCGACGGTCTGTCGATCATCAACGCAGACTTCTCCAGCACGTCGTTCCGCTACGCCCGGACGTCGATCGGGGAGAGCAGCTTCCTCGGCAACAACATCGTCTATCCGTCACGTGCCCGCGTCGGCGACAACTGCCTGCTCGCCACGAAGGTGATGGTTCCGATCGACGGGCCGGTCCGCCAAGGTGTCGGCCTGTTGGGTTCGCCCAGCTTCGAGATACCGCGCACCGTGTACCGGGACAGCCGGTTCGACGACCTGGCCGCCGGTGACGAGCTGCGCCGCCGCCTCGCCGGGAAGAACCGGCACAACGCGCAGACCGCGGGCCTCTTCCTGCTGATGCAGTGGTTCCACTTCTTTGTGCTCGCGGTCGTCGCCACGGTCGCCGTGGACCTGTACCCCGATGTGGGCCCACTGGTGTTCGCGGCGGCCGGGCTGCTCAGTCTGTCGTTCACCGTGGCCTTCTTCGCGGCGGTCGAGCGGACCGTGACGAGACGCCACCCGCTGAAGCCGTTGTACTGCTCGATCTACGACCCGTCCTTCTGGCAACACGAACGCTTCTGGAAGTTGACCACGCACCGGTACATGCAGGTCTTCAACGGCACCCCGTTCAAGGCCCTGGTCTGGCGGCTCCTGGGCGTCAGGATCGGCCGCCAGGTCTTCGACGACGGCTGCTCGCTGATCGAGCGGTCACTCGTCAGCATCGGAGACCGCTGCACCCTCAACGCCGCGACGGTCGTGCAGTGCCACTCGCAGGAGGACGGCGCCTTCAAGTCCGACCGCATCGCGATAGGCGCCGGCGTGACCCTGGGTGTCGGAGCCTTCGTGCACTACGGCACGACCATCCACGACCGGGCGCAACTCGCCGCCGACTCGTTCCTGATGAAGGGGGAGGAAGTCCCGGCCGAGTCGCGATGGAGCGGAAACCCGGCCGAGGAGGTCGAGGCCGCGGTGGAACCGTCGCCAGCCCGGGCGCGGCTTCACTGATCAGCGCCTGCGGACACCGTTGTTGATGTCGAATGTGGCACCGGTGACCAAGCCGCCGGCTCGCTCACCAGGCAGCTCACATGAGCGGCGGCCTGCTGCGGTCTGCCTGCCCGTGCGTCCCGGGCCGGGGAGCCGGCGAAAGCGTCACACCTTGGACCTGGTGTCGTCGTGGTCGGTGGACAGAGCGAGGTCCCGCCAGGTGTCCGCCTCTTTCCGGAGATGGGCGATCTTCTCGTCCATCGCGGCGGCGCAGTCACTGCCCAGCTGGGCGCGCAGCGGCGGGTTCTCCGCGTCGGCCAGTGCGATCATGGCCGCGGCGCCCTTGACGGGGTCTCCGGGCTGGTCGTGATTGAGGCCGGGGACGGCGTCGCGTACCGCGCCCGCCGTGGTGGCGTAGTCCTCGATGACCTGGCCCTCGGTGTGGAGGCTGGTGGCGTCGAGGAAGTCGGTGCGGAAGTACCCCGGCTCGACGACGGTGACCTTGATCCCGAGCGGTGCGAGCTCGTCGTGCATGGCCTCGGAGAGCCCTTCGACCGCGAACTTGGTGGAGCAGTAGACGCCGAACCCGGGGGCGGCACGGAAGCCGCCGATGGAGCTGAGGTTGAGGATGTGCCCCGACCTCTGCCGGCGCATGACGGGCAGAACGGCCCGGGTGACGTTGGCCAGGCCGAAGACATTGGTGTCGTACACCGAGCGGAACGCGGCGTCGGACGTCTCCTCCACGGCGCCGAGCACGCCGCGTCCGGCGTTGTTGACCAGGACGTCGATCGTGCCGAACGCGTCCACGGCCGCGTCGACCGCCGCACGGGCCTGTGCCTCGTCGGTCACGTCCAGGGCGGGGGCGAGCAGCCGGTCTCCGTACCCGGAGAACTCCTCCTGGACCGTGCGGGGATTGCGTGCCGTCGCCACGACCTTGTCGCCCCGCTCGAGTACCTGACGCGTGAGTTCACGGCCGAATCCGCGGGCCGCACCCGTGATGAACCACGTGGTCATGACATT
This sequence comes from Streptomyces cadmiisoli, assembly GCF_003261055.1. Lineage (NCBI taxonomy): Bacteria > Bacillati > Actinomycetota > Actinomycetes > Kitasatosporales > Streptomycetaceae > Streptomyces > Streptomyces cadmiisoli. The sequence continues at coordinate 8,296,248 of NZ_CP030073.1, forward strand.
CACCCTCCACCTTGGCGTGAATAACCGCAAAAAGTCCCCTTTTCGCAGTTTATGGGTGAATGAGTGACGACGCTCCTCGGTGCGCGACCGTGCGGTGATCGGTCGTGGCCGCACGATCGCCGACTCCCGCTCGGGTGGACGGGCGCCTGGCGAATCCCCGTGCCGAGGAGGCGCTCGGAATCAACAGTCCAACTGGTTCGAGGTTTTGGAGCCTGGCCGTCGCGAGAGACAGGCCCTCGGCATGAGAGAGGCGGCGAGAACCTTATGCGCGTTTTGATGCAATTTAAAATACTTTACCTCGATCTGGTGGCATCCGTCACCAGATGGGTACCATTGATGTGTCGCTGTCCGGCTCGACTGCCGTTGGACTGCGCAGCGGCGCGAACCGGCGGTCGGCGGACGCCGGAAACCGCACGCGGCACCCGGCGGTGCCGACCGTGCGATTTCGGTTCCTGAACTGAGAATTCCCTTCCGTCGCCGCGCTCTTTCCGGCCCGCTCGGCCGGCGCGACCACACGGCGGTCGGGCCCGATCCCTCAACGGAATCAGCCATGCATTGCTTCGACTGCGCCCAGGAGGGGCGCGACACCGCGGGTGTCGGTGTCTGCACGAGCTGTGGGCTGTTCATCTGCGGTGACCACGCCCGCATCACGGGCACGGAGGTGCAGCGCACCATCGGCGTCCTGCCGCGCAGCAGCCCCCTCGCCGCGCGCCGTCTCGTCTGTGTCCCGTGCCGCGCGGCCGAGACCGCGCACTGATCCACCGACCCCGAAGGGGTGTGCGATGTCATCGTCCGAAGAGTTCGACCACGTCGTCGTCGGCGCCGGCACCGCGGGCTGTGTGATGGCGGCGCGTCTGTCACAGGACCCCGGTGTCAGTGTGTGCCTGCTGGAGGCGGGCGGCCGCGAACAGCCCGAGGCCGTGGACGTGCCCCCCGCCTGGCCGGCCCTGCAGCGAACGGAAGCCGACTGGGCGGACGTCACCGTGCCGCAGGCGGCGGGGAACGGCCGCCAGGTGTCATGGCCCCGTGGCCGGGGCCTGGGAGGCAGCTCGTCCATCAACGCCATGAACTTCCTGCGCGGCCATCGGTCCGTCTTCGACACCTGGGCCACGACCGATGCGCCCGGCTGGGGATACGACGACCTGTTGCCGTACTTCATGCGCAGCGAGAACGTCTCCGGGGTCCCCGGCCGCGATCCGGCGGTGCGGGGGACCAGCGGCCCGTTGCGGGTGAGACCCGCCCTCGGCCGGCACCCGGTCGCCGAGGCGTTCCTGCGGTCCGCGGTCGCCTCCGGGTACCCGGAGGCCGAAGACCTCACCGCCGGCCTGGAGGAAGGGTTCGGGTGGGGCGACCTGAGCATTGCCGAGGGAATACGGCAGGACGCCGTCCGCGGCTACCTTCGCCCGGCCACGAACAGACCGAACCTTCACGTCGTGACCGACGCCGTCGTGCACAAGGTCGTCGTGGACAGCAACGGACGGTGCACCGGTGTGCGGTACACGCGCGGTGACGACCCCTTCGCGGTGCGGGCGACACGAGAGGTGCTGCTCTGCGCCGGGGCGGTCGGCTCCCCGCAGATCCTCCTGCTGTCCGGCATAGGGCCGTCGAAGCACCTGCGGGAGTTCGACATCCCGGTGGTGACCGATCTGCCCGGTGTCGGCGCCAACCTTCAGGACCACCCCTTGTCCAGCATCGTGTACGAGTCCCGCCGCCCCGTGCCACCCGGCGTCAACAACCACGGCGAGGTGCAGGGCTTCATCCGCAGTGACCCGCACCTGGTGGGTCCGGACGTGCAACTACAGCTCGTGGACGTGCCGCTGAGTGCCGACGGTCTGCCCGGTCCGGCGATCGGCGAGGGATACACCATCATCTTCGCGCCGATGACGCCACGGAGCCGGGGGACCCTACGGCTGTCCGGCACAGAACCGGGAACCGCTCCGCTCATCGACCCCTGTTACTACGTCGACGAGCGCGATCTGGACGTGATGGTCGGCGCGTTCCGCATCGCTCGTGAGCTGGGCGATGCCGAACCGATGGGGGAGTGGCGCGCCACGGAGGCCCTTCCGGGCCCCGCAGTGGTGGACGAGAGTGACGTACGGGCCTATCTGCGCAGCAATCTCCGTTCCTACAGCCACTATGTGGGCTCCTGCCGCATCGGTGGGGACGGCGACGCGGTGGTGGGAACCGACCTGCGTGTGCACGGCGTCGAGGGCCTGCGGGTGGCGGACGCCTCCGTCATGCCCTCGACGCCCTCGGCCAACACCAATGCAGCCGTCTACGCGATCGCCGAGCGCGCCGCCGAGTTGGTGGCCGGTCAGGACTGACGCCCACCCGGCGGGAGGAGCGGGACATGCACGGATGGATCTCCGCATCAGGTGGCGTGCACGCGAGTCTTCCAGCGGCGAGCCTGCTGGCGGTCGTGTCGCTGGATTCCAGGGACCGGGTGAGCGGCTGGAGCGACGAAGCCGAAGCCATCCTCGGGTATCGCTCGTCCGAAGTGGTGGGACGACCGGCCATCGGGCTGGTCGCCGAAGGCCGATGGCACGCGCGGACCGCGGCTCTTGTCCGGTGCCATGGCAGCGGTCGAGTGGTCTTCGTGCACAAGAGCGGGTTCCCGGTGGAGGCCACCCTGCTGGTGGAGCCCGCGGTCGCTGCGGGGCATCCGTGTGTCTGGTTCATCAGCGAGCCGTCGTGCCACGGGGCCGGCCATGACATCGGTCTGCTCGAAGGAGCATGGACCCAGTCCTCCACGGCCATTTCCGTGTGGTCGTCCGAGTTGCGTCTGCTGTGGGCCAACGAACTCGCCTGCCAGATCATCGAGGAACCGATCAGCGACGTGCGTGGCCGGCGCCCCACGGAAGTCTTCCTGCCCGACAGCCAGCATCACGCCCTGGAAGAGCAGATGCGCACCGTCCGCGACACCGGAACACCGCGATCGGTTCTCACGTACGAACGGGTGGCGGGGCAGAACCGCCCGCGCGAGTGGGTCATTCACATCGATCCCGTCCGGGACCTCAACGGTGCGGTGGTCGCGCTGTGCACGATGGCCCGCGACAACTCCACAGAATTCTGGGCGCGGCAACGACTGTGTCTGCTCGACCGGGCGCGGCGGAACATCGGCCTGTCCCTGGACACCGAAAGAACCGCCCGGGAGCTCACCAGCCTCTCGGTGCCCGATTTCGCGGATGTGGCCTTCGTACAGGTGCTGCCCCATGCTTGGGGCGCCGATCGTGCCCGCTCGCGCGGTCCCGTGGAGATGCGACTCATCGCGCTGAGCGGTGAAATCCCCTCGCGGCCTCACGTCTTCTCCACCGCGTCCGACGACGCGTCCACCGCCTGGCGGGTCGTGGACCGTGAGAGCCTTCCCAGTCTTGCCCTGTCTCTGCGGCGGGCCGTGCGCGTCGACCTTCCCCACGAGGCGGCCTCCTGGCCCGAGCTGCCGGACGACCTCGTCTCGAGCAGGCGTGGCGGGGCCATCTGCGTGCCCTTGACCGCACGTGGCGCCGCCCTGGGGGTCGCGACGTTCCTGCGGGCCGAGAGTTCCTTCGACGCCGAGGACCTGCTCCTCGTGGAGGAACTGGCCGAAACCACGGCGACATGCATGGCGAACGCCCGGCACTACGAACGTGAGCACAGCACCGCCCTCACCCTGCAACAGAGCCTTCTTCCCCGGGAGCCGCCGGCGCAGAGCGCTGTCGACGCCGCCTACGCCTACCGGCCCGCGGATGTCGCGGCAGGTGTCGGCGGGGACTGGTTCGACGTGATTCCCCTCTCCGGAGCGCGGGTGGCCCTGGTCATCGGTGACGTCGTAGGACGCGGCGTGCGGGCGGCGGCGACCATGGGGCGGCTGCGCTCGGTCGTCCGTACACTGGCGGAGGTCGATCTGTCTCCGGAGGAACTGCTCACCAGTCTGGACGACACCGTGAACCGGGTCGACCAGTCCGGCGAGCCCGGTGCCTCCGATCCGGAGTTCGCGGCATCGATCCTCTACTCCGTCTACGATCCGACCTCCCGCCGCTGCTGCTTCGCACGTGCGGCGCACGTGGCACCGGTTCTCGTGCGGCCGAGTGGAGACACTCACCTGCTGGACCTTCCGGAGGGACCACCACTGGGACTCGGGGGTCTGCCTTTCGAGAGCGTCGAAATGGCGATTCCGGAAGGTTCCATGCTGGTCTTCTTCACCGACGGCGTGGTGGGAACCCATCACCGGGATCTCAGTGCCGGGATCTCACTCCTGCAGGAGTATCTGGCCTCCACGACCTGCACACCGGCAGCCGTCTGCGACGACATTCTGGAACTGATGTTGCCCAAGGGCGGGGGCGACGACGCCGCCGTTCTGGTGGCGCGGTCGCGTGTCATCGACGAGGCCAACATCGCCCAGTGGGACGTGCCGGCCGACGCTTCGGCCGTCGCGCCGGTCCGCGATCAGGTGACCGAACGGCTCGGTGCCTGGGGTCTGGACGAAAAGGCCTACGCGACGGAGATCATCGTCAGCGAACTGGTGACCAACGCCGTGCGCTACGGGCGCCCGCCCATCCGCCTGCGGCTCATCAGGGACAGCACGCTGATCTGCGAGGTCACGGACGGGAGCAGCGCCGCCCCTCATCTGCGGCGTGCGCGAAGCTTCGACGAGGGGGGACGCGGGCTGTTTCTCGTCGCCCAGCTGTCGTCGCGCTGGGGAAGCCGGCACCTGAGCGACGGAAAGATCATCTGGGCTGAGCAGCAACTGCGACTGGCCGGGTGACCGTACCTGCGCCAGAAGCGGCCGTTCCCTCCAGCTGCCCCCGGGCGCTCCTAGTGCCGCGGCAGGCAACGTTCGCCCCGTCGCGACGCCCGGCACGCCCTCTCGCCGCACCGGCCGAAAGCCCGAGTACGTCCAGTACGAGGACTTCCGGCCGGCACGCCGAGAGCACGCGCCGAACGCCGCTCCTTGACGGGCAAACGTTGCCTGCCGCGGCACTAGATGGGGAGGAGCGCCCGGGGGCTCGAGCCGGGGAGAGTGTCAGCCGCGGGTGACCGTGATGGTCCGCTGCGTGGTCACCCCGTTGACGGTCACCCGCAGGACCGCGGTGCCCGGTCGCAGCGCGGTGAGCGTGCCGGTCGCCGGGTCGTAGGACACCACCGCGGCACCCCCGTGGCTGTCGCGTCCGCTGCCGGTCACCTCGACCCGGGTGCCGGTCCAACTGGCGCTGACGGGCCAGGCCACCGGGACGGTACGCGTGCCGTCCTGGGTGAGCGTCGCCGATGCCCGGGAGCGGTCCCCGACCTCGAGGGTCGCCGGAGCGCTGAGGTCCAGCGCGTCGGTGCGTGCGTGCACCTCGGCGCGCAACCATGCCTGGGAGTCGCGCGTGGGAACGTCGAAGACGTCATCGACCCGGCCCTTGCGCGGGTCGATGCCCAGCATCGTCCAGCCGGTGAAACCGCCGTCGCCCGGGGTACTGGCCGGGTTCTTGCCGGAGTTGCCGTTGACCAGGTATGAGACGCCGTCCGCCGAGGTGGCGGAGAACGCGCCGACGTGGCCGGCGACGAACGCGGCGGACTTGTGGCTGTCGTCCCGGAAGTCGGCCAGCCACTGCTCGACCAGCGCCGCTTCCTTGCGGTCGCCCAGCTGGCTGGCCTTGTCCGGCAGCGGGTCCTGGGTGGGGTGGTGCTCGAAGACCACGACACCGCTGATGGACCGGTCCCGGGCCGCCGCCGCGAGCTGGTCGTGCAGCATCTGCAACTGGGCGAAACCGCCGCCGCGCAGAGTGCCGCTGGAGGAGTCCAGGGTGATGAAGCGGGTGCCCTGGAGATCGAGCACCGATGTGGTGTCACCGAACTCGGCCTTGAAGTTGACCGGCGAGCCCGGGCCCATCACCTCGTGGTTGCCGGGGACGTAGCGCCAGGGGATCCGGCCCGCGGTGCGGTTGTCGAACTCGTTCAGGAGCTTGCGGGCCAGCGCGAAGTCGGCCGGCGAGCCCTCGTCGACGAGGTCGCCGTTGATGACCAGCAGATCGGGCTCGGCGTCCGCGATCTCGGCCAGCGTCCGCCGGGCCGCCTGGACCAGCGGGCTGTCCGGGTCACGCGCGACGAACTGTGCGTCGGACATGACGGCTACGCGCAGCGGACGGCCGTCGACCGTGCCGTTGGTGACCACCACGGGGTCGGCCACCTTCTCCTGCACGGGCAGCTCCACCTCGGGCGCGACCTTGACCTTCAGATCGCTGACCGTGACCTGCCCGGTGTAGGAGCGCGCGGCGCTCGTCTCCAGCAGCCGCACCCGCTGGAACGTCAGCGGGTAGGGGGCGCCGACGGGCACCGGGAACTCGACCTTGCGCCAGCCGGTCCAGGTGATCAGCGGGCCGTCGAGGTTGGCGGTCACACCCGCCGCGGTGCGGTACTGCAACCGCGGCCACGCGCCGTTGCCGTCGCCGTTGATCCACATGGTGACGGCCTGCGGCTGGCCGGGCAGCTGGATCTGCTGCGGCGGCACCGCGTACTGGCCGCGGGTGGCCGTGGACTTGGTGAAGTCGTACGTCAGCTTCAGGCCGGGCGCGCCGTCGTGGCCTTCGGCCGGCGTGACCGAACCGCCCGGGGCGCGGTCGTTCGCGGAGGTCCAGGAGGCGGCGTCCGACAGGTCCGCGAAGGTCGTCTCGGTGAGTCCGACCGTGACGGCGACGTCGGTGGTCATCTTCCCGACGGTGAGGCGGAGCGTCGCGGAGGCGCCGTCGGCGAGACCGCGCACGGTGAACGTCCCGTCCGTGGCGCGGTCCAGGGCGACCACGCCGTCGCCGCCGCTGACCTTGACGTCGGACGCCTCGATCGGGGCGGAGTTCCCGAGAGCGTCGTAGCCGGACACGGTCAGGCGCGCGGTGTCCTCGGCGGTGTCGAGCGCCACCACCTGGGTGCTCGGCGCGATCCGTACCGCGGGAGCGAGCACGGTCAGCTCGGTCGTCCCCTCGGCGCGGTGACCGCCCTTCGCCACCACACGGACGGTGCCGGAGTGCCGGCCGGTGACCACCGCCGTGCCGTCGCGCTCGGCGTCGACCGAGACGCGGCCGTCACCGCCGTGCCGCTCCTCGTGCCAGTGCACACGGCCCGAGGGCACCGGCGCGTAGGTCTCGTCGTGGGCCAGGGCACGCACGGTGCGGCGCAGACCGGGGAAGACCTTGTCCGAGTCGTCGGCGGTCAGCGCCGGCAGAACGCGGAATCCGCGCAGGGAACCGGAACCGGGGGCGGCGAAGAGGCCGATCCCGTTGGCGACCTGCCGCTCCGAGCCGTCCGAGGGGCTGTTGACGAGGCCGGTCGCGCCCTCGCCGGGCAGCCGGGCGGCCATGGTGGTCGAGCCGCCGCCGTCCATGTTCAGGGCGTTGACGGCGCCGAGGCCCTTCATGAAGGCGCCGAGTTCGTTGAGGTCCATGCCACGGCTGTTGGTCTGCTTGCCGTCGATCGCGACCAGATACATCGTGCGACCGTCGGCGGAGAAGCCGACGGACGTGCGCGAGGTGGCCGTGACGGTGTCGCCGTCGGTGTAGTGCTTCACCACGCCGTTCTCGACCAGTACCTGGCCGCCGCCGACCGCGACCGCCACGTCGCCGAAGTCGGCGCGCGGGCGGTAGGCGACGTCGACGGTGTCACCCGTCGCCAGAGCGGCCAGCGCGTCGGCACCGGCCTCCCGGCCGAGGAGCACGCTGGTGCCCGCCGGAATCTGCTCGCTGCTGACGAACGGGTGCACCTGGGTGACCTTGCCGTCGCGCAGCCACACCTCGGTGACCCGGTCGGCGCCGCCGACCGGCTTGGTGCGGGCGGCGGCGCCCCACTGGGCGGTGAACAGGCCGATGCCACCGGAGGTGAGAGCGGGGGAGTTGACACCCGAGAGCTTCAGGCGTTCTCCGCCGCCCGTGGTGACCTCGCCCTCCAGGAACACCTGGGCGAGCCTGCCGAGTCCGTCCGCGCCGATGGCGACGCTCTGGTTGCGCCCCTGAGTCGGTGAGTTGACCAGGCCGTCCTTGCGGGACACCGCCGCGCCGATCGGGGCCTCGGTGTCGTTCATGTCGAAGTAGTCGCCGTTGATCGCGGCGATCGCCCTGGTGCGCTCGGCCTGTTCGGTTACCCGGGACTTGCCGGTGACCGTCCCGGAGGAGATGTGGTCCACCTTCAGCCGCTGCTCGGCGAGATCCGCGACGAGCACCTGCCCGCGTACCCAGCCGTCGGCCCCGAAACGGTCGAAGCGGGTGAGGACGAGGCCCGGCGCGATCGACGTGCGGTTCTCGTTCGTGACGATGGACTGCCCGGGGGTGCTGGGGATCAGGCCCCGGGCGGGACTGCCGGGCTTCGGCGTGCCGGCGCCGGCGGACATCGGCATCAGGTGCTCGGGCGTGAACGCCTGAGCGGTCGTCATCATTCCGGCGCCGACGCTGAGCGCGGTGGCCAGGGCGAGCACGACGGCGCCGCGCCGTGCCGCGGAACGCGGTCTCGGGGCAGCGGGGTCAAGGGAAAACGGCACTTGGTGACTTCTTCCGGTACGAAACGTCAAGGTCGACCCTCAGTCGACGCAGCATCGGCCACGCCGCGTCGAGTAGCGAATGATCATTGAGCGAGCGGATCATGAACAATCGGGAGAACCGAACGGTCGGGTGGCGAGACCGGTGTACGGCCGGCCGGCGTACGCAGGCGTATCGGCGAGCACGAGCAGGAGCTGTGGGGCGGGTTCAGGGCGGGCGGCGCCGCTCCGCGTCGGCACGGGGACCGCAGACCTCATCAGCCGCAACTGCCGCGTCCATGCGGCCATCCTGGCCCATCACGAGTGGACTTCGCCGGTGAAAGTCCGAACGCCTCGGTTCCGGCTCGCTGCGGTGCCGCCGATCGCGCGTGGACGGTGCCCTGCTGAGTGCTCGGGCACCGTTTTCACCTGGAGTCCGTTCCATCCGTGTGTGCCGTACGGGGAGCACGTGCCGGTGCGCGTCGCGGCGATGCCGCTGGCCGTATCGGTCCAGTACCCAATGAGGCCACCGGGATAGGTACGTCACGACCTCGGCGGTCGAGCAGAGTGGATGGTGGCGGCCGGACGCCAAGTCGAAATGGGGACTGGGGTGACGTCCGACGCCGGAGCCGTCCTGCCTGCCTGCCAGGCAGGACGGCTTGTTGCGTCACCCGGGTCACGCCGTCGCCCGGGCGGCGTCGCCCACTTGGGCGTCGGAGGCGCATCAGGTCCGCGTCCACACACCGCCGCTGAGTCCGTTGGGGGAGTCGTCGGCGATCCGGACCGCGCCGTCCTCGTCCTCGTCCTCGTACGGTATGACGACCAGGACCGGTCCGAGGATCTCCGCCCGGGCGATCCGCGTCGCGCTGTCGATGTCGGCGAGGACATTGGGCCGTAGGTAGTTGCCGCGCTCCAGTCCGATCGGTGCGCCGAGGCCGCCCGTGACGATGTGGGCAGGTTGGGCGCTGCGAGGAACTGGCGGGCATCCCCGTCGCGAGCGGTCTGGGCCGGCGTCTGTCGGGAGTGGTTCCGGCCGGACCGGCGGCCGTTCTCGAGAAGCATGCGAGAGATGTGCTGGTCACCGGGGAAGCGGAACTCGACACCGAGTACGCACAGCAGTCCAGACCCGCAGTGAGCGGCGGCCGCGTCTGGTCCGTCTCCCAGTTCCGCCTCGAGAGCGGTCGAGGCCGCCCCATGGGCGTCGGCTGCTCGTTCGTCGACTCCAGCGGTCGCTCCGGCCCACGGCAGCGGCTCGACCTGCTGGGTGGGGCCGGACTGCGGACGGGCGGCTCGCTGGACGTGAGGGAGATCGCTCACCAACTCGCCTCTGCCGCGGTGCGCGACTTCGCCGACCTCGCCACCGTGGATCTGCGGGAACACTTCATCCGTCCATGTCAGCCGTTCCGGGCGGACAGCCCGCTGCGGAGGATGGTCGTGCGGAGCAGCCACGAGGGCAGGCGGTGGGGCACCGAAGCATCCGGCAGGGAAGGATCGGCCACCGAAGCATCCAGCGCCGGAGCATCCAGCAGCCGTGCGGCTTCTGGTGCCGAGGACTCGCCTGAAGTCCGGGCCGTGACATACGGCCGCACCGTGCGCACATCCGTCGACGAACCCCACGCCCGTGCCGCGGGCTCGGAGCCGGAGGCGGCGGACGGGCCGCACGCACTCGCCGTGCCCCTGATCGCGCGTGGCTCAATGCTGGGCGTCCTGGGCTTGCGCAGCCCATCAATCTGCGCCTGATCAGGAACGAGGCGCTGATCGTGGAGGTGTCCGACACAGGCGGAACCATGCCCATTCTGAAGCGGTCCTCGGAAGACGACGAAGGCGGGCGCGGGCTGTACATCACCGCTCAGCTCACCCCGCGATGGGGTGCACGGCCGACCGGCCGCGGCAAGACGGTGTGGGCCGAGCTTTCTCCGAGTACCTATCAGGCGATCCGCTCCTGCGCGTTCCGGCCCCTCGTTCGCATGCCGTCCGGGACGGCGGCGGAGGCGCTGCGGGCACCTTCCGGCCGTGCGGCCCCGGCGCGACCAACGGATAATTCCAGGAGGAGACCCGGGAGGTCGGCATGGGGCAGCTTGACGGGAAGACGGCGGTCGTCACCGGCGGAACCAGCGGCATCGGGCTCGCGACGGCCCAGCGCCTGGTGCAAGAAGGTGCCTATGTGTACCTCACCGGGCGTCGGGAATCCGACCTGGCCGACGCGGTGGCGGCCGTCGGCGAGGACAGCGCCACGGGCGTACGCTGCGATGTCGCCGTGCTGGCGGACCTGGACAGGCTGTTCGCCGCGGTCGAGGAGCACGGGCGGCGTATCGACATCCTCTTCGCCAATGCCGGCGGGGGCGGTCTCTTGCGCCTGGAGGACGTCACCGAGAAGCACTTCGACGACACGTTCGGCTCCAATGTGAAGGGGATGCTGTTCACCCTGCAGAAGGCTCTCCCGCTGTTGAACGACGGTGCCTCGGTGATTCTCACGGGCTCGACGGCGGGCAGCGGCGGGGACGAGTCGTTCGGTGTCTACAGCGCTTCGAAGGCGGCGGTGCGTTCGTTCGCCAGGACCTGGGCCAACGAACTGAAGAGACGGGCCATCCGGGTGAACACCCTCAGTCCAGGGCCCATCGACACCCCCGGGCTCAGTGGTCTGGCCGGCGACGAGGAGCAGGCACGTCAGCTGAAGGCTTCCCTGGTCGACCAGGTGCCACTGGGCCGACTGGGCCGGCCCGAGGAGGTCGCGGACACGGTCGTCTTCCTGGCCTCGGACCACAGCACGTTCATCACCGGTGTGGAACTCTTCGTCGACGGAGGCCAACGGCAGGTGTGACGCCGCCGAGCGCCTGACGAGCCCGTGCCCGGGTCGCCGAGCATGCGAGCTGGCGGTGACGCGTGCGCAGGACCCGCACAGCGTCGGCGACCGGAAGGGGGGCCGGCAGCGACGGCTGCCGGCCCCCCGCGGGTCCCCCCCGGCTCATATGTCAGTGGGACGGATGCCCCTTGGCGATCACACCGTCGGCGTAGATCAGAGCGGTCTTGTGGCTGTACTGGATCGTGTACATCTTCTTGGCGCCGAAAACGACCTTCCCGCTGGAGGGGAAGAAGTCGTCCGTGAGGGCCGGTGCCGCGGTGGACACATAGGCCTGGCCCGCGGGAACGGTGTACATGCTCAGCGGAGCCTGGGTCGACGGCGAGAGGCCGGCCGGGTACTCGGCGGCATCCGGGTAGTTGGTGCCGTAGACCTTCAGCGACCCGGTGCCCGCCGGCTTGACGATCGTCACGTCGCGGGCCGGGACGGTGTTGCGGCCGAGCGGGTTGTGGAACCACACCTTGCTGCCGCTGTACCAGATCGCCGTCCAGGCGCCCTTCTTGTCGGCGACGACAAACTGCTGCCCGGCCTGTGCGGCGCTGCCCCAGTCGCTGATCCGGTCGGTGCCGGGGGCGCCGTCGGGGTGGATCGTCTGCTCACCGAAGAGGGGAGCGTCGGCACGCGGTTCGGTACGCAGGCGGACGAAGTTCGACGCCTTGCGCACGGTGGTGCATTCCTCGGTGGCACCGCTGCCGTCGTCTTCCGGGCAGAGCTCCATCGTCTGCTTGTTGCGGGTGAAACCCGGGGCGATGGTCACCGCGGAGCCGACGGGGCCGACGCCGTGCCTGCCCTCGACCGGCGCGCCCACCATGGCCATGAAGCGCTCCCAGTTCCACGACGGACCCGGGTCCCAGTGCTGGTCCTTCGTGAACCGGTCGGCCGGCGCGATGATGTTGTCGTGGCCGATGATGTGCTGCCGGTCCAGCGGGATGTCGAACCGCTCGGCCAGGTACTTCACCAGTTCCGCGTTCGCGTGGTACTGCGACTGGGTGTACCACGTGGCGCCGTGGGCGGCGTAACCCTCGTTCTCGATACCGATCGAGTGCAGGTTCGTGGAGTAGTTGCCCGCGTGGAAGCCCAGGTCCTTCGTGGGCACCATCTGGGTCACCGCGCCGTCGGAGGACCGCACCACGTAGTGGGCGGCGACCTTCTTCGCCGGGTTCTGGAACGTGGCGATGGCCGACTCGTAGGGCGACTCGGTGTCGTGGATGATGATCTGGTCGATCCGGATGCCGTTCGCGGGCCGGTTCGAGACCTGGCCGTTGCCCGGCGCGGCCGGAATGAAGCGGCAGTCCAGGCCCGGCGGGCACTCGGTGTCCGCCGCCACGGCCGCGGACAGTTTGAGCTTGTTCAGCTGCGACGTGACCGGGGCGACCGCGCTGTCGGCGGCGAGCTTGACGCTCTCTCCGTCGTCCGTCTTGCGCGCGACGCCCTTCTTCATGGTGGCGTAGACGCGGTCGGCGAAGGCGGTCGCGCTCTGACGTACCGTGGACTCGCTGTAGCGGGCGACCGCCCCGTACCAGTCATCCGGGTTGTCGGACGTCTCGCCCTGCAACTGCTTCTGGTAGGACGCCAGCAGGGCCGCGCCACCGCGGATGTTCGCGGAGGGATCGTTGCGCAGCTCGTCGGCCGGCAGGCCGGTCAGCTCGGCCGCGGTCTGCAGCGTGTGCAGAGCCTCGTCCTCGGCCAGTTCCTCGGCCTCCGCCCGGCCGGCCATACCGGCGGCTCCGCCGGCGAGCATCTCCGGCGTGACGTCGGTCAGGTGCATGGGGCCGAATCCACCGGACGCGCTGTGGTGTCCCTGGTTGCTGTCCCATGCCGACTGCTCGTAGGCCACCGCCAGCAGCACCTGCTGGGGCACCTTGTACTCCTTGGCCGCCGCCGCGAAGTCCTGCTGAAGTGTCGGGTCCGCGGCGGAGTTGTCCCCCGTGGCCTGCGCCACGACGGGAACGGTGATGGCTCCCGCCACTGCAATGGCCACCGCACCGAGCGCGATGGGCCGCCGCCGGGAGGCATGCTTCCGGCGTGATGCTGTGTTTTTTGTCATTGAGTTTCCGATTCCGGGCTGACGGGACACCCCACCCGTCAGCAACGTGAAGCGACACGAAGTGGATCGTCGGGCGACGGCTCGTTCAGCGCAGGAGGCCGACGTGGGCCGTCCTGAAGCGCCGTCAACACCTGTTCGTGTCAACCCTGAAGTCGATGTATGACGAACGTACCAGACCGCTCGACACGCAAACACAACATGCTGCGCTCGGGGTCTTGGGGTGCGGCGGGTATGCCAGTTATGCGGGTATTTGATGCGACCTGTTGAACCCGTCGGCCACCTGAAGATGACGACATTTACACGTTTTCTTCATGAGAACAGTGGCAAACAGTGTGTCGCTGATCCGAGGCCTCTCGCGGATCCGTCCGGCGCTGCCGCCGATACACCGGCACCGAGTGACGCCGCAGGAAGTAGCCGCCGCACCTGACCGTCATCGGCGAGTTCAACCGCTGCGCGGTCGGATGTCACACCCTGCCGAGGTGCGCGGTCATGTCTGGAAGAGAGCGAAACCCGCCCGCCGCACACGTCGAGCGCGGCCAATGAAGCAACTCACGAGGACACGACATGACTACTGAGCCCGCCGTGACGAGGCCGAGCGATCCTCGCTCGTCACGGAGACGCACGATGGTCACGGCCGCGGTTCGCGCCGCCGTCTCGTCCCTCGAGAGCCTGCCGGTCAGAGCCGCCGCGCCCGAATAGGCCGGCCGCCGCGGACCGAGGGACGATCCCCTCTTCGTCGGCCGGGCCCCACACACACCTTCTCCGCGCGCGAGGCGTCATGGCGTCGGCACCACCATCGCGGGGCCCGGTCCGCCGCGGGCCATACGCGTACTCCGACGCCTGGGCGGCCACGTCGGAAGTACCTCCGTATCCGGCAGCGGACAGGGCGCGGCGCGCGTCGACCGTGCCGGGCCCTGCGCCCACTACTCATCGCTGCCCGGCCACATCCCACATCCGGACGACAGGCGCTGCGGGACGCAAGCACGTTCCACCGCCCTGAGCCGAATGCACAGGAGCGCACCTTGTCCTACCACGAGCACACCGACCACCAGTACGCGAAGCACATCCGCGCCGGCGCCCCAGCGGCCTTCAAGGCTTTTGTGGCCTGGGACGCACAGGCCATGCGTGGCAGTGACAACGTCATCCCGCCCAAGTACACAGAACTCATGGCCGTGGCGGTGGCACTGACCACCCAGTGCCCGTACTGCATCGAGGCGCACACCAAGGCCGCGCACGCCGCAGGCGCAACCCAGCAGGAGTTGGCCGAGACCATCATGGTCGCGGCAGCGCTGCGCGCGGGTGGCAGCTACGCCCATGGCTTCATGGCGATGAAGTTCTTCGACCAGGCCCAGAGCCCCGAAACGCCTGACGAGTAAGCGCATGGCGGCGGCTCGGGCTCCGAGCACCGCCTGTCAGTGCCGGTTGCGGTCGCTGCCGCCGCCGACAGTTCACCCTTCCAGGTAACCGAACCAATGGAGTTCTCAGATGGTTGATGACCCGATTCTGGTGCTTGCCGCGACCGGCGGACAGGGCAAGGCCGTGACCGACGCGCTGTTGGCCCGCGGGGCAAAGGTGCGGGCGATGGTGCGGAATCCGGAGAGTCCCGCCGCGCGTCTGCTCGCCGTCGAGGGCGTCGATGTGGTGACCGGTTCCCTGAGTGATCGCCTGTCCCTCGGCGCCGCGATGGAGGGCGTGGCGGGAGTCTTCGCCTACACCACTCCGTTCGACGCCGGCGTGGAGGCCGAGGTGGCCCAGGGGCGGGCGATCCTGGCTGCCGCAGGCGAAAAGCGCGTGCCTCATCTGGTGTTCAGCTCGGTGGCAGGGGCCGACCAGGGCAGTGGCGTACCGCATTTCGACAGCAAGGCCCGTATCGAAGCCGAGCTGGTCTCCGGTGACGTGCCTCATACGATTCTGGGTCCGACGTACTTCTTCGACAACGCCCTCGGCGGAGCGCAACGACTCCTCAGCGGGGCACTCGACCTGCCGCTCCCCTCTCACAAGCCGCTGCAGCAGCTGGCCCGCGCCGACCATGGTGCGTTCGCGGCCGGAGTGCTGCTCAACCCCACTCCGTACCTGGGGCGGCGGATCGAGCTGGCGAGCGACGCACCCACTCCCGCGCAGATGGCAGCCACACTGAGCGGCGCCCTGGGACGGGTGGTTCGGCATGAGTACTTTCCCCTGGACGCGATCGGCGATCCCGACATGCACGCGATGTGGACGTTCCTCGACGGACCCGGTTACCGCGTCGACATCCCGACTCTGCATACGGCCCACCCGGAAATCAGCTGGACCAGCTTCGCCGACTGGGCACAACTCACGTTCGCGGCAGACCACTGATCCCCGGGGAGTCGGGGACTCCCTTCGGTTGTCGTCAGCCGGACATCCGGGGGCTGCTGATCAGCCGCAGCCCCCGGAGGGCGACGCATGCGCCGCTCCAGGCGGCGCCGCAGGCACACAGGACCGGTTCAGGCCCATGCGGAATTCGGTGTCGGGCCACACATCTGCTCTGTGGCCCGTCTGGTCCTGCCCCCAGGACCTGGGTGGGTCAGCGCCTGCGCCCGCACACACGCAAGGAGGAAAACATGATCGAGAACGGGGCGGAGCACGAGCTCGGCAATGCGAGATTCGTGTCCAGGCTGTCCGAACTGGGCTGCGCCGCCCTCGTGGACGCCATGGGACGAATCCACGATCACCGAGCGCACATCCTGCCCATGGTCAGTCCGGACCCCGGTCGGCCTCTGTTCGGTCCGGCGGCCACCATCGCGTTCATGCCCCGCCGGGACGACCTGACACAGTCCTCCGAAACCTTCGCCGACTTCTTCTACCAGGCCGTCGGCGAATCCCCGGCAGGTCGTGTTCTCGTGCTCTCCAGCGGCGGTTACCCGGACGTATCGCATGCGGGGGGAACGAAGCTCTCCAGGGTTGCCCATCACGGGCTCGCCGGGGTCCTTGCCGACGGACGCCTGAGGGACTTCCGTCAGTTGCGCGAACAGGGCTTCGCCACCTGGTGCAATGGCGAGTCGACACGATGGGGTGGCGAGGTCGTCATGCCCTACGCGGCCGACGTGACAGTGGAGTTCGCCGGCGTCTGCATCACACCCGGGGACTATGTGTACGCCGATTCCTCAGGCGCGGTTGTCATACCTTCGCAAAGCCTGCACCGGGTTCTGGAGATCGCTCGCAAAGTCGAAGGTGAGGACTCCCACTTCTTGGAGCAGATCCGGGCTGAGCAGATTCCGTGACGGAGCGGCCGGTGGCGCAATACGTCGCTGAGCGCTCCGCTGTGATCGATCCCCGGGTGTCTGTCCGGCAGCCGTCGGGCACCTGATCCACGGCCGCTGTTCACCACCTGCTGCGACGCCGTGCTGCACGGCGGCCCAGGAGAAAGACCGCCTTCGCCAAGGCCACGGCGAGGAGCGCTCCCAAGCCCCAGTGTCCCCACGGACCCGACACAAGGAGCAGTCCGCCGACACCGAGGTGAACGGCCACAGCCAGGGCGACGACGGCTATGAGGCCGATCGTGGCGCGGCGTCGTGGCCGACGAGCCGGGGCTGTCCGCGGAGGGTCGGGAGCGACAGCGATGAGGTCAACGGGCCGGTGATCGACGGTTTCGGACTGTTGCCAGGTGACCTGAGGCGCATCGCGTCTGCCGGCCTTCTGCAGGCGGCGAGTCATCAGACGCTGGATGCGTAGGAGGCTGTCCTGGTCGGCGGCTTCAGCGCGGAGCGTCAGGACGTCGGTGCCGGCATGCAGGGTGCATCGGGCCCAGCCGAGGTCGACGGTCCCGCGTGTGACTGACCGTTCGATGTGCTGGAGCGTACTCATGTCGGCGTGGTGCGGGCGTGGTCGGAGCCGCATGTGACCGCCTGTTCGGCTGGGTTGGCGGCACAGCTCGGACAGGTACCGGCCCGAATGCTCGGTTTGTATGCGGGCCTCGGCGATCAGCATCGAAGTCCTTTCCGGGGCGCGGGGAGGGATGCGTATGGCTCAGTGGTGAGCGCCGGTGGCGGGCCGCAAACGAAGCACTTCGGCGCTTGGAGCTGTACAGGGGGCCCATGGCATGGGTCGGCCGGCGAGCCGGTCGACGGGGCGCGCGGTTGAGGCCGCACGGTGGCGGGGAGGCCGGGCCGCTACCGGCCTTTCCCGCTCCAGTCGCTACAGGCGCGGTGCCCGGCGGTCCCGACGGGCTTCGAGCTCCTCCGGGCTCACCACGGTGAGCACCGGCTGCCCGGGCGCGGAGAGGATCGTGGCGAGGTAGGCGGTTTCGCCGTCCGGGAGGTTGTTGGCGCCCTGGTAGTGGATGACGTCGGCGCCCGGCTCCCAGAACGTCTCCCCGGCCTTGATGACGCGCTGCGGTTCGCCCTCCAGCTCGAAGATCATCTCGCCCTTGACCACGTATCCGAACGCGGGGCCGGAGTGACGGTGCGGCGGGGAACCCGCGTCACCGCCGGGCAGGGTGATCAGAACGGTCTTCGCGACAGCGTTCTCGGGGATCGTCGTACCGGGGACCGAGGCGAGGATCTGTACCGTCGGGGGCAGACGCAGCTCGGGGTTCTCGTCGCTCATGATGAGGAGCCTCACTCGGGTGGTTTCGTGCATGCGCACTGCGGTTGTGCGACCTCATTCAGCAAGACAAGTCAGCGCACTGATCCGTGACAGAACAGCTCGGTCGTCACAGCTGACCGGTGTGGCACCGATGTTGACACCCTGTCAGTCGTAGCGCCTGTCCACGCGGGGTCGACATGTCACGGGACAGGCATGACCTCGGTCTCATGTGTCGTCCCCGCTCGCGGGAACGTTTCGGTCGAATATGAGGAGAAAGTCATGACGGTTCAAAGCAAGGAACTTGCCTTCGGTCTGCCGTGGGAGTCGCTGTACGGCTACAGCCAGGCCGTGCAGGCCGGTGACACGCTCCATGTCTCCGGGCAGTTGTCGCACGACAGCGCCGGGGCCTTTGTCGGGACGGGGGACTTCGAGCTTCAGGTCAGGACGACCCTCGGCAACCTGGACCGGGTGCTGGAGCACTTCGGCGCCACCCGTGGCCAGATCGTCGAGACCACGATCCTCGTCAGGAACCTGCGGGAGCACTTCGACACCGTCGCCCGTCTGCATGCCGAGTACGTCGGTGAGCGTCGGCCGACCAGCACCGTGATGGGTGTGTCCGATCTCGCGCTGCCCGACCAGCTCGTGGAGATCGGCGCGGTCGTCCGCCTCGACCTGCCGCGCTAGCCTCCGGACTGGGGGACCGGCGTAGGCCCCCGCCGTCGGGCAGCAGCCGTATGCCCCACTCGCGCCCGGCACGAGGTCGAACACCCGGCCTCGGAGGTCCTCCGGCCTGATGTGCCGGGGGCGTATCCCCGGTGCTCGCCCCTCCGCACGCGGCACACGTCGCCGCCTCGCGCAGCGACGTGGAGCCCCGGAGGTGTTACCAGCACCCTCACACATCTGCGCCGGCCGCCCGAGCACGGGCGGCCGGCGCATCGTGCTGTGCACGGAGAGTCTCGGCACGACGGGCAGTGTGATCAATGCCATAGCGACTTCCGGTTGGCTGACCGGAAAAGGCATGGTTGTCGGAGTTGTCACGGAGCAGCACCCTGTCTGGTCAGTGTGGCGAAACGGGTGAAGTGGGCCTTAAGGCCTGTATCGCCATCAATTGTCCGAGGACCGGAACCCCATGACCATGCACAGCGCCCGACACGTGACCTGCGACACACCGGTGGAGACGTTCGTGATGTCCGACACCGGCCGGGCGCTGCTCGACGGGCAGGGGCGGTGGCCGCACGGACGCAGGTCGCCCGGCGGGTGGGCGCATGTCGCGCCGGGCCGGGCCGCCACGTTCGCATGGCCGCCGTTCTTCGGGGAAGCGCAGACGAGTACTGCTCCTGACGCAGCCTTCAGGGCGACGGGGCGGCCCGCGGTCGCCCCGTCGCCCTGATCCCCGCCCCCGTGCCTGCCGGGCAGGCACGGCAATGTCCCGTCCACCCCTGGAGTCGCGCAATGACTGCGCTCACCGACCTGCTGTCCCTCTCCGCCGTCCGGCTCGACGTCGATGCCGCCGACTGGCGTGCCGCGATACGAGCGGCCGGTCAGGCACTGACCGACGACGGGATCAGCACGGCCGAGTACACCTCGCAGATGCTGGCCAACGTCGAGGACAACGGCCCCTACATCGTCATCGCCCCCGGTCTGGCCTTCGCACACGCGAGGCCTTCGCCGGCCGTGCTGAGGACGGGCATGTCCTGGATACGGCTGGCCCGGCCCGTGCCGTTCGGTCACGACACCAACGACCCGGTCGGCCTCGTGGTCGCGCTGGCGGCCACCGACTCCTCCGCTCACACAGAGGCTCTGGGCGCGCTCGCCCGTGCGCTGTCCGACCCGACCACGGCCACCGCCCTGGAACGGGCGCGGACGGCCGAGGAGGTCCTCACGCTGCTCGGTGGCGGGCAGGCCACGACCGTCGTCGAGTCCGCCGCATCGGCCACCCCGCAAAGCGTCGACGCGCCCGCCGAGCCGGCCGCTTCCCATCACAAGATCCTCACCGTGTGCGGCAACGGCGTGGGCACCAGTCTGTTCTTGAAGAACACCCTGGAGCAGGTCCTCGACCGCTGGGGCTGGTCCCCGCACGTCACCGTCGAGGCGACGGACACCATCTCGGCCAAGGGCAAGGCCTCGGAGGCCGTCGCCATCCTCACGTCGCGCGAAATAGCCAACACACTCGGCGATGTCGGCGTGCCCGTGAAGGTCGTCCAGGACTTCACCAGCACCGCCGAGGTCGACAACGTCCTGCGGGACACCTACAGCGTTTGATCGAGAAAGGACGCACACTCTGATGGACTGGCTCATCGGCCTTGCCAAGTTTCTCGTCAACGAGATCCTCAGCCAACCGGCCTACCTCATCGGCACCATCACCGCCGTCGGCCTGATCGCCCTGAAGAAGTCGGCGGGGCAGATAGCCGGCGGTGCCATCAAGGCCACCCTCGGCCTGCTTCTCGTCGGTGCGGGCGCCGGTCTGGTGACCGCGGCGCTCGATCCGCTGGGCAAGATGATCCAGGGCACCACCGGCGCCCACGGCGTCATCCCGACCAACGAGGCCATCGCCGGCATCGCCCAGGACCAGTTCGGTGCCCGCGTCGCCTGGCTGATGATCACAGGCTTCCTCGTCAGCCTGCTGCTGGCGCGCTTCACACCGCTGCGTTATGTCTTCCTCACCGGCCACCACATGCTGTTCATGGCCACCATGCTGACCATCGTCATGGCCACGGCCGGGCAGTCCTCCCTGGTCGTCGTCCTGGGCGGCGGTGTCCTGCTGGGCATCCTGCTGGTCTCGCTGCCCGCCCTCGCGCACCCCTGGACGAAGAAGGTCACCGGCAACGACAGCGTCGCCATCGGGCACTTCGGCACCGCCGGATACATCACGGCCGGCGCCACCGGCCAACTCGTCAGCAAGTTCGGCAAGCCCAGCCGCAGCACCGAGGACATGCGTCTGCCGGAGGGGCTGAGGTTCCTCCGAGACTCCATGGTCGCCACCGCCCTGTCCATGGTGCTCATCTACCTCGTGATGAGTCTGCTGTTCCTCGCCAAGGCCGGACGTGAGACCGCCTTCAAGGCCTTCGCGGGAGCCGGCGGCGCCGGTGCCACCGGGCTCGGCGACTACATCATGCAGTCCTTCATGCAGGGACTTCAGTTCGGTATCGCCGTCGCCGTCATCCTGTTCGGTGTCCGGACCATCCTCGGCGAACTCGTCCCCGCTTTCCAGGGCATCGCCGAACGCGTCGTCCCCGGAGCGAAGCCCGCCCTCGACGCCCCCATCGTGTTCCCCTACGCCCAGAACGCCGTGCTGATCGGCTTCATATTCAGCTTCCTCGGCGGACTCGCCGGTCTGGCCACCCTCATCTGGGTGCTCAACCCTGCGTTCGGTCTGGCACTGGTCCTGCCCGGTCTTGTGCCGCACTTCTTCACCGGCGGTGCCGCCGGCGTCTACGGCAACGCCACCGGCGGTCGCCGCGGCGCCATCGTCGGCTCCTTCCTCAACGGCCTGCTCATCACCTTCCTGCCCGCGCTCCTGCTGAAGGTCCTGGGCAACTTCGGCACGGCCAACACCACCTTCGGCGACGCCGACTTCGGCTGGTTCGGTGCGCTGCTCGGCAACATCGCCAAGCTCGGCGGCACCGCCGGACTCATCGGCATGCTCGCGCTCGGTGCCCTCCTCCTGGCGGGCGCCTGGGTCATGCAGACCCGCGTCGTCAACGCCGGCTGGGTGCCCGGGGCCGGAGTGGCTCCCGCGGGGCCTTCCGCAGCCCCGTCCGGCGCCGCGCCGGACGTACGCACCTATCGCAAGATCCCGCCCCCGGCCGGTGCCCCCACACCTCCGCCGGCTCCGGTGCAGCAGGAAGCGGCCCGCTGACGGCCCTGAGGATCGCTCGGTTCGCCGCGCACGGCACCGACGCGCTGTCGGGCAGGCCAGGCGCGGGCGGGTTCTCGTCCGGTACGACCACCGGACCGGCTCGCTCCACGACCTGGCCCGCTTCGGCGGCGCGGCCGCCGTACCCACTCCGCTGCCCGTGGCCGAACGGCACCACCTCCGGGCCCCCGGACGCGCGGAAAGGGTGGGTGCCGCCGCCGTCCGGAAGCGCACGTCGCAGGGACCGAACGGCATCGGCCGAGGTCGACGGCGACCGGCCGCGCCCCGGTCCTCGACCGTGGCGCGGCCGGTGATCGCTCCGCTCAGAATCAGTTAGTTGGCTGAAAATCGACCCTCGATGGCCAGCGGCCAGGGTGACGACGGTGCAGCGTGACCGTGGCAAAGCCCTCGAAACGTCTACTACGCGCCACTGAACACCAGTTGATACCGGGGGAGTCCGGATATCACATGCCGATGCCGTAGTAGTCATTTCTCGACGAAGTGAACTCGTGTCGGAGCTGACCCCTTTGCCCGGGTCCCCCCACCACATGGGGTGACTAGCATGTGTGGCGCGCTCGAACCGGAGGACGGCCTACCGCCTTCCAGGTTCTCGGTGATGCGCCAGTCGTGGACGTACTCCAGCTCTCACGGACCGAGGGACCGCGGAATGTCAGTGCCTGCTCGAGCCCGCCAGCGCCGATCCGCGCAAGGGACGCGCTCCTCACCGGCCGTGGTCCTCGCGGTCCTGGTCGTCACGGCCGCGGGGGCCGCAGCGGCCGTCGCGCTCTGCCCGGAGAGAGCCCGCGCGTGGGTGGCCGGCACGGCGATCGTCGGCTGGGCCTGTGTCGCGGCCGTCACCGCCACCGCCTCCGTCCGGCTGCGCCGGGCCCACCGCCGTGCGGATTCGCGCAGCGGTGAACTGGAGATGACCAAGCACAACTGGATGCAGCACGGCGCCGAGACGGACCAGTTGGTCAACACGACCCTGCCGACGATCGCCCGGCAGCTGAGGGCCGGTACGAGCGCCGACGACGTCCTGTCCGGGCTGCCCACGCCCTCGGATCCGTACCTGCGCCGGATGCTGAACGTCTTCTCCGGTGAGATCGCCGAGTCCGTGCGGCAGGCCGCCGAGGCGCGGTCGGACCTCGAGGACACGCGTCGCGAACTGGTCCGGTGGAAGACGGAGATCGAACGCCTCACCGGCGACACCCTGCCCGCCGCGGTGGCCCTGCTGCGTGAGGGAAGCTCCGCCGACACCGCCCTCGCCAAGCTGGACTGGCCGGTCAACCCGGTTCTGCGTGCGCCCGCCGAATCGTTCATCCGTGAACTCGCCTACAGCGAGCGCCGTTCCGCCGCCGCCCAGGCCGCCTCCGCCAAGGCGCTCAGCCGGGTCCAGGCCAAGACGGTCAGCATGCTCGCCGACCTTCGTGACATGCAGGACCGCCACGGCGCGGACGTCTTCGGCGACCTGTTGCGCCTGGACCACAGCACCTCGCAGCTGGGCCTCATGACGGACCGGCTCGCCCTGCTGATGGGCGGTCGCTCCAGCCGGGTCTGGAACAAGCCGATCGTCATGGAGAGCATCCTGCGTGGCGCGGTGGGACGTATCGCCGCCTATCGGCGGGTTCGTCTGCACAATTCGAGCAAGGGCGCGATCGCGGGCTTCGCGGCCGAGGGTGTGATGCACCTGCTGGCCGAACTCATGGACAACGCGGCCAACTTCTCGCCGCCCATCGACGAGGTCCACGTGTACGTGGAGGAGCGCAGCGCCGGTCTTGTCGTGACCATCGAGGACAGCGGTCTGAAGATGTCCGACGCCGCCATGCGCCGGGCCGAGGAGTCCGTTTCGGGCCGGGTCACCGACCTTGCCTCGCTCCAGGGCACCCGGCTGGGCCTCGGCGTCGTGGGACGGCTCGCCGCCAAGTACGGCATAAGCGTCAACTACCGCCCGTCCTCGCGCGGCGGCACCGGTGTCGTCGTCCTGCTGCCGCCGCAGCTGGTGGCCCAGCAGCGCGAGCCGGTCACGGTGGATCGTCCTCGCCCCAGCGCCGAGGTCCCGGCCGCCGCGCCGACTCCCGAGGCCGAGGAGGTGCTGCCGGTCCGTCCGCAGGTGGTCGCGCCGGCGGACCTGGCGCCGCGGGCCGACATCCCGACCGCACGTACGTCGGCCACGGAGAACGGGCTGCCCGTCCGGGCCCCCGGCCGCACCATGGCCGAGGCGGAGCGCGGACGGCCGCGGGCGGCGGCCGAGCCCGAGCGCGCGGAGCCCGATGCCGCCGGTCCGGCGCGTGACGCCGGAAGCCGGTTCGGCGCCTTCCACCGGGGCCGCAAGGCGGCGGGCGCCGCCGAGGGCTCTCCCGCCGCATCCGCCGACACCGCCGGTCCCGAGGCGGACGTCTAGATCCCGGCACCCGCACTGCCCAGGGCTTCGCAGCCCACCACCCCCGCACTGATTCGCCGCACCCCGTTGGATTGGAGGAACGGGCCGGGTGACCATCGACCGGTCTATCCCGTCCCGCCTGTCATGGAGACCACTGACAACAGCCTCACCTGGCTCTTGATGAACCTCTTGGAGCGCACTCCGGGCACCCGCCACGCACTGGTCCTGTCCCGGGACGGTCTGAAGCTGTGCTGGACGGAAAATCTGACCCTGGACCAGGCCGACCAGCTGGCGGCCATCTGCTCCGGCATCCAGGCTCTCGCACAGGGCGCCTCAGTGGAGTTCGGCGACGGATCGGCCGGTGTCCGGCACTCCATGACCGAGTTCCACGGAGGCCTGCTGTTCATCGTGGAGGCCGGCCAGGGGGCGCACCTCGCGGTCGTCGCGGAGGAGAGTGCCGACCCGGGTGTGGTCGGCCATCAGATGACCGAGCTGGTCGAGCAGATCGGTGACCATCTGCGGGCAGAACCGCGTACACCGGTCATCCGGGGTGCCTCAACGTGATCCACAAACCCGTGGACATCGGTGTCCCGGACCGGCTCTACACGGTCACGGGTGGGCGCAGCGAAGCCGACGACGGGTTCGACCTCGTGACGTTGATCGTCAGCGAGTGCGAACCCGCGGCCGGGATGCAGTCCGAGCACGCGAGGATCCTCGAGCTGTGCCGTCATCCGACGGCGCTGGTCGAGGTCTCGGCCGAGCTGAAGCTGCCCATCACCGTCGTACGGATCCTTCTCGGCGACCTCCATGCCATGGGCAAGGTGAGCGCCCGTCATCCCCGCGCGGCCGAGTCCGTCGCGGCTCTCCCTGAAACCGCCCTGCTCCAGGAGGTGCTCCATGGGCTCCGCAACCTCTGAGCTGCCCTCCCAGCGCACGCCGCTGGCCGATGCCGCCGAGACCGGCCTGAAGATAGTCGTCGTGGGCGGGTTCGGCGTCGGCAAGACGACCCTCGTCCGCTCGGTCAGCGAGATCCGTCCGCTGAACACCGAGGAGCTGATGACACAGGCGGGGCAGGGTGTCGACGAGACGGCCGGAGTGGAGCGCAAGACCACCACGACCGTCGCATTCGACTTCGGGCGCATCAGCCTGAACGACCGGATGGTGCTCTACCTGTTCGGCGCACCGGGCCAGGAACGCTTCTGGTTCCTGTGGGACCGTCTGTTCTCCGGCACCCTGGGCGCTGTCGTCCTCGTCGACACCCGGCGTATGGCGGACTCCTGGTACGCGATCGACAGGCTCGAACACCACAAGACGCCCTTCGTGGTCGCCGTCAACAGGTTCGACAACGACGACAACCGGTTCTCGCTCGACGAGATCCGCCAGGCCCTGGCGCTCGGCGACCACGTGCCCATGATCGACTGCGACGCGCGGGTCAGGTCCTCGGGCAAGGACGTCCTGATCACCCTCGTGGACCATCTCTACACACTGGCACTCTCCCGGGAGGGGACATCGTGAGCGACCACACCGGCGCCACGTCCACGAACGCGCCTCCGCCGGGCTGCCCCGCGCACGCCTCCGCCGTGCAGCTGGGTGGTCTGGAGTACCAGCAGACGCCCTCCCAGCTGTATCGCACCATGCGCCGCGAGCACGGGTCGGTCGCGCCGGTGCTGCTCGACGGCGACATCCCGGCCTGGCTCGTGCTGGGATATCCCGAGGTCTGCTATGTGACCAGCCATGACGAGCTGTTCGCCCGGGACTCCCGGCGCTGGAACCAGTGGCCGAACATCCCGCCGGACTGGCCCCTGATGCCGTTCGTCGGCCACCAGCCGTCCGTGCTGTTCACCGAGGCGCAGGAGCATCAGCGCCGGGCCGGTGTCATCACACAGGCGCTGGAGGGGGTCGACCAGTTCGAACTGGCCCGTGAGTGCCAGGCGATCGCCGAGCAGTTGATCAGCTCGTTCGCCGGTAGCGGTCAGGCCGAGCTGATGAGCACGTACGCCCACGTCCTGCCGGCCCGCGCGGTGCTGTGGATGTGCGGTGTGCCGCAGGGCAGGGCGGACACGGAGAAGCTCGTCGACGACCTGCGGATCTCGCTCGACGCCGGTGAGGGCGACGACCCGGTGGCGGCGTACATGCGGGTCGGGGCCCGGATCGCGGAGCTGGTCAAGGAGAAGCGGGAGAATCCCGGTCCCGATGTCACCTCGCGGATGCTGCTGGATCCGGCGGGTCTGACCGACGAGGAGATCGTCCAGGACCTGATCTCCGTCATCGCGGCGGCGCAGCAGCCGACCGCGAACTGGATCTGCAACACCCTGCGTCTGCTGCTGACCGACGAGCGCTTCGCGGTCAACGTCTCGGGCGGCCGGGTCAGTGTCGGTGACGCGCTGAACGAGGTCCTGTGGCTGGACACGCCGACCCAGAACTTCATCGGTCGCTGGGCCGTGCGCGACACGCAGTTGGGCGGGCGGCTCATCCGTGAGGGCGACTGTCTCGTGCTCGGCCTCGCGGCCGCGAACACGGACCCGCAGATCTGGCCCGAGTCGCATGTCGGTGCCGAGAACTCCGCGCACCTGTCCTTCAGCAACGGCGAGCACCGCTGCCCCTATCCGGCTCCGCTGCTCGCCGACGTGATGGCGCGTACGGCCGTGGAGACGCTGCTGGAGCGGCTGCCCGACCTGGTGCTGGCCGTCGAGACGGAGAAGCTGACCTGGCGTCCGTCGATCTGGATGCGCGGACTGACGTCCCTGCCGGTGCAGTTCACGCCGGCGGTGCAGTGATCACGCCCTCCGCGGGCCGGTCGGATCCTCGGGATCCCCGGCTCGCGGAGGGCATGCTGCCGCTACCGGTCCGCGGTCAGCCCGTGACCGGGGTGAAGCGCACCGGCAGCGACTGCGGACCGCGGGTGAAGACACCCTGCTCGACCGGGTCGAAGCCGTCGGCGAGACGGAGGTCGGGCATCGCGTCGAGCAGCTGGTTCACACCGGTCTCGACCTCCGCCTTGGCCAGGAGCGCGCCGACGCAGAAGTGCCGGCCGAGCGCGAAGGCGAGATGGTCGGCGGCGGCCGAGAACGCCGACGTCGTGGTGAGGTCGTCGCGGAAGATGTCGAACCGGTCGGGGTCGCTGTAGCGGCGCTCGTCCCGGTTGGCGGCGCCGATGAGGCAGGTCACCG
Source organism: Streptomyces cadmiisoli (assembly GCF_003261055.1). Taxonomy (NCBI): domain Bacteria; kingdom Bacillati; phylum Actinomycetota; class Actinomycetes; order Kitasatosporales; family Streptomycetaceae; genus Streptomyces; species Streptomyces cadmiisoli. The sequence goes on from NZ_CP030073.1 coordinate 8,323,567, forward strand.
TGGCGCCCTTCGGGATGATGCCACCGGACACCTCGACGTCGGTGGCCGACTGCCGCATGATCATGTGGACCGGCGGGGTGAAGCGCAGCGTCTCCGCAAAGGCCGCGGAGATCAGACTCCGGTCCTCCCGGACCGCCGCCAACTGGTCCGGGTTCACCAGCAGGTTGGCCAGGATGCTGGCAATGGCCTTGTCGGTGGTCTCACCGCCCGCGGCCAGCAGGAGGCTGCAGAACGCCTTGATGTCCTCGTCACTCATCCGGACGCCGTCGACCTCGGCGGCGCAGAGCGAGGACAGGAGGTCGTCACCGAGGTTGTCGCGCCGCTCGCGGATGATCGGGATCATGTACTCGGCGAACTCCACGCGGGTGCGCTCGCCGGCGGCGGTCACCTCGGGGTCGCCGGACAGGTTTCCGAGGAACGCGATCACCGCGGTGTACCAGCGGTGGAAGCGCGCGTGGTCGGCCTTGTCCAAGCCCAGCATGTCCGCGATGACGTTGACCGGGAAGCGGGTGGCGTAGTCGCTGACGATGTCGGCGGAGCCGGACTCCCGGAAGCCGTCGATCAGTTCGCGCGAGTTGCGCTCGATGACCGGCAGGAACTTCTCCTGGAGGTCGCTGCCGCGGAAGGCGGGGGCGACGAGGGCGCGTCGTACCGCATGTTCCCGGCCACTGAGCTGGAGGATCGTCTTGCCGTGAACGGGCTCCAGCTGCCAGTCGTAGTTGTCGGTGGTGAACTCCGACTTCTTGTCCTTGAAGACGCGTTCGACGTCGTCGTAGCGGGAGATGATGTAGCTGTTGGTGGCTTCGTGCCAGATCAGGGGTTCTTTCTCGCGCATCACGGCGTACGCGGGGTAGGGGTTCGCCGCGAACTCGGGCGAAAGGATGTCGGGCGCCTGCTGGGCAGTGGACACGGAACTCCTCGAAATAGACGTGTGCCGTCGAGGAGAAGGTTATTGATCTTTCCTTGGCTCAAACAGTCCAGTCCTGGCCGAAGTTGAGCGCTTGACGGATCTTGTGCACGGCTGCGGTGGTGCCGACCGCTGGACGGGCCGCGTCAACCGGGCGCTCCGGCACGCTCACCGCGCCTCGTCCGCCGTGCTTGTCACCGACGTCGCCGTATCGCGGGGGACTTTGAACACTTCGATGACAAAGTGTGGACATGACAAGCGGAAGTCTCCTATCTTTGCGGCGAAACACGGAGTGCCCGCCGCGGAAGACCGGAACGACATCCGGCACGGTCCGGTCCCCACCACAGGAGGACCAATGCGCCAACGCCTGTTCCCCCTCGTCCGAAGACACCTTGTTCCACTCCTGACGTCAGCAGTCCTGGCCGCCGGTGCCCTGGCCGTCCCGGCGGCCGCAGCCGCTCCCGAGGACATTCCGCCGCAGGAGCCAGGAGTCACGCTGCGCGTGTTCGACGTGCAGACCCCGCTCAGCGAGTTGTGCACCCTCAAGCCCGGACAGACCCCCAACCACGACAAGCTCATGCCGACGGTCGACTGGTCCACGAGCGCCGAGTTCGGCGGGTTCGAGGACCGCTTCGTCACCGAGGCGAGCGGCTACCTGGTGGCACCGCGCGACGGATCGTACGTATTCCGCCTCACCAGCGACGACGGCTCGCGGCTGACCATCGACGGCGACACCGTGATCGACCACGACGGGCTGCACGGAGCCGAGCCGAAGGACGGCGTCGTCCACCTCTCCGCCGGCTCGCACCCGCTGCGCATCGACCACTTCGAGCGCGACGGCGGGCAGCAGCTGCAACTCGCCTGGAAGCCGCCGGGTGAGAGCGACTTCACCGTGGTACCCCGCGAAGCGCTCAGCACGGACGCGGGCGTGGTCCGCGTGACGGCACCGGGCCGCAAGGAGTGCGAGGCGAGCGGCGACAGCCCCGGCGACGGACTTCCGCTCACCTCCGTGCGCCCCGACCTCACCCTCACCGACCTGCGCCCCGACGGTTTCGAACCGCAGGTCAGCGGTATGGACTGGCTGCCCGACGGACGTCTGGCGATCAGTACCTGGGGCGGCAGCGACAACGTTGCCGGAGAGGTGTACCTGCTGGACAACGTCACCGGTGCCACCAGCCGTGACAAGGTCACCGTCGAGAAGGTGGCGAGCGGGCTGCGCGAGCCCATGGGTATCAAGTACGTCGACGGATCCCTGTACGTGTCGCAGAAGCACGAGCTGACCCGGCTGGTCGACCGGGACGGCGACGACGTCACCGACGAGTACCGCACCGTCGCCACCTGGCCCTACGGGGGCAACTTCCACGAGTTCGCGTTCGGTCTGCTGTACCGCGACGGGTACTTCTACGTGAACCTCTCCGTCGCCATCGACCTCGGCGGCGCGACCACGACCCCGCAGCCGGCTCCCGGCCGCGGCACCACGTACAAGGTCAGCAAGAAGACCGGCACCATCAGCCCGGTTGCCGGTGGGCTGCGCACACCCAACGGAATCGGGTGGGGACCGGACGGCAGCCTGTTCACCACCGACAACCAGGGTGGCTGGCTCCCCTCGTCGAAGCTGGTGCAGATCAAGCAGGACCGCTTCTTCAACCACTACACCGAGCCGGCCGGCCCCTTCGAGAAGTCGCCCGTCACCGCACCCGTGCTCTGGCTGCCGCAGAACGAGATCGCCAACTCCCCGTCCACGCCCCTGTATCTGAAGAAGGGCCAGTTCGCGGGGCAGATGCTGATCGGCGACGTCACCTACGGCGGTCTGCAGCGTGCCTACCTGGAGAAGGTCAAGGGTGAGTACCAGGGCGCCGTCTTCCGCTACACACAGGGCCTGGAGGCCGGCGTCAACCGCATCAGCCTCGGTCCCGACGGCGCCGTCTACGTAGGTGGCCTGGGCGCCGACGGCAACTGGGGCCAGGAGGGCAAGCTCAGGTTCGGTCTGCAGAAGCTGACACCCAACGGCGGCAACACCTTCGACATCAAGTCCATGCGCGCCGTACCGGGCGGCTTCGACCTGACGTACACGCAGCCGGTGTCCGCCGAGACCGCCGGGCAGCTCGCCGAGCACTACCGCGCCGAGCAATGGCGCTACACGGCGACCACCGACTACGGAGGTCCGAAGATCGCCGAGCAGCGGCTCGCCGTGCGCTCGGCGACGCTGTCGAAGGACGGCCGCACCGTCCGGCTGATGCTGGACGGCCTGAAGGCCGGACATGTGGTGCACGTCCGTTCCCCGCGTCCCTTCACCTCCGCGTCCGGTGAGTCCCTGTGGAGCACCGAGGCCTGGTACACGCTCAACGCCGTGCCCGGCAAGCAGCCGCCCCCGGCGACGCTGTACGAGGCCGAGGAGGCGCGCCTGGCCGGCAAGGCCGGGATCAACACCGACCACGTCGGCTACTCCGGCAGCGGATTCGTCGACCGGTACGCGATCGAGGGCAAGGTCGCCACGACCTTCGACGTGACGGTGCCGAAGTCGGGCACCTACGACGTGAACCTGCGCTACTCCAACGGCCCCAACCCGTTCCAGGGCACCAAATCCCTCTCCCTGTACGCCAACGGGAAGAAGCTGCGGCAGACGCAACTGCCGTCCACCGGCGACTGGGACTCCTGGTCCACCCGGACCGAGAGCCTGACCCTGCGCGCGGGCAGCAACGAGATCTCGTACCGGTACGACCCCGGCGACACCGGCCACGTCAACCTCGACCTGATCACCGTGCGCCCGCACGGCGCCCAGGTGAACCTCTTCGACGGGACGGCGGACTCGCAGGCTCAGTGGCAGCACACGGACGGCCGGCGCCTGGCATGGCCGCTGGCCGAGGAGAAGTCGATGGAGGTGTGCTGCGGCGACATCCGCACCAAGGACGCCTACCAGGACTTCGCCCTGCACGTGGAGTTCCGCGTGCCGCTGCTGCCCCCGGACGTGACCGGGCAGGACCGAGGCAACAGCGGCATCTTCGTCCAGGACCGCTACGAGCTCCAGATTCTCGACTCCTACGGTGACATCTCCCTCGACACGAACGAGGCCGGGGCGTTCTACCTGAAGAAGGCGCCCGACGTGAACGCGGCCACGGCGCCCGAGACCTGGCAGACGTACGACATCGAGTTCCGTGCGGCCCGATTCGACGACGACGGCAACAAGACCGCCGACGCCCGGGTGACGGTCGTGTGGAACGGCAAGAAGGTGCATGACGACGTCGCCCTCGACGGGCCGACCGCCTCCGGCCGGTCGGAGACGCCCGCCGCGGGTGCGATCCGGTTGCAGGACCACGGCAACAAGGTCCGCTTCCGCAACGTCTGGGTGCGGCCGCTGCAGTGAGCCGCTGACGCACCGCACAGGGCCTGGGGCCGACGGCAGGAGCCGTCGGCCCCAGGCGCATGCGGCGTCCCTGGTTCCCCGACCGCACAGGTTCACCTGGTCGATGAATGGGGGAGACCGGATCGGCTCACGACGCGGAGCGCAGCCCGATACCGTGCACGCCGTGATCAACTCGAATGCGAGCCATGACGATGCCGAGATCGCGGTAGCCGCGGTGCGCGCCGGGGCGGAGGTGGTGCGCGCCAGGTACGGGCAGCGGCTGACCCGCATCGACAAAGGTGCGGGGGATTTCGCCACCGACGCCGATGTCGCGGCTGAGGAAGCGATCCTCGACGTGATCCGTGCGGCTCGGCCCGGGGACGCGGTGCACGGTGAGGAGGGCGGCCGGCGGGGTGCGGATGACGCGGCGCGCCAGTGGTTGGTGGATCCCTTGTGCGGCACCCTCAACTATGCGGTCGGCCACATGCTGGTCGCCGTCAACGTGGCACTGCGCGGCGGTCCGGCCGCGGTGGCCGATCCGTTCACCGGCGAGGTGTTCTTCACCGACGGCGAGAACGCCTGGGTGCGGGGCGACGAGGGCGACACACCGCTGGCGCCGACCGCTGCGACCAAGCTGGTCGACGTGAACCTGGACGCGCCCTTCCCGAGCGCGCCCGGATTCCGGGCCGTGGACCTGCTCGCTCACCCCGGGTTCGTCGCCCGGTTCCGGCCTCGGGTCGTGTCCACGACGCTGGCGCTGGCCTGGGTCGCCACCGGCAGCCGTGCCGCATACGTCACCGATGGCGGTGATCTGACCGGGAGCGTTCACTTCGCCGCCGGAATCGCTCTGTGCCGGGACGCCGGCTGTGTCGTCACCGGGGTCGACGGAGCTCCCGTCGGACAGGCGGGCCGCGGGCTCCTCGTGGCCGCGGACGCCGAGACCCACGGTCTGCTGCTGTCGATGATCCGTGGGCGGGGCTGACGCCGTGACCTCGTGATTTCCGGCGCGCCGAGCGGAGCCCGGGCCTGATGTGGTCGGTACCGGCGTCCCTTGACAACGGGTGGCGCCACACGTGAGCCTGGCACAGCCGGTGGGAACGTTCCCACCGGCCCGCAACAGGAGGAACGCACGTGCACGACCGCTCCATCAGATGGGGAATCCTCGCGACGGGGCCCATGGCCGCAGCATTCACCGAGGACCTGCGCACGATTCCCGGAGCGGACGTCGTCGCCGTCGGCTCCCGCTCCCAGGACTCCGCGCAGGCCTTCGCCGACCGGTTCGCGATCCCCCGTGCCTACGGCAGCTGGCAGGAGCTGGCGGACGACCCCGACATCGACGTCGTCTACGTCGCCACGCCGCACGCACATCATCTGGCCGCCGCCACCGTCTGCCTCGAAGGCGGCAAGGCCGTCCTGTGCGAGAAGCCGTTCGCGCTCAGTCGCGCCCAGACCGAGTCCATGATCGCCACAGCCGGGGACTGCTCCCTGTTCCTGATGGAAGGCATGTGGACGTTCGTCAATCCACTGGTCCGCCGTGCCCAGGAGATGATCGGCGACGGCATGATCGGTGAAGTCGTCTCCGTGCGTGCCGAATTCTCCTCGCGGGCTCCGGTCGTGCCGGGGAGCAGGCTGCGCGACCCGGCGGCCGGGGGCGGCGCGCTGCTCGACATCGGCACCTATCCGGTCTCGTTCGCCCATCTGTTCCTGGGCGCCCCGGACCATGTCTCGGCGTGGGCACACCTCAACGACGCGGGCGTGGACGAGAGCACGGCCATGGTGCTGGGATACGACGGCGGAGCGATGGCCGTGCTGTCCTGCTCCCTGGCGTTCGGCAGCGCCAACGGCGCCGTGGTGTACGGCACTGAGGGCCGTATCGAGTTCCCGTCCGCCTTCTACAACCCCCGGCAGCTCGTGCTCCACCGCGACGGACGGGAGCCGAGGGTCGTGGAGGCGGAACCCCAACTGGGCAACGGCTACGGCTTCCAGGCCGAGGAAGTCATGAGCTGTCTGCGCGAGAAGAAGACCGAGTCCGCGCTCGTTCCACTCCGGACCAGCCTGGACGTGATGAGCACGCTCGACCGGGTCCGTGAACTCGTCGGAGTCCGCTACCCCGGCGAGTGAGGGGACGAGAGCACGGTCGGCGTGAGCCGACCGTGCTCGGCGTGTGCGCGGTCCGAGGAGGGGAAAAGCCGATGGGCCGACGAGCGGTGTGACACCGCCTTCGTCGGCCCATCGGCTTTCGCGTCAGCCCTTCGCGGCGCTGGGCGCGGGCAGCAGGCCCGTCCGGGCGACAGCGCTGTACCAGCGGGCGCTGGCCTTGGGGATGCGCTTGCCGGTGGGGTAGTCGACGTAGACCGCACCGAAGCGCTTGCTGTATCCGTAGCCCCACTCGAAGTTGTCGAGCAGGGACCACAGGAAGTAGCCACGGACGTCGACGCCGGCCTCGATCGCACGGTGCACGGCCGCGAGGTGGCCCTGCAGGTAGTCGATCCGGTCGGGGTCGTTGACGTTGCCCTCGGGGTCGACGTAGTCGTCGAAGGCGGCGCCGTTCTCGGTGATCATGAGGGGCATCTGCGGGAAGTCGCCCTTGACTCGCACCAGCAGGTCGTACAGGCCGGTGGGGTCGACGGCCCAGCCCATCGCGGTGGTGCTGCCCGGAGGCAGGTGGAACGTGACGTCGTCGGCGGCCGGCCAGGGGCTGTGCTCGCTCTTGCCGTGGCCGTCGGAGCCGTGGCTCGTCCCGGACGCACCGCCCGAGACCAGCGTCGGCGTGTAGTAGTTGACGCCGAGGAAGTCCAGCGGCTGGCGGATCTCCTTGAGGTCACCGTCCTGGACGAAGGACCAGTCCGTCAGCGACGCCGTGTCCCGCAGCAGGTCCTCCGGGTAGGCGCCCTGGAGCATCGGACCGGTGAAGACACGGTTGGCCAGCGCGTCGATCCGGCGGGCGGCGTCGACGTCCTGCGCGTCGTCGGTGAACGGCCGCACGTGGTGGATGTTGAGCGTGACCGAGACCTGCGCGTCGGACGGCAGGTTCGCGCGGAGGGCCTGGACGGCCTTGCCGTGACCGAGGTTCAGGTGGTGAGCCGCCCGCAGCGCGGCCACCGGGTCGGTGCGACCCGGCGCGTGGACACCGGAGGAGTAGCCGAGGAACGCGCTGCACCAGGGCTCGTTCAGCGTGATCCAGGTCCGCACCCGGTCGCCCAGTGCCTCGGCAGCCAGGCCCGCGTACTCGGCGAAGCGCTCCGCGGTGACGCGCTCGGGCCAGCCGCCCGCGTCCTCGAGCTCCTGCGGAAGGTCCCAGTGGTAGAGCGTGGCGACGGGCTGGATGTTCTTCTCCAGCAGCTCGTCCGCGAGCTTGCGGTAGAAGTCCAGACCCTTCTGCACGCTCGGGCCGCGGCCCGTCGGCTGGACGCGGGGCCAGGCGATGGAGAAGCGGTACGCGCCCACGCCGAGGTCGGCCATGATGGCGACGTCCTCGCGCCAGCGGTGGTAGTGGTCGGTGGCGGTGTCGCCGGTGTCACCGTTGCGCACCTTGCCCGGGGTGCGGGAGTAGGTGTCCCAGATGGAGGGGGTGCGGCCGTCCAGGGTGGCGGCGCCCTCGATCTGGTAGGCGGCGGTGGCGGTGCCCCAGGTGAACGACGGGGGGAACGAGAGTGCGGCGGGTGCCTCGGACGGGGACAGGTCATGTCCAGCGGCGATTACCACGAGGGTCCTTCCGGAAGTGCAGTCAACAAGTGGGGGAGGGGGAGAGGAAGAAGGGGCACGGCGAACGCGGGGTCGCCCTAGCCCTTGACCGCTCCCTGCATGATGCCGCCGACGATCTGGCGTCCGAAGACGATGAACATCGCGAGCAGGGGGAGGGTGCCGAGCAGCGCACCGGCCATGATCAGGGACTGGTCGCGGACATAACCTGCGCTGAGCTGGGTGAGCGCGACGGGGACCGTCGGGTTGGTCATGTCCAGGACGATGAACGGCCAGAAGAAGTCGTTCCAGGCGTGCACGAACGTGATCATGAACAGGACCGCCATCGCGGGCCGTGCGACCGGCAGGACGATGCTCCAGAAGATGCGCAGCGAGTGCGCGCCGTCCACTCGGCCGGCTTCGATGAGTTCGTCGGGTAGCGCGTCGGCCAGATACTGGCGCATGAAGAAGACGCCTACCGCGCTGACCAGTGTCGGGAAGATGACGGCGGGCAGCTTCTGGCCCCAGCCCAGGTCGGTCATCAGCAGGAACAGCGGCACGACCGCGAGCTGCGGCGGCACCAGCATCGTTCCGATGACCAGCGTGAGAGCGATGTTGCGGCCCTTGAAGCGCAGCTTGGCGAAGGCGAAACCGGCGAGCGTGGCGAACAGGACCGTGGACGTGGCGATGGTGCCCGCCACGATCATGCTGTTCACCATGGCCTTGCCCAGCGCCGCGTCCTGCCAGGCCTTGCCCAGGTTCTCGAACAGGTGCGGACCGGGCAGGAAGGGCGGCGGGGTCTGCGTCACACGCGTGTTGTCAGTGGACGCCGCCACCATCGTCCAGTACAGCGGGAAGATCGACAGTACTGCCGCGACGGCGAGCAGGATGTAGGTGGCGGGACCCGCGTGGTGCTGGCGCCCCGCGCCGACCCGCCCGGGTATCCGGAGGCGGCGCTTGCTGGGCGAGGTCCGTGTCACGTCCTGGCGGGCTTGGAGGGTGTCGGTGGTCATGATGGGCATCTCCTGGTCAGGACGAGCGCGCCGCGAGCCGCTTGAGCAGGCGCTGAACGGCGAAGATGAGGATGAGCAGCAGGAACATCGCCCACGCCACCGTGGCCGCACGGCCCATCTGGTAGTTCTTCCAGCCCTCCTCGTAGAGCAGCAGTCCGAGGGTCTGGTACTGGTTGTCCGCTCCACCGGTGATGCCGTTCGGCCCCTGGCCGAAGATGAGGGGCTCGCCGAAGAGCTGCGTGGAGCCGATCGTGGAGAGCACGATCGTGAAGACGATCGTGGGCCGGATACCGGGAATGGTGACCTTCAGGAACTGCTGCCAGCGCGAGGCGCCGTCGATCGCGGCGGCCTCGTAGCGGTCCAGCGGGATCGCCTGCATGGCCGCCAGGTACAGCAGGGCGTTGTAGCCGGTCCAGCGCCAGATGACGATCGTGGAGATCGCGAACTGCGCCGCCCACTTGTTGCCCTCCCAGTCGACGTTGTCGACACCGATCAGGCTCAGCATCCAGTTGATCATGCCGAAGTCGCGCTCGAAGAGCATCGTGAACACGAGCGCCGCGGCACCCACCGACGTCGCGTACGGCGTCAGGGCGGCCACGCGGAAGAACGTCGATCCGCGCAACCGGTAGTTGAGGAGGTGCGCGAGTCCGAGCGCCATGAGCAGCTGCGGAACGGCGGAGAGCACACCGATGGTGAAGGTGTTGCCCAGGGCGTTCCAGAAGCGGTCGTCCTTCGCCAGTTCGATGAAGTTGTCGAACCCCACCCACTCCATGAGGTCCATGGAGGCGAGTTCGGCGCGGTGCAGCGAGATCCAGGCCGTGTAGATGAGGGGGTAAAGGCTGAATGCGGCGAAGACGACGAAGAACGGGCCGATGAAGGCGTACGGTGCCCCCTTCACGTCCAGGCGGTGGAGGACTGTGCTCCACCGGTTGTTCTTCGTTGTCTGCTGGCGCCCGCCGCCGGGTCGGGCAGGGCCGGCCGGCTCTTTGGTGGGCCGATCGCCGGCCGCCGCAGGTGAGGTCTGAGTGGCCACCAGGGGTCCTTACGTGAAAGGTGATCGGGCTGGGTGTGCCTCAGCGGCCGGCGCGCACGCGCAGGTGCGCGCCGGCCGCCGAAGCTCGGGGCACGTCAGCCGACGGCCTTCTCGATGCGCTCGTCCGTGGTGGCCCAGGCCTTCTCGGGGCTCTGGTTCTGGGACTCGATCAGGGTCAGACCCTGCGAGAAGATGTCCTTGATCGTTCCGTCCTTGCGGCCCAGCACCTGCTCGTCCGGGATCTCCTGGGCGGCGGCACCGAAGATCTGGCCGATCGGGGCACCGCTGAAGTACTCGGACTTCGCGTTCGCCACCTCGGGCGCCTCAAGCGCCTTCTGCGAGGACGGGAAGTTGCCGATCTTCTCGAAGAGGCGGGCCTGCTGCTCCGGCGCGGTCAGCCAGGCGACGAGCTTCTTGGCCTCTTCCTGGACGGGGCTCTTCTCCATGACGCCGAGGAAGGAGCCACCCCAGTTGGCGCCCTTGGGAGCCTTGGCGACGTCCCACTTGCCCTTGTTCTGGTCGCCGGCCTTCTCGCTGATGTGGGCGAGCATCCAGGCCGGGCACACGGTGGTGGCGAAGGTGCTGTTCGCCAGTCCCGGGTCCCAGCCGGGCTGGAACTGACGCAGCTTCGCGGTCAGGCCCGAGGTCGCGGCCTCGGAGGCCAGGTTCCAGGCCTCCTTGATGACGGGGCTGTCCTTGTAGATCAGCTCCCCGTTCTTGTCGTAGAACTGCTCCGAGTTGCCGTAGATCATGGCGTTGAACAGGCCGCTGGAGCTGTCCATGAAGGCGACCTTGTCGCCCTTGTAGTCCTTCTTGAAGGTCTTGCCGGCCTCGACGAACTTCGACCAGTCACCGTCCCACAGCTTGGCGACTTCCTCGCGGTCGGTGGGCAGGCCGGCCTTCTCGAACATGTCCTTGCGGTAGCACACGGCCATCGGGCCGATGTCCGTGCCGAGACCGATGACCTTGTCGTCCTTGCCGGTGACCTGGCTCAGCTTCCACGGCAGGAAGTGGTCGTTGCCGGACACCTTGGACAGGTCGACGAACTTGTCGGCCTGGGTGTCGACGAGCTCCTTGGCGCGCCCGATCTCGATGCCCTGGATGTCCTTCAGGCCGCTGCCGGCCGCGAGGTGCGTCTGCAGAGCCGTGTAGTACGTCTGCTCGTCGCCCGCGATCTCGGCCTCGATGCGCACGTTCGGGTTGAGCTTCATGTACTCCTCAAGGAGCCCGGTCTCCTTGAAGCCCATCACACCGAACAGTCCCATGGTGATCGTGGTCTTGCCGTCCTTGACGCCTCCACCGGTCCCACCGGAGTCGCTGCCTCCGCAGGCGGAGAGGAGACCGAGAGCTGCCACGGCCGATATGACGGCGGTGCCTCTCGTACGCAGCAGATTCCGGGTGATCTTCATGTCTTTGTCCTCTCAGGCGGCGGCGCCGACGCACCGAGTACGGGCCAGACGTCGTGACGACCGGCCCGAGCAGATTGTGGGAACGTACCCATACGCGGTGGGAACGTTCCCACCGGACGCCGGAAGATTGGCGCTTCAACAAGGCTTGTGTCAAGAACTTGAAGCCATTTCGTTGCCAGAAGGTGTCGCGGACGAACATCCCGCACCGGCTGGCCGGCGCAGGATTCTGGCACAATGCGCTGGCGAACGGCGGAAAACGCCGGTCGGACGAGGAGAGGGACATGGGGGCACAGCAGCGGCCGACGATCAAAACCGTGGCAGCTCGGGCGGGTGTGGGGCGGACCACGGTTTCAAGGGTCATCAACGGATCGACCCTCGTCAGCGACGAGGCGAAGGCCGCCGTGCTCGCGGCGATAGCGGAACTGAACTACGTACCGAACTCCGTCGCCCGGGGCCTGGTGACGCGGCGTACCAACTCCGTCGCCCTGGTCATCCCGGAGGCCGAGAGCAGGCTCGGCTCGGAGCCCTACTTCGCCGGAGTGATCAGGGGCGTGAGCACTGTCCTGGGGGCGACGAGGACGCAGCTCCAGCTCATGCTGGTCCGTGACCGGGGGGAACGCGACCAGCTCACGGACAGTGTCGCGGAGCGTAGGGTGGACGGCGTGCTCCTGGTCTCGGTGCACGAGCACGACCCGCTGCCCGGCATCCTGGAGAACCTGGGTCTGCCCACCGTGCTGGCGGGCCGCCGCTCGCCCACCGAGTCCCTGAGCCATGCCGTCTCGGACAACCTGGGCGGCGGCAGGGAGGCGGGACGCCACCTGATCTCGCGCGGCCGCACGTCGATCGCCACCATCGCCGGGCCGCTCGACATGGACGTCTCCCGCGGTCGGCTGCGCGGGTGGAAGACGGCTCTGGAGGAGGCGGGCATGACGCCCGACGAGCGATTGATCGCCTCGGCCGACTTCACCGAGGACGGCGGGATGCTCGCCATGCGTTCGTTGCTTGAACGCGCCCCGCACCTCGACGCGGTCTTCGCGGCATCGGACGTCATGGCTGCCGGAGCCATGCTCGAACTACGGCGGCAGGGACGGCGCGTGCCGGAGGACGTCGCCGTCGTCGGATTCGACGACTCACCGGTCGCTCGCTATGCCTTTCCCTCGATGACGAGCGTGAGCCAGCCGGTCGAGGAGATCGGCTCGACCATCGCCCGGATCCTCCTCGACGAGATCGCCGATCCCACGACACCGCGGCGCCAGGTGGTTCTGCCCACCGAGTTGGTCGTGCGCGACTCCTCCTGACCGCCGCGGCCCGCCCGGACCGGGCAGTGGACCGGCGGGACCGGGCAGTGGACCGGCGGGATCGGGCAGTGCCCTGCCGGGAGTTCGCGGGTCCGCGCCCTGGTCCGTGGCGCGGGTGATGTTCTCGGAGACGGCGTCGATGAAGCGGGCGCCGGTGTGTCTGGTTGCATCAGTGCAGTAGTGAACGTCGCCTCGTCCTCGTCCTCGTTCTCGCGCGGGGCTTCGGCGCCGCGTCCGTAGGTCGGCGGAGGCAGGGCATGCGCTCGGGAGCCACTTGGTGGCGGCGATGGGCGCGGCCTTCGGTGGGGGCTTCGCGCCCGGCGTCGCGGACTGCTGGTTCGTGGTCCTCGGCGTCTCCGGTACGGTGTTCGTTCCCTTGCGTCTCATTGCAACGAGCGGTGTTGCGATCAATGCGTTGCCTTGAGGGTCATTGCAACTTTCCAATGCGCTGAACTGCTTCTGTGGCTGCTGCTTGCAATGGCAAGGCTGTTAGATCTGTGCGTGCAAAGTAGTGTTTCCGAATTCGGAAACACTGCCTGTCCTGCTCGGAGATGTCGGCCGGAGCCGCGACGTGAAGCCGGCGGAGCGGACCCGGGTCGTATACGGCGACGGCGGTGTGCGGGTCGAGGTCCCCGCGGTGCTCAGGACCACCGGTGCCCTGCCTTCTCTCGTGGGCCCGGAAGCTCTTGGTCGTGCTGTGGTCACTGACGGGCCGTCGGCCGGTGACATGCCGCTGTTGGGTGAATGGAAGGAGGCGGGGGGTGTGTGGGGGAGGCTGATGCGGTGTCTCGTTCATTGCTGAGGTCGGGGGCCGGTCGTCGGTGACGGAGGGCTCGGAGGGCGTTCCGTCGGAGCGCAAGCTGCGGTTGGGTACGGAGCTGGCGCAGATCGCTGAGCAGCTGGTGGTGTTGGCGCGGGGGCAGAACCGGCTGCACGAGCTGTACGAGGCGGTCATCAGCCGGGACCAGGATCTGTCCGATGTGCTGGAACTCATCGTGCGGACGGCGATGGATCTGGTCGGTGCCCGCTACGGAGCACTGGGCGTGCTGGACGACTCGGGTGAACGGTTGCGCGAGTTCATCCCGATGGGTCTTTCCGAAGCCGAGACCCGAGCCCTGGCAGGGGTGGGGCTGCCGGCGGGGCGGGGACTGCTCGGCTACCTGATCAGTCACCCCGAGCCGGTCAGGGTCGAGGACATCTCCGCGCATCCCGCCTCGGTCGGGTTCCCGCCCGGGCATCCGCCGATGCACGGCATGGTGGGCGCCGCGGTCAGTATTCGCGGGCGGGTCTACGGCAACCTGTACCTGTGCGAGCGGCATGACGGGCGTCCGTTCGACTCTCACGACGAGGCGATGATCGCGTCCTTCGCCGAGGCCGCCGGCCTCGCCATCGACGACGCCTCGCTGATGCGTCAGACCCGGATGGACGCCGAGCAGTTCCAGCGGATGCTCCTGCCCCGGCTGACGGACCTGCACCCCTTCCGGACCGCTGCGGTCTACCGGCCCGCGACGAGGCCCCGCCACATCGGCGGAGACTGGTACGACGCCGTACGGTTGCCCGGTGGCGCCGTCGCCGCGGTCATCGGTGACGTGGTGGGGCATGACCTGCAGGCCGCCGCCGCGATGGCTCAGACGCGCAACATGCTCCTCGCTCTCCTGCACAACAACATCGCCGACGGTCCCGCGGATGTGCTTTCCGCCCTGGAGAGCACAGTGGAGGACCTCACCGCGAATCCCGTCACGACCGTGTGCCTCGCCTACTTCGAGCCCGTACCCCCGGTCGACGCGCACGTGCCCCGCTTCCGGCTGCGCTGGAGCACGGCCGGTCACCCCCCGCCTCTTCTCCTCACCCCCGACGGCGGCACCCGCTACCTGGCCGCGCAACCCGATCTGCCGCTCGGAGTCGACGCCGAGGTGCCCCGCCGCGAGCACACCCACCCCGTCCCTCCCGGAAGCACCGTGATCTTCTACACCGACGGCGTCACCGAACACCCCGACCATCCCCTCGACCAGACCATGGCCCGCCTGGCCGCACTCGCCGGCACGCACGCGGATCTGCCGCTGGAGGACCTGATCCACGAACTCGCCGACCAGCACCCGAGTGACGGCCACGACGACATGGCCCTCCTGGCCGTCAAGGCGCCCTCATGGACACAGGCCGACGGGGGGCGGTAGCGCAACCGGGCAGGCACACACCGGAACCCGGGTGGGCCCGCGGCGTTCGGCTCGGAGCCGCCGCCCGGTTGACGTGCCGAAGCCGATGGATGTGCGCTTCGATCGCGTCCGGGCGTTGCGGGCGGCGGCCCCAGGGCCCCTACTTCGTCACCGAGTAGGAGTGCGCGCCCGTCCCGGCCAGGGCGCCGCCGTCGACGATGAGGTACTCCTCGCGGATCGGGCGGCCCCCGAACCAGTTCTCCAGGATCTCCCGGGTGCCGGCCGCGTAGCGGGCCTGGGCGGACAGGGATGAGCCGGAGATGTGGGGTGTCATACCGTGGTGCGGCATGGTGCGCCAGGGGTGGTCGGCCGGGGCAGGCTGCGGGTACCAGACGTCCCCCGCGTACCCGGCCAGCCGGCCGCCGCGCAGGGCACGGTCGACGGCGTCCCGGTCGACGATCCTCGCCCGCGCCGTGTTGATCAGGTAGGCCCCCCGCTTCATCGTCGCCAGCAGGTCGTCGCCGAAGAGGCCCTCGGTCTCCGGGTGCAGGGGCGCGTTGATGGTGACGACGTCGCAGTGCGGGACCATCTCGGCGGTGGTCGCGTGGAAGGTCAGGCCCAGTTCCTCCTCGACCTCGCGCGGCAGCCGGTGACGGTCGGTGTAATGCAGCTTCACGTCGAACGGCGCGAGGCGGCGCAGTACGGCGATACCGATGCGGCCGGCGGCGACCGTACCGACGTGCATGCCCTCGAGGTCGTACGAGCGGGCCACGCAGTCGGCGATGTTCCAGCCGCCGTCGAGGACAACCTGGTGCGCGGGCAGGTAGTTGCGCACGAGCGACAGGGTCATCATCACCACGTGCTCGGCGACGCTGATGCTGTTGCAGTACGTCACTTCGGCGACGGTCACGCCGTGGGCGATCGCCGCGTCCAGGTCGACGTGGTCGGAGCCGATGCCCGCGGTGACCGCCAGTTTCAGGTTCTTCGCGGCGGCGATGCGCTCCGCCGTCAGATACGCCGGCCAGAACGGCTGCGAGATGACGACGTCGGCGTCGGCCAGCTCCCGGTCGAACGTCGAGCTCGCGCCTTCCTTGTCGGAGGTGACGACGAGGGTGTGTCCGGCCTTCTCCAGGTAGCCGCGCAGGCCGAGTTCGCCGGAGACGCTGCCGAGCAGGCGGCCGGGGGTGAAGTCGATCGCCTCGGGGGTGGGCGTGGTCTGGCCGCCGGGGTAGCGGTCGACCGCGGGGAGGTCGTCGCGGGCGTACTCGGTCGGGTATCCGTCGGTGGGGTCGTCGTAGAGAACGCAAAGCACCTTGGCCATGTCACGGCTCCTCAACTGGCGTTGCGGGAAGGTGCAGTTCACGATCCTCGCGGGCGTTCGCCCAGGTCAAAGCAATCCTTGCTATCGCTGCATAGGCGGCGGCTATCAGCCCAGCAGATAGGTCCGCAGCAGTTCGTCCAGGGCGTCGCGCAGCCCCGCATCCCGGGCCACCTTCAACAGCGCCTCCGCCACGACGGACTGGGGTTCGCTCCTGAGGACGACCAGTCCGACCCTCGGGCCGTGCGCCGGACCCTCCAACGGCACCACCCGCATCCCCTCGGGCACCCCGAACATGTGCAGCCAGGCGTG
The DNA here is from genome assembly GCF_003261055.1 of Streptomyces cadmiisoli. Classification (NCBI taxonomy): domain Bacteria; kingdom Bacillati; phylum Actinomycetota; class Actinomycetes; order Kitasatosporales; family Streptomycetaceae; genus Streptomyces; species Streptomyces cadmiisoli. Next base: position 8,340,034 of record NZ_CP030073.1, read on the forward strand.
CGAGATCACGCTGGACCAGCGGCCGCCGGGCAGATGGGCGTAGAGGCCCGCGACGCTGTCCGACTCGATCGCGGGAGTGGCGGTGGCTTCGTCGGCGGCGAAACACTCGTCGATGATCCGCCGGTTGCGCATCCGCGGCGACAGCAGGCACAGCGGCAGAGCGGCGGCCTGCGACCACCGGGCCGTTTCGCAGGTGCCCAGTGGTCCGTCCACCGGGGTGAGGAGCACGTACCGCTCCTCGTAGAGCGGGAAGCGGCGGACCTGGCGCAGTGTGTCGTCGTCCAGGTAGGTCATCGCGGCGTCCAGTTCGAACTCCGCGAGGCCGTGTCCGATGTCCGACGACGACAGTGACTCCAGGGCCACTCCCGCATGCGGGTGGCGGTCGCAGAACGGTGTGGTCAGAAGGGAGGCCACGGGCAGTGCCGTCGGGACGACACCCAGCCGGAGCGTCCCGGTCAGGCCGCCGCGCAGTGCCGACAGTTCCTGCCGCAGCGCGTCCTGCTCGGCCAGCATGCGGTGCGCCCACGCCAGCACCACTTCGCCCTCGGGGGTCAGCCCCTCGTACCGTCGCCCCCTGCGCACGATCGGCACGTTCAGCTCGCTCTCCAACCGGCGTATCGCCGCCGACAGGGACGGTTGCGACACATAGCAGGCGGCTGCGGCGCGGGCGAAGTGCCGTTCCCTGGCGAGCGCGACGAGGTACTCCAGTTGACGCAGCAGCATCCACGACCTCCGTGGCACGAGGGACGGCTGGGGTTGTGCGGTGCCGAGCTGCGGCGCGGTCCTGGCCACGAGTCCGGCGAGGTCGGGTCCGGAGACCGTGTGCGTCGCCGCTTCCTGTGCGCCGACCTACGACAGGCCCGGTGAGACCGCATCATCCGCCGCCGCGGACCGCGCGTGCCAGGAAGTGGTGCCGGGCGTCCTCGTAGCAGTCGAGGCGCCAGCCCGCGGCCTCCAGGGCGGGGCGCAGTTTCTCCTCGGCCAGCGGATCGTCGGGGTCGAGGGGGCGTCCGTGCCGGGCGGCGCGTTCGGCACGGCCCGACGGGTGAAAGAGCAGCAGGACACCGCTCGGTGCGGTCACCCTCGCCCACTCCGCGAGCGCCGCCGCCGGGTCGGGAACGTGGTTGATCAGGCCCGCACTGAACACGCCGTCCACCGCTCCGGCAGACAGCGGCAGGCGGCCGGCGTCGGCCAGAAGGAGGCGTGCGTGGCGCGCATGGGCCGCGCCGGCGGTCAGCATCGCCGGGGTGACGTCCACGCCCAGGACGAGGCCCCGCTCGCCGACCTCGGCGCGCAGCGCCGGCAGGGCCCGGCCGCTGCCGCAGCCGACGTTCAGGGCGCGCAGGCCCGGGCGCAGTCCCATCCGGGCGACGGCCGCCGCGTAGGCGGGGTTGTCGGCGGCGTCCTCCCAGGTGGCCGCCCGAGGGATGAAGTAGGTTCGTGTGGCCGTGCGCACGGCACGGGCCGCGACGAGAGCGGCGAAGCGCGTCGACACTCCGGCACAGTGTCCGGCGAGCCGCGCGGGCGCGGCGGTGGCAGGCTCGACGAACTCCGACGCGTCGACCCGCTCGTCCCCGCCCACGGTGCACCACCGTACGCCCCAGGCCGAGCCGCCGATCCGGAACGCCTGCGCCGGGTCGCGGTCGCAGGACGCGAGCAGGACGGCCCGCGCGGGCAGTTCGATCGTGTCGCGGTGGGGGCGGGGCACGGCCGGCTGTGCGGGGAAGCCGGTGAAGACCGGGTCTGCAGCCGTCGAACGGCGCACGCCGCCGCAGCCGATGCCCCGACCGGTGACGCGGAGGGTTTTCCCGCCCGCCGCCACCGCCAGCAGTCGCGCCACTTGGCCCACTGCGAGCAGCGGCACCTCGGCCTCCAGCGCGGCCCGCACCAGCGCCAGTACCCCGGCGGAGCCGGAAAGGTCCTCCTGGGCGTCCGCCGGCCCGCCCAGCACCACGAGGGCGGCCGCGCCGTCCAGTGTGTCCGGCACCGGGTCGCCCGCCCACATGCGGCATGCCCGCACCGCCAGACCGGCCGCCTCCAGCGCGCTGCGGACGGCGTCCGTGCCGCGCTGCGGGGTGTGTTCCAGTGCCAGGACCTGCGCCGCCGGGCCGTCCTTCACCGTGGTCCTCTCGTCGCCGTCAGGTCCAGGCGGAGTAGCCGCCGTCCACGCGGATGGCGTCGATGCCGCTGATGTGGCGCGCGCCGCAGCGGTCCTGGGGCAGGACGAGTTGCGGGCCCGCGCGGTCGAGCGGAGCGTCGTCCAGGGTGACCGCCAGGAGGACGGGCGCCCGGCCGAAGTCCGGGTCGATCTCCGCCCAGGAGAGCACAGTGAGGTGTCCGTCCACACCGTGCACGGCGATGAGGAAGCGCAGACGGTCCTTGCGGCGAGTGGGGTCGAAAGCGGGACCGGCGTGCGTGAGGACATCGTGCAGCAGCGGCCCCGTGAAGCGGTGATGTTGCACACCGTCGGTGGCGCACTCGAAGCTGACGTCGGCCCGGTGCTGGGGCCAGGCCAGTAGATCGGGCACCGTCAGCCGGGTCGGACGGAACAGGTCGCCGGTGAGGACGACCTCCGCCGCTGCGCCGGCGGCCGTGCGGGCGGCTTCAAGGGTCTCGCTCACGCGCCACCACCTCCCGAATAACCGTACCCGGACACCCCTGCCATGCAAACGCACATGCCAAGCTCTATGATCCGTTGGTCTGGCTCATGCAATGGAACAGGGGGATTATTCCTTGCATCTGCGCATCTCGCCTACGCTCCCGGTGTCCTTCCCGTCGTGGCGCCTCGCGGTGGGATGCTGCGCAGCCGTGCGACCCGACCCCGGTGGTCGGCTCGGCTGCGGACGAACCGGGCTGCCGCGCTACGCAACGCTGTCCGGCAGCTGCCGGAAAGGGGTACGGAGGCCTCGCCGGTGCGTGCAGCGGGTGAGGTCTCCGGCGGGTACGACCCGGTGATCGTCATGTCGCCGCATCCCGCGGCGTGATCTTGGGCAGGCATCGGCCGCAACCCCCACGCACACGAGGAGGCCCAGATCGTGACTGCCTCTCACGCCATACCCACCCCCACACCGGCCGCGCCCGGCAGCCTGCCCTTCCTCGGGCATGCGCACCGACTCGCCCGCGACCCCCTGCCGTTCATCACCTCACTGCGCCGGCACGGCGACGTCGTGCGCATCCGCATCGGGCCGACCCCGGCCTACGTGGTGACCGATCCGGCGCTCACCCGCCGGGTCCTGGTCACCGATGCCGCGCGCTTCGCCAAGGGCGGCAAGATCATCGACGCGCTGAGCGTGTTCTTCGGCGACGGGCTGGCCACCGTCGCCGACGGCGACACCCACCTGCGCAACCGCCGCCTGATGCAGCCGATGTTCAACAAGGCGCACATCGCCACCCGCGGGTCCGCCATGATCGACCAGGTGCGCACGATGGTCGGTTCGTGGCGCGAAGGTGAACACCGCGACGTGTGCGCCGACATGAACGACATCACCCTCGCCGCTTTCCTCGTCGCCCTTTTCGGCACGGACCTTCCGGCCCATCTGCGGGCCGAGTTCACCTCGCTCATGCCGGCGATCATGAAAGGGACCATCCGTCGGACGATCCTGCCTTCCTGGATCAACCGACTGCCGCTGCCGGCCAACCGTGCGCACGCCGAGCGCGTGGCACAGCTGCGTGCCCTCATCGACCAGGCCATCGACCACCGCGGCAGGCAGGAGCCGGATCGGGCGTCCGGAACCGTCGACGCCCCGGACCGGCCCGCAGGATGCCCCCACGTCGCGGGGGCCCAGGACGAGGCGGGCCTGTTCACCACGCTGCTGACCGCGGAAGCCGGGCTGTCGCGCCGGCAACTGCAGGATGAGGCCATCACGCTGCTGACCGGAGCCATCGAGACCACCGGGACCACTTTGGCCTGGACGCTCTACGAGCTCACCCGGCACCCCGAGATCGAACGACGGCTGCGTGCCGAACTCGCCGCCGTGTGCGGTGACCGGCCGCTGCGCCAGGAGGATCTCGACCGCCTGCCTTACGCCCGCCAGGTGTTGCGGGAAGCGGTCCGCAAATACGGGCCGGCCTGGATGGTGACGCGGACCGCCATCTGCGACATCGACCTCGGCGGCCACCGCATCCCGCGGGGCGCGGATGTCGTCTGGAGCCCGTATCTGCACCAGCACGACCCCGAGTACTTTCCCGAGCCGAGCACGTTCGACCCCGACCGCTGGGGTCCCGACCGCGTCCAGGCCACCCGCGGCTCCTTCTACGCCTTCGGCGACGGCCGTCGTAAGTGCATCGGCGAGAGCTTCGCCTGGATCGAACTGCAGATCATCCTGGCGACCGTCCTCCAGCGCTGGCCGAACTTCCGTCTCGCCTCGCGGCCCCCGCGTCCCCAGGCCGTTGTCACGGTCAAGCCCGACGTCATGACGATGACGTACCGGAGCATCGTGTCCTCGCCGGAGTCCTGAGCAGTGACCGGCGCTCCTGACCCGCGCAGGTCCGGTGTCGGCGGCGCCACGAGCTGACCGCGAAGACGGGTATGCCGGCCGGCCCCCGGGGTTTCCGGGGGCCGGCCGGCGGCGGGCCGTCGACGGCGAGGCCGCAAGTCGCGGCCTTCGCGCGCCGGTCGTGCGCGCGGGGCCTACTTGGTGAGGTACTCCTCGAGGTCGCCGAGGACCTCGTTGGCGGCCGTCACGCCGAGGCCGAGGTACCAGGTCTCGTCCGGGACGTCGTAGGCGTGACCGGCCTTGACGGCCTCGAGGTTCTTCCACAGCGGGTTGCCCTGGGCCTTGGACTTGTCGGTGGCCTTGGGGTCGCCGTAGGCGCCGGTGAAGATGTAGCCGCCGTCCGCCTGGTCGATGTTCTCGGCGCTGATCTCGGTGGCGAGGTCGTTGATCTGCTGGTTCTTGGGCCGGGGGATACCGGTGTCCGTCAGGATCGTGCCGATGAAGGAGGCGCCCGCGTAGAGGCGGATCACGCCGTCCGGCATGTAACGGACCATCGAGACGGTCGGCTTGTCGGCGCCGAGCTTCTCGCCCAGAGCCTGCGCCTTCTCCTCGTAGGCCGCGAGCTTCTCCTTCGCCTCCGCGGTCTTGTCGAGGGCGGCGGCGTTGAGGAGGTAGTTCTCCTTCCAGGTGAAGCCGGGGCGCAGGGAGAAGACGGTCGGCGCGATCTGCGACAGCTCGTCGTACTTGTCGGCGGCCCGCAGCTGGCTGCCCAGGATCAGATCGGGCTTGAGGGCCGCGATCGCCTCCATGTTGAGGTTGTTGATAGTGCCGATGTTCTTCGGGCTGCCCGCGTCCTTCTTGAGGTACGAGGGCAGTTCGGGGGAGCCCTCGGTGGGGGCGAGACCGACCGGCTTCAGACCCAGCGAGACAACGTTGTCCAGTTCGCCGACGTCAAGGACCACGACACGCTTCGGCTCGGCCTTGATCTCCGTGGTGCCCATGGCGTGGTCGATGGTGCGGGGCCACTCGCCGGGCTTCGCGTCGGTGCCCATGGCGGCGGTCTTCTCGGCCGCGTCGGCGAACTCGTCACCGCCCTGGGCGACCGCCTGCTTGTCGCCCGCTCCGGCGGAGGCCTCGGCGGACGTGCCCGGTCCGTCGTCGGAACCACCGCACGCCGTCAGGGAAAGGGCGGCGGCGAGGGCGAGGGCTGCTGCGGCGGTACCGCGGCGGCGGACGGACATGGTTTCTCCAGACATGCGTGAAACAAAATCAATAAGGCAAGGCTAACCTTATAGGGATCTTGTCGGTCGACGACCCCCGGAGTGTGTGGTTCCGGTCACGCGCCGGGCAAGGGCTTCGCCGGGCGCGGAGGTCCGGGGACCACGAGCGGATCCCCTGTCACGGGATCCGGCACGACGATCGACGCGAGTCCGAAGACCTCCTGGACCAGCTCGGCGGTGACGATCTCGGAGGGCGGCCCCTGCGCGACGATCCGCCCCGCCCGCATGGCGATGAGGTGGTCGGCGTAACGTGCCGCCTGGTTCAGATCGTGCAGCACCGCGACCACGGTCCGGCCGCGCTCCCGGTTCAACTGCCGCACGAGGTCCAGTACTTCCACCTGGTGGGCGATGTCCAGATACGTCGTCGGTTCGTCGAGCAGGAGCAGCTCGGTGTCCTGGGCGAGAGCCATGGCGATCCACACGCGCTGGCGCTGACCGCCGGACAGCGCGTCGATCTGACGCTCCGCGAGGTCGGCGGTCGACGTGCGCTCCATCGCCTCGGTGACGTGGGTCTCGTCCGCCTCGGACCACTGCTGCCACCACTTCTGGTGAGGCTGCCGCCCGCGCGAGACCAGGTCGGCGACGGTGATTCCCTCCGGTGCCACCGGCGTCTGCGGCAGCAGCCCGACCGTCTGCGCGATGCGCCGGGTGGGCACGCGTGACAGATCGGTACCGTCGAGGAGTACCGCGCCCCGGCGGGGTTTGAGCAGTCGGCCCAGGGCGCGCAGCAGCGTGGACTTGCCGCATGCGTTGGGCCCGACGATGACGGTGACCTTGCCGTCCGGGATCTCGACGTCCAGGTCCTCGACGACCACGCGGTCCTCGTAGGCGAGGGTGAGTTCCCGAGCGGCGAGGCGGGCACCGGTCACCGGGGCGGTGCGGTCGTCGGCGACGTCGGGGGTCGGGCGGGTGCCGGTCACGCGGTTCCTCCGGAACGGCTGCTACGGGTGCTGACGATCAGCCACATCAGATAGGGCGCTCCCACCAGGGCGGTGAACACGCCGACCGGCAGTTCCAGCGGCGAGAGGAGCCTGCGGGCGAGCAGATCCGCGACGACCACGATCAGCGCGCCCATGAGCGCCGAGGACAGGAGCGGAATGTGCGGGGTGCGGGTGAGCCGCCGGGCGATCTGCGGGGCGAGCAGGGCCACGAAGTCCACCGGACCCGCGGCACCGGTCGCCACGGACGCGAGCACGACACCGAGGACGCTGAGGCCGAGACGCAGCCGGCCGAGCCTGATGCCGAGGGCGGTGGCCGTGTCCTCGTCGAAAGCCGACCCTCGCTGGGCCCGAGCCGCCCACAGCAGGAACGGCAGCAGGAGTACGAGGACCGTGGCGAGCGGTGCCGCCTGGTCCCAGCCGCGTCCGTTGAGCGACCCGGTGAGCCAGGTCTTGGCCTGCTGGGCGACGAGGTAGTCGCCCTTGGTCACGAACAGCCGGGTCAGCGCGCCGAGAGCGACCGAGATACCGATGCCCACCAGCACGAAGCGGGAGGCGGACAACCCACCCCGCCAAGCGAGTGCGTAGACGAGCAGCGCGGCGAGGAGGCCGCCCACGACGGACACGTACGGCAGGAGGGTGTACGAGGTGACACCGAAGGTCATCGCGGCCACCGTCGCCGCGCCCGCGCCGTGGGTCACGCCGATGACGTCGGGGCTGGCGAGCGGGTTACGGGCCACGGTCTGGATCAGCGCGCCCGAGACACCGAAGGCGGCGCCCACCAGAAGTCCGGTCACCAGGCGCGGCAGCCGAAGGGTGCCGACCACCAACTCGTCGGGGCTGGGCAGCCCGAGCAGCACACGCAGGACCTCGCTCGGCGCGACGAACGACTCGCCGACGCACAGCGACGCCACGACAGTGCCGGCCAGCAGGAACGCGAGGACGCAGGACACGACCAAGGTCCTGCGATGCAGCAGGAAGCTGCTGCCGCGACCGGCCCGCAGAACGGCATGCCCGGCCGGCCGGAACGAAGGGCGATGCGGGGCGTACGTCATGCCACGACTGCTTTCTTCCGCCGCACCAGCGCGACCAGGAACGGTACGCCGGCCAGCGCGGTCATCACGCCGACGGGCACTTCCGACGGCCGTACGACAACACGGCCGAGGACGTCCGCGAGCAGCAGCATCACCGGCCCGAGCAGCACGGCCATGGGCAGCAGCCATCGATGCTGTGTGCCGACGAGCGCGCGGGCCACATGCGGTACGGCGAGGCCCGTGAAGGCGATGGGACCCGCGGCGGCGACCGCGGCGCCGGTCAGCACGGTCGCGCCCAGGGCGCCGGTGGCTCGCAGCAACGCCACGTTGCGGCCGAGCCCTCGGGCGATGTCATCGCCGAGCGCGAGTGCGTCCAGCCCGCGGGCCATGCTCAGGACCAGCAGCAGCCCGGCCAGCAGGAAGGGCCAGATCTGTCCCGCGATCGACGCCTCCCGGCCGCTGATCGAACCGACGTCCCAGTAGCGGAATTCGTCCAGGGCCCGCGCGTCGGTCGTGAGGACCGCCGAGATGAGGGACGCGAGGAAGGCGTTGATCGCGGCACCGGCCAGGGCCAGCTTGACCGGGGAGGCGCCTCCCCGCCCACTGCTGGCGACGGCGTAGATGCAGACCGCCGCGACACCGGCGCCCGCGAACGCGTACCAGACGTACCCGGTCAGCGAGTGCACCCCGAAGAACGCGATGGCGCAGACGACGCCCATCGAGGCTCCCTGGCTGATGCCCAGGATGCCCGGCTCGGCGATCGGGTTGCGGGTGATGCCCTGAAGAACCGTTCCTGCAACGGCGAGTGCGACGCCGACCAGTACCCCGATGACCGTCCGCGGAACTCGCAGCGACCGCACGACCTGCGCGTCGTCGCTCGTACCGCCGTGCACGAGGGCGTCCCAGACCACCGAGGGGGCGATCGGGCGGCTGCCCACCGCGAGACTGAGCAGCACTGCCAGCAGCAACAGGAGAAGGCCGACGGCCAACCACCCCGTACGGCGCCTTACGGCTCCCGACATTCACCCTCTCCCCACGGCCTGGCCAACGCTGCACAAGACTACGTTGTGCCTGGAGCGGGGCTGTCGCCGGTTGTGCCGGGGTGACGATGGACGCCGGGCGACCGGACCGGTACGTGCCCCGGGACCGGAGCGGTGGGTGCCGGGCGACCGGACCGGTGGGTGCCCGGCGGCAAGGACCAGCGGCCCTTGTCGACGTGGCTGGGCTATGACCTCGTAGGGCGGACAGCCGGGGCCTCAGGTGTGCGTGGGTGGGACCGAGGGCCCGTGGCCGGCACGGCTACTTGGCCAGCTCCCACACCTCGCAGCCGCTCGTCTCGAAGACCTCGCCCTTGTTCAACGTGACCCGCCCCGGGCCTTCCAGGATGCCGTTGGCGATGATCGCCTCCAACTCTCCCGAGTCGTTCTTGTTCCGCGCCCAGTAACACATGTCGTCCGTGGGGCCCGACGTCTTGTAGGAGCCGGCCTTCACGTCCTCGCCCACCAGATACGTGCCGGAGCCGATCGACGTGGAGGGCCCGACCGGCTCCTCCTCTTCCTCCGTGGGAGCCGGATCGGCCGCCGGGACCGTCACGTCAGGGACCAGCCCCGCGTCGAGATCCGCCTCGGCGGACTCGATGATCTCCAACGACCTGTCGATGATCTCCTGATCGGTCAGCTCCACGGTCTCGGTCTCGGTCTCGGTCTCGGTTTCCGTGATGGTGACAATAGGTGCCGGCTCGGCGTCGCTCGAACCGTCATCGTCGGCAACGAGCACGCCCACGACCACGATTGCCGCGACGGCCGCAGCGGTGGTCCCGGCGATGACCGCGTTCGTGTGGGACTTCGTCGGTGCGGGTGGCGGCGTCGGCGGGAAGTCGGGCATCGGCGGCGGCGTGCTGTCGGCCATGGGTCCCCCTGACTACTTCATTGCCGTCCGGGTGTACGACTCGTGAAGAAGTTGTGCGGTTGTAATGGATCGAAGCACTTCGCTCGATTGAGCGGTAGCCCGCTCGCCGCGGTTGCCTTCTCGGAGCCTGTGTCCAGTCGTCGAAACTGAGCGCTGTGTTGGCCCCGACCCGCGGCCGTACGCCGCGGTCGGGTCCGAGCGGTCGACGCAGCGCAGCGACGGTGGCGGGCACAACGCAGGGCGCAGGCGGAGGTTGCCGGAGGTTGCTTCTTCCGGCCTGCACCCGTCGCGGGTGTATGCCCCCGTGCTCACGGATCGCACCCGGATTGGGCCCGGGGTCGTGTCAGTTACCGGCTGTCGCCTGTCCGTCGACGGGGATGTTCAGTCGGTCGGCCACCGTGCTGAGTGCCGCTCCCAGGGTGAGGGCGACCCGCGTCACGGCGTGCGGGTCGCCCCGGGTCGGGTCCCGGTTGATGATCAGTACCGGTTTTTGGGCCTGGGCCGCCTGGCGGACGAAACGCAGTCCGGACATCACGGTCAGTGAGGAGCCCAGGACGAGAAGCGAGGTCGCCCCTCGGACCAGTTCGCGGCAGTGCTCGACCCGCTGCGGGGGAACGGTTTCGCCGAAGAACACCACGTCCGGTTTGAGGATGCCGCCGCAGATCGCGCAGGGCATCACGCGGAAGTCCCCGACCTGTTCGTCGGTGAGGTCGGCGTCACCGTCCGGGTTGATTCCGGCGGCCACCGGTTCAAAGCCCGCGTTGGCCTCCTCCAGCCGCCGGGCGAGTTCATGGCGCGGGCTGAAGGCTCCGCAGGAGAGGCAGACGACCCGGGCCAGGCTCCCGTGGAGTTCCGTGACGGTCTCGCTGCCGGCGGCCTGGTGCAGACCGTCGACGTTCTGAGTGATCACGCCCGAGAGCAGGCCGCGCCGGGCGAACGCGGCCACGGCCCGGTGCCCGGCGTTGGGGCGGGCGCGGCCGAAGGTGCGCCAGCCGAGGTGACTGCGCGCCCAGTAGCGGCGTCGAGCCCGGGGGTCGGCGGTGAAATCCTGATAGGTCATCGGTGTGTGTCGGCCCAGGCTCCCGCCCTCGCCCCGGTAGTCGGGGATGCCCGACTCCGTGGAGATGCCCGCCCCGCTGAGTACCAGAACACCGCCGGTGTTCAGCGCTGCCACGACGGGTTCCAGGTCCGTCGTGGCAGGTGGCAGGTCCTCGGTCGGGGTCCAGCTCAACGTGGGGCGCATGCGCATGCCGCCAGGGTACGCAAACGCATCGACTCCACTCGCCCCCCCACCGACCGACGGGACGGCACACCCCGCCGGCCTGGCCGCCTGGCCCGTTCGGCTCGGCCCGTCAGTAAGTCGCGACTCGGGCGGTGGCGAGGAACCGACGCCGATGAACAGTCGTCACCCGGGCGGGCCTTGCTCGCCGCGGGTCAGGTGGCAGAGGTTCGCCGGCCGCCCCGGCGGTCGGAGCCGCGGCCGCTGGTCCCGGCAGCGCCGCCCGTGGCTCGGCCGGCCGCCGTCCGTCGGCCGGATTCGTGACCAGCTTTGCCGGAGCCGCGTGCAGCCGTGCCCGAGGCAGCGCCGGCCGCGGACTGCCGGTCCGTACCGCGGTTGGTCGCCCTGGCCGCTCCGGAGGCACCCTTCGTGGCCCCGCCGGCGGATTGCGTCCGACGGGCAGTGCCGCGCCCTCCGGTCGCGGACGCCCCACCCGAGGCCGCCGCCTCGGCCGCGGCGCCACGGTTGGAGCCGCGACCGCGGGTCCCGTTGGCAGCCTGGCGCGTTCCATTGACGGAGCCCGAAGCCGTTGCTCCGCCGTCGCCCTCCGGACGTCGGCGGCCGGACCGCCTGCCCGGCTTGTTGCCCGGCTTCCGGTCCAGTCGGGACGCCGTCGGCGCCGTCGGCTCGGGGATCTGGATGGTGACGGCCACACCAGAAGGCTCACGGGCACCGGTGATGGTGGCGAGTTCCGGGTCGCTCGACGTGACGCGGGCCGTACGGGGACGGATACCGGCGTCCGACATGAGTCGGGTGACGTCCCGCTTCTGGGTGGGCAGGGCCAGCGTGACCACGCTGCCGGAGCCGCCGGCGCGGGCCGTACGGCCGCCGCGGTGGACGTAGTCCTTGTGGTCGGTGGGGGGATCGACGTTCACGACGAGGTCGAGGTCGTCGATGTGTATGCCACGGGCCGCGACGTTCGTCGCCACCAGGGCGGTGACCTGGCCGTTCTTGAACTGTTCCAGGGTGCGATTGCGCTGCGGCTGGGAGCGGCCCCCGTGCAGCGGCGCCGCGTGGACACCGACGGCCAGGAGCCGCTTGGCGAGCCGGTCGGCGGATCTCTTCGTGTCGACGAAGAGGATGACCCGTCCGTCACGGGCCGCGATACGCGTGGTGACGGCCTTCTTGTCGGTCTCGTCCTGGACGTGGAGCACGTGGTGCTCCATGGTGGTCACCGCTCCGGCGGACGGGTCCACGGAGTGCACCACGGGGTCGGTGAGGAACCGCCGGACCAGTGAGTCGATGTTGCGGTCCAGGGTGGCCGAGAACAGCATGCGCTGACCGTCGGGGTGTACCTGCTGGATCAGCTTGGTGATCTGCGGAAGGAAGCCCATGTCGGTCATCTGGTCGGCTTCGTCCAGCACCGTGATGCGCACCTCGTCGAGCACGCAGTCTCCGCGTTCCACGAGGTCGTTGAGCCTGCCGGGACTCGCCACGAGCACCTCGGCGCCCCGCCGGATGGCCGCGGCCTGCCTGGTGATCGACATCCCGCCGATCACGGTGGCCAGCCGGAGGTTCACGGCCGTCGCGTAGGGGGTCAGCGCGTCCGTGACCTGCTGGGCGAGTTCACGGGTGGGTACCAGCACGAGGGCGAGGGGTGCCTTGGGCTGTGCGCGCAGTCCGGCCGTGCGGGCCAGGAGCGCCAGTCCGAACGCGAGGGTCTTCCCGGAGCCGGTGCGTCCCCGACCCAGCAGGTCACGGCCGGCGAGCGAGTTGGGCAGGGTGGCGGCCTGGATGGGGAAGGGGGTGGTCACGCCCTGTGCGGTGAGGGTCTTCAGTAGCGCCGCGGGCATGTCCAGATCGGCGAATTCCTCGACAGCGGGAAGTGCGGGTGTCGCGGTTTCCGGCAGCCGGAATTCCCTCGGCGACGACGCGGACGGTTGGGGCGACGAGGAGCGCCGGTTCGGCTTCTGGGGCCTGCGGGACATTAAAGAGGTCTGCCTTCCTGGAAACAGCACAAACCGGGGTCCGCACCATGACAGTGCGGACCCCGGCTAGTGGATACGCGTCCGGATATCAGGCGGGGACGATGTTCTCCGCCTGCGGACCCTTCTGGCCCTGCGTGACGTCGAAGGAGACCCGCTGGCCCTCCTGGAGCTCACGGAAGCCCTGGGTCGCGATGTTCGAGTAGTGAGCGAAGACGTCCGGACCGCCGCCGTCCTGCTGAATGAAGCCGAAACCCTTTTCGGCGTTGAACCACTTCACGGTTCCCTGTGCCACGACATTCTCCTCTATGTTAGGCAGAGGCCCCATCACATCCGGAGATGCCGGAAAACAAATAATGCGCCTTAGGAGAAACATTCCCGTCAGGCGCACATAGGTTCATGGGTACCACAACTGCAACGCTGAAAGCCTAGCACAGTTCGGCGGCTGTGGTGGATCAACGGCGCACCCGCGCTCGTCGGCGCCGTTCGAACGAACGTGGCGCTCGCCTGGCTACATGGCTCGGACCGGGTCCGGGACGGCGCGGGGCGGCACGCAGGGGATGGCGGCAGCCTTTCGCCCGCGAAGCGCGAGGCGCGTTTCCCGGCTGAGTCGTCGCTGCGCGTGCTGACGCGGAATGCACGGCCGCGGCTTTGCGGCGTGCCGATCCACCGGCAGTTCTCGCGCCCGTCAATCGGTAGTACTGCGGGTCAGCCGTCACGCAACCGATTTTCTGATTCTCATGACTCGGGGACCTTGAGCGCGTCCCCTGTGTTGGAGATGAAGACGACCAGGAGCTTCGCCGATTCCGTCTTGCTGGTGTTCTCCGTCAGTACGTGATAGGCGCCCGGTTCTTCGACCCACTGCTCGCCTTGGTGATACGTACGGGCCGGCTCTCCGCCGAGCTGGCTGCGCATCGTGCCTTGGAGTACGTAGGCGTAGACGAACGCCTCACCGTGGCGGTGCGGCACCGCGCGTGCGTCGGGCGGGAAGTTCACGATCGCCGAGGTGAAAGTTTTCCCCCGGATATTCGGGATTGCCTGTTCGAGGATGGGCGTCAGCGTCTCGGACGGGCGTTCCGAGGTCACCGCGGCGACCGGCACCTTGCCACTCGCATGATCTGTCGCAGGGGCGCACGAGAGCGCCACGGTCGCCATGCCGGCGGCCAGAAAACCAACAGAGACACGTACTCCGTTCATCACTGCTCTCCCGTTCGGTCCCCCCGGACGAGTCCACGCCTGGCGTCAGCGGACCCGCTCGTGTCCGCCGCGGCGTGGGGGTGAAGGAGCTGTGCGGCCGTACGTCGCCGTTGTCCGGGACAGCGCACACAGCAAAACCGTACGGCCGGACCCGCGTGCCCGCACGGCGGTGGCCCTTTGTCGGCCTGCCCGCGTGCGCTACAGCGAAGGTGGCTGCGGGTCGTACTGGATGTCCCGCCGAACCTGGCGGGCGCGTTCCGCCGAGGACAGCCGGGCCACCAGATGAAGTGCCATGTCGATGCCGGCCGAGATGCCCGCGGAGGTCACCACGTCACCGTCGTCGACGAACCGGTCGTCCGGACGCACATCGATCGTCGGGTCGAGCTCGGCCAGTCGGTCCAGCGAGGCCCAGTGCGTGGTGGCGGGCCGTCCGCGCAGCAGTCCGGCCGCCGCGAAGACCAAGGAGCCGGTACAGACACTCGTCAGCAGCCGGATCGATCGCCGCCGGGAGCGAAGCCACTCCAAGTGCTTCTCGTCGGTGAGCTGAGGGCGAGTCCCTCGACCGCCGGGATGCAGGAGGACATCGATCGACGGCATATCGGTGAGCGAGTGATGTGCCGCGACGGTGAGCCCCTTCGCACACGTCACTGGTTCGCCGTCGGCGGAGAAGCAGAAGACCTTCCAGCCGTCGTCCGGGTAGGCCCGGGTCCAATGGGACAGCACCTCCCACGGGCCGATCGCGTCGAGCTCCTCGACGTCCGGGAACAACAGGATCCCGATCCTTCGCGCACTGTTGTTGGCCATGGACCCATCCAAGCAACCTGAAGAGGTCATGTTTGGAAGGTGATGCGTGAAATGACTGATTGATTACGAATGCCGCGCCGCCCTTGTTGAAGTCCTCGGCGTGGCTTCATGTCTCGTACCTGGCCCCGCGCACGGGGCCGGAGGTAGGTGAGCCGGGCAGGCCCGGGCCCGTGCCGCGAGTCACGGGGTTGCAGCGATGCCCGGGGTCCCGCTGCAGTAGGTTTCGGCACCATGGCGATGACGCGGCGACTCCTGGACGGCGACCTCGTGGACCGTATGGTCACTCTCGCGGATCTGCCCTGGAGCCTCCGCGCGTACGAGGAGACCTTCGTGCGCAACGGCTGGCACATGGAGGGGGACGACGGGGAGATCGTCATCGGGTGGTTGGACGTGTGGCCGGTCGTCGGCGAGGAGGGCGTGGACGACTGGTGGCTGCTTCTCGGTGAGTATCCGGGGTGCCAGGAGGGCCGTGACGCCGTGTGTGCACATCCCCAGTGCCGCGCGGGCTGCTGGGTCGCCATGCCGTTCGCCTACTTCGCAGACCCCGACGACCCCGAGGCCTGGGAGCGGGAACAAGGGCCCTTCTTCGCCCGCGCCGACTGTCTGCCGCAGGCGTCGGCAGCGGACTTCGAGGCCGAGTACGTGCAGGCGGGCAAGCTGCTGCGAGCACGTCTCGGCGAGCCTCTTGCCGAGTCCCCGTACCGGCCGGACGGTGCCAAGAAGTACGAGGTGTGGGAGCGCGGCGATTCCTGGGTCGTGCTGCTCGTCGAGTCCGACCCGATCTCGTACCACGCCTACGACCAGGCCGTCGTGGAGGTGCGCCCGCGCGTCTGAGCGGCCTGTGCCTGCCGAGGTGGGCGCGACGCACTTCCCCGTGGTCCGGGCACCTACGGATGAGTGTCCGGCCTCGCTGCGATGAGTTCCGGCCGCGTCGAGGGTCTGTACTGGTGTCGTAGGACGTCGTCGTACGACGCTGCCCGGCACGACACGCCACGGAGGACGCCATGACGGCCACACCGAGTGACCAGACCACCGCGCTGCCCGGCCGCCCGCCCGTCGTCGACCTGGCCACCTGGCAGGCCGCCCGTGACGAACTCCTCGTCCGCGAGAAGGCCCACACCCGCGAAGGCGACGCCCTGGCCGCGGCCCGCCGCCGACTGCCGATGGTGGAGCTCGACGGGACGGTCGAGGTCGTCGGACCCGACGGCCCGGTCCCGTTCCTCGACCTCTTCCAGGGCCGCGACGAACTCGTGGTCTACCAGCACATGTGGTGGGACGGTGCGCCGCATCAGGGGCAGTGCGAGGGCTGCACCACAGCGGCCTGGCACCTGAAGGACGCCGTCTACCTCCATGCCCGTGGCGTCTCGTTCGCCGTCCTGACCACGGGCCCCTGGGACGAGGTCGCCTGCTACGTCGAGTTCATGGGCTACACCCAGCCCTGGTACTCGGTGCGCGGCGTGGACGCGCCGGTCGGTGGAGAGATGGGGTACCTCGCCTGCTTCCTGCGTGACGGCGACCGCGTGTTCCTCACCTACTCCACGACGGGCCGCGGCAACGAGCGGGTCAACGGGTCCCTCGGCCTGCTCGACATGACGCCGTACGGACGCGGCGAGGCGTGGGAGGACAACCCCGAGGGCTGGCCCGAGGGGCGCAGCGCGTGCTGGTCCTGGCGGTCGGACTCGGACGGGAAGGCCACCTGGGGTCCGACCAGTCGGCCCGTGCCGCAGTGGACCCGCCCCGGCGCGACCCCCGTGGAGACCCTCGGCCGACACGGTCACCACCACTGACCGGCGCGGGGTGGTGAACGCCGCTTGCGGCAGCTTTCCCACGCCGACCCACCAGGCCGGCCGCGATCTGTGAACTTGGCGTGAACATGGCAGAACTATGGCGTGAATGTGACATAACTATTCAGCCTCGGGGGCTGTGTAATGGCGCGAACTGGCTCCAAGGGGGGGCCTGAGTCCAGGAGTCGTCATGACTTGGCACACCAAGCGCATCAAGCTGGCCGCGTGCACTGTGGGGGCGCTGACCGCCGCTGTGCTCGCCGTGAGCGCCACTCCGGCCGCGGCGGCCGGAACCTACAGCGGCCGAGCATATGTGTACGGGACCGGAGAGTTCGACGGAGACTGGGGCGACGAGGGCATCCTTCAGCGGAACACCCACGCTTCGTCCAACGCCACGTGTCTGTGGCAGATGATTCTCTGGGCTGACGGCGAACTCACCTCCAAGTCACAGGTCGACGGCGTCTTCGGCGACGGAACCTACAACGCGACCAGAGCCTGGCAGATACGCGAGAACGAGAGCTACGACGCCGGTCTGGAGGTCGACGGGTCGGTCGGCAAGGGGACCTTCGGCTGGGCGCAGAACTGGCTCCACATCGAAAGCGGGGGTGAGGGGGCCGGCCAGACGCTGAACCTGAGCTACAACGGCTTGTGGGGCGCCTTCGACGCAAGACGCCTTGCTGACGGCACCTACGAGTTCGTCGACGGCGACGGCTCATGGCGGAAGGCCGGTTACGACTACCGGACCTGCCGCTGACACCTGAGGACCCAGGCGCCATGAGGGCCCGCCTCCCGGAGGGGAGGCGGGCCCTCATCGTGTCGGCGGGGCGGCTACTCCGCCCGGTACGCGTCGCGGACGGTCTGCGTCAGCGTGTTGCCCTGACGGTCGCTCACCACGGCTTTGAGCGACACGGACCGGCCCGCGGCGGGGTTCTTCACCCGCACGCTGCCGTTCTTGACGTCGGCCCGGATCCACCGGTCGCCGCCGTCGGTCGAGTAGTACACCTTGAGCGTGGCCAGGTTGCGGCCTGCCGCGGCGCCCTGGACGGTCACCGGCACCTCGATCGACGCGTGGGCCTTCGCTGTGCTGCGGACAGTGAGCGTCGGGGTGAAGCGGACGACGGAGACGGGCAGTCGTACCTCCTTGCCGTCCGGCACGTGCTCCGAGGTGAAGGTCCAGTCCGCGGTCACCTCGGTGCTGACCGACGCGACGCCGCTGCGGGTGGCCGATGTCGAGACGTGGTACCGCCCCTTGCCGGGCGGCACGGTGAACACCGTGAAGTTGTCCATGGCGACGTCCGCCGCCGCCACCTCCACGCCGTCGCGGCGGATCGTCGTACGGCCCTCGTCGTAGGCGGAGAACCCGTCATGGCCGTGTCCGTCGTCGAACAGGCCGGTCTCGCCGATGATCAGGTCACCGCTGCGGACCAGCCCCACGTTCGACTCCGCCAACCGGGGTCCGAAGACACCGACATTGAAGACGTTGCCGTACTTCCGGCCCTTCTTGTACTCCCTGCTCTCGACGCTGTAGAGCGTCTCGACGATGCCGCCCTGCGCGGGGTTCAGTTGCATGAAGTCCTGCGCCCAGGTCACACCGGGACCGGCGGCGTGGACGGACTTGGTGAACGGCAGGCCGCCGGTGACCGCGGTCGCGATGGTCAGGGCGCGGTTGACCGTCGAGGTGGTGAACAGCACTCCCGTCCGGTCGCGAACCGAGGCACCCGCGGTGGTCTCGATCTTCGCCAGGTCGCGGGCGGCGACGGTCTTGCGGTACCCGGTGTAGAAGGTCCCGGTGCGGCCGTACGCGGCGGTGTACACCTGGGAGCCGTGCTCGTGGAGGCTGGTGACCGACGCGTTCAGGAGATCTCCCGGCACGGACGGGCCCAGATGGGCGGTGCGGAAGTCCGCCAGTGTGCCGCTGTTGAGGTTGAGCCCATGACCGTGGCCGGCGTCGATGTGGTAGCCGACGGCGAGATCGCTGCGCTCCGCCTTGCGGTCCGGGACCTCGACGGTGAGTGGTTGTGCCGTTCCGGCGTCGAAGGTCAGCGTGGTGTCGGCGGTGAGTTCCAGGAGCGGGCGGCTCACCCAGTCCAGACCCCGCATGGGTCCCGGTGCGGGCTGATGCGGGATGAAGCTGTCCAGGCTGTAGGAGCCCTTGGGCAGACGCAGCGTGGTGGAGCCGGAGTCGTGGGTGATCTCGGTGCGGAAGAAGTCGTCGAGGCGGTACAGCAGCGTCTGGAAGTCAGCGGCGGGACGGCCGTCGCGGTCGAGGTTCTTGATGGTGAGGTCGTACACCTCGGCCTCGCGGACCACGGCTGCCGCGGTACGGGTCCGCTGCCCGCCGCCGTCGGCGACGAGGGCTCCGCTGTAGGCGCCGGTGAGGTCGCCGCCAAGCGTGGTGTCCACCGTCACGGTCGCCTCGGCGGTGCCGTCGGCCGGGACGGTTATGCGCTGTGCGTCGACGGTGAAGAAGCCCTCCGGTGCGGCCCCGCCGTCAGGGCCGGTGCCGGTGACCGACAGGTCCAGGGTGATGTCCCGGTCACCGGTGTTGCGGTAGGTGACGGTCTTGCGGAGCTCTTCGTCGTCGTGGTGGGGCCAGAGCGTGGTGCCGAAGTTCAGCGAGGCCGGCTCCGCGAAGACGGTCTGCCGGATCGCCGCGGCCACGTCGATCCGGCCGGAGCCCTGCTCGTAGGCGGTGTACCCGCCGTCCACGGCTGATCCGACCAGGGCCGACTTGATCTGCGGCCCCGACCAGTCGGGGTGCTCCTGAAGGAGGATCGCCGCGGCGCCGGCGACATGCGGGCTCGCCATCGAGGTGCCGGAGATGGTCAGGTAGCCGTCCGCGGGGTGGGGTGTCCCCGGGTCGGTGTCGAGCAGGCTGCCGGCCGCCGCCGCGGCGGTGATGTTCACGCCGGGGGCGGTCACGTCCGGTTTGACCGCGCCGTCTCCGAGGCGCGGCCCGCGAGAGGAGAACACGGCGATCTCGTCGCCGTGGTCCACGGCGCCCACGGTGAGCGCGGCGTCGGCGGTTCCGGGGGAGCCGAGGGTCGACTCACCGGGACCGTCGTTGCCCGCCGCGACGACGAACAGCGCACCGGTCTCGGCCGACAGCCGGTTCAAGGTCTCCTCGACCGGGTCGACACCGGGGGTGTCCGCTTCGCCGAGGCTCATGTTGATGATCCTCGC
Organism: Streptomyces cadmiisoli; assembly: GCF_003261055.1. Taxonomy (NCBI): domain Bacteria; kingdom Bacillati; phylum Actinomycetota; class Actinomycetes; order Kitasatosporales; family Streptomycetaceae; genus Streptomyces; species Streptomyces cadmiisoli. The sequence continues at coordinate 8,359,802 of NZ_CP030073.1, forward strand.
GCCCTCGGAGACGGCCCACTCCATGCCGGCGATGATGCCGGCGTCGTCGCCGAAGCCGTTGTCGCCGATCACCTTGCCGTTGATGATCTGCGCGCCGGGTGCGACGCCCTTGTAGGCGCCGTCGGACCGCGCGCCGGTACCGGCCGCGATGGAGGCGACGTGAGTGCCGTGCCCGAAGCGGTCGTGCGCGTCCGGGGACGGCGTGAAGTTGCGCTCCGCGATCACCTTGGCGTCCTTGAGCAGGTCCGCGTGTGCGGTGTCGACGCCGGTGTCCAGCACCGCGATCTTCACGCCCGTGCCGTCGTAGCCGGCGGACCACGCGCTCGGTGCGCCGATCTGCGGCACGCTCTTGTCCAGCGAGGCTCGGCGAAGGGAGTTCAACCACACGGTGTCGACGCCCGGTTCGAGTGTGACGTGCGGTGAGTCGTCCGTGCGGGCGGTCAGGGCCGTCCAGAGGCCCGCCGTCTCGTCCTCGTCGGCGGTCAGTGCCTGGCCGTTCACCTCGCCGAAGGTGTGTGTGACCTCGACACCGTCCGTCGAACGCAGTCGGGAGCGCGTTCCGGGTGCGGAGGCCGTGTAGGTGACGATCAGTCCGAGACCCTGGCGCCGGGCCGCCTCGCGGTACTCGGCACGGGCGAGAGTGGTGACGTCGAAGAGCCGGCGATCGAGCCTGCCCTGTGCCACGAGCCCGGCGGCGTCCAGCGGGACGACGTACACATGTCCGTCCTCGCGGCGGACCTGAACAGGTATGTCCTGACGGCCTTCGCCGCGTCGCAGCCCCACCGGACCGCCCGCGCTGTCGACGGCCACCCGGTCACCCGTCACCAAGGTGATCCACGTGGCCTCGGCCGGAGTGCGGGCCGCGATCGGTGCCGTACGGATTCCCGGCTCTTGCCGTGGGGAGGCCGCCGTGGTCGGGGTGGCGACGCCGGCGACGAGTATCGCCGCGAGTGCGGCGCCGAGCGATGCTCTGCGCATCGATCTCCATCGTGAGTACAACTTGCGCCTCGTGTTCCTGTGTCGAACGCGGGAGCGGCTGTCGGCCGCGGATCCGGCGGCACGACGCCCCGCATGCTGTGATGTTCAGCACCCGATCGAGCCCGGGCCAGACGGAATATGAACGAGCGGCACCACATGTTCAACCCGGAACGGTGAACGTCACATCGTCAGACGGTGCAAGACAGCAGAAATGCCCGCACGCCCGCGATAAGCGCCTGAAGCGCGCGCCATCCGCGCCGCGCGGGCACCGGCGATCCCGGGGTGCTGCCCAGTGCCGTAGGGCGGTGACATGAGCCGAGGACTGTGACCGGCCGCAGCCCGAGCGGCATCTGACGAACCATGCGTCACGAGACCGCGGTGTCCGGCCCCGCACCTGTCGTCCCTGTGGCATGCGCGCCATGTCCGCCGTCGAGGCGTCGGAGACGGCGTGCAGGAGGCCCATCCCGGATGCCGCCGCACCCAGGGCGACCAATCTTCCACGCAGCTCACTTGACGCCGTCTCGCGCAACAACCGTGTCAACACCTGGACGCCGCACGGCCGGTGTCCGCCCCCTCATTTCGTCGACGTCAGCGCCGCGAACACCACGACGTTCGCCTGCCAGCCGGTGGCGTCGGTGTACTTGCCGCCACAGGTGATCACACGGAGTTCGGGGCGGCCCGAGCTGCCGTAGACCCTCGCGGTCGGGAAGTCGTTCTTCGGGTAGACCTCCACGGCCTCGACGGTGAACACCGCTGTCAGCCGGTCGGTACGGGTGACCTCGATGATGTCGCCCCTGGCCAGCGCGCCGACCTTGTGGAAGACGCCGGGACCGGTGCGCGTGGTCACATGGCCGGTGGTGACGGCCGTCCCTGCGGTGCCGGGTGCGGGCCCACCCGAGTACCAGCCCGCCAGTCGCCGTCCGTCGGCCGGAGGCCGGAGTGCCCCCGCCGCGTCGAGCCCCACTGAGGTCAGAGGGGCGTCGAGGCCGACGGCGGGGGCCCGGAGCCGGACGGGAACGGACGGAGGCAGCGGCTGCGCGGCGGGGGACCATTGGGACGGGTACAGGGACGCGGGGAAGGCCTGAGCCGACGATGGCTGCGGCGGCCGGTCCTCGCCCAACGCGGTGATCACCAACAACAGTCCCGCGACGAACGCACACGCCAGAAGCGTGAGCGAGGGACTGAACCGGCGCGGGAGCCGGGACCGATCTGCCCTATCGGACCAACTTGCCCAGCGGGCCCGGCGGAACCAATCCTCCCAGCGGGTACGACGGGACCAATCCGCCCGACGGGTCCGACGGGACCGATCCGTCCAACGGGACCGAATTGTCCAGCGGACCCGGCGAAACTGACTGACCCAGTGGGCCCAATCTGCCGAGCGGGACCATCCAGCCCGTCGGGCCCAGCTGGGCCGGTGAGGTCGACGGGCGCGGCGTGGCCAGTGCCGACGCCGCTGCCGCCGCGGTACCACTGGGGGAGAACCGCCCCCGTGCCCGATGTCCATCGCGGTGAGGACGCGGCCGGGCCGTCAGGTGTCGCTGCGACGGCGGCGCATCGTCACCACGGCCCCGGTCGCGGCCGCGGCGAGCAGCGCACTGCCCACGGCGAGCTGCGTGGTCCTGTCGGACGAGTCCCCGAAGCCGGCGTCGACGGAGCCATTCGGGTAGCCGATCTGGTACGTGCCCGTGAGCTTGGTCAGCGGCGGGCACTTCACGGTGACCGTGTCCTCTCCGGCCTCGACCCCGTCCGGCAGCGTGAACTCGCCCTTGAGCTCGCCCTCCCGATCGCCCTCGAACATGTGGAAGTCACCCGCCAGCTCCGACTGGCCCTTCCCGTACGTCTCCCCCTCGCCGCATCCGGAGGTGGTGACGGTGACAGTGGAGCCCGGGGTGCCGTCCCCCGAACGGATGGTGATCTCCGAGTCGTCGGCCGCGGCCGAGACCGGGATCGACAGACACAGGGCTACGACCACCGGGCCGATACCTACCGCAACTCGTCTGCGACGCATACGAATCCTCCAACCGGCCAATGTCCGGTTTATCGGTTCTTTGCCTCTATGGCGCTGTTCCTTCGAGGAAACCGACGACCCGTCAGCTCTGCAACCTGACGCAACGCCAGATCGAGCCCTGCGGCAGGCGTATTGACTGCTTCCGCACGGTGTCTGCACAGGTCACCGGAGGTGGCGAGGGAGCGGGGAAAAGATGTCGGACCATGCGCCGGCGGGGCGGCGAACGGGGGACGGGCGCGGTTCCCGGTCCTCCCGCGGGGCGGGCTGTCGGTCCGGGGTGCCCGCCTCGTCGGGCACGGCCGACGTGACGTTCCGTCCGGGCGCTGCCCCGGCCGCGCGCAAGCCATGCGCCGCTTGGCGCAGGGCCTGGCGGAGAGGGACCTGACGTGGCCGCCGCGCCAGGCTTCCGGCCCGCCCTGGCCGCTCCCCAGCCGCTCGCCCTCGGGCACCCGACGAGGCCCGGCCCTTCACCAGGGGTGTCCACCGCAGGCTGGAGCGAGCCCCCTTTTCGACACGATCGGCCGCACGCCCCGTCGGCTGCGGCGTGGGTACGGGACTGTCCGCAACCCGGCGGCGGTGTGAGAGCCGGGAGCTCCATCGCCCACCTTCTGGCTGACATCACTGCGGAAGCAGGGCGCCACGAACCCGCGGGCACCGTCATCCGTCCGCGGAGCAGCAATGAGCATGGGGGTGTCGCCCGGCCCGGCCACCGGTGCAGAGTCTGACCAGCCCTCAAGCTGACCAGGGTTGTGCACTGTTGGGCCCACCCGTATCGGGCCGTCGTCCGCCGGTGCCCACCTTGAAGGGGTGGACCACCGCGCTGCCGACCACGAGCACTGCGGCCACCGCAGCGAGCGCCTTGAGCTGCGCAGCTGTGGCTCCGGGCCGGACGAGGGAGGCGGGAGGAGCACCGGTCCCATCGCGTGGCCAGGCCGCGGGCCAGCGCCTGTGGCCGGCCCCGGCGGCATTTCGGCTGTGTCCGGAGCGGCTTCCCGTACAGTGCCGGGCTCCTGCGCGGTCGGGTGGTCGGGCGCGGCCGAAGGTTCGAGCATGTCGTAGAGGCGAACACCCCGCCGACGGCGGACCGCGCCCTCGCCGCCTCCGCCCGAGGTACGGGACCTCACGTGGGGGTCGGCATTCCGCCGTACGGCGGCGGTTCCGAGCCTCTCCGGGAGTACGGCTGAACAGTCGCTGTCGTTCATCCGTACCCCTCGGTGCACCCCCGCCGCCGACGCGGGCGGGAACAGCCCGGACACGGAGAAGGTACGTGCCACAGCACCCCGAGCTACCCCACCAGCCCACCCGAGGACGCACCGCCCGAACTCCGTCCGCAGCCCGGCGCATACGTGGCACCGCCGTTGCCGCAAGCCTTGCCCTCCTGCCTCTGGCGACGGCTTGCGGCGAGGGCACGGACGGTGACTCCGCGGGGCGCAAGCCGTCGGGGAGTTCCGCTGCTCCCCAGGCTGGTGTGGTGGCTCCGGCCAAGGTCGAAGTGATCGCCAACCTGACGGGTTGCAAGCCCCAGATCCGCATCGACGCGGAGGAACTGCGCCAAGGCCTGTGCCATACGGAGAAGATCGACTACCTCATCACGACCTTCCCCGAGGAGAAGTACAAGCAGACTTGGCTGGACTCCGCAGCCGTCTACGGGGGCAAGTACCTGGTCGGCTCGCGCTGGATCGTCAGCGCGAAACAACCGGAGATGCTCGAAGAGTTCCGGACCAAGCTCGGGGGCACCATCCAACGGCTGAGGGGCATCGGTCCGACGCCGGGGTCGAGCGCGTCGTAAGGACCGCGCTGCCGCCCGTTCGCCGCCTGGAGCTGCTTCCCGCCCGTTGCGTTGCGTCCTGTCAGGACCGTGCGCTCACTGCTGTGTCGCTGGCGCTGTGGCCGCCCGGCCGAGACCGGTGTGTGGGGTGGCAGCCGCTCCACCCCACACGCACAGCCGAGACAGTCAGTCCTGCGAGGCGGCTGAGCGCCGCTTCACCAGCCACCACGCACCGCCGGCGACGGCGAGCAGGGCAACGACGATCACGCCGATGACCAGTCCCGTCGAAGTGTCGTCCTCTGCTTCCGCGGCGTCGGTGTCGGAGTCCGTGGCCGCGACGTCGGACTCGGTGGCCGTCGGCGTCGGGGTGGGTGTTGCGCTCTCGGTGGGGCTGGGGCTGGGCGTCGGACTGACCGGGGTCGCTCCGGGGGCGGCGGCCCGCAACTTCAGAACAGGCGCGGGCTGTTCGCTCCCGCCCGCGTCGGTGGGCAGTTCGATCCAGCGGGATACTTCGCCGTCGCTGTAGGTCTCGACGGTCTTGAAGGCGATTTCCTTTGCGTCCGGCAGCTGACGAACCTTGATCTTGTGCTCGGCGTCGACGCCGACCTTCAGGGCGGGGCCGCCGATGCTGTATCCGTCGCCGGTGGCCTTCAGCTTCCATCCCTTCGGGGCTTCGTCGAGCGTCACGTCGGCTGGAGTGATGCCCTCGGGCAGCACAATGCGCAGTTCGGTGAAGCCGGCCTCGGCGGATTCGGCCTCGGAGACGAACGTGAGGGTGACGTTCTCGGCCAGAGCCTGTGGGGTGTCGGCCTCTACTCCCGCGTGAGCGGCAGCGGGTGCGGCCAGGGCGAGGGTGGCGGTCAGCGCGACGGCGGCGGAGAGCGCGACGCGGAGGCCGGTACGTGCCGGAGGTTGCGTAGTCAGGGGCACAGGGAACTCCTTGCTGATACAGGTGGTTCCGGCCCCGCGGAGGTCAGGGGCCGGTGAGAGACCGGAGAACCTCTGTACGCGGTGGACCCCTGCGCACCACCGTGTACTCCAGCGCGTCATCTCCTGACTGCGCGGTCGCGCGTGCGCGCGCGGGCCCGTGGCCGGGCAGCGCGAAGACCGACGGTCCGGTGTCGCGGACCGCTCTGGGCAGTACCTGGGCCAGGGCAGCCACGGCCGCCCGGGTGAGAGTGCCGAGCGTGCTCAGCGCTGCTGACATCCGTGCGTCGGCCCGGTGCAGCAGCCAGGCCACGATCAGTGCCGCCACCACGTGCGCCGTGGTCATGGCCGCCCCCGCGTGATGCCAGGAGTGCCCGTCCACGTGGTCGCTGTGCCCGGCGTGGATGATGTGCCCCGCCAGCGGAGCGCGGGGATCGCCGTCCGCGGCGGACAGTACGAGGTGGAGAACACCCTGCGTGCTCAGGGTGAGCGCCACCGTGGCGACCGGCGTGTAGCGGCGGCGCGCCAGCGGCCAGATCACCGCGAACTGGGCGGCGGCGACCCCGCCCGCCAGCCTCCAAGGCACGGTACTCTCGGCGACCGCGTAGTGGCCGAAGGTGGCGAGCACCGTTCCGAGCACGGCGAACAGGCCGGCCCGCGCGCACGTTCCCACGCGGCCGGCCCGCTCGGCTGGGGCAAGTGATGCATGCCCGGTCACGTGATCACGCGGCACAGTCGCTCATCATCCCCTACCGGCCGATGTCCGTGGCCGAAACAGCTCACATCGGCGTACGGTCGTCGCGCACACCGGGCATCTCGGCGAGCGGGCGACGAACTGTCCGCTACCCGGCTTCCCCTTCGCCGGGCCGGGTCATTGCCCGGCGTACTTGGTCCGATGTCATCGGTGGCACGGGCAAGGGGTGGGAGCGTTCAGCGCGAAAGGCGTCGAGCATCAGGGCGAGGTGACGGCGCCAGGCGTCGGGTGCGACATTTCTCGTGGCCGCGGTGATGCGGTTGTGAGCCCAGATGACGAAGACCATGTCGTCGGGCGAGACGTCGGCTCGTAGGCTGCCCTGTTCCTGTGCGCGCTGCACGATCACGCGCGCCAGATCCCGGGTCTGGGTCAGGTGGGTGTCGATGCGGTCGGCCAGGCTGGTCTGCATCGAGGCGATGTCACTCAGACCGCGGTCGTCGGCCTGGAGTTCGCAGATCGCCTCCAGGTATCCGGCGAAGCCCTCCCACGGGTCGTCCGCTGCTGCCGCCTGTTCCGCTGCCGCGAGCCAGGCGTCGAGTTTCTCGGCGAACACGACCTCGACGAGGTCGGCTCGGCTCGGGAAGTGGCTGTAGAGGGTGCCGATCGCGACTCCTGCGGCCTTGGCGATGCCGTCCAGTGGCGCATCGATTCCTTGGCGGGCGAAGGAGTCGGCTGCCGCCTTGGTGATGGCGTCGCGATTGCGCCGGGCGTCCCGCCGCAGGGGCCGTCCTGAGTTCTTGGTGGGTTCGCTTACCTGCATGTGGCGGCCTTTGCAAGAAGTCGAGGATGACTGAGGTGATTCTAGACGCCACCGAATGTCATCGTCTCGACGCGGCCGCGGGGGCCCGACGCGAAGGGCGAGGGGCCGCGAGCAGCCGGGAAAGGGAGCCGGGAAAAGGAGCCGGGAAACGAGGCCGGGAAGCAGCACGGCAGGGCCTTCGGGTACGCGGGTCTCTTGGCCGAGGTCCGCGTACCCGTGATGACCCTGAGGTCAGCTGTGCTGTTCGAGGATCAGGTCCGCGGCCCGCTCACCGATCATCATGACCGCACCCGCAGTGTTGCCCGCGGGAGGCAGCGGCATGACCGAGGCGTCGGCGACTCGCAGTCCGGCGACGCCGCGCACCCGCAGGCGCGGGTCGACGACGGCCGCCTCGTCGGTGCCGATCCGGGCCGTACCGACTTGGTGCTGGCTGTCGACCACTTGGCGCACATAGGCGCGCAGATCCTCTCGGCTCGTACGGGCCGGGCCGGGATAGACCTCGGAGGCCACCCACTCGGCCAGCGCGGGCTGCCTGCCCACGGCTCGCAGCGCCTCGATCTGGTCGACCAGTGACTCCAGGTCGCGGGGATCGGACAGGACTCCCGGGTCGACGACCGGAGCGTCCGTCGGGTCGGCGGAGCGCAGGCGCAGCTGGCCGTGGCCGTGCGGATGCAGCAGCAGTGCGAGCGCCGTGAAGCCGTGTTCAGGAGCACTCTCCGTCAAGGTGGAGACGGCTGTCGAAACGAAGAGTGCCTGCCAGTCCGGCTGGACGGGCGCGTGCGGCGCGCCGTCGGCGACGATCTGCGCCTCGATACCGCTTGCTCCGGGCTCCGGCACGGGTTTCGTGGTCTCCCAGACCACTTCGGCCTTGAGGTGGTCGCGCAGGTTCTGGCCGACACCCGGCAGGTCGACGACGACCGGGATCCCGTGCTCCCGCAGGTGTTCACCGGGGCCGATGCCGGAAAGCATCAGCAACTGCGGGGTGTTGTAGCTGCCCGCGGAGAGCACGACTTCGCGTGTGGCACGCACGACGCGGCGCTCACCGTCGCGTATGTACTCGACACCGGTCGCCCGTCCGTTTTCCACCAGGACCTTCGCGACCAGCGCGTCCGTGACGACGCGAAGGTGTGGCGAGTCGCCCACCGGGGCCACGTAGGCGCGCCAGGCCGACACGCGTCGGCCGTTGTGGATGGTGTGCTGGCCGGCACTCGCGCCGCGGCTGTCTCCCGAGTTGTAGTCCTCGTTGCGGGGATGCCCACTCTGCACGGCGGCGTCGAGAAACGCGCTGACCAGGGGATCGGGGGCGGGGTGGCGCCGGATGTGGACGGGTCCGTCGTGGCCTCGGGTGCCGTCCGGGGCACCGTCGTAGGACTCCAGCTTGCGGAAGTACGGTTCGACGTCGCGCCACGCCCAGCCGCTGGCTCCCCCGGCCGCCCAGGCGTCGTAATCGGCCTCGTCGCCCCGTGTGTACCAGAGCCCGTTGATGGCTGACGAGCCGCCGAGTGTCTTGCCCCTCGGCTGGTACATGACGCGGTCGTTGGCGCCCGGCTGCGGCTCGGTGTTCACGGCCCAGTCGACCTCACTCCCGAACAGGGTGGGTGCGGGGTACGGCAGGGAGATGTCCTCGCGTGTGTCGCTCGGGCCCGCCTCGATCACCGTGACCGTGTGCCCCGCGTCCATGAGCCGGCGCACCACCACCGAGCCCGCGGTCCCGGCCCCCACAACGACGAAATCGCTTGTTTCTGACTGCATGACGTCCTTCTCGATTGGTTGATGTCCGGGCGCAGCGCCCGGACACGACGCAGTGGGCGGCTCTCGCCGGCGCCACTGGAAGTCGAGAGCACCCTCGACTTAGGTGATTCGAATGTAACCTGAGGGATGCCTCAAGTTAGTGTTAGTGGTGTCACATATCGCCAAGATCGCTACAGGGGACGGCCGGCGGGTGCGCCCGCGGACCGGCGGTGTTCCTGGCGTGCGGCACCGGTTGATCTTCGGGGCGGGGTGGGGTGTCGATGCAGCCGCGTGAGCGAATAGCTATGCTGAAAAAATCATCTGTGATACAGATAATCTCCACGGTTGACGTTGTTGTCGGCGGGCGTCGACCAGCCGCGGCTGCCGGCGGATGCGTCGGCGCAGTGTCCGCAGTTTGTCGTGTCAACAAGGTCGCGAGCTCGCGACCAGGAAGGACGGCGCGTCATGGGCGCACCGCTCGTCAGTCATGGCCGCACGGTGGCTCGGGTCGAGTCCAAGCTGATGCTCGGCCCCAGCGAGCAGTCCGACGACCGGGCGATGATCTTCACTCCGCAGGATCCGGCGCTGACCGACCCGTTCCTCGTCCTCGGTGAGGAGTGGTTCTCCACTCCTGGCTTCGAGTGGCATCCGCACCGCGGTATCGAAACGGTGACCACCGTGTTCGGTGGAGTGCTCGAGCACGGCGACAGCGCCGGCAATGCCGGCGCGCTCCAGCCCGGGGATGTGCAGTGGATGACGGCCGGTCGCGGCATCATCCACCGTGAACTGGCCTACCGCGACGAGCACGCCCACATCATGCAGCTGTGGATCAACCTGCCTGCCGACCGCAAGCTCACCCGAAACCGGTACCAGGACTTGATCGCCTCGTCCCGTCCGCGGGTGGTCCTTCCCGGGGTCGAACTCGACATCATCTCGGGCACCGTCGAGGGAGTCACCGGCCCGGCGCTCAATCATGTGGCCGTGCAGGCCGTGATGGTGAGCCTGGAGCCCTCGACGACCTTCGCCTACAAGCTCCCCGCCGAACACCGCGCCTTCGTGCACGTCGTCTCGGGCCGGGTGGCCGCGTCGGGCCGGAATCTCGTCACGGGGCACACCGCCTGGTCCGACCCTGTGCCGGACGCCGAGGGCGACAGCGCGCTGTCCTTCGTGACTCCGAGCGGTGACGGCAAGACGCGGCTCATGATCTACAGCGGTACACCGATCGGCGAACCCGTCGCCTTCGGCGGACCCTTCGTGATGAATCACCGGTCCGAGATCAGGCAGGCCTTCGCCGACTTCCACGCGGGCAAGTTCGGTGAGGTGCCGCGCCGGGCGCGGCTGGCCTACGACAGATGACGCGCCGCCACCGCGGGCCGTGGCGGGTCTTCATGACGGTTCGCGGACGGAGGGCCCGCGCGCGGCGCCATCGCCGGATCGCGCGGGATCTTCCTCGGATCGCGGGGGAGTCTCGCCGGATGCCGGCTGGGAAGTCGTCCGACGGCTGCCGCGCCGGCCCGCGCGTGCGGGTCCACCGAGGAGGACGCCGGCCAGGACGAGTACGAGTCCGCACAGTTGTTGGGCTGTCAGCACCTCCTTGGCGATCACCGTGCCGAGCAGTACTCCGGTGACGGGGTTGAGCAGGCCGATCAGGCCCACGGTCCCCGAGGGCAGGCGCCGCAGTCCGGCGAACCAGGCCGCGAAGGCCAGCGCGGTGGCGACCAGAGCGGCGTAGCCGAACGCGAGCAGCGCCGACGCTGACAGCGCGGGCGGCGAACCCTCCACGACCGCGGCGGCGGGCAGCAGGAACAGGCCCCCCGCGGTGAGCTGCCAGGCGGTGCAGGCGAGCACATCGGTACCGGCGCTCCACCGCTTCGTCAGGATGTGACCGAACGACGAGACCAGCATGGCCGCGACCGAGGCGAGCACCCCGGGCACGCTCACTCCTTCGACGCCCGTGAGCAGCATGAGGCAGACCCCGCCGAGGCCGATCGCGGCGCCGGCCAGATGTGCGACACCGGGCCGCTCGGACACCAGGGCCCAGGCGATCAGCATCATCGCCAATGGGGACAGTGCCATGACGGTCGAGGCGAGGCTCGTGGGAAGCAGTTGGGAGGCGGCGTAGACAAGGACGAAGAACACCCCCACGTTCAGCAGCCCGAGCGCCGCGGACCGCCACCACCAGGCGCCGCGCGGCAGGCGCCGGCACAAGGCCAGCAGTACGAGGCCGGCGGGCAGTGCCCGCAGCGCGGACCCGTACAGCGGGCTGTCCGCCGGAAGGAACTCATGGGTGACGAAGTAGTTGGTTCCCCAGGCAACCGGTGCGACCGCGGTCAGCGACACCCAACGCATATCAGCTTCCACGGAAGACAATATAGCTTCCCGGGAAGCTATCATGGGGTCCATGGACGACCCGCAATCGCTGGACCGTGTGTCCGGCATCCAGGCCGACTGGCGCCGCGAACGGCCTGACGTCGACGTCTCCCCGCAAGGCGTGATCGGCCGGCTGCACCGCCTGGCCGGCCGGCTCACCGAGGAGCTCTGTCTCGTCTACGGGCAATACGGCCTGAGCGAGGGGGAGTTCGACGTCCTGTGCGCACTGCGCCGCGCCGGTGAACCCTTCGAACGGGCACCCGGCGAGCTCGCCGCGCACACCATGGTCACCACCGGCGCGATGACGAAGAGGATCGACCGACTGGAGCGGGCCGGACTCGTCACCCGCCGCCGTTCCGACGACGACCAGCGCGGCCGGATCGTCGCCCTCACCCACCCCGGACGCGAACTGATCGACCGGGCGTTCAGCGACCACATGCGCAACGAGCGCCGACTGCTGGACCTGCTGGCCCCCGCCGACGCAGCGGCGCTCGAAACGCTGCTGACCACCTGGCTCTCCCGCGTGGAGAATCCGCCGCCCGCCGGCAGCGACCGGGACTGACCTGCCGGCTTCCGGATGCGCGGCTGGCCGTGGAGGTTCGGATGCGGGCGAGGCCCGGCCTCCCGGCCGGTTGCGGCGCCTCGTCCGCCGGTTTCGTCATCGGACCGGGAACAACACACGCGGCGATCAGGTGTCTTGAGCCGCGAAACCCGTGCGCCACGTGGTGTGCCCGGGCTGCCACCCCCGGGACCTGGCCAGGGTATTGCTCGCTCCGCGTGCCCAGTCCTGCCTTCCCTCCGTGAGCGCGGGCCTGGGCACGCCGAGAGCCTCGGCCAGCACGGGCAGCCACTGGCGGCCCTGCGCCGGCTCGTCGTCGACGATGTTGACCGGGCCGGAGGGCCAGTCGAGCGCCGCGACGGCCGCGCTCGCCGCGTCGGCCACGTGCACGAAGGACGTGGTGGACCGGTCGGCCTCCAGATACGCCAGCAGGCGCGCGGTCGGGTCGCCCGCCAGCGCTGCGGCGACGGCGCCTCCCGGGGCGTACCAGGTGCCGGGGCCGTAGAGGATGCCGTAGCGCAGCGACACTGCGGTCTCGACGTCGGCCGCGGTCTCTTCCAGTGCGCGGATGCCCTCCACCACTGCTCCTCGCGGCTGCGGGGCGCCGGTGTCCAGCGGGACGGATTCGTCCGCCGGACCGTCTCCGGGCGCGTACGCCCAGGCGATCGACTGGACGACGATCCTCTTCGTGCCGGCGTCCCTGGCCGCGTCGACCAGGTTGCGTGTGCCTTCCCGGCGCAGCCGGTTGGTCGTTTCCCCGTCCGCGTCGGACAGGGCGGTCAACTGGTGGATGACGGCGTCGGGAGCCGCCTGCGCCAGCACGTGTCGCAGACCTTCCGCGTCGAACGCGTCCGCCTCCACCGCTGTCGCGCCCTGACGGCGCACGCGTTCGGCACCGGCAGGGGTACGGGAGAGTCCTGTCACGTCGTGTCCCTGGTCGAGCAGCATCGGGACGAGCAGCCGGCCCACCGCCCCGGTGGCGCCCGCGATCAGAATCCGCATGGTGATCACTCCTTCGTTCGGTCGGACGTCCCGCTCCGAGGGGGCAGGGGAGTCCTCAGTACGACTGCGGCATCGCCGCCGAGCAGTGCCTGCCCGCTGTCCGGCAGGCTCACGTCATGTGCTGCGTGATGTGCTGCGTGATGTGCTGACGTGCGGCGCCGGTCGAGGAGGTGATGCAGCGCCGCTCCCAGAGCCGCGCCCAGGACCGGCGCGATCAGGTAGATCCAGAGATCAGTGGTCTGCCCGGTGAGGGCGGCGGGGCCGAACTGGCGGGCCGGATTGGCCGAACCGCCGCTGCGGGGGCCCAGCAGAGCGATCACGAGAGCGACGGCCAGCCCGATGACATAGGGCACGAGGCGTGCGACACGGGCACGAACCATGGTGAACCCCACGGCGACCATGATGATCGCCATGCTGCCCGCCTCGGCCGCGAAGACCGACACCTGTTGCCATGTCGACGCCGGCACGATCACCGCGTAGTCCACCGTCGGGAGGGAGACCGCGGGCCCCCAGACCAGGCGCCCGAGCCCGGTCCCCGCCGCGGAACCCGCCAGTTGAGCCAGTACGTAGGGCAGCACACTCCGCCCGGGGAAGGCGTCCATGAGCCACAGGGCGACCGTCACTGCGGGATTCATGTGGCCCCCGCTGCGCCGACCGGGCGGGCTGATGATCAGCGCGCTGAGGACGGCCCCGCTGATCGCGCCGATGACGGCGAGCGCGGCACCGATGTCGTCCACGTACAGAACCGAGGCCGGGTCGCGTACCCACCGGACGACCGTGACCGCCACGAACAGCAGGACCGCGGTTAGAACGAACTCGTCGGCGGCGCGCGCCAGGCAGGCACGGCGGGCGGACGAGAGGCCGATACGCACGGGGAACTCCTAGTACTCGCCCGGTCCGACGCGGGTCCGACCGGGGATGCTGCCGGTCGGCGGGCCCCGGAGATCCCGGGTTCCGCCGCCCCGGCGGTGTCAGCTGGCGGGGGTGTGGTGGCCCGGGACGAGGCGGGTGGACACACCGAACCGGTTCCAGGCGTTGATCGTGACGATCGCGACGATGAGCCGGGCGAGCTCGCCCTCGTCGAACCGGGCGGCGGCCCTCGCATAGACCTCGTCGGGGACGAATCCGTCGGTGAGGACCGTGATCGCCTCGGTCAGCTCGATCGCCGCGATCTCCCTGGCCGTGTAGAAGTGCTTCGACTCGCGCCACGCGTCGAGCTGGATGATCCGTTCGGCGCGCTCACCGGCCGCCAGAGCGTCCCTGCTGTGCATGTCCAGGCAGAACGCGCAGCGGTTGATCTGCGAGGCGCGGATCTTGACCAGGTCGAGCAACGCGGGGTCGAGGCCCTGCCGGGCCGCCGTGTCCAGGCGGATCATGGCCTTGAAGGCTTCCGGGGCGAGCTTCGTCCAGTCCATCCGGGGTGTGTGCTCGGGCAGGATCTCAAGGCTTTCGGGTGCGTCGTTCGTGTTCATGACTGCAACGCTACGTACGCAGTGGACCTGGAGTATGGTCCATTTCCATGAAGGAATCCCAGACCAATTCTGAGGATGCGCAGCCTTCCGTGTCGGGCACGGACCTCCACCTCGAGCTACGCGGCCCCGGCCTGCGCACAGGGCTCAGCGACGCGCTGCGGGAGGCGGTGCGAACCGGGCGACTGGCCCCCGGCATCCGATTGCCGGCCTCCCGCAGCCTCGCTGCCGACCTCGGCATCTCCCGGAACACCGTGACCGACGCCTACGCCGAACTCGTCGCCGAGGGATGGCTCACGGCCCGGCAGGGATCGGGAACCCGCGTGGCCGAGCGAACCCCACTGGGCCGTGCCGCACCCGCGGCCCGTCCGAAGGCGGCAGCCCAGCGGCCCCTCTACCGGATGCGGCCGGGCGCGCCGGACCTGGCGAACTTTCCTCGGGCGAAGTGGCTCACCGCCGCCCGCCGCGCTCTGACCATGGCGCCGAACGACGCCCTCGGCTACGGAGACGGGCTCGGCCGGGAAGAACTGCGCACGGTCCTCGCGGACTATCTGGCACGCGCACGCGGTGTCCGGACCGAACCGGAGCGGATCGTCGTCTGCGCCGGGTTCCATCACGGTCTCGCCCTGATGGCGCAGGTGCTCAAGGAGCGCAAGGTACACGCCGTGACCGTGGAGGCCTACGGCCTCGATCTCTACCGTGACCTGCTGAGCGGCGCCGGTCTGCACACGCCGGCCGTCCCCGTCGACGAACACGGCGCCCGCACCGGCGAACTGACGCAGCACCGGGAGAGCGGCGCGGTCCTCCTGACCCCCGCGCACCAGTACCCCACAGGAGTCGCCCTGCGCCCGGACCGCCGCGTGGAGGCCGTCGAATGGGCGCGAGCCACCGGCGGGCTGATCCTGGAGGACGACTACGACGGGGAATTCCGCTACGACCGGCAGCCGGTGGGAGCGCTGCAGGGCCTCGACCCCGACCGCGTGGTGTACTTCGGCTCGGTGAGCAAGTCGCTGGCGCCCGGTGTGCGGCTCGGCTGGATGGTGCTGCCCGCGGAACTGATCGCGCCGGTCGTCGCGGCCAAGGGCTACGGGGACTACATGTCGAGTGTGCTGGAACAGTTGACGCTCGCCGAGTTCATGGCATCCGGCGCGTACGACCGTCATGTGCGCTCCATGCGGCTGCGTTACCGGCGCCGGCGCGACGAACTGGTCGCCGCACTGGCGCGGCGAGCGCCGCGGGTCCGCGTGGCCGGCATCGCGGCCGGGCTGCAAGCGGTGGTGGAACTCCCGCACGGAACCGAGCGCTCGGTCGTCCAGGAAGCGGCCCGGCACGGCCTGGAGGTCGGCGGTCTCGCCGAGTTCCATCACCGGCCGACGGTCCTCGACGGGGAGATGCCCGAGCAGGACGCCCTCGTGGTCAACTTCGCGGCTCCGTCGGACAGCGCGTGGGCGGGTGCGCTGGACACGCTGTGCCGGGTGATGCCTTAGTTCCGTGCGGGTGCGGGTGCGGGTGCGGGTGCGGGTGCGGGGCGGTGCGGTGCCGTCGTTGGCGGCCGGCATCCGGTGACCGTGCGGGTGGAGGGACAGGCCGGCTCACGCCCGCAGATAGGCCAGCACCGCCAGGACCCTGCGGTGCGTCTCTTCCGCCGGCGGCAGGTCCAGCTTGGAGAGGATGCCGCTGATGTGCTTGCCCACAGCCGCTTCGGAGACGACGAGTTCGCGTGCGACAGCCGCGTTCGACCGGCCTTCCGCGATCAGGGCGAGGACTTCGCGCTCGCGCGGGGTGAGCCGCTCCAAGGGGTCACGGCGGCGACGCAACAGCTGGCGTACGACTTCCGGGTCGACGACCGTGCCGCCGGCCGCGACCTCGCACAGGGCGTCCACGAACTCTTCCACCTGCCCGACCCGGTCCTTGAGCAGATAGCCGACCCCCGATCCGTCGCCGGAGTCCAGCAGATCGGAGGCGTACGCCCGCTGCACGTACTGGCTGAGGACCAGAACGGGCAGTGTGGGGGTCCGCTCCCGCAGACGTACCGCCGCGCGCAGGCCCTCGTCCTGGAATCCGGGAGGCATACGGACATCCGTCACGACGATGTCGGGGCTGTGCTTCTCGACCGCGGCGACCAGCGCCTCGGCGTCTCCGACGGCCGCGACGACCTCGTGGCCGCAGCGGTGGAGCAGGCCGACGAGTCCCTCCCGCAGCAGGACACCGTCCTCCGCCAGCACTACGCGCAGCGATCGGTCGGTTCGCAGGGATCGCAAGGAAACTCCACACTCAACAGGGTCGGTCCGCCCGCCGGACTGGACAGAGAGAGTCTGCCATCGAGGACCGACACCCGGTCCGCGAGACCGGTGAGTCCCGACCCGGCGGCGGCATCCGCGCCCCCTCGGCCGTCGTCGCGCACGGCCAGGAACAGCCGGCCGTCGCGGTGGCCGCCGCTGACCTCGGCGCGGCCCGCGCCGCTGTGCTTGGCGATGTTGGCGAGCGCCTCGCAGACCACGAAGTACGCGGCGGCCTCGACGGACTGAGACAGGCGTCCCGGCAGTTCGAGGGTGACCTCGACGGGGACCGGGGACCGGTCCGCGGCATCGGCGACGGCGGCCTCCAGACCGTAGTCGGCGAGCACCTTGGGGTGAATGCCGTGAATGAGTTCGCGCAGCTCGGCGAGTGCTCTGCCCGCCTGGTCGTGTGCGGTGGCGAGCTGGTCGGCGAGAGGGCCGGGCGGCGCGTCCAGGCGGGCCAGGCCGAGCGTCATCGTCAGGGCGACGAGGCGCTGCTGGGCGCCGTCGTGCAGGTCGCGTTCGATGCGCCGCCGCTCCGCTTCGAAGGCGTCCACCAACCGCGCGCGGGAGCGGGTGAGTTCAACCAGCTCGGCGCCCAGGTCAGCGTCGCGCGGGGCGATCAGCAGCCGGGTCAGCTCGGCCCGTGCGCCGGCCACGACCCCCAGGACGTAGGCGCAGAGAGCCAGCAGGACGAGTCCGAGCGCCGCCACACCGAAGGCCATCGGCCAGGTGGTGATCGTCCACTGCTTGAGCACCTTCGTCTCCATGCCGTCGCCGACCGTGGCCATGAGCAGCGGAGACGCCACCATGGACAGCGGAAAGAGCAGCGCGACCGTGATCGCGAGGGCGTCCACCGGCCACAGCAGGACGGCGAACAGCAGGGCGTATCCGAGTTCGCGCCAGGTTGCCGGTGCGCGGAGCCGGGTCGTCAACCAGGGCCGCAGACCCGTGGCGGAGGGCGCGGCGTGGCGGCCGGGAGCCGGTTCCAGGTCGACCAGCCGCAGCCTGAGCCGCTCCAGCCGGGCCAACGGGATGCCGGCAAGCGCTGTGAGCACGAGCAACGGCACTCCCACCAGCACGATCGCCAGGAGGCCGCCGACGGCTGCCGCCGTCACGATTCCCACCAGCGCGACACAGCCGGTCACCGCGCCGGTGAGCAGGTAGGCGACCGAGCGCCACGGCCACGCCGACACCAGGAAGCCGGGGCGGGACATGGCCTGCCACACATTCACGGGGTGCATGGGAATCACCGTAGAAGCCCCGGTGGCGGCGGCACCATCGGGCCAGAGGGCGGACCGGGGGTAGGCCTGGCCCTACCCCGAGTCTCGGTCCTGCCGCACTGCGCCGAGGGACCCCCGCACGGTTTCGTGGAGGCACCGAAGAGACGAAAGAAGCAGTGGTCCTCGGCCAGCAGCGCTGTCCGAGAGCCCGCGCTCGTCATCGTCGGGCAGGTCGTGGCACCCGCGGACCGAGCCCGTCCTCCGCGCCGCGCAACCCGCTGCCGGCGGACACCTGCCGCCTGCCTGCCCATACGCCCCGGCGGCCGAGCACCGGCGCTCGGACGCCGTTCCCGACAACTCCCCCCGCCTGCTGAGCGGGAGGACCGACACCGATCAAGTGGGGACAAATGACCGACACCGCCATCGAGTTGCGCTCCGTCAGCAGACGGTTCGGCTCGGGCGACAACGCCGTGACCGCGCTCGACGAGGTCTCGCTCGCCTTCCCCAAGGGCACGTTCACCGCCGTCATGGGGCCGTCCGGATCGGGCAAGTCGACCCTGCTGCAGTGCGCGGCAGGTCTCGACCGGCCCACTTCCGGCTCGGTCGCGATGGGCGGGACCGAGATGACGAGACTGAGCGAGACCCAGCTGACCCTGCTGCGCCGGGAGCGCATCGGCTTCGTCTTCCAGGCCTTCAACCTGCTTCCGTCCCTGACGGCCGAGCAGAACGTGGCACTGCCGCTGAGACTCGCCGGTCGCCGTCCCTCCAAGGCCCGTGTACGGGAGGTGCTGGGGCAGGTCGGTCTCGGCAATCGGGCGCGGCACCGGCCGAGCGAGATGTCCGGCGGCCAGCAGCAGCGCGTCGCCCTGGCCCGTGCCCTGATCACCCGCCCCGAGGTGCTGTTCGGCGACGAGCCGACCGGTGCCCTGGACTCGCGGACCGGCCGACAGGTGCTGGCCCTGCTGCGCGGCATGGCCGACCGCGAGGGCCAGACGATCATCATGGTCACCCACGACCCGGTCGCCGCCTCCAGCGCCGACCGCGTGGTCTTCCTCTTCGACGGGCGCGTCAACGGCGAGCTGATCGGGGCCGGCGCCGACGACATCGCGGCACGCCTCACCAAGCTGGAGGCCGTGCCGTGCTGAGTCTTGTCCTGGGCACACTGCGCACCCGCTGGGTCACCTTCGTCGGCGGCTTCGTGGCACTCTCGCTCGGCGTCGCGCTGCTCGCCGTGATGGGGCTGGCCCTCGCCTCCTCCCTCGACGCGCCCGACCGACGGCCCGAGCGGTTCGCCGCCGCGCCGGTGCTCGTCCAGGGCGCGCACACCCTGCGGGTGCCCACCCCTGCAGGCCAACGCACCCAGAAGCTGGCGCACCCCCGAGCCGTGCCCGCCGGGACCGTCGCGAAGCTCGAGGAACTCGGTGCCGTCGTCGCGGACCGGACGTTCCCGGTGCGGGTCGCGAACGGACCGGACGACCTGGTGGGCCACCCCTGGTCCACCGCGGCCTTCGCCCCGTACGAGATCACTGCGGGGCGTGCGCCGAAGGCCGCCGACGAGGTCGTCGTGAGCGGCGACTGGGTGAAGCCCGGCGCGCGCGTTCCGACCGGCCGTGGCAGCGTACGGGTCGTCGGCACGGTCGCCGACCGGGGCTTCGAGAACGCGGTCTTCTACACCGATGCCCGGGCCGCTCGACTGTCGCCGATCAGCGTCCAGCTGGCCGTCGACGCGGACGCGGCGGCCGTGCGCGAAGCGGTGCGAGGCAGCGACGGTGTCCACGTCCTCACCGGTGACGCGCGCCGCTACGCCGATGCCGACCCCGAACGTGACAGCGAGGCCATCACCGCCATGAACGCCATGTTCGGCACGGCCGGCGGCGTTTCAGCCTTCGTATCGGTCTTCGTGGTGGCATCCACCTTCACCTTCGCGGTCGCCCAGCGGGGCCGGGAGTTCGGGCTGCTGCGCACCGCCGGGGCCACCACGGGCCAGATCCGCCGCATGGTGTTCGCCGAGGCACTCGTGGTCGGCGTGCTCGCCTCCGCCACCGGCTGCCTGCTCGGCTCCTACGGCGCACCGCGGCTGGCCGATCGGGTGGTCGACGGCGGACTCGCGCCGAGCTGGTTCACGATCGGCGACCACACCTGGCCGTACCACATGGCGTTCTGGACCGGTCTGCTCGTCGCCCTGTGCGTCGCCGCCGCCTCCTGGCGGGCCGGTCGGACGGGCCCCGCCCAAGCACTGCGCGAGGCGTCCGTGGACATCGGGACGATGACGTGGCCGCGCCGACTGTGCGGCACGGCACTGCTGCTGTCGGCCGCGGTCACGCTCGGCCTGGCCTTGGCCGGCGACCCGGGAGAACTGTTGCACCGCAAGACCTACGTGAGCCGACCGATGCTGCTGATCACCGCCTTCGCCCTGCTGGCACCCGTCGTGGTGCGACCGCTGGCCCGGCTGCTGGCCTGGTTGCCGGCCCAACTGCCCGGAGCTGGGGGCATGCTGGTGCGCGAGAACGCGGCCGCCGGGGTCCGTCGCACCGCGGCGATCGCGGCACCCGTCCTGGTCACGGTAGCCCTCGCGGGCTCGCTGCTCGGCTCCACCGCCACGCTGGACGAGGCGAAGGCCACCGAGACCCGCGAGCAGACCGCCGCCGACTTCGTCGTCACTCCGGCAAGCGGGACGGACTTCGACGCGGCGACACTCACCGGACTGCGCGAGGTGCCCGGTGCGAAGGTGTCGGCCACTTCCTCCAGCGCCGTCTACGTCCTGGAGGACGGCGTCGCGCTCATCAAGTCCCGAGCCCGTGCGGCTGAGGCCGGCCCGCTCGCGGCCACCACACGTCTGCCTCTCGCCGTCGGAGAGGTGAGCGACCTCGACGACGGATCGATCATCGTCAACAGCGAGTGGCAGCGGCACACCGTGGGTCAGCGGGTCCAGGTGTGGCTCGGCGACGGCACGGAGAAGACGCTGCGGATCGCCGCGGTGATGACCACCGGCACCGGGGACAATGGTGTCTACGTCACTCCGCGCAACGCCCCCGGCGCGCTTGTCGACCGCGCCGACGTCACCCTTGCCGACGGTGCCGACGCGGGGGCCGTGGCCGTCGGACTGCGCGACGCGGTGCGGGACTCGGGCGGGCAGGTGCGCACCAAGGCCCAGTGGGTCGAGGCCACTTACCCGGACCGTGACCGGACGACCTGGCTCGGCTTCGTGCTCGTCCTGGGCATCGCCCTCCTCTACACGGGCATCTCGCTGGCCAACACCATGATCATGGCGACCTCCGACCGCGTGCGCGAGCTGGCCGTGCTGCGCCTCGCCGGGGCCACCAGGTGGCAGGTGCTGCGGCTGGTCGGCGCGGAGGCATTGATGGTGGTCGCGGTGGGCGCCCTGCTCGGGCTGTTGGTCACCGGCCTCAATCTGGCGGGTGTGTGGGGCGCGCTGGGCGTGCTGTCGGTGTGGACCACGATCGAGCTGCCCTGGATCGCGATCGGTGTGACCGTCGCTGCCTGCGCGGTGGTTGCCGTGGTCTCGTCCGTCGTCCCGGCGGCGCTCGTCCTGCGCCGCCGGGCTGTGGAGATAGCGGGTCTACGGGAGTGAGAGGAGGGCCTCTCACGGCGGCGGACTCCTGGTGCGGCGTAATCGCGCTCGGCAGGGACGGGACGCGGTGGTTCTGGCGGTCGGCAAGGCCTTCGGTCCGCATTCTTCGCCGGAGCCGGAGCCGGAGCCGGAGCCGCAGTCTGCCGGGCCGGGCCGGGCCTTGCGCGACCGCCGTCGAGGCCCGGCCACCCGTCCCGGCCGTCGATGGAACTACGTGGTGAGTGTGAGGTGGAATGGCCGGGTGAACACGAATGAACCAGGTGCGGAGCGCCCCGAGCGCGTCCGTCCCGCATCGCACAGCCTCACCGGCGTCGGCCTCGCCGTTCTCGATCCCGACGGCCGGGTCCTGCTCGGTCTCGGCCACGATGCCCGCTGGGAACTTCCGGGCGGCAAGGTCGACGCCGGGGAGGACTTCGAGACGGCCGCGGCGCGGGAACTGGCGGAGGAGACCGGACTCGCGGTGCCCGCGGCGGCGGTGCGGGTCCTGGCGGTCCTGGTCGACGGCATCAACGGGCTGACGAGGGTGACTGCGGCAGCGGTCACCGAGGGGGCGGTGGGAGCACCCGAGGTGACCGAACCGGACAAGATCCTGCGCTGGGAATGGTTCCCGCGCTCTGCCGTGCCGTCGGCACTCTTTCCTCCTTCCGCCGCGGTACTGGACTGCCTGTGGCCCGAGAGCGTTCCGCGCGGAGCGCCGCAGGTGCGGGGATATCGCGTCGTCGACGGCGGGGCCCGGAGCGACTGACGCGGGTCGGCGCTTTCCGCGCGAGCGACGCGGGCGCGGTGGTGTCCGCAATCACCGGGGGCGAGACGCCCGGCACGGCCGACCCGATCACAGACGCTACGGCGGCAGGCGCGTGCTCCCGTCGTCGCGCGCGAAGGCTTTGAACCGGCGGCGTCACGCTAGCCCGCTGACGACCGGTCTCCGCTCTCCATCCCGGTCGCTGTCGATCACGGGTAGAGGGCGGCCAGGCGCGGTAGCCGGCGGGTCATCTCGGCATGGTCGTCGAAGTTGAAGTCCCAGGCAGGGTCCAGCTCTGGATATCGAATGGTGAATGCGTCGGCAGGGAGCTCCTCACCGGTCGCCATGGTGTGCGCGTCCCAGGCGATGCTCAGCAACTCCTCACCTTCCAGATCCCGCCCGTCGGCCGCCGAAGCCTGCACGACGGGCAGGTCCGCGAGGGCATCGGGATCGGCGACGACGCGCTCGAAGACCTCACGGCCCTGTGCGATCAGCCAACCGCGGAAGTAGTCGAAGCCGTCGTCGGAGCATCCGCCGTTGATGAGGTACGCGGCGGCCCACAGCGGCTTCGTGTAGGAGTGGGCCATCAGGTCCCACAGCACCTGCCGGGCGGCGACGATCTCCTCGGCCGGTCGGGCGGCCAGCAATGAGGTCGTCTCGCGGGCGACCGATTCGCCTTCGTGCGGGTCGGACGCCTGGCTGCGGGCAGCCGCGATGAGCTCCCAGAACTCCTCTTTGTTCATGGGGCAGAGCATGGCAGCCGGCACTGACAGGGCTCGGCGAACGTTCCGCCGGCAGGACGCCGTGGTCCGGATCCGGGCGGACACCGCCGTT
Source organism: Streptomyces cadmiisoli (assembly GCF_003261055.1). Lineage (NCBI taxonomy): Bacteria > Bacillati > Actinomycetota > Actinomycetes > Kitasatosporales > Streptomycetaceae > Streptomyces > Streptomyces cadmiisoli. The sequence continues at coordinate 8,382,798 of NZ_CP030073.1, forward strand.
CGGCCGCCGGTACCGCCGGGCCCGTCACGTGCACTGCTGGACGGCCGCGGGAACGCGGGCCCAGTGTGTCGCGCCGTGTCGGCAGTCGTGGGTGCCGTGGTCGAGTGTGAGGACATCGAGTATGTGCTGTCCGCGGCCGTGCTCGTCCGGCGCGCAACTGGAGGTCCACTCACCCTCTTCGGCAGACCGCCCGCCGTCGTCGACACGGATGTGCATGACTCCGTCCCCGAGCAGGTCGAGGTGGAGCACGACGGGGGGCGTGGCGTGCTCCACGGCGTTGGTCACCAGTTCGGAGACTACGAGGAGAACGTGATCCGCCGCGTCGGCGGGAAGCCCCCATTCCTCCACGGCTGAGCGTGCCAGGTCGCGCGCTGCGCCGACCGAGCGGGACCGGTGTGGCAGGGCCCATGACCTCATGGCTGGTACCTCTGGAATGGGCGGGTGAGCGGGCAGCGGCCCGAGGCTTGCTTCAGCCCTTACCCACATTTTTCTGAAAACGAACAAGTGGGGTGCAAGGGATTGGCCGCGGGATCCGGATCGCCGTGCGAGCCCCGTTCGGCGGCGGCCGCGCACGACAGGAACCGCATCTCATGAGGCGCATCGACGGCAGCGCGGCCTGCGCCCCGGGCCCGCAGCGACACTTCATCCGGCCGTGGCCGTCTCGGGCGACGCCGCGCGGAGCCGCGGCGGAACTGCGGCTACAGAACGTGAAAATTTCGCTACTGAACGATGCGTATCCGGCGGGCCGCACGTAACGACGTGGCAGCGCTTTGCCCCCGATACGCTCCCTCCTTGAACCGTGCCCGTTCGGCTCGGTATCCGGGCCAAGTCGGTGCGACAGAGGGCGCGTCGGCGGTCGGATTCGCACTCACCGTTGCGGGAACAGGAGAGCACCATGCCTCGATGGGCCGTCATCCGCGATGCGGGCCAGGCGGAATCCTTTACCTTCGGCGTCTACCGCGAACTGGAGGGGAGCGAGGCCGAGGCCCATTCCGCGATGCTGCGGATCATCGACGAGTACGGCCATGCCCACACCGCATCAGGACGCCGGCGCCAGAGGCGACAGGTCTACCGCATATCAGAGCGCAGCTACCTGCTGCGCTGCCACAATCGGATGTTCACGGACGAGACCGTCTTCACACTCGCCGAACTCATCGCCGACACCCGCGACCAAGAATTTCCTGACAGCCTGTACGGCTGGATCTCGCCGGGATCGGATTGAAGGGCGGAACGGGGACGCTGTCGAGTCCCTTCGAGTAGGAGTCGAGAGAGTGGTACCCGTGATCAGCCAGCAAGCGACGACGACACTGTGGCGTCCCACCGGCCCCAAGGAACTGGAGTTGGTGGGCGAGCTGGACTGGCGTGCCTGGCCGCCGAGGCTTCCCGAGCAGCCGATCTTCTACCCCGTTCTCAATGAGGACTACGCCGTCAAGATCGCGCGGGACTGGAACGTCAAGCATGACGGCGCCGGCTTCGTCACCCGGTTCGAAGTCGACTCCGACTTCCTGCGCCGGTATCCGATTCGACAGGCGGGCGGAGAGACGATCCTCGAGTTGTGGGTGCCGGCCGAGGAACTGGAGGAGTTCAACGCTCACATCGTCGGCAAGATCGAGGTGGTCCACGAGTTCCGCTGAGAGAGCGTTCCCGGTAAATCCAGTGATCAACCTGCCGTGAAGTTCCGGGTGTTGTGCCCGCTTCCCGGCGAGCGGCAGGGGCTGATGACGGGGCTCCGGCCCGCCCTCCGGGACACGGCGGAATCCGGGCGAGCGGGCGGCCCGGGCCGGCGGGGCGACCGTACGCACGTGTGTGGACCTTGATCCCGCTCCGGGACGGCCTTGCCCGGGGTGCAGTCGGTGAGGGCGCGGGATAGGCTTTTTTGGTAGGAACGTCTGGTTCTCCAGGCGGTGTTGCGGATGCCGGTCGCCTCACACGCCACGATCATCCTTTCGGCGGGGACCCTACGAGCGCGTGTGCACTGTCGCAGTTCGCGGGCGGTGGCCACAGCCATTTCCCCTCTTGAGCCCGTGACCGCTGTGCGCGCCGTGGTGGCGCCGGTTTCCGGGCCCGCAGTTCTGCAGCGGAGGTCGGGATGAGAGTTGTCGTTGATCTTTCCCGATGCCAGGGATACGCGCAGTGCGCCTTCCTGGCTCCGGAAGCTTTCCGGATGCATGGGGAGGAAGCACTGATGTACGACCCGAATCCCGATGACGCGCAGCGTGACCGAGTGCTGCGGGCCGCGGCGGCCTGTCCGGTCCAGGCGATTCTGGTCGACCGCCTGGAGGCACGGGACGTACCCGTGGAGGCGTCGCCGTCATGACCAGCGCCGACAATCTGCGTGCCTTCAAGCGGGACGGCCGCATCGTAGTGGTCGGGGCGTCCCTCGCGGGACTGCGTGCCGCGGAGGCTCTGCGTGGCGAGGGCTTCACGGGATCGTTGACCATGATCGGTGACGAGCCGAGCGAGCCTTACGACCGGCCTCCACTGTCCAAGCAGGTACTGACCGGTTGGGTGCCGGCCGACGGCACCCTGCTGCCGCGGCGTCGGGACATCGATGCGGAGTGGCTGCTGGGCGTACCCGCCGGCGGGCTGGACATGAGGGCCAACCAGGTGCGGCTCGCCGACGGACGCGAGGTTCCCTTCGACCGGGTGCTGATCGCCACCGGGGTACGGGCGCGACCCTGGTTCGTCGAGAGCGAAGCGGACCTGGACGGGGTGTTCGTCCTGCGGACGCGTGAGCACGCCGAGGGCCTGCAGCGAGCTCTCGCCGCCGGACCTTCGCGTGTTTTGATCATCGGTGCGGGATTCACCGGTTCCGAGATCGCTTCAATCTGCCGCGAGCGGGGCATCGCGGTGACCGTCGCCGAACTCGCGCCGGCTCCGCTGGTCGGGGCGCTCGGTGCCATGGTCGGGGACGTCGCCGCGGACATGCAGCGCGCGCACGGCGTCGACCTTCGCTGCGGGGTCAAGGTCACCCGGCTGGAGGGTGACGCGCAGGGGCGGTTCCGCCGCGCCCACTTCGACGACGGCAGCGCGATCGACGCCGATGTGGCGGTGGTGGCACTTGGTGGCATCCGTAACACCGAGTGGCTGCGGGGTTCGGGACTGGCAGCGGGTGTCTGGGGAATCGCCTGCGACACGGGTTGCCGAGCTCTCACCCTCGACGGCCTGATCACCGACGACGTCTTCGCCGCCGGGGATGTGGCACGCTGCCCGAACCCGATCTACGAGTACCGGCTCATCTCGCTGGAGCACTGGGCCAACGCCGTGGAGCAGGCCGAGGTCGCGGCGCACAACATGGTCAGTGGCCAGGCGGACCGTTGGCCTCACCTGTCCCTCCCGGTGTTCTGGTCGATCCAGTTCGGCGTCAACATCAAAACCGTCGGTGTGCCGACCTTCGCCGACGAGGTCGTCGTCACCCAGGGGTCGGTGGCCGACCGCCGCTTCGTCGCCGCATACGGCTATCGGGGTCGCGTCACCGCGGCGGTCAGCTTCAACAACGCCAAGTGGCTGGACCACTACCGGCAGCTGATCGAGACGGCCGCACCTTTTCCGCCGCCCTTCCCCGCGCCCGACCAGCCCGCCGACATGAAGCCGGTGCCTGTGGACTTCCCCGGCCCCACCCTGCTCGCCCAAGGCGCGACCGTGGTCGTCACCGGTCACGACCCGGGTGAGCGGCGCGTCACGTCCGCACAGCAGCACCGGTAGGAGGGAGAGCGAGATGACCGCGACCGAGACGCCCGGCACACTGCTCCGGATCCTCGACTACTCCTCCCGGGCCGACCCGTATCCCCTCTACGCCGAGCTGCGTGAGACGCCGGTGGCCCTCCAGGAGGACGGCAGCTACGTCATCAGCACCTATCGCGAGCTCATGGACATCCTGCACAACCCGCACCTGAGCTCCGACGTCCGCCATCTGTCGCGTCCGATGGAAGCAGCCGAGGGGCGCGGCACGCCGGCGTTCATCAACCTCGACCCGCCCGAGCACGACCGCCTGCGGCGGATGGCGATGCGCCATTTCGGCCCCCCGCACACCCCGGGGCTGGTGGCCGGCCTGGAGCCCGACCTGACCGCCACCGTCGGCAGCCTGATCGACGATTTCGCGGGAAAGGAACAGATCGACATCGTCGACGACTTCGCCTACCCGTTCCCCGTCACTGTGATCTGCCACCTGCTCGGCGTGCCGCGCGAGGACGAACCGAGGTTCCACTTGTGGGTGAACGCCGTCATCGAGTCGATCGACTACAACCCGAAGACCGACCCCAAGGAAAAGCTGGAGAATGGCCGGCAGGCGACCAACGAGCTGCGCGCCTACCTCCGCGGGCTGGTGGAAGAACGCCACAGCCGGCCAAGTGACGACCTGCTCTCCCGCCTGGCCAACGACGACGGGCCGGACGGGCGGATGACCGACGAAGAAATCGTCGCCACCGCCAATCTCCTGCTGATCGCCGGCCACGAGACCACGGTCAACCTCATCACCAACGGCATGCTGACGCTGCTGCGCCACCCGCAGATGCTGCAGCGACTGCGCGATGAGCCGGACCTGATCGTGCCGCTGGTCGAAGAGCTGCTGCGCTACGAGCCTCCGGTGCACATCATCCCGTGGCGGGCGGCGTACAGCGATGTCGCGGTCGCCGACACGGTGATCCCCAAGGGCTCACGGATCATACTGATGCTGGCCTCGGGCAGCCGCGATCCGAACCGTTTCCACGATCCCGATCGCTTCGACCCCGATCGGCCCGACAACCAGCACCTCGGGTTCGGCAGCGGAATCCACCTGTGCTTCGGCGGCCCGCTGGCCCGGCGGGAGACCCAGATCGCGCTGACCGAGCTGGTACGCCGCCTCGACCGGCCCGGCCTGGTCACCGACCCGCCACCGTACCGGCGAAGCCCCGTTCTTCGCGGTCCGATCCATCTGCCCGTCGAGCAGGGCGCAGGCTGACCCGACCGCCGTGGCCGCTTCTCAGGACGTGAGGATGCTGATGCCGTCACCGAGGAGCTTGAGGCCGAGTACGAAGAACAGGACGGCCAGGACGGCGACGTTGTGCCGCGCGGCCCAGTCCCGCCAGTCGGTGAGGATGCTCTTGGCGCGTTCGCCCATGATCACGTAGACGGCGAGCGGTGCGAGCACTCCCAGGGAGGCGATGGCCACGAAGATCGCGAGCGTTCCGATCTGCTGCGGCAGGGGGAGACCCGACGAGCTGATCGAGGCGCCTGCTGCGATGGTCAGGGGTGCGTTCTTGAGATTCGCCCCCGAGAGCAGCAGCCCCAGACCCCAGATCTTGACAGGGGTGAAGCGGTCGATCGCAGCCATCCACGTCGGCAGATGTGCCTGAGAGGAGTCTTTGGGGCGGCGCCGCCATTGACGCGCGCCGAAGAGGGCGAGGAGGGCGCCCAGAGCAAGTTTGAGGGCTCCCACCCAGGTGGCCGGCTGCTCGTGAGTCGAGGCTCCGGCAGTGCCGCCGATGGCCAGCATGATGGCTCCGAGTGCTGTGAGTCCCAGAACCCAGCCGAGGGCGAAGAGGAGTCCGTTGAGGCGCCCCTGCGGGGTGGCCAGGATGAGGATGATCGCCACGATCGGGAGTGGGCTGACCGCGACACCGGCAGCCAAGCCCAACACATCACCGACGGCTTGACCCACTGCGGCCTCCACTGGAGGAAGAGACGAATGGTCCGGAGTGGACTGGCCGTGTCGTCCGGCCCGAAGCCGACGTGCCCGGTCCTGCGTACGGGCGCAGTCCTCCTCGCCATCGTGGACGTCTGCGGATCCGCCGGCCATCGGCCGGTGGCGAACGAGTGACCTGAGCCCGGGAAGCGCGGTGCGGCGGGGCACGGTCCGGCCGAGCCCTGCGCGACCTCACGACACATTCACGCGTGCGCGCTGCGTGTCCGTAGTGGAGTCCGAGCGGCTGTGCCGGTGCTTGTCGAGGGTAGGGCCGCTGGGTGGACCGGCGCGCTCGGTGTCACGTCATTTGCCTGCGGGGCGAGGCCAGTGTGAAGCTGTCGCGTCGGAAGGCATGCACAGCTCTCTCGCCGGCAGGTGTGACTCATGAATGGCGCGGACATATCCGTACCTTGGTGGTGGCGGCCCTGAGTACCGTCCCACCGTCGTCTGCGGCCCCGGCCGTCGTGCCGCCACCCGCCCCGGCACAGCTGCGTTGGGAGCCCTGCGGCAGCCAGGGCGCCGAAGGCGCCGCGCTGGAGGTGCCCCTCGACTGGTCCCGGCCGGACGGCGAGACCATCACCGTCGCGGTGACCCGGCTGCGAGCCGCCGACCCCGCCCAGCGGATCGGCACGCTGTTCTTCAACCCGGGAGGCCCCGGCAACGCGGCACGGCCATGGGTTCGGGACAGGGCGATCGAGTTGTTCCCCGCCGCGCTGCGCGACCGGTTCGACATCGTCGGGGTGGACCCGCGTGGCACGGGCGACAGCCGGCCTCTGATCGCGTGCGACAAGCCGACCGCGGAATTGAACGGCGGACGCTACCCCGCCACACGCGCGGAATACGACCGGTTGATCGCATACAACCGCAGCTTCGCGGAGGAATGCCGGCGTGCCACCGGTCCGCTGATCGACCACGTGGACACGGTCAGCTCGGCACGGGACTTCGACGCGGTGCGCCAGGCCCTCGGTGAACAGCGGGTCAGCTGGCTCGGCCTGTCCTACGGCACCGTCCTGACCGCGACGTACGCCGAACTGTTCCCGGAGCGGGTGCGGGCCGCCGTGCTGGACGGACCCCTGGACCGCAGCATCGGCTCTCGTGCCCTCGCTTCCGACGACGCCGCGGCGGCCGAGGACGCGTTCGGGCTGTTCGCCGACTGGTGCGAGTCCGAACCCGGTTGCGCGCTGTACGGCAAGGACGTCCGGGCCGAGTACGGGTCACTGCTCGACCGGGCGCCGCTGCAGGCTCTCGGTCACCCGGAGGGCGTGAGCGCGGACCAGATCGGCTTCGGTACCTACGCCAAGCTCATCTTCCGCAGCGCTTGGAGCTCGCTCGCCGAGGATCTCGCCGCCGCGTCGACGGACGCGTCCGCCTTTGCGGCGGCGGGGGCGCGATGCCCGGCGTACCGGGTGATCGCCTGCCACGACATGCCGACCGGTGATGTCGGCTATGCGGAGTTCTCCGCCCGGCTCGCCGAGGTCCGCCGACTGGCTCCGGTCTTCGGCGGTTACGTGGAGGGCTGGGACATCCAGGCGGGCTGCTTGGGCTGGCCGATCGAATCCGCGAATCCGTGGGGTCCGATCCGTGTGACCGGTACCCCGCCCCTGCTCGTGGTGGCCGGTACGCACGACCCCGCCACCCCGCTCCACTGGGGTGAGGGCGTGGCCTCACAGATCGACGGTTCGGAACTCCTCGTCTGGGACGGTGTGGGCCACACCGCGTTTCTCAATCACCCGCCGACCGTGGACCGTGCGGTCGACTACCTGATCACCGGACGTGTCTAGGCGGTCCTGCGGCTGGTTTCCGTTCCCGCGCGAGGTGTCACGCAGCTCCTGGTCGGCGATGACGGAATGTCAGATGTAACAACAAGCGTGCCCCGCTTGCGAGTTGTGCCGGTGGTCTGGTCCTGTGGCGGATGGTGACAGTGTGGACACGCCATGCCTGCGGCGCCAAACTCGGCTCAGTCCCCTTGTGGGAACCAGGATTCAGGACGGAGGCATGATGCCACGACGCACGATCCGACTATTGATCTCGTTTGTCATGCTCATGGCCGCATTGTCGGGCGGTGTGCTGGCCACGGCCGGCCCGGCCCAGGCCGACGAGTGCTACACCTGGAACCGCACGCTGTCCGAGGGCATGTCGGGCGCCGACGTGACCCAACTCCAGATACGTGTGGCCGGGCACGTGGACTACGGCGAGATCCTCTCCGTCGACGGCAACTTCGGTCCGCGGACCAAAGCCGCGGTCACCAAGTTCCAGCAGGCGTACGGACTGGGAGCGGACGGCGTCGCGGGTTCCCAGACGTTCGCCAAGATCTATGCCCTCCAGGACCCGGACTGCACGCCGATCCACTTCACCTACGCGGAGTTGAACAAGTGCAACTCCGACTGGTCCGGCGGAGCGGTCAGCGCCGCGACGGCCAAGTCCAACGCCCTGCGCACCATGTGGAAGCTGGAGGCCATGCGGCGCGCGATGGGCGACACCCCGCTCGTCGTCACCAGCGGATTCCGCTCGTACTCCTGCAACAGCGCGGTGGGCGGCGCGTCCAACAGCCGCCACCTCTACGGTGACGCCGCCGACCTGGTGGGCAACCCGTCGTTCTGCCAGCTCGCGCAGCGTGGCCGCTACCACGGTTTCGGTGGCATCTTCGGCCCCGGCTACCCCGGCCACGACGACCACACCCACGTGGACGGGCGCACCAGCCGCTCCTGGTCCGCGCCCAGTTGCGGCATCTGACCAACGAGCCCCATGTATCCGTGCGCGTCCCGGCGCACAACAGACCCACAGCGCCGGGACGCGCACCGCTCGTCCAGGCACGGAGCAGTCCTGCCGCGCCGCTCTCGCTCGCTCCCCCAGCATCGAGTAGGAGTGCCCTGATGTCGTCCCGCAAGCACTGGCGCGCCCGCGCCGGAACGGCCGTGCTGGCGCTGCTCGCCGGTATCGGCGCGTTCGCCGTCCCCGCGCCCGCCCTCGCGGACTCCCCGTCGGAGAACCGGCAGACCGTGAGTTACCACGGCTACCGCATCGAGGTTCCCGCCGACTGGAAGGTGGTCGATCTCGCCGAGAATCCGCGAGCCTGTCTGCGCTTCGACAGACCCGCCGTCTACGTGGGCCGGCCCGCCGACCAGAACGACTGCCCCGCCCGGATAGTGGGCCGGACGGCGGGCATCGTCGTCGAGCCGATCACCGCACGCTCCGCCGGCCAGGCGACGGCGGCGACCGCGCGGACACCGCGCGGCAAGGCCGCCGCCCCGTCCGTCGCGTCCAGCAACGACACCATCCAGATCGCGGTGGAGGACGCCGGGGTGCTGGTCACCGCGGCCCACACGCCGGGCACCGAGAGCCTGGTCCGCGACGCTCTCGCCTCGGCCGAGCTCACCGCGGGCGCCGAGCGCACCGAACTGCCCCGCGCGACGGAGAAAGCCCAGACCGCTCCGCTTGCCGCGGCCGGTCCACAACCCGGCAGCTATCTGGGCAGGGGCTTCGACGCCTGCACCGCGCCCTCGCAAGCCGCGATGAACGCATGGAAGTCCAGCTCGCCGTACGGCGCGGTCGGCGTCTACATCAGCGGGTCCTTCCGCGGCTGCTCCCAGCCCAACCTGACCGCGAGCTGGGTGACCAACCAGACCAACAACGGCTGGCGCCTGATCCCCATCGACGTCGGCCGTCAGGCGCCGTGCACCAACTATTCGCTGAAGATGTCCTCCGACCCGGCCACGGCCAAGTCCCAGGGCGTCACCGCGGCGGCCGGCGCCATCACCGCCGCGTCGAACCTCGGCATCCCGGCGGGCAGCGCCATCTACAGCGACATCGAGGCGTACACCTCGACCGCCTCCTGCAAGGCGGCCGTGCTGTCGTACCTGTCCGGCTGGACCGAGCGACTGCACAGCAGCGGCTACGTGTCGGGCTTCTACTCGAGCGCCGCCTCCGGAATCAGGGACGCTGCCGCCGAGTACAACAACAGCGCCTACACACGGGTCGACCACATCTTCTACGCCTGGTGGAACGGCGCCGCCGACACCAACACCGGTTCCTACGTGCCGTCCTCCTACTGGTCGGGCCACCAGCGCATCCACCAGTACGTGGGTGAGGTCACCGAGTCCTACGGCGGCTACTCGATCAACATCGACCGCGACTACCTCGACGTCGGTACCGGCACCCCGCAACAGCCCACCTGCACCGGGGCGAACCTCGACTTCACCGCGTACACCACCGTCCAGAGCGGTTCGAACGGCAACCTGGTCAAGGCGGCCCAGTGCCTGCTGAAGGCCGCCGGCCACGACCCGGGCACCCCCGACGGGATATTCGGCCCCGACACCACCACCGCCGCCCGGAACTTCCAGTCCGGCAAGGGACTCACCGCGGACGGCGTCGTCGGCCCGAAGACCTGGACCGCGCTGCTGTCCCGCGGAACCACCCCGACCGTGCAGAGCGGTTCGACGGGAGAAGCCGTCACCCGGCTCCAGCGTGCCCTGACGGCCGCCCTCGGCCGGACGGTGGCCATCGACGGCGACTTCGGCTCGGGCACCGCACAAGCCGTCCGCGACTACCAGTCCTCGCGCGGGCTGGCGAACGACGGCATCGCCGGCCCCGCCACCTGGGGCGCCCTCCAGTCAGGAAGATGAGGAAGGAATCATGAGACAACTCGGGCGCGTCCTCGCGCTGTTCACCGCGGTCGCCGCACTGCTCCTCGGAGCGGGCATCCCCGCGCAGGCCTTTCCCCAGGCCGCGTTCCCGCTGACCAGCAACGGCAGCCGGGGCACCGACGTCGTCGCGTTGCAGCACCTGCTCGCCGCGCACGGCCGCACGGTGACCGCGGACGGGGTCTTCGGCTCCGGGACGCACAGCGCCGTCGTCGGCTTCCAGCAGTCCAAGGGTCTGACCGCGGACGGCATCGTCGGCCCCGCCACCTGGGGGGCGCTCGCCATCACCGTACGGCAGGGCGACAACGGGCCCGCGGTGACGGCCGTTCAGGCGCTGCTCAACGCGAAACGCGGCGCGGGCCTGTCGGTCGACGGCGACTTCGGACCCGCCACCGTGACCGCGGTACGCACCTTCCAGTCGCACGCAGGGATCGGTGTGGACGGTGTCGTCGGGCCGACCACGTGGAAGAACCTGCTGTGGCACTACGAGAACATCAACTTCGGTGCCGGCACGATGTGCGCGCAGAGCCCTGACGGAAACGCCAACGCCCACTGGGCGACGGCCGGCGCCGTCGGTCAACTCGAAGCCGCCGCCGCCACCTTCGCCGGTACCGGGAACGGCCGACTGCCGGTCGGCGACGCGGGCTTCGAGCACGGCGGGGACATCCCCGGCCACGCCAGTCACGAAGTGGGAATGGACATCGACGTGTGGCCGATCCGCACCGACTCGGCGCAGTGCACCGCCGGACGCATCACCTGGCAGTCGTCGACGTACGACCGCGCGGCCACCCGCCGACTGGTTCAGGAGATCCGGGCGAAGGCTCCCGGCCACGTCGAACTGATCTTCTTCAATGATCCGCAGCTGATCTCGGAAGGCTTGACCACGAGCTACCCGAACCACGACAACCACCTGCACATCCGCTACCGGTAGTCGACCCGGCCGCGGGCCGGGACCACCGGCCCGCGGCCGGTGGTCCCGGCCCGGGAACGCACGCCACGTTGCCGCTGTGCGTCAAGCGGTCTCGTACGGTGGGATGTTGTGGTTCACGCGGAACCTGTTGTCGGGGTCGTAGCGTGTCTTGACGGCTCGCAGCCACTCGTACACGTCCGGGTCGTAGGCCTTCTGGGTCTGTTGCCCCGTGGCGTCGGCCGGGGAGAGGAAGCCGGGGTGCTTCCGTTTGCTCAGCCAAGGTGCGAGGCGGTCGAAGAGTTCCAGCCCGGTGTTCGCGTAGGCGGCCACGTCCTGGCCCGGCGGGACGACGGTGAGAGCGAAGATCGCGAACGCGGCGTCCCGTGCGCCCACGGCGTTGGCCGTGGCCGGCGGGCGGCTGTATGCGCCTCCCAGTTGCCGGATGTCGATCAGGTTGACCCGGTTCCCCGAGTGGGGGTCCACTGTGTCGGCCAGCGCGTCGACGGTGCTCTCCGTCATCTCCGTGAGAAGCCCGAAGTGTTCCACGGCGGGTGCGGGATCGGCGGGATCCATGCCGATGGAGCCGAACTCCGTGTAGGGCTTCACCGACACTGTGTCCAGCAGAACCGGAGCGGCCTGGCGCAGGGGCGCGATGAGTCGCCCGCCCTCGTCTCCCTGCCCCACGTGGGAGATCCTGATCGCCACGACCGGCTTGCCCTGCATGAACGCGGGAAGGCCGGGGAGCGGGGCGAAGTCGAGGAAGGCGATTCCGGACGTCATGTCGTCGGGAGCCGTTGCGGTGAAGCGCCGGTAGCTCTCGAGTGCGGCACGTGCGTCCGCTCCGGAGAAGCAGAGCGTGCCCGCGTAGAGGTGGGTCACCGGGAAGAGTGCGCACTCCATGGCGGTGACGACACCGAAGTTGCTCTTGCCGCCCAGAAGGGCGGAGAACAAGTCGCTCTCCGTATCGGCTGAGACGCGGTGCGGCTCCCCGTCCGCTGTGACGACCTCGAGGGCGGTGACGTGGTCGGCGGCCCAGCCGTATTTGCGGCCCATGGTGGCGCTGCCTCCGCCGCCGAGGGTGTATCCGATGACTCCGACTGTCGGCGAGGAGCCGGGCAGCGGGGCGAGCCCGTGCGCGGCGGCACTGGTGACCAGCTGCTGGAATCGGACTCCGGCCTGGACACGGGCGGTCCGGGTGCAGGGGTCGATCACGAGGTCCGACATCCGTGACGTCGTGATCAGCAGGGTGTCTCCGGTCGCGGGGACGGAGGGGCCGTGCCCCGTATTGAGCACCGCGATGTTCAGCCCGAGTCTCCCTGCGGTACGCACGGCCAGGGAGACGTCTTCGGGACCGGTCGCGCCGACCACGACGGCGGGGCTGTGCGTGACAGCCGGATTGAAGACGGCGATCTCGTCCTCGTAGCCGGCCGCCCCGGGTGTCAGGACAGGGCCGACCGCATCAGCGGTGAGGGTCTCCAGCTCGCGTTCCCACAGGTGGCGAGCAGATATGTCGTGGGAATTGCCTGGTGCCATGACGATGTCCTTCTGTGCCGAAGGGCCGGCACCGGGTGTGCTCGCTGTGGCAGGACATGTTCGCCGCCGACGCTCCCGCCCGGGTCACGGACCGTGGCGGGAAGGGCACACCGGGAGTTCGGGCCCGGCAGGGGTGCCGTCGTGGGTGCAGTCATGATCGTGACCGTGGCGCCGTGTGGCGCCAGGAGATCGCACACCCGCTTCACTTTTCGGTATGGGCATACCGTATCATGATACCAACTCAAAGCGGACATTTTGCCTCGCTCCCCACCCTCGGCTCCCAGGGGGAGCGTCGCTCAGGGGGCTCACGCGCCGCGGCGAGCAGATCAGGTGATGCAGTTAGTCGATGCCGATGCCTATGCCGGCACGGGGGTTCAGGTCTCGCGTCCCAAGGTCACGCTCATCTGTGACAGCAAGAGATCCCTCAGTGTCTTCTCCGCAGGTCTGTCCTGATGAAGAACACGGGGGATGGTGACGCCGGCGAGAAATGTGAGGAGGAAGTCCACGACGTCCTCGGGGCTGTGCTTCATATGGAAAAGGCCCTGATCGCAGCCTTCCTGAATCGCCCTCAGGAACGGCTCGCGATAACCGCGCTGTACCTGCTCGCTGTGCTCACGCAGTTCTACGTCCCGCATGGCCGAACGCCAGAATTCCACAAGCATCCGCTGAGTCTGCTCGGAGTTTCCGAGACTGCGGTCGATCAAGGCGACGAGCTGCTCCCATGGGCTCGCCTGTGCGGCGGCGAGCGCTTCGAGGGCTTCCACCTCCTGATTCGTCGACCGTTGCAGGGCTTCGATGAGCATGTCCTCGCGGGACCCGAAGTAATTCTGCAGAGTGCTGACGGCCGTACCGCTGGCCGCCGCCACATCGGCAAAGCGGGTGCTCTCGTATCCCCGGTCCGACAGCACCTCGACCGCGGTATCCAGAACGCCAAGACGTTTGCCCCCGCCGGCGCGTCTCGTCCTCTTTTCGGCAGGCATCTTCATACGGTACAGCGATACCGATCAATGGGACAATCCGGACGAGGTTCGCCGCCGGCAGCTGAGAACGGTGAGTCCGTAGTACGTGACGGTCCAGCGGCCGAGGGGCGCGTCTAGCGGTCAGGTCGCTGGGTCGCTCGACGCCTTGGCCGTTGTCCTCGCGCCGATCACGGCTCGTCCGCGCTGGGATTCCGGGAAGCGGAGGATCATGTCGCGCAGTTCGTCGGCGCCGACGTTGGCGCCGAAAGGCTCGGTGCCCGGTTCGAGTCGTACCCCGTCGGCGAGGGAACCTGCCATGACGGGGTCGAAACCGAAGGTGTTGACGAGGTGTGCGACGGTGGCGAGGTCGTCCGAGCCGTCGCCGGAGATGGCGATCGCCTTGCGTCCCGGCGTTCCCACGGGCTGAGCGCCGTCCTCAAGATCGTGGTAGCCCATGTGGTTGAACGCCTTGACCACGCGCGCTCCGGACAGATGTCCCTGCACGATCTCACTCGACGAGGTGAGTGGGTCGACGAGGTCGTCTCGGATGCCGTCGACCTCCCACCAGTAGTTCATCGCGTCGATGACGAGTTTGTCCCGCAGCGCCTCGGCCGGAATCGTGCGGTACTTGCCGAGCGGAAGCGCCAGAATGACGGCATCTGCCTCCGCCGCGGCCGCCGAGGTGACGGGCACGGCGCCCGGAGTGAGCACCTCCACGGTCAGTGCGATCTTGGCCGGGTCGCCCGATCCGGCGATGAGCACGCGATAGCCCGCGGCCAGCGCCAGCCGTGCCAGCACGGTGCCGACCTTTCCCGCACCCAGGATGCCGACCGTGCGGACGGCGGCCGCGCCTGCGGTGTCCATTTCCGCTCCTCCTGCTGCGTTCATGTCGTCAGCCCGCGAGGATGTCGCGAACCATGGGGAGCACCTTCGTGCCGTACAGCTCGACCGCGCGCAAGCGGGCGCTGATCGGCTGTGCCCCCGCGGTGTAGATGAGGTCGAAGCGGCCGACGTCGAGCGCCTTGATGGCGCGGGCCATCTTGCGGGCGACCGTTTCCGGCGAACCGATGTAGAGCGAGCCGTGCTCGATCTCGGCCTGGTACTCCTCCTTGCGCAGCGGCGGCCAGCCCCGCAGCGCTCCGATGCGGTCCCGGATGACCTTGTAGTGCGGCCAGTGCACCTCCCGGGCCTCCTCGTCGGTGTCGGCGATGAAGCCGGGCGAGTGCATGCCGACCGGGTGCGCGGTCGTGCCGAACTGGTCGGTGGCTCGCTGGTACAGGTCGATGTAGGGAGCGAAGCGCTCCGGGCTGCCACCGATGATCGCGAGCATCAGGGGGAACCCGAAGTGCGCGGTGCGGATGACGGACTGGGGTGAGCCGCCGACACCGACCCAGGTGCTCAGGTGCCCGGACTCGGTCTTGGGGAAGACATCGGCGTTGTCGAGCGGAGCCCGCTTGGTGCCGCTCCAGGTGACGGGCTTCTCCTCCAGCAGCTTGGCGAAGAGTTCGATCTTCTCCTCGAACAGCACGTCGTAGTCGCTCAGGTCGTATCCGAAGAGGGGGAACGACTCGGTGAAGGAGCCGCGTCCGAGGATGACCTCGGCCCGCCCGTTCGACAGCGCGTCCACGGTCGCGAACCGCTGGAACACCCGGACCGGATCGTCCGAGCTGAGGACGGTGACACCGGACGCGAGGCGGATGCGGCTGGTGCGGGTGGCGATGCCGGCGAGCACGGTCTCGGGTGTCGAGATCGCGTACTCCGGACGGTGGTGCTCGCCGAGCGCGAGGACGTCGACGCCGGTCTCCTCCGCCAGGACGGCCTCGTCGAGGACCTGCCGGATGGCCCGCGCGTCCGATACCGGGGTGCCCGAGTCGTCCTCGGGCACATCGCCGAACGTATCGAGTCCGAAGGTGAGATCAGACATGGCTGGGCTCCTTTGTGAGCAGCTGCTGGACCCGTGGGGCGACTTCGCGGCCCAGCAGTTCGATCGTGCGGGCACGGGCTTCGCGGGGGAGGTTCATGACGTCGTACTTGAGATCGAAGCGGTCCAGGCTGAGGTCTCGGGCCGTTGCGGCGATCTTGCGTGCGACGGTCTCGGGGGAGCCGACGAAGAGTGCGCCCTGGTCGAGTTCCGCCAGGTAGCGCTCGCGGGTCGGCTTGTAGAAGCCGCGCTCGTCGGCGAGGGCGGCGACTACCGGCTGCCAGTACCGCCACCAGGTCTCGATGGCCTCCTCGTCGGTGTCCGCGATGAGCCCCAGCGAGTGCATGGCGACGGGTTGCCTCGCGTGCCCGAGCTGTTCGAGTGTCCGGTGGTAGAGCTCGACGTGTCCCGTGAAGCGCTGAGGGCGTCCACCGATGACGGCGAGCATCAACGGCAGGCCGTAGCGAGCCGCGCGGACCACGGAGTTCGGGCTGCCGCCGACGCCGATCCAGGTGGGGATGCCCCCCTGCGGCATCCGGGGATGGAGGCGCGCCTCGACGAGCGGCGGCCGGAACCGGCCGGACCAGGTCACCGTCTCCTCTCGCTGGAGGCGGATGAACAGGTCGAGCTTCTCCTCGAAAAGCTCCTCGTAGTCGGCCAGGTCGTAGCCGAACAAGGCGAAGGACTCGGTGGCCGATGCCCGCCCGAGTACGAGCTGGGCGCGGCCGTGGGAAGCGGCGTCCAGCGTGGCGAACTCGTGGTACAGCCGCACGGGGTCGTTGGTGCTCAGTACCGTCACCGAGGTGCCGAGGCGGATGTGTTCCGTCGCGGTGGCGATCGCGGCGAGCAGGACGGGAGTGGCGCTGTCGTTGTGGCCGGCGCGGTAGTGCTCACCGATGCTGAAGAGGTCGATCCCCACGGATTCGGCGAGCTTGGCCTCCTCGATCAGCAGGCGGACGGTCTCGGCGTCGCTCAGCGGCCGGTCACCGTCGGTGGCGACCTCTCCGAACGAGTTCAGCCCCAACTGGAACGACGTGGCCGTCATGGACTCCTCCTCATGACTCCCGGGCGCCCTGGCGTGCGAGAATCGGCTGGTTGACGTGTCAAATAGTGCTCCGGATGTAGTTGCTTTGTCAAGCAAGTATGCCGCGAGAGGTCCGTCTCGACCCGGCACCCGCTCACGAGCCCTCGGTCACGGTCACGGGCCCCCGGTCACGGTCACGAAGACGGCATGAAACGCCAGGAGGGGGTCATGGCCGGCTCGGCCATGACCCCCCACCACGTTTCCGGACCCGGCCGGGCGCCGCTCCCTCGATGTGCACCGTCATCTTCTTCCCTGGGCGGGGAACAGAGCCGGCTTCGTCCTCGCTTGCCGTGCCGGCGGTGCGGTTCGGCCGGGCCGAGGCCGCCGGCCGGAGAGCCTGCCTGAAGTCGGTTACAGCCAAGCGGGCAACGCGGGCACCGGTGCTCCTGACACGGTGTGCAGTCCCGTGGCCGGCGCTCCACGGGTGAGCCAGCGTGCGAGGTCGGCGGCGGATCCCTCGACGCGCCGACCGTCGGACGTCCTGTCGTGATCCGACGCGGTACCGCGATCGGTTGCCCGCACCTCAAGCGCGCTCGTCGGAGGTGCGGCGCGGCGGCGGGACACGACGTCCTCGATCAACGCGTCGAGGAAGTCGGCCGGGAAGTCCGCGAAATCCCCGTCGCCCGGCAGGTCGTAGGCGTGGATCCACACCTCGCGGCTGCGCAGCCACGGGATGCTGCTCGCCGGGATCGTACGGCCCTGCGCGGTGACGACGCCGGCCTGCCGGCGATCGGCGGTGACCTTCCCCAGGGCGGTGTCCAGATGCTGCTGCTCCTCCACGACGAAGGCACGCAACCGGGCTGTCTCCCACCGGGCGCCGGACTCGATCTCCGTGTCCCGGGCCTCGGGACCGGGATACATGGGTGTCCGCTCACCCGTGGCGGCCCAGTGCGCGAGACGCGCCAGCGCGCGGGCGTTGTGGCCGATGTGGGACAGCAGGTGCCTGCCGTTCCAGCCGGGGAGCCGACTCGGCCGTTCCAACTCCACATCGTCGAGGCGTTGCAGGCGGGCCAGGAAGTACTCGTGCCCGTCCGTCATCCAGCGCAGATATGTCTCTGGGGGAGTGCCGGTCATGACAGCGGTTCCTGCCGGACGGGGTTGACGAGTTCGCCGATGCCCTCGATACGCGTCACCATGGTCTGTCCGGGTCGGAGGTAGCGCGGCGGCTTGCGGGCGTGGCCGACACCGCCGGTGGTGCCGGTGGCGATCAGGTCCCCGGGGTTCAGCGTGACGATGGTGGAGACGTAGGCGACCAGATCAGCCGCGTCGAACAGCAGATCGCCGATCGTGGACTTCTGCACGACCTCGTCGTCGATGGTGCAGCTGATCTCGGCGTCGGGTGCCAGTTCGTCCGGGGTGACCAGGCAGGGCCCGAGCGGGGTGGTGGACTCCCAGGTCTTCCCCTGCAGCCACTCCTTGGTGCGGAACTGCCAGTCGCGCAGCGACACGTCGTTGAGGATCGTGTATCCGGCGATGGCCGCCTCCGCGGTGGCCCGGTCCGCGCGCCGGACGCTGCGGCCCACGACGACGGCGAGTTCGGCCTCCCAGTCCGCCGCGTCCGACTCGGGCGGCAGTGCGAGGTGGTCGTAGGGCCCGATGAGCGTCTCGGGGAACTTGGCGAACAAGGTCGGATGGTCGGGCAGGTCACGGCCCATCTCGGTGATGTGGGTGCGGTAGTTGAGGCCTACGCAGACGATCTTGCCGGGGCGGGGTACGACGGGAGCGAGGAGGGAGGGCGCGGCCTCGCTGACCGGGCCGTCCGCGCGGGCGGCGACCGCCTGCCAGTCCACACGCGTCAGCAGGTCGCCGACGTCTCCGGGGCCGATGTCGACGTATCCGCCCTCCTCGATCCGGACCGTGCGGAATCCGTCGCTGGTGCGGAGGGTCGCCAGCTTCATGAATCGTGCCCTTCCTGGTGGGAGCGGTGGAGGTGGAGCCGTTCGAAGAGCGGAGCGTCGGAGAAACGGAACAGGTCCAGGCCGGTCTCGGCGGCAAGGGTCAGCGGCTGCCACGAGGGCACGACGAACAGATCGCCGCGTTCGACCGTCCATGTGGCCTCGCCGACGCCGACCTCGCCCCTGCCGTCGAAGACCTGGAACACGGAGGAGCCCACCTCGTGCCGGACGGCGGTGCGGGTGCCGGGGACGAGCCGGTGGAACTCGCACCGCAGGGTGGGCATCACGTCCGCGCCGGTGGTCGGGTTCGTGTAGCGGACGGCGGCGTGACCGGGTTCGAGGGTGACCGCGTGCCCCTCGGCCTCGAGCGCCAGCTGCTCGGCGAGGGCGCGGTCGGTGTACTCCCAGCGGTAGGCGAGCAGCGGGGTGGCCGGTGTGGGCCGGAGTCGGGTCAGCGGCCGCAGCCCGGGATGGGCCCACAGTCGCTCGGAGGCCGAGTGTTCGGGGGTCGCGCGGGTCTGGACGTCGTCCGGTCCGAACTCGAAGAAGGTGGCGTCGATGTGGTGCTGGAAGGGGATGTCCAGTCCGTCGATCCAGGCCATCGGGGTGTCGGTGCGATTGTGGTGGCCGTGCCAGTGCCAGCCGGCCTGCGGCAGGAAGTCGCCGCGGCGCATGGCGACGGGGTCCCCGTCGACGACCGTCCACACGCCCTCGCCCTCGACGACGAAGCGGAAGGCGTGCTGCGAGTGCCGGTGAACGGGTGCGTTCTCACCGGGGTTGAGGTACTGGATCGCCGCCCAGAGTGTCGCGGTCGCGAACGGCCGGCCGGCGAGTCCGGGATTGGCGAGGGCCAGCGCGCGGCGCTCGCCGCCCCGCCCGACCGGGACCAGTTCGCCGGACTCCTCGGCGGCCGGGAGCAGTTCTGCCCACCGCCACAGGTGCGGGACGGCCGCGGGGGCCGGCTGCGGCGGCATGAGACCGCCGATCTCGGTCCACAGCGGGATGAGCGAGTGCTGCTCGAAGGTGCGGTACAGCTCCTTCAGACGGGGGGTGGGCTCAGGCTGGCCGGGGGCGTCCGTGGCCTGGACGCGCGCGGGTGGGGGTTCGGATGTCATGGGTGCCTCCCGATGTCGCGATGGCGGCTCGTCCGTGGACGCCATGCGAGGTCTGGTCGCCCCAAGCCTGGCTGTATTCCGCTGTGTGGGAGAGACTTTTCTGTTGTGCAGAATGAACCGCAGTATCGGATCACCTCGGTCGATCACGCGCTCCACCTCGCGCTGCTGTTGCAGCAGGAGGGGCCTCTGCGGGTGAGCGACGCTGCCGCGCGCCTCGCGGTGTCGGTGTCCACGGCGCATCGGCTGCTCGGCATGCTGGTGTACCGCGGGTTCGCCCACCAGCGAGCGGACCGCCGGTACGAGGCCGGTGACGTGTTGCGCCCGGCCGCGGCCACCCCGGCTCCGGTGGCCCTGCTGCGACAGGTCGCTCCGCCGTACATGCAGCGTCTCGTCGACCGGGTGCAGGAATCCGTCAACCTCTGCGTGCGGGCCGGGACGGAGACACGGTTCCTCGCGACCGCGGAGTGCACGCAGGTCCTGCGCGTGGGCAGCAGGGCCGCGCGCACCCTGCCGGCCCACCTCACCTCAGGGGGCCGAATTCTGCTGGCCGCGCTGTCCGTGGACGAACTGACGGCGTTGTACGACGGCGACGACCGGGTGGACCTTCCGCGGCTGGGCCGTAATCTCGCCCTGGTGCGCGAGCGGGGATTCGCTATCAACGACCAGAACACGGAGGCGGGGCTCACCGCGATCGCCGTCGAGGTGCCGGGAAGTGACGGACAGCCAGTCGCGGCGCTCGCGTTCGCGATGCCGAGCGTGCGGTTCAGCCGTGACCGACTGCCGGAGTGGGTGAGCGCTCTGCGCGTCACGGCCACCGAGATCACGAACGCGTTGGCATGACCCTTCGGCGTGCCCTGGCGGGCACGGCACGCCCCTGCGTCCCATCCGCGGTGGCGAGCATCGCACACCACCGCGGGCAGGGCGGCGTGCGGGCAGGACCTTCACGCCGCACCGGCGCCGGCCGCGATCAGCCGAGGCCGGACGGCAGGTCGCGGCCGGCGCGGGCGGTGCTCTCGGCAAGGACCTTGGCCCAGGTCTCGATGCGCCGTGCCGGGAAGCGGACGGTCGGGGCACTGATGGTGACGGCTGCGACGGCGTCGCCGTCCTTGGCCCGCACGACACGGCCGATGGCACAGATTCCGGCCTCGGTCGCCTCCAGGTTGAGCGCGTGTCCGCACCGCCGGATCTGTGCGACGTCACGCGTCAGCCGGTCGAACTCGGCTTGGGCCAGCACCGGTTCGGGGCCGCTGCGATAGAGCTCGGCAAGGTGGCTGTCCGGCAGCTCCGCCAGGAGCGCCTTGCCGCCGGAGGAGTGGTGCGCCGGCAGGACCGTGCCCTGCCGGTCGCCGACGTGCAGCACGTGCTGGGCCTCGACCGTGACCAGGAAGCGGGTGTGCGTGCCGACCCGCACCATCAGGTTCACCGACTCCTCGACCTGGTGGCACAGCCGCTCCAGGTGCGGCATGAGCAGCCGCCGCAGTTCCTGGTTGCGTGTCTGCCCCGGCAACGGACCGGCCGTCAGGGCGGCACCGGGCAGATACGTCCGTCTCGTCTCGTCCCGTCTGGCGAAGTCGCGGTACACCAGCATCGACAGCAGGCGGTGAGCGGTCGACCGGCCGATCCCGAGCGCGTCGGCGGCATCGGTCAGCCGCAACTCGCCCTCGTCGCGCAGCATGTGGATCAACCGGAGCGCGTTGTCCACGGAAGCGACCGCATACGGCGGCTCTTTCTTCATAGCAGAAAAAGATACCCGCTGTGCAGAACTCCGTTCTAGTTTCAGGCCACCCGAACTCAGGGGGGCAAGAAGATGAACACTCATTCAGAGGTCCTGGTCGTCGGCGGTGGCATCGGCGGTCTGGCGGTCGCGCACAACCTGGCACGCAGCGGCTACGGGGTGCGGCTCCTGGAGCGCGCCGACCACTTCGGCGAGGTCGGCGCGGGACTGCAGCTGGCGCCCAACGCCACGCGACTGCTGCGCGACTGGGGCCTGCTCGACGCGGTCGTCGAACGCGGCGTCCTACCGGACCGACTCGTCCTGCGTGACGCGGTCGACGGCCGGCTGCTGACCAGTCTGGATCTGGGCGACGAGTTCCGCCGCCGCTACCAGGCGCCGTACGTCGTGGTGCATCGCAGCGATCTGCACGACGTTCTGCTGACCGCCTGCCGGGAGGCCGGCGTCGAACTGCTCACCGGACACGAAGTGACCGACGTCCGGCCGCACGCCGATCGCGCGGAGATCATGTGCGCCGACGGCAGCGGCTTCACCGCCGATGTCGCCCTCGGACTCGACGGCGTGGACTCCGGCCTGCGCGGCACACTCGTCGCCGACGAGAAGATCGACTCCGGATTCGTCGCCTACCGCGGCACGATGGCGGCCGCCGACGCGCCCGACACCGTCGACCTGCGCAGCGTCGTCGCCTGGCTGGGACCCGACTGCCATCTGGTGCAGTACCCGCTGCGGCGCGGCGAACTCGTCAACCAGGTCGCGGTCTTCCGGGTGAACGGCGAACCCGGAGCCCTCGACGCCGTCTTCGCCGCCTGCTGTCCCGCGGTCCGAGCAGGACTCGGCGCGCTGTGGCGGGACCGCCACTGGCCGATGACCGACCGACTGCCCACGACCGGCTGGTCACAGGGCCGGCTCGGGATCCTCGGCGACGCCGCGCACCCCATGCTCCAGTACCTGGCGCAAGGAGCCTGCCAGGCACTCGAGGACGCGCAGGTCTTCACCGACCAGGCCGTGAAGCACTCCGCCGACTGGCCCGCCGCGCTCGAAGCGACCGAGCGGATCCGAGCGCCACGCACCGCGCGGATCCAGCGCACGGCCCGGGTCTGGGGTGAGATCTGGCACGTCGACGGCACCGCACGACTGCTGCGGAACGAACTGCTGCGCACCCGCGCAGCCCCCGACCGCTCCCACATCGACTGGCTGTACGGCGTCTGACGTTCTTCGGAGGTACGCGTGAACCAACCAGCCCGCAAGCCCCTGATCAGTGCCCAGGTCGGCTTGTTCATCGACATGTTCGATGTCTACCTGCCGATCGTGGTGCTGGCTCCGGCCGCGATCTACTTCGAGCCGCACGACATCTCCACCGCGGCCAACCGCATCCTGACCGCCGCGGTCTTCGCCGCGACCCTGCTCGGCCGCCCGCTGGGCGCGCTGATATTCGGCCGCCTCAGCGACACATCGGGCCGACGACGCGCGACACTCATCTCCCTGGTCGGGTTCGGCCTGACCACCCTCGCCATCGCCACACTGCCGGGATACCAGCAGGCCGGCCTGTTCTCGATCATCGCGCTGATCGCGCTGCGCTTCATCGACGGCATCTTCCTCGGCGGGCAGTACACGGCGGCGGCCCCCCTGGCCCTGGAGCACGCACCGACCCGCAAACGCGGACTGTACGGCGCCATCATCATGACCGGCTTCCCGGCGGCCTACTGCTCGATCGCCCTGATCACCCTGGTGCTGCTCCACATCATCCCGGCCGGTGACATCAACAGCCCCTACGTGACGTGGGGCTGGCGGATCCCGTTCGTCATCGGCGGACTCCTCGCACTCGGCCTGGCGGTCTGGTGCCGGCGCAACCTGGAGGAGTCCCCGGTCTGGAAGGAACGCAAGCGCGCCGAACATCACCCGCTGCGAGAACTCTTCCAAGGCGCGAACCTCCGCGGATTCCTGCAGATCTTCACCCAGATGTCCGGGGTGTGGCTGGCGTTCAACATGGTCGGAGCGGTGCTGCCGGGCGTGCTCCAAACCAAGGTGCCGGTCGGCACGATGACGCTGATCCTCGTCCTCGCGTACGCCACCTTGATTCCCGCCTACCTCCTGGCCGGACAACTGTCCCAACGGATCGGCCGCCGTCCCTTCTTCCTCATACAGGCCGCCACCACCACCCTGCTCGCACCCCTGCTGTTCTGGCTGATCGCCGGGGGAAAGGTGTCCGGCACCACCGCGATCGCGTCGGCGACCATCGCGCTGGTGGTCGTGGTGGTGTCGACCTTCGCCGTGGTGACGACGTACATCATCGAACGCTTCCACACCGGTATCCGATCCAGCGGGTACGGGCTCGGCTACACCGCCGCCGTGATCGTCCCGGCGTTCTACGCCTTCTACCAGGAAGGCCTCGCCCGGTTCATGCCGTACGAGCTGACACCGCTCGTCTTTCTCGCCGTCGGCGGGCTGCTGATCGGCATCGGTGCCTATGCCGGACCGGAGACCCGCGAAGTCGACCTCCGCGGCACCCCGGCGGTCCAGGACGACACCACCGCGCTGCGCGGTCCCACCGGTCAGGCAGTCCGGTGACCCCGACGGACCATCGCTCACAGCCGAAGGAGATACTCAGCACCATGATCACTGACGACATGCGGATGATCGTCGAACAGGCGATGCTGTCGTTCGTCGCAACGGTCCGCCCGGACGGCGCGCCCAACCTCTCACCCAAGGGATCACTGCGGGTCTACGACGACCAGCATCTGATCTTCATGGACATCGCGTCCCCGAACACGATGCGCAACCTGGCCGCCGATCCCCGCGTCGAGGTGAACACGATCGACGTGTTCCGCCGCCGGGGCTACCGGTTCACGGGCACCGCGACGATCGTGCCGCCCGGCGCAGCCGCATACGAAGAACTGAAGGACTGGCTGCTCGCGCTCAACGGCCCCGGCTACCCGGCGAACGAGGCTGTCCTGATCCGGGTCGAGCAGGCCCTCCCGATCCTGTCGCCCGCCTACGACTTCGGCGCCGCCGAGGAGGAGCAGCTCAGGTCCTCCTGGTCGGGACGGTATGCCGCGGTGCACGGGAGCGGGCGATGACACCGACGATGCGGGCGGCGTACATCACCGAACACGGGACTCCCGACGTCATCCGCTATGCGGATCTCCCCGTACCGACGCCGGGGCCGACGGACGTGCTGGTCAAGGTGGACATGGTCTCCGTGAACCACGTGGACACCTTCGTCCGCTCGGGTGCCTACGCAACCAGTACGCCGTTCCCGTTCGTCATCGGCCGCGACCTGGTCGGGACCGTGGCCGGTTCCTCCGTGGCCCGGTTCGCCCCCGGAGACCGCGTATGGAGCAACAGCCTGGGGCACGCCGGCCGCCAGGGCTCGTTCGCGGAGTACGCGGCCGTGCCCCACGACCGGCTCTATCACCTGCCCGACGGCGTCGACGCGGAACTGGCGGCACCGCTGCTGCACACGGCGGCGACCGCCCACCTCGCCCTGTTCCGCACCGGCTCGCTGGCTCCCGGGGAGACCGTCCTGATAGCGGGCGCCGGCGGTGGTGTCGGCAGCGCCCTGGTCCAACTGGCCGCGGCGGCCGGCGCCCGGGTCGTCGCCACCTGCTCTCCCACGGACTTCGAATGGTGCGAGACCTGCGGAGCGGAACAGGTCTTCGACTACGCCGACCCGGAGCTGAACACCCGGCTGCGCGAGGCCGCGGGTGACGGCTACGACCTGTGGATCGACAACTCGGGCCGCCACGATCTGCAGACAGCCGTCGCCGCACTCGCCCACGGCGGACGCATCATCGCCCTGGCCGGCATGACGGCCAGGCCCGAACTGCCGATCGGCGCGCTCTACACGAAGGACGCCAGTATCCGAGGCTTCGCCATCAGCAACGCCTCCACCGCCGACCTGGCCGACGCCGCACGGCTGGTCAACCACCTTCTGTCCACCAAGCGCCTGGTCTCCCGCGCCCGTTCCCCCATCCCCCTCTCACAAGCCGCCGAAGCCCACCGGCAGATGGAAGCGGGCGCCCGGGACCGCATCCTGCTCACCGTCTGAACGAGCCGGCGGTCACGTTTCGAGGGACCGGAAAGAATGGGGCTCACTGCCTTCTGGACCGCGCTCCGGGGCGCGGTCCACAGGCGCGGCCGGCCAATGTGACGGACCGGCCGGGTCCCGACCGGTCACCGCGCGGACAAGAGCGCGTCAGCTGCTGTCCTGCGTGACACCGTGGCGGCTCGCGAGGTGCTCGAAGAACTCCTCCAGCAGGGCGAACAGCCCCGTCACAGCCTGACGGTGCTCGTCTTCGGACCACGGCTCCACCGGCCTGCCCTCGGGAAAGACGACCTGAACGACCTGAGCGTGCCAGACGAGGTTCTGCCCGGCCTGGTGCGTCTGGGCGAGCCATTCCCGCAGTCCGTTCAGCAGGGCTCCGTCGCAGGCGTGATCGTAGCCGTGGAGGTAGGCCGTCACCGCGTCGTAGGTGACGCGGCCGACGTACATGCCCGTCCGCTTGGTGAAGCTCTCCCAGAACCTCTGGTGTGATTCGACTTGCCTGACCCTTTTCCGGGTCCAGGCAGCCGGCAACCGGGACAGGTCGGTTCCCACACCCCACGTCGAGAACGAGATCACCTCCGAGCCCACGCCGAGAGCCGCGAGGAGAACGGCCATGCGCTCGCCGTGATCGACGGGTCCGCCTCTTCTGACCCAGACGTACGTACCCGGCGGGTCAGACTCGTGATGGGTGACGACGAAGTCCGTGCCGTCGAGGGTGAAGAAGGCGGCACGCACCGTACCGTGTCCGTCCCAGGAGTCCTCGACCGTCAACCTCAGCCGCCGAGCGACCGAGTCCAGATCGACCGCGAGCAGCGCCAGCGATATCAGCGGCTCCGACGCGGCTTGGAACATGGAGCACTGCCGCGCCGGATTGCCCGTACCCACTTCGGTCGAGGACGTCGCAGGCGCCCAATCGGCATCGGGATCCGGAAGGGTGATCATCTCGGTCACGCCGCACAGTCAACCAGGCTGCTCAGCGAGTCGCACGATCTCAGCAGAACTGCGTCCGGCCGCCGTCGTCGGTCAGCCGCCTGCCGGGCACCGGGTCCGTGCCGGGCGCGCGGGCGGCGAGAAGGCGGGGGATACGCGGATCTGGTCCGGGCGCGGTGATCGGGAGCGGTCATGGGGCGAGATGTGCGGCGAGGAACTTCTGGACGGCGGGCAGCACGGCGATGTGGTCGTGGCCCGTGCCGGGGACGGTGTCGAGTCGCGCGTCGATTCCGTGCGCGATCCAGTTCTCCCGCAGGGCGTTGATGCGGTCGGTGCGGCTGCCGGGCGCCGGGGCGCTTTCGCGTGCGGCGTGGGGCGGAAGTTCGGCGGTGCCGGTGTCCAGCTCGCCGATGATCAGCTGTATCGGGAGGTCACGCAGAGCGGCCGGGTCCGTTGTGATGCCGAACTGCTCGTCGGTGTCCGCTGTCCCCTGCCACCAGGTGGTCGTCGGTTCCAGGAGGGTGACGTGGCTGGGCGCGCCGACGGACAGGGACGCCAGCCGGTCGGGATGGAGATAGGCGAACCGGTGGGCGAACTGGCCCCCGCCGGAGAAGCCGTGCAGGTGGAAGCGGTCGGTGCGTACGTGCCAGCGCGCGGCGGCCTCCTCGACCATGTCCAGCAGGACCTCGTCGGAGCGGAATCCGGCAGGGGACAGGAGTTTGTAGCTGTCGACGTCGTTGGGGCCGGTGATCCCGGCGGGGAAGAGGGGAGCGAGGACGACGCAGTCGTGCCGCTCGGCGAAGCCGGCGAAGGCGTCGCGGAGGGTTTCGACGCGGCGCCGGGTCCCGTGCACGGCGACCAGCAGGGGGCGGGGCGGGCCGTCGGGGCGGTGGTGCTTCGGAACGTAGAGGCAGTAGGAGAAGCGCGGGTCGCGGGTGAGGGCGAACAGCGCGGTGGGGCCGGTCAGGAAGGACACGCCGGGGTGGCCGGCGGGCAGGTCCCAGGGGGATATGGGGCGTTCGGCAGTCATGGGGAGTGGTCCGTCGCCCTGAGGAGGTCCGTCAGGATCCACCGGTGAGGCATCCGGCGACGTCAGTGCCGTGGAGCGGTCGGCCAGGCACACCACGAGGAACACGCCTGCCACGCCGACGAGCAGCCAGGCCAGTCCGTGCAGTGCGCCGCTGGTGGCGCCGTCGCGGAAGAAGGCGGCGATCGCCGCGGAGGCCAGCAGCGCGCCGAGATACATGAAGGTGCGCAACAGCCCGGCCGACGAGCCCATCCGGGCCGGATCCGCCTGCTCGTAGAGGGCGTTCTGGTTGGCCAGGCCGATGAGCCCCTGGGGAATGCCGGCGACCGCGCAGATCACGACGAGCAGCCAGAGCGGAGTGCGGTCGGTGAGCATGAACAGTGCCGAGCAGGTGAGGAGTTGCGCGGCTGCACCCACGAGGAGTTTTGCGCGTACCCGCCCGCGGCGCCCGGTGAGGACGGTGACCACGATGGCCGTCGCAGACATCGGCAGCACCAGCAGCCCGGACTGCGCGGGGTTCAGGCCCCGCCCGTCCTGTAACCACTGGGTGTAGCCGTAGATCAAGGCGTACGACGTGGTGTGGGCGAGGAGTTGCCGTACGAAGGTGGCCAGCAGCGGCGCGTTGCCGCCGAGGACACGCAGGTCGATGAACGGATCGCCCGCGCCCAGTTCACGGCGGACGAACACCGCTCCCGCCGCCAGGCCGAGCACCGGAAGGTACCAGTGCCGGGCGACGGGATCCATCAGGAAGAACATGAACGCGGTGAGGGATCCGGCGAACAACAGCATGCCTGCCGCGTCCGTGCGGATCGTCCCCTTCGAGGGGACCGTACGCGGCAGCCACAGCGCGCCCAGCACGAGACAGACGAGCGACAGCGGCACATTGATCGCGAAGATCGCCTGCCAGCCGCCGGCGCCGACTAGCAGTCCGCCCAGCGGCGGCCCGGCCACGACGATGGCCTGGTTGGAGATCGACAGGGCGGCGAGCACGCCACCCGGGCCCTTCAGGCCGGTGCGTTCGGACTCGGACCTCAGCAGGGACATGGACGCCGGAAAGGCAGCCGAGGTGCCGAAGCCGAGGAGCACTCGGGAGGCGACCAGTACCCACAGGTTCGGTGCGAGTGCGCCGAGCAGACCCGCGACGCCGACCGTGGTGGTACCCGCCAGGTAGAGGCGGCGCGGCCCGAACGCGTCGACGAGCCGGCCGACGACCGGCTGGCCGACGGCTGTGGCGAGGTAGAGCCCCGAGACGAGCCAGGCTGTCTGCGAGGGCGGAACGCCGAACGCGTGCCCGATCGGAATCAGCGCGACCGCGAGCATCGAGGAGTTGACCGGGTTGAGCGCCGAGCCGACGAGCAGTGGTGCGACCAGGCGTCGGTCGATGCCGTTCGGACGCGCCGCGCGCGGCCGGCGCAGGCAGCCGGCGCGGCCGGTCACGCCTGTGCCACCTTGTCGAGCAGGGCCATGGCTGTGATGACGGCCCGAACCTCCTCCTCGGTGCCGTTTTCCTGCAAGGCGCGGGCGAGCCACGCCTGACGGGCCAGGCGGTCGCCCTGGCGCCGCTCTCGGCCCCGCTCCGTCAGCGAGACGAGCTGCCGGCGCCCGTCGTGAGGGTCCTGGCTGCGCGTGACGTGTCCCGCCTCTTCCAGGGCGAGGACGGTCTTGGCCATGGACTGCGGCCGTACGCCCTCGGCGGCGGCGAGATCACTGGCGGAGGCGGCCCCGTTCTTGGCGAGACGCCGCAGCACGGAGGCCTGCGACGGTGAGAGTTCCCGCTCTGCGCCGGAGGACGGGTCGGGTCCTTCGATGCCTTCCAGGGCCTGCAGTCTGCGGCGGAGGCGACCTGCCACCACCCAGATGTCGCCGGCCGCCTGCAAGGCGGCGTCCGTCAGGGGCTGTTGGGCCTCGGTCATGGGCCATACCCTAATTCAACAGCCCAGACTGTTCAACCTGGGCTGTCGAATTGGGGTTACTGTGCCGGCCGACCCGGACGGAGCGCGGTGTCCGGTGAGGGCAGTCTGCTGCAGGGTGATGCGGCCGATGGGGGTTGGCGGGGTGATATCGCGGGTTGGGCTGGTCGGTTACGACGTGATGCGGCCGGTGGCGAAGTACGCCCGGCACACGGTGCCGTCGAAGTCGGTGGCGATCTGGAGCACCCGGCTGCCGTCGGCCGAGGGCAGGAGCGGGGAGCTGTAGTTCTGGCAGTAGTTCACTTCGGGGTTCGGGACGGTCACCGGCGCGGCGGTCTCACTCCATGGCCCGCTGCCGTTCCGCGTGTTGGTGAGGACGGTCCGGCCGCTGCCCGCGGCGGGGGTGCCGTCGCGGTTCAGCAGGCGCTGTCCGATCAGCAGGATCCGTCCGTCGGGTCCGCCGCCGGGCGTGGGAGCCCAGGCGATGGTCGGGGCGGCACGGAAGTACCTGCCGTCGGCGGTCTCGGGCCGGATCCCGAGCGAGGCCGGGTCGCCCCAGTTCCAGCCGTCGGCGGAGGTCCGGTAGTGCACCACGCACTGGTACTGGCCGCCGGGATTGCAGATCTCGTAGCTCATGAAGTAGGTGCCGTTCGGCAGCTTCCGCACCACCGGCATGCCCGGCCGGTCGGGTGCCCAACTGCTCGCCACGGTGTTGTGGTGGCCCTCCCAGCGCACGCCGTCGTAGGTGCGCGCGGCGACGAGCTTCTGGCTGTGGGCGGAGTCGGTCTCGTCGGCGTAGTGGCAGACCAGCGCGCCGTCGGCGGCCACCGAGAACTCCGGTTCCCACAGGCCGCCCGTGCCGGTGGCCACGGCGCACGAAGACAGGTAGGTCCATGTGCGGCCCACGTCGTTGCTGCGCCAGATCCGCAGGGCCATACGTCGGTTCTGCTCGTCCTGGCCCGCGGAGGAGGCCCAGAGCAGTGTGCCCGCGCGCAGGGCGCCCACCTGCCGGGGCAGCTCGAACAGCGTGGCGCAGCACAGGCCTTGCCCTGACGCGGACTCGGGATCGGAGACTCGGCCGACCTCGCGGAACGTGGCTCCGGAGTCGGTGCTCTCGTGGATGGCGCCGATGCCGTTGTTGCCGTCGAAGGTGACGGCGCCGGCGAGGACGCGCCCGTTGGCGGCACCGTTGTGGGCGAGTCGGACGGCGCGCGGATACAGGCCGGTTCCCTCCCGCAGCGGGGTACCTGTCGCTGTGGGGGAGTGCGCAGTTGTTGTTGGACGGCCGGTGGCGGTAGCGGGTCGGGATGCGATGGCGGGGGCGGCGAGGGCCAGGCTCAGTAAGCCGGTCAGGCTGAGCAGCAGGGCGCGTGCTGGGTGCCGAACGGGTCGGCGGCGCAGGATCGACACGGCCTTCCTTCCTGTGGGGGCGGGGAATTGCGCGTCAGGCTAGAGCGGTATGTACATCGATGTAAACAGCCGGGACGCAAGCCGTTCGTTCCCGTTCGACCGACCGCATGCCGGGGTGCGTCGGCGGTCGCGGACGCCCACCGGTCACCAGTCAGGGGCTGTGACCCGGGCATTCGCTCAGGGAGAGGCCCGTTTAGAGGAGGGCGCCTGATGCCGGGTCGGACTCGACCTTCGGGTGGTGCAGCCGCCCGGGAAGCCGTGCGGCGAGGAAGTCGATCAGTCGGCTGACGCGTCGCGGGACGTGTACGTCGTCCTCGACCAGCGCGTAGATGTCGGCGGACGGCGTCGGGATGTGCGGCAGCACATGGACGAGTTCCCCGCGGTCGAGATGCGGGCGGATGTGCCACTCCGACCGCATGATCACTCCCCGTCCCTCCAGGGCCCAGCCCGTCACCACGTCACCGTCGTTGCTCGACAGGCCGCCGTGGACCCGCAGATGACGAGGGCTTGCGGCATCACCGAAGCGCCAGAGCGCGAAATCGCTCTCGTTCTCGCGCAGCACGATGCAGTTGTGGCCGGCCAGGTCCTCGATGCTTGCGGGGGCGCCGTGCCGGGCGAGATACGAGGGTGCCGCGCACGGCAGACGTCGGTTCTCGGCCAGGCGGCGCATCCTCAGGGAGGAGTCGGGCGGTGTGCCCACGTGTACGGCCACGTCGAACTCCCGCCGGTGGGGCCGCAGCGGGAGGTCGGAGGTCTGCAGCCTCACGTGCAGTTCGGGGTGGGCCTCCGCGAACTCGCCGAGCAGGGGGGCGATGTGTGCGCGTCCGAGGCCGAGGGTGGCCTCGACGACCAGGGATCCGCGCAGGCGGTCCGAGCGGTCGGTGACCGAGTCCTCCAGCTCGCGCACCTGGTCGAGGATCGCCTCGACGCGCGCCGCGTAGAGCTTGCCTTCCGAGGTCAGGACGAGCCGGCGGGCGCCTCGCTGCACGAGCCGGACGTCCAGCCGGCGTTCGAGCGCGCTGAGCCGCTTGCTGACGACGGGCAGAGAGCATCCGAGTTCCCGCGACGCGGCGGTGAGGGTCTCGCTGGAGGCGACCACCCGGAAGAACTCCAGGTCGTCCAGGGACGAGCGGTTCCTGCCGCCCCGCTGCCCGGGAGGGCGGATGCTTTCCATGAGCGAAAGGCTACCTTGCCCGCCGTGGTCTTGTAACAGGCATAGCCGCTGGCCAGGGTGGAGCCCAGGTCGAACGTCGGCCGATGCCCCCGTCCGAGGGGCATCCCGCTTCACCCGCCGACGCAACAAGGTCACGAGTGCTGAGGAGTGGTTTCGTGCCGCAGAGTTATCGGATCGCGGCGGTCCCGGGCGACGGGATCGGCCGCGAGGTCGTCCCCGAGGGGCTGAGGTGCCTGCGAGCCGCCGCGGAGGTGCACGGGTTCGCGCTGGATGTCACCGAGTTCGACTTCGCCAGCGCCGACTACTGGTCGCGGCACGGTGCGATGCTCCCCGACGACTGGCGGACCCGGCTCGGCACGTTCGACGCGATCTTCTTCGGCGCGGTCGGCTGGCCCGAGGTGGTGCCGGACCACGTCTCGTTGTGGGGCAGCCTCCTGCAACTGCGCCGGGGCTTCGACCAGTACGTCAATCTCCGTCCGGTGCGGCTGCTGCGCGGCGTACGCAGTCCTCTGCGCGATCACCGTCCCGGCGACATCGACTTCTACGTCGTACGGGAGAACACCGAGGGCGAGTACTCCAGCATCGGCGGCCGGATCTTCGAGGGAACCGACCGCGAGACGGTCATGCAGGAGACGGTCATGACCCGGATCGGAGTCGACCGTGTGCTGCGCTACGCCTTCGAACTCGCCGCGAGCCGACCGCGCAAGCACCTGACCTGGGCGACGAAGAGCAACGGCATCTCGATCTCCATGCCCTACTGGGACGAGCGTGCGGTCGAGATGGCGGCGCGGTATCCCGAAGTGACCGCGGACAAGGACCACATCGACATCCTGGCCGCGAAGTTCGTCCTGCGGCCCGGCCACTACGACGTCGTCGTCGCCAGCAACCTCTTCGGCGACATCCTCTCCGACCTGGGGCCCGCCTGCACCGGCACGATCGGTATCGCGCCCAGCGCCAACATCAATCCCGACCGCACCTACCCGAGCCTGTTCGAGCCGGTGCACGGCTCGGCCCCCGACATCGCGGGCCTCGGCATCGCCAACCCGGTCGGGCAGATCTGGAGCGGGGCCATGATGCTCGACCACCTCGGTGAGCACGAGGCGGCCGAACACGTCGTGGCCGCGATCGAGAGCGTGCTCGACGAGCAGCCGGAAGTGGTCACCCCGGACCTCGGCGGCAGGGGCACCACGGTGGGGCTCGGCAAGGCGATCGCGGCCCGGATCGCGGCGGGCCCGGCACCCGTGGACGTCGGTGCCTCGGCCGAGGAGGCGACCACGGCGTCATGACCGTTCCGCTTCCGGGTCTCGCCGACCTTGAGGCCGGCCTGCCCGAAGGAGTCCCGGACACGGTCCGAACCAGGCCGCCGATGCCCTGACCTCGTCGTCGGCACCGACAGCGACGGGGCCCGCGTCCCGCGGACGCCCGAGCCGAGCCCGAGGCGGCTGCCACACGGTGTGACCGCCATCACCGCCTCCGCAACCAGCAGCACTTCATCCGACAGCCGCCGGACCGGCGGCAGCGCGAAGGGACGACCCCTATGACGACGACGTCGGCAGGGCAGCGCTCACGCACCCGGCGCATCACGTTCCTGGTCGCTCTCGCGGTCTTCGCGCAGGAGTCGACCTGGAACTTCTACGAGTCGCAAGTCCCGCCGCTGCTGCGGGAGCACATCGCCAGCGCGGCCCTGGTGGGCCTCCTGATGGGCATGGACAACCTGCTGGGGATCTTCATCCAGCCCTGGATCGGCAACCGCTCCGACCGCACCCGGACGTCGTGGGGCCGGCGCATTCCCTACCTCGTGGCGGGGATGC
Source organism: Streptomyces cadmiisoli (assembly GCF_003261055.1). Taxonomy (NCBI): domain Bacteria; kingdom Bacillati; phylum Actinomycetota; class Actinomycetes; order Kitasatosporales; family Streptomycetaceae; genus Streptomyces; species Streptomyces cadmiisoli. Next base: position 8,416,556 of record NZ_CP030073.1, read on the forward strand.
CCGTGGCCGCCGCACTGTTCGTCGCCATCCCGCACACCGCGGCGTCCCTGCCGTCCCTGATCGCGGTGATGTTCGCCTACGCCCTCGTCGCCAACACCTTCAAACCGATCGCCGAAGCGCTCGTACCGGACTTCATCGCGCCCGAGCGACGCAGCCGGGCCAACGCCGCGGTCAAGATCGCCTCCAGTCTCACCACGATCGTGGCCGCGCTGATCAGCATCTTCCTCGTCGACGACCATCCGCACATCGCCTTCGCGATCCCCGCGGCCATCATGCTGCTGTCGATGGGCGTGCTCGCGGCCACCGTGCGCGACAGCCGCTCTCCCGCCTACCAGGCCGTGCTGGCGGAGAGTCAGCAGGAGACGGCTCGCCCGGCGAAGTCACGCGTGCGCGACATCCTGGCCCAGATCGTCAAGGACGCCGACCGCAGCCGGCTGCTGCTCCTCGTCGCCATTCTGCTCTTCGGTTGTGCCTGGGCCGCGTCCCGGTCGCTGGTGACGCCGTACGGCATGGAGGCCCTCGACATGTCCCGCGGCGACGCCGGCGGCCTGACGCTGCCGAGCGGCGTCGCCTTCCTCCTGGCCGCCTACCCGGCGGCCATGCTCGCCGAGCGGTACGGACGCCTTCGCGCCATGGCGGTGGGCATGTCGGTCTTCGCCGCCGCCCTGATCCTGGGCACGCTCGTCCAGACGCCCACCGGTACCGTCGTGGCGCTGTGCGTCGCGGCGGCCGGAGCGAGCAGCTTCCTCGTCAACGCCGTCGTCGTCCTGTGGAACCTCGCCCCGTCGGCCCACGTTTTCGGGACGTACGCCGGCCTGTACACCGTCAGTTGGGCGGGCGGCGGCTTCCTGGGCCCGGCCCTGGTCGGCGCGATGGTCGACGTCAACGGCTGGCCCCTGATGCTCGTCGACATCGCCGTCATCGCCTCGCTCGCCCTTGTCGTCATCGCCAGGATCCACAGGCTCCAGCGGCGAGCGGCCACGGCCGTCACGAAGCAGCCGACCACACCGCTGTGAGCCCGCCACCCGGCCCGCCCAGCACAGCAGCCAGAAATGAGGACCGTGTGCCCCGCATCCTGATCACGACGGACCACCTGCGACCCGGTGACGAGACCGACCGCCACCTTCGCGCCCACGGCCACACGACGGTCCACTCCCCGCTGATCGGCCGCCGAGACCCCGAAGACCTCGTCAAGGCCCTCGACGGCATCGACGCGGCACTCGTCGGACACGAGCCCCTGACCGCCGACGTGCTGTCCCGGGCGTCCCGGCTGCGCGCCGTCGTCCGCACCGGCGTGGGCTACGACACGATCGACGTCGTCGCCGCGGGCCGGCTGGGCATCTCGGTGAGCAACCTGCCGGGGGTCAACGCCAACGCGGTGGCCGAGTACACGATCGGTCTGCTGCTGGCGGCGGCGCGCGGACTGGTGCAGAGCGCGACGGGAGTGGCGGCCGGCGGCTGGCCCAGGGACGACGGCCGCGAACTGCGCGGGTCGACGCTCGGCCTGCTCGGGTACGGAGCGGCAGCGCGGGCCGTCGTTCCCCTGGCGCAGTCGTTCGGGATGCGTCTGCTGTGCACCACCGGAGTGCCCGAGGACGAGCGAACCGATGCGTCGGTGAGCTTCGTCGACCTTCCGGAACTGCTCGCGGCCGCCGACTATGTCTCCGTGCACACCGCCCTGACGGAGCGCTCACGCGGTCTCCTCGGCGCCGCGGCCTTCCGCCGGATGAAGCCGACGGCGGTCCTGGTCAACACCGCGCGAGGAGCGGTGGTTGACGAGCGCGCCCTCGCCGATGCCGTGCGCACGGGGCAGATCGCCGGGGCGGCCCTCGACGTGGTGAGCGAGGAGCCGCTCGCCGCGGACAGCCCGCTGCGCGGCGTCGAGGGCATCGTCGTCTACTCCCATCTCGCCGGACAGACCACCGAAGCCCGCGCGGCCGCCGGTCTCCAGGGGGCGGCCGAGGTGGTGGCTGCCCTCGCCGGGCGCCCCCGGTTCGCCGTCAACGCTCACCTGCTGCCCCGCCCGCCCGGCTCCGGCGGGACGGGGTGAACACCCGACCCACCCACATCCACGCACCGACTGTGAGACGGAAGAGGAACATGGACAACGAACCGGTCGACTTCGTCACGGTCCTCGCGCCGAACGGCATGCTCGGCGCGGGCTTCCCCGAGGCCACCATCGAGCGGGGTCTGCGACTCGGCGCCGATGTGATCTCCGTCGACGGGGGGAGCACCGACTCCGGCCCCTACTACCTCGGCGCGTCGCAGCCCAAGACCACGCGCGCGGCGGTCGCCCGCGACCTTCGCATCCTGCTGAAAGCGGCAGCGGGGGCCGGAATTCCGCTGATCGTGGGCTCGTGCGGGACCAGTGGCACCGACGACGGGGTCGACTGGGTCGCGGACATCGTCGCCGACGTCCAAGCCGACGAAGGGCTGGAGCTGCGCGTGGCGCGGATCTACAGCGAACAGGACGCCGGTGAACTGAAGAAGCGCCTGGACGCCGGCCGGATCCACGCCCTGCCTCCTACAGGGGAGCTACGGCCGGAAACGCTGGACAACTGCACACACATCGTCGGCGTGATGGGACACGAGCCGATCGTCGCCGCGCTCGAAGCGGGCGCAGACGTCGTACTGGCAGGCCGCGCCACCGACACGGCCATCGCCGCCGCCTACCCGCTCATGCGGGGAATGCCCGCGGGGCCGACATGGCACGCAGCCAAAATCATCGAGTGCGGCGGGCAATGCACCACCAACCCGCGCGCCGGCGGGGTACTCGCCACCATCGACGCGAACGGCTTCTCCATCGAACCGCTCGACCCGACGGTGGCCTGCACACCGGTCTCGGTCGCGGCCCACATGCTCTACGAGACCGCGAACCCCTTCGAGATGCGCGAACCCGACGGCACACTGGACGTCCGCGAGGCCGCCTACACCGCTCGCGACGACCGCACGGTGCGAGTGGAGGGTTCGCAGTTCCACGTCGCCGAACAGCACACCATCAAGCTGGAAGGCGCCCGGATCGCCGGCTACGAGACCATGTCGTTCACCGCGATCCGGGACCCGCACATCCTCGCCGACATCGAAGCCTGGGCCGATCTCCTGAGCACCGTGATCAAGCAGAGGGTGGAGCAGACGATCGGCCTTAGCCAGGACAAGTACGCCTTCGACGTGCGCCTCTACGGCTACAACGCCGTGCTGGGAGACCTCGAACCGGCTCAGGGTGCACCGCGGGAGGTGGGGGTCATGCTGCTGGTCAACGCGCCGGACCAGGCCACCGCCACCGCCGTCGCCAAGATCGCCAACCCGTTGATGCTGCACCTGCCGACGGCCGACATGGACTACTTGCCGAGCCTCGCGTTCGCCACCTCACCCGCCGAGATCGAGCGCGGACCCGCCTACGAGTTCGTGCTCAACCACGTCGTCGACAGCGTCACCCCCACCGACATGTTCCGCATCGAATTCGAGGAGGCTGCGCACCATGACTGAGACCGGCCCGACCACGCTCGCGGACCTGGCACTCGAGATCCGGTCCAAGAACGCCGGCCCGTTCTGGGTCACCATGGAGTTGTTCCTGCGCGACGAGGACGGATACCGCGTCGCCGCGGACGAATCGTTCCTCAACGAGCACACGGTCGCCGGGCTCTACGGAATCGACGCGGCGCAGATCCAGATGTTCCGTATCCCGTCGCTGCACGTCGTGAAGATCTCCTTCCCCCGCCCCGTCAGCCAGGCCTCGCTCCGCGACCGTGACATCCACTCGGGCCAGCACCACGTCCCACTGGCGCTCCTGCCCGTACCCGGTACGGGCAACGTCGTCCGGGAGTGAGCAGGACCGGCCCGCGTTCGCCTGGAGGGCGTTGCCGTTGCTGCGTGCGGGCCGACCTGAGGGCGGGTCGCCCACGTCCGCAGGGGCCACCCTCGGTGCCGACAAGGCGCCCGTGGACCCGTGAGGTTCGGGCGACCGGCGGGACCGGAGAGGCGCCCTACGTCCCCGCCGGTCGGTGGGCGTGATGCCGTACGTCGAGCTGGTGGCAGACGACGAGCAGGGCCAGGGTGATGCCCGCACCGGCCATGCCGGTCGAGGACCCGACCGCCACGGAGCCCACGAGGACTGCCGCCTCGAGGGCCAGAGCCATACGGAGGGTTCCCCGCGCCGGCACTTCCCGCAGACAGGCCCGGAGAAGCACCCAGGAGATCCGGACGGTCGAGGCGGTCACGACGATGCCGATGGCCACCACCGCCGCGATCTTGGCTCGTATTGACGTGCCAGGTTCGTCCAGAGGGGCGAATGCCTCGATGGACAAGGGATAGAACAGGAAGGCGAAGACCGCGATGAGGACGCCCTGCGCGGCGAGCAGCAGCAGCGTCGTGATGAAGACGGCGCGGTAGGTGTTGGGCACTTCGGCCCCTTTCGGATCTGGTGGGGGTGCGGGACGGGGAGCCGTCCCGCACCCCTAGCTGGTCACTCAGCCGATCGTGACCGGCGGTCTAAGGGTCAGTACCACAGGTAGGTGAGTGTTCTGTCGCTGACGCTCATCAGGCACCAGCCCGGGAGGACGGACTGCGCCTCGCTCTTCATCCGCTCGCTTCCGCGCGCAGATTGTTGTGCCGTGCCATCCCCGAATTCAGGGCGACGGAGATCTATCAGAGGCGGTGATCATCACACCAGAAGTCCAAGTCTCAACAAGAGTTACCGATCACGCCAATCCGGACGTCCGAGGATCGGGCGTGATCCAATCGAGATGTTCGTCGAGCAGTCCTCGACAGGCCCTCAAGACAGGGCTGTCGGGATGGGCGTCCCCCGGGTGTCTCATGCAGGTGTAGCGGTGGTCAGCCGGCGGTGCGTGCCGGAGCGCCGCCACGGACCAGGGACCGAGGCCGGGGCGCGAGCAGTCCGGGCAACAATGGCAGGGCGTCGACCGCACTGCGGGCCAGTGCCACGGGCAGTCGGGAGACATCGTCCGGCAGCGTCATGCTGTCGCGGGGGACGGCGAGAACGCCCATGCCGGCGGTAGCGGCCGAGCGGATGCCGCTCGGCGAGTCTTCGACGGCCAGGCAGCAGCAGGGTGGGACCCCGACTTCGGCGGCCGCGCGCAGATACGGGTCCGGCGCCGGTTTGACCTGTGCGACGTCCTCGCCGCACACCACAGCCCGCAACAAGCCTGCCAGGCCCAGATCTTCGAGGACCGCCTTCACGAAGCGGCGAGGACTTGCCGTAGCCACACCGACAGGCCCGTGCCGTTCGGCTTCATGGACCAACTCGACCGCTCCGGGCAGCGCACGCACGTGCCCCTGGGCGCATTCGTCGAGCATCGCGGCGGTGCAGGAGGTCACCACGTCGGTGCTGGTCACCGCATTGCCGCACAGCCCGGCGACGTACGTGGCCCAACTGCCGTTGCCGTGCAGCGCCGCGGTGTCCTCGGCGCTCCATCGGTGACCGTGGCGGGCGGCGAAGTCGGCGCACACCTGTGCCCAGCCGCCCTGGGTGTCGACGAGGGTGTCGTCGAGGTCGAAGATCGTTGCTCGGAACACGCGGTCACACCGTCGCAGGGTCGGAGGGCCGCAGCCGGTGCGACAACTGCTCGATCGATACGAGCGTCAGGCCGTGTTCTTCGGCGAAGGCCCGCAATCGGTCGGAACGGGCGACGGAGCCGTCGTCCTCACAGATCTCGCTGATCACGCCGACCGGCGAGAGGCCGGCGAGGCGCAGGAGATCGACGGTGGCCTCGGTGTGTCCGCGCCGTTCGGCGATCCCTCCGGGGCGGGCACGCAGGGGAAACACGTGCCCGGGGCGGACCAGCTGATCCGGCCGGGTGCCGGGATCGGCCAGCGCCCGCGCGGTCACCGCGCGGTCGGCCGCGGAGATCCCCGAGCCGACGCCGACCGCGTCCACCGACACGGTGTAGGCCGTCGTCTCGGCCACGTCCATGCCGGGAACGGGCGGGACCATCAGAGGCAGCTCCAGCCGGTCCGCGACCTCCGGATCCATGGGCGCGCAGATCAGCCCGCTGGTCCAGCGGACGAAGAAGCCGAGGGCCTCGGCCGTCGCGAACTCCGCCGCCATCACCAGGTCGCCCTCGTTCTCCCGGTCCTCGTCATCGACCACGATGACCGGCCGCCCGGCCCGCAGATCATCGACGGCGAGCGCGAGCAGATCCATCGACCGCCGCACCGATACAGACGTCACGGTGCCCTACCCTTCCCTCAAAACGCCCTTTTTGTGACGGCATCGGTTGTCGAACAGAAAAGCTTGAGAAACCTGTACGCCAATCGATGAGGGTGCGAGAGGAGGGGCGGGGAAACCGTGCCGATTCGCCGGATGGCCGTGCCATGTCGGCCAGTCGAACACGCATTCCTGGCATGCGACCGAACAAGGCGGAGCGGCCTTTGGGGAGGTGCTCGGGACGGATGGTGCCGACACGGTTCGGACCGTGCGGGCACCCCTTCGTATGTCGGAGGAGATTCCGTCCACGCCGGAAAGGCTCCCGGACCGAGACGGGTGTCAGCTCGTCGACGCCTACGCACACCACGCCGACCGCCGCGAACCGGCACTGTTCACGGAGGACGCCCACGTCGCCATGTACGAGGGCGATCCCGCCACGACTGCGCCGAGCGCGGAATTCAACGGGTGGGACATCCTCGCGGAGGCATTCGCGGGGCTCGGGCAGTACATGGCGACAACGCACTTCAACGGGCAGAGTCGCCTGACGCTGGACGGCGACCGTGCCGCCGGCGAGACGTACTGCCTAGCGCATCATCTGACGGTGCACGACGAGGGACGCACCCTCATGGTGATGGCGTTGCGCTACGTCGATGTGTTCGTCCGAGGGGGGGAGGGCACCTGGAGGTTCGAGGACCGGGCACTGATCATCGACTGGGTCGACACCCGAGCTTCGCAGTCTTAGACGGACGATCCGACCGGAGTCTCGCAGCGCTCGGAGGCTCCGGTTCCTTCCGGAACCGCGCGGGCGCCGGCGTGCCCGGCGGTGCCGGAAAACAGGTGATGCACTCGGGGCCGCCGACGAGCACCTCGTCGGCGGCCCGGTGCGTCTTTCGGTCTACGGTCAACGGGAACGGCGAGGGCAGACCGGCCGGGATCGCGCGGCCGTCCGCAGTCGCGGTCTCGTGCCGTGGTGTCACCCCTCGATGCGGTGCCTGCCGGGACCGCTGTCTCACGCATCGTCGACGTGGCGGAGCGCCGCGTCGGCGGGGATCCAGGGGAATCTGATCCCGGGAAACCGTGCAGGCCAAGGACCGAACGGGTCGAACGCGAGGACCACCTCGATGAACGGCCGAGGCGGGAGGTAGCCGTGATCGGTGACGTAGTGGCCTATGAGATACGGAGCTGCAAAGACGGTGCCGGGGCCGCCGGGGACGCGGATCTCACCTGTTCCCGCGCTCGCGCACACGTGTCCCGGCCGGGGGATGTTCCAGGGCAGTGAGTCCGGCAGCTGTATGGCGCACAGGTCGCACTCGTGGAGCCCCGGCATCGCGTTGACCTGCTGGGCGTCGATGACGGCCAGGAGCTTGTCGGTAAGGTGTGCGGAGCCTGGCCGCTCGTCCATCGGTGTTCGGCGTCCAGTCAGCCGATGTTGAGGCGTCCGTAGGCAGGCTGGAAGCTGACGAATCTCAGACCGTCGGTGCGGTCCGTGAATTCGTCGCCCTGGTTCGAGTAGACGTACGGGCTGAGGTCCGCGAAGAACATGTGCCCGTCATCTCCCTGCCACGGCGGGTCTGTTGTGCGTGAGTGAGACCCTGGAAATCTGCCCGCCGCAGACGGTCATCTTGCTGACTTTGTACGTCGGTGACCGGGACGTGTCCGATGCCTGGACGCGGTCCGGCCGGACCGGCCGTCAGCGGCTGTATCCGCGGATGCGGTAGCGCAGCCCGGATGTGGAGGACTGCCATCCTGTGTCGTCGGTGACCTTCCACGCCGGGTCCAGCGTCGGAGCGTATGTGTCTCCGGTCGTGTCCGAGTCGACTTCCGTCACCGATAGCGTCGTGGCGTACTCCAGGGCCGCCCGGTAGATCTCTCCGCCGCCGATCACCCATGCCGCGGCAGGGGCTGGTTGCTCCGACGGCTCGCCCGCGAGGTCCAGAGCCTCCGCGATCGACCCGGCACGTTCCGCGCCTTCGGCCGACCATTGCGGATTGCGCGTCACCACGATGTTGCGCCTGCCGGGCAGCGGTCGGAATCGCGCAGGCAGCGAATCCCACGTCCTGCGCCCCATCACCACCGGATGACCGACGGTGATCGCCTTGAAATGTGCCATGTCCTCGGGCAGCCGCCACGGGATCGAGTTGTCCACGCCGATCACGCCATCCAGGGTCTGTGCCCAGATGAGCCCGACGTTCATACCGCGACCGGAGCCTTGATGGCCGGGTGGTGCTGGTAGTCGACGACCTCGACATCGGAGTAGGCGTACTCGAAAAGCGAGTCCGCCCGACGCAGACGCAGACCGGGAAACTCGTAGGGCGTGCGCGAGAGCTGCTTGGTCACCTGCTCGACGTGGTTGTCGTAGATGTGGCAGTCGCCGCCGGTCCAGATGAAGTCACCCGGCTCGAGGTCGACCTGTTGCGCCACCATGTGCGTGAGCAGCGCGTAGCTGGCGATGTTGAACGGGACGCCGAGGAAAAGGTCCGCGCTGCGCTGGTAGAGCTGGCAGGAGAGCTTGCCGTCGGCCACGTAGAACTGGAAGAAGGCGTGACATGGCGCGAGGGCCATGTTCGGCAGCTCGGCGACGTTCCAGGCGGAGACGATCATCCGGCGCGAGTCCGGGTCCTTGCGCAGCGTGTCGAGGACCTCGCTGATCTGGTCGATGTGCCTGCCGTCCGGGGCGGGCCAGGAACGCCACTGCGCGCCGTACACCGGACCCAGCTCGCCGTGCTCGTCGGCCCACTCGTCCCAGATGGAGACGCCGTGCTCCTGCAGCCAGCCGACGTTCGAGTCGCCCCTCAGGAACCACAGCAGTTCGTACACGATTGACTTGAGATGCACCTTTTTGGTGGTGACCAGCGGGAACCCCTGCGAGAGGTCGTAGCGTAGTTGGTGCCCGAACACACTTCGGGTGCCGGTGCCCGTCCGGTCGGCTTTGGCCGTCCCGGAGGTGAGTACCAGCCGCAACAGGTCTTCGTACTGCGTATCCGCCACAACTCGAGAGTCTACTGGCCGCCGACCTGGCGTGATCGACTGGCATGCCTCCCCGCAGGTCGGGCACTGGTGTGCGACTCGGTTCGGGTGGCGAGCCGCGAGCCCGTGGTCGAGGACTGCAGTGCGACGGCGTCGACGCCCGGGTGGGCGCGCTGCTTCAGGAAACGGGCGCAGGCGTATGGGCCGGTGCCACGGCGCGGTGCCCGGCTCCTGTGATCCCTTGGGCGATACCCCTGGCGGAGGCTGATCCATCCCTATCAGACTCACCCCATGGACCCAGGACTCGCGGGACTTCTCGGCGGCCTGCTCGGCGCTGCGGTGGGCGCGCTCGGCGCCACGGCATCAGCGTGGATCACCGGAAGGAAGGCCGAGAGACAGGCTGAGATGCAGTCCGCCGCCCTGATGGGTCAGGCGCGTCTCCAGATCGAGGCCGACCGGGCGGCCGCGCTCAGGGAATCACGCAAAGCGGCCTACGTGGCCTATTCCGAGGGCTGGAACCTGGTGTATGCCACGCTCAGCGAGGCAGCGATCAAACTCGGAGGCATCGCACCGAGCGATCCGCCCGAAGAACGCGAGGAGCGCCGGCAGGCCGCCCGCCGCCTGTGGCATGAGGCACGTACTCTCCACCGGTCCCTCGACCGGTTGATGAGCGCCGTCTATGTGGAGGGGCCCCACCGCATGGCGCAGGCGGCCGGAGCGGCAAGTGGCGCGCTCAGCCCGTACTTCGGCGCTGTGATGGACTGGCTGCACGCGATCGACAAGGAAGCAGAGACCCCACAGCACTCCTCGACGGCGGGCGATACCGGTGGCGACGCGTACGGGGAGCATCTGAGGTTCCTCTACGCCTCGTCGGACGCCGTTGTGTCGGAGGGCCCGGGCATGGCGGATCGGTGACGTGCTTCCCGAGGTGAGAGCTGTGCGAGGCGGGGAGGTGGTCAGGCCGAGGGGGATCGCGCAGAACTCATCCGTGAACCCGCCACGGTTGCGGGACACGCCCGCTGGTCACCGCGACCATCAGCGTCCGTCCACGTGCCCCCGGCCGTCGGCGTCTCTCGGACCTGGCGTATAGGTGACATGTCACCTGTTGGACAGCGGAAAGTACTGACCTGAACTGTCCATGGCGCCACGCTGTCACTCCATGAGACAGATGAACAACAGGCGGATGCCGAGGGTCCACAGACCACGTCCGCAGTATGTGGCGACCGCCGCACTCGTAGCGCTGTTGGCTGGTCTGACCGCCACTCCTGGTGTCGCTCAGGACTCCGACCGGGGCTCCGAGCAGACCGCGTCGGCGGCCCGGGGCGAGACGGTTGGATCATCCGGAGTCACCCGGCATCAGGTCACCCTGATCACAGGAGACCGCGTCACCTTGGAGAAGGGCCCGTCGGGGCGGCAGAGCGTCTTGGTGCAGCCGGCCGAAGGTCGCGAGCACATCACCTTCATCAAGCGCCAGGACGGCCGCGACTGGACGGTCATACCCGCCGACGCGCTCCCGCTGCTGGCGGCGGACCGCATGGACAGGGCCCTGTTCAATGTCTCGGCTCTGGTCAAGGAGAAGTACGCGGGGCGGTCGAGCCTGCCGCTGATCGTCGAGTACAGGGGTGCGGCCGACACCGCCGAGCGTCGGCTCGCCACGGCGGGAGCCTCCAAGGTCCGCACCATTCCCGGTACCTCCTTCGCGGCCGTCAGCGAACACCGCGACGACGCAGCGGAGTTCTGGAACAGCATCGCCCCCGGCGAGGCGGGTGCCAGATCCTTCGGTGCCGGTGTCCAGCGCGTCTGGCTCGACGGCCGTGCCAAGGCCCAGCTCGACAGGACGGTGGCGCGTATCGGCGCACCCCAGGCCTGGGAGATGGGCTACAAGGGCGACGGGGTGAAGGTCGCGGTGCTCGACACCGGCTACGACCCCAACCACCCGGACCTCAAGGGCCTCGTCTCCGGTGCGGCCAACTTCACCACCGAGGAGAACACCGACGACGTGGCGGGTCACGGTACCCATGTGACCTCGATCGTCGCGGGTTCCGGCGCTGCTTCCGGCGGTAAGTACAAGGGTGTGGCGCCCGGTGCGGACATCCTGTCGGGCAAGGTGTGCACCGCCGACGGCAACTGCACGTTCTCCGACATCATCGAGGGTCTGGCCTGGTCGGCCGAGCAAGGCGCCAAGGTGGTCAACCTCAGCCTGGGTGACGAGGACACCCCGGAGACCAACGCCGTCGAGGCCATGGTCGAGACCGTCACCCGTGAGCACGGTGTCCTGGTCGTCGCCGCGGCCGGAAACAACGGCCCGGGCAAGGTCCTTTCACCCGCCTCCGTCCAGGGGGCCCTCGCCGTCGGCGCGAGTCAGATCAACGACGAACTCGCCGCGTTCAGCGCGATCGGCCCGCGGGTGGGCGACTTCGGCCTCAAGCCGGACCTCGTGGCACCCGGTGTCGGCGTGGTCGCGGCCAGGGCGGGCGGCACCACCGCCGAGGACGGCTACGTCGGCATGGCAGGGACGTCGATGGCCACGCCGCACGCGGCCGGCGCTGCCGCCATCGTGTTCCAGCAGCACCCCGACTGGACCCCGGAGCAGGTCAAGCGGCAGCTGATGCACTCGGCGACGGGCGGCTTCGAGCGCGGCGCCTTCTTCCAGGGCGCCGGACGCGTCGACGTCGCGCGGGCTGTCGCCCAGCAGGTCACCGCCGAGCCCACCGGATTGGCCTTCGGGCAGATCCGCTGGACCGACAGCGGCCGGCCGCCGATGGACAAGACGATCACCTATCGCAACCCGAGCGACGAGCCCGTCACCCTCGACCTCGCGCTCAACATGTCGTATCACGCGGGCAAGCCCGCACCGGAGGGCCTGTTCCGCCTCGGCGCCGACAAGATCACCGTGCCCGCGCACGGCTCGGCGGACGTCACCCTCACCGCCGCCCCGGAAGCCACCACGGTCTACGCCGCCTTCAGCGGCGTGGTCATCGCGTCCACCTCGGACAAGAACGTCTCGGTGCGCACTCCGGTCGGCATGGAAGTCGAGCAGCCGTCCTACGACCTTCGCCTCGACCTCAAGGGACGCTCCGGCGCGGCTCCCGGCTCCTCGTACCTGACGGTCCGCCCCACCGCCGGAGGCCCCGTCCGCACCGTCGAACTGGCCGGCGAGGGCACCGCCGTGCTGCGGATTCCGCGCGGCACCCACACCCTGCGCGGCTTCTTCTTCGACCCCCGTGCGGACGACCCGTCGCGGACGGAACGCATCGTAGTCGGCGAACCCGAGGTCAAGATGACCTCCGACCGGGATCTCACCATCGACGCCCGGAAGGCGAAGCCCATCGTGGTATCGGCGCCGCGCTCGTCGGCCCGGATCATGTCTGCGCAGGTCGGCACCGTGGACGTCGGCGGCGACGTGCTCTCCCTGGAGGTGGGTGAGGCCGCCGGAAGCACACAGATGAAGGACGTGTACGCGATTCCGAGCCAGCAGAGGTCGGACTCGGAGTTCCGGTACGTCCTGAGCACGGTGTGGGGTGAGCCCACGGCCATCGCCGGTGCCGCCAAGTCGCCGTACATGTACCACCTGACCCGCCCGGTCCGCGGAGGCATTCCCGCCGACCCCGGTTACCGCCCGCGTCAGTCCGAGCTGGCCACGGTCGACAGCACGTTCGCAACCACCGCACCGGGATCCACCGCCAACCGCACGGTCAGCACCCTGGTCGGGGGAGCGCCGTGGGACGCCCACGTGATCCGGGACTTCTCGGTCCCGGCCAAGCGGGTCGACTACTTCTCGGTCGCCGACGGTCTGCGCTGGCAGCCCGCCTTCGACCAGCTCCCGGACTTCGGCTCGCCCAGCGACAGGTTCGGTCAGCTGTTCATCGGCGCAACGCGCAGCTACAAGGCGAACCGCACGGTCGAGGAGCACTGGAACAGCGGAGTCCAGGCCATCGGGCACGTGCCGAACATGAACAACAACTTCCGCGACGGCGACTCGATGAACGTGTCCCTCCAGTTCGCCGCCAACGGGAACATCGACGAAGTCGCCGACAGTTCGACCGCCTGGCCCCAGGCGGAGCTGCGGCGCAACGGGCAAGTGGTCTCCGACCACATCTACCAGATGGACCTCCCTGCCGACACCGTTCCGGCGGACTACCGTCTGACCATCGCGCTCGACCGTGACCCCGCACGCAGCAGTGTTTCCACGAGCGTCCAGGGCGAGTGGCGGTTCCAGTCGCAGACCACGAAGACGCGACAGGCGCTGCCGCTGTACGCGGTGCGCATGTCTCCGGAACTCGACGAGTGGAACCGCACCAAGGCCGGACGTACCTTTGACATTCCGGCCCTGATCGAGCGTGGGACCGGCGCTCCCGAGTCGGCGATCCGCACCTTCACCGCCGAGGTCTCCTACGACGAGGGCAAGACCTGGCACCCCGCCAAGGTGAAGGGCTCCGGCACGGAGCGCACCGTGACCGTGAACCACCCGCACCGACCGTCCGGCGGTTCGGTCTCGCTGCGCACCTACGTCAAGGACGCCGCGGGCAACTCCTTCAAGCAGACCGTGATCAAGGCATACCTCCTCAAGTAGCCGCCATGAGCATCGCAGGGCCCGCCGCACTCCATGCGGCGGGCCCCTGGTGCTGTAGGCACCGACCGGCCACAGGCGCGGGCCGCACCGTTCGCTTCCGGCGCCGAAATGTGGAGATGCGCGATACGTCATCAATACGGCGTCGAAGCGCTGCCTGGTGCGGTGCGCCGGCGCTCTTCGACGACGCGAGTCGAGGATGCCTGATGCCCCGTTGGGGCTCCACCGGCCTCCCGATGAAACTCCCGGCGAGGCGATCGGTTGGCGTACGGTCACCGATGTGGTGCCGTCAGAGCCGGGCTCGCCCGTTCACGCCCACCGCACCGATCCCACCCGAACCCTGGAGGCATCCAAGTGACGGACTGTGTCTTCTGCGAGATCGTCGCCGGGAGAGCCCCGGCCAATGTTGTCAAGGAGTGGGAAGACGCTCTCGCCATCGTTCCGATCCGTCCCGTCGTCCAGGGACACACACTCGTCATTCCCAAGCGGCATGTCACCGACTTCGGAGAAGACCCGGACGTATCGGCCTCGACGATGCGACGCGCGGCGGAACTGGTGGTGGGCGAGCAACCGATGAACCTCATCACCTCACGCGGACGTGAAGCCACGCAGTCGGTGTTCCACCTCCACCTGCATCTCGTCCCACGAGCAGCAAACGATGGCCTCGCCCTGCCCTGGTCCGGCGGACACGGCAAGCAGAGGGCGGAGTGACCCCGGCGACGATGGTTGGCGTGGTCGGCCGGCCACGCCCAGCAGTGCAAGGCATCGTCTCGGGCAGACGCAGGAGCAGAAGCCGCGCTGCTTCGCTCGGGTTTCCGACAGCCGGTGGAATGGGCCAACGGTGCTGCAGAGCCGAAGGCGCACCGCCCATCGACGCTCAGAGGTGCACGACATCGGGCCATCACAACGCACATGCCGAGACAGGCAAGCCTCGCACGCAGGCCCCCGGGTGCCTGTAGCGCGCCACCGGACGGCTGTTGCCGAAGTGGTGCGACCGGGTAGCCGACGGCCGGCAGCACCGATAGCGTAACCGCGTGGACCAGGATGAACGGTTGCTTCACGCCTCGTCGTTCGGCGCAGCGGCGGTCACCTACGCCGAGCACCGCCCGGACTACGCGCAGGCCGCGGTGCGCTGGGCGCTCGACCCCGCGCCTGGCCCGCGCGTACTCGACCTCGGTGCCGGAACCGGCAAGCTGACCGCAACACTCGTCGCGCTGGGTGCCGAAGTCATCGCGGTAGAGCCCGACCCGGCGATGCTGGCCGAACTGCACCGCTGGCTGCCGGATGTCCGTGCGCTGTCGGGTAGTGCCGAGGCCATTCCGCTGCCGGACGGGTCAGTGGATGCCGTGCTGGCCGGCAACGCCATGCACTGGTTCGACATGGCCGTCGCGGGACCCGAGATCGCCAGGGTCCTCGCGCCCGACGGCATCCTGGCCGGTCTGTGGAACGTCATGGACGACGGGGTCGAGTGGGTCTCCGGGCTTGCTCGCGTCAGCGGCAGCGCTGTCATCGGCCCGCGTGACACGCCCGCCAGTTGGCGCGTGGAGACGGCTGAGGCACACCTTCCGAAGACTGGCGAGGCCGCTCGGTTCGGCTTGCCGGAGCAGGTCGAGTTCCCGCACGGGCAGCGGCGCACCGCCGACTCCCTGGTCGCCACCCTCGCGACGCGCGCGGGAGTGCTGGTCATGCCGGAACACGAACAGGAGGCAACGCTGGGCCGGATCCGCGCATTCCTCGCGAGCGGACCGGAGACCGGCCACGGAGAGTTCACTCTCCCGCTGTTGACTGCCGTGCTGCGCGTCCGGCGGCTGTGAAGCACCAGTCGGGAACGAACGATGGGACGCCTCTCGCGAGGACGGCGGATGCGCTACGTGAGGCGTCAATTCTGTAAGACGCTCCTCCCAAGACTCGATTTCCCTTGCGTCACGTTGCATGCAAGGGCCTCGAACGATCATTTCGTGCCTCTGGGATCTTGGCGCTCCTGAGTGAAGCCCAGTAGACTTATCAATAGATCGATGGATTACCGCCGCGCTCACCGCCAACAGTGAACAATCCGGCACCCAAGAATTCAGTTCTCAGATCTGACCCGGGCCACGTATTCGCTTCGGTGATACGTTGCAGAGCCGGGAGGTCCGATATGGCGGAGCTTCGCCACGAGGTACTGGTTCTCGACGGCGTGCGCCGAGAACGGTCGACGCGCTTGCCCGACGGAGGACCGATCGTATCCTCGCCACTGGCATGCACCCTGATCCTGGGGGAGTCCGAGGCCGTCCTGGTCGACCCGCCCTTCACCCGCGATCAGGCACGCAAGGTCGGCGACTGGATCGAAAGCAAGGGAAAGCACCTGGCTCACATTTATGCCACCCACGGGCATGGCGATCACTGGTTCAGCACCGATCTGCTGATGCAACGATTTCCCGACGCCGTTCCTTATGCGACCGAGGGAACAATCCGACTGATGCGCAAACAAGCGACCGTGGGACGCCAACAGAGCTGGGATATCGATTTTCCAGGCCTCATCCCCGAAAGTCCCGTGGTCTTCCAGGTGATTCCCGCGGAGGGTTTCCAACTTGAGGGTCATCATCTGCTGGCTGTGGAGACCGGCCATACCGACACCGACGACACCACCGTTCTGCACGTTCCGTCGAGCGGACTGATCATCGCGGGAGACGTCGCATACAACGGAGTGCACCAGTACCTGCTGGAAAGCGCCGACGGCGGGATCGACAGCTGGCTTGCCGCGCTTGACACCGTCGCCGCGCTGCACCCACGTGCGGTTGTCGCGGGTCACAAGAACCGGGATCTGCCCGACGCCCCGTCAATCCTGGCGCAGACCCGTGACTATCTGCTTGATCCCAGCGCTTGCTGGCAGCGGAGCCGACCCCACGCGAGTTCTTCGACGAGATGCTGCGGCTCTACCCGGATCGGCTCAATGTCGGTCCGGTGTGGAACAGCGCACTGGCTCTCCTGTCATGACCGGTGCCCGCAGAAGCGGTGATCCACCGGTTTCGCCGCGTCGACGGCCGACGCGGCGGGTACCAGTTCTGCTCGGAGCAACCACTCCGACCGCGGCCTTTTGGCACCGTCCAGCCGCAGTGCGGCGGCCCGATCGTCCCGTCTGCGGGCCGTGCGGTTTCAGACGTCGGTGGACTGCCAGCGGATGCCGGTCAGCTGCTGCGAGCGCTCCCACAGGCGACGGCCGAGTTCCGGGTCCTGCGCTGCTGCCGACAACTGTCCGGGCTGCGGATGTCCGGATCGTCCGCCCCGCCCGTCAGGCCCGATGTAGGAGCCCCCGACGAGGCCGGGTTCCGTCGCCGCGAAAAGTTGGGGCAGAGCTCCCATCTCCTGACTCTGCGCGAAGAGCATGCCGGAAACGCGCATGGCGATCCCGATGAGACCGGTTCCCTTGCTCTGCATGGGCGTGTTGCTGTAGCCCGGGTGTGCCAGAACGCTCGTGATGGGTGACGATGCCGACTCCTCGCGCCGGGCGAGCTCCACACCGAAGACCGCGTTGGCCAGCTTCGATGCCGAGTAGGCGGCGATGGGTGTGTACTTCCGCGACCACGCGACGTCGTCCAGATCGAGTTCGCCCTTCTCGTGCATGTAGGACGTCACCGTGACCACCCGCGGTGCCGGTGACCGGCGCAGTGCCGGTTCCAACAACGCTGTGAGCGCGAAGTGGCCAAGATGGTTCGCGGCGAAATGGCGCTCCGCCCCCTGAGCGGTCACGGCGTGCTCGACCATGGAGATGCCCGCGTTGTTGACCAGGACGTCGACGGACTCCTCCCTGGCGATTTCCTCAGCCGCCCGGCGGATCGAGTCAAGATCCAGCAGATCGACCCGGCGCACCTCCACCTCGGCCCCGGGGTACGCATGGCGCAGCGAAGACGCCACCCCTTCTCCCCGTGCCGCGTCACGAACAGCGAGCAGCACCCGACCGCCGTGCGACGCGAGCTCGCGCGCCGTCACCAGGCCGAGGCCGCTGGTCGCGCCCGTCACGACGAAGGTGCGGCCGCGCTGGTCTGCCATTCGGTCCGCGGCCCATCCACTGCCGCCCGATTTGCTGCTATTCGTCCTAGAATCCGTCGTCATCTCTTGCTCTCACATTCTTGTTGCCGCGGTCGCGAGCAAACCGCTTCGGCAGGTCTGGGAACGTGGAAGAAGCTAAACCTTGCCACTAATGTGAAGGTCAAGCGGACGGCCGTGGAGTCGCCCGCCGGTGCGACAGCGAGGCGCACCGGCTGCATGGATGCCGAGCGAGGGAGAGCGATGTGAAGATCGGAGAACTGGCGGAGAGGACGGGTGTCGCGCCGCGCCTGCTTCGCTACTACGAAGAGGTCGGGATCCTGCACCCGAACCGCAGCAGCAACGGATACCGCACCTACGGCGAGCCTGCCATCGACCGTGTTCTGCAGATTCGCGAACTTCTCGAGGCCGGCTTGACCACGGACATGATCCGGGAGGTCCTGCCCTGCCTCGGGGCCGCGAAAGAACACGGGCAGCCCACGGTATGCCCCGCACCAAGAGATCTGGAGGGGCTGCGCCGACAGCTCAGCAGCATCGAACGACGCATCGACGTGCTGCAACGCAACCGGCACGCGATCAAGACCTACCTGAGCGCTTGCGTGGATGCCCCGACTGCTGCGCCGGTGGCTGCCGAGGGTGTATCGAGTCCGGTGGCCGAATGACAGCGGTGACACGTCAAGATGCTCCAGGCCGTTTGCTTGCGCAGCCCTGAGGCGTCGTCCACGGGCGGCGGGATCGAACCCGCTGCCAGGTCAGGGGAGACAGCTAGTACGCGACAACCCGACGTACATCGCCTCGCTGCATGCCCCCGGTCGGTGGGTTCAGCGCCAGCCACCGTGGCGAGGCTCCGAGATCTCACCGAACGGTGGACCGCACACCTCCCAATCCAGGGTGGTCACCACGTAGTCGGGCTCGGTCCGTGAGGCTGCTTCCTGCAGCCGAGTGACGAGATCGGCGACGGGTACGACACGAAGTGACCGGGCGGTAGCGGCCTGGGCGCGTCCTTCATCGGGTTCTCCCGGGACGGGATGTCGCAGTGGGGACGCCCGCGACGGCGAACCTGAGCGCGCTGTCCTCGACCGGTCCCTGACGCAGCCGCTCGACATCCTTCTCGTAGGCCATCTCCGCCGTCCACGGGCCGCGCGTCCCCGCGCGAGGGAACGCCTTGATGCCCCGCTCGACGTAGTTCGAGCTGAGGTCCATGTACGGCACGCGTTCCATGGCGGGGTCGTCCAGGATCGGTGCGACGGTGTGGTAGCCGTGGGCGTCCATATGGTCGAGGAGGCGGCAGAAGTGCTCGCAGACCAGATCGACCTTGAGGGTCCAGGAAAGGTTGGTGTAGCCGAGTGCGAAAGCGAGGTTCGGGACGCCGGAGAGCATCATGGCCTTGTACGCCGTGGTGTCCGCGTATTCGACCCCGCGGCCGTCGACGCTCAACCGGACGTTGCCGAAGGGCGACATGGTGAGTCCGGTCGCGGTCACGATGATGTCGGCGGCCAGTTCCTGGCCGGAGGTCAGGAGGATGCCCGTCTTGGTGAACCGGTCGATGCGGTCGGTGACGACCGATGCCCGCCCGGACGAGATCGCCTTGAACAGATCGCCGTCGGGTACCACGCACAGCCGCTGGTCCCACGGGTTGTAGCGCGGAGTGAAGTGGGTGTCCACGTCGTAGTGCCTGGGCAGTTGCCGGCGCGCTTGGGAGATCAGCAGTCTGCGCATGAGTTTCGGCGCTCGCCGGCTGGCTTTGAAGACCCCTCGTGTGAATGCGATGTTCTTGCGCCGGACGATGCGATGCGCGCGCTGGTGGTTGAGTACCTTGCTCAGCGTGCGGGCGATCGCGTCCTCGGCAGGCAACGACAGTACGTAGCTCGGTGAGCGCTGGAGCATCGTGACGTGGCCCGCCGTGTGTGCCATCGAAGGGATGAGTGTGATGGCCGTGGCGCCGCTGCCGATGACGACCACGTGCTTGCCGGCGTAGTCCAGGTCCCGCGGCCAGTGCTGTGGATGGATCACCGTGCCCGCGAAGTCCCCGACGCCGGTGAACTCGGGTGTGAAGCCCGCCTCGTGGTCGTACATGCCGGTACCCAGGAACAGGAAGCGTGCGGTGAAGCGGGCTTCCTGACCACTGCCGGAGGTGCGGGCGGTGACGGTCCAGCGCCCCTTCGACGACGAGAACTCGGCTGCCAGCACTCGATGTCCGAAACGGATGTGGTCGGTCAGACCGTGCTCGTCGACCGTCTGCCGCAGGTAGTCCAGGATGAGGTGCCCCTCGGCGATCGTCTTGCTTCGGGTCCAGGGCCTGAAGCCGTAGCCGAAGGTCGGCATGTCCGAGTCCGAGCGGACGCCGGGGTACTGGAACAGGCTCCAGGTGCCCCCGATCGAGTCCCGGCTCTCCAGCATCGCGAACGTCGTTCCCGGGCGAAGGGATCTGAGATGGACGGCGGCTCCGATTCCCGAGATCCCGGCACCGATGATCAGCACGTCGACGTCGTCGTTGGGAGACGAAGGCGGGTTGGTTTTCGCGTTCTTGTTCGTCACGAGTGGCTCCTGGCCGCGGTGGTGAGGGGCTGCGATGGTGAGGGGCTGCGATGGTTCGGCTGCTGCCGAGCGCCAGGTGGCGGCGGTCCTTGTGCGGAGTCCGGCGAGTGCGAGCGCCTTCCTCTGCACTGCGCAGGGTCCGTCGGCGAGGCGCAGCGAGCGGGAAGTCCTGGCTGAGTCCGGCGGCGCCGCGGGTCTGGATCGCCGTGTCGAGGATCCAATGCACGCTCCGCAGGGTAGCGATCTTGATCGCTTTGATTCCTGTATGCGCGCCCTTGTTGCCGGCGGTTTTCATCAGCCAGGCGGTCTTGAGTACCAGGAGCCGCATCTGATCGACGCGGACGCGGGACTCCGCGATCCAGTCGCCGATCATGTCCTACCGGGTGAAGGCTTCCCGTGGACGCCCCTCTTCGCCACGCAGTCGCAACGGCCAGGGCTTGGAGAACCGCGTACTGCGCACGCTGCGGCACGCCACGAACGCCGTGATCGACCCCGTGCGCGACTACTTCCGCCACCACCCGAGCTGAACCCTCAACTCCACCAGGGTGTCTCGTTCAATCGACCGGCGCGCTGGGCCTGTTCTTAGCGGCAGCGTGCACGGGCATGGAAGCGGTCCGACTCACTCGTATGAATGAGGAGCTAGCGCCGGCGGCTTGCTCTCGCCGTCAGCGGCGCGGGCCCACGGGTCGTCGCAATCCTCCGGATCGGCCGCGGGTGTCCCACTCGCGTGGGCGGTAGCCGCTGCGGTGGTTGACGCGTTCCTCGCTGACCTGCCCGTATTCGGCGTTGCAGAGGACATCGGCCGCGGCGGACATGAGTGCGTCGGCGAACGTCTTGACCATCGCGCGCAGCAGATCGGGACTCGCCGCGGCGAGGTTCTCCTCCGCGAGCACGTGCAGGGGCAGACTGTCTGGTGCGGTCATCGTGCTGATCTCCTTCGAGCCTAGACATCTCGAAGATCAGCCGGTGGCCGTGCTCATATCCGGAGCCTCACCCCGACGCCGGGGCATACGCCCGGATCAGGTGAGAACCGGTACACCACTTCCCTGGACGCAACCGTCGGTTCTCCAGATCGCCTTCGAAGCCGGCAACCCACTCTTCGAGAGGGGTTCCGAAGCAGTCGAACCGGCGACGACGCCACTGTCGACGAGGCCCGTCGTCTTGTGACGGGGACATCGGGTCACAGCGGCTGACGTGTTCGGTGCGGCCGCATCCGAGGCGGCCACTCGACCCGTGATCGACAACAGCGCGGCGGCAAGGGCGGCGCGGACTTCAGCGGGGGCACGCCCCGCAAGCCGCATGGCGGCCAGTCGTCCGAATCCTGCTGGGTGGCCTAGTGCCTCGTGATCCTGTTCATGGAACCTGAGGCTTCTGTGATCGTTGAGTCTGGTGTGCATCTGACCTCTGAACAGATGGCGGAACTGCGGGAGTTGGCCGGGTCGCGGGATGTTCCGGCCGATGTGGCGCTTCGCGCAAGGATCGTGCTGTGGTCCGGCGAAGGACGCCGACGCAAGGACATTGCCGAGCTCGCCGGTGTGGCGCCGCTGACGGTGGACCGCTGCAAGACCCGTTATGCCGAGCGGGGCCTTGCCGGTCTGGAGGAGAAGCGCCGCGGCGGGCCGCGTACCCAGGTGCCGCCGCAGGTGCGGGCCCGGGTGATCGCTTTGACGAGGATGTCCCCGCCGGCGGAATCCGGTCTGTCGCACTGGTCGACGCGGACGCTGGCCGACCATCTGAAGCGGCGGGAGGGCATCTCGGTGTCGTGGCATTATGTCGCCCGCGTCTGGCGTGAGGAGAATCTGAAGCCGCACCGCTCGGGCACCTTCACTTGAGGGTGGGCACCCCGCGGGCCGTTCCGTGTCGAGGTGAGCCGACCCTGGACCGGCGACCCGCGCGGTTTCCGTCACATCGCCCACGCCTTGCCGCAGTGCCATAGCCATGACTTTCGAACGGCTTTTCCCGCGGCCGGACGTCAAAAGCCTCGCTGCGTAAACGGAGGCAGCTGGCAACGCCAATTCACTGGATATCTTCGTACGCTTCCGAGATGGCCGCAGTTGAGCGCTCGGGACAGGCTACATCTACGCGTATCCGTAGTCGCTTGCCACGTCCTTCGCCGCCCCTGTGGAGCCGTTCTGGTGCCAGACTTTGATAGTCACCCGGTTGCCCTCTGGGATGTCGACCCCGACTCCGTCCTTCACACAGGTGCCGGAGCCCCCCGCGGCCTCGGTGTACTTGATTACGGTACTGCCGGAGGAGTTGACATAGGTGATGGACATCTTGGCGCGGTCACCGTCGGGTTCGAGGTCGCATACCCGCCAGTCGTCTCCGTCCGAAAAGAAGTAGGCGTTGGCGACATCGACTCCGCAGGAGACAAGATTGCAATCCATGCGTATCGAATAGACGTTGACGTCCGTTCCGGCGAGCGATGGCGTCGCCGCCAGAACCACGCATGCGGCGGCGGCAGAACCGACAGTGACCGCGCTTCTGAGCATCGACATGTGTTTTCTCAAAACACATCCTCACGTTATGGGGTACGGATGAGGCAAGATCGTAAAGCCTGTCTGCGGGCATGGGAAGACGCCTGGCGGAAATAATTCACGGGCGAAACTCTCGGATTGATCCGACTAGTGTCTCGTGATCCTGATTGCATTACTTCGCGTTGTTATTGACGAGTTTCTTCACGCTGGTCTGGACGAGTCGGACCTTGGCGAGGATCTCGTCGGTGGTGGCGGTCCAGGTGAAGGGTTTCGCGTTCTCGTTCCAGGAGTTGACGTAGTCGCGGATCTGTTTGACCAGGACATTGACGCTTGCGAACGTGCCGCGGCGGATGGACTGCCGGGTGATGATCCCGAACCAGATCTCGATCTGGTTCAACCACGAGGACCCGACGGGGGTGAAATGAAAGTGGACGTGCGTATTCTTCGCCAGCCACGCCTTCACGTCCGGGGTGGTGTGCGTGGAGAGGTTGTCCAGGACGACATGGATTTCCTTCTCCGCATGCGGCTTGACGGCCTTCTTCAGGAACGCCAGGAAGGTCGCGCCGTTCCGGTTCGGCCTGCACTCGCCCAGCACTTCACCGGTCGCGACGTTCAGCGCGGCGAACAGGTTCGTGGTGCCGTGCCGCACATAGTCGTGAGTGCGCTTCTCGGTGGCCGCGCAAGTCACCGGCAGCACCGGCTGGGTCCGGTCCAGGGCCTGCACCTGCGTCTTCTCGTCGACCGACAGCACCACGGCGCCACCGGGCGGGGCCAGGTACAGACCGACGACATCGGCGACCTTCTCCGCGAACGCCGGGTCTTTCGAGATCTTGAAGGTGCCCGAGCGGTGCGGCTTCAGATTCTCCTCACGCCAGACGCGGGCGACGTAATGCCACGACACCGAGATGCCCTCCCGCCGCTTCAGATGGTCGGCCAGCGTCCGCGTCGACCAGTGCGACAGACCGGATTCCGCCGGCGGGGACATCCTCGTCAAAGCGATCACCCGGGCCCGCACCTGCGGCGGCACCTGGGTACGCGGCCCGCCGCGGCGCTTCTCCTCCAGACCGGCAAGGCCCCGCTCGGCATAACGGGTCTTGCAGCGGTCCACCGTCAGCGGCGCCACACCGGCAAGCTCGGCAATGTCCTTGCGTCGGCGTCCTTCGCCGGACCCCAGCACGATCCTTGCGCGAAGCGCCACATCGGCCGGAACATCCCGCGACCCGGCCAACTCCCGCAGTTCCGCCATCTGTTCAGAGGTCAGATGCACACCAGACTCAACGATCACAGAAGCCTCAGGTTCCATGAACAGGATCACGAGACACTAGGCGTGGCCGGCCGTAGATCGTCCGGCGTCAAAACTCTTCCCATAGACCTGGAGTTGACGGTCAGACAATCGCCCGGAGCCGTCCGCGGAACCTGCACGTACCGAGGTGTCCGGGTCGTTGATCCAGTCGGCGAGGAACCGCAAGGCTTCGGAAGTCTGCGAGCCGGGTTCAGGCATATTTAGGGACAGCCACTGTCCGGAGTCCCCGGGAAAAATGAGGTTTTCATAGTTCAAGGTGACTTCACCGAGCAGGGGGTGCCAGTAGCGCCGAGTGCCGTGCGAGAACTCCTCCACGTCGTGTGCGGCCCACCAACGGTGGAAATCTTCGTCGGATAGCTGATCGATCAACTTGGCCAGCTGTGGATCATTCGGATATTGGCCCGCATACAGATGCAACCCCTTGACGACCATGCGGGCGGCCTTATCCCAATCAGTGAAAAGTTCGCGTGCCGCAGGATCGAGAAACATAAATCGCACCAGATTGCGCTCGCGGGCTGGAACCGCCTCAAAATCGACAAACACCGCACGAGCCATCAAATTAAGGGCCAGAATGTCCAAACGATGCCCCAGGATCATGGCTGGGGCGTCCCGCAGGGCCTCAAGCAGCGCATACGCCCCCGGACGCACTCGCCGCAAAACGGGGGATCGACTCACCCCGACCGCGGACTGCGGCCTGGCCAGATTGAACAGATGCGCGCGCTCGGCATCATCCAGTCGAAGAGCTCGGGCCACAGCTTCCAGCACAGCTTCCGAGACGTTTGCCGCTCGCCCGCGTTCGAGCCGGATGTAGTAGTCCACGCTCAATCCGGCCGAGAGCGCCACCTCCTCGCGGCGCAGACCGGGAACGCGCCGACCACCCCCCGGCGTGACCCCAACCTGTTCAGGGGTCACCCGGGCGCGCCGCGAGCGTAGAAAATCGCTCAGCGCCTTGTTGTCATCCGAACCGGACAACGCCTTACCCACGTATCAAGTCTATCTCTCTGTCTAGGACGCGGGCAACACACGCAGCCAAATAGCGTGACGGCAATTGTCCAATCTCCGTCGGCAAAGAGTCCGTCTTTGAATCGATTTCTCGGAAAAGTCGAGATGGCGACACCATCTTGCTCTTGGATCGAGAATGGGCGGCTAATACATGAGGAGTCTTTGAACGTCATCTCGGCGACCAACTTGATTGCCTATTGGGCCGCCGGTTGTGCCGAATGCCTCACTGTCGGCCAGGCGTCCGCCGCATCCGCGCCGACGGCCTGTTACCCGGTTGCCGCATCAACGGGATCAAACGGCGTCCTTCGGATCCTGCACTGTCAGTTGCCTGCCCGGGAAAGGGGGTCTGCCAGTACCCGGACCAATCGGCCTTGGCTGAAGGAGACCTGCCTGACCACCTCCAGAGGCTTTTCCGGCTGGTTCTCTGGAATTCGACACAAGGCCTGCCGGACACGCGGACCTTGCCGCCCAAGGCGAACCTTTGAGGCCGCCGCAGCGGCACCCCTCTGAGGACCGGTCTCTAGCCGCGCCTTGCCAGCTGATGGGATGAATACCGAAATGACCAGTACTGATCAGCCCGAACTCGCTGAGTCGAGGAAACCCCGCGAGGCATCGGACGGAGCCAGGGCCCTGTCCGACGGGGACTACGCGTGCGAACGCGCCGCGGCCCTTGAACTCCAGCGCAACCTCCTTCCTCGCCGTCTGCGGGGAGGGATTGCGGTGGAGGCTGCCTCGCGCTACCTGCCCGCCGACACGGAGGCAGGAGTGGGAGGCGACTGGTTCGACGTGATCCCGCTGTCCGGCGCCCGGGTGGCACTCGTCGTCGGGGATGTGGTCGGACACGGTATTGACGCCGCAGCGACCATGGGCAGGCTCCGCACCGCCGTGCGCACGCTCGCGGATCTGGACCTACCTCCCGATGAGCTGCTGCGTCACCTCGATGACAGTGTCCGACGGCTGATCGACGAAGACGGCGACACCCCGGAGCAGGCTCCTGTGATGGGTGCGACCTGCCTGTACGCCGTCTACGACCCGATCACCCGGCATTGCACGATGGCGCAGGCTGGGCATCTCCCGCCCGCGATAATCGATCCGCACGGGCACGTTACCTTCCCTGACCTGCCTACCGGAGCGCCGCTCGGCCTCGGTCTCGGGCTGGTCCCCTTCGAAGCCGTGGACGTCGAGCTGCCCGAGGGAAGTCTGCTCGCCCTCTACACCGACGGATTGGTCGAATCCCGGGACGAGGACATCGACGACGGCATACACCGCCTGGTCGCCACCTTGGCGCACCCTGACCAGTCCCTGGAGGACCTGTGCTCGTCGGCGATGGAATCCCTGCCGGCTCGGGCACCATCCGACGACATCACCTTGCTTCTCGTCCGGATCCGCACGCTCAACGCGAGTCAGATTGCTTCCTGGGACCTGACCACCGAGCCGGCCGTTGTTCGCACCGCCCGACATCTGGCCGCCCGTCAGCTCAGCGAATGGGGGCTGGAGCACCTCGTGTCCACCACGGAGCTGGTCGTCAGTGAACTGGTCACCAACGCGATCCGCCACGGAGCTGGCCCGATCCGGCTGCGGCTCATTCAGCATAACGTCCTGACCTGCGAAGTCTTCGACAGCGGAATCTGCTCCCCGCGTGTGCGTCATGCTCGGATCATCGATGAGAACGGTCGGGGCCTCTACATGGTTGCTCAGGTGTCCCGCAGATGGGGATTCCGATCCGCAACGGAAGGCAAGCTCGTCTGGGTCGAACAAGACCTGGCCTCCGCGCCTGCGCACTCTCATGGGCTCTGCCCACCCCAAGCGGCCGACGCTCACCCGGCGCGCATCGCGTAGGCGGGTCACCGACTGCCGATTGAACAACCACGTCGGGCTGCGGGGCGAGAGCACTGAGCGAACGTGGGGAGCGCCACTCGGTGATCCCCGGACAAGGCGTCGCCCCGCTATCTGGACGAGCTGTGGTTGGCGAAGGGTTGTGCGCTCAGATTTCGTTGCACTTGTCGCAGGTCACGCCATCACCGTTTCGGGGGGTGCAACCCCGTCGCCTGGCCCTGGGCGGAGCAGAACGAGCCTCGCCGCGAGGGCGCCATAGCCCTGGCTAAGAACGGCGTCCGACTCGGAGACGGCAAGGACGCCGTTCTTGGCCGGGCAGCGGAACGTGTGTCCCCTCAGCGAGAAGAAGATCGAGGATAGCGATGCCGAACTCTCACGAGCTCGAAGCCGTACTGATTAGGATGGGCCGCATGACCAGCGGTTTCCGGGAATGTCCCGAGTGCGGCCGGCCCATGAGGCCCGGTGGTCTTGTACTTGCGCGGCGGGAAGACGATGGCCGGCGGATGTGCCGGTCGCTGTGGGCGTGCGCCAGTCGGCATGTCTGGTGGAAATGGGTGGACGCGCCGAGCGAGCCCTTTGAGATCTGCCCGTGGCTGCAACTGTTCCGCTGACACCGAATGCTGGCTTCAGCGGTCACGTTGCCTGCTGGCCGTCGTCCCCATGCTCCCGCTGGGGGTGAGCACCGTCCTCCTGCAGGACAATCGTGTTGCTGCCAGGGCGTCCTGGAGGCGTGCCGTGCCGCATATGAATGCCTTCGTGAGCGTCGACTGGCCGCGGCGACCGCCGAGGTTTCGACTCCGAGTAGCTCCCGCTCGCGGAGCCCAGGCACGAATGCCTGGATGGTAACCCCTGGTAGCCGACACCGGCGTTGTCCGTTTCGCCGAACGTCGCCCGATGTGACGTACCAACCTCGCATTCATTGTCCAACTACTTGCTGGAAAGCACACTTGACTACAAACGCGTGGGTCGCCTGACCTCGGAAGAGTTGCCCCCGCACCCGGCCCATGGGAAGAGAAAGCATGCGTAGCAGACACGCTCGGGCGGTTGCGGCGATGGCCTTGGTATTGGTGCTCGCCTCGTGCACCAGCGATGGTTCGCAGGAGAGCGGTGACTCGGGGGCATTGCTCGGCCCCGTGCCTGCTGAACCCGCGGCGCAGCCGCCACGCAGCGCCGTAACGGCCGCTCAGAACCTTGCTCATGAACTGGACTTCGATCACGTGAAGGACCTCACCGCAGTGTTCGACGAGCGCGGCAGCAATGGGAACTGCCGGCTTTCGTACGCGATGCTGACACCGATGAGTCACGCCGTGGCCTACACGCGATCCGAGGACGTGTTGGGCGGCGATGGGAACGGGATAGACGTCCTCTTGTATGCAGACGCCGGAAAGGCGCGCAGCGCTGCGGATTGGTGGCGGAACTGTGGCCGTGACCTGACCCCGGACGTCGTGACCTACGGCAATTTCGTTGTCGTCGGCGACTACATCGGCCCTCAGGCTCGCAGTATCCGGATCGAGACCACCCTCGTGGATCTCTACGGCCCTGAGTGATCAAACGAGTTCGCCCCGGCGTTGCCGCCGATGTCGTACGCGGCTCATACGCTCCCGATGGTGGCGATGGAGACCAACGAGGTCAGCCCCCGAAGAGGACGCCGAACAGAATCCCCCCGGCCCACTGCCTCGGAGGGCTGGGCGGCCCTGCTTCCACCTTGCTCAGCTCCTGCCCGCCCGATCTGACCGGTCCAGGCCAAACCTGCTGGACCAGGCTGCACAAGTGCGTAGAACGCTTTCGACATCGCCCACCATGGATCTGCTGCCGGCGGTCTGGCCTACTCGGATTTACCGAGGGCAGAGGCGTACGGGCCCTCGGTCGCCTTCAGCCGCTGCATGCCGGTCAGCCGGACGGCGAAGTGTACGGCCGCCGCCGCTGCGAGAATGTCCAGAGAATCGGCAACTATCACTTGGAGTACGGCGTCCCGGATCTCTTCGAGAGTTTCCGCTTTCGCGTAGCGTTGCCCGGTGTAGCGGTTGAACAGGACCGAGGAAATGAACAGGCCCCACCACAGGTTGACCGGCCACAAGGAGACCTTCTGCGTCTCGCCGTCGCTCGGCAGCCGCGTGCTGGCGCCCCACATGTCCACGGCGATCCGGTAAGGCATCCAGAACTGTGCCAGGGGGATGAACCAGGATCCGATGGCCCAGCCGGGGCCGTTTCGGAACTTGTCCGGCCCGAGCACGCCGGCGTCGCGGCGCACCCAGTGGAACCAGATGATGAAGACGATCGAGCAGGCGAAATACGTGGAGACCTGGAACGTTCCTGCCGTCTCGTACAGCGTGTCGGCGCTCTCCAACTCCCGTTGCGAGGCGAACGCAAAGCGCTCCTCACCGTTGATCAGCGTGTACGTCCGTACGCCTGCGTAGACGGCGAACAGGTCACTGAGCGCGACGGCCGCCAGCAGGGCCGACACACTGACCACGAGGAAGCGCGGCACGCGCGGCACCCGGTTGGGCAGCGCAGGACGTGGACGAAGATCGCTGGATGCGGACATGCAGAAGGCCCCCCACAGGCAGAGAAACGGGATCAGGCGCGGAAGATCGCGCGCTGAGGAAAGATACGTCCGCCGTGGGCCGCTCGTCCATGACAAAACTGCAGGGCCGGAGCCCGGACATGGCGCGTGGCCGAGGGCGGCTCAGATCAAGTGGTTCAGTCGGCAGTGCCTGCCATCTGAAGGGTTCATGCACAGCTCTCGCTTTGCCGCACGGACCCCGCAGCGTCGCCGTCCTCAGGTCTGCGCGAGACCGCCCGGGCCGCGATCCAATAGCCGATGCCCGGTCCTGGACAACGCAGTCGACTCACACTCCTCGGAGCGTCATGCCGGACATGGTGCTCTTGCGGCTCAATGTGCCCGGGCTCTACAAACGGGTCATGCCACGAAGCGATTTCACCCGCCCAAGCCCTGTGTGGTTCTTCCGCGAGTACGAGCCCGTCGGCGTCGACCTGGGCAGCCCGGCTGCGGTGGCTGCCTACGATCGGAATCAAGGCACCGATCCGTACGCCGACGATGCGTTGCTCGACCGTCTCGGTGTTGGCGAGGGTACGCGCCTGGTGGATCTGGCCTGCGGCACCGGCTCGTTGGTCGTTCAGGCGGCCCGACGTGGGGCCGAGGCGCATGGCGTTGATGTCTCCGAGGAGATGCTTGCCTTTGCTCAAGCCAGGGCCGAACGGGCCGGCGCCAGCGCCCATTGGCACCAAGCCGGGTTCTTGGACTACGTGCACCACGCTGAGCCCGCGGACGTGGTGACCACCAAGTCGGCCCTTCACCAGCTGCCCGATTTCTGGAAGCAGCACTCGCTTCTCAACGCGGCCGGCATGCTGCGCCCGGGCGGCACCTTCTACCTGTGGGACGTCATGTTCAGTTTCCCACCAGGGGACGCCGCGGAGCATCTGCAGCGGTGGATCGACACCGCTGGCCGCCCTGAGGGCCGGGGTTTCACTCGGTCGGACTTCGAGGCACATGTCCGAGAAGAGTTCTCCACTTACGACTGGATCCTTGAGGGCATGCTGGAACGGGCGGGCTTTGAGATCGTCTCGCGAGCGTTCCACTCATCGACACACGGCGAGTTCCGCTGCCGTCGTCGATAGCTGCCGAGCCTCCGGCGCAAGCGAGCACCTTGGCCGGCCGGCGTTGCCAGCTAGCCATGGGGGACTTGTCGAGTGCGAAATGGTGGCCGCTGGCGGGATGGCTCACAGAGGGGGAGTCAGTAATCATAAGGCCGTTTGGGAGTGGAGGGCGCCGTGTCCGAGGGTTCCGGAGCAGATAGCGGTTGTCTGGCGTGTGACCTCATGACGGGCAGAGCTCCGCTGCCGGGCGGTAGCGTGCTACGGACTGATGTGTGGGTCGTCGAGCACTGTGTGGGGCCACTTGGTCTGGGCACCCTTGTGGTCAAGCCGGTTCGGCATGTGGTGCACGTGGCTGAGTTGACGGAGCGGGAGTCCGGTGAGCTGGGACGGCTTCTGCAGAGGGTGAGCGCCGCCGTCACGGAGGTCATGGCTCCGGAGCAGGTGTATGTCTGCCTGTGGTCGCACGCCGGCGGCGTTCCGGGCCACATCCACTTCGTCGTGCAGCCTGTTGGGAGGCGGGACATGGCGCGGTTCGACGCTTTCGGTCCCGCACTGCAGGTGGCCATGGGCGGAGCAGGGTGTTTCCCCGATGCAGCCGAGGTCGAGCAGGTCTGCGAACGTCTGAGGCAAGCCCTCGCATGAACTGGTCCCGCCAGGTCGGCCTGCTTGCCCGTCGTCATCGTGAGCGGCAGTGGTAAGCCCGGAGTCTTGATCCGCGTCGTACTGATCCGGGGAAAAGCCGGCGGATCGAGCTGTGTGAGCAGCTTGACCGAGTCCGGCTAGCGCTGCCGAACGAGATGGTGACAACGCCGCGGCCAAGGAACTGCTGGCAGTGAGTTCCGGCAGCGCAAGAGCTCGTCAGGCTCAGCGCATGACACCGTGCAGAATGCCGGTACGACGAGCTATAGCCTCCGTCTGTGACCAGCAGCCACAGGCAGAACGACAGCGAACACCTCGGCCATCTATCTCCGCATCAGATGATCCTGGACAGCACGGACTGGGCATCTCTCGCCACCCCGTCCGGCACCGGCGAAGCCCTGCCGGCGGCCCTGAAGCGCATCCTGGACACCGACCCGATTGCCAGGGCGACCGCCGTCAGTGACGTACTCCGGGCCGTCACCCACCAGAACACCATCTACCCAGCCACCGTGCCTGTAGCGCTCTGCATCGCAGCTGTCCTTGACCACCCGGCCATCACGGCGGGTGAATTCGAGGACGTCGCAGGCATGCCTCCGCGCCGCCCGACTCTCGTGAGTCTGCTCGACTGGCTCAGCGACGCCGCGTATGACGCAAACGACGAGAGCCTCGCCATTTCCGAACGTCCCTACGGGGAGGGAATTCTCCATGAGGACGCGGAGATGCGCGCCTTTCGGGACCTGAGACCGGCGATCTTCGCCCCTGTATATCGCCTCCTCTGCCACGGCCGCGCAGACGTACACGACGCTGCCTTGATCGCCACCATCCCCCTCACAGAACATCCAGTTCTCATCACGTACCGGGGCAAGTTGACCGACCATGCTCACCGCCTGCTGGCCACCAGCACAGACCGTCGCAAGCGTGATCGTGTCCTGGACGCACTCAAAGTGTGGGGACACGACGTCCGCAGCCTGGAAAGCGCGGAGGACGTTGCAGCCCGCGAGCTGCGTGTCCGTCGGGCTACCGGACGGGCTTCCTGGGCGGGTGGCTACTCCGAGTCCCCACCGTTCTGACCGACGAACTCCGCAGTGCTCGTGCCGAAGATCCGTCGGTTCTCCACCGGGACTGGAAGCGCCGGACAGCGACCGGGGCGGCGGCTTATCCGGCCCTGGAGCGCAGTTGCAGCGTCCGATGTCAGTGCCCTTGTCTAGGGTGGCGGTGATCTTACCGATGACACATCCGAGGGGAACTCAACGATGGGTGCCAGTGGTTGGGAGTACGTCACTCCGTACAGAGGTAGCGTCGAGGAGTCCTTGGAGGCCTTGCACGCGCAGGTCTTTGATGAGGACTTCGGCGACGACGACTCCTACCAGGACGTTGAGGAGCTCTGGCGGGACGTGGAGTTCATGGGCCAGGAAGGAACCCATTCGATCCTGGACATTCAGCGAGTCGTCCGCACAACCGCCGCCCCGTCGGACAAGAACATCGAGGACTACGGGACGCTGCGTCCACTGGCGCAGGAGCGCATCGTGCACCACTTCGCTACTGATCGCCCGTCACCGGGTCAGTTCGAGGAAACACTCATGCAGGCTCGTGCGGACTTCGGATATCGGCCGGACCGTGCGGAAACGCTCCTCGACGAGTGCAGAATGCGGTGGACCGGTCTGTACGTTCTGCTGTACACCGGTGCTGAGCCCACCCACTTGGGGATTTTCGGGTTCTCGGGCGACTGAGCCACATCGGCAGAGCTCTGGCGGAGGCCAATGTGTCACTGTCGCCATCAGCACCCAGGTGCCCTGACTGTCTCGGCCGGGGTCCCGTCGTTGCGTCGTAGACTCTCAGCGTGATTGAGACCATCGTGTTGGACGTCGGCGAGACGATCATTCGTGATGATCGGTACTGGGCGTCGTGGGCCGATTGGCTGGATGTGTCGCGTCATACTCTCTCCGCCATGGTGGGTGCCGTTGTCGCTCAGGGCCGCGACAACGCGGATGCACTGGGACTCATACGTCCGGGCATCGATGTCGCGGCTGAGTACCGTGCCCGTGAAGCGGCCGGCCAGGGCGAGTACCTGGACGACAGCGATCTGTACGACGACGTTCGCCCGGCTCTCAGCATGCTCCGGAGTGCTGGCCTGCGCGTCGTCGTCGCGGGCAATCAGTCATCGCGCGCCGGCGAGTTGCTGCGTGGCTTGGATATTCCGGCGGACCTTATTGTGACCTCGGGAGAGTGGGGCGTGGCGAAGCCGCAGGCTGCGTTCTTCCAGCGGGTGCTGGAGGTCGCGCAGGCGGCTCCGCAGGCGGTCGTATATGTCGGTGACCATCCCGCCAATGATGTGTTCCCGGCGAAGGCAGCCGGGTTGCGGGTGGCGCACCTGCGCCGTGGGCCGCTGGGACATCTGTGGGCTGACGCCCCTGAGGTGGTGGCTGCTGCCGACTGGCGCATCGACACCCTCATCGAGCTTGCCGAGGTCGTGAAGAGCTGATGAGAACGACTCGGAGTCCTTGATCAGCCGGGGTGCGCGCGCGGATCGCCCACGACCGCAGCGTCGTCATGCGTCCGAAGGTGACGCAGCAGCAGCCCTCCAGGCTGCTTTCGCCGGGCTGGTGAGGCGCAATACGGTGTCGCGCTGGTAGCGGTCCGCTACACACCTCGCATCGCTCTGGCCCGGGTTCTCTCGCAGCCGCTCTCCTGGCCATCACTGCTTCTGTGCCGGCTCAAGAGACTCCTCATTACGGACAGTGGTCGCTGAGGCAAGAGCTTTGCTGGGGAATACCTCAAGTGGTGTCACCACCGGTAGCGTTTCCGGTGTGAAGGTGGGAACCGAAGGAACCCGGCTGGTCGTGCTGCGCGGCAACAGCGCCTCCGGCAAGTCGTCCGTCGCGGCCGGCCTCCGCGAGGATTTCGGCCGCGGACTGGCCCTGGTCGGCCAGGACAATCTCCGCCGTGCAGTGCTTCGAGAGCGGGACCGGCCGGGCGCTGCGAACATCGGCCTGATCGACCTGACCGCCCGCTACGCCCTGGACGCTGGATATCACGTCGTCGTCGAAGGCATCCTCTACGCCGACCATTACGGCGACATGATTGCCCGGCTACGTTCCGACCACCGAGGCCCGACCCACTGCTACTACCTCGACGTGCCCTTCGCCGAGACTCTTGCCCGACACGCCACCAAGCCGATCGCGGACGCTGTCAGCGAGACGCAGTTGCGTGACTGGTACCGGCCGTGCGATCTGTTGCCCGGCGGTATCGAGACGGTGATCGGCGCCGAAAGCCCCCTGCGTGAGACCGTGGACCGCGTCATGGTTGAGACCGGCCTGGCGCACCTGCCCGCGCTCGACCGCTGAACTGGCTCACTATGAGCACAGATGCTGCGCCGAGCCGCTGTCACCAGCGCGTACCAGCACGGTTTGGATGGCCTGGAGACGGCAATGTCGTCGGGCTACGGTGTGGGCGAAGCCTGGGTGAGAGACATCCAGCGCTGGACGGTCTCCTGGTGGGAACCAGTCGCCGTGCCTGCAGTCACTGCTTCCGCGTGGGTGTCGGAGCATGGTGACCCCGCGCGGGTCAGCAGTATCAGCGGCCACTGAGGGACGACGCCGGTCTGTGCTCCGTCGAAGGGGGTCCAGTCCCAAGGTCCGTCGAATCGCCATGCGCGCCCAGCGGTGTCGGCGACCTCGTCGCCGGTCTGGAGAAATGCGTAGGGGCGCATCAACAGCTCGATGGTGAACGGGATCCCGTCACCTGGGTGGATGGTGTAGCCGGCGCCGTTGAGATGACTCTCGTCCGGATACTCCCGATAGGACAGGCCTTGGCGCAGCACAGTCACACTCAGTGTGGGGCGCGGGAGCCAGCCTGTTTCGAGCGGAGGGTCGTGGTGGTCGACGTCCGTGACGTGAACCACGGTCGGTCGTATTCCGACCTGGCAGATGTCTCCGGCCTTCAGGTGCTCGGGCGGAGGGTCGGTTCGGAACAGCTCAGCTTCCACGTCAGGCGAGACGCGCCGGTTGCTGTCCAGGCCCAGTGCGACGATTCCGTTCCAGTGCACGAAATCGCTGTCGGTGTCGATTTCCCACCACGGCCACCGCACCGAGACGTGATCCCATGTCAGACCTCGTTCGACTCTGGTCGGAGTGAAGGGGCAGGCGACAGAGAGCACGTCACCGACCCGGAATGCCACCGCATCCGTCATCGGGCCAGGGTAGATGAGACATCCTTCGCCGTCCGCGTCGGGCCTCGCGGCCACTCTTGAAGGGCCCATACGGGATCGGCAGCCTCCGGGCTGGTCGTGTCGCCGCCCAACGGCTACCGGTAGGGGGCAGTGCGAGATTGCGCCAGGTCGCCGTCAGGCGCGGTGTGCCACCTGGTCCCTGGAGTCGAGGTGTCCCCTGGGTAGCGCCGTGTCGTGGATATGGTGCAGGGCACCTTTTGGGTGGTTGCGGAAGATCGGCGCGAGTTCGTGCGGGGCCCTGTGCGGCGGTGATGTTGATGGTTGCGCAGACGCTCCTGCTGGTCATTCCGTCGATGCGGTGCTCGATATGGATGGCCTGAGACATCGCGGGGTAGAGCAGATTGATGACGGTGTCCAGCAGCGGGGCAAAGCGGGTGATCTCGCTGGTGTCCTCGCCCACCGACGATGCCGAAGCCCTGGGAGGCAGACACTCGTGGAGCCCCAGATCATCGTGAGTCTGGCGTCTACAGGAGTCGCAGGGTTGGCGGTTGTCGCGAGCTTGGTGACGACACTGCTCTCCTTGCGTGCACAGCGGGAGAACACACGCGACACGCTCGAATCGCAAGAGCGGCTGTCCGCCGTTCAAGAACGGGCGCTTCACGAGCGATCACATGCGCAGGATCTACGCGACAAACGAGCCGGACCCTATCTGTCCTTGATCAAGTGGTCAGACCGACTGCTCGAAGCGCTCGACGAACTGGACGAAGTCGCCAAGCCCTATTTGTCAGTCGAGGAATGGAATATCAATCCAGAGGTCGACAACCTTCTCGACCTCTACGCCTCCGACGTCATCCACGTGAGGTACGCGGCTCTTCGCGGAAAGCTCATGGGGCTCGTCGCCACTGATGGCCTACGGCTTCCACAGCTCGTGACCTGGACTGAGTCGAACGGCGAGGTCGACAACGTCAGTATCGAAACCGGTTCGCCGTGGAACGCGTGGCCTGCACGAGCGGCAGCCCGTGCCCAACTGATGGACGACGCCATTCAACTCATTGCGCAAGTCCGGGCCGAATTGCAGGGGAGAACGAGTCGCGGATATTTCATCATCTGGCGATTGTCCTGATGGGCCACAGGCAACATGGATTGTGCAGAAAGGTGGACTACCTGCTCCGGTTGTGCCCGGAACCGGGCGTCGGAGACTCCAGCTGGTCCCGGGGGACGAGGTCGCCGATTCGTGTCTCGTCCAAGTCTGACGTGGCCCGTCTCGGCCTGCTCCCGGCTCAGCACGTGACGGATGCGGCGCCGGGCTGACGGCTGCGGAACGTCAGTCCGTACCGGCTGAATGTGAACAGCTGGCCAGTCGGGAGACGGCCCTGGCCGGCAGGCCCTCGGGCGTAGCCGACTGCCTCGGGTCGATTGGACCCCCAGCCGACAACCAGAGTTCACCTGCGGGGCCCTGCATGATCGCTACGGCTTCCTAACGTCGCCCGCATGCCTCGTACCTCACATACCCCCCGTACACGCGTCGCGCTGCTCGCGTCGGCGCTGGTCGCCGTGTCCCTTCCGACGATCGCCTTCGCCGAGGACTCCGACCCGGAAGCTGGCGCCGACGCAGGACGGGTCGTTGTCTCCTCCGATTTCTCCGGGAACACCCTCCCCGAGGGATTCAAGGCGGCGGAGGGTACCTGGCAGGTCAGGGACGGCCGCCTGTACGGCAGTTCTTCGAACTCGTCCCAGCTGAGCCGGATCACCTTCGGTGAGCACCTCAACGACTTCCGGATCGAGGTCACCGCGCGTTTCGAGTCCGTCGTCGACAACGGCCGCTGGACCGCGATGGGTCTCGACATGCCGGCGGGCGGGGCAGTCCCGTGGTCCATCGCCACCATGCGGACCGGCACCACGGCCGCCAACGGCCTGGAGTTCGCCCAGCGCACACCTTCGAACACCTGGAACGTCACCGACACCCACGCGGCGCCGTTCGCCGCGGGTACCGGCAAGGACGTGAAGATAGCCGCCGAGGTTCACGGCACCAAGGCCGTCTGGTACTTCGACGGCAAGGAGGTCATGCGGACCTCCAAGGTCGCCCGCTCCGCCGACGGCATCCAGGGCCTGCTGGTGAACGGCGCCTCCGCCTCATACGACGACCTCAAGGTGACCGAACTCCCGCCGCGGAGCTACATCCGCCCGGCCGGATCCCCGCTGACCGTCATCGCCCACCGCGGTGCCTCTTCGGCCGCCCCCGAGAACACCCTGGTCTCCCAGGAGATCGCCCGCCGGGGTGGTGCCGACTTCATCGAGAACGACGTCCAGCCCAGCAAGGACGGCGTGCCGTACATCCTCCACGACACCACCGTGGACCGCACCACCGACGGCACCGGCCCGATCCGCTCGCTGACCTCGGCCCAGCTCGACGGCCTCGACGCCGGCTCCTGGTTCGCGCCCCACTACAAGGAAGCCCGCGTTCCCACGCTCGCGGCCCAGCTGGACGACCTGCGCACTCGCGGTGGTGACCTCCTGCTCGAGATCAAGGGGTCGCACACCAAGGCCGAGGTGGCCACGATCGTGGACACCATCCGTGCGCATGGCATGACCGGGCGCGTCTTCGTGCAGAGCTTCGAGGTCGACGCCCTGCGCTACACCTACGAACTGGCCCCTGACCTGCCGCTCGGCCTTCTGCGCAGCAACCTGGACGCGGACCCGGTCGCGCTCGCCAAGGAACTGCACCTGGCCGCGTACAACCCGCAGGACAGCGCGATCAGCAAGAATCCGTCCGTCATCGCCGACCTGCACAAGGCCGGCGTGGCCGTCATGGTGTGGACCGTGGACAGCGCCGACCGCTGGAAGTCCCTGGAAAGCGCGGGCGTCGACGCCATCATCACCAACCGGCCGACCGAGCTCATCGGCTGGAACAACGCCTACCGCCAGAGCCAGTCGATCCCCCCGGCGAAGCCGAAGGTCGCCATCACCTCTCCCGCCGCCGACGCGGTGCTGGACCGGGCCCAGTCGCCGCTGCCGACCGTACAGAGCGACGACGCGGACTCGGTGACCCTCACCCTCGACGGTAAGCCCGTCCCGGCCGGCACTCCCATGGACCTGACCACCCTGTCGACCGGACCGCACACACTGCGCGCCGTGGCGACGGGTGCCGGCGGCACCGCCGAGGACACCCGGACCTTCACCCTCAAGGCCACTCCGACAGGCCTGGCGCACCTGATCTTCACCTCGGGCGCCAAGGAAGCCTCCATCAGCTCGATGACGGCAATGCTGGGGCTGAAGCAGTACTCGCTGCTCGCCACCTGGGCGAAGGTGCAGTCCGGCAAGTCCCTCGACGCGGACCGTGCGGCGCTCATCGCCGGCGACGCCCGCGCCCTCGACTCAGCCCGCTGACGCCCCGTCGGGGCGGCGCACCTCGCGCCGCCCCGACGACAGTGCGAGCGCGCCCCAGCCCTGCCTTCGACCAGGGCCGGGTTGCCGTGAAGCGCGGCCGGAGAAACACTCCTCGCGCTCAGCCGCCGTAGCCAGGAGCAGCGGTGTCAGGTCGCCGACGCCTCGAGGCGGGTCGAGTTCAAGCCTCATTCGAATGCTCCTTGGGCGGTTTCGCAGGTCACCCTAGCGTCAGGCTGACGACCCGGTTCCGGTGGCGGCGGACGGCTGCGCCGCATGTGCTCTTCGCGGCCTGTCG
Source organism: Streptomyces cadmiisoli (assembly GCF_003261055.1). Lineage (NCBI taxonomy): Bacteria > Bacillati > Actinomycetota > Actinomycetes > Kitasatosporales > Streptomycetaceae > Streptomyces > Streptomyces cadmiisoli. The sequence continues at coordinate 8,455,545 of NZ_CP030073.1, forward strand.
CCGCCGCGAGGTGGCGATCCGGTGATCGACGCAAGCCAGCCACCGTGCGTGCCGGACAGGCATTCTGTGGCGTCAGATGCATCAGGCGTTCCTACCTGTGGCAGCCCAACACACGTGTCGGGACGGATGCTCAGTCGTTGCACCGCAGCTCCTCATGGATCCCTTGATGCTCGCGCAGGGCCTCAGCCAGAGCCTTTGGCGCTGCGGGTCCTGGCCGAGGCTCTGTGGCGGGCCGGTCATATAGATCTTGACGTGGATCTTGCCTTGGTTGAAGGTACTGGTCTGAACAACCGGGGTGGGACATGGACGTAGCGCAGCAGTATGCGCAGCAGTGCTCGGAGCTGTACGCAGCTGGTGGACTCGCCGCCGTGCGGCGGACGGCACAGGCAGGGCTCGACCAGGTGGGGCCGACGGCGGTGCTGTACCGGTGGCTGGGGCAGGCGCACGCCGCGGAGGACGAGGACGATCACGATGCCGAGGCGGAGCGCGCCTACCGGCGTGGTCTGGCATTGGCTCCCGACGACCTGGGGCTGCTCGTTTGCTATTTGGAGCTGTGTCTGCGCGCGGACGCCTTCGACTATCCGGCCAGGGCCGGGCAGGTGGCTACCCTGCGGGCGCGCATCGATGAGTTGGCGCCTGCCGGGTCGCCGGAGCGCCAGCGCGTTGACGACGCCTTGAGCTGGGCCGGCCGCGGATATTGGGACGACATGGTCGCAGCCGCAGGCCGCGGCGAGCTACAGCAGGCCGAGTCGGCCGAACTGAGCGAGCGGGTGGCTGGTGCGCTTCGCGCCGGCACCGCCGACGCAGCCCGCCCGGCGGCCGCGGGAGAAGACGTGCGGGAAGCGGAACTGGCCGCAGCGCTCGAGCTGCTGCAGGGCCGGGCGAACGCGCCCCTGCGCTTCTTGCTGACCCACCGCACCGTCGCCTACGTGATCACGTGTGTCGCGGCCCTCGGCGTGAACCGCCTGCTCGTCACCACCGGAGTGGTCACCTTCAGCGCCTGGGGCTGGCTGCTGTGGATCCCGTTGTTCGCGGCGGAGGGCAAACTACGTGCCGCCCGCAAACTGGCTCGTCAGCGTGTCGTCGCACGTATCGAGGAACGGCATGCTCTGGAGGCGGCGGTTGTGGCGAACGCGGAGGATCACGCGGAGACGACGCCTCGTACAGATGGCGCGACGGACGGCAGTGGGCACCACTGAGAAGCAGATGCACCCCCGCAAGATCACTCCGGCCGAGCAGTCCCCCTTCATGGAGGACCGCTGGCGGCGCCGTGAACCACCCCCAGAGCCGTCGCCTGCCTCTACAACACAAGGATCAGGCTCCAATTGCTAAGCTCGCAGTCCAGCTCTCTTTGCTCAGCAGCCAGATATCTCGGCCGCTCTGAACCGCGCGGCCTTCTTCCGGCCAGCCCCGCATTTTCAGCTTGGCAATCACCCGTTTGACGGCCTTCGTGTCCGGAGTGGTGCTGGTCGGGACTGTGGCCTTTACTACGCATGTGCTGTCGCGATCGGTGGAGTGAGCCAGGAATTCGGGCTGTCCGACGCCTGCGGCTTTGACCGCCGCCACGAGGCCGTCGCGCACCGCCTCGACCGTGACTGCCGTTTTGGCCACCGCTTCAGCCGACCGGGCGTTGGCCTTCGGCTCGGCCTTCGAGTCACCACGTCCTCCACCGCAACCCGTCAGCAGCACCGCCGCCACCGCAGCCCTTCTCACGCAAGCCCCGCAGAGTCCTTCCTGTCCTCGACGTGGACAACGTGCAAGTCGGTGCCGTCCTGATGACGCTGGGAACGTCCGCACAGCCCGACGGCAAAGTCTTCTTGACCACTGGGCTCGTCGAGCGCGACATAGGTGAGGACATCCGGGTGGTGTCCGGTGACCACCCAGCCGTCGGCTCCTTGGACGTCTATCACCCCGAAGTCTCCTGCTGAAGACCCCGCATGCACAGGGCCGAACTCCCGGAGGATGTGGGTGGCCTGTTCGGCAAGGTCCCCTTCGGGGGTACTGAGCACGACGCAGGTACCGTGTTCGAACAGAACCCACGACTTGCGAGGGTCGGCGAGAAGGCGCTGCCAGATGTCGACGAGTATCTCGGTATTCACGGCGTTCATCATGCCGCAGAGCGCTGACAGACGGTCGCGGCCGACTGAAGACCTGGGTGAGTACACGCGGCCTCAGCGGGCGAGCTGAGCGCCCTGAGACTGATCACCAACTCCAGCTGCCGGAACGGTCCGCGAGCCGGTCCCGGGCTGTCTGGTCGAACTGTCTCCGGCCAGGCCCGATGCGAGATCGCCGAACCAGACTGAAGAACTAGGGAGCGGTGTCGTCACCTGGTGGCTCCGCATTCGACCTGCCGATCTGGTCCTCCGGCTGGATCAGGACCATCGGGTCGTTCCCCTTGAGTTGTTGCCATACGCCCACCAGCGCAACGACCTGCGCCACGAAGAACGCCAGCTGCACCGACGCCGTGCGCAATTGGTATATGGACAGCAGCAGGGCGGCCTTCGTAGGCCAGTAGTGGCCTTCCTGGCGAAATGTGTCGATGTCCATCGCCACACCGGTCGAGGTGAGGACGAGCAGGGTCAGTGCCACGTGGAGGGCCAGTGTTCCGATCGGCTGGCCCACCGCCGTGCTGATGATCCAGTGGGCGACCACGGGCGTGGCGAACACGACGGAAAGGCCCACAGCTTTCGCCGGGCCACGACGGCCGGGCAGCACCCGCCACAGCGCGCCCAGCACGAAACCGGCCCCGGCCCAGATGAATTCGGACGTGATCACGTGGTCCACGAGGCCGATGACACCGAACTCGCTGTTGGCCACATCCCTCCACAGGGGCCCGCGTACGTTGTCCGCCCAGAACGAGACCCCGGTGGCGGGTAGGGCGAACAACGCTGCGAGGAGGGCGGCGCGCTGCCCGTTGTGCCACCAGGTGTCACGTGGGCCCCACGCCAGTGCGAGCTCGACGGCGTCCACCGAGTCCGGCAGTCGTTCGCCCGCGTGCGGGCCGGCGGTGTCGTCGGGGTTCCAGCGATGCAGCTGGTCCAGCTGCTCCTCCAGTTCCTCCCGCTTGGCGTCTTGGTCACCCTGCTCCAGGCGGCGCAACTGGGAATGCAGGTCGCGGTACTTGCGGGCGGAATCGAACAGCCAGTGGCGATCGGACTCCCGTATCACCTCGCTCAGCGGCGTGCCGTTCTCCAGTTTCCGGGACAGCACGGAACGCCGTTCGCCCACGACGCGGAGGAAGAGCCCGGTGAGCAGAACGAGGGCCGCGCTCAGCAGCAAGAAGGACAGGCCCACGTACCATCCGGGGATCGGCGCGACGGACAGCACGAAGTACACGGTGATGACCAGGAGCTCCGGTCTGTCGGGGGACAGCGGTGAACCACCGGGGGCCGCGGCGCGGGCCGAGAGTACGGAGAGCAGTGCGAAGATCCCTCCGTACCACCAGCAGATCGTGCCCGGGAACCAGTCCGGCCAGTTGGAGGGAAACCAGACCAGTTCGTCGTAGAGGGTCACGAAGTGCCATCGGTCGTAGGAATCGTCGGCCCTGCTCAGCCAGGACTGATCCTCGAAGGTGTTGTGCTGGGCCCAGACACAGAGGGCGACGACGGCCGTCGCGGCCACGGCGCACAGGACGAGGCCCCACCAGGGGAAGTAGCCCCGCTGCGGCTCGTCGGCCACCTGGATGTGCCTGGCGGCGCGCAACCGCTGAAGGACGGACAAGAAGCCCACGAGCCAGACGAAGGCCACGCAGACGCAGGCGAGGGCCAGCCAGAGGAACTGGCCTGTGACCTGCAGGTGTTCGATGGTGGTGACGTCTTCGGTGAAGAGCCAGAGATGTTCGGGTTGCCCTAGCTGGCCGGGGAGACCCACGAAGAAGCCGGTGTAGGCCGTCGCGACGCCGACCGCCAGCATGGCGTACCACCGAGGCCTGCCGAAGAGGCACAGGGCGGCTCCTCCGCACACGGCCAGTCCGAAGTGTATGAGGGCCCGGTAGTCCGGCCACCACGTGAACACCTCGTAGTCCTGGGCGATGCTGGGGAGCTGGTCGTCCAGTTCGAACACCAGCGCGCCAGCGAACCACACCCAGGCCCAGATAAGCAGGTTGCGCCGGGTGGCGTCCTCGGCCGGGGTCGCGAGCGATGTGGCCGGCGCACGGGACAGTCGGCGCACCAGGAGGAGCAGCACGGGCAAGAGTGGTGTCTCCCAGGAGAGCCAGATTCCAGAGCGCACCAAGTACCAGGGTGCCTCGTTCCAGCGCGCGATCATGGCCTTGGTCGCCGGAGGTTGGATGCGGACCTCCACCTGGGGCGGTTCGCCACCGGCCTTGGCCCGGGTCCAGATCACCTTCGTGTCCGATCCCTTGGTCGGGACCGGTGTCATCGACCGGGCAGCGCGTCCACCGAGGTCGACAGTGATCTCCTGCCACCAGGCAGTCCCCAGGGCAGGAGGATGCACCAATGTCAGCGTCCAGTACCGCCTGCCGGCGCTGATGCGCCAAGTGCCGAAGTCCCGGTCACGCAGGTCGTCGACGTAGGTGACGGCCCGGTGCTCGACCGTGATCCACTTCTTCTGGACCGTCACCTTGGGCGGCCACGGTCGCCACTCCGTGTCCCGGTACGGATAGAGCTCATCGGGGTAGCGCAACACGCACCGCATGGCCGCGCGGTACTGCTCGGTGTCCCCGTTCAGCAGCAGATCCGCCGCCGGTTTCCATGCCTTGGGCACTTGGACGACAAGGTCGGTCTCGGCTCTCGTGTAGTCCTGGCCGTCGTGTTCGAGCCGTACGGAGGTGGTGACCTTCGCATCCTTCAACGGCAGGGAGTGGCAGTTGTCCTGTTCGGCCCCCCATGCCACCGCCGACATGCCGGTTTCGGGCAGGACGAGCAGGGCGAGCAGCCCGATGAGCACCGCAAGCCGTGCCGACCAGAGTGTTCTCATACCCCGTTCCCCCATCTCCCGGCAGGGCTATACCCACTTCTTCGGACAACTTGATCTGCGACTGCCGCACTTTCCGTTGGCGAGGGCTGCGCGATCGAACCGGAGGAAGGCCGTCCTTGACCCGGCGGCGTGCTCATGGGTGGCCGATTGGCTCGTGGTTGAGCACAGCCGGGTGCTGTCCGTCGATCCGGTCCAGCAGCAGACACTGGCCGACCTGGCCGCCGGCTGCGCCGAAGTACTCGGCCGTGTGGCCGACTTGGTTGTCGCGGCTCTTGATCAGCTCACCGTGGCTGTGCTGAGCTGCCTTGGAGCGGAGGAGGAAGCGATGGGCGCACGCTTCTGCGATCGGGGCTCAGGTGTCTGAGGAGGGTTTGAGCCCGAGGTGAAAGCGCAGGAGGCGGACCCGGTCCGGGCCGAGTAGGTCTTGGGCGACGGACAGCCGCTCGGCGAGTGCGTCGGCAGTACGGCCGTGCGGCACCGAGTACGTGGTGGCGGCCTCGCGTGTGAGCCAGACGGTGATGTCGTTGCCGGCCCGGCTGCGCATCGCGGGGGACGGGTCAGCCACGAGTTCGAGGTCGATGAGCAGTCGAGTCCAGGTGTCCCGTTCGTACAGCAACCGGTAGCCGGCCATGCGGATGTGCTGCGGATTGCTCTCGTCGAGGAGGTCCCGTAGGCGTTGCAGGTCGAGGCGGGATGCCCAAGGGCGCAGCGCGATCACGACCTGCCGGGTGACCGAGCCGGACGGGTCGGTGAGCATCGCGGCGAGGGTGTCCGGGTCGGCTGCGCCAAGGCGGCGCAGTGCGCGTACGGCTTCTGCGCGTCCGCGGGGCTGCGGGTGTTCGAGCCAGGGCGCGATGAGGCGAGCGTCGTCCGCCGTTCCGGTCTCACCGAGGCCGGCGATGGCCCCGGGCTGGGGAAGCGGAGTCGTGAGGAGACGCCGGTAGTGCTCCACGGGGTCGGACCCGGCACGGCGCAGCGCGGCCTGGGCGACGGCCCGTACGACTGGATTGCGTTCGGCAAGCGAGGCGACGGCGGGGGCGATGTCGCCCTCTCGGGCCAGTGTGTGCACCGCCTCTGCACGGACCATTGCAGTACTGCTGGACAGCAGGGGACGGACGAGGTGAACGGATCCGGCTGCGGTCGCGGTCCTCACCGCGGCTTCGGCGCACCGGATCCGAGTCAGCAGGTCACCGTCGTGTCGGGCGCCGTGGAGCATCTGCGCCAGGTCGAGCCTGCCGGCGGCGAGCGCGGTCAGGTGTGCGCTGCGGCGGGTGCGCCAGTCCGGGGCGGCGAGGGCGGCGGTCAGCAACTCCGGCGGCCCTTCGCGGAACACGCTGTCGATGCGGTCGGCCAGCCAGCGGCCCACACGTCTGTCTCTCAGGGCCAAAGCAACTCCCGCGGTCGCGACCAGCGTCGTGCCGGAGAGTTCGCCGAGGCGGTGCTCAAGCGCCGACCGGGCACGATCGCGGACCTGGGACACCCAGTCCGAAGCCCGCAGAGTCAGCGCTGGCATCGCCAGGTCGTCGTGGAGTTCGGCCAGATGCGCCACGGAGGCCTCACGGACGTGGCCGTCGGGGTGGGAGGCAGTGAGAGTGAGCCCGAACGCGGAAGATTCGCCGTGCGAGAGCCGCTGCACCGCGACCGCCGACCAGCTCGGAGCATGCCAGCACGCACGACGTATCGCATCGTTGAGCAGGAGCCACACACGGGGGGATGCCTGCATCAGGAGCTGTCCGGTCCCGGCGAGCAACTCGGGGTCACCGTCGCGGTCGACGGCGAGCAGCAGACCGGCCAGCTCATCGGCGTCGCGCACGTGACGAGACTCGACGGCGGCTGTGGCTTCGCGGAGCTGCTGTGCTGTCGGCCTGATGGGCAGACGGTCCTCGGGCAGGTGGCTCTCGGGCACGTGCTCGAGGACGCCTGCAACCTCAGCTTGGCGGCGGAGTCGCCTCAGCAGCTTTCGTCCGAGGCTGCTGGTCACGACGCTCTCCTTCTCGTTCTGGGGGTCGGCCGGTTCGCGTGGCCGAGACTTGAGGATCGCCTCAGCCCACGGGCTGATGACAGGCGCAGCCGACGGGCGCTCGACGGATCCCGTCCGGTCGAGTCTGCCCGGCCGGGTCCGCGGCCGCACCTGCGGTTCCTCAGGCGGGCGGACTTCCTGCCGCGTCGAGTGCCGCGGTCCACCGCCGCGGGAGGTCGGCCAGACCCGGCAGTGCGGCGTCCGATACGAAGTGGACGCTGGTCGTGCCCGCGTAGCTGCACGAGATGATTGACAGCGGATGGTTCTGCGGAAGCCACGTGAACATGCGGACGGAGGTGACGGGCGCGTCCCCGTGGCACAGAGGGCGGTGGAACGCCACGTGCGAGGTGTCCACCGTCGCCCGCTCGGGCGTCGTGAGTTTCCGCGCCGCCGCGTAGTAGGAGCGCGCTGGTGTGCGTTCCATCAGTGTGCGCAGGGTACGACGCATCGACGGATGCTTCACGGAGCGGGTGGCCGCAATCACCGCCGCCAGTTGCTCGTCGAAGGTGGGCAGGTGGCAGGGCAGGTTGATCGGGGCGAAGGCGAAGAGGTTACCTGGCCGGTTCCACTCCTCGGAGCTCCTGCCGTCGACCATCACGACCGTGCTCAACCGCTTGCTCCTGCCGCGTGGCCAGTGCTCGGTGGTCCACTCGCGCAGGGCGTACGCCAGGCAGGCCAGGGACGCGTCGTTGCTGCTTCCGCCTGCCGCCGCCGCCTTCTTGCGCAGCAACTCGGTGGATACGTGTGCCCAGCCCCGCGTCCGTTCGCCGGTCAGGGGAGTGGCGGGATCGTTCCAGACCTCGGCGCGGGTGAGGGAGCCCAGTTGCGCCCTCAGCGCGCGTGCGAAACTCGCCGCGGTGGCCCGTCCCTCGTGAGGGGCGTCCGGCGTCGCCCCTCCGAAGAGGGCGTACAGCGTGTTGCGCAGGCCGATGCCGTCATGCGTGGTGTGCGAGGCCCGGTAGCAGAGCGTGTACGTCCCGGTGGCGTGGCCGCGCAGAAGCCACAGGTCCCACGGAGGGCCCGAATCCGGCAACGGGAGGGCGATCAATTCGTCCAGCGCGGCATCGAGCCCACCGGCTTCGACCACCCGCTCCCGCACCCGCACCTCCAGGTTCGGGAGCGGGTCGTACACCCACCGGGCCCGCAAGCGGGGACCTGCGAGATGGTGGGTGAGAGTGGGCAGCCGGGAAAGGCTGGCGGCAACGTGCTCCCGTAGGTCATCGAGGGACGGGACGGCACCCGCCAGGTCGAGCACAGCTCCGATGGTCAGTGGGATCGACGATGCGTCCCGGGCGGCTGCGTCCATACCCAGGTCCATCGGATTGGGGGCAGATGAGGGCGCCATGCCGCTCCTTACACTTATCGGCTGATCAATGCAGTCCGGCACCCGACCAACACACGTTCATTTGCGCGTTGTCACGATACGCCAATGACCGGCAGGGCACGGTTGTGGGTTGAAGAGGCCCAACCGCCCTTTGGACCTGGGGTGACCAGCGAGGAATGTGCCCTGGAAGGGGCGGCGTCAGACGGGAGGTTCGGTAGAGAATGTGCCCGACCAGACGGGTGTCGGTGTGACCGGCTCGGATGTGCGCTGCTGAAGGAGTGCTACAGCGTCCTTGATTCGGCCGAGCTCGATCAAGTAGCCGGCCAGAAGCTCGCGGTTGGCGGAGGCGTGCGGTTCGAGTACGGTCACGGCCTCCTCGATCCATCCGGCATCGGCTAGCAACTCGGCGATGGTCCAGGCCGCATACCAGGTGTCGCTGTCGGGGTGCGCCCGAGCGTGCTCGATCGCTTCATCGGTCAGACCGCAGTTGATCATGAGCAGAAGCCGCATCCTGAAGAAGAGCCACTCCTCCTCCTCGCCGCCGCTGCCCCGGTTGAGGGAGTCGAGGTACGCAATGCCGTCCCGCGAGCGGCCGTGGTCGGCATACAGGGTGCACAGCGCGTCGACGATCCAGTCCTCCGCACCGCCGGGTGAGTCCGCGAGCGCGCGCATCACCTCGATCGCCTCGTCGCCGCGGCCGTGCCGGGCCAGGAGCTGTGCCAGATGGACGGTGCCATGACGCCGGTGGAGCGATGAGTCGCCCGGCTGCTGGTACACGGCGATCGCGCCCTCCACATCCCCGCGCTCCTCCAGCATTTCGGCGAGACGTTGCGCGGCGTGCCCGAGGTACTCGGATGCCGCGTAAGAGCGCAGTTCCTCGATCCGGTCGTGCCTCGCCAGCAGGTCGGCCAGCTGGTCGCGACCGTTGAAGGAGGTGCCGTGGCGGGTCCGCAGCAGGGCGATGGCTTCGTCGACACGATCCTGACGTTCACGGACCGTGGCAAGCAGCCCGATCGCCGTGTCGATGTCGAGGCCGCGGCAGCACCACGGACTGTCGCACCGGTGCTGGTCCGGGATCCGGGCCGCCAGCAGCACGGCGGCGTCCTCGTGCCGACCCGCCGCATCGGCCACGTCGACCAGAGCGGTGGCGAGGAGCCGGTCGTCGACTCCGGCACTCAGCAATGTGACCGCTTCATCCTGACGTCCGTGCCGGGCCAGCAGCCGCGCGAAGAACTCCAGGGCGCACCCTCCGGTCTCGGCGTACGGCTGGGCCAGCGTGATGGCCTCCTCCGGCCGGCCCGAGCGCTCCAGCAGTTCCGCCTGGGCTTGGACCGCCGGCCACCAGCCCGTCGCGACGTAGGGAGCGAGCACGTCCAAAGCCTCTGACTGCCGTCCCCGCTCACTGAGCAGGCACGTCCACTCACGCGCGCAGAACCGTTCCCCACGGCCGGCCTGGAACTGCACCTCGTCTCCGTGGCCGAGCTCAAGAAGCCGGGAGACCAGGAGCGGAGGAACGCAGCCGGACAGAGTCCGTGCCCGGCGGTCAAGATCAGCAGCGTCCATGGCAGTGCACCTTAGCGACCGCCACTGACATCGGCTTGCGGCTTCAGGCCCTCTCGAACGTCGGCGTCACGGCCCGCACCAGCCGGTCCGCGTACTCCCGCTCGGCATCCCTGAACTGCGGGTACTCGGTGACGAAGTGGTTCCATTCCACATATCCGACGGCCTCCACCACGTCCTCGAGCAAGATCCGCTCGCGGTGCGGGTACGGCCATTCGCCCGACAGCCGGAACACCTCGTGCAGAAGCTCGTAGCGGAGCGGATGCCGCTCGGCCAGCAGCACGGCGTCGTACAGGTCCTTACCCTGCGCGTGCATGTCGTTGACCAGCCACATCAGCTTCCAGGCCAGGGACAGCTCCGGCGTCGCCGCCTGCGCCACCGTGCCGCTCGGCAGCTCAGCCGGCGCCGGAGCCTCAGGCAGCCGCTCGTTGAAGACGAAGTCGAGCTGAACATGGCCGCCGGGCAGCCCGGGCGAGTCCCACGGCAGAACCATGCGGCAGCCCGGTACACGGTCGTAGGTCCAGATGTCCTCGACCACCGCGCCCCGCGCCGAGATCCCGATCTCATCTTCCCGAGCGTCGGCCAGCGTCTGTGCCGCCGCGGCGATGCCCTGCAGCATTCGTTCCGTGCGGCCGTCGTCGATCTGCCAGGTGTGGGGCACCACGACGAAGTCCAGGTCACCCGGCTCGCGGGCGGAGTCCGAGAACCACACCGACATCAGCACGCTGCCCCGCAGCACCAAGGCATCTCCCCATGGCGATGCAGCTATCGCGTCCAGCACGAGGTGAAGTGCTCGGCGCCGGGCGGTCCGCCATGCCGCGCTCCGTGCCGGGTCGCCGAATCGTGGGTCGGTCGCGCGATAGGCGTTCCGGTGGTGCTTCTGCGACGGGTCGAAGACGGGACGCTGCACCACGTCGTCACCTGGCACCCACTGCAACGTCTTCGGCAGATCCTCGACCCTGCGGGTGGTCTCGTCCAGCGGCTCCCGGGGCAGTTCGGTGCTTCCCCAGCCGAACCGCTCCCATTCCGTCCCGCTCATGTCCGTACCTCCACAGGATCCTCGATCCAACCGTCGTCCAAGGACAGGTCACTGTCGTGCAGCACGAACTCCCGTTCCACGTTCAGCATCACGAACCCGGCCAGCTCCGTCAGCAGCCGCTCCAGCGCCTGCCCCGCCCCGTGGGCGCCCACCTCGCGGCACCGCTGCGTCACGAACCGCTCATGCCGCGTGCCGGCGCGTACCCGCCGGGCGTTCCACGACAGATGGGCGCCGTACGGCACCACCAGGGCCCCGAGCGCGGCCAGGTCCGTACCGGCGTTGAGCATCAGTTTCACGTGGTGCTCGAAGTACCGTTCGTCGTTCCTGCCGAGACGGGCCGGCACCTCCGGGGCCCACGGTGTGCACTCGGTCTTCACCCGGACCGGATCGAAACCGTCCGTCCTCAGCCCCGTCACGACGTCCCGCGCGCGGGCGGCTTGCTCGGCGTACGACGAGGAGCCGGACAACGTGAGGATGGGCTGGTCGCGCAGTCGGCCACGGGCCAGCACGATGTGCGTGAGCTTCAGACCAGCCGCGGCCGCCCACCGCTGCAGCCGCAGCCACTCGTCGGCGTCGGCGCAGCGCACCGTCACGTGCGATTCGTACAGGGCAGCGGACACCCACGGATCGTGGCGGACCACTGCCCTTCGCGGCATCTGCGTTTTCCGAGACCAGCCGGTCGCGAGCCGGTACCCCAGCACATCGAGGAGACCAGCTACGCCCACGACGACACGGGCATCATCACGGGCTCACCGCGTTCTCGCCCTCGTGACTTGTCGCAGGAGGGATTGCTGAGGCTCCTCGTGGTTGCGAGGAAAGAAGCACTTGCCGGTTGAGGAAGCGCAGCCGCAAGTACTGTCGGCCACAGCGGACTTCACTCCCGTGTCGTCGCCCGGTTCCCTACCGTCACCAGCGTTGGGGTGCTGGTCCCGTCTCCCGCCGGGGGGAAGCCCGCCCGAGCTGGCATCATGATCAGATGAGACTCCCGCTTCGCGTCGTCCTCTGGATCTACATCGCCTTCAACCTGCTCCAGACCGTCGTGCTCGTCTTCGCTCCCGAGGTCACCGACCGGGCTTACCTCGGAGGGGAGTTGACACCCACCCGGCACTTCCAGTGGTACGCCGTTGCCGGTTACCACGTGCTGATCATCGCAGTCACGATCGTCGCGATGGGCCTGAAGCAAGCCGCAGACCGCCGCAAGATCATCATTATCAACGCACTGATGTACATCCTCTGGGACGCCACCTCACAACTTGCCTACTGGGGCAGCACCATCGGCATGGCCACCGCGGACCTGCTGACCAATTCCGGCGTCAGTATCGCCACCGGCATCCTCCTCCTCGTCGTGGCATGGCTGGATCGCGACGCCGAGTCGGTGAACAGCCTCGCGCTTCAGGGGGACGGGCCTCCGAGCGTTGAAGAAGAAGGCGGGAAGTTCTCCTGAATCTGCAAATCAAGGACTGCTCCCGAGGTGGACTTGAGTACGGAGCGGACGCAGGCCGGCGGCAGCGGTGGAGCGGCATGCGGCAGCACATCCCGCAGCCGTGGAAATCAAGCCTGGGCCAGGAATGGCTGCGAAGCCCGAGAGACGTTCGTCTGCACCGTGACAGCCGGCCGTTCACCCACGCCGCGACCCCGGGGCAGCGAGCGCGCTTCGCCGTGGTGGCGTAACGGACGAGGAGGCCGGCTCCGGGCGGCGTGTCAGTTCGATCGAGCAACGACCTGTTGGACCACGGAGAAGCGCCGTTCGCACTGTGGGCAGATTGCCTCACCGAAGGCGCAGGTCAGAGCGTGCGCCACGTCCTCGTGGCCGTCTGAGAGGGCCAACTCGTAGAGGCGGAGCCCGAGACCGTCAAGGGCGCTGGGGGCGGCCGGATGGAGAGGGAGTGTTTCGGCATCATCGGAGAGGGCGTAGTCCTCGGACGTGCTGAAGGAGCCCCGTTCTCCGATGATCACCCATACCGCTGCGTAGCAGTCTGGATCAGGGCAGTCGAGCTCGTACTCCTCGGAGACGACGCCCCAGATCAGGTCCTCTGCCCAGTGGATGTCGCCTTCCAGGTTCAGGACGGCCTCGAGCAGGTGGCAATAGCCGTTGCGGTCGGCGAGTGTCTGGCGCCACCGGTTCGCAGCGGCCAGCAAACGTTCGACTTCGGGTGCGTACTGACGGCGGCAGTCCTGGGCCTCGAAACGTTGGTCGGCCTGGACGAGGAGGGCGCCGGCCAAGTGAAGGGCTGAACCCGCCGTGTCGGGGTGGTCGCTCTCGGCCATGTCCGCCAGTGTGGGTAGCACGAGCGGATGGGAGATCTCGAGCGAACCATTGTGGTAGAGCTCAGTCCACAGGTCGCTCCAAGCCTGACCGTCCCGACCGGTTCCGGCGCGGTCCAGCAGGGTGGCCAAGCGGTCGGAATCGGTGTCGTCAGCACGGGGCACTCTGGAACTGTTCATCATTCCCGACATCCAAGCAGGCCCTGGAGGCGCTGGCTCCATGTCCCCTCGGCCTTGTGGTCGGAGTGCTGCACTGCGCTTCTGGCTGCCATGAGCACGGCACTGTCGTCACACGGGTCGGTAAGCTATGCGTGCCCCGCACGAACGCTGAGCGCCCTGCATTGTTCAGCACCGCGGAGTCGGACTTCAAAGGACGCATTCGGCGAGCTGTGTCAGCTCCTCGAGATTGTCGAGGGCAGGGATGAAGATCAGTTCGTCGGTGCCGATGTCCTCGAACTCCCTCACTGCGGCCCGTACCGCGTCTCGCCCCGGGCGGACGCCCGCGGCCAGGGCCTGAGCCTGGTCCTGGCCGGCGGCACTGCTGAAGTCCAGAATGTTGCTACGGCCCTTTTCAGGGTCGGTGATTGCGTAATAGGCGAGCGCGACAAGCCGAGGGGAGCCGGGGCGGCCCGCATCACGCCATGCGGACTTGACACGGGTGAACATCGGTTCGACCATCATCGTCGGCATTGATGCCCCGATGTATCCGTCCCCTGAGAGGGCGACGCGGCGGAAGGTTGCTGTGACAGCACCCCCGAACAGCACAGGAATCTCACGAGTCCCCGCGGGCACCGCCGGATTCACACCGCCACCGACCGGGTCGCCGCGCCAAACTCGCCGGTAGATCTCGAGGTCATGATCCAGTCGGTCGCCTGCCCCTTGGCGGCCGATTCCCTCGACCACGAAGTCGTCCGGGCTGCCTCCGAGTCCCACTCCGAGTGTGAGGCGACCACCGGACACACCGTCAATCCCCGCAAGCTCTTTGGCGAGAAGGACCGGAGGCCAAACGGGCGCAATGAGAATGGTGCTGATCAGTCCGATGCGGCTGGTGACGCCAGCGGCAACTGCGAGCGAGACCGTATCCATGACCCCCGGGAACGCGAGGCGTCCGACACTGGCGAGGGTGGAGAATCCTGCCTCCTCAGCGCTTCGTGCCCACTGAGGGATAAGGCGCGGGGCAATATCGCGAGTCTGGTTCGGAAGGCCAACACCGATCTTCACGATACGACTCCTGAGCCTGCCGATGATCACCGTTTGGAAATGTCGTTCGTTGTCAATATATGCGAGCCTTCACAGATGGCTTGCGACCATCAAATCGGCGCGTCCGCGGCACTTGCCTCCTGATACCGCATCATGGAGCCCGGCGCCTCCTCCCACCGGTACGAGGCGCGGCGACATGCGGGCGACAGCGACAGCGAGTAGAGGATCGGAACTGATAGCGCGTACCTTCAACCGCATGGCTGACGAGTGCTTTCGGCATCCACGGCTCGCCGCGATCTACGACCCGCTTGATCCGGACCGCAGCGATCTCGACGCGTACGTCCGCATGGCTGAGGAGTTCGAAGCACATCGCGTGCTGGACATCGGCTGCGGGACAGGGGTGTTCGCGCTCCTGCTGGCTGAACGGGGGATCGAGGTCGTCGGGGTCGACCCCGCTGAGGCGTCCATTGAGGTCGCCGAGGGGAAGCCGGGCAGCGAGGCGGTGCGGTGGATCCGCGGTGATGTGTCGGCGCTCCCGCCGCTGCAGGTCGATCTGGTGACGATGACAGCCAACGTGGCTCAGGCCATCGTGGACCAGAGGATCTGGCACGAGACTCTGTGGAGGGCATACGAATCACTGCGGCCGGGCGGGCGCCTTCTGTTCGAGACTCGGGACCCGGCCAGGCGTGCCTGGGAGGAGTGGAACCGCGAGGAATCGCACTGTGTCGCGGAGATACGGGATGTCGGCACGGTAGAGAGCTGGGTCGAGGTGACCGACGTGAGCTGGCCGCTCGTGACGTTCCGGTGGACTTACGTGGTGGCCCCGGACGGGCAAGTGCTGACATCGGATTCGACGTTGCGTTTCCGTGAGCGCAAGGAGGTCGAGTCGGACCTGATCGCGCACGGGTATGTGATCGACGATGTGCGTGACGCTCCTGACCGGCCGGGCCGGGAGTTCGTCTTCGTCGCGCGGCGTCCGGAGGCAGGCTGAGCATGGTGCTGACGATGAGCGCTCGCCAGGTTGGGCGGGCGGCGAGGTGGTCGGATCAGCAGTCGCCGACCAGCCCGTCTCGGTGGCTGGCGGGGATGGGACTCATGCCGACGAAGTCGGAGATCACGACGGGTGAGATGCCGGTGAGGGCCGAGTTGCATGGCCCAGCGCATGTGCGCCTCGTGGTCTGTTTCGACTGATCACGGATCTGGGTACTGCCCGATGCCGGCGACGGCTCGGCTCTTCTCCTTGACCTTGCCGCGACGTCACGGTCTTCACTGAGTGGCACCTGCCCGAACATTCACCGAGCGCGGGCCCCACCTTGGAGAGGACACCGAGATGATTACCAGTGCGGAGAAGAACATGGCCCTGTTGCGCACAGCTTTCCAGGCTGTGGAGTGCGGTGATCTGGACGCTGCCCAGGAGCTGCTGACGGAGAACTTCATCGCCAACATGCCCGGCAGCTCTGAGCCCCGGCTCGGTCGGGAGGTCTGGCGCTTGGGCACACAGAGCATGCTCGAGGCATTCCCCGACCTGAAGATCGATGTTCAGGACATGTTCGGCGTCGATGACAGGGTCACGGTGCTGCTCCACTTCCACGGAACCCATAGGCGCGCGTTTCATCAATTCGAGGCGACGGACCGTCAGGTCAGCTACGGGAGTATCGAGGTCTACCGTTTCGAGGGTGACAAGATCGCGGAGGAGTGGGTCGCCCCTGACATGATCAGCCTCATGCAGCAGATCTCGCCCGCCCGCGGCGAGTTCTGACGCGGCTGATCAGCCCCGTCAGATGCCAGGCATCCAGGCCGGGCGGCTGCTCCTGCTGCTCCGGCTCCTCTGCTTCCCGACCGACCAGCGATCCCGGTCCTGCGGTAACGAGACCTGTCAGCCGGCGCACCCCAGGCCAGTCGCCCGAGACCGTGGCGCGCGGACCGGACGTGCAGACCGCTCCCTGGCCGACTGCAGCGCTACGTCTCATCAGTTCCGCCGCGTGCCGTAAGCGGAGGGTTACACCCTCACACGATCGATCCGCTGATCGATCGTGCGGGTGGGGTAGGTGAGCGCCGTGACTGTGGACATTCAGGCAGCCCGAGGGTTGACGGTGATGCATGTGCGCTGCCCGGACCGGCTGGCGCAGGAGGCTTGACCAAGCGGCCGGGTGGTCGCTGCTCCTTCAGGCTCGGATGACGGACGCCCGTCCAGGCCCAACAGCAACGTCGTATCGTCGAGGAGGCCCGTGGCATCTGGTGATCCTTCTGGGTAGAGAACAGAAGAGATCGACCAAGGGCCACGGGCGTCTTGCAGCCATGGGTGTCAGTTGGCGGCGCGTTGCGGGCGGTACTGGCTCACCTGTCGGTCGAAGACGAACTCTTCTCTCCGTCGTCGACTCCCGGCGCGTGCCCCAGGATGATCACCCACTTGTCCTTCTCCAGGGACATCTGAATGTACCTACTGAAGGGCCTGCTTTTGTTATCGGTGGCTGACACGTGAGTGCTGGCAAGGTCCTTTTCGAAGTCGTGAGACACCCGCACATCGCTGATCTTCAGGTAGCGTCCGCCGTGCGTCGCGATGATGTCCTGAGCCTCCGTCTCGGCACCCTCATATCCGGCGGGAGCCAGTCGTGTGAGGGCGTCGACGTCGCGGGCGTTGAGCGCCGCCACGTAAGCCTTCGCGGTGTCGTGTTCAGTACGTGTGATCGTGGGCGCTTCTTGGCCCGAGCAACTGCTCAGCAGAGCCGCGCTCACAGCGGCTGCGGCAATGAGCGCACCCCTCTTGATGGACAAATTTCCCCTCCTTCCGGTCACGTGAGGTGGGCGTACCGGTGGGCGTCAGAGTACTTCGCCAAGCGGGTGCTCAGCTTGACGTTGTGTTTGCCGGAGTGCGACTGGTGAGGTAGATCTACCCGGCGCTCCCTGTTTGGTGACGATCCCCGTGCGGTCGACGATGGCGTACCTCTGCCAGTCCACCTGGAGAACGTCGCACCGAGCGGCTTCCACGCGTTGCTCAAGTGTTTCGTACGCCTTGAGGGCTCGATCGTGAACCGGCGCCGCGGACCGGCTCCACATCGGTGACCGCGCTCGTCCATGAGGGTCGGCCCCGCTGTGTCGGTGCGGGAACCGTATTGGTGAGAACTGAGCCCACCTGGCTTGGGGTGGTGGGACGATCCATGTGCTTGCGACGACACGCCCTTGCAGCGGTGATCGCAGGAAAGATCAAGAATGGCACCGTGCGACGCACGCGGTCGCTCACGATCACCAGCTGGAGGCACCCATGGGGATAACACTGCGAGGGGTGACAGATGCCGACCTGCCCGTCTTCTTCGCTCAGATGAACGATCCCGAAGGGATCCGGATGGCGGCGTTCACTGCCAAGGACCCCTCGGACAGCGCTCACTTCCAGGCCCATTGGGCGCGGATCCGGCAGGATCCGGCGGTCATCGTGCGCACCGTCGTCGACGACGGTGGTGAGATCGTCGGGCATGCTTCCGTGTTCGGCCCACCTGAGGGACGAGAGGTCACGTACTGGATCGGGCGGCAGCACTGGGGGCGGGGAGCCGCAACCGCCGCACTGCGAAAGCTGCTCGAACTGGCGCCGGAGCGTCCGTTGCACGCCCGCGCGGCTGCGGACAACCTCGGCTCCATCCGCGTCCTGGAGAAGTGCGGATTCGTGGTGACCGGCAACGAGCGCGATTTCGCCAACGGGTGGGGCGAGGAAGTTGACGAGTTGCTCTTCGCCTTGCCCGACTGACCTTGCTACCAGCATGCCCGGTGCGAGTCCCTCGCCGACCGGCTGCGGCTCGATGCCTATGGCGTCGCGCTGTACCACGCCGGCCTGCCTGCCCGTGCCCGCGCGGGCATCCAGGACAAGTTCTTCTCGGGGAGGCTTGACGCAGTCGTTGCCACCAGTGCGTTCGGCCTGGGAATCGACAAACCCAACATCCGGACCGTGGTGCACGCCGGCGTTCCTGCCAGTATTGACGACTACTACCAGGAGATCGGGCGGGCAGGCCGGGATGGAGAACCGGCCGCTGCGGTGCTCGTGCACGACCCGCGCACTGTCCGGATACCCCCGTGCCATGTGCGGCGGCTGTCTATCCGCGGTCCGGATGCGGCTCGGCAGTGCCGTCGGACGTGGCGTCGAAGCTGGTGTCGGGTCTCGTGCTGAGGATTGCGCGGGCTTGTTCCGCGGCGCGGGCGGTGCTTTCGGAGACGAAGTCCAGGAAGCGGGCGATGCTTTCGAGTCGGATCGCGACCGGGGTGCCCGGGACGAAGACGCGGACGCCCTGTTGCGCCGTCTCGACGAGGTGGGCGATGGCGCGAGCGCTGGCCATCATGGACTGGTACCAGACGTCGTCGTCGACGACGTAGCGTTCACGGCGGCGTTCGCCCTGTTCACGGCGGACGAGGCCTTGGCTGTCGAGGAACGTGATGGCCTTGGAGACGGACGCCGGGCTGACCTGGAGACGCTGGACGAGCTCGGACGCAGTGAGGCTGCCGGAGTCGGTGAGGGTGAGGCAGGCCATCACCCGGGCCATCATCGTGGGCATGCCGGAAGCCATCATGACGGTGGTGAACAGTTCCTCGTACTCGCGCACGGATTCGGCGTCGCGTCCGTAGGCCTGCTCGGGTGCGCCACTCCCTCGTGGCGCGGCCTGCCGGCGGCGCTGGGCGCGGCGTTCGGTGGCGCGGTGGGCCAGGTCTGCGCGGTACGCGGTCGGGCCGCCGTTCCGTATCACTTCACGCGTGATGGTCGAGGTCGGGCGGTCGAGGCTTCTGGCGATTTCCGCGTAGGCGAGGCCGTCGGCCAGCCCCAGCGCGATCTGTTGGCGTTCCTGCTGGGTGAGTCTGCCTCCCGGCATCGCGGTCTCCTTCACGTCTTGTGGTGGCCCTCGGCACCTACAGCATAGCGTTCGCTCCCAATTCATTGCAATGAATCTTATGGCGGACGTTGCGTTATCGGCATGGTCGTTGCAACGATTCTGGGCCATCTACCTGCAATAAAAGGGAACTTGAGCAACAAGAGCGTTGCCAGATCTATGAATGCAACGTAGCTTTTCCTGCATCGGAAACAGCGAGTCACAGGAGAGCATGATGCAGAAGTTCGACACCGCCGCCCCCATCTCCGCCGTCGTCGACATCCAGGCCGGACGGGTCCAGGTCATCGCCGCCGACCGCGCCGACACCACGGTCGAGGTCCGGCCCACGGCCCCTTCCAAGGGCCGGGACGTGAAGCTGGCGGAGCAGACCACCGTCGAATACGCCGACGGCATCCTCCGGATCACGGCAACGGCGGAGACGAAGAACCGGATCCTCGGCGCGTCCGGGTCGGTCGAGGTGACCGTCCAACTGCCCGCGGGCTCCAGCATCGAGGCGAAGTCGGCCGGCGCGGAGTTCCGGGGAGTCGGACGGCTCGGCGACGTCGCCATCGACGGCGCCCACGGCCACGTCAAGCTGGACGAGGCCGCAGGCGCCCGCCTGGCCGTCCTGGCCGGAGACGTTTCCGTGGGCCGCCTGGGCGGCCCGGCGGAAATCAGCACGCAACAGGGCGACATCCGTATCGACGAGGCAGTGCGCGGCACGGTCACACTGCACACCCATCAGGGCCAGATCTTCGTCGGCGCCGCCCACGGCGTTTCCGCCTCCCTGGACGCCGGCACCTCCTACGGCCGGGTCCACAACGCGCTGAAGAACACCGACGGCGCCGACGCCGACCTGAACATCCATGCCACCACCGCCCACGGTGACATCACCGCCCGCAGCCTCTGAAGGAGCTCTCCATCATGACCGACCCGGCCATCACCGCGAACGGGCTGCGCAAGTCCTACGGCGACAAGACGGTCCTCGACGGCGTCGACCTGACGGTCGCGGAAGGAACCGTCTTCTCCCTGCTCGGCCCGAACGGCGCCGGCAAGACCACCGCCGTCAAGATCCTCTCCACCCTCATCTCGCCCGCCCCGGCAAGTGGCGAGATCCGCGTCGGCGGCCACGACCTCGCCGCATCTCCGCACGAGGTGCGTGCCGCGATCGGTGTGACCGGGCAGTTCTCCGCTGTCGACGGTCTGATCACCGGCGAGGAGAACATGCTCCTCATGGCGGACCTGCACCACCTGCCGAAGGCGGAGGGGCGGCGGGCCGCCGCCGAACTGCTGGAGCGCTTCGACCTCACGGACGCCGCGAAGAAACCCGCCCACAGCTACTCGGGCGGCATGAAGCGGCGCCTGGACATCGCCATGACGCTGGTCGGCAGCCCGCGGATCATCTTCCTCGACGAGCCGACCACCGGCCTCGACCCCCGGTCCCGTCACAACATGTGGCAGATCGTCCGCGAACTCGTCACCGACGGCGTCACCGTCTTCCTCACCACCCAGTACCTCCAAGAGGCCGACGAACTCGCCGACCGGATCGCCGTGCTCAACGACGGCAAGATCGTTGCCGAAGGCACTGCCGAGGAGCTGAAGAGGATCGTCCCCGGTGGACACGTCCGCCTTCGCTTCACCGAACCGACCGCGTATCAGGGCGCCGTCTCGGCACTGAACGAAGCCACCCCGGACGACGACGCACTGTCGCTGCAGATCCCCAGCGGCGGCAGTCAGCGCGAACTGCGCGCCGTCCTCGACCGACTCGACGCGGCCGGCATCGAGGCCGATGAGCTGACCGTGCACACGCCTGACCTCGACGACGTGTTCATCGCCCTGACCGGCGGCGCCACCATCCCGAACCAGCCGAACCAGCCGAACCAGCCGAACCAGCCGAACCAGCCGAAGGATGCTGTCCGATGAGTTCTCCGACCCTCGCCGTACGCGACTCGGCGACCATGCTGCGCCGCAATCTCCTGCACGCCCGGCGCTACCCTTCCCTCACCCTGAACTTGCTGCTCACACCGATCATGCTGTTGCTGCTCTTCGTCTACATCTTCGGCGACACCATGAGCGCGGGTATCGGCGGCGGAGACCGCTCCGCCTACATTGCCTATATCGTCCCGGGCCTTCTGCTGATGACCATCGGCTCCACGACGATCGGCACCGCGGTGTCCGTCTCCAATGACATGACCGAGGGCATCATCGCCCGTTTCCGTACGATGGCGATCCACCGTGGTTCGGTGCTCTTCGGGCACGTTGTCGGCAGCGTGCTGCAGTCCATCGTCAGCGTGGTCCTCGTCGGCGCCGTCGGTGCGGGTATCGGCTTCCGCTCCACCGACGCGACCGCCCTGGAATGGCTTGCGGCCTTCGGACTGCTCGCACTGGTCGCGCTGGCATTCACGTGGATCGCGGTCGGGATGGGCATGGCCAGCCCCAACGCCGAAGCCGCCAGCAACAACGCCATGCCGCTGATCCTCCTGCCCCTCATCTCCAGTGCCTTCGTCCCGGTCGACACCATGCCGGGCTGGTTCCAGCCGATCGCCGAGTACCAGCCGTTCACGCCGGCCATCGAAACCCTGCGCGGGCTGCTGCTGGGCACCGAGATCGGCCACAACGGATGGCTCGCGATCGTCTGGTGCCTGGCTCTCACCGCACTCGGATACGTCTGGTCGAAGGCGGTCTTCGACCGCGACCCGAAATAGCTGCCATGACGGCGCGGGCCGCCTCCCGCAACCCTGCCGGCCCCCGGGCGGCGTCCACCGACACCCTGTCGGTGGACGCCGCCCCATCTGCGTCAACGGTCGCCCGCCGGGCCCGAGCGGCACACATCCACGACCGAGAACACCTTCGGCCCGTCCGGGCATTCGTCCCGGCTGGTCACTCCGTCGTCTGTGCCGGTGACGCCGCCTGCGCCGTCGATCGAGCCGATGCGGGTGCCGCTGCCGGTGCCTGTGCCTCCGCCTTGTGAGCCTTCTCCTGGCGCAGGGCCTCAGCGACGGCTTCGCGCACGCGGGCGTCCTCGCGCTGCTTCCCGCGCTTTCGATTGCGGCGGGCGAGGACGACGGTGGCGACGACGGCGCCGATCACGAAAAGTGCGATCACCAGCAGGATCCAGGGGACCGCCCAGCCGTGCGCGCCGGCCTCGACCGGATCCAGGGAAGTGGTGGAACCCGACGCGTCGGTGAGCAGTGGGACGAGATGGGCGGTGGCGGTCAGGCCGACCACGGGTGTCACGCCCTGCACGGGAACCTTCACCTTCCAGCGCTCCCCGGGGAGCAGTTCCGGCGGCGCCGGGATGTCGCCCGCCTGGGTGCGGAACCATCCGAACGGTCCTGCCACGGACACCGACTGCCGGGCCGACAGCAGGGCGTTGCCGGTGTTGTGGATCGTGTACGACACGGTGGCGTCGCCCGTCGCGAAGGGGTTGGTGGTGCCTGAGTAGTCGACGTGAAGGTCCTCGATGGCGAGCTTCGGGTCGAGTTCGCCGCTGACCCGCAGTTTGACCCGGATGCCAAGTCGGCGGTCCACATTGATGCCCTGGGCGTCGTCGGACTGCTTGAGGGAGGTCAGGATGCCGCCCACGTAGTCACCGGGTGTGGTGTTGTCCGGCACTGTGAGGGTGAACGGGATCTTGGCAGACTTGCCGGGCTTGATGACCACGCTGTCGCGGTCGGCATGCACCCAGGCACCGATCGCCACGGACTTCTTGTCCTTGGTGACCAGGTCGAGCTGTCCCGTGTCGGTGGTGTAGCCGTCGGCCGCGTAGAGCGCGAGCCGCAGCGGGGACTTGCTGCGGTTGGCCACGACCATGGCGTCCTCGACCTGTCCGCCGGGGTTCACGGTGTAGCTGTAGCTGGATCGGTCGTCGCCGTAGTCGTTCGCGGCTGTCCTCACCGTCCAGGTGACGTCGCCGTCGGCGGCCAGGGCGGGACCCGCTTGGAGGCCCACGAGGGCGAGGGCCGCGAGCAGTACGAGGGCGGCGGTCCGGGTGAGAACGGTGACGGGGGCGGGTGTGCGGCGCGTCGTGGACGAACGCATGTCGAGGATCTCCTGGAGCAGGGGGGCGGGTCAGGCACCCGACGGTGCCTGACCCGCCGTCAATCGGTTCCGGTCAGCTGCTCAGGGCAGTGATCGTGAGAGTGGCGCGGTAGCCGCCCTTCTCGACGCTGTCCGGGATCTTCAGATCCAGGTCGGCGCCGAGCTTGGCGTTGCCGCGCGGGTGGCCCTGCTCGGCGAAGCCGAGACCGCGCGAGACGGCCAGGCCCTGGCCGTGGTCGACGTAGCCGGAGGCCACCGGGTCGTTGCCCGTGGCGCCGGCACCGCCGTCGAGGACGTACGGAGTCCAACCGAGGTACGAGCCGGGGAAGGTGTTGTCGGCGTCGCGGAAGTCGCTCACGTTGGCCGAGATCGACCACGGGGCGAGCGACCGGCGGCTGTCCGAGACGACGATGGGGTTGATCTTTCCGTTCGCCTCGAAGTGGTCGCCGCCCTGCTCCTTGGCGGTGCCGAGGTCCACCAGGCCGTTGTAGCCGTCGATGGTCCAGCCGAACTCACCGGGAGCCGGGTTGGGGACGTTGACCTGGAGATCCTGCTTGTCGCCGTGGAACGGGTGCACCGTCACCTTGTCGACGACGGAGCCGACGGGCTGGTCGGCCGAGGTGTTGTTGCACCAGGCGCCCTTTTCGACGGCCGCGTTCGGGGCCGCGCAGGTGCCGCTGCGGACGTTCTGGACCACGAGCCTGTCGTTGCGTACCTGCACCTTGGCGTAGGTACGCACGTGCTCCTGGTTCTGGACGGAGTTGTACCAGTAGTTGTCCGGGTTCAGCGGGTCGGCGCCGTTGCCGGCGCCGCTGGTGCCGCTGCTGTCCGGCTTGGTGATGTCGTAGTACTTCGAGCCCGAGGCCGAGTTGGCGGTCACGTACAGGACGCCACCGGGGCCGGGGTAGACGTCAGCGGCATCCGGCTGCTCGTTCGGATCGGCCTTTTCGCCGTTCTTGATCATGTAGCTGCGGGAGTAGCTGTGGTCGTGGCCCTGCAGCACCAGGTCGACGCCGAGCTTGGAGAAGGTGGTCGGGAAGTCGACCCGCCGCTTCTTGTTGTCGCCGTCCTTGGCGTGCGAGGCCGGCGAGTAGATCGCGTGGTGGTAGACGAGGACCTTCCACTTCGCTTCGCTGCCGTGCTTGTTGATGACGTCGGTGACGTAGTTGACGTGCGCCGCGTCACCGCCGCCTTTGGCCTCGTCGTAGCTGTTGCTGTTGATGTCGATGAACAGCGTGTCCTTGTAGATGAACCAGTAGTCACCGCCGGACGTGGTAGCGGTCGCTCCGTCCTTGTAGTACAGGGGAGAGCGGTCGGTGTTGGGGGTGAAGTGGTGCTGCTCGTAGGCCTTGCCACCGACGTCGTGGTTTCCGATGGTGGCGACGACCGGGAAACGCCGCAGCGGGTCGGGCGCGAGGAACGAGTTCCACTGCGACTCGTTGTTCGCGCTCTCGACGTGGTCGCCGCCGGACACCAGGAGCTCGCTGTCCGGGTTGGCCGCGGTGGCGACGTTCAGCGTGTCCTGCCAGCCGGCCTGGTCCTTCAGCGTGTCGCCGGAGGAGCCGATCTGAGGGTCGCCGAAGAACAGGAAGTCGTAGTCGCCCTCGAAGTCCTGCGTCTTGAAGGAGTAGGTGGCGGACCAGCTGCCTTCGCTGCCCACGCGGTAGGAGTACTGGGTGTGCTCTTTGAGGCCGGTGATCGTCGCGTGGCGGTTGTAGCCGCCGCTGCTCGCGATGTTCGCCGCGCCCATGGCGTCGAAGGTGGCCGCACCGGCGGGGAACGTGTCCCCCACCAGCTGCGCGGTCGGGGCGACCTGGATGACCTGCGCCGTGTCGGCCGAGGAGTACCAGGTCACGGTGCGCTGCGACTCGTTGGCGCCCACGCCGAGTATCACGCCGCTGAGCGTCGTGGACTCGGCGGCGCCGGCCGGTATGGCCATGCCGCTGCCCAGCACGACGGTCAACCCCAGAAACGCCGCAGTGGCCCCGGTGGCCATGTGGCGCCGCACAGGCCCAGGGGCCTGCGGGGAAGTGCTCGATCTCATGAGTTTCGTTCTCTGTTCCGTTGTGCACGCATGAACGTGCATGAATTGGAGAACTGCACGCTCACGCGGCAAGGTGTTGGTCTGGTGAATGAGAAACCGCTGCTTGGTTGAAACCTGTACAAGGACGGTAAAGACTGTCTCAAGGTCTCAAAATCCGGACACGCGTTGCACGAACCACAGCAGTCCCATGACCGCAACGCCTGCGGATATCAGGCCCGTGGCCCACAGACCCGCCCTGAGTGAGCGGCGGCGCAGCAGGAACAGCACCGGGAACACGACGGCGATGACGACCAACTGCACCACCTCGATCCCGACGTTGAACACCAGCAGCGACCACAGCAACGTCCAGGACCATGCCGCGTCGATGCCCAGCGCGCCCGCGAAGCCCAGACCGTGCACGAGACCGAAGCAGAACACGACACCCAGGCGCGACCAACCGGCCCGGTCCAGGCCGAGGTGACCGTGCTCCCTCGTTTCCAGGTCCGTGGCACGGCCGCCGTGCCGCCACAGTCGCCACAGGTACCAGCCGGCGACCACGGCGATCGACAGGGCGATGACCGGCTCGACCACGCGCGAGGGCACGTCCACGACGCCGAGTGCGGCCAGCATGAACGTCACGGAGTGCGCGGCAGTGAAGCTCGTCGCCGCCAGCACGATCTCCCGCGGTCGGCGCGAACCGGCGATCAGAGCAAGCAGGAACAGGATGTGATCGACCCCGGTCAGCAGGTGCTCGGCGCCCAGCCGGAAGAACTCCCAGAAGCGCTCGTACCAGGTCTGTCCCAGGGAGAAGGACGGGTGTGCGGCGTCGAGCGCAGCGCTGCCCGAGCGACCTTCGGCCTCGTACGTGACGATGGTCTTGACGCCCTTGACGTAGCCCTCCGCATCCGAGAACAGTCCGCTGCGCAGCGCCTGATCGCCGCCGCCGGGGCAGGACCAGTCAAGTCGCAGCCGGGCGTACGGCACACCCTCGCGCCGGTCCATCGTGAAGCGGTCGGCCTGCGACGGTGTGCAGGGCTTGCCCCCAGCGGTGACGGAGAAGCGCTCGGTGACATAGGCGACGGCGGAACGAGCATGTGTGTTCAGGGCCGCAGCCTGGTCACGGGCGTCACCGGACTCGAAGGCGGCGGTTCCCGCGCGGAAGAGGGAGTCGTCGTGTTGGGAGTCGGCGGCGGATACGACGTACAGGTCGTACTCGAGTTCCAGAGAGGTCCGCAGGTGCCCCCCGCCGGACGTGGAGACTTGGGCGTATACGGTCGAGGAAAAGCCGTGCGCGGAGGCGGGTTGCTGCCAGACGCTCAGGGAGGCAATCACCACCGCGATGATTCCGACCAGGAAGCGGCGGACGTGCTGTGACATGTGGCTCCTTCAGGTTTGCCACTGCACCGTGCATGTCCCTGCTGAACCCGAACCGGCACATCGAAGAACCCTGGGCAAACAAGTGTGCCTACGCCGCCTCTCGGGTGGATCCGAGGCGGAGCAAGAGGTGAGATGAGAGCGCACCACTCACCACCCGGAGAACGATCACTTTGCGCTCCTCGCTTCGGTCGGTCGCGGCGCTGGCCGCGGCTGCCGCCCTTGCCGTACCCCTCGCCGCTTGCGGCTCCGGTGACGACTGGTCCCGCCCGCACCCCCGGCCTTTTGCCGTCGGCACCGCGGGACCGGGCTTCGTCGACCCTGCCGATCCGCCGGCGCCCGAATCGACCGCCACTCCGCGCCCCGGCTCGTGGTCCGACCTCCACCCGTCGAAGGGCTACCGGGTCGTCCTGGTCGCCTCGGGGGAGGACCGCCCGGCCAAGAACCTCGTGGCCGCGGTCCGGCAATGGGCGGAAGACGAGGACGTCGACCTCCGAGAAGTGATTGCCGAGCACCCGTCCGAGGCCGTGCCGAGCATCACCGAGGCACTGGACATGAGGCCCGACCTCATCGTCGGCGCGGGCAACGACCTGATCGACGCACTCGCGGCGGTGACCCCGAGTCACCTCTCACAGCAGTTCCTCGTGGTGGGCGCGGAGCTGGCCGAGCCCACCGAGAACGTCACCGCCGTCGACTGGTCCGGTGCGTCGTTCCGTGGCGAGGGCCTGGGCATGTCCTCGACGTACGACCCCGCCTCCTTCACCGCCGCCCGCTGCGCCGCGGCCGTCCGAGCCGGGGTGGCGGCTGTACTGACCGGCGTGACGGGAATCGTGCTCTGGCTGGACGAGCACTGAGCGCTGAGGGCTGACTGATTCCAGCGAGTACGGGCCGGAAGACGCCGACGATGTAGCGCCGTGGTTTGCCCGAGCCGTGCCCGCGGTTCCGCTCTCACCTTGTCGAGAACGAAGGGGAGCGGGCGCGCCCTGGCCCGTCCACAGGAGCAGGCACCGCCGGGCCGGGACGTGTTCAACGTCCCGGCCCGGCGGTGCCTGCTCCATTGTTCTTACGGTGCAGCAGTCCCATCGGTCTTACGGTGCAGACACTTCCTGCGGTGTGCGGGGGTTCAGAGCTGTCGGGGAGTCCTGCTGATCGCTCCTCGTCTTTGCCGCGCTGTGCTTTCCAGTGCTCTTGCGGCGGGGGAGGAGGGCGAGGACGACCATGGCGCCGCCGGCCATGATGATGCCGCCGACGAGGCTGGTCTGGGCGACGCTGTGGGCGAAGGATTCGTGTACGGCGTCGACGAGGGCTTGTGCCTGCTGGGGGCCGATCGCGGGGATCTTGGCGGCTTGCTCGGCGACTGCGAGGCCGGCGCCCACCGACTGTTCGGCGATGTCCAGGGCGTCGGCGGGGAGGCGGCCGCCGACGAGGTCGCCGAGCTTGTCGCGGTACTGGGTGCCCAGGAGTGAGCCGAGGACGGCGATGCCGAGTGCGCCGCCGAGTTCGATCGAGGTGTCGTTGACGCCGCCGCCGACGCCGAGTTCGGATTCGGGGAAGGAGCCCATGATGGTGTCGGTGGCGGGGGCGACGCTGAGGCCGATGGCGAGGCCGATGAGGATCAGGGAGGCGGCGAACATGGGGTAGGTGGTGTCCTTGTCGACCTGGATCAGGAGCAGGACGCTCGCGGAGGCGACGAGGATGCCGAAGGCGACTGTGGTCTTCATGCCCAGCTTGGGGGTGAGCCAGCCGGTGGCTGCGGAGCCGACGAAGACGGCGCCGGCCATGGGGAGGAGGCGTATGCCGGTCTCGAGTGCGTCGTAGTCGAGGACGAACTGCAGGAACTGGGTGGTGTAGTAGATCGAGCCGAAGGTGCCGAAGAAGAGGAGTGCCACGGCGATGGTGGAGCCGCTGAAGGCGCGTGTGCGGAACTTGCGGACGTTGAGCATGGGGTGGGGGTGCTTCAGTTCCCACAGGACGAAGGTGATCAGGCCGGTTGCTGCGATGACGGATCCGGCGATGACGGGGCCGGCGCTCCAGCCGCGGTGGGGGCCTTCGATGATGGCGTAGACGAGGGAGCCGAGTGAGGCGATGGAGAGCAGGCCGCCGATGTAGTCGATGCGGCCCATGCCCACGGCCTTGGACGGGGGCACCAGCATCAGGGCGCCGATGACGCCGGTGAGGGCGATGGGGACGTTGATGAGGAAGGTGGAGCCCCAGCCGTGGTCCTGGAGGAGCCAGCCGGCGAGGAGGGGGCCGACGGCGACGCCGAGTCCTGAGGTGGCGGTCCATGCGGTGATGGCGCGTGCTCGTTCGTGCTTGGGGAAGATGGCCACGAGCAGGGAGAGGGTGGCGGGCATGACGACGGCGGCGCCGATGCCCATCATGGCTCGTGCGGTGATGACGAGGTTGGTCTCGTCGACCTGGCTTCCCATGACGGAGCCGGCCATGAAGAGCAGCAGGCCGGTGATGAGGGCGCCGCGGCGGCTGTATTTGTCGCCGATGGAGCCGAGTACGAGCATCAGTGCGGCGAAGGGGACCGTGTAGGCGTCGATGACCCATTGCAGGTCGCTGCTGCTGAGTTGCAGGTCCTTGGTCATGTCCGGGATGGCGACGATCAGGGACGTGTTGGCCATGACGACGATCAGCAGGCTCAGGCACAGCACGATCAGCGCGAACCAGCGTCGTGAGTACGACCCGGTCATTTTCTCGACCGGTGTGGTGACGACGAGTGGCATCCAAGGCTCCTGAGGTGGAGGAACGGCTTCGGGCTTCGCGGGTACGGGTGTGGAGCGCGGCCCCGGGTGGGCGAGACAGTTACTTGCTCATCCGTGTGCAACGTTAGCCTCATTGCCCGCCCGTGTGCAAGTAGTACTTGCCCATCAGTGGGCATGTAATGGAGGCGTGGGTCGAACGAAGGTCGCTTGTGGGTGACGGGCCAGAGCCGCCCGGCTCTGCCGGCCGCGCCTGATGAGACCGGTGGCCTGAAGGGGACGACAGCGAGACGCGCACGCACAGCAAGGCCGCATCGCCCGGACTCCCGGCCGCCGTGGCTGCCCTTCGTCCCTCATATGGGCAGGTCGGCGGCAGGCTCGTGATCATTGAGGTGCTTGCGTGGGATACCTGCGCGTGCTGCCGCAAGGGGTGGTCCAACACGCAGTTCTTGCGCCGATGCGGGGGTGGTGTCGTTCCGGGCACGCGGCCTGTGGCCTATTGGTGAGCGCTACGGCATGCTGCCGTGCTGCGAAGCAGCCCTTGGTCGAACGCGCTCAGGTCCGCTGTAGAGGTGCCGGTCCCACTGGCGGCGCGGAAATCGCGGGGGCGGGGCGACCTCCGTGGGCCGCCGCACGTGGCGGCCTCAACCTCGTGAGGAACCGCCGGTCACGCCGCCTGTTCCGTCAGCCGGCCTCGTCCTTGGCGTCCACGGTGACCGCCTCGACCACCTGGCGGGCCCGTTCGGTCGGTACGCCGGCCGTGACCAGCGCGGCAACAGCGGCCCCGGTGCCGTCGTCCTCCCACATCCCCACATTGACGCACTCGAGCAGGGAGATCATCAGCGCTTCCAGTCCGGCACTGAGTACAGCCGACGGCAGGTGAGAGTGGAACACGCCGTCACGCTGTCCTCGGTCCAGGATGGCCGCGGCCTCATCGCGGGCCGGCGCCAGCACCTCCGACACCCGCTGAGCACCGAGGTCCTGATGGATGAGCGCCAACAGCAGCCGGTAGCGATCACCCACGGGCCATATCGACAGGACGAATCGCGCCAACTCGTGGGCGGGTGTCTCCGCCGGCTCGGACTGCCCGGACACGGCGCTCCACAGCGCCTGTGACGCCTCCTCCGTGAGTGCCTCGACCAGCGCCGCGCGCCCCGGAAAGTGCCCGAACAGGGTGCGGCGCACCACACCCGCGGCCCGCGCGATCTCCTCCAGCGTGACCTCGGGGTTGCGGCCGAGCTCCTGCCTGGCGGTCGCCAGGATGCGCGCCCGGTTGGAGCGCGCGTTACGCCGGACCGGCTCACGGCCCTTGGGCTCCACCACGACGACACCACCTTGCGGACTCAATGCGGCCAACGGCACGCAACTTACGGCGCCCCCATCCTGCCACGGCTGACCAGGCCACTCCTGCAACCTGTTCCATACCCCCCGAAGCCAGGGCCGCGCCGACGCCTTACTCGGAGAACTTCTGTTCTGCACGTCCATGTGGGCTACGTCTCATCCGTGGGCTGTCACACCGGAGGTGCGGCTGGTGTCTGAAGGCCGTATCCAAAACGCGAGGGAGACATGATGAACGCAAACGTCGAGGTGGTCGTGGTCGGCGGCGGGTACGGGGGCGTGACGGCGGCCAACAGCCTGGCGCAACGCGACGGCGTGTCCGTGACCGTGGTCAACCCGCGTCCCGAGTTCGTCGAGCGGATCCGCTTGCACCAGCTCTTGACCGGCTCCGATGACGCCACCGTGGGCTTCGGCGAGGTGCTGGGCCGGAATGTGCGTGTGCTGGTCGACACCGTGACCCGGATCGACGCTGCCGATCGCAAGGTCTCGCTCGCGGGCGGGAGCACCGTCTCGTACGACTACCTCGTCTACGCGGTGGGCAGCGGCGCCTCCGACCCCGACGTCCCCGGAGCGGCGGAGTTCGCTCACTGGGTGTCCGACCTCGAAGGGGCGGAACGACTGAAGTCGGCGCTGACCGCGACGCCCGCGTCGGATCCGGTGACCGTGGTCGGGGCCGGCCCGACCGGCCTGGAGACCGCCGCCGAGCTGGCTGAAGCCGGCCGCAAGGTCACCCTGGTCTGTGGGGATGTCCTCGGCCCCTCCCTGCACCCCCGAGGCCGCCGCCCGGTCGCCCGACGGCTCGCCAAGCTGGGCGTGACCATCCTCCAAGGTCCCGGTGCGCTGGTGACGGAAGTGACGCGCGACGCCGTACACCTCGACGACGGCCGTGAGCTGCCCAGCGCGGTGACGATCTGGACCGCGGGATTCCGCGTCCCGGACCTCGCCACCCGCAGCGGGCTGCGCACCGACACCGAAGGCCGCCTGATCACCGACGCGACCCTGACCAGTGTGGACGACGAACGGATCGTCGCCGCCGGCGACGCGGCCGTCATGACTGATGTGCCGTTCCGCATGAGCTGCCAGGCCGCCGTGCAGCTGGGCCCGGCGGCAGCCGCCACGATCCTGCGCCGGATCGCGGGGAAGAAGCCCGGACCCGTCCGGATGTTCTTCGCCGGCCAGTGCCTCAGCCTCGGGCGAAACGAGGGCGTCACCCAGTTCTCCTACCCGAACGACAAGGTGAACGCCCTCTACATCAACGGACGGACGGGGGCCGGCGTCAAGGAGATCGCCTGCCGGTTCACCCTCAACAAGCTGTTGTCCGGGGCACGCAAGGCCAGTTCCCGCGGTGGCAGCACCACGCACCTGGAAAACACCTCGGCCTGAAGGCCGCACGCCGCGCTCCGGCACCCGAGGCGCGGCACAGCCGCCAAGACCCCTGTTCGGCCGGACCGGCCGGCCCGGCGAAGAAGAACCGGGCCGGAGTCACGGGGGCAGGAGGCCGCGGCCCGTAAGCCGTGGCCGGGGCGCCGATGCCCACCAGCCCTCCCACCCCAGGTGGCCCGATCAGCGGGGAGGCTACCGAAGACCCCGTCATCGGACCGGGTACACGTTTCATAGCCCACTTGCGGCCTGCGGGGCCGACCACGAGAGAGTGAAGCGCACGACATGAACGACCACGCCACCGACCCGGCGACGGAGGCTTTCGTCGCCCACCGCGACCTGCTGTTCACCGTCGCCTACGAGATGCTCGGATCGGCCGCGGACGCCGAGGACGTCCTCCAGGAGACCTGGCTGCGGTGGGTCAAGGTCGACCTGGCGGAGGTACGGGACCAGCGCGCCTATCTCGTACGGATCACGACCCGGCAAGCACTCAACCGGCTGCGTACCCTCAAACGGCGCAAGGAGGCCTACGTCGGCCCCTGGCTGCCCGAGCCCCTGCTCACCGCGCCCGACGTGGCCGAGGACGTCGAACTCTCCGAGAACCTCTCGCTGGCGCTCATGTTCATCCTCGAGACTCTCTCGCCCACCGAACGCGCCGTCTTCGTACTGCGCGAGGTATTCGACATCGGCTACGACGACATCGCCGAAGCGATCGACAAGAGCCCTGCCGCCGCGCGCCAGATCGCCCACCGTGCCCGTCAACATGTCGATGCCCGCAGGCCGCGCACACCGGCTTCCCCGGAAGAAGCCCGGGCCGCCCTCACGTCGTTCCAGCGTGCGCTCGAGACCGGGGACCTGCAGGGACTGCTCGACGTGCTCGCCCCGGACGTTGTCTTCGTCAGCGACGGCGGAGGTCTCAAGCTCGCGGCCCTGCGGCCGGTCATCGGTGCCGAAAAGGTACTCCGCTACATGGCCGGCAGTGTCGACAAGGCGGGCGGCATCCTGGACAGCGAAACCACGACGGTCAACGGCAACCCCGGGCTCATCCTGCGCCTGAACGGCGAGATCGACGGCGTGCTCGCCTTCCGCGTGGAGAACAACCGGGTCACGGGCCTCTACTACGTCCGCAACCCCGAAAAGCTCACCCGCGTCGAGTCCGAAACGCCCCTCACCTCCCGCTGATTCAGTCGGTCGACTGCACGGTACGGCGTCGCAGCTTCGGCAGGCAGGATCCCGCCGCATGTCCACCGAGCCGACCGGTACGGGCCACGGCCAGGCCGTGGCCCGCAGCTCCATCGCGCTGCGTTCGCACAGCGTCAGTTGGTCAGCGGACTGCCGGCGGACTGTGCGCAGAGCACGCTGAGCCGCATACTCCGCGACCAGGCCACCGCAGGGTCGGGTTCTGTTCAGGTCCGAGGGCACCGGGCAGGCGGGGCGAGCTGCTCATCGTGACGCTGCTGTCCCGGCTGGGCCTGGGGCGGGGTACTGGCACCCACATGCGCAGTCGTAACCCAAGGCCCGACACGAGTACTCGACGGTCCAGCCGGGCCATGACCAACGGCTTGGCGTACCCGCTAAACCAATCCCAAAGCCAGCGCACAGTCCTACTGTTGGCCCATGCGCGCACACCACATTGACCGCCCAGCCGATCTCGACGTGGTCCGTGACTCCTATGACCGGGTGGCCGACAACTACGTCCACATGGTCGTGACGACGGGATTCGGCGACATCCGCACCCATCCATGGCTCAAGGCATCGATCGACGCGTTCGCTGACACCGTGAGCGGGCTCGGCCCTGTTCTCGACGTCGGCTGCGGACCCGGAACGGTAACCGCCTACCTCGCCGAACGCGGACTCGACGTCTCCGGAGTGGATCTCTCCCCCCGCATGATCGAGAACGCGCGCCGTCTCCATCCCCAATGCCGCTTCAGCGTCGCCTCTGCCACCGACCTCGACCTCCGTGAAGCGTCCCTCGGCGGAGTGCTTGGGTGGTGGTCACTGTTCAACCTCCCCCGAGACGTACTTCCTCAGGTTCTCGCCCTGTTCGCGCGAGCGCTGAAGCCAGGCGGCCACTTCATCACCGCAACACACGTCGGAGACGAAGACGCCGTGCGCACCGAGGCTTATGGGGGAGTACCCGTGCGGTGGACGACACACAAATGGCGGCCGGAACAACTCGTGGACCTGATCGAGCAGGCCGGCCTGCACCCGGTCGCCGAACTTCGGTTGCCTGCAGATGAGCAGACCGGGCCGGGTCTGGTCGTCATGGCCAAGCGCCCCGACTGAGGACCGGGCGCCGACAACTCGTACTTCCCCGACCACCTCGTCGACCGGGGCAGGGCGGCTGTGCGAGCGGATTGAGGCTGAGTATCCTTCGGAGCTGGAGGCTCTGTATACGCTCACCCAGGCCGCGACGGAGGAGTTCAACCTTCTGGAAGCGGAGTTCGACGCAGCCGGGAGCGAGATCGAGACGGCTGCGCGTGAGTGCATTGCTGAGGACTTCTGGTTTGTGGCGTCGGCATACGGTTTCACGGACGCTGATACAGAGGTGCTGATCGCCGGCCGGGACTGGTGAGCCAGAGCCGGAAGGCCACCTGCCGGTTGGAGCCGTTCATTGAAGGCTGCGATCAGTACGGTCGCGCCGTAGCGGACGGCGATCTTGTCGTATCGCGTTGCGACCGCGCGCTCCTGACCCAGGCCTTCAACGCAGAAGAGATCACTGATGAGCGACTTCACTGACGTCATACCGTTGTTCAGCTATCCGGAAGACGCAGCGCTGGAGGACATCGTCAGCCTCGACCCCCTCGGTGCTGGTCTCGGCCGCGATGGCTTGAGGTGGGTCAGCGGGGACCAACACCCCGACAGGCTCTTGCCGTGTTCCAAAAGATCGCCGTCCCTCGTGATGAGCCAGGCGCGTGGAATAGGGAGACTTGAGCGGATTCCGCGAGCCGCGATGAGTTCTGTGGCGTCCGGCGGTCATACGGTGGAACCCGTTCCCGAGGAGGACTTCAGATGCGCAGCGTGACCTATTCGATGAGCGTCTCACTTGACGGCTACATCGTCGGGCCGGACGGCGGCTTCGATTGGACGGCCCCCGGCGACGAGGTCTTTCGCTTCTGGATCGACGAAATCAGAGATGTCGGCGTCCATCTGTTGGGACGACGGCTGTACGAAACGATGCTGTACTGGGAGACCGCCGACCAGGATTCAACGCTCGACGAATCAGAACTCGAGTGGACCGCGCTCTGGAAACCCCTTCCGAAGGTGGTGTTCTCCACCACCTTGTCGGAGGTGCAGGGCCATGCCCGTCTGGCCTCCGGCGGGCTGGCGGAGGAGATCGAGCGGCTGCGAGCCGAGCCGGGGGAGGGCGACATCGCGATCGGCGGTGCGACTCTCGCCGCCGAGGCTGCCGCGTCGGGTCTGATCGACGAGTACCGGGCCATGGTCTATCCGGTGCTGGTCGGTGGTGGCATCCCGTTCTTTCCCCGCCACGAGCGCCGGGTGGATCTCGAACTCGTCGAGACCCGCACCTTCAACTCGAGAGTCGTCTACCTCCGCCACCGCGTGGCGCGCCAGTCCTAGCTGTGGGCTCCTGGACGTTCTCGTGGATCGGGTCGGTGTCGTGGTCGGGTGTTGCGCAGTGCGTGACCAGCGCCGGTAGACGGCGAGTTCGCGGGTGGTCCGGTTGTACCGGATGAGCAGGCGGCGGCTGCCGGTGCCGGTGCGGGTCCAGGCCGAGTCGTAGTGGCGCTGCCCTTCGTACATGGATCAGGCGCGGGGCTGGTGGTGACGCCTGCGCGGCGGGCGGCGGCCCAGAGTCTCCCAGTTCCATGGGGTATCGGGAAATTGTTCGAGCGGATACACGAACGAAGTCTCCTGCTGAAGGGCAGCGTTCCTGGCGTTCCTGGAAGTCGCCGGCATCCCTGACTCCGATGAGCTCCCTCAAGGTGTGGGTCGGCGGTCGCGCGCCCACCTCGGTTCGCAGGCACAGCAGTGCTCTGGCGCCCGTTCCCGGTGAAGTCGACGGTCGCGACCCGCCCACCGCCACCTCCGACGGCACCGGCATCGCGACGGCTTGACCAAGGGCGACGAGCTGAACGCCGGACGGACGGCTGGCACAACCACACCACACGACAACCTATAGTGATCACTCGTCAACCCTGCGTAACGCCGGGACGGTTTGGCCCGGCCGATACCTTCGCCTGGCCATGACTTGTGGGAGTGACTGGCCAGTGATGGACGTCGAGTTGGGCGAGTTCGCGGGGCAGTGCGCGGTCGTCACCGGCGCGCGAGGGGCGATCGGTTCTGCGATCGTGAAACAACTCGCCGTACGGGGCGCGCATGTGGTCGCCGTGGACCGTAGGGAACCGGTGAATCCGGCACCGCCCAGCAGTTGCGGACGCATCGTTGAGGTGCGCGGCGATGTGACACGTCCGACCGATGTGCGGCAGGTGCTGAACATTGCCCAGGACCAGGTGGGACCGGTGGGACTGCTGGTCAACGCGGCAGGGGTGCTCTACGGCGGGCCGGTGGCCAAGGCCCAGCTTGCGGAGTGGGAGCACACGTTTGCGGTGAACGCGACCGGCGTCTTCCTCATGTCGCAGGCCGCGGCGGCCGGCATGGCCGAGCGAGGCCGGGGCGCGATTGTCACCGTAGCTTCCAACGCATCGGACCTGGCCCGGACCGGCATGGCCGCGTACGCGGCTTCCAAAGCGGCTGCGACCGCCTTCACCCGTTGCCTCGGACTGGAGCTGGCCGGGTACGGCGTGCGCTGCAACACGGTCGCCCCCGGCTCCACGGACACTCCGATGCTGACCGGGCTGTGGGCGGATGCGGAAGATGCGCGCAGGCACTCGGTCGACGGGGTTCTCGCCGAGTTCCGGCCGGGCATCCCGACGGGTCGGGTGGCCGTGCCTGACGACATCGCGGACGCGGTGGTGTTCCTGCTCTCCGACCGGGCCAGGCACATCACGCTGCAGACCCTGACCGTGGACGGGGGCGCATCCCTGTGACCGGTTCCCTCTCGCAAGAACGTTCCGTCGCGTCGGCGGGAATCCCCGCGATCAGCTCCTACGATCCCAGGCAGGTGTGGGATTCCGTTCGTCCTTCGACGGGCCCTGCCCGAACCTGGCGGCCGGAGCCGCACCGGACGCTGCTGCTCGTCCATGACATGCAGCGATTCTTCCTCCGGTCCTTCCCCGCCGACACACAGCCGCTGGACACCCTCCTCGAGCGTGCGGGGCGTCTGCGCGCCGCGGCCGACGGCATTCCCGTCGCATACACCGTTCAGCCGGGGTCGATGACCCCACAGCAGCGAGGACTGCTCGCCGACTTCTGGGGCCCGGGTATGCGGGCGGCGGAGGCGGACCGCGCGGTGGTGGCCGAAGTGGCTCCGCGTGAGGGGGACACGATGCTCACCAAATGGCGTTACAGCGCCTTCCACCACACCGACCTGCTGCGCATGATGCGGGAGCAGGGGCGGGACCAACTGGTCCTGTGCGGGGTCTACGCGCACATCGGCGTCCTGGCCACCGCCATCGACGCCTTCTCCCATGACATCCAGACCTTCCTCGTCGCCGACGCCGTCGCCGACTTCTCCGCCGACTGGCACCGTCTCGCCCTCCAGTACGCGGCCGAGCGCTGTGCCGCCGTCGTACGCACCCAGGACGTCCTGGACGCATGGTCGGGGCAGGTCGGCCGGTGATCCACGACCAGATCACCGGCAGCGCACCGGCACTGTGGGCCCGTGCGCTGCGCGGCGACCTCACGGACTACGCGGTACTGCACCGCGCAGCGCACTCCCCCGGCGACACGGTGGAGGTCCTCACCGGGACAGTGCTCACATGCGCACACCTGGCTGAACTCCCCGTCGACCACAAGGGTCCGGCCCATGCAGACGGAGGCAGTCACGACCTGCTGGTCCTGGTGCCCTACCGTCAGATCGGTGAGCGAGGATTTGCGTGCCACGACGACGCCGAACCTCTGCGGGTACTGCTGATCGAGCAGGCCGCGCGGCTGCCGCTGCACATGGTCACCGGTGCCTGCCCACAGGACGCCGCCCCGCTGCGCGACCTGGCCTTCGACCTGGACGACGACGCCTACGCCCGGCTGGTCCGCACGGTCATCGAGCAGGACATCGGGCGCGGTGAAGGCGCCAACTTCGTCATGCGCCGGGAGATCCACGCCCGTGTCGCTGCCTGGGGCCCGTCCGGTGCCCTCGCGGTTCTGGGCAGGCTGCTGCGTGCCGAACGCGGAGCCCACTGGACCTTCGCCATCGGCCTGAACGGGCGCAGCTGGATCGGTGCCTCCCCTGAACCGCATGTTCTCCTCGCCGGCGGTGAGGCCGTGATGAACCCGATCAGCGGGACCCTGCGCTATCCGCCGCAAGGCCCGGCGCCCGACGACGTCCTGCGTTTCCTGGCCGACCACAAAGGAACGCGACGAGCTGTTCATGGTCCTGGACGAGGAACTGAAGACCATGGCCGCCTTGTGCCCGCAGGGCGGACGGGTCCATGGCCCCTGGCTCAAGGAGATGACCCACCTCGCGCACACCGAGTACTACCTGCGTGGTGCCTGCCCGCTGGACGCTCCTGAGATGCTGCGGCGCAGCATGTTCGCACCCACCGTCACCGGAAGTCCGCTGCGCAACGCCTGCCGTGTGATCGCGCGTCGGGAGCTATCGGGTCGGGGCTACTACAGCGGGGTCGCAGCGCTCATGGGCCGGGACCGGCACGGCCGTTCCACGCTGGACTCCACGATCCTCATCCGCACCGCGGACGTCAGCGAGGCAGGGCAGTTGCGGCTCGGGGTGGGCGCCACCATCGTGCGGGACTCCCAGCCCGAACTCGAGGCCTCCGAGACCCGGACCAAAGCGCGGGGCGTCCTTGAGGCGTTCCGCGGTCCCGCCCCGTCGAACCCGCCACACCGACCCGTCTCCCATGCCTTCGGCAGTCCGCAGCCCCCACCCGCTCCGGCGCTCGGCAAGCACCCACTGGTGGTGCGCGCGCTCGCCGACCGCAATCGCCTCCTCGCCCCGTTCTGGCTGACCGGCGCGCCCGCGAGTACCCCCCTCGTCACATCGCCGGTCGCCACCGGCACCGCGCACGGCACACCACAGGGGACGACGGACGGCACGGCGGACGGCCCGGGGGAGACCGTCACACCGCTGCACGGTCGCCGACTGCTGCTGATCGACGCGGAAGACGACTTCACCGGCATGCTCGCGCTCCAGCTCCGCTCTTTGGGAATGCACGTCACCCTGCGGCGCTACGACGATGTGGATCCCGCCTTGGCCGACCACGACATCGTCATGCTGGGGCCGGGCCCGGGCGATCCGCAGGACCCCGCGGACCGCAAGATCACACGTCTGCACGACCTGGCCCGCTCACTCCTCGAGACCCGTACCCCCCTGGCCGGCGTATGCCTGGGCCACCAAGTGATCGCCTCCCGTCTGGGGCTGCCCCTTCGCCGTCGTCCCCACCCCGGCCAAGGCAGACGCGCACGTATCGAACTGCTCGGCCGCAGCGTCGACGTGGGCTTCTACAACTCCTTCTCCGCGATCAGCCACACCGACCGGGTCGACTGCCCCACGACCCGGCTCACCGTACGGGTCGACCGCGATCCGCACACCGGAGAGGTGCACGCACTCTCCGCGCCGGGGCTGGCCACTGTGCAGTTCCACCCGGAGTCCGTCCTCACCGCGGACGGCCCCGCGATCCTGACGTCCTGGCTCACCCCGCTGATCACACTCGCCGCCTGACCGGCGAACACACCGAAACCCAACCCCACACCTCACCCCGGGAACCGCACATGCAGACGGCCCCTGCCCAAGAGATCTACGGCGAACGCCTGTTCAGCACCCGCCAGGACACCGAACGAGAACGGCTCGACCTCCTCGCACAGACCTGGGACCCTGCCACCACCGCCCACCTGCGCACGCTGCCGCTCGCCGAAGCCCGCAGCATTCTGGAGATCGGCCCCGGCGCCGGCAGCATCGCCGACCTGCTCGCCGAAAGCGCCCCCCACGCCGAGGTCACCGCCCTGGACCGCGACACCACCCTGCTGCGCCTGCGCAACCCGCGCGTCCGGCCGCTCCAGGCCGACATCACCGACGCCGGTCTCGAACTCGGCCCCTTCGACCTCATCCACGCCCGCTGCGTCCTCATGCACCTGCGCGACCACGAAGCCGTCCTCGCCCGGCTCGTCTCCTGGCTGCGGCCGGGAGGCCACCTCGTCCTCAGCGACACCGCCGAACTCGGCTTCCCCCACTCCTCCAACGCGGATTACCGCGCCACCATGCAGGCCCTGTCCCAGGTCATCACCACCCATCTGGGAAGCGACCAGAACCACGGGCTCGGACATCCGGCGCGCTTCCGTCAGCACGATCTGACCGACATCTGCCTGACGACAGCACTACCCACTGTCACCGGCGACGCCCCCATCAGCCTCTGGTGGCAGCTCACTCTGGAACAGGCCCGCCCCGAACTCATCCGCACCGGCCTGGTCGACGCCCCTGCCCTCGACCGGGCCCTGCACCACATGGCTCAGCCCACCACGCACGAACTCTCGATCGCACTCCTCACCTGCTCGGGCCGCAAGAGGCAGGGTCAGAATCAGCCGACGGGCTGATCGAGAGGCCGTAACCGCCCCTGACTTCGCGGGTCCGTGTGAGGCTGGACCGTCGACGGTCAGGCGGGCCGGTGCCGCCACGAAGACGAACGAAAAGCCGCTGTCGCGCAGGCGTCCGAAGACTGTCCGCGCTGAGCGACGGCGGCCGCACGGCCGGACGACAAGGCCGGGCCGGGTGGCTTCACTCGTGCTCGGCGCTCACCCGGCCGTCAGCAGAATCCCGGCGTACGACGTGCCGGCCACCACAGCCCAGGACACCAAACCCAGTCCGAGCATCCGGCGGCCGGAAGCTCCCGCCATCGTCCGCAGGTTCACCGCGGCGCCCAACGCGAAAAGTGCGGCAGCCAGGACGAGGTGCTGGGCGTGAGCGGCGACCGCGAGTGCCGTGGATCCGAGTAGTCCGGTGCTGCGCAGGGCGATCATCGCGAGGAATCCGGCTACGAAGAGAGGCAGCACGGGGGGACGCTCGGTACCCGCGGTGTGCCGTCGTTCGGAGCGCCGCAGTGCGACGGCGATCCCGGCGACCAGAGGAGCCAGCAAGGTGACCCGCAGGAGCTTGACCAGGATGGCCTCACGCAAGCCGAGCGGGCCGGCCGTCTGGGCGGTGGCGACAACCTGGCCCACATCGTGGACACTGGCCCCGACCCAGCGGCCGAACTGGCTGTTGTCCAGCCCGAGCGGTATCTGCAGCACAGGCAGCACCGCTATGGCGAGGGTTCCACACAAGGTGACCAAGGTGACAGCGGCGGCGGCGTCCTCGTCCCGGCTCCTGGTCGTCTGGCCCACCGCTCCGATCGCAGAGGCTCCGCAGATCGCGTACCCACTGGCGACGAGCAGAGGGACGTCTCCGGGCAGGTTCATCAGACGGCCCAGCCAGTAAGTGCCGGTCAGAGTGATGAGGACCACACAGAGCACCATGGCCACGGTGCCCCAGCCGAGTGCGGCCACGTCCGCGACGCTGAGCTGGAGCCCCAGCAGTACGACACCGCAGCGCATCAACCGCTTCGCGCACACGGCCAGTCCGCTCCTGGCCGGTCCCCTCACGAGTTCGCGGGTCTTGGGCAGATGAGCTGCGGCCACACCGAGGACGATGGCGATGGTCAGCGCAGGGACGGCGGGCAGCGCCGTATGCAACACGGTCGCGAGAAGCACACCGGCCGCCGCCGTGGCCAGGCCCGGCGCCATGCCCAC
Source organism: Streptomyces cadmiisoli (assembly GCF_003261055.1). NCBI lineage: Bacteria > Bacillati > Actinomycetota > Actinomycetes > Kitasatosporales > Streptomycetaceae > Streptomyces > Streptomyces cadmiisoli. Next base: position 8,497,421 of record NZ_CP030073.1, read on the forward strand.
CCGCGACGACGGGGCGGGGGACAGGACAGCCGTCGCCGTACCGCGGACCTTGTGCATGTTCGCGGTCACTCGCCGGCGGGGCGTTCGTAGACGCGTCGAACGCTGCTGCCCAGGCGCACCACATCGGCACCATAGACATGGATGGAGATCGCGGTGCCCGCTCCACAGTTGCGGACCTCGTGGATGTCGCCGGGCGGCGCGAAGCCGCAGACGGAGCCGAGCAGATTGGTCACGTCCTCCGTCGCGACCAGACGTGACGCCGCGCCTTCCGGGACGAGACGGTAGCGACGCTCACTTTCCTCGCCCTGGTGGACGCCTGCCACGCACCACGAGACGTGGTCGTGGACAGGGGTGCACTGGCCCGGCAGCCACACGAGTGCCACGACGGAGAAACTGCCGTCGGGTTCGGCGTGCAGCACATGCTGGGTGTAGTGGTCGGCAGAGCCCACGCGCTGGTCAGCCATGAGCAGGCTGGGGTGCGTGAGATATGCGCGCAGAACATCGGCCACCAGATCGGCGGTCCGCTCAGGGCTGACACCGCGCGCCACCACGGCACGAACATCCGCGATCAGGGCTGCCGTCAACGGCGTGACGCTGGTGCCTCGGGTGGGATCTGCGACGGTCGCTGTCATGGCCAGCAGCTTCTGTGAGCCGTGGCATAAACGTCCAAGGAGGATTCCTTGGCCATCCCCTACTGCTGCTTATGGATGGCGGTGCGATCGGAACCCGATTCCCCGCGATCAGCAGCCACTGCGCGCGGCCGCAGCCGAGCGCATGCCGTCCAGTACCAGCTCGACGGCCGGCAGATCCTGATGCTCCCGCAGCACATAGGCGCTGATCTGGCGGCGAACGTTCGGCTCGATCACGCGGCCGGCCACCTGGCGGTGGTTGAGGAAGGAGAGCACGAGCGAGGGTGCCACCGCGATGCCCACCCCGGCTGCAACCAGGCTCTGCAGTGCGAGGTTGTCGTCCGTGGTGAAGACGATGTCGGGGTCGAATCCCTCTTCGGCGCAGATGGTGAGGAAGTTCGCCCGGCAGCGGGAGCACCCCGCCACCCAACGCGCCTGCTGCAGTTCGGTGAGGCGGACGGCACGTCGACGGGTCAGCGGGTGACCGGCCGGCAGCAGAGCCACCAGCAAGTCCTCCAGCAGATTGATCTCGACCACGTCGGGCGGGAGCTCGGCCCGCGCACCGGGATAGCTGAAGGACAGTGCGATGTCGCACTCGCCCGCCACCAGCCTGTGCATCGACTCAGGCGGCTCCGCCTCCTGGAGCTCCACACGGAGAGTGGGATGCTCGGCCAGCAGCCCGGCCACCACTTCGGGTATCAGAGTCGCGGTGATGCTGGGGAAGGCGCAGACACGGACCCTCTCGGCGCGCAACCGCGCCAGCGCCTGGAGCTGCTGCTGCGCATCCTGCATGTCCCGGAGAATGCGTTCGCTGTGGCGGGCCAGAGCCTCCCCGGCCTCGGTCAGCCGCATGCGGCGACCGTTGCGCGTGAAGAGGTGGACACCGACTTCGCGTTCGAGTGCCCGGATCTGCTGGGTGACCGCCGGCTGGGTGTAGCCCAGGGAGTGAGCGGCGGCGGTGAACGAACCGGTGGTGACCACCTCGTGGAACGTCCGGAGGCGACGAGAGTCAAGCACGACGTCATCATAAGCAAAAGTTTGCGGACTGGGTCCTTGTCATATGTGTAGGTGATGATTCGGCTCTGCTGCGGCCGTGGGTGCCTGACCGGTGGTGCCGTCCGTGAGGCGATGGCGGCCTTATCTGGCGGGCGGGATGCGGGTGAGCCGCCGAGGACCTGAAGGACGTCCGGTCAGATCCGGAAGGGGTACACGGAGACGCTCGCTGATCCGACGCTGATCTGCACCCAAGAGCCATCCAGGCTGTCGGGGACGGGTGAGGCAAGATCGAACAGCACGGACCAGTGGCCCAACTGGAGACAGGCGGCGCCGTCGTCGGTGAGGTGCAGGAGACCGCTCATGATCACCTGGTGGGCCTCCTGCCGGAGCTCCGGCCCGACAGACGAGGCCGGCCCGGTGTTCTGGCCCCAGTGGATGTCCTCGTCGACAGTCCATTCAACGAGGTGCTGTCCATCGGCTTCTCGTGGATCACCGCCCCAGAGCACCATGGCCTCCGATCGTGCTGGGCCATTCCTACGGCGGATCGGTGATCACCGGGATCCGCGGAGCAAGACACTTGGTCTACCTGGCAGCTTTCGTGTTGGATGTCGGCGAGAGCGCGGCGGGTCTGGGTGGGACGTCAAGGCAGCTCCAGGAGGCGATCAGCTCTGAATCCGACGGCTCGACCAGCCTGCTCCCGGACCGGGCTGCTGCCACACTCTATGACGACTGTCCTGAACCGATGGCGGCCTGGGCGGTTGACCTACTGCGTGCCCAGGCCCCTGGTTGCGGACGGGGAGTTCCGGAGCGCCAGAGCTGGAAGCGCACTCCCTCTACCTATGTCATCTGCGCACGAGATCGGGCCATCGACCCGGGACTGCAGCGGAAGATGGCCTCACGCTGCATCGACGTACGCGAGTGGCAGACGGGCCATTCTCCGTTCGTTGGACAGCCCAGTCTGATCGTTGAGCTGTTGCGGGAACTGCTCACCACCAACACCTCTCGCGAGCCGGGTGAAGGGGTTGCGGTCACTCGCTGACGGCCGTGATGAGGATGGTTGCTCTGTGCTGGATGGCAAGTTCCTCATTGCGGGTAGCCACGTGGTGGGGGTGTTCGAGGCGATTCTGGAGCGTTCTGCCCTGACGCTCTGCGACTGATGGCATGTAGACCTCAGCCCGTGAAACGGACACCATGTGCCGGTGAGCATCGTCATCAAGTTCTTCGTGGCGCCCGACCACGCCGCTGCGGCCGCGGTCGTGGAAAGGGGCCCGGACAGGGTTTTCAACACGCTGACATACGGCAATTTCGATGTCGACGAGGCGCTGATCGAGTGGGAGAGCATCCTCACAGGTCGTAGCTTTGACGAACTCGTCGCTGCGGACGAGTCCGAAGTCGTCGCCGACCCGGACGGCGGCCCGGGACCCCTGCTCATTGCGGCATCTCGCTCCCTCCAGGACGCACTTGCCGGTGCCGACGAGCCTTGGATCGTCGAGGTCAGCAAACAGTGGATCCAGAAGCGGGCGGAGGACGGTGAGGAGTTCGACCAGGAGTTGGCAGCCGAGATACTGGGCGAGCTGGCCGACCTGGTACGGACCGTCGGCAAGCGAGAGGACCGTTTGTACTGCTGGATGGCGTAGAGGCAGCGACGGTCAACGTCGATCATCGTGAGTCAGCAACCGACGACGCCACTACAGCACATTCAGTACCGCAGCGACCTGATGGACGGCTCTCTCGCCGAGACAGGCTCACGCCTCAGATCCACCTGAGACACAGCGTGACGCCGTGAGTTCAACCTCAAGCGCTGGGCGTTACTCCAGCATCAGATGGTGATCCTGGTGGTCGCAGCTGCGGTGAGGGGGCCGGTGGGTTTTCGGTCGCGGGCGTTGGATGCGGGCTGGCACGCTGTTTTCATGGGTCAGGCGGAGGTGCTTCTCATCGGTGGGCGTGCTGGTGTGGGCAAGACGACGGTGGGGTGGGAGGTTTCGGCGCTGTTACGGGCTGCGCGGGTTTCTCACGCGGTCATTGATGGTGACTTCATGGGACAGGTCCATCCGGCACCGCCGGGGGATCCGGACCGGTCGGAGATCACCGCGAGCAATCTGGCAGCGGTGTGGGCGAACTTCGCCCGGCGGGGCTATCGCCGTCTGATCTACACGAACACGGTCAGCGTGCTACCCGAGGCGACTGGCATGTTTCATCAGGCGATGGGAGAGGGGGTCCGGATCGTACGGGTCCTCCTCACGGCCCGCGATGCCACGGCCCGGGAGCGTTTGGTGCGCCGCGAACTCGGCTCGGAGCTGGAACAGGAACTGGCAGGCAGTGCCCGTAAGGCGCGGCTCCTGGACCAGCGTGTCCCCGCGGAGACGGTGCGGGTGGTCACGGATGGGAGGGCTGTCGTGGACATCGCGCGCGAAGTCGTGGCCGCCACCGGCTGGTCCGGTCAGCATTGAGTGCTCGGGCCGTCACCGCGTCGGCGCGCCGGGACGGAAGGGAGAACGGCTACGGGCGTCGATGATCATCGGTGTGTGAAGACTGAAGGGCAAGCGATCGCACATGCCACAGCGTTGATCGTGTCCGCCGGCCGGAGCTGTTTGAAGCTCTCTGGGCGGCTTCCCGGGCGCCTTCGTATCCGTTCTTCCTTCGCCCGAGGGCAGTACTCCAGGCACCGTCAGTGGCATTGAGGTTCGCCAGGCGGTCGTCCCGCGATCCGCGGAGATCTCGCGGCGGTCTCTGGACGTGAAGGTCGCGCGAGTGCCTGTTCAGGCTGTCGTCGACGCGCCGGTGGGCGGCGTGGACGGACAGGGGATGGCTTCGTTGATGAGTTTCGCGGCGATGGTGCGTGCGTGCGCTCCGGCTCGGGCGCTGTTGAGGGCCATGGTGCGGCACGCGGCGCCGTCGTAGAGGAGGGCGAGCTGCTCGCCGAGCTCTTCCGGGTCGCAGGCGCCGGCCTGGCGGGCGAGGTCTGTGAGGCGTTGGGCGAATTCGATTTTGTAGGCGGCAGCCAGCTGGTGGACCGGGTGATCGGGGTCGGGGACCTCGACGGCGGCGTTGAGGAAGGGGCAGCCGCGCAGTGGCCCGTCGGTCGTGGGGGGCTCCCAGTCGAAGATCGCGAGTAGCTGCCCCCGGGGGTCTGGGCACGGCTCACTCTGGCATGCCTGTGGAGGCAGGCGGCCGTCCCGGAGCTGGGTCAGGTAGGCGTGGACCAGGTCGTCCTTGCTGGCGAAGTGTGTGTACAGGGTGCGCTTGGAGACATGAGCGGCAGTTGTCAGTTGCTCCATGCCGGTCGCGTTGACCCCCTGAGCGGTGAACAGCTCCGTCGCCGCTTGGAGGATCCGCTCCCGGGCGCCACGGCCGCGGCGTCGGCGTACGGGGGAGGTTTCATTGCTCATGACTTAAGGATACCGATCGTTTTACTTGGCTCGATTCTCCTGCTACGGTCGACCGCATAAGTAAACCGATCGGTTTGGTTAAGGGCTGCCGAGGATCGCCTCCTCCGGGCCCGGCAACGCCACCGATGCGGGGTCGTGCCTTCGCTGCAGGCCCTTCGCGCTTCCCTGCCGGCTCGCCGCCGCGTTCCGGCCGACGTCCTCCCTCTTTCTGGAGAAGATCCATGTCTCGATCCCCTGTGGATTCCGCAGTCGGCCATGTCGCCGGGGTGGGGCCCCGCATCCCCGAACCGCGTCATGCCGGGCGCCGGAGACCGCATCCGGGACTCGTGCTGGCGGTGCTGGCCACGTCGGTGTTCCTGTCCGCGCTGGACGCCTTCGTCGTCAACGTCGCTCTGACCCCCATCGGCCAGGGTGTGGGGGAGACCTCGCTGTCCAAGCTGAGCTGGATCCTCAACGGCTACGCGATCGTCTATGCCGCGCTGCTGGTGCCTGCGGGCCGCCTGGCCGACCGCTACGGCCTTAAGGCTGGTTTCCTCCTTGGCCTCGGCGTTTTCACCGTGACCAGCCTGGGTGCTGCGCTCAGCGGCGATCTGTGGGTGCTGGTCGCCTTCCGGTTCCTTCAGGCGGTGGGCGCGGCCGTCCTCACCCCTGCGAGCCTTGGCCTCGTGCTGAGCACGTCCCCACCCGCGAAGACCACCAGGTATGTGCAGATCTGGGCGGCCAGTGGCTCTCTCGCCGCGGCGGCGGGTCCCGTCGTCGGAGGCCTGCTCGTCCAGGTCGCCTGGCAGTGGATCTTCCTGCTGAATCTGCCGATCGGCATCGTCGCTTTGATCTCGGCCGTACGGCTGCTGCCCGTAGGACGCCAGAGCACCGACACCCGCCTGCCCGACCTGCTCGGCGGAGCACTTCTGGTGGGTGCGATCGGTGCCCTCGCGCTTGGCCTCGTGCAAGCCCCGGAGTGGGGCTGGAGCGCCGCACCGACCATCGGCAGCTTCGTGACCGCCGCGGCCGCACTCATCGTGTGCCTCCTGCGCTCGGCACGCCACGCGGTTCCCGTGGTCGACCTGAGCCTGCTGCGCGACCGCGTATTCGCCTGGGCCAACATCGCCACCCTGCTCTTCTATGCGGCTTTCGCCATCCAGCTGCTCGGCGTCACCCTGTGGCTGCAGCAGATCTGGCGGTGGTCGGCCATCGAGACCGGGCTCGGCGTCGCCCCCGGCCCGGCCATGGTGTTCGTCGCCGCGTCATTGGGCCGGCGTCTTGCCCTGCACGTGCCGGTCCGCGTGGTCGCCGCGACGGGCTCCGCGCTGGTCGCCCTCGGCACCGGCTGGGTCGCGCTGAACGCTTCCGGCTCACTGAACTACGCCACCGACATCCTGCCCGGCTGGCTGGTCGCCGGTGTCGGTGTGGGTCTCGCGCTTCCCACGATGATTTCCTCCGCCACCTCCGGGTTGCCCGAGGGCCGGGGAGCCACCGGCAGCGCGATCGTCTCCATGGCCGGCCAGTTGGGCACCGTGCTCGGCGTCAGTGTTCTGGTCGTCATCCTCGCGGACGCCGGATCCGGCGGCCCCGCCCGCACATATGCCCTCGCCTGGTGGATCTCGGCCGGGGTCATGGCCGCCAGCGGCCTCGCCGCCCTGGGCCTCAGGTCTGCCGCTGCCTCCCCGAGACCGGCACGGCCGACTGTTCCCCGGTAGCCGAGGCGCCACTCACACCCGTCAGCTCAATCCACCACCTGCCACGCCCACCCGCCAGGCGTATGGCCGACTCGTCGCCGATACCTTCCGAAAAGCAACTAAAAGCGACATAACCTACTACATCGCACACGCCAAGGAGATCAAATGCGTTACACGACGTTCGGACACCGGACCGGACTCCGCGTTTCCGAGTACGCCCTCGGCACCGGCAACTTCGGCACCAGCTGGGGCGCCGGCGCCGAGATCGACGAGGCCCGCCGCATGTTCGACACGTTTGCCGAGGCCGGCGGCAACTTCCTCGACACGGCTGACAACTACCAGTTCGGCGAGTCGGAACAGATCCTCTCCGACTTCATCGCCGCCGACCGCGACCACTTCGTCGTCGCGAGCAAGTTCAGCGTCGCCTCGACACCGCAAGTGGACATCTCCAAGACCGGCAACAGCCGCAAGAACATGGTCCACTCGGTGAACGCGAGCCTGAAGCGCCTCGGCACCGACTACATCGACCTGTACTGGGTCCACTTCCCCGACGACCTGACACCCATCGAGGAGATCCTGCGCGGCATCGACGACCTGGTCAGCTCCGGCAAGATCCTCCACGCCGCCCTGTCGAACTTCCCGGCCTGGCGCGTCTCCCGAGCCGTCACCCTGACCGAGCTGAAGAACTGGGCCCCCATCACTGGCATCCAGATCGAGTACAGCCTCGTGGAACGCACCGCCGACCGCGAGTTGCTGCCGATGGCCGAGAGCCTCGGCCTGGCGGCAGCCCTGTGGTCCCCGCTGGGCGGCGGCCTGCTGACCGGCAAGTACCGCGGCAGCGCCGACGGCCGCCTCAGCGACCTGAAGACCCTGGTCCACACCGAGTCCGACGCACAGAAGACCGCGGTCATCGACACCGTTCTGGACATTGCCAAGGAGGCCGGCGCCACCCCCGCCCAGGTCTCGGTGGCCTGGGTCCGCGAGCGCGGTGCCCGCGCCACCACGCCGTACATCCCGATCATCGGGCCCCGCAGCACTCGCCAGCTCGACGACTACATCGGCGCCCTGGACGTGCAACTCACCGACGAGCAGTACACCCGCCTGACCGAGGTCAGCGCCATCCCGCTCGGCGTCCCGCACGGCGTCAACGCCGGCATCCGCGACCGCATCCTCGGCGGCGACGCCTCCCTGGTCGACCAGCCGTCGGTGCCCCGCGCCTGAATCCCTCGCCCGCACTTTCTTCCTCTGGCGGCATGCGAGTTGTGTCCTGAGACGTCACTGACGCAGTCACCCCCATCCGGCCTGCCGGAGGGGGCAGACTGCCCTGCATTGTTCCGTCGGGCTATTGAGAACGGACACGTCCGCCACGATGCCGTACGCCGCTGAGGCGGAGCCGGCCGACGTCCCGGCCTTTCCCAGCACAATGGGGCGCGGCCCGGGCCGACGAGCGTGCAGCGACCTGGGGTGGTCAGCGTTGTGATGGGTCCGGCTGGGCGGACTCGACGCGCATTCGACAGCATGCGGTGATCGCTCCGGGGCGGAGGAGCGGCGATGTGGGCGCTGCGGGCGCGGCACCACCGCTCATGCGGATATCTCGGGCCGAATTTAGACTGGCCAAGGCATAGAACGTCCTAGTTTGGGAGATGTGCACCATGGCCAAGAGAGGGAACAAGCGACGCGGCCGCAAGAAGAAGAAGGCCAATCACGGCAAGCGTCCCAACGCATGAGCGTGTTCGTGACGGACTCGCCCGATTACGTTGGGTGACGGTCATGGGTAGCCCGGCCGTTCACACATGTCGTAGAGGGTGACGGGGTAGCGGTTCTTCGAGCCGGAGCGGCCGTGTCCCAAGCGGGGACGGCTGAACCCGCTGGCGGCATGGCTCTGCGTTCGATCAGCCATGTGCTGTGCTGCGGTACACGGGCGGGTGGGTGAGACGTGAGGTGTGGTCGTCCTGGCGACCACCCCTCGGTGCACGGCGTCCACGGATCCTGCACCGCGGCGTTCGTCCTACAGGTTTTCCTCGAAGAAGGACTCGAGCTTCTCCAGCGCCTGGGTGGTGTACTTCGGCTGGTCGTACAGATCGTAGTGGCTCGCGCCCGCGACGGCGAAGTCGTTCTTGTTGTCCGACCGGGCCCGGTTGAACAGCTCGAAGCCGTCGCGGTACGAACCGAAGGCACCGGGCGCGTTGCCGACGATGACCTGGAGCGGCTGCGTCAGCAGTACCTCAGCCAGGTGGAAGGCGTCGAAGCCGAGCGCCGCCTGCAAACCGGAGCAGAACAGTCGGTTGGGTGAGTTCGGGTTCTGCGCCCGGGGGTGCGGTAGTAGTCCACGGCGTCGACGATGTCGGCGTCCGAGAAGCCGGCATGCTCGCGCTCCGCGGAGGAGTTGGGGATGTAGGTGCTGATCAGCGACTCCGCGCGCCTTGCCTCGGCCGTGCGTTGCCTGCCGATCGCTTCGAGCGCCTCGATCGCCGCGTCGGGGGTGTGGTTGCCCTCGTGCACGATCCGTCCGTAGTGCGCGGCGACCACGGTGCCCAGCGCCTTGATGCGGTGGTCCGTCATCGTTGCCGTCGTATCCGCCGCCTCCGCAGACGCCCACGACGCCGATGCGGTCTTCGTCGACGTAGTCGAGCGTGACGAGATGGTCCACCGCGCAGCTGAAGTCCTCCACAGGCGTGGCCGGATCCTCCAGGTAGCGGGGCTCATCGCCGCTCCCTCTGGGACACCCTCGTCTGCGCCACCGACCCACAGATCAGCAACTCGTCACCTGGACCGCCGAACCCGGCACCCCTTCACACGACCGGCTTCGGATACTCGCCTCCTGGACCGCCGAGGCAGATCAGTCCGCAGCACCATCGACGAAGAACACCCGCGAATTCCTGGCGCGTGGTTCCATCACCCCGCCTTCCACGTGATCAAGTGATCGAGCCGGATGGTTTCGCAGCCAGTTGACCCATCGCCCCTTCAGCGGAAGGTCCCTTCTCGCCTGCTCTTGCCGAAGTCAGCCAGGCTCACGGTGGTTTCGGCCGTGTCGGAGCATGTGGCGGGTGCACCGCGGTGCCGGGGTCCGGCGGCATTTCGCGATGTCGATGGGGGTTGACGCCGGTTGGCGGCGTGCGGCGTGGCGGTCAGGTGCGTATATCCCGCCGGGGCTCGCTGAATAACCCGGAGCCGAAGTCGGTTTGTGCGGCACGACCGGCCGGGCGCACCGTGAGGAGCCGCTCCCTGATCCGGGGCTTTGCGAGGTCCCGCCGGGCCGCACGTTTGGTGAGAGGACGGAACGGTGGGCTGGCCGTCTGCCGGGGACGTTAATCGCTTTCGCGGTGGTCCGGGCGAGGGCTAGTGTCCGGGTTCAGCGAGTGACCCACGAGGAGTGAAGACATGGCCGCAGCCGGTCGTCCGAGCGCGCGTTGACGTCGTAGGCCGTGATCGGCCTGTCATCGCGTGCTGCTCTTGTTGTTGCGGCACGGCGAATTTTTCCCGCCTGCGTCGCCGGTTCACCTGTCGTGTGCCGGGTGACGGGTCTCGTTGTCGATCAATCCAAGGGATCCTCGTGCCGTCTGCTTCCTGCGCTGTACCAGATTCCGGCCGGCCTGGTCCGTCAAGTCTGTGGCGGGACGGCGACTTCCGCAGACTGTGGGTCGGGCAGACCGCCTCCCAACTCGGTGAGCATGCAAGTGTGGTGATTGTGCCGCTCTTCGCCGTTCTGGCGCTGAACGCCGGAGCCGGCGAGTTGGGCGTCCTGCGCGCGGTGGGTCAGGCGCCGATCCTGCTGCTGTCGCTCTTCGTGGGCGCGTGGGTCGACAGGTGGCGGGCCCGCACGGTGATGGTGGTGACGGACGTCAGCCGGACCCTGGTGCTGGGCGCCGCCGCCGTGGCGGGTCTCCTCGGTTGCCTGGGCCTGCCGACGCTGTTCGTGGTCGCCTTTGTCGTCGGGGCCCTGTCCGTGTATTTCGACGTGGCCTACCAGGCCTTCCTCGTACGCCTGGTGAGCCGCGATCAGTTGGTGCAGGGCAACAGCGCGCTCGAGGGCAGCCGGTCCGCGGCGCAGATCGGCGGTCCCGCCCTCGGTGGCGCGTTGGTGTCACTGTTGTCGGCGCCGATCGCAGCCGCCTCCAGCGCACTGCTTTTCGCGGTGTCGTTCCTGTCGATCCGACGGATCCGTCGGATCGAATCGCTCCCGACGAGGTCGGAGCATCCCCCTCGGCTCTGGCGGCGTATCCATGAGGGTCTCCGCTTCGTCGTCAGCGATACCTTGCTGCGGACCGTGTGCCTGGCTTCGGCAGCCTTCCAGTTCTCCTTCGCGGCCATGATGACCGTGTATCTGCTCTTCCTGCCGCGGGAACTGCACCTGTCGGGCACGGCCGTCGGGCTGGCGCTCGCGGCGACGGGGCCGGGCGCGCTCCTGGGCTCGATGCTGGCCGCCCGCCTGCCGCGGCGGTTCGGTCATGGCGCCGTGCTCGTGTCCGCGGCGGCGCTCGGCGACGGGGTGTTTCTGTGTGTGCCCGCGGTGCATGGCTCGCCGGCGGTGACTGTTCCCGCGCTGCTTGCGATCAACTTCGTGTTCGGTATGGGCGGCCAACTGGTGAATGTCACGGTCATGGCTGTGCGGCAGGCCGTCACTCCGGACGGGATGCAAGGCCGCGCGGCCGCGACGATCACATTTGTCGGCATGGGGCTCACCCCGCTCGGCTCGCTGGTCGGCGGACTTCTCGCGGAGGAGTGGGGGTTGCGTACGGGCATCCTGGTGACAGCCACGAGCATGCTGCTGTCCCCGGTGGTGATGGCGCTGTCCCCGCTTGCTCGCCTGGGACGGGCGCTTCCGTCCGCGTAGGATGCGCCGCCGCTCGACGCCGGCTCGTCCGTCAAGCCTGCGAGGCGGCCACCCGCCCCCCGCGCTGACATGCTGAGGGCTGCCCGCCGATAGAGGGAGGCTCGTTGACGGCGAGGCGGCTTCCGCGAGATCGGTGTCGGCCTGCGGCATGAACGTGACCGACTTCGGGTGCTCGCTCGGGTCGATTCCCTGGTCGGGTTGCCGCTTCGGCCGCGCATGCCACCGGCAGTTCGACTACTTCCCGGGCAGTGGAGCCGATCGTGAAGCCTGGTCCGCGAGGCGGTCAGGATGGTGTCTCGGTGCGGGTCACGGCTGCGCCGAAGCGAGTCAGAGCGGTGAAGTCGTTCTGCTGCAAGCCGATGCGTGGGTTGACGTGGCGGAGCAGGGCTTGCGCAGGGTGGATGGTGGCGATGTGGGTGTGGTCGGAGTCGGTCTGCTCGTCGTCCACCCAGGCGAAGGGTCGGCCGTCGGCGTAGGCCACCAAAGGGTCAGTTTTCCAGTGGACTCCGTCCGGCCGCTCGCACAGTACCTTGTCCCCGAAGTCGACGAACCGCAGTGGTGGGAGGCCGAGGACGGGACCGATCCACCGGTTGGCATCACTCATCCATGCGCTCGCCCAGCACAGCTCGAAGCCGAGGGTCAGCAGGGTCTTGCCGTGGCTGGGGTTGAGCCACACGGTCTCCGGTCGTCTGTACGTGCGTGGAGTTGCTGCTGCCGAGGAAATGTGCGCCTCGGGTGGGAGGTAGACGGTGGTGTAGTTCTCGGGACATGTGCCCGAGTGCGTTGCGTACGGGTTCAGTGGCCCGTCGATGTCCAGAAACAGCAGTGGTCTTCGACTCACCGTGCCCCCTGTGCAGTAGTCCGGGTGAGGGCAGCGTAGTCCGGCGGAGTGGATGACTCGGGTCAGTTCGTCTACGACAGCACCGACGCACAGTTCGGAAAGGCTGCTGCCACTCGCAGCGCGTCTTCCCCTCGCCTCCCAACGCGCAGGACAGTGCACTGCACAGGCGTCGAAGGTCGCTGCCGTACTTGATCAATGCAGGTGATACTGCGATGCATGGCCATGACCCGGCAACTCGCACGTGTGCTTCCTCAGTACCTCGACGTGTGTCGTGAAGCTGCTGCGGCTGCGCCAGACGGAGAGCGCATCTCGCAGACCGCTTCGCCCTGCTGCAGGGCTTCTATCGCATCGCAGGTCTGCGGAGCATGGCTGTGGTGGTCTGGGTTGACTGAACAACCTCTCGGTCACCGCCTGTAGGTGACAGAATCGTTCAGGTAGTCGTTGCCCGCCTCGGGGACCTTCGTGCCGCACGCCGCCGCCACTCGAGCAGGGCTGGAGCCCGATTCTCTGCGGTCCCGAGCGCCGCCTCCGGTAGGCAATCGGCGACCGGCTTCGTGAGTCGCCACGCGACAGCGTCGAGCGTAGGGTCGAAATGTGACTCTGGCTGCCGGGCACAGAGAGAAGCACGCCATGCCTGACGACACATCGACCGCTGCCGCAAAGCCTGCGGGTATCACCCTCGGTGATCTTGTCGTGCCGGACACGCCCACCTCGGCCGCCGCCTTGGAGGTGGCGTCCGCCTACCAGTCGCCCGCCCTGCTCAACCATTCCGTCCGGGCCTATGTGTGGGCCGCGGCCCGTGCCATGGACCAAGGCATCGAGGTCGATGCTGAACTGCTGTACGTCGCTGCCCTGTTGCATGACATGGGGCTGGTAGCGGAGTTCGACAGCCACACAGAGCCGTTCGAGGTGGCCGGCGGTCATCTGGCAGGGGTGTTCACCGCCGGCGCAGGGTGGCCGGCAGAACGCCGCCGACGACTCGCAGAGATCATCGTCCGCCACATGGATTCCGAAGTCGATGTGGCCACGAATCCCGAAGGGCACGTCCTGAGCCGGGCGGCGGCTCTGGAGATCCTCGGCAGGAACGCGGACGACTTCGCACCGGATTTCAGAGGCGGGGTTCTCGAACGCTATCCCCGACTCGGACTCGTTGCAGAGTTCCTGACGTACTTTCAGGAGCAGGCGCGGCGCAAGCCGGACAGCACTGCCGCATGGGCCGTGCGGTCGGGGCTCGAGGATTGGATGGCCGACAACCCCCTGGACCTCGCCGAAGCATCGACCGATCACTGAGCGCGGTGCGGCCGCCGACCAGCGGTTCTCGGGCAAGATCTCTGCGGTCTTCGGCGCTGTTGTGATCGTGCTCGCACGTGGCACCCTGGGCTTCTGGCTCGGCAGCGGCGCGTGGCTGATCGCGGCCGTCCGTGGCTGATCACGGCCGTCGCAGCCCAGATCGTCGTCTACCCGTGCGCCCTCGGCCTGGCCAGGCCGACCGCCCTGATGGTCGGCACCGGACGCAGTGCCCAGCTCGGCAGCCTGATCAAGGGGCCCGAGGTCCTGGAGACGACACTCGAGGTTGTCAGCATCGAGTTGGACTAGACCGGCACGGTCACAACCGGCGAGCACCCGATCGCCCAGGCCATTGCCCCTGGCGCAGTCGCCTGCGTCGGCAGCTCCCCACTTCGGGAGGCTTCGCGAACGTCGCCGGACTCGGCATCTCTGCCGCGAACCCCTTCCGCACGCGGGCGGGCCGCGCGCGTCTCCGCAGGTGGCACGGCTGATGAGACGTCACACAGCACCTGCTCGACGGTAGTTGGGGTTCAGGGTGAGGCCCCACCAGCAACTCCTAATTTAGGAATTATTATTGACGCGCGCCGGTAACCGCTGCAAGATCCTGGAAACAAACCGCAGGCGCGCGGGCATTGACTGGTCCGAAGTGCGACCTCCGCACCCTCCATGAGGGAGCGGCACCTCAGACTCACGACCAGGACGGGTCGGCACGCCTGATCGATCGGACAGCGAAGGTTCCGATGTGAAACGACATCTCACCGTCCTAATCGCCCTCCTGACCGGGCTACTGGTCGTACCGGCACCCGCCTACGCCGGCCCGGCGGCCGACACTGTCGCCGCCACGGCTCGAGCACCTCAGGAGGTGCTGAGCCCGACGCCGTACATGGGCTGGAACACCTACTACGCGCTGGGTGGCGATCCGACCGAGGCCGAGGTCAAGTCGATAGCCGACTTCCTGGTCAGCAGCGGCCTGCGCGAAGCCGGCTACGAGTACGTCTGGATCGACGGCAACTGGGCGGCGCCGACGCCACGCAGTTCGGCCGGCGACCTGGTGCCCAACCCGGACCAGTTTCCGAACGGGTTGAAGCCGCTGGTCGACTACATCCACTCCAAGGGTCTGAAGGCCGGCATCTACACCGACGCCGGCCCGTACATCCCGGGCAAGTGCGGACTCGGCAGCCACGGCTACTACCAGCGCGACGCGGACCAGTTCGCCGCCTGGGAGTTCGACGCGGTCAAGGTGGACTACCTCTGCGGGATCGCCGCGGACCTCGACCCGAAGACCGTCTTCACGGAGTTCGCGCAGGCGTTGCGGAACAACGCCAGCGGGCGCCCCATGATCTTCAACCTCTGCAACCCGGTGACCTCTCCTGACTGGGGCAACTACCCGGAGGAGCAGCAGTCGACGTACTCCTGGAGCTATGCGCCGGGGATCGCGCAGTCCTGGCGGACGTACACGGATGTGGGTTTCGTCGGCGAGATCAAGTTCAAGGACGTCCTGCGGAACTACGACGCGAACGCGCGGCACCCTGAGGTCGCCGGACCGGGGCACTTCAACGACCCGGACTACCTCGGACCTGAGCTGGGGATGAACGACGAGGAGTTCCGTACCCAGATGACGCTCTGGTCGGTGGCGGCGGCGCCGCTGGTGATCGGCAGCGACGTCCGGAAGCTGAGCAAGACCTCGCTCGACATTCTCGCGGACCGCGATGTCCTCGCCATCAACCAGGACACCGCCGGCGTCCAGGCCGTCCGCGTCGGCCCGGCCGGTACGACGGAGACCTGGGTGAAGCGGCTGGCCAACGGCGACCGTGCCGTGGTGCTGCTGAACCGGGGTGACAGCCCTGCGACCGTGACCACGAAGGCACGGACGGTCGGTCTGTCCGGGGATCGGTTCACGCTGAAGAACGCCTGGACCAACCAGGTCACCGAGAGTGCCGGCACCATCAGTGCCGCCGTCCCGGCGCACGGTGCGGCCCTCTTCAGGGTCAGCCGGGCCACGGGCAAGCCCGGTGTCCCGCACGTCGTCGCCGGCCTGCCGCAGGTGACGCAGGTCGGTGGCGACACGGTGCCGACGGGGGTCGCCCCGGTGGTCGCCGGCGGTGACCAGGCCCGAGTCGAGGTCACCGTCCGTAACGACGGTGCCCAGTCGGTCTTCGCGCCCCGGGTTGAGCTGGCGGTGCCCGCCGGCTGGACGGCCCGTCCGCTCGGCAATGAGCCGAAGCTGCTGCGCCCCAACCACTCCGTGAACCTCGCCTTCACGGTGACCCTGCCGGCCAACGCCGCGCCGGGCAGCACCCCGCTGACCGCCACCACGTCGTACGAGGTGAAGGGCAAGGGACGACTGCGGCAGGAGACGGCCACGGCAGTGGTTGTCGCACCGGTGGCGCCGGACGGCGACGTCGTACTTTCCCACCATGACTGGATCAGTGCCACCAGCGGGTGGATGAGCCCGACGGTCGACATGAGCGTCGGTGGCTGGTCGCCGATCAGCATGCTCAGCCAGGTCTACCCGACCGGTATCGGAGTCGCCTCCCCCTCGACGGTCCGCTACTACGTCGGCGACAAGTGCAGCCGGCTGAGCGCGACCATCGGCATCGACGATGCGGTGCGCAACGTCGGCCCGGAGGGCGGCACGTCCACCTTCCAGGTGATCGGTGACGGCCGAGTGCTGTTCGACAGCGGTGTAGTGACCCGCGACGACACCCGTCAGGTCGACGTCGACCTGACCGGCGTCCGGGTGCTCGACCTGGTGGTCGGTGACGCCGGCGACGGCGGCTACAACGACCGCGCCAACTGGGCCGGTCTGAACGCCACCTGCTGATGCGGCTCGGCCGCACCCGGGTGACACCTCACCTGGGTGCGGCCGATTCGCAATGACGTCGAGAAGCTGTTGCTGACGCGGAGCGGGCCCCCGTCCGGCCGTCCCCTCCGGTGGCTGAGGGCGATGTTGCCCCGTACAGCGCCGTGAACTGCGGCGACGGTCACGGCACGCGTGACATCCCGCCGAGGCCGTCGGTAGCCGGCGGTGGAATGTCATCGATCCCGGGCTCAAGCACCCCCGCGGGTCAGGACAAGCGGGTGGCGGAGATCCCGCCGTCCACGTACAGCGTGATGCCATGGACCATGGCCGCGTCGTCGCTGACGAGGTACAGGACTCCCTTGGCGATGTCCTCCGGCCGGATGACGACGCCCGCCGGGGTGGCGGCGGTCAGCGCGTCGAGCTGTGCGCGGGCCGTTTCGTTGCCCGGCGTGAGGGTCGCCCCGGGCGCGACGGCGTTCACCCGCACCCCGCGCGGCCCGTACTCGGCGGCCCAGCTACGCGTGAGCTGCTCGTCCGCGGCTTTCGTCGCGGTGTACATCGCCGCATGAGGGCTGCCGACCCGGGCCATCCAGGAGCCGATGGTGACGATCACGCCGCTGCCCCGCTCGGCCATGGCCGGCGCCATGGCGGCGACCAGGACGTGGGGAGCGCGGATGTTGACCGCGAGCATGGCGTCCAGGTCCGCGTTCGGAAGCTCCTCGGTCAGCGTCGCGGGATAGATGCCCGCGTTGTTGACCAGGATGTCGACGTGTCCGCCGAGCGTGTCGGTGGCCTGTGCGGCGAAGGTCCGCAGCTGCTCGTAGCTGCCTGCCAGGTCCGCCGTGACGAACTCGGCCCGTCCGCCGGCCTGCCGGATCTCCTCGACGACCTGCTTTCCGCGGGCTGCCTGGCGGCCGCTGACGACGACGTGGGCGCCCTCGTCGGCCAGTGTGCGGGCTATCGCTGCGCCGATCCCGCTGGTCGAACCGGTGATCAAAGCGGTGCGGCCGGCCAGCCTGGAGCCGGAGGTGGAGAGTGTGCTGTCGATGGCGTGAAGGGAAGTCATAGGTCCCTTTCTAAGGCGGCCCGCAGGTATCGGGCCAGGTCAGGACGTACCTGGGCATGGCAGGACCACCCACAGCGCCGGCCGGCCGCCTACCCTGGAGCCATGTCACGCGACCGAGCCGCACTCGGGGCGTTCCTGCGCTCCCGCCGGGACCGCCTCACCCCCGCCCAGGCGGGTATCGAAGCTTTCCCCGGGGCTCGGCGGGTGCCGGGACTGCGGCGGGAGGAGCTGGCCGTTCTGGCCGGCCTGAGTCCGGACTACTACAGCCGGCTCGAGCAGGGACGCCAGGCCAACATCTCGGACGAGGTGCTCGACGCGCTGGCCCGGGCGCTGCGCCTGGACGAGGTCGAGCAGGCGCATCTCCGTGACCTCGCCGCGCCCACCGTGCGGCACCGCGCAGCGACCCCGCACGCGGTCCAGCGCGCCGATCCAGGGCTGCTGCGGCTGATGCGCACACTCGACCATGTCCCGGTGCTGCTGATCGGTCACCGAGGCGAGGTCCTGGCCCGTAACGCCCTGCTGACGGAGGTGCTGGGCCGTCCTCTGGAGCCCGGGACGTCGTTCGTCCGATTCATGTTTCAGGATTCCGTCGCCCGTGAGCGGATCCTGAACTGGGCTGACTTCGCCTCGGCCACCGTCGCCACGATGCGCCGGGAGACCGCCCGCCGCCCGTACGACACCCGCCTCACGGCGCTCGTCGACGAGCTTCGCGCGACCGATGGCGACGTCGCCCGGTGGTGGGACGACCACACCGTCCGCGACTACGCGTCGGTGAACAAGCGCATCCAGCACCCAGCGGCCGGCCCGATGGCGTTCGACATCGAGATCGTCTGCGCGCCGCACGAGCCGGACCAGCGGCTCATCGTCTACACGACCGAGCCCAGCTCCTCCACCGCCCGCGTCCTGCCCATCCTGGCCAGCTGGAACACCGCGCCCCATCTCTGACAGTGGTGATGTTCGCGGTGACCTTGCCGCCAGGTCTGACCCGATTTCTGAATGACGTCTCGCCTGTTCTTCACGGGAGCTGTCGACCTGCCGGCAGCGTCACGGCGCACACTGCCGGACGGGCCGGCGGCCGGCGACCGTCGGTGGCGGCTGATCGGCTGAACCGGGTGGCCCAATCCGTCGTCGATTCTCGGCAGCAGTGACGTGGCGGGTTCCGTGGCCGGAGGGATCTGTGCGTCGCTGCCGCGCCGGATCCGCGACAGCGCCGAGCGAGGTGTGGTCCGACGCGGTGCCGACGCCGGCAAAGACCGGCGCGGCAGGCTACACGGCGCGAACTGTCGGGGTAATTTACGATCATACGCGGAGAGAAGTGACGCTTACTCACCTTTGATCGGAAGGGCAGAACATGAGGCTTCAGGGCAAGGTCGTGCTTGTCACCGGGGCTGCGAGCGGTATCGGCTATGCCGTCACCAATCTCTTTGCCGAGGAAGGCGCGAAGGTATTCGCCACGGACATCCAGTCGCCCGCGAAGCCGTATGCGGACGGCGTGGAGGCGATGACGCTCGACGTCACGAGCGAGGCGGCATGGCGGTCGACTGTCGATGAGGTGGTGGCCAAGGCCGGCCGGCTCGACGTGCTGGTCAACAATGCCGGCGTCATCGCCTATGAGCCGCTCGACGAGCTGAGTATGGACGCGTGGAACCGGATGATCGCGGTGGACCAGACCGGTGTGTTCCTCGGGATGCGTGAGGCGGTGCGCGTGATGCGGCCGCAGCAGTCGGGCTCGATCGTGAACATCTCGTCGATCTGGGGCAGCGCCGCAGTCGCCGGCGCGCACAGCTACCACGCTGCCAAGGGTGCCGTACGCAACATGTCGAAGAATGCGGCGATGACCTACGTCGGCGACGGCATCCGCGTGAACTCGGTCCACCCGGGCTTCATCCACACCCCGCTGACCGACGCGCAGGCGCCCGACCTGAACGACGCCGTGATCGCCGCGACCCCCATGAAGCGCGGCGGCCGGCCGATCGAGATCGCCTACGGCGTTCTCTTCCTGGCGTCGGACGAGGCAAGCTACATCACCGGCACCGAGCTCGCGATCGACGGCGGGTACCTCGCGCAGTAGCAGGCCCGCCCGGCTCTCCGACCCGCACCTGCTGCGACGACACCGGTTCGGGGCACATATCTACCCCGCCGACACCCCACTCCGACCCGGGCCCACTTCAAGTCCTCGCGGCGGCGGTCAGCAGACGACGCGCTCGCAGCATTGATGGCTGCCCCGACCCTCACACCAGTCGGGACGATCTTTCCGCCGCTGTACCCACGTGCACCGGAAGGCCCCGCGAGCGCGCCGGAAGCGGTCTCGGCATCGCGGAGGGTGTCGGACACGGCGGCCTCAAGTAGGACGCCAGTGACATCAGATTGAATCGTGGCGCCAACATCACTTGGAGCTTCGGTAGAGGCTTCAACTACGGCTAGAGTGCCGGGCAATGAGCGTGCCGACGATGTCACGTGTGCCGAGCCCGACGTGGTGCAGGTCCGCGTTCTGATTCATGGCATTCGTCGCACTCACGGGAAGCCGGCGCGTGAGAGCTGTCCTGAAATCCATTTTTAGTCGCACTCCATTCTCGATTGACGGGAAGGGGTGCCGATATTGTGCCGTCCGGAAGGAGTGGCTGACACCGTGAATTCTTCCTCTGAAAGTGCCATAGATTATCGGCTGGAAATGAATCTCACGGCCCGGCAGACGCTTGACGCAGAGCGGCATTTCAAGGAGTGGGACAGGGGACCGTTCTCGCATCTGAAGAAGCTTTCGATACCTGATTCTGCCCTTCATCGAGAGTTTCGATTCGACGCGAGTGGGCATCTTATGTTCGATCTGCTGTCGGCGCGCGTCTATTGTGACTCCATGACGGGCGTATCAGGCAGTGATCTGGACCAGGATCCCATTGTCGCGGATCTTGTCGTTTCCGGGTGGATTGAGTTCGTGAACGGCAAGGAGCGGAATCTGATAAAGCCTGGGCAGATCTGCATTCGGAACACCCGAGCTTCGTGGGAGTTCGCCTGCGCTCCGGCGACAGTGGCTCAAGTGATAACCATTCCGAGGCACCTGGTCATGCCGCTTGTCGCGTCGCGGCGGGTATTTGATCGTGCATTCGTCGCGGACGCCTCCGATCCCGAAGTCAAATTCTTTCTGAATTTTTTGAGCGTGATCGAAGAAAGTGCTGGTGAGCTTCGGAATTCAGTCAGTGCCCAGAACATGGCAAGGGATGCTTGTGCGAGCCTGATGTCGAGTATTGTTTCGCAGCGTCCCGGCGGGGGTCTCGCGGACAACTCCAGCGCTACGGTGGCGGCTGCCAAGAAGGTGATCATTGACAACCTCGCCAGTTGCGATCTCTCCCCGCAGATGGTCGCTCGTGCAGTCGGGGTATCTCTGAGGACCTTGCACAGAGCGTTTTCTTTGACCGGCGACTCGGTCATGTCGTTCACTCGTCGGATGCGTCTTCAGGAGGCGCATGAAGAATTGGGCAGAGCTGACCGGAGTGTCAGCATTTCGGAGATTTCGGCACGCTGGCACTTTGCGGACGCCAGTCATTTCATCAGGCATTTCAAAGCGGCCTATGGGGAAACTCCTGCCGCGTATCTGAGGAGGCAGAAAAAGTAGAGGGCTGTGACCTCCTGACGTGCAATAGGGCTCTTTCATCCCGCGTTCGGTCAGACCAAGGGGGAGCGGGTGGCACGGACGATGCGACTGGGCGGCTCTGTGCGAAAGCGTGCCCCCGCCCACGTGCCAACCAGCAGCGCGGTCGGCGTGGTCGTACCGGCACTGCGGACATCGCCGAGTCTTCCTCCACCGGCCGCTGGTGGCTCGACCACATCACAGCCGACTTCACCGCGCGGGGCGCAGAACCGGGCCAGCCGCCCGGCGCGGCCGATGTTGCCGGATGCGACGCCAGCCATTCGGACCACATCCGCTGGTCGATGAGATCACCCCACCTGCGTGGGGTGACCATCTTCTGCTGCGCTTCCCCCCGGGTTGTACATTTACAAGGTGAATGAGCGACTTTCGCTGCTCACCGCCGTGGAAGAGGGCATCACGAACGCTGAGGTGCTCCAGCTCGCGCTCGAGCACGCAGTCGCGGAGCTCAGGGGACTGGGTGGCGCCGTGCATGTGTGCGGGCCCATGTCCGCCATGCGCCTGGTGGGTTCAGCCGGCCTGCCCCCGGCCCTGGTTCGGTCCTGGGACATCATCGATCGCTACAGCCTTGTCGTCCCGGCACGAGTCATCGCCCACGGCGGGGAGCTCTGGGCTCAGCACGGCACGCGGAGTGCTGATGAGCTCATGGGCGGGAAGCAATTGCTTGGCACCGGCCTGGCGGCTGTGGCGATCCCCTCCGATGAGGATTCATTCGGGTCGCTCACCATCCTGACGGGCGCCGCCGGCGAGCCCACTCGTGAACAGTGGGACTTCCTGAAAGCTGTCAGTACATGGGTGCGGGAGCGAATGAGTCAAGCACCTGCTCCCACCGGCCTTTCACTCGGAGAACCGGGACATAAGCGTAAGCGGCCGGCGCTCGGCCCAGTCGAGGTCGGCGCCTGGGAATGGGACCTGCGAACCGGATCACTGGCCTGGGACGAGGCTGCGATGGCCGTCTACGGTACTGATCCCGCAGATTTCGTACCTCGGGTCGAGAGCTGGATGAGGGTGGTCCACACCGATGACCTGGCGTGGACCCTTGCCGCCGTCGAGGAGGCGATTCGTACCCGCGGTGCGTTCGAGGCCGAGTATCGCGTGCGTCGTCCCGACGGTGGGTACGTGTGGACGCAGTCTCGCGGAATGGTGATGCTCGACGGCACCGGTGAGCCTCACCGCATGATCGGGACAACCTGGGAGAAGAGTCAGTCGCGTTCCGCCCGTGACGCGCTGAGCCGTGCTCTGCGGCATATGAGTGACGGCTTTCTCGCGGTCGACAAGAGCTGGTGCATCACCTTCGCCAACCTGAGGGCGGAGACCATGCTCAGGACGACCGAGGAAGAACTCATCGGCCGAACATTGTGGAGCCTGGCGACCCTGCGACAACTGCCGGAAGTGGAGTCCCGCTGCCGTGCAGCCTCTCAGTCCGGGCCCACCGGCCTGGACATGTGTGTGCCGAACGCGCAAGCCTGCTACCACCTGCGAGTCGTTCCCATCCCCGACGGCTTCGCCCTGTACTTCACGGACGTCACCGACGAGCGAAAGGTCGAAGCGCAGCGGATCGCCTCCGAGCGGACCGCGGTTGAGCGGTCGTCAAGGATCGCCGAACTCACCGCGGGGCTCGCAGCCGCCACTACTTCAGCGGATGTCATCGACGCGGTGGCCCGGCGTGTACTTCCGCCGTTCGGCGCCAGCGGGCTGCTGGTGCAGGTGAGGGAGGGCGGGCGAGCTCACACCTTGGGTGCCGTCGGCTATCCCTCCGACATCGTCGACAGCATCGAGAGCCGAGCTGCCGGTGATGACCCCGGCTGGGAGGCATGGGTGATGAACGAACCCAGGTTCATCTCGTCGCCGGAGGAGTACCTCGCGCGGTTCCCGGGCCTGGCGGACCGGATCATCGTGACGGGCAAGCAAGCCTGGGCTTTCATGCCTCTGACCGCATCCGGTCAGACATTCGGCGTCTGCACCATCTCCTTCGACGAGCCCAGGCACCTGACCGATGAGGAGCGCACCCTGCTCGTCACGATCACGGCCCTGGTGGCGCACGCTTTGGAGCGTGCGCGCTTGTACGACGCCGAGCACACCCGATCCCGGGAACTGCAGCGTGCCCTGCTGCCCCAGACCCTGCCGGACGTGCCCTCGTGCAGGCTGGCGGCCCGCTACCTGCCGACGGCAGAGGGCGTCGACGTGGGTGGTGACTGGTACGACGTGATCCCGCTCGCTGCTGGACGCGTCGCGTTGGTCATCGGCGATGTGATGGGTCACGGTCTGTCCGAAGCGGTCACCATGGGGCGCCTGCGCACGGCCATCCACACTCTTGCGGGCCTGGGTCTGGCGCCCGACGAGATCATGAATCATTTGAACGACATCGTCAGCGGACTCGGCGATGACCTCTACGTCACCTGTCTGTTCGCGCTCTACGACTCCAGCACCAGCATCTGTACCATCGCCCGCGCCGGTCACCCTCCGCCGGCCGTTGTCCATCCGGACGGCAGCGTCCACTTCCCCGAAGCGGTCCTGAACCCACCGCTGGGGGCCGCGCAGCCGCCGATCGAGACATTCGATCTGGAGATCCAGGAGGGCAGCGTTCTGGTGCTGTTCACCGACGGACTCGTCGAGTCGTCGGAGCGCGGCATCGACCAAGGGTTGAGCGAACTGACGGAACTGCTGCAGGGCAGTGACACGGACGACCTGGACCGGCTCTGTGACAGGCTCATCGCCGAACTGGCTCCCGCGACGCGTCCTACAGCCGACGACATCGCCCTTCTCATCGCCCGCCCGTGCCCTATGCCGGTCGAACGGAAATCCTTGTGGACACTGCCTCAGGATCCACAAGCCGCGGGAATCGCACGCACGTACATCAGAGAGCAACTGTCCAGCTGGGGATTGGACGCCCTGATCCCCACCACGGAACTGTTGGCGAGCGAATTGGTCGGAAACGCCATCCGCTATGCGAAGGGCCCCACGCTCCTGCGACTGCTGTACGACACCGAGCTCACCTGCGAAGTCTCCGACGGCAGCCTGACCACGCCACGCATCCGCCATGCCGCAGAGACGGACGAGGGCGGCCGAGGACTGCAACTCGTCGCCTCGCTTTCCCAGCACTGGGGAGTCCGTTACCGGCACAACGGCAAGTCGATCTGGACCGCTCAGCAGGTGACGAGTTGCGCTGATGCCGACGCGTCAGCCGTCTATCAGGCACTCGGCGACTTCGACCTCGATGCCGTACCACCCATCGGATAGATCGGTCGGGGTGTCTTTCCGGTTTCGGAGGCCATATCGATGGCCATGCGAATGTGTCCGAGCAACGGTGCCGTTCATCAGAAATGCGCCGCACCCGCCGTCGCCCACCCACTCGTCACCGGCGCAGCAACGGGGAGCGCACCGTGCCCTTGGCCCATTCCGTGCCTGCTTTATGGCGTGCAGCCACTTGTGCGATCATGGCTTACCTCTGTTGTCCACGGCGAAGGCTCCGCGGTCAGGCCTCTTCGGTCAGCCCGTGGGCAGTGGTACTGAGCGCGACGGGACAGTGGCGCCACCCATTGGAGGGAACCGGGCCATGAGGCTGGCGGAACTGAGTGAACGCAGCGGCGTGACGACGGCCACCATCAAGTACTACCTGAGGGAAGGCCTGCTCCCGCCCGGCCGCCGGATCACGGCCACGCAGGCGGAGTACGGGGAGGATCATCTGCGCCGGCTGCGGTTCGTCCGGGCGCTGATCCAGATCGGCAAAGTCCCGGTGGCCGCCGCGCGGGAGGTACTCGCAGCGGTGGAGGACGAGTCACTCACGCACCACCAGCGTCTCGGCGCCGCCACCTTCGCCCTGCCGCACGGCCCGGCACCCGACGAGAACGACCCGGCCGTCGCCACCGCCCGCCGTGAGGTGGACAGTCTGATGGCCGAAGTCGGCTGGCGCCGTGACATCGAGGATTACGGCCCTGCTCCGGCTTACTGGACGCTCGTCACGGCGGTGGCCGCCCTGACCCGCCTCGGATACCCCAGCAGTGCGCGGCATCTGGAGCCGTACGCGCGGCTCGCCGCCCAACAGGCCGTCCACGACATGGATCTGCTCGAGGCCTACGACACCCCGCTGGAGCAAGCAGGAGCCGCAGTGGCACTCACGGTGCTCCTCGAGCCCGTACTGCTGAGCCTGCGCCGGCTTGCCGAGGTGGAGGAGTCCCGGCGCCGCGAGGCCGTGAATCATTCGGCGTGACGTCGGATCACTGAGCAGGGGCCGGTGGCGGCCGGCCGAATACAAGGCCGCGACATGGGCTGCCGGCTTGGTGAAGGCGGTCGTAACGGCACCCGCGGGAAGACCGGCGTGACGGGTGTCGGTCCGGGGTTCGCGACCCTCGAGGCGGACGAGGCCGTGGTGGAGTGGCCCGCACCGCGCTCCTGTCCGGCCTGTGCCGTGACGGATGCTCATACATTGCTGCGTTGACAGCCGCGGCTCTCACTCGGCGTCTCGGTCGGCAGGACCCACGGCAGCGAACGACTGACATCAGGGTCGAGGGTCACCGGACGACGCACGCCTTTCCGGGCAGGCCGCTGCCCAGCACTCGGGCTTCGCCGCCGCCCGGTGCCGCCACGAGCGGTTCCTTCTCCTCAACGCGTAGCACTCGGGCTGCACATGCGGCTACCACGTTGTGCTGATGTGTCCCCCCGACACACCTCAGAGATCTGAGATTAACCATCAGACGTCTTGTGCACAGTCTCAAGCCTCTGTACGTTCACCGCAACGAACGGAGGCACATGGTCAAGTCGTCATCGACACCGGCCGCCGCGAATGAGCCCGAGAGCGACAGCGTGGGATCACGACTGCGGCAACGGCGACTCGCGCTCCGCCTGACACTGCGTCAAGTCGCGGAGTCGGCGGGCCTGTCGGAGGGCTTTCTGTCGCAGCTCGAGAGAGGTGTCCACTCGGGGAGCATCGCCACCCTGCAGAAGGTCGCCGCCGCACTCGGGCTGGATGTGGGAGACCTCTTCACCCCGTCCGAGAACAAGCCCGCGGTACGCCGGTTCACCGACCAGCAGGGCTTCGCGTTCGGTGTCTCCGGGCGCAAGCTCCGGCTGACGCCGAAGCAGTTCAACCACCTCGAGGTCTTTCTCGGGGTCTTCGAGGCAGGCGGCTCGACGGGCGTCGAGGCCTACAGCCACGGCGAGTCCGAGGAACTGCTCCTGGTCGTGTCGGGCGAGGTGGAAGTGACGGTCGGCGAGACCGTGCACCGCCTGGCAACACTCGACTCGATCACCTACTTGAGCAGCGAACCGCACCGCGTTCGCGAGGCCGCGAACGACACCGCGACCGTCCTGTGGGCCATAGCACCACCCAGCTACTGAATCTCATGTGACCAGCAAGGAGAACGTATGCGCATCGGCGTCGAATGCGGCGGAACGTTCACTGATCTTGTGGTGCTGGACGACGATGGAGTCCTCCGGGCGACCGACAAGGTCTTCTCCACACCGTCCCACCCCGACCAGGCCGTGACGACCGGATTGCGTGCCCTGTCCGCCGAACTGCGCGACGAGGCCGTGCTGCTGCACGGCTCGACCGTGGCGACGAACGCGCTGATCGAACGCAACGGCGCACGGGTCGGCCTGATCGTCACCCGCGGCTTTCGCGACGTGCTGGAACTCCAGCGTCAGGACCGCACCAGCATGTACGACCTCACCTACCGCAAACCCGCGCCCCTGGTGCCCCGTGAATGGGTCGCCGAGGTGACCGAACGGCTCGACCGCACGGGCGCCGTCCTCGAACCCTTGGACGACGACAGTGTGCGTGCCGCGCTCGCCCGACTCGTGACTCAGGGCGTGGACGCCGTAGCGGTCAGCCTGCTGCACTCGTACGCCGATCCGGCGCACGAGCAGCGGATCGCCGTCCTGGCCGAGGCGGAGTTCCCGGGACTGGTGGTCTCGCTCTCGAGTTCCTGCGCACGGGAGTTCCGCGAATACGAACGCACCACCACCACGACGATCGACGCCTTCCTGCGGCCGCGCATCCACCAGTACCTGTCGGACCTGGAGGCGTCGGCCCATGAACTCGGCATCGGGGAACTGCACGTGATGCAGTCCAACGGTGGCATGGTGCCGGCGCGTGCGGCCGCCTCGGCCCCACTGAGCATGCTGCGTTCCGGACCGGCCGCGGGAGTGGCCGGCGCCATCGCGGTCGCCGAGAACGCCGGTGTCGCCAGCATCGTCACCATGGACATGGGCGGCACCAGCACCGACGTCGCGGTCGTGCACGACGGCCGGCCCGAACTGACCACCGAGGTGTCCGCCGACGGCCTGCCGGTGCGGGTGCCGATGGTCGACATCACGGCGGTGGGTGCCGGCGGCGGCAGTCTCGTCGACGTGGACAGCGGTGGCCTGCTCACCGTCGGCCCTCGCTCGGCGGGCGCCGACCCCGGCCCGGTGTGCTACGGCAAGGGCGGTACCCGACCCACCGTCACCGACGCCAACGCCGTCCGGGGACTGCTGCGTCCTGAGACGTTCCTCGGCGGACGCCACACCCTGCACACCGAGGCGGCCCGGGAAGCCCTGCGCCCGCTGGCCGAGCGGCTCGACCGCTCCGTCGAGCAGACCGCCGAGGACGTCTACCAGCTGACCAGCATCGCCATGGCCGGCGCCATCAGGGTCACGACCACGGAACGTGGCTACGACGTCAAGTCCTACACCCTTGTGGCGTACGGCGGCGCCGGCCCCCTGCACGCGGCGACCGTCGCCGAGGAGCTCGGGATGAGCCGTGTGATCATCCCGCCGCACGCCGGTCTGGCCTCGGCTTACGGCCTGCTCACCGCGGGCTTCCGCAGGGAGTTCTCCCAGACTTTCCTGAGCGACGTCTCGGCGCTGCCGGAGGAGGGCCTGCGGCCGGTCATGGCCCAGTTGCGGGCCGTGGCCCGCGATCAGCTCCAGGCCCAGGGAGTTCCCCTGGAGGACGCGGACTTCTCCTTCTCGGCCGACATGCGGTACGAGGGCCAGGGCTTCGAGATGCACGTCGACCTGCCGCACGGCACCGGGACCAGCACCGGGCAGCTGCTGGAGGGTTTCCACGAGGTGCACGCCCGTAGGTACGGGCACGCGGAGAGCTCCCGCGCCGTGCAGGTGGTCACGGTACGGCTGGCTGTGACCCGCCCGCGCCCGCCACTGGTGCTGCCGCGGGTGGACATCGATACGGAGCTTCCGGTCCACACCTCGCCCATCACCGAGAAGGGCACCGTCGTCGAAGCCGTGTTCCGCTCACGCCGAGGTCTCGCCGTCGGTGCCAAGCAGCGGGGACCCGCGGTCATCGAGGACGGGACGTCCACGACGTTCGTGCCGACCGGCTGGTTCGCACACGTCGACGAGCACACGAACCTCCTCCTGGAACGGAGCTGACATGGATCTCGCCCCCAGCCAGCTGAGTGTCATCAAGACCGGGCTGGACGCCATCGGCCGCGAGATGGCGGTCAATCTCCGCCGCTCCGCCATATCCTCCATCGTGCGCGAGGCACGCGACTTCTCCGTGGCCCTCACCGACGCCCGGGGTGAGGTCGTGGCCCAGGCCGAGTGCATCCCCATCATGACCGCGGGCATCGCCCTGGCGCTGCGCGGCATCGCCCAGCACGTCGACCTGTCGGAGCTGACCGAGGACGACGCGCTGCTGATGAACGACCCGTACCACGGCGGCCAGCACCTGCAGGACATCTACCTGCTGACGCCCATCTTCGTCGACGGTGAGCTGATCGCCTTCGGCGCCTCCACCGCCCATCACGTCGACATCGGCGGCTCGCACGCAGGGCTCTCCGCGCATGCCACCGAGCTGTACCAGGAGGGTCTGCGGCTGCCGCTGTCACGGTTCTCGGTGTCACGGGACTTCAACGACCCGCGAGGTTTCGTCCGCCAGATCATCGCGGCGAACGTGCGGGTACCCGACGCGGTCATCGGTGACCTCCAGGCCCAGTTCGCCGCGAGCGACACCGCCGCGCGGCGTCTGACGGAGCTGGTCCGCCGCCAAGGACGCGACGAGGTGCTCCAGGCGATGTCGGATGTGAAGGACTACGCGGAGAAGCGGGTCCGGGCCGCCATCGAACTGATCCCCGACGGCGTGTACCGCGCGGTGGAGACCTTCGACGCCACGCCCTGGGACGCCGGCACGGCTGAGGTCGTCGCCCAGGTGACCGTCTCCGGCTCGGAGATCGCCGTCGACTTCGACGGCAGTTCGGCACAGATCCTCGGCAACGTCAACTGCCCCTTCGCCTCGACGGTGTCAGCCGTCCAGTCGGCGGTGCGCTGCATGCTCGAATCGCCCGACATCGGTTTCAACGAGGGCTGCAACAGGCCGATCTCCGTGTCCGCCCCGTACGGCTCCGTGCTGAACCCTCGGCCGCCGGCCGCCGTGCGCGCGCGGCTGACCCCGGCGTCGCGGGTGTTCAACGCGGTGGTCCGTGCGCTCGGTCAGGCGGTGCCGCACCGCGCCGTGGCAACGGGATTCGACACGACTACCGCCATCGCCGTCAGCAAGCGCGGGTTCGACAAGTACCAGGTGTCGTTGGAGATCCTGGGCGGCGGCTGGGGCGCGTGCGCCGAGCACGACGGACCGGACGCCCTCGACAACCCGATCTCCAACTGCGCCAACGCCCCGGTGGAAGCTCTGGAGACGGACTACGACCACTTCCGGATCGAGGAGTACGCGCTCGCCGAGGACTCCGGGGGCGCCGGCACCACTTCCGGCGGAAGAGGCATCGTCCGCACCTACGTCGCCACGGTCGACGACGTCTCGGTAGCGGGGTACGCCGACCGGCACACGGCCGGGCCCGCGGGCATCAAGGGCGGCGCCGACGGTGGCACCGGCAGCTTCACGATCCGGCGGGCGGACGGCACCGTCGAGGAACTGGACTGCATCTACCAGGAGGTTCTGAACCGCGGGGACAGGATCACGATCCGCACCGGCGGCGGTGGCGGCTACGGAACGGCGCAGAGACACAACCGGCCCGGCGAGAGGTGACTCATGAGCACCACAGGAACATCTGCCACGCCCGCTTCTCCTGCGGCGGCGTCGTTCATCGGAACCGCGATCGAGTGGTACGACTACTTCATCTACGGCATCGCCACAGCGCTGGTCTTCAACGATGTCTTCTTCCCCTCGAGTGATCCGCTGGTCGGCAGCCTGCTGGCCTTCATGACACTGGCGGTCGGCTTCTTCGTCCGCCCCGTGGGCGCCGTCCTCTTCGGGCACTTCGGCGACCGGTTCGGCCGCAAGAGCACCCTGGTCGTGACGCTTCTGCTGATGGGAGGCGCGACCTTCCTCATCGGCCTGCTCCCCACCTACGCCACCATCGGTGTCGCCGCACCGATCTTGCTGATCGTTCTGCGCCTGATACAGGGGCTCGCGGTGGGCGGGGAATGGGCGGGTGCCGTACTGATCGCCACCGAGAACGCTCCCGAGCGGAAGAAGACGCTCTACGGCTCCTTCGCTCAGTTCGGCAGTCCTGGAGGCCTGCTCGTCGCGACCCTCGTCTTCACGGCGCTCAGCAGAACCGTGGACACCGAACAGCTTCACAGCTGGGCGTGGCGGATTCCGTTCCTGGCTTCCGCGCTTCTCGTTCCGCTGGGCCTCTTCATCCGGGTGCGGCTGGCCGAGACGGCGGAGTACACGAAGACGGCCGAACGCCAGGACCAGGCCCGTGTTCCCTTCCTGCGCGTGCTGCGCGAGGAGTTCCGCCAGGTCGTGATCGGCACGTTCGCCTTCTCCGGCGTCTTCCTCACCTACTACCTGTTCACCTCGTTCGTCCTGACCTACGCCACCGAGACGCTCGACATGCCGGCCTCGATCGCGCTCCCCTCGAACATCATCGCGGCAGTCGTCGAAGGAGTCTTCATCTACGTGGGTGTGCTGGCGGCGCGGCGCATCACCGCACGCCGGGTGGCCGTGTGGTCGGCATACGCCCTGCTCGTGTGGTCGGGTCCCGCCTTCGCCCTGATGCACACCCGGCAGCCCGCACTGCTCTACGTCGCCGTCGGCGGCGCGATGGTGTTCGTCGGCACCGCCTACGGTGTGCTCGCCGGTGAGGTGGCGGAACTGTTCTCCAAGGAGGTCCGCTACACCGGCAGCAGCCTCTGCTACCACCTGGCCGCCGCGGTCGGCGGTGGCTTCGGGCCCGTGATCGCGACCTACCTGCTGTCGATCAACGGCTCCTCCTGGCCCGTGGCGGTGTTCACCGCCGTGGTGTCGCTGCTCACGGCGCTGGCGTGTGTGGCCCTGCCCAGGCGTGAATCGGTGCAGCCGGCACCCGACGACAGGACCGCCAAGCTGGCTGTGTGACACCTTCCGCGACCATTCTGCCTCCGTCCCGAGCAGGGGCCGGCGCGGCAGATGAACGGAACCGACGCAGGTGGCCTTCCGCCCGGCTCCCCGGCCGAGGCGGAAGGCCACTGGTGTGACTGCGTCGAATCGGTTCTGAACCGCGGACCGTTCGCTGTGGCCGGCAGCGGTGACGAGGCCGAGGAGTTCGGCCGGGGACGGCGGGTGCCGCTTCCGCTGCCTGTGGTCCGAGGAGCGGAGAGACGTCAGTCCGTGGCGGCCCGGTGCTGGTCCTGGGCCCAGGCGAGGTGCCACTCGTCCAGCGATGTGTCGGAGTTCAACTCCACACCGGGGACCGGTTCGAGCTGCCCCGCGCGCAGTGCGGCCAGGAGGCGCTCGGCCTCCAGGGAGGGGTAGTCGAGGTAGCCGCGGTCGTCACCGCCGAAGAAGGTGGGCCGCTGCGCCTCGCGCACCTCGGCGTTGCGGGCCAGCCGCTCGGGCAGATCCGGGTTGGCGATGAAGTCGCGTCCGAAGCCCACGGCATCGACAGTGTCGTTAGCGATGGAATGCAAGGCCGTCTCGCGCTCGTACCCGCCGGTTGCGATCAGGCTTCCCTGGTAGCGCTTACGGACCCAGGTGCTGTCGATGTTGTCGGCCGGCCGCTGCCCCACCGTGGAGTCGTCGTTGCCGATGATGCCGGGCTCCACCAGGTGAAGGTAGGCGAGGTCGCGAGTGCCGAGCGCATCCAGGACGTAGCCGAACAGGGCTTCCGGATCGGAGTCGGTCATGTCCTGGAAGACGCTGCTCGGTGAGATGCGAACGCCGATGCGTTCGGCGCCCACCGTCTCGATCAGTGCGTCGACCACTTCCAGCAGCAGGCGTGCGCGGTTCTCGATGCTGCCGCCGTAGCGGTCGGTGCGCTGGTTGGCGCTGTCCTGGAGGAACTGGTCGATCAGGTAGCCGTTGGCCGCGTGTACTTCCACGCCGTCGAATCCGGCGGCCAGGGCGTTGCGGCCGGCCTCGGCGAACTGGGCGACGATCGCCTGGATCTCGTCGATCTCCAGCGGCCGGGGAGTGACGAAGGGCACGCGGCCGTCGTCGGTGAAGATGAGGCCGTCGATGGCGATGGGAGAGGGGCCTACGGGAGTCCTGCCGTCGGGCTGGAAGACGGGGTGCGAGGCACGGCCGGTGTGCCACAGCTGCGTGACGATGGTGCTGCCGGCCTCGTGCACCGCGTCGGTGATGCGCCTCCAGCCCTGGACCTGCGCATCGCTCCACAGCCCCGGGATCCCGGGGCCTCCGACGCCCTCGGCAGAGACGACAGTGCCTTCGGTAATGATCAGTCCGGCCGAAGCGCGCTGGGTGTAGTAGAGCTGTGCAGAGGGGCCGGGGCTGCCGTCGGGCAGGGCGCGGCTGCGGGTCATGGGCGGCATGACGAAGCGGTTGGACAGCGCAAGGGCGCCGAGCTGGACAGGGGTGAACAGGGGAGTGTCGTACATGTGGATCTCTCCGGGATAAAGGTGATTACGCAGGGTCATGCAGTGGTGGCAACATGAAATCGCGGGGCGACGGCTCAGGACGAGGCGGCCGGCTTGCCGGCCTTGAGTCGCTGGGCTGCCGTGTCTCCGCGGCGGCCGACCGGAATGACGCCGGTCGCAGCGGCGAGGCCGTATGCGGGCATGTCGACGTAGACGGACTCATAGGAGCCGGCCGGGACGATGAACGTCTCGTGCCAGATGCCCACGTGGCCCTTGCCTGCCCGTGCGCGACGGTTGAAGGCCGCCCAGGCGGGCCGGTGTTCCTTGTCCTGCTCATAGGCGTAGGCCATCAGGTGCTCCTTCGACGCCCAGTACTGGACGACGTAGAAGTCCCGGGGGCCGCCGTAGAGCACCTTGTGGCCGAGGAGTCCGCTGCTCTTGTCCTGGGACAGTTCGCGCAGCATGCGCGGCATTGCGGCGAAGGCGGGGAACCAGTTGCGTACCGCCCTGAAGCGGTTGATGCGGATACCGATGTGAAAGACGACGAGATCGCCGTCCGCGGCAGCGGTGTTGCGGCCGCGGATCACCTGTGGGGACATGACTCTCCTTTGGTCTTCCGTGTCGAGTGCCGGCCGTCAACGCCTGGTGGACACGTGTTGGGTAGTGCCACTATCCTTAAGGGATAGTAACGCTATCCATAGAGGGGTGCAAGATGCGACTGGCCGAGCTGAGCAAGCGCAGCGGTGTGGCGACGCACACGATCAAGTACTACCTGCGCGAGGGCCTGCTGCCGCCCGGCCGCCCCGTGACGACCACCCAGGCCGAATACGGTGAGGAACACCTCTGGCGGCTGCAGTTCATCCGAGCGCTGATCCAGATCGGCAAGGTCCCCGTGGCCAATGCGCGGGAGGTGCTTGCGGCAGTGGAGGACGATTCGCTCGACCAGCACGGGCGGCTCGGCGCCGCCACCTTTGCCCTGCCGCACGGCCCCGAGCCCGACGAGAGCGACCCGGCGACCGCCGTCGCCCGCCGTGAAGTGGATGCACTGATCGCTGTTCTCGGCTGGAAACACGGCGGAGAGGAGGACAACCCTCCTCCCGCGTACACAATGCTGGTCACGGCGGTGGCCACGCTGATCCACCTCGGATACCCCGGCAGCGTGCGACACCTGGCGCCCTATGCCCGGCTCGCGGCCCAGCAGGCTGCCCTCGACCTGGATCTGGTCGAGACGTACAGCACCCCGCTGGAGCAGGCAGCCGCAGCCGTGACACTCACAGTGCTCTACGAACCCGTGTTGCTGAGCCTGCGTCGTCTCGCCGACATCGAGGGGTCCCGGACTCGCTTCGGCGCAGGATGAGAGCGGGGTGGTGACCGGCAGGTTCGGGCTCAGGCCGGCTCCCGCGGGAGATCCGTCGTGACTTCAACCCGATCGACGACCGTGTCCGGGTACGCGCCCTGGTCTGCAAGCGACACGACGAGTGCCGCCGCGTCCCCGCTTACGGGTAGTGGCGGCACTTGAGTGCACCGCGGACGACGATAAGAAGTCCAGGCTCCAACGATTGCGGTAACCCGGCCGGTCGTCGCTGTGACCTGTCTGAGGTCAGGACCACTTGGTCCGTCCAGGCGTGGGCGCCCTTACGAGTGGAGCGGCTCGTGCCCGCGGCCGGCCTCGCTGGTGCGGACCTACCGGACCGGACGGTGCCACGCCAGATCCGGTTCGCTGAACCGGGATGAAACCAGCAGTGACTGATGCCAGTGGGGGTAGATCAAGTCCGGTGCGCTGACCTTGTCCAGGCGGTCGATGTCTTCCTGCGTCAAAGCGACATTGACTGCGCCCAGGTTGTCGGCAAGCTGCTCGTCTCTTCTTGCGCCGACGATGACCGTGGTCACACCCGGCTTGGCCAGGAGGTAGGCGAGAGACACCTGGGCGGGTGAACTGCCGTGCACGGAGGCGATGTCGACGATCACGTCGATCGTGTCATAGAGCTTGTCCTCGTCACGGACGGGAGGCTCGGACCACTCGGTGAGATGCCGACCGTCGCCAGGTTGCTGATCCCGCCGGTACTTGCCCGTCAGCAGGCCACCAGCCAGGGGACTCCAGACCATGATGCCCAGCCCTTGGTCGAGGGAGACAGGCACAAGTTCGTACTCGGCGTCGCGTGACTCCAGCGAATAGTAGATCTGATTGCTGACAAACCGCTCGTATCCGTGGAGATCGGCGACGGCGAGAGCCTTCATCAGCTGCCAGCCCGAGTAGTTGGAGACACCGAGGTAGCGGACCTTGCCCGAACGCACGAGGGTGTCGAGCGTCTGCATGGTTTCTTCCAGGGGGGTCAGTCCGTCCCACTGGTGCACGTGGTAGACGTCCAAGTAGTCCGTACCCAGCCGGCGCAGGCTCCCTTCGACCTGACGCAGGATGTGATGTCTGGACAGGCCCTCCTCATTTGGTCCGTCCCCCATGGGCAGACGTACTTTTGACGAGATGAGCAATTGATCGCGTCGTCCAGCGATCGCCTGCCCGAGGATCTCCTCGGCAGCGCCACCGGAGTACATGTTGGCGGTGTCGATCAGGTTCACTCCCGCGTCGACACTCATGTCGATCTGACGCTTGGCTCCAGCCACGTCAGTGGCGCCTACGTTGCCGAAGACGTCCTTGCCGCCGAAGGTCATGGTCCCCAGCGCAAGTTCGGATACCCGCAGACCGGAACGTCCTAGTTTCCTGTAACGCATTGCCAGTGTCCTCCTGTGTGTTCCACGGGTTGCGCGACCGCTGTGGGGTCTTGCGGCTGACAGGCGGGACAGCGTCACTTCTCGGGTCCGCATGTGCGCGAGATGACGCTGAAGACGACAGGCCCGCGAGTCTCGGTGTGAGCCGGGCCGTCGGATCAGTCGGTGGGGCTCGGCGAGGCGCGTGCCGCTGCTATGGGAAGCCGACTTCTGCAGCCAGGGCGGCTTGCACGGTTCGAGTTGTCCTTCCGCGTTGGGCGGGTCACACGAACACGCCCTCGCGGTGGACACTCCTGCGTTGAGGCAGGGAGCACGGGCCCCGTACTGACACCGAACCCGAGTCGACGATCAGCTGACGCAGCAACGCTGCCACCAATACGCCGAACCGAGGGCGTGGCTTCTCAGGGTCCGGGGTCCTGTCGGTCCCGCAGTCGCCGCCCGGCACCAGTGGGCGGCTCACACTCCCGCGCGTGAATTCGGGCAGATCGACTGTGCGGAGCCGGCCCACCAGCTCCACCCCACACCCGAGACCAGCTGGGCCCTCGGCCATACATAGATGCTACGCACGACCCTGCCGACAGGCGACCGAGGGAACGGGAGCCGCCCGGTTCGGTGACCGCCGTCAGCCCGGACCTTGGCCACACGGGAAGCGGCCGCGGACACGCCGTCGAATCGCAGCCTGCCGCCGACGGCGATGTGCACGTGGAAGCGGCGACGAGGACGATCGGCACGAAACCGGGCTCGTTCGTGATCAGGTGTCGCTTGCGTTTTGTGATCTTCTGGATGCAGTGCCGGACGGTCATGCTGAACCCGGTCGCTGCCGTGTCCTGCTCGGCCGGAAGTCGTGGAACACTCCAAGATCGACTCATGATCCTTGTCTCCGATGGGGCCACTGTCCGTGTCCGTCCTGTCGCAGACTTGCAGGACGCGGTGGCCCGGCTGGGTGCCGCGTCTTCCGCCCGGTCGACCCAAGGACTGCAATCGTGAGCGAGCGCGTTCTCATCCCCCGCAACCGGGGATTCCTCTTCCTCGACTCCCACCCGGCGGGCTGTGAGCGGCTGGTGGCCGACATGTGGGACGCATGCCCCGACGCTGCCAACATGCCGCAGAGGGGCGGGCCGGTGGCTCTGATCATCGGCTCCTCGGCGGGATATGGCCTGGCGGCCACTGTCGCCGGACTCAAGCGTGCCGGCATCCGCGGGATCATGGTCTCCTTCGAGAAGGCCCCCACCGAACGCCGTACCGCTACGGCCGGGTGGTACCGCACCGTCGCTACCGCCGACATCGCACGTACCGCCGGGCGGGATCTGGTCTTCCTCAACGGTGACGCCTTCTCCGACGGGATGAAGAGGCAGGTCGCCAACCTCATCGAGCAGCGTTTCGGCGGCAGGTTGGACTACCTGATCTACTCGGTGGCCGCGCCCCGGCGTACCGATCCGGACACCGGCGCAACGTACGCCTCCGTCCTCAAGCCGATCGGCCGGGCGAACCGCACCAAGACCCTTGTTTTCGACGATCAGGGCATTCCCGAGGTGCGCGAAGTCGAGACCGGGCCGGCCGAGGGCGATGATGTCGAGCAGACGGTGGCCGTGATGGGCGGTGCCGACTGGGAACGCTGGATCAACCACCTGGCCGGTCGGGGACTGCTCGGCGAGGGCTTCGCCACCGCCGCGCTGTCGTACATCGGATCGCCACTGACGGCGGCGATCTACCGGCAGGGCACCATCGGCGCGGCCAAGGCCCACCTGGAGGCCACTGCCCGCACACTGAACGAGCGGCTCGAAAAGACGGTGGGCGGGCGGGCCGTGACGTCCGTCAACGGCGCCGCCGTCACCCAGTCCTCCACCGCCATTCCCGGCATCGCCCTGTACACCGGCCTGCTGCGTGGCGTCCTGGGAGAGGACCTGGTTCCGCCGGTGCATCAGCTCGCCGCCCTGTGGGACCAGCTCACCGGGGCCGTCCCGCTCGCCCTGGACGATGAAGGCCGGATCCGCTTGGACACTTGGGAACTCACTGACGATGTCCAGGCGGCCGTGGCCAAACGCTGGGAGGCCGCCACGACCGACACGATCACCGGTCTGGCCGACCTCGACTGGTTCCACGCCGAAGTCCAACGCCTGTACGGATTCTCTGTGCCGGGCGTCGACTACACGGCCGCAGTGGCCACCGACGTTCCCTGGCCCGCTTCCACACCCTGACCGCAGCACCAAACTGCCGTGCGGAACGCTCCGACTGAGCACGTTGATGTGGTGCTGGACGAACGAGGAGGGTCGGGCCACTTCCTCGTAGCGGACGTTGAATGCGCGTTCCGGACTCTCGAGTGCGCGCTCATCTGCCGGCGACACGCAGGAAGTTGTGCCGGTAGGTGTTCTCGGCACGGACCCAAGGTCCGCATTCCTTGCCCACCGGTCGGCCTGACGTTGCACAGTGCGCCCGGAAACGGGCCCGGGAGCGCCTCCCGGGCCCGGGCCCGTGTCCGTCAATCGCGGGACGGGACCGCGCAGGCGCCATCGGGCCCGCAAGCCGCCGTGTCCGCGTCGCCCTCGCTCATACCGACCGGGACGATCGTGCGTTCCTGTTCCTGCCACGCCTGCTCGAGCGCCTGGGTGAAGACCTCGGGGCGCTGGCCGCCGGAGACGCCGTAGCGGCGGTCGATGACGAAGAACGGCACGGAGCGGGCGCCGAGCTGAGCGGCCTCCAGCTCGTCCGCCCGCACCTCGTCGGCGTAGGCGCTCTCGTCGGCGAGTACCGCGCGCGTCTCCGACTCGTCCAGTCCTGCCTCGACAGCGATCTGCACCAGCACTTCGTGGTCGTAGACGGACCGCTCCTCGGCGAAGTTGGCCCGGTAGGCGAGGTTCAGGAGCTCGGAGTGTCGGCCGCGCGCACGGGCGAGGTGCAGCAGGCGGTGGATGTCGAAGGTGTTGCCGAGGTCGCGGTCGATCAGGTAGCCGAGCCCTTCGGCGCGCGCGGTGGAGGCCGCGTGCTCCTCCATGGTTCGGGCATCGTCGAGCGTGCGGCCGTACTTCTTCGCAACCGCTTCGAGCACGGGGGCGGTGCTGCCCTTGGCGAGGTTGGGGTCGAGCTCGAAGGATCGGTGGACCACCTCGACCTCGTTGCCGTGGGCGAACGCCGCCAGGCCCTTCTCGAAGCGGGCCTTGCCGATGTAGCACCAGGGGCAGGCGATGTCGCTCCAGATTTCGACGCGCATGTTTTCGCTCTCTGTTTTCGCTGCTCCGGTCGGAGAGTGAGTCCGTCCGGTTGTTCTGCTGGGCGGAGCCACTCTCCGCACCCGCCCACAACGCGCAGGTGAACCGTCTCATTCCGCGGACGCCCGCCGCGTTCGGCACTGTCGGCTCGCATGTGTCACGTGACGCCGCCGCCCCGCGCCCCGACGGACGCGAGGCGATCAGCGACCTGCTCGGCCGCCGGGGCGCGGTCGGCTGTCAGCTGTGTCGCGGGTGCACCGGGAGCTGCCCCGGCTGAGGAGCGGGGGCAGCTCGGGACACTCGCAGCTCCGTGAGGTACCGCTTGGTGATCCGGCCCCCGTACCGCCCGTCGATGAGCCCGGCGATGCAGTCCAGAAGTCCCTTCCGGGCCCGTGGTGCCAGGGCCCGGTGACCGGAGTAGGTCCGCAGCACCTCCAGGTACTGCTCCGTCGAGTACGTCAGATCCCACTCGTAGCGCCGGAGGACGACGGGGCCGAATCGGCCGCTTCGTGCGACCTCGTCCACGTGGTCCGAGGAGTCGATGTCCCGCGCGGCAGGAGGCCGCAACCCCACGGGAGTGGCCGGGTCGAAGCGCTCGTAGCAGTTCTGCACCTCGATGAAGAACTCTTCGCTGCCACCCGCCACATGCTGCGTGGTGACCACGGCGAGGGCTCCGCCGGGCCGCAGCGCGTCGGCCGTCCTCGTCATCCGCACCGCCGGGTCGATCCAGTGGAACGCCGTCGCAGCGACCACTGCGTCGAACGGCTCCCTGGGCAGGGGCCAGGTCTCGAAGTCCGCCGTCACGATCTCCACATTCCTGAATCGGGCCAGGTTGCGCCGGGCGACGGCGGACATGTCCGCGCCCAGTTCGACGGCGGTGATCCGGCAACCGCGCTCGGCGAGCGGCAAGGTCGCCTTGCCGGTGCCGGCTCCCACTTCGAGAACACGACAGCCGTCGCCGATCCCGGCCACGTCGGTGAGGTCGTCGAACAGCTCGGTCGGATACCCCGGCCTGGCCCGGTCGTACAGCTCCGCGTCCTCGTCGAAGGTCTGCCGAAGATGGGGGCGGCGTGCTTCGTCGGGCCTGTCGTCACGCATGTGAGCACACTACGGTGACAACGGCTTCGCCCACAGATCGACGTGACAGGTCCGCGCTCCGCGAGCAGTACACCTCGTGCGCGGCGACACCCTCGGCCGTCTCTGGAGGATCAGGACGGATCAGTGGTCCACGGCCAGGCGGCCTCGCGGCCGGATTCGATGAGGCCGATCATCCGGAACGCGGCGTCCGTGAGGCCGCCGAAGGTGTGCCGGTGCGGGCCCGTGGGGTGGTGAGCGGGCCGGTATCCCGCCAGGTTCCAGGTGTAGACCGGGATGTCGGCCGGGACCGGTTCGGCCGGTCTGCCGGGGTTGTACGGGGCGGTCTGCTCGTCGGTGACGAGCAGGACCCGGTCGTGTTCCCGGTAGTGGGCCCGTACAGCCTTCGTGGTGTCGGTGCCGCCGAGGCTGTGGAACCGTTTCAGCACCTCGAGCACCGGCTCGCCCGGCTCGAAGGGCACCTTTGCGCTGCGCCAGCCGAATTCCACCAGATCAGCCTGCTCGGCACGCATGGCCAGCGCGGTACCGAACACGGCCGCCGCGTCCGCCCGGGTCAGCTTGGACCGCTCGGAGACGGTGTCCCAGAACATGGAGTCGGACCGGTCCACCAGGATCAGGGATCGGCCGGGCAGGGGCGGTACGTTCGCCAGGGAGTGTTCCAGTGCCCGCTCCAGCGCGGCTGCCCAGCGCTGCGACGGCGCGTGCTGGTGGGCGGCGAGGTAGCGGAACGGGAACTGCCGGGACCGGGCGACCTCGGAGGCGTCCGAGAGCCGTGCGGCGACCCGGGCCGCGACATCGTCCGAGACCCCTGCCTCGTCGAAGTTCCGCAGGTTCCGCAGCAGCGCCATCGGGGCCATCGTCGGGATCACCGCTTCCCAGACGGCGGCGTCCATCGGTCCGTGGAGCCAGCCCGCCAGGGCCTCCCACGTCATGCCCGCCGCGGCGAGCCGCTCGCAGCCGCCCGGCCCGGTCACCACCGCCCGCCGCTCGTCCCCAGGCAACTCGATCAGTGCCCGGTGGGCGGTCAGCAGGTGGTCCGACGTCGGCGGAACCGCCTGCTCCGGGTGATGGCGGCGGTCCAGGGCGTACCGGAAGAGCGCGCCCTGCCAGGGCTTGTCCGGGTCGGGGGAGGCGTGCACCAGATTGAGCACGTCGCCGAAGCGGAAGGCCTTGGATGCGGTGTCGTACTTGAGCAAGGACCGGGACGTGTACAGCCGGCGTACGCCGTCCGCGATGCCCCGCTTCACGGGCTGCGGTACGGACCGCCCATACGCCGAGATCCAGTGGGCGAGCAGTTCGCCGGGCTCGTCGGCGCGCTGGAGCACGGAGTCGATCACGGATCGGTTGGACGGGCCTCCCGACGCCCCGGCCTTGAGCCGGGCCTGCACGTACACGGCGGCGCCCACCAGGGACGCCGTGCGCATGTTGCCCTCGCCGCGAAGCCAGCGCAGCAGACCGGCCGTCCACACAGGGTCCTGAACGGCGAGTTCACCGATGAGACGGGCGTACCGGTCGTCGCGCTCCTCACCGCTCTCGTAGAAGGTCCGCTGGGAGACGAAGTTGCCGACTGCGAGGAGGAAGAGTTCCTCGCGGGGCTCCCGGACGAAGGCCGGGCCGCCCTCGTAGGTGCGGAGGTCCCGTTCGGCGGGCGTGTGACTCGGCCGAGGCTGGGGCAGGGAGCGGGCGGCCGCAGAGATGTGCGGGGCCACGAGCATCTCGGACCAGATCTTGGAGACGCGTGGGGTGTGACGAGGCAGCG
This sequence comes from Streptomyces cadmiisoli, assembly GCF_003261055.1. NCBI lineage: Bacteria > Bacillati > Actinomycetota > Actinomycetes > Kitasatosporales > Streptomycetaceae > Streptomyces > Streptomyces cadmiisoli. Next base: position 8,539,126 of record NZ_CP030073.1, read on the forward strand.
AATCCCCCCGGATTCAAAGGCTTGAACGGCCCCGCCAGAGGTCCGACGGGGCGAAGACGCCCGCGCCTGCCGAGATCAAAGGGGCAGCGGCGTCACTTGGTTGTCAGAAGGAAGTAGCCGCAGCCGAGCGCATCGGAGGCGCGGTCGCGATGCCAAGGTACAAGTACCACCGGGCCGCGGACCAGCGATTAATGGGGGCTCGTTCCAGGACGTCGTGCGTGTGATCGTCATGCAGGCCTCCGACTGCCGCGTGTCATGGCCATCCAAGATCATCGGGGAGCCTGGGGCGCGCCGCGCACACCGCTCGCACCGTCAAGGCCCGGGGGCGCCAGCTCCACAGCGGTCCACTCCGGCCGCGGGCCGAAGGTCGACTTGATAGGCAAGTGTAGAGTTGCCTATGCTGTGGTCGTGGCCGACGACCTCTTCAAAGCCTTGGCCGATCCGACCCGCCGCACCATCCTCGACGAACTCACCGAGAAGTCCGGACAGACGCTGTTCGAGATCTGCTCGCGGCTGAGCATGAAGCATCAGCTCGCGATCTCTCGCCAGGGGGTCTCCCAGCACCTCGCCGTGCTGGAGGCCGCCGGGCTCGTCGAGACCAGGCGGGAAGGCCGCTACAAGTTCCACGACCTCAATACGGCCCCGCTGCGGCAGATCGCCGAGCGATGGCTCGTGACCGATACGACCGGACCCGAAAAGAGCACCCCGTGAAGATCCATCTGACCAGTGTCTTCGTCGACGACCAGGCCAAGGCGCTGCACTTCTACACGGAGATCCTCGGCTTCGTGAAGAAGCACGACGTTCCCGTGGGCGACGAGGACCGGTGGCTGACCGTCGTCTCGCCCGAGGATCCCGCCGGTACCGAACTCCTCCTGGAGCCCGCCAAGCACCCGGCCGCCAGGACCTACCGTGACGCACTCGTCCAGGACGGCATCCCGCTCGTCCAGTTCGCCGTCGATGACGTCAACGGCGAGTACGAGCGCCTCAACGGTCTCGGCGTCCGCTTCATCCAGGAACCCCTCGCGATGGGCCCCGTCACCACCGCCGTCTTCGACGACACCTGCGGCAATCTGATCCAGATCGCGACTCAGCCGCAGTAGGCGGACGCCCGGCCCGGCCCCGGTACCTCACGCCCAGGGCTCGGCATCGTGCCAAGAAGCGCCTCAGCGGATGCTCGCCGTCGAGGGAGTGCCGAACCGTCAGGCCGCGAACTCACATTTGACTTGGCTCGGCGAGGCTGCTCGCTCCGTGGCGAACATGGGTGTCCCGTTCATCGGCGAGGAGCCCGGCGGCGACCTCGCCGATCATCACCGAGGGTGCGTTTGTGTTCGCAGATGTGATGGACGGCATGATCGAGGCGTCTGCGACGCGCAAACCGTCGATACCGTGCACGCGGAGTCGGGAGTCGACGACAGCTTCCGGTCCCGATCCCATGGCGCATGTGCCGACCGCGTGCGTCTTCGCCAAGACCGGCGTCCGCAGCCGCCGTGAACTCGCGAGCCTGCTGCGTCCGTAGCCGTTGCGATCAGCGCCGTGAAGGCGCAAGAGCGTCTCGACCGCCAATACGGCGAAGTGTCCGTCCGCGACGGTCTGCGCGTATGTACGTCATGGCCGGCGATCGGCCGCCGAGCAAGGCGGGCGCCTTCAGCTCGCTCAAGTCGCCGTGAAATCACGGCAGTTGCCACCCTGTCGGTGCCCCCGTGCGTCACACTGCCTTCGAGGGGAACATCCGTACGCAGAGGGGCCGGCGCATGGGCATGTCCGGATGGCGACCAGCCGTGGCCGTGGTGACCGGGACGCTGCTGCTGGCGGGGTGCACCGGCGAGGTCCGCAATGCCTCCGATCCGAAGGAGACGTCCGAACAGCCCACGGCTGACGTGAGCGCCGGCGGGGCGCCGTCGTCGTCCGCGTCGCCCGCGGACGAGCCGTACACCGTGGCCGACGACATGGCGCCCAGGACACGGGCCGAGGCGCTGGCGTTCGTTCGCCGGCTCGCCGTACGGCCGGACCACTTCGGCGCCGGGTTCCGCAAAAGTGAGCCCTACGAGAGCGATCCGGCCGAGTGGGCCGTGCTGGGTGAGGACTGCCTGTGGCGTCGCGAGCCCCTGCCGTACGACGTCCTCGCCAGTCTGACCAGACGGTTCGCGCTCCCGGAGACGGAAGGCAAAGGGCCGGTGCAGGTCTCGCTGACCGTCACGGTCCACGAAGACGACCTCGCCGCGCGCCGGGACATGGCCGAATCCCTGGAGGGCGCGCTGCGCTGTCCGGAGCAGCGGCTGAACGCCACGGGGCGGGTGCGCGGCCTGTTCTCCAGAGCCGACCACTTCACCGAGCAGCACAACGCCATCAGCGACGACAACCTCACGGAGTCCGGCACCTACGTGGTGGACGGCGAGCAGGACGCTCACCCCTTCGCCTGGTTCAAGCACCGGCTCGGCCCGGTGACGGTCGCCGCGACCTGCCGCGTCGGTGCCGGCCGTACGGAGGAGGAGGCGACCACCGTCTCCTCGGACATCGGCAAGGGCGTGGGCTTCGTCGCCGCCGACATCGACCGGCAGGCGGCCGACGACGCGGCCGGGAAGTCCGAGGACCGGACGCCGGGAACTGACACCGCCAGTGGGACGGAGAGCGCGCGATGAGTGAACCGCTGCTGCCGTCCGACCCGTCGCGCATCGCGGCGTTCCGCCTGCTGCGCAGGCTGGGCGCGGGCGGCATGGGCGTGGTCTACCTGGGGCGCACCGACGCCGGAAAGCTTGCCGCGGTCAAGGTGATTCACGCCGACGGCGCGGCCGACGACGACTTCAGGACCCGCTTCGCACGCGAGGTGGATCTGGCCCGGCGGGTCGAGAGCCCCTGGGTCGCACCGGTCCTAGACGCGGACGCCGAGGCACGCGAACCGTGGCTCGCCACCGAGTTCGTCCCCGGTCCCGCGCTGGCCGAGGCGGTCACCGCGCACGGACCGCTGCCGCCGCGCGCCGCCCGCGTGCTCGGAGGCCGGCTGGCCGAGGCGCTGGCGGGCGTGCACGCGGCCGGCCTGGTCCACCGTGAGGTCAAACCGGGCAACGTCCTGCTGGCCCTGGACGGACCCCGCCTGATCGACTTCGGCATCGCACGGGCCCTGGACGACACGGCGCTGACCGCGTCGGGCGTCGTCGTCGGCACCCCAGGATTCCTCGCCCCGGAACAGGCGCGGGGCGAGGACGCCACGGCCGCGAGCGACGTCTTCGCGCTGGGCTGCGTCCTGGCGTACGCGATGACCGGCCGCCCGCCCTTCGGCACGGGTGAACCGCACGCGCTGCTGTACCGCACCGTCCACGACGAACCCGAACTCGACCGGGTGGACGCCGGATCGCGGTCCCTGGTGGCCCGCTGCCTCGCCAAGGAGCCGGAGGCGCGTCCCACGGTCGAGGAGGTGAGCGGCGGCCTCACCGAGGACCTCCTCGTCTCGGCGGGCTGGCTCCCCGACCCGGTGGCACGGATGGTGGCCGTGCGCTTCAGCGAGAGCCTCGCCCTGCCCGGTATCGAACCGACGGTCGTGGACGGAGGCTCCGAGGCCGACGGCGGGGACGCGGGCGCGGACGAGGCGGCCCCTTCTCCCCGCCCGGCACGGCGTCGGCTGCTGCTCGCCGGCGGGGCGCTGCTGGTCGCGGGCGGTACGGCCACCGCCGTCGCCCTCGCCGGCCGCGACGACGACCCGGACATCTCAGGCGGCGGACGCCCCACGTACGTCCTCGGCGTCCACTCCACCTTCGACATCGCCCCCGCCCCGCAGGCCCAGGCCTGCGAACGTGCGGCACACCTCGCCGTGGCCCAGCACAATGCCACCCCGGGCCGTGCCTACGACCTCGCCGTACGCGTTCTACGGGACCCGGGCTCGGTCGCCGGCGCTCAGGACGTGGCCCGCAGCTTCACGGCCGACCGCAACGTCGTCGCCGTCCTCGGACCGGTCACCGAGATCGCGATGCGCACCGCGGCGAACATCTACGGCGAGGCCGGACTCACCCACGTGTCCAGTACCACGGGCCAGCAGGACTACTTCCTCGTGTCGCCCAAGTCGTCCTTCCAGAGCGGCACATCACACACCGCGCTCGGCAGTGCGGTCGTGCTCCACGCCCTGCTGAGCAAACACGCAGGACGTCTCGGAGTGGTGCTCAACCGCTCGGGCGGCACGGCGGTCCAGGACCAGGGTTCCCTGATCGTCAGCCAGTGGCGTCAGATGCTCGGCGGCGAGGTCGTGCCCCGTGTCATCGCCGAGGACAGCGCCGACGGCCCTGCAACGGTCCGCTCGCTGCTCGCCTCCGGCATCACGGCCTTCGCCTTTCTTGGACACCTGGGCACCACCGTGGGCGCGGCCGAGCAACTGGCCGAAGCCGGTTTCGCCGGGCCCCGCTGGATGCAGCACCAGTTGTACGGCTCGGACTTCCCCCGCCGCGCGGGCGCCGCAGGCGACGGGTGGTACGTCGTCACCTCGGCCGTGGACGCCGCCGCGCTGACGACGAGGAGAGCCGAGGACTTCACCGCGGCATGGCGCCGCCGCTACCGCGCGGCGCCCGAGCCGTACGCCGTCGAGGCGTACGACTCGGTGCGGATGTTGCTCACCGAGTTCGCCCGCACGGTTCCGGCCGGGGCGCCCCGCCGCCCGGTACGCGCCACGCTCAGCGAGCGGATGGCGAAGGCCAAGTACCGGGGCATCGCCCGGGGCTACGCTTTCGGCAGATTCCACGAGTACACCAGCAGCGGCCGAGGCTGGTCGGACGGCACCTTCGTCCACGAGGTCCGCGACGCGCGGTTCCGGCAACTGGGGTCGCTGTCCGACCTGGAGCGCGCCTCGCAGGCCACCGGGTAGCAACGACGTCGCCCGGGCACGGCGGCGAAGGAAGGCGATCGGTATGGAGCGGCTTCGCCCCTCCGCCCCCTCGGAGATCGGCGGCCACCGGCTCGCGGCACGGCTCGGCGCGGGCGGCATGGGAGTCCTGTACCCGGCGCGTTCCGAACACGCCGCCCGGTGCGCGGTGAAGGTGATCCGCGCCGAGCACGCTTCCTCGCCGAGGCGGAGGGCTGGATGGTCGGTACCGCGTGCACCGACGCCGCCGCCGATCCCCGCACCGAGGCGTTCGCCGTCGCTCACCGCGCCCGCTACGGCACCGCACCGGCGCCCTGGGCGGTCGAGGCCTACGACGCCGTCAGGTTCGCCGCGTACGGCCTGACCTCCGTCGGCGCCGACGGGCGCGCCGCCCTCCGCTCGGAACTCCTGCGCCGCCCCTGGCAGGGCATCACGCGCAAGGTCGCCTTCAACGCGGGAGGCCAGTTCTTCGGACCCGCCGAGGACATCGGCGCGTTCCTGTACCGCGTGACGGACGGCAAGGCCCGCTCCGTCGCCCGCGCCGACGACATCGGCAAGGCGGCCTGACATCGGCCCCGCGCGGTCGGGTCCGACGGCCGCGACCGGATCTCGGGGAAATCACCGCAAGCCACTCACATCGCCCGGCCCGGCGAGGACACCCATCATGCCTCGCACACGCGAGGTGGCCCCTAGATCGATATGAACGATCAAATTTGCCAGGTTCCAGGGGTTGACGACATGCGACCCAGGGCCCATGTTGAACGATCAAATCGGCCTGTGTGCGGAACAGTTGCGAGTGGTCCACCGCCTGGCCGGACCGAGGCATGTGCAGGATTGCAAGGAGGAGCACGGTGAGTTCGTCGCAGATGAGCCACACACAGGCGGGCGTTCCGGCCGATACCAAGGCTGGAAAGGTGAGGTGGCGGGCCCCTTGGGTCATGGTGGCGTCCGTCGCCTTGCTCACTTCCGCCCTCGCCGGGTGCGGAGACGACTCCTCCGAGCCGTCAGCCGGTGGCCCTGCGCAGTTCTCCGGGCGCGGCCCGATCACCCTGGCCACCGGCAAGGACACGACCGGCACCATCCAGGGCCAGCTCGGCCGGTGGAACCGTGAGCATCCCGACGAGAAGGTCACCCTGGTCGAGCTGCCCGAGAGTGCGGACCAGCAGCGCCAGCAGTTCATCCAGAACGCACAGACCGAGTCGGACGCCTACACGGTGCTCAACCTGGACCCCATCTGGGTCGCCGAGTTCGCGGCCAGCCAGTGGATCGACGCACTGCCCGCCAAGGAGTTCCCGCTCGACAAGATGCTCCCGGCTGTCGTCAAGACCGGCGAGTACTTCGGCAAGCAGTACGCCATTCCGTTCAACACGAACGCGGGCCTCCTCTTCTACCGCAAGGACCTGCTGGACAAGGCGGGAGTGCAGCCGCCCACCACGTGGGACGAGATGAAGGACGCCTGCGCCAAGGTCGCCAAGCTGCCCGAGGGCAAGAGCGTCGACTGCTACGCGGGCCAGTTCGCCAAGTACGAAGGCCTGACCGTCAACTTCGCCGAGGCCGTGGCGTCGGCGGGCGGCACCATCGTCGACGCGGAGGGCAACGCGACCGTCAACACCGACGCAGCCGGCAAGGGCCTGCAGTTCCTGGCCGACGGTTTCAAGGACGGCACCTTCCCCGAGGAGTCCGCGACCTACCAGGAGGAGGACGGCCGCCGCGCCTTCCAGGCCGGAAACCTGCTCTTCCACCGGCAGTGGCCGTATCAGTGGGCACTGGCCAACGCCGAGGACGGCTCCAGCAAGGTCGCCGGCAAATTCGGGGTGGCGCCCCTGCCGGGGCTGGACGGCCCCGGCAAGTCCTCCCTCGGCGGACTCGACCTGGCGGTGAGCAAGTTCGCCAAGAACAAGGCCACAGCACTCGACTTCATCAAGTTCTTCTCCAACGAAGCCAACGCCCGCACGAACCTGAAGGTCAACTCGTCCGCCCCGCCGTATGCCGGACTGTACGACGACCCGGCCCTGCGCCGTCAGTTCCCCTACCTGGCGACCCTCAAGGAGTCCCTGAACACCGCCGTGCCGCGGCCCGTGGTCGTACGGTACGGCGACGCCACGGCCGCCATCCAGGAGAGCGCAGCTGCCGCGCAGAGCGGATCGAAGTCCGTCGGTGCCGCACTTGCCGACATGCAGCGCAATCTGTCGGCGGCGATAGCCGAGAAGAAGTAGCGGGCGAAAGAGGTCTGCCGGTGTCTCTCCTCACCCGGGCGAGGCCCGGCCACACCGCGTCCCGGCCCCCGCGCGCCTCGCGCAGGGCCGGGACCGGAAGGCTGGCCGGTGTCCTGCTCTCACCCACTCTGATCGTGCTCGGCCTGGTCGTCGGCTATCCGGTGCTCGCGGCTTTCCGGCTGTCGTTCATCGTCTCGAGCGAGTCCATCGACCCGCAGACCGGCTTCAAGGTGACAGCCACCTCCTACGGTCTGGACAACTTCGAAGCCGTGTTCACCGGGGACCGCTTCTTGCGCCCCTGGTGGAACACCACCTCCTTCGCGCTCGCTTCGGTCGCCATCGAGGTGTTGATCGGCGTCGCCATGGCGCTGGTGATGCACCAGGCATTCAGGGGGAGGGCGTTGGTTCGTGCCGCGATCCTGGTCCCGTGGGCCATCCCCACGGCCATCTCGGGCCTGCTCTGGAAGTGGATCTTCAACAGCCAGGGCGTCGCCAACGAGCTGCTGGGCGCCAACGTGTTGTGGAGCAGCGAGGGCTTCCAGGCCTGGCTGTCCGTGGTGATCGCCGACACCTGGAAGACGGCGCCGTTCGTCGGGCTTCTCGTCCTCGCAGGGCTCCAGCTCATTCCAGGAGAGCTGTACGAGGCGGCCAAGGTGGACGGGGCCCCGCCCTGGTACGGCTTCTGGCATATCACGCTGCCGCTGGTCCGTCCGGCGCTGGTGGTGGCGGTGTTGTTCCGGCTCTTGGACGTCCTGCGCATGTTCGACCTGCCGTATCTCCTCGTCGGCCCGCGAAAGCACTCCGTCGAGACACTGTCGATGATCGCCTTCGAAGAGATGAGCAACCTTCGGTTCGGCACAGCGGCCGCCTACGCCACGGTGCTGTTCCTCTATATCGCGGTGGTCGCCTTCTCGTTCGTCAAGCTGTTCGGCGCCGACCTGATCGGCCGCGGCACGAGGAGTCCGCAATGAGTACGCGCACGAACGAGGCCACGATCGCGGGCCGTTTCCGCACCGGGTTCCCGGCTCGCCGGATCGGCATCCTCGCCATCGTCGTCTACTGCCTGGCGCCCTTCTACTGGATGGTGGTCTCGAGCCTGCGCAGACCCTCGGACCAGTTCTCCAACTCCCTGCTGCCGACGACGATCTCGTTCGAGAACTACGCTGCGGCCTTCGACGCGCGGAACGGATTCGCCCGCGCACTGCTCAACAGCCTCGTTGTCGCCGGGGCCACCACCGCGCTCACGCTACTGGTCGCGATCTTCGCAGGATATGCGCTCGCGCGGCTCGACTTCCGTGGCAAGACCCTGATCCTCACGATGATCATCGCCGCGTCCATGTTCCCGCCGATCACGCTGGTCGTGCCGATGCTCCGGCTGTTCACCGACGCGGGCTGGATCAACACGTACCAGGCGATGATCGTGCCCAGTATGAGCTTCGCACTGCCGTTGGCCGTGTGGAACCTCACCGCGTTCTTCCGGCAGATGCCGGCCGAACTGGAGAAGGCGGCGCAGGTCGACGGCTGCACAGCCGCGCAGGCCTTCCGCAAGGTCGTGATCCCCCTCGCCGCACCCGGCATCTTCACCACGGCGATCCTTGTCTTCATCTGCGCCTGGAACGAATTCCTCATCGCGGCCAGCGTCGTGAACGACCGGCAGATGATGACGGCGAACGTCATCGTCTCCCTCTTCACCGGCCAGTACAAATACGACCAGCCGTTCGGTACACAGATGGCGGCCGGTGTCGTCGTCACGCTGCCCCTGGTCGCAGCGGTGCTGTTCTTCCAGCGCCGAATCGTCGACGGACTGACTGCGGGAGGATTGAAATAGGTGATGAACCCTGGCGAGGCAACCGGCCCCGACCCGTGGGTGCTGTCCACCGACGACTCCGCCCCGGTTGCCGGCGGTGGGGACCACCCGTTGGCGGCGCTCACCGGCTACCACCCCACGTTCACCGGTAACGGCTATCTCGCCGCCCGGGTCCCCGCTGCCGGAAACGGATTCGCCGAGATCCCGGTGCGTACCCAGTTCCACGTGGTCGGTCTCTACACCGGGCAGGCGGGGGAGTGGTCGCGCAAGGCCGGCCTTCCGGCGTGGTCCACTCTCGACGTCGGCGACGACAGCGGAACATTCAACGGTGCCTTCGCCCCGGGAGCCGGGATCCGCGGCGGCGAGCAATTCGTCGGAGGCCAGGAGTCGGTGGACGGGGACTGGGCCTCGCTCGGCAGCGCGGCCCCGGCCACCACAGCTCACGGCATCACCCGCTACCGGCAATCGCTCGACCTGCGCACCGGTGTGATCACCACCACCGCACGCTGGACCTCGCCGGCCGGGCGAGTCATGGATGTGCGCTACGAGTTGCTCACCGACCGATCCAGGCCGCACGTCGCTGCCGTGACCGTGACCGTGCGGCCGCACTGGGACGGGCGGCTCGAAGTGACAGACGCACTCGACGGCCGGGCCTCCATCCGCGTGCACAACACCCGGACCGGGACGGCGAAGGGCCGGATCTGGCTGACGACGGCAGCGGAGGGCAGCGGTGTCCCGGCAGCCCTGGTGTCCCTGCTGCGGAGCTCGACTGCCCACCCGTACGCGGAGTCCGAAGGCGACGGGTCGGTCGAAAACCGCGTGGTGACGAACGTGGTAGCGGGCGGCGCGTACACCTTCACCAAGTACGTGGGCATCGCCACCGGGCACGACTCGGAACAACCTCTCGCCCTCGCGCATGCCGCCGCCGAGGAAGCGGCAGCCGCCGGATACACGCGGCTCACGGAGGACAACTCCCGGTCATGGCGGCGTGAATGGGAAGGCGACGTCGTCGTGCACGGCGACGTACGGCTGCAACGGCATGTGCGGGCAGCGAAGTTCTACCTGCTCACGAGCGTGCGCGATGGCTCCCCGTGGTCGCCGTCCCCGGCCGGGCTCTCGAGCGACGGTTACAACGGCCATGTCTTCTGGGACACCGAGACCTGGATCTGGCCCAGCCTGCTGGCCCAGCACCCGCACATCGCCGGCAGTGTGCTCGACTACCGGGTCCAGCGGCTGGACGCGGCCCGCGACTACGCCGCCGAAAGCGGCCAGGAGGGTGCGCGGTTCCCCTGGGAGAGCGGCCTGCACGGCGGCGAGGACACGCCGGCATGGGCCCCCTTCGGCCGCTACGAGCAGCACATCACCTCAGATGTCGCCCTCGCCTTCTGGCAGTACTGGCTCGCCACCGGCGACGAGCAGTGGCTGTCGGACAAAGGCTGGCCGGTGTTGCGCGCTGTGGCGGACTTCTGGGCGACCCGCGCGACGGCCGGAGCGGACGGCTCCCACCACATCAACGGCGTGATCCCGCCGGACGAGTACGCCGACGAACCGAACGACGACTCCGCCTACACCAATGTGGCCGCCCGGGCCTCGCTGCGCTTCGCCACCGAAGCGGCCGCGTTGCTCGGAGAACCGTCCGACCCGCGGTGGGAGGTGGTCGCCGCCGGACTCGTCGTTCCCTTCGACGAGCGGCGCGGCATCCACCCGGAGTTCACCGGATACGCCGGGCAGCTGATCAAGCAGGCCGACGTCGTGATGCTGGCCTACCCCTGGGAAAACCCGCAGTCCGACGAGGTCAGTCGGGCCGACCTGACCTACTACGGTGCACGCACCGACGACAATGGACCGTCGATGACGGACTCGGTCCACGCTGTCGTGCACGCTCATCTCGGCGACACGAAGGCGGCGTTCCGGCACACCAAGCGCAGCGTCGAGCCCTTCCTTCGGGCCCCGTTCGACCAGTTCGCCGAGGGCCGCACCGGAGGTGCGTTCACCTTTCTGACGGGTCACGGAGGATTCCTTCAGGTGTTCCTCTACGGCTACTCGGGGCTGCGGTGGCGCCCGGACCGGGTCGAGTTGGCGCCGATCCTGCCCCGGGAATTGGACGGCATCACGCTGAAGGGGCTGCGGTGGCGAGGGCGGACCTTCGATGTCGACATTCGCCAGGACACGACAACGATCCGGCTGCGAGCGGGCGACCCGATACCGGTCGCTTCCTGCGGGCACCAGTACCTTGTGCCGAGTGGCGGTGAGATCTCCGTACCCACCCGTCCTCCCACCCCGCCCCAGTAGCCGTCCGGTGGACATGTGGCCTGGTGCCGGACGGGCCTCAGCGCCGTGCGTGGCGGATCTTCAACCGTCCGAACCCCATGGTCCCCGAGATCCGGATCGTCGGCCCGCCGGACGCCGTACGCCGTGGGGGCTTGTAGCGGGTGTCTTTCCACCCGGTGTGCAGATCCTCGAAATCGACGATCGCGTCGCGAGGCACCGTGATCTTCGCCCTGCCGGTGCCGAGTTGGAGATCGACGTCGACTACCTGATGCTCGATGACCGCTCGGGACAGGTCGAGGTGCACCCTTCCGTATGCGGACGCGACCTTGAGGACGCGAGGTACCCGCCATGCGCCCTGACGCTTGATCCGTCCGCCGGCGGCGGCAATCGTCGACGTGGTGCCGGCATTCTTCTCCGGGAGCGAAGCCAGAGCCGGCACGAGATCGCTGTGAGTCTTGGCAGTGAGGACCTGGTGGAGACGTTCGTCCATCTCCTCGTGTGACACATGCCCTTCGGCGTACGCCTCCTGCACGCGCTGCACGGCCGTGTCGCGGTCGTCTTCGCTGATCAGCGAAGAAGAGTCTTCCGGCAGAGAGGTCACCGTCTCACTCTAGTGCCGTGCCGACGATGCGAACACGCCAAGGTCCACAGAGGGCGGCACAATCGGGGAGACCGATGGCTCGTCTTCATGGCCTTGATCGCCCAGCCAGGCGGAACCTGCGCGGTCGAGCACTAGCTGCTGGTCCGGACCACCAGCTCCGGCTCCAGGACGCGATGAAAGGGCTCCACATCGGCTCGGCCGGTGGTCACGCCAAGGAGTGCGGCCATGATCAAGCGGCCCACCTCCTCGATCGGCTGCCGCACGCTGGACAGTCCCAGCGCGGTCGCCGCCGCCGTGTCGTCGAAACCCGTCACGGCGACATCGTGGCCCGCCCGCAGCCCACTGTCCCGCAGGGCGTGCAATGCGCCGACCGCCAGCGTGTCCGTCGCCGCCACGACCGCGGACGGCGGCTCAGGACGGCTCAGCAGCTCCGCCATGAGGCGCGTCCCCGCCGACATCGAGTCCGGCCCCCGCACGTCCAGCCGGTGGCTTCGCGCCAGCAGGCCGTGCCGGTCCATGGCAGCGAGCCAGCCACGCGCGCGGGCGTCGCCGACGCTCGACCCCTCGGGCCAGCCGAGAAACCCGATCCGCTGGTGGCCCGCCGCCACCAAGTGGTCCACAGCGGCTTCCGTACCGGCACTGTTGTCGATGTCGACCCAGCTGTAGCGATCCGTTCCCACAGCGGTGCGCCCAAAAGCGATAAAGGGAACCTTGGCGGCAAGAAGCCGATCCGGGCGGCTGTCCTGCGGCGCGATGTCGTACAGCACTACACCGCTGACAGCACCGGTGCGACACAGTGCCACGCAACGGTCGCCTTCATCGTCCGTGTCCGCCGCGGTGAACAGCATCACGTGGTGATTCCCGGCCTGGCCGGCCTCGACGAGAGCGTGGAGGAAACGGTCGTGGATGGCGGCCACGGACTCGGTGGACACCGGGTGGATCCGATATCCGACCATCCCCGGGGAACTTGCCCGTAGCGAACGGGCCACCCTGTTCGGGTGGTAGCCCAGTTCGGCAACGACCTGCTCCACCCGCTCCCGGGTTGCAGGACGTACGCGATGGGGCGCGTTCAGCACGTTGGACACCGTCTGGCGGGAGACCCCAGCAGCCTCCGCGACGTCCGAGATCGTGGCAGATCCTCCCAGCGCGGAGCGCCGGCGCCCAGAATCGAGTGCCACGCTCACTCCCTGAAAGGTCTCAGCCGGACGGTGAACCGCAGTAGGCGCACAAGGCCGGCCGCGTCGGCGGATCCCCGTATCCGAAGTCGGTTGATTTTATCGTTCAGACGGCCTTTGTCGATCCCCTGCGTCGATGCCCAGAGTGCGGCGGAGACGCTACATCAGAGGCGGCAACACTGCGGGTACAGCTGAACAAAGGCGCCGGCGCGGCTCGTACCGGGACCGCGGTTGCGAAGAGTGACCAAGACGTGGAATGGAGACGGCGGCCTGGTCACGCCACCTCCGGGACCGGCGCACAACTCCCCATGAAAGGCTGGACGGCATGGGGGCAGCGGGGGACGGTCAGACTTCCCGGGAGTTCTCGTCAGGGGTCCACGTCGGCGACGTCTGCAGCGGGACGATCGCAGAGGTCACGCGGTCGCAGGGCCTGGCGGTGATTCTGGACGGGTTCTCCGCGTGCCCGCTGGGAACGTGTGGCCGGCGGACGATGTCCGATGGGCAGTACGACTCGTGGGGCTGCAGGTGACGTGGGAGAAGGACGGGGCGGGACGGTCGCGATGGTGTCAGGATCGGAAGCGGCATGGCCACGCTGCTCACCAGGGAGACAGATCGGAAGCGCAACGTGACGTCTTCATGATCTCATCGAGCCCTGGGCGCCGTCTCGTCGCAGGCATGGAGGCCGGCGTCGAGCGCGTGACTGACGGTATCCCCACCGAGCCGTTGTTGGCCAAGGGCCAGACGTACCGGCTCGACGTTGTCTGTGCCGGCAAAGGCAGTGCCCAACTGCGGTTCACGTCACCAAACGTCGGCGACAAGGCCACTGTGCCGTGCGACGGGTCGGTGGTTCAGCAGCGCATCAGGGCGGATGCACCCAGCGTATTGACGTCAACGGCGATGCGGGGGCATCGGGAATGATCGCCTGGCAGATCGACAAGGCCTGACCCGGCGCGCGGTGAACGGCACCAGAATTCGCCACGTGCCGGGGCCGTTCGACCCTCCTTCAAGGCCCGGCGCTTGAGGATGGGGGCTTGGGTGGCGCGTCCGGTCGATGCAGAGGTTCGGGCTCCCGGCGGACCAAGACGGCGGCGCTCAGATCCGTTCGGCGGTCTGGCGGGGGTCATCGGCCGTGATCCGGTCGATGAACTGCTGGGCTTGCTCTTCTGCTCTCTTGAAAATGACCTGAGCTTGCGTGTATCGGTGCAGCTCAACCGGCCTCTTCGCGTGGGGTGACGGTGACATCGAGGCCGAGGGCGGCGAGTTGGGCGATGAGGCGGCGGGTGTGGCGTTCCTTGCCGAGCCGGTTGGTGAAGTGATCAGGACCGAGGTCTTGGTAGGGGACCATGTCGCGCAGGATGTGCCAGGCGGCGACCAGGATGGAGTGGCCGACCGCGACGGTGGCGCGCTTGCTGCCGCGGTGGGGAACGAGTCTTCGGTACTGGGCCCCGAGGTAGGTGCCCTTGCTTCGGGCGGCGGTGGCGCCGGCCAGGAACAGGGCGGTCTTGAGCCAGGTGTCGCCGTGACGGGTGCGCCCGGACAGTCGCTTGCCGGCCGACTCCTTGTTACCCGGGCACATCCCGGCCCAGGACGCGAGGTGCCCGGCGGTGGCGAAGCGGCCCATGTCCACGCCGACCTCGGCGATCAGGATCTGGGCCAGAGTCAGGCTGATCCCGGGGATCGTGATCAGCAGCTCGGTCTGCGCACGCAGGGGCAGCAGCTGCCGGTTGATTTCCTCACTCAGGCGGGCGATCCGTGCGTCGGCCTCGTCGATCGCGCGGAGCATCGAGGCGACCATGAACGCGTGGTGCTCGCTGAAGGCTCCGGTCAGTGCCCGGGTCAGCAGGGGCACTTTGCCCTGCAGGCTGCCCAACGCCAGCTCCGCCAGGACCTGGGGATCACGCTCGCCCGCGACCAGGGCGTCGAGCATGGCGCGCGCGGAGCGGCCGGTGATGTCGCTGACCACCGAGCTGAGCTTGATCCCGGCGTCTTCCAGGAACATCGCGAGCCGGTTGACGTCGCGGACCCGGTCGCGGGTGGTCTCGGTGCGGTACCGGGTCAGGTCCCGTAGCTGCCGGATGTCACGCGGCGGTACGAAGCTGGGCCGGACCAGGCCGTACTCGACCAGGCGGCAGATCCACTCGCAGTCCTTCACGTCGGTCTTGCGGCCCGGCACGGTCTTGATGTGCTGGGCGTTCAGCAGCCACGGCTCGACCCCCTCGGTGGCCTCCAGCAGGTAGAACAGGGGCTTCCAATAGGACGCGGTCGCCTCCATGCCCACCCGGGTGATCTGGTTGTCCACCAGCCAGTCCCGCAGTTCCAGCAGGCCGTCGCTCATCGTGGAAAACGTCCGCACCTCACGACGGGCCCGCTTCCCCGAACCCGGCAGCCGGATGCACACCTTGGCGTCCGTCTTGCTCAAGTCGATGCCCGCGCATCGCTCTTCCACCACGTCCACGAACCCTGCCCCTCCCAGTCGAACCGCGACGGGTACCCGCCCTTCCGAGGCCACAGGATTCAAAGACGCTCTCTTGCGTGCTCATGGCAACAACATTGGATTCCTGCACACGGCCCCCGCGTCCGACTGGCTATCGGGCTCACTCGCACCAAGCAGCAACGACGTCCTCCGGACGGGCACCCCGCCCCATTTTCCCGGCCCCGGGGTGCGGCCGACAGGCCGCGGGATGACTGGTTAGTGCGGCAGTGGCTGAAGTGCACCTCTATGCCCTCGGGTGCCGCACGCTCTCTTGAAAATGACCTGAGCTTGCGTGTATCGGTGCAGCTCAACCGGCCTCTTCGCGTGGGGTGACGGTGACATCGAGGCCGAGGGCGGCGAGTTGGGCGATGAGGCGGCGGGTGTGGCGTTCCTTGCCGAGCCGGTTGGTGAAGTGATCAGGACCGAGGTCTTGGTAGGGGACCATGTCGCGCAGGATGTGCCAGGCGGCGACCAGGATGGAGTGGCCGACCGCGACGGTGGCGCGCTTGCTGCCGCGGTGGGGAACGAGTCTTCGGTACTGGGCCCCGAGGTAGGTGCCCTTGCTTCGGGCGGCGGTGGCGCCGGCCAGGAACAGGGCGGTCTTGAGCCAGGTGTCGCCGTGACGGGTGCGCCCGGACAGTCGCTTGCCGGCCGACTCCTTGTTACCCGGGCACATCCCGGCCCAGGACGCGAGGTGCCCGGCGGTGGCGAAGCGGCCCATGTCCACGCCGACCTCGGCGATCAGGATCTGGGCCAGAGTCAGGCTGATCCCGGGGATCGTGATCAGCAGCTCGGTCTGCGCACGCAGGGGCAGCAGCTGCCGGTTGATTTCCTCACTCAGGCGGGCGATCCGTGCGTCGGCCTCGTCGATCGCGCGGAGCATCGAGGCGACCATGAACGCGTGGTGCTCGCTGAAGGCTCCGGTCAGTGCCCGGGTCAGCAGGGGCACTTTGCCCTGCAGGCTGCCCAACGCCAGCTCCGCCAGGACCTGGGGATCACGCTCGCCCGCGACCAGGGCGTCGAGCATGGCGCGCGCGGAGCGGCCGGTGATGTCGCTGACCACCGAGCTGAGCTTGATCCCGGCGTCTTCCAGGAACATCGCGAGCCGGTTGACGTCGCGGACCCGGTCGCGGGTGGTCTCGGTGCGGTACCGGGTCAGGTCCCGTAGCTGCCGGATGTCACGCGGCGGTACGAAGCTGGGCCGGACCAGGCCGTACTCGACCAGGCGGCAGATCCACTCGCAGTCCTTCACGTCGGTCTTGCGGCCCGGCACGGTCTTGATGTGCTGGGCGTTCAGCAGCCACGGCTCGACCCCCTCGGTGGCCTCCAGCAGGTAGAACAGGGGCTTCCAATAGGACGCGGTCGCCTCCATGCCCACCCGGGTGATCTGGTTGTCCACCAGCCAGTCCCGCAGTTCCAGCAGGCCGTCGCTCATCGTGGAAAACGTCCGCACCTCACGACGGGCCCGCTTCCCCGAACCCGGCAGCCGGATGCACACCTTGGCGTCCGTCTTGCTCAAGTCGATGCCCGCGCATCGCTCTTCCACCACGTCCACGAACCCTGCCCCTCCCAGTCGAACCGCGACGGGTACCCGCCCTTCCGAGGCCACAGGATTCAAAGACGCTCTCTTGCGTGCTCATGGCAACAACATTGGATTCCTGCACACGGCCCCCGCGTCCGACTGGCTATCGGGCTCACTCGCACCAAGCAGCAACGACGTCCTCCGGACGGGCACCCCGCCCCATTTTCCCGGCCCCGGGGTGCGGCCGACAGGCCGCGGGATGACTGGTTAGTGCGGCAGTGGCTGAAGTGCACCTCTATGCCCTCGGGTGCCGCACGCTGGATTTCCAGCTTGTCCACCCCGCAGTCCCACCGCTCGAACGCACCGGTGTCGGCGAGTTTGCGGGTGACCAGGCGGGCCACAGTGTCCACGGGCTCCTCCCACGTGGTGTCCATGGCGGCACGCGCGAGTTCTGTGTCGTACTGGGCGGCGTCGAAATGCACGGTGGCAGGTACGGGAACCCGGACGTCGTTCGTGTTCCGCCAGGCAGACCACACCACGCGGTCTCTCTGGCGCTTGATGGTGACGAAGACGCCTCCGCAGCACGCAGGAACGCAGTCATTGTTGGACAGCTCGACCTCACGAGGCTCCTCCAGCGCCGCCAGCGGCCACTCGTCGGCCGGGCCGGACCACGACCAGACCGGGCAGTTGGCCACTCCGCCGGGGTGGATCTCCGCGAGTATGTCCCGGCCGTCGATGAGCGGGCGTACCTCGGGCGACTGTTCCATCCTGTCCGGGGGCGGGATCACATGCCTGAGAGCGAGCGTGCTGATGTGGGTGGGGGCGTTCACGCCTTCGATGATCGCCGATGACGGTGTGCACGAGAAGCGGATATTCGGGAGCGGCCCATTTCCTCCGACCTCCGCGACACCTACAACTCCATGCCCGCAATCAGCCATCTCCGCACCTGCGATCGCGCACGGACCACGCAGGTGCGGCTCGACGTGTTGGCGGTCCGGCATGGGGCGCCCAACTGCAGAACTCCCCCTGGGGGCTTATCCGTTACGCAGCCTTGTCCACGTGTTCGGGCCGATGATGCCGTCGGCGGTCAGGCCTCGACTGGTCTGGAATGCCTTGGTGGCCTTGGTGGTGAGGGGTCCGAAGGCGCCGTCGATTCCCGGGCCGATGTAGAACCCCCAGAGCTGGAGTAAGCACTGGGCCTCGCGCACCGTGTTCCCGGCAGCGCCCTCACGGATCGTGGGCGGCGTGAGCCGGTTGTCGAAGCCGCAGAAGGCCGGGTCGATTGCCGCGGAGGGACCCGCGCCGGCGACAGGTGCGGTGGCGGCGGGCGGCGTCCTCGCAGGCGCTGAGGCTGCTGCGGCGACAGTGGCCGCGCCTGCCAGTACGAGGGCGGCCACGGAAACTGTGAAACCGCGCTTGATCTGCATGATGATCCTTCAGGGTTGATGGGTGCCGGTACGAGCAGACGACGTGTCCGCAGCGGACGCTCATCCACTGCCTGGCAGCCCCACGGTCTACACCTCGCCTGGTGACCGCCCGAACGCCTGCGCACCAAGAGTGACTGATCCAGCACATAGAGCTACAGGGCTTGGAAGGTGGCGCGCGGGGCAGGTTGTCGCCGACTGGCGGCGACCCCGCCGTAGGCGTGAACCCGGCTCACCCGGGCGTGCACTCGAAGGATGGCGCGTACGCCGTTCCGCAGATGCCGTGGCTGCCGTCGTGGTGCAGTCGACAAAGGAACGCGCGCATCGGCAGCGAGAAGCGCATCAGCTGAGGCTGGTGCCCGTTCGCGTCAGCAGTCTGAGACCCGTCGAACCTGTGCGGTCAACGCGCTAGGCGGTTCCTGCGTCGTACCTCTGCTGATGTCGGCGGATCTCCGTGTGCCGCTCGGCCGACCAGGCGGCCAGCTCCAGCACGGTGGACAGCAGGGAGGTGCCGAGGCTGGTAAGGGAGTACTCGACGCGCGGCGGCACCTCGGCGTACGCCGTGCGGTCGACCAGGCCGCTGCGTTGGAGCTGCTTGAGGGTGAGGGTGAGCATGCGCTGGGAGATGCCGGGGATGGCGTGTGCGAGCTCGGAGTAGCGCACGGGTCCGTCGGAGAGTGTGCCGATGATCAGCACGCTCCACTTGTCGCCGACCAGGTCGAGGATCTCGCGGATGAAGTCCGCGTCCCCGTCGCCCCAGTGCGCACACGGGCCGGGGGCCCGCCGCACGCTCGCCCTCACATTCGTGCGTCCCCGCCGCAACTCGCTCCCGGCGCCCACGGCCGCCACCCCTCTCTCCTGACTCACGCACATGAATGTGCCTTTTGTATCGCTTCTCACACTAATGCAAAGTGAGGCTACGAACAGAATGTGAGATTCGAAGGGCTCCATCATGCAGATCGAATTCTGGTCCGACATCGTCTGCCCGTTCTGCGGATTGACCGACAACCGGCTGCGGCTGGCGCTGGCGCGTTTCGAGCACGCCGACGAGGTGCGGATCGTCCACCGCTCGTTCCAGCTCCACCCCGACCTGCCCCGCGAAGGCATCAGCCAGCGCCGGTTGCTGGACATGCACGGAATCCCCGCGGCGAGGGGCGAGCAGATCTTCGCACCGATCGAGCGCGCAGCCCGGGCCGAGGGGATGGCGCCCTTCCACGCGCTGGAGCGCACGCTGGGGCCGACGGACTACGCACACGAACTTCTCGCCCTCGCCACAGACCAGGGGCGGGGCTGCGAGGTGTGGACGGCCATGTTTCGCGCCCACTTCGGGCAAGCGCGCGAGCTGTGGACCAGGGAACAAGTCCTGGACTTCGCAGCCGAGGTCGGGCTCGACCGTGAGGAGGCGGCCGAAGCGCTGCGCGAGCGGCGTTACCGCGACCGGGTGGCTGCCGACCAACGTGAGGCCGAGCGCCTGGGGGCACGCGGGATGCCGTTCATCACCCTCGACGGTGCGTACGCCGTCCACGGCGCCGTCGGTATCGACGAGCTCCTGGCCGCGATGACCAGGGCCTGGGAGGCGGCGCATCCCACGCTCAAGCCGCTCCGGATTCTCGGCGGAGAGGACGCGGCGGTCTGCGGCCCGGACGGCTGCGCGGTCCACCAGCATCCCGCGCCCTGACGACACGGCTGCCCGGAGCCCGAACCCGGCAAGTGGTCACCACCCCACACTTATCAAAGCGAAAGAGCCACCACCATGACCTACCTGCTGCGCATCGACACCTCGGCCTCCGGCGAGGCTTCCGTCTCCCGCCAGGTCGCCGATACCTTCACCGCTGCCTGGCCCGGCGACATCGTCCGCCGCGACCTCGCGATGGACCCCGTCGGTCACCTGGACGCCGCCGGCATCCAGGCCCGTACGACCCCCGCCGATCAGCACACCCCCGACCAGCACGCCGCCGCCGGACTCCAGGACGAACTCGTGGAGGAATTCCTCGGCGCCGACGCGTACCTCTTCGCCGTTCCGCTCTACAACTACGCGATGCCGTCGGTGTTCAAGGCGTGGCTGGACCACGTCATGATTGTCGGCAGGACGATCGGGTTGGCCGGCCCGGCGCCCAGCACCGGCCGCCCCGCCGTCGTCGTCTCCGCCCGGGGCGGCGGCTACGGCCCCGGCGCGCCCCAGCACGGCAAGGACTTCCTGATCCCGGCGCTGGAGACCATCCTCGGCGATCCGGGGCTGATGGCCCTGGACGTCCGCCCCATCACGCCCGAGCTGACCTATGCGCCTACGGTGCCTTCGCTCCGGCACCTGCTCCCGCAGCACCGCCTCTCGCTTGAGGAGGCGCACGCGCAGGCGCGCCGTCAGGCGGTGGAGATCGCCGGGCGCGCCGCAACCTCGTTGACCACCTGAACCGTTGCTCGGCACACTCAGCTCGGATCTCGGGCTGTATCTGATCGCCATGCTGCCGGTACATCGCTCTACCGATCAGCCTGCGGCCCGAACGCCGGACGTGAGGGTCCTCGCCCGCCCGGCCGAGGACCGCAACGGTTCGGGCCGGTCGGTCGCTTCGGTCGCTGGCTGTCCTCCCTGCCCGGCGGGCCCGGACTCTGATGCCCGACGCTCTGTCGCGGCCTGAGACAACCGCACCCGAGCAGGGCGTTGTCGGTGCCGCGTCGTAGGGTTCCGTTGTAACCGCTACTACGCCTGCAGACCCACTGCCCGGGCCACCCCGACAGAAAGCAAGACTTACCGTGTTCCAGGAAACTCCCATCTTCAGCCGCCTCGTTGCCGAGCGCGGTGACATCCCCGCCCAGGTGCGTGGTGAGGCCGAACGCATGCACCGGCAGCTGGCTCAAGTGCTACCCCAGGCAGCCTCACCCCACCTGAGCGCACCGCACAACGTGCCGGGCCCGACGCCTCCTCGCCCCGCCTTGTAAAGCAGGGCGGCAGGAAACCGGCCGCGGCGTCGCGTTCACCGCCCGGGTGCGCACATTGGCTCTGCTGATCGTTTGGGCATGAAGTTGCCGGGCAGAGGGGGCAGTTGAGAGCGTCGGCCAGTTCGAGCGGGGTTGGGTGGGGGAGCGACGACGGCGCTCAGGGACGGGCGGCATCAGCGGAGCCACGTGCTCCCGCAGGTCGTCCGGAACTGGATCGGCCCCCACCTGCTCAGCCCGCCGATTCAAGGTCGCCAGATGCGAGATCGTGGGATCAACTCGCATTGAACCGAACAGTCAGTCGGCAAAGGTCCCGATCAGCCGCTGCGGGGTGATCCTGACGACGACCCGCACCACCTCCGGCGGCAGTTCCAGGTATTCCTCGCCCGCGCCGGCTCCCTCGTACTGCTCGGCCAGTGCGACAGCCAGCTTCCGGCCCACATCCTCGGCCACCGCTGCGGTACCGCGAACCTCCAGGTATCGCAGCGGGTCGGTCCGGTCGTAGACCGTGAGGCTGACCCGCGCGTCGCGCTGCACGTTGGTGACCTTGCGGCGGCCGGCTGCCGAAGAGAGCAGCAGGTGATCGCCGTCCCGGGCGACCCAGACCACCGAGGTCTGCGGGCTGCCGTCAGGGTTCACGGTGGCCAGCACCGCCGGATTCACGTCGTCAAGAAGCCTGCGGGCGGGATCGTTCAACTTGATCGTCACGCCGCGACCCTAACCAGGTTGCCAGGCGGCGTCGACCGACATTTGTCCCCTGTGGGTGCGCATGCAGGGCCCCCGCGGTCCCCGCTGCCCAGGCCGCAGTCCGCAAGGCCCAGGCTCATCGCACTCTGAAACGATCAGTGAGCCCCTGCCACCACGTACAGCGCACGCGTATGTCGCCGTGCCGGTCATGGACGACGGCCTTCACCACGTCGGCGCGAGCGCGGCCTCGCTGACAGCGCGCGCACGAGAACGCTTCTACAGGCGGAGATGGCCAACTCTTCCGCGACGCCGGCAGGACGGCTGATCCAGCCGTCTCAGGCCCTCGGCCCTAGCTCCGGGACATGTCGGGGGCGGCCGAAGGAGCGCCGGTAGGCCCCCGGCGTGGTGTGCACCAAGGCCTGGAAGCGCCTGCGAAGGTTGGCGCTCGAGGACAGACTGACGCGGACCGCGATCGTCTCGACAGGGAGGTCCGTCTCCTCCAAGAGGCTCCTGGCTGCCTCGACGCGCTGCTGGAGCAGCCATCGGCCGGGGCTGACACCGAGCTGGTTGGCGAACCTGCGTGCGAGGTCCTCGCTGACCAGCATGTCGTACCCCGTCAGGGTCGGTTCCGCTCCTGGATGCTCGGCGCACACCGCGAACTCCTAGTGACTCGGCAACTCTGCGCGGCGCAGGCCGAAAACCTCGGCGGCGCAGGCAAGCTCGAAGGTGGACTGCGGCGGGACTGTCAGCGCGACGACTCGATGAGCACCCATGGCAGGAAAGGATCTGGGGGTGTCAATCCAGGCACTGGGCGGGGGTGAACGGCCGCCGTGACGATGGACATCCCGCTCGTCATCGCTGGATAGATGAGCAGAACCGCTGAGGGCCTTTGTGTGAATCAACGGGTGCACCAGAGATTGGTGCCTGCGCTCCCCTCCCGGCGGGTCAGCGCAGCCACCGGTTGCGACGGGTTAGCCGGCCACCAGCCTTCGCCCGCGATGCCTGCCGGGCCCGTCGCGCATCGTCAGCGGAATGAGGTCTTCGGCCGCGCATGCCGCGCCGGCGCAGGTGCTCGCGGATCGCGCTCTGCCGGATCAGGCATGTTCGTCCCAGGCCACGGGATCGCGCGGCGCGTGGTCGGCGGCCGACTACGGGCTTGTGTCGACGCTTGGTGGGCTCGGCGAGGGTGGTCCATGGGCAGCCCGCGTTATTGACGTGTGTCTGCGGGTGGAGGGCTGGCAGACTGACGTGGTTGGTCTTGTCTGTCTGGAGCTCTCTGAAATGCCGCAACCTCTGCCAGCCCCGGTCCTCCGTCCTGCTCTCGAGGAGGACCTTGCGGTCCTTGAGGAGCTGGCTAGGCGCACCATCGATGCACGCTACCGTTCATTCCTGGGAGACGAGGGCGTCGACTGGTTCATCAACAGCGGGGCCTCCGATGATCACATCGAGTCGCACTTCCGCAAGGGACACCTCCACTGCATGGAGGTGAGCGGGGACCTCGTGGGGCTGCTGATCACTGACGAGTCCACCATCGACTTGCTGATGATCGACGTCGACCGTCAGCGTCAGGGTCTCGGGAGGTTGCTCCTGTCGCAGGCTGAGCAACTGCTCTTCGCCGAGTACCAGGAGATCCGCCTGGAAACCTTCGCCACCAACGCCACGGCCGTCGCGTTCTATGAGGCGTGCGGTTGGTCGCAGTCGGGGCAACTGGAATCCGATGGACCTGACAGGATCGAATTTCGGCGGCGTCGGGGCATGTGATCGGGCATTCGACCAGCTCAGAGTGCGAACGAGAAGGTTCGTGGCGACCTGGGCGGGATCGTGCTGCGCGAGTGGACGGGGGTGTTGTAGGTCGCTGACGCTCTCGGGGTGGTGATGGCGAAAACGGGAGCCGCGCGGGAAACATCGGCGCCTTTTGGGAGGCGGTAGCAGCTGGTGCTGCCCCGGGAGCGCAGAGTTCCCCGGGGTGGGTCTGCCGCGACCCTTTCGTGGCGACGACCTGCCACCAGGGCCGCTCTGGAGCGGCCCTGGTGGCGCACCCACAGGTCCGATTGCACAGGCAGGCGCGCCTATGACTGGGCCGCACCCCGACTTATCGTGGACCTGGCTTTCGGCTGCGGTGCAAGGTTGATGCTGAGCAGATCAATGCCCAGAGGTGTGAGGGTGTGGAGCACCGTGTTGCGGCACCGGACGGAGATGATCAGGCCCGTCTCGCGCAATATGGCGGTGTGTTGGCTGGCGGTGGGGGCGGTGACGCCTATACGCCGGGCGAGTTCGCCCGTGGTGCAGCCGTCCTGGATCACCCGGAGCGCGGTCGCCCTGCTGTGCCCGAGCAGTTGGGACAGCCGGTCTCCTTCCGCAGGGGCACGATCGGCCGGACGGAGCCACCAGCCGGCCTCGTGGGAAACGGGGTAGACCAGGACCGGGCGCAGCTCGGGGTCGACAAGCGTGACGGGCGTGCGCCAGCAGAACACCGAGGGCACCAGGAGAAGCCCGCGCCCGTTCAGATAGAGGTCGCGGTCGACCGGATAGTCCGCCTCCAGCACGGGTGGGCGCCAGCGCAGTGTGGGGCCCAGGCTGCGTAGCAGACCTTCGGTGCCATGATCGATGAGGGCGCGGGCCCGTTGGGCGCGATCCGCGTCGACCAGCGCCTGGAGGCGCGGCCACACAGGGGCGAGGGCGGCGCTGTGGTAGTCGTGCAGCGCCTCACCGATCGCGGCGAGTGCTGTCCGATCGGCATCGGCCAAGGTGCTGGCCCAGGTACGGGCCCAGCTGGGAGGGGCGGGGAGCAGAGCCAAGTCCTTCCGTAACCGCTCGGCGGGCGTGGACAGCACAGCATCGACGGTGGATCTCAGACATGGAACGGCCTGGACTGGCGTGAGAAAGTCGGGAAAGGCACCCGTCTGCGGAACCAGATACCGCAGCAGACGCAGGTGAGGCGCGCGCAGGGACCGTAAACGTGCCCTGGCCGCGGCACGCCAGGGGCCGAATACGGCCGGTGCCTGCACGGCCGCCAGCTGTATGAAGCTCAGTACGATCTCCCAGCCGGGATCAGGCCCCGAAACCGTCCGTATGCGGGACAGATCCTCCGCCGTGAAGTGCAGCCTGAGCCCCATGGCCCTCCCCGTCGCAGCCGTATTGCTGATTATCGGCATCCTGTACAGATACTGACCAGCATGTTTCGGCCGTTATGACATGTCCTTGTCCATTAAATCTGGACGCTGCCACTCTCACAGGGACATCACAGGGGTCCCAACGGCTTCGCGGGACCACGACCGACAGAAGGAGAAGACTCCATGCGTTGTCGTCTGTTCATGGTGACCGTCGCGGCGGCCAGCGCCCTATTGGGCTTCGGCACCACGGCCGTGGCAGCCGCACCGGCGGACGCCACGACGTCGTCGTCCGGATCCGCCGCGCCGTTCGCCGAGCAGGCCAGGGCCGCACACCTGACAGCCGCGCAGACCTCCGCACTCAAGTCTGAGGTCAAGCGCTACCTCATGAAGACCGGCGGCAAGCAGGTCGCACTCAACAAGATCGAAGTGGACGGCGCCACGCTCCTCGTGGCCATCCCCGGAGAGGACCGCCCGAGAGACTTCGCTGCCGGCAAGGGCACGCGCGCCGCGGCCGACCCCTGCCTGACCGGAGCGGTCTACAGCGGCTACTTCTGCGTGTACAGCCAGGAGGTCTACCAGGGCAGCTACTACTACTGGTACTCCTGCGCCAAGCGCTCCATGCCGTGGGCCGGATACGGCTCGTGGATCAATGACCAGACCCCGGGGACGCGAGCCACGTTCTACAACAGCAGCGGTGGAGTCGCCTACACCACCCCGGCCCCGTACAGCTCGGACGACAGCTACTACTGGACGCCCATCTGGCACGTCAGGAACTGCTGAACCTGACGGTCGAGGAATCCCGTTCCGGTACGGCAGCCCGGTTGCTCCCTGGCCGGGGTGTCGAGCAGCGCGTGCTTGAGGCTCCATGTGTAGCTCTCCAGCCGCATGTTTGAGTGCGATGAACTGCGCACATGCGTGAATCACGCCGTTTCCTGCCGGGTTCGAGGACTTGTATCTCAAGCTTGATCTTGCAGGAAACGGCGTGTGACTCTTGAGTGTCTGGAAGCGGGACCCGACGTCGAACACACGGCGGGCGGAGGGGTTGACCAGTCGTCAAGAGTTGCGGGTACGGCTCTCCGACGGGACTGAGGTGATCTCGGCAGCAGCAATGCGGGCATCTTCGCGTACCGCCGGGTCAGGGTGGTCGAGGAAGGGCTCGATCAGGTGTCGCGCCCGAGGGGCGTGTGTCGCGCCGAGAATGTAGAGGGTGTGTTCGAGGAGTTCACGCTCCATCGTCGGCATGGCGACGGTGAGTGGTTCGACGAGGTCCAAGGGCAGATTGTAGTGATCGAACGCCTCACTGATCGAGTTCAGCGCTGACTCGCGAACCTCGGTGACCAAGTCGTTGACGGCCAGGCTGACGAGGCGCCCGACGACCAGGCGGGCGGAATCAGCGTCGAGCGCGGTGCCGCGCAGGAGGTCCCCGAGTTCCGCCGCTGCGACGTCCCGCTCGCGCGCATCGCGGTTGGTCAGTGCTTCCAAGGCGGAGAGCATGTGCTTCATGCCGCCGCCTGGGACCGCTCCAGACAGGCGGCCGAAGGGGTTCGTGTTCATCAGGCGCATCCATTGTTCGGCCGGGCAGTCGACGCCTGCACTCGGGACTGTCAGCCCTTCCGTAAGCTGCGTTTATGTGGAAAGAAGCCGCTGCCAGAGCCTTGCCCGACGTCGCGTTTCGGGCGCCCGTTGCCGCCACGGTACTTGCTGAGGCGGAGCAGCGCCTGGGCCGCAGCTGTCCGGCGCAGCTGACTGAGCTGTTGTTGGAGACCGACGGGATAGTCGGTGAGGACGAGACCGATGTCGTGTGGTCGCTGGATCGGATTGTGGAGCAGAATCTTCTGTTCTGGGCTCCCGATACGTTTCCAGGCCTGTACATGCCTTTTGATCCGCTGCTGTTCTTCGGCGACAACGGAGGGGGAGACCAGTTCGCCTTCGTACTGACGCCCGAGCGTCCAGACATCTTTGTCTGGGACCACGAGACTGACAGTCGGCTGTGGGCTGCACGAGAGCTGGAGGACTACTTGCACCGCTCCCTCGCGGGTGATGGTGACTGGTGGTCTTAACTGAGGGCTCCCGGCAACAAGTTTGACCAGGCGGTGTCAGCAGTAGCAGGCAACGTCTGGCAGGTCGTACCCATCCATGCCGATCCGCGTCAGTCCACCGCTGTCGGTGTCAGCCGTTGATGTCAGGGATCAGTCGCGACGGCGCCTTTTGCATATGGACATCCTCGGCGCCACCAGGGCTCCCGAGGGTGCTGCCGCTAGCGGCGGTTCAACGGATCCACTGTCGTCCAGCGCGGGCTTCGGCGGTGTTGAGTCGGTAGGCGCCAGGTTTCGATGATTGCACACCGTTGAGCAATGGGCGTTCTCGCAACTCACCTACCAGCCCAACGACCACCCTGGCCGCCGCGAAGCGGTCTGCACGAGGAATCCATGGTGGCGTCCTGCAGTGCAGTTAGGCGGAGACAACGGAATCCCAGTCGGCCGGCAGCGGCCGTTGCGGATCAAGTGCCCGCGGGAGAGGGTCGGTTCTCGACAAATGCATGCGTCGAACCGGGAAGGGTGGCTTCGTGAGCCTTGGCGAGCTGAAGAAGCGGGCGATGAGGATCCATGACCTCTACGACGAGCTGAACCGTCGTGAGCGCGGCCGGGGCTGGATGCGCGACGAGTACATGCTCGGCTTCATGGGCGACGTCGGCGATCTGGCCAAGCTCGTGATGGCTGAGGAGGGTGCTCGAGAAGTCCCGGGCGGTCGTGCAGCGCTGGAGCATGAACTCGCAGACTGTCTGTGGTCCGTGCTGATCCTCGCGCATCACTACGACGTGGATCTCGAGGAAGCCTTCCACCGCACCATGACGGAACTCGATGACGCCATCAGTGCCCGGCTTGCCGAGCATGGTGACGCGAAGCCTGCGGGTGAGGACGTCGACTGACGAAAAGGTGTGGCTTCTGGGTCCCCGACCTTCGATGAATGCGGCCTTGCGGCATAGGCGACCGCCACCCGGACCATGCCCGACTCGAAGGTGTCGGCGGACGTCTCGAAGAGCTCGTCGCCGCGACTCGCCCGGATCACCCCGGATCCCTGATCGTCGGACAACTCGACGATGAAGATCCCACCGTCCTCGAAGGGAACACTCAGGTACACGCGACGACCTCTCTGCTGTTTCGAGAAGTCATGTACGAGTCAGTAGAGTTGAGCGGAACTCGTAGGCCTGCGACGGCCGCTGCGATCTTCGGCTGCGGCCATTCGAAGGGGTCGTTCCGAAACCTGCGTCATGAGCCGGCCTCGTCCACCGGGATGTGCTCCGCCCGGCGGTCCGCGCGGAGCACCGCACGGGCAGCCCTGAGGATCTCGTCGTCCATCTCCATCCCGGAGGCCAGTACCTGGAGCAGCCGGGTCCGCCAGACGTCGGGGTCCGTCTCGTATGCGGTCAGCACCCGTACGCCGTAGCTGCCCCGCACGCCGTGGCCCCCACGGGTCAGCCCTCGGCGGACCGCCTGGCTGAGCGCGGTATGGAGGTCGTGGACGACGCCCTGTGAGGTGTCGGGGAATCTTGCTGCCGCCCCTGTGGCCAGCGCGGTGGCCACCAACTCCACTTCGGTCACTCGGATCTTCCTTCGTAGTTGTGCGGGTTGTGCAATGTCGTGTCCATCACCCTGGTCGGGGGTGCTGCAATGCTGATGAATTTTTGTTGACCTGGATGACTAGGGGAGCGGTGGCACGTGGTGGACGGCGGATCTGCTGAGTTGCTTCGGTTCGAGGTGCTCGGGCCGTTGCGGGCCTGGCGGGGCGGGACGCCGTTGGAGCTGGGGCCGGTCAAGCGGCAGGCCGTACTGGCCGCCCTGCTGCTGCGCCGAGGGGCCTTGGCGAGTCATGAGTGGCTGCTCGATGCGGTCTGGGGGTCGGAGCCGCCGGCGGGTGGCCGCAAGGTCCTGCCGACGCACGTCAACTCGCTGCGCAGGACGCTCGATCCGGAGGGAACCCAGCCCGCGGAGTCGCTGATCCGCAGCGGCAAGGGCTGGTACCGCTTCGTCGTCGATGAGGTCCGGCTCGACACGGCGGATCTGGAGGAGCGGGGCGACACGGCGCTGCGCACTGTCGCGTCCGGCGATCTGGCCACCGCGTCGGAGGAACTCACCTTCGCCATGGGGCTGTTCCGGGGCGAGCCCTTGGCGGGCCTGCCGGGCCCGTTCGCGCACGACGAGCGGCAGCGGTGGGAGGAGCGCCGGCGCACGCTCCGGCTGGAACGACTCAAGTGCCTGGTTCTGCTGGGCCGGTACGGCGAAGCCCTGGACGATCTCGGCGGCGTGCCGGCGTCTTCGGTGGCCGACCGCTACGACGAGTCGCTGACCGCCTTGCGCGTGCGGGCCCTGTACGGCTGCGGACGACAGGCGGAAGCCCTGGGCGCCTACGAGGACATACGCGTACGGTTGCGGGACGAACTCGGGGCCGATCCCGGCGAGAACTTGCGCCGGGTGCACGAGGCGGTGCTGCACCAGGACGATGCCTTCCTCCTGCGTCCGCCCACTCCTTCCTCCCCGGCGCCCGCCACACTTCGCCCGAGCGCGGTGCCCGCAGAACTCCCGCACGACACACGGGGTTTCGCCGGACGCACCGGCGAACTGGCTCGACTGCACGCGCTGCTTCCGCGGGAGCAGGAGCGGGCGGAGGCGAACACCGTGGTCATCTCCGCCATCGGCGGCGCTGCCGGTATCGGCAAGACCGCGCTGGCCGTGCGCTGGGCGCACCAGGTCCGCGACCGGTTTCCGGACGGCCAGCTCTACATCAACCTCCACGGCTTCGACCACCACAGACAGCCTGTCGAACCCGGTGAAGCACTGCAGTTGCTGCTGCGCAGTCTGGGGCTCGCGGCCTCGGAGATCCCCGCGAGCCACGAGGCCCAGGGCCGTATGTACCGGACTCGGCTGGCCGGCCGACGCATGCTCGTCCTGCTGGACAACGCGGCCTCGTCCGAGCAGGTACGTCCCCTGCTGCCCGGCAGCCCGGGCTGCTGCGTCGTCGTCACCAGCCGCAACCGGCTCGGCGATCTCGTCGCCCACGATGGGGCGCACGCCCTGCCACTGGACCTCCTCCAGCCGGATGAGGCCCGCGCGCTGCTGAGCCGGGCACTCGGCGCGGACCGGGTCGCCTCCGATGAACTCGCGGTCGGTGAACTGATCCGGCTGTGCGGCAGCCTTCCGCTGGCGCTGCGCGTGGCCGCCGCCAGGCTGGCGGGCGATCCGGCCCTGCGGATGGCCGATCTGGTCGCGGAGATGACCGAGGGCAACAGGCTGGAGGCACTGGAGCCGGAAGGCGAGGCCGATTCGCCTTTGCGGACGGCCTTTTCGGTGTCCTACCGGGTTCTGGTGCCCGGTGCGCGTCGGCTGTTCCGGCTGCTCGGCCTGTTTCCGGGCGCGGAGTTCACCGCCGAGATCGCGTCAGGGCTCCTGGACGCACCGCTGTCGCAGGCCCGGCGTCTGCTCGGCGCGCTGGCCGCAGCGCATCTCGTCGAACCTGTGACGGTTGGGCGGTACCGGTTCCATGACCTGCTGCGCGAGTACGCGCGGGAGCGGGGACTGGTGGAGGAGACGGAGGCGGCCCGCGGCGCCGCGCTGGAGCGGCTCCTGATCTGGTACCTGAACGCCACCCGTGCCACCGCGGGAACCTGGCTCTTCCCGGAACTTCCCCCGAGCCTCCACCCCGGCGAGCACCCGGGCATGCCGCCGGCCGTCACATCCAGAGAGTGGCTGGACGCGGAAAGAGCGAATCTGCTCGCCGTCATCAACCATGCCGCCCACCATGGCCCTCGACCCGTCGCCTGGCATCTGACCTCGGCGCTGTTCGGCAACTTCTGGGTCCATCTGCCGAGGAAGACCTGGCAGGCCACCGCGGAGACGGCGCTGGACGCTGCCGAGGCCGAAAGGGACCTGTTCGGCCAGGCGGCGATGCACACCGGTCTCATGGTGGTTCGGTGGGAACGGGGTCGTGCGGGGCAGGCGATGGAGCACGCCACACGGGTACTGGACATCGGCCGCGAGCTCGGCTGGACGACGGGGGAGGCGGCGGGGCTCGGCCTGAGGGGCTTCGCCAAGTGGAGCATGGCGCGCCTTGAGAGCGCATACGACGATTTCACGGCCGGCCTGCGCATCTTCCGTGAGAACGGGAATCGCTACTTCGATGGATTCGGGGTGGTGGGCCTCGGTATGACCTGCTGGGACCTGGGCCGGCTTTCCGAGGCTGCTTCGCGCCTCGAAGTGGCCCTCAGCCACAGTGCGGAGCTCCGGGGGTGGAACGACAGCATGACGCTGCAGATTCTGGGCCGGGTGTACTGGGAACTCGGCCGCTTCACCGATGGGCTCCAGGTACTCGGCCCCGCGGTGACGTTCGACAAGAGGGCCGGTTACCGCGACGGCCGCGCCATGATGCTCGACACCATCGCGAAGATCAATGTCGAACTCGGCCGCTACGACGAGGGGCTGGAGCAGGCCGAGCGGGCCCTGGCCATGGTCAAGGACGTGGGACGGATCTGGATTCAGGCGTCCATCCCCCACACCGTCGCCGCCGCCCACCGAAAGCTGGGACGTCCGGACCGGGCTCTCCGAGCTGACGAGCAGGCCCTTGCTCTGGCTCGCAAAGGGGTCTTGAAACGCGCCGAGGCCGACAGTCTCCTGAGCCTCTCCCTCACGCACCATCAACTGGGCCGGTACGACGAGGCCAGGGCTCATGCCGAACAGGCACTGAGCCTGGCCCGCGACCACTCCTTCCGCGTGGTGGAGGGGCAGGCGCTGACAGCCCTGTTCGCCGTGACAGCCCGATCCGAATCAGCGGATTCCGAGGAAGGAAACGCCACCGCCGTCAAGCTCGGCCAGGAAGCCTTGTCCGTACACCGCGAAACCGGGCACCGCCTCGGCGAGGCCCGCACCCTGATCGCACTGGCCTGCGCCGTCCAGAGGACCGACAGGGCCGCCGCTGAACTGATGAGGCAGCAAGCGCGAGACGTCTTCTCGGCCATGGGCGTGCCCTCGAAGGAGTACGAGGGTTGCGTGGACTGACGTCTCGGTACATCGGCACCACTTCCGCATGGACCGACTCCGCCGCTCCTGCGGCGTCGGTGTACTCGACGCCGGTCGCCCGGGTTCCCTCGAACAGGACGCGGCGGACAAGCGCCTGGGTGCGAACTGTGAGATTGGCGCGGGCCATGGCCGGGTGCAGGTAGCCGCGGGCAGCGCTGTAGCGCTCACCGGGCACGCGGCTGTTTACACCAATCTCCAGCGCCACACGGGCGGTCGGGGGAGTGGCAGGATGCCTGCCCATCTCGTGAAGCCAGTCGAACATGGCGCCGCGACCTCTGTGCTTGTAGCCACCCCACGCCTCCTTGACGGCGTCGGCGGCCGGTACTTCGCCGACTGCAACGAGTACGAAATCGTCGACCGCCGCTCCGGCACTCTCCAAGGCGTGGCACGGTACGCCGTGGATCCGGACAACGCCCGCCGGTTGTGGTCTCTTTCGCAGGAGCTTCTCGACGGCACGATCCGCGCCTGAACTGCTGGTTGCCGGGAGCGTACCGTCAACGCCGCCGTCGGTGGTTGGCCATGGCAGGTCGCTCGCATCGACGGAGTGTCACGGCAAGCGGCTATGGCCAGTCCGGCATCTCAAGTTCCAGGGCATACGGCGGTCGGCTCGGTCGCCCGGCTCGCATTTCAGAATGCGAGCGGCCGGTATCGCAGGGCTTCGTCGACAATCTGCTCCGCACAGGCACCCTCGAGGCCTTCTGGGGGATGAAGGATCAGGCTACTGACCTCGGGATGCAGCACATTCGCTTCGAGGAGGCGCAAGTAGTAGTCGCTCTCCGGGGATGCGGCGAGAACTCGGCTGACGATCTCGACGAGCTCGTCCCGCGTGATGTCCGCAACCTGGGGGCGAGCTGGCCGGGCTGCCTCTGCGGCGAAGTCCTCGACACTTCTGCTTCCGCTGTAGTGGGCGAAATCGAAGGCTTCGTAATCGTGGCCGGTCGCTTCGTTGAAGGCCTGGATCGCTTCGTCCGCGTCCTCGGAACTGGCGGTCACCAGGTCGGCGATCCGATGGATCTCGCAGCTCAGCTCGTCCAGCCGCTGTCGGCTGACAGGCGAGGGAAGCAACTCCGGTCTCAGGTCCACAGACCGAATTATGGCTGCCTTCTCGCCGAGGCCGAAGGTTATGGATTCATCGCAGACACGTTGGGCCTGTCAGCGCGCCGGCAGCTGATGAGGAGAAACGGCGGTAGTCCAGTCCGCAGCGGCTGTTCGGCCACCACGCGCTCGTCCGGAGCGGGCTCCGCGACATGCTGGATTGCGCAACTGAACCTATTGCATGGTCGCGGGCCGAAGCGGCAGTCGGCTACCCGATGGCGAGCAAGGTTCGGGCCAGGGTGCGCAGTTCCTCGTCCTGATGCCCTTGTCCGGAGAGGGGCGAGTTCGGGATCAGGCGTCGTGGGGAGAAGAAGAAGGAGCGAAGGGTGGGGCGGAGTTCCTCGGGCACCTGGCCCGTTGCGGCGAGGGCCTTGAGGGCGCGGAGGCCTACCGGAGTCGGGCTGACCAGTTCGGCGAGGACGGGGACGGCGCGGTCCGGGGATCCCGTGATCCAGTAGAGGGCCTCGGCGGCCGCCATCCGAGTCCACTCGTCCCGTGCCTCGAGCAGAGGCTCGATGCGGGGCAGCAGAGGAGTGGCGGCGTTGCCGAGCGGCTCGAGAAAGCTCAGGTACCAGTGGGTCCGGCCCGTTCCGGAGAGCAGTTCCTCGAACGTGTGAAGGGCGAGGTCCGAATCCCCCGTCAGTTGGTGATGGGCCACGGATGCCGTGGCACGCAGTGAGGGGTCCGCGCTGTCCGCGGCCGCGTGCAAGAGGTCGGTGATCTCCTGCGTGGCTACGCCGTTGGCGCCGAGTTGGCGGGCGGCGACGATTGCAGCGCGGCGGGTCTCGAGGCATACGACGAGTTCCGGTTGAGCCTGGCGGGCGGCGGCCCCGAACGGCAAAAGGGCCTGGACGAGGCTGATGCACTCGTTCCCGGTGGCGCCCGCTGCCAGCTCACGGCGGATCACGGGGATCAGTTGGTCCGCCGCTTTGGGGAAGTTCCGCGCGGCCGCCGCGAGGAGCCGGGCGTTGGGTCTGCGCAGGACCAGATTCAGGGCGCGGATGTCGCGGGAACTCACCAGGGCGGCAAGTGCCGCCTCAGCGGTCTCTTCGTCGGCGTCTGAGTACTGGTACAGGGTGTCGCGGAGTTCAGCGTCCGGCGCGGGCAGGCGCTCGATCCAGTGCCCCATGGTGCGCAGGCGGGCGCCGAGGTTGCGGACGCCTCTCTGATGAGGCAGGGCCGCCAGGAGCAGGTCGACCACCGCGGGCTCTCGGTCGCGCCAGGTCTCGGCGATCTCGCCGGCCAGCCAGGAACCGCGCGAGCCGAGGTCTCCGGCCGTGATCCATCGGGCGGCCACGGTGAGGCCGGCGTCAGGATCCTCGGTGAGCAGGCGTGTGAGGCGCTGGTCCTGCGTCATGGTGTCGGACCAAGGGAAGTCGTCGTCGCCGGGGTCGGGTTCGGCACCGTCCTCGGCGATCACATTCACCAGATCCGCCGGGTACGGCGGCTCAGATCGTTGGACCGCAAGCATGGCGGCGGCAAGCCTGACCTCGGGCAGGGGGCTGTCGAATGCGGCCGTCTCCCCGCCGAACCGGGCCAGCACCACCATCGCGTCCGCCCGCAATGCGGGGACTGGATCGGTGGCATACACGCACTCTATCTGCGCCACGATCGGGGCCCGTTGCTCTGCCGGAAGCAGGTCGGCCACGGCGGCGACCAGGCGCAGCGTCGCCCTGCGCACACCTCGCTCGGCGTCCCTGAGACAGGGCATCAGCTCGGGGAGCACGCGGCAGACCTCGACGCAGATGTCGGCGACGAAACCGCTGGGCCAGTGTGGCATGTCGACGTCGGCCGGGTCGTGATCGGCCAGGACGGCGAGCAGCATCAGCAACTCGGCACGCTTGACCGGGACGTGCAGCACGGCATGGGCGAGGAAGGGAACGGCGGGAGCCGACGCGGAGTAGCTGTTGCCTTGGTGGTGGATGTTGCCGTACAGCTCGTAGATCGACTCGTCGACGACCTCGTCGTCGTCCTGGTACAGCGCCTTGATCAGCTCAGGCACGTCGTCGGCGGAGCCGTAGGCGTGGGTCAGGGCATGCCACGGGACGTCGTCCAGTTCGGCCGGAGATTTCATGGTCGGCGCTCCTCAACTGATCAGGTGCTCCGACCATATCGATCAGCACCGACAACGCCGCGCCGGGCTGTCACGGGCCCCATCGTAGGTCCTGCTCAGCGGCTATTTTCCGGGCCGAGGAGTTCTGACCCGTCTACACAACAGTTGTTGCCGGGTGGGCATCTGTCGGCCGCGCCGCAGACCGTGCGTTGGGCTGCGAGGCGGCCCTGTGACGTGCCGGTGCGTTGTCGGTACGGGTTCTGACCCGGCGGTCTGTCGCCGCCGGGTCAGGGGTGTCCGTGTGACCGGCGGGGTCAGCTTGCCGGGACTTCGTCGACGAAGGACGTGCCCGCGCTCCGGAGCGCGGAGATCTTCGCCGACACCTGCGCCGGGGTGAGGACCTGGTCCTTGACGTGCAGGACGTAGTCGACCTGCTGGTCGTAGGCGCGCGGCGTGGTCGAAGTCTGGCCGTTGAGGTCGATCAGCCACTGGTTGAAGTTGATCGACATGGGCCGCTCCGGCAGGTACGCGGCGTCATGGGTGCCGAAGTGCTGGCCGTCGACGTAGTAGGTGATCGCGTTGTTGTCGATGGTCACGACGAGGTCGTGCCAGCCGGCGAAGCTGGTACGGCTCTCGCTGTGCTGGTTGACGGCTTGCCAGGGGTCGGGGTTGTAGGTCTCCCACGACGTCGTGTAGAGGATGTTGGCCGGCTCGCCCCAGCCTCCGTTGGGCAGGTACTCGAAGTCGTACTCGGCGTAGTCGTCGGCCATCGGGGCCTTGAGGTCGTTGATCGTGAAGAAGGTCTGCACGATGTGGTCGCCGTCGGGGCCGGACTTGGGGGTGTCGGAGAACTTGACCCGGGCCGCGTACGTGCCGTTCTTGAACTTCGTGGCCTGTGTGAGGACTTCGGTGTGGCGGGTCGACCCGCCGGTGCCGGCGGTGGAGGTCTCCATGTTCATGACCGTGTTGCCGGACTGGTTGACGAAGGTGACCTTGGACGGGTCCCAGGTGGCGCCGGGGACGCCGGGACCGCCGGAGTTGGAGCGTACGCTCCAGCCGTGCGCCGAGAGGGCGGGGTCGGTGTGCGTGGTGTAGGAGAAGTCGTCGAAGAGGGTCTGGCCGCCGCCGGGCGGGTCGGTCGGGTCGGTGGGGTCCGTCGGGTCGGTGGGGTCGTTGCCCTCGGGGGCTGTGCCCCACACCGTGGAGCCGGCGACCTGAGCGGTGACCTTGGTCCAGTCGGCGTACGCGGTCTGGGTGCCGCTGAAGGAGTAGTCGTCGCTCTGCCGGAGGGTTTGCCAGTTGGACTGGTAGAAGCGCAGTTGCATGTCACCCGTGTCGGCACCCGGCGCGAGGGTCCCGGCGGCGGAGGTGAAGCCGATCTCCAGATAGCGGTCGGCCGTGGCGGTGGGGTGGGCGAGCGTGCCGAAAGTGCCGGTGATGCCGGCGCACCCGCGGACGGCCCAGGAACAGGCGAAGCGGTAGGTGGCGTTCGCGGAGTCGGCCTTGAAGTAGTAGCGGATCTTGACCTGGCTGAGCTGGACCGTCGTGGAGCCGGTGTTGCGCACCTTGAACCAGGGCTCGCTCTGGTCCGCGGTGGCGCCGGAGGCGCTGGTCCGGTACTGCACGGCCACCTTCTCGCCGGCTGCGGAGGCGGTCGTGGCGGGCAGGGTGGCGAGTGCGGCGCTTCCCAGCAGCGCCGTCAGGGCGAGGGCCACGCGGGTGCGGGCGGGGCGAGTGCTCATCCGTGTTCCTTTCGGTGACTCCCGTGCGTTGCGGGAGGGCAGGAGGTGGTGCACGGGTGGTTCGCTGTGGTGCGGGCGGCGGTCCCGCGGGCGGGGACGCCGGGGTGGCCGGTCGCGGGACCGGGTCAGAGGGCCGCGGCCGGCAGGCCGGGCGGGACGGCGTGCGGTACCCCGAGCGCGACGAGGCGGGCCTGGTGCCCGGTCAGCCGGCTGCGGAAGTCGTGCCAGTCGGAGGCCGGGCCCCACACCCGTTCGGCCAGGGCGCACAGGCGGGGGAAGCTGAGGTACTCGATGTGCGCGGGGCTGGTGACGAACTCGGTCCACAGCTGGCCCTGCGCGCCGAGGATGCGGTCGGCCGGCGCGTGTTCGCCGGGCGGCGGGGTCAGGTCCAGGGCATGCACCGTCTCCAGGTCGACTATCAGGCCCGGCTGGGCGGGCGGTTCACCGGGGCCGGGGGCGCGGGCGTAGTCGAAGTAGGTGGCGCGGTGGTCCGCGTACACGACGTCGTGGCCACGGCGCGCGGCGGCCCAGGCATGGGCGGGGTCGCGCCAGCTCATGACCGTGCACTCCAGCGGCAGCACGGTGCCGGTCTCCGCCCAGACCACGGGCCTTCGGCCTGCCCGGACCAGGTGGTCCGCGATCCTGCCCAGGAACCAGCCGTGCAGATCCCCCGGCCCGGACAGGCCCTCGCGCGTGGCGCGGGCGACGGCGGCCGGGCTCGCCTCCCATTCGTCGGTCGGGCACTCGTCGCCGCCGATGTGGACGTACGGGGAGGGGAAGAGGTCCATCACCTCGTCGAGGACGGTGCGGAAGAAGTCGAGGACGTGGTCGTCGACGCCGAGGACGTTGCGGCAGACCCCCCATCGGGTCCAGACGTCCAGCCGCCGGCCGGGGTCGTTGCCCAGCTCGGGGTGGGCGGCGAGCGCGGCACGCACATGGCCGGGGACCGCGATCTCGGGGAGGACCGTGACACCGCGTTCGGCTGCGTACCGGACGAGGCCGGCGAGCTCGGCGCGGGTGTAGGAGCCGCCGTGCGGGCGGCCGTCGAAGCGGTCGCTGCCCGCCGGACCGACCATCGACTCGGCGCGGTGGCCGCCGACCTCGGTGAGCCGGGGGTGGGCGGCCACCGGCATGCGCCAGCCCTGGTCGTCGGTGAGGTGGAGGTGCAGGACGTTGAGCTTGTGCAGGGCCAGGAGGTCGACGTAGCGGCGCAGGTAGGACACCGGCTGGAAGTGGCGGGCGACATCGAGCAGCGCGCCGCGCCACGGGTGGACCGGAACGTCCGTGATCTCCACCCCGGGGAGGTCCAGGTGACCGGCGCCCTGCGTCGACGACAGGGCTTCGGCTGGCAGGAGTTGCCGCAGCGTCTGAACGCCGTGCAGCAGGCCCGCCGGGTGGGCGGCGCGCAAGAGGACGCCGTGCGGGCCGACGGTCAGCCCGTACCCCTCGTCACCGAGTCCGGAGAGTGTGGTGTCGAGGGCCAGGACGAACGCTCCGTCGTCGGCGTGCTCCAGTGGTCGGCCGGTGGCCGGTGCGAGGTAGTCGCGCAGCAGCCGGGCGGCCGGTTCGGCACCGGGGGTGACGCGCAGGCGGGTGGCGGCGTCGATGCGGAAGCGGCCGGGGCGCGGGGACAGTTTGCGGGGGCGGGGGATCAGGGAGAGTTCGGGGCGTGGCAGGTCCACGGGGCGGGTCTCCGGTGGTCGGCGGTGCACGAGGGGAGCGGGGGTGGGCCGGGTGGGGGAGCGGGTGGCGCGCGGCGGCGTCACCCCTTGACCCCTCCGGAGGCGAGACCGGAGGTGACATGGCGCTGAAGGACGAGGAAGACGATCAGCGCGGGCAGGGCGAACAGGGTGGCGGCGGCCATCGTGGCCCCCCAGTCGGTGCCGAATGTCGACTGGAAGGAGGAGAGCCAGACGGGCAGGGTCCGGCTGTCCTGCTGCTTGATGATGAGGAAGTTGGCATAGGTGAACTCGTTCCAGGCGGTGATGAAACCGAACAGGGAAGTGGCCATCAGGCCGGGCGCGAGCAGCGGGAACGCCACTCTGCGGAACGCGCCGAGCCGGGTGCAGCCGTCGACCTGCGCGGCCTCCTCCAGCTCGGGCGGGATGCCGGCGATGAACCCGCGCAGTACGACTACGGTGAACGGCAGCGTGATCATGAAGTAGACCAGGGTGAGGGTGGGCAGGCGGTCGAGCATGCCGGTGTCGCGGGAGATGATGTACACCGGGATGATCAATGACTCCCACGGAGCCATCTGCGCGATGAACACCGCCAGCATGAACTGCCGGCGGCCGCGCCACCGCAGCCGGGCCACCGCGTAGGCGGCGCCCAGGGCGACGAGCAGGGCGAGCAGGACGGCGCTGAGGGTGACCAGGATGCTGTTGCGCCAGAACAGTCCGAAGCCGTCGGCTCCGACGGCTCGCCGGAAGTGGTCGAGGGTCCACTCCTGCGGGATCAGCCGGGGGTCGTACGACTGGATGTCGCGGGACGGCTTGAGGGCCGTCGACATCATCCAGTACACAGGGAAGAGGCAGACCAGCACGGTCAGGGCGGCGGCGATGCGCAAGGGGAGCCGGCGGAGGGCGCGGTGCGCGGTGCTTCGGCGCGGGGACGGTCGTGTCGTGCTCACAGGTGCTCCCCCTCCTGCCGGAACAGTTGGCGGAAGTAGACGACGAGGACGCCGCCCATCAGCAGGACGGTGAGCATGGAGGCGGCGGAGCCGAGGTCGTAGCGCTGGCCGGCGAGCGCTGTCTGTACGGCGTAGACCGGCAGGATGGTGGTGGCGTCGCCTGGCCCGCCGCGGGTCATGACCCAGATCTGTACGAAGGCCTTGAAGGTCCAGATGACTTCGAGGGACAGGATCAGCATGAAGATGGGCCGCACCAGCGGGAAGGTCACGGAGCGGAAGATGCGGGTGGCGCCGGCGCCGTCCATGCGGGCGGATTCGTACAGCTCGCCCGGCACGGTGGTGAGGGCCGAGTAGAGCGTGATGGCCGCGAAGGGCACGGACTGCCAGACGATGAGGACCACGACGATGGTGAACGCGGCGCCGCCGTGGGCGAACCAGGGATAGCCCTCGAAGGAGTGCAGGCCGAGTCCGGTCAGGGCTTCGTTGACGATGCCGAACTCGGAGTGGAACAGCCACTGGAAGACGGTGGTGGCGGCGACCACGGGCACCGCCCACACGAGCACCAGTGAGCTGAGGACCGCGGTGCGGCCGATCCTGCCGAGACGTTCGATCATCAGGGCGACCAGCGTCGAGATGACCATGATGGCGACGACGTTGACCGACATGAACACGAAGGTGCGCCGTACCGCCTCCCAGAACCGGTCGTCGGTCAGGAGCGTGCGGTAGTTGCGGAGTCCGACGAACTCGGCGTCGCCGAGGATGAGCTGGCGCAGGCGGAAGTCCTGGAAGGAGATGACCACCGCCCGGGCGAGCGGGTAGAGCAGCAGGTACAGCATGCCCAGGATCGCGGGTGCGATCAGCAGGTAGGGCCACGGGGAGGGCCGGTCGCCGCGGTGGGCGGGCGTCGCCTGGGAGGGGCGCCGCGCCGGGCGGACGGGCGTGGAGCGGGTCGCGGTCCGCTCGGGAGCGGTCGACACGGCGACTCCTTGTCTTGGAAGCGGGGTCGATGACGGGGTCCTGGTGGGGCCCGGTGCGGGTCCCGGTGGGCCGCCGGGTGCGGGTCCGGGTCAGGCCCGGGCAAGGGGACGGACGGTCCGGTCCGACGCGGGTTCAGGAACCGTTGTTGAGGGTGTCGCCGATGGTTTGGGACGCCTTGGCCGCCTCGGAGCGCGGATCGCGCCCGGTCAGGACGGCCGTCATGTAGTCCTTGATGGGGTTCTTCGCTTCCACGGCTGCCCATTCGGGCGTGTTGGGAGTGGCGTGTCCGTTGGCGGCGCCGACAGCCATCGCCGCCGCGCCCGGGTCGGAGGCCACGGCGTCCGCCAGGGACGTCTTGTTGGGCACGTAGCTCATGGCGAGGGCGAGCTTCTTCTGCCAGGCGTCACCGGTGAGTTCCTTGATGAAGGTGTAGGCCTCGTCCTGGTGGGCGGCGACGGCGGGCACGACGAGGTCCGAGCCACCGGTGAACACGGCGCCCGGAGTGCCGGCCGCCTTGCCCGGGAGCGGGAAGAAGCCCAGCCTGCCTTCCAGCTCGGGGTTGTTCTGCACGACGACATTGGCGCCGCCGGGCGTGGCGATGATCTGGGCGATCTCGCCCTTGGCCATCACCTCGGCCTGCGGTGGCTGCGCCTCGTCGGAGTCCTTGGGGCCCTTCCCGAGGGCTTGCAGCTCGCTGTAGAACTCCATGGCGCGCAGGGCCTCGGGGCTGTCGAGCCCGCCCTTCCACTCGCCTCCGGACTCGGCAGCGAGGTCGCCGCCCTCGTCCCAGATGAAGCCGGACAGGACGTACCAGTTCTGGCCGGGCAGGTAGATGCCCTGGGTGCCGCCCTCGTTGAGCTTCTCGGTGGCGGCGATCCACTGTTCGCGTGTCGTGATCGTGGCGGCGTCGACGCCCGCCTTCTCGAAGAGGTCGGTACGGTAGATGACGACCCGGTTGGCGGCGTAGTACGGGATGCCGTACTGCTTGCCCTCGTACGCCCCGGGCTCCGCGAGGCCCTTGAGCCAGGTGTCGCCGCCGAGTTCGGTGACCTTGGCGGTGAAGTCGGTCAGTCCGCCGCTCTGCGCGTACTGGGCGACCTGGGTGTTGCCCACCTCGATGACGTCCGGGGCGTCGTTGCTGGCCAGCGCGGCGGTGACCTTCTCGCCGATGCCGTCCCACTCCTGGATCTGGATGCGCACGTCGATCTCGGGATGGGCCTTCTCGAAGCCGGCCTCGAACTCCTTCTGGAAGGTGTCGGAGACGCTGTCGCGCATCAGCCAGACGTCGAGGGCGGTCCGGCCGCCGGCGGCCTCGCCGGACTCACCGTCGGAAGAGGAGCAGGCGACGAGTCCGGCACTCAACAGCATCGCGCCGAGCAGGGCAAGGGAGCGGTGGTTCACGGTTCACCTCTAGGAGCCTGGAGCCGGTGGGCGGCACACGACATCCCGACTTGACCAGTTGGCCGCCGGGCTTTACCAGTTGGTGCGGGGATGAAAATGGCATGGACCAATTGAAGCGTCAAGACCCTTGGTGGAAGCGCAAAATGGGTGGTGTCGAGGTTGGTGACCGACTGGATCATCCGGAGTCGCACGCTCTACGCTGGGCTGACCAGCAGACCAGTTACGATGACCAGTGCCCGTCCCGACGACGAACGAGGGTCCGAATGGAGATCGATGCCGCAGCCTCCGGTGCGATGCTCAAGCGTGAACGGGTCCGTGACGCGATCCTCGAACTGATCGAGGCACGGCGCCCCGGCGACGCCATCCCCTCCGAGCGCGTCCTGTGCGCGGAACTCGGCGTCTCCCGGCCGACGCTGCGTGCCGCGGTCGACGAGCTCGTCGTGGCCGGACTGCTGGTCCGCGAGCACGGGCGGGGCATGTTCGTGGCCGCCGAGAAGATCACCCAGGAGCTGATCTCCGACCGGAACGCCTTCAGCCTGCCCCAGGCCGGCGGGGTCTGGACCAGTCGGCTGCTGGAGTACCGGACGCTGTCCGCCGGCGCCCGGGTCGGCCGCAAACTGCGTATCTCGCCCGCGGCGGAGATCCGCTACGTGGCACGGCTCCGGCTGGTCGACGGCACGCCCATGGCCATCGAGCACCTGCACGTCCGGGCCGACCTGGTGCCGGACCTGACCAGTGACGAACTGGAGCACGGAGACCTCTACGAGCACCTGCGCGACCAGCACGGCGTACAGGTCAGCGAAGCGGTGCAGTCCATCGAGCCGACGGTGGTCACCCGTGCCGAGGCCGACCTGCTGGACGTCCCCGAACTGTCTCCGGCGCTGCTCTTCGAACGCCTCACCACGGACACGCTCGACCGGCCGGTCGAGTACGTGCACTCGCTCTACCGGGGTGACCGCTACCGCATCGTGTCCCGCCTCGCCCTGGGGCCGCGCGTCGAGCAGCCATCCCCCAGCGAGGGCCACCACCCGGGGATGCCGCCCGGCGACTTCACGGGGGGTGACCCGGTCACGTTCTCCACACGTGGGGTGGTTCAGTAGGGGCGCTGAGCTTGCCCGCGGAGTACCTGCTGGCTTGATGGCCGAAGCCGGCACGGGACACCAGCCGCGACTACGACAGCCCACGACGCCGGGTGGGCAATGGGCGTACGGCTGCGCGGGAGAGGCGTGGGGCCACCCACCGGGGCGCCGTGCCGCTCAGTGGCGGCGCGAGACGTCAGCGCAGCGGGTGTGGACCCGGCCGGCACGGACAGCGCCACTGGACGAGCCGACCATGTCGTACGGTACCCAGGCGTCGCCCAGGGCCTGCTCCGCGTCGGCGCCGCATACGCCACCCTCGTCGGCTGGCTGTACCAGGACGCGGGCGACATGGACGGCGCCAGCTTCTGGCGTGGGGTCACACAGGAGATCGCGATGCGGTCCCGGGACCCGAACCTCGTCGGGTACTCCTTGGTGAACCAGGCGCAGGTCCGCGCCGACCTCGGGGACGGGCACGCGGTCATCGACCTGTTGCGAGGCCGCGCTCGACAATGCCGACCGGCTTGTCCCCAAGGTGAGGATCATGGCGATGCCGCGGCAGGCCCACGGTGCCAGCCTCACCCGCGATCGCAGTGCCGTTGACCGGCTCCTCGACCAAGCTGGGCGTCTGCCGCCCCAGGTCGACGACGATCTGCTGTGGGGCAATGCCTGCCGTAGGACGCCTGGATACCTGGAAGTTCAGCGAGCCACATGCTACGGGCGGCTCGGCCTCGGTCAGGAGGCGGTATCGCTGTGGTCTCAAGTCCTCGACGTCGTCCCCGGGACCGCGCGGCGTGACCGTGGCGTGTACCTCGCCAGGTAAGCCACCGCGGCGGCAAGGGCCGGGGAGCCGGACCCAGCCTTGGAGTTCGCACGGCAGGTCGCGGACATCGCGGTCGAGACCCGGTCAGCGCGGATGCGGCGGGAGCTGGTGACACTTCAGCGGGCGATGCGGCCGTGGCAGGATGCCCCGGTCGGCCGGGATCTCGAGGAGGTTCTGGCGCCTGTGAATGAGAGGAAGTGACCGTGGCTGAGGTACCGGTGCCGCTGTCGGAGGATGAAATCGAGGCCGCACTCAGGGAGGTACCGGGCTGGCGCCGTGAGGATGATGAGATCAGCCGCGCCTACTCGATCCGGTATCACGGCGGTGTGGCGATGATCGTGCACGTGGCCGACGTCGAGCGGCTCATCAGCCACCATGCCGACATCGACCTACGGTGGGGGCGGGTACGGTTCGCCATCACCACCCACGATGCCGGACACAAACTGACCGCAGCGGACTTCGATCTCGCGCGACGTATCGACGCCATCGCGCAGGCGCACCAGGCGGAGCCGCTCGACGAATCGTGACCGGCCGGATCGCTCTACCACCGGTGACGGTTGGGAGATGCTGGTCGGCATTCTGAGGCCATGCCCCTCGCCCGGCCGGCCCTGTACGTCGGCTTCGAACGCCAGAGCGGGGAGCTCGACGGCACCCAGCGCATCAGCTCCTGCACCGTTGAGACCAACGGCATCGGAACCTGGAGCACGGCAGATACCTGGGTCACCCACAGCGACTGCGGATGCGCAGTTCCGACGCCGCCGAGGACGTAGCGAGTCACGGTGCGTT
Organism: Streptomyces cadmiisoli; assembly: GCF_003261055.1. Taxonomy (NCBI): domain Bacteria; kingdom Bacillati; phylum Actinomycetota; class Actinomycetes; order Kitasatosporales; family Streptomycetaceae; genus Streptomyces; species Streptomyces cadmiisoli. Next base: position 8,583,845 of record NZ_CP030073.1, read on the forward strand.
GCTTGTTCTCCGTGGGCCACGCCCTGGCCACCACCAGCAAGACCTGCGACACCGTCCTGCAGCTCGTGGACGTCCTTGGCGATGTGACCGCGCTGCAACTGGACATCGGTCAGAGGTGGGCCAACTTCGGGGAAATCGTGCGCGCTTGGGGTCTGCCTCAGCAGCGTGAGGCGATGCGTGCCTACGCCCGGATGCTGGCGAACGATGAACCTTCTTGCTCACCCGCCGAAACCATCCCGGGGCCTGAGCATGACGGTGCCGGCCGAGCCGTGCCTTTGGGGGCACTGCCTCTTGGGTGTATCCGTTGCGGGGCCCCAAGGGTCGCACTGTCGCGGCCATGGGTGACCGGGTGCCGCGCCCGCACCACTGCGATGTGGAACACGCGGCTCAGCGCGTGTTCGGCGAGGAGGGTGGGGGACCGGGCTCCAGCCGCTCCTCGTCCGCCGCCAGATGACGTTCTCGACGTCCAGTTCGCCTACGTGGTGCGATCTGCCTGATGGTCCGTGTTGCAGGTGTGGGCGTCACAGGTTGCCGGTCTCGCCCTCGAGTACGCCTGGATGCCCCTGACCGAGACTTCTGGCGGCAAGCAGGCATCTCCCCCTGCGCCCCAAGTCGTCCCGTGAGCCGGATACCTTCCCCAGCATGAAGATCGTGATCTGGTCCTTCCTCGCCCTGTTCTTCACCGTTGCAGCCATCGGCGGTCTGCTCAGCGCGGTGAATGGACACGACGCCCCCAGCGCCTTCGGTGACCTACTCGTCAGTGCTGTGTTCGCACGGGGTGCCTGGGCCAGTTGGAAGCGGGCATCTCGTCCAGAAATGCCGAGAATTGCTCGAATCGCGGAAACGCGCGTTTGGCCTTGGCGGCGACGATGACCTCGGCGCTGCCCCACTCAGCGTGCCGCGTTCACGACGGCTGGATCCGGCCCTGGGACGGGCGACGTACGGCCTCTGCGCCGGTGTGCGTTGCGATGTCCGGGCACCAGAGCGATGCAGCCGCTTCCGAAGCTCCCAGCACGCGTTCCGGCAACGGCGAACTCCGCGTGTTGTGAGCTGGTAGGGGTGCTGTTACCGTGCGCAGGCCTTTGACCTGCCAGACGACCGAATTTGGAGAGCACCGGCTCATGTCGCCGACCTCGGAATCCTTTTCTTCCGCTGCCGCTTATGCCGAGGGGGTGGTGGATGGTGCGGTCAGTAGCTTTCGGTGGAGTGATCTGGAGTCGAGCGCGTTCGGCCGGGTGCCCGAGCTGCGTGAGGCGGCTGTGGCGGCTGGTGCCGATCTCGACCGGACCAGGACCGGGTGGGACCACGCACTCGACGCGGGCAGGCTTGTGGCTCTGTTCGCGCCCCTGGCTCTACCGGTGCTGACGATCTTCGCGGTTCGGGACGGGGACGCGGCCGTCGCGCTGTACAGCGTCATCGGGCTGATCTCGGCCGTCCACATCGTGCTGCGTGTCCGCGAATGGCAGCGGACCCGCGCCGGTGGGCCGCGGGCCACGGCGCAGGAAGTTGTGCTCGCACTTTTCGAGGCTGTTTTCGCGGCGGTGTCGGCCGGCATCCTCGCTGTCGCGGCCTCGGTCGAGCCGTCCTTCGGAGGTTGGAGCTTGTGTGCGGGCCAGGTTGCCGTGGCCGTGGTGTGCGTGGTGAGTGTGCGCGTGGCCCGGCAGGCGGCCGGTCGCGGTGTTCCGACGGCGGTGCGGCCCGCGTATGAGGAGTTTGTCGCCCGTGTGGCCGAGTTGGACGACGATGACCGCGTGGCGATACAGGCCGACCTCAACTGTGCCCTCGGTCGGCTCAGCGACGCCGGTGTGATCAGCCCGGTCCAGCTGGCTGAGGCGCATCGTGCTCCCCTGGGGAGTCTGGCCCGTCGGCTGTGGGTGCTGCAGCAATCACCGGCTCGCCAGGTGCGCTGAGTTCGCGACGCGGACTCCGGCGAGTCGATCGATTCCGCATATGCGGTTGGTTTGCCAACCGGTACCTGCGTCGTCTTGCCGGGTTGGGGTGGTCACGTCCCCTGTTCGAACCTGACTTGGACGAGAGGTCAAGGGACCGGTGACGGCAAGCGATGCACAGGGCTGTTGGGCGCGAGTAGCTGTGTGAGGACGTCGAGGTCGCCGGTTTCGGCCGCGGTCTGAAACGCGGCGACGAGGCTACGGTGTGCCTCGGCGGGGACCGGCCGGTCGCGGTCGCTGTTGAGTTGGGTCTGCGCGCGGCGTACCAGTTGCCTTGAGTTGGGGACGCTGGTCCGAAGCAATCGTGCAAGATCGGCGTAGGGGTAGTCGAATCCCTTTCGCAGCACGTAGGCGGCCAGCCCATCCGGCGTCAGCTTTGCCATGAGTAGGGCCAAGGCCTCTTCGAGTGCCGCGGTTCGCTCGGCACGCAGTACGGGATCATGAGCGGCCAGGTCGACGAGGTCGGCCAACTGCGAATTGCTCGGGGCTTCGTGGCGGTGTCGCGCTGACCGGATGACGTTGATCGCCAGACGGGTCGTGGCCGTGGTCAGGAAGGCGGCGGGATTCTTGATCTTCGTGCTGTGGGAGAGCTGCCAGCGCAGCCACATGTCCTGGACGACGTCTTCGGCTCCCGAGACGTCGCCGAGGACCTGGTGGGCGATGCGGAGCAGTCGTGGCTGCTGTGCCAGGAAGATGTCGAGAGCGAGGTCCGCGTCATCCTCGGCCGACCGGGAGACCGAGGGTTCGGTCGGTGTTGTCGTCTCCAGGCTGGGCGCGGACATCGTGGACTCCTCTTGGTGGACGGCGCCCATTCAGGGCGCTGACCTCACCCTCGGTCCGAGGCATCGCTGATCGCGCCCTGGAAGTCCGTGGTCGAGTCCGTGGTCGAGTCCGTGGTTCACCCCGGGGTCGCCCGTACCGGCTCTCAGCCTGATGGCGCCGTGCCCTCGTCCCTGGTGTTCGCGGCCGGGGCGATCGCGAGGGCACCCGGCAGTGCGCGACGTGAGCTGATCCCGAGCTTCGTGTAGACCTTCCGCAGGTGCCACTCCACGGTGTGCGGGCTGATGAACAGCTCCGCCCCGATCTGCGGGTTCGTCATGCCGCCGGCGGCGAGAGTCGCGATCTGCGCCTCCTGTGGGGTCAGCGCGCTCGCCGGCTCGGTCTCCCGTACCCGGACGCGTTCGCCACTGGCGAGCAGTTCACGTCGAGCTCGCTCGGCGAACGCGTTCGCCCCCATTCCGTCGAACATCTCGTGGGCCGTGCGAAGGTGCTCCCGGGCGAGCGAGCGGCGGCGGGCGCGGCGCAGCCACTCGCCGTACAGCAGGTGGGTGCGTGCCACCTCCACGGCCACGCGGCCGCGGCCGAACTCATCGATCGCGGTCCGGTACAGGCGATCGGCCTTGACATCGTCGCCGGTGAGGAGAGCTTGGCTGCGAGTGCTGGCGCCACGGGCCCATCCGGAATCGGCGGCGCGGGTGAGTTCGACCAGCCGGGCAAGCGAGGTGCGGGCCTCGTCGAGTTCGCCGCATCTGGTCGCGGCCTCGATGTGTTCGACCAGCGACAGGCCGGTGAAGTTGAACCCGTCGTGCTCGATGCCGGAGCGGGCGGCCGCCAGCGCCTGGTCGTAGCGTCCCAGGCCGTTGAACAGCACGCCTTGGATACAGCCCGTGACGCCCAGCAGGGACACCTCGCCCCGCAGTGCGGCGCTGGCCTTGGCGCCTTCGATGATGCCGGCGGCAGCGTCCGCGTCGCCGCGCCACCCGGCCAGGACCAGGGTCGCGTATTGGTGCGGGGCGTGGCCGGTCGCGGCGGCGATCGCGTCGGCTTCCTCGATCATCCGGGCTCCCTCGGCGAAGTTGCCGGTGTGGATGTGCACCCCGCTGAGGTAGATCAGTGCCGGTGGCAGCGCGCCGAGCGCTCCGATGTCGCGAGCCAGGCGCACCGCACGTGTCGCCAGCATGTCCCACGCGTGCAGGTCCCAGGCGTGGTGAATGAACGCTTCCAGCGCGACCGGAGCCAGGAGAAGCCAGCGCATCGTCGCTTCCCGGGTGGCGAGTTCCTCATGCGCCAGAGGCTCCAGCGCGCGACAGAGTGCCGGGACACCGGTCTCGTAACCGTCTGCGAGGAGTGTGGCCACACCGTCCAGAAGCAGGTCGGCGGCCTTGGAGCCGGAGGAGGGCGCCCCGGAGCCGCGGGCCGCGATCGCTGCGGCGCGGGCGCCTGTCGGACCGTGGACCCTGCCTGCGAAGACGGTCGCGCTGATCGCCTCGAGGTAGGTCTCCCGTGCCAGTGGCAGCCCGGCGGCTGCAAACTGCGCGGCGGCGTCGAGGAGCAGAGGTGCCGCCTCGTCGCTGCGGCGGCGAGCGAAGAGGATCCTGGCACGCAGGCGCGCCAAGCGGGCTTGGTCCAAGGGGCTGAGGGGGCACAATTCGGCCCGCGTCGCCAGTTCCGTGGCGCGGTCGGGCGAGGCGGCCGAGAGATGCGCCTCGGCGGCCGCAAGGGCTCGGCGCCCCCGAGCCCAGGCGTCCGGTGTCACTTCGGCGGCGCGTTCCAGCAGGACGGCCTCGGCCGCCATGCCGCCACGCTGCCGTGCGCGGCCCGCGGCCTGCTCCAGTCCAGCGGCGACCTCCTCGTCGGGGCCATCGGCCGCCTGCGCGGCATGCCAGGCGCGCCGGTCGGGATCCAGAACCGGGTCCGTGGCCGCTGAGAGCGCCCGGTGCACCGCTCGGCGTTCTTCGGGCTCGGCTTGTCGGTAGACGGCCGAACGGACCAGCGGGTGGCGAAACCGAACGGACTCACCGAACTCGATCAGGCCGGCCGCCTTGGCCGGGGCGCCGTTGGGAGTGATCTCCAAAGCGTCGGCTGCCCGGACCAGCAGGCGCGCGTCACCGATCGGTTCCGCCGCGGCGATCAGCAGCAGCGTCCGGGTCGGTGCCGGCAGCGCAGCGAGCCGCCTGGCGAAGTCCCGTTCGACGCGGCTCGACACCGTCCCTTGGACAATCGGGGAACTCGAAGTCAAGCCGTATGCCAGCTCGGCGGCGCTGCGGCCGCGGGAGAACTCGAGCAGCGCGAGTGGGTTGCCATGCATCTCGGCCACGAAACGGTCCCGGACCCGCTTCTCCAGCCGCCCGCTCACGGCGGCTTCGAGGAGTTCTCCGCCTGCGGCGGCATCGAGACCGCCGATCCGTATCTCCGGCAGACCGGCGAGTGCGGCCTGACCCTCGGGGTCGCGTACCGCGAACACCATCGCGACCGGCTCGGCGAGCAGTCGCCGAGCCACGAACTCCAGTGTCTGCAAGGACACCTGGTCCAGCCACTGGGCGTCGTCGACCACAAGGAGTACCGGGCGGGTCTCTGAGGCCCGGGTGAGCAGAGTCAGCACCGCGAGGCCGACCAGGAAGCGGTCAGGTGGGTCTCCGGCCGCCATCCCGAACGCTACGCGGAGGGCATCGCGCTGCGGTCCGGGCAACGCCTCGACCTCGGCCAAGAACGGCGTACACAGCTGATGCAGGCTCGCGTACGGCAGCTCCATGTCGGCCTCAATGCCTCGCGCCCGGGTCACCGTCACCCGTGACGCCTGGGCGGCCACATACTCCAGAAGCACCGACTTCCCGATGCCCGCTTCGCCACGGATCACCCATACACGAGACCCACCTTTGCGCAGGCCGACCAGCAGGTCGTCGAGCGCCGCGCACTCGCGATGCCGGCCGACCAGGCCGGGAAGCGTGTTGACGGTCATGCGACGCGACTCCTAGAGGACTTCTGGGACGGCTCCCAGGGCGTTTGCCGGGACGATCGTGGGAGCGATATCGGTGAGGGCTCCCTTTCTCTCAGTCGGGCTAGCGGAAGAAATGGGGCAAATTGGAGGAATGTCATCTTCTGGGTGTGGTGATGTGCTTCGGGCTGCGTGGGCGCCACCCCGATGGGTGAGGGGCGGCTGACCGGCGGATTCCGCCGCCGTCCCCGCCCGCCATCAGTCGACGACGAGGCGTATGCCGGTGTGCTCGATGACATTTTCGCCTCTCCGCTCTTGGAGCCCTTGCCTGATCCGGACCGTGTGCGCCCACAAGACACCGGCAAATCTCGTCCTGTGACAGGACGGTGGTGTGTGGTACTTCACACTTCTCCGGCGTCGGGCCGGGGTGTCGGAATGACATGCCGCATTGCCTCCGCCGGAGACCACCCGAACGGAAAACCTGTGCGGTCGGTCAAGCCTGCCGAGCGGTGAGCGGAAGGCTTCCGTCCCAGGTCGAGAGTCATGCCGTACCAGGCAAACGAGATGACGTCTCAGCGGCTGTGACGGCTTCCACACCGGGAAATGCTCCCCGCGTGTCACGCACGGCGTCGCTACGCGGTCGAGGACCGACTACCGTCCGTCCGCTGTTGTAGGAGGTCCCGTGTATTCGCTCGGACACCAGCTCGCCACGTCCGTTCTCGTGGTGGGAACTGGTGGCTCAGGCCTCCGCGCAGCCATCGAAGTCGCCGAGGCCGGTGTGGCGGTCATCGCAGTCGGTAAACGCGGGGCCGACGGTGTCCGCGCCGTCACGGTATCCGGTAGTAACAACGCGGCGCCGGCCACCGCCGATCCCGCCCGCACCTGGGAGCAGCATGCCGCTGACACGTTGCAGGAGAGCGGCCTGCTGGCCGACCCACGCACCGCGCTGGTCGTGACCCGCAACGCCGCACAAGGCATCCACGACCTGGAGCGCTATGGGATGCGTTTCGACGGCCCAGGTGACGGCTGGATCGCCCAGCGCTACTTCGGTGCCAACTCCTACCGACGCGCCGCGTTCGCCGACGAGCGCACCGGCTCGGAGGTGCAACGAGTACTCCGCGAGCGCGCGGACCGGCTCGCCATTCCCGTCCTGTCGAACATGTACGTCACCCGACTGCTTGTCGACGACGGGACGGTGTTCGGCGCCTATGGGTTCGACCTCGTCGACGGCTCGCGCTACCTGGTGCATGCCGACGCCGTGATCCTCGCGACGGGCGGGCACACGCGCATCTGGCGGCGTACGTCCTCACGTCGTGACCAGAACATGGGCGACTCCTTCCGCCTCGCTGTCGAGGCCGGTGCCCGGTTGCGTGACCCCGAACTGGTGCAGTTCCACCCCTCCGGGCTGATCAGCCCGGAGAGCGCGGCCGGCACGCTTGTCAGCGAGGCTGCCCGTGGCGAGGGCGGGTTCCTGCTCAACAACCTGGGTGAGCGGTTCATGACGCGCTACGACCCCGAGCGAATGGAGCTGTCGAGCCGGGACAGGGTCGCGCTGGCGTCGTACACCGAGATCAAGGAGGGCCGCGGCTCGCAGGCCGGCGGCGTGTGGCTCGACCTGTCGCACCTGCCGCGTGACACGGTCCTGACGCGGCTGCCGCAGGTGCACCAGACCTTGTGGGACCTGCAGATGCTCGATGTCACATGCGACCCGATCGAGGTCGCACCGACTGCCGACTACTCGATGGGCGGTGTGTGGGTCCGGCCTGAGGACCAGAGCACCGATGTCGACGGGCTCTTTGCGATCGGGGAGGCCGCCAGTGGTCTGCACGGCGCGAACCGATTGGAGGGGAACTCACTGATCGAGCAACTCGTCTACGGCCAGATCGCCGGCCGGGCCGCTACGGAGTACTCGGCCAAGCTCACCGGCCAGCAACGGTCGCTCGGAGCGATTCGCGCCGCAGAGGTGGAAGTGAACCGGCTGCTTACTGCCGACGGCGACCAGAATGTCCGCGCGCTGCAACGGTCGGTGCGCCACCTGATGACGGAGCACGCCGGCGTCGTACGAGACGAGGCCGGGCTCGCCGCCGGGCTCGAAGGGCTCGACGAGATCGAGACCCGCATGGTGGACGTGGGCGTGCACATCGACATCAGCGGTGTCCAGGATCTTGCACACGCCTTTGACCTCAGATCCAGCGTTCTCGCGGCTCGAGCGACACTGGAATGCGCATTGGAGCGCAGGGAGACACGCGGGTGTCACAACCGGTCCGATTATCCCGACCTCGACCCGGACCTGAACGTCAACCTTGTGTGGTCGCCCGATACCGGAGTGCGCCGCGAACCGGTTGCACCGATCCCCACCGACATCGCCGAGTTGATGCACGACGGTTCTGCTTGACGTTCGACGTCGCCGTTCACCCCAGGCCGCTACGCCTGGATTAACGCCGGCTCAGCGTGGGGGAATGGGCAGGTTCAATGCGACCGTCTTGCCCTTGCCGTTGGGGGAGCTGTTCCAGTCGTCCACGAGTGACTCGACGATCAGCAGGCCACGGCCGTGCTCCGCCCGGGCGTTCTCCTCCGCGGCCAGAGTCAGGTGTGAGGGGACCGGTGGGTTGCTGTCCGAGTCCCGCACCTCCAGCCGGAGGTGGTCCTCGAAGGCGCGCAGCCGGACGTCCACATCGCTGCCTGCGTGGATGAGCGCGTTGGTGACGATCTCCGAAGCGACCAGTTCCAGGGTGTCCGACAAGTCTTGCAGACCCCAGGTGTCCAGTTGGTCGTGCACGAACGTGCGGGCCGTCCGCGCGCCGAGCAGGTCGCGGCGCTGGATGTGCAGGCCTGCCACCCGGGGCTCCTCCTGGCCCGGTGTCCCTTCGTACCGCGCCAGCAGGACGACGGCGTCGTCGCGTGGCTGCTGTGTGGCGCAGGCCTCGGTGATGATCAGGTCGGCAAGGTGCTCCAGGTCGGGTGTCGACGCCCCGCTCTCGCCCGAACCGAGCAGTACGTGTGCGCGGGTCTGTGGGTCGCTCGGGTGCCAGTCGACCAGCCCGTTGGTCCAGAGCATGAGGATCGAACCGGGGTCGAGTGTGTGCTCGCGCGCCTGGTAGGGATCAGGGACCGTCACGCCCAGGGGCACGTTGGCCGGTGCGTCCAGGGTGCGGATGTTCCCCTCGGGCGTCCGCAGGAGGGGAGCGGGGTGGCCGGCCAGGGCCACCTCGGCGGTGCCGTCCATCGTGTCCAGTGCGACCACACAACAGGTCACGGTCAGATCGGTGCCCAGCCGGTCGAGGAGACATCTGGTCCGGTCGATCACCGTGGCGGGCCGGTGCCCCTCGGCCGCGTAGGAGGCCATCGCGGTGCGTACCTGGCCCATGACGGCGGCGCTCTCCATGGCGTGCCCCTCGACGTCGCCGACGACGAGCACCGCACATGCACCGGGCAGTGTGATCACGTCGTACCAGTCGCCCCCCACGTTGGAGGTGGTACCGGCGGGCCGGTACCGCGCCGTGGTGGGCAGCCTCGGCAGGTCGGCAAGCTGGGGCGGCAGGAGGAAGCGCTGCAGGCACTCGGCTACGGCCCGCTGGCGCGCGCTGAGCTCCACGCGCTCCACGGCCGCTCCGAGCTGCCCCGTCATCATGCCGAGCAGGGCCCGCTCCTCCGGCGGGAACTCGCGCATGCCGTCGAAGGTCAGGCAGCAGACCCCGACGACCCTCCTGCCGCTGGTCAGCGGAAGGTCGATGAACTGCCCGTCGTCGGTGAGCGGGAGGTAGGCGACCGTCCGCGGCTGTTCGTCGGGCACGGGCAGGCCGGGACCCGGCGGTTCCACGTCGTGGACGAACAGCGGGCGTCCGCCGAGCGCCTGCGCCGCCGGGGTTCGTTCGTCCACGCTGACCCCGTGCAGCCCCCGGACCATGGTCGAGGAGTCACCGCTGTGCCCGAGGACCCACAAACGGCCCTCGCTCGCCGAGACCAGCGCCAGGGACCGGGCACGCAGGGGGGCCATGACGCAGTACTGCGCCGCCCGCACGACGTCGTCCACCGTCGTTGCCCGATTGAGCAGGTCGGCCAGCCGGCGCAGGGGGTACATCATGCTCGTACCCGCGGACCCGGGAACGCTGCGTACTCCCCAGCCCGGCGTGGACACGCTCGTGTCCACCTTGCTGTCGGGCGGGACCAGCATCGGCATGGGTCCGGCCGCCACGGTGACGCCCTGGTCGGCGAGCTTCTCCAGAGCCCGGGCGAGCTCGCCCCCGATCTCCTCCAACGCCGAGAGCTCGCGGGGCGGGAAGGGCCCAGCGGTCTCCAGCCGCAGCACGGTGAGTGCGCCGAATCGCCGCTCACCCGCGGTGACAGGGGCCGAGGCGGCGGCGTACGGGTAGGGCAGCGCGTGCTGCTGAGCAGGATCGGCGGGATCGGGATCGATCAGAACCGCCGCCCTCCCTGAGGCCCAGGCCCGCGCCGTGGCCGCGACCGAGTCCGGTTTCATCCGCCCGGGAAACGTGAAGAACGACGGCGCGCTGCCGCCGGCCAGCGCCAGCCGCAGTTCGCCTTGGTGCTCGTCGAGCAGGTAGACAGCCGCCGCCACGGCGCCCAGCTGCTGCCGGGCTGCGCGTGCGGCGTGGTGCAGGGCCTCCGCAAGTTCCGGTCCGTGCAGGGGCTGAGGCTCGCTGCTGCGGTGCCGGCCTGCTTCCGGATGACGGCTTGTCACGGGACGCTCCTCTGAGCGAAGCGCTGGGTGGTTCGAGGTGATGTGTCGGTTTTTGCGTGCACGGCAATTATTTGACGGGGGGAAGCGCCGCGCTATCCCGGCAGCATCGGTCGGTTTGGCGGACCTCGACCCTTGTAGGCAATTAAGTTGTGTACAGCTAAGAGCGGCGCGGGGGCCGTCCGGTGCTGGCCGCGGCGAACCCGCTGCGGGGTCTGGCCAGTGACGCCGCCTATGTCCGCAGTGTGATCAAGAGGGTGTCCGGGTCGGTGGTGCTGGTCGGCCACTCCTGCGGCGGCGCGGTGATCAGCTCGGCCGCCGCCGACGTGCCGCAGGTCAAGGCACTCGTCCACATCGCTGCCTTCGCCCCCGACAAGGGCGAGAGCGCGCTGGGGCTGTCCGGCAAGTTCCCCGGCAGCACCCTGGGACCCACTCTGAACCAGGTGCCCTTCCAGCCACCACCCACTGAACAGCGTCGACGGGCCGCCGTCCTGCGGCGGCGCGCTCCGTGGCCCGCGCCGTCCGGTTGCCGGGCTGCCCGACCCCCTCGAAGATGGTGCTCGGCGCAGCCTGTGTGAGGCCGCCCATTCACCAGTCTTGACGCTTATCGAGACAGCGCGCTTTCCCCGTTCGCATCCACCTTTGCGTACCGGCGCCCGGGCGAAGGAGGAACCGCTTGTTCAGCGCGTTCACCCAGATGTACAAGACCCGCGACTTGCGGAAGAAGCTGCTCTTCACGCTGGGTGTCATCGTGCTGTACCGGATCGGCGCGCACGTTCCCATCCCGGGGGTCTCCTACCCGAACGTGCAGCGCTGTGTGGACGCGGCGACCTCGGGCGAGGTCGGTCTGCTCGGCCTCGTCAACGCCTTCAGCGGCGGAGCCCTGCTGCAGATCACCGTCTTCGCCCTGGGAATCCTGCCCTACATCACAGCGAGCATCATCCTGCAGCTGCTGACCGTGGTCATTCCGAAGCTGGACACCCTCAAGAAGGAGGGCCCCGCCGGGCAGGCGAAGATCACGCAGTACACCCGCTATCTGACCGTCGGACTGGCAGTCCTGCAAGGCACCGGCCTGGTCGCCACCGCTCGCAGCGGCGCCTTGTTCCCGGGCTGCCCGGTGGCGTCCGCCATCGTCCCGGACACAGGCGTTTTCACGACCGCCGTGATGGTCGTGACGATCACCGCGGGGACAGCCTGTGTGATGTGGCTGGGCGAGCTGATCACCGAGCGGGGAATCGGCAACGGCATGTCGATGCTCATCTTCATCTCCATCGCCTCCACGCTCCCGGCGGCGCTGTGGGCGGTGAAGCAGCAGGGCAAGATCCTCGACGGCTGGCTCAACTTCGGCAGCGTCGTCCTGGTGGGGCTCGCCATGGTGGGCCTGGTCGTCTTTGTGGAACAGGCCCAGCGCCGCGTGCCGGTCCAGTACGCCAAGCGGATGGTGGGCCGAAGGTCCTACGGCGGAACGGCGACCTACATTCCCCTCAAGGTGAACCAGGCCGGCGTCGTCCCGGTCATCTTCGCCTCGTCGGTCCTCTACATCCCCGCGTTGATCGCCCAGTTCTCGCATTCGACCTCGGGCTGGGCCGCCTGGATCACCGGCAACTTCGTCAAGGGCGACCACCCCTACTACGTGGCCGCGTACTTCCTGCTGATCGTGTTCTTCGCCTTCTTCTACGTGGCGATCACGTTCAACCCGGAGGACGTGTCCAACAACATCCGGCGGGCCGGAGGGTTCATTCCGGGCATCCGGGCGGGCCGGCCCACAGCCGAGTACCTGAGCTATGTCCTGAACCGGCTGACCTGGCCGGGATCGATCTACCTGGGACTGATCGCTCTGGTCCCCACCGTCGCCTTCGCGAGTTTCGGGGGCGCCAACCAGCTCACCGGGACGAGCATCCTGATCATCGTGAGCGTCGGACTGGAGACGGTCAAGCAGATCAACAGCCAGATCGAGCAGCACAGCTATGAGGGCTTCCTGCGCTGACGTCGGCCGGCCGGGGGACTGTCAGGCGCCCGAGCGGGCCTGCTGACCGCGCGGCTCAGCTCCGACTCCGGGGGACATGGATTCCCGCGCTCATGTGCCGGCGAGGATCGCCTCCTCGTCCGTCGAAGTCGAGCGCGAGCTGGGCCGTCCTCGCAGTGCCCAAGCCGCCCGGGTGGCACACGCGCGACATCGCACAGCACCTCCGCCACGTCACTGCTCGGCGCCGCTTCAGCAGCCTCACCGTTCAACTGGGCGGATGCTTCATGGGAGCAGCGTCACCCAGGAACCGTGGGGGGCGGTGCGGAGAACGGACGAGAGTCCGGCCTCATGGAAAGCCGACTCGACATCCGTGAGTCCCTCGGAGAAGTGGGTCCAGCCGTCGTAGTGCGCAGGGATCACGATCTCCGCGCCCAGGACAGCGGCCGCCGCCGCGGTCCTGCTGCCGTCCATGGACAGCGGCCGCCCGTCGAACTTGGCAGGCACGCGAGCCGCTCCGGCGTGGAGCACCGCGGCGCTGATACCCGGGACCCGGCGGGACACTTCCGCCACTGTGCGGATGGAGGCGTTGTCCCCGCTGATGTAGACGGTCGGCAGACCGCTCCCGGACAGGACGAACCCGGTGACCTCGCAGTTGACGTTGCCCTGGGCGTCCCGCGCGCCGTCCTCGGGGCCGTGCACGGCAGGCACCGCGAGGACTGTGAGATCACCGCCGCCGTCCCGGCGCGGGAGGCGATGGCTGGTCCAGGGAGGCAGGCCGACGGCCCGTCCTGCGAGTCGCGCCGCGGACAGCGGCCCGGTCAGGACCACGGGGGCGTCCTGCGCGAATGCCCGTCCGCGGTCATCGAGGTTGTCCGGGTGCTGGTCATGGCTGATCAGCGCGGCGTCGACCGATCCCAGGGCACTCTCGGGCACAGCCGGGCCCGACGTCTTCGTCAGATACCCGTGAGGGCCGGGCTCATCGAAGGTCGGATCAGTCACGAGGCGCAGACCACCAATGTCGATCACAGCCGTCGGGCCGCCCAGTACGGTGACCGCGCATTGCTGTCGCGCCGGCTCCGTGCTCGTCATTGTCATCCTCCCTGATCGTTGATCGGTCGGTACGCGTTCACGCTAATCGTGAGAGTTCGGCCGCAGCACGACGATCACCTGCGCCGCGAGCGCGACGGCCACCGGGACGAGCGCGAGCCCGGCGGGTGCGACCGCCCCGGAAGTATTCGACCGGCCAATCATTGCAATTGATTGCTTGACCAAGCAACAACTAGCATACTTGCTTGGTCAAGCAACGCGAGAGGACCCCCGGTGCCCGGCAGCAGACACACCCCCTACGGCTTCTGGTACCGGCTGGCGGCGGCCATCGCGAAACCGGTGCTCTTCGTCCTCGTCCGACACCGGTGGCGAGGGCAGGAGCACATCCCAGCGGAGGGCGGGTTCATCACAGCCGTGAATCACATCTCCTACTTCGACCCGCTCACCTATGGGCACTTCCAGTACGACAGCGGCCGACCGCCCCGGCTGCTCGCCAAGGCCTCGCTCTTCGGCATCCCCTTCGTCGGCAGGGTGCTGCGGAGGACCGCCCAGATCCCCGTCCACCGAGGGACCGCGGACGCCGCGCTCGCACTCCGCGAGGCGGTGGAAGCGGTTCGCAAGGGGGAGTGCGTCGCGATCTACCCGGAAGGCACCGTCACCCGGGATCCCGGGCTCTGGCCGATGACCGCCAAGACCGGCGCGGCCCGGATCGCCCTCATGACGGGCGCACCCGTCATCCCGGTGGCCCAGTGGGGCGCCCACCGGATCATGCCGCCCTACGCCCGCGGCGGCCGGGGCGACCGCCGCGTGCGGCTGGTGCCGCGCCAACGCGTGCAGGTGGTCGCCGGGCCGCCGGTCGACCTCAGCCGACACCAGGGCGTACCCCTCACACCGGAGGTGCTCAAGGAGGCCACGGAGGACATCATGTCCGCGATCACCGCGCTCCTCGCCGAGATACGTGACGAACCGCCACCCGTCGCACGTGCTGCCGTTCGCCGCGCAGTGCGTGACGTCACGCAGTGAGTGGTGTGCTCAGGTGCGCGAGCATCTGGGCGCTTGCCACGTGGCGTGAGGTTCGCGGCAGCGCGCGTCCGCAGCTGCCTGGCGCAGTGACATCGGGTGCAACCCGTATCTCATGACGGGCGGGCGGACACACGCACAACGCCCGCCCTCGCTCCGCACTTCGGATACGTCCGCGACGCCGTCACCAAGGCGCACCCTGCCGGCAGGTCTGGACGGCGACCCCCAGGCGCGATCCTCATACCGGTGTGGCCCATTGGGCCGAGCCCGTACGCCCCGCCACCGCGCCCTATCGCAACCCCCCGACGGGCCGCACCACGCCGCCCCGACTGACCCGCCCGCCGACCTCCGACGAAAAGGACACCCCGACATGACCGACAACCGAACAGCCACTGTGCGCAGAGCCGATCCGAACGGCCTCGACCGGGCGGGCGAGCCGCAGCTCGACGACGCCCGGGTCTCGGCCTACCTCGAGCGCATCGGCGCCGCGCGCCCCGACCGGCCGGACGCCGGTCACCTGCGTGACCTGCAGTTGCGGCACGTGCGTTCCGTGCCGTTCGAGAATCTGGACATCCACTCCGGGAAGCAGATCGACCTCGATGCGCACTCGCTCGTCGACAAGATCGCGCGGGATCGGCGCGGCGGCATCCGCTACGAGGCGAACGGCGCCTTCGCCGCCCTGCTGACCTCCCTGGGCTACCGCGTCAGCCTCCTGTCCGCACGCGTCTTCCTCGGCGACGGGTTCGGCCCGCCCTTCGACCACCTTGCCCTGCGCGTCGACGCGGACGAGGCATGGCTCGTGGACGTGGGGTTCGGACGTCAGATCGAGTTCCCGCTCCGCCTCGACGAGCGGGCTGACCAGCACGGCCCCGGCGGCGTCTACCGCATCGCGGACGCAGCCGACGGCGACCTCGATATCTACCGGACGGTGAACTGCAGTACCGCGTCGAGCTTCGCCCACGTGCGCTGGCGGACTTCGCGACGGCCTGCTGGTGGCACAGCAACGCCCCACAGGCACACTTCACGCAGAACCTCGTGTGCTCGCTGCCCACCGAGACGGGCCGCATCACACTCAGCGGGCGGAGGCTGGTCGTCACGGAGGCCGGGGCCAGCCGGAATACGGAACTGCCCGAGGGCGCCGTACTGAAGGCGTATCAGGAGCACTTCGGTATCGTCCTGGACCGCGTTCCGAACGTGCTGCCGGTGCCACGCCGCGAGGCGCCCGCCGCAACGGGCCGCGGCGAACGCTGAACACGCATCACCGTCCTGGCGCGGCCGCGGTAGCCCGGAGCGTAGTCCCGCGTGTCCGGCTGCCGGACCAGATCGAGGTGCACTCGACCGGGCATCCGCGGCCGTGTGACCCCCGTGCCGAAGAGGATCGAGCACTGTGAGCCGGGAGGCGTCAGGTGGACCACTCGCGCCGACCGGAGCCGTAGCCGCTCGACGTCGCTTTCCTGCTCCGTAGTGCCGAGTTGTTCGACGGGGCCCTGGGGTCGGCGACTTCAGGGCAATGCGCGCGGACGAGTTGGAAGTCCGCGGTTCGCTTCCCCTGGGTGAGCGGCGGCCTGATGCGCTGTCGGACGGCGTAAGGGCGCCGGCGCACATTCATTCTTGACTGGTCAAGTATTGTGCTTCGTGTCTATGGCAGCCGTGCCCCGGGCGCATGTGCTCGCACGCCCGGAGCCGGACCGGCGATGCGCGGATTCGACCAGGAACAAGAGGGTGCTGTGGGAGGTGTCATTGTCATCGGAGGCGGCCCGACCGGGCTGTGGACGGCTGCGGAACTCCGCCTGCGGGGGGTGGACGTCACCGTTGTCGAGCAGCTTCCCGAGCCCAGTCCGTACACCAAGGGTTTCACCATCCAGCCACGCACCATGGAAGTGTGGGCGTCGCGCGGCATCGCCGAGCGGTTCGTCGAGCAGGGCAGGCGCATCCCCAGCGGTCACTTCGGGCTGCTCGAACAGCGGATGGACTTCAGCGGGCTGGACACCCCATACCCCTACACCCTGATGCTGCCGCAGCCCAGGGTCGAGCAGTTGCTGGAGGAGTACGCGCTCCAACTGGGCGCGGACATCCGCCGTGGACACACGTTCACCGGCTTGGAGGAGAAGCCCCACTCGGTGGTTGCCCACGTCCGGGGACCGCAGGGCGCATACGCGTTGGAAGCCGACTTTCTCGTCGGCTGTGACGGAACGCGGAGCGCGGTGCGCGAGGGTGCGGGCATAGGCTTGTCCGGGACCGAGTCCACCTGGTACGGGTGGCTGGCCGACGTCGCGCTCGACGACCCGCCGGAGCAAGTGCCGTACTCGCACGTCAATGCCCGGGGCACCCTGATGGTCGTGCCGATGTCACCGGGTGTGTACCGCGTCGGTGGGCTCGACCTCGAAGATCGCAGCGCCGGGTGGGACGGGTACACGGTCGAGGAGCTCAGCGCCAGGACCGCCGCTGTCGCGGGGACCGACTTCGGGCTGCGCGACCCCTTGTGGGTGTCCCGCTCCGGCAACGCGGCGAAGCTCGCGGACCACTACCGCAAGGGCCGCGTCCTTCTCGCGGGGGACGCCGCGCACCGGCATCTCCCGGCGGGCGGTGTGGGACTGAACGTCGGGATCCAGGACGCGTGGAACCTGGGCTGGAAACTCGCCGCCACACTGCAGGGCCGGGCCCCCGCCGGACTTCTGGACACCTACGAGCGGGAGCGCCGCCCGGTGGGTGTGGAGCTGCTCGAAGTCACGAACGCCCAGAGCGTGCTGATGACCGCCTGGACTCCGGAGGGCAGGGACCTCCGTTCGGTCCTGGGCAACGCCGTCGCGAGGCAGCCCGCGTTCTCGCGGTACCTCGCTGAGACCGTGTCGGCGCTGTCGGTGGCCTACCCGCCGGACACCCCCGACGCCCATCCGCTCGTCGGGCACAGGGCGCCGGACCTGCGCTTCTCACAAGGCGCGAGCCTTTTCGCCCTGCTGCGGCCCGGGCAGCACGTCCTTCTCGACCTCACGGGCGGGAAAGTGGCGCAATCCATGGAACGGGCAACGCCCGGCAGGCACTTCGGCGTGTGGTACGCCGATTCCCTCGCCGAAGAGAGGGCGGACTGGAAGGATGTCCGCGCCGTCCTCGTGCGTCCGGACGGGCATGTGGCCTGGGCTTCCGGGGAGACGGGCGACGAGAGGCTTGCGGACGCGGCGGCCACGGCGCTCGCTGCGGCCGGACGGTAGCGGCTGGCCGGACCGGCCACCGGAAATGCCGAAGGCCGGTCCCGTGGCTCCGCCGTGAATCGCCACCTTCTCGCCGGAGACCCGGCAGAGGAAGGACGCCGCACAGCAGCAGGGCCGCGGCCGGGCGGCCGACTTCGAACTGCGCACCGGCCGGCACGCTCGCCGGCCCTCGGCCGTCCGTCCGGGGCGTCAGGGCGGCGACGGCCGCCTCTGACGACCCCTGCCCGACTTAGGAACGTCGGGGTGCCGTCTCGGGACGGCAAGCGCAGACTGGAAGAACCTGGCCCAGGGATGCGTCGCAGGGTGTGCGGAATTGGCTGCCGTCGCGCTCTCAGCGGCCTCGCCGGCGCGGGCGACACCTGATCGTGGCGGGGGCCGGTGGGCGACTCGACGTGCGGGGAGCGCATATGTCCAAGCAGACGAACATGGCGGCTCAGACCGCTTTCGCACGGGCCGTGGTCACCGGCGACCTCGACGCCTTGGAGCAAGTCGTGGCACCCGGTTCGATCGATCACGATCCCGCCACCGGCCAGGGGCCCGGACCGGAGGGCTACAAGGTCATGTTCGCCGAGCTCCGCTCCGCCTTCCCGGACCTGAACGTCGAAGTTGAACATCTCCTCGCCACGGATGACGAGTTGGCCTTCGCCTACACCATCAGCGGAACGCATCTCGGAGAGCTGATGGGACACCCTCCGACCGGCCGGACGGTGATGTATCGGGGCATGCAGATCAGCCGCTTCGACAGTGACGGCAAACTGGTCGAACGCTGGGGCAGCAGCGACGAACTGGGCATGCTCCGCCAGCTCGGCCTCGCCGAGACGCATTGACGGCGCCGCCGTTCCTCGCCTCCGAGCGGGCCTCGTACATCACCGGTGCCAACCTCGCCGTCGCTGGCGGCACCACTGACCGGTAGCACTGAGTTGCGGCGTTTTGCCTCCTCTCCCCCGGGCAGGAGCGCCATCCGTGGCGGCGCCGCGCACGACGCCGTGGCCCTCGCTGCGGCGCCGGCCTCAGGCCACCGCCCGTTCCTGCCAAGCCTGCTCCAGTGCGCGGGTGAACACGGCCGCCGGCTGGACGCCGTTCACGCCGTAACGGCGGTCGAGGACGAAGAAGGGGACTCCGCCGACGCCCAGGTCGGCTGCCATCTGCTCGTCGGCGCGGACCTCGGCGGCGAACGCGTCCGGATCGTCGAGCACGCCTCGGGTTTCCTCCGCGTCCAGTCCGGCCTCGATCGCGAGGGCGGACTGAGTCTCCCTGTCGTAGATCGAGCGCTCGTCCGCGAAGTTGACCTTGAAAGCGAGGTCCGTCAGCTCGGCCCGCCGGCCCTTCGTCGCGGCGAAATGGAGGAGGCGGTGGATGTCGAAGGTGTTCCCGAAGACCCGACCGCCGATGCGGTATCCCAGCCCCAGCTCCCGCGCCATGGCTGCCGCTCGCTCCTCCCGGGCGACCTGTTCGTCGCGCGTCCGCCCGTACTGCGCCGCGACGGCGTCGATGATCGGCACTGTGCCGTTCTGGGCCCGGGGGTTGAGTTCGAACGATCGGTGCACCACCTCCACCTCGTCCCGGTGGGCGAAGGCGGCGAGCCCTTGGTCGAACCGCGCCCGACCCACGTAGCACCAAGGGCAAGCGATATCGGTCCATATCTCGACACGCATGTGCAGCGCCTTTCTCATCTGTTCGCTCGCACTCCGCGACTCGTCGTCGTGGGGGAGCGAGCCCTCTGTCCGGCAATAGTAGACGACCGAACGTCTACTAGGTCCGGCCGTCTACGCGGGCTTCGCCAGGAGCGGCGCCGACGGTCAGCCGGAAGTCGTGAAGGGGGTGCGGCACCACGTCCGTCCTCTGCCTCATGCCGTCTGCCAGATCCGGGCGAGGGCCGTTGTGGTGAGGACCTGGTCGGGGCTGCCTTGCCCGACCAGTCTTCCGTTGCTGAGCAGCAGGCAGGAGTCCGCGGCGCGGGCGGCGTCCAGATCGTGGGTGGCCTGGATCACGGTCGTGCCGTCGGTGACCAGTTCCGTCAGCAGGGCCGCGATCCGTTCGCGGGACTCGGGGTCGAGCCCGGTGGTCGGCTCGTCCAGCAGCAGCAGGTCGGACTGCTGGGCCACGCCCTGGGCGATCAGGACGCGCTGGCGCTGACCGCCCGACAATTCCCCGAGCTGGCGGGCGGCGAGGTCGGCGACGGCCAGTCGTTCCATGGCGGTATCGACCACCGTTCGGTCCTGGCGGGTCAGTCGGCGCCAGGGTCCGCGCTCGCCCCAGCGTCCCATCTCCACTGTTTGCCGCACGGTGAGCGGCAGGGTGTCGCCGACGGCACCGCGTTGCGGTACGAACGCCGGTGGGTGGCCCTCGGCGTACCGCAGCTGTCCCGATGTGGCCTCGATCACGCCGGCGAGGACGCCGAGCAGGGTGGACTTACCGCTTCCGTTCGGTCCGACAAGAGCGGTCATGGTCAACGCCGTTATTCGCGCGGTCAGTTGGTGGAGGACGGGTCTGCCTGAGTAGCCGGCGTTCAGGCCGGTGAATCGGACGCGCAGGTTTCCTTCGGTGGGGCCGGGCTGTACGGGGCGGTCTTTGTTGAACATGATTGTCATTGTAAGGTCAACGCATGGAGTGGTTGACGGTCCCCTTCGAGGTGACCTTTGTGCAACGGGCCCTGTGGGCCGGGATTCTGGTGTCGGCGATCTGCGCCCTCGCGGGTACGTGGGTGGTGCTCAGGGGGATGGCTTTCCTGGGTGACGCCATGTCCCACGGCCTGTTGCCGGGCGTCGCGGTCGCCGCGCTGCTGGGAGGCAATCTGCTGGTGGGGGCAGTGGTGAGCGCCGTCGTCATGACGGCCGGTGTCACCGCTCTCGGGCGCACTCCGGGGCTGTCCCAGGACACCGCCATCGGCCTGCTCTTCGTCGGCATGCTGTCGCTCGGTGTCATCATCGTCTCGCGGTCGCAGTCGTTCGCGGTGGATCTCACCGGGTTCCTCTTCGGCGACGTCCTCGCCGTACGCGAGAGCGACCTGGCGCTCCTGGGGGCGGCGCTGCTGCTGGCGCTGGTCGTCTCGGTACTCGGTCACCGGGCCTTCCTGGCCCTGGCGTTCGACGCGCGCAAAGCGCGAACGCTCGGTCTGCGCCCCCGCCTTGCCCACGCCGTACTGCTCGGACTGCTGGCCCTGGCCATCGTCGCCTCCTTCCACATCGTGGGCACGCTGCTGGTGCTCGGATTGCTCATCGCCCCGCCGGCGGCGGTCCTCCCGTGGGTGCGCAGCGTGCGAGGCGTCATGTTCCTCGCGGCGGTCGTCGGCGCGACCGCCACGTTCGGTGGCCTGCTGCTCTCCTGGCATCTGAGCACCGCGGCCGGTGCGACCGTGTCGGCCCTCGCGGTCAGCCTCTTCTTCCTGTCCCGTCTGGCGTCCGGGCTCCGCCACCGACGCCGTGCGCACCTCGCGGACGCCTTCGCCCTCGGGCCCGCGATCACCGCGCATGCCTCCACGACCCGACCGAACGAATCCTGAGGCAATCTCCTTGTTCGTCCGAAGAATCGTCCTTGCTCCGGCGTCGACACTCCTGGCCGCGGTCCTGCTGGCCACGGGCTGCGCGGGCCAGGACGACACCGAGTCCCCTCCCTCCAACACCCCTCACGGCTACGTCGAAGGAGCCACGGAGTCAGCCGAGCAGCAGTCCCGGCTCCTGCTCGGCGACGCCGGCACCGGCGACACCCGGGTGCTCGACCTGATCACCGGCAAAGTGCACGGCACCGCACGCCGAACGGGGGTCACCGAACTCACCACGGACGGCCGCTTCGGCTACTTCCACGGCCCCGACAGCACCCACGTCGTCGACGGCGGCGCCTGGACGGTCGACCACGGAGACCACGTCCACTACTACCGCGCGAAGGTCCAGGACGTCGGCGACCTGCCGGGCGGCACCGGCACCCGGATCCGCAGCGACGCGGGCGTGACCGTGGTGACCGGAGCGGACGGCGCTGCGGACGTCTACACCCGCGCCGATCTGGAGACGAGCGCGATCGGTACCCCTGTCCGCCTTCCCGGCACCTACACCGGCGCCGTGGTGCCGTATGCGGAGCACCTGATCGCGCTGACTGACGTCGGGGACGGCCGCGCGAAGGCCGTCGTGCTCGATCGTGCGGGCAAGCGCGTCGCCACACCGGAGGCCGGTTGTCAGGATCCGCGCGGCGACGCCGTCACCCGGCGGGGGATCGTCCTCGGGTGCGCCGACGGAGCGTTGCTGATCCATGGGAACGACGGCACGTTCAACGCCGAGAAGATCCGTTACAGCGCGGACGTACCCACGGTGGAGCGGGCCACGGAGTTCCGGCACCGCGCGGGCAGCACCACGCTCACCGCACGCGCCGGGAAGAACGCCGTCTGGGTCCTGGACGTCATCGAGCGTGCCTGGACACGAGTGGAGACCGGCCCTGTCGTCGCCGCCAACGCAGCGGGTGAAGGCTCCCCACTGATCGTCCTGGAGACCGACGGAGCCCTCCACGGCTACGACATCGTCGACGGCAAGGAGACCGCGGTCACCCAACCACTGATCGAGCACATCCCCGAGGCCGCGACCGGCGAGACCGCGGCCCCGGTCATCGAGGTCGACCGGAGCCGGGCCTACCTCAACGATCCGGCGGGCAAGCGTGTGTACGAGATCGACTACAACGACAACCTGCGTATCTCCCGCACCTTCGACCTGGACGTCAGGCCGTCCCTGATGGTGGAGGCGGGACGATGAACGCGCGCGTGCGAACGGCGCGGGCACGCGCCCTGCTGCTCGCCCTGGTCAGTTTTGTCTGCGCAGGTACGGCAGCCGGCTGCGCGAGCGCTGAGGACCGCTTCTCGGTCGTGGTGACGACGAACATCCTCGGTGACATCACCCGCGAGATCGTCGGAGACGAGGCGGATGTCACTGTCCTGATGAAGCCCGACGCCGACCCGCACTCCTTCGGCCTGTCGGCCGTACAGGCCGCCGAGTTGGAGAACGCCGACCTGGTCGTCTGCAACGGGCTGGGCCTGGAGGAGAACGTACTGCGGCACGTGGCGGCCGCCCGCGAGTCCGGTGTGGCGACCTTCGCCGCGGGCGAGGCGGTGGACCCGCTCACCTTTCACGCAGGCGAGGACGGCGGTCCGGTCGAGGAGGCCGGCGAGCCCGACCCGCACTTCTGGACAGACCCGGACCGGGTGCGCAAGGCCGCCGGGCTGATCGCCGACCAAGTGGTCGAGCATGTCGACGGCGTGAGCGAGAAGGCCGTCCGGGACAACGCCGAACGCTATGACGGACAACTCGCCGAGCTCACCGCCTGGATGGAGAAGTCCTTCGCGGCCCTACCCGAGGACCGCCGCGCCCTGGTGACCGACCATCACGTCTTCGGGTACCTGGCCGACCGCTTCGACTTCCGCGTGATCGGCGCGGTCATCCCCAGTGGCACGACACTCGCCTCGCCCAGCTCCTCCGACCTGCGCTCCCTCACGCAGGCCATGGAGGAGGCCGGGGTGCGCACCGTGTTCGCCGACTCCTCCCAGCCCACCCGGCTGGCCGAGGTCCTGAGTCAGGAGATGGGCGGCGACGTGGACGTCGTCGAGCTGTATTCCGAGTCGCTCACCGAGAAGGGCAGGGGCGCCGGCACCTACCTGGAGCTGATGCGCGCCAATACCTCGGCCATGACCAAGAGCCTCACCCGCGACTGAACGAGTTTTCCATGCGGTCCGGCGGGCCGACCGCCGACCGCCCCACCCCCGAACACCACCCCATGAGGGCCTGAGAGGAAACTTACGATGGACAAGTCGAAACGCGTCAGAACATTCACGAGCACGGCGCTCGCCCTGACGGCGTCCGTGGCGCTGACCGCTTGCGGCGGCAACGACGACGCCTCCTCCGAGGCCAAGCCGAAGCAGTCGTCGCGCGGCGAGACGGCCGCGGTCAGGAACCCGCTGGTCGCCTCCTACGACGGGGGACTGTACGTCCTCGACGGCGAGACCCTGAAGCTGGCGAAGACGATCGAGCTGCCCGGTTTCAACCGCGTCAACCCCGCGGGCGACGAGGACCACGTCGTCATCTCCAGCGACAGCGGCTTCCGTGTACTGAACGCCGCCCGGCAGACCTTCACCGACGCCGAGTTCAAGGGTTCCAAGCCCGGTCACGTGGTGCAGCACGCCGGCAAGACGGTCCTGTTCACCGACGGAACCGGCGAGGTGAACGTCTTCGACCCCGCCGACCTCGCCGACGGCGGTAAGCCGCAGACCCGTAACTACACCTCCGCCGAGCCCCACCACGGCGTAGCCATCGAGCTGACCGACGGCGAACTCCTCAGCACCCTGGGCACCGAGGAGAAGCGCACCGGCGCCCTGGTCCTGGACAAGAACAACAAGGAGATCAAGCGCGCCGAGAACTGCCCCGGCGTGCACGGCGAGGCCGCCGCGAAGGGCGAGGCGATCGCCGTCGGCTGCGAGGACGGCGTACTCCTCTACAAGGACGGCAAGTTCACCAAGGTCGATGCGCCCGACGGCTATGGCCGCATCGGCAACCAGCGGGGCAGCGACCTTTCCCCCATCCTCCTGGGCGACTACAAGACCGACCCGGAAGCGGAGCTGGAGCGGCCCTCCCGCGTCTCGCTGATCGACACCGAGACGGCGACGCTGCGCCTGGTCGACCTCGGCACCAGCTACTCCTTCCGCTCACTTGCCCGCGGTCCGCACGGCGAGGCGCTCGTGCTCGGCACCAACGGCATCCTCCACGTCATCGACCCCGAGACGGGCACGGTGGAGAAGAAGATCGACGCGGTCGGCGACTGGACGGAGCCTTTGGACTGGCAGCAGCCCAGGCCCACGCTGTTCGTCCGCGACCACACCGCCTACGTCTCCGAACCTGCCAAGCGCCAACTGCACGCCTTCGACCTGGACACGGGCGAGAAGCTCACGTCCGTGACTCTTCCGAAGGGCACCAACGAACTGTCCGGCACCGTGGCCGGCCACTGACCGCTGTACCGGCGGCGGAACTCCGCCGCGCCTGCCCCTCGGCTCCGTGCCGGTGGGCAGGCGCGGCCACGGCGAACCGGCGAGGAGCGTGTTCCGAGTTGAGATCACGCAATCCGTCACTTTCGCCCTGCGAGTCAGCAACGGACCGGAAAGGCCCGGCGACCGCACGCCGTACGTCGACGCGGGCACGCGCGGCGCTGCCCGTCCCGCTTTGCCGTTCACCGTCAGCGGCAGCGCATCCAGCGGCACGAACACGGACGGGCACCATGAACTCCGGCAGCCATCGCGACCGCCTCGGCGGCGCGCTCCACAAACGCGAACGTGCTGCGTGCCCTGCGCGGACGAGGGTTCGGGACGGGCAGCGCCCGGACGGGGATCAGGGGTTGAGGATGCCGGCGGTGTCGAAGCGCCGCATCAAGGCGGGCTTGCCCCGGTGGCCGGCGCGCAGGTCTGCGACCCGTTGGTCGTAGTCGGCAAGGGTGCCGCTTCGGCTGTAGATCTCGCGGAGATCCTTGAGGAGGGTGGTTGCCGCGTCGTAGGTGGTGGGCTTCTTCTGAGCGATCAGATTCTCGACGTCCTGCCAGGCCTTGTCGAGGTTGCGGGCGAGGCGGTCGAGGTGCCGCTGGTAGGCCTGTGCTGCGGCGCGGGCGCGTTTCTCGGTGGCTTTGCGGTGGGCCTCGCGTTCGCGCCGGGCGCGTTCGGTGCGGCGGAGCTGGGCGGCATCGAGGAGTTCGGCGGCGCTGCGGCACGGGGTTGGCGGGGTGGCCGGGGCGGGGCGAGCGGCCTGGTAGCGGTTCAGGTCCCGGCTGTGGACCGGTGCCCAAGGCGGCAGCGAGGAGGAGATCGTCCTTGTCCTGGACCGGCAGCGCCGCGATGAACGCTGTGAGTTCGTGCCGCTGGGGGCCGTCGGGCGAGGGGCGGGGCTCGCTGACCTGGGCGGCGGCGGTGAGCAGGTCGGTATCGACCTCGAGGAAGTCGACCAGGGCGCGCTGGGGGCCGGTGAGTTGGGACAGTCCGTAGGGGATGGGCGGTTCCATCTCGCGGGCGTACTCCGCTCCCTCGTCGTCGTCCAGCTCCCGAACGCTGAGGGCGGCGAGCCAGGCGAGATAGAGGGGGCGCAGGTCGCCGGCGGCGAGTTCGGCGCGCAGGCCGATGAGGGAGGACAGTTCGGCGGAGGTCTCGAACTCCCACTCCTCGTCGTGCTCGCCGTCCCGGGAGAAGTCGAGCAGGGTGTGGCCGGAGCGGCTCCAGACCGTGAGCGCCTCGTTCCGGGCGTAGGCGGTGGCCTTCTTGGCGGGGAGGACGGTGGCGGGCAGGCGCAGGAGCAGGCGGCGGCTCCCCCAATTCGCGTAGTACAGATGGGCGTCGTAGAGCTGCTCGACGAGTTTGGTGCTGTCGCCTCGGAAGTCGCCCCAGTGGTACTCGTTGACGAAGCGCGTGGAGGAGATGCGGGCCCGGGTGGACAGCGCCCGGACCTGCTGCAATTGTTCGGCGTCGAGGGAGCGGTCGACGGCCAGGAACTCGTAGTACTGGTACTCGCTCACGGCCAGGAACTCGTAGTACTGGTACTCGCTCACGGCCAGGAACCTTACTCCCGGACAGGTGTGTGCGGGATGGGGTCGTGAACGGAGACGGATCTGGGCACGAAGCCGGCCGGCATGCGGCTGCCTCCCGCCCTCAGCTTGACTCCCGCCGCAAACAGCAGCGTCACGGCCGCCGCCCCGCTCGCCGGGACGCGAGCCGCCCGGTGGTTCAGCCTCGCCTGATCCCGACGACCGATGCGGACGCCTGATCCGTACGACTGATCCGGACGCCGTCAGACGCGGCGGGCCGCCCGGCGCGCGCGGACTGCCAGCCACAGGTCGAAACGGTCGTCCCCGTCGTCAAGGCGGCGACCGGTGATCTGCATGATCTTGTCGAGGCGGTTGCGCACGGTATGGCGGTGCAGGCCCATCTGGCGGGCCGTCTCGTCCCACGAGCTGCCGCTGTCAAGCCAGGTCGCCAGGGTCCTGGTGAGCGAGCCGGAGGGATCGGCCGTGTCGAGCGGCCCGAGCAGTGCGTCCGCATAGCCGGTCAGGGCGGACCGGTCACCCAGGTCGAGCAGCAGCCCGCTGGTGCGGTCCCTGCGGGCCCGCGCCGGTCGTCCGGTGCCCCGGCTGATCTCCACGAGACCCGCGGCTTCGCGCAGGGAGGAGCGCGCGGCACGGGGCGGGACGGGTGAGCCGATGCCGGCCGGGCAGCCCGGCGCGAAATGGGTGATGACGACGTCGACGTCGAGTCCCGCGCCGACGACCGCCTCGACGAAGGAGCCCCGGTTGCGGATGAGTCCGCCGGGTACCGCCAGTGCGAGGTCGGCGGCGATCTCGCGTGCGGCCTGCGGACCGTCGTCGGCGGGTACCTCGACGACGACTCCGCACACCGTGTCGGCGGCCAGTCCCGCGCCGGCGAGCACGTCGGCGGCCTGTTCGGCGGTGGTCGACTCGTCGAGCAGCTTGCCGAGCATGGCTGCCCTGTGGCGCCGCTCCGGCTCGTCGGCGAGGTGTCGCCGCTCCAGCTCCAGGGAGAGAAGCGAGACGAGCCCTGGGATGAGCATGCGGGCGTCGGCACCCATGTCTCCGGACAGGACGAGCATGCCGCGCAGTCGGCGGGCGCCGAGCGGCTGTACCTCGAGTCCCGGCGCCACCGCGCTGGAGCGGATGCCCGCCGCGGCGACCCGCCCGATCAGGTCGGCGCTGCTGCCGCCGGGTTCCTGCTCCCCGCTCCCGTCGGCCGCGATGACCCGGCCGAGCGGGTCCGTGACGTGGGCGCGGACACCGGTGGCCCTGGTCCAGGCGTCGAGCGTCGGGGTCAGGCCCCCGCCCGCGGCGGCGGCCGCCGTGAGGCGGCGCTGGGTCTCGAAAGCGCACTCGACCGCGGCGCGCTGCTCGGACGCCTGCGCGGCGAACACTGTCTTCGTCACCGCGATGAAAGGTACCTCCCGTCCGACTGTGAGCAGCGGCATCCCTGCTTCGGCAGCCGCCGCCACCAGGGGCCCAGGCGCCTGCTGGTACGGCAGCTCCGGTCCGAGCCCGAGCGCCAGGGCGTGCGCCCCGCCGGCGGCGGCGTCGTCGACGTAGGCGCGGCACGCGGCCACGTCCATGGGGAGAAGCAGGCCCATCGTCATCAGCAGCTCGCCGCCCTGCAGCCACGGGCCGGGACGGACCAGCTCCGAAGCGTGCGCGGCTAGCACCGGGCGGTCGAGGTGCTCGCCGCCCGCCACGACGGTCAGCTGCAGTTCAGGGTGGGCGACGAGGTCGGAGACGAGCAGAGCCATGTCTCCATTCTGTCTCCACGCCGCCCGGCCGGACTGTACATGGTGTCCATGCCCGCGGGCCGGTTTCGCCCTGTGGGCCATCGGCGAGGAGCGGGCGGAAGGCTAGGTTCCATCTGTCGCGGCTGCGCAATCCCGCGGCCCGCGTCCACCTGCCCCCGCGGTGACGGACCCGGCACACTGGCAGGAGGGGAGGAGCTGCGATGAGTGCTCCCACAGACGCACAGGCTGAGGGCCAGCGCGGCGGCGGTTCGCCGGGCGGCCTGATCGAGGTCCGGTCCATCGACTACGTGCCGGTGCGTGAACGCCACGGCAAGGTCTGGCACCAGGGCCCGTTCTGGTTCACCGGCAACTTCGTGCTCACCACGATGGTGACCGGGTTCATCGGTCCCTCTCTCGGGCTGAGTCTCGCGTGGTCGGTCGCGGCGGTCACGCTCGGTGCGTGTTTCGGCACCTTCTTCATGGCCTTCCACGCCAACCAGGGTCCCCGGATGGGCCTGCCGCAGATGATCCAGTCGCGGGCCCAGTTCGGCATCCGCGGCGCCGTCGTGCCCTTCGCGGCCGTGGTCTTCGTCTACGTCGGCTTCAACGTCTTCAATGTGGTCCTCGCCGCGCAAGGGCTGACCACCGTGCTGCCCGGCGGGCCGCGTACCTGGTACGCGATTCTCATCGGCATCGCGGTCGTCCTCGCCGTCGTCGGACACGACCTGCTGCACCTGGTGCAGCGCTGGCTCACCTACGTCCTCATCGTCGTCTTCGGCATCCTCACCGTCGGCGCGCTGGTCCAGCTCGAGCCCACGCAGGCGACCGGCTCCGGCAGCCACTCCCTGTCCGCATTCCTGATCGTCTTCTGCGCCGCCGCCGGCTACCAGATCTCCTACGCGGTCTACGTCTCGGACTACTCCCGCTACCTGCCGCGCGACGTCTCCGCCCGCAAGGTCATCTGGTGGACGTACGCCGGAGCCGCACTCTCCGCGGTGTGGCTCATGTCCCTGGGCGCGCTGCTCGCATCGTCGCTGCCCACGCCGGACGCCATCGGCAGCCTGCGCCAGGTCGGCAACGTCATCCTGCCCGGGTTCGGCACCTTCGCCGTCATCGTCTCCGCGCTCGCGCTGATCACCATCATGGCGGTCAACGCCTACGGCGCGATGCTCACCACCACCAGCGCCGTCGACGCCTTCCGGCCCGTGCGCCCCACGATCCGCTCGCGTGTCACCGGCATCGTGGTGATCGAGCTCCTCGTCCTGATCGTGGCGCTGCTGCTGCCCGAGGACTACCTCGGCAGCTTCAACAACTTCGTCCTGCTGATGCTGTACTTCCTCATCCCGTGGACGGCGGTCAACCTCGTCGACTTCTACTTCGTACGACGCGGCACCTACGCCATCCCCGCGATCTTCGACCAGAACGGCATCTACGGCCGCTGGTCCTGGCAGGGCCTGACCGCCTACGTAGTCGGTTTCGCGGCGATGGTCCCGTTCTTCACCACGTCCTTCTACACCGGCCCGATCGCCGAGGCCATCGGTGGCTTCGACGTCTCCTTCGCGGTCGGACTGATCGTGGGCGGCGCCCTCTACTACGTGCTCACCCGCGGCCTCGACCTAGAGGCGGAGCGCGTTGCCGCCGCGGCGGGCGAGGCCGAACTGGAGGGCAGCGACGCATGACGACGACCGTGGCCTGCGCGCAGGTCGCCCTCCGAGTGGGCGACGCGGCCGCCAACCTCGCCACCACCGAGCGGGCCGTGGATGCTGCGGCCGAGGCCGGCGCCCGCGTCGTCGTCCTGCCCGAGCTCGCCAACAGCGGCTATGTGTTCGCGGACGCCGGGGAGGCCGCCGCCCTCGCCGAACCCCTCGACGGGCCCGCCGTGACCGCCTGGTCCGCCGCGGCCCGCCGGCACGGGCTGACCCTTGTCGCCGGCCTCGCCGAACGCGGCGATGACGGGCGCCTGCACAACTCGGCGGTCCTGATCGACCCGGCCGGCGAGCTGCGCGCCGTCTACCGCAAGGCCCACCTCTTCGGCACTGAGAAGGACGTCTTCACCCCCGGCGACGCACCGCCCGCCGTCGTCGACATCCCTTCCGTCGGCCGGATCGGCGTCATGGTCTGCTACGACCTCGAATTCACCGAGTGGGTGCGCATGGCCGCCCTGGCCGGCACCGAACTGCTCTGCGCACCCGTCAACTGGCCCCTCTTTCCGCGACCCGAGGGCGAACGCCCCTCCGAGGTGGTACGCGTCCAGGCGAACGCCGCCGTGAACCGCATGTACGTCGCCGCCTGCGACCGGGTGGGCGACGAGCGGGGGGTCACCTGGACCGGCGGCTCCGTCATCACCGACCCGGACGGCTTCCCGCTGGCCGGCCACCGGCCCAGCGACGACCCGGAACTGCTGATCGCCACATGCGACCTCGCCGAGGCGCGCAACAAGCGCCTCGGCGCGCACAACGACGTCTTCACCGACCGGCGCACGGACCTGTACGGGGCCTGACCGGCCCGGCATCCGTGCGGCAGCGCCGCGGGTGCCGGTTCCAGATCCGGCCATCGCCCGCCCGGGTGGTGCGGCACGAGCAGCCGGAAGCGGTCCCAGCGGACGCTCTGTCGGCCCGTATCCGTGAGTGAGCGGTCAGACGTCGAAGAGGGTTTCCTCTTGTGGCGGGACTGGAGGGTCAAGGACGTCGCGAAGGCGGGCGATGTCCTGGCGCCACTTCGGGCCTCTTGCGGCCTCGGCCCAGAGCTCCGCGAGTTCAGACAGCTCGGAGACCACTTGGTCCAGAGCGTCGACGGCGAGCATTCGCAGTTCTGAGGGCAACTCCGGGAGCGGCTCTGACGGGCCGTAGCTCGAACACGCCGGCTCGCCGTGAGGGTGCTGGGCGACGACGAGGGCGGCCGAGGCCACTGCTCGCTCACCGTCGGACGTGTTCAGGTAGTCCGTCGGGTCGGCGGCGCGTTCGAGTGCCCTGCGGATCATGGACGCACGGTCGTCAAATGCTGCCTCGTCCAGGTCACCCCCGAAGTCGGCGGCGGTGTCGTTGTCGAAGGGGCCGATGTCCCAGGTGCCCATGTCTCTCCTTGCGTGACCGTCCGGAGATCGTCGCACTGGCCGCTGACAGCGACGTCAGGAAGCGAGCAGCACCCGCGCGCACAGGAGCGCCGGTCAGGCCGGCGAACAGGCGCCCGGCCGGCCAGGCCGAGGCGCCCGCGTCGGGGGCGCATGACCAGCGACTGTCTCCGGGCCGTCGCCGACCCGGCTAGACGTCGGGCTCCGGGTGGCGGGGGAGCGGCTTCAAGCTCCTACGGAGTCCGTGCGGAGCGGGCCTGGGGTCTTGACCCTGGACCGGGCTGGATCAGGGCAGGCTCCGGAGGTTGTGGGAAGCCCGTCCCGCCGCTTACTGTCGCCTTGACGATAAATGGGGGAAGGGGCTTTCAACATGACCACGACGACGGCGACCAAGCGCGCCGCGACCGGAGCGCTGATCGGGCTCGCACTCGGGGATGCCCTTGGATTTCCGACCGAGTTCAATGACGTGCCCTCGATCCTCGACAAGTGCGGTCCCTGGCGGGAGATGGAGCTGCCCAAGCGCGCCTTCGTCTCGGACGACACGCAGATGACCCTTGCCGTCGGTCGCGCACTCAGGACTGCTCAGGGTCGGGGCATGCTCGTCCCGAAGCGGCTGGAGCGGCCGCTGCGCGAGGAGTTCGTCGACTGGTACCAGTCACCGGAGAACAACCGGGCCCCGGGCAACACCTGCATGACCGCCTGCAATCTGCTGAAGGCGGATGGCCGGGTCTGGCAGGACGCCAGTCAGATCGGTTCCAAGGGCTGCGGCGCCAACATGCGTGTGGCGCCCGTCGGGCTCGCCCCGGGGCTCAATGATGAACAGCGCGCAGGGGCTGCCCAGTTGCAGGCCGCGCTCACCCACGGCCACCCGACGGCCCTGGCAGCCTCGGACCTCACCGCCCGCGCCGTGCACCTGCTGGCCCAGGGCGCTGACCCCGCCGAACTCGTCGACCGACTGCGGTCGTACGCCTACGACGACCGCACCCGCTACGACCACACCTGGCTCGGCGACCTCTGGACCCGTGCTCAGGACCCCACCCCAGAGCATTTCATCGCGCGCGGCTGGGACGAGTGCCTGGAGATCCTCGACAGGCTCGAGGAGGCCGTGCGCACCGCCTCACCGGAGACCGACCCGTGCCTGGCCACCGGTGCGGGCTGGATCGCCGAAGAGGCCTTCGCCACGGGCCTGCTGTGCTTCCTGCAGTTCCCCGACAAGCCCGTCACCGCCCTGCGCCGAGCCGCCTGCTCCTCCGGCGACTCGGACTCGATCGCCTGCCTCACCGGCGCCTTCGCGGGCGCCTGGCTGGGCGCGGAAGCCTGGCCGACTCCGTGGACGGACCGGATCGAGTACCGGGACGAACTGCTTGCCCTGGGAGCGCTCTGGGACGCGGAGCCGTAGCAGAGGTTCGATCCGGTGACCCGATCCGGTGACCGTGCCGGTCGACCAGTCCAATCGATCGGGTGCGTGCCGGAGGACGTCGAGCCGGCGGTGGGTGCGTTTCTCCGCCTTCTGAACCAGGGCCGCCTGCGCGATGTCCGGTTCTTACGACGGCGGAGGACCGGCGAGCGCGCCGTCGGCGATGCGGGCCGGCCCGGTGAAGTGGACGACGTACCTCCATCCGTCCGGGGTCCGGTACAGGGCAAGGCTGGTCGGCGTCCCGAGGGTGCGCCAGTACGGCCGCCGTCTGCTCGACATATGGCACGGTACTGCGGACTCACCGCCCATGCGGCGCGTCCGGCGTCACCGAGGACGTACGCGCCTCGACCGTCCGGATAAACGGATGGTCGGGGGCGAGCGTGGCGCGGCAGGATGCTCCGCATGACATTGCCCACCCCCGAACTGCACACCGCCCGCCTGCGGCTGCGGCCGTTCACCGACGCCGACGCGGCGCCGCTCTACGCGCTGCACAGCAGCGCCCACGTGCTGCGTTACTGGGACTCCCCGCCGTGGACCGAACCGGCCCGCGCCCGCCGCTTCATCGCGACCTGCCGGACGATCGAGGAGGAAGGCACGGGAGCACGGGTGGCCGTCGACCGCGTGCGCGACGGCGCGTTCATCGGCTGGTGCGGCCTGACCAATTGGAACCCGGACTTTCGCAGTGCGTCCCTGGGCTACGTCTTCGACGCCGCCGCGTGGGGCTGTGGCTATGCCACGGAGACCGCGCACGCCGTCCTGCGGTGGGCGTTCGACACCCTGAGCCTGAACCGCGTCCAGGCCGAGACCGACACCCGCAACGTGGCGTCCGCCCGAGTCCTTGAGAAGCTCGGCTTTGCCCGCGAAGGTACCCTCCGCGAGGACTGCGTCGTCAACGGCGACGTCTCCGACTCCTGGGTCTTCGGCCTCCTCCGCCGCGAGTGGCACCCGACAGCCACGCCGACCATCGGCCGCTAGGACCGAGACCTGCCTGCCTTTCGGTCCGCAACCCCACCGAGGTCACCGTGGTCCACCCCGGCGAGCTCAACGTAATCGCTTGCCCCACCGATCCCGACCATCCGCGCTACTGGAGGATCCAGTAGCTTGCAGGGTCCGCGTGGAGCGGCAACATGCTCGTCGGCGCGCGGGTGCTGTCGCTTCTCATGAACATCGAACATGCCGCGACCTGGCTGCCTCCCGAAGCGCTGAACAACTGCTGTCGAAACGGGTGGACAGAGCCACCCAGGCGATCTGCTCAGGTGTCCACGCCGTTCGTGGCCGGCAGGAGTGCCGCCAGTTCGGCGTCGTCCGGGCGGTGGGCCGCCTCGGCTGCCTTGCGCAGAACGGTGCGGTCTACTTCATCCGTGTCGGCGCTCAGCCGAATCACCACGCCGTTGTCGGGCACCGCGTATTCGTGGTGGTCATCTGTCTTGCGGTACCACGCGTCGCCATCTTGCTCACAGGTGACCCGCTCGACGGATCCCTCGACCATCGGCTGCTTGGGGCAGTTCTCCGCCGTCAGCGTTTTGCGATCTACGAAGAGGCCGAACTCGGCGGCACCCTTCTCGGACCGATACGCGACGACGAACTCGTCGTCCCCGTACACGCCGACCGACTCCTGGAACACGGTGAAGCCGGAGACCTTGGTGACATAGACGAGTTCCGGCGCGACGCCCCAGGAGCGCGCGGCGGCGTCGAGGTCGGCGCTGTCGGCGGCCGTTCCTTCCGCCCGGTTCTTGTTGTCCGCGGCGCATCCTGTGAGGAGCACTGGTATCAGGAGGAGGGGGGGTAGCGCACGCGCGGTTCGCATCATGCGCACATCCTGTCGCAGAGATATGCCACAGGCGCACCCGGTTTCTGGATGCCCCGCGTTCGGCAGGCCGCTCCTGGTCGATTCCATCGTTCTGCGGGCCACAGGCGCCGGGAGAGCAAGAGACCGTACAGGGCGAGCAGCGCCGTGAAGGCAAAGTGTCCGGCTAGCGCTGCGCGGGTGGTGCAGTCGGACTGGTTGGCGATGGCCAGTGCAGCGCCGCCGAGGCCGGCGACCACGGCGGTGGAGAGGGTCAGGGCGAGCTGGAGCGCACCGCTCGTCTGCCCCTGTCGCTCTGCCGGTGTCTGTTCCAGTGTGGTCGAGGTAATCCTCGCCGGTGTGGCCACGCCGCAGTGGCGTACTCGGCATGGGCAGGTGTGCAGGGAGTGAGGTGGGTACCTAGCCGGTGAGCAATAGGAGCTCGCGTTGATCGGCGTGATTGGGCCACCGTTTGTGCCGAATGAGGTAGTCGCGGATTGTGGCGGCGGGCTGTCAGGTAGGCGGCAGCAGGACGAGTGCCTGGATCCGGGAGGTTGCGAAGTCGCTGCCGCACCCGGGGCACCCGTTGATCAGTCGGTGTGATGCGAGATGGCGGCCGAAGAATGGGATGCCAGGGTCTGGGTACAGGCCCTGGAAACGCACGGTGCAGACATGGCAGGTCAGGGCATGGATCTGTGCGAGGACAACGTCTCGCAGGTCCTCCAGCGCCCGTTCCGTGTTCCCAGGGTGCTGGGGGAGTGGTCGGTCCGCAGGCCAGACTGCTGCGTAGGCGCCCTCCGGCCCGAGACGGGTCCGGAGCAAGGCCGGACGGAAGCGGTCCTCGAGATGAGCGAGGACCGTGGCAGTGGGTTGCAGTGTCGCAGGGACGGGGCCGCGTGTGAACACGTCGAGTTCGGCCCAGGGCAGGGCGAATTGCCACGTCGGCTGTGGGGTCCTGTTGTCCATGGTGCCCGCCATTGTGACCGACGCCGCTTGTGGCTTCGGCCCTGCGGTCGCGGACATTGCGAGGGCCGAGCATGCCATCGGTGCGATCACCGGGCAGTGCGGATGAGGCTGCGGACAGTGATGATCGTGTCCGCCCGGTCGAAGAGGGCGAAGATTACGGCGGCTCAGTGTTCGTAGCAGCCGGCGAGGCGGTAGAAGGTGCTCTGCCAGGCATGCGTGCGTTCGTACGACGCTCCAGCGTCGGCTGACCTGGATGGCTGCCTTCTCGCCCTTGTACGCCATCTGGCCTCGGCGTTTGAGCTTCCCGTGATGACCGTTCCCGATGTCCGGCTCAAAGCGGGTGCCGGAAATCGCTCGCGAGAACCGACAGCGCAGCGTTGCGAGCGGCGCGCACATCAACGCGGTGACGCAGGGCCCTTGACTGCGTTTCACGCGGCGGCGTCAACGGTCGCCGAGATCGTCGGTGCCGGCGGTCCCACCGGCACACCACGGAACTCGCTCTCACCTCGTGCCCGGATCCGGGTACGCCCGCCCGGTTTCGTCGGTCTGTGCCGGGGTCCCGTCGCCGAAGCGGTTGTGGGCCGCACCCGGACCTGCAACGCGGTTGCGGCTTCCGCGTACGTATGTGCCGCCGTTGGGTTCGGGATCTGCGGGGTCGCCTGCGGGCCCCGTCGACGGAGGGGCCGCCGGAGGTGCAGTGCTCCCGGGCCGAACATGGTCGCCGAAGTCGTTGGCTTGAGCTGCGGCCCCAGCGACACGGTTGTCGTCGCCCAGAACAGTTGTGGCTCCGACTGCCTCTGTCCGGTCTCTGCGATGGACTACGGTCGCCATGGTCGTCGCCACGACACTGGAGAAGGCCGCGCACAGTGTCCAGCGGTTACCGCCCGGCTTCGGGTACCCGAGCCATGCGCACACGGCCCAGGCAATGGCGGTGGTGATCAGGAAAGTCACCGCCGTGATGCCGATGGTGCGCCAATTGCTCCACGGTCGATCGGCCATGCAGTCCTCTTTGCTCTGGGGCGATTGCCTTACCGCTCACCAGTGTGCTCGATCTCGGCGCCCATATGCAGAGAAGTCGGTAAAGAGCCCATATTCAGTCAATAGTTGTCGTTGCCTCTAAGTTTTGGACAAGTCGCTTTAGGCTGCCGGAAATCGACTCGGATCAGGGTCGCGCAGTCTGGGCCCTATGGAAGGCGAGCCAGTTGACCAACACGCTGGAGCCGGACGGCGACGGCGTGCGCGTGAACGGCGACGACAACAAAGTGGCGGGAGCCGGAGCGCACCACAACGCGCTGGGTGAGGGCTCGTCGGTAAATCACTACGAGATCAATGTCGTGACGCCCGCAGCCGGCCGTGCTGGGGACCCGATCTCGAGGCTCCTCATCCTGATTGTCGTGCTGCTGTCGCTCTGCCTCCTCGTCATGGCACGCTGGGGTTCCGCCCGAATGAGCGTGCTGATCGTGGGCGGCGGGGTACTCGTGGGGGCGACCACGGTTGCTCTGCGGCGTAGGAAGGCCGAAGCGGGCGAGGAGCTGACCGTGCTCCATGCGGACAAGCAAGCGAGGGCACGCCGCTACTTGCTGGATGTCACCGACCGGCTGTGGGTGCGGGATGCGCTGGAGGACTCACTGGAATCGGCTGTGCAACTGGAGGTCGGCCTCGGTGAACAGCGCGGCGCCGTCGTGGACCCCTACGGTTCGCCGACTCCCTTGGCCCTGGCCGATGGCCCACGACTGCCGACGGGCACTCGACTGCGTGACCTCGTGCGAGACCGCCCGGGCCACCGGATGCTGGTACTCGGCGACCCCGGGGCCGGCAAGACCACGCATCTGCTCGGCCTCGCGGCCGACCAGATTGACGCCGCCCGCGCGGACGAGCACGCCCCCGTACCGATCGTTCTTCTCCTGTCCACTTGGGCAGACGGCCCCGACGGGCTGGCCGGCTGGGTCGCCGCCGAGGCGCGTCAGCGCTACATGATGGACACGTCTCAGACCACGACCTGGCTCGCCGCGGGTTCGGTCATGCTTCTCCTGGACGGGCTCGACGAAGTCGACGAAACCCTGCGAGATCGCTGCCTCGCAGCCATCGAGGAGTTCTGCACCGATCCGCGCTACCGCGAGTGCTCCCTGGTCCTGACCAGCCGCACACAGGAATTCCGGGAACTCCAACGCAAACTGCCGGTGTCCAGAGCCGTACGCGTACTGCCGTTGAGCGAGGAACAGATAGCCCGCACTCTCGCGGAGGGCGGTCCT
This sequence comes from Streptomyces cadmiisoli, assembly GCF_003261055.1. Lineage (NCBI taxonomy): Bacteria > Bacillati > Actinomycetota > Actinomycetes > Kitasatosporales > Streptomycetaceae > Streptomyces > Streptomyces cadmiisoli. The sequence continues at coordinate 8,621,209 of NZ_CP030073.1, forward strand.
CGCCTGACTTCGTTGCGCCAGGCAGTGCACACGGAACCAGCACTGGCCGGCATGCTGACGACACCGCTCATGCTTGGCGTAGCCGTTCTGGCCTTTGCCCGCCTGGAACCAGGGACGGCTCTGCCCGACGGAGACCACCGCCGAGCGCTGTTCGGGCTGTACGTCTACCAGATGCTTCACCGCGTACGGGCACTTCGGGCTTCCGCCGACGGGTCCGGCACGACAGCCGCCCTTGAGCCTGCCACGACCTACCGCCACCTTGTCTGGCTCGCGCGCCTGATGTCACGTCAAGGGCAGACCATCTTCTACCCAGACCTGATGACCCCTGCCTGGCTGCCCGACCGAAACCCTCCCTGGCCCCTTGCTCCACGGCGCGGCCTGCGTGGTCGGCTCGCCCGTCGGCTCGGCTGGGACCACACCAGCACGGGGCTTGTCGGCGGTCAACTGGCCACACTGGCCGGTGCCTGGTCGGCGGCGCCGCTCGGTGCCCTGGTGCAGGGCGTGAGCGGTGCACTACTCGCGGCTTGCGGCGGCGCCCTGATCCTGGGCGGTGCGGTGGGCCTGGCATTCGGAGTCGTCTTCCAGTCACGCCGCGCCGAGCGGGTGTCCTCACCTGTGGTCGGCAAGGACGCCTACAACATCTACGCCGCGACGGGCTGGACCTGGTCCGCGGTATCGGCACTGCGTGGGCTGGTCACCTGGGTGATCTTCGGCGCCTTGGTCTGCGGAGCCCTGGTGCTGGCCGGTGGGACGATCGTCGAATCGTCCGCTGTGGGAGTTGTTCTCGGCTGCGGTGGCATCCTTGCCGCAGGCAACGCTCCCGATCACGAGAGGCCGCCTGCGGTTCGAGGAGGTGCGCTGGCCGCCTCGCTGCGGCGGCTGGCCAGGCTCCTGCTCATCCTGACCGTCACAGTGCTCGCCGCAGCGGTGCTCGTGATGGCGATGGGCGGTCCCTGGACGGCGCTCCTCGCTGCGATGCCCGCCACGCTGGCCTTCATGATGACCGCCGGGCCAGGGCGCGCCTGGCTGCGGCACCGAGCCGCCCACTACGGCGCAAAGGCTTCCGGGCTGCTGCCCGCCGACCTGGAACGACTGCTGCGCTCCGGCGAAGATCGCGTGCTGCTCCGGCGGGTGGGCGGCGGATACATGTTTCTCCACCGCGACCTCCAGGAGTACCTGGGAGGCTGCCCGCCGGACGACCCCATCGCATCCCTGCTGTCAGAACGCCAGTAGTGCACGGCCCGGGTGGATGCCTGGAGGGGTCCACCTCGGCCAAGTGGGTGAAAGCTGCTTCGGAGCGTATCCGGGTGAGGTTGTGGCCTGCTCAAGCGAGGGAGCTGACCTGCGGCTTCCGGGTCGATACCCAGACAGTTCCAGCAGCGTGGGTGCTGTCGGCTTCACCGGATTCCCCACCGGAAACCGCGCCGCCCAGCGGCCCAGCAACCGGGGGAGAAGGCCAGAATCCACGTCCTTCAGGGCGAGGAGCATGTCAGTCGACGTCCTTGACCGAGGTCGGTCCCAACTGCTTGGCGCTGGCGTACTCCGGCATCGTCATGGGCTTGTCGAACAGGAAGAACGACTGGTTCGTACCGACCGTGAACTCCATGTACGCGCCAGTCGTGGCGTCGAAACCGTAGTAGGCGTTGCAGGTGGAGCCCGACGAGTATGTACCGTCCATGCCGGGTTGCGCGAGGACCGCGATGCCGTTGGAGGAGGACTCCACCTTCTCCGTCGGAGTGAGCATCTTGCAGCGCGGCACCGGCAGGCCCTTCATGATGAAGTACCCGTACTCGCCTTTGGCGTTCTGGATGTAGACGTACGAGAGTTTGCCCCGCTGCCCCCACGTCTTGATCCACTGGTTGATCGATTCGCGGGTCGGCGAGTACTCCATGCGGCCCGCCGGTTGCTGGGCTACGAGGTGGTCGTAGTTTGCCTGCTTGGCCTTGTTCTCTTTGTCCTGGCTGGAGTCGTCGGTGCAGGACGTCACGGCGAGGCCCACAACGAGCGCGACGGCGGTGGCCAGGGCCATGCGTGCGAACTTCTTCATGCGGTGCTGCCCTCTTCCCGGGGTGCGATGGGGTTCAGTTGGTGCACGTCGTGCGCTCCGCGCCGGCATCCAGCCGGTACGGCAGATCCTTGTCTCGGAAGGGCGCGCGATGCTCTTGGGCGGCCTTCGAGTTGTAGGCGTTGACCGACTCGATCCGCGTGGCCTTCAGCGCGGTGATCGACTGATCGATCTGCGTCGTGCGAGTCTCCGAAGCGGTCTTCCGCTCCTCCTGCAGCGCCTGGATCGTCCCTTCGGCGTTCTGTACGGCCTCGCACAGATCGAAAAACTCCTCGTACGTGTTCTGCCGGAACTCGCCCGAGCCGACGGTGTTCTCACGCTTGTCCACTTCAGCGCGGAACGGCGCGGTGATCCATGCCGCGCTGCCGAAGGCGAACGCTCCGATCACGTACAACACCGCCAGGCCGATGACCCCGGCGACGGCCCAAGCCCCTAGTCGTGCCCCCTCGCGAATTTGCCCCATGGCCATCCCCCTTCACAGGTGGTACCGCGGCGTGGAACCACCTCCTGCGAGGGAGGACACGGTGCCGGGTGAAACGGTTCCGCCGACACGAGTGTCAGGAAGGGGCTGCAGGGGCGGTCGAGCCACTGCCGGCACCCGGCCCTGTGGGTGCGCGTACTGCCTGGCATTGACCCAGAGCCGCGCCGCTCAGATCCGACGACAGACCCGCGCGCGCTGCGAGTTGTGGTGGCCGGCGGTCAGGAAGGGTCAGCCGTCACGGGCCTCGGCCGGTACGCGGCGGTCTGCAAGACCCGGTCCACCAGCCGCAGGCTCCAGCGCCGCCGCTCGCGGACCGGATCCGCTCTTTCGCGCCGGAGCGCTGTGACGGGTGTGCCGAACTGACGCCGGCTCAGCCCGGCGACCAAAACTGTCCGGGAAAGCTCGGAACGTCGTGATCGCACTCAGCAGCAGCGTTCGATACCTCCTCGGGGGTGTCTCTGACCGCAGCGGTCTAGACAGCGGCCATGCGCGAGTCCGCGTTGGAGGCGGCGCAGCGGTGCGTGCGGTTGGATGAGCGGCGCTGGCCACGCTGAGTCCGACCCCTGGGGGATGGGCGCGCGCGGTGTGTCTCGCTTCGCCTCACCCCCCGATGGGCGGTGCAGAAGGCTATCGAAGTATCCCGGCACGGTGCCGGTCGGCGTGCCGATGAGCATGGCTCGGTCGAGGAAGCTGTTGTTGGTTTCGCAACTGGTCTCGGGCAGCAGGACGCAGGCGTGGCAGGCGGCGAGGTTGACGTTGTCGACGACGGCAGCCTCGGACTCCATGCACAGTGGGTCGTGGGTCGTTGGAGCACCAAGCGGTGCGGGCGAGGGCCGATTGAAGGGTGTGGGCCAGCCGGTCGGGCTCGCCTTGGGCGACGATGCCGCCGAGGCTGCCTGCCGAGTCGCTGGTGGCGGTGTAGAGCAGCAGGCCTGCTATGTCGTCGTCGCAGTAGAGGCGGGGATCCACCCGTGACTCACGAGCGTCCCCCTGTTCAACGGCTGCGAGGAGGCACGCATGCAAGGTGGTTCAGACCGGCGCACGAGTATACGGCCGGCACGGCGGCGAACTCCTGTACCCCCGGCGTCAGCTCAGCGGCCGATCAAGCAATGGTGGCAACGCGACGACTGGGCACAGATCGGGACTGTCGCAGCAGTTCTGGTCGGTGCCGGCACGCTGCTGCTCACGGCCATCGCCACGTTCTACCAGGCGCGGGTGTCACAGGATCAGCTCGATCAATCCCGCCGGATCTCTGAGAAGGATGCGAGAGGGCAGGCAGTGCTCGTCTCCCACTGGAACAGCGACCGCGAGTCGAGCTTGCACGTCATGAACCGAAGCCTGGACCCGATCAACGAGGTGTCGGTGGCATTCCAGGCACGGACAGCGCAGCTCAACGGCCAGCAGCCGCCACGTGGTCTGGTGCTCTTCGTGATCAAGCTGGGCAGCCTCCCCCCGTGCTCGGAGGTCGTTTTCTCCGAGAAGACCGTCGGTCTCCGCTGGAAAGTCGCAGACGTCAACAAGATCGACGTTCAGCACGGTGTCCGCCCAGGCATCCCGCGCGGGAACGGCACATGGCGGCCACTGAACGCGTTGCAGCGACTCGAGATATTGGGACTGTTCTTTACTGACAAGGACGGTGCCCAGTGGGTCAGGGACGAGAAGAGCCACCTGGAAGCCCAGTCGGACATCATCAGCTACCCAGGCGAAGGACCGGCGAACTCGCCGGGGCGAATCGTCCGGGCTCCCCAAGTCAAGCCACTGGACTCCTGCGGGGAGGGTTGAGCCGCTCGGGCATGGGTGGCGCTGTCACGGGGTTTGAGTGGAATCCGTGCACCGTCTCCCAGCCGACCGGATCTTGGCGCGACAGCAGGAGCCGTCAACAGCCCTTGCAGGTCAACTTGTTGGGGTTCAGGAACCTACCGAGAAGGGCGGCCGCCACCGGCTGTGCCACGGCTCCCTCGTATCAGAGCGGCACCTCACCGACTGACGGCCCGTCGACCGCTGTACGGCGTCTGTCGGTCCGCTCGTCCGGTGGGGGCGGGACCCGTGCAGGCAATCGGCCGGCCAAGGCGACCCTAGGAGAGCGCCGGCGCATAGGGTGATCGCATGTCTGCCTCTTTGAGCCCTGCGAGAACTCGTGCCGCACTCCGTTCCTCGGCGCGCATATCGGCGGAGCTGCTGCTGGTCCTCGTCGGGACTGCGGTGGTGCTCTGGCTTCTCGGCCGGATGTGGCCGATCGTCTGGCCCCTTGTCATCGGCCTGCTCCTGACTACGCTGACCTGGCCCGTCGCCAGGTTCCTGCGCCGTCACGGCTGGCCGCCGGCCCTGGCCGCGTCGGTGGTGACCGTGCTCTTCCTCGCGGTCGCCGCCGGAGCAGTGGCGCTCATCGCCGTCCCGGTCGCCTCGCAGTCCGGTGAGCTGACCGACGGAGTTGTCGCGGGCATCGAACGCGTACGGGAGTGGGCGGCGGGCCCGCCTCTGAACATCGGCGACGATCAGATCACCACCGCCCTGGACTCCGCGACCGACCGTCTCCAGAGCAGCGTCGGCAGCCTGGTCACCACCCTCGCCACCGGCGTGGGCACTGTCGTGAACGGGGTGGTGACAGCTGTCCTGTCCCTCTTCCTGATGTTCTTCTTCCTCAAGGACGGGCCGCGGTTCCTGCCCTGGCTCGCACGCCAGCTCCCCGGGCGCCTCGCTGTCGACGTCCCGGCCGTCGCGGAGCGCGGCTGGGACACCCTCGGGGCCTTCGTCCGCTCCCAGGCGGCGGTCGGTCTGCTGGATGCCGTCCTCATCGGCATCGGCCTCTGGGTCCTGGACGTCCCGCTGGTTCTCCCGCTGGCCGTGCTCACCTTCGTGTGCGCGTTCGTGCCGATCATCGGCGCCCTGTTCGCGGGGTTTGTCGCCGTGCTCATCGCTCTGGTGTCGAACGGGCTGACGGACGCCCTGATAGTGCTGGCCATCATCGTCGTCGTCCAGCAGTTGGAGGGCAACGTCTTCCAGCCCATGATCCAGAGCCGAGGGCTCGGCCTGCACGCGGCGGTCGTCCTGCTCGCGGTGACTCTGGGCGGTAGCCTGGCAGGCATCGTGGGCAGCCTGCTCGCCGTCCCGGCCGCTGCGCTGATCGCCGTGGTCTGGAACTACGTACGCGAACAGCTTTCCGAGCCGCCGCACGACCCGGTGGGCGTCCCGGGCCCCGGACACGGCACCGACCCGGAACCCGCTGCCGCGCCGCTCGCCACCTGACCGGCCTCGTCCGCCCGCCCGGTGAGCGGGCGGACGACGACTGGTAATGCCTGTGCCCGTCGAAGATCAGCAGAGGCAGCGTGGTCGACTACATCGTCATCCACACGCGGTCGGCATATCACGGCCGGGGGTCAGCGGCGGGGTCCGCTCCTGGCGTGGTAGCCGAGTTCGAAGTAGCGGGTGCACGTGCTCCAGGAACCGAGGTCGGGTGTGTTGACCAGCACGTCGTGCCAGGGCTGGTCGCCGGGAGGGGTGGCTTCATCGGAAGCCGCTGCAACGGCAGGCTCCGCCTCGTCGTGCGCGGGCAGCGGGTAGTCGGGGCGCCTGGCCCAGAGCCGCACCCCCGACCGCGCCTCGGACTCGGGGACCGGCTCCCAGAAGCCCACCGAGAACATGCCGGCGAGCTGGTGCATGGCGATGAAGCTGGCCACGCCGTCCTCGGGGTCCGTGCGGTCGGGGCGCTCGGTGAGGGCGTGCCACAGGATGTACATGTTCGGTAGCCGCACGTCGGGCTGGAAGCGGTACACGAGCCGCTCCAGCCGTATCGAGCCGATGCGTGGCAGCTGTATCCGGGTGAGGGGGACGATCTCGCGCGCGCCGCCGGTCCAGGCCAGCGTCTCGTTGCGGCCGAGGTAACCGGGCTCGCTGAAGACGGTGATGTGGAGACGTTCCCTGCGGTCGGGTCGGCGGTTGTGCAGCAGGCCCGCGCCGGCGACGGCGCTGCCCACGGAGGCCAAGCCCGCCAGCAGGATTCTGGTCTTGCGCTTCATCGGAACGCGGCACCTCGCTTCTGACGGGACGGGCGCCTCCATCATGCGCCAGCGGCGTCCTGTTGAACTACCGTCAGGCCCGGTGCCGAGGGTCACCGGCGATCTACCGCCACCACAGAGCGCCGAATTCGCGATCGTTCCCGGGCAGGCACGACGGTGGGGCACACTGACGCATGCACGGCGAACCGGTCACCCAGAATAGGGGGGCGTTCGACTTCCGAGGGAAGACGGTGGGCCTTTCGGCACATCGTTGTTGCCCCTGGGAGCCACCCGCCCATGCGAACCGGTCGCACAAACTGAACACCGTCCAGGAGGCAGACGGATGGCACGCCCCGCACGAAAACAACTCGCGCAACTGCTCGACGACACGGAGCCCGCCGGGTCCTACAGTGCCGAACTCCTCGCTCCGGCACACTCCCTGCGAATCGAAGTGGCCGACCTCGGCCCCGTACCCCTTCCCTTGCGAGCGCCGCAGGCGCGGAAGCTGATTTCGGTGGCGCGGCCCGCCATGTTCGGGCGGGGAGAGGAAACACTGAGCGACAGCACCGTGCGTGACACGTGGGAGATCACCCCCGACCAGCTCACGCTCGGCGGAACCGACTGGTCGTCGATACTGGGGGAGGCGCTGGACGAGCTACGGCAGAAGCTCGGTCTTCCCCCGGCCATGTCCCTGCGCGCCGAGCCGCACTCCCTGCTGGTGTACGGGAAGGGCCAGTTCTTCCTGCCCCACCAGGACTCGGAGAAGGACGACGCGATGCTGGGCACCCTGGTGGTGTCGCTGCCGTCGGCTCACACCGGCGGAGAACTCGTGATCCACCACGGAGGTGACCGCCGCACCCACCACGCTTCGAGGACAGAGCTGAGTCTCGTGGCGTTCTACGCCGACTGCCGCCACGAGGTCACCCCCGTCCGGTCCGGCTACCGGGTGACGCTCACCTTCAACCTGCTCGCCCACGGCCCGCCTTCGACGAACGGATCCGGCCCCGTTGCGGACCTGACGCGTTGTCTGACCGAACACTTCACCACCCCAGCCACCTCTCAGTACGAATCCCGGCCCCTCGATCCGCCGAACCGGCTTGTCTACCTGCTCGACCACGACTACACCCAGCGCGGGCTGTGTTGGGACCGGCTCAAGGGGCCCGACCGCAACCGGGCGGCGCTGCTGCGCGCCGCCGCCGAACAGGCCGGATGCGAGGCTGTCCTGGCACTCGCCGATGTGCAGGAGACGTGGGGCGCGTACCCGGTCGGCGACGCCGCTTGGGACGACGACCACTGGTACGACGAGGAGGATGAAGAGGGCGAGCCCGATGAAGACGGCGGCGGGACCGATGCCGACGGCGACTACGAACTCAGCGAACTGATCGACGACGACATCACCCTGACCTGGTTGACCCGCCCGGATGGCACGCAGGGCGATGTGATCTCGCTGCACGTGCCGGAATACGAAGTGTCCGCCACAACGCCGAACGCCCACCTCGAACCCTACGAGGCCTCATACGAGGGCTACATGGGCAACTACGGCAACACCCTCGACCGCTGGTACCACCGCGGCGCGGTCGTCCTGTGGCCACAACAGCGGGACCGGGCCTTCGCGGCACGCGCCGAAGCCCGGCCGCGCCACGCCCTCGACGAACTCCGCGCCCTGATAGAGGCCGACGACACGACCCGGGCCGGCGCCGCCGCGAAATCACTCGCACCGTTCTGGCGCACAGCCGTGGCAGGGGACACCGAGACCCAGGCCGACCTGCTGGAATCCGCGCTCGCAGTGGCGGCCGGCCTGGACAGCGCCGCCACCGCCGCGATGCTGCTCGCCCCGTTCCGGCTGGAGACGCTCGCACCGTGCCACGCTGACGGGCTCGCAGCCGCGGCCCACCGGCACGGCGACACCTGGGCACAGAGCCTCATCGCCGCGTGGTTCGGGCCCGAGCGCCCCGGCAAGACCGACTGGACGTGCACGCTGCCGGAACTGTGCCGTGCGCTGCGTGCCGCCGGTGCCGCTTCGGCCGCCCGAGCCCTGCTCGACGGGGCCTGGAGCCTCGTGCGTGCCGATCTGCATGACGGGGTCGAGCTGCCACGGGCCGAGATCCGCCGTCCACGGCTGCGCAAGTTGGGCTCGCCGCTGACGTGGCTCTTCCAGGCGGTCGACGACGCCCTGCGCCAGATCATCCAACGCACCCTGCGCGAATGCGGGGACAACGTTCTCGAATGCCTGATGCCGGCCCTGCGTTCACCCGACGCCCAGCGGACAGCGGGTTTCGGCGTGATTGCGCGAGACTGCGCGGAGCGACTTGCCGCCATCGTCGCACGGACCCCTCGTGACCCGGACGACTGGTCGATTACCTGGTCCGGATGCGGGTGCGACCTGTGCGACGTCCTGGGCGCGTTCCTCACTTCCCGGTCACGGCGGATCCATGAATGGCCGCTGGCAAAGGCGGGACGCCGACACGTACACACCCGGATCGACACCGCCGCACTGCCGGTACGGCACGAGACCCGTCGCCAGGGACGCCCGTACACCCTCGTCCTGACAAAGACCAGTGAACTGTTCACACGCGAACAGGACATCCAAAGCACCGCGCAGTCCGACCTCACCTGGCTGAAGAGCGCATGGCGCACTTCCTGAGCAGGCGCGGTCGCACCGGGGGCGCGGTGACGATATTGCGGCCCTTCGGTGACTCCACACACCGGCCACGGTCGCCGCACGCAAAGTCGTGGCACCCGGTCAGCGAACGGACCCTACGGGCCATGGGCCTCGGGGAAAGTGTCCGGTGGCCCTCCCTGTTCGGGAGGGCCACCGGATTGTTGTGAACGCGTTCGCTCTTCAGACCAGGACGAATCTGGTCAGGATCAGAGGTCGGCGAGCACCGCGAACGGATCGTCCGCGCCCCCGTTGTGGACCGCGGCGATCCTGCGGCGCAGGGTGAATGCGGCCCCGGGGTCGAGTGTGACCTGGCGCTGGCTCATCACCCAGATCCCGCACGCGTACGCGGTGAAGCCGGGCTCGTCATAGAGCAGACCGTACGTCTGCCCGTCAGACCCGGTCATGCCGATCCACGGCGCGGTCGGAGTGAAGTCGACTGGTGCCGAGGCGGTCACGGTACCGTGGCCGGCGACGCCGCTGCGCTGGCCTGCGCCGTCGTGGTCCAGCACATCGCCCACCCAGAAGGTGCGGGCAGCGGTGCCGCGGTTGGTGAACGTGCTCGCAGCGGTGACCCAAGGCTCGTCCCGGGTCACCGAGTAGGTGGTGACCACCTCGAGGTCCGCAACTTGGGTGCTCACCCCAGTTGCCCGGGCCGAGGCGACCGGGCCTGCGCCGGAGAGCACCTCCAAAGAGGCGGAGCGTACGGTCTGCTGCTGCCAGGCGTTGGAGCCCCGGGGCTGCGCCACCGACGCGTACGGCAGGTTCATCCAGTCCAACTGGTCCAGATGGCCGATGGCCGCGAGATCCAGCGGCTTGCCCAAGGTCGCTGCGCCCAACTGGGGGTCCTGGGAGCCGGCCGAGACAGCCAGCGACAGCAGGTTGTTGGAGAGCACCACGTCCGAGGCCGTCGCCTGGGACTGCGGGCCGGGCACCGAGTGGCCGGTGCCCGCGCGGACCGCAGCGCGTGCCAGAGCCACGTCACCCCGGGTCTGGACACCCTCCCGCACCGTTGCAACGGCTGTGACCGGCTCGTAGCCGACACCGTTGACGGCAACCGTGTACTCGCCGGGCGGGGCGAACGCGAGGTACTCGCCGGTCGTGTCGGTGGTACTGGTGGCGAACCGGGTGCCGTCCGCCGCCGTGACCGTGACCTGGACATTGGCCAGGGAGGCGCCAGTGACCCGGTCGGTGATCCGGCCGACCAGTCCGTCGCCGGCATCGATCCGCTTGGCGCCGGGGATACCGTCACGCACCTCGAAGGCGGCGAGTGTGAAGGCCGGAGAGGCCGCCTCCCCGCCCTTGAGGACGATCCGCAGGTCGGCGCGCCACCGGTCGGGAGTCACTTCGCACATCACATAGCCGCGGTAGCTGCCGTTGTAGAACTTCACATGCGGATTGGCGACCAGGCCCGCCCGGACATCCGCGTCCCAGCCCGCGCCGGAGGATATCGAGGTACCCACGAACTCGGTCGCGACGACTGGGGAGTTCGGATCGTCGAAGTCGGTCTTGAGGTCGTTGACCCAGTGGGTGTGCCAGTCGCCGCTGAGCACCACGGGGTTGGAGACCTCGCGGTCGGCGACGAAGTCGAGGATGCGGGCCCGCGCCCCCGCGTATCCGTCCCATTGGTCCAGGTTGACGATCTTCCCGGGGCCGAGGTCGTAGTCGAAGGCAGCCATGATGGTCTGCTGGGCGATGACGTTCCAGCGAGCCTTTGAGTGGTCCAGCCCGTCCAGGAGCCACTTCTCCTGCTCGAACCCGGTCATGGTGCGGGTGGGGTTCCAGACCTCGGGCCCAGGTTCCTTGCGCCCGTCGCCGTATGCCTGGTCGGTGCGGTACTGGCGGGTGTCGAGCACGCTGAACTCGGCGAGCTTGCCGAAGCGGAGGCGGCGGTAGATCGGCATGTCCGGGCCTTCGGGGCGGTGCTCGGGGCGGAGCGGCAGATGCTCGTAGTAGGCCTGGTAGCCGTTGCCGCGACGCTCCAGGAACGGACGTCCGTCTCCGGCGCCGCCGGGTACGTCGGCCGCGTAGTTGTTCTGGACCTCGTGGTCGTCCCAGGTGACGATGAACGGGAAACGGGCGTGAGCGGCGCGCAGGTCGGGGGAGGTTTTGTACAAGGCGTGCAAGCGGCGAAACTCGGTGAGGCCGCCGTTCGACGTCTCGTAGATGTAGTCGCCGAGGTGGAGCACGAAGTCGAGGTCCTGGCCGGCCAGATCGCGGTAGGCGGGGTAGGCGCCTCCCGTCCAGGACTGGCAAGAGACGAACGCGAACCGCATGCTGTCGGCCTTCGTCCCGGGCGACGGCATGGTCCGGGTCCGGCCGGTGCGGCTGTGGACCCCGTCGTAGCGGAAGCGGTACCAGTACCAGCGGTTGGGTGCCAGATCGTCGACGACCACGTGGACGGTGTGGGCGGACTCGGGCAGCGCGGTCACAGAGCCGCGGCCGACCACCTTTTGAAACGTTTCGTCGCGCGCCACTTCCCACTGGACCTCGACGGGCGTCGCGGGCATGCCCCCGGTCTCGGCGTTCAGGGGGTCCGGCACGAGGCGGGTCCACAGGACGACGCTGTGATGGTCGGGGTCACCGGAGGCGACGCCGAGCGTGAAGGGGGCCGGGTCGAGTTCCGCGGCTCGCGCCGAGAGCGCCTCGGAAAGCTGGCCTGCGGCGAGGACGCCCAGGGTGCCGCCCGCCAGGGCAAGAAACCTGCGGCGGTCAAGGGTGCGCAAAGGGTTGCTGGTTGTCACGTCCGTCGACCCTGCAACACCCGCATTGCCGGGTGGGTGATGCTTCCGCGAACAACGGGTGTCAAAGGTATGTCGGACAGGTCTGTGAAGGGTGGGTGCGCTTCGGCTGCGGGACAGATTCGTCCCGGGAACCGCTGGTGCGTCAATTCGAGCCCCTTCAGGCGGGTGCAGGTGAGCAGCGGCGGCCTTGGGGACGGGTGGCTGGTTGTGCTCTGCCGGACGGTGGCACTGGCACAGAACGGGCCACTGTTCCAACCGACCCCGCGTGATGCCCCCCTGAGGGAAGCTCGCAAAACCATCCGTCGGGCCTCTGACCAGCCAGAATCACTGTCAGCTCACGATGCCTCAGCTCATCCGGCGACGGGAGCAGATGAGTACCGTCGCCATAACTCCGAGGGCCAGGTAGTGCTCGGTCCGGTGCTTCGGGTGAGCCCGGTTCTGATCTTGGTCAGCATCTGGTCGACGAGGTGGAGGGCTCGTGCCCGCGTCGGCACTCCGCGTGCTGTGCCCGTCCAGTAGGCGTCGGTGAGTTCCTCGGTTGCTCTGAGGGTGCGGTCGTCGGCCTGGGCGGCGAGCACCAGCACGAATCGTACGTAGTCGCCTACGTCGGTGCCTTGCGGGTGCTGGTCGGCGAAGCCCGCCAGGCGCGGGGTCAGGGCGGGCAGGGTGCGGTCTGTCGGGAAGACGATGGCGAGGCTGGCGAGAACCAGCCGGACCGCCGCGCATTCGGCTGACCATCGGGCCAGCAGGTCCGGGGTACAGGATTGGACGGCAACCCGAGTCCGGACCTCGCTGGTGGGATCGGCATGCTGCGGGGCGGCCGGCCAGGTTGCGGCGAGGTGGCGTTCGGAAACGGTGGCGGCGCTGAACAGGAGCTGCACTGCCTCGAACCGTTGACGGGGCGGCACCCGGTCGTCGACAGCCAGCGCCGCGAGCAGAGCGATGCCGTCGGCGGTGGCCGACTGGCACGTGTCCTGGTGGAGGATCTCGTTGTAGAAGTCCGAGAGGAAGCTCCGGTCATTCCAGGAGGGATCGACCTCGAGGTCAAACAGCATTGCTGCCTGAGGCGGCCTCTGACCCGGCAGGCGGTCGGTAATGACGTCCCGGAAGAGTTGCCGGATCGGCGGACCGGAGACGATCGCTTCACGTGAAGGAACGTGCCAGGTCGGCTCGGGTTCGGCGTGCGTGTCCATGACGAGCGCAGCCTACGTCAGCACCTCGGGCCGACAGCCCGCCGCCTGGGCGAAGAGACCGGTCGAGGATCGCTGCCCACCATCAGGGACCCACCAAGCTGGTCACCTTCCCCATCACCAGACGCGGTCTCGCCACTCCTCAGTGGGAATGCAACCTTCGGTGACATCACAGCAGCGCTCGGCCCAGATGGGAGCGACCAACACGGGCCTGCTCAGGACGACGTCGCCGGCGCGTTGAGCGCGCAGGACGACTCCGAGAGTCTCAGAACCTGGATCCGCGTGCTGCGAGTACCGTAGATCGTGGCCGTTCGTGGACGTGTACTCGGTGAAGGCGTCTTCGAGTATGGACGGGACACGGCCGACGAGCCGTAGCCCGTCCAAAGTGATCTGTGGACCGCGAAGTGCGTTCACTGCCACGCAAGCCAGGCTGCCGGCTTCGTAGTAAGTCGTCACAGCCGGCGCGACCGATGTACCGACAAGAGAGAATTCCGAACTCGCCGCAGGGCTGCCATAGCCGCCACGAGTGGAGACAGGGCTCAATACGTCTGCGACTGACGCGGCCGCTTCGTCGTGCGACATCCCGAAACGCAGCGGTCCAACGCCCTCACCAGCGAGCATCTCCCATTGAACTCGGTCCGCTTCATCGACAACCGTCCAGACGCCCAACTTGCGCACCGCCTCAGTCTTGATCACAAAGCCGCATACCAGGCTGCACAGGTTATCGATCTTTCCGCGCTCAGATGCCTTCGGCTTTTCACCAGGCTCCGCCGGGGCGCGCGGACCGCTTGAAGGCCGCTTCACTCGGGACGGGTGAGCGTTTCCTGGGAACCGGATCAGTCCCACCAGAAGTCCCAGTGGTGGGCGCCGGTGATCCGTTCGGCGTACGCGGTCAGTGCGCAGGGTCTGCTGCCCTGCCAGGTGTTGTCCGGGCAGATGGCGAAGTGCTCGGCCGCGATCAGTAGAGCCTCGTGCTCGTTGCCGATGGCACGGCGACGCTGAGGCGCAGCGTGGCAAAGCCGACCGCGACGACACGGGATCCGAACCGGTGCTCCTCGTCGCGAACGACTGCGGCGAGCTGCGCGGTGTCGTTGCCGTAGTTGCAGGGCCCGGCCCAGCCCACGGCAGTCAACGCCTCGGCGCCGGACGCTGTGGCGACCGGCCCCAGGTGTGTCTGTGGGCGGTCGGCGAGGAAAGCCTGCGCGAACTCGGAGGCCAGTTGCTCGGGGTTCGTTGCCGTTCGCCGCCGGGGCGCGAGGCCGGGCCAGATCTGTCCGAAGGGAGCCGTGACGGTGAGGCGCCTTTCGGTATCGAGCATGTCGTCGTCTTCGTCGACGGCGGTGTAGGTAGCCCACCACCGTGCGAGGAGGCCGGCAGGATCGTGGCTTGCCGGGGAGGGCTCTCCCATCACCACAAGACGTCGGCTTCTGTCCGGCGATCACCGCGTGCCTTACGACTACTCTCAACTGCGTGAGGCCACTTGAGGAGCGGGCGATGGACAACGAGATTCAGCTGATCAGTGACGGTGATGGACTGGCGGTCATCGGGAATGCAACGGATGTCGAACGCTTCCTCGTCTCGGAGGGACTGTCGTCGAGAGACCTTGGACTGCAACGGCTCAAGACCGTCTTCGATACCGGGGCTGCACTTGCTCAGGCCGGTTCGGAGATTTCCGCCAACTCCGGTCGCTGGGTCAAGCTGACTCCGAAGTCTGCCCTGCTCGTCAAGAAGTACGGGCTGAGGGAAAGCTCGAAGACGGGACTCAGCACAGGTATCGTGAAGGGGCACAAGGGCCAGATCAGGGGATTCGTCGAATTCGCGAAAGCGCCTCGATCGCTTCTGACCAACCCGGCGATTCTCGCCAATGCCGGGAGGATCATGGCGCAGGTTGCGATGCAACAGACCATGGACGAGATCACCGACTATCTCGCCGTGATCGACAAGAAGGTCGACGACGTGCTGCGCGCCCAGAAGGACGCTGTGTTGGCCCGCATGATCGGAGTCGGCTTCGTCATCGAGGAGGCCATGACCATCCGGGAGAAGAGGAGCAGGGTCGACGAGGTCACGTGGTCGAAGGTTCAGACCGCACCGGCTACGATCGCCGAAACCCAGGCGTACGCATTGCGTCAACTCGACGCAGTAGCCGATGAGATGGAGAGCAAGACCAAGATTGGTGATCTCGCCGCAACGGCCAAGGAAGCTGAAGACCGCGTTCGGGAGTGGCTCGCTGTACTGGCTCGCTGTTTCCAACTGCAGGACGCGATCGCCGTGCTCGAACTCGACCGGGTGCTGGATGTGTCTCCGGAGCAGCTGAACGGGCATCGCCTCGGCCTGAAGGCTGCCCGGGCGGACCGGTTGGAACACATCTTGCGGAGCACCGAGCGTCTGGTGGCAAGGATGAATGTGGCTGCTGGGACGGCCAACGCGAGGGTGCTGCTGCACCCGACCAAGTCCCCGGCGGTGGTCCAGGCCAGTAACCATGTCGCGACCGGCGTCCATGACTTCCATGGGCGGCTCGGGCTTGAGTCCGGTAGCCGGTCGCCGGAGGCGAGACGATGGGTGGACGCGGCAGCGGAGGCGAGGGACAAGGCGCTTGAGACAGGAGCAAAGGGCGTCGATGTGGCCAAGAGCCTTGGCATTGAGACCCTCGACCGGGCCAGCTTGGTAAAGGGCAAGCTCTCCGGCGGGATCGCCGAGCGAGCGCGCCGTCGCCGCGGGGACGAGAGGGAACGCGACGAGGAAGGCTGAGCGAGCGCCGGCCGTCAGCCATGTACGCAGTCCGACTACACCCTCAACTGCAAAGGGCCTGGCAAAGCCTCTCTGGTGTGATCGTGGCTCAGCCGCAATGCTTCCAGGCCGAGCTCATCTGCTCCGCGTGCGCTTTTGCTTGCGGTACCGGTCCAGGACGTCTTGACGGAGCAGGAAACCGAAGCCGGCGGACTCCAGGCGCAGGCCCAGTTGGGCCTCATGGATGCCGAGATCGGCTGCAGTGTCCGCGATGTGCCAGTCGTTGGCGGCAAGCCTGCTGAGAAGGTGACCGCGACGGACCTGACTCTCCGACAGACGGAATGTCTTGAGGTAGGCGATCCTGCCCCTGCCGTCAGTGATGGCCTCACCGATGTGACTGTCCTGCTTGGGACGGAACTCCGGCAGGAAGCGGGAGAGTGTGAAGCCTCCCATCTGGTAGACCGACTGCCAGGTGTACGCGTGATCCAGCAGACCGCCCGCCATGGTCGTGTCGTGAAAATGCCCCCAGGCGCGCTCCTGTTCCGCAACAGCCGTGCGCAGGTGGGCCAGGGAGCGGATGTGCGTGTCAGCGATGCGGGCACGGAAGTCCTGCACCGGCGCCATCAGCGTGGCGTAGTGATGGATGAGTTCGCCGTACAGGTCCTGCAGGAGTGTCGGGTGGAGCGCACGGTAGTCGTCGGGATGCGGGACCGCGAAGGCGGCCGCGAGCGCGTCGGCGACGTAGACCATCACGCCGCATTGGTTGGGGTGGATCTCGAAGACGCGTAGCGCGTCGGCGAGTCCGCGTACTTCGGCGCCCACGTAGGCTTCCTCGACCCGCGGGGAGAGGCCCTGGCGGATCGCACGCTGCGACCACTCTTCCCAGGCGAGTGAGGGACCGCCGAAGTGCAGGGCCAGATAGCCTTCCAGCGCCAGGTGCATGGGGAGGAACCGCAGCCTGTCCTTGGCCTGGCGGCGGGCCATTCTGCGATGGAAGCGCAGGCTCATTGTGGCGCGGGGAGGCGAGTTGCCGTCGGCCGAAAGCTGGGTGCCGTAGGCGGCTGCCGGCGTGCCGTCCCCGGTCCACGTGGCGACGAACCCGTGCGGGATGTAGGAGACATAGGCATGTCGCGGGTCGACCTCTACCAGGCCGACCGCATCGTCGTAGAGCTGCGGGTGCAGACGGAGATCGTTGACAGGTTCGTCACGCACGAGTGGCACGAGACGGACGGCACCCCAGACTTGTGAGGGGCGGGTGGCGAGACCGGTCAGGTCCAGAGTGGTCATCGCGCCCGCTCCTGGTGGTGTCCGCTGTTCATTCGGGCGGCACGGGTGTCCATGTAGGTGATCAGTTCGGCCAGTCCGGTCCGTCCTTCCGCGAACTGGGCAAGTTCCACCAGCGCGGGAAGGTCCTCGGCGTCACGGATACCCGCGGTGGGCACGGCCGCGGACAGCCGACGCACGTCGAAATCTGCTGCGTCGTAGACAGGGTTGAGATGCACGATGCTGGTGTGACGCTCGGGGTCGAGCCGGGTCCGCCAGATGCGCAGCACCTCGGCGGCCAGGCCGGGAGGTGCGTTGTCCCATCCATCGGAGACGATCACCAGCCTGGACGGTGTGGTGTCCAGCGCGTCGAGGATCCGCCGACCCACCGGCGTCGGCCCGTACGGATAGGTCAGCAGCGCGTCAGTCCGACCGGATGTCCACAGCCCGGTGTAGTTGTCGGCGAGGGCCCCGAGCAGATAGTGGCACGCCAGGGAAACGGCCAGCGGTCGATGACGCTTGTGAACCGAACCGAAGGAGGAAAAGCTGTCGTCCAGGACGGCGGTGACCTTGCCCCAACTGCCACGGTGGGATCCAGCCACCCGGCCGGCGGCCGATTCCAGGGCGTGGGTCAGCTCGGCGCGTCGGTGCAGGCGGTCCTGGACCGGCAGTGAAAGCACATAGGTCGCCAACCGCGTCAGCGGCATCCTGGCCAAGTCCGCCTGTATCCCCGTGGTCCCGATCTTGTGCGCGGAATCCTGGAGCCGCAAGGTCTCCAGGCGGGTCATGCGTGGAGCTATACGCTCCAGGAACACATTCCGGGGGATGCCGTGTTTGGCGGCGAAGCCCTCGGCAGCTGTATAGGGCAACTCGTAGAGTGCGGCCTGCTCGTAGTGCGCGCGGCGCCATGTCTCCAATAGCGGTGTCGCATAATGCTTGCGGGTCAGCGGCACGAACAGGAAAGTTCCCAGCTCTTCGGTGGCGGGGGAAAGGTGTGCGTGGCGGAGGGCTCGCTTGAGACCGCTGCGGTACTTCACGGCATCGAACGCCAGGTCCGGTCGGGCGGACAGCCAGTCACGGATGATGGCGCGGGTGCGGCGGTTGTTCACCCCGGCCCGGCGCAGGGCATCGAAGAGCCCGTAGACGCGTTGCGGCGGCAGCGTTGCCAGACGGCTCGCAATGAGTCGGCCCTCGCTGCGACGCTGGTCGGCAGTGGCGTCACCGGTAGTCTCCAGCAGCCGTCGGATGATGAGCGCTGCGTTGTGGTCGTTGATGTCGAGGGCAAGGACCCCGGCGTACAGGTCTCGGTAGTTCCCCAGCATGTAGGCATGGAGAAAGTCCAAGGACAGCCGCTGCTCGCCCGCGTCGCTGTGGAATTCACGCTGGCCAGTGGAGGTGATCGCCGCGTTGACGAAGAGCAGCACATCGTCGGCTGCGATGAGGTCCCCGTACGAATCCATCCGATTCTTCCCCCCACAGGTGCGGATGCCGGCCGGGGAATAGGGGCACGAGCTGCGAATCATTGCTTCAGAGGCAGGTTCCGGAAGTCGCACCGGAGTCCCGCGGCCGGCCACAGGACCGTAACAGAGCAAGCCACAAGCCCTCTACTGACTTCTGTCGCCGTAGATTCCGCCGCGCAGGCCTGCCGGCGATGGAGTTGCAGGCGAAGATCGCGCGCACTGCCCGGCCGAGTCCTTGCGGGGCCTGGTAGGTGGGGTGCCTGGGGCCACCGCGAGTGAAACGCCGCAGCCCTGTCCGCCTCCGCGGTGCCCAGCCGGAGAGCGATGGCGTACTTGACCGTCCGGTCGCGCTGCTCGGCGATCAGGTCCCAACGGATCGCCCGGGACAGCGAGGCGCCCAGCAGCGGCCGGCTGAGCGGAGTGTCGTCTGCGAAGGACAGGCGGATGCTGCCGATGCAGGAGAGCCGTGGCAGCGGACGGAAGCTCAGCAGTTCGGTGAACACGAAGCTCACGACCTACGCGGCGCGGCATATGCGATCGCTGACTTGCCCGCGACGGCAGCCGGTCGTCGCGGCATTGAGGGCCGGTAAGATCCGCGGGTCGTCTTACCGGGGAGGGGCCATGGCCGAGGGCCGCGAAATCACCAACAACAGTGCGGACAGCGCCGCCGATGTCGTGGGCGAGGCGGCGGTGCAACTCGTGTACCACCCGCAGCCCGCCGACACATTGGTCGGTCTACGGGTCCGGCAGCGGATCAAGCGGTGGGGGCTGCTGCTGCGCGGCGTGTTCCTCACACTGTGGGTAGGGCAGTGGCTGTTGGGCACCGTCAACCGGGGCAGCGTCGACGTGGTCTCTACCGTTCTGTTCCTGTTCGTTGTCCTGCTGGTGGCCGGCTATCCGCGGCTGCACGCCGCCCAGGTTCAGCGGATCGTCGCATGGCAGGGGGAGTACCGCACCACTGTGTCCCCGGCCGGAATCGCCACCAGCAGCGACCACTGCACGCTCATTCAGAAGTGGTCGGTCCTCCAGGGCTACCGGGAGACACGCGGCCACTTCGTGCTGCTCAGCCGGGACCCCAACATCATGTGCATCGAGGTTCTCCCCAAGCGTGGACTGACAACGGCCGACGACGTCGACCGGCTGCGTGCCCTCCTGGACCGATACTCCAACCGGGTCTGACGTAGGCGGGTACACGGAAAGGGCTCGAACCGACATCTGGGCGCGGCGGGCCTGCCGCGGGGCGACTGAGATTCCCGTACCGGGCCGGTGACCTGCTGTTGGCCGTGGTGTGCTCTGGTGGGGTGGGAGATGCCGCATTGTGTGCGTCTGCGGCAATGACCTTCCCGCCCGTGTGGAAATCCAACCTGCTCGCCCTGCAAGGAGCCGATTCGTCGCGCTGCCGGAGTGCTGGCTGGCCGTAGGCAACTGCTGGGACCTGAGAGAGGTCTGGGGGAGGCTGGCAGGCGGTGGCGCGTGATCCTGGCGGAAGTTCGTCGCCGGCCGCTCCCGCGATGCTCTGCCAGGCAGTGCTACGCGAGAGTCGTCCTATGGAGCGGTTTGAGCTGCTGGTCGGTACTCGGGTGCCGCTGCCTGGCGAAGTTTCCGGTGTTGATGTCAGTGGCGTACTTGACGGTCTGGTCGCGCTGCTCGGCGATCAATGTCGATCTTGACCAGGCGTTTCAGCCTTGCGTGGGCCTCTGTGATGTCGTTCGACAGTAGTTCGTGGTCAAGGGCTTGGACGACATCGCGGGCTTTCAGCGGGCCGGTGGATTGCTTGAAGGTGGCGAGGCTGCGGGCGTAGTCCGCGTGATCGCCAAATGCTCGCGATTCGGTCTCCGCCTCCCTCCCGTAGACGCGGCCCTGTAGTTTGCCGATCCGGGTTGGCGTGCATGGGACGCGATCTGTCCGGCCACAGCTGGTGCCCCTCGCGTCCATCGAAGCCCTTCACCTGGCGAGCGACGCACATGCCAGAGAGGGACGATGTGGGGCCGAGCTCGTTACCGCAGCTGCTGGCGCGCTTACCGGCTGTTTACGTGCTGTGCAGGCACGATGGAGCGCTGACCACGTCGGGAAGGGCGCGCATCCATCGGAGATTTGACGACCAGTGAGAAGTTGAACCCTTCTGTCTTCGTCGCCCGGCCGAGCGATCTCGGTAGACCTCTCGCTTCCACCAGTGTGGCAGTACCGAGGGGATGGGCGGGCGCCAACCGCCCAGTGGCACTACACATGGATACGTGTTTGAGAGATGGCTGAAATGAAAGAGACACCCACTCAGCCGCCGCGTCCGGGATATGAGCCTGGACCAATACCGATCGAGGCTCCCGAACGGCCTTGGCACCGGCCTGAGATTCCTAGGAACCCATCACAGCTTCGCCCAACGATCCGGATACGGCTGACGCTGCTGTACGGTGGCATGTTCCTGATCGCGGGAATACTTCTCCTGGGGATCATTTACCTCCTGACGGCCCGTGCCCTCGATGACAGCAATGCCGGGTTTCGAATCCTCGAGGGCTACGACATGAGGCTGCAGAGTGATGTCTGCCCTCAAGTCGGCCAGGCTCAAAACATCAGCGAGTTCAACAGCATTCTCGATCTCTGCTTGGCAGATCGGCGAACTGCAGCGCTCAACACACTCCTCCACCGGTCCCTCGGTGCCCTGGTGGCCCTGGCGGTCTTGGCGTTCGCCTTCGGGTATGTGATGGCGGGCCGTGTGCTGTCGCCGCTGGGCCGCATCACGCGCACCGCGCGCCGTGTGGCCGGCACGGACCTGTCCCGCCGCATCGAACTGGACGGACCCGACGACGAACTGAAGGAGCTGTCCGACACCTTCGACGAGATGCTCGACCGCCTCGAACGGGCCTTCACGGCCCAGCAGCGCTTCGTGGGCAACGCGTCGCACGAGCTGCGCACCCCTCTCGCGATCAACCGCACCCTCTTGGAGGTTCATCTTTCCGACCCCGGCGCCCCCGTGGAACTTCAGCAACTCGGCAAGACCCTCCTTGCGACCAACGAGCGCAGCGAGCAGCTTGTCGAGGGCCTGCTGCTGCTTGCCCGCAGCGACAACCAGATCGTGGAGCGCAAGCCCGTGGACCTGGCGGAGGTCGCCTCGCAGGCGATCGACCAGGCACGGTCCGAGGCAAACGACAAGGGTGTGGAGATCCGTGGCGAGCGCAAGGAGGCAGTGGTCCAGGGCAACGGTGTGCTGCTGGAGCGCATCGCGCTGAACCTGGTGCAGAACGCCATCCGATACAACGTCCCAGCGGACGGCTGGATCCAGGTAGACACCGAGGCCCAGCACGGCCAGGCGGTCCTGGTCGTGGCCAATACCGGCCCGGTGGTCCCCGCCTACGAGGTCGACAACCTCTTCGAGCCGTTCCGCCGGCTGCGCACCGAGCGCACCGGGAGTGACAAGGGGGTGGGTCTCGGGCTGTCCATCGTCCGGTCAGTTGCACGAGCTCACGGCGGAACGGTGTTTGCCGTGCCACGTGAAGGTGGCGGGCTGACGATTCGAGTGCAACTGCCGCAATAGCAACACGGGCTTGATCTGTACGCAGGGTGGCGACGGCTACGGTTTCGGCATCGCCCGAGGCGTACCAAGCGCGGGCGCATCTCCACTGGGAGGGGAGGTAGCCTCCCCATGGGGACGGTGATCGGAACCGAGCCGGAGCCGATGCGCCCATGCCGGAGCAGTCTTGACCCTGTCCCGGATATGGGTGAAGGGACTTCCCTCCCATCCTCCACACCGATATCCACCAACTTCTCAAGGTGCCACCGCCGCCCGATGCCGGTGGACACGCTGGCGACTGGGCGGATGCCCGGCGGACGACCGGAGTACGTGCACGGCGTGCTGGTCACCGACGTCTACCTGCAACCGGTGATGGCGGGCAAAGCAAGACCCCGCCATGGCCATGCATAAACTGCTCGTCGCGGGCCAGATCGAGTCCTTCGTTGTACTCGGACGGCCCGACAGCTGGATCATGTTCCAGACGGCCATGATCGACCCGGACCGGCTACGAGCCCGAGGAGCAGTGGTGACCGACTTCAAGACCGCCGACGCCGCCGCCGTGCACGCGACGCTGACCGTCGTCCGCGACTGGCAATGGGCCTGGTCGGGCGACGAGGTCCCCGTGCTCATGGCGCACCTCGGCTGGACCACCGTCGAATCGGTCCCCGACGGCCCGATCGTCGCCCGGGCGACGTGGGACCTCGGGAAACTGCTGCAGATGATCAACATCTCCCACGGGCAGGTCCGCAACCTCGATATCCGGTTCTCGGGCATCAGCCACTGGCCGGCCGTCGACGAGGACGCCGCCCCGATCAACGACAGCTTCGTCGAGGTGCTTGCCGCAGCCGAGTCGGTGTTGGGCCCCGCGGACGAGTCGCACCCGGGCAAGACGCCCTCGCAGGTATGGCACCTGACTGACTGCGTCGTGCGGATCACCCGCACCACCGCGGGGGTCACCGCCGACTGGACCGAGCGCAAGTACTTCGAAGAGCGGCGCGACCTGGACTTGAGCGCTCTGAAAGACTGGAGCGACTTCTTCGGCCGGCTGCGCCGCGACCTGGCGGACCTCGCCGATGAAGACATCGTGATCCTGCTGTACGGCGACCGCGGTGTGCAGTTCGCGCAGACCCCGCGGATGCTGCTGACCGAGGCGATCATCAGCCCGGGCCCGCTCCTCGCGCAGCCGTTGCCGGAACAGGAGCACGCGGAGCTGGTCGCGCTCGGCTGGAGCCCGCCTGACGTGCCCCACTTCACGAACTGGCACCTCGAGTTGCCTTGGCCCGCCACTACGGCGCAGTACGACGCCACGACGTCCAGGTTGGTGAAGACGCTGCGCGACGTGCTGGGAGTGCCGAGCCCGTCGGATCTGACGATCAAAGCGTGGAGCGACAAGACCCACGAGCCGTTGAGCCTCTTCATCGTAGCTTGAGCGGTTCTCGGTGGCAGGCGTCAGCGCTGAGTGGCGGTTCGTCGCCTGTGACCGCGCGCCTCCGCCGGGTGCCGTTACATCGAGCGAACGACGGATCGGCCGACCGCAGGACTTGACTTGGCCAAGCCATTGCAGACGCGGCCTCGCGGAGCTACAGGATCAGCGAGGCAAGGCGGAGTCCGGCCTGGTAGCGGTCCGCGAGCTTGTTGAACCGGGTCGCGACGGTGCGGAACTGCTTGTGCTGATCGAAGCACCTCTCGACAGCGTTGCGGTGCTTTGTACGCTTCCGCGTCGAAGTCGGCTGGCCGACCGCTCCGGGAGCCCCGCCGGATGCGGATGGCGACCTGGTCAGAGCGTTGAGGGATCGTAACGGCCATGCCATATCGCCTGCACCAGCCGCGGATCGCCCGGGACGAACGGGCCTTGACCGCCGGGACCCGGTCCGGGCCGGTACGTGGCCCACGCCCCGGCGCGCGGTACGCGAACAGCGTCAAGTAGCGTCTCAGACATGGTGGTCGAGCCTGCCCACCCCGGGCGGCGCGACTCAGCCGTTGGATCCCAGCGCATGACGAGTCCCGCGCTGGAAGTCACCTCAGGCAGCCTCGTGCAGCACCAACATGGCGCCACGAACCTGGTCGACACTGCACGTTCGAACCACGACCCTCAACCAGTTGGCACCCGGCACCCGGTTTCGCGGCCGGATGGCGGCAGGATCCGTCGAGGACGCTGGAGGTATCAGGCTGTCCCCACCTCACCGAGCCACCCTCATAATGCGGTGCGATCGGTTTGGCCACGGGAGACACTCGCGCAATGGCGGATCAGGTTCAGGAGATCGTGGGGCTGGTCGGGAAGGTGCTGGGGCCAGAGGCCATCGGCTCCTACCTCCATGGGTCCTCCGTGCTCGGCGGCCTCAAGCCGGCGAGCGACGTGGACGTACTGGTCGTCTCCCGGCGAGGGTTGGACGAGCGGGAGCGGCGGGCGCTTCTGGCAGGGCTGCTCGGGATCTCCGGCTCCCGGAACGGGGCCCGCCCGGTCGAACTAACCGTGGTCGTCCAGGCTGAGCTCCGACCGTGGCGGTATGGGCCGACCTGCAACTTCCTGTACGGGGAATGGTTGCGCGCCGAGTACGAGGCCGGGGAGGTTCCTCGGCCGGAGCCGACGCCTGATCTGGCCCTGCTGATCACCATGGTACTGGCCGGAAACCACCCCCTCACTGGCCCTCCGCCTGCTGAGGTTTTGGATCGCGTCCCGCAGGCCGACGTCGTCCGCGCGAGCGTGGCGGGCGTACCCGGCCTGCTCGGTGATCTGGATGGCGACACCCGAAACGTCCTACTGACCTTGGCGCGCGTCTGGACCACGCTCGCTACCGGCCAGATCAGGTCGAAGGATGCCGCTGCCGACTGGGCCCTCGCCCGGCTCCCGCCCGAACACCGCCCCGTCCTCGAACATGCCAGGCAGCTGTATCTCAACTGGCGTTACTGCGATGAGACCTGGAGCGACGAGCTGAGAGCTCAGGTGCGTCCGCATGTGGACAGGGTGCGGGTGGAGATCGACCGTAACCGGGACTCCTGCCGAAGGCCTCGACGTTCACGCCGGGGATGAGTGCATCTCAGGAGTGCTCTGACGTGCACCTTGGAGCGGAGGTTTCTGCTGCTCGATGTACTGACGGACGGTCGTCAACGGTGCTCCGCCGCACGACGCGGAGAGGATCGACTCGCAGCGGGAGAACGAGTTGAAGTGAACTCAACGAGACAGGGGCTAACTCGGGCATGCCCATGTCAGAATGCCGATGCGCGTCGCTCACTTGCGAGCCCGCACCACGACCCAGGGGGCAAGAACAGATCATGAAGCTGATCACTCGTCTCGGGACCTTCATAGGTGCTGCCACGCTACTCACGGGTGTCCTGTCCGGCACCGCGAAGGCAGCACCCACGTCCGAGGTCACCCCCATGGGGGGCTGCACCTTCGGCATGATCTGCGGAGTCGTCTACAACTACCTGCCCAGCAACTACACCGTGAAGATCGCCGACTTCGCGGGCGGCTCTTCTACGTGTTCTACGTGGAATGCCGGGTCACTTGCATGCACCCACTGGTGGCTCCCCGGTAACAAGAGCAGCAAGGACATCCGGGGCACGTGGTCCGACACTGACGGCTTCATGGTGGAGTCGACCTATTGGGTGCATGACCACGGAGACGGGGGAGACGATCCGAAGAAGGTCAACGCCTTCGTCTGGACCAAGATCTCCAACCATGAGCTCGCGCGGTGTGAGGAGCGGCCGGGGTACGGGGTGTTCTGCGAGATTGATGTGATCTAGCTTCACGCTTTCGTGACGGTCCGTCGGGTTCTTCGGGCGGACCGTCACGGTCGGTCGGCAACGACAAGTCGTGGGGCCGTGCCCCCTTCGGACAGGCCCCGTGAAGGCGACCGGTTCACACTCCGACGAAGACGGCGTCGAAGAGTGAGCCGAGTGTCCGGGTTCGTTAGGTCAGCTGTTCCTTGCAGGTCTGAGCCCGGCGTGGTGGGCGGGCATCGCAAGTATCAACGCCGAGTCCGCGTGGAGCGTCATACGTATCGGTGTGAAGGTGGTGGCGTCCACGGGCGACCCTCCGTTGCCGGGATTGCGGGCGTAGCGCGGATGGGCGCCTCCGCTGATCTGCCAGCGCAGGCGGTGACCGACGGTGAAGCGGTGGGCGGTGGAACTCATCGGCACGGTGATCCGCGACGGCTCCTGCCCGTCCGTCCGCAGCCGGCCCAGTCCGTCGCATATGTTGACGGAGCGGCCTTGTGGGTCCACGTCGCACAGGCGGGTGAAGACGTCGGCATGACCGGTGTCCGCGGAGATACTCAACCGCGCGGAGACACGGCCGAGGACGTCCAAGGGCTCTGTGAGCGGGGGGCCGGTGAACGTCAGTACATCGTCGCGGGCCTCCAGGCTGCCGTTGTCGCGAGGACCGGCGGTCCGGGAGAGCAAAGGGCCCCCGACGGACGGGGTGGGGTTCCCCGGGTCGTAGCGGAACGATGTCAGTGGTGCGGAGTCCGTGGGTGGCTGTTGGGTGAGGTGTCCCTGCGCCGTGGGAAACCAAGAGCTGACGGATGTGGCCTGCGGCCAGTCGTCGAGGTTCCGCCATACGTTCTCGCCGCCGATGTGCACGCGCACTCTGGTGGGACGAAGGGCGGAGGGGTCGGCATGGAGGTGGGTGCGCAGCCAGGCGAGGCTCTCGGCGAACACCTCGGGCCATCCCTGCTGCAGCGCGGAGGTGTGGGTCCAGGGGCCGACGAGCAGGGCGGTCTCGCAACCCGCCCGACGCAGCCGGTCGTACTGCTCGAAGGTCTGGTCGACCAGGGCGTCGTGCCATCCGCTGATCAGAATCGTGGGCACGCTGAGTCGCTCCGCCGCTTGTGCCAACGAGGCGCCGCGCCAGTACGGGTCCTTGGCGTCCGTGTGTGTCATCACGTCGTCCAGCCATGGCACCTTGCCCCCGAGGGCCGACGTGTGGGCCCCGCGCAGGGGCTGCGCGGTGGTGACATCGTGCAGGCGGCGTCGCAGGCGCAGTGTCGCTCTCACGAACGGGGCCATGCCCTGGTGCTGGTAGGTCATACCTACGCCGACGGCGAGCGCATTTTCCAGGCGTAGCGCGCCGGCCGCGTGGAAGAGCGCGTGGGGATCGTGCAGGCCCACCTGTATCGCCATCGCCTTGAGTTCCGGCGGTGGGTCCAGGGCGAGGGCCCACTGCACGTATCCCAGGTAACTGGGGCCGACGGTTCCCAGCATTCCGTTGAACCAGGGCTGCTCGCGCAGCCAGGACACTGTGGCCTGGCCGTCGGCGGCCTCATTGCGCCATAAGTCGAACGCGCCCCCCGAACCGCCGGTGCCGCGGCAGCTCTGCAGGACCACGTGAAAGCCGTGTTCCGCGAAGAGCAGGCCGTACATGGGGGACCACGGCAGGGCCCTGCCGTACGGCGAGCGCACCAGGAGGGTGGGGAAGTCGCCTTCTGCGCGCGGGAAGTAGTGGTCTGTGATCAGCGGGCTGCCATCGGCGGCGGGCACCATCAGCCCCGGCTCCCACCCGGCATCGTGCTGTTTGGCCGGGAGACGTCGCCACGTCGCCCTCAGCATCCGTGAGGCCAGTGGGGGTTTCCCGGAGGGCGGTTTCCGGGCCGGCCTCGGCGCAGGTCCGTGCATGCGTGATGTCATCGTCCCCTCCCTGATTTCCGTACAGTGTACGAGAATAGAGCATGCTTGACTGAGGCCCGCATCGCCGCCGCGATCAAGGAAAGGAGCGTGGAGCGTGCCGCGTGACGGAGGGGCCGGCGCCCAGGGCGTGGACCCGGAGCAGCTCTGGCTGAGCTCTGCCGAGCCCCGCAGGGGCCGCAAGCCCGCCTACAGCCGAGAGGCGATCACCGCGGCGGCCGTCGCCTTGGCGGACGCAGCGGGGCTCGAAGCCGTCACCATGCGGAAAGTCGCCGCGCAGGTCGGAGCCGGAGTCATGTCGCTCTACAGCTACGCCCCCGACAAGGAGACGTTGCTGAACCTGATGGTCGACCACGTCAGCGGCGAACTGCCCACCGGGCACACGCTCTCCGGTGACTGGCGCGCCGACCTGAAAGCTATCGCCCACCTCCAGCGCGCCCTGATGCTGCGACACCCCTGGCTGCCCGCCGCGCTGTCCAGCCGCCGTGTCCCGGGACCCAACACCCTGGACTTTCTGGAACGCGTGCTCGCCGCCCTGCGGCCCTCCGGGCTGGACGGGACGGCGAAGCTGGAGATCTTCGCGCAACTCACGGCATTCGTGGCCGGGCATGTCGCCCATGAGATTGCGCAGGCAGCCGGCTCGCAGTCCCCCGACCGAGTCGAGGCCGAGGCCCGCTACCTTGCCGCTGTCGCCGCGGACGGCCACCACCCGGAACTTGCCGAAGCCCTCTCCGCCCCCGGACGCCTTCTCACCCCCGAAGCCACCTTCACCCGGTTCCTGAACCGCCTGATCGACGGCCTCGACACCAGTTGATCTCGGTCCGCCTCGCTCTGTGCGCGGTCTCGCAGACAAACGGATGTGCCGTCATTCGCCCGACCGAGCGATGGCCCCGAGCCGGACATTTGCCGACGGCTGCGGCCTCTGCGGCGACCCGGCTGGGCCGGAGGGCTACGAGTGGGCAATGATCCGCAGAAGGCCCCACGAGTCCGGCGGGTTGGCCACATGCATCGTCGGCCCGACGCGGAGCTCCAAGGGCCGCAGCCGGCACCACCCCGCTGATACGACGTCCGTATCAGCACCTGGTGTCGGTGCCTGGCCGAGGGGGTCGTGTCGTGGGTCAGGGAGACGGGCGGGGCGGTGGTTCGGCGGAGGTGAGTTTGTCGGCTCGTGCGGCGTCGGCCAGGGCCTCGGCGGCAGCTTCCGCTGCCTGGGCCGTGTCGCTGGCAGCCTGGGCGGCCATGTCGTTGCTCGACGGCTTCTCGCGGGTGGCCGACGACGGGGGCAGCACTTCGGTGAAGGCTCGGGAAACTCCGTGGAGGGCAGAGGTGATCTCGCTGGGGATCACCCAGAAGTTGTTGCCGCTGCCCTGCGCGAGCTGGGGCAGCGCTTGGAGGTACTGGTAGGCGAGGAGCTTGGGGTCGGGATCATTGCGGTGGACGGCCTGGAACACCTCGTCGATCGCCCGGGACTGGCCCTCGGCCTGGAGGATCGCGGCGGTACGGTTGCCCTCCGCACGCAGGACGGCGGCCTGTTTGTCACCCTCTGCGGTGAGGATCTGGGACTGACGCTGTCCTTCGGCACCGAGAATCGCTGCGCGCTTGTCCCGTTCGGCGCGCATCTGCTTCTGCATCGCGTCCTTGATGGACTGCGGCGGGTCGATGGCCTTGATCTCCACTCGGTTGACCCGGAGTCCCCATTTGCCGGTGGCCTCGTCCAGCACTCCGCGGAGCTGGCTGTTGATGGTGTCCCGTGAGGTGAGCGTCTTCTCCAGGTCCATGGAACCCACGACGTTGCGCAAAGTGGTGACGGTGAGCTGTTCGACGGCCTGGAGGAAGTTGGCGATCTCGTAGAACGCCGCTCTCGGGTCGGTGACCTGAAAGTACAGGACGGTGTCGATCTCGACGACGAGGTTGTCCTCGGTGATGACCGGTTGGGGTTTGAAGGAGACGACCTGCTCCCTCAGGTCGATCAACGGGTGGACCCGGTCGACGTAGGGGATGATGAGATTGAGGCCCGGATTGAGTGTCCGGTGGTAGCGGCCGAGTCGCTCGACATTGCGGGCCCTCGCCTGTGGCACGATGCGGACAGCCCGCACAACGGTGAAGATCGCGATGACGGCGACGATCAGGCCGGCGATGAGAGACGCTGACACATCCATGGCTTCAGTCCCGGGGGTAGACGAACGCGATGGCACCACTGATCTTTATGACGTCGACGGTTGCTCCGGACGGGATCACCAGCGTGTCGTCATAGGCGCGGGCCGACCACTCCTCGCCGTCGATGCGCACCCTACCCTCGGAGCCCGTCACCTCTGAGACGACGTATGCGGCCTTGCCGACCAGCGCGTCTATGCCAAAACGTGCTGCCTGGGGCTTCCGGATATGACGCAGTGCAACAGGCCGTACAAACAGCACACTGATGGCGGCGACGATGCCGAACAACACGAACTGGAAGGCCGGGGGCAATCCGATCGCGGCGAATCCCGAGGTGACCAGAGCAGCGGCGCTCAGCATTCCGAGCGCGGCAGTGAGTGTGAAAATCTCCGCCGCGGCCAGAACAGCCGCAATGATCAACCAGATCAGCCATGGATCCATGATGCTCTTCTTTTCCCAGGAGGATGCGATGGCCTAATGAATTCCCTTTACACTCCGACCTGGATTCAGATGATTCTTTGTCCCAATTTTACCGGATCAGGGTGAGGCTCGACTTGCTCGTAGAACTAGGCGTCGCGGCCCGCCTGCGATTCGCGGGCATGGGTCCAGATCGAGACGGACGAGCACTCAGTCCGTCGCATCTTTACAGGTCCGCCTCGCCCATAAATGGGTGCCAGCCCTCATGGTGGCCATCATTGGCGGCGGATGATGCTCAAGTATCGCAACGTCGTGGAACAGTACGTCAGACGCTCCAGGCGAAGGCGCGGCATCACCCTTTGCTACGACAATGCGCCTCGTCCTACGAGGCCGCGGGCGCCCTCGTATCTCAGCGAATGCGGGCGCGACGCTGGGTAGTCACGACCTAGCAGTGATATCCATCAGGACACTCGGCGAGGAGTACTCCGAAGATCCAGAAGAAGAGGACCGGCACGCTGGACACCGCTCCCATGATCGCGAAGCGCCGGCGATCCCGCCGTCGACGCTGGACGAGCGCCACTGTGAATCCCATGACCGGTGCGACCACCGCGCCAATCAGGGCGGCCAGGCCGAATATCCTGCCGAACTCATCTCGTATCCCGGGAAACCCCATCGCCAGGGCGATCGCGGGAGTCAGCAGGATGAAGGGGGTGGCCATCCACCACCACGACAACCCTCTGATGACTCGATCAACCCCCCGTGACGTCTGGCCATCGGACAGCACGCGTCCGGGACGCCGGTTCGGAGCACCACTGGGAGATGGCATGCCGAAATCATAGGTGGCCGCAGCCCACCATCGGCCTCAGCCCTCGCTCCGTCGCCTACCAGGGCAGCGACGGTCACGCGAACGCCGGTTCGGTCTGGGGCAGTTCAATGTGACATGCCGTCCGACCGTCATCCACCGTCTCCAGCATCGTGACCGGGTCGGCTTTCAGGCGCTTGAGATGACGACGGCGGGTGCCGTCCTGTCCCGGCACCCGCCATCACTGCTTGTTCGACGCCTCCGTGGAGTTTCAGGGGAGGCGTTCGCTCACGTGCCGAGCAAGTAGGCCCGTTCCACGGTCTGCCGGACCGAGTTGCCTGCCTTGTCGGTGGCTGTGACCCGCAGGGTCACATATTCGCCGTGCCGCTGGTCGCCCGGCCGCTCGATCGTGGCGGTGAACCGGTTGTGGCCGCGGTCCTCGATGCTGACCTGCCCCTTCCAGGTCTTGCCGTCATCGAAGGAAGCCTCGACCTTGAGCTTGACCCCGGTGGGGGCGGCAAGCCCGTCCTGGTGCCTGACGGTCAGGTCGATGTCGTGCCGCTTGCCGCCGCGGACGGTGTTCGACAGATCGGCGCGGACGCCGTAGTCGACCTGGAGGAGCGGCAGCAGCGTTTCCTTGGCTGCGGTGTCGGAGCGGAAGACCCAGGACGTGGAGGTCCTGGTGCCGGTCCGCCAGTATTCGGTCGCGCGCTCGGTCGTCAGATCCAGTCGATAGTCGGCCGCGCCGGCGGGAACGGAGAAGCTCCTCCAAGCGTCAGCGGCATCGCTCACCTTCTTGCCGTTGCGGTAGAGAACCGCCGCCACCGTGTCGCCCTTGACGTAGGACGGGTCGTCCGGCATCCCGGGAGTTCCGGTCCTTGCGCCGACGCCTCCGTCGGTGGGGGGAACCTGCTTGCGGCCCCAATGGCCGTTTGCCGCGTCGGTGTACTCCGGGATCGACAGGCTGAGGGTGTCACCGTCGCGGACGGCAGGACGGCTCCAGCCCCGTGGGATGGAGGGCCGTACCACGGCGTTGTACCAGTCCTCAGTGGCCTTCTCGCCTGTCTTGAAGGTGCGGGGGGTGTCCGACAGTCCCGACCGCAGCGCCCCGCCGTTGTACTGCTCGGGCCCGGTCATGAACTCGACGGTGTGCATCCACTGGGTGTCGCCGGAAGTGACGTACTCGGTGCGGGGCTTGCCCGTCGGCGCCCAGCGCGAGGTTTCCAAGGCGATCCCGGCGTAGGGGCGCCAGCTGAAGCGCTGCTCGCTGGTCCAGGGCAGTGGGCCGTTGTTGGCGTACGACGCCTTGACCTGCGCGGTGTTGCGGTCCGAGACGGTGTACGTCACGTCCTTCGGGATGTACTGCTGCCAGTTCGCCGTGATGTCGTACAGGTACGGGCTCTCGACCGTCCCCGTCACCTTGACGACGGCCGTGTGCTTCTTCATGTGGTTCAGCAGCTTGGCACCGTCGGCCGCGGTCATCCTTATTGCGGGCACGGCGGTGCGGATGTTCATCGGCTTCCAGCGGGTCCAGGCGAGCATCCCCTCGGGCAGGACGATCGCAATGCCCTTGGCGCCCGCCTTCGCGGCGGCCTCCGCGAGGTCGTACTCGGCGCCCGCCGTGTCATCGCGGATCACGGCCAGCTTGCCCCGCACGGTGCCGGGCCGAAGGTCCGGCTTGTCACTCGTCCCCGCGTCCACGGCGACCAACTGCTCACCCCGGACGTCGAACGGAGCGGACTGCTTGACGTAGACCGGCTCGAGGTCGAAGTCCGCGCCGCGGACCTCGGTCCTGAGCTCGGGAGCCGTCATCTCCCAGCGGGAACTGAACTCGAAGGCGCCCTCGGTGACCTTGGACGTGGGATTCACGTACAGGTCGACGGATCCGCCGCCCTCCGCGTAGTAGATGCCGACGTTCTGCTCGACCCCATCGATCTTCCGGTACATCTGGTACGTCACGTCGTTGCGCCGCTCGGCAGGCTCGGGCGTGCGCACACGTACCCGTCTGGTCTCCCGCGCGTCCAGGGTGACGGTCGTGTCCTTGGTGACCTTCACCTCGGGGTTGATGACCGTGACCACCCGGACACCGGTGGGGCCTCCGCCCTCCAGCAGCGTGCCGGCGATCTGATAGGTGCCTTCCTCGACCTCGGCGACACCCCAGTCGGTGAACCGGACCTCCCTGTCCCCGCCGAAGACGTCCAACAGGCCCCACGCCGTGGGCTCTCCGTCACGTCCGTACGACTCGGTGCTGACCTCGTGCATCGGGGCGTGCACCCACAGGCTGACGGTGGTGTGCACCGACACACCGTCGCCGGATGTGGCGGTGACGTACCCGTAGTAGGAGCCGCGGCCCGCCTTCGCCGGGTCGATACCGACCGGCACCTCGACGGTCGCGCCGGGGGCGACACGGACCGTGTCCGCACCCAGAGCCAGTGCCTGGGCGGGCAGTTCCCTGCCGCCCTTGGTCTTCAGCGCGGCACGCAGGCTGAGCGACACCTCGCCGTCCGAGAAGTTGGTGTAGCGGACCGCTCCGGCGTGTTCCACCGGAGATCCGTCCATTTGGAACGGGCCCAGGACGATCGTGCCGGTCGCGGAGACGGGGGAGGTGAACGCGGCCTTGACGTCCACGCGGCCGCCGCCCTGTTCGGTCGGCACCTGCCCGTCCACCGTTCGGGACGTGCTGATCAGCGCGTCCTTCAGTTGCTCACCGGTCCAGTCGGGGTGCTGCCCGGCCAGCAGCGCGGCCGCCCCGGCCACGTGAGGCGTGGCCATGGACGTACCGCCCGCCGCGACGTAGTGGTCATCGACCGGAACGCCCATGGTCGTTCCAGCGGCACGCGCGGCGACGATCCCGACACCCGGAGCCGTGATGTCCGGCTTGGCCGCCTTGTCGCCGAAACGCGGACCGCGGCTGGAGAAGGAGGCCAGCGAGTCGTCACGGTCGACGGCACCGACGGTGAGGGCGGCGTCGGCCGCGCCAGGCGACCCCACCGTCCTCTCGCCCAGCTCCCCGGCATTGCCCGCGGCGACGACGAACAACGCGCCGCTACTGCGGGAGATCTCGTTCACCGCCAAGCTCAAGGGGTCGGTGCCGTCGGTCTCCATGTCTGCGCCCAGGCTCATGTTGACGACCCGGGCGCCCTGCGCCGCGGCCCACTCCATGCCCTCGATGACCTGGGACTCGCTGCCGTAGCCGTCGTCCCCGAGGACCTTGCCGATCAGGAGGTCTGCTCCGGGGGCGACGCCCTTGCGCAGCCCGCCCGAAGCGGCGCCACTGCCGGCGGCGGTGGCGGCGACATGCGTACCGTGGCCGAAGCGGTCCTGGGTCGAACCGCTGCCGCTGAAGTCCTTCGCCTCGCTCACCCGGCCCGCCAGGTCGGGATGCGTCTGGTCGGCTCCGGTGTCCAGGACCGCGACCTTGACGCCCTCACCGTGGTGACCGGCCGCCCATGCGGCCGGCGCGTTGATCTGCGCGGTGCTGCGATCCAGGGTGGGACGTACCTTGTGGTCCAGCCAGACCTTCGGGGTCGCGGCCACGGCGCTCGCGACGGACGCACCCGCCGCGGGCACGTACTCCTTCCAGAACGCGGCGAGGTCCTGGTCGCCGACGCGCAGCGCCTGGGCGTCGATGCTCGGCAGCCGGCGCGGCCGGGTGGAGTCGTCGTGGAACGCGACGAGCGTGTCCACCTTCCTGACCGCCGTGCGCGCTGAGTCCTTGGGGGTGGACACGATCAGGGGCAGGGCGTCGGTGTGTGCCTCGTCGTAACCCTCGGCGACCAGGCCCGCAACGTCGAAGAGCCCCTCGTCCAGCCGCCCCGTGCGGACCAGGAGCGCCGCGTCGGAAGGCAGTACCGTCAGAGCGCCGTCCTTCTCGGCGATCTGGAAGAAGACGTGCTCCCGGCCCGGTGCGCGCTGCACCGATGCGGTCTTCTTGCCGTTCGGCGCGTCGCTGAGGGTGACCCGGTCGCCGGTGATCAAACGCACGGTGGTCGTGCGGTCCTGCGGCGCCGGCGTACGTGCCGCGGACTCCGACGGGGCCTGGGCGGAGGCGGGTGCGATCGCACCCGCCGCCACCACCGCCGACGCCGATATCACCGCCCAAAGACGGATCCGTCTCATTGCTGTTTCCAGCCTCTCTGTCATCCCGGCATTCGGGTCGGGCGTCTGCAAGTGGGTGTTGTGACGCATCGTCGTGAATGTGACCGCGTTGACGGCATTACACTTTCGGGACAAGATCGTGCAGGGTTGACGTCTCGCACGATCCTGTCCGCGTCCGCTGACCGCGGTGGAAGCCGGCCTTCATCCAACCGGCGTCGACGCTGCCGCCAGTCAGTCCACGTCACGAGCGAACCTTTCGTACAGCTGCGGTTCACAAGACCTTCGGAATAATCCGTTGTATCGACCGAACTTGTCACTCATCCGCAGTGGCATAACTGAGCCATGTCCCAACAGCGACACCGAAACGACTTAAGGACCCGATCGGTGGCGCGAAGGTTCTAAAGGAAGGCGCTGAGATCCAATACTTTCGAAGCGCACAGCCGGTTCACTGACGCCCGTGCATTCGGGCTTTACGAGTCGCCGGGAAATAGGTCATGGCTCCCAGTTCCCCGGTTCACGCAGTGGTCGGGGGAGCCCGGAGAGGATCGAGGCCGTCCTGGCGGCGAAGTTCGCGCGGGCAGTTCCCGGTCCGCACGGTGGAGGGACAGTCGGTCAAGACCGCCCCTGACACGCCGTCACCAGCCGGGCACATTCGCGGCGAGCCTCTGGCCAGGCCAGATGGCGAAACCCTGCCCGAGCACCAGCGTGAAGGCCGTGGTCGTGAGACTGAAGTACCCGAGCGTCCTGCGGACGCGCGCGGAAGTGTCCCGCCGTGGGGCGAACTCGTAAGCGTGTCTGACCGCTCATCCGGGCGACGCGTTCGTCGAGTGATACGACGTGTGATGTGCACGGACGGCCCGGTGAGGCCGCTGGTCGACCTGGTGCTCGCTCCGGAGCATCGCCGGGGTACGGAATGCTGTGCGCGCCGAGGCACGGAATGCTGTGCGGCCCTTTGAATCCGCAGGCGGATCGACGTGGCCCGACTGCGTTGCCGGGCTGGCCACGATCCTCTGCCGGCGGGTGCTCCTACAATTCCGCGGCAGGGATTCGGGCGGGGTGGCGGGCATGCTGTTGCCGGACACAAGCGGGACTGCATCCCTTCCTGGTGAATCACCGTCCGACATACTGCGGCGTATACGTAGCTACCGCAGCTAGCCGTCGCCATCACCTCGCCACACGTTCAGCCGCGCTAACAGGAGCTTCACATGTCCGACAGCAACTCCGGGCCCAGTCCCGTCACCGGAGAGGCAGTCCCCGTGGGGACCGGTATTCGCCAATGGCTCTTCCGTCCTCCGCGACGGCACGGCGAAGTCGAAACCAGCCGCAACGTCAGCTTCCTCGAACTCTTCTACGATCTCGTTTACGTCGTCCTGATCATCCAGGCGGCCCACGCCCTCGCAGAGGACGTTTCATGGCGGGGCATGGCAACGTTCGCGGTGGTCTTCGGGATGATCTGGATCGCCTGGCTGAACGGCACGCTCTTTTACGAACTGCACGGCCGAGAAGACGGCCGCACCCGTTCACTGATCTTCGTGCAGATGATGCTGTTGTCTCTCCTGGCCGTCTACGCCGGCCACGCGGACGGCGACGACGGCCGCACCTTTGCGGCACTGTACGCACTGCTGCTGGCCCTGTTGAGCTACCAGTGGTACTCCGTGTACCGGCGCGATCTGCCAGAGCTACGCGAGACGCCCCGGCGCTATCTGCTCGTCATGGTCGCGGGCGTCGTAGTGGTTGCGGCCTCGGTACCTCTGCCTGCTGACGTCCGGCTGGCCGTCTGGGCGTTCTTCGTCGCCGCATGGTGCAGCGCGGAATGCGTCATCCTCATCTCCTGGCGCAGAGAGCCGAGTTACGGCGTCGTCACCGAATCCATGGTCGAGCGCTTTGGACTGTTCATCATTCTCGTGCTCGGCGAGCTCGTCATCGGTGTCGTGAACGGTCTCACCGCCACCGAACCCAGCGCACTCAACACCACCACGGGACTGCTCGGGCTCGCCATCGGCTTCGGCTTCTGGTGGAACTACGCCGACTTGGCGTCCCGGCGCCTGCCCCGCGAGGCCGGCCACTCCCTGGCGACGTGGATCTTCACCCACTTGCCGATGGCCATGGCCGTGGCAGCGGCCGGCGCGGGCATGGTCGGGCTTGCGGAGCACGCCGCCGATCACCGGACACCCATCGCTGTGAGCTGGCTGATGGGTGGGTCGGTAGCCGTCATGCTGCTCACCACCGTCGTGCTGCTGCCCGCCCTGGCGGACTACGACCGCTACCTGTCCGCCTACAAGTCAGTACAGGCCGCGCTCGTCACAGCAGCCGTCGCCGCTCTACTCGTAGGCTGGTCCCGCCCTGCCCCCTGGCTCCTAGCCCTCATCCTGCTGCTCCTCCTCTTCGCAACCTGGGTTTTCGCATTCGTGCGATGGCTACGCCAAGGCTCCCTGATCAACGAGAGGACGGCCGAGTGATACCGATCGATCGGCGCCCACACCGAGACCACGGAGAACACTGAGGGCAGCCTCATCCCAGCGGCCTGTCCACCGCTTGCTGACCTCCCAGGCGGGCGACGACTCAGATCCACGAAACAGATACGTCGCAGCGTCCGCCACCGCTGGGTGGCGGAACGGACTACGTCCCGGCCCAACGGACACCGCCGTCCGGCCCGCCGCTACGAGCGTGAGGCGGCCGAGCACCCGCCGGCTCTCGTCGGCATCGCAAGCACCCTCATCCGCAACCGGTGCTACACCAGTCTGAGGCGACCGCGAATTCGTTTGCCGCCGGCCAGTCCGGCCGGATAGGAAGGCCGCATGCTACGAGGCAGCACAGTCGGGCTCAGGGCCCGCCACGAGGACGACATCCCGATCCTGCGGGCCGAGCTCTACGACGACGTGGTCAACGCCTCGCGGGCCGAGAGCGGGCCATGGCGGCCGATCTCACCCGGCTCGAAGGATCCCCGGCTGGTGGTGGACGACAAGGAGCAGGGACTCGTCCAGTTCTCCGTGGTGGAACTGGAGGGCAGCACGCTCGTCGGCACCGCGACGCTGTGGGGCATCGACAACCACAACCGGTCCGCGCACATCGGACTGGGGCTGCTGCCGTCCGCCCGCGGCAAGGGCTACGGCAGCGACGTGGTCGCGGTCCTGTGCCACTACGGTTTCGTCGTCCGCGGCCTGCAGCGGCTGCAGATCGAGACGCTGTCGGACAACGCCGCGATGCTTCGCTCCGCCGAGCGCAACGGCTTCGTCCGCGAGGGCGTGCTGCGTTCCTCGGCCTGGGTGATGGGCGAGTTCCTGGACGAGGTGCTGCTCGGGCTCCTCGTCCAGGAATGGAAACCGGACTCGACGAGCCAGGGTGCTTAGGGCGCCCAGCGAAAGTGATTGCGATCTGCTTGTTGCGAGAAGCTCCTCAGCGGCATGATGCTGACCATGTCTGAGCTTCCCTCTCGTCTTTCTGTGGTGACTCTCGGAGCCCGTGACCTGCCGAGGTTGCGCCGGTTCTACCGCGGTCTGGGGTGGGAGGAGATCCCCTCCAGCGACGACGAGTGGGCGGGCTTCCTGCTCGGTGGCGTGCTGCTGGCGCTTTACCCCGTCGATGAGTTGGCTGCCGAAGCGGCGGCCGACATCCCCTCTCCGACTGAGTGGTCGGGGATCACGCTCGCCTGCAATGTGGACAGCCGTGAGCAAGTGGATGCGGCCTTCGCGGACGCGATGGCGGCGGGCGCCACTTCGATTGCTGATCCGGTGGAGCGTACCTGGGGCGGCCGGTCGGCGTACATCGCCGACCCGGAAGGCAATCGCTGGGAGATCGCCTGGGCATCCAGCGCGAGGTTCGATGCCCGTGGCGCGCTGACCGCCTTCGGTAATTGAGAGTCTGCGCCGTCATAACGACTCGCTGATGGCCGCGACCTGCACGATTGCCTCGTAAACGGACCGGGAGCTGCCTGTCGCACGGGGTGGCCACGTCCCGGTGGCTTCTCTGTCAGGCGGTGAATACCGGCCGCAAGCCCGTGCCGAGTCTTGTAGTCCGACGGATCGAACTTCAGGGGCCGGCGGCCGGTTGCCCTTCGAGCGGAACTGCGTGCTTTCGCAGTTGCAGTGGCTTCAGCCCGGCTTTGACGCGGTTGTCACAGTCAACAGGGCAAGAGCATCCAAGGGGCGGAGTACCGTCGCCTGGGATCACTGATCGGATGCCAGCCGCGATCGGCACCGATCGTTCCCCTCGGTTCGCTATTGGTCTGACGGCAAGACTACGGCGAGCCCAATGAGAGGTGATAGTGCGTGGGGAGTCCGTTGAAAGGCGTCTCGGGCGTCCGCTGGGGGAACTGCGCGATGCGCGTTCGCGATCTGCGAACTCGGCAAACGTGTATGCGCGTTGGGGTTCGTAGTCGGCGAGGCAACCGCCTCGACGGGTCCCATTTCTCCTGGAACTCGCTGGTCCCCCTTCCCGGTACGGAGTGACGTGCCCTCCCGGATTAGGTCGTCTGCGGTGTCCAGCGCTCGGCGGTGCTGGTCCATGTCGGAGTACGTCGAGATCACGTGAGTAGCGGTCTGGTCCGGCCCTAAGTGAATGCCGTGCTCGTCGGCGTCCCCGCCGTATTCCTCGGCCGTCCGCCATGCCGCCCGGATGTGCTCCCCGGCGGCGGCCTCGTCCTTGAGCCGACCGGCCAGGGAGAGCCCTCGCAGGTGCAGGATGCCCAGACCGAACGCGCGGTCACGACCCTCTAGCGTCGCCTCGGCCTCGACGATCGCACGGTCCACGATCGCCATCCCGCCCGCGAAGTCCCCCGAGTTGAGGAAGGTCCCGGCCTCGTCCCTGGCGGCCACCGTGGCAGCGATCGGGTG
This sequence comes from Streptomyces cadmiisoli, assembly GCF_003261055.1. Taxonomy (NCBI): domain Bacteria; kingdom Bacillati; phylum Actinomycetota; class Actinomycetes; order Kitasatosporales; family Streptomycetaceae; genus Streptomyces; species Streptomyces cadmiisoli. The sequence continues at coordinate 8,661,223 of NZ_CP030073.1, forward strand.
AGCACGCGCTGAAAAGCCAACCTCTGTTTCATGACGGCCGGTTCGGCCAGGTGCATCCAACGGAATCTGGCGGCCGGCCAGTACACGACTGAGTACGTGTCGGCGACACGCGTCCATGCGTCGGGTGGCTGCGTGGCGTGCGCGTAGTTGGTCGACTTCGCCAGCACCCCGGGCAGCTTCTGAAGGACTGCCCCCAGCTCGGTGCGGTGGCGGTGCTTGTTCAGCGCTGCCAGTTCGCGGGGCAGGTCCTCGGGGTGCAGCGGCGGGGCGTCCGGGATGCCGAAGCGTCGGATGGCGTAGTTGAGGGCGGCCAGGCTCGCCTCGTCCGTCGTGGCCAAAGGCTCCGTGCCCAACAGCTCATCCAGCGTGAGTCCCATGAGGCGTATTCCTCTCGCGCGATCCGCGACCACTTGAGAAAGCGCGGCATCCGTGCGGTGATTCCCGTGCCGGCAGATCAACGTGGTCATCGGCTGCGGCGGGGCAGCCGGGGCGGGAGACCGTCGGCATTCGACCGCGAGATTTACAAGCAGCGCGACACCGTCGAACGGTTCATCAACCGCCTGAAGGTGCGACACGAAGTCGCACACGTTAAGTGGGAAAGCCACGAAGGAAGGAGAGATGTGCTGACCCCGGATTAGTGTCCGTATCCGTTCCCGCGCTCACATGCGTCGCCGGTAACAGCGGGGTGTGAAGCTGAGCGTTCAAGCCCAAGAATTTCCCGGCCGCCGGGAAATAACAGGCGAGGGAAAGACTGGACGGGTGAACCGCGTGAACCCCTGTTGATGTCTCGTAAGGTTGAAGCTGCCTGGTGGTTTGCAGTCGGCAGCTACAGAACCCGATGCTGAGAGGCGTCAGGCGACTTCCGGAGATTTGAGACCGGAAGGAGGACACCGCCGGTTTCGGGATAGAGGGGGCACCCACCCCAGTCGCAACTTACGTGTGTGGAACGTGGAAACCCCGATGGAGTCCGGGCCACAGCCCGGTAAGCCAACCGCAAGGAAGGCCCAACTCTCCAGCGGGAACAGGATGGTCCAAGAAGCGAATGCCGGTAGATCGAAAGATCAGGGGAAAGTTGGAGGCAACCTTCACGCCTCCGGTCATAACCCGCCGGATACGGGTCCCAGTGACCCGACCCGAAAGGGTGCCCACGTGGACCAGGTGAGCCTTTGCAGTATCCCGAGTAAAGCAGCCGGAACCTGGCGGACAAGTTAGACGCGAAGGAGGAACTTACAGTTGGAGTTACCCAATCCTGTTCGGACTTCCATAGCGAACGGACCCCAGGGCGGAAATCTCGACTGGCACAGCATCAACTGGGCCGAAGCCGAGGAGAACGTACGGCGTCTGAGACAGAGGATCTTCAAAGCGACACAGGAAGGGGACCTCAAGAAGGTCCGCAATCTGCAAAAGCTCATGCTGAGAAGCCGCAGCAACACGCTCGTGAGCGTGAAGCGGGTGACACAGCAGAGCAGAGGCCGCAAGACGGCAGGGATCGACAGGGAACGCGCTCTCACTCCCAAGGCGAGAGCACGGATGGCAGTTGAAATTGACGGCCAAACACAACCCTGGCGGGCCAAGCCCGTCAAGCGGGTCTACATCCCAAAGAGCAACGGAAAGCAACGACCACTCGGAATCCCCGTCATGCGTGACAGGGCCATCCAAGCACGTGTGAAGAACGCGTTGGAGCCTGAGTGGGAAGCTCGGTTTGAATCACGCTCTTACGGATTCCGGCCGGGCCGCGGCTGCCACGACGCCATCCAGGCGATCTTCAGCACCGCGAAGGGCAAGGCGGCCAAGCGCCAGTGGGTACTGGACGCCGACCTGGCTGCCGCGTTCGACCGCATCGACCATTACCACCTGCTCGAAGCCGTTGGGCAATTCCCAGCCAGGGAATTAGTCCGGCAGTGGCTGAAGGCTGGTGTGGTCGATGACGGACGCTTCACCCGGACCGAGGAGGGAACCCCTCAAGGCGGCGTGATCAGCCCTTTGTTGCTCAACATCGCTCTGCACGGGATGGAGGAGGCCGCAGGAGTCCGCTTCGCCACCCGCAAAGGAAAGGTCATGTGGGCTGCGAAAGGAACTCCGATCCTGGTGCGATACGCCGATGACTTCGCCGTGTTCTGCACGAGCAAGGAGGAGGCGGAGACCGTCAGGTCACGCCTGGCGGAATGGCTGCAACCCCGAGGACTTCGCTTCAATGAAGAGAAGACGCGAATCCTCCACCTGTCGGACGGGTTCGATTTCCTCGGGTTCAACATCCGCCGCCATGGCGACAGCCTGATCATCACGCCCAGCAGGGACGCGGTCAAGAGAGTCCGGAAGCGACTGAGATCCGAGATGCAAGCCCTCTTAGGGCAGAGCATCACAGTCGTACTACGCCGTCTGTCCCCTATCGTCAGGGGCTGGTCCGCGTATTACCGGACAGTGGTGTCCAGCCGGACGTTCTCGGCGCTGGACAGCTATGTGTGGACGCTCACCTACAAGTGGGCCAAGCGCACCCACCCGAAGAAGTCGAAGCGTTGGATTGTGAACAAGTACTTCGGCAGGCTCAACCGATCCAAGATGAACAACTGGGTATTCGGTGACCGTGCCACGGGCGCACACCTTCCCAAGTTCGCCTGGACCAACATCAGGCGGCATCAGTTGGTCAGGGGTAAGTCGTCACCTGACGATCCCGCACTCCTCGACTACTGGAGCCAACGCCGTCAGACGCGCACACCACCACCGATGGACAAGATCAGCCTTACTCTGGCAGCCCGCCAGAAGGGCGTCTGCCCACTGTGCGGTCAAGCGCTCATCGCCGGCGCGGAATATGAGCCTGACAGCCCACGCGAGTGGATTGACTGGTTCGACGCGGTGAAGAAGCGGTTGCATAAACACCACTTCACCTACCGGCGGCATGGCGGCTCTGATGAGAGCAAGAATCTTCGGCTCGTCCACTCGGAATGCCATCGCCAGCATCACGCAGGCGACAGCGACCGGAAATGAGCAGAACCTGTGAAGCCTTCGGGCTTGCTTGAGCCGTGATGCTTGGAAACAGGCACGTCCGGTTCTGAGGGGGCCGGGTCACGGCGACGTGACCCGGCTACCCGACCAGTGGCGGGGCATCGCCACGCGCTACGAGAAGACCGCGACCATTTACCTGGCCGGACTCCATATTGCTGGGATCTTCCTCTGGTCTGCCTGCTGACGCAGAGAACCTGTCTGGTATCAGCTGACGGAGATCGGTACGCCCATTGTCAGCGGCTGCTGGCAGCATCACCTCCATGAACGCCATATTCACCACCCCGCCACGGCCATTCGACGTCACCGCGCTCTTCCCTCGACTGGCCCCGCTGGCGCGCACGGCGACCCGGCTGCACCCGCGGCCTGGGTCGCCGACCGTGCACGACAGCTCCGTCGGCGGGCCGCTCCTGTGGCCCGCCGACGAGCCGTGGCCGTACTGCGAAGAACCGCACGATCGGCGTGCGGCGCTCAGGATCAACTCGCCGGACGACATCCGGCTCCAGCGCCACGTCCTCGCCGCAGCGGCCGAGCGCCGTCACCTCGACCCCGAGGCACCCCAGCGGACCCGCGAGGAACAGGAGACCTGGGATCTGATCGCGGCGGGCCGCCCATGGTTCGACGGCCCAATCCCTCTCGTCCCCGTAGCCCAGTTGTACTCCCGCGACATTCACTTCCCCTGCCCGTCCGACGCGGACCTGCTACAGGTCCTGTGGTGCCCCTTCGACCACGAGATGGCGCACCCGAAGACCGCACTCTTCTGGCGGTCCTCCGCCACCGTTACCGATGTCCTCGAGACACCGCCGGAGCCGCCGATCGTCCAGGACGGCGGGTACCTTCCGGAGCCGTGCCTGTTCTCACCGGAGCAGGTCACCGATTACCCCAACCCCTCGGAACTGAGCGAGGAGCTTCGCGACCAGTTGGACGACATGAGCCATTGGGAGACGATAGACCCCGCGCGGTACAGCATGTACGCGGACGACCCGGGCGAGCTCTACCTGAACAACCTCTCCACCGCCCCCGGCTGGAAGACCGGCGGCTGGACCCGCTGGAGCCCCACCGACCCCGTCGACCGCTCCTGCCCCGAGTGCGGCACCGAGGAGGTCCCGCTCCTCACCATCGCCTCATCGGAATGGGACGGCGGCAGCGCGACCTGGATCGCCGAGGAGGACCGGACGACCCCGGCCCCGCATCATCTGGGCGCGAAGGACGGCAACTTCACCTTGATCGACATCACTGGTGGTAACAACCTGCAGCTCCACGTCTGCCCGTCTTCTCCGTACCACCCCCACTTCGAACTGCTGCAGTGAGCTCGTGCGGAAGTCCTCCGCGCCGACGCCCACGCCACAATCGACACCGCGATCGACTCTCCGGTCAGCTGCCTTGGCCAACTACTCGAGATCCAAACGACGGGCCCTGGTCGAGCGGGTTGGGCTCGATCTCTATGCGGTCGAAGCCCAGCCCCTGGCCCCGCTTGCTGGTGGGGTGGTTGATCAGGCCGGATCAAGGGCGTACGGTTCGTCTGCTCCGCCGATGCGCTCAAGACGCTCCAGCAGTACCGCAAGGGCGAGTCCGACCTATCGAGCGGGACGGCAGCTTCTACCTGATCGCCGGAGCGCTCCCGCCGCGAGCCGGGGCACGTCAAGAACACCAACGACGTCATCGCCAAGACGATCGTGACCGAGGCTGAACGCACCTCGGCCGGTATCGCCCTCGAAGAACTCAAGGGAATCCGGCAGAGGGTACGGCTCCGCAAGCCCCAACGGGTCGCACTCCGTTCCTGGTCCTTCGCCCAGCTCGGAGAGTTCATCGTCTACAAGGCCAAGTGGGCCGGTGTGCCCCTGGCCTTCGTTGATCCCGCATACACGTCGCAGACATGCGCCGAGTGCGGCCAGGTCGACAAGCGCAACCGTGTCGACCAGGGGCTTGTCATCTGCCGGGGGTGCGGGGTCGTTGCCCACGCCGACCGAAATGCTTCCCACGAAATCGCCCAGCGCGGCGAGAGCGTGTGGAATGCGGGGCGTGAGTCACGCGTCCCTGCCACCCCATAGGGGTGTCTGGACGGAGGAGACAACCCAGCAGCCAGTTGGGCCCTACCTCCAAGCCCGGTCCTATAGGGCCGGGTCAAGCTGACCAAGAACATCCCAGACGCCGACACAGGTCACGAGATCAGGCGATGAGCTGCGAAAACTCCGGGCTGTAAAGGCATGACTACGCCCCCCGCGGTCTGTGAGAGCCGTCAGGTCGTCGAAGGAGTTCAGTCGTGCGGGCGGAGAGCGCGGCTGATGACCCCGTCCTGCGGCACCACAGCGAAGATCACGCCCTTCCGAACCGATCATGCTCGAAGGGAGACCTCCGGCCAGTACTTCCGCACCAGCACACCTGACGTGCTCTCTCTGCTGGGAGTGTGGCGGCCGCCTTCCTGCCGGGGTGCTGTACGAGGGCGGTCAGGAGGTCTCTGTTGCTGTACAGGGCTCCGTATGCCGGTCCACTGCCTTGGTCCGGGGCGTCTGGCAAGGGCGCTATGATGCCGGTCATGGAATGTTTTGCCGCGTGGCGTACTCGTCGCTGAGGGTCCCGCTCACTGCCGCTTCGAAGGCCTGAGCGGGCCGACCGATGCCCTTTTCTTCCCTGGGTGTCAAGCCCTCAGCCTGAAAGACGCACTTCCATGCCCATTCGCGCGTTCGTCCCAGACGACCTGGCGCCACTCATCGAACTGACCATCGACACGTTCCGACCCTTCTACGAGGATTCCTTCCGACCTCTGGTGGGGGAGGTCGTCTTTGCCGGCCTGCACGACGACTGGCGCGGCGACTATCGCAAGCAGATCGCCGAACTCTATGCACCCGAGCGGCACGCGTACGTCGCGGTTGCCGAAACCGAAGACGGCATTGCCGGCTATGTGGCGTGGAGCGTCGACCCTGCCCGCAGAACCGGCAGCGTCACGCACCTCGCCGTCGCGGCCCGGCACCGCCAGCACCGACTGGGCACGACACTGTGCGAGCACGCCTTCGCGCAGATGAGGACGCTCGGAGCCGAGTCGGTCGAGATCGGCACCGGAGGGGATTCCTTCCACGCACCCGCCAGAGCCTTGTACGAGAGTCTCGGCTGTACACCGTTCCCGGTGACCTACTACTACCGGGAGCTCTGACCCAACACCGGGAGCCCTGAACGGAAACCGCTCCGGGGCAGGCGTGTGCAGGTGCCTGCCCCGGAGCGGGCCGGGATTCCCACTCGACACCAGCTGCGGAAAGTCCTGCTGCTGGCACGAACACTCAAGGCGGTTCCCAGGGGGAACGGGGCCGCTACGTCGTCGCTTCAGAGCCGCCCAGCAGAGCAGCGGCACGCGGCGCGTCAAGCTGTCATCGACACGAACTCCAATCTCCCAATCCAATGAGAGACAGGCTGTCTTGGCCCAGGAAAAGGATCAGCAGAGGAAGCTCCTGCGTATTCAGTCCCGAGTCCGAGGGATGATGCTCGGACTGGCACTCGGTGATTCGTTTGGAACGGCTCGGGGCAAGCTGCCGGCCAGCGGCCTGCTGCGGGCGGGTGTCAGCACGCAGCTGGCTTGTTTCACCACTGAGGGGATGATCCGCGCGAGCGTGCGCGGAAATCACAAGGGGATATGCCATCCGCCGTCAGTGGTCATGCACGCCTACTGCCGCTGGGCGGCCCTGCAGGGCATCGAGGTGGAACGGATGCGGCGTCGCTGGGCTCGGCACGGCGATGCCGCGTGGCCCGACGGCTGGCTCGCAGGTGTCCCGGCGTTGGCAGTGCGGCGCGGTAGTGCACCAGCGACGGTGGCGGCCCTGTCCGGGATCGAGCAAGGCGGTCTCGGAGAACCGACTACCAGCCGTGGCTGCCACGCGTTGACCCGTGCTCTTCCGCTTGCGGTTGCCGGACCGCCCGGGATTGCGCAGGCCCGTGAGATCGCCGCTCTCACGCATGGCGACGCGGAAGCCCAGGCCGCCGCTGTTCATGCGACCGTGCTGGTCCACCATTGCCTGACGCATAACTCCTCGGAAGGTCGGCAAGGGTCTAGCGTCGGCCAGTCGGCCCGAGAGGCACTGGATGCAGGCATCACTGCGTTGCGTTCGCGCGAGCGGTCGCTCGGTGAGCGCCTCACGGAACACGAACATGACCGTCTTTCAGCAGCATTCCGGCGTGCCGTTGACGAACCCGCGCGCGCAGGAGGGCTCGTACAGCTCGCGCCGGACGCCACCGCGCCCTCTGCGCTTCTCGGCGGCCTCTACGTGGCTGTCTCCTTCCCCGACCCAGCTGACGTCGGCGCCGCTTTGGAGTTCGCGGCCGCTGCACCGGACGGTGAATCCGTCGCCTGTGTCGCCGGCGCGCTGCTGGGTGCCGTGCACGGTGCCGGGTCACTACCGGTCGACTTGGTGAGCCGTCACGAACTGGCCTGGGTACTCGACACCTTGGCTCGCGATCTGCTGATTGAGTTCGACGACTCACCGAGCGGCAGCGAATACGTCCAGGGCTGGGACTCACAGTGGTGGGACCGCTATCCCGGCTGGTGACTCTCGCTGTCGCAAGGGCTTTTGGCCGGAGGTCTGGGTGCTTCTGCGAAGACGCGTACATCGGTTGGGAGCAGGTCGCATGCTTCTACCGGTGGTTTTGCAGGTGACGACGTACGACGCTCCAGAGCGCAGTCGGCCTCGGTCGTGTGGATCAAGGGGGAGTCGGGCCACCCTGATGTGACTTGTACGTGCAGTATCAGGGCGGCCTCGACAGGGTGCGCTGGGATGTGCGGCTTGCGGAGGCGGGAGCGCGAGCTGTTCGAGAAGCAGGAGAAGTTGGTTCTTTAGCAAACTCGCCCAGTACTCCAGATAGGAACTGCTTCCGGGTGGTTGCCGGGGTGAGACGGTGCTACCTGGGCCGAGACCGGCCTGAACCGGGCCCAGCAACGGGTGGACGCCGAGACTGAAGCCCTCCGCTGCGTCGTCTACGCCCGTACCGGGGGCAACAGCGGTAAGCGGCGCTCGGCCAAGTATGCCCGCATCCTGCTGAGCGGTGCCCTCAGGCGATGAGGTGCCGTTATCGGCGCTGGGCTGGAACCCCCGGGCGTCCCGCGCCTGCGTCAAGTGCGGACGTTCCGCGCCGTCAGGGCAACGGGCCCTGTGTTGCCTCACCCCTGTACTGTCGGCCGATCGCTACGCACAGTCAGACTTCACCAGGACGGGCAGCGGGCGGAGTCAGTGAGGGCAGTCGGCTCTTGTCGACCGGCCCGACTCAGGTCCAGTCGGTGCAGGACCAGTTCTGGATGTGCCAGCAGCCCCGGATGCGCCAGATGTCCTCGGCCAGGTTCAGCGAATGGCCCTGGCCCCAGTCGGCCTGCAGTGAACCTATGGTGCCGTTGTAAAGCTGGTAGTCCACACGGACAGTCCCTGAGTACTGGCTGTTGTTCCAGACCCAGACCCAACTCTGGGCACCGTTGCCCGGGTTGTTGTCGAACTGGGCCTGACCACCCGGGAAGTTGAGAGTGGTGGCGGAGACTCCGGCCTCAGCGGCGGAAGCCGGTGCAGCCGTCATGCCGACGCCGGCCGTGGTCAGCGCTGCTGCGGCTGCGGCAGCGCGCACGAACTTTTTGAAGATCATTTCTTGTTCCTGCTTGTCGTGGCAGCGCGGAGTTGGCACCGCCAGATGGTGAAGATTGCACGCCGAAGGCGCTACGGCCGGCGCGCCGTCGTACACTAAAGCAAATCGGACACAGTGTCCAACGCCGTGTCTGAATGCGCGATGTGCTGATGGTGCAGGGCATGTGGGTGCCCGAGGAGTCCGCCGTCGCACTCGGGGCTCGGCCTGGTGGCGGCCCGGAACTTGTATTTCTGCGCCTCGGCCGCCGGTGTGCCGACCTTGTTCAAGGCTGGTTGTCGGCGGTACGCGTTGTGGTCGTAGCCGTGGTCGGCGAGCAAGGCGTGGGGCCGCGTCGGCCTGGTCGTCGGACCAGATGGACACGGCTGGGAGCTTGTCGGGCAGGGGCAGCGGCCGAGTGATGCCCATTGCGTGTCCGCCGGTTTGCGACACGGCTGGCGGGATGCCCGGGACTGATGCAGGTTCGGGTAACAGGTGCGTTCACGTGGCGTCGGGGATCGGCGTGGTCGTGGCGGTCTCGAATTCGATGGGGTCAGGCGGTCGAGCGAGGCTTGCCTACGGCGTCGGTGGTAGGGGCGCTCGATCCAGGTCACGATCGCGATCCGGAGTTTTCGCGGGTGGCCCGGATGCGGCGGCCGAGGACGTTCTTCTGCAGCAGGCTGAAAAGGGACTCCATGGCCGCGTTGTCGCCGGCTCGGGCGGCAACAGAGTGATCGGCGGCCACGGTTCACCCGACATGATCCACGGTTGCTGACTGATGCTTTACCGCGGTTGCGCCCGCGGGCGAGCAAGTCGACGTCATATGATCATCGGCTTTCAGTGGAGCCGAGGGGTGTTGGGCGCGACAGGCAACGCTGTCTAAGTGGATCCCTTCCTCCGGTCTGTCAGCGAATCCGGCCGCCAGATCGCCCTGATGCGTCGATGGCGTGATGCATCCCACGTTGTGGACACTGTAAGTGGAGGCACGTCTCCAGTTATGTTTGCGTGCGGCAGGTCGAGATCGGCACCAGCTCGAAGGGTGTGGAGTGTCCAGGTGATCGCCAAGTGCGGATGGCTCAGGAGGATCTCCAGCCTGCCGCGCGGTAGCTGCGCAATCCGTGGCCCAGGCGAGACGCGGACCGCACGTAACGGCCCTGGCCGGTCCTGCTGGTCATCGGTTTTGGCGTCAGGTCTCGACCGTCACCTATGAGCCGACCTCATCAGTTCACTGGCGAGGCGCGGCGAACATCAGATACGAGGGAGTACCGTCATGGCTCGTTTGCAGGGAAAGGTCGCTTTTATCACTGGTGCGGCCCGCGGTATGGGTCGCACCCACGCCATCCGGCTGGCTGAGGAGGGGGCCGACATCATTGCCGTCGACCTTGCGCCCACGCTGGATGGGGTGGACGGCTTGTCTGAGATCGCCAAGGAAGTGGAAGCACGCGGGCGACGCATCGTGGTCGCTCACGCCGACGTACGGGACTTCGAATCGCTGAAGACTGCTGTCGATCACGGTGTCGCCGAGCTCGGCCGACTCGACATCGTTGTCGCCAACGCGGGCATTCTCCGTACCGGCCTGCTCGGCGAGTTGGATGAGCAGAGCTGGCGCGCGGTGATCGACATCAATCTCACCGGTGCGTGGCTGACGGCAAAGGCAGCGATACCGCATCTGAGGGCGGCGGACGGCGGGGCCATCACCATCATCAGCTCCACGGCGGGATTCCAGACCGCGCCGACGATGGGAGCGTACGCCGCAAGCAAGCACGGCGTTGCGGGTCTGATGAAGACCCTGGCGGTGGAGCTCGGGGCTGACCGAATCCGGGTCAACACGGTGCACCCCACCACCGTCAACACCGAGATGATGCAGAGCAAGAGCGCACTTCGGTCGATGCTTCCGGACCGCGAGGGAGACGTCACTATCGAGGATGTCATCCCGATCTTCCAGCAGAACCACCTGCTGCCGGTGCCGTGGGTGGAAACGGACGATGTCTCCAACGCCGTGATCTTCCTTTCCTCGGACGAGGCGCGCTACGTCACGGGGATCGCTCTGCCGGTCGATGCCGGAACGCTCGCCAAATAGCACGTTCACCGGGCTCGGAAACCCCGCAGGGCGCGACGTTGCCGCTTCCAACAGCGACGTCGTGCCCTCACGTCCAGCAACAAAGGATCCAACGTGAGCACCACCAACTATCCCTCACTCCGTGGCTTCGAGCACGAATACGCCGATGTCAATGGAACGCGTCTGCACTACGTCATCGGCGGCCAGGGCGATGACCTCATGGTCCTGCTCCCGGGCTGGCCGCGTACCTGGTGGCAGTTCCGCAAGCTGATGCCGAAGTTGGCAGAGCGCTTCCGTGTTGTCGCCGTCGACATCCGCGGCATGGGTGACTCGGACAAGCCCGGGTGCGGCTACGACAAGAAGAACATGGCCCGGGACATCTACGAACTGGTCCGCTCTCTCGGCTACAGCAAGGCCCACATCTGCGGCGAGGACATCGGCGGCATGGTGGCGTACAGCTACGCCGTCAACCACCCCGAGGCCACCGACAAGCTTGCCCTGTGGGAAACCATCCACCCCAACGAGGGCTTCTACGGCATTCCCATGCTGCCCCAGCCCGCCCAGGACGGTCTGCAGTGGTGGTTGGCCTTCAACATGGTGAAAGACCTGCCCGAGGCAGTCCTCACCGGCCGCTTCCGCACGGTCCAGGACTGGATCATCGAGCACTACTCGGGCAGCCCGGAGTCCTACACCGAGGAGGACCGCGCGATCTATGCCGCGGCTTACAACACCTCGGACGCCATCCGAGCAGGCAACGCCTGGTACCAGGAGTGGCACCAGGACATGGTCGACGACAAGGAGTACCCGGAGACGCCGATCACGGTTCCGACGCTCTTCCTCGCTGGTAAGAGTGCCCCTCTCATCTTTCCGATGATCGAGAAGAAGGCTGCCGACATTCGTACCGTCGAGCTCGCGGGTGCCGGCCACTTCCTCAGCGACGAGCGCCCCGATGACCTCCTCGCTGTCCTCGAAGACTTCTTCGTCTAGGACCCAAAGCCCGCGCGCGCGGCACCCGGCGAGTGCCTCGACACAGCGACTCCTGTCAATGCCGGGGCGGGACGAGGCGCTACCACGAGTGCGTCGGTACGTCCTGAGTGCAGGCGGAGCTCACACTGCCTGCGGCGTACCGAATTTTCCCATGGCGCACCCGCATCACTTTGATGGGTGCTCCATCCAGTAGCTCTCGATGTGCCCTATTCGTAGGGCCGTTGGGGTCATCGTGCGCCTGCGGATTCGGGAAAGTGTGCGCGCGCATCACCGCACATACCAAGAAGTGGATCTTTGCATCATGACGTTCAGCATCGAACTACCAGACAGGGACGACCCGATCTGGACCGCCGCCAACGGCTTCGTCGTGCGAAGCGATGAGGGAGCTGTCCGCGTCACCGGCGAGGAGCGGTTCACCATCAAGGTGACGGGCGTCCAGTCCAAGGGCCAGCTCGGAGTCATGGAGGGCATCGTCGCGCCGGGCTACAGCAATGTGCCGCACGCGCATTTCGGGGAGGACGAGGCGTTCCTCGTTCAGTCGGGCCGGTTCCGGTTCGTCAACGGCAACGAGAGCTTCGAGGCCGGCGCGGGCGACTTCGTGTACATCCCCCGCGGCACACGTCACGGTTTCAAGAACATCCTCGACGTGCCATCGAAGATGATGGTGTTCTACAGCCCTGGCGGAATGGAACAATTCTTCGTGGATCACGGCATGGACGAGCACAACTTCGACCCGGAGGAGTGGGAGAACCGGCTGCGGACCGACACCGCGCTCCAGCAAGCACTGGCCGGCCTGAACGTGCAGATGCTCCCTGGTGAGAACGACTACGCCTGAAGCCAATCGATCTGGGCAACCATGATCGGACTGTGGTGAGCGGAACGGCTCACCACAGTCCGCGACGGGGCCAGTTGTACGGCCGGCGCTGAACCCGGAGCGTCAAGCTGCGCCGTGTCGGAGAGTCGCTCAGGTACCCCTGGGCTTCGGGTGACCTGCCGCTTGTGCTGGGGAATCGCGGTTCGGACCAGTGTGAGGGAGCCGCCAGGTTGATGGTGCCCCCTCACATGTGATGTCACCCGTGCGGGGCGAGGCCCGCGAACCAAGATCATCGATTGCTCTCCAGGTGTAGGCTTACCGGAATGGGATCAGCGAGCAGCGGAAAGGGCGGGAAACCCGCCGAGCGGGCCTTGCGCGCGGATGCTGAGCGAAACCGCCGGCAAATCGTGGAAGCGGCGCGTGCCGTGTTCGCCGAGCGGGGCCTGGACGTGCCGCTGGAGGAAATCGCAGAACGAGCCGGGGTGGGCATCGGCACGCTCTATCGCCGCTTTCCCGGGCGTGGCGACCTGGTGTCCGCGGTGTTTGCCGTGAAGCTGCGCGACTACGTGACGGCCGCGGAGAAGGCCTTGCAAGCTCCTGACCCATGGGCCGGTTTCTGCGAGTACGTGGAGCAAATCTGCGCCATGCAGGTAGCCGACCGAGGGTTCGCCGATGTCATCATGATGATGCTGCCCACGTCGGAGACATCCGAAGACCTTTTCGGGCTCGGCTACCAGGCGGGCGTCGAGATCATCCGCAGGGCACAGGAAGCCGGTGCACTGCGCCAGGACTTCGTCCCCGAGGACATCCCCTTGTTGCTGATGGCCAACGCGGGCGTGATCCAGGTGTCCCGGGACGCGGCGCCGCATGCATGGCGGCGACTGGTCGCCTTCATGCTGGAAGCGAGCCGGGCGCAGAACACCGGACCGCTCCCGGCGGCGCCGACCCCTGCCCAGACAGAACGCGCCATGATCAGCTACGCCGAGTCGAAGGGAATCTCCCTGTCCTGAGGGACGAGAGCTGATGCCTGCACGCCCCACGCCGACCCCCATCACAGGCGCCACCTTGAATTCGCGATGCACGCATGGTTCAGGTGGAGCCTTGCAATCGCTGGGCGATCGAGCGCCCCCTCTCGTAGCTCACCGTCATCGCTGCCTCGGCCGTGACCACCAGACGAGCCCGGTCGGCTCTGAAACCATGATCTGCCGGGCGACAATTGGCACCATGTTCGGCCGCCTCACTCGCAGCCCGCCGGTAGCGTGGCCGGACCCGCGCCGGCTCCCGCCCCTGTGAAAGTTCCTAGGTGCGCCGGTCATCCCAACCGAGGGAAGCATGCGACGGCAGTGTGCTACGGAGTCAAGAACCGGTCCACCTGCTGCTGCAATTCAGCGGGCAGGTCGGTCAACCCCGCGACGATCATGCGAAGCTCCAGGCCAAGTGAGGATGATTCCGTCCAGACCGTCGGGTGCCTGGTGAGGAGCGCGGACAGTAGATCACCTTCGTACATTTCCCCCTCTGCCATCGGGTTGCCCCGCAGCACCTTCAGTGCCAGCGGCAGGAGATGGGGCAGGCCTATGTCCTGCCCGATCAACAAACGCATGTCCTCGACCGTCAGGTCGCCGATCGGCCGACGTCGCAAGGCGTGTGCCGTGGCGACCAGCCGGGTGGCGTCGACCGGCGGGACCGGCCAGCGGTCGCGTTCAAGCTCTTCAAGGGACCGGTCATGGTTCACGAGGCGCGTCACTGGGGGATTGTCCTACGACGAGACCTCAAGCGCGGTCCGAGTACGAGCTTCCGTGAGCGCCACTTCATAGCCGGGCGTAGCAACCGGCGACAGCTCCTGCCGGAACGGGCCCTCCGAACATCAAACGGCCTGGGCCGGCTCCGCTGAGTCGTGGAGCAGACCTTTGCCTGCTGACCAGTTGGCTCAACTTGCCGTCCACCAGGGTCGGCGTATCGAACTCCACCACTTCCTATTCTCGTTGACTTGCAGTCTCATCTGCCGAAGACGCCCCAAGAGGACGGGACCATGATCGCGTTACGAGCATAGAAAATGATTTGAGTGAGCCAGCACCCCGATGTAATTTCGCGGTGGACCGTGAAGTCGTCGTTTGGAGGTGAGCCCCGTGAACACAGTTACCCGTGGGTGCTCCCTCAACCCGTCACGGTCCGGCGGCTGACGTTCGGTGTCGCCAGGAGCGCCTGAGATCGAGGCACTCCTGGGAGGAGACTCCGATGAACACGAAGCCTTTCACATCTGGCCTGAGCGAGAACGCGGTGATGATCACGCGGGTCGCGGACAGGCAATGGCATGCTCTGGATGACGACTTGGTGGTCGGCCGCGGGCATGCGCAGCACCGGCCCGACGGTCGCTTGTTCGTCAGTATCGACGCCTGGCACGACGCCGCCTTCGATCGGCTTGCCGAGGCGATGCTGGCGGAACTGCCGGCGCCGCTGTACACGGTGGTCGACGAGGCCGACGTCGAGCTGACGGCCGGTTGGCGGCGGGCCGGGTTTACGATTCGGCGCCGCGAGTGGGAGTACGTCGTGCCGACCGACCCACGGGTCACGGGGCTGGAAGCTGTTCCGCCGCCTGCGGGCCTGACGATCGTGCGCGCTGGTCGGGCGGACGAGAGTCTGCTGCGGGCGGTGGACCGCGCGATCCGCGATGAAGTCGAGGCGACCGTCGGGTGGCAGTCGATGCCCGCAGAGGTAATTCCCCGCCCCGAAGGCGACACCATCGTCGACCCCTCGAAGTATGCGGTGGCCGCGGCGCCCGACCGTTACCTGGGTCTGATCCGGGTGGTCCCGGTGAAACGGCCGCGCATCGGGCTGGTCGCGGTCCGGGCCGGCGAGCAGCGCCGCGGTATCGCGCGAGCGTTGCTGGCGCACGCGCTGGGGACGCTGTACCGCTCCGGGCTCGCCGAGGCCTGGACCGAAGTCCACGAGTCCAACCGAGCAGCCTCGGCGCTGTTCCAGGGCATCGGCGCCCGGCCGATGAGCAGCAACCTGGAGCTGGTGCGATGACGAAGAGCAAGAACGTCATCGAAGTCGAGGGCAAGGTCGTCGAGTGTCTGCGCAGCGCCATGTTCACCGTGGAGCTCGAGAACGGCCACCAGGTGCTCGCGCACATCAGCGGGAGGATCCGCAAGAACTACATCAAGATCATGCTGGAAGATCGGGTGCTGGTGGAGCTTCCGCCCTACGACCTGACGCGCGGCCGGATCGTGTTCCGGTACCGGAACTAGCGGCGGTGGGCGCTTTCCGCGGTAGCTGATCCTGGGGCCCCGGTCACGGCGTTTTCGTGGCCGGGGCTTTGATGATGGCCACGGCGGGCGAATGCCAACGGATCTGCCCCGAGCCGCCCTTCGGCTCCAGTGCCAGCAGTTGTCACGTGATGTCGTTGCGAAGCACGTACAGGATGCTCTGCAGGCACGGCCGGTCCGGCACCGGCCGTGGGCCAGGGGCATTTTCGGGCCAGGACAGCAGCTGCGGAGCGAACAGCGCCCACAGGTCGTCGCCCGCCATTGTGATAGGAGCTCGTAGGAACAGATGCAGGCAGGCGAAGACGCGCTCGACCACGCACCGGCAGGTGCCGCCCGGAACCCCGCGCGGTGAGCAGGTTCAAGGAGGAGACGTCGGTCACGTTGCGCTCTTGAGTGAAGACTTCTCCCCGGGTTCAGGGTCAGCGGGTCAGCCAGACCTGCCTTGCGCGGGCCCACATAGCTCGACGCCCGGGTCCACAGTGAGGGCCAGGCACCGTCCACCGAGCGGTCTTCGCAGCGTCGCACTGTGCAGAGTCGGCCCGGCTTCCAGACCAGCTTCGTACGCGGCCGCTCGGAGGAGACCGCGACAACCTCCTTGCCCGCATCGCTGAGACCGAACACAAATGCCGGCTCCTCTCGTCAGGTCCAGGGGACTCCAGTTCAGCTACGCCGAGCCGAAGGGAATCTCTCCGTCCTGAGGGGACGAGAGGTGGGGCGACGCGTCTTGTGCAGCGGTCATCGTCGAGCGGAGGATCACGGGCTTTCCGGCCGATGTGGTTGCTGAACTCGGTGGTGCGCTGGCAAGGGGCTCGGTGACTGCCTCGGTGTCCCCGGGCCAGTACAACTTGGCGCGGTCGATGGGCCGGCGGGGGTCTGTGGTGCTTTCACCTGGGTCGTTCAGCCGTGGCAGCAGTGAGCGGTCGACCGGTGTTTGGTGGTCGTCGAACCCTCGAGAGATGTCTTCCGCCGTGTGGGCTCAGATGTCACGACGTGGCGCCCTGCTCTGTCTTCTGTAGACGAGAGTACGTAGACCTTCAAAAGGGGAATCGTCGTGCATATTGCGATCATCGGTGCGGGCAACGTGGGCACCGCCCTCAGCAGGGCTGCTGTGGCCGCTGGCCACAGCGTCTCGGTGTCGGCGACCGATCGGCACAAAGCTGTCGCGTCTGCGGCGGAGAGCGGAGCTCGAGCTGCAGAGAACAACCTGGACGCGGTGAGCGAAGCGGACATCGTCGTGCTGGCCGTACCCGGCGGTGCGGCGACGGCTGTCGCGGACGAGCTGGCGCCCGTCCTGCACGGCAAGATCGTGGTCGACCTCACCAATCCGTTGAACGCAACCTTCACCGATCTCGACATCGAGGAGACCTCCGCGGCACAGACCCTTCAGCGCCACCTGCCTGGCGTACCGGTGGTCAAGGCCTTCAACACCATTCTTGCCGGACGCCTCAGCAGTCCGACCGAGCAGGGCATCACATTCAGCGGCTTCTATGCCGGCGACGATGCCGAAGCGAAGAAGACCGTCTCCGAGCTCCTCGCCTCGCTCGGCTTCCAGCCGATCGATGCCGGCGGGCTGCGCATGGCCCGCGCACTGGAAGAGATGGCACTCCTCAACATCTCACTGAATGCCAGCCAGGGATGGCCCTGGCAGTCCGGATGGGCGCTCATAGGCCCCACCGGCCGCGCGTGAGCGATTGCTTCTGCGGCCGCCGCATGCTGTACGCGCCCCCGCTGGCCTGGCCACCGTGTGGACCGGGCCGATGAGCTCGACCGGGGTGGCTCGACGGATCCGGGGCGGAAGTTGGACGTCCGGCCCGGTGCGGGCCTGAGCCTGGGTGCGTACCGGAGTGGGCATGGCCGGCGGGCGGGCCTGTCGAGTGCATGGGCAAGCCCTGTGGGCACCCTGGCGGGGGCGCCGCGTATCCTCACGTGCCGTGCCGTGCCGTGCCGTGCCGTCGCCGCGGCGGGGCGTACGTTCGCCTACGCCTCCTCCGGCACACACTTCTCGCACTGAGTCCTGCGACACTGGAAACGCCTCGCCCCCGGCAGCTGCGATTGCCGGCGGCGCGGGGAGGTCAGGGGTGGCCTGGGACGAGCGGTTCGCCGCTGCGAGGGGGACGGCATGGTATTGGTGACGGACTTCCGGACGTTGGATCTGCCCGTGGGGGATCGGTTCACGTCGTGGCACGACATGACCGCCAGCGCTCTGATCCCCAACGTGATCCGCAGCGACCATGACGCGGACTTCCGGGCGAGCGCACGGGTGCTGGAGCTGGGTGGAGTACGGGTGTCCGCGCTCACCTACCCCTCACTGGAGACGCGCCGGCCGGCCAGCATGGTCCGCAGGTCGGACTCCGATTCCCTGCAACTGATGATCACCCTGCGGGGCAGTCACCGGATCCTCCAGTCCGGCCTTGACGCCACGAGCGGGCCGGGCGAGGTGCTGCTCTACGACACCTCGCGCCCCTGGCACGGCTGGGCCACCGCCGACCGGGACACCGTGGAGGGTGTGATGGTGCAGTTTCCGAGGGCGCTGCTTCCGCTCCCCGCCGACAAGGTCCAACGTCTCGTCGGCGAGCCCATGCCGGGACAGGACGGGATGGGCGCCCTGCTGTCCGCGTACCTCACACAGCTCACCGACGGCGCCGACGCGTACACCGCGGCGGACGGTGCGCGGCTGGCCGGCGTCACCATCGACCTGATGACCGCCTTCCTGGCTCGGCATCTGGAGGCCGCCGACCGGATGCCGCCCCACACACGGTCGAACGTCCAGATGCTGGAGATCCGCGCCTTCATCCACCGGAACCTGAGGGACCCCGAGCTGGCCCCGGGGATGATCGCGGCCGCCCACAACCTCTCCGTACGCTCTCTGCACCGGCTCTTCCACGACCAGGGCGTCACGGTGGCCGGGTGGATCCGTGCACGGCGCCTGGAGCGCTGCCGACGTGACCTGGCCGACCCCCTGCTGCAGACGCGCCCGGTCCGCGCGGTCGCTGCCCGCTGGGGGTTCACCGATCCCGCGCACTTCAGCCGTGCCTTCCGCGCGGCTTACGGGCACAGCCCGCAGGCGTACCGCCGGCTGCACCAGTAGCCGGTCCGCCCGCCCTCTGGCGTCAGTCGTCAACGAGTTGGCGCGCATCTCCAACGACATGCCGCCCGGCACCCCGGACACTCGGCGACGTGCACAGCGGCCGGGGGAGAACGCGTGGTCCGTGATGCGCCGGACCCGCTTCCGGAGCGGTGCCCGACGTGTCACGAGCCATGCCGGCCGGGGTGCCGTCACGTCCGCAACCCATACACGACCTGGACGGCCCCGCACGCTCGGCCGTCAAGTGAAGGGACACGAGTTGAGGCTCTCCAAGCGCATCACCGGCGCGTTCATCACCGCGGCCATCGTCTGCGGCGGGGTCATGTCGGCACCATCGGCTGGTGCGTCGGTCGCCAGTGGCTCCATCAGCGGTGCCGACTGGGGGAACGCCGGCGTGAGGAACGACTGGGGCGACGAGGGGCCCTTGGACTACAACTCCCACGACTACAGCAGGGCCGTGGCGTTGTGGCAGCTGGTTCTGCGGGCGGAGGGCTTCTACACCGGAGCCATCGACTGCGACTTCGGCCCCGCCACCACGGAGGCCACCAGAGACTTCCAGAGGTGGTACGGGCTCACGGCTGACGGCAGTGCGGGACCCAACACGCTGAGCGTGGCGGACAACTCGCTGCAGGATCTTGGCAATCAGCGTGACATCAGGTACATCGCCTGGGAGGGTATGGGCTCGGTGGACTTCCGGCGTATCAACGGCGTCTACCACTTCTACCTCAACGGAGCTTGGCGCACCGCCTCCTACACGTCGGCCTCCGGCTGCTGAACGGCCGCCTGACAACAGCGGCAGCCGGGGCGCCACGATCCTTGCGGCGCTCTGGCCGCCCCTGCTGGCACAGGTCCGGACGGACCTGTGCCAGCAGGGGCACGGCTCACCAGCACGAAGAGTGAAGGGGATGTTCCATGCGTAGCAAGAGAATGATGGCCGCGGGCCTCGCGCTCGTCTGCGGGACGTTCGGGCTCACGATCGCGAACGCGTCCACGGCGAGCGCCGACACCGCGTTCGGCTGCGGCTATCCGCAGGTCTGCTTCTACAAGACGCAGGCGGACTTCAACGCGAGGCGGTGGACCGCCGCGTACAAGGACCTGACCAGCTCCTACCAGACCCTCAGCTCCGGCGCCCGCGGCGCGTACGCAGTGTTCAATTCGCGCAATGACGACGGAGCCCGGCTGCACTTCACCAACGGCGACGTCGAGTGCCTCGCACCCAATCACCTGATGCTGACCAACGGCTTCGTGGTCGACAAGATCCGGATCATGAACTCTCCGACCTGCTCGTACTGAGAACAACCTGCGTCGCGCACGGCCTGCGGACCCGCCGTCCCCCTTCGGGAAGGCGGGTCCGCGCCATTGGACGGCAGCCCGGTTTGCCGCGCGCTGCCTGCGGTGCCGGCTGCATTGCCACGGTAGGAGGTGGTGCCAAGGTCACTCTCCTCGATATGGGCTTCCGAGCCGGGGTGTGCCTGGCTCTAGAGGGCCGCCAGCAGGCGTTCTGCGAGGACGGCTGCCGAGGCGGGGTTCTGGCCGGTGAAGAGGTTCCGGTCCACCACTGTGTAGGGCTTCCACATCTCGCCTTTGGTGAAGTCAACGCCCATGTCGATGAGCTCGGACTCCACCGTCCACCGTGCGCGCTTGGCGAGGCCGACGGCTTCCTCCTCCTCATTGGTGAACGCCGTGACCCGGTAGCCCGCGAACGGGGACTCGCCGTGGATCCTTGTCGCCAGCATTGCCGCGGGGGCGTGACAGACGACCGCGAGGGGCTTGCCCGAAGCGAGCGCCGCGGTCAACAGCCGGCCGGCGTCGGGGTCGACGCACAGGTCCTCCATGGGCCCATGGCCGCCAGGGAAGTAGACGGCGTCATAGTCCTCCAGACGGGCGTTCGCCAGGTGGATCGGTCGCCGCATCACTTCCGCAGAGCGGATGATCTCCTCGAGGTCGAGGGCGATCTGCGCGCTGCCGGCCATGTCGGGACGCAGGCTCATCATGTCCACGGTCGGAACCACGGCATTGGGAGTGGCCACCGTGATCTCGTGGCCGGCTCCGCTGAGTGCCTTGTACGGGGCCGCGAATTCCTCCGCCCAGTAACCCGTGGCGTGCCTGGTGCCGTCCTTGAGCGTCCAGTACGTCGCCCCGGTCATCACGAAGAGCAGCTTCGCCATCGGTCCATCGCCTTCCTGTCCGTATTTGACACAGTTAGTGGCCTTTTAACTTCGAGGATGATGCGTCCAGGGCGGGTCCGCCATGCATGGGCTGCGCGTGGCAGCGGATGCCGGTTGACCTGCGTGTTCCTTGAGAGGCGCGGCTTCGGCGCCGAGGTCGCCGGCAAATGGGGGATCGGCCGTGATCCAGCCCCGCGACGTTGGCAGCGTGCTGCTGGCGGTCCCGGCCCGTCGCTTTGGCTTGGCCGTAGGTGCGGGCGGCCGTTGTGGTCCTGGGTCGTCCGACCTGGCGCATTCGAATCGCGGGGAAGAGCGCTTGGCCGGCTGGGCGCCGCCCGCGTGGATCGGTCACCGTGACCCTTGCGCAGGTGTCCGGTATCCGGCGGTGAAACGCTCAGCGACGTGCTGTGGGCGATGGAATGCTTCCGGTCGGGCGCTCGGCGTCAGTCTTGGGTGTTGCCCCGTTCGGGTGGGTGAGTCGGTGCACCAGCCAGAGCCGTCTTCCGGCGCGTGGACGTCGGCGCGTTGCCAAGGGCGACTTCTTCGAGGGTGACGACGTAGGTGAGCGTGGCGTGGGCTGAGGAGCCCCTGCGCTCTTGCTGCACCTGGTAACTTCTACAGTGGTGTAGAAGTTGGGTTGGTCCGGGCCGTTACCGCCTTTCGGCTCGGGCGGCCCTTGAGACACGTATGGAGTTGGCATGGCCCTGTGGGACCGCATCAAGGAGTCCGCATCGACGATGCAGACCCAGCTGGTGACGAAGAAGAACGACCTGAGGAGTGGTGCCTTCCGCGACGCGAGTATGGCGATGTGCGCGCTGGTGGCCGCCGCGGACGGCACGATCGACGCCACTGAGCGGCGGCGCGTGGCGCAGCTGATCGCCACCAATGAGGTACTGCAGAACTTCGACGCCATGGACCTGCAGCGCCGCTTCGAGGACAACCTGAACAAGCTGACGGCGGACTTCGACTTCGGCAAGGTCAGTGTGCTGCAGGAGATCGCCAAGGCGAAGAAGAAGCCGGCGGAGGCGCGGGCTGTCATCCAGATCGGCATTGTCATCGGGGGCGCGGACGGGGACTTCGACAAGACGGAGCAGGCCCTTGTCCGCGAGGCGTGCTTCACCCTCGACCTGCCGCCTCACGAGTTCGACCTCTAGGCCCCGGAAGGCGTAGGGGAAGGGACGGGCATGGAGATCTCCGGGGTCATCAGTGCCATCGTGATCGGCGTCATCATCGGCGCGCTGGGAAGGCTGGTTCTGCCGGGCCGTCAGCGGATCGGAGTGCTGCGGACGATCGGCGTCGGCATTGCCGCAGCCTTTGTCGGCACCGGCATCGCAGCGGGTCTGGGGGTGGCGGACACACAGGGCGTCGACTGGATCGAATGGCTCGTCCAGATCGGGCTCGCAACTGCGGGCGTGGCCGCTCTCGAACGCTTCAGGTCCCGTCACTGATGTAGCGGCCGCAGTGGGGTGCCCGTGGGTGGGCGGGCTCAGCGTTCTCCTGCCCTCGCGTCGCGGGTGCCGGCTCCATCGAGGTGTCCGCGTGCAGGATGACGGGCAGCGTGACGGCCGAGATTTCCGAGGGCACCGCCGTCATGGCGGTGCCTGCGGCGGCTGTCCGAGCGGCTGTGCCCACCGTGGTGCAGACCGGGGACGAGCCCCGTCCCTCGGGAGCCGGCCCGAAACGAGGGCGGTGCCCTGGCGCGGTATCGCGGGGCCTGCCCGGCCGCCGGGACGACGGTCGCAGCTGCCGGCACCGTCCACGCCTGGAGCCCGGACGGTGCCCCCGTACAGCCTCTACGCCATTTCCGCCCTGGCCGAGTCGGTCAGAGCCGTGCGCACTTCCAGGCACCCCCTCTGGTGTACTCCCACTTGAGGTGGTCGCGGGTCTGAGTGCCGTA
This sequence comes from Streptomyces cadmiisoli, assembly GCF_003261055.1. Taxonomy (NCBI): domain Bacteria; kingdom Bacillati; phylum Actinomycetota; class Actinomycetes; order Kitasatosporales; family Streptomycetaceae; genus Streptomyces; species Streptomyces cadmiisoli. The sequence goes on from NZ_CP030073.1 coordinate 8,684,088, forward strand.
TTCGCCGTCGTCGCCGATGCCCTCAGTGCGCTGCGCACGGACCAGTGCGGCACGGGTCCGATCGCCGAATTGGCCGTCGATCACCAGTGACTCGCCGTAACAGACGTCCAGAGAGCGCTGGAGCGCAGCGACCGCCGGGCCCTGGGCCCCGATCGCCATGTAGCAGTTGGTGCTGGTGTTGTAGGACGGGATGTACGCGGTGTAGACGCTGCCGCTGAAGGTCTTGGTCCTGGCCACGTGGGTGTTGCACCAGCCGTCGGCGGCTGAGGCGGGCTGCGCGGCGGCGAAGGCCAGTCCGGACAGCAGGCCGACCCCGGCCAGGATGCCCGCTGCTGCCCGCCGGTACGTATGTGTCACGGTCACTCTTCCCCCAGAGTTTCGTGTTCGCTTGTGATCCGTCACGCCTACGGCAGGGTCCCGCAGACGCCTTCACTGCCACGCCAGCGCAGCCTGTCGCGGGTGTTGGGGCCGTAAACGCCGTCGTCGTCCAGCCCCAGCTGGCGCTGGACCACCTTCAGTTCACGTTCGGTGATCGCGCCGAAGTTGTTGTCGACCGCAACGCTGGTGCGGCCGTGACAGTAGCGGAGGGACCGCTGGATCGCTCCCACGGCCGAGCTGGTCGCGCCCCGCGCGGTGATGCAGTTGAGTGAGGAGTTATAGGCAGGGATCTGGGCCAGGTTGTGGTCGCCGCCGTTGGTGAAGAGCCCGATCGTTGTGTTGCACCAGCTGGCGGCGGCTGCGGGCGTGGCGGTGGCGGCGGTGATTCCCAGGCCGGCCACCAGGGTCGCGGCTGCCAGCCCCGCTGTCGTGCGCAGTGATCGTGTCCTGTTCACGTGTCCTCCGTCAGGTGAGGTTCCTTCGAATGTTTCGGTGATGACTTGACGCTGCACGCCGATGGTGTGCACGGGGCCTGGGTGAGAACCTTGTCGAAAACTTGTCGGGGGGCGCCGCCATGGCGGAGTATCAACTGCTGGGTCCAGTGCAGATGTTGAAGGAAGGGCGGCCGGTGGACCTCGGCCCGCCCCAGCGGCGTACGGTGATCGCGGCTCTGCTGGTCGATGCCGGCCGACTGGTCACCACCGAGCGGCTGATCGAACGGGTGTGGGGGGACCGGTCGCCCCAGCACGCCCGCACTTCGCTGTACTCCCACATCGCCAGGATCCGAGGGCTCGTGGGCGCGAAGTCGGTCCGTGACCGCCGTGGCGCCGAAGGGCTGTGTACGTCAGGGCCCGTCCTCTCGCGCCGTCCGGGCGGCTATCTGCTCGACGTACCGACCGACCGTATCGATCTGCACCGATACCGGCTCATGGTCGAGCGAGCCGGCGCCCCAGGGCGGACGGACCATGAGCGGGTGGCGCTGCTGCGCGAAGCGCTCCACCGGTGGCACGGTGAACCACTTGCCGGACTTCCGGGCACGTGGGCGGCGCGTACCCGCGAGACCTGGCGCCAGCAGCATGTCGACACGGTCATGGCTTGGGGCCGGGCCGAGCTGAGCGTGGGTAACCCCACTCCTGTCATCACCGTCCTGCCGGACCTGGTGGCCGAGCATCCACTGGCCGAGCAGCTGACAGCCGTGCTGATGCGAGCCCTGCATGTGACCGGGCGTTCGGCCGAGGCACTGTCGTGGTTCGAGGCCCTGCGCCGGCGCCTGGCCGACGCACTCGGCACGGACCCGGGCGGTGAGCTGCGCAGACTGCATCAGGCGATCCTGCGGGACGAGCCGGATGCGTGCGCGCCGATGCCCGAGCCGGTGACGGCCGGGGCCGCGGCGCGCCGCGGCCCGGCACAACTCCCGCCGTGCGTCTCACGCTTTACCGGTCGGGCCGCCGAACTGACCGGGCTCTTCGGCCACCTGGGCGGCCGGCGTACCGGATCCGAGCCGTCCGCGGTGCTGATCTCCGGGACACCCGGCGTGGGCAAGACCGCGCTCGCGGTCAGTTGGGCGCATCAGGCCCGCGAGGCGTACCCGGACGGGCAGCTGTACGTGAATCTGCGCGGCTACGACACCCGCCCCCCTGTGGCGCCGACCGAGGCGCTGGCCGGTCTCCTCTCGGCCCTGGGAGTGCCCGGCCAGGAGATGCCGCCGGCGGAGGACGACCGGGCAGCCCGCTACCGCAGCGAGCTCAGCGGCCGCAGCATGCTGATCGTCCTGGACAACGCCTCGTCGGTGGAACAGGTGCGCCCGCTGCTGCCGGGCACACCCAACTGCGCGGTGATCGTGACCAGCAGGGACTCCCTGCCCGGGCTGGTGGCCGTGCACGGAGCCCACCGCCTGGTCCTCGACCTGCTCCCGGAACCGGACGCGATCGCTCTGCTGCGCGCGCTCATCGGCAGCCGGGTGGATGCCGAGCCGCGGGCCGCCGCCGCACTGACGCAGTTCTGCGCTCGGTTGCCGCTCGCGTTGCGGGTGGCAGCGGAACTGGCCTTGAACCGCCCCGACACCCCGTTGAGCGATCTGGTCCCGGAGCTGGCCGACCACCGTCGGCGGCTGGACCTGCTGGACGCGGGCGGAGACCCGCGCGCGGCGGTGCGTGCCGTCTTCTTCTGGTCGTATCGGGGTCTGCCGAGCGAGGCGGCACGCGTCTTCCGGCTCCTCGGCACGCACCCGGGCCCCGACTTCGACGTCCGCGCCGCTGCCGCGCTCGCCGACGCCGATACCTCCCGCACCGCACATGTCCTGGAAGCGCTGGCCCGGGCGCATCTGATCCAGCGGACCGGTTCCGGGCGCTACTGCATGCACGAGCTGTTGCGTGCCTACGCCCGCTGGCTCGCCGACCACGAGGACGGCGAAGCGGCGCAGGGCTCCGCCCGGACCCGTATGTTCGACCACTATCTGACCGGCGCAGCCGCCGCCGTGGACGCCCTGTATCCGGCCGAGCGGCACCGTCGACCTGCTGTCAGCTGCTACAGGGGTCACCTTCCTCCGAGTCGCGACGAGACCGCAGCGCGTGACTGGCTCGACCGCGAACGCCTCGTACTGCTCTCCGTGGCCCGCCATGCCAGAGACAACGGGTCTCCGGGCGTCACGGACCGGCTGGCCGCGATTCTCTACTCTTACCTCTGCGATGGCGGCCACGTCACCGAGTCGCTCGTCATCCACAGCGACGTGCTCGCCGGAGCACGCGAGATGAAGGACGAGGCCGCGGAAGCGGGCGCCCTGACGGATCTCGGCGTCGTCCACCGGTAGCTCGGGTGCTACCGGCCCGCCAGGAATCACCTGGGCCAGGCCCTGGACCTCTTCCGCCACGTCGGCGAGCGGCACGTGGGCCAGAACGGTGGGCAAGCTCGGAGAGGTCCCCCAGCAGATGGCTCACATACGTCGGCCGACCGATATCACCAGCGGGGCCTCGCCCTCTGCCGGGAGCTCAACGACCGGGTGGGAGAGGCCCAACACGCTGACCAATCTCGCGGGCGTCCGGACCGTGGGGCGGCCGGAAAGTGCCATGAGCTGCCTTGAGGAGGCAGCGGGAGATCGTCAACGCGTTCCACTACCAGAATCGCACCGGCTGTCAGTCGGACCTGCTTCCGCATGACCTGCCCCTGCGCGGAGCGATGATGCGCAACTTCAGCAAATGGGGCAGATCGCGCAGCTGACTGGTCTGCCCCTCCCGAAAGAGTGAAACAGACATAAAATCACTTACCGCCCTTTCAGGTGAACAAATTGATGTCGGTCATCAGGGTGGATGCACCCTCTTCAAAGAACAGTCCTTGCGCACGCTGACGGGATCAATTCGCAGAAGGCCAGCAGTACTTGACAACTGCTTCCGCAGAATGATCGACTCCGAAGCCGAGCCTGAGGCAGGTCGTTTACGGGGATGTGGGACATCATGGGCGCCGATCATCAGGGCAGCTTGGAACTGGCCGTTTCGCGGGAGGGCGAGCTGAATTCCCTGCGGACGTGGCTGGACCTCGCCGCGATCCCCGGCGTGGTTGTCCGCCGGGTAGCCGGCACTCCCGGTCCCGGAGAGCAGGGTGCGCTCGACACGTTGACGGTGCTCGCCACCAGCACCGCTCTGGTCGCGGCGATCAGGATTTTGCCGGAGTTCCTGCGGGCCAGGCGCAGCGACCTGTCCGTCACGGTAACGGTGCGCGGGAAAAAGCTGACCGTCGACGCCCGCAACGTCGAGGAGGTCATGCCGATCTTGGAGAAGCTCCTCGATGAGTGACCGGCCGCCGCTGTTCGATCACTCGCGCTCCCGGGCCGTACTGATCGGCACCTGGGACTACGAGCACCTCACCCCGGTTCCCGCGGCACGACACAGCCTCGACCGCATGTTCCGGCTGCTCACCGGCCCGCATTGTGGGTGGCCGGAGGGCCGGGTGAAGGTGATATCCAACGAGCGCGGCCCCGGTGATCTGCCGGACCGGCTGTTCGACCTGTTCGAGGACGCCACGGACGTCGCTCTCTTCTATTACGTCGGGCACGGTCAACTCGACAACGAGGATCAGTTGTGCCTTGGGCTCCGCGGCTCCCGAAAAGCGTGGCACCGGCGGGCCACCACCAGCCTGGAGTTCTCCGACGTTCGCCGGGCTCTGCAGCACTGCGAGGCCGCCACCAAGGTGGTCATGCTGGACTGCTGCTTCTCAGGCATCGCCACCGTCCGGGAACATGCTCTCGCTGGGGCGGACAATGAGGTGCTGCTGGATCTGGCCGCCCGTACAGGCGCTTACACCATGACCGCCAGCAGTGCCCATGCCCTCGCTTGGTTCGAGACCGACCCGGAACTCACCAAGCCCCAGACCTACTTCACCAAGTACCTCGCCGACCTGGTGGAGACCGGAATCCCCGGCCAGCCGACCGGTCTGCGACTCCACCCGCTGTTCAGCAAGCTGCACGACAACCTCACCCGCGACGGCCGGCCTGTCCCTCAGCAACGCAGCGTCGACTCGGCCCGCGAGTTTGTCTTCGCGCACAACGTCGCCCCACCCGAGACCGCCCCAGGTGCCGACCACGAACTGGCGCGCTTGCGTGAGGAGTTGGATTCCCTCAAGAGCGCGACCGCGGCACAGAGCGCGGCCCGCGCCGCGCAGGAACGGATCATCGCCAGCGTCAACATCACCGAACACCGCCTCGCCAACGGACTGCGGGTGGTGCTCTCCGAAGATCACAACACGCCGGTCGCGGCTGTGAACATCTGGTATGACGTCGGGTCGCGGCACGAGGGGCCGGGGCAGACCGGCCTGACTCACATGTTCTGCAAGCTGATGTTCTACGGCTCCGCGTCGGTTGCGGGGAACGGACACTTCGAACTCGTTCAGGGCGCCGGCGGCTCCCTGAACGCCACCACCAGCTTCGAGCGTGCGAATTTCTTCGAGACCGTGCCCGCCCATCATCTGGAGCTCGCCCTCTGGCTGGAGGCCGACCGCATGGGCTCACTGCTGGCCGCCATCGGCGACACGGAAATGGACTGGGCGCGCGACGTCTGCGTGAACGAGCGCCGGCAGCGCTACGACAACGTCCCGTACGGCACGGGCTTCGAGAAGCTGACCGCCATGGTCTACCCGGAAGGGCACCCGTACCACCACACCCCCATCGGCTCGGACGCCGACCGCAACGCCGTCACGCTGGAACAGGTCCGCGCCTACTTCCGGACGTACTACACGCCTGACAACGCCGTCCTCTGCGTGGTCGGCGACATCGACACCGACCAGACCCTCGCCTGGATCGAGAAGTACTTCGGCTCCATCTCGTCGCCCGGGCGCAGGCCGACCCGGCGGGACGGTTCGCTGCCCGACCTCATCGGCAGGGAACTGCGGGAGGCTGTGGAGGACTACGTACCCTCTCGCGCCGTCATGGCCGCCTACCGCCTTCCCCGTGACGGCAAGCGTGCATGCGACGCCGCCGATCTGGCCCTGACCATTCTCGGCGGCGGTGAGTCCTCACGTCTGTACAACCGACTCGTGCGACGGGACCGCATCGCCGTCACCGCAGGATTCGGTCTCCTGCGGCTGAGTGGCGCCCCCTGCCTCGGTTGGCTGGATGTCAAAGCCTCCGGTCACGCCTCGGCCAACGCTCTCGAGGCCGCTGTGGACGACGAACTGATCCGGTTCGCCACCGACGGTCCCACCCCCGACGAACTGGAGCGCGCGCAGGCTCAGTTGGAACGTGAATGGCTCGACCGGCTGGCGACCGTCGCCGGCCGGGCCGACGAGCTGTGCCGCTTCGCCGTACTCTTCGGTGACCCCCAGCTCGTCTGGAGCGCGCTCGGCAACGTCCTCACCATCACACCCGGGGAAGTGCGAGCCGTCGCCGCACGCTATCTGGTCCGGAACAACCGCGCTGTGCTCACTTACGAGCCGTACTGGGACTCCTGACTGCTCCACCCGCTCTCAAAGGGCGGTACTTGCCTTTATGTCTGTTTCACTCTTTCGGGAGGGGCGGACAGGCCGGCCGCGGTGGTTGCGGTCGCGGTTGGGTGAACGGGCCCTGTTCGGTCCCGGCCAGGATTCCGCGCTCGGTCAGACGCTTGAGCTTCAGACGGGTGTCCTTCATCAGATCCAGTTGGGTGGTGCCCCCGGCGAGAAGCGACGCATCCGGGGTCCGCGGTCACCATCGAGACCGCCTGTTCGGCTTCGGCGATTCCGACGTATTCGAAGGGATGCATCGTTTCGCTCCGTCACGACTTCGCGGATCGCCGCACGCATCGCGGGAAGGGCGCCGCAACGCAGGAATTTTTCAGCACTCGGGCAGTATGTGTCTGATGGTGGCACCGGGACGGCGCACTCGCCGTTGAGGGTAGCCGCGACACTGTCGAACCCGCAGCATTCGGATCCTGGTACTGGCTTTCCCATGTTCGCCTGCCCAGGAAGACACGTGCCTGGATATCGACCACGCCCGCATCGACCATGAATGCACCCGACATCACGAGGTGCCCCGGGCGGTCCGAAGGGCCGACACCGGCGGTGCGGGCAAAGGGCCGCCGCGCATGGCCCCCACCTCATCCGCTTTTCTCCTATGACGAACGAGGTTTCTCATGACGACGTGGTTCATCACCGGTGCATCCCGTGGCTTCGGGCTGGAGATCGCCCGCCAGGCCCTGGAGCAGGGCGACCGGGTCGTGGCGACCGCTCGTAAGCCCGAGCAGGTCGAGGAGGCGCTGACCGGGTACGGCGACCGTCTGCTCGCGCTCGCCCTGGACGTGACCGACGAGGCGGCGGCGGTTTCGGCGGTCGCCGCGGCGGTCGACGCGTTCGGCGGGATCGACGTCCTGGTCAACAACGCGGGCCGCGGGGTGCTGGGCGCCGTCGAGGAGACCTCCGCCGACGCCGTGCGCGCCGTGTACGACACCAACGTCTTCGGCCTGCTGCATGTGACCCGGGCCGTGCTGCCGGTGATGCGGAACCAGAATCAGGGACACATCATCAACCTGAGCTCGATCGGCGGCTTCAGCAGCGTCGCCGGATTCGGCGTCTACTGCTCCACGAAATTCGCCGTCGAAGGCCTCTCCGAAGCCATGCGGCAGGAACTGGCACCCCTGGGCGTGAACGTGACCATCATCGAGCCCGGCTACTTCCGCACCGACTTCCTCGACGCAACGAGCCTGGACGTCCAGGAGCGGACCATCACCGACTACGCGGCGACCTCCGGCGCGGTCCGCGACGCCGTGCCCGGCCTGAACCACGCCCAGCCCGGCGACCCGGTCAAGGGCGCCGCGGCCATCCTCGCGATCGCCGCCGCCGAAGCACCCCCGCTGCGCCTCCAGCTCGGCACGGACAGCGCCGACGAGATGAACCGCAAGGTCGCACAACTGCGCGACGAGGCGAACGCCTGGCGCCCGCTGGCGGTCTCGACCGACCACGACGAGGTCCCCGCACAGAACTGACCCGCACCGGCCCGCAAACCCCCACCCACCAGGAGGCCCCCATGACGGAACTGGGCGACTACCTGCGCGCCTGCCGGGCCCGGATCAGCGCCCAGGACCTGGGCCTGCCCACCAGCGGACGCCGCCGCGTACCCGGCCTGCGACGAGAGGAACTGGCCTCCCTCGCGGGGATCAGCGTGGACTACATCGTGCGCCTCGAACAGGGCCGCGTGAAGTCCGCCTCCCCCGCGATCCTCTCCGCGCTGGCACAGGCCCTCCACCTCCGCCCCGACGAAGAGGAATACCTGCTGCGCGTCGCCGAGCGCAGCAGCACCACCCCGGCCGGATCCAAACCGGCCACCACCCACGCCGCCCCACGGCGCCAGCAGATCTCCCCGGCCGTCCGGGTCCTGCTCGACAGCATGGTCAACGTGCCCGCCCTGGTCCTCGGCCGCCGCATGGACATCATCGCCTGGAACGACCTGGGCGCCGCCCTGTTCACCGACTTCGCAAAGCTCCCACCCAAGCAGCGCAACCACATCTGGCTGACGTTCCTGCACCCCCAGGTACGTGGTCTTCACCGGGACTGGACCCGTGCCGCACGCGAATGCGTCGCCTTTCTGCGGATGGACGCGGCGCGCTACCCGGACGATCCCGAACTTGCGCAGCTCGTCGGCGAACTGTCCCTGAAGGACACCGACTTCGGCACCTGGTGGTCCGACCACCGGGTGCGAGCACAGCGACAGGGCCGCAAGGCCTTCCACCACCAGGTCGTGGGAGACCTGGACCTCGACTTCCAGGTCCTGGAGGTCCGCGGTGGGAACGACCAGTCGCTGCTCATCTACACGGCCGGGCCGGGCACGAGTTCCGCGGAGGCGCTGGCGTTCCTGACGAGTTGGGCCTCCACCCAGACCCGGCCCGCGACGAAAACCCAGAACCACACGAAGGACGCGTGACCGCAGTGAACCCCCCGTCTTCCACCCACCGGCCGCTGGTGGTGACGCCGTTCGGCGTCCGCGCGACCGCCGCAGAGGTACTCGACGGCATCGATCTCACCGGTCGCCGCGCCGTGGTGACCGGCGGCGCCTCGGGTATCGGCACGGAGACCGTCCGCGTACTGGCCGCGGCCGGGGCGGAGGTCACCGTGGCCACGCGCCGCCCCGAACTCGCGCAGCAGCTTGTCCGGGAGCTGGGCGCCCTGCCGCAGTCCGGCGCCGTGACCGCGGTGCCGCTCGACCTGGCGGACCTGTCCTCCGTCGAGGCCTTCACACGGGCGTGGCGTGGTCCTCTCGACATCCTCGTGGCCAACGCCGGGATCATGGCCCTGCCGACGCGTGAGCTCAGCTCGCGAGGCTGGGAAATGCAGCTCGCGACGAACTTCCTGGGACACTTCGCACTGGCCACAGCACTGCACCCCGCCCTGTCTGCCGCTGGAGAAGCCCGCGTTGTCATGGTGAGTTCGGGTGCTCATCGCAAGACACCCTTCGACTTCGACGACCCGCACTTCGAGCGACGCCCCTACGACGCCTGGCAGGCTTACGGCCAGTCCAAGACGGCCGATGTCCTCTTCGCGGTCGGCGCCCGCCGCTGGGCGGAGGACGGGATCACCGCGAACGCGGCGAGCCCCGGATTCATCATGACCAACCTGAAGCGCCATCTGGACGACGACACCCTGCGCGCCATGGGGGTCATGGACGCCGACGGGGAGATCGTCATCCCACCGCACTTCAAAACCCCCGAGCAGGGCGCCGCCACGTCGGTACTCCTCGCAGCCTCACCCCTGCTCAAAGGTGTCACCGGGGCATACTTCGAGGACAACCAGGAAGCGAAGGTGGTACGCGGCGACGAGGAGGAGCGCGGCGGAGTCGCCGCGCATGCCCTCGACCGCAAGGCGGCCGACCGGCTCTGGAACTGTGCGAGCGTAGCCGTCCGCTGATTGCCTCAACGCGCCGTGGGCCGTCCCTCAACAATCGCGGCTCGGTGAGCGCTGCGCACCGCATCGAGCAGGGCGGCACGGTGCTCGGCGGACCGCTCGTCCGACGGCCCTCACCCTCACGACCGCCGTCGGGGCGGGCATGAGGGTGAGGGCGGGCGGTCAGGCGTCGAGGCACCCTCGGCGGACGGGTTGAGCGGTGCCGGCGCCCCCTCGGGCTGCGGGGCCCGCGACGGACCGAGGGCGGCCGCCGGGGACCGGGCCCTGTCGGCCGCCCGGCCGGTGCTGCTCATCCGACCAGGTCGAGTGCGGCAGTGACGACACTGTCGGTGTCGATGCCGTGGTGGCGGTAGACGTCCTCGATCGAACCCGACTGACCGAAGCGGGTCACGCCCAGCGTGGTGACGGGAGTGTTCCGGATGGTGCCGAGGAAGGCGAGCGTGTGCGGATGGCCGTCCACCACGGTGACGAGCGGGGTGGCCCGCTCTGCGGGGAAAACCTGGTCGAGTATCCAGGCCGGCCCGTCGGACTGCCCCCGGCGAGCCAGCAACGCGCGGAAGAGCAGGTCGGCACTGGTCACACAGACGACATCGGCGCCGTGGCCGAGTGCGGCAAGCCGGTCGGCCGCGGCCAGCGCCTCCGGCACCAGGGCGCCCATTGCGGCGATGGTCACCACCGGCCGCTCGTGCTGCCGCAGCCGGTAGGCCCCGGCGACGGCCTGGCGGCGGCGGCGTTCCCTCGCGGCGGGGTCGGTGGGCACGGCTGCCGCGGACTGGTCGACGGGGCGGGTGGACAGCCTCAGGTAGGCCGAACTCCCGTCAGGACGGCCGAGGTTGCCCAAGGCGCTGAGCAGGCACCACTCGGTGTCGATCGCGAAGGCGGGCTCGTAGGCGACGCATCCGGGCTGCTCGATGCCGAGCGACGGCGTGGTGACGGACTGGTGGGCGCCGCCCTCCGGAGCGAGGGTGACGCCGGACGGGGTGCCGACGAGGATCGACTGCCCACCCGCGTACATGCCGAACGACCAAGGCTCCAGCGCCCGATTGACGAACGGGTCGTAGACCACGCCGATCGGCAGCAGCGGCCTGCCCCAGCGGCTCCAGGTCGCGCCCAGCTCACCGAGGAGACCGGCCAGGTTGGTCTCGGCGATTCCCAGCTCCATGTGCTGGCCGGTGGGCCGCTCACGCCAGTGCAGGATCGTCTCGGAGTCGTCGGCGAACCAGTCGGGGACATCGACCGGCGACCAGACGCCCACCTTGTTGAGCCAGCCGCCGAGGTTGGTGGACGAACTGACGTCCGGGCTCACGGTGACGATCGCCTCGGCGGCCTCCGGTGCCCGGCGGGTGAGGTCCAGCAGGACGCGTCCGAGGGCCTGCTGGGTGGTGCCCGTGCCCCTCGGCGCCGGGCGGCCGAGATCGGCCGGGACGGCGGGCGGCGAGGTCAGTGGGTGGGCCGGGCGCCGCAGCCGCTCGGCGGTCCGCGTGCACAGGGATGCCTCCGGCGAGCCTTCGGGGAAGCGGGCCCACGGACGGACCGGATCGGTACCCAGCCGTTCCGCCAGGGCCGTCATCTGGTCACCGGTGAGCAGCGAGGAGTGGTTCTGCGGGTGTCCCTCGACAGGCAGTCCGCGGCCTTTGATGGTGTACGCGAAGATCACCGTGGGGCGGGTGTCGTCGACGGAGTCGAAGGCGTCCGTCAGCGCGTGTATGTCGTGGCCGCCGAGGTTGCGCAGGGCGGACGTGAGTTCGGCGTCGTCCAGGGTGGCGATGAGTCCGGCGATGGGCGCCGCGGTGGAGCCGGTGCCGGGCAGACGTTCGCGCAGCCGCTCGGGGGCGCAGCGCAGCAGGCGCTGGTACTCGGGATTGCCCATGGCGTCGATGCGGGCGCGCAGGGAGTCACCGCCGGGGCGGGTGAACAGCTTCTCCAGCAGGTAGCCGTATTTGAGGGTGATGACCTGCCAGCCCGCCGCGGCGAACATGCCCTGGAGCCTTTCGGCGGCGATGCCGGGGACCACGCGGTCCAGGGACTGGCGGTTCAGGTCGACCACCCACACGGCCTCGCCCAGGCGCGGCACCATGGGGTCCTGGACGGCCTCCCAGATCGCGCCCTCGTCCAGCTCGGCGTCGCCGAGCAGTGAGTACTGCCGGCCGGTGCCGGCGCCGCCGAAGCGGGCTTCCACGAAGCGCCGTGCGAGGGCTCCCCACAGGGGAGCCGTGGCGCCTATGCCCACTGACCCGGTGGAGTAGTCGACCGGGTCGGGGTCCTTGGAGCGGCTGGGGTAGCTCTGCAGGCCGCCGAAAGTGCGCAGGGTCGTGAGATACGACTCGTCCAGTTCGCCCAGCAGGTAGTTGACCGCATGCAGCACGGGTGAGGCGTGCGGTTTGACGGAGACCCTGTCCTGCGGCCGCAGCGCGTGGAACCACAGCGCCGTCATGATCGAGGTCATCGAGGCACTGGACGCCTGATGTCCGCCGACCTTCATGCCCGAGGGGTTGGGGCGCACCCGGTTGGCGTGGTCGACCATCGAGGCGGAGAGCCACAGCAGCCGCTGCTCCACCGCTTCCAGCGCGGCGATCTCCTGCTGCCGGGCGGCGACACGGTCCGCGCCCTTTGCCGTCCTCGGCTCAGCGTCCGGGACCATCACCGACCACCTCCGTACTCGTCACGATGCCTGGGAAGTTGCGCCTTGTGCGCAGTCAGTAGACAGTCGCCTTCCCATCTGCACAAGATGACGTCTCGATGTTGAGCAATATGCTCAGCGTCGGTTCCTGACAGACTCGGACGGAAGGCGGTCGAACGAGCACCATGAGCAGCGAGCGAAGCCTGGACGCGACTGACGCGCAGATCCTGCTGGCGCTGGCCGCCGACCCGCGGGCCACGGTGGTCGCCCTGGCCGAGCGGCTGGGGCTGTCGCGGAACACCGTCCACGCCCGGGTGGCCCGGATGGAGAAAACCGGGGCTCTTGGCTCCTTCGAGCGCCGGATCACCCCGCGGGCGCTCGGCCTGCCTCTGACCGCCTTCGTCACGGCGCGGGTGGACCAGCACCGGCTCGCTGAGGCGGCGGGGGCACTGGCGGAGATCCCCGAGGTGGTGGAGGTCTTCGGTCTCAGTGGCGACACCGACCTGCTGGTCCGGGTGGCCGCTGCAGATGCGGAGGACTTGTACCGGGTGGCGGGACGGATCCTCGCGGTACCCGGCGTCGAGCGCACCACCACGGCGCTGGCCATGCGGGAACTGGTGCCGCACCGCCTCACACCGGTACTGCGCCGGACCGCGGCAGGCGGGTAGCCGGACGACGGGTCGGCGCAGCCTGAGCAGCGGGGGAGAACATTCATCGCTGGGCAGGGGATGCTCCGGCTGCTGCTGACGTGCCCGACAGTCACACCGCACCACCCGTAATCCCCGGCCCCGGGGCGCCCGCCACCCAGTGCGGCCCCGGGGCCGACCCATGTCCGCTTCCCGACGATCAGCTTCGGCCCAACGCCCCCGCTCGGCAGAAAATGCCCTGTTCAGGATTGAACAACTGAGGTAACCGTCACACAGCACTAATGATTGATGCACTTCAATCATCTGTTAGGTTCAATGCACGACGGCAAGGAGCCGCAGCGGTGAACCACCACCGCAGGGCGACTCCCCGGACGGCCGGGCGAACACCACGCCCGACGAACGGACTTCACCCCCCAGAGCCGTCGTTCCCCGCCCATCGGCGGGCGCAGAAGGAGACAGAGACATGAACAAGCTGATTCGACTCATCGCCACCGCCACCACCTCGGCAGCAGTGGCCGGGGCCGCCCTCGTCGGAACGGCCGGCGCCGCGTCCGCGGCCTCGCTGCCCACCTCCTCGGAGCAGCGGACCACCACCGTCGCCACCACCGACCGCCACGACCGCGACGCCCAGCGCTACGACCGCGACAGCGAGCGCTACGACCGCGACGTGAAGCGTCACGACCGGGACGACCGGAACGACCGGTGGCGCTGGAACGACCGATGGGACCGCGGACACGACGGCTACTGGTACTGGAGCGACCGCGACCGCCACCACTACCGCTACGACGGCCACCGCTACTTCCGCTGGATCGAGGGCAAGTGGATCGTCATCGTCCTCAAGGACCACCGGCACGACGTCCACACTTGGAACCTCGACCGCATCGCCGACGGCCAGAAGCACAACAGCCACCAGGCCTGAAACGGCATCCGGGCCGCATCGCCCGACAACCACGCCGGTGTCACCCCGCCGCGACCGCAACCGCGACGCCAGTGCGACGTCCACGTGACGCCGGCGCGCGGCCGGGAGCGCGGCGTCACCGATGCCGACGAGCACAATCCGGAGTCCATCATGCTCAAGACCACCGTATTCACCGCCATCCACCGCGTGAGGTCCACCGCGGGATCCCCCGACGCCGGACGCCACCGCGGCCGGCCCGCCGAGGAGGGCCTGACCGCCCTTCACCTTCCCGGACACGGCAAACACCGCCGCACACCGGTCACGGAACCGTCCGTGAGCACCGCGAAGATCTGACCGCACGACGGCAGAAACACAGTGCAGAGCGCTGAGTGCCGGGCCCCACAAAGGCCCGGCACTCAGCGCTCTGCACTGTCCGCTCCACCGCACACCCAGCCGACATGAACAGTCGGCTGCGGTGCAGGGGTCTGTGGTGGTGAGGTCAGGGCTCAAGGGCCGCCGCATCACGGCGATGAACTTCGGGGTGCGCGTGACGGCTCCGCCGAGGAGTGGGGTCTGTACCCGTGTCGGTGTGCCGGCGTACCGGGCCGACTGACTTCGTGACGTAGCGAGAAATCCCGGCCGCTACTCGGAGCAGGCCTCGTCGCTGGGCGAGGTTCGGATGCGGGCCAGCAGTTCGCGCAGCACGGTGATCTCTTCCTGGGAGAGGCCACCGAAGAGGCTCCGCTCGACGTCGCTGACGGCCTCGCGGGCCTTCGCCAGAACATCACGTCCCTTGTCGGTGATGTCCACGATGTGCCGGCGCCGGTCGGACGGATCCCGGCGGCGCTCCACGAGTTGGGACGATTCCAGCTCGTTGAGGATGCCGACCACGACGCTGGCGTCGATCTGAAGCTTGGCGGCGAGTGCCTGCTGGGCCACGGCGCCGGACTGGCCGAGCAGCATCAGAGTCATGCCTTGCCGGGGCCCCAGTCCGCACTCGGTGAACGCTCGGCGCACTTGGTCGTTCGAGCTGGCGCCGTGTCGAGCCAGCAGAAACCCGAGCCGGTTCAGAGGGTCGGTTTCGGCTTCGCCGATCACGTTCACGTCTAGACTCACGCAAAAATATTATCAAACCGAAAACTATTTCGCCATGTGGATTGTTGATGACGCTCGACCGGTGGCGCGCCATCGGGTTCCCGGAGAAACGAGGGCCACGCGCTGCACTGGGGAGCGGCCGTGAAGCCGCACCGCAGCCACGGCACTCCCCACCTACCTGTCGAGCCCTGAGCGCCCGCGCCCGGACCGGTACGTGGTCTCGCGGACGGCGCACCAGCACCGGCTCGGCTCGGCTCGGACCAGTCCGGCGCGGGCCGCGGGTGCCCGGCTCATCGGGGCCGTGCGGGCCACGCCGACGACGCGGCCCGCACGTGAACGACTCAGCGCAGGCCGAAGGCCCGCGTCACCTCCTGAGTGACAGTGTTCCCTGCGGAGTCCCGGGCTGTTGTGCGCAGTGAGACGAAGTCGGCCTGCCGGGGAGCGGACAGGGCGAATCGTCCGTCGCGGCCGGCGGCGACCCGGTGCCAGGTCCGGCCGTCGTCGTAGGACACCTCCACGCTCGCGGGATGCAGAGTGCCGGTGCCCGTCGCGCCGGCCAGATGGGTGGCGGACACCGTCACGGCCGCGTCCCGGCCGGCTCGGCCCCGGCTGTCCGTCCGGACCTCGTGGTCGACCTGGATGAGCGGCAGCGTGTCCGTCCGTCCGGCCGCTGACGCCGCCGATGTGAACCCCCACTCGGTGTGCGTGGCGGTGGAGTACGGGCTCGCGTGCTGGGAGGACCGGTTCCCGTCCACGACCAGTCGGTACGGCAGCCGCTGCGCGCCGGGCGCGGTGGCCGTGATCAAGTACCCGCCCCGGGCGAGAAGGGTGGCGCCCTGGTAAAGGGCGAGTGACTGCTCGTCGTATCCCGACAGGGACGAGCCGACATGGTCGGCGCTTCCCCAGGCGGGCACGTCCAGGACCAGCCGGTCGCCGCTGCGGCCGGGCAAACGGTAGTTGTCATTGAGGCGTGGGCGCTGAAGGGGCCCGAACCACGCGTCGGTGTACCGGCTGCCGGGTCGGTAGCTGAGCCGCGGGCCGGTCTCGTAGAGCGTCTGGAGGAATGCCTCCTGGCCCCACTCGTAGCCCTTGCCGGTGGACACGAAGTCGATCCGCTCGCCGGTCATGGGCCGGTTCACCGGTACACCGAGGCCCCAGTCGGAGTACGCGGGCCGGTCGAAGCGCCATTCGCCGCCGAAGTCCTCCGGGGCGGCGGTGTTCGTGAACGAGACGTCCACCCGCGCCAGGTTGTGGGAGCCGCCCGGGACGACGAGCCGGTCGGGGATCTCGTTGTGCCAGGTGTGCATCAGGTCGTAGACGTAGGGGCTGAGCGGCTGGGACTCGACGGTGACCGACGCCCGGCGGCCCGCGGCCTGCCGCAGCAGCTCGTGCCCCTCGTCCGGGCTGAGCAGGCCCACGTCGATCGGGGCCGGCTCCGTGGCATCGATACCGTACGGCCGTACGGCCCGCCCCGCCTCGTCGTTGACGACCAGCAGCAGCTCGGCGCCCGCGCGCACGGCGGCTGCCGCTTGCGTCAGGTCGCCCACCTCGGTCGTGCGGCGCACCACCACGGCCTTGCCGCGGACGTCGAGGCCCGCGTAGTCCGCGTCCGTCCCGTTGCCCACCGCGACGAGGGGCAGCCGGTGGCGTCCCTCGGGCAGGGGTGTGACGTACTCCTGGCGCAGGACGTCGGTGAAGTCGTCGGTGCGGGTGGAGACGGTCAGCGCGGGCTGCTCCTTGCGCCAGCGCGCTGCGAAGTGGAAGTCGCCCCGTGTGACGCGGTGTGCGGTGGGTGTCGCCCACAGGCTGTCGTAGCCGACGAGGGACTCACGGGTCGAGCGCCAGGAGCGCTCGCCCCAAGACCGGTGGTACTCCACACGCTGGTGGGTGACCCGGGTCTGCTGCGGCGTCGTCATGTCGACCCGGCTTACCTTGCGGGCGTCGAGCGTCACGGTGGTCGGCCGGTCCAGTCGCACCTCCGGGTCGCCCAGCAGCGCCAGCCCTTGGGACCGGGCTCCGTGCACGCCTTCGACGGCCTTGAAGGCCAGCACCGAGTAGTCGTCCTCGGGGAAGAATCCGCTCGCGGTACCGGATGAGTCGACGAGGAAGAAGTCGGGCAGGTCGAAGCCGGACCTGAGCACCTCGATCACGCCGGTCGTCGGCTTGCCGTCGGCGTCCTTGAGGACGAGGGTCAGCCGGTGTGCCACGTCGCCGACGGTGACCGCGGTGTGGGCCACTGCCCGGCCGCGCGGGTCGGTGGCGAGAATCTGACCTGAGTAGCGGGTCCTGGCCGTGGCCTGGGCTGCGTCGATGGTGACGGTGACACGGGCCGTCCCGTGGGCGGGCACGACCACCTGGTCAGTGGAGAGCCGGAACATACCCTGCGGTGTGTTCGGTGCCTCGACGGAGAGCCACAGCGCCACCGGGGCGTTTCCCAGGTTGGTGTAGGTCACCGGACGCCTCACCGTCGCGGTCGCACCGGCCGCAGTGACCCGTCCGGCGAAGGCGGTGGCGGAGGCGAACACCCCCTGCCGCAGCGCCGCTGGTATGTCGACGCGGCCGCTGCCGCCTTCGAAGGCGGTGTGCGCGGGAGTCCGCTTCGACCTGCTGACCAGCAGGTCCTTGAGCTGCGTGTGCGTCAGTTCAGGGTGGCTCGCGGCCAGGAGGGCCGCCGCACCCGAGACGTGCGGGGTCGCCATCGAGGTGCCCGACATGGTTTGGTACGGACCCTCGCCGGCGGTGTGGCGGGAGCGTGCGGCGAGCACGTCGACGCCGGGGGCGCTGATCTCCGGTTTGAGGCCTCCGTCACCGACCCGCGGTCCCTGGCTGGAGAAGTGGGCCAGGCTGTCGGCGGAGTCCACGGCCGCCACCGTGAGGGCGGAGTCCGCCGCTCCCGGGCCGCTGATGGACATCGGCGCACCGGTGTTGCCCGCGGCGACGACGAACAGGGCGCCGGTCTCGGCGCTCAGCCGCTCGACCGCCGTGCTGAGCGGGTCGCTGCCGTCGGACGCGGCCCCGGACCCCAGGCTCAGGTTGATCACGTCCGCCCGCGCTTCCCGGGCGGCCCATTCCATACCGGCCACGACCCACGAGTCCTGGCCGACACCCTCGTCGGCGAGCACCTTGCCTATGTGGAGTTCCGCGCCAGGGGCCACACCCCGCTCTCGGCCGCCGGAGGCGGCGCCCGATCCGGCCACGGTGGAGGCGACGTGGGTTCCGTGCCCGTTGCGGTCGGTCACGTCCTCGCCCGGCACGAAGCTCCGGGCCGCCGCGACCCGGTCCACCAGGTCGGGATGTTCCGTGTCCACACCCGTGTCCAGGACGGCCACCTTCACCCCCGCACCGGTCGCGCCGGCCGCCCATGCCTCGGGTGCGCCGATCTGCGCGGTGCTGTCGGCGAGTTCGGCCTCGACGACTCCGTCCAGCCAGATGCGGTCGATTCCACCGCGGAAGGCGGGCGGATCGTCCGTGAGCCCTTCGTCCGCGGCCGACCGCGACTCCGGCCGATCACCGGTGACGGCCTGCCAGAAGTCGCCTGCCCGGTCACGCTCTTCGGTCAGGGCCGCGCCGTGGACGCTGTCCAGGACGCGTACGCGGGCGGCCCCCGGCGGCAGGTCGATGCTGCCGCTGCGCGCAGCGGCAGCGCTGCGATACGAGACGATCAGCGGCAGTCGCTCGCTGCGGGCGTCGTCGTACCCCTGCGCGATGAGACCGGTGACGTTGAACAACCGCGGGTCCATCAAACCGGCCGCCACGTAAGGCATAGCGGCGTCGGGGTAGACGTACAGATCGTCACCCGCCTCCATGACACGGGCCTGCGCGGGACCACCGGCGGCGCCACGGACCTCCACCGTGCCGCCGGATGAGCCTGAGCGCCGTGTGGTCACCACGTCGCCGGTGACGAGCGTGATGGTGTGACTGCCCGGCGGAAGTTGAGTGGTGGTACCGGCTGCCGTTGCCGCGCGGGCGCGGGGCGGGTCCGCCAGGGCCGCGGCGCCGGGCGGTGCCAGCGCCACGACGAGTGCGCCGACGGCTGCCGACACACCCCAGCGTCTGAGCGATGCGTGCATGAGCGTTCCTTGCTGCAAGGGAAGGGCAGGCCGTCACATCACGGACGGGCACGGCCCACTGGAGGGATGTGAGACTTTCCCACGCCGATAGCGCTGCTTGGAAGACCTTCTCAGCGCTAGATCGTCGGTGCTATCGTGCACTGCAACATGTGATGCGGCGTCATCGCCGACGCGCGCAAGCGGCGATACTCGCGGCGAGACGTTCGGTCGGGGCCCATGATGTGCCCGGCCCACCTCGACGAACGCCCGCAGCATCGCCGTGCCTCGCTGATTCGCGGCCGCGGACGTGGAACCCAAGCGCGTCAGGGACGAGGTGCCGCACATGGGCGACGCTCAGCATTGTGAGGTCGAGGGGCAGCCAGTCAGCCCTGGCCCCAGGTCGGCAGCACGATGACAGGGGCGGTGTGGAGGACGGACCGGTTGGTGACGACCCGTCTCTTCGTCGTAGCGAGCGCGCGACCGACCATGCGCGCATGTGCTCGTCGCACTCCATGCAACGTCGTGGGGGCTGAGTAGAGTCGTCCTGTGCCGCGGGAGCATGCACTCACCGGGGTCCATGGCCACCATCCGTGACGCTGAGAGCGCGTCACGCTTCATCGAGTGGTTCGCTCAGAGCTGGCTGAGCATGCTGGAGGAGAACGACAGGTGGCCCGCTGAAGAGATCACCAGGGCCGAATACAACCTCGGCCTGTGCTTGCCGAGCGCGCTGGCGTCCTGCCACCGGCTGCTGGGACGGCGCAGAGACCTCACCAGCGGCAAGGATCAGCTCCTGCGTCCCGATCAACTGCGGGTTGACGATGACATGCTGGCAGGCCTGTGCAGTCTGTGTCGGCTTCGATGTCAGTGGTGGATGGGATGCTGCCAGCGTGATCCCTTGGAACCTGCTCGATCTCGACAAGGCCCTGCGAGCCTGCTGGGCCGCGGACACGTGCTCGCCCGACGATCAGGCCGACTGGCAGCCAGGCAACCCGGCTTGGGGGCACTGCGACATCACGGCCTTGATCGTCAACGACCTCTTCGGCGGTGATCTCATGGTCGGTGAAGTGCACCTCGACGGGGCCCAGCGCGGTTTCCACTGGTGGAACCGGCTGCCCAGCGGGGTGGAACTCGATCTGACGCGCGAGCAGTTCCAGCGAGGTCAGACCGTCACCGCTGCCCGTGTCGTGGAGCGCCCGCCGGGCCCTCTGCCCCGCCGTTGGGAGGAGTACCTTCTGCTGCGTGAGCGGGTCATCAAGCACCTCGGTCATCTTCCGAAGCCCGTTTGAAGAGGCCGCGATCAGCTGGCCGAGGCCAGGGAGACGACATCCTCTGGGCGGGTGGCCCGGGTCAGCCGCAGTCGGCCGGTGCCCTGCCGCACACCGACCACGAAGCGCCCACGACCGACAGTACTGCTGCGCCGATGGCCGGCGGATCGGCCGAAACGGGCTTACCCGAGGTGTGACTCGTCCGGGCTAACACTGATGGTGGAGGTCGGATGGAGCCTCCACGCTTACGGAGGGGGTCGACGCCTTCACGTAGGGAATTCGCAGACATGGGAGTATCACATAGCGTGCCCAAGACACGCCGCCTGCGCCGTGTCGCCGTGGCCGCACTCCTGACCGCATCAGCCACGACGTTGAGTGCCTGTGGTGACGTCCGGAACGGCGCCGTCACGGAGACGGGCCGTGATGTGGCGGCGCCGGCCAAGGAGGCGAAGTATGTGCCGTGCGGCAATCCGCCGCAGGAGCTGGAGAAGATCGACCAGGCCTTCCTGAACCAGCTCGCAGCCGCCGGTGGCCCGCCGCTGTACGACCTGTCGTACCAGGCCGCGCGCAACGTGCTCAACAAGCTGCAGGCAGGCCCGGTGCCGATGCTGCCCGCTGAGATCAGTCGGCGCACCGTGCCGGGCGGGCCGACCGGCCCTGTCAATGTGCACATCGTGCGCCCTGAAGGCGTCAAGGGAAAGCTGCCCGGCATTGTCTACATCCACGGCGGCGGCTGGGTCCTCGGCAACTTCAAGACCCATGAGCGCCTCGTACGGGCACTTGCCAACGGGGCCCGCGCCGAAGTCGTGTTCGTGGACTACACCCCCTCACCCGAGGCACAGTTCCCGGTGCCGATCGAGCAGGCCTACACCGTCGCCAAGTGGGTCAGCGAGCACGGAGGCGAAATCGGCCTGGACTCCAGCCGGCTGGCTGTAGTCGGAGACTCCGTCGGTGGTGACATGACTGCCGCAGTCACACTCATGGCGAAGCAGCGAGGCGGCCCGAAGTTCCGCCAACAGGTCATGCTCTACCCGGTCACGGACGCCGATTTCGACACCGCGTCTTACCACCGCTACGCCGAAAACTGCTGGCTCTCCCGTCCCGCCATGAAGTGGTACTGGGACGCGTACGCTCCACGCGTCGCCGACCGCAACAACCCACTGGCCTCGCCGTTGAAGGCAACGGTCGACCAACTGCGCGGTCTCCCGCCGGCCCTGGTGATCACCGACTCCGACGTGCTCAAGGACGCGGCCGATGCCTACGCCTCCAAGTTGAAGTCGGCCGGCGTCCCGGTGACGACATCGCATTACAGCGGTGTCACCCACGACTTCATGATGCTCAACGCGCTGCGTGACACCCAGGCCAACAAGGACGCCGTCGCTCGCACCACTGCGACCCTCCGCGACGCTCTCTACGCGACGACCCCGGTCGGGGGCAAGTAGCAGCGAGAGCCGCGGTCCACGTGGAGGCGCCGGAACCCCGAGCCGTGGCGAGGCGACCAAGCGGTCGCCGTCCAACGGCTGGGGGAGCGCCACAACAGTGGAAGCCGCCGAGTGGAGAAGCACCGCCACCATCCTGCCGAGGTTGGTGGCGGTGCTTCTCCAGGGCGGCTTGAGGAAGATCGCAGGTCGGGTGTTTGCAGGTCGGGCGGTGTCTCGTTCATGTCGAAGGCCGGCACGAGGGTCGTCCGGGGCGCTGCTGTGCGTCGTGGGTGCGGCTCGTGTGGATATGCGTCTGCGAGTAGTGGTTCGGCGGGCGGCGCGGTCGGCACGGCTTCACGCCGCCCGCCGGGCTGGTCAGAGCAGCTCTTCGCGGTACAGACCGAGGGCCCGAACGACTGGTTCGTTGGAATAGGCGAACAGGACCGCGTCGGCGGAGGCGTCGACGAGATGCTGGTAGGACGCCCACGAGGGCACCACGAAGACGTCCTTGTCGCCCCAGGCGAATTCCTCGCCATTGATCACGGTCCGGCCCTGGCCCCGCACGACGTGCAGGATGGTCGCGGCGGTGTGCCGCCGGGCGGCGCCTTGGAAACCGGGCACGAGCCGCTGCACCCGGCAGGACATCGTCGGCATGACCGGGCCGCCGGTCCACGGGTTGGTGTACTCCAGGGAGATGCCGTCCACTTCGCTGCCGGTGGCGTGGTCGGCGATGGCCGCGAAGGCGCGCTCGGTCTCTGTCCAGGGGTACTTGCCGACCGGCGAGGCGAGCGTCGCCTGCTGGGTCCAGGTCGGGTTGAGGCGGCCGTGGATGTACTGCTTCGAGGACAGGTCGTCGGCGGTCGTCCTCTTTTGCGCCGCTTCCGGGTGCAGCTCGAAGAACGCGGTGTCGAGCGAGTTGACCAGAGGGAAGTCCAGGCCGTCCAGCCAGGTCATCGGCCCGTCGCCCTCGTGGTAGTGGTCATGCCATTCCCAGCCCGGGGTCAGCAGTAGGTCGCCTGGGCTCATGTGCACACGTTCGCCGGCCACGGTGGTGTACGCGCCGGAGCCTTCGATGATGTAGCGGAAGGCGTTGGACGAGTGGCGGTGGGCCTGCGCCTGTTCGCCGGGCAGGATGATCTGGATGCCGGCGTAGAGGCCGGTGACGGTGGCCGAGGTGTCCCGCATGCCGGGGTTGATCAGCATCAGTACGCGTCGCTGGGCCTCTTCGATGGACAGCGCGGTGGCGAAGTGTTCCATCACCGGGCGGAGCTGCTCATAGCTCCAGTGGAACGGAACGGCGCGCATCGGCGGCTCGGCGGGGAAGAGGTTGCCGAGGTGTCGCCAGAGCGGGCCCACGCTCATCGCGTCCATCTTTTGGTAGGCGGTGTCGGTCTCGCTACCGGACGTAGGTGTCTGCTTCATGCCGGGATCTCCCTGGTGGTGTGCAGTGCGGTATCCGGGGCCGGATCGCAGTGGGCGGTGTCCGGCGCCTGAGGTGCGGCGTTGGTGGTGCCTGCGGCGTCGAATCCGTAGAGCCAGTCGACGACGCTGTAGTCGTCCTCGGCCTGGTGGGCTGCAAGAGCGTCGCGCAGGTGCGCGCCTATGCCGTCGACGTGCAGTACCTCGCCCCAGGCGCGGGCGGTGGTCTGAACGCGGGCAGTGCGCGGTGCGCGCAGTGCTTCGAACGCGGCGAAGGCGGCTCGGGGGTCGCCGGGATGGGCAGCGACGCGGTCGGCGAGCGCGACGGAGTCCTCGATGGCCTGACAGGCGCCCTGTGCGAGGTACTGGAGCATGGGGTGCGCGGCATCTCCGACGAGGGTGATGCCGTCGCGGCTCCAGCCGGTGACGGGCGGGCGGTCGAACAGCGGCCAGCGACGGGAGGAGTTCATCAGCGCGATGCCGGCCCGGACGTCGGCGCAGGTCGCAGCGAAGGCGGCACGCAGTTGAGCCCCGTGGTCGCCGACGTGCTGGGTGTAGCGGCGAGTGTCGAACGTGGCGACTTGGTTGCACAGCTCGCCGCGCCGCACCGGGTACTGCACGAGGTGAAGTCCCGGTCCGGCCCAGATGACCATACTGTCCGGCTCGCGCAGGCCTCCGATACCGGCGAGTTCTTCGATCGGGACGGTTCCCCGATAGGCGACGTAGCCGGAGTCCACCGGCTCCGCGTCGCCGACCAGCAGTCTCCGCACCCGCGAGCGCAGTCCGTCGGCCCCGACGAGGGCGCCGGTGGAGTGGACACTGCCGTCGGCGCAACGCACCAGGGCCCCTGGATGCTGCGGCTGGACCTCCACGACTTCTTTGCCGGGCAGGAGTTCGATCCGGCCGGAGTCCCGGCAGGCGGTGAGCAGTGCGTGGTGCAGGTCGGCGCGGTGGGCGACGAAGTATCGGTGGCCGAAGCGCTGCTGGAAGGCGTCGCCGGTCTTGAGCGACACGAGTCGTTCGCCGGACATCGCGTCACGGATCGTGAGGTGGTTCGGGAAGAACGCGGTGGCGGTGACGGCGTCGAGGACGCCGAGGCGCTCCAGGACACGAGAGGCGTTCGGCCCGACTTGGAGACCGGCCCCGACCTCGGTGAACTCTGGAGCCCGTTCCAGTACGCGCACATCGTGGCCGTCCTGGGCGAGGGCGAGCGCGGCAGCCAGTCCACCGATGCCACCGCCGATGACGAGGAACGAAGGCGTGGTCGATGACATCAGACCCACGCTCCTGTACGGAGCGAATTAATCAGCATACGGATGAACTTGGCACGACTTAGACTTTGCTGTCAATGGCCTTGAAACATGCGGCTTAATGCCTTGACCTCTTCGGCAGTCGCCACCTATCGTCCGCATACGGATTGAATCCAGAACAGGGGCCTTTCCGACCCCGACGACCCCACTGAGGCAGGCACACATGCGACTGGTGAGCTACGACAACGGCTCCGGTATCGACCGGATCGGCTACGTCCACGAGGACCGGATCGTCGATCTGGGCGAGGTGATCGGTGGGTACGGGCAGCCCGGCTCGCTCAGTGCCATGCGCCGACTGCTGGAGCGCTGGGACGAGGTCCAGGACACGCTGCCCGCACCCGATGAGGCCCCCGGCGTGGCACTGGACTCCGTCACCCTGCTGCCGCCGGTGCCGGACCCGACGAAGATCGTGGCGGCCCCGGTGAACTATCGGGACCACCGCTCCGAGATGGAGTTGACCGTCGACATCAGCGACCTGGCCGTCTTCCTCAAGGCGCCGTCCTCGCTGGTCCCGCACGGCGGCGTGGTGGAACTTCCCTACTCCGACCGGAGGGTCGACCAGGAGGGGGAGCTCGCGGTCGTCGTCGGGCGCCGCGCTCGCAATGTGTCGGAGGAGGACGCGCTGTCCTACGTCGCGGGCTACACGGGCTGCCTGGACATCACCATGCGCGGCCAGGAGGACCGTTCCACCCGCAAGTCGTTCGACACCTTCACTCCGCTCGGCCCCTGGCTGGTCACTCCCGACGAGGCCGACCCGGCCGATGCCACCGACCTGGTGTGCACGGTCGGCGGGGCCGAACGTCAGAAGACCAACACCCGGTACCTGATCTGGGGCGTCGCCAAGCTCATCGCGTACATCTCAACGGTCATGACCCTCGAACCCGGCGACGTCATCGCCACCGGCACCCCGGCCGGTGTCGGTCCCCTTGCCGACGGCGACGCGATCACGGTCACCCTCTCGGGGATCGGCACGCTCGCCGTGACCGTCGCCACGAAGCCGGGCGCCGGCCCGTCGCCCACCGGGACCCGGGAATCCTGACGCACGCCCACCTTCCCGTCGAGGTGACTGTGGCAACGGGTGACGCCTGGGAATATCGTCCCTGTGCGGACTAATCGCCATCTCTGCTTATCCGTACTCCGCGGCCTGCCCCGCTGTATGATCTGTTCGCAAGTGATGATGCGGAGGACGAAGCAGGCCTCGCGACCGGCGAAGAGGGGTGGAGCGTGGTGGTTGGCCGCCACAAGCCCACGGAGGCTGTCGAGTTCGACCTTTCCGCCATGATCGGTCACTTGCTGCGTGCTTGCCAGCAACTCCACGTGGCGATCTGGACCGACCTTTTCCCCGGCGGTATCACCTCGACGCAATTCGCCGTGCTGCATGCTCTTGCGCACGAAGGCCCGCTGAACCAGACCGCGCTACGCTCCAAGGCCCGGCTGGACCGCTCCACCACCGCCGACATGGTGCGCCGCCTCGTAGCGCGCCGCCTGGTCAGCCAGGCCAAGGATCCTGACGACGCCCGTCGGCGGGTCGTGCGCCTGACCGCGGCCGGCCGCGCCCTGTACGCCGAGTCGACCATACGGGCCGCCCAGGTCAACGAGACCATGCTCGCCGGACTCGGCGAGGAAGAGCGCGCGGCCCTGCTGGCCCTGCTCAGCTCCCTGCTGGAACAGCACCGGGGGCTCCTGGACTACCGCGAGGACTGACCCTCCGGCGCTCCACCACCGTGCAGGCCTCGCCCGTCCGGCGGACTGCTGTACCTGCGTCACCTTGCTCTGCCCTGCACTGTGCCGCGTGGCAGCTGTCACCGCACGCGGCCGCCGTGCGGCGGGTGCGTGCCGCGCCCGCCTCTTGAATGACTCCTTACCAGCGTATTGACACCGGGGCGGCACCCCCTCAAATTGATCAGCATACTGATGAAGCTGACAGGGGCTGTGCCGAAGATGCCTCCTGTCGTCCGCTGACGCCCCTCCAGAGCCGCAGGAGAATCCCATGAGCGTCTCGTCCCCACCCTCGTCAGCCCGCGCGACGGCTGTCCGACCGAGACCCGCCCGGGTCGCGGTTGCCAGCCTCGTCGGGACGACCATCGAGTACTACGACTTCTCCGTCTACGCGATGGCTGCCTCGCTCGCGCTCGGGCCGCTGTTCTTTCCCTCCGAGAATGCGACGGCCTCCATGCTCGCGGCCTTCGCGACCTTCGCGGTCGCGTTCGTCGCCCGGCCGCTGGGCTCGGCCCTGTTCAGCACCATCGGCGACCGAGTGGGCCGACGCCGCTCGCTACTGATCTGCCTGCTGCTGATGGGCTGCTCGACCGTCGCCATCGGCCTCCTGCCCACCTTCGACACCGCTGGCGTCGCCGCGCCCGTTCTCCTGATCGTCTGCCGTGTTCTTCAAGGGCTCGCGGTGGGCGGTGAGTGGGGCGGTGCGGTGCTCCTGGCCACCGAGCACGCACCGGCCCACCGCCGCGCGATCTTCGGGTCGTTCCCGCAGATCGGACCGCCGCTGGGCTTCGTGCTCGCCGCCGTGGTCTTCACCGCCACTTCCACCCTCAGCGGCCCTGACGGCTTCCTCACCTGGGGCTGGCGGGTGCCGTTCCTGCTCAGCGTCGCGATGGTGGGCGTCGGCCTGTGGGTCCGGGTGCGGGTGACCGAGTCACCGGCATTCGAGGAGGCGGCGACCAAGCAGGAACTGGACCGCGCGCCGATGATCGCCGTCTTCCGTGAGTTCCCGTTGCGCATCCTCATGGCGACACTCGTCGCGCTCGGCGGGCTGACCACGTGGTTCCTCATCACCACGTTCTCCGTCTCCTACGGCGCCGAGACACTGCACATCGCGCCGCGCACCATGGTGCTGATCGCCTGCGCCGCGGCCGCGACCCACGGCATCCTGATCATTCCCGCCGCGCTCGTGGTCGAACGGTTCGGCCGCAAGATGCCGATGATCGCGGGCTCGGTCGGCGTCACATTGCTGGTCATCCCCGCGTTCAGCCTGCTGGAGACCGCTGACCCCGTACTCATAGCCCTCGGGTTCTGCCTGACCATGGTCCCGTTCACGCTGATCCTCGGGCCCATCGGCACCTGGCTGGCCGAACTCTTCCCCACACGGGTCCGCTACGCCGGGGCGTCGACCGGCTTCATGCTCGCCAGCCTGTTCGCCGGCCTCGCTCCGCTGGTGGCGACCAGCTTGGTCTCCGGCGGCCGCTCGCCACTGCTGCTCGGACTCTACGCCTGCGGAATCGCGCTCATCGGCACGATCGCCCTGCTGTTCTCTCCCGAGACGAAGACCCGCTCGCTGCTCGACGACTGACATTCGTAGCCCAGCAGCGGTCTCGTCGCAGGGGAAACCGCGGCCGAGACCGATCGCCTCGCTGAGAAGAAGTCCGCCGACCAGAAACAGGAACGACTATGCCCAGCACGCCCTCGGACCAGGGACGGATCGCCCGTGCAGCGCTCCAGATTGTCGACTTGCCGCTCGGCGCGGCTCGCGGCGGGTCCGGCGCGACACAGCTCCAGCTCGTCATTGTCAGGCTCACCGACACCGACGGCGCGAGCGGTACCGGCTACACCTACGCCCTCGGCCCCGGCATGGCCGCGACCGCCGCACTCATCGAGGAACTGCACCTGCCGGCCGTCGCCGGTATGCCGCTGGCGGAATGGGACCGCACCCGGTACCGGATGCAGGAAGCGACCCACCGCCTCGGCACCGGAATCACACGGCTGGCCACATCGGCGATCGACATCGCCATCTGGGACCTGCGTGCCACGCGCAGGGGACTCCCGCTGTATCAGCTCCTCGGCGCCCATCGTGACGAGGTCCCTGTCTACGGCAGCGGACGGGCCACGCACGCCATGAGCACCGAGGAGCTTGTCGCGGGTTCCCGTTCCTACGTCGACGAGGGCTACTCCGCCGTCAAGCTGCGAGTCGGCGTTCGCCCGCCGGCCGAGGACGTCGCCCGAGTCTCCGCCGTACGCGAGGCGTTGGGCGACGGCGTCGGCATCATGGTTGATGCCAATGAGCGCCTCGACCTCGCCACCGCGGTGTGGATGGCGCCACGCCTGGCAGACCTGGGCGTCCTGTGGTTCGAAGAACCGGTGCCGACGCGCCACATCGAGGCGTACCGGACACTGGCCTCCCGCCAGGCACCTCCACTCGCGGTGGGTGAGCACGTGCTGGACGCGAGCGGATTCACCGCGTTCACCACGAGCGCGCCGATCTGGATGCCCGACGCGCCACTGGCCGGGGGCGTCTCGGAGTTCCTGCGGATCGACGCTCTTGCCGAGGCCCACGGCACGTCAGTCACCCCGCACTTCCTCCCCGAACTGCATGTCCATCTCGTTGCCGCGGGACGGGCGACGACGTGGTTGGAGCACTTCCCGCTCCTTGACGACCTCCTGGTGGAGACCTTGGAGATCCGTAACGGTCGTGCTGCGCCGCCGGACCGGCCGGGGCACGGTCTGCGGTGGGACGAGGACCGGCTCTCCGCCCACCGCGTGCGCAGGGTGGAACTGTCGGCCTGACAATGCCGAGGGCGGGCTCCCGGACCCTCCCCGTGCAGTCACCGTATGCGTTTCACAACTGGTTGTACGTCAGGGCCGTCCGACGAACTGCCGGCTGTGCACCTCGATGTCGGCGTCACGGCCGGCGGTCAGGACGGCGCGTGCTGGTCCGGGTCCGAGGACCGGACCAGCACGCGCCGTACCCGGCCAGACCGAGGCCGAACACCAGATAGTGATTGCCACCGGTACGCCCACCGGGGAAATCCCGCATCGTGCGCCCCAGCGTGCTGCGCCACCGGCGCAGCATCACGTCCTGGCACGCGCCGGCGCGATAGCTGGGCTCGTCGAAGGCGCGGGCAGCGGCGGGATCGAGCAGGTCGACGATGCGCACACTCCCGGGAATTCCTCGCCTCGACAGTGCGTCACGCCGGTTCGACGGGCATCCACAGCTCGCAGGTCGCCGTGCTGAAGTCGTCCGCGCGCTCGAGGGTGGCGACGATCGAGGGACCCGGTCGCAGCCGCCACGGGTTGGCAGGGAACCAATCGGTCGCGGTCGCCGCCCAGGTCGTCTGCAGCGCCTGCGGATGCGGTCCGCTGGTACGGAAGACCGCCCACATTCCGTCCGGTACCTCGATGGCGTCGAGGCCGTCAGGGGTCGGAGTGTCCCGGCTGAGGGCGACTCCGTGCAGGTAGGTCAGTTCGCTGCCCTCCACCCCGTCGGGATCGAGGTCGTCGGAGACCTGCAGCAGGCCTCCCGGTTCGGTGTCGCTGAGGGCCTTGAGCCGCAGGTGTTCTTCGTGCGGCAGTGCGGCGATGTGTTCCTGGATATGCGGGTTGACGCCCTGATGGATGAGCGGGACCCGGGTTGCGTGTCCGACCAGCCGGAACGCAGGTCGGTTGACGAGACGGGTGTCCATGGGGATGCTCCCTTCGACGGTCAGGCGGAACCTGAGCTGCGGTTGTGTGCGCAAGGGGCCTCCGTCGCGGCGCACGTCACTGGGGCCGGCACCGTGGACCGCCCGGAACGCACGTCCGAACGCCTCGCTCGAGCCGTATCCGTGCCGGACGGCGATGCTCAGCAGATCCGCCTCGCCCCGGACGACGTCGGCGGCGGCAACGGTCATGCGCCGCCGTCGCACGTACTCCGACAGCGGCATGCCGGCCAACGACGAGAACATCCGGCGCAGGTGGTATTCGGTCGTGCCGAGCGCTCCTGCCAACCCCTGGACGTCGGGCTCCTCTGTGAGGTGCTTCTCGACGAGATCGACAAGCTGGTTGAGTGCCGAGATCATGAGGCCTCCTTTCGGCTCCAACCCTGGCAGCAGGTACCCCGGGCGGACCCGACCGCTGCGAACCGATCCGATCATGCCCCTGGACCGACACGCAGCAGACGCAGGCCCGCAACCAGGGATCGAAGGCTCACGGTCAGTACCGTCCGGGCTGCCAGCTCGCGCTGTGCCGCTCGCGGACAGAGTCTTGTCGGAGCGTGGACTCGTGCCGAGCCGGGCGAGCCCGTCCGGTCGGTCATGACGCTCCGTCCATCAGCTGGTGGACGACGCCGTCCATGTCCAGGTACCGCTCTTCTTCTCCCGGGGGCACGAGCAGGTTCGTACGTTCGAGGAAGGTGTCGATCGCTCTCGCGGAAGCCGCCAGTACCTCCGTCTCCGCCCCCGACCGCAACGAGATGAACACCACCCCGTCGAGATGCTGAGAAGGCCATACCCGGACATCGCCCCTCCCGCTGACCTCGTACCGGCCGACCGACAGCAGTTCGCGCCCGACCACCCACTCGACAGGCGTATCGGTGTGCAGATTGAAGAGCATGGACACCGTGCACGGGTCCGCGCTGTCGTACCGGAGTTGCGTCGCGACACGCAGCTGCCTGTCTGCTTTGACCAGGCGCATCAGCGTCAGGCACGTCACAGACCTACGCCGGGCGCTTTCCGGTTGCATGCCGTCGGCCTTTTGGATTCTGTCACCTGCACCATCGGACCAGTTGTGGTCATGGGTATCGAAGGCCTCCTTGCTCGTCATGTGTTCCTCCTTTATTTCTGCCATCGATCGGCAATCATCAGGTTTCACTGGTCTGCGCAGTTTCCGGAAGGGATGTGCAGCCAAGAACTTCGTGCCAACCGGGTTCCGGCCAATCGGCATGCAGCCCCCAGGCGTGTTCGCAGGTCACACATCAATTGACCGGGGTGGCATGGCCGGGCGTGACAGAAGGCAGCATGTGACACATATCTCCTTTGCGAAGCCTTTACCGGAAGCGGGAAACCGTGATCAAGGCCTCGGGAACACTGCGGCGCGCCGCTTGGCGATGTCGGGACGGCCAAGCCACAGCATCTGCCCACAAGGTGAGGCGAGTTGAAGGCCGCGACGCGCGGGCACTGCACGTCGCCGCTTCTGGCCCCAATAGGGCAAGGACCAATGGGGCCAGTCAGTAATACGTATGACGATGCCCGACCCCAACCTAGGATTTCGTAGCAGATAAGAAGCTCTCCGCGCAGTAGAGCGGAAATGACGTACGGAATATGCGGAAATCTTGAAAAGGCCGCCTGCTTGGAACGTGATAGAGAAAGCGCTCACGCGTGGGCTGCCGCTCGATTGACCAGCGTCGCTGCGCGTGGAACCGGTCCGGTCCTTTCGTAACGATGACCGCAACGGACGACAGCCCGGGTCAGACTCCAGGTAGGCGCCATTCGGCTTTCGGCTACCGATCAGTGCGTACCGGCGACCCGGCATTCGACCGGGTCGGCGACATTCCTTGACTGTCCCGGCCGACTCGCTCACGGAACAGGCTCGGGGCACCCTGGGAGGCGTGACCAGTGCGCCGATCGTCGTGCACCGGCCGTCCAGCACGGGCGGCCGCCGGGTCACGGTGCACCGCCACGGCCGGGACGAGATCCTCGGCACCGCCTACAGCGACCACGACCTGGTCGTGTTCCTCGAAGGTGCCGGCATCGCCGACCCCGAGACGATCCTGGAAGACCCCCAGTGGGTGGAATGGCGAGGCGGCCACGCTCACGAGTTCAGCAGCGCCTGATGGCTGCCTGGTTGGTCGTGCCCCCAGGTCCTCGCCTGCGCCTCACCTCGCAGTGCCATGGAGGCCCCCTGGTGCCTGATGACGTGAGGGACGACCGGGCATGGAGGCAAACCGTGTCCTGTGGTGAAGGGCTCCTTCTTGCGTGATGCCGCCGCGGCGGCTGCGGGCGCGGTCGTCCTCGGCGTGGTCAGGGTGACCGGCGGCCGGTGCACCGCCGGGGGCTGGGGACTGCTGGCCGGGGCGCGGTCCGGCTACCTCACCGGTTCGTGCGACCGCGGCCGGTAGCCTGGACGTGCAGCCACCCCGTGCGGGCGGCCGCACGGCGGTGGGGCCCGCCGTACCCAACCGTGACCGCACCGGTCGCCAACGGTCCCTACCTGAGCCTTCCGCGCGCCCGCGCACGGACCGAGACGATCAGGTAGGAGCCTGAACACATGCACCCGGACCACCCCGAACACGGCACCCAGACCTCCGGCTGGCAGGCCGAACCAGCCGATCCGGACACCGCGATCGACCCGTGGCCGCCCGCGAAGGCCCCCAGCCCCAAGCGCCGCCAGAGCGAGATTCTCGCCGCGATCGCGGCCGGCGGCGTCATCGGCGCCTGCGCCCGCTACGGCGCCACCCTGATCTGGCCGACCGCACCCGCCGCGTTCCCGTGGACGACGTTCTGGATCAACGTCACCGGTTGCGCCGCCATGGGCATCCTGATGGTCCTGATCACCGAACGCTTCACCGTCCACCCCCTGATCCGGCCGCTCCTCGGCACCGGTGTCCTCGGTGGCTACACCACCTTCTCCACCGCCACGCTCGACACCCAGCGCCTGCTCGACGCCGGCCGTCCCGGAACCGGACTGCTGTACGCGGCTGCCACCCTGCTGGCCGCCTTCGCGGCGATCTGGGCAGCCGCCGCTCTCACCCGGCTCGCAGCCCTCCCTCACGCGAGTGCGGAGCGGGGGAGTTCGTGAACTGGCTGATGGTCATCGCCGGGGCGATCGTCGGCGCCCCGCTGCGCTACCTCACCGACCGCGCGGTCCAGGCTCGCCATGACACCGTCTTCCCCTGGGGCACCTTCAGCGTCAACATCGCTGCCTGCGCCGGCCTCGGTTTCCTCACGGGCGCCGCGACCGCCACCACCGTGCCCCAGGCACTCCAGCACCTGATCGGCCCCGGCCTGTGCGCGACGCTCAGCACCTACTCCACCTTCTCCTTCGAGAGCCTGCGCCTGGCCGAGACCGGCTCGAGGTACTTCGCCGCCGCCAACGCCCTCGTCAGCATCGTCGCCGGCCTCGGCACCGCCTACCTCGCCACGGCCCTTGCCACCGCTCTGTTGGCCTGACGGGCAGACCTGGCTCTGGTTGCGCACTGACGCGCAGCGGCGGGAGGAGACGACCTGGTGCCGCGGACTCGGGGGCTCAGGTGAGGCGATGGGATTCGTGTCCTGACCGGCTACAAGTCAGGTCGCTCGCCCCAGCGGTGATAGGCCGCGACAGCGGTCGGCAGTGTTGGGAAGATCAGCTCCGTGCCGACGGAGTCCACGAGTCCGTACGCCTCGAGGTCGTCCAGGAGATCCTGCTTCACGCGGGCGAGCGCGAAGACGATGCCGCGGCGGGTGAGCTCATGGCGCAGCTCGTCGAGGGCGTCCAGGGCGGTGATGTCGACCTCGACGTTGGCTTCCATGTTGAGAAGAAACCAGCGGACCGGAGTGGACTGACTGGCGACGGCGGCCAGGGCCCTGCGCCGGAAGTCCTCTGCGTTGGCGAAGAACAGGGGCGAGTCGTACCGGTAGACGAGCAGCCCGGGGATCGTACGGGCTTCGGCATAGTCGTCGACGTCATGCATGCCCGCCACCCCGGGCACCAGACCCTGGACGGCGTCGTGCGGGCGGGCCACTCGGGACAGCAGCTCGGCCACCGACAGGCCGACTGCCACCAGGACGCCGTACAGGACGCCCAGGGCCAGCACGCCGAGCAGGCACGCGAGGGCGAGGGCGAGTTCACGGTGGCGGAATGAGGCCAGTCGGCGGAACCCGGCGAGGTCGATCATGCGTGCCGCGGCGTAGACAACCAGTGCGCCGAGCACGGCGGACGGGATGTGGGCCAGTAGAGGGCTGAGGAAGAGCAGCACGGTGAGCACCACCGCACCGGCGACCAGGGAATATGCCTGGCTGCGGGCACCGAAGGAGGATGCGAGGGCGGTACGGCTGGCGCTGCTGCTCACGGGGAAGCCGTGCAGCGCGCTGGCGCCGAGGTTGGCGGCACCCAGAGCGATGAACTCCTGGTTGGGATTGAGTGTCGGTTTTTCGCCTCCGGCGTTGGCGAACGCTCGGGCGGTGAGGATGAAGTCGGAGTAGGCGACCAGGAGGACGCCGAGTGCGGGCAGGATCAAGCGGGGCAGCTCGTCCAGGTTCGGTACGGCGATGGGCGGTAGTCCCGACGGCACTTCACCGATCACCCGGATGCCGTATCGCTCTTCGAGGCCGAACCATGCCGTGGCCGCTGTGCCCAGGATGACGGCGAGCAGCGGCCCTGGAAGGGCAGGCATGTACCGCGCCATGGTGAAGAGGAAGGCGATCGCGGCGGCGGAGAGCGCAACGGTGGGTGGGGCGGCAGTCAGTAGATTTCTGGTGAAAGACCACAATTGAGGGAAGAAGTCGGTGCCCGACATCCGCACCCCGGTCAACTTCGGCAGCTGGTCCACGGCCATGATCAGCGCCACGCCCGCCATGTAGCCGATCAGTACCGGACGGGAGAGCAGATCCGCCAAGAACCCCAGCCGCGCCAGCCGCGCCAGCAGGCACAGCAGGCCGACCGTCGCCGCGAGTGCGGCGGCGAGCGGCGCATAGCGGCTGGGACTGCCTGCAGCCAGCGGGGCGACAACCGTGGCTGTCATCAGGGCAGTCGTCGATTCGGGGCCCACTGACAGTAGCCGTGATGTGCCGAACAATGCATACAGTGCGAGGGCGGGGAGGATCGCCCACAGGCCAGTGACCGGCGGAAGGCCGGCAACTCCGGCGTACGCCATGACCTGCGGCACCAGGTAGGCCGACACGGTGACCCCGGCGAGGAGGTCGCCCTTCAGCCACGAACGCCGGTAGCCGAGGAAAGCGTCGAGCCCGGGGGCAACCAGGCATAGCGTGTTGAGGCCGGGCAATGGGCGACGCCGTCTTCGGGGATTCCCATCCGCGCCGTCGGACATGAGTCGCCTTTCACCGTTTGCGCCAGTCTGCATCGAGTGGGACCTGCCGGTCCGGGCGAGCAGGACCATCGGTGGGTTGTTCAACCGAATGAGTGCGGATCTTCGAAAGTTTCTGGGTGCCGGCTGCCGTCGCGCGGCTGAGTGGCGAGCAACGCCCCGCAGCTCCGCCGTCAACCTCTTGGCTCTGGGTAGTACGAGCAGGCACGCTCGTCGAAGCCGTAAGCGACCCTGCGTTCCCCAGGATGCATGGGCTCCCGGGTCCCTCGCTCGGCACCGAACCGCCGGTCGGGGGCACCCGGGGTGGCCGACTACCCACGCTTACGCCGAGCGCGGGCTCGGCTGATCGCGGAAGGAACGGCAACTGGCCTGTGCGTGGTCGGCTGCCCGAGCCGCGTTTGGGCTGGTCGGCCCCAGCTGGTGAGGTGTGGCCTCTTCCGGCCGTGGCTTGGGAAGCGACACTTGAATGGTCGGCTCTTCCGCTCAGGAGGTGGTGCAGCCATGGACCGCGCGATCATTGTGGGCCTCGACGGCTCGCCCGAGAGCCGCGCCGCTGCCGAGTGGGCGGCTCGTGAGGCGCAGCTGCGTATCCTGCCGCTGAAGCTCGTTCACGTCTGGGAGCTGGTCTCGGAGCCCTTGGTGCAGGCTCCGATGCTTGGTGGAGAGACCCATCAGCACTGGAGCGACGAAATCCCACGCGAATCTGCCGAAGGACTCCTGCTGCGACATCCAGGTCTTGTGGTGACGGCTGAGCACGTCGCGGGTCGCCCGAGCGAGGTGCTGTGCGAGGCCGCGCAGGCTGCCGAACTGCTCGTCCTTGGATCACGAGGACTGAGCGGCGTCGGTGGGTTTCTTGTCGGCTCGGTCGGACTGGCTGTCGTGGCTCACGCCGAGTGTCCCGTGGTTCTCGTGCGGGTGGGTGGGCAGGCGGCGGACGAGCACGAGAAGGACCCCACGGGTATCCCGTCGGCGGCGACGCGATACCGGCCCGTCGTGCTCGGCCTCGACCTCACCACCCTCGACGCCTCGATGATCGACTTCGCCTTCGACGCGGCTGCCCGGCGTGAGAGCGTTCTGCGCGTCGTGCACGCGTGGGGGCTGCCCACGTACTTCGACTTCTACGGCGAGGACGCCGACACGGAGTGGTGCGTCGAGGTGTCCCGCAAGAAGGCCACCGAGCTGACCGAGGCGCTCAGGGCGTGGCGGCAGAAGTATCCCCGCGTCGACGTGGTCGAGGAGGTGCGGTGGGGAGGCCGGGCGGGTCACCTGATCGAGGAGTCCCGTGACGCCTCGTTGGTCGTCGTCGGTCGACGGATCCGCCGTCACCCGTTCGGTATGCACATCGGCCCCGTCACCCATGCTGTCCTGCATCACGCCACGGCTCCAGTCGCCGTCGTCGCGCACGACTGATCCACCCCGAGAAGGCGGCGGGTTTTCACGACAACTCCGCCGACGGCACCGGCCTCATGGCCGCGGTTCTTGAAATGCTTCTGTGCCGCCTCCCAGCCCTGGGTCGCAAGCTGCCCGTCGATCGTGCCGGGATTGCGATCATGAAAACGCAGGTGGCACTGCCAATCCACGCCCGCCTGGTGCTCAGTCCCTCCTTGGCGACCTTGACGATAGTCTCCGGCGAGGTCTGCTGCCCGGCTGTGGGCAGTGCGAGACCGATTTCCATGGGTCCTCCAACAGGTGCCATGCATGAACGGGCGGTGAGAGATCGCAGTCCCGACGAGTCAGCGATGCCGGGACGGGGCCGGCGACGCGCGCAGGGGAGGGGATGGTGCGCCGCGAGAAGCCGCCGCATGGCTGCCGAAATGCGTTGGCCAAGCTTCTTGCGCCCCTGTTAGAGAGGGTCATGACGTCTTGGACCCTGGCCCCTGAACCCTTCGATTCGGTCAACGCGAGCAATCTGCGTCGCGACTACTACGACGAGGTTGCGAGCCGCTACTGGAGACGGCCGGCCACATCCGACGAGATTGACCGGGGCTTGGCCGGGGACGGTGCCGAACTCCTTGCCCCGCCCACCGGCCAGTTCGTCGTCGGACACTACGGCGAAGAGGCTGCCGCCTGTGGGGGGCTACTGATGCTGGACGCCGAGCGGGCTGAGCTCACCCGCGTGTATGTGCGCCCCGCCTTCCGTGGCAGGAACGGGGCCGGCCTCTTGCTCGAGCTGTTGGAGAACGAGGCCCGTACACTCGGCGCCTGTCAGATGGTCCTCAATACGCGCCTTGACCTGATCGAGGCGCGCGCACTGTACGTCCGCCACGGCTATGCCGAGATCCCGGCGTATTGCACTGGTCCGTACATGGAGGTCTGGTATGGCAAGGGCCTCGCTCGGCCCGCTAGTGTGGATCAAGTAGACGCGTCCATTGACCGGGGGAGCACCGCGGTATGAGCGGCGAGGCCGAAGCCGGACGGGGCAGCGGAAGCGTCCCGGTCCAGTACCACCAGTTCGACGTCGGTGACCAGGACGCACCTGTCGTTTCCGATCTGGACCATGCGTGCAACGGACTCGTCAGAATCGCCGATGGCACTGTCATCGTCATGACTTCATGAGCACCTGACCAGAGGTGCCATCGAGAAGTTCACCGAGCTGCAAATCGTGGGTTCAGCCGGCTGCCGGTGCGACAGTCCAGTCTGGCTGCGGTGCCTCCGCAGCCAGGTGGGAATCGTGCAAGCTTCGGTTCTCAGGCGTTGCGGCTCTGGGCTTCGGCCTGTGCGATGGCTTCGGCTTCGCTGTCGGCCAGTGCGATCGCGACACCAAAGGCTTGGGCGATGTGGCCTGCGGCTGACATGACGCGTGCTGTGCCGACCACGGGGGCGATGGCGACGAGAAGATCTTGCAGTTGCTCGACGGTGAAGTCGGCTTTGAGCGCGGGGTCGATGTGGGCCAGGTAGGAGATCGCTGGTGCGTCCATGGCGACGAGTGCGGCGATGCGGCTCAAGATGAGCGACCGCTCGTCCATGTGGCAGCGCTCCATGGAGTCGATGGTCATGGCGGCGATCGTGTCGAGTACGGGCGCCTCGGATGCAGTGGCCATGGTGGGACCGCCTTCCGGTCTGTGGGGGAGCCGAACCACCACCCGCGAGACGCAGGGTCGCAGCGCATGTCCGGCCGTTGGTCTCAGCGTAGACACCCCCAGTTGGTGGCGCGCGTCGTGCAGACATCTGGTTCGAGTGGGGACTTTGCGATGCTGGCGGGCGCGCAGAACGGAGTCTCTGACGCGGCTTTCGTGGCGTCGAGCAGGGGCGCGTGGTCTCGCAGATGCTTTTTCGCTCGAACACCGATGGGTTTGTGGAAGTCCTGCCGTCTGGGGCGCAGTTCTCGCTATGGCCTGCCGGAATGTTCGGGTGCATGATGGTTGATGCAGAAGGGCGCCATGCCCCGAGAATCGATCGAAGAGGTGGTGTTCCGCGGATCGCTGATCGGGTCAGGATTGCCTGGCCAGACCGACGGACCCTGGGAGGGTCGATGCGGCGCCGTGCGCTGCGCGGAGCATTTTAAACACAGCTGAATCCGCGATTTCGTGCCCGTTCTTGCTGAGTGCTGCACTCATGTCATCTTCGACTGTGCGATCGAAGCAGAAGCGGATTTGCGGTACGTGTTCCGGTCACCTCCACGGCGGTTGTCCCGCAATAGAACGTCACCGGGTGAAAGCCCGAGGGTGGAAGAAGGGAGTACACGGGTGTACCTTGCGTACGACTACCCCTTGCTCGGTGCCTTTTGGACCATGCTGTGGTTCTTCTTGGGGATCATGTGGCTCTTCCTGCTCTTCAAGATTGTTTTCGATATCTTCCGTGACGACACGTTGGGTGGCTGGGGGAAGACCGGCTGGTTAGCGTTTGTGATCCTGCTGCCTTTCCTCGGTGTCTTCGTCTACGTGCTCGCCCGGGGCAAGGACATGGGCCGTCGTGAGATTGAGCGGGTGATCGAGCAGCGCCGGGCGTTCGACGCCTATGTCCGGGACGCGGCAGAAGGTGCCCGCCCGAGCAGTGCTGATGAACTCGCCAAGCTCTCCGAGCTGCGTTCCCACGGCGACATAACGCCGGAAGAATTTCAGAAAGCGAAAGAACTGGTCCTGACCGGCAGCGGCCCGTCGGGCGGTACCACTACGGCGACACCGCCTGACTCTCGCTGATCATCGGACGAAGCCTCCGGTGCCGAGATGCCCACGACAGCCCTGGGTGACGGCCGGGCCAACCGGACAGGCCTTCACGCAAGCGCTCGCACAGGTTGCAGAGCGCGGCGTGACGACACATGCCGCAGCATCGATCGGATCTCCAACAGCGTCAGTGCTCTCCTTCGGCACCCCGCACGACGGCGACCGGGCAGTGCGCGTGATGCAGTACCGCTTGGCTGACCGACCCGAGCAGCAGCCCGGTGAATCCGCCACGCCCACGAGCACCGACCACCAGCAACTGCGCGCCACGACTCGCCTCGATCAGCGCCTCGCGGGTACCCCCGTGCACCACGCGATGCTGTACGGCCACATCCGGGCTGCGTTCCCGGTGACCGGCAAGTGCCTCGGCCAGCAGTCGCTCCTCCTGCTCGGCAAGCCGGCCGGGTGGGTTCGCGTACGGCTCCGCGGCATCCTGTGGCGCGGGCAGGGCCGCGTTCCACCTGGTCCAGGCGTGCACTGCCGTCAGGGGCGCTTTGCGCAGGGAAGCCTCGGCAAAGGCGAAACTCACCGCCTGCTCGCCCGTGGCGGAGCCGTCCACCCCCAGCAGCACGGGCCCCGTGTCATCAGCCACCCCTCGCACGACCAGCAGCGGACACGTGCTGTGCGCGGCGAGATGTACCGCGGTCGACCCCACCAGCAGGCCGACGAAACCGCCCTTGCCCCGTGACCCGACGACCACGAGTTGAGCGTCGCGCGACTGTGCCTCCAGCACGGTCACCGGTTCCCCCATCACGACCGCATGGGCGACGTCCACATCCGGCGCGGTGGACCTGGCACGCGCCATCGCCTCGCCCACCAAGCGCTCGACCACCTTCCGGATCTCGCCCTCGGGCGGGCCCAGTGGCGACGGATCCACCGGCACATGCATGCCCGGCCACACGAACGCATGCACCACCCGCAGACCCGCCCCACGCAACCGGGCTTCTCGTGCCGCTGTCTCCACCGCGGCAAGACTCGACGCCGACCCGTCCACGCCCACGACCACCGGACCGTTCATCACGTCTCCTGGCACCCAGACGTCCCAAGACCTTCCGATACCAGCGTGACCCCGACAACGCCACCGTGCCAGGAGAGCGAGGTGCGCTCAGACTGGTGCGCCGTGCCCGTACTCTGGCGGCCGGCAATGCTGCGCGACTGCTTTGCAGCCTGCCCGGTGTAGCACCGGCCGCTCGTCCTCCAGGTATTCGATCATCTTCCGGTGGCGGGGTGCGCCGCTCCGCTCACGGAATG
Organism: Streptomyces cadmiisoli; assembly: GCF_003261055.1. Taxonomy (NCBI): domain Bacteria; kingdom Bacillati; phylum Actinomycetota; class Actinomycetes; order Kitasatosporales; family Streptomycetaceae; genus Streptomyces; species Streptomyces cadmiisoli. The sequence goes on from NZ_CP030073.1 coordinate 8,724,687, forward strand.
CCAACCGAGTTCGCAGCTGCGGCTGTTCACGCCGTCGATGAGGGCGGCGTCCTGCTCGCTGAGCCTCTGCCCGTCAGGTGCTGCTCGGGGTCGCACAGGGCCTCGGTCTCGCGTGGATTGTGCGTGGTGCGGTGGAGGTGCCGCGGGTTCGGAGGTGGCTGTACGTGCCGGAAGCGGATGGCGCCGGTCAATCGACGGGGGTGACGTGGTCGACGGGCGAAGCCTCGCCGGGCTGGTCGTATGGGGTGATGGCGGACGCGTTTCCTGTCTCAGTGGCCCGGGCCGCGATGCTGACTTTCTTCGCAGCTTCCCGCCCGGGCCTCAGCAGGCGATCTTGTCCGGGCGGGCACACAATGACGGTGGGGGATCCTGCCGCGGCTGTGGCCGGATGTGTGGTTCTGCGGTCTGGAGGTCGTGGGACATGGGAGCGATGCGGCCATGATGGTCGAAGAGCAGACCCCTCAAGTGCGTGCGTGCCTCCCCGTCGAGGGCTCGAGCCGCCACCCCGGTCCGGGAGAGCGCACCGATCCCGCAGGGTCGCGGACAGCCCCGCCGCCCGGCTCGCAAGACGAATTGGTGTACATCAGGGACATGGTGGCGCGGCTGAGGGTTGCTTACCCCTCGGTGGACGCGGTCACCGTCGAAGCAACGGTCAGGACCGCATACGACTCGTTCCACCAGGCCAGGGTCAGAGCCTACGTCCCGATTCTGGTCGAACGTCGGTCCCGGAAGGTGCTCCGTGCCGCTTGCCACACCGCTCCCGGCCAGGCCATCGACGGCAGCACGGTCCCTGATACGTGCTGTGCTCCACCCGGACCTCAGAAGGACCGATCGTGATGTCGGACGACAGAGCTGAAGGCATCGCGGATTTCATCGGGTTACCACGGGTGATGTCTCGGTCGACGGTGTGCCTGCTGTCGGCCCCGGGTTCGAAGTGGGCGCCGCGGTACGTGGTGTCGGCGGGCCGGAGGCGGTTCGCGTGGACCTGTGCGGGGGCGATCCGCGCGTCCACCCCGATGGCCATCGATCCTCATTTCCCCGGGTGGGGGAGAGGCGTGGAAGGACCTGCTCATTATCAAGCGGGACCTGGAGCGGGAGGCCCCTTGCGGGACCCCGGCCGATCCGTGCGCCGACCGGCGGCCGTCGGCCGCGCGGGGTGACCGGCCGAAGGAGAAGCGCGGCTAGGCGTGTCGGAGGGGCCGGGCGTGCACCGGCCCGGACGCATCCGGGGCCACGGATCGGAGGCAGGACGATGACGGTGCGTTCGAATTCCGTGGGAGAACAGCCTCCGTCTGCGGGGGACGGGTGGTACGCGCGCGATCCTGAGGAGGTCGTAGCGGCGTTCGGTGTCGATCCGACGGTCGGTCTTTCCGCGGGACGGGCCACGCAGCTCCTGGCGGCGCACGGCCCCAACGCGCTGCCCGAAGAGAAGCGGTCTCCGGCCTGGCGCCGGTTCCTCACTCAGTACCGCAGTTACATGCAGATCGTGCTTGTGGCCGCGGCAGTCGTCTCGCTCCTCATCAAGGAGTGGACCACCGCGATCTTGCTGATCGTCCTGACTCTGCTGAACGCGGTCGTGGGCCTGCGCCAGGAGGGCAAGGCAGAGAGCGCGATGAACGCGCTGCAGTCGATGATGAAGGCGACGGCACGGGTGCGCAGGGACGGGTCGGAGGCCGAGATCCCCGCCGAAGAGCTTGTCGTCGGCGACATCGTGCTCATCGGCGCCGGGGACCAGGTGGCGGCGGACGGACGCATCATCGAGGCCAATGCCTTGCAGATCGACGAGTCGGCGCTCACCGGCGAGAGCGTTCCCGCTGCGAAGGACGCCGGCACACTCCAAGGCCCCCGACCGGCACCCGGCGACCAGGCGAACATGGCGTTCATGAACACTCCGGTCACGCACGGCAGCGGCGTACTGGTCGTCACCGCGACCGGCGTCGGAACCGAGGTCGGCAAGATCTCCGGGATGCTGTCGGCCACCGGGAAGGAGGTACCGCCGCTCACCAAGGAGCTTGACACTCTGACGCTGTGGATCACGGGGGCGGCAGGCCTGACCATGATCGTGATGTTTGCGCTGGGACGGCAACGGGACCAGGCTTGGGACGTTCTCTTCGTCAGCGCGGTCTCGCTGGCCATCGCCGCCATCCCCGAGGCGCTGCCGACCGTTACCCAGGCGATCCTGTCCGTCGGCAGCCTCAACCTGGCCAAGCGGAACGCCATCGTCAAGGAACTGCCCTCGGTCGAGACCCTGGCGTTCACGTCGGCGATCAACTCGGACAAGACCGGCACCCTGACCATGAATCAGATGACGGCCGTCGAGGTCGTGACTCCCACCGACCGGTACACCGTCTCGGGCATGGGCTACGGACTCGCGGGGAAGGTCCACCATGCCGTGGGCTCCGCCGCGGGCATCGAGGACGCGATCTTGCCGTACGTCGTGGCCAGCGACGCGAAGCTGGTGGACGGCGAGGTGGTGGGCGATCCCACCGAGGGCGCCCTGCTGGTGCTCGGGCACAAAGCCGGGCTGGACATCGACGCCACCAGGGAGGGTCTTCCCCGACTCGCCACGCTGCCGTTCGATCCGGGCTACAAGCTGATGGCCACCTTCCACTCGGCGTTCGACGCTTCTGGGCGGCCGGTGGTCCGGTGCTTTGTCAAAGGCGCGGTTCCGGCCGTGGTGGCGCGGGCCGCCACCGCGCTCGCGGCGGGCGCGTCCATCCCGTGGGACGCCGAGCTGGCCGCGCGCGCCGAGGCACAGACCCAGCGGATGGGCGGCGAGGGCCGACGGGTGATGGCCGCGGCCACCCGTGATCTGGACCCGGCCGGCTTCGATCCGGACGGCGACCTGCTCGCCTACGTCACCGAGGTGCGGATGACCAGTCTTGTCGGCATGGTCGATCCGCCCCGCGAGGATGCCAAGGCCGCTGTGGCCGGCGCCCAGGCCGGGCACATCCGGGTCCGTATGGTGACCGGTGACGACGTCACCACCGGTGCGGCGATCGCCCGGCAGCTCGGCATCCCCGGCGAGGCGGTGCTCGGTGCCGACTTCGCCGATATGAGCGAGGACGAGCAACTCGCGCGCATCGACGGCATCGGTGTCGTGGGCCGCGTCGCGCCGGAGCACAAGGTACTGCTCGCCGACACGCTCAAGAAGAAGGGCGACGTCGTGGCGATGACCGGGGACGGCGTCAATGACGCGCCGGCCATCAAAGCCGCCGACATCGGTATCGCCATGGGCAGCGGCACGGACGTGGCGAAGAACGCAGGACGCATGATCCTCTCCGACGACCGCTTCGCCACGATCGTCTACGCCGTGGAACAGGGCCGGAGAATCTACGACAACCTCACCAAGTACATCCGATTCGTACTGCTCCTGCTGGTCACCTTCGTCCTGACGTTCCTCGGGGCCACCATCTTCAACATCGCCGCCGGTGAGCCCTTCACCCCGCCGCAGGTGCTGTGGATCCACTTCGTGGTCAACGCCTCCTTCGGCTTCGCGCTCGGCTTCGACCGGGAGAGTCCCGGGCTCATGCGACGCAGGCCGCGCCCGAGAGGGGAGTCGGTGCTGACCCGGCCCGTACTGCTCACGGTCGGAATCGGTGGACTGGCGATCACTGTCGTGCTGCTCGGACTGATCAAACTCGGTCAGGCTCACTTCGACAGCGTCGAGACCGGTCAGTCGATCGCGTTCACCGCCTTCGCGCTCTGTCTGATCGTGGCCGCGTTCGAGTGTCGCAGTGAGACGGATTCGGTGCTGACGACGTCCACCTTCGACAGCAAGCAGATGAACTGGGTGGCACTGACCCAGTTCGTCCTCGCGGTGCTGGTCACTCAGATGGACGGCTTCCGCCGCATCCTCGGGACGACGGAGATCAACGCTCGGCAGTTCGGCTGGGCGCTGCTGGCCGCCCTCGCGCTCCTGCTGCTGTGGGAACTGGGCAAGCTGCTCGCCCGTAGGAGCCGGAGCGCCCGGTCGGTGCAATGAGACAGATCGGAAGGGCGGTCCGCGACAATCCGGCGCGGGATGACCGGTACCCCGCTGTGCTGGCCGGCGTCCCCCTTCGCCGCGCCCGCATCGCTGTCCTACCGCGCCCATACCGGAGGCTGGACGACGTGTGTCTTGTTGTCACGCTCCGGGGATGTTGCGCTTCACCAGTCGATCGGGCGGGTCGCGTTCGATCACGCGCCGAAGCCGTCATCTGGAGCGTTGATTGGCGGGGGTGAGCATTCGTGGGCGCCGATCGAGTGCCCGGCACTCACCAGGAGGGGCTCGGGGACGGACTCCGTCCGGAAGATGAAGTCGACACCTGTCATCTCGACCTGCACAGCGAGCTGTCCGGGCGGTTGGTGAAGTGTGACGGGACTGAAGCGGCAACCGATTGCGTTGAGTTCAGCCGTCACTTGAGTCTGGGTCAAGGGCCCGCGAACGTGGCGAGTGCCGTTGTTCCCGGGACAGGTAGCTCGATGGTGTCTCGCCAGGTCTGCAGGCTGATCGACGTGATGCGGCGGCAGCGACAGACACAGAACTCAGCGTCTCCGTAGGAGAACAAATGGGGCCAGCGCCGCCTCTTGCTCACCCGCCCGATGTCCCATGGTCGCCCGCGCGTCGCGGCGATCTCATTGAGAATCGCGCCGCAGCGCAGCGGGTATATGGCTGCGGTCGAGCCGAACTGGGCCAGGGTTCGAAGGACGGTCACGCAGTGGAGCGTGCCACCAGTCCTGTTTGGACGTCCATCGAGTTGATCCCCTCCAGAGCCGGCTGGGGCGGAACGCTACGGCGCGGGCGGCGGGTCGGTCCACCCGCCGCCCGCGCCCTGGTCCCAGCGGGCGCCGTCCGTCCCGTTCGCGCGTCGGCCGGTCCTGCCGGGGCGACGTGCGGGTGGCGGTCAGCCGACCGGGAACGCGTCGGGGCTCATGATGCGTTCGCGGATCCAGACGCCGGCGGGCTTCAGCGGTGCCGTGCCGGTCCAGGAACCGGGGTTGTTGCAGGTCCCGGTCTTGAAGACGGCGCCGGTGCGGTGGTCGTCGGAGAAGTTCCAGTTCGTCCAGCTGATCTTCTTGCTCGCCATGAGGTCGAGGTAGCGCTGCGACATGGCAAAGTCGTTGTTCCCCTCGCCGGCGTAGTTCTGGGTGCCGAACTCGGTGACGAACACGGGGAGTTTGTCGGCGGCGCGTGAGAGGGTCGCGAGGTACTCGTCGCGGTGGGAGTCCGCGTAGAAGTGGAAGGTGTACATGATGTTGGACGCCTGGACCGGGTTGTTCACCACTTCGGACTCGTTGGCGCCCTCGGAGACCCCGAACGAGGACCAGGCGCGGGTTCCGACCAGGACGGGCGCGTTGGTGTCGATGCCCCGGATGGTCGGGATGATCTGCTCCGCGTAGCTCTTGATCCGGGACCAGCTCACGCCGCTGGGCTCGTTGGCGATCTCGTAGAGGATGTTGTTCTTGTCCTTGTTGCGGTTGGCGATGTCAGTGAAGAACTGCCGGGCTTTGCTGAGGTTGCTGTGCGGGTCGCCGGGGGTGAGCATGTGCCAGTCGACGATCACGTACATGCCGCGGTCGGTCGCCTGCTGGATGAGTGAGTTGGCGAGGTTCGTGAAGTGCTGCGGGTTCGTCTCGTACCCGCCCTCCTGGACGTAGGTCGAGACCCGCAGGACGTCGGCCTTCCAGTCCTGTGCCAGGGCGTTGAGCGAGCCGCTGGTCAGACAGTGCGGGTACCACTGAGTGCCGTGCGTGCTCATGCCCCGCAACTGGATGGGGTTGCCCCGGCTGTTGCAGAGCTTCGTGCCGCAGACCGCGAGCTGCCCGTTGGCTCCGACGGGTGTGGCCGCGACGCGTCGTGCGGCGGGGTCGGCGTCGGACGTCGGCGGGGCGGCCGTCTCCGCGGCGCGGTTCGTTTCCGCGCGGGCGGCGGTGGTGGGCAGGACGGACGTGTTCAGCAGCAGGGCGCCGCCGAGTGCGGCCGCCAGTGCGGCCGGGCCTAACAGCTTGATCCTCATGGTGACCTGAACTCCGTTCAGCCGGATAACCGATAGGAAACTTTCCTAACGGTAGGGAAGCAGGTCTTCCGCAAGTCCGGCAAGGGTGCCGTCGAGACCGGCGCCCCCGGGTCATTCACAGGAACGCGGGCGGTGTGGAGGCCGCCCGGGCCCGCGCAACGCAACGGGCGCGGACGCTGTTCAAGCTCCGGGCCCGCGGGCCTGGCGGATGTCAGGTCACCTCAGGCAGAAGACCCCGGGTCCGCTGGTGCGCGGTGTGGCCGCGGCCGTCGGCGGCACGGCCGCTCGCACCGTCCACGTACCTCATGCGCGCTTCACGATCGCCGCATGTCTTCGGCCCCACGCGTCGGCGAGTTCGGCGAACCGCTTGGTCCGGCCTCCTCAGCCGGCCCCGTGCAGACAGAACCGAGTATCTTCGCGATCTTGCCCCAGTCCTGGTCACCTGGGCTTGGATCAAACTGATGACCCGCTGCCTCATCCGCAGGGCCGCCCCGACCAGAGTCGTATGGAACGTCTGAACCAGGTCGCCGCGAGCGTTCAAGAACGCATACACACAGGAAACGTCACTCGAATGGCCTACGCATTCTCGGGCCGAACGCGCGGCGTTCACCCAGTCGGCCCACACTGAACCTGGACTGCTGCCGGACCTTCGTTCGTCAGGAGGCATCGTGGTCGTGCTCGCTCTGCTCGTGCCGGTAATGCTGCTGCTCATGATGTTGGCGCTGGATGTCTTCGAAAACCTCCTGTTCCCACCGTCACCGACACCGCCTGAGGATGTCCCGCCGGAGCACGTGACCGGCAGCCGTCCTGATCACGGACAGTAGACCTCGGGCATCACCGTGCTCCGGTTCGAAAACAGTCACTGCAGGCAGCAGGCGGCAGCCACGGTCTGGCCTGTCAGCGGCGCTCACCCTTCCTGGCGCTGGACCGCAGAAGATGACACACAGGACGGTCCGGGCCTCCGGGCGAAGCGGTTCGCTCTTCTGGACCGGCCCCTTCGTCTGTCGCTGATCCGAACCGGCACGACTGCCGCGCGGCCGGACCTCAGCAGCCTGTACGTAATCGGCCGGTGGCCCAGGAAACGGACGAGGGCGGCGTAGCCCGACGCAGTGTCGGTGTACGCCGCCCCGCCTTGCTGAGCGATCAGTATGTGGGCGGGCCGACAGCTGAGTATCGGTCCCGGCCGGTGATCTTCCGGTCGGTTGAGTGTTGCCGCGGTGTTGTCAGCGAAGCTTGTACGCCGTGGGCATGGTCTGCTTCACGGTGTTGCCTTCGCTGTCGGTCGCGTTGATCCGTAGTGCGACGCCCTTGGGGGCCTGGTCCCGCTTCGGGTGCTTGATCTTCGTGGTGAAGGTGTTCTTCCCTTCGGCCTTGGTGGTCGTAGGGCGCCAGGTCTTGCCGCCGTCGAAGCTGGTCTCGGCCTTCAGTGTGGTCACCCTGGGGAGGGCGGAGAGGCGTTCCTGGTAGTAGCCGGTGACCGTGATCTCGTGGGTGTCGCCGGCTTCGGCGGTGTTGTCCAGTGCGAGATTGAGGTCGTACTTCAGGAAGATCAGCGGCTCGGGTCGGCAGGCAGCCTGATTGTTGTCGAACAAGTCGCCTATGCAGGGCTGGTGCGCAGGGGTGTCCGCCTTGGTCACCTCGGCGGAGGCGTACTCCCACACGGTTCTGACCCCGTTGGTCTCGGCCTCGAAGGTGTACCGGGCCGATTCGGACGGCAGGTCGTAGGCGTTGACCCCGCAGCCGGAGAGAACGAACACGGTGGCGGTTGCGAACGCCGCGAGGGTTCCCGTGCGGCGTCGCGGCGACAGCACGCTCGTGTTCATCGCGTTGAGCTCCTTAGGTGTCTGGTCCGTCATCGCCGACTCCCGAGACCAGGATCCGCCGCGGTGTCGCGGTGGCCCCGAAGGGCGGGCTCGCCCCAGTCCGCACGCGGTGTGACCTCGTCGCCGGACTGGTTGAGCAATCTGAAACTGCAGGCAGGCGGCATGCAGGCCGGAGCCCCGTTGAGGAGCTCGGGGAACGCTATTCCGAGGACGAAGCCCACCGGAGCCTGGGGACCGCCGCTGCTGCTGCTCATGGCGAAGGTCGGGTGGAAGGTGTTGCCCTGACGGCAGCCCACGCACGGGGTTTCGGTCGCGAGCGTGAAGCCGGACTTCGTCCGCAGCTGCGTGACGGCCCCCGGCACGGTCGGTCCCTGGTTCCAGAGGACTTCGGTCCTGCCGCCGAAGATCACGTCTTGTCTCTCGCTGCCTTCCCGAACCAGGACGGAGGGTCGGGCGTGTTCGGCCCAGACCATGTCGAACCGGTGGATGGCGTCGTCCTGCCGCTTCACGTAGGTGGTGAGGGTCTGCTGCATGGGGGTGCGCGGCAGATGCAGGGTCTCCGCGGTGGGAGCGTCCTTGGAGTGCTGCTGCCACGTCAGGTCGGCGACTTCGAGGCGCCGTTCGCCGTGGAGGTGGTGGTCGACCCGGTCGAGCTGCTCCTTCTCGAGCCGGTAGGGAAGGTTCGACGGGATCTGGCCCTTGGTGATGTGCCTGGAGGCGTAGACCGTCGGCGTGGTGCTGCCGCCGAGGCGGATCTCAACCTTCGACGGGGCGGCGTCGATGCGCTTGATCAGACGGTCCGCCTCGCCCTGGGGCACTCTCACGATCGGAAGCGCCGCATACGGCTCGACCGGGGGGCAGCTCTCCAGCTTGTCCTCGCAGGTGACGAACTGTCCGAACACAGAGCCCAGCGAGCCGAGGCCAGGTGCGGCGACCATCACGCCGACGGCGCCGGCGGCATGAGCGGCCGCCACCCGCTCGTCCCTGAGCTTCGGGAAATCGCACATGTAGAGATCCGTGCAGATGTCGGTCGGCGTCAACAGCGCGAGCTTGCCTCGGGCGTTGACTTTGCCGAACTCTGCGGTGGTCCCGGTGCCTGCGTACACCACCGGTATGCGTCCCTCGGTCGGCAGTCGTGGAACCGAGAACCTGACCTGGCCCTGGACGGTCTCACCGTTGTCCTGCCACGTTCGCAGTCCGGTCCCGGTCGAGACGTCCGGGGCGTGGTAGCGCGCATCCAGGCGGAAGGGGGCACCGCCACCTACAGCCTGCATGGTGACGACGGGAGTCGTCTGCACGCTGTGCAGGTCGTGGGTGAGGGTGCCCATGCGCACCTTGGCGGTCGGCAGTGACCACCACTTCCCCGAGGAGTAGTCGTTGGAGAGCATGGTCTTCATTCCCCACGCCCCCGTCGTGGAGGTTCGATTGACGACGTATCGCCTCTCGTAGTTCTCGGTGGGCTCCGGAGCCTGCACTTCCAGCGGCTTGAGATTGCGCAGGTCGAACGTCACCGTGGTCGCCTTGGTGAGCTTGACCTCCGGCGCGACCGGCAGGGCGTTGTTCCATTTGCCGGCCGCGTCCAGCCAGCCGACCATGGCACCGACCGAGTAGGTGCCGGGGACGAATCGCCTGGTGATCGGGACAACTGGATTGTCGATCGGGCCGACCGGCCCGCCCTGCAGTTCCTTCTCGTCGAGCGGCAGGAAGTTGGTCCAGTTGTACCGGAAGTCGGTGACGCCCGGCGGGCGGATGACGTTCACGGTCAGCGGGAACATCTCGGGCTCGAGGTAGGCGCTGACGAGCGAAGTGGTCCGCACCGTGCCTGTGGTGTCCCGGGCGGTCACCCGCCCGTTGTAGGTGCCGTAGAGCCCGTCCGCGCCGAGCACGCTGCCGTCAAGTGTCACCGGCACGTCGGCCGACCCGTTGGCGGGTACGACCACCTCATCGGTGCCCAGCGTGACCAGACCGGCCGGAGCAGGCTTCTCTCCGCGGGAGACCGACGCGGCGAGCTTCAACGTGATCGCTTCGTCGGTGCGGTTGGTGTAAGTGATCTTCTTGGTGATCGGTGCGTTCGACGGGTAATCCTGGCGGCCGAAGTCCAGATTCCCGCTCGTGGTGATCGTCGGGTCGAGCGCGGCGGCAAGGTCCACCCGGCCGACTCCCTGGGCGGACACTTCGTGTGCCAGGTCCGTGGCCGTGCTCATCAGCACGCTCTTGATCTCGTCGCCGGTCATCTCCGGGCGCTGTTGTGCGATGAGGGCCGCGGCACCCGCCACGTGCGGCGTGGCCATCGATGTCCCGTTGGCGCTGGTGTAGTGCTCGTCCACCACGGTGCCCATCTCCGTACCGGCGGCACGTGCTGCGACGATGGCGACACCGGGAGCGGCGATGTCCGGCTTGGCCCCGCCGTCCCCGACCCGGGGTCCGCGGCTGGAGAAGGAGGCCATCTTGTCCGTCTTGTCGACCGCCGCCACGGTCAGTGCCTCGTCGGCGGCTCCGGGTGCGCCGACCGTCTCGCTCTGGGGTCCGCTGTTACCCGCAGCGACCACGAACAGGGTCCCGGTGGTGCGGCTGAGCTCGTTGAGCGACTGACTCAGCGGATCGGCCCCGTCGGTGGGTTGGCCACCGAGGCTCATGTTGACGACCTTGGCCCCCGAGTGGGCGGCCCACTCCATGCCCGCGATGATGGACGACGTGAAACCTTTGCCGTCGTCCCTGAGTACCTTGCCGACGCGCAGCTTGGCGCCGGGCGCGACGCCCTTGCGCAGCCCCTTGGAGGCAGCTCCGGTGCCGAGGACCGTGGCCGCCACATGGGTGCCGTGTCCGTGCCCGTCCCGGGCACCCGTGGGACTGGCGGTGAAGTCGACCTGTTCGACGAGGTTTCCGGACACGTCCGGGTGGTTGGGGTCGATGCCGGTGTCCAGCACCGCCACGGACACGCCAGCGCCGTCGTAGCCCCGGTCCCAGGCTGCCTTTGCCCCGATCTGGGGTACGGAGTCTTCGAGGTCGATCTCGGCCAGAGCGTCGAGCCACACCTTCTTGACCCCGGGCAGAGAACCGGCGGACCGGCCGGTGTCGGCGTCCGTCTTGCCTCTGACCTCCCGCCACCACCGGCCGCCGTCGGCGATCTCCATCGCGCGGCCATTGATGCTCGGGAGCTCCCTGTCGACGCTCGCTCCGGCAATCTTCGGTGCCTTGCGCGCCGCAGCCTCACCGGTGTACGTGACGAGCACCGGCACCTCGCCGACCTCACCCTCCCCGCCGGCCTTGGCCGCCGCAACGACCGTCAGTAGCTCACCCAGGTCGAAGAGCCCCCAGTCGAGCGATCCGTCATTCAGCAATGCGAGGGCATCGCTGGGGACGACGTGCACAGTGCCTTCGCGCGTGATGGTCTGAAACACGACGGAGGACCCATCGGCCCGCGCCGCGATCTTGATGTCGCGGGCGACCGGCTCGCCGTCGGCATTGATGCCGACCTGCACCTTGTCACCGGTGATCAGCGTCACGGTGACGCTTCCGCCGGCTGCGGCGACGATCCGCTTCAGATTGTCGTCGGCGGTCACCCGCACGTGCTTCGTGCGTGCGGTATCGGCCAGCGGCGCCTTGTCGGCACGCTCGGCAGCGTGTGTCGCCATGGGTGACACAACGGTCCCGAAGACGGTCAGACCAATGGTCAGCGCGCCCAAGCGTCTCCCGAGACGCTTCATTGTCGGTTTATGCCTCATCTATCGGTCTCCTGTAAGGATCTCGTCGATCAGGGTCTCTGGGGGTGCCTTGCGTGCATGCACGCCGAAGGGCGACTCCCGCGCCGGGCGCCACGAAGGCTGCCCGCCTTGCGCAAGCACGTGGTCGGCCGGGGCGGGACGACGGCACTAGCGATCAGGGATGAGCCGTGAGCCTCACGTCAGAGCGGTTCGTACTCGTGGACAGCGTCGGTATCGCCCGAGCTCCGCGTGGGCGGGGCGTCTACCGGGTCAGCCGGCCGCTCCGTTGGAACCTGTTCGTCAGGTACGTGGAGCGACGCGATGACTGAGTCACTCGCCGGCTCGGGCTCCGGCGGTTGCGGGGACAGCATGGTGAGGAGTGTGCAGTCGAGCCCGGTCCCAGCTCGATTGGTCAGATGGGGGATTAAATTCCCGCCGCTCACCCTGCATTTGTTTCGTCTCCGGGCGAGGCGGGGCAGTTCTTTCGTCGCTCACGGAGGCCCTTCATCATCGACACGGCCCTGCGATCGAGCGCCGAAGTGATGTCGCGCCGCACCAGGGCAATGAGTGAGCAAGTAGTTCCTGGGGCCTGGCGTGATCGGACGGATGTGGGATTGAGCGGCGCAGGTTTGCGTCGCGCCGGCCCACGCCGCTCGATGCAATGACGTTGCACGTTGCCGTGGGTACGGCTAACACATTGCGCCGGTCACGTCGTGTGAGTCCGGCACGGGGATCGGGCCAGCGGGCCCTGGAAATGGGTGGTGTCGGCGGCTTGCCCGCGACCGGATGCCGCCGCTTCTGGAGTGACCTGCGGTTCTCGACTTCCAGGCCTTGCCGGGCGCTCTGTTCGCGCTGCTGAAGGCGCCGGAGGGCGAGCGGTACTCGTTGGGGGCGACGTGGTCGGCTACTGCCTTCGAGGAGACACCCGACGCGATGTCAAGGCTTCGTGGTCTACCGTGACCGAAGCGGCAGCGGCATCGCTCTGATGACACGTCACTCCACGTCATGATAGATGTTTGGCCTCCGGCCCGCAGTCGTCCCCATCACCCCGCTGGCCAGCCGCGATGGACACCGGCAAACATGTCTACAGCCTTGGCAACCACTCCCCGAACACTGAGGTATGTGCACGTGGCACGTGATCTGAAGTCCCTCCTCGTGACCGACAACGGTCCCGTTCGCTCCATACAGTTGAACAGTCCGGAGAATGGGAACCTGCTCTCGGAGCTGATGCTCGACGAACTACTCGCTGTGCTGAACGCGGCGGATGACGACCCCGCAATCCGCGTGCTCGTCCTCTCCGGCGCGGGAGGTAACTTCTGCGTGGGTGCGGACAGGGGCGAGTTGATCTCGCTGCTCGCCGAGGACCCTTCTGGGACATCGCTCCGCACCGTCGCGGTCAAGGGGCGTCGCGTATGTGACGCCCTCGCCTCGACCGAGTTGGTGACCATCGCCAGGCTTCATGGCTCGGTCATCGGAGCGGGGCTTGCACTCGCCGTCTTCTGCGATCTGCGGGTCGGGACGGACGAGTGCCGATTCTGGCTCCCGGAGGTCGAGTTCGGGACCCCGCCGGCCTGGGGTGGCGCTCTGCCCCGCCTGATCAACGAGGTGGGAGCCGCCAGAGTACGCGAGCTGATCCTGGCGGGTGACAGATTCGACGCCGCGACCGCACATGAGCTGTCGATCCTGCACAAGGTCGTCCCGGGGCGTGAGTTGGACGAGGCCGTGGCACGGTGGACCGAGCCGCTCGCACGCCGTCCCTCGGCCGCGCTCCGGACTGCGAAGCTGATGCTGAACGGCTATGCCGCCGCACCTCGTCTCGCCGACGGCGCCCATTTCGACGCGGACCTGCTGGCCTCGGCGATGACCAGGCACGAACTGACGCAGCAACGCTGACGATCCGGATTTGTTCCGTGAATGTTCCGGACCCTCGGTCCTCAAACGATCACGGCACCTGAACGAACATGACTACGATGTGATCCCGCTCGCTGATCCACGGCCTCCCTCACACCTTGCCGCACATGGGCCAGCGATGTGTGTGAGGACGTAGCGCAACCCCCAGAAAGTGAACCGCCATGTATGACAACGTGTCTGTCGACACCTTCTTGCTCAACCCCCAGAAGTTTGACGGAGCTCCTTTCGATGAGGAGACCCGGCAGCTCATGCGCGCCTTCATCGACTGGTACGAAGGCCGCGGCAAGAAGCAGCTCGTCGACGACTATGCCGACTGGCACCGTGACTTCCTGAACTTCGCGGGTGAGGCAGGTCTGTACTCGTCCTGCCTGATACCCGCGGAGGACAGCGCCGGTGAGCAGCGCTGGGACACGGCCCGCAATTCGGCGCTCAACGAACTACTCGGCTTCTACGGCATCAACGGCTGGTACACCTGGCACGTTTCCATCCTCGGACTCCTACCGATCTGGGGCAGCTCCAACACCGCTGCCCGCAAGCGGGCGGTCGAGCTGCTCAAGCAGGGCCACTCCGCAGCGTTCGCCCTCTCCGAGAAGGAGCACGGTGCGGACATCTACTCGACAGACATGCGCCTGGAGCCGGCCTCCGGCGGCCAGTTCGTCGCCAACGGCGCGAAGTACTACATCGGTAATGGCAACGTTGCCGGACTGGTCACGGTGTTCGGTCGCCGCACCGACATCGACGGCGTGGACGGCTACATGTGCTTCATCGCCGACAGCCGCCAGGACGGATACCGTGCCGTCCGCAACGTGGCCAACCAGCATCTGTACGTCGGCGAGATCGCGCTCGAGAACTACGTGGTCCGGCCGGAGGACATCCTGCACACCGGCCGTGCGGCGTTCGACGTGGCTCTGAACTCCGTGAACATCGGCAAGTTCAACCTGTCCGGAGCGGGCCTCGGCGCGACCGAGCACGCCCTGTACGAGTCCCTCAACCACGCGCACAACCGTGAGCTCTACGGTCGGCGTGTGACCACGTTCCCGCATGTCCGCCGTCTCTTCAGCGAGTCCTACCTGCGGCTTGTCGCAATGAAGTTGTTCACCGGTCGCGCGGCCCACTACATCCGAGCAGCGAGCGCCGAAGATCGGCGTTACATCCTGTTCGCCGCGCTGAGCAAGGTGCACGTGACCACCGAGGCGGAGCGCGTGATGTCCCTGCTGTGGGACGTGATCGCTGCCAAGGGCTTCGAGGCGAACACCCACTTCAACTGGGTCGCGCGTGACCTGCCCGGCCTGCCGCGGCTGGAAGGCACGGTCCACGTCAACACCCTCCTCGTACTCAAGTTCATGCGGGGCTACTTCACCGGCGACGCGTCGGTGGCCCCCGTGCCCGACCTGACCACAGCGCTGTCCGACGACAGCTACGTCTTCCAGCAGGCGGGGGCGGGCAACCTCGGGGACGTGCGGTTCGCAGACTGGCGCACCGCCTTCGACGGCTTTGCCCACCTGGAGAACGTCCGGCAGTTCCGGGAGCAGGCGGAACAACTCCTCGCCCTGGTGTCCGGCGACGGGGTGGCGAAGAAGATGGACCGCGACATCGAGTTCGCCCTCGCCGTCGGCCCGCTGTTCACCCTGGTTGTCTATGGCCAGCTCGTCCTCGAGCAGGCCTCCCTCCTCGGCGCCGACGCACGCGTGGTCGACAGCGTTTTCAACCTGCTGGTGAAGGACTTCTCGGGCCGACTGGTCGAGTTCCACGGCCACCCGTCGGTCGACGAGTCCGAGCAGGCCTGGGCGATGGCAGCGGTGCGGCGTCCTCACTGGAACGAGGACCGCGACGCCCATGTCGAGAAGCTCGTCGAGTCCCTCGTCGACGCCTACGAGATGGGCCCCTGACAGGCTGACATCCTGAGCCGAGCCAACGGCCCGCCGATTCGCCGGCGGGCCGTTGGCGTCCCGCAGCACCGCGGGCGGCCACTGAGAACGAGTGATCACCGGGCGCGCTCCGACCCGACCGGCTCGTCGGCTGGGCCCGGGGGAGCCCTCCGGGCCGGAGACAACGTCCTCCGGGCCGGAGACAACGTCCTCCAGGACAGGGCCAGCGCCACGCGCCCGAGCTCGACGAGGCGTCGTCGCGGGCTGCATCGGGTCGGTCCTTCCGACCCGAGACAGGTCAGGACCGGCGGACGCGAGAGAAGTGGTCAGGGCCTATGGATGAGCGTGGTCGGCTTCAGCCGCGGCTCCTTTGGACGAGGGTGGTCCTGGCGGTGTTGCGGATCCGCTTGGTGCGACCCGCTTGGGCGAGGATCTCGACGGCTTCGATGGCACTCTGGCTTTCAGCGATCTTGAGTTGAAGCCAGTTGGATGCTCTGGTCAGTGCGTCGAGGGACCAGGGCTGCGAGAGGATGACCGCCCTGAACAGCGACCACTCGTGCAGGCGTTGGATCAGGAAGGGACGGGGAGCGACGACTTGGGTCATGGCCTGCGCCCACGGCACGTAGCCCTCCCCCCGGAGCAGAGTGTCGGCTCGTTGGTCCAGGTGTCTCAGGACCGCGCTCTGCGCCGTGGCGTCGGAGTCCTCGAGGATCGTCGTGATGAGGGAGAGCTCCTCGTCGTCCGGGATCCGGCGGAGAGCCTGGAGGTAGGCGGTGAACCTCAGCACGTCTTCGGGCACGTCCTGGTTGCTGTTCATCGCGGTCATGCTGCCAGTTTCTCGGGGTGCTCGACGAGCTGGCCGCCCTTGAGGCGGGCTCCAGCGCGGACAAGAGGGACCAGGTGTGAGCCATTGACGGATCTCCAGCGGGCCTGGACGGACTCGATGAGCTTGAGCGCCATGGCGAGCCCGGCGGCGCGGGAACCGGCGTCCTCGGTGACCTTCTGCACAGGAGGACGGCGGCGAAGGCCGACTCGACGGGGTTGGTGGTCCGCAGACGGATCCAGTGCTCGGCCGAGCAGCCGTGGAGACCAGCAGCTCGTCCTGGTCGTCGGTGATCTTCGGGACGGCCCTGGGGAACTTCGAGCCGTAGATTTTGACGAAGTTCCTAATCGCCTGCTCGGCGTGCGGTCCTCGGATGCGAAGTCGTCGAGTCGGCAACAACGCAGATTGATTGACGCGTCAAGTTTCAGGTACGGTTGGATCACGACACACGCGGCCCCCGTGCACTGATATGGGGGCGCGCCGCTGTCAGCTTTGATGCTCCGCTCCAATGGTTAACGGTGGTCTGCGATGTCAATCGACCCGATGCGTCCCCGCACGGCTTTCCGGCTGCGCCGTGCGCTCACGGCCCGGGCAAGGACGCGGCCACCCACCTCGACTGCTTTTCACGAATCCACCCGCACAACGTGGTGGAGCCCCGACCGCAAGGCCGGGCAACGCGTAGCCGTCGGCTCGCTGGTGCCCGTTGCTCTGATCGCGGTGGCGCTGTCCGCCTACCCCTCGCCACAGGACAGCAGTCCTCACCCCACGCCCCCGCCGACGTCGGCCGAGCAGATGGTGCAACCCTGGGAGGGCCTGCTTCCCGAGCAGCAACTGACCGCGTAACTCGTGCCAGTCCGGAGTGAACCGCTCCGGGACCGGTGGAGGCTTAATGCATTGCCTCCAACTGCCGATTGGGGCTGGTGTTGAGCGTAGTGGTTGGTCTCGTGCTCGTAAGGCGGCATGTCTCCGATTGCCGTGTGGACGCGCCGGTTGTCGAACCGATCGACCCGTTTCGCGGTGCCGAGTTCGACGTCGGCAAGGCCGTTCCAGGGACGGCGCAGATTCACGACCTTCCGCCGCCCTCACGAGATCTCCGAGGGCGCACTCAAGCACCGGTCGCTGGCGCGCAACGCCGCACGCTTTGTCGCTCCGTCTAATCACCTCCACCCTGCCGTAATGCTGACTATGCTGCTGGTGCATCACGTTGAGCGACCCAGCTACAGACGATCACACTTGCTGCACGCGAACCCGGTAGCAGGACTCCGTGAGGTTGTTCTCGCTGTGGGGTCCGGCTGGTGGTGGATGTCCAGCCAGACCGGCCGGCACGGTTGTATCGACCGAGGGACCGGTTCCGCACGGGCGGAGAACACGGGAACTACAAGGTCGCCCGCCCTACCAGGATCCGGACCCCAGATCGCGGGACTCCCGCCGCACACTGGGACCAAGACGTATTTCTGCAGGAGGACAGTTTCATGACCGACCGGCCCTTGACGCTCATGGCCGTACACGCCCACCCCGACGACGAGGCCACCGGCACCGGGGGGATCCTCGCGCGGTACGCGGCGGAGGGCATTCGCACGGTTCTCGTGACGTGTACCGACGGCCGTTGCGGTGACGGACCGGGGGGTGTCAAGCCGGGCGATCCCGGACACGATCCGGCGGCGGTCGCCTTGATGCGCCGACAAGAGCTTGAGGCGAGCTGCGACGTCCTGAAGGTCAGCGATCTGGAGATGCTGGACTACGCCGACTCCGGGATGACGGGCTGGCCGAGCAATGACGCCCCTGGATCCTTCTGGCAGACCCCCGTGCAGGAAGGCGCGACCCGACTCGCGGAACTCATGCGGCACTACCGACCTGATGTGATCGTCACTTACGACGAGAACGGCTTCTACGGCCACCCCGACCACATCCAGGCCCACCGCATCACGATGGCGGCGCTGCAGATGACCGCGCTGACACCGAAGGTGTACTGGACCACGATGCCCCGCTCGATCGTGCAGCGGTTCGGTGAGATCATGCGCGAGTTTCATGAGGGCATGCCGGAGCCGGATCCTGCCGAGGCTGCCGCTATGGCCGAGATCGGCCTCCCCGACGACGAGGTCACCACGTGGGTGGACGCCACCGCATTCAGCGGTCAGAAGTTCGACGCGTTGGCCGCGCACGCCAGCCAGGGCGAGAACATCTTCTTCCTCAAGATGGGCAAGGAGAGGTTCGGCGAGTTGATGGGCATGGAGACCTTCGTACGTGTCCAGGACGCCACGGGCGCGGCAATACCCGAAAACGATCTCTTCGCCGGACTGCGCTGATCCGTCCGACCGGCCGGGAAAGGGCATCGGCCGCACGGCGCGACCGAGGGGGTCACACACCCGAAGGCCTGTCCACGCGAGTTCTGTCCCGGCATCCCGCGTCCAGACCCTCGCGGGCGGTGTCGACGCGTACCCGCACTTCCGACCCGGCATCGCGCTCGTTCCCAACCCACCGGGCAAGCGCACAGGTGGGAGACCTTCAGGCTGCTGACTCGGAAGGTACGCAACAGCCCGCAGGGGCGACACGGTGCCTGAGCCGGTACGTGAAAGCGGGCCGTCCTGTCCTGGACGGCCCGGCGGATCCGCATCCCAGAACGCAGGAGTGCCCGCCCGGGTGCGGGTGGACCGGGGCAAGGACTTCTTGTTCCGCGCCGTGCTCCAGGCGTTGGGGGCGTTCGTGGCCGTGGTGGAGGGGGCTGCTTCTTTGAACCCACGTGTGATGTCGCAGGCAGCGTCCGTTTGAACTGCGACGATCGTCGGCTACGGCGCTACATCGGGCGAGATCGTCAGCCGTGGGGATGGCCGGTGTTCAGGGTACGGTCCAGGAAGCCTCGGACTCGGTCAGGTAGAGCCGTGCGTACTCGAGGTCGAAGCCCTTGGACGGTCGGATGGGAACGCCGCGATAGCCGAACAGGTCGCCGCTGCGCCCTTCGAGGCCGGAAGCGAACAGCACTGGCAGCACGCGGCGGGCGTACGCCTCCGCCGACTGCGCGAGATGACCGAGGGCGGCCTCGGTCAATCGGTGCGCAGCGCTCCCACCGAGCAGGTCGGCGCGGATTCCGGTCTTGATGATCCCGGGCGCCATACCGAAGTAGGCGGCCCCGGGATAGCGTTCCTGTCCCGCGATGACGAGCGCCTCATTACCGGCGAGAGTGTTGCCGTGCGCCTTCATGACCTTGTATCGCGCTCGGAGTTGAGGTCTGAAACCGTGCCCAGCTCTCCCCATCCCGGCAAGCCCATGACGAACACGCGTGCCTGAGAGGACCGGTCGGGCCGCGCTGAGCCGATTTTCCTGGCGACCTCACGGATGATGGCCAGACGGCTGAGAAAGCTGATGGCCATGTCGCCCTCGATGCCTTCCGAGGTCTCCTTGCGGACCTTGCCGGCGAAGACGCCTGTGGTCAGCGGCAGGACGTCGCACTCCTCGACCGGAAGTTCCCGCCCTACGCGGACCGCCGCGCGCATCGAGGACCGGTCGGCGGAGACGAACTCCAGGCTTGTGGAGGCGCTGTCCCGGAAGGTGCGGCCGACCGCGGTCACCTGAGCGCCCCGCTGAACGGCCTCGGCGGCGATGGCACGCCCCGGTCCCGCAGCGGCAGCGGCGCGGGGATCCGGCGCCGCCTGCGCGCGGAGCCGGATGCACGCACCCGCGGCGACGGGCGGATCTCCGCGTCCACCGCCCGCAGGCGCATTACCGCGGTGCCGTAGAACAGCCGGGATGCCCGGGTGCCACCCGCTGTTGCTCCTACAGCCCGTGAAGCGTCACCTGCGCCTGCCTGCGCGGCGGGCGAGCCCAACGCCGTCGCCTCCTACGTGTCCGACCTCGGCGACCGGGGACATCCCCGCACGACCCGCGAAGCCTGCTGGAACCCGCCCTCCTTGCGCTTGCCCTTCTTGCCGTCCGCGGACGCATCAAGCGCTGACCACCCCCACCAACTTTCCAGAGAGGGGGTCGAGGAATGTCGGAACGAAAACCGGCACTAGCCCTCGCGGGCGCCGGAGAGGCGTTGACCTGCGCTGCTGGTTCGGCGGAGCCTTCGGTAATTGCGAAGCGCCAGGCGGAGGGCCGCCCCCGTACTGCGTAAGCTCATCAATGCGTACTGAGACCGCACAGGGAATGCATCCTCTGGTACTCAACCGTAGATCACGCGTCCGCCCGCTACTTTATGGACAAAGGACGCAGCGCCATCAGCCGAGGGGCACGACAAGCAGTACGACAGCACGTTGTCCCGCACCTAGAAGGAAAAGAATGATGCGCCCCATGAAATACACCGTCTCCATCGAGATCGCCGTGCCGCGGGAGAAGGCGGTCCAGCTGCTCGCCGACCCGGTACACCTGCAGAAATGGCTGCGGGGCCTGGTGCTGCACGAGCCGCTGAGCGGGGAGCACGGGCAGCTCGGCACCAAGTCGCGGGTCGTGTTGCAGATGGGTCAGCGGAAGTTCGAGTGCACCGAGACCATCACACGTCGGGAACCGGCAGACCTGCGCGAGATCCCGAAAACGAGCGTCGTTCACTTCGACCGCGAGATCGTCGGCGAGGGAATGTGGAGCGCCGTGCGCGACCGGCTGACCGAAGCCAGCCCGGAAACGACGCTCTGGGAGAGCGAGAACGAATACCGGTTCAGCGGCTTTGCGATGAAGCTGGTGGGACTTCTGATGCCCGGCGCCTTCCGTAAGCAGTCGCTACAGCACATGCAGGACTTCAAGGCGTTCGCTGAGCAGGGAAAGGACGTCCGCGAAGCGACGGACTGATCTGTCCTAACGGGTCAGGCGTCTGACGGCGTGGCGTGTTGATCTTCCCTTCGTTCGTAGATGACCGCTGGGGCAAGCTCGACCGGCGCTGTCTGGAGATGACCGTTACCGAAGGCGGCGAGGCCGGTGCTGCGGCGCGCGAAACGCTCCGCAGCCACTCCAGGCGTCCGTCCGGAGCCCGCCGCGCGGACCCTCTCCAAGGGCCAGGGTGGTCAGCAGCGGGCTCAAGCCGCGTAGTCGAGGAAGTCGGCGTCGACCTGCTGCCAGGCCGACAACGGCTCGCCCGCCTTGGAGTGGGCTCGGGCAGCACGGGGTGGAGCATCGCCAGGACGAGGGGCGAGGTGAATGTGCGGCGGTCGGCGAGGGCGCCGTCGAGCAGGTGGAGGGCGCCGCAGGGGTCGCCCGCGCTGTAGCGGAGGTTGGCCCGGAAAGCGAGGGTGACCGCGCCCAGGTGGGATCCTGGGCGGAGCCGCATCATCGAACGGCACATTGGTGCAGCGTTCTGATGCCTCGCCCGGGGCCCTCCGTCACCCGAATATTGACAGGGCCTTGACAAATTGGCTCGGCGGGGCCAGTGTGCAAATATCTCGCAGAGCTGCACAATCTTTCGGTCGAACCGCGCAATATCTCTGCAGGAGAGCACCGCTGATCCATGCGGCAAGCGCGGCCGGCGCGCGCCTGCCTGACTTCCCCCACCGTCAGGAAGGAAAGCTCTCTCATGTCTCAGCGCCCTCGCGCAGGGCTTCTATGGCTCACCATACTGGCCCTGGTCCTGGCCGGAGCCGCGGTCACCGCACCCCAACGTGCGGTAGCGGCCCCGGCAGACCTCCCCGCCTCCGACTACCAGCAGGTACAACTCGCCACGGGAGCCGCCGAGCTGGGTGAACCCATGTCGCTGGCCGTACTGCCCGACCGCTCCGTGCTGCACACGGCGCGCGACGGCACGATCCGCCTCACCGACGCCGCGGGCAACACGAAGCAGGCCGGGAAGCTGGACGTCTACACACACGACGAGGAGGGCCTCCAGGGCGTAGCCGTCGACCCCGCCTTCGCCGTGAACCGCTATGTCTACCTCTACTACTCCCCGAAGTTGAACACTCCGGCGGGCGATGCCCCGACCACGGGCAGCGCCGCCGACTTCGAGGTCTGGAAGGGCCACCTCAACCTGTCGCGGTTCACACTGCGCAGCGACGGCACCCTGGACCTGGCCGGCGAGAAGGTCATCCTCGAAGTGCCCAACGACCGCGGCCAGTGCTGCCATGTCGGCGGCGACATCGACTTCGACGCGGCCGGGAACCTCTACCTGAGCACGGGCGACGACACGAACCCGTTCGACTCATCCGGGTACGCGCCGATCGACGAACGCACCAGCCGCAACCCGCAGTTCGACGCCCAGCGCAGCTCTGGCAACACCAATGACCTGCGCGGCAAGGTGCTGCGGATCAAGCCGACCGCCGACGGCGGCTACACCGTTCCCTCGGGGAACCTCTTTGCCCCCGGCACCGCGAACACCCGGCCCGAGATCTACGCGATGGGCTTCCGCAACCCGTTCCGGCTGTCCGTCGACAGGCCCACCGGCACGGTGTACCTCGGTGACTACGGTCCTGACGCCGGTGCCACCGACCCCAACCGGGGACCGGGCGGCCAGGTCGAGTTCAACCGCATCACCTCGCCCGGCAACTACGGCTGGCCGTACTGCACCGGCACCAACACCTCGAACGAGGTCTACAACGAGTACACGTTCCCGAGCGGTCCGTCCGCCGCGAAGTACAACTGCGCGGGCGGCCCCACGAACAACTCGTTCCGCAACACCGGGCGGGCCCAGCTGCCGGCCGCCAAGCCGAGCTGGATCAAGTACGGCTTGGAGGGCTCACCGCCCGAGTTCGGTGGTGGCTCGGAGTCCCCGATGGGCGGGGAGGTCTACCGCTACGACCCGAACTCGACCTCCACGGTGAAGTTCCCTCAGTCCCTCGACGGCCGCTTCTTCGCCGCCGAGTACGGCCGCCAGTGGATCAAGGCGATCGAGGTCAGAAGTGACGGCACGTACGGCACCATCGAGGACGTCCCCTGGAACGGCACCCAGGTGATGGACACCGACTTCGGCTCCGACGGCGCGCTGTACGTCCTGGACTACGGCACCGGCAGCAACAACGCGGGCCTGTACCGCATCGAGTATGTCGGCGGCAGCAACCGCAACCCGATAGCCCAGGCTTCCGCGGACCGCACCTCCGGTGCCCTGCCGCTGACTGTGCGGTTCTCCTCGCAGGGCAGCTCCGATCCCGAGGGCGGGGCGCTGAGCTACTCATGGAACTTCGGTGACGGCACGACGTCCACGCAGGCCAACCCCAGCCACACGTACACCACCGCAGGCACCTATCGCCCCACCCTCACGGTGCGTGATCCGCAGGGCCTGACCGGAACGGCCAGCCTGGTGGTCACCGCGGGCAACACCGCACCGACGGTGACCCTGCAACAGCCGCTGGACGGGCAGTTGTTCTCCTTCGGGGACACCGTGCCCTTCAGGGTGCAGGTCAGCGACCCCGAGGACGGAACGATCGACTGCTCGAAGGTGAAGGTCACCTATCTCATCGGCCATGACAGCCACACCCACGCCATCACCTCCACCAACGGCTGCCAGGGCAACCTCACCGTTCCTGCTGACGGCGAACATGACAGCGCCGCGAACCTTTACGGCGTCTTCGACGCCGAATACACCGACGAGGACGGCCTGACCACGCACTCGGTGCGCACCCTGCAGCCGCGCCATCGCCAGGGCGAGCACTTCGGCGCCCAGTCCGGCATCCAGACCGCCGACCACACCAACGCCGAGGGCGGCAAGACGGTCGGCTTCACCGACGACGGCGACTGGATCTCCTTCAAGCCGTATGTCCTCGCGGGCGCCACGAAGTTCACCGCCCGGGTGTCCTCCGGCGGAGCGGGCGGCAGGATCGAGGTACGCGCGGGGTCCGCCACCGGGAGCCTGCTCGGTACCGCGACCGTGCCGGTGACCGGCGGCTGGGAAACCTTCACCGATGTCTCCGCCAACCTCTCCGGCGCGCCCTCCGGCACCACCGAACTGTTCCTGGTGTTCCGCGGACCGACCGGCCAGGGCAATCTGTTCGACGTCGACGCCTTCACCCTGGGCACCGGCTCCACCACGACCACGCCGTGGGAGGCGGAGTCGTACAGCTCCGCCTCGGGCGTCCAGTCCGCCGCGCACGGCACGGCCAGCGGGGGGCTGACCTTGGGCTACATCGACAACGGCGACTGGGCCGGCTACGCCTCGGTCTCCACCGCGGGCGCCACCTCAGCCTCCGCGCGGGTCTCCTCCGCGGGCGCGGGCGGCACCCTCCAGTTCCGGTCCGGCTCACAGACCGGGCCGCTGCTGGGCTCGGTGGCGGTGCCGGTGACCGGCAGCTGGGACACGTTCACCACCGTCAACGCCACGCTCAACGGCACTGGAACGGGCCCGCTGTTCCTCACCTTCACCGGAGGTTCCGGCAGTCTCTTCGACGTCGACACCTTCACGCTCTCCTCCTCGACGACACGGAAGGGGTGATGAGATGACCACCCTCATACGGCGCCTGCGCCGTGCCGGCGCGGCCCTGATCCTGGCCCTGCTGGGCACCCTGATCGTCCCGGCGGGGACGGCACACGCGGCCGCGTTCGAGATCCTGGTGTTCTCCAAGACCGCGGGATTCCGGCACGACGCGATTCCGGCCGGCATCGACACCCTGCGCACCCTCGGCCAGCAGAACGACTTCACGGTCACGGCCACCGAGGACGGCGGCGCCTTCACGGCCGGCAATCTTGCGAACTACGAGGCCGTGGTGTTCCTCAACACCACCGGCGATGTCCTCAACTCCAGCCAGCAGACTGCCTTGCAGTCCTACGTCGACTCCGGCGGCGGTTACCTCGGCGTGCACGCGGCGGCCGACACCGAATACGACTGGCCGTACTACGGGCAGCTCGTCGGTGCCTGGTTCCAGAGCCACCCCGCCATCCAGCGGGCCGTGATCAGGAACGAGGACCGGACCCACCCCGCCACCACGCACCTGGGTGCGACCTGGACCCGTACCGACGAGTGGTACAACTACCGCGCCAACCCGCGTCCCAACGTGCACGTCCTGCAGACCCTGGACGAAAGCACCTACAGCGGCGGCTCGATGGGCGCCGACCACCCGATCACCTGGTGCCACAGCCAGGGCCAGGGCCGTTCCTTCTACACCGGGCTCGGGCACACCATCGAGTCCTACGCCGACCCCGCCTTCCGTTCCCTGCTGCTGGGCGGGGTGCGGTACGCGGCCGGGCAGGTCGCAGCGAACTGCTCGGTTCCGGCGGGCACGGTACAGGTGGAGGCCGAGTCGTACACGGCCGGCTCCGGCGTCCAGACGGCCGCGCATGCTCCCGCCAGCGGCGGCCAGACCCTCGGCTACATCGACAACGGCGACTGGGCAGGCTACTCCTCCGTCTCCACGGCCGGGGCGAAGACCTTCACGGCGAAGGTGTCGTCCGCAGGCGCGGGCGGCACCATCGAGATCCGGTCCGGATCGGCCGCCGGTACCCTGCTCGGCTCGGTGTCCGTGCCGGTGACCGGCGGCTGGGAGACCTTCACCACTGTCACGACGACCCTGACGGGATCCGCCTCCGGACCGCTCTTCCTGAGATTCACCGGCGGTGGCGGAGCCCTGTTCGACATCGACACCTTCAGCCTCGGAGCCGGGCCCGTCTCCGCCGCCCTGGCCGACGACGTCCACCTCTTCTACTACCCGTGGTACGGCAGCCCGGCGGTCAACGGCGGCTGGCGGCACTGGCAGCAGGGCGGACGCACCCCGCCCGACGACGTCGGCGCCGACTTCTACCCGGCGCTCGGCCCGTACGACTCGGGTGATTACCAGAGCACCGTCGCCCAGCACATGGAATGGGTCGCCCGGTCGGGCGCCGGCGTGATCGTCTACAGCTGGTGGGGCCGGGACAGCTATGAGGACCGGCTCGTGCAGGGCATGCTCGACGCGGCGCATGAGCAGGGCATCGAGGTGGCCTGGCACCTGGAGCCGTACGCGGGCCGCACCGCGGCCTCGACGGTCGCCGACATCGAGTACATCAACCGGACCTACGGAAGCCACCCGGCCTTCCACCGCTCGTCGGAGCACGGCGGCAGGAGCGCCTTCTACGTGTTCCAGAGCCTGGACATCACCGACTGGGCGGCGCTGGACCAGGTCACGGACACCAGCATCGTCCTGGCCCAGACCACCGACACCAGCAAGATCGCGCACTTCTCCGGCATGTACACCTACGACGGCATCGCGGGGGCGACCGCCCCCGGCTGGAAGCAGGCCGGCGACTACGCTCGCGCGCAGGGCCTGATCTGGGCCCCGTCCGTCGCGCCCGGCTACATCGACGACCGGGCGGTGCCGGGCAACTCCACGCCCACCGTGCAGCGTGCGAACGGCGCGGCCTACGACCGGCAGTGGACCAACGCCCTCGACCCGGCGATCGGCGGGTCACCGTCGTGGGTTTCGGTGACCTCGTTCAATGAATGGCATGAGGGCAGTTCCATCGAGCCCGCCGACTCGGCACCCCCGGGCGGTCGTGGCTACCTGACGTACGACGGTGCCTACGGCCTGAACGGCCAGGCAGCGGAGACGGCCTACCTGGACCGAACCGCGTACTGGGTGAGTCGCTTCCGGGCGGTGGCCCGGGGCTGATGGGGCCGGTCCTGATGCACCCATGAGGGCGTCCGGCCGGTGCAGGCCGGCCGGACGCCCTCGCCGGGTGCGCGGGCGTCGCGGTGGACTCACCGGGCGCGGACACTGGCGCCGTCCGCGCCCGCCGATGTGCGCCGGATCGCCGGGATCCCGGCTACCAGATCGCTTCGACCCATTCCGGATGGTCGATGAACGGGTTGCGGTTGCCCTGGTACGAGTTGTAGATCACGTCGTTGCGGCGCTCCTCGGACGCGCTCGGCGGGTCCTGCTCGTGCCACTGCTTCAGCACCGACAGGCGGCCGTGGTAGGGGACGCTGCCGTTGGTGGTGGAGTCGTTGGGCTCCAGGTCGGGCCAGCTGTCGCCGCCCTCGTAGCGGACGGCCATGTAAAGGAGCATGCGTGCCACGTCGCCCTTGACGGCGTCGCGGGGCTCGAAGGAGTTGGCGTCCGTGAGGCTGCCGCCGCCGCCCGCGACCGCGCTGCCGCCGTTGTCGAAGTCCTTGTTGCCGCGGATGGAGTTGACCTGGACATCCTCCGGGCGCAGATGGTGCAGGTCGGTGCCGGGGCCGGCGGACGTCCCGAAGTCGCCGTGCGACTGGGCCCAGACGTGCTCCCGGTTCCAGTTGCCCGTGTTGCCGCCGTTGAGGGACTTGCTGCGGGAGACACCCGAGTACAGCAGGATCACGTTGTTGCTGTTGTTCGGGTCCTGGTCGGTGACCTTCAGGGCGTCCCAGACGGCGGAGTAGGAGAGCTTCGTCTGGCTGCTCACGATGGTGTGCAGCGAGGACTTGAGGCCGGCTCCCGTCTTGCCGATCGCGTTCTTGTAGTACGTCGAGTCGTACGCGGTCGTCGTGGCCGCTGCCGGGGGCGCGGTCAGCGCGGGTGTGATGAGGCCGGCCAGCAGGGTGGGGGTGGCGAGTGCCACAGCCTTCCAGCGGCGGGGACTCTGCGTCGCGGGCATGGCGTGTCCGTTCTACGCGGATTGAACGAGCGGGACATCCGGGAGGGTGACATGGACATGCACTCATTGGGGTGAACGGGGTGTGTCGGTTAGGTGTCGGTACCTGGCGGCGCGGCCTCCAACCGTGACGGCCGGGGGCCGAGTTCGAGTCCTGCCGGCTGGGGCGCGGGGCGGCCGTGTGAGTCACGCCACACCCGCGGGTTGTTATGGCCGGGGGGCGGCTGGTGTCTTCATGCCGAGTCCACAAAACCAGGAGGCATGATGAGCGTGAACGTTGAGGTAGTCGTCGTGGGTGGCGGCTACGGGGGCGTCACGGCGGCCAACAGCCTGGCGCGCCACGGCGGTGTGTCGGTGACGGTGGTCAATCCGCGTTCCGAGTTCGTCGAGCGGATCCGCCTGCACCAGCTCGTGACCGGCTCCGATGACGCGGTCCAGGGCTTCGGGAAGGTCATGGGCGGCAACGTGCGGCTGGTGGTGGACACCGTGACCCGGATCGATGCCGGTGGGCGCCAGGTGGAGCTGGCGAGCGGTGGCGCGCTCTCCTACGACTACCTTGTCTACGCGGTGGGCAGCGGCGCCGCCGACCCGGGTGTACCCGGCGCCACGGAGTTCGCTCACTGGGTGTCGGACCTGGAAGGTGCGCAGCGGCTGCGGGAGGCGCTGGCCGCGACGGATGTGTCGGCTCCGGTGACCGTGGTCGGGTCGGGTCCGACGGGACTGGAGACGGCTGCCGAGCTGGCGGAGGCGGGCCGCAAGGTCACCCTGGTCTGCGGCAAGGTGCTCGGCCCGTCCTTGCACGCGCGGGTCCGCCGTCCGGTCGCACGCCGACTCGCGAAGGTCGGTGTCACCGTCCTCCAGGGGTCGGGTGCGCAGGTGAAGAAGGTGACGCAGGACGCCGTGCTCCTCGACGACGGCCGTGAGTTGCCCAGCGCGGTGACGATCTGGACTGCTGGATTCCACGTTCCGGACCTGGCCGCCCACAGCGGGCTGCGCACCGACGCGGAGGGCCGTCTGATCACCGACACGACGCTGACCTACGTGGGCGACGAGCGGATCGTCGCCGCCGGGGACGCGGGGGTGATGCCGGACCACCCGTTCCGGATGAGCTGCCAGGCCGCCGTGCAGCTGGGCCCGGCCGCCGCTCAGACGATCCTGCGGCGGATCGCGGGCAAGAAGGCCGGCGACGTGCGGATGTTCTTCGCCGGGCAGTGCCTGAGCCTGGGCCGGGACGAGGGCGTCACCCAGTTCTCCTACCCCAACGACAAGGTGAACGCGCTCAGCATCAGTGGGCGGCCCGGTGCCGGCGTCAAGGAGATCGCCTGCCGATTCACCCTCAACAAGCTGGTCTCCGGAGCACGCAAGGCAGGCTCCCGCTCATCCCGCACCCACAGCACCAATCTGACGGGCGCCTGAGTCGCAGCCGTCCAACCCCCGACGCGCCGCTTGACCGTTTCCTTCGCGGGGCCGGCCCCATCGGCCGTCTCAACAAGGACCGAGCCACACATGAACAACGCCTCACATGCCGGGCGCTGGGGTGCCGTTCCCGCCGATTGGTACCCCCGCGCAGGCTGATCGGCGGCGAGGCTGCTGCCGACATCCCGTCATGGGATTCGGCGCCCGTTCCACGGCCTGCTTCCGCCGACCGGGCCGACTGCGAGAAAGGGAAGACGCGCGACATGGACGACCACGTGACCGAATCCGCTACCCGTGCAGACACCTGGCTGTCCGAGGACCCGCTCACCCCCCAGGCAATGGCCGAGGACATCGAACGGTTCGAGGACCTGTCAACAGCAGTGAACTCGCTCCGGTCCGTCCTTGCGACGCAAAATCTGCAAGGGCTGGTCGACGTACTGGCCCCGGACGTCGTTCTGGTCAGCGACGGCGGCGGCCTCCAGCAGACCGCACTGCTGCCCGTCGTCGGTGCCGACAACGTGATCCGTTACATCGCCGACCGTGTCGGCAGGGAAGGCAACACCTTCTCCTGCGAGCCCACCACGGTCGGCGGAAACCCCGGACTCGTCCTGCGTGTTGAGGGGGTGATCGACGGTGTACTGGCCGTCCGCGCGAACAACGCCCGGGTCACCGGCCTCTACTACGTCCGCAACCCCAAAGTCTCACCACGCGGAGACTCCACCCGCTCACATCCTGATGCCGTCCCGCCGTAACACTGCCGACCCCCCTGCGGTCTTCACCGGGACGACCACACAGCGATGATGAAGGGAAACGGCCCTGACCGCGTTGCCGGTCGAAACGTCACCCCGCCCACCTGTTCCGATACCGCACTTCAACCCGGTGGGCCCGGGCACTTCGAACCGACTACAGACGGTGGATCTCCACGATGGAGCCCCGCCCCGACGATCCTGCCGTCAATCCTTGAGAAGAACCTGACATGACCGATGTGCTGACCCAATTCCTGACGTCACTGAGCCCGAGAAACCGGTCCTTCGCGAAAAACCTGCCAATAGGGCAGCAGGAAGATCTGGCCCATGCATGGAATTTGCACAAGTCCATCAAAGGGCAAGGTATTCCGCCTCTGAGTGGTCGCATCAAGGTTGGCGACCCTGCGACAGAGGCCAACGCCCTTATCGGCGGAATGCGCGGAACCCGCGCTGTGCCGCGCTGATCGGGCTGACGGCATGACCCTGTTGGGGGCCTTTCCGGGATCTGGCCCTAAATGCCCGGCCTGCGACAGTCGAACCGCCGACGTCCGCATCTTTAGTCGGGGTCTCCTGAATGAGATCTCGGCGTGTGATACCCGTGATAAATAGAATCCACGATCATTAACCCGGACGGGCCTGAAAGATGCACTGAAGGTTTTCGTCGACACAATGATCATGGCCTCGGTGCAGTTTTCTATGAGGGAGAATCTGATGAAGAATATTCTGGTCATCGGTGGCGGGTTCGCCGGCGTGTGGAGCGCGGCGGGAGCCGTACGCGCTGCCCGTGCCGCGGGTGACGCGGGGGAGGGGCTGCGGGTGACGTTGGTCAGTGGCGGTGACGACCTGGTGATCCGTCCGCGGATGTACGAGGAGGACCCCGAGGGGATGCGGCTCGCGCTGGACCGCATCCTCGGCCCGATCGGCGTGCGTCGCGTGACCGCGACCGTGACCGGGATCGACACCGAAGCCCACACCGTCCGTGCCGTCAGCCGCACCGGCGAGGACCTCGAACTGTCCTACGACAAGCTCGTGCTGGCCACCGGCAGCCAGGCGGTCAGTCCGAAGCTGCCCGGCGCCGAGTACATCTTCAATGTCGACACGATGCCCGCTGCGGCCGCCCTCAACAACCATCTGAAGCTGCTGCCCGAGCAGGCGGCTGCCCAGGGCCGCTACACCGCAGTCGTGGTCGGAGCCAGCTTCACCGGCCTGGAGATCGGCACCGCCATCGGGGAGCGTCTCACCGCGATCGCCGCACGGGACGGCGCGGCCGAGGACGTGCGGGTCGTCCTGGTGGACCGGGCCGACGTGGTCGGCCCCGAACTCGGCGAGAACCCCCGGCCGCTCATCGACAGCGCTCTGGACGAGCTGAAGATCGAACGGCGTCTGGGACGCACTGTGGCGTCGGCGACCGACAAGACCGTCACCCTGTCCGACGGCGAGGTGATCCCGGCCGCCACCGTGGTGTGGACGGCCGGCATGGCCGCCAGCCCGCTCACCGCGCAGATCCCCGGCGAGCGCGACCGGCTCGGCCGGCTGGCGGTGGACGAGAACCTCCGCGTCATCGGCGTCGCCGACGTCTACGCGGCCGGCGACACGGCCGCGGCTCCCGCGGAGGTCGGCCAGGTCACCACGCTGAGCTGCCAGCACGCCCAGCCGATGGGGAAGTTCGCCGGTCACAACGTGGCCGCCGAGTTGTTCGGCCAGGACCTCCTGACCTTCACCCCCGACCCGTACGGTGTCTGCCTGGACCTCGGGCCGGCCGGAGCTGTCGTCATGATGGGCTGGGGCCAGGACCGTCAGGTCGTCGTGACCGGTGAAGAGGCCAAGACGCTCAAGCAGAACATCAACACTCTGTGGGTCTACCCGCCGGTCGACGACGCGGAGCAGATCCTCGCCCAGGCCGGCCGCTTCTCCAACGGCTGACGGTACGGCCCGCCGCCCCGATGTAGGCCGGTGGTCCTGTAACGGGACCGCCGGCCTTCGGGCTCGGCATGTCCGATTGCCCCGGTCGAAGGCATGCCCCTGCCGTTGCCTCACGGACTTCACCTCGTCAAGGTGCAACTTCGCGGAGCCCCTGATGTGTCAGAAGGTGGCTGAATGCTGAATGCTGAATGCTGGATGTGAGATGTGCGGATGGCGACGGGCTGACCGCGACGGGACGACAGCGCCGGTATCTGTACGGCTGCTGGCGGCTGCACTGATCGCCTGAAGGCTCAGCCCGCTGCACATGGCACGGCATCTAAAGCTGCCCGGTGGGGCAGGCCGGGACGGCGACCAGCCCCACCGTGACGACGGCCGGCGATGTCACATCAGCGCAGTTTTCCTACCCGGAACGTCGTGGTGTACAGGCGCACCTCGTCCGGGGCCAGAAACGTCATGGAGCCGTCCTCCCGGGCCGCGGCCTCGCCCTGCACCCGATGCGTGGACGGTTCGAACCCCACCGCGTAGGCGCCCTCACGCAGGTGCAGCCACTGGAAGAAGGACGGGAACTGGGTCGTGTCGAACTCCAACTCGAAGTAGACACCGAGGCGTTCGTTGACCAGCCGGGGACGGACCAGACCGTTCGCGTCCGGTTCCAGTTCGTGTTCGTAGACCTGCTCGATGAATCCCGGGAGCGGGGCGGGCATGTCGACGTTCGAGACTCCTTGCTCGGCCACGCTGTCGGTCTGCCACAGCGTCCGGCTCACCGGGATTTCGTAGCGCGTGCCCTCGTCGAGGAAGGGCCAGCCGATGTTGACGTGGTACAGGTACATGTGCGGAGTGGGATCGAAGCCCGCGTTGCGCACCCGGTCGGTCAGCCGGATCTCCGTACCGCCGAGATCGGCCTCGATGCGGCGAGTGAGCCGCAGATGTTCTCCGAAGATCGCGGCCTGCCGTACCTCGCCCTCGGCCCACAGCACACAGCGGCCGTCGTCCTGCCACTGCTCGCCGTATCCGGTCAGCCGGGCGGGCAGGTTGGCGACCCGGCCGTGCAGCCCGTGCGACGCCGTGCGCCTGGGCGGATAGCGGTATTGGGAGGCGTCCACCTCGGCGCCGAAGAGGGTGTGGTCGAGGCCCGCGGTGAGCAGCAGCCCCGAGAAGCTGCGCATCATCGACAGGCCGTCGTCGTCGCGGTACTCGTGCAGCGCGGGGTGCCGGAAGCCGGTCGCGGAGCGCCAGCCGAAGCCACGGCCCTCGAACTCGGCCCCGCCCAGGTCCATCGCCCGGTCCACGAGCACGTCGAAGGAGAGTCCCGCGCCGGTGCGGAACTCCAGTGTACGGATGCCGCGTTCGGTGCCGTCGTCCAGGACGACGGACCGCACTCCGCCCGCGGCGCTCAGATCGCCGGCGAGGCGGGCCAGGGAATGGCGGTCGTGGGAGCGCCCGTGCAGCTTCACGCCATCACCCACCCTCCGTTGACCTCGATGCACTGACCGGTGACGAACGAGGCGTCGTCGCCGGCGAGGAACGACACCACCGACGCCAGCTCGTCGGGTCGCCCGCGTCGCTTCAGGGCCTGGTGGTCCAGTACATGGCGGCGGTAGGCTTCCGGATCTTCGTGGATCTCTTCGGCCGCGGTGGGGAAGGCGCCGGGCGAGACGCAGTTGACGCGGATTTCCACGGGCCCCAGTTCGCGGGCGAGGGCACGGGTGAGTGCGACGGCGGCGCCCTTGGTGGAGACGTATGCCGCCAGTGAGTCCCAGCCGCCGTGCATCGTGATCGACGCGATGTTGACGATCGCCCCTCCGCCGGTGACGGTCATCCGCCGTGTCGCCGCCTGTGCGGCGATCCAGTAGGCGCGCTGGTTGACCGCCACCACCTCCTCGTACTCGGCGAGCGGCACCTCCAGGAACGGGCGGCTCGGATACACGGCCGCGTTGTTGACCAGGACACGCAAGGTGCCCAGCTCGGTCGCCGTCCGTTCCACGGCCTCCTCGATCGTCGCGGCGTCGCGCAGATCGCCGGTGAGGGCCAGTGCTCGGGCGCCGGCGTTCTTCACGAGTTCTGCGGTCAGTTCCAGTGATTCGCTGTCGCGGTCGAGGAGGGCGACGTCATGGCCGTCGGCGGCCAGTCGGGCTGCGACCGCCCGGCCCAGGGCGCCGCCCGCACCGGTCACGAGTGCGGCTCGGGGTTGCTTCATCGGTGATCCCATCTTGCCGGTGCCGTACGGGCGCTGAGGGGGAAGATGCGTGGCGTTGACACCGCGAGCGGTGCCCGCCTAGCGTGGATGTTAGCGCTATCGATAGCGCTAACAACAGGGTGCGGGAGATGAACGCGGCAGCGAGCACACACAAGCCCGGCCCCCTGGTTCCACTCGTGTCGGTGCCACCCGCCGTCCCCTCAAGGAGCCACATGACCTCGCGCGACCAGCCCGGCATACTCGCCGGGTACCGGGTCCTCGACTGTTCCATCGCCATGGCCGGACCCTTCGCCGCCCAGCGCCTCGGTGACCTGGGCGCCGATGTCGTCAAAATCGAACCGGTCACGGGTGAGTGGCAGCGCCACGCCGCAGCGGGCGGCGCCGGCGGCAACCGGATCAATGTGTCTTTCCTGTCGCTGAACCGCAACAAGAGGTCCCTCGCCGTCGACCTCAAGGACCCTGCGGGAAAGGAGGTGCTGCGGCGCCTTGTCGCCGAGGCCGACGTCTTCCTCCAGAACTACCGTCCCGGCGTGGCCGACCGGCTGGGCGTCGACTACGCCTCTCTCGCCGCGCTCAACCCGTCACTCGTCTACGTGTCCATCTCCGGCTACGGCGAGGACGGGCCGTACGCCGGCCGGCCCGGCCAGGACCTGCTTCTGCAGGCGATGTCGGGGGCCATGCTCTCCGGCGGCCGGGACGGTGAGGCGCCGCGGGCCGCAGGCCAGTACCTCGTGGACGCCGTCACCGCTTCCACAGCCTTCGAGGGGGTCCTCGCCGCATTGCTGCACCGGGAACGCACCGGCGAGGGCCAGCTCGTGACGGTGAACATGCTCGACGCCATCACCACTCTGCAGATGCAGGAGCTGTCGGTCCACACGGTCGGCGGGCTGCCGCAGACCCGATCGGCGGAACCTCACGCCCACGTCTACATCCGGTCACCCTACGGGGCCTTCCGCACCGCGGACGTTCACATCGTCCTGGCTCTTCCTCCCCTGAAGCGGCTCGGTGAGATCATCGGCGAGGACAGCTTCCTGTCCATGGAGGACGAGGAGCACGGCTGGACCCACCGTGACGAGATCTTCGCCCGCACCGCGTCCCGCCTGCTCACCCGCCCCGCACGCCACTGGCTCGACGCCTTCGCGTCCGCCGGCATCTGGGCGGGTCCGGTCTACGGATACGCGGATCTGGTGGATGACCCACAGATCCGACACAACGGCACCTTCGTCACCTACGACCATCCCACCGAAGGCCGTGTGACGGTGCCCGGCTTCCCCTACAGGTTCTCGGCCACCCCGCCTCGCATCGACCGCGGAGCCCCCCTCACCGGCGAACACACCCGGGACATCCTGGCCGAAGCGGGCCTCGGAGAAGAGGAGATCGAGGCACTGTTCGCCTCCGGCACCGTGGCGGAGACATCGTGACCTATGCCGGACTGACCTGGGACCACCCCCGTGGGTACGACGCCCTCGCCGCATCCGCGGGGGAACTCGTCCGCTGGGACGTCCAGCCCCTCGAGGGCTTCGAGTCCCGCCCTGTCGACCAACTCTGCGCCCACTACGACCTCGTCGTGCTCGACCACCCTCACCTCGGCGAAGCCGTCGCCACCGGATGCCTGCAGCCACTCGACGACCTGTTCGCCGAGGAGGAACTGGCCCGATGGGGTGCGGACTCCATCGGCCCCACCATGCGGTCCTATGCCATGGACGGCCGGCAGTGGGCGCTCCCGCTGGACGCGGCCACCCAGGTCGCCGCCACCCGGACCGACCTCGCCGGCGAGGCCCCCACCACCTGGGACGAGGTCCACCGACTCGCCCGCCGGGCCCCGGTCGCGCTTTCGCTCGCCGGACCACACGCCTTCCTCACCTTCGCGTCCATCGCGGTCGCCCTGGGGGAGGAACCGGCCGCCGACCCGGACGAACTGATCAGCACCGCCATCGGACTCGCGGTCCTCGACCTCATGTCCGCCGTCGACGGCCTGGCACCGCCGGCGGCCCGCACCCTCAACCCGATCGGACTGCTGGAACTGATGGCCGGCACCGACCGGCTCGCGCACTGCCCACTGGTATACGGATACGTCACCTACGCCGACCGCCTCGCGTTCACCGACGCGCCGACCGCGGAAGTGGACGGCCGCCCCGGTTCCACCCTCGGGGGCACCGGACTGGCTCTCAGCGTCCGCTGCGCTCCGTCCGACGAACTGCTGGATCACGTCCGCTGGCTGATGTCCGCAACCGCACAGCGGGACTTCCTCCCCCGCCACAGCGGTCAGCCCAGCGCGCGCGCAGCCTGGGCCGATCCGGCGATCGTCGCGGCCGACTTCTACCGCCGGACCACCACGACGTGTGAGAGGGCCTGGGTTCGGCCCCGGTACGCCGGCTACATCGGCTTCCAGACCGCCGCATCGGCCGCCGTCCGGGAGGCACTCGCCGGGGCCGACCACCACCAGGTCCTCGACCGGATGCGCAGGCAGTACCGGACGAGCCGCACTCCGAAGGGACGAACATGACCCACCCCCGCCCGGCCCTTCCCGGCCTGGGAACCGAGCACGTGCTCCTCGACGTCGCGGACCGCGTGGCCACCCTGACCCTCAATCGGCCCGCGAAGCTCAACGCGGTCACCCCCGAGATGTCCGGTGCCCTGGTGCGCGCGATCCAGTGGTGCGACACCACCGACGACGTCCGTGCGATCGTGGTCACCGGCGCCGGCGAGCGCTCCTTCAGCGTCGGCTCGGACATCGGCGAACTCGACCGGTACGCCACCCCGTGGGACTACCGCAACCGCGTCGACTACTGCGACGCCATCCGTTCGGCCCGCACCCCTACGATCGCCGCGGTCCGTGGCTACGCCCTCGGCGGCGGCCTGGAGACTGCTCTCTCCTGCGACATCCGCCTCGCCTCTTCCGACGCCTCCTTCGGCGCACCGGAGATCACGCTCGGCTGGATCGGCGGCGGCGGGATGGCCGCCTTCCTGAACCGCGCCGCCGGCCCCAGCAACGCCGCCCTGATGCTGCTCGCCGGTGAACGCATCGACGCCGCACGCGCGTTGCAGTGGCACCTGGTCAGCGAGGTCGTGGAGGGAGCCGAACTGCTCGGCCGGGCCCGAACGCTGGCAGCCGTGATCGCCTCCCGGGCACCCGTGGCGGCCGAGACCGCGAAGATCAACCTGCGGGCCGCCGGCAATCTGCCGGAGGACCAGGCCCTTGCCTACGAACGCGACCTGCAGACCATCTGCTTCGCGACCGAGGATGCCGCCGAAGGCAGACGCGCTTTCGCCGAGAGGCGCGCACCCGTCTTCCGCAAGCGCTGAAAGGAACGGCATGAACCAGTGGCCCGACGCGGAGACCACTCTTCCCGACGACGGAACAGAGGGCGCGCTCGTCGGCCGGGTCTGGCGGCCCGGCCTCGGTCCCTCCGTCGTCGCCGTCCGACAGGACGGCGTGTACGACGTGACCGCAGCCTTCGCGACGGTGCGCGATCTGTGTGAAACGTCCGACCCCGCCGCGCAGGTGCGTGCGACCCTCGGGGAGCGCTTCGCCGGGCTCGATGAGCTGCTCGCCAACACACCGGTCGACACGCGGGATCCCGAGCGGCCTTGGCTGCTCACCCCGGTGGACCTGCAGGCGGTGAAGGCCGCCGGGGTGACCTTCGTGGTGTCGATGCTGGAACGGGTGATCGAGGAGCGCGTTCGCGGGGATGCTTCGGAGGCCGCCGTGACACGCGAGCGGATCCGCGAGCTCATCGGCGACGACGTGGCGTCGTTGCGACCGGGTTCCGATGAGGCCGCCGAACTCAAGAGGATCCTGGTCGCCCAGGGGGTGTGGAGCCAGTACCTGGAGGTCGGCATCGGCCCCGACGCCGAGATCTTCACGAAGGCACCGGTGCTGGCCACCGTCGGCACCGCAACCGACGCGGGCATCCACTCGGCCTCACGCTGGAACAACCCCGAACCCGAAGTGGTGCTCGCGGTCTCGTCGCGGGGCGAGGCGGTGGGCGCGATGCTCGGCAACGACGTCAACCTGCGTGACATCGAAGGCCGTTCGGCGCTGCTGCTGCCCCTCGCAAAGGACAACAACGCCTCAGCGGCCGTCGGCCCCTTCCTGCGGCTGTTCGAGCCGGGCTTCGGGATCGACGACGTACGGCGGGCGGTGGTCACCCTGACCGTCGAGGGCGCCGACGGATACCGGCTGGACGCGGTGTCCTCCATGTCCGCCATCAGCCGGGACCCCTTGGAACTCGTGGCGCAGTTGACCGGGCCGCACCACCAGTACCCCGACGGTGCGGTGCTCTACCTCGGCACGATGTTCGCCCCTGTGGAGGACCGCGACGCTCCGGGCCAGGGTTTCACCCATCACGACGGCGACCTGGTCAGCATCGCGACACCCCGGCTCGGCACCCTGGTCAACCGGATCAGGCCGAGCGACACCTGCGACCCGTGGACCTTCGGTCTTGCCGACCTGATGCGTTCGCTGGCAGCGCGAGGAGCGCTGTGACCTCCGATAACGTTTCCGGCATGACCCAGCCGCCCCGCCGCCCGCGCAAGCGCTCCGCGACCCGTTCCGTGACCCTCGCGGACGTGGCGGCGGCCGCGGGCGTGTCGGCACAGACTGTGTCCCGCGTCGTGCGCGACCCCTCGTCGGTGCCGGACGAGACACGTCTCAGGGTCGAAGCGGCCGTCGCGGCCACCGGCTACGTGCCCAACCTCGCCGCCAGCAACCTGGCGTCGAACCGCAGTCGTACGGTCGCCGTGCTGGTCCCGCAGATCAACGCGTCGGTCTTCGCCGACACCGTTCACGCCTTTTCGACCGCTCTGGCCTCCCATGGTTACCAGATCTTCGTGGGGACGACCGAGTACCGGCCGGAGCAGGAGGAGGCGGTCCTGCGCAGCTTTCTGGGCCGGCGGCCGGACGGTGTGCTCATGGTGGGCACCAGCCACACCCGGGGCACGCTGTCTCTGCTGGAGGCAGGGCAGGTGCCCGTGGTGGAGACGTGGGGATGGTCGGAGGAGCCGGTCGACCTGCTCGTCGGCTTCTCGAACGCGGCGGCGGCGTCCGCGATGGTCGCGCACCTGGTTGAGCGCGGCCGGCAAAGGATCACGTTCGCCGGCCGGCACACCGCTGGTGACCCCCGGGCCGGGGAACGCCTCGACGGCTACGCGACGGCCGTCCGCGAGCTGCTGGGCGGCGCCCCGCGCACGGTGGACGCCGGCCCTGAACCGGTCACCATGGACACCGGCGTCACCCTGCTGGACCTGGCGCTGGAACGGTATCCGGACTCCGACGCCGTGATGTTCTCCAGCGACGTCTTCGCCGCCGGTGCGCTCCAGGCATGCGTGCGCAGGGGGATCGATGTGCCCGGCACCCTGGCCCTGGCCGGCTTCGGTGACTTCGAGCTGGCACGCCATCTCGTACCCGCGCTGACCACCGTCGCGGCGCCCGGTGCCCGCATCGGCGAGCTTGCCGCCGAACTGCTGCTGACCCGCATGCGTGGCGCGCCGGTCGACAGGCCCCATCGCGACGTCGGCTACCAGGTGGTCGCCCGCGGGAGCTCCTGAGGCCCGGTGGCGCGCGTTGTTGCTCAGTGTGCCACCGCCAACTCGAAGTATCAGGTCAAAGGGCTGGTGTGACCGGTCCTCGGGGTACTCGTGCTGGTCGTGGGCGGGAGTCCAAGGAGAAGAGCATCAGCCGGCGCGTGACTGCCGGTTGGCCTCCTTCTCCACCCCGGGTTCGCGCTGCGGGATCAATATCACCGTCCGGCCGCCGACCTGCCCGGGTGTCATCCCGGCGGAGGCGCGATTTGCGGCGAGCAGCCCGGTCATCCGTTCAAGGACGTGTTCGGCGACGGCGATTTCGCCCTGCTCGGCCCGTACATCCACCGGCTGTTCTTCGAGTTCGTCCAGTCTGCTCGCCACGTGATGATCCGTTCCAGCAGTCGGGGACGCAGTGAACAGGATCGTAGAAGGCTGGCCGCCGCAGCGAGCGAACTGGAAAGCCTTCCGTAGGTCAGCCGTGGTCCTTCCACTCCGCACTGCAGAACCGCGCCTCGCTGACGGCGGTGTCGCCGGCCCTGGTAGCTCGTACGTACATGTTGAGACCGTCAGGTCCCAGGTCTCCGCCGCAGCCGATGACCAGGCCCACTTCCCTGTCTTCGATGTACCGGGTCAAGGCCGCGTCGACAGCGGAGACCGGCCAGCCGATCAGCCGAATGCCGTCGAACTCGACCTGCGGGCCGGTGCGACCGTGAACAGTGACGGCGCCCAGAACAGGAGGGTGGCCACGTCCGCAGGAGTAGTGCGCGGTCACACCGGCCGTATCGAAGCGGTCGTCGTGCAGGATCCACTCGCCGGGGCCTTCCCACGGCTCTCCATAGGGGTACCGGCCATGTCGGGCGGCGGGCTCCTCGTTCAGCGCGGCCGCGACCTGAGACGGGCTCATGCCGAACCTGAGCGGCCCGATGCTCTCCAGCGGTGTCCAATCCCAGCGCTGCCGTTCCTGCTCGGCCTTCACCGGCCACGTTCCCGCATTCGGCTGCCGGTCGCGAACATCCCACCACCGGATGACCGGTTCGGCCCCATAAGGATCCGCGGCCAGCTCGGGGCCGACGAACAGGGCACCAGTGATCATTGTGTCCTGCCGCTGCATGTACCCTTCGGGCGACGACCCCAGCTCCAGAGCGGTACCCATAGACACCCCCCATGCCTCGACTTCGGGATCACCACTCCAGTTCACCCGCACCAAGGCCCCCTCCCGGCGTGCGAGGTCATGGATGTCCGAGCGCACCTCGGACGGCACACGAGCGATCAGCTCAACGTCCCGCAGCCGCACCAGAGGCCCATCCATCGCGTCGATCGCCACCGCGACCAGACCGGAATCCTCTCCAAATACCGCAGTCACACCCCAATCGCTGTAGCAGCCCCAACCGATCCCGCCGCCCAGACCCTGCGAGACGTAGGCGACCGCCCCGTCCAGAGCCGTCGCCACCTGGTCGGAGTTCATCC
This sequence comes from Streptomyces cadmiisoli, assembly GCF_003261055.1. Taxonomy (NCBI): domain Bacteria; kingdom Bacillati; phylum Actinomycetota; class Actinomycetes; order Kitasatosporales; family Streptomycetaceae; genus Streptomyces; species Streptomyces cadmiisoli. The sequence goes on from NZ_CP030073.1 coordinate 8,765,535, forward strand.
CGAACCGCAACGGCCCCAGACCGACCAACGGCTCGAGTACCCAGTTGGCCCGCGTTCCGGGCCCCCTGTTCCACCAAGGCATGTCAACCCCAACAATCGCTCTCGAAACCTTCGGCACATCCTGCCGGTGATCTTGACCGCCACCCTAGGCGCAGCCTCTGACAACGCGTTCGTCGACAACTTGCCCGGAACACCGGAGAAGTGCCGGGCAAGGCAGCCGCGGAACGCTTGGAGAGAACTGCCTGGCGCGGCTGCGAGGGCCGTTGTCAGAGGCAGTTGGCAAGAACGGGGCACATGAATGTCACTCCTCTCACTCCGCCACGGCCATTTGATGTCACCGCAGTTCTTCCTCAACTGGTCCCGCTGGCCCGCACGGCGACCCGGTTGCATCCCCGGCCCGGGGCACCGACCTGGCACGACAGCTCGGTCGGCGGGCCACTCCTGTGGCCCGCCGACCGAGCCGTGGCCCCACTGCGAGGGCCCCCATGTGGTGGACGGGATGAACCCGGCCCTGTCCCCGGCGGATGTGCGGCGGGAACGACGGATCCGTGCCGCCTCGCACGGCAGGAGCCTGACCCCGCAGGAACGAGAGACCCTTGAGGGGATCCGGCCCCCTCGCACGTATCCGGCGAGGGTGGCGGTCCAGCCGTACGAGGGTTCCATGGCGATGCTGCCCGTCGCGCAGCTGTACGCACGGGATGTGCCCGATCTGCGCCCGCCTGACGGAGCGGACCTGCTGCAGGTTCTGTGGTGCCCCTTCGACCGTCCGATCATGCCCAGGACGGTGCTGTTCTTTCGGTCGGCAGCCACCGTCACCGACATTCTCAGCACGCCCCCCGAACCGCCCGCGATGCAGTTCGACAGCTACCTGCCCGAGGCGTGCCTGCTCACCCCGGAGCAGGTCACCGAATATCCCGACCACCTGGAACTCAGCACGGAACTCCAGGAGCAGCTCAAGAAGTGGAGTCCGCCGCAGGCAGCCGAGGAGGATATGGACCCGCAGATTTACTACGACTGTGTGCTGTCCAGTGCACCCGGCTGGACGGTCGGCGGCTGGCCGGCCTGGGGCCCCGCCGACCCCGTCCCGCGGCCCTGCCCCGCCTGCGGCAGTGAGATGGATGCCCTGCTGACCATCGCCACGTTCGAGGAAGGGGACGACGCAGGGCGCAGCTGGTCCCCGTACGAGGACCCAGCTGCCGAACCGTCCCCCGGTTTGGACCACTTCGACCCCGGGCAGCCCACGGCGGTCCAGATCGGCAGCGGCCGCAAGCAGCAGCTCTACATCTGCCCTGCGGCGCCCGAACATCCCCACACCGAATTCATGCAGTAGCCCGTCGCCCCCTTGTGGGTGTGGAAGCCCGGCTTGTTGCTGGCCGGCGGGAGCGTGCGGGCACGCTGATACGCGGGGGAGCCGACGGGGGCGGCTTCACCGCACGAGGGTGAAGAGGGTCGGTGGCCGGGGCTGACGGCTTGAACATGTGTCAGCCCAGATCGGACCAAGGCTTGAGCCGCCCCGTTCCCCGAGCGGCACGTGTGAGACAGAGCTCATGAGGCGCCCGGCCGAGCGCCGTCGCACCCGTTCGGGCTGCCGTCCCTCAGGTGCGCGCCGCCCATCGAAGTCCCCGGTCGACGATCGTCGCCGTCTGCGGCAGTTCCAGATCGGCGACTCGGTGACCCAGGGTGCACACGAAGACCCTCCCCGCTCCCCAGCGGCGCGTCCACACCACAGGGAACTCCACCGGCTCGGCCCACGGCCCCCCTGTGGGTTCGAGGACGGAGGTGGCGAGAACCGTGTTGAGGGCATCGGTCATCACCCAGTAGTGCTCCGTGACGACGTCGTAGTCCCGGATGCCCTCCGTGATTTCCCCGTCCCGGCCGGGCGAGGAGGTGAGGCGCACCGTGAACTTCTGAAAGCCCTCCGGGTGCCAGAGGAAGCGGCCCCCGACCATGCGCAAGTAGGACGCGTTCTTGACGTTCGTGCCGATCACGCCCCCGTGCCAGCCGGCGAATCCCGTACCGGCCTCCACCGCGGCGACGAGGCCCGATTCCTGACGCGGACTCAGCTCGCCTCCCGACCAGGAGTGCACGATGAGATCCGTGGCCGCGAGCAACTCCGCGTCTTCGTAGACCGATAGGTCCTCACGCACGTGGACGTCGAACCCGTCCTGTTCCAGGCGAGGTGTGAACAGGTCCGTGCATCCGGCGGGATCGTGTCCTTGCCATCCGCCGCGGACCACCAGGGCCTTGCGTGTACGCATGGTGCGGTTTCCTCCGCTGTCACTGTGCCTGCGGGGTGAGCCGCAGGCCTGCGTCGACTGGTCTCACATGCGGGCCGGAGGTGACTGACCACCGACCGGCCGAGGTGTTCGCGGCGATCCGCGCCTCGTCGACCTCGATGCCCAGCCCCGGCGCGTCGCCGAGGACGATCCCGCCGTCGGCGATCTCCTGGTCGACGCGGAGTCCGACCGGTACCGACAGGTCCTGGACCTCCGTCACGAGGTGGTTGGGCATCGCCGCGGCCGCGTGGGCGACCGGGTTGGCGTTGTAGCCGACGGGGCTCACCGGTAGTCCATGGGCGTAGGCCAGCGTGGACACGCGCAAGAAGTGGGTGATGCCCCACACGCTGCCGGTCTGTACGACCCCCACCGCGTCCGCGTCGAGCAGCGACCGGAACTGTTCGAGGCCCGTCAGATTCTCTCCCGTGGCCACGGCGGCGCGGATGCCCGCGGCGACCGCGCGGTGTCCGGCCGCGTCCCAGCGCCTGACCGGTTCCTCGATCCAGGTGAGGTCCACCTGCCCTTCGACCTGACGGGCCAGGCGTACTGCCAGATGCCGTCCCCAGGACTCGTTGACGTCGTACATCAACGCCGGGCGGGTGGTGTTGGAGCGGAGTACGTCGCGGACAGCGGACAGCCGGTGCACGTCCCGGTCCACATCGAGTCCGCCCTTGACCTTGGCGCCGGTGAAACCGCGCCGGGCCCAACGGTCGTAGAACGCGACGAGTTCGTCGTCCGTCAGCGCGTACTCCAGGCCGGATGCGTATCCGGGGACGAAGCGGCCGGAGGCGCCGAGAGCACGCCACAGCGGCTCGCCCGCCATCTTCGCCTTCAGGTCCCAGAGCGCCATGTCCAGAGCGCCGATGGTGCCGAAAACCCGGCCGTTGTGCCCGGACTTGAAAACGTGGGCGAGCATTCGGTCGTAGAGGGATGTGACCGCGCGAGGGTCCTGGCCGTCGAGCGCGGGAAACACACGGTGCACTTCGGCGTGGCTCCCGAGCCCGATGCCGGTGAGACCCGCGTCGGTGTCCAGGAGTACGACCGGCACTTCGGTGACGCCGCCAGTGACGACACCGTTGACGTCCCCCACCGGGCGTCCCCAGTCGTGCACCGTGGTGAGCGACCGGTAGCCGGTGATCCGCATCGCGCCGCTCCGCGTAAGTCGTAACTTATAATACGAGTGATGACCTTAGCATGTTCCGCTAACCTGGGTCGTCGAACAGCGTGGGCCGGAAAATCTGGATGAACATGGGGAGTCGTTGACCAAATGAGCAAGCCATCCGCGGATTCCACTGCCGTGGCCCGACCTCAGCGGCGCCGGCCGCCCCTCGCCGAAGCCGTGGTCCAAAGCCTCACGACGGCCATCGTGTTGGGGGAGTACCCTCCGGGCACGGCGCTCCCGTCGGCGGGTGAGCTGTGCGACCGGTACGAGGTGAGCCGGACCGTGATCCGCGAAGTGACGACGACCCTCGCCGAGAAGGGGCTCGTCGCAACTCGTCAGGGCTGGGGCACGGTTGTGCTCGACCAGGAGCAGTGGAGCCTGCTCGATCCGCTGATCCTCGACGCGCTGTTCCAGCGGAAGGACCGACTGGTTTTCCTGGACAACCTGATCGAGATCCGGACCACCCTGGAGTGCGCCATGGCGGCGAGGGCGGCCAAGCGCATCGACGGTGATCAGGCGGCGGCGCTCTCCGCCAAGCTCGACGAACTGGCGGCGTTGAGGGACGACGCGACGGCCTACTCGCGAGCGGACATCGAGTTCCACGAGATCATCCATCGCGCCTCGCAGGACGCGTTCGGGCGGGCCATCGTCTCCAGCATCCAGGGCAAGGCGGTCCGATCGCCCCAGTACAGCGGGCATCCGACCCGCGAGGACATCGACGTGACGCATCAGGCGCACGAGCGGATCGCGGCCGCGGTCATCGAGCGGGACGCGGAGGCGGCTGCCGACGCGATGCGGGAGCACATCACGTCGGCGTGGGCCCGGCGCCGTCCCGTCGACCCGCTCAAGCAGTAGGTTCCGCTGCGAGAACGGCGGGACGCGCACCTGTCGGGCGACGGATGCACCGCCGGCCATGGCCGAGGGTGCATACGCGCGTCACGGCCGTCCGATCCCCTTCGCGGAGACACGGCGGTTCCACTCTTCGATCCACCTGGATCCGTACGCCTCCGCCACCGCCCCGGAGTCCGAGAACTTCATGGTGGCGAGGTCCAGGCCCGTCTCGGCCACCGAGGAGGTGAGCACACTCCCGGTGTTGACCTTGTCGCTCCACCGCGACGGCTTGTACACCGAAGCCGGCTCGGAGAACGCTGCTGTCGGCTCGACGAATCCGGTGTCGCCGACGACCACCGCATGGTCGATCTCGACCCGGGAAGGCACCCAGACCGAGTCCGGGTCGTCCCACACCGTGGCCCGACTGCATCCGTTCGTGCCCGACGTGGAGTAGTCGGCTGCCTTGCAGTCCTTCCCTGTGGTGGTCACCCGTGGCACGTACCACTCGGTGATCTCCGGGTAGGAGATCGGTTTTCCGTCCGAGTACGCGTGCCTGCCCCTCGTGTAGTGCCGGTGCCAGGCCGCGACCGTCTCCGGTGTCGCGCTGTACTTCTCGCCGGCGCGCACGTCGAGGAAGGTGTTGAAGCGGCTCAGCAGTACCCAGCTGTTGTCCAGCGGGAGGGACTTCTCGCCCTTGCGGTGGTAGATGCCGCCATGACCCGCGTGCTTCACGCCGATGAAGACGTTGTCGTTCGCGGTGTTGCTGTGACCGGAGTTGAGGTTGACCCCGGAATGCGCGCCGTTCACCACGTTGTGGTGGAACCGCACGCCGGAGGCGCCGTCGTCCAGGTACAGGGCGTCGTTGGTCCCACCGATCTTCTCGAAGTGGTTGTAGGCGACCTCGTTGCCCAGGTAGGTGAAGTCCCGACCGGCGTAGACGACACCCTGGTCACCGGCGTTCTTCACCACGTCGTAGAAGTGATTGTGGTTGACCCGCATGTCGTTGCCCATGATCTGCACCGCCATGTGCGGGGCGTCGTGGACGTAGTTGTACTCGAAGGAATTGCCCACCCCGTACAGGTAGCCCGCCGGAGTGTACGTCGCCAGCTTCGAGAAGCGGGTGATCTCGTTGCGGCGGGCGATGTTGTTCCCTCTTTCGAGGGTGGCGCGGTCGCCGCCGCCCAACAGGACTCCGCCGCCGCCGAGGTCGTGCAGGTAGGAATTCTGCACGACGTTGTCGTGCCCGCCCTGCACGGTTTCGTAGTCGGGCATGGCCGTGATGGTGTCCGTCGTGCGCCCGATACGGATCGCGTCCATGCTCACGTTGGAGATGTCGACCCCGTCGACGAGCGTTCCGACGGCGTCGAGGAGTTGCACGCCGCTGATGAGCGACCCGGTCATGGTGAGTCCCCGCAGCGTCACGCCGCGGGTGCCGTCGAGCAGGAAGAAGTTCTTGTCGAATGTCTGGAGTGTGGTGACCTTGCCCTCGACGGTCCCGCCCTCGGGCTTGTAGTACAGCATGTGGTTGTCGTGGTAGCGGTCGATGTAGTACTCGCCGGCCGTGTCCATCTCCGACAGGACGTTGAGCACCTTGACCTTGGTCCACGCGTCCTGCGGAATGTACATCGAGGGGTACTTGGTGTAGAGCCTGTCGTCGCTCCAGGACAAGATGCGCACCATGTCGTTGGCGTAGTTGTTGCCGAAGTACCCCGACAGCCAGCCCTCGGTCTCGGCCTTCGTGTTGTCGACGTCCTCGATCCAGCGCGGATCCAGTTGCACGGGCACGTCCGTGTAAGCACCGAAGCCGCGGGTTCCGAGATCGTCGACGACAGGCTCTGCCTCCGGCGCCCAGCGCTGGTAGCGGTCGTCGGCGAGTGCCCGGCCCCCGACCGTTAAGATCGACGGCGTCATGCGCCGCATCTCCTGCGGAGACCAGGTGTCCCGCTGCCCGGGGTCGTCATGCAGCTGCTTCTTGTCCTCGAACTGGGCCCTCGGGGTGGTCCCGGAGAAGTTCCAGTCGTTCTGCGGGCCGAAGCGGGCGTCGAGGTCCACGTTGACGAGATCACGGGGAGTGTCGGCGTCCCACTTGTCGCCCGTACCCCACAGGTGACAGTCCGTCTCCGTGGTCGAGCACGTGTTGCCGTTCGGGTACTCGGCCAGGACCTGGGCCCTGCCACTGACGACGAGTTCGGGCGCGAAGGGCTGCTGGACCCAGTTGAAGCCGTTCTTGTAGAGCGTGCCGGGATCGATGCCTGCCGCGCCCAGGTCGTAGACCCAGACTCCTTGGCGCAACTCGGTCGTGTCGAGACGGTTGTGTGAGGAGTACCGGGGCTGGGCGAGCGTCTCCGCGGGGAGGTCGGAGAGCCTCTTCCAGCCGTCGGCCGGCAGGTCGTGGGACCCGGTGATCGTCACCTTCTCGTTCTGGTACGCGGTGTACGTGACCCACGAGTTCTCCGGTCCTGTGAGCCGGACCGTGTCGTCCAGGACGTAGGTGCCGCCGCGAATGAGGACCGTGCCCCGCGCATGGGCCGTGGTGCGGCCGGCCAGCGCGTCCCGGGCGGCGGCGATGGTCCGGAAGGGGTCTTTCCTGCCACCGCTGTTGTCGTCGTTGCCATCGGTGGCCGAGACGTAGACGGTCAGCTTTCCGCCCGCGCTGGTGGCCGACGACGCGACGGCCGGTCCGGCGAGTGTCGCCATCAATGTCAAGGCAAGGCCGGTGGCGGCAATCCGTGCTGGTCTTGGCTCAGTTCTCATCATTGAGGAACCTTTCGAGCACATAACACATGTATGACATGTGCACAGTAGGGTGATCGACGACCGGGGACAAGCGGTCGGGCAGAAGAAGTCGGCGTCGGTCCATGTGCCCCGCCGCACCGTCAGGTCAGCTCTTCGCGGGCCGCAGTCGCAGGCCCTGCATTCCGCCGTCGACGGCGAGGGCGGTGCCGGTGACGGACGCTGCCGCGGGGGAGGCCAGATACCCGATCGCCGCCGCGACCTCCTCGGCGGACACCAGTCGCCCTGTCGGCTGCCGGGACTCGAGTGCCTTGCGCTCCACCGCGGGGTCCTCGGAGCCGGACAGCAGACGGTCTATCCAAGGGGTGTCGGCCGTACCGGGATTGACACAGTTCACGCGGATGCCCTCGCCTATGTGGTCGGCAGCCATGGCGAGCGTCAAGGACAGCACCGCTCCCTTGCTGGCGCTGTACAGCGCGCGCTGTGGCAGTCCCGCTGTTGCGGCGATCGAGCAGGTGTTGATCACCGCTGCGTGCCGGGAGGCGCGCAGATGAGGCAACGCGGCGCGCGTCGTGCGGACCATGCCCAGGACGTTGACGTCGAGGACCCGTGCCCACTCCGCGTCGTCGTTGTCCGCCACCGTGCCCTGGGCGCCGATGCCTGCGTTGTTGACCAGGATGTCCAGGCCGCCCAGGCGCTCCGCGGTGTACGTGACCGCGGCACGGACCGATACGTCGTCGGTGACATCGCACCGTACGGAGAGCAGCAGTTCCGCGTCGTCGGCCGGGAGGGACTCCGGGGCGCTGTCGAGTACGGCGACCCGGGCGCCGCCCCGCGCCAGGTACCGGGCGGTCGCGAGCCCAATCCCCGATGCCCCTCCGGTCACCGCAGCGGCGAGACCATCGAACGCGAGAGGCGGGGGAGCGGGTATGTTCGGCATGTGGGTGTTCCTTTGGGTGCTGTTGATCAGTCCAGATGGAAGAGTTCCTCGCTGTCCACCCACCGCTCCCGCGGCCCGGCCGAGTCGAGGGGCTGCTGGCAGGGGTCGGTGAGAGCCCACCAGCGCTGGGTGTCTGGGTCGCCGGCGATGGCGGCCATGTCGGCGGCGTAGTCGTTGCCGGTGTACTCGTAGTAGGCGAACAGGGTGTCGTCCCGCAGGAAGATGGAGTAGTTCGTGATGTGGGCGCGAGAGAGTGCGTCCAGCACGGGCTGCGGAACGGAACGGTGCAGTTCGCGGTACTTGTCGGCGTGTTCCGGACGCAGCCGGATCACAGAGGCGACCCGACGGGGCGTAGGACGTTCGGACATGGCTATCCCTTGACGGCTCCTGCGGCCAAGCCGCTCATGATGTGCCGCTGCATCACGATGAAGATCACCAAAATGGGGATCACCGCGAGCAGCAGAGTGGGGAAGACCTTGGTGTAGTCCGTGGAGTACTGGCCCACGGCCGCGTACACACCGGTGGTGACGGTGTAGATGCCGCTGCCCGGACCGAGGATCATCTGCGGGCTGGCGAAGTCGTTCCAGACGCTCAGCGAGTTGAGGATGAACACGGTGGCGATGATCGGCCGCATCAGCGGCAGGATGATTCGCCACAGCGTGTGGTACTTGCCGGCGCCGTCGATGGCCGCAGCCTCGTCCAGCGACCTGGGCAGCACCCGGATGTACCCGAAGAACACGAACAGCGTGAAGGGGATGGTGGTGGCCGTCATGAACAGGATCAGCCCGGGCAGGGTGCCCATCAGCCCGATTGCGCGCAGCACGAAAATGACCGGCACCAGGATCACCTGGGTGGGTATGAACATGCCCGCGATGAAGAAGAACAACAGCAGCCGGAAGACCGGCTTCGGTGTGCGGGCCAGCGCGTACGCTGCGGGGGCGCACACCGCCATGGCGATGGCGTTCACGCACAGCACCAACGCCAAAGTGATGCCGTAGCCCTTCAGAATGCTGAAGTCCGGATTGGTCCAGGCGTCGGCCAGGTACTGGAACGTGGCCGTGCCGGGATTCAGCGAGAAGGGGTTGGCGAGGATCTCCTGCTGACTCTTGAAGGTGTTGATGACCAGGATGTACATCGGCACGAGCATGCCGAGGGACACGAGACAGATGAATGCCACGCGGACCGTGGCTGCGGTGGAGGTTGTCTTGTTCATCCGATGGACTCCGCGTCGTCCTCGGCACGCTTGCGCAGCACGAGAACGGTGATGGCCAGGACCGCAGCCGCGAGAATCAGCACAACGGCCTGGGCCGAGGCGACGCCGATGTTCCGTTGGGGGAAGGAGACTGCGAGGATCGAGTAGGCGAGGGTCTTGGTCGACCCGGCGGGCCCACCTCCTGTCAACGACACGACCACGTCGTACGTCTTCAGCAGGGAGATACCCGAGGTGATGACGGCCACCGTCACAGTGGAGGCCAGGGAGGGCCAGGTCACGGCACGGAATGTGCGCCACCGGCCGGCCCCGTCGATCCGCGCCGCCTCCAGGAGATCCGCCGGCACCGCCTGCAGGCCCGCCAGATAGAGGATCAGCTGGACGCCGAACAGCGACCAGACGATGACCAGGATCATCGACCACAGGGCCCAGTCCGGGTCACTGAGGAACGGCAGGCTGTCGGTTCCGACCTTCTCCAGCATGGTGTTGACCACGCCTTGGGGCCCGAGGACGGCTTGCCACAGAAAGCCCACCACGAGCGCGCTCAGGACATGCGGGTAGAACATCACCACCCGACCGAAGGTGTTGAACCGGTTGGTGCGCTGCAGCAGCAGTGCCAGACCCAGCGCGGCCAGGTTGACCAGGACCGCACCCACCACCGCCACCACGGCGGTGATCACCATGGTGTCGGTCATGTCGGTGGAGCCGAAAATCGTCCGGTAGTTGTCCAGACCCACGAACTCCGGTACTCGGGTGGGGAATCCGTTGTACTCGGTGAAGCTGTAGTAGAAGGCGTAGATCACCGGTACGACCAGCAGCGCGACGTAGATGAGAACCGCGGGGATGAACATGCTCACGCCGACACCGGCGTTGCGCCACCCCCGCGGCTTCGCGGGAGATGTCCGTTCCATGGATCAGCGGTTCTCTTCGACCCACTGGTCGATGGCCTTGGCGGCGTCGGCCGGGCTGGCTCCGGTGTACAGGCTCTGGGCGACCTCGGTGAACTTCGGGTTGAAGCCCGTGACAGGCAGCCGGACGTTGCCCTGGCCCTCGCCGACGGCCACCAGCTCGGGGGCGGCATCGAGGACGCTCTGGATCTGCGCGTCGATGTCCGTCTGCTTCAGTCCGGAGTCCTTGCGGAACACCCCGTCGGAGCCCAGCTGGGCCTCGATCGCCTTCGCGTCGGTGACCAGGTACTCCACCAGCTGCTTGGCGCCGTCCTCGTCACCGATCCCCTTGCGGATCATGTACGGGTTGGCCATGGTGGCGCCCTGCGGACCGGGGTAGGCCTTGCCGTCCGCCGTCGGCGGGGAGATGACGCCCACCTCGAAGGGCAGGTCCGTGGCCTTGTTGAGCGTGGCGGCGAACCAGCTGCCGTTGGTGTAGAGACCGACTTTGCCCGCGATGAAGTTGCCGTCAGCCTGCGACGGGTTGAGCCCGGCGTCACTCTTGGCTATGTAGCCGGCGTCGATCCAGTCCGAGTACATCTCGAATGCCGGCTTGTACGCCTCACCGACCGTGAGCTTCTCCTCGGAGACCGCGGTCTGCCACTTGGGGTGCAGCTGATTCAGTGTCGGGTGGTAGATCTGCTGGAGCTGAAGGCCGGTCTGGTAGTCCCCGGCGGTCTGCATCGGGGTGACACCGGCCTTCTTCAGGTCGGGAAGGTACCCGGCCAGCTCGTCCCAGGTGGTGGGTGGCTTGCTGATGCCGGCCTTCTTGAACGCGCTCTTGTTGTAGTAGATCAGCGACTGGGTCTGGGTGCCGACGCCGACTGCGTAGTGCTTGTCGCCCAGGGCGTACTCGTCGAACATCGGCGTGTTCTTCGCCCAGGCCTCGTTGCCCAGGTCGAGGAGTTCAGGCGCCGTATCATCGTCCGGGAAGATCGACTGGATGACGTCGGGCGCGGTGCCGGCGGCCAGCTGCTGGGGGAAGGACTCGGCCACGGACTTGCCGGTCGGGCCCTCGATCTTCACCTTCAGGCCGGTCTTGTCCTCGAACGGCTTGACCAGGCTCTCCCAGTACGCCTGATCGAGGTTGTCCGTGAGGTTGACCATCATCCGGATCTCGCCGTCCTCGCCCACGGACGAGCCGGTGCCCGACGAGCAGGCGGCCACCAGGAGGAGCGGCACCACGCAGGCCATCGCGGCACCGTAGGTCCTGCGCGCTCTGCTGATTGACGTCATTGTCATTTCTTTCTTCCTCGATGGTGAAAAGCCGGCAGTACGGTCGGTCGTCATAGCCGTCCTCGGTAGGGCAGGGGGCCGACGGCCGTGATGTCGGTGGGCGCTTCCCCGCCGTCGACGCGGTAGATGCCGTCGTTGGCGACGAAGAACTCGGGGACGTCCGGGTAGCGCAGTTCCTCGGGCAGAGGCTCCCGGCCGGTCCAGGCGAAGAACTCGCGTGTGAAGGTGTCCCTGTCCTTACGTCCGTAGAGGTGCAGATCGCCTGCGGTCAGCGGACTGCGCACGCTCCAGTGGAGACCTGACTCGGCCCAGTAGGAGCGGTCGCTGACCAGGACCGACTGGCGCTCCCGCGGGGCGAACACCCGGTCCCAGAACGCGTCGCCCGGACCGAGCCTGGCCATGAGGAACAGCAGGTCGTGGGCGTGCCAGGCGGTGCTGGGTGCGACATCGGCCTCGTTGTGCCAACCGCTCGCGGAGGCGAAGTATCCGGCCGGTGTCTGATAACCGGCGTAGGTGGCGAGGCAGGCTTCGGTGAACGCCTCCAACTCCGGGTCCGGGCCCTCTGCCAGGACCTCGTGGATGCCGTACAGGGTCAGTCCCATGCCCGCGATCAGCATCGGCGTGTCGGTCTTGAGGGCACGGTCGCCCTTGACGTGCCAGTAGCGGTGGTAGCGGGTGGCGCCCGTGTCGTCGGTCCACGCGGACCGTGCCACGTGCCGGCACAGCCGCCGCGCTTCGGCGAGCAGGTCTTGATCGCCCTGTGCGCGATACCCGAGCACCAGGGGGACGATCATGAGGCCGTAGTACTCGGCGGGTTCCAGGATGCCGCCTTCGGCCCGGTCCCGGGTCGTGCGGAAGGCGCCCGCGCTGTCCGCGTCCGGCACGCCCCGGTGATGGAAGAGCCGCACGAGCTCGGCCAGATCTTCCGGGATCTGGTCCGCGTACGTCTTGTCGTCGCCGAGTTCGGTGTAGAGCTGCTTGACCCAGACCCGGGCGTACTCCTGGTTGCAGGTGCCGTCCACGCCGGGCCGCCCGTCGCCGTAGATCTTGCAGGCATCCAGGTTGCGCCGCACGGAATCCAGGGCGGCGGCCACCTCGTCGGCGGGCAGCAGATGACCGGCGTGTCGCAGGGCGAGCAGCATGCCCAGGCCTCCGACGGCGTTGTGAATGAGGCCGTTGGTCGCCGACTCACCCACCTGGAAGCCGATGTGCCGGTACTGGCCGTCGGGTTGCATCTCGGTGGACTGGTAGCGCAGCAGTCGGCGCAGCAGGGCGATGCCCCGTTCGTCGGGCTGCTGAGCCAGGGCCTGGCCGTAGGCGCCGACGGCCGGGCCCGCGAAGGTGGTGTGGCCGCTGGTGAAGTCAAGGAAGGTGAAGGGATTGGTCCCCCACACGCTGTGGTTGTGGAAGCCGTTGATCGCGCCTTGCCGCGTCACCCAGCTGTGCAGCCAGCCGGCGAGTGCGGCCGTGTCCGGCGCGGTGGTGCGGTGTTCCATGGCGTTCCTTCCGGAGCGGTTCACACGGTGGCGTCACGTGCTGCGTTCAGCAGGGTCGGGTCGATGCGGTAGAAGCGGGCGGCCGTGCCGCCGAGCACAGCCGCGCGGTCGTCGGGTCCGAGACCTGCCAGCAGTTCCGCGCAGGTTTCCCAGGTGCGTCGGTGCCCCCCGGCCAGCAGGGAGATCGGCCAGTCTCCGCCGTACATGAGACGGTGCGGGCCGAACAGTTCGAGCGCGTCCTCGAAGAACGGCCGGACCGTGTCGGTGGTCCACGAGTCCAGGGGACCGCGGGCGGAGTAGAGCCCGGAGACCTTGGCGTGGACCTGGGGGTGGTGCGCGGCGGCGGTGAGTAGCTTGCGCCATCGGGCGTGCTCCTCGCGGTCGCCGCCGATGGGGGGTTTGCCGAGGTGGTCGATCACCAGCCGCAGTTCGGGGTGCCGTGCCGCCAGTTCCGGTACCTGCCTCAAGGCGCCCGGTGACGCGGTGACGTAGTCGAAAGTGAGGTCGCGCGCGGCCAGCAGGGCGAGCCCTTTGCCGACGTGGGGGCGGACGATCCACTCCGGGTCGGGCTTCTCGTGGATGAGCGCGCGTACGCCCACCATGTGCGGGTCGCACCGCAGCTGTGCGAGGCGGGATCGGGCGCGCCCTGGGTCGTCCAGTGGGACCCAGGCGACGACGGCGACGACTTCCGGGTGGGTTGCCGCGGTGGCCAGCATGTGGTCGGTGTCCGCGTCGTTGTCGGCGGCCTGTACGAGGACGCTCGCGGTGACTTCGGTGGCTTTCAGCGCCGGTCGGGCGTCCGTGAACCGCATGGCGCGGTTGATCGGTGCCATCGCGGGCCCCAGCCAGTCGTAGTCGGCGCGGGCGGGGTCCCATACGTGCAGGTGGGCGTCGATGACGATCATCGTCGTCCCCTGCCGGTGTGTGAGGGGGCGGTCGTGGAGGCGTCGTCGGGGACGAGGCCGAGAGCCGCGAGTTCGTTCCAGAGCGCATCCGGTATCGCTGCCGACAGCCGGTCCGCGTTCGTGCGGGACTGGGCGGCGTCGCGGGCCCCCACCACCACGGAGACGACCGCTGGGTGCCGCATCGGATGGGCGATTGCGGCTTGCGGCAAGGTGACCTGGTGGCGTTCGCAGACGTCCGCTATGGCCGCAGCGCGGTCGGTCAGCTCACGTGGGGCGGGCAGGTAGTCGTAGGTGGCGCCGGCCGGGGGACGGGGTGCGGCGAGGAGGCCCGAGTTGTAGACGGCCGCCGCGACGACCCCCACGCCGTGCTCCAGGGCGAAGGGCAGCAACTCCTCACGAGCGGAGTGGTCGAGCAAGGTGTGCCGGCCCGCCACCATGACGATGTCGACGTCGCAGTGTCGGATGAACCGGGTGAGCATCTCCGCCTGGTTCATGCCGACGCCGACGGCCTTCACCAGCCCTCGTTCACGCAGTTCGATCAGGGTGCTGATGCCGGTGGTGGACGCCTCGGGCCAGTGGTCGTCGGGGTCGTGGAGGTAGACGATGTCGACGTGGTCGAGGCCGAGACGTTCCAGGCTGCCCTCGAGCGAGCGCAGGATGCCGTCCCTGCTGAAGTCCCATGTGCGGCGGAACGCCGCGGGCACCGCGAACCCGCCGTCATCCTCCCGGTGCGCCGTCTCCGGGCTGGGCACCAGCAGCCGGCCCACCTTGGTGGAGACGACGAACTCGTCCCGCGGGTGGTGTGCGAGAGCGGCACCGAGCCGCTGTTCCGACAGCCCCAGTCCGTAGTGCGGAGCCGTGTCGAAGTAGCGGACGCCGCTGTCCCAGGCCGCGTGGACGGCTTCGTGGGCGTCGGCATCACCGACCCGGCGGGCGAGGTTGCCCAACTGGGCCGCGCCCAGGCCGAGTTTTGTGAGTTCGGGGAGACGTGCGGAAGTGCGGGAACGCATCGGCCTCACCGCACCCTCTTACGTGCGGAAGCCGCCAGGTCCTCAGGGTGGGCGAACGGCTTTCCGGCCGTGAAGCGCTCCACCTCATCGGTGACGGTTTCCCCGATGCGGTGCAGCTCACCGCCCATGGAGCCGGCCAGATGCGGGGTGAGCACGACGTTGTCCAGGGTCCACAACTCACTGTCCGCCGCCGGTGGTTCCGGGTCCGTGACGTCGAGCACCGCGTCGATACGGCCGGTGCGCAGCTCCCTGATCAGGGCGTCCTGGTCGACGACGGCGCCTCGAGCGGTGTTGATGAGCGTGGCTCCGTTGGGCATCAGTGCCAGTTGCCGCGCGCCGATCTGACGGCGTGTCTGTGGCGTGAGGGGCTGGTGCAGGGAGACAACCCTGCTGCGTGCCATGAGGGTGTCGAGCGGCACCAGGCGGGTGCCGAGTCGGCCGGCCTGCTCATGGCTGAGCGTCGGGTCGTACAGGAGGACATCCAGGTCGAAAGGGCGGAGCAGGGAGAGGACCGCGCGGCCCACGGTGGAGGCGCCGACGACGCCCACGGTCTGCCGGTAGTTGCCGAGGTCTGTCGGCGCGGCGAAGTGGTCGGGCCGCTTCCTGGATGTGCGGTAGGCGTGTTGGGCGAACAGGATCCGCTTGTTGGCCAGCAGAATCATTGCCAGCGTGTACTCCGCGACAGGGGTGGAGTTGGCTGCGCGGGCGTTGGCTGCGACCACTCCGCTGG
Organism: Streptomyces cadmiisoli; assembly: GCF_003261055.1. NCBI lineage: Bacteria > Bacillati > Actinomycetota > Actinomycetes > Kitasatosporales > Streptomycetaceae > Streptomyces > Streptomyces cadmiisoli. Next base: position 8,781,011 of record NZ_CP030073.1, read on the forward strand.
TGGCGAGGGCCGCTGGGTCCTCCAGGCATGTTGCGGCCACGCCGCCCGCGTAGATCACGGCCCGCAGCCGGGAGGGCGCGGCCAGGTGAGCGGTCCGGACGACGGGTGCGTCCCAGCCCGCGATCAGGATTTCCGCGTCGGCCAGTGCCTTGCGGGCCGGCGCCGAGTCCAGTTCGTCGAGGACCAGTTCGGTGTCGATGTCGGTGGCACGGCGCAGCCGGGCCAGGGTTTCCGCGTGGAAGAGGGCGCGGGGCAGCCGTGGGTTCATGGCGAAGACGGCACGTGGTCGCGTCATGGGGTGCCCTCCCTCTCTGCGTCATCGGTGAGGGCAGCACGGCCCGTGAGGCCTCGGGGTACGGCGGGCGCTCCCGGGAAGGGGTAGGTGTCCACCGGGTTCGGGACCACGGTGCCCTGGTTCGTCGCCGCAGGTTCCGGTACGAGCCGCAGGCCGGCGGTTCGCGGCCGCACGTGGGGACCGTCGGGATGAGACCAGCCGACGACGGAGAGGTCGAGTCCGGCCAGGGCGGCTTCGTCGACCGTAATGCCCAGGCCGGGGGTGTCACCGAGCACGATCCCGCCGTCCGCGATCACCTGGTCCACGGTGACACCCACCGGTGACCCCGTGTCCTGTACTTCGCTGACGAGATGGTTGGGGATCGCAGCTGCGGCATGGGCCAGCGGATTGGCGTGGTAACCGACGGGACTGACGGGCAGGTCGTGGCTGTGGGCGAGTGTGGCGACGCGCAGGAAGTGGGTGATGCCCCAGACTCCGGCAGTCTGCACGACTTGCAGGGCGTCGGCGGCCAACAGGGGACGGAACTGCTCGAGCCCGGTCAGGTTCTCGCCGGAGGCGACAGGGGTGCGCCCGGCTCGGGCGACCGCCCGATGGCCCGGCACGTCCCAACGCCGGACCGGTTCCTCGATCCATGCCAGTTCGACATGGTCCTCGATACGGGCGAGCAGCCGGACAGCCTGGTGTCTGCCCCAGGTCTCGTTGACGTCGAGCATCAGGGCGGGGGAGCGGCGGTTGCGGCGCAGTATCTCCGCGACCGCGTGCAGCCGGGCGATGTCGCGGTCCGGGTCGAGACCACCTTTGATCTTGGCGCCGGTGAAGCCGCGGTCGGCCCAGCTCGAGTAGAGGGTGGCCAACTCCTCGTCGCCGAGGGCGATGTCGAGCCCCGATGCGTAGCCGGGCACGAAGCGGTCTCCTGCGCCCAGCGTCCGCCACAGCGGCTCGTCGGCCATCTTCGCCTTGAGGTCCCAAAGGGCCATGTCGAAGGCGCCGATGGCGCCGAAAGCGGCGCCGCTGTGACCGCTCTTGAAGGTGTGCGCCAGCATCCGGTCGTACAAGGCGGTGACAGCACGCGGATCCTGCCCTTCGAGGGCGGGAAAGACCCGCTCGGCGTCGGCGTGCGCACCGAGACCGACGCCGGTGAGGCCGCCGTCGGTCTCGACGAGCACCACCGGGACCTCCGTGATACCCCCGGCGACAACGCCGTTGGCGTCTCCGACGGGGCGGCCCCAGTGGTGCACCGTCCGGAGGGTCCGGAATCCCGTGATCTTCAAGTGCTCCCCCTCTGTGTGCGCGCTCGCGCCCCGTGCCTGTGGCAGTGGTGGGGGAGCGCGCCGGTACCTGCGTAGTGACGGGAGAATCGCGTGGTGAGGACGTCAGGGAGGGGCATGTAACGGCCCCTCAACGCAGTCGTAACGTATCATACAAGTGATGAGTTGAGGTCCGTCGGCAGTGAACTTCCGGGGCTGTGGACTAGGCGGCTGCAAGGGCCTGGCGCTGCCGCCCCAGCCCTTCGACTTCGATTTCCATCACGTCGTCAGGTCGTAGATACGGAAAGCGCCCTGACAGCGCCACGCCTTCCGGGGTACCTGTGTTGATGACGTCGCCGGGTTCCAGGACGAGGTACTGGCTCAGGTCGTGCACGAGCTGTGCGACGGAGAAGATCATGTCCGAAGTGCTCGAATCCTGGCGCGGTTCACCGTTCACGAACGAGCGCAGCCGGAGATTCTGCACGTCGGGCACGTCGCCGGCCGGGACAAGGTACGGGCCCAGCGGGTTGAACGTCGCCGCGGACTTGCCCTTCGACCACTGCCCGCCGGAGTGCTCCAACTGGAAGGCGCGCTCGGACACGTCGTTCGAGACCGTGTAGCCGGCCACATGGTCGATCGCCTGCTCGGGGGAGTCCAGGTACTGCGCCCGCCGCCCGATGACGACGGCGAGCTCGACCTCCCAGTCGGTCTTCGTCGAACCGCGAGGTATCCGCACCTCGTCGTAGGGGCCGACGACCGTGTTCGAGGGCTTGAAGAAGATCACCGGACGGGTGGGCGGCTCGCTGCCGGACTCGGCGGCGTGGGCCGCATAGTTCTGCCCGATGCAGATGACCGCGCCGGGTCGTGCGACCGGCGGTCCGAACCTCAGCCCTTTGCCGTCGAGTACGGGAAGACTGCCGTCCGTCAGCGCGCGCCGCGTCCGCGCGATGCCGTCTCCTTCGAGGAACGCGCCGTCGATGTCGGGCGCAAGGGCGGACAGGTCGCGTGTGAGGCCGTGGTCGTCGATGACGGCGGGACGTTCCCGCCCGGGCTCTCCGAGTCGTACGAATCGCATGGTGCGCACCTTTCGGTGGAGGCCGGTCTCGGCTGAATCGGACAAGGGCAAGCGGGCTGGACGGCGCACCGATCCGAACACCTGTTCGGCTTGGTGGATTCCGCGGACAGTATCGGTGTACAGGGCCGTCAGGTGTCAATATGCTGCCGATCTGTCAACTGGCTGACACTCAAAGGGCGAGAGCATGGCTGATCGAGCAGGATCTGTGTGGGCCAGCGCCACACCGGCACCGGCCGTCCTCAGAGCGGGCGCAGTACTCGACGCGCTGGCACGGGTCCGCGGCCGCGCTGTCACACCGGCCCAACTGGCCGCCGCCGCAGGCGGAATACCACGCGCGTCCGTCGTCAACATCTGCGCGGCACTCCAGGAGTGCGAGCTGGTCAGGGCCGTGGAGGGCGGCTTCGTACTCGGGCCGGGCCTGCTGCGGCTGTCCCAGGCCTACCTCGACGCACTGGATCCCGTGCGCGCCTTCAGGGAGGAGGTGGGCCGGCTCGGCGACCGGGAGGAAACCCTCCAACTGGCGACCCTGGAAGGCGCGGACGTGGTCTATCTCGCCGTGCACGAGGGCAGCGTCCTGATACGCCCGACCAGCAAGGCCGGGGCCCGGCTGCCGGCCACCTGCACGGCCCTGGGCAAAGCGATGCTGGCGGGCATACCCGAGGACGAGGTGCGCGCGCTGCTGGCGGGCCGTGAGCCTTTCGAGGCACGCACGTCCTGGTCGCTCACCACCCTCGACGCGGTGCTCACCGAACTGCGCCGCGCTCGTACGGTCGGCTACGCGATCGACGATCAGGAAACCGCCGAGGGTATCGTCTGTGTGGCGGTGGCCGTACCCGGACCGGCGACGGGTGGCCGTCCCTTCGCCGTCAGTTCGTCACTGCTCAAGTCCCAGGCGACGCCTGACCGGATGGCCGCCGTCGCCGCCCTGATCCGGGCCGTCGTGTGGCGGATGGCCGGCAAGGGCGAACGGCTCACCGGCGACGTGGACGCGTGAAAGGCGAGAGCCTGCCTCACGCCTCTCCGGTGAGGCGGCCCCCATCAGCGCTGGGGGGCGAAGACCCGGGGCCCGCCGAAAGGTAGCGGAACACCTCGCCCGCGGCATGGTCGGCGAACATCGGCCCGGCGATGTCGGGTGTGCCGGACCGCAGGACGTCCAACAGTTCGGCATGGTGCTCCGCCACCTCGGTCCAGCCGCCGACGAAGCGCGGGTCGCCCAGTACGTGCAGCTCCCACAGGCTGGACTCGATCAAGCGCCACAGCCGGATCAGGGCCGCGTTCCCGGTGGCCTCGCACACGTGCCGGTGGAAGGACATGTCGGCGTCCCGGAGCGCCCCGATGTCGCCCTGGGCCGCCGCACGGCGCAGCCGATTCACGTCGTCGGCCAGCAGACGCGCATGCTCAGCCTTCAGGGACCCGGCCACCCGGCCCGCCGCGTACTGCTCGAACATCACCCGGATGTCCCGCACATCCTGCGCCTGCCGTTCGGGGATCCGGGCCACGTAGGTGCCACGATGCGGCTGGGAGACCACCAGGCCCTCATGCGCCAGGCGCTTGAGGGCTTCACGTGGCGGGGCCTGGCTCGTGCCGAACCGGCGGGCGATCTCCGACTCCACGAGACGTCGGCCAGGTTCGAGCCGACCGTTCATGATCCATCCGCGCAGCTGCGCGTAGACGTGGTCGGAGAGCAGCTGACGTGGCATGCGAGCCGTTCCAGGTACGGGCTTGCCCTCCTGCTGCCCCGACTTCGGACCGCTCCGGCGCTTATGCGCCAACGGTGGGCCCGGACGCCTCGCCTGCTGCTCGCGCCAGATCCGGGCAACCGTGGACTGCGACATGTCCAGCGTGCCCGCCAGAGCGCGTGTGGACGGCACCGGCCCGCCGTCGCCGACCCGTTCGAGCAGCGCGGCGATATGCGCCTCCGCTCGCTGCCGGTGGCCGCTGCGCGGCCGCCCTGAACGAGGAGCGTCCCTGAGCCCGGGCACGCCCCGGCTCAGAAACCGTTCACGCCACTTCGCCACTGTGGCGGGGCGCACCCGGAGCTGCTGCGCGATCTCCGCGTCGTCCAGCCCTTCGGCACATGCCAGGACGATACGGCTGCGCAACCGCATGGCTCCGGGGGGTTGCTCGGCGAAGCCTGTGAGTGCCGCCCGGTCCGCTTCGCTCAGCTGCGGAAACGCCGGTGGATCCGGAACGGCCATGATCCCGCCTCCATTGAATTCATGGACTTATGACTCGTGAAGACCTCGATGGTGCTCGCGAGCCCATCAACTTATCGCTCCAACCAGTGTGTTGACGGCGCCCCGGCGCAAGGCCATTAATTGGCGTTGCTCGATCAGTGACCCACTAGAGCGCGGTCGACGGCATGGATGGCGAGCTCGGGCTCCCTCCGGCGCGAGACCAGTGGCCCGGCCGCCGCAGGCGACGACCGGCCGGCCGCAGCGGACCCGCACCACCGAGGCGGTCGTGTCACACCAGCCCGGACGTGTGCACCCCGTCCAGCCGTCCCATCCCGAAGACGCGATATCACCTTTCACGTGACGAGGAGGCCTCGTGCCATTTCTCCCTGCACGACGAAAGCCCAAACTGCCACTGCTGCTGGCAGTCGGCACCCTGCTGGTCACCGGCGCGGTGCTGGAGGTCCCGGACGCGAAAGCAAGTGCGGCCGGCTGCAAGGCCACCGAACTCTTCGTCGCACCCGGCGGAAACGACAGAGGCAAGGGGAGCAAGAGCAGCCCCTTCAAAACCATCGAACGAGCCCGTGACCACATACGTGACAAAGGTCTGAACCAGTCCGGCCGCATGCGCTGCGACATCCACGTCAACCTGCGCGCCGGCGACTACCCGGTCAAGCGCACCGTCGACCTCGACGACCGCGACTCCGGAACCCAGGGACACCGAGTCGTCTACCGCTCGTACGACGGCCCGGGCAAGGCCCGGGTGACAGGCGCCGAAGCCGTCACCGGCTGGAAGGAGTACAAGGACGGCATCTACCGGGCCGACGTCGGCACCGACCAGCCCTTCTACACCCTCTTCGAGGACGGCAAACGGGCCACCACCGCCCGCTACCCCAACCGCGCCGCCGACGACAAATGGTCCCCCTACATGACATCCGTGCTCAAAGAGCCCGAGAAGGAAGCCGTACGCCAATGGCTGTACTCCAACCCCGGTGAGTGGGACCTCGACTGGGACCTCAGCAACGCACAGGTGATGATCTGGTCGGGCGGCAGCTGGAGCTGGTTCACCGACACAGTCCCGATCCGGGACTGGAACCAGCCGAAGAACCAGATGACGCTCAAGTACTGGACCCGCTACGCCCTGATCAACTCCCGCGGCGGCTCCCGCTACTTCCTGCAGAACTCCCTGGACTTCCTGGACCAGGCAGGCGAGTACTACATGGACTTCAAGGCGGGCCAGCTCTACTACAAGCCACGCGGTGACATCGACGACGTCACGGTGCTGCGCCCCACGGTCAAAACACTCTTCAACCTCGCCGGGGCCGACCCGAGCCGACGGGTGGAGGGCATCACCCTTGACGGACTCACCCTGCAGTACACCGACTTCGTCGACTGGTACCGATCCGGGTGGATCAGCGACGGTGACTCGGGCTACCCGCACAAGTACCCCGAGTACGATCGCCAGATAGAGCTGCCGCGCAACCGCTTCGGCGCCGTCACCGTGACCAACAGCGAGGACATCACCCTGTCCCGGCTGCGCATGTCCGACACCGGCTACCACGCCGTCTACGCCCTGTTCGCCAACGACGGACTGACGGTCCGTGACAGTCTCCTGGAGAACATCGGCGGCGACGGAATCAAGGTCGAGGGTCCCTATCCCGGAGAGGGCAACACCTCGAACGGCCACCTGCTGACGAACAACTACATCACCCATTACGGCGAGCTGGTCCCCGGCGACGCCTCCGGCATCGAGTTGATGAACACGGGGCACAACACCGTCAGCCACAGCCACATCAAGCACAGCGCCCGCTACGGCGTCAGTCTCGAGGTGCGCCCCGAGGTGGCACCCAAGGACAACTACGCCCGAGGCAACACCTTCGAGTACTTGCGCATCGAGGAAGCCGGTCTGGACAGCGGTGACATGGGCGCCTTCTACACGTACGGCGTCAGCAACGTCGAACCGCACACCGTCGACAACCATGTGCGCCAGGTCGTCATCGGCGACGTGATCCCGGACGCCTCGATGCCGGACAGCGGAACACGGGGTGTGCACATGGACGCCGGCGGCTGCGGCTTCAGCTTCGAGGACATCGAGGTCGGGAAGACAACCGACCAGTCCTACCAGAGCTACCAGTGCAACACCGTTGAGAACGGCAACTGGGAAGCCGACTTCGACCCGTCGCGCATGGAGTACGACAAGATCGGCGTCACCGACGACTTCCCCTACCCCCTGCCGGACGGCGACACCCAGTGAGGAGCGACTGACAAGGCCGTGGCCTTGCCGGCGCAGCGCCACTCGGCGCTGCGCCGGCCGGCAGCGGATGCTGTCGGCGCGGTCATCACCTCGGCCGTGCCCACAACCTGCTCCCGGTGAACGACGGCACGGCTTCGGACCACCGCCGGTGAAGGACGCCACCGCAGCACGGCGACTCCGGGACGGGCCTCGCAGGCCTGTCCTCCGGTCCGGTGCGTTCCAGCCTGCCTCCACCAGGGTCGGCTCGATCTGGGAGGTCCCTCATGAGTGGTGCCTCCAGATTCTTGATCGCCTTATCCCTGGCCTTGTTGCGGACTGGTCTGCCGAGGGCAGCCGGCAGCCAGGCCACTCCTGTGACCGTCACTCAGGGCGCGACGAGGACCTTGCTGAGCAGCGGAAGGTGGTCGGAGGCCGTCGGGTTGCTCGTGATGACGCGGGTGACAAGCGGCGTCACCTTACGGGTCGCATAGATGAGGTCGATTCGCTCGGTGGGGGCCTCGGCCGGGTACGTCGCACCATCGCCGCGACCGTGCACCGACTTGGCCCACGCGTCGGTGTACGCCTCCTGCAACGGCTGCGACTCAGGGGCGGCGGGCAGCGCGTTGAAGTCACCCACGAGGATCCCGGGCTTCTTCTCGCCGATCAGGTCCACGATCTGCGCAGTCTGCTGAAGGCGGTCGGTCTGCGAGCTGGCGGCCAGGTGGGTGTTGTAGACCTCCACATTCTTGCCGTGGACGTCGAGCGTGGCGTGCAGCAGACCGCGCTGCTCCTGGCCCGGCGACTTGTACAGCCAGGTGTTGTCGGAGGCGGTGATCGGGTACCGCGACAGGATCGCGGTGCCGTACTGAACGCGGTGACCGCCGGGCGTCGGCGGGACGTTGTCGATGTTGGCGCCGAAGACCACGTGGTAGCCGAGCAGAGCCGCCAACTCGGCGGGCTGGTCCGCCCAGTCGCTGCGCGCGGAGTAGTGCTTGTCGACCTCCTGGAGGCCGACCACGTCGGCGCCGCTGCGGCGGATGACATCCGCGACGCGCCGCAGGTCCAGGACGTCGTCGGTGCCCTGAGCGTGGTGGATGTTGAACGTCATGACGTCCAGCACGCGGGGGCCGGGGACCCCGTTGGCGGAGATCTCCTCTGCCGAGGCAGGACTGGCGGATCCGGCGGCGGCGAGGGCGACGACAGCGGCGAGTACGGACAGGGTCCGGCGGAACATGAAGGGCCTCCTGGTACAAGTTCACCAACAATCCCGATCATGACCCGGTCCGCTGACGTGCCGTCGACTGCAATGTGAAGACACGTAGCCCCGCCGGCAACGGCGGGGAGTCGGCAGGCCGATCCCGACCCTCGGGGCTCGCATACGCCTGGCCGAGACCAGTCGTTCGGTGACTGTTCCCTTGGCCCGCTGGGTCGATACCGCGGTCCGGTTCGATGGCTCGCTCCACCCGCCCGAGCGACGGGTATCCCGTACGCGTTCACCGGGCTGTCGGTGATTCGCGGGCGCGGCAGACATCAGGCTCAAGAGACACGGGCCTGAACGCGGCTTCGTCGTCGCGCGGGCTTGGGCAGGCGTCGGTGTGGCCAATGGTGTTGGCGTGGGGAGCTGCTCCCTCTCCGGGATACTCTGCCATTTGGCGTCTTGGCGCTGCCCTAGTAGGAGGCGGGCCTGCCGCCCCTACTTGCCGCACAGCAGCTGGGTGTCGAGCACGACAGCTGGGTGTCGAGCACGACTGAATCCAGGGTGAGTCGGCGGGTGCCCTTTTGGCTCACCGGCAGCCACCGGGCGGGCATGGGTTGTAGCAGCCGCCGGGAGGACATCCGCCCTTTTCGCCTGGGGAGGAGTCGGATTCTTCGCCGGTGTTTCCCTCGTTGCTGCTTCGGTCATCGTCGGACGATCCGATGTCGGAGTCAGGGGCAGGATCTAGATACTCGGGATTCTTGGTGGGATCCTTGTACAATCCCTTGGTCGGTGGGCAGACTTGGCCCTTTTCGACTGCGTGGAGTGTGATCTCGGGTCGGTACTTAAGTGCTTGTCCAGCTTCGATGCTCTGGAAGCAGACCTTCCAGTCGGCGAAGTCACCAAACTTGTTGTCTCGGTCGTAGCCGTACTCGTCCTGATAGGCCGCCTCAAGGACAACGGGACCGCCATCGGTCCCCAACATCTCCACAGCCTTGCCGTAGGTGATGCCTTCCACGGTGGGCATCTCAGGCCACGGGATGGGCTTGCCGTCCTTCTTCGGGCACGGGGCTCCAGGCGTCACGGCCGCGAACTCAACTTTGCTCAGGGTCACTCTCTCGAAGCACACTCGCCAGTCGGCACTTGGGGTCTCGTCCAGCTCGCTGGCATCGTGGGCTGCCCCGCTCAGGCCTGTCTGCTTCACTCGTGTGAGGGCCGTGTCCACGAGTTCGCCGACCTGGCTCCCGATGGGGCTCGGCGTGGCCGTGACTGTAACGGTGGCTGCCATCTCCGGGATTGCTGACTCCTTGTCCTCGCAATCCTCACCACACGATCTCACCAGAAGGAGCAGTAACACGATGGCGAGGACAGACACGCCAGCAAACCATTTGCCACTCTTGCCTGTTGCCATTTTCTCTGGCACCCCCTCCGGGCCACCCCGGTGTGCACGCGTTCGCAACCATTGAGCGGGGTAGCCTTATGGCACACCGCCCTTACCGCCACTGAGCATGTCACTGTCGCCGGTGATGAACAGGAAAGTGAAATGCGTGCTCTGTGTTTTATCGGAGCGGGCGGCGTAGCGGCAACCGGTTCATTGATCCTTGGTGCGAAAGTGGTACTGATTGCGCACACGTGGGCCGGAGAGTGCCATACTTCCCCCCCCCGGTACTCAGGCACAGGGGTGCCAGCAGGGGATCTTCGGAGGATGCGGCCGGCTTGTGTCCTGAGATTGGGAAGCCTGGTTTTCGGCGGCGGATACTGCTGGCCTGCCACTGAACTATGCACGTGCTTCCCCCAGTCCACAGCCAAGCCCCCGTAGCATCTGGCACGTCAGTGGCTCAACACCCTCTCCGGCGCCCCATCGCGGCCTGCACTGTCGCGGAAACTTGGAGGTCTATGGGTTGACATTTGTTCGTTGGCAAGCGGAACTCCGCCACAGTGGCGGATGCGCCGACCGATCAGGGCGCGGTGTGCCGGCGAAACCCATCAGCGGGTCTCTGTCGCGCTGTCTGGCAACGTCCGTCTGATTGAACCGCGCTGGCGGAAGCGGTGAAGTGGCTCTGGGTTATGGCCTCTTCGTCCCGAAGCAATTTGGAGTGAGACGGATCCTTGGGATGCTGTGGTTCCCATCTATGTTGATGGTCCGCAGACGTACGCGCTTGTTCGCCGTTGTTCGTCTGCGTTCTGACGCCGTTAGTACTCCAGCCGTAGATCGTGATCACGGGTGTGAAGGTCGCCCGTCGGTAGCCTGCGTGTGTGGCTGAGACTTGGGACGAAGCGCAGCTGATCGCGGACGGCTTCGAGTGCGTGTACGCCGAGTTGGAGTGGTACGACGGACCGCGAGTCGGCCTTGCTGACATCGGCGGGAAACCCCACTGCTTCGACGGCTATGGCCAATACCTCGGCGACGAGGCTGACGAGTACCGTGTCTGGCCCGCCAGCGAGGCCGCGGTGCAGTGGGTGCGCGAACAGTGGGCGATCTTCGCCCGGTGGAACCAGCGCCGTGAGGCCGGGACGGTCACGCTTGAGAGTCATCCGAGCCACGGGGGAATCGATGCTCGGTACGACGAATTGACACTGCTACTGACCCCGCACCGCCAGCCACCGGACGACTCGCGTCGGCTAGTGGGCGAGCGGCGGTTCACCGCCGGTGCCCGCTACCAGGTTGAGGGGCTCGACTATTGGTTTCGGTGGCGTCCAACCAGGTGAGGTTGCCGGTGATCATTGGGTGTTGCGTGGACATCCAATGATCACCCGGCGGCCTCGGAGGCCAGCGCAGTACAGGCCCGATGGCAAGAAGCGTTCGAGGGTCTGATGAGCCGGATAACAGGCCGGTTCACCAGGGTCGAACCGCGGCGACGAGTACGGCGGTTGGTACTTGGGTTGCTGTCGGACCTGCCGCGCAAGAACTGCTGGACCCTGGCCGAACGCGCAGGCGACGCCAGCCCGGACGGCATGGAGCACATGCTGCACCGCGCGAAGTGGGACACCGATGCGGTCCGTGACGACCTGTTCGATCTTGCTATTGACGCCTTGTGCGGTACATGCCAGCATTCCAACGCACGTGACCTGAATCACAGCGACTTGAACATTCACGAGGGGATCACCTTGAGAAAAGCCATCCCAGTCTTGGGCGTCGCCAGTGCCACGATCGCCGGCATGCTGACTTTCGCGACGCCCGCAGCGGCCCATCAAGCCAGTGCCTATGTCTACACGTGGGGCGGTTTGGTGACGGCCGCGCAGGTCACGGTCTACAACGGCCACCAGCATGGGCATGTCTGCGACAAGGATGACGACGGTATGGGCGTCTACGGGCGCTTCAAGGTCACCGGGGGCGACATCTACGACGTTGCCGATTCCGATGGCGAGGGGGGCATCTGCCCCGGGTTCACCGCGCCGAGCGGTAAGTACATCACCGCGTTCGAAGCAGTCTTGCGGAGCGATCCACCGCGCAGTTCCGGCTGGAAGACGCCCTGAAGACGACCCGTCACGAGGGAGATCACGTTGAGAAGAACCACCTCATTCCTTACCGTTGCTGCTGCCTCGGCAGCCGGCGTGCTCGCCGTTGCGACGCCCGCGGCGGCCCACTACGGCTCCGCCTTCGTCAAGGACGCGGACGGAGAGCTGCTCGGGTCGATCTGGTCGTCGTACGACCACAAGACGGGGGTGGTATGCGACGAGAAAGCGGACGGTGTGGGGGTCTACGGCCGCTTCAAGGTCACCGGCGGCAAGATCTACGACGTTGCCGACAATGATGGGGCCGGCAACAGCTGTTATGAGTTCGTCGCGCCGACCGGCACTGTACTCACTCAGATCGAAGTTGTCTGGCGGGGCGGGCGTACTTCCGGCTGGCAAAGCGCCTGACGGCGGCTGTCGAACGGCCAGGTGCGCAGGCGCCTGGCCGTTCGCGCGTGACTACAGACCTTGACGGTTCGAGTTGTCAATTAGTATTCCAGCTGTAGTTCGCGATCTTTCATGCCTGGGTGGCTTGTCGCTGGTGGTGGCTGTCCTGGGATCGGGCCTGGTGGCGGCGTCGCCAGTGGGACCAGTCGAGCCGGTGGGCCGTATCGTGGACGTGTTGGACGACGAGCGCAATGAACAGGCGCTGGATCTCGTTGCAGGTGAGCGATATCAGTCCGTCGGGCCTGGGGTCGCGGGCGTGTTCGTCGGCACGGACGATCGTGAGGAAGGCATGGGCGAGCATCGCGAGGGTGACCCAGCGGTGCCGGGATGTCCAGCGTCTGACCCGGTGTTCGTCCGGTCGGGCCAGGCCTTTGCCGGACGGGAAGATCTCCTCGATCGTCCATCTGCGTCCGGCAACCCGCACCAGGGTGGACAGCGGAACCCGGATTGCTGAGTAACAGCGGAAGAAGGCGAGTTCGCCGGTGCGCCGGCCCTGCGGCGGACGAGCAGGTGGTGGTGACCGGGCCGGTCGTCGGCGAAGTTGGCCAAAGCCCAGTCGTAGAAGCGGTGGCCCTTGGCTCCGGCGCCGGCGGAGAGCTTTTACCAGGCTCGCTTCGGCAGCTTTTTGACCAGGGTGTCAGCCCGGAGCTTGCCCGCACGGGTGGTGATCTGGTGGTCGCGGGCGACGGCGAGGACGTAGCCGATCGCGTCTCTCCAGCTCGGTTCGCAGGTGCGGATTGCCCCGCAGACCTCATCGCCGGCGACCCAGGAAGCGGGAACACCGGCGTCCAGGGCGCAGCCGATCATACGTGTGGCGAGTGCAGGTTTCATCGTGAAGCCGACAGTGTCGGGCATCCCGGCATCCCGGCATCCCGGCAGCGGGCCGGGTCCTCGGTCCAGGAGCGCGGAACGTACAGTTCCCGGTCGATCGCCGCATGGCCCCGCCGGGTGGAGTAGGCGAGATAAACAGCAAACCTGGCTGTTCTCGATGCGTCCGGCGGTGCCCGCGTACTGACGCTGCACGCCCACCGTGGCGGGCCCTTCTTGAGATCACCGGTCTCGTCGACGACCAGGACTGCTGTGGCGTCGTGCAGTTCCTCGACGACGAAGCCACGGATGTCGTCGCGTACGGCGTCGGCGTCCCATTTGGCCCTCGACAGCAGATGCTGCAGTCCGTCCGGGGTCGCGTTCCCGGCATGTTCGGCGAGCGGCCAGCAGTTCTTGCGCGGCAGGTCCGACAACAAGCCGAGCACGAACGCCCCTGCCCGCCGCCGTGGTTCCACCCGGGCGAACCGTCCCGCGATACGGCCCATCAGGACCTGGAACGTCTCCTGCCACCGGGCAGGATCTATGCTGTGACCTGCGGCGACCGTCTGATCTTCTGTCTTCACGCACCGATGATCACCGGTGGCTGCACCCGTTCCCAGACCGGCCCTGATGAGCAGGATCACGGTCGGGGTCGAAGTGCCAGCTCTGGAGTTGAGTCGGCCGGTGCACATGTCCTCCCGAGAGATCCGCATACCCCTGAATGCGGTCGTTGCAGTCCTGCAGGACCTGAACGAGTTCGTGGTTTCCCTCGACCAGCTCGGATCCCGCATCGCATTCGGAACTGCCCACGAGCCTGCGCGTTTCATCTGGGGTTGCGTCCGGATCATGATCGGAAAAGCGAAAGTGCCTTCTGAGCTGCAACGATGAGGCTTGTCTAGGGTCTCGATCGTTCCAGCGGGAAGGCACTTTCTGCGTGCACACTACCCGGTCACGCCCCAAGCTCGTCGTCAGCGCCGACGGGCACGGGGTGGTCAGCCATGCCGGCTCGCGTCTACTCGCGGATCTGGCCGACGCCACCGCACTGACCAGCGCTTTCTCCGACGCTCTGTGCCGACTGCGGCCTCGTGGCACCGGGCACGACCCCGGCCGCGTCGCGGTGGACCTCGCGGTGATGCTCGCCGACGGCGGCGAGGCGATCGCCGACCTGGCCGTGCTGCGCGACCAGCGCGACGTGTTCGGCCCCGTCGCCTCCACTCCGACCGCCTGGCGGGTACTGGCAGGCATCGACACCGCGACTCTGAACGCCCTGCGGGCAGCTCGGGCCAGGGCCCGCGAGGTCGCCTGGCTGCAAGCAGACGAGACTGGACACGCCATACCCGCCTCGCAGGCCGGAGGCCGTGAACTGCCCGGCCTGGTCCTGGACATCGACGCCACCCTGGTCACCTGCCACTCCGAGAAGGAACAGGCCGCCGCCACCTACAAACGCGGCTTCGGCTACCACCCACTGCTCTGCTTCCTGGACAACACCGGCGAGGCCCTGGCAGGTCTCCTGCGACCGGGCAACGCCGGAGCGAACACCGCAGCCGACCACGTCGCCCTCCTCGACCAGGCCCTCGCACAGATCCCCGACGCTCACCGCCACGGCACCCCAGTCCTCATCCGCGCCGACAGCGCGGGCAGCGCCAAAGCCTTCCTCGCTCACATCCGGGCCCTGCGGGAACGCGGGATCCACACCTTCTTCTCCGTCGGGTATCCCGTCACCGAGCCAGTCCGTCGCGCGATCCGGGCCCTGCCCGAGCACGTCTGGCACCCCGCGCTGGAACAAGACGGTGCCTTGCGCGCCAGTGCCGAGGTCGCCGAGCTGACCGGCCTGGTCGACCTCACCGGATACCCGGACGGCACCCGCATCATCGTCCGCCGCGAGCGTCCCCACCCCGGCGCCCAGCTGTCCCTCTTCGACCAGGACGAAGGCATGCGCCACCAGGTCTTCCTCACCGACTCGCCCGTCGCAGGCAGCGGCTCGATCCAGCACCTGGAGGTCCGCCACCGTGCCCACGCCCGGGTCGAGGACCACATCCGCTGCGGCAAGACCACCGGCTTCGGTCGCTTCCCCTCCCGCCACTTCGCGATCAACCAGGTCTGGCTGGAGCTGTCCCTGACCGCGGTCGACCTGCTGGCCTGGACGCGAACCCTGCTACTGGACGGCGAGTTGGCCACCGCCGAGCCCAAGAAGCTCCGCTACCGGCTCCTGCACGCCGCAGCCCGGATCACGGGCGGAGCCCGTCGCCTACGGCTACGGATCACCACTACCTGGCCCTGGCGCCACGAGCTGACCGCCGCGTTCAGCCGCCTCGTCGCACTGCCCCGACCGGCCACGTGACAGACAAGACCGCCACTGACCACCCACGACCCGAGGACCCAGGAGCACCCGGCCATCGCGCCGGGCCTGCGGCATGCCCACCATCCAACAGCAGCCCCACGACCTCCGGCACGGGCGTTCACCCAGCTCAGCCGACCCGAACCGAAACACGGAGGCGAGCACACCATCGGTAAGTTCATCGTCGACTGGGATGTCGCCCGGCGCCTGTCCCGAGCACGACACGTCATCAGTGTCGCGCTGGACGAGCAACTGAGCGAAGAAGACAACGCCGAGATCGATGCCCCGTGTGATCAGGGCCGCTTCTACGGCATGGACAGCACCATCAGCCCCTCCACTGACCACTTCAGCTGAGGCACCAAGCGCATCGGGCCGGACCAATCGAGACGGGGATCAGTTCGGCCCGAGGCCTGGTACCGGGCTAGCAAGATCACGATCTACAGCTGGAGTATTAGACACTCAAGAGTCCCGGGGCGCGATACAGTGCGCGCCGTGGACATACCTGGCTGGTTGGTCTGGATCGTTCTCGGTCTGGCCGTCTTGCAGGCCCTCGGCCTCGTTCCCGTAATCCGGCGACTGCGCGGATCCGATCCGTCGGTGCGCTTGAACGCGCGCCTTGATCTGCTGGACGTCGTCGGCTCTCTGCTGCTCCTCGGCGGGCTGCTGCTGAGTTTCGCAGTGGCGGAATCTTGGTTCTGGCTCACCGTCGCCGGCTTCGCGCTCATGGCTGCCGTCTACGCTGCGAAGGGTGTCCACTGGCTCGGCGCTCGCCGCCGTCCCACGACCTGATCCAGATGACAGGCTCTAACCGCTAGATGATCTAGTCCAAGGGATCAGTGATCGTAGGCGATGCGGCCTCGGTGCCTTTCGAGGTGAAGCTGTTCCTTGAGGGTCTCGTTGATCGATTCGATGACCTGTCGCAGCGGCTTGAACAGGCCTGCGCCAGGCCGTTCCCGTTGAAGGGCAGCCTGCAGCAACTGGACTCCATGCTTGGCTAGTTCGCATTCGAAACCACGGCCGAAGTGGTTCTTGTCGCCGATGAGAGTCTGTCGGGGGCGCCCCTCGCGGAAGCTCGTTGTGGCTCCACACCGAAGGGGTGGTGGCCAGGATCCGGTTGACGCTTCGTATCAGATCGGCGGCCTTGCGCGGCCGCTTGTTGTAGCCGGGCTGCTGGGGCAGGTAGGGGAAGAGGTGGTGCAGGTGGGCACGGGCATGGCGGAGCCACTTCGCCTCGGAGGCGTAGCCGAGTATGGCCTGATTGTGGCGAGGGTGACCAGTGCGGCATCGCTCAGGCGGGGCGTAATGCCGACCGGCGGGCACCACGGCGCCGGGGGGATGCTCCTTCAGCATGTCGTTCGGGTCGTCGCATAGGGTGCTGTCGCGAGGGTGTCCACGTCGTTCGTCACAAAACGATCTTGGACACCCTCGTTCTCGTCTCCGCAGACACCCCTTGGACGACACCACCAGGAGGAACCAGTGTCATACCCGCCGCTGCTCACCCCCGACGAGAAGCTCGCCGACGCGAAGAAGCTGTTGAGCCTCCCGCCTATCGTCGTGATCTGCGGCTCCACCCGCTTCATGACCGAGATGAACGAGGCCGATCTGCGGGAGACCAAAGCCGGAAAGGTTGTCGTCAAACCGGGCTGTGACATGAAGTCGCAGCACGAACTTTGGGCCGATCCAGTCGAGGCCGAGGCACTGAAGGTTGGACTCGACGATCTGCACCGGGCGAAGATCCGGCTCGCTGACGAGGTGCTCGTAGTCGGCGACTACATCGGAGACAGCACCCGAGCCGAGATCGCCTACGCCCGGTCGCTGGGCAAGCCCGTGCGGTTCACGCACCCCGAAGTCGACGCTGACGCCTGACCACCCGCTGCCGCCTCGACAACCAGGGCCGGCAGCCCGCCGCCTGACCGTCTCGCGGTGGCTTCGGCCCCGCCCACCCCGCACCCTCCGCAGTCATCCCTTGGAATTGATCATCTAGAAGGCTGCTGAAAATCTCGGGTTCTGGCCCCGGCTCGGTGGAGTTGGGGCCAGTCTTGTGAGCATGCAGGGGGAATGGGCTGGGGAGTTGGTCGGGCCGGATGTGTGGGAGACCTGCCGGGAGTTGATCCCGGCCGGGAGTGTGTTCGCGTTCCTGGCCGAACATCGCGAGGCGCTGTTCCCGCCGTCGATGTTCGCGGACATGTATCCCTCGTCCAACGGGCGGCCGAGTCTGCCGCCGCAGGTGCTGGCCGCGACGGTGGTGTTGCAGAGCCTGCAGGGGCTGTCGGATTTCGAGACGGTCCAGGAACTGCGGTGTGACCTGCGGTGGAAGGCCGCTTGCGGGCTCGGGCTGTACGACATGGCGTTCGATCCGTCGCTGCTGACGTACTTCCGGCGTCGGCTGCGTCATTCGGCCGATCCGATGCGGATCTTCACCAAGGTCAAAGAGGTCGTGGCCGCGACCGGTGTGCTCAAGGGCAGGCAGCGGCGGGCGCTGGACTCCACCGTGCTCGATGACGCGGTGGCCACCCAGGACACCGTCACCCAGATCATCTCCGCGATCCGCCGGGTGATCCGCGAGGTTCCCGGCGCGGAGGAGGTGGCCGCGGGGCACTGCCGGGCGCACGACTACACCGACCCGGGCAAGCCGAGGATCGCCTGGGACGACGAGTCGGCCCGCGCCGCGCTGGCCGACGCGCTGGTCACCGACGCCCTCAACCTGCTCGGGCGCCTGCCCGAGCAGAACCTGGGCGAGAAGGCGGCGAACGCGGTCGGCCTGCTGGCCCTGGTCGCCGGCCAGGACGTGGAACCCGCCGAGGACTCCGACGGGCGCGATGGCCGCTGGCGTATCGCGAAGCGCACGGTGGCGGACCGGGCGGTGTCCACCGTCGACCCCGACACACGGCACATCCACAAGAACCGCACCCGTCACCAGGACGGCTTTAAAGGGCATGCGTCTTTCGAGCCGGAGACCGGCCTGTTCACGGCCGTCGCCCTGACCAGCGGCTACGGTCCCGACAATCACGAGGCCGCCGTCGCCTGCGAACTTCTGGAGGGGGAGGACGGCGAGTTAACCGTGCTCGGCGACTCTGCCTACGGCACCGGGGACCTGCGCGCACAACTGCAGGCCGACGGCCACACCCTGGTGATCAAGCCGCCACCGCTGCGGCAGGCCGTCCCCGGTGGCTACACCATCGATGATTTCCGTATCGACCAGGCCGCCGGCACCGCAACCTGCCCGGCCGGACACACCGCCAACCTCGGCCAGATCAAGGCAGGCAGCGCCCGCACCGCCCAGTTCAAGCGCGCATGCACCGGCTGTCCCCTGCGAGAGCGCTGCACCACCTCCAAGACCGGACGCACCCTCAACGTCCACCCCCACTACGAGCTGCTGGCCGCCGCCCGGTCACAGGCCGCCACCGACGTCGGCTGGCAGGACGAATACCGCCGATGGCGGCCACCTGTCGAACGCGCCATCGCCTGGCTCGTCGCCAAGGGCAACCGCCGGGTTCCCTACCGAGGCGTCATCGCCAACAACATCTGGCTCCACCACCGCGCCGCCGCTCTCAACCTCCGCCGACTGATCACCCTCGGACTCACCCGCACCAACACCACCTGGCACCTCGCCCCTGCCACCGCATAGCGAAAAGGGCCGCCCGGCCTACGGCCGGACAGCCCCACAACAAGATTTTCAGCAGCCTTCTAGGCGCACTACTTCTTCTTGGCCTGGGTCTTGCTGGGGACGCCGACCTGCCACCCGCAGCAGGACGCGCGTCACGGTGCCAACACGCAGTGGTCCGAGAAGGAGCGCGGGGCGCGGTGGCGAACATCAACTTGGGCAGCGGCGGTCATTCGTGGCCGCTTCGAGCGCTGAACTGGGCGAACGTATGGCACGCGTTCCTTCTGGGCTCGACTGCCTTCACGGTGGTTCGCTGCTGCTCCCCGCTCGATCTTGTGCGGTAGTGATGCCGAGCAGCGGCTTCCAGGAGGAGATCAGTTGGCCACGCCCCATTCCTCGATCCCCTCCTTCAGCCCGGATGCCCGACTGCTAGCGTCCCGCACCATGTGGGCTCGAGAGATTGTGGCCGGCCGACCAGCTTGGCGGCACACCCCCTCCGGTGTGATCTTCCGGGCTGTTCCCGGTGGGACGTTCCGGATGGGCTTGTCCGACGCGGAACTGGACGCAGTTCGTGCCATCGAGCGGGCCGACGGCGCTGATGACGACCTCGAAGCGTTCTTTGCCGGGGCTGTTCGGGCCCGGCCGGTGCGAGAAGTACGGGTCGAGCCGTTCCTGATCGCCCGGCATCCGCTGACGGTGACGCAAGTACGGCACTGGCTGCCCGAGTACGAGGATGGTTTCGCCGACTCGGCTTCGAGCACGGCCCGGTTCGAGACTGACTTGGATGGCCTGCTTGGGACGTTGCCGTTCCGGCTGCCCAGCGAGGCGGAGTGGGAGTATGCGGCCCGGGCAGGTACGACAACCCTGACCTTCCACGGGGATGAGAGGCCGGACGAGGACCAGGTGCTGGACGACTTTGCCGACGAGGAGCGCACTGCCGCGGCTGAGAACGCCTTCGGGCTGGCGGCGATGGGGTCGGCAAACGAAATCTGTGCTGACGAGTGGATCCCGCATTTCATGGACGCGCCGGTGGACGCACGCCCGCGCACCGGGGACGGACCGCGGGTGGTGCGCGGAGGGGCCGGCGACCTGTATCCGTGGCAGGGCTGCGACGAGTGGCTGCTGTTGCTCTCCGCCACCCGCTACGAGTTCCAGGACTTCACCGCCGTCCGCCCGGTTGCACCTGTGCCAACCGGGCAGGGGCATGCAGAGCACACGGCCAATGGACCGGACCAGGCCAGTACGTTGTGACGAACGAAAGTATGGAATGCGCCGCGCTGAGTGAGGGGCGCTGGCCGCCGGGGGACGGGGCCGGCACAAGGTGCTCAATGCGGGAAAACTTCCGCGACTGCTACCGCATGAGCCTGCTGAACCCTGACGCCCCCGGCACTCTCCTGGAGGATCAGGATGCAGGGTGTGCCGGTACGGCGCGGGCGATCACATTCGTAGCGAAGAATCGCGCGTCCTCCCTGCCAGGCGGGTAAGGGTTCTGATGCCTGATCGAGCGTGCGTGCGCTGCCGACCACCCTGCCCGTCCCGCTTCCCGGGGAACCGGCAGGGTGGTTCGTTCCTGGTCAGTCCCGGCGGGCATCCTGGACGACCTGGTTGATGACGGCTGCGGCCTGCTCCGGGTGTTTCTTCAGCCACCCGCCAAGGTATTGCGGGACGGCCTGGCCGACGCAGTCGCGTACTTCGGAGTTGCCCAGCACACCGCTCGTGGAGCCCTGGAACTCGGGACGGTCCAGTTTCACCGAGACGACCGCTGTGAGGCCCTGGCCGATCCGATCGGCGCCAAGGTCGGGGTCTGATGCTGTCAGCAGCCCGTGCTCCCGAGCGTAAGCCGTGACTGCGGCCGCCACCCCGTCTCGGAAGCCCGCCGTGTGCGTCCCCTCGTCGGTAGGCCGGCTGTTGGCGAAGCTCCGGACCCGCTCCTCGCGGGAGCCACACCAACGGAAGGCGACCTCCATCACCCCAGCCATCCGCGGGTCCTCGCGCTCGACGGCGACGGTGTCCATCAGGGTGGGCGTCACCCTGTCGCCGTCGAGATGGACGACGAAGTCCCGCACCCCGCCCGGGAATCGGAACCGCGCCGAACGGGACTCACCCGGGCGGCGCCGGTCGGTCAGCGAAACGTCCAAGCCCTGGTTCAGGAAGGCCAATTCTCTGAAGCGCTCCGCCAGTCCCTCGAACGAGCACTCCGCGGTTCCGAAGATGTCGGCGTCGGGCCAGAAGGCAATGGTTGTACCGCTCCCGGTCGCTGGCCCCGCCTCACTGAGAGGGATGACGGCCTCGCCGCGCTCGTACTCCTGGACCCAGCGGACTCCCTCGCGCCGCACCTCTGCCGTCATCCGCCGCGACAGAGCATTGACGACGACAGGCCCCACACCACAGAAGCTGAGCGGCACTTCGTGGCGTCTGTGGAGTGCCGACCAGGGGCGCATATGGGTCAGCAAGGCTTCGAGCCCGGGACCGCCGGCGCCCTCCGCCTCGTCGATGGGCAGGCCCAGCCCGTCATTGGTGACACACACCCCGCCGTCGGATGTGAGGGTGATGTCAACAGAAGTGGCATGGCCGGCCAGGAGCTCGTTCACCGCCAGGTCCGCGACCTCGAACACCATCTGGCGCAAGCCGCGTTCACTGGTCGAGCCGATGCACATCCCGGGCCGCTTTCGAAAGGCATCCAGCCCCTCCAGTACTTGGATGTGGCTGGCGTCGTACCCGGTGAATCCCTCGCTCACCATGTCCCCTCCGATGGTGTTCAGCAGAGAGTTCCAGGCTAGGCGAATCCCTGGAAAACACCAGTTCAGAGCCATCTTGGGATGGTGTGGGCGGGTGTGTGAGCGACTGCCCGAGGGCGTTCGACCCAGGCGTCGCGAATGGTCGCCGGAGTGCGGTCGCGGGCCCATGGAGCGCGTGTACACCATGGTTTCCAACGGCCCTGAGGGCATGAATTTCGGCTTCGGTCGGGCCCGCCCCTGTGCGGCGCCACTCCCCGGCTGGCAGTTCAGCTCGCGGGGAGACTCCAAGGCTCCGTCTCGTCCTCGTCCTCCTCGCGTCCGGTCACATCCTGTTCGCGCAGCGGCTGCTGGCCGCCGCCGGCCAGGGCGGAGGCCGGAAAGCTAGAGCGGCGGCCGAGTACGTCCCTGCGTCACAAGGCCGTGCGGCCGGTTCGCGACCGCCTCTGGCCGATTGCCGGTGCCCGCACCCCGGAGAACTTCCGGATTCCGACTGGCACCCATGGTCGGAACTCACGTGGTGGATCGAGGCTGACACCCGCGAGTTATCGAACTCCTACGCGATTGTGGCTATGATGATCCGCAGCAAGGCCGTAGCGCAGAGGTCGTCGCGCCCACGCATCGAGCTGGAGGACGTCGGTTCGAATCCGACCGGTCTTGCGCCTACTTGATGTGGACGACGTGAAGGTCGACGCGGAACGCCGGTCCCCGGCGACAGACCGGTGGAGTGGTGATGGCCCAGTTGACAACGCCCGTACGCTGCCCGGCGATCGAGCACCCCGATCTGCCCTTGGCTGATCCCGCGCGACTCGTGCCCTTGCTGGACCGCCTCGCGGACGAACGCTCGGTCACCGGTGACGAGACCTTCCCGCTCGGCACCCTGCGCGCCGACGGCCGCGTCGACCTGTGCAAGCAGGGACTCGGCTTTGACGGCGCTGCCCGCCTCGTACCCGCGGCTCTTGCTTCCCCGCACTCCACGCATCTGCTGCTCGGCACCAACTCCCTCGGAGACGAGGGCGTGCGCTCCCTTGCCGAGGCTTTCGCCGAGGCGGGCCGCGCCGGTTCCGGTCACGGGGTGCGCACCCTGTATCTCGGCTGCAATCGCATCGGCCCGGCCGGTGTGACCGCCCTCGCCGAGGCACTCGCCGATGACAACACCGTCCGGGCTCTGTGGCTCAAGCGGAACCCCGTCGGCGAAACCGGTGCCCGCACCCTCGCCGGACTACTGCGGCGCAACACCACGCTGCGCACCCTCGACCTGGTCAACTCCGGTATCGGAGCCGAGGGAGTGCGTGTCCTGCTCGAGACGCTCCTGGACCGCGAGGCCCCGCTCGAACGCCTCTTCCTCGGCGGCAACGGCCTCACCGCAGCCGAAGCGCCGCTGCTCGCCGCGCTCGTCCGCGACGCCGGAGTGCGTGAGCTCTACGTCCCGGCCAACCACCTCGGCGACGCGGGCATCGCGGTCCTGGCGGCCGCGCTCGATGCCGACCGCCCCGTCCGGTTGGGCCTCGGCGGCAATGGAGTCGGCCCTTCCGGCGCACGAGCCCTCGCGGACGCACTCGACGGCATCGACACCCTTGATCTCGGACGTCCCATGTCCGAACGCAGCCTCGGCGCCCCGGGCAACACCACCGGCGACGGCGGCGCCCACGCGCTCGCTACAGCCCTCCCCGGCAGCCCCCTGCGGCGCCTCGAACTGCGCCACACCGGCATTACCGGCCGCGGCGCGAAGACGTTGTTGTCCGCCCTGGACGGCGGACATCGCCTCGAATACGTGGGCCTCGGTCCAGGGCTGCCGCGACGGATCAAGCGGTCGTTCTTCGAACAGCTTCACCCGGCCCGCCTTACACACCCCGACCTGCGCGCGATCGGCAGCCTCTACCGATGAGCCGGCACACGACACCGCTGCCCGCAGCACTCTCGCCCGTCGACGCCTCCTCCTGGGCTCGTGTCCGCCGCTTCGCCGTGCCAGGCTGGATGATCGAGTCTGCCACCGAGGCCAGGCTGGCTGGCGACTGGCGGGCAGCCTGTGCCGCGGCCGCCGTCGACGTCCCGGACGATCTCGACCCCGAGCGCGTGGCCGACCGCCACGGCCCCGAAGTGGCCGCCCAACTGACCGACGACTTGCGCTACTTCGCACCCGATCTGCTGCGCTGGCATCTGCCGCGCACCCTCGGCGGCCACACCACCCACGCCGCCTGCCGTCGCATCGTCCTCGCTCTCTACGGCACCGCCGGACCCGTCCTGTCCGTGACGAACCTGCCGATGCTCAAGGGGCCGCAGCGACTGCGCCTGCACCTCGGTCCCGCCCGCCCGGCCGGCACGACCGACAAGCTCCACGGCGTGTCGTACGGCACGGAGGACTGGACGTGCGCCCGCCGCTTCTGGGACGCTCGGCGCGCAGGCGAATTGCGCCTCAGCGCCGGTCCCGCCGCCACCGGCCGCCTGCCGTTCGTGCGTCCGGACGGCACCCCGCTCACCCCGGACGAACTGCCCGACACGGACCCGGGGAGCGCCGACCCGGCCGCTCGCGCCGAATGGATCGCCGTGCTGCAGGCCCGCGGTGCGCACGTCGAGGCGTATGCCGCTGCCGGACTCGAACTCGACCTCACGCCCCCGCCCCGGGAGCGACACTCCTTCCGGGACCTCGACGTCGCCGAGCTCGTCACGTACGGCGCCGTGGACCTCGCCCGTCTCGCGCCCGAACTCCGCCTGCTGTGGAACGCCGGACGCGGTACGACCTTCCGCGTACCCGTGCACTGGCGTGCCCACCTCTGGGCCACCCTGGACGTCACGAACGCCGACGAGCCGGCCGTACGGATCGTGGGCCGCGAGCGTCGCCGGGAAGAGGGCACCACGATCCTGCCGTCGTACGCCTGGCAGCGCCTCCCCGACATCGGCCTGTTGCGCGCGGGACGGATCAGGCCCGAGGACCTGCACCCGCTGGTGACCGCCGCGCTTTTCCCTGAGGCGGCTCCCGCCACCGGCCCGGCCGGCCCGCAGGCGGCCGACCCGGTGCGGGTCCGCTGCGGCGGCGTCTGGCACGAGGTCGTCTCCAGGAACGGAATCCTCGACATCCCGCACACGCGGGAGGAGCAGCAGCGTGAACGGGCCCTGCACACCTTCGGCGGTACGATCTCCGGCTGCTTCGCCACCCAGCTCGCGTGGACGACGGGCGAGGGGCGGCTGCCACGGGCGCTGCAGGCCCAGCGGCGCGAGCTGTTCATGTACGTCCAGCACGGCGACGTGCCGGCGGTCATGGGCCTCCTCGACGCCGGCTGGGACCCGCATGTCAGAGACGGCAACGGGCGCAGCCTCCTGCACCTCCTGCACCTGCTCGACCACCGGGAGCTCCTGCCGCGGCTGCTCGCCGCCGGGGTCGACCTGGAGGGGCAGGACAAGAAGTACTGCACACCCCTGCAGAACGCAGTCGCTCACGGCGGTTCGGCCGCACTGGTACGGGACCTCCTCGACGCGGGCGCCCGCATCGACGTCGTCGACGAGATGGAGCTCTCGCTCGCCCAGGTGATCCGCCGCTACCGGCGGACCGACCTGATGTTCCTGCGCCGCCGCGTGCAGAAGGAGCATCCGGGCATCGGCTCCGAGTGGTTCGAGGAGTACCAGGACGAGCGGGAAAGGGACGAGGAGCCGGGCTGGGACGAGGAGCCGGGCTGGGAAGAGGTGCCGGAGCCGGATCCGGTTGACGGACCGTACCCCTCCCAGGAAGCCGACCCGTTCGGCGAGAGCGACCCCTTCGACCCGCCGCACCCCTCCGGTCCGGCCGCTGACCCTACCGGCCCCGAGGCCCACGACGAGGACACTCCCGCATGACGACCAGTTTCGCCGCGCCCCGCGCCGACGGCGTTCCCGCGCCGCTCGCCGCCGCTGACGCGCTCAACGCCCGACTGCGTGACACCCGCACCGAGGCCGGCGGCAATCCGCAACTGGAAGCCCTTGCCCTGGCCGTGACGGCGAACCAACCCGTCCTGCTGTGGGGTGAGCCCGGCATCGGTAAGTCCGCCGGCATGCAGCAGCTCGCCGACGCGCTCGGCGTTCAGCTGGAGACCGTCGTGGCCAGCGTGCACGAACCCTCCGACTTCGCCGGCCTGCCGATCGTCGGCGACGACCCGGCCACGACCGGCGTACCGATGGCCCCTCCGGACTGGGCCGTCCGGCTTGCCCGTCGCGGCCACGGTTTGCTGTTCTTCGACGAGCTGTCCTCGGCGCCGCCCGCCGTGCAGGCCGCTCTGCTGCGAGTGGTCCTCGAACGCCGTGTCGGCAGCCTCACTCTTCCCGAGTCGGTGCGGATCGTCGCCGCCGCCAACCCGCCCTCCAGCGCCGCCGACGGCTGGCACCTCAGTGCGCCGCTCGCCAACCGTTTCGTGCACCTCGACTGGACTCACGATCCGCGCACCGTCGCACGCGGCATGGCCGGCATCTGGCCCCAGACCGCTCTGTCGACCGTCGACCCCGCCCGTGTCTCCAGCGCGATCGCTCGCGCCCGAGGGGTCATCTCCGGCTTCCTCACCGCCCGCCCGGGCCTGGTCCACCACATGCCGAAGGAGGCCGAGGGACGCGGCCGCGCCTGGCCGTCCCCCCGCTCCTGGGAGGCGGCGCTGCGGCTGCTCGTCACCGGTTACGCGTCCGGCGCCGGGCAGCAGGCGACTGCGGCCGCCGTCATCGGCGCCGTGGGCGAGGCCGCCGGCATCGAGTTGCTGTCCTACCTGGAGAACCTCGACCTGCCCGACCCCGACCGCGTGCTCGCCGACCCGTCCGCTTTCGCGCTGCCAGACCGCGGCGACCGTCAGTTGGCCTTCCTCATCGCCGTCGTCGCCGCCGTACAGAGCGAACCCACCCGCTCGCGCTGGGAGGCCGGCTGGGAGGTCCTCGCCAAGGCCGTCGACGCCGGGGTCCCCGACGTCGCCGCCCGCGCCGCCCGCGACCTCGCCGTGATGCGCGAGCCGGACTGGCCCATCCCGGCGGGCATCGACGCCTTCCTGGAACTCCTCCAACTCGCGGGCGCCCTGCCCGGCGCACGTTGAGCGGCGCCCCCGTGCCCGCCACTCCCGCGACCACCGGCGGCGAACTCGCACCGGAACTGGACCGAGCCAAGCTCCTTGCCGCGCGCTACAAGGCAGCCGAGGCACGCCCGTACCTCGCCTCCGCCCTCTACGCCCTGACGATCGTGCCCACCAGCCAGGTACGCACCATGGCCGTCGACCGGCACTGGCGGTGCTACGTCGCACCCGCCTTCGTGGCGGCCACCGCGATCGAGGAACTGGCCGGCGTGTGGATCCACGAGGCGGCCCACCTGCTGCGTGACCACCACGGCCGGGCGGAGTACCTGTCGGCGACCGACCAGCGGGACCGGCTGCGAATCAACATCGCCCAGGACTGCGAGATCAACGACGACTTGCTCACCGACGGACTGCGCCTACCCGAAGGCCGCATGGAACCGGGCCTGTTCGGTCTGCCGGACGGCGGACTCTTCGAGGAGTACCTGCCCGGCATCCCCGCGTCTTCGCCGCACAGGCTCGACTGCGGTTCCGGCGCGCACGGCGTTCCGGCACCCTGGGACCTCGGACAGGGCGGCTCCGACAGCACCAGCGGTCTCAGCCCGGTCGAGGCCGAAGCCCTGCGCCGCCACACCGCCGAGGCGGTGCGCGCTCACCACCGCTCCCGCGGCTCGGTCCCGGCCGGCTGGCGCCGCTGGGCCGAACAGACCCTCGAGCCTGTCGTCGACTGGCGCAAGGCGCTCACCGGCGCCGTCCGCGAGGCCGCCTGGGCGGGCGGCGCCGTCGACTACACCTACCGGCGCCCCTCGCGCCGTACCCCCGTTCTCGGCGGCCGGGTTGTACTGCCCAGCCTGCGCCGGCCGCTGCCCCGGGTGGCCGTCGTCGTCGACACGTCCGGCTCCATGGGCGACGACGACCTCGCCGCAGCCCTCGCTGAGATCTCCGGCGTGCTGCGCGAGGTCGGTATCGGCGGCAACCGGGTTGCCGTCCTCGCCTGCGACGCCGATGTCCAGGCCGTCGCCAGGGTCACCGCCGTCGATCAGGTCGAACTCGCCGGAGGCGGCGGCACCGACATGACCGTGGGCATCCGGGCCGCGCTCGCCGCCCCCGAGCCCCCGCAGATCGTCGTCGTCCTCACCGACGGCCACACCCCCTGGCCCGACGAGCCCGTCAGGTGCCGCCTCATCGTCGCCCTGATCGGACCGGACGCGCCGCAGCCCCCGGCCTGGGCGGAGACCGTGCGGATCACACCGGCCTGAGCCCACTTGCCCAGTCGTCGATGCCGGGGCCGCTGCTTTGCTCCCGCTCGCCCAGTTCGACTGCGGCGTCCATGTGCGAGGCGTGTGCACCGCCACCGGGGCGAGCACCCTGCGGCGACAGATGGACGGCCGTGCAGTCCCATTCAGCCTGCGTGGCCTGAGTTGACGTCAGCCTCGGCCGTGCACTTCCCGCGTTGATCGCCAGCCTTGGACGCCTGCCCGATCCCGACCCGCAGCGTGGGGACGAGCGGCCCCGCCACCGCTCGTCGCCAGGTTCAAGAACCGTCCGAACGGCGGCACTTCAACCTGACATGCGGCCTCGATCAGGAAATTCGCCGACCGCGCTCGTCGGCCCCGAGTCAACAATTTCCGGATTCACGTTCTCAAGATTTCTTGTCAAAGGAAAAGTGGGGCCAGTTGCGAATCGCCTGGCCTACCTCAGGATCAACATCCGCGAGTGCGTCCGCAATCTGAGCAGTGGAAAGAACCGGTCCGACCAGAATATCCCGGAGCCGGCGGAAGCCCTCGGCCCCAGCCGCACCCCATAGCCGCTTCGCTATGACTATCAGGCCGACTTCGAACCATACATAGTTGCAGACCCCGGCATCACCGTTGCCCTCAACCGGCTCCCGGATGCGTTCCAACTCCTGAACCGGCCACTTGACAGATGAACTCCAGGTCGCCTCGACGAAAGCGTCCAGAGCAGTTATGTGATCGGATTCCACTTCTGTGATGTAGCCGAGCATGCCGAGGTTGGCGAAGAGCTCTTGAGCCCAAAACGACTGCGGGGCTTTGTCCCACCCTTCTCCATGCGAAAGGTGGCTTATCTCATGAGAAATGAAAAAGTCGGCGAACCGAGCCGGATCCAACTCGCCCCCGAATGCCGTGAGCGCGCTCTGGCGGCGTTCCGGTGTTATCCCGGGCCACACCATTTCGATAAAAGTCGCCCAGAAATCGGGCTGTTCTTGACCTATGACGACACGAGTGGAGCCGGCGTGAACCACCCCGTACCCCGAGTACTCCGCGACCTGGCCCCACTGCTTCTCACCCACCACAAGAACCGGTGGCAATGACGGTGCGCCGACGGTCAAGGCCAGCCACTCCGACGTCCGCTGCGCACGTTCTGCAACTGCTCGCCCTCGCTCAATTCCGCCGGGACTCACGTAGACCTCGAAAGGAAATCCGTCAACCGACTCTAGCCCGGTTTTGTCAATTGGAGATCCGTCAGTCATTCCGTGTTCCGATCGTCGATATTTGTACTGAGTCATAAGATTCGTTGCGGCGTGACAGTCGATACCGTGCGGTAAGGGTGGCGGCATCGAATCCACTCCCCGTAGATGACCAGACCTTATATCGAATCCGGGGTTGTCGACCCCTCTTCCTGCAGGTTGGCTCTAGAATTCAATTGATGTGACTTCCTCGTACAATTTGCCGATGCTGAGCGCTGGAGAAGGTGTCCTATGGTGGTGCTCTTCCCCGCTGCCGTCGCCTCTTGCTGGAGCAAGTTCGCTGTATCAACAGGGTCTTCTGGCTCCGCGGCGCGGCGGTTGCATTCTTGATAGCGATCCTCGCCGTCGGGCCGATCGGCGCCGACGTACTCCGTACTTTGGTGATCCTCTTGAATTTGGGCGACACCGCTTTGGAATCTGCGCGCCAGAATTGACCACCCCGGCCGAGATGTTTATAGTCGCATGACTTGCCAGTCAGCAACGATACGGCCTTGAAGGCCGCCGATGTCATGGCATGACATGAAAGAATGCCGGGCTACGAACCGAATGCCTAGGGTAGCAGTGAAAGCCGATCCGTGCGAAAAAGTCGCGGTCCGTGCTCTGGAGATCAAATTCTATGATTGCGTCAACGGTTACCGACCTTGAGCCCCAGCTTGCCAACTTTCGAGAGTACTGGCTGGGCTGGGGGCAGGAAGCCAGCGCCGATGATAGCCTCACCTATTACCGTAGCGGCGTCGCAAATGGCCAACTCAACGGAGTTCTTCGACTGCAGAAGAGTCACGAAATAGATATATCTGTCGCTCGGGCAAAGAGTTGCCTGGCTGGCATGCCGTGGCTGTGGTGGGTAGGGCCGGACAGTGAGCGTTCCGTCGCCGACAAGCTTATTGCACAGGGCGCCGAAAGAATCGGCACAGTGCCGATCATGGCTGTTCCACTGGATCGAGTCGCCGAGGTTGCAGGACCGCCGGACCTGAAGATCGAGACCGTGGAGAGCTCTGATTCTCTCGTTGAATGGGTTCGAACATACTGTCCGTCATTCGGCATCGAGCCAGAACTGCTGGACCTTGCTGTGCGGGTTGAAGCGGGCCGATCAGATTCTTCTCGAGTGGTTCGTTTCATTGCCCGTATCGGTCAGGAAGCCGTAGGGACCGCGCTTATGAGGGAAGCTCACGGAGTGGCCGGGATCTACGTGGTGTCGACGGCGGCATCCCACCGCCGCCAGGGTATCGGTGCACTGCTTACCTCCGCGGCCTTGGATGCGGGGCGGCAGAGAGGGCTGCGTATCGGCTCTCTTCAATCCAGCCAACTGGGCGCACCCGTCTACGCGCGCATGGGGTTTGAAAAGGTGTCCGAGTACCAGCTTCTTCACATTTCTTGACCTGCTCACTGGCCTAGCAGCGGCTGACACAATGAGGTGGATCGTCGCTGAGTGAGCCCTTTCCATCTTGATCAGGTGGCTGGTTCGAGTGCGACGACGGCATGGCCGATGGCGGTGATCCGGGTGGTCGCTGCAGCGGAGCTTCCTCAGGAGGCGCCGGCATTTGAGGGTAGCCATTCCGCGTTCACCGAGGCTGCGGATCTTGGCGTGATCGCGGTTGTGATGATGACGACGCCAGCCGCGCAGGTTCTTGCCTCGGAACGGGACGCGGACAGCAGGGCCTGCGCCCTGATACCCCTTGTCAGCCCAGCACTTGACGTCGTCAGCGGCGAGAGCGGCGGGAATGCCGTGGGTCCGGGCCGCGGTCAGATCGTGCACGGCTCCGGGTAGCGCGTCCGAGGCCCAGATCAGGCGGCCGGCTGGATCCGCGAGGACCTGCACATTCATCCCGTGGTGCTTCTTCTTCCCCGAGTAGTACGGCCGGTCGGCGGCGATGCGGTCGATCGGCGGCACGGTGCCGTCGAGGATCACGCACGCCTTCTTCCGCACCGTCGTCATGGCCTGTTGCAGCGTGGGCGCGAGAGCGGCCAGGAGGTCGACGGCCTCGCGTATGTACCGGTGGACCGTCGCGATCCCGATGCGGAAGCCTGCTGCGGAGGCGGGCGTAGGTGTCACCGCAGCGCGGGTGGGCCAGGACGAGCACGGCCTGCCGGCCACAGGTCAGGCGCCGCCACCGGGAGCCGATCCGACGGCGGTAGCCTGCGAGGAGACCGGATTGGTGCTGCAGAGTGCGACTGGACAGGTCGATACCGGACGGGTAGACAAGCACGCGGAAGCTCCTGACAGATTGGTGATCTTGGTCGACAACCCGCCTACCAGGGGCTTCATCCTGTTATCAGCCCAACGGCGTACTGCTGATGCAGGCAGAAAAGGCTCAATGTCAGTGCCGTGCTGTTCACTTGGCCGCGTGGACACCTCTGCTTTGCGCGCCCGTCTGAACGACGCCTGGCGCGCGCCCGAATTGCACTGCCCGCTGCCCAATCATGGGGCAGGGCATGTCTGTGTGCCCAGTGACGCGGAGGATCTGGCCGAGCTGGAGCGCGTCGCTGCGGAAGTGGTCGACGGGGCGGGTCTGCCTGTACGTGCGTGGGTCGTCGGGGGTAGGGCGGCAGGGGTGCCCGACGGTCCGCCGGTGGGCGGGGAGGGTGGGCTCCCTATCGGCGGGGAGGGCGGGCTGCTGGAGCTGCGCGGGTGGGTGCTGGCCGAGCACTGGTTCGGTTACGGTGTGACGGCCACCGCCGATGGCCCGCGCCGCGTCGTGATCCTCGCCCGGCGCGCGTTCACCCGCCGGCCCGGTGTCGGGTGGGTGGAGTTGCTGAGGGAGGCCACCGGGTGGACGGAGCCCGATCGGTGCGGCGTCGACTGGGCCGCGACGGAGGCCGCGCTGGGCACCGCGCTGCCCGGTGACTACAAGGACATCGTCGACGCCTTCGGCGCGGGCAGCTTCGACGAGTACCTGGACCTGCTGGTGCCGGGTGCGCTGGGCACGGATCTGGTCTCCTGGGGCCAGAACATGGCGCGGTACGCCGACCTGTTCCGGCCATACCCGGTCCACCCCGCCCCCGGCGGCCTGCTCACATGGGGGACCTCCGAGCAGGAGCAGACCTTCCACTGGCTGACCGGACCGGCCGATCCCGACGACTGGCCGGTTCTGGTGCAGTACCCGGACGGTGAGTGGCAGCGCTTCGACTGCGGCACCGGCGAGTTCGTGCTGCGCCTGCTCACCGACCGCACCCCGCCGTTCGCCTTCCCGCCCTCAGCCGGACCGTTCCCCCACTGGTTCGCCTCATATGAGCTGCCGGAGGGCTAAGTCCTTTCTAACCCCGGCTGTCAGCGCCGCTGACCATGCTCGGCGAAGCGTCTGGGCCGTCGGGACCGACTGCGGATCTGCTGCTCATGGACTCGCTACAGATCGGTTCGGTCGTCAGCAGGCCGATGAGCACAGGTATGCAATTGGAAAAGGCTCAGTGCCGTGTCCGAGAGGGTAGTTGAGCGTTCGGACGTGCGCGGGGACCTCGCCGTGAATCGTGTCGGATGAGCTGCGGGACCGCCTGGAGGCGCTGCTTCCGCGGCGTGAGCGGCGCTCCGGTGGGAACGGCGGGCCGACAGCCACGAAGCGTTCCTCAAATTTGCTTGTTGCTTGATCAACCACCGGCAGCTACGTCATTGTGTTGGCGTTGCTAGCCGATGATGGCTTGGGTGATCTGCCGGGTCGTCTGGGCGGCGACCCGGGGGTTGACGGCGGCGTAGGTGGTGTAGGCGTTCAGGCCGGTGGCCAGGGCCCAGCCGCGGCCCCGCATCCAGGTGGCGTCGTCCACGCCGAGCGCATCTCGGAAGACGGCTCGGCTTTTTGCCGACATCAAGGTGAAGGCGATCATCAGGTCGCAGGCAGGGTCGCCCATGCCGAGCCCGCCGAAGTCGATGACGGCGCTGAGGCGGCCGTCGGAGGTCAGCAGGTTTCCGGTGTGGAAGTCGCCGTGAAACCACACCGGAGAGCGGTCCCATCCAGGCGTGCTCAGTGCCGCGTTCCACAGTTCCGTCATCGTTGTCGTGTCGAACACGCCGTCGACCTCGGCGATGGCGTCCCGCGTCGCGCGGTCCCGGACGGACAACGGGCGGCCGGTGAGGTCTTCCCTGGTGTTATCGGCGGTCATGTCCCCGGGTGCGAACCGCTGCAGGGCGGCCAGGAACTGAGCCAGTTCAACTGCGGCCCTGGAGGAGTTGCCCAGTGCGTCGACGGTGGCCACCTCGCCGTCCAGCCAGCGGAACACCGCCCACGGCCACGGATATCCGAAGTCGGGGTCGCCCACCCCTACTGGTACCGGGATGGCCAGGGGAAGGTGCGGGGCGAGTCGGGGCAGCCACTGGAATTCCTTCCTGGCTTGCCCGATGGCTCCGGCATGGCGGGGCAGCCGGACGGACAACTCGTCGCCCAACCGGTAGATCACATGGTCGGATCCAGCGGGGTCGAGCAGCTTCAGGGCCAGCCCTGCCCACTGCGGGAACTGCGTGTCGATCAAGCGTCTGACCAGTGCCTCGTCGATCCGGGGGCGTGTGTTTGCGGTTCTCTCAGCTACCAAGAGCCCTCCCGTGGCCGGCCCGCTCCGTGCGGCGGGCAGTCGCAGCCATCACAGTGCTCACGGCTCCGCCTGTCGACCGATTTTGCGACGCACAGCAGCCCCGTTGGGGCTGGCCGGCATGCAAGCCCCGCATTGTGCGGCGGAGCACCGATGGCGATCGTCCGCCCATGACCTTCCTCGATGGCACCTGCAGCTGGTTTGAAAGGGTCGTTGAGTGGTGTGCGGACGCTCACCGTCAGGGAGGGCGGGGGAGTCCGCGTCGTTGGTGCTTACGCGGACTCTGTTGCGAGTGGGAAGTGGCACCATGCCGTGTGCGGGTCGGCCGCGCCTTGGGTGTTGCGTGCGACCGGCGGTGGTACCTCGTCGGCGCACCGGTCCTCGGCACGCCAGCAGCGGGTGCGAAAGCGGCAGCCTGACGGGACGTCGAAGGGTGAGGGGATCTCTCCCTGGAGTTGGATCTCCCGGTCGCCGGTGGCCTGGGAGGTGTCCAGGACCGGCGCCGCCGATATCAGCGCCTGGGTGTAGGGGTGCTGTGGGCGTTCGAAGACGTTCTCGGTGTCGCCGTGTTCGATGACCTTGCCCAGGTACATCACGGTCACGCGGTCGGAGATGTACCGCACCACTGACAGGTCGTGGGAGATGAACAGGTAGGCGACGCCGAGGCGTTCGCGCAGTTCCGACAGGACGTTCAGTACCTGGGCTTGTACTGACAGGTCCAGGGCGGAGACCGGCTCGTCGCAGACGATGAGGTCCGGGTCGAGCGCGAGCGCGCGGGCGATGCCGATGCGCTGGCGCTGCCCGCCGGAGAATTCGTTGGGGTAGCGGTGGGCGTCGCTGTCGCGCAGTCCGACCAGGGACAGCAGTTCGCGGACACGCTTCTCCCGAGCCTTGGTGCCGGTTACCACGTCCCGGTGGGTGCGCCAGGGCTCACCGATCAGGTCGGCGGCCGACATGCGTGCGTTGAGTGAGGCGAAGGGGTCCTGGAAGACCATCTGGACTCGGCGGCGCCAGGCCAGGAGGTCCTTGCCGCGCAGGGCGAAGGGGTCGGTGCCGTCGAACCGCACCGTGCCCGCGTCCGGATGTTCCAGGCCGAGCAGCACTCGGGCCAGGGTGGACTTGCCGCAGCCCGATTCGCCGACGAGCCCGAGGGTTTCACCGCGGCCGAGCCGTATGTCCACTCCGTCCAGGGCAGTCAGCCGGCGGCGGCCGCTGCCGAAGGTCTTGGTGACGCCGCGGACTTCGAGCAGGGGTGGGGTCTGCTGTGTTCGGTCGGCGCGGGCTGTTTCGGTAGCGGTGGTGAAGTGGCTGTCAGGCATGGGGGAGCTCCTCGGAGATGTGGCAGGCGGCCGAGCGTTTGTCACCGAGGGGGCGCAGGGGTGGCCGTACTTGGATGCAGCGTTCGTGCACCAGCGGGCAGCGGTCCTGGAAGACGCATCCGGACGGCACTGCGCTCAGTTCGGGTGGGCTTCCGGGCACGGCCGGCAGCGGGCGCCCGCGCACGGCGTGTTCGGGAACCGAGTCGAGCAGGCCCCGGGTGTAGGGGTGACGAGGGTCGGCGAAGACGTCGCGCACCGGCCCGTTCTCCACGACTGTTCCTGCGTACATGACGACCACGTCGTCCGCGCGCTGCGCGACCACGGCGAGGTCGTGAGTGATCAGTACGACGGCCATGTCGCGTTCGTCCTGGAGATCGCGCAGCAGCCGCATGATCTGCGCCTGTACCGTCGTGTCCAGAGCGGTGGTGGGTTCGTCGGCGATGAGCACGTCGGGGTTCAGGGCGACGGCCATGGCGATCAGCAGGCGCTGCCGCATGCCGCCGGAGAACTGGTGCGGGTAGGCGCGGGCCCGTTGTCGGGGCTCGGGGATGCCCACGCGGGTCATCAGCTCGATCGCCTTCTCCTGGGCCTGGCGGCGGGAGAGCCCTTGGTGGATGCGGAACGGTTCGCCGATCTGCCGGCCCACCGGTTGTACGGGGTTGAGGGCGGTCAGGGCGTCCTGGAACACGATCGACAGCACGGGTCCGGCGAGTTTGCGGCGTTCGGTCGGGCTCATGCGCAGGGTGTCGTTGCCCCTGACCCGAATGGCGCCGCCGGTCACGTCGGCTGCGGGGTCCAGCAGTCCGACGACGGACAGTGCGGTCATCGACTTGCCGCAGCCCGACTCGCCGAGGAGGGCGAGGGTGCGGCCGCGGTGGACGCTGAAGCTGACGCCGTCGACGGCGCGCACCCGTCCTGCGTGCGTGGTCAGGTCGACGCAGAGTCCTTCGACGTCCAGCGCGGGGGTGTCGGCGCGGGGCGGTGAAGGTACGGCGGTGGTCGTCACGGGATCATCTCCGGGGGTACGGCGGCGGAGGCACCGCGGCGCTTGGTGGGCAGCGTGAGTCGCCAGCGCTGGGCGGGGTCGGAGGCGATGCGGGCCCAGGCCGCGAGGAGCGTTGCGGAGACCGTGGTGAGAACGATGGCGAGTCCTGGCAGCACGGTGATCCACCAGGCGGTCTGCAGGTACTGGCGTCCCTGGGCGACCATGAGGCCCCAGCTGACGTCCGGGGGCTGGATGCCGATGCCGAGGAAGCTGAGGGAGGACTCGGTGAGCATGACGAAGCAGAAGTCGAGGGTGGCGACCGTCAGCAGTGTCGGCAGGGCGATCGGCAGGATGTGCCGGTGGATGATGTGCCGGCTGGGGGTGCCGAAGGTGCGGGCCGCGTCGACGAACAGGCGGCTGCGCAGTTCGGCTGCCTCCGCCCGCGCCGTGCGCAGATAGACCGGGATGCGGGCCACGGCGAGTATCAGTACAAGGTTCAGCGCGCTGGGCGAGAAGACGTACAGCACGACCACCGCGATCAGCAGCGAGGGGAAGCTGAGGATGACGTCGGCGACGCGCAGGCAGACGCTCTCGCGTCGGCCGCCGTGGTAGCCGGCCCACAGGCCCAGGGCGGAACCGATCAACAGCGAGCACAGTACGGCCGGGACGGCCACGGACAGTGTTGTCGCGGCGGCGTCGACCAGCCGGGCGAGCACGCTGCGTCCCAGGACGTCGGTGCCGAGCAGTCCGTACACCCCGTCGGTCAGGGACGGTGGCCGCAGCGAGGAGTCCAGGTCCTGTTGCTGTGCGCGGTCGCCTATGACGAGTCGGCCGAAGAGTGCGACGAGTACGACCAGGGTGAGGATGGCGGCTCCGGCGGCCGCTGCGCGGTCGCGGCCCAGCATCCGCCACCATTTTGCCCCGGGGCGTGTGGGTTGGGTGGGGTCCGCGGTGGTGGGGTCTTCACGGGTCATGCTGCTTGTTCGGCTCACGCCGGCACCGCCTGTCGTACACGGGGGTCGGTCAGCGCGTGGCAGACGTCGACCAGGATGTTGAGCACGAAGATCGTCACCGCGGTCAGGAGCACGGCCGCCTGGAGGACCGCGAAGTCGCGCTGGAGAATGGAGTCGATCATGAGTTTGCCGATGCCGGGCCAGCCGAAGATCGTCTCGACGATCACCGCTCCGTTGACCAGGCCGACCGTCAGGTCTCCCGCCACGGTCAGTACCGGTGTCACCGCGTTGCGCAGGGCGTGGCCGAAGACGACCCGTTGGGGTGTGGCGCCCTTGCTGCGGGCGATCTTGACGTAGGGCGCGGAGAGCGCGGAGACCATGCTGCCGCGCACCACTTGGACCAGCACTCCGAAGGGGCGGATCAGCAAAGTGGCGATGGGCAGTACCCAGATCTCGGGTCCGCCGAGGGTTCCGGAGGTCGGCAGCCAGCCGAGGCTCACACCGAAGACGAGTACGCCCATGATGGCGAACCAGAAGTCGGGGATGCTTGCGGCCGTCATCGACAACAGGCTGGCGATCCGGTCGGCCGGGGAGTTGGGGCGGTAGGCGGCCAGGCTGCCGACCAGTACTGCTCCGGTGATGGCGAGCAGCATGGTCACACCGGCGAGTTGCAGGGTGACCGGGAAGGCGTCGAGCACCATGTCGGTGGCTGGCTGCCCGGTCCGCAGCGAGGTGCCGAAGTCCAGGGTCGCGGCGTCGGCGAGGTAGTTCCACAGTTGCGCCAGCACCGGCAGGTCGAAGCCCTGAGCGGTGGAGAACTCGGCGCGCTGCTGGGCGGTGGCGCTCAGAGGGAGGTAGAGGTCGACCGGGTTGCCGGTCATGCGGGCCAGGAAGAAGACGCCCAATACCACGAACAGCAGGGGGATGGCACTGGAGACTATGCGCTTGCGCAGGAAGGGGATCATGTCAGTGCTTCGCCGCCTCGGCGCGGCGGACCTCGGCCAGCCGCAGTTCGTCCCCGGATGCGGCGTTCGGCTCGTACCGGATCGACGGTGACAGGCCGAGCAGTCCGCTCATATGGGCGATGTGGGTGTATTGGACGACGGTGTCGTTCTGCCGGGCGAGCAGGTCGGCGAAGGCGTTCTGGCGCTTCGTGCCGGACAGCAGGCCCGCGTCGGAGATGCGCCCGTCGAGGTCCTTGGTGCCGAAGGTGGACTGCGGGCCGTCGCTGAGCAGGTATTGGCTGGTGGTGAAGGCTGCGTCACCGGCCTGGTTGCCGTGCATGATCAGCAGGGCGATGGGCCCGACGTTCTTCGGCAGCGGTCGGAGCTGGTACTGGAGTTGGGTGGCGGTGTCGGCCATGCGTACCCGTACGTTGAGCCCGATCTGCTCCATCTGGTACTGGAGGGCCTCCGCGGTTTCCGACACCCCGGAGAACATGCCGTTGCGGGCGACCAGGGTGATGGTGCGGCCGGTGGGTACGCCGTCGGCCTTCGCTTCCTTCACCAGGGCCCGGGCCGTGGCCACGTTCTGCCGGGTCGGCTCGATCTCGTCGCTGTGTCCGACCACTCCGGGTGGGACGAGCTGGCCGGCCGGTTCGGCCAGTCCGCCGAGCAGGGCGTCGATGATGCCCTGGCGGTCGACGGCCAGGTCGATGGCCCGGCGCACCCTGAGGTCGTCGAGGGGCGCCTCGCGGCCGTCCAGCCGCAGGGCGGTCGTTTCGTTGTTGGGATAGGCGGCGGTCGTGTCCTTCTGTGCCTCCGTCGAGTCGAGTGCGACAGCGATCTCCGCCTCGTCCTTGTCGATCATGGCGGCCCGGACGCCGGCGTCGCTGCGCCAGACGTAGCGGGCCCGCGGAAAGTCGGGAGCCTCGCCCCAGTAGCCGTCGTAGCGACTGAGGGAGATCGCGGTTCCGGCCTGCCACGAACGCACGGCGTAGGGGCCGGTGCCGATCGGGACGCGCACCTTGGCGTTCGCGTCGGTGGTGCGCGGAACGATCTCCAGGAAGCTCAGGCGCAGCGGAAGGATGGGGTCGGGCTCGGCGGTGGTGACGGTCAGCCGGTTGTCGCCGACCGCCTCCGCCTTCAGGTCGTCGTTGCCGAAGACATAGCCCTCGACGTTGCAGGCGAGGTCGGAGTTGACGGCCCGTTCGATGGAGAAGGCGGCGTCCTTCGCGGTGAACGGCTCGCCGTTCTGGAAGGTCACCCCGCTGCGGGTTTCGAAGGTCCAGGTGCGAGGACCGGTCTGCTTCCAGCCGGTCGCGAGCAGGGGGTGCAGTTCGCCGGAGACGGGGTCACGTTCGACGAGGGGCTCGGTGATGTTGGACCGGACGACGACGCCGGTACCGGTCAGTGAGGCTTCGCAGGGTTCCAGCGTCGGTGGTTCCTGGGTGAGCACCACGCGCAGGGTACGGCCGTCGGCTTGTCCGGCGTCGCCGCCGGCGCTGTTGGCCACGGCGCATCCGCTGGACAGCAGCATCGTGCCCGCCAGGAGTATCGCGGTCGTCGGGCGGGGCCGCCGTCGTTCGGGCGGAGTGGAAGAAACGGGGGACTTCATCGTCGGCGTATCTCCGGGGGAGTGCTGATATGTCGCGATCCGAGTTCGGGCCGACCCCCTACGCTGTTTATATTTGCGTACACGGTCCGCATCCATGAACGCCGAAGCTAAACTGCGGCTGTGGCAGCGTCAAGACATGAGCAGTGACGGATCTGTCGTCCCGGGCCCGTCGCTGCATCGGTTCCGGGACTTTCGCCGCCCGGCCCGGCCTCGCAGCGGTGACAGATCGCCACCGTGTCCCGCCCCGGTCCTGACTGCGCGCCAGCCGGCGCCGTGCGCGTGCGCACGGCAATCCTCGACAAAGACGGGAACACCGCCATGCCCCACCACGCCGCCCCCGGTGACCGGACCGCCCCGCGCACCGTGCTCCAGGTGTCTGCGTTGCTCCCCGAGCTGGAGAGAACGCTGGCCGACCGCTACCACACCGTGCGTCTGCACGAACTGCCCGATCCCGCCGCCTACCTGCGCGAGGAAGCGCACAACGTGGTCGCCGCGGTGACCAGCGCGCGATGGGGCGTCGGCAACTCGCTGATGGACGCGCTGCCCGGACTCGGGGCCATCGTCCACTTCGGCGTGGGCTACGAGACCACGGACGTGGCCCATGCCCGCTCGCGCGGCATCGACGTCAGCAACACCCCCGACGTGCTCACGGATTGTGTGGCCGACCTCGCCGTCGGCGGTCTGATCGACGTCATGCGCGAACTGTCGGCCGCCGACCGATACGTGCGGGCCGGCCGGTGGCGTGCGGCACCCTACCCGCTGACCTCCCGGGTCAGCGGGAAGAAGGTGGGCATCCTCGGGCTGGGCCGTATCGGCCGGGCCGTCGCGCGCCGGCTCGAAGGCTTCGGTACAGACATCGCGTACTGCTCGCGGGTTCCGGTGCCCGACGCTCCTTACCGCTACCTGCCCACCGCGCGGATGCTGGCCACCGAGTGCGACGCGGTGGTCGTCACCGTCGCCGGCGGGGCGGGCACCGGGGGGCTGGTCTCGGCGGAGGTGCTGGAGGCGCTGGGACCTCGGGGCTACCTGGTCAACGTCGCTCGCGGCACCGTCGTCGACGAGTCGGCCCTGGTCGCCGCGGTGCGGGAAGGGCGGATCGCGGGTGCGGCACTCGACGTGTTCGCCGACGAACCGAACGTGCCACAGGCGCTGATGGAGTCGGACAGGGTGGTCCTGCTTCCCCATGTCGCCAGCGGAACGCGCGAGACGCGCCGGGCGATGGGCGAGTTGGTCCTGGACAACCTGCAGCGGTTCCTCACCGAGGGCGCCCTGGTCACACCGGTTCCGTGACCGAGGGGTGTCGACGGGTGCCCGCTTCCGTGCCGGTGACCCGTCTCCCGGCCACATCAACAGCGCGGCGACGCGGCCCCGTTCCCGCGGACTGCGGGACACGGCCATTGACAGCCTCCCACCTCGCTGTCTACAAATGAGAACGCCGACTACATATGAGGATGGCTTGATGGCAGGGAACGCAGCTCGCATCGCCGACGTCACCGTGACCCCCGTGGCCTTCCGGGACTACCCGCTGCTCAACACGGTCGGCGTGCACGAGCCCTATGCGCTGCGCACGATCGTGGAGATCACCACGGAGTCCGGTGTCACCGGCATCGGCGAGACCTACGGCGGCACCCTCCACCTGGAACGGCTGCGCCGCGCCGCCGAAGAACTGACCGGCCTCGATGTCTGGAACCTCAACGACCTGGTCGCCCGCACCACACGTGCGCTGGGCCCGGACACCACCGGCGGCGACGGCATGTCCGGAATGGTCACCGGCAGCAGCGCCGTGGACCGGGTCATGTCACCGTTCGACGTCGCCTGCCTCGACATCCAGGGCAAGCTGATCGGCAGGCCGGTCAGCGACCTGCTGGGAGGAGCAGTACGTCCTTCGGTCCCCTACAGCGGCTACCTCTTCTACAAATGGGCCGGACACCCGGGACAGGAGGACGACGACTGGGGCGCCGCCCTCGATCCGGCGGGCCTGGTCGACCAGGCCCGCCGGATGATCGACACGTACGGCTTCTCCTCCCTCAAGCTCAAAGGCGGCGTCTTCCCGCCCGACGAGGAGACCGCGGCGATCAGGGCCCTGCGTCAGACCTTCCCCGACCTGCCCCTGCGTCTGGACCCCAACGCCGCCTGGAGCCCGAAGACTTCACTGCGCGTCGCCCGTGAACTGGACGGAGTGCTGCAGTACCTGGAGGACCCGACCGAAGGCATCGACGGCATGGCGTCCGTGGCCGCGCGGACGGCGACCCCTCTGGCGACCAACATGTGTGTCGTCTCCTTCGACGACCTCGCCCCGGCAGTGGCCCGCGCATCCGTGCGCATCATCCTGTCCGACCACCACTACTGGGGCGGTCTGCGGCGCTGCGTCCAGCTCTCCACCCTCTGCGACACCTTCGGCCTGGGCCTGTCCATGCACTCCAACTCCCATCTGGGCATCAGCCTCGCGGCGATGACCCATCTGGGCGCCGCCGTACCGCACCTGTCCTATGCCTGCGACACCCACTGGCCGTGGAAGCAGCCGGACGAGGACGTGGTCGACACCGAGGCGCTGCGGTTCAGCGAGGGCCGCGTCACCGTCCCGACGGCTCCCGGCCTGGGAGTGGAACTGGACCGGGACGCACTCGCCCGGCTCCACCAGCAGTACCTCGACTGCGGGCTGCGCGACCGCGACGACACCGGCTACATGCGCCGCTACGACTCCACCTTCTCGACCAAGACCCCCCGGTGGTGACTCAACCGTGCGCATCATGCTCAACCACCGCATCCTGAGCCGGTTCCACGAACCGCTCACAGCGCGCACCGAGGGCCGGCACACCTGGCTGGAGTCCAGCCACTGGCCCGCGGCACGGATCTCCGACGCCATCAACGACATCGAGGTGTATGTCGGTTCGCACCTGAGTGCCGAAGACGCCCGGCGCGCCGACCGGCTCGGTCTCGTCCATGTCGTCGGCGCCGGCTACGACGGCATCCCGCTGGACGCGCTCGGCCCGCAGGTGGCCGTCGCGACCACGCACCATCACGGCCGTTCCATCGCCGAGCACGTGCTCATGTCCGTCATGATGCTGTCCCGTGACGTCCTGAACGCCGACCGCGCACTGCGGGCCGGACACTGGCGCAACGTGGCCGTCGATCCAGAACTGCCGTTCGGGACGACGGTGGAGGGCCGCCGGATGGGCATCATCGGGTTCGGTGAGACCGGCACCGAAGTCGCCCGGCTCTGCCAGGCAGTGGGCCTGCGAATACGCGCCGTGCGCCGCAACCCCTCCGCACCGATCCCCGACGACCTGCGGACCGACTGGATCGGCGGCAATGACCGACTGCCCGACCTGCTGGCCGAATCCGACGTCGTGGTGGTCACCGTCCCTCTCAGCCCAGAGACCCGCGGACTGATCGGCCGCGACGAACTTGCGGCCATGAGACCGCAAAGCCTGCTGATCAACGTGTCCCGCGGGCCGGTGGTGCAAGAGGAGGCGCTCTACCAGGCGCTCGACTCCGGCACCATCGCCGGCGCCGCTCTGGACGTGTGGTGGTCCGGCCCGCCGGCAGTGCCCAGTCGGTTGCCGTTCCACCGCCTGCCCAACGTGCTGATGACCCCCCACCACTCAGGCCACACCACCGATACCTTCGCCGCGCGCGCGGCGGAGATCGCCGACAACATCAACCGGCTGGAGCAGGGCCGACCACTCGCCAACGTGGTGCGCCCGAGCGCTTCAACGCCGGCCTGACCCGACACCCCCGCCCCCTGCTCCGGGCCCCCCGAAAGCAGGCCGCCGCCCGGCATCCGCCGACTCCGGCCGCTGTCCCACCCGTCCACCGCTGCACCGCTGCCCCAGACAATGGAGACCCCCATG
Organism: Streptomyces cadmiisoli; assembly: GCF_003261055.1. Lineage (NCBI taxonomy): Bacteria > Bacillati > Actinomycetota > Actinomycetes > Kitasatosporales > Streptomycetaceae > Streptomyces > Streptomyces cadmiisoli. The sequence continues at coordinate 8,824,302 of NZ_CP030073.1, forward strand.
CTTGAAGGCGTCCTCTTCTTTCCCGTCACGCCCTTCACCGACATCGGCGAGGTCGACCTCGCCGCGCTGCACCAGCACGTATCGGCCGGAGTCGACGCCGGCCCCGGCGGAGTGTTCGTCGCCTGCGGCACCGGCGAGTTCCACGCTCTGGACGTCGAGGAGTTCACCGCGGTGGTACGGACCGCCGTCGACGCGGTCGCCGGACGAGCCCCGGTCTACGCCGGAGCAGGCGGCGCGCTCGGGCTGGCCCGGCACTTCGCCCGGGCGGCAGCGGAAGCCGGCGCGGACGGCCTGCTGCTCATGCCGCCCTACCTGGTCGAGTCGCCCGCCGAAGGACTCGTCGCCTACACTCATGCGGTCGCTGAGGAGACCTCCCTCCCGGTCATCGTCTACAACCGGGCGAACGCGCGATTCGATGAGCAGACGGCGGCGGAAGTGGCCCAACTGCCCACGGTGACGGGCCTCAAGGACGGCACCGGCGACCTCGATCTCGTGGCTCGCATCATCCCCGCCGTACGCGAGGCCCTGCGCGAGTCCGGCAAGGACTTCCAGTTCTTCAACGGCATGCCCACCGCCGAAGCGAGCCAACTGGCCTACCGGGCCCTGGGCGTGGAGCTGTACTCCTCGGCCGCGTTCGCCTTCGCCCCAGACATCTCCCTCGCCTTCCACCGGGCCGTCGAGGAGAGCGACCACGAGCGCATCGACGCGTTGCAGCGGGCCTTCTTCCACCCGCTGGTCAGGCTGCGCAAGCGGGCACCGGGGTACGCGGTGGCCCTGGTGAAGGCAGGAGTGACCCTCGAGGGGAGCAAGGCCGGGCCGGTTCGCCCGCCGCTCACGTCACTCGGTGCGGGGGAGATCGAGGAACTGGCGGCCATCATCGCCGAGGGGCGTGCCGTACTCACCTCCTGACCAGGCGCCAGACAGGCGCGGTCCCAGGGGGGGGCGCATGTGCGCCGGCCTCGTCGGCACCGATGGACACTGTCCGAGCAGTCGAGAGGCCGGCTAGGCGTTCGCCCCGTACGGGGCAGCGCGGCGGCGTGGCCCGGACAGGCCGAGGCAGCGCGAAGTCCTTGCCACGCGGAAGTGGCCGGGCTTCGCCTGGCCGGACCGTGGTGAGGCGGGCGTCGGGGGCATGAGACCGGTGAGGTCGCATGTTCCGGCGACGCGTATGCGCCAGCCGATGGCAATTCGAATGACGCCGTGACGGCGCCGCCCGCTTTCGCACAGCAAATGAGTGCCCCGTCCCGCAGTTCGGTCGTGGCGTCGAGTTCTTGATCGCTGCGAGGTCGAACTGCGGGTCCTTGGGGCACTAGCATCCGCGAATGAGGAACATCGAGATGTTGGTGCCCGGCGCAGGGCAGGCCGACATCGCTGGCCTAGTGGAGCTTGACGCCGACGAACTCGCTCTATACGTGGCCGAGCCGGCGCACCCGTGGTGGCGCCGCAGGCCCTGCGCGCACGCGCTGGCCGAGCGGGTACCGGAACGGCATGTCGCCAACTTGATCTCACGCGTGTGCGATCCGGACGATGTGGCCGAGGTTCGCATCGCGCTTCTCGACCTTCTCGCGGGCCGGGCGGAGCTGCTGCCTTGGCTGAAGCACGAAGACCGGCAGCACGAGCGTTCGTACGGGATGCCCGAGGCGATCCTCAAGACACGCGGCATGCTCGGCGATCGCTCGGCCGCACGTGGGTTGGCATCGCTCGCGGCTTCTCCGTGGCCGCGTTGGCGCGGGGTCGGCGAGGCCGGGCTGGACGCGCTGGTGATCCGGTACGGGGTGGAGGTGGTCCTGGCCGACCTCGGCGACAAGCGGCCCGAGGACCGTGCCTTCCACGTCCGGATGCGGCATCGGGCCGGAGCGGACGTGACTGACGCGCTGGCGGACCCCGATTGTGGTGTCGCGTACCTGGCCCAGTCGCTGCTGTCGGATCCGAAACGAATCCGCGGCTACCTCGACGAGGCGCTGACGGTCGAGGCGAAGCTCTGGTCCGCATACGCGCTGCATCGCCTCACCGGCGACGCTGATGAGACCCGACTCATCTACGACACCCTGGGGCGCCCGCGGATCGAGATAGCCGGTCTGGACGACGAACTCCGAAGCGCGATCCTGCATGAGTACGCGAGCGGCTGCGAACGACAGAGCGATCCGCGGTGGCGTATCGAAGCCCTCTGCACCGAGCCACCCATCCGTCCCGACCAGGACGAGCAGCTCCGCCGGGCAACGGCCGTGCTGACTGAAGCGGGCCTCGCGCCGATGCCTCCTGTCTCCTGCGGCGAGCACAACCAGCAGGGAGGCGGGACCTATCACGTGATCGAGTTCGGCGAGAGCGAGCTGTTCATCAGTACCCTCGGCCGGTTCGCCACTGGCGCCGACACGGACCTGACTGCCCGTCAGTCCCTTGAATCGGCCGGCTTCCGCTGGATCGATGAGACCACCGGCGCGATCCGAGTCACTGGCCTGTGCGTCTACTACTTCGGCAAGCGCGAACCCGTCACCATCGACACCCTGCTGTTCTACTGGCAGGACTAGGCCGTGTCCGGTGAATCGTCATTCGATCCTGGAACGGGGCCGACTTCCTTGATCGTTTGGTCGCGTGGGACGGGGCGATCTGACGAGCGAGGAGTGGGCGCGGCTCTTGCCGCAACCTGCCTGCTACCGCCGCTCGGCGTCGCCGCCGCGAACCGCCCGGACCGCTTCCCGCGACCGTTCCGCTGGTCGGCGGGCAGGCTCACCTCAAGTTCCTCTCGGCAGCACGCAACGTCACCTGATCAAACACCCCGCTCGGGCACTGAGGCTGCTGCCCACGATTCAGCACGCCAACCCGGTAGTTCCTTGTCCAGCCATTCTTCGACGGTCCGCCGCCACGGATCGGTGGAGTCACTCTCGACAGCATCGGCCCAGGTATCCGCCGCCAAGTCCGGCTCCACGAACAGGCTGTGGAGGTAGGCGCCGAAGTCGTCAGCGACTTTGGTAAATACCCCCTTCGGCAGGTATCCCGGGATAGGGATGCCATGTACGAAGGCATGGAGCTGGCCATGGGTGGCCGGGTTCAGGTCCAGGAACAGGGTGTCGCTCCCGCCGTTGCGGGCTATCGGAAGAAGGCCGGCCAGTGAGACCTCCTGAGCGAGCCACCCATCACGGCTGCGGCGGTACTCGCCCAGCAGAGTGCCCCAGCCGTAATCACCATCATCGTCACGGCCGAGCTGGTAGAGGTCGTCGAAACTCTGGAACGGCTCCGGTTCACAAGCTGGCAAACGAACCGAGTACGTCAGCCTCTTCCCGCCCGCCGCCTCCAGGAACGAGCGATAGGAAGACGGCAGCGGCAAGCCGATCGCCCATTCAAGCCGTTCAACCTCATCGACCTCGAATGGCTTGAACGGCCCCACGACGAGGCGGCCTCGATACCAGCGCGACAACTGCTCCGACATGGCCTGATTTTCGCACTCCGTTGCATCCCTTGGTCCTCCCCAGCCCCCGAGCTCCTGGACGCCGAGCTGAGCACCTTCATCGGCTCTGCGCCTGCACCGTCAGAGTCAGTGGTTCAGCAGTCGCTCGCGAGTTCGGCGGCCCGGCGCCGTCGCGGATCTCGCCGTCGAGCTCTACAGCGGGCGTCCAGGCCGGGTCCGGCACCTTGAGGACCGCATGGTGGATGGCGTCGGTCATGGTCACGCCGACCGAGTACGACAGCCACTGGCCATGCTTGGCGAGCCAGGCGACGAACTCGTAGGTACCGCCGTAGGAGTTGGTAAGGATCCCCGTTTGCCGTCCGTGTCGCAGCCGTCTCGGTAGCTGGGCCATGTCCAGCTTGGTGGATTCGATGTGGTCGCTCGCGGTGTTGCAGCCCGCGTTGCCGGGCCGCAGCATGACGACGACCGGTTCGCCGGGTCCCCCGCGGCCGTGGTCGACGAACTCCTGGCGGGTGAAGGCCGAAGGTCTACTTCAGGTCGCGGCGGCGTCCCGCTCCCGGAGTACGTGCTGACGAGGATCCCGCCGATGTCCATGCTCACGTTTCTGCCCGCGTCCGGGCGCTGCTGGCCCGGCCGACTGCCCATACGTGGGCAGGGGCACTTTTCGCGTTTGTGATGAAGCCTCGGACAGCTCACCTCATGACAGCGCGAGTTTGTCTCCGCGGCAGTGGCAGTGATCGTTCCGGCAAGCGTGTGGGCCAGCGGATTTGAGTCAACATCAGGTGCCGAGGCCAAGTGCTGCGCCGACGCGGCGCGCTTCGTGGTCGAAGAAGGCGCGGGGGTCGGCGATGATCTCGTGGCGGTGGCCGAAGAGCTCGAAGGAGATGGCGCCGAAGAGATATGTCCAGGCCATCAGGCTGCCCATGACCAGTTCGGCCGGGGTGTCCGGGGGGAGTCCGCTGAGCAGCGGCGCCAATGACTGCCGGGCGTCGTCGGGCATTGCGGGCCGGGTGGCTTCCGGCCGATGGCCGTCCTTGCCCTGTGCGTCGGTGAAGAGGGCGCCGATCAGGTAGGGGACCCTAGTCGCCTGCGCCACGGTGTCCTGAGGGGCGGCGTAACCGGGCACAGGCGACCCGTAGATCAGCGCGTATTCGTGCGGATGTGCCAGCGCCCAGTCCCGCACCGCGTGGCAGACGCCGACCCAGCGCTCCAGCATGTCCGCCGGCTCGGTGTCAGCTGTGCCCAGTGCGGCGTGGGCGGCCTCTGCGGCGTTACTCAAGGAGGTGTAGCCGTCCAGGATGAGTGCGGTGAGCAGGGCGTCGCGGCTCGGGAAGTAGCGGTAGAGCGCGGAAGCGGAAGCCAGGCCGAGCTCTCTGGCGACGGCGCGAAGCGAGAGCGCGGCCGCTCCGCCCTCAGCGAGCTGTGTGCGGGCCACCGCCTTGATCTCCGCGGTGAACTCGATCCGGGCCCGTTCCCGCGCTGTGGGCGTCTTTCGAGGGGTGGACATGGGGCCATCCTCGCATGGATCGGCAAAAACGAGAACGCCGGACGCAACCGAGAACAGTGTTCTTGACAGTCTCCCGGCGCTGCGTCAGTCTCTCGACATCGACCAAAGCGAGAACACTGTTCTCTCGTGCTCCGGAGGAAACCGTGAGTAAGCACCTGATCGTCGGCATGGGGCCCATCGGCTCGGCCACCGCGCGACTGCTCGCCGCGCGCGGCGAGGAGGTCGTCCTGGTCAGCCGATCCGGAGCAACGCCCGCGACAGCAGACCTGCCCGGTGTACGGTCCGTGCGCCTGGACGCCACTCAATCCGCCGCACTGGCCGAACTGGCCACTGGAGCGGCCGTGCTGTACAACTGCGCCAACCCCGCTTACCACCGCTGGGCAACGGACTGGCCTCCGCTCGCTACCGCTCTGCTGGCCGCCGCTGAACGCTCCGGAGCCGTCCTGGCCACGGTCGGCAACCTGTACGGTTACGGCGCGGTCACCGCCGCGATGACCGAGGACACCCCGCTCGCCCCCAACTCCGAGAAGGGCCGGGTACGCGCCCGGATGTGGGAGGACGCGCTCGCCCTGCACCGCGCCGGACGCATCCGGACCACCGAGATCCGCAGTTCCGACTACATCGGCCCGCACGCCCAGAGCCCGCTCGGGGCCCGCGTGGTGCCACGGCTGCTGGCCGGCCGCGACGTCCAGGTGCTGTGCAGCCCTGACACCGCCCACAGCTGGACCTACACCGAGGACGCCGCCCGGCTGCTGGTCGCAGTAGGCGGTGAGGAAAAGGCATGGGGCCGGCCCTGGCACGTCCCCAGCAACCCGCCCCGTACTCAGCGCGAGGCCATTGCCGACCTCGCGGAGGCCGCGGGAGTCGCGCCGGTCCGAGTCGGTCAAATCCCGGCCGTCATCACGTCGATGCTGGGCCTGGTCAACCCGACCGTGCGAGCCCTGCGCGAGGTCGCTTACCAGCTCGAACGGCCCTTCGTGATGGACGCGCGCGCGGCCACCGCCGCCTTCGGCCTCAAGCCCACCCCCTGGACCGAGGTGCTCACCGCTACTGCGGACGCCTACCGAACACCGAACGTCTAACCGGTCGTCTCAGAAGGCGTTGTGATGACCTGGGTGCAGACGCGGCCCTGATGTGGTGGGCGTTCTTCCTGTGCGCCGGACGGAACGGTCGCCGGCCGGTGGTGTTCGCAAGGTTCGATGGGAAAAATTCCAGTTTCGAGAGGACTTTGGCGAACGACGACCTGCGGAAACGTGATCGCTTAAAAGGCTCTCGCAGAGCTCTCACAGATGGTCATTTGTGAGAACGGAAGGAGACGCGAACCGGGACCTCGAACCCCTACGGACATCTCAGAGCCGATGCCGCCAAGCTCTCGGAGGGCGGGCAGTCCTGCGGTGTGCCGTTCACCAGCCACGAACCGTTCCACTCGATGTTCCACACCTCACCACGGAGGTTCTCGAACTCCACGAAACTCCCAGGGGAGTCTTCAAGGAGACTGAGCTCCCTCAGCAGCACGTCGTACGTAGTGAACCCGCGGGAGGGACCCACGCTGCCGCCGCCGGTCTTTGTGTTCTCATACCGCATCCTGAGGTACGGGACCGGCGGCCGGGTGATGACCGTCGGTCGTAGCATTCGCTTGAACCGCAGGACAGCCACCTCCAGGTTCTCGTCCCCGCGGAACTCGCACTGATACGCGGGGAAGACCGCTGAGACGAGCTCGTTCAAGTCCTCATTCCGGCCGTGGTGGTATCCGTGCACCGGGGGTGAAGCCGCGGCCACGGCATCGAACTGGTAGGTCCCGTAGGAGAACCCGGGGACGACCGCGAGCGGCCGGGCGTCGGATCCGCGCCCGAGCTGGTGCTGCCTCGCAAAGGTGAGAACGGCCCTCGCAAGGCCTTTGTCGTGTGCATCGATCGAGTTCATTTGGTAGGCCCAGCACCCGTCGACGTCCATGGCCAGGGAGAACACGAAGCGCGACATGGGCGACCATCGCCAGGCCTTGGGCAGGCCGGGTACCTCTTCGACGTTCCCGATATCCGTGACAGCCTGTTCGATGTCCATGTCTGCTGACAGTACAGATTTGAGCGCCCACGGTTGAATGCGACCGGGTCGGCTTGCGAAACCGGATCCGTGGCGAGGCCGACTGCCCGTGAAGATGGCTACATGGACGATCTTCTGAGTCGTCCTCGTCGACCTCGATCGCATCTGGGTCGCGCAGCGGTCGTAAGCCGCCGTCGGCCGGGATGGAGGGGGGTGAAGCTGCAGCGGCCGAGCACGTTGAGCTTGCGATGCTGGAGAGGGGACAGCCGTGCGATGTCCTTCTCGCCAGCGGGGCGACCTCAGCTTCGATGTACTGGGTGTTGCAGAGCAGCATGGCGTTCAGGACCAGGCCGAGCGCACCGAGCTGGTCCTCCAGGGCGTCCCGGCACGCCTGGGGCGGTGCTGATGGTCCGCACCGGGGCGACGAACCGCGGACCGTCGACCGAGGCCAGCAGGCTGTTCCCCAGTACTGCACGATCGGCACCTGGCCCTGGGCCTCGATCAGTGCGGCGTTCGCCGCGGCGATGGTGTCGGCGCGCGGGTAGAACTGGTCGACGTCCTTGCTTAGGCCTCCCTCATGTCTATCGGCCGTCGGGAGTGTGGTGGTGGGCGAGTGCTTTCCAGCGGCGTTCGAAGTCCCGGGTGCGGTCGCTGATGTAGTGGGTGGTGACGGGCTTGTTGTGCTGTGCGGCGATGCCGCGGTTCGCGCATTCTTGCGCGATCGCTTCGGGTGATGGGGTGTCACCGATTGCTCGCTGCTCGGACCAGATGGTGTACAGACGGAACGGCAGCAGGTATCGGCGCAGGGTTGATGGGTTGACCGGGCCTTGCTTTCGGCCGTGTATGCCTTGGTCGTGGAGGTAGGTGGAGAGCTGTCGGGCTGTGGGTTCGCTTCCGTATGTGGTCTGGTAGTTGATCCAGGCGAGGTAGTAGCGGTCGACGGTGGTGAGCGCGGGGTCTTCGGCCGCGTGGTTCTGGTGTAGTGGTAATGGGTGGTTGGTCGCGGTGCTTGTCCTGGGGCTGTGAATGTCTGGGGTCGGGGGGACGTTTACAGCGGTGAGTGAGGGATCATCCTGATTCGGGTGGTGGTTGTTGGCGGCAGGATGCTGTCCGCCTGAGTCTGGGGTTGGTTCGTTGCCTTGGTTGTTGGAGACGCCGGCGGGTCGGAGATGGTGGGCGGGCAGCGGCCTCTCGTAATCCGCGGCCTTCTGGGCATGCTGTTGGGCGTTGTCGTGGCGGCCCTGGTTCCGGGCTTGTGTCATGGTCTGCGTTGGTGGGTTGGCTGCGGTGTGGCTGTGGGTGCGGGCCCCATGGAGCCGGTCAATTGGTGGTGCGGCGTTCCGTAGCGGCGTTGACTTCTGGCGCGGCTGTGTTGTCGGGGCTCGGGGTGCTCGTGGAGTGGGCGTTTGCCGTGGTGCACGTGCCGGAGCTGGCGAACCGGGAGGTTGCGGGTGTGCTGCGCCGGTTGGCGGCTGACGGCTGGGCGGTAGTGGGCCGGGCTTGATGTCGCCGGCGGCCAGGCCCGAGGGGGCCGTCTCCGCGAGGGGGACGCCGTACTTGGCCAGGCGCAGGGGCATCAGGGCCTCGACGGGGGCCTTGCGGCGCCAGGCGCGGCCGTAGCGGGAGCGCAGGCGGGCCTGGTAGACGAGCCGTTCCTGCTCCAGCTTGATCACCTGGTCGTAGGAGCGCAGCTCCCACAGCTTCATCCGGCGCCAGAGCAGGAACGTGGGCACGGGGGAGAGCAGCCAGCGGGTGAGGCGGACGCCCTCCATGTGCTTGTCCGCGGTGATGTCGGCGATCCGGCCGATCGCGTGGCGGGCGGCCTCGACCGACACCACGAACAGGATCGGGATGACGCCGTGCATGCCCACGCCGAGCGGGTCCGGCCAGGCCGCCGCGCCGTTGAAGGCGATCGTCGCCGCCGTCAGCAGCCAGGCTGTCTGCCGCAGCAGCGGGAAGGGTATGCGGATCCAGGTCAGCAGCAGGTCCAGGGCCAGCAGGACGCAGATACCCGCGTCGATGCCGATCGGGAAGACGTAACTGAAGTCCCCGAAGCCCTTTCTGACGGCTAATTCTCGTACGGCGGCGTAGGAACCGGCGAAGCCGATACCCGCGATGGTCATGGTACCGAGGGTGATCACACCGGTGAGGAGGCGGTGAGCGCGGGGCAGCCGTCGTGGCGCGGTGGGCAACTGCGGGGCCCATGGTGACTGCCGCCCGCCCGAGGAGCCTGCCCTGTCACGGTGGGGGTGGTTGACGTGCCTCGGGCAGCGGCTTGGCCGGGGCGGGCTCATGCCTGGTGTGGGGGTGTTGGTGCGGGGGCGAGTAGTGCGTGGATCAGCTGTTGGGTTTCGGGTTCGAGTGGGGTGTCGAGGTGGCGGCTGATTTGTTGCAGGCGGCTGATGGCGGTGTGGACACCCCGGCGGTTTCCGGCGGTGTGTTCGATGTGCAGCCAGTCCCGGTAGAGGACTTCGGCTGTGTCGTCGGCGTCGAGTCCGGTGGCGACGGCCTGTCGGGCCTGGCTGAGGTTGTGGTGGGGGCCTTCGGTGGTGCGGTGCGCGGCTACGGTGTGGGCGACTTCAACGATTTTGGTGGTGATGTCCTGTTGGAAGGGTTCGGCCCAGGCGGGGGGTTTGTGTCCGAAGGGGCGACCGCGGACGAGGGCGAGGGCGTCTTCCAAGGCGGGGAGGGACGCGGACTCGTTGGGGAGGTACTGGTCGGTGAGGTGCTGGAAGCGGCCCCAGTCGCTGTGGATGGCTGGGTGGAGGCGGTAGGGGTCGTCGCCGTGGCGGCGGCGGGGGACGTAGGGGGTGCCGTCGGGGGCTTTGCCGAGGGCGCGGCGCAGTTCCTGTACGCGGGCGTTGAGGGTGCTGGTGGTCCACGGGGCGGCGGGATCCATGGCGTGGCACAGTGCGTCGGCGGTGTGGTGTGGGCGGAAGCAGAGCAGGGCCGCGAGTTGGGCGACGCGGGGTCCGTGGCCGGTGGTGGGCACGTTGTCGACCTCGATGGGGCCCAGGACCCGGATCTTCGGGCTGAGTGAGATGTCCGGACCGTCTTCTGGGCTGCCGGTGGTATGCGTGTGGCGGGCTAGGGGACTGGCGCTCGCGGCGTTGCGGGGGCTTGCCGCTGGCGCCGTGCGGTGGTCGGCGGACACGGACGCTGGATGGGGAGCCGGCGGGTGCTTCGGGCCTGGTGTGCTGGTGGCGGCGAGCAGTGCTGGGAATACGGAGTTGTCAGGCGTGTTGGTGCCGGGCTCTGGGGTTTGAGCACTGCCGCCAGCAGGACCGGTGCCGGTCTGCACTGCGGCTGATGCGCCGAGCCGGTGGTCGGGTGGCGGCGGCTTGGACCTGACCTTCTTCGCCTGGTGCGGACGCGGGGTCTCTTGCTCCTGATGGTCTGTCGGTTGAGTGATGTTGGTGAGGTCGGTGGGGTGCAGGTGCTGCAGGGTGGCGGTGCGGCCGGTTTCGGGCACGGGCTGGGGCCCGGGGGCCGCGGCGTCGAGTAGCGGCGCTTGGGGGAGCAGTTTGGTCATGTGGCGGGTGGTGGGGCAGACCAGGGTGAGGGTGTGGGGGCGGGGTGTGTCCAGGAGGGTGGTGATGTGGGTGGTGGAGTCGGTATCGAGTGGGTCTGCGCATAGGAGCAGTTGTGGGCGTTGCCGGAGGCCGGGGTGTTGGTGGGCTTGGAGGAGGTGGTCGGTGAGGGTGCGCAGTGCCGTTGCCGCGTCGGGCTGGTGGGTGATGGCGGCGCGGGGAAGTAGCCGGGGGAGATCGTCGCCGAAGCCGATGGTGGTGATGTCGGCTTCGGGTGCCCAGGGGCTCATGCCGAGTTCGACGGCGAGGCTGGTGAGGAAAGCGGTGATGTCGTCCTTTCGGCCGTCGAGGAGCAGTGCGGGTTGCTGCAGCAGGTTGATCAGGAGCAGGTCACCGGCTTCGGTGTGGCCGATGGTGACGAGCCCTGGGCTGGGTGGTGACACGTCGTGGGCGGCGAGTGGGGTGAGCAGGGGTGCGTCGTCGGCCAGGGTCCACCAGCCGTCGTCCCCTTCAGCGAACGGTTGTTGCGGCGTGTCAGCAGGTTCCGCAGGCAGGACCTCGATGATGCCGGTGCCGAGGAGGGCGGCTCGGATGCCGGGCATAGCGGGTCCGTCGGCGTGGGTCGTACGGTCGGCGAGGGTACGAAGGGCGAGGTCCAGTCGGGCTGCGGCATCCGCGGGCTGACCGGCCTCGCATGTGCTTGGGCCGCTCTTCGGGTTGGACCGGCTGCGGCGTCTGCGGACGCGGTGCAGCGCCAGTCCGGTGGTGACTGCGGCAGCGGCCAGCGCCAACACCCCTAGGACCAGGTGCAAGCTGCCGGACCCACCCCGCGCACTGCGTGAGGCGGCGGTGCTGGAGCCGTCTGCGCCTGGCGCCGACGGTTGTGGTGACGGCTGTGTGCCGCCTTCGCTCGGCTGCGGTACGGCGGACCCGGTGGCGGAGGGAACGGGGCTGCTCGTCGGCTGTCCCGGTGCTTGAGACCCGGACGGGCCGGAGTCTGGTGACCCGGAGGGACGCTGCCCGCCGTGAACGTCTTCGACGACACGGTGAACGTCGAGCATTGCCGCATCCAGCGTGAGGATCTTCGGGGCCGCCAGCTGCGCGCCGTCTGCCAGTGCCAGGTCGGGATCGCTGGGGTTGGGGTGGGCAGGATGGCCGCCGGCCGGCTGAGTGGTTGCGGCTTGCGGCGTGGCGTCCGCCGGCGCCATGCCGCAGACGGCTGTGGCGATCAGTGCGGCTACGGCGGTGGCGACCAGGCGCGGGGCGGCCGGCAGGGCGCGTGGGAGATGGCCCGTTGGGGCCCTCATGGCGTGATCCTGATGGTCGCGGTGTCGAACTGGGGCAGGTGGAAGCCCATGTGGCGGGTGCCGGCCGGCGGTTCGGGGAACTGCATGAAGACGCGGACGTGTTCTCCGGGTTTGAGCGAGGACAGGCCCATGGTGGTCAGTGGCCGGCCGTCGGTGTCGCGCAGCACGTAGTAGCGCTTGCGAGCGCGTTGGTCCACGAGAGTTGCGCCACCCAGTGACTGGCCGTTGCGCAGCACGTCTTGCTCGTTGCCGCGCAGTCCGGCCGGTACCTCGACGGTCTCGGCGCTGTCATTGCTCAGGGTGCCGCGGACGGTGAGGAAGCCGCCGGCGTCCCGCTCTGCGGCGGTGAGCGTCAGCCGCAGGCCGTGCTGGCCCTGCAGTTCGGCCAGGGCCTCTGCGCCGTTCGGTGATTGCTCCCGGGACGTTTCGCCCTGAGCCTTGCCGACGGCGGCCGCGGCGGCTCGGTCCTTCGGGGCAGCCGTCTCGGCGCCGTCGGCCCCGGTGGTGCAGCCCGCCATGCCCAGGAGGAGACAGACACCCAGAGCGAGTGCCACCCACGGAGCCTGCCGAAGCGGCCGGGTCGGTACCCGGCCTGGTCCCGGCTTGCGGGTCGCCGGCCGTGTGGGACCCGAATCCGGTGCCGTTGCCGCGGGGAGCCGGGGGTGGCCGGAGCGGTGGGTGCCGGGGTGGAGGGCCTGCGGCTGGCTGCGGCCCGTGGGGACGGTGGCGGCGGCTACCGTGTCGCGTGCGGTGTCGCGGTCGGTGGTTCTGCTGCTGGTGGTGCTGGATGCTGCCGGGGTGTCGGGGGTGGCCGGTTTCCCGGTCCGGACGGCCTTCATGGCCGGTCCCTGTGAGGGCGAGGCCAGACGGTGATGACGTCGCCGTCGTGAGTGACGTGCCGGTGGGGCAGCTGGTGGCGGACGTGGTCGGCGGCGGAGGTGTCGAAGTCGGTGGCGGAGGTGAGAACCAATGCGTCACCGGTGAACGAGGCCATTTCGGTACCGACCGGCCAGGTCACCTCCGTTAAGTCTTCTGGGATGCGAACAGTAGGTGTGGGCTGGGACATCGTTCTTCCTTCTTCTGGGCAGCAAAAATTGATTACTTGGTGGAACAGGGATCGCTCCCGTAAACGAAAATAGTTGTTCGCGTCAGCAAAGTGCAAGGGGGTGGTGGGGTGTGTGGGTGTCCTGTGACATTCCCAGGACGATCTGCCCGCTCAACGGGGCGTACCTGCGGAGGGTTGGTGCGGCGGTTGTCGGACCGGACCGTGGAACGTGCCTCACCGGCCTCTGCCGGTTTTTCGCCCGGGCAGGCAGGACGGCTTGTGCGCGTTTCCCCACCGGGCGGTGGAGGGTGCGTTGTGCCTGGCCGGACCGGGTGGGGCGCAGAAGGCGTCAGCGGCTCTGACCGGGTGCGGGCAGGGGAGCCGGGGGTGTGCTGCGCGCCGCCGCCCGATTCTGGCCGGCTCTGTGGCTGCTCGCCGGGCCTGTCGCTGTGCGCAGGACGGTCTGCGCGGCTGCCCTGCCCATTTTGCGACGGGACTGCTCACCCCTGCTGAGCGGTTGGAGGTGCGTGAGCGTGGGGACTGGCGGGCATGGCGCGGCGTCGTGTGGGCCGGTCACAGGTGGGCCCATGACGTAGGTTCGCCGGAAACGAGTGGTGTCCACACCTTTGCGTAAGGCCCGTGGGTTTCCAGATCTTCCAGGACGGCCGCGCCCAGCGGCACGGTACGGGCCATGGTGGCCACGTGCGGGTGTTGAGCAGTCATGGCCTTCAGGTCGCTGATCCGGTTTTCGAGGGTGCGGCGGGAGGCGTTGGTCAGGACGAACAGGACCCGTGGAAAGACGGGGTACCAGCGCAGCCAGGCCGGCCCGGGCCGTGCGGTCGCGGTGTGCTGGTGGTGGCGTGCCCGGGTCATGGATTGCGGGGTGTGGGTGAACAGGCGGGCGTAGTCGATGAGTTTCGTGGCGAGGCGTTCGCTGCTCATGGTGGTGCGGTCGATCTCGAGGAATGCCCGGAGTTTGGTACGCCCGCCGGAGCCGGTGAGCGTGTAGTGCAGGACGGCGTCGGCGATGACGCGTTCGCCGTCGCCGATGGGGTGGGCGACTTCGGGTGTCCAGTCGAAGGGGCCGTGTTCGTCGCCTCGCCGCCGGGCGTCGGCAGCGAAGGCGAGGTGGGTGCGCAACACGGCAAGGGTGTGTGGGATCTTCAGTGACGCGGCCTCCGGGGAGTGCACCGTGAAGGGCGGCCTGCCACGTAGTTCGGGCAGGTCGCGGGTCAGCCGGGCGCCTTCTCCGGTCAGGTACCAGACGCGGGTGCGGTGGGAGCTGGGCAGCACGGTGAAGTCGACAAGGCCGAGTCTGCGCAGCTTGTTGAGGGGTGCGGAGACGGTCGGCCGGGAGACGTCGGGGCGCAGCAGGGGGATGAGTTGCCGGGTGGTGGCCATACGGTGCAGGGCCAGGCCGGCGAGGAGTAGGTGCGGCAGGGATTCTCCGGGGCTGGAGGTGTGCCCCGGCCGCAGCGTTGCGGGCGCGGGGGCCGGTGGGCTGGCAGCAGCAGGGGTGGTCGACTCGGGCGGGTGGGGGAGCGGAGGCTCACCAGGTTCCGGGCCCGACGCCGGGGCAGGGCGGGGGCCTTGGCCGGTGGGGCAGGGGCGGGTGTGTTCGAAGGCCGTGTGCATGGTCACTGGTATCCCTTCGAGGTGTCGCGGCGTGCGCCGGCCGGGTCGGCAGTCGGGTGCTGGGTGAGGAAGGCGTGGACCCGACCGAGCTGAGTGCTCGCCCGCGCGGCGTGCTCGGCCATCGGCTGGGCGTCGGCGTTGGTGCGGGCGGCACGCCGGAGGGCGGCGGCCTGGTGGGGGCGGGCCTGGTCGGCGAAGACGTCGTCGAGATGAGGGCCGGTGATCTGGAGCGGGCCGGTGCGGCGGCCGCGGACGGTGAGCGAGATGTAGTGCTCGTACCGGTCCAGGGCGGCGACGATGTGCGGGCTGGGCTTCTCACCCCATTCCGCGGTGATCGGTGCGATCGCGGTATGGGAACCGGCGGTGGTCGCCAGAGTGGACGCGTTCTGCACCAATGACAGCCGCACCGGGCCGGGCAGGCGGGCCAGGAGCTGGGTCATGCCGTGGACGTGGACCTTGTACTTGCGGAAGTCCTCGAACATGGCGGCGATGGTTTCGGGCGCCGCGCCGGTGAGGGTGATCAGTTCGTCGAAGTAGGCGCGGAACGGAACCCGTTGCTTCTCCGGGGTGTCACGGCGGGAGCGGACAGCCCGCAGCAGGTCACGGGCGAGGAGTGCGGTGATGAGCCGGTCGGTGGGCCCGTTGCCACCCGGGCACACCCACACGATCATGCGGGAGTCCATGGCGGCGCGGATGTCGTAGACGCCGGCGCCCTGGCCGAGGAAGGCGCGGGTGACCGGGTTGGCGGCCAAGCGCGCGAGGGGGTTGAGGACGACGACGAAGCTGTCGGCTGGCAGAGTGGGGAACACGGTCTGCCACCAGGAACGGGTCTCCGCGTCCAGCCGTTCCTGCACGGCGGCGAGTGCCGCGGTGCGAAACGATTCGTCGGTCAGCAGGGATCGCACGTGAAAGAGGGTGGCCTGGTCCCCGGGCCGCCCTGCAGTGCATGCGGCCTCGTTGACCGTCACCAGCACCGTCAGCGCGGCCGTGAGGATGGTCAGGGCGCGGGGAGCTGTGGCGTCGTCCCAGGCGAGCGCGGCGGCATAGGCATCGGCGGTCGTCTCGACGACCTCGTGCGCGGCCTGGCCGTGGTGCATGCCGATCGGATTCCACGAACTCACCCGGGTCGCAGCCCCGCCCGAGTTGAGGTCGATCAGCGCGATCCGCTGCATCAGCGTCTCATGGGCGAGGAAGGGCACAGCACGGGGCCAGGAATCGCGGTGGGGGTCGACGAACAACAGTCCGCCCCCGGCATGCGCCCAGCCGACCGCTTGCGCCAGGGCACGTTCGGTCTTGCCTCCGCCGGCCTTGCCCACCCCGACCTCGAACAAGGTCTCCTCAGCGTAGGTGGCCACCAGGCGGCGTCGCCCGTCCGGTCCGCGATGGATGCCCTGCAGCAGCAGCCCGGGATCCCCGTGCGCGAAGGCCGGCAGATCAGCTGCCAGCAGCGGCAGCCGGCAGTGCACCGTCGGCGGTTTGAGCAGCCCGGTCACCTCGTCCAGGCGCACCCAGTTGGGACGCGGCGGCTGGCAGTGCCCCAGCCGCCAGCGGCGCTCGAAAGAACGCCGACTGGGCCAGCGGTCCGCGCCGAAGCGCCACGGGCCCACTCGCAGCCCACGCATCGCCCACCGCGACCCGCCACCGAACACATCCAACGCGGCCTGCATCTGCGCCAGCCTGGCCTGCGCGCGTCCTTGTGTGTTCGACGCGCACATCACCAGCAGCTGCACCCGTACCAGATGGTCGTCCTCGGCCAGTTTGCCCAGCGCGTCGGCCGCCTCCACCCGGCGTGGGACGGGCGGCATGACCACACGATTGCCACCACCGCTTGTCCCACCGCCGTGTTTACCGCCGACGAGCTGCTGCAGCTGCCAGGTCAGTGAGTCCCGGATGGTGCCCGCATCCTCGCGAGCCCACCGGGCGGCCCGCTGCGTCTCCCTCCGTTCCATGCGCCGGGCCTGGCCCATCAGCTGCAGGCGACGCGCCCGCAGGACCCACTTGGGAGCCCGCTGGATGTCGAGCCGGATCTCCGCCAGATCACCCAGCTCCGCGCGCAGGTCGCAGACAGCATCGACCAGCGGCTGCAGCGGGTCCGGCTGCAGCGGAACGTCCCGCAGGGGTGCGGTGGGCCTGCCCCGCAGGATGAACTCGGCCCGCACCACGTGCTTTCGGGGCTTATCCGCAAGGGGACGGGCCCGGTGCACGATGACGGCCGGCCCGAACGGAGTGATCGACAAGAGCCGTTCCCCGCCGGCCGGGCCCTCAACGCGGTACATAAGTGGCGACGTACCATCCGCGCGCAGCCGGATCTGCACCGCCTTCGCCCGGCGCGGAGCCCACCACGGCATGCTCGTCGACGCCCGAGCCAACTGCACCCCGCGGCGAAAGATCTCCTCCAGAGCGGGGTCGAAGTGCCGCGACGCGGTCAGTTCCAGGGCCATCCGCTCAGCCGAGGCCTTCCGCGCCAGGCGGCGCACCACCACCTCGCCCGCCGCCCACACGGCGATGACGCCCGCCGCGAACGCCCACCAGTGGGCGGCAACCCGGCCGGCCGTCTCGATGAGGCCCGTGAACAGTGCGAACACCGTGCCGGTGACCGATTCGCCGGCCTGGCCGGTCAAGTTCGGAGCTGCGGCGTCCACCGGGAGCCTCCCTTCAGCATCGTGGTCCGGGAGAAATGCACCTGGCTGATGCGGCCGTCGCTGAAGGCGCCTGCGCGGTCCGCACCGGCCCACACCAGGTGCACCACCGCCCGACCATCCGCACCGTCACGCCTTGCGATGCCCGCCTGAATGCGGAACCGCGCCGTGGCGAACGCAGGCGCCAGCCCCTGCCCGGCGGAGGAGAAGACGTCCGGCCACCGGGCACGACCGAACCCGGTTGCGTCCGCACGCAGAATGGCGCGCCCGGCGTCCAGCAACTCGCGTTCGTCCCCGGCGGAAAGGTCCGGCGGCCAGGCAGCCTCCAAAGCCCTCTGCACGGCCGCGTCGCCGGCCTGCCCGTCGCCGCGCGGGGGCAGCGCCCGCCCGGTGGCCGGCTGCGGTGTCGAAAGGGCCGTCGCGTACTGCAGAGCCGGAGGCGTCGCTGATGCCGCCCTGCTGCCGTGGCCGGGGTGTCCAGGAGGAGAAAGCGAGGAGGCGTGGCCGTCAGGCGCGGCGACAGGCGGCGGTTCCGCAGGCCCGGGTGCGCTGGAATGGCGGGGCAGAGCCAGCAGGACCATCCCGCCCACCGCCAGGACCAAGGCGGTGACCAGCAGCGGGCGAGGCGACTGTATCCAGGCCACGTGTTCGCGGCAGAGTTGCCGGTCAGCGCAGCGAGAGCCGGCCGTGAGGGACGCCAGTTTGGTCGAGTCCTTGGTGGATTCATCCCGCTGAGCCGTTGCTGTGCGTCGGAGGCGAGAGTGGCCGGTCTGGCCTGCCGGAGTGTGATCTCGGCGGGGGATGCCGCCGGTTTCCTCTGGCGTCGTGTGCCCATGAGCGAGTATGTCGCACGGGTGGACGAGCGTGACGAGGTCATCGCGCTCGTGGACAGGAGGGAGGCGATCCGCCGCGGGTGGCTGCACCGCGTCGCGACCATCGTGTGCCGTGATCTTGCAGGGCGGATCCTTGTCCACCGCCGCCCCGACGGCACCTCGCTCTTTCCCGGGCAGCTCAACTGGATGCTCGGCGGCGCCGTGGACGTCGGCGAGTCGTATGAAGACGCCGCCGCACGTGAGTTGGCGGAGGAACTCGGAGTTCATTCCAGTCCTCGATTCGTATTCAAGTTCTTGTGCGCGGGTGCTATCAGCCCGTACTGGATGGGCCTGCACGAGACGGTTGTCACGCAGACCGTCCGGCCGGACGCCGCGGAGGTCGCCTGGCACACCTGGCTGACCGAGCCCGAACTGGCCGACCTGGTCCGTGACCAGGCCTTCGTTCCAGACGCCCGCGAAGCCTTCGACCGCTACCGCAGCCTCCAGCGGCAGGTTGACACCGGCTGAGCTGTGAGGCGGCGGTGCGCACTGACACCGTCTGCCCGGCCGTAGCCGACGATGCGGCAGTCGACCGGTGGACAGGGCCCGCTCGGGCCCTGTCAGGCGCTTTGGAGGCTGCCGCCAGAGGGCAGCGTCTGCCTGAGTGAAGGGCTGGTCACCTGGGTCGACGGTGCCGACATCCGCAACGCGCTGCTCCAACAGACCACGGCAGCGGTTCAACCCTGCTTGCTCGTCTCGTGGCGAAGCCCGGCTCAGGGCAACGAGGCAGATCAAGTCCGCCGGGGCCGGCATTGCGCGCACAGTGCGTAAGGCGCGCTGCTGGCGCAGGGTCCGTGATGCAGCCGCAGAGCCCGCGAGAAGCCGCAAGGCGCCAGGAGAACCTGCGGGCAGATTGGCGGTCATAGCAGCCTGGCTCCTCCCGCATAGCCGGACATCGCGTCGACCGTGTCAACCCGAACGACCGTGTCCGGCCGGGGTGCGTTGACCATCTGGCCGCTGCCGACGTAGATCCCGACGTGGTAGATGGTCGAGTCGCGGCCCGGCGCGTACGCGAAGAACACCAGATCACCCGGCTCGAGCGCGCCGGTGCCAAGTCCTGCGGGGATACGCCTGCCCACGCCGGCCTGAGCGGCCGCGGTGCGCGGCAGTTGCACGCCCACTTTGGCGTAGGCGTAGGTGGTCAGGCCCGAGCAGTCGAAGCCTTTGATGTGCGCGCCGCTCTTGCCGCTGGGTGTGCAACAGATCCCGTAGGACCTACCGGTCGCGTTGCCGCCACCCCACGAATACGGCACGCCCCGCTGGGACAGGGCCGCCTCGATGACGGTACGGACCTTGCCGGTCACGTTTTTCAGACCCGGGTCCTTCGCGGCTGCCGTGTACTGGTCGATCCGCCCCAGGACGTTGGCGACGTACGCACTCGAGCGGTTGTACTGGAAGAGCGCGGCCTTGAGCTGGCCTCGCTGGGTGAGGTCACGGCCTCCACCGCACAGATACACGGCTGCACCGAGCGCGGCGTCGTCGGCGTTGTGCGGGTCGGCCTTCTTGTCCCCGTTCGCGTCCCGTCCGGCGCCATCCCAGGTGGAGGGCAGGAACTGGAACGGGCCGACGGCGCGTTCTCCGGTGTCGGTGCCGTCCCAGCGGCCCTTGTCGGTGTCGGGGAACACGGTGGTGTTGCCACCGGCTCCGGAGCCGTTGAGGAGGACCCCGTAGATCCGCGGGCGGATGTCTCCGGACGTGGTGATGGTTCGTCCGGTGGCGTGATGGGACTCGACCTTGGCGATCCCGGCCAGGATCGGCCAGCGCATGCCCCGGCAGTCAGGCACGTGCCGGCGCACAAGTGTGGCGGCCTTCTTGTAGGCGGCCAGCATCCGGGCGGGAATGTCCGACACCGAGCCGCTCTCGGCCGTCTGGGCCGTGTCCTGGCGTGCGGTATGGAGTGCCACGTACGCGCTGATCGCGTTCGATACCGGAGCCGCGCAGCACACGGCGGTGAACAGCAGCAGCACGATCACACAACCCCAGCGCCCCGGACGCCGTCGGCGCATGCGCTTCACTCGCGCTCACCGCCCTCGTTCCTGCGCCGCGCCCTGTCACGGCGGAGGCGTTCGGCCTCGGGCTCGGTCCTGCGCATCAGGTCCCGCATGCGGGCGCGGGCCTCATCGCGCGCGCGGCTCCGCGCGCTCCCACCGCCCGGAAGGACCGCCCCCGTCGGTGGCGGACTACCACTTGCTGCCCGCTGCGGGGACGACGTCGTGGGCGGACCCGGCCATGCAGAGGCGGCTCCGGTCGACGATGCCGGCGCACTGGTCCGCGCCGAGTCCGACGTCCGAGGGCTCGGAGTCCGGGAGGTCGGTGGGCTGCCGACACGGGCCGTCTGCTGCGCGGGCCGCGACCCCGGGGCGGGCGTCGGTGCCGCTGTACCGGGAAGGCGACGGCCGGGGGTGAATGGGCCGGGTCCGCCGCGGTCGTCGGTGCTGTCCCGAAGGACATGTGAGATGTGCCGGCCGGTCTCGGCCCAAGCCCGGCCGTCTTCGCGCACGGTGTTGCCCCATACCCGCACCTGCTGTCGGGCATCCTGCGCGTGGCGGGATCCGCCCGAGCGGGCCCGGCGGAGGTCTGCGGGCAGGCCGACCGTTGCCCCGTAAGCGGCCCGGCCGCCGCGTTGGAGGATGCGATACCCGCGAAAGCGGACCAGCCGGTTGTGGGCGCGGGTGGACAGCAGGGTCCGGTCGGCCTGCTGGTCGTGCAGCACCCTGCCCGAGGAGCGGTCGATGACCTGACCGCTTTCATCCCGGTAGCGGTCGGGCGGACCGCCAGGCCGGTGCGGGCCACCACCGCTCGCACCGCCTCCAGGACCTCCCTGCCCGCCACCGGTTGGGCCGGTATCGCCGTCGGCGGTGGGCTTGCGCCACTTCGCCAACTGCTCCCGGTCCGGCCTGCGTCCGATCAGCAGCCAGTGCGTACCCTTCACACCGAGCCGTGCGCCCAGGCCGCCCACGGCCGCCGCCGCGGTGAGCGGGGCCAGACCGCGCCTGGCTTCGGCGGTCGCGTCGGCGAGCACCGCACCGGTGTCGACCGGCATGCCCGCCCCGTCGACCATGGAGGAGAGCGCGCCCATCAGCCGCTGCCGGGTACCCAGCATCCCGAACCGGCCGCCGCCTACGCCACCCGTGAAGGCACGCAACCCGCCCCCGTATCCGCCCGTTGCGGCGGGGGAGTTCATAGCGAGGGCGGCGCCGAGTTCGGAGGTGTCGCCGGGCAGGTGGGTGCCGCCGACCTTGGCGTAGCGCATCCGCATGGCCATACGCCGGCCGAAGGAAGCGATCCCGGCCAACAGCCTGCGGTGCCCGGCCGCGCCGGCGATGGCCAGCACGTCGATCAGCAGGATCCGCTCGACGACGAGGTCGGGTCCGTCGGTGATGACGGCGTCCACGGCGATGCCGAAGAACGGCAGATACGCGCAGACGCCGACCACGGCCAGGACCGCGATCCCCCACAGCGACAGCCACTTCCACACGGACTGACGGGGCGGGCCGGGCAGCATGCCCGCCACGAAGACGACGCTGCCGGCGGCCGCGGCCGCCACGCAGATGCCTTGAGTGCCGAGCAGAACGATTGCGCTGGACAGCAGCATGCCGCAGATGAACAGCGCCGCGATCAGCAGCAGGGCAGCCCCGCCCACCCGCCACCAGGTCGGCTGTTCCGCATACGCGGCAGCCGCCTTGCCGACCGAGCCGGCCTTCTTCATGTCCTGCAAGAACGCGGCGAACTCCCGGTCCTCATCGGTGACAAGGGCATTCGACGTATCCAGCAGCTCCCCGCCGGGCGTCAGTGACGGCAGCTCGTCACCGCCGGGAACGCCTTCCTGAAAGCCGCGCTCGCAGTACGCCCTGCCCGGCCCGCGGATCTTGCCGCAGACCTCCTTCCCCTCCCGCGTGACCTTCGCGCCCACCTGGTAGCCGCCGGTGATCCACTTGAGGTGAACGGCGTAGGCCCGGCGGTCGGCAGGCTTGCCGGGGTCGAGGATGCGTCCGTACTGCAGCATCATGTACGGCTTGACGATCAGCGCGTTGGTGACCGAGTCCTGTATCGGACGGGCGACGTCCTCGGCTGCGGCAGGACGCTCGCTCTCGCGCTGCAGGCACTTCAGCTCCTGTTGCCCGGCCATCCCGTCGCACGGGCCCGCGCTGGCGAGTTTTCCGCCCCAGTCGTAGGAGGCCACCGTCTCGTGGGCGACCTCGGCGGCCACCTGCTGGCTCTGCCCCAGGGGTCCGTCGGAGGCGAGCAGGTAATCGGGGCGGACGAACACGGACGCCGCGAACGCCGCGATCAGCAGGGTCAGGAAGATCTCGCCCAGGCCTCGACCGACCCGCCCGCGCACGATCATGAAGCCGGCGAACACGAACGCCCAGGCCAGCAGCAGCCCTTTCACCCCGAGTGTGTCGACCACCAGCCGGGTGTAGACGTCGGCGACCTTTTCTGCCGGGTCGGTGAGGACCTTCAGCAGCGGGAACCGGAACGCTACCTCGATCGCCCACCCCGCAAGGCCCACCAGGATCCGGATCAGGGTGAACAGACCGGACAGGGCAAACGCCAAGGCCTGGGTCTCGAAGGCCACGATGGAGCCGCCGTCGGCGTTCAGTTCGTACCCGTTGATCGGCACCCCTTCGGACGAGGTGATGTTCAACGGAGCGAGCAGGTCTCCTGTTTCGCTGCTGCTGCCCGCCGCATGGACGACCTGACTGTTGACCAGGACGAACACACCGGTGAGCAGCACGACGAAGCCGACCGAACGTAAGGTGCCTCGGTCCGCGCGCACCACCTCAGGACCGCCCTCGGCCAGTGGCGCTGCGCCGCCAGATCACGACGGGAGCCAGACCCGCGCCGACTGCGATCAGCCTCCACACCGTGCCGGCGGCGTCGTGCTGCGCGGGTGAGGGGGAGGTGGTGCGGGTGCCGCGCTCGCAGTAGGCCTTGGCGGGACCCGCTATCGCCTCGCAACGGTCCTGTGGGGTGGGACGGGTGCCGGCAGTGAACACTTGTCCGGTGTGCGGCCACCAGGCTTCCGGAATGCTCACTTGGACGGCGAGGACGAGCGCACCGACCGCGACGGCGACCGGCGCCAGTAGCCCGGCGGCTGAAATTCTGCGTGGGGAGCGACTGGGGGACAGAGAGCTCATGAGATGTGTTCCTTTGCCGGATCACCAGCTGGGTCATCGGTGAGCGCCGCTGAAGGCGGCGTGGAGGTGCGGTGTCCTGGGGTGGTGGTGATGGAGGCGGCGATGCGCTCGATGCGGGGGATGACGACCTTGACCCGGCCCGTGTTCTGCCGCGGGCCGGTGATCAGGAACTCCCCTTCGCGTCCGCGTTGGCCGACAGGGGACAGTCCGGTGGTCACCAGCCGCAGCAGTTCAGGATCGGTCGGGTCGAGTCCGATGAATTCCAGACCGCGGCGGGCGCGTTCCCGGTCGGTGGTGCGGGCGAGCGCGCGGTACGCCATCAGGCCGCGGTCGGGGCCTAGTTCCTCCGCGTCGTGGGATCCGGCGATCAGGCCGGCGCCGTGCTTGCGGCCGTCATGGAGGATTTCGTGGACCAGGGCGGTGCCCTCGGCGGACGAGGTGAGCCAGTACAACTCGTCGAGGACGACGGCCGTGAACCGCTCCGGATTTTCGAAAGCTGTCTGCCGGGCGAGTGCAGCGATCAGGTAGAGCACCGCGCGCCCGATCAGTGCCTCCAGCGGCTGCTGGTGCAAGACCTCCGGCTTGTCGAACGCCGTCTTCGGCGGCAGCTTCAGCCCCGTCGTGGTGATCACGATCATGTCCGAGGCGCTGGAGGCGTCCAGCCGGACCGAAGGAAGGGCCGGGTCGAACACCATTGCCGCCAGCGGGTTGGTGGCCACCACGTGGACCAGTCCGGCGAGGGTGGCGGCCGCGTCCTGCCGCCTGCCCGCCTTCCCGGCGGCCATGTCCTCAAGAACCTCCAGTACCCGCTGCATCGAGGGTGCGTCACTGGTTGCGGCCTGCTCGACGGCATGGTGCAGGACCTCGCCGCTGGTACTCATCGGACCGATACCGAGCTGCAGGGTCAGGTAGGACAGGGCGTAGTGGCGGCCCGCGGGCCCGTGGAACACGCGCAGCGGGTCGATGGACACCTCGGCCTGGGCGGCGTCGACGATCTGGACGCGGCCCCTCGCCGCGGTGCGAGCGAAAGTGGCCCACTCGCGAACGGGGGTGCGGTCGATGCAGATGGCGCAGCCACCGCGCGCCCACACGGCATCCGTGATCAGCTTCTGCAGCACGCTCTTGCCGGCGCCGAGGTCCCCGACGATGCCCATCGACGCAGACGCGTCGACCTTGGGCGCGTCCGCCACGTTGATCATCACGGGGCGGGTGGTGCCGCAGTCCAGGTCGATGCCGAGGAACATGCCGTTCGGGTCGCCGACCTCCGAAGCGGTGAAGGCGCCGCCCAAAGCCCAGTCCTCGGAGACCTGGTGCTGGGTGAACTCCCGGACCGCACCCGGCCGCACCGCGCCGGGAAGCCCCACCGTGAACAAGGCTTCCTGCAGACCGGCGGGGCGGACGGCGCGGTAGTCGGCGCCGCCGAGCAGCGCCGCCAGCGCGCGGGCGCGTGCGTCGCAGACCGCGGCGTTCGGGCCCCACACCGTGAGCACGGTCACCGACTGCACCTCGACCTCGACGGAAGTGCGCGACAGCCGGGCGTCCAACTCGCCCAGGTCGCGGGCGGCGTCCGTCAGCGAGGCAGGCATGCCGGTGGGGCGGGCGTCGTACTGGTCGGCCTGGTCGACCAGTTCGGTCTTCTTCCGCCGCACCTGCTCACGGGCCTTGTCCGCCGGCACGAGAGTGAGATCGATGGTGTAGTCGACAGGAAAGTCCAGCGTCTCCAGCTGAGCAAACAGATCGGCGCTGTCCTGGCTGACCGCGGGCGGGCATTCGGCCAGCGCCAGTTGCGCCTGATAGCCCACCCCGGCATCCGACTCGACCTGCAGCCAGCGCCTGCGCAAAGGGGACCCGGTGCTCTGCCGCCACCAGGCTCGCCGTCCCGACCGCGTGACCTGACCCGTGGCCTTGACGTCATCGGCATCGTCGAGGACCGGGTCGATGCCACCTTCCTGCAGGCGAACTTGGCCAAGGTCGGCGTAGCTGGGCGAGCGCAGCACACCATCGTGGACGTGCCCGCCGAACAACACGCTCGTCTCTGCCTCGGACAGCAACGGCTCGGCCAGACCACGACGGAGCGCGTGCTGGATCATCCACACGATCTCCGCCGGGCGGGCCGGGCGAAAAGCGACCCCGCCGGTGAGTGCGGCCTCCACCCGCGAGGCCTGAGCCCGGTAGGCGGTCACCTCACGCCGGGCCACCGGCGACGGTCGCATGCCCAGCAACGCGGAAAACTCCACCCAGGCCGCGCCGAGGGCGGCGGAGACCTGCAGGCCGGTCATCTCGGTCTGCAAGGGCACGGTCAGCCACAAGGTGCGGCGGTGCATCTCCTGCTCGTCCAGCAGATCCAGCGTCGCCTCGACGTTCTCCACCCACGGGTGCTCTTCCGCACCGGGTGCCGGCCCGGCAGGCTCGATTCCTTCGATCATGCGCAAGGCGATCTCGCCGGGGTCCGCTTGCGCACACAGCCCGAACAGGCGTGGTGCCCCGGACAGAGAACGGACCAGGTGAGTGATCTTGGAGAGTTGCTCGTCACGGACCGCGGCCGGCACGTAGGTGCCCTGGACGGTTTCCACGCGCTGACCGTGCACGTCGGGTCCGGGATGCAGCCGGTAGACAGCCCACACCGCGCCGTGCGTCGACCAGAGCAGGTGGCCGGCGATGTGACGGATCGGCACCTTCACCGCGCACCCCCACCCTGCTCGGTCAGCGCAAGGAGTTGCTGCACACCCGTCATCGGCACCACTGACCTCTCGGCGACGGTGGGTGCAGGGCCGCGGCTCAGGGCCGAGTGGTGTGCGACCGGGTTGGGACCTGCTGCCTCGGTGGCACGGCCGCGTACGGCGCGGGGCACCGAGGCTCGCCCGGCGCGGGCCGGCGCGGGCCCGCCTTCGATGGTGAAGGCGCCGTGCAGCGGTCGGGCAGTGCGGTCACGGGCGGCTCGGCCACCGATCCGCCCGCCTCGCGGCTGCCATCCCAGCAGCACCCAGCCCAGCGCGGCGTGCAGCGGAGAAAGGCCTTTGATCTTCGGGTGGCGTACCGCCCAGATCGCCAGTACCCAGACCATGATCGGGATTGGCCCCATCCATGACCACCAACTGACGGACTTGAACAGGACGAAGCCGCCGCCGACTGCGACCACGATCTGAGCGGGCGTGTACGGGCCGAGAGGAATCTTCCAATCACCGACCCGGCCAACCACCCAGGGATGACGGCGAGCAGCGGTGTAGAAGCGACCGACCCGCCCAGCGGCGGCCGCGCTCACAGCCCGTCTCCCGTACTGTCGGAGCGCGTGAGATCCGGCGGCCGGACGGTACGCCGGGGGCTGGGATGCGCGGGTGCTCCCTGAGCGGGGTTGGCGACCTCGTCCTCGAACATGTCCGCGAGGTCATTGCGGGAGTTGTACAGGCCCAGCGCGATCACCATCAGGATCAAGGCACCGATGGCCGCCTTGGGCGAAAACTTCTGCAGCATGACGACCACGACAATGACGGCGAGGCCTACCTGCAGGCCCTTGGTCGCCCAGTCGCCGAACATGTCCAGCCACGCATTCCCGAGATCCTCGAGCTTCCCCGCCAGGAACACCCCACCGCTGTCGACGAGATTCACGGCCGGGCACCCCCGTCCCGGGCGCCGTCGATCCGTGCGCGCGTTGCTGTGATCTCCCACCGGCCGGCACGGGCGGCAAGGCTGAGCTCGTAGGCCAGCGGCCATCGTCCGCTGGCATCGGCCGCTTCCACCTCCGCACGGACACGGACCCTCGTGCCATCCGCCGGCACCCGCCCGGCCGCCGACTCATCAACAGCTGAGACCTGCCGCACCGTGACGCCGCTGTACGGGACGGGGGAGACCAACGACGGCTTCACGCCGGGCGCGAGATAGCGGTCCACCTCACCGGCCCCCGCCAGATACGCGGCGAGGAACTCCTCGACGGTGGACGACAGGGCACTGCCCGGCGGGACCGTGACCGCGTAGGGCGACTTCGGCGTCGTGGCCCGGCCCGGACCCGCCACCACGCCTGGCTGACCGGCCACCGCGAACGAGGCGCCCGCACCGTCCACCACCACCGGCACGGCGTAGTACCGCACCGACCCGCCGGGATACTGCGCAGCCAGCGTCACCGACCACACACCAGCGCCGTGCTGCGCACTGCGCACCGCGGTCACAGACTCCGGCGCTCCCTGCGCACCGGCGGCCAGGTCGGGCAGTTCGACGTCCGGTGCCATCGACTGCGCAAGCCGTGCCTGCGCAGTCGTCGTATCGTCAACGCTGCTGCGCAGCCACGCGCTGACGAACACTTGCGCATATCCCGCCGGGTCGGCCGCTACTGCCGCCGTCCGCACGGTGGCGGGCTTCGTGGAAGGGGCAGCCGCCACGGTTGCCGGACCGGGCCACACGCTGACGCCCAGCGCGAGGGGACCAGCCGCGATCGCGGTCAACAGCGCCAGCCGGGACAGACGCACGCGACGGCGCATCCCCTTCAGCCGGGCCCCCGCAATCGTCACAGCCTCGCTCTGCGAGACCTGCTTGCCAGGAGACATGGTCAAACTCCCAGGTCAGAAACGAACGTTGCTGACCTCGAGGAAACCCGGCGACCCCGACCAGACCGGCGACCACCAGACCCTGACCACAGTCACGAACAGGACACGAAACCCGTGGTGGGGTCATGGTCGGCCCGACCATGACCCCACCACGCCCCTGACAAGGGCCGGGGCGTGGGTATCGGCCGGAGGGCGGCTTTCGAGAAGGGAGCCGCCGGACCTGACCCAGCGACGTCACCGTGATCTGGAGCCGGCCCGCTTGGATCCGGACGGCGACCTGCTCGCCTACGTCACCGAGGTGCGGATGACCAGTCTTGTCGGCATGGTCGATCCGCCCCGCGAGGATGCCAAGGCCGCGGTGGCCGGCGCCCAGGCCGGGCACATCCGGGTCCGTATGGTGACCGGTGACGACGTCACCACCGGTGCGGCGATCGCCCGGCAGCTCGGCATCCCCGGCGAGGCGGTGCTCGGTGCCGACTTCGCCGACATGAGCGAGGACGAGTAACTCGCGCGCATCGACGGCATCGGTGTGGTGGGCCGTGTCGCGCCGGAGCGCAAGGTGCGGCTTGCCGACATGTATGGGAGGCCCGCTCGCCAGGATTTGCCTGCGTTGTGCGAACGGCTTTGTCCTCCCAGGACGGCCGTACGGTGCACCTGCGTCTGTCGGCCGGCCTGCCAGAGTGCTCAGACGGTCGTCTTGAGCATGCGGCTGAAGCCGTCCTCGATGGCGAGCCGCTTCCCGCTTTGGAACGCGATCAGCGCCAGGGCGGGCTGTGGAGCGGACTCCCCGGACCCTGGCCGGGCTCCACGGTCCCTGTCGGCGGCGCATCGCTCAGGGGGTCAGAGGGCTGGTCCACCGTGCTGGGGGCCTGCTCGAGCCCGGTGGCCCACAGCTCGTCCACACGCGAACGCTCGGTGGCGTTCGGGTAGGGGTTGGTGCAGGACGGGCCGGCGCTGCCGCCCGACATCAGCTCACTGCACGGCCCGCCGTAGTTGTCCGGCAGGCCCAGCACGTGCCCGGTCTCGTGGGTGACGACGCGGACCGAGTCGTACTGCTGGTTCTGGCCGTAGTCGAGGAAGATGTAGCCGTTTCCTTCGCCGTTGGTGGAGGCGTAGGAGCCGCGCGAGTCATTGCCCTCGTGGTAGGAGAAGTCGGCGCCGCTCGACGCCTCCTCGAGCTTGACGCTGGACTCGGAGCTGTTCCAGATCGAGGCCGCGCTCGATATCTGCGAACGGAAGCTCGGCGCCTGGGAGGCGTCGTAGTAGACGGTCACCGCCTGCGTGTAGGGCTGGGCGGCGCGCTTCTCTGCGACCGACGTGAGCACAGCGTCGAAGAACGCCTTGTTGTTCGTGGCCTCCGCGACCGACCCGACGTACCCCGCCACGGAGGTACCGGCGGCAGCGGACGGGGTACCGGCGGTCTGGGCGCTCGCCGGCACCGCCGCGCCCAGCGCGCTGGTGGCCAGACCCAGGCCGAGAGCGAGGGCGAGAAGCCTCGCGGACGTTCGGGACGACTTCATGTGGGGGGCTCCTACTCACTCGGTGACGCAGAGCGCCCCGGGGTGCCGTCGACGCAGTGTGAACAGCGGTTCTGAACTGCGACGACGTCTCGTGGGTCGACATTCTTAGAACGGCTCACAGGGAGCGCAATGGGGTCCCGCCACTACGGCGCCTCGTAGGTCCCGGGACCTGGCCACGGCAGTGCGCGGGTCTTCGGTCCGCACATGACGGCGGGAGCGGAAAGTGTCGCGGCGTCAGAAGCCTTGCACCACAGGGCAACGGGCGTGTGTGCAGACCGGGCGGAATCCCGGGACGCACGGCTCGACCCACATCAGGGCCAAGACGGACATATGCCCAGATGTCTACCGTGGCGCGTCTACTAAGCGTGCCGCTTAGTCGGCGGAGCGCTGTGACCGACGTCATAGAACGCGAGCTTCCGCTCCTTTCGCGCCTCGCCGGCCCCGGGGTGCCTTCCAGGGGGTCACCTCCGGCGTTGGGCGGCATTCCTCGCCGCTGAGCCGCTGTCGCTCAGTCCTGATCGGGGTGGAGGCCGGGCCCGCCCTGGGGCCCGCCGTGTGGCGTGGGGGAGGGGTCGGCGGATTCCTCGCCCGCCGCGAGCAGTGTGTCCGCGACATCGGGCGGTGCCTGCAGCGCTCGCCGCCGAACCCTGCCCGCCAGGGCATGCAGCCACGCCACGGTCGAGACAGGCCGAGCGATGTCCCATTTATCGCTTTTCCACCCATTGGCGTCAGTGCTGGCATGCAGGCTCAATAACGGGTGGAACGGTGGCCGACAGATGTCGTGCCTGGCACGGACCCGATATCACTCGGCACGGCCGACTCACCCGGCGCGCGGACAGCGCAGACCCGGCCGGACCGCTGGTGCCCTTCGGCGGTACCTGACAGGCACGCGGGAGATCATGGTCGCAGACCAACCGGGGACGACACAGGGGCAGGGGAATCATGGTCGCGTACCACGCATCCGCGCTGGACGGAGTCGCCCGCAACCCGACGCTGCCGACACCTCTGCTGCTGCGTCTGCTCGCGTCCGACGGCGGCGGTGACGGTCCGCCCCGTCACGCCCTCCAGCGAGTCGGCCTCCCCGAGCCGGCCGTCACGGTGATCCTGGCCCACCCGAACCCGCGCGCCCGAATCGACTTCGCCATGAGCAGCAGGGCCGAGCCTGCACAGCGGGCCCGGCTCGCGGACGATCCCTCCCCCAAGGTGCGGGCCGCTCTGGCGCACGGACCCGAATGGCACGACCCGCGTACGGTGGTCGCGCCGCTGCCCGACGTCGTATGCGCCCGATTGCTCGACGACCCTGATGCTTCCGTACGAGCGGCTCTGCTGGACTCACCTCACCTGGCGGCGTCGTTCGTGGCCTCGATGGCCACGAACGACGATCCGACGGCACGCCGGCAAGCGGTGCGTGCATGGGAGATCCTGGAGCCGGGCAAGCGGTCGGCGCTGCTGGCCGACCCTGACCCCGAGGTACGGCGGGCCGCCGCGCTGTGGGAGTGCCGATGGGACACACGCGTCACCGCCGAACTCCTCCGCGATCCGAAGTCCGCCGCCGAGGCGCTGCGCCGCGGGCTCCTCGTGCGTGCCGACGCCGAACGCTGCCTCGCTGAGCGGACGCATCTGGCTGCCGTCGCCGAGAATCCCTCGCTGCCCACCGACCTCGTCGAGCGGTTGGCCATCGACCCCGACGAGGCCGTAAGGCTCGCGGTTTCCCTCCGGCCCGACCTGGGCGAGAGACGGCGCATGGCGATCGACTTCACGGTGGGGGCCTTCGCCAGGGGAGACGTGGAGTGGGTATTGGACGGGCTTGCCGACCCCGACGTGCTGCACCTGGCCGCGGTCTCCGCCCACCCACTGCTCCGGCGCACCGCCGCCCGGAGCCCCCACCTGCCGCCCGACCTTCTGTGCAGACTCGCCCGCACAGAAGACCTGCTGGTGGAGGAGCACTTGAGCATCCACCACCCCGACACCCCGGAGGAGGTCCTGATGCGGGTGTACGCCCGGCTCGGCGGGACGTTCTCCGCCTGGATGGCGGAGACGCACCCACGCTTTCCCCGCGAGGGCCTTGCCGCGCGCTACGCGGACCACCCGGACGGCAACTACCGTCGGCTGGCTGTCCGGGACCCTGCCGCTACGCCCGGGCTGATCGAACGGCTCAGTCATGACTCCGCGGTCTGGACGCGTCAGGCGGCGGTCGGCGACCCGCGCCTGCCGCTCCACCGGCTGCGCGAGGCCCTCCATATTCCTGATCTGGCCTCCAGCGCGGGTGCCAACCCCGCGCTCCCCGAGGACGAAATGGCTGCCGTCCTGAACCGGGCGGGCGTTCCTGCCTGACCGTCAGCCGGACTCGTGAGGCGGGCCCGGCCCAGGGCCGGGCCGCTGTGGGCAACGAAGCTCGGTGATGACACGGCCGCTGTGGAGAACGCCCCGTTCCTCCAGGACGGGGTGGCCGAGGGCGACGTGGTGCGGTACCGCACCGACTCCGACGGGCTGTACTGGGCCGTCGAGCTGGTCAGCTCTTCCGGCAGCTGCACGAATAGCACAAGCGTCCCTCGGCATACCGCGCAACCACAGTCACCAGCCGCACGCCAGCGTCGCGTTGCACAGTGGTCACCGAACTCGGCCCCGATTGCGCATTGGCTTCGGGTTGGGTGGATCGTCCTTAGACGCGTCGGAGTGCGCAGGCCTCGTCTGCACAATCTCCGCGTCGTTGGCACTGCTTCGGCGCCGCGTGTCGACGAAGAACTGCGCATGTTCTGCCGGGTCGGCTACGACGGCTGCGGTGGACATTTTGGCCCGCCTTTTCGACGGGACGGTGGTGATGGGCGTCAGCACCGCGGCGACGGCGATCGTGGTGAGCAGGGCCAGGCATGCAGGGCGTAGTCGGTGCTTCGTAATTCCGCACTCCGGGTCACGGTTGCAAGGTGACGCGGTGAACCGTTCAGGTCGGAACTTGTGTTTCTGGCCTGGCCCGGGCGTACCCGTGTACCCCGACCTGACCACCGACCAAGGTAACGATGGGGACACGAGACTCCTGGGTGGGCTCGTGGTTGGGCCGACCAGCCGCGTCCGTCGGCCTGTGGCAGGAATGAACGAGTCGACCACCATCGCGAAAGTGACCGGGGCGAGGATCCGGGCCGAGCGCAGACCGGACAATCCTGGGGGAGGGGACGGTTCGGCTGCGCTCCGGACTCGGGAGGTCTTCGTGGAAGCCCGGTTGCGTACAACTCTGTCGACTGCGCAGCCCTTTTGGTGATGGCGCTTTCCAGCGGTGCGCAACTGGTTGAAGGAGGTCGGCTGCGTAGGATCCGGGTTCATTGCGCAGCTGTCTGCCTATGTGGACTGCGCAGAACACCGGCTCATTGCGCAGCGGCCTGCGCAGCGAGCGCCGGCGTGGCTGCGCAACCGCGATCGCGCACCGAGGCCGTGGTCGGGCCGACCAGGCGCCCCGACCACGGCGGCCTCGTGTGGTTGTTGCTGGATCGTGTCCGGTGGTCGGGGGTTGTGGTCGTCGGTGTGGTCGGGGTGGTCAGGTGCGCTGAAGGGATGAACCCCTCCCAGGGTTCCTTTCTCAGCGGTCACCGCAACTTCGCAGCTACCCCCTCGCTGCAGACCTGGGGCGGCAGCGTGTTCGTGGCCAGTGGGGGAGGGCGGTGACTCGTCTCGGGCGGGGGTCCGTCGTCGAGTGATGGCGGCGGATCGGTCCCCTCAGTTCACGCAGGTCGATGACACGACGCTCGGCGGGATCGTCTGCTCGAGCACGGACCGGCCGGCCCTCCGTGATGCCGGGCCGGGGCACGCGGCCAGCGGTCCGTCCGCACCTGGCAGCCCCTCCGCGGCCGGGTCGTCCAATCGGGCGGGGCCCGGTTTCGAGGCGGGTATCCGCCGTGGGCTGATGGGAGCCGACCGGTTCACCCAGATCGCGAATGGCCTGTTCCGCGACCCTCGGCTTTCGTTCAAGGCCAAGGGCCTGTTCGGGGCTGGTCAGCACGCACCGGGACGGTTGGCGGATCAGCGTCGCGGACCTGGCACGCCGCAGCCGTGACGGCGAGGCAGCCGTCAGGAGCGGGCTGAACGAGCTGGAGAAGCGGGGCCCGCTGTGCCGGGAACGCGAGCGCCATCGGGACGGCACGCTCGGTGCGGCAGCGTACGTCATCACCGATTTGCCCAGTCAGCGAATCTGCAGGTCGCAGCCGATGTCGGGTTTTCCACCGGTGGATGACCCGACATCGGCTGACCACCTGACTAAGAACACCATCAGGGAGAACACCACGAAGCAGAAGACCAAACCCCTCCGTCCGTGCCACCGCAGCGACACCACGAGGCCCGCAGCGAAGCAGCAGCCTGAGCCCGCAGCATCGCCATCGCCCGGGCCGCGGGCGGATGCGATGCATCCGGGTATCCGACTGCTGCTCGACATCGGAGCCCGCCGTCCGGACCTCCTGCTGACCGGGAAGGTCCTGACCGAGCGGGGCCGCGTGATCACCGCGATGATGGAGGCCGGCTGGAACACCGAGCGCATACGCCACGTCATCACCCACCGGCCCATACCGGACCGGGTCCGCACCACCGTCGGCGCGATCATCGCTGCCGGGCTCCGGGCAGCTCAGGCCGATCCGCCGCCCGCCATCGCGGACAGCCGGCACCACGACGGCGACGTCCGGGAAGACGAAGCGACCGCGTGGCCGTTACCGAGCGGCCGTCCACGGCGCCCCTATCCCGCACTGTGGTCGCAGCCTTGGCCCACCGGGCGCTGGTGGAGCGCTCCGGCTATGGCGCGCCCGGAACCGCAACCGGGGAGTACCTCTGCCCGGCTTGCCTGCGCTGGCTGCTGTGCAGAACCTACCCGGACCCACACCACGGCGGGCACACCCCGACAGCGACGGCCGGTGCCGCACCTGCGCCACCGTATCCGCCGCCTTCTTGGAAGTAGGCGCTTCATGACCACCCAGCCCCGCCGAAGCACGGGGCTTCCAATCGGCTAACCGGAGGGATGGCGTGGGTACCGCGTGACGTGGGGCGGTGCGGCTCTGATGGCCACCTGGCCCGGTGCGCGGCTAGTGATGCCTGCAGGAGTCCGGGAGGCTGCATCCGGCCCAAGGGCTTCGTACTGTGACCACGCCAGGTCTGCCAGGACGGCCTGAAGGCGGCGTTGGTCATGACAACAGGCGCCCTCATCTCGGGGACCGGCGGTATCACGGTGTGGCGGACGCCGGTGATGAGGCAGACTTCTTCGCCGTGGACATCATGGAAGGCGAGCTGCGGCGCCTTGGGTCCGGACCGGAAGCTGAGGACGACCAGCGACGACCGTTTCTCGTGCGCGTCCGATTCGCCGCGCAGGAACCGGCCCTGGTCATAGCCAATGCGCGTGCCGTGCTGACGTGCGTGGTCGAGCAGACAGGCGACTGGCCTGAATCGAAACGGTGGCCGCAGTTGCTGCCGGCATGGTTCATCCAGCGATGTGAGCCCGAACCCGCGGAGCCGGATCACGGCGAGCCTTTCGACGCCGAGGCGTGGCTGCGGCGATGGCAGGCAATGTCGCCGGAGCAAAGAGCGGTAGCAAGCCAGGCGCCGTGGACGCTCTCGGCTTGGCTGTTCTACTTCGACCCGACCGAGGAAGGGGCCGGTGACGATCGCAGCTGGTGGTGGTGGCACGCGGGAACCGATGAGTCGGGCGGCGGCTGGGTACAGGTGGCCACCACCGGCTGGCCGTTCGGCAGCGGTTCGCTGTCCTGGCTGATTAAGGCCAGCGGTGGCACAGATGTCGCCTACAGCCCCTGAGCGTCGCGCATCGCGGTTGCCCTGGCCGACACGGCAAGTTCGCGAGCTACGGCTGGAGTTAGGCAGTGCGGGGCCAAGACGTCTGAGATGTATGTGGCGCTGTGAGTGTTTCGACAAGTGGGACGCTGTTCCGGCCCCTGCCGTGTCGACACCGGTCGCTGTACCGTGCCGTGGGTCGGGCCATGCCCAGGGCCACCTTCCGATCAGTTTGGGCGTGTATCGAAAGTTGATTTTCGATGTGAGCGGGATCTGTTGCGGGGGTGGCGCCCGGCGGCCGCCTTTCCAACACTGGTGACATACGGGCGACGGGGGGACAGACATGGCGACGCGCACAGAACCGGCGCAGGCACCGCTACCGGAGCGGCGGCCGGAGCTGGACACGATCCGGATGCTGGTCGTGATCGGGCTGGTCTTCTTCCACTCGGCGCTCGTCTTCGCTGCCGACGACGACTTCTACGTCAAGAACACCGAGACCACCGAAGCCATCATGATCATCGCCGGGTTCGGGGTCGTCTGGGCTATGCCGCTGCTGTTCCTCATCTCCGGACTCGGTGCCTGGCACTCGCTTCAACGCCGCGGCGCGGGCGGCTTCGCCGGCGAGCGGTTGCTGCGGCTCGGCGTTCCGCTGGTCTTCGCGACCCTCGCGCTGAACCCGTTGCCGCAGTGGCTGCGGCTGCGCTCGGCCGACGCCGACTACAACGAGTCGTACCTCGGCTTCCTGCCCCGCTTCTACGACGTGCACCTGGAGCCCGAAGAGTTCCCCTTCCTCGTCCAGGGCAAGCACTTCGAGACCGGCCATCTTTGGTTCGTCGTGCTCCTCCTGGCGTTCTCCCTCATGCTGGTGCCGCTCCACCGGTGGTTGCCGCGCGAGCGCGTCCGCCGCATCGGCGACCGGGTGGCGGAGGCGACCGTGCATCGGCGGGGCGTCGTGTTCCTGCCAGCCCTCGCCTTCGCGGCGATCTGTGCCTTCGCACGGCTGGAGGAGGAGTACGCGGGCTGGCACCGCTGGTCGTACCTGCTGTTTTTCGTGGCTGGATTTGTGCTCGCCACCGACGACCGCTTCCGCGCCGTGATGCGCCGCGACGCCGGGACCGCAGCCTGGCTCGGCGCCCTGCTGTTCGCGGCAGCCGGCCCCGGCTTTGCCCTGGCCGACGAGCCCTTCACTGAGATGACCGCCCTGGCCACCGTCTCAAGGGCGCTGTTCGGTGCGGCTGGATGGTGCCTGGTGGTCGCCATCCCAGGTCTCCTCGACCGTCGGCGGCTAGAGCAACCGCGTGCGGCGCCGAACCCGGCCCCGACGACACGTCGGCGCCTTTATGGCTATCTTGCCGCAGCCGTGCTGCCGCTGTACGTCCTGCACCAGCCGATCGTGGTCGCCGTTGCATACTTCGTGATCGGTTGGGATGCGCCGATCCTAGTTGAGTACACCGTGCTCGTGGTGATCGCTCTCATCCTCACCCTCACCGCGTATGAGCTGCTGGTCCGCCGTACGCGGGCGACCCGCTTCCTGTTCGGGATGCGACCCTAGGGCGTCTCGAATGTACTGGTCACAGCCGCTCGTTGTGAGCCGCTACGAGGACGGTTGCCTCGCAGCGGACCGCGCGCTTGACGTGCCTCGTGGCCACCGAGCGGTGCATCGACCAGTCTGTTGGCTTCACACCTTCACACTGAAGAGCTCGGGAATCGTTCGTGCTCGTAGCTGAGCCGATGCCGGTCAGCAACGATCGGTGGATGCGTCGGCTGACGCAAAAGAACTGTGCCACCTCGCGGCGCTTTCCCAGCAGGGGAGGGCGTTTTGCATCCATCGCGACGCGAAGGGCTTCAGCCGCGTCGATTACGCCGTGCACGGGGAGCTGGTGACGTCCTTCGAGCCAGGGCAGCCGCACTTTACGAATGGCGCGGCAGCCGACGTGGCGCTTGGCTTCGTCCACAGTGGTGACGAGCTCGGCGACGTCGCGTTCCTGCGGTTCCTGGAGGGCGAGCTTGGCATCTACCTCCCCTGGGAGGAGACGGAGGCAGAGCTGCCGGCAGCCGCCTTCACCTGACGGCGCCTGGCAGCCTGAGCACGTCTTTGATGTGCGCGCCGCCCGCTTGACCATGCTGCTCCGATCGCAGGCACCCACCACCAGGGTTCCGACGCCGAAGAACCTGCCTTTGCTTGGGTGCTCAAGTACACCGCAACAGCCCAGCCTGCAAAGATCAGTGAGAGAGGACTGCTGTCCACCGCCAGCTACGGAGTCGGGCTCCAGCATCCATGCCGAATCAAGTCTTCGGCATGGGTGACAGTAGAGCGGTGGCTCGGGCATCGCGGTACTGCGGGAGAGCAGACATGACCAGGTCGGAGGAGTCTCAGTGGCCCGGGCGGATCCACCGAGCGCGATCAGTAGCCCGAAGAAGTAGTGAAGGACCGGTTCTCCGGCCTGCGGCTGCGTGATCTATCAATACCGTGATCTGCAGCTGAGCTGCCGACGATGGGCAGCGTTGGTTGCCATTGAGCGTCCTCGCACGGCCCGGACGCGGCCCGGAGAGGGACATCG
The DNA here is from genome assembly GCF_003261055.1 of Streptomyces cadmiisoli. NCBI lineage: Bacteria > Bacillati > Actinomycetota > Actinomycetes > Kitasatosporales > Streptomycetaceae > Streptomyces > Streptomyces cadmiisoli. The sequence continues at coordinate 8,861,800 of NZ_CP030073.1, forward strand.
GGTATCCCATGTCGGTGCCGGGGGGTATGGTGCCGCTGCGATCAAGCGTTGGGGGCGGGTAGGGGTTTTGGGAGCGAAAACGTGTCTGCACGTGCGTGCCGACAACGACGGGCCGGACGAGTTGCATCAGGCGCGGCCAGCGCACCGGGCGTGGGGGACAGGTCAGAACAGGGTCAGTCGTCGCGGTGTGGCAGTCGTTTCGGTCCGCGTGCGGCTTGTCGCGGTAGCGGCGATGTCCTTGCTGGCTGGCGGTTGCGGCATGCTGGACGATTCGGTCGAGGACCGCTGGGAGTCCAGAACTGGGTTTTCAAGTTGTGGCGAAGTGAGCTTGGCCCAGGGCGAGGAGATCCAGAAGGAGGCGGTGCGGGAAATCGCCTGCCTCCGACAGGCCCTCAAGAGTAGCGAGAGCGCAGAACTGAAGGTCACTTATCCTACGGTGGAGGGTGACGCGATCCGCGAGTACTATCGCATGACGCCGCAGGGCAGGCTTGAGGTCTACACCGACAGCACGGAAGACCGCTACTCGGACCAGAAGTGGTCGTTTGCTGAGTGCTACACCCCGGAATGGTTCGCTGAGATTTCCTGCGATCAATGAGTTCGGCAAGCTCGGCCGAGGAGCTTAACCCTGAGCTTGGTGTTCAGCCTCGGCTGTTCACCTGACTACGAACTTTCCCGCCTCGCGTACCGGGACACTTGAGAGGCACTCATCCCCGGCTTGAACGCCTGGGCCCTCTGTAAGGACCCGGTAATCTGGCCGGTATGACAGTTCCGTTCGTGCTACCGAGGCCCGAGCGTCAACAACATCATCGGTTTGCATCGGTGGGTCGGCCGGTCGCCTTGCGCCAACTTCGCAGTGTGATCACGGCCTTGTTCGGTCCGTACGTCTGCGCCGGGACCGGACAGGCGGCTCCGCGGGTGAGCGGGACCGTCAGGAGGTGTCTGCCGTCAGGACGTGTCGACCGTCCGGGTTCCGCGGGCGGTGCCGGGCTTCGACGGCCCGGGGTGGTGTCGCTCCCGCCAGTCGCGCGGCGAGATGCCGTACGCCCGTTTGAACACCTTGCTGAAGTGGGTCGGGTCCGTGAAACCCCAGCTCCGGGCTATCCCGGCGATGGTCCGCAGACGCCCACCCGGTCCGGCCAGCTCTCGTCTGCACTCCGCCAGCCGGTGGGATCGGATCCAGTCGCCGAGGCTGATCCCCGACTGGGCGAGCACTGTGTAGAGATGTCGTACCGAGATGCCGTGCACGGCGGCGATCCGCGCGGCCGACAGGGTCGGGTCAGCGAGGTGCTCCCGGAGGTACTATGTGATCCGCAGCCCGAGAGACCCCTCCAGCGCCGCTCGATTGATCCGGGACGTGGCGAGCTGGGACATCAGGGCGGCCCGCAGCAGTTCGATGCTTGGTTGGACGATTGCCTCGGCGTAAACCCCGTTGAGTGTGTTCTCGCTGACGGCCAGTTCGGCGAAGTACCGGAAGGCCAGGCGTGCGACGGGGTTGTCGGAGCCGAGCGGGATCGCGGCGATGTTGCGGAGCGCCGGGTCGGGGAGCGCGAGTACCGCCCGGGGGATGCGCAGGAAGTGGTGGTCGAGTGCCCGGTCGAAATGCAAGGTGTAGGGTGCAATCGACTCGTACACCGTGAGGTTCTCCGGCCGCAGCAGGGACTGTCGGCCGTGTTGTTCCACCACGCTGGTCCCCGACATCTGCAGACCGACGAAGACCGCCGGCTCCTCGTCCTCTCGCGCCAGCCGACTTGTCCGGCGCACGGTGACCGCCGTCGACTCCGCTGAGCAGATCCGTATCGGTCCGACAGCGCCGAGCCCCATTCGCACGGAGATGTCTTTCGCCCGACGGTGGTGGTCGACATCGACCCGAACGAAGGATTCCCATAGCACCGAGCGGATCGTCTCCTCCCGGTCCTGCTGCGGTACGAGGGACGTGTCCAGGACCGAGTTCATGGGATGAGCCCTCGTCGGTTCCGGTCTGACCGCACGACGTCCCGCCCCCCAACTCACCCCATGACAAGGGTGGTTCTGGAACCTGGCCGACACGGCTTTTCCACCTGGTGTGGCCAGGGCACCCGTCTTCCGCAGCTGAGCATCGGCATTATGCCATGTCCGTGTCAGCCAGCCTCCCTCATCTCACCTCCCCGGTTCGGCAGCGCCGCCTGGTCCACCTCTGAAGCCACGCTGGCCCTGGCAGCATCGGCTGAGGCTTGGCTCGGCGCGTGGGGAACCGTCAGGTGTTCGATTCGCGTCCGCTTTTGTGGATCTAGGTAATACGCAACACCTGCATCCCTCACCCCGACCGACTCATCGAGCATGGAGGCACACCCATGAGACCGACTCGCGCCGCGCTGCTGGTCGCCGCAATCGCTCTGACGCCTGCCCTCCTCCTCACCGCACCGGCTCACGCCGCCGGCACGGCCGCGTCCGCCGCGCCCCTCACGTCTACGACACCCGTTACGCCCACGCCGGCGACGGCCTGCCCGGACACCTCGTCCACCGGCACTCCCGTCGACGAGATGACGGCGGACCAGCTCCGGGCCGCGATCCAGGGCGTTCTTGCGGACGAGAATTCCGGTACCGGCGTCCGGCGCGAAGCGAACGAGGCCCTGGGCGGCACCGTCGACGATATGCGTGCGTTCCTCACGACGGGCTGCCGCATCGCCCAGGCCGAAGACGATCGTGTGGAGGTATTCCGCATCCTGCATGTGGCGACCCAGAACGGAGACAGGAGGGTCATCCAGGACGTCTACAAGGTCCTCGACAGCGATACTCCGGAGGCTCTGCGTGCCTTCCTTGAAACGGGGTACGCCCAGGCCCAGTTCGAGGACGACTCCGTCGCCGTCGCCCGCATCCTGGGCGTGGCGACCGAGAACGGTGACAAGAGGGTGATCCGGGAGGCCAACGCGGCCCTCGATGCCTACACTCCCGAAGCAATGAGCAACTTCCGGTGGACCGGGTACCGGCTCGCCCAGGCCGAGGACGACGCCGTGTACATCGCCCGCATGCTCACCAACCCGGACATCAGCGACGCCATGGTCGACGCGATCCAGGCGGTTCTCGACGACGGCTCCCCCGAGGCCCTGCGGCACTTCCGGACCGTCGGCCAGTACGAGATAGACGGCTGATCGTAGCCGCCTGGAGCGGTTCGCCGAGGCATGCGCCGGAGGCGTTCCGCAGCGGTGGGTCCCCCGACTGTTTGTCGGGGGACCGCCTCACGGCACTGTGGCATTCGCCGTCGCCTGGATCCGCTGCCGGTGCAGGCCGAGAGGCGCGCAGGATGCGCCGTGACTGCATGCTGTGCAAGCCTGACGGTGCACGCTGAACACGACCGTGGTCAGTACCCATGGCCTTGCGATCAGAAGCGAGACCGCGGCCGTGTTGCCGATCATTGCAGGCAAGCCGCATCGTGCGGTGCAGGTAGTGCTCCTACAGTCCGGCTACGTGTCGCGGGAGGTCTGGCGTCGGCAGGTCAGAACCTGGCGGAGCAACCGCCGTTCGCGCGGGGCGGACCATCAGCGGGCGGCCATTGACCGGCACATGTGCCACTGTACGGCGGTGTTCTCGATGCACCCTTGCCTACGACGTGCCGCGCACCGGAAAGGGCACCGCGTCCCCCGAGTGTGGGCTGTGACCGCCATCGCGCCACCGTGGTCCGTCACTTCCTCGTCGATCAGCGCCGATGGCTCGGAAAACCCCGTCATCCCAGGGGAGTTGAGGTCTGTCCCGAGATCATGATCACGGATGGGCGCTTGACCTCGGCCATCGACTTCGGGACGGAGCCGCTCGTTTGACAGTCTCGAAGCTGGTGCAGTTCCCGTGCCGGGCGGCCCGATTCGGTCGGGCGGATCCGTGGCGTCGGGCGGAGCGATCCAGTGTGTCACGGTGAGTTGCCAGGGTGGGAGGCGATCTCCGCAGGCACTCCATGGTTCCGCTTGTGATTGATAGTATGTCGAAATGTTATGTAATCTTGTCCAGTGGTAGTAAACGTATGGATCATCACATCGTGTTTCTGAGCATGGTGTGTTGATGTCCGTTTGCTTCCTGTTGACCTTGCGTTCTTGTGGGGAGTTGATTGCTCCAAGATTCTGTGGAGACATTGTGGGTGGGGTATGGCGGGGATGTGGGCCCGAAGTCGGGCCGGTGGCAGGGCTGTTGCGGCGTTGCTGAGATTGATGCTGGGGCTGCGGGCTGTCCCTGTCACGCCCGGTCAGACGGCGGTACATGTGCCTGCTTCTGCGGGAAGCTCCGGCTCGGCGACCGAAGCCCGAGGTGTGTCTCAAGCGGGGGCGTTGACCGAGGCCAAACGGACGGGTGAGTCGGTGGCAGCCGCAGCGCTGCGTGGGGAAAACCGCGGGGTGTTCGCCACGCCGGAGGGCGATCTGGAAGCGCGTGACTACCTGGGCCCGGTGGGGGCTCATAGGGCGTGCCGGCCGCCAGGTGAGTATGTCGTGGCCCGCGGCGCTGCCGGAGCCTCGGCGGGGAGGTGCAGTGGGCGCGCGTCCGTCCGTGCTGCCCGATGCAGATCTGCGGATGGCGGCCCAGGGGGAGTCTTCACCTAACTGCTGCTGGTCAAGACGGCTCACGCTGGGGAAGTCGGGAGCTGACGGAGCTTCGGATGAAGCTGTTGGCGCAGGGGTTGCGGGTTCAGGAGAGCAGGTTCTGGTGCAGCCAGGGGGTATCGCTCGATCGGCCGATGGCGGCAACTGATTCACCCATACCCGAACCGGGCCGGAGCTGTTGGGGCACGGTATGACAAGGTGCCGCGCTGGTGGCCATGTCTGCCTATGCGCATTCGGTGCGAGGTGCGTCAATTGACTGGTCTCAGACGACTGGCATACGTCTAAACCTGCACCTGGGCAGTGCGAACCTTTTCACAAAGGGCCTTATAGGTGGGGGTTGTGGCAGTAAGTCACTTCTGCGATCGTCGATCCTTGGGCTGATTCGTGTCCTGCGCGCACCTTCGCGTTCTTCTGGGTGTCGATCTCTGTGTCCGTTCGATCCGCTTCTCGGTCCTGGATTCCGTCTGGTCTATTGATAGGTGAAAAATTCGCACTAGTGCACGGATTTCCAGTGTTTTGGCCTGCGAGCGCTGGCGATAAATACGGCATGGCGGTTCGAAGCCGCCATCGTAAAACGACATGAAACGCCACTGATTACCCACTTCGCCGGGGACGTTGACAGTGTCCAGTTCGGCTTGAGAGGGTGAAGTGGATCAACATTTCTCCTCAAATTGCTTAAATTAGTTGCTCCCGGTGTGGAGCGCGAGCGTTGACCGAGGTGTGGATATGTCTGGATCGCATGGTGGCCGTCGTGAACTGATGGCCGGACAGCTTGGTGTATGGCATGCGCAGCAACTGAATCCGGATAATCCCATCTACAACATGGGTGAATACATACAGATTCACGGAAAGGTGGACACCGGTTTCTTCGAGGCGGCCGTGCGAAGAGTCGTCCAAGAAGTTGACTGTCTTCGCCTGCGCTTTGAGGGAACTGCAGACGAAGTCCCGCGGCAGTATTTTGATCTGCGGGACGATTGGCTGTTTCACGTGATCGACGTGAGTGGTGAGGCGGATCCCCGTTCCAGCGCGCAGAGTTGGATGCGGGCGGACATGCGACGTCCAGTGGATCTACAGAGCGGTGAACTCTTTACCCACGCCCTGTTCAAGGTGGCGGAAGATCTCTTCTTCTGGTACCAGCGAATGCACCACATCATCGCAGACGGACTCGCTGGAGCCCGGATAGCCGCCCGAGTGGCTGAGGTCTACACGGCATTGATGGCCGGCGAATCCCTCACGGACAGTGCACGTCCCTCGAGTTCCGTACTGATGGATGCCGATGCCGATTACCGGGTGTCCGCAGAATTCGAACAGGACCGACAGTACTGGACGGAGCGTCTTTCCGATCGCCCTGAAACGGTCAGTTTGAGTGGCCGGGAACCTTCCACTGCGCCCCATGAACTGACACGTCATTCGCTCCACATCCCTCCCGACGCCGCCGCGGAAATCAGAAGCTCCGCACGTCGTCTGGGAACGAGCCTCTCGGGTCTGGCCGTGGCCGCGAGCGCCGCCTACCTGCATCGCGCAACGGGACAAGAGGACGTCATTCTCGGGGTCCCCGTAATGGGCAGAACAAGTGCACTGCGCGACATCCCTGGAATGACAGCAAATATCATTCCCCTGCGCCTCACAGTGCAGCCGAGGGCCACCGTGAGGGAACTCGTGAAGCAGGTGGCTCGCGGAGTAAGAGATGCCTTGCGGCATCAGCGATACCGATACGAGGACATCCTCAGAGACCTGAAGCTCGTAGGGGGCAGCGGACTTTACCCTCTACTGATCAATATTGTTTCCTTTGACTACGACCTGAAATTTGGTGACGCCCTCAGCAGTGCGCACGGACTCGGTGGTATAAATTTCAATGACCTTTCGATTTCGGTGTACGACAGGTCATCCGACGGAAGCATATCCGTGGTTGTGGAAGCCAACCCGGACCTCTACAGCCGGCGAGCAGTGCATGAGCATGCTGCGAAATTCCTTGACGTGATGAACTGGATGGCGCGTGCCACTGCGGAGGAACGCGTACACCAGATCACGTTGATGAGCCGCTCCGAGCAGCGTCTGGTTCTCGAGGAATGGAACGACACCGCCCGGGAGGTGCCCGCGGCGACGCTGCCGGAACTGTTCCAGGCCCAGGCTGCCCGCACTCCGGACGCGGTCGCGGTGGTCTTCGAGGGAATTGAGGTGACCTACGCGGACCTCGACGCGCGGGCCAACCGCCTCGCCCGGTTCCTGATCGACCGGGGCGTGGGACCCGAGTCGTTGGTCGCGGTGATGATGCACCGCTCCGTCGACCTGGTGGTCGCCCTGCTTGCGGTGGTCAAGGCCGGCGGCGCGTATGTACCCGTTGACCCGGACTACCCTGCCGACCGCATTACTTACGTCCTCACTGACGCCCAGCCAGTCCTGGTCCTCACCAGCACGGACCTGGCCTCCCGCCTCACCGACAGCCACCCGCCGTACGCGGCCGTCGACGACCCCCGGACCAGCGCCGCACTCGAGGACATCCAGGGCACCGACACCGCCGACACCGAGGCCCGCACCACCCTGTCGCCCGCCCACCCCGCCTACGTCATCTACACCTCCGGGTCCACCGGACGGCCGAAGGGCGTAGCCGTACCCCACGCGGGCATCGTCAACTGGCTGACCTGGATGCAGGGCGCCTACAACTTGACCGCCTCGGACCGGGTGCTGCAGAAAACCCCCTTCGGTTTCGATGTGTCGGTACGGGAGTTCTTCTGGCCGCTGCTCCAGGGCGCGACATTGGTGGTCGCCAAGCCCGCAGGCCACCGCGACCCCGGATACCTGGCCGAGTTGATCCAACGCGAACATGTCACGATCGCGCACTTCGTCCCGTCCCTGCTGCAGGTCTTCCTCCGCGAACCGGCCGCCGCCGCGTGTACCGACCTGCGCGCTGTGTTCTGCAGCGGCGAAGCGCTCCCCAGCGACGTCGTCGGGCAGTTCCGTCACCTACTGGACGTTCCGCTCCACAATCTCTACGGCCCCACCGAGGCGTCAGTCGAGGTCACCGCATGGACGTGTGACAGCGACACCAGCAGGAGCAGTGTCCCCATCGGACGCCCGGTCTGGAACACCCAGGTCTATGTGCTGGACGCGGCGTTGCGGCCGGTGCCGGTGGGTGTTGCGGGTGAGTTGTACCTGGCCGGCATCCAGCTGGCCCGAGGCTACCTGGATCGGCCGGGGCTGACCGCGCAGCGGTTTGTGGCCAACCCGTTCAACCCGGCTGAACGGATGTACCGCACTGGTGACCTCGCACGCTGGAACACCGACGGGCAGCTGGAGTATCTCGGGCGGACGGATGACCAGGTGAAGATCCGCGGTTTCCGGATCGAGCTGGGTGAGGTCGAGGCCGTGCTGGCGGCGCACCCGTCCGTGGCCCAGTCGGCGGTGGTGGTGCGTGAGGACCGTCCCGGCGACAAGCGCCTGGTCGCCTACCTCGTCCCGGCGAGCGGCCCGCAGGGGGTGGACATCGCCGTCATGCGCAGGCATCTGCACGAGGTGTTGCCGGAGTACATGGTGCCGTCGGCGTTGGTGGTGCTGGATGTGCTGCCGTTGACGGTGAACGGGAAGCTGGATCGTAGGGCGCTGCCTGCTCCGGACTATCAGGTGGCTGATGGTGGCCGGGGGCCGGCCTCGGTGCAGGAGGAGCTTCTGTGCTCGGTGTTCGCCGAGATTCTGGGCCTGTCCATGGTCGGGGTGGAGGACAACTTCTTCGAGCTGGGCGGTCACTCGCTGCTGGCGACCCGGCTGGTGAGCCGTATCCGGTCGGTCTTTGGGGCCGAGGTGCCGATCCGGACGCTGTTCGAGGCGCCCACTGCGGCTGCCCTGGCGGAGCGGTTGACTTCCTCCGGTGCGAGGCGGCAACCGCTGGTGCGGGTGGAGCGGCCGGAACGGGTGCCGTTGTCGTTCGCGCAGCAGCGACTGTGGTTCCTGGGCGAACTGGAGGGCCCGTCGGCCACCTACAACATCCCCCTCACCCTGCGACTGACCGGGTCGCTGGATGTCGCCGCTCTGAAGGCCGCACTGCGCGATCTGGTCGGCCGGCACGAGGTTCTGCGCACCGTGTTCGCGACGGTTGACGGGCAGCCCTACCAGCAGATCCTTTCGGCCGAAATGGCCTCGGTGTCCCTAGCGGTCGAGCAGGTGACCGACCTTGAGTCCGCGATCAACGAGGTCGCGGGTCATCGCTTCGACCTCGCCACCGAAATCCCGGTACGGACCTGGCTGTTCGAGGCCGGTCCCGATGAGCATGTCCTGGTGATGGTGGTGCACCACATCGCTGGTGACGGATGGTCCCTGGCCCCGCTGACGCGTGATCTGTCGGCTGCTTACACGGCTCGGTCCACCGGCCAGACACCGGAGTGGGCACCGTTGTCGGTGCAGTATGCCGACTACAGCCTGTGGCAGCGTCAACTACTGGGCGAGGAGGCCGACGCGGCCAGTGTGCTGGCCCAGCAACTCGGTTACTGGCGCGAGGCACTGGCCGACCTGCCCCAGGAACTGACGCTGCCGTTCGACCGGCCACGCCCAACGATGTCCTCCCACCAGGGCGGCCGCGTCGAACTGACCATCGACGTCCAAATCCACAACGCCCTGGCGGAGCTGGCCAGAGCACAGGGTGTGACGGTGTTCATGGTGGTGCAGGCGGCGTTGGCCGTCCTGCTGCACCGGATCGGTGCCGGAGACGACATTCCGGTCGGCACCTCGATCGCCGGCCGCACCGACGAGGCCCTGGACGACCTGGTGGGGTTCTTCGTCAACACCCTCGTCCTGCGCTCGGACCTGTCCGGCGATCCGACCTTCCTGCAACTGCTGGCCAGGACACGGGAAGCGGACCTCGGCGCCTACACGCACCAGGATGTGCCGTTCGAGCGGCTGGTGGAGGACCTGGCCCCGGTCCGGTCGATGGCCCGCCATCCGCTGTTCCAGGTCATGCTCACGCTGCAGAACACCGTCGAGGCTCGTCTCGACCTGCCCGGGCTGAACATCGAGGCACTGCCTGCGGCCGTTCTTCCCGCCAAGTTCGACCTGGACTTCCAGATCGCCGAGCAGATCACCGACGGCGGCACCCCGGCGGGCCTGTCCGGACTCATCACCTACGCCACCGACCTGTTCGATCCCGCGAGTGTCGAGGCGATCGCACGGCGCTTCCTCATGGTCCTGGAGACGGTGACCGCGGATCCGTCGGTGCCGGTCAGCCGCATCGATGTCCTGGACACCGCGGAGCGGGAGCGGATCCTGTCCGGGTGGAACGACACCACCTACGAGGTTGCGCAGGCCACACTGGCCGAACTGTTCGAAGCCCAGGTCACGCGTACCCCCGATGCGACCGCGGTGGTCTTCGACGGCACCGAGTTCACCTATTCGGAGTTGAACGCGCGGGCCAACCGGCTGGCCCGTGTTCTTGTGGGCAGGGGCGCCCGGCCGGAAGAACGTGTGGCGGTGCTGATGGATCGCTCCGCCGATCTCGTCGTCGCACTCCTCGCAGTGATCAAGACCGGAGCCGCGTACGTCCCGATCGACCCGGCTTACGCCGCCGACCGCATCACTTACATGCTCGACGACGCCCACGTCACGCTGCTGGTCACACACCAGGCCATGGCAGGCGCAGCGGATGACGGTGTGACCCGCATCGTGACGGATGCCCCAGACAGCACGGCGGCCCTGTCCACCATGGCGGGGGAGAACCTCACGAACCACGAGCGAGGAGCGGCACTGCTGCCCGCCCACCCCGCCTACGTGATCTACACCTCCGGCTCCACGGGGCGCCCCAAGGGCGTCGTGGTGAGCCACGCAGCAGTCTCCTCCTACCTCAACTGGGCAGTCAGTGCGTACCCCGGGTTGAGTGGTCGGACCGTGCTGCATTCGTCGGCTGCGTTCGACCTGACCGTTACGCCGTTGTACGGCACGCTGATCTCGGGTGGCGTCCTGCATATCGCGGACATCCGGGATGGGCTTCCCGCTGAAGCGGCTCCCACCTTCTTGAAGGTGACGCCGAGCCATCTTGGCCTTCTGTCCGAGGAGCCCGCCGGATCCTTTGCCCGGGGAGACCTTGTCGTCGGCGGCGAAAGCCTTGCAGGCGAGCAGCTCACACGGTGGCGATCCGTGCACCACGACGTCCTGATCACGAATGAGTACGGTCCGACCGAGGCGGCCGTCGGATGCGTCACCTTCACCGTCCGTCCCGGGGACCCGGATGTGCTGGGGGGCGTCCCCATCGGGCGTTCCGTTCCGAACATGAAAGTCTTTGTGCTGGACGCAGCCTTGCGGCCGGTGCCGCCGGGAGTGGCCGGTGAGTTGTACCTCGCCGGTGTTCAGCTGGCGCGGGGGTATCTGGGCCGCCCGAGACTGACGGCGGAGCGGTTCGTCGCCAACCCCTACGGCGGGTCGGGTGAGCGGATGTACCGAACCGGTGACCTGGTCCGGTGGACGGCCGATGGGCAACTGCAGTACCTGGGCCGCACGGATGACCAGGTGAAGATCCGCGGTTTCCGGATCGAGCTGGGTGAGGTCGAGGCCGTGCTGGCGGCGCACCCGTCCGTGGCCCAGTCGACGGTGGTGGTGCGTGAGGAGCGTCCCGGCGACAAGCGTCTGGTCGGCTACATCGTCCCCGCCAGTGGCAACGGCGGCAGTCACGTCAGTACCGCGAGCGTGGATCTTGCCGCGCTGCGCGCTTGTCTCGGCGAGGTGTTGCCGGAGTACATGGTGCCGTCGGCGTTGGTGGTGCTGGATGTGCTGCCGTTGACGGTGAACGGGAAGCTGGATCGTAGGGCGCTGCCTGCTCCGGACTATCAGGTGGCTGATGGTGGCCGGGGGCCGGCCTCGGTGCAGGAGGAGCTTCTGTGCTCGGTGTTCGCCGAGATTCTGGGCCTGTCCATGGTCGGGGTGGAGGACAACTTCTTCGAGCTGGGCGGTCACTCGCTGCTGGCGACCCGGCTGGTGAGCCGTATCCGGTCGGTCTTTGGGGCCGAGGTGCCGATCCGGACGCTGTTCGAGGCGCCCACTGCGGCTGCCCTGGCGGAGCGGTTGACTTCCTCCGGTGCGAGGCGGCAACCGCTGGTGCGGGTGGAGCGGCCAGAACGGGTGCCGTTGTCGTTCGCGCAGCAGCGACTGTGGTTCCTGGGCGAACTGGAGGGCCCGTCGGCCACCTACAACATTCCCGTGGCTGTGCGGCTGACCGGTGACCTGGACGTCGAGGCGTTGCGGATGGCGCTGAGCGATGTGGTCGGCCGGCACGAGGTGCTGCGGACGGTCTTCCCGACCGATGAGGGCAGGCCGCGTCAGGAGATCCTTGCCCCGCCTTCCTCCTTTGCTTTGCCAGTGGTTGAGGTGGAACGGGGGAGCCTGACAGAGGCGGTTGCCGGGCTGGCGGGTCATGCGTTCGATCTGGCGGCTGAGCTTCCTTTGCGGGCGTGGCTGCTGCGGGTGGTGCCTGGTGAGTGCGTGCTGGTGATGGTGGTGCATCACATTGCCGGTGACGGGTGGTCGATGGGTGCGCTGGCGACGGATGTGTCGGTCGCGTATGCGGCACGGTCCACAGGCCGGGTACCTGACTGGGAGCCGTTGGTGGTGCAGTACGCGGACTACACGGTGTGGCAGCGTGAGCTGCTGGGTGAGGAGACCGACCCGGACAGTGTGCTGAACGAGCAGTTGGGCTACTGGCGCAAGGCTTTGGACGGGGTGCCGCAGGAGCTGGTGCTGCCGTTCGACCGGCCGCGGCCGGCGGTGGCGTCGCATCGCGGGGGCCGGGTGGAGATCCTGGTGCCGGCCGGGGTGCATGCCCGGGTGGCGGAGTTGGCGCGTGCCGAGGGCGTGACGGTGTTCATGGTGCTCCAGGCGGCTTTGGCGGTGCTGCTGTCCCGGCTGGGTGCGGGCAGTGACATCCCGGTGGGTACGCCGGTCGCCGGACGTACCGACGAGGCGCTGGACGACCTGGTCGGGTTCTTCGTCAATACCCTGGTGATGCGTACGGATCTGTCGGGTGATCCCACGTTCGCCGGGCTGTTGGAGCAGGTTCGGGAGAACGGTCTGGCCGCGTTCGCGCATCAGGATGTGCCCTTCGAGCGGCTGGTCGAGGACCTCGCCCCGGCCCGCTCGATGGCCCGCCACCCGCTCTTCCAGGTCATGCTCACGCTGCAGAACAACGCCGAGGCCGTCCTTGACCTGCCCGGTGTCGACGCCACACCGTTGCCCGCCGGCGAACCGGTGGCCAAGTTCGACCTGTCCTTCGCGCTGGCCGAGACCTTCCACACCAACACCGACACCGACGCCGACACCGGTAATCGCCCGGCCGGTCTGCATGGCGTTATCGACTACGCCCTCAGCCTGTTCGACCGCGAAACGGTGGAGACACTGGCCGAACGGTTCGTCCGCGTCCTGGACACCGTCACCGCCAACCCCCTCCAGCACGTCAACGCCATCGAGGTACTGGACCCGGCGGAGCGGGAGCAGATCCTGGGCGAGTGGAACGACACCGCCCGCGACGTGCCCGCTGTGACGCTGCCTGAGCTGTTCCAGGCCCAGGCTGCCCGCACCCCCGAGGCGACCGCGGTGGTCTTCGCCGGCGTCGAGGTGACCTACGCCGACCTCAACGAGCGTGCCAACCGCCTCGCCCGGCTCCTGATCGATCGCGGAGTGGGACCCGAGTCGCTGGTTGCAGTCATGTTGGAGCGCTCCATCGACCTGAGCGTCGCGCTCCTCGCGGTGACCAAGGCCGGCGGCGCCTATCTGCCCATCGACCCGGACTACCCCGCCGAGCGGATCACCTACCTCTTCACGGACGCCCAGCCCCTCCTGGTGCTCACCAGCACGGGCATGGCCTCCCGCCTCACCCACAGCCACCCGCCGTACGTGGCTGTCGACGACCCTCGGACGACCACCGCACTGGAGGGCCTCGACGACACCGACCCCACCGACACCGAGCGCCGTTCCACCCTGCTGCCCGCCCACCCGGCGTATGTCATTTACACGTCCGGCTCCACCGGGCAGCCCAAGGGTGTGGCCGTGACCCACCTGGGACTGCCGAGCCTGTCCGCTGTGCAGGCGGAGGAATTCGCGATCACGGCAGGCAGTCGGGTGCTGCAGTTCGCCTCGGCGAGCTTTGACGCGGCGGTCTGGGAGATGGTGATGGCCTTGTGTAACGGGGCCTGCCTTGTCTTGGCTGCGCCGCACGACCTGCTGCCGGGCCAGGCGCTCGTCCGCCTGGTCGCGGAGCGGTCGGTCACACATGCACTCCTGCCTCCCGCCGTACTGGCTCTCCTGGAACCGGACAGTCTGGCGTCGATCACGACCCTCATCACCGGCGGCGAAGCCCTGAACCAGAACCTGGTCAGTCACTGGGCCGAGGGACGTCGTCTGATCAACGCTTACGGTCCGACGGAATCCACTGTCTGCGCTACCGTCACCGGCCCCCTGTCCGCTGACGCACACAACGCCCCGCACATCGGCACGCCCGTCGCCAACACCCGGGTCTATGTGCTGGACGCGGCTCTGCGGCCGGTTCCGGTGGGCGTTGCGGGTGAGTTGTATATTGCCGGCGCGGGCCTGGCCCGCGGCTACCTCGACCGGCCGGGGCTGACCGCACAGCGGTTCGTTGCGAACCCGTTCGGTGGTCAGGGTGAGCGGATGTACCGTACCGGTGACCTGGTCCGGTGGAACGCCGCCGGGCAGCTCGAATACCTCGGGCGGACCGATGACCAGGTGAAGATTCGTGGGTTCCGGATCGAGCTGGGTGAGGTCGAGGCCGCGCTGAGCGCACATCCGTCCGTGGCCCAGTCGGCGGTGGTGGTGCGTGAGGACCGCCCCGGCGACAAGCGTCTGGTCGGCTACCTCGTTCCGGCCACCAGTCCCTCAGGCGGTGTCGATACCGCTGAACTGCGCGCCCATCTCGGCGCGATGCTGCCGGAGTACATGGTGCCGTCCGCGCTGGTGGTGCTGGATGCGCTGCCACTGACGGTGAACGGGAAGCTGGACCGCAGGGCCCTGCCCGCTCCGGACTACCAGGCGGCCGACAGTGGGCGGGGGCCTTCGACGGTGCAGGAGGAGATCCTGTGCACCGTGTTCGCCGAGGTCCTGGGCCTGCCCCAGGTCGGGGTGGACGACAACTTCTTCGAACTGGGCGGCCACTCACTGCTCGCGGTGCGGGTGGTGGAACTGCTGCGCGCCCGGGGCATATCGGTGGATGTACGGGCGTTGTTCGCGGCGCCGACGGCTGCCGGACTGGCTGGCTCGGACGGTCGGGCCGAGGTGGCGGTGCCGGAGAACCGGATTCCGGACAACGCCCTGACCATTTCTCCCGACATGCTTCCCCTGGTGGACCTGACCCGCGGGGAGATCGACCGGATCGTGGCCCGGGTTCCCGGTGGAGCGGGCAACGTGGCGGATGTGTACCCGCTGGCTCCGCTGCAGGAAGGGATCCTCTTCCACCACCTGATGGGTGACTCCGGCGACGGGTCCGATGTGTATGTGCTGCCGGTGCTGTTGGGGTTCGACTCCCGGCAGCGGCTCGACGGGTTTGTGGACGCACTGCAGAAGGTCGTCGACCGGCATGACATCCTGCGGACCGCCGTGCTGTGGGAAGGACTGCCGGAACCGGTCCAGGTGGTAGTGCGCCGAGCTGCGATCCCGGTGGAAAGCGTCGACTTGCCCGAGGGGCCCGACGATGAGGTGACCGGCCGGATGCTGGCCGCGTGTCCTGGAGCGATGGACATAGGCCAGGCGCCGCTGATACGTGTGTACACGGCGGCCGACCCGGTGAACGATCAGTGGCTCGCGCTCGTTCAGGCCCATCACCTGATCTCCGATCACACCACCCTGGACGTGCTGCTGGAGGAGGTGCGCGCGTTCATCGAGGGCGGCGAGGACACCCTGCCCGCGCCTTTGCCGTTCCGGAACTTCGTCGCCCAGGCCCGTCTGCGGGTGGCGCAGGAGGAACACCAGAAGTACTTCTCGACCCTGCTGGGGGACGTGACCGAGCCGACCGCGCCGTTCGGCCTGCTCGACGTCCGCGGCGACGGCACCGGCGTGGTGGAGTCCCGCCGCGTGATGGATGCGGAACTTGCGCAGCGACTGCGGGACCAGTCACGCCGGCTGGGCGTGAGCCCGGCCACGGTCTTGCACGTCGTGTGGGCGCGGGTTCTGGCGGCCACCGCGGGCCGGGACGACGTTGTCTTCGGTACCGTCCTGTTCGGCCGCATGGCCGCGGGAAGCGGCGCGGACCGAGTTCTGGGCCTGTTCATCAACTCCCTGCCGGTACGGGTGCAAACTCGCGGCGCGCAGGGGCTGGACATGGTCCGGTCGGTGCAGAACCAGCTGGCGGACTTGCTCGTCCACGAACACGCCCCTTTGAAACTGGCCCGGCAGGCCAGCGGTATCAAGGCGGACACCCCGCTGTTCACCTCCCTGTTCAATTACCGGCACTCCAGGAACGCTGAGTCAGGGACGGACAAGAGCCTTGAAGGCATCACGCTGCTGTACGACCAGGAACGGACGAACTATCCGATCGGGCTGAGCGTCGACGACACCGGTGACGGATTCATCCTCACGGTGCAGGTTGCCGAACCCGTCTCGGGTGAATCACTGTGCGCCATGATCCAGACCGCCGCCGAAGGCGTCGTCACCGCCCTGGAGACAGCACCGCACCAGCAGATCGGCACGGTGGACGTCTTTGATCCCGCGGAGCGGCACCGGCTCCTGGGCGAGTGGAACGACACCGCCCGGGAGGTGCCCGCTGTGACGCTGCCGGAGCTGTTCCAGGCTCAGGCCGCACGCACCCCCGACGCGACCGCCGTCGTCTTCGAGGACGTGGAACTGAGCTATGCGGAGCTCAACGAGCGTGCCAACCGTCTCGCCCGCCTGCTGATCGGCCGCGGAGTGGGACCCGAGTCGCTGGTCGCGGTCATGATGCACCGCTCGGCCGACCTCGTCGTCGCACTCCTCGCGGTGACCAAGACGGGCGGCGCCTACCTGCCCATCGACCCGGACTACCCCGCCGAGCGGATCACCTACCTCCTCACCGATGCCCAGCCCCTCCTGGTGGTCACCAGCACGGACCTGGCCTCCCGCCTTGCCGGCGGAGAGCCGTCGTACCTGGCTGTCGACGATCTCCGCAGCACCACGGCACTCGAGGCCCTCGACGACACCGACCCCACCGACACCGAGCGCCGTTCCACCCTGCTGCCCGCCCAACCCGCGTATGTCATCTACACGTCCGGCTCCACCGGGCAGCCCAAGGGTGTGGCCGTCACTCACCTGGGACTGCCGAGCCTGTCCGCTGTGCAGGCGGATGAATTCGCGATCACGGCAGGCAGTCGGGTGCTGCAGTTCGCCTCGGCGAGCTTCGACGCGGCGGTCTGGGAGATGGTGATGGCCTTGTGCAACGGGGCCTGCCTTGTCTTGGCTGCGCCGCACGACCTGCTGCCGGGCCAGGCGCTCGAACGCCTGGTCGCGGAGCGGTCGATCACACACGCCACCCTGCCTCCCGCCGCACTGGCTCTCCTGGAACCGGACGGTCTGCCGTCGATCACGACCCTCATCACCGCTGGCGAAGCCCTGAACGAGAACCTGGTTACTCGCTGGGCCGGCGGCCGTCGCCTGATCAACGCTTACGGCCCGACGGAATCCACCGTCTGCGCGACCATCACCAGCCCCCTGTCCGCCGACGAACACAACGCCCCGCACATCGGCACGCCCATCGCCAACACCCGGGTCTATGTGCTGGACTCGGCTCTGCGGCCGGTTCCGGTGGGTGTCGCGGGTGAGTTGTATATTGCCGGCGCGGGCCTGGCCCGCGGCTACCTCGACCGGCCGGGGCTGACCGCACAGCGGTTCGTTGCCAACCCCTTCAACCCGGGTGAGCGGATGTACCGCACCGGCGATCTGGCGAAGTGGCGACCGGACGGTGTCCTGGACTTTCTGGGCCGTACCGATGACCAGGTGAAGATTCGTGGGTTCCGGATCGAGCTGGGTGAGGTCGAGGCCGTGCTGGCGGCGCACTCGTCCGTGGCCCAGTCGGCGGTGGTGGTGCGTGAGGACCGCCCCGGCGACAAGCGTCTGGTCGGCTACCTCGTTCCCGCCACCAGTCCCTCAGGCGGTGTCGATACCGCTGAACTGCGCGCCCATCTCGGCGCGATGCTGCCGGAGTACATGGTGCCGTCCGCGCTGGTGGTGCTGGATGCGCTGCCACTGACGGTGAACGGGAAGCTGGACCGCAGGGCCCTGCCCGCTCCGGACTACCAGGCGGCCGACAGTGGGCGGGGGCCTTCGACGGTGCAGGAGGAGATCCTGTGCACCGTGTTCGCCGAGGTCCTGGGCCTGCCCCAGGTCGGGGTGGACGACAACTTCTTCGAACTGGGCGGCCACTCACTGCTCGCGGTGCAGCTGACCAACAGGATCCGGACGCATCTGGGGGTCGAGGTCGCGATGCGGGCGCTGTTCGAGGCGCCGACCGTGGCCGGACTCGCGCAGCGGCTGACGGATTCAGGTGCGGCACGTCCCGCGCTGGTGGCGATGACACGGCCCCAGACGGTACCCGTCTCGTTCGCGCAGCAGCGGTTGTGGTTCCTGGGCGAGCTGGAGGGCCCGTCGGCCACCTACAACATTCCCGTGGCTCTGCGGCTGACCGGGGACCTCGACGTCGAGGCGCTGCGGATCGCGCTGGGCGATGTGGTGGCCCGGCACGAGGTGCTGCGGACCGTCTTTGCTGCCGATGAGGGCAGGCCGTACCAGATGATCCTTCCCTCACCTCCCTCTTTTGACCTGCCGGTGATCGAGGTGGAGCAGGAGGGTCTGACAGAGGCGGTTGCCGGGCTGGCGGCTCACGCGTTCGATCTGGCGGCTGAGCTTCCTTTGCGGGCGTGGCTGCTGCGGGTGGTGCCTGGTGAGTGCGTGCTGGTGATGGTGGTGCATCACATTGCCGGTGACGGGTGGTCGATGGGGCCGTTGGCACGGGATCTGTCGGTCGCGTACACGGCCCGTGTTGCCGGGCGGGCACCTGACTGGGAGCCGTTGGTGGTGCAGTACGCGGACTACACGGTGTGGCAGCGTGAGCTGCTGGGTGAGGAGACCGACCCGGACAGTGTGCTGAACGAGCAGCTGGGCTACTGGCGCAAGGCTTTGGACGGGGTGCCGCAGGAGCTGGTGCTGCCGTTCGACCGGCCGCGGCCGGCGGTGGCGTCGCACCGCGGGGGCCGGGTGGAGATCCTGGTGCCGGCCGGGGTGCACGCCCGGGTGGCGGAGTTGGCGCGTGCCGAGGGCGTGACGGTGTTCATGGTGCTCCAGGCGGCTTTGGCGGTGCTGCTGTCCCGGCTGGGTGCGGGCAGTGACATCCCGGTGGGTACGCCGGTCGCCGGACGTACCGACGAGGCGCTGGACGACCTGGTCGGGTTCTTCGTCAATACCCTGGTGATGCGTACGGATCTGTCGGGTGATCCCACGTTCGCCGGGCTGTTGGAGCAGGTTCGGGAGAACGGTCTGGCGGCGTTCGCGCATCAGGATGTGCCCTTCGAGCGGCTGGTCGAGGACCTCGCCCCGGCCCGCTCGATGGCCCGCCACCCGCTCTTCCAGGTCATGCTCGCCTTGCAGAACAACGCCCAGGCGGTACTGGATCTGCCCGGCATTCACATCGAACCCTTGCCCACCGGGGAACCGGCAGCCAAATTCGACCTGTTCATTGCATTGAGCGAAACCTTCCACACCAACACCGACGCCGACAGCGGCACCGGTAATCGCCCGGCTGGTCTGCGCGGCGGTATCGAGTACGCCGTAGACCTGTTCGACCCTGAATCGGTGGAGGTACTGGCCGAGCGGTTCGTCCGGGTCCTGGACACGGTCACCAGGGAACCGCACCAGCGGGTCAGCGTCGTGGACGTGCTGTCGGAGGAGGAGCGGCACCGGGTCGTGGCGCGGTGGAACGACACCGCCCAGGAAGTACCCGGGGCGACACTGCCTGAGCTCTTCCAAGCCCGGGTTGCGAAGCAGCCTGATGCGGTCGCGGTGGTCTTCGGTGGCGCTGAGGTGACGTATTCGGAGCTCGACGAGCGTGCGAACCGGCTTGCCCGGTTGCTGATCCGTCGCGGTATCGGTCCCGAGTGCATCGTCGGGCTGGCCGTGCCCCGCTCGGTGGACCTCATCGTGGGTCTGCTGGCGGTGCTGAAGTCGGGTGCCGGTTACCTGCCGATCGATCCGGAGTACCCGGCCGAGCGGATTGCCTTCATGCTGGCCGACGCCGCCCCTTCGTTGACGCTGACCACCACAGAGGTCGCCGGGCGCATTGCTACCGGGCCCGCGCTGCTGCTGGACGACCCTGAAGTTGTCGCCGAACTCGGCGCACTGACGGCCGACGTTCCCGGCGATGAGGAGCGGACCGGTCCGCTGCTGCCCCAGCACCCCGCGTACCTGATCTACACCTCCGGCTCGACCGGGCGTCCCAAGGGTGTGGTGATGTCCTGTGGCGCGCTGGTCAACCTGATGTCCTGGCACGCTTCTGCCATCCCCGCCGAGGCCGGTTCGCGGGTCGCCCAGTTCACCGCGATCAGCTTCGACGTCTCGGCCCAGGAGATCCTCTCGGCCCTCTTGGACGGCAAGACCCTTGTGGTTCCGGACGAAGAGATCCGGCGTAACCCGGAAGAGTTCGTGGCATGGCTGAGGCAGCAGAAGGCCACCGAGCTGTATGCCCCCAACATGATGGTGGACGCGCTTGGTGAGGCTGTCGCGGAGCAGGGCACGGACCTGCCGTTGCTGCGTCATGTTTCCCAGGCCGGCGAGGCCCTTGTGCTCAGTGATCGGGTCCGTGGCCTGTGCGGCGCGGCCGGGACGGTGCTGCACAACCACTACGGTCCGTCCGAGACCCATGTGGTCACCGCCCATACCCTGCCGGCGGACCGGGCGGCATGGCCCGGGGGTGCCGCGCCGATCGGCCGTCCGGTGTGGAACACCCGGGTCTACGTCCTGGACCCGGCTCTGCGGCCGGTGCCGGTGGGTGTTGCGGGTGAGTTGTACGTCTCCGGTGCCCAACTGGCCCGCGGCTACCACGCCCGGCCGGGACTGACCGCGCAGCGGTTCGTCGCCAACCCCTTCACCCCGGGTGAGCGGATGTACCGCACCGGCGACCTGGCCCGCTGGAACGCTGAGGGACAACTGGAGTATCTGGGCCGTACGGATGACCAGGTGAAGGTCCGTGGGTTTCGTATCGAGCTGGGTGAGGTCGAGGCCGCGCTGAGCGCACATCCGTCCGTGGCCCAGGCAGTGGTGATGGTGCGTGAGGACCGCCCCGGGGACAAGCGCCTGGTCGGCTACCTCGTCCCCACCGGTGGCACCACCCGCAGTGACGGCATCACCGCCGGGGTTGACCTGGCTGCCCTGCGCGCCCATCTCGGCGCGATGCTGCCGGAGTACATGGTGCCGTCCGCGCTGGTGATCCTGGAGGGTCTGCCGCTGACGGTGACCGGCAAGCTGGATCGGCGGAAACTTTCGGCGCCGGACTACACGCGGTCCGCACCGAGCCGGGAACCCTCCTCTATCCAGGAGGAGATCCTGTGCAGAATTTTCGCCGAAGGACTGAATGTTCCCTACATCGGCGTCGATGACAACTTCTTCGAATGCGGTGGACATTCACTTCTGGCGGTCAAACTGGTGAGTCGGATCCGCTCGATCATGGGTGTCGATGTCTCCGTCCAAGTGCTGATGCAAGCCCCCAGCGTCGCAGGACTTGCACATCGGCTCAGCCTCCCCGAGATGAAGGAATCACTCCGTACGCTCCTTCCCATCAGGACGCACGGAAGCCGGCCACCGCTCTTCTGTGTCCATCCGCGATCCGGGTTGAGTTGGTGCTTCGCACCTCTGGCCGGATTCGTACCCCCTGACATCCCCTTGTACGGTCTCCAGTCGCGGGATGCCGACGCTGCGGGTGAGCTGCCGGGATCCATCCGGCAAATGGCGGAGGAATACATCAAAGAGTTGCGTACCGTGCAACCGTCAGGTCCGTATCATCTGCTGGGCTGGTCGATGGGAGGCCGCGTAGCGCAGGAGATGGCTGTACAACTGCAGGAAGACGGCCAGCAAGTGGCACTCGTCATCATGGGAGGCTATGCACCCGCCCCACTCGACACACACGACTCGGACAAGACCGGCCAGGAATCTGCAGACCTTATCCGTCAAGTGACTCAAGCACATGATGGCAACAGCCATGACGAGCATGCGGATGCTGGAGAAATATTCGACGAGGCGCCTTCTCTCCGTGATCTTGCAGGACTTCCGGACTACTTCCGCAGCGAGATTTCAGAGGAAGAGGCTGAAGTAAGGGCAAGAATCATTGCAAACAACACCCGTATCTACGTGAAGCACTATCCTCGCAAATTTCACGGCGATCTTCTTTTCATCTCGTCGGACGAGCTCGAGGACGGTTCGGGTCGCGCCATGTGGCAGCCCTACACCTCCGGCCGAATCAGCGAGTCACGGCTGCCGTGTTCTCACGACGACATGGCCAATCCCCCCATGCTCTCTCTGCTTTGGGATTCAATTGCCGGTTGGCTGCCCACGACCAAAGACAGCAAATTCTTCGGCTGAGATGCTGTCGAGCCACTCGCGGGCAGGGATCGGCCACCCTCAAACTTCTACCTCTGAGCGACAGATGGGACTTGATGATGACGAACCCGTTTGATGACCAGGACGCCAACTACCTTGTTTTGACGAACGAGGAGGGTCAGTTCTCGCTCTGGCCCACATTCGTCGACGTGCCGGACGGATGGGAGCCGGTCTTCGGAGAGGCAGCGCGTCAAGCATGCCTTGACTTCATCGAGAAGAACTGGACCGACATGCGCCCCAAGAGCCTGAGAGACGCCATGAACGCCGGCTGAGCAGGGTAGGGGACTGGCGCGGCGGCTGATGCTCCGTGCCAGTTCCCACCGCTTCCAACCGGACGCGTAGGTCGCCCGCATCCGGCTTTCCGACAGAGTTCACCGGTCGGCATGCGCCGTGCCCCAGTGCACGTTCCCGGTCAGGCGGTAGACGCCGAGCCGGCTGATCCATCCGTACACGACGCCTTGTCCGCCTCTGGTCAGACAGACGACGCCCGACTTGTCGAGGTGCCGACGCGTCCCGTGCTCGCCGAGCACTTGAGCGGCCAGTTCCCGCGCCTGCCCGGCGCGCTACCTGGTCGTCGACAGAACCACGAAATCGCCACAGCGTGGCCGCGCGCAGCGGCGTCCAAGCGTCTTGCCGTGTCGATGAACGTAGCGTCGGTGAAGTCGACTGTGCTGCCGCCGTTGTGCGTTGCGCCGCCAGAATCGATTCCCCCGGCGAAGCTGGCGTTGGTGTAGTCGATCGATCCGCCCTTGAACGTGGCTTCGCCGAACGAGGCGGCTGTTGCCGCGCTCCTTGGCGGCGATGTAGTGCTTGCCCACGTCCTGCCAGCGGGCTGGCGAGATGGCGGGCAGCGGAGAGAGATGATCCAGGATGCGATCGGCGACAGACTTCGAGGCCCCTAACAGCGATGCCGCCCGCCGCAACGTGAGATTCGTGGGCCAGAACGTCGCCACCAGTGGCCGGTTCGCCAGCGGAAACCGTCAGGTCGCCCGTGCTGAACGTCGCCAACACAACATCGGACCAAAGCCGGGTCGGCGGATAGCCGGCACTTGCTCGGCCCACTTCAAGGGACCACGGCACAGAAGATGACGAAGGCGCCGCGGCCGTGCTCACCTGCGGCGACTCAGCCGAACTGAACGGAACGCTTTGCCAGGCCCCAGCAGAAGCCGTCGATGACGCTGCGCTGAGTGCCGAGGTCCTCCTCAGCAGCGCCAAGGGTGATGAACAAAGGGGCGAAGTGATCGGTGCGGGGGTGGGCGAGCCGCCCGGCGGGCGCCTTGACTTCGAAATCGAACAGCGCGTCTATGTCCTGGGCTTCCAGGGCGCAGCGGCCCCAGTCGTCGAACTCGGCCGTCGCTGCGTGGACTTCGTGCTGCAAGCTGAACATCTGCAGGTTGTGAGTGAAGAAGCCGCTGCCGATGATGAGCACGCCTTCGTCACGCAATGGGGCCAGCCGACGGCCTAGCTCGAAGAGTCGCAGCGGTTCGAGGGTGGGCAGCGAAATCTGCAGCACAGGTATGTCTGCGTCCGGGTACATCTCGGCCAGCGGGACGTACGCGCCATGGTCGAGGCCCCGGTCGGGGACGTCATGCACCAGATTCCCGGGGGCGTGGAGCAGCTTCCTGACGGTCTTGGCCAGCTCAGGGGCTCCGGGCGCGGGATAGGTCACCTGGTAATAGTGCTCAGGGAATCCCGAAAAGTCGTAGACCAGGGGTACCGTGGCGGTGGCTCCCAGGGCCAGTGGGGCTTCCTCCCAATGTGCCGAGACCATCAGGATCGCCCGCGGCCTTGGCAGCCCGGCCGACCAGGCAGCTAGCTGACCGGGCCAGACAGGGTCGTCAGCGAGTGGCGGCCCTCCGTGTGACAGATAAAGGGCGGGTATCCGCTCGGTGGCGGGGGCCATCGAGTGCTCCTCTGAATTCGTTCGATAGTTGAATGAACAACTGTCTTTGGTCTGACGGTACACCAGCATGCGGACTGCAAGAGCGGCGGCTCTATCCCGCAATCAGTGGTTGGGGCCGTGGTCAGTGCAGGAGGCCGGTGGAGGAAATCGGCTCGGCCGTGCCTCTGCCTCATGATTCCGCGGGTGCGGGTGCGGGTGCGGGTGCGGGTGCCATTCCGTGCAACATCTCTTGCGTCATCTGTTGCACCCGCAGGTCGGCACCTCGTACTGCGGTCTATCAATCCGCCTGAGCAGTTGGAAGGGATGCGCGCTGCCGAGTGATCTCTTCGGGCTGTCTTCCCACTGGACCTCATCGCCTCCCTCCCCCGGCAGGGCGGTGCCAGGGCAGGGGACAAGGGGGAATTCGCGGCCGGGGAGTGGTGGCAGCCCTCGTACTTGCTGGTGAAGTTGTACGACGCCACGACGGATGGCGCGATGCCCGACAGCGACAGCGGCGGGATCGGTCTCTTCTCCCGCATGATTGGCTGGAGCTTCAGCGGCCCGGCATTCCTCGACGGGCTCCTTGCCGGGGCGTGTCGACGGCCTGGAGCAGGGCCGCGCGGTTTTTGTCGGTATGGACGAGAGGTGGGTCCATGTGTCGAGGTCCTGGATGCCGCGCCCCGGGACGAACGGCCCGTTGTCCGGCCGTAGCCGACTGTCTGGTGGTCGGCCGTCTCGCCTCCGCCCCGATTCTGGACACGGCGGAACTGGCCACAGGTGGAACGGACAGCGCCGAGCCTTGGCCCCGCGATCGTTGACATCCGGATTCCCGGTAGCGTCACCGGGACACCCGCATCACAGGAGAGCGGCTACTCGTGGATCTGGGCATCATCGGACAGGCAGCCGGCCTGTTTGCCGTCACCAACATCGACGACCTCCTCATCCTGGCGCTGTTCTTTGCTCAGGGCTCTGGCCACCCCAGGTCCACTCGGCGGATCGTGCTGAGCCAGTATCTGGGGTACGCGGCGATCCTCGCTGTGGCGGTGGCCGCCGCGTTTGGCGCCACGTTTCTGCCCGAGTCCGCAATTCCGTATCTCGGCCTGCTGCCGCTCGCTCTGGGCCTCAAGGCCACCTGGCAGGCATGGAAGGACCACCGCGCCGGGGACGGGGGCGAGGAGGATGAACAGGGTGAGGGGGGCGGGCCGAGGCCGTTGGAGGTCGCCGCGGTCACCTTCGCTAACGGCGGCGACAACATCGGGGTCTACGTGCCGGTCTTCGCCACGGCCGGCGTCGGCGGGATGGGCGTGTACGCCGCGGTGTTCCTCATACTGGTGGCCGTGTGGTGCTGCGCGGGTAGATTCTTCGCCACCCGGCCTGTCATCGCCAAGGCACTCGCCCGCTGGGGCCACATCCTGCTGCCCCTGGTCCTGATCGCCATTGGTCTGCTCATCCTTATCGAGGGCGGTGCCTTCGGCCTGTGACTCTGGACGGCGTGTCACCGGCTCGGTTCGACAGCGCCAGTTGCCAGCCTTCAGTCATCCCTCGACGTCAGGGCTTCCACGCCCGCCCGCAGGAAAGTCATGACAGCGACGATGTCGTCGCGTGTTGGTTCGGGACCCAGGGAGGAGCACAGCGCGGCAGCGGCCGCGGCTGTCATGCGGGCGTCTCTGTCGTGGGGAGGCGTGCCGGTTTCTTCGACCAGGCGACGCGCTCCGGCCTCGACGATCTCGGCCATACGCGCCTTGTGAGGGGCCAGTAGCTCGGGGTTGAGCGTGAGCATGCGCTCGGTGAGAGCGTTCAGTTCTGCGGGTTGGTCCAGTTCGCTGTAGAGCCAGTGTTCGACAGCGTCGATGGCGCTCCAGCCTGGTTCACGCTCGCTGATCGCGGCGTCGAGTCGCGTTTCAAGCGCGTCGAGGTGAGCCAGTGCAAGGCTGAGTTTGGTCGGGAAGTACAGGGTGACCGTTCGTCGTGATACCTCGGCCCGCTCAGCGATGTCGGTGATCGTGGCCGTCTCGTATCCGCGTTCGGCGAAGAGCTGATGGGCGGCCCGCAGGATCGCTTCCCGCTTCCTGTTCTTGTTCCGTTCCCTCAGCCCGTCCGCCGCCATGAGATGGACTCTACCATCCGGGTAATTTTGCACTCAGTGCAATCATGCCTAGAGTGCAAGTGATCGGACGGTCCGTCCCCGAGCGCAAGCCGGACTTCCCTCTCGGACGACGTCAACTGTGAGTCCCGTTTAGGAGCGAGCATGAATCGACCACTGTTCGGCAAGATCGCCGTCGTCACCGGCGCGAGCCGTGGGGTAGGCAAGGGGATCGCGCTGGAGCTGGGTGCCGCCGGCGCGACGGTCTACGTGACCGGCCGCAGCGTCGCAGCGGGTTCGCTGCCCGGCACCGTGAGCGAGACAGCCGACCAGGTGACCGCACTGGGCGGCAAGGGCATAGCCCTCGTGTGCGATCACCACAGTGACGAGCAGGTGGCGCACGTGTTTGAGCGCGTGCGCCATGACACCGGCCGATTGGACTTGCTGGTGAACAACGTCTTCTCGTCCCCGGACCTCGGCGCGTGGCTCGGCAAGCCGTTCTGGGAGCTGCCGCTCGCCGCGTGGGATCAGGTACTGGACATAGGCACGCGCTCGCACTACGTCGCCAGCGTCCATGCGGTGCCACTGCTGTTCGCCGGTGGAGGAGGGCTGATTGTCAACATCTCGTCGGCCGGCGCACGCCAGTACTCCCACAACACTCCGTATGGCGTCGGCAAGGCCGCACTCGACAAGATGACAGCGGACATGGCCGTGGAACTGCGCTCGCGCGACGTGTCCGTGGTGTCCGTGTGGCCAGGCTTGGTCCGGACCGAACTGGTCGACGCTGCCGCCCGCAGGGCCGGGCACGGCCGCTCTGAGATCGAGCTCCCCGGCGAGGGCAGGTTCGACGTCGACGCCGCCGAGTCACCGCGTTTCGTCGGACGTGCCGTGACCGCGCTGGCAGCCGACCCAGCGGTACGAGACCACTCGGGAACCGCGGTGTCCACGAGCGATCTGGCACACCGCTACGGCTTGACGGATGTCGATGGCGCGGCGCCGTCCGCCACGAACCAGACCTGAATCGACAGCGTTCCTGGGGGAGCCTGGCACCGCTGGGCTCCCTCGCATCGGCCGATACCGGTCACTGGAGCGTGGAGCGTGGAGCGTGGAGCGTGGAGCGTGGAGCGTGTATTCGGGTCAGAGCGCCGAGTGCGCGAGATGAACTCGTCGGTGCAGGATGTCACCTGCGATGGTGCGAGGCGCCATGCCGCCCGGCGGCGTCGCGGAGGGTCGGGATGCGGATGAGGTCCACGACGGTTCTGCAGCGGGCTTCTTCGGAATCGGGCTGGGCGAGCTTGTCGTGGGCAGGCAAGGCTGACCTCAAGTCCTTCCAGCTTCCCCAGCCAGTCCTCACCTCCAGCCTCGGTGATGCGGACCACAAGGTTGTCACGGATCTCGATCAGGCGGCCGCGATGGCCGGATGGGGGGCGGAGCGTCGAGCAGCGGACGCAGGCTTCTCTGAGCTCTGGGGCCGTTCCGTCCCAACGACTCTGATCTGCATCTCCCTGAAAACCGAATTGGTGATGCCAGCGGAATCACGGCGACACGCTTCGGAGCGCGCGAGGCGATCCACGTGCCGCCTCAGTACTGTGACTTCGCATGACCGACACCGAGATCGAGATCACCGCAGACTTGGTCCGCGACCTGCTGCAGGAGCAACATCCAGACCTGGCAGGGCTGGCCATTCGTGAGGTGGCGGGCGGCTGGGGCAACCAAATGTGGCGCCTGGGAGACGAGTTGGCCGTACGCATGCAGCGCATGGACCCCACCCCGGAGCTCCAGCTCAAGGAGCGGCGGTGGCTTCCCGTGCTGGCCCCGCGCCTGCCGCTCCCGGTGCCGACCCCGGTGCGGTCCGGTGAACCGTCCGAGCGCTTCCCCAAGCATTGGACCGTGATGTCGTGGGTTCCCGGTGAGCCGCTGGACCATGGCGCGATCAGCCGCGGCGCCCACGCGGCCGACACGCTGGCGGGTTTCCTCCGGGCGCTCCATGTGGAGGCACCTGCCGAGGCACCGATCGCTATGGACCGCGGTGCCCATCCCCGGAACTGCACGGACGGCTTCGAGAACTTCTTCCAGGCCGTTGCCCCCGACGACATCGCCTCCGACGTCCGGGCAGTCTGGGACGACGCCGCTGAAGCCCACGCGTGGGAGGGTCCGCCGGTGTGGGTGCACGGCGACCTCCATCCGGCGAACGTCGTCGTCTCGGACGGAACGCTCTCGGGCATTATCGATTTCGGTGACATGTTCGCCGGCGATCCGGCGTGGGACCTCGCCGCCGCATGGGTACTGCTGCCCGCGGGTGCGGCCTCACGGTTCTTCGACGTGTACGCGCATGCGGACGAGGCGACGATCCGGCGCGCCCGCGGGCTGGCCGCTATGAAGAGCCTCTTCCTGATGCTCATGGGGCAGAACGGGGAGCGGGGCCTTCCCGGCGGCAAGCCGCACTGGGGACCTGCAGGGCGGGCGGCACTTGATCGTGTTCTGAAGGGCGTTTGATGCATGCTTCTTTGAACCTGTTCTCGATCTTGCGTTCGATGTGCATGGCGGCCCGCCTGTGCGGGCTTGTCGATCACTACCCCGTGGTGCCGGATGCCAAGGTTCACGGCCGTACGCTGCCAGTGGACGCGTTCGATCTGCCGAGGTCTCTCTTCGGCGCAGTCCAGGCTGACATGAAGACCTTCGACCTCGCCCAGCTAGCCTTCTGTCTCGGCTTCGGTGATTCGGGTGATCAAGTTGTCGCGGATCTCGGTAACGAGGTATCGACGGTCGGGCGGACTATGTCCTGGCTGCACTGCGGTCGCCGACTCCAGCGCTGCCAGCAGCGCAAGGCCGAGTGCCCACCGGCTATCGGCGGAACTTCCGGTGCCCCCACCTGCTATTGCCGCACCATCATTGAGGCGACCCGCTTGGCCAGCCCTGAGATGCTCGTAGCCGCCTGACGACGAATATCGGCCTACCTGTTGGTTGGTGACGGCCAGGCCGGACCACTTCCGATCACTGCCTGGCCAGGGTGTGTTGGATGGTCGCCAGGGTGCGGGCATGGCCGTGTCCGCTACGGACTCACTGTGACCACGGCTGCATCGTTGTCCGGCTTGTCGTCCCAGCGGCTTCTGCCGACGTCCACCAAGCCCGTGCTGTCACCGCCCAGGCGCAGGGTGAACTCGAACATCTGGCTCTTGCCTGGGCCGAGTTCGGTGACCGGGCAGGTGAAAGTCATGCCATCCTGCTCGCACGACGGTTCATATGCGGCCACGTCGATTGCCGTCATGGGCTGCTCGAGCGCTGTCGAACCGGGTGGCAGCGTGAACTTCAGGCCGGCGGGTGCGGTCGCCCCGGGCCCGTTATTGCGGACGCCCACGGAGACCTTGTGCTCGCTGTCGGGGACTCCGCGGATCTCGGCGCCGATCGCCTCGAAGTCGGCGGATGCGGCGAGCTCCACCTCGGTCCACGCGTCTCCTTCGGCGTGGAACAGCCTTTCATGAGCGGGGGTGGCCACACGCGTCAGTGCCGGGCCGTCTCCGGCTTCGCCGTCGGTGGGCCAGTTGCTGTCCTTTGGCGGCCCGAGGTCCAGGGGCCAGGCCTGCTGGTGGAATCTGGAGACGAGCACGCTCTCGGGTGCGCGGATGCGTAGGGCCGGGGCCAGTGTCACCCTCTCTCCGGGGCGTAGGCGCAGGCCGGGGAGCCGGCAGACGGCGGTGTGCCGTGCATCGCCCGCCTGGTAACGGCAGTTGCCGGCCTCGCCGACGATGGTGGAGCCGTTGCGCCCCGGCACATCGAGCCCGAAGCCGAGTCCCTCGGCGGTGATCTCGCCCGTGTTGCGGACCGTGACCGGTATGTCGATCTCCATGCCGGGAAGCGCACCGGACAGGGTCCTCGGGGCGCTCACCTCCAGCACCGGCTCGCCGACCACCACCCGGGTGACGGCCTTCAGCACGGTGCCGTCCGCCATGGTGTACCGGTACCGGAGCTTCGCACGGGAGCCCGCCTCGGCGCCGGCCGCCGCGACGGGCCAGACCCGGCCCAGATCAAGCCAGTTGTCGTATGCGGCCCCCAACTTGCAGGTCACGCTCACCTCGTCACCGGAGCAACGGGAGCCCTGGGTCTTGAGCTTCACTGCCCTGCCGGGCCCGTCGACACTGACCACCAGCCGGCCGTCCTCGAGCGGCGCCTCGGCGCGCGAGCGCCCCGTTCCATCGGAAGTCGAGATGTGGAAGGGGATCTTCCCTTTCGGCCCGGCGCCGTCCCCGTACGGCCGCAGATAGAACAGCTTCGAGACCGTGAGCTCCGGCCCGGTCACCTCTTCTTCCGGCTCGAGACGGCACGCCCCCGCGCTTGCCACCACTGCCCCCAACGCTACGACCGGCAGGGCGCGGCGGATTGCTGCCACCGGTGTCTGGAAACGGTGCACAAGAACCTCCCAGCGCGTGCGACGGGGATGACGCAGCCCCGTGATCCTTCATGACCGACTGCGGCACCGCACCGCAACCCTAGCCACACGGCTACGCGGCTCTGTGGCAGGGCGCACAGGGCAAGCGCCAC
Organism: Streptomyces cadmiisoli; assembly: GCF_003261055.1. NCBI lineage: Bacteria > Bacillati > Actinomycetota > Actinomycetes > Kitasatosporales > Streptomycetaceae > Streptomyces > Streptomyces cadmiisoli. The sequence goes on from NZ_CP030073.1 coordinate 8,892,461, forward strand.
CAGGCCGTGGAGCGAGCGGAAGTCGGGCATGAGAAGAATGATCAAGGAGGATGTGGAGATCAACTTCCGGGCCGTTGCTCGTGCGCCAGCGTCAGCTCGGACTTCCCCTCAGCCATCCCGACCTGCGTCAACGTATGAAGACCTTGCGCGGCCAGCAACTGGCCGCGGCATACGGCGAGATCACAGGCCTGCAACGCGGGATCCAGTCACATGGCCCGAGGCCGTGACAGCACACGCCCGTGTCCAGAGCTCACGATCCAGAACGCGAACCCAGAAGACTGTGCTGCACCAGACCCGAAGGAAGATCGCTCTTCCCCGAAGCCCGAGCAGTCAGCTCCACGAGCCCTGCCCGAAGGTCCGCAGCCGGCTCACCAAGGACGACCGCACTGATGATCAGCTCTATCATCAGACGGTCGTACTCGTCGCCCATGCTCCGATAACGCTCCCCATCGCCCTCCACCACGGCAGAGACGATTCTTCTTCCATCACCAGCCACAGGGGCGAAGGACGCCTCATAGACGCCGTAACCGGTCCAACTCCGGTGCATGAAAACGGCATCGGCTTCGACGAAGATGTTCCACTTCTCATCCATGTCCCGGGCTGCGTATCCGCGCTGGATCCGGTCCCAGTCCTCGTCAGTCCAGACACGATCCGGCACCAGAGCCACCGGTCTGGGCGAGCTGATCGGGTGGAGGCGCCGGAACGACTCTCTGGTGAGCGGGGCATCGGCAGTCATGACGTGATCCTACTTACGGGTCGCGCAGTGAGGCTGACCACTGCCCGAAAAGCCCCCAAGGCCGGCGGGTTGTGCGGTGGCGGCAGGCGATAGGCCCGGGTGGTCCGGTTGCTCGTCAGGGGCGGAGGTCGAGGTCCTGCTCGGCCCAGACGAGTTTGCCGCCCGGTATCGGACGGGAGCCCCATCGTCGGGACAGTTGGGAGACCAGGAAGAGGCCACGGCCGTTCTCGTCGCAGGCGCCCGCGTTGCGCGGACGCGGGAGGCAGGTGTCTGTGTCCGACACTTCGCAGGTCAGGACCTGGTGCCGGATCAGACGTAGCTGGATGGGGCCGGTGCTGTGGCGGACTGCGTTGGTAATCAGTTCGCTGACGATCAGTTTGGTGGAGTCCTCGAGACGTTCCAGGTCCCACGCGGCCAGTTGGCCGGCTGCCAGGTTCCGGGCGCGGCGAACGGAGGTGTCGTCGCTCGGAAGGGTCCAGGTGGCGACTCGGTTCGGGCTGAGCGTGCGGGTGCGGACCAGTAGCAGGCTTGCGTCGTCGCACGCCGTCTGGCCTTGGACGGGCTGCATCGCGTGGGTGCAGAGCTCTTCCAGGGGGAGATCCGGATGGGCGAGGGCAGTGCCCAGGCTGTGCATTCCGTCATCGATGTCGTTGTCGCGGGTTTCGACCAGGCCGTCGGTGTAGAGGGCGATGAGGTTTCCCTCGGGTAGTTCCAGTTCGACGGCCTCGAAGGGGACGCACAGCCCGATTCCGAGGGGAGCTCCGGTGGGTAGGTCAGGGTAGGTGATGTGGCCGTTCGGGCCGATGATCGCGGGCGGGAGGTGTCCGGCTGTTGCCATGGTGCACTTGCCGGTGATCGGGTCGTATACGGCGTACAGACAGGTGGCGCCGACAGCGGTGGCAGCCTGGTCCGGGGCATCGCTGTCTGCTTCTGCCAGTCGCTGGACGGTGTCGTCGAGACGGGTCAGCAGTTCGTCGGGGGGCAGTTCCATGTCGGCGAGCGTGCGGACCGCGTTGCGGAGCCCTCCCATGGCTGCGGCGGCGTTGATGCCGTGTCCGACCACGTCCCCGATGACGAGGGCCACCCGGGCGCCGGACAGCGGGATCACGTCGAACCAGTCGCCCCCGACACCGCGGTCGATGTCGGCGGGCATGTAGCGGGAGGCCGCCTCGACCGCCATGCCGCCATTCAAACGGCGTGGGAGCAGGGTGCGCTGGAGTGCGAAGGCCGCGTTGTGCTGGCGTGTGTACTGGCGTGCATTGTCCAACGACACTGCGGCGCGGCTGACGAACTCTTCGGCCAGGAGCAGATCCGCCTCCTGGAATGGCGCCGGGTTCTCGGTGCGGAGGAACAATGCCACGCCTAGCAGGACGCGCCGCACGCGGATGGGGACGAGCATCACAGAGTGCATGCCGGTCTCGAGGGCCTTCTGGGCCCGTGCCGGGTCCTTGTCGATCCAGGTGCCCGCGGAGGTGTCAAACGACGGCTGCAGGTAGGACCTCCCGGTGCGCAGGACTTCGAAGAAGGGTGCCTCTGGCGGCATCGGGATTGCTTCCCCTCGCCCCCACGGGGACTCCGGGACCCCTTGGTGGATCGAAGCCAGACCGGCACGCCGCAGGACGCGCAGTCGCTCGCCTCGTGAGCCGATGCGGACCGGGACCCCCTCGCCGATCACGGCCGACTGCACCAGGTCCACCGTGACGAAGTCGGCGAACAGGGGTACGGCGAGGTCGGCCAGTTCCTGGCCGGTCTGCATCACATCCAGGGTCCTGCCGAAGCGTGTGCCGGCCTCGCCAAGGACGGCGAGGCGCTCACGTACCTGCTGCCTCTCGGTGACATCAACGCTGATGGCGCACACCCCCAGAGGCCGGCCGTCGGCACCCTGGAGACAGGAGAACGAGACCGCGAACGGGCGCTCCGGACCCCGGCCGGCCGGCAGCCATGTCCGGTACTCGCGGACCTTGGTGGTGCCGCACTCGAGTACCTGCCGCATCACGGCCTCGGTCGCCTCGGTCTCGGTGCTGGGCCACGCATCGGTGGGTCGACATCCGAGCCGTCGCTCAGCGGTAACCCCGTCCTGGCTTTCCATCACGTCGTTCAGCCACGCGCAGCGCAGTTGCAGATCACGAACGACGACGCCGATCGGCGCACGGGCAAGAAGTGCCCCCTGCGCCCGTCCGCTCGACGCGTCTGCGGACAGTACGCCGATGTCGGTCACGGAAGCGATCCACCGCACTGTTCCGTCCCGTCCCCACACCCTCGACATGCGCATGCTGACGTCGAGCACGCGGCCGTCACGATGGCGCACCGCCGTAGCGCCCGGCCAGCCGTTGCGGGCAATGCACTGATCGACGAACACCGCTACTGCCTCCGCATCATCGAGGGACGGCAGGACAAGGGCGGCGGACCGTCCCACCACCTCGCCGGCGCAGTACCCGACGAGCTGCTCGGCGGTATGCGTCCACGCGACCACCATCCCCTGCTGGTCGAGCAGCGCGAACGCCGTACCCGACACGTCAGACGCGTTCATCCGAGTACCGGCTGTCGCCTGGTCGGTGATGGTCATCAAGCTGTTGTTCCTCGGGTGGCTGGGTGACTGGCGAGAGCTACGAATCTGAGGTCGTTATGCCTGTTTCGAAAGCCTGTCCGCGTAGGAGTCTGTTTTGTGACAGTGCAAGAGCGTGGCTGCCGCGGTCGCGCTGGTCCGGGACGGAGGTGGCTCGCGCGGGGGCATGTCGGCGTCGGCTGAATCGTGACCCACTTTGGGCGGTGGAAATCTGACCCGGTTGGTGTCGATGGGTGGTTCAGTCGTTGTCGGGTGTGTCGGTGGGGACGCGTCCGAGTTCGCGTCCTCGCATGCGGTAGGAGTCGCCTTTGAGGGAGTGGACCTCTGCGTGGTGGACCAGTCGGTCGATCATGGCGGCGGCTACGGTCTCGTCGCCGAAGACCTCTCCCCAGCGCCCGAAGGGCTTGTTGCTGGTGACGATCACGGACGCGCGTTCGTATCTGTTTGATATGAGCTGGAAGAACAGGTTCGCGGCCTCCGCTTCGAAGGGGATGTAGCCGACCTCGTCGACCACGATCAGCGGATAGCGGCCGAGCCTGGTGAGCTCGGCCGACAGGCGGCCGGTCTCGTGGGCGGCGGCGAGCTTGTCGACCCATTCGGCGGCGGTGGCGAAAGCGACGCGGTGTCCGGCCTGGCAGGCCCGCACTGCCAGGCCGATCGCCAGGTGGGTCTTCCCGGTGCCGGGCGGGCCCAGGAAGACGACGTTTTCCTTGCCCGCGATGAAGTCCAACGTGCCCAGATGCGCCAGCTGTTGGCGCGTCATGCCGCGCAGATGGGTGACGTCGAGCTCCTCCACCGTCTTGATCGCGGGGAAACGGGCGGCGCGTACTCGTGCCTCGCCGCCATGCGATTCGCGGGCGGAGACCTCGCGCTGGAGGCAGGCGACCAGGTATTCGGCGTGGGTCCAGGACTCCTTGCGGGCCCGTTCGGCGAGCCGGTCGGCGGCGGCAAGGAGAGCCGGGGCCTTCATGGCCCGGGCCAGGAATGCCAGGTCGGAGGCGGTCTGCTGACCGGTCCTGCGACCTGTGGCCGTGTCGGCGGCGGGTGCTTGTGCGTCGGTGGTGGTGGAGGTGCGGGCCATCAGCCGGCCTCCTTGCCTTCGCCGCCGTCGATGACGGTGAACAACCGGTCGTAAGAGCCCAGCTCGCGCTGTTCGACCTCGATGAGCGGGCTGGAGGCGGAGCCGACGGCGTGGATGTGACCGGTGGGCCGGCGCCGTGCTTCCTGGCGCATCGCCCGTCCGGCCTCGGCGTGCTCGGGATCGGTGAGGGTCTGGTGGCGGGCCCAGCAGCGAGCATGCTGGGCGACGATCTCGCCGCCGGAGGTGAGCACGATGACCTGCTCGTTGTCGGTCAGCACGGTGACCTGGTGGCCGATCGCGGCGGGGTCGACGGAGTAGTCGCAGGTGTCAACCCGGACATAGTGGTCCCGGCCCAGCCGGGCCGAGAACCGCCACCAGGTGGGCGGGTCGACCGCGGGCAGGGTGAGCATCTGGGCCCGGTCCGCTGCCCACCGGTCGGCCGGACGGGCCCCGAGAGTGCGGTGGACACGCCGGTTGGCGACCTTCAGCCAGGTCTGCAGCTGGGTGTTGAAGTCGTCCGGTCCGCTGAAGTGCCGTCCGGGCAGGAACGAGGTCTCCAGATAGCCGTTGGCCCGTTCCACCAGCCCTTTCGCCTCCGGATCCCTCGGCCGGCACAAGTAGATCTTCGTGGCGAGCAGGCCCGCGAACGCGGCGAACTCGCTTGTCGGGCGGCCGCGGCCGACGCCGGCCTCGTTGTCCCAGACCAGCGTCCTGGGAACGGCACCCCACTCCGTCAGCAGCCGCCAGTGCCCGTCGATCAGATCGCCGGTCCTGCGGGATGGCAGCATCCGGGCGGCGATCACGCGGGAGTAGCCGGACACCATCACCAGGACCGGCGGGCGTCCGCTCTGCCCATAACCAAGGGGGATGTCCGCCTCGGGGAACCATAGATCGCACTGGGCCAGCTCACCTGGCCGATAGACAGTGCGCGAGACCGGATCAACCGGAACATAGGCCGGCCGCAGTTGCCGGATCCGGTCTTTGAGGATGGTCATGCCCCTCTCCCAGCCGATCCGCTCGGCGATCACCGTCGCGGGCATCGTCGGAGTCTCCCGCAGCAGTTCCCGGATCTGCACCTCCACCGCGTCGACGGCCGAGCCCCTGGCCGGCCGCTGGTACTGCGGCGGCCGGTCGCTGGCCAGGGCCCGCTTGACGGTGTTCTTCGAGATGCCCAGATGCCGAGCGATCGCCCTGATCGGCATCTGCTCAGCCCGGTGCAGCCGGCGGATCTCTGCCCAGTCCTCCACGAGGATCACCTTCCCTCCTGACCTTGATCACCAAGGCCAGAGTCAGACGAAGATCACCAAGTGGGTCACTTTTGATCCGCCATCAGAGGGTCAGCGTTCGGCCGTCGCCGAGAGGGCAGGCGCTGGGGCATTGGCAAGCGAGGTTCGCCGGGCGCCAGTGCGCGTCATGCTTGTCCCGGTGACCTGTGACCAGCGAGAGCATCCCGGACCGTACAGGTGAGCAGATGTACGGTCGGCCTCGAGCGCGTGGTGCGCATCGCACCACAAGGCCGACAGGACAGTCATCCTCATCCGTGCACCTGTCAACGGATTCTTGGTCACCGCGTGCCCGAAAGGCTTTGGCGCAGGCCGCAGCATCGTTCTCGTCTCGCTGTCTTGGCTGCCGTACCAGCGGTCCACCTGCCCCATCGGGGACGACGGCTGCGCTGTCCCAGATGGGGCGGGCAGCGGAGGCGTTCTGCGCGGAGCCAGGCGCGCAGGCGCCCCGTTGCGGGGGTCGCTGCCCATGGTCACCTGGCGCGAGTGATGTGCGCCACGGCTGGGGCTTCGGCACTTGAGCACCGGGGCCGTGACGCGGCCGTGCGGGGGCGTCGGTGGGGAGGGCGCATGGCGGGCCGTGCGCCGTGTCGGTCGACAGCCCACACGGCGGTGAGGCCGAGCCGGAGAACGGCGAACAGAAGCGGGTCTCAGGCGATTTTGGCGCTGCAGGACACCCACCGGAGGAGGTCCGCGCCGGACACGATGTGAGGTTGGACGTCGCGGAGTCAGCATTTGGTGTGCGCGAAACGAGTGCAGTACTAGGCCGGCGAGGGTGGACAGGCCTCCCGCCACCAGCACGGGCCATTGTGCACCGAGTTCGGGGCCGCGCCGCCGCAGGCCGATCAGAATCTGGGCCACGCCGGAGATGACGGCCCAGGTGCCGAAGACGTGCCGTACCGCCTGCGGGCCATTGGCTCCAGTTGCGTCGAGGGCGATCGCGATGTGAGCTCTGACCACGCCGGGACCACGTGACCTGATCTTGCGATTCGTTGGTGATCGCGCGGTAGTCGATCACTGATGCCACCGTGTCGATCAACAGGTAGACGGCCGGCAGGGTGATCGTTAAGGCGTCGAGTGGATCATGGCGGACGGAGGACGTCGCGGCCCAGCCTGGGGCCAGGATGCCTCGACCCATGTACAGCTTGCGCAGCGGGGCGCGGGGGCAGCACCCAGTAGTGGGCGCTGTCGAGGTCACAGGTGCTTTCGCTGACCAGCGCGTGCGAAGTACGCCCTACCGACGCCGCGCCGGCGGTGCAGCGCGACATGGTCAGCCGCCCAAAGGATCTCCTGCTTCGTCGTGCTCCCGGCGTTGAGTCGTTGAGAAGGTCGTTCGCCGGGATGATGTCCGCCGCCGCGCGAGGGACTGCGGACGACTCATCCAGCACTCCGAAACCTTGATCGTCTGGGTCGCTGTCACCCTCATGACCAGGTGCTTCGTCCGGTAGGGCGCCGTCTCCGAACCTTCGTCATGTCCGCGGCATGCAGGCAAGCGGCTGTGTCGAAGAGCAGGGCACGGCCTCAGCGTTTTGTCAGGCCGGCCAAGGTGGCCAGGGTTGTCATGAGGTTGCGGCGCTGCTCCTGGGTGAGGTCGGCGAGCATGATCTCGTCCGTTCGCGCAGCGATTCGCTGGGCCTGCTCCACGACGTCGGCGCCGTGTTTCGTGAGTTCCACGAGTTTGCGGCGTCTGTTGTGCTCGTCTACGCGGCGGCTGAGATATCCGCGTTCTTCCAGTGAGCGCAGGAGTGGTGTGAGGGTTGCTCCGTCGATTGCGGTGAGTTCGCCCAGGTGGGTCTGGCTGATCGAGGGTCTGTCGCGCAGGGTGAGGAGGACTGAAGCCTGGGGCGGCGTGAGCTGTGGGTACAGGCGCTGCCACTGGGCGGTATAGGCCTGCAGTGCCCGTCTGAGCAGGTGCAGGGGGGCGTCCGTGAGGCTGTGCGGGATGTCGGTCAAGGAAGCCTCTCGTAGATGGGTGCGTTGCGGACTCGTAAGTGGCGCTTGCGCGACCAGTGTATCTTCGTATGCGAAGGTTCGTATACGAAGTGTTGTTTCGTGGGATGGAGGGTGGCGAATGGACCACACTGACGCGATGCCGATCGCCGAGCTGCTCGACGAGCGTCGGTATCTGCGAGATGTCGCCGATTCGATGCTGAGCCGCCGCAGTGAGGCGGAGAGCGTCGTCGACGAGACCTACCGCAGGTGGTTCGGGCTCTCGGAGGCCGCACGCCGGCGGATCAAAGCGCCCCGGTCGTGGCTTGCGAGGACCGTGGACGGGATCTGCCGAAGCCGCCTGGCCCAGCCCTTCCTGGATGATGACGTCACCCACGAGGGTGAGACCGCTGAAGTGCGCCGAGCGGCTGCTCGCCCCGCTGCTGTGCCGGAGGCCGAGGTGAGTCGGGTGCAACCGATGGCGCTTGACTCCCTGTCCCCGGCCAGGAGGGTGAGATTTCTACTTGAAGACGTCTTCGGGATGGCCCCAGGCACATTCACCAACGTCTGGGGGCACCCCGTCCCAGAACGTAACGAAGCGCAACAACTCCTGCACTTCCTTCGATTGCGACGCTCAACTCCCACCACGCCGCAGCAGCATGACGCCGCTGTCCGCGCGGTCCGCCAGGCCTGCTTGAACGATGACGTCGACCTGCTGGCGTCCCTGCTGGATCCGGACGTCGCGGCGTTCTTCGACGGGGGCGGCAAGGTCCGGGCGCTGCCCAGGCCCGTCCACGGCCGATGGCATGTTGCCCACAGCCTGCTGAAACTCCTGACTTGCCACCCTGGCACCACGCTGACCACGCACTCCGTCAACGGCCGCACCGGCCTCGTGGCCCGCTACGGCCATCAGGTCGCTGCCGTCGTCAGCCTCGACATCGCCGATGACCAGGTCGCACAGGTCTGGGCAGTCCTCAACCCCGACAAGCTGCTCACCTGGAACCAGACCCCGGCACAGACCAGACCTCCGGCATAGCGGGCCCAGGTGCAGCGCCACCGACTCGTGTGTGAGGCGCTTGACCGGTGCCAACTTCCGATCGCAGCGCGACCTGCGGCAACGGAAGCATTCTCGACCCGCACTTGCCCATGGCGGTCAGATGCGAGGAGCAGGATCTGACTGGATGAGACCACGGTCGCACCTGAGCGGCCGTCCGAGCCGCATACCGGCGGCGGAAGCTCACGGGGGGACTGATGGCGGCTGACGACGAACGTGCGGGGCGGCGCCTTCACCGCCCCGCACGGCTGAGTGTGCTGGTCAGCGGACCGTCCGCGCCGCCTTCTCAATGATGCGGGTGACGGCACCCGGGTGGGACACGCTCACCGCGTGGGAGGACTTGATCTCCTTGATGTGGGCATGGGCGCGCTTGGCCATGTAGAGCTGAGCATCCCGGGGGATGATCTGGTCATTGGAGCCCACCAGGGCCCAGGAGGGGATCGTCTTCCAGGCAGGCTCTCCGGAGGGCTCATTGAGAGCAGTGCCGGTTCCGGGGCGCTGAGTGACCGCCATCAGGTCAGCGGTCTTCGCGGGGACATCCGCGCCGAAGGCTTGGTGGAACTTGGACTGGTCGATGTAGAGGTCGACGTCCTGGGAGCCGTCGGGCTTGGCGATCGGGACGGGGCGCAGAACCTTGTTGATGACGCTGCCCGGGAACTTGCTCGCCAGGTCATTGGCGCTCTCGCCCTTGTCGAGCAGGAAGGCGTCGGCGTACACGAGTGCCTTGACGTTGTCGGAGCCGTGGGCCGCGTTGCTGATCACCGCTCCGCCGTAGGAGTGCCCGACAAGAACCACCGGCCCGTCGATGCTTGCCAGCAGGTTCTTGACGGAGGCGGCGTCGCCGCTCAGGCTGCGCAGCGGGTTGGCGGCGGCCACTACCGGGTAGCCCTTCTCCTTCAGCTTCTTGATGACACCGTTCCAGCTGGAGGAGTCGGCGAACGCGCCGTGGACGAGCACGACGGTCGGCTTGCCGCTCTTTGAGGGCGTGCTCTTGGCAGCGGTGGCCGGACCGGCCGACGTAGCAAAAAGGGCGGTGGCGACGGTTGCGGCGGCCATGAGGGTGAGCGGAGTGCGGGCACGCCGAAGACGCGAGTGACGGTACATGAAAGGGCCCTTTCGAGGCGGAGGTTTCGGTCATTTCCTGATAGATGGATATGGCCGCAGTGCGGCAGGATGCTGCCGCGAGCCATGGAGTGGCAGTCCGTGAGCGGAAGCGAGGGCAGCTCAGGGGACTTGCCGGGATCGGGCTACGGCCGGGGACCGGCTCGGTGAGTCGATCGGGCTCGACGGTTCCGTACGAGGGTTGGCAGGGTGCCGAGTGACCGAGCTGATCGGTTCGCCCACAGTGCTCTTTGTGTCTGTGGGGTGATGAGTAGTCGCAGCAAACAGATGTCTTCGTCTGTCAGGTCTGCGTGCGCGAGCGCCGAGGTGCGTATGGCGTCGGTGCTTGTGGTCCTTGGGGTGCTGTGGCTGAGCAGCGCGGCAGTCTCAGTTGCTGTGGAGGGCGGCGCGCAGGGCGTGAATGGCCTGCTCCACCGCGGCAGTTGTGGCCTGAGTGGGGCGGAGTGGGTTGAGCATCATGAAGTCGTGCAGGATGCCGTTGTAGCGGATGCTCGTGGTGGGTACGCCGGCCTGGGTCAGCTTGCGGGCGTACGCCTCGCCCTCGTCGCGCAGCACGTCGTTCTCGTCGACGATGACGAGCGCGGGCGGCAGGCCCTTCAATTCCTCCAGGCTCGCTCGAAGCGGCGAGGCGGTGATCTCACCACGCTGGGCTGGGTCGGTGGTGTAGCAGTCCCAGAACCAGGCCATGCCCTTCGCCGTGAGGAATGGGCCGTCCGCGAACTCCCGGTAGCTGTCGGTGTCCTGGGCTGCGTCCGTGACGGGGTAGTACAGCGACTGGTGCACGAAGGTCACGTCGCCGCGCTGCTTGGCCATGATGGTCAGTGCGGCAGTCATGTTGCCGCCGACGGAATCGCCGGCCACCGCCAGACGCGAGGCGTCCAGGCCTTCCTCGCTCCCCTTGGCAGTGATCCATTGAGCAGCCGCGTATGCCTGCTCGATGGCGACGGGGTATTTGGCCTCCGGTGAACGGTCGTACTCGACGAACACGACGGCGGCATTCGCCCCGATGGCCAGCTCGCGCACCAGACGGTCATGAGTGCCGGCGTTGCCGAGGACCCAGCCGCCGCCGTGCACGTAGAGCACGACGGGCAGCGGGCCCCGGCTGCCGACGGGCTTGACGATGCGTATCTGCACGTCGCCGACCGCAGCGGGCACGGTGATCCACTTGTCCTCCGCGTCTGGCTTCTTCACTGGCGCAGCTTGCAGATCGTCCAGAACCTTCCGGGCGCCTTCCGGGCCAAGTTCGTACAGGAACGGCGGGTTGGCCGTGGCATCCGCGAGCTCCTGTGCCGCGGGCTCGAGAACGGGCTCAGTCATGGTTGCACTCCTCGGGTTGGCAGGCTGTTTGCCTGCGTTAACCCGTATGACCAGGAACCTGCTCATGATGTGACACACATCTCGTAGACATGAAAAAGCTGTATTTTTCCAGTTCTGGAAGGAGCATGTCGAACGCTGGTCCCGGCGGAGTGGACTTCTTGTGATCGGGCCGCGATGGCAGGACCTTCGTGGACAACTCGTGGTTGCCGCTGCAGGTTTGCGTCACGGTGCGCGTGGCGTTCAGGTCGACTTGGCGTTAGCCAGGTCGGCGACGGGGGAGCGGGGCGCGCCGGCCCTTCCCGACGGTGCGCCGCTGTTCCCATCCGGTCTCCGGGTGGTGTCTTGGGCAGGCATCGGCGGCCCGTGGTGAACAGGGGCAGGTCGACTGCCCCCGGCCGCAGCATTGTTATGAGGTGTGAAACTCAGGACTCTTTGGTGGGCTCAGGACCACGACATCTCAGTGCTGAGCGACTAGGGCGTGTTGGGAATGTCCCCCGCAAGGAGGCCGGAGACTTGTCCGCAGTCGCCTCGAGTGTGGAAGATCAGCTCATGCCCGAAGCCCCTGACATCGAGACGGCCTGGCGCCAACTGCTGGAAGGCACTCCCGGAACCAGGCAGGGGGATCCTTTGGTCGTCGAGGCGGCATACGCTCAGTCCCGACTTCGTGACCTCTTTCCCTTCCCGACTCACGGTACGTTGCACTTCCTGCGTGCTGCGCCGCCACTGTGGCCTGAGTCGGACAGGGACCGCCTGCCCTTCATCGTCTGTGGTGGACCGCCGTACAAGATCTACACGCCCGGTTATGGCGACCTCCTCGGGGAAGCCGCGACTCCGGACGAAGCCGCCGAGCTTCTGGTCGCTCATCTGCCGGACGCCGTGGGCGCGGACGCGGATGAGTGAGCCGGCACCTGGCAAAGCAGGGGTAGTCTCCAGGGGGTTGGTCATAGCCATTCATTGATGGCTGCGACGAGAACTGTCGCCTCGTAGCGCACGGCCAGCTTGTCGTACCTCGTGGCCACGGCCCGGTGGCGGTCGGGTAGCCGGGTCACGTCGCCGTGACCCGGCCCCCTCAGAACCGGACGTGCCTGTTTCCAAGCATCACGGCTCAAGCAAGCCCGAAGGCTTCACAGGTTCTGCTCATTTCCGGTCGCTGTCGCCTGCGTGATGCTGGCGATGGCATTCCGAGTGGACGAGCCGAAGATTCTTGCTCTCATCAGAGCCGCCATGCCGCCGGTAGGTGAAGTGGTGTTTATGCAACCGCTTCTTCACCGCGTCGAACCAGTCAATCCACTCGCGTGGGCTGTCAGGCTCATATTCCGCGCCGGCGATGAGCGCTTGACCGCACAGTGGGCAGACGCCCTTCTGGCGGGCTGCCAGAGTAAGGCTGATCTTGTCCATCGGTGGTGGTGTGCGCGTCTGACGGCGTTGGCTCCAGTAGTCGAGGAGTGCGGGATCGTCAGGTGACGACTTACCCCTGACCAACTGATGCCGCCTGATGTTGGTCCAGGCGAACTTGGGAAGGTGTGCGCCCGTGGCACGGTCACCGAATACCCAGTTGTTCATCTTGGATCGGTTGAGCCTGCCGAAGTACTTGTTCACAATCCAACGCTTCGACTTCTTCGGGTGGGTGCGCTTGGCCCACTTGTAGGTGAGCGTCCACACATAGCTGTCCAGCGCCGAGAACGTCCGGCTGGACACCACTGTCCGGTAATACGCGGACCAGCCCCTGACGATAGGGGACAGACGGCGTAGTACGACTGTGATGCTCTGCCCTAAGAGGGCTTGCATCTCGGATCTCAGTCGCTTCCGGACTCTCTTGACCGCGTCCCTGCTGGGCGTGATGATCAGGCTGTCGCCATGGCGGCGGATGTTGAACCCGAGGAAATCGAACCCGTCCGACAGGTGGAGGATTCGCGTCTTCTCTTCATTGAAGCGAAGTCCTCGGGGTTGCAGCCATTCCGCCAGGCGTGACCTGACGGTCTCCGCCTCCTCCTTGCTCGTGCAGAACACGGCGAAGTCATCGGCGTATCGCACCAGGATCGGAGTTCCTTTCGCAGCCCACATGACCTTTCCTTTGCGGGTGGCGAAGCGGACTCCTGCGGCCTCCTCCATCCCGTGCAGAGCGATGTTGAGCAACAAAGGGCTGATCACGCCGCCTTGAGGGGTTCCCTCCTCGGTCCGGGTGAAGCGTCCGTCATCGACCACACCAGCCTTCAGCCACTGCCGGACTAATTCCCTGGCTGGGAATTGCCCAACGGCTTCGAGCAGGTGGTAATGGTCGATGCGGTCGAACGCGGCAGCCAGGTCGGCGTCCAGTACCCACTGGCGCTTGGCCGCCTTGCCCTTCGCGGTGCTGAAGATCGCCTGGATGGCGTCGTGGCAGCCGCGGCCCGGCCGGAATCCGTAAGAGCGTGATTCAAACCGAGCTTCCCACTCAGGCTCCAACGCGTTCTTCACACGTGCTTGGATGGCCCTGTCACGCATGACGGGGATTCCGAGTGGTCGTTGCTTTCCGTTGCTCTTTGGGATGTAGACCCGCTTGACGGGCTTGGCCCGCCAGGGTTGTGTTTGGCCGTCAATTTCAACTGCCATCCGTGCTCTCGCCTTGGGAGTGAGAGCGCGTTCCCTGTCGATCCCTGCCGTCTTGCGGCCTCTGCTCTGCTGTGTCACCCGCTTCACGCTCACGAGCGTGTTGCTGCGGCTTCTCAGCATGAGCTTTTGCAGATTGCGGACCTTCTTGAGGTCCCCTTCCTGTGTCGCTTTGAAGATCCTCTGTCTCAGACGCCGTACGTTCTCCTCGGCTTCGGCCCAGTTGATGCTGTGCCAGTCGAGATTTCCGCCCTGGGGTCCGTTCGCTATGGAAGTCCGAACAGGATTGGGTAACTCCAACTGTAAGTTCCTCCTTCGCGTCTAACTTGTCCGCCAGGTTCCGGCTGCTTTACTCGGGATACTGCAAAGGCTCACCTGGTCCACGTGGGCACCCTTTCGGGTCGGGTCACTGGGACCCGTATCCGGCGGGTTATGACCGGAGGCGTGAAGGTTGCCTCCAACTTTCCCCTGATCTTTCGATCTACCGGCATTCGCTTCTTGGACCATCCTGTTCCCGCTGGAGAGTTGGGCCTTCCTTGCGGTTGGCTTACCGGGCTGTGGCCCGGACTCCATCGGGGTTTCCACGTTCCACACACGTAAGTTGCGACTGGGGTGGGTGCCCCCTCTATCCCGAAACCGGCGGTGTCCTCCTTCCGGTCTCAAATCTCCGGAAGTCGCCTGACGCCTCTCAGCATCGGGTTCTGTAGCTGCCGACTGCAAACCACCAGGCAGCTTCAACCTTACGAGACATCAACAGGGGTTCACGCGGTTCACCCGTCCAGTCTTTCCCTCGCCTGTTATTTCCCGGCGGCCGGGAAATTCTTGGGCTTGAACGCTCAGCTTCACACCCCGCTGTTACCGGCGACGCATGTGAGCGCGGGAACGGATACGGACACTAATCCGGGGTCAGCACATCTCTCCTTCCTTCGTGGCTTTCCCACTTAACGTGTGCGACTTCGTGTCGCACTTTCAGCCGGTTGATGCCGCACTCCACCGCGTGTCGCTCCTTGTAGTCCTCCTTATCGAAGACCGGCGGCCGGCCACCTCGGGAGCCGAGCTTCTTGCGGTTGCGGACCTGATCGGCTTTCTCCGGGATAGTGCATCCGATTCTGCGTCTGCGCAGGTAGAAGCGGTTCGCGCGAGAGCCGTAGGCTTTGTCGGCTCGGACCCTGACCGGCTTGGAGCGCGGTCGTCCGAGACCGGCGCGGGGGACACGAATACGTTCCAGGACAGGCTGGAACTGCGGACTGTCGTGCCGGTGCCCGGCAGTGACCAGCAGCGACAGCGGCTTCTGCCCCTGCTCGGTCGCCAGGTGGATCTTCGTGGTCAGGCCGCCTCGGGAACGTCCAGCGGCGTGCTGGTGGGCGCGGCAGCCAGTCGAATCCACGCTCACATCCCAGGTAATCAGACCCTGCGCGTCGGCCTGGAGTTGCAGTTGCTCCAAGATCCGCTTCCAGGTGCCGTCGCGCTGCCACCGACGGAACAGGTCGTAGATCCGGTCCCACGGGCCGTATCGCTCGAGGACGTCCCGCCACGGGGTGCCCGCGCGGGTCCGCCACCGTATCCCGTCGATCAACTGTCGACGCGTCCACGTCCGCGGCCTGCCCGCCTTCTTCCCCACCGGCAGCAACGGCTCCAACTCCCGTGGCACGCCGCCCAGAGCGGACGACGCCTCTTTCCCCAGGCAACACGCGAGCGGGAAAGAGGCGTCATGTCAAGCGATGCCGGGACCGGCGACGTCACATGCTTGACGTCGGCGCGTCAACGGGCTGTACGCAATTGGGGACGGGACAGGCGGGGTAGGTCTGCTTCTGCCCAGACGACCTTGCCGGCCTGCGCCGGGCGGGTGCCCCATCTGCGGGACAGCTGGGCGACCAAGGCGAGGCCGCGGCCGTGCTCGTCGACGGTGCGCGCGGTACGCATGCGCGGGACGTGACTGTCGGCATCTGTCACCTCGACGGTCAGGACATGGTGCCGGATCAGACGCAGGCGAATCGGATCGGCGCTGTGGCGGACGGCGTTGGTCACCAGTTCGCTGACGATCTGCTTCATGCCGTCCACGGATCCTTCCAGACCCCATTCGGCGAGCTGATCGGCGGTGAGGTTCCGGGCGTGGTGGACAGCGGTCTGGCAGCTGGGCAGGGTCCAGGAGGCGACCTGGTCTGTGCTGAGCGAGCGGGTGCGGACCAGGAGAAGGCTGGCGTCGTCGAACGCTCCTCGGTCCTCGACGAGTGCCATGGCGTCGGTGCAGAGCTCCTCCAGAGACCGGCCCGGTTGCGTCAGGGTGGTGCCCAGGCGGTGCATGCCCTCCTCGATGTCCTGGCCGCGGGCTTCGATCAGGCCGTCGGTGTACATGGCGAGGAGGGTTCCCTCGGGCAGTTCCAGCTCGATGGCTTCGAAGGGGAGTGCCAGTCCGATGCCGAGGGGGCTTCCGGTGGGAAGGTCGGGGAAGGTGACCCGGCCCTGCGGGTCGATGATCGCGGGCGGTGGGTGCCCGGCCGCAGCCATGGTGCACCGGCGGGTGGCCGGGTCGTAGACGGCATACAGGCAGGTGGCGCCCACTGCCGCGTTGCTCTGGTCCGGATCGTCGCCGCTCCCTTCAGTCACTCGCTGGACCGTGTCGTCGAGGTGCGCCAACAGTTCGTCGGGGGGCAGCTCGAGTGCGGCGAGCGTGTGGACGGCGGCGCGGAGCTTGCCCATCGTCGCGGCAGCATCGATGCCGTGTCCGACCACGTCGCCGACCACGAGGGCCACCCGGGCACCGGACAGCGGGATTACATCGAACCAGTCGCCGCCGACACCCCTGTCGATGTCCGCGGGCTGGTAGCGCGAGGCCGCCTCGACCGCCGCACCGCCACACAGACTGCGCGGGAGCAGACTGCGTTGCAGCGCGAGCGCCGCGGTCTGCTCGCGGCAGTATCGGCGGGCGTTGTCCAACGACACCGCGGCGCGCCTGACGAATTCTTCGGCCAGCCGCAGATCGGCCTCCCGGAACGGCACGGGATCCTCGGTGCGGACAAACAGCGCCACACCCAGCAGGACGCGCCGCGCATGGATTGGCACGACCATCGCGGAGTGCAAGCCGTTCTCATGAATCATTCGCGCCCGCACCGGGTCCCGGTCGATCCACGAGCCCGGAGCGGTGTCGAGGGCCGGCTCCATGTGGGACCTGCCGGTGCGCAGGATGTCGGTGAAGGGCGAGGCGGGCGGAAGGGGGACCAGCTCACCGCGTACCCAGGGGGATTCCGGAACCCCTTGGTGGATCGAGGCCAGACCGGCACGCTGGAAGACGGGCAGGCGCTCCTTCATCGGACCGATGCCGATCGAGGGTCCTTCACCGGACAGGACCGACTGCTCCAGATCCACGGCGACGAAGTCGGCGAGCAGGGGCACGGCGAGATCGGCCAGTTCCTGACTGGTCTGCATCACATCCAGGGTGCTGCCCAGGCGTATGCCTGCCTCACCGAGGACCGCCAGGCGCTCGCGCTCCCGCCGACTCTCGGTGAGATCGGCGCTTATGGTGCAGATCCCCAGCGCACGACCGTCGGCGCCCTGCAGACAGGAGAATGACACCGCGTACGGGCGCTCCTCGCCCCGACTCGTCGGCAGCCACGTCCGGTACTCGTGGACCTTGGTGCTACCGGATCTCAGTACCCGACGCATCACCGCCTCCGTGGCTTCGGTTTCGACACTGGGCCACGCGTCGGTGATTCCGATTCCAAGCCGCCGGGCACGCGGAATGCCGTCGTGGCTCTCCATCGCATCGTTCACCCAGGTACAACGCAGTTCCAGATCACGGATAACCACGCCGATCGGTGCACCGTCGAGAATCGACCCCTGCACCGATAGGTTCACCGTCTCCCCGAACGGCATGCCGATGTCGGTGACGGACGCGAGCCACCGCTTTGCTCCGTCCTGTCCCTGCACCAACGAGATCCGCAGGCGGGCGTCGAGTGTGCGACCGTCCCGGTGGAGCACAGCCGGCGCTCCCGACCAGCCGTTGCGGGCACGGCACTGCTCGACGTACGCCGACATCGTCGGTGCTATCCCGAAGCATGGCAGGACGAGTGTGACGGAACGCCCGACCACCTCTTTGGCGGAGTATCCGACGAGGTGCTGAGCGGCCTGCGTCCATGCGACCACCGTCCCCTGTTCGTCGAGCAGCGCGAACGCCGTGTCGGAAATGTCAGAGGCCTGGATCTGCCTACCGAGTGTCACTCGCTCGGTGCTGATCGTGGTCTTCTTCATGGAGCTGTCGTCCTTGGATGGCTTGGGGATGGGCGACATGGGGCATAGAGGTCACTTCTCCTCTTAGTGGGCAACTGACCGGACAGTGTCTTGTTCTGTGACAACGCCGCATCCGTGGCGTACACCATTTCCTCCTTGCACCCCGTTGACGGGATGCGAGGAGGACGCATCACGCGGACGTCACGTGCGCGGCGGCCTGGGGAACAAGGGAAGCGTGTTGTCGGCCGGGGATCGCTCGGCCGGCGTGCTCACGCTGGAGAGGCAGTGCGGAAATCGCTGGGCCAGTTGTAGGGCAGAAACGTCTCGTCGAGATGATCACAGCCGTTGTCGCGCCGTGAGTCAGGCATGACCGTTGTCCGCTCGGCGCTGTTCGTGCGGCTGCCCAGGCTGCGTCTCACCGCATCGTTCATCGCTTTGCGACCTTCCTGCCTCAAGAGCCCGGTAGGTGTGCGGCCGCGAACGACGGGCTGCCGGCGGCATGGCCTCCTGGCCGGTACTGCTTGCGGCTGGTCGTTTCGGACGAGCGCCGGTCTGGGGGCGGCAGGTAGGGGGTGATGTTGCGCCACGCACGCTGTACGTATTCCTCCTTCTCGCCGACCGGGGCGACATAGTGCAACGCGCTTTCGGCGGCGGCGTCGCCCTTGAGGCGGGCGATGATCCAGGCGGCGAGGTAGTGCGAGGCCAGGCAGCCGCCGGCGGTGGCGATGTTGTCCTTGGCGTAGAAGGGCTGATTGAGCACCTCGACGCCGGCGGCGATGACCCAGGGCTTGGTGATCAGGTCGGTGCAGGCGGGGATGTCATTGAGCAGGCCGAGCCTGGCCAGCACGAGTGCACCGGAGCACTGTGCCGCGATGAGCTGGCGCGAGGGGTCCAGGCCGCGCAGGCTGTTCATGATCGTCTCGTCTTCGACGACCTCGCGGGTAGCGATGCCACTGCCGACGATGACGGCGTCAGCGCCGCACGCCTCCTCGAGAGTGGACATCTGTTCGATGATCACTCCGTTCATGGAGGCCACCTTGGGGCTCGGGGTGGCAATGGTGACGCGCCAGCCGTCGGTCTTGACACGATTGAGCACGCCGAGGGCGATCAGGGAATCGAGCTCGTTGTAGCCCTCGAAGGTGAGGATGGCGATGTGCACGGCGGCTGTCCTTCCGCAGGAGTGGTCTTGACGCTAGGGACCGCAAACAGGACAGTCAAAGAATTGTCATGGATACAATTCGGTGCATGGCAGCCCCGCGGTACAAAACGCTGGTCGACGCGCTCGCGTCCGACATCCGGACAGGCCGGCTCGCCGCAGGCATGCGGCTTCCGACACACCGTGGGCTCGCCGCTCGCGAGGGCATCGCCGTGGTGACCGCGACCCGGGTGTACGCCGAACTGGAGGCGATGGGACTGGTGAGCCGGGAACAGGGCCGCGGCACGTTTGTGCGTGACATCGCCGTTCCCGCCGGTCACGGCATCGATCAGCAAGTCGTCGCCGCGGATGCGGTCGACCTCAACTTCAACTATCCGTCGCTGCCCGGACAAGCCGATCTCCTGCGGCAGGCCTTGCGAGAGGTGGCCACCTCAGGGGATCTCGACTCGCTGCTGTGCTACCAACCACATCGAGGGCGCCCCCAGGACAGAGCCGCGATCGCACGGCATCTGAGGCGTCGAGGAATCACCCCTGACGCAGACCAGATCCTCATCGTCAACGGTGCGCAGCACGGCCTGGCCGTCACCGTCATGGCCGCGCTCAACGCCGGTGACGTCGTCGCCGTGGACACACTCACCTACCCCGGTTTCAAGGTGCTCGCGCAGGCCTTTCATCTGGACTTGGAGCCCGTACCCACATCCGCCGACGGCCCAAATCTCGATGCCTTCGAGAAACTGTGCGCGACCCGTCCTGTGCGCGCGATCTACACCATGCCGACCTTGCACAACCCTCTGGGCTGGGTCATGCCGGCAGCTGACCGCACCCGTCTCATCGAGATCGCTCGGCAGCACGGTCTGCTCATCATCGAAGACGCCGCATACGCCTACCTGGTCGAGGACCCTCCACCGCCGCTGGCTGCAAGCGCTCCGGACATCACCTTCTACGTCTCGGGACTGTCCAAGAGCGTAGCCACCGGCCTCCGGGTCGGCTTCGTCGTCGCCCCGCCTTCCACGGCGCCATCGCTCGAACGCGCGATTCGGGCAACCACCTGGAACACCCCGGCCCTCACCACCGCGATCGCCTGCCGCTGGCTCGAGGACGGCACGGTGGACCACCTGGAAGCGAAAAAGCGAGACGACGCCAAGGCCCGCCAAGCCCTCGCAAGGCACGAACTGGCAGGCCTACCCCTCATCGGCCATCCCTCGTCGTATTTCACATGGCTACCCCTGCCCGACGACGCACGCGCAGATCGCCTGACCGCCACGCTCGCCCGTCAGCACATCTCGGTAAGCACGGCGGAGCCCTTCACCACCTCGAAACACACGCCACAGGCGCTCCGCCTCGCTCTGGGCTCGACCGATCTGGACCGCCTTCAGTCGACGCTGCGCACAGTGCGACGAGTCGCTGTCGAGGACGCCTACGCCTGAAGTCCACTCGACACCGATTCCTGCCGGACTGTCATACGAAACGATTCGTCCGGTAGTCGGTGGTGTCGACAATTCTCCATCCTTGAGCATTATCCTGCAGCGGCCATCAAATCCTCTGTTATAAGCGTGCTTTACGCGTTATCGGCGCTGGTCGTCGAAGACATGGCGGACGGCGGTGTCGCAGGGGGGTCGGCCCGCACTCGGGAGGACCCGGTGTGCCGCGTCCGGTGTGCGGCACGACGTCGGTGAAGCTGCACCGGTAGCACCGCCGTACGGTGGCAGGCGTGCCGGTCGATGGGCGCCCGGTTGTGGTCCGCTGCGCTTACGGCGGTTGGTCTGCCCGGATCTGACCTGCCGACGGCAGGCCTTCCGCGAGCAGATCGCCTGGCTGCTGGAGCGCTTCCGGCGGCGCATTGTGCGGCTGACGTGGCCGATATCCCCGGTGGCGCGGGAGTCGTGCGGCCGGCCGCGGTTGCATGCCTCGCCGACTTCCCGGCCGTGCTTGCGGAACGGGAGGGTCTCGATGCTGACCGCCCCGGCTGCTGCCTGACCCAACATCCCGGTCACCTTCACCCTCCCCGACTGACCAGTGCCACTACCCCCGAATCGCGACTGGTGAGCGGTCCGTCCAACTGGGCCGGCCGATTCGCGCTGCATTGCACACTCTGGCGCTGCGCGCCGGGGCTGTGGCTGGCTTGGTGGTGTCGGCTGCGCGCACCGAGCTGTATCTCGGCCAGGAGAGCATGGTGCGCTGCGCTGGTCGGACGTGATGATGTCGTTGAGTTGCCCACCTGAGCCAGTGGGCGATTGTCACGTACGACGTTGCGGACTGCCTACGCACGCTCGCACGTACGCGCGAGTGGCCTGGTGCGCACGGCCGTGAGCGTGAGCAGCGCGAGGCCCAGGCCGGGCATGAGCAAAGTCACCCGGACGTGAACCAATCCGGTCTCCGAGTTGCCTCGGATTACGCGGGGACATCCCGCTCGTCGCGCCTGTTGGAGTGAACACCGTGAAGGAAGCCGTGTACATCGGCAAGAATCCATCAGCCCAGCCCGATCTCCAGAAGCTGATCCATGAAGTGGCTCTGGGTGACCAGGACTCCTTCGCCGCGGTGTACGACGCCGTGGCAGGTTCCGTGCTCGGGGTGGTCCGGGCGGTATTGCGTGATCAGGCGCAGTCGGAGGAGGTCGCCCAGGAGGTCCTGGTGGAGGTGTGGCGCACGGCGCCCCGGTATCGGCCCGAGCGCGGGACGGTGATCAATTGGGTGCTGACCATGGCTCACCAGCGGGCCGTGGACCGGGTCCGGTCGGCGGAGGCTGCGGCGGCACGTGATCACAAGGCCGCTCTGCTGGACCGCACGCCCGAGTACGACGAAGTGACCGAACAGGTGGAGAACCGGCTGGAGCGGGAGCAGGTGCGCCGATGTCTGCGCACCCTGACCGAGATCCAGCGCCAGGCGGTGACCCTGGCCTATTACCGGGGCCTGACCTACCGGCAGGTCGCCGAGGCGCTCGCGCTGCCGCTCGGTACGGCCAAGACCCGGCTGCGCGACGGTCTCATCCGGCTTCGTGACTGCCTGGGAGTGAGTGCATGAACAGCATGACCGACCCGCACGGCCTGACCGGTGCCTATGCCCTGCACGCGCTACCGGACGCCGAACGCGCCGCTTTCGCACGGCACATGGCCGACTGCGAACCCTGCCGCCAGGAAGCCGCGGAGTTTGCGGCCACCGCGGCCCGGCTGGGCCTCGCGGCCACGGTCACGCCCGGCAGCGCGCTCAGGGAGCGGGTGCTGCGGCGTGTCACCACTGTGCGGCAGGTGCCACCGGTCGGCCGTCCGGTGGAGTGGGCCCGGCGTGCCGGGGTGAGGAGGGCGGGGGCGTTGTCCCGATGGGCGCTGGCCGCGTGCGTTGCCGCGGCGTCGGCGTTGGGCGGCACCGCCGTCTGGCAGTACGAACGGGCACAGGACGCCGCGGAACGCGCGGCACGGGCGGAGCAGCGGGCCGACGCGCTGACCGGGGTGCTGGCCGCGTCGGACGCCAAGTCGCGGACGGTGAGCCTGCCCGGCGGGGCGAGTGGGACCCTTGTGGTCTCCGACGGCCGGGACCGTGCCGTGTTCCTGGCGTCGGGGATGGCCGAGGCGCCGCGGGACAAGGTGTACCAGTTGTGGTTCTCCGACGGGGGGACGATGCGGTCGGCGGGCCTGATGGACCCCGGCCGCACCGAACAGGCCGTGTTGTTGCGAGGCCTCGTGGACGGTGCAGCGGGCGTGGGCATCACCGTAGAGCCGGCTGGCGGATCGGAACAGCCAACCTCTGAGCCGATCGCCCTGATGGAGATGCCGGCATGAGGCTGTGCGGTAACCGGGGGATGAAAGCTGCGGGTGCGCGCCGCATAGGCGCACCAGCCGGGACCGTCGGCCATGTGGCCTTCCGGTAGCCGTTTCCCGCTTCCGGCGATCAACAGGTAGGTCATCCCGACCGGCGAGAGGACGGACACAGGCAGCCGCCGCGGGACCGGCGTCGCAGGCGATCAGGAACAGGTCCCACCAGACGAGGAAATCGCCGAGGTCGGGGCGGCGGGGTCTAGCGCTGCGACCGGAAAGGTTCACTGGGTTCGGGAGCGGATGAGCCTTTGGAGGGAGCGGACGGCCGGTGGGCCAGGCGTGAGAGTATCGCGGCCGTGACCATCAAGCTTCATGACTTCGACGGCGAGCACTCGCTGACCTTGGATGTTGGTGGCCTGGCTGCTGATGCCGCAGTGGTCGATGCAGAACACGAGCCGAACGGATACTTCTGGGAAGGTCTCGTGCGGTTTGCCTGGCCGGACATCGCCGAGCGCCTCGACTTCGACAGCGAGGCTGGCATGTTCTGCGCGGTCGGGAGTCCGAGCGACCTCGTACTTCTCAAGACGGCCGTTGAATCAGTCATCACGAACCCCGAGGCAGTCCGCGACATCATCACCCGGGCGGAGACTTCGGGCTTCGAGTTCGACGATTAGAGATCCAACCCGATAGCAACACCAGGTGGGTCAGGATGCTGTGCAGAGTGCGCGTCCGCCCCAGCGGATGCCCTTCTCGCTGCGGATCCGGGCACGCTCCTTGCGCTGGGCGGCCAGCACGTCGGGGTGGCGGGCGTTCTTGTTGCGCCAGCGCAGGTAGGCGTGCAAAGCCCGGGTCTGGGTGGGGTGGCTGCGGTGGTTGAAGTTGGCGACGGTGAACTGCCGCAGTGGTCCAAAGTGGGCTTCGATCGGGTTGGCCCAGGATGCGTAGGTGGGCGTGAAGCACAGCTCGACCCGGTTTCTCCTGGCCCAGCGCCGGATCGTCTCGCCCTTGTGAGCGGACAGGTTGTCCAAGATGACGTAGATCGGCGCGCCGTCCGGGCGGGCCGCGCGGATCGACCTCAGCGCGGCCAGGGCGTTCGCGGCGCCCTTCTTGCGGCGGTTGACGCCCCACAGCGTGTCGTCGCCTATCGAGTAGCAGCCGTGGAAGTAGCGGACGCCGTGGGTGCGGTGGTAGGTCGCGGGGTGCCGCTCGGGGTGGCCGGCAGGGGCCCAGCCGGAACCGCCGGTGGGGCGGATGCCGAGCGGGCCGAACTCGTCGAACGCGAACACCCGGTCCGGGAACCGCTCCAGAACGTGCTCGATCCGGTCGAGCTTGGTGTCACGCTCGGGGTCGGGTGATTCCTTCCAGGTCTTGGTGCGCTGGAAGGTGATGCCACGACGGCCGAGCAAGCAACGTAACGCCTCGCGGCCGATC
Organism: Streptomyces cadmiisoli; assembly: GCF_003261055.1. Lineage (NCBI taxonomy): Bacteria > Bacillati > Actinomycetota > Actinomycetes > Kitasatosporales > Streptomycetaceae > Streptomyces > Streptomyces cadmiisoli. The sequence continues at coordinate 8,916,704 of NZ_CP030073.1, forward strand.
CTGATCACGCGACCGTGCACGCGTCGCAAGTGGGCGGCAAGTTTGCGGACGGACCAGCTGGTGAAGGGTTGGCCGGGCCTGGTCGGGCGGGTGGTGGCCGTCGCGACGACGAAGTCCTCGTCGTCAGGACTGAGCAGGCGGGGACGGCCTCCCGCCCACTGAGGGTCCAGGCAGACCAGGCCGATCTCGTTGAACCGGTGGATCACGTCACGGACGGTGTCCTCGTCTGCCTGCACCAGTTGTGCAATCACCGGGACCCGGTTCCCGCCAGCCGAGGCCAGCAGCATCATCGCGCGCCGGTAGCGCACCGAACTGGTGCTGCCCCGGCGCACGCTCTGCTGCAGCTTCTGCCCCTCTTGGTCGGTCAACCTGCGCACACGGACAGGCCCAGCCACCACACCCCCAGCGATCGGACGAACGGACGTCACCGGACATCCAACCGCCGCGACCACCAACCCGGCGAACCTTCCCGGTCAGAGCACTAGCTCCGCAGGCTGCAGTCCATGATGCGGCCCCGCATCGGCCAAGTGCGCCTTGAACGCCGCCAGTTGGGCGTTCCCTGACGGCCTCGGAGCACAGCCCCGCGGCCCACGGGACGGTCTCGGTCCAGTCAGGACCATGAGGGGGCCCGGTCCGTACGCCGCGGCCTGGACGGGCAGGGACACCAGCCACACAAGGGCGCCCTGGAACAGGCCGATCATGCGCAGAGCGTAGAGATTCCGGCTGCCGGGAGCCTTGACCAGTACGGCTTCGTGGCGGGGGTGCTCGCCGTGGCCGTGGCCGTGGCCTCGCCCGGCGATGTGCGCGGCGAGACACAGTCCCCGCACGACCGACAGCGTGGTCACCAGGATCCGGCGCGCCGCGTCCCCGTGGCCGACCGCGGCGGTTGATTCCGAGACGGCGGCGAAGCCGAGTTCCCATGCGACGTCAACCACCCGGTGCAGGCCCTTGCGCACCGCCACTGCGAAGGTGACCGGCATGACGGCGAGCGCGAGCGCGGGCGCCGCGGCCAGCCCGAGCCTGAAGGCACCCCGCACACCGGGGAACCGGCGGGACGTTTGGCTGGGTAGGTGTACTACCGCGGACGTGGCTGAATCGGCGATCAAGCCGATCCCGTGCGTGACACCCGGCGGGCGTTGGACCGGCTGCGGGAACTTGTCGAGGACGTACCCGCTGTCCTGCTGAGTCACTCGATAGGCGGGCGCGCCGCCCTCAGAGCGGCGGGCGCCGATCGGGTGCGAGGTGTCGTCACCCTGGCGCTGTCGTGTCCGAGGGCGCGTTTCTCGGACAACTCAGGTACAAGGACATACCGGTGCCGCACGGCGGTCGTGACCGCGTCACCGTTCCCGGTGCCTTCGCGGTCTGCCCGGCATGCGCGGGCGGCGGGCGCGCATGCCGGAATGCTGCTGATCGAGGACGGCGGCCCCGCGATGCTCCGCCGTCGCAGCGACGGGTATCGCACCGCGGCTTCAGCCGTGGCCCACCTGGTGGCGCCGGACACCGCACGCTTCGACCTGTTCGCCGAAGCCACCGGCACCGGAGAGCCGGCCGTGAGGCCGCCCCTGCCCCTACGGGCATGAACGTCCGGCCCCGGCCTCCCGGGCCGACCGCCTCGCGACCTGTCCGTGCCACAGCGCCCGGGACGGCGGTGGGGCGTGACTGCCCGACCGCCGTCCCCGACTTGCCTACCTTGCGTCAGTTCTTGGGCATCAGGACATTGTCGATGATGTAGACGGTGGCGTTCGCCGTCTTGACGTTGCCGCAGACGACCTTGGCGGTGTCGTTGACCGTGTAGGACTCGCCGGTACCGGTCGTGGTCAGCTCGGACTTCTCCAGCGTCTCGAACGATCCGCTCTTCAGGTCCTCGGGCGTCAGCTTCTGGCCCACGACGTGGTAGGTAAGGATCTTCGTCAGCTGTGTCTTGTCGTTCAGGACCTTGTCCAGATCGGCCTGCGGGATCTTGGCGAACGCGTCATTGGTGGGCGCGAACACCGTGATGTTCTCGGCGTTGTTCAGCGTGTCGACCAGGCCGGCCTTCTTGACGGCACTGACCAGTGTTGACAGCGCGGGGTTGTTGGACGCGGCCGTGGCGACCGGGTCCACGGCCATGCCGTCGAAGGAGCCGGCGCCCTCCTGTGGCACCGAGGAACAGGCGGGGCCGAACGGCTCGTCCGTGGTTGCCATGCCGTCGGGCGCCTCATCCGTCTTCTCGTCGCCGCCCGCGGGGGCGGACGAGGCGGCCTGGGCGGAGTCCGAGGGCTTGCTGTCGGCGTCGCCGGAGCAGGCGGCGAGGGCCAACGGCAAGACGGCTGCAGCGGTGGCAGCGACGGCGGCGCGGCGGATGCGAGTATTCATGGGATCTCCTGTGAAACGGGCAGCGCGAAGGCTGCGTTGATAGGAATGAGGGGGAGTGCTGTTCTGTGGGGGTGTGGCATGCGCTTACGGCACGGCAGCCGGCCCGCTATTCGACGGTCACCACCACGGTGTGCCTACCGCTGGCACCGTCCGGGACGGTTTTGGCCCGGTCGGCGGTCTGTATCTGGCCGGTGCCGTCGGTGGCGCGGACAGTGAGGGTGTGGCCGCCTTTGGTCGCCTGCCAGGGCAATGACCATTGGCGCCAGGTGTCACGCGAGTCCTCGGCCGCGAGCGTGGCTTGCTGCCAGGGCCCGTCGTCGATGCGTACCTCGACCTTCTCGATGCCACGGTGCTGTGCCCAGGCGACGCCGGCCACCATCACTGTGCCGGACTCCGGCCGGGCGAACGGTTTCGGGGTGTCGATCCGGGACTGTGTCTTGATCGGCGCCTCACGGGCCCAGTTGCGCTCGACCCAGTAGGGGTCGTAGTTGTCGAACGTGGTCAGCTCGATGTCATCGATCCACTTGCAGGCGGAGACGTAGCCGTACAGCCCCGGCACGACCATGCGGACGGGGAACCCGTGGTCGAACGGCAGAGGTTCACCGTTCATGCCGACGGCGAGCAGCGCGTCGCGGCCGTCCATGACGTCCTCGACAGGGGAGCCGAGAGTCATGCCGTCGACTGACCTTGCGACCAATTGGTCGGCGGGCCCGCCACGCGAAGGCGGCTCGACGCCGCACTCTGCGAGCAGGTCCGCCAGCCGGACACCGATCCAACGGGCGTTCCCGACATACGGGCCACCCACCTCGTTGGAGACGCAGGTCAGGGTGATGTCACGCTCGATCAGTTCCCGCCGCAGCAGGTCGTCGAAGGTCAGGGTCTTCTCACGGGTGACCCCCTTCCCGTGGATGCGCAGACGCCAGGTCGCGGTGTCCAGCCGGGGTACCACCAACGCGGTGTCCACCCGGTAGAACCGCTCGTTCGGCGTGAAGAACGGGCTGAGGCCGTCCACCCTGAACTGAGCACCCCGCGGTACAGCGGGCGCGGGTGAGGCGGGTGGCGGCAGAACGAGGTCCTGGCGTGAGTCGATCGCTGCACGACCGCTGGAGGCCTTGAGCTTGCGCCCCAGCATGCCGACACCCAGCGAGGCGGCCGCGGCCGCCGTCGCGGCGAGCACGAATCCGCGCCGGTCCCAAGCCACGTCCACAGCCGGCTCGTTCGGAGCCGGTCGCACGGCCGGCTCGTCCGATACCGATCCGGCACCGGTACGGGTCACCAGTCGACCCGTGAGCGTGTGCAGGAGCACGGCGCCGCCGAGCGCCCCGATCAGGGAAGGCAGGGCGTCGACGAGGCCGGTGGAGTCCGGGCGGCCAGTCGCCGTCAGCGCTCCCAAGGCACCGAAGATCAGTACTCCGCCCGAACCGGTCCGTCGGTGGTGGACTGCGAGGAGGCCGAGGGCGATGGCCAGGCCCGTGAGTACGGCGAAGATGCCGATCTGCAGGACCAGTTTGTCGTCGGTGCCGAAGCTGCGGATCGCCCAGTCCTTCACAGCAGCCGGCGTCCGGTCGATGGCGGCGCCTCCTACTGCGACGACCGGGCCGGCCTGCGGACGTACCGCCGCCGCTGTCAGTTCGGCGAGGGCGAGCGCTGCGAAACCGGCCAGGAGGCCACTGAGCGCACCCAGCTCCGGCCGCCGTTGCCGTAGATCACTGGGCTTCTTCGCTTCGTTGCTCACGTGGGGAATCCGGGCCAGAGCGGCCGGCGGATTGGTCCGGATGCCTCATAGATCTACTTTCTCTCCCGACCAATCCGGGCACCCGTCGGCTACGGATAGGATCAGTCCCGGTGGGCCGTCGGCCTTGCGGCTCGGGCGTGACCAACAGCGCCTCGCGCGGGTGGTGCGACGCGGGAGTGACGGAATGCGCGTGGCGCTGAGCCTGGTGACCGGGTCCCGGCGGAGGTCGCGGTCCTGCTCGGTCTTCGTCGGCATGTTGAGCGGGACGATGACCACCCCTGCCGCGTGCAGCAGGCCGAAACGGGTGGTTACGGTCGCCGACGGGCCGGTGCAGGCCCGGGCCAGCGAGGGGGCGACGGAGGCGGAAAACTGGTGGGCGTCGTCCGGCGCGGCTGCCCGGCCTCGCTGCCTGTCGTGGTCGAATTGGACCGCCCAGCCACTGTTCGGCCCGGGGGCTCAAGGTCGGACATGTAGCCTCTTACTGGATGTGTCGGGCAGTGCGCTGGCAGGGAGGCCGGAGCGGTGACCACGACAGGACAGCGAGCGTAGATCCACCCGAACTGAGATCAAGGGATTTCGAGCCTGCTGGAACGACGAGTGCGAAGGGCTGCATCTCGAGTCGTGCGGAATCTGGAAATACTTCTGGTGACAGCCGGATGCGGCCAGTGTGGGTGAGTCGTTCTCGGTCCGGTGGGGGCGGCTCAAGTTGTTCGGATGGGGTCGCCGAACGCCATGGCAGGTGTACGCGGGTGCGGGCCGGTCTTGCCTGGGCTGAGGGCCTTGTCTCACCGTGAGTCGGCATGGATCATGACCGCGTGCAACACCGAGAGGAACTCCACGAACTGCTTGCATGCGCCGGGCTCACGGTTGTCGCGGACGTGCGCCCAGGCGGCCTGTTCCCGCCGGAGGCCGGCTGGCGCATCGCGCGGGGGATTGCAGCGCCGATCGGAGCGGCCCGGGAAGGGCTCGACGCCGCGTGGTGGCGCCGCGTTGCCGACTGCGATGGTGAGTTCTTGGTGGCAATCCTCGGACGTCGGATCGGCGGCAACGATTCCTGGTGGACCCGGGTCCGGCACTCCAGCGAGGTGCCGGGGCTGACCGGCGGCCCCGGGTTCGTGGCGCTCTCCCTTGACGGGCAGGTGTTGCTTGCGGAGGTTCCTCGCGCGGACGGGCCACGGGTGACGGCCCTCGACCGGCTGCCGGAGCAGTTGGAGGAAACCGCAGCGGCCGCCGGGCGCGAGACGGAGACCGAGCGCGCCGAGGTGTGGGCGGCGGTGCCCGGCCGGCCGGTGTGGCCTTCGCACTGGGCGGAGGGGATCGGGTTCAATCCGGCCGCGCCGGACGAGCTGCTGATCCGGCTGCTGGACGTTTCGGAGGGCTTCCTGCACGACTGCGACCGGTCCGCCGTCCTCGACGCCGCCGTGGCACACCCCGATCCGCGGGTGCGCTCGCAGCCCGCCGACACCTTCCGGCCCAAGCTCACGTCCGATCAATGGGTACGCCTGATCCGCGCCGAACCGTCGCAGAGCCGGCGCGTGCTGTGGGCAGAGCATGCCTGTGCCTGGGGCGTTGAACTCCCCGGAGACCTGTACGACGACCTCCTCGCCGGCCCGTCCCGCGCCCAGGCCGCCGAACTCCCAGGACTCCCTACACACCACTTGCCCAGCCTCGCGGCCGACGCAGATCCCCGGGTGCGGGCGACTGCCTGCGCCCACTGGGAGGACCTCGCCGTGCCACTGCGCAAGCGGCTGCTGGCCGACACCGACGACGCGGTGCGTACGGCGGCGCTGCTTGCCCACCACACCGTTGTCCCGATGCCCCGTGAGGTCTTCAACGAGGTGCCGGCACCCCAGCGGGCGCTCGAACAGTGCCGTATCGAGCCCGGTTTGGAGGCGGAGCTGGTCCGGGACGGGGACGTGGAGGTACGCCGGGCGCTGGCCGGCAACCCACGACTTGGCGCACCCAGTGTCGCCGTCCTGGCGCAGGACCCCTACGACGACATCCGCTCCGTGGTGGCACTGCGACCTGATCTCACCGAGGAGCAGCGTGCCTCGGTGCGCTACGACTTCGACCCGACCTTGATGTCGCACACTCTGCCCTGGGTCGAGAGCCTGCACGGCGACGCCGACGCGATGCGCCGCCTGGCCGTATCGTCCCATCCGCTCGTCCGCCGCAGCGTGGCCCGTGCCCGGCACCTTCCACCGGACGTCGTGGCGCGCCTGGCCCGGGACGAGGACCGGACGGTCCGCCTGTTCCTCGCCGAATCGTGCGACGATGCGCCGACCGAGATGCTGCTGGAGGTATGGCGCTGGTGGGACGGCAGCTTCAGCCACCCCGACCGCCCCCGCGGCCACCCCAACTTCCCCCGCACCGGACTGCTGCGTTACGCCGCCGACCCCAGTGGGCGGATGCGCCGGTTGGCCCTGGACGATCCCGAGTCCACACCTGCCGACGTCGCGCGACTCGCTCGGGATCCCGAAGCCGAGGTGCGCCGCCGGGCGGCCGAGGATTCCCGGTTGCCGTCGGCCGACGCAGTGCGGCTTCTGAACGACCCGGCGTCCCATGTCCGTGCGGCCGCGATACGCAATCCGCAGATGCCGGCGCGAGTCCTGGCCGGGTTGCTGCACGACCGTGCCACGGCATACGAGGCGATCGTCAACCCGGCGATCCCCGTCCCCGTCCTGCAGCGCATCCTGGCCGCGGCCGCCGGGGCACGCTGACGCTGGGCTCCGGCACAACTTCGTCCGCCTGGCCGCTTGGCCGGCCCGGCCCTCAGACCGCGTCAGCGGCAGCCTCCGCAGGCTCAAGCGATATCACCTCGGTCTACTGCGGAGCATGTACCTATCGGCGATCGTCAGCATCACGACCTGTCCCTCCTCCAAGGCGCATCACCAGCGCAAGCGCAGCGAGGAGGAAGGGACACAAGCAAGTCATGCCATCGCACGGCGACACCTCGACGTGCCGTGGGCAATGGGACGTGACGGACAACGCTCTGAAGGTTCACGTTCCGTCACGGCTGCGTCTTGGTATCACGATAGGGAATCCTTTCCGCCGGGCGTTAGGTTGACGAAATGCGCGATCAGCAGAACTTAGAAGCGGCCTGGAGTTGCCTCACCACCTGGCTGAGGGTGAATGCCCCAGTCTCGTATTCTTCGCTGCTTCCGCCCGCCCCGGAGCAGGTAATCGAGGCCGCTGACGCCCAGCTGAGACAGCACCTCGGCTTCGGGGTTCCTGTGGAGCTGGCCCACCTGTGGCGGTTGTGCGGCGGTGTGGAGCACCAGTACATCGAGGCCAATGAGGAGGAGGGCGAGGTTGGTTCGGGGGCGTTCTTGCCGGGCGGAATCCTGCTCGGCCCGGCGGATGCGCTCAGGCTGCGGCTGCCCGAGATCGACCGCAACGACTTGTGGGGCTCCGCGGTGGTGCCTTGGTTGACCGGCGACGAAGCAGGCCCCGAGTCCGGGCACTACGTGGGCGCGGGCGGCGTCGGTTACTGGTCGCTGCCGGACAATCTGGCCTGTCACAAACCCGGCTGTCCGTCGATCGCCGCCTACCTCGAAGCCGTTCACCGCACCCTCACCGAAGGGCCGGCCGATGCCATGGGCCCAGATGTGCCCGGCCTGGTGTGGGGCTGCCTGATCTGGGATGACCCCGAGACGCCTGTGCTGGACGATGCGCTGGAGCATTGGAGCCCCGTCCACTGACCCGGGCCCTCGCCCGTGTGCCGCCTGGCGGACGTGCCCTGGGTGGAGGCGCAGTGGCCACCGCTTCGTCATCTCGCAGAACAGGTGGTATGAGCAGGGAATTCTTGGGCACCCCCGTGTCGACCCCTGCCCTGGTCGGCGGATGTAGCCGGGCGACCGTCCTTCTGTGGGACTTCGCAGCTCAGGGTGACGAGAGCATCGACCGCGGCGGTATACCGCTGGGCAGGACGTCCGTGACATCAAGCGAGGGCCGGGTCTACCGCAGGGGGAAGACCCGGCCCTGTCGTCGTACGCCAGCCGCTACTCGGTCTTGATGGCGTTCAGTATGTTCAGCTTCGCGGCGCTGCGGGCCGGCCACAACGAGGCCAGCACGCCGACCAGTCCCGCGAGCGCCAGGAAGATCCCGATCCGCTCCCAGGGCAGGATGAGTTCGTAGCCGGGGATCGACGCCTTGATCGTCTCGCCGATCGCCCAGCCGAGGAACGTACCGAGGCCGATGCCGATCAGTGCGCCGAAGAGGGAGATGACCACGGCTTCCAACCGCACCATCCGCTTGACCCGGCGCCGGTCGAGACCGATCGCGCGGAGCATGCCGATCTCCTGCTGCCGCTCGAAGACCGACATCGCAAGGGTGTTGACCACGCCGAGGACGGCGATGAGGAGGGCCATCGCGAGCAGGCCGTACAGGATGTTCAGCATCAGGTTGATCATGCCGCCGAACTGGTCGCGGATGTCCTGGTGATCCATCACCGTGATGGCCGGGTTCTCACCGAGAGCGCTGATCAGCGCCTTCTCGTTCGTCGCGGTCGGACCGCCGTCCATCTTGACGAAGATCTGCGGGATGAACGGCTTGGCCTCGTGCGGGTTGACGACCTCGGTGCTGACGATGACGGGGGACACGAACTCGCTGTCCTTGTAGACCGCGCCGACCGTCAGGGTGCCCTGCTTCTTGTCGCCGAAGGTGACGGGGATGTCCGTTCCGACTTCCCAGCCTCTCTTCTCGGCCGTCTTCTCGGCGACCGCGATACGTCCATCGGCGAGCGATCCGAGGCCGCCGTCCACGACGTCGATGTTCAGGACCTGCCCGATGGCGCCCGGGGTGACCGCCGAGGCTGACACGAAGCCGTCCCTTTCGGCCTTCTCGCCCTTCCGGAGCTCGAAGTACACGGACTGCTGCGGCGAGACCGCGGTCACCCCGTCCGCCTTCTCCAGGGCCGTCAGTGCGGACTGGTCCAGGTCACCACCGTTCGCCATCACGACCATGTAGTCGGCCTTGATGTTGTCCGTGGTCATCTTGTCGAGGGCCTGGCCGACCGTGACACCGAGCACCGTCAGACCGGTCACGAGCGTCAGACCGATGGCGAGCGCGGATGCCGTGGCGCCGGTGCGGCGCGGGTTGCGGACCGCGTTCTGCCCGGCCAGCTTGCCGGAGACCCCGAACGGGCCGGTGAGGAGAGGGCGGATGAGCGCGATGACGGGCCGCGACAGCAGCGGGATCAGGATGATGATGCCGATCAGTGCGAAGAACGCGCCTGCCGCGATTCGGATCCGGCCGTCGTCGCCGCCCATTCCGGCGCCCCACACGATGGCGGCCGTGCCGAGCGCGGTGATGAACGTGCCGATGGAGTTGCGTACCACCAGGGACTTGACGGTGGCGACCGCGTGGACGCTGCTCATCGCCGCCACCGGCGGGATTTTCGCGGCCCTGCGGCCCGGCAGCCAGGCGGCGAACATCGTGATCAGTACCCCGACGGCGAGCGCGGCGGTCACCGGGGTGGCGGTCACGACCAGCGGTCCGGGCGGGACGTTCATTCCGAAGGCGGCCATGCCCGAACGCAGCCCGAGCGCCAGACCCACGCCGATGACGAAGCCGATCGCCGAGGCGACCGTCCCGACGAGCGCGGCCTCGATGAGCACCGAACGGGTGATCTGCTTGCGCGAGGCGCCGACGGCGCGCATCAGCGCGAGCTCCTTGGTGCGCTGGGCGACCAGCATGGAGAAGGTGTTGGAGATCAGGAACACGCCGACGAAGAGAGCGATGCCGGCGAAGCCCAGCAGCACTTGCTTGAGGGCGCCGAGGCCCGACTCGATGTCCCTCGCCTGCTCTTCGGCGATCGCCCGGCCGGTCTTGGCCTCGGCGGACTTCGGCAGCAGCGGTTCGATCGCGTCAAGGAGCTTCGCGTCGTCGGCGCCGGGGGCGGCGGTGACGGTGACGTCCTGGTACCAGCCCGTCTCGAGGTACTGCTTCTGGGCGACGGCCGTGTCGAAGAGCACGAGGCTGCCGCCGGCTTTCACTTCGCCGTCGTCGGTGGTGAAGACACCGCTCAGGGTGAACTTCTTGACCGGCCCGTTGGTCGCGACCCGGACACGGTCGCCGACCTTGTAGCTGCCCTTGGCGGCGGTGCCCTCGTCCAGTGCGATCTGACCGGACTTCAGCGGGCCCGAGCCGTCGGTGAAGGCGTAGGCGGGGTCCTTGCCGTCCTTGCCGGGGGCGAAGTTGGAGCCCTTGGGGCTGCCGAATGTGCCGTCGATGAGCTTTCCGTCGGGGTCGGCGACCCCGGCGAAGCCTTCGACGCGGCCGTACACGGCGGCCACGCCGTCCAGTGCCCGGATCTTGTCGACGGTCTTCTGCGAGACGCCGGGGTCGGACTCGGGGTCGTTCGGGTCACCGAACGAGGTGACGGCCACCGCCACGTTGTCGTAGCTCTTCGCGGACTGGCTTCGGAAGGCGTTCGAGAGGGTGTCGGTGAAGACCAGGGTGCCGGAGACGAAGGCCACGCCGAGCATCACGGCGAGCACGGTCATCAGCAGCCTGGCCTTGTGCGCGAGCACAGTGCGCAGGGCGGTACGGAACATGAGGGCGTCCAGGTGGTGGGGCGTCCGGTCCCACAGGGACCGGACGAAGTGACGGGAGCGGGGCTGGTCCCCGGACAGGGGGAGCCTGAGGGTTCAGCTCGTGCGGCCCTTGGCGTCGAACGCCTTCATGCGGTCCAGCACACCGTCCGCGGTCGGGGCTAGCATCTCGTCCACGATCCGCCCGTCCGCGAGGAAGACGACGCGGTCCGCGTATGAGGCCGCCATCGGGTCGTGCGTCACCATCACGACGGTCTGGCCCAGCTCGCGTACGGAGTTGCGCAGGAAACCCAGCACCTCGGCGCCGGAACGGGAGTCGAGGTTTCCGGTCGGCTCGTCGCCGAAGATGATTTCGGGCTGGGAGGCAAGTGCGCGGGCGACGGCGACGCGCTGCTGCTGGCCGCCGGAGAGCTGGGCGGGGCGGTGGTGGAGCCGGCCGGAGAGCCCGACCATGTCGATGACCCGCTCCACCCACTGCTTGTCGGGCTTGCGGCCGGCGATGTCCATCGGCAGCGTGATGTTCTCCAGACCCGTCAGCGTCGGCAGCAGGTTGAACGCCTGGAAGATGAATCCGATCTTGTCCCGGCGCAGCTGGGTCAGCTGCTTGTCCTTGAGGGAGCCGAGCTCGGTCTCACCGATCCGCACGGAGCCGCTGCTGAAGCTGTCGAGTCCGGCGACGCAGTGCATCAGCGTGGACTTGCCGGAGCCCGAAGGGCCCATGATCGCGGTGAACTCGCCCTGTCGGAAGTCCACGGAGACCCGGTCGAGCGCGACCACCTGGGTCTCACCGTGTCCATAGACTTTGGACAGCTCCGTGGCGCGGGCGGCCACTGTGGTTGCACGGTGGGCGGTGGTAATGGTCACTTGACGGCTCTCCTGGTGGCGGGTCCTTGGGGACCCCACCATCCTGCTGTCCGCCAGGCCCCCGGATCGTCCGTCTTGGTGCCCGTTCCTGGGGCCCTCTTGGGTCTGACGGCGGTGCCTGCGCGTCCTCCTCTGGTATGACGTCGTCCCCCGGACGGTCGAGGGTGCGCCCTCGGGGTGCGTTTCGTGCCGTCGCGCCGTGCGGGGCGGCCACTCTGTGTCATTCCGGGGCACGGGGCTCGACGCTCGCCCAGCGAGCCACGGTTTGGGCAAGCCAGCGGTCATCGCGCTGACGCACCCTCAGGCATCAGTATGTGCCTGCGCCGTGGTACTGGCCCATAGGTCCAGGGCTTCTGCTGCGTAACGGTAGAAGGAGTGGCCGCGGCGCGTCAGGGATACTCCGTGCGGGCCGGCGCTCGAGAAGTCGGTGTCCGGCCGTCAACTGAACGGCCCGCGGGTTCGGAGCAGCCGTCCGAGTGGCTGCTCCGAACCCGGGCTGCCCCGAAGCAGGTGTGCGATGCCCCGACCACATCAGGTCACAGCATTGCGCCGGCTCTGACGGGATGGGGGGCCGCCCGTGGTGGTTGCGGGATGAGTCATGTGCGTGCGGTTGTGGATTGCGATGGCGAGGGGCGTGGCGGTGAACATGGAGGAGTAGGTGCCGACTGCGAGGCCGATGAGGAGCGCGAGGGCGAAGTCGGTGAGGGAGTCGCCGCCGAGGACGGCCAGGGCGGTGAGGATGAAGGCCGCGCCGATGCCGGTGTTGACGGTGCGGGGCAGGGTCTGCAGGAGCGCCTGGTCGCTGATGTGTGAGAGGGGTGCCTTGCGGTTGCGTCGGCTCAGTTCTCTGATGCGGTCGAAGACGACGACGGAGTCGTTGACGGAGTAGCCGACGACTGTCAGCAGGGCAGCGAGGAAGATGCCGTCGATGGGCTTGCCGAGCCAGGCGAAGATGCCGATGAGGATCACGACGTCATGGGCGAGAGCGGCGACCGCTGCGGTTCCGAACAGCAAGCGGAAGCGCGCGGCGAGGTAGAGCAGTTGCGCTCCGAGGGCAGTGGCGAGAGCGATGAGGGCTCCGCGGCGCAGCTCGTCGCCGAGGCTCGGGCCGATGGCCTCGTCGCGGAGCTTGTCCGCGTGCCCGGTCAGATCTCGGATGGCTTCGGTGATTTCGGCAGTCTGAGCGTTGGTGAGCTGGCTGGTCCGTACGGTGAGTCGGTTGTCTCCGGACGTGTGGACGATGGCGTGGGGGTAGCCGGTGTCGGCGAGTGCGGTTCGGGCCCGGTCGGGGTCTGCGGGGGTGGCGGTGGCGTATTCGATGAGACGTCCGCCGGTGAATTCGATGCCGAAGTCGAGGCCGCGCAGCGCGATGCCGGAGGCGGCCAGGACGAGTGCGGCGGTGGAGGCGGCGAGCCACCGGCGGGGCTGACGCAGCAGGCGTGGGTTCGTGCGGCTCAGACGGTTGCGGACGGTGCCGGCGTGAGCGATGCCCGTGAGGTGGGGGCGGCGGCGCATGCCGGGACGTGCGACGGCGTGGTCGGCCAGGACGCGGGTGATGACCAGGGCGCTGAACATGGATGCGAGGACACCGATGCCCAGGGTGACTCCGAAGCCCCGGACGGGGCCGGAGGCGAGGAAGAACAGCAGGGCGGCGGCGATGAGGGTGGTGATGTTGGAGTCGGCGATCGCGCTGAAGGCGCCGCGGAATCCGGCGGCCAGGGACGAGCGTGGGGTGGGGCGGTTGCGCGCGGCGTACTCTTCGCGGGCGCGTTCGAAGACGAGTACGTTGGCATCCACCGCCATGCCGATGGCCAGGACGAATCCGGCGAGTCCGGGCAGGGTGAGGGTGGCTCCCAGGGCGGCAAGGGCGGCGTAGGAGATGAGGCCGTAGCAGGCCAGGGCCACGGTGGCCAGCGCGCCCATCAGCCTGTAGACGACGATGATGAACAGGGCCGTCAGCGAGGTGCCGATGACGGCGGCCCAGGCGCTGGCGGAGATGGCTTGCGCGCCGAGGGTGGCGCCGACAGTGCGCTGTTCTACGGTCTCGACCGGCACGGGCAGGGCTCCGCCGTTGATGAGCAGGGCCAGTTCCCGTGCCTCGTCGGCGCTGAAGGACCCGGTGATCTGCGTGGAGCCGCCCTTGATTCCGGAGCCGCAGGGGACCGACGGGTCGACCTGCGGCGAGGAGATGATCTTGTCGTCGAGGGCGATGGCGATCCGGCGGGCCGGGTCTCCTGTCGGGTGACAGGCGGCCTGGCCGGTCAGGTGTGCCCACCCGTTGCGGTCGGGACCTTTGAAGTCGATGGTGACGTGCCATCCGGAACCGTTGTGCGCGTCGAACTGTGCGGTGGCCTTCTTGACGTTGTTGCCGGTCAGTGAGGCTGTCTGGAGGCGGAGGAACTGGCCGGACTCGTCTGCCAGGACGTGCCGGCCGGGCCGTTCGAGCGGGGGCGGGGGAGTGTCGTCGGTGCTGTCGGATGCGCCGAGCACCTGGTGGAAGGAGAGCTGAGCGGTGCGGCCGAGGATGTCGGCGGCGTCGCTCGGGTCCTGGACGCCGGGGAGTTCGATAACGATCCGGTTGTCTCCGGAGCGGGCGATGGTGGGTTCGGTGACGCCGAGTGCGTCGATGCGGCCCCGCAGCACTTGCACGGTGCGGTCCGTGGCCTCGCGGTCGGTCACCTCGCGGTCGGTGACAGTGGTGTCGGCGGGTCGGGCTTCGAGCACGATCTGTGTGCCGCCGCGCAGATCGAGTCCGAGATGGACGGGCACGGTGAGCGCGACGTACAAGGACAGGGCGACGGTGGCGAGGGCGATCAGCCCTCGGATGGGCAGGGATCGTTTCACTGGGGGCTCCGACAGGCACACCGCGCCACGAGGATGGCAGCGGTCAAGGGAAAAGGGGCTGGGGGTGTTTCAGGTGCCTGGGGATGAAGGGGGTGCCCGCATGGGGTGTCGGTCTGCCGCCTGCGCGGGGCCGGGCGCGGGGAGTGCCGGAAGCGGTGTGGAGGTGGGCTGCGGCGGGCCGTCGGCCGTGGGGGAGGGGGCGAGGGCGGCGAGGGCAGGTGGTGAAGGACGTTCGCCGGTGTCGCCGGGGCTGCGGGTGGTGGCGCTGTGCAGGACGGCGCGGTGCTCGTCGTCCGCGTGAGGTCCGCCGTGGTGCTGAGTCGCCGAGGCCGACGTGAGCATTGCCCCGTCCGGCACGTGAGGGTGTGTGCTGCCGTACGCCGGTGGGCTGAGCAGGGCGATGAGGACGGCGAACAGGGCAGCGATCACCGCTGGGCCGAGGTGACCGGTACGCGCGACGGTGTGCGTGGAGCGAGCCATGCCTCCCCCTCTGCGGTCTGTGTCGGTGTGTGTCGGTGCCGTCTGGCGTGCGGTGGGTGGCCGGCTGTGGGGCCTCAAGGTCCCGGCCGGGGAGTGGGCGGCCGGAGCCTTGAGGCGGTCAGGAACCGTCAGGGTTCGATCAGGCCGGCCCGGATGGCGTACCGGGTGAGCTCCAGCCGGTCCCGCAGGCCGAGTTTGTGCAGGAGATTCGCCCGGTGCCGGTGGACGGTCTTGATGCTGATGAAGAGCATCTCGGCGATCTCCTTGGAGGAATGGCCTTCGGCCACGAGTTTGAGGACCTCCTCCTCGCGGGCGGTCAGCATGCGGTCGGGGGGTTCCTCGCCGTGACGGACGCGGTCGAGGTAGTTGCGGATCAGGGCGGTGACCGCGCCCGGGTAGAGGAAGGGCTCGTCGCGCATGGCCGCCCGGCAGGCGGCGACCAGGTCGCGGTCGGCCACGGACTTCAGGACGTATCCGCCGGCGCCGGCTTTGAGAGCCTGGAAGAAGTACTGCTCGTTGTCGTGCATCGTCAGCATCAGCACACGCAGTCCCGGCTTGAGCACGGCGAGTTCCCGTGCGGCCTGCAGACCGGTCATACGGGGCATGGCGATGTCCAGCACGGCCAGGTCGACGTCGTTGGCGCGGGCCAGGTCGATGGCCTCCGCGCCGTCACCGGCCTCGGCGACGACCTCGAGGTCCGGTTCGCGGTCGACGATGAGCCGCACACCGCGACGTACCAATGCGTGGTCGTCGGCGAGGAGGATGCGAACTGTCGGAGTCTGGGTCATGGTGAGGGCTTTCTGGGGACGGGCACGATCAGCCGGACCTGAGTACCGGTCTTCGGTCGGGAGGTGATGTCGAGCGAGGCCCCGATGAGCAGGGCGCGCTCGCGCATCCCGCGGATCCCCGCGCCTTCGCGCAGGACGCCGGTTCCGCGGCCGTCGTCGACGACGGCCAGCACCATCGTGCTGTCGGTGTGGATCAGGCTCACCTCGACCCGGTCCGCCTCGGCGTGCCGGGCCGCGTTGGTCAGGGCCTCCTGGGCGACGCGGTACAGCACCAGCTCCGTCTGCTCGTCCAGTGAGGGCAGGTCGGGTTCGAAGCGGCGCAGCACACGCAGTCCGGCGTGGGTGGCGAACTCGGTGGTCAGTGACGTCAGGGCGCTGATCAGACCGAGGTCGTCCAGTACGCCCGGACGGATCCGACGCACCAGGCGGCGTACCTCGTCCAGGCTCTCCCGGGTGATCTCCTGGGCTTGGCGCAGTTCGCCGCGCAGGGGTTCGTGCGCCTCGTCGGCCGCTCGCTCCAGGCCGAGCAGGATCGCGGTCATGCTCTGGCCGACCTCGTCGTGGAGTTCCTGGGCGATTCGGCGGCGTTCACCTTCCTGCGCGAGCAGGACGCGCGCGCTGCTGGTGGCCCGTTCGTGCTCCAGCCTTTCCAGCATGGCGTTGAAGGTGCGGATCAGCTCGGCGATCTCACCGCGGCCGTGTTCCGGGAGCCGCTGCCCGGGGCGCAGCAGGTCGACGGTGGTCATCAGCGTCGTGAGCCGGTCCAGTGGAGCCAGCCCGATGCGCAGCAGGGCCGCGTTGGCGACCAGCATGACCACCAGGCCGGCCACGAGGATGACCGCCTCGGTCAGCACGACCGGCACGGAGACGGTCACCGGGGCCCACAGCAGCAGCGCGGTGGCGGTACTGAGCACCACCGCGTTGAGAGCGAAGATCCGCCAGAACAGGGACACCGGGATGACGCCTTCCTTGAAATTGCA
Organism: Streptomyces cadmiisoli; assembly: GCF_003261055.1. NCBI lineage: Bacteria > Bacillati > Actinomycetota > Actinomycetes > Kitasatosporales > Streptomycetaceae > Streptomyces > Streptomyces cadmiisoli. The sequence goes on from NZ_CP030073.1 coordinate 8,933,304, forward strand.
CGGCTGTGTCTGTCGGTCGCCGCGCACCCCGAGCATGAGCTGTGGCCACTGGTCTTGACCGGACTGCCATCCAGGCTGCCCACCCGCGGCTGAGCTGTCGATGGGTCCCAGACCCCATTTCCGGGACTCCGTCCTGCCCACGACCCGTTGGGCTGAGGGATGCCCCACAGATGGGTATCGCGCCCGATGGGATTCGCGCGGCGCATCGGCCACGGTGGGGCCTGACACACCGACCGTGAACCCCGGCAGACACGCCGAAGGCCATGGCCGGGACTCTGCCGTGTCACACCCTCGCCGTACGTCACCGCTGCTCACAGGCCGTACGTCACCCCTTTTGAGAGAAGGACGCACCATGTCGCTCGATACGCCCCGGACCGAAGCTCGTTCCGAGCGCCTGACGGCGCACGAGGCCCGCCAGCGCCTCGAACACGAACGCAACACCCGGCTGACGCAACTGCGGGCCCTCGCAGAGGCCGGACAGAGCGCCGACCAGCACATGATGTCGGCGCAGAAGGACACCATCGAGCGTGTCCTCAAGGAGATCGAGGCCGCGTTCACCCGCGTCGACGACGGCAGCTACGGAACCTGCCCGGGCTGCTCCAAGACCATCCCGGTCGAGCGCCTGGAGATCCTGCCCTACACCCGGTTCTGCGTCCCCTGCCGGCGAACCGAACCCTGACCGCCGACGGCCCATCCCAAGTCTCCGGCCCTGCCCAAGGGGTGAAGTGATGAACCACCAGATCACCGCCGACCGCGACACGACCTTGTCGCTCGAAGACCTCGCCGCACTCCGCGAAAACCTGCACGAGCAGCGCCTGTTCCGACAGGAGCAACTGCAGCAGATCGCAGGCGCCGCAACGAATCGCACCCAGGCGCTGCTCGACCGACAGGCCGCGTCCCAGTTCGAGGTCCACGTCAAGCTCGCCGCGTCCGCCCGCATGGTTCTCGCCGACGTCGAGGCAGCCCTCACGCGCATGGACCAGGGCCGGTACGGCCCCTGCCAGCTGTGCCGCGGGCCCATCGCCCGGGCACGGTTGATGATCGTGCCACAAGCCCGCTACTGCGCCCGCTGCCAGCAGGTGAGGGAGGCCGGCCGGTGACCAAGACACCCCGGTCCCCGAGCACGAATCCACAGCACCGGCCCTGGCCCCTGTACCGCAAGTGCTCCGGCATCGCCCTCGACCTCGGCAGCTCCCGCACCCGGGCCTGGATAGCCGGCAGGCGAGGCGTCCTCGACATGCCCACGGTGACCTTCGCCGGTGACGGCGACATCCACCCCATCCAGCGCGGCGCGATCGTCGACACCCCCGGAACCGCCCGGATGATCGGCCGCCTGCTCGGCCACCGCCTGCCCCGCTTCGGCAGCCGCGTGATCGTCCTGACCGCCCCCGCGCTCGGAGGAAGCGCGTTTCGGACCGAGGCCCGCACCGCGGTCGAGGTCCTCAGGCCACACACCGTGCTGACCGTCCCCACCCCGCGAGCGGTGGCCGTGGCCGCCGATGCCGACCTGACCCGGCCCTTGCTCGTCGTCGACCTGGGCGCCCATCTCACGGAGGTCACCCTCCTCGTCGACGGAGCGGTGACCGACGCCCGCCAGGCCGTGCTGGGCACCAGCGACCTGGACAGTCTCACCCCGTCCACGCGGATCACCGACGTCGTCGTGGCGATGGTGGCCGCGATGCTCGAAGAGGACCCCACTACAGAGACATTCGACGCCCTGCGGGCAGGCACTCTCCTGGCCGGCGGGGGCGCCCTGCGCCCCGACATGACCTACCGCCTCGCGGACCAGCTGCACGCCCCCATCAGGCCCGTGCCCGCTCCCCACACCGCGGCGATCCGCGGCGCCGCGAAACTCCTGGAATCCGCAAGCACCCACCCCTCAGCCCTCGGAACCCCAGAACCGGCGGCACACCCTCAATGACATGCCGCCCGCGTCGCCGGCCCTCGGCCGGCATACGCCCACCCCCTATGCGGAAGGAGAGACGCCGTGGCCCGCGCGATTCCCCCGGCACAGCCACCCCCCGAAGAACTCCCTCGCGTTCTGCTGTGGCGATGGCGCCGCAACCCACTGCGCCGCCGCTCCGACCTCGCGCAGGCGTGGATCGCGCTGTGCCTGTTCCTGGCCGTCCTGGTGATCACGCCCGCCGTGACGTTCCTGGTCGGCGATGTCGCCTTCCGCGATCTGAAGCAGACCGCTCGGCACGAGGCGCACACGCGGCACTACACCAGCGCCGTCCTCGTCCACGACGCCCCCCGTCACCCCGAACCGGGATCGGACGAGGCGAAGAAGACCCTGTACCCGGCCCCCGTCCGCTACACCGACCCCCGCGGGCACACCCGAACTGCGGACACCGACGTCGAACCCGGCCTGCCCGCCGACGCCACCGTCCACGTATGGGTCACCGACGAGGGACACCTCACCGAGCCGCCCCTCACCCCGGAACAGGTCCGCAGCCGCGCCATGGGCTACGCACTCCTTGCCGCCATGACGGTCCCACTCATCGGCGCCGCCGCTTACGGCTACGCCGGCCGTAGGCTGGAGCGGCGCAACCTCGCCGACTGGGACACGGATTGGGCCCGAACCGCGCCTCGGTGGACCACCTTCACATGACGGCGCTATTCCACGCTCGCCATCAGGCTTACGGCGGAAGCGGACGGCGCTTCGCCCGTTGACCGCGCTCTGCGCGCGATGGCTCATCAGGCAACGGACCCGGGGAAGCAGCACGGCGGCGGAGACCGACGAGCGCTCCAAGGCCGTGCCGTGGCGCCAGTGCTTCCCGGTTCGACGGCCGATGCCGAGGATCCGGCATGCCCCGCTGTTCCTCACGCCCTGACGCGTGAGCAGGAAGTGTGCCTCCCGCTCACGCGTCAGCCACTACGAGTCCTGAGGCCTGTGGACCTTCCGGATCTAGAAGGATCTAGAAGGATCTAGAAGGATCTAGAAGTCCATCGCACCCTTGAACTGGGGTGTTGCCACGACCACGAGAACCTCAGGGTGCCGGCAGGGCGTTGTCGGTGGAGCGTGCTAGGCGGTCTTGCAGAAGTCCGAGAGCGCGATGTTGATCTGCTTGGCTTCGGCCGCGGTCACCGCGTGCTCGCCGCTGCTGAATCGCTGTTGCGCGGTCCGGTCGAGTTCCTGTGCTCCGCCGTTGATGGCCATGCACTGGTTGCGGGCGTTGTCGACGGCGCCGTCCTCGTCGGTGATGAGTGCGGGGTTGATGTCGAAGAGCGCGGCAAGCAGGCCGTCGCGTACCTTCCCGGTCGGTTCAGGGGGGAGCCCGACGGACGGGGCGGCCTCCTCGGTGGCCTCCTTCGTCGGGGTGCTGCTGGCGGGCGGCCGGGTGTTGGTCCGGCTGTCACTGCTGTCGTCGCTGCTGGTGCACGCGGTGAGCGTGGCCAGGGCGGCGAGCAGGACGGCGACGGTGATGGTGCGTTTCAAGGTGTGGTCCCCCATGGTGGGTACGGGTGCGTCCGTGTGAGACACGCGACGGCGCTGGGCGGTTGCTCGGCGCATGAGAGTGCCCCGCCGGGTGGCGGGGAATTCGTGTCCGGGCATGCCGGAGACGGACAGGGGCAACATGAGGTCGTACGGCATCAGCGAGTTCAGCGGGTTCGGGCGGCCCTTCTCGTCATGGCGCCGCACCGTCTCGCGTCGCTCCTCAGCGGCGATCCAACTGTCGATGAGCCGCAGCTGTTGGGCGGCCTGCCGTCCGCTCGTCAAGACCACGCCGGTTCGGTCGCGCTGGTTGGTTCAGGCCAGAGATCAGTCGCTGTTGTCGCTGGTGACCGTGATGGCGGAACCGAGGTTCGGTGCCGCCCCTCTGGCGAGTTCGCCGGCATGGTCTCGGTCCTCACTGTCCGCCACGACGATGGTTGCCGCCGATCCGGATACCGGATCGCGTCGCACAGTCGCGCGGACGACCGCGTACCGGGCGAGCACCGCCTCGTACGCGTCGATTGCCTCGGTGGGATAGGAATCGTGGAAGTCGGTCTCGATCCGGAGTCCTGGGCTTTTGATCTTCAGGACCATCACGCCGGCGAGCGGCCGGTACCGGTCTCCCTCGGCGAGCATGTCCTTGAACACCGTCAATGCGCTGGTGGCATCTACGGCGGAGACCTCGATCCGCCAGCGGTCGGTTGCTTCTTTCCAGGGCGCGTCATGGATGTCGGCCGCCGTCACCTGGCTGTCGGCCGTCATCGACCGCCACAGTGCCAGGACCTCGCCGGTGCGCTCCTCATCCGCGACAACGGTGAAGGTGACGCCGTCCGCCGTGATTCGACCGGTGATTTTGTTGTGACGGGCGACGTAGTCCCTCATTTCGCCCGCCAGCTGGGTCACTCGGTCGGTTGAGGTGCCGTCCTTGAGGGTCAGTGTGCCGGTGGAAGTTCCCCGGAAGGGCAGCGTGTTGTTCTTTGTGGTGCCGATGTTTGCCACGTCCGGCGTACCGGTCCAGTCTCTTTCGAAATCCTCGGCGAGTGCTGTGCCCTTGTCGATGGCGCAGCCGGTCAACAAGGTCAGACCCAACACAAGCACGGTGATGGGCATCGGCGACCTCAGGGCGCTTCTTCTCAGGGCCGTCTCCTTGAAAGCGGGTGAGCCTGCCAGGGCCGGGCGGTCCCAGACTCGGACTGCGGGGGTTACGACCAGCTCCAGCACATGGGTCCTGTCGTCGACGGCGAGCGGTTCTGCCTCTTTGGTGGAGGCGAACTGCATCTGCAGATCGTCGGGTTCCCCAGGCATGCGTTCTGCCGCCTCGTCGGTTCGGGACATCGGCGGTCAGGTGACCGCATCCATTGGCGCGGCAGACGGCACCCGCTCCGGACGGAGAGGGCCGACTGGTTCACCGGTGGTTGACGGGTCCTGAGGGCCATCGTGATCAGCACAGTCCTGGGCCGTCAATTCCCGAAGTTCGGCCGTGGCCGACCGTTGTGGCGCAGGCGGAGCCGACGACGTGGATGCGAGCGCAGCAGCGGATGGAGGTTCCATCCGTGCTCCGAGGCGACGCGCAGGACGTAGCCGGCACCAGAGCCCCGGAAGAAGTGTGCTCCGAGGTCCAGGTCCCGGTGGTGCTCGTGACCGGGCTGTGATGTCTCAACCCGGCGGGTCTGCTTCTCGACGCGCCGGTCAACGCGCGCCTGGTAGTACGCCGTGTCGCCCTCGCGTATCAGTGCCACCGGAGTCACGCACCAGAGCGGGACGAATGGCATCCGGCTGAGAGTGGCGTCCAGCACCCGTACCGCGCCGTTCTCGGCACCAGGCACGATGTAGACGATCAGCTGTGCCACCGACGCCACGCCGTAGAGACAGACGGCGAAGAAGACCCACACCACCCACCACAGCGGCAGAAAGATCAATGTCAGGGGGAGAAGCAGCAGCCAGCGCAGTACGGCCGGGCGCACAGGGAGCGGCCCCCAAGCCGGGTCGTCGTAGTCATGCACGGGCGGTGTCTTCTCCTCGGATTCGCCATCGCTGGACGGTGCGGTCGTGAGTGTATGTCGGGAGCCGGACCTCATGGAGCGGTGTGAATGACGTTCCTTGGAGGGTGCTGCCGGACGCGGTTGGCGGGGTCGGTACCGCTCGGCCGACCGGGGAGGACCGGGGGCCGCGACGGTCACTCAGGCGCAGAAGTTGACACCGTTGAAGTCCCAGAATGCGTCCTGGGTCCTGGGTCCGGCGATCCCGTCGACCTCAAGGCCGGCATTGGCGTACCGGTTCAGGAACTTCTGCAACGCAGTGATCGTCTTGGGTCCGACGACTCCGTCCTCTGTACCGGCGCCGAGGCCCAGGTCGTTGAACCATTCCTGCGCCGCCTTCCAGCTCTTGGTGCCCAGCCGCCCGTCGATCGTGCCGGGGTCGTACCCGATTTCCTCCAGCAAGCACTGCCAGCGCTGCGCCCGGGTGGTGCTCAGACCCAGGTTGACCACCGCGAGCGGTGCGACGGCCTCGGCACTGATCACTTGCTGCTGGGCCGGCGCGGGAGCCGCCATGGCCGTGCCAGCGGTGGCCAGAGCACCGGCGGTGATCCCGACCGCGGCGGTGACACTGACGAAGGCCTTCGTGAGAGCTCGCATGCGTGCCGTTCCCGTCCGTTGACGTGCGATGAACGGAACCGCCCCCATCGGCCGGCCCCGCAACGAGAATGAGGGGTCGGCGCGATGTTCGGCCACGGTTGACGCAGAGGTGGCGTCGTCCCGGGACGTCCAACCCGCTGACCTGCTGGGACGTTGCCCGCCGAGTCGGTAGTGCGGGACGACGACGAGCGGGTGCTGGCTGATTCTGTAGGAGGGCGGGACCCCGTTCCGTGAACGCCGGGACTGCTGATGCAGAATGAGGCCGGGACACGGGGGGCCGGACCAACGGTCCCGAACGCGATTGGGGGTGACATGTCGCGTTGGAAAGAGTTGCCTGCTGAACTGCCGACAGAAGTTCATCAGTTGATCGTGCGTCTGCGCAGGCTGAAGGACCGCAGTGAACTGAGCACGCGTCAACTGGCCACGAAGACCGGGTACAGCGCGAGGTCATGGCAGCGGTATCTGAATGGCCGATCGCTGCCGCCTCGGGAGGCCGTCGAGGCGACGGCCCGCGTCGGCGGTGACGATCCGACCCGGCTGCTGGTGCTGCATGAGATCGCCGCCGAACGCTGGGCGCAGGGACGCGTGGTTTCCACCGAAACTCCGGAGGGCGCCCCGGCGATGCGTGCACACACGTCGACGGGTGCGCAGCCGTACGGGCGTTACCTGCGCGCCGTGATCATGGCGGGTGCGGTGGCCCTGGTGCTGTCCGTTTCCGCGGCGCTCCTGCTGGCCGTGCGGCTCGCCGACGCCCGCGCCGAGCTCGCGGACGCCCGCGCTGCTCGGAGCGCGGGGGACCCGGCCACCGTGTCGGGGTCACTGGTGCCGGTCGCCTACACCTGCCGGCTGGAGCAGCGTGACGGCCGCTGGTACGCGGGCTTGAGCCGCACGACGGACGCCATCCTGGCGTACACCTACGTGGGGCCCGAGGTGGCCGAGGCGCAGTGCCTGCTACGCCGGACGGGCATTCCGCCAGGTGATATCGACGGCATTTTCGGCCCGAAGACGCAGCGCGCGGTTGAGCGCATCCAGAAACGGGACGGGTTGGTCGTCGACGGTGTCATTGGACCGCATACCTGGAAGTCCCTACGGGAGGCGGCACCCAAGTGACCTCGGAACATGCCCGGCTGGTTGCGATGTTGCGGGAGTTGAGGGCCCGTACGGGGCTGAGCCTGGCGGCGCTGGCGGAGCGAACGACGTACAGCAAGTCCTCGTGGGAGCGCTATCTCAACGGCAAGAGCCTGCCCCCTCGTCAGGCCGTACAGGACCTGTGCCGGGTCGCGAACGAACCGGACGGGCGGCTGCTGGCCCTGTGGGAGATCGCGGAGTCGGATGCGAGCGGGCGCGCGGCGGTCGTCGCCCCTGCCGCCGAGGTGCCGCGGCAACAGTTGCAGGAAGCGCCGCAGCCACCGGAGGCCAGGGGGCCACGCGGTCGCAGGCGCGGGCTCATGGTCGTGCTGGCGTCGGTGTACATCCTGCTTGTCGGGGGCGTGGCACTGGTGCTTTTCCTTCTGCTGGCTCGGGACACGGCGGAGGACGAACCGCAGTCGGCCTCCGTTCCGTACTCTCTCGCTCCCCAGTGCAACGGAGCCGCATGCGAGGGCCGAGACCCGATGCGCTTGATGTGCGGCATCGGCCCCGAGACACTCACCACGTACCGCACTGCCACCGGCGCCCATGTGGAGCTGCGTTACAGCGAGAAGTGCGGCGCAAGCTGGGCCCGGGCCTGGGGGACCCGGATCGGCGACCGGGTGGAGGTCACCGCGGGTGGCCCGACCCACGACGTGCACATCAGGGACACGGACGACACGGAGACCTATGCCTACACCGAGATGGCCGAAGCCCGCCCCGGCAGCACCGTCCGGACCTGCTTTCGGCCTGCCGCGGCCGACGCTGAACAGGAGTGCTTCGAGGCCCGCGTAGGCCAGGCCGCAACCACAACCCGGCCGTAGCCTCAGAGTCGTTCCCTCCCACTGCTTTATCCGTGAGTCCTCCGTATCGTCCGTGGTGCCGGGTCGTCGCGCCAGGAGACGGTGTTTTCGCCGGTGAGGGCATGTGATGAGGTCGGTCCGGGCAATGCAGATCATGGTTTCCGAACGGGCGGGCAGGGTTGCGTAGCCGCGGGTGCGTCGGCGGTGCTCCATCCGTGCGTCAGCCCGATCAGTTCACCGGCGTGGGTTCCTCGATGGTTCGGGATCCCCGGGTCATCAGGATCCCGGCGAGCGCTGCGACGGGATACATGAGCACCCCATAGACGGCGCTCGGCACTGCCAGGCTGACACTGCCGAGCACGCTGATCGCCAGAGTCATGGCGACAGCGCTGTTGTGCACGCCGATCTCCATCGAGCAGGCGATCGCCTGCCGCTTGTCGATCCTGATCAGACGCGGCGCAAAGTACCCGATCGTGAGGCTCGATATGCAGAAGACCAGTGCCGCTGGACCCACGTCCAAGAGGTAGTCGACGACGTTGTTCCGCTCGGCCACGAGCGCGCCGATGATCACGGCGACAAGGACGATGACCGACAGCAGTCTCACCGGACGGTCCATGCGCTGCGCGAACGCCTCCGAACGACGGCGCACCACCATGCCGATCGCCACTGGTGCGAGCACCAGGGCGAAGACTTGCAGCACTTTGCCGAACTGCAGCCCCATTCCGTCCTGACCGATGTCCGGCTCGAAGTACTGAAGGGCGAGGTTGGTGATGATCGGCAGCGTCACGATGGCCAGCACCGCGTTCACCGCGGTGAGCGTGACGTTCAGGGCCACGTCGCCGCCGAAGAGATGGCTGAAGAGGTTCGCCGTCGTCCCGCCGGGTGACGCCGCCAGCAGCATCATGCCGGCGGCGAGCACCGGGGAAAGGCCGAAGGCGACGACCAGAGCCAGACACAGGGCGGGCAGGAGCAGGAGCTGGCAGAACATGGCCACGACGACAGCCCGGGGATGCCGTCGAACACGGCGGAAGTCGTCGACGGTGAGAGACAGGCCCAACCCGAACATGATGACGGCGAGTGCAAGGGGAAGGAAAACGGTAGCGAGGGGAGTGTCCATGCGCGGCTTCGTCTCCAAAGGCAAGGGTGGCGTGGAGGGAAGTGCAGAGTGACAGCCGCATGACACCCACCTGACAACCATTCGACCGGCAAGATTGGGTGCCCGCCGCACCGCGCACAGTAGATGCAGGGGTGAGCACGGTCAACATCGGTGGGGACTGTCGCTCCAGGGGCGTGCCGGTTGGGAAGGCGGAGGCGTTGACCGGGGGGAGTCTGGGCCGAACGCCCCGTCTGCGGTGCCCGGTTGAGCCTTCGGAGGCGATGCAGGCCTTTTACCGCGGCCGCGATCCGTGAATTGCGGGCGGTGCTCGGGAGCAAACGGCGCAGAACACCGAGGCCATGGTGACCGCAGCGGAGCCACTGCCGGATGGGATCCTGCACGTGATCGGCGTTCCGACCGCGATGGCCGGGGCAGACCACGGGCTGCGGGGCCTGGTGTCACGTCACCGCGAGGCCCTGGCGGCGGCGGACCGGATCGGGGTGTACAGCGTGGTGGCTTTCCCGCTGCTGGGATGCTGTCTCTCTGTCGGCGAGGCCGCCCGGATCGTGGTGAGCACCCTTACGGCGACGCCGACCTCGGTGGAGCTGGTCTGTCTGGGTGGCCCCCGACGCCGCGGCGTACCGAACACTCGCACGGCACGCAACTACTGGGGATTCTCTCGCCTGACAGGGGGAGCGTCTACGGCATGACCCTGTGAGCGAGTGCGGGGGATGGCGCGTGCGAGCCATGAGGACGTCGAGCGCGAGGAGGAACGCGGTGTGCATCCCGGCGTCGTGGGCGGCCTGGATCTCCTGGTCCAGGGATCCGCAGGCCTGCTTGTCCGTAAGGGCGCTCAGCCACAGGAACGCGGTGCTGTCCAGGCAACCATGCTGCGGGAGCAGGTCGTCCCATACGAAGTCTGGAGCGTGCCACAACAGGGGCACGCCGTGCTCGTCGCAGTGCGCCCCGGTCTCGTCCTCCGTCGGGAAGTTTTGATCGCCGCTGATGCAACGCGTCATCGTGCCTCCCGTACGGCTCGGCGCAGGACGGACCCTTCGAGGCAGAAATCCGGGCAGTCAGGGCACGTCAGTACGTGGTCGTAGAGGACCTTGTACGCCTCCTCGTACTCCTCGGTCACCGGGCCGGCTCACAGAACAACTCGGCCCACACCTGCTTGCCCCAGCGGTACAGGTCGGTCCCCCAGCGTTCGGCGAGGGCATCGACCAGCAGGAGACCCCGACCGCTGGTGCTGAGATCGTCACCGGGCTTGGTGAAATCGGGTAGCACGCGGGTCTTGTCGACCACGCCGATGCGGACGCACCGCTCGCTCGGCTGGCAGATCACGACCCGGATCACGCGGCTGTTGGTGTGCTTGACCGCGTTGGCCACCAGCTCCGACGTGAGCAGTAGCGCGGTGTACGTGAGGTCCTCCAGGTGCCAGGCGGACAGAGCCGTCCGGACGAGATTACGGGCGGCTTCGGCGCTCTCCTCCCGACCAGGCAAGGTCTCGGAGTATCCAGGGCACCCCGTGGTGTGCGGCTTCGCTGACACGATCATCCAGACCTCAGAATTGTCGGTGTACGACGGCCTCGGTCCAGTCAACGACTGCCCGCCCAGGACAGGGAGGAAAAATCGCTCGGGTGCGCATCGGGGACAACCGGAAATTCCTCGGTTCTCGCCATCACAGATGGGGCATCAGTGGCTACCGTGGGTATGTGGAGGGGAACACGAGCCTCATCAGCGCGATGCGGGAAGCGGGATTCAAGCAGGCCGAGTTGGCCGAGGCCGTCAACGCGCACCTGCGCCTGCACGGCTCCGAGGGGACGGTGAGCGACCGGACGGTCCGCAACTGGCTCACCGCGAAATCCCGTTGGCCTCACCAGCGTCAGCGGGAGGCGTTAGCCTCCGTGTTTCGGTTCGGGTCGGCTGAGCTGGGTGAACGCCCGTGCCGGAGGTCGTGGGGCTGCTGTTGGATGGTGGGCATGCCGCAGGCCCGGCGCGATGGCCGGGTGCTCCTGGGTCCTCGGGTCGTGGGTGGTCAGTGGCGGTCTTGTCTGTCACGTGGCCGGTCGGGGCAGTGCGACGAGGCGGCTGAACGCGGCGGTCAGCTCGTGGCGCCAGGGCCAGGTAGTGGTGATCCGTAGCCGTAGGCGACGGGCTCCGCGCGTGATCCGGGCTGCGGCGTGCAGGAGCCGGTAGCGGAGCTTCTTGGGCTCGGCGGTGGCCAACTCGCCGTCCAGTAGCAGGGTTCGCGTCCAGGCCAGCAGGTCGACCGCGGTCAGGGACAGCTCCAGCCAGACCTGGTTGATCGCGAAGTGGCGGGAGGGGAAGCGACCGAAGCCGGTGGTCTTGCCGCAGCGGATGTGGTCCTCGACCCGGGCGTGGGCACGGTGGCGGACCTCCAGGTGCTGGATCGAGCCGCTGCCTGCGACGGGCGAGTCGGTGAGGAAGACCTGGTGGCGCATGCCTTCGTCCTGGTCGAAGAGGGACAGCTGGGCGCCGGGGTGGGGACGCTCGCGGCGGACGATGATGCGGGTGCCGTCCGGGTATCCGGTGAGGTCGACCAGGCCGGTCAGCTCGGCGACCTCGGCACTGGCGCGCAAGGCACCGTCTTGTTCCAGCGCGGGGTGCCAGACGTGCTCGGGCAGGGCCCGGATCGCGCGACGGACTGGCTCGGTGACGGGATACCCGACGGAGAAGAAGGTGTGGATCCCGCGTTCCCGCAGGGCCCGGATGTGAGCGAGGAAGGCTTTGGCGCTGCCCGCGCTGTCGGCGCGGATGAGGACTGGGGTGCCGTGGCGGTGAGCGTCGGGGATCTGTGCGAGGGCCTGGTCGAGGAGGGCGACGTGGTCGGCTGCGGTGTTCGCTCCGGCGTTGCCCGGTCGCAGGAGACCTGCCAGGGCCTCGCCGGTGTTGTCCAGGAAGCAGAGCAGTGGGTGGTAGCCGAAGCCGCGTTTGTAGGTGGCGGCGGCCTGTTCCTTCTCGGAGTGGCAGGTGACCAGGGTGGCGTCGATGTCCAGGACCAGGCCGGGCAGTTCACGGCCTCCGGCCTGCGAGGCGGGTATGGCGTGTCCAGTCTCGTCTGCTTGCAGCCAGGCGACCTCGCGGGCCCTGGCCCGAGCTGCCCGCAGGGCGTTCAGAGTCGCGGTGTCGATGCCTGCCAGTACCCGCCAGGCGGTCGGAGTGGAGGCGACGGGGCCGAACACGTCGCGCTGGTCGCGCAGCACGGCCAGGTCGGCGATCGCCTCGCCGCCGTCGGCGAGCATCACCGCGAGGTCCACCGCGACGCGGCCGGGGTCGTGCCCGGTGCCACGAGGCCGCAGTCGGCACAGAGCGTCGGAGAAAGCGCTGGTCAGTGCGGTGGCGTCGGCCAGATCCGCGAGTAGACGCGAGCCGGCATGGCTGACCACCCCGTGCCCGTCGGCGCTGACGACGAGCTTGGGGCGTGACCGGGTAGTGTGCACGCAGAAAGTGCCTTCCCGCTGGAACGATCGAGACCCTAGACAAGCCTCATCGTTGCAGCTCAGAAGGCACTTTCGCTTTTCCGATCATGATCCGGACGCAACCCCAGATGAAACGCGCAGGTTAGAGGCAGTATTCGGATGCACGGCAGAAGAGCTGGGCTTCAGACCACCAGCGGCAATACTTCCCACCATCGAACTGGAGCCACCCGTGAGGCGCAGGAACTTCCTCACCGCCACCGCCGTTGCCGTCGTGGCACCCGCCCAGGACTCCCGGCCCTCCCGAGTCGGCACGTCCGACGTAATCCGGCTCCGCTCCGGCCTCGATGCCCTCATGGCCCTGGATGACAAAAGGGGCGGCCACGAGGGCCTGGAGCGGTCAGCGCTTTCCGGAGCTGATGACGCCCTCGACAAAGTCCAGCAGGCGTCCTTCCAGCGTATCCGCCAGAGGCTCTTCTCCGTGGCCGCCGACTACACCGCGACGGCGGCGTGGAGCGCTCTGGACGCCCGTCAGCTCGAACGGACTCAGCGGCACCTCGACCGTGCGCTGTACCTCGCGGGGATGGCCAAGGATCCTGTTGTCGAGCTGAGGGTGTGGAACTCCTACGCCATGCTCGCCCACCAACGAGGACTGCACACACAGGCCGTGGACGCAGGGTGTGCGGCCCAGGCTACGGCCATCACTCGGCGGGACCCGCTGTTCGCCTCCCTCGCGCACGCCAGGACGGCCATCGGCCACTCGAACCTCGGCGACCGTACGGCTGCCTTGCGCTCCCTGGGGTACGCACAGGAGGCACTGGGGAAGACGTCGTCCGACGAGCCCCGGCCGAGCTGGATCGCCTTCTACGGAGGTGCCGAACTGACCGCCATGACCGCGATCGTTCAGGACCGGATCGGGGACCCGTCGCGGGCCGAGGCAGCCTCTCACAGGGCCTTGAGCAGCATCCCCAAGCAGTTCCGCAGGAACCGGGCGCTGGCCACCACACGGCTCGCTCTCGCCCAGCTTCACCAGCGAGATACCGATCAGGCGTGCGCCACCGCGTCCACGGTCTTCGATCTGATGAAGGGCTATCCGTTGCCCGGCCGGATGCGCACTCTCCTCGGCGACTTCCACCGAGATCTGATCACCCTTGCGCCGGACGCCAGGGTCGCACAAGAGTGGGGAGACCGCTTCCGATCCGAATGGAGCCGAACTTGAGCGCCCCTGATCTGGTCGTCCGCCGCTACTGCCACGAGGACCTGCCGAAGATCCGCCAGACGCTGATCGACGTCCACGCCGATGCCTACGCGGACGCTATGGACGACGAGTTCAACCAGCGCTTCCCGTGGTTCGTCGAGAACTGGGGCGGCAATCCGGACTTCGACTGCGTGATCGCCTGGGACGGTGATATGGCGGTGGCGTTCGCGTACGGGGCCCCGGCGACTCCGCAGCGCGAGTGGTGGCGTGAACACGTGACCCCAGCGCCCGAGAAGCACCGTACCTTTGCGTACTCGGAGCTGGCTGTCCGGACCAAGTACCGGAAGACGGGAACCGCGGAGCTGATCAGCCGGGCGCTCCTGGACGCACGGGGTGAGGACCTGGTGGTTCTCCTGGTCGACACTGAGCACCCCAAGGTGCAGGAGCTGTACGAGTCCTGGGGTTTGCGCAAGGTCGGAGAGCGGCAACCGTTTGCGGACTCCCCGCTGTACACCGTGATGCTGGCCGATCTACCGCTGCGCTGACCTGCAAACGCATGCGGCGCCCTCGACCTTCACGAAGGGAGAATGGGGCGCGCTGGTGCTTCATGCCCTCGTGCCATTGACACTCTTCTCGCCAGCGAGCCTTCTGCTGAACGCGTTGAACTTCACCGACAGAAAATGTGACCGGCAGGGATTTCCACGTAGGCCTGGAGGACAGCCCAGCTGGCAGAAGCCTCACTCTCGTCGGGACCGCGTATGCTGCGGCCACCTGCTGACCTGTGAGATGTCCCGGGCGCCGCAGTGGAACTTCGGGTGGGCCGCGAAACGTTTTGACCTGCCGTGGTCGAAGCGTTGCAGGTCATGGTCTGGGCTGCACGTTGGCCGAATCACCGGTAACTGCCTGCCGCATGCGGAGGAACGTCCGGCCATCGACGAGGGAACCGGAGAACGGCTTGCCCTGCAGGGGGCGAAGAAGCCCGAGCACCTCAGGCTGTCTCGTCCAGCGCTTGCTGCACCGCGCTGATCACTGCGGGCCCGTCCGCGCCAAGCCCTCGCGCCTGCGTGACGAACAGCCGGGCCAGTTCCGTCAGCTGCGTCGGATCCGGAACGGTGGCGGGACTTGGAAGCGGGGCCACGCGTGTTCCTGCCCCTCGGCGTGTTCGGATCAAGGAGGCCGACTCCAGCTCGCGGTAGGCCCTTGCCACGGTTCCAGCGGCGAGGCCGAGGTCGGCTGCCAGCTGCCGTACGGTCGGCAGGCGTTCGCCCTCCGGGAGACGGCCGGTAGCGATGAGCGCGGTCAGCTGCGCGCGGATCTGTTCGTACGGCGGGACGTGGCTGGCGGTGTCGACTCGAATGACGGGACTGGTCACCGGCGCACCCGAGCCTTGGGCGAGATCACCGTGAACAGGCACCACGACACCGTGACGAGGGCGACCAGGGCCGTGGGCCACAGCAGCGCTGCTCCGATGCGGACGAGGGTTCCGTCGCAGGTCGTGCTCATCAGGTCGCCGGAGACGGTGGAGGCGATGCCGAGCAGAAGTGCGGAAACCAGCAGGCCCCACGCGGCAACGACAGTCAGTGCGCTGTCGTGGCGGGTCTGGTCGTCGCCGGGGCGGCGGGCGATCCAGGTCAGCGACCACAGGCAGGCGGCTGTGGAGACGGCGAGGCATGTGAGGATGGGCAGGCCGTTGTGGACGCCGGGCCACGATCTGATGCCAATGACGCTTCCGTCCTGGCAGGCGAAGGCCAGAGGATGACCCGCACGACTCGCCTCGTCGGACCGGGCCAGGATGGCTGCCGCGACG
Source organism: Streptomyces cadmiisoli (assembly GCF_003261055.1). Taxonomy (NCBI): domain Bacteria; kingdom Bacillati; phylum Actinomycetota; class Actinomycetes; order Kitasatosporales; family Streptomycetaceae; genus Streptomyces; species Streptomyces cadmiisoli. The sequence goes on from NZ_CP030073.1 coordinate 8,948,848, forward strand.
ACGAGGACGACAACTACGCCGGCCTGGGCGATGAGGAACGGGGTCATCCGCGGCGGGACATAGTCGCGAACCTGGCGCGGGGCCAAACCTGCCGTGCGGACCGGGCCGCGAGGGCGAGCCGTCAGCGCGTCTCCCGCTAGGACCCCGATGATCGCGCACAGACCGAAAGCGACGATGGCGTACAGGACGCCGATGTCCGCTTGGGCGTCCCATGCCTGCCCCACGATCCGAGTGGCGACGGCGCCGATGAGTAGCCCGGCCCAGCGGCTGTAGCGGACGGCCGGTGACGCAGTAGGCACCGTGTCGACTCCGTTCATGGGCAATTCCCCAGTGACTCCACCGCTTGTATCAAGTAGCCAGTACAAGATGCAGTCCAGGGACACTTGTGTCAACCGATTGGCACAATTGGGCGACGGGACCTCGAGCCGGGGGAGAGCGGTGCCCCATCAGCCTGGGGCAGGGCGGGCGAAGCGGTGAAGGGGCGAGGGTTTGCAAGACTGCGGGGCCTTCTTCCGGACACCTGATTCTTGGCGCGTCCACTGTCTGGATCCAGGTGGCGGTGCCGGGTGACCGCACTTGCGTCCTCGACCCGAACGAGGTGAAAAGTGCGGTCTGTTCGGAGGCGCCCACAGCGGTGTGAGACTGGCTGGCGCACTTTGAGAACGGATGTGGGCGGCACCCCGGTCGGGGTGCCGCCCACGCTGTGCCTACTGACGTTTCAGGAACCGCTTCGATCGCCGCACAGCCGAGCCTCGGCCTCGACCGCTGACAGGTCCTCCTGAACACCGCAGGCAAAGAGTGCGGAGGAGGTGGCCGGCGACCAGGTGGTCAAGGTGGCGCGCACCGCTTCGCCGGCGAGCGAGGCGTGCACGCCTCCGGCGATCGGGCCCGGCGTCATGCGGCTGAGTACCCTGTCCGGTCGGTTGCCCAGGACCGTCTCGGTGAGGGATGGTCCCGGGCAGGCGGGGTGCTGGTCGTGGATATCAGCCGTGGTAGCCGATGTAGCCGTTGCCGTCCCGGTCGTGGTCTCGCTTGGTGTACGAGTGCACGTCCGCGCGGCTGCCGGAGGGCTTGTACAGGTAGATAGTGTCCTTGTCGTTGTTCCACAGGAAGTTGCAGTTGTCGCGGTAGACCACGTTCTTGGCGTCGGAGTCGGTGCCGTGGCCGCCGCGCAGTTTGATGTAGTCGCCGGGCTGCAGGTAGTGGTTGGCCGTGAATGCGAAGCGGTTGCCGGCGGCGTCCTTGACGACGTAGCCCTTGAGGTTGACGGTCGCGGAAGACGAGTAGTTCTTGACCGTCAGGTATTCCTCGTCGGTGTTGCCCGAGGAACAGCTGTTGGAGTCCCGGCCGGGCGCGTCGTACTGGATGCCGCGGACCTTGAGGGCCGAGTTGTACTCGGCGGCGTGCGCCGATGCGGCGGGAACGATGGCGGCCAGGGTGCCGGCGGTGACGGCTGCGGCCAGGATGGAACGCGTACGCAAGAGGTTGCTCCCACAGGTGAACGAATGATGTTGCATGTGAAGGACTAGCGAAGGGCCGTCTTGGTTGCACTGGAACGGCCTGTCATTCGTTCGAGTGACCTCAGTCGGTCGTCGATGAGGGTGCACAACCCTGCTGGCCGAGGGTCATTTGCGCCACGTCGGCGACGCCGGCAGGTACTCGGTGGCGACCTGGCCGACGTTGATGACCTGGTCGACCGGGAGCACCTGGCGGCCGTCGGCACCTACAAGGGGTGGCCGATGTACTCAACCGCAGCCGCGCTCGCCCTCGACGTCGACCTGGTGCGGTCGGTGGTCGCCGCGGCTGGTACTGGAGCGACCTGGACCGCATGGGCAGCGAGGCCGCAACACCCGCGTCCTCGCTGGCGCCAGAGTGGCACAGGACACGAAGTAGCCCGTCACCTTCCCAGTGCCATCGGGCCACAAGCGGTCAAGAGGTTGTCTGGCGTTCGAGTTGCTACATCTCTCCGGTCATCGAAGCCCAGGTCACTGACCCGATGCCCCAGCCTCTCTCCAAAAGCGGTGGTGGGCAGTGATCACGCTGGTCATGATGGCGTCGAGGCCGGGCACCATTGTTGGGGACTGGCGTGGTGCGACGACTGTGCACATCTCGGAAGCAGTCAGAGAGGAGGGGCAGGAAGGTGCCGGGTGCGATACGTGACTTGCTGTGCTGGCGAGGTCCGGCCTCGGTGAACGTGTTCGTCATAGGCTCTGGCAACACCCCATTGCCGCAGGAGGCTTTTCACCTTGCAGGGATGGTCCCTGACGCCTTCCTGTCGTTCCCTCTTCTGGGGCAACCCGAAGTCATCGAACGGCTCGGGCTGGTGTCATACGACATCGACTTCGATGACGTCTCGCTCGATCTGCGTGAGTACACGCGAGTAGTACTTCGGCGTGTCTGCGCCGACACGCGGGCAGTGGCCTGGACAGCTTTCGAGGGGACGTTCCACTACGATGAACTCCTCACCGGCCAGGTGGCCCACCAGGTCTACGGGTACTGCAGGACCGGCGCCGAACCAGTCATCGAGTGGGACACTGCGGTCCTGCAGGGCGAAGAGTGGCGCCACCGCATCGCCGAGGCCCGAGCGGCTTTGGACGCTTTGCTGTCCGCTTCGGAGATACGAGGTAGGTAGAGCCGCGCCGACTGAGTGTCCAACCGGGTGACAACGCCGACGGACACCGGTGAACGAGCGCGGACAGGTTACCGGCGGCCCAGAGCGCGCACAACAACCGCGCCAGATCTAGCGGGAAACAACGGGGAATCACGTTGAAGGCAATCCAGTCTGACGTGGCCAGGCCAAGATCCGCTCGGTCGCGCCTGTCTGCGCCTGAACCGTACACAACGGATCGCAGCCTCCCACGCTGATGACGGCCTGGGCCTAGAGTCGCGGATTCGACGGCCAGAATGCTTGTCGGAGAAGACGGCTGCAGTCCGGAGATGCTGCTGCCGCGTCCAATCGAGGGGGCCGAAGCCCGTACGATGCCAGGTCCCTGCCCCGGTTGGAGATGACGTTCCACTCTGGCAGCGAGCAGGCATGGTTGGCTGCGACGGCGGACGCAATTGAGGCTGCAGCTTCACCATGCTGACGAGCCAGAGCGCCGATCTCGGAAACCACAAAACGCTGCGACGGTCGGTCACCGAAGATGTCTTGTCGTGAGTACCCTCTCGAGCCCCACTCTGGCTGTTCTCATCAAGATCGCTATCGAGCGACCGGTGATGGAGAGCCACACCAAGTTGCCCGCCTAAGCTCTCGGTTAGCGGCCGGGCGCTTCGTCGTTCCTCCATTGAAATTCCCGTGCCGATGCGGTGCACCAATCACTAGCCTGAGCCCGTGAGCGAAGACACGTGGGCGGGAGTGCGGGAGCGGGTGCTTCGGCTTGCCGAACACCCCGGAGCAGACACGATTTTTGGGGCACAGGGGCATGGCTTTCGCCTTGGTCCAGTCATGAGCGAAGAACAGATCCGAGAGCTCGAAGCGGACCTGGGCGTCAGTTTGCCAGCGCAGTATCGGAGTTTCCTTCTCCGCGTCGGAAGAGGGGGAGCCGGCCCCGACTACGGCCTGATGACACCGACCCTATGTAACGGTAGTTGGCGGTGGCTTGGCATCGGACTTGCCTTCCCCGCACAGCCGACCACCGCTGAGTTCGCCGGACGCCCCTTCGTGGCCGAGGCGCTGCGAAGCGAGCTCACTGCGATCGAGGCACAGGAGCCCACGCCGGAGGCTTTCGCGACTGACGAGGAGTTGAGTCAGGCGTACGTGGCCTGGGATGCGCGCTGCGAGGAACTGTACGGCGCACAGGAGGCGGGGGCGGTATTCCTCAGCGAGCAGGGATGCGGCTACGCATCGCTGATGGTGGTGACAGGACCGCACCGAGGTGCCATCTGGGAGGATCTGCGACCGATGGACCGAGGAATCGAGCCGACCGGGCATGACTTCGCGCACTGGTACCGAAAGTGGCTTGAGCGCACCGAGCGACGGCTCGAGACCTGACAGGGCGAGGACGAGGCAGCGCTGCGAACGCCACCGTGCCCAGCTTCCGCATGAACTGGGCACGGTCGCGCCCACTGGCACCGAGAAGAGCGCCGCCGACCTTGAGGTACCGCCGGTCGGGTGCGACGTACCGGCGGATCAACTTGACCCGCTCGTCCTCATCCTCGGTGTCACACATGGCAGCAGCCTCGTGTGGACGAAGCCGTCTGACCAGAATCTGGCCGGCCGGGCGCCTTAGAGGTCGTTTTCACCTGAATTGCCCGTGTTTCCAGGGGTTTTCAAACCGCCGGGTTGTGGTGCTCGTGCTGCTGGAGATGTGGGTTGATTCTTGCTGGTCAGATGGGGTGATAGGTGAGACGGGAAGTGACTTCTGCCTGTCTCATCCCAGGACGCCCGGCCTTCGCGGACGCGTGCTTCCGTTGTCGTCGCTGTGCGCCTGGGCGCACTCGGTCCGCGGCGGTACGCCGGAAGCATGCCGACGCGACGCCCGTATCCGAGTGATCTGTCCGATGCCCGCTGGGAGTTGATCGAGCCAGTGCTCTCTGCCTGGCGCTTCGAGCGCCGCGGCAGGGCCCTGGACTTCGGCCGACCGCCGGAACATGACCTGCGCGACATCATGAACGCAATCCTGTATGTGGACCGCACCGGGGTCCAGTGGCGCTACCTCCCGCACGACTTCCCGCACTGGAACACGGTCTACGGCTACTTCGCCAAGTGGCAGCAGGACGGCGTATTCGCCCAGCTCAACGGTCTGCTCAGGAAACTCCTACGGGAGAGGGAAGGACGGAACGGCGAGCCATCGGCCTGCGTGATCGACGCCCAGAGCGTCAAGACCTCCACCAGCGTCCCCGCCTCCAGCCAGGGCACCGATGCCGGGAAGAAGATCGTGGGACGCAAGCGGAGCATCGTCACCGACACGCTCGGACTGCTGCTTGCGGTGCTGGTCACCGCGGCGAGTGTGCAGGATTCCGTGGCCGGCACCCATCTCCTGGACCAGGTTGCCGCCGAGCACCCCGGCATCCATAAGGTCTGGGTCGACGGCGGCTACCGCCAGCACCTCGTCGAACATGCCGCCACCCTTGGCATCGACATGGAGATCAGCGCACGCACACCCGGGACCAAGGGCTTCACCCCGATCCCGAAGCGGTGGGCGGTCGAGCGCACCTACGGCTGGCTCATGCTCCACCGCCGCCTCGTCCGCGACTATGAAACCCTGCCCGTCCGCTCCGAAGCCATGATTCACCTCGCCATGACCGACCTCATGGCCCGCCGCCTCACCAGCGAGAACACCATCTCCTGGCGCGACCCCGCACCACAGATCAAACAGCCGATTTCGGGATGAAACATAGGGCGAAAACGACCTCTTAGTCCCGCGTGTCCATCCGCCTCGATTTCAGGCTAATTCAGCCCTGTTTGCGGTGGTTCACATGAGACCAGGAGCCGGGTGCAGCCCACGAGCGGGCCGCGCATGAACCCAGGTAAATGCCCGCGCACGCGGCCCGCGACCCACCGCCACAGTCGGAATGCGAGCGCCCAAACTGGCCGTGAGATCCACCGAGGTAGCATCCCGCATGCCCATTCCTTGGCGATCCAGCGCCGACATGTTCGCGCAGATATTGAAGCAGCGTGGAGTCGAGCCCGACGCCGTGCGTGATGTCCCGGCAGCGTGGGACGCCTTCGGTGAATTCCTTCAGATCGAGATTGCAGGGATCGAGGCGTCCGAGAACGACGGCGACGGCTTCATCGTCCAGTGGGGCCGGTGGGACTGGAACGACAACCAGCCTGCGCTGTCCTTCGGGCGGCAGCTTGCTGTGACTGAGGTCGGCGAGCCTGACGAGCGCTATTGGCAGCCGGAGTACTGGCAGGTAGAGCTCCAGCTCATCTTCAGAGAGGACCCGGCTTGGGCTGATCTCGCCAGCCTTGGCCACCAAGACACCGGGTTCGACTTCGACGAGGTCGGCCCACCCAGAACCGCCGCGCTCGAAAGGATCTGCCGCTTCCTTGACTTGTATCCGCAACTGGCAGCCATATGGCGAGCCGAGCCCATCTGCAGCGACTTGACCATTGAACGAGCGGGGTAGTTGCGGAGCGCGGTACTGCGAAGAAGTACAGCAACCCCAGCACCGCCTCTACCCGGCGACGTCTGTCGGTTTCGGTGCTCGGCACTCCAGTGATCGACGAGCGCCACGGCGACGTCGTGGCCGTGCTCCTGGGGAACGAGGCCATGCTGCAGGTGTTGGACTGGTGACACGGCCACGTGTGGCTGATGCTCCGCAATCCGCCATAGGCCCTGATCCCCGGTGACGAGGGGCGGTTCCTTCACAAGGTCGTGGGTGTTCTGCTCGTTCCGTCGGACCCCGCAGCGCGGCTCAGGCCTGGCCGAGATGCCGGAATGGCCGGTCGGGTGCAGGCTGAGGGGGAGGTGAGGGAGGGAGGGTGAGGCGTGGGCACTCCGGAATCGGCCGGCTTTGAAGCGGTCGACGTGGTCGGCAGGCACTTCCAGTTCTGCGATGCCAAGGACTTTGACGCAATGCGGTCATTGTGGACCGACGTGGTGAGCGTCGACTACGGCGGTGTCCTCCCGATCGAGGGAGAGGTCGACGCGGACGATCTCAGACGCGTGATGGCCGAGGTGATCGCGCCGATCCCGCTGACGCAGCACATGGTCACCACGCCCGTCGTCCGCTGTGACGGGGACACGGCCACCGTCCGGTTCCACCTGGAGGCGCTGCACCATCACCCAGCGCTGGCCGAGGCCGGACGGCCCACCGACTGGACCCTGTACGCCCGCAATGTGATCGGCCTCAGCCGGACGGCGGTCGGGTGGAAGGTGTCCTCCGAGAAGATGACCGTGGTCCACCAAACGGGGAACACCGACTTCGTGTCCGACCTCGCACGGCTGGCGGGCGGAAGCCGCTGAAGGGCGGTGCGGGCCAGTTGAGAGGGGCCCTCTGGAGCGTGCTCCGGCGGCGGCTGAACTCGGTAGCGTCGCGCTCGGGGAGTCAGGAACGCGAGCGTAATCCGGACGGCAACCTGGGTGCGGCAGCGTACGTCATCACCGACCTGCCCAGTCGGCAAAGTAGCAGGTCGCAGCCGATGTCGGGTTCTCCACCAGTGGATGACCCGACGCCGGCTGGTCACCTGACTAAGAACACCATCAGAAAGAACACCACGAAGCAGAAGACCAGACCCGTCCATCCGTGCCACCGCGGCGACAACACAACGCCCGCAGCGAAGCACCAGCCTGCCTCCGCAGCGACTCCGTCGACTGCACAACCGGCGGTCGAGACGCATCCGGGCATCCGACTGCGCCTCGACATTGGAGCCCGCCGTCCGGACCTTCTGCTGAACCGAGAACGTACTGACCGATCACAGCCGCGTGGCCACCGCGATCATGGAGGCCGGCTGGAACACCGAGCGCTTATCCGAGCTCATCACCCGGTGGCCCGCATCGAACCGGGTCCGCACCACCGTCAGCGTGATCATCGCCGCCCGGCTGCGCGCTGTTCATGCCTACCCGCCGCTCGCCACCTCGGACAGCCCGCACCGTCATCGCAGCCCTGGCGCCCCTGGCGCAGGTCGAGTGATCCAGCTGCGGTAGGCCCAAAATCGCACCCGGGCGGAACCTGTGCCCGGCCTGCCGGGCTGGCTGCTATGCCGAACCTGCCCCGGACCGAGATCACGGTGCGCGCGCACCGACAGCGACGGCCGCTGCAGTGCCTGCGCCACCGTATCCATCTCCCTCCTGGATGGATCACCATGGCCACCCAGGCCTGCCGGGGAAGAGGATTGCTCATCGGCGCACTGGAGGGATCGTGTGCGTACCGAATGGCATGGGTCGGTGTGGCGCTGACGGCCGTCTGGTGCGGTGCGCGGCCTGCCTTCCCGTGTGAGAGGTCCGCCATCTGGCAGGAGGGCCTCCAACTGTGACACCTGGCCGACGGCGCCACGCTCCATGGCCGTTGGTCGGCGGATCGGAGGATGCGGCGGCGGCCGGTGGTGACCTGCTGGGCGGTGGTGGGGAACAGGGCAGCCGCAGGCTGCCGGACTCTCCGAGACGGGGCCCTGACCTTCTTGATCGGGTTCACGGCACCTTCTGTGACGTCGGAGCAATGCCGGGCCCGGACGATGCATGCCTGCCGAAACATGCGGGACGGCGAAAGGCTTCTCCAGTATTCCGAAACCCTGATCACCTGGGCTGCCGTCACCCTCGTGGCCCGCGGCCGCACCCAGCAGAAGTGGCTCAGCCGTTGAGCCCTTTACTGCACGCAACCGACGCTTACTGCCCGACGGCGTTTGGTTGGAATGCCTTGAAGCACACAGTTCGGCTGTTGCTGCAGATCTCCGCGTCCCTGGGGATGTGCGTAGCTTCTGGGAATTCGTAGGTCAGGAATATCATTGTTCTGCCGGAGGGGAACCTGACCGTGCTTTCCTGTATGGGGGTTGCGTGCTTGGGCGTGCCGCCTGTGTAGGTGAAGGGCCCGCTGGTGTTCTCGACAACGGTGACGTTGAGCCACAACTGATGCCGATCGGCTGCACCGCTGAGGCCGTGCGGAGTAAGTCTGCCCACATGCACGTAGCCCTGCGGCTTCCGCTTTGCCGCAAGCCCGAAGCACGTCCGGTCCGAGCCCCGCTCGCGAATCGACACCAGGCAGTACGTGTTGGCGTCCGGCATCCAGGCAACGTCACCTGTGCCCGCCGGCTGGCGGCGCCGCAGGACCGCCACCTCCGACGTCGCCGGAACAGCGTGCCCCGCGGGGAACAACGCCTCGTTTCTGTACGCCTCGATCAGCTTCGCGTCCTCGGCAGTGATCATCGCCGCACCCAGTGGCATGGCGGGACCAGGCTCGGGTGGCTCGGGAGAACCGGAGGAAGCAGGCGAAGAAGGAGAAGAGTAGGAGCGAGGGGGAGGGGGAGAACTGAGCGGAGGGCTGGCCTCCGTGCAACCTGTCACCACGAACAGCAGTACGCCGACACACGAAAGAAGCCCGCGCTTCATCTCTCACCCCCGGTTGTGGTGATCATAGCCGAGCCGTTGTGACTCAGCGTCAAAGGTGATCCTGTGCTCCCCGGTCTGCTGCTATTCGGGTACTGAGTTCAGGAGCATGGCGAAGGACTCCTTCTCGAATACCCAGCCTGCCAGGTTGCCTGTGATCTTGGTGCCGTTGATGGCAACAGTGGGGGTGCCGGGGCCGCGTGGGTCGTCGCCACCGGCTGTCTCGTAGGTCTTCTGCGACGCGTTGACGAAGTCCTTGTACTTCATCGTCGTCACGGCAGAGTCGAATGCTTCGCTCCGCAGCCCGTCGACCTGGTCGGCGAGTTCGAGCAGGGAGGCCGTGGTGTAACCGCCTGCGAGTTCGATCTCGGCCCTGTTTTCGAAGATCACGGCGTGGTACTCGGTGAACTTGCCGGCGTCCAGCGCCGCGCGAAGGGCGTTGACGGCTCTCTTCGATCCGTCGCCACCCATGCTGTCGTCCCTGAAGGACGCGAGGGTGTACTCGGTCTTGGCCTCGCGGCGAAGCGTCATCTCGCGGAGAGCCGGGGCGCCGGTCGACTCAAACTGCTCGACGAACGGACAACGTGGGTCCTCGTACAGCCTTACCGTGGTTGCCGCGGCCGGGTCGCCCACCACGATCGTCGTGCCGTCCGCGGCCAGCTTCTCCGGCAGTTCCTCAACCCCCGTGTAGTCCGCCGGGACAGGCGTGCCAGCGCCTTTGCCGTCCGTGGACTGCTCCGTCTGTGCGCACCCTGACACCATGAGCACAGCCATTCCGGCCACCGTTGTGGCGGCCAGCACTCTTACGTTTCGCACCTGCGGATTCCCTCCCCTTGACCGCGCTGACTCTAGGCGCGTCAGGTTGCGAAGCGCACACCGATTTCTGCCGCTGGACCATGGCCTAGCGTGGACGCAGTGGCCCTCGACTGGCTGGCACGTCCCGCACACGGCACGAGCGGGCGATAGGCCCCGGTGTCGACGGCAACTGATCGGGGACCGAAGAGTGCCCCGGCGGCAAATTTCCAGGCTCTGACCGGAGTTCAGTGAATCCCCAGTACAGCCAGTGTGTGCAAAAGCGTCCTGCCAGGGGATCTCACGGCTGTGGGGGTCTGTTCGCTGCAAGATGTGCTGTTCTCAGAAATCGTTGTCCGGCCGGAACGGGTGGACTCCGTCGCTGACGTTCTGGTCGTGGTGGCAGCGGCATGCGGACCGCCCCCAAGGTGTCCGGGCTGCCACGCTCTTGCACGCCGGGCCCGCTCGTCGTACGAACGCGAATTGGCAGAACGGCCGCTTGTGGGCGAGAAGTTGCAGGTCAAGCTGCGGGTGCGGCGATTCTTCTGCGACCGTACGTCTTGCCGCAGGAAGACGTACGTCGAGCAGGCTGGCGGTCGAACGCTATCGCCGCTCCAGTCTCGGTTTGAAGAAGTGGCTCCACGCGGTCGCGGCCGAGTTCGGAGGCCGGCCTGGTGAACGGTTGGGTCGCCGACTGCACCTTGGTACAGGCCGCAGCCGACCCCTTGGACTGCTGGAATCACCATCCGTTCCAGATCGGGCCCTGCGCATACTCGGTGTCTACGAGTTCGCTTTCCGAGAGGGCCGTACCTACGGAGCCCTCCTCGTCGATGTGGAAGCCGACCGGGTCGTCGATATTCTGCCCGACCGGACCTCGGAGATCTTCGCCAACTGGCTGCGCGAGCACCCCGGCACCGAGATTGTCTAATGGGTCTTTAAGGCGGTTCATGAGCCTCACGTTGGACGGGGCTCTTGCCCTATTGGTGCAGGGCCACAAAACGCCCGAACTGGCCAGGTGTGGCTGCGCCTCGTTCACGCTCCTACGGACCCGGATTCTCACCCAGCCGTGAAACTGTCCGGGTTCACGCTGCGGCGAGAACTGCCTGGACAAAGTCGCCTGGCGGCGCATAGTCGTGTGCCTCGACATAGTGAGCGATCAGTTCAGGGGCGGCGTAGGCAACGTCTCCACCCATCACCCATATCTCGGCACTTCCCCGCGGATGACTGGGCCGACTGCCGAACATCCGAGAAACGCAGAACGGGCAGGAGTGGAAGCCGCGAGTCTGCTGAGCTCTGTGCGTGCTGCTCATGCGGGTCAGCACTGCAGCCAGCCCGGAGGGAGCAACGCCCTGCTCGTAAGGCTGGCCGCGCTCAAGCCAGCCCACGTTGACCAAAGGAACACCATGCCAATGACCCGTTGCATCGGGCGCCCAGTTGTCCCTGTCATACGTGTATGGCGTCAAGTCCACGTAGTACGTCACTCCAAATGTCTACCAGGTGGACGCGACCACGGAGCGAACGGGCTGCGCGCCGAACAGTTCAAGGAACTCCGGGCCGAGTCAATTTTCCAAGAACCGCATCACAGTGGGCAGGCAGCGCGGTCGTGGTGCTCGGCGGCGCGGCGTTCTCAGCCGCGGTAACCGATCTGCGAGATGTCCTCCGCGAGATCAGTGAACTTGACGTCCGGGTTGAGCGCGGCGACGGTCTGCGGTGTCAGTGGACGCTGGGACAGCAGTGCGCGGACGGCCGTGAGGTCGACAGGTGTTTCGTAATGGAAGGACGCCCACGCCGCGTAACTCTCTGCTGAGCGGTCGGTGAGGAGTTCGAAGAGGTGGTTCGCGCCGTCGGGGTCGCCGTCTCCTTCCGTGGGAAAGGCAATGGTGCCGGCGTGCCAGCTGGTGTCACCGACCTCGCGCCACAGGCAGCAGGTGATGGAGGGGGTGGCGTCCGTGTCGGAGAGCGCGGGTTCGGTGCGGTGGAGGCGGAAGACGTCCGGCAGCTCGTCCAGGATGCCGGGCCACACGGTGGGGACGTCCGTCCGGGCCCACGGGCTCATGAGTGATGTGTGGTCGAAGCCCCGGACGTAGGCCCCGGCGGCCGAGAACACGATCGCGTACTCACTGCCCATGCCGTCACGCATCGAGGCCATCTGCGCACCTTCGTCCCAGTGGGAGTCGAAGGAGTAGAACCGAGAGTCCCATTGCGGGCTGAGGACAGCGTCGAGCATCGCGAGGCCACGGCAGTGGTCCCGCAGGTCTTCTATGCCTGGCAGAGCCTGGGCTACATCATGTACGGTCACGCGACCATTGCACCGCACTCTGCTGGCTGGTTGCCGCTTCGGGGTCCCGCCTGCGACCGAACCCCGAGGTGGTACCCGCTCGGCGATCGTGCGGGCCGTCTGCAGAGCTGCCGTCTTACGGCCTTGGTCAGCCTTTTCGGACTGGTTGGTGTCGGTGACGACACGGTCGACGATCGATGTCTGGTGCAGCACGCTGAGATCACCAACGTCGGCTCCGAAGGCAGCAACCGGGTCATCAAGAGCATCGGCCGCGACGCTTACGGCTTCCGCAACCCCGGCAGCCCAGCGCTTACGCGCCCGGTGAGCGACCACCTGGCGAGCCCGTGGACACTTCAATGCCCGCTAATTTCGTTGAGCCCGCACCTTGCAATCGTGTTGGCTAGCGGCACCGAACTGTCGTACCGCAGGTGTTTGCTCGGCTGTAGCAGGGAGTGAAACGTGCAGGAAATTGTTGTCGACCCCGTTGCCCACAATCGGGCAGCCTGGGACAAGTGTGTCCAACAGGGCAGCGAGTGGTCGAGGCCGGTAAGCGCTGAGGATGTCGAGCGCGCCCGCATGGGCGACTGGTCGATTGTTCTCATCGGGCGTGAGCCTGTCGACCGCTCCTGGCTGCCGACGGACCTGACGGGCAAGGACGTGTTGTGTCTGGCCTCCGGCGGTGGCCAGCAGGGTCCGATCCTCGCCGCCGCAGGGGCGCGGGTCACCGTATTCGACAACTCACCCCGCCAGCTCGGCCAGGACCAGATGGTGGCGGCGCGCGACGGACTCGAGCTGCGCACCGTCCTGGGTGACATGCGCGACCTCAGCGCTTTCGGCGAGGCAACATTCGACGTCGTATTCCATCCGGTTTCCAACCTATTCGTACCAGACTTGGCACCGGTGTGGCGTGAGTGCTTCCGCGTCCTGCGACCGGGCGGAACTCTACTCGTGGGCTTCCTCAACCCTGATGTGTACTTGTTCGACCACGAGGCGCTCGACGAGCGCGGCGAGTTGATCGTCGTGCACAAGTTGCCCTACAGCGATGTCGCGCAGTACTCCGCCGAGGAACGCGCCACGAAGTTCGGCGCGGATGCCCCTCTTGAATACAGCCACACCCTCACCGACCAGATCGGCGGGCAACTTGCCGCGGGGTTCGTCGTCACCGGCTTCGCGGAAGCGCCGCACCAATCCAACGCATCCGCTCAATACATGTCGCACTATTTTGCGACGCTGGCGGTCAAACCGGGCTAACCCAGCCGTGGGCCCGGCTGAGACGGCCGTGTCTCCGGATGGCCGAGTGGAGTGCTGCGCCAGCCCGACCCCCACTAACGTCGCTGAGCCGCGATGCCCTGACCGCGGACGCCGCCGCCCTGGAAGTACGCAAGGCGGCAGACGTCGGTACCGAGCCCGAGCACGCTGCGCCCTCGCCCGCGTCCGGCAACCCGACGGGCAGGGCCCGGCTGCCGCCGGACGAACGGCCTCTGCCGCTTGTCGCCCACTACGACCAGCCACTGCGACACTTCGCACACCCCGTCATAAGGGAAGCCACCGTGTTCGTACCCCGCCAGCGAGGGCGGGCCGAGAACGCCGCGACCAGACCTTCACCATCCCCGCATATGAGCGGCCATCGTCGACCGGCTGACCTTGGGTGGCAAGCTGATCCAGTCCGGCACCGAGTCCGACCGCCTCGCCATCACCCATGCCTGCGCCAGCTGCCGAGGACTTGACCGCAGGCAGAGCCCAGCACGGGAGTCGAATGCCTCGCGGCCGATGACGTCAGTGGTGGTTCTGCTTTCGGCAGGCTGGCCGACCGGAACACCCGAACCTGCCAGGCTGGGTGCATGGGGAAGAACATGTCGGTGCGTCGGCTCGATCTGGGGTACTTCATCCGGCCCGCGTCGGAGACCGGCGGCCCGCAGCCGCGGATCGAACCTGTGCTTGCCTACCTGGTGCAACACGATCATGGCCTGATCCTCTTCGACACCGGCATCGCAGATGCGGACCCCGAGACCGAGGCCCATTACCGTCCCCGGCGCCGACACCTGCAGGATGCCCTGTCCGAGGCCGGACTGGCTCTTGACGACATCTCCCTCGTCGCGAACTGCCACCTCCACTTCGACCACTGCGGCGGGAACCCTCTCCTGGGCGGCAGGCCCATCCTGGTGCAGGACGTCGAGCTGGCCACTGCTCGCAACGGCAACTACACCTTCGACGAGCTGATCAATTTCCCCGCTGCGTCCTATGAGGAACTCGCCGGCGAGGCCGAGGTCTGGCCAGGAGTCTGGATCGTTCCGACACCAGGGCATACCCAAGGGCATCAGTCGCTTGTCCTTCGACAAGGAGACGGCACGGTAGTCCTGGCCGGACAGGCGCACGACTTCGCCTCCCACTTCGCCTCTGACCAACTGGCCCGCCAGGCGGCCCTTCACGGGGTGGAGCAGCCGCTTCCCGCCTACCAGCCCTGGCTGGAGCGACTCACCGACTTCGACCCACGACGCGTACTCTTCGCTCACGACTGCTCGGTCTGGGAACCCTCGCAGAACTTCTAGGACAGGCCGGACGACTCTGAGCCGCATCGCACCAACGGGCGCGGCATTCATCGTCAACGCCTGCGAACGTTGCCTGTCCCCGCCAAAGCGGTGTCAGTTGGCATCGGCATTTCGCGGCCATGTGATCGACAAGCGGTATCCGTTTCCGCCGACATAGCCAGACAGCAGGGGATGGCCCCGACCCCGTCGCGAAAGTTTGGGCCAAGCCCCACAACTGCAGCGGGGCGGAGCCAGGCGGTGACGCTGCCCGTACGATGTCCGCGTGACAGCCCGCCGCAACCTTGGTGCCGGCCCTCAGGCCCCGCACAGCATTCGCGCCGCCCATGCCGACCTCCTCGGCTCCCTGCCGGAAGTTCGTCTACCCGACCTGGACGAGCTGCGGGCCCGGGGCGTGCTCGGCGTGCACCAGCCGACAGCCCCGGCCCCGCGGCGAATCCTCGGCGCCGGCGGCCGCGACGGTGAGGGATCCGATCCAACTCTTCGCTGAGCGCGGGCGCGAGGATGAAGCGAGCTGTGTGATATCTCGCCGCGTACTTGTCGCTCCGGACGTGGCACGCGCTCTCGGCCGGGGCGTCACAAATCAGACAGCCGTTTCGCTCAACCGTGTTGACGGCTTGATCGGCGTCAGGTCCACTCGGGTGTTGCGTCGGAGCTGTCCCACACAACACGACGGTTCTGAGAGGGATACTGCGAACGACGACCCGTGGATTTGGCGAACGATTCTGGGGCGTTCGCTGAACTCGCGCAGCTGGTCTTTGAGAAGAACCCGGACGTCGTCGGAAGGCGGAACACGACTTCAGGGCTGCGTGGCTGCACGCAGGTGGACGCGAAGCGGATAGAGGACAACGCCGGTGATGATGCCGATGTCGATGATGCGGGGCCAGGCACCCGGCAGGGCCAATGCGGCCACGATGTTGAAGGCACCCAGCATGATGCGGCGAACGCCCCTGTGCGCAGCCCTGGTCGTCACTTGTTGTGGCCCGGCTATTGCGTGTCCCGGTCGTCTCAGTCATCCGAGACACGGTTGCCGGAGGGTGGGCGCGGGAAGTGTTCAGTCTTTGAGGGCCTCCTTCAGTCCGTGTGACCCGGCAGCGCAGACAGGGGTCGCGGTCGGCGTCTACGCCAGCGGGCCAGCGCGAGGCCATCTGGCGGGCGTGCCGGGGAGTGGCCGAAGCCGCATCGTGATCGGTGCGATATCCCGTCGGACTGGTACCACGGACCTGTCGCTGTGAGGGTTGCTGGCACTTGCTACCGATCTTGAGGTCGTCATGTCAGGTCTGCCGTTTGTCGCCCCCTTGATAGTTCTGGTCTCCCTGCTGTGGGCGATGCCGCCGCTTCTGTTTCCCAGGCGGCGACGGGCAGGCGTCACCATCGCCGCCTCCCACCTCATCGTGACGTTGGCGATCCCCCGGCCCTGGACCGAAGACTGGTACTGGCACGACGGAGCATGGCTGATCCTCGTCTTCGGGCACGGCACACTCATCTCGCTCGGAAGACTGGGCTTCGAACTCAGCCCACTCGGCACCCGCCGCCGCGCGGCCTCCCGCCTCACCGCTCGCGACGAGACCGTGCGCCTGGAGGCGAAAGAGCACCCCTCAAAGTCGAGGTAGAAGGCTGGCCCATGCTCCCGTGTCACATCTGCGCCTCCTGAGTGCGGCCCGTACCGCCGTGGCAGGCACTGTGCCCGGGCGCGTACGCGGGATCGGGCACATCGGTTCAGGAACTCCGACGTCAGTTGTCCGGCCGGCCGCCTGTGCCAGGGGCTCAACACCACCGGCGCAGCGTTGACGGCTATATCGATGATCCGCGAGGCCCTGCGGATACAAGGCCTCTACAACAACCCGCCTGTACTGCGGAGGGCGTCACCGACCCTCTGGTAGGAGTCGAATCGGTGCTGGGCGTGGCGGGGGCGTTCCTTCGGGTCTCGAACGAAGAGGGCACCGGCTGAGGCAGGGCCGCATCCTCGAAGAAGCCCTCGCCAACGGCGCGGACCCCCCGCCACCTTGCCCACGTCTTCTCCCTCAGTGCCAAGGCCAACCCCCTCCACACCAGCGCAGTGACCGAATCGGAAGCAGAGCAGGCACCGAGCATCCGCTGATCTTGAGGTTCACGCCACGGGTATCCGTCGTCGGCCCACCGGGGTGAAGGCGCAGGGTCTGGCGGATTGGCTCACTTCCGAAGCGCACTGCAAGCAGGAGCGGTCCCTCGTGCGGAGGTGGCCGTGACTGCTTGGCTCCCGGATCATTGCCGTTTGAGAGATGGAAGGACACCATCGGTTTCTCAGAGGTGTCAGTCAGGTAGCCCAGGGTCATGCCGTAGTAGGGATGGACAGTGTCGCGCTTGCCTCGAGCGAATCGTGCGGCGGCTGGAACAAGGCCTTCACAGCCCCCGGCTCTGCGCGGTCGTCGTCGACCGCCTCACCTTCAACGGCACCGTCAACGAGCGTGGCACTGACGCCTTTCGCCTCGTCAGCACGCGAGCCCGGGTTGAGGACCCCGCCAAGGCCGACCAGGCACGCAACCGCCAGAAGCTCGGCTCCCGTGGCGGCCGGCCGCCACGTTTCGACACCGTCGACCACCGTGAGCGCCACGCACTCGAGTGCGGGATTAACCGCCTCAAGAAGCACCGCGCTGTGGCCACGCGATACGACGAACTCGGGGTCTGCTACGAAGCTATCGTCCTCGTCGCGGCCATCAACGAGTGGCTGTGACGTATTGGTCCGATGACAACTCGAACACCCGTACTCGCCGACCGCTGGTGAGATTGACGGTCTCACGGACCGGACGCATCCCCAGTTTGGTCATGATCCGTACGGAGGCGTCGTTGCCCACTTGAGCGATGCTGACGATCCGCTCAAGCCCTCGCTCTTCGAACCCGAACCGCACAGCAGCTCTCGCGGCCTCGGTAGCCAGGCCCTGCCCCCAGTGGGAACGTCCCAGCCGCCAGCCGACCTCGACCGCCGGTAGTACCTCCGGCAGGAAGTTGGGCACGGAAAGGCCGGTGAACCCGGCCAGCTCGCCAGTGGACCGGATCTCCACGGCGAACAGTCCGAAGCCCTGTGACTCCCACTCGTCCTCCCATGCCTGGATCCCACCGCGAGTCTGCTGTTCGTCACGGACGTTGCCGTCACGGATCCACCGCATGACCTCGGGATCGGCATTGACGGCAGCCATGGGCGCAACGTCCTCCTCGCGCCAGCGACGCAGGATCAAACGGGGAGTCTCAAGCGTGACCATCAAGAAATTCTAGATCACAAGTGACTCTCCACCGCCCTCACCAGCCACTTTCGATACACGGCCAGGAACGGTTCAACGCCTCTATGAGCCAGCCACCACCCCGTCATCCATCTCCGGGGAAGTCGGCGATAGGACCGGGCAATCGCCCCTCGCCGACCCCGTCCGGCAGCCGCTGGAACTTGTGCCCGCCGACGCGCATCGTGCGCACGCGGCCCGAGTTCCCACGGGCCTCTGCTCCGTCGCCGCACGCAGTACGAAGCTCGCAGCGCCGGCCGACTGCCGGATCGCCGCGTCACCCGGAGTGTCTCCTACAAGTCGAGAACGGCCCGCAGAGCGTTGTCGACGAGCGTCAACTGCTCCGGGCCGATGTTGCCGTGCAGCGTCGCGGTCTCGAAGCGCGGTGCCGAGAGCTGGAGCAGGTTCACGGCGACGACTGATGCCTCGAGAGGGGAAGTCAGTCGAACGCTCATCGCTGTGTCGGGGTGGGCCGCCGGGGCGTGAAGTACGAGGGCGACCACGGCGCCGTACGCTTCGGCGAGACCGTCCAGGCTGACGATCAAAACGGTGCGTACGCCTTTGCCGGTGTCGACGTCGAACACATCGCCCTTGCGGATGGTCACAGGACGTCGCCCTCGCCCTCAAGGTCGAGGGGCTGGATCATGGCCAGCTTGCGGCCCGCGTCGAGCGTCATCTGCCGACGTACGGCTTTGAGGATGTAGTCGTTCAGCGACGGAGCGTCAGCGGCGGCGTCGCGCAGCGGCTTGTCCATCGCATCGGGAATTCGCAGTGTGATGGCAGTCATGACACCAAATATAGTGGCACTGACGCCGTAGGTACATCCCTTCCTCCCGACTGCCAGTCGCCGGGCCCGCACGGCCCGAGACTGTACAAAAATTGGGCAATCCGGACGCTGGGGTATCGCTCACACGGGCCGCCCCTGGGCGCGTACATCGTCGAGGCGAGGTGCCCGCAGAACGGTGAAGCCGCAGATCGACCCCAGGCGGGCTGCCGATGGCCGGCGATGGTGGTGCCCCGATCAGCCGATGTCCAAGATCACTCCGGTGCGTGGGCCTGCCGCGACCGGTGGCCGCCGTCCCGCTCCTGGCTTGGCCGGGCAGCGGCAGTCACGGCGTCCTGGAGGGCGGCGGCCGACGCCGGGTCGGGCTCCGGCTGGGGGATGGGCGCACGGTGGGCCATCTTTCCGCGCGTGGACAGCCCGACCTCGGACGAAGAGTTCGCCGAGCTCGATGCCGCGCTTGCCGAGGCTTGCGGGTGGCGTCGTCACGCCCTCCGCATAGGGTGCGGCCCGACTGCGCCGCATGAAGCAGAGCGGTGGGACGGTGCGCTTCGTCCGAGACCCACACGGTGGCATCGTCGGCGGGGCGCCCTGCTTTCTGCCAGCCGAGGGCGCCGCAGAGCTGTCCGGCATCGATTCCCGCCTCGCCAACCCTGGCTGCGGCGCCGCCGCGGTAACCACCCCGCTCACCGAAGCGATGTTCGCTCAGGGAGCCGGATCAGTCTGGCTGGAGTACGCCTGGGAGGATCCCGCCGCGTCTACGAGCGCGCTGGCCACCGACGGCAGACACTCCCCTATCTGTCCCAGTCCCGGAACAGCAACCCTTGACGGCACCAACACGCTCGGGGGCGGCCGCCTGCCGCCCCCGAGTTCCCCATGCCCCGCCAGTAGAGACAACCTCCAACTCGGCCGTCGTGACTCCACCGACCTATTGCCGGACTGTGTCCCGATCGTCACGGCCGGTACGGCGCTGCTCCTTGTACAGACGGATTGCCCGACGGGTCATCGTGATCGCGACCCAGGCGAACCCGATCATTTGAATCGCCCCGGAGACGACGTCCCACCACCCGACGGTTGCGCTGGTCACGGCTTCCGCGATGCGTCCCATGTTGACTGGAACGCCTGCGTACAGCACGAGGCATAGAAGTGCGGTCGTCCACCAGCGCTTCGGCCAGTTGGGCATGTCTCCCTCTCCCTGGTCACCATTGAGGCTCATGGCGAGCCCGGTGCCATGCTTCCTCGAAATCGTCGCAGCTGATTTCCAGGGAGGCATACTGCGGGTCGTACAGGTCATAGGGCGGGTTGAACGGCCAGTCCTCCACGCTCGTCTTGACGGCACCGCCGTCCGAGCCGATCTCGACTTGCCGCAACCGCCGGCCGTCCGGACCGAGCTCCATCAGGAGGATCTCTTCGTCGCCGTCCTCCTGCCAGCGCAAGTACACCCGGTCCCGTCCCGCCAGGACGCCGAAACCGGGCTGGCCGCGCTGGGCGCTCCGCCGTTCGCGGAAACTGGACAACGGGTTCGGGTCCGGCGCGTCGAGGTGGACCTCCTCCAAGGCCCCTGCCGTGGCGCGTTCGACGGCTTCCGGGTCTGTGACCACCTCGACCTCGGCGCAGACACGAACGATCTCCTGCGCGGACTCAGCCCACACCCACCACCACAAGCCCCCCATCCCATAGTCGTGAAGGACCAGATAGCGCGTCTTTCGAACCTCACCCGTTTGATTCACAATCCGTGAGCCTATGTCAGCCTCGGGAGGCCTCCACCTCCCCTCCCCCCCCTGGGCAGTCCCTCGCATCCGGTTCGCGCCCTCCGCGATTCCGCAGAGCCAGTTGCACTGAGAACGGCGAGCAGAGGGTTCTCGCAGGACCTGGGAATCCATCAAGCTCAACCCGAGGGGCACAGACATGCTCGGTGCGACAGGACACCCGAGGCCCTCCAGCCCCTTTCCGTCCGGTGCCGAATTCGCCGTCTCCCAGGCTGGGCTCCGCCGCTGATTGAGGTTGCGCTGACGGCCCGTTCCTCCAGTATGAGCAGCGAGGCAGTATCGATGACCGTCGCTTCGCGAGACTGCGGCTGATCCGAGTCGGTCGCTTCATGCTGTCCGACAGCGTTCTTCGGCAGGGGGCCGATCCCGTCGAGGCTTGCTCCCAGAGGTGTTCTCAGCGTCTGCGTCTGCGTTTGATCAGGTTGATGGTGAGGGCGATGGCGGCGGTCGCGGAGAGCAGGATCGCACCGAGTACGACCGTTACCGCCCCTGCGACAGCGAAGATCACCCACCAGTAGTCGTCATCCGATGCCATGAGTCCTCTCTCCGATCACGTGTACTGGTCGTGTGGCCGCAGTTCGCGGGTTGGCGTTTGAGGGCTGTTGCTGGGTGGTTCACACGGCGAGTGAGCTGTCGAGTCGGCCGACCGGGCACCTCGGTGCGCGGGTGGCCATGATGCCTGATCACATGTCGGGCAGGAGCAGCCAGGCCTCCGAGATGACGAGGCCCTGGTCGTGGGTGGTGACGCCGTACGGGCAGCCCAGCGGGATCCGGCGCCAGTTGTGATGAGAAGTGACAACGCTGCGAGCTCTTCCCGGTGTTGGCGGGAAACGCATACTGTGCAGTGTGGCGATATACGACAGCATCGGTGCGACCTACGCTGACACCCGGCGACCGGACCCCCGAATCGCCGCCAGGATTCATCGGGCCCTCGGTGGTGCCGCCACTGTGATCAATGTAGGCGCCGGCACCGGCTCCTACGAGCCGTCACACACGGTGCTGGCTGTTGAACCCAGCTCAGTGATGATCGCCCAGCGCCCAGGCGGTTCCGCACCGGCCCTGGAAGCATCTGCGGAGTCGATCCCACTCGCCGACGACTCGGCCGATGCGGCAATGGCCCTGCTGACCGTGCACCACTGGAGCGACCTGGAAGCGGGCATCGGCGAACTTCTGCGTATCGCCCGGCAGCGGATCGTCGTCCTGGCCTTCGACCCGGACATCAACCACAGGTTCTGGCTGTTGGAGGAGTACTTGCCCGAAGCAGCCGTGTTTGACAACACGCGAGCCGTCTCGGTCGACCGCTTGGCCGCACTGCTGCCAGGCGCCCGCATCGAAACTGTGCCCGTCCCGCACGACTGCACCGACGGATTCCTCGCCGCTTTCTGGCGCCGCCCCGAGGCATACCTCGACCCGGAAGTGCGGTCCGGTATCTCGCTGTTTGCCCAGACCAGCGATGAAGTCATCCAGCCGGGCTTGGCCCGGCTGTCGGACGACCTGTCCTCGGGCCGGTGGTACCAGCGCCATGCCGACCTGCTCGACCGCGAAGCCCTCGATGCCGGCTACAGACTTCTCGTGGCCGACTTGTAGAACCAGACGAGCCGTCTGACTGCACACTCAAGCCTGCGAGAAAGGGCCGGCCACGGCGGTGCGCCAGAAGTGATCCGTTCGCGGCGGCGTCCTGCCCGCAGGCCGCCCTGGTGCTGGCGAGCCGGAAGAACTCGGCGCCGGTCTCGATGATGTTCCCGCCGAAGGTGAGACGGTCGACGATGGCCGCGCAGAGCCGCGGATCCGTGAACGTGCTGCTCCGGCCGCCGAAAGACTTGTTGGAGGCGATGACGACGCTGTTCTTGTCCTCACGTTTCCGTTAGCGCCTGGAACAGCAGTTCGGCGCCCCTGCGGTCCAGCTTCGTACGGCCGAGTTCGTGTACGCGGAGGGGATCGACGCGTCTGTGTCGGGCGGTGGCCTCGGTCAGGATCCTTCTGTCCGCAGTCTCGACGGACTCGTTGACCGGCTTGGTGGCAAGTATGTGGACGGGAGCGGAAGCCGGCCGTGGCGACCTCGGTGGCGAGCGCGATCAACGGGTGGGCCTTGTGTGGTACCCGAGTCGCCGATCAGGCAGAGCGACAAGCCCTTCTTGCCCCACGCGCAGGTCGCCAGGGTGCGAAAGACAGCTGCATCGATGTTCCCGCTGGCCTCGAAAACGAAGGACCGCAGCTACTTCTCTCGCTGGAACTGCGCCGCCTTGACGCGCCGTTCGAAGCGGCGGCGCGCCCGGTCGTCGCACTCGGCCATCAGCAATTCGGCCAGGAAGCCGCGCCAGGACATCTGGTCGAGGGCAGCGGATTCGGCCAGTTCGGGGAACCGGGTTCGGATGGTGGGCAGCCGGAGCATGCGGCACGCCGTCCGCCACTGCGAGCGCATCCCCGGCCTGCTCCAGGTCGTCGGCGAGGAACGCTGTGCAACCGTGACGTCGTCGGCAACCCGCGCCTACCGCACCGGTCTCGCGTTGTTCCCCGTCGGCAAAACTGCTTGACCGTCGGCCCGGGAGGAGAGGACTCGGCCCATGCGGCTCGGCGGCAAGCCCCGCATCGACTCCGTCTTTGAGTCTTCATGCCTGAACGCGCCGTGATCATGCAGCCCGGGAGCATGTCCAGCACCCGCGGCGGGCTGCGCTGTATGGGGCTCTTGGTGGACACCGAACGCTCGCGCATCGCCTTCGGCAGTGACTGCAGCCCGGCTCTGTTCGTGTCCCACAACTATCCCGACACAAGCGCGGCAGGCGTGCCTGGAGACGAAAACGGGACAGGGCTCACGAGAGGGTTGGCCGCAATGGGTGTGATCCGATGCCTCGCTCGCCCGTCAGTATCAAGGGGTTGGGGCTGCCGACGATCTCCGCCAACTCGTCAGCGGCCTCGGGGGTCAGACGGTAGAACCCCTGCAGGCTGGCCGATCTCTCGAGCCGGCCATCTATCACGTACTTCAGACCGCGTGTCTGACCTCGGCGGTTACGCCATGTGAGCCTCGCAAGCAGTTCGCCGGGTATGGGCACATCGAAGCGCACGGGCGTTGCGTCCACGTGCACCGACATGGCGCTGCAGCCACCGGCACCGAGCATCGACCAGTCGTTGTGCCCGGGATACGCGGGGTCCTCCCATGTTCCCGGCGCCGGGCCGCAGCAGTCGCGCCGCTGCATGTCGACCACTCGCATCAGGCTCACCACGAACACCTCGCGCCGGTTGACGTGCAGCGCGAACACCTCGTCCCCCGCACGAGCCCCCGACCACGCGGGCAAGGAAGAATGCGCGCCGCTGAAGGCGACCGGCGGTCGCTCGCCCACGCGGCCCGCCTTGCGCAGGGCACGGCACGTGTCGTGAGTCCACAGGACGGTGAAGGCATCAGACATGCCGTGATCATACGGACGGGCACTGACACTCCCGCTGGTGACAGCGCTCGCGGAGCCCTGACCAAACTGGAATTGCTCCGCACTCGAAGCGGGCCAGGCCATGGTGCGTTCGACGGTCCGGTGGTGGCACCCCCATCGCATGGAGGTCTCGATTTCCCTGCGGGCGACACGGCTGATGATGCCGCGCCCGCGCAGCCGTCACCGCAGGAGGGCGCAGTCGGCGTGGAACTTTTCCGGTCGGCGTCGCTGACGCTCGCGGCTCGACCGGATCGGCGCTATGTCCCTGACCGGGGGATCAGCGCTCTCGCTGTCGGGTCCATTGAAACCCAGGAGATTTCGACAGAAGGGGGCAGATCTGTCCTCTCTGTAATCAAATGGATCTTCGATCCCAGCCGCATGAGATGACGACTGAAGTCGCTGGTGGAATACGGTGAGAGGGTGAACGAGAGCCTGCCTGACGACGTTGCCGACGTGCTGGCCGCAGTCCTGAACGGGGACACCGCGGTTCGTATCGCACTTCGAAGCCAGGTGCCGCACCTGAGTGTGCGAGCGCGCTGCACATGCGGATGTGGCACCGCCTACTTCGAGCTGGATGCGAGCAAGGTGGACCCTGCGCCCACCGGCCCCGGTACGGTCGTGGCGGCCGAAGTGCAGCTTGTCACCGAAGCCGGCGAGTGCCCAGGTGAGGTCCTGGTCTTCACCCAGGGCGGCTACCTGTCGTGGCTGGAAGTCTGTTCATGGAGCGACGACATCGCAGTGTCACTGGCCGCCGCGCGCCACTGGTTGCAGACACGTTCTTGATCCCGGACGACGGGCGCCGAGTGGGCTCGGCGACACCTTTGGCATGACGCATTCAAGTTCAGTACTGGCTCTCTGACTTCGCGTGGCTGTACCACGCAAGCGGAGCCGGAACCCTGCAGCCGACGGACCCTTGGTCATCGGTTCCGGCGGCCTGTGGTGATCCTTGGCCGTGTGGATCTCCGTGGGGGCGGCAGTCATGTTCCGGCGTCGACGGCTCCTCGCTTGGCGGGTGCCGCGTATCTCGGTTCGCTCGTGGTCACGGAAGCGTGGTGGGTGCTGTTGTCGGCCCTTGGGTGGCAGCATGCGGTGTCATGGCAGACGACGGCAACGGGTTTCGGGACGGCCAGACGGGGTTGATCGTCAGGGTCCGGGAGGCGGAGCCGGCTGTTCGTGTATGGCGTGAGCGGTTTGATTCGTCAGCCCGGGCAGGGGTGCCCGCGCATGTCACGGTGCTCTTCCCGTTCCTTGACGAGAGCCGCATCGATACGCATGTCTCCTCGTCGCTCGCTGATGCGTTCGGTAGCCATCACATCTTCGACCTACATTTTGAGCGCTGCGGCCGGTTCCCGGGGGTGCTCTATCTTGCTCCTGAGCCAGACGCCCTGCTGCGGCGGCTCACTGAAGCGGTCGTCGACTGGTGGCCCGAGGCCCCTCCCTATGGGGGCCGGTTCACGGAGATCGTGCCCCACCTGACCGTCGCTGACGGTCAAGGCGATGCAGCGCTGGATGAGATTGAGGCTGATCTGCTCGGCAAACTGCCCGTCTCGTCCCGGGTTTCGTCCGTTGACCTCATCGCGCATCACGGCGCGATGTGGCAAATGCGGGCGTCGTTCGCACTGCGTGAATGAACAGACCGTGAGCTAGACCAGCGCGCTGCAGCGGGCTGCGGAGCGGCATGAGGACGTCCCTGAGCGGGCTTCGGTCCTTCACCTGCTGCGGCGCCCGCCCCACCACGGCAGGATGGGCGGTAGATCGCTGAGCCCGCGAGCGGGCCGCTTCGGCATGGGAGTCTCGCCGTCGTCGCCGTCCCAGCGGCGTGCGTACTGGTCGCGGAGGTTCCCCGGAGAATGTGAACAGGTGCAGGTGATTCAGGTCCCAGCGGGCAAACGCGAGATCGACAGCTGTCGCGAACTGGGCGTAGGAATGCGAGCGCGCGGCGGCGAAGATCCGGCCGGGGCGAGGCCACAAGTCCCCACCGTGCCTGGAGACCAACTCCACCCGGATGGACAGCCAGGTACGCACCATGTTCACGTATCGAAGCGACGGTGCGGTGCTGCCCGCGCTGGTCGGGGGGCCGGTGCTGATCCTGACAGGGACAACGTTCACGGGGTGAGTCGCCGTCTTGCCGACTGGCGAGACTGTTCGGATGTCGCGGTGAATCGCGGGGAGGTCCTGCCTCGTAGGCTGTTTCTGTAGGTCAGGTCACCTCAGCAGGTTGGGTGGGTGGGAGAACGGGATTTGATTGTTCACGACTTCGAGAGTCGGCTTGGGTGCCGCCGATGTGACGGATGTCGATGAGTTCGGGTGTCACTGATGATGATCAGACACGCCGTCACTTCTTGTCATACTCTTCAAATGGAGACGCAAGCCATGGCGGATGCGCGGCGTTGGCTCGCCGAGCGGGGCGTTGTCGAGGCGGGTGACGGGTGGGTCGACGTCGAGGGGCCGGACCGGCCGCTCACCGCCAACGAGGTCGCGCACTCCTGGGCTGGAGAGGTGTTTACCGACGAGGGCTTGGACGTGTCCGAGCAGGTGCAGCTGGCTTTTGGGCTGCTGGACCTCCTCGATGACTACTGGGTGACGTGCGAGATCCGGTTCGCGGACCGGGGATCGCAGGGGCCTTTGCCCGCCGACGTGCTCTGGGACGGCTATCGCCGACGGCTGGAGGCGGATCGGGATGCCGATGCCGTCACCTACTCGCTGTGGGCCGACTGGTTCGAGGATCGCGAGACCGCCGCGACGGCATTTGCCGAGGTGCTCGGGAACGACGTCGGCCACGTCGTGGCGGAGGAATCGGATGCCCCGCTCCGCCGCGCCGGGCGGGTTCTGGCCTGCGCGGGCCCCGTGCCATGGCCCGTCAAACAGAAGGCGTACGACATCGCCGTGCGGTTGCCCGCCTTGCACGGGTCGCTGTTCAAGGGCCTCCTGGCCGGCTATCACGATGTCTATGGCGACCTCGAGCCGATGGCAGCACTGGCCCTGCTTGAGCGACTGCGACTCCCGGCGGGTACCCCGTTCCTCGCGGAACTTCGGTCCGTGCTCGCCGCGGGACACCGGAACCACTACCGCAGTCCTCAGGCCTGGGACAACGTGGCGCAGCCCTCGAAGGAGTAGTCGCAGCCCTGCCCGGCCTGGGGGCCACGAAGAATAGCTTCGGCGATGACGGGGCGGGTGGCGGTGTACCGGCCGGCGGCGGTCTATACGGCGAGCAGGGTCAGGAACACCGCGGCGTACACGCTCATGCTGCCGTTGTCGGCGGTGGCGAAGACGGGGAGTCAGACGCAGATGTTGTCGCCGCCGGTGACGAGGGTCATCGCAGCAAACTTTAGGATCTCCGGGCGCCCGCATTGGCCTCCTCCTCCTCCTCGGGGTAGTTGAAGTGCCGCCACGTCTGCACTGGCGCTGTGATGACGAGCATGAGTGGCAGGAGGCTGAGGTAGGGGATGGCGGACTCGGGCAGGAATCGAACTTCTCGACCTGCTGTGCAGCTCCGGCGCCCCGAAATCCTTCACCTACCGGTCCGCGCTGCACCCCAACGAGGTCAAAACGCCTGCCTGCGTTATACGTTCATTGAGAAAGTCCCAGGCCTGACAGAACGCCACCAGCAAGTCAGTACTGAACTACGGAGCTGGCTCCGAGAAATCGCGGCAGCATCGGGCGGCTGGGCCGCCGCAAGGCAGTGCAGGCAACTCTCGTGCCCGGCAGGCGAACGAGACTGTCGCGGCTGATCCACACGCCAGCGGTACCTGAACGGGCAGCACGGGTGTTGGGGGGTGGACGAGTACTGCCCCGGGGCAGCCGACTTGGTCAGCACCGCCAGCTCGGCACGGTCGTCCTCGTTGACCAGGGCGACCGTGCCCGACGCCCACGCGGGCGAGAAGGCGCCGGGACTGGTCGGCGACAACCTCCACCCTTTCCGCAGATGGGTGCACAACATGTGTCACGTACCTTGACGTGTGTTGTGCACCTGCCACAAGATCATGCACACCATCCAACAGCGGAAGAATCAAGGTCTGATATGTCCGTGCGTCGTGTTGTCGGCATGGCCGCTTCGGCGGTCCTCGCAGTTCCGCTCGTCACGCTCACTGCAACTCCCGCACAAGCGCTGACCTGCGACGGCGCTCACGTCGGGGTGTACGCCACCGTCCGCACTGTCGGACCGGTGTACACGCCCACCGATGGGGGCGGGACCACCATCAAACTGGAGTTGAAGAACGAGCGTGTCAGCGACTGGTCTCACGCCCTCATCACACAGGGGTATGTGTCGGGCGCATCCATGCGTGTCTGGGTCGAGCGCTCCTCGAACAATTCGACCTGGAGCGCGTGTTCCAAGACGACTGGCTACAGATCTCTGGAGGCCAACAACATCAAGTACTACATGCGGGCCTGCATGGACTACCTCTACAACAGCACGCGGTTCGGATTCTGCACAAGCAGCTACTACGACAACGACTGATCGAGGAGGCCCGCGCCTTGGCTCTTGATCGTAACGGTCAGTTGTACCTGAAGTGACCGGTGAGGGCATCCCGGCCGACTCGACCTACTGCCACTCCCTGTTTGACTCGCGCACAATGTCGAGTCGGCCAAGAAGAAGCGGAGGAGCAGTCGGTACGGGATAGGTGTCGAGGATGTGTGATGCACAGCGGTGCGTTCAGGGCAGTCGCCCGTGGCAGGCCGCCGGCGACCGCTCGGAGTTCCTGGCGGTCAGTCGCGTCGGGAGCCTTACTGCGGGGCGTCAGGATCGGCACCCCGCCCCAATTCCACAGGCAGGCCTGCCATATCGCTCGGGGGTGAGCAGGGCGGGCCTGCCTCTGGCAGGTAGCCTGCAGCGTCGCTGGCGGGCACGGTGCCCCCAGGCGATGCGGGCGGGCTCCCACTGACCATCGGCGTCCGGTAGCGAAGACACGCTACGGGGTGAAGGGACGACGGGGACGCCGACCTGGCGTGCGGCGGGGCGGTCGGCGCGGACAGCGTCGGTGATGGCGGTGGCGGTGGCGATGAGGTAGTGGCTGTCGTAGACGCTGACGGCGTTGGTGAATAGGTGCTGGAGGTGGTTGATGAAGGTGTCCGCGAGCTGGTGTTGCCGAGCGAGGTATTGGGTTGTGTGAGGGCTGAAACTGCGACGGTCCTGATGTGAGCGTGGTTTTGGGAGACAAGTGCAAGTTCGCCGTTTAGGTCGGCGAGCTGGACCAGCTGTGCCGAGTGGACCTGTGGGCAGCCGGGGTTTGGCTGACCTGCGACGACAACGTGGTTTTTGTCCCGCAGTTCCGCCGTGATGTGCTGGATACGGCAGCTTGGCTGCGTTCCGGTGGGGGGCTCCCCTCTGCCGTTCGCCGGCTTGCCTCCGGAAGCCACGCACCGGCGCCTCATGCTCTGTGCACGGGCCGACGATGAGACCGAGGCCGATTAATAGCTGCGCAGCCAGTTTGAGGCGCTGCGCTGGGGGCCTGCGATCGACAACGTGACGACCCACCTGTTCCGAAACGTGGACCGTTTGGTCATCACATGCGAGTTCTGGTGTGAGGAACACCTCCTCAACGGCCCCAGGCGTGCGCACCAGGTGTACACGGTGGAGATCCCGACTCATGAGTTCGTGAGCATCCTTGAGGACCTTGCAGCTGTCCTTGACGACGCTCCAGCCACGACAGTCCGTGATCGGCTCGGCCGAGAGGCTTCGGCTGTAGGCACAACGCAGAACGTCGAGGTTGGATTCCGAGTGTCACCGATTCATGAGTAGTTCGATTCTTGCGGGTTGCTCGGATGCTTCCCGAAGTGGGGCCCGGCTAACTACCCGTGGAGGGCTGACTGACCGTAATATCGAGCCCCTATGACCAGCAGTGAGGGGCCGACGTGAGCCAGTACTACAAAATGGGCGACCGAACTCTGTGGAACCCGTCCAACGGGGCGTCCCGGCTGTTCATGAGCCATGCCACCGTCTATCAAGCCGAAGTGGGCCTGCCATCCGGCATCGGCTCCATGGAAGCGGACGAGTGTCAGATCGACCCCATCGCGTTCGCAGTGTTTGTCGACGCTCTGCTCGCCTGGCATAGCAATACCAGACACGCCGTCATGGTCACCCTGTCCGAAGGGTTCGTTGCCACGGTGCTGGCCTTGGCTGAGAAGGCGGACATCCAGGTGGACTGGCAGGCTGCCGAGCTCGCCGAGAACGGCTATCTCAAGACGGCTTCGGATCCCCATGCGAAGGAGTGGACAGCGGTACTGCAACAGAAGTCACGTGAACTCACCCGGCACGTGGCAGGCTGAGCCCCGTCTGCCAGCACCCGTTGCAGGTTCGCCAGCGTCGTCCCATGTGGACAGGAGGACACGCTTGGTAGGAGATCGAAGCCTGCCCGGCCGAACATCTGGCGGTGGGGCTTTTTGACCCGGTTGACATGGCCTTTGACGACGCCGGAGCTCCAGGGCAGCGTGAGGCCAGCGGCACCGCGATATCCGCGGCCGACGGAAAGAGCAGTTCTTCCAGCCGGAGCACCGTCTCCTTCGCGGACTCGAACTCTGAGCCCGTCCGAGGTCGCCACTGATGAATTTCAGGCTATTTCCCGACGGCCAGGATGGCCTCCAACTGTCACCCACGGTGCACGCCTCTCGGAGAGAGTCAGGACCTCGAATTGACCCCTTATTTCCGGTCTGAGTCGGCCCCCATCGGATGGCTGAAAGGGTGCCGGTTTCGGCCTGGAATGGCACCGGAGTCCGGTTCGAGGCAGTTCCGGTCTACTGGTCAACGGTGAAGATCGCTGCTCGGCCGTCCTGCGCTGCCGTCCGGTAGAAATCCTTGAGCCCAGGCAGGGAGGCCAGGGTGTAGGCGACGTCCTCTGCGTCGCCATTTCCTTGGTAGTCCTCGAAGGTGAGGGTGGTGAATCGGTCCCGCAGCCACTGCTCATCGAGGGGTCCCAGGGCTTTCGCGATCTCACGGACTTGGTCCGGGTTGACGTAGGAGACGATGTAGTCGTCGCCGTCATGCAGCAGCCGTCCTCCGAGGATGACGTGGGACTGTGGGAAGTCTCCGTTGTCGTAGGCCAGGCCGCCGTCCGTCAGGCAGCGGTGCAGCGCGTCCCAGGACTTGTCGAGTTCGCAGAGTTGGTCGAGCTCCCAGCGTTCTTCGATATTCTCAACGAGTTTCATGACCTCGTCGTCGTCCTGGGCGGCCAGCAGACGTTCAGCGTCGACGGCGTCCAGGGCGAAGAGCACTGCACGGCAAGCCATCGTGTTCTCCCGAGCCTCGTGAAGGTTTACTCGGCGGGATCCAACCACACGCTCGGTGGTGACGTGTGCGAGGTGCCCCCCAGGTCAGCTGTTCTGGAATGGGCGGCATGTAGGCGCGGGCCAGTTGGCGCTGGCCGTAGACCTTCCAGGCTTGGGTGTTGATGTCCTCGACGCGCACGATGCCTCCTGGACGGATGTGTTGGGGCTCAGGTGTGCGTGATGAGGTAGGCGGGGCCTTCGCCGCGCCGGGCTCGTTCGATGGCGTCGAGACGGGCGTAGGCCCGCGGCGTCATCAGCTCCTGCCAGGTGGCGAGGTCGTGGATTGCCCACATGTCGTGCTCGGCGGGATCGAGTCGGACCCGGTCGAGTTGGTTCGCGGTCAGCCGTCCTCCATCGAAGATGAGTCCCACCTTGTTCAGCGGCAGGCGGGACCCAGCGTGCAGGAAGTGCGTCAGGAGGAGCCTCGGTGTGTTCTGTCCGAGGTCGAGGCCGGTCTCTTCGAACGCTTCGCGGCGCGCGGTCTGCAACGGGTCCTCTCCTTGAGTGTCCAGGTTGCCGCCCGGCAACTGCCAGAGGCGCGAGCCGTAGACCGAGCGCAGTTGGACCGGCCGGTCACGCTCGTCTCGGACATACAGGCAGCCGTACACCGTGTGGTGGGGGACGGTCTGCGCATACTGCGTGGGCGTCATCGGCATGAGGCGGCCCGGCCGTGCAGGGCGGTGGTCGAATTCGAGGGCGAGGACGCCGAGAGCTTCCTTGGCCGGCGGGTAGATGCTCCGGAGGCTGGCGAGCAGCTCTCCGGGCGGCCCGTTCGGGTCGATGCGCGCGGGATCCTCCGAGCCGAGCAGATCCTCGAAGGAGGGGTATGGGGTGATCCGCCGCACGATGACGTCGAGTTTCCGGCCGTTGTCGCGGTTGTGGAAGACGACCGCTTCGCCGGGTGCGATGTCGCGCTTCTGCGGGGTGGCCACCCTCACTTCGATCGTCTTGCGGCCCGCTTCCACTTGGCGGTAGTACCGCGGGAGCAGGTGCATGTGGTGCTCCCGCTGTTCATCTCCTGTCGCCGGACTCGGGACGGCTGGGATCGCCTGTTCGGTGTCGTCAGGCACGCGTGCCTCCGATGGATGCGGTGCAGTCCGTTGCGGTCTTTGGGCCTCGGAAGATGAACCGGGTGGCGCTCCGTGAATCCTCGCCCAGTACGAGTACCACCGTCTCCGACGCGGCCACCACGTGACTCCGTGGAGACGCCGGCGCCACGGTCACGGCCCCACGCCGCCCGCGCCCGCCCGCGCACTGGGCTGTTCCCGCCGGCGAGGGACCAGCGAAAGACACATGACACAGCTCCTGTTCGAACAAGTCAACGTGAGCCGAGATCGTCGGGTGGTTTAGACGCTCGACTACGAAGTGGGTGATCCGGCCGCGTCTCCGATGCGGCCGGGCAGCTGCACGGAGCGCTGCGGGAGGCTGCCCGAGGGCTGACGCGGGTGGCGGCGCGGGAGTGGGGCGCGTACGGGATCCGAGTGGACGTCGTGTGCCCGGCCGTGCTGAGCCCCGCGGCCGAGGCGCACTTCGCTGACCATCCGGAGGAGGCTGAACATGCAGTGGGCGGCGTCCCGTTGGCACGGATGTGTGACTCGGAGACGGACATCGGCCGGGCGACGGCCGCGTTCGTCAGCGACGTCACGGCCTGTCTGCCGGTTGGGACGTTGATGCTCCAGGGCGCCGCAGGTTGATCGGCCGATGTGGCCGTCACTCTGCGATCCCGGCCGTCGCCTCGTCCGCTGATGCGTCTCTGTGTGGAATCATTTGACTTTAATGGACCCCTTTTGACGCATTGACAGAACTTTGTTGAAGTTGGGTATGTCTAAGGCTTGTTGTGCGTCATAGTGGTGAAATCGTGATGGCCGTCGCACGGGGGGATAGGCGATGGAGTTCTTCTTGCTGCTCGTTCTCGGTGGATTGGTGTGGCTGGTGGTGGCCGCTGTGCGCAAGACGATGTCGCCGGTCTCGCCGGGGCGGAGCCGTGACAGTGAGGCCAGGGGGGTGCGGACATCACCCGTCCCTTTGCGTAGTGCCGAACCCCGAGACATCCCCCCGCTTTTTCCCGATTTCTACCACGGCGTCCTGTTTGCCGTGGGCAAGGAGCCGTCACCGCAGAACCTGCTCGCGCTCATCGAGTACGTCGGGCAGATGCTGGCCATCAACGCCGTGATGTGGTTCCAGCAGACTGGCGACACGGACGCCCACGACCGGTTCATGGAGCTCCGCGTGGACGACGACCGGAAGCTCGAGATGCTCCCGGACGACATGATCGACTTCCTTTGGGCCTGGCGGCCGTCGACGCACCAGGCGCTGCGCGACTGGATGCCCGAACTGGAGCAGATGCTGACCGGCCCGGACAGCAGATTGTGGAACTTCGGCGACGAACTCCCCTTCGGCATCTGGGAGATGGAGGATTGAGCGCGGTGCCCGGCCCTTCCGGGGCGCACGAAGCACTCGCTGTCGCGACAGCGCTGGCTCGGGTGCGTGAGCGCTTAGAGCGGTTCCGTGCCGGGGACACGGAAGCTGTCCTCGAGGACCAGGCATCCCAGGAAGCCGCACAGGCCGTGGCCGTACGCCCCACCCCGGAAGGCGTCGCCGCGGTGGCCTGGCTCTACCAGTACCGGGCGCTCGCCGTCGGCCGGCTCGGGCTCGACGGGGAGGACGCCCAGCTGGCGTTCACCCTCTTCGGCAAGGTCGCCGGAGTGCTCCCGCGGGAACTGCCGCCCCATATCGCCCACGGCCTGGCCGTCGTCCGAGCGGATCCTCACGATCCTCTTCACGGCCTGCAGCGGATGGTGACCGAGGCCGAGGAACGGCTGGAAAGCAGCGAGGCCTCCGGCAATGCCGAGGTGATCGACAACGCCATCGCGATACTCACCCGGGCACTCGACGCATGGCCCGAGCAAGGGCACGGACGACACGACGCCCTCGGGCTGCTGGGCAGTGCGCTGCGCCGCCGCTACGCCTTCCACCCCTCAGAGCCGTGGCGCCTGGAGAGCGCCGTCACGGTCCTCACGGAAGCGGTGGCCGCCGTCCCCACCGGAGACCTGATCGGCCACAGACACGCCCACAACCTCTGCTCCGCATACCTCGACCGGTACGACTCGACGGGCGACCTCCGCGATCTGGAGGCCGCGCAACAGGCCAACGCCCAGGCGCTGCGCCTGGTCGTGGGGGGTGACCCCGAGCGCGTTCGACTGCTCACCCAGCGGGCTGACGTGCTGCGCTCACACACCTCGGCGGGCGCGGATCACAGTCTGCTGGAGGAGGCCGTGACGCTGTGCCGGGAGGCCGTACGGACGGTGTCCCCGAAGAACCCCAACTGGTCCGACGTTCACGCGACGGCCGCGAACGTTCTCGGTGACTGGTATGTGCACGGGCATGACCTGGACGTCCTGGACGAGGCGATCAGCTGCGCAAATACGGCGGTGACCGGGATACCGGAGGAGGACGACAGGGACTCCGCGCTTGCGACCCAGGGCCGGCTGCTCATGCTCCGGGCCCGGCAGACGGGGGAGAGCACCGACCTCGCGGCCGCGGAAGGCGCCCTCGCCAAAGCTGTCCATGGCCTGCCGCCGGGTCACACCTCGCGCACCGCGTACCAGAGCGACCTCGCCGACACGCTGTACGAGCGACACCGCGCCACCGGTGACCAGGCCTGTCTGCGGGAAGCGCTTCAGCACGCCCGCCAGGCCATCGACGCAGCTGCCGAACGCGGCACGGTCGCCTCCGCGCTGTTCAACAGCCTCGGTCGCATCCTGACAGCGTGCTACGACACCACCGGCGATCCGACATACCTGGCCGAGGCCGTCGAACGGCTACGGCAGGCGGAGGAGCAGTCGCCGCCGGGCAGCAGGATTCGCGGCGTCTGCCTGCTGCACCTCGGTAACGCACTCATGCTGCAAGCCGCGCTCGCCGTCCGAACGGCTGAGCGCAATCAGACGTACGCCGAGGCCACGGATGTACTGCACGCGGCAGTGGACGCCCTGCCGCCCGGCCCGGACCGGCACCTCGCGCTCAACAACCTTGCCATGCTGGTACGCAGCCAAGGCGGCGACGACGCCATGGAGGCACTGCACCGGGCTCACCGCGGCCTCAGGGAGATCCTCGCTTCCGCTGCACCGGACAGCCAGGCCCAGGAACTGGCGGCACTGAACCTGGCGTTGAACCTCCTGGACGAGTACGAGGCCGATCCGGACGGTGACGGGCCGCTGCGTGAGGCGGAGGAACTGCTGCGCACAGCACACCGGCGGCAGAGGCCCGGTCGGCACGCGTACGCCACCGTGGCCCGTGAACTCGCCCGTTGCGTCGCCCTGCGGTCCGCGGCCGGTGGGCGGAGCGGTCCGCACCCCGAAGCCGTCGCGCTGCTGCGCGCGGTCGTTTCCGCGGGCGACGGCTGCTCGCTCGGTAACCGTGCCTCCGCGGCCACCCAACTGGGCGGCCTCTACGCCGACGCGGGCGAGTGGACCGCCGCCCAGGAGGCCTACACGGAAGGGATCGAGCTGCTCGCCAGGGCTGCCGCGCCCGAGCGCGGCCGTGCCGCTCAGGAACACAACCTCGGTGCCTTCTTCGGCCTCGCCTCGGACGCCGCCGCGTGCGCGCTGGGCGCGGGCGACCCCGTGCGCGCTGTCGAGTTGCTGGAGAAGGGCAGAGGACTCCTGCTGCCCGCTCGGTCTCCGGGCTCGAGTGCCGATGCGGCGCGCCCTGTCATGGACGGTCGCACGGTGGCCGTCATCAACACCGGCCGACACCGCTGCGATGCGCTGATTGTGCGCGACGGGACAGTCACGGTCGTCCCGCTGCCGAGGCTCACGCACAGCTCACTCATCCGCCAGGCCGGCACGTTCCTGTGGGCCGTGCAGCGTGCCCAGGATCCCCGCTGCCCCCGTGAGGACCTCTATAAGGCGCAGCAGGTAGCGGTTCCGGCAGTCCTGCGCTGGCTCTGGCACTCCACGGTACGTCCGGTGCTCGATGCCATCGGCCTGACCGCACCTCCTGCCCGGGGCGTGCCGTGGCCGAGGATCTGGTGGTGCCCGACCGGGTTGCTGTCCTTCCTCCCGCTGCACGCGGCGGGGGAGCACCGCTCTCTGTACGACGGGTCCGTCGGCGACGGCGCATTTGACCGTGTCGTCTCCTCGTACGTCCCTACGCTGCGCACCCTCGCCGATGCCGCCCGGCAGCCCAGGGGGGTACGCGGTCCCGCGGAGGGGGGTCTGCTCGTGGTGGCTCCAGAGGCTCCGGGCACGGCCGCGCTGCCCCAGGTGCCGCGTGAGGTCGCAGCGATCCGGGAGCAGCACCCTGGCAGCACCGTGCTGTTCGGTGCCGAGGCCACGAAGGAGCGGATCCTGGACGAGGTTCCGCGGCACTCCTGGTTCCATTTCGCCGGGCATGGGACGCAGAACGTTGAGCTCGCGGACAGCGCGACTCTGCTGCCCCACGACTACACGTCCGGCGGGCAGCGGATCGGACTGTCCGACCTGGCCCGTCTGCGCCTGGGCAGAGCGGAACTCGCCTTCCTCTCGGCCTGTCAGACCGCAGTGGGCCAGCTCACTCTGGCGGACGAGCACACCCACATCGCGGGACTGCTGCAGTCCATCGGCTTTCCGCACGTCGTCGCCACCCAGTGGACGGTCCGGGACGGGGCGACCGCGGCCGTGGCCGCCGAGTTCCACCGGTTGGCGGCCGCGCACGGCAGCGCGTTCGACCCGGCGCCCGCGCTGCACGCCGCGGTGCGGGAGGTCCGGAACGCGCAGCCCGAACCGTACATTTGGGCGCCCTTCCTGTACTTCGGACCCTAGACCGTGGTTCAGCCGCCGATGTCGAACACGAGAGCCGGATCGTCGGAACCGCGGTACACATGGGCTGTCAGTCGAAGCCCGGCACGCGGTTCGTCCGCGGCGGTCGCTGGCAGGGGATGGCGGAGCGCGCGGTACAACTGCTGGCGATGCAGGTCGAACGCGACCTGCAGCAGGATCGCGTAGTCCTGGCAAGCACGTGGCAGCCGCCATCTCCACGCGACGAGCAGGGGCAGCAGAGCAAGCAGAGCCCAGGGAGTCCAGTACACGGCGGGCAGCACCAGCAGCGACCACAGTCCCGCGGCGACGGAGTCGTCCAGCCGCTGACGGGCGGTCGAGAGCTCATGCTGCAGCGGCTCGGGCAGCAGGGTCCAGAGATGGGGCCACACGAGCACCGCGTCCAAGCCGTACTTGTGGTGGGGTTCGGCCTCGGCGGCCCGCAGGATATTTCCGACCCGGGTCGGCATGGTCAGTGCCGGGTCGCGGGGGCTCCAGTGGAGCCTGGCTTCCAGTCTGCCGTACTCGGTGCGCTCCGATGCGGAAAGCGGCGGCTGCGCGGCGGTCGACGGGTCGTCCTCCAGTCGCGCGTACAGTGCCCTCCACGCGGCCGAGTCGGCAACGCGCCGCCGAGTGTGTCGTGCGCACAGCCACCCGCTTACGGGGGACAGGATCCGGGGCCAGTAGCCCTCCAGCAGCCGCAGCGAGGGAAATATCAACTGACGCATGAGCACGCCGGATCCCGTGACCACCACCAGCGCCACCAACAGCAGCGTGATCTGTTCACCGGGGCGCATCGCCCCCACGGTGTCGAGCCTCGCTGCCAGGGCCTGGCGGGGCCGCGGCTGTCCTGCGGCCCAGGCCAGCACCAAAGCCAGGCAGTACACCGCCGCGGCCAGACCCGTGGCCAGCCACCGCTCGACCAGCTTTCCTGCGGCCGCGTTCCAGAAGACCGGCACGTCGACTCACTTACGCTTCACGACTGAGCAGCCACGTGCATCCCGAGCAGCGCGGCACGGGGTCGCCCATGAAGCTGCGCACCCAGGTGTCGGGGCTCGGGCACACCGGGTTCTTGCACACAAACGTCGTGGCCGACGCGACCGGGATCGGATCTCCAGCCTGTCCCGAGTATCCGCTGCCGAGCCCGGGCGTGTTGCGATCCTCCCCCTGGCGGAGTCTCTCCTCGACCCAGGAACGGACGCGGACGTCGGAGCCGAGGACGCGGCGCAGCTCGTAGGACCCCCCGGAGCGCGTCCAGACGGCGAGCGCGCGGTGGATCTCCGCCGCGATCCCGGGGGCGTCCGAGCCGACCAGCGTCGGTAGCAGTCCGAGTGCTTCCCGGGCGAGCTCCGCCGTTACCCGGTCATCTTGCATGCCCCGCCTCCCCACAGCCGGCACCCGTCTCGACACACCAGTCTCGCAGCTGTTCCAGGCGTGCGTGGGCGATCGCCGGTGCTCATGGGGTTTCCTGGCCGGTGGCAACTTGCCTGTGGACCCGCGCGTCACCCCCCCCCACGAACCCGCAGCCTCGCGAGCTATGCGGGGTGATGGTGCTGGGGCAGCAAGCGAGTGGAGCCGTGGGCCGCGCCTTGGCCGACGCCTCGGTGGTTCACGTGGGAGCGGAGTGCGGTGGCCTGTTTGTGGCAGCCAGGACTATCAGGGTGCGGGCCCGGCTGGCGACTTGGCGGACGGCGGGGTGCGGATGGTGACCACTGAGTGGCAGGCGAGGCGTTCCTCCGGGCTGAGAGGCGCGGGCCGGGCCGGCGTGATGGGGTCGGTGGTGACCGATTGGTGCCAGCCCTGCCACGTGGTCTGGGGCCAGGATGGCTCGGCCGCACCGGCGCCCGAACGGGGGTGGTGTCGGTTGGCGCGCCCGTCGGCGGGTACCGATCACCGTAGAGCGCGACGGCTTGCAGGGTGGGTTCGTGAGCATGCGCACCGGGGGATGGGGTTGTGGACCCGAAGCTCTCCGCCTCAGAGGAAGGGGAGTCCGCCTCGCTGTTCGCCTTCTTCATCACCTGCCGCGGCTCGCGTCCGTTGCGGGCTCATTGACGGGTGAGTACGCGGAATTCGTTGCCGTCGGGGTCGGCCAGCAGTACCGCGCTGTCGTCCTTGCCGGGGGTTGAGTTGAGACGCTTCGCCCCGAGAGAGAGCAGGCGCTCGACCTCGGCTTGCTGATCGTCGTCCGGCGCGAGGTCCAGGTGAAGGTCTTTGCCGGGGTCCGGCATGAGCGGCGGCCCACCCCACGTGATCTTCGTACCGCCGTTCGGTGACTGGATGGCGGTCTCCGGGCTCTGGTCCCATACCAGCGGCCAGCCCAGCGCCTTGCTCCAGAAGTAGCCCACGGCCTGCGAACCATCGCAGGCGAGCGCTCCGATGAAGCCGCAGCCGGCGAGGAAACCGTTACCCGGCTCGAGGACGCAGAACTCGTTGCCTTCGGGGTCGGCGAGCACCACGTGGGATGCGTCCGGTCCCTGGCCGACATCGGCGTGCTGCGCGCCGAGGTCGAGCGCCCTGGCCACGGTCTCCTGCTGGTCCTCCAGGGACACACTGGTCAGGTCGAAGTGCAGCCGGTTCTGGGCGACCTTCTGCGCCTGGGAGGGACTAAAACCGAGACGGTAGCCGGCGTCATTCCCGGACAGCAGGGTGACACCGTCGTAGGAATCGTCGGCTCTCTCCAGGCCGAGGACGCCGGACCAGAAGTGCGCCAGGCGCTCGGGCCGGTGTGCGTCGAAGGAGATTGCGAAGAGTCGGCTGCTCATTGCGCCACACATCCTCGGTCTGTCGTGTGCCAACTGTCTGCAGGGCGCCACTCAGCGCCTGAAACGCGGATCCTATCGGTGGGCGGGCCACACTTGCAGTCGAGTATTCCGCGGCCGGGAGTGCAGGACGTTCGGCTCTGTCCCGTGATCGGTGGGGCGAAGGGTGACGGTCGTTCTTGATGTTGCATGCGAGATGTCAACGAGCCTCAAGCCGTGGTGCTTTCGGGACTGCTGTTGCTGGTCGTCGAGGATGTGGCGGACGAGAGCGAGCTCATCCGGCGGGTTCTCGTGCTGCGACGACACCTATGTGGTGGGTCCGCGGGGCCCGGGCATCGACCGCCTGGTCCCGCTCGCCGAACGGGCGGCCCCACGCGCCCGGGCGGCCATGCATCGGCCCGGCCCGGCACGGCTGCCGACGAGCGGACCGTACTTGCGCGGCATGGATTGCGTCCGAGGCGGCGGTCCTCGGCGGCGGCCTGGAGAGTACGCCACCGTACGCGGCGAGGGGCCGACAGCGGCAGCAGGCGCCCAGGTCCGGGCCGGCAGCCGTGCGCCGGATGGCACGGCTTGGAATGTGCCCCCCTTCAGCACAGCTGCCGTGTCTGCGCTCCGCTGCGGCAGAGCTGTCCCGCGACGCCGATCACCCGGTAGACGCACACCAGGACAGCGCTCCGACGGTACCGTCGTTGTCCCGACGTCCGGGGAACGCCGCAGGGTTGTCCGCCTCGACTGTCATGGCAAGCTGAACAGCCCCAGGAACGCTGCCACCGCGTTGAGCATGGCGGCACCGAACGGCTTGGAGACGGAGTCTGCCCGCGCCGCGGTCATCGGCTCACTCCCTCCGGCTTCGGTCCAGGAGGCCGCACACCGCAACGCCCGTCACCAGGAAGGCCCCCATGGCCGTCAGCAGGGCGACCTCCTTGTACGACGGTGGGGTCACCCGGAGCGCCAGAGCAGCGCCGACGGCTCCGGCGAGGACGGCGCAGCCTATGCGGGCTGTCAGGCGGAGAGCGGCGCGGGGGTGCTGCTCGGCACCGGTCGGCATCTCGCGGGCGGCGCGTACGCAGGCTGCCACGGCAGTGAGGGCCGCCGCCGACAGGGCCAGTCGGGGCGTGCCGAACAGCAGGCCGTAGCGGATTGCCAGGGCTGGTACGAAGAACAGCAACAGCCAGTGGCGTATGGCGTGCACCATGAAGGACAGCGTGGGCGCGGATCGGCCCGGCAGCCGGGAAGCGGCCGCACGCAGCCCGAGGAGGGCCGCCGCGGCAGCCAGGGCGAACGGCAGGCGGTCGTCGAGGCGGCCCAGGTTGTACAGCAGAGCGGTGTCATAGACGACCAGCACCAGCGCGCCCAGCGTTCCCAGCGAGCCGATGAACACCAGCAGGCCCGGCACCGAGGCCGGCACCCGGGTCGTACCCGTGTCGCGCGCTGCCATGGCGGCGAGCAGCAGCGGGGTGACGACTGACGAGAGGGCACGGATCACCACGTCGTCCACGGTGTACGGATTGCGCAGATCCCACTCGACCAGACAGAACACGGCCGTGTACGACACCGAGGCCATTGGCAGCAGGGCCGAGCGCGCGATCCGGCGGTACAGATCAGCGTCCAGCCAGCGCACCACCGTGCCGAACGCCAGCAGCACGAAGGGGAGTTCCAGGAAGGCCTGGATCCGCAGCACGCTCGGTGCAAGGAGCCCCGGCGCCGGGAAGTGCTCCGCCAGGTCGCGCAGCACGGGATGTGCCGACGCCAGGTCGAACCACCCGACGGGCAGATACCGCGCGATGAACGACGGGTCCCCGCCGTGTACACGGAGCACATAGACGGTGAACAGCACCTGGTTGACGTAGACGAGGCCGGTCACCAGCGCGAGCCAGACGGCCGGCGAGGAGACGCGGCGGTCCGCCGCCCGGACCGGGTCGGGGCGGCGGACCAGGACACGCGAGGTGATCACGAGGGCCGGGACGACCGACGTGAGCACCCCCACGTCCACGAGTAGCCGTACGTCCATCACGTGTGCAGGTACACCTTGGATTCCGTCTCCGTCCGATGGGTCACGACACCCACGGGCCGGTCCCGGTTCCGGAGGTAGCGCTCGTTCTCGTCGTCGTCGGTCCAGCTATGGTCCCTTGCGAAGACCTGGACGCTGGCGATCGCTCCCTCCCTGGAGGAGGCCTTGCGCAGTCCGCTGCCCGAGAGGAAACCGGGCACTGCGGAACAGGGCATCCGTAGCACGGCCGCCATCGGATACGTGCTGTCCTGGGACCACGCGTAGTAGCCGACGACCTTCGCCGACGCCGGCACATCGAGGTTGTAGTCACGGAATGCCTGGGCCGCGCTTACATTGGTGTGCGTGCCCGCGAAGGCCCGCCCGGAAGTGGGTCTTCGGTTCCTTGCCGCACGAGGCGACCGCCAGCAGCGGCAGCAGGCCCAGGCCTGCGGCCGTGCGGCGAATGGCACGGAAGCGCATCTCACCCCCCAACTAGAACGAATAGCTGCCCCCGACATTGAAGTCCTGGGCACAGCCGTCGGTGTGCAACTGTGCCAGATCGTTCTGGTTGATCTCCTCGAAGAGTCCGACGTGGCCGTCCTGGACGCGATCTAGACCCGCGAGCCTGGCTCGACGCCATCCGGTGGGGCGATGTAGCCAGTCATCCCGCGGCCTGTCGGCCGCACCCCGGGGCCGGGAAAATGGGGCGGGGTGCCCGTCCGGAGGACGTCGTTGCTGCTTGGTGCGAGTGAGCCCGATAGCCAGTCGGACGCGGGGGCCGTGTGCAGGAATCCAATGTTGTTGCCATGAGCACGCAAGAGAGCGTCTTTGAATCCTGTGGCCTCGGAAGGGCGGGTACCCGTCGCGGTTCGACTGGGAGGGGCAGGGTTCGTGGACGTGGTGGAAGAGCGATGCGCGGGCATCGACTTGAGCAAGACGGACGCCAAGGTGTGCATCCGGCTGCCGGGTTCGGGGAAGCGGGCCCGTCGTGAGGTGCGGACGTTTTCCACGATGAGCGACGGCCTGCTGGAACTGCGGGACTGGCTGGTGGACAACCAGATCACCCGGGTGGGCATGGAGGCGACCGCGTCCTATTGGAAGCCCCTGTTCTACCTGCTGGAGGCCACCGAGGGGGTCGAGCCGTGGCTGCTGAACGCCCAGCACATCAAGACCGTGCCGGGCCGCAAGACCGACGTGAAGGACTGCGAGTGGATCTGCCGCCTGGTCGAGTACGGCCTGGTCCGGCCCAGCTTCGTACCGCCGCGTGACATCCGGCAGCTACGGGACCTGACCCGGTACCGCACCGAGACCACCCGCGACCGGGTCCGCGACGTCAACCGGCTCGCGATGTTCCTGGAAGACGCCGGGATCAAGCTCAGCTCGGTGGTCAGCGACATCACCGGCCGCTCCGCGCGCGCCATGCTCGACGCCCTGGTCGCGGGCGAGCGTGATCCCCAGGTCCTGGCGGAGCTGGCGTTGGGCAGCCTGCAGGGCAAAGTGCCCCTGCTGACCCGGGCACTGACCGGAGCCTTCAGCGAGCACCACGCGTTCATGGTCGCCTCGATGCTCCGCGCGATCGACGAGGCCGACGCACGGATCGCCCGCCTGAGTGAGGAAATCAACCGGCAGCTGCTGCCCCTGCGTGCGCAGACCGAGCTGCTGATCACGATCCCCGGGATCAGCCTGACTCTGGCCCAGATCCTGATCGCCGAGGTCGGCGTGGACATGGGCCGCTTCGCCACCGCCGGGCACCTCGCGTCCTGGGCCGGGATGTGCCCGGGTAACAAGGAGTCGGCCGGCAAGCGACTGTCCGGGCGCACCCGTCACGGCGACACCTGGCTCAAGACCGCCCTGTTCCTGGCCGGCGCCACCGCCGCCCGAAGCAAGGGCACCTACCTCGGGGCCCAGTACCGAAGACTCGTTCCCCACCGCGGCAGCAAGCGCGCCACCGTCGCGGTCGGCCACTCCATCCTGGTCGCCGCCTGGCACATCCTGCGCGACATGGTCCCCTACCAAGACCTCGGTCCTGATCACTTCACCAACCGGCTCGGCAAGGAACGCCACACCCGCCGCCTCATCGCCCAACTCGCCGCCCTCGGCCTCGATGTCACCGTCACCCCACGCGAAGAGGCCGGTTGAGCTGCACCGATACACGCAAGCTCAGGTCATTTTCAAGAGAGCCTCCACGCCCTTGCCGCTGGTATCGACCGTGGCTTCAACGCCGTGACCGCCGGAGTCACCCTGTCCTGGCGCTTGAGCGCGGTCGAGGGGCATGTCAATCGGATCAAGATGCTCAAGCCTCAGATGTTCGGGCGTGCTGGTTTCGCGCGTACTGCGAATGCGCGGACTGCTCGCACAGTGATTGCGATGTCAGCGGCTGATGCGAAGATCCCGGCGCAACTACACGAGGAGTTCAACATGGGCACCTGGGACACCGGCCCCTTCGACAACGACACGGCCGCGGACTTCACCGACACTCTCGACGACGCCAAACCCGCTGAACGCGAGGCACTGATCCGGGGCGTCCTCACGCGCACCGTCGACGCCACCGGCTGGCTTACTGAAGGAGAAGAAGCGGTGGCGGCAGCCGCACTCATTGCGGCGCAATGCCTGGGCGGCGACCCGATCGACACCCGTTTCGGCCCTGCAGAACCCATGCCCGCCTTCTCTGACGATCTCCGGATGCTCGCGGACCAGGCCCTTGCTCGCATCATTAGCGACGAGGCCGGGCCGGCCTCGAACTGGGTCGACCCGGAAGGCTGGAAGCGGTGGCGAGCCAACCTCAACCGACTTCGCACAGTTCTTGCTCCGCCATCACCGTCCATTCCGCTTTTCGATGTCGAGTAATGACGGAGCGTCACCCGCTTTCGGGCGGTTTACCTCGTGGGGCATGAGCCTGTCTGGTCGTGTTCGGAGGTGATGAGTGGGTTGGAGGCCGCTTTGGCTGGGGCATCGTCTCTACGTCAGCCTCCTGCACGGCCTCGTCGACAAGCCTCGGCCGGGCGGACCGCCCAGCATTGGTGTAGATGAGGTGGAAGCGGTCGTGTGTCACGGT
Source organism: Streptomyces cadmiisoli (assembly GCF_003261055.1). Lineage (NCBI taxonomy): Bacteria > Bacillati > Actinomycetota > Actinomycetes > Kitasatosporales > Streptomycetaceae > Streptomyces > Streptomyces cadmiisoli. Next base: position 8,993,539 of record NZ_CP030073.1, read on the forward strand.
GCAGGCGCAGTTTCCGAGGAGCGCCACCGACTGGTCGCACATATCGATGGCCGAGCTGTCGAAGTCCGCCGTTGGCCGGATCTGGCGGAAGTTCCAGCTCGAGCCGCGTGTGATCCGTTCTTCGCTGACTTCTGCGGCGGATCTCTGGCGCGGGATGCTAGGCGCAGACCTGCCAGCCGTGCCCGGCGGTGACCTCGTCGGCCTTGGTTCCGAGGGGGAGCGTCTGCGTGTGCCGGCCGTCGGCCCGCACGACCTCGGCCCGCAGAGTGCCAGCAGTGGGTCCGTCAAGCTCCACCCCGTAGATCGTGCGGGTCGCGTCTTCGGTTTCGATGTCGCGAACCCTTCTTACGACGAGGAGCTCGTCGCCACAGGAGAGGGAGCCAACGGTCTCTCTGTCGGCTGCGATGATGAGCCCGTACGCACTGCGGGCACTGTACACGTCCCCTTCGCGGAGACGGTCCAGCGTCGGCACGGAGCTGATGACGTCGTCGGGCGTCGTCGAACACGATGACGCGCTGGCCGTCTCGGCGTAGAACACGGCGCAGTAGCGCGTGTCGGCCGTCACCCAGAAGAACACTGTGCCCCTGGGCCCCACGCTCACGAGACTCAAGCCCGCACGGTCGGGGGCATCGTCACCCTTAGCGATCTTGTCGAGCACAGTTTGACGGTGGCGCTCCACTTGAGCCTGCCGCGACTTCTGCGAGGGCGAGGCGGGAGCCTGCCGCTGCGCCGATGCGGACCTGCTCTCGCCAGGCTCGGCGGAGAGCGCATCTCCCGCGCCTCCCGCACACGAAGCGAGCGCGCCCGAAGCGATCACGGCCACAGCCGCCGCCGCAAGACTTGCCCAAGCACGTCCCGTCACGCCGACCCCCATCCGGTCCCGGCCCTGTAAATCAAGGTCAGCATACGGTCGCGGGCCGCGAGGCGTAGGCAGCGTTGGAGGAGTACGCGGCATAGGTGGGATACGCAGCGGGCAAGCGCGCGATGCGAGGGTACCTCCCTCCTGCGACCAAAGTGCGCGAGTCCTGCCAGCAGAGGAATTCCTTGACTCCCTCGCTCACCTCTGTCGACGGTGCCGCGCGACCCGACCGGCCGGGCCGGACAGGTCGCGCGGCACCCTGATCTCTGAGGTGGCTTGGCCGGCTGCAGGGCGGGGGTATGCGTGCTGCCGGGGAAGGGTGGGCAAGTTCGGGCTCGGCGGGTCACGTCTGGCCGGGTGCGGGGGTGAGTGCTGCTCCCTGTGGGGGAGCGGCCTGCGGCTGGGTACCGCTCGCCGAAGCCTGGGACATCGGCGCGTCGAACTGGACGGCTGAGCGGCAGGGAGCGGGACGCGAACGATCTCGGCGACGAGCGCGCGCTGGGCGCGGTGACCGCGCCGTTGAACCGGCCATAAGGCCGACCAGGACCCGGCCGAGTGGCTGCCCGGCGCCACGGTGGTGTGCGGCCAAGTCCTTCGAGCCTTGCCAGCGGCTTCCTCACGACAGCCATACTCTGAGCCCCCGGGTCCTGCGATTTTACGGATGACCAGAGCAACCACCCTTGAAGGGTTGGACCTTGTGACGATCAAGGGCCTGTCCAAGGGCGCCGTCATCAAGGGCGTCAAGATCCCCACCACCAGCGGCACGCTCGCCCGCACCCTGGACGGCACCACCACTCACGGCGACGACACCGCCGCCGGCTGACCTGCGCGAGCCCGTCTGCCTCCACAGCTGAACCCGTGAAGGGAGCAGGGCTACTCCCTTCACGCACACACGGGATCACGTGCCAGTCGTAGTCGCTACCGTTTAGGCCTCCGAGAACGCCACCAGTCCACGGCCACCCCGTGCAGCGTCAGAATGACGGATACCCCTCCGCAGACCTGCACGGCCTGCCAGAAGCTCATCAGGCCAAACAACACGGTCAACGGCACGCACACCAGGGCCCCGATGAAGGCAGCCACCACGTTCTTCAGCACGATCCGGCCCATGCAATCCGAACCCCCGTCTCGCGGGCCCACGTTTGGAGCCCGCCCCCGGCATCTGCCGACTTTCCCACCGCGAAGGGGCGGCCGCTCCATCTCGCCAAGTCTTGCGGCCGCCCTGATCTCCCGTCCCTACGGACCTGTGGAGGTCTCCCAGCATGACGCAACCACCGCCATCCGGCGAGTGTGCGTCTTACGGCCGCGAGCGCTGAATCTCTACTCGTGCGTCGGCGGCGCCGGAACCGGGCTCGCACGAGCAGGGTTTGAGGTGGACGGCTGCGCCACCGCCCGCCCGCCATGCTCCCCATCGAGGTGGATTTGATGTCAAGTGTATTTGACATCACGGTAGGGCGCCTCTAGCGTGTCAAGTGTGCTTGACGTCGCATCGAAGGGGGTCCACCCATGCAAGCCCGCAACGAGATCAAGGCGTCCGTTCAGCTCGTACTCTGGACACTCGCCTGGGCGTTGACTCTCGCTCTGGCCAAGTTCGGCCCCGAGCTGCTGTGGGATGAGCAGCAGGTGGCTAGCTGGGCCGCCGTTGCCGTCAACTTCGTCGCCGGTATTGGCTGGATCGTTGCCTTCACGCGCTTTCTCCGCGTGCTGGATGAGCTGCAACGGAAGATCATGCAGGATGCGCTGGCGGTAACCCTCGGCGTGGGGTGGGTCGTCGGATTCGCCTATGTCGTTGCGGATGGCGCGGACCTCGGTGCTCGAGACGTCGATGTTGCTGTCCTCCCTGGGCTCATGGGAGTCGTCTTTATGATTGCCTTCGCCGTCGGCAGGATCCGATACCGATGAAGAACCGCATCACGGACCTTCGCGCCGAACAGGGTTGGACGCAGGCCGAGCTGGCTCAGCATGCCGGCGTGTCCCGGCAGACGATCAACGCCATCGAAACAGGGAAGTTCGACCCGAGCCTTCCCCTCGCCTTCCGTCTCGCTAAGCTCTTTGGCCTGAAGATCGAAGAGATTTTCCTCAACGACCAATGAAGCGCGACCTCTTTCTACGCCGGTTCCGGTGCGGCCCTGCTGACCCCTGGGGACAGGGATCGTCCGGCCTGCCGCACAGAGCTGACCGGCCAGGGCAAGTCGGGTGACACGCGGGTGCGCTACCAGTACCGCCGGGGTGAGACAGACAGCTGGAAGGACATTCCTGCCCAGGACGTCCGCCGCAAGGCCGACGGCACCACCCTGGCGGCCTGGCCGGCCGGGGTCACCAGCGGGAACGCCGAAGCGCTGAGCTGGAATGTCACGGACACCCTCACCGAGGACGGTCCGGTGGACGCTCGTGCGGTGTTCACCGACGGCACCGCATCCATGCCTCCCCGGCAACTCACATCACGGTGGAGCGCAATGCAGGTGAGGCACCCAGTGAGGAAGTCGGGCCAGGCAGAGTGAACACGCTCACCGGTGACTTCGGTCTGTCGGCCACGGATGCCTCCGGATTCGGACTGACCGCCAGGCGCTACTTCTCCTCGCGCCGCCCGGAAATGGCGTCCCGGCAGGAGGGACAGGCGGCCGTCTTCGGTCGGCAGTGGACCGCTGGCACGGTGGCCGAACTCTCCGGGAACAAATGGGCTTATCTGCACACGGCCTCGGCCACCTCGGTGGCAGTGGTAGATGGGGACGGTGAGGACATCGGATTCACTGCGGCCGCAGGCGCGGGCTGGAAGCCGGGGAGCGGTGCGGCGGACCTGACGCCGACCGGTTCAGTCACGGGTTCCTTCACCCTGGAAGGCAATGAGGGCACCACCTCGGTGTTCACCAAGGTGGACACGACTTCCACAACCTGGCAACTGTCAAAGTCCTTCCTGCCCACGGACCATTCCACCACCAGCGTGTACTCGGAGAAGGTCAGGGTGGACGGCCAGGTGCTGGCGCGGCCCAAACTGGCAAGTCAGCCTTCGGAGGGACGAGGGGCGCGCAGGTGCGCCCGCTCCTTCAGCTCCTCCTCGTCGACCAACGTGAGCATCGGCTGACCCGGCGCGCACACCATGGTCACCAGGAATTTGGTCGGTGCGTCCGGCAGTGCGTTGCCGTCCTGGTAGTGGATCACGTCACCACCCGGCTCCCAGAACGTCCCGCCGGCCTCGACCACGCGCTCCGGCTCACCCTCGACCTCGAACCGGAGCGCGCCCTGCATTACGTAGCCGAACGACGGGCCCGAGTGGCGATGCGGAGGGAGCCCGGGGTGACCGGGGGGCCAGTCGACAAGGATGGTCATTCCCGAACCGCCTTCGGGGAAGAAGGGTGGCGTGATGTCTTGCAGCACTTTGACTTCGGGCGGCAAGCCCTCGTGGGCGCTGCCGTGCGCTGCGTCATTTTTCGACACGTACCACACCTCCGTGACCGGGACCGGAATGGACTATTCTGCGCAGTCGGTGGCCGAGTGGCCTGTTTATCGACCCATTTATATGGCAATGCCCAAGCATATTCGTTCCGACTTCTCACAACTTGCTTCACACAGACGACCTGTCGCATCCGGGACACGCCATGCGGTCTTACGTCCCACCCTGATGGCTCCGATGAGGCCAGACATTGCATGCTCGAGGTTGCCGGGTCGATCACATGAGGCCGAGAGCTGCCTTCAGCAGCGCAGTGAGGTCGCCGGGCAGCGTGTTCGGCCCGGCCCTGGCCAGCCTCGTCTGTCCAGCCGGATACCTGCCCACGCCGCCCATCGCAGCACTGGCCCAGTGCCGGGCGGACGAGCCTCCCGCACCTCTCCACGTCCCGGCTGGCCACACCGCCGGACACAGTATGAGTACGCGTGCCGAGCACATCGGTCAGGTCGGGGCCACGGCGGCATCACGATGCTCACAGGCGGCAGGCATGCATATCGGCGGCCACCGTGGTGGGAGCCGGGAGCGAGTGGTGGCGCAGCATTTTGGTGAGTGCGTCCGGTCAGTGCCCGTGCCCCCTACCATGATGCTCATGACCATCGGTATCCGTTCAAGCAGCCGCCCGGCCGGGCGGCTGCTTGTGCTGCTGGTGCTGATGGTGTTGGCCGGTGTGCTGGGCATGCACGCACTCCCGCCCGGCGGTGCTCCAGCGGGCGCCGGACACGAGATGGCGATGGCGGACCCGAGCAGCGCGCCCCATGCCGTGGGCACATGTGCCCATACCGGTGGCGGATCGGATCACCCTGATCATGCCGACGGGACGTGTGCGGCCGCCGGTACGGGTTCTGCGTACATGCCGCCGCCGCTCGCTGTCAGCGCGGTGCCGAACGTGCCCGCCGCCTCTTCTCTCGCGGCGGCCATGGCCGGCGCGCCCCACGACGATCGAGCGCCGCCCGATCTTTCTGAACTGCAGCTCCTGCGGATCTAGAGCAGCCTGCTCGGCACCCCTATCTGTTGCGCCCGGCGATGACCGGGACGGGTGCCGTGCCGTCGCCTGCCCACATTCCGTGACACCACGCGCCGCGGACCGGCGCGTCTAAGGAGTTGCACGATCATGATCCGCAAGCGTTCACTCGTCCGCCGCATAGCCGCAATCGCTGCCGCAGGTGCGGCAGCACTCGTCCTGGCCGCCTGCGGCGCCGGCGACGAATCGGCCGGACACAGCGGCGGCCACAACAGCACCTCGGCGTCGGCTTCGGCTTCGGCTCCTGCGTCGCAGGGGCAGAGCAACGCTGCCGACGTGGCCTTCGCGCAGGGGATGATCCCCCACCACCGCCAGGCCGTGGAAATGGCCGACCTCGCGGACGGGAGGGCTCAGTCGGCTGAGGTGAAGCAGCTTGCCGCAGACATCAAGAAGGCCCAGGATCCGGAGATCAAGACGCTGTCCGGCTGGCTGACCTCCTGGGGCGAGGAAGTACCCGCCGAGGGCACCATGGACCACTCCGCGCACGGCGCAGGCGGGGGAATGATGACGGCCGAGGAGATGACCGAGCTCGAGAACGCCTCGGGCGAAGAGTTCGACACCGCCTTCATGGAGATGATGATCAAGCATCACGAAGGCGCGATCGAGATGGCCAAAACGGAACAGGCCGACGGTGCTCATGCGCCGGCCCAGGAGATGGCCGCGCAGATCGTCACCTCGCAGAGCGCGGAGATGGAGCAGATGAACAAGCTGCTCGGCCGGAACTGACCCGCACCGATCACAGGGGGCGGGCACGGCCGGTGTCCGCCCCTGCCCGGCTGCCGTCCTTCTTCTCTTCGACTCGCCTGGACCTCTCTCCATGACTCGCATACTGCGGCGTGGCCCGCTTGCCCTGATCACGCTCGCTGCCGCCGCTACGTTGCTCGTCGGCTGCTCCACCTCTTCCACGGCCGGCGCAGGCCAGTAACGCACGGCACCTGGCAGACCCTCTCAGCCAAGCGCGAAGCCGACTTCCACGCCTTCGAGTAAACAGGCAATGTCGTTTACGGCTCGGACAGCCAGAGCGGCAAGGTATGGGCCAGTACCGACGCCGGCCGCAGCCGCGCGCCTGTATCGAGGCACTCGACCTGGCCTCCCATCCCGCCAGCTCCGCAACCCTGTGGGCCGCCACTGGCACCGCTCTTGAACGCAGCTCGGACGGCGGGCGCACTTTCCGTCCAGTCTCCTCGGCACCCGCCCTGGTTGTGGTGGAGGAGCCGCAACCAGGCTTGCTCGTCGGGCTTGCTGCCGACGGCCGCGTACTGACCGGCCGGCGCGGCGGTGAGCCATGGACCCGAGTGGGCCGCTTGCCCGGAAAGGGCCGGGCCGCGGTGCTGACCGCGGTGACCCAGCAGTGGCTGCTGGCCGCCGACAGCACCGATGCCTCCGTGATTACCGCACCGTGTGCCCGGCCAGACGCGATCTGCGCAGTGTGTGTCGCTGGTGCGAAGTAGCGGCGGTGGGGAGTGGTGGACGCGCCGGCGGTGCGGCCGAGTGCCCCTTGTCCGGGGGCACTCGGCCGCACCGCCGAGCCAGTGGCTCCGGTGAAAGCGGCGGGTCCGGGCCGCCTAGCGCAGCGGCCGGAGACCGTTGCGCACCTCGTTCACGAATGCCTCGGGCTGCTCCCAAGCGGCGAAGTGACCGCCCTTGGGGAGCCTGTTGTAGTGGATGAGGTTGGGGTAGGCCTTCTCGGCCCAGCTCCGCGGAGCCTGGTAGAGCTCGTCAGGGAAGACGCTGACAGCGACCGGGAGCTTGACGCCCTTGACCCCGAAGAACTGGATCCCGGCTTCCGCGTTCTCCCAGTAGACACGCGCGGCGGAAATCGCCGACTTTGTCAGCCAGAAGAGCGTGATGTTGTCCAGGACGTCGTCGCGCGACAGGCCCTCGGTCTGCCCTGCGAAGGCGCGGGAGATCAGGTCCAGGCTGTCCCTGTCATGGTCGAGCATGAATGCGGCGAGGCCGACGGGCGAGTCGGTCAGGCCAGCGAGCGACTGCGGGCGCGAACCCATCATGTGAGCGTAGGCAACGTGCCGGTACACGAAGTCCAGCTGCTCGACCGCGCGCCGTTCCTCATCATTGGAGAGAACGACGTCGGACGGCGGGGGGTTGCCCGCGGCGATCGCCTGCTCCAGGGCCGGCGGCACCACGCCGGCCATGTTGGTGTGGATACCGAGCAGGCCCTGAGGGGCCTGGGCCCCCATGAGGTCGGTGACGATGGCACCCCAGTCACCGCCCTGCGCCGCGTACTTCGTGTAGCCGAGGCGCTGCATCAGCTCCGCCCAGGCTCGGGCGATGCGGGCAGGGTTCCAGCCTGCCGAGGTCGGCTTCCCGGAGAACCCGTAGCCAGGCATCGAAGGGATCACCACGTGGAAGGCGTCCGACGCGTCTCCGCCGTGGGCTGTCGGGTTGGTGAGCGGCTCAATGAGTTTCATCTGTTCGATGATCGACCCAGGCCATCCGTGGGTGACGATGAGCGGCAGCGCGTTCTCGTGCTTCGAGCGGACGTGGATGAAGTGGATGTCCAGACCGTCGATCTCGGTGACGAAGTTCGGGACAGCCTGCAGCTTCGCCTCGATCTTGCGCCAGTCGTACTCCTCCGCCCAGTAGCGAGCGAGTTCCTTGAGCGTCTCGAGTTGGGTGCCCTGGGACTGGTCCTTCACCGTCTCGGCCTCGGGCCACCGAGTGGTCGCAATACGCCGACGAAGCTCCTCGAGTTCCGCCTCAGGGAAGTCGATCGTGATCGGACGGATCGCCGCCGTTTCAGGCTGGAAAGACACCGCTGTTCTCCTCGATATAAATGTTGCCGGAAATTGCGTGTCGCGCCGGGTTCGCATTGCTCCGCAGAGCAACCGGGCTCCATGAATCCGTTTTGTTTCCCCGGCGCTACATAAATGATGCGATCCGGCGTGCCGCCGCAACAATCCGCAACATGACCTAAGTGCTCGGCGCGGATTTCAGGTCTCTCTAGGTAAGTCATGGCACTGTCCCGATGCCCCGTCGGTTCCTTGGTGCCGCAGCCCCGCGCCCCGGTGAGCAGCCTGCAGCGTTCGGACTGCCGCACTCCTTGGGGCGCCGCTGGCGGGGCCGCGCGTTCCGCAATGCGTCGCCCCACCGCATTCCAGGGGCGCCAATGCTACGGGTGCTCGACTCTGAAAAGCTATTGTCTTTGATGCAACTGTGGGTGTCCCGTTTCGTGCACAAGGGCGGTGGCGAGCCGTGTTGTCCCGGTCACGTCGAAGACACAGGATGCTCCTTCATCGCGTTCCTTACACTTCGGATTCCCGCGCTCGCTCAGTCGGCATCCGAGGCCGCTGATGCGTCCATACTCGCGGTGAAAACCACGTCGATTAGTTGCGGCCGGACCGACGCTTGCTTGGCGCGACCTGATCCTTGAGAAGGATGAATTGCACGAATGCATCTCCCACGCTCGTGCTGGTGCAGGGCGCCTGGCACGGCCCCTGGTGCTGGCGGCCCGCTGATCGACAGTCGTCGGATATCGACATACGCACAGTTGTCCTGCCCAGCAGTGCGCAGGACCCGGTAACACTGGGAGACCACCTCTACGACGATGCACAAGCGGTGGTCGAGGTCCTGAAGGCCGTTGAGGGTCCCGCCGTCGTAGTGGGCCACTCCTGTGGCGCCACCCCTGTCACGGAGGCTGCCGCGACGATGGGCAACGTGAAGCGGATCATCTACTTCACCGCCCTCATGCAGGATGCCGGCGACTTCGTTCTCTCCCTGGTGGGCGGCACCTTTCCGCCCTACTGGAAAGTGCATGCGCAGCCTGACGGGGCCGCCGGCCTGGGCTACTTCGAAGCTGGTCAGCCCTTGGATGTGCTGTACGGTGACGTCAAGCCTTCTCTGGCTCGACGGTGCGTCGCGATGCTCGCCCGGCTGTCCCCGGCTTCGGTTCCGCAGTCCCTTACCCAGGCGGCCTGGCGCACCGTGCCGAGTACGTACATCCGGTGCGAGGAGGACGCGGCCCTGCCGCTGGCGCTCCAACAAGCCATGGCTGCGCAGGCCCAGCGAACCCTGCGGATGCGCTCCGCGCGCTCGCCCTTCCTTTCCCAACCGGCAGCACTGGCCGCCGACATGCTTCGAGACGAACTCAGCCGCTGAGAACCCCTTGAGGCCGGGCGATGCTGCCGACGCTCGATGCAGAAATCTCAGCGCGGACTGCCATGCGTACCCGCTCAGTGCGCATGGCGGGTCCCGAGGCATGAGCGATGGCCTTGACCGCCCTGGCATCGGCGTTCGTGGCTTGTCCTCCAGGAGCCGATCCTCTGTAGCTTGGACCCTCGGTCGGCTGTGATCACGGCGACACGGTGCGCGGGTCGTTGGAGGCTCCGGCTGTACTTCAGGTCATCGCGACGGATTTCTCGGTGGTGCGTGAGTGCTCGCATGTGTAAATGATCTCTGAGTCAGTGCGGCAGGCCGGCGACCCCTGGTCGGTGATCGCAATGGATCGGCTTCATCTGGCCACGCAGGTACCCAGAGGGAAGCGATGTGGCTCGCCCGCAGGTGCGGGCGAGCGGCCTAGTGTCGGGGGAACCTGGGCACGGGCCCCTCCTCGCGACCCCGTCCCGCTGCCGTTGGCGCCCGCCTCGGCCTGATGCGCACATCTCGTATCGGCGCAACTTGCAATTTGCCACCGAGGTGACTACCTTGCGACTTGCTTGCGATTCGCAAGTGTAATGGACTTGTTGAGGGCGCCGGGGTGCGGTCTTCAGGAGAGGGGAGTCGCCAGCCATGTACGGACACATGCGAGAGTCGCTCCGTCATTCAGACCGAGACGTCCTCAGTGCCAGGCAGTTCCTGTTGGGCACGCACGGGACAAACCGCCACTATCCCGCGATGCTCACGAGGTCCTCGTGAAGCGTCAAGAGCTGATGCACTCCTCGTGCCCGATCGACCGCGCCATCTCCGAGGTTGGCGACGCCTGGACCTTCCAGATCCTGCGTGACGCCATGCACGGCGTCACCAGGTTCACGGACTTCAGCAAACGCATCGGTGTCGCGTCGAACATCCTGACCGCACGACTGCAAAAGCTGGTGGCGGTGGGCATCTTCGAGATCCAGGAAGCAGCGCTGGGCAACTCCCGTGAGTACGTCCTCACCGACAAGGGACGCGACTTGCACATCGTCCTTGCCGCACTGCGTCAGTGGGGGCAGAGTCACCTGTTCGAAGACGACGAGGTGATCACTCGCGTCGTCGACACGCGCACAGGGCGCCAGCCCCGTCCGATGACCGTCACCGCTGAGGACGGCCGCGAACTCGGGCCCGAGGACATCCTCGTCGTTCAGTCGCGGGCTGCGGATCCGATCGAGGCCGCCGCACCCGTCACCGGCACCTCCCCACGCCCCAAAATCTGACCCTCTCGCCCGCAGCACTTCAGCCGGCTGTTACTCGTCACCACAGGGGCCCAGCGGCGCACCCACGCCCTCTTCGGGGCCAAGGCGTGCTGTGGCGCGCCCTGCTTCAGTCCCCGTACGCCACTGTCGTGCCGTTCCCTGCCGAGACCACCGACATCCCCCTGTGAGGAAGACACCCGTGCCGCCCACCCGCCTCCTGGTCAACCGCCAGGCCCACGCGCCCTGCACCAGTGGCCGCACGAAGGGGGCGCGCGGTGACGGGGCCTGACACTGTCGACAACAGCACAGCCACCGGCCTGTTCGGCCGCGAGGACGACCTCCAGCACATCAGGCGCCTTCTAGGTATCGGTGCCGGCGGCGGAGCACTGCTCCTTTCAGGAGACGCAGGGATCGGCAAGACCGCTGTCCTAGACGCCATGGCCGCTGCTGCCCGTGCGGAAGGCGCCCAGGTACTGCGCGCCGCGGGCGTGGAGTTCGAGGCGAAGTACGACTACTCAGGCCTCAACCAGCTCTTGTTTCCGTTTCAAGACACCCTCCGCACACTGGAGGCCCCCTTTCGCGACGCCCTGCTCGTCGCACTGGGCTTTGAAAGCGGCTTGCCGCCGCCGCAGTTGATGGTCTCCAACGCCGTCCTGCTGCACCTGCGGGCGATCGCCGGGGACGCCCCACTGTTGATGGTCGTCGACGACTTCCCCTGGCTCGACCGGGCAAGCGCGGACGTGCTGGGCTTCGTCGCACGCCGTCTCGCCGGCACCCAGATAGGCGTTCTTGCCGCGGCTCGTTCCGAATCACTGAGCCTGTACGACAACGGAGCTCTGCCCGAATACCGGCTGCAGCCGCTGGACCAGCGCGCTTCAGCCCATCTGATCGCCACACGACACCCGAATCTCGTTGCCAGCGCACGCCACCGCCTGATGACCGTGGCGAAGGGAAACCCCCTGGCCCTCCTCGAACTGTCCTCCGTCCTGCCCACGATGCGAGAACCAGCCCTGGGCGAGGCGTCCGCCGTACTACCCCTCAGCCGACGCCTGGAGACCGTATTCGGCTCCAGAATCATCGTCCTTCCCCGCCCGACTCAGAGCTTGCTGCTGCTGGCTGCCCTGGAGCCCACAGGCGACCTCGCGGTGATGCAAGCGGCTGCGCGCCAGGCGAACAATGGATACGGGCTGGATGACCTGGCACCCGCTGAGCGGGCCCAACTGGTGTACATCGATGAACGTCGGCGACTGAGGTTCCGCCACCCCCTCATCCGATCCGCAGCAGTAGAGGGCTCAACAAGCACTGCACGGCGCGCCGTGCACGCAGCATTGGCGCAAGCCCTCACAGATCAGCCCGAGCGTCAAGCCTGGCATCTGGGTGAAGCCACCGTTGAGCCGAACGAGGACGTGGCAGCCCTGATGGAGCGCGCGGCACGGATCACGCTGCGCCGCGGTGATGGCGTCGGCAGTATGCGGACCTTGATGCGCTCAGCCGAGCTCACCCCGCACGGATCCGACCGTGCGCGCAGACTTGCCGAGGCGGCCTACATCGGCGCCGAGTCCACCGGCGCCCTGACCAGCGCCCAACGGCTCCTGGACGATGCCCGGCACACGGCCTCAGACCTGACGTCTCTGCATGCCGCCGCGGCCGCTGCCCACCTCATCTTGAACAGCGACGGCGACGTCGACATGGCCCACCGCCTTTTGGTCCATGCCATCGAAAACGGAAACCACGCTTATGACGCGGCGGACACGGCGCTCATTGACGCCCTTTGCACACTTGCGTTGGTCGCCTTCTTTGGCGCCCGCCAAGACCTGTGGAAGCCCTACTACCAAGCCGTCAAGAAGCTGACACCCCGCCCGCCAGCCGTTCTGGCCGCGCTGGGAAAGACGTTCTCCGACCCGGCGCGCACGGGTGGCGAGGCAACAAAGGAACTCGACGAACTCATCGAGGCGTTGCCGAACGTGCCCGATCCTGTCGAGGTCGCGCGCGCCGGGTCAGCAGCTGTCTACGCCGACCGAGTTGGAGACCTCAGGGAAGCCCAGTGGAGGCTGGTGCGCATGGGACGTGACGGGGGCCCTGCCCGACGATACATGTCCGGATTGATGCACCTCTGCCTGGACGACTTCCTCACCGGAGAATGGAACGAGGCAGCAAGCCTGGCCGACGAAGGTTTCCAGCTGTGCGAGAGCCACGGCTACACCGCTTTCGCCTGGTACTTCCTCTATGTCCACGCTCTCCTAGCGGCTGCACGCGGAGAAACAGACGAGGCGGAGGAAACAGCCGAACGCATCATCCGATGGGCCATTCCCCGCAAGGTGTCCTGCGCCGCACACTTCGGCCACCATGCCGCCGCCCTGGCCGCGCTGGGACGCGGAGATTTCGCCGGCGCGTACGAACACGCGAACGCCGTCAGCCCGGCTGGAACCCTCGCCTCGCACGCTCCGCATGCCCTGTGGGTGACGATGGACCTGGTAGAAGCCGCCGTAAGGACCAACCGCCACACAGAAGCAGCCGCACACGTCCGAGCCATGCGTGAGGCCAACCTGCCTTCGCTCTCCTCACGGCACGCCCTGCTCACGGAAGCATCCGCAGCCGTCAGCTCCATCGACGACGAACAGGCACTTCAACTGTTCGTGAAAGCACTGGCCATACCCGGAGCGGCACGATGGCAGTTCGACATGGCGCGCGTGCAACTGTTCTACGGCGAGCGGCTGAGGCGGGTCAGAGCGACCACAGACTCCCGCGCACCCCTGAAAGCCGCACTGGGCACTTTTCGACACCTCGGAGCCCTTCCCTGGGCTGCTCGGGCCGAGGCCGAACTACGGGCCGCTGGCGGTGTGACACGCCCCCTCGCGGCGGCCAGCACACAAGTGCTCACACCACAGGAAATGGCGATAGCCCGGTTGGCAGCCACAGGCCTCACCAACAAGCAGATAGCCCAGCGCCTGTTCCTGTCCCATAGGACCGTGGGCGCCCACCTTTATCAGATCTATCCCAAGCTGGGTATCACTTCACGTGGCATGCTGCGAGACGCTCTACAAGGCAGAGCTGCATCAGACAGCCCCCACACACCGGGGTGAAGCTTGTGCTGGCCGACGCGAAGGTAGGCGATATACGTGGTCGCCGGGATCGTCGGCTGGACCGTCCTCCTCTGGCAGACCACGCACTGCAGCTTGGCGATCATGGAGAGCAGCGTAGACCTGCGGCCGCAGGCCGATAAGGCCGAGCCTGGGCTTCTACCTGCACCTGACAGTGGTCCACGCGACGGGCCACGACGTGCGCGACGGGCCACGACCTGGCCGCAAGCCTTGGCCTCGGCTGTCGCGCCGACCGGCTGCTGATTTGCCCGCCTCCGCTACAACTTTGCTTCCCGCGAGGATAGGGCCGCTGGCCGGAGCTCTGCGTCAGGTTGTACTGCTGGACAGCCGCCCCGACCGTGACCGGCTGTCTGTTGCCATCGGACCTGGACCGGCTGCCCCGAACTCGGACCGACTTCTTGCGTGGCTGCGGCCGGGGCTTCGTTCACTCGTCCGAGTCCCTCGACGGGCGGGTCGGACAGGAGCCGGGCCAGGCGCGGGGCGTCGTAGCGACGTCGAGGACCACGAGGATGTCATTGCCCCCGTCACGCCATTGCTCCTGATGGATCACGTGCTCAGCCTCCGGGCGGTCGGCGGTCCCGTCCGTACGACGAACAACTCCCGTACGGGGTCAGCGGCTCCGCGATCTCCCACAACCCGCCCGGAACAATCCAACTCCACGTACCCCGCCCCATACGAGTGATCATCGCATAGGACGCGACCTAATAGACCAAAAGAATATATTGGTAACTAGGCGAGATGATCACTCATGAGTCAATTGTCAAAACACTTAGTGAGGCCGGAGTGCTATGTCCCTTCAAAAGAGGTCTAGTCCCTGCTAGGGTTCCCGACCGAAGCGGCTTCGGCAGCTTGAAATGGAATGCGTATCAATCGAAAGGGTCAGCGTGCACCTGCGGAAGATCACATCTATAGGCGCGACAATTCTGATAGCTGGCGGCATTGCAGTTGGCACGGCAGCGCCTGCAAATGCCGCCACGGCTTGCCCTTCCTCCGGTGTTGCCTGCCTGTGGTACAACAGTGATTACGAGGGCGGAATATACGTCCAAGGCGCTTCCCTCTCGGACTACGCCGGATACTACTTCAGTACCTCAACGGCGCCGAACGGCTCAAATGGCTCAGGTCAAGAAGTTAAGAACAATGCCGCATCCGTGACCAATCGGAGCACATTCTACAGGTTTAGAGTGTACTACAACTCGGGGTGGGACGGCAGTTATGCATACCAGACCATCGGCATTTCCTCACGGGCAAATCTGAATGCAACCATGAAGAACGAAAACGCTTCAGGAGCATTCGTGGACTGAGGCAAGAAGCGAGAGGGGCGCTCCAGAGGTATGGGGCGCCCCTCTCGGTATGCAATGAACTCCCGATGTTATGGAAAGTAACTACTTTGTCAATTTTTCCAACTAAGGTCGACCTGCTTCTCTCTGTGCTGACTATCGCCTTGGTGACGGGATGTGCGACGGGTTCGGGTGGCACACCTGACAATATTCCAGTCCAGGAAAGCGTCACTCCGACCGCGACAAATGACGCGCCCACTCCCGTCCCAGTCGAAAAATATCTGCTGTCCGACGAAGAGTGGCACACCCTTGAAAAAGCCGATCACCTGTTGCGTAAACGTTGCATGCAGCGCTTCGGGTTCGCCTACCCCATCACGTTCAAGGACAGCGAGCCTTTGGGTTATTCCTTGACTACATATCGATACGGCATCCTCGATCCGGACTACGCTACGCAAAATGGCTACCGCACACCAAGGGCCCTCAATGCAAGGTCCGTCGATCAGGAGAATCGAAAAAGGAACGCTCAACTGGAAGAACTTTCGCACGACGCCAAACTGGTACTTTTCGGCGTCCAGCCCGAGAAGAATGGTCGACCTGTTGCAACTGGCAAGAATCTCCGCAACTATGAAAAGATTCCAAAGGGTGGATGTCTGAATGAGGCTTTGAAATCTCTCTACGGCGACTCGTCGGCAGGTACAGACTCACCTGTGGCAGTCGACGTAAACCTCAAGAGTTTCAATCAAACTCTACGCGATCCAAGCGTGCTGAAGGCGTTCGCCGGCTGGTCCTCATGCATGAAGAGAAAAGGGTACGTATACGCTACCCCAATGCAGGCGAGCGGCGACCCACGTTGGGCGGCCTCGCCGGGTTCGTCCGATGAAAAGGTTACCGCCAAGGCCGATGTCGAATGTAAAATTCAACATAACGTAGCCGGTGTATGGAATGCGGCAGACGTGTCCTACCAGAACAGAATGATAAAACGACATTCGACGGAACTTCGTGCTGTCGAAACCTCCATTGACCGCCAGGTTGAGCGAGCGCGGGCGATACTCGCGAAGTCAGATTCTGAATAGACGCGACCCACGCCGGGCGTTCGGGAGTGTTCTCACTCCGGGCTCTAATATTCCAGGCTTTACTCAAGTTGAACTCGTATATTCCGCGCGATGGGCTGACGAACCATGATCCTCGCGCTATTGCTGGATTATGAGGTACGCGGCAGCGGGCGGGTACACACCCGCGGAGCAATAGCGCCGGGAGCAAATGCGGTTGGAGGTCGCGGAGCAGTTCAAGAGAGGCGAGGCGACCGCGGAAATCGCGCGGGAGCTTCGGGTGACGCCGCGCTCGGTGCGGCGTTGGCGGCAGCTGTGGCGGCGGGGCGGTGTGGAGGCGCTGGCCTCGCCCGGCGCTGTCGCGCGAGAGGTGATGCGGTCGGCCGAAGACTTGGATACACCGAACAGCGATGCGAGCTGGCGCAGCGTCAGGTCTGTTCGCCAGTAGGCCATGGCCAGGAGCACCCGATCCTCAAGCGGTAACCCCCACAGCCAGCCTGGCCGCACAGTGTCCGCGCCGTCGCGGCGCAGCACCGTGGTGATCTTGCGGAAGTGGCGCGGGCGACGCATTACTCGGGGTGGCGACAACGGCGCTGCGCAGCCTCGGCTCGGCGCTGCCGGAGAGTGCGATGGACGCCAGCCGGTTCCGGCCTAACCTGGTGCTCGACGTGCCCGGGGACCACGCGTCCGGGTACCCCGAGCACCGTTGGATCGGCCGCCGGATGGTGATCGGCACGCTGCGGCTGCGCTTCACCGAGGCGTGCGACCGCTGCGTGATGATCACCAGGGAAACTCCGGCTGTCCCGCATGACCGCGCCGTGCTGCGCTGGGTCGCCCGTGAACTCGGCAACGCCCTCGGTGTGTACGCGGCGGGCGAGAACCCCGGACATGTCCGCATCGGGGACAAGGCCCGCGGGCTCGACTGAATGTCGCCAACTGTGCCTGAGCGCTCCAGCGCCACTGGCAACTGGGGCGCTCAGTGAGCAGATGGCTGGTCAAAGGCCGGGCCACCTCATCCTCGAGGGCCGCCCGGTCCCGCTCACCGGTCTCGTCCGCGAGCGCACCTTCGTGCGCACGGTGCGCAGCCTGCCGTCGCGCTGACGGGACGACAGGAACGTCGGGGCAGCTGTTCCCCGTGCTCCGTCGGAGGTACTCCGTTTCGGTCACGCTGCTGCACGTGCTCGGGCCAATCACTCCGCTGGGTGACTGCGCTCGGGCGCCTTGCGGGTCAAGATCACGTTCATGAAAGCTTCGTTGCTTCGTCGCGCATGCACTGCGGCCCTGCTCCTCGCCACGACGCTGGCCCCCTCGGCGGCAGCCCAACCCGATGCCGGTGCCGGACGGTCCGACGTCCTCGGGGCGCAGGCGCGCCTTCTCGGTGAGAAGATCGTTCCCCACAAACTCTCCTTCCAGGGCACGACTGTTGGCGGGCTGTCCGGCATCGACCAGGATCCGTGCACGGGCGAGTACGTCATGGTCAGTGACGACCGCTCGTATATGCAGCCCGCCCGGTTCTACACCGCCGAGATCGACGTGGACGGCGCCGGGGTGCACTCGGTCGACTTCACCGGTACCCATCCGTTCCTGCAGCCGGACGGCTCGGTTTACCCGCCGTCAAGCGCCGGCGACGGTAAGGCAGTGGACCCGGAAGAGCTGCGCGTTGACCCGATGAGCTGCCGGTACTGGTGGGCGCAGGAAGGCGAACGGCCGAAGTCGTCGAACGACCCGGTGATCCAGCCGTCGATCCAGCTGGCCAGCCGCACCGGCGCGTACCGCGGCCGACTGCGTCTGCCGTCCCACTACGAGAACACCCTGGCCGATCGGGGCATGCGGCGGAACAAGGCGGTGGAAGCGATCACGTTCGGCGGCAACGGCGGCCTGCTCACCAGCGCCGTCGAGGGTCCGCTGATCCAGGACGGCCCGGAGCCCGACCTGGAACGCGGTGCTCTGGTCCGCGTCACCCAGCAGACTCGGTGGGGCCAGGTGGTCGGCCAGTACGCCTACCCGCTGGACAAGATCTTCGCGAAATCCGATCCGTCCAGCCCGTGGCCTCCGGACACCGGCGTGACTGCCGTCCTCGCTTTCCCCGACGACCCCAGCCGCTACCTCGTACTCGAACGCACCTGGGTGGCGGGCGCGGGCTTCAAGATCCGCATCTACGACACCACCACCAGCGGCGCGACCAAGGTCCAGAACATGGACTCCCTTGCCGGGCAGCGAGTCGTGCCGATGCGCAAGAAGCTGGTCGCGGACTTCCACGACCTGAACCTGTCCGCGATCGACAACACAGAGGGCATGACCTGGGGCCCGACCCTTCCGAACGGCGAACGGACACTACTCCTGGTCAGCGACGACAACTTTGCCGACGACGAGGTAACCCAGATCGTCGCACTCGGCATCCGCGACAGCGAGTGACGACGGTGGCGGCCGCGGAAGCTCGGCTCACGGCCTCCCGTTCTCGTACCCGCTCACGGAGCCGGCCATCGGACTCAGTGATCAGCCCGTGCCCACCAGCGTCGAGAGAGGGCGTATGCCCCGGGTACGGCGGCGTGGCCGTGATGTGCGGCGGGGTGGATCGAGTTGTACTGGTCAGAGGCGTTCGCCCGCTGTGTCTGGCGCTGCCTACGAGCCATGAGGCGGTGCTGAAGGCTCACAACTGCTCCGGGAGTCGCTGTCCGGTACTCGGTGTCCGGTGAGAACCATCTTCCAGTGCAGGTCCAGCGTGAACCGTCGGGCTTCGATCCCGTCCACCGTGTAGTCGATCCACGCGCGGTTGATCACTGCGCCCTGTTCCCCCGCCGTGACAACGAATAGGAGTTCGGTTAACCCGTTCCCTCCTTCAGTCACATTGGCGCAGGTCTGGGTGATCCGTCGACCCGGTTCGAGTTGTTCGTACGTCCCGGGCCTGGGGGTGCGC
Source organism: Streptomyces cadmiisoli (assembly GCF_003261055.1). Lineage (NCBI taxonomy): Bacteria > Bacillati > Actinomycetota > Actinomycetes > Kitasatosporales > Streptomycetaceae > Streptomyces > Streptomyces cadmiisoli. Next base: position 9,012,553 of record NZ_CP030073.1, read on the forward strand.
GTGTGGCGGTCTGGATCCACGAATTCGGGCGGCGCGCCCCTGACGGACGTGATGCTTGCCGCACTGGCGTCCCCATTGCGCAACTGGAACGAGACGTTGAGCGGTCGCAAGAAGGCTTCGTACCGGATGCTCTGGATCCTTATGTCCCGCCCTCGTGTGCTGCAGAGGCAGTAGGCACCGAACGACGCCGCCCCGGGGATGAGTTTTTGGTTCGGCGACAACGATGAGACCGCCAGAGGTACGTGCATCGAGGTGATCGTTCGGCTGGCGTCCGCTGTCGGCTGTCATGGAGAAGAGCAGGGTGCCCGCCATGGCCCCTGCTAGCAGGGGTGAAACCGCGCGTTCGGTCCGCGGGGGAGGCGTCTGAGGAGACGCGCCTTGGCGGGCCTTCACCGGCGATGCTGATGCCATGGGGAGCACCTGCCCCTTCCTTCTTGCCTATCGGGGGGATGCCCATGCAGACGTTGCAGGGCGGACGTGCTGCAGTGCCTTCCTCCTGTGCCGGCGCGCCGGCATGAGGTTCCTGCCCGGCTGACGGCGATGCGGAACGGAAGCTGGTCATCGGCACGAGCCTTGTCGAACGCCGGGCCAGAAGAGCACTCTCCTTGATCACAGTCGACGAACCCGCAGCTCGCAGCAAGAAGGAGCCCTGACAGCGGCAGGCGGCATCCCGCGCCGGCTGACGCACACCCTGGCGACTCGCGCAGCAGACTGATCGGCGCACCGTCAGGAGCCAGTTCATCGTCGCGCTCGCCACCGTCCGCGCCTTGACCCACGACGGCCTGCCATCGTTGCTGCTCAACGACCCAGACCGAGCCGAGGCATCTGCGTGTCCGTCGCCGGGGGACGCCTTGATCACATCGTCTATCCCGACGAGCTCATCACCGAGTTGGCGACAGTATGGCTGCGAGCGGCTATGTTGTCGGCCCAGAACCACCAACCCCCACCTACTGGTCAGCAGGGTCTCCGCAGCCGACGAGGCTGGGCCGAACATCAGTACCGAGGCCACGAAGACCGTCTTCGAGCGGGTCGGTATCAGCGCCAGCAGGCTGCGTCAGGACCGAATCTACGACGAAGCCCGACGCACGGCCGACCCTGTCCATCTGATACCCATGTTCGGGCTGGCGACGTCGGCGGCCATGAAGTACGTCATGGCGGCGCGCCACAGCAAGCAGGCCGATCCGATTCAACCTTGAGGAGTGTGCGTCACCAGGTGGTCCAGGCGAACGTGTCGATCCGATTGCCGCGACGGTCTGACCGGCCGATATCCTGCGCCAGTGATGACCGCCGATGATCGCGAGTTTCCAGATGCGCTTGCCGCCGCGCTCGCTGTCCCTTTCAGCTACGACGCCGGTGGCGGGGTTGATTTCGAGCCCTTCCATCGCTTCCTGTCTGCTGACGAGACCACGGACTGGATTCAGGCATGGACCGGAAACACGGAGCTGACCGGTGACGATTTCCGGGTGTTCGGGCAGAACGGCGCCGGAGGCTACGCAGCGTTCTGGCTTGTCCGCCCTGACGAGGATATTGCCGATCAGCCCATTGTCTTCCTTGGCTCCGAGGGCGAGACCGCTGTCGTCGCACGAGACTTGGCCGACTTCCTGTGGCTGCTTGCGGGCGGCTACGGCCCCTTCGAAACGATCCCCTCTTTCACTGACACATACGAGCCTGACTGGCGTCCGCGATCCAGCCCGGAGCGTGCCGCCATCGCCGAACGCTTCGCCCCGCAAGGCCGGCGCCCGCCTGCCGACGTGATCAAACTGGCCGCCCAAGAGTTCCCTGACTTCGAGAACACGATTGACCAGCTGTGTCGCTGAGTGGCTGCCCCGCAGCACCCTAAAAATGCCAAAGGTATGCACGCACAGCCGTGCCCTACGGTGCACACAAGGGTGTATGCCGAAACCGGATGCTCGAGAATGCCCCCGCGAAGTCGCTGAACCCATCGCACACACCCCCGCATATGCCCCGAGAGGACCGGCAGGTCCACGCTCGACCCCCTCCAAGAATTCGGGAACCTGTCGGCTTCGGTCTGCGTACAAGTGCAGTCGGCCCCGAAGGTGCCGTCGACGAGTGTGCGCTGCGGGGTGGACGGCTAAGCCGGGGTGAGGGCCGGGCTCGTGCGGCCGAGCAGATCGAGGGCGGCCCGGGGACCGTGGTCGCGGCGGGCGGCGGCCACCTCGTCCAGGTCCCAGGCCATCTCGCCGACGACGGTGCGGCACGGGCCGCGGGTTTCCACCCGACCACGTACCAGCAGCAGCCCGGAGTGGAACACGGCGCGCGCGACGTGCCCGTGGGAGTCCTTGAAGAAGGCGATGTCGACGAGTCCGGAGGCGTCCTGCAGGGTGCAGCAGATGATCCGCCGCGTGGCACGCGTGCCGCGAGCCCCGCGCGTGCCGCGCACGCGTGACGCCAACTACCGACCCGGCCCCGCGGCCGCCGGCAAGCACCTCTGAGGGAAATCCCCCCGGCGTGTGTGCCAACATGCCGTGCATGTCCACCGATCCCATACACGCAGACGCTGTGCACCACACGGCCCGCCTCGTGGCCACGGTGCCTCTTCCGCTCGGCTCCGCCCGCGCCGATGCCGTGCAGCTGCTGCCCTGGTCAGGGCGCCTCCTGCTTGTCCAGCACGGTGACGAGGAGCTAGCCGTGGCCGAAATCGGCGGTGCGGGCGCGCAGTTCCGCTTCCCCGCTCCGTGGCCCCGGAGGTTCGGCGGGGCGACCGTGTCGCCCGGCGGCGATGTCGCGGTGTTCTCCGGGGTGCACAGCGTGCAGGCCGTGGACCGGACCGGGGAGGTCCTGTGGGAGCTACCGCACGGCTGCTGGGCCACCGCCACTTGTGCGTGGACCCGGGCTCCGCTCGCTTCGTACCGGGACGATCCCCGCCACCAGAACCCCGACCAGGGCTCGGCCGCGTTTTCCGTGGACGGCAAGACGGTGTGGGTCCACGTCCGGCAGTACGCCGAAGGCCGGCGGCCGTATGAGGAGTGGCTGGTCCTCGATGCCGCCGACGGTGAGGTTCTGTGCCGGGCGGAGACGATGACCGTGGGAGCCGGTTCTGTCCACTTCCCGCACCCTGACCCCGCCTGCATGGGGCTGAGCATCGCGCAGGGAGACGATGACGCCCCGGTGCTGTGGGGCCGCCGCGACGGAAGAGCGCTCGCTGTGGCGCGGGCCGAGGGCGAGATCCTCCAGTCGGTCAGCCCTTCGGGGCGCCACTTCCTGTGCACCGACCCTGGGCAGTGGGCCCTGTACCTGCATGACGCCGCAGACGGGGAACAGCTGCGCCGGGTGGATGCCAGGGCTGTGCTGCCGCCCGTTCCCGGTGATGACATGGCCCGGTGGGACTACGAAGGCGCGTACCCGTACGAGGACGGTGCCGTCGTGAGCACCGAGGAGTACGCCGAGGTGCCGAGGCACTGGCTGGTGGATCCCCGGTCCATGTCGGTGCGCGGACGGATCGCCTACCCGGTGCCCGTGGCGGGCAGCCCGCGATCCGCGGGGCCGGGTATGTGGTGCACTGTCGCCGGCCAGGACGCAGCGGTCCACCTGTGGCGCCTCGCTGACGAGGCAGGCGAGGTCGGCGAGGCCGGTGAGGAGATCAGGAGCTGAACCGTCGCAGGCACGAACGCCCGGCCGGAATGGTTCCCGGCCGGGCGCTCTGTGTGCGACGGTCACGGCACGGTGTGCGGTGCCAGGGTGACTGCTAGCGCCTCAGTCGCCAGAACGTGCGGAAGTCGGTCTTGTCGTCCGCTCCGGCGAAGACCTCACCGCCCAACTCCATTGTGCGCTCCACCAGCGGAGCGCAGATGTCGGAGCACACGTTCTTCGAGGTACCGCCGTAGAGCACTTCGTAGTCCGGGTTCGCCTCCAGCCATCGGAACACCGATTCCTCGGCGTGCTCGAAGGCGGGGTTGCCCTGCTTGGTCGACCGTCCCGGCACCAGCTGGCCGGGTACGAACTCCTCGCCGTCGGAGAGCTTCAGGAGCTTCTCCTGCTGGCCGGAGCTCATGCCCACCTTCTCGATGATGTCGGTGGTGCCCTTCTTGCGGACCCCGATCACCGCCACGGTGACGTTCTTCTCCTTGATGAAGTGCAGCTGGTTGGCGAGTTCCTGGGCGCGCTGCTGCGCCCTGACAGCCTCGTCCTTGTAGCCGCAGTTGTGGACCAGGACCGAGGTGCTGCCCGTGCCCACGTAGTACGTGTGGACACCCTCGACCGACAGGTTGTGTACCTTGGCCGAGTGGTGGGCGGTATCGACCGCGGTGATCTGGACCCAGGTGCCGGCCGAGGTCTGCAGCCACATTCCGGACTTGAGGTCCGTGGCCTGGACCCACTTGCCGAAGTCCGGCAGCCAGTACAGGTGCGCGGCGGTCGAGGTGAGCTTGAGCGCCTTTCCCTTGCCAGCGGTGTCGACCGTCAGCGTGACGAGGTCCTTGACGCCCTCGTGCTCACGCGTCTCGGTCACCGCCCGGGCCCGGGTGTCCCCGGTCTCCGGGTCGGTGGCCACAACCAGGTCGCCGACTTTCAGCTTCTCGATGTCCCGGGTCGCGCCGTCCGCGAGGACGACCTTCGTCCCTGGCAGGAAGCTGTTCACCTTGCAGGCGGGTGCCTGCGGGCTGTCCGGCGACTTTGTCGTCGGCGCGTCGACCTTGCCGGCGTTGGCCGCGTCGCCGGCGTTGTCCGCCGTCTTGCGGACGTCGTTGGCCGAGTCCACGGCGTTGACGCCCTTCTCGACGTACCGGCCCGCCTTGACGGCAGTGGCCGCGTATCCCGCGAGCGGGATCGCCGAGCTCAGCGACAGTGCGGCGTCGACGTAGTTGCCCTCGGCGGCGTACCAGATGCCGTTGGCGACGTCGGCGACCTCACCGACCACCGGGACCAGGCCGACCACGTCGAGCGCGGCATGGCCGATGTCCGAGAGCGACAGACCGAACAGGTGTCCGTCGATTTCGACGAAGCTGATCGGGTTGCCGCCGGCGAACGCGTACCGGTTGCCGGTGAAGGGGTCCGTGGCCAGGGACATGTCGGCCAGAGCACCGCTGTACGAGTCCCGGGTCAGGAAGCGGTTGAGCCCCGGGTCGTAGTTGCGGAAGCCCATGTCGTACGTGCCCGAAGCGCCGTCCCAGCGTGAGGAGTTGAAGCGGAAGGAGTTGTAGTCGCTCTTGCCCTCGGTGCCGCTGGCCGGCTTGTCCGCACCGGTCATCTGGGACTGGTCGTCCGAACCGTAAGCCGTGTAGCCGTATGTGGAACGGGTCTTGCCGTCCTCCTTCGTGATCGCCTCGACATCGCCGCGCGGGCTCGTGACGTACTGCGAGATCTCCTTGGCGCCGTCGTCCTTGTGCTTGATCTGCGTGGCGCGCTGACCACCGGCTATGTACTGGTAGTCCTTGTCCGCCTTGCCGTCGACCGTCTCGCGCAGGAGCGTCTTGTCCATGGCGAGATAGGTGAACGCCGTGGTCTCGCCCTGGTCGCCCGAAGTGGTCTGGGAGACCGTGCGGTCGAACGGGTCGTAGGCGTACGACGTGACCACCGCGGTGGCACCCACGCCCTGGCGGACCTTCGCCTCGCGGTCGAAGCCGTCGTAGTAGTGCTTCTCGACGGTCTGACCACCTGTGCTGACGGTGTCGAGCCGGCCCAGCGGGTCGTAGTTGTACGTGGAGGTGACCCCGCCCGAGCTGGCCGACAACAGCCGGTTGCGGTCGTACCGCTGGGTCGTGGTGGTCCCGTCGAGCGTCTGCTCGACGATGTTGCTGTTGCGGTCGTACCGGTACGACTCGGTGGACGCGTCGTCACCGCTCTTGGTGACCTTGGTGACGCGGTCCTGCGGGTCGTAGTCGAAGGCGTACGTGTTGTCGATGTAGGCCGTGTTGTCATCGGCGTTCATCAGTTTCAGCACGTCCTTGGAGCGGTGCCCGTTGGGCGAGTACTCCAGGTCGTGCTGCGCCACCACTGCGCCGCCCGACGTCTCTTCGACGGACTGTTCCACCGATCCGTCGGGGTAGTAGCGCATGTCGAGCGTGTTGCCGTTGGGCTTGGTCTGCTTGAGGAGCTGACCGCGGCCGGTGTAGGTCATGGAGGTGATCTGCTGATCGCCCGCGGTGGGCGCATCGGCGTTGGTCACCTTCTTGACCATGTCGCGCTCGTCGTACTCGATCTTCGTCCAGGTCAGATCGTGCGTGGACGTGACGGGGTTGCCGTTCTCGTCGTAGGTCAGCGCGGTGGTGTTCTTCACCTCGGTGCCTGCGAACTCCTCGACCCTGGTGATGTGGTTGAGGCCGTCGTAGGAGATCTTGTACGTGTCGATCTTCGCGGCGGGCGAGAGGTCGTGGACCTCGGTCATGTTGCCGTTCGCGTTGTAGCTGTAGGTGAAGTCCTTCTTCTCGTTGTCCGTCTCGCCAGAGTTCGAGCGGACCAGCTTCACCGCGTCGGCGAGCACGGTGCCGTTCGCCTGGTCGGTCAGTGTGACCTTCTGCGGGCCGTCCTCGACGAACGCGTAGGACCCGAGTGTGACCCAGGTGCCGGTGTTCGCGGTCTGGTCGACGGTCCTGGTGGTGCTGCCGCCGTCGTGGTCGACCTTGAACTTGGCGTCGGACGCGGCACCCGTCATCTTCGGGTACCGGACGAGTACCTCGTACGTGCCGTTCTGCGGGATGTTCAGCTGCCACGACAGCGAGGCGCTGCCGGTGCCCGCGGGATGCGAGTACGTGTCGTAGCCGTACTGCTGCTCGGCCTGCGTCCGTGCCCAGGAGCCCTGGGTCGCGGTGTTGTTGAAGTCCGAACTGTCCACCAGGACGACCTGGTTGCCTACGGGCACACCGTCGTCCGAGCGGGCCTTCTTGTTGCCCGACGGGTAGTAGTCCCAGGTCAGGGTGCGCTGCTGGGAGCCGCCTGCCGAGGTCAGTGTGTTCTTCGTCTGCTGGCCGAGCTTGTTGTACTCGTAGGCCGTGGTGATGTCCCACGGGTCCTTCGCCGTACGGGTCCAGCCGTTGTCGAAGTACGTGTACTCGGTGATGTTGCGGACGCTCTGGCCGTCAGATGGTGGAGCGGAGACCGACTCGAGGTTGCCGACGGAGTCGTATGAGTAGAACACCGAGTCCGGCGAGGAGTAGGTCGTGTCGTCCTTGTCGTAGGGCGAGCGTTCCTCCTTGACCCGGTTGAGCTCGTCGTAGACCGTCTCCGACAAGAAGTCCGTGGCGTCGCCGCCAGTGGCGACTCCGCGCGGAGTGATCGTCTTCGTACGGTTGCCGACCTGGTCGTACTCGTACTGGGTCGTGCGGTAGGTGATGGTCCCGGAGCCGTCCTCCTTGACCGGCACCTTGGACTCCACCAGCGCGCCGCGTTCGTCGTACGTCGCGAGCGACTCGTTGCCCTCCGCGTCGGTCTGCGCGATCTGGAGGCCGTCCTTGTCGTAGCGGACCGACGTGGCCCACTCCAGCGCGTCGATCGTGCGCTTGACCCGGTGGTTGAGGTCGTACTCGTAGCGGCTGGTGTAGTCGCCCGTGTCCGGGGTGGCGTTCTTGCGGGCGTCCACCACCTTGACGACATTGCCGACGTTGTCGTACTCCACCGAGGCCTTGTTGCCTTCGGCGTCCACCATTTCGACGGCCTGATAGATCGGGTCGTAGGCAGTGGTGGCGGTGAAGTCGCCCTCGGTCGCGGTGAGGTTGCCCTGTGCACCGGTGGCCGAGACGAGGTTGCCGACCTTGTCGTAGACGGATGTGGACTTGCGCACCGGACCGGTGGGCTCGTCCGACGGCTTGACCGTCTCCACGCGCTGGTCCGCCTTGTCGAACACCGCTGTGGTCTCGCTCCCGTTGGGGGCGATGGCCTTGGTGATGTTGTCGTTGGCGTCGTAGACCGGTGCGGGTGTGACGAGGAACTCGCCGGCCCGCTGGTCCTTCGGCTCGCGCTTTTCCAGCGGTCGGCCGAAGGTGTCGTAGGTCTGGCTGACCTCGGCGTCCTGGGCGTTGGTGACCTTGGTGACATTGCCGCGCGCGTCGTAGGCGAAGGTCGAGGGGTGACCGGCCGCGTCCGTGATGGTCTTCGGGTAGCCGGCCGGCTGGAACTCGCTGTACTGCGTGGCGTGTCCGTTGGCGTCGGTCTCCTTGATGACCTGGCCGTAGGCGTCGTATTCCGTGCGCGAGGTGTAGTCGCCCTCGGTCGCCGTGGCGACACCCTTCGGGTCGGTGACCGACGTCAGGTTGCCCTTGGTGTCATAGCCGAACCGGTAGGTGCGGCCTTCCGGGGACTTCTTCTCGAAGAGGTCCGCGATATGGCCGTCGAGCCCGTAGGAGTAGGTGAGGGTCTGTGCCGCGGTGTCGTTCTTGTTGGCCTCGGCGTCCTTCATCTCCAGCGGATAGCCGGTGTTGGGGTCGTACTTCCAGGTGGTGACGGCGCCGTTGGCCTCCTCCAGGCGCGTCACGTTGTTGTCCGTGTCCCAGGCCGTCTTCGTGGTCTCGGACTTGGCGTTGGTCATCGCCGTGGCGCGGCCGTAGCCGTCCAGGAGGTACCGGGTGGCGTGGTTCTCGGCGTCGGTCACCTTGGTGTCGATGACCGAGCCCGATGTGCCGTCCGGATCGGTGTATGCGTACTGCGTGGTCCCGCCGAGGCGGTCCGTCAGCGTCTGGGTGTTCCAGTGGAACTTCGGGTCGTCGCCCTCGCTGGGGTAGTAGTAGTCGAGCGAAGTGCTGTTGCCGCGCGGGTCGGTGACCTTGACCAGCTTGGCGTTCTTGTTGCCCTGCTCCATGTCGTACGTGAAGCGGAACACCTTGGGCTGCGCACTGCCGGCACCGTCGGTGAAGGTGGTGAGCAGGCCCTTGTCGGAGTACTCGAAGGTGAGCTTCCGGCCCGAGATGTCGGTCATCGACTTGACGTGGTCGATGATCTTCGGGCTGTTGGTGTCGGCCTTCGTGTAGTACTCGACCGTCAGCGACTGCCGGGCGGCCGGGTCCTCGATGTAGGTGAGGAACTTGACCGGCTTGTTGTTCGACTTCCGCTCGGCGTACGTGTAGGTCTGCGTGTTGCCGTTCTTGTCGACGATCGACGTGAGGTAGCCGTCGCAGTCGAAGAAGAACTGGGTGCGGTCCGGGCGGGTCAGCGACCAGGCCCTCGGGTCGCCGTCCTTGTCGGGGGTGCAGTCCACGCCGGTGCCCTGCCGCAGCAGGTAGTGCACGCCCGCCGGGGCCAGCCACGTCCCGTCCTCCTGCTTGCGGAAGACATGGGCGGTGCCGTCACCGTCCGGGAGGGTGACCTCGGTCGGGTGGGGGTTGGGGTGGAAGTCCAGCGCGGCGCCCAGTCGTAGCGGCATCGCGGCCTGAGCCGACCAGCCGTGGCCGAGCACCGTGTCGGAGGTGTCCTGGGAGTTGTACGCGAACCGGGCGAAGGTGGTGATGCCGCGGCCCGGGTTGGAGAACGCGTTGTACTGCCAGACACTGTTGCCCGCGTACAGGTTCGTCATCAGCGACGAACCCGCACCGGTGTTCTTGCCCGCGTAGGAGTAGAACTTCTCCAGGCCGAGCTGGTTGGAGGTCGGGTCCTCGGTGCGGACGTTCTGCGCCAGCGGGGCGATGCCCTCGCCGGCGGACAGCCAGGTCCCGGTGGCGGTGTTCTTGAGGTCCCACTTCAGCACGTAGTCCAGGCGCTTGTTGCCGGAGTCCGAGTTGATCGGGGCCTTCAGCTTTGCCGGCACGGTGACCGAGTCACCGGGCAGAACCTCCTCCGGCAGCGCCGTCTCCAGCTGGTTGCCGCCGGTGGTGGCGTCGGTGCCGTCCGGGAGCGACCAGGTGTAGGAGAGCGCATAGTCGCCCGCCGCCCAGGCGCTGGTCGTGGTGTTGGTGAGGGTGACGTCGGCGGTGTACTCGTCGCCCGGGATCATCCGGGACGGCGTGTACGGGGCGTGGTAGGTCGCCTCCGTCGACTTCGTCAGGTACGTGACGACCAGCTGCGGGCGCAGCTGAGGCTCCTCGGCCTCGGAGGAGAGGAAGAGGGTCCGTTCACGCGGGCCGCCGGTGGACTCGTCGCGCAGCTTGACGGCCAGGCCATGGTTGCTCGACGGGTTGGATATCCAGCCCTGGGCCAGCGAGGTCACGGACCACCACTGACGCGCCGGGTCGTTGGTGACCGTGCCCACCGTGTCGGAGACGGCGGCGTCCATGTCACCACCGGCCGTGGTCCACGAGGTGGTCGAGTTCGCCTTCGTCCAGGACGCCGTCGCCTCGTCGAAGTCGCGGGTCAGGCCGTGCGCCTCGTAGATCGCACCGGACGAGTCGGTCGTGGTCTGGAAGCCCCACATGTTCAGCTGCGCCTCGAGGACCCGGGCGTTGCTCGGGATCTCGCTGACGCTGGGGAACTTCAGCACGGCACGGGTGTTGCCGTAGGTGGCCGAGTTGTTGCCCACCGACAGCCACGGGTGGGCGACACCCGCGTCGTTGAGCGTGTCGTGACCGGTGGCGGACTCGGTGGCGGAGAGCGTGGTGTCGCTCTGCCCGGACTGCAGGACCACTGTGGTGCGGCCGGCCTTCGGCAGACGCACCAGCTCCGTGGTGGACGGGAGGATCTGTCCGTCTCGGGTCTTCACCGCGACCATGTAGTAATACGCGTCGCCGAACTCCTCTGCGGAGTCGGCCGGGGTCGGCCGGGCCGAGGTGTCCGTGTACGCGCGTGTGTCCTTGGCGACCGGGGAGACCAGGGTCTGCGAGGACGGCTTGAAGTGCTGGAAGACGCTGCGGTGGACCTGATACTCGACGATGTCGTCGCCCTGCGAGGTCGACGGGTCGGTGTACGCGGGCCAGCTCAGCTCGGCACCGGTGGAGTGGATGACCTTCGGCGGGTTGACGTCGACGCCCTGGTTGCCCCAGGTGAGGACCAGCTTCGGGTAGTTGGCGGCCTCGCCCTTGTAGGCGTACTCGGCGGCCTCGTACCGCGGGCCGCCCTTGGGGGCGCTCGCGGACTCGTCGGCGGCCTTCACCACGAAGCCGTGGTTCTCGTAGGTGCCGTCGAGCCACTGCTGGACGGTCTTGGTCACCGGGAAGGAGTGCCAGGTGTTCACCTGCTGCGGCTGCTTGGTGACCACACCGCCCTTGGTGAAGCGCACCGCGTCCGCGAGCACGATCGTGGAGGCCGAGGCGGGGCCGTCGCCGAGCACGACCTGGCCGGTGGTGCCCGCCTTGAACGCGTGCTTGCCCAGCGGTTTCCAGACACCTTCGGTGCCGGCCTGCTGGTTGACCTGGTAGGTCTTGGTGCCGCCGTCGTACGTCACCGTGTAGGGCGCGTTGGTGGCGCGGTCAAAGGCCGGGACGTGGTGCACGTCGACCTGGTACTCACCGTCCTCGGGGAGGTTCGGCCGCCAGGTGTACGTGTCACCCGCTGTGGTGTCCTTGTTGTACCGGTAGTCCTGCCCGATCGCGTACTGCGTGTACGCGGTGTTCCCGGAGGTGGGCCAGGCGCCCTGGGCGGCTGTGGTGCCGGAGTCGCCGTCGTCGACGAGGACTGACGTGCCGGACAGCTCACCGGTGATGCCGCCTGCGTTGTTCCAGGTGGCGCCCGCCTCGGTCCACGCCGTGGTGGCGCGGTGCGCCTCCAGCTGGACCTCGGTGGCGCCTGTGGTGTGCGTTTGGTCGTAGTACAGCTTCAGTTCAGCCGCATCCACCTGTGTGCCGACGGGTATGCCGGACAGGCCGAAGCGCAGCAGCGCACGCGATGTGCCGGTGCTGGTGTTGCCGACCGAAAGACGCCAGAGGTCCCCGTAGTTGGCATTCGGGTCGTCCGAGGAGATCATCGCGTCCGCGGACTGCGAGGGCGTCGGCGCGATCGTCACTGTCGGGTCGACCGTCACCGGGTACTGGCGCTCAGGCGACGCAAGCCACTTGGCGTCCGGCTTCAGGCTGACGCCGTACGAGCCGTCCTTGCCGGACAGGACCTGACGGACGGCGTCGGTGCCGACGGTGCCGTACGCCGAGGAGGCGTCCTTCTTCGCATCCGTCATGAACGGCGCGGGGATCACCAACGCGGGGGTGCCGGCGGGGGAGTTCTCGCCGTACAGCGAGATGGTGCCGTCCTTCTCCGACTTCGCAGTCAGGCCGTCCGTGGTGAGCGTGAACTCGTAGGAAGGCGTGCCCTTCGGCCGCTCGTTGAGGACGATGTCCTCCTTCACGCCGCCGTTGCCGACGGTGTAGGAGAGATCGATCCCTTGGCCCAGGGCATCCTTGTAGGTGATCTTGTTGCGGTCGACCGCCGGGATCAGTTTCGAGGCTCCGGCGTTCTTCAGGCCGATGGCGACCCAGTGGCCCTCGTCGAGCTCGAAGCGGACCAGCTCACCGGGGCGTGAACCGAAGTAGGTGCGGGCGAGGTTGGTGGTGTTCGCCTTCTCGAAACCCTTGCGGCCGGTGTCGGTGACCGCGGTGTCGATCGGCTTCCACTCGGCGTCCTCGCCCTTGCCCGTCTCGTACGAGGTGGGCACGGCCGAGACCTCGGACTGGACCCGCCCGTCCGACATGCGCCAGTGACGGGAGTACGGCGTCCGTCGATCCGTCAGCTCCTTGACCCGCTTGGCCTTCGGAGCGTTCTTCGCCTTGGCGAGCTTGTCACTGGCCGCGACGTCGGTGTCGGGGAGCTTCGGCGGATCAGCCGGTTCGGTGCTGTCGTCCGTGAAGAAGTCGTGGAGGCCGTCGGCAAGTCGGCCCGTATCGGGTGGCGCTGCGAACGCCGGTGTCATCGGCGCGGCGGTCGCAAGGACCGCCAGCGCCGCACTTGAGGCCAAGAGCCTTGCGGCCCGTGGTCTGTGCATCGGTTTCCCTTCGAAGGAACCAAATACCGGCTGCCGGACGACAGTCGGCAGCCGAGAGTCCTAACACCGGGCGCCCTGTCCATGTCAATCGCGCGGACCATTTGCACAACTCACCTCAAACACACGTCTGTTTGTGTCTGAGCTGCTGCTTCACTCTTCCGTGCGGGATCTTCCCGCAAAGCTGGGCAATGAGATCAGGCCAACCATGGGCGCCAGGTCAAGATCCCTTGACAGCGGTCACTCCACACCTTTTGGATCGGGCGGGGCCCGTCCGGGCCTGCTGGTGAGGGGAGTTCGGGTGAACAGCGAGACACGCGAGGCGGAGCCCATCACGTCCGCCGTCGAGCATGCGAGGGCGGACGCAGGCACTCCGGGGGCGACCGAGACGGTCGGCGCCGAGGCCGGGAACGGCGCAGACTGCGGGACTCCCCAGACCGGCACCGAGGACGGCGGCCACAAGGCCCATTCCGACCGCCCTGTGCTGATCGCGGCCATCAGCGTCCTCGTGCTGTGCCTCGGCTTCGTGCTGTTCGGTGTGGTGCGCGGCACCGGCGACGAGGACAAGGCCGAGCCCGAGGTCCCTACCGCGCGGGTGACGTACGAGGTGACCGGCGAGGGGACTGCCAACCTCAGCTACCAGGGGGCAAGCGAGCAGGGTACGGCGGTGTCCGTCTCCGGCGCCCGACTGCCCTGGAAGAAGACGGTCGAGGTCCCTCTCGGACAGAACCCCGTCATCAGCATCACCCTGGGCGAGCAGGGCGGCCAGGCCCGCTGCGCGGTCGCCGTGCGCGCGCAGCACGTGCAGAGCGCCACGGCCAGCGGTGAGTTCGGCCGGGCGACCTGCTCCGCGTCCCTGCCGGCGCCGGCACCCGAGGCGTCCAACTGATTCGCGGGCGCGGACACCTGCGGCTTCCGCGATCGCGGATGCGGCACAGTCAGCCGCCCAGGGGAAGGAAGGGCACGTCGTAGACCTACGACGCCAACGGCCAAAGGGAAACGGCCGCTGGATGAAGGTCGCCTCCGGCCGGCACGCCCTCGAGCGGCACCCGAATGAGGCCTACATTCCGTCCGGGGCCCGACTGTTGATCGAGCAGATCGACGCGACCGAGATACGTCGAGGGGATGTCGTACTCATCGATACGACGCGCCCAGGGATCGCTTCGTCCCGCCGCACCGCGGCCCGGGGCTTGAGCGCGTGGTCCCAACTGAGGAAACCCGTTCGCACGATCGGGCACCACACCCCGGCCAGCCGTGCACGCTGCTGCCCAACAGCCACGCCTGCGGTTCGCACCGCCGGGCAGTTCGGCGCAATTGCTGCACAGGTGCGCGTATCCGGTTGAGATCAAGGGCTTGAGGCTTCCCATTGATGTTGGTCACCTGGAGATCGGGACGTGAGGTTCCAGAGGAAGTAGTGCCGGGTGGGAAGCAAGAGCAACCGCAGCAGGCGGTATACGGCGGAGTTCAAGCGGGATGTGGTCGCGCTGGTCCGGTCCTCCTGGAAGACGGTCACCGAGGTGGCCCGGGAGATCGGGATCTGCGCCGACGGCACCGTCCCGACACGATCGTGAACGACGGACCACACCCCGTCGTCGTGCGGCGGACGGCCCACAGCATTCACTCCAACGTGGGTTCGGCGTCGAAGGGTTGCCCTGGGTTGAACGGAGCCGAAGACGCGTCGCCTGTGCCTGCGGGCTGTTCGGTCACCTCGCCTTGATTCCCTCACGCCCTGCGAGGGCCCGTGTCAATCCTCCGGAGTTGCCCCCGAGCAGCGCAGCACGGACCAGAGGAACATCCACGGCAGGGATGGCGAGCTCCCAATAGCGATCAGCGGCTTGTACGGACAGAAGACAGCGCAGTCCCTTGTCGAGTGCCTGACTTCCAGGGCCGGAAACCGGACCTGCCCCATGGACGTGGAACGGAGGAACCAAGGCAACGCCTTCACCGGACCGGCCGAAGAATCGAAACGGCAGCCATGCCACTGGAGACGCTGCGGCGAGATCAAGAATGAGGAATCCTTGCCGGAAACGATTGTTGTCACGGACGAACGCGGAGACCTCCAGCACCTCTCCCGCGTTCAACGCTGCAACGTCCGCCGCTGCACGAGGTCCAGTGCTTGCTGTCAACTGCTCGACGACGCGACTCGGATGCCGCAGCAGATCCGTGAAGGAATGCGTTCCCGCAGCTCGTCGCACCTTTCGCCCCACCATTACCCCCCTGCATGGGCCCGCTGCCACGTGCACATTACCGCCGTGTGCTCGGGGGTGAGCTCGGATGCGGATGATCAGGCCGGCGCGGATGAAGTCCCGCCTGGTGCCGTTGCGGCGATCGGACCGGCCGGCACGATGAGTTGCGACATCGACGCCATTGTCAAGGCGTGGATCGCACGGCCTGCTGATCCGTGGCGTCGACGAAACCGAGTCCTACACCTGGCGCCGCTTCCGGTCTGCCAACTACGTCTCCGTTGACGGCTCGACCGAACCGCACCTGAAGATCACCTACAAGTACTACCCCGAAGTGCCGAGCGCGCCCTCCCTGTCGCCGCCCACCGGCACCAACGTAGTCACCTCGCGTACACCGGCGCTGTCAATGACGGCGAACGACGCCGAGCTGCAGCGCGTGCGCGTCTGGTGCGCCATTGAGCCGGACCCGGCGTACAGCGACACCAGGTACACGCTCACCTCGGACACCCCGACGTCGACGCCATGGAGGCCGCGGCCCTCGCTGTGCCCGAGGTGTCGCAGCTGCCCGACGGTAAGTGCGGCCCTGTAGGTACGACGGCATCGATTACTCGCCTGCCTGGAGCTCCTGGAAGGGTTTCACGGGCGACACTCCAAGGCCCCCGTGCCCGAGGTGCCCACCGACTTGGCGACCGGCGCCTTCCAGACCACGATCCCGCTGCTCACTGGCGGCAGGCGTCCAGGACGGCGACCGGGCTGCTTCAAGGGTGTCACGGACTGCTGACCGACGGCGTCACCTACCGCTGGAAGATGCGGGCGCGGGGTACCTGAAGACCTTCATGGAGCGGCACATGCTCCGTTCCAAGCGGAACACGAGCAACGCGTTCATCGGTAACATCATCTTCGACGACTGGAAGAACGACGGGAAGGTCGACCACGCTTCGATCATCACCAAGATCAGCAATGGGAAGATCTACGTGTCCCAGCACAACAAGAACTACAAGTACCGGAGCCTTGCCGCGCAGAGGAGCGCCGAGCCGAAGATGAACATCTGGATCTACCGACCCAAGCTGGAGTGGTACTGATGCGGCCAGGGCCTGGGGTGTGGATCGTCGCCGCAGAGGCGCTCCTGACCCTTGTCGTGGCCCGGACCCTGTGGACCTGGCGAGATGACCCGTACGTCTACCTCGCGGACGTCCCGTACATGAAGTGGTCCAGCATCGGACTCACGGTCTCGCTCCTGCTGAGCCTGGCCCTGGTCTCGCGTGAGCAGCTGCGGCCGCGACGGCTCGGCTGGTCGCTGACGGCGGCCCGGGTGTGCCTGCTGCCGTGTGTCGCGTTGGCCTGGTATCCGGCGATGTCGCCGTATATCTCTCTGTGGTGACAGGCGGGCATCACGCCTGATGCCGACAAGTAGCCGGCCTGGGGCCGGGTCCATGCTGCGGGCCCGGCCTTGCAGCGCCGGCCGCTTCCGTGTCCGGCCGCGCGGTGGTGGTGTGGCGGGGCCCGAGGAACTCGTCCTCGGGTGACCACCCGGATCCCTTGCCACATTCGCGGACCCGGACGGAAACGGCTGGGTCCTCCAGGAGAGCACGGAGCGGTTTCCCGGCCGCTGAAAGGGTGTCACCGCGAGCCGTGCTCGTCTGACGTAGCCGAAACGGGCCCTGGGCGTGGCGACGCGGGCCGAGATCAGACGGCAACGTCATTGGCATTTGTGGAAGCGGCAACGAGCACCAGAGTGTGGTGGCTGCCAGCGGCGATCTGGGTCAATGCGCCCCTGATCGCGGACAGCCGCTCCCGCCCGGTGTCCCTGCCGTCACGCCGGGACAACGGGCGGACTGCGTTGGCTGACGCCGCAGCGGATGCTCCCGCGCCATGTACGACAGGCTGGTCTGCCCACCCGAGGTGTGAGCTGCCGCTTCTGCTACTTGTCAGCTGTTCGATTCACCGAAGAGCACCGCCGCCCTTCACCTTCGACGGGAACGCGGCGCAGACCACGGCGGCGACCCACGGCGTTGTCCTGAGGCCGGTGGACCGCGTGGCGGTCGCACGGACGGTGGACTACTTCGTCTGTACGGGATTCCTGCCCGCCCCGTCCGGCGCCCCCCGCGACCCGGGGCAGACCTGGTGACCTTGGCGACGCCCTGGCGGCGCGCCACCTGATCCCCGAGGTTCGCTTGAGCCATCGACTCGACCCGGCCCCGAAGGGGCGAGTCACCTCCGGCATCTCCATCGACAACTTCTCGCGTGCACAAATTGTTTGATGGGACATCAGCCTGCCAACCACGTCATCCTGGTGTGGTTGGCAGCCCGACATCCCCGGGATCGTCTGCGACGAGACCGGCCCGACCGGCCTCGTCGGGCAGATTGGGCGACAGCGGACTCATGCCCAAGATCGGCCTTTGCGCCGTGGTCGGTCGATGCGCGCGCCGTCCCGCAATGGTCTGGGAACCAGGCTGGTCTCGGGGGTGGTCCTTGGAGCTAGGGGTGACGCAGTGCGATGCGCTCGTTGAGTGCGTAGGCGAGACCCTTGTATGTGTTCACTCCCGGGTATCCGTCGACCGGACCCTCGTAGGTGCCGTAGTGCCCCGCGTACCGCTGGAGACCCTTCCACGTCTCCACGTCCCCGGACCCGGTGTATGTGGGCGGGGTGTAGAACAGCAGGGAGTCCAGGCGCTTTTGAACGCCCATCCAGGAGTTGTAGCCGAGCACTCCGTCGATGGGGCCGGTGTAGCCGCCCTGCGCGCCCAGGCACTGCACGAGCTTCCAGAAGTTCGGGCCCGGTATGCCGTCGTACTCCGTCGTGCTGGGGACCACCACACCTGGCGAGCACGGCCCGGCGGCCGCGGCGCGGGGCTCCGCCTGCCGCTCCGCGGAGTGGGCCGTCGCCGCGGTGCCGACCGCAACGACCGTTGCCAACGTGATCCCGAGGACTGTCTTTGCCAAGTGCCGCACGCGAACACTCCTTTGATTGAAAGCCAGTTGTACGTTTGGTCAAAGGAACCCTAGATCAACATGCCGTCGCTGTGTAGGGCCTTGCGGGTCATGACGAGAGGCCGCGGATCCGTCCCCGACTTCGGCACGGTCGTGTTGTGGGATGTCGAGGAACTGGATCTGGTGCGAGCCCGCGATGGCCCACATGTGACGGATGTTCGTGATCATGACCGAGTAGCGCCGGCCGGTCTTCTTCTCGAAATCGGTCAGCTTCTTCGGCTGCCGCGCGGAGGGACGAGGTGGCAGCGCCCCCGAAACATGTAGGAGCATGGCTACGGCCTGCTACGGCTTGGAGCGTGAGGTACGGAATCGACACCGAGCAGGCCATTCACCTCCTCACCTCAGGCGTAGACTCCCGCACCTTGGCCCATGCCATCGGCCGCCAAGCCGCAGCCCAAGATGTCGCCCCCCACCGAACTCCGCGCCTGGTTGACACTGCAGCACATCACCACGTGGCGAGCGGCGTACCACCCACGTGATCTAGAGATCGACGACCTCATCGAATACGTCCGCGTCCGCAAGCACAGCCTCCTGCGCGCCCTCCTCAAGGACGGCGAGATTGCGATCGAAGTAGAGGGACGGCTGGCCCGGCCCTCTGTAGCGAAGTTGCGCTGGACGGATGTCGAGCCCACCAACGAGATCGAGGTAACCAACGGTCAAGGGGGATTCCCTGGCCCGAATATCCGAGGGAGACCACGCCGACGTGGTCGCGATCCTGAAGAGCGGTCTACCGATCTCTGTGACGCTCCAGGGCACCCCGCTGCTGAAATCGCGGGCGCGAGGACAGCGGTGACGCTCCCCGGAGCGGTAGGGCGGCTCGGCAGTCGGAACAGGTCGGAAGCCCGGTGTCGATGACGAGTGCCACACGCAGGTCAAGGGCTGCGATGAGGACATTGCTCCGTAGCCCACAGAACCCATCTTGAGAGCCGGCCCTCCGGGCCCTCCGAGCAGTGCCGCTCCGCCGACCTGATCGGCTGCCGTGTCATGGGTTTTCTCGTTACTCCACAACGCGGCCGATGAGTTTGTGGTTCCCGGCCGGTCCAAGCTCGTGACAGCTAGGAAAGGACACCGCCATGTCGGAGCTTCTCGTCGACTTCATCACCTCCCTCGACGGCCACGCATCGGGAGAGGGATGGCCCGGGTTCTGGGGCCTTGAGGGCCCGGAGTACCTCGCATGGCTCGGCGAGCAGCCCGAGGCCACCTACCTGATGGGAGCGAACACCTACCGCCTGATGTCGGGCTTCGCCGCAGGCGAGGTACCGACTGGCCAAGACGAGTTCAGGCCCGAGGAAGAGGCGTCCGTCGACGAGCTCACGCAAGCTTCCAAGGCGGTGTTCTCCTCCTCGCTCGAGGAGCCACTGACGTGGGCCAACTCCACGCTCGTCCGCGACGACGCCGTCGAGGCGGTCCGCGCCATGAAGTCGAGCGGCTCGGGGCTCCTCAGCACGATCGGCAGCCTCAGCCTGTGCCGGTCCCTGCTACGCGCCGGACTCGTCGACCGCTTCCGGGTCGTGATGTTCCCGGTGATCACCGGGGCCACGGGCGAAGAACGCATCTACGACGGCTATCCGGACGTTGCCCTCGAGATGATCGAGCACCGCACCTTCGACGGCCGTATCCAGCTGGTCGAGTACAAGCCCCGCGTGCTTGAGCACCCGCCGCTCGGCGCCCCTGCGTGACGGTGCCCCGTCCGCCGGTCTGGACGGCCGCCAGACCGGCGCCGGCGGACGCGGAGCAGGACCCAATAGGGGACGAACGGCCGACGTCACAGGATGCCGTCGACCGGGTGTGCGGGGGTCTGGTTCGTTGATGAGGTGTGCGTTGCGGTGCGCCCTTCGGACAGCGCGCCGAGGAACAGGCCGGACAGGAAGAGGGGTATGCCGGAGAACTCCTACCGGGCGGGGCGGGAGACGCCGGAAACGTAGGCGGTGATGCCGCGCCGTTGGATACTGACACGCCGGATGTTCTTGGCGTTTGGGGGCAGTCGGGGTATTGCGCTTGGCGCGTACCGTCTGACCTCCGCCTATGAGGTGCCGGTTGTCCACTTTCACGTTGCCGAACATGATGCCGTAGTAGGCCATGAAGCGCCGCACGGCTGCGGCGACGTCCTCGGGTACGTCGACCGTGCCGTAGGCGATGTGCTCGTAGTTGTGCATCCCGTTGGGGCGGCCCGGGGCACGCGGGTGCGCTGGCTGCGCAGTTGCCCCGTCCTTGGGCGTATGGTGGCAAACAGTTGAGGGGAGCCCGGCAAGTTTGCCGGGCTCCCCTCAACTGTGGGATTGACTTCCATGAGCAAGTCAGGATTGGGCGCTGGCGATGTCTCCGCCGCTGTCCCCGTCGTCCACCTCTGCGGTGATGCTGTTGATGGTGCCGTTCGCCGCGAGAGTCACGTTCACCTCGACGGGCTGGATCGGGTTGGGCGGAACGATCGGGCCCGGCGGCCAGAACTTGAGGAAGGTGGGCCTGATGGTCAGCGGGGTGACCGGGTCGGGCGGATAGGCAACGGTGTCGATGTCGGCGCCGGCGAAGCGGTAGCGGGCGCCGGTGTCCTCTCCGATGCCGATGGTGCGGCCCAGGTTGCTGACGATGCGTGCGGTCCCTCCGCCGCCCGGCGCGGTGCGGGTGACGACCGTGACGCGGATGCTGCCGGTGATGTCGATCGGCTCGGCGTCCTCTTCGTCGAACGTGCCGTTCAGGGGCAGCAGGACGGTACGTGCGTGCACCAGCTGCGCGACCTGGGCGGGCTGAGCTGTGGCAGGGACGGCGGGGGTGGTCAGGCCCAGCAGCGCGAGGACGATGCTGGTCTTCGTGGCAGCGGTTACGAGACGACCACGCATGATGCTCCAATCCGTGAAGCGGGACCTATTGCCCACCCGTCCCGTGGCGACGACACCCAGCCTGCACAGCAGGGCGAGTGGCTGTCTCTCCAGAAAGGCCGAACGAGCTATACGCCAAGCCATCGCGCACCACGCTGTTGACGACCGCGGTCCGGTGCGATGTGGGCCGGCGGCTGACACCCGCGGGATCCGAACACTCCTGGCACGGGTGGCATTTCAGCGCCGGCTGGGGAGCCGCTGGGGGGCCGGAGTTCCGCACGGTTCGTTCGGACCTGGTGGCCGAGTTCGTCGCCGATACCGCTGTCGGCGCTGGCTGCTACCGCCACCCGGTCCGCTTCGTACGGCTGTGCGACGACCTCACTCCGCACGAGACGCCCCTCGCCCCCTGACCGCCCTCGCGGACGAGGACGCCTCGCAGATCAGGACCTTTTCCGCGCGGGTTACGGCTGGACCCCGCCGCCGGTCTCGGGCACCGGTGCGCCCGGCGGTGTGAAGGCGGCGAGCACCGTGGCCGTGATGTGGCCGGCCGCATGCTCGGAGGTGAGGCGACCGGCCCGGATCTCCTCTGCCGCACTGTGCATGACCGCGTGCAGCACATTGACCATCCACGCGACCGGCAGGTCCGTACGGAAGACACCCTCGGCACGGCCGCGCGCAACCAGCGCCTCGACCCGGGCGGCGGGCCCGGCGTGCAGCTCGAGGATGCGCCCAGCGGACAGCTCCCGTTGCGCGGCGGCTAGCAGCGCCCGCGCCTCGTCCACTAGGTGCCACCCGGCTTCGATGTACCGGGCCAGGGCGAGCCGCGGGTCACCGGTCATATCGACCGTGTCCAGGACCTCGTTGCCCCGGTCGAGGGCGCGGCTCATCGCCGCGTCCACAACCTCCGCCCGGGAAGCGAAATGGCCGTACAGCGTCACCCGACCCACGGCCGCGGCCCGCGCGATCTCGCTCAGGCTCGCCTCTGGGTTGCGCCCGAGGCACTCGCTCGCGGCCTGCACGATCGCCTCGATGCTGCGCAGCGCGTCGGCGCGCTTGCCGGCCGTGGAGTTCTTGCTCGCCATGCGTCAACTCTACCCCGCTAACTCATACAGCACTGTTTGGCTTATACCCCCGGGGTGTATAACGTGAACAGTCCTGTACGACTTAGTGAGGAGGGGTGAGCGTCATGAGCGACACGGAAACCACCACCACCCAGGCCCCGGATGCACCGCATCCGCTGCGCTGGACGGCCCTGGGGCTGCTGGGGCTGGCCCAGCTGATGCTGATCCTCGACATCACCGTCGTCGCGATCGCACTGCCGGACATGGGGGCCGAACTGGACCTGGACCGCGCGGCGCTGACCTGGGTGGTCAGCGGCTACGCCCTGACGTTCGGGAGCCTGATGCTGCTCGGCGGCCGGGCCGCGGACCTGTTCGGCCCGAAGCGGGTCGTCCTGGCCGGGCTCGCCGTCTTCACCGCCGCGTCCCTGGCCGCCGGGCTCGCCACCGGCGCCCCGCTGCTGCTCACGTCCCGCATCGCCCAGGGGGCGGGCGCCGCGATGCTGTCGCCGGCGGCGCTGTCGGTGGTGGTGCGGCTGTTCGACGGCGACGAGCGCAACCGAGCGCTGGGGATCTGGTCGGCGCTCGGCGGCGGAGGCGCCGCTCTCGGCGTGCTGTTGGGCGGGCTGATCACGGCAGGTCCGGGCTGGGCCTGGGTGTTCTTCGTCAACGTCCCCGTCGGCCTGGCCGTCCTCGTCTCACTCGCCCGGGTCCTGCCCCGCCTGCCCCGCGCGGCCACCGGCTCCCTCGACGTACCCGGCGCCGTCCTGGTCGCCGCCGCGACCGGCGCGCTCATCTACGCCCTGATCCGTGCCGGCGACCACGGCTGGCTCGACCTTGTCACCGTGGTCCTGTTCGCGGCTGCGTCCGCCGGCTATGTGGTCTTCGCTCTGTGGCAGCGCCGGGCGGCGGCGCCGCTGATGGACCTGCGGTTGCTCGGTCGGCGGCCGGTAGTGGCGGGCACCTTCGTCATCGCCGTGACTACGGCACTGATGGTGGGGGCCTTCTTCCTCGGCTCTTTCTACCTGCAGAACCTCCAGGGCCACGGGGCGCTGATGACCGGTGTGCTGTTCCTGCCCGTGGCGTTGCTGACCATGGCCGCCGCCGCAGCCGCCGGCCGTGTCATCGGCCGTCTCGGAGCCCGACTGCTGGCGGTGATGTCGCTGGCCGTGGCAGCCGCCGGTTTCCTCGTGCCGGTGCTGTGGTCCGGAACAGCCGCGATGGTCACCGGGATGAGCGTGGCCGCGGCGGGGCTGGGCGGCCTGTTCGTGGTCGCCTCCGCCACCGCGCTCGCCAGCGTCGCCCCGCACGAGGCCGGAGTCGCATCGGGCATCGTCAGTACCTTCCACGAGTTCGGCGCCTCCGCCGGCGCCGCAGCCGTCTCCAGCGCCGCCGCCACGAGCATCGCCGCCCACACCGGCGCCCAGAGCGCATCCGGTTTTGACGACGCGTTCCTCGTCGCCACCGGCCTGGCCGCACTCTCCGCCGTCATCGTCTGGTGGCTGATCCCCGCCAAGCAGCAGTAATCCCAGGCCTTCCGGGTCCCCGCCAAGACGAAACGGGCCCTGCACTCTCCTTCGACATGCTTATGGAAGGCACACGATGAACATCGCAAAGCGCCGGCTGCTGACGGCCGGTATCAGCACGGCCTGCATCGGTGCAGCCCTGGGCGCAGCCTCGTGGATCGGCGGCTCCCAGCAGGACGACGGCGCGGGGCGGACCGATCGGCAGGAAGCGGTCGCCGAACGCGGCCGGAGCGTGATGCCCTTCGACCTCGAAGAGACCACCCACCACTTCACCCCGACCGGCACCGGCGGCATCCAGGACGTCATCGCCGACCAGCCCGACGACGCCAAGCAGGTCGGCCCCATCCGCACCCACCTGAAGCAGGAGGCCAAGGCGTTCGGGCAGGGAGACTTCGGCGACCCCGCCCAGATCCACGGCGACAGCATGCCGGGACTGGCCGCACTGGAGGAGGGTTACGAGCGCATCGACGTCCGCTACAACGAGCGGACCGACGGAGCCACCCTGACATACACCACCGACGAGCCCGCCCTGATCGACGCCCTGCACGACTGGTTCGCAGCCCAGCTCAGCGACCACGGCGACCACGCCGAAACCGGCCACTGACCCACCAGCCGAGCAGCACGGCACCCGTCACCGCACCCAGCGCACGATCGGAAGTGGACAGCGTGAACGACCCCTACGAGTTGAGCGTCGGTGTGCCCTCGGTCGCGGTCTTCCGACGCCTGCGCACCGACGCCGGCCTCTCCGACAAAGACCCCGAAGCGGTCGCGCTCGCCCTGCCCAACACCTGGCACGGGGTACTCCTCCACCACGAGGGAAAGCCCATCGGCATGGGACGGATCGTCGGGGACGGCGGCATCGCCTTCCAGATCGTCGACCTCTGCCTCCACCCCGCCCACCAAGGACGTGGCCTTGGCAAGCGCATCATGGCCGCGCTCACCGAGGAACTCGAACGCCGGGCGCCCGCCACCGCCTACGTCTCCCTGATCGCCGACGGCCCGGCCCGCTTCCTCTACAACAAGTTCGGCTTCGCCGACACCGCCACCCACAACTCGATCGGCATGTACCGCGTCATCGGCAAACGCCCGGCGGCCGGCCAACCACCGGCGCAGCTCTAGACATCGCCGAACCCCTGGTCGCGGCTCCTGCCGGGCCCACCCGTCCCGTGACCGCGACGGCCGGGCGAGGGCACCGCTCCCCGCCCGGCCGACCGTGAACATCTCATAGCAGATCGCCTCCCTGTCCTCCGAGGCACTGATACTGGCCGGGCGAACAACGGTTGGCGGGCTGCTGATCGCGACCGTGACCGCCCCCGTCGGCGTGTCCGGAGCGGTATTCCTCCTCCCCGTCCAGCTGAGCGTCTTCGGCGCGCCAAACCCGGCCGTCATCCCGACCAGCCTGCTGTTCAACGTCGTCGCCGGACCGGGCGCCCTGTGGCGCTACCGCCACGACGGCGCCCTGCGCGGCGGCCTCGCCCGGCGCCTGGTGCTGGGCACCCTGCCCGGCGTCGTCCTCGGCGCCGCCCTCCGCGTCGTCGCCCTCTCCGGCCCCGGCGTCTTCCGCCTCCTGATCGCCGCCCTGCTGCTCCCGCTCGGCCTGCGCTCCCTCACCCTGTCCCGCCACCGGCCGCCACACGCAGGCGAGTTGCCCCCGCTCACGCTGACGGGCCTCGCCCTGGCCGCCGGCATCTACGGCATCGGCTCCCTCCTCGGCCCGATCCTCGTCGGCCGCGGCCTGCCCGTCGCCCGCGTCGCCCCGGCTGCGCTCGCCGCCACCTTCGCCACCCCCCTCGTCGGCGCCGCCACCTACGCGCTCCTGTCGCTTGTCAGCCCCGGAGACGTCGCCCCCGACTGGTGGCTCGGCCTCGCCTGCGGCACCGGCGGCCGGATCGGCGGCTACCTCGGCGCCCGCCTCCAGCCCCGCCTACCCGAACGCGCCCTGCGTCTCCTCCTCGGCACCCTCGCCGCAGCCCTCGACACTCTGTACGCAGCCCAGCCCCTGACCTGAGCACCCGGTTGCGGAGCATGGACGAGGGCTTCCCAAGGAGAGTTGTATGGACAACGGACAGCGAGAAACTGCGTCCAAAATTTCGGCTCTGCTGCGTGCTGCGGCGGCAGGTTCGGGCTGGGCACGAAGGAGGCCAGCATCGGCTCCGGCGGGGTCCAGGTCACGCCGGATGTCTTCCACCCGTGCTGCCCGGCAACCAGTGCCTACCGCCATGGCCTCCCTCGAAACGGGTCCCGTCAAAGGGGCCCATGCCTGGCGGGGGCACCACCGGAGGTCCGGGGGATTTTGTGTTTACGTGGTCGTGAAGGGACAGTGTCCCCGGGCCTCATCTATTGCCTGGTGGGAAGATCGTTCGGTTGAAGCCCTACTTGTGCCTTTTCGCCGCGTAGGCGACGATCCCCCTTCACGATCATGCTCTTGGTCTACGGCCCCGGCCGGTGCTCTCACCGGCCGGGCCGCAGCGCGTTGAGGCCGCGTGACCGGCCCTCGGCGCGGGTACGTTGCCCAGATTATGAACGACGACTACGAGCACGACGACCTGGACGACATCGACTTCGCGCCCGTGGAGCACACCGTGGAGCGCCTGGCCCTGCTGACCCTGGAAGAGGCGCATGGCCTGCTCCGGCTTCTGCAGACGGTGGCACGGCAGGACGGGCCGGTCTCTCCGGAGGCGTACCAGCTCGCGCGGGAGATTGCCGCTCGGATCCCGTCGGAGAACTGACCTGCGATCGGGGGCGGTGATAGGTCGAGGATGTGCAGCCGGGTGTTCGGCTCGCAGTGAGTGCAGGAGCTCAATCCTGCGGCCAGGAGCCGGCGGGCTTCGTCGCGGCTGACGGCCCGGCGGCGTTTGTCCGCGATGTGGCGGTGCCCGGTGTGTACCTGGACGGGCTGACGGCCCTGCACGGCTGGGACGAACTGCTCGTCGATCCGCCGGCCGACCTCGCCCCCGCCGCCCGCGCCCACCTGCCACAGCTCGCCGAACTTGAAGCCGAGTGGTCCGCCCTCGCGCACGGCAACTGCATCGTCCACGGCGACCTGCGGGCCGACAACATGGTCCGCGACCACCACCTTGGCGTGACCTTCGTGGACTGGGCACACGCCACCACCGGTCCGGCCTGCATCGACGCGGCCTCCCTCGCCCCGCAGCTCATCCTCGCCGGACACGCGCCCGCAGATGTCGCCCGGCTGCTCCGTGACCATCCCGCCACCGCCAGCAGCCCCGAGACCACCACCGTGTTCCTCGCCGCGCTCACCGGGCACTGGCACGGCAACGCCCGCCAGCCCGCACCCCCCGGCGCCCCCGGACTGCGCGCCTACCAGCACCGCGCGGCGGCCGCGGGCCTTGCGATCCTCGGCTATCGCATGAGCTGAAACGTAGCTGTCTCGCTCTCGCGTAAGTGGCCAGTGACCCCGTTTCAGGGCTGGAAGACTTCGTGGTTGTCGGCTGTGGCTCCCTCGCATCCGGGAGGGGAGCCACAGCCGCCCACCTGCTCTCCGCCGTCCTGGACGGCGGACGCACCGTCAGCCAGCTACGCGAGCCGGACAAGACCACCGAGGTCACCGGCTTCACGAAGCTGCCGGCCCCGTTCGACCTGGCCGGTGTCGTGGTGAGTGCCGACGCCCTGCACACCCACCGTGACCACGCCAGGTGGCTGGTTGAGGCGAAGAAGGCGCACTACCTGCTCATGGTCAAGCGGAACCAGCCGACGCTGCACCGCACGCTCCGCTCACCGCCCTGGAAAAAGGGTGACCGCCCGCCGCTACGACCGCGAGGCGGGACACGGGCGACGTGAGACCCGCCCGGTGCGCACGCTCACCGTCACCGGTCCCGGCCTGGACTTCCCGCACGTGACGCAGGCCGCGAAGATCCACCGACACCGCACCGACCTCACGACAGGCAAGATCACCCGCGAGACCCTCTACACCATCACCGACCTGACGGCGCGTGCGGCGTCTCCCCAGACAATCGGCCAACTCGCCAGCGCACAATGGGGCATCGAGGCCCTGCACCACGTCAGAGACACCACGTTCGGCGAGGACGCCTCGAAGATCCGCACCGGACACGGACCGGAGAACACGGCCACCCTGCGCAGCTTCGCGATCAACACCCTGCGCACCGCCGGACACCACAGCATCGCCGCCGGCCCGCGCGAGGCCTCCTACACGCCCTTCATCCGTCCGCTGGACCTGATCGGACTGCCATGACCAGCAACGCCACGTGATCACCAGGACTTTGAATCAGCCCTGGGGCTCATACGGACTCGACAGCCACATGATCACCAGCGGCCATGCCTGTTCTGCATCGAGGGGACCGCTGCCCACAGAAGCTGACAACCCATCACATGACGGACCTGGCAGGGTAACCGCCCACCTCGAGACTTCTCAAAGGCCCTGCGTTTGTGCCGACCGATCTCCGGCGCAGATCACTGGTTCCTGTCGGGGAACGTGAATATGATCAACGCTGCTCATCGGGCGCCGATCGAGGGTCCGAGCGATTTCCAGGGGGATGCTTATGCGCCGTTGGCTGAAGATCGCTGCTATCACAGCCAGTGCCGCACTGATCGGCATACAGCCGGCCGTTGCCAGTCCTACCGTGGGTTGGAAGATCGTGGACACGAACTCCTACTGGGAGTGCGGTGACTACGTCAAGCACACGCGGACCTTCACTCCCGGCGACTTCGGAATCAACTTCAAGGCGTGCACGGTCGTGAACTCAGTTGGCGGGGCTCAAGCTGTGCTGGTCGTGCAGAACGCCAGCGGACTCAACCCCTGGATCCTTCAAAAGGGCCGAGTGGTCTTCGAATCCCAGAGCGAGGGTGACGTATGGTGCGCCGAGTCCACACTGAATCCCGGCTTCACCCGTGGCTGTTACGCACCCACCGTCCAGAAGGGCACCTGCGCAACACTGGATGCTCCTAGGGTGGAGCTGACGATCGGCGGACGCACCGAGGTGGCGTACGGCGACTACTATCTCATGACCCCGCCCTGCTGGGATTAGCGTGAATCCTCACCACATCGAATGGTGCGCCGCACTTGACCGCTCGGAGGGATATCGGGTGCCTTCGGAAGCCGCTTTCGGCTCAACACGTGGTCCGAACTGAGGAACGTTTACGCACTCTGTGTGAAGCGGTGGGTTGACGCTCCTGCATCGTCACGTCCGGGGAGATAGTTTGGGTGTGGGGGAGACAGGGTCGTCCGGTGGCCCTGCGCATCCGTTCTGGCGCCGAGGGTGGGTAGATCACCGTGGAGCTCCACCGCTTCCAGGGTGGGTTCGTGAGCACGCGCAACCCGGGAGATGGGGTTGCGGACCGAGGACTCTCAGCGGTCAGTCCCGCCTTGTTTTTCCCACCAAGGACGGCAGCTCGCCGGGGGCGGTCCAGCATTCCGGTCCACCGCCCTGGCGCGGCCATACCTCGGGGCCGCCGCCGTGCCACTCGATGAGGTCTGAGTCGGCGACGTCGAGCTCGTCCCCGCCCACGAGCCCGCTCTGCCGCAGGAGCAGGGCGGCCGTTCGCGCGGTGCACGGACGACAGCGCTTCAGTCGTTCGTGCGGAGCAACTGTCGAGCAGCAGCTACTTTGGCGTCCTGCAGGTCCAGGAACCGGTCGAGAACCGCCCTGTTCTCCTTGATCAGGTTCTGCTGTACTGCGGACTCGGCCGTGTTCCAGCGACGGATGAGGTCAACCTTCTTCTTGCACTCCACGTCGCGCTGCGCCACGGCACGCTCATGGTCGGAAAGACAGCGTTCGGGCAGGGAATCCCGTTCGTGGTTCAGCCGGCACGGGCGTTTTTCAGTCGGTGCGGGACAGGAACCGTCATCAAGGGGCCCCTACGGGCGTCTCCATGCGACAGGGCTTCGCCCCGGCCTTGTCCGTGTCCCGGAGGCGGCTGGTCATTGGGTGGCCGCGGCGCTGTGCAGTACGGCGCTCTGTGCACGTCCGGGTGCACCAGGTGGTGCACTCACTCACAAGTGAGCGCCGAGAGTTGAAGAAGGCTTCCGATGACGGATTTCGCGCAGTACGACGGTTACAAGCAGGACTTCGACTTCTATGTCGGGCCTGCGCGGCAGGACGACTTCCGGAGCAGAGAGTTCGGCGACCGCCTGTGGGCGGACGTGTCGCGCATCCTGAAGACGCCTTTCGACGGCGGGACGATCACACCCGACAGCCACGAGGGATACAACTACTGGTTCGACAACGACGACCTGAGCTCTTCCCTGTACTCGGGTCCGCGGGAATCGGGATCGGGAGTGCTGGACCAGATGCCCGCGATCCTCACCGTGATCTCACGGTCAGAGGACGTCGCGAGTTCGGAGCTGGCGGAACGGATCTACGCCGGGCTGACCGCGTCGGACGACTATCTCGTGGTGGTGTTCGCGCACAACGGCATGCCGATCGCCGCCAAATTTGACATCGGCGATGACTGGTGAGTGCGTTGTGGCAATGGGAGTCCCTGTTCGATGAGCAGGGGCTTCTTCGGGTGCGGGGCATGATCGCGGAGGTGTAGGGGCAGGCAGGGGACGGCTTGTTGTGGATCGGGGAGGTGCGATGCCGTCGGTGCTGGGGTTGATGGAACAGCGTGAGGCGCGGGCGAGGCAGGATCTGGAGTCCTGGACGGAGGTTCTGGAGCAGGCTCAGGCGGAGGTGGATGCCGCGCGGGAGCGAGTCGAGCGGGCCCGGGTGGGGCGTGAGGAGCTCGTGTCGGTGCTGGCCGGGGAGAGCCCGGTGAATACGCCGGTTTCCGTGCCGTCTGGTGGTGAGATGGCTGCCGCTGCGGGATCGGGCGGCTTGGGCGCGGGGCATGGCGAGCGGCCGCCGGTGTGGCGGTTGGGCATGGGTGAGGAGGTGCTCAGCGGCCTGTATCGGGAGGTGTTCGTCGCGGTGGTGGCCGCTTCGGGGCCGGTGAACGGGGTGGAGCTGACGCGGGCGGTGGGCCGGGAAGCGGAGATCAAGAACGAGGTGGGGAAGATCCGTCACCGCGCTTACGTGCTGGAGAAGCGGGGCTGGCTGGTGCGGGCGGGGGACGGACGGTTCATGCCCGCGCCCGGAGCAG
This sequence comes from Streptomyces cadmiisoli, assembly GCF_003261055.1. Taxonomy (NCBI): domain Bacteria; kingdom Bacillati; phylum Actinomycetota; class Actinomycetes; order Kitasatosporales; family Streptomycetaceae; genus Streptomyces; species Streptomyces cadmiisoli. The sequence continues at coordinate 9,042,970 of NZ_CP030073.1, forward strand.
TCGGCCGGGGCGCTTCTCCGGCCAGCGCGGAGCGTCCCCGGCCAGGCGCCGGGACAGCCTGATCACGGCGGCCCACCACACCATCTGGGCGTGGTGGTCGAGGCGGCGTTCGTGGTCACGGTTGAGGCGGCGTGAGCGCGACAGCCAGCTCAGCGTGCGCTCCACCACTCACCTGCGGGCTAGGACGACAAATTCGCGGCGTCCGTCGCAGCGGCGCACGACCTCGACGCGCACCCCGTGACGGGCGAACGCCTTCGCCAGTGCGGGGCCCTGGTAGGCACAGTCGACCCACACCAGTTTCAGCAGCCGGCCCGGCTGTTCCATGAACGTTTCCAGCAGCGCGGGGGCGGCCTTGGAGTCGTGCACATCGGCCGTGGTCACGGTTACCTCCAGGAGCAAACCGTCGGTATCCGTCAGGATGTGGCGCTTGCGCCCGTCACGTGACTTGCCGTCGTCGTATCCACGCCGCGCCGCCATGGCCCTGCCGGCTACCCCCGGCTGACGCTGATGACCTTGTGCGAAACCAGCACCCGGGGCCTGATCACCGCTGCCTTCGGACCCGCCTTGAAGGGCGAAACCGACTACGCACACGACCTGGTCAGCCACCTGACTTCGGACATGCTCCTGCTGGCTGACGGCGCCTTCGACAGCAACAAGCTGCTCGCAGACGTCGTGGCTCAGGGGGCGCAGTTGCTGATTCGTGCCACCAGCACCCGACGCCCACCGGTGCTTGCGCTGCTGCCCGACGGTTCCTACCTCACCCGGATCGGCTGCGTCCGACTGAGGGTGGTCGAGGCCGAGATCCGCTCCCGCACCGCCGGCGACGATTTCGGCGGATCCTACCGCCTGCTCACCACGCTGAGCGACTAGCGCACCGACCCGGCAGACCACCTGGTCGGTCTCTATTACGAGCGCTGGGGGATCGAGACCGCCCGTCTGGCACTGCGTCACACCCTGCTCAACGGCTGTCGGGCAAGTTGTGGCGAAGCCGTACCGGATGGCGGCCGTACCTGGCGCAGAGGCCAGGCCACGCAGGACGGCGAGTAGCGCGTAGCACTGCCGAGTGGGCAGCTCGCCCTCATGATCTGCATGTGCGGAGTCCACCCGTATCGAGGACGCCATCGTGGTTTTCCACTCCGAGGATCTCTGGCGTGGAGAACGGCAGTGGGTGGCGTGCAATGTCGACGTACACCTGCCGGTGGAGCTCGTGTCGGCGTCGGCTGAATCGTGGTTCTGGATCACTTTCCGTGCAGCGCTGACGGACGGTCACGGATCCGTCGCGGTCGCCGTACGGTCATCCGGCCAGGAGGACGCGCTTGCGCAGCAGAGCCAAGCCCGCGCGGCCGAACATCTGCCGCTTCAGCATCTTGATCCGGTTCACCTGCCCCTCCACCGCTCCCGAGCTGAACGGCAACGTCAGCCCCGCCTCCACCGCCCGCAGATCACACTTGATCCCGTTCACGAACGACAACAGCTCAGGCAGGCTGCTGGTCTTCACGCTGTCGATCCAGGTCGCGAGCTTCTCGCCGGCGCGCGCGTTCATGATCTCGGCGAACGCCCGGACGTGCTCAGCGGTGGCATCGAGTTCGGGGCACCGGGCCAGGAGGTCCTTGAGCTGCAGGGTCTGGTCTTGGGTGAGATTGTCGGGGTGCCGAGTGATCCAGCTGGTCACGTCCCGGACCGACGGGGGCCGCCTCCGGTCGGCGGGCTTGGCCCCGGCACGCAAAGGTTTGAGATAGTCGCGGACCACCGAGTAGCCGCCGCGGAACCCCGCGGCCTTGATCTCGTCGGTGAGCTTCTTGGCGCTGGTGCAGCCCTCTTGCCACCGCTGGTGGAGGTAGGGCTTGTAGTCATCGAGGATGCTCGCGCGGCCTTGCCATTTGCCCTCGCTCAGCTCATCGGCCCTGGCCGCGCGGGCGAACTTGCGCACGGTATTGCGGGCCAGGCCGAGCTTGCGGCTGATCGCACGCAGGGTAAGCCCTTTCCCGATCAGGGCGTGTATCTCCTGATGGCGGTCGCGGGTGCGGTCTGCGCAACGGTGGGCGCTCCGTTCCGTCTTCGCAGCCTCGGTGATCTTCTCCCACTCGGCGGTCGCGGCGACGGACGCCTCCGGACTGGGCTCTGGTTCGGGGGCCCGCAGCTGAGCGGAGTGCCTGGCCACGCAGCGTTCCACGGCTTCGGTGAGGTTGTGGTAAAGGTGCCAGCGGTCTGCGACTTGCACGGCATCGGGGGCTCCGAGGCGGGCGCCTTCGGCGTAGCCGCTGGCCCGGTCTCGGCAGATGATCTCGACGCCGGGGTGGTCGGCCAGCCAGCGGGCCAGGGTCGCCGATTCACGGTCAGGAAGCAGGTCGATCGGGCGGCGGGTCTCGACGTCGATCAGCACAGTGCCGTAGACGTGGCCCTTGCGCAGGGCGAAATCGTCGACGCCGAGTACGCGCGGCGTCACTATCGGCGGATCGGGCAGGGCCCGGATCAGCCGCAACAGAGTGGAACGGCTGACATCGGCGCTCAGCACTTCGGCCAGCCTGGCGCCGGCTCGTCCGGCCAGCATCAGCGCCACCACCTGCAAGACGGTGTGCAGCCGCTGACTGCGCCGCCCGTGCCGGAAGGTGAGTCCGTTGATCTGCTCGACGAACGTCGCTCGGGGGCAAGCCGCGACCGGGCAGCGGAAACGCCGGACCTGCAGATGCACGACCACCGGCCGCCCACCCACCGCAGCGTCCGCCAAGCGACGCTCGTAACCGCTGTGAACCCGTCCCGATGTTGCCCCGCAGCTCGGGCAGGCGGCGTCGCCCGCGCGCGCCCGGGCCGTTACGGTGATCGCTTCCTCACTCAACTCGACAGCGTCGACCCGCAGGCCGTCCAGGTCGGCGAACAGAACATCCCCCACCTCTATATCGCTCACAGAGCTGGATCGTCAGGTATGCGGCGAGGGCGGCGCGGGGAAGCACCGAAAGCGATCACAAGACGTCGTTGTCGTTCGTGAACGGGATCAAGTGTGATCTGCGGGCGGTGGAGGCGGGGCTGACGTTGCCGTTCAGCTCGGGAGCGGTGGAGGGGCAGGTGAACCGGATCAAGATGCTGAAGCGGCAGATGTTCGGCCGCGCGGGCTTGGCTCTGCTGCGCAAGCGCGTCCTCCTGGCCGGATGACCGTACGGCGACCGCGACGGATCCGTGACCGTCCGTCAGCGCTGCACGGAAGGTGATCCAGAACCAGCGTTCGGCCGTCGCCGAGAGCTCGAAACGGGTTGGCGGCCGAACGGTCCACACCCTGGTCACCCAGCACTCGCCCAGCCTGTACACGACGCCCTCGACATCGGTGCCGATTCGGCAGGCGCCCGTGTGCCCACGGTCAGCGAAGTGTGCGAGCCACAGGTCACAGGTCGGCCTCAGCGGCTTCTGGGTTCGGGATCTTCTCCATCCGCGTATTAGAGCGCCCGGCGGTAGGCGTGTCTCGTTGATGAAGGCGACCCCGGAAGTCGAGCAGGCACGAGCCATGGTGATCATGGAGTTCTCTACGCTCAGTGATCACCGGAGGGCCCGTGCCTGTCCTGCCATCATGCCTGCTCGAACCCCTGTGGGACCAGTTCGCGACGCTGTTACCGGAGCACGTGGACAGCCACCCGCTGGGCTGCCACAACCCGCGCATCGCGGACCGCGTGGTGTTCGACCACGTAATCGCCGCCCTGGTGCACGGCTCCGGCTACGAGCGTGTCGCAACTCCTGGATGCTCGGACCGCACCATCCGACGACGAGTCGCCTACTGGGCCCAACTCGGAATAGCCGGGCAGTTGCACGCCCTGGTGCTTGAGGCGTACGACCGGATGATCGGCCTTGAGTTGAGCGAGTTGTCCGTGGACGGCTGCATCACGAAGGCTCCCTGCGGTGGCGAGGCCGCCGGGCGCTCCCCAGTGGACCGGGGCAAGCAGGGCCTCAAGCGCTCGGTGGCCACCGAGGCCCGCGGCATCCCGCTCGGCATCGTCTCAGCCGGGGCCAGCCGGCACGACTCACCGCTGCTCGTGCCCACCTTGGAGGCCGCGAAGGAGCAGGTCGGATGCCTGCCAGATCAGGTCAATGTCAACTTGGACCGTGGCTACGACAGCCACAAGACCCGGGCCGCATTGTCGGAACTCGGCTTCACCGGCGAGATCGCCCGCAAGGGCGTGCCCGCTCCCATACAGGCCGGCAAGAGATGGGTGGTCGAGCGCAGTCACGCGTGGATGAACGGCTTCGGCAAACTGCGACGCTGCACCGAGAAACGCAGCCGGGTCGTCGACTTCTACCTCTACCTGTCCGCCGCCATCGTCACGCTCCGTATGCTCATCCGCCGCGCCACCCCGCTCTACCGATGGGACGGTCGCCCCACTACCAAACGCCTGAAGTAACGCCTACTGCCGGGTGCTCTTAGCCCAGCAGTCGCACCGACCTCACCGGGGGAAGGTGTGCGTTCGCCGTGGTCTGCGGTACCGTCCGAGCCGTCGGGACTCCTTCGGCCAGCGCGAGTTCGTCAGTCGTCGACGTTGACGTCCTCGAAGAGAGCGATTAGCCGGCCGAGCACGCGGACACAGGTGTCCACGTCCGAAACGGTGAGATCGCCCGCCCCCGCGCGCAGCAACGCGTGCTCCCGGGCGATGACGGCGTCGATTGCCGTACAGCCGGCGTCGGTTAGCCGGATCAGTGAGGACCGAGCGTGCGCAGGGTTCGGAACGGCTTCCACCAGGCCGTCTGCCACGGCGCCGTTGACCATCCGCTGGACGAACTGTCGGCTGATCGACTGGGCTCGGCCCATCTGGGGAACCGTCATAGGTCCGTGCTCGTGCAGCAGATCGAGCACCGCACGTACCCCCACTGACAGGCCCTGCTGCGGAGCATCCTGTTCGATCTTCCGATGGACCCGCCGGTAGAGCGGTCCGACCAGGGCGAAGACCTCCATCAACCGCGGACCCGCTTCGTCGGGGGGCAGCGGGCGTTCTTCATCAGTCACACGCCGATGATAGATGACAACCCGGTTGTCATCCTTGCGCTTGCATGACAACCTAGTTGTCATGAGTGAAGTTTCCGGCCTCCGCTTCTTCGCGTCCTCCGACGGCGTGCTCGCCTACCGTGACACCGGCGGCACAGGCCTGCCCGTCGTGCTGCTGCACGCGGGGTTCCTCGACCACACCATGTGGGACGAGCACGTGCCTGCTCTCCGAAACCAGTTCCGGGTCATCACGCCCGATGCTCGTGGCCACGGACGCTCCGCCAACGCGGGCGGCCCATTTCGCCAGGCCGACGACCTTGCCGCACTGCTGCGCCACCTGAGGGCCAGCCCCGCCATCCTCGTAGGCGTCTCCATGGGCGCGGTCATCGCCGTCGGGACCGCGCTGGAACACCCTGAACTGGTTGGGGCCCTGGTCATCTCCGGCGGCGGCACAGGTGAATATGAGTTCACCGAGCCGTGGTCCAAGAAGGCCCAGGCGGCACAGTTCCAAGCGCTGGCTGCAGGCGATATCGAGGCCTGGCATGAGGCGAGCGATGCCTGGGCACACGGCCCGGAGAGGCCGCGCCAGGCCGTCCGGCCCGAGATCTACACGCGCCTTCGCCAGATGCGCCGGAGGACTATCAGCAAGCACACGCCAGGCGAACCCGATCACCACGTCCCGGTCGAGGACCTCGGCGCCCGAGCGGGCCAGATCAGCGTCCCCGTGCTGGCCCTCAACGGCGCACAGGACGCCCCCGAACTCAGTGCCATGGCCGAGTTCATTGCCCGTGCGGCACCGCGAGGCCGCACAATCGTGATCGACGACGCCGGGCACTTCCCCAACCTTGAACATCCTGACGAGTACGCCCGGATCATTAATGACTTCCTCTGCAACCTGGACCAGGAAGGATCCCGCCCCATCTGATCGCTGTCAGGATCAATTCGAACGGGTCGCGTCAGGACTTGGGCATCAGCACGGTGTCGATGAGCTGGACGGTTGCGTTCTCGGTGGCGAGGTCGCCGCAGACGATCGACGCCGAGTCGTTCACTTTGAAGGCGTCCCCTGATCCCGAGGTGGTGATCTCGTCGCCTTGCAGCGTCTTAAACGCGCCGTCGGGGAGTTCGCCGACTGTCACGTCCTGCTCGACAACGTGGTACGTGAGAAGGTCTGTGAGCTGCTTCTTGTCGTTGAGGATCTTGTCGAGGTCGGATTTCGGGATCTTTTCGAACGCGTCGTTGGTCGGCGCGAACACTGTGATGTCCTCGGCGTTGTTCAACGTGTCGACCAGCCCGGCCTTTTCTACGGCGCGGGCCAGAGTGGACAGCTCGGGACTGTTCGACGCCGCGGTCGCAACGGGGTCGTCCGCAATGCTCGCGGCACTGCCCTCACCACTGGTCGGCAACGAGGCGCAGCCGGGACCAAATGGTTCGCCGACCGCTCCGGCGTGGGCAACCGCGGCGAAGGCCGTCAAGGACAGGGGTATGAAAAGTGCGCCGGCTGCGGCGACAGCCGCGCTTCTGCAGCGATGGGTGGTGGTCATGAGTCTCACCTTTGCTGTGCGAATGCGAGAGGGCTCGTGCTGTTGCCCTCCACACAATCGCTTCGTCGGCAGCGTACGCCCTGGATGCATGTATGCCGCAGCGTCTGGGAATGGCTTGAGCTGTTGCTTCGACCGATGCCCGGGGCACGAGGGACAGTGCGCAGGTGACGGCGCGGACAGCGACACCGGCACAGACCAGCGTGACTCTCATCCTGAGGGAAACCCTCAACGGACACACGTATCCGGTACGGGCCGACGCACGGGGTCTCATTCAGGACGGGCGGCTGAACCGGCGGCTGTTCGACATCACCACCCTCAGCTCCCCCGCCTACGCACACCGCCAGGACCTGCGGCTCATCGTGCGGTACGACACCGCCCGCCCGGCCGCCAGGACGGCCCTGCGCGCCGACGCCCGGACGCAGCGCACTCTGACCAGCATCAACGCGGACGCCCTTCCCGCTCCCGCCGGTGACGCGCAGCTGTGGTCCACGCTCACCACCGGGCCGGCCGGCGCCGCCGACCGCGGGACCGCACCGGGCATCCCCTCGGTGTGGCTCGACGCCGTCGTCGAGGTGAGCCTGGACAAGAGCGTGCCGCAGATCGGCGGCCCCCAAGCCTGGAAGGCGGGGTTGGACGGGTTGGATCGCGTATCGCCGTCCTCGACACCGGCATCGATGCCACCCACCCCGACCTGGCCGGGCAGGTGACCGCCGAACGCAACTTCACCGCCTCTCCGGACACCCTCGACCACGTGGGTCGGCACGCATGTCGCCTCCACAGTGGCAGGTATCACCGGTGCGAAGTCCGGCGGCCTGTACAAGCGTGTGGCGCCGGGTGCCACCATCCTCAACGCCAAGGTTCTGGGGGACCGTGGCTTCGGCGACCATTCAGGGATCATCGCCGGTATGGAGTGGGCAGTGGCCGAGAAGGCCGACGTCGTCAACCTCAGCTGGGCAGCACGGATACTCCTGGCGTCGATCCGGTGGAGGAGGCCGTCAACAACCTGTCGGCCGAGACCGGAACACTGTTCGTCATTGCCGCCGGCAACCTCGGCAGTCAGGGCGCTGGCAGCATCGGTTCGCCGGGCAGCGCGGACGCCGCCCTGACCGTCGGAGCGGTGGACAAGCAGGACCGCCTCGCAGGCTTCTCCGGCATCGGCCCGCGGGTCGGTGACGGCGCGATCAAGCCCGACCTCACGGCCCCCGGTGTGGACATCGGCGCGGCGAGGTCGAAGGACGGCGGCTTGTCCGGCGCTCCCGTCGCCGACGGCTACTTCGCCCTGAGCGGCACCTCCATGGCCACCCCGCACGTCGCCGGTGCCGCCGCCATTCTCGCGCAGCAGCACCCCGACTGGAGCGGCGAGGACATCAAGCACGCGCTGACCGCTTCCGCGACGCCGAGTGCCTACACCGTATTCCAGCAGGGGGCCGGGCGGGCCGACCTGGGCGCGGCGATCCAGCAGTCGGCGGTCACCCGGCAGACGTCGCTGCCCTTCGGCACCGCACAATGGCCGCACGCAGACGACGAGCCGATCACCAAGGACCTGACCTACCACAACCTGGGCAGCACACCGCTCACCCTGAAACTGACCACCGAGGTCACCGGGCCTGACGGCGCCCTCGCCCCTGACGGTATGTTCACCGTCGATCCAGCACCGACCGCGGGCAAGAACAGCCGTGTTCAATGTGTTACCTGCCCATGTGCACCTCGTATGTCACCCCGCGATGAGGTCGATCCGAATGGTGTCGTCGTACAGGACGACGAGGGTTCGGCTGCTCCCTGCCACCCACCGTGCGGGTACCAGAAACAGTCGGCCGTTTGGTTCGACGAGGAGACGCGGCCCGATGTAACGCTCCGGAAGGACTCCTTGTTGGCGTGGGGGAACTCCGTCTGCTCGACTCCAGCGGGAAGGTTCCTCAAGGGCTCCGTGGTGTACAGGACGGCTTCCAGATCGCGCAGCCGCCGCTGCACCGTCCGCGTCTCCGCCAGCACCGCGTCCACGAGCTCGAACGGCACCACGCCGGTCAGCTCTCCCAGATGGCCCGGGGCGAACCGGCCCGCGGCCACGGTCACCGTACGGGTTATGGCCTCCGTTGGGCTTTCGCTTCAAACCCTCAACGTGCTTGCAGGACCTGCGAAAACGCTGACTTCCTGGCCTTGGGACAAGGCCCCCGACGCTGGCGTCCCGCAACAGTCAGCCCGCCCCAATCCGCGTATCTCACACAGCAAGGGATACGGCCACCACCCCAGGCCCACAAAGGACTCCGCCGAATTTCTCCCTGACGAGCCGAAGTTAGTGGGCCGCGCCGTCGCCCGCAGTCTCACTGCAGAGCTCTATGCGGTCGACAACTTGCTCGCTCCATGCCCGGATGACCGCCGCCTCCTCAGGTGTGAGTGAGTCGAAGAAGTGGCGGCGAATGTTGTCGGCATGCACGAGCATGGCGCTATGGACGGCGGAATGGCCCTCGACGGTTAGCCCGACCCCGGCGCGGCGGCCATGGGCCCCGAACTGGCTGCGCTTGACGAAGCCGCGTTTTTCCATGCGCGTCAGCTGATGGGCTACGCGGCTCTTGTCCCAGTCGAGAGACTCGGAGAGTTCGCCGACGCGCATCTCACGGCCGGCGGCCTGCCACAGAGTAACTAGCACGCTGAATTCCGCTTGCGAAATTCCACTACGACGCTGAAGGTCACGCTCCAGCTCCCTGGTGAGTAGGCGCTGTGCGCGCAGCCAGGTGTCCCAGAACTTCCGCTCCTCAGGATCCAGTGATCGAGGTTTCGTCATGTTATCAATTTACCGTGACCTGCACAGTTGCCACTTCAACTCCTTCCGTCAAGGTCAGCGCCTGCACCTGCGGCCTGATGACCTTTCCCCACTCGCTGACACCGCCGAGCATGCCGATGGGGAACGCCAGATCCCCTCGGCAACCATCAAAACCTCCTGCTCGGCCCCGGCACCGCCTTACCCGCCAGGTCATAAGCGTCCTCGGAGAAGCCGGCGCCGCCGTTGCCTGGGCCGGCGAACACGGCGTCCGCTACTACGCCGAGCGGACATGACCCGCTTCCCCTCCGCCAAGCACCTGGCCTCCTGGACAGGGGTCTGCCCCGGTCACCACGAGTCCGCCGGCCGCGCCAAGAGCACCAAGGTCCGACCCGGCAACTGCTACCTCAAGGGCGCACTGGGTCTGGCCGCGTTCGGAGCCAGCCGCATCAAGGACACGTTCTTACAGGCCCGCTACCGACGCCTGACCAGCCGCCGTGGCCAAATGAGAGCCCTGGTCGCCGTCGAGCACTCCATCCTCTCAACGGTGTGGCACATGCTCACGCAGGACACCCGCTTCCACGATCTCGGCGGCGACTACTACACCACACACAACCCCGAACGCGCCCTGCGCCGGATCACCCGGCAAGCCAACGCGCTCGGCCTGACCGTCCGCTTCGAACCCATCGAAGCGGCGTGACACTGGTTGCCTGGAGGCAGTCAGACGTTATTTTCGGATCAGGGGTGGCCGGTCAGCAACTCAGCACTTACCTGCGGCCCAGCGTCCTGGTGGTCGATGAGGTCGGCTACCAGCCCCTCGAACGCGCCGCGGCGAACCTGGTCTTCCAGGTCATCTCCAAGCGCTACGAGAAGGGCTCGATCATCCTCACCTCGAACAAGACCTTCAGCCCCAGATGAATGGGGCCAGCTCTTCGGCGACGAAGTCTTGGCCACCGCGATCCTCGACCGGCTCCTCCACCACTGCGACGTGGTCTCCATCAACGGCCCCAGCTACCGGCTCAATAACCGACTGGCGGCCATCGAACGGGACACCCAAGTGGCCTGACACTGAGCACGTCTATCCGTACTTGGTTGAGCCACTGCAAGGAGTACGCCGACACCAGTTGTCGCAGGCAGGAGGGCATACGGGAAGATGGGCTCGCGGGCATGGACTCGCTCGGTGCTCATACGGACTCGTCACCCACATGATCACCACCGGTCATGCCTGTTCTGCATCCAGGGGACCGCTGCCCACAGACGCTGACAACCGATCACATGAGGGACCCGGCAGGCGAACCGCCCACCTCGAGACTTCTCAAGGCCCTGCCCTCCACACCGGCACCGGACCACGCGTCATGGCCACCTTCCGCAACCTCGGTATCGGCCTGCTCGAGGCCCTTGGCGCTGCCAATATCGCCAAGACCACCCGGGCAATCCGCGACCAGCCCGAACGAGCCCACCCACTCCTGGGCATCACCAACAACCCCGACGCTCAGGGAACTTGATCAAGCCCTGGCGTGGGGTGCTCCAGAGTGGACATGGAGTTCATGACGGTTCCGGGAGAATCACCGAATTCATCAGCCGACCCAGCGTTTCCCCTCGCGTGATTTGCTCCGGGTCGGTGACCGGCGGCGGCGCCTCACCCGGCCGTGCGGGCAGGGCGTGATCGACGAAAATCTGCTCCAGACCCGGAGGTGTGTACATGAAGATCATCTTGGCGGCGTGGTTGCCTTTGTTCGTGAAACGATGACGCACCCCTCGAGGGATGTAGATGAAGTCACCTGCCACCGCAGTGAAGATGTGATCGCCGTCCAGGAACTCCAGTTCTCCGCTGAGAATGTAGAACGTCTCGTCCTCATCCGGATGTGCGTGGGGAATCGGACCGCCGCCCGCCGGAACTGTGGCCTCGATGAAACCGAACCCACCGTTCGTCTGCGCACCTGTGGCTTTGACCGTATAGACGTCACCCGCGGACCATACGGTCGGACCCTGACCTGACGGAACGTAGAGCGCGCCGCGCTTGTTCCAGTGCGGGTCGTCGGGGTGCAGTTCGGCCAGCGAAAAGGTCATAAAGATCTCGATTCTGATCTGAGTTATGCAAACAGAAGGTGCCCGGCACTCGTCGGCGTGGCCTCGAACTCGCCGTTCCGCACGTCGATGCCGCCCTCGGCTGCCCGACCGCATGGCCGCACCACAAACGCCGACGCGCTAGTGGACAGAGCATCAGGGAAGACATGTGCCTGGAGGCGGCCCGCACGCCGATGACCGGTGCGGGCCGCCTCCGGCAGTGGTCACTCGCCGTCGGTGTGCAGGATCCGGCGGAAGGCGGCGGAGAGCACGGCCGCCGGGTCGTCGACCGACGCGGCGGAGCGGAAGGCGACATGTCCGTCCGGACGGACGAGCACCGCACCGGTGGTGGATATCTCCCGCTGCTTGGTCCACGCCAGTCGGGTGTCGACGAAGTCCACGTCACCGAGGCCCACCCGGGCCGCGCGCAGCGGGAGCTTCCGCTGCTCGGCGATCTGGGTGGCGGCTTCCACCCAGTCGTGGCCGTCCTCGCCCGCGATGAGGGCGAAGTGACCGCCGTGGATGAGTTCACGCAGTGCGGTGCGCTCACCGGCGCGGTCGACCCAGGCGTGGGGCAGTGGGTGGCCTGGGCGTGTGCTGGGCTGGTAGAGACGGATCGCGTCCAGCGGGGCGGGCGCCGGGGTGCTGTCGCCGACGATCGCGGGGGAGTCGTAGGTGTACCCGAAGTCGGTGTTGTGCTGGTGGAAGACCAGGGTCAGGTTGCCCAGCCACTGGGTGAACGCGTGCCGCCGCTCGACCGCACCGGGGCCGTCCTCCCAGAACAGCCGCAGCGCGGCCCAGTTCTCCTCCGCGCTCTTGTCGGGGGAGAGCCCCATCACCTCGGCGGCTCCGAACTGGGCGGGTGCGGCCTGCATCGCGGTGTCCAGGTTGTGCTGGTTGACCGGGCGGCGTTCGGCGGAGTAGGTGTCGAGCAGGGCGTCGCCGGCACGACCGTCGAGGACGGCGGCGAGCTTCCAGCACAGGTTATAGGCGTCCTGGACGGCCGCGTTCAGACCGAGACCGCCGGCAGGCGGGACCTTGTGCGCGGCGTCTCCGAGCATGAACACCCGTCCGGCCCGGAAGTCGTCGGCGAGGTAGCCTCCCATGTCCCACTCGGCGATCGTCAGGACCTCGATGTCGATGTCGGGGAGCCCCACCGCCTCGCGGGCCCACTGCACCATCTTCTCCGGCTGCGAGGCGTCCATGCCCTCCCCGGTGACGTGCAGGACCCACTCCTTGGACTTCCGCCCCCACTCGGGGCCCTCCGGCACCAGTACGGCACCCCAGCCCAGGTGCCGCGGGTGGTCGGGGTTGAAGATCCAGTGGAAGACCGCGTCCTCCGCCTCGTCGAGATACGGCGAGAGATCCATCGACAGGTACATGCTGGTCAAGGTCATGATCTTCTCCGGACCGGAGAGCTGGACCCCTGCCAACTCGCCCACGGTCCGCCCGCCGTCGGCACCGAGGAGATAGCGGGACCGGACGGTGTAGGTCTCACCGGTACCGCGGTCGAGGACCGTGGAGGTCACACCCGCCGCGTCCTGCTCCAGGCCCACCAGCTCGTGGTTGAACCTGATCGCGGCGTGGTCGTACCGCTCCGCGTGCTTCTTGAGGACGGGCTCGGAGCGCCGCAGGGACAGGTTCGCCGCGGCCTGCGGACTGGCGGCCACGTACTCGGGGTCGGTGTAGCCCCCGCCCCATGCCTCGATGGAGCCGATGCGGCGCCCGTGCCCGTTCTTCGGCCCCCCGCCCGCGAGTCCGGAGAGAAACCCGATGCGGGACATGTACTCCTGAGGGGCGCCCTTCGCCCGGATCTGGGAATCGACACCCATGTCGGCGAAGATCTCCATGCTGCGCTGGTTGAGCATGTGCGCCCGGGGCACGTGCGTGGTGCTCGGGTAGCGCGTCACCAGCAGGGACTCGATGCCCAGGCGGGACAGGAGAATCGACGAGGTCAAGCCGGCCCCACCGCCACCGACGATCAGGACGGGAATTTCAACATCGTACTTCTTCGTCATCGGCCGATACCTTTTCGTGTCGCAAAAGTGTTGACATGTACGCGCGAGTGTGAAGGAGAGTGAGTCATCTCCGTAGCGTAAATCACAATCACGCCGAGTTTTCCTCAGGTGTGGAATATGGTGCCAGTGTGCCGGGCGCGACCTCGGGTCGCCGATCAACCGCCGGGCCCGGAAGTAGGGCACTCATGTTACCTGTTTACGCAAACTGCCCGGCAACGCGTTGCTCGAACACTGATCTCAGCAGGCCCACGTGGCCATCGAGGAGTACCTGTCGTTCATTAGATACGAGACGTTCTGACCGTACCAGCCATAGACCATGTACTCGACGGTGCCCGAATAGTTCACATCATTGTAGAACGCCGCGCACCGGTCGGTGTTCTTCTGGACGGACGAAATGCTGTCGTTCAGGTTGACACCATTCGTGTAATAAAGGTGCCTGAAGTCCGAGTAGGCCGCGTAGGGGTCGAGCACGCGCGCGGAACCCGTGAAGTTGGCGTTCTGGTAAACGCAAATCTGATTTCCGCGGCATTCATATGCAGCGCTAGCTTGGGGTGCCACAACCACACTTGCCGCGAACGCCAGTGCCGTCATGGGAAGTACAGTAGCAAATTTCTTGATCATTGCAGGATTTTCCCTTTTAGATCGATGACGATACTGCAAAGCAGTGGCCCGGCAGAGTTGACAAGATTCAGTTCTGACGGGCAGGTGGACGAGCCCGCAAGGGCGTGTGAACTGAGGCGCCTTCGCGAGGGTTCCAGATCGTTCGGCCCGGGTACGTGGCGGACCCGGGCCGAATATCCCTGCGGAGGTCCTGAGTCAGCTGCCGCTGGAGCGCTGCCACACCGGGTCGAGGGCCATCTGCTTGAGTTGCCGGATGTCCAGTGCGGGTTCGCTGCGGTCGGGGGGTAGCCCGTAAGCGCGTGCATTGACCGCCGAAATCACGACGCGCAGGCCGTTCTTACGGAGGGCGTCGACGCTCCATTCGACCGCTCCCTTGCCGCCCCGGGGAGCAGCTCGCTTATTGATTCTGATGCGAGTGCCATCGGGCAGAGTGGCAGCCTTCTTGAACAGCTCTGTCATGCCGGAGTCGTCCGGCTTCCACCGCTGGACGTTGGAGGTGACGAGACTCTTGCCGCGGCTGTCGTCGACGACGATGTGACCAAAGCCCTCCGACCCGCCCCGCCGACTGGCGTGCAGATCTGCCGGCAGCAAGTGCTCGATGGTTCGGCTGATCTGTTCGCCGGTCATTCTCGGTGCCGATTCCGTCCGGGCGCCGGAGGGCGGCGCAGGGATCGAAGACAGAACGGGCTTCCAGGCACTCGAGGTGGCAATGTCCGAGATCTGCTTGAGGGTCAATGGCAGCGGGGTGTCACCAGCCGCTGTCTTGTCGCCGGGATCGCCGACCTCGGACACGTAAACATGCCCACCGTCCTTGTACGCCAGCAGTGTGCTGAACAGCCTTGCGCCGGACGGATCGTCCTCGTTCTTCGGCGACTGGTCCCGCACGAGGACTGCTCCACCGGGCAGTTGAGTCTCGGTGCATTGGCTGTACGGGTGGTAGGCCGTGTCAGGACACCGCATGACCTGCTCGGGAACCGGCACGGGATACTTGTTGAGGATCACCGTTACCTTCGCTGCCCTACCACCCCTGTCGAAGACCAGTTGGGCTGAGGGCGGCGGTCCCGACTTGTCGCCCAGCCCCTTACCCTGCTGCGACGAGAACTTCCCTTCAGGTAGCAGATTCTCGAGAAGAGACACCATGCGCTGGGCTGATACCGGCGTCGGGGCGGACGTAGGGGACTGGCCGTCAGCATCGATGGAGGTGCAACCTGCGAGCACAACGGCGCTCAGGCCAGCCGACAGGACCGAGGAAAATATGCGCCGCCGCTCTGCAAAGCTACCGTCCACCTGTGCCACACGGACACGAGCCGGAAGCCTTATGGCTGTCGCCGATGGAGATTTCCGCACTCGTGAACCGCCTGCAATCGTCGTGGAAATGGGTTGTGGGACCGACTGGCGAGGCCCCATGGAGTCCATAAACATTAAAGACCACCGCGTAACGGCTTTTCGGAAGGTTTGAACCGGGGAAGGCCGGAGTGTTGAGGGCACCTACAGCAATGACGCGCACACAGGAGCACGCAACCGGAGGAGCACAAAAATCCCGGCCGACATGGCCCGAGCGTCGGGGCTGGCCTCCACAAGCCATGGGTGTCCTAGTGCGAGTGAGACAAGATCTGCTATAGCGTGCCGCCGAATGGTGTGGCCGATAGCGCTATAAAATCCCAGCTCACAACCGGAACAGGGGCACACGGCGGCTGCGCTCACCGTGATGGGCCGTCAGCCTGTGGCCCTGGCGGCGAGCCGCCGTTCTGCCACCTGGCGGCTGATTATCGGTGAAGACTACAAGCGTTATCGGCTACACGGCTCTAATGGGGGCAAAAGCCTAGGAGAGTGTCGCTGCCGCCCCCGTTTCCGCGTCAGTTGTAGGCGGGACCATACGAGGAGATGGCGTCGTTGTAAGGGTAATTCAGCACGCTCCACGTAAACATGGGGTCGAAAAATCCGTAGGTTCCCGTATAATTCGCGTTATTCCACGTCTGGAGGCCGTATTCGTTCGTCTTGATGGACGAGATTGTGTCGTTCCACAAGTATTCGACGTAATTCGTCCATTCGGGCTTGGTGTAGCCGCCCAGGCAATAGCCTTGCGAACCCACCAGGTAGCGGCGGTCACACATTTGCCACTGGTGGATTGAGGCCGAGGTGGAGGCCGAGGTGGCCGAGGGGGAGGCCGAGGAGGAGGCCGAAGCTGAGGTGGAGGTGACGCCGACGAGTGCGCCGGCGCACGTGAAGGCTGCAGCAGCCCCCAGAGCGACCTTGTTGGGGTTTCGCATGTGCTCTCTCTTTATGGAAGGCCAGGCTTCTTTCGCTTGTCACGACAGAACAGCCCCGGCCGGAGAAGCTTGACCGTTCAAGCATATGAAATTGCGAATGCTGCGTCAAGTGCCGGTTCGTCCGGCCCCTGCTACCGGCCACGTATCCTTTCGTCACTCGTGGAACCGTCCGATGAAGAGCAGCCTCCCCGTTCTACTTCGGATGGCTGTGCATCAGGGTGAAGCGGTGGTTTCGGTTGCTTGTTGCTGGGCTGGGCCTGGCAGGGGCCCGACGACGCGGGTCGGGTTCTCCAGGGTTCCTCGGGTGGTGGGTGGCCATAGACGGGATCCACCCGGACCATGCGGCCGACGATCGAGGTCGACGCCGCCATCGAGACGGGGACGCCCTCCGGGGCCTGCCGGAACGTGAAGTGCATGTCGCCGAAACGCGAGTCTTCCCGGGAGCCGACGTCGATCAAGTCGATGGAGCGCTGCTCCCCGATGTCGACGTTGAGAACTCACGGCACCAGTGCGCGATTTGGTCACGGTCCTTGCCCGTGAGACGGCCCTGGCCTTCCGGTCGCGGCTGCGGCGGGGTGAGCGCGCCGAGATGAGCGTATCCACCGGGGGTGGCCGAGGGCGTGGCAGGGACCTGCCATCGCGCAGGTGTGGGATGGCAGTGCGGTGACGCCTGCGGGCTAGGTGTTTTCCTCAGTTGCGGAAAAACTCTCTGGAGCCTTACACTCCACGTTGTACGAACGAGTAGGAGCGGCGAATGGGCCGTGCATCGCCGCTCAATGCGGCCTGCCTGCCAGGCGACGAGCCGGTGCCCACGGTCCAGCTGGCCGCTGCTCATGACCTGTCACCCAGCCACCTGAACAAGGTGCTCCAATGCCTGGTCAGGGCTGGCATCCTGCAGTCCATGTCGGGACTGCGAGGCGCTTGCCGCTTGGCTCGCCCCCTGGCGACGATTTCGATGCTGGCCGTAGTGACGGCGGTCGAAGGCGATCAGTCGGTCTACCACTGTGCGGAGATCCGCCAGCATGGCACCGTCGGGGAACAGTTTCCGAAAGCAGCTTCTCCAGGCCCGCCCGGTGAAGACTGCAAACATTTGCCGCGCACTCGGCCCCACCTGAGTAAACGCACCTTGCACGAGAACTGGTACCAAATGTTGAGATGGCACCGCTGGCGGCTCATTATGGCCGCGTTCCTGGCGGTCATAGGAGTAAGCGTCACCTCGGTGGCGTCAGCATCGGCAGCCCCTTCACCTTCGCGAGATGGGGTCCCGATTACGATGAAGGGGACTGCGAGCCCCAGCGCGGACAAGAAGGCCAAGGTCTCGAGCGCGGCGAAGAAAGCCAAGGGCACGAGCACGAAGAAGAAGGCCAAGGACTCCAGCGCGAAGAAGGCCGGAGGCCCCGGCACAGCAGCTCAGTGGCCGTGGGAAAGGCCCCAGGGTCCGAACAACATCATCTCGAGCGACAGTGCCGCCGCCGCCACCGTGGCGGGGTCGAACAACCAGCTGAGGGTTTGGCGAGGGGAGGGTGGTGGGGCTACTCCCCTCTACTACTCCTTCGAAGGCGAAGACGCCCGAGAAATACCAGGTGGCGCCCGTACGGCCAACGCCCCGGCTGTGGCGTGGTTCGATGACTACATGTACGTCTTCCACCGGGGGACTGACAACCGCGTCTACTACATGCGTTACGATCCGGACTTCGGTGGCGACTGGCACGACGGCCAGGGATGGACCGCCCTTCCTCAGAGTGTGCTGACCCTGGCGACACCGTCAGTGACGTCGTACCACAGCCACACGAATCTGATGGTGACCTGGCGCGGCACGGACAGCCGCATGTACCTGGGACGACTGGACCAGAACCTTGGATGGCACGGCATGGGCGAAGTCGGCGGCAACGGCCTGACTCCGAGTTCCCCCGCGATCGCCGAAATGGGAACCATAGTAACCGCTCCGGAAAACGCCGGAGACTGGCTGCTGGTGGCGCACCGTGGCAACGACAACCACGTTTACCTCCAGGTCGGTATCTGGTTCCGAGGCCAGGATCACATCACATGGAATCCGAATTGGCACCGGTTGGGTGACTGGCGAACGAATTCCAGGCCGAGCATCGCCACTACTGGCACCACCAATCAGTATGGGCAGGTCAGTATTCGAACGCTGGACGACACCCTCGCCTGGATAGATCTTATCCAGACCGAAGGTGGCGAGGGCCTGTCCCTTGGTGACTGGATCAGGGACCAGGCTAACGCGGACCTCAGCTCTGCCCCCACCCTCTACCGGTTGGGATTCACCATCGTCGCTGTCGGCATGGATTGGTGGAACCACAGGCTGCAGGAGAAGCGAATCTGGTAATTTTTCAGTCCGTGCTGGCTCTTTCGTCAGGAGTCTGAAAGAGCACAACCAGCCCGACTGCATGTGAAGCCTCAGGTGGACGCATCTCGAAAATCCCCGTCCACCGAGGTTTCATTTGTGTGCACACCTGTCGAGGAACCGTCCGGCTCGTCATTCTCGAGCGTGATGCAGACCAGCGGGGTGGCTTTCGGGGCTGCCGGCTCAGAACCCAAACCCGGCAGGCGCTGGGCTCAGGCACTTCCCACGAGCCGGTCACGGTAGGGCTTGTGAGCGGGACGAACTTCAAGCGCTCTTCCCGGCTCCTCGGTCGTGCCGACGAGTAGATCCTCCGCCGTTGGCCCACAGCCGGACGCACGCGTGGCTTCTGCGTCGACAAGCTCCGCGTCGAAGATCGGATGGTTCGTTGCCGCCCGCGCCAGGCGACGTCGCAAGCCGTACAGACAGCCACCTTCGGCGGGCCCGATCCGGTACGGAAGTAGGGCCGTCGCGACTTTTGAAGCTTCTTGAGGGTGTGCGGGTGCCGATAAGGTGGTCTGCGAGCGACGAAAGGTGGCGGTCGCCGCCAAAGATGCCGTGGACCATCAGGCCACGTCAATGCCATGCGGTTCTCCGATCTTGCAACTGCAGCCGCACCCAGCTGCCCAGGCTCACCATGGTCCGCAGCGTCAAACGTCTTGTTCGACGGCCGCGGTGCACCGCCCGTCGTCAGGTCGGTCTGCCCCACTGCACGGCCCGGCACGTGGGCCGGTGATCCGGAGGTGTCGGATGAGGACCTGTTCAGGCAAGATGGTGTCCGGCCCGCCTTCTCGGCTTCCGCAGGGCTCGAGTCTGCATGATCGGCGAGAGGCGTGGTCCCCGTTTCGGCATCGCCGCCGGCCCGCCATCTCATCGGGCGATGCGAGTGCGCATCAGTCCTGATAAAGGGCCCGGCAGGATGAGCCGGGCGGGTCGGCCGCACAGAGGACGTGCGGACGTCTTGGCGTCGAGTCTGATCGGGAATCCGGGGAGTCTGTCATTTCTAAGGAAGCGCAGTCGCGTGATCGCGGAACCGCCAAGGACAGGATCCTTGACGCAGCCGTGGTCGCCTTCGCCGAGTCCGGATACGACGGTGTAGGACTGCGGGAGATCGCGGTGGCGGCCGGCGTGAACTCCCGCTTGATCAGTCACTACTTCGGTTCGAAGGAAGGCTTGTTCCGCGCTGTGCTTGACCGGGTCAGCGACGGTCCGTTCCTGCTGACCCCTGAGGGGGCGCAGGGGTTCATGACCGTCGATCCGCCCTTCGACGACCTTGCGGGCCTGCTGACGATGCTCCGCTCCACATCAAGCCGACAGGCCATGGCCATCATCCGCGGCGAGGTCGCAAACCGCTACGAGGCCGACCTGGCCGCAAGCCTGACGGGCCCGGACGCCCGCGGACGGGCAGCCCTGATCAACGCCATCACCGTCGGCATCCGCCTGATGCGCGAAGTCGTGGGCAACGAGGCGCTGAAAGGCGAAGACGCAGCAGCGATCGTTCCGTACCTGGACGCCATTGCACGGATCCTGTACGACGCCCCAGCCGATAAGCACTGAGCGTTGTCAGCGCTGCTGTTGCAGGCGGGGTCGACGATTCCCGAGGTCTGGGCTGCATCAGGAATCGCGTAGCAAGGGTGATCGGGCCAGCTGTTTCGTAACGCCACGGAGCCCCGGCGGGCAGCATTTCCGGGGGCTCCGCGGCGTATGGAGTTGCGCTGTTTCAACGATGCCACCGCTTCCGTGTCACGCGGCGGTCCGGGGGCTACCAGCGCATGTCGAGGGTGTTGAGGTCGTTACTGTCCAGGACCCGGGGGAACCTTAATGTGATGACCGTGGCGTCTTGGCCGCGATCGTCTATGTCGCTACCGCAGGCTGCACTTGGCGTCAGCTACCGCCGGTCGTCGGCGCCTCCCGGCAGACGGTGCACCGGCGATTCAACGGACTGGTCGCGAGCCCGGGTCTGGGCGAAGTTGCACCGCGTGGTGCTGGACCGGCTCGGCGCGGCTGGCGTGCTGGACTGGTCTCGCTGCGCGATGGACTCGGTCATTGTCTGCGCGGTCAAAAGAGGGCTCTCGACCGGACGGAGTCCGACCGATCGAGCAAAGTTGGGTTCGAGATTTACGTCATCTGCGACCTCAGCGGGTTGCCCATTTTGGTCGGCGTCTCCGGCGCCAACCATCTCGACAGCCAAGCTCTTATCCCTCAGATGCGCGGGATCCCTCCGATCCGTTCCCGCTACGGGCCCCGGCGTCGCCGACCGGGCAAGCTCCACGCGGATAAGGGTTACGACTTTGACCACCTGCGAGGATGGTTGCGCCGTCGGCAGATTGTGCCGCGCATTGCCGGCCGCGGCATCGAATCGTCCAGCCGCTTGAGACGGCATCGCCTGGCTGCACGTTCGCTGCCACTCTGGAGACGGCCCGCACCGCCCCCCGTGCACGGTGGCGGAGGGGAGATCTCTCCCCCCCCGGCGCACCGCGCACCATCACCGTGCGTAATGAGGATGGAGGGTGGCGAACTTGCCGTTCCGAGCCCCGTGGGCCGGGGTAGGCACGGTTCGCAAATGCGTGTCCTGCCGGACGCGAACGGACTGCCCTTACGGGCCGGGCTCTCCGCGGCTGACACCCATGAAAGTTTGCTCTGAAGCCGATGCTGTCCCATTTCCACATGGGACACGAATCCAGCCCCGGCGGCGTCCCCGTGCCGCCCAGGACGAACAGCAGTCGTGGGAAGAACGGGTAGCGATGGGCGGCGGACCTCCAGGACCACAGCGGCACCAGGCCCCCGAGAGGGGGTCAGTAGCCGACGGTGAAGCGCTCACCGGCGTGCTGGGGGTTTTCGATTTCGTCGATGAGGGCGACGGCGTAGTCCTCAGTGGAGATGCGGCTGTTGCCGTGGTCGTCGATGATCAGGTCGTCCAGGTCGGTGCGGTAGGTGCCGGTGCGTTCGCCTGGCTCGATGGATGCCGGGGGGCTGCAGTTCGTCCACGGCACATCGGTGACCGTGCGGTAGAGGTCCAGGGCGTCCCCGTGGGCGTGCATGACCTGGAGCAGGTCCTCGGGCAGGCCTTCCGCGTCCCAGACCAGGTCGCCGGTCGGGGTGCGCAGTGAGCCGGCACCTCCGACCGCGATGAGCAGTGGTGGGTCGTCCCCCGCTGCGCGGAGTCCAGCGATCAGCGATTCTGCACTGGGCCTGATGGTGGCGACGTGGCCTGGACCGTCACCGCCACCGACCGCGCTGACCACGACGTCCTGGCCGTGGGCGACGGAGGCGACGGAGGCGGGGTCCAGGACGTCGCCGGTGACGACCGTCAGGTATGTCCCGGACTTGGTGTACTTCGACGGGTCACGCACGACAGCGGTGACGTGATGGCCGCGGTTGAGCGCCTCGTCCACGAGGCGGGTGCCAATAGTTCCGGTCGCTCCGAATACGGCGATTTTGGACACGAGGCTCTCCCGTTCTCGTTGATCGACTCCCGGTCGCCTGCGCTGGACGTGTGGCGCTGCCCGCGCCCGCACAGGCCCGACAGTGCCTTATTCGCCATTTTAGGCAGATATTCCCGGTAAGCCGCGACGGCATTGTGAGCCGCGATAGCGATGCCGCCGTCCGCTCCGGCGCGAATCCCGCCCGTAGTCCGAGGGCCAAGACCTCACCACCAGCGTTCACACTTCCAGTCAGGGTGCCGACGCCGGGATCGAAACTGCGGATCGCGATCGTGACCTGGATCGAGAGGACCTGTCCCGATGCAGCCGCCCTCGGTGGCGACATGGAATTCTCCGGCGGCACCTTCGGATCCAGAGGCTTCATCCCGGTCCCGAAGCGGTGGGCGGTTGGGATCTGTCAAACACAGTGCGCTCATGGAGTCTGTTGCTCTGCTGACTCGGGGTCTCGGTCCGGATGCGGCGGCTGTACCAGCCGGGCGGACGGGTGCGGCGTTCGCGGAGTTCGGCGAGTTCTCGCTGGTCGGCGTGGGCGATGAGGCAGTGGGGCCAGCGGCTCTCCCGGCGGGTGGTGATCCAGCCGCGTTGATCCAGGCGTAGAGGGTGGAGATGATCATGTCCAGCTCAAAGTAGGGTGCTTGAGCCACCACTTGTTGGGGCCGGGCTCCGCGCCAGGTGGTGCAGGGCGGTGCCGGTGGACGCGGCCTGCGGGACAGGCGAGGCGGCGCATGAGGTCGCGGACGGTGGCTGCGGAGATCCGTTTGCCGCCTTTCGCGGGCCGGAATCCCTCGGTCTCCAGGCGGTCGGCGATCCCGTGGCTACGATGCCCTGGCCTGCGAGTTCGCGGATCCGATCGGTCAGATGCGGGTAGTAGCTGAGCTGTTCCAGCCGCTGGACCGGGCGGATATGACCTCTCCCGCTGTGGTGGTCCCGCCGGCCCAGACGATCGTGACCTTCACGCGCTCGCCGGTGCCGAGCACGGTGACGACGACCTTGTCGACGAACGCGCGCTCCTATCTGCGCTGCCCCGACGCGCCACGTTTGATCACCCCAGGAGCCCGGGTCCCGGGCCAGGCTTACAGTTCCACCGGCTCGCGGACGGTGGCGGCATGAGCAACCTGACCAGGACCTCCGCGGATGCGCCGCCACTTGGGCCAGCTCCGGGCCAGGGCTGCAGAATTTGGTGACTGGCATAACCGCTGCCAGCCCTCGGTATCGGCCCCTGCAGCGAGTCCGGCGGACCGACGCGGTCATGGGAGTCGCAGTCGCTCCTGGGCATGCCGCGGGAATCGGGGCTGGCCGCGGTGCGCTCGGCGGTGCCCGTTCAGATTTGTTCGACGTGGGCCTTCATGGCTTGGGCAATGGCATCGGTGAACCGGGCGATGACATCGAGCTCGCTGGCGTTGAACTGATCGAGTATCGCGTTGGTGGACTCGTCCAGTGGGCCGAAGAAGGCCAGGGCAGTGCGCATGCCTTCTTCTTTGTAGCGCAGCCGTACCTTGCGGTGGTCGTCCGCGTCCTCGCGGCTTCGGCGTACGTGACCGGAGGCTTCGAGGCGGTCGATGAGGTAGCTCGTCCCGGCAGACGACAGGCGCAGGTGACCTTGCAGCTCGCCGGGAGTCAGCGGAGTGCTGGCACCCTCAGCCGACATGATCGCCACTAGGGCGAACAGGTCTACTGGGCGCAGCTGGTGCTGGGAGGCGAAAGCGTGTGTCAGGCGGGTTGAGTCCGTCCCGTAGCGGCGCAGCGCGTCGATGATCCGCCATTGGCGCTGGTCGCTTGGGTCTTCACCGGGATAAAAGCCGTCGGTTGTCACGGGCACAGGATAGGCGGCGTTATGCTCACAACATGAAACTCTCAGAAACTGAGCGATCGGGGGTGGCGGCCCTTGCCCGCTGGTCCATCGCCCATCGGTGGACGGTGATCGTGGCCTGGCTGGTGCTGGCGCTCGCGGGGGCCGCCGCCGCGCAGTCGGACAGTCGGCTGTCGTTCGCCTTCGATCTGCCCGGGCAGCCTGCTTACGAGACCAATGAGCGCATCTTGGACTCGTTCGGTTCGGGCGGCAGCAACGCGCCTTTGATAGTTGTTGCCCGCCTTCCCGAAGGCGGTCTGTCCTCGCCGCAGGCGCAGAGCGAGTTGCACATCCTCGATGAGCGGGTGCGGCGTGCGGTGCCCGGGGCTAGGACGGCTTCGGCTGTCAGCGACCCTGCCGGCGCGGCGTCATTCGTGTCCAAGGACGGCCGCACCACTTTTGCCATGGTCTACCCGGTTCCTGATTTCACCAGCGCAGACCCCTACTCAAAAGCTCTCCCCGCCATCGAGGACGCGCTCTCGGCAATCCGGGTGGGCGGCGAACCAGTGCGCATCACCGGCGCCTCCGTGCTCGCGGCCGGCGGATCCAGCAGCAGCACCAGTGTGCTGGTGGAGACCATTCTCGCCGGAGTGGCAGCCCTCGTAGTTCTGGCGATCGTCTTCGGTTCCCTGCTCGCGCTGCTGCCGTTGCTCATCGCGGCAATAGCCATCCCGACGACATTCGTCGGCATATACGCCCTGACCTACGCCACGACCATGTCCACTCTGGTGCAGAACATCGTGGCCCTGGTCGGCCTCGGCGTTGCGATCGACTACGCCCTGCTCGTAGTTACCCGCTGGCGCGAGGAACGAGCCGCTGGCCGCTCAAACCGGGACGCGGTCCTGGCATCCGCTTCGACCGCCGGCAGCAGTGTCGTCTTCTCGGGGATCACGGTCACCGTCAGCCTTGCCGCGCTGGCTCTGACCAATGTGCCGTTCCTGCGAAGCATCGGCCTGGCTGGCATGCTCATCCCTCTCATCAGCGTCGCCGTCTCCATCACCTTGCTCCCCGTCATCCTTGATGCAGCAGGCTCCCGCCTGGAATGGCCCCGCAAACGCCCTCCCACCTCGGTCAGCCGCATGTGGACCACCATCGCCGCCTGGGTTGTACGCCATCGCATCGCCGGCACCGCTGGTTCCTTGGCTCTGATAGCGGCGCTCATCATTCCGGGTTTCTCCCTCCAGTTGGGTCAGCCGCAGGCCGCAGCACAAGCCACCACAGCCTCCGCCCAGGCCAGTGCCGGCCTGCAAGCGCTCACCGACTCCGGCATCGGGGCCGGCGTACTGCGCCCCACCGAAGTGGTTCTGCCGGCTGGTCGGTCCCTGACCGCGCCGGACGGCATCACCCTCGTCCGACCGGCAGCCTGGAACCGCGATGGCATTCACGTCGCCGCTGCCTGGAGCAGTGCCGACGCGTCCACGGATGCGGGGGAGAAGGCTCTGACGCAGCTGCAAGCCGCCGCCAACGTCGTACCCGGCGCACAGATCGGCGGCTCTCCGGCACAGGACCGCGATTTCATTGACGCGCTCTACGGCAGCAACCTGTGGATCATCATCGCCGTCATCACGGTGGTGACCTTCCTGCTGCTCAGCCGTGCCCTGCACTCCATCTGGCTGCCCGTCAAGGCCTTGCTGTTGAACGCCATTTCGCTTGCGGCTGCGTTTGGCGTCCTCACCCTGATTTGGCAAGAGGGGCACGGCTCAGGACTGTTCTCCAGCCCTGCCACCGGGGCGATCACCCTATGGGTGCCACTGGCCGTGTTCGCCCTGCTGTTCGGGCTGTCCATGGACTATGAAGTGTTCATCCTGACCCGCATCAACGAGGAATACGCCGCGGGCCATACGGCCGACAGGGCAGTCATCCGAGGCATTGGCCACACCGGACGCCTGGTGAGCTCCGGAGCCCTCATCCTCGTCTTCGCCTTCGTCGCCCTTGGCGGAGTGCCTCAGACCGACGTCAAGATCCTTTCGACCGGCCTTGCCGCGGGCATCGTCATCGACGCAACCATCATCCGCGGTGTACTCGCGCCGGCACTCGTCTCCCTTCTCGGCCACCTCAACTGGTGGCTCCCCAGGCGAGTTCAGCGAATCTTGCGCATCGCCCCCATCCGCCCGCAGAACCCACCTTCCTCCTCACCGCGAAAGTAGGTCAGCGCCACCAACGCTTCAAGTCCTTGATGTGTCCCGCTCGGCCTTCGGGCGCATCCGCGGATGCGGCGCCTGGGCCTCGGCGAGCACTCGACCGTGCTGCGTTTCGGAGTGCTCATGGCGGAGCTCCAACTCGCTATCGTGGCTCGACCACCTTGCCGGGGCTCGTTCTGCGTCGAGAACAGAAATGATCACTATTGGCCACCGGCATTCATCGTCGGGGCTGCCTCCACCGCCCCTGATGCTCAACGAACGTGACAGCCAGTCAGCCTGCGGAGGACAACATACTGCTCAAGTCGATCTTCTCCGGTTCCGACTGCCGGAGACGACCCTCTTCCTACGGTTGCGGGACCTTGAGCTCGTCTCCTGTGTTGGAGACGAAGACGACCAGCAGCTTCCCCGGTTCCGTCTCGCTGGTGTTCTCCGTCAGCACGTGGTAGGCGCCCGGCGGCTCGACCCAGTACTCGCCCTCCTTGTAGGTCTCCACCGGCTGTCCTTCGAGCTGGCTGCGGAAGGTGCCCTCGAGTACGTAGGCGTAGACGAACGCGTCGCCGTGACGATGCGGCACCGCGTGTCCGTTGGGTGGAAAGTCCACGGTCGCCGAGGTGAACGACTTTCCCTTGATGTTCGGAAGTTCTTGCTCGTAGGTGATCTTGAACGTCTCGTAGGGTCGCTCCGAAGCCGTCGCGGCGACCGGCACCTTGCCGCTTGCCCGTTGTGCAGCCGGGGCGCAGGACAGCGCCGTGGCCGCCAGACCAACGGCCAGAAAACCCCAAGAGAAACGCACCTTGACCATCACTGCTCTCCCATTCGGCCTTCCATGACCGGAATATTCACCCCTGGTCGGAAAGCGGAACGACAGGCGCGCCGGAGAAGGCAGCATCCAGACGCCGATGGTGGCGTGGCTGCCTCTGGTCGGCGGCATCGCGCGGATCGGCGTGCTGTGCGTCACCGCCGAGCGGCTCACCCCGGCTCTGCTGGACGGTGCCACACAGCTGGCCGCGGTGACGGTGTTGACTATTCTGCCCAAGAGCGGGTTCAGCGACCTGTTCAGCCGTTCTGCCCGCCGGCGCCCGATGACTACTGCGGCTGAGATGGTGTGGGCGTTTTTGCCTCCGCGCACGCTACGGAGTGCCGTCTCTCTGCGGCCACCCGCTGGGTGGCCCGTGCGCTGTTACCAGCCCCGGACAGTGGCGTGCATCTCCCATACGAGGATCTCCGCACCTGCAGGCTCTTCGGCCGTGATGCGCTGGCCGCCAGTTGCAGTGAAGCGCACCGCGTCCCCCTCCTGAAGCTTGCCTGTGCCTTCCAGGACGATTCTTCCCCTTGGCACGTACAGATGGAGGAAGGGAGCCTCGGGCAGTGCGACCGAGTCGCCTGACGAGAGCCGGGCCGCGTGCAGCGCTGCGTACTTGTTCCGGATGCGGATGGCAGTGGTGTCCGAGTGCTTGTCCATGCCGGAGGCGACGGTGGTCAGGCCACGGCGCAAGAGCTCGTCGTCGATCTCCAACTGTTCGTAACCCGGTGGGATCCCGGCCTCATCCGGTACGATCCACATTTGCACAAAGTGCACTGGATCGGAATGGGTGCTCCCGCCCTCCAAGCGCCAGGAGTCGTTCTTCTCCGAATGTAGAATTCCCGTTCCCGCACTCATCCTCTGGGCCAGACCAGGATAGATCAAGCCAGAATGTCCTGTGGAATCTTGATGTACTAAAGACCCCTGCAATACCCATGTGACGATTTCCATGTCCTGATGGGGGTGGGTCTCGAAACCTGTTCCTGCTGTGACGATGTCGTCGTTGCTGACCAGCAGAAGGCCGTGATGAGTATTTTGCGGGTCGAAGTGATGGGAAAACGAGAAGGAGTGTTTGGAATCAAGCCAGGACAGGTTTGTTCGGAAGCGTTCCCGGCTGTGTCGCACGTCGACGGTCGGTTGCATCATTGGAGTCAACGCCGGCCTCTGTCAGCGGGGATGTGAGCGGTCACAGCTTTGCCCTCCACAGGTTCGGCACGGCGATCTCAGGAACGTGGTCGCCGGAGGAGCCGACATGGAGCTGAGTGCAGTGCTGATCGGCAATCTCTGCACAGATCCCCGCCACTTGCTCACAAAGAGGCTCCCCGAGGTCCGCGGCGGTCAAGGCCATGATCATTTTGTACTTAAGATCCTCCACCCGTCCTCCCATGCTGCTGGCCTATCAGTACGCTATGTGAGCCCTTTGATCCTCGCCAGCCGGACCGTGGCGGACCTGCAGAGGTTGTAGCCCGAAGGGGAACGAGGGCGAAACAAGCCTGCGTCCCCGGCAGGTCGGGCGCGTGGACTAGCCGGCGGAGCGGATCCGTGCACGTCGAGCAACGTCGTGGCTCAGTACGGTTCAGCAAACACGGTGAATGCGTCGAAATTCTGGCGCCGGTCCCTGGGCATCGAGTCATTCACCGTTGTGGCGTCACTGCGTTCTTGTCGCGTATCGCTGCGCGCCTGGCGTTCGCGGCAGGACGGGTTGGGGCGGTCAAGCGGATGCGGCACGGCTCTCCGCGTGTGCATGGTGGAGTCGTCCGAGGCCCTGATCCTGGCGCGGCGCTGCCGGCAACATCCCTCGGCACCTTCACCTTCCTTCGGCGATCTTGCGGAGGTATTACTCCCGGCCGCGCCCATCGTTACGGATCTGGCAGACAGCGATGATGTGAAGCGCGCTGTTCAGAGCCCTGATGCCTCCGATGTTGAGCCGATGGCGTACCCGTTTGCCGCTGGAGGCGTCCAAGGGCGCGCTGCCGACGTAGCTGGCGAAGTGGTGGTCTGTCGGGAAGCGGCTGATGTCGCCGACATGGCCCAGGAGCTTCGCAGCCAGTACCGTGCCCAGCCCGGGCAGCGAGGTCAGGCTGGTTCGTGCGGCAGCGAGAGCATCGCGCATCTGGGCCTCGTTGTCCTTGACCTGCCGGTCAAGCCTGCGCAGGTCGGCCAGCAGATCACGAGCGATGTCCCCAAGGCAGTGGTCCGTCGCAGTGGCCGGCCGGATGCCCTTCATCAAAGTCGCGGCCTTCTCTGCCGAAAGCCGGGTGCGGGCACCACCGGGCAACAGGTCGCGAAGGACCGCGTGGAGACGGTTAACGATCCGCGTCCGCTCGCTGGTCAGGTCGTCGTGCCGCTCGGTCAGCAGCCGCAGGATCGTGGACTGGTCCTCCGCGGTGACCTTGCGCAGATCGGTGCGGAAAACCGCGACTTGGGCTACGTGGAGAGCGTCCGCGGGGTCGGTCTTCCGGTCCCCGCCGGTGGCCAGAAGACGGGCCCTGGCCGACAAGGTGGAAGGCACGTCGACGACATCCTCGCCCGCAGCGGCCAGCTGCTGAGCGAGAGACCGGCCGAGACCGCCGGTACCTTCGACCGCGAACCGGCGCTCGGGCCACTGTGCGCACCAGTGCAGAAGCTGGCCATAGGCCCAGGTGCCGTCCGGGGCTTGAGGGCCATCACGAACGACAGGCCGACGGCGTACAGGTCTGAGCGGAAGCTGTCTGGGTCGCCGTAGGCGCAGTCCGCGGCCACCGCGCGGAAGTCCAGCCCGGCCGCCTTGGCCTGAGCGGCCAGGTCCGCCGCGATCTGCAGTTTGGTGCGGAAGTCGGGTTCGCTCTTACCGCGGGGGGAAGTGATGGGCCGGAGTATAGGGACGGGCATGCACCGGGTAGTAGACGCGCTTATCCGACCAGCAGGTGGTCACGGTGACCACGCCACGGTCGATCTTCCCGACCGAGCCGAGACACTGCTTGCCCACGTGCGCGGTCGCCGTCCTGTCCTTGCGGTCGCCGGGGTCATCCACCACCAGTACCCCCTCCGGGTGCGGGGCGGTGGCTGGGTCGGCCCGCAGCAACTCGAGGCGACGGGCATTGACCGCTTCCTGGCTCCAAGCCGACTCGAACAGGAAGAACACTGC
The DNA here is from genome assembly GCF_003261055.1 of Streptomyces cadmiisoli. NCBI lineage: Bacteria > Bacillati > Actinomycetota > Actinomycetes > Kitasatosporales > Streptomycetaceae > Streptomyces > Streptomyces cadmiisoli. Next base: position 9,072,932 of record NZ_CP030073.1, read on the forward strand.
ACCGTCGCGTGCTGGGCACCGGCCACCGGTTCGGCACCGGCCAGGCAGGTCAGCGTCTTGTTGCGGTCCCGGGGCAGCAGCAGCCCGGCCAGGTACTGGCGAAACCCACGCCGCTGGGCCAGAGTGCCGAAGAGATCATCGAAGCGGACGGCGTACGCTGCCAGCGGATGGTGATGGCGAACTTCGGCTGCACGCCGGAAGGTGCCTGGGACATCCCGGTGGCCGTCTTCCAGCACGCGCGCGTCAGGTTGCGCACGGTTGCCGAAGCCGTCACTTCGACCGCTACCGGGCAGTCGATGCCAGCAGAGCTTCAGGCTCACTTCGTGAGGGCGGTGCAGGTGTGGCGCGCCGATCGGGACCACGTACGTACGTCGATGGTGAGGCCTCCATCGTGGGAGTGGTGCCGACCTGCGGTCCCGGTGGTGCGCGAGATGAGCTGGGCGGTGGCTACAGGACCGCAGGCTCCCTCCAGATGACGCGTTGCTCGGGGTCGTGGGCGGGCCGCCAGATGAGTGCTGACGCCGACGGGCAGCGCCAGCCTCCTGATGACGCCGCCCCACATCCGTCGCGGCTCTAGCCATGCCCCATGGCGGGCGAAACGATCTATACGTCGCTGGTAGGACGAAACGAGGCCGATCCGTGCAGTTGCCAACCCGTTCGCCACGCCTGTCTAGCGACGGCGCGGCACCACGTTGAGGATGCTCTTGCTACGGCCGGTTGTTGGAGGGGGCTGTACCGGCCCCCTGCGCAACAGTCCGTTCAGGAGATGCGATGTCCGTAACCCAAGACAGTCTTGAGTGCACGCCAGCTAGGTGTACGAGGGGTAGACCGGCGCCGTTGTGGCACGCGCGAGTATGGCTGGTGGGCATCCTGGTGGCGGTATGCACCGCGCTGCTGCCAGGTATCGCCCCGCAGGGGGCAGTAGCCAACCCCAAGCCTCCCCAAACCGTCAGCCGCGCCTATGTGACCAACTTTGACACCGACACGGTGACGGTGATCAACACCGACACGAACGCGGTGCTCACCACCATCCCCGTTGGCGAGACCCCGATCGACGTGGACGTAGACCAGGGTCGCGCCCGCGCCTACGTAGTCAATCGCGAGAGCGGCACGGTGACGGTGATCAACACCACTACGAACGCGGTGCTCACCACCATCCCCGTCGCCAACGCCCCGACTGACGTGGAGGTAGACCCGGGCCGCGCCCGCGCTTACGTGACTAACGCGGCCGACGACACCGTGTCGGTGATCAATACCGACACGAATGCGGTGCTCACAACCGTTCCCGTCGGTACCGGTCCGACGGGCGTCGCGGTGGACCCGGCTCGTGCCCGCGCCTACGTTGCCAACAGAGAAGACGACACCGTGTCGGTGATCAACACCGACACGAACGCGGTGCTCACGACCGTCCCCGTCGGCGCCGGCCCGTTCGACGTCGGTGTAGACCCAGGTCGCGACCGCGCCTACGCGATCAACCAGTCCGGCAATTCGGTGTCGGTGATCAATACCGACACGAATGCGGTGCTCACAACCGTTCCCGTCGGTACCGGTCCGACGGGCGTCGCGGTGGACCCGGCCCGTGCCCGCACCTACGTTGTCAACGCGGAAAGCAACACGGTGACAGGTATCAACACCGACACGAATGCGGTAGTCGACACCCTCACCGTCGGCGACGAACCGGCCAGGGCAACGGCGGACCCGTCCCGCGCCCGCGTGTACGTGACCAACTACGCGTCCGGCACGATCTCGGTGATCAACACCAACACTGACGAGGTGGTCGACACCATCGACGCTGGCGACGGCCCGGTCGGAGTGGCCATCGTGAGCTTGAGCTCGGCTCGTGAGGGCAAGTGCAGCGGTATCTGCGCCTGACGGACAGACACCGCTGTGAAGCGGAAGGGGTGCCCGGTTCTTCTGGGCACCTCTTCCGGTGCCAGACGCATGGGGTGGGCCTTGCGCCGTAGGCCGGTGGAGTCTGATTCGAAGATCCACCACCCCCGCGCGGTCCGGGACAACACCGCCCCCGCACCGCCGACGCCAGGTGCGTCATCGAGGACTCGCCGTCGCCGCCTTCCACTTCGGCGGGTCTTCGGCGCCAGTCGCCTGTCCCGTTGCTCGCCGACCAAAGATCGTGATCGGCCATGCGGGCGTAGAGTTCTCGGGTTCCTGTGTCGTTCGAGTTTTCCAGGGTGCGGGTGTCGTGGCCCCAGGCGTTGAGCGTGTCCAGTGCGCGGTCGCGTTTGTATCGGTCTGTGCGGGTGCTGAGCACGCCGTTCTTCGCGCCGGCTTGCGGGAGTCTGCACGCCGACATGTGTTCGACTCACCCGGCCACGACCTGGTGCCCCTGCTCTTCGTCGAAGTCGACGACGGCACCGAGGCGCCGATCGTCGCACCCAAGATCGAACGCTACGCCCGGTTCTTCGCTCGCCGCGCCACCCTCTCCGGCGGTGAAGTCCCGCTGTGGTGGACCGTCTGGCCGACCATGCCACGCCGATGGTTGGGCAAACTTTGGCCTGCTCGCGGACACCCGCACTACGACGAACGGGCCCGAGGTCGAACAGGCCCTGGCGGGCGCGGACCTGGTGTCGCAGCCACGGGCCGCGGCGGTCCGTAACGCCCGTAGGCAGGCCCACGGCCCGGGGTGGGTCCTGGCCGGGGATGCCGGCCACTACAAGGACCCCGTCTCGGCGCAGGGCATCTCCGATGCCTTCGCCGATGCCTATGTGCTCGCGGACGCCCTCGACGCCGGGCTCTCGGGCTCCACGGGCCTCGACAGTGCGCTGGCTGGCTACGCCGCGACCCGGGACGCGCAGCGCCTCGGGGCCTTCGCGTACACCTGCGAGCAGGCCGAACTGCGCCACTTCGGCGCCGGCGTCCTCGGCGACCTGGCCGGGACCGCCGCCGATGAGCGGGCCGTCGAGGCATTCCTGAACACCTTCGTCGGCTGCGACGCCCCCTCGGACCCGGGCTGGCTCGGCGAGTCCCACTACTGATCTTTTTGTAAGTTTGGTGGGTGTGGTGGCCTTGCGGCTGGGAGGCTGTCGGGGTGGCTTATCAACCCTCGGCTTCGGCTGCCGGCTCGCCTCTTCCTCCTTTGTCGCGACCTCAGTTGGCGGAGGCACGTCGTGTGCGTGCGGTCGGTTGTTCGAGGTGGGCGCCTCGAATGCGGAGATCGCACGGGCGGTGGGTGTGTGTGCCGAGAGTGTGCGGCGTTGGCGTCGGGTGTGGGAGGAGGGCGGCGTTTCGGCCCTGCGGCGCCGTGCGGCCACCGGTCGCCCACCCAAGCTGGACGACGCCCAGGTCGAGACCGTCCGGGCCGCGTTGATGCGAGGTGCTCAGGCTCATGGATTCGAGGCCGACCTGTGGACCCTGGAACGAGTCGGCGCCGTCGTGGAGCGGGCGACGGGAGTGGCGCTGTCGAGGGCGTCGGTGTGGCGACTGCTGACCGGCTGGCTCGGATGGAGTTTGCAGCGGCCCGAGCGGAGGGCGGTCGAACGGGACGAGTCGGAGATCGCCCGTTGGATCGCGCACGAGTGGCCGCGCATCAAAAAGGGGCCGTGAACACACGTGCCTGAATCGTGTTCCTCGACGAATCAGGTGTCTCCCTGCTGCCCCCCGGATCCGCCGCACCTACGCACCACGAGGTCGAACCCCTCTTCTGCGATACCGCCTGAACTGGAAGCGCGCGTCGATGGCAGGGGCTCTGGGCTACCACTCCACCGACCCCGAACGCGGGGCCCGCCTGTGCTTCCACCTCAAACCCGGCAGCTACGACACCACCGCCCTCATCGAGGTCCTGGAACAGATGAAGGCGTTCTACCGCGGCGAGCATGCTGGTCTGGGAGGGCCTGTCCGCTCACTGGAGCCGGGCGATGCGGGCTTGGGTGGCCGAGCAGGACTGGCTGACCTTGGAGCGATTGCCCGCCTACGCTCCCGAGCTGAACCCGGTGGAACTGCTGTGGTCCTCACTCAAGAAGCGTGAGCTCGCCAGACCTCGCCGGCGACCACCTCGCCGATGTCGCCGACGCCACCGAACAAGGCATCCACCGCGTCAACCACAACCCACGACTGCCGTGGTCCTTCCTCGCCCACACAGGCCTGACCATCCACCCACCACACCCACCGAACTTACGAAAAGATCAGTAGTGCCGCGGCAGGCAAACGTTCGCCCCGTCGCGACGCCCGGCACGCCGCCCCCACCGCCCGAAAGGCAGCACGCTCCCCACTCTCCGTTGTCGGCCGCAGTGCGGCGGATGTGAAGTCAGCGTCTCGACCTGACGACCAGCCGTGTCTCCGACAACTGGCGCTTCGGCACAGGCACGCGCACCTCGTGGACGTTCCGCTCGGACACCACCACCGCCAAGGCGCTGCTGCCGATGCTCCAGCTCGACTACGACGTACCGGTCGACGTCCGCAACGCGGTGGGCTCGCAGCGCAAGCACACTCTCGGTCTGGGTGTCCGCATGCAGGACGGCATGCCGGCTCCGACAGGTGTCTCGCTCAAAGTCGAGGCCTCGTACGACGACGGCAGGAACTGGACCCGGGCCACCACGGCCCGCAAGGGCAGCGGCTTCACCGCCACCGTCGCACGGCCCTCGCGTGTCCACGGCGACGCGTACGTGACGCTGCGCGTGACCGCGACCGACGCGGCCGGGAACAGCGTCACGCAGACGGTCGACCGCGCCTACCAGCACCGCGGCGCCTGAACCGCACGGTGACCACACCGCGGCCCTGACCGGCCGCGGCGCGGCGGGTGTCGGATGCCCCCAGGCCCCCGGCACCTGCCGCGCCCTGGCCGACCGTACCGGGTTCGGCCCGTATGCGATCGACCTGCCCGGCCAGGACCCGAGGGTGTGCGCGAGCGCAATCGGTCTCAGTTCGGCGACTTCGGGGCCACTTAGAGCGCCCGGCGGTAGGCGTGTCTCGTTGATGAAGGCGACCCCGGAAGTCGAGCAGGCACGAGCCATGGTGATCATGGAGTTCTCTACGCTCAGTGATCACCGGAGGGCCCGTGCCTGTCCTGCCATCATGCCTGCTCGAACCCCTGTGGGACCAGTTCGCGACGCTGTTACCGGAGCACGTGGACAGCCACCCGCTGGGCTGCCACAACCCGCGCATCGCGGACCGCGTGGTGTTCGACCACGTAATCGCCGCCCTGGTGCACGGCTCCGGCTACGAGCGTGTCGCAACTCCTGGATGCTCGGACCGCACCATCCGACGACGAGTCGCCTACTGGGCCCAACTCGGAATAGCCGGGCAGTTGCACGCCCTGGTGCTTGAGGCGTACGACCGGATGATCGGCCTTGAGTTGAGCGAGTTGTCCGTGGACGGCTGCATCACGAAGGCTCCCTGCGGTGGCGAGGCCGCCGGGCGCTCCCCAGTGGACCGGGGCAAGCAGGGCCTCAAGCGCTCGGTGGCCACCGAGGCCCGCGGCATCCCGCTCGGCATCGTCTCAGCCGGGGCCAGCCGGCACGACTCACCGCTGCTCGTGCCCACCTTGGAGGCCGCGAAGGAGCAGGTCGGATGCCTGCCAGATCAGGTCAATGTCAACTTGGACCGTGGCTACGACAGCCACAAGACCCGGGCCGCATTGTCGGAACTCGGCTTCACCGGCGAGATCGCCCGCAAGGGCGTGCCCGCTCCCATACAGGCCGGCAAGAGATGGGTGGTCGAGCGCAGTCACGCGTGGATGAACGGCTTCGGCAAACTGCGACGCTGCACCGAGAAACGCAGCCGGGTCGTCGACTTCTACCTCTACCTGTCCGCCGCCATCGTCACGCTCCGTATGCTCATCCGCCGCGCCACCCCGCTCTACCGATGGGACGGTCGCCCCACTACCAAACGCCTGAAGTAACGCCTACTGCCGGGTGCTCTTACACTCCGGCCAGCCGTGCCGTCAGCAGTTCCGGCATGCGGTCCAGGACGATGCCGAAGTGGTCCCGGTAGGCTTCCAGGACGGTTTCCTGCGGCAGTTCGACCTCGCTGCTGTGCCCGCCGTCGGTGATCACCAGGCGCTGTCCGCTGATCGTGACCCGGCCGTTCTCGGTGGGCAGTGAGCAGACCAGGTTCTGGGTGAAGTGCGCCTGCGGAGCGTTGCTGTGCCACCAGCAGGCTGTCGTGAAGTCGGAGAGCGCCCGCGGGCGGAGTTCGACGCGGTACTGCAACACGCCGTCTCGATAGACGTCCAGGTCACCGTCGGGTCCGTCCTCGATGCGATAGACACCGCCGGGTCCTCGCTGCTCCGCCCGGTCGTCCAGGCGGAGCGGGAACTCGATCTGCCGCCCGAACCCCACGTCCACGAGATAGGGCTCGCCCTCCGCATCCACGCGTAGGGCGAGGTGGTCGAAGGGCGGGCCGAACCCGTCGCCCAGGAAGACCCGCGCGGACAGCAGGCTGACCCGGTAGCCCAGAGTGGTCAGCAGCGCGGCGAAGGCACCGTTCGACTCGTAGCAGATGCCGCCGCGCCGCTCCCGCGCGATCTTGTCGACGAGCGATCGGGCATCGAGTGCGATCTGCTCCCCGGCATGGATGCCCAGGTTCTCGAACGGCACGGTACGCACGTGCCTGAACTGCAGGTCACGCAGATGCGCCGCGTCCGGCCGGCCGGGACGCGCGGCACCGATGCGCTCGAGGTAGCTCGTGACCCGGGCCTCGTCGATGTGGAGGTGGCTCGGCTGGTCCCCACTCTCCTTGTCCGGCACGGTTTCGGTGGCGGTTCGGTGTTCGCTCATGTTGTTGTCGTCCTTGGTTGTCCGGACCCACGGCGCTGCGGCGCGGCAAGCGGCATCAGAGGTCCACGGTTCGCACGAGGGCGGCGGCCCGTCCGGGCGGCGTGATGCGGCCAGGTGGCCGGGGCGTCCCCCGATTTCTCGCCCTCAGCCATTTACTTGACCAGTCAACATTCTAGATCCCGTGTCGTTCGCTAATCAACCGCAACGGGTTCCCCGCGGCGCGGGCCGACGGGCCGACGGCGGGCGGCCGCCGGTCGGGGCGCGCCTCCAGCCGTGCCACCCGTCCGTGAAGGTGCGGTCGGCACTACGCGGTGTGCTCCGGCCCGGTCACCCCCGCCACGGTGAGCGCCGTGCTCGCCGCGGCCGTCAGACGCTGGTCGTCCGTCTCCTCGCAGGCCCAGGCCACATGGCCGTCGGGTCGCACCAGCGCGGCGCGTACGCCGCTCCAGTCCGCCCGGTCCTCGGTGAGCGCGCCGGTGTACGGCGTGACCATCCGCTCGCCAGGCACCGCACCATCCGTGGCCTTCACCACGAGCCCGTCCGTGAGATCGAGCAGGACGTGACGGCCCGGTCGCAGCTGTGTCAATAGGCTGGTGCCCCCACGGAGTCGGAGGTCAGGTGTCCTGCGGCCCACGAGCGGATGGGCGTCGGGGGAGTCCGGCGGGTAGGCCACCGACAGCGCCGAGACAGCTTCGGCCAGGTACCTCGAGAATTCGGGCTGCCGCTCGATGGCGTTGCCCAGGAAGGAACGCAGGCTCCTGCCCTGGGGTGTCCAGGCCGTCATCAGGACGCTCTGGGCGTCGGTCGCCTCCAGGAGTTCCGCGCCCACGGGACGGCGCTCCTGTTCGTAGCTGTCCAGAAGTCCTGCCGGCGCCCAGCCCCGCAGCGTGGCGGCCAGTTTCCAGCCTAGGTTCCACGCGTCCTGCAGTCCGAGGTTCAGGCCCACGCCGCCGGCCGGGAGGTGCCGGTGGGCGGCGTCCCCGACGAGCAGGACACGGCCCGAGCGGTAGTGGTCCGCCAGTTTCGCGCCGTTGCCGGTGCGCGACACCCACTGCGGATCGCGCAGGCCGAAGTCGGTGCCGGCCACGGCAGCCGTCTTGGCGCGGAGTTCCTCGACCGTGTAGCCGGCCCATTCGGCGCTACGGTCCTCGAGGTCGAGACCGCCCACGCGGTACACGCCGGGTGACATCGGCACGATCATCAAGGTGCCTCTGGCGTTGACATGGGAGAAGGGGATCGTGTTCGGGGGTTCGTCGAGAGCGACGTCGGCCAGCCATCCGTACCAGGTGGAGTCGGTTCCGGAGAGCCCGATACCCGCGCTCTCACGGACCGCGCTGCGGGTGCCGTCGCAGCCGACCAGGTAGTCGGCTTCGAGCGCGTATCCGCCGTCGGGTCCCTGGACCTGGGCGAGGACCGAGTGCGGCTTGTCCGTGAGCCCGGTGAAGGTGTGCCCGCGGCGGATGTCCGCACCCAGCTGGAGCGCGTACTCCTCCAGCAACTCCTCGACCTTGGGCTGCGGCAGCATCAGGGTGTACGGGAAGGGGGTGTCCAGCCTGCTGAAGTCCATGCGCTGATCGAGGAGACCGAAGTGGCCGCTGGGGATCCGCTTGCCCTGCCGGACGAAGCGGTCCGCTATGCCACGCGACGCCCAGACCTCCATGGTGCGGGGGTGGATGGTGAATCCCTTGCTGTGCGGAGAGCGTTCGGGGAGCTGTTCGATGACGGTGACGTCCACTCCCCGCAGTCGCAGTTCAGCAGCCGTCCACAGTCCGGAAGGGCCACCTCCGACAACGATCACGCTACCCACGGCATCCTCATTCTCCGGTTCGGATCTTCCCTTGCGGCCGGAAGACAGGGGGCGGTGTGTGCCTCCGAGCGTTCATGCCGCCACCACGCCTACATTACTTGACGGATCAAATATATGGGGCGGTGGGTCGTCGCGGGCGCGGGCGGCGTCTCTGCGCCGGCTCGGCCGGTGAAGCGCCAGGCAGTGAAGGCGCGCTCGCTTCGAGCACGAGTCAGCCACCCGTGCCCGTCGCAGATCCGCCCTGTGTCCCGCCCGCACTCCGTTCCACCGTCGGATACCCCCGTCGGTTTGAGCCCGGGACGCGCACGGTACGGACAGTTCCACCACTCACTGCGAGGACTCAACGCCATGGACCTGAAGCTCGAAGTCATTGTGCTGCCCGTCTCCGACACCGACCGGGCCAAAGCCTTCTACGAAGACCTGGGCTGGCGCTTGGACCTGGACACGGGCCCCAGTGACGACTTCCGAGGTGTGCACTTCACGCCCCCGGGCTCCGGGTGCTCGATCATGTTCGGTGAGGGAATGACCGCTGCCGCCCCGGGCTCGGTGCAGGGCCTGTACCTCATCGTCTCCGATATCGAGGCGGCCCAGAGGGAGCTGAGGGAGCGGGGTATCGACGTGAGCGACGTGTTCCACGACGCGGGAGGGGTACTGTTCCACGGCCATGAGGACGGAGACGTGACCCACCGCCTGCCGGGCCAGGAGCGCTTGGCGGGCCGACACCCGCAGGGCACCAGTTACTCGTCCTTTGCCACCTTCGCGGACCCGGACGGAAACGGCTGGGTCCTCCAGGAGATCACGGAGCGGTTTCCCGGCCGCTGATGGCACGTCATCGAGCGGCCCGTGCTCGTCAGACGCCGGCCCGGGGCCGATGAGACGGACGAGGGCGGCGTAGGCCGACGCGATGTCGGTGTACGCCGCCCTCGCACTACCGGGCGATCAGCATCCGGCCGTGGTTCAGCGCAGTTTGTACGCCGTGGGCAGGGTCTGCTTCACGGTGTTGCCTTCGCTGTCGCTCGCGGTGATACGAAGTGCGACGCCGTCGGCGGCCCGGTCGCGCCTGGGGTGTTCGATCTTCGTGCTGAAAGTGTTCCTGCCCTGGGCCCTGGTGGCGGCGGAGTGCCATGTCTTGCCGCCGTCGAAGCTGGCCTCGGCCTTCAGCGTGGTCACCTTGGGCAGGGCGGTGAGGCTTTGCTGGTAGTAGCCGGTGATCGTGATTTCGTGCGTGTCCCCGGCCTTCGCGGTCTTGTCCAAAGCCAGGTCGAGGTCGTACCGCAGGAAGATCAGCGGCTCGGGGCGGCAGGGCTCGTGGTTGGTGCCGATCACCTCGCCGGTGCAGGGCTGCTGCTCGGGGGCGACATCCTTGGTCACCTGGGCGGAGGTGTACTGCCAGACGGTCTTGACCCCGTTGGTCTGCGTCTCGAGCGTGTACCGGGCCGGTTCGGGCGGCAGCTGGTACGCGGCGCATCCGGAGAGAGCGAACACCGCCGCGGTCGCGAACGCCGCAAGGGCCCCCTTCCGGTGCCGCGGCGTCGGCACGGGTGTGTTCATCGCGTTGATCTCCTTGGGTGTGCGGTGCGTCATCGCCGGCTCCAGGGCTCGTGTTCCGGCGTGACGCCAAGGTCGCCGCGGTGCCTGAACTCGACGTTGTAGCTGAGTTCGTCGCCCTGCTCGTCGAACAACTTGAAACCGCAGGCGGGCGGCGGGCAGGACGGGGTCACGAAGGGATCGGTGAGGTTGACCGGGGCGATGGCGCCGAACATGGTCTGGGGTGCGCCCGCGCCGCTGGTCAGGGCGAAGGCCGGGTAGAAGGTGTTGCCCTGGCGGCAGCCCACGCACGGCGTTCCGGTCGGCAGCTCGAAGCCGGACCTGGTCCGCACGGGTGCCACGGCCCCCGGCACGGTCGGGCCCTCGTTCCAGCGCAGCTCGTTCCTGCTGCCGAGGACGGTGTCCTGTCGCTCGCGGCCGGCCCATACCAGGAGAGAGTCCTGGACCTGGTCGGCCCAGACGGAGTCGAACCGGTGGACGGCGTCGTCCTGCCGCTTGAAGTAGGTGGTGAGGGTCTGCTGCATGGCCGTGCGCGGCAGCGGCAGCGGCACCACGCTCGCACCGGACTTGGCATGCTGCTCCCAGGTGAGGTGCGTGACCTGCTGGGGTCGGTCGGCGAGGAAGGAGTGGTCGACCCGGTCGACGTCTTCTTCCCTGAGCCGGTACGTCAGGTTCGACGGGATCTGGCCGTCGGTGGAGTATCGGGCGCCGTAGACGGTCGGCTCAGCGCTGCCGCCGAGGATGATCTGAACCTTCGACGGGGCTGCCTCGAGGCGCTTGATCAGGCGTTCGGCCTCACTGTACGGCAGGTGCACGATCGGCAGTGCCGCGTAGGGCTTGACCTCCGGACAGCTCTTGAGCCCGTCGGTGCACGCGAAGTACCCCGCGCTCCCATAGGCCAGGTCGCGGAGGCCCGGTGCGGCCACCAGGACCCCCACGGCGCCGGCGGCGTGGGCGGCTGCAACCCGCTCGTCCCTGAGCTTCTCGAACGTGCATTGGCCTGCGCCGCAGATGTCGGTCGGTGTCATCAGTACCAGCCTGCCGCGGGCGTTGACCTTGGCGATCTCGGTGGCGGTGCCGGTGCCGGCGTGCACCACCGGCAGATGGCCCTTGACCGGCAGTCGCGGTATCAGGACTCTGGCCTCGCCCGTCACCTCCTTCCCGTTCTCCTGCCAGGTACGCGTTCCGCCGCCGACGGAGACGTCCGAGGTCTGGTAGCGCGGGGACAGGCCGAACGGGGATCCGCCCCCGACGGCCCGCATGGTGACGACGGGAGCCGTGCGCACGCTGTGCAGTTCGTGAGTGAGGGTGCCGGTGCGGACCTTGGCGGTCGGCAGTGCCCACAGCTTCCCGGAGGCGTTGCTTCGTCCGACATAGGTCTCGATGGCCCATTTGCCAGTCGCGGAGGTTCGTTTGACGAGATGCCGGCTCTCGTAGTTCTCGGTCGACTCCGGAGTCTGGACGGTGAGCGGCTTGAGCTTGCGCAGGTCGAACGTGATCGTGGTCGCCTTGGTGAGACTCACCTCCGCCGCGATGGGCAGTGCGGCGTGCCGGTTGCCGTCCTCGTCATGCCAATCGACTTTGGCGCTGACCGAATAGGTGCCGGGAACCAAGCGGGTGCTCACTGGGGCAGTCAGCTCGTCGACGCGTTCCGGGCCTTCCTGCGTAGTGTTCTCGTCGAGCGGCAGGAAGGTCGTGGGACCGAAGTTGAGGTGCAGGGCGCCCGGCGGCCGGATGACGTTCACGGTCAGCGGGAACTTCTCGCGCTCCAGGTAGGCGCCCAGGCGTGTGCTGCCCCGCAGCGCCCCCGAGGAGTCGTGGGCGTCCAGCCGGCCCCGGTAGGCGCCGAAGGGCCCCTCGGTGCCCAGTACCCGGCCGTCGATGGTCACCGGAACGTCGGCAGCCCCGTTGGCGGGAACGACCACTTCGCCCGCGTGGCTGACCAGGCCGTCCGGAGCGGGCGTGGTGCCGACGGACATCGACGCCGTGAGCTTCAACGTGACCGGGGCGTCGGTGTGGTTCCGGTAGCTGACCTTCTGCGTCAGCGGCGAGTGCGGGAAGACATGGCGGCCGTACTCGAGGTTCCGCTTCGCGGTGATCATCGGGTCGAGTGCGGCGGCGCTGTTCACCCGGCCGGCGCCCTGGGCGAAGACGTCGTGCCCCACGTCGGTGGCGGTGCTCATCAGCACGGCCTTTATCTCGTCGCCGGTCAGGTTCGGGCGCTGTTGGGCGATGAGGGCGGCGGCGCCGGCCACGTGCGGTGCGGCCATCGAGGTCCCGCTGGCACGGGTGTAGTGCTCGTCCACCACCGTGCCCATGGCCGTGCCGGCGGCTCGGGCGGCGACGATGCCGACACCAGGAGCCGCGATGTCCGGCTTGAAGGCCCCGTCCCCGAACCGCGGCCCGCGGCTGGAGAAGGAGGCCATCTCGTCCTCCCTGTCGACCGCCGCCACGGTCAGCGCCTCGTCGGCGGCACCCGGGGATCCGACCGTCTCGCTGAACGGACCCCTGTTGCCTGCCGCGACCACGAACAGGGTCCCGGTGGAGCGGCTGATCTGGTTGAGCGCCTGGCTCGACACATCGGTCCCGTCGGTGGGACCACCACCGAGGCTCATGTTGACGACCTTGGCCCCCGAGCGGCCGGCCCACTCCATGCCCGCGATGATGTCCGATGTGTATCCGGAACCTTCGTCGTCGAGCACCTTGCCGACCCGCAGCTTGGCGCCGGGCGCGACACCCTTGCGCAGCCCCTTGGACGCTGCTCCGCTGCCCAGGACCGTGGCCGCCACGTGAGTGCCGTGTCCATGCCCGTCACGGGCACCGGGGGCGGCGCCGGTGAAGTCGACCTGTTCGATGAGGTTCCCGGACACGTCCGGGTGGTCCGGGTCGATGCCGGTGTCCAGCACCGCCACGGACACACCCGTACCGTCGTACCCGCGATCCCAGGCGGACTTCGCCCCGATCTGCGGGACGGACGTTTCGAGGTCGACCTTGACCACGGAGTCGAGCCATACCTTCTTGACCCCGGCCAGGGAACCGGCGGACCGGGCGGCGGCACCGGCGCCCTTGTCGGCAGATGTGCCTCGCGCTCCCTGCCACCACCTGCCGTTGCCGGCTATCTCCCACGCGCGGCCGTTGATGCTCGACAGGTGCCTCTCGGCGCTCGCCCCGGCAGCCTTCGGCGCCCTGCGCGCCGTGTCCTTCCCGGAGTACGTGACGAGCACCGGCACCTCGCCGACCCGCCCCGCCGCGACCAGCGACACCAACTGGGCCAGGTCGAACAGCCCCCAGTCGAGCAACCCCTCGTGGACCAGCCCGAGAGCGTCGTCCGGAACGACGTGCACCTTGCCGTTGCGGGTGAGGGTCTGGAACTCGACCGGGGATCCATCGGGTCGCACCGCACTCGTGAAGTCGCGGGCGACCACCTTTCCGTCGGCGTCAATGCCGACCTGCACCTTGTCACCGGTGATCAGCGTCACCGTGACGCTCCCGCCGGCCGCGGCGACGATCCGCTTCAGGTCGCCGTCGGCGGTCACCACCACGTTCTTCGTGCGCGCGGTGTCGGTGATCGGCGCCTTGCCGTCAGGCTCCGCGGCGTGTGTCGCCATGGGCGACACCACGGTCCCGAAGACGGTCAGACCGATGGTCAATGCGCCCAGGCGTCTCCCGAGACGCCGCAAAGTCGGTCTATGCCTCATCCATCATCTCCTGTTGGGAAATCTTCCGTCGGAAATGTCCGGGAACGGCTGGAGGCGTGGGCGCCAAGAGAAGCCGCCCGCAGCGGTCCGTGCATCTGCCCGGCCGGGGGAGCGGACCCACTGGTACGGGGCCCTCCCTCACTGGATCTACGGGCACGGCAGGGTCACATGACTGCTCGGCCATAGGGGTATCCGCGGACATCACGGTGACGAGTGTCCAAGCAAGGCCGGGCCCTGATCGATTGACCAGATGAGGGAATTAAATCCCTTCTTTCCCAGAGCGGTTCGCGGCAAATATTTTCGTCATCGACCGGCGGGGAACTGCTGCGTCAGGTGGGCGCGGCCCGCGATCCGGCGCCAGGACCGCCAGGACCGTCACGGGCTGGCAACACCGTGGCGCCCGGTTCCGCATCGCGGACGCGGGCGGGTCCGACGGCTACCGCACTCACGCCTCGACACCGGATCCCGCGGCGTCGGCGGCCGGACGGGCTGCCGACTGGCACGGCCGCGCCGATCAGTAGGAGTGCCGTCGCATCCGCCACACGGACACGGCGACGAGCGCGGCAGCGAGCGTCAGACACAGACCCGTCACCGTCCACTGCAACGGCCACAGGTGCGAGACCGGGTGGAACTCGGCCCAGTGGCCGGTGATCCCGCGCGACTCCAGGCACTTTCCGTAGTCGGTCCGGGCCTAGCAGTCGGTGACGTCGAGCACGCGTCGGCCGTGCGTGGACAGCCGACCGTCCGCGAGCAGCCACGCGCTGTCCGGCGCGTTCGGATGCGTGGTGTTCCGGGCGTTCGTGGTGGTGACAGGCCACAGAGACGGACGGACCCATTCGAGCAGCGCGAACAGTCCGGCTCCGGCGACGAGGGTGGCCCCGCTCATACTTTGGCAGGGAAGTCTTGCGCCTGAGCCCCATGCCGTGGGCACCCGGGACCCGGGGGCGCACCTGAGATCCGTGAGGTTCGAGGCGCGCTGCACCTTGGTGGTGGCGCAGTCGTAGTCAGCGGTGCGGGGCCGCCTGTGCGGGGCTCGCCTTCGCCGTCGAGCCGACAGCACCCAGAGATGGTTGACTCGTCAAGGTTCCGGTACGGTGGGATTCACGACGAAGGCGGCCTCCGTGCACTGATGTGGGCGTGCCGCGGTCGGCTCTGATGCTCGGCTCGAACGGATAACGGCGGTCTGCGATGGCGCTCGACCCGAAGCGTCTCCGCACGGTTCTCGGACGGCGCCGCTCGGCCTCGCTGGTGCCGGATGCCTGATCGCGATGGCGGTGTCCGCCTGCCCCTCGCCACGGGTCGGCGGTCCTCGCCCCACGCCCCGCCGACACCGGCCGCCCCAAGATCGGGGTACGCGCACCGCGCACCCGGACCAAGACGTATTTCTGCAGGAGGACTGTTTCAATGACTGGCCGGCCCTTGACGCTCATGGCGGTACACGCGCACCCCGATGACGAGGCCACCGGAACCGGAGGGGTTCTCGCGCGGTACGCGGCGGAGGGTATCCGTACGGTTCTCGTGACGTGTACCGACGGCCGGTGCGGTGACGGACCAGGGGGTGTGAAACCGGGCGATCCCGGACACGATCCGGCGGCGGTCGCCTTGATGCGCCGGCACGAACTCAAGGCGAGCTGCGACGTCCTGAAGGTCAGCGATCTGGAGATGCTGGACTATGCCGACTCCGGAATGACGGGCTGGCCGAGCAACGACGCCCCCGGATCCTTCTGGCAGACCCCCGTGCGGGAAGGCGCGGCCCGACTCGCGGAACTCATGCGGCACTACCGACCTGATGTCGTCGTCACCTACGACGAGAACGGCTTCTACGGGCACCCCGACCACATCCAGGCCCACCGCATCACGATGGCGGCGCTGGAGATGACCGCGCTGGCGCCGAAGGTGTACTGGACCACGATGCCTCGCTCGATCGTGCGGCGGTTCGGCGAGATCATGGGCGATTCTCCTGAGGACATGCCGGAGCTGGATCCTGCCGAGGCCGCCGCCATGGCCGAGATCGGCCTCCCCGACTCCGAGATCACCACATGGGTGGACACCACCGCGTTCAGTGGTCAGAAGTTCGACGCGTTGGCCGCGCACGCCAGTCAGGGCGAGAACATCCACTTCCTCAGGATGGGCAAGGAGAACTTCGAAGAGTTGATGGGCACGGAGACCTTCGTCCGTGTCCAGGACGCCACCGGCGCCGCCCTGCCCGAGAACGATCTCTTCGCCGGACTGCGCTGATCCGCCCGCCCGCCCGGCCGGGAAAGCGCATCGACCGCACGCCCGGCGGGTCGAGTCATGACGGAGGCGGCAGCCACCCGGCCGCCCCCTCCGCTCACTTCTCGGTCGACCGCGACATGTCAGCTCTGACCGTGCCGGTCGGCTTGCTCACCGCCGAGCCGTCCTTGTGGCCGGTGCGGAGCGCGATCACCTTCACGGTGATCTTCGTGCAGGACGTCGGTGGCGGCGGCGGTGACCTGGTGACAGGTCAGCGTGCCGGGTTCGCCGCACACACCGGCCAGGGACGGGCCGCCGACCTTCGACGCGGCGGACTTCACGCAGCCCGCCGGCAAGAAGGTCTGCGACCGCCTCGCCACGACCAACGGCTGGACGCTGTGCGCGCTGACCCGGGGCAGGCCCACACCGTGCTGCTCACCGGCCGGGACCTGACCGCGACGTACACGCTCACCCGACGCGACGGACCGCGAGCGCCTCCTCGAGCACGGAGAACTTCGCCGCCACGCCGCCGGAGGTGTTGACCAGCTGGAGGACCTCCGCCTTCGTGTGCGCGTCAGCCGGAATGTTCAGGCACCGCGAGAAGACTCCGTCCCCGGTGCGCGGCGTGGCCTTTCCGTCGTCGGCGGTGAAGCTCCCGGCCGGCAGGACCGGGTAGTCGTTCGCGGCGTCGGTGCGGTGGAAGGCGATGGTGTAGGGGCCCGTTGCGTCGTCGCCGACGTCATGGGTGTGCACCAGCGCCCGGTTGGGAGCCGGGCCGGTCAGCGCGCACTCGCCGTCCGCCAGCTCCGTCGACGTGCACTGTGCGGCGCCGTCCCGGTCGTAGACCGCTGGTTCCTCAGTCGCTGGGGATGCGCAGCCGATGTCGCGACGGAACTGGTCGGCCCGTGAGACACCGGCGACTGCGCGATACACCGGTCGCTCCCTCAGGTGTGAGCGCGGTACTGCGCTGGGTTCATCAACCGTTCAGGGCGGCTGTCGGCGGCGTCTTCGAGGCCCGGACAGCCGGGTAGAGGCCGGCGACTGCTCCGATCAGCATGGTCACGCCGATACCACCGACGAACACGGTGGGAGGTACCGAGACGGGCCAGCCGTTCGTCACGGCGAACGTGGCGATGACTGCGAACCCCAGGGCCGTCCCGACAAGTCCGCCCAGCGTGGACAGCAGGAGGGCCTCAACGAGGAACTGTGTGCGGATGTGCCCTCGGGTGGCGCCGAGGGCACGCGACAGACCGATCTCCTTTCGCCGTTCCAGTACGGAGATGACCATGGTGTTGGCGACACCGATGCCTCCGACGAGCAGCGCGACAAAGCCGAGCCCTACCAGAAGCCCGGTGAACGCGACGTCTGCAGCGTTCTTTGCCGCCAGCGCATCCGAGGGCCGCGAAACACTCACATTCTCGGGATGTTCCGGGTTCACTGTGCGGGGCAGGAGGTCGCGTACTGCTTCCACCTCCTCGTCGGCCGAACGTTCGAAGATGGTGGTCGGTTTGCCGTCCCAGCCGAACCGCTCGAGCGCGATCGCCTCACCGATGAACGCGGAGGTGTCCAGTTCCGGGGCGAGAGGCAGGGCATCGAGTATCCCGACGACCGTGAACTCGGTGCTGCCGAGCCAGACGCGGCTTCCTGGAGTCACGATACCGAGCCGGTCTGCGGCGATGCTGCCGAGTGCGACGGTGGGGTAGTTCGCGGTCGCTCTGTTGAGCCATGTTCCCTGGCGCAGTGTGCCGTCGAGGAGGCCGAGGAGGTGGAGGTCGGCGACCTGCACATCGATGCCACCTGACTTGTCCGGGTCGATGAGCCGGCTCCGGTACACCTTGACGTCGGGCAGCGTGGCGACCGCTCCGGCGCTCGTCACCCCCGGGATCAGGCGCACCTTGCCGGTGGATCCGGCCGGCAACGTCGTGTCCTGGCCCGTGAGTGACATGCCTGGCTGGACGCTCAGCAGGTTGGTGCCCAGCGACGCCAGCTCGTTGTCGAGCTTTGCCCTGCTCGAGGTGGTGATGCCCACAACGGCGATCATGGCCGCGATACCGATCGCGATGCCGAGCGCGGACAGGAGAACCCGGGTGGGCCGGGATCTCAGTCCCGATATGCCCAAGTGACAGATGTCGGAGGGGAGCAGGCGAGACCGGCCTGTCTCGGTCTGGTTGTCACGACTCATGCCGACGCCGCCTGCTCGTCGTCGACGAGGTGACCGTCGCGAAGGGTGATCCGCCTGGGTATCCGGTCCGCGAGCTGCACGTCATGGGTGATCACGACGACAGTGGTGCCCGTGGCGTTGAGCTCGTGCAGCAGCTTCATCACGCTCGCGCCGGAGCGCTGGTCGAGATTGCCGGTGGGCTCGTCCGCCAGCAGCAGCGTCGGATCGGACACCGTCGCCCGAGCGATGGCGACGCGCTGCCGTTCCCCTCCAGACATCTGGTGAGGCTTGTGGTCGAGGCGGTGTCCCAGTCCGACGCGGGTAAGGCTTGCCACCGCCCTGCGCCGCCTTTGGGCGCGGCGTGTTCCGGTGTAGATGAGGCCGTCCGCGACGTTGTCGAGCGCGCTGACCCCGTCCTTGAGATGGAACTGCTGGAAGACGAACCCGATCCGGTACGCGCGCAGCGCCGAGAGTTCCTCGTCGCTCATCGCGTCGACGTCGTGGCCGTCGATGGCCATACGTCCGCTCGTGGGCCGGTCGAGAGTGCCGATGATGTTGAGCAGAGTCGACTTGCCCGAGCCGCTCGGGCCGACGATGGCGACGAATTCACCGCGAGCGACCGACAGCGACACGTGGTCGACCGCTCGCACCGGTGGATGGCCGTGGTCGCGGACCACCTGATCGAGTTCGATGACGGAATCGCTCATACTGTCGGGACCACGACTTTCTGACCTGCGTGAAGTCCGTCGCCGGTCACTTCGACGGAACCGCCGGCGAACAGTCCGGTCTTCACCATGACCGTCCGCGTCGTACCGGCGTCGCCGGCCACTTCGACGCCGTACCCACCGTCCGGGAGGGCGATGAGTGCGGCGACCGGTACGGCCAACACGTCCTCGCGACTCGCCGTGGGGAAGTCGACCAGCATCGACACCTCCTGGAGCGTGCCGGCGTCGGCGGGCCGGTCGAGGGTGATGCTCACCGGGACGGTGACCGCCTTCTCCTCACTGTCCTTCCGTTGCCGGGGCACGCCGACTCCGGAGATGGTGCCGGTCGTTGTTTTGCCGCCGGGCAGGTTCACGGTCACCTTGCCACCCACTTCGGCGACCGTCTGGTCCGCTGCCTTGAGGTCGACGGTGACGATCTTTTCGAGCCCCGACAGTTTCAGGACGGGCGTACCGGCCGCGACTTCGTCGCCGAGGTGTGCGACGGTCTCCGCGACGCGCACGTCGCCGGGGGCGAAGACGATCCGCCCACGCTGGATCGAGCCGGTCTCCTTGACGTTGATGGCGTCCTGCCAGTGCAGGATCGCGACCGTCGTGTGCCAGTCGAAGTGTGCGTCGGGAGTCCCGGTGAAGTGGCCCAGAGTCTGGAGACCCCGCTCCAGTTGGCGTACGTCCGGCCCGTCGCTCATCCCGCTCTCGAACGCCCGCCACACCGGGAGCCGACCGTGCAGCAGCACCAATGGCTCGTTGTCGATCGAGTGCAGCACGCCGCCCAGTCTCACCTTGCTTCCCGCGTCCGGCAGGCGCGTGATGGTGCCGGAGCGGCCGGCGGTGAGCGGGCTCGCCTCGCTGTAGCTGAGCGACCCGGGCGACGTGATGGTCTCCTGCAGTGTCTTTCGTTCCACGAGCGCGGTGTTCGCCACTTGTTTCTGCCCGGTCTGCTCGGCAGAGCCGTCCTCGGACAGGATCGTCATCGAGGTCGCGGCCGCACCGAGGGCGATGCCGGTCACGGCTGCGATCGCCAGTACCCGCTTGCGGCCAAGTCTTCGCGGCTCGGACTCGTGCCCCGGCTCACCTGAGGAGTGCTCGACCGTCACTTTTTGTAGCACTCCTCGAACGCGTCCTGGGAAACGCCCTCAGGAAACTCGATCTGGGGAGCCTGATTGGCTCCGGGGTCGGTGACCTCGGCGCCGTTGTCGCGGAAGCACTGGAGCGTCTTGAGATGCTCCTCTTTCAGTTCCTCGGCGGACTTCTTGGAGCGCTCACCAGTGACCTGTGGTGCCTTTCCGATCTTCTTCCTGCAGGCGTCAGACGCCACCCGGTACGCGTCCTGCCGGTCACCGAAGTCGACCTTTCCGGCTTCCTTCGGAAGGTCGAACCCCTTGTCACTCAAACAGGACCGGAACTTGTTCTCCCACTCGTCGTACCGCTGGTCGAACGTGCCGGATTTTGAACCAGATGCCGACGAGCCCGCCTCATCAGCATTCTCGCAACCGGCCAGCAAGCCAGCGAGTGCGAACGTCGCCAGTGCGAGACCGGTTCGAGGGAGATGGAGCGCGCTGATCATGGCAGTTTCACTTTCGGTGGCTGGGGCCGCCAGGCGATCGGGCGGGATGACGGGCGGAGCAACGGACAACGCTCCGCCCCCGAGGCCGGTACGCCTCCGGGGTGCATGTCAGCCACCGTGCCTGGTGCGGGCGTCCGTACCGCCGCGGTCGTGCATCCATGACCGCTCTGCTGTGTATCGGTTGTGTGTCAGCCCTCGGTCGCAGCAGCCCGGGTCCCTGTTCGTGGCCGAGGTGAGCGATGCGCGGGTGCGCTCGGGGAGCCTCGGGCAGACGTCAGCCCTGTGGGCCGATCTCGCTGCGCAGCCGGAGTGTGGCGATCGCCCCGCCTTCCGGGGCGTTGGTGAACGCAAGAGCGGCGCCGATCACGCGTGCCTGGCCGGTGGCGATGGTCAGGCCCAGACCGTGCCCCTGGCCGCGTTCGGCCGCACCGGTGCGGAACCGCTGCGGTCCCTCTGCCAGCAACTCGTCCGGGAAGCCGGGGCCGTGGTCGCGTACGACGATCGATGCACCGTTCACCGTGACATCGACCGGAGCGCGTCCGTGGCGATGGGCGTTGGAGACGAGGTTGGAGATGATCCGGTCGAGGCGGCGCGGATCGGTGTCGGCGACCGGATCGCCGATCACCGTCAGGCGGGCCTGGACCCCCGTACGGGCCACGGATTCCTCGACGAGCCGGCCCAACGGCACCGAGGCGCGGTCGGCCCGCTCCGCGCCCGAGTCGAGCCGGGAGATCTCCAGCAGGTCCTCCACCAGTTCGCGCAGCACTTGGACCCGGTCCCTGACCAGTGCGGTGGCCTCGCCGTCCGGGAGCAGGTCGGTGGAGACGACAAGGCCCATCAGCGGGGTGCGCAACTCATGGGCAACATCCGCAGTGAAGCGCTGCTCACTCAGCAGCCGGTCCCGCAGAGCGTCGGCCATCGAGTCGAGGGTGACGGAGATCTCGGTGATCTCGTCGCCGCCGCGGCCATCCACCATCGTGCGGGCTTCCAGGTCGCCGTCAGCAATACGTCGCGCGGTCCGAGCCACCTTCCGCAGTCGTCGGTGGGGCAGCTCTGCGGCCAGCACCGCCAGGGGCACGACTACCGCGAGCACGGCCAGCGAGGCCGCGACGATGTTGCGGTCCAGGGCCTGCAAGCTCCGCATCTCGGACCCCATGTCGACCCGCACGGCGAGGATGCGGCCGTCGACCGGCTGCACCGCCCACATCCAGGGAATCTCGGACCGGCGGTCGTCGTACCAGGTTCTGTGCTGCCCGGTGCTGACCGCCTGCTGGAGCAGCGCGGGCGGAATCTGTGCGGGGTCCGCATCGGTCGGCGTTGCGCCCGTGCGGCTGTAATCGTCCAGCGCGGACACCAGGGCGGAGAAGGCCCGGTCCCTCCCCAGGCCCATGAGCCGCTCCGAAGTGCTCCGGTGGACCAGTACACCGACGGTCGTGGCAACGGCACAGGACGCCAAGGCCACCAGCGCGGCGATCTTCCAGCGCAGCGACCTCCAGTTCGACAACCCGCGATTCCGCCGGGCCACGGCCCGCCCCATCTCAGTGCCGGAACTTGTAGCCGAAGCCGCGGACCGTCTCGATCCGGTCGTGGCCGATCTTCTTACGCAACCGCTGCACACACAGGTCGACCACACGGCTGTCACCCTCCCAGCCGTAGTCCCAGACACCGCGCAGCAACGTCTGCCGGCTCAACACGATCCCCGGATTCGCCGCGAACTCCAGCAGCAGACGCAACTCGGTGGGAGCCAGCGCCACCAGCTCACCGGCGCGACGCACCTCCAGCCCTCGGGTGTCGACGGACACATCACCGAACACCAAACGGGTGCTGGTACCGCGAGCGGGCTCCGGAGCGTGATTCGTGCCGGGGGAGAAGGAAGCCCGACGCAGCAGCGAACGGATCCTGGCGACCAGCACGGAGGTATCGACAGGTTTGACGACGTAGTCATCAGCCCCTGCCTCCAGGCCCGCGACCACGTCCAGGGCGTCACCACGCGCGGACATCATCAGGATCGGGGCCAGGCTCCACTCACGGACCCTCCGGCACAGCCCGATCCCGTCCAGCCCCGGCAGCATCACGTCGAGCAGCAGCAGATCGTGTCCCCGCTCCCGGAACAGTTCGAGACCGGTCAGACCGTCATTCGCCGTGCTCACACGGTAGCCGTAGCGATCCAGTGCCATCGCCACCGCCTTGCGGATCACTGCATCGTCCTCGACGAGAAGAACCGTGACAGGAGTGGCCGGCCTGCTACCGACACCAGAAACCAACATCACTCCCCAACCGTGACGCACGCGCTAGTGACACATGACAATACAAGGAGACCCCTCGGCGCTTCCTGCGCGTTCCGACACTGTCATGGCCGCCGACGCCGGTGTGACCTGCGCTGGGCCTTCGGGTCGACGACGTGGTGGCCGTCAACGACACCGACCGCACCGTGGTCCGGCTGATTCGATGCGATGTCATCGCTCACGTCTCTCCGTCGGTGCATGCCGACGGCGCTCCGCTCCAGTGAGAGCTGGGCCACCACCCCTGCGGGGCCGATACTCCGGAGGGCGCGCTTGAGCCGCCGCCTACGACCAGGACGGTTTCGGCATCACGCTGTGGGCCTCTTGCGAGTCGGCTGCCGCGCCGGACGATGCGGCAGCCCGGTACGCGCAAGCACCACTCCGGCGCCATGGCCATGTGTCGCCGACGGACGGCCGGCCCCGGATGTCGGTCCGTGAAACCCGCCCGGCGGCTCGACCCGGTACTCGCCCTTCTTCTCCGCCCAAAGTCCACGACCGACAAGGTGAACGACGTCATCTACGCCGGACATCCCGATGTCCGTGTCGGGCTGATAGGGCTGCATCACTCCGAGGTAACCGATCCGGTCACAGCACCAGCACGTGTGACCGGGACGTCGGGCCGGCGGCGGCCGAGTCGGGCGGTGTCCGCTGCTCGACCTGGTCGACGGCCGGCGCCCACCGGTAACCGATGGCGGTCGGTCCGGTCGGCCACATACCGGCACACCACCGTGTCGACGGGCAGCCACTCTGCGGAGTCCAGGTCGTCCTTCTGCCGGTTCGACCGCGCGGTCACCGCCGCCAGCGCCCTGCTGATCACCTGGAGCGTGCGCGTCCCGCTCCCGCCGATCCGGCGGCCGGTTGAAGGCCCTCGGGTCCACGCTTCGGCCTGCAGCTCGGCCGCGGCCCGGCGAGCGGGCCGCGGCCGAGAAGCCCGTCGGCCGCGGCGTCCCGGGCGAGGTGAAGGGTGACGTCCCGGGGCCCGGTCACGCCGTTGCCCGCGTCAGTACTCCTGAAGTGCGTCCCAGGGCTCCCGTGCGACATCCGGGCCCGGCCGCGCAGTGGCACGACAACCCACGACTTCCGCGCGCTGTTCTCGGCGGTAGGCGGCGATTCACTGATGGGGCGTCACCAGAGGCTTTCCATGCTCGATCTGGTAGGTGGACAGCATCTTCGTCTGGACCTTCCCGATGTTGCGGGCATTGTGAATGACACCGTGCGGGATGAAGAAGGGGTCACCGGTACGCAACCGTTGCCAGGGGCGGTCGTCGAACTCCATCAAGATGTCGCCTTGGATGATGTAGCCGACCTCCACCCCAGGGTGGCTGTGGCGCCCGGACTCAACACCCCTGGGGATCTGAACGAGCGTCTGCACAAGCTCCCAGCCCGGGGCCGGCGAGAGGTGTCGCTGCAGTTCGGTGCGCGTGATGCCGTCCGCCGAGACAGGGGTGACGGCGGGTGCCTCGCTGGAGTTTCGATGTGCTTCGGCGGAGGAGGATCCGAGGGCGATCAGACCGAGCGATCCGACTGTGGCTGCACTGCTGCTACGCATCAACGAACGGCGAGTGATCACGATTCATCCTTGATTGAGGGCGGGGCACGCCATGTTCAGTGGCGACGCCGACTCGGTG
The DNA here is from genome assembly GCF_003261055.1 of Streptomyces cadmiisoli. Taxonomy (NCBI): domain Bacteria; kingdom Bacillati; phylum Actinomycetota; class Actinomycetes; order Kitasatosporales; family Streptomycetaceae; genus Streptomyces; species Streptomyces cadmiisoli. Next base: position 9,097,290 of record NZ_CP030073.1, read on the forward strand.
GAACGCTCCGGAGGTGGTGGTAACACTCACACGGGGTCCGTCACCTGTCAAGCCGGTGACGCTAGTTGGAGGCTTTCCTGTGTGCGCACAGCTGACGCAGGGCCGTCCACTCATATCGCCGACGCTGCGGCAGGGGCACCGAACCCGCGGCTCGCACGTCAGCGCCCGTTGCGCCAGCCGTCGTTCTCGCGCCGGTCTCGGCTGTGCCGACCCCGCGGTAGTTCACCACTTGAGGGCCTCCCACCCGGCGCCGTACAGTCTCTGCCCGGCTACGGGGGCAGGCGGCGGTCAAGGCTTCGTCCGTCGGCTCGGCGTTGTCCGCCGTGTCTCAGCGGCCGGCAGTTCGAAACGCCCCATGCCCTGGACTGCGGTCTTCTCCCGGCCACGTTGCTGCTCACGCCCGGCACCGTCAGGGCGGAGGGCTCGACCGTGACCACACCACCGGTCCGCGGCTCCTCCACCAGTGCGGAACCCAACGGCGACCCGGTGATGTCCGGACCAGTATTACGCGCCACATGCTGCAGGCCGATGGCATCGCGTGGCCCCGCCTGACAGGCGGTGTCAAGACCAGCCTCCCGGCGTGTGCCGGAGCCGGACCCCAACGAATCGCGGGCGGCCATCGGCACGGGTCGAGCCACAATCGCATTCCACGCGTCGGAAGGAGTAGTGACCTCGACCGCGAACTCCGCCGTGAGTTAGGCGGAATCCAGCTCCGACGCCGCGGCTTGCGCGGACCAACCCGTCGGTGGCAAGAATGTCGGCGAAGTAGCGCAGGGTGCCGGCGGCGTCCGGCCGCAGCCGCTGCTGGCGGATGCGTCCCAACGAGGTGTCTACGGGGGAAAGTTCCCGCATCCCGGCAGACACCGTGGCTTCACGGACACCAGCCGTACGGGCGACCGCTCTGATCCCGCCGTGATCGAGGGACTGGGCCTCTGCCTCGATCAACAGACTGCGCTGCCGCTCATCGAGATGTGGCAGAATCGCCACGAACTTCGCGCCCGGGACTGCCCCGTCGCATCTCCTGCCTGCTCATGCGAGACCGACGAACCACCGGTGAGAAGGCACGAGTTCAAGATCTGCACGCCCCAAGCGTGCTATCGCCAAGCCGGCCGCGACGTCGGCAATCCGGGATGGTCCGGCTTGCCCCGGGGGCATCGAGTCGATCTGGCGGAATTCTGATCCGGCGTCGAGGTGGACGCGGTGCCCATGGGTTTCGTCGAGCCAGCCTTCCCGCTCGGCTTTCATACGGTCGCGGAAGTGGCCGCGGATCCCCACGAGTCGGCTGCGACGGGCCGGTGGGGAGCGCGACCCGGACCGGGGAGAACATTGATGCGTACGCCATGTGGTGCGGCCTTGGCCGCGGCGATCTCCACGCCCATGGGGAAGGACAGCCGTGCGTCGACAGAGGTGATGTCCACGATGGCGACAAGCCGGTGCCTTGCTGTCTCTGCTGGAGCACCGGCTTGCTGTCCGAGCCGGTCACCCGCCCACTCGAATTTCTTCGTCCCTGGGCCGACGCCCGTCCGAATTTATTCGGCGGATCCCCGGAGTCGCCGAGGATGTCCGATTCGGTGATGCGGCGCGCGGGTGGGCTCCGCTGATGCGTGACGTCGTCCAGGCCGACTGACCGTCTGGGCGTGACGCTGGCTGGTACTTACGTGTGACCCGTTCCCCTGGGGGATGCGGCAGTCAGCGAGCGGACGCACCGGGGGTGCGATCAGCCCCGGTCGTCGGTTCGATCAGCACTCCGGAATTCATTCGTCGCTCGTGTTTTTTCGTCCTCCGCGGCAAGTGATGCAATTTTTTCGTCAGCTGCCGGATCGGTAAGCGTCCACGCGGCGGCGCTGGCAATCTCGCACGTCAGACCGGCTATTGACACCTTCTTCACGCTGGTGTTTCCCTGTGCGCGCCTCGACCTGTGTTCGATAACGAGCCCGGGGGCGGAGGCTGACAGACGAACGAGAGGAAATCGTGAATTTCCAGTTCCACAGAACCGCGCGTGACAGTGCGGTTGTGGCCATCAGCATGCTGCTGGTCGCCGCCACCGCGTCGACATCCGTGGCTCTTTCCGGGCCCATCGGCACGTCGGTATCGCCGACGTCGGTCCCGGCCGCTCCGGTGGACTCCGCTGCTCCGACCGGCGCCGCACAGCGTTGGATTCCGCTGCTGACCGGCGACCAGGTCGCGGTGAACGCGCAGGGAGAGATCGTCTCCACACGGCCCGCCAAGGGCCGGGAGGGCATCCCCGTCCTGCGGGAAACCCTCAACGGACACACGTATGTGGTACCGGCCGACGCTCGGCGCCTCATCCAGAGCGGGCGGCTGGACCGGCGGCTGTTCGACATCACCACCCTCAGCTCCCCCGCCTACGCGCAGCGCCAGGACCTGCGGCTCATCGTGCGGTACGACACGGCCCGCCCGGCCGCCAGGACGGCCCTGCGCGCCGGCGCCCGGACGCAGCGCCCTTTGAACAGCATCAACGCGGACGCCCTCACCGCTCCCGCCGGTGACGCGCAGCTGTGGTCCACGCTCACCACCGGGCCGGCCGGCGCCGCCAACCGCGGCACCGCGCCGGGCATCGCCTCCGTATGGCTCGACGCCGTCGTCGAGGTGAGCCTGGACAAGAGCGTGCCGCAGATCGGCGGCCCCCAGGCCTGGAAGGCGGGGCTGGACGGGACCGGATCGCGTATCGCCGTCCTCGACACCGGTATCGACGCCACCCATCCCGACCTGGCCGGGCAGGTGGTTGCCGAGCGCAACTTCACCGACTCGCCGGACACGCTCGACCGCTTGGGCCATGGCACCCATGTCGCGTCCACCGCGGCCGGCACCGGCGCGAAGTCCGGCGGCCTGTACAAGGGTGTGGCGCCGGGCGCAAGGATCCTCAACGCCAAGGTCCTGGGCGACCGGGGCTTCGGTGCCCACTCCGGCATCATCGCCGGCATGGAGTGGGCGGTGGCCGAGAAGGCCGACGTGGTCAACCTCAGCCTCGGCGGCACGGATACGCCCGGTGTCGATCCGGTGGAGGAGGCCGTCAACAACCTGTCGGCCGAGACCGGAACACTGTTCGTCATCGCCGCCGGCAACCTCGGCAGTCAGGGTGCCGGCAGCATCGGTTCGCCGGGCAGCGCGGACGCCGCCCTGACCGTCGGCGCGGTGGACAAGCAGGACCGCCTCGCCTCCTTCTCCAGCATCGGCCCGCGGGTCGGCGACGGCGCGATCAAGCCCGACCTCACGGCGCCCGGTGTGGACATCGGCGCGGCGAGGTCGAAGGACGGCGGACTGTCCGGCGCTCCCGTCGCCGACGGCTACTTCGCCCTGAGCGGCACCTCCATGGCCACCCCGCACGTCGCCGGTGCCGCCGCCATTCTCGCGCAGCAGCACCCCGACTGGAGCGGCGAGGACATCAAGCACGCGCTGACCGCTTCCGCGACGCCGAGTGCCTACACCGTCTTCCAGCAGGGGGCCGGGCGGGCCGACCTGGGCGCGGCGATCCAGCAGTCGGCGGTCACCCGGCAGACGTCGCTGCCCTTCGGCACCGCACAATGGCCGCACGCAGACGACGAGCCGATCACCAAGGACCTGACCTACCGCAACCTGGGCAGCACACCGCTCACCCTGAAGCTGACCACGGAGGTCACCGGGCCTGACGGCGTGCCCGCGCCCGACGGTATGTTCACCGTCGACGAGCAGGTCACCATCGCGCCCGGCGGCGAGAAGACGGTGAAGGTCACCGCCGACACCCGGATCGGGGACCGAACGGGACTCTTCAGCGGTCGGGTCAAGGCGACCGGCGGCGGGCAGACCGTCCGTACCCCGCTGGTCGTAGAACTCGAGGCGGAGATGTACACCCTCACGGTCAAGGCTCTCGACCGCGCCGGCAAGCCTGCCGCTCCGTCCTGGTGGGCCGCGGTGGCGGGCCTGTCCGGCACCGCCGAAGGAGACTCCTCCTACCTCCACGACGGCTCGTCCTCCATGCGGTTGCCCAAGGGCCGGTACTTCCTCAGCGCGACGCTCCCGGCGGACCCGGCGGGGTCGTTCTCCCAGGGCGTCGACTTCATCAACCAGCCCCGGCTGGACCTCACACGCGACACCACGGTGACGCTGGACGGGCGCACCACCAAGCCGTTCGACATCACCGTCCCGAACCGCTCCGCATACCCAGTGGCCGCCGACACGAGTGTCTTCAGCGGGATGACCAACGGGAAGGGCGCCGGGTTCGGCATCGGAATCACGACCGGGACCACGCCGGACATCGACCCGCACAAGGCGATACGCACCGCGCACCTGGGCCCCAAGGTGAACCTCCAGGAGCAGCACCTGCGGCAGAACCTCGGGTTCTCGTTCTCCACCGGCGCCAAGGGCCGTGACGAGTACCACCTGCTGTACCTGCACAAGAGCGACACCGTGACGACCGGGTTCACCCGCCACACCAAGCGACACGACTTCGCGAACGTCGACGTCACGATGGGGGCAACGGCCAAGAACAAATTCGGTCTCTACACCCCGGGCATATCAGAGGTAGGTGGTGGCTACGCAACCGCCCACCCCTTGCCGTACACCGGCACCGTTCACCTGCTCGGGCCGAGCAACACCTGGCGTTTCGGGTTCAGCCAGGCCAACTCCGACGTCCGCCCGGAAGCCAGCTATACCAACACGTCCGCGGACGTGTTCAAACCGGGCCGCACCTACCGCAAGACGTTCAACATGGGTGTTTTCGGCCCCGACCTGCGACCGGGTTTCGGGATCATCCGTGAAGGCGCGATGGTCAACGGAGCCCTGCCGATGTTCTCGGACAACGCCGGCAACCACAACGACAACAACAGTGTGCACAGTGAAACCTCCACGACACTCCACCGCAACGGCGAACTCGTCTACGAGAACACTGCCACGCCCGCGGCCTTCCATTTCGTACTGGACGACGAGCGAGCCGACTACCGGCTGACGGCCTCGATCGCTCGCGCGGGGGTGTCCGACGTCTCCACGAGGGTCACGGCGAGCTGGACGTTCTCCTCGGAGTACACCGCCGAACCGACCCTCATCCCGCTGTCCGTCGTCCGTTTCACGCCCGAACTGTCCCTCGACAACACCGCGCGGGCCGGAGCGAAGATGAAGGTGCCGGTGAGCGTGAAGGGTGCCGCGGAGGGACGCAATCTCAAGTCCCTGAGTGTGCGGGTCTCCTATGACCAGGGTGCCCACTGGCACAAGCTGACGGTGCGCGACGGTGCCGTCCAGGTCACCAACCCCCGCGCCGGAGGCAGTGTCTCCTTCAAGGCCGTGGCCGTCGACAAGCAGGGCAACTCCGTCGAGCAGACCATCAACGACGCCTACCTGACGCACTGACACCCGTCCCGGGCCGGTAGCTTCAGTCTGGACAAAATCTGCTGGAAAGACCCATAGGGTGCCGGCACGGTCCGAACCGTGTCGGCACCGCCTCATGACCCTAGCTGGTCGACAGAGCGTAAAGTCTGATCTGCTCCGCACCCCGGCGTGCGACTCGGCAGTATCGCTGTCGGCGCATCGCCGATGCGACCCGCGCGTTCCGGTCGGAGCGCCACCGTGCACGCTGCTTCTGCGGCTCGCCGCGCGGTCCGGGTGTGACCCGACCCAGTCACCCTTGATCAACTCCAGGGCCGCCTCGATGCCGGACGATGCCTCGACGGGAGGCCGTCCTCACGGTTCCACGCCTTGATCTTGACGAAGGGCTTCCACTGTTCGTGGAAGCCCTGGGTCGCAAGGCTTGCATGGACCTCGGGGTTGAGTATCAGCACAAGGACAGGGCTGTGGCCTGGGTCCAGTGGTCCAGCGCCTGTGAAGGGCAGACCCGAGGTCGGCGTTGCCATGGGAGCCGACGACCAGGCCGATTCCGGTCAGCAGCCCGGTGACTGCGGCGGCCAGAAAGGGATTCAGCCGGCGAAGACCGCGGTGACAGCGGAGTCCGTGGCCGACCAGACCGCTTCGGAGCCGGCTCCCTGATTCCAGGATGCTCGGGAGCAGCGAAAGAGATCTCGATGCATAAGAATTACCTGAGATCATTGATGCGTCAACTTACTTGTGGGTATCGGGGGGCGCCGAGTCGCCCCCGGCCCTTCGGTCGCGGAATAGGTATATGAGCGCAAGGGCGCTCACCTGGTGCCGCGGTTCGTGTGTGCCGGCTTTCGCGCCCGCCGGAAAGTCGGGATGCCGGCCGAAATCATCATTTCGGGCCGTCGCGCAAGCCTGGAGCCGAGGTCGACTCGCCATCGAGCGCATCGTCGGCGCGTCACTGAAGTCATGCCCGGATTGGGGTGAAGGTGAAATTTCAGGTCGACATGGAAGCCCGATTGGTTGAAGCATCAAGTATCGGCTAGAGTCGAATCACGACGTACGCGGCTTCCGTGCACCGAGGTGGGCGCGTCGCGGTCTGCTCCGATGCACTGCTCCGATGGATAACGATGGCGATGTCAAACGACCCGATGCGTCCCCGCACAGTTTCCCGGCCGCGCCGCTCACCCAAAACGTGGGTCGGAACGCAGTCACACCCCCTCACTGCTTTCCCCGGATCCGCCCGCAGATTGTGGTGGAACGCCGACCGCCATGCCAGGAAATCTGTAGCCGTCGGCTCGATGGTGCCAACTGCCCTGATCGCGGTGGCGCTGTCCACGTGCACCTCCCCGCAGGCCACCCCCTCGCCGGTATCGGCCGACGAGATGGTGCAACTCCTGGAGGGCCTGGTCCCCGAGGGGAAGCTGTCCGCGCAGCACGGGAGGGGTCAGACCCGGGGGGAGAAGCCCGGCCCGCCGCCCTCCGCGGAACTGGTCCTGGAGCGGAATGGACGTGCAGCCAAGGTGCAGGTGACCCTGAGCCGGTATCCGGTTCCGCTTCCCCCAGCGATCTCGGAATGCCCTGAAACGGCCTACCGCCCCCTCAGTCGCTGCACGCAGACGCTGTTGCCGGGTGGAGCCAGTCTCGTGCTGGATCAGTCCCCGAAGGACGAGAAGTACCCGTCCGGTGCCCGACACGCCAGTGCGTTGCTGACCCAGAAAGACGGCCGGCGGGTCATCGTGACCCAGGCTGGTGACCCGCGCGGTAAGAACCCGGCCGAGGATACGCCGCTCCCGCTCACCCCGAAGCAGCTCACCGTTGTTGCCACCTCTCAGGTATGGGACCCCCACACACGGGCGCTGCCCGAACCTGCCGCCGACATACCCACGTCCCCGCCGGTCAGCAAGATGGCCGCGCAGCAGATCAGCAGCCTCATCATGCGGCTGCTGCCCAGGGGACTCGAAGCGGAAAGATCGCGCGGATCGCAGGACTTTGGCCACGTCATCGTCGACGACGGCCACGGCAAGAGCCTCGTGGCCGCTACGGTCCAGCAATGGCCACACCACGAGTCCAGCCTGGACGAGGTGTTCAAGAAGGCTGACATCCTGCCCGACGGTACCCGCATGATCAGCCGCAAGGGCCCCGCTGCCAGGGGCGGCAAGGGCACCGTAAGGTGGGAAGTCGACACCCTCAGCAAGAACGGCGTGCGCGTCGTCGTCTCCGCGGTCAACGCACGTGCCTACCAACTCCCGGCCAACCGGGCCAACCCCGCCCTCAGTTTGGAACAGCTGCGACGCATCGCGATTGATCCCGCCTGGCAGACCGTCGACGGATCCTGACCTCAAGCGCAACGAGAAGACGGCCACGTACCTCAGCGGGAGTGTCCGACCTGGGTTCCGTACGAGGGTCCGCCCGCGGCCTACGCAGTGAGCAGCCCGTCGCGCATAGCCTCCTGGTGCCGTGGCAGGCAACGTATGCCCGTCAAGGAGCGGCGTCGTAGGAGCCCCCTCAGGCTCGAGCGAAGCCGAGAGTGGGGGAGCGTGCCCGGCGTCGCGACGGGGCGAGCGTTGCCTGCGACGAAGCGGTCCTTGCTCCTTACCTGGTGAGTCGGCACGATAGTCCTTGCCGTCCCGCAGGAGGAGAGACACGTCGGCGTCGCCCGGGGATCAGGGGAGTGCCGCTGCCGGTGGGCCGGATGGACGGTACGGCGTGGTCAGGGGGACGTGCGGGGAGTGGCCGGGGAGGTCATCGTGATGGTGGTGGTTGAGGGAGGCGCTCCGGTCGGCTCTGACCCTCCGCTACTGGGAAGAAGCCACCGGCTTCCTCGCCCCGGCACACCGATCACTGCTTTCCTGACCATCTCCTTGGCAGGGTCCTGAGTCAGCTGCTACTGGCTGTGCGCGGCGCTGGCCCCCGTCGTCGCCCTCGCCTTCTGCTTCGCCTCGCCGTCCCGCCCGGCACGCTCGACAGACTGTTCCGTCAGACCGGGCGCGGCTCGGCACGTCTGTTCGTCGCCGGGCCCGCGAGTGAGGCAGTCGAGCGCCGTGGCCTGCCCGGACAGCGTCCGGACGCTGCGCGCATGCCGGTGCCGGCCGTCGATGTCGAGACCCTCGCCGCAGCCCTCGCAGGCGGTTCCCTCATTGCCGCGCTGTGACCGGACGCCAGGTCGAACGGTGCGCGTCGCAGTCATGGCCGCATTCGTCGCACAGGAGCCCATCACCGTCGCCGCGAAGCCTGTCTGCGAGGCCTGGCAGCGCCGCTCCGGCGGCTCGACAGGCAGCGGGCCTAGGATCGCTGGCGACGTAGGGAGAGGCATGGCAAGTGAGACGAGCCCGCAGAGGCCGAAGTACCAGCGGATTGCCGACGACCTGAAGACGGCGATCGAGTCCGGCCTCTACGGCCCCGGCGATCGACTGCCGGCTGAGAGCGTGCTCGCCGTCCGGTACGACGTCGCTGAGGTCACCGCCCACCAAGCACTCAAGATGTTGAGGATCGAGGGACTGGTGGAAACGGAGAAGGCGGCTGGTCCCCGAGTCATCGAGTTCCGCCCGATCCGGCGTCACGGCATTCAGCGGCTGGCATCTGAGCAGTGGGGTGCCGGCAAATCCATCTGGTCCGCCGACGAGGATCGGCCGGTCACCATTGACGTCCGCGTCGACACGGTGGCGGTCCCCGTACACATCGCCCGGTTGCTGGACGTGGACGAGAGCGCACTGGTCTGCGCTCGCTCCCGACGTTTCCTGCTGGGCGACAGGCCCGTCATGCTCGCGACCTCCTACCTGCCCCTTGGGCTGGTTGAAGGAACGGCGATCATGCGTTACGACACCGGGGACGGCGGCACGTACGCCCGGCTCGCTGAGATCGGTCACGCACCCACGCACTTCCGAGAGGAGATCCGGTGCCGACTGCCTGTAGCCGAAGAGGCCGAAGGTCTTGCCATGCCCTCGGAGCGCCCGGTCATGAAGTTGTGCCGCACGGCCTTCGACGCGGAACTTCGAGCGGTCGAAGTGAACGAGATGACCACGGACAGCGCGGCGTACGTGCTGGAGTACGCGTTTGATGCCTGAGCATCCCGACTTGCGCACCTCAAGCCCCTTCATGACTGATCTTCGTGTGCGGGCCACGACACTCGCCAGAGCCGAAACGCAACATCACAGCGCCTTGTCGAAGCTCGTGCACACCGGTATTGACGGGTTTTCAACATGTTGCACCCACCGACTTCGTAACCCTTCACTCGCCGTAGAAGGTCGCATCCGTTGTGCACCTCGCAATTGCTCCCCGTGCCGGTGGGAGTTGAGGCTCGGGGTGTGCGGGCTGTGCCGAGGTGTCGCAAGTCGGGTGAGAGCGGGGTTGCTGGTGCGGCTTCACCACGTGAACGCTGTCCGACCGACTCGGGCCGATGGTGAACAAGCCTCCTTGCCTGTTGGGCGACGACCTGTAGACTCCAAACTAATTGTCGCATCAACTATCGGGGTTTGTGTGGAGAGCAAGAAGGTCATCGCTGTAGTCGGGGCGACGGGCAAGCAGGGCGGGGGATTGGTGGACGCAGTCCTCACTGATCCGGACAGCCCATTCGTGGTGCGAGCCCTGACGAGAGACGCGAGTTCGCGTGCTGCGAAGGAGATGGCGGCACGCGGCGTGGAAGTCGGCGAAGCCGATCTGGACAGCGAAATCAGCCTGGTTCAGGCTTTCGCGGGAGCACATGGCGTCTTCGTCGTGACAGATTTCTGGTCCCCGCTGACCCCCGAGCAGGAAGCGGTCAGGCCCCGCACGATCAGAGAGTTCGAGCAGGCGACCAATGCGGCGCGAGCGGCGAAGGCCGCCGGTGTCAGCCATGTGGTGTGGTCCACCCTGGAGGACACTCGACCCCATTTCGAGAGAACAGGTGACGCGGTTCCGCGGGTCATGGGCGGATACACGGCGCCGCACTTCGATGTGAAGGCCAGTGCGGACGCGGTCTTCGCCGAACTGCAGGTGCCCACAACCTTCTTGCGCTTGCCATTCTTCTACGAGACGGTTTTCCTCGGTATGGGCCCCGTCCGCAATGAGCGTGGCGAGCTGATCCTCTCCATTCCCATCGCTGATCGCAAGATGACGGTGATCGGAGCACAGGACATAGGCCGAACGGTGCACCGCATCTTCAAGGCTGCCGATCACTGGATCGGTGAAACGGTGTCCATCGCGGCAGAACACGTAACCGGCGCAGAACTCGCCGCGATGCTCTCGGCCGCCATCGGCGAGAAGGTCACCTACCAGCCCTTCAGTTGGCCCGAGTTCCGAGGCTTGGACGTCCCACATGCGATCGCTGTCTCCAACGGACTTCAGTTCCTCGCCGAGAGGTCGGAAGACACGGAGATCCGGGACATCGAACTGACCCACAACCTCAACCCCGAGCTGGAAAGTTACGAGGCGTGGATCGGGAGGCACGGGGCTGCCCTGCGCGCCCTCAACGCCTGATCACTGCACCTTGAGCGGGCAGCGGACCTGTCGCGGTCCAAGACTCTGCCCGTTCGGCCAGTACACGTGGGCGAGTTGAAGGCGCGGCCTGACCATCTGCCTGGCACGGGCCGGACCTCGGCGCCTCTGGGATGTCCGGCCACTCCGCTTTTGTCAGATCGGAGGCAACACCGGCGCGGCTCTGCTCGTCCACGCGTCGCCGAGCCTGCGAGTGCAAGCAGTCAAACGCCGGAGACGGCGCACAGCCGAGCTTGGCGGAGCCGCTGTCCGTCAGATCGCAGGCCGGGGCGAGACTGAATTCTCTCCCCGACCGTCCCCTTCTTGTCGGCCTGTCACGGCTCGGCAGGCCCCACCTGCCTGATCTTCTGCCTCCACCCCGCCCTTGCTATTCGGCGGTGCCCATCGCCGTGACCGGGCTGACGCGGGCCGCGCGGCGAGCGGGCAGCAGTCCGGCGAGCGCGGTGACGGCGAGCAGGCTCAGGAAGACCGTCAGCAGTTGCCGTAGGGCAGGAGCAGCGGTGCCCCGAAGTTGCCTGCGCGGATCGTAAGCCAGGCGTAGGGCACGCCGAGGGCCAGGCCGAGGGTGCCGCCCATGGCACCGTACAGGCCGGCTTCCATGCCGATCGCGAGGCGGAGTCCGCGCCGGCCGAGTCCCAGGGCGCGCAGCAGTCCGGATTCTCGGGTGCGTTCCAGCACGGTGAGTCCGGTCGTGGTGCCGACGCCGATGACGGCCATGAGCACCGTGAGCCCGAGCAGACCCAGTGACGTCGTGGCCCACAGCTTTAGGTGGCGGAGCTGTTGTCGCGCTCCTCGGCGAGGATGCTCAGGTCGGTACCACCGTTCGGGCCCGTGGTGCGCAGGATCGCCTTCTCCGCCGCGGTGCGCGCCGCCTGCCCGCCTTGGGCGGCGTTCGCCAGGACCCCGTTCCGCAGCCGTGAGGCGCCCATACGGTCCAGGTCGGCGGGCGCGACGATCACATCGGCGGTGAGCGGTGCGTCGCTGGGCAGCGTGGCGGCGACGGTCACACGGACAGTGCGCTTGCTCACCGAGGTGAGGGTGAGGCTGTCGCCCTCCGTCACGTCCAGCTCCTGGGCGACTCGGGCATTTGCGATCACCCGGCCCGGACCGAGATTGCTCAGGGTGCCGTCGGCCGGATACAGATGTCGTGAGGAGGGCAGAGCGGCCGGCTCCAGGTCGGTGGCGACGGCGTCGGTTCCGTCGATGGAGATCTCGGTCTTGCGGTAGGCGGTCGCGTGTGTCAGCTCGGGCAGGGCTTTGATCCGTTGTACGAACTCAGCGCTGAGGCCCCTGTCGTCGCCGCGCAGGTCGAAGTCCGCTGGTGCGTTGACGGCGAGGTGCCGGTCCGTGTGGCCCTGCAGGCTCGCGATGCCGACGAGGGTCCCGGAGACCAGGGCGACGCCGAGCGCCACGATGGTCGATACGGCGGCGGCGCGGCGGGGGGTGCCTCCGACGCCGCCGACGGCGAGTGTGCCCGTGGGCCCCCGCTGGCGCAGCGGCCATCCGACGGTGGCCAGCACCGGGCGGACAAGCAGCGGGCCGAGGGCGACCAGCGCGAGGAAGGCCATGGCGCCTGAGAGGACGGCGATGGTCATGCCCGCGGCCCGTGCGTAGTTCGTGTCGCCCGGTTCCGGCAGATTGCTGAAGACCACGCCGATCAGTCCGAGGGCGCCGGCGGCGAGGAACAGGCCGGTACCCAGGCGCGCGCGACCGATACCGCGTTCGCCCGCCACCGTTCCGGCGCGGCGCAGAGCCAGCAGAGGGGACACCCCGGACGCCGACAGCGCGGGAGCGAGGACTGCGCCGACCGTCACCAGCACGGCCCCGAGCACCACCGCCAGGGCCGCCGGAACGGGAACTCCCGGTATCGAGAGACTCTGTCCGGTGGTGTTCGCGATCGCCGGGACGGCATGTCCGGCGCCGAGTGCCAGTAGCACCCCGGCCGTCCCGGCTACCAGGCCCACCAGCGCTCCCTCGACGGCGAGGGCCCGCACGAGCTGGCCGCGGTGCGCGCCGATGGTGCGCAGAAGTGCCAGTTGGCGCAGCCGCTGCGCGAAGACGATCCGGAACGTGGACGTCGCCACGAGGGCTGCGGCGACCACGGCGGCGGCCAGGAATGCCGCGATGAGCTCGAAGAGGGCCTCGTACTGCGACGCCGCCGCCCGGGCTTCCTCGGCCCGCACGGTGTCGCCGGGGACGAAGGCGGCGACCTCCGGAAGGGCGGGTGAGCACCGGACGCAGCCGTTGGGACAGAGCCGCCGCGGAGACTCCGGCTTCCGCGCGGATGTCGACCCGCGGATACCCCTTGGTGCGGTTCAGCTCGTTGAGGATCGCGGCGGGGGCGTAACCGATGGCCACCCGGTCGGAGTTGGCCTTCACCACCCCTGTGACGATCACAGGGGCCGTTCTTGTCTCCTGTGAGTCCTCTTCGCGTGGGAAGAGCAGGCCGATCCGGTCGCCGGGCTCGATGGCCAGGCGCTGCGAAGCCTGCTGGTTCACGGCCATCTTGCCGGGGCCGTCCGGATAGCTGCCCGCCACGACCTGTACCCGCGACAGCCGCCCGGAACCCGGGTCTCCTTGAAGCTGCAGATGACGCTGTGTGCCGGCGAGTGAGGCTTCCACCCCTTCCAGGGTACGGGGGGCCGCCTCCGCCACACCCGGCACCGCTCGGATGGCAGCGAGGTCCGTGTCGGTGATGGGATTGGTGTTCAGGTCCGAGGAGACCATCGTGAGCGCGGCATCCGCGGCGTCACCCGGCGCAAGAGACGTTCGCTGACCCGGCCGGATACGAAGGCGAAACCGGCCCCGGACCTGATCGGCCGCGACTTCCACGCCGATCGGCCCGGGACCAGATTGGTCGGTGACATCACTTACCTGCCCATCGCAGAAGGCTGGCTCTACCTCGCCTGCTGGCTGGACCTGGCCAGCCGCGAGGTCGTCGGCTACGCCATGGCCGACCACCACCGCGCCGAGCTCGTCGTCGACGCACTCGACATGGCCCACGGCCGGGGCGGACTGGAGCCCGGCTGCATAATCCACAGCGATAGTGAGTATGTGAAGTACCGGGTGTCCCGGGCCTCTTGACCCGCACAGCGATGGACGCGCCAGGATGACGGTGCCGGGATGCTCTCGCGGCCTCCTGACCCGCACTCCGACCGACGGCGCTGTCCTTCCTCGGACTTGTCGGTGGCCCGGGAGCATCCCGGCGAGGCGCTCGCCTCGCCGACGGGAGTGACTTAAGGAGAGCCTGGCCAAGGTCCCATCACTGTCTTGTCCGCCGCCTCGGTGAACGCGCGCCGACCCACCGCGCTCTTTCATCCGCGAGGAGGCCGACATGGCCAGCATCCCACCCGTCTCCCGCACCGTCATCGGCGGCGTGGACACCCACAAGGACCTGCACGTCGCCGCCGTGATCGACACCGACGACCACGTGCTGGGCACGGAAGCGTTCTCCACCACCCGCGCCGGTTACCGCGCGATGCTCCGATGGATGCGGACCTTCGGCGACGTGCGCCGCATCGGTATCGAGGGCACTGGCTCCTACGGCGCCGGACTCCTGCGTCACCTGCAGCTGGCCGGCATCGAGATCCTCGAGGTCAACCGCCCAGATCGCTCCGACCGTCGTCGGCGAGGCAAGGACGACACCCTCGACGCCGAGAACGCCGCCCATGCCGCCCTGGCCGGCCACCGCACCATCACGCCCAAGACCCGCGACGGCATGGTCGAGTCCCTGCGCGTTCTGCGGGTCGCCCGCTCGACCGCGGTCAAGGCCCGCCGCGTCGCGCTGCAGATGCTCCGCTGCCAGATCATCTCCGCACCCGAAGAACTGCGTGACCAGGTACGCAACCTGACCCGGATGCAGCTGATCCGCACCTGTGCGGCCTGGCGGCCGGACGAGACCGCCTTCCGTGACCCCACCTCCGCCACCCGCATCGCGATCAAGTCGCTGGCCCGCCGCTACCTCGAGCTCAACGACGAGGTCGCCGACCTCGACTCGATGATCGAGCCCCTGGTCCACGAGCTGGCCCCGACGCTGCTGGAGCGGACCGGCTTCGGCATCGAGAACACCGCCCAACTGCTGGTTACCTGCGGCGACAACCCCGAACGCGTCACGGACGAGGCCCGTTTCGCGAAACTCTGCGGCGTCGCCCCACTGCCTGCCTCGTCCGGAAAGGTGCAACGGCACCGGCTCAACCGCGGTGGTGACCGCCAGGCCAACTCCGCCATCCACATGGCTGTCGTCTGCCGCCTGCACTACGACGAGAACACAAAGAAGTACGTCGAACGCCGCACCAACGAGGGCAAGTCCAAGATGGAGATCATCCGCTGCCTCAAACGGTACGTCGCCCGGGAGGCGTACTACGCGATCAAGCAGGACAGCACCCCCAACAGGACCGTCCAGAGAGGTTGACATACAGGAGAGCGTCCGAGGCAGCGAATACACGTCTGCCCAGTTCCGGCACCGGATACGGGAGTTGGGGCTGCGGCAGAGCTGCGGACGCACCGGATCATGCTTCGACAACGCTGCCGCGGAGAGTTTCTGGGCCCTGCTCAAGGAGGAGATCGGCGCCCGTACCTGGTCCGACCGGGCCACCGTCCGGGCCGAGGTCTTCTCCTTCATCGAGACCTTCTACAACCGCCGCCGCCTTCGCAAACACAAGGTCTTCGGCTACCTCAGGCCGTCCGAAACCCGGCTGCGGCATCAGCACACCCTCGCGGCATAACAATCACGTGTCCGGGATCACGGGGAAACTTCACTTACGAGGTGCCTTGCTTCGTGGGACTGGTGTGGGCGTAGGAACTCCTATCATCCAAGGTCTCAGCAGGCATCTCTTCTCTTTCCGTCACCCACAGACCGAGCATCACGCGGCGGATCCAGGCTCATCTGTTGCCGCCGTTCGTCAAATGTGCGCAAGTCCGCCTCAACTGGACCAATCGAGCGCTGGCCCCTATATTGGCGAAATGCTTGAACTAGGAAACAGTGGAGTGAAGATAAGCGAACTCGCGTGCGTGAAGGCGCCCTTCATTCCTGAAGGCTCCGATGTCGTGACCGAGTTCCTGGAACTGCCGCCTGGTGATCAGGGGGCGGGTCCGCATCGTCACTCGGGCCCGGTATTCGGGTACGTCATCGAAGGGAAGATCCTCTTCGAGATTGAAGGAGAGGCTCCTTACTCGATCGAGGCGGGTCAGGCGTTCTGGGAGCCAGGCGGTGAGGTCGTGCACTATCGTGTCGCGAACCTGTTGTCGGACGCCTCGAGCAAGTTCGTTGTCGTAATGCTGTGTGCGCCTGACGTACCCAAGATCACTATGCTGACAGACGAAGAGATCGCCGAACGCGCCCACCTGCGGTTTTCGGCCGACTGATACAGGACCTGAATCGCGTTCATACCTAGTGTCTCGTGATCCTGTTCATGGAACCTGAGGCTTCTGTGATCGTTGAGTCTGGTGTGCATCTCACCTCTGAACAGATGGCGGAACTGCGGGAGTTGGCCGGGTCGCGGGATGTTCCGGCCGATGTGGCGCTTCGCGCAAGGATCGTGCTGTGGTCCGGCGAAGGACGCCGACGCAAGGACATTGCCGAGCTCGCCGGTGTGGCGCCGCTGACGGTGGACCGCTGCAAGACCCGTTATGCCGAGCGGGGCCTTGCCGGTCTGGAGGAGAAGCGCCGCGGCGGGCCGCGTACCCAGGTGCCGCCGCAGGTGCGGGCCCGGTTGATCGCTTTGACGAGGATGTCGCCGCCGGCGGAATCCGGTCTGTCGCACTGGTCGACGCGGACGCTGGCCGACCATCTGAAGCGGCGGGAGGGCATCTCGGTGTCGTGGCATTACGTCGCCCGCGTCTGGCGTGAGGAGAATCTGAAGCCGCACCGCTCGGGCACCTTCAAGATCTCGAAAGACCCGGCGTTCGCGGAGAAGGTCGCCGATGTCGTCGGTCTGTACCTGGCCCCGCCCGGTGGCGCCGTGGTGCTGTCGGTCGACGAGAAGACGCAGGTGCAGGCCCTGGACCGGACCCAGCCGGTGCTGCCGGTGACTTTCGCGGCCACCGAGAAGCGCACTCACGACTATGTGCGGCACGGCACCACGAACCTGTTCGCCGCGCTGAACGTCGCGACCGGTGAAGTGCTGGGCGAGTGCAGGCCGAACCGGAGCGGCGCGACCTTCCTGGCGTTCCTGAAGAAGGCCGTCAAGCCGCATGCGGAGAAGGAAATCCATGTCGTCCTGGACAACCTCTCCACGCACACCACCCCGGACGTGAAGGCGTGGCTGGCGAAGAACCCGCACGTCCACTTTCATTTCACCCCCGTCGGCTCCTCGTGGTTGAACCAGATCGAGATCTGGTTCGGGATCATCACCCGGCAGTCCATCCGCCGCGGCACGTTCGCAAGCGTCAATGTCCTGGTCAAACAGATCCGCGACTACGTCAACTCCTGGAACGAGAACGCGAAACCCTTCACCTGGACCGCCACCACCGACGAGATCCTCGCCAAGGTCCGACTCGTCCAGACCAGCGTGAAGAAACTCGTCAATAACAACGCGAAGTAACGCAATCAGGATCACGAGACACTAGCCTCGATCTTGCGTGAGGGTCCACCGACGGAGTCGGTGGACCCTCACGCTTGTGCGCCCAGCATGGGCGATTGCTTGGGGGTGGAAGTCCCCTGGGGGAAGAGGTGGTGCTAACCCCGAGCCGGAGGCAAGGGCGTCATCGTGAGGTGGGGTCTGGAGGAAGCCCGAGGCGAGACCTGGGTACCGAGGAACACGAACCGTGTATGAGGCGTGCTGGTCGGGTGAGCCTGCAAGCGAAGGTGATGCCCGTCTCCACCAAGAAGGCCAGTGCGTAAACGCGGCGGGGATCCAGGGACAGTGATCGTTCTTACCTGGGGAGATCTGTCCGGGTGTCGGTTGTGCTGAGGTGTCGCCGCGCCGACGGTCCGTGCCGGGAGGTGCGGGCTGACCGGGCAGAAGCCAGCAGAGGTCGTAGTACCAGCCGGGATGAGTACGGCGGCTGGGAAGGGCCGAACATCGAGTGGAACGGATGATGTGGTGACTGCTCGTGCCGGTCACGGTGATCGCAGCAATACCGCTTCGGCGGTGCCGTCCGGAGAGGGACCGGTGCATTCCGGAAGTGCCCCGGCGGAGCGTAGTGGCCGGTCGGCGCGTCTCACGGAGGACGTTCACCGCGAACAGGCGTCCTCGCTGTGGGAGCTGTTGCTCTCGAAGGAGAACCTGCTCGCGGCGCTCGACCGCGTCGAGGCGAACCGGGGTGTTCCCGGGGTGGACGGCATGACCACGGCTGAGTTGTGGCCGTGGATCGCGGTGCACTGGCCCGAGGTGAGGGCCGAACTCGACGCGGGCACTTACCGGCCGGCGCCGGTCCGTCAGGTGATCATCCCGAAGCCTGGCGGCGGTGAGCGGATGCTGGGGGTGCCGACGGTCCTCGCATAGGGCCGCATCGTCCAGGCAGTCGTTGGGTTCGCTGGTGGTCACCCACCCGTTCCATCCGTTGTCCGGCTGCGAGTTGGAGATTCTGTACGTCAAGCGCCGGAGCGATGCGCTGGTCTTCGTCTGCGCGAGCGGTGCGGGCCGGAGCGTGACGCTGCCGCAGGCGTGGACCGACCGAGGGGTTGCGGCCGAGGAGCACCCGCTCGCGGTCGAGGGCCCGTGTGCTGCCCGTGCCCTGGTGAATGCCCTAGCCTCCGTGTTTCGGTTCGGGTCGGCTGAGCTGGGTGAACGCCCGTGCCGGAGGTCGTGGGGCTGCTGTTGGATGGTGGGCATGCCGCAGGCCCGGCGCGATGGCCGGGTGCTCCTGGGTCCTCGGGTCGTGGGTGGTCAGTGGCGGTCTTGTCTGTCACGTGGCCGGTCGGGGCAGTGCGACGAGGCGGCTGAACGCGGCGGTCAGCTCGTGGCGCCAGGGCCAGGTAGTGGCGATCCGTAGCCGTAGGCGACGGGCTCCGCGCGTGATCCGGGCTGCGGCGTGCAGGAGCCGGTAGCGGAGCTTCTTGGGCTCGGCGGTGGCCAACTCGCCGTCCAGTAGCAGGGTTCGCGTCCAGGCCAGCAGGTCGACCGCGGTCAGGGACAGCTCCAGCCAGACCTGGTTGATCGCGAAGTGGCGGGAGGGGAAGCGACCGAAGCCGGTGGTCTTGCCGCAGCGGATGTGGTCCTCGACCCGGGCGTGGGCACGGTGGCGGACCTCCAGGTGCTGGATCGAGCCGCTGCCTGCGACGGGCGAGTCGGTGAGGAAGACCTGGTGGCGCATGCCTTCGTCCTGGTCGAAGAGGGACAGCTGGGCGCCGGGGTGGGGACGCTCGCGGCGGACGATGATGCGGGTGCCGTCCGGGTATCCGGTGAGGTCGACCAGGCCGGTCAGCTCGGCGACCTCGGCACTGGCGCGCAAGGCACCGTCTTGTTCCAGCGCGGGGTGCCAGACGTGCTCGGGCAGGGCCCGGATCGCGCGACGGACTGGCTCGGTGACGGGATACCCGACGGAGAAGAAGGTGTGGATCCCGCGTTCCCGCAGGGCCCGGATGTGAGCGAGGAAGGCTTTGGCGCTGCCCGCGCTGTCGGCGCGGATGAGGACTGGGGTGCCGTGGCGGTGAGCGTCGGGGATCTGCGCGAGGGCCTGGTCGAGGAGGGCGACGTGGTCGGCTGCGGTGTTCGCTCCGGCGTTGCCCGGTCGCAGGAGACCTGCCAGGCCCTCGCCGGTGTTGTCCAGGAAGCAGAGCAGTGGGTGGTAGCCGAAGCCGCGTTTGTAGGTGGCGGCGGCCTGTTCCTTCTCGGAGTGGCAGGTGACCAGGGTGGCGTCGATGTCCAGGACCAGGCCGGGCAGTTCACGGCCTCCGGCCTGCGAGGCGGGTATGGCGTGTCCAGTCTCGTCTGCTTGCAGCCAGGCGACCTCGCGGGCCCTGGCCCGAGCTGCCCGCAGGGCGTTCAGAGTCGCGGTGTCGATGCCTGCCAGTACCCGCCAGGCGGTCGGAGTGGAGGCGACGGGGCCGAACACGTCGCGCTGGTCGCGCAGCACGGCCAGGTCGGCGATCGCCTCGCCGCCGTCGGCGAGCATCACCGCGAGGTCCACCGCGACGCGGCCGGGGTCGTGCCCGGTGCCACGAGGCCGCAGTCGGCACAGAGCGTCGGAGAAAGCGCTGGTCAGTGCGGTGGCGTCGGCCAGATCCGCGAGTAGACGCGAGCCGGCATGGCTGACCACCCCGTGCCCGTCGGCGCTGACGACGAGCTTGGGGCGTGACCGGGTAGTGTGCACGCAGAAAGTGCCTTCCCGCTGGAACGATCGAGACCCTAGACAAGCCTCATCGTTGCAGCTCAGAAGGCACTTTCGCTTTTCCGATCATGATCCGGACGCAACCCCAGATGAAACGCGCAGGCTAGTGAGCCGTGGTGCCGACCAGGACGGGGGCGGATCCTGATGGCATGTGAGATGTGTCGCGCGAGTGCCCTGGCGTGGGCGGGAGCGAGGAGCCGTGCCGCGGACCGGGGTGTTTGGCGAGACGGTGATGGTGCTGGCCAACATGGTCGAGTCCGTGCTGGGAGGCGGCCGTGAACGGGCAGTCGAAGATCACCTCGTCGCATCGGTCCCGGCAGGCGGTGGTCTAACTGCGGCAGTCGACGTATGTGCAGGTGAGGGACAACACCGAGTCCACGGCGAGGCAGTACGCGCCGGCCGACGAGGCGGTGCGGCTGGGCTGGGACCGCGAGGACGTCGTGGTGATCGACGCCGACCTGGGGGTGTCGGGGAAGTTCGGGGCCGAGCGCGAGGGCTTCCGCCAACTGGTGGCGAAGGTCTGCCTGGGCGAGGTCGGGGCGGTCTTCGGGCTGGAGGTGTCCCGCCTGGCCCGGTCCTCGGCGGACTTCGCCCGGCTGCTGGAGCTGGCCCGGCTGACGGACGCGCTGCTGGTGGACGGCGACGGGGTCTACGACCTGTCGGACATCAACGACCGGCTGCTGCTGGGGCTCAAGGGCAGCATGAGCGAGGCCGAACTGCATATCCTGGCCGGTCGGTTACAGGGTGCGAAGCGGGCCGCCGCCGAGCGGGGCGAGCTGCACTTCCCGCTGCCGGTCGGCTACGTCTACGACGACGAGGGCGCATGCGTGATCGATCCGGACGTGGAGGCGCAGACCGCGATCCGGGACGTGTTCGCCGCGTTCGCAGCCGGCGGGTCGGCCTACGCCGTAGTGGCCGCCTTCGTCGGCCGGCGTTTCCCGCTGCGGGCCTATGGAGGCGTGTGGGCAAGCCAGTTGCGCTGGGGGAAGCTCACCCATGCCAGGGTGCTGGGGGTGCTGGGCAACCCGTGTTACGCGGGCACCTACGTCTACGGCCGGTACACGACCCGGCGCACGGTGGAGCCGGACGGCACCGTGCGCACCGGGGTGCGGCTGCTTGCGAGGGATCAGTGGCCGGTGGTGCTGCACGATCACCACGAGGGCGACATCACCTGGCAGACCCTCCTGGACATCGAGGCGAAGCTGAAGGCCAACTGCACCCATGACGGCGCCCGTCCGGCCCGCGAGGGCCTGGCCCTATGTCAGGGGATCATCGGCTGCGGCTCGTGCGGGCGCCCGATGGCCACCCGCTACCACCGCAGCGGGCAGGCGGCCTACGAGTGCTCCGGGTCAAAGGCCGACCACCAGGGCACACCGACCTGCCGGTCGATCAGGGCGGATGTTGTCGATGACGCGGTTGCCACACGCTTGCTGGCCCAGCTCACCCCGGGCCGGATCACGGTCGCCCTCGCGGCGGCGGACGAGGTCACCGCCCGGCATACCCGCTCACAGCGGGCGGCCGAGCTGGCAGTGGAACGCGCCCGCTACGAGGCGGATCGCGCCGAGCGGGCGTTCACAGCGGTCGATCCCGGCAACCGGCTCGTCGCCCAGACACTGGAGAGCCGGTGGGAGGCCCGGCTCACCGCCCTGGCCGAGGCCGAAGCCGCCCTCGCAGAAGCACACGAGAGCCGTCCACCGCTGCCCGATCGGGCTGACCTGCTGGCCCTCGCTGGCGACCTTCCCCGCCTCTGGCACGCATCCGGGACCCGGGACAAGGACAGGAAACGCCTGCTCAGGACACTGGTGGCGGACGTGACGCTGATGCCGGAGGCCGACCGGTGGCGGGCCCGGGTGGGCTTGCGCTGGCACACCGGCGCGAGCGAGGTGATCGGCCTGGAGCGGCCCAAGCCGGCGCCGGAGGCCCGGCGGACCCCGTCGGCCGCCTTGGAGCTGATCAGCCGGCGTGGCCCCCGGCTGCGGGACGCCGAGCTTGTCGACGAGCTCGCCGCGGAGGGCATCACGACCGCGTCGGGCTGGCCGTTCGATGCGGCGGCGGTCCGCTGGGTCCGCCACGTCCACAAGATCCCCTCCCCGTTCACGGTCCCGTTCCGGGACGGCGAGATCTCGGTCAAGGAGGTGGCCCGCCGCCTGGGGATCGCGGCCGACGCGGTCTACTACTGGATCAACCACGGCCAGCTGGCCGCCTGCAAGACTCCCAGCGGACGCTGGTGTGTCCTCTGGGACGACGAGACCGAGGCCGCCTGCCGACGGCGCATCGCCGAATCCGGGCACCACACCCCGAAAACCCGAACCATCACAGCAGGAGGGGCAGTATGAAGCCGCCGTGCCGCGGGGTTCGGAAGCGAACGTGACATGTTGCGGGCTTTCCTCGACTACCACCGCGCGACTCTTGCTATGAAGTGCGAAGGACTTACCGACGAGGAACTGCGGCAGCAGTCGATGCCGCCGTCCACGCTCTCGCTGCTCGGTCTGGTTCGGCATATGGCGGAGGTGGAGCGTGCTTGGTTCCGTCGGGTGTTTGAGGAGAACGACGTGCCCATGGTCTGGTCCGACAAGATTGACTTCCAGGCGGCGTACGACGCGAGCGCGTCGACCAGGGACGAGGCGTTCGAGGCCTGGGAGGCCGAGGTGGAGAACTCGCGTCGTATCGAGCGGGAGGCTGAATCCCTGGACCGGGCCGGGTATCAGCCGAGATGGGGTGAGGAAGTATCGCTGCGGATGGTGATGGTGCACGTGCTCCTGGAGTACGGCCGCCACAACGGGCACGCAGACTTTTTGCGCGAGGGTGTCGACGGGACCGTGGGCGCCTGAGTCCGCAGTCACCAATCTCCGAGTGCTGCTGCTCTGTTCCATGACTCGCCCCTCAAATAGCGCCGGGGCGCACATTCTCATCACGCACCGGCCGGACAGCGGTGAGCTGATCACAACGACTCCACCGCAGGTCCCGCCGAGTGTCGCGGGGCGATGTGTCCGCGCGTTTTGCCGATATTTGTGCCGGGTAATTTGTCTGTTTGAACGCCCGGCATTTATTCCTGGAGAACTTCAACGGTTCGCAGGCGCGCTGCGTCCTGACCCGGAGGTGCACCGAACATGCGCCGGTATTCACGGCTGAACTGTGAGGGGCTTTCGTATCCCACGGCGTAGCTGATCGCGGCCACGTCGTGTGGCGATGCCATGAGCTGAATGCGGGCTTTCTGCAAACGGAGCCGTTTTTGGTATTGCAGCGGACTCATGGCCGTCACGGCCCGGAAGTTCCGATTGAGAGAGGAGACGCTCATTCCGACTTCGTCGGCGAGGTCGTCGATGCGTATCACCTGGTCGTAATGCGTCTTGATCCATGCGATGGCGCGGGCGACGAGAGTGGTCCGGCTGTCGGCGAGGCCGATCTGCCTGATCAGGGCGCCCTGGGGGCCGTTTAGTAGTCGCCAGTGGATCTCGCGTTGGAGGCTGGGGGCGAGTACCGGGATGTCCCGTGGTTCGTCGAGCAGGCGCAGCAGCCGGACGACGGCGTCGAGCAGCCTGTCGTCGGCGTCACTGGTCGCCAGGCCTGGCCCCGCGTGTGGGCGGGGGGTCGTCGGGCCGGTTTCGAGCAGCAGCTGCGCGATGATCGAGGGCTGCAGGGGAAGCCCGAACGCGAGGTACGGCTCGGCGGGTGTGGCGCGGGTGATCTGCGAGGTCAGGGGCAGGTCGACGGTCGCGATGAGGTACTGGCCGGAGTGGTACTCGAAGATGTGGTCCCCGAGGACGGAGCGCTTCGCTCCCTGAGCCGTGAGGGCGATCATGGGCTCGGTCACGGTGCCCAGTGGTTCGGTCACGTGTTGGGTCGAGAAGACCGCTATCTGGTGAGTCCATACAGGACGGGAGCTGCCCGCTGCCAGTCTCGCGATCCGGCGCCGGATTTCCTTGAGGTGATCCACCATGCCAGGAAAGCACGTGAGCGTACGCGGGGCCAGCCTGATGCGGGCGAGGTTGCGCGGATCGTGCAATGGTCCGCGTGCATCGGTCTAGGGAGCCGCCCCGCGGCGGGGTCGAATGGAGAGGTACCCGGACGGACCGTCACAGCGTCCGTCCTCGCCTTTCCCCGCTTATGAGGTTGCACCATGTCGCTCGATTCCTACGTGACGCTCGGACGTTCCGGACTGCGTATCAGTCAGTTCACGCTGGGCACGATGACTTTCGGGGAGGATCACGGTTGGGGCAGCAGCCCCGGGGATTCCCAGGACATTCTCACGGCCTATCTCGATCGAGGCGGAAACTCGATCGACACGGCCAACATCTACACCAACGGCCATTCCGAAAAGATCATCGGTGACTACTTCGCCGCCCGGTCCGGACTGCGCGACCGGGTGGTGATCGGCACGAAGTTCTTCGGCAATCTCTACGAGAACGACCCCAACGGCGGCGGACCGGGCCGCAAGGCGGTCGTGCAACAGCTGGAGAACTCCCTGCGGCGGCTGCGGACCGACTACGTCGACATCTACTGGTTGCACAACTTCGACCCGTCCACTCCGGCCGAGGAGACACTCCGCGCGCTGGACGACCTGGTCGCCGGCGGCAAGGTCCGCTACGTCGGCTTCTCCGACGTGCCGGCCTGGGCGACGGCGCAGGCGGCCACCATCGCGCGATTCCGCGGGTGGGCCCCGATCATCGCGGTGCAGTTGGAGTACTCCCTGCTCGAACGCACCTCGGAGGGGGAGCTGATCCCCATGGCTCAGGCCCTGGGCATGGGAGTGATGCCCTGGGGGCCGCTGAAGAGCGGCTTCCTGTCCGGCAAGTACTCCAGCACCGTCACGGGACCGGTCGACACCACGCGGACGCAACTGGTCGGCACCCCGAGCGAGGCCGACTACGTCGTGATCGACGCGCTCGACGCCGTCGCCCGTGAGGTGGGCGCCAGTCCCGCCGCGGTGGCGCTGGCCTGGGTGCGGGGCCGACCTGGGATCACCTCCACCTTGATCGGCGCACGCCGCATGGACCAGTTCGAGGCCAACCTGCGGGCGCTCGATGTGACCCTGACCGAAGCCCAGCGGGACGCCCTCGACGAGGTGTCCGCTCCCGCGCTGAACTTCCCCGCCGAGAACAACAGGACGCTGGCCCCGATGATCCAGTTCGGCGGGGCCACCGTGGACGGGCGCCCTTCGATGGTGTCCCCGCTCCTGAGGGCCGCCAGCGCCCGCTACTGAAAGCCACAGCACCACAGTGAGAGCGACGACAAGAAGAACGGAAGGGACAGACATGTCATTGCAGTTCGCCGGCAAGACCGCCCTGGTCACCGGGGGCGGATCCGGTATCGGGCGAGCCACGGCACTGGCGCTCGCGGCCGAGGGCGCGCTGGTCACCGTCTCGGGTCGGACGGAGGAGACGCTGAAGGAGACGGTGCGCCTGGTCGAGGATGCCGGCGGCTCGGCCCGCCACTTCGTGGCCGATGTGTCTGACGAGTCCATGGTGGAAGCCACGGTCCGAGCGGCAGTCGGGGACACGGGCCGACTCGACTTCGCCGTGAACAACGCGGGCTACGACGGCGAGTTCCAGCTCACCACGGACTACTCCACCGAGATGCTGGACCGGATGATCGCCGTCAATGTCCGTGGCGTGTTCCTGTCGATGAAGTACGAACTCCGGCAGATGGTCGCGCAGGGCCACGGCTCAGTGGTGAACATGTCCTCGGGCGCGGGGCTGGTGGGTGTGTCCGGGTTCTCCGGTTACACGGCCACCAAGGCGGCGGAGATCGGCATGACCAAGAGTTCGGCCCTTGAGGTGGCGCCGTACGGGATCCGCGTCAATGCCCTGTGCCCCGGTCTGGTGGACACACCGATGATCGCGACGATGGATCCGAACGAGGAACCCATGAAGTCGATCATTGCCGCCCACCCCCTGGGGCGGATAGCCGACGCGAACGAGATCGCCGACGCTGTCGTCTGGCTCTGCTCGGACAAGGCGGGTTTCGTCACGGGCGTGGCGCTGCCGATCGACGGCGGCTACTCGGTGCCGTGACGCACGACCGTCACGAGCCGTCCTCCTGGGAGGCCCGGCGCCTCGTGG
The DNA here is from genome assembly GCF_003261055.1 of Streptomyces cadmiisoli. NCBI lineage: Bacteria > Bacillati > Actinomycetota > Actinomycetes > Kitasatosporales > Streptomycetaceae > Streptomyces > Streptomyces cadmiisoli. The sequence continues at coordinate 9,123,404 of NZ_CP030073.1, forward strand.
GCTGCCGGCCGGTCGGGTGGGACTCCGGAGTGAGGGCTGCCCGAAGTGTGTGCAGGAGCTCGGAGTGGGAGGTGGAGCGGTCCCGGTACCGGGCGGCCACTCCGAGGAGCAGGCAATCCGTGATCAGCAGCGAGCTGAAGGCCTCCGCCGTGTAGCCGGTGGCCGAGTGGACGGCAGGCAGTGTCACGTCGACGCGTCCTGCCGGGGCCGGGCCGAGCGAGTCCGTCACGTGGACGGTCTTCGCTCCCACAGACTGGGCGTGGTCGATGACCACGCCCAGTTCCCTTGTCAGGCGGGCTGGTGCATAGATGACAACGGCATCGTTCTCGCGGAGCCCGAGCAGGCCGTCCGCGAGCAGGAACCCGGTAGCACCGACGAACCGCGTGGGATGACCCAGGCGGTTCATCTTCATGGCGAGGAACCGAGCGGGGATCTCGGAGAGGCCGACACCGAACGCGAGTACCTCGCGCGCCCGCGCCAGGACTTCCACGGCCTGCTCGAACTCCCCTGGAGGGACCAGCCGGAAGGTCTCCGTGAGCCGTTCGCTCGCCTTGGAGCAGACGTGGTCGAGTAAGGTGGCGGTCTCCCGCCCCGCGCCGTCGATGCGCCGACTGAGCCTGACGGAGGGCCGGGTGCCGTCGATGATCTGCAGTCCGATGCGCGAGCGTCCCGGCGGGACGCCTTGCCGAGGCGAACGCTGCCCTGAGCGTCGGCGGGTACGTCCCCGTTGGTCTGCTGCCGGTCGTCACCGGTTACCTCAGCGACGTCATCGGCCTGCCCGCCGCCACCACGGCGTTCACTGTCGTGGTCGCCGCCGGAGCCATGTAGGTGGCGACCCGCCGCCACCTCACTGCTTGACCCGCGTCCCTCGGACCGGAAGCCGCACCGGATTCGCGAGCGGCATCAGTGATCCGATTCGTAGTCCACGTCCTGCTCCATCTCCGCCGCATATCAAGACGTGGTGATCTCGAATGACACGCAGGTGGACAGGGCCTTCTGCATGACGGATCGCATTGGTGACCAGCTTGCTGACCACCAGCTCGGCGACGAATGCCGTCGCTTCGAGCCCTCACATCGTGAGCTGTCGTTGGAGCGGACTGCGTGCGGTGGCGACGTTCGCCTCCCGCACGACCTGGTGCTGCTGCAAGCGGACTGGTACCGCACCTACGACGCGCTCCCTTCGCCCAGTCCGGTGCGCACGACGTTCCTGCGCCGCCGTCTGTAATCGCTGTCGGTCCGGCTGCGCTGGCACCGGACGGGATGCGTGCTGTGGACATGTCTCCTCCGGTGTTCTGTGGTGAAGCCCGGGGGTTGTCCGGGTTGCCCGTACCGGCTCGGGGGAGTCAATCCGGCCGGGCCGGTGCGGGAGTCTGGGGGGCTCTCAGTGGGTCCGGGAACTCGTGCAGGACCAGCAGTGCCCGGCAGGCGGTTGCCAGGTTGTGCAGGGCGTCCGCCTGCCGTGCAGTGACGATGTCGATTGCTAGGGCGCGGTTGGCCGAGGCGATGACGTGCTGGGCGGTCCGCTGGTGCTCGCCCTGCATGCGCGGGAGCAGTTGCTGAATCTCGGGCATGAGGAGCTGGGTCTGTCCGCGCAGGCAGCCCACGAGATGCGCCCGTTCCTCACCGTTGGGCAGCGCCGGTTCCCACAGTGCCAGTGCGCAGGTGCGGCGGATGTGGTCGGCGTCGATGGGCGCCGATCCGGAGCGGGCTTGCAGGAGAGCGATCATGTTGGCCTCACGGGCGAGGGGTGGGTGGGAGGCGCCGGCCGCGGCCGCGGCCGGGTTGACGGTCTGCTCGTGGACCGCGATGCGAAAAGGCGTGATGGCGGCGAGGTTGCCGACCGTCCACGGCGCGGTCGGCGTGGCCCCTGGCGGGTCTCGGTCGCTCATGCGATCACCTGGGGCGTGTCTGCCTGCTGCTGCGGCGCCGCGTGTAGGAGCGCGTGCAGCAGCGTGTACAGGTGCTCGGGGTCGGCATGCCGCTGGGGGATGACGTCGGGCGGCGTCAGCCAGAACGGGCCGGGCGGCGCCACGCTCTCCAGACGAGGCACGCCCACGTGATGGACGTAGGGCTGGGTGCCTCCCAGGCATTCCACCCGGGCCGAGGCGAGATCGCGGGGCCAGTCCTTGTCCGTACGCGGCGGGACCAGGAGGTACATGAAGGGCCTGTACGGGTCACAGAAGGCCGATCCGCCCACCTTCAGTTCCCCGAGCCGCTGAACCAGTTCCTGGAGCGTGGTGGCGCGGTCGAAGCCCGGGTGCAGGACGTCGTACGGCACGCGTACGGCGTCCCACTCCACACCGGCCGTCAGCAGTGCCACACCGGGGCTGCGCCACTCACTGATGGCCGTTTGCCGGTCCGGGGCTGCTGTCAGCAGCCACTCGTAGGCTGCGGCCCGGCGCTCTCTCTCGGGCCTGGGCAGGACGTAGCTGTCGGGCGTCACCGGACCGCGCCTTTTGTACGTGGTTCAGCCGCGGCGAAGAACGCATGCTTCGCTGTTGCGCACCGGTCATAGATGAACGCCAGTAATGGCGAGTCGCCCATCGGATACCACCTGGTCACAGTGAGTGTTTGGGAGGTCACTAGACAACACCCTTGAGTCATGGCAATGGAAGGAACTTTTGGCGAACTTATAGGCCGTCAACTTGGGGCTGACACTCGGCAATTGCCCGGCTTGCTGCCATCCTGGTGAACATGGCGACCCTGAACGGACGACCCGTTACCCCCGATGCCCTGCTGACTCTGGCGCTGACGAACTTCGGCCACTTCACATCCATGCGCGTGGACGACCATCGCGTACGCGGCCTTGATCTGCATCTTGCGCGCCTGGTCAGGGACTGCCGGACGGTGATGGGCGCGGAACTGGACCCGGAGAGGGTCCGCAGCTACGTCCGCCAGGCCGCAGGCGATCTGGCGGGTTCCTTCGTCGTGCGCGTCACCATCTTCGATCCGGCCGTCGAGATGGCACACCCCGACAAGGCGAACAACCCCAGCGTCCTGGTCACTGTGCGCCCGGCCGGCGACCTGCCGATGCCCCCACTGCGCGTAAAGTCCGTCCGCTACGAGCGGGACGTGCCCGCGGTCAAACACGCAGGTCTGTTCGGAGCCCTGCACGCCCGACGCTCGGCGCTCCTGGACGGCTACGACGATGCACTGTTCGTCGGCCCGGACGACCACGTGTCCGAAGGCGGAACGTGGAACGTTGGCTTCATCGGTGAGGACGGAGTCGTGTGGCCCAAGGCCGACGTGTTGCCGGGTGTGACGATGGCACTTCTCCAGCAGACCGGGCAGCACCACACCGCGCCGGTGACCCTCGCGGAAGCGCAGGGCATGCACGCCGCTTTCGCCACCAACACCACGATCGGAGTGCGGGCGCTGTCCACCATCGATGACGTACCGATGGCCACAGAGCACCCCACGCTCACCCAGCTCCGGGACGCCTATCTCGCCGTCCCCGGCGAGCGACTGTAAAGGGGATACGCCATGACGGGGGTTGCGCGGTGGACGGGGCGGGAGGTCTTGGCCTTCCGTACCGCCCTACGGCAGAACGGGCGTGACTTCGCCGCATCGGTCGGAGTCAGTCACCGCATGCTGGTCAAGTGGGAAAAACAGGGCGCGAACATTGTGCCGCGAGCTGCGAATCAGACCGCGCTGGACACGATGCTCTCGACAGCACTCCCTGCGGTGCAAGAGCGGTTCGCTACTTTGATCACCGAGCAGGCCGCAGCGGAACACGATGCGCGAGCCGAGGCCCTCTTACGCCGAGAACCCCACTACGCCAAGAGCCCGATCGACGGGAAGCTGATGGTCTCCGTTGACGCGGGCATCTTCCGGGCCGGGCGGGGCAACAGGCCCACTTGGCTGGAGGCCTTCTCCATCGACGTGTACCCGACGACGAACGCGGACTACGCACGCTTCGTCAGGGCGACTGGCCACCGGGCCCCGCAGCACTGGCCGGGCGGAAAGTGCCCAGACAGCATCTTTGACCACCCAGTGGTGTGGGTGACGTGGCACGACGCTGACGCCTATGCCGAGTGGGCCGGCAAGGCGCTGCCCACGAGCGAGCAATGGGAGAAGGCAGCCCGCGGCACCAAGGGCCGCGCCTACCCGTGGGGCGACGCGCCCACGGCCGCCAAATGCAACGTGCTCGACTCCGAGATTGGGCGAACCACTCCCGTCTCCCGCTACCAGTCGGGGGTGAGCCCGTACGGCGTGTTCGACATGTGCGGGAACACGTGGGAATGGTGCGCATCCGAATCGGAGCCCGGTCGGCACGAGTTGAAGGGGAGCGCGTTCACGTCCCCCTTCATCCATGCCACCCCGTCGCTCTTCAACGCCGCCAACGCCACGATGCAGGACAACGACACCGGGTTCCGCTGCGTCAGCCTGTCTCCGGAATGACCCCCACCGGAGCGTGGCCTCCCCACGGCACCTTGGACAGCGGGTCCTCCGCCGTGGCCGTGACCGGCCTGTCGTACACCGTGTCCGCGGTCTGCGACTCCGCTGACCAACGGCCTGCCGGTTGCGCTCCCGGAGCGGCACCCCCGCGGCGATTGGCTACGGTCGGTGGCGCATGCCCTCAGGAAGACTCGACCGGGGCGAGACTCTGCCCGCCGGCGCTGTCCGCGAGCTGCACGAGGAGACCGGGATCACCGTCGACCCGACCGACCTCCGCCTTGTCCAGGTGGTGCACCACCGCCAGGGCGACGAAGTCGAGCGGATCGACTTCTTCTTCGAGGCTGAGGAATGGGAAGGCGAGCCCGTCAACCAAGGACCGGACAGGTACATGGCTCTGGCCTGATTTACCGTGCACGAACTGCCCCATGACATCATCGAATACCCACGTGAAGGCCTGCTGGGCACTTCAACGGCACAGGCCCCCTCGCCGCGCACAACTGGCAGTAGCAACGCCGATCGCCAAGCCCGCGGGACGCGGCTGACCATGGCGGTCTTGTGTGGTTGTTGCTGGATCGTGTCCGGTGGTCGGGGCTGGTGGTCGTCGGTGTGGTCGGGGTCGTCGGGTGCGCTGAAGGGATGAACCTCTCCCACGCTTCTTCGCTCAGTGGTCACCGCAACTTCGCGTCTACCCCCTCGCTGCAGACCTGTGGCGGCCGGGTGTTCGTGGCCTGCGGGGGAGGGCGGTGACTCGTCTCGGGGTGGGGGTTCGTCGTGGGGTGATGGCCGCGGACGGGTCCGCCCCGTCCGCCTGGTTCACTCAGGTCGCCAATGCCCTGTTCCGCGACAGCGGGCTTACGTTTCGGGCGAAGGGGATTTTCGGTTTCCTCAGTACCCATGTGACCGGCTGGCGGGTCACGGTCGCTGACCTGGTGGGTGCCGGGCCTGATGGGCGGGATGCGGTGCGTGCCGGTGTGAGCGAGCTGGAGAGGTTCGGCTATCTGGTCCGTGAGCAGGTGCGGTGCGATGACGGGACGCTCGGCGGTATCGTCTACTCGATCACGGACCGGCCGGCCCTCGGTGACGCCGGCCGGGGGCCTGCGGCCGGCAGCCCCCGGCCGTGTCCGGGTCGTCGAGTCGGGCGGGGGCCGGTTTCGAGGCGGGGATCCGCCGTGGGGTGATGGCGGCGGACCGTTTCACGCAGATCGCGAACGGCCTGTTCCGCGATCCTCGGCTTTCGTTCAAGGCGCAGGGTCTGTTCGGGTTGATCAGTACGCACCGGGACGGCTGGCGGATCAGCGTGGCGGATCTGGCGCGCCGCGGCCGCGACGGCGAGGCAGCCGTCAGGAGCGGGCTCAAGGAGCTGGAGAAGCATGGCTTCCTGCGCCGGGGACGCGAGCGCCGTCCGGACGGCACGCTCGGTGCGGCAGCGTACGTCATCACCGATTCACCCAGTCAGCAACGCTGCAGGTCGCAGCCGATGTCGGGTTTCCCACCGGTGGATGACCCGACGTCGGCTGACCACCTGACTAAGAACACCATCGGAAAGAACACCACGAAGCAGAAGACCACACCCCTCCGTCCCGGCCACCGCGGCGACAACGAGGCTCGCAGCGAAGCTGCAGCCTGAGCCGGCAGCATCGCCGCCGCGCGGGCCGCGGGTGGACGAGATGCATCCGGGTATCCGGCTGCTGCTCGACATCGGTGCCCGCCGTCCGGACCTCCTGCTGACCGATCAGGGCCGCGTGATCACCGCGATGATGGAGGCCGGCTGGAACAGCGCGCAGTTACGCCACGTCATCACCCACCGGCCTTTACCGGACCGGGTCCGCACCACCGTCGGCGCGATCATCGCCGCCCGGCTGCGTGCTGTCCACGCTTACCAGCCGCCGGCCCTTCCGGACAGCTGGCGCCACGACAGCGACGTCCCGGGAGGCGTGGCGCCTGTGGTACCCGTATCCCAGTGGTCGTCCACGGTGCCCGCTTTCCGCACGGTGGTCGCGGCCCTGGCCTACCGGGCGCTGGTGGAGTGCTCCGGCTGCGGCGCTGTCGCTTGTCAGCCCCAAAGACGTCGCCCCCGACTGGTGGCTCGGCCTCGCCTGCGGCAGGCCATCGCCCGGACCGAAGACGCCACGCGAGAACGTAGCCCCAGCGGGCGCCGCCCAGAGGAAGCCGACGATCTTCTGGGCACTTTCGCCACCGACGGGGCATTTGGCTTCGATCCCTTCCCCTTCCTCCAAGCAATTCACGATGCCGGATTGCGCGCGGTAGTCATCGGCCAGGTCGCCGGCATCATGCACGGCTCGACCGAACTGACCGGGGACCTCGACCTGCTCTGGGACGGCACTCCTGACGAGGCGCACGCTTTGCGCGACGCCCTGGCCCTGTGCGGCTGCACCGGACTGCCTGATCTCGACCGCTCACAGGTGGGGTACCGGGTCACCGGTGCCAGCGGAGACCTGTGCACCCCCGCCCTGCCCTGGGGCGCCATGGATGTCACCCCCTGCCTGACCTTGGCGCAGACCACCCGTGACCCCGCAGGATTCACCATCCGCTACGCCGCACTCGACGACCTGATCCGCATGCGGCGGGCCCTCGGCCGTCCGAAGGACCAGCGCCGCGCAGACGAACTCGCCCGGCTGCGCACCTGACTCGGTATGACCAGCACTCACAGCCGTGCTACCGGGACCTCGTCGGCGTCATCCGTAGGACGGCCGCGGAAGCCGGTTCTTGAGGAAATGGCATAGCGGCTGCTTCTGCGACCACTGCTGGCGGGCGGCCTCACCGCCGACGCAGCGGCGCCCCTGAGATACGGGCCGGGTGGTTGTGCTGGGCGGAGGGACGGGTAAGGAAGTTCGCAGCCCTTGGTCTTCGAGGGGAAGGCCAGGGGCGACCTGCCATGACAGGACGGTCATCGAAACCAGCGGTTCCCAACCCACGCCGGCGAACCGGAACCGCCCAATACTCGATGCACGCCTGTCACCTCGCTCAACGCGCAGAACCCACGGCGGTCACGCTGCCGTCAACTCTCACCTCAGCGCGGCTGCCGAGACGCGATATCTCGACGACGGCTGGTGGGGAAGTGAGCGGACCGCGAGGGCTCCTGCCGCACCGGAACGGCCCGCTGCACCCCGGATATCAACAACGAAGCGGGCCGCCGACTTCGTCGGCGGCCCGTCAAGAAGGATCGAGGCTAGCCTTCTGGGTTGGCGCGCTTGACCGGAACGCAGGGTTCGACCTGGCTCTTGGCGAAGTAGGTGATGACTGCGTACGGCTTGTTGCTGCCTGTGGTGTTCTCGAAGGCCAGCACGTGGCCGGGGAACAGTTTGATCTCGCGCTTGATCTCCCAGGTCCAAACAGCGACGGGTTTTCCGACGGGTTCGCCCTGTTCGTCGGTCATGTAGAGCTCTCGCGGTTTGCTGCGCTGGCACATGTAGCCGGGCGCGACTTCGGACACGGTCACACCGATACCGTTCGGGCGCAGTTGCCTTGCGAGTTCGCGCTGGGCCTCGATGTCGATGCTTTGGTCCTCGATGGTGAGGGTGACAGTGCCGTCGCTGTGGCGTTCCACCGCGTATGCCCTCGAGTCGGTCGGTGAGCCGGGCACGATCACTGTGGTGAGCCAGGCTGCCGCGCAGGCTGCCGCTGTGACGGCGATGCGGCGCGGGGCGGACAGACGCCGCCCGGAAGCCTTCAGCGTGCCTTCGCCCGTTGCCGTCTCAGTGGGCCCGGTCCGGCACACGCCGGCCTGGCGTACCTCGATCTCCCTGTGCAGTTCGTCCAGGAGCCGGTCCTCGAACGTCCTCTTCGTGCTCATGCTTCTCCCCTCGCGACGTACGGCAGCGATGTGTCCGCCGGCCCCGTGCCCGCTCCCGTGGAACGTGCCCGGACAGCTGCGTGATGCGTGCCCGTGGTCTTGGAGTCCGCCTCTTGCCGCAGTGTCTTGCGCGCACGGTGAAGTCGGACCCTGGCCGTGACCTGGCGGATGCCCAGCGCGGCCGCAGCCTCCGTGACCGTGAGCTGGTCCACCGCGATCAGCTCCATGACGGCCCGTTCACCCTCGGGGAGCCTTTCGAGCGCGGCCAGGACGTGCCGCCCGGGGCTGGCCGCATCGAGCTTGTCCTCGATGCGGGCGATGTCGTCGGCCTCCAGCAGTCGCCGCCCGCAGATGCGCAGATCGCGTTCCCTCTCCCGGGCTATGCGGCGGCGTTCCGACGAGACGACGTTGCGGGCGATGCCGTACAGCCAGGCGGTCTCGCTGCCGCGGCACGGCCGGTAGGAATGGGCCGAGTCAAGGACGGCGAGGAAGATCTCGGCCGTCAGGTCGGCCGCGGTATGCGGGTCGTCGACGCGCCGGGCCACGAAACGCATCATCGCGTCCACGTGGCGCCGGTAGAACTCCTCGAAGAGCTGCGGGTCACGTACCAACGCAGCGGGCTCACCCCGTAACCGTTCCGGGTCATCCACAAACAGCTCCTGCTCGTCCAAGGCTCCCGGTCCTCCGCTGCGGAGGTTCACCGGTGTGCTTCAACCGCACGTCACTTGTTCTTGGGCCAGGACGCGAAAAGCGTTACATCCGGGCCTGGCGCCAGAGGCGTTCAGGTCCAAGAGCCGCAACGCACGACGCTTACGACCCCCTGCCGGCGTGCCGCGTATCAATGCCCCCAGGCACGGCCGGCTGTGCCAGCGTGCAGCGTGGTCCACCAAGTCGGCCTGCTCACAGCCGTCCCGCCCGTGACGGTCCAGCGCCTGCTGGGTGGCCGCACCGCCGACGAACGGGCCCGCAGCCTCGACCCCGCCCTGTCGTCCCCAGCACCCTGCCGCCAGCCGTGACCGTTCGCCGCACGGCGATTCCCTACGGCGCCTTTGACCTGAGCTTCTTCGCGCGGCGGTCGGCGTCATCGAGTTTCCCGCCATGGGACGGTAGGCGCCTGAGCTTAGGGGCCATGATGAGTCGCCCCATGGCAGGTCTTGCCCAAAGCCGCTACGCCGACCTCGTACCGGCAGCTCCCGTCTTCTTCTGGACTTGGGCACCCGCTCCCTGTTTGATCGTGCGCATGACGAAGACGCGCGCGGTGGGGCTGGCGGCAAGTGTCGTGCTGGGGATCGCGGTGACGTGGGGAACGTCCGGGTGCGATGCGGGGGAGGCAAGCCCCAGCTCGCGAAGCACGGGCGCGGCGCAGGCCAAGAAGGTGGAAGACGTGTGGGCCCAGGTCCAGGCGACGCAGTACTCGGGTTGCGGTGAGGCAGATTGCACAGACCACCTGACTTGGGTGCTGACCACCTTGAGTGATCTACGGGCCGCGATGGAGAGCGATCCTGCCGGGGATGAGCACTTTTCCGGCGCCTACAAGATCATCGACGGTGCGCAGGACAGCGCTCAGAGGGCCGGCCCAGATGACCTGGACGCTGCTCGGACCGACATTCTGGGTGCTGTGACCCAGTTGCAGACGTGGATGCAACAACACCCCTCCTCGTAGAGGGGCATGGACAGCCATCGCCACCGTTCACGCTGGTCAGAAGCCTCCAGCGAGGCGGGCGCCCACGTGAGGGAATTGCCGCGTCACTGCCAGAAGAATGAATCGAGTGCCCTGTGCACCCGCTGCCCGGTCATGAGGACTCCACCGACCTTGTGCCTCATCCGTCGGCAGCTATCAGTCAGAGCATGCCTCACACGAATCCGTGTCTCCTCGGGAAAGTCCGACGCCAGCTCGAGCACCCTTGCACGGTCGGCTGGCGCAACGACCGCGGGTTCCTCCAGATCCCCGATCCAGTCGGCAAGCGTTTCGACAGCGAGCCCGTGCTCACCGGCCCTGAGGAAGTCAAGAACGTGCCCGCGCATGCGCTCCGAGTCGGGACCCGTTAGGGACTCAACCAGATCCTGTACACGTTTCTCCCACGCTGCGTAAGACTGCACCATCCACGCATCCTGGCACACTGACCGTTCGCGTACCGGGAGCGCGTGTCCGACGGAACAGTGCTCCCCACAGCGTCAACACCGACGGGGAGTTGAGTGCCACTCCGAGCTCCGCGATCCGGCCTGACGGCCCGCGCGTCGCGTAGATCCCGGACCAGACCGCGCGGACCGGCACTATGGCAGCCACCTTGTCGGACCGCATCATGACGTCGTAGAGCCCCCCGGACCGACCCGCGAGGCGTCAGATCAATGAGAATGTCGTCTCCCCGCCTAAACAGTTGGAGGGTGACTGTAGCCATGACACGCAGTGGCAACAGACCGCTCGCGTTGGCGGAACTCGCAGCAGCGCTGCGTTCGCTGGGCGTGGCCGACGCCACGCCCAGCGAACGGGAGGAGGGCGGCGCCTGGGTCGCGGAGTGGGACGGTGACATCCGCGGACACGACGTCTGGATCCTCATTATGGGGGCGCGCAACCATCCCGGAGGCGTGCGGGTCATGCTGGACGACTTCACCTTTGACGAGGTACACACCGAACACGTGGGCGAGCTGGTGAGGAGAGTGTTCACCGGTGACGCCCGGGTGACGGCGAAGCGTGCCTTCCTGGCCCAGCGCCTCGTCCTTCAGGTCCAGGCCGGCTCGACGGCCTACTCGGCAAGCACGGAGGGCGATTCGGCGGACGACCTGTCCGCTTGGGGCAGGCTCCTGGCCGCGCCGTAGACGCCGACGAAGCCACGGCCCGGTATTCGGCAACGCGCTGGATACCGGGCCGTCCGCGGCTCCTGGACGGCGACGTCCACCCGACGCAGGCGCTTCTGATGACCGATGCCGAAGCCGCCGAATGGATCATCACCACGGCTGCCGGGGGATCTGAGCCGGCGTCCGGACACGCCGGGCACTGCGTCCGCGCCCGCCCTGGCCAGCGGTACGTCTCCGGTCTGTCGGCTTCCCACGCCGGCCGGTAAGGCCGGGCGTGACGGGACGCGTCGTGACCCGGCTTTGTGGCGCTCGTGCCGCCGCGTGCGGCGGCCTCCTCGCGGCTGAGGCAGTGGCGTGGCTCGCTCACTTCTCACCGGGTGCAGGAGCTCGAAGCAGTAGTTGCAAAAAGGGAGAGGTCCGCCGTGTGGCGGACCTCTCAAGGGCGTTCTCAGCCGATCGCGATGCGAGTGGGCCAGTGTGGATTGGCGCCTATGACCTGGATTCCTGAACCGGAGAGGGCGGTCTTGCTGCCTGCGTGGTACTTGACGGTGCCGTCGGCTTGGATGGCCCAGATGTCGGGGATGGTGTCCGCGTTGACATCGGGAGTGCCCATGAGCATGGGCACGCTGGTCTTGGACCAGCCGGAGGCGGCGTACTCGGTGTCGGCTCCGCCGGCGGAGTTGCCGGAGAGGGCGAGCGAGGTGAGGTCGACGCCGCCGCCGGATGCAGGGATTCCCTTGCGCAGGAGCAGTCTTCCGGAGGCGTCGGTACGGAAGAGCAGGTCGGCGATGCCGTCGCCGGAGACATCCTGGACGGTGACGATGTCGCGTTCATTCCATGTGGAGGAGGTGGTCAGAAGTACTGCCTGTTCCACGGTGGCGCCGTGGTATCCGGTGAAGGCCCACAGTTCGTCGGATGTGTCGGTGTGGACGGTGGCGAAGAAGTCGGTACGTCCGTCGCCGGTGATGTCGCCTGCGGCCGCGATCTGGGTGAGGTCGTCTGGATCGGGCGCGTTGTTGGGAAGGAGGATTTCCTGGCGTTTGTCGATGTTGACGGCGCCGTAGCCGTCTCCGGGATAGACCCAGAGCCTGCCGTCGAGGCGGACGACGAGGTCCTGGAGGCCGTCGCCTCCCGTGATGTCACCGTTGTGGGTGATCAGGGCGCCCTTGAAATGACCGGCAGGTGCCTGCACGTAGGGAGGCTCTTCGTCGCCGCCGTTGGGGTCCTTGTCAGGATTGGCGCGGTAGGCGCCTGGCATGGAGTAGTCGAGGTCGCCGGTGCCCTTGACGAGGTCCTTGTCGAACTGCGTGGGGTAGAGGTAGAGGTTTCCGTCCTTGGTCACAGCCATGAGGTCGGCGAGTTTGTCACCGGTGAAGTCCCCGGGCGCGTCAGCCTGGTCGCGTGGGGTGACGTAGAAGAAGTACTTCGTCGGTTCCGAGGGGTTTCCGGCACTGTCGACGGCCCGTACGTACAGTACGTTCGGTCCGGCGGCCGGTGGCTTGGCATCGGTGACAGTGGACTGATGCGAAGTGGGCAATCCGGCCTGTCTTGACGCGGAGCCGGTGTAGCTGGGTGAGTTGAACCCGTACTCGTAGCGTACGACGTCGGTGTTGAGGGCGCGGAAGGTGAAGGACCCTGGTGTGCCGAACTTCTTGGTGCTCCAGTTGGAGTCTTCGGCGCCGCTGCCAAAGCCGTTATTGCTGCCATCGGCGTTCGGGTAGTCGCTGGAGGACGCCACCGGTGGTCGCGGTGCGGCCGTGTCGAGAACGAACCGGCACGGTGCCTTCGTCGGGTAGAACCCCGAGGTGGACTTTGCGTCGTCCACCGCGCGGACGCGCCACGAGTACGTGGCACCGTTCTTGAGCCCGCCGGTGGGGAACCTGTCAGTGATGCCGAGAGCGGTACCGGTGTCGCCTCCAACGGACACCTTGCCCGTCGAGCCGAGCCGGTCACCCGTGGTGTCCCACTTGCCCAGCTCCCAGAGGTCGAAGTCGAAATAGTCGAGGTTCTTGTCCTTGTCCGTGGCCTTGGCGGTAAAAGTGAGGTCGCCCGAGCCCATGCGCACGTACGGCTTGGTGGTCGTGCACCTCCCGTCCGGACCAAGGTCCAGGGAATTGGAGACGATCGACGGCTTGCGGTTGTAGACCAGGACCATGGAGGGCGCGTCGTCACCGTTGGCCCGGAACTTCTTCCAGGCGTACTGGGAGTCTTCGTCACGGGCGCGCAGCCCGAAGGTGATGGTGTCCTCGCCGTCATCGGCGGCATTCTGGGCGCCGCTTCTCACGTCGAAGGTTTCGTGTGCGTCGGGGCAGCCGGACTTGTAGCCGTGAGCGAAGCTCTTGGTCGCCAGCTTGTTGCCGTCGTGGAGTTCGGGCGCGTTCTTCCAGTTGGTACGGGAGTTGATCGGTCCGGTGAGGTGAACGCTGACCGAGCGGGCGCTGCAGGACCACGAGTAGGTCTCCAGCACCCGCAGTCTGGCGCTGGTGATTTTTGTGCCCTTCAGGTCCTTGTCGAAGGAGATGTTGAAGAAGGAGCGCGAGGTGCCCCATGTGTCGGATTCAAATCCGACGCGGGCCTCGTGGGTGCCGCCCTTGTTGAAGCCCGCGCCGTTGTAGAAGGTGGCGTTGGGATGGCGGTCGTACGCAGTGGTCCAGTTCTGGGTGTGCTTCTTGACCGACGGGTCGATGAAGACCGGATAGGTGGTCTCCGGATCATTCAGGAGGTCCTGGTCAGGAGTAAGAGCCCAGGCCCCGTCGGACAGGTCGACCTCCACCAGCGCGCCGCGGGAATCCGGTGACGGGCCGTCGAGCAGTGGCAGGCTCAGTGTCGATGCCAAACCAGTCTGGGAAGGTGCCGGCGTCGGCTCTGCCGGCGCGGACGGCAGAGGAGACTCCGAGACCGTGGGGGGTGGCCCGTCGGTCGCCGAGGGCAGGTCCTCCACGTCGGTGTCACTTTGCTCGTCGGACTCCACGGGTTCGTCGTCTGTGGGGCTCGGGCTCGGGTTGTCGGTCGGCGAGGGGCTGCCGGGGTCGCTGGCGTTGGGGGATTCCGGAGCCGTCGGCTGGGCCGTTGCCCCTACGTTGCCGTCGGTCACGGCCGGCTTGCCGCTGCTGTCCCACATCAGTGGCGTGGAGGACACGGCTACTTCGGTGCCGTAAGCATCTTCGGCGCTGATGATGCCGGAGCGCGGGCTCAGGCGGAAGGTCAGGGTTGCGGAGTGCAGGCCGTACAGGAGCTGCCGGGCATGCGGATCGGCGGCAGCAGCACGGTTCTTCAGCACGACCAGTTGACCGAATCCGTCATCGTCGGCGGTCAGCACCAGGTCACCACCCGGGAAGATCTCCGGGTACAGCACCCGGTTCCCGTCGATGATCGGTGCGGGGACGGGGCCGGGCCACGTCAGCTGTATCGCATCTGTGCCATTGTCCACATACAACGTGACCAGCGGGGTTCCGGTGTCCTCCACGGACGCCTGCTTCACCAGAGAGACTCGCTGCACGGACGCACGGGAGGCACGCTGCTCGGCGTGCTCGTCAGAACCGGCCGAGAAAACCATCCGGGTGTTGGTGGCTCGCGGCTCCCACCCGTTCTTGGTCCGGCGCAGACTCGTGTCGATCGGCTTCCACTCCCCGCCCACCTTGGCGCGGATCGGCGAAGAGTGCAGTTGCTTCGCCATCAGCCCGTCGGGACGGGCCCATGTGGTGGAGTGAGAGGTCCGCGCTGCGGTCACCTCGACGTTCTTGCCGCTTCGTGCAGCTTCCCGCACAGCTGTGGCTTCGCTCACGGATTTTGCGGGCCGGTCATGACCGCCGCCAGGCGTGGCGTCGCCGTCCAGTTCCAGTCCGGCGTAGACGATGCCGGTTGCAGCGACCACAGTCGCGAGAACCGCCACACCGACCCCACGTCCCAGTGCGCGGCGCGATATGCGCGTCATCGGGCGAGATCCCCTTCTGCCTTGTGTCCCCTCGGAGCCCACACGTGCACGTGGTGCGGTCGGGCCAGCCGATGATGACCTATGGGGAACGCGTCGTCACCCTGTGGCGAAGTTGTGAGTGTGGTGAAGGAGTAGTCGCGCGGTTCCCGGCTGATGGCAACAGACATCCCGTGTGGCCGGGTAAATCAGAGGCAGAGCAGCGGGGGAATCCTAGAAAACCCGGTTTTTTTGTCACAAAAGGTCATACCCTTCGCCACGCAATGTGGCGAAATGCCCGGTTGTGGCCAAAAGGGTGATCTGCTGTGATGTGGAGCTTCGTCTCGCCTTTACCCTATTCCGGCTCTGCGGCTCCGTTACATCCCGTGGTGATCATCACATCGACCTGTCGACTCTGGCGTTTACTCGCGAAACGATCACAGAATCTCCGTGTCTGATACGTCATCGTGCGTGGTCCGTTACCGGTCCCGCTCCAAGTGGTCCGGGAGACCTCGCCGTGTTCGATCGACTGCCTTCTGCTCGCCATCGTCGTCTGGCACGCACCGTGGTGCCTGTCGTTGCGGCCGCGTTGTTTGTGGGATTGCTGCCCGCGCAATCGTTCGCGCTGCCTCCGGATCCGGCGAAGGCGGAAACTGGCCGGGAATCGCTGACGCTCGAGAAACTCGAGGATGAAGAGCCCGTGCCCGGCACGGTGGCCAAGCGGAACTTGGCGGCTCTCAGGGCCCGGGTTCCCGCGGAGATGCTCGCGGCGCCCACCAACACCGTGAATCCCCCGTCCAACCTGAATGGCTCGGTCCCGTTCGGCTCAAGCGCGGGCTCCGCTTCGGCTCAAAAGACAAACTCGGCAGCCCAGGCCGCCGGGCTGACCCCCGTTGGCTCCCTCCCTGTCAGTCTCGGCCAGGCGAGCGGCCATCCAGCTCCGACGGGCACCTGGCACGTCAGCATTCCCGACCGCGCCGAGGAGATCAGCCAAGGCGTGGATGGTGCCGTGCTGGTGGTGCAGGCACCCGATGCCGGCGCTGTCCCGGTCTCGGCCAGGCTGGACTACGCCAAGTTCGAACTGCTCTACGGCGCCGACTGGGCTTCCCGGCTGCGCTTCGTCCAGTTCCCCGACTGCTATCTGACGACGCCGAACGACGAGGCGTGCCAGACGTACGAAGAACTTGAGACACTCAACGACACGGCGTCCAAGTCCCTCACCGCCACGATCGACCCGGCGGCGGACACAGGAGCGACGCCAGCGTCGGCTGATGGGACTCCGGAGAAGAACTCTGGTGTGGTCCAAGCCGGCTACCGGAAGGACACCGCAACTTCCGCAGCGGCCGCTGCCAGTACGGCGGTCGTCGGCGCGATCGACTCCGGCAAGGGCGCCGGCGGCTCCTTCACGGCAACCCCACTGGCGGCTGACGGGAAGTGGCAGGCGGGAGGATCATCGGGTGCGTTCACCTGGTCCTATCCCCTGACCGTGCCGAGTCCGCCCGCAGGTCCTACGCCGTCGGTCTCCTTCGACTACAACTCGCAGACGGTGGATGGTCGTACGGCCGTTTCCTCACCCCAGAGCTCATGGATCGGGGAGGGCTGGTCCTACGATCCCGGCCACATCGAACGCCGCTACCGCACCTGCCAGGACGACCGTAAGACGCTCACCGCCGGCACTCCGAACAACACGGCCACGAAGGACAAGACGACTGACCTGTGCTGGGTCTCGTACAACGCCGTGATGTCCCTGCGTGGCAAGACCACTGAACTGGTGCGGGACGCCGCCTCCGGCAGTAACCCCGAACAGGACACCGAGGTATACCGTCCGCAGCAGGACGACGGCACCCGGGTCGAGCGCCGTGTCGGCGGCACCAACGGCGACAACAACGGCGAGTACTGGGTCGTCACCACCACCGACGGCACCCGCTACTACTACGGACTCAACCAGGTCGGCGGGGGCCACGCCGACACCGGTTCCGTCTCCACGGTCCCCGTCTTCGGCAACCACCCCAACGAGCCCTGCCACACGAACTCCTTCGCGGACTCGCGATGCGGCACGGGCAAGCAGCAGGCCTGGCGCTGGGGCCTGGACAAGGTCGTCGACGTCCACGGCAACACAATGATCGTCAACTGGAAGCAGGAGACGAACTACTACGCCGTCCGCAAGAAGTTCACGTCCCCGGAGCGCTACGACCGCTACGCCTACCCCGCCTCTATCGAATACGGCATGCGCCCCGACAGCCTGACCAAGCCGTCGGCCACCGTGGACTTCGGGGCCAAGCAGCGCTGCCTGAGATCCGACACCGCCTGCGATCCGGACAACTTCGCCAAGACCGACGACCCTGGCGCCTACCGCCCCTGGTGGGACACGCCCGGCAACCTCAACTGCAAGTCAACCTCCGACCTGTGCCCCGCCTTCCCCTCCTTCTGGACGCAGCTGCGCCTGGACACGGTGACGACGAAGGCCGCCCGTGCCGGGCAGACCGGTCTCGGCAAAGTCGACCAGTACACACTCCGGCAGTCGTTCCCTGAGGACTGGTACGACACCTCACCCGGCCTGTGGCTCAACTCCATCACCCGCACCGGCTACGCCCCCGGCGACAACACCGGCACCCTCCAGTCCAAAGACGGCATCAGCTTCACCCAGTACACCGTCGGCACCCAGGCACCCAAGGAGATGCAAGCCCGCCTCCTGGACCGTCAGCTGCCCAACCTGGTGACGAACGGCAAGGCGGATCAGCGTCCCGGCTACACCCGCCCGCGCATCGGGACCATCTCCACCTCGAACGGCGCCGACATCGAGATCGAGTACACGGGCGGCTGTGCGAGCGAACCTGCCGAGGACAAGGGCGAAGACAACGGCACCTGCTATCCCGTGCGCTGGTCGCCGGACGGAGACGAGAAGACGCCGGCCAAAGCGTGGTTCAACAAATACGTCGTCGACTCGGTGACCGAGACGGACAAGGTCACCTCGCACGGCAGACCCGTCACCACGCAGTACGCCTACACCGGTCCCGCCTGGGCCAAGAGCGACGACGAGTTCACCCGCACGGCACTGCACACCTACAGCGACTGGCGCGGCTACCGCCAGGTAGCCGCCACCAAGGGCAGCAAGTCCAGCTCGACGACGGCGGGCATCACGCAGTCCCAGTCCTACTCGGAGACCCGTTACTTCCAGGGCGTGGGCGGAGCGGTCAAGGACTCCACACAGGCCTACACCCTGCTCGCCGACGATGCTCCGCAGTACGCGGGCATGACAGCAGAAAGCATCACCTACAAGGACTCGAGCAAGGACCCGGACGGAATCAGGCCGATTGCCAAGCGCACGCTGAACTTTCCCTGGTCGAAGCAGACCGCGTCCCGTCCTCGGGAGGCGGAGAACGGCACCGAACTGGAGCCGCTGCTGGCCCACCGCACCGGCATCAAGCGCACGGATGAGATCCAGAAAGCCGATTCGAGCTGGCGCGCTGTCAGGACACTGACCGAGGTCGACGACACCTATGGCCTGCCGACCCAGGTCGAGACGGCCGTGGTCAAGCCGAACGGCACCGGCGAGACGCTGTCCGAGCAGACATGCACGGTCACGTCGTATGTACACAACACGACCACGTGGCTGATCGGCTTGCCGAAGAAGCAGCGGAGTACGGGAACGACCTGCGCTGCCCACGACACCGCGGACCCCAAGACCCGGCTCATCAAGGACGTGCAGCTCAGCTACGACGGCCTGGGCCACGGACAGACGCCGACCAAGGGCCTTGTCACATCGTCCGCCGAGGCCAACGGAGACGGAATATCCAACTCCGTTGTCACCACGAGCACATACGACCCCCTCGGCCGTATCCGGAAGATCACCAAGCCGGGTGCCGGTGTGACCGAGACCCAGTACACCCCCGCCGACGAGGGCGGCCCGGTCACCTCCATGAAGGTGATCAACGCCAAGGGGCACACGGTCACCACGACCTTGGACCCGGGCCGCAGCCTCGCGCTGACGGTCACCGACGCCAACGGCCGGGTGAGCCGCAACGAGTACGACGCTCTCGGCCGTCTGATCAAGGGCTGGTCGCCGTCCCGCTCCTCCGGTAACCAGTCACCGAACGTCGAGATCGCCTACCAGACGGCAGCCGCCACTCCGAGCAAGGCCCTGCCCCCTGCCGTCACGACCCGGACACTCAAGGACGACGGCACCTACAGCACGCAGGTGACGATCTACGACGGCCTGCTGCGCCCAGTGCAGACACAGTCCGAGGCCCACGGTCCCGGCCGGATCATCACCGGCACGACGTACAACGACCACGGTCTGGTCCACGAGCAGACAGCCGGCTACCTCGCCAAGGGGGAACCCGTCACCGAACTGTTTGCACCCAAGTCACTGTCACTGATACCAAGCTGGCTTCACCACCGCTACGACGGCCTGGAGCGGCCCGTCCGTGTGGCGACCTACCACAGCGGCACCTATGTGCACGCCGCCCACACGACGTACTACGACACCAGCACATACGTCAATCCGGCCGGCTCAACCGCCCCGCGGACCCGCACCTACACCGACACTCTCGGCAGAGTCACCTCGATCCGCCACTACTCCGACGACACCAGCAACAACGGGCGCGTGACAGCCTACGAGTACGACGCCCGTGGCCACCGCACCGGTGTCGTCGACCCGGCAGGCAACACCTGGACGTACGAGTACGACGCCCGGGGCCGCCTCACCTCCGCCACCGACCCCGACACCGGCACCACGGACACCGGGTACGACACGGCTGACCGCCCCAACCACATCAAGAACGCCCGCCAGCAGGAGACGTTCACCGAATACGACCTCCTCGGCCGCGTCACCAAGGTCAGGGAAGGTTCCGCAACCTCCACCCCGGTCAAGGAATACACCTACGACGACGCGCCCGGCGGCATCGGCCAGCCCTACACCTCCAAGCGGCACACCGACACCGGCGACTACACCAACCGCATCACCGGTTACGACACGGAATACCGCCCCACCGGCACCGAGACGGTCATCCCGGCCAACTCGATGACCACGGGCCTGGCCGGTACCTACGCCAACACCTACACCTACACCCCGACGGGCAAACTCCAGTCCGTCACGCTGCCGGCCGCAGGCGGCCTGGCAAAGGAGAAAGTCGTCAACCGCTACACCAGCGACGGGCTACCGGAGTCCACCTCCGGCCTGACCTGGTACACAGCCGACGCCACCCACTCCCCGTACGGCGAAGTACTGCGCACCGTCTCCGGACCCCAGCCCCACCGCGTGTGGACGACCAACTTCACCGACCCCCACACCGGCCGCCTGCAGCGCACCGTCACCGACCGCGAAACCTCAGGCCCCCACCGCATCACCGACAGCTACTACTCCTACGACGCATCCGGCCTGATCACTTCCAACAGCCGCAACCACGGCGACGCAGCCCAAGGCGTCTGGGACACCCAGTGCTTCACCTACGACGTCATGGGCGAACTCGCCCACGCCTGGACGTCCAACATGACGCCCACCGGCAACGCCACCGGCTGCAAAGCAGCCAACGGCACCACATGGGGCCACCGCACCAACTACCAGAACTCCTCCGGCCCCGTCGCGGACGCACCTGACGCACAGACGGACGCGGAGACGCCCGACACCTCCCTAGCAGCATCTCTGGCCGCTGCAGCTCCTGACGCGACCACGCTGTCCACCGGCACGACCGCCTACCGCCAGTCCTTCACCTTCGACTGGATCGGCAACCGGGCCACCATGACCGAACACGACACAGCCGACCCGTCGAAGAACACCAAATACACCTACGGATACGGCAAGACCGTCACCAACAACGGCACCACGGCCGCGGCCACGGCCCAGCCGCACACGATGACGTCGATCGCCTCCACGCCAGCCGGGAAGAACAGCACCTACCGGTACGACGCCACCGGCAACACCGAAATCCGGAACCTGCACGACACATCGCAGAGCCTGGTCTGGACACAGGAGAACAAGCTCGACTCCATCACGGACGACGGCACGAAGACCACATACGTCTACGACGCCGGCGGCAACCGCCTCCTCGAGAACTCTCCGTCCGGCTCCACCCTGTACCTGGGCGAAACCGAACTCACCACCAACGCCAGCGGCACCATCACCCGCGCCTCCCGCTCCTACACACAGCCAGGCGCCCCCACGGTCGTCCGCACAACAAACAACGGCGCCACAACAGGCCACAAACTCAACGTCCTCATAGCCGACCACCTCGGCACAGCCAACACAGCAGTCGAACTCTCCACCACTCAGCCCATGACCCGCCGTGAGTTCAAACCGTACGGCGAACTCCGCGGCACCAAACCGACTACCTGGCCGAACAAGCGCACCTACCTCGGCGTCGGCATCGACGACCAGGCCACGGGCCTGACCCACATCGGAGCGCGCGAATACGACCAGAACTCGGGCCGCTTCCTCTCCGCCGACCCCATCATCGACATCGCAAACCCCCTGCAGATGAACGGGTACGCCTACAGCAGCAACAGCCCCATCACCAACTCAGACCCCACAGGCCTGTGTTCAGATCTCGATTGCCCGACTCGCCCGAGTCCCGACTATCAGAACACCACCCCGGGGCACGAACCTGGCAAACCCACAAAGTCTGCTAACACGCTCTACGCGGAGAACGGTGAGAGCTACAGCAGTCCCGGTGGAACAGCTAACAGTGGAAGGCCTGGCAACCGAACGAAGTCAACGGTCTATAACACTACGCCGCCGACTTATCAGTACCAGTCAACGAACGGTGTATGCGTTTGGGCGACGGCAAGTAGTTGTTCTTCGGTAGCGTCGTCAGCCGACGAGGTGCCGATTCCTGACTTGCCGTGCCTTGAAGGTGACTCCTTGTGCGACACAAGAAACCATCTCTATAAATTCGGCGTAGAGACGGGCATGACTGGTGGTTCTCTGGGATTCTTTGCGGCGAGGCCGGGGATTCGTTGGTATAAGGGCGGTCGCGCAAGAGTTGGAGCGAATTGTAACAATTGCTTCTTGGCCGGAACGGGCGTACTCATGGCGGATGGTTCAAGCAAAGCCATCGAAGACGTCATAGTCGGCGACACCGTTCAAGCCGCGGATCCCGAAACCGGCGAAAGCGGACCCCGCAAAGTCACCCATCTGATTGTCACCAGGCACGACAAGCATTTCAACGATTTGTCGATTGCCACAGAAGATGGTATCGAAAAGCTCACGGCGACCCACGAGCACCCCTTCTGGTCTCCATCGCAAGACGCTTGGGTTGACGCAGCGAACCTCACGCCAGGGATGACGCTCCTAACCGATGATGGCACGACCGTTATCATCACGGACAACAAGGCCTTCACCAGGGCGGCGACTACCTACAACCTGACGGTTGACGACCTGCACACGTACTATGTGCTGGCGGGGGCTACGCCAGTACTCGTTCACAATTCCGGCGGCTGCAACGTTGCGGATGGCCCCCGACTTCAAGCTCGGCTCGCAGCGGAGGAGCTCGCTGGAGCGGACGGCCATGCTTTCCAGAAGCATGTTGTAGAGCAGGGGGAGTTCCCCGGAATTCGGACCCGCGCACAATTCGCCGACATGATTGAAGGTGTAATCCTGAACGGCGAGCGTCGCGTGCGATCCGATGGTGCGTCTGCTTATTGGCGGAACGGAGTAATTGTGATCCGCAACCCCAGGTCGAGGGACGGTGGTACTGTCTTCGCACCTCAAGAGGGGTATAGGTACTTCACCAGGAACTTCAGATCGGAGTGAGAGGGCGATTTTGATGCACGTAGAAGATCGCGGGGAGCAGATCGTGATCACGATGCCTAGAGCGGAATTCTTCCTGGTTCAAGCGCTGATGATGGAAGCGCTTGAGACCGGAGATGACCGCGACTTTCAGACGCGCGTAGGGGCGACCAAGGATGAGGTGAGGGCTCTCTTGGATGGCCTGCCGGATCTGCCACTCGGTGGTGGGAGTTAACTGCCG
The DNA here is from genome assembly GCF_003261055.1 of Streptomyces cadmiisoli. NCBI lineage: Bacteria > Bacillati > Actinomycetota > Actinomycetes > Kitasatosporales > Streptomycetaceae > Streptomyces > Streptomyces cadmiisoli. The sequence continues at coordinate 9,146,289 of NZ_CP030073.1, forward strand.
TGATGTGATCGCTCATGCAAATCTGAAGCCCCGCCAGGCGTGTCCTGGTGGGGCTTTTGCGTGGGGTGACGGCAGTAGTTGACGGCAACGTCAGCGGACGAAGGCGTTCCGGGGCGGCGGTTCGTCGCCATCGGAGCGTGCCGTCTCGGTGGTCTTCGGGCTGTCGAGCGCGGTGCTGAGGGTGTTGATGGCGTCTCGCTGGAGGCGGAGTCGGACGTGGGCGTAGACGGTGGCGGTGACGCCGATGTGGGCGTGGCCGAGAAGTTCCTTGATGACGACGAGTTCGACGCCCTGTTCCAGGAGCAGGGTCGCGGTCGAGTGCCGGAGGTCGTGGAAGCGGATGCGGCGGAGGCCGGCGCGGCGGAGGAGCGTGGTGAAGGTGCGGGTGAGGTTGGTCGGGTCGATCGGCCTGCCCTGGGGAGTGGTGAAGACGTGCCCGTTGTGCTGCCACGTGGTGCCTGCGGCCTCACGCTCGTGCTGCTGCTGTTCGTGGTGGTGCTTCAGCGACTGGATGCAGCGGGTGGGGAGGGCGATGCGGCGCTCGGAGGCCCGGGTCTTGGTGGGCAGTGTGGTGAGCCCGCCTGCGCTGGTGCGCTGAAGGGTGCGACGGATGGCGGCGGTGCCCGAGCCGAGGTCGAGGTCTTCCCAGCGAAGGCCGAGGAGTTCGCCCTTGCGCAGTCCGGTGTGGAGGGCGAGTTCGAACAGCGCGTGCAACCGGTGATCTTGCGTGGTGGTGAGGAGCTGGCGGGCTTCGTCGGCGGAGAGGGGTTCGAAGCGTCGGGGCCGGGGTGTGCCGGTGCGGACGTTGCGGGCGACGTTGCGCGGGATCTCTTCCTCGCGGACGGCGTGCTCCAAGGCGGACTTGAGTACGGAGTGGATGTACGTGAGCGTCAGTGGGGAGAGCCGCTTGGAGCAGCATGCTCCGGCGGCGCAGCAGCGGGGCTGGTCGCGGGCGGTGTCGAGGCCGCGGGTGCAGCACTGGCAGGTGGTGCGGAGCTGGTTGAGCCAGGTGCGGACGTCCTTGGCGGTGATCTTGGTGAGCCTCTTCTTGCCCAGGCCGGGGATCAGGTACTGGTCGACGCAGGCGGCGTATCGCGTGTGGGTGTTCTCGCGAAGGTGGTGGACGGCGACGTTCTCCAGCCAGTACGTCAGGTACGCGGCCACGCTGCCCTGAGCGGAAGAGACGGGGAGGCCGCGGTTGCTGGCTGCGATCTTCTCGGTGAGCTTGGCCAGGGCTTCCTTGCGGGTGGTGCCGTAGACGCGGACGCGCTTGCGGGTGTTGCCGGGGGCGAGGACGTATCCGGCGGCTTCCCAGCGGCTGTCCTTGCGTTGGTAGACGGTTCCGTCGCCGTTGGCGCGGGTGCGGCGACAGGCGGGGGTGTCGCGGGGTGTGGCCATCAGGCGGCGGCTTCCTGGTCGAGGCGGGTGTGGATGAAGTCGGTGAGGGCGTGGGTGGGGATGCGGCGGGCGCGGCCGAGGGTGAGGGAGGGGAGTTGCCGGGTGCGGATGAGGTCGTAGACGGCGGTGCGGCCGAGTTGGAGGCGTTCCATGACCTGGGGGACGGTGAGGAGTTCGGTGCCGGCGGTCACGCGAGGGCCCCCGTCCGGACAGTGCTGGTCAGCCGATCAGTGGAGTGACCGACCGGGTGACCGGACTGACCGTCGCGGTCACCGGAGCGCTTCGAGCGTCGGGTTCGGGTCGGTTGCTCGGGTTGGGTCTGCCGTTTTGCGGCCAGGAGGTCGGCGAGGTGTTCGAGTTCGGGCAGGAGGCCGGTTCCGGCGAACTGCCAGTGGGAGATGACCAGCGTCGTGTCCGAATCCACGCCTTGACCGTCGATATTGCGGCCACCGGGACGGCGACCGGCGGCCAGGTCAGTGGGGTGTCCGGCGTCGTTGCTGACCTGACTGCCGTCCGTCTGGCCGGTCTGCGTCTCAGAAGCCGTATCTCAACCGAACATGATCGCTTGATTTTCGCTGGTCAGGCATGGTCTAGCTCAGAATGAGGGAGGCATGCGGCGTCTTGTTTCGGCTCCGTGATCGAGGGGTGCGCGATGGCGTCGGTGCTGGGAATTCTGGAGGAGCGGGAGACAGCAGCCCGGGTGCGGGTGGAAGGGCTGCGGGAGGAAGTCGCGCGGCTGGCTGGGGTGTTGGAGGCCGCAGAGATCGACCTGGACCGGCGGGTGATCGCGCGGGAGGAACTGGTCGAGGCCCTGGCAGCTTCGGCTGCCGAGACCACCGCCGTGACCGAGACCGAGGCAGAGCAGGAAACCGCGCTCTCGCCGGTGCCGGGTTCGATCGTGCCGCCTTGGCGCGAAGGACTGCCGGTGAGGGTGCTGGCGCCGGACTACCAGCGGATTCTTGGTGTGCTGGAGGAGCGGCAGCCGGCGGACCAGGGGTCGCTGAAGGCCAGGGAGATCACGGCTTTGCTGGGCTTGGAGACAACGTCGGCGAAGGTCGAGGGGGTGCGCTCGAAGGCCCGGCGCCTGGCGGAGCGCGGGTGGCTCGTGCAGGAGACGTCGGGGGCGTTCAGCGTCGGCCGGCGGCCCGTGGCCGTGCCAGACGCCGGCTCATCCGCGTGACCATCGACCACCGGATCAGTGCCTCGCTGCTGGCCGGCAACGTCTCGTAGTCCCGGGCCAGCCGACGCGAATGCATCAACCACGCGAACGTGCGCTCTGCCACCCAGCGCCTGGGCAGCACCACGAAACCCTCCATGTCATCGGTGCGCTTGACGATCTCCAAGGTCAGCGCGAGTTTCTGACGGCACCAGTCGACGAGGGAGCCGGTGTAGCCGCCGTCGGCCCAGACGAGGGTGATGTCGCGGTGCAGACGGCGCAGCCGCCTCAGCAGGCCCGTGGCGGCGTCCCGGTCGCCGATGTTCGCGGCGGTGACCGCGACGACCAGGAGCAGGCCGAGCGTGTCGGTCACGATGTGCCGCTTTCGCCCGGGCACCTTCTTCCCGCCGTCGTAGCCGCGTGAGGAGGCCGGCACCGTCGCGGCGGCCCGCACCGACTGCGCGTCGATGATCCCCGCCGTGGGCTCGGCCTCACGGCCCTCGCGCTCACGGACCTTCCCGCGCAGCCGGTCGTGGAACTCGGTGATCAGCCCGTGCTCGCGCCAGCGGCGGAAGAAGGCGTAGACCCGGCCCCAGGCGGGGAAGTCCGCGGGCATCGCCCGCCACGAGATACCGCCCGCGACCAGGTAGCGGATCGCGTCCAGCAGTTGGCGGTGGCAGTAGGCTTCCGGCTGCCCGCCCCGGCCCTGGAGCCAGGCCGGCACCGGCAGCAACGGCCGGATGGCCGCCCACTCCGAGTCCGTCATGTCCGACGGATACCGGCGTTCCCGATCGGGATGATCGGCCGCGTTGCCGTACACGTGCGCGAGGCAATCACACGATAGAGCAGCCGAGTTGAACTGCACGGGCTCGGACGCGTACAACAACGACACCAGGGCCTCCCGGCATTGCTTGGTTAGATTCGCATCCCCGAGCTACCGAGAGGCCCTGTCTTCATGCGCGCACAACGGGAAGATCACCCCGGCGGGAAACCTGTTCGACCCGCACGTTCCATGATCGGTTGAGATACGGCTTCTCAGCCGACGCCGGGGTTGGGGTCTGGGTTTCGGGTCGGCCGGTTCGCCAGGCGGTGCGTTCGGCTCGGAGGTGGGCGAGGGTGGTGGAGTAGCGGCGGGTGCGGGTGGAGAAGTGGCCGCGGAAGCCGAGCATGTGGGCCCATTGACGCAGGCGGAGGTGGGCGTGCCGGCGGTTGGTGGCGAGGTGCCAGGCTGTGTGGATCATGCGGCGGGCGTGGTCAGTGATGTCGTACTTGTGCAGCTCGGCGAGGAGGCGGAGTCGGTGGTCGAGGGTGCCGGTGGTGGTCTCGGCGCCCTTGGTGGCGTACTTGGCGATGTAGCCGGCGACGTGCCGCTCGGTGACCGGGCCGCTACCGGTGAAGTCGGTGCCGCGGATCGCGCGGACGTCGATCTGTCGCCCGAACCGGAATACCAACCGTCCTGCCCGATCTGAGTTTTCGGGCTGGGACGCGGAGATGTCCCTGGCGGGCTGTGGTTGCTTCGGCGGTTCGCCCTCGTGATGGACGCGGGTGCGTGCGGCGGCAGCGCGGACGGCGTGGTCGAGGAGCTGGACGCTGGCCCAGGCGGGCGGGGTGCTGGTGGGGCCGGTGGGTCCGTCGAGGCGGATGACGGCGTGAAAGTGGACCTGGCCCCGTTTCTGGTACTCGGCCACCTTCGCGTACGAGAGCGTGGCGTGGTCCCGCAGGGTCCGTTGCGTGAGCCCGGCGGCCTTGGCGATCTCGCGGCGCAGGTGGGTAGTGAAGCGGGCCCACAGGGCCGGGGCGTGCGCGTTCCACAGCACCGCGCCCGCGTAGTCGTACCGCTCGGGATCGAGCGGCGTACCCAGGAGCGGGTCGTCGTCCGGGTGGGAGTGGCCGCAGTGGCAGCGGCCGGTGTCGGGCTGGTTGTGGACGGGCCCGAAGCCGGGTGCGGTGAGGGTGGCGAACACGCGCGGGTGGGCGGCAACGCTGGCGGGGACGGTCTTGCCGCCGCGCAGGCCTGCGGCGATGAGTTGGTAGGTGTCGTAGCGGTAGACGGTGGAGCAGGCCGGACAGCGGGTCGCGCGACGGTTGCCGCAGCGGACCAGCAGTTCGCCTGCCGGGAGCCGACTGGAGTCGAAGTGGTCGAGGATCTCACCGGTCGCGGTGTCCAGGCGGGTGCGGTGCCCGGTGAGGCGGATCGGGTGCGCGCATCCGCCGAGTCCGGCTATCTGCCGTGCGAGGGGTGGGAGTTGGCCGGTGGCGGCGAGCTTGGCCAGCTTGGCGGTGAGCCTGGCGCGACGCTCCAGCGCCCGCCCTGCAGCGGCAGAGGCGGTGACGTCTGCCGGGCAGGTCGGTGCCGTGAACGGCGACGTCGGACGCGAGGCGGCTGGAACGGTCGTGGAGTACGGAAGTTGGAGCTGTGCGGACATGCGAGAAGAGGCCTTTCGGCGAGTACGCGGAAGCGGTACGGCGCGGGGCACGTGGGCAGGCCGAAGTGATCGGCTCACAGGGGAACGGGGCGCCTCGGAGTTGGGCGCGGGGGCCGGACCAGGGGATGGTCGGCGGGGCGCGGTGGTGATCACCGACGGGTGCGTGACGTTAACATCGTCTGACAGGCGCATTCAAGTGCATCCCTCCTCATTCCTTTCTGCTGGCGGTGGGACGCGGGTAGTGTGGGGCCGGTTTCCCGGTTTGGACGGGCCGGATTGTGCTGGTAGAGGGCGTGGAAAGCGGGGTGAGCGGCGTGGTGGTGGGGCGGCGCGGGCGCAGGCTGGCCGGTGGCGGGGTATCGCTGACGTTCGAGGTCATCGCCGAGACCGTGCGCGAGCGGATCCGCTCCGGTGGGCTGCGGCCGGGTGACGCGCTGCCGACGCAGGCCGTGTTGATGCGGGAGTTCGGGGCGTCGAGCCTGACCGTGCAGAAGGCCATGGCCCTGCTGAAGCAGGACGGGTGGGCGGTCTCCCGCCCCGGCAAGGGCGCCTTCGTCGCCCACCGCGACTACCCCGATGGCCCCGACGGTCCGGAGGCGACCGCACCCGCCGGCGGGACGACGGCCCGCGTCGAGGCGCTGGAACGAGCGCTGGCCGAGGCTGCTCAGCAGATCGCCGACCTTCGTGGCCGCGTCGAGGCCTTGGAGTCGGACGTCAGCGACCGGGGCCACTGACCCGCCGTGGCGCGTGGCCCGGGGCGTGCGTTCAGATTTTCTCTTCGAGGTTCAAGGCGGGCCCCGCCCGCCGAGGCTGGCCGCCGTCGCCGACCGACCCGCAGTAGGACGAGGTACTGACGCCCGTGCCAAGCCGCATCGAGGTGCCGGTCTCGGGCATGAGCCTGGATCAACACGGCTCCATAGGAGACAAGTTGCAGGCATGGCGTCCGGGCGCGTTGCGCAGCAAGCTATCGCCTACGACCGTCCTACGGCCGGATCGCAGGCACAGGGCCGACCAGGGGGCCGACCCTCAACACCCGTCGCCGGCTCACCGAGGGCGGTGGCCGACGTCGCCTCCGGCGGGGAGCAAAGCCCCCGGCCACCCCCGGCGACCATTCCCGCCCCGGCTCCCACGCGGCGAGGCTGACCGACGCACAAGCCCCGCCGCCCGCATACCGAGGGCCGCCCCGACAAACGACCGCCGAGAGGCGACCGGGCGTGCCTGGTCGCCAAGACCCTTGACGGCAGTAGTGACGGCAACAACCACGAACAACCCCGGCCGAACCCGTACCTCAGCGGACCACCGAATACCACTTGACCTGCGAAAACGCAGGTAGAGAGGGGCCGCGTAGCACACGTACTATGTGCTCGCTGGGACCACGCCGGTACTTGTTCACAACAGCAACTGTGTACCCGAGGTTCGGACCCTTCCGAGTCGTAGTTCGGCCTTCAGGGCGGCGAAGAGGGATCTTGGGATTCCGAACGGCCAGCAGCCTGACGAGTTGAACATGGTGCCGATGACGAACCGTAAGGGGGAAAACATCTTGAATCCCGACGGAACTCGAGTGATGACCCGCGAATACGTATTCACGCGTGGCGGCGGCGATCGCGTGATCATTCAGGATCATTCATACGGCCACTACTACGGCGAAGGGGGCGTGGGCGATCAAGGGGCGCATTTCAATGTCCGCCCGTACAGCAATCCAAGGACTGGGAAAGTCCCGGGTACGGCTCAGCATTACGAGTACTAGAGAGGATATTTGAGTTGCAGTGGATTGACGCCATCAGCAACCCGAAGCCGGTGCTGGCTATCTACGGAGAAGACGTACCTGCGCTCGAGGGTGTACGCATCGAAGAGATCTGCTTGAGTCCGAATGGTCCTACGCTTCGCCTGCGATTCGATCTTCCCACTTTCCCAGGGCAGCCCCCTGCGAAATGGCGGCGCGATGGCATGAACGTGGTTCAGCTCGAAGTCTCCTTTGGCGGTCTGCATGAGATCTCGATTGACAGACTGGCGACCAACTCTTTGTGTGACCTGAAGGTGCAAAAGAGCGGCTTGCTTCAGTTCTCCGCCGAATCCGATTCCGTAAGGCTTCGAGGTGTCGCGGACGAAGCGACGATCTTGCGGATCTCTGCGTACGCATCAGGGAGCTTCTGACGGCGCAAAGCGGAAGCGCGCGACGAAGGGTTGCCATTGCGAATTTGGCTTGGTTTCCCTTGTGTGGCCCGGCGTTCCTGAGCGCCCCTGACGGCAGTAGTTGACGGCAACGGCGGCGGACACCATGCGTCCGCCGCCGTTGCCGTACGTATGTCAGGGGCGGTCAAGGGCGCGGCCGAGGAGGTCGATGGCATCTCGCTGGAGGCGGAGTCGGACGTGGGCGTAGACAGTGGCGGTGACGCCGATGTGGGCGTGGCCGAGGAGTTCCTTGATCACGACGAGGTCAATGCCCTGCTCCAGGAGCAGGGTGGCGGTGGAGTGGCGAAGGTCGTGGAAGCGGATGTGCCGGAGCCCTGCCCGATTGAGGAGGCGGCCGAAGCGGCGTGTGAGGTTGGCGGGGTCGGGCTGCCGGTTCGGGTGGTGAAGACGAGCCCGCTGTCCGTCCAGCCCACTCCGGCGGCCTGGCGCTCTTCCTGCTGTCGCTTCCTGTGGCTCTTCAGCGAGTGGATGCACTCAGTGGGGAGGGCGATACGGCGTTCGGAGGCTCGGGTCTTGGTGTGCAGGACGGTCAGCCCGTCGGTGCGGGTGCGCTGGAGGGAGCGGTGAATGCTGGCCGTGCCGCCGTCGAGGTCGAGGTCTTCCCAGTGCAGGCCGAGGAGTTCGCCCCTGCGGAGCCCAGTGCGAAGGGCGACCCGCGCGGAACGTTGGAGCATGGCCCCGCCCCTTCTCGTGCTGATCGCTGATCGCTGATCGCTGATCGGAGTCAGACTTCGCCGCGCCACGCGCCGGTCTCGGTGCCGCCGCGGGACTCGATGAACCCCTTGAACCGCTCGAGGTCACCGGTGGCCTGGCGCTTGACGAAGCCGAGCTTGTCCCCGACGGTCTCGGCCAGGCCCTCGGGCTCGTAGTCGAGCTGCAGCATGATCTTGGTCGTGTGGTCGTCGATGTAGTGGAAGGTGACGACACCGGCCTGGTGGGCCTGTCCGCCGACCGAGCTCCAGGCCACCCGCTCATCCGGGATCTGCTCGGTGATCTCCGCGTCGAACTCCCGCTCCACCCCGCCGATCTTCGTCTTCCAGTGCGTGAGGGTGTCCGTGCGCTGCTCGATCCGCTCGACACCGTCCATGAACTGCGGAAAGTCCTCGAATTGCGTCCATTGGTTGTACGCCGCGCGGACGGGGACGTGGACCTCGATGGATTCCTCAACCTGGGACATGGCCTGTCCTCTCTGCGAACCATGACGGCTCTCGCCAGAGGGCCGGGTTTCCAGCTCCGGCGACAGTCATGCGTACGACCATCCGGGGCGTAGCGGCCCGCCGATCGCGGAACGGGTCGGCGGAGTCGACTCCGGCCGCAGTCGGAGCAGTGGGAGCGGCCCGCGGTCACCGTGGCGTGCGAGATGAGCTGGTCGTGGCGGTGGTGCCGGTGTGGGTCGGTGCGCTTGCTCAGGGTCCGCCGGGTGTGATCGACGCTCGCCGAGCGTGTGCGCCGGCTGCCGGTCATCGACGGTCACGACCTTGTCAGCATGGTCGCGCAGGCCGACGTGGCGCGCGCTCTGTCCGATGCGACGGTCGTCGACCTCCTCGAGGCGCTCTCCACCGATTGATGGCCGCGGCAAACCGGCGGCCTGTCTGTCCCGGCACGCGAAGCACGAGGCTATTCCTGGGAAACGCCGGGACGACGTGAGGATGCTGCTGGTGCTACACCCGCCGCGGTCGATGTAGTCCCCTGGCTCAGCGGCCGAAGCGGACCTGTCTCCGCGACTTCACCCTCCGACCGGCCGGACGTTTCATCTCTCCCACGTGAAACGCTGGTTCCTGTGCGAGGGCCTCTCGTACATTTGTTGATCACTGTCGAGCGGCCCGGCGGCCGAGCACGGTTTTCTCACATGCGTGCCTCCGCGGGCGTCCTGCGGTGATCGTCCGCGATCTGCGCAGCCAGGGCTTCCGGTCTGCCGCTGTCCAGCCCGCATGAGCACCGCACCACCGCGCATCCCGTCGGGTCGTGTTCGACCCATCCACCTCGGTGAGTCCTGTCGCGGACGAGGGTATGCACGACGGTTGTGTGTTCCACCATGGGGGACGCATGCCCTTTAAAGCCGTCCTGGTGACGGGTGCGGTTCTTGTGGATGTGCCGTGTGTCGGGGTCGACGGTGGACACCGCCCGGTCCGTCACCGTGCGCTTCGCGATACGCCAGCGGCCATCGCGCCCGTCGGAGTCCTCGGCGGGTTCCACGTCCTGGCCGGCGACCAGGGCCAGCAGGCCGACCGCGTTCGCCGCCTTCTCGCCCAGGTTCTGCTCGGGCAGGCGCCCGAGCAGGTTGAGGGCGTCGGTGACCAGCGCGTCGGCCAGCGCGGCGCGGGCCGACTCGTCGTCCCAGGCGATCCTCGGCTTGCCCGGGTCGGTGTAGTCGTGCGCCCGGCAGTGCCCCGCGGCCACCTCCTCCGCGCCGGGAACCTCGCGGATCACCCGGCGGATCGCGGAGATGATCTGGGTGACGGTGTCCTGGGTGGCCACCGCGTCATCGAGCACGGTGGAGTCCAGCGCCCGCCGCTGCCTGCCCTTGAGCACACCGGTCGCGGCCACGACCTCTTTGACCTTGGTGAAGATCCGCATCGGATCGGCCGAATGACGCAGCCGACGCCGGAAGTACGTCAGCAGCGACGGATCGAACGCCATGTCGTACAGCCCGAGCCCGCAAGCGGCCTTCCACCGCAGGTCACACCGCAGTTCCTGGACCGTCTCGAAATCCGACAGCCCCTGCAGGCTCTGCAACACCACCGTCGCGGCCAGCACCTGCGGCGGCAGACTCGGCCGCCCGTTGGACGAGGGATACATGTCCGCGAACATCGACGGCGGGAACAGCGCCTCGCGATGTTCGGCCAGGAACGCGAACACACTCCCGGCCGGGATCAACTCCCGGCAGGTCTCCCACACATCCGGCCCGACCAACTCCCCAGCCCATTCCCCCTGCATGCTCACAAGACTGGCCCCAACTCCACCGAGCCGGGGCCAGAACCCGAGATTTTCAGCAGCCTTCTAGGTCAGCGTGCCCGGGCGAGGTCCAGCAGGTGGTGCATGACCGCCACCGGCAGTGCCGGATTGCCTGCGGCAGCGGCGGCATGTGCCGGCAGGGTGAGCCGCCGGAGCAGTTCATCGGCGGGCAGCCTGGGGTCGCGCACCGCCCAGCCACCCACCTCAGGGTCGTCGGCCAGCCGCAGCACCAGCTCCGGCCCGGCCTCCGGGTCGTCCAACGCGGCGTGCCGCAGCCGCGGGTTGGGGTCGTCGGCGAACCGCGCCAACCCGGGCCGGGCGAAGTTGCGGTGGTTGCGGTACCCCGACCAGTACCGGTCCTGCACCGTGGCGTACAGCTCCACCAGCAGCTCGTGCGGCGCGTCCTCGCACGATTCGGCCAATGTGCGCCGCACCCACTCGTCCTCGTCCGCGGCCAGCAGGGCTACCACGCCCGGCGTCAGGTGCGGCTGAGCCGCGAGCACCCGCCGCAGCCCGACGTGCGCCGACCGCGCGATCCGGCGGGCCGCCTCCGGGTCGGTCGCCTGCCGTGCGATCCAGGGCGGCGGCGACCAGAAGTGCTGCCACACCGTGCAAGGGATGGCCGTGCGCTGTTCCTCCGTCAGCTCCTCCCGCATCGATACCGCGAGCCGGACGTCGTTCTCGGGATCCTCCGCCAGTCGCAGGGCCAGGACGGTCGGTACCTCGGGATCAGCAGCGGCCTTCATCCGCACCGCCGGATCCGGGTGCGTCACCCGCTGCTCCGCCATCAGCACGGGCGGCGGCTCCTGCACCGCGACGGGCGGTTTCTCACTCTCGCCGACGATCCGACGGATCTTCGGTTCCAGGTCCTGCGCCAGGATCTCCAGCACCCCGGCAGGGATACGGCGCTTGTACTCGAAGAGCATCACCGCGTACACGAACCGGACCCGTGGTTCCGGATCCCGCGCAAGCCGGGCCAGCACGTCGACGTCCGCCGTCGCGTTCTCCGTCACGTCCAGCCGGTGCTGGATCTGCGGCGAAGCCACCAGCAGCTCCGTCGCTGCGGCATCCAAGGTCCTGTGCTTGAGCCAGAAGCTCGGCATCGGCAGCTCGTCGAACTCCAGCAGCCGGGCCAGGATCTCCACCGGCAGCACCTGATTGCCCGCCAGCCCCTGGAGCCAGCCGTCCACCACATCGCCATCCGCAGTTGCCCGCTCCAGCGCCCCACCCAGTCCGTCCATCCCGCCATTCTCGCTGCCCCGACGCCGTGGGTTCGCCGCTGGCCAGCGCCACCAGGCCCGCCCAGCAAGGGCGCACGCCCGGCCATGGAGGAGCACGGAAAGGGACGCTGGGGCCCGGTCGCGGCTGCCGTCGCGATTTCGTGATCGGCGATTGCGGGGCTGCAATTTTCTCCGCGTAATCCCCCGCCCCACCGGACCCCGGTGACCGCTCAGACGGCTACACGAATCGGCATAGCGTCCGCACGTCCATAGGCGAGTACCTGGGCGAGGACTTCTCGGAACAGGACGACGTCCTCGGCCGGGGCTTCAATGACAGCTTCGATCTCGCTGTCGCTCAACCGCAGGTCATCCAGCGCTTCAGGGTCAAGCGAGACGCGGAGGATGTTGCCCGCTAGAACGGCTTCGCGCACACAGCCGTACGCGGTCCCCTGTCCGGCTGTGACCAGGCAGTGTGTGTCCATGCCCAAGGCGACCTCCTGATCATCTGGGTCATCCTCGCCCGCCATGAACATCAAAATGAATCCGCTTCCGTCCTCCCCTTCGGCGAGAGCAGCCTCGGTGAAGTAGCCGTCAGGGTCGATCTCTGTTGTGGCGACACGAGCAGTGAACCGGTATGTCATGACGGGGTTCTATCAGGGCGTTCAGCTGAGGCAGGACACATGGGGCGAGGCCAGGTGAACCGCGACTGGTTACCACCGAAGCAACAGCTCGCAATAGGCGAGAGAACCGGCGGCCGCCACCGCGCCGCCACCTTCGCCCTCGCACTCCAAGCCGTCCTCAGCGGCGACGTCACCGGAGCCACCGAGCTGGGTGTGAAGGACCTGGCCCAGCTCTACTCCGGCCGTGGCCTGACGGTGCACCTCGTCCACCGCGACCTCGACAAGGACGTCGTCGACCGCTGAATCTCACCCCAGAAGACCGCGCAAGTGTGTGCTCGGCCAGCCAAGCGGGGCGGGACCCACATATCGCGGACTACGGGCGGCACGGCCGGGAGAAGGTGTGGCACCTGACCGTGGCCGGGCAGCGGGCCGTGGCTGAAGGCGGCGACGTCGTCGTACGGCCGCACGCCGCGACGGGCGAGCGGGCGGTAGCTGCCGGTCTCGCCCCGCACGGCATGGCCGTCACCGAGGTCATCACCCTGTGGGGCGGCCCGATCCTGGACTGGGAGGTCGAGGTGGACCACACAATCGACAAGGTCCGCCGGGTGGTCTCCGACGCCGTGCTGTACCGGCCCGGCCGGGGAGCGGAGGCGGAGTTCCTGGAGGTGGACCGGTACACGTTGTCGCTGCCCCGGCTCGCCCTGAAGCTGCGAGCGTACGAGACGTACAGCCAGGCCACGTTCCACGAGGGGGAGCGCGGCACGATCGGCCGGACGAAGTGGCTGTGGCGCGAGCGGTACCCGCACAGCGCCCTCTTCCCCGTCGTGCGCCTGGTCCTCGCCGGCACCGATGATTGCGACGCGCTCGACCAGCGGGCCCGGGCCCTGCAGCAGCGCATCCGCGGCATCCGGCCCCGGGTCGACGTCGCCGCACTGCCCCGGCTGCAGCGCCAGCCGTCCACCGAGTGGACCTGGCGGCCGATCGGGCAGAGCGACGAACAGGCGCAGACCCAGGTGGCGTGACCGGCCCGGGCCCGGCACAAGGTCAGCCCCGGTCCGACCTGTTGGCTCTAACGGGTCGACCGGCGCTGAGCTGCACTGTTGCCGTCGCGGCAGGCGAGTTGGGCGGAGGCGCGGCGAGGGGTCGGCGGTGACCGCCGACCCCTCGCACGGTGTTGTCGGCGCATGAACGGACCGACGGTCGCGGAGGCCCTCGCGGCAACGCGGCCGCCCACGACGATGTCCCGAGGTCACAGGGGGAGCCCACAGACGGAACGGGATCCTCAGTGCGTGGCACATGAGGCGTCAACCAGAATCGGCAGTACCCCAAGGGGGACACAACCACGATTGAGACGGAAACGGTGTAAAGGCCGGAGAGTCCCAGCCCTGACCTGCTGATTCCGCGCGTGTGAAGGTCTCGATCCGCCGCGCCCAGTCTGAGACAGGGACGGGTTTATACCCGGGCGTAGTCCTGGAGTTGGTCATGAGCACTCTGTGCGGTGCGCCAGCATCGTTGGACTGTCACTCGCATGGGCGACGGCAACCGCCCGCGCAGTGACGCCAGTTGGGGAGCCCGAACAGACACCGAACGGGAGAACACCGTGTCTCACACTGCCCGCGCCGCCTGCGTGGTGCCCGGCGACCTGCCGCTGACCGCTCCGGAGGCGACCATCGTCGTGGTCGTCCTGGTCCTGGCCGTGCTGCTCGCCCTCGCGGGGATGCCTGCCTTGTCCGTCCTGGTCCTGCTCGCCGAGACGACGGACACGGGCTTGCGCCTGGTCCGCCGGGCACGCTCCCGCAAGCAGGCCGAAGCGGAGGGCTGACGATGGGACGGCGGGAGAACCCGATCGCCCCCTGCGACCGGGAGCTGGAGAAACTGGTCCTCTACCTGCGGGACCACCGCAATTGGGCCGGGCTGAACTACAAGGAACTCGCCGTGCGGTCCGGATGCAGCGCCTCGACGCTGATCCGGGCCGCGTCCGGCGAGCACATGCCGAAGCTGAAGACAGTCCGGGCCTACGCCCTGGGTTGCGGCGCCGACCCCGATGAGGCCGAGCGGCTGTGGAAACGGGCCCGCTACCGGGCCGCCCGCGGCTGCCAGGAGCCCGTTCCGCACGCACGGTACGTACGGAACTTCGCAGAGCTGCACGCGGCGCTGGCCGACCTCTACCAGAAGGACGGCGCCCGGCCGTACCGCGAACTGGAGGCCGCCAGCGACGGCGTCCTGGCCCACGCCACTGTCGGGCGGTTCCTCCGCCAGGAGGGCGGACGCCCCACCCGCCAGTTCGTCCGGGAGTTCGCCATAGCCTGCGGGGCCAAGGGGATGGCCCTCCGCGAGTGGGAACAGGCATGGGACCGGGCCGAGGAACAGCGGCTGGGCGGAACGCCCACGGTCGTAGCACGGCGCCGGGCCTCCGAAGTCGTCCTTCCGGACGGCCGCCCGGTGTACTTCCACTCGGATCCCGAGCGCACCCCCGACGGACAGGAGATCCGGCGTCTCACCCCCACTGGGCCTCACTCGGACGGCCACACCGTCATCGCGCTTTCCCGGGCGATCGGTGCGATGTCCTCCAAGTCCTGCCCTGTCTGCACGACCAACACGCGGTCACCCGACTCCGTATTGCCGCAGGCTGAACTGGAGGCTGCTCGGAGCCTGCTCCGCATGCAGCCGCCGACCCGATCCCGGCAATCCGTGCGACGGGGGTCGGTGATCGTGGGGACCGCCGCCACCGGGACAGGTGCCGCGAGAGCAAGAAGGGCACCTTCGCGTCTGGTGGTGAATGCCGGGGCCGGCTTCGGGGACAGCCTGGCCAGCGGTCCGACCGGCACCCGGCGTTCCTGACAGAGCCACAGTTCACGGCTGGTTGGTCCCGTTGGGGGCAATGGGACCAACCGGACGCCCCGGTCGGGCCCGTTGGATCAAACGGGCCCGACCGGGGCTGATCTGCGGTCAGGTGAGTCCGGCGGAGTCGTTGTCGTCCCAGACTCCGGACCACGCTGGCCGATCGCGATCTGTCGCCGGTCCGTGAGGTGCGGCAGGCTGAGACGGCCCAGACGATCAACGGGAGGGACGGGCATGGCGTACGAGGACTGCACGTACCACGGCATCCAGGACGGCCCGGAGAGCAATAGGAGCGACGAGGAGGAGTGGAAGCCCGCCCGGATCCTTGTCGAAAAGCCCGAGTTCGGCCCCACCGAGCGGCAGGACGTGACCGGGCTCCGGGAGCTGCCCGAGCCGGAGCATGGGGGCTTCGGCTGGGGCTACAACGGCGGCGGCACGAGTGCGGCGGCCGGGGTGATCCTCGCCGACGCGCTCGACCTTGGCGACCCGGACAAGTGCGGCATCGGCTACGCGGCCTACCTCGAGGACGAGGTGCTGGTGCAGCTGCGGGAGGACTTCTGCGACGACGTCCTGTCCCAGCTCTGCGACCAGTGGCGCCTTCGCCGTGGTGTAGTCCTGCGCTGGGCGCGTGCCTGGTACCTGCAGCGCGGGATCGACGAGCTGCCCGCCGCCCTGCGGGAGCTCCCGCCGCTCCAGAGCCAGACCTGACGATGGGCTCGCCGAACCCGGCGCGGCCGCGCGTGTCCCTGTGGACCCGCATGGTCGACGCCTTCCACGGACGGGACACCGCGGCGCCGGCGCCCTCGGTCGCCCCGAACAGCCTGGAGTGGAGGGTCGACCCCGACACGGAGACCTGGTGGCACGTGCCGCCCGGCGGCCCGGCCGGCATGCAGGAGATCCGAGCGAGCGCACCGGACGGGTACGAATTCGCCCGCCTGGTCTGGCAAGCCTGCGAGGTGTGCCGCCTCGGGCTGATCGTAAAGATCAGGGTCACCGGGCCTTGGCAGCGCCACGGGTACGGCAGCCGCATGGTGCGCTTCGCCCTGCACGGCCGTGACGGGTACGCCTGGACCACGACGCCGCAGTCGGAGGATGCCCGGGCGTTCTTCCCGGCTCTCACCGCGTCGACGGGCGTGGCCTTCCCCCGGCAGGCCCAGCGGTGCGAGCACATGCGGGCGCGGGCGCCCCGGCACTCCCAGCCGAAACGGCGGCTCGACCCGCCGTCCAGCTGAGGCCGCAAGCGCACGGTCAGCCCCTGTTGGACCCGTTGGATTCAGCAGGGGCTGACTGCTGCTCTGGAGGCCCTACGGCGCCGTTACGGCTGCGCTCTCCAGCTCGGCAGCGGCCATCTGCTCGTCGTGGTCCCGGAGCATTCGCATGACAGTCGCCGGGCTGGGGTGCTGGCCCTTCTTGGCGCCGGTGGTGATGACGAGCCGGGAGGCGATGTCCCGCAGAAGGGAAGGTCAACTCCTGCGATTCTGAGCGCGGACCATCGTCACACAGCGGCGGGCGCTGATCCGGCTTGCCAGGTCGAAGGCGCGCGTCGCCGTCTCTGCCGCGATATCCGCGTCGCCAGCACGAAGATGCGTCTCGGCCTGGTACGCAAGGAACACCGACCGCGTCTTCGAACGGGTGGCAGGCAGCAGATCCATGCCCTCATCCATGAGCTGGTGCGCCCGCCGCAGTTGCCCGAGGTCGGCGAGGCACCGGCCGGTGTCGGCAGTGAGATCGGCCTGCGACATCCAGGAGCACCACGTCGGCGGCGGGTCGTACGACGGAGCGTCCCAGCGGACAGAATCTAGAAGTGGTCGGGCAACCAAGGTTCGTGCTCTGTGGTGCGGATCAGTCTGTTGAGCACCTCCTCGGAGCCTGCGTCCACTCCGGCCAGGCGTGCTGCGGTCGCTGTCCGGTAGCCGCCGGCGTACCAGACGGCCAGTTGCCGTCGGGTGAGCCGGACTTCACCAGCGGTGTGCGTCTTGGTGATCTGTCCGGCGCCGCCTTTCACTTCGAGCAGGTACTGGCCCCAGGTCTCACCGTCCTCGCCTTCGATGTCCACGGGAACGTCGATGTCGAGGTCATCCGGCCAGCCCCGCAGCCGCACCGCTTCCTCCAGGTCGAGGATGCGGAGCATCCACGGGTGCCACGCTTCCGCCGTCAGCCGGTACCGGTGGAGGTTGTGCAGCAGAGCCGGGTACGGGGGAAGGGCGGAGCGCCGGAAGTGGATGGCTGGGGCGCGGGTGTGATGGCTGGCGAGGAACGCCATCATCTCGCCGACGGTGTCCGCGTCGGCGGCCCAGAAGTCGTGCACGGTCAGCTGCATCCCGTGCCGCTCGCTGCGCTTCATGGCGAGCGATAGCGACCCCGTGGGGGACTGTGCCGGGCCGAACCGGTACGTGGTCAGCTGTTGCTTGTTGTCGATCCAAGCGGGCCACCAGTCCGGTCGCAGCACGGGCCCGTTCCACTGCCGGGCCAGGCGGCGTTGCAGCTCGTCGGCTTCCGTCGTACGGCCGTGCTCGACCGGCAGCCCAGAGCGGGTGAAGGCCCGCTTGAGGTCGTCGGTGGCGATGGACCACGCGAACACGGGAACGGGGGCCTCCCAGCCGAAACGGCGGACGTACCCGCCCGATGTCGTCCACAGCGTGGAGATCACCGCTGCCTGCTCGCGCAGGTGACGAAGCCGTTCGGCGAGCATGTCGACGGAGAGGCGGGCGCCGCGTTCTTCGGGGGCGACGCACCCGGCACTGAGCAGGGCGGAGGGCACGGGGGCCCCGCCGAAGAACTGCGGGACGAGGAGGCCGAGGCCGCCCGCGATGACCCGCCCGTCCCGGACGGCGACGCGGATGTCCGCGTGCGGGCGCAGGCGGGTGATGTCGCCCACGGGATGGCCGTAGCTGCGGGTGGCGAGGGCGTCGTACTGCTGCCACAACTCGTCGTCGGCCTGCACGATCCGGATCGCATCAGGCATGTCGCCACCCCTTCTAGTAGTTGGTCCGGTCGCGGACGGCATCGGCATCGATGGGGACGAAGAAGCTGCGCGTGAAGGTCACCACGGCCGCACCCTCCTGGTTCTTGCCGGTCGTGCGGCTCGTGACGATCCCGGTGTCCGGGCGGCTGCGGGACAGGCGGCGGCCGGTGATCTCCGTCTCCGCGTAGAGGGTGTCGCCCACGAACACGGGATGGGTGAAGCGGATCTCTTCGAAGCCGAGGTTGGCGATAGTCAGGCCGCTGGTGCTGCGTACGGTCATCCCGCCGACGATGTGGAGGGTGATGCTGCTGCACACCAGGGGCCTGCCCCACTGGGTGAGAGTGCTGTAGCGGGCGTCCGTGTGGATCGGGGCGTCGTTGCCGCCGAGCGTGGTCATCACGACGTTGTCGGCCTCGGTGATGGTTCGCCCGGGCCGGTGTTCGATGACCAGGCCCTCACGCAGCTCGTGGTAGCCCAGGCCGACGACTTCTCGGTAGCGGCCCTCGGCGATCCGCCGATACCCCGCTGGTGTGGGGATGCTGGTGGTCACACGCTCACCCCACGCGGCGTGCGGCCGTCCACGCGAGCCAACAGTGCCCGGGCGGCTTTGACCATGGGCGGGCCGATCATCTGCCCGTTGACGCGCACGATGCGGCCGCCCGCTTCCTCGGAGGCGGCCACGATGGCGCGGGCGGCGGCGACTTCCTCGTCCGTCGGGGTGAACACGCTGGTGACGACGGGGAGCTGGCGGGGGTGCACACAGCACTTCCCGGCGAAGCCCAGGTTCCTGGCGCGTTCGGCTTCGCCTCGCAGCCCGTCCAGGTCGTCCAGGTCGAAGAACGGGGAGTCGATGGCGCAGATTCCTGCGGCGGCGGCGCTGGTGACCAGCGCGGACCGGGCGTGCAGCATCGCTTCCCAGCTCTTGGAGCAGCCGAGGGCCGTCGCGTAGTCAGCGGTCCCGAACACCACCCCGGCGATGCGCTCGGCCCGCACGATCGACGGCAGCTCTTCAAGCGCACGCGGCGTCTCGATCAGCGCATACAGGTGCGGCGTGTAGCCGGGCGCGTCGAGGGCCCCGGCGGCGATCTCGAAGTCCCGGGCCGACTCGACCTTGGGGATCAGCACGACGTCCGGCCGGACCGGGAAGTCGGCGATAGCCGTCAGGTCGAGGATGCCGTCCCGGGTGGTGGGAGAGCTGATCCGGACGCCGAGGACGCAGCCGGCCGCCGTGGGGGCAGTGAAGAACGCGGCGGCGTTCTGGCGGGCCTGCGGTTTCACCGCGGCGGGCACGGAGTCCTCCAGGTCGACGAGGGCGACGTCGGCGCCGCAGCCGTGCGCGGCAGGGAAACGGCCGGAGGCGTGGCCGGGCGTGACGAACCACACCCCGGCGGGGGCCAGCGTCTGCATCATCGAATCGCCCCCTGTGCCGCCAGGGTGCGCGCCGCGTCCAGGATCAGGTCCTCCTGCCCGGCGATGACCCGGCGCTGGCCGAGCTCCACGAAGATGTCCCAGGGGTGCACTCCCTGGCTCTCGGCGGCGGCCAGAACGGGCTTTTTGAACCCGGAGAACACCCCGGACAGCCCCGAGACGAGGCTGGTGGAGTCGATCGTCGGCGGGGCGGGCATCAGCGTCTTCTCGGCGAGATCGGCGGCGTCGGCCAGGCGCCGCAGATCGATCCCGGTCCGGTGGCCGTAGCGCTCCAGCACGGCCACGAGAACTTCCAGCTGGGTGTTGCCCGCGCCCGCGCCGAATCCCCGCGCGCACGCGTCGATCGTGCGGGCGCCGGCCGCGACGGCCGCAACCGAGTTCGCCACGGCCATCCCGAGGTTGTTGTGCCCGTGGAACGCCACCGGCACCTCCACCGCCGCGGTGATGGCGGTGATCCGGGCGGTGACATCGTCAGGCAGGTAGTAACCGGCGCTGTCGAAGATGCACACCGCCTGCGCCCCATAGCCGACCATCAGCATGCACTGCTCGGCGAGTTCGCCGGGACTGGCCATGTGGCTCATCAGCAGCACGCCCTGCGCCTCGGCGCCGAGCTCGCGGAGGACGCCCAGGTGGCGTTCGGTGACGCTGGCCTCGGTGCAGTGGGCGGCCACGCGCACCACATCCACGCCGTGGCGGACGGCGTTGCGCAAATCGGCGGTGGTGGCCCAGCCGGGCAGCATGAGGGTGGCCAGCCTGCTGCGGGTGAGGGCTTCGCGGGCGGTGGCGAGCATCTCATCGTCGCTGAGCTTGCTGCGGCCGACCTGCAGGGAGGAGGCGCCGATCCCGTTGCCGTGGCCGACCTCGACCACCGGGACACCGGCCGCGTCGACCGCCGCGGCGTAGGTGCGGATCTGCTCGGCATCCAGCTGGTGCCTTACGGCGTGCTGGCCGTCGCGCAAGGTGGGGTCGTGCATGATCACCGTGGTCTGGGCGGTCATCGGGCGAGCTCCTTCAGCGCGGGGACCTTGGCGAGGGCGTGCTGCTCGGCCCCATAGATGGCGGCGGCGCTGATCACTTCGAGGTTCCCGGCGTGCACCGGCATCCGGTTGCGGGTGGCGGTCACCTCCGAGATCACACGGACCGTGTCGCCGGTGACGGTGCACGAGGTGATCCGGTAGCCGGGCACGACGGTCCGCATGGCCGCCGCAGCGGATTCCACGACGTCACTGACCGGGCCCGGCTTCAGCCCGGGGGCCACCATCGTCATGGCGATGCGGAATGGCGGCGGTGGCGCGGCCGCGGAGACGTTCAGCATCGCCTTGGCCGCGCCGGTGCCGGTGAACCGGCGGATCGCGTCCTGGGTCGTCTCCACGTATTCGTCGAGGTTGAGGCGGCTGGCCCGACCTACGCTGACGCTGGCAGCTGTGGCGACCATCTCCACGTACTGCGGCCGGAAGTGCTGGGCGAGGGCGTACAGGACGGGGATCGATGCCTGCCCGCCGCAGGAGACGAGGCCGATGTGCTGGTGTTGGGCGGCCTGGTCGCCGTTCACGGTCGGCACGATCAGCGCACCGGCACGGGTGGGTGTCAGGTCGATGAGTACCGTGCCGGTGCCAGCGAGCCGGGCCCAGTGCTCGGGGTGCTCGAAGGCGTTGGTGGCGTCGAAGACGATGTCGAAGGTCTGGCCGGAGTCGAGCAGGGCGGCGACGCCGCCCGCTGCGGTGGCGCAGCCCAGCTTGGCGGCCTGCGCCAGTCCGCGGCTGTGGCTGGTGCGGCCGACGACGAGCCCGCAGCTCAGGTGCGGGGAGTTCTGCATGCGCTCGACCAAGTCGAGCCCGAGTAAGCCGGAGCCGAGGACGGCCGCGTTAACGGTGTTCGATGACATGTGTGCTCCCGGTGTGGACGGCAGGTCAGACGACCCGCAGATGGATGGCGGGGAGCCGGGTGGAGGTGGCCCGGAAGTTTGTGCCAGGGGTGAGCGGGAGGCTCGCGTGTACCGATCCGGCCAGGACGATGTCTCCGGCGCGCAAGGTGGTGCCCAGGACGGGCAGGCGGTGCGTCAGCCAGACCAGCGCCTTGAGCGGGTCGCCGAGGATGTCGCGCCCCTGCCCGGCCGCGACCATCTCGCCGTCGGCCTCCGCCCGGATCTGCTCGGCGGCCAGGTCCCATGCCGGATCGAACGGGACCGGACTGCCGGTGATGACGCCGGCACAGGCGGCGTTGTCGGCGATGCTGTCGACCAAGGTGATGTTCCAGTCGGCGAAGACGGTGTCGAGGACCTCAAACGCGAGGAGCACCTCGCCCACAGCCGAACAGACGGTGGCCAGGTCCGAGGCCTCGGCCAGGTCGCGACCGAGCCGGAAGGCGATCTCGGTCTCGATCCTGGGGTTCATGAAGTCGGCCGACCGCAGCCGGGCTCCGCTGGCAGCGACCATGCTGGTCAGAACGACTCCGGCGTCGGGCTCGTCAATGCCCATCTGTTCCTGCATCGCGGCCGAGGTCAGTCCGATCTTGTGACCGGCGACCCGGGCCCCTGCCGAAACCCGCTCCTCCAGGTTGATTCGCTGGATGCGGTAGGCGTCCTGAAGGCTCAGGCCCGGGAAACGCTTCGACAGCGATCGGACAGGAACGCCGGTTCGGGCAGCGTCGGCCAGCTCCCGTGCCAGCCCCGCTAAGACCTCCTCCTCCGCCTCGGGCCCGGCCATCTGTACGGCCGGATGGTTGTCGGCGCTTGCGGGACTGGCCATCGGCTACCTCCGCTTGTAGGCCTGGTCGGTCGTGCCATTCGCGGCATGGCGTGCGGCGAGCACCGGCAGGAAGTCGGCGTAGCGGCCGCCGAGCCCCGCCACATCGGCGTCCGACCCGATGAACGCGATGCAGTCCAGCTCCGAGGTGCGGCCCTGGGCGCTCTCGGCGGCGACAAGCTGCGTGTACTGCTCGGTGAGCGCCTCGGCCGGGCAGGCGGGAGCGCGGAAGTGCACGCCCACGTTGCCCTTGTCGCCTCGGGTCACCGCCCACAGCTCCAGGTCTTCGGAGGCGACTTCCCGCCCGGCCTCCTCCGCGAGTTCCAGCGCGGCGTGCCGGCGCAGGCACTCCACGTCCAGGGCGGCGCCCACCTTGGGGGGCTCGATCGTCCCGCCGGGCAGCTGCCAGCGCCCGGGGGCCGCAGTGGACGACGCCATACGTCCCACCAGCAGCCGCCCGTCGTCCGTGGGCTGCGCAACGGACACGAACACCGACGGGGCGGACACGGCGTGGACCGGGTCCAGCCGCAGTACGTACAGGCGGTAGGTCGCCCGGTACCAGGTCAGGAGCAGGGTCTCGGAGTCCTTCCACTCCAGTCCTGCGCACACCACGGTCGGCCCGTCGAACAGCGCCGGGTTCGCCGTGACGGCCTCTTCCCACCTGCGCTCCATCGCCGCCGTCTGCTCATCGGTCAGCCGGGGCGGATCAGTCTCCGCAAGGAGCAGGCGGCAGACACCGGAAAGCTCAACTGCGGGAGCCTGCGGTTGGTTGGGCAACGAAACCTCCTGTTGAGTGCCCTACATTGGCAGCGCTGATCAGGCACGCGATGCCGGTGCCACCCCTGCCGCGAGCCCCAGACCGTACCTTCGTCACGGGCCTCGAGCGACGGCCGGTCACAGTGGGGACCGCCGTACGAGCTTCAGCTCGGCCCATACGCGTTTGGCCGACAGTTCGCCGCTGCGGCGAGAGCGGAGCAGGTCGAAGCCCCAGCGGTTGGCGAGGTCGTCGACAAGGAGGAGGCCGCGGCCGTGGCCGGCGTCCTCGTCGGGCGTGCGCAGCTGCGGGTGCCGGTCGGGGGAGCGGTCGGTGACGGCGAGGTACACCCGGTCGCATGCCGGGCGGCTCACGGTCAAAATGATCCTTGGGCCGTGTGCGTGCCGCACGGTGTTGGCGACGAATTCGGACATCACCAGGGCAGCCGTCTCCGCGTCGTCCTCCAGGCCCCACACCGCCATCGCTACGCGCGCGAGCAGCCGGGCCTCCTTTGCCGTCTTCGGGGCGCGGTCGGCGGTCAGCCGGTAGCCGGGATACCCCTTCATCCGGGGCCGGGGCGCCGTCATGGTCGTCATGACCGCACACCAGCGACGGGCCGCGCCGCCTGCAGAGGGCCGGGATGCTCATGGAGGGTGAGCAGGGCACGGCACTGGATGGCGAGATCCCAGACGCCCTTGGATGAGGTGCCGATCCCCTCCGCCAGCCTGTGGCGGGTTCCGGCGAGGACGTGCCGGGCGGTGCGCCGCTGCTCACCACGCATGCGCGGCTCCACCCCGGCGAGTTCCGGCACCAGGAGCTGGACGTGCCCGCGCAGCAGGCCACCGAGCCTCTCCCAGTCCTCACTCGCCAGGCGCCGCGAGGCCGACAGGACCGCCTCGTACGACTGCCGGATGGTCTCGGAATCGACCGGGACGTTGTTGCCGGCGCCCGCTGGGCGGGGCGCCGGGACTGTCGCCGTTGCGCTGCTTGCAGCGTCTGCCACAGCGGCCTCCCTGATTGGTCGTCACGTCACCGTCTACGCAACCAGCGCAGGACGAGCGAGCGCGACGCCAGCGCAATGCAAGAACGATGAAACTTCGCCCAGTTGGGGTGAACTGCGACCAAGCCCGGGGCACCACAGGGGTGGGGGCGGTACGGTCGCCGCACCCGTCATGTCGGATACCGCCGGAGTCGGTATGGTTGACCGCCCCAAGACCCCCAACGTCCGGGTGCGCGCCGTGCGCGAGGACGAACTGCAGAGGTCCCGTCAGGAGTTCGCGAAGCTCATCGTGGAGACAGGCGAGGAGATGGGTGAAACAGTCGCCTGCACCGCGCGCTTGGTGGCGGCATGGGAAGACGGCGACGTCCAGCTCCCCAGACCGGTCTACCGGCGGATCCTCACGCGGCTGACTGGACGCACCATGCAGGATCTGGGCTTCCGGCTCAGCACCCCGCCCCACACCGCTGCGCCGGCCGCCACGGCGAACCCAGAGGAGGAGCAGGTGAATCGCCGCGGGTTCATGGCCGACAGCGCAGGCGCGGTCCTGTCGCTCATCCCCCTCCCCTCCCCACGGAATGGGGCCCCGCCGGGCCGGATCGGCGCCGTCAACTTGCGTGCCCTGGACACGGCCGTGACGAAGATCTACGCCCACGATCACGACCACGGGTCAGCCGCCATGCGCCGCGGCGCCTCCGACGCCCTGCACACCGCCTACTCGTGGCTGCAGGAAGGCACCTACACGGAGAAGACCGGCAAGCGGCTGAGGTCGGCGACCGGTCATCTTTCGATCGCCGCCGGGTGGCTCAGCTACGACTCCGGCCGTCCCGCCGACGCGCGCAGCCTGTACAACGAGGCCCTCGCCGCCGCGCGGATCGCCGAGGACCCAGGCCTGGAGGCGCACGCCTTCGGCTGCCTGTCCCTGCTCGCCAAGGCATCCGGTCGGCCGCGCGAGGCAATCTCGGCAGCGCAGGGCGCGCAGAGCGTAGCCAACTCCTACGGCTCACCGAGGATGCTGTCGATGTTCGCGATGCGTGAGGCCGGCGGCTGGGCCCTGCTGGGAGACACCAGCGCCACGGACCGGGCGATCATCCGCGCCCACAAGCTGTACGCCAACGGGCCACGTGAGGCCGATCCGGACTGGCTGGAGTTCTACCATCCGGGCGAGCTGGCCGGGTTAGAGGCGCTGGCCCGGGCCGACCTCGCCCAGCACGAGCGGGCCGCAGCCGGGGCGGAACAGGCAGTGCTGCTGCACGGCGACCAGTTCGCCCGCAATCGCGCCCTGTACACAGCCGACGTCGCCATTCAGCATGCCGTCAGGGAACGTCCGGAGCCGGAGGCCGCGGCCGAAGCCGCCGGACGCGTCCTCGCGTACCTTCCGGAAGTGCGCTCGGACCGGCTGCTGCAGCAGCTGCACAACGTCTCGAGCGCGCTACAGCGGCACGCGTCCGTCCCGGCGGTCGCGGACTGGCTGGAGGAGTACCGCACCATCGCCGGCGTCAGCTGAGGAGGAGACGGTGACCACCCCGAGCACCCGCACCGACGTGGTGATCCGCACCTACGGTCCTGGCCAGGTCCCACCGCTGATCGACACCCTCGCCGACATCTGGGCCGACAGCCACCCGGAATTGGTCGACAACCCGGGTGCGGAGGCAATGGGCCTGTCCGTGCCTGCACTCCACCGCCAGATCACCGGCCACCTCAAGCACCCCGGCTTCGTCCTGGTCGTCGCGTACGCTGGCGGCAGCGCCGTCGGCTTCGGCTATGCGTTCCCCTGCTCGCCCGACTACTGGTTCGGCCCCCTGGTCGATCAGGTCCCCGAAGGCGCCCGCCAGGAGCGGCTGATGGGCCTGTGTGAACTGGCCGTCCGGCCGACCTGGCAGTCCAAGGGCATCGGCACCCAGCTGCACGGTGCCCTCCTTCAGGCCATTGCCCCCAAGTGGTCCTCATTGCTTGCCCTGCCCTCGAACCAGCGCGGGCAAGACCTCTACGCCCGGCTCGGCTACAAGTACGCGGGGCCGTACCGCAACACCCCTGACGGCCCGGAGTTCGACCTGCTGCTCCTCCACGTTCAGGACGACGCCTGACGGGACGCTTCACCAGCCCTCACCGGCCTGCAAGGAGAGGACCGGCGCCGATCGGCGACCAGGCCGGCTGCGGCAACGTGAAGATGTGGTTCATCCGCCTACGGCCCTTCGCCGTCTGGCTGGAGGACGACGGCATCGAGTACTTGAGCGAGGTCGGCGACCGCCTTCTGGACGAGTACCTGGGCCACGTGCAGGCCCTGTCCGTGACCCCGAACGTCAAATACCAGCTGCTGAACGCGGTCCGTGCCCTGTGGGCCTACGGCGAGCACCTGCCTGACGTGTGCCGGCTCGCGACCGTCGAGCCATGGCAGGGCCAGTCCCTTCGCGAGCTGGCCGACATGCCGGGCCGGGGCCGTTTCAACGCCACCCCTCGGATCGCAGCGGTGACCATGGAGGCGCTGCTGACTGGTCGCTGCGGATCGTCGAGGACCTCGGTCCGGACATCTGCGATGCCTGGAGGGAATTCCGGACCCTGTCCGCCGGAGACCACCCCAGCCAGCGCGTCTACGACGGCTTGTCGCCCTCGCAGCGGGTGCGGCTGTTCGTCCAGGAGGCGGCCCGCACCGGGTCTGTACTCCCCGGGGATCCGCGGACCGCAGGCGCGGTCAGCGCCTACCATCTCGGACGTCTACTGGGGATCAAGCCCTCGCGTCGGCGGACCTATCTCAGCGTCCTGGCCGCGACGTGCGCGGCCGAGCTCGGCGTACGGATCGCGGACGACTGCTACCTGGGCTCGATCACCGGCCGGGTCGACGACCGCCCATGGCGCGACCGGCCCATCACCGCTGCGGAGCTTCCGCTGTTGGTCCGCATCCTGGTCGCCGCGTGCTTCGTGGTGATCTGCTACCTCACAGGGGCTCGTCCCGGAGAGGTCGTCGCTCTGCGCCGCGGCTGCCGGGACACCGACTCGGACACTGGCGAGCTGCTCATCCGCGGTCGCCGGGGCAAGGGCTACGACCGCACGCCGCTCGATCCGGTCGACCCGACCCGGCCATGGGTCACCGTCCAGCCCGTACACGACGCCATCGCGATGCTCGAATCGCTCCACGACGCCGACCTCCTCTTCCCCACCGGCCTGATCAAGACCAACTCCCGCGCCGGCCGCTTCGCGATCGGCACAGCGCAGATCAACCGAGATATGGAGAGGCTGCTGGCCTGGGTCAACAAGACCTTCGCGTCCGGCGACGGGGCCACGCTGATCCCGCCCGACCCGACCAAGCATCTGCACGGCTCGCGATTTAGAGCACCCGGCAGTAGGCGTTACTTCAGGCGTTTGGTAGTGGGGCGACCGTCCCATCGGTAGAGCGGGGTGGCGCGGCGGATGAGCATACGGAGCGTGACGATGGCGGCGGACAGGTAGAGGTAGAAGTCGACGACCCGGCTGCGTTTCTCGGTGCAGCGTCGCAGTTTGCCGAAGCCGTTCATCCACGCGTGACTGCGCTCGACCACCCATCTCTTGCCGGCCTGTATGGGAGCGGGCACGCCCTTGCGGGCGATCTCGCCGGTGAAGCCGAGTTCCGACAATGCGGCCCGGGTCTTGTGGCTGTCGTAGCCACGGTCCAAGTTGACATTGACCTGATCTGGCAGGCATCCGACCTGCTCCTTCGCGGCCTCCAAGGTGGGCACGAGCAGCGGTGAGTCGTGCCGGCTGGCCCCGGCTGAGACGATGCCGAGCGGGATGCCGCGGGCCTCGGTGGCCACCGAGCGCTTGAGGCCCTGCTTGCCCCGGTCCACTGGGGAGCGCCCGGCGGCCTCGCCACCGCAGGGAGCCTTGGTGATGCAGCCGTCCACGGACAACTCGCTCAACTCAAGGCCGATCATCCGGTCGTACGCCTCAAGCACCAGGGCGTGCAACTGCCCGGCTATTCCGAGTTGGGCCCAGTAGGCGACTCGTCGTCGGATGGTGCGGTCCGAGCATCCAGGAGTTGCGACACGCTCGTAGCCGGAGCCGTGCACCAGGGCGGCGATTACGTGGTCGAACACCACGCGGTCCGCGATGCGCGGGTTGTGGCAGCCCAGCGGGTGGCTGTCCACGTGCTCCGGTAACAGCGTCGCGAACTGGTCCCACAGGGGTTCGAGCAGGCATGATGGCAGGACAGGCACGGGCCCTCCGGTGATCACTGAGCGTAGAGAACTCCATGATCACCATGGCTCGTGCCTGCTCGACTTCCGGGGTCGCCTTCATCAACGAGACACGCCTACCGCCGGGCGCTCTAACCTCACTGTTTCGCTTGGGGTTGGTGGCTGCCGAGGCGAAAACGCGAAAGTGCCTTCCTGACCTGGAACGATGAACCTTGCTGAGGGGTTCTGTCGGTCCAGGCGGAGGGCACTTTCTACGTGCAGGGTATCGGGTTGCGTCCCAAGATCTATGTCAGTGCCGATGGTTCGGGGGTGGTCGGTCGTGCCGGGACACGGTTGCTGGCGGATCTTGCCGATGCCACGGGGCTGACCGCCGCGTACTCCACCGCGCTCAGGCCGTTGCGGCCACGCGGGACCGGACACGATCCAGGACGAATCACCACCGACCTGGCGGTGATGCTCGCCGACGGCGGCGAGGCGTTTGCGGACCTGGCCGTACTGCGGGACCAGGCCGAAGTGTTCGGCTCGGTTGCCTCGACACCGACGGCCTGGCGGCTGCTCGCCGACATGGACGAGCAGGCACTTGCTTCGCTGCGTTCGGCCCGCGCTTCGGCTCGGGAGGTCGCTTGGCTGCAGGCCGCCGAGAACGGTGAGGGCATACCCGCTGCCCGGGCCGCGGGTCGTGTGCTGCCCGGCCTGGTCCTGGACCTCGACGCCACGCTGGTGGCCTGCCACTCGGAAAAGGAGGCGGCCGCGCCCACCTACAAGGGCGGTTTCGGGTTCCACCCGCTGGTGTGCTTCCTGGCCAACACCGGCGAGGCGCTGTCCGGGCAGCTGCGGCCCGGGAACTCCGGAGCCAACACTGCCGCCGATCACATTGCGGTCCTCGACCAGGCACTCGCGCAGATCCCCGATGCCCACCGGCACGGCACCGACATCCTGGTCCGCACCGATAGCGCCGGATCCGCGAAAGCCTTCCTCGCTCACGTCCGTGACCTGCGCAAACGAGGAATCCGTACCTTCTTCTCGGTCGGATACGCCATCACCGAGCCGATCCGCCGCGCCATCCGGGCCATGCCCGACCGCCTCTGGCATCCCGCCCTGGACCAGGACGGGACACTGCGTGATGGCACCGAAGTCGCCGAGCTGACCGGCATGGTCGATCTGGGCGGCTACCCGGCCGGCACCCGCATCATCGTGCGCCGCGAGCGGCCACACCCAGGAGCACAGCTGTCGCTGTTCGACCTGGACGAGGGACTGCGCCACCAGGTCTTCCTCACCGACACTCCCTATCCCGGTGGTGGTTCGGCCCAGTTCCTCGAGGTCCGCCACCGCGGGCATGCCACCGTCGAGGACCGCATCCGGTGCGGCAAGACCACCGGGTTCGGCCGTTTCCCCTCCCGCGACTTCGGTGTCAACGCCGTCTGGCTCGAACTCA
Source organism: Streptomyces cadmiisoli (assembly GCF_003261055.1). Lineage (NCBI taxonomy): Bacteria > Bacillati > Actinomycetota > Actinomycetes > Kitasatosporales > Streptomycetaceae > Streptomyces > Streptomyces cadmiisoli. The sequence continues at coordinate 9,175,590 of NZ_CP030073.1, forward strand.
GTCTCACCGCGATCGACTTGCTGGCCTGGACGTGCCTCCTGCTGCTGGACGGGGAGATGGCCACCGCCGAGCCGAAGAAGCTCCGCCACCGACTCCTGCACGTCGCCGCCCGCCTCACCCGCGGCGGCCGGCGACTACGCCTGCGGATATCGGCGACCTGGCCGTGGAGACACGAACTCGCCACGGCTTTCCACCGCCTCGCCTCACTGCCCCGTCCCGCCGGCTGACCAGCAAACCCCAGACCGCCCACGACCCGAAAGACCTTGGAGAACCCGGCCCGAGCGTCGGGCCTTCGCCATACTCACCGGCCGACCAGCGACCGAAATCATCGGTCGACCGCCACCAGACCAGCTCAGCCACCCGAAGCGAAACAGCGAGGCTAAGTCACGGAGCCTCCGGAGGGCAGCATTTCCAGGGGCTCCGTGACGTGTGGAGTTGCGCTCTTTCAACGATGCCAGCGCTTCCGTGTCGAGATCGGTTCGTCCTCACCAGCGCATGCTTGTCGGGTCGGGACCACCAGCGCCGCCTCTCGCTCACGACCTGCAGTTCCGGGGCGGGAGCGTCGGCCCGGTCGTGGGCGCTCCGTTCAGCGCGCCACGGCCGTGGTGACTTGCGGCGAGTACTTTGACTGAGCGCGGTTGGCTGCTTCCTCCAAGGGCGCCGATACGCGGTCTGGCAGAGCCCGATCCTGGACAGTCGTTGAACGGCACGCTGCGCAGGGCCTGCCGCCCAACGAGGAGACCTGCCCCACCCAGCCCGAATCACAACAGCAGCCCGCCTGAACCCACTTGCAGAGGGTTACGGTGCTGGCTATGGCAATGTCCCCGGCCGCACCCCCGGCCCCGTCCTGGCTGCACTGCGCTCACGGCGCGGATCCGGCCACCGATCCCATTGGCTGCCGCGGTATTCATGTCCCAGGCCATACCGCCTGCCTCGCCCACCTGAACGGCACCGACCGCGACACCTACCTGGCGGGTCTGACACCCGGCTCCGACATCGACCACCGCGGCACCCCCTTCACCGAAGACCTCCTGAACCGACTCCTGAACGCCCCTCACGACCCCATCACCCCCCACCCCCACTTCGGTGCCACCAAGTTCGAAGGAGCGCAGTTCTCCGGCGACGCTGGGTTCGACGACGCGCAGTTTTTCGGTGACGCCGGGTTCGGCGGGGCGCAGCTTTCCGGCGAAACCGCTTTTATTAGGGCGCAGTTCACCGGCGGCGTCGCGTTTATCAGGGCGGAGTTTTCCGGCTCCGCCATGTTCGGCGGGGCGGAGTTCTCGGGCGACGCCTGGTTCAGCGGGGTGCAGTTCTCAGGCACCGCCGGGTTCGTCGGGGCGCAGTTCTTGGTGGCTTCACGGTGGGGGCCGGCTGTCTGTGTGGGATCGCTGGATCTGTCGGGTGCGGTGTTCGGGGCGCCGGTGACGCTGGAGATCGCGGCGCGTGAGGTGGCTTGTGCCACACCCCTGACCCCGAAGATGTCGCCGCCCTGTACCGGCAGCTCCGCAAAGCCTTCGAGGACGGCAAGAACGAACCCGGTGCCGCCGAGTTCTACTACTGCGAATGCGAGATGCGCCGCCACGACCGCGCCGGCACCCCCAGAGTCGAACGCGGCCTGCTGTGGGCCTACTGGCTGCTGTCCGGCTACGGCCTGCGCGCCGCGCGCGCCCTGGGCTGGCTCGCCGCCGCCATGCTGCTCACGATCATGCTGCTGATGGGCTACGGCCTGCCGGGTTCCTCCCCGAAACAGGAAGCGACCGGTACCGTCCCGCCCGGCGGGGCAAGGTCAGTCACGTTCACGATCGACAAAGACGACCCGCAGAACCCGACTGGGGACAGGTTCACCGGCAAGCGGTTCGAGAAGGCCCTGAACATCACGCTCAACTCCGTGGTCTTCCGCTCCAGCGGCCAGGACCTGACTACCGCCGGCGCCTACATCGAGATGACCTCCCGCCTCCTGGAACCCGCCCTCCTGGCCCTCGCCGTCCTCGCCATCCGCGGACGCATCAAACGCTGACCCACCGCCACCGCGCCTGCTTGATCCGCGTGCGCTGCGAGATTCGAACCACTCGCGATCAGTTCGCGCCTGGAACTAAATGGGAGAGTGATGAACAGTGAAAATGTCCGAAGAGTGGGATTGGGAATCCCTTACGACCCTGAGCATTCCCTCGAGTCAACTTCGAAAGCACCTCGGACGACTGCTCGGAATGGATGCAGAGGAGCGAAACCGTGCACGCGGGGTACTCTACTGTGAGGTTGCCAATCAGGGGTATCTGTATGATGCCGCTGCTCCGTGTGTCGACATCATAGCGGAGCACGTAGAGTCCGGAGGGGGCCTTAGTTCAAACTCTGTCGACGTGCTTGAATCGATCCTTAACGCCAGACATCCGGGCCTCAACGTAGCTATTGGTGGAGTCGCGGTGGATGTGGCTGAATACTGCAGAAAGAGAATCCTTGATATTCTTCCAGAGATTCTCCGAAAAGCCGATGGCGAGGATATAGAACTCTTCCGAGAGGTTTGCTTCCTGATTCCTCAGTTGGCCGACTCGTCACAGGAAGTGATTGAGTTCCTCAGCCTTTCGGTTTCGCGATTTGAAGGCGAATTGCTGCGCATCTCCAGTGAGGCTTTGGAAGAGGCCCGGGAAGTTCAACGCGAAGGACACATGCCCTAATATCGACAGCAAATAGTAAGCTCCGTCAGGTGTGTCCTGGCGGGTTACTGTAGAACTCCTAACGCAGTGCCCCGTGTGAGACGGCGTTTGAGATCTGCGGTGTCTCGTTGCTGGGGCGCTCGTTGAGCTCACTGTGAGCGGTGGTGGGGGCGGGTATCCGTCGGACCTGACGGATGAGCAGTGGGCACTGGTGGAGCCGTTGCTCCCGCCAGCGCGGGTGGGCCCGAAGGGTGGTCGGCGGGAGAAGCACCCGCGGCGGCGGATCCTCGACGCGATCTTCTACGTGGTGCGGACCGGGTGTTCCTGGCGGCAGCTGCCGAAGGATTTCGCACCGTGGCCGACGGTGTACTGGTACTTCACGTGGTGGCACGACGACGGCGCTGTCGAGCGCATCCATGACGCCCTGCGCAGCAGGGTCCGTGAAGCCGACGGCCGCGACGCGGAGCCGAGCGCGGGCCTGATCGATTCACAGTCGGTTCGGTCGGCCGACACAGTGCCCGTGGGAACCAGAGGGTTCGATGCGGGGAAGAAAGTGAAGGGCCGCAAACGGTTCATCGTCACCGACACCCTCGGCCTGCTTCTGGCGGTCCAGGTGGTCGCAGCGAACATCCAGGACCGTGACGGCGCGAAGCGTTCGTTGCTGTGGACCCGCCTGGACCACCCGGGCGTGCAGAAGATCTGGGCCGACCAAGGCTTCGCCGGACGCCTTGTGGAGTGGACCAGTGCTGTCCTCGGCCGCGAGCTGGAGATTGTGCGCAAGGCCCCGGGCCAGCGCGGTTTCCAGGTCCAGCCGAAGCGGTGGGCGGTCGAGCGCACACTCTCGTGGATCACCTCTCACCGGCGCCTGGCCCGCGACTACGAAACCAGTCCGGCCAGGTCAGAGACCATGATCCGCTGGGCGATGATCGGCATCATGGTCCGTCGGCTCACTCGAGGCCGGCCAGCCTCACGCCCAGGACCCCGTCCACTCTCGTTCAAGCCTGGCCTGTGAGTGGTTCCGTCGAGGTGTCTGGTTGGATTCGCGCATGGGCAACGGCAGCCACAAGGAGTCAGGTCTCTCCAAGAGCACCTGGAGCGACGCAGATTTCGAAGAGATGGGGTGGCATGACGCCACCATCCACGGCTTGTCCGTCCAGCCGACCGACGACCTCCTGCCGCGTCTTCTTTTCGACCTCGACTACATCGTCCGCTGGGTCCACCCGGTCCCGCCCGCAACCCATTTTTCGTTCTGGGTCTCTCCGGTGACACTCGTCTTCGAAGATGTCTTCGACCTTGAGGGCGACCTCGACTTCAAGGGTTTTGCTGTGGACTTGGAGGTCGACAGGGTGCACCGGCTGGTGCCGGATGATGCCCGTCCGAACTTTGCGCCCTGTCCGCTTTGGCACATTGAAGGCCACGCGTTTGACTTGAAGTTCCGGGCCTCGGGCTTCCGTCAGTACTTCCGGCAGGCCCCGAGTCTCGTATCCCGGCAGGCATTGCCCTATGCCGAACGCGGGGGTTGTGGCTTCACCGAACTTGGCTTCAGCTGACTGGTGACCTGCCGAGGCATCTGCCGACAGTGAGCACAGCGACCGCGTCGGCACAACTTGGGCTGGCCAGATCTCAAACGCGGTCTGAGCCTGGGTGCTGGTACGCGTGCATCATGACGGCAGTCGATGTGAACGTGGGGAGCGGAGATGGCCGAGGACAGCACCGTGGATCTCATTTGCCTGGCCGACGAAGAGAGCAGTCTCATGGTTCGGGTACTGAGCCGCCACATGCCCGGGGTGCTGCCGTGGCACGACTTCCTCGACGCCGAGATCGTCGTCACGAGCGGGTTCGCCCAGGGACGCCTGGATGTTTGCCTGGCCCCGGACGACTTGGACAGCTGGTCAAAGGTCCTGCGCACGCTCGCCGCCGGGCGGGACGCCGCATGGATGGACGACGGACGCAACCCCGAGATCCGATTCGAACCGTCCAGCCAGAACGGGATCGCCGCGGTCGTGGTGGAAGACTTTGCCAGAACGGGGACGTCGGTCCGGGTTCCGGTACGTCTGGCTGATGGATGGGCCGATGACCATAACGAACGGCTGCAGCGCGTCAGGGCGACCTGGCCTCAGGAAGTTGTGCAGACCTCCCCAGGAGCCTACGAGTGGCGGCGCTGAGCTGCTGTGAGCCGACGCCACGCCAACAGATGAGCGCGCAGGCCAGGGTGCGCGTCGTCGGGAGCCTTCGCGCCGGCCCGGCCGCTGAAGCGCCGGGCCGTGCAGACCGCCCGGGCCCCCGGACAGGGCGACGTCGCAGCGGTCCGTTCAGAGGCCGCAGGCGTCCACTGCGGTGAGGCCCCGGCCACGCCCGGGCCGGACGACTCTCCGGCCGGGGCGCAGCGGTTCCGCCCAGCGCACTGCCACGCCGCTCGTAGGGTGCGGGTATGACCGACCCCGCGCCGTTTTGCCCGCCAAGCCGACCGGCTCATCACCGCTCTCCGGCAGGGCTAGGCGGTCGACGCTGCGGCGACGAGTCTCGGCCTCGACCTGCCTGCGGTGTGGACCCGAGCGCGTACGGACACCCGGCTCACGATCGCTCTCGCCGGCCGCGACCCCGACGCTGTCGAGGAACGCGTTCGGACCGCGCGGGCCGACTTCCTGCGTCTGCTCGCCCTCGGCGTACCGCCCGGCCGGGCCGAGCTCATCCTCGGCTTCGCGCACACGAGCGGGTGGCGCAGCGACGACCCGTTCGCGAAGGCCTGCGACGCCGTGGCCGCGGCATCCGCCCCGTACGCGCAACACTGGACAGACGCGCCTCACCCCGACGCGGGTGGCGCTGTTTTTGGAGGAGCTGAGCAAGCCGGGCACGACGGTCCTCGCGGCCGCGGTCGGCGTGACCACGCCCGCCATCTACCAACGGCGGCGCCGTGACAAGGGCTTCGCCACGGCGATGGACCAGGCGCGCGAGGCTGGCCGGCAGGCCGTCACCTGACCCGCGTCACCGTCACCACTTCCCTGATGCTTGGGTGGGTTCAAGCGTCAGGAGCGATCGCGGTTGACAAGCACCTCGCCCCAGGCCATCCCGGTCGCCGACAACGTCGTCCCACTCCGCCCGCCCGTCACCTGACTGCACGTTAGACCCCGCATTATCGCCTTAGTGCATCATCTCCGCATGGGGGTGTTCGGGGTCTGCCGGGCAGATGTAGAGCTGCTGGTCGGAGCCGTCGGCGAGCTGGATGGCGGTTGGTTGCCTGGGAGCAGGGTTGACGTTGACGGGGGTGGCGTGGGCCTTGGCGGGGATGTGACCGCGAAGCTGGACTTCCCTTCCTTGGGCGCGGAAGAAGTCGATCAATTCCTGCCCCTCCGGGCCTATGCCGTTGGAGGTCGGACTCGTGCGTTCGCGGTCTTCACACGCTTCGTCGGGGATCCAGCTGCTGCTGTTGGCCAGGCTCTCGTACGAGGCGATGGTCAGCAGGGCGTCCATGTCGCTACCGCAGGCAGGGCAGAGCCGGGGGACGGGGTCGGTGGCGCTCCAGCGGGGCCATCCGCCGACCTTCCAGCCGGGTGCGCTGGCCAGCTCTTGGTCGTAGTAGACCCCCGCGGACGACGCGTACTCCTCCACATCCGCCACGACCGTCTGCCATGTGGTCCAAGTCCCGATCCGCTCCCGATGCTCCTTGCTCAGCTCCAGATGGTCGGGATACTCCGTGACCTGCTCCGGGTAGAGCAAACACGGCTCGGGCAGGTAGCCGTCGGACTGCATCACGGCCGGCTCAGGGGGCGTGGTGAGGATGTCGGTGACAGTGGCTGCCGAGCGCCAGAACACCGCAGTTCGCGGCATCGCCTGGTGGTCAAAGGGACACCACAGGACTTGGAGCAGGTCTGCACCTTCCGGCGCGTGCAGATCGGGTACGTCTCGTGCGTACAGCTGCGCGACGGGCAACATCGCTATGGGCCCCTCATAGCGGGTCACCGTGGGCTTCAGCGGATACTCCCGTGAGGGGCGGATTCGTTCCAGAGTCTCCCGTTCCCGTACGGTCAGGGCCCTGCCGCGCGCGACGGCACATATCTGCCGTTCCAGTCTCACGTCTGCCGGAGACTGGCCCGGACCGGACCCGCGCACCACATGCGGTCCTTCGCAGTGCGGCCACGGTTCGTCAACGGGCCACAACAGCGGTCCACCGATGGAACTGTCCTGATGCGACGGCGCCCCAGGTCGGGGGTGCAACCGGGTAGCGGTGCGTGCCAGGGGTACCAGTTGGGGGAAGAGCCCGGCGACGTCGAAGGGCCGTGGTGGCGTGGTCGGAGTACTGGTCATAGCCGCGATCTTGCCAACTGCCTCTGACAATGCCGCTTGCAGCCGCACCGATGCGTGTACAGATCTGGACACTCGGACGAAACTTGCTGTCACTGGCCTACTCCGGCGTTGCTGAACCCAAGAACTTGACAGGGAACACCACGGCGTGCCGCGTCGTGCCCGCCAGGACCTCGACCACGGCGTCGACGTCGACCGCGTTGTACGCGTCTCCGCCGCTGGTGCGCGCCCTGCGGGCCGGTCCCGCCCCGGTGAGGACCTGGGCGACGTGCGCGGCCAGGGGCGCCGTCAGGGTCTGCGAGAGGGCCGTACGCCCGTCCGGGAGTCGCACGGCCAGGTGCCGGGGCCGGACCGCGGTGCCGTTGTAGCCGACGACGGCCGCGTCGACGGTTTCCGCGTGGCGGACCTTCTGCCTTAACTGCACCAGGGCATCTCGTTCAATCTGGCGGTGAGCTTGGGCTGTTTTCCGCGCAGCCGGCGTGCGCGGCCACCGACACTAGGGATCGAGCACTGCTGGCTGGTTTTTCACCGTCAGGGGCGCGGGGCCCATGGGTCGTCGTAATACTCAGGGTCGGGCTGGTCGGGGTGGAGCATCTTTCGTACGCAGCGGTGCAGTCCCGTTTCGCCGGATCCGCTGGCAGCAGCCATCCAGGGCAGGGCCTCCATGGCGTGGGCGCGCTCGTCGGTGGCGAGGGCATCGACGGCGGCGCGCAAGTCGTCGGGGACGGGTTCGTCGGTGAGGCAGAGCCAGGCGACCGTGGCGGCCAGCCGGGATTCCGGCGCCTGTGACGGGTCCCGCCACTGTTCGTGCAGCCATGCGGTGATCGGCGAGTAAGGGTGGGTTCGGGTGGCTTCGGCGGTGGCGAGGACCAAGGCGGCACAGACGATCGGGTCCTGCTCGGCGTCGAACCGGGCGCGGAAGGAGGTACGGACCGCTCGGTCGGGATCTGCGGCAGCGGCCAGTGTGTAGGCGGCGTGGATGCGTATCGACGGGTCGGGGTCGCCGAGAAGGGGCTGCAAGAGAGCAATGTCGGCGGTGATCGCTGCTCGGGCGGCGGCGACCGACCAGCCCGCAGGGTAACCGGTCACCTCAACGCCGTAGGCGTCGTACGGATCGCCGTCCTGGAGGTCGGCGCGATGGAGTAGCAGTTCGTCGCGGGAGGCCACGCAGAAGTAGCGGGCGCGCGCCGGGGCGGAGGCCTCTGCGAGCGCGCCGGCACGATAAGGGTGGCGGGTATCGGCGGCGATGCGGATCAGGAACGGCACAGCGAGAACGGTCGCGGCCCGCATGTCATTGGCACACATTCCATCCACAACGCCTGCTCCGGTGCGAACAGGCGAGTCGTTCGTGTGCAGCAGGTGAACGGCTTCCCTGACACGATCCCCCTGCGGGAAATGCTCCCACGGGACTTGGTCGAGGAGGAATCCGTCCTTGGCTTCGGGCCGGATGGTGGCCACCACTGTCCGAACGTCGAACCGTCCGCCCACGAACGAGGACAGTTCTGCCCCGTCCACCAACGCCCGGCACATCGCAAACGTCGGATCGGTCCGCCATTCGCCCACGTCACACCCCACCGCCAAGTCCAACCGGAGCCGATCATGCCACCTTCAGGTCCGCCTGTTCGAAGCCGTCAGCAGCCGCGGCCAGCAGTCGTCAGCCTCTCCGCCCCCTGCGCGGGAGGGTGCTTGAGTGCCTGATCCCCCTACTGGCTAGCGCGACGTGCTACCGGGGGAATGGCCAGGTCAACGGTTCGGGGCATGCTGGCCAGCCGCCTCGCTTCGACATGCTTCTGCCGCAGCAGCGTCAAGGTCAGATCGATGCCCTCGATCTTGCCGAGCCAGCCTTTCAGCCTCGGCACGGGCCCGGCGTGCGATCAGATCAGTCTCGACCTCCTCCAGACGGAAGGCCATCTGCGGATTGACCCGCAGGACCGGGCAGCGGATGCAGGCTTATCTGAACTATCGCTCGGGCCCCGCCGAATGAGCTGTCGAGCTCATCCCTGCCGGTAGGCGCGGGCCTCACGACTTCAGCACATCTTCCCGATCTTCAATGCTCTCGCCCGCTCTCCACGGTTCTCCGGGCGGATGCGCTCGGCCAGGCACTGCCGGTGGGAGATGATGGTGTGGCTTCCTGGACCGTCGCTGCTGCGCGAGTCCAGGACGAGGGCGTCTCCACCTGGGCCCAACGTGATCGGTTCACCACAGAAGTCGCAGCTCCAGACCAGCGACTCCAGGTCAGCAGGTCGGATGGTGAGCCGCACTGATACCGGCGGATGCCAGCGGTGGATTTGCTGGATCACTGCATCGATCTGTGAACCGATGGGTGGAAAGAGCGCGAGTAGTTCGTCGTGGCTGCTCGTGGTCTGGGAGAACTGCTGGATCATGTCGATAGAGGCCGACAGACCAGCGTTCTCGTAACCAACGATCTCAACGAGCACACCCCATGGGTGATGGCTGAGGACCCTGGCCTGCACCTTCTGGCCAGGCATGAGCGCCAGACTCTCCGTCTCGAATCTTTCCAAGAACCGCTTCCCCAACCCTTAGCCCAGCAGGCCGCGACTGGTGGCGCTCGCTCACGCGCGCGTGTCGTCGACGTCGGAGCCGATCGTCGCGCTCAGGGCTTGCAAAGCGTCATCGTATTGGTGACGGTCGAACTGGAACGGACCGAATGCCACATAGTCGCGGGCCTTGCGGTGCGGTTGCTCAAAGCCGTCCCAGATCACGAAGTCGGCCGTCGCGGTGATGCGGGCCATGAGGGGCCAGCATCCCCACTCGCCGCATTCGCAACCGAGAACGGGTGTCTTCGGCCCCATCGCCTTGGTGGACAGTCCGAGGAAGTGATCCTGCATCGGGCCGAACCGGAAGAACTCCGGGATCAGACCGCCGTAGGCGTCGCCTGCGGGCTGCATCCCGGCGGCGATCTCGAACCCGTCGACGAGCTCGGTGAGTGGTGTTCCGTCGATGCGGGGGACGATCACGAGCGGGCCGCCGTCGCCACGGTGCTGGCAGTCGAACCGGATGTCATTGCTGGTCATCCAGTGATTGTGCCAGCGAAGCTGTTCCCTCCGCCTGAGTGGGTTGAGCTGCGGCTATGCGCGGCATGCCGAGGTCGATCGCCGTGCCGCCGGAAGCTCGTCGGCCCATCTGAGCAAGTTTGTCTTCGGCTTCAGCCAGGCTGACCCGGAACCCCTCGACCTCCCCGAGCCAGCCCTCGCGCTCGGCCTCGGCGATGCGGGCGACGAGGTTGTCGCGGATCTCCTCCAACCGGCCACGCTGGGCCGGGTCCGGCCGGAGGAGCGAGCAACGAACGCAAGCTTATCCGAACTAGTCCAGACGGCCTGGCGAGGTCGGATCGCAGTCGAGTCACTGAAAGTAGTGGGCAGAAACATTGGTACTCGGCAGCATCCGAGCGTGTCGCGCCGTGGCACGGCCGCAGTCATCGAGGTCGCGCCGCCTTGCACCTGCGCCCACTTCACGAGTGTCCAGGTATGAGGGCGGGAACCCCACGGCCGTCATTGCTTAAGGGAGCTCAGGCAATGGTCCGGGGGTCTTCGGGTAGCAGCCCTCTTCAAGCCGGAAGAGGTACTTCCGGAGGTCCACGCCGAGCCCTTCGGTGATGTAGGCGGCAAAGTCCCTCAGCCCCTCTGCGGCTTCCCTCTCGTCAGACCTGTCGCTGGACGACCATGTGGGCAGGAGGGGCTCCAGGTACTCGGTGACCCGCCGACGGTCGCGCCACCAGTCCCGAACGGCCTCGGGTGTCCATCGGCTGTCGCCGTCGCAGGCATAGCCGCGGTACGGATCTTCCTGGGCTGCTGTCACCAGGTTCAGGACCTCGGCCGTGGTCGCCGGCTGGCGATACACGTACTCGCCGAAGTACTCGCCGCCGCAGAGCACATGACGCGGTGCGTGCAGCCGGCCCGTCCAACAGTTATCGGCGATTCCGGTATAGAAGGGGCCAGGAACGTTCAACCAGAGCCGGTCCTCCCAACGCCCGCCGAACGACGCCTCGGGCTCGCCTTCTGGAAGCGCCGCTATCGGTTCCCAGCACAACTCTTCGTAGCTCATCCGCGAAGCTTAGGATCCGATGGGAAGGATCTCTCAACGTCTGCGACGCTGCTTCGTCCGGTGTCGCGTCGGATGTCGGGCATGCCGAGGTGGACCGTGGACGGCTGAGTTGCACGCTCGCGCATGGCCTCCAGCTTCTGCGCGGCGGCGGCCATGGTGGTCTCGATGGCGGCGACCTCACCGAGCCAGCCCTGGTCGCGGGCCTCCTGGAGGCGGTCGACGAGGTTGGCGTGGATCCCCTGCAGACGTGGCATCTGGGCCGGGTCCACGAGAAGTAGGGGGCATCTGACACAGGCGTTTTCATGCTGGCACGAGGTCGCGTAGTCGCGGCTGCTGGTTCCCAGGGCTACCTTGCGGAGTTCGAAATGGGCCAGGAACTCGTCCCACTCGGTGGCGGTGAGCTCGCGGTACTCCTCGCTGGGTCGCTCGGTTCTGCGACGAGCGATGAAGGCCCGATGATGGGAGATCACGTCCTCCGGGTAGATCGCTAACGGTGGAGTCGGGTATTGGAACTGTCCGAATACCCTGCCGATGCGGGAACCTGTGGGCATGGGTTGAGGGATCTCAGCGGCGTGCGAAGGCCGTGACAGCTTGGCGGAGCTGTTCGAGGAAGTGGATCAGGGTTGGTGCGGACACCTTGAAGTCGTCGAACCAGGATGCCGTGGTGGACCGGTGCACTCTTCCGTGGCTATCGAGGGCGAACAGGATGCCTCCGCCATCGCTGCCGAACACGACGCCAGTGGCGTGCGCGGTGACGCGGACGGGGCCGTACTGGTCGATGTCGTTGAGCACCTGAGCAGGTGTGTGCACGAAGTATCCGTGATCGATATCAGGTAGCGACAGCTCGGCGATCGTGGCGTAGAGGCTGATCAGCTCTTGGGGCATGTCCACGACCTCCTTGAGCTGTGCTGCCGCAGCTCGGCTCTCCTCATCGGCCAGGAACACTTCGTTGTCGCCTGGCGGATAGCCGAAGGTGTCCTCGAAGCTGCGAAGCGTCGTCCCGAGCGTGGCGGTGATCTCCTGCTGCCAGGTGGTGAGCCAGTCGGCGGAGAGGTTCGAGGCGGTCATTGAGAGTGCTGCTCTCTGTTGTCGGCGGGCGGGGCGATCTGCTGGCTGGCGCGTTGACTAACGTAGGACCATCCGCGGGTGTCTCCCAGGTCGGGGTGGCTGAGGATGTCGAACACCGCGTAGTGCGCCGGGTGGTGCTCCGCGAGGGCACGGGCCCGCGCCGGCGTCGAGGCCGCCCTGGACTGCGCGGCGCCGAAGTCGATGCGCCCGGAGACGTACACGATCCCCTCGCCGTCGAGGATCACGCCCGGGGGAGTTGCATCCCTGCGAGCGCCAGGTCGAGCCACTGGGGCGTGACGTCCCGCCCGGACCGGGTCTGCAACCGGACCGTCTGCGCCGTACGCCACATGACCAGCCGATGGCCGTCCATCTTCGGCTCGTAGTGAAGGTCCGCACCGACGGGCAGCGTCCACCATAGTGCCAACACCCTCCTCACACCCCAGGACACGACATTTAGCCAGAAGGATCCTTGAAGGCGTGAAAATTGAGAGCGGTGGTCGTCCGTCGACGTCGACCGAGCCTTGGGCCGGTAGCCCGCGTGAAAGTCTGATGCCGGAGTCGGCCCGAGGGGCCATGCGCTGTTGCCACGAGCACGCCGTTCAGACTCCCGCTCTCCCCTCCCGCTCCCGGGCGGCAGCTGCCTGTCGGTCGCACTACGACGCACTCCCCGAGGTCTGCTTCCGGCCCCTCGCCCGGGCCCTGACCTCCAGTGGTCGCGGGTACGACGAGGACTTGGATGAGTCCGTCTTTGACCACCCCAGATGGCCGGTTGTGGACGACTGGCTCAAGTACGGCGACGACGGTCCCGTCCAGCTACGGACCGAGGCTTTCGCGCCATCCGCCGACTCGAGCCGGACCACCGGTAACGACACGTGAGGTTCGGAGTGCGAAGGGCACCCTCAACCACCAGGATCAGCCTTTAAGTTGAAACGCCTCCTGCATCGCTTCCCAAAGCGGGACAGCCTGCACGATATGCTCTCCACGCGCCACGGTAGAGACGGTCGGCCTTCCCTCAGCACCCGATGTCGGGATCGATGACGCGTCAGTGGAATGGTGTTCCTCAAGTCTGTCTTGTGAAGTTTGATGCTATTTCAGTGGCGGGTCCGGTAATGACTGCTGGAGCATCGGATTTTGCTTGACAGTTACCCGTTCATGCTTTGTCATTTGCTCACCTGTGGCGATCTTGTGGGCAAGGGGTGGGGCAGTGGGGGATGGGGGGCTGCGGTTGCGGGAAATCCGCGGGCGGCGGGCGGGACTTGTGTGGCTGACGGCGCTTGCGGTTCTGGTGGCGACACCCGCCGTTGTTCCGGTGCTGGGCGCTGCGCCGGCAGTGGCAGCTGGAAGCGGAAGCGGTCCACTTTCCGCGTCGGAGCGGGCGCAGCAGCAGGCTCAGGTGTCGGGTGAGCCGGTCGAGGTTGTGGGCGAGCGCACCGAACGGGAGACGGTCTTCGCCAACCCCGATGGTGAAACGTTCACGCTGAACAAGTCGATCGTTCCGGTGCGTGTGGAGAAGCCCGGCGGCGGGTGGACTGAGCCGGATGCGACGTTGGTGAGGCGCGCAGACGGATCGGTTGGTCCGAAGGCTGCTGCGGTGGATTTGTCGTTCTCGCCTGGCGGTGACGGCGAGGACTTGGTGACCATCGGTGAGGATGGCCAGTCGGTCACCTTGGGGTGGCCGGGCGATCTGCCGGAGCCGCGTATCGAGGGGCAGCGGGCCGTCTACGAGAATGTGCGCCCGGATGTGAACCTGATTCTCACCGCAACTGTGGAGGGCTTCCGGCAGGTCCTGGAAGTCAAGACCCTTGCGGCAGCCAAGGACCCTGAGCTCAGCTCGCTGGAGTACAGCTTGGACGTCGACGGGTTGCGTGTGCGGGAGGGCGCAGTCGGCAGCCTGGAGGTGCTGGACGGCAACGGCCAGGTCGTCTTCCGCTCCCCTTCCGCCCGTATGTGGAACTCCGCCGGCGATGCTGCAACCGCTGCCGCAGGCGACGGCCCGGGGACACAGACCCTTGCCGTGCTGCCTCTGGCGCAAGGCGGGCAGGAGGAGACGCCGAGCGAGACAGGGGGGCACCCGGCGGGGCCGGCGGAGGAAGGCGATCCGCTCGCCGGGCCAGGTGCGGGTGATGAGGCTGCCGTGATGGACGTTGACCTGAGTGAAGGCGCTGTCACTGTCACCCCGGACAGCGACCTGATCGAGGCTACGACGAGCGCGGAACTCCCACTGTATATCGATCCGTCGGTTGAGCTGAACGAGTCAGAGCGCACCGTGCTGTCCTCCGATGGCGACAGCTTCTACAACTTCTCAGGTGGCGCGAATGGCATGAGCGTGGGCCGCTGCAGCTCCGCGGTGATCGGCGGCTACATCTACTACTGCACCACCGGCGCTGCCTACACCAACCGGATGTACTTCGAGTTCACACCGGGCAGTCTGAAGGGCAAGCACGTCCTGGGCGCACGGTTTGAGGTCACGGAGACGTGGTCGTTCTCGTGTGACGCGCGCTGGGTCGATCTTGAGCGTACGGACGGCATCTCCTCGTCCTCCCGGTGGCCCGGGCCAGGAGGGCCGAAGTCCGACAACTCCTGGGACCAGATGGGGGACCGTAACGTGTCCGCCGGCCGGGGAGGCGCGTGCGAACCGGCGCAGCCTCGCGCCCCGATCACGTTCCAGGACAACCCCGAAGAAGCGGATGAGAACCTGACACCGACCGTCAAGGCGTTCGCGGACGGGAAATTCGCCACGCTCACCTTGATGCTGAAGGCGAAGGACGAGTCAGACCCGATCGCCTGGAAACGGTTCGACGACGACGCGGTCATCGTGGTCACGTACGTGGGCGAGCCCTCAGTCCCCACCGATTACGGGCTGGACAGCGGCACGACTGAGATCTGCTCCAAGAGCGCATCCGCGCCGACGATATGGACGGACCCCACGCCAAGTCTCGCAGCCACCCCGCAGACGGCCTCGGGCGGGCAGAGCGGTGCGTCGCTGCGGGTGTACTTCGACCTGGACGTGCAGAACTCTGCCGACGGCACCTGGTCAGATGCCAAGGAGCCCAGTTCAGGCTCAGAGGCGCCGACTTCCGGCTATGTCGGTGACGGGGTGGCTCAGAGCAAGCTGTGGGACGCGGAGCTGGCAGACAGCAGGCAGTACCGGTACCGGGCAGTTACCCGCTCCTACTACAACGGGGGACAGGACAAACTGACCAGCGGCTGGACTCCGTTCTGCTACTTCACAGTGGACAGTTCGGTGCCCAATCCGCCGACGATCACCTTTACCTCCGTGTACAGCGCCTGCATCCCGGGCTCTTGCACTTTCGCAGGTAAGCCCAATGAACCGGGAACCGTGAGGTTCGGGCCGGCTTCCGGTGACGTGAATGCCGCCTACCGGTACAAGCTGTCCACGGACAGTACGTGGCGGCCCTGGAGGACCGGGGCGACAGTCACAGAGACGATTACACCGATAGATTCCGGCACGATCACTCTGACCGTCCAGGCCAAAGACGCAGTCGGACATGAGGGTGCGTGGAATGCCGTTCGCTTCCTGGTCGGTGAGAGTGACGGCCCGGTCGGCTGGTGGACGTTCAATGAGGCGGGGGGCGCTGCGGTGGACGTGTCCGCTTCCGAGTCGGCCTACCGCGATGATGCGACGATCAGCGGTGGCTCTCGAGTGGACACCGGCCGCCGCGGCGTTGTCACGGAGAACAATGTGACCGGTCAGGACAAGGCTCTGAACCTTGGCGGTCAGGCCTATGCCGCGACGGCCAGGAAGGTGCTGGAGACACAGGCGTCGTACTCGGTGGCAGCGTGGGTGCGACTGGGCGCTACCGGCACCACTCAGACGGTCCTGGGCCAGGATGGCACCTACTACAGCCCCTTCTTCCTCGGCTACTGCGCCGGCAGTAACCGGTGGTGCCTGCGTCTGGCCGACTCCGACGCCGCCACCACCGCGCTGGATAACCAGCGGGTCGACTCGCTGGAGACCCCGCAGACGAAGGTGTGGACCCATCTGGCCGCAGTCATCGACACCGGTGCCAAAACGCTCACGCTGTATGTCAACGGTGCCAAGCAGGGCAGTGACACCCTCACCACCAACGCCTGGTCGGCCGACGGTGCACTGCAGATGGGCCGGGTGAAGTACAAAGGCTCCTACGTTGACCATTTCTCCGGTGACGTAGACGAGATCAAGGTATGGCAAGAGGTCAAGAACGAACTGCAGGTCGCGAACGAGGCCAGCCTGAAGGACGCCAGCGGAAAGGCGTTCATGGAACTGGTAGCCGAGTACAAACCTGAGGGCGCCACCGGCACGTCCCTGCCCGACCTGAGCGGATATGGCAACACACTCAGCCTGTCCTCCGGCGCTTCCCTGGACGGCGACGCGCTGATCCTCGACGGCACGACGGGAGCGGCAACCGCCTCCCGCCCCGTCGTGGCCGACACCGGCTCGTTCACCGTAGCTACGAAGGCCGAGGTCTCCGCCCGAAGCCTTCTCGACAAGCCCGACGGCTACAAAGCTCAGGTACTGGGCCAGCGCACCGCGAGCGGCTCTTCGTGGAGCCTTTGGACGGAGAAGACGGGGACGAAGGATGAGCCAGCGCTCGACGACGAGGGCAACCCGGTCTACGACGACGAAGGCAATCCGGTGATGCGGACTGAACCGCTGGCCCGCTGGTACTTCGGGCGCCTGACAGCCGATGGCAGTGGCACATCGGTGGTCAGTGAGGAAGATGCCGTCCTGGACTCCGATGTCAGCCTTGTCGGTGCCTACGACGCGCTCACCCGCACGATCACCCTCTATGTCGGCAGTGGCCCTCAGGGCGAACCTGTGGCCTACACAGCTGTTGTCGGCAGCGGGGAGTTCGCCGCAGGCAAGGGCTGGACGAACGGTGCCTGGAGTCATCACCTGCCCGGCCGGCTCACCGACATCCGCCTGTGGGCGGGCGCGGTGAAGGACGCAAGCCAGGTGGAAAGCACCGTCGGCTACTGATCCGCCCGCCGTGTGCTGTCCGTGCTTCAGCAGCCGAGCGGACGGCAGACGGCCTGCAGTTTGCCTGCTCACCCCATGGCGCCCGGTCACGCACCGGCTGCCCTTTCCTACGGAGCGCTTGCTGTGTCTTCTCGCCTGATCCGCCCTCGCCTTCGTGGCCGGCGTACGGCGCTGACCGTGTTGCTCGCCGCGATCATGTCGGTTCCCGTGCCGCTCACGCCGCTTGCCGCGGCCGCTGAGATGCCGGGCCGCCCGGATGTGCCCGAGGTCAAGCCGACCCGCGTGGTGGAGGTGACCTCTCCCAGAGCCAAAGCGGCCCGGGACAGGGCGGCCCAGCATCGCAAAGGCAACCAGCGGCTGATCGATTCAGCCCGTGCTGAGCGCCGCACCGCGTGGCCGAAGCCGTCGGCGACCGAGCACAGACTGACGAGAACTGCGAAAAGTGACGCCGTCGTCACGGTGAACAGCGTTGGAGGCGCTGCATCTTCGCGCCAGGCACGTGCGCGCGCCGCAGGCGAGGTGAAGGTCACTGTCCTGGACCAGAAAGCAGCACGACGAGCCGGCGTGACCGGCGTGCTCTTCACCCTCCAGGCCGAGCAGACCGGGGCCGCCGAAGTCACAGTCGACTACAGCACCTTCGCCTCTGCGGTCGGGGGCAACTGGTCCTCCAGACTAGGCCTGGCCACCCTGCCCGCCTGCGCACTGACCACCCCGCACAAGAAGCAGTGCCGCACCCTGGCAGCGGAGACGGCTGCCACCAACAACATCAACGCTGAAACCGTCACCGCCCGCACCTCCATCGCGGGGAGCGCAGACAAGACACCGACGGTCATGGCACTCACGGCCGCCTCGACCGCTGCAGGCGCCGGTGATTTCAAGGCAACACCGTTGTCCGCGTCCGCCACATGGCAGGCGGGCAGCTCCTCCGGGGCGTTCACCTGGTCGTACCCCATCACCACGCCCCCTGCCGCAGCGGGCCCCGCCCCGTCACTGGCCCTGTCGTACGACTCGGGCAGCATCGACGGGCGCACCGCCAACACCAACAACCAGGGCTCGATGGTAGGCGAGGGCTTCGAGATCACCTCTTCCTACATCGAACGCAAGTACACGTCCTGCGACGACGACGGCCAGACCGACAAGTTCGACCTGTGCTGGAAGTACGACAACGCCTCCCTCGTGCTGAACGGCAACGCCACCGAACTCGTCCAGGACGACACCAGCGGTGCGTGGCACCTCAAGGACGACAACGCCTCCAAGGTGGTCAGGCTCACCGGGGGTGACAGCAACGACGAAAACGGCGAGTACTGGCAGCTCACCACCTCGGACGGCACCACCTACACATTCGGCCTCAACAAGCTCTCCGGCGCCGGCAGCGAGCGGACGAACTCCGTGTGGACCGTGCCGGTCTTCGGCGACGACAGTGGCGAGCCGGGCTACTCCAAAGGCACCGAATTCAAAGACCGCTCCGAGGTCCAGGCATGGCGCTGGAATCTTGACCAGGTCACCGACGTGCACGGCAACGCCTCCACCTACTCGTACGCAGCGGAGGACAACCACTACGCCAAGAACGGCGACACCACCGCACTGGCCCCCTACACCCGCGGCGGCCGCCTGGAGGAAATCCGCTACGGCCAGCGCTCCGACACCCTGTTCACCGCACCGGCCTCCGACAAGATCACCTTCACCTACAAGGAGCGATGCACCGCCACCAACTGCTCCTCACTGACCGCCGACACCGCGGACAACTGGCCTGACGTCCCGTTCGACACCATCTGCTCAGCCAGCGCCACGGACTGCCAGTCCACCGGCCCTACCTTCTTCACACGCAAGCGACTGACCGGCATCGACACCTACTTCTGGTCACGTGCCGCCGAACCCGACGCCTTCAAGCCGGTCGACAGCTACACCCTGGAGCAGGAGTTCTTCGACGGGCAGGACATCGGCAACAGCTCCGACCAGGTCCTCACCCTCACCTCGCTGACCCGCACCGGCAAGGACGGCACCGCCCTGTCCGTACCGGCCATCGAGTTCCTGTACCAGCAGCGCCCCAACCGGGTGGCCGGCGGTACCCAGCCCGGCGGCGGCAACATCGTTCCCCTGACCCGTCCGCGCATCGTGTCGGTCACCTCGGAAACTGGCGCGATCACCTCGGTGACTCTCTCCGAACCGGAGTGCGTCCGCAGCAGCAACATGCCAGCGGCCGAAGACAACAACAGCCTCTCCTGCTACCCGGTCTACTGGGCCATCAACGGCGGCGAAACCCAGCTGGACTGGTTCCACAAGTACCGCGTCACCTCCATCACCACCAACGACCCTGCCGCGGGCAACCCCGGCACCCAGCTGTCCTACGACTACGACACCCCGGGCTGGCACTACAACGACGACCCCTTCACCAAAGAGAAGGAACGCACCTGGTCGATCTGGCGCGGCTACCAGAAAGTCACCACCTACGCCGGCGATGCCGGAACCACCCGGTCCAAGAACGTCAAGCTGTTCATGCAGGGCATGAACGCCGACAAGCGCAAGGACGGCACCACCCGGAGCGCCGTCATCAAGGGCATCGACCTCGACAACGTCGCCGACAATGACCCCGCGACCACCTACGACGACCTCGACGTCGCCGACTGGACGGACCACGACTGGCTGGCGGGACAACTGCGCCAGGAGATCACCTACAACGGTGCCGCCACCGCCATCTCCACCGCCGTCCACAACCCCTGGGCCCACCAGACAGCCAGCCAGAAGAAGTCGTACGCCCACATCAAGTCCTACTTCGTCAACAAGGCCCGCACCTACAGCCACACCTACCTGACCACGGCCCAAAAATGGCGGACCACCGCCACCTCCTACACC
The DNA here is from genome assembly GCF_003261055.1 of Streptomyces cadmiisoli. NCBI lineage: Bacteria > Bacillati > Actinomycetota > Actinomycetes > Kitasatosporales > Streptomycetaceae > Streptomyces > Streptomyces cadmiisoli. Next base: position 9,195,510 of record NZ_CP030073.1, read on the forward strand.
TACGACACGACCTACGGCACGACCAACACGGTCGAGGACCACGGTGCCTGGTCCACGAGCGGTGACGAAACCTGCACCCGCACCTGGTACGCCCGCGACCCCGACAAGGGCCCGACCAACCTGGTCTCACGCACCCGCACCGTCGCAAAACCCTGCGCGAACACCGACAACACGCTCAGCCTCCCCGCCAACTCGGACACCCGCGGTGACGTGCTGTCCGACACCGCCGTCGTCTACGACAACCCCGCCGCGACCGGATGGTCCCCTGACCAGATCCCCACGTTGGGCCTGCCAACCTGGACCGGCCGAGCCAAGGCCTATCCGGCCGCCTCCGGCACCGCCGACCGCAATCCCCTGCCCACCACCGGCTGGCAGACCGTCACCACCACCACCTACGACACCGCCACCGCCAAGCTCGGCCGACCGCTGACCACCACAGATGCCAAGGGCCGCACCACCACCACTTACTACCCAGCCGCCGACGGCCCGCTGGCCACACAGGTCGTCACCACCCCGAAGCTCGCCTCCAACGGACAGGCCCACCAGACCAGCACCAACTACAACCCGGCCCGGGGCACCGTCAACTACACCCTCGACGCCAACCTCAAGCGCACCGACCACACCTACGACGCCCTCGGCCGCATCACCGCAACCTGGCTGCCCGGCCGCTCAAAGACCGCTGATACCCCCCACGCCAAGTTCGCCTACGGCCTCACACGCAACGAGGCTCCCTGGACGTCGGTAGCAACCCTCAAACCGGATGGCACCAGCTACGACACCACCTACAGCCTCTACGACGCCCAGCTGCGTCCCATCCAGGTCCAGGCACCGTCCCCGCTCGGCGGGCGCATCCTGACCGACACCCGCTACGACAGCCGCGGACTCGCGTACGAGACCTACGCCGACATCTACGACACCACCAGCGGCCCCAGCGGGGCCTACGCGCAAGCCGCCTACGGCGGCGGCGCACAGACCCAGATCCAGCACGACGGCGCCGGACGACCCACCACTACGGAATTCCTCGTCGACGGCGCAAAGAAGTGGGAAACGACCACCACCCACACCGGCGACTCGACCGCCACCAGCGCCCCCACCGGCGGCAACGCAACCCGCACCATCACCGACCCCCTCGGCCGCACCACAGAAACCCGCACCTACGCCGGCACCCAGCCCAACGACACCGCCTACGGCGCCGCGTCCGGCACGTCCTACACCAATGTCCGCTACACCCACACACGCGACGGCAAACCGGACACCATCACCGGCCCGGACAGCACCACCTGGTCCTACACCTACGACCTGTTCGGCCGCACAGTGAAGACCGTGGACCCCGACAAGGGCACCACGACGACCAGCTACACCGACCTCGATCAGATCGACAGCACCACGGACGACGAGGACCGCACACTCCTCTACTCCTACGACGAACACGGCCGCAAGACCGGTCTGTGGCACACCAGCCGCACCGACACCAACCAGCTCGCCGCGTGGACATACGACACCGTCCTCAAGGGGCAGCCCACTGCCTCCATCCGCTATGAGAACGGCAACACCACCACCGGCAAGGCCTACACCAAGCAAGTCACCTCCTACGACAACCGCTACCGGCCTACCGCCACCACACTCACACTCCCCGCCGACGACCCGCTGGTGACCTCAAAAGCGGTAGAACCCACCACCACCTTCCAGACCGACTACCGGCTGGACGGCTCAGTCGCCACCACCCGCGAACCCGCCGCCGCAGGCCTTGCCTCCGAGCTGCTGACCCACCGCTACAACAGCGCCGGACTCCAAACCGAACTGTCCGGCACCACCGGCTACCTGCTCGCTGCCGACTACACCGAACTCGGACAGGTCGGACAGCTCCAACTCGGCACGTCCACCGCCGAAGGAACCAAACGAGTCTTCCTCACCAACACCTACGAACGTGGCACCGGACGCCTGCTGGCCGCCGCGACCGACGACCAGACCCGCGGCCCCGTCCAAGACCTCACCTACGCCTACGACCCCGCCGGCAACGTCACGGCCATCACCGATGCCGCCAACATCGGCACCGGCACCGACAACCAGTGCTTCACCTACGACGCATACCGCCGCCTGAGCCAAACCTGGACCCCCAAGACCGCAGACTGCGCGACTTCTGGCCGCACCACCGCAAACCTAGGCGGCCCCGCCCCGTACTGGACCAGCTACACCTACACCGCTTCAGGCCAGCGAAAGACCGAACAACAGCACTTCGGTACCTCCGCCACCACGACCCACTGCTATGACACCGCCCGCCCACACGCCCTGACCGCCACCACGACCACGGGCAACTGCACCGGCATCACCCCGCAGTACACCTACGACGACACGGGCAACACCGAAACACGCGTCCAGGAGAACGGCTCCACCACCACCCAGACCCTCAACTGGAACAAGGAAGGCAAACTCGCCCGCCTCACCGACAGCACCTCAGCCACCTCCACCAACTACCTATACGACGCCGACGGCGAACTCCTCATCCGCCGAGACAACGCCACCGACGGTGAAACGGTCCTCTACCTCGGCGCCACAGAGGTGCACCTCAAGACCGGCAAGAAGTGGGCGAACCGGTACTACACCGCAGCCGGCGCCACCATCGCCCTCCGCACCAACGAAACCGGCAGCGAGAAACTGACCTTCCTCGCCGGTGACCACCACGGCACCAGCACCGTTGCCATCACCGGCGACGCCAGCCAAGCCCTCAGCAAGCGCTACAGCACACCCTTCGGCAAGAACCGCGGCCAGACGACCGGCGTCTGGCCGGACGACAAGGCCTTCCTCGGCATGACAGCCGACCACCAAACAGGCCTCACCCACATTGGCGCGCGGGAATACGACCCCAGCACTGGCCAATTCATCAGCGTCGACCCACTCCTCCAGCTCAACCTGCACCAGACGCTGAACGGATACAGCTACGGAGCGCAAAACCCGGCAACATACCCCGACCCCAGCGGAATGGGTCTCGCCTGCGGAGAGGGCAACGGCTTCGACACGCCCTGCCCCGATAACGACACCAACGGTGACGGCGTCACAAACCCCGGATATCCAAACACCAACGTCAAAGATACGAACATCACCTGGCAGGACGAAGGCCTTCAGAATGAGGACGCGAACGGGGACGGTTACATCACCCTGCTCCCGGGTGTCCACATTCCCGCGGAGTGGCATGGAACGGCCCAGTTCACTCAGCTTTTCTACGGCAAGCTGAGCGAAAGTCACTACGGGATCTGGATCTACGCCGACCATCCTGAAGAGCCGTCTCTGCAGGTATCAGTGAGCGCAGCACTGACCAGCGCATGCCATGCCACTGGATGCCCTGACGAGAAGAAATTCTTCTTCAACTTCTTCGCCCAGAACGTGGTTGCGGGAATCTTTGAAGGGGGTGTAAAGGGTCGGCCCGGCCTCGGAAAGCTGCCAAAGAGTCGCAAGGGAAACTGCACACAATGCTTCCTTGCGGGCACAGAAGTCCTCATGGCCGACGGCACAACGAAGGACATCGAAAACGTCCGAATCGGTGACAAGGTCCTGGCTGCGGACCCGGAAACGGGTGAGGTTGCCCCACGTAAGGTCTCTCGGCTCATTCGCACCGACGAGGACAAGAAATTCAACGAACTGTCCATCACAACCGAGCAAGGGATCGAGGAGCTTACCGCAACCTACGAGCACCCCTTCTGGTCACCCTCCGAGAGACGGTGGGTTGAGGCTCAGCAACTCAAGCCTGGCATGACGCTCCTCACGGACGATGCCCGAACGGTAGTCGTCACAGCCAACAGGCCCTTCACTCAGCATGCCGTAACATACAACCTCACGATCGACGGATTGCACACGTATTATGTGCTGGCTGGACAGACTCCGGTCTTGGTTCATAATTCCAACGGCTGGTGTGGCCCTGGCCTTCGGACGGCATCGGAAGCGGGGATCAGCCCGAATGATGCAAAGCGAATCCAGAATGCCGCCAATAAGTCCGGGCAGCCAATCATCGTGGTTGGGAGTCGCGCGAACGGAACACCCAACGCGGCGTCCGACTGGGATTACATCCTGTCCGGTCCGTCCAGAACTCGTCACGGTGTCAAGAATTCACTTCCGCGGGGAACAGGCGATGGTGAAGGGAGCGGGCGTGGTAGAGACTTCTGGCAGAGCTACAATCCGAACCGCCCGGACTATGCAGAGGTGGACAGAAGCAGGCCGTACGTTGTCTTCGAGCCCAGGTGAGCACTTTGCGAGCATCAGAGCGGATCATCAACGAGTTTGCCCAGGGGCTCCGAAGCCTGGAAGACGCTGTGGCTTGGTTCTCTTCGCTGGAGCAGGTTGATCAGAAAGCGGTGCTGCATGAGGTTGTTCGCTACGTCATACAAGCCCATGCAACGGTGAATGACGCGCGTGAAGGACTCCTGCGATCAGGCGTTAAGCCGACCATGACCCCGGCAGTGTTGATTGTTCGAGAGCCAATTCTCGAACAAATGGGGAAGATCATAAATCTTCCCCCCGGTGAGTACGTGAAGTCCTGGCGCGTCCTCTTGGCGACATTCGCTGTGGCTGACACGCGACGAAGAGAAGCGGAGTGCCGAGGAACTTGTAGCCACGCCTGGCACAACCTGTCGTAGGTGCCAGCGCTGCTGGTGCCCCCGATGGGGAAATGTTCGAGGATTTCCGAGTTCTCTCGGACACGAATTGGGAGCCCCCGCCGAATCGGTAATCGGTGGAGGCTCCCACGTGTTTGACGGCAACGCTGACGGCAACGTCAGCGGACGTCGGCTGCGGCGGGTGGGTCGTCAGGGCCGTCATCCTCGACGTTGAGCACGTCATTGAGGGTGTCGATGGCTTGGCGTTGGAGGCGGAGGCGTACGTGTAGACGGTGGCGGTGACGCCGATGTGGGCGTGGCCGAGGAGTTCCTTGATCACGATGAGTTCGACGCCCTGTTCCGGGAGCAGGGTGGCGCTGGAGTGCCGGAGGTCGTGGAAGCGGATGCGGCGGAGGCCGGCCTTGCGGAGGAGCGCGATGAAAGTGCGGGTGAGGTTGGTTGGGTCGATCGGTCGGCCCTGCACCGTGGTGAAGACGTGCCCGTCGTGCCGCGACGTGGTGCCTACGGCTTCCTGTTCGCGCTGCTGCTCGTGGTGGAGCTTCAGCGACTGGACGCAGCGGGTGGGGAGAGCGATGCGGCGCTCGGACGCCCGCGTCTTGGTGGGCAGCGTGGTGAGCCCGCCTGCGGCGGTTCGCTGCAAGGTTCGGCGGATTGCGGCGGTGCCCGCGTCAAGGCGGCCCGCTGTCGCGGGCCGCGCGCGCTCCGGCCCTGCGGGGCCGCCGCCGCTCTCCGCCCCGCAGGCGACGGCCCCGCCGGTCCGGGCGCGCAACAGCCAGCACCGCAAACCACCTGGGGCGCTGCCCCAGACCCCGGCCCTCCCTCCGAGGGGCAGGGGGCCGAGTGCCGGGTGCGGCTTCGTCGTGGTGAGTGGTCGCGGGGCGCGGGTGGGGTCCCTCGTCGCCCGGTCACCGGAGGCGTACCAGGAACCCCCGGGGTCCGCCAAGGCCGAGCGCAAGCGTCACGGGGTGAGCCTTGGCGGCCCCCGGAGAACCCTGGTCCGGCGAAGCTGCCCGACCGACGAGGGACCCAACCCGCTCAGGCGGCGGTTCTGCCGGAGGTCCGGCCCCGCCCGGGGTGGGCGATCGCTCCGTGGCGGGTATCTGCCGGATAGCCACCGGTTGACGCGCCCGTCCGGCGTACCGTGGCGCTGGAGGTGGTGAGCGGATGGCTACGGAACTCACGGAGCTGGCGGACAACGTCCGCAAGTACCGGCGGCGGGCCGGGATGAGCCAGGAGGAACTGGCCCACGCCGCAGGCGTGTCCCCGGGAACAGTGCGCAAGGTCGAGCAGGGCGGAACGGTCCGCATGGAGACGCTGCACACCCTCGCCCGCGCACTGGAGGTGACCACGGCAACGCTGCTGGCTCCGGACGCTCCGCAACCGGTGCGCCGAACCGAGGACAGGAACCGCGTCAACCTCATCGAGCTGCGGGCCGCCCTGACTCCGCCGGTCGGGCTGGCCGATGCGGGCGGCGAGGCCGGCGAGGAAGAGCCGAACGTACGTCGCTTCCGCCGGGCGGTGCATGACGGCGCAGTGCTGTACCACTCCGACAGCTACAAGAGCGTCGCCTCCCAACTCCCCGGACTCCTACGGGACGCCAACAGCGCGGTCGCCTACTACGACAACGGCGAGGAACACCGCCAGGCGCTTCTGGCCCGAGCCGAAGCCCGGCAACTGGCAGGGCGGTACCTGACCCAGGTCCGGCAGTACGACCTCGGCTACACCGCCCTGGCCGGGGCGATCACCGACGCCCGCCGAGCCGCAGACACCCTCACCGCAGCATCCGGCGTGATCGGCATGTGCTGGCTGCTCCTGCGCCAGGGCCGACTGGACGAGGCAGAAACCCTCGCCGCCCAGACCGCCGACACGATCGAGCCGAGGCTGTCCAGAGCCACCCCCGACGAATGCGCGGCATGGGGCTGGCTGGCACTACGGGCTGCGGCGGCCGCAGGCCGAAACAACCGCCCCCAGGAGGCCCGCCACTACCACCGCATGGCTACCACAGCGGCATCAGCGGTAGGACGCGAGCACACCGGCTCGTTCTTCCGACACTGGACGACCTTCGGCCCGCTGACCGTCGGCATGAAGGGCGTGGAGGACGCCATGGTCGTGGGCGACGCGCGTACCGTCGTCCGCAAGGCCGGCGAGGACGCACTGTCGCCCAAGGCGTGGAAGAGCACCGGGCGGCCGAGTGACGACAACTGGAACCGCCACTGCATGGACGTAGCACGCGCCCACACCCGCACCGGCGACCTGACCGCAGCCATGGACGAGCTGATCGGGGTCCGCCGAGCATCCCCCCAGTGGCTCCAACATCAGCACGTGGCCGCCGAGACCATGCAGGAGATCCTGAAGAAGCGCAAGCGCACCCTCACCGCCGAGATGCGCGACATGGCCTCCTACCTGGGCGTCGTCGGATAGCTACCACGCAGCGCAGCAATTCGCGCACTCCGTGTAGCAAACTGCCCTGGCCCATACATCGAGTGACGGCCAGTCAGCTCCTACGGTCACCGTGTCCCTATCAGCGACCCAGCCGGGGGTGCACGGTGACCAAACCCAGGAGCGACGCGGACCGCATGCGGCGCCGGGAACTGTACGACGCGGCAGCAGGCTTGGCCGGTCCCCACTTAGAAGTCGTTTCTTTTGGTGGTTCTCGGGCCGAGCTGTGCAGGGATACTGCTGTGGTGCTGTTGACGTGGATCGCTGAGGTGGCGGCCGAGCCCCTGGTGCTGGAGCCGGCTGATCGGCGAGTGGAGTGGGAGACCAACACCTGGTCGCTGGGTGCGGCGGACGAGGACAGGAGTTCGTTGTCCGTCACCGAGGTGGTGGATGCCTTCGAGTGGACTGCTGCTGCCGTCCGGGAGCGCATTCGCGATCTGGGGTTTCCCGGGGTGGCGACGTTCTACGTGTGGCACGACGAACAGGCAGGGCAGCTCCGGTGCTCGACCGGTTCTGTGCCCCCGGATGCGTTGCCGTTCACCGGTGCCTATGTGGCATCAGAGGACCTCCGTCCGGTCGTCGAGGGATTTCTGGCCGACGACGAGCCGGGCTTCATCCCCTGGTCGGATCTGGACGACGCGCAGGGCCTCTCGGAGCAGGCCGAGACCGAACTGGAGATCGCGCCCTTGGATGTCTGGGTCAGCAGCGTCGGAGCCTCACACTGACTGGTCCTGCCCGTTCACACGGACGAGTCGGCGGTGGCAGATGAGGGCGGCAGCGATGCCGACGAAGGCGAGGAAGTGTTCTGCCTTGCGTTCGTAGCGGCGGTGCAGGCGGCGGCAGCCAGCGAGCCAGGAGACCGTCCTTTCAACAACCCATCGGTGACGGCCGAGTCGCTGTGAGGACTCGATGCCCTTACGGGCGATGCGATGGCGGATCCCGCGCTTGCGGAGCCATCGGCGCAGGTGGTCGTAGTCGTAGCCCTTGTCGGCGTGCAGCTTCGCCGGACGACGACGTCGGGGTCCGCGGGGAGAACGAATGGGTGGGATGCCGCGCACAAGCGGCTGCAGGCCGAGGCTGTCGTGCATGTTGGCACCGGAGATGCCCACCGACAGAGGCAGTCCGTTCCGGTCGGTGATCAGGTGAATCTTCGATCCACTCTTGCCGCGGTCGGTCGGATTCGGTCCCGTCAGTGGCCCCCTTTTGCCGCCCGGACGCTGACCGAGTCGATCGCGCATCGCGACCAGTCCAGCTCACCACAAGCCCCGAGTTCGTCGAGAATGACCCGGTGGAGGGGCCCAGACACGGGCTCGGCTCCACCGGGCGAACCGCCGGTAGACCGTTTGCCAGCTCGGTCCGAAAACCGGCGGGAGCTGTCGCCAGGTGCAGCCTGAGGTCGCCACGAAGATGATCGCGGCCAGGGCCTCGCGGTCACCCGCCCGACGCCGGCCCCCGCCTTGCGGACGTATCACCTCCGTCGGCGGCACCACCCGCCGGAACAGCACCCACAACTCGTCCGGCACCAGCCGCTCAACCAGATCCGTCATGCACGGTTCAACGACCGATCACGCCATAAGAAACGACGTCTTACTGCCGTGGACCACCCCGGACGGGCGCCCCTGCTACCTCAGCACCGACGGCAGGGGCTACCTGTCCACACTCGCCGACAGCATCGAAGCCATCCAACTCGGCATGGGCGAAGAACTGCTGGAACACGCCCGCGAAGTCGTGGCCCCCGGCGCACGAGCGCAGTCGGCCACCGAGTACCGCTGGCTCGCCTCCCGACTCGTCGAGGCCCTCACCGACGCGCTCTGGGTGGCCGAATCACGCGGACAGCGCATCCCGGACCCGCAGGAAGAGACGGCCGAGCATGCCTGACCCGGCAACCACCGGCACGCCGGGCCGCAAGCGCTACCGCTTCCGCGAGTACCACGTGACCGCCGCCGTGGACCCTATGGCCCTGCCCACCTTCGAGGCCGTCTGCGTCACCGGCGAAGACCACGACTGCGGCACCACCTCCGGCGAACTCCACGCCGAGGACGACCTGACCCGCTGGATCGCCGAGCACTGCGCCGAGACCGGCCACGACTTCTACCACCGCACCACCCGCGCTACCCTCCGGGCTGAACCCGGCGCCTGGCAGTAGCGGCCCCTCCGCCGCCCGTACGTCCTGACGGCAGTAGCGACGGCAACAACCACGGATCTCCCCGCTCACCCACGGACAACAGCGGAACGCAAAACCAGCGCTGACCAGCGAAGAAGCAGGTAGAGGGGTGCCGCGGAGCACAGGTACTATGTACTCGCCGGCAGCACGCCGATCTTGGTTCACAATTCCAATGGTTGCGGGGGGATTGCACTCGGACTTAGCGACGTCGATGGCGACTCTATGGACCTTCATGAATTTTCGGATTCGGTTGGCGCTAAGTCGTACCATGATTGGCCCTCTGCTGGTGATAAATGGGTCAGCGAGTTCAAGGGCTATGTCAATGACGGGAAGACGCCGATCCACTTCAACCTGAATGGCATTGACGACCCGGCGGCAGTCGCCCGCACCGGCAGGGGTCTGGATCCGATCTTCGATGGGCATGCGACTGGGTGGGAGCTAAGCTACATCCAGGACCCGAGCGCGTGGTCTCGCGTGACCTTCTACAGAAACGGAAGTCCCGTTGCCAACCCATTCGCTCCCTGACGAGGAGTCACCACAGCCGACTGCGAGCCTTCCCATCTCCTTCGATCGGAAGTTCCGGCCATGGCGATACAGTGTCAGCCATTCTGAGCTCAAGCTGCGAAGCGTCGATCCAGCTTCCGTGCATGAGTTCATTGAAGTGACGTTCTACGGCGTCATTGGAATGAAGCTGAAAACGGTGTACCAGCCGCTCACTATCGCCATTGCGGAGCCAGTGCAGGTCGAAGAGATGTTGAAATTCTCCGGCGTGCGAGAATCCCATGCCTCGCGCGTTCGTTGCTTGGCGCTGAAGTCGGACAGTGGCGACGGCCTTGTGGCGTGCCTCAGCTATAGCATCTGGTCACATCCCAGGGGCTCGGATAACGACGCTCTGGGAGTGCCGCACCGGGATTCTGTGCTGATTCTTAGAACGTAGCGGAGAGCCCCGCCGGAAGGTATCCGGCGGGGCTCTTTGGTCTCTTGACGGCAACGGTTGACGGCAACGTCAGCGGAGAGGTGCTGCACAGAGTGGTGGATCGCCGCCATCATCCGTCTGCGCGAAGCCTTCTGACGGGTCGCTCAGGGCTGCGCTGAGGGCATCGATCGCTTGACGCTGGAGGCGGAGGCGAACGTGGGAGTACACCGTGGCGGTGACACCGATGTGGGCATCCTCGCGGTCATGGTCACCCCCGCCTCGACGGGGGACCGGGACGCCGCCCAGGATCTTCTGGCTCAGGCCACGAGGCGGCATCACCGGCTCATGCGCGGGTGGGCGGACAGCGGATACACCGGCATGCTGGTGGGCTGGTGCGCAACCGTCCTGAACCTGATGCTCACAGTCATCCGCCGCAGCGACGACCAGAAAGGCTTCGTCGTGCTGCCCAAAAGGTGGATCGTTGAGCGGACCTTCGCCTGGCTGACCCGCTCCCGGCGCCTGACTTGCGACTACGAACGGCTGGCCGCGTCGTCGGAAGCGATGATCCTGTGGTCGATGACCACGGTCATGACCCGCCGCCTCGCCCATCACCCAAGGTGAATCGGCCCGGCACCGGCTCGTGCGCCCATCCCCGCGCAACGAGCCGCTTGAGCTTGCACCGCACACCCTCAACTTTCGCCGGAACCACCTCCAGCCCCGACAAGACTGTGATCTCCCGGCAGTTCAGTGGCTCACCACCGGTGGTCCGGCGCTCGGCCAGCAGGCCCATGACCTGTTGATACTCCGGCGCCAGCACCTCGGCCGACAGCCCCTCCCGCCAGACCGGAACCAGCGACCCGGGCTTCACCACCGCCGGCGTCCTGGCCCTGTTCCCCTCCGGCGTCATCCCCGCCGCAGCCTGCTGATCTGCCGTTTCACGAGCGTCCCACACCTCGCCGACCCGCCTGCGGGCAACCAGCCACCCGTCCCACTGCGACTGCGCCGCCTCCAACTCGGCCAGCAACTCCTCCACCCGCTTCCGGGCCGCACGCTCCCGCTCCTCCAGAAGCCCCAGCACCGACACCATCACACACCTCCAGCACGCCACCTCCACGGACGCACCGGACCTACCTCACCCACCCCGGCACTACGCCTGACCAGCACAAACCCAGCCCCACACTCGGTTTCGAGAAGCCCTCTGAGGCGTCAGGTTCAGGCCCAGAAGGCGTCGGTGACGGTGATCTGGGGTTCGGCGTGGCGGCGGATGAAGGTGAAGATGAGCCAGCCGCGGCCGCCGGCAAGGTCGGCGATGTGTGGTCCGCCGGGGTTGGTCGAGGCCAGGGGGCGGATGGTGATCCAGTGCGGGAGGGAGGCGTCGGCGTCGATACCTCGGTGGTAGGGGTCGGTGGCCGTGATCAGTTCGGCACGTGCTGCCAGGACCAGTTGCTTGGCGTCCGCGGGCATGTGCTCGAACTCGTTGCGAGCTTCGACTGTCCAGTCCATCTGCCAGGGTGGTTGTGGGAACTCGTCGTTCACCGGCCGGGCTCCGCCGTGGCGGCCTGGCGCCTGAGCCTGCTGTACTGGGCCAGGAGCGCGGCGGATTCCTCGGGGTCGTCGCACCTTGCCGCCCGGGTCTCGAGGTCGGCCAGGTGCGCTTCGAGGCGGGGGTCGCGGGCGATGGCGTACTGGGTCCACCACAGGTGCATGAAGGCGGGCACCGGGGTGAGGTTGAAGGCGTCTGCGATCGCGCGGCGCCAGTGGGCCTCGAAGTCCGGCAGCAGGTGTGGGGCGTGCTCCTGGATGGCCAGCCTCAGGGCTTGGGGCGTGCGTTCGGGCATCGGCGGTACCCGGCGGGGGCCGTCGGAGTGGAGGGGCTGCGCTGTCATGGCGGAATGGCTCCTGGTCTGCGGGTCCGGCGTCTCAGGCCGCGTTCCGGTCGGCGTCGGAAGCCTGCGGGTGCTGCGCGATGTACTGCTCGAACCATTCGGCGGGTACGAGGTACGCGAGAGTCTTGCCCCGGCGGGTGATCGCGGCGGGCTCGCCGGCGATCCGGGTGCGATCGAGGATCTCGCCCATCTGCTTGCGGAGATCGATGGTCGAGTATGTCTTCGGCTCCATGGCCCCAGCCTACCTCAACTATGATAGTTGTGATAGCTGGCTTCGAGGTGAGGCGCGTTCGGTACGGCCGTGGACAGCCCGCGTGTCGACCTGTGGCAAGCCGGGGTGTCGGTTGGGTGCTTTGAGTGGCTACTGGCGGTGCACGCCTTGTGGCAGCGCAGCGGCGTCCGACGTTTTGCTGACGCACCGCTCGACCGCGCTTCGGCAGTGGAACTGGGCCTTGCCGAAGGCCGGGGGACGGCCTCCGGCAAGGCCTCGCTGCCTGCGGTGACCCGCTGGTCGTCGCGCTGTGTCTACGGTGGTCGTCGTGTGAACGACGGCGATATTCCCCAACAGCGGTGTCGGAGACTTCCCCATGGGGATCGCGGCGCTGCGTCTGCGCGACCAGGGGGACGTCAATCTTCCCCGGCCCGCCCGACTACTGCCGGATCCTGCGGGGCGTGGCGGACTGTCAGGGATGAGCGCAGCTCACCGCGGTAGCGGCGCCGCAGGCGTCCTTGGCCGGCTGCCAGGGCCCGGGACACTGACCGGGCGGGCGGGCCGCCCTCAGCTTCCCCACGCACTCGAACGCATGCCAGGGGAAAGTGGCGGAGCACCTGGGGAATTGCGCGGTCGCTGACACGTCGAACTCGGCTCCGATTGCGCAGCGGCACGCGTTGGGCGAATCGGTGTCGGGGATTGAGGAACTGCGCAGGTCTCGTTTGCGCACGGTGGGCGTTGTCGGAGTCTGTTGCGCGGCCATACGTCAACACAGGACTGCGCATTGGCTGCCGAGTCGGCTGTGTCGGCTGGGGTGGACACAGTGGCCGGCTTGTTCGGAGGATCGGCGGTATCCGTTGTGCGTGCCGGTGGCACCCTGCCGAGGGTGACGGTACCGGCTGCGGTCGCGGTGAGGAGGGCCAGGCGCGACGGGCGTAGCCTGCGCCTCGTCGTGCTTAGCTCGGCATCTGCGGCCTCGGAGCGGAAGTACGGGTTGCCGGGCGTGCTTGCCAAGCGACACGGTCACACTCCTGGGGCAGAACTTGCGCTTCTGACCTGCCGCCTGGCAGTACCAGTGTGGTCCGACCTGACCATCGACCGTGGGCCCCCGACCAAGGTATCGATGGGGACACAAAACGGCGGGTGGGCCTGTGGTCGGGCCGACCAGCGGTGTCCGTGGCACGGGGTGGGAGTGAGTGGACGGCCGTCGCGTAGGCGGCGGGGGTGGGGATCCGGTCGGAGCGAGGCTCGGGCGATCACGGGGAGGGGACGGTTCGGCTGCGCACCGGCCTCAGGCCGTGGTCGTGGAAGCCCGCTTGTGCCCAACTCCGCTAACTGCGCAGCCCTTTTGGTGGTGGTGGCTCCCGGCGGTGCGCAGCTGGCTGCGCAGGTCGGCTGCGCAGGTCGGGTGTGCAGGGTCGGGGCTCGTTGCGCAGCTGCCTGCCGGTGTTGGGCTGCGGGGAATCCCCGGGTGCTTGCGCAGTGGAAGGCTTGCGCAGTGGAGTGCCGGCGTGGTTGCGCAATCGTGGTTGCGCACCGGGGCTGTGGTCGGGCCGACCATGGCCCGACCATGGCGGTCTTGTGTGGTTGTTGCTGGATTGTGTCCGGTGGTCGGGGCTGGTGGTCGTCGGTGTGGTCGGGGTCGTCGGGTGCGCTGAAGGGATGAATCTCTCCCACGCTTCTTTGTTCAGTGGTCGCCGCAACTTCGTGTCTGCCCCTTTGCTGCAGACCTGTGGCGGCCGGGTGTTCGTGGCTGGTGGGGGAGTGCGGTGACTGGTTTCGGGGTGGGGGTTCGTCGTGGGGTGATGGCGGCGGACCGGTCCACCCGGTCCGCCCGGTCCGCGCCGTCTGCCCGGTTCACTCAGGTCGCCAATGCCCTGTTCCGTGACTGTGGGCTTTCGTTTCGGGCGAAGGGGATTTTCGGTTTCCTCAGTACCCATGTGGTCGGTTGGCGGGTCACGGTTGCTGACCTGGTGGGTGTGGGGCCTGATGGGCGGGATGCGGTGCGTGCTGGTGTGAGTGAGCTGGAGAGGTTCGGCTATCTGGTCCGTGAGCAGGTGCGGTGCGATGACGGGACGCTCGGCGGGATCGTCTACTCGATCACGGACCGGCCGGCCCTCCGTAATGCCGGGCTCACGCAGGCGACCAGCTGGCCGTCCGTGTCGGTGTCCGGGTCGTCGAGTCGGGCGGGGGCCGGTTCCGAGGCGGGGATACGGCGTGGGGTGATGGCGGCGGACCGGTTCACGCAGATCGCGAACGGCCTGTTCCGCGACCCCCGGCTTTCGTTCAAGGCGCAGGGTCTGTTCGGGTTGATCAGTACGCACCGGGACGGCTGGCGGATCAGCGTGGCGGACCTGGCGCGCCGCGGCCGTGACGGTGAGGCAGCCGTCAGGAGCGGCCTCAAGGAACTGGAGAAGCACGGCTTCCTGCGCCGGGGACGTGAGCGCCGTCCGGACGGCACGCTCGGTGCGGCCACTTACGTCCTCACCGATCTGCCCGGTCAGCAACGTGGCAGGTCGCAGCCGATGTCGGGTTTTCCACCGGTGGGTGACCCGACGTCGGCTGACCACCTCACTAAGAACACCATCGGAAAGAACACCACGAAGCAGAAGACCACACCCCTCCGTCCCTGCGCCCGCGGCCACGCCGCAACGCACGCGGCGACCGGCAAGCCCGTCCCCGCAGCGTCTGCGCCGCCCGGGCCGCGGGCGGACGCGATGCATCCGGGTATCCGGCTGCTCCTCGACATCGGAGCCCGCTGTCCGGATCTCCTGCTGACCGGGCAGGTGCTGACGGATCAGGGCCGTGTGATCACCGCGATGATGGAGGCCGGCTGGAACACCGAGCAGTTACGCCACGTCATCACCCACCGGCCGTTGCCGGACCGGGTCCGCACCACGGTAGGCGCGATCATCGCCGCCCGGCTGCGCGCTGCCCACGCCTATCCGCCGCCGCCCCTTGCGGACAGCCGGCACCACGACGGCGACGCCCCGGGAGACGAGGCGACCGCCGGACCAGTGTCCGAGCGGTCCTCCCCGGCGCCCCCTTCCCGCACGGTGGTCGCGGCCCTGGCGTACCGGGCGCTGGTGGAGTGCTCCGGCTGCGGCGCGCCCGCAACGGCACCGGGGGAGAGTCTGTGCCCGTCCTGCTTGGGCTGGCCGCTGTGCCGCACCTGCCCCGGACCCACACCACGGCGCGCACACCCCGACAACAACGGCCGCTGCAACGCCTGCGTCACCGCGCAAGCCGTCCTCCTGGCGGGAAGCCGATCATGACCGCCGGTGCTTTGCGGTTGGACGGGATTTCTGTGGAACGAGGGGGTCTTCGACCTCATCGGCGGCGACGGGGAGATCCCGCAGGAGGCGAACAGCAGCAAGGGGGTTCGGCCTCTCGCCGGGCTCCATGCTCGTGCGACCACGGCGACTGTGTGATGGGCGCCCTGGCCCTGTGCGCCCGTGCGGGTTCTGGGGACTGGGGTGGTAGCCGGCTGCTTCTCTCCGGTCACTGCGGATGTTGCATCCGCTCCTGACCTGTCGGGTAGAGGTGGGGGAATCGTGGTTCTGAAAAGGCTGGCCGTCATGGGGGCGGTCGTCGGGCTCGTCATGGGCCTGACCGGCACGTCGGCGAGCGCGGTGCCGCAGAAGACGCTGTTTTCGAACGCCGCCGCGCCGCTTTGGCGCTGTTTGGACTTCCGTGCCGACCTCGGCCCGTATGTCGTCGAATGCAACTACTCGACCTGCCAGGAGTGGTACTGGAACGACGAGTACGGGTACAACGCGCTCCGGCAGAAGGCAACCGGTCTGTGCCTCGTGTCGCGCAACGGCCGGGCCGCCATGAAGCCCTGTGCCGCCGGCGACGACGCAGGCTGTGGCTGTTCGACGACTCACCCGGTGAAGCCGGTGCCACGATCAGGAATGCGGCCGGCAGCAAGTGCCTGGCCCGGATGGCGAACGACCTGGTCATCACGACTACGTGTACCGGAGGTCCTTCTCAGCGCTGGCATATCCTGTGGATCCCTGCTTAGCGGGTGCGGCGTTTCCTCCTACGGCAACGGGGGTGCCGTCGTGGGTTGTTAGTGCTGCCCCATGAGCGCGTTGGACACGGCCGACCTCCCGGGCCGTGATCGGCCAGGCGGCCTGGCGCACGGCGGCGATGATGCGCTGGTAGTCCCACGGCAGCGAGTCTTCCTCCACGTCCGGCTCGCGGTGCGGGATCAGCGTCACCGCCCGGCCGCCCGCCTGTCCAGGCACCGGACCGGCGGAGGCGCGTTCCTCGGCGCGCTGCCCGGTTATCCGTTCAAGCACGCGCCCGGCGCCGGCGAGTTCGTCTCGCTCGGCCCGCGCTTCCGCCGGTTGCTGGGCCAGTTGTTCTTGGAGTTCGTCCAGCTCCGCGCGCCGTGTGGTGATCCGTTCCAGCAGCTCGGGATCCAGCATGAACCGGATCATAGAGGGTCATCCGGCCCCAGTAGGGAGGAATCGGTTGTATGGGGAGTGCCAGGTGGCTGGATCAGCGGGGCGGGAGGGAAGCCAGAGAGAGGTTCCACTGGTCAGCCGCGTGAAGCAGCGCTGGGGCGTCCAAGCTGACCTCCACGACGTACTGGTAGATGTCAGCCCCGTCATCGCCCTGTTGCCATGGCGGTGCCGCCTCCAGGGACAGATGAACGCGAATCACCGCGGTCCCGCTTTCGCTTCGGTTGGCGAGGCTGAAAGCCATGACCGGCTCGATGAACTCCGCGTCCGGCGACAGCTCACCTTCGTCATCGGGTTCGGTGACGGCCACCGTCCCCGCGGCCACCGCGCGCAGCCACGCGGACACCTCGCGGGCCTCATCGGTGAGCAGACACGGATCTGCGAAGGACCAGCTTCCCTCGGGAGTCGTCACCGTGCCGTCAATGACCAGCCAGTTGTCGTCGTACGAGTCGCCCCGGACGGTGGCGAACTGATAACGCACGGGGCGGAGGTCGACACTGCTGGTGAGGTCGTTCAGGAGCACTGGGCCAGGATGCCATGCGCTGGCCGGCAGGACGGACTGCCCTTCCCGGCCCAGTGCACCGTCCCGGACTCCGTTTCAAAGACAATCCCGGCCTCCGGCAGACGATCTTCTCGATGGTCTCCCGCCCCCGAGCACCGTGAGCACCGCGAGAGCCGGTCACACCAGCCCTTTGACCTGCAGCTTCAGGTTGGCGGAAGCTCACGGCGTTTCCTCCTGCGGCAACGGGGGTGCTGTCGGGGGTCGTTAGTGTTGCCCCGTGAGCGGGTTGGACTCGGCCGGGTTCGCGGCCGTGGGCGAAGTGGCGGCTGTTGATGCCTGCACCGAGGACGAGCAGCTGACCGGTTTGTTCAGCATGGTCGAGGAGCATCTCGGCCTGCCCTTCACCACCGTGGTTGTCGGGGTCGGGGTGACCGTGGACGGCATCGATCTTTCGCTGGACGGGAGGATCGTCGCCGTGTGCTCTTACGGTGGTGTGCGGCAGTCGGTCGGCATTCTGGATCTGCCGTTGCCCGGTCCGGTGCCCGGGGGCACGCGGTGGATCGAGGCTTACCGTCACTGGGCCGGTTGAGGCCGGGAACCTGCAGTCAAGCGGGTGCGGTGGTGTAGAAGGGCTGAACATGGGTGACGCCGAGCGGGGCAGGCATCGGGGTGTCGGGGGACGGTCGCTGACCGGCCTCATCGAGCGCGGTGCCGAGCTGAAGGGGGAACTGGTCGCGTTCGGGCAGAGTTCCCGCTTCGAGCGGTGGTTGACGCATCTGCTGGTGGAGGCCGCGGGGCCGGAGGGGCTGCTGGACGAGGGGGAGGCGATCCGGATCGTCGACCACTTCGTCCTTCGGTACCGGTTGCCGGACGGTTCGACCGTGGTGGACCGGTTCGTGGCGGGACGGAAGGACTTGACCGCGGCCGACCGGGACATGCTGCTCGGCTGGCGTGACCCGGTCGAGGGCATCTTCGAGGTCCAGCGCAAGGAGAAGGATGCCGTCGTTCTGCTGAACCTGGTCGACGACCTGGAGTACCGCACCTATTCGAATGTCGGGCGGGCGGCATTTCGTGGGGTGTCCAAGGGGAGCTTCCTGCACACCTGTGTGGTGCCCGTCCATGCGGGCGCGGCCGGCGGGGCGTGGCTGGTGTCCGGGGCGATGTCGAGCTACCCCGGATCCAGCGCGGCCGAGATCGCCCAGGCCGCTGTCCAGCTGGCGACCAGCCGGCCCGAACTGGTCTTCCGCAACCCCCAGAAGGTCGAGCAGGGGTGGCAGGCGATGCGGGAGGACCGGGCAGCGTTCGTCGAGTTCTGCGGCGGCGACGAACTGGTTCTTCCGCCTGCCGAAGCCGAGGACCTCCTCAACGCCTACTACCGCCACCGCCAAGAGGCCGCCGCGGCCGGCCGGCCCGGCCGGGCCCGCAGCAGCCGGCTGCCCGGCCTGGACTGGCCCTTCTTCGAGTTGCCGCCGCAACTGGCGGGCGCGGACACCGTCGGTGTCATCTACGACCAGGTCGACGGGCTCAACTTCTACGGCGACTACGGAATGCTGCGAGACCTCTTCACGGACCCGGCGCTCGCGAGCCGCAGGCAGTACCAGGACCTGCTGCGCACGTACCTGCGCGAGGAGCCGATCGGGCCACTGCCGATCCGCCGGCTGGCTGCCGCGCACCCTCACAGGGCCGACATCGTGTTCCGGAAGCTGCTGCGCAAGCCCGGATTCACCTGGAGCGAGCACGGCGAGGCGCTGCTGCGCCGACGCAAGCCCTGGTACTACGCGAACGAGCCCCGCCCTGGTGTCTCCGTCATCGGCGACCGCCTCAGTGCGCTTGCCGCCGGCCGCCGACAGTCACCGTCGACACGGCCGTGAGTGCTGCGCGACACCGGCCGGTGACGGAGCAGCTCCTGCGGAGACTCACCCAAGCGCTGCGGCACAGCTGTCGGGCCGGCGAGTACGACGACGGGTGGCCCTGTTCGCGAGAACGGGAGCCGTGTGTCGATGAGCTCAGAAGGCGCCCTGTGGGCGGCCAGGCCGATGTTCACGCGTTCGGGAGGCACCCGCTGAGAATGATCTTGCTGGGGTCGACCCAGGACCTGGGGCGTTCAACGCATGGGAGGTGGTCAGGCGATGATTCCTGAGGAGCGGGATCTGGTCATGGATCTGGCGGTCGGACTGGGTGAGGGTCCGACGCGCACGCTCGACGAGGTGCTCGCCCACTTCGGCGAGTCCGACGGCGAGGCCCTGGCGCTCCGGCTGCTCCGGGACGCCATGGAGCGCCAGGATGCCGACGACGTCGAGATGGCGCTGATCCTCCATGCCGCCGCCGACGCCTCGGCCGAGGAGTTCCTGGAGCCGTTGATCGAGCTGTTCCCTGCCGACTGGCACAGGGAGTACGAGGACATCGTCTGGATGCTGGGCCGCCTCCGCTCGCCCCGTACGGTGCCGACGCTGGCCCTGGCGACCCACTGGGTTCCCGAGTACCTGGACTGGGACGAGAACCGGGCCCTCGCGGTGAAGGCGATCTGGGCTCTCGGCGCCATTCCCGGCCCGGAGGCCCAAGAAGCCCTCGAGGGCTTGCGCGACAACGAGAACGAGATCATCCGCGAGAACGCGGTGAAGCAGCTCACACGCCGAGGCGAGCTCTGACCGCGGAGCAGCAGCCGTCCATCCGGAACACCCGGCCGCGTTTCGGCGGCCGGGCGTTCCGACCAAGATCGAACGGGCCTCAACACCGTCCTTCGCTACTCCCGTGCCACCGAGCCGGAGCAACTGTTCATCGGACAGCGGCAAAGCCGCCCCACCAAGCTCGACGCCTACAAGTCCAACCTCGACCAGCGCTGGCAGGAAGGCTGCACCAACGCCTGGAAACTATGGGAGGAGATCAAGGAACAGGGCTATCCACGCGGCTACGGCAGCGTCCGCGACTACGTCAGCAGGACACTTCGCGGCAAGCCCCAGCGGTCGGGCCCCGGCCGCCGTCTGCCCGAGCTGTCACACGCTGGATCCTCACCCGCCCCGAGGCACTGAACGAGAACGACCGACTTCACCTCGCAGCCGCCCTGGCCCACTGCCCCGAACTCGCAGTACTCGCCGAGCACGTGCGCTCCTTCGCCCACCTGCCAGGCCACCAACTACCCGACTGGATCGCGGCGGTGACCGCGACCACCGAACTGCCCAGTCTCCGCCGATTTGCCCAGCATCTCGAACGCGGAGGTCGTCGGCCTCGGCGTTCGGCGCGAGGTCCGAGGTGCCGTGCAGGAGCAGCAGGCCCGCCTCGACGCCGTCATCGCCGGCCTCTCACAACCCGGGAACTCCGGCGTCGTCGAAGGTCACGTCGACCGGATCAAGATGCTCAAGCGTCAGATGTCCGGTCGCGCGGGCTTCGAACTCCTTAGCAAGTGCGTCCTGCTCTGCGCATAGATCCCAGGTCAGGAGTCGTCCTCAACGAGTCCAAGACCATCAGGGAAGCCCTCCAAGAACTCGCGGCGCGAAGGATCGGCCTCCTCTGCAGCCATCGAACCGAGTAGGTCGGTGAACTCGCTGCGCTGATCACTCGACAGCTGAGTCACCAGATGAGCGACACCCTTCCAAGACCTTGACCGCGTCATCCGGATCCATCTGCTCGTCCTCGCACCCCTCAACGAACCAGAGCACATCGACCAAAGCCTCAGCCAGAGCGCGGGTCAGCGACGGGTACACAGGCATCGAAACGATCTCCACCAGGCGGCTGATAGAGCGCGGCCATCCCACCACATGCCACTGAGGTCTTCTCGGCAACGTGACGGTTGCGGTGTGTGACGGGGTGCGGGTGCCCGCTCGCAGCCTAGTTCTGCGGTGCCAGGGTGCGTAGGACGTCGAACTCGTTGCCCTCGGGGTCTGCCATGACCACCCAGTTTCGGTCTGAGCCCTGGCCCACATCCGCCTTGGTGGCGCCGAGGCCGATCAATCTGGTCACCTCGTCCTCGGTGCTGCCGTCGATCGGGCTGACGTCGAGGTGAAGCCGGTTCTTCACGGTCTTGCCCTCGGGTACCTGGATGAACAGCACGGTGGGCGGCATCTGACGGGCCCGAACATCCTCGACGGTCGGCACCCAGGAGCCGATCTCGACCTTGCCCTCGCTCCGGTCGATCACCTTGAAGTCCAGGACCTCGCACCAGAAGGCTGCGAGCCTCTCCGGATCATGGCAGTCAACGGCCAACTCGGTGCACCTACTTGTCATGACTCTCCCAGATAGCGCGGACGGGGCTCAGAGTAATCGCCAGGTCGCCCGTCCGACAGATCCGCGATCTTCCCGACTGGTCCAGACGGGCTGACCCGGCATCAGGTACGCGAGAATCCCCTGGCAGGAACAGGCCTGCGAAGATCACGTTCCGGAACCCAGAGGCTTCACGCGTTGACCAGCATCACCTATACCGCAACACTCGACGTCGGCAGGCAGACCGCCGAATCTCTCGCCCGACTCTTGCGCGAGCACCGCGAACGGCTCGGCACCCGCAAGGGGAGCTGCTCTCTGGGCGTCTTCAAACAGGGTGTCCTGGTGCTGCGGTGGTTCGTCGACGGGACCCGGCTGGCCCAACTCGTCCGGGACAACAGGGTTTCGGTGCCCACCGCGTACCGCTGCTTGCGCGAAGGGCTGACCGTGCTCGCCGACCACGCCCCGGATCTGTCCACCGCGCTTGAACGGGCGGCGGCCGCCGACTACACCCATCTCAACCTGGACGGCACCGTCATCCGTACCGACCGCGTCACCGCCCCCGGCCCGCGGGCGGATGCGATGCATCCGGGTGTCCGGCTGCTGCTCGACATCGGAGGGCGCGCAGCTCGATGCGCTCACCGCCGCCGGGTGCCGGAAGATCTTCGCGGACAAGAAGTCCGGCAAGAACGCGCTCCGCCCGGAGCTGAAGGCATGCCACGCCTTCCTCGACCCGGGCGACACCCTCGTGGTCCCTTCGGTCGACCGCTACGGCCGCAGCCTCCAGGACCTCATCAACATGGTCGCCGAGCTGCGTGACCGAGGGATCGGCTTCACCTCGCTCCACGAGAACCTAGACACCACCACCCCCGGCGGCAGGCTCGTCTTCCACGTGTTCGCCGCCCTCGCGGAGTTCATCCGCGAACTCATCGTCATCGGCACCAACGAGGGCTTGGCCGCCGCCCGCGCCCGCGGCCGCGTCGGCGGGCTTCCTAGCGTCGCCACCGAGCAAGTCATTAAGGCCGCCCGCGACCTGTTGCCCGACCCCGGCCGCTCCATCACCTCGATCGCCAAGCTCCTCGGCGTCTCCCCGGGCACCCTCTACAACCACATCCCTGACCTGCGCGAACTGCGCGCCGACACCGTTCCTCGTCAGCTTGAAGCTCGCACGAGGTAAGCGAATCCCAGCAAGGTCGTTCCCGCCAGGATTTCCTGTACCTCAACTACTCACCCGGAGTCTCCCACTGCCCCCTGGCCACCCCGTCCGTGTCCGGTACAACGGCGCACCAGTCGCCCAGCGCCGCATCGGCCAGCATGAGGGAGAAACCGTCATCTGTGACCTCGGAGAGTGTGTCGGCCCCACCGGGGTAGTTCCGGTGGGCCAGTTCGCCGTGCGGCAGCGGGGCCACGAAGGCGGTGAAGTCGTCTTGCAGCAGTTTCGCTCTGGGCTTCAGCTCCGGCTCGGCGGCCACGCAAACCAGCGAGCGCGGCCGCAGTAGTCGGGCCACTTCGGCTGTGCTCTCCGGCGTCACGCGGAACCATCTGCACCCGTGAGTGCCGTACGCCCAGCGCTCGCAGACCAGGGTCAGGCGCTCGGACGCCTCCGCCACCCTTGCCCAGAAACCCGCGTCCGCGACGGCGTCGACGGGGTCCGAGACCTCTATGGGTTCAGGAGCCGAGTCTCGCCACAGGAACGTCACGCCCTCGCCATGGAATCCCGCCAGATCGGCGGCCACCGCTGGTGTGGTGAAGAGGAGTACCGCTCCGTCCCATCCCGACTCGATCTGCAATCTCCCGGGTGCGGTGAGCTGACAATACGGCCCGCGCCCGGCTGCCATCCCCTCGGCGAGACCTATCGCTTGCGGCGGCCGGACCTCCGCACCGTTGCGCAGGCCGCGGTGCTCTTCGGGAAGGGGCTCGCTCACCAGCAGCCCGCCCACCTCCAGGAGGTCTGCTCCGCTCTTCTCAATCGCGGCTCCGAGCACCTCGCGAAGCTCCGCCGCGTACGCGCTCCAGGCGGCGGCTTCCGCCAGCCGCTCTCGCACGTGCTCGCTGCGGGGGCTGATGATCAGCTCTTTGCTAATTTCGCCAGCCACTTGAGTCCTCGCAGCTTTCTGTTGGGCCCGATATCCAATCGTACGTTTCGTCTCGGGCCGAGCCTCCCGACGACGGCCGGGCAGCGAAGGCGAGTTTCCATGGCCGCCGCTACCTTGCACCTTGGGTCAGGGATAGGAGACCGGGGCCGATCCGGCAGCGAAGGGAATGAGGGGTGGAACTGCCGCGCTCATTTTCAGGGCAGGGGTTCGTGGAACGGGCCGTTGGGTGCGAAGTTGCGGGAGTGCAGCGTGACGTCTGTGCCCTGGAGGTAGGCCAGCAGCCACTCGCTGAATGTCATCTCGTAGAGAGTCCAAGCCGGACTGTCGAATTCCTGTACCACGACACGCCAGGACGACGAGGGGTTGTCCGGGATGCGAAGAAAGACTGCCTCGCCCGTTGTGGCTGACGCCACCGGTATGAGTTCTCCGGGGTCGGCCCCCACCGGAGCTGGCAGGAATTGCGCCATGTCCTCATCCCGCCAGAGCTCGAGATCCCCTGTGATGTTTTCTCCGAGGCTGTGCAGAAGATGGCCGGCGGGGTGCGTCAGATACAGTTGCCCGTTGACCTCGATCGAACCGTAAGCGTCCACGATCTCACGGAAATCCGCAGGGAATTCGATGCCGAGTTCCCGCTCCAGTTCGATCCAGGGGGCCGGATCCGTCCAGTTGAACCGTGGTTCGCCCAGCAGGGCTGTGATCTCCGGAAGCGCTGTCACCAGTGGATTCCTTCATGACTCACTTGGGGCCCTTGGTCGGCCCGTGTCCGCGGCCGGGCCTGCCGTCGGTGTTGCCCGGCCCGGCCGTGGTCGCGGTGGCGGAGGGGTCCGGGGCGGTGGGCGAGGAGGGTGCCGGGTTCCCGCTGTCCGCGGGGGAGCCGCTTGCGGATGCGCGTGCCACGGGGGACTCGTCGGTTCCGGCTGCTGGATCGGTGGCCTGGGACGGCTCGGCAGCGGCGGATGAGGCAGCGTCCCCGTCCGCCGGCGGCATGGACCGTTCCGTCTTCGGCCGCACCGGCTCCTCGGCGCCTCCCGGACCCCCGGAGGAATTGGACGTGAGGCCCACGGTGAACGCGATGGCCAGACCCGCGCAGACGAGAACACCACCGGCCACGACCGCCTGTCGGGGCACGCGCGGGCCCTGTGCAGGGCGCGCCCGCCGCCGCGGCCCGCGCCCGTGGCCGGGTGTCTTGACGTCAGGACCGCCGGGTATCGCCGGCAGTTCGCGCGTTTCGTCGTACGCGTTCTCCCAGCCATGGGCGGCCGCCGGATCGGCAAAACCGTCGTACTGGGGCTCCGTCTTTGCGGACGGGCGGTACACCATCGGTGGACTTTGCGCCCCATCGCCGGCCTGCTGTTGCCATGACATGGCTGGGGATTCTAGAGGCAGGAAAGACGTGTGACGCAGTCACCGGCGATAACAGCTCAGACTCCGGATGATCACGTATTCACGTGATTTATCCGTGCATCGCCGGCCCTGACGTCGGGCAGCGGATTGTGATGTCGTAGCAGGCCCACGGCTGGGCATGCGCCCGCGGCCGGCGGAGGCATCCGTAACCTCCCAGGGATCGACGGTACGACAGGCGACCGCACGCCATGGTCACAAATCGTGACTCTGCCGGGGGTCTTGGAGTTTCCCGGTGCGCAACCGTGATCAGCGGGCATGCTCGGGGCCGTTTCGAAGATCGATCCAGCTGTTGAGGCGTCTGTTGTCACTCCGTCTGCGTCCCGGTGAGCGAGTCCCGTCTTTGACCGCGCAGATCGCGCAGGTGAGCAATCCGGGCGGTACGGCGGCGATGTGGGTGAGAGCCTGCTGTGATGGGCTGTGGGCCGACGAGGACTTCGCGGGCTGGTACCCGCGCGAGAAGCGTCCCCGGTTCGAGCTTCAGTAGCTTCGGTTCGTGGTTGGCGACCGGCCGCGACAGCAACGTCCGGGACGTGGCTCGCCGCATACGAGGCCATCGTCGACCGCCCCACCTTCGGCGGCGACATCATCGAAACCGGAACCGGCTCATACCGACTTGCCACCACCCGGACCTGGGCCGAACAGCAGCCTGCCAGCTGAACTGAGGCGGGCCGGCGCGCACTTACTGAGCGGCGTCGCAGATCCCGAAGACACGGGTGATCCACTGATCCATCCGGGCCTCGAAGTCCGAGGCTGAGGCGATGCCCGAGGCCGGGAGGCAACCCGCGTCGTCGAGGCCGGCGATGAAGTCCACGTCGGCCCAGCCACCGCGGAACAGCACGACGGACAGCTCGGCCTCGCCCGGCCCAGAGATGATCACGCCAACTGAGTCGGGGTCATGGACCCGGGTTCTGTCGGTCTCCAGAGGCTGCGGCCACGACGCGTCGGCATCCCTCCAGGTCACCTGGCCCACTTCGAGGCCGGCCGACGTCCAGCCCACCATCTGGCCTGCCAGAACCGCAGCCACCTCATCAAGATCGACAATCCTGTCCATGAGGTGATCATCCCGCATGGACGATCCCGGCGGTCCAGGAATCCGGCACCGGGACGGCGAGACAACGCGCCAGCCTGTTCCTGCTTCTCGCCGACATTTTCTGGACTTTCGGCGTGCGGTCGTTCCCAGGATCCACCGGCAACCGCGCTTCGGCCGGCGGGCCTGGTCGTTGTGCGGGGGGAGGGAGGGTGTACGAGCCCCTTGTCGCGGGCTTGACAGGCCGAACGTCTGCGGGGGCGCGGCCCGTTCGGCAGGTTGGAGGGAGACGGCAGGTTCGGGGGCTCGCCGCGGCACGGGTGACGGCCCGCCGGGGAACCGGCGGGCCGTCACGTCAGCCGAGGGCTGTGTCAGTGCACGTTGAGGCGATTCGAGCAGTACTCGTTCGGTCCCCACCTTGCGCAGATCACGACGCTGGTGATGTCGTGGTTGAAGGTCCGGGACGAGGAGCTTTTCGACGGTGGAGTACAGCGAGTCGCCTGAACCCCGGGTGAAGCTCAGGTCGACGCGGGCCGGTTCCTTGCCCGCCTGGTAAGGGCTTCAGATCCAGGCCCAGCTTCCCGCGCCGTTGCCCGGGCAGTTGTGGACCTGGGTCTGGTTGCAGCCGAACCGGTGCGGTAGGTCATGCCGAGCTGGCGGTGGGTCGAGCGGCGGCTGTGCCCGGCCTCCAACAGTGTGTGGACGGCGGCGTGCCGGGCCCGGGTGCGGTCGGCGAACCGGTGTACTCGCGGCCGGGGTGACCCGTTCGCTCCCTCGGCAGGGCGGGCTCTGGCTCGGCTTCGGGGCTGTGAGAACCAAAGATCGAAGGCGGCGGCGGTGCTGAGCGGCGCTCCGCTCGGCGGCTTCGCTCAGGTTGTGCCAGAGGTGCCACCGGTCCGGGACCTGGATGGCTTGTGGCGCACCAAGGACGGCGCCCTCGGCGAAGAACGGCGCCCGGTCTGGGCATACGACCTCGACGCCGGGCCGTTGGGCGAGCCAGGCCGCCAGGCTCGATGCCTCCGAGCCGGGCAGCAGATCAATGGGACGGTGGGTTGCGATGTCGACAGGACCGTGCCGTGGTGGCGGTTCGTGCGGGTGGTGTACTCGTCCACGCCGACCACCCGCGGAGCGGGCACCTCAGGCTCGGGAAGAGCTTCGACCAGGCGCAGGACAGTGCTGCGGCTGACGGACACCCCGAGGGCAGAGACCAGGCGAGCGCTGGCCCGGCCTGCCAGCGCGAGACCGACCGCGACCAGAGCCGACCGCAGCCGCGTCGGTCCGCTGACCGTGCCGGCGGGTCGGGCCGGGCATCTGCTCGACGAAGGTGCGGCGTGTGCAGTCCGAGTTCCTGCAGGCGAACCGGCGGACTGGCAACCGGAGAACAACGCTTCGTCCGGCGCTCGACACATCAGCGGGAAACCGCAGGTAGGAGCCGTGTGGACGGTCACGTAATTCGGCTCTGGCGCTGATCTTGTGACGCTGTCGGTGTCAGCGGTGGCTGTGATCATGGCTGGCGTGTTTTTCGCGGAGTTTCGAGGTGTTGTTCCCTCATCTGGCTGGTGTCGTGGTCGAGTTGGTCGAGCGGGTGGCTCTGTACACGAGAACGGGAGTCGTTTGTCGACGGCTACGGGAGTCGCCGCGTCACCCTGTCGCTTGATCAATATCGATGAGTTCGGGAGTCATTGAGTGAGCTGTTTTTGGGCGGTACATGACAGAGTGGCGTCGGCGGCTCAACGGATCATGCTGCAAGCCACTCGTTGAGCGGGCCATGGACCGGATCACCGGCACGACCGTCTCGGCGCCGGAGCTGGCCTGTCGCCCGCTCAGGAGGGCCGTTGTCACGGGCAGCGGTTACCTTGCAGCTCAGCACAGAACCAAGGCAGGTTGCAGGAAGGGGAGCGGCAATGGTCGTCGAGGTGGGGTACGCGCAGGCGTGGGACCTGGAGTCTTGTGCGCCCTGGCAGCCGATGTCCGCCGAGGAGGCCCGGGAGCGGGATGCCACCGGGTTTCCGTACGTGGTGGTGTACCGGGAGTCGGGTCGGAAGGCCCCGCTGGAAGTCCGGCTGGTGTCCTGGCGGGACCACTACGTCGGGCTGTGGGTCTACGACGCCCAAGGTCGCCGCACCTACGATCTGGACATGCGGCTGCTGGACGACCCGTCGCGGCTGCTGCGCCGATACTCCGTCAGCTGGTACTACACAGGCCCAGAGATGGCGGAGTTCGACAAGGCGTGCCCACGCATCATCGTGGACCTCTTCCCCGACGGGAGGGGGCAACGGACGGTGGAGCGGCAGGGGCAGGGCGGGGGCTCCTACGTCACCTCGCCCGGACTCCGGGACGACGAGCGCTGGCTGGACCGCCCCGCCTTCGGGGAGTGGCCGCTGCTCTCGGCCCAGGTACACGGGCTCATTGAGCCGCTGGCCTTCGAGCCGGCCGAGGTGGCCGAGGCAGCCGAGCCTGGTGACGGAGGCGCCCCCGCTACCTGCTGGCGTCCGCCGCGCCCCGCGCAGCCCGGGCCGATCAACGAGTTGTTCCGGCCCGGGGTGCGTGTGACCGACGGGTACCACCCCGAGATGACCGTCGTGGAGCCGCGCCGGGTCGGCACACTGCGCGTACCCAGCGGACTGCTGGCCGTCTCCGGCCCGGACATCGACCACGGCGACGGGCCGCGCATTACGGTCGCTGTCCCGCCCGGGGAGTACGTACTCGACGAAGCGCGGGTCCGCTACAGCTACCAGTGCGAATGGCGGGACGCCGAGGTCACGACCACGGAACCCACGGCCGTCCGCCTGCTCGTCAGCGAGACCCCCGCAGCGACCTGGGAGATGGCCCTCGGTCCGGACGACGATCCCCGGCTGTTCATCGAGCAGCAGACAGCCGGCTTCGACACCGACGGTGCCACTGGCTGCTTCGCCGACGCCGGGTCCTGGGATCCGCTCATCGCGCTCTTCGAGCGGGGGCTGATCCGGGGGGAGTCGGACCTGGACGGGTACGAGGACATCGACGACGGTTCCATGTTCCTGCAGCGCACCTGGGACGAGGCTTCCGGCGGCGAGCTCATGTCCTTCGCGACGACTGGGGACGGTACCTACCCGGTGTGGGTCGGCCGTTCCGAGGCCGGTGAGGTCATCGGCGTCGTGGTGCTGGTGGAGGGGATGCCCGAGCTGCTCCCGGAGCGGGACGGAACCCCCACCGATGCGGCTGTGTAGGCAGGGTCCTGCCTACGGGCGCAGTCGCCAGCCTGGTTGCAGCTGGTGACGATCTCGGCAGCACGGTCAACAACACTCGGCGCCTGGAGTCCGGGGTACATGTACCCACACCCATCAGGACAGCGGCGGGTGCCTCCCGAACTCGTGAACATCGACTTGGCCGCCTTCGGGGGTGCCTCCTGCGCTCATCGACAAACGACTCCCGTTCTCGTGGACAAAGCCACGCGATCGTGCTCGGCAATGTCTGTGCGTACCTGACCGCGAAGTAGGGCACCGGGCCGGCGAGTGGGCTGCGGTAAGCAATGTGGAACTGGCCTGCACCCCGACCAGCAGTTCCTGGCTCAACTGCATCGAGGCCCGGTTCACCGTCCTGCGCCATTTCGTGCTGGACGGCGCCGGCCACGCCGGCCACAGGGGGGCGGCTTGTTGCGCTGCTCGACCAGGGGAGACCGGCGGGCCGGGTGCAGCATCCTGCGGCCGGCGGCTGCGATGCCGCGGAGTCAGT
Organism: Streptomyces cadmiisoli; assembly: GCF_003261055.1. Lineage (NCBI taxonomy): Bacteria > Bacillati > Actinomycetota > Actinomycetes > Kitasatosporales > Streptomycetaceae > Streptomyces > Streptomyces cadmiisoli. The sequence goes on from NZ_CP030073.1 coordinate 9,225,139, forward strand.
CTGGGTAGCGCAGCCGGCGCGATTGAAGCGAGGTGAGCCGGAGGACGACGAGGACCGCGAGCAGCGCGGAGCAGATGAACGAGACCTCGGCGGACAGGAACCACCCCGTTCCGCCGGTCAGCCAGGCGCCGGCAGCGCAGAACTGGCAGAGCACCCACAGTGCCCACCAGGCGTGGAGGATGCCCGGCCACAGCCGTCGGGCCCCCGGTCCGGTACTGCTGGGTGTGCTCGCACGCCAGATGTCGTTGGCGACGGCCTTCGGCAGCCACAGATGCACGACGGGCAGCAGCCATCCGACCAGCGCCCAGCGTTGGCGGAAACGCCGGCCCGCGGGATCGAGGAGCGCGGCGTTGACGCCCGCGCGGTAGAACCGGGCCAGGAACAGGGCGGCGCAGACGGCATGCGCTGCGACGAGGACTCCCAGCGCGACCAGGGCCCCGACGGCGACCGTGAGTGCGGAGAGGAGGAGCTGCATCGGGCCGCCGAGCAACGTGTTCACCACGGCATCCGGCGGATCGTCGATCACCACGTCCGGCGGGCCGAACGCGACGAGGAGGGACGTCACCGTGTGCGGCACCACGCACGCCGCGAGTGCCGCGCACACGCCCCCGGCCCACAGGACCAGCGCCCACCTGCCGGTTCGACGTTCCGGGAGTGCCGGCGGGGCGACCCCGGCACGAGATCGGTGTGGCTGTCCAGGTAGGACCGGCCGAGGCTGCTTCTCGTGCGGCACCGACTTTCGGGCGGGGCAGCCCGCGCAGACCCCGTCCGGCCCGGCGGCCTTGCACATCCGGCACTGCTTGCGCAGTACGCGTCCTCCTCAGGATCTCAGCGAGCACCTGAATACCCCAGCGCGCGGACACCTGATCGCGTCACCCCCGGGCGGAGGCGCCGACGCCCGGTGAACGGGACGAGGTGCGCCTTCGGCCGGAGTATGCGCGAACTTTGGGTTCGGAGAGGGGGAGTGTGCCGGCACGTGGGCGCTGTGGCTTTCACGGAAGGGGATTTGGAAGTCGGGCCGTCGCTCCTGGTGGGTCGGTGTCTCGTAGGGTGCGTCGGCGTCAGCCGCGTCCACGCCGGCTCATGTCGGCTCCGGCTCGTCCTTCTTGGGTCTTGCGCGGCCGCGTCAGGCAGGCGGCCCGGAAGCCCGGCAGGGACAGCGGCTGTTTCCCACCGGCGAGCGGGGTAGCGGCGTATGTGCCGGTCAGCGCCCGCCCTGGGTGCCGGACACCGCCGGCTCTTCTGCGACTCGCCCTTGACCCCAATGACGGTGCTGTTTTGTGCTTGACCGGGTGGGCGGGGTGATGGCGGCGGTCGCGGAGTGGAGCATCGCACCGATGTGTGTCCGGCTTCGGGGCGGTCTGCCGGGATGTGTGGCCGGTCGGGGTTGCGGCGGGTGGCGGGGTTGGTGCTGGCGGGGTTGGCGGGGGGTGGTGATGGCCGGTGCCGCGGGGCTGTGGGGCTTTGCGGCGGAGTGGTGGCCGGCCTCTCCGTGCCGGCCATCGTGCGGTGTCCGGCCCGCCGGGTGTTCGTCGTTCCCTCTGGCCGTGTGCCGCGGTCTTACGGTATCGCGGTGGTGTGGTGGTGGGTGGGGTGGTGTGGTCAGGGTGTCGGGTTGCGGCGGGCGGCGAGTTCTTCGATGCGGGAGCGTTTCCAGTGCTGTTGGCGGGGTCGTCCGGCGCTGCCGCGGCGGTGGTGGAATGCGTCGGGTTGCCGGAGGTCGGGCAGAAGTCCGTGTCCGAGGGCGCTGAGGAGGCTGTCGGCGTCCTTGTATCCGAGGATGCGGGCTGCTTCGGCGGCGCCGACCAGGTCCTCGTTGTCGTCGTGTCCGGTGGCGGGCAGGACTCCGCGTCGGCGGGCGGCGGCGACGGCGGTGGCCCGGCGCCACTTCTTGCGGGGTCCGCCCCGGCTGCCCTCTTGTTTTTCGAGGAGGTCGGGCTCGGGAAGTTCGGGGATGCGTCCCTGGTAGAGGGCGCTGGAGAAGGATGCGGTGCTGCTGTAGCCGAACAGGCTCGCGACTTCGGCGGTACCGAGCAGCTCGTCGGGGTCACCGTCCGCGGACACCGGGGGCAGCGCCGGGCCCGGAGCGGAGCTGCGCCGGCCTTTGCCGGGCCGGTTGCCGGCCCAGGCGACGACGGTGCCGCGCCGCCACATCGGGCCGTCGGTGTTCTCGTTCGGTTCGGGGAAGTATCCGGGCCGGTCGCGGACGTAGGCGTCGATGGTGGACGTGCGGGTGTAGCCCAGAAGCTGGGCCACCTCCCGCTTGGTCAGCAGCTCGTTCGGGTCGGCGTCGAGTACCGCGGCCGGCAGCGCGCGCTTCTTCGGGGCGCGCTGCGCGAAGAACTGTGCGACCTGGTCGTGCCGCCAGAAGCGTTTGCGGCCCTCGGTGTGTGCGACCGGTGGGAAACCGCTGTCCGGGTTGTTGCTCCACTCGCTGATCCGGGGCTTGCTGGTGCTGAACTCGGACACGATCTGCGCGGTGTCAACGAGCCGCTCGGCGGCAGACATCTGGGCCCCTCTTTGTTGCAAGGATCGGCAGGACAGCGCCGGCACCCCGGCAAGTGTGACAGGTTCGATAATGCCAAAGCGGGTGACGTGGCGTCCAGCCCGGCGCCGGCGCTGCAAGACGGTGCCGCCCCTTCCGTCCTGGATGAGTACAGGCCCTGCCTCGACGACCGCTGGAACGAGGGCTGCACCAACGCCTGGAAGCTGTGCAAGGAGATCGTGCCACTCGGCTACAAGGGCAGCTACCAGCACGCGCGCTGGTGTCTATCTGTACGGCAAGCGCGCCTCACCGCGGCCGGTGACGGCCCGACCGCCCTCGCCCCGGTGGCCGTGACGGTTTGAGTCGGCCCCCACTCGGACGGTCTGAAGTGGCCCCACCCGGAGATCATTCGGGGCTGTGTGACGGCTTGAAGCGGCTCCAACTGTCGGCGCGAGGTCGCCCCACCGTCCGCGCCTGGTGGCATGACCGCGGCATGACTGCAGTGCTGCCGCGGACGATCCGGGCCGTCTACACCGACCGGCTCCTGCTGCTGGAGGAGGAAGCGGCACGGCTGGGCTTCAGCCAGCGGCTCCCGGTCGACTGGCTGCGGGAGCACGCCCAGGCCGCGGCGGTGCACTATCTGTTCCCGGCGATGGAGCATCGGCTCAGTCATCGGCCGGAAGTGTCACCGCAGTGGCGGTGCGAGCTGTTGCTCACGGTCCGGACCGGCGAGGAGGTGTTGAGCCTGCTCGATGTCCCGCCCGCCGTCTTCCAGGGGCTGCCGGAGACACTGAGCTGCAACTTGCGGGGCCAGATCGGCTGTTGGGCTGACCACGAGGTGAAGCCCTGGTAGATGGGTTTTCGACCAAGAGAACCGTCTCCACCCGAGGCTCCGCATGCTTGTCTACCCGTCCGGCGTCGACGTGTCCAGCTCCGCCTTGCGCTCCCTGTCCGCCCGCCCTCGGCAGCACCGACGTGTGATCGGCTCCCGCTGGCGACTGCTGAGCGCCGGTCGCCAGGCCCTGCTAACCCTCGCCCACCTCCGCATGGGACACACATATGCCCAGCGCGCAGCCGGATTCGGTTTCGGCACCACGACCGCCTACCGATATGCGACCGAAGCCGTCGAGCTCTTGGCCGGCTTCGCACCCACCCTGGCCGACGCGACACGGACTGCCGCGACGAAGGGCATTCGTGATCCCCGACGGCACCCTCCTGCCCATCGACCGCATCGCCGCGGACCGGCCCTTCTACTCCGGGAAACACAAGAAGCACGGGATGAACGTGCAGATACTCACCGATCCCATCGGCCGACTGCTGTGGGCCTCACCGGCCCTCCCCGGCACCATCCACGACGTCCGCGCGGCTCGCGAACACGGCGTCGTCGACGCCCTCGCCACAACCGGCATCAAGTGCTGGGCGGACAAGGCGTACCGGGGTGCCGACGGAACTGTCCGCACTCCCTACTGGGGCCGCTGGGGGACCCTGTCCACCGGTCAGAAGGCCGTCAACCGGTCCCACGCGAAGATCCGCGCACTCGTCGAGCAGGCCATGGCCACCCTCAAAGCCTGGAGGCTCCTGCGTAAACTCCGGTGCTCGACCACCCGCATCACCGCACTCGTCCAAGCCATCCCCGCCCTACATCTGGCCAGTTCAAAGTGAGGTGAGAAAAAGCTCAGTGTGTCGAGGTGGCCCGGAGCGACGCCTGCCCCACCGTTCCTGTCCGCGACAGCAAGAACCCCACCGACCCGGCCGTGGACATCGGTGCGGACGCCTGGACACCCATTGTGAATAGCCTTCGCCAGCCCCCTCCCAGTGGTAGAGGTGCGTCGAACCTGGTCACGGGGCCTCGTAATTGGTCACGGCCAGCGCCTTGTCCACCCGAGCGGCGGCCAAGTCATCGTGGCGGATCACAAAACTCGTGCAGTACTCCTCGTAGACCCGGGCTTCACTGACGAGCGATATCCATTCGCTCGTCAGCCGGTGCTTTTCCTTCTCCAGGTGGGAATACCATTTCGCGATCGGGATGGCTGGGATCTTGCCTTCCTTCTCGCGTCCCGCGAGGGTCTGCTCCGCAATGCTGTTGATCACCTCTTCATCGGCATACCCGCCGATGGCAACGCCGGCGCCAGACGGCCAGAGGTCGTGGGCCAGAGCACGAAGTTCGTCCAGGTGCGGCAGGTCACGCTCCATGTGCCGAACCAACTGCTGCTGGAAGGGCGACATGTCCTCCCAGTCGAGATCCTCCCAGAACTCGTGCCAGTCCCCGTCCTCGTCACCCTCCTGGAGCCAAAGGGGCAGTTCGGCTCTGAGCTCGGCGCTGACGTCGAACTGCTCGCGGACACACTCGGAGCCGGGGGCTTCCGCGACCGCGGTTTCGGTGCCGTCCGGTACATACACGACTCGCGCGTACCTCCCGGAACCATCCTCATGGTCCATCTCCTGGTTCACGAAGAAGAGCAGCGTCCCGTCCGCCAGCAGGTCGAAGCCGTCGACTCTCGGCAGCGCCCCACAATCGACGGAAAGGAGCAACGGCAACGGAATGTCCCCGGCGGACGGCCACTTCATGCCCACCGGCAGCCGGGGCAACCCACCGAACTGCCCGACCGGAGAACCACCGCCCACGGACAATCCGATCGACAAACGAAGGTGCTGGCTGAATCTGCTGATCTCGTCGCCCGGGATGCCCAAGTCAAGCGCTGCCCGACGAAACTCTCCCTGATGATCCATGCCCGAGAAGATAAACCCTTACCAACCCGGCTGGGTCATCCGGGTGTTGGTGGGCATGAGCTGTACGTGGTGGAGCGAGCGGTCGGTCACCTTGGATCATCCCAGCGGATCCGCCTCCAGGAAGCCGCGCAGCTCCAAGGCGAGGTTGCACATGTCCTCTCCGGGAGCGTGATCAGTCCCAACTTCGAAGTGCCCCTCGTCGCCGGGGAATGGATGGTGCACCCCCCCGGCAGTCGGACATGAGATCCCACATGCTTGGCTGAGACCGTCAGATCTCGTTCCAAGGAACACCAGGCTCGGGCACCGTTCACCCACGAAAATCTCCCGCCGGCTCTGCCGAAAACACATAGAGTCCATCACCGCCCCATCGTCAACGGGAGTGAGGTTGGCAAAGGCTCACTGGACGCGACGACAGAGGCGGACATCGCGGCGCGCATGAAGCGGGCTCCCGCGGTGCGGGAATGGGCCGAGCGGGAGGCGTGAGCCCCAGCGTGGGCCGCGGGGTCAGGTGACGGCCTTGAGCTGTTGCCGGGCCTTGGTGTGAGCGAGGCGGCAGGACTGGGTGCCGTTCTCGATGATCGCCCCGTTGAAGGTGAGGCGGTCAACACCCCAAACGCGCCGCCGGGTGGGGCCCCTTCCGACCGTCCGGGTGGGGCCGACGCAAACCGTCACAGCCACCCCGGACGGTCGCCGGATGGATCCTCCGCCGCCCGGAAACCCTCACTGAGCCCGAACAGCTCCAGCTCAAGACTGTCCGCGCCCACTGCCCCGAAATCGACGCCCTCACCGGGCACGTCCGCTCCACTCCTTCGCGACCATGCTCACCGAGCGCCAGGGCGAGCGCCTGCCCGACTGGCTCGACGCCGCCGGGCAGGACGACCTGCCCAGCCTCCACGCCCTCGCCATCGGCATCACCCGGGACCTCGACGCCGTCATCGCCGGACTGACCCTGGCCTGGAACTCGGGTGCCGTCGAAGGGCACGCCAACCGGATCAAGATGCTCAAGCGCCAGATGTTCGGCCGGGCCGGCGTCAAGTTGCTGCGCAAGCGGGTACTCCACGCGTGCGCCGGCTGGCTGAGTTCTGGCTACTTCAGGAGCCGGAAACCGGGCTGTCGGGCCCACGCTCGGAGGAATTCCGCCGAGCCGTACGCGGCGGGCCACGGATCGGTCATCGTTGCGACGATGCCGGGAAGGCCGGCCACGACTGAAACCTGATCTTCTCGCAGTTCGGCGTTGGCGACACCACCGATGACATCCATGACAGCGGCGGTCAGCAGGACCGTGACGAGGTGGTCGACAGGACGGTTGCAGAACGCGACGACGTCGACCGGGTGGGTGGGGGTGAAGCCGATGAGGGATTCCTGGTCGACTTCGTCGGCGTGCTCGGCCTCGAAGACGGCCTCGTCACCGATCCCAGGCCCCATGAGAGAGACCAGAACAGGCCGACGTCCGTCTACGTCCCCGGCATCCGTGATCCCGAGGCTCTCCGCGTGAATGTTCAGGTCGTACTCGCCGACCCGCTTCTCCTCAAACCGTGCCGAGGCGCCAAGCAGGAACCCGCGCAGCCGCTGGATCGCCACGCGGGGAACGGCCTCCGCCAACTCGATCACCAACACCGGTCCGCTCACGGCCCGGAGCCTAACCAGCCGGGACTGTCACCCCCAACCTTCTACTCAGCGTGGCCGCTCACAGAAGCTGAGCCAGAGCCCGTTCTCGTCAACAAGGCCAGGTCCGGCCTGGCCCCGTTGTTGTGGTCCCACGTCCGGCCCAACGGCGAGGTGAACACTCGACATGACCAGCAGACTCCCGCTCAGCACGACCTGACCGGTGTCCGGCTGGGGATCTCTTACCTGCGCCTGTGACCGGGCAGGGGTATCCCGATCGCCTCGGAACACGGCGCCGAGAGATCCTTGGGTGCCCGGTGCCCGGTGCCCGGTGCCCGGTGCCCGGTGCCCGGTGCCCGGTGCCCGGTGCCCGCGCCGATCCGCCGTCGAGGGTTCAGTGCTTGGTCTCGTACCTGGTCAGGATCACGCCGTGGGGAAACGTCCGGGTCTCGACCAGGGTGAGGTTCACCCGGTTGTCCAGGGCTGTGAAGAACGGCGTGCCGCCGCCGACCAGGACGGGGTGGGTGACGAGCGTGTACTCGTCGATCAGCCCGGCTCGCATGGCGGCTGCGGCGAGTGTGGCGCCGCCGATGTCCATGGGGCCGCCGTCGTCGGCCTTGAGCCTGGTGATCTCGGTGACCGCGTCGCCGGTGACCAGACGGGTGTTCCAGTTGACTGTGCTGGTCGTGGTGGAGAACACCACCTTCGGCATGTCCCGCCAGCGGCCGGCGTACTCGATCGCCGCCGGTGTGGCACCCGGCTGCTGGTCGGCGGTCGGCCAGTGGGAGCTCATGGTCTTCCACAGCTTGCGCCCGTACAGCGCCAGGCCCGTCGCGTCGACCCGGTCGGACCACCACTGGAACAGCTCGTCGCTCGGCACGCTCCAGCCGAGGTCGTCGCCGGGCGCGGCGATGTAGCCGTCCAGGCTCAGGTTCATGGCGAAGACCAGTTTCCGCATGCGTCAGCCTCCCGTGCGTCGGTATTCGGCGTACAGACCAGGACGGCACGGAAGAATCATCGGCCAGGCCACACCGAGGGCCGGTTGACCACCACGCCAAGCGGATGCTGCGTACAAAACGGAACCCCCTACGTACACCTATCGGTGAGACCGGTCGACCGGCGTGACCTTGACCTGCGGAGTTGCAGTGGACCCGTACGGTGAAAATCCCGATTGCCGGGGGCTGAACGTACCCTCCGGCGATGCCCGGGACCCTGTTCGGCTACGCCCGCTGCTCCACCGGCGAACAAGACCTTCAGCGAGTGGGGCCAGGTCTTCGGCGACGGGGTTCTCGCCACCGCCATCCTCGACCGCCTCCTGCCCGTTGAGATGGAGACGCCCTCCTCCTGGACTCGCGGAGCAACGACGGCCCAGGAAGCCACACCGTCATCTCCCACCGGCAGTGCCTGACCGAGCGAATCCGCCAGGCCCCGCCTCACCGAACTCTTCGACAACCTTGCCGCCCGCATCGCCGAAGCGGAACGCGACGGCTGGCCCGGCGACGTTGAAGGCATCAACGTCAGCCTCGCCGGCGCCGAAGCCAACCTCGCCCAGATAGACGACCGCACCGTCCACCTCGGCACTCAGCCGGTTCGCCGGCCGAACGACTACCACGATCGGGACACCGGCATCAGCCAAGCGGCGGGGTGACCGACCGGTCAGGCCCGTCTGGCCTGACCGGTCGCCGCCGGGCGGCACAGGGGAAAGCCAGTGGCAGACAGCGTGACCACCAGGCGATAGTCGCTGCATGCATCGAGCGGACGAGCCCATGGACAGCCCCGCGCTGAACACAGAGGAGTACGACGCAGTGCAGGCTGCCGTCACCGCGGTCGCACCCACGTGGGCAGGCGGACAACGGGTCACCCTCAACGCGCTGTTCGACCGTTGGAAGGGCATCACCGGCGAGGTGGAGGAGGGCTACTCGTGGTGCGCTCCCGAGCTCAGCAACGACATCTGGTGCCGCGGCGTCCTGGCGAAGATCTGGCCGATGCTCCCAGCACGCGTCCAGGAGATCAGACGGCCGGAGCTCGACGGCATCGACGAGCGGTATCGCCGCGCCACGATTCCGTGGCCCGGGCATGCTGAGGACGACGCCGAATGGTGGATCTGGCGGGTTCCCCGGCGTCTGGAGGTCGAGGCGTCCGAGCAACGTGGAGAAGGCTGGCCGCCGGGCTGGGAAATGATGCCGTTCCCCAGGCCGGATTCCGTGGAGGTCATCTCTTGAGATTGACCCAGCCTGTCCAGAACCCCGCCGACTTGAGTAGGTCGGAGAATTCCGGGTGTTGCGGGAGGCGTTCGTAGTCGCGGACGTCCGGGCGGGGTCTCATGATCCAGCCGAGGGCGCGCTCAACTTTCCGACGATGGGGCAGGTCCGTAAAGCCTTTCGCGGCGTGAGGACGCGAGACCGTCCTGAGGGCCACGGCGACGGCTCGAGTGCGGGCGTGGTCTGACATCCGTAGGGATGCGGAGTCCGTCATCCACAAGGTCGCGTCACCCCGGACACGGGCACGCTGTTCGTCCGGTCGCTCATGTGTCAGCGGTACTCGCTATCGTCCGAGCCATGACCTCAAGTGATCATCTGCTTGGCCTGATCCGGAACACCCCAGAGATCGATCTTCTGCTGCGGTCATCCTTCGGCTTCGACATCCATCGCAAGCACCATGGCCAGGGCTTGCAGCTTGCCTCGGGTGCGCCGATGGAGGTGATCGCCGGGGAGTTCGCCGGTGGGGCGTACTTCCTGTGTGCCGAGCACAACGGCCGTCGCCCGGTGGTGTTCGCCGGCTCTGAAGGGGAGGGCGGGCTGCTCGCCGATGACCTGGCGGACGCACTGGAGATCATCATCGGGCTGGAGTGGCACGACTGCCTCTCATTCTCAGGTGGTGGCGATGTGGAGGTCATGCAGATCTCCGCTCAACACCTTGAACGGTCCCGTGACAAGTACAGCCCGAACATCGGCAGCGAAGCTGCCCAGGTTGCTGCAGCCCTGTCGCTGCGTATCGTGCCTGTCAGTGACCTCGTCATCCGGTTGCAAGCAGCCGCCGCGAAGACCGAACCGGACTACATCGTGACCGACGAGGACGGGCAGGTGTTCGACCCACTGTTCGGCGAGCACCTGGAGCCTCGCCACGGTGGTTGGGGCTGAACCCGGCCAGCCGCTGCCGCCGGCCGGATCGACGCCGACACCTCGGCCGATGTCTGACAACGCGTTGGGTAGAATCTCCGGCGTATCTGCCGACTTTGTTCCCGACGATTTGTGGGAGCGCATAGCTCGCTGGTGTCTGGCCCGCCCGCACCAGGTCCTTCTCGAGGAGCTGGACCAAGTGAACGGCGCCGAGCGCTGTCGGGATCAGCGAGTCTCCAGCGGGTCGGCCTGCCCGAGCAGTTCCGCGAGCGGAGTGCCTGTCCGAGTGGCGACCCTGGCGCGGGCTGGTCCCATCGGTCGATCATCGCGTTGAGCTCGGCGAGGGTCGCGACCTCGGGCACCGGGACAAGGTGGTTGCGGCGGAAACCAGCCGATCTGCCCCTCGTCCCGCCCTTCTTGTGGGCGCCACAGATTGCGGGCTGGCAGTAGAGCGCTTCCAGGCCGATCTTCCGTGGGTTCGCGAATTCTGAAGGGTGGCCGCGACGAACCCACGGGGTCAGGAGCGCAGTTTGCCGGAACGAAGACGGTGGTTCAGAGCTTGCAGGTTGCGGCGAGACCCAAAGAGGTCAGTCGAGAGCCGTGGAAGCCTGCCGTCGGGAGAGGGACAGCCTGCGTCGCTCTCGGTCGATCTCTGTGACGACGACCGTGATCTCGTCGCCGACTTGAACGACCGCCCGCTTCTGGAGCCTCGACAGGCGTCCACGCGAGCTCTTGACGATGGACCAGTCCCTCGATGTCGTTGGTGACCTGCACAAACACTCCGAACGGGACCAGCTTGGTAACTCGTCCCTGCAGCGCCTGCCCCACCGTGGTGGTCTCGGCGAAGGTCTGGAATGGGTCGGGCTGCGTCGCTCGCAGGGACAGCCTGGCCTCTCCGTTCGTTGTGTCGAACTGGAGGAACTCGCACCTAACGCGCCGGCCCACCTGAACGACGTCCGAAGCTGTCTCGAAGTGTCGCCAGGACAGCTCGGGGATCGTGATGAACCCGACGCCGGGGAAGACCGGATGGTCTGGGCCGTCGTCCAGCGCTACGAACACTCCGAACCGTTCGATCGACCCGATCTGGCCCGACAGTATTTCTCCGGTGCGGAGGGTCTTCAGGAATGCCCAGAGCTCGGGGTTCTCCGTGGCGGCCGTGGACATCCAGGCTCGACCTTGCTCCAGGTCGATGGCAGTCACCTCGGCGGTGATCCGGTCGCCGACCTCCACCGCCGCTGCCGAGAACCGGACCCAGGACAGATCCAGCGACCCCACGAACCCCAGCGGACGTACGGCGAAACCGTCCAGGATCACCGACACACCTCGTGGGGTTACCGCTGCCACGATCCCGCTGCAGACATCACCGACCTGGATCGCAGCCAGAAACTTCCGGGAAAGCTCATCGTCCGACGCCCCGCCCATCCGCTCAGCCTCTCACGGGAAACCGTCTGTCTAGGTCCTGTCCGGCCGATCTTGGACTGTGGGAGGATGCCGTCCGTGACTTGCATCCGAAGGGGCCGTGCCGCGTAAAACACCATCTTCACTTCGGCCGCAGGAACGTGGCCGGGGAAGACCCTGGGTGCGGTATCGCGATGTCCCAGGTCTGTCGGGAGCGGCGAATGCCGCCGTCCGTGTGCTCGAACGGGAGCGATTGTCTCCGGGCATTGTGTCAGTGGCGCTGAGCGTGTGGTCCGTGCACGTCCACGGCACCCAGCGCCGGTGGAGGCGATGGGAGGCTGAGTTCACCTGCCCGTGCTGCGGAGAGGGCTGGGCCCGGGACAAGCTGCAAGAGGCTCTGTTCATGCTGCCTCCAAGGGCAGCCGCTGAACTCCGGGTGCAGGTCGAGCGCCTGGACGTGGTGCTCCTCGGGCGAACGCATCAGGAGCCCATGGCGGATCCAAAGTTGGCGTGGTGGCATCGCAGGTGCTGACCTTGCCCATGCCGTCCACTGATTTGTTGGCCGTTGTATGACTGGTCGGGGGGATCTGACAGAGGCGGAGTGGCGGCGTCTGGGAGCCGCTCCTGCCTATCGGCAACAATCGCTGCGGGCTGGCGCGATCATCGTCAGGTGGTCAACGGAATCCTGCACCGGGTGCGGACGGGGGTGCAGTGGCGTGACCTGCCTTAACGCTACGGGCCGTGGAAGACCGTCTATGAGCGTCACCGGCGCTGGTCGGCCGACGGAACCTGGGAGCGGCTGCTCCAGCAGGCGCTCCCAGGCCGATCCCACCTCGATCCGCGCCCACCAGCATGCGGCCAGCGCCCGGAAGGCCCCGCCACCCGTCGCGACAAAAGGGGCGGCGGCTATGGCACATCAGAGCGGAAGACCGTGGGTGGGACTGTCCGCTCGCCTGGTGGAGGTGGTGCGGGAGGTGAGGCACTCGGTCGCTCCAGAGGAGGCTTGACCACCAAGATCCACCTGAGTGCCGACGGTCGTTGCCACGTACTGGCACTGTGGCTGACGGCAGGCCAGCGGGCGGACTGCACGCAGTTCGGGCCGGTCATGGAGCGCATTCGGGTGCCTCGCCTCGGGCCGGGACGCCCGCGTACCACACCAGAGGGCGTCAGCGTCGATAAGGCCTACAGCAACCGCCGGACCTGCCGCTACCTGCGGCGACGAGGCATCCGCCACGTCATCCCCGAGAAGAGCGGCCAGGCTGTGAACCGCATACGCCGGGGCCGGTCAGGGGGTCGCCCGCCCGGCTTCGACAAGGAGCGATACAAGAATCGCAACACCGTGGAACAGGCGATCAACAAGCTCAAGAACTACCGAGCCGTGTTCACGAGATACGACAAGCGCGCATACGTCTACCCGAGTTCTTTCACCGTCGCAGCTACCATAATCTGGCTCCGGACATGACCGGCCGGACAGAACCTGATACGCGGGTCTCGACGTAATGTCACGGGTCGTGCTGTTCAGCTCGAAGGCTCGTAGTCAGTGGCCGCGGGGATACTGGCGTCGTGAAGACGTCTTCCTCCACCACAGCCAGCTCAGCCGAGACTTCCCCCGTCTGGGTTGAGTCGATGGGTGGCCCGCTGATAGCAGTGCCGGTTTCCGCATTGGCTTGGTGGCGTGGTTGCACACAGTCGGGGATGGTCGTCGGCGACGGGGACGTTCGGGACGACTATGACCGCGCCTGCGAGGTAGAGAGCCTCGCCGGGGTGATTGCCGTCGGCGAGGAGGGCGCCCAAGGACTTGTCTTGGCGGACGAGCCCGCCAGCAGCTGCTATCTGCCGGAACACCAAGCGTTCGTTCGCTGGCTGGGCGCCAACTGCGAGGTCGATCTCATCGCCGCGGCCAATACGGTGCTTGCTGACCCCAACACCGCGTGGGAGGAGCGCGGTGTCTGGGAGACGGATGGCCCGGCGGTGCTCATGGACTCCGTGACAGCCGGGGCCGAGCTGGGTGTCGCGTACCCGGCCGGCGGTGGCCTGCCTGAACAAGCGCCCGTCCCGATTCGGCCCGGCCGCTGGGCAGTCCGCGCCGTCTATGCCTCGCCGATCGAGGAGACCTCGGTTGGGGTGATCCACCTTCTGCCTTGGTCGTCACACTGACCGAGCCGCATCGGGGAGGAGTTCAGGACGCTTCTCCGTCCAATCGGCTGAGCAGTCCATCGAAGATCTGCTCGCGTGCGACCTGCCCCTTGGCTGCTGCATCGTCTCGCAGGCGTTCGAGAGCGGGACGGAACTCGATCGTGGTGACTAACATGCACGACTCGCAGATCGACTCGAAGTGGAAGGTCGACCGCTGTGAAGCGGTCGCGTTCCATCGGGTGCCGCTTGCCGGACTCGTCGTCGTGCTCCCGGCAGGCCTGGCATCGGGCGAACCACCTGCACGGCAGGAGGTACAGGGGGCGGCCGTGCATCTCGGTGATGCTGCCGTGGTAGGTGACGCGACTCCTGATGAGCAGCCGGGGCGCGGGTGAGGTCTCAGGCATGAGCGGCCTGCCAGGCCTTCGCGTTCTGCTGGCGGGTCAGTTCGTCGCAGTACGCGACATCGCGCGCGGCTTCGGCGTCCAGGGCGGCCACGACCCGGACACTGCCCCACATCCGGTCCGCGCGTCGCCGGGCTGTGCAGACCTGCTCCTGGCGCTCCGCCTCATCCGGCGGCTTGCCGTACGAGGTGGATCCGCGCGTCGCTGGAGAAGGAGAAGATCAAGAGGTAGCGGCAGAAGTCCTCGGCCCGCGACGGGCGGGCCGGGCCGGCTGTGGTGCCGGCCAGCGTGACGCGGGCATGGGCCAGCAGCTCGGCCACTTCCTCGGCTGCCATCACACCGGTGTCACGCCGGTGCTGGTTGCGGCCGCAGGAGACGCGGGCCCTGTCGCGGACGCGCGCGAGCACCACCGGGGCGCAGATGCTGACGATCCGGCGGGCTTGGGCGTCACGCTGATCCGACTCGGCCTGGGCGGCACGCGCGGCGCCAGTGACCTCGTTCTGCGTCCAGCTCAGCGTGGTAGCGGCCCACGCCGTGCCGCAGTGCGCGACCGTCTTCGGCTGCGCCGTCCTCGTTCCCGTCGGCGCCCAGCGGCACCATCGCGATGGCGCTCCCGAGTCCGCGGCGGCCGCAACAGCCGCACACGGTCAGATCGTCGACGATGCCTTTGATCTTCCACTTCGGGATGGACATGAAAGGCCATCCGTGGGGGCGGTGGGCGGTGGCGCCGACTCGCTCGGTGTCAGCCGGCGCGGCATGAGCGCAGGAAGCCTCAGACGCGTTGCCGCGCGCGGCCCGCTCCGCAGCCGCGACGCGCTGCCACCACGCGGCAAGGGCAGTCCGGGGGCGCTCCGCGCTCCTTATGGCGGGGTGCGCGCCTCGCGCCCGGGCGGTGTGCCCTGGGCGGGGCTGCGGGGCTGCGGGGCTGCGGGGCGTCCGGGCGGGCACCCGCGGGGGTGGGGGAGTACGGGTGCCCGCCTGGTGTTGATCAGGTCAGACCGTGGTGAGGGCGAATGCTTTCTCCATCAGGTCGTTCGCCGTTCCGCTGATGACCCGCTCGGCGCGGGCTTCCGCTTTCTCGGCGGCGGTCTTGCCGCGGGTCGGGGCGACGTGGTTGGCGTACTCGGTGAGCGCGTTGTAACCGGCCCAACGCGTGCCCCGGATGCCGGCTTGCGTGTCGGCGTGCTCGAACAGGTTCGAGATCGCCCCCCACCGCTGGCGCTGATTGGTCCTGGCGCGTGCGTGGCCGCTGTCCTTGACCGGCCATAGCTCGTCCACCACCGACTTCAGCTCACTGAGCGTCATCTCGGCCTCGACCATGCGCTGTGCCGCCCGCTCGAACTCCTCGGCGTACCGGAACGTTAAACCGAGGGCGGAACGAGCCTGCGCGATACGGGCCTTGGCGCCGGCAGTGTGCCGCACCATGAACGAGGACCGGGCCCCCTGGATGGCCGCGCGCATGGTGTTCGCGCACACCACCCGGACCGGTGTCACCACGACGCGGAACGCCGAGCCGCCGTCGTGGCTGTTGAACGCTGCGATGTACAGGTCCACGTCGTCGTTCCCGCCGATCGTGAGACCCTGCGGCATCTTCATGGTCAGGAACACCTGACGGCCGCCCTTGAGCGATCCAGCGGTCTCGAAGTGCGCACCGGACTCGTCGGCCAGCAGATTGAGGAACTCCGCGTGCTCCTCGTTCTGCACGGGGTGGTAGTCGCTGCCGACCACGCCCAGAGTCTGCGTACGGCCGGTCCTCGGATGCGTGCGCGCGGTCGCGAAGTGCTGCGCGACCTCCACCGGCGTGGTGCCGCCGGCCGTGATGTCGGTCGCGGTCAGGGGCAGCAGACGCACGTTCCATCCGGACAGAGACGCGATGCGCATGGCCTCCTCGGCGGTCATGGCGCCGTCGGTGACGGTGCCGAGCTGGTGCCAGGCACTCGTGTTGGCGGATGCGAAAGCGGCGGTGCCGTCCGTGAACTGCTCGATCTCGTGAGCCACTTTGGGCTTCCTTTCGGGTGACGAACTTTCGGCGGTCCGGCAGGGGGCCAACCCTTCCAAACTAGTTCCATAATACCTATTGGTGGGAGTGGAGCAACCCCCCCGAAGCCTCCGACCCACCCCACCCCAAGTGAAGAACTGCCAGCCACCGCCCAGCACTTCAGGCTCCCTGTAAGCCTCGCACATCACCCAGACCCCACTCTCGGCCAGGCAGCCGCAGCCAGGCAGACGCGAGAACTCCTCGACGCACAAGGGATCCCGCCCGCGGACGCACAACATGCGCCCGCCGCCGAACACATGACCGTCACTCACGCCGACGCCCGCTCCCAACGCTGAGTCAGCGCCGTGATGCTCCACCTGTGGACGCGTTCGGCGATTCCGGCCAGGAATCACCTTCAACATGTCCATTAGGCCGCATAAGTCTGCTACACCAACTCCTACACAAACTCCGACACCGACTCCTACACCTTCTCCGACAACATCTCCGACAACATCTCCGACACAAGCATCTCCCCAACCACCCGCATATCCCCAGATCAACCAAAGTCTCCGCGCATGGTCGGGGCACCGACATCCCCCTCTGCACACCCCCGGCACCCCGCCCCAGACAGGAAGAAAGAAGGACAAGGGCGGGCGGGCTGAGCGGACGCACCTCGGGGGACCAGTGTGAGGTTCGGGGAGGGTGTCACTGGGGTGTTCGGGTTTTCTCGTCAGTGGTGCTGGCTTGTTTTTGTGCTGGCCGGTGGGTGTTTCGGCTGGTTGATCTTGGTGGTGGTGTTCCGGATTTGGTGGTGGTGTGTTCTCGGATCGGTTGGTGGGGTGTTCGTCGGATCTCCTTCGAGGCGGGCTCTATAGCGCATGAGGTTGTGAGTCGGAGGTGAAAGGGGGGTCTCTGTCATCCGTCCAGGTGATCGGCGGGGCTCTTGTCGGGGGTGTCGGCTTTAGCGTCTCATTCGTCGCGCCTGTCACGGGTGTGACGTGAACTGCCTCGTGTGGGGGCGGTAGTTGACTGTCCGGAGGCTGGTGCTGTGATCACTGCTTGGTTACCGGTTCGCTCTGTGTGCGGGTATCGGCTCTGGTGATGGTGGGCGGCGACGCTTCTGAGACCGTGGCCGCTTTGGGGACCGGGGATGACGGTTTGGGGCGGCATCGGGATGAGCTGAGGGTTGCGGCGGTGGCTCAGCTGCTGCGGCTGCGGGCCGCGGGGGAGTTGACGACGGCGCATGTGCGGCTGGTCGCCGACGCGGTGGGCGTGCACAAGAGGACGGTGTGGAGCTGGCTGGCCCAAGCGGAGGAGACCGGATCCGCGGAGAAGCCGGAACGCCGCCGTTTCCGGGTCACCGAGGAGGTCATCGATGTCCTTGCCGACTATCAGGGCAACGTGAAGCGCGCTCACGAGCGTTTGGTCGAGATGGCGGTGGCTGCGGGCCGCAAGCCGCCGGGGCTGACGACGCTGCACGATGCGATCGCGCGGGATCTTGATCCGGGTTTCATGGCGGGCCTGCGCGAGGGGATCCCGGCGGCCCGCGGTTTCGATCCCTGCTTTCAGCGGCCGGCGGTGGCGCGGAACGAGGTGTGGGAGGGGGATCACAAACAGGCCGAGACCGTGGTGTTGATGCCGGACGGGAAGACGTCGAGGGTGTGGGTGACGTGGTTCGAGGACCGCGGTACTGGCCATGTGATGGGCTGGGCGGTCACCGCCGGCTCCGCGCACCGGGGTTCGGTCCTGGCGGCGGTGCGTATGGCGGTGCTGCGCGAGGAGCCCTATGGTCCGGCCGGCGGTCTGCCCTATCTGGTGCGCGTGGATGGCGGTGCCGACTTCCTGTCCAAAACGGTCCGACGGGCCTTCGGTCTGCTCGGTGTCCCTGTGCACCGTGTGCGCAGTGCCCGGCACAAGGGCGGTGTCGAGCGGCTGAACCGTACGAGCATGACGCGTTTCTTCGCTGATCTGCCCCGTTACACGAAGGCGCCCCGGCTCGATCACCGCCGCCGTCTGGGTGATTCGGATCCGCCGCTGACGTTCGAGGCGTTCGTGGGCCTGTTGGGGGAGTGGGTTCACAAGCACAACACCGTGCATGTCATCGAGCGCACGGGGATGACGCCGCTTGAGGCCTGGCAGGCGGATCCCACTGAGATCCGGCCCGAGCCGCGCGCCTGCGAGCTGCGTGCCTTCATGCTGGAGAGCGACCACAGGGTCCGCAAGATCACCAGCCATGGGGTGGAGTTCGGGGGCCGCGCCTATATGCCGGAGAACGGGGTGGGCCGGATCGGGCTCGAGGTGCGGGTGCGGTGGATGCCGCATCACACCCACGAGATCGACCTGTACACCTTTCGCGGCAACCGCTACCTGGGCCGGGCCTTCCTCAGCAACGAGGCCGGCGAGGAACTGCGCGCCAAGGTGCTCCGCGAGCGGGACGAGCACAGCAAAAGCCTGCGACGTGCCCTGCAACGCTCCGGCGAGCGCCGGCGGGAACGCCACCTGCCGTCCACCCGGCCCGAGGTGCCCATCCGTGCCCTGCGCATGACCGAGCAGGAGGCCCGCGCCGAACTCGACGGCACGAAGGCGCCCGCCACGCCGCGGCGCCGCGCCCAGCCGTACCGGCCCCTGACCCCCGTTCCGGCGACGTGGAAACGACCCGGCCAAGACCTCAACCACACCGCATCCAAGGACGACGCCTCGTGACGACCGCCCCCAAGCGCAAACACCCCGGCCAGCGCCGCCAGCCGGCCGCCGCCCTGGCGAGCCAGACATCCAGGCGCCGCCCCGACCTGCGCCCGCAGCACTTTCTCGGCCTCAAGGACTCCACCCTGGTCGCCACGGACACCCTGCTGCAGATCAAAGACACCGTCATCGACACCGTCGAGTCCAGGGCCATGTCGGTGATCTACGGCGGCCCGGGGCTCGGCAAGAGCTTTTCCACCCGGGCCACGGTCCAGGAGATGAACCCGGACCTGATCCTCCCGCTCGACTTCGCCCGCTCCCGCCCCGGGCCGAAGGACCTGCGCGAGGAGCTGTTCCACCAGATGCGGCTCAACAGCAAGATGCCCGGCACACCGACCGCGTTCGACAAACTGCTGCGTGAGAGCCTGCCGCGCCGCCCGTACGTCATCGTGTGCGACGAGGCACAGCAGTACCGCAGAGAGAATTTCGAGTTCCTGCGCAAACTGTGGGACAACTGCGATCCCCAGCCCGCCATCATGTTCGTCGGCGGCCGCGAGGCCTACGAGACGCTGCAGAGCGACCCGGCACTGGCCTCCAGGATCTACATCCGTCTGGAGATCCTGGCGATGACCGAAGACGAGATCCTCAAAACGGTTCCCGACTCCCACCCCGTGTGGCGGGGCGTGGACGAAGCGCTGCTCAAGCGGATCGACACCCAGTACGCGCTCGGCTCGTTCCGCGAGTGGGTCAAGGTGACCAAGCATGTGCTCAAGGGCATGGACTATCTCGGCGCCGAACAGGTCGACGACGAGGTCGTCGACTGGGCCCTGGCCCGATGCTGACCGATCACCCAGCCGCCTTGCCCGACACCGGCACGCAGCCGCTGTCCCCGGCCACCGCAGCCGCGCCCCGGCGCCTGCACTTCCTGGGCCTGGCTGGAGCCCGCACCGTCGCAACCCCCTCACTTGCGGCCGTCGAGGACGCCCTGGCCGACGCCCACGGGCAGAGGCGCTTTCTGTGCGTGCTGGGCGACGCCGGAGTCGGCAAGACCTTCGCCGTCCACCACTGTGCCCATACCCGCTTCCCCACGACCCGCCTCCTGCTGCGGCTGGGGGCCAGGCCCACACCGGCCGATCTGCGTACCCACCTGCACCACACCCTCGGCCTGCCAGGCACCGCGCCTGCCGCACCCGCCCTCGCCGACACACTCATCCGCCGCACGCTCGCCACCCAGCCCTACATCGTGGTGGTCGACGAGGCCGACCGGATGCCCGAGGCCTGCTTCGAGTACCTGCGGTTCCTGTACGACGCCACCCCTTCGGGCCTGTGCGTGGTCCTGATCGCCGGCCAGCGCGGTGCCAAGGCGCTGCGCGCCCAGCAGATGCTGGCCACCCGCACCGCACGGTGGCTGACCCTCTATCCGCTCACCCGCGACCAGATCCCGTACGCGGCCCAGGCCCTGCACCCGATGTGGCAGACCACTACGCCGGATCAACTCCTCTTCCTGGACGGCGTCTTCGCCTCCGGCAGCCTGCGCCGCTGGGCCCTGCTCACCCACCACGTGCAGCGCACCCTGAAGGCCACCGGCCGCCACCAGCCCGACCCCGGCCTGCTGCAGCACACCCTGAACCGCATCGACACCTCATGCCGCCCATGACCCCACCCGCTTTTGCCGCCTGTGCGCCGACCACAGTGCCGCCCGTCTGGCTGCTCCTGGATGCGGGCGACGACCACGCCATCCACCATGCCGCTCACCAGCGTGCCCACCCCGAGGACGGCCGCATCACCACGGACCCCACCCCGCACACCAACAGCCTCGCCTACCTCGCCCTGGACCTGCTGCGCGCCATGGGCCGCGACAGCTTCGCCCGCCCTGACGCCGAGCGGATGGCCACCGACGCGGCCTGGCGCGCGGTGACCTGCTGGACCCTGACCACCCGAATCAGGGAAGCCACCGTGCTGCGCGCCCACCGCCTCACACCCGAACGCCTGGAGCGCCTGGCCACCTGGCGTGCCGAGACCGGCATCCGCCTCGTCCTCGTGGCCCATACACCCACCGAAGCCGCCGAATTGCGCCTGCGCACACGGCTGGCCGCGGCCCGCCTCACCGATCTGCGGACGATATCGGACACTGCGTCCATCCTGGACGCCATCGGCCCGCCCGCCCCGGGCCGGTGCCCGGGACCGCCGCCGTCCGATCATGTGCACCGGCTGCCCAACCTGCCCCGAACAGACGTGGCCGCCTTCCGCGAGGAGTGCAAGCGCCGCCTGAACGAGGCCGACTTCGCCCATACCGACGGCCAGTACCAGGCGGGCTACGCCGCCGCCCGCACCTGGCTCACCCGCCGACCCGCACCATCGGCCGCGCCCCGGACCAAGGATGCCAAGGGCGCTGTCCCCCAGGACAAGGACGCCGTCCCCGAAAGCAGCGGTCACTGGCCGGACTTGGAAGGTCTGCGCCTGTTCCTGGCCCGCCTCACCGTCTCAAGCCCCAGCCCCCAGCACACCCTCGCCCGCGTACGCGGAGCCCAGAGAGGATTCCTCAGCCGGCACCTCCAACTCGACGTCCCTGACGACCTCATCGAGCGGGGCGGCCCCGGAATCACCACCGTGCCGATCACCCCCCGCCGGGCCCACGCCCTGGCCACACACCTGCCCAATCCGCTGCGCGCTGCCGCAGCGGCCGCCCTGCTGTTCACCGGCACCGATCAGTCCCTGCTGGCCATGACCCAGATCGCCAGCGTCGACGAGCACGCCACCCGCCTGGCCATCGACCGCGACTCGCGGATCTACATCGGCACGCCACCCGGCCCGCGGCACATGTACGCCATCCCGCCCCGCGCCCGCCCCCTGCTCACCGCCGCCCTCGCCTTCCGCCGCCGCACCCCGCGCACCACCGACCACCTCGGACTGTTCGCCGGCTGCTTCGGTACCCCCGTCCGCTTCGACAACCTCATCCGCGACGCCGGCCTCGACTTCCCGGCCGTCACACACCCGCACCCCGCACAGGACTGGCACACCGCCGCCCGCTGCCGACACCTGCCCGCCGCCCTGCGGGGATGATGGTCGGGTGCAGCAGCCCTCTCCTGAACCGACACCGGTCATCCTCGCCATTGACGACCTCAGGGCGCTGCCCCGAGCGACACGGCTCGCCCGTACGAGCCGTGAAGGAGTCCAACTCCTCCAGGAGCACCAGCACATCTTCATCGACGAGCTCTGGCTCGACCACGACCTCGGCGGGGATGACAGCATCATGCCGGTGGTGACCCTCCTGGAAGAGGCCGCCTTTTATGGACACCCGTTCCAGATCGGCACCGTCTACGTGCACAGCGCTAACCCCATCGGGGCCGAGACTGTTGTGCGGTCCCTTTCACATTGGAAGTACCGCGTTCGCAGAGCCGCCACCCAATGACAGCTTGCGGCACAGCACCCTGTCACCAGCGCATGCCGAAGGTGTCGAGGCCGCCTCGCCGGGCAACAAGACGATGGACCGCAAGCTCAAGCCCTCGCTGTGGACCGCCTCGTCCACGCCACCGTCGACGACGTGCATCACGACGGCTCCCGGCTCGCCCTGCCCGAGCCCTTCAGCGGCGCGTACGACCAGGAGCATCTGCCGCCCCGCGTCCGGTACGCGATCCCGCCCCACGCCCGGCCTTATCTGCAAGCCGCCCGGTTCTTCCGTCAGCTCGAAGGTGCACCGGGCCACTTCCATCTGTTCAGTAAATCCTTCGGCTACCGCCGCACAGCCCTCGTCAGGGACGCCGGCCACCCCATCCCGGCGCTCGACTACCCGTACCCCGGCCCGGTCTGGCACCACCAGGCCCGCCTGCTGCGTCCGCACTCTCGAAGGCAGCCTTCAAGCGTGAATAGACCGGCATCCGCACGCGGGGACGCGCGATGATGAGCTGTGCTGCACGACGAGCGTGCCGGGGAGGCGTGAAAACGGATCGTGATCACCACTGACCATCCGCACAGGGAAAGGGCGGAACAGCGCCGGAAGTTCGTCCCGCCGTCCAGGTTGCACCTGCCCGACGTTCCGGACCGGGCAGAGGACGCCCTGCTGGACCAGTTGTTGTACGCAACCGCGGACGGATGCCAGGACTGCCGTTCGATGCTGCTCGACCGTTTCGCTCAGGACGCGGGGGCGACGCACAAGCTGGTGGACTGGGCCTGCTGGATTGCGACCGAGGTGTACGGTGGCCTGCCGGCCGAGCTTGTCGACGAAGCCGCGACGGCGGACACCCTCTTTCGCCCCTCGCTCACCTTTTGCCGGCTCGCCGCGGAGTACCGCGCTCGGGGACGGACCAGCAGCGGCATGTACACCGCCCGTGAACCTGCGCAGCGCCGCGAGGCGGCGGACACCGCCGTCACCCTGGTCGCCGGACTCCAGAGGTGCTGGACGGACTTCCTCTACCGGTGACCAGGGTCGTGCCCGATCGTGCAGGCCACGCAGGCGTCGGCGAGCTCCGGCCTGGGCTGATGTTCCCGTAGACGCTGCATCGCGTGGCTGGACAGGAACTCGAAGGACCGAATTGGTTCAGCCTTCCAGGTGTCGGTCGCTGTTGACCGGCGGGCTGCCGGTCGGTGCTGGCGGGTGACGAAGATTCGGGCGTGTTCGTCGAGCTTGGCCGCGACCCGTGGCTGTGAGACCGGCAGGGGTGGAGGCTGGAGTGCAGGGGACCGCGGACTGTTTGGCCGGTCGGACGCGGGAGTGGCCCCGGCCACGGTCCTGGCGTCGGCTGTCCGGTGTCTGCTGCCCTGGGTGTCAGGCCCGGTGCCGCGCAAGTGCCTCTCGCACCGCGGTGATGGCGTGCGCTCCTGTTCCAGGCGCAGGTGCGGCCGGTAGCCCCGGTCCTGGTCGAGGCGGGCCTCCTCGGGGTGAGGCGTGTCTGTGTCTTCTGCTGCCGGTGGCACTCGTGGGCGAGGAGGGGTGGCGCGGTCCATGAGCAGTGACGTGGTGTGCGGGACGCGTCCTTGGATCTGGTCGCGGATGGCGAAGCCATGGGTGTTGTTGGCGCCCCAGTGACAGAGGTCGACGTCGTTGAGCCAGGGCAGATGACGCAGCAGGGCAGCGGCGTATCCGGAGCCGAGGACGGCGATGGCGCCGGGGACCGGCGGCAGCGGGAGATCTGGCCGAACCGCCCGCACTGGATTGCCGACCGGCACATCTGTACGACTTGTGTGGTGTCACCGGTCACGCGTCGGTCTCCGGCTTGAAACCAGCAGCAGGTGCCGACTCGGGCCTGCCCTGCCGGCGCGGGCACCTCGAAGTCGCCCGCTGTTTCTGGCCGGTTGCACGACGAGTTCTCTGACCCGGCCCCTACGGGTCGGTGTTTCTGCAGGTCAGTAAGGGTCTGGCGTGGCAATAGGGCTGCGTGGGAAAAAAGTTGGGTCACGGCGTCCGGATTCGGGCCTCTCGGCGCGTGTAGGTGGTGAGGGCGATAGGCCCTCATCAACGAGTCGATGACGGGAGGCCGGTCGGTGACCTGGCTGGAGTGGACGGGCGCGGGTGGGATCTCGATCCCGCTGTTGTTCCTGGCGTACCACGCGCTGCGCCGTACGAAGAGCGCGATGGAGATGTGCCTGACGGTGTATCTGCACGTTCGCACGGAGCGCGAGCAGCGCGCAACGATGATTGCGATGGCGGCGGCGCTGCCGGAGGGCGGGGCCGCGGCCCGCTTCGAGGAAGGGCAGCCGGCGTGGCTGTTCTACAAGCACTCGGAGCCGGACCAGCGGGCGATCACCTCCCAGGAGGCTGCGTGACCGAGCCCGACCGGGGCACGGACTTCGAGGCGTTCGTCCTCGAGACCAGCGCGGCGTTCTCCCGCGTAGCCCGGGCCGAAGCAGGCGGCGACCTGCACAGCGCCGAAGACGCCGTGCAGGTCGCGTACATGCGCATGTTCACGTCGTGGGAAAAGATCGTGGCGCGGCCCGGTAACCGGGCCGCCTACGGCCGTACCGCGGTGAGGAACGCGGTCATCGACCAGTTCCGGCGTAACCAGCGCATGGTTCCTGCCCCGTTGCAGGAACTGCCCGAACAGGAATCCCAGACCGGTATTCCCGATGCCGCCTACGAAATGATCAAAGAGGGTATCGATGAACTAGTCGCCAAACTTCCCGACCGGCAGCGGCAGGCCATCACCCTGTGCGTTCTTCAGGATTTCAGTCCTGAAGAAGCGGGGAGGCGCCTGGGCCTTAAGGAGGAGTCGGTGAAGAAGTACATCCGCATGGCCATCATGAACCTGAAGAAGTTCGTCAACGAGACCGGCGAGGAGGAAACCGCATGACCACCTGGGACAGGGAAAACGAGCAGGGCGCCATCCGGCTCCTCGCCGTATGGGCCCTGCTCGAACGCTCCGAGCAGGCCCTTTCGGAGAGTCCGCGGACACCCGAGGACTCGGCACAGGCGGAGGGGGGCCAGCTTGCCGGCTGGCCCCCGGCCCCCGCCGAATGTCCGGACGACCCAGACCGTATCGAAGCCAAGGGTGAACTCGTCCTACTGCTGGCACGCGAGTGCGCGCGGAAAGCCACTGCACAGGAAACACGCCGGATCGCGGAACTCCTGGAATATCTGGACAGGGATGAAGAGTCCCTGGCCTGGTGGCAATGGGCGGCAGAACGAGGCGACGCGGACGCGGCGGACTATCTGGAAATGCTTCATGCGGAAAAGCAGGAGCAAGAGAATACGTCAGTCGACTCTTCTCCGCCACCTGAGTTGGAAGAAAGTGCAGCACTGTTCGTGTGGAAAGCCAGCGGCGCAACTGCTGGATCCCGCACTTTTGCGGCAGTTCAAATGGCGCTGAGTGCTGCAGCCAACCCAGGGCTAAGTGAAGACGCAAAGCAGCTGGTGAGGGAAATCGAAGAGTACTTGCAGCACCCTGACCGCATGACAGATGGAAGGCGCCGCTGATGCGAACCATTCTTCTGCCGTCCCACCAAGTTGAAACGAGATCCGTCCTATAGGCAGACTCATCATGAGTGCCTCACGCTGAGGCACAACGACTCGTTGAGGCAGCGGCCCGCCACACTGGCGGGCCGCTGCTGCATCTCCAGAACCGCAAAACGACTCACGGACCCACCCCAGCGCGGCGGGTGATCAAGATTCGGGCGTGTCTGTCGTGCTCGGCCGCGCCCGTAGGCTGTGGGCCTCGTAGGGGCAGAGGCTGGAGCATGGGGAGCTCCAGACCGCTTGCCTGGCGGACGCGGAAGCGGCCTTTTCCTCGACAACCACGGCCCTGGTCCGCGGCTGTCCGGTGTCTGCAGCCCTGGGTGTCATTCCCGGTGCTGTGTCAGTGCCTCTCGCACGGCGGTGATGGCGATGCGCTCCTGCTCCAGGCGCAGGTGCGGCCGGTAGGCGCCGGTCCGCAGGTCCCGGTCGAGGTGGGCCTCCTCGGGGGTGAGGTGTGTCAGGCCGCCGCGTGCTTGGGTCTTCTCCTGGCCCCAGTGGGACTCGTGGGCGAGGAGGGTGGCGCGGTCCATGAGCAGTGACGTGGTGTGCGGGAAGCGTCCTCGGACCTGGTCGAGGATGGCGAAGCCATGGGTGTCGATGTCGCCCCAGTAGCAGAGGTCGACATCGTCGAGCCAGGGCAGATGACGCAGCAGGGCGGCGGCGTATCCGGAGCCGAGGATGGCGATGGCGTCGGGGACTGCTGGCAGTGAGAGGTAGGTGATCTCGTTCTCGAGGACGAAGACGGTGCGTACCCCTGGGGACCAGTGGGCCAGTTCCTCGGCGCGGACGGTGAGTTCGCTGAATGGCAGGGGGGAGTCGCCGAGGTAGCGAAGGCGGATGTAGATGGGCTTGGTGCGAAAGCCGTACCGTGCGACGAGATCGCTCTTCGGTGCGATGGCGTTGACGCGGCTTTCAGGGAGCACACAGTCGAGGAGTTCGGCGAGGATTCCTTTGTTGGTCTCGATGAACTTGGTGTCAACGCCCGGGGTGTCGATCTCGCGCAGGTAGACCGCCTCGGTGTCGTGGTCGCGGATCCAGCACGTGGTGCGCACGAGCTGGTGCCAGTCTGCAGCGTGGGCGAGGACCTTCATGGGATGGTCGGCCATCCACCGTGCGATGCCGGGGTCCTGGCGTGCGGTCTGCTCGTGCAGGGTGTGAAAGCTGTCGACCTGGGTGGTGACGCGGAGCAGCATCCAGAGGCGGTCGCGGGTGTCGACCCAGGCTCGGGCCGGAACGGTATTCGACGGGGTGCCGTTGCGGCCGCCGATGGATTTGGTTTGGATGCGCAGATGGGGGTTCCGGTCGGGGGCCCAGCACTGGGCCCAGGCGAGCGCCTGCTCGTAGTGCTGCAGGGCGTCGGCCGCGGTCGGGCCCTTCAGCGGCACTCCGATGGGTTCGAAGGGGTGACCGCCCGCGGCGGCGGTGAGGTAGCGGCCGCTGGTCCACTTGCGGCGCAGGGTTTCCACCACATGCTCGGGGCGGGTCCATGCTGCCGGGGTCACGACTGCTCCTTCGGGGGCTGGTTCGCCTGCTGGGCTGCTGCCTGCTTGCGGGCGCGGAACTCCTCGATGGTGAGGTTGTTCAGGCGGGAGCGGGTCTTGTCGGGGCGGTCAACGTAGCCGACGCGGGTGACGTGGGGCTCGATGACGTGGAGTTTCTGGAGCGGGGTGACGACGAGGAGTTGCAGACCCAGGCGCTGGAACAGGTCGAGGGCGAAGTGGGCGGAGGGGTCGTCACCGCGTCCGAAGGCTTCGTCGATGGTGACGAAGTGGAAGGTCTTGGGTTTGGCGGCGGTGGGGTCGATGCGGAACTGGTAGGCGAGGGAAGCAGCGAGGATGGTGTAGGCGAGTTTTTCCTTCTGGCCGCCGGACTTGCCGCCGGAGTCGGAGTGGACTTCGTACTCGGCGTCGTCCTCACGGTTGAGTTCGCTGGCGGAGAAGACGAACCAGCGCCGCACGTCGGTGACCCGGGCGGTCCACTCCTTGTCGAGACGGGTGTGCTCCGGGCGGCCCTTGAAGCGGTCGAGGAGCGCCTTGACCTGGAGGAACTTCTCTTCGGTGTACGCGTCGCCGGCGTCGTTCGAGAGCGCTTCGCTGGTGCAGGCGCGCAGGTCGTGCTGGAACTCGCGGACCTCCCTGTTCGGCGTGGGGGCGGCGTTGAGCCGGATGTAGCGCCCCGGGTTGTAGTCGATGCCGGCCAACGAGGTGTTGATCACGTCGATGCGCTCGCGGATCTGCTGTTCCTGAGCACCGAGATGGGCCTGGAAGGAAGCGATGTCGCGGATGACGTTGGTGCGCAGGTACAGGAGGAACTGTTCCTCGAACCGGGGCAGGTCCTCGTCGGTGAGCCGGCTGTGCAACGTGCGGTAGCCGTCGGCGGATTCGATGGTGTTGTCCAGCTCGGCGGTGTGGACCGGGTATCTGCCGCGGAAGGCGGTCATCAGCCCCGCTGCCTGGCTGCTGGCGTGGCGCAGGGCGTCGTGGCGGCTGCTGCTGCTGCGCAGCAGCCGTTCTTCGGCATGACGCTCGGCGTCGTCCAGCATCTCCAGGAGGCCGTCGCCGTCGGCCGCGGGCAGGAACTTCCTCAGGGCGTCCTCGTGCTCCGCCATGCCGTCGAGGTCGCACGTCGCGAGGAACGTGGTGGTCCTGTCCAGCAGGTCGGCGATGTGCTGGACGTCGCGGCGCAGGCCGCCCAGCTCCTCCTGCCCCGTGGTGAACGTCTTGCTGATCTGTACGATCTCGTCCTCGGTCCGCCGGAGCTGTGCGGTGAGCTTGTCCAGACCGGCTTCTGCTTCCAGGGCGCTCTTCTGCTGCTCGAACTGCTCGATGTCCGCGACGGTGCTTGGCCAGTCGAGTTCCGCGTAGGCGTCGACGCTGGCCAGCAGGGTGAGGGCGGCACTGGTTCCGGCGCGGGCCCGCTGCTGCTTCTCGAGTTCCCGGGTGGCCGTGGTGATGTCGGCGCTTTCGCGGGTGAGGCGGGTGGCCTCGGCGAGGAGGGCGTCGAGCTTGGCCTGGTTGCTCCAGCCCAGCACCCAGTTGCGCCGGTCGTCGATGCGGTGGGTGTCGTTCTTCTCGTGGCGGCCTCCGCCGCCTTTGATAAGGCCCTGCCGGGTGACGGCGGGCCGGGTGGTGCGGGTGAACGCGTCCAGGTTTTCGGCACACAGGTAGTCGGCACGCGAGCGCAGCCGCGCGGCGAGCCAGTCGCGGGCCCAGCTGTCGGACTTGAGCTGGAGTTTGGCGGTCAGCAGGGTGGGGTCGTCTGGCAGCGTGGTGAGGGGTGTGTGGGCGGGGACTTGGTAGTAGACCAGTCTGAGGCCCAGGTGACGGCCGTTGACCCAGGCCGAGACTGTGTCGTAGTGGGCGTGTGGGACCAGCAGGGACAAGGCGAACCCGTGCAGTACGCGCTCGGCGGCGCCGGCCCATTCGGCTTCGTCGTCGCGGACCTGGATCAGCTCGCCGGCGAACGGCAGGACCTCGTCGGAGACGCCCGTGGCGGTGGCGAGTTCGCGGCGCAGGGCCAGCAACTGGGCGGGGATGCTGGAGCGCTGCTGTTGCAGGCTGGTGATCTCGCGCCGCAGCGCGTCGGTCGCGGTGGTGTTGCCGTGGCGCGCGATGGCGAGATTGTCGAGTTTCCCGCGGGCCTGCTGCTCTTGTTCCTCGGCCCGGGAGCGGGCGGTGGAGATCTGGTCGGTCCGTTCGCGGAAGGAGGCGGCGTCGGTGACGGGATCCATGCCGGCCTGCGCGAGCCAGGTGTCGTACTCGGTGGCGCGCTTGCGGCGCCGTTCACGTTCGCGGCCGAGCTCTTTGATCCGGCCGGTCAGGGAGATGAGCTTCTCCCCGCCGACGCCGTCGATACGGCGCCGCAGGCCGTCCGCAGTACCGCGCAGCTGCTCCAGCTGCCGCTCGCGAGTGGACTGCAGTTCCTCCAGTTCCGCCGCACCGGACATAAGCGCGGTGTGACGTGCCGTGAGAAGCCGGTGGCGGTGCTGGGCGAAGAACGCGGGGACGGCACTGCGGCGCTTGTCCAGGGCGGTGATCTCCCCCCGGACGGTGTCGTACCGGTTGCATGCCACCACGATCGGCGTCAGATCCTCGATCATCCGACGGGCCCGGACGACTTCGTTGTGGCTGGCGGTGAGCGCGTCGAAGTGGGCGACGATCTTGTCGACGGCCGTCTTCGCGTCGAACGGCTCCAGCATTCGCTCGCGGACGAACTCGTCCAGGCTGCCCACGGCCTTCATTGACACTGTTTGGTGGAACAGGTCCAGGGCCTGCAGGCTGGGGATGCCCAGGCCTCTGAGCAGTGCCTTGCCGTACTGGGTGTATGTGCTGCCGTGGATGGTGGCCCCGCGCTGTTTCAGCTGCCGGCGCAGGTCGGTGATGTCGGTGCCGAAGCCGGTGAAGTCGGTGTCGATGGACAGCGGTGCCTCGGCGGTGAGGTAGAACCGCTCGGGCTGCCCGGTGCTGTTCGGGGATGTCCAGTAGAAGACCTGGGCGAGCGTGAGGTGGGTGCCGAGGGTGTAGTTGGTGAAGACGCCCAGGATCACGCTGTAGGAGGTGTGGTCGCGCAGTCCCACGGGGCGTGTGGTGTCGGAGGCTTCGACGCGCTCGTTCTTGTGATGGCCCAGAACGTAGGACCGTAGGTCGCGCTCCTTGGCGTCGGCGCCTGCCGCTTTGTTGTAGGCGATCTTGTGGGCGGGCAGAAGCAGCGTGGTGAGCGCGTCCACGAGGGTGGACTTGCCCGATCCCACGCCCCCGGTGAGCAGGGCGCAGTGCCCGTCGATGGTGAAGGTGCAGGTGGTGCGGTGGAAGGTGCCCCAGTTGAGCACTTCCAGGCGCGTGAGCCGGTAACCGGGGCCGACGCCGGACGTGCCGACAGGCTCTGCGGTGGTTGCCTGTCGTGGGATGAGCGCTGCCGGGTTGGTGGTGAGGGTCATGTGTCGTCCTTGGCCGTGGTGGAGGCAGCGTCGCGGTAGGTGGCGAGGAGGTCGTTGAAGTCGTTGAGGGCCTGGGCGTCGACCAGGGCCTTGATGTGGCGGCGGACCTCGTAGGTGCCGGTCTGTTTCGTCTGGCGCAGTGCCTTGAGGTCGACGAGCTTCTTGATGTGGGCGTCGATCTGGTCGACGAGCTGGGCTTCGTTGCTGCGTGGTGGGAGGAAGCCGCGGATCATCTCGACCAGGTCGTCGCGGGTGAGTACCAGGCGCGGGTCGGCGGAGTCGGTGTCGCTGTCTGCGAGTCGTCCGCGCAGCAGGACGAGCATCAGGCTGACGGGGAACGAGAGCCGGTGGCGGGTGACCAGCCGCGGCACCGTGGCGCCGTCGTCACGAGAGTCGAGATCCTGCTGTCGGACGTAGGCGTAGCCCTCGGCGCGGTCGATGACGACGTCGAGGCCGATCACGCTGAGGTAGTCGCCTATCGCCGCCTGCTGGCTGACGATCTGCTCCCAGACGGCAGGTGCATCGCTCTGATAAAGCACACCCGCTTTCAGCAGGTGGACCACGGGGACGGTCAGGGCGTCGCTCACTGATGCTCCGCCTTTCCGGCGGCGGTGCCGCCTTCGTCGCGTACGAACGTCACGTGCGGCACCCTCGCCTGCGTGCGCCCGGGCACGTGGACGCGCGGGTAGACCAGGAGATCGGTGCGGTCCGGGTCCACGATCATGTCCAGGTCCGGATGCTCCACCTGGAAGTAGGCGAGCAGTTCCGCGAGCCCCAGGGTCAGCGGGTGGTCGTCCACGATGGCGGCCAGGTTTGTTTGGCCGCTCGGGCTTGCAGCGACCGCCTCCAGGACATGACCAGCCAGCGCCTCGGTGTCGACGCGGACGCCGGAGAAGAGCTCGGAGATGTCCACCTCCGCGTCGTCGGATTCCTCCACAGCGGCGGTGTCCAGCTCGATGCGTTCGACCGGCATGTACAGGCGCCGCTCCATCGGCAGCGTCAGATGTGCCTGAGAGACGTCCAGCGCCATGCCGGGCAGGTTGGCCCGGCCTTCCAGGGCGGTGACGTGACGCTGGATGGAGCGCACCAGCGCCAGTACGCGGCGGTCTTCTGCTCGGCTGCGGTCGACCAGGAAGCGGCGCAACTGCTCGGTCAGCTGCCGGACCGTGTCCTGGGTGTTCTCGGCTGCCTCCAGCCAGGCGAAGGGGATCTTCAGCAGGTTCTGGTTGGCCCTGCCTTCCAGCTGTGGCAGCTGGTTGACCTGTTGCAGCAGCTCCCGCAATTCCTGCTGGCGGCGGGGGGAGAGTAGATAATCGAAGAACGCTTGGAAGCTCTGTCCCTGATCGGACCGGGCGATCTCGTCGCGGTCCAGCAGGAACGCGGCCAGTTGCTCTCCCTTCCCGCCCTCGGCGGTGGCGACCTGGTGGCGCAGACGTACGTCCAGTTCCCGAAGATTGGCCTCCACTTCGCGGAAGTCCCGCAGGAGTTCGACCGCGGTGCTCTCCACCTGCTGGTAGCGGTCCAGCAGTGCGAGCGGGGACAGCATGTCGACCTCACCCGCGCGCAGCCGGGCGATCTGGGCGTCGATCGCGTCACGCTCCCGGCGCAGTTCGTCAATGCGTGTCTGCGGATCGGTTTCCGTTCCGAACGCCATCTGCCGCAGGAGCGCGACGACGGTGTTCAGACGGGACTCGGTTCCGATGAACGAACGTGCGGGCAGATCCCGCACCCAGGCCACGGCCTTCTCGAGGGCCGCAGTCGCGTCAAAATGCGCCTCATCCTCCCCAGGCGGGTAGTACTTACGCAGCCAGCCGTTCTTCGTCCACTCCGCCAGATACACGTCGGCGGACCGGGGAAAGGAGCCGGGCTTTTCCTCGTTGAGGAGGTAGAGCCGGTCGTCCAGCCGGGACTCCAGCACGGTCTCCGGCACACCGCGCGCGTTCTCGTCCACGAACACCGTGCCGCAGAAGGACAACACCAAGGCGGCGTTGTCCGCGCGCAGCAGCACCCATGCCGGATGGCGAACAAGCTCCGTGACCTGATCGAAATCCACGCAACCCCCTGATCGCATGCAACATCTGTCCCGCTCTGGGCACTGCAGATGAATTCACTGTAGAAACCGGCACTGACAAAACCCGAAAAGCGAATGAACTTGCGAATCCTGACGGAATTTCACCTCGCGCACAGGCGTCCGCCCGGGCGTCATGCGGCGATGCGGTGTTGGGCGAGCTTGTCCAGCATGATCTGGTTGGCTTCCCAGCCGTCGGGGAATTTGGCGCGCACGGACAGGTGCACCGGGTCGGTCGAGGGGTGGCTGTCCAGGAGGTCGGCGATGCCCTCGCGGGCGACGACGATGCACGCCTGCCGGTGGCGGGAGGCAAGCACGCACAGCCGCCCGGCCTCGAGGTGGAAGGCCGTGGCGTCCCGGCGGCCGGACAAGGGGTGTACGACGATGACGACTTCGAACTCCCGGCCCTGCAGCCGGTTCGCGGTGTCCACC
This sequence comes from Streptomyces cadmiisoli, assembly GCF_003261055.1. Lineage (NCBI taxonomy): Bacteria > Bacillati > Actinomycetota > Actinomycetes > Kitasatosporales > Streptomycetaceae > Streptomyces > Streptomyces cadmiisoli. The sequence continues at coordinate 9,258,058 of NZ_CP030073.1, forward strand.
GCCACGCTTGGCGCGCTGGGGCTGCCTGTCCGGGCGAGCGCGGTCCGGACGAGGTCGGCCTGGTCGCGGTGGGTGACGCCGATGGCGATGTCGCTGGCTTGCAGGGGCCGGCCGCCAGGGTGCCGCTCGCAGGTGGCGGCCGCTCCGCGGTCCAGCAGCCGGCCGGCGAGGTCGGCGGCGGTCTGGAGGGTTTCGGTGTCGGTGCGCGGGACGTGCCGGCGACGCAGTTCGTGCAGGGCCCAGCCGGTGGTGAACGCCTGCGCGAGTGTCTCGTCCAGATCGGTGCGGCCGAACCCGGTGGTGCAGAACTCCAGGGCGCGCGCGCTTTCACCGGTTCCGGCGGTGAAGTGGGTGAACGGGTAGAACGCCCGGGAGATGGTGGGCGTGGCCGAGGACGGCAGGCGCCAGGACACCGGCAGCCGGTGCATGGGGATGTTTTGGTTGTGCGCCAGCATCACGCTGACGCCGTTTTGCGTGGGGTCGTGTGGCAGTCCGATCCAGCGTTCGGTGCCGACGATGGTGAAAGGGTCCAGCTGGCCGGGGTCGCCGACGAACAGGCCCCGCTCGAAGCGTTCGACGATCTGCAGCAGCATGTCCGAACGCATCTGGTAGGCCTCGTCCAGGATTGCCCAGCCGAACGTGGCGTCGCGGACGGTGGCCCACTTGGCGGCGGTGGCGACGATGATGCGGCAGCCGGTCAGGTCGGCCAGGGTACGGGCGACGGTTGTGTTCGTCAGGGCACTGAGAGTGGGAGGCGGGTTGTACGTGCTGGAGCTCAGCCGTCCGACAATGATGCTGGGATGCTCTCTGGCCAGGCGCACGACCAGGTCGTCGACCTGGTTGTTGGTCTGGGCGACGATGATCGGGCGCTCGCCGCCCTCGGTCAGTTCGTGGGCGGCGCGGACGACCAGGGTGCTCTTGCCAGCGCCGGGAGGAGAGTCGACGACGACGGCCCTGTGACGCCCGTTGGCCATGTTCGCGAGAATCGCCTGGGTTGCAGCGGTGGCGGCCGTCGCCGGGTCGGAGGCGGCCGGTTCGGGCGTCGCGGTGGTGTCAGTCCTCATTGCCCCACTCCTCTGCGGCGGCGTTCTCGGGTACCTCGGTGTTGCTCGTGTCGGAGGCGCTGTGTGTCCATGGGGTGGCGTCGGAGGCCGGGAACTGCGGTGTCGGGCGCCACCCCGGATCGGGCAGGTAGGCGACGTACTGACCGGGCTCCGGGACGGTGCCCGGCTTCGGGACGCGGCCGTGTCCCATGCCGGCGTTGACCTCCACCGTGATACGTGTGGCATCGCCGTCGGGCAGGACAGAGACGATCATGGCTTTGTGGCCGGCCGGCATGGACGGGCTGATCAGCTTGGTGTCGGCGGCAAGCCGCACGGGATCCTCGGTGCGGACGGTGACCAGTGGCCGCGGCACCCGCCTGTTGTTGTCCGTGGTGGCTGTCCGGCCTGGTTCGGTCTCCACGACTGTCCCGGCGAACGCCTCACCGGCGCTGCGCCGGTCGGCCAGCACAAAACGGTCGTCGAACGCCATGTCGGACTCGAATTCAGCCAACGCGCGCTCCAGCCGGCTCAGCCGCCGGGCTGCACCGATCGCGGTGTCCCGCTTGCGCTGCGGGAGGCCGTCGGAGTCCCGGTAGTCGGAGTACTTCGTGAAATCCCTGCAGTCGCCCTCGAAGCGCTTGGCGGTGCGCGGTGCTTCGGGTACGGAGCGCAGCAGTGATATGGCCTGCCACACCGTGCGCCAGGTGGGCTGGATCTGTCCCGCGATCAGTTCCCGCAGTTCGGCCTCGGCGGCGGCCAGCGCATGCGGATCGCCGAGCGTGCGGGCCGTGTCGAACCTTCTGATCGCCGGGGCCAGGTCGCGGTTGTCGAACTCGGGGGAGGTCGACGGGCCTGCTGGCGGGCACACGTCCGGATTCTCCGCATCGGCCATGGCCTGCTCGACGCTCAAGCCCGACGGGGGAGAGATCCAAGCCATCAGAGAGGCGAGATTCTGGTCCTCGAGCGTGCTCTGGCCTGTCGCCCAGTGCTCGGTGAGCATTTCGGTGACGGACAGCAGCAGGGAGGTGCCGGCCTGTTCGGCCCGCTCGATCAGGAACGTCAGCCACATGCCGAACTCCGGTACGACGTCCGGTACCGCGTAGGGACCGGACGTCGCGCGGAAGCGGCACATGCGGCCCAGGTCGGCCAGGGCTTTGACGCCGCTGGGGTTGGGAACCAGGATCTGAGGCGCGTCGGTGTACCGGGAACGCTCGCCTTGCCCGCGGCGGTCCTGGCGGAAGGAGTCGATGTAGTCCATCACGATCTGGCCGAGGTCGGCGGCGAACGCGAACCGCTGGTCGCGGTTGCGGGGCTGGGCCACTACGAGCAGGGTTCCGTTCCTTTTGGCGGAGCCGACCATCGCGGCCAGCGGAGCCCCGGCCTCTCCGGCCATGGCCAGCGGGACGATCACCAGTGGCCGGCCGGACAGGTGTCGGTGCCGGAACTTCGTCAGAGGCACCGCCTGCATCGATTCCATCGCCTGCACGTGTGCCAGCGCCGACAGCACGCTCATGCCGCACCCCCGAGGTCTTCCAGTTCTGCGCGCAGCCGTGCGGCGTGCCGCAGGGCCGCGGCCATCTCCACCTGGTCCTTGCTCGGCGTCAGTTCTCCACGCGCCAGTCCCATGACCATGGTCGTGGTGTCGATGCCGCCGAACTGCTCGCGCACCACAGGCCCGAGGACATCCAGCGAGGCTTCCGCGCGGGCGCGGGAGCGGCAGTAGAAAGCCATTTCGCAGTGGTTCAGGCAGTCCGGGCGGTACGTCACAAGGACCTGGTCCAGCGCCTCGGTCAGCTCCTCGGCCGGGCGCCGGGGCCGATTCTCCGGGTCCGGGGCCAGGTCGAAGGTGAGGTTCTCGGGCAGCAGATCCACCAGGTCCCCGATGCGCTCGATGCGGGACAGCTGACGGGTTAGAGCGGCCACCTGCTTGCGGGCGTCGACGAAGGCACCGGTCGGCCGGTTGGTGAAGTCTTTCGGCGCGACGAGCACGATCGTGTCGGAGACGACCTCCTCGCCGATGCCGGCCCGCCCGAGCAGGTCGCGCAGCGCGATGATGTACGCGCACGCCTGCGTGGTCGCCGCCCGCACCTGTGCGGGGGGTGCCTGCTCGTCGATGATCGGGAAGCTCTTGATCTCCACGACGTAGAAGCGTCCGTCGATGCGAAGGGCGACCAGGTCCGGCTCCAGGTACGCCTTGTGCCCGCCGATCAGCAGGCACAGCATCGGGTGGTCGAACAAGGTACCGTCGCCCTCGCCCCGGGCAGCCCGCAGCAGGACCTCCTCGGTGCGCTCGTGGCGTTCCTTGGAACGGCCGTCGCCGCCGACATCGTTGAGGTCCTCGTAGCCCACCTCCGGCAGTGTCAGCTTCAAGGTCTCGCGCAGGACGCGCAGGAGCTCCGCGCAGCCGTTGTCCTTCACCATCGCCTCAAAGGCGTTGCCGCGGGTGATGGCGAAGGAGGACTGGCCGAAAGACGGGGGATGGCCGACGTGTGCGGCGATCGCGGCCTTGTCGGAGCCGGAGGCGTCCAGCAGGGCCCGCAGCGTGCAGCGCGGGTTGTTCTCCAGGGCCGCCAGCGACCGGGCGTTGTAGTCCAGGCGCTTCGCGGATCCGCGAAGCGCGGCGAGGCGGTCGTCGACTGGTTCTTTCACGGTCTCGTAGATCCTTGAGGGGGAGAATAAGGATGCGGGAGCGGAATCAGGCACGGGCCGACCGCAGATGCGTCACGCCCCGCAGGGGCGCGCCAAACAACTGCTCGTCGTCTCCGAGGGACTTACGGGCCCGCCGCGCGGCTGCCGTCCGGGTGGCACGGTCGGCGTCCGTATGCACTTCCAGCTCGGCCAGGGCTGCATCGATCACCTGCTGCGCATCCAGCGCACCCTCGTGACCGGAGACATTCTTCGGCATGGCATCGGGGATGCTGACGGCGAAGCGCCACAGCAGCCGCATGGCCTCCGGGCTGGGCCCGTTCGCAGTGGACCCGGCCGAGGCATGCACTGCCTCGGCGATGCCGATCGCGCTGGTGAGGAAGTCCACGCGCGGTGACAGCGGGCCGATGACGCGCTGTTCCAGCGTCCAGGTGCTGATGCTGATCAGTGCCCGCACCGGTGTCAGCAAGTCGTGTGCCAGTGCTGGACACAGATAGTACGGCCGGGCTCCCGGACTGGAGCGATAGGAGCGCTCCTCGTCCCGGCGCAGGCTGGACAGCTTGGACGCGGACAACTCACCCGGGAAAAACGCCTCGTGCACCCCGACGATCAGTTTGGGCGCGGCCGGCGCCCTCAGGAGCATCAGGGCGCGGTGGACATGCTCGCGCGCCGGGAGCTGCGACCCCCGGGCGGCCGGAGTCGCTTCCGGCACGGAGTGGGGCGCGGCGGCCGCCGGTTCATTGGCATCGAGGAGGGCGTCCCAGGCCCGTTCGGCGCGGCGCAGCTGCATCCGCAGCTCGCCGGCCCGCTCGGCGTCACCTGCTGCGGTGGCATCGCGGATCGCGCGGCGCAGGGTGCCAATGCTCTTTTCCAGGGCGTCCAGGGGATCACTCATGTACCAGACGCTACCAGAGTTCCAGAGTTTTCCAGACTTCTTCCTGTGATTCGAGGTACAGTCGCAGTCACTGAACCTCCGGCCGCGGCGGCGCAGCCCGCGCCGCCTTACTGGCCGTTGCTCTGGAGGCACCCGTGACGGGACGCGTATTCCACACCTCCGACTGGCACCTGGGCCGCCAGATCGGCCGCCACCGACGTGACAGCGAGGTCGACGCCGTCCTCGATGAGATCATCGACATCGCCGAGGACTTCGCCCCCGACCTGATCGTGCACAGCGGCGACCTCTTCGACGGCCCCCGGCCGAGCCTGGACGACATGCGCCGCGCGGCCCAGACACTGCGCCGCCTCGGCACGATCGCACCTGTGGTCGTCGTTGCCGGCAACCACGACACCACTCAGGTCCTGACGTTCGTGGAGTACATGCTCAACGACATGGGCGTCCGCGAAGGAGACCAGGCCCGGGTCCGCTTCGCCACCGACGCCCATCCCGACAGGCTGCTCACCGCCGAATACCCCACCAAGACCGGGGAGTTCACACTGCGCATCGGCGCACTGCCCTACCTGCACCCCAACCGCTTCACCTACGACTTCGCCGACCCCGCCCTGACCACCGCGACCTACGCCGAGCGGATGCGAACCGTACAAGCCGACGTCTACCGACGTCTGACCGCCGACCGAGGCCCTCGGGACATCCTCATCTTCGCTGCCCACCTGTTCATCGAAGGAGCCCTCCCGTCCTACTCGGAGCGGCGGATCTCCCTGAGCGCCGAGTATGCGGCCGCATCCGCGGACCTGCCCGACGTCGCCTACGGTGCCCTCGGCCACATCCACAAACCCCAGCCCGTCGGCCGTGCCGGATTCCCCGCCTACTACGCCGGCAGCCCCCTGCAGATGGATTTCGGCGAGACCGGCGATACCAAGAGCGTCGTGCTCGCCGAGATCGGCCCGGACACCAATCCCCGCATCGAACTCGAACCGCTTACCACAGGCCGCCGTCTGGTCCGCCTCGAGGGAACCCTGGAACAGATCGCCCACCGCGCCGCCCGCGTGGGGGACGCCTGGGTGAAAGCGGTGGTGAACGTCGACGCCTTCGACCCGTCCCTGCCAGCCACCCTCGCCAAGATGCTGCCGCAAGCGACGCTCGTCGACATCGACGAGCGCCGTACCGGCACAGCACACCGCGTGCTGGACCGGCAGACCTCCACCACCGAACTGCCCGACATCGACGACCTGCTGCACGACTACCTCGCCGACCGTGGCACAGGCGGCCCGGCCCTGGACCGTGCCATGGCCGCCTTCGCCCACCTGCGAGCCGAGCCCGACCCCGAGGACCCCACACCGTGCTGCGAGGAGACGCTGCTGACCGCGGCCATCGCAGGCCAGCCCCTCGACACCCTTGACCGCTCCAGCCTGCTGACCGGCATCGACACCACCGACGCGGAGACCACGCGATGAAACCGATGACACTCACCCTCACCGGATTCCGCAGCTACCCCGCCCAGGTCACCGTCGATTTCACCGGAAAGAGCCTGGTCGCGGTCCTCGGCGACACGGGCGCCGGCAAGAGCAGCCTGCTTGACGCCATTGCGTTCGCCCTGTTCCGCAAAAGCTCCTGGGACGCCAAGGAGCCCCGACAGCTCATTTCCGACGGCATACAGGCCATGAGCGTCGAATTCACCTTCGTACACGACGGGCAGAACTGGCGTGTCCACCGCACGATGCACGCCACCAACCCGAACGCGGGCCGGCACCACCTGAAAAACCTGGACACCGGCGAGGAGACCGACGGCGCCACCGCCGTCGACAACCGCATCAAAACGGTGCTGCAGATGAGCTACGACACCTTCCTGCGCGTCGGGCTGCTCCCACAGGGCAAGTTCGACCAGCTTCTCACCGCAGCTCCCAAGGAACGCAGCGAACGGCTCCGCGAGCTGTTCGGCGCCGAATCACTGGAGACAGTCCGCAACCTGGCCGCCCGCCACGGCCGCACGCTCCAGCAACTGCTCGGCGACGCAAGAACCAAAAGGGCCCCCATGCCGGACAACCCCGAAGAGACTGCCGCAGCAGCCGGTGCGGCCGCCGACGCGGCCACAGCCCAGGCCGAACACCTGAACACCGCCGTTGCCGACATCACCACACTGCAGGAAGAGATCTCGCAAGCCCGGGACGCATCGGCGGCGGCCACCAGCGCCTCCCAGAACCTGGCAACGCACAAGGTGACCGACGCCGGCACCGTCCTCGACGCACTCGAGTGCGTCGCCACCGACCTTGCCGCACGGCGCGACGCCCTCAACCAGCGGGCCGAGCAGGCTGCGGCCAGGGAAGAGGTACTGACCACAGCCATCACCGCGGCAGAGACGCAAGGAGAAGGCCGAGACGCCCTCGCCCAAGCCGCGATGCTCTTGAAGACCCTCGCGGAAACCGCCGAGGAACACCGCGGCGAACGCGACCGGCTGGCCTCCCTCACCACACAACTCGACGACGAACGCGACGCCATCACCACGGCCGAGGCGGAGCTGGCCGAACAAGCCGCACACACCGAAAAGATGGCAGAAGCAGCCCGCGCCGCCACCGAGACCAGCAAGCAGATCCGCACCTACGCCACCGCAGTTCGCACCGCGCTGGACACAGCCCTCTCGGCGGCCCGACGCGTCGCTGACACCGCACGCGCCCACGCCACCGCGGTCGGCCGTAGAGAATCCGCCCATAATGATCTCGGCCCGGTCGAGGCGAAGGCAGCTGCGGCCCACAAAGATCTCACCGCGGCCGAAGCCCACCTCGAGGCGCTGCGGCTGCAGAAGAAGGCCGCAGCGATCGCCGCCGAACTGCATACCGGTGACGACTGCCCCGTATGCCGCCAGCAGCTCCCGGCCGACTTCCACCCCGCACCGGCCGACGCAGACAAACTGACCGAGGCGAACACGCAACGAGAGCAGGCCAAGAGCACACACGACAAAGCCGTTGACCTGCGTGCCGCAGCCCGCGCCGCCGTGACAGCCGCCGATGAAGCAGTGCTCGAACGCGACCACCAGCACAAAAGCGCACAGCAGACAGCGCAGGAGACCACCGAGCAAGCGGTACGAGCCTTCCGAAGCCTTGCGGCCCTGACCACCAGAGCATGCACAGACTTCGACGCCGCATCAGCCTCAGCAAGTCTGACCACAGCCACCGCGACCCTGGCCGACCCCACCACCGACGGCACCGCACCACCAAACCAGCACCATCCCGAGCAAGACACAGCGGCGATCACCGACGCCATCGCCGCATGCGAACACGCGGCCACCGCACACGCCGAACATCTGCAGGCCGAAGAACACCGCCACACCGCTGGGATTGAAGCAGACCGCAAAACACACGTAGACCGCAAGAAAGCACACCAACGCGATAAAGCCGATGCATCTGCAGCTCATGAGCGGCACGCCCGGGCCACAGAAAGGACCGCCACCAACGTCCGTACACTTCCCCCGCGCATCCAAGCGATGCTGCCGCACGACCCGATCGACACCATCACCGAACAGACGGACGCCGCCACCACAGCCGTCATCGCCCTACAGACCGAACTCCAAGAACTGATCGGCCAAAGGGAAGCAGCCCGAGCAGCGAAGACCACGGTACTCACCGACCAGCGCATCCTTGACCACGACACCCGCACCTGCCTGGAACGCCCCCTCGACAAACTGCGTGACAACCTAGACTCGTGGGCCCAAGCTGCAGACCAGGCGAGCACCCAACTCGATGAGGCCAACCAACCACCACTGCCAGTAGCGCCCACCCAGCCGACGATCACCGAAGTCCGCCACTACGCCGCTGCCCTTTCGACAACGACCTCGGTACTCGGCGACAAGCTCACCGAGCGAGCCATCACGGCGACAGAACGGGCAGCCGCCGCCAAGCGGAGCCTCGACGAACGTGCCGCCGCACTCGCCGACACCGATGGCTTCGACGCCTCAGCCGACCTGACCACACCCAAATCACTTCACCCCCTCGTTGCCGCAGCAGCGCAGGCAACCAAAGAAGCCGAAGACCAGCGTTGCAAACAGCGAGAAGCACAGAACCAGATCAAGCTGGCCGCTGACCTGGACTTCGCCATCGCAGCAGGCGAAGCCCGCTATGAAGCCCTTGAGGTACTACGCCGCGAACTGGTCGACGCCAAATTCCTGGGCCACCTCACCACGCTGCGAACCCGTGCACTGCTCGGCGTTGCCAGCGACCTGCTCGGACAAATGTCCGACGGCCGATTCGGTTTCGCAGACGACTTTGACATCATCAGTCGCAGCTCCGGAGTCGCCCACCACCCGAATCGCCTGTCAGGCGGAGAGAAATTCATGGCATCCCTCGCCCTGGCTCTGGCACTTGCCGAACTGCACTCCCGCAGTGGATCAGCAGTCGGCTCCCTATTCCTCGATGAGGGCTTTGCAGCCCTTGACACCACCGCACTGGACTTGGCCCTCGAGGTACTGCGCACCCAGGCCAGCGGCGACCGCCTTGTAATGGTGATCAGCCACCTTCACGCCGTCGCCGAGGCTGTTGACGATGTGCTCTGGGTGGAGCGGACCAACACCGGATCATCCGCCCGCTGGCTCACACCAGCCGAACGTGACGAAATAGCACAGGCCGACCTGACCAGCGGACTACAATCCCTGGTGCGATAGCAGCCTCAAATCGAGCTATCCCATCCCAACAGGGCCACCCCAACCACTGCGTGAGGGAGTGTCCTTCACACCGGACGGACTGGCCATGCACAACGTGCGAACACACCCCGCCCCCTTCAAAGAGGCGATTCTCAAGAAAGCCCGAACCACGCGATGCCACCAGTCGGTACCGCCCCATGCCATGCGGGAGCATGAGAGATGCCCGTTGCTGTCATGAGCCGAGGTTGTCCATGATGCCCCCTGCCTCCGAGCCCGCAGCCACACCCCCGGTCTCCGCTCCCGCTGTCCCTCGCCGCACGCTGCGCCCCGATCAACAACACGCGATCAACAACGCCGTCCGGCACCTGAAGAATCCAGGCTCGCGGGGGCACATCGTCTCCGCGTGCGGGACCGGCAAGACCCTGACCGCGCTACGCACCGCCGAGGCCCTGAACGCCACACATCTCCTCATCGCCGTGCCGTCTTTGGACCTACTCGGACAGTGGGCAGCTGCGGCCCGCGCCGACGGCCGCCGCGAGCCGTTGATGGCGGTCTCCTCCGTCGACGCCGGCAAGCACCCGCTGCTCGCCGCTGCGGGAGCGGTGTCCACGGGTTCGCCGGAGTACCTGGCGTACTGGCTTGCTCAGCGCACCAAGCGGCGTGAGCGGGCGACCGTGTTCGTCACGCTCGATTCCCTCCCCAGGATCGAGGAGACTCAGCACACGATCTTCCCGGTCCCCCTCTTCGACCTCCTGGTCGTGGACGAGGCCCACCGCACCGCGGGCAGCTGGGACAAACAGTGGACGGTGATCCACGACCAGACCCGGATCCTGGCCGACCGCCGCCTGTACCTGACCGCGACCCCCTACGAATGGGAAGCCCCCCGACTGACCGAAGCCCCCGACACGCGCCCGCAGCCCAAGCGCACCGCAGCCACCGCCCCCGCGTGGGAGGCCCCGTCCCTGATCGCCTCCATGGACGACGTCAAGGTCTTCGGCAAGCGCCTGCACACCTACTCCCACGCGGATGCAATCGACGACGGCGTCCTGGCCGACTACCAGCTCCTGATTCCCACGATCACCGACACCGACCTGCGCAGCGCCCTCACCGACACCGACCTCCACACCGCCTTCAACCCCACGACCCGGCGGACAAGCGCACTACACCTGGCCGTCCTCAAAGCCATGCGCGAGCACGACCTCCACCACGTGATCGTCTACTTCCAGCAGATCGCGGACGCCGCCGACTTCGCCCGCCAGTTCCCCCACACCCTGCGCACCCTCCCCGACAACCAACGCCCCACCTGGGCCGCAGACCTCAGCGTGCAGTCGATCAACGGCACCCACACCCCCGACCAACGCCACAAGATCCAGGACCGCTTCATCACCGCCCACCGCGGCATCCTGACCAACGCCCAAGTCCTGGGCGAAGGCGTAGATCTGCCGGCCGTGGACGGCATCGTTTTCGCGGACCGCACCGCGAGCGTGCGCCGCATCGTCCAAGCCCTCGGCCGCGCCCTGCGCAAGCCCCCCACCCTCGACCACAAAACAGCCAGCCTGGTCATCCCCGCCTACATCCCACCCGACGCCGAACCCACCGACCTCCTGGGCACCCCCTACGAGGCCCTCTGGCTCATCACCGCAGCCCTACGCCGTCACGACCAGTCCATCGCCGCCCGCGCCCCCCGCAAAAACGCCAAACACCGCCTCGACCGCGACACCCACCGACTGATCACACGCCGCTTCCGCTTCGACTTCACCCTCGACCCACACCACATCGCCCGCGCAATGGACCTCATCGCCTGGCCCGCCACCGGAGCCACCCTCTCCGAACCCCGCCGCGCCGGCCTGGCAGCCGCCATCCGATACCACACCGAACACGGCCACCTGCGCGTACCCACCAACTACGAAGACGCCTACGGCTACCACCTCGGCACCTTCATCACCGGCCAGCGCACCGCCCACCACCAAGGCACCCTCGACCCCGACTGGATCACCGAACTCGAAGACCTCGACATGATCTGGGACGACAACGAAGCAGCCTGGCAAGCCAACATGGCCACCCTCGAAACCTTCCACACCCAACACGGCCACCTCG